>OZ255842.1:0-5533281 GCA_965277805.1 Candidatus Lustribacter sp. | reverse complement strand
GCGTCGACCGTCGCGCCCGCGCCGTCGCTGCGGCTCACGCGCATCGACGTGATACGCGCATCCTTGTCGAGAAACGCTTCTTCCTTGAGGTCGAGGGTCCGGTCGCTGCTGGTTCCGCCGAGCGCCGCATATGCCCCGGTCTCGTCCCCGGCAATCAGGTCCTCGATGTAGCGGCGGACGAGCGCCGCCGCCGTGTCGGCCGGGCTCGGCGCCGGCGGCGGGCGAACGCTTGCCGTTACAGTCGGCCGGGCAGACGGCGCCGGGCTCGGCGTGACGACGACGATGATCGGCTTCAGCGCGTTGGTCGAGGCGGGACGCGGCGTCGCCGGTGCCGCCGCGAGCGGCGACGGCGTCGCGCCGGCCGCCGCGACGCTGGGCGCGGCCGTCGGGTGCGGCGTCGCGGTTGCCGCGGGCGACGGCGATTCCGAGGGCAGCGCGCTCGGCGACGGCGACGGCTTCGGCGATGGCTTCGGCGACGGGGTGGCCGAGGGCGACGGCAACGGCGACGGTGAGGGCGGTGCGGTGGGAACGAGCGTTACCACCGGCTGCGGCCCGGTGATTTGCGCCACCGGCGTGACCTGCGGGGCCGAGGTCGCGCCGAGTTCGGGCAACGTGCCGCGGTTCTGAAACGCCGAGACGAGTGCGCCGATCCCAAGCCCGGCCACGATCACGCCGATGATCAGCGCAGCCATCGGCAGCGGCCCGCCGCCGGTTCCGCCTGCGCTCGACCGGGACGACGGCGAAGGTTGACGGCGGCGGCGCGGTTCGGGATCGGGCATCGCATCGCGCTTTCCGCGCATTCGGCAAGAGGCCTTGCCGCCACACGCGAATGCGCCGGTCATGATTCGGGTCCGTGTCCCGATCGACGTCAATGCCGTCTTGTGCGCCGATTCGGTTGCTTTTGCTCTCGCCACGCCGCTTCGCGTGGGCGAGTTGCTCACGCACGCGGTGCTCGACGCGCTCGGACCGCGCGCGCCGCAAGACAAGCGCGAACGCATGGTCGCAAGCACGCACGCCGGATTGAACGAGGGTGCATTCATCGTCGAGATCGACGGACGGATCTACGAACACTGCGATGACGTCACCGTCGTTGCGGGCATCGCCAACCTGCGCTTTTACCGACGCGAACGCCGCGACACTGCGGCATGATGTGATCGGCGACGACAAGGGACTGCCGGCGTCGATGCCCGGTCTCTTTGCCACGGCATTGGCGTTGTACGCGCGCCGCTTCCCGTACTACATCATTCTCGCACTGCTCGGCATCGGCGTGCAGTACATCGTCGATACGCAAGTGCTGCTCGATTCCGGGCTCATGCTGGGGCTCGACATCGTCGTCGGCTCGTTTCTTGCGGCCAGCGTCTCGATCGGCGTCGCCTTTGATTTAGCCGAAAAAGAAGCCGACTGGAGCCGCCTCATGACGGCCGCCTCGCTGCGCTGGGGCGTGGTCACGCTCGTTTCGCTGCTGGGGTTCCTCAGCCAATGGCTCTACGCGCCCTACGTCGTGCTCTCGCCGGCCGAAACCGGGTACGGCTTGCTGCTGCTGCCGTTCATCTTGCTTTCCGGCGCGATCACGCTGGCGACGGTCGTCGCCGCGATCGAACCGGCGCCGAGCCGTTTGCGTCTGCCGCTCATCGCGCTCGGCAAAGCCCTCACGGTTTCGGCGCAGTTCGTGAACCTGGGCCGCCTGCTCGTGCTCTCGGTGCTGCTGACGTTCCCGCTTTTTGCCGAACTGCTGCTCTCGTCGTACTTACGCGCGCACAACGTGGCCAACGTCGACTTCTGGTCCGACATCCCGATGGACATGCTCACGCTCGGACCGCTGCAGGCGATCGCGACCGTCTTCTACGTCGACTTCCTGCGCCGCACCGGCCGCGGCAAAGTACATTAGACAGGCGTCTTGGGCGCAGCCCAAACGCGAAGGATTCGCGGAACGCGAATCCACTAGGGGGCGGTGTAGGGCTCCGCGCGGCGGTTCTGCACCAGTTCGGCGTAGAGCGCGTTGGGCCAGGCAAAATCGGGCCGCGTATACGACTCGGGCCAGTTCGCATCGAACGATTCGTGCAGGCGATGGTCGCCGACGTCGGCCTCGGCGATATAGCCGAAGACTCGGTTGATTTCGGCCGGATCGTCGGACGTCAGCGCTTGCACGCAGAGCGCAAGCGGCCAAACGTAGCCGTGCGGCGTGTGCGGGCTGCCTTCGCCCGCGGCGTAGCTGCCGCGAAAGAAATACGGGTTGCGATCGGAGAGCACGAAGCGGCGCGTCGCGAGATAGAGCGAGTTGTCTTTGGGCAGATACCCGAAGTACGGAATCGAGAGCAGTGAGGGGACGTTCGCATCGTCCATCACGTTGAAGTGCCCGAGGCCGTCGACTTCGTAGGCATAGATGCGGCCGAATGGAGCCAGATTGAGCGTCCCATTCTGCTCGATGCCGCGCTGGATCTCAGTCGAGAGGCCCCAGGCGTCGGCGGCGGTGTGCCCGTCATGCCAGACGTTTTTGGCGATCGAACTGAGATCGCGCAACACCACGACCGCGAGCATGTTGACCGGGATGTTGTAGTGATAGCGCACCGGATCGTCCGACGGACGGAACGCGGTCCACACCATGCCGGTGTAGCGCACGGCACTGCCGCGGCCGCCGCGGGCCAATTGCGGGTTCGTATAGTGCGAGCGCTTGTCGTGTTTCTGCTCGTCGCGCAGAACGTGCAGGACGCGTTCGAACGCTTTGCGGACCGTGGGCGTGAACACCGATGCGTCCTTGGTCTGCCGGTAGTAGTCCGACGCAAACCAAATCGGATAGAGCAGTGAGTCGACCTCGAACTTCTCCTCGACGACCTTGTAGTCGGCCGAGAACGCGTTCGCATAGGGGTCGATCAGGATATAGCGGGCTTGGCGCTCGACCACGCCGCGCAAGGATTTCGCGATGTCGGCGTCATGCCGCGATTGGCCGATGTAGGGGCGTACGATCGCACTCGCGTCGCGCAGCCACTCGGCCCGGATATCGCCGGTTGACACGTAGGTCGTGCCGTCGCGCTGCGTTTGGACGTGCCGCCCGATCGTCTCGTCGTACGCGGTTGCATAGAGCGTGTCGAGTTTCGAGGAGAGCAAGGGTGGGAACGCTGTCTCGGTCGCGGTCGCGGGGCCGCCGGTACTCCATGCCAGCAAAGCCAGCGCGAATGCACCGCACACGAGTCCCTTTAACACACCGGCATATCCGTCCGCACGTTTTCGTTATACCATTCCCTTGGGGCGATCACTGCGCGTCCCGTCACATCATAAGGATCGGAATGTCTACCCGCCTATTAACGGTATCGGTCATTGCTGCGTTGCTACTGTGCGCTGCAGCACCCGTTTTGGCCGACGCGCCGGTGCAGTGGTATTCGATCGACGGGGAAGACAGCTATCAAGTCGCGGGACATGCCGATCGGACGCAGATCGTGTACGCCGGCACACAGCGGCTGGCGATCGAACGTCAAGGAACGGTAACGCAGTTCACCGCGACCGTGAACTACAACCGCCGTGAAAGCGGCGCAGCCACCAAAGCGACCGGCGCTTTTTCGACGAAGATCATGGCCAACGGCGAACAGCGCGACGAGTCCGACGGCGATCCCGACTACCTGACGATTCTCAACCAGCCGTTTTCGATCGAGCTGGATGCGCCGACGCTGCGCGATCTGCACAGCCTCACGCGCGCGGTTCCGTTCGACTTTCCCTCGCCGATGACGGGCGCTCTCTTGCACGGTTCCCTGCGGCGTCTGCCCGACGGCTCCCTAAACGGCCGGCGCGTCCTCGGCATCGCGTTTACGGCCCACGGACCGCTCAACGGAGCCCTGCCCGACCGCCCCACGACCGCGCTGAGCGGCACGATCACGATGAACGGCACCGCCTACTACGCCTATGCCGACGCGCTGCTGATGGCGCTCGACGCGACGCTCCAGATCGAGGGCCGGGTTGCCGGCAGTGGCCAAAACGATCCGGTCACGATCGTGTACAAAAGGACGATTCGACCGCAAACGGGCCCTTAACCCGGGAAGATCAAGCGTTCTTTCCGAAATTGCGAAACCGCCGCTTGTGCGAGCGCGGTTAGGGCTCGTGATGAGTGCGTTCGCACCGATCCTTGGGGATTACCGTTTGTCCGCTCCGGCGCTGATGCCGCAACCGGCCCGCCAAACCAAGGGTGTGCCTGGTCCCGAGAACTTCGAAGCGATCGTCGATGACTACCAGCGGCGCCTCTACGGCTTTGCCCTGCGCATGACCGGCAACCGCGAAGACGCCGAAGAGATCGTCCAGGACTCGTTCGTTCGCGCCTACCGCGCCCTGGCCAAAATGGATCCCCAGCAGCGCGCCGAGCTGCGCCTTCAGCCGTGGCTCTATACGATCACGCTGAACGTCACGCGCAACCGCCTGCGTTCGAAGCGTCCGACGAACGTCGCGCTCGACTCGCTGGCCGATCCCGACGCGTTGCTCAACGAGACCCAAGAGGGTCCCGATCAGCCCGAAGCCATCGTCGACCGCGCGGCCGACATGGTGCTGGTCGAACAAGCTTTGCTCCAATTGCCGATGCACTTGCGTGCTGCGGCCACGCTGCGTTTCGTCGAGGGACGCAGCCACCCGGAAATCGCGGAGATTCTCAATCAGCCGATCGGGACCGTGAAATCGCACGTCCATCGGGCCGTGCGCATTCTCCGCCGGATTCTGGGTCCCCAAGTCGGCCGGATGGTGGCGTCCGAGAATTCCGCGATCGAGGAGGACGACTAGATGCGCTGCTGTGACGTTGAAAAGCTTTGGGATGACATGCGCGATGCGCTGGAACCCCAACGCAAGCAGATCATCAAACACCTCCGCGAGTGCCCGCCGTGTCAGGAACTCTACGAGCAGTACGAAGGCATTGCATATTGCCTGACGTGCTTGCCGCCGCCGGAACCGCCCGCGACCCTCGTACCGAAAATCATCGACCACATCCGCACCGCCGTGCGCGCGACCGTGCCCGACAGCGTCGCGAAGATGCACTCGCCGCTCGGGCAGTTGTTCGTCGCCTTCCGCGAAAGCGGGATCACCTACGTCGCGCTCGATCGCGGTGAAGGCGATGAAGCCGCGTTTCAGCGCATCAAATCGCGCCTGGGCCGCAGCGTCGTTCCGTCGACCGCACCGGCTTGGGTGAGCGATACGCTCAGCGCCTTCTTCCGCACGCACGTGAGCGATCTCGCGCGCGTCGACATCAGCGAGCTGACGCCGTTCGAACAAGCGACGCTGCGCGCGACGGCCAAGATACCGGCCGGTGAAGTGCGCAGCTACGGCTGGGTCGCGGCCGCCATCGGTCAGCCCAACGCTGCGCGCGCCGTCGGCGGCGTCATGGCCCGCAATCCCGTGCCGCTACTGTATCCGTGTCACCGCGTCGTCGACTGCGAAGGCCGGCTTCACAACTACGAGTACGGCATCGACGTGAAAGCGCGCATCCTCGAACTCGAAGGCTGCCACAGCTACAAACGTTAGGCGACACGCTCCGCGAGATTTGCGTGGAGCTGGTGCCAATCGACTTGGTCGTTGAGCTCGATCGACGGCCGGTAATCCGTGTCCGTGAGGCCGAGTAGCGCGCGTTCGCGCGCGGCGACTTCTTCCGGTTTCTGACGTCCCTTCAGCGTGGCGTTGGTCGCGGCGATTTCCGCCGGACCAAGATTCGGAAGGCTCGCGCGCACCCAGCCTTCGAACGCCATATACGACGGGCGCTGCGCCTTGATGTGCGCGATCGCGGTCGCGGTGTCGAGCCCGATCGCCGCGCAGAACCACATGTCGAGTGGGCTGTCGGGTCCGGATTTCCAATCGTCCCACAGCGCGCCCGCGGCGTGCAGCGTCGCCTTCATCCAAAAGCGCGGCAGGTGCATCAGCCCGAGCGGTCCCGTGCTCTGCGTGCTCACGGCGGGAACGATCGGTTCCGGCGTGCCGCCTGCGTTCGCCGCGAGCGCCGCGTGTAGCGTCGCCCAATCATCGAGTTCGTTCAGCAGCGCGGCGCCGCCGATCGACGCATCGGTCACGCCGGTACGCGCGCGCACTTCAGCCGCATTTGCTGCCGGTTTCTGGTGCGCTTCGACGCGGGTGTTGACGAGTGCGATCGATTCGATATCGAGTTTCGTCGCATGCGCGCGCACCCAATCTTCAAACGCGGCGTAGGCCGGACCGCCGGTGAGATACGCGTACGTCGCTTCGGGATCGAGGCCGATGCCGTCGACGACGCTCGCGTTCGTGCCGACGTGCGTCGTCGTGTAGCCCTCGGGCAGGGCGCCGGCGGCGCCGAGTACGCATTTGAGCCACAATCGCGGCAGGTGAGCGACGCCGAGCGGGCCGCGCACGCGCAAACCCGTCAAAGGAACGATTTTCTCCATGCCGCTTCCTCGAACGTACCTCGGCCGCTCACCTGCAGGCGTCCGGGCGGAAATAAACCCGGGCGCGGCGTAGGCCGGATGCATGATACGTCTACCGATTGCGACCGGGCTGCTGCTGCTCTTCACGTGCGCGCCCGCCTTCGCCACCGATTTCACGTTGGAGAAGGCCCATACGCAAGCCGAGTTCGTGGTTACGCACTTAGCCCTGAGCAAAGTGCACGGCCAGATTCCGCTGGCGACCGGGACGGCAACCATCGCCGACAACGGCCTGCCCAGCGCGATCAACGCCTCGTTCGACCTCAACGCGTTCGGAACGGGCAACGGCAACCGTGACGCCGATCTGCGCGACCACTACTTTGAAGTCGCCAAGTACCCCACGATTACGTTCGTCGAGAAATCGGTGAAAGGTACACCCAAAGCGTTCACGCTGACGGGCGACCTGACCATCCACGGCGTGACCAAGAGCGTCAACATCGCGACGACGCTCGACGCTACCGCTGTGGTGAAGGGCAAGAAGCACTTCGCCTACAGCGGCACGACCACGATCGACCGCCGCGACTACGGCATGACGTTCGGCCCGATCCTCGACGGCAACCTCATCGCCGGCGATGAAGTCACGATCAACTTCGAGACCGACGCGCAAGAGAATTGAACGCGGAAGGACGTCGAGAACTGTTCGCAAATACCGCCATCATATTACGTCCGCGGCCCCTTCAGACAACACACTTAGCGAAGGATAACAGGCGGACAAGAGGAGGTGGTTATCGTTACTAGTGACATTCCCAAACCTGGTTTTACGATGACTGGAGGTGCTCGGACCTAGTCCGGGCTTCTCCCAAGCGCAAACCCTTGTCCGCCGGCTGATCGTCAGCCGGCTTTTTTTTTGCACCGGCCCCACCGGGGGAGGGCGACCCCGCGAATTCTCAGAAAGAACGGCGGTTTCGTGCACACCGAGCGCGATCCGCGCGTCAACGCCATCCCGGACATTCACGGTCACGCCAAGGGCGAACACAAGCCGTACGCCGAGGAGCGTCCCCTGCCCCTGACGGCGCGTATGCTGTTCCTGTGGTTTTACCACGCATGCCGCCGCGGCTATCCGCGCTTCATGATGGTCACCGACCACATGAATTCGCTGACGTTTGAAGATCCGGCCTCGGTCAATCTGGTCCGCCGTGCGCTCAAACTCGCGCAAGCCGGCGACCTCTACGGTGCCGCCGAGACCGCCAACGTCGACGTCGGACACGCTCAGGTCGTCTCCGAGGGACTGCGGCGCGGCATGCGCTACTCGATCGGCGCCGAGGTCGACAACGATCCGCGCGCCCGGCCCGACGCCCAGAACATCGTCGAGGCGATGCGCCCCGACGGCCTGATCCGGTCGGTGCACTTCATTCCGATCGAACATCCGGTGCACGGGCCCAACTGGAATTGGCCGTTCGACAACCCCGAATTCGCCTCGCTCTACGATCACGTCGGCACTGAAAAGACGTGGGAACTCTATATGGGTGTGCTGCTCGACGCCCTCGAACGGCTGCCGGGCAACATCGTCGGCCACTTCTACGTGCCCGCGATCTTTGGTCATTGGCCCGATCAGGCGACGCTCGAAGGCTACGAAGACAAGATGCTCGACCTCGCGGAGCGTCAGGGCATGGCGGTCGAGTTCAACACCCGCTTCCTCTATCGCGATCATCCCGAAGAGGAAAAGGCCCGCTATCTCGACGCCAACCGGCGCCTGTTGCGCAAGGCCAAGGAACGCGGCGTCGGCATCGCGATCGGTTCGGATGCGCACAGCCCGCGCGATCAGGGCAACTCCTTCGAAACCGTGCTCGGCGTGCTCGACGAACTCGAGATCAACGAGCTCGTCTTCCCGATCGGCGGCCGCCTGGCACGCGTGGCCTTGCGCTACGTGAAGCCGCCCGAGCCCGAACCGCCGCCGCCGCCCCCGCCGCCGCCGCCCGCACCGGAACCCGTTCACGTTGCCGCGGAACCCGTGGCCGCCGGCGCCGCCAAGGCCGTGCGCAAAGCCCGGCCCGGCGCATCGTCGACCCGGGCCAAGGAGAGCACGCCGGAGCGCGCGCCCGAGACGCCGTTCGTGCCGCCGGCCGCGGCGGCCGAGCCGCCGGTCAAAGCGCGCTCGCCCAAACCTCCAGCCGCCGCGCCCGAACCGGAACCCGCGCCCGCGCCCGCACCGAAGCCCCCCAGAACCGCGCTTGTTAAAACCGTGCCGTTGAAGGCGGTGCCCGTTAAGGCAGAGCCGGCAAAAGCTGTTCCGGCAAAAGCCGTGAAGACCGCACCGCCGCCGAAGCCTGCTCCGAAACCGGTGAAGGCCACGCCGCCGGCTAAAAAATCCGCCGTTGCCAAGGCGCCGGCCAAGAAAGCCGCGCCGGCGAAAAAGGCTCCGGCGAAAAAAGCCGTCGCGAAAAAAGCACCGGTGAAGAAAGCCGTGCCGGTCAAAAAGGCGGCGCCGAAAAAAGCCGCACCGTTGAAAAAGGCGGCGCCGAAAAAAGCCGCACCGGCCAAAAAGGCGGCGCCGAAAAAAGCCGTGCCCGCCAAGAAGGCACCGGCGAAGAAGGCGCCCGCGGCAAAGCCTGCGGTGAAAAAATCCTCAGCCAAAAAGCCGGCGCCGAAGCGGCGCTAACACTCCTGCGCGCTTGCGCGCTGCTCTTCGTGATTGCATTCGCCGCGTGCACGCGCGTCGGCGATACCAGCGCTCAAAACGCCGCCGCCACGCTGCGCATAGCGACGCAGCGCTCGCCCAATACGCTCAATCCGATCCTCGCCGCGAACACGACCGAAGCGCTGTTCAACCGGCTCTCGTTCGATACGCTGCTGTCGGTGGATCCGACGGGCAAACATCTGTTGCCGATCCTGGCCGCGGTGGTTCCCACGCTCGCCAACGGCGGCATCAGCGCCGACGGCACGACGATCACATATCATCTGCGCGCGGGCGTGCGCTGGCAAGACGGCGCTCCGTTTACGAGCCGCGACGTCAAGTTCACCTGGCAAGCGATCATGAACAACGCCAACAACGTGAGCAGCCGCAACGGCTACGAGCGCGTAGCGTCGGTCGACACGCCGAACGCCTTGACGGTCGTCTTTCACCTCAAAGCAAAGTTTGCGCCGTTCGTCGACACGGTCTTCGCCGAAAGCGACACACCGTATTGCATCCTGCCGGCCCATTTGCTGGCCGGCTATCCGAACCTCAACCAGGTGCCGTTCAACCAGATGCCGATCGGCACGGGACCCTTCCGCGTCGTGAAATGGGTCCGCGGCGACCACGTCGAGCTGGTGGCGAACGACAGCTACTTTCGCGGCAAACCCAAACTGCGCCGGATCATCGTCGAAGACGTTCCCGATGAGAACACGTCGATCAACCTCCTGCGCAGCCGGCAAGTCGACTGGATCTTCGAAGCCTCGCCCGAGACGATCAACGAGCTGCGCCCGCTCGATGCGGCCGGCACGATCAAGCTCGACTTCGTCGATGCACCCTCCACGTATCGCCTCTACATGAACACCTCGCGGCCCGCGCTGCGCGACGTGCGGGTGCGTCAGGCGATCGCCTACGCGATCGACAAAAAGCTGATCGTCGACCGGCTCACGGGGGGAACGGCCGTCGTCGGCACCTCCGATCAGCCGCCGTTCTCACCCTATTACGAGCCCAACGTCAGGATCTACACGCCCGATCCGGCAAAGGCTCGCGCGCTCCTGACGGCGGCCGGCTACCGTTTCGGCCCCGACGGCATGGCACAGAAAAACGGCCGCCCGCTCTCGCTCCAGCTCTCCTACAACATCGAAAACGCGACCCGCCGGTCGATCGCGGTCCAAGTCCAATCCGAGCTCAAGGGGATCGGGATCGACGCCCCCGTGAAGAGTTATCCGGCCAACCTGATGTTCGGGACGTTCGGACAAGGCGGGATTTTGACCAACGCGAAATATGATCTGAACGTGTCGGGGTGGACGGCAGGCTTCGATCCGGACGACAACTCGCTCTACGGCTGCGACCAGTTTCCGCCGGCCGGTACGAACTACTCGCGATATTGTTCGCCGGAAATGCAACGGCTGCAAGCTTCGGCGCTGGGTTCGTACGACGAGGAAACGCGCAAAAAAGCCTACTCGGAGATTCAGAAACTGATCGCACGCGACGTCCCCGACATCGAACTGTTCTACTTTCGGTTTCTGCAGCCGATCAATCCCGCGTTCAAGAACTTCGCTCCGAATCCGATGAACGAAGCCTGGAACGCCTTCCTCTGGGAGTTGTAGGCCGTGCCCGACGAGAACTCGCCGATCGCCCGCATCCCCGAGCTGCGCTGGCTTCACAAAATCATCGTCGAACGCGCGATCACGCGCGGAGAGTATCTGCTCTCCGGCGGCGTGCGCAGCGACTACTACATCGACAAATTCCGGCTCTTCTCCGATCCGCAGGTGCTGCGCCGGATCGCGCGGCTGTTCGCGCCGATCGTTTCCGAAACGAACCCCGATCTAATCGGCGGCACCGAACTCGGCGGCGTGATCATCGCCACCGCCGTCTCGCAGATGACCGGCATCCCGATGATCGTGGTGCGCAAGAAGCCGAAGCAGTATGGCGCCTTCGCCGACGAATACGTCGAGGGCCCGTTCGAAGGCGGTCAACGCGTGTTGCTGCTCGAGGACGTCGTCACCAGCGGCCGTGAAGTCCTCGCCGCGCGAGCGCGCCTCGAGGAGCTCAACCTCAAAGTCGACGTCTACGCGATCGTCTCGCGCGGCCTCGCCCCGATCAGCTCGCTGATCCAGTTCTCGCTCCCCCGCGGAGAGGCCAAAACCGACAATTAGCCCAGCGTGATGACGGTGTGATCGTCGGCGATTTCGATTTTGCCTTTGTAGATGGTTTTTGCGCCGTCCTCGAGATCGGCGTGCGTGGCGTCTTGCGAGTAGTGCGTGAGGACGAGGCGTTTCACGCCCGCGTCGGCGGCCATTTTGGCGGCTTCTTTCGATGAGGAATGGCCGCGCACGCCGCCCTGTTCTTCTTCGTTCGCGAGCAGCGTTGCCTCACACAGGAACAGGTCGGTGCCGCGCGCGAGCTCGACGACGCGTTGATCCGGCGCCGTATCGGCCGAATAGGTGATGCTCGTGCCGTTGCGTTCGTAGCGGATCGCAAACGACGTGATGAAGTGCGTCGTCGGCGCAAAACGCAGCCGGCCTGCGCCGATCGGCAGCGGCTTCTCCGGATCGAACTCCTTGATCTCGAACGCCTCGTCGAGGAAATCGCCGTTTCCCTCGCCGTGAAACACGGCCGTCATCGCGCGCAGCATCGCGGTGCCGCCGGGCGGCATCCAGAGCGGAAGCGGCTTCGTGCGGCGCTTCGAGCCGTAGCGAATGGCGTAGCGCAGCGGGATCAGATCGAGGAAGTGATCGGCGTGCATGTGGCTGATCACGACCGCATCGAGTTTGTCGTAATCGACGTAGCGGCGAATGTTGGCGAAGGCACCCGTTCCGAAATCGAGCGAAAACGCAAAATTGCCATCCTCGATGAGGTAGGCGGAACAGGCGCGATCGATGCGCGGCACCGAGCAACTCGACCCGGCAACCGTTATTCGCAAAGGCGCTACAGAGATTTGAGTACCTCGGCGGCGTGGCCCTCAACCTTGACTTTCGGCCACACCTTCGTCACGACGCCGTCCTGGATCAGGAACGTCGATCGCTGGATTCCGAGTGATTTCTTACCGTACATGTTCTTCTCGACGATTACCCCGAACGCATCGCAGATCGCGGAATTGACGTCGGCCAGCAGTTGGAACGGCACCTCGTACTTGGCCTTGAAACCGGCCTGCGCAGCGACCGTATCCCGGCTCACTCCGACGACGGTCACCCCTTTTTTGGCAAAGGAACGGTTCAGTTCGGTGAACTGGATCGTTTCGTTCGTACAGCCCGGGGTGTTGGCCCGAGGGTAGAAATAGACGACCAGCGCCTTCTTGGCAAGGTCGCGGAGGCGAACTTTCGATCCGGTATCATCCTCAGCGGCGACATCCGGTACCCGCGCTCCGGGTTGCAGCATGACTCGGTCTCCCACGTGAACGGTCGGTTGTTCGCTTAGGGTGCCGTGCGGGTCTCCCGCCGCGGCGCCCCCGCACGAAATTGTGACAAAGGAACGATGAAAAGCAGCCGGTCGAAGGGCTCCATTTCATCAAAGCTGTCGATGTGGAGGAACTGGTTATTCCGCCACACGGCAAGAGCAACACAGTGCTCCGCCGGAGGAGGCATCGGTACCTCTCCTTGGAGCCGTTCGCCGACGTTGTAATCCTCGTCGCCAAACTCGATCCTCGCCCGGGTTCCCGGGAAGCGGGACAGCCCGGCGAAGGCCGGCGCGGCTAGCGAGGACGTCGAGAAGGTCTGGATCGCCTCGAACTGGCGTCCCACCGAGCCCGCGAACGCGTCGTCCTGAACGCGCATCACGACTTGCAGATGCGGGTTCCGGCCGCGGGCGCCCAGCGCCACCTCCAGGTTCGCCGTATCGCTCGACGTGAGCGCGATCAGCGAACGGGCCATGGGCAAGTTGCACAGCTCGAGCGTGCCGTCGCGCGTCGCATCGCCCGTCAGCAGCTCGACCGCCCGGATGCGGGAAAGCTCTACCGTCTCGGCGTCGGGGACGGGGTCGATCACGACGACCGGCTGGCCCAGCATCCGCAAAAACTCGATGACGCGCGTTCCGACGTTACCGGCGCCGCAGACGACGACGTGGCTGTGGGTCTTGATCTGGCGCAAGCCCTGCAGCGCCGTGAACTGCGCCCGGGTCAGCGCCGTGGTGACGAAAGCGATCGAGATCCCGGAGAAGGCCACGCC
Source organism: Candidatus Lustribacter sp. (assembly GCA_965277805.1). Lineage (GTDB taxonomy): Bacteria > Vulcanimicrobiota > Vulcanimicrobiia > Vulcanimicrobiales > Vulcanimicrobiaceae > Lustribacter. Next base: position 5,520,091 of record OZ255842.1, on the reverse strand, counting down.
GAGAATCTCGAGCAGCATCGTCGCCAGCTGGCCGAGGTGCGTCGTCGGCGTGATGTCCCCGTAACCGGTCGTGGTCATGGTCGTGGTCACGAAATAGGCCGCCGTGATGCCGTCCTTCTTGAACACGATGCCGAAGAAAATCGTCGAGACGATGAAGACCAGCGTTGCCGCGGCCAGCATGCCGCGGATCACCGGATCGAGGTGGCGGAAGGCCTGAACCCAGCTGCGGAAGCGGTTGCCGATGTTCGGGTGCTCGATGATCTCCGAGGTGACCGGGTTGACGACCGTGGCGATCAGGTACTTGAGCAGCCCGAAGACCACCAGGATGTCGCCGGGCTCGAAGCGCCGCTTGGGGTCGAAGTCCGTCACGCCGTCGACGGCGATGACGCGCATCTTCAGGTGGGCCTGCGCTTCCGCGCGCGTCATCCCGGTGACACCGAACAGCCCGGCCGGCCGCTGCGAGAAGCCGCAAAGCACGCCGTCGAGATCGGGAAACTGGAGCGAGTAGAACGACGATTGATCGAGCGCGGCGCCTACGATCGTGGCGGCGGCGTGTGAGGCCAGCGACAACACCGAGCAGTTGGGCAGGTTCTGTTCGATCTTGCGCGCGAGCGTGCGGTTGAATTGCCGCAGCACGACGCGGATCTTCGGATTGATGTCGCGCGCCTTCAGCGCGACCTGAAGGTTGACGCGATCGTCCTCGGCCAGGGCCATCAGCGAGGTAGCATCCGGGACCCCGACCGAGCGCAGCGCCTCGTAGTCGTTGGGGGCGAACGGCAGGTACTCGCACTTGATCCGTTCGAGTTGTTTGGCGAGTTCGTGGTCGTGCGGCCAGACCAAGGCAACGCGATGACCTTGGGTCGAGCAGAGTTCCTCGCACACGCGAACGGCAAGAGCATCACCACCCACGACTAGAATCAGAGGGACGTCTGCCATATGTCCGCCCCTTCCACGCAAGGGCCCCATCCGCTTGCGGAGCGTCTGATCGAGCGCTACCATGCCTCGGGCTTGAGCGGTCCGGTGCTCGAAGTGGCGGCCGGTATCGGCCGTAGCACGCAAGCGTTCGAGGCTGCGGGCATTCCGATCGTGGCCACCGGCGACGACGACCCCTACACGCAATTGCCGGGCGAACGCGATTCCTACGCTGCCGGCTTTTCCTCACACGGCTACCTGCACGGCGCGACGGCGAAGGTTCGCGCCGGGCTCGCCGAGCTGCGGCGGGTGCTGCGCCCGGGCGCGCCGATCTACATCACGCTCGGCTCGATCCACGACGACCGCTTCGGTTTCGGCGAAGCGCTCGACGAGTGGACGTTCGCGCCGGGCGACGGACCCGAGATGGGAATTCCGCATGCCTACTTCGATCGCGACACGATCGTCGAGCTGCTGCGCGGCTACACGATCGAATCACTCGAAGAAGTGGACGCAAGCAACATCGTGGGTACTTGGGCCCACCCCGAAGATGAGGATTCGCCCGAGCGAATCCTACACTGGTTCGTCGTCGCTACGCGCGACTAGTACTGCGGGACGGAGGGGTCGATCTCGTTGCTCCAGGCGCGGATGCCGCCGGCGACGTTTACGGCATTGGGGTAGCCGTTCTCGTTGAGAAACTTCGTGACTTTCCCGCTGCGCGTGCCGCCGTGGCACAGCACGGCAATCGGTTTGTCCTTGGGCAGCTCGGCGATGCGCACCGGAACGTCGCCCATCGGGATCGCGGTCGCCCATCCGATCGATGCGACTTGGAGTTCGTCGGGTTCGCGCACGTCGAGTAACATGAAGTCCTCGCCGGCTTTGTGCTTCTTGGCCAATTCGGCAACGCTGATTTCGTTCACAGGTATCCTAACCGCGGTTATGCGGGGCGAGTGGCAATGAGATCGGTGACCGGGCTCGACGCGCTGGCGTAGAGCCGCTTCGCCATGCGTCCGGCGAGAAACGCGTTGCGCCCGGCGTTGACCGCATCGCGCATCGCGAGCGCCATGCGTTCCGGATCGGCGGCCGCGGCAATGCCGGTATTCATCAGCAAGCCGTCGACGCCGAGTTCCATCGCGATCGCCGCATCGCTCGCGGTTCCGACGCCGGCATCGACGATGACCGGAACTTTCGCGCGTTCTTTGATGATCGCGATCGAGTACGGATTGCACAGCCCGAGGCCGCTGCCGATCGGCGCCGCCAGCGGCATTACCGCCGCGCAGCCGACCTCTTCGAGCCGCTTGCATGCGACCGGATCGTCGACGATGTACGGCAGCACCGTGAAGCCCAAACGCACGAGTTCTTCGCACGCGGCGATCGTCTCGGTGGTATCGGGATACAGCGTGTCGGCGTCGCCGATGACTTCGACTTTGATCAGGTCGGTGCCGAGCGCTTCGCGCGCGAGCTTCGCGGTCAGCACCGCGTCCTTCGCGGTGAAGCAGCCGGCGGTATTCGGCAAGAGCGTGTACTTCGTGCGATCGAGATGATCGATCAGCGTCTTGCCGGTCGGATCGTCGAGGTGAATGCGGCGGATCGCGACCGTGAGCACTTCCGCGCCGCTGGCCGCATGCGCGGCCTGCATGACCGGGATCGACGGATACTTGCCGGTGCCGACAAACAACCGCGAGCGAAACGTGTACTTGCCGATTTGGAGCGGAGCGTCTTCAACCATCATTAGCCTCCGGCGACGGCCACGATGATCTCGAGGCGGTCGCCGTCATTCAGGGTGCGGGTAGCATGTTCGGCACGCGGCACGACGTCGTCATTGAGCGCGACGGCGACGCCGTCGCGGCGCAAGGCAAGCGTCGTGAGCAGCGCGCTGACGGTGACTCCCGCCTCTACGTCCTGTTCCGTGCCGTTAACCGTGAGCCGCATCGTCCGGATTTGTTCGACAGCCTCAGGCGGCTTCCGGTGCGCGTTGCGGGTCGAATGCGGACAGATCGACGGACGGCCGTTCGCCCGTAATGAGCGCGGCGACCGCTTGCGCGGTAACCGGCGTCAGCAGGATGCCGTTGCGGTAGTGACCGGCCGCGACGACGTAGCCTTCGATGTGCGTGCGGCCCAGGTACGGCCGGCCGTCATGCGAGGCCGGCCGCAAACCCGCCCACGTCTCGACCAACGCAAAGGTGCCGAGCACGGGCGCAATGCGCAGCGCAACGGCCAGCAGCGCGGCCACGCCCTGCGCCGTGACGCGCACGTCGAAATCGCGCTCGACGCTGGTTGCGCCGATCAGCAACCGCCCGTCGTCGCGCGGCACGAGATAGACGTGGTTCGACCACACGAGCCCGCGCGTGAAGCCCTTGGGCACGGCCAGCGCGAGCATCTCGCCCGCGACCGGGCGCACCGCGATGCGCGCGGCCTCGGGAACGCCGGGCAAACCGCCCGCCCACGCACCGGCCGCGTTGACGACCGTCGCGGCCGCGAGGAAACCGTGCTCCGTGCGAATGCCGCGCACGCGACGCGCATCGGCTTCGAGCACCACACCCGTCGTGCGCTCGAATCGCACGCCGGCATCGTTACATGCGGCAACGAGCGCGCGGCCCAGGCGCCGGTTATCCACGTGCGCTTCGTTTGCAACGTACACGGCACCGCGCACGTTGCCGCCCAGCATCGGCTCGCGCGCCAGCGTTGCGTCGCGATCGAGCACGCTCGCAACGGCACCGTTGCGCGCGAACGCCTCGCACTGCGCGGTGAGACCGCGCGCCGCTTCATCATCGAAGGCGACGTGCAGCGTGCCCTCGTGGCGCAACTGCGCGTCGACGCCGGTCCGATCGCGCAGTTCGCCGGCGAACGCCGGATACGCGCGCAGCGACGCCGCACACAGTGCGAGCAGCGCCGGATCGACGACCTCTTCCGAGAACGGCGCGAGCATCCCGGCGCCGGCCCACGACGCCGCGCGCGCCGGCTCCGCGCGATCGTATACAGTGACTTGCGCGCCGCGCTTCGCCAGTTCGTATGCAATGCCGCAACCGATCAGCCCGGCGCCGACGACGATGACGTCCACGATGCTACATGCCCGTGTAGACGGGGCCTTCGCCGCCTTGCGGCGGGACCCACGTGATGATCTGATACGGATCCATGATGTCGCACGTTTTGCAGTGCACGCAGTTGGCGAAGTTGATCTGCAGCCGGCCTTCGACGCCCGCCGGCGTTTTCTCGAACAGCGGCTCGTACACGGCGGCCGGACAAAAATACTGACACGGGTTGCCGAACTCCGTCGTGCAGCGGTCGGCGCAGATCGTGGTGTCGGCCACGTGCAGATGCGCGGGCTGATTTTCATCGTGCATCGTGGCGCTGTTGTAAACGTCGGTCACTTTGTCGAACGTCAGCGCGTTGTCCGGCGTGACACGTTTTTCTCGCGCTGCCGGCGTGAACGTATCGAGCTTGCGCATGCGCGCGTAGCCTTCGTGTCCGGTGAGCTTGTCGTGCAAGCCGAATCCGCGGCCGCCGGTGAGCGTACCGAGCGCCGCGTTGAGCATGCCGCCGAACAGACCGCTCTTGAATCCCGCGTGGAAGTTGCGCGCCGCGTGCAGTTCGCTGAATGCCCACGATGCGCGGAACTTCTGCTCGTAGGCGGCGAGCGCATCGGCATCGCTGCGATCGGAGGCGAGCGCGTCGAAGATCGCTTCGGCGGCGAGCATCCCCGATTTGATCGCGAGATGAATGCCTTTGAGGCGGAGCCCGTTGAGAAAGCCGGCGCTGTCGCCGATCAAGCACAAGCCGTCGGCGTAAAAGCGCGGCATCGCGTGCAAGCCGCCTTCGGGAATCGCCTTCGCGCCATACTTGATCATCTTTCCGCCCTCGAGCAGCGGACGGATCGCCGGCAACAGCTTCATCTGCTGGAACAAGTTGTGCGGATCGGTGGTCGGATCGGCGTAATCGAGACCGGTGACGAGGCCGATGTCGATCACGTCGCCGTTCATACCGTAGATCCAGCCGCCGCCGAACGTATCGCCGGGCAGCGGCGCGCCGAGCGTGTGGATCACATGGCCCGGCGCGAGCCGGCCGGCCGGAACCTGCCACAACTCCTTGATGCCGACCGCGTACACTTGCGGATCGCGGTCGCGATCGAGCCCGAGTTTCGCGATCGCCACCTTGGCCAGCGTGCCGCGCGGGCCCTCACCGAGCACGACGACTTTCGCGCGCAAGTCGGGACCGGGTTCGTAGTTCGGTTTGTGGCTGCCGTCGGCCGCAACGCCCTTGTCGCCGACGCGCACGCCGATCACGCGCTCGCCGTCCCACAACAGTTCTTGGCCCGGGAAAGCCGGGAACACGTCGGCGCCCGCCGCTTCCGCTTTCTCGCCGAGCCACTTCGTCAGGCGATTGAGCGAAGCAACGTACTTGCCGTGGTTGTTGAGCACCGGCGGCGTGAACGGCGCTTTGATCTTGCCGCCGGCGGTGAGGAACCACATCTCATCGCCGCTCACCGGCGCGTCGAGCCCGGCCGTGATGTCTTCGCCCGGAAAGAGTTCGAGCAGCGACTTCGGGTCGACGACGGCGCCGGAGAAACCGTGGTTCCCGATCTCGCCGCCCTTCTCGATCACCATGACCGAGAGTTCGCGGCCGGCCGCTTTCGCGAGTTGGCCGAGGCGAATTGCGCCGGCGAGACTCGCCGGGCCGCCGCCGACGAAGAGGACGTCGACCTCGAGGGAATCGCGCTCAGGCATGATTCTCGCTCCCTTCGCCGCCGAGCCGCCGCAGCGCCTCGACGACCGCGACGCGGTGCATGGCGACGCGCTCGGCCGGCTCGCGGCCCGCGGGCGTCTCGAAGGTGAGCGCACACGGCGCGGCCCGCCGCACCAGCACGAGCCCGAGCGGCAAGGCGCCCTTGAAGTACGGCGCCTCGCGCACCGCATCGATGACTACCGCGCCGCGCCCGCGCGCATGGGCGACTTCCGAACCCGGCGGCCCGAGCTCAAATTCCGGCGTGAGATCCTGGAGCGGGAACCCCGCCTCGGCGAGCGCCGCAGTAACGGGTCGCGCATACGCGGTGGCACGTTCCGGCGGCGCCGTTTCGTAGAGGTAGAAGCCGTCTGCCTCGTGGTCTTCGTGCAGATCGATTGAGAGCGCGAAGATGCGGTCGCGATTGGCGGTCAGAATCGCCTTCGCTTCGGGCGAGGTGCCGCCGCGCCCGAACGTACGGTTGATGTCCCGGCCTTCCGCGTTTATGCGCGTGCGCAGATCGAAGCCCGTCGGGTTGAAGCACGGCCACAAGCGATATCCGTAGCGCGGGTCGAGCAATCCGTCGCGCACGAGCGAGAGCAACGCCCACGCGCCGGCCGGCTCGTCGCCGTGAACGCCGGCCGAAATGCTGACCACGGGTAGCCGGGGGTCCCCGAGTTCGGCCAGCAACAGCGTCCGCGGCGCGCCGACGCAGGCCACCTCGCGCAGCCGGAGCCCCGTGCGGGGCCGGAGGTCACGCCACGCGGCGGTAAGCTCTGCATAATGTCTCAGGAATATGTCGTCAATCACGAATGGTTCATGGTGGCGCTTGCCAAAACCACTAGCCATGCTGGTTCGACGGCTGGCCGCGGGAGCTTTGTGCTTCCTCGCTAGTATTTCTCTCGTTTGCGACCGGGTCTTTTCCGACACCGGTGATAAGCAATTGGCGCGAGTCAAAGGCGTGGTGGGCTACCAAGACTCACTGACCAGCCCGTTCAAACCGATCTTCGGCCGCCTCGACCTACCCGACGACGCATTCGCCGTCACGAAGCCCAACGGCGCGGCCGTGCTGCGGCTCAAAGACTCATCGGAAATCGACATCGGCGAGAACACCAAAGTTCAAGTCGGTGCATTCAACCCGGCCGAATCCGGCAACCAGAACACAATCGTGCTCAACGGCGGCGCGCTGCACTTCAACATTCGCCATCCGCAGGGCGGTCAATCGAACTACAAGTTCGTCACGGCCACCTCGCAGATCGCCGTGCGCGGTACCGAAGGCTTCCTCATCGCCGGTGCCAACGGCACGCAGGTCGTGTGCGTTTCGTGCGCCGCCGGCGACGTTTCGGTGCAAGTCGGCCAGCAAACCGTCTCGATCGTCACCAATCAAACGCTCACCGTCTTGGGCAGCAATCCGCTGAGCGCCACGACGTCGATCACCGCCAACCCGACGGTGAACAATCCGGCAGTCAACCAATTTAACGGCAACCAGAATCCGTTCAACCCGAACCCGAGCACCGGTGCTGACCCGACGGGGTCGTTCTCCGGCGCCGGTACGGGCGCGGCGGGCGCGGGGGCCGGCGGCGTCATTACGACGGTCGGCGCGGCGGCTGCGGCCGGCGGCGTGGTGGCAGCAACCACCAAGAGCAGCGGCGGCACCGCGGCGCCCGCCGAACCCGGCACGCTGGTACTGCAGCTGAGCTTCCCCGGCGCAACGGCGTTCCCGCGTCCGTTCAGCTGGCCGTTCAACCAGAACAACGCGACCGGCGATGCAACGTTCACGTGTACCCCGGCCAGCATCATCACGTGCGCGGCAAGCGGTCAAACAATAAACAACGGCCTGCTCAGCGGCACGCTGACCGGCACGCTGAGCGGCCCGGGGTCGTTTCAAGTCGGCGGCAGCGCGAGCGGCTACACCTTACCGTTGACGACGTTCAACGTCTACGGTGTGGTCGGCACGACGGCCTCGACGCCGGTCAACTTCACCGCGGTCCCATCGTCGCAGCAAGTCACGGTAACGCAAGCCGCAGGTACCGGCAACACGGCGGCGCTCACCGCCAGCATCAACTGCCCCGGCGGAGCGACTGCGGCCAACGTGACGCTCAGCAACGCGAGCGGTCCGAGCCCGCTGACGTTCACCGTCAACGCGGTCGCCGCACCGACGTCAAATCCGCCGCCCGCGGTGGCGTGCACGATCACGGTCGTTGGTCAAGGCGACGGATCGGGTGCGAGCCTATCGATTCCCGTGAACGTTACGTCAACGGGTATCGGGGTATCGGCGCACCGTCGCAAGCCGAACTGATCGCGGCATCGAGTAATTCGATCGGGTGCGCGGCCGCTAACGCCACGCCCCGTTCGCGTGCGATCGACTGCATCTGAATCGTGCAGCCGGGGTTTGCGCTCGCGACCACATCAGGCGCGACGCTCGTGACGTTGTCGACTTTGCGCTCGCCGATTTCGTGCGCTGAAGCGGGCTGAAAGAGATTGTAGGTTCCGGCGCTGCCGCAGCACATGTCGCCCTGCGGGATCTCGACCAGTTCGAGCCCCGGGATCGAGCGCAGCAGCGCGCGCGGTGCCTCGCGAACGCGCTGCGCGTGCGCGAGGTGACACGCATCGTGATAAGCGACGCGTTGCGCGATCGGGCCGCGCGGCGCCTGCGGTTCGAGCGTCACGAGGAACTCGTTCACGTCGCGCACCTTGGCTGAAAAGGCGCGCGCGCGTTCCGCGTAGGCCGGATCGTCCGCCAGCAGCTCGCCGTACTCTTTGAGCGCCGAACCGCAGCCGGCCGCGTTGATGACGATCGTCTCGGCGGCGTCGCCCTCGAAGCGATCGATCAGCGCGCGCGCGAAGCGCTTGGCCTCCGCGAGCCGCCCCGCGTGCAGCGAGAGCGCGCCGCAGCAGCCTTGATCCGCCGGCACGCTGACGTCGCAGCCTTCCGCACTGAGCACGCGCACGCTGGCAGCGTTGACGTTCGGGAAAAACGCGCGCTGGACGCAGCCCGCCACGAGCCCCACGCGTGCGCGCGCGCGGCCGTCTTTGGCCGCGGTGAACGGCGCGACGTCGCGGCGCAGATCTGAAAATGACAGCGGCGGCAGCAGCGCATCGAGCTGCGCCAGACGCGGCGGAAGGCCGCGCAGCACGCCGGAACGCCGCACCAGCGCTTGCAGCCCGCTCTTCGCGTATGCGACCAGCGGCAGCGCGAGCAAACGCAGCCGCGCAGGATAGGGCATCAAGCCGAAGATCAGCGTGCGAAACGCGCGATCGAGCGGGCCGCGCTGAGCGACGTCTTCGACTTTCGCCCGCGTCGATTCGATCAGCACGTCGTACTGCACGCCCGACGGGCAGGCCGTGACGCACGCCATGCAGCCCAGGCACGCATCGAAATGCCCGATCGTCGCGGCATCGAGCGGGATGACGCCGTCGTGCACGCCCTTCATCAGATCGATGCGCCCGCGCGGCGAATCCATCTCGTTGCCCCACGACGCGTACGTCGGACACGCCGGCAAACAAAATCCGCAGTGCACGCAGTCGCTGATCAAATCGCGATACGTACGCGACTCGCCGGTTTCGGCCGTCATCACAGCCCGCCCACGAAGCGGCCCGGATTGCACAAGCCCTTCGGATCGAAGTTGTCCTTGAGCGCGCGCATTAGCGGGAACGACGGCGGCGGGTCGCCCCAAGCGTCGACGCGGCCGCGCGCACGCGGCGGCATGGCGCGGAACACGACCGACTGGCCGCGCGAGGCAACCAGTTCGTCCATCGGCGCGTCACCGTCGGCGCTCGCGAACGTCACGCCGAGCGTGGGATACCCGACTTCGAGCGCGAGCGCGACCGGGGACGCTGCTGCGCTGCGCGCTCCTGCTGCGTTCGTGCGCGACGTCCAGCGCCACTCGCCGCTGCAACGTACGGCCGTCTCGAATGCCGCGCAGCGTTCGAGCGCCGCGCCGTCGAGCGGTTCGCACGCCGTCGCATCACGCGCGGCAAGCATGCCCGCATGCGCGATTTGTCCCTCGACGCTTTCTGACGGACCGGCGAACGTGAGCACGATTCCGTCCAGTGCCGCGTAGTGCACGACCGCCACGGGCTCGAGCGCGCTATCGTCCATCAGCGCCGCAAAAAGCGGGCTATCCGGCGCCGCGTGCACGAGTATCGACTGCGTATGCGGCGGCTTGGGAAAGACGCGGAACGTCGCGCTCGCGATGCCGGCGAGCGTGCCGAGCGAGCCGACCATCAGCTTGGTGAGATCGAAGCCGGCCACGTTCTTCACGACCTTGCCGCCGGCGTGCGCGGTGACGCCGTCGGGACGCACGATCTCGATGCCGACGATGAGGTCCTTGATCGAACCGTAGCGGTGACGACGCGCACCGAACGCGTTGGCGGCGATCGCGCCGCCGACGGTCGCGTTCCGCCGGTCCGCAACGTCGAGCGGCAGCAGCTGATCGTGTTGCGCGAGCAGCACATCGAGCGCCGCGATGCGCATCCCCGCTTCGACCGTAATCGTCTGATCTTCCGGCGAGTACTCGATCACGCGATCGAGCGCGGTGGTGCGCACGACCGTATCGAGCGCCCGCGGCGCGTTGCCGAGATCGAGTTCGGTGCCGCCGCCGACGAACGCAAAGGCTTTCCCGGCGGCGTAGAGATCGCGCACCATCGACGCAAGCTGCGGGCGATCGGCCGGCACGAGTTCCGCCCGCGGCGTCACGCCGGCAATGCTCAGCAGCGCGCTCATCCGCGACCCGCTTCGCCGCTGCGTTCGATCGCATGCGGCACGTAGACGCCGGGCCGGTCGCCGCAGAGATGCGGCATCGGAAAGACCTTGTCGGGATTGAAGATGCCGGCCGGATCGAACGCCGAGCGCACGAGCTTCATCGTGTCGAGGTCGTCGGGGCTGAACTGCTCGCCGAGATAACACGCTTTGTCGCGCCCGACGCCATGTTCGCCCGTCACCGAACCGCCGTAGCGCAAACACACGCGCAGGATCTCGCCGCCCACCCGTTCGGCCGCCTCTTCTTGTCCCGGCACCCGTTCGTCGTAGAGCACGAGCGGGTGCAAGTTGCCGTCGCCGGCATGAAAGACGTTGGCCACGCGCAAGCCTGCGTCGCGCCCGAGTTGGGCGATCTCGCGCAGCACCGCGGCGATGTCCTTGCGCGGGATGACGCCGTCCTGCACGTAGTAGTTCGGCGAGATCCGCCCCATCGCGGCAAATGCGGCTTTGCGGCCCTTCCACATCAGCATGCGTTCGGCGTCGTCGCGCGGGGCGCGGATCTCGAGCGCACCGGCCGCCTGCATCAGCGCGATCGCCGCATCTGCCGTATGCTCGACTTCGACGCTCACGCCGTCGACGTCCATCAGCAGGGCCGCGCCGGCATCGAGCGGCCAGTCGACGCCGGTCGCTGCGACGATCGCCTCGATCGCCAGCTGATCGCACATCTCGATCGCCGCGGGCAAGATGCCGCTCGAGATGATTGCCGAGACCGCGGCGCCCGCTTCATCGGTCGACGGAAAGGTGCCGAAGATCGTGCGCGTCGCCTGCGGCTTGCGTAAGATGCGTACGACGACCTCGGTCACGATGCCGAGCAGACCTTCGCTGCCGACGAACACGCCCATCAGATCGTAGCCGAGTGCATCGGCCTCGCCGTGCTGCGCGCCGATGTCGACGATGCTCCCATCGGAGAGGACGATGCGCCCGCCGGCCGCGTGATTGACCGTAAACCCGTATTTCAGGCAGTGCGCGCCGCCGGAATTCTCCGCGACGTTGCCGCCGATCGTGCACACGCTCTGCGACGACGGATCGGGCGCGTAGTAATACCCGAGCGGCGCAAGATGTTTGGAAATGTCGAGGTTGATCACGCCGGGCTGCACGCGCATGCGCGCGTTCACGATGTCGACGTCGAGAATGCGGTTCATGCGCGAGGTGCCGATCACGATTCCGCCCTCGACCGGCAGCGCACCGCCGGAGAGTCCGGTACCGGCACCGCGCGGCACGATCGGCAGGCCGTGCTCGCGCGCGAGCCGCACGCAGGCCGCGACTTCTTCGGTCGTCGCCGGCAACACGACGATGCGCGGCCGGATGCGGTAGCCGAGCAATCCGTCGCACTCGTAGGTGCGCAGTTCGCTCGGCGTGCTGATCACGTTGCGCGCGCCCGCAATCGCGGCAAAGCGGTCGTGAAGCGGATCGGCGGCTACGGTCGGCATCGTATCCCGAATTCGTTCGCCCTGGGCTTGATCGTGCCTCGGAGCGGGAACCAAGGTTCGGTGAAGTCCGGCGGCGTGAAATCGCAGATCCCGTTCAGGCTGGACCGGCTGCCCTGGAGCGCATGGCACTGGACCGTCGTGCTCGGCCTGGGCATCACGTGGGTGCTCGACGGGCTCGAAGTCACGATCGTCGGCAACATCGCGCCCACGCTCAAGAGTGCGGCCGGCCTCGAGCTCTCCGACGTGCAGTTCACGAACGCGGCATCGGGGTATCTCATCGGGGCCGCGGCCGGCGCGCTCTTCTTCGGCTACCTGACCGATAAACTCGGACGCAAGAAGCTCTTCCTCGTCACGCTCGGCTGGTACGTTGCCCTAACGGCCGCAACCGCGTTCTCCTGGAACGCGGAGAGCTTCCTCATCTTCCGCATCCTCACGGGCTTCGGGTTGGGCGGTGAATACGCGGCGATCAACTCGGCGATCGACGAATTGATTCCGGCGCGCCGTCGCGGCGTGGTCGATCTCGCGATCAACGGCACGTGGTGGCTCGGTACGATTCTCGCGAGCCTCGGTTCGATCGTGCTCCTCAACCCGCGCATCGTCAATCCGGCATACGGCTGGCGCTTGGCGTTCGGCCTGGGCATCGTGCTGGCCGTCGCGATGCTGTTCGTACGCCGCAATGTTCCCGAAAGCCCGCGCTGGCTGCTCACGCACGGACGCGCCGCCGAGGCCGAGACGATCGTGGCCGAGATCGAAGCGCACGTGGCCCGCTCCGGCCGCGTTGCGCTGGCGCCGGTCGAAGCGAGCGCGGTCATCTGCATCGATCCACAGCATCGCGCGACGCTCGGCTCCGTCGCGCGCACGATGCTCGTGCGCTATCCGCAGCGCACGTTCGTCGCACTGATGCTGATGTGCACGCAGGCATTCATCTACAACGCGTTCACGTTCACCCAAGGCCTTATCTTGGGGACGTACTTTCACGTTCCCGATTGGGCGATTCCGTACTACTACTTGCCCTTTGCGATCGGCAACCTCGCGGGACCGTTACTGCTCGGTCATTTCTTCGATGCGATCGGCCGCAAGACGATGATCGCAGCAACATACATTCTCTCGGGCGCGCTGCTCTACGGCACGGGCCTGCTCTTCGCGCACGGTCAACTCACCGCCACGACCGTCACGCTGTGCTGGATGGCCGTGTTCTTTTTCGCTTCGGCCGGCGCGAGCGCAGCCTATCTCACGGCTAGCGAAATTTTCCCGCTGGAAACGCGCGCCTTCGCCATCGCCATCGTCTATGCGGTCGGCACGCTGGTGGGCGGCGCCTACGCGCCCACGTTCTTCGGCGCGCTCATCGCGACGAAGTCCGTACCGAGCATCGTTTACGGTTACTCGATCGCCGCCGCGATCATGCTCGCCGGCGGCCTCGCCGAAGCGTTCTTCGGCGTCGCAGCCGAACGGCGGTCACTCGAAGAGATCGCACTGCCGCTCTCGGCCGTCAGTTAGCCTAAACCGCGCAGCCGGCGGCAGCGGAGTGCGTTGCCGGGCCGAAGACGCGCGTGCGCGTGTAGTCTTGGCGGTTGAGGTCGGCCGGCCGCGTCGTCGGATCGACCACCCAGCGCATTGCGAAATCGTACGCGCCGGCAACCGGCTTGCCGGCAACAATGGCCGGCCAGTAGCGGCTCGCGAGCGCGCTGCGCCGCGCGGCGTCATCGAATTCCGGCGGCCCCGCCGACTTGCTCGTCGACGCCTGGAGCGGTAGCCCGTCGGGGCCGACCGTCACGTGCGCGATCGTCGTATATTCTCCGGCCTTCGGCGGAGACGCCATCTCGATCAAGGGCGGCGCGTTGACCAAGACCCGGTTGAGCAAGCGCGCATCGTCGTTGCACGCCGGCGAGTTGCTCAGCGCCGGAAAGTACACGCGAAACACCTGCGCTTCACGAATTGCGACGCGTTGCTGTTTCACGAGCTGCACGGCCTCTGCGTCGTGGGCCGGATTGCCGGACGGCACGCACACCGAGGCATCACCGATGTTGAAGAGGTTGCCCGGCGCGTTCGTGCCCGGCTGCGCGGTGACGAAAACGTTTCCCGGAGCCGGTGCGACCTGAGCGCAGGCGACCGGTGTTCCGGCCAGTACCGGCGGCAATTCACCGGTCGCGGCGGCCGGGCCGGACGCGATGACCGCGTTGGCCGCCGGTGGCCGAGCGATGAATGCATACGCGACGTTCGGCGATCCCGGCTCGACATGATCGGCGATGTGCACGTCGTCTGCCGACCACGTCGAACCATCGGCAAAATCGACTTGCTCGATGTAGGCAACGACGGCGGAATAGCCGGTGTGCGGTGGATGCAATTCGACGCAGTCCTCGCGATTGACGCGATTATTCTCCGGGTTAGCGAAGCGTTCGCGCACACCCGCCGAGAACGTTCCGTTTCGCGTCAGCAGCGTGCCGTCCGTGCGATCTCCGCCGGCATTGAAGTAGACGAACTGCACGCGCACCGATTTAGCGACGCGCGCATCGCGGTTCGTAAACGAAACGCAGGCCGACTTCAAGTCGCCGATATCGCGGAACGAATCCACCGGGTGACCAGCGCCGCCGACTGCGTTGAGCGCCACCGGACCCCGTGACGGAACCCCGACGAACCGGATGGCTTCCGCATCATCTTGCGGCTTGGGCGCCGGCAGTGCCGGCACGGTCGAGGCCGCCAGCAGCGCGATCATCAGAACGAAGCGTGAGAAAGGACGCACTCGAACCTCCCGATTGGCGATGGCGAGGTCTTAGCTACCGCCGGCCACGACACATTCCGGCGGCGCCCGACGAGCGGCACACCGAAGCAGCGCCGATGTGAAACAGTCCCGGGCCCACCGGGCTCGGCTTCGATGATCACGTTGCGCCGTTGCGCACCAGCTCGTCGTCGCCCGAGCGATTACCGACGCTGTCGTAGTAGACCAGAATGATTCGCGGCACGCACGCATCGGCCGCGAACCGGTTCGGATCGCCGTCAAGCTGCAGCAGTTCAGGAACGACCGGCGAACCGGTCGGTATCACGCGCGTTCCGATCAGCTTCGTTTCAACGATCGTGTCGCCCAGAACGGGCCGAGCGAACGCGGCCATCAGGGCAAACCCAACGATTACGCCGATCCACCGCATCGCAGCGCTTGCGCGGAGAACTACTGGTCGGCGTGCCAGTGCAGAAGTGACTCGTGTTCTGATTTCGGGAACGCCGTCTTGGCTTTGATCGCTTCGACGTAACGGCGTTTGCCGGCCCGGTTGCCCTTGCCGATCAACAAGCCGCCGACGAGCTGCTCTTCGCGGAACCACAGCGCGCGATACCACTTCTTCTCCGGTTCGATGCTCCGCACCATCGTGAGATCGTTGCGGTACTCGGGCGAGAGGCCGAATTGCGTGATCGTCTGTTCGCTGAAGATCTTCGATGAGTATTCCGGCACGTCGTGGTAGCGCACGTCACCGCCGGCCATGTTGGCCGCCGCGACCTTGCCATGCGCGCCGGCGTTGTTCCAGGTGCCCATGCGGTAGTGCATATCGGCCGTCGGATCGTAGAACTCCGCGGCGTCGCCGGCGCAGTAGATGCCCTTCACCGCGGTCTCGAGCCGGTCGTCGCACTTGATGCCGGTGCCCACTTCGATCGGGGTGCCGTGCACGAGTTCGGTGTTTATCGTCAAGCCGAGGCCGATGCCGACGCAGTCGGTGGCGATCTCGGTGCCCTGCGTCGTGATGACTTTCGTGACCACGCCGTTGGAGCGCACGAATTCCTTGACCTCGTCGTTGTAGTGGATCGTGCAGCCGTCTTCGCGCGCCGCCTCATCGAGCAGCTCGCCCGAAATCTCGTCGAGCATGCGGCGCAGGAAGCGCGGTCCGCGGATCAGCCAGTGTGTCTGCACGCCGCGCGCGACGAATGCCTCGGCAAGCTCGTAGGCGATGAACGAACCGCCGACCGAAACGGCCGTCTTGGCGGTCTCGAGCGATTCCGAGATCGCCTTCGTGTCGTCCATGTACTGGAAGTTGAAGATGTTCTTGGCGCCCGCCGCACCGGGAAATTCCGAGGGGTTCGGGCGGCCGCCGGTTGCGACGAGCAGCGCGTCGTAAGGGTATTCCTTGCCCCCCGCCACGACGGTCTTGCCTTCGTAATTGATCGCATCGACGCGCGTGCTCAAGCGCAGATCGATCGTGTGCTTCTCGTGCCACGCGACGTCGCGGATGATGACCTTCGCTTCGGCGATCTGCTTGCGCAGCATCGGCGGCAGCGCGATGCGATTGTAGAGCGGATACGGCTCATCGGCAAACATGATAATCGACGCCGAAGCGTCGATCTTGCGCAACTGTTCCGCGCAAGTCGTCCCTGCGAACCCATTCCCGATGATGACATACCGGCGTTCTGCCATGGATTTGTTCGTTTCTCCCTAAATACTACGTATGGACCAGAAGCTGGTTCGCGCGCTTAGTTCATTTATCACGCGAAGTAGCGACTACTCTCTAGCGCGGCTCGAATTCGCCTCGCAGAACCCGCAGCTTCCGTCACCGCCGGTCCTGGACCGCCTGCCCGATGCCTCAGAGCGAACGCTACGCGAGCGCTGGGAGCAGCTTGAGCGGCAGCTCGAAGCTATCATGACATTCATCCGCAGCCTCGACGATGCCGAAGGTCGGAAGGTCAATGACGATGCAACTTTCCGTTGGCTGGCCCGTACCGCCAGAGAGCTGGACCAGTACGGACGTGCTCTTCGCTGGGTACTGACGGTAACGGAACGCGATTCCCCCTAATTGTCCAAGGAGTAAACGTGAACAACGATTTCGTGAACAAAGCCCTCGAGAGCGCCCGCGCCCTGCAGCAATCCGTCGCCGACGCCGCCATCAAGGGGGCTGAGCAAGCGAAGCCGCTCGTTTCCGACGCGATGACGAAGGCGCAAGATCTCCAGAAGACCCTGATCGAGCAGGCGCCGCAGTACGGCGAGGCCGCGCAGGCGCACCTCGAGACCGCCAAGGGTCACCTGACGACGTTCATCAGCACGGCCCAGGACGTTCTCACGAAAGGCGCCGCAGGCGCTCAGGCCGGCTTAGCCCCGCTCGCCGAGAACGCCCGGCAAGCAGTGCATCAAGCCGCGAAGGCCGTTACCGAGGCGACGGCACCGAAGCCACCGGCTCCGCCGGCAGCGTAGGAGCCGCCACCGGGAGGCCCGGCGCGAGGTGCACGAAGCGTGCGGCCGCGGCGGGCCAATCGGTGAGGAGCGCTTCGGCGCGCGGTGACCCGGTCGCCGCTAAATGCTCTTCGAGGAGCGCGTAGAGCCGGGCCGTCGCTTCGCCGTCGAGCGTACGCGGGCGCAGTTCGGTCGGTCCGAGGTGTGCGGTAAGCTCGGCTTCGCTCGCGAGGAAGAACGCCTCGCCGCCGCTCATGCCCGAGGCGGCGTTGCGGCCGACCGGTCCGAGAATGGCGACCGCGCCGTTGGTCATGTACTCGCAAGCGTGCGCACCGGCGCCTTCGATCACGAGCCGCGCACCGCTGTTACGTACCGCGAAGCGCTCGCCGGCCGTGCCGGTGATGAACGCCCGGCCGCCGCGCGCTCCGTAGAAGCACGCGTTGCCGATCGACGGCTCGTCGGCGGCACCCGGCGTGCGCACGATCAGCGTGCCGCCTTCCATGCTCTTGCCGACGTAGTCGTTGGCTTCACCGTCGAGTTCGAGCCGTAAGCCCTCGGTGATGAACGCACCGAAGCTCTGGCCCGCGCTGCCGGTGTAACGGCGCGTTTGCGATTCGGGCTCTTCACCGTTGTTGCGCGCGACGACCATCGCGTTCGCGAGGCGCGCACCGACCGCACGGTCGGCGGGACGCAGGCGCACGGTTTCGTTCGGTCCGCACATGTCGTCGACGTGTGGCTCTTCGGCGTTGCGAACGTCGCTGAACGGCGAACGTTCGGGCAGCCGCAGCACTTCGCTGAGATCGATCTCGCTGTAGTAGTCGGCCAGATCCGTGCGCGCGCGCAGCAGGTCGGAGCGGCCGCGAATCTCGTCGAGCGAGCTTGCGCCGAGCGCGGCGAGGCGGCGGCGCACGTCGCTTGCGATGAAGCGGAAGAACGTCTCGGCTTCTTCGGCCGTGCCCTTGTACTTCGCGCGCAGCGCCATGTCTTGGGTGGCGATGCCGACGGGACACGTGTTGAGGTGACACTGGCGCGCATAGATGCAGCCCAGCGCCACGAGCAAGGTCGTGCCGAAGCCGCACATGTCGGCGCCGAACATCGTCGCGAGCACCACGTCGCGGCCGGTCTTGAAGCCGCCGTCGACGCGCAGCTTCACGCGCGAGCGCAAGCCGTTGGCCATCAGCGTGTGATGGACTTCGACGAGTCCCAGTTCCCACGGCAAGCCGGCCGATTTGATCGAGCCCAGGGGCGATGCGCCGGTGCCGCCGTCGTGTCCGCTGATGTGAATGACGTCGGCGTTCGCTTTGGCCACGCCGCTCGCAACGTAGCCGATGCCGGCTTGGCTGACGAGCTTGACCGCGATGCGCGCTTGGGGCGCTGCCCGGCGCAGATCGTAGATCAACTCGGCCAGATCTTCGATCGAGTAGATGTCGTGATGCGGCGGCGGTGAGATCAGCCCCTGACCCGTGACGGCGCCGCGCAGCAGCGCGATCTCCGCCGACACCTTGAAGCCCGGAATCTGGCCGCCTTCGCCGGGCTTCGAGCCCTGCGCCATCTTGATTTCGATTTCATCGGCGCTGGCGAGGTAGGTCGCGCTGACGCCGAAGCGCGCCGATGCGACTTGCTTGATCGCGCTGCGGCCGGAGTCCGGCGTGCGCGCATAGCGCTCGCGTTCCTCGCCGCCTTCGCCCGAGTTGCTGCGCGCGCCCAAACGGTTCGCGGCGATCGCGATCGTTTTGTGCACTTCGGGCGCGAGCGCACCCAGCGACATCGCAGCCGTGGCAAAGCGCGGGTAGATCGCTTCCGGCGCTTCGACTTCTTCGATCGGAATCGGACGGTCGAGCGGCACGGGGTTGACGAGATCGCGCAGGTTGATCGGCTCGCGGGACTCCAAGCGATCGGAGAGCGCGAGGAAGGCTTCTTCGTCGCCCTTCATCGCGGCCGCGCGCAGCGTCTTGAGCAGTCCCGGATCCATCGCGTGCTTGATGCCGTCGCGGCGGTAGCGGAAGAGCCCGCGGTCGGTCGGCGACTCGCCGGCTTCGGCGGCTTGACTCCACGCGCGCAGATCTTCTTCGATGTGCGAAAAACCCACGGCGGGCACGTGCGCGTGCATCCCGGGGAAACACGTGTCGACGATTTCGCGCGCCAGGCCCAGCGATTCGAACGTCTGCGCGCCGATGTACGAGCGCAGGGTGCAGATGCCGAGCTTCGCCATGATCTTGATCAAGCCGGAGCGGACCGTGTAGAGGAACGCGTTACGCGTGCCGTTGCGTTCGGCGTGGCGCAGTGCGAGCCACGGCGAGATCACGTTGGCGCCCACGCCGATGACGGTGGCGATCGAGTGCGCGTCGCGAGCGAAACCGTCGGCGACCGCGATCGATGCCTGCATGCGCAAACCGACCGTCGTGAGCCGCTGATGGATCGCGCCGGCGGCGAGGATCGCCGGGATCGGCAGCGTGACGCCGCGATCGTCGAGCACGAGATAGGTCTTGCCGTCTCGCACGACGCTCTCGGCTTCATCGCACAACTGCGCGATGCGCGTGGCGAGCTTTTCTTCACCGAGTTCGAGCGAAATGCGGTGCTGCACCAAGCGCGCATCGAAGCGCAGATCGTCGAACGCCGTTTCGTCGAGTACGGCAGTTTCGAGCATCACAATCGAGCCGAACGACGGCACGTCGCCGTTGGTGTCGCCCGAACCGACCCACGCGCGCATGTCGAACACGAAACCTTCGCGCACCGAATCGATCGGCGGGTTCGTGACCTGCGCGAATTTCTGGCGCAGATACGTGGCCACCGGCATGCGGCGCTCGAGATACGGCTGCGCGGCATCGTCGCCCATCGAGAGCACCGGCTCGCCGGCGCCCGAGGCGATGACGTTGACGACGTCCTTGAGTTCGTCTTTGCTATAGCCGAAGCGCACGAGATCGCGATCGACCGACGGATCGTTCGCGGTGCCCGTCAGCACGGGTTCGGGCAGTGGGAATTCCCACGACTTCACGATCGAGCGGAAGTCGGCGCGTTCGCGGCGCTCGGCGCGGTATTGTTCGGGCGTGACGACTTGATGCGACGCAAAACGCACGACGAGCCGGTCGCCCGGGCCGAGGCGTCCGCGCTGCACGATCGGATCGTCGCCGAAGTCGACGACCCCGGTTTCCGACGCCGCTAGAACTTTGCCCGACTCCGTGCGGCACCAGCGCATCGGCCGGAAGCCGCTGCGGTCGAGGGCCGCGCCGACCGTGTCGCCGTCGGCAAAAACGATGGCCGCCGGTCCATCCCACGGTTCGACGCTCGGGATGTGCGCGTCGTAGAACGCGCGCAGGCGGTCGTCCGACGGTTCGACCGACGGCGAGAGCATCATGTCGACGGCTTCATCGATGCGGTAACCCGCACCGAGCATCGCATCGATCGCGGTGTTGAAGTTCAGCGAGTCGCTGGCCCACGGACGGACCGGTACGCCGCGCGCTTGCATCCACGCGCGGTTACCGGTGATCGTGTTGATCTCGCCGTTGTGCGCGATGTAGTTGAACGGCTGCACCAAGCGCCATTGCGGCGAGGTGTTGGTGCTGAAGCGCTGATGGAACACGCCGAAGCGCGAAACGAAATTCGGATTGCGCAGATCGGCGAAGTACTCGCCGAGTTCAGCCGACGAAAGCAGCGCCTTGTAGACGACCTTCGTCGCCGACGCGCTGATAAGCACGGCGCCGGCAATATCGCGCACGGTCTTCCACACGAGCTGGCGCACGACGCGCATGCGCTCGCGCACGTTGCCCGGACCCATGTCGACCAGCAGCTGTTCGTACGGCGGCGCGGTGCGGCGCGCGTATTCGCCGAGCACGTCGGCGTTGACCAGCGGAACGCGCCAGCGCAGGGGCGCGACGTCGGCGACGCGCACGGCGGCTTCGATCTTGGCGCGGGCGTTGGCGGCCTCGTCGAAATCGCGCGGCAAGAAGACGCAAACCGCGCCGATGTGGCGCTCCGGAATGCGCACGTGTTCGTGCGTCAGCTCGCGCAAATAGAGCGCTCGCGGCGTCTCCGTCAGCAGGCCGGCGCCGTCACCGGTGCGGCCGTCGGCCGCGCGCGCGCCGCGATGCGCCATCGCCGCCGCTGCTTCGAGCGACATGCTGATGACGTCGTGGGATGCCTTATGGGACAGGTCGGCAAGGAAGCCGACGCCGCAAGCGTCGTGCTCCGGCTCCCGCTCGTGGTTCGACATTGAACCTTTACTTTAGGCCATTAGGCCTCGTTCCGTCACTAGGCAAAGGTCGAAATGAAGACGTCTTTCTTAGGATGCGCGTTGTTTAGGAACTCATTCCCAAGGCGACCATCATCCGGTAGCCGACGTCAAGCGAGCGCTCGTCGATGTCGAACCGGGCATTGTGGTGCGGGTACGCGCTGGCGTCGCCGCCCCGTGAGCCGACGATAAAGTAGGCGCCCGGGCGCAGTTCCTGCATGAACGACATGTCCTCGGCCCACATCACGATGTCGTGCTCGACCACGTTTTCCGCCCCCAGCAGCTCCCGGCCGACCGCGCGGACCACATCGTTCGGCTCGACGGCATTGACCGTCGGCGGGTACGACCAACGGTAGTCGACCTCGATCTCGACCCGCAGGGCCTCGGCCAGGCCGCCCGCGATCCGGCGCAGACGCTCGGGCATACTTGCCCGCACCCCGGCGTCGAAGGCCCGGACCGTCCCTTTGAGCAGCGCCTCGTCGGGAATGACGTTGAAGGTCGTGCCGCTGGTGAACTGGCCGACCGTGAACACGGCCGGGTCTTTGGGGGCGATCTCGCGGCTGACGATCGTCTGCAGCATCGTGACGATGTGCGCGCCGGCCACGATCGGGTCGACCGAATTCTGCGGCATCGCGCCGTGCCCGCCGCGCCCGCGGATCGTCAGGATGAACTCGTCGGCCGAGGCGAAAAACGCGCCGTCGCGGACGCCGATCCGGCCGACGTCAAGCCCGCTGTAGAGGTGGAGCGCGAAGGTCCGGTCGACGTGCGGGTTCTCGAGCGCGCCGTCTTCGATCATCAGCCGGTTGCCGGCCGCGCCCTCTTCGCCCGGCTGAAAGCAAAATACCAGCGTGCCGGCGATCTCGCTGCGGCGCTCGGCGAGGGTCTTGGCGGCAGCAAGCAAAATCGCGACGTGCCCGTCGTGGCCGCAAGCGTGCATCACGCCCTCGCGGGCCGAGACGTAGTCGACGGCGTTGAGCTCGCGGATCGGCAGCGCGTCCATGTCGGCGCGCAGCAGCGTCACTGGTCCGGGCCGGCCGCCCACCAGGGTCCCGAGCACACCGGTCTGGCCGATCTGGGTGCGTACCTCGTCGAGGCCGTACGTGCCGAGCGTATCGGCCACGAACCGCGCCGTGTCGAACTCGACCAGCGAGAGTTCCGGGCTCACATGCAAACGGCGCCGCGCGCGGACCATTTCATCGTGCGGGATTGTTTCCGGTGCCGGCATGGGTACCCACAGTTCAAGGGCCCGCAGGCTGCCCCTCGCGGGCAGAGTATCGGCGGCTCTTTCGGCAAATAGGTGCCCAATGGCAAAAACGGTCACGGCCCGAGCGCTCGATCGGGGCGGGCTCAGCGACGAGCAGCTCGTCGCGATGCTCTGGAACATGCTGCTGCAGCGTCAGCTCGACAACCGCGGCTTCCAGTTGAACCGTCAAGGCAAGATCCCGTTCGCCCTCGGCAGCGAAGGCCACGAAGCGCTCCAGGCCGGCGCCGCGATGGCGTTCGTGCGCGGCAACGACATCCTCGCGCCCTACTATCGCGATTTGGGCCTCGTGCTCGGCGTCGGCATCACGCCGCTCGATCTGCTCAACAACATGTTCGCGCGCGAAGCCGACGTCTCGGGCGGCCGTCAATTTCCCAACCACTACACCGCGCGCGATCGCGGCGTGCTCTCGATCTCATCGATCATCGCCGCGCACTGCCCGCACGCCGCCGGCGCCGCATACGCGCTGAACTATCATGGCGAGAGCGGACGCGCGGTGCTGTGTTCGACCGGCGAGGGCGCGACGAGCGAAGGCGAATGGCACGAGGCGATCAACTTTTCGGCCGTTCACAAATTACCGATCGTCTTTCTCGTGCAGAACAACGGCTGGGCGATCTCGACGCCGCAATCGAAGCAAATGGCGATCGTCGACGTCGCCGACAAAGCGTCCGGCTACGGGCTGCCGGGACTAATTTGCGACGGCACCGATCCGATCGCCACCTATCGCGCGATGAAGGTCGCGATGGACCGCGCGCGCAGCGGCGGCGGCCCGACGCTGGTCGAGGCCAAGTGCTACCGGCTTCTCGCCCACTCGACCGACGATGACGACCGCGTATATCGCGATCGCGAAGAACTCGCGCACCAGCGCGACGACGACCCGGTGCCGAAGTACCAGCAAGTTTTGCTCGAAGCCGGCCTCATCACTGACGAATCCGTCGCGAAGATGAAAGCCGACGTGCTGCGGCTCGCGAACGACGCCACCGACGATGCCGAAGCGCTGCCCTATCCGTCGGTCGACGACATGACGACGCATTTGTATGCCGGCGCCGCCTACGAGCCGTGGCTCGAGTGAGCGACACCACTAACATGGTGCCGGAGCGAGCGCAGCAGGATCGTGAACCAGTACCAGGGTTCGATGCGAGCTCGGACGCGTCGGGGGATTCGCGAAGCGAATCCATGACCCACGAAGTGGGGGGCGCGCAGCCTGGGGCGCAGCGCCTTACAAACGTCGAGGCCGTGCGTATGACGTTGCACGATGCGATGGTTGCCGATGAGCGCGTGCTGGTGATGGGTGAAGACGTGGGCGTACGCGGCAACGTCTTCTTGATCACGACCGGATTTCTCGAAGAGTTCGGCCCCAAGCGCGTGATCGATATGCCGCTTGCCGAGGCCTCGATCGTGGGCATCGCGGTCGGCATGGCGATGCAAGGATTGCGGCCGATCGCGGAGATTCAGTTCGCCGACTTCATCTATCCGGCGTTCAACCAGATCGTCGGCGAGGCGGCCAAGACGCGCTACCGCTCCAACGGGGATTACAGTTGCCCGCTGGTCATCCGTACGCCGTACGGCGGCGGAGTGCACGGGGCGCTCTCGCACTCGGTGTCCATCGAAGCGCTGTTCTACCACGTGCCAGGGCTGAAGATCGTGGCGCCGTCGACGCCGCGGGACATCAAGGGGTTGTTGACGGCAGCGATCGAGGATCCCGATCCGGTGCTCTTCCTCGAACACAAGAAGACGTACCGTTCGGTGAAAGGCGAAGTGCCGGAAGGCCACTTTACGATCCCGATCGGCAAAGCCGACGTGAAGAAAACGGGCACGCAAGCGACGGTCGTTTCGTACGGCTACAACTTGCACCAAGCGCTCGAGGCCGCGGCACAGCTCGAGACCGAAGGGCTGTCGATCGAAGTGATCGACCTGCGCTCGATCCGGCCGATGGATAAGACCACGATTCTTACCAGCGTGCGCAAGACGCGCAAGCTCTTGATCATTCACGAAGACAACAAGTTCGGCGGCATCGGTGCCGAGATCAGCGCGATGGTGTCGGAAGAGGCGCTGTTCGACCTCGACGCTCCTATCCGGCGCTTGTGCGGTCCGGACGTTCCGGCAATGGGCTACGCCAAACCGCTCGAGGACGCGTTCATGATTTCGACCGACCGCATGCGCGATGCGATGCGCGCGCTGGTAGAATTTTGAGCACCACGATCCGCATGCCGCAACTCGGTGAAACCGTCACCGAAGGCACGGTCGCACGCTGGCTCAAGAAGCCCGGCGAGAACGTCGAGAAATACGAAGCGTTCGTCGAGGTATCGACTGACAAAGTCAACGCCGACGTTCCCTCACCGGTCGCCGGCACGATCCGCGAACTGATCGTCGCCGAAGGCGAGACCGTCCCTACCGGCGCCCCAATCGCCATCATCGACGAAGTAGGCGCTCGTGCACCGCAACCGCCCGCAGCGGCGCCCGCACCGCAGGCGCAGCGTGACGTTGTCACCCCGAGCTCGTCGAGGGGCAGCCACCCAACGACCCTTCCGTCCGCTCCGCCAACCAACGGCTACACCAACGGCGCGAGCGCAAACGGCTTGCGCGTGTCACCGGCCGTGCGCCGCCTCGCGCGCGAACACGCCGTCGACATCGCATCGGTAAGCGGCAGCGGTGCAAACGGCCGCGTCACCGCCGCCGACATCGTCGCCGCCGCCACCGCCCCGCGCCCACCTGACATCCCGAGCGCAGCGCCGTCCGGGCGCATCGTCGAGGGACCGCCACCCGGTGTGGCACCACAGCGCGCACCTTCAAGCGGACGATAGCGAGATGATCCCGCTCTCACCGGCGCGCCGGCTGATCGCGCGGCGCATGGTCGAGTCGGCGCAGACGGCGCCGCACGCGTGGACGATGGTCGAAGTCGACGTCTCCGACCTCTGGGCGTGGCGCACCGCCGTCAAGGATGCGTTCGAGCGCGAGCACGGCGTCAAGCTGACATTGCTGCCGTTCTTCATGTTCGCGGTCACCGAAGCGCTGCGGAAGTTTCCGATGATGAACGCGTCGTTCTATGAAGCCGGCATCGCGGTGCACAAACATGTCAACCTCGGCATCGCCACCGCAACGGAGGGGAGCCTCGTCGTCCCGGTCGTGCGCAATACGGAAGAACGCTCGATTCGCGGCATCGCGCTCGCGGCCGGCGCGCTGATCGACAAGGCCCGGCGCGGCAAGCTCGACGTCGACGATCTCAGCGGCGGGACGTTCACCGTCAACAACAACGGCGCGTCGGGCTCGATCCTCTCCGCGCCGATCCTCGTGCCGGGCCAAGCGGGCATGGTAACGATGGAATCGGTCGTCAAGCGGCCGGTTGTCCGCAACGATGCAATCGCGATCCGCTCGATGATGAACGTGTGCCTCTCACTCGACCACCGCGTGGTGGACGGCGCCGTGGCGATCGGCTTCCTGACCGACGTGAAGAAGCGCCTCGAAGCGATGGGGCCGTCGGGCGCGCTCTGACGAACCGCGCGAACACTTTTTTCGTTTGTCCTAGCGTGATGCGCACCCTCATCTGCGTGCTCGCGTTCGCCGCACTGACGGCCGGCAGCGCGTCTGCAGCCGTCGACGAGCCGCCGGGCGGACTGATCGCCACCAGCACGTCGCTGGCGCAAGTTCGCGCGCTCTACGCCAAAACTCACGATCACGAGCGCACGCGCGCTGCAACGATCATCGAAGAATGGCGTTTGACGCAAGACCGGATGACCGGCACGTATCACGTGTTCCGGCTCGGCCGTGACGAGCGCGACATCACGCTGCTGGGGCCTTTCTTCTACGAGTCCGGCATCCACGGCGGCACCTACTGGCAGCAAACGCGCAACGGGATCACCTACACGTACGCCGGCGTGCATGAAAACCGCGATGCCCGCAGCGATACGGCATGGCTCGCCGACAGCGATCCGCGCGACGTGCGGTTGATCGGCGAATCGGTGCCCCTCAACGCCTTTGTCGTCGAACTCAATCCGCCGGGCGGCCGTCACGAGTGGCGTTTTCTGGACAAGCGCACGGCCAACGTCGTGCGGCGCGAATACGTCGAGCGCGGCCGCCGCTTCACGGTGACGTTCGACGGCTATCGCACCTTCGACGGCATCGCCGAACCCTCGCACGTGCGCAGCATCGATTCGTACGGCAACGAACGCGATCTCTCGCTCCTCTCGCGCACGCTCGACCTCACCCCTGATCCGCGCGACGTGGATATCCCGCCGAACCGCCGTACGCTGGTTGAATTTCCGGCCGGCGTCACGACGATGCATCTGCCGATGCGCGTCGTCAACGGGCTGTGCGTCGTCAAAGTGCACATCGGACTAAAAGACTACGACTTCTTGCTCGATTCGGGCGCCGCCGGAATCGTGATCGATCCATCTATCGTCGACGACGCGCACCTCGAGACGTACGGTTCGCGCGTCGGTGCGACGATCGGCACGTTCACCGAAACCACCGGCATCGTGCCGCAGCTCGGAGTCGGCGTGCTACGGATGCGCTCCGTCGTCGCGCGCGTCGTGCCGGTGCCGTTCCATCTCGACGATCACACTCACATCGCAGGCTTGCTGGGCTTCGATTTCTTCATGGATACGATCGTCCATGTCGATCTGGATCATGGCGTCGCCAACGCCATCGCGCCCGGCACGTTCAAGCCGCCGGCCGATGCAGCGACGATCCCGATCGCGCTCGACGACCGTACGCCCGTCGTGCGCGCACGCGCCGATGCCGTGACCGGGCGCGTCGTGCTCGATACCGGCGCGAACCGCTCGGTGTTCACCCCGCTCTTCGCCTCGCGCGCCGACGCGCCGATCGACCCGTCGGCGCAGGTCGCGCAATTCCGCGGTCTGGGCGGCACCGGAACCGCCGAAACGGTGCACTTGAAGACGTTCGACATCGCCGCGTTGCCGCTGCTGGATCCGGTCGTCGACGTCACCAACGCCAACCTCGGCTCGGAAGACATCGACGGAACCGCCGGTACCGACCTTCTCCACGCCTACGATCTCTTCTTCGACTACCGTTCGGGCGCGCTCTACGTCAAGCGCTCGCGCAAAACGAGTTAGCGCAGATTGAGAAGCGACGCGAGGTTTGCGCCGGCGTCGAGTTCGGGCACGAGCGCACCGCTCGGTGAGGTGAGCAGTGAGGTGACGCCCGGTCCGTGGCCGGCGATGTCGGACGAACCGTGCGCGACGACGCCGATGCTGACGGCGCCGGTACGATAGATACGGCCGTAACTATGATCGGCGTCGACGATCGCCACGATGTCGCCGTAGCGGAGTTCATCGAGCCCGTATTCCTTGACCATCACGGGATCGAAGCACTGGATGTCGTAGTCGCCGCGCGCAACGGTGGCGCGTCCGAGACCGGAGCCCATGATCGCGGCCGGCACGAACCGTGCGACCGGCACTTCGAATTTGCCGCCAGCGCGCTTGACGACGAGCTTCTCGAGCAAGTCGGGGTCGCAGTTGAAGACGCGCACGTCGCCCGCGTCTTCGAGTTCGAGCCCGAGGCCGACCGAGCGGACGGCGATCTTGTCGCCGAGCGCCATGCGCTCCATGATTTCGGGCGTGAAATCGATCATCACGTGTTCGATCCCGCCGTGCTTCCCGGTTACGGTCCCGCGTTCGCCCTTAGCCTCTCCGCTGAGGATCGTCGCCCGGTTGCCCACGCTCGCGTAGACGCAGTAGCCGATGTTGACCTTGTCGTCGGGATGACGGGTGCTGACTCCCGGCTCGATATGGTCGCCGACGAACGCGAACGCGCCGTCGCCGACACGCACGTTGAGCGAGATGCCGCCCACGCTCGGCAGAACGCGCGCCACGCCGTCGTGGCCGACGTCGTAGATGGCCCCGGGGACGCTCGGTGCGGCGACCTCGCCGTGGACCGGCATTTCGACTAAGCGCTTGCGATTCGTGGCTACCATCGGAGGCCGCGTTCGCCGGGACACGGAAAAACGCATGTCGTGCTGATCCGCAAACAATTCGCGTTCGAAGCCGCGCACGTGCTGCCGTTCCACGCCGGAAAATGCTCCCGGCTGCACGGCCATTCGTACCGTCTCGACGTGAGCGTCGCGGGCCCGCTGCAGGCCGGCGGGCCGGCCACCGGTATGGTGGTGGATTTCGACGACCTCGCGCGCACGGTGCGGTCGGTGGTCATCGATAAACTCGACCACACGCACCTCAATGATACGATCGAGAACCC
This sequence comes from Candidatus Lustribacter sp., assembly GCA_965277805.1. GTDB lineage: Bacteria > Vulcanimicrobiota > Vulcanimicrobiia > Vulcanimicrobiales > Vulcanimicrobiaceae > Lustribacter. The sequence goes on along the minus strand of OZ255842.1, from coordinate 5,491,426 downwards.
GACCAGCGAAAACATCGTGGTCTGGATCTGGCGCCGTCTCGCCCCCGAACTCCCGGGGCTGAATGAGTTGACGCTGTGGGAAACCGCCAATGCCTGCGCCGTGCTGCGCGCGGACGATCCGCTGCTCGCGTGACGCTGCAACTCGCCGAAATCTTCTACTCCGTACAGGGTGAGGGCACGTGGACCGGCACGCCGGCCGTGTTCGTCCGGTTAGCCGGCTGCAATCTCGCCTGCAATTTTTGCGATACGGACTACGCGCTGAAGTTCGTCGCGAGCGTCGACGACGTCGTCGCGCGCGTGCGCGCGGAGGGCGGCGACTGTCCGATGGTGATCATCACCGGCGGCGAACCGCTCGCGCAAACGGCGACGGTTGCGCTAATCGACGCGCTGCGCGCCGAGGGCCGGCGCGTGCACATCGAATCGAACGGCACGATCGACGTAACGTTGCCCGACGGCGTGTGGCTGACGGTGTCGCCGAAAGAGCGGCTGCACCCTAAGATGGCCGCGCGCGCGAACGAAGCGAAGCTCATCGTGGACGGCAGCGTGCCGCATGCGTGGGCCGCGGCATTTCCGCCGGCGACGCCGCTGTTTCTGCAACCCGAAGGCAACAAGGCCGCCAACATCGCGCTCGCGATCGAGGCCGCCAAACACGAACCCGCCCGGTACCGTCTCTCATTACAAACGCACAAGTTCATCGGGGTCCGCTAATGCATCGCCGCACGTTCATCGCAAGTTCCGCCGCCGCACTCGCAACGCCGACGGTCGCCCGCGCGGCCGAGCCGCACGTGTTGCCGGGCGACGACGTGTTCGTCGCCGAAACGTGGCGCGAGCTGAACGGCCGGACGATCGGCATCGTGACGAACGCGAGCGGCGTGCTCTCCAACGGCACGACGGTCGTCGATGCCGTGCGCGCGAATCCGCAAATTCGCGTGAAAGCGCTGTTCGCGCCGGAGCACGGCTTGCGCGGCGACCGCGATGCCGGCACCTACGTGCCCTCGTACGCCGATCCGCGCAGCGGATTGCCCGTCTACAGCCTTTACGGCGAGACGCGCCACCCGAGCGCGCGCATGCTCGATGGCATCGACGTGCTGGTGTTCGACATCCAAGACGTCGGCGCGCGCCCGTATACGTACATGTCGACGCTCGCCTACGTGATGGAATCGGCGAAACAGTACGGCAAGGAAATCTGGGTGCTCGACCGGCCGAATCCGATCGGCGGTCTGCGCGTCGAAGGGCCCGTACTCGACCCCGCCTACAAATCGTTCATCGGACTCTATCCGATTCCCGAACGCCACGGCTGCACGATCGGTGAGTTGGCGCAGTTGTTCAACGGCCACTTCGGGATCGGCGCGAAGCTGCGCGTCGTTCCCATCCGCGGCTGGTCGCGCGACATGCTGTGGACCGACACGCACCTGCGCTGGACGCCGACCTCGCCCAACGTGCCGTACGCGTTCACGCCGATCGTCTATTTGGCCACCGGGCTGATCGACGAGGGCGGCGTGAACAACGGCGTCGGCACGGATCGCCCGTTCGAATATGCCGGCGGTTACGAATTCAACGCCGCGGCTTTCGCGCGCACGCTGACCGCGCGCCAAATTCCGGGCGCGCGCTTCGAGCCGCTCGACTGGGTGCCGCAGCGCGGGTTCTGGGCTGGCAAAACGCTGGCCGGCGTGCAGATCCACGTCGACGATCCGCACGTTTTCCCCAATGTCCGCACCGCGGTCGAGCTGCTGGCGGCCGCGCGCGCGCAAGGAAAACTGCACATCGGCAAACCGGCCAACTTCGATCGCGACTGGGGCACCGACACCGTGCGCCTCGCCCTGCTCAGCGGCGCCTCACCCGACGACATCGTCGCCTCATGGGAGTCCGGCCTAAGCGCCTACCGCACGATCCGCGCGCGCTACCTCATTTACTAAATGTCATCCCGAGCTTGTCGAGGGACAGCTACGTCACGCCCTCGCAGGACTGGACGCCCCACTGGCCTTGCTGGAAGTATTCCACGAACGAGAACGTCGCGAAGTCGCTCTTGAGGCGGAGCGGGCCCTCGACTTTTTCGGCCAGGACGCCCTTGTCGATCGGCCAGATCGCATTGAGGTCTTTGCACGAGGTTACGATCGCAACGAAGTAGCGCGTACCGTCATCGGAATCGTGATACTCGGCGTTGGTGACGATGCGCTTGTGCGCCATTTGATTGACCTTCTCCAAGCGGAGGTCGAACGGACCGATGGCCGCGGGATCGAGGTCGGCGCCGACGACCGGAGCGCCTGAGGGCGTAACGAACGGTGTCGCTGATGCGCTCGGCTTCGCCCCCGACGCTTTCGCCCCGGGTGCGGTTGTGCTCGCCGTCTTGGCGGCCGGCCGGCCGATGATGCCGCGCCAGTACAGCACGCCGCCGACGACAACAGCGATAACGACGACGGCTAAAACGGCGCGGATGATACGGCTCATGGCTAGACGGTCGTTCTAGTCCTCGTTGTCGCGTTCCGCTCGCTCGCGCAGTTGCTTGAGCTGGTAGAGATGGATGAAGCGCTGGATCTCGTCGGCGGTCCGATCCGGCAGGTTCAGGAACCGCACGCCGTGCGCGAAGCGCTGCGTGCGCAAGTTGTAGAACGCGATCACGATCTTGCCGGCCAAGTCGAACTCTTCGAACGGCGTCGGCGGCGTCTTCACGCGGCGCTTGCGTTCGCCGAACGCGGTGCGTTCCGTAACTTCTTTTTCGAGAAAGACGTCTTTGACTTCGGCCGTCGGCAGCGTGAACCGGAAATCGATCACCGTGTCTTTGGTGAAGTCTTCATCGCCGAGCAAGCGCAGACCGCCGACGCTGAGATCGTTAGCACTTGCGGTGCGCGTGCCTTCGCGACCGTCGACGATGTAGACGATCGGAAATTCGATCGAGGCACGATAGCTCGCGCGCTTTTGATCGGCCTTTGACGACGACGGAGCGGCATCGCCTCCGGCGCCGGGTCTACGAATGTTGAACACGGACGAGCGTCGCACTTCCAGGAAGAAGTCGCGCGCCCTTCGTAGCCCGCCACTATGGTGACGTCGCTCGCTTCACGCCTCCTGGAAGCGCTCGGGCCCGACACCGTGCGGAGCTCCCGGGAAGACCTTGCCGTCTACGCGTTCGACGCGTACAGCGAAGGGCAGCTCCCCAGCGTCGCCGTGATCCCGCGCGACGTGCGCGAGGCGGCGCTCGCGGTGCGCATCGCCTTCGAGTGCGGCGTACCGGTCGTGCCGCGCGGCGCGGGTTCGGGATTGTGCGGCGGGGCGATCCCGGCGCAAGGTGGGCTCGTCATGTCGATGGTACGGATGAACCGCATCCTTGAACTCGACGTCCGAAACCGGCGCGCGCGCGTGCAGCCGGGCCTGATCAACCTGGACCTCTCGCGCGCCATCGCCACCCACGGCATCTTCTACGCGCCCGATCCGTCGAGCCAGAAAGTCTCGACGATCGGCGGCAACGTCGGCACGAACGCCGGCGGTCCGCATTGCCTGTCCTACGGCACCACGACCAACCACGTGCTGGGTGTCGAGTACGTCGACGGCCAGGGTGTGATCCACCACACATCGCTAGACGACTCGGGCTACGACCTAACCGGGCTGCTCGTCGGTTCGGAGGGGACGCTGGGGCTCGTAACCGCGGTCGACGTGCGGCTGATGGCGCTGCCCGAATCCGTGCGCGTCGGCCTCGCCGCCTTTCCCGACGTCGAGTCGGCATCCGAGGCCGTCTCGGCAATCATCGCGGCCGGCATCGTGCCGACCGCGCTCGAGATCATGGACAAGCTGATCACCTCGGCCGTCGAAGCGCACTATCACGCGGGCTTTCCGCTGGACGCGGGCGCGGTGCTGCTCGTCGAGATCGCGGGACCGCGCGACGATATGGCGGCCGGCGAAGCGGCGATCGCGCGTATCGCGCAACAGCACGGCGCGCTGTCGTGGCGTTCGTCGGCCGACCCCGCCGAACGCGAAGCGTTGTGGGCCTCGCGCAAGGGCGCGGCCGGCGCGCTCGGCCGCATCGCGCCCAACTACTACATCCAAGATGCGTGCGTGCCGCGCACCAAACTGCCGGCCGTGATGCACGAGATCGAGCGCATCTCGCACGCGTACGACTTGCAAGTCGGGAACGTCTTTCATGCCGGCGACGGCAACTTGCACCCGCTGCTCTGCTTCGACCGCCGCGACGAACGCGCGGTCCGCGCGGTCGTGGAAGCCGGCACCGAGATCCTCGCAACCTGCATCGAGATGGGCGGAACGATCAGCGGCGAGCACGGCATCGGTCACGAAAAACGCGACTCGCTCTCGCTCGTGTTCAACACCGACGACCTCGCTGCGATGGGCCGCGTGCGCAACGTCTTCGATCCGCAAGCGCTGTTCAACCCGGACAAGATCTTCCCGACCGGTGCGGTATGCGGCGAAGTGCGCGCCGCCGCCCTCGCATGACGGTCCACGTCGCGCCCCGCATCATCACGCCGGCGAACGCGGCCGACACCGCGGCTGCGCTCGCGGCCTGTGCGCGCGATCGCGCGGCCGTCGTTACCGTCGGCGGTGCGACGCTGCAGACGCTCGGCAACGCGCCGCGCACCTGCGACGTCGCGTTGCACACGAGCGCGCTGCGCGGCATTCGCGACTACGATCCGCGTGATATGACCGCCGGAATCGAAGCCGGCACAACGCTGGCGGAGATCGCGCGCGTGTTGGCCGAGCACGGACAGTGGATCCCGTTCGATGCACCCTTGCCCGCGCGCGCCACGGCCGGGGGCACCTTAGCTTCCGGTTGGGCCGGACCGCGCCGGGCCGCGTACGGCCGCGCGCGCGATCTCGTCATCGGCTCGACGATCGCGCTCACCGACGGCACGCTCGCGCGGGCCGGCGGCATGGTGGTCAAGAACGTCACCGGCTACGACATGAGCAAGCTCTACATCGGCTCGCTCGGCACGTTGGGCGTGATCGTCCGTGGCAACTTCAAAACGCTGCCGCGACCGCCGGTGCGCCGCCTCGCGATCGCCGCGCTGGCGCCCGACTTGCGCGAACGCTCGCTGGCCGCAATCGGCGGCCTCGCGATCGAACCCACCGCCGCGCTCGTCATCGACGGCTACTCGCGCATCGCACGCTATCCCGGCGCGGGCTTGCGACTGGTACTGCTGTTTGAAGGGACGGAAGCGGTCGTCGAGCGCGGCACGCGCGACGCACGCTCGGCGCTCGGCCGCGCGGGCATCGCCGAAACGCTGCTCCACGACGGCGCCGAGGCCGAAGCGCTCTTCGGCGAGGTCATCGACGCATACATCGAGGCGCCCGGCGAACGGATGCTCACCTATCGCACGACCGGTTTGCCGTCGACGGCCTGGGCCCGCACGCGCACGAGCGAAAGCCTCGCGCGACGAAACGGCCTGCACGCCGAGAGCATCGCCGACTTGCGCACGGGCGATGCGATCCTGCGTTTCTCGGCGCGCACGATCGCCACGTTCGCCGCAAACCTCGCCGCGCTCGATGCGGGCGTGCGCGCCGCATTCGAACGCGCCACGGTGCTCGCCGGCGGCGAACGCTTGCGCGGGGCGATCGACGCTTGGGGCTCCGAGCCCAGCACCATCGCTACCATGCGCGCGATCAAAGCGCAGTTCGATCCGGCCGGGATCATGTCACCGGGACGGTATGTCGGCGCGATATAACGCGTTGCTGCACGACGTGCGCGTCGTCGTGACGACGGTGCTGCACTCGCCCGATCGCTTCGCGCGCTTGATTCGCCTCGGCCCGCGCGGCCTCGCATCGATGGCGCGTTTTCTGATCCGCGTGGTGCCGCGCGCATCGCGCGCGCTTGAGGCAATCCGCGAGCGCGCGGCGGCGATTCCCGCGCCGGAATTGCGCGAACAGGCGCTGGCCTCGATCGACGGCAAGGCCTTTCACGTACAGGGCGGATGCATTCTTGCCACGTTTCTGCCGGGCACCGACGCGACGCGGTACGTTCGCATCGTCGCCTCGCTCGAAACGATCTACGACTACCTCGATAACCTCTGCGACCGTTTGCCCGGCGTTTCGCAAACCGCGTTCGCCACGCTGCACGGCGCATTGCTCGATGCACTGGACGATCGCCGCACGCCCGGAGCGTATTATCGCGACGGTCCGGCCGGCGACGACGGCGGCTATTTGGCTTCGCTCGTCGACGACGTGCGCCGCGAGCTCGCGCTCGTGCCGCACTACGCGGCGGTGCGCGAAGCGCTGGCGCAAATCGCCGGCTACTACGCGCAGCTGCAAACGCTCAAGCACGGCGACGCCGCCGTACGCGAAGACGTCTGCAGCGCCTGGTATGCCGAGCACGCCGAAGCCTTCCCCGGGCTCTACTGGTGGGAGTTCGCCGCCGCTTGCGGTTCGTCGCTGCCGGTGTTCGCGCTGATATATCTCGCGCTGCAGCCGCGCATCGACGCGCGCGCGATCGACTCGACGGTCGCCGCGTATTTTCCCAACGTTTCGGCGGTGCACATCTTGCTCGACTACTTCATCGATCAAGCCGAAGATCGGGAACATCGCGAATTGAACTTCGTCGCTTGTTATCCGTCGAGCGCCATCGCGGTCGAACGCGTCAGGCGGCTAGTCCGCACCACCAGCGAGCGATTGCGGGCGCTCGCCCACGGCGAGTGGCACGAATTCGTGCTGCGGGCGATGTGCCTCTTCTACCTCACCCATCCGAAGGTCTACGAGCAGCGGCTCGATCGAGAGAGCGCCGCCGTCCTCGCCGCGCTGTGAGGCCGAGAGGACGACCGGGCTGCGCCGTTCAACGGCGCACAGCATGAAAGCTGCCCGTGTTCTGGGTGTCGCTTGCGCGTGCGTATTGCTCGCAGCAGCACCGCCGCACACGCAGATCTACGGTTATACGGTCGCGAACAGCGACGCCGAGTTCGCGCTGGAAGACCGCTTTCTCGATATCCCCAGTTCGGCCGGCGCGCTGGAAGCCGCCGCGGCGCTCGCCGCTCAGCCGCACTATGCCGGTTCCGCCGGCGATTACAAGCTCGCCCTCTACGTCCGCGACAAGTTGAAAGAAGCCGGCTTCGACACGACGATGGAGACCCTGACGGCGCGCATCGACGTGCCGAAGAAACTCATCCTCGAAATCGGCGGCAGCGGCAGTCGCGCCGGGGGCGCCGAACCCGAATTTCCCGCCTACTACTCGATCGCCAGGCGCCGGATCATCCGCGAAAAGCAAGCCGCCGCCGCAGCCAAGGCAGGTGCCGCACAAGCGCCGGCACCGGGCGTGTCGCCGACGCCGCGGCCGCCCTTCGTAGCCGCCATCGGCCTCGACCTGCGGGAGCTGCCCGATCCGAACGATCCCGACACGGGGAACGCCGCCGTCGGCCTGCCGTTCATCGCCGGGAGCGCCGACGGAGACGTGCGGGCCCCGCTCGTGTACGTGGCCCACGGCATGCCGGCCGACTACGCCCTTCTCGCCGCGCACAACGTCGATCCGAAAGGCGCGATCGTCCTGATCCGGCTCGGCTCGGAGAGCCGCGGCGGCCTCGTGCGCCGGGCGCAAGCTCACGGCGCGGCCGGGGCGGTCCTCTACGACGATCCGCTCGAAGACGGTGCCTCGCGCGGTATGACGAGCCCCAACGGTCCCTGGCGGCCGGTGAATTCCGTGCAGCGCGGCAGCGTCGGCGAAGGCGTCACGATTCCGGTCATCCCGGTCTCGGCCGCCAACGCGCGCATCTTGCTCGGCTCGCTGAAGGGCCCCGCCGGAGCCCGCCCCTGGGCCGGCGGCATGGCCGTCACCTACCCGTTCGCCCGCGGCCCGGCGCTCATTCATATGGTCGTCGAAATGGTCCGCAAGACCACGACGCTTTGGAATACGGTCGGCATTCTGCACGGCAGCATCCCGGGCCAAGAGCTCGTGCTCGGCGCGCAGCGCGACGCGTGGGTCTACGGCATCGGCGCGGGCGGCGGCGGTACGGTGACGCTGCTCGAGACCGCACGCGGTCTCGGCTACCTCGCGCATACCGGCTGGGTACCCGGGCGCACGATCGTGCTCGCCGCATGGGACGGCGAGGAGCTCGGCTCGTACGGTTCGCTCGCGTATCTGAAGCGCCACGGCGACGAGATCCGTGACACCTCGATCGCCTACCTGAATACCGAGCCCAGCATTACCGGCGGAACGTTCGGCGCCGACGCGGTGGCCGCGATCGCACCGACGATCGCCGACGCCTCGCACGTGGTGGACGATCCGGCGCGTCCCGGCGGCACGATCTACGATCGCTATGCGTTCCGCACGCGCGGCGCGCTGCCGCCGATCGACCGCGGCAACGGCGGCATCGATCGCGCACCGTTCCTGTTCGGCGCCGGCACGCCGAGCGCGAACGCAACGTTCAGCGGTCCGTTCGGGCCGTATCATTCGAGCTACGACACGCTGCAGTACGCACGCACGATCAGCGACCCGCAATTCGATCTGCATCGCGCGGCCGCGCAGCTCTACGGCGTCGCCGTGTTGCGGCTCGCCGACGCGGACGTCGTGCCGTATCACTTCAACGCCTACGTCGGTCCGATGGACGCCGCGTTGCGCCGGCTCGCCCTAGCTGCGCGCTCGCGTCACGTGAGCCTCGACGTGCACGGCTTCGAAACATCGATCCGGCGCTTCGCCGCGAGCGCGAACCGCCACGATGCCGCAACGAAACGGGTGGCCACGGGCAATGCATCCGACCGCGAATTACAAGCCGCCCGGTCGCTCGATCTCATCGGCTACGGCGTCGACGGAGATACCGGAATCACGTTTCCGGACGTCGCGCGCGCGATCAGCGAAGGCGATCAAAACGCCGTCGACCTGGCCGTCGGCCGCGCTCGCTCCGCCGTCGACGCCGCCGGCGCGCTGATCGCGCACTAGCGCCATGAAGGTTACCATCCTGGGGGCATCCGGCTTCGTCGGACGCGCGCTCGGCGCGGCACTGCAAGCGCGCGGTGACGACGTGCGCGCGGTTTCGTTGCGCGATCCCGCCCGCGCCGCCGAATCGGCGAGCGGCAGCGACGTCGTGGTGAATCTTGCCGGCGCGCCGGTCATCGGACGCTGGACGGATGACTACAAGCGTGAGATCGCGCGTTCGCGCGTCGATCTGCCCCACGCATTCCTGTCGGCGCTCGAACGCGTCGATGCGCGGCCGAACGCCTATGTCAGCGCATCGGCCATCGGTTACTACGGCATGAGCCGCACCGCAACGTTCACCGAGACGAGCCCGCCGGGTGACGACTTTCTCGCGCGCGTGTGCGTTGCGTGGGAAGACGAAGCCGCGCGCGCCGGTGCGCTCGGCATGCGCGTCGCGATCGTGCGCACCGGGCTCGTCCTCGGCCGCGACGGCGGCGCGTTGGGCCCGCTCTTACCGCTCTTCCGCGCCGGCCTCGGCGGACCGGTCGCGAGCGGCGAGCAATGGACGTCGTGGGTACATCTCGACGATCACGTCGGGATCTACTTGCTGGCGATCGACAGCTACGGCGGAACGCTCAACTCCACCGCACCGAATCCGGTGAAAAACCGTGACTTCACGCGAGCGCTTGCCGCCGCCGTCCACCGGCCGGCCATCCTTCCGGCACCCGAGTTCGGGATCAAGCTCCTCTTCGGCGAGGGCGCCTCGATCGTCACCGAGGGTCAGCGCGTCGTACCCGCAGCGGCACTCGCAGCCGGCTACGTCTTCCGCCATCCGGAAATCACCGAGGCCTGCGCGAGCCTGGTTTAGAACGCCCGGGCATGGCAACGACACTGACTAAAAACGCCTTCCGTGCCGATCACCTCGGCAGCTTCTTGCGTCCGCCGGAATTGCTCCGGATGCGCGAAGAAAAGCCGGGCTCGCCCGAGTTGCGCGCGCTCGAGGATCGCGAGATTCTACGCATCATCGCGAAGCAGAAAGAACTCGGTTTCGAGATCTTCACCGACGGCGAACTGCGCCGCGAAGGCTTCATGTCGGACCTCGTAGAGGCCGTTGACGGGTTCTCGAGCAGCGACGCCGATGCGCGCACGTGGACGAACGCGGCAACGAAAAATACCGGCAAGACGCAGCCGCTGCTCGACGTCGTGACGGCGAAGATCACGCAGAAGCGGCGCCTGACCGAATACGAGTCGACGTTTCTGTTGAAGAATGCGCCCGGCGCGGTCAAGATGACGCTGCCCAGCGCCAACCAGTTCCCGGCGATCGCATATCGCAAAGGTGCGAGCGAAAAAGCGTATCCCACCTACAAGCCGTTCTTGGCCGACGTCGCCGCGATCATCGCCGGCGAAATGGAAGCGCTGGCCAACGAAGGCGTCGCGTACATCCAGATCGATGCGCCGCGCTACAGCTACTATCTCGATGAGAAGTGGCGCACGTTCTTGCGCACCGAGTACAGCGACGACCTCGACGGATTGCTCGACGAGGCGATCGCCTCCGACAACCTGGGTTTCCGCAAAGCCCGCAAGCCGGGCGTGATTCTGGCGATCCACCTTTGCCGCGGCAACAACAAGAGCAACTGGTACGCGCAAGGCGGCTACGACAACATCGCCGAGAAAGTGTTCACCCAGCTCGACGTCGACCGCTTTTTGCTCGAATACGACGACGAGCGCTCGGGCTCGTTCGAGCCGCTGCGTTTCGTGCCCAAGGGCAAGATCGTCGTGCTCGGATTGGTCACGACGAAACTCGGCACGCTCGAAAACGCGGACTCGCTCGCGAAGCGGATCGACGCGGCGACCAAGTATCTGCCGCTCGATCAGCTCGCGCTCAGCCCGCAGTGCGGCTTCGCGTCGATGTCGTCAGGCAACGTCATCGCCGAAAACGAGCAATGGGCCAAGATGAAACTCGTTCACGACGTCGCCAAAAAAGTCTGGGGTTAACCGTTCAGTGACTGCAACCGACACGATCGCGCAAGCGAAATGGGACGTCATGTCCGCCAACCACATCCTCGCGCGCGAAGGCGTGCTCGACGGCTACGGCCACGTCAGCATGCGGCATCCCGACAATCCGGCGCACTACTTGCTCTCGCGCTCGCGCAGCCCCGAACTCGTGAGCGTCGAGGACATCATGGAGTTCACGCTCGACGGCGAAGTCGTCGGCGACGACAAGCGGCCGCCCTATCTCGAACGCTTCATCCACGGCTCGATCTACAAAGCGCGGCCCGACGTCATCTCGGTCGTGCACTCGCACCAGGAAGACGTGATCCCATATTCGATCAGTTCGGTCGCGCTGCAGCCGGTCTGGCACCAGGCGGCGTGTATCGGCAACCACGTGCCCGTGTGGGATATTCGCGATAAGTTCGGCGATACGAACATGCTCGTGACCAACGTCGCGCAAGGCACCGACCTCGCCGCAGCTCTCGGCCGCGACAAAGTCGCCCTCATGCGCGGCCACGGCTTCGCCGTCGCGGGCAACCACCTCCAAGACGCGGTCAGCACGGCGATCTATCTGCCGAAGAACGCGCGCATTCTCACCACGGCAAAACTGCTCGGCGGCAGCGTCAAGATATCCTCACCGGGCGAAGTCGAACTAGCCGGCCCCGTCCACCCCGAACTCCCCGCCTTCCAACGCGGCTGGGAATACTGGCTAACCCGAGCCGGATTGAAAAAGCCCTAGCACCAGTCGTTACGGCGTTAGGGTTAGGGTGGCGACGCCGGCGCGGGTTACGGCGGCGTCGGTGTAGGGTAGTGGGGTTAGGTCGTGGCGTAGCCAGGCGGGCGCGGCGTCGGTGTAGTGGGGCGAGCCGGGTTCGCCGGATTCGCCGAGCGGGAGATCGATGCCGCCGGCGTCCCAGTTGCCCACGTCCCACACCGCGCGGAAGCTTTGGCCGAGCGCGATGGCTTGCACGGCGGGCGCGTAGCTGCCGCCGCTGCCCGGGAATGACGGCGCATCCCAGAAGTGCCAGTTGAACACGGCAAACGGATGCTGCGCAACGACCGCATAGGCCGTGCCGTACGGCGTTGCGACGGCATCACGGCCGCCGAAGAGCGGGACCGTCTCGCGCACCGCGTTCACGAGAAACGCCGCGGGATCGTTGTGCGGGAACCAGCCGCGCGGATGTTCGCGCAGCGCGCGCATCAGCGTGACGAACGCCGGACCATCGCGCAGGTAATTGTTGGCGGTCGCTGCGCTCATGTGCGCGGCGATCAGGTCGCGCGTCGCGACGAAGCGCACGCGCTGGATGACGGTCGCGCCTTTCGAAGCCGGCGCGACGTTCCCGTTCTCCGACGTGACGAACACGTTGAGCGCGGCATAGGACGGCGCGATGCCGGGATCGCGATCGGCGCCGCTCTTCTTCAGTGCCGTCACGCACATGCGCGCCAACTCGGCCTCGGCGAGCGACGTCGTGTCCGCTTGTATCCCGCGCGACGCCTCCACGTCGAGCTTCGGCAGAGCGTGCAGGCGTCGCTCGACCTCGGCCGCGCGATAGGGTGCGCTGAAGTACGGGCCCAGACGGAAAGGGTAGCCGGCTCCGTAGGCGAGGTTATTGGAATTCACGGCCAGCGCAGCGCGCGCGGGTGCGATGTGCGGCAATTGCGCGAACGGTACGAACGCGAGCGGCACCGCCGGCGTCCGGGCACCGTTAGCCACTGCGAGTCCCCAGGCGGGATCATTGGGAATCGCACCGGCCATGCTGAACGCGGCCCGGCCGTCGGTTTGCGCGAGCGTGAAGTTCTGCGTCGGGCCCGGATACTGCGCTAAGGCGCGCATGCCGGCTTCGATCGTGCCGGCGCGGTCGAGGGCCAGAAACGCGGCGACGGGCGACTGCGCGCCGGAGACTTCGTTCCACTGCACGGCGTGGCGAACGAAGCCGCTGTCTTCGAGCACGAAGCCGTGGCGCGTCGTGAGGTAGTCGTGTTTGCGCGCACTGCCGAATCGGTCGTTGAACGATTCGTGACGCATCACCGCATCGGACCACTGCGCACCGGTGCGATATTTCAGGCCCTCGTTATGCGCGAACGTCTCGTTGAACACGCGCGCGCTGACGACGTCCGCATTCGTTGAACCCCACGCAAGGTGCTCGTTGTGGCCGAGGATCACGCCGGGAACGCCCGCGATCGCCGCGCCGGCAACGTGTTCGCCCGGAGCGTTGATGTCGACGAGATGCCAGATGCCCGGGATGCGGCGTACCAAATGCGGGTCGTTGGCCAACAGCGCGCGCCCCGTTGCGGTGCGCTGCGCGCCGGCGACCCACTCGTTGCTGCCCAGCACGTCGTGCACGTTCTCGCCATTCCACGTGACGGCCGCCGGCTTGTTCGCGCCGTCGAGTTCCGGCAGCGGCGGTAACGAAACCGGACGTACGCCGGCGGTCGGGACGTCGTAGGCCGGATCCGTCAGCGAGAAAAATGCCGCGACCGCGCGCGGGCCCACTTCGCGTTCGACCGCATCGCGCGCCATCACGTCGTACCACGAATCGTTGAGATCGAGGACGATCGCAAAACCGACGGCGAGCGAATCCTGGGGCTTCCACGTCGTAAAGTGAAAGAGCAGCATCCGGTATTCCGGGGGCAGCGATTCGTGTGCCGCGGCGGCGTTGACGCCGTCGGCATACGCTTGCAGCGTGTCGCGGTCGACGGCCGAGAGATGCGCGTATTCGTTGTCAACGATGCCCTTGAGGTCGATGATGCGCGCGTCTTGATCGGCTTGCATCGTTACCGAGCCCAGCATCTCGGAGAGCGTGCCGAGCACGAAGCGTCGCGTGATGTCGATCTGAAAAAGCCGGTCGGCGCCGGTAACGTAACCTTGCGCGAACGCGGCGTCGTGCACCGATGCGGCGCGAATGTGCGGAACTCCGCGGGCATCGCGAATCACCGTTACCGGCGCACGCAGTCCGAGGCCGGCGATGGTGCCGGTCGTACGCGCGGTGCCGTTCGCGATGCCGATCCAGACGTAGCCGATGTACACGAGAATAGCCAAAACGAGCGGTACGAACATGCCGAGGGCCGTGTAGGCCATCCGGCGACCGATGCCCACCGCTTAGACCAGCGCCGTCGTGTGTTTGGCCTCGTTAGCCTCCAAGTATTTTTCGACTTCGAGTGCTGCTTTGCAGCCCGAGCCGGCAGCGGTAATTGCCTGTTTATAGCGCACGTCGAACACATCGCCCGCAACGAACACGCCGGGAATGTTGGTCGTCACGCCGTCGGCGGATACGATGTAGCCCATCGGATCCAGATCGATCTGCCCCTTGAAGAGCCCGGTGTTCGGATCGTGACCGATCGCGATGAACAGCGCGTCGGCATCGATTTGGCTCGTCTCGCCGGTCTCGATGTTGCGCAGGCCGAGTCCCTCGGTCTTCTCCGCGCCGAGCACTTCGGTGACTTCGCTGTTCCAGATCACCTCGATCTTCTCGTGCGCCAGCACGCGATCGGCCATGATCTTGCTCGCCCGGAACGACGAGCGGCGATGGATCACGGTCACCTTCGAACCGAAGCGGGTGAGGAAGAGCGCTTCTTCCATCGCCGAATCGCCGCCGCCCACGACGACGATGTGCTTGTCGCGGAAGAACGCGCCGTCGCAGGTTGCGCACGTCGACACGCCGCGGCCGCGCAAACGCGCTTCGTGCGGCACGTCGAGCCAGCGCGCGCTCGCGCCGGTGGCGATGATGACGGTGTCGGCCGTGTACTCATCGTCGTCGGTCCACAACCGGAACGGTGTCTGCTTGAGATCGACCTTCGTCACATCGACGAAGTGCATCACGGAGCCGAAACGCTCGGCCTGCAGACGGAAGTTCTCCATCAGCTCGGGTCCCATGATGCCTTGCGGGAAGCCGGGGTAATTTTCGACCTCGGTCGTGAGCATCAGTTGGCCGCCGTAGAGGCCACCGGCAAAGACGACCGGGGCAAGGTTGGCGCGGGCTGCGTAGACGGCGGCGGTCAGGCCGGCCGGTCCGGAACCGATGATGGCGACGGAACTGTGGTTGCGGGACATGTCGCTCCCTTCAACCCCTAGGCGGTTGCGTCCGGTTCAGAAAAGAGAGCGCTCCATGCTGGAAGACGATTTCTGCGACATCCTGCGCAAGGCGTCGCGCGGGACGGGCCTGGACGCCGCCGCCCTGGCCGCGCGCAGCGGCCTGCCGGCCGGCCACATCACCGAGTGGCAGAAGGGCGACGGCGCCGCCGGCGATGCCGAGGCGCGGGCGCTCGCGAAGCTGCTGGGCCTCGACCCAGGCAAGCTTGCCGATGCCGCCGCCAAACGCTGGGAGCCGCACGTCGCGCTGCCCGGCGACGTCCGCCACCATCCGCACGACCCGCACCCCTCCAACGGCTACCTGTTCTTCCTCGACGACGGCCGAACGGCCGCGCTGATTGACCCCGCCGGGCTGCCCTCGACGATCCTCAACGCAATCGCCGACGGACCGTTCGCGCTGCGCTACATCCTCATCACCCACAAGCATGCCGACCACTGCGATGCGACGGCCGACATTTCGAAAGCATTTCCGGACGCCGAGATCGTGATGCACCGCTCCGACGTCGCGGCGATCGGCGAACTCGGCAAACGCGCGAAGCCGATCGTCGACGGCGATGAATTGCCGTTCGGCCCCAACGCCGCAATCCGCATGCTGCACACACCCGGACACACCGACGGAAGTTCGTGCTTCCTCTTCAAGTCGACGATCTTCACCGGCGACACGCTCTTCGCGGGCAGCGTCGGCGGCGCGTTCGGCACCGCAACCGGCTACAAAGACATCCTCGAGAGCATCCGCTTCAAACTCTTCGCCCTCGACGACGCCACCGTCGTCGCTCCCGGCCACGGCCCCCCGTCAACAATCGGCGAAGAAAAAGCCCACAACCCGTTTTTCTGATTTCCATTTTTCATCGTCTTGTCTAATGTCATCAGAAAAACTAGTTGCGGAGTTTGAAGCCTATTGAGAAGAGATAGAGGGCTAGGGTGAAGGCGATTAGGGTTAGGGCGGTGATGATGCCGAGGGAGAGTTCGAGCGGGACGTCGCCGCGGCCGGTGTACGAATAGCGGAACGCGTTGATCATATAGAACATCGGGTTGAACATC
The DNA here is from genome assembly GCA_965277805.1 of Candidatus Lustribacter sp. Lineage (GTDB taxonomy): Bacteria > Vulcanimicrobiota > Vulcanimicrobiia > Vulcanimicrobiales > Vulcanimicrobiaceae > Lustribacter. The sequence continues at coordinate 5,475,467 of OZ255842.1, read as the reverse complement.
GAGATCATCCGCGCCACCGGCGGCAAGAACTGCGCCGGCGTAAACACGCCGCCGACAAAGACCAGCGGCGTGATGAAAAACGTCGTCAGCAGCGCGATGTGATCGAATTTCTCGGCGAACAGTCCGCAGATGATCCCAACCGATGCGAACAACACCGCCACCAGCACGATCGTCGCGAAGTAGAGCACCCAGTTGACGGGCAGCGTGTGCACGACGACCGCACCCAGCGCGGTGATGAGAAGCGCGATGAAGAGCGCGCGCGCGACGCCGGCAACCACGTAGCCCATCACCATCTCGAAGGCCGACAGCGGGGCGATCAGCAGTTCCTGGATCGAGTTCATCCAACGGCCTTGGAAGACCGTACTCGAGCCCTCACCGTAGGTCTGCTCGATCACCTGCAGCATGATCAGTCCCGGAACGAGGAACTGCGAGTAGCTAACGCCCTGCACGCTCGAGATGCGGCTGCCCAACGCTTGGCCGAACACGAACACATACAGCAGCGTCATGATGACGGGCGGCCAGATCACTTGATTGATGATCGCGAACGTGCGGACCATTTCGCGGTTAACGATCGTGATGAATCCGATGCCGTTGGGCCGGCGATCCGGCTCGGCAGAGAACGTCGTGGCAGTCATCGGCGGGTGAGCTCCAAAAAGACGTCTTGCAACGAACGCGAACCGACGAGCTTGCGGGTCGTTTCCAAAGCGACGAGCTGTCCGGCTTCGATGATGCCGATGCGCGCGCACAACTCTTCTGCTTCTTCGAGATAGTGCGTCGTCAGGATGATCGTCGTTCCGTCGGCGTTGAGTTGACGCAAGAACGCCCACAGCTCGAGCCGCAATTCGACGTCGACGCCGGCGGTCGGCTCGTCGAGAATGAGCAAGCGCGGCTGATGCATCATCGCGCGCGCAATCGTCAGCCGGCGCTTCATCCCGCCGGAGAGCCGCGTGTAAACTTGCTTGGCCTTCGAGGTGAGGTCGAAGCGTTCGAGCAGATCGTCGGCGCGTGCGGCGACCGCCTTGCCGCGCATGCCGTAGTAGCCCGCTTGGTAGATCAGAATGTCGCGGATGTTGAGATAGCGGTCGAAATTGTACTCTTGCGGCGATAGACCGACCATGCGGCGCGCCGCACGCCAGTCTTTGGTGACGTCGAGACCGAACAATTCGATCGATCCCGCGGTGAGGGTGGAAAGACCGACGATCGAGTTGATAGTCGTCGTCTTGCCCGCGCCGTTCGGTCCGAGCAGCCCGAAAAACTCGCCGGCCGGCACGTCGAACGAAATGCCGTTGACGGCCGTGAAATCGCCGTAGCGTTTCACCAATCCATCGATTTTCAGCGCCAGCATTAGATCTTGTGCTCCGCCAGTTGCTTGTACCGGTGCCGGCGCAACACGTCGACGCGCTCGGCAACGTTGGGCATCCCGCTCTTGCGAATTTGACGTTCCACCTTATCGACGTCGAACGCCACCCGGCGCGAACGGACGGACCAGCCGCCGCTCTGCTGGCTGAGGATGGCGTAGTGCGCGCGCGGATCGCCGTCTTTGGGCAAGCCGGCCGATGCGACGTTGACGAACATCCGGTCGCGCCAGGTGCGCACGTACGGCAGGTGGAGGTGACCGAACGCGATCGTATGCTGCGGAACGTTCGCGGTGATCGCTTCGAGCTGATCGTCGCTCGCATCGGGCCACACGTGTTCGTCATCGCGCGCGGGCGTCGCATGCGTGATCAAGAGACCGTCTGCGCCGCCACCGATCGCCACGGTCAGCGGCGCCGCACCCAGCCACGCCACCCAATCTTGACCGAGCGCACCGCGCTGCCAAATGATCGATTGACGCGTCTCGTCATCGTAGATCGCCGGATCTTCGAGCGCGATCATGCGATCGGTGTTGCCGCGCACGACATGCGCGCCGGCGTCCTTCAAACGGCGCAGCACCTTGCGCGGCCGCGGCCCGTCCATGCAGAGATCACCCGCGGCAATGATACGGTCGGCGCCGCCGGCAGCGGCAAGATCCGCGAGACACGCATCGAGCGCGACCGCGTTTCCATGCAGATCGGAGAGGATCGCGATCCGCAACTATCCCCGCTTCGTGGCGAGCACGAGCTGGAACGGACCCGCTCCGGCTTTCCCGAACTCCCACAGGTCGATCGCTTCGACGTCGATCTTCGCTGCCCGCAACAGACCGATACTGTAGCGGAAACGGAGGTTGACGATCACGCGGCGATCGCCGAAAGCGAGCACGCCGGCGGCAAATTCTTCGCCCCGCGGCACCTCGATCACGCGCAGGTCGCGAACCGGGACCAAATCGACCAGTTCCGGCGCGGCGATCACGGCGTCGGTCGCGACGATGTTGAACACGTTGCGCAGGCGCGGCACGTCGGGCGCGATTGCCAGTTCAACGACGCTCAGGTTGGCGGCCGCGGCATAAGCGGCGAGCTGTTCGCGGCCCAGCGCGTTCGAGCGCGAACGCAGCCCGGCTCCCGGACGCGGCACGCCGATGAAAACGCGGTCGCCGGCAATCGCGACGTCGGTTGCATCGAGGAGGCCGGGCGCTTCAATGCGGCCGGCGATCGGGATCCCGCGCGCGGCGAGCGCGCGTTCGATCGCGGGCAGTTCGCCGCGGCGCTCGACTGACGACGGGCGCGCCAGGATTGCCCCCTGAGGCAAGACGATCGCGCAATCGGCGACGAGCGACTCGGTCGGCGTCTCGGTCGACGGCTCGAGGATCGTCAGCTCGACGCCGCGATCGCGCAGCGTGCGCAGCAAGATCCCGTGCTGCTCGAAGGCGCGGGTCGCGATCGGCGACGGTTCGCCCTTGATCGGCGGCAACTGGTCGATGCTGGCCGAGGGGGCACACACAACGGCGCCGGCTAGAGCGCCGGCGTCAGAACGAACGTACGGTGGCTCGGATGATTTCGTCATCACGGAATGCACGGCTCTCCCACGACCGAACCTTTCGGCTACGGCGTGGTCGCCGCCTCGTACGGGCGTACGTCCGGCCGGGTGCCGAAGAAGTCGCCCATGTCGTTGGCGAGCAGATCGCCGAGCGAGAGCGGGGGCAGCTTGAACACCCGGTCGATGGTCTTCAGCACGCTTGCCGTCGAGAGATGCCGCATGCCGAGATAGCCGTGTTTGACGAACGGCGAAATCGCCAGCGCATACGTGCGCGACGCGTCGATGTGATCGCGCCCCGTGCTCGCGCCCGCCGGCAGCACGAACACGACGGTCGTGCGCCACGACGGCAAGTGCGAGAGATAGCTGATGATCGTGCCGAGCGCGCGATCGCCGTCGACGACGGACGCTTCGGCAGCCGGCGTTCCCCCCGGGCTGTCGCCGCCGCCGGGTAATGCAATGTAGGCGAAGCGCGGCTGCCGGTGCGCGGCCGAAAGCGCGCCGAAATCGCGCACGAATTCTGCCGCCCGCAGCGCATCGGGCACCTTCGCCGCGAACGTCGGATAATTCAGGTCGACATGATCGGCGAGAATGGCCGGCGCCGGAACGTTCTGCGTGTAGCCTGCCGGCGTCGAGCCGGAAACGTCGAGAAAACCGCCGTAATCGCGGAAGCTGAGATTGTGCCGCGCCAGTTCGTGAAACACCGTTCCCAAGCGCAGCATATCTTCGGGGTCTTGGTTGACGAAACCGAGCGGACGCCGCGCGACCTGCACCGGATTCGTGCGCGCGGTGAATGCGCTTGCAATGCCGCCCGCAACGGCTTCCTGCGCATCGCCGCCGGGTTCGGCGAAGAAGTTGCCCGCGAGACCGAAGCGTCGCGCAAGCGCGTGCAAGTTCGGCGTGTCGGCAGCACCGTAAAGCGAAAAGCTTGGTGCGCCCGGGCCGACGCCGAGATCGCCCAGCACCTCATCGTAATTCTTGTCGCCCTCGACCACCAGCACGACATTGTGGATGACGGACGGCAGCGGCACCGGCATCGCCACGACGTTCCGCGCCGCGCCTAGCGCCGCGCGCGTCGTATCCGCCAGCTTCACTTCCGCCAAGTCGATGCGCTCGAGCGTCGACCAGATCGCGCGCGCATCCGCGCCCGTATCCGGATTACCGGTGAAGTTTGCGTCGTAGCCGAAGCCGTTTTGATTCGCGACGTAGAGCGTGCGATCGTCGGCGCTCAGTGCGAGCGCACTCGGCGCCCAGCCGGTGGGAATCAAACCGAGGCGGTGCAAGTGCAGCGGATCGCGCGCATCGATCACCGCGATCGCATCGAGTCCGGTCAACGCGACGTACAAACGCGACGCATCGCGACTGAGCGCGAGCGCCGTCGGCTGCGTGCCGTACGGACCACGATCGAACAAGCGCAGTTCGGTGCCGCCTGCCACGTGCGGCGTCGCTCCGAGCGCGACGGTGGCGATGCGGTCGACGTTGGTCATCGCAACGAACGCGTAGTTCGCATCGGCGGTCGTGACGATCGCGGTCGGATGCGCTCCGCCAACCAGCCGCAACCCATCGAGCGGCGTATCCATCGGCAATGCACCGGCGGGTCCGGCGATGCCGCCGCCCGCATCGAGCGCGATTGCCGAAAGCGATGATGCATCGGACGCATCCGCCGGCGGAACGTCGAAGGCCGGACTCGTCGCTGGCTGCGCTAAGCGGCCGTAACGCATCAGCCCTTCGTTCGTGACCAGCAACCGCGCTGCGGCAACGGCAACGCTGCTCGGCGAAAATCCGACCCGCTGCGGCGCCGCTAACAAGCGCCGCGACGCAACGTCGATCGCCGCGACCGACTGCCCGGCGGCCGAAACCACGTAGATGCGCCGGCCGTCGGCCGATGCCAGCAGCGCGGAGGGAAAACTGATACCGCGATCCGCGAACGCCGCATCGGTAGGTCCGGCAACGGCGATCGTATGATGCGCGTCCGGCACGAGTCGTCCGGCCGCATCGAGATCGAACACGTAGACGGCATTCGACGCGCCGCCGGCGGCAAACACCAGTGTCTGCCCGGGATTGCTCGCATCGCGCACGGCGGCGAGACCGCTGTAGAACGTCTCCTCCGGCGCGCGGTAATGCATCACCGCAACCATTCGCGTCGTATCGATCACGGTCAGCGAATAGCCGCCGCTCGCATCGGGATCGAGCGCGCTGCGCACGCCGCCCTGACTTTCGTCGTCGTTGCTCGTGATCGCGTATCGTCCGTCGGGCGAGAGAACGAGGCCGAGGCTGTTCATGCCGGTGACGATGCTGGTCCCGGCCGGCGTTACCAGCCGTCCCGAGGGCAGAACCGCGCTATACGGCAACCCGTGATAGCGTCCGGCCGGTAAGCTGCCCGCCGGCGGCGCGTAACTCACGGTCGCCGAACGAACGCCGAGCGGCAACACCACAAGCGAGAGCGCCATGCACGCGATACGCAGAACGAAAGACTTCACGTGCCTTGGGATTCGCGTGCCGGTGAGTGGTCCCGCTTGCTCCTATCGTTCGTCGAGACGATAACCGATGCCGCGCACGCTGGAAATCTGCAGCTGTGCCTCGACTTCGTTCAACTTCTTACGTAAGGCTGCAACGTGCACATCGACGACCCGCGTCGGAACGCCGGAGACGTCGTTCCACACGCGTTCGAGAATCTGCGCACGCGTCAACAGCTTGCCGGTGTTCTCCGCAAGATACCACAACAGACGAAACTCGAGCGCCGTGAGGCTGACGTTCTTGCCGGCGTTCTCGAGCGTGTGAAAGTCGCGCACGAGTTCGGTCGTGCCGGCTTGCAAACGCCCGTCACCGTCGCTGCGGCGCGAACGTTCGCGGCGCCGCAGAAACGATTGCACGCGCGCCACGAGTTCGTTGCCCGAGAACGGCTTGCGCACGTAGTCGTCCGCTCCGAGACCGAGGCCTTTGAGCACGTCGTTTTCGGTTGAGTGCGCGCTCACCATCAAGATGAATGCATCGCTCGAGTTCGCGAGCGAGGTGCACACGTCGAGGCCGCTGATATCCGGCAATTCGACGTCGAGCAAGATCACGGCCGGCTTGAATGCGGGCTCCGCCTCGAGCCCGGCGGCGCCGGTCGTTGCGACCTTCACCTCGTAGCCGGCCCGCTCCAGAATCGTGCGTTCAAAAAATGCGATCTCCGGATCGTCCTCAATGATGAGAACCTTTTCACTCATCAGCGAACCATCGACGTCGCGGCGTTGTCGTCATCGGCGGCCAGCAGCGTGCGCCGCGCCAGGCCTTCCTCGATGGCGGCCTTCTCAACCGCTTCGGCGACGCCGTCGGCGACGCGCGGGTCGAACACGCTCGGGATCACGTACTCGGCATTGCGCTCGGCACCGACGATGTCGGCGATGGCCCGCGCGGCCGCGAGCTTCATCCCGTCGCTGATCTTGCGCGCGCGCACGTCGAGCGCACCGCGGAAGATGCCGGGGAACGCCAGCACGTTGTTCACCTGGTTGGGGAAATCGCTGCGGCCGGTGCCCATCACGGCTACGTACGGCGCGGCGGCCTCGGGCATGATCTCCGGGCTCGGGTTGGCCATCGCGAACACGATCGGATCGCGCGCCATGTTCTTGATATCTTCGCTGTTGAGGATGTTGGGAGCGCTGAGGCCGATGAACGCATCGGCGCCCTTGAGCACGTCGCGCAGCAAACCGCGCTTACGGTGATTGTTGGTATTTTTCGCCAGCCACGTCCAGTGCGGCGCGCCGTATTGCTGGTCGCCGGAGATCGCGCCGTCGCGATCGACCGCGATCACGTCGCCCACGCCCGCCAGCAGCAGCAGCTTGATCGTTGCGGTGCCGGCGGCACCGCTGCCGTTGAGCACGATCGTCATCTCTTCGAGACGTTTGCCGACGACCGCGGCGGCGTTGATGATCGCGGCCAAGATCACGACCGCCGTGCCGTGCTGATCGTCGTGCATCACCGGAATATCCAGCGCTTCAATCAATCGCTCTTCGACTTCGAAGCAGCGCGGTGAGGAAATATCCTCGAGGCTGTAACCGCCGAACACCGGCGCAATGCGAATGCACGTCTCAACGATTTCATCGACGTCCTTCGTGTCGAGCGTAATCGGAAACGCGTCGACGCCGCCGAACTGTTTGAAGAGCATGCACTTGCCCTCCATCACCGGCAACGCCCCGAGCGGTCCGATGTCGCCGAGACCGAGGACTGCCGTGCCGTCGGAGATGACCGCGACCGTGTTGCGCTTGATCGTGAGCTGAAAAGCTTTGGCGGGATCTTCGGCCACCGCCATCGACACGCGGGCGACGCCCGGCGTATAGACGATAGCGAGATCGGCACGCGTGCGAACCGGAATGTTCGGTTCCATGTGAATCTTGCCGCCGAGGTGGGCCAGGAAGATCGAATCGGAGACGCTGATCAGGCGCGCGCCCTCTTGCGCCTTGATCGCGGCTTGCACCGCGAGGCCCACCTCGTCGCTCGCGATGGAGATCGTTACGTCGCGCACGGTCGTCGTGCGTCCGACCGTGTGCGTGTCGACGGCGTTCACGGCGCCGCCCGCTTCCCCGATGGCCGCGGCCAAGTTCGCGAACGCGTTGGGAGAATTCCGGGTTTCGACGCGGATGATCAGCGAGGTCCCGACTGCCGGTGCTTCCATGAGACCCGTTTTCCGATCCCTACGGGGCCGCCCTCTTTGGATTCGGCCGATTACGAACCCGCCAGGATGTCCAATGTGGCGTCCATGCCGTCGTAGACCCCGTCGTCGTCGGCTCGCGGGTCGTTGACCAGGATGGCGAAAGCCACGCGACCGTGGTGGCGCGTGTCGACGTACCCGGCGAGCGCGTCGACATCGTTAATATGCCCGCTCTTGGCCCGCGCGCGGCCGAGCGCGGTCGTTACGTCGTGCCGCCGGACCGTCCCCTCGATTCCCACCCGGGGGAGATCGGTGAAGAGGACCTCACCCGGCGCGACGAGCGTGGCACGCGCGAGCAGCGTCGCCAGATCGATCGGCGCGACGCGGTCCGTCGGCGCGAGGCCGCTCCCGTCCACCACCCGCAGGCCCTCGGTCGGAGCACCCAGCTGCTGGAACACCGCACGTTCGACGATGGCCCCGGAGTGCTCGGTGCCGACCGTTCCGCCGTGCGCACCGACGGCCCGCAAAAGCTGCTCGGCGTAGTGGTTGTCCGATTCAAAGAGCATATGGTTGAGCAGCGTCTTCAGCGGCGCCGACTCGTGCTTCCACAAGACCGTTGCGACGGACGGCGCGACGCCAGTGTGCGAGCCGCCCTCGACCGTGATGTTGCGCGCGCGCAACATCGAGCGCGCGACGCCGGCGACGTAATGCGGCTGATCGATCACCGGGCGATAGAACGACTGCTCGGCGTTCACGGCGATACTGCCGTCAAAGGTGAAGGCGTTGCGGTCGGGCGCGCGATCGATCGAAAGCGAACTCGAATAGCCCGTCAGCACGCCGCCGCGAACTTGCACCGCGTCGCTCGGCGGCCGGACTTCGATGCGCGCGGGCGCGCCGGAGGTCGTCGGCACGAGATGAAATTCGACCGTTCCCTCATCGAGCGAGAGCGCGCTCGTGCCGGCCGCGTAGTCGTACTGCAGGTCGTCGGGATCCCACGCCGGGTTGATCTCGCGACCGCCGAAGAGCGATGCGTCGGCCACGATGCCGCCGGTGATGTCGGTGAGACCGGCGCGGGCGAGTACCCCGACGCCGCCGCGCAGCGTATCCGACGTCAGCGACGGATCGCCGCTGCCCACGAGATAGAGGTCGCCGTCGAGCGTGCCGCTGTGCGGTTCGTCCAGCGCCTCGAGTTTCGTTTCGAAACGGTAGTCGGGCCCGAGCGTGAGCAGCGCGGTGACGGCAACGAGCAATTTGAACGTCGATGCCGGTATCGCGGCCGTGCGTTCGCGCCGCAGAAACAGCGGGCGGCCTTGCGCATCGAGAATGGCGATGCCGCTCGTCGCCAACGCCGAGAGCCCGAGAGGACCGGCCAGTCGCGACCGCAGGCGGGCCAACGCAGCCGCGCTCCATGCCGGGGCTTTCGGTGCGGCAACAAACTGCACCGGACGCGGCACGGCGGCCGACGATTGCCGCGCACAGCCGGTGGCGAGTGCGAGCACGAGCGCGATGAGAACGCGCGCAGTCCGCATGCTACTTCGTCAGCGTCGCGGGCTGGTCGCGATCGCGCAACCGGTTGAGATCGTCGCGCAAACGATCGACTTCCTCGCGCAAACGCACGAGCTCGGGCGGCTTTTTGGCGGCACTGCGAATGCGCATCGCCGCTTCGGCCGCGTCGCGCCGCAAGCGCCCGTCGCTTTCCGCCGTTGCGAGGCGATCGAGCGCCGGAAGCAGACGCGCATCGGCTAGCGTTTCGGTCGCCGCATAGGTGGAGAGCCGCACGAGGTAGGACGGATCGTCGAGCGCGCGCTCCAGCGCATCGGCCGCCGCGGTGCGAACCGGATCCACCAGCGTTCCCAAACGCGCGAGCGCGCCGACCGCGGCGCGGCGCAGCGGCTCGGGACGATCGGTGCGCGTTGCGGCTACCAGCGGTTCGAGCGCGCGCGCATCGGCGAGCTCGGCTAGCCCGCGCACGGCGCCGGCCGCGATCGTTTCGTTCCACGACGGCTCTCCAAGCGCAGCGAGGAGCGCATCGAACGCGCGCGGATCGCGCGTCTTCCCGAGCGCGGTCAGCGCGGAGGCAATGACGAAGTACGACGCATCCGAACGCACGTTCAACAGCGCGGTCGCAACCTCGGCCTCGCGATAGGTTCCAAGCGCATCGGCAACCGCGCGCCTGACTTTCGGATGCGGGTGCGCGAGCGCCGCGAGCAGCGCGTCGCGCGCGGACGCGGAACGCACGGGGCCGAGCACTGCAGCGATTTCGACCGCAACGCCCCAGAACGGTTCGTCGCGCAGCGCCGCGCCAAGCGCAGTCTGTGCGCTGCGCGCATCGTCTTTTCCGAGCGCGCGGGCGGCGCGGATCCGCGCGACCGGACTCGGATCGCCGCGCAGCACGGCCGCGTTCCACTCGGTTCCGAGCGCATAGGTCATCGTGCACAGCAGATAGGCGCCGGGATCGATGCGGATCAGCGCGGGCTTGGCAGCGAGGGGGATCACGAACGACTCGAGCGCGCGTTCGACGTGCACGCGCACCCGCTGCTCGCCGGCCGCCGGGCCGTCGCCGGCATCGCGCGCGATGACGTCCGGCTGCGCCGCGAGCAGGCCGATATCCAAATCGAACACGTACGGCGGATGATGCTCGCCGATTGTCTGTTTCTGTTCGATCTCGAGCGTCAGCGCCGCACGTTCGCTATCCCACGACGCGCGAATCTCCAGCTCGGGATGACCGGCCCGATCGATCCATTGGGCGAAGAACTCGCGTACGTTACGGCCGGTGCTGTGCTCGATCGCGCGCACGAGATCGATCGTCTCGACGCTGCGCGTCGCATTCTCCTCGATGTACGTGCGCAGCGCGCGCTTCATGCGATCCCAGCCGAGCTCGCCGCGCAGCATGTGCAGCACGGCTGCGCCCTTTTCGTAGAGATGCCGATCGAACAGTTCGATCGGATCGCGGTAAACGTTGCAGACGATCGGGCGGCTGTAGCGTTCGCCGTCTTCGTCGAGATAGCGGCCGACGATCTCGAACACGTCGCGCTGGTATTCATCCCAGCCGCGGCTCGCTTCCATCCACACCGTTTCGAAATACGTCGCGAAGCCTTCGTTGAGCCACGCCTGCGACCAGTCGCGACACGTAACGAGATCGCCGAACCACTGGTGCGCGAGTTCGTGCGCCACTAGCGGCTCGCTCGAGAAATCCAAGTGCGCCCGTTCGTCGTGCAGCGTGCGATCGGTCTGGGTCGTGGCGCTGGTATTCTCCATGCCGCCGAAGATGAAATCGGCCACGGCGATCTGCGAGTAGCGCGCGTACGGATACGGAACGCCGAGCGTCGATCCGAAGGTATCGATCATGTCGGGCGTGCGGCCGAACGAGCGTTCGCCGTCCGCTTCGCGGCCCGGTTCCACGTAGTACGCGATCGGCAGCGGCGCGCGCGCCTGTTCGATCTCGCTGAACTTGCCCGCCACCATCGTGAGCAAATACGACGCGTGCGGGATCGCCTGCTCGTAACGGAACGTCACGCCGTCCGCCGTCTCCGTGCGCGAAACGAGCGCGCCGTTGCCGAGCGCGAAGAGGCCCGGCTCGACGACGATCGTCGTGCCGGTCGTCGCCTTTTCCGAGGGGTGATCGAAGCACGGCACCCACGCGCGCGCATCGGTATCCTGGCTCTGCGTCCACGCCTGGCGCGGCCGGTCGATAAAGTATAAGCCGCGGCGCGGCTCGATCGCGCGATAAGCGACCGCAAACGAGAAGACTTCATCCGCCGCAAGCGCCGAGGGCAGTTCGATCGTGAGATCTTTTGACGTTGCGGTGAATGCGAGCGGCGCGCCGTTCACGTCGCGCACCGCGTCGATCGTGAGGTCGACCGCGTCCAAGCGCAGCGTTCGCACGCCCGTTTCGATCGCGCGCACGCGCGTCGTGACTTCGCCGTACAGGGTCTTCGCCGCCAAGTCCGGCCGCAGGTGCAGATCGAGATGTTCCACGCGCACGGTGCGATCGGGGCCGTAATGCGGCCGCGCACCCGGCAACGCAAAGGGCAAGCGCTCGGTCAAATTCCTAGCCTACGATTGGCCGGCGGGCGGCGAGTAACGCGGGTCCCACTGCAAGATGCGCAACGCATGCGGGCGCGGTCCTTCGCACCACGTCGTGAAGTACAGCCGCGCGGGCACCGTGTGTCCCGACGAATCGTGAAACTCATAGCCGAGAGTTGGCCCCGCCGTGATGCGCGTACATGCCCGTCCGAGTTGTTTCACGAACTCCGGCCGCCCTCTGTCTTCGGGGTGACCGGCTCGCGGATACAACGCTTCCTTATCGACGAACAGGATGCGGTGCGGCTGCGCGTCGGCGTCGTACCACCGCAGCGCCTCCTGACCTTCCGCATTGTAGCCGATCAGCACCGGCGGAACGCCGCCGTAGAAATCCAGTGCCGATGAAAGTCCGTAACCGTCGGTGACGACGGTCGCGTCATTCGCTTCCATGATGTTGCGCACGTCGATCGCGAGCGACGGCACCGTGAAGATTTCGAAGCCGCCGGTGTTGCGCAACGTCGAACCCGTGCGGAGGAACTGGCTGTAGACGAAACCCGGTTCGATTGCGGCTACGAAGATCAGCGGGAAGAGAATGAGCGCCGGCACGGCCGCGATGCTGGCCCAGATCACGCGCGCACGCGCGCCGAGCCGCACGAATACGATCCCGAGCGCGACGCAGAGCGAGAGGTACGCGCCGAACACCCAATGGATCTCGACCGGTTCGTGAAAGTCGACCAGCGTGAGCAACACGAACAGCGGTACCGCCGTCCAATTGAGGAAAGCGTTGCGCACGTAGAAAATGCTCAGTAGCGCACCGAACCACAAGCCCGGCGAGTACGCGGCAGTTTGCACGGCGAAGAGCGCGAGCGGGCGGTCCCACTTCCAGGCCTGCGCGTGCCGGCTCACCAGCGCAAACGCGATCGTCGCCCAGCCGTGAGTGGAGTTCCACACGAGGAACGGCACGCACATCACGCCCGCCACGAGCAGCGAGAGCCAGAGACCTTCGCGCCAGTACTGGCGCCGGCGCGGCGTAAGCGCGTACATCACGATGCCGAAGACCATTGCCACCGCGAGCGCGCGCGTCAGCAGCACGGCGCCGAGCGCAATCCCGAGCCAGATATAGTCGCGCCGCAGGTGCGAGCCGAACGCGCGCACGGCGCAATACAAGGTCGCGGCCCACGCCGCCAGATACGGACCGTCGGGCGACGCCGACCCGAAGGCGACCGACGTCAACGGCGTCAACGTGATCGCGAGCGCGGTGACGACGCCCGCGCGCGGATTGCCGCCCGCCAGCCGCGTGGCGGTCTTGGCGGCGAAGATCGTCGCGATCACGCCGCAAACGATGAAGCCGATCCGCACCGCGAACGGGTTCGTCCCGAGCCAGCTGAACGCGAAGATCGTATAGGCAACGCCGGGCGGATGATCGCTGTAGCCGAGCGCGAGATGGCGCGACCACTCCCAGTAATAGGCTTCGTCGCCCGTGATCGGCACGCTGAAGGCCGCCGCGGCGCGCATTCCGGTGACGATCGCGACGATCGACCACGCGATGATGCCGAGGCGATCCCAGGTGCGCACGTGCGCCCGCGGCGCGGATTCGACCGCGCTACTCATGCGGATCCGCGAGGCCGCCGTTTACGCCCAGCACCATGCCATTGAGAAACCCGGCCTCGTCGGCGACGGCAAAACAGACCGCATCCGCGACGTCTTCCCAGCTGCCGGCGTGACCGGTCGGATTACCGGCCACGATCGCGCGCGATTCCGCGCGCGTGGCCGTCTTGTTGCGAATGTCGCCGGGCTCGATCACGTTGACGGTGATCCCGTTCTTCGCTTCTTCGAGCGCCAGCGTGCGGGCGAACGCGACGACGGCTGCCTTGGCCGCACCGTAGAGCGCCATCAGCTTCGCAGGTTGCGTCACGTGCGAGCCGTTCATGCCGAAGAACACGAGGCGGCCGAACATCCGCGCGCGCATCCCCGGCAACGCCGCCGCCGCGATCGACACGGCCGAACCGAAGTTGCCGTCGATCATTGCGCGGTAGTCGGCGGCGACGGACGACGCCGCGAACGAGCGCACGACGATCGGTCCGACGCAGTGCACGACGATGTCGAGCGGACCGCGTTGCGTTTCCACCGCAGCGACCAATTCCGCGCCGGCCTCGAAGCTGCCGAGATCGTTTGCGATGGCCAGCACATCGGGATCGTATTCGGCAATCGCTCTGGAAGTCTCATCCGGCGGCGTGCCGTCCGGACGAAAAGTAAATGCAATCCGATAGCCCGCCGCTGCCAGCGCGCGAGCGACGCCCGCGCCGAGACCGGACGCTGCACCGGTCACTAGTGCTACGCGAGAGGACAAGCGCCGCACGCCTTTGTAAATGCGACGGAATGGCGGCTCCTATGAACGCGAGCTCGCGCATGCGACCGGTCATGTTTTTGGCCGAGGACGCTTTCCAATTGCGCGGTTCCTACTGGGAAGCGCGCAACGATGAAGCCGTCTCCTTGCTGCTGGTGCACGATCGCAGCGCCGATCGCAGTGTGTGGGATCAGTACGTTCGCTTCTATCTCTCGCGCGGGTGGAATGTGCTGTCGTTCGATCTGCGGGGCCACGGCGAATCCGTAAGGCAAGAAGCGCGCACCACCCTGCAACCGGCCGGCACTCCGGAGACTCCCTGGGAAGCCGGTTGGCCGCTCGACCTCAAGGCCGCGCTCGCATTTGCCGCGCGTCAGCCCAAAGCCGACCCCGCGAAACGCGCGATCGTCGGGCTCGGCCTCGGCGGCGATCTTGCCTACGCGGCGGCTGCCCGTGGTTGGGGTGCGGCGAGCGTGGTGTGCGTGAGCCCGGATGAAAACCGGGCGCGCGGCTTTGCCGGTCCGGGCGCGTTCGCACCGCGCGGGATCTACTTGGTCTACGGAGCGCTCGATCCAAACGGAAACGCCGCCGCGATGAGCCTCGCGGCGACGGCCGTCTTCCCCGCCGAGTGCGAGGCCTATCCCGGGACGGCGCTGACCGGCCTTCAACTATGGGATGAACGCCAGCCGGAGATCATCGCCCGCTCGATCGCCTGGATCGAGCGGACGATTTGATTGAGCCCTAGCGGTCGCCGACCGTACGGCCGGACGTAAAGCTCCAGTTCGCGTCGAACGGCGTGCCGTTGGTGTCGGTTCCGTTGACGTGGACTTCATGCCGGCCGGTCTGCAGATCGGACGGCGGCGAGTAGACAATGCCGCGCGGCGAACGCGTCGACTGACCGGTAACGTTCACGCCGTCGAGCGTGATGCGCAGCGAGTCCGGGTTTACGCGGCCGTCGGCGAAGTCGGCTTCGATCGTCGGACGGCGCGCGGCGACGACTTCATTACGACCCGGACGCACGGCGCTTAGGATGAGCGAGGTGTGATCGGGCGGCGGGGGCTGCAATGCTTGCGGCGGCTCCGAACGCGGCGGCGGGCCTCCCATCGGCGGGCCGCCCATCGGCCGGCCGCCTTCGCCGAGCGCAACGACGCGATTGGTCGCATCGTAATTCACGGTCGCGCCGAGCGCTTGCGAGACAAAGCGCAACGGAACGTATGTGCTGGCGCCGATGATGAACGGTGCGACGTCCAGCGTTTGCGGTTGACCGTCGACCGTTGCTGCCGTCGAGCCGACGTGGAGGCTGACCGAGCGTTCGCGGCCCTTCTGCGCGTTGATCGTGCCGTTATCGTACACGACTGATGCGCCGAGTTGCTCGAACACGCCGCGCAGCGGTACGAAGACGCGTCCGGCACGTTCTTGCGGCGGGGGATTGAGATTGAGCGGCGCGCCGTTGAGCGTCACCGAGACGTCGCTTTGCGCAAGTGCGATGCTGCTGCACAGCGCGAACGCCGCGATGGCCCCGCCCAGCGCGCGGGCGTATGATGTAAAGTATGGCAAGATGAGTCCTCCGAAGATTCCGCTGCTACTCGACCGTCAAGTTACGGACGATGCGGGGAGCAGCCGATTTGGTTTGCGCGTCGGTTGAATCGACGACGAGCGTGATGGGCTGGCCGGGATGCGCTTGGATCGTGATCGGGGCAGCAAAGTTGCCGTTACCGTCGGCGATCACTTCACTGCGCACGTTGTCGCTGGCGGTGCCGGTACCGAGGAGTTGCCCGAGGACGTTGGCAGGCGACGGGCGATTGACCGTCGCGACTTGCACGACGACGCGCGCGCCCGGCAGCGTGTGGCCCGAGACCGTGAACTGACCCTTCACATTCGCGTCGGCACCCGGGTGTACGTCGGTGATCGAGTTCACGACGGTGCTCGTGCCCGAGTTGAACGTCCAGCGGCCCTCGAAGGGCGCCCCCGTCATGTCGGTGCCGGAAACGCGGACCTGATGCGGGCCCGATTGCAGATCCGATGGCGGCGAGAAGACGACGCCGCGCGGCGAACGTGACGACTGGTCGGTGACGTTCAGCCCGTCGATGTCGATGCGGATCGAGTTCGGGTTCGCGCGCGGCTCGTTGAAGTTGGCCTCGATCGTGGGACGGCGTGCGGGAACGGATTCACCGCGGCCCGGAAAAACGGCGGCGAGAGCCACGGTGCTGTGCTGCGGCGGCGGCGGGGGCTGCATCGCCTGCGGCGGCGGGGGCTGCATCGCTTGCGGCGGCGGTGCGCCCTGCGGCGGACCTTGTTGCGGGCCGCCATTGGCCAGTGCCACGATCCGGTTGCTCGCGTCGTAATTTACGCTCGCGCCCAGCGCTTGCGAAACGAAGCGCAGCGGAACGTAGGTGCTCGCGCCGATGATGAATGGTGCGACGTCCATCGTCTGCGGTTGTCCGTTGACCATTGCCTGGGTGGAACCAATGTGCAAGCTGACCGAGCGGTTGCCGCGGCCTTGCGCATTGATCGTGCCGTCTTGATAGACGACGGAGGCGCCGAGTTGCTCGAACACACCGCGTAACGGAACGAAGACCCGCCCGGCCCGTTCCTGCGGTGCGGGACTAAGGTTGAGCGGTGAACCGTTGAGGGTTACGGAGACGTCGCTCTGCGCGAGCGCGATGCTCGTGCAGAGGGCGATCGCTCCGGCAGCCGCAGCCACCGCTCGCGCGGACTCGGTAAGGTAGAACACAGGGCGACCTCCGGGTGATAAGTACGGAGGGCTCTGTACCCGAATTTCCCAGACTTAGACGACCTTTGTCGCTAGACAAGCGCCGAATATGATGAAAGTTACGTTAATCACCACTCGTGTGCGGCACGAGTAGGCGCTCCTCACCGGCGCGATGCTCGGCAGCAAGCGCGCGTTTGTCTGCGCGCTTCTCGATCCCGCCCGCTACCCACGCGTACACGACCGGTACGAGGAACAGCGTAAGAATGAGCGAGCTGAGCAAGCCGCCGATCAATACCGTGCCCATCGACTGACGGAACTCGGCGCCCTCGGCCAAACCGAGCGAGAGGGGCAACATACCGAACACCATCGATGCGGTCGTCATCACGATCGGACGCAAGCGAATGCCCGCCGCCGTGCGCATCGCCTCGAGCACGCGCAGCCCGCGGTGGCGCTGGGTGTTGGCGTAGTCGACGAGCAGGATGCCGTTCTTCGCGACGAGGCCGAAGAGCATAATGATGCCGATCATCGAGAACAGGTTCAGCGTTTGATGCGTCAGCGCGAGACCGTAGAGCGCGCCCACGAGCGCCAGCGGCACCGAGAACATAATCACGAACGGCGTCAGGAACGAACTGTAGAGGATCACCATCAGCACGTACACGAGCGCGAACGACGTCAGCATCGCGAGGCCCATGCTGCTGAAGGTCTCGGCGAAGAACTGGCTGTCGCCGTCAGCCCGCAACGCGACGCCTTCGGGAAAGAAATCGGGCGCCTTGACGGCGGCGTCGATCTTTTGCGTCACGGCGCCGAGCGTCGTCGCGCCGGCGTCGAAGCCGCCGCTCACGCGGACGATGCGCTGCTTGTCGAGGCGTTCGATCTTTGTGGGCGCCGGCGCGAAGCTGAACGAGGCGAGATCGCTTAAGCGGTAGAGACTGACGCCGTCGTTTGCGCGAACCTGGATCTTTTGCACGTCGGCGAGCCGGTTGCGGTAGGCGGCCGGCAATTGAACGCGCACGTCGACCAGGCCCGTCTCGGTGCGAACGCGCGTCGCCACGGCGCCGCCGATCGCGATGCGGGCCGCAGTCGCCGCCGTGCCCGGATTCACCCCGAGCAGCGCGCACTTCGCACGGTCGATGTTGATGTCGAGCCGATTGGTCTCGCTCTCGGTGCCGGTGTGCACGTCGACGGTGCCCGGGATCGAGCGAATCAGAGCCGCGAGCTTGTCGGCGCCGGCCTGAAGCTGGTCCTCGGGGCCGGAGAGCGTGTAAAAGATCGGCTCGGAATTACCCTCGCCCGCAACGGTGAGGATGCCGCCGGGAACCAGCGAGCCGAGCGTGCGGATCTTCTTGATCACATCGTTCGTCGCGTTGCGGTGATTCTTGTCGAGTTCGACCGTCATCTTCGCCACGTAGCCGCCGGTCGTCTCACCGTAGCCGGCCGGCTTCACGCCGACGGTGCTCAGCGTGGCGTGCACGTACTGCAGTTGCATGATGCCGTTCGCCAGACGATCGACCGCGGCCGACGTTTGGGTAATCGGCGTCCCGGCCCGATAGGTCAAGGTCGTCTCGATCGATCCCGTTTGCGAATTCGGTATGAATTCCGAAGACACGAGCCCGAGGGCCGGCAGCGCGAGCGCGCTGACGAGCAGCGCGACGCAGACGCCGACGGTCTGCCAGCGATGCAGGAGCGCATACGGCAGCGCGCGGTCGCGATACCAAGCGTTAAAGCGATCGAACGCGTTCTGAAACCACTCTAGCGACTTCGGCGGAGCGGCGCTGCGTTTGACGACTGACCAGCGCGCGGCCAGCATCGGCGTGAGCGTGAATGAAACGAGCAGCGACACTAGGGTCGCAACGACGACGACGACGCCGAACTCAACCATATACTTGCCGACGATACCCGAGAGAAACGCGATCGGCAGAAAGACGACGACGTCGACGAGCGTGATGGCCACTGCCGCACCGCCGATTTCGCCCCGGCCGGTAATTGCCGCGTCGAACGGCGTTTGCCCGAGGTCTCGATGCCGGGTGATGTTCTCCAGCACCACGATGGAGTCGTCGACCAAGATGCCGATGATCAGCGACACGCCCATCAGCGAGACGATGTCGAGCGTGAAGTGCATCTGCTTCATCACGATGAACGTGGTGAGCAGCGAAACCGGGATCGCGATCATGACGACCAGCGCGTTGCGCCAGGCGTGCAGGAAGAGCATCAGCACGACCGCGGTCAGCACGATGCCCTCGACCAAACTCTGGAGCACGCCGTCGAGCGACTTCTGCGTGTAGTCCGCCGGCGCACCAACTTCTTCGAAGTGGACCGTCGGGTAGCGCGCTTCGATCGTCTTGAGCTGATCGCGCAGCACCTTGGTCGAGTTGATCTCATCGGCGGTGATGATGCGGTTGACGTTGAGGACGATGGTGGGCGCACCGTCGAACTTCGAGATGATGCGCTGCTCGACGTAGCCGTCGTCCGTCGTCGCTACGTCGCCCACGCGCAGCCCGTTCGCCGCTGACGGCGAGAAACCGGAAGCGAGGAGTGCGGCCGGGATATTGAGCGGGATCGCAAGCATATCGCTCGCGCGCACGACGTCGGAATGAATCGAGACGTCGGTCTCGGCATTGGAATCTTCGAGCCGTCCGCCCGGCACGTTCGCGTTATTCGCGTTGATCGCCTGATAGATATCGGCGATCGTGGCGCCCGTGCCCATCAACCGCAGCGGATCGGGCAGCACGTGAAATTCACGTTTGCTCTCGCCGCTGACGTCCACGCTCTGAACGTTGGGCACGTGCCGGATGTCCGACACGATGCGGTTTGCGACGAGATCCGAGAGCGCCGTCGCCGACATCGAACGCGAACTGAGCGCCAATGTAAGGATCGGCGATTGCGACGAACCCTGGCTCTTGTCGACCAGCGGCGGATCGAGATCGGTCGGCATGTAGACACGCGCGGTATCGACGCGGCGCTGCACGTCAATCGCGGCGTAATCGAGGTTCGTGTCGAGCTTGAACTGCACGATGACGGCGGCCAGGCCTTCTTCCGCCGTCGCCGACATCTGGTCGAGATTGTCGATGCCGTCGATCTGATCTTCGATCGGCTTGATGACCAGCCGTTCCATCTCGGCCGGCGAGGCGCCCGGATACGTCGCCGACACCACCACGATCGGGAACGTCACGTTGGGGTTGAGGCTGCGCCCGATCTGGAAAAACGAAAAGATGCCGTAGACCGCCAGAGCGATGAACAGCATAGCCACGATGATCGGCCGCTGGATAGAAAACCGGGTCAACCACATAACGGAATGAGGACTCCCTAAGCGAGGTCATTCGATATACGCGCCCCCGTCACGCTTGTTTCGGACAAAAGAAACGGCCCGCCGGTGAAGGCGGGCCGAAGCGGTCAACAGGTCCCCTGGATCACGCACGATTTGAGGTAATGAAGGTGGGCGGCGAAGTTCACTCCCGGCGGGGTCCAGTTGCCGTTCGCGTCCATGTCCCCGGCAAACCATCGCTGATAGCCGGCCGGGGTTCCGGGAATCGTGAGCCCGACCCAGCCCTGCGCGGCCAGTTTACTCCAATAGTCGCAGACCTGGCCGCTGGCGCAAAAGGCGTAGAACGGCTCCGAGCCCTCGGTCGCAAGACCCATGCCGCCGGCGATCGTGCCGCCGCCGTAGTCATCCATGACGGCGCCGCCGTGGACGTTCAGGGCACAGAGGATGGCCTGTGCGTAGAGTTTGAGGCCCGATGCACGCGTCGTCGAACACGGGACGTCGTACCAGAGCCAGTACCCGAGCATCGGACCGACGCCGTCGGTGCAGTTGTTCGTGTTTTGATTTCGCGCCGGATACACGCCGCCCGGATTCGTGCAATTGGTCACGACGATCAGCGCATGGTTGATCGTCCCCGTCAGCAGATCGTTGATCGTGACGAGACCGGCTTCGGCACATTGATCGCCGGCGGTGACGCCGTAGGTTACATCTGGCGTCGTCAATCCGGTGCCCGTGAGGTAATTGCCGCACGAATTTCCGGTGCCGCCTCCGGGGAGCACCGAACCGTTCGTCCAGTTTCCGCCGCCGGGCGGGTTGAAGACCGTGGAACCGCCGTTATAGAAGTCGCGCTCGGTGCCGTCGGGTCCGATGACGTCGAGGCGGTTGTCGTTGCCGGGTTCTTGCGATCCGCGCGCCAGCGCGGGGATGTTGATCGAGGCGGGCAGCGCGCCCGGACCGCTGAAACAGCCGGTGTAGAACGTCGAACACGGAATTGTAACGAGCGGATCGCTCGTCTTCGCGTAATAGATCGCGCGTCCGCCGTCGTACATACCGGGCTCGTTATCGCGCAACGGTTCGCCCATGTTGCCGGGATTGCCGCCGAATTGCTCCGCAATGATTTTAGCGGAATCCGCGGTGTAGGAATTCGATGTGATCGGCGGGAGCGGTTTGTTCCAAACCGACGTAGGAGCATAGGGCGCGAATCCCGCCGGCAGCGGTTGTCCGTTCACGAGCGTCGACGGCAAGACCGGTGCAACGGTCGGGGCGACGGTCGGAGTAACGGTCGGCCGCGGCGTGGGAGTCGCTGTCGGTCCTGCGCTCGGAGCCGGCGTCGGCGGCGACTTCGAGAAGTCGACTTCCGTTGCCGTGACGTTCGGTCCCGAGATCGTGCCCCACACTTGGAAATACATACCGGCGGCCGGCGTTCCCACGATCTTCGCGCTCGTGGTCGTTACGGGAATGCATCCGTAACCTGCAATGTATGTGCTCCCGCTCGGCGGACACGCGTTGAATCCGTACGCAGCGAGTTCGGTGACGTAACCGGCCAGCACGGGCGGCGCCGTCGGCACGGAAGACGGTGACGGTAAAGGTGACGGCGTCGGAGGAGACGTCGAGAAATCGACTTCCGTTGCGGTGACGTTCGGTCCGGAAACCGTCCCCCACACGCGAAAATACATTCCCGCCGCCTGCGTTCCGACGATCTTCGCGCTCGTCGTGGTAACGGGAATACACCCGTAGCCTGCAATGTACGCCGTCCCGCTCGGCGGGCACGCGTTAAATCCGTACGCCGCGAGTTCGGTAACGTACCCCGAAAATAACGGTGCGGGTGCGGGCGTCGGCGCTGCCGTTGCGCGCGCCGCTGCGAGCGCGCCGGGCGGCGCCGCGCCTCCGGACGGCGTGAGCGATTGTGATCCTGATCCTCCGCAGGCACTAAGCGTGATTGCGAGCAGCAGAGGCAATGCGAAACTAAGACTCGTTCGAATCATCGAGAGCTCCGTCGGGGCATGCGAAATTAAGGGCTTAGAAAACGCCGTGCAACCGGCGTTTCAAAACCGCAGGGCGACTATTAAGTGAAGGCTGTTCTCAGCGTGAGCAGCCGCGGAGTCTAACCAAAACACGCATCGCTTTTAACGACGGCGCGAGGTAAAACTGAACGGTTAATTCAGTTCCGGGCTATTATTGCCCATACCATTTTGCTCGTCTGTCTGATTCAGACGGAAAGTACGCAATTGCCCGTACAATCTTGCGTTGCCGGCACTCGGCGCGTCTTGCTGCAGTTTGAGGAATTGCGCGCGTATGAGCGCGTAACACTCACAAGCTGCGCTTTCGAGGCCGCTGCGGTCGGTGATCCGTACGATACCACGCGCATATCGTATGCAGCCGGCGGCCTGCAAAGCCGAGGCAGCATCGCTCACGCCCGAGCGCCGCGTGCCGAGCATCGACGCTAAAAACTCGTGCGTCACCGGAAACTCATTCGCGTTGACGCGATCGCACGTCAGCAGCAGCCAGCGCGCGCAACGCTGGTAGACGTTGTGGAGCCGATTGCATGCGGCAAGTTGTCCGAGTACGTTGAGGCGCGTTTGCACGTATCGTTCGAGTACGTAGGTCAACGCCGGATCGGCGGCAACGAGGGCACGAAAATCGGACACGGGTACGCGAATCGCGGTGCCGCGAACTTCGCAAAAACAGAGGTTCGCCGCCTTCGTTCCACCCATCAGCAGCGGCAGCGGCGACATGCCTTCGCGCCCGATGGTCGCGATTTCGAGTTCGAGCCCATCGCCCATCTGCACCACGACCGTCAGGACCCCGTCGATCGGGAAATACACGTGCCGGATCGGTTCGTCGGGCTCGTGGACGACTTCACGGAACGCAAGTGAAACCAGCGCGCTCTTATGAAGCGCGCGATTGCGGACATCTTCAGATACAGCGTTCAGAATAAAATTCTGCCGCAAAACCATAGTACTGATTTTTGTACTATACAGTGGGCCTAATGGGTAAGCAACAGACCATCGCTTGGTCCATTTGGCCCATATGGCTCAGCGGGCCACCGCAAGTAAAAAAGACCAACGGAAGCGTGGTCTTTTTCTTCTGGTGCGCGAGACTGGACTCGAACCAGCACGAGATTGCTCCCGCTAGCCCCTCAAGCTAGTGCGTCTACCAATTCCGCCACTCGCGCACGGGGACCGCGCGTAAGCATACACTGCCACGCGCACCCCCGCAAGTCCAGGATTCGGCCTTGCGGCCGAATCCGTCGCGTTTGGGCTTCGCCCAGGCCGCCCTCAAATGCGTTCTTAGGTAGCTGGAACGCCCGAGAGGACCTCTTCGATCTTGGTCTCGAGCCGCTCGAAGCCGCGGTCGCCCGCCTGGCGGTGCACGAGCTCGTGATTGGCATCAAAGAGGTAGTAAGCCGGCACGAACTCGTTTTCGAACGCCTTCACGACCGCGTGCGTGTTGTCGATCCCCAGCGGCTGGGTGATCCCCATCTCGCCACGGGCATCCTCGGTCACCTTGGCGACGTCTAGTTCCTCGGGTCCGCGCGGCTGGTGGATCGCGATGACCTTGAGCCCGCGAGGCTCGTATTTATCGCGCCAGCCCGCGACCACATCGGCCACGTTGTGGCAGATATAGCAGCTCACCGACCAAAAGTGGACCAGTACAGGGTGGCCGGCAAGCGCCTCATCCGAGGGCTTGCCGCCGTTCTCCCAGTCGGCGATGCCGTCCAGCGACGGCATCGGCGTTTTCAAACGAAGTGGCATGTGCGAACCTAACCGACCGTGAGCAGAGCCTTGCCGGGTTCCCACTCGGCCGGGCAGAGACCGCCGGTTTGGAGAGCCTGGAGCACGCGGACCGTTTCGTCGACGCCGCGGCCGACATTATCCGCGGTGACGACGGCGTACTTGAGCACGCCTTCGGGGTCGATGATGAAGAGGCCGCGGCCCGAGACGCCCGATGATTCATCGAGCACGCCGTATGCGCGGGAGACTTCCTTTGTGAAGTCCGACACGAGCGGGTACTTCACGCCCTCGATGCCGTTCTTGGCAACCGGGGTGTTCAGCCAAGCCCAGTGGCTGTGGACCGAGTCCGTCGAGCAACCGAGAACTTCGGTGTCGAGGGCCTTGAGTTCGTCGAGGCGATCCGAGAGGGCGCGGATCTCCGTCGGGCAGACGAACGTGAAATCGAGCGGGTAGAAGAAGAAAATCAGCCATTTGCCCTTGTAATCCGACAGGCTGATCTCGGCGCCAAGGTTCTTGGCGCTCGTCGCGCCCTTGGTGCTCTTGAGTTTGAACGCGGGTGCGGGCTGTCCGACCTTCGCTAGCACAGTGCTTGTCCTCCAGTAACTTTTCGTGTAGACTGAAAGTGAAATTCACTTCCACGTCGCTGTATGAGGTTACTCCGATCGGATGAACCCGTCAACCCCCAAACTCCCGGCCAACTATCGCGTGATCCTCGACGTCGTCAACGAATTCGGGTCGGGTCGTCATGCGACGGCGCAGGACGTTTTTATGCGCGCCCGCGAGCGGCAGCCGCGCATCGGGTTTACGACGGTTCATCGCGGTCTGGCCCGGCTCCAGGAGCTCGGGCATGTCCTCAAACTCGACATCCCGGGTGAAGGTTCGGCGATGTACGAGCCGGCCACCAGCGACCACGCCCACTTCCGCTGCACCGCCTGCGGCGCCGTCGAAGATGTCGACTACGCGCTCGACGACGCGACGCGCGCGCAACTCGAGTCCCGCCACGGCCTGGCCATCAGCCACGAGTCGATCACGTTCAGCGGCCTTTGCCGCTCTTGCGGCCGGCGAGCAGGCCCGCCCCGAGGCTGATCGCGATCGCGACGCCGGCGAAGATCATCGCGAGCGTCTTCTGTCCCATGACGATGTCGACGCCGGCGAGGACGAGACAGACGATGGCGATGCGTTGCACGGTAGCTTTAGGCATGCGTACCTCGGGCGAGGATCTTGGCGCGGCGCGCTTCGGGATCGGGCAGCGTGCAGGCGATCGCGAGCGTAAGCGCGGTGATGCCGGCGATCGTCAGCAGCGAGGCGTGTAAGCCCCACACGTCGGCGATGTGGCCGAGCACCGGCGTGAACATGCCGCCGATCGAGACACCGAGCCCGAGCGTTACGCCCGATGCAACACCCAGACGGTTGGGCAGATATTCTTGACCGAGGACGATCGATGCGGCTTGCGAGCCCAACGCCATGAAGCCCAGCGGAATCGCTACGACGAAACCAGCGACGATCGAGAACATCGTCGGCGCGTTCGTGATCTCCGCGAAGAGAATGATGAAGACCAGCGCCGCGGCAATCGCGACAATGATGACGGGGCGGCGGCCGAACGTATCGGCCATCGATCCGCCGACGATCGTGCCGGCGATACCGGCCAGCAAGAACGTGGTCAGGATCAGGTTTGCGATCCACGGCGATGCGTGCACGACGCCGGTGAAATACAACGGAATGAACGAGACCATACCGATGTAGACGGTCGAGCGAACGGTGATGAACGCGGTCAGGCGTCCGAACGCCGACCAGTCATCGGGCAGCGGCACGCGGCCGCGCGCGCTGCCGCCTTTCGGCAAGAACGTGCGGAAGCGCGCCGTTTCGCGCAGCATCAGCGTGGCCATGATCGCAACCGGAATCGCGGCCAGGAAAGTGCCGGTAATGCCGTAGGTTGCCAGCGCGAACGTTGCAAACACCGGGCCTGTCGCGAAGCCGAGGTTTCCGCCGACTGCAAACCAGCGCATCCCCGACGCCTTGCGCGAACCCGAAGCGAGGTTGGCGAAGCGCGCGGCTTCGGGATGCCACATCGCAACGCCGAGCCCGCTGATCAGCGCGCACACGAAGATCAGCGCATAGCTCGGCATGAAGCCAATGCCGGCGATGCCGAAACCGGCCAGCAGCAAACCGATCCCGGCGATCCACGGCATCGGATACTTGTCGGCGATGAAACCGATGGCGGGCTGGACGACGGACGAGCTGATCGCTTGCGCGAGCACGAGCGTTGCGGCCGCCTGATACGAGAGGTGGCGCTGCACGACGAGCAGCGGCAACAGCGCCGGCAGAAAGCTCTGGTTTACGTCGTCGGCGAGATGACCGACCGCCAGCAGCAACAGCGCGCGGCGGTCGCCCGCGACGACCGCCGGCGGCTCAGCGCTGGTTGGGGTCGAGAGCGTCACGAAGACCGTCGCCGAGATAGTTGATCGACAAGGAGACGATCAGGATGCAGAGACCGGGATAGATTGCGACCCACGGCGCGATCGTGATGTTCGACTGCGCGTTCGCAAGCATGTTGCCCCACGACGCTTGCGGCGGTTGAATGCCGAAGCCGAGAAACGATAGCGCGGATTCGAGCAGGATCACGTTCGCCACATTCAGCGTCGCCTGCACGATGATCGGCGCAACGGCGTTTGGCAGCAGATGCCGGAAGATGATGCGCACGTCTCCGCTGCCGATCGCGCGCGCGGCTTCGGTGAACTCCCGTTCGCGCAAACTGAGAAACGAAGCCCGCACGAGCCGCGCGATCGCCGGCCACGTCAACACGCCGATCAGCACGATGATCACGATGAAACTCAACGATGCCTTGTTGGACGTCGCCGAAACGATCGCGGTCAGCACGAGCAGCAGCGGCAAGAGCGGGATCGAAAGCACGACGTCCGTGAAGCGCATGATCCAGAAGTCGACCCAGCCGCCGTAGTAGCCGGCGATCGCGCCGAGCACGGAGCCCACCACCACTTGCATCACGACGGTGGCAATTGCGACCGTCAACGAAATTTGCGAGCCGGCGATGAGCCGCGCGAGGAGATCGCGTCCGTTCTCGTCGGTGCCGAGAACGTGCCCCGCAACGCCCGGCGCCAGCGGATAGCCGGTCCAGTTCACCTGATCGATCGCGTTCGGATCGACCGGATACATGAGGTGACCGAGCGCGGCGAACGTTCCGACGATCGCGAGCACGATCGCGCCGATGAGCGCCACGCGATGTCGCCGGAAACGCTTCCACACCGTGTTGCGCGACAGTTCGAACACCGCGTCGGCCGCCACGTCGGGCGGCGGCTCGACGATCGGAAGATTCACCGCCACTAGCTGTACTTCACCCGCGGATCGAGCCACGCGTAGCACACGTCGGCGAGCAAGTTCGCGAGCACGACGAACACGGCCGTGAGGCACATGAACGCCATCAGAACGGCGAAGTCGAACTGCCCGAGCGCGTTGATGAACAGATTGCCCATGCCGGGAATGGCGAAGATTTTCTCCGTGATGACCGCCCCGCCCACGAGATCGGGCACCGTGAGGGCCGCAATCGTGACGATCGGAATGAGGGCGTTGCGGAACGCGTGCCGCATGATGACGGCGAATCGAGTCAGGCCTTTTGCCGATGCCGTGCGCACGTAATCCGAATGAATGACCTCGAGCATCGACGAGCGCATGAAGCGGCTGAAGAGCGCGAGATACGCCAGCGACAGCACGATGACGGGCAAGATCAGGTGCTGGATGCGGTCGCCGAGATCGAAGGTATCGCTCGAACTGATGCCCGCCGACGGCAGCGCCACATGCCATCCGAAACCGGTGAACCCTTGGACGGAAAACACCAGCTGCAGGATGAGCGCAAACCAAAACACCGGCATCGCTTGGCCGAAAAACGCGAGCGTCGTGATGAGAAAATCGACCCACGTGTACTGCTTCACGGCCGAAATGATGCCGAAGATGACTCCCAGGATCAGCGCGACGCCGATCGCGCTGCCCATCAGCTGCAGCGAGATCGGAATGCGCTCGGTGACGGCCGTGATGGTGGGTTCCGAGTTGGACATCGAGTAACCGAAGTCGCCGTGCAGCACTTGCCCGAGCCAGTGCAAGTACTGGATCGGCACCGGCTGGTCCAAGCCCAAGTTGTGCTTGAGCCGGATGATATCGGCTTCGGTGATGTGCGGATTCTGCAAGTACGGCGTGAGCGGACCGCCCGGGGCCTCACTTATGATGCCGAACAGGATCATCGAGATCAGCAACAGCAGCGGAATGCTCTGCAAAATGCGCCGGACCACGAACGTGAGCACGCGAGCCGCTTCTACAGTTTGGCGGAGAACAACTTCAGCGCCGCAAACGCGACGCCGGTCGCGATGAGGATGACGCCGCCCCACGTCGCAGCCGCCGCTTCCGCGCGCGCGCCGAGCGCCCGGCCGAGGGTGAGGCCCAGGGTCGTGGAGGTCACCGCCACGACGGCGATACAAACGAGCGAAACGGCGAGCGGGACCCCGATGAAAAGGATCGAGAAGCCGATGCCGAGCGAGTCGAGGCTGATCGAGACCGCCCCCAAGAGCAAGCCCCAGCCGCGTGAGAGATCGAATCCACCCGCCTCGCTCTCGCGCAGCGATTCGATCACCATGTAGATGCCGACGCCGATCAGGGCGGCAAAGCCGATATAGCCCGCGATGTCGCCGAGCAACGCGCCCGCGACCTGCCCGATGCCGGCGCCGATGACGGTCATCGAAACTTCGGCCGCCGCAAACGCCGCGCCGATGCGGAACTTCACGCCGCGCGGCAAACCGCGCATGCCGACGCCGATCGACACGGCGAAAACGTCGAGCCCGAGCGACATCGCCACCAGCACGACTTTAAAGAGTGCGGCGGCGGTCATGCGATACCGCGCCGTCTAGCGATCAGTGCGAGTCGGATCCGCTGTTCTTCGCATCGGTGAGCGGCGCAGTCGACGTCACCTTGATCGTGTCGGGCCGGCCGGGAGTACCGACGACCCGTGTCGGCGCTTGCGCTTGCGGCGCAGCGGGCGGGGCGGCGCCGGGGGCTTTGCCGGCCGCGATCTTCGCTTCTTCCGCTTCCGTCAACGGACGGTACTTCGATGCGAGCGCGGTCACGGTCGAACGCAACTGCGTGAGCGTGAACGGCTTGTTGAGAAAATGATCGGCGCCGGCACTCTTCGCGCGCGCGTCCATGGCGTAGTTGCTGTGACCGCTGATCATCAAAATCGGCAAACGCGCGGTCTGCGGGTTCGCGCGAACCATCGTGATCAACTCGATGCCCGAGATGCCCGGCAGCATGAAGTCGCTGATCAGAATATCGTAGGCCTTGTCGCGCTGCAGATGAACGAGCGCGCTTTCGGCGTCAGGGCAAACCGAGACTTCGAACGACGCGTTGCGTAAGATCGTTTTGATGAGCGTGCAAATCTCAGGGTCGTCGTCCGCGACCAGCACCCGCCAGGCCATACGCCCTCCCACGTTCGAGTGCGGGCGATGGGGGCCTACAAGGAGACGGGAGGAGTTGTAAAGGCTGCGTTACCTTCGGGCACGGGCAGCGCCGGGGTCCCCTCACGCCCGCCAGCAAGTAGCGTGAGTGCCAGCCCGCAGAGCATCGCCCAGACGATTGCACCGAGCGTGAGGGTCCAACTCCACCAGACGCCGCCGGTCAGCGCCGTGAAGAGAAAGTACGTTCCATAATAGACGCCGGGCACAACTGCTCCGAACAAGCCGAACGCGATGGGCCGCGACCGCGAGGGATGCAGCCGCGCGATAATGAGATCGCCGGCAGCCCCGGCCGCGACGCTCATCACGAGGTACGTCGCGAGGATCATTGTGTCGTTGGTCAGCGCGGCGGCGATCATGCCGTTGGCCAGCACGAACAGGATCGTCAGCGCACCCGGACGCAAACGGAAACGCGCCACTGCCCAAACGCACACGCCCATCAAGATCAGCGATTGCAAAATGACGATCGCGATTCCGGAACCGGTTTTGAACAAGACGAAAGTCGTGTTGGTGAAATAATCGGGACTGTACGCGGCGCCGTCGGGCGGCGCGTAGAGCTGCGCCGCTCCGGGATCGAATGCGTAAGCCGTCCCCAGATGGATGAATTCGAGCCACGTCGCGAGCGCAAACAGCAGCGGCAACTGCGAACGCAACGTGACCAGCATCGTTCGCTGTGCCAACGCGGAACGGATCGGCGCCCCGACCACCAGCAGCACGCCGAGACCGATGATCAGATGAGTCGGACTCGTCACCGCCTCGACGCGATCCTCGACGCCGAAGAACGTGTGCCAAATCAAATCGCCGACGCCGCCCAGGAAAAAGATCGGAATGCCCCATAGGGCGGTTTGGTACGCGGCAGGCAACGCGTTCATTCCGGTGAATCCGAGGGCTAAATTCCGCCGCGCGAAGACCAGCACAATGATCGAGCCCGCGACCATCGCACTATAAAACGTTGCATGGTAGGGGGTGAAGAACGTTTCGACGGGGACGTGGAGATGGGCCCAACTGTCCAGCAAAAATCCCGCTGCGAGCCACAAGCCCACGACACCGACAAGTAAGTCGACCGTCGCATTGGGCGGTGCCGGTCCGACCCGATTCTGGGAAACCGTCCTCGGTGCTTCCGGGCGGCTGATGACCGCGCTCATTGCGAGTGTCGTCCTCGCCGGATGCGTTCAAGCCCTGCCGCCGAAGCCGAACTCGCTCTTCGTCGCGGCCGGCACGCCCAAGAATTGGCCCGCTCCACATCCCTCGAGCGTGGCCGCGCGGCCCGCAATCCAGGCACTGCGTTTCTCGAGTCTCGACGTGCGAGCCGGCACGGACTGGGACGGCGACGTCGTTACCACCACCAATACCGCGAGCCTCGAAATCGGCACCAACCTCTTCGATTTTTCGGCCCCTCGCTCACAGCCGGGCCGATTTCACTTTCATTTCCACGTGATCGACGTGCCCGCGCTCATGGTGCGGCCCTACACGCTGCACGTGATTGCGCGTAACACCGCCGGCGATCAAAACGAGGTGGACGTGCCGTTCCGGATCAGCGGCCGCACTGCGGGCTCGGCCTTCAATGCCGACGCGCGCAGCACCGATGCCCTCGCCGCACCGCCGCTGGTCGACATGAACGGCGCCGGCGTGGATCTGCAGCACGGCGTGACGGTGCTATCGTTCATCTACACCCGCTGTCCGGATCCGTCGATGTGCCCGCTCGTGACCGCGAAGTTCGGGCGCATGGCGACCCTGCTGCGCGACACCCCGGTCCGGCTGCTCGAGATCACCCTCGACCCGGCCTACGATACGCCGGCCGTCCTGCGCGCCTACGGCCGGGCGGCGGGCGCCGACGGTGACCGCTGGACCTTGGCGACGGGTGCGCCGGCCTCGATCGCCGCCTTTGCCGAGCGGTCGGGCCTCTACGTGGACCGGCCGCGGCCCGGGCTCATCCTTCATACCGAGGCGGTCCTGATCGCTCGCGACGGCTTCCTTGAGAATACGTTCGCCGGCAACGATTGGACCGCAGCCGAAGTCGCGGCTGAGGCGCGCTCGATCGCCACGCTGCCGGCCAATCCGCTGGCTCGCTTTGCCCTGCGGCTCTTCGGCGGGGTGGTGCGGACCTGCGGCGCGGCGCTCGCCAGCGGGTTCTCCCCCATCATGCTTCTCACGCTCGTGGGGGCCATGCTGGCCGCCGGAGCCCTCGTGTTCGCCGGCCGCCGGCGGATTTGGACGCTGCTCGCCCGTCATTGAGCTCGATCTGCGACTATCTGCCGTAAGGCGGATAGAAAAGCAGTAGTTCAAGAGCCGATAATTGGGTACAGTCGTACGGCTATCCAACCGAAGGGTAGCCGAGCGGCCCACCCCTCGAAGCGCCCCGCCAGCCAAGTCAAGCGGAAGCTTTGCAAACTTGAGGGCCCTGGGCACAACTTTCGAGTGACCGCTTACGTTACTTCCGATAGGTCCAAATCTAGAAACGAACGAGGTTCCCGTCATGTCCACCCCCACTCCAGAGCGTAAACCCGGCATGAGCGTCCGCGAAGCCGGTCAAAAAGGCGGCGAGACCGTCAAGAAAAAGTATGGCCCCGAATTTTACGAGATGATCGGCCGCAAGGGTGGTCAGGCTACGAAAAAGGCTCACGGCCACGCTTTCTACGAGGCCATCGGTAAAAAAGGCGGCAAAAAAGGCGGCGAGGCCACTCGCGACCGTTACGGCCCGGCTTTTTACGAAGAGATCGGCCAAAAGGGCGGCCAGAAGGTCAAAGCCCTGATCGAGCAAGGCAAGAAGGCTGCCGCCGACGCGGCTGCCGCCGAGAAAAAGGCCTCCTAAACCAAACCTACGCGCGCCGCTTCCTCAGCGGCGCGCAGGTATGGGTTTGCCCCGGTGAGATCGCTCATCGTTCCGAGATCGACACGATTCACTTCGTCGTCCGGAACTTGCGTGCGCGGGGGATACGGTACCGGTGGCGGCGGCTTCGTAGCGTCGATGATGATCGCACTCGAAGCCCGCGCCGTCTTGGTTCCGTCAGCGAAGTACTCCCAGTTGGTCGGCAATAATCCGCCGGGCCCGCTCCAACCCTGCACGATCGTGAGATCGCGCGTGGCGTCGAAACGCGTCCCCACCGCCCACAGCACGTCACCGTCGTCGTAGACGTTGATGTCGTCATCGACGACGATTACGGCGCGCAAATTCTCGGGCTCGGTATTCAGCGCCGCAAACGCCGCGCGCTTCGCATCGACGTTGTGCCGGCGTTTGATCGATACGTAGCAGTGCATCCGGCTATGCGGCGGCACGTTGACCGCGACGACGTCGGGAACGACGTCCTTCACGCTGCGATAGATGCTGCCGGCACGCGGAATGCCGCCCATGAGCAAATGCTCGCGGCCCGCGCCGATGATGTCCTGAAAGATCGCATCGCGCCGGTGCGTGATCGCGGTGACGGTCATGATCGGCACGTCTTCTTCGTTCAGGTAGTGGCCGGGCCACTCGCCGAACGGCCCTTCGCGCCGGAGCTGCCCGGGCGCGATGTAGCCTTCGATGATGAATTCCGCTTGCGCGGGCACCATCAGATCGGAGGTTTCGGCTTCGACCAATTCGACCGGCTCGCCGAGCAGCGCGCCGGCCGCATCGTATTCGCCGCCGATGCCGGGCAAACGCGCGGCCGCACCCATCAAAAACGCCGGATGGTGGCCGATCGCGATCGCGAACGGCGTGCGCTCACCCCGCCGCTCGTAGCGCCCGACGATGTCGCTGCCGTGATGGCTGCCGAAGAACCACACGCCCATCTCGGTCTTGTTGAACACGTGATGGCGGTAGATGCCGACGTTCTGCGCGCCCGTTTCGGGATCGCGCATGACGGTTGCGGCGGCGGTGAGGTACGGCCCGCCGTCGAGCGCGTTGTGCACCGGGATCGGCAAGGTCGCAAGGTCGATGTCGGCGCGCATCACGACGTCTTTCACCGGCGCGGCGTCGCGCGCGACGATCACCGGCGCGATCGGTTTCTTCACGCGGGTGCCGTAGACTTGCGGCAGCTCTTCGATCCCGCAGTTCATCGCCATCGCCATGCGGTCGTAGCTCGACATCAGGTTGGTCACAACCGGAAACCGCGATCCGATCACGTTGTTGAAGAGCAGACCTTTGTACTCGCCGGTCTGCGCGAGCTTCGCCGCATACGCGGTGATACCGAAGCGCCGCTCGACCGGCACGTCGATCACTTTGATCGAACCGGGAAAGCGCTCGACGGCATCGCGCATGAACGTGCGCAGGTTTTTCGGCATTACTCGCTCGTCTCCATCAGTACAGTTCGGTCACGAGGTCGCGGATCAAGCGCGGTTTGGGCAGCGGTCCGATTCGCGCTGTTGCATCGGGCACTGCGCGCTGAGCGCACAAAAAGCCTGGCTTGCCGTCGATGAGGGCGGAACATTCCTTACAGGCATTGGCCTTGCACGAGAAACGCACCGCCAGCGACGGATCGTGATGACGGCGGATCCAGATGATCGCGTCGAGCAGCGTGAGCCCGTCTTCGTACGGCACGACGAACTCTTCGACGCACGGCTCGCCGCCCGGAACGGCGCGCGCGATCGCGAGCGTCGTCGTCGTTCCGCTCATGCCGAAGCCGCCGCGGTTTCGCGCGAGGTCATCGTCCAGCGCTCGTCGCTGCGCGCGAGGATGTGCGCGACCGTGGCGGCATCTTGTTCGGGAAAGTCGAGCCGCACGTGCGCGCCGCGCGATTCGCGCCGCTCGAGCGCCGGCAGCACGATAGACTCCGCCACCGCCAGCATGATCCGCAATTCCACGCGTTCTTGCAGATTCAAGGCGAACGCCTCGACCGGCGCCAGCGCGAGCCCGGCGCTCTCCGCTTCGAGCGCGCGGATGTCGGCCAGCGCGCGTTCGAGCTGCGGACCGGTACGCAGCGGTCCCGCGTTGTCCCACATCGTCTGCTGCAAGCGCGCCTTCAACGCATCGACCGGCCCATCGTCGCGCGAAACCGCGCGCGGATGCCACAGCGCCTTCAGCTGCGCCCACTCTTCCGCCAGCGCCGCTTCGATCGAGGTGCGCGCGATTGCTTGGCGTGCGGCGGCCATTTCGCCCGCGATGCGGCCCGTGACGAGCGCCTCGGTGATCGCATTGCCCGAGAGGCGATTGGCGCCGTGCATGCCGGCGATCGCTTCACCGCAGGCGAGCAGTCCTTCGACGCCGGTCTGCATCGACGCGTCCACCGCGATGCCCCCGAGCATGAAGTGCGCCATCGGCGACACCTCGACCATGTCGCGCGTAAGATCGATGCCCTGACGCGCGAGGATGTCGATGACGGGTCCGAAACCGGCCTTGAGTGCGTCCGCGCCGATCATCCGGAAATCGAGATACGCGCCGCCGTGCGGCGAGCCGCGGCCCGCTTCGACTTCGCGAAAGATCTTGTACGTGGCGGTATCGCGCGGCGTCGTGTACGCGCCCGACGCATCACCGCTCTCGCCGAGAAATTCTTCGCCGTTGCCGTTGAGCAAACGGCCGCCGAGCTTGTAGCGAAACGGATCCCACATGATCGGATCGAGTTGCACCAGCGGCGGATACAGGTGCGCGATCGGAAAGAACTGCACCATCTCCATGTCGCGCAGCGTCGCACCCGCTTCGGCGGCGAGCAGAAAACCGTCGCCGGTCATATTCGCCGATGCGCTGTTGCGCGCGTAGAGGAACGTGAGCCCGCCGGTCGCGACGATCGTGGTCTTTGCCGCGATGCCCACCGGTTCGAGTTGCTCGATCGCGAAGCCGAGCGCGCCGGTAACGCGATCGGCGTCTTTCGCAAGCTTCGTGAGCATCACGTTGGAGAGGCGCACGACGTTGCCGTCGCGGCGCACGACGCTGCGCAACGCTTGCGAAACCGCATCGCCGGTGCGCAGCACGTCGACGTACACGCAGCGTTTGCGCGAGTGTCCGGGTGCGAACACTTGGCTGTAGCTGCCGTCGGCCGTGCGCGCCCAATTCGCACCGTAGCCTTCGACTTCACGAATCACATCGGGCGCGCGCGTGCAGATGACGTCGATAATCGCGTGGTCGCCGAGATCACGGCTGCCCTCCCACGTGTCGAGCGCGTGCAGCTCGACCGAATCCGGCTCGGCAGCTCCGAGGGCCACGGCGGTGGTCATCTGGGCCATGATGGTGGCGCCGCCCCGGCCGATGATGCTCTTGTCCGCGATCACGACCGACGCGCCGGCCGCGGCGGCAGCGCGCGCTGCCATGAGACCGGCGGCCCCGGCGCCGATCACGAGCACATCCGCCTCGAGCAGCATCGGCCCCACATAATTGCCGGCGCGAGGGAATGGTTGAGGAGGCCAGACAAAAGCAGTCCACACCATGCCACTCGAGCGCCATTCCGCCCCGACCCCGCATGCCCAGGTCGCCGACGTTGCGGCTGCGCTGGCTGACTGGACGCGTGGCTCGGGTCCAATGCTGGCTCGGCTGGCAAGCGCCCTCGAGTCCGCCGTCCTCCGTGGCACGATCCCAGCCGGCACCCGCCTGCCATCGGAGCGCGACCTGGCCCAGCGGCTTGGGATCAGCCGCAGCACGGTGGTCGCCGCGTACGACCGGCTAAAGGCCGAAGGCCGGGCCCACACGCAGCGCGGCAGCGGCACCTACGCCGGACCACCCGGCCCGCTGACGCGCGGTGGGCGCTTCTCGCCGGGCCACCTCGTCTCGATCGTCGACAACCGCGACGGTCCACGCTCGATGGTGGAGTTCACGATCGCGGCGCTGCCCGGCTCGCGCGAACTTGGGCCGGCCGGCGAGCGGCTCGCTAAGCAGCTCCAGAAGCTCTCGCGCGAAACGCCCGGCTATCTGCCGCTTGGACTGCCCGCGCTGCGGCGCGAGATCGCGCGCGGCTACACGGCCCGCGGATTACCAACCGATCCCGAGCAGATCATCGTGACCAGCGGCGCGCAGCAGGCAATCGCGCTCGTCGCGCAGCTCTTCCGCGGCGACCGCGTAGCGATGGAAGACCCGACGAACCCGGCCTCGCTCGATGCGTTTCGCGCCGCCGGCGCCGATATCGTGGCGATCGCGGTCGACGGCGACGGCGCCAACGTCGAAGAACTCGACCGCTTGCCCGCCGCGCGCATCCCGGCCGCCGTGTACGTTGCGACGACCTACAACAACCCGACCGGCACCGTGCTCGCGCCCGAACGGCGCGTCGCGCTTGCGGCGATGGCCGAACGCGAAGGCTGGACGATCGTCGAGGACGAGACGCTCTGCGATATCTCGATCTACGACGTCGCGCCGCCGCCGCCGATCGCAGCGCTCGCGGGCGGCGCGACGGTGCTCTCGATCGGCTCCGCGTGCAAGCTTTTCTGGGGCGGGCTGCGCATCGGCTGGGTGCGCGGCGAAGCGCACATGATCAGCCGCATCGCACCACTCAAGATCGTCGCGGATCTCGGCACGTCGCTGGTTGGGCAAGCGTTGTGCGCGGAACTCTTGCCGCTGCGCGATCGCGTGCGCGACGAGCGCCGCGCGCAATTGGCCGAACGCTATCGCACGCTGACCGGCGCACTCGAAGCCGAACTTCCGTCGTGGAACCGCAACGAACCGTGCGGCGGCTCGTCGCTCTGGATCGAGTTACCGCACGGCGATTCGGCCAGCTTCGCGCTGGAGGCTGCGCGCTTCGGCGTCACGATCGCACCCGGGCCGGTCTTCTCATCGGCGGAGCGCCATGCGCGGCGCTTGCGGTTGCCGTTCGTGCTCGATCCCGAGGTGCTGGTCGCCGGGGTCGAACGTCTCGCCGCGGCTTGGGCTGCCTACGCACCGCGCGCCGCAACGCTGCCGCTCGACGCAGTCGTCTAAAGCCTGAGCATTCGCTAAGAGTTTCTTGCGGGCGTTACGCGCGTAGCGCGCGAAGGCCGCCGCAGAGGTCACTTGCTGGAGGCAGTCATGAATCGACAAACCGTTCTTTCGTTCATCGCTTTGTGTACGCTTGCGCCGTCACGTACATTCGCACAAACGATGCCGATGCCGATGGCGGCGCCCACACCTACGAAGATGCCGCCGATGCCGACGCCCGCGGAACAGCCGTTCATCGCGAAGATCCAGGTCGACATTCCGAAACTCTACCCGACGGTCGCATCGGCGCAGAAAGCCGGCTACTTCCAGTACACGGGCGAAGATAATACCGGCGCGATCAGCTACGTAAACTTGAAAGTGTGGAACTCGATCGATCTCGACGTTCCCAACCAGCTCTGGTACGACGCCAACGGCCGGCTGCTCGGCGTCGACTACACGATTCTGCAAGACAAATCGCCGAACGCACCGACGTCGCTGTTCGGCTACGCGATCGATCCCGCGCGCTGGGTTCATCGCGCCGCGCACATGCACTGGGGCTTCACCGCCGCCGACGGTTCGCTGCATCTCGGTGCGATGCCGGTGCAAAAATTCACCGACGCGGGCGGCACGCTGAGCGAAAACGTCCCCGACATTCCGGCCAACAAAGTCGCGCTCGTCAAAACCGGCCTGCCCGGATTGACGGATCCGTCGCAAGTGAAATTCATCTTCTTGCATCCGGCGATGTGGGATCTCTTT
Organism: Candidatus Lustribacter sp.; assembly: GCA_965277805.1. GTDB lineage: Bacteria > Vulcanimicrobiota > Vulcanimicrobiia > Vulcanimicrobiales > Vulcanimicrobiaceae > Lustribacter. Next base: position 5,437,820 of record OZ255842.1, on the reverse strand, counting down.
CCGTGGGTACTGCCGAACCCCAACGGCGCCTGGGCCGACATGAACCCCAACGTCACGCCAACGCCGAAGAAACCCGCCCCCGGCTCGATGTAGAGTTCCCCTGCCCGTCGAACCCCCGCGGGTGTGGGGGCAATTCGGGTCGCCGGCCGCAACCTGCGCGAGACGCAAGCGACGTTTGATACCATCGTCAACCAGTCGTTTACCGGCGTCTATATGGTCGCGCTCGATACGACGTTCGCGTACGTGAACGCGCGCTTTGCCGAACTCTTCGGCTACACCCAAGCGGAGATGATCGGGCGCAGCTTCCTGGACTTTGTCGTGGAGTCCGACCGGCCGCGCCGGCGCGAAAAGTTCGGCAATATGGCCCGCGGCGACGTAAAGGCGACGCACGTCATCGGTGCATTCAGCCGCAAAGACGGCACCCAGCTGGATTTGCTCTCGCAGAGCACGCTCGGCACGTTTGAGGGCCGTCCCGCGATCGTGGGTCTCGCTTTCGACATCACCGAACAACTGCGGAACGAACGCACGTTGAAGCGTGTGAATCGCGCGTTGCGGACCTTGAACGCGGCGAATGGCGCCCTCGTCCGGGCCAAGGATGAGCCGGAGCTCTTACGCGAGATGTGTGCGGTCGCCGTCGACATCGGCGGCTTCGCCATGGCGTGGATCGGGCTCGCCCAGCACGATGCGGAAAAGAACGTGCGCGTGGCCGCACATGCGGGCGCAGTCGCGGAGTACCTCGACCGCGTCACGGTAAAATGGGACGACTCGACCCTCGGACGGGGACCGACGGGCACCGCCATTCGAACCGGTGCACCGGTGATCAACCACGACTACGAAGCCGATCCCAACGTGCAACCCTGGCGCGCCGAAACCGCGAACCTCGGATTCAAGTCGAGCCTCTCCGTTCCGCTCACCGGCGAAGACGGCGGCACCTTCGGCGCGCTCTCACTGTATGCGAAAGAGACGGACGCCTTCGACGACGATGAGGTCGAGTTGCTGGTGCGGCTCGGAAGCGACATCTCGTTCGGCGTGGCGGCGTTACGCAATCGCATCGCACTGCGCGAAACGGAGGAGCGTTCCCGGCGGCAAGCGGAACGGCTGGAAGCGTTCTGGCACATCGCCAACAACCCGGGGCTCTCCGACAACGAACTGTTGCATGCGATGCTCGAACAAGCCGCAGCGGCGATCCGGCCCGGACAACCGTATGTCGGCGGTTTGGGGCGAATCGACGATGACGACATCGTCTACGAAGCGATCGCAGCAACACCGGAGTACTACGCGCTGCGGGGTGACGCAAACGATTTTCAGGAGCAGCGGCGCGTTCCGCTCGCGGGTTCTGCCGCCGCGGAGCTGCTCGCCTCGGGTCAGACGACGCGCATGTGGGACGATCTGCGGGCAGCCTTTCCGGCGTCGGCGTTCGATAGTACCGGAACGCGCTCCGGAATCTTCACGGCGTTTCGTGCGGGCGGGTCCATGTACGTGCTTTGGTTCGTTGCGCCGGCGCAAACGGGCCCGTGGTCGGAACAAGATCGCGTCTATGTCGAAGTGCTGGCGTCGTTCTTTCAGAATCACATCCAGGAACGCTGGCAATCCGACCGGCTGCTCTATCACCAAACCCACGACGTCCTCACGGGCTTGCTCAACCGTTCTCAATTCCGCTCGCAGGCACGCATGGCCGCGACCGAGATCGACCAGTACGCCGTGATCGCGCTCGACCTCGACGGCTTCGGCGAGGTCAACGAACGTTATGGCAACATGACGGGCGATGCGCTGCTGGTCGAGGTCGCCGCCGGCTTCGTGGAGCGCTCCGAACCCGGCGAAATCACCGGGCGGCTCGGCGGCAACCTTTTCGCGGTCTTCATCCCCAACCCGGCGTCGCGCGACGCCGTCAACGAGCGCGCGTTGCGCTATCTGGAACGCTTCGCGCGACCGTTCTCGACCGGCGACCGCGAAGGCAAAAACTTCGTCACCCTCAGCGCAACGGTCGGCGTCGCGATGGTGCCCGAACACGGAACGGCCGTCGACGAAATCATCTCACACGCCAGCGTTGCTGTTTCCGCCGTAAAAACCCACGCCCGCGGCACCGTCCGGTTCTACGACTCAGGGATGGAATGACGCCCTCGTCAAAAAAAAACCGAGCCGCTCTGATTGCGGCTCGTTTTATTCGTTGGACCAGTAGTCTTTTAGGGCTTTACCGCGGCTCGGATGTCGCAGTTTGCGCAGTGCTTTGGCTTCGATTTGGCGGATGCGTTCGCGCGTGACGCCGAATTCTTGGCCGACTTCCTCGAGCGTGCGCTGGTGGCCGTCTTCGAGACCAAAGCGCAAGACCAAGACCTTGCGTTCGCGCTCGGTGAGGTTCTTGAGCACGTCCTGCATCTTCTCTTTGAGCAGCATGACGCTCGCGGCCTCGGCCGGCGCGATCGCTTCCTGATCTTCGATGAAGTCGCCGAGATGCGAATCTTCTTCTTCGCCGATCGGCGTTTCGAGCGAGATCGGTTCTTGCGAAATCTTGATGACTTCGCGCACCTTCTCCGGAGTAAGGCCCATTTCGCCCGCGATCTCTTCGACCGTCGGGTCGCGGCCCAATTCTTGCAGCAGTTGGCGCGAAATCTTGATCAGCCGGTTGATCGTTTCGACCATGTGCACCGGGATGCGGATCGTGCGTGCCTGATCGGCCAGCGCGCGGGTGATCGCTTGACGAATCCACCACGTCGCGTAGGTCGAGAATTTGTAACCCTTGCGGTAGTCGAATTTTTCGACGGCGCGGATCAGCCCCAGGTTACCTTCCTGAATGAGGTCGAGGAAAAGCATGCCGCGGCCAACGTACTTCTTCGCAATCGATACGACGAGCCGTAGATTGGCTTCGGTCAGGCGGCGCTTCGCGTCTTCGCCTGCAAAGACGATCGCGTTGTTGGCCGTGCCGTTCTTGGGAGCTTCGTTCTCGCCGGCCTCGATCGCCATTGCCAGGCGCTTCTCATCGTCCATCGACAAGAGCGGCACGCGGCCGATCTCCTTGAGATACATCCGAACCGGATCGTCGAGCGCGAGCCCGGCCGGCATCGGGACCTCCTCGGCCTCGGCTTCCGGCTTCTCTTCTTTGGCCAGTTCCTCGACGACCTCGATACCGAGCGTCGAAATCTCTTCGAACAGTTCGTCGACGCGTTCTGGCGTGACGTCTTCGACGTTGTCGAAAACCGCGTTCACTTCCTCATAGGTCAGCGAACCGCGCTTCTTCCCGCGGTCGAGCAGTTTCTTGATCTGTTCCTCTAGCGGAACTTGCGGCGCGTCAACCGTAGCGGTTGCGGCTTTTTTGCGTGCCATACTTTTCTCTCACCCCCTTTCCTGATATAATGCTGGACCTCGCCGTTTCGGTGGCCCGGTGGCGGGGTCATCCTTTGGTTCGGGCCGTGTGGAGCGCACTGTGCTCTTCCCGCAGTTCCTGAGGCACCGGCTGGCCGGATTCAAACAGGGCCGTCATCTGCGCGTCGAGCTCGCGGAAGCGCCGGTGCCGATCGTCCGCAGCGAAACGCTCGATCGTCCGATCGAGATACGCGCGGCGCGCCTCGGGGTCGGCAAAACGGATGATTCGCGAGCGCTCGGCACCCGCAATTGATGCGAGAGCCGCAGACACGTCACCATCGTCGCTAAACAGCGCAAAGACATCGGCTGGTTGCAGAAGCGCGTCCGCTTGCTCGCGCATGCGAGCATAAATCCGCCTTAAGGATGGTTCGCCGAAGCGCTCGGGCGCGATGCGATCGGCGTATTCGGCCACCAAGCCCGGCTCTGAGACAAAGATCGCCAGGCACGACGTCTCCCACGAGGGCGCCGCGACCGAACCGGGCCGGATCTTGTCGGAGCGCCGGACGTCGATCATCTGCCCCTCGCCGTATTCTAGCCGGGCGCCGTCGGTGATCTGGAGGCGCGCCTTGCGTAGATCTTCGACGTCGACCCCCAGTTGCGGTGCAGCGTAGGTGCGCCAGTGGTCCCACTCGGCGCGCGGGAGCGTCCGCACGAGGATCTCCGCTTCGCGCGCGATTTGGGCGCGGCTCTTGAAGCCGGCGCGAATCTCGCCGATCCGGCGGTCGATCTTAAACTGAATCCACGGGATCGCGTCGTTCAAGCGTGCGCGGAAGCCCTCGGCGCCATGCGCCCGCACGTAGCTATCGGGATCCTCGCCCGCCGGCAACTGCACGATGCGCGCGGCCAGCCCCTCGTTGACGAGGGTGTCGATCGATTTGGCGGCGGCGGCCTGGCCCGCGGCGTCGCCGTCGAAGCAGATGAACACGTTTTCCGTGGCCTTGCGCAACTCGCGCGCTTGCTCGGGGCCGAACGCCGTTCCGAGCGAGGCCACGGCGTTCGTAATCCCGGCCTGGTGCAGCGCGATGCAGTCGAGGTAGCCCTCGACGACCACGATGTTGCCCTCGCGCTGCGCCGACCGCCGCGCGATGCCGAGCGCGAACAGGAACCGCCCCTTCGTGTACACCGGAGTCGTGGTCGTGTTGAGATATTTCGGTTCGCCTTGGCCGATCAAGCGGCCGCCGAATGCGATCGTTTCGCCGGTTACGGCGTGCGTCGGAATCATCAGCCGGTCGCGGTAGAAATCGTAGTAGCCGCGCTGACCTTGCTTCACCAACCCGGCGACGGCCGCTAGCGCGCCGTCGACGCCTTCCCGCTGCAATTCCGAGACGAGTCCATCCCAGCGCTCGGGTGCGAAGCCGAGTTTGAACTGCGCGATCGATTCGGCGCTGATGCCGCGTTCGGCGCAGTAACGGCGGCCTTTTTCTCCTTCCGCTTCCGAGGTAAGCATGCGGTGAAAAAAGCGCGCCGCGACGTCGTTGGCGTGATAGATCGCTTCTTTTTCGCTGCGCACGCGCGCGGTCGCCGGGTCTTCGTTTTCGAGCTGGATGCCGGCACGTTTCGCCAGCACGCGCATCGCGTCCACGAAGTTGAGGTTGTCGTGCAGCTGCACGAAACGGATGACGTCACCGGCCGCATCGCAGCCGAAACACTTGAAGAAGCCGCGATCCGGATGGACGTGAAACGACGGCGTCTTCTCGCCGTGAAACGGGCACAACCCCACCAGGTCGTTGCCGCGCTTTCGCAAGGATACGACCGCGCCGATCACCTCACCGATGTCGGTGCGAGCGAGGATATCCCGCTTTACGCCGTCGTCGATCCGCACCGTACACCAGTTCGACACGCCGCATGGGACCCTCCCTTAGCGACGAAGTGCAACCCGTGGCCAAGGGCAAGCAGATTTTCGATCCGATCCACCGGTTCATCGAACTCGACGCCGGCGAAGTCGCGCTGCTCGAGGCGCCGGCGGTACAGCGCTTGCGGCGGCTCCGGCAACTCGGGCTCGCGTACCTGGCATTTCCCTCAGCCGAACACTCGCGCTTCACGCACGCTCTCGGCGCGCTGGCAATCGGGACGCGCGCGCTTGAGGCGATCAAAGATTATTCTCCCGGCACCTTCACCTCCGAGCGCGATTACGCCGATCAGCGGCGCTTGCTGCGCGCCAGTCTGCTGCTGCACGACGTCGGCCACGGCCCGTTCAGCCACGCCTGCGAATCCGTCCTCGGCATCCGCCACGAAGCGCGCACCGAACGCATCCTCGCCCGCGAGGAAATCGCCGGCGCGCTGGCAGCGATCGACGTAGATGCAAACGAGGTGCTGGCGCTGATCACCGGCACCTCGACGCGCTATCCGGTCTTGCGCGAACTCGTCTCGGGACCTAATCTCGATGCCGACCGCATGGACTATCTGTTGCGCGATGCCTACTTCACCGGCGTCGTGAACGGACGCTACGACGCGGAGCAACTGATCGCATCGCTGCGCGTGTTCGATCACGACGGACGTCAGGAGCTCGGCGTCGACGGACGCGGCGTGGTGGCGCTGGAGAGCTTCGTGCTGGCGCGCTACTGGATGTTCGCAACGATCTATTTTCACCACACAACGCGCGCGTTCGAGCGCGTCCTGCGCGCGGGCCTCGAAGAACTGTGGCCCGATCCGACGGCCCTGGAACCGATCGACGAGTTTCTCGCCTGGGACGACTTTCGAGTCGTCGATGCGATGCGCACGTCGAATTCCGAAGCAGCTCACGGATTGCGCGAGCGCGTGACCGTCTACGGCCTCGCCGCCGAGTTCAACGCCGAACGCGATCTCGTGACGTACGAAGCGTGCGAGCGCGAATTGCGTTCGGCGTACGGCGATGCGGTGTGGAGCGATTCCCAAGAGCAACTGCTGCACCGCTTGCCGCTCGGCGGCGATGAGGACAAACCCACGGTGCGGGTGCACGTCACCGGCCGCATCGTCGACGCCCGGCAAGCCTCCGATTTGATCGGAAAGCTCAGCGGTAAGGCCTACTGGCGCAAGCTTTTCGTGCGCAAGGACCGCGTGCCGCTCGACGAGGCGCGCAAGCTGTGCGCGGCGATCATCGCCAGCGGCGGCATGCCGTCGCTCTTCGATCTGGGCCGTTCCGATTAACAGAACCTAAAAGTTGGCTGAGTCCGGCACGCCTGCCAGCTAAACGGCGTTTCCTAGATACTATGTTCCGCTCGATCGCCGTGCTCGTTCTGGCGGCGCTCGCCCTTGCCGGCTGCAGCAGGGTTGAGGCCTCCCCCGTTCCGAGCGCCGGGATGGCCACCCCGAACCTGCCGTGCTCGCTGCCCTACGGCACGGACGTGGCGCTGCTCTCGCCGGCGCCCGGCAGCACGGGCGTGGCAGCCGGCGCCGCGCCGATCGTGCTGGTCGCCTCGCGCGACCTGCCCAAGACCGTGACGGCCGTGGCCGTCAGCGCCAAGGGAACGGCCACCGTGGGCAGTCCGCTGGAACGCACTGCGAAGCCCATCCACGCCGCGCCCAGCACCTGGGCTAATCCCGTGTACTACCGCGCCCCGGCCTTGAATCTCCACGCCAAACGGCACTACACGATCGCCCTGGACGACCTCGCCCAGAACGGCTGCGCGCCGTACGCCAAAATCGCCGGGAACGCCCGCTTCTCGACCTAAGGGAGCGCGGTAACCTTCGTTTGGAGCCACTCCGGGCGCAGGAGAGCGATCTCGTCAAGCACGATGGCGGACGGCGTCTTTTGACAGCGGCAAGATTGCGGGCCGCCCGAGCAGCCCGCGTCCGTGTGCTGGCCGACCGGATGGCCGCACTCGCAGCGGATCAAATTCCCCGACTCGTATGGGAACATCAAGCAAGAATCTGCGATTAGGGGCTCGGTTCCTTTTCCGGCCCCTGGAATCGGCTCACAGCGAGAAGCGTACGCCGCCGAAAAACGTCGACGGCCGCTGCGGCCCGAAATATAGGCGCGCCTCCAACGCGGTGTGCGGGGCGATCCGGTGCGCCAAGATGCCGTCGTAGATCATGCCGGTCTGATGCAGCGCGCCGAGGGTGCCGACGCCGGCACCGGCGCCAATGGCCGTTCCAGCGACCGAGAACCGGGCATCGAAGGTCGTGGCGAAGCCGCCGTTCGCGGGGGCGATCGCGGTCAGTTCCGCGGCCAGCGGCACCAGGGGCGCATTGAAGACGCCGAGTGAGAGCGCGCCCGCGAAATTCGCGGAACTGCCCGTGACGGCCGCACCGGCGTCGATCGATACGTCCGCGCGCGCCGCACGTGGTGCCGTTGCGAGCGCGGCACCGAGGATGAGGGCACACGCTATGGTGCGCCGGATTGAAACTTGGATCGTCATACCACGACGAGATAGCACGCCCGGCTGGGCGAACGCTGCTAAAGCGGCTGAGAATTCACCCCGCGTTAACGACCCGCGGGATCGGCGGCTGCGAACGCGCCGCGGCGACGTCGACAGAGATCAGCACGTCGCGGCCGAGGCCCTTGAGAGGGACGCCCACGGACTCCCATGAGAGCGGCATCTCCGCGGCCCAGCGGATCTCGAGGTGCGTCATCCGGTACATGCCGGGCGGAGCTTCTTCCGGGATCTTGCCGATCACGCGCACGCGGCTGCGGTCGCCATCCGCGTTTTCGGCCGGGCCGACTTGGTGCGTCCAAAACGTCAGAGCCGGTCCGCCGGGACCGAGCGGACCCGCGAATTCCGCTGCCGGTTCGGCGCCCTCGGGCAACGGGCCCTCGAAGGCGATCTCGACAAAAAAACGTTCGTTCGCGTGAAAGTGGCGCGGCGACTGATCCATCGGCGTCCACTGTTTGCCACAACGCGCCCCGATCCCGGGGACAGGCTCGCTATTGTGGCGGGCGAAGGTGGTCCGTCGTGATTAGCGTCCCCGCCGTCCGCCGCGCCGTTGACTCCGATGCGCCCAAAATCGCCGACTTGCTCGGTGAACTCGGCTACTCCACGCACCCGAGCTTCATCCTCAGCCGCTTGCAGCTGGTGGGCGATCGCGCCGACGATGCGGTATTCGTGGCGGAGTCGGCCGAGAGCGTGATCGGCGTGGTCAGCGTCCACGTGTTCCCGCTCTTTCACGCCGACGCGATGATCGGCCGGATCACCTCGCTCGTGGTCGGCGCGCACCATCGCCGCAAAGGCGTCGGCAAATTGCTGCTCTCGACCGCCGAATCGTTCGCCGCGCAGCGCCGCGCGAGCCAAATCGAAGTGACCAGCGGCGGCACGCACGAACCCGCGCCGCAATTCTACGAGAGCAACGGCTACGAGCACCGCGACCAGCACATGGTGAAATCTCCGCCGTACGTTTAGGGGTTAGCCTGCGCGGGAAAGGCGCACTCGGCGGTCCCGCGGACCGCTCGCTTTTCCGTTGCTCGGGGGATTGCCGTCTTGCATGACCGCTGATTCCGGCGAGGGCACGAACGCGGCGTCCGGCGATCGCTTACGGGTCATCGAGGACGAACTTCGCACGCCCTGGACGCTCCTGACCGCTGCCCTCGAGGATCTCGCCGGGACGATTGCCGACGTCGACGGACGTGCGGCGATCGAATTGGCACGCCGCAGCGCCGCGCGCGTGGAGCAAGTCGCGCAAGCATTTCTTGCCGGCAGCGCGCTGCCCGCGGCGGCGGCTGCGGCGTCCGAACAGCCCGCCCCCGAGGCCGCGGGCGGCCGGCTGCGCGTGCTGATCGCCGACGACAACGCCGATCTGCGCGCGTATCTCGCCACGATGCTGGCCGGGAAGTACGCCGTCGACACCGTCAGCGACGGGGCGGCCCTCGTGGCCGCCGCCCGCGCGCAGCTGCCCGACGTGATCGTGAGCGATGCGCGTATGCCGTTCATCGACGGCTTCGAAGCGGCACGCATCCTGCGCGAAGACCCGCTCACCGCCGGCATTCCGATCGTGCTGCTCTCGGGCAGCGGCGCCGCCGAATCCGCGGATGCCGCAATCGGCGCGGGCGTGGACGACTACCTCGTCAAGCCGTTCACGGTCGCCGAACTGATCGCGCGCGTCGACGCGCTGGCACGCCGGCGTTCCGCGTTTCGCGAGAAGTCCGACGCCGGCGCGAACGCCGACATTCGCGCGTGGCGTCTGCTCGCGGCGGCATCCGAACGATTCTCAGGCATCGCGCGCTCGAGCCGCACGCTGGACGCGCTCGGCGACCTCATCGTCCCTGCGCTGGGTGACTGGTACCTCGCGTATTTGCGCGCGGACGATGCGATCCAACTCAAGAGCGTCGTGCACCGCCAACCCGCGAAGCGCGACTTCGCGTGGATGCTCGAGCGCGAATTTCCGCACGTCAGCGGCGACGGCTCTCCGATCGATCGCGCGATCGCAACGGGACGCACGATCTACGAACCGGCGGTTACGCCGGAGTTCGTCGCCTCGTTTGCGCGCGGGCCGCGCCACGGCATGATTCTCGCCGCGCTGCAAATCCGGTCCCTGGCGGTGATTCCATTTGTCGTTGCCGGCGATGTGCGGGGCGCAATCGTCGTGCGCGGTGCGGAAACGCGCCCGCAGTTGGGGCGCGATGACGTCGCGTTGCTCGAACGCATCGTCGGCCGCGCGGCGACGGCGTATCATGCCGCGGTGCTGGCCGAACGCGAACCCAACGTGACGAGCAGCCTGCAACGCGCGCTTTTGCCGGGCACGCTGCCGGCCGTCGAAGGGCTGACGCTATCGGTCGCCTACGCGCCGGCCGCGCGCGAAGATCGAGCCGGCGGCGACTGGTACGACGCAATGTCGCTGCCCGATGGGCGCATGTTGCTCTCGATCGGCGACGTTGACGGAACCGGGCTCGAAGCGGCGGTCGCGATGTCGCAGCTGCGCCACGCGATCCGCACGGCCGCGAACGAAGATCCGCGTCCGGCCACGATTCTGGCCGCCGCGAACACCTTGCTGCGCGAATCCGGCGCGCGACGTGCGTCGGCGCTGGTGGCGATTCTCGAACCGCTCTCACTCGATCTCAGTCTGGCGTCCGCCGGTCACGCCGCCCCGGTCATCGCCAGCCCCGATGGTGAAATCTCGCATGCGCAGGTGAACGGACCTATGCTCGGCGTTACACCGGACGCGCAATACGAAGAGTTCGATTTCCGGCTCGAGCCCGGTTCGTCGATGGTGTTCTACACGGACGGCGTGGAAATGCACGGCGCCGCCGATGCAGCAACGCGCGTGGAAGCCGCTCTCCGCGCGTGCGCGAACGCCGGCGACGATCTGGCGGGCGCAATTTACCGCACGCTGCTCGGCGATGCGCCGCCGCGCGACGACGTCGCCCTGCTCGCGATCACGGCCTCGGCGACGCTCGACCGGCTCGATCTGACGCTGCCCGCCCAGCCCGAAAATGCCGTGCGAGCGCGAACCGCGATCGCGCGTTTTCTCAACGGCGCCGGCATGGCCGAGCGCATCGGCGATCTGCTGGTTGCCGCCGGCGAAGCCATCGGCAACGCGATCGAACACGCGTATCGCGGCGGCTCCGGCGCGCTGCGCGTGCGCGGCCGCGCGACGAACGACGCGGTAACGGTGGAGATCCGCGACTTCGGCACCTGGTACGGCGACACGGCAGTGGAAGGGCGCGGCTTCGGGCTGCCGCTGATGCGCGCGTTTGCCGATGCGGTCGAAGTCGAACGCACGCCGTTCGGAACGCGCGTTGAACTGCAGGCCAATCGTGCGTTAGCTCCAGCCGTCGGCGCGGGCGTCGAAGAACGCGCGTAGCGCGCGCGCCGTTTGCGCCGGCAGCTCTTCCATCATAAAGTGCCCGCACGGTAATCCTTGCGCGGTCAGGTCGGGCGCCCAGCGTTGCCAAACCTCGGCGAAATGCGCGGAGCGCTTACCGTCGTGGCCGGCGCCCCAGAGCGCCAGCATCGGCATCGTGATCTTCTTGCCGGCATCGCGGTCGGCGCGGTCGGCGTCGAGGTCGCAGGTGTAGCCCGCACGGTAATCCTCGCACGCCGCGTGCACCGCGCCCGGGCGTGCGAAAGCCGCGCAGTACGCATCGAGTGCCGCCTCATCGGTCGCGTTGCGGTCTTCGAGCCACGCGCCGATCTGCTGGCGGCAATACCACTGCGGGTCGTAACCGATCAGCCGTTCCGGCAGCGGTTCGGGCTGCGCAAGAAATTGCCAGTGATACGCGCCGTACGCGCGCCGGAAATCCATCGCTTCCCAATTCTCGAGCGTCGGGATGATGTCGAGGGTCGCCAGCGCGGCGACGCGTTCGGGCGCATCGAGCGCGAGCCGGTACGCAACGCGGGCGCCGCGATCGTGACCGGCCAGGAAAAAACGCTCGTACCCGAGTGCCGACATCAGCGCGACGATGTCGCGCGCCATCGTGCGTTTGCTGTATGCGAGGTGCGCGTCGTCGGACGCGACGATCTCGCTCGCACCGTAACCGCGCAGATCGGGCAGCACCACGGTGTAACGTTCGGCCAGCAGCGGCGCAACTTTTCTCCACGTGATGTGCGATTGCGGGTAGCCGTGCAAACAGACCAGCGGCGGACCCGAGCCGCCGGCGCGTACGTAGAGTTCCGCGTCGCCGGTTGCGATGCGCCGTTCTGTGAATCCATCGAACATAAAAAGCAGGGCCCCTCGCTAAAATCCGCGTGCTGTATACATTAAGCACCAGACCGAAGGACGACCGAACGGGCCGTCGCGGCTGTGCTGCCCATCACTATTGCATCGGTCGTGGCCTTCCAGCTCTTGGTGTAGCCACAATCCCTTGTGCTCGCGCGCTGCCCGGCCCGGATTGAGGCAAGCTCGCTCGGCTGAGCACAAAGGTTAGCGGACTCAGTTTTGCCGCTCGCCGTCCGAACAGGCAAGAATGACGGTGCTCTCCGCGGCCCTACGGCGAGCCGGTGTTCTCGTCTCCGCTTTCGTCGTCTGCGCGCTGCCTTTGCCGGTAGCGGCAAGCTCGGATGCCGTCACGCATTACGCTGCCGTCTTACATTCGTTCAACCCCGCGCTCTCGGCCGCGCAGTCGCAAGACATGGCCGCGCACGTGCTGATGATGTCGTCGTACTATCGTCTCGATCCGCGGCTGCTGGTCGCGATCGTCGGCGTCGAATCGGGCTGGCAGTCGCAGGCGGTTTCGCACGCGGGCGCGCGCGGACTCGGCCAGCTCATGCCCGATACTGCCGGCGCGCTCGGCGTGCTGCCGTTCGACGCTTACGAAAACCTCGACGGCACCGCCCGTTATCTGCGGCGCATGATCGCGCAGCACGCCGCCGACGGCACCGAACGCCGCTACACGCTGGCGCTCGCGAGTTATAACGCCGGTCCCGGCGCGGTAGCGCGCTACGGCGGCGTTCCGCCGATTGCGGAAACGCAAGCGTACGTCGCGCACGTGATGGCGCTGTGGCACCGTTTGGAAACGCTCTTGCCGGAGAGCAGCGATACGCTCACGTTGATCGCGCGCACGACGGCGCGCGCTGCAACACGAGCCGTGAGCGTCGTAACGCGTTTGCGTCCGCCGGGCGGAAGCGTCGCGCAGTTCACGGCGCTGGAAGCAGCATCAATGCAAATCTACGTTGCCGAGACGGCGCCGACGCCCGCGGCTCCGCCACGGAAGACGCTCAAACGCTGGTTCGCGCGCGCCTTCGGGATCGCGAAGAGATAGCGCTTACGCGGGGATCGGGGGCTGGGTGCCTTCGATCTGTACGCGATAGCCGTTGCGCGTTTGCGGAAAGTAATCCCACACCGCGAGATGCTGTGTGCAGCGATTGTCCCAGAACGCCACCGTGTGTTTCGCCCAGACGAAACGCACGTGGAAGTGCGGTTTTTCCAGATGCGCGTAGAGGTAGTTGAGCAGCGCGGCGCTCTCTTCGGGTGAGACGTCGTTGATGTGCGACGTAAAGCCGCGGTTGACGTAGAGCAGCTTGCGGCCGGTGTCAGGATGTTTTGCAACGACCGGATGCACCGAGATCGGGTACGTTCCGGACGGATTGAAGCGGCCGAATGCGATGCGGCCGTCGTGCGTCGCCGTCATGCCTTCGAGATGCGTCTTCATGCGCGGCGAGAGCGCATCGTAGGCCGCGTACATGCTGGCCCAGCACGTATCGCCGCCGAGGGGCGGAAGCTCCCAGATGTGCAGGATGCTGCCCATCGGCGGAATCGGATCGCACGAGAGATCGGTGTGCCAGTCTTCGCCCGCGATGTGCTTGGAATCGGCGTCGGCGTGGATCGGCCGGACCTCGGGATACTTGTCGTCGAGCCCCTTCATCCCCGAGTGAATATGCAGGTCGCCGAAGCGGCGGCCGAACTTCACCTGGGTTTCGAGATCCATCGGCTGATCGCGGAAAAAGATCACGCCGTTCTCGATCAAGGCGTCCTTGATTTCGGCGATCTGCTCGTCGCTGACCGGCTTAGTGAGATCGACGCCGCTGATCTCGCCGCCGATGTGCGGCGAGAGGCGTTTGACCGAAATGCTTCTTCGGGTCGCTAGCATGCTATAGTGTATACATTACGGTTACCGAATCACCTCCGAATATGACGGCGCGCTTCGTCGCCGAGATCCGGTCGATCGCGGCCGGCGAGATTCCCGACGACGTGCGCGTGACCGCGCAGTGCTGCATCCTCGACTGGCTCGGCACGGCGCTGGCCGGGATGCACGAACCGATCGCGGCGATGTTGCTGGCAGAGATTCTGACGGCGCCCAGCGCCCCGTCCGGCCTGATCGGACGCCTCGAACGCACCGCGCCGCATAGCGCGGCGTTGCTCAACGGCGCGGCCGGCGATGCGCTCGACTATTCCGACTGCAATCGGACCCTCAACGGCCATGCGACCGCGACGGTCTTTCCGTGCGTTTTGGCACTGGCCGAAGCCGGCGGCGCTTCGGGCGAGGCTGCGCTGCGAGCCTTCATCGCGGGCGTTGAGGCGGCGTGCCGTGTGGGACTCTTGCTCGGGCCCCGGCATCTCGAAACGGCGTTCCATCCGACTGCAATCGCGGGACCGATCGGAGCCGCCGCCGGCGGGGCGGTGCTGCTGGGTCTCGACGAGGCCGCGTTCGCAACGGCGCTCGCGCTGGCCGCAACGCAATCCGCGGGTTTAGCCGATGCGGTCGGCACGATGTCGAAACCGCTGCACGCCGGCACCGCAGCGGCCGCCGGCACCTTAGCGGCGCGTCTGGGGGCACGCGGCTTTACCGCAGCGCGGTCGCCGCTCGAACCCGGCGCCGGGTTTCTTGCCGCCCACACGCCGCACGTCGAGGCCGGTGCGCTCGCCGCCAGTCACGGCCGCTTCTTGCTGCTCGAAACGCTGATGAAAGAACACGCGGCCTGCGCGCTGGCGCACGGCAGTATCGAAAACATGCACGCACTACAACGCAGCACGCCGTTTGGAGCGAGCGATGTCGAGGCGATTTGCTTGCAGCTAGCGCCCAGCTCCGCGCGTGTCTGCGACATCCTTGCGCCGCAGACCGCGCTGGAAATGAAGTTCAGCGTGCGCACCGTCGCGGCAATGGCACTCTTGGGGTACGATACGGCAGTGCTCGAGAATTATAGCGCCGCCGTTGCGAATGCGGATGATATCGCTGCGCTGCGTGCACGCATCTCGGTCGAAGCGATCCCGAATCTCGACGTCGCCGAATCGCGCGCGACGATCGCACTGCGTGATGGCCGGCTGCTGGAAAACGTCTCCGACGAACGTCTCGCGGATCGCGATCCCGGCCGGCGGCGCACGCGGACGCACGTAAAGTTCGCGGCCTTGACCGCGCCGTTTCTGAGCGCGCAAGCTGCAGCCGATCTCGAAGCGCGCGTTTTTGCGCTGGGAACCGCGGAACGCGTCGATGTACGACCCTAAGACCGCACGGTTTCGGTCCTTTAGCGAGAACAACGACACGCCGCGTGTCATTCTCGAACGCTGCCTCGAAGCGCTGGAACGTTCGGAGCCCGACGTGCACGCGTTCGTGTGCCTCGATATCGACGGCGCCCGCCGCGCGGCCGATGCTGCGACCGCGCGACGGCGCGCGGGGACGCGGCTCTCCCCAATCGACGGCTTGCCGGTGGCGATCAAAGACTGCTTCGACGTGCGCGGTTTTCCGACGCGCGTGAACTGCGCGTACTTCGACGATACACCCGATGCAGCGGTCGACGCTGCGCACGTCGACGCGCTGCGCCGAGGCGGTGCGGTCATCTTGGGGAAGACCGTCACGACCGAATTGACGATGGCCGCGCCCGGACCAACATGGAATCCGTGGGACCTCACGCGTACGCCGGGTGGTTCGTCTTCCGGATCGGCGGCGGCCGTGGCGGCGGGAATGCTGCCGATCGCGACCGGCAGTCAGGTGCGCGGTTCGGTGATCCGCCCGGCGTCGATCTGCGGCGTGATCGGATTCAAGCCGACGTTCGGCGCGCTGAATCGTTTCGGCGGCGTCGATCCTTCACCGAGCATCAACCATCTCGGCCTGCTCGGCGGCGCGCTGCCCGATGTGTGGACCGTGGCGTGTCACATCGCGATGGTGGCCGGCGGGGATCCCGGCTATGTGCCGCACTTCGGCCCCGATGCGAACATGCCGGCGGCCCGCAAGCCACAACGGCTCCTGCGCCAATACACGGCCGGCTGGCAGCACACGGACGACGCGTCGAAAGCGGTGTTCGAAGAGCATCTGCGCGGGCTTGCGGCGGCGGGCATCGAGATTCTCGAGCCGGCGGCGTCGCCGGAACTCGCCGAATACGAAGCGGCGACGGCCAGTTTGCCGGAGTGGTTCTTCGATCTGATGTTGTGGGAGATTCGCTGGCCGATGCTGGCGTGGCGCGAACGCCGGCCAGACGCCTTCAGCGCGACGATGCTCGGCTACATCGATCGCGCATCGCAATTGCAGCCTGCCGACTACGAGCGCGCGTGCGCGGCGCGCGCACGTTTGCGCGCGATGCACCGTGCGCTTGAACACAAGGTCGACGGCTTCATCACGCTCGCGCACATCGGCCCGGGACAAGTCGGACAACCGCCGACCGGAACGCCGTGGTACAACGACGCATCCTCCGCCATCGGCGCGCCCGCTCTCAATCTGCCGTTGCTCGCCGTCGACGGGCTGCCGCTCGGCGTGCAACTCGTGGGCTTCGAACATCGCGACACCGAGGCGATCGCGATCGCTCGCTGGCTGCTGAGCTAGGGGCGCGTTCCCGAGGACTTGTACCAGTCGAGGATTTCGCTGCCGGTCGTGATCCAGACGTCTTGGCGCTTGCGGATGTGCGCGAGCGCGCGTTCGAGGTGGCGGGCGCGAAACGGATGGCCGACGAGAAACGGGTGTAGCGCGATCGAGAGGAAGCGCGGGACCGTTTCGCCTTCCTCGTACATCTGATCGAACTGGTCGACGATCATGTTCTCGAAATCTTGTCCGCTGCCGCCGTTGAACAGAAATACGGGGATGTCGCCGACTTCGAGCGTGTAGGGCAGCGCCACGATCGAGCCCTTGCGCGTCTTCATCGTGTAGGGCTGCTCGTCGTTGCACCAGTCGGCGACGTACTCGATGCCGGCTTCCGCGAGCAAATCGAGCGTGACGTCGGTTTCCGTAAGCGCCGGGCTCAGCCAGCCGCGCGCGCGTTTGCCGAGGCACTTTGCCAGCACGTCGAGCGTGCCGGCGATGATCGGGCGCTCGACCTCTTCGGGCATGCCGGTGAAGAGCATCGAGTTGTTGGGCCCGTGCGCCATCCACTCCCAGCCGAGGCTATTGCCCGCTTCGATGATCTCGGGATAGTGCTCGCACACTTCGGCGTTGACGGCCGTCGTCGCGACGAAGCCTTGGCGCTGGAGAATATCCATGATGCGCCAGATACCGACGCGGACGCCGTAGTCGCGCCAGGCGTAGTTCAGCACGTCCGGCTTGAGCGAGGCCGTCATCTGTGTGAGCGACATCGCCGGTTTGTCGTAGTGGTAGTGCTCGACGTTGGGCGTGATCCACACGGCCACGCGCGCACCGTTGGGCAGTTCCACCTTCGGGCGGCGGCTGATCGGCGAATAGGCAAACCGGTTGTGTTCCATCATCACGTTCACTCACTTCACAATGCGGGGCCAGAGTTGTTCGTTGGTCGCTTCGTCGGTCACGGTGATCGCGCGGTAGGGACACGACTTCGCCGCCTTGAGCACCGTTGCGTCGTCCGCGCCGTGCGAATCGAGCACTTCGGCCTTCGAGGCGGCGTTCAGGCCGAACACCGCCGGCGCGACGACCGTGCAGCGCTGGTGGGTTTGACACTTCGAGGTGTCGATCGCGATGCGCATCAGATGAGGAACTGCAAGAGCGGAATCTCCTGGTCGTTGTCGATCAGCAGCACTTTCTTTCGGACGATCTTCAACGCGCCGGCATCTTCGCGCAACGTGTGGATCGAACGCCCGATCCAGAGCTGTTTCGTCGCGTTGCGCGCGATGCCGAGGATGAAGTTCGACTCGACGGTCACCTCAGCACCGAGGTCCGGCCCGATTTCGAGATTCGAGATGACGCGGCGCATGCGCGGCCGCGGCTGCTGCGAGAGCACCGAGCCGCTCAGAAGCCGGTCAACCCGCTGCGTGAGCCGGTCGCGGTCGTCGTAGATGATCGAGACCTGGCGCACCGGATCGATGTCGTCATCGTTGCACGGCACCCAGTACTGCGCGTCGTCGGTCCAGAGATCCAGCCATTCCCGGTAGCGGCCCTCGTCCATCAGCCGAGCTTCGTGCGTGAGGAACGCTTGGATTTGCGTCTCACGCACCTGCGTTCATCACGCCCGAGTAGTGCTTCCAGAATCCGCGAATATGGTTCTCATCCATCGTGTATCCGGTCGAGCCGCCGTCCGGAGAGATCGTGTCGCGATGCTCGCCGCGACCGATGAACAGCCATTCGTTGCCGCCCGCGTTGACCGCCGACTGAATGCGTTCCATGATCTCGATGTCGTCGGGCGAGATGAACCCGGCCGCACCGAACATGAACTCGTGCATCCGCAGGCGCTCTTCGTTGATCTCGTCGGGAGCGCCGTCGAGCATCATCGGCTGGTAGTAGACGTAGGTTTCGTCGACGCTCACCGGTTGCACGACGCGGATGTGCGTCATCAAATACATCAGGTTCGGGAAGATGTAGATCAGCGGCGCCATCGTGCCCAAGAGCCGGCCGGCCTTCTCTTCGCCGTATGCCTTCTTCATGGCATCGGCGTACGCGATACGTGCAGCACTCGGCGGGCGTTTCGGCGGCGCGATCGTGGCGCCGCGATAATCTTCCACCATGTGTCCGCCCGGGAGCGAGCGGATCACGTCGGGGATTTCGTTCTCGTAGAGCGAGGCGACGTCGAACCCCGTTTTCTTCGCGTGCAGATCGAAGGCGACTTTGTGGATGAAGGGCCCGTGATAATCGCCCTCCATCGAGTTCTCGGGCATGAACTTCCAGTTGCCGCCGTAGCGCACTTTCTGATTACCGGCGCGCAGACTTACCGTGCCGGTGGGCGAGAGGTCCATGAACAGATCGATGAACTCTTTAGCGCCACCGAGATGTTCGTCGAGCGTGATGCCCTCGGGACGGACGCTGGCGAAGATCAGACCGCGATACGCGTCCACGCGCGGCAGCGGAATCAGCGCGAAGTCTTCGCGCTGCAGATTCGAATCGTAGCCTTCTTCAAACGTGGGCTGCAGCAGCTCGCCGGTATTAGCATAGCTCCAGCCATGATACGGACACGTGAACGCGGCGGCGTTGCCGCGCTCGGCGTGACAAACCATGTTGCCGCGATGACGGCAGCGGTTGAAGAACGCGTTGACCTTGCCGTCCGAACCCCGCACGACGATCACCGGCTGGCGGCCGATCGCGCGCCGCACGAAATCGCCGGGCTTGGGAATCTCGCTCTCGTGGCCGACGTACACCCAGACCTTGTACCAGATTTCGTTTAGTTCGCGCTCGAAGACCTCCGGGTCGCGATACAAGCTCCCGTGAATGCGGGCGCCCTGGATCAGGTTCCCGACGTCGATCACGTGTTGGCGATGATGTCGGAAACGGGAAAGGACTTCGAGATGTAGCCGTACTTGGCGGCGGTGTCGATCAGCGGCTGCATCGTCGGTTTATGGAACACGGCTTCGTATTGCCCGCGCATCTTCATGCTGTTGATGACGTTGACCGGAACCTTGCTGTACTTCGAGATGATCGCGGCGGTCGCAGCAGGATTGGCATTCGCCCACTCGTTCGCTTCGCGAATCGCCAGGCTAAAGGCATTGACGATCGACGGATGCGCTTTGATCCAGTCTTTGCTCGCGAACCAGCCGCCTTGGATGTAACTGGTTGCAATCGGGTTCTTGTCCATCAGCAGCACGTGCAAGCCGGCCGCGCCGCCGAGATCGACGAACGGTTCGGGTGCGCAGTAGCCGTCGATCGTGCCCTTTTGCGTCGCCGCGACGAGCGAACCGAAGGGCATTTCCACCCACTTCACGGTCTTCGAGTCGCCGCCGTTGTTGTCGATCCACGCGTTCGTGATCAGCGAGCCGAAACCGCGCGCGACGTTGCAGGCCATCGTCTTACCGTTGAAATCTTTGCCGCTCTGAATCGCCGCTGACCCGACGACAACGGCCAAGGTCGGATACGTGTTGGTGTGCAGCTCGCCGGGAGCGACGAACTGAAACGGGATACCCTTGTCATGGGCGATCGCCACCGTCACGACGTCGGCTTCACCCAGATCGAGATCGCCGCCGAGCAGCGCAGCGCCGACGGCAGCTCCGCCGGTGGCCATGTTAATAACTGCCGTCAATCCGTGCTTGGCAAGAAAACCTTGATCTTGCGCATAGAAAATGCCGCCGGTGGATTCGGACGCGAACGTTCCGACCCGGATCGGAATGAGATTTTGTGCAGCAACGGGGGACGCTGCGAGGGCCGCGCCGGTGCCGGCGAGCAGTTGCAGAGCGCGTCGGCGTATCACGGGCGATTCTCCTCGGAGTGGAGGGTTGACCCTCACTCAGCTCGTGGTTATACTGAATACACTTTTGGCTAGACGGTGTGCGTTGCCCTGCACCGCGGAGGTTTTCCGTCGATGAGATTCGCGCATTTCGCGCACGTCTGGGGCAAGCGCGGCATGTCGCCGCACGAGCGCTACGAACAGTTGTGGCGCGAGTTGGTGCTGGCCGATGAACTCGGATTCGACTACGGATTTTCGGTCGAACATCATTTCACGCCCAAAGAAAGTTGGATGTCCTCACCCAACCTCTACGCTGTCGCCGCGGCCGCGCGAACGAAGCGTTTGCGCGTGGGCGCAATGGGACATGTCGTTGCCTTGCATCATCCGGTGCGGTTGCTCGAGGAGATCGCGCTGACCGATCAGTTGACCGGCGGACGCACCGAAGTCGGTTTGGTGCCCGGCATTCTGCCGGCCTACTTCGAACCGTATAAGGCGAGCTTTCCCGACCGGCGCGAGGTGACGCTCGAGTTCGCGCGCTTCATGAAAGCCGCATATGCCGGCGACGGGCACGTCACGTGGGACGGCCAGCGTATTCCGTATACCGACTTCGATCTCAGCGTGATGCCCATTCAGCGTCCGCATCCGCCGATGTGGATGGAAACGCGCGATATTCCGACGCTCGAATTCTGCGCGCGTGAAGGCTTGCACACCGGCTACTTCTTGATGTTTCCGCGCGCGAAAGCAAAGGAACGCTACGCGCCCTACATCGCCGGTTGGAAGGCCGCGGGCTGGCCCGGCACGCCGAACATCGCCTTCAGCACGGTCGTCTACGTCGATGAAACGTATCAGCGCGCGCTCGACGTCGCGCTCGACGATGCGGCGAACGCCTACAAAGGCTTCTTCTCCTACTCCGACGACAAGGATGAGATCCGCCGCAAGCAAGTCGAGACGGCCGAATACTTCCTGGCGCGCGGCGAACCCGACTCCGCTGAAATCACCATGAACATCCTCGATCCGGAATATCTCTTGAAGCACGAATTGATTTTGCTCGGCACCCCAGATACCGTGGCCGCACAACTACGCAAGTGGGCGGTCGAGGGTTCGTTCAATACGTTCTTCGGCGAGTTCAACTTCGGCGAGATGGCCGAGGACGATCTGATGCGATCGATCCGCCTTTTCGGCACCGACGTTATCCCGCAGTTGCGCGACTTCGAGCCGATCTAACCGATGGCTGCAAAAACGCTAGCGGCGTTGTTGCTCGCGCCGCGCACGATCGAACTGCGCGAGTTCGCATTGCCGGAGATCGACGAGAACTCGGGCCTCGCGAAAATCGAGATCACCGGCGTTTGCGGCGCCGACTGGCCGATCTACACCGGCGACCTCGCGAAGTTTGCGCCGCCGCCGCTCATTCCGGGTCACGAGATCGTCGCGCGCATCGAGCGCATCGGGAAACGCGCGGCCGCGCGCTGGGGCGTTAACGAAGGCGACCGCATCGTGATGGAAGAGTACGCGCCGTGTGGACACTGTGCGTACTGCCTCTCGGGGCGCTACTACATCTGCAGCGGCATGAAGATGGAAAAGATGTACGGCTTCACGAGCCTCGATACGGCGCCCGGCCTGTGGGGCGGCTACAGCGAGTACGTCTATCTCGATCCGCAGGCGATCATCCACAAACTTGCCGAGGACGTGCCGACGAACATCGCGCCGTTCTTCGTACCGCTGGCGAACGGTATTCGCTGGACCCACCTCGAGGGCGGTGTGGGCATCGGCAGCACCGTCGTCATTCAGGGCCCGGGCGGCCAGGGCTTGGCCTGCACCATCGCGGCGAAAGAAGCCGGCGCCGCGAACATCATCGTGACCGGCCGCGCCCGCGATGCCGAACGGCTCGCGCTGGCGCGGGAATTCGGCGCCCACCACACGATCGACGTCGACGCGGTGGACGACGTCGTCGCGCACGTGAGCGAGTTGACGGATGGACGGATGGCCGACACCGTGATCAACGTGACGGCATACTTCCCCGGCGCGCTGCAGCAAGGCGCGCACCTCGCGACGATGGGCGGCACGATCGTCGTTGCCGGTGAAGCGCACGGGCTCGCCGCGAATTTCGAACCGGACTTGCTCTTTCTCAAAGAGCTGACCGTGCGCGGCGTGCGCGGCCGAACGTCGCGCGAGATCAAGAAAGGCATCGCGCTGCTCGAATCCGGGCGCTACCCGCTCCACAAGCTCGCCACACACACGTTCACCCTCGATGCAACCGAAGAAGCGATCCAAACCGTCGGCGGCCAGGGCGATCCCGGCGCGATCCACGTGTCGGTGCTCCCGCACATCGCCTAGCCGCGCGCGATGAATCCGGAAGCCGCGCTCGCCTACGCCGAGCGGCACACCCTGCACGCGCTGCTGATCGAAGTCGACGGCGCCGTCGTCCTCGAGCAGTACGCAAACGGCTACGATGCCGCCAAGCCGCACGCGCTCTACAGCGGCACAAAGAGCTTCTGGGGCGTCACCGCGGCCGCCGCGCACGACGACGGGCTGCTCGATTTCGACGAGACCGTCGCGCACACGATCCCCGAATGGGCCGTCGACCCGCGCCGCGCGCGCGTCACGCTGCGCGAATTGCTGGCGCTCACCAGCGGCATCGGCTTCGGCGGCTTGGGCGCGGCGGTACCGGTATACGAGCGCGCGCTCGAGACGCCGATCAAAGACGAGCCCGGTGAAAAATTCACCTACGGCGGCATTCCGCTGCAAGTCTTCGGCGCGGTACTCGCGCGCAAGCTCGCCGCGCGTAAGCTCACACCACACGAGTATCTGCGCACGCGGCTCCTCGACCCGATCGGCGTGCGCATCGGATCGTGGCGCTCGCTGAAAGACGGCACGCAGCCGCTTCCGACCGGCGCGTTTCTGGCCGCGCGCGAATGGGCGAAATACGGCCGCTTCATCCTCGACCGCGCGCACCACAACAGCCAGGCGCTCGTGAGCGAAGTGTCGCTCGCGCCCTGCTTCACGGGCTCGACCGCCAACCCGCGCTACGGACTCGGCTGGTGGCTAGCCCCGCTCCCCACACCGCCCGGCATCGTACACGCCAGCGGCTCCGGGGGCCAAGCCATGTACATCATCCCCACCGAACGCGCCGTCATCGTAAAATACGGCCAATCCAATTCCTGGAACCACGCCACATTCCTAAAACGCCTATTGGGCTGAAGAAAGTCGCGGCTTCCCGCACGTGTCATTCCGAGCGGAGCGCGCAGCGCGTAGACGAGGAACACGCCACCATCTCCTTATCGAGTGCGAGCGCGAAGGCGCGAGCAGTGGTTACATGAATTCGTTTTTCTGATTCCACTGCTCCCGCCTTCGCGGTCGCACGCTAACCGCCAAGGTTTTCTCGCATTCCTCGTCTACGTGCCTTCGGCACTTCGCTCGGGATGACAAATATAACCTGACAAATATAAGCTGACAAATATAAGCTACGGATTGTCCCAGTAGGCGAAGCTTACGCCGATTGGTGAGGCGTAGACGGGGATGTAGTCGACGACTGTGCCGGGTCGGCCGTCGGCGACGGCGGCTGCGACAATCCAGTTGCGCGTTTCGCCGGTCCCGCCGCCGACGCCGAGCAGAATCCCGGTGCCGCCGCTGGCAAGCTTCACGCTGTCTTTCTTCGCCGGATCGTAGGGGAGTTGCACGGTGTCGAAATACTCGGCCGTCTTTTGCGCTTCGCCCGACTTGATGCCGGCGAGAATCGTCTGGTCGAACGATTCGTCGATCCACGAATTCGGGTAATTCGGCAAGTGCCACAGCCCACCCGATCCGATGACCGCGACGTTGAGGTCGAGCGGAATCCGTTCGATCGCCGCGCGCACGGCGCGTCCGAGCTGGTAGCAGCGCTTTCCGGTCGGCTGCGGGCCGAAGTAGCAGTTCACCGAGAACGGGACCATCGGCAGCTTATACTCGGGATCGAGATAGTACAGCGGCCGCATGAACGCATGGCCCATGCCCTCTTCCGTGTCGGAGAGCTCGTTGCTGAAGGCGAGGTCAAAGCCGTCGATCATCAGCTCGCGGATCAGCGCGTGCGAAAATTCCGGATGGCTCTGCACCTTCACCCACGTATCGGGCGTCTTCTCGCGCACTTTGCGGCCCGGCATCACCGGGAGACCGATCATGCGCGAGATTTTGTAGCCCTCGAACGCCTCGCCAACGTAGAGCGAGAGCGCAGGGAAGTTCTTGAAGTTGAACTGCTCGAGCTGATCGTCGCCGAAAATCAAGAGCACGTCGGGCTTCGCCGCGTTGAGACGTTCGCGCAGTACGCCGAACGCGGCCTTGATGCGAGCTTCTTTGCGCGCGTTCTCCTCAACCGAATCGATGGGCGTGTCGGTCGACCAGCCCCCGCGCTTGAGACGCTCGGCGCGACCGGGCTCCCATTCCTCGGACGGCGCGTACAAGAACGGTGAGTGGGACGTAGCGATAACGGAACAAACGCGTGCCATGGAGAGCACTTAGGACCGGGAGCGGCGGAACTCCTGGCGCGTCAGCGACGCCGGCGTGCCGGGTCGCGAAACGCGCAGGTCGCTAGGTGATCGTTGACGATGCCGACGGCCTGCATGAACGCGTAGACGATCGTCGGGCCGACGAAGCGCAGGCCGCGCTTTCGCAAATCCTTACTCAAGGCTTCGGCCAGCGGGGTGATCGCCGGCACCTGCGCCATCGTCTTCGGCCGGTCGACGATCGGCTTGCCGCCGGTGAAGCCCCAGAGGTAGGCATCGAACGAGCCGAACTCCTTGACGATCGCAAGGATCGCGCGCGCGTTCGATACGACCGATTCGATTTTTCCGCGATGGCGGATCACGCCGGGATCGAGCACGATCTTCTCGATGCGCGCGGGCGTGAACCGCGCGACCTTCGCCAGATCGAAATTCGCGAAGACCGCGCGATACCGCTCGCGTTTGCGCAACACGGTTTCCCAGCTCAAGCCCGCCTGCGCGCCCTCGAGCGTGATGAATTCGAAGAGCACGGCGTCGTCGTGCACGGGAACGCCCCACTCCCGATCGTGGTAACTCTGCAGCAGCGGCGACGAGGTCGCCCACGCGCAGCGCACGAGCTCTTTCAGATTAGCCCTTGTCCAATGCGCGGAACTCTTCGTCGCTCAGTTGGATGGCGGCGGCGGCGATGTTCTCATCGAGATGCGCGATGGAGCCCGTACCCGGAATCGGGAGCATCACCGGAGAGCGCTTGAGCAGCCACGCGAGCGCGATCTGCAAGCCCGTCGCATGATGTCCCTTGGCCAGCCGCGCGATCGTCTTCTCGCGCATCGGCGACGCGCCCCCGACGGGCGCCCACGGCAGAAAGGCGAGCCCGTCTTTCGTGCACGCGTCGAGTACCGTTTCCGACGAACGGTCCTCGAAATTGTAGCGATTCTGCACCGAGACGATCCGCACGATCGCGCGCGCCTGCGCCAATTGCGCGACGCTGACGTTGGAGACACCGATATGACGAATTTTTCCGGCCTGCTGCATCTCGGCTAGCGCCCCGATCGATTCGGCGTACTTCACCTTCGGATCGGGCCGGTGAAACTGATAGACATCGATGCAGTCGACGCGCAGTTTCTTCAGACTTCCTTCGAGCGCGGCGCGCAAGTGCTCCGGGCGCCCGTCCGCGGCCCACTCGTCCGGACCGCTGCGCGTCAGGCCGCCCTTGGTCGCAATGACGAGGCCGGCCGGATACGGCGCCAGCGCTTCGGCGATCAATTCTTCGCTGACATCCGGACCATACGAATCGGCGGTGTCGATGAAATTCACGCCGCTCGCAACCGCATGGCGCAACACGTTCTTGGCCGCTTCGCGATCCGCGGGCCAGCCCCAGATCCCCTTGCCGACGATGCGCATCGCACCGAAGCCCATCCGGTTGACGGTGAGATCGCCGCCGATCGTGAGCGTGCCCGCTGCCGCTGCCGGTGTCGAGGATGATGCGGTCATAAAACTGTCGTTCTCCAGGCTGCGTACTCGCGATCGAGTATGCCGTAGTGCATGAGGTCTTCGAACGTGCCGTCGGGAGCGCGGAAGCCGTCGCGATGCGTGCCCTCCCAGCGCAGTCCGTGCCGCTCGTATAACGCCCGCGCGCGCGCATTGGCTGCGGTGACGTACAAGAAGGCTTTGTGCACGCTCTGTTCCTCGAATGCCCAAGCCAAGGCGCGCCGCAGCGACCACGAACCGGCCCCGGCGCCCGGCCGGGCGACGGCCAAAGTGTGGATTTCCACGAGCCAGGGCTCTTCGATTTTGGCGCGCCAGATCGCGATGCGTTTGCCGGCCGCGTCGAGCACGATTCGCTCGGCCAGGCCGTCGCGTCCAACTTGGGAGCGCACAGCGTCCTCGGTGGGCTGCTGCATGAACGGACGCGCGTGCGGTGCCGCGTAGAGCGCGACGATCCACGCGGCGTCATCCACCGTGGTGGGACGTTCCGTGAAGCCGTTCATCCAGGGGGCCCCTGCGGGCCCGTACAAGACGCGGGCGAGGAGTCTTCATGCATCATCGCTCTCTTCGCACATCGCGCGCGCGAACGCTTGTCACCCGCCGCGGCGCGCTTGCTGCGCTGGGCGCTGTGGTGCCGTTCGGATTGCCGGCCATCATACGGGCGCAATCGCGCACGCTCCGGCTCGGAACCGGAACGTCCGAGTCGTTTCTCGCGCCGTTCTTCGCGCGCGAACTGGGCTTGTTCGCACGCGCCGGCATCGACGTCGACATCCAAGCGCTGCCGGTGCTCTCGACGGCACTGCCCGCGATCGCCGGCGGCAGCCTCGACGTCACCGCAAGCGATCCGACCCAGATCGCCAACGCGATCGGGCGCGGGATCGCGTTCCGCATCTTCGCCGGCGGCGCACTCTACGACGCGAACCATCCGACGATCGTGCTCTGCGTGGCGCCCGCCGGCAACGTGAAGAACGCGCGCGATCTCAACGGCCAATCGATCGGCGTCGTCTCGCTCGACGGTTTGCCGACGGTGAGCGTCAAGGAATGGCTACGTCAGAACGGCGGCGATCCCGCGAGCGTGAAGTTCGTCGAGATGAGTTTTGCCACGGTCCCGGCAGCGCTATCGCGCGGGACGATCGCCGCCGGCGTCGTCGGCGAACCGTTTCTCAGCGGCGCGAAGAACGACGTGCGCTGGCTCGCGCAGACCTTCACCGCGATCGGACGTTCGTTCTACTTCAACTGCTGGTTCGCGAAGAAAGACTGGCTCGACGCGAATCCCGACACCGCGCGTAAATTTGCCGGCGTGCTCTACGAAGCGGGCCGCTGGGCGAACGCGCACCACGATGAATCCGCCGCGATCGTGTCGACGATTACGAAGATCCCGGCCGACCGCGTCCACGGCATGGCGCGCTCGCTCTTCCCGGCATCCCTCGAAGCGAAACTCGTACAACCGGTCCTCGACGCCGGCCTACGATGGGGCGCCATGGCCCAACCCGTGCAAGCGCCGGAGATTATTTGGCACGCGATATCGTAGATGACAACTAAAGCCGCAACAGTAGCGGGGACGCCTCCGCGCGCCTCCTTGCTGGATATTGCCATCGTCTTCGGCCGCATTTCGGCGACCGCGTTCGGCGGGGCCGCCATCGCCATGCTGCGCCGGGAGTGCGCGCAGCGCGGCTGGTTCGATGAGCGTGAGTTTCTCGACATCTATGCGTTGGCGCAAGTATGCCCGGGCGGCTTGCCTGTATCGATTGCGTGCATCGCAGGCAAACGGCTCGCCGGAACGCCGGGCTTCATCGTCGCGCTGATTGCCGAAACGGTGCCCGGATTCTTCGTCCTGATGGCGCTCGCGGTACTCTCGCTCGATCCGCACATGGCGCTCTTGCGCGCGGCGCTACGTGGCGCAGCGGCTGCCGCACTCGGTACGCTGTTCGCCAATGCGCTCCAGCTCAATTGGCCGTTTCGCAGCAAGATTTCGGATCTCGCCGTTATCGT
Source organism: Candidatus Lustribacter sp. (assembly GCA_965277805.1). Classification (GTDB taxonomy): domain Bacteria; phylum Vulcanimicrobiota; class Vulcanimicrobiia; order Vulcanimicrobiales; family Vulcanimicrobiaceae; genus Lustribacter. The sequence goes on along the minus strand of OZ255842.1, from coordinate 5,409,682 downwards.
GGCCGTGGCGATCTGCGTGATTCGCTTCCACTTCAGCCTCGCACTCGTCTTCTTGGCCTTCCTCCCGATCTCGATCGCCAGCGTCGTGCTGCGCAAGGAGGTCTGAGGTGGCGCGCATGGCGTGGGTGATCGCGATTTTGTCGATGCTCGGTTTCGGCGGCGGGAACGCCGTGTTCCCGCAGCTTTACACCGAGTCGGTCGACGTCTACCACTGGGTGACGGCCGCCGAGTTCTCCCGCTACTTCGCGCTCGCCCGGCTCGCACCGGGTCCAGGCACCACCATCACCGCGCTGATCGGCTACGCAGTCGGCGGTTTTCCGGGCGCCGCGATCGGCGCGTTCGCGATGTTTCTCCCGGCCGCGTTGATCGTGTACATCATCGTGATGCTCTACGATCGCGTGCACGATCATCCGTGGCGCAAGATCTTCGCCCGCGCGATGATCCCCGTGGTCCTGGGCCTGACATGGGTCGGCGTAACGCTGCTCAGCCGCGGTGCGCTGGAAACTCCGCTCAGTTACGTCCTCGCCGCGGGCGCCGCCGCAGCGATGCTCTGGACGCGCATCAACACCTCACTCGTCATCCTCGCTGCCGCCATCATCGGAATGATCGCGCTGCGGTAGCCCTGTCATCCCGAGCGTCAGACCGAGTAGAAATCCAGCATCGTCGCGATGCGGTCGTCGGCGAGGATGATCTTTTTGCGCGCGATGCGCAGGGCGCCCTCGATGGTGCGCAGTTCGTATTGGTAGCGGCCGAAGGTAACGTCTTGGCGCGTGCGCGCGGTGTCGTAGCTGTGGACTGACCAGCTCGCGCGCACGTCGAGCCGCTCGTCGCGTTCGTCGACGACGAGCACGTTGTTCACCGCGTGGACCGTGCGCGGCAACGGCCGCGAGGCGACCGACAGTTCCGAACGCACGCGCCATACGCGGTCTTCGAGCCGTTTGCGCGAATCGCAGTAGATCAGCGAAAGTTGCGTGTCGGGCGATGAGGTGAGTTCGTGCGCACCGATCCAGGCCGGCACCCAGAACACCGCATCTTCCAGGTAGAGCGCAAGCCACTCATCCCAGCGTTGCTCGTCGAGGCAGAGCGCTTCGCGATAGAGGAGTTCCGCCGCTCCGGTCCGCTCGGTCGCGATCACGCGATGCCGGCCGGTTCGCGCTCGAGTCCGCTGCGCAAGAGTCGCGCCCACTCGCGGTAGTTGGCCTGGAAGAGCGTCTCGTCGTGCATGCCCCACTTGGCCGTCACGTTTGCCACCGGCGTGATGTTGAGCTCGGCAGCGAAACGGTTCGGTTCGTGCGTGAGGATGTCGAGCCCGCGCATGTAGCCCTGCAGCCACTCGCCGCCCCCGTGTCCGGTCTGACAATCTTCATAGCACACGTTGTCGTCGGGCGTCGCGAGACCGCTGGGGTTGAAGAAATCTTCGTACTGCCGGATGCGCCGCCGGCGCGCGTCAGCCGGCTCGCCGACCGGCGCCACGCAGAACGTTCGCATCTCGGTTTTGTTCGCAGCCAGCGGGCGGATGATGCGCAGTTGCACCGCTGCATTATCGGCGAGCTGCATATTCGGGAAGATCGTCAGGTTGCGCACGCCGAACATCCAATGCGTGCGCATCGCGCCGACGCGTGCCGTGATCTCGGCTTCGCTATCGAAGAGCGGCGAGTTCGCGCGCTGGTCGCGCTCTTCCGACCACAGCACGCTGTGACCGCCGCGAAACGCGAACGAACCGTGGCTGCGATCGGTCGTCGCCGCCTGATCGGGCGCGAGCCGGCCCACGCGCCATTGCCCGGGATCCTTGCTCTCGGCGTCGCGCTTCTCGATCAGTTTCAGGTACGACGCGTGCGCCGACGTGAAGTGATAGCCGTCGCCGCAGTTCTCCATCTGCAGTTTCCAATTGCCGTCGTAAACGTAGGTCACGTCGCCCGGAATCGTCTCGACGCCGGCCGGGGACTGGTCGATGACGAGATCGATGAACGTTGCCGCGTCGCCGAGATGCTCGCGCAGTGACGGCACCTCCGGATTGATGCTGGCGAAAAGAAAGCCGCGGTAGGACTCGAAGTGCGCGACTGGACGCAGGTTGTGGTCTTCGTCATCGAAGCCCGAACCGTAGGCCCCGATCGCGCGCGCCTTGATGCCGACGTTCTTGCCGGTGCTGTCATACGCCCAAGAATGGTACGGACACGTATGCACTTGCTTGTTGCCGCTCTGCGTGCGGCATAAGAGCGCGCCTTTGTGGCGGCAGCTGTTGACCACGCAACGCAATTGACCGTCGCCGCCGCGCATCACCACCAGGGGATAGCGGCCGGCGAAGGTGGTGAAGAAATCGTGGGGGTTCGGCGCTTGCGATTCGAGGCCGAGAAACACCCACGTCTTCTCGAAAATGTACTGCTGCTCGAGCGCGAAGATCTGCTCGTCGGTAAACACGTCGCGGTGCACCCGGAAGACGCCGTCGGCCGGACGGTCGTCGATCAGCCCTTCGATCGTCAACATCGCTGTGAGTGCTCGCCCACCTGCGGGATGAATCCCTGCCGGATGGGGCCCGTATGCCCGCGCGGAGAAGGCGGCCGGATGAACGCACGCGTGTGGTTGCCGGGACTCATCCTCGCCGGCCTCTCGCTCGCCCCCGCATCCGGCAAAGACACGCCGCGCCTGACGATCAAATCGGGCACACCGCAGACCGCGCGCGCCTGGGTTGCCGCGCGCGCAGACCGTTATGAGGTGGACTTCAACGCCGCGCTCGTGGTGAACGTTTCGCCGGCCAAGGTCAAGGTGCGCTTCCGCTGCATCACACGAGGCTGCGAATTTCCGCCGTCCGATCAGCCGGACACGGTGGCGCGCGTCGACGGCAGCGCCTACGACGTTCAGAGCGTCAAGGGGATGGCGTCGATCAAACTCACGATCTGGACGGTCACCCCGGAAAACGTCGTCGTCGTCGCCCAACCGGCGGGCGCGAAAGGGCCGCAGGTCCGTTTCCTACTCAACGAGCAGTAGCGTCGATGGAAAAACGCACCATCGCGGGCGCCATTCTGGCTGCCCTGCTTCTCATTCCGGCTGCGGCCAATGCACAGGTTACGGCGCCGCCGGCTTCTCCCGGACCGTGCCCCGCACCGGCGTGCACCGCGCCGATCGAATCCTCGCAGCTGCAAAACCTCGGCCAGCTCGAAGATGAAATCAAGGCGTACTACCTCAACGGAAGCTACGACACCGAGGTCGGCCGCATCGAGAGCGATGCCACGCGTTACATCGACAAACGGGTGGCCGCCGGCGTCAAGAAACCCGCCCTCGTGCTCGACATCGACGACACCGCGCTCTCCACGGTCGGCTACGAGCTCAAGTACGAATTCGGTTACGATCCGAAAACGTGGGCCGCGTATGCCGTCTCGCCCGGCTTTCCCGCGATCGCAGCCACGCTTGCATTAGCGAAGCACGCGCAGGCCGAGGGCGTCACCGTGTTCTTCATCACCGGCCGCCGCGTCCCGCAGACCGCGCTAACGGCCAAGAATCTCGCAGACGTCGGGTACACCTACGCGCACTTGTATCTGCGTCCGGTGAGCGATAAGAAACATTCGGTCGTGCCGTTCAAGAGCGGGGCGCGCGCGCAGATCGAGCACGCCGGCTACACGGTGCTCGAAACGATCGGCGATCAATGGAGCGACCTCGAAGGCGGCCACGCGGAGCGCGCCTACAAACTACCAAACCCGATGTACTTCATTCCCTAAATGCAAGAAACAGCAGACACATTGCGGTGCTGCTGCTCCTCATTTATCGCGACTCGCAAGGATGCTAGTCTTCAAGGTCCCCGTTGCTGCCCGGAATTGCGGGACGCAGGTATTGCGACTCGGCCGCGTAGGCCTGCGCCGCATTGATCTGATCGGACGTCGTCTTGGTGTTGGGGTCCGAGATGTTGGCGCTGGCGACTTGAACGCTGCCGGTCTGGGCCGACGCCGATGGCACGTCGGCGGCAAAGGCCGGCGACCCCGCGAGGATGAGCGCGGCGCCGAGGGTTGCCGCTGCGAGCTTGATGTTCACGTTATTACCGTTCTTTCTGCTCGTGATGTTTGGCCCGAGCCGGCCGCAAGTGTGTTACTGAATCTAGTACGTCGCCGGCCCTTGGGTTAGATGACAGCGCAATGTGAAAGAGCACGCTATTTTCAGCGTGCTCTTACTTTGTAGCGTAGATGCGACTTCAGTCGCGGTAAGTTAAAACAGCTTCGCGACCTTCGATTCCACCGCGACATCGATCAGGATTGGGCCAGAGTGACGGTGCGCTTCCGTCAGGGCCGGGATCAGATCGGCGGCGCGTTCGACGCGGCTGCCTTCGCAGCCAAAGCCCTTGGCGAGAGCGACGAAGTCGACGTGGCCGATGTCGAAGCTCGGCGAGCGCGTCGACTTGAAGAGCGCGCTAAAGTCTTTCATCGCACCGTAGCCGCCGTTGTTGACGATCACGAACGTGATCGGCAGGTTGTGTTCGACCGCCGTCCATATCCCGGCGATACCATAATGTGCCGACCCATCGCCGATGATCGCGACGACGCGTTTCCCGGGCGCCGCGAGCGCAACGCCGATCGCGGCCGGTAAACCGTAGCCGAGGCTGCCGCTGGCGGCAGTGAAGTGGCCGCCGGGACGCATCGGCAAATAATCGTGCAGCACGGGATGCGTTGAGGGCGCTTCTTCCGCGATGATCGCGCCCTCGGGCATCGTGGCGCCGAGCGACTGCAAGATGAACGCAATCGTGATCGGATCTTGGACCGGCAGCTTCTCCCGCGCGTGCGCAGATGCGACCGGCGCTGCAGCCCGCGTCTTCAAGCGCGGCAGCAGCGCTTCGAGTCCGTGCCGCAGGCTGGTGATGATCGCCGTTCCGGTCACGGCCCACGCGGCAGCGTTCGAATCGTCAGTGAGTTGGAACAGCGTCGTCTCGGGCTCGATGAACGGCCCTTCCGCATGGATGTGGTAGTTGAACACCGGCGCACCGAGCACGACCACGAGATCGTGTGCGCGCAAGCGTTCCACCACGCCCGTGCGAATGCGCGGCAAGGCGCAGACGAACTGCGGATGCGTTTCCGGAAAACTCGCACGTCCCGCGAGCGCACTCGAGTATACATGCGCGCCCGTGCGCTCGGCCAACTGCACGGCAAGCGCCGCTGCACCGTCGCGATCGACACCGGAACCGACAACGATCGCGGGCGCGCTGCTCGCAGCGAACGCCGCGGCGAGCGCGTCGAGCGCGGCCGGATCGGCGACGAAGTCGGCGTAGATCTTGCGCACGGCCAAGAGCGGCGCTAGCGCATCCCAATCGTCTTCCGGCACCGAGACGAACGTCGGACCCCACGGCCGCTGCATCGCCATGTAGTACGCCCGCGCGATCGCGGCCGGAACGTCTTGCGCGCGCGCCGGCTCGACGCTCCACTTCACGTACGGTCTCGGAAACGATGCCGCATCTTGGGCGAACAAAAACGGATCCATGCCGAGCATCGCGCGCGTTTGCTGACCCGCCATGATCACGAGCGGCGCGTTGTTACGAAACGCCGTGTAGAGCGTGCCCATTGCGTTGCCGAGGCCGCCCGCCGAGTGCAAGCTGACGAACGCCGCATTGCCCCTCACTTGCGCGAAGGCGTCGGCCATTGCGACCGACGCGCCCTCGTGCAGGCCCATCACGTAGGTGAAGTCTTCGGGCCAATCCTTGAGGAACCGCAGCTCGGTCGAGCCGGGATTGCCGAACATCGTCGTCATCCCGAGATCGCGCAAGAGGTTCATCGTGACCTCGCGGACCGGGGCGGTTTGTGGCAGCGCTTCCACCGTCATCGTCATTCCGGCCCCTTCGGCGTCCGGGCCCGAATGGGCTTGCCGCGGCGCTGGAGAAGGCGCGTAGCCCCATCTCAGATGCTCCGGAGGCAGCCCGATGATCGAGGAACGCGTACACCCCCTGCTCGACCCCGCCGCGTGGCAGGGCAAGATCTACAGCAACGGCTGGCGCGACGCGGCCGGCGGCACCACCGACGTCACCGACAAATCGACCGGGGCCTCGATCGGCCGCACGGGCGTCGCCAACAAAGCCGACATCGCCGATGCCGCGAAGCGCGCGAAAGCGGCGCAGCCGGCCTGGGCTGCACTGCCCGCTGCGAAGCGCGCGGAGATCCTGCGCAAGGCGGCCGATCTGCTCGAAGCCGCGCACGACGAGGTCGCGAATTTCGACGTGCGCGAAACGGGCGGTATTCGTCCCAAGGGCGACTTCGAAGTGAGCGTCGCGGTCGGTGAACTGCGCGAAGCTGCCGGTTTGGCCGAGCACGTCGGCGAGCGCCGCGTGATCGAGAAGACCGACGAAGTCGAAAGCGTCGCCGTGCGCGTGCCGATCGGCGTCGTCGGCGTGATCTCGCCGTGGAATGCGCCGCTGATCCTCTCGATGCGTTCGGTCGCGCCGGCGCTGGCTCTCGGTTGCACGGTCGTGCTGAAGCCCGACGTGCAAACGCCGGTCTCGGGCGGCTTCGTCATCCTCGCCGCGCTGAAAGCGGCCGGACTGCCCGAGGGCGTGTTGCACGTACTGCCGGGTGATGCCGAACCGGGTGCCGCGCTGTGCACCGACCCGAACATCAACATGATCAGCTTCACCGGCTCGACGCAAGTCGGCCGGCTCGTCGGCGAAGCGGCCGGGCGCACCCTCAAACGCGTCGCGCTCGAACTCGGCGGCAACTCACCGTTCATCGTGCTAGACGACGCGGATCTCGAACTCGCGACGTCGGCCGGCGCGTTCGGCTCGTTCTTCTTCCAAGGACAGATCTGCATGGCGTCGAGCCGTCACCTCGTGCACGAGAAAATCGCCGCAGCCTACACGGCGAAACTCACCGAGCGCACGGCCAAACTCGGCATCGGCAATCCGGCGACCGAACAAGTGCATCTCGGGCCGCTCATCAACGACCAGCAACTCCAACGTGTCACCGGCATCGTCGATCGCACGCTGGCCGCAGGTGCCAAAGCGTCAACCGGCGGCACGCACGAAGGCCGCTTCTACCGGCCGACCGTACTTACCGGCGTCACGCCCGACATGGCTGCGTTCACCGACGAGATCTTCGGGCCGGTCGCGCCGATCACGATCTTCAAGGACGACGAAGAAGCGATCGAATTGGCAAACCGCACCGAGTACGGTCTTTCGGCGGCGATCTATTCCAACAACGTCGATCGCGCGATGAAGATGGCCGAGCGCTTGAATACCGGACTCGTACACATCAACGATCAAACGATCAATGACGATCCGCGCATTCCGTTCGGCGGTACCGGCGCATCGGGCAACGGCGGCCGGTTCGGTTCGGTCTCGAACGTCGAGGAGTTCACAACCTGGCGCTGGATGACGATCCGCGCGCACGGTCACCCCTACCCGTTCTAGTCCTACATCGGCGGAACGAGCCCGTCTTTGCCGACGTTGACGCCGGTCGCGCTCAACGAGCCGTCGGCGGCTTGGGTCGCGCGAACGTTGACGTGTACACCCTTTACGATCGCAGCGGCAGTCGCGGGCTCGTACGCGACGACCGGCGTGTCGGGCGTGACCGTGAGAATCTTCTCGCCGCCCTCATACTTGACCGTGAGTGTCTTCGCCGTGACCGTGTCGACCTTGGCGGTGCCGATCGTATCGACGGTGCCGTTGGTCATCGTGCTGGTGGGGGTCAGGTCGTACGGCCGGCTGCCCGCGCCGGCCGTTGTGCCGGGCGGAAAGAGTTGAACCTCGAGCGCTCGCAGCGAGCCGTCGGCTTGCGGCACGGCCGCTGCGCCGACGAAACTGCCCGGGGCGATTTGCGCCAGGGCCGACTTGACGATGTACTGGACCCTGAAGTTCGGCGCGAGGGTGATTTTCGTTGTGGCCGTACCTATCGGTGCTGCCACCGTGAGGACGTTGCCGTCGAGTGACGATACCACGCCGCGCACGTTCAAGACCGGCGCGGCGCCCTGCGCAAATGCGCCGGCCGTCAAACCCAAAACGAGCAAACCGGCAGTAATTAGTCGCTTCATTCTCCCCCACTCTCACACGCTAACCTGAAAGCCCTCTGAAAAGGACTCATCTATGAGCGCCGTCATTCGCGCCGACCAGATCGGCAGCTTCCTCCGACCCGCCGACATTCTCGAAGCCCGCCACCAGGGCGACGACGGAAGCGAGCATCTGCACGCCTTGGAGGACGCCGCCGTGCTGCGCGTTCTCGACAAGCAGCGCGAACTCGGGCTGGACGTCCTCAGCGACGGCGAGTTTCGGCGCAACGGTTTCATGGGTGATCTGACCGCCGCCGTCGACGGCTTCGATTACGGCGAGGGCATCCCGCGCACGTGGAAATCGCAGGGAAGCGTGCCCGCGGCCCAACCGCTGCGCGGGATCGTGACCAGCAAACTCAAGCAGAAACGGGGCCTCACCGAACACGAGGTGCCGTTCCTCAAAGCCAACGCGCACCGCACCTACAAGATGACGCTGCCGAGCGCGACGCAATTTCCGGCGATCGCCTGGAAAAAGGGCGCCAGCACAGACGCCTATCCGGAGCCCTCGGACCTGCTGCACGACATCACCGAGATCATCAAGCGCGAAATGGCCACGCTCGCTGCCGAGGGCGTGCCCTACATCCAGATCGATGCGCCGCGCTACAGCTACTATCTCGATCCGAAGTGGCGCGAGTGGCTGCGCGCCGAGATGGGCGGCGATCCCGACAAACTGCTCGACGAAGCAATCGCGGCCGACAATGCGTGCTTCAAAGCGGCGCGGAAGCCCGGCGTCGAACTGGCGATCCATCTATGCCGCGGCAACAACCGCAGCAAGTGGTACGCCGAGGGCGGCTACGACGCGATCGCGGAGAAAATGTTTGGTTCGCTCGACGTCGACCGCTTTCTGCTCGAGTACGAAGACGAACGTTCGGGCTCGTTCGAACCGCTGCGCTTCGTTCCCAAGGGCAAAACGGTCGTGCTCGGTTTGATCTCGAGCAAGCTGCCGCGCATGGAAGACAAAGCGGAGCTCATCAAGCGGATCGAGGAAGCCTCGAAATTCGTGCCGCTGGAAAATCTCGCGCTCTCTCCGCAGTGCGGCTTCGCCTCGGTCATGGAAGGAAACGAGATGACCGAAGCCGAGCAGTGGGCGAAACTCGGGCTCGTCGTCGACACCGCGAGAACTGTTTGGCAATGAAGACGGCGGCCCTCGATCGCTTCGACTGCAAGGACGCGATCGCGGGGCACGGACGGCCCGATCCGGCCGAGATCTACGCAGCACCGGGCGTGTTCGGTGAGCCGCGCGACGACGTCGATCTCTACGGCGCGGGCGCGCGGCTCAACGCATTCGAAACGCGCATCGCGAAGCTGCTCGGCAAGGACGCCGCGGTGTTCATGCCGAGCGGCACGATGGCGCAGCAGATCGCACTGCGTATCGTCGCCGATCGCGACGGTTTGCGCACGTTCGCCGCGCATCCCACCAACCACCTCACCCTGCACGAACGCGACGGCATCACGCGCCTGCACGGGCTGCACCTCGTCCCGCTTGCATCAGCGGTGACGCCGATCGCACTCGCCGACGTGCAGCAGTTGGCGGAGCCGGTCGCGACGCTGCTGCTCGAACTCCCACAGCGCGAGCTCGGCGGTTTGCTCCCGGCCTGGGACGAACTCGTCGCGATCACCGATCTCGCGCGCGAACGCGGCTGGCACGTGCACCTCGACGGTGCGCGCCTGTGGGAATCATCCCCGTACTACGGCCGCACCTACGCGCAGATTGCCGCGCTGTTCGATTCGGTCTACGTCTCGTTTTACAAGGGCATCGGCGCGATCGCCGGCGCGATGCTCTGCGGCTCGCGGCCGCTGATCGACGAAGCGCGTATTTGGCAACGCCGTCACGGTGGCAACCTGATGGCGCTCTATCCGTACGCGAACGTTGCCGAAGCCTCGTTCGACCTGCGCATTCCCAAGATGAAGGCGTATCGCGATGCCGCGCTGTGGCTCGCGAAACTCGCCGCGGCGCAGCCAGGGACGGTGCGCGTGCAGCCGGCGCCGCCGCCCACCAACATGTTCCACTGCTATTTGCGCGTAGCGCCGGAAACGCTGGCGAAGCGGGTGGCCGCGATCGCGAAGAAGCACGGCGTGTGGACGATCCTTCGCACCGCACCAACCGCTATCGACGGCATCACCAAGTGGGAAATAAGCACCGGCGATGCCACGCTCGCGCTCGGGCCCGAACGCGCGCGCGTCGTCTTAGAGGCGCTCCTCGCTTAGGGCCCTTCGATCGTCCGGACGAAATTCTCCGGGTGGATGTTGGCAGCAAAGGCTTCTTGGATCGCGTGCGCATCGGTCGCCAGCAGATGCTGCGCGTCGATGTGCGTTTGGTCGAGCGGCAACCCGTTCACCGCGTCGTTGAGCAGCATCTCGCCGATCCCGGACGCCGACGCATCGCCGAGCACCACGCGACGCACGACCGACGCCTTCATCAAGCCGAGTTCGAAATCGCCGATCGGCTCTTTGCGCAGCCGCGCGAGCTCGTCGTCGATCATCGACTCGATGCGCGGCTCGTTGCCTTGCGCGCAGGCGAAATCGATCGAGAAGCGCGAGCGCGCGCCGTTCGAAGCGTATTGCGAATCGATGCTGTATACGAGCCCCGCGTTCTGACGGATGTCGCGAAACAGACGGCTCTGCTCGGGGCTAACCGATCCGCCGCCCAGCACGGTGTTGCCGAGCACCAGCGGGTAGTACTGCGGCGACGAACGCGACAACGGAACGAGCTGTTCGAGCGTCACGTAGTCCTGGCGAATGCCCGGCAGCGGAATCTTCACGTCGCCCGGCGGGTTGAGCGGGACCGGCGGCAGATCGACCACCGGCGCCGGGCCGCTGGCATGCCAGCCGCCGAACGCGCGATCGATCGATGCCCGCGCCTGTGCGGGGGTGACGTTACCGACCACCACGATCGTGGCCAGATCGGGCCGCATCGTCTTCGCGTAGTACGCCTTGGCCTGGTCGAGCGAGAGCCCTTGCACGCCGGCCACCGTCGGCTGACGCAGCTCGGGGTCGTTGAACGGGAGCAGCTTCATTGCGGCTTGCTGCACGGCAACGCTATGCGTGCTGTTGAGCTCGGTTTGCAGCTGGTCCACCGCGCGGCGTTTGACGATGTCGAACGTGGCTTGATCCAGACGCGGCTGCAGCTCGTTCTGCGCCAGCAGCGATACGGCGCGGTCGAAGCTGCGCGTCGTCGTCTGCATGCCGAACGAACTGCCGCCTTCGAGCGCGGTGTCGATCGCATCGAGCGAGCGCTGAAACGATTCGCGATCCTGGGTGAGCGTACCGTAGGGATAGACGCCTTCGACGACGCGCGAGACGCCGTCTTGACCGAGCGGTTCTTCGAGCTGCGGTGCGGTCTTAACCGAGCCGTAGACGAACACCGTATCGGAGATCGTCTCCGGCTGCACGATCAGCGTAATGCCGTTGGCGAGTTTTGTTTGCACCGGCGCGAGCCCGGTATTGGGGACGGCCACGTCGTGCACGAGCGCGTTGCCCCAGTCGGGCAGATGCGTGACCGTCTGTTCTTTGCCGAGCGGGTTCTCGCGGCTCAGGCCGGCCGGCGCCGGAGCGGCGGATTGCGATGCCCCGACCGACGGCGTCAGCGCGCCGATGACGGCATGGTTGACGTCGAGATAGCGCTTCGCGACGCGATTGACGTCGGCCAGCGTGACGCGGCCGATCAGTTCTTGTTCGTAGGCGATCGAGGGTTCGCGATCGACCGCGATCGTGTCGGCCCAATCCGATGCCAGAGATGAGATCGAGTTGCGGCTGAGCTCTTGGTCGGCGATCAAGCGGCGTTTCGTCGATTCGAACAACTCGGCCGGCACGCCGTGATCGCGATAGTTCGTCATGATCGACTCGAGCTTCTTGACCATCGCGTCCGGATCGCTGCCCGGCGCGAGCGCTGCGACGGCGAAGCCGAGTTGCGCTTCTTTGACGTAGGGCATCGTCGTCCACTCGCCGTCGAGCGCAAGGCCGTCGTCACCGAGTTCGTGCAGCGCACCGCGATCCGCGCCGAGCACGCCCTGCAACACGAACGAGGCGAGAAAGTCCGGATCCTGGAGACCGGGCATCCGGAACCCGATCGCGGCCAGCGGATAGGCCAGCGTCGTCGGGCGGCGGATCACCGTACGCTTGAGCGGCTGGAACTGCGCGCTCTGATGGGCGGGAATCTTCTTTTCGGGAATCCCTTCGAAATGCGCGCGCACCGAGGCGAGCGTGGCGGCCGGATCGACGTCGCCGGCGATGACCAGCACCGCGTTGTTGGGCGCATACCAGCGATCCCAAAATGCTTTCAAGCGCGGTCCGGTGAGCGCATCGAACGCGGCCTTCGTACCGACCCCCGGATGCTCGTAGACCGTGCCTTTGTATGCCAGTGCCGACGCGTCGCTGAAGAAGTCGCTGCCGGGCTGCGCTTCGTCGCGCGCAACTTCTTGTTCGATTGCGCCGCGTTCGTTCTGCCATTGCGACTGAAGGTCAAGCACGCCGTGCATGCGATCGGACTCGATGCGTAACACGGCATCGAGGTCGGCCGCCGGAACGGTGAACTGATACTGAGTCGTCATCTCGCTCGTCTCGGCGTTGAACTGCCCGCCGAGTGCGGTTGCGATCGTGCCCAACTCGGCCGTGCTGAGATTCTTCGTCCCGCGGAACATCATGTGTTCCTGGGCGTGCGCCATTCCCGGCATATCCGGCGGATCGTCGCGCGACCCGACGAGATAACTCAGATCGGTTGAGACGACGGGCGCGAGCGTGTTGCGTACGATCACGACCTGGAGGCCGTTGCGCAGGGTAGCCTTCAGCACGTCGGTCGCGCTCGACCCGGCGGACGGTGCAGCCAAGGCCGTAGCCGCGAGTAGCATGCTCAAAACACCGCCGGCGGCCCACTGTCGTAACTGCATATTCCCTCATACGTTAGCCGCGCGGCAAACGTCCCGCCTCCCGGCGGGAGCGAGCGAATCCGAGTGAAAGATTGTCCGGGATGGAACGTACCCAAATTCTCGTCGTCGGCGGCGGCATCGGAGGCCTTGCCCTTGCGCTCGGCCTGGCACGCCGCGGGCGCAAGGTGCACGTGATCGAACGCGCTCCCGAATTCGTCGAGATCGGTGCCGGCATCCAACTCGCGCCGAATGCATCCTGGGCGCTCGATCAGTTGGGCGTGCTCCAGGAAATCCACAGCTATGCCGTGTTCCCGCAGCGCCTGGTCTGGATGGACTCGACGTCCGGCGAGCAGCTCACGTCGATGGATCTCGGCGAACCGTTTCTCGCGCGTTACGGCTATCCGTACTTCGTGATGCACCGCAGCGATTTGCTCGACGTGCTGTTGAAGGCGTGCCAAGCCGAACCCAACGTTACGCTGGAAGCGAACCGCGAGGCAACGACGGTCGAGGACCGCGTTGCGACGACGGTCGTCACGTGTACGAACGGATCGAGCTACGAAGCGGACATCGTGATCGGCGCCGACGGCCTGCGCTCGGGCGTGCGCAAAGCGATCTTCAACGACGGCGATCCGATCTGTTCGGCCTACGTCGCTTATCGCGGCACGATTCCGATCGGCGAGGTTTCCGCGTCGGCGGGCTTCGACAACGTGATCGTCTGGACCGGACCCGACCGGCATCTCGTGCAGTACCCGGTGCGCCGCGGCGAACTCTACAACCAGGTCGCGGTGTTCAAGAGCCGCCGTTACCTGGCAGGCGGCGCGGGCGACGATTGGGGTCTGCCCGACGAACTCGACGAGATGTTTGCGACCGGTACCGACCTCGTGCGTTCGGGCATCGCGCAGATGGGCCGTCAGCGCCGCTGGCCGATGTTCGACCGTTTGCCGGTGACGAATTGGACCCGCAATCGCGTGACGCTGCTCGGCGATGCGGCGCATCCGATGCTGCAGTACCTGGCGCAAGGCGCGGCCCAGGCGCTCGAAGATACGGCGGTGCTCGGTGCGATGCTCGCGGATCTGCCGGCCGGCGCCGATCCCGCCGCGGTCTTTCACGCTTACGAAGCCGAACGCGCACCGCGCACCGCACGCGTGCAAACGCAAGCGCGGTCGTGGGGTGACTACTGGCACTTGCATCCCGGCCCGCTCAAAGCAAGCCGGGATGCGATGCTGCAAGCGCGCAGCGCCACGGACTACAGCGAGTCCGATTGGTACTACGGCTACCGCGGACTAACTGCGGCTACGCGTTAGGACCAGTGGCCGGCGACCCAGAAGCGGCCTTGCGGACCCATGCGCCAGTGACCGGGAACCCAGTGTCGGCCCGGCGCTCCGGCGATGTAACGGCCGGGCGCCCAAACCCACCGGCCGCCCGCGCGGTACCAGTGTCCGCCTTCCCAGGCGTAGCCGGGACGCATCGGGTGATGTTCGAAGCGCGGTGGCGGCGGCGGCGGTCCGTTGTACCACTGCGCCGACGCGATCCCCGCGCCGAGCGAGAACGTGAGTCCGGTCAGCACCACGCCGGCGCCGAACCGTTGAAGATGTTTGCCGAAAAATTTCATCTGCTCCGTATCCTTTCTGGACAGACATAAAACGCGCGCGCAGGCCCCGGCGAGTCACCCCGCCGGAATTCTCATCTTCGCTTTAATTTTCTCGGCTTCCGATTCGATGACCGTGCCTTTGAAATAATCCGGATTCATGCGCAGGTGCAGCGACGCGGGATTCGTCCACGTCAACGCTTTGAAATCGTCTTGCGTGATGAGCCCCGCGCCGATCAAACCGTAGGCTTCGGAGAGAATGCTCGTTGCGTCCATCACGTCCCAGTGGCCGATATCCGAACCGAACACGGCCTTGAGCGGCTGACCGACCGGACTGAGCTTGCGGTTGAAACCGACCGACATCATGCGGTCGTCGGCTTCGCACCCGAAATAGAAGTTCTCGCAGAAGAGCCGGCGCAGATCGTGGATCTCCGTCATGCCGCTGGCCGCGAACTCGTCGAAAAGCTCGGGACGCTTGGGTTCGGAACTGCGTGAGTGCGGGCGCTCCCGAATGCGCGCGGCCGTAATGCGCTCGTCACCGTATTCGGCCGCCAAATCCGCCAGCAAGTCGATGTCGAGTTTGCCCGGATCGAGGTTCTCGAGCATATCCGTCACGTTGCGTTTTTCGAAATGTTCGACGATGTCGTTGAGCAGGGTCACGGCCCATGCGACGCCGCCTTCGAGCATACCGAAGTTCAGCGTCGGGAAGCGGTTCGTCACGCCGCCCAAAAACAGCGCGCGGCAAAAGTGCTCCGCACCGCCGGCGAACATGCCGAGATGGTTGAACACGTAGTTCGACGCCGAGCGCCGGTGCTGCGCACCGATGTGCGAGGTGTGACACAACGGCGCAACGCCGAGTTCGACGCAGCGTTGCCAGAACGGATCGTAGTCGTGCGGCGGGTCGATCGCGATCGATTGCCAGCGTTCGGCGAACTGCCCGTATTGCGGCGCATCGCGAAACACTTCCGGATACGGCTTGCGAATCTCGGTGCCGACCATCACGGCCTTGTGACCGAGCTCGAGCACCGTGTAATCGAGTTCGCGAATCGCTTCTTCCGGCGTGTACGTCGGAATGACCGCGGCCGGACGGATACGGTCTTTCACGTCGCGGAACATGTCGGCATACATCGTGTTGAGCGCGCGGCAACCGGCGGCGCGGAGTTCGTCGTCGCGCACGTAGAGCGTCGCGAGGCCGGCCGTCGTGAGCATGTGCGCGAAGTCGATGCCGCACGCTTCCATCCGTGCAGCGAAGTACTTCGGGAAGAGCGACATCGCGCGGTCGGCGGTGTGCGCCGCCGACGGATAGCCCCACCAGATCATCTTGGTGGGGCCGTACGGCGCCGGCCGCTTCAGCCAGCGGGCTTGGATCTCCGGGCCGGCAACTTCGCGGACATACTCGTCGAGCAGCCACTCGCACTCGATCGTGTGGCCGTCGGCGTCGATGACGGGATGGTCGAGCTTCGCTCGAACCTCACTGCCGGGAAGATCCGCGTGACCCGACATCGCCGCGGTTAGCCGGGCTGCTTCACGCGCGCTTGCGCGGCCGCGAGACGCGCGATCGGCACGCGGTAGGGCGAACACGAGACGTAATCGAGCCCGAGTTCATCGCAGAACATTACCGAAGTGGGATCGCCGCCGTGCTCGCCGCAGATGCCGATCTTCAGATCCGAACGCGTGCTGCGACCCTTGGCGATGCCCATGCGCATCAATTCGCCGACCCCGACGCGATCGAGCACCTGGAACGGGCTCTCGGTGAGGATCTTCTTCGAAATGTAGGTCGGGATGAATGTGGTGTCGGCGTCGTCGCGGCTATAGCCGAACGTCGTCTGCGTGAGATCGTTCGTACCGAACGAGAAGAACTGCGCGGTCTCGGCTAGCTTGTCGGCGACCACGCACGCGCGCGGCAACTCGATCATCGTGCCGATGCGATAGGCAACCGGCACGCCTTTTTCCGCGATCACGGCGTCGGCGACGGCCTTGGCCGCGTCGAACGTGAGGCGCATCTCCGAACCGGTGCCGACGCCCGGAATCATGACGTCGGGCTTCGCGTCGACGCCGCGCTTGCGCAGTTCGCACGCCGCTTCGAAGAGCGCACGCACTTGCATCGCATAGATCTCGGGGCTGACGATGCCGAGCCGGCACATGCGCAGCCCGAGCATCGGGTTGACTTCGTGCAGCTGGCGCACGCGCGCCAGCATCTTCATCTTCTCGCTATATTCCGGCGACGCTTCACCTTTGGTGCAGCGCAGTTCCGTCGTCTCGGCAACGAGGTCTTCGAGCGAGGGCAAGAATTCGTGCAGCGGCGGATCGAGCAGACGCACCGTCACCGGATAGCCCGCCATCGCCTCGAGGATGCCCAGGAAATCTTCGCGCTGGAAGACGAGCAGTTTGGCGAGCGCAGCGTCTTTGGCGTCTTGCGTTTCGGCCAGAATCATCTCTTGAACGATCGGGAGACGGTTCTGCTCCATGAACATGTGCTCGGTGCGGCACAGACCGATGCCGGTCGCGCCGAGATCGCGCGCCTTCTGCGCGTCGACCGGATTGTCGGCGTTGCCCCACACCATCAGGCGCTTGATGTCGTCGGCCCAGCCGAGGAATTCGGCCAGCCACGCGGGCGGTTCCGACGGCGGCGGGATCAAGTCGAGCTTTCCGAACACGACGTTGCCGGTCGTGCCGTCGATCGTTAGCCAGTCGCCCTCTTTGAGCACGGTCGTGCCGATCGTTGCGGTCTTGTTGCGCAGGTCGATCGCCATCTCTTCGAAGCCGCAAACGCAGGGCAGTCCCATGCCGCGCGCCACGACGGCGGCGTGCGAGGTCGCGCCGCCCTTGCACGTCAGCACGCCCTTGGAGGCGATCATGCCGTGCACGTCGTCGGGTGCGGTTTCGTTGCGCACGAGAATCACGGCTTCGCCGCGTTTACCCCACTCGGCCGCGGTATCGGCATCGAAGACGATGCGGCCGGCAGCGGCGCCGGGTGACGCGTTGAGACCCGAACCCGCCTTCTCGTATTTCTTGTCGGGATCGATGCGCGCGAAGAACAGCGCTTCGAGCTGACGCGGCTCGACCCGGCAGATCGCTTCTTCTTTCGAGATCAAGCCGTCGTGTACGAAATCGAGCGCGATCTTGATCGCCGCTTCCGCGCTGCGTTTACCGCTGCGCGTCTGCAGCATGTACAGTTTGCCGCGCTCGACAGTGAACTCGAGGTCCTGCATGTCGCGGTAGTGCGTTTCGAGCTGCTTTGCGATCGCGATGAATTGCGCGTAGACTTCGGGTTGCGAATTCTGCAGATCGGCGATCTTCTCGGGCGTGCGAATGCCCGCCACGACGTCTTCACCTTGCGCGTTGCGCAGGTACTCGCCGAAGAGCTCGCGCGCGCCGGTGTTCGGATCGCGCGTGAACGCAACGCCCGTGCCCGAATCGTCACCCATGTTGCCGAACACCATCGAGACCACGCTGACCGCGGTGCCCCAATCGTCGGACATCTTGTTGTAGGCGCGGTAATCGATCGCGCGCTTGGAATTCCATGAGTCGAACACGGCGCCGATCGCGAGATCGAGCTGTTCGAAGACGTCTTGCGGGAAGTCGCGTTTGGCTTCGCGCTTCACGACGTCGAGGTACTGCGGCAGCAGCGCCTTCCAATCGGCGGCACTCAGTTGCGGATCGGTCTTGTAGCCGAGCTTCGCTTTGGCTGCATCGAGCAGATGATCGAAATGTTCTTTGTTGATCCCGAGCACCACGCTCGAGAACATCGTGATGAAACGCCGGTAGGCGTCGTAGGCGAAGCGTTCGTTGCCGGTCAGCTTAGCCAAGCCCTCGACAGTGGCCGTATTCAGCCCGAGGTTGAGGATCGTGTCCATCATGCCCGGCATCGAGACGCGGGCGCCGCTGCGCACCGACACCAAGAGCGGGTTCTCAGCCACGCCGAAGCCCTTGCCCGTCCGGCGTTCAAGCTCGCGCATGGCGTCGCGCACGCCGGCCTGCAAGCCGTCGGGGAAGCGGCGGCCGGCCCGGTAGAAGTCGAGGCAGACCTCGGTCGTGATGATGAAGCCGGGCGGGACGGGCAGTCCCGCGCGCGTCATCTCGGCGAGGCCGGCACCTTTCCCGCCGAGCAGATCCTTCTGATCGCCGGTGCCCTCTTCGAAAAAGTAGATCGCCTTCGTCTTCGTCGGCGAAGACGGGGCGGCGCCGTTGGCTGGCGGGGCGAGGACGTCGGACAAGCGAGTGGTCTCCATGCGGTGGTGGGCAGCAGGTGGGTGGGCTGAACCCCCGTGTTATACCGCTAATTGCGTGCCTTTGAAAACTATTTCCGTCGGAGCGCGCTATAGAGGCATCTCGTCACCGCCGGCAGGTTCCTGCCGAAACGGGTGGGGGGTACAGGCTACCAGCCATCTGGGGTGGTGCGCTACGGCCGATGTCTTAAGAGCGCACCAGCTCTGTACCCGAACCGGCCAAGGCTCCCGCGATTCCGTCGCGCGCCGCCGCGCCGATCACCGCTCGCTGCGCCCCCCCGGCAACCGCCTCGATTGCAGCCCGCATCTTCGGGCGCATGCCGTCGGAAAACGTGCCGTCTATGAGGAAATTCTGCGCCTGGGCGATCGTCAGACGCGGAATGACGGTTGCCGGATCGTCGCGATCGCGCCGCACGCCGGCCACATTCGTCAGCACGACGTAGGCGTCGGCGTGCAGCGCGGCGGCGATCGCACCGGCAACCGTGTCCGCGTTAAGATTCAGCGCGACACCCTCGGCGCGTTCGATTCCGATCGGCGCGATCACCGGCAGCAGCCCCAAGCCGAGCAGACCGCGGAGCAGTCCCACGTCGACGTTGACGGGCTCGCCGACGTAGCCGAGATCGTGCCCGGCAATCAGCATCCGCCGCACTTCCAGCAACGCGCCGTCCTGACCCGAAAGCCCGAACGCGCGCGCGCCGCGACCGAGCAGCCCGCGCACCAGATCTTTGTTGACGCTCCCGCACAGCACGGCTTCGACGACGTCGCGCGCCGCCGCCGACGTCACCCGCAAGCCCTCGACGCGCTCTTCTGGGATGCCCTGCGCGCGCAGCGCGGCGTCGATCTGCGGACCGCCGCCGTGCACGAGCACGACCGATATCCCGGATTGCGCGAGCGCCGCGATTTCATCGAGCACCGGGTCTTCGGCCCCGGCCGTCATCGCATTCCCGCCGTACTTCAGGACGATCAGCATGCTTGCAACGTACGCCGACGCACGCAGGTCCTCCGCCGAACCTGGGGTACGACTCGGCGGTGAAACGCGCTGCCGGAGCGCTCGAATTGATGGACCGGCCGGTCGACGCGCCGGACGAACTCGAGCAGAACCTCGCCGACATCGAATTTACGAACCGCTGGCTCGGCGGCATCGCACCGATTCGGCGCGCGGTGCGGCGCACCGGCGCCCGGTCGATTCTCGACGTCGGCAGCGGCAGCGGTGACGTGCCGTATGCGCTCGTGCGCGACGGCCGGCGGCGCGGGATCGACGTGCGCGTGACGTGTCTCGATCGCTCCGAAGCGATGCTGGCGATCGCGCGGCGGCGCACCGGCGGCGACGAACGCTTGACGTTCGTGTGCGGTCAAGGTGAGCGGCTGCCGTTCGGCGACGCCGCCTTCGACGTGGTCACATGCACGCTCGCGCTGCACCATTTCGAACCGCCGGCGGCGCGCGAACTGCTGCGCGAGATGCGCCGCGTCGCGCGCCTCACCCCGATCGTCGCCGATCTCTCGCGCTCGCGTCTCGCGTTTGCCGCGACGTGGCTCTACGCGCGCGCCACGACGCGCAACCGCCTCACGCTGCACGATGCGCCGCTCTCGGTGCGACGCGCATACGTGCCCGCCGAAGCACTCGCGTTGGCGCGCGAAGCGGGCTGGCAGTCACCGCGCGTGCAGCGTGAAGCCTTCTTCCGCATGACGCTCGTCGACGGGCAGCATGGTTGACGCCGTCGTGGTCGGAGGCGGACCAGCGGGTTCGTCGTGCGCGCTCTTGCTCGCGCGCGCCGGGCTCGCCGTAACGCTCGTCGAGCGCGCGACGTTTCCGCGCCGGAAGATCTGCGGCGAATATCTCAATTCGGGCGCCGTCGCCGCACTCGATCGCCTCGGCGTGCTGAAGGACGTGCGCGCCCAAGCGTACGCGCTGCGCGGCGTGCGGATCGTTCCGCCGAATGCGCCGGCGGTCGAGCTGCCGTTTACCCACGGCGCGCTCTCGTGCGAACGCGAGACGCTCGATGCGATCCTCTTGCGTGCGGCCGTGTATGCCGGCGTCACCGTAGTCCACGGCCGGGTCGAGAACCTGTTGCGCGATCGCGGACGCATCGACGGCGTGCGGGTGCGCAACGACGACGGTACCGCGTACGAAATGCGCGCGCGCTGGACCGTGGGCGCCGACGGCTGCGGATCGATCGTCGCGCGGCAGGCCGGCCTGGTGCGGCACAGCTGGCGTTCGCCGCGATTTGCCGTGGGCGGACATTATACCGGCTTCGGCGATCTCGGCGGCTTCATCGAAATGTATGTCGGTGGGGGCGCTTATTTCGCCCTCAACCCTTTGAGTCAGAATACAACCAACGTGATGGTGGTCGTACCGAAAACCGCGCTCGCAACGTGGTCCGGATTCGTGGATGAGGGCGTAGCCGGGAAAGCGGCCGAACTCGGACGCGGACACCGTTCGTTTGCGAACGCGCACCGCATCGGCGCGCGCGCGGCGATCGGGCCGCTGGAGCATAGCGTGCGCGCGCCGATCGCGAACGGCGCCGTGCTGATCGGCGATGCCGCGGGCTTCCTCAACCCGTTTACCGGCCAAGGTGTTTTTCTCGCGCTGACGTCGGCCGCAGCCGCAGCCCGCGCGATCGTTTCCGCCGCCGGCAATGGCGCGCGCGAATCGAGCGCCTTCGCAAGCTATGCCGACGAACGGCGGGCCGACTTCGCCGCGCGGAAAGGTTTGAGCGCGACGATCGGCTGGCTCATCGACGTACCGGTGCTGGCGCGCCGTGCCTCGAAGAAGCTGGCTCGTCACCCGCGACTTGCGGCGACGATGATCGACGCGCTGGCCGGCGTCCGGCCGCCGCAAACTGTCACGCCGGCAGTCCTCGGAAAGCTCGTTCTCTGATCACCACCGAAAACCGGATCGACATTGCGGCGCCGGCAGCCGCGATCTATCGGCTCGCCTCCGCCACCGAACGCTGGCCGGAACTCTTACCGCATTATCGTTACGTTCGCGTGATCGCGCAGAGCGGACCGTCACGGACGGTCGAGATGGCGGCGCGGCACGGGTTCGTTCCGTTGCGCTGGACGGCCGAACAAACCAACGATCCGCTGCGGCCGCACATCGCGTTCCATCACATCAAGGGACCGACGCGCGGCATGGACGTCGAGTGGATCTTCACGCCGCTCGCAGCGGGCAGCACGCGCGTGCAGATCGTGCACCGGCTCGCGTTCCAATTTCCGGTCGCGGCCGATTTCTTCGGTAAGTACGTCGTCAGCGATATCTTCATCCACGGCGTGGCGAACAAAACGCTCGCGCGCATGAAGCAACTCGCCGAAGCGGGTGCGGCATGAAACACCGCGTTGCGGTGACGGGGCTCGGCGTTGTGACGCCGCTCGGCATCGGAATCGAGGCGTTCTGGACCAACGTGCTCGCCGAACACGTTGCGGTGCGCACGATCACGCGGTTCCCGACCGCCGGGTACGGCTCGACGATCGCGGCCGAGATCGACGACTTCGATGCGTCCGCGTTCGTCGGCGGCAAACGCCTGCGCTGGACCGACCGCTTCTCGCAGTTTGCGCTGGCCGCAACGCGCCTCGCGATCGACGATGCCGCCTTTCGCGTGACGGGCGACGGCACCGGCACCGGCGTGTACATCGGATCGGCACTCGGCGGCCTCGCCTACGCCGACGAACAGCATGACGTCTTTCGCGCGTCGGGTCTGGAGGCGGTGCGTCCGCTTCTCGCGATCTCGGTGTTCGGCGGAGCGGCCACGTGCAACGTCGCGATGGAATTCGGCGTGCGCGGCCCCAATGTCGCCAACGGCAACTCGTGCGCTTCGGGCGCCGTCGCGATCGGCGAGGCGTTTCGCGCGATCGCCCGCGGCGAGATCCGCTCCGCGCTCGCGGGCGGCTGCGAGGCCCCGCTCGCGCCGCTCGTGTTCGGCGCGTTCACGGTCATCCGCGCGATGTCCACGAACAACGGCGATCCGGCGGGCGCGTGCCGGCCGTTCGACCGCAATCGCGACGGCTTCGTGATGGCCGAAGGCGCCGCCATTCTGATGCTCGAGCGCTACGACGATGCGCTGGCGCGCGGCGCACGCATCTACGGCGAGATCGCAGGCTACGGGTTGACCAACGACGCGTATCACATGTCGGCACCGCAACCCGAGGGCACGTTCAACGCGCTCGCCATGCAGCGCGCGCTGAGCGAAGCGAACCTCGCGCCGGGCGAGGTCGACCTGATCAACGCACACGGATCGGGAACGCCGCTCGGCGATGCCGGCGAGGCGGCCGCGCTGCAACTCGTGTTCGGAGATCGGACGCCGCAGGTGCCGCTAACCGCAACCAAAGGCCAGCATGGCCACGCACTCGGCGCGACGGGCGCGTGGGAGGCGGCGCTTTCGCTGCTGGCGATCCAGCGCGGCATCGCTCCGCGCGTCGTCAATTGCGACGAGCGCGATCCCGCCTGCGCGGTCGGCGTGCTCATGGAACCGCTGCTCGCAGCGCCGCGCGTGGTGCTCAGCGCCTCGGCCGGCTTCGGCGGCATCAACGCAGCCCTGGTATTCACCGCGCCCAACGACTGAGGCGTTCCGCTAGCGGATTGTCCATAGGGCGTCGCGGCGTTGCGACCATACCATCGCTTATGCCTACGAATGACATGGTCTTTTCGCGCCGCGCGGCGCTTGCCGGAACGGCGAGTGCGGTGGCGGCCGCCGTAACCCGGATTCCTCCGGCGCGCGCGGCCACGAAAATCCGGTTCTTGACCAACTGGTTCGCCGAAGCCGAACACGGCGGGTTCTACCAGGCCAAGGCGTCCGGGCTCTACCAGAAAGCCGGCCTCGACGTCGATATCCAGATGGGCGGGCCGCAAGTCAACGGCGTGCAGCTCCTCGCCGGCGGCGATGCCGACATCATCGTCAGCTACGACATCGAAGTGCTCGACAGCGTCGAGAAGGGCGTGCCGGCCGTCGCGATCGGCGCCGTCAATCAATTCGATCTGCAGGGCATCATGGCGCACACCGACGTGCCGTCGCTGGCCGCGCTCAAAGGCCGCAAGATCCTCGTCGCGAGCACGGCGTTCTCCACATTCTGGCCGTGGCTGAAATTGAAGTATGGTTTCACCGACGACCAAGCCGGCACGTACACGTTCAACCTGCAACCGTTTTACGTCGATCCGACGCTGGCGCAGCAGGGTTACATCACGGCCGAGCCGTTCGAAGCTCAAAAGAACGGGGTGAAGACGAAATTCTTCCTCTTCGCCGATCAAGGCTACCCGCCGTACAGCACGACCCTCGTGACGACCCGCGCGTACATGGAGAAAAATCCCGAAGCCGTCGCGGCGTTCATGAAAGCGACGATGCAGGGCTGGAAGGACTATCTCGCGCACCCGGCCGCGGGCAACGCGTTGATCAAGGAAGCGAACCCCAAACAAGGCGACGATCAGATCGCGTTCAGCATCGGGCGCTTCAAAGCGATCAAGTGCGTCACCGGCGGCGATGCCGCAACGCAGGGCATCGGGATCATGACCGACGCGCGCTGGAAAAAGACGCGCGACTTCATGGTCGGCGCGAACATGCTCAAAGCCGCGACGCCGTGGCAGACGGCCTACACTACAAAATTCGTCAAAGGCCTGAACGTCATCGCGTGACCGGCGAAGCGGGCGCCGCGGTGGTCGAACTCCGCGGCGCCGACAAAGTATTCTCCAACGGCATGCGCGGCCTCGCGCCGATCGATCTGCGCGTCCAGCCGGGCGAGTTCGTCACGTTGATCGGTCCCTCGGGCTGCGGCAAGAGCACGCTGCTCAAGTTGATTGCAAATCTGATCGCGCCGACCAGCGGCGATCTCGCCGTCCAGGCCGGGCGCCAAATGGCGTTCGTGTTCCAAGAGCCGACGCTGATGCCGTGGTCGCGGGTCGACACCAACGTCCGCTTGCCGCTCGACCTGGCCCGCGTTTCCAAAGCGGCGGCGGCGTCGCGCGTGGATGCGGCCCTTGCCAATGTCGACCTCACCGGATTCCGCCGGCACTATCCGCGCCAGCTCTCCGGCGGTATGCGCATGCGCGTCTCGATCGCGCGCGCGCTCGTGACCGATCCCGATCTGCTGCTGATGGACGAGCCGTTCGGTGCGCTCGATGAGTTCACACGCAACCGCCTCGACGACGATTTGCTGCGGCTATCGTTCGAGCGCAAACTGACCACGATCTTCGTGACGCACTCGCTTTACGAAGCGGTCTTTCTCTCGACGCGCGTGATCGTGATGGCCGCGAACCCCGGGCGCGTGTTTGCCGAGTTCCGGGTTGACGAACCCGAGCCGCGCGGTGACGACTTCCGTACCAGCGCGCGCTTCGCCGAGCTCTCACGCGATCTCTCGAAGATCTTGCACGAAGCGTCGGTCGCGGGAGCCGAAGCGTGAACGAACCGCACACCGCCTTTCGCACCGGCGCTCCCATCGTGGTCGGTTTGCTGATCCTGACGCTCTGGGAGGGCGCATGCCGTTTCTGGCACGTGCCGGCGTACCTCTTTCCGATGCCGAGCGCGATTGCCGGCGCGCTCGTGCGCGAGTGGCCGGTACTGCTGCGCGCGCTCGGCACGACGCTGCTCATCACGCTGCAAGCGTTCGCGATCGCGGTCGTGCTCGGCACGCTGATCGCATTCGTGTTCGTGCAGAGCAAGATCATCGAGGCGAGTTTCTTCCCGTATGCCGTCCTGCTGCAGGTAACGCCGGTCGTTGCGATCGCGCCGCTGATCATCATCCTCGTGAAAAACACGTCGCTGTCGCTCACCATCTGCGCGGCGGTCGTCGCGATCTTCCCCGTGATCTCGAACACGACGATCGGACTGCATAGCGTCGATCCCGGTTTGCTGAGCTACTTTCGCATGAACAAGGCGACGCGGCTCGAGACGCTGGTGCGTTTGCGCATCCCCTCCGCACTGCCGTTTTTCTTGGCCGGCTTGCGCATCGCGAGTGGCCTCGCGCTGATCGGGGCCGTGGTGGCCGAATTCGTCGCCGGAACCGGCGGCCGCAGCGCGGGCCTGGCCTACCAGATTCTGCAGGCCGGCTTCGAACTCGACATTCCCCTCATGTTCGCCGCGCTGTTTTTGATCGCGCTCAGCGGCGTCGCGCTCTACCTCGTGATGGTCGCGCTCAACAACGCGCTCTTAGGCCATTGGCATGAAAGCAGTTTGCGCGAAGAACTCTAATGGGTAGAGAGAAAGTAGGGCGCCGGGCAGAATGAAGACTCGGCACCCCCTTTCCCGGCGGCTGATGCTATGAAGCTCGTGCTCCTCGAAGCCCTGATCGTCATCACGGCGATTCGCGCCGTCCTCTCGCTGCTGGGACATGCCCCGCCCTGGCCCACGCCGATGTGGGAACTCTTCGGGGGCCTCGCGCTCGTCGCCGCAGCATCGATCTGCGTGCAAGCTGCGCGCGAGCGTTTACCGCAAAGCGGACCGTTGGTGCCGCCGCACATTCCGCTCGAACGCATCGGCCCGTTCCATGCCGACGCGATGCTCGTGCGCTTCGGCGCTCGCGGCGGTCACAGCGTCGACAACATCAACCTGAATTAGAAACCTGAACTAAACCGCCGGCATCACGCCGCCGTCGATCAGGACCTCGCTGCCGGTCATCGAGGCCATGCGGTCGGACACGATCAGCACCGCCATCGACGCGATCTCTTCGGGCTGCGTCATGCGCTTGAGCGGAATCGAGGCAAGCCTGGCCTCGCGGGCTTCCTCGAGTGTCTGTCCCGGCGCGACGCGCGACTTGAGCTGCCGTTCGCTGCGCTCGGTCTCGGTCGAGCCCGGCGAGATCGCGTTGATCCGCACGTTGTACTGCGCGAGTTCTTTCGAGAGCCCGCGGGTGAAGTTCAACAGCGCGGCGTTGCTGGTGCTGCCGGTGAGAAAAGACGCGCTGGGATAGCGGCCCGCGCCGCCGACGATGTTCACGATGCGGCCGTCACGCCGCGCGATCATCCCGGGCACGACCGCGCGGGTCATGCGGATGTAGCCGAGCAGCTTGAGGTTCCAGGCATCCAGATACGCCTGGTCCCCGACGTCGAGAAAGTCGCCGCCCATGGCCGAGCCCGCGCAGTTGATCAAGATGTCGATCCGGCCAAGGGCCGCCTCCGCCTCGCGCGCGGTGCGCAGGACGTCCTCAGCCTTGGACAGGTCGGCAGCAACGGTATGCGCCCGCAATGCCGGTGCAGCCGCAGCGAGCCGGGCCGCGTCGCGGCCCACAATGGCGACGGCCACTCCCTCGCCGGCAAGCATGGTCGCGCAGGCAAGGCCGATGCCGGCGCTGCCGCCCGTAATGAGCGCGGTTTTCCCGGTAAGTCCCAAATCCATGAGGTGCGCTTCCGCGGCCGCGCATGAACCCTTGTTTGACGTGGACCGGTCCAGCATGGTAGGGTTACGGCTTGTGGCCGGATTAGGAGAAGTTGTGAATACGTGGACGGCGGCGAGCCCGCATGAGTAAGTTGAGTGTCGAAGAGCTGAAGCGCAATAGCCTAGGCCTGCGCGGCTCGATTCCCGAGGAGCTCGCCGCCCCCGTCGATCACTTCAGCGAAGACGCGATCCAACTGCTGAAGTTCCACGGCGTCTATCAGCAGGACGACCGCGATGCGCGCAAGTCTGCACGCGAAACGGGCGCCGGTCGCGACTACAGCTGCATGATTCGCACCAAGAGCCCGGGTGGTTTTCTGCCGGCCGACTTCTATCTCGGCGTCGACAAACTGACGGACCTCTACGGTAACGGCACGGTCCGCATCACGACGCGCGGCGCACTGCAACTGCACGGCGTGCTCAAGAGCAACCTGCACGAAGTCATCCACCAAATCAACGAACATCTCGGCTCGACGCTGGCCGCGTGCGGCGACGTCAACCGCAACGTCATGGCGACGCCTTTCCCGCTGCAGCGGCCCGACTACAATGCGGCGCGCGCCGCAGCGTTCGCGATTGCCGACGCGCTCACGCCGCGCACGAAAGCCTACGCCGAGCTCTGGAGCGACGGCGAACTCGCGTACACGACGCAAACGGAAGAACCCGTCGAAGAGCCGATCTACGGCCCGACGTATCTGCCGCGCAAGTTCAAGATCGCGGTCACCGTGCCGGGCGACAACTCGGTCGACCTCTACACGAACGATGCGGGCGTGGTCGTGCTCACGGCGGCCGACGGAACGATCGAAGGCTACAACATTACGGCCGGCGGCGGCCTCGGCATGACGCACGGCAAGCACGCGACCTTCCCGCGCTTGGCCGATGAGTTCGCGTTCGTCACGCCCGAGCAGTTGATCCCGGTCATGCAAGCGATCGTGATCGTGCAGCGCGACCACGGCGATCGCACGAACCGCAAACACGCGCGCCTCAAGTACACGATCCAAGATCGCGGCATCGCTTGGTTCCGCGAAGCGGTCGAACAGCAGGCCGGCTTCAAGCTCGGCGCCTGGCGCCCGTTGCCCGCGTGGACGGTGCCCGAGTATCAGGGCTGGGTCGCGCAAGGGGACGGCAAGTATTTCTACGCGCTCGACATCCTGAGCGGCCGCATTGCGGATCGCGGGACGGTCCGTTTGAAGACCGCACTGCGTGACATCGTCGCGCAAACGGGCCGCAACCTCGTAGCCACGCCGGGCCAGTCGCTCTTGATCGTCGACGTCGATGCGGGTCAGCGCGCGACGATCGATGCGATCCTGAAGGCCAACGGCGTGCTCAACAACGCCGATGAGTTCGAACGCCGCGCGCTCGCGTGCCCGGCCTTGCCGACGTGCGGTCTCGCGCTGGCGGAATCCGAGCGCTTCTTGCCCACGCTGCTCGAAGGCATCCGCCAAGCGTGGCAGGCGGCCGGCTTGCGCGACGGCGTGCCTACGATTCGCATGACCGGCTGCCCGAACAGTTGCGCGCGGCCCGCTACCGGCGAAATCGGGATCGTCGGGATGAGCCTCAACACCTACATCATCTCGGTCGGCGGCAATTTCGGCGCGACGCGCCTCAATACGGCCTATCGCGAAAAGGTCAAAGGCGAGGAGATCGCCGGCGTGCTTTCGGAACTCTTCCGGGCATATGCCACCGATCGACGACCCGGCGAAGCCTTCGGCGACTTCTGCCACCGCGCCCAACCCGCACTCGTCTAGCGTCTTCGCGACCTTCGCCGAACGCCTCACCGCAATCGATGCTGCCGACGTAGCATCGGACATTGCGGCGCGGCGGCTCGGCGATACGATCGCCGCGTTTCTCGCCGGACGCGAAACCGATGAGGGCCGCACCGCCGCGCGCGTGGCCGGCGTGACGCGCGCGACACCGCGGCAAACCAACGCGTTTGCCGTGACGATCCGGCATACCGAGATCGACGACATCCACCTCGCCACATGCGTCACGGCCAGCGCCGTCGTGATTCCGGCCGCGCTCGCCGTCGCGGCGCGCATGCCCGTCGACGGCGCGACGTTACGGCGCGGGCTCGCGGCCGGTTACGCCGCTGCGATTCGCTTCGGCGCCGCGGTCGGCGGCGCGAGCGTCTTGCGCAGCGGTACGTGGCCCACGATCGCCGTCGCGCCCGTTACCGCCGCGGCCGTTGCCGGCGTGATGATCGGCCTCGATGCGCCCGCGCTCGCGCAAGCCCTGCGCATCGCTTCGCTGCGCACCATCTCACGCGTCGGCCGCAGCGGCACGCGTACCGCGCGCTGGTATCTCTTCGGCGCGTCGGTAGAGACCGGCGTCGATGCGGCCAACGCGGCCGCGGCCGGCTTGCTGCTCGATGATTCGGCCGTGCTACCGAACGTGATGGACGAAGAACTCGCCGCGCGCGCGATCGGCGACGGCGACATTGCCGCGCTCGCGCAAAAACCGTTCTGCACCTCGCGTCAGGCACTCTCGGGAGCCGCCGCCTACATCGCGCTCAGCGAACGCGAACGCATCGATCCGGCGAACGTCGCACACGTGCGCGTCGAGGTTCCACGC
The DNA here is from genome assembly GCA_965277805.1 of Candidatus Lustribacter sp. Lineage (GTDB taxonomy): Bacteria > Vulcanimicrobiota > Vulcanimicrobiia > Vulcanimicrobiales > Vulcanimicrobiaceae > Lustribacter. The sequence goes on along the minus strand of OZ255842.1, from coordinate 5,380,071 downwards.
GACTACGCATGGATGATCGAAAACCCCTCACGCGCCGGCGAGCGCCTCTCGACCGCAACGAGCCAAGCCTTCCAGGTCGCCGCCGCCGCGCTCGACCGCAACGTGCTCTACGACGTCGTGCGCGCCGGCCCGTTCAGCGACGCCATCCTCGCCTTCGAAAAACGCGTTGAAACCGCGGCAACCGACGCCTTCGACAACGTCTACCCGCGCCTCTGGCCCGCCCGCATCACCGTCCGCCTCAACAACGGCACCGAACACAGCCTAACCCTAGAACACCCGCCCGGCGACCCGGAAACCCCGCTAACGTTCGAACAACTCCAAGCGAAATCACCCGCCTACACCGCCGCCATGCACGAACTCTGCAATCGCGCCGTAACCGAAGGCCCACGCGAGTTGCTCAAAACCCTAGAAACGACCTAGCCCCCCACACTGTCATCCCGAGCGGAGCGCCGTAGGGCGCGTAGACGAGGGACGAGAGATTATCTCGAAATCGAGCCACGGCAATTCCACAAACGTGGGTACCGCAGGTTGTCGCGTCGTTGTGAAACGCACACGGGTGGTTGAGTTGCCCTGCGTAAACGTTCAGGACTATATCTCGTCCCTCTCTGCGCGCCCTACGGCGCTCCGCTCGGGATGACATTGGGATTGGCGGAAGTTGGCTGTTGGGGGATGTGGCCGCTGGCTTCGGCGCCGGCGTCGGGGGCGAGGCGGGTGAACGAGAATGCGGAGAAGAGCGCGAGCGCGGCGGTGGCGAGGAATGCGAGGTGGAAGTCGGCGACGGTGAAACCGCCGCTGCGGCCGTTCCAGAGCGCCGCGAGGTGCAAGACCAGCGCGCCGTAGGCGACGCCGACGCCGAATGCCAGCTGCTGCAACGTGCTGGCGAGCGAACTGGCCGCGCTCATGCGCGTTTGCGGAACGTCACCGTACGTCAAGGCGTTGAACGAGCCGAACTGCACCGAGCGCGAACAGCCGATGATGAACAGCACGGCAGCAAGGACGATTACCGGGGTCGAGGCGTTGAAGAGCGCGCACGCGCCAACCGCCAGCGCGCAGAAAATTCCGTTGATCGTGAGCGTTTGGCGGAAGCCGAAACGCTGCAGAATCCTCTTCGAAACGAACTTCGTCACGAAGTCGCCGATCGCGCAGGCGATCGTCAGCGAACCCGACGCGAACGCGCTCATGCCGAAGCCGACTTGGAAGAGCAGCGGCCACAGGAACGGGGTCGTGCCGATCACGATGCGGAACGACGTGCCGGCCAGCAGCGTCGAGATCTTGAACGTGTGAATCTTGAAGAGCGAGAGATCGAGCAGCGGATGCTCCGTGCGCGTCAAGTGCACGTAGGCAAAGCCGCAGATCACGATGCCGATGCCGATCAGGGCTGCGGTGAACGTCGAGGAGATACTCGGGCGCCCGAGTTGATCGAGTCCGAAGAGCAGCGATGCGAGGCCCGCGCCGCTGAGGACGAAACCCGGCCAGTCGAACGAGCGGCGCTCTTCGGCTTTGTGATTGACCATGAACGCCAGCACCAGAGCGAGACCGAGCGCGCCGATCGGCACGTTCAAGAAAAAGATCCAGCGCCAGGATGAATACGTCGTGATGAACCCGCCGATCGGTGGGCCGAGCATCGGCGCAATCAATCCGGGCGTCGAAATGAACTGCATCATGTTGACGAGGTCGCGCTTGTCGCTGCTGCGCAGTACCACGAGGCGACCCACCGGCACCATCATAGCGCCGCCCACGCCCTGCACGATGCGGGCGACGGTAAACTCGAAGAGCGTGTTCGAAATGCCGCAGAATACCGAGGCCGCGGTGAAGATGGCGATCGCGCTCAAAAAGATCGTCTTCGAACCGAACCGGTCGGCAATCCAGCCGCTTGCGGGGATGAAGATCGCGAGCGTGAGCAGATAGGCCGACATCCCGATGCTGAGGTTGACGGCGTTTTCATGGAACGACTGCGCCATCTGCGGCAACGCCGTCGCGATCACGCTGCCGTCGAGCATTTCCATGAAGAACGCGCACGCGACCGTCAGCGCGATCAGCCGCTGACGGAACTCCGGTGCGAAGATACCTTTGAGGGACACGCGCCTAAACCGCGGCCCCCGCTACCAACGGCACCGTCGTGATCTGATGCGCCTGCAGCGCGGGCAGCACGTCCTTGGCGAAACGCCGGATCTGTTCGACGAACATCTCGTGCGGCATCGCGCCGCGATTAAAGCTCATCAGCACGGTCTCGGCGCCGGCGTGCTCCGCCTCCTCGATGATGCGCTCGCGCACTTCTTCCGCCGTGCCCCACGGCAGGTTCTCGGCCTTCCGCTCGACATCGGCCATCGTCATATCGCGGTAGTCGGAACGTGAGCGCGCCGCGGCCCCGAGATTTTCCGGCCGCATGAAGCTCGCCGATTGTTCGGTGAGATAGCCGGTCTTCGTGTTGAGGTCGAGTTCCGTCGTGTTGCCGTGACTGAACAGCACGCGGTTGAAGTAGAGATGATGCGGTCCGTACTCGCGCACGGCCTGCGCCTTGCTCTCGGCGACGTATGCCTCAATGCCGATCGTCAGGTGGCCGGGAGTGATCTTGTGACCGGCCGCCGCTAGGCACTGTGCGTAGTAGCGCGTGATGTCCTCGCGCATGCCGCGCGAACCGAGACCGGGCGTGATCGGGATGTTGTGGCGCGCGGCCCACTCGATCGACTCCTTGCTGCTCGAAATCGGCGTCCAGACCGGCGGCATCGGCTGCTGCACCGGCCGCGGCCAGATTCCTACGTCGCGATACGACCAGAACCGGCCCTCGTAGGAGAACACGTCTTCGGTCCAGGCGCGCGTGATGATGTCGTAGGCTTCTTCGAACCGCGCGCGCGATTCGGCGTGCTTGACGTTGTGCACGTTGTACTCGCGCGGGATGCCGCGCGCGAAACCCGAGATCAGACGGCCGTTCGAGAGGCAGTCGAGCATCGCCAGCTCTTCGGCCAAGCGCAGCGGTTCGTGCAGCGGCAGCAGATTGCCGTAGATCAGCAGCTTGATGTTCTTCGTCCGTTGCGCCGCCGAGGCAGCCATCAAGTTCGGTGAGTTCATCAACCCGTACGGCGAGGTGTGATGTTCGTTGAAGCCGACGCCGTCGTAGCCCAACTCGTCCATCAGCTCCCACGCGTCGAGGTGTTCCGCATACGTGCGCACCGCAACGTCGGGCTTGAAATACTTTTGCGAGAGCGGATACGGAAGTTCTTTACCGACCTGCAGGTGCGCGAGATTTTCGCCGTAGGGCAAGAGATCAAAGACGAAGACCTTCATCCCCACTAGTGTATGACCGCCGGGGCGGGACGTCCTGGCATGCTCGTAGCATGAGCGTTCCAATGGCCACCACAGCGGCGACCCGGAATCACGCCGGGCGCACGATCGCGACCATCGCGGTCGTCTCCGGAACCTTCATGTCCGTACTCGGCAGCACGATTCTCAACGTGCCGATCGCCAACATCGCCCGCGACCTGCAGGTGTCGATCGCGGATGCCTCACTGCTCATCACCTCGCAGGCCATCACGTTCGCGACGCTGCTGCCGCTGGGCGATTGGATCGGCAACCGTTTCGGCCGGCGTAGAGTGTACTGCATCGTCATCGCGGTCTACGGCATCTGCGGCGTCGCCGGTGCGCTGGCACCGAACCTCGCGGTGCTCGTCGCCGTGCGCATCGTGCAAGGCGCGGCGGCCGCGGGCATCGTGCCGCTCGTCTTGACGCTGTTGGCCGAACTCTACGATCCCGGTGACCGCCCGCTCGCGCTCAGCGCGTGGGCGATGGCGAACAGCGCGGGACAAGCGCTCGGGCCGCCGCTGGGCGGCATCTTCACGAGCCTCTTCGGCTGGCGCTCGATCTTTCTGCCGGCCGCGTTCATCGCCGTCTTCGCATGCATCGGTGCGTGGCGCTACCTGCCGAGCGATGAACCGCGCCGGATGCCGCTGGAATGGCGCGGTGCGGTCTCGCTCACCCTCGCCGCGCTGCTGCTGCTCAGCGCGTTCACCGCGATTCCGCAACTCGGCCTGCATTCGCCGTGGCTCGCAGCGATCGCGTTCGGCGGCGGCGCGAGTTTGCTGGCGTTCGTTTGGGTGATTCGCACGGCGCGCGAGCCGTTCGTCTCGCCGCAGGCATTCCGCGAACCATCGTACGTCACGAGTTGCATCGGCATCTTCGGCTCGACGCTCGCGTTTGCGGCAGCGCTGCTCGGGATTCCGCTCTACCTGCAGCAAGTGCTGGCGGTGCCCGTTGCGGCGGCGGGCTTCATCACGTTGACGATGCCGCTCGCGATGGCGCTGATCGCACCGTTCTCGAGCGTTCTCGTGCGGCGCTACGGCAGCGGCGTCACGATTCAGCTCGGGCTGATCGCGGTTGCCGCCGGCACCGCATTGCTCGCCGTGACGGCATACTTGCAACTCGGTCTCTGGATGTTCTTCCCGGCGATGCTGCTGCTCGGCGCCGCGTTGGCCGCGGAATATACGGCCGGCGCGTCCGGTGCAACGCAAACGGCGGCCGGGCGTTACGGTGCGGGGATCGGCTTTTTCAGTTTGCTGCGCATCGCGGGCGCCGCCGCGGGCCCCGCGCTTGTGGCAATCGTATTGCAGCACGACCCCGCGGGCTACGCTCAGATCTTCGCGATCTCGAGCGCGCTCGTGCTGGCCGGCCTCGCGTTCACGCTCGCGGTCGAACGCCGTCAGATCATCGCGAAGCCAACGTAGTTCTCGGCCAGGCTCTGCGCCCCAGCGCGCGAGCTCGTGATGTATTCGAGTTCGGAGAATTGCAGTTTGCGATCGAACGCGGTCTGGTTGTCGAAGCGGTGGAGCATCGAGGTCATCCACCAGGAAAAACGCTCGGCTCGCCACACGCGATTGAGCACCTGCGCGGAATAGCCGTCGAGCGTGCTCATCGATCCGTCGCGGTAGTAGCGCTCGATTCCGGCTGAGAGCGCCACGACATCGGCCAGCGCGAGGTTCATGCCCTTCGCACCGGTCGGCGGCACGATGTGCGCGGCGTCGCCGGCTAGAAACAAGCGTCCGTACTGCATCGGCTCGGTGACGAAGCTGCGCATCGCGGTGACGCCTTTTTGCGTGATCACGCCTTCGACCAGCTCGGGCGGGTCTTCGCCCTGCAGACGCGCTTGCAGCTCGTGCCAAATGCGCGCGTCGGGCCATTCGTTGATGTCTTCATCCGGCGTGCACTGCAAGTAATACCGCTGTACGGTGGGCGAGCGCTGACTGAACAGCGCGAAGCCGCGGTCGGTGTTGGAGTAGATCAGCTCTTCGCACACGGGCGGCGCATCGGCCAGAATGCCGAGCCACGCGAACGGATAGATGCGGTCGAAGAACGCCAGTTCTCCGTCGGGAATGCTCGGACGGCAGATGCCGTGGAAACCGTCGCAACCGGCAATGAAATCGCAGGTGAGTCGTTGCGCGTTGCCGCCGGCGTCGTGAAAGCGAATCGAGGGCTGCGCCGTATCGAAGCGTTCGATCGAAACGTCGCTCGATTCAAACAGAATCTGGCCGCCGGCTGCGAGCCGCGCGGCAATGACGTCCTTCACGATTTCGTGCTGGCCATAGACCATGATCTGCTTGCCGGTCAGTTCGGCAAAGTCGAGATGGTGGCTGCGTCCGCCGAAGCGCAAGTAGATGCCGTTGTGGACCAAACCCTCGCGCGTCATCCGTACGCCGAGGCCGGTCGCGTTGAGCAGATCGACGCTGCCGTGTTCCAGCACGCCGGCCCGGATGCGGCCTTCGCAATACTCGCGCGAACGCGCCTCCACGATGACCGACTCGATGCCGGCACGATGGAGCAAGTGCGAGAGCACGAGGCCGGCCGGCCCCGCTCCCACGATTCCGACTTGAGCGTGCATCCCGGGTGATACGCGACGGGTCGTCCGGGCTCATTGAGGAGCAAGCAGCAGCGCGCGAACTGCGTCGACGATGCGTGCGACCGGTGCGCGGCGATAATCCCAGATCGTGTCGGGTCCGGGCGGCAGCACGATCATCGTTGCGTTCGCCTCAAAGACGACCACACGTCCGGCGCGGTCGATTCCGAAATCGATGCCGGCGTACTCGAGCCCGAGCGCCTCGCGAATCCGGCCCAGCTGCGCCCACGCTTGGGCCCCGATTGCGCTCACCGGATCGGCCAGAAAACGCTCGTCCTCGGCCCGGTTCGCGGCGTCCGATGCCATATCGGCGCTAAAATAGTGTACCTTCCACTCGCGCGACACCGCGACGTGCATCGGGTAGAGTGTGCCGCCGACCATCATCACGCGATACTTGCGCACCCGCCCGTCATCGCCGCGCAGGTCGATGTACTCGATCACGAGCGCATCGTCACCGGGAAACCCGGCGATCGCGGCGCCGATTTCGCCGGCGCTCGCAACGCGCACGAAATGCTGTCCGGTGTGAAATCCAGGCGCGCGCACGAGCAGCGGGAACGCGAAGCCGTGCATCGCGACGGTGTCCGCCGGCGAACTGCGCAGCGCTGCCAGCGGCACCGTCGCGATGCGCGGCACGACGACGCCGTCGATCGCGGCCAGCCGTGCGGCACCGGCGGCACGCGCGGTGGCGAGGACGCGTGCGGGCGCATTGATCAGCGGTCGCGCGTTCTGCGCCAAGAACCGGTCGACCGCCGTCAGCGCGGCGCCGGCGCGATCCGCATCGCTGATCGCATTGAACACGACGTCAACGGGCGGCAGCGCGGGCGTTCCGTCGTAGACGTCGGCGACCAAGGTCGTGACGCGGAAGATGCGATCGTCGAGGAATGTATCGGTGTAGAGCGTGCCGCCGCCGGCGCAGACGCACAGCAGCACGTCGACCGGACGGCCCGCGCCACGATACGGTGCGGTGGTCAGCGCGCGGCCGGTGAAACCCAGCCGCCGGTGCACCAGCGCTTCAGCGTCGCGTCCGAGCCGCGTGAGCGCATAACTGAGGCCTTGATGCGCGGCCGCGTTGTTCGGCTCGATCGCGAGCGCGGCTTCATAGTGCGCTCGCGCGTCGTCGTACGCCGTATCGGCGAAGAGCACGTTGGCGAGATTGGCGTGCGCCAGCGCCGACTGCGGATCGACTGCGAGCGCGCGCTGGTAGACCGTTCGCGCGGCGGCACGGTAACCGCCCCGCATGAGAAACGAGCCGAAGTCGTTCAGCGCGCGCAGATCGTCCGGCGCGCGGGCGAGCAGTTGCAGATAGGCTTCGCGCGCTTCATCCGTGCGGTCGAGATCGGCCAGCCGCCGGGCCCGGTCGAGGTCCTCCTGCATCGGCGCCTACCTTCGCCGGTCGTGCAACGAGAACCGCGGCGCAACCCGCGCTGCGATGACCGCCTTTTGGGCGGCATGCACGTTCCCGAAGATATCGCTCGCACCGCCTCCGTTCATTGGGAAGGCGATGTAGCTAAAGGTCGCGGCACGATCAAGACCGGCAGCGGAAAGATCGAAGCCGACTACTCGTTCGGCACCCGCTTCGCCGGCGAGCCCGGCACCAATCCCGAAGAATTGCTGGGCGCCTCGCTGGCCGCGTGTTTCACCATGGCCCTCGACGCCACGCTGACGCGCGCCGGGCACTCGCCGGCCTCGATCGATACGACCGCAAAGGTGCATTTGCACCGTCAGGACGGCGGTTTCGCGATCCCCTCGATCGAACTGACGACGGTGGTCGTGGTAGGCGGAATTCTCGACGATGAGTTTGCGCAGCTCGCTCAAACGGCGAAGGAATCTTGCCCGATCGGCAAAGCGCTGCACACGATTCCGACCACGCTGAACGCCAGCCGCAAGAGTTAGGCCGCGCCCGTCAGGACGATGACGATACCGGCGCACGTCGTGAGCCCGTAGAGCGCTACTCCGAGAAACGGAAACGTCGCGAACGATAGGTGCGCGACGTATTGCGGTGCGGCGAAGGCCGCCGCTACAATCGCAACCGGAATCACCGCCACGAACGCCGGCGGCGGTGCGCCGAACGTCGTGCTGCCGACGAAGAGCAGCAGCAGGACGGCGCCCGATGCGAAGGTACGCGCGGCGACAGCGGCACTCGCAATACCCCAGCGCACGACGAGATTCCGTTTGCCGCTCGCAGCATCCGCAGACACGTCGGGCATCTCCACCGCGAGCATCATCGCAAACATCGCGCACGCGCCGGGAACCGCCGCGATGAACGCGTGCCCGGCCAGCGTGTGCGCGAACGCAGCGTACCCGGCGAGCGGAACGAGCAGCGCGACCACCGTCACGGTATCGAGTTCGCCGAGACCGCGCGCGAGCAAACGGAACGGTGGTGCGCTGTAGGCCCAGGCCAGCGCTCCGATGGCGAGCCCCACGCCGGCGAGCGCGTACGCACCGTTCGCGACGGCGACGAGCGTCGCAGCACAGCCGGCCGCAGCGCACGCGCACGCGGCGGCGAGCGCAACCCAGGCGGGCAGCGCACCTTCGGGCAGCACGCCGCTGCCGCCGGACCACGGCGTCCGCGCGCCCGCCATGTCGGTTTCGCGATCGAAATAGTCGTTACCGAAATGCACCATCAGGTGAAACGACGTGACGATGAGCTGACCCAGCAGATAGGCGCGCCAGTCGAGCGCATAGCCGTCGAAGCGCGCGACCGCCGCACCGAGACCGAATCCGGCGAAGCCGCCGATCAAAAAGACCGGCCGCGCGAGACGAAGGAACGCCCCCGCGCGCCGCACGCTAAACCGGCGCGACGGCCTTGAGCGCTTCGTGCAATTCAAACCAATCGTCGAGGTCGTTGATCGGAATGCTCAAGACGTACGAATCGGGTAAACCCAAACGCGCGCGCATGCCGGGCGCATACGCTTCCGGCAGTTTCGTCGCGAGCACGTGCTTGTTGAGTGCGGCGATCGTTTCGGCGTTCAGCGTTTTCGCGTTCTCGCGCAGCCACGCTTCGGTGGCAAGATAGCTCGGTGCTTCGGCATCGATATATGCGGCGAACGCATCGTAGTCGAACCCGAGGATCTCGGCAACTTTCGCATCGAAGCCCTTCGCGCCGATGCGATAACCTTCGGGCAACCGGCCTACGGCGTACACGCGACGTTTGATCCACATGCGCGGCACGTGCAGCGCGCCGAGCGGACCGGCTAGCGCGCTGCTGATCGCCGGCACGAGCGGCGTCTTCGGAGCATCCGGCGCGCGCAGCTGTTGGTGCACGAGATCCCAGTCGTCGAGTTCGTTGAGCGCCATCGCCTTGGTGTACGTGCCGGCGGTGAGGCCGAACCGCGCGGCCCATTCCGACTGACGCGGCTCGGGCATATCGAACGTGAGCCAATGGTCGGTGAACGCGCGAATCTTCTCGGGCGACGTATCGGCGGCATTCTCGCGCACCCAGGCCTCGCACTGAAAATAGTCGGGCGCGGTCGCGATGAAGGCGGTGAACGCGTCCAGGTCGATCCCGAACGTCGTCAGCAGATGTTCATCCGTGCCACCCGAGCCGTGGCGGTAGCCCTCAGCGAGCAGCCCCACGGCATGGGCGCGCATTTTCACCCAGAATCGCGGCAAGTGAGCCATGCCGAGCGGACCGACGCGCCGGGAGCTGATCAGTGGAACGAACGTTTCCATCGCCGGGGCCTTCGCCGTCCCGCCGGGGTCTCCCGATGCCGGGCTTGACCCTTTATATGCAGAAGATGTATAATTATGCAATGTTAGCGATGCCTGCAGCCGGGCGCCTGCGTGGGCGCAACGTGCTGACGATGCTGGACCTCTCCCCCGACGAGCTGGCGAGCCTGCTCGGTACGGCCCGTGCGCTCAAAGAAGCCGGCCGCGAGCAGCAGCACTTCCTCCAGAACAAGAGCCTGGCCATGCTCTTCGAGAAGCCGAGCCTGCGGACGCGGGTTTCGTTCGAGATCGGGATGACGCAGCTGGGCGGGCACGCCGTCGTGGCGCACGGGCACGACTTCTTGCTCGGCAAGCGTGAGACGCCCGAGGACGTCGCGCGCGTGCTCTCGCGCTATGCCGACGCGATCGTCGTGCGCACCCACGAGCACGAACCCCTACAGCGCTTTGCCGCCGCGTCGACCGTGCCCGTGATCAACGGTCTCTCGCAAGCCGCGCACCCGTGTCAGGCCCTGGCCGACATGCTCACGATCAAGGAACGTTTCGGCACGCTGCACGGGCTGCGGCTCGCCTATGTAGGCGACGGCAAGAACAACATGGCGTTTTCGCTGGCCGAAGCCGCCGCGATGAGCGGAATGTCGGTCACGTTCGCGTCGCCGATCACGCACCGCCCGCCGGATGCGCTGCTGGCGCGCGTGGTCGAGCTCGGCAAGAATTACAACGTCACCGCGCGTGCGTTCACGAGCCCGCTGCGGGCCGTGCGCGACGTCGACGTCGTCTACACCGACGTGTGGACGTCGATGGGCGAGGAAGCCTACAGTGAACGCAACGCCGCCGCGCTGCGGGCCTATCAGGTCAACGAAGAACTGATGGCGGCCGCGGCCCCGCACGCGCTCTTCATGCATTGCCTCCCGGCGCATCGCGGCGAAGAAGTCACCGCCGGCGTGATCGACGGGCCGCAAAGCGTCGTGTTCGACCAGGCCGAAAACCGGATGCACGCGCAGAAGGCGCTGCTGCTCGCACTGATGACCGACTTGCGCGGATTAGGAGAAGATCTGTGAACGTCGTCGACGCGAATCTGCTCCAACCAAAAACGAAGCGCCAGCGCGCGATCCTCGCGCTGATCGCCGCGCGGCCCGTACGCTCGCAAGAAGAACTCGTAGCGCTGCTCGAAGCGCAAGGCTACGAGGTCACGCAGGCGACGATTTCACGCGACATCAAGGAACTCGGCCTGATGAAGGTGCCGCTCAAGGGCGGCGGCGGCAACCAGTTCAAGTACATCGAGCCGAACGTCGGACCGATGTTCTCCTCACGCCTGCACCGCATCATCGCCGAGCTGGTCGGCAGCGTGCGCGGCAGCGTGAATCAGATCGTCTTGCGCACCCCGCCCGGCAGCGCGATGATGGTTTCCGCGGCGATCGACGGGGCCGACTGGCCGGAAATTCTCGGCACGCTCGGCGGCGACGATACGGTTCTCGTGATCATCGACGATCCCGAGAAGCTGACCATGGTCATGCAGCGCTTCGAAGACATGCGCGCCGGCACGTAATGGCTACGACGGGTGAAGCTGCGGCGCTGCAGTGGGGCGGACGGTTTGCCGTTGCCCCCGACGCCGCGTTGATCGCCTTCGGCTCCTCGCTCGAAGACGATTTGGTCCTGGCGCCGTTCGACGTGCGCTGTTCGCGCGCGCACGTCACCGCGCTCGAAGGCGGCGGCTTGCTCACCGGCGTCGCGGCGGGCGAGTTGCACGCAGCCCTCGACGTCGTCGCCGACGAAATCGCCGACGGCACGCTGATCGCGTTCGCGCGCGCCGGCACGTTCGAAGACATTCACGGCGCGATCGACGCGCGGGTGCGGGAACTCGCGCCCGAAGCCGGGGCATCCTTACATGCCGGACGCAGCCGGAACGATCAAGTTGCAACGACGTTGCTGCTCTACGCGCGCGACCGCGCCGCCAAGGGTGCGCAGCTGGCACTGGGCATCGCAGCCGCGCTCGAGGAACGCGCGCTCGGCGCGCTGGAGGACGGCACGCTGCTCGCCGCCACCACGCACTGGCAGCCCGCGCAACCCGTCTCGCTCGCGTTCTGGCTCGACGCCGCCGCGCAAGGTTTCGTGCGCGCCGCGACCCGTTTTGCGCGCGTCGCGAGCGACGCCGCGCGCTTCTGCCCGCTCGGCTCGTCGGCACTCGCCGGCTCGTCGTTGCCGCTCGACCGCGTTGCGGCCGCGCGCGAACTCGGCTTCGGCGAACCCTCGCGCAACGCGCTCGATACGGTCGGCGATCGCGACGTCGCGCTCGACCTGCTGCACGCCGCCGCGCGCGCGGTGGTTGCGGCGTCGCGACCGAGCGAAGAATTCGTGCTGTGGACGACACCGGCGTTCGGTTACGCCCGGCTCGGCGACGCCGCCGCAACCGGTTCGAGCCTGATGCCGCAGAAGAAAAACCCGGATCCGTTCGAACTCGTGCGGGCCGCCGCCGCGCGCACGCTCGGCACATATGCGGGCGCGCTCGCCAGCACGAGCGGCATCGGCCTCTCATATCATCGCGATCTGCAAGAAACCAAAGCCCAGATCGTGCACGGCACCGAACACGCACTGGCCGCGCTCGACGCCTTCGCGCGCGCCTTCACGCATCTCCACTTTAACGCCGACGCGATGGAAGCGCGCGCCGCCGAGGGCTACACGGTGGCAACCGATCTGGCCGATGCGATGATCGCACGCGGCGCGACGGCGCGCGAAGCGCATGCGGCCGTCGGCGAGCGCGTGCTGCTGGCCGAACGGCAGGGCCGCGCGCTCGACGACGGCGACATCGAGGCGATCGGCGTGGCCGAAGCGCCGCTCGACGGTGCGGCATCGATCCGGGCGAAGCGCACCAGCGGCTCGCCCAATCCCGATATGGTCGCGATCTCTATCGCCTCGACGCAGCGCGAGATCGACACGATCGCGAAGGGCCTGGCATGACGACCGTCCACATCGTCGGCGCGAGCGGCTATGCCGCCGCCGAGCTGATCCGCCTGCTCGCCGTGCATCCCGACGTCACGATCGCGACGGTCGAGAGCAGCAGCTCCGCCGGCGCGCGCATGTGCGATCTGTTCCCGTCGCTGCCGGTGAACGAACTCGTCTGCTCGCCGACCGGTGCCGTGCGCGAGCGCGTGCGCCCGGGCGACATCGTTTTTCTGGCCGGCAATCACGAAGTTGCCCACGAGCACGCGCCCGCGCTGCTCGCGGCCGGTGCGCGCGTGATCGACCTTTCCGACGCCTACCGGCTCGCGGACAAATCCGAAGGCGCGGTCTACGGCTTGCCCGAGCGCTATCGCGACGCGATCGCGAAGAGCTCGTTCATCGCGAATCCCGGCTGTTACGTCACCGCCTCGCTGCTGGCGCTGATTCCGCTCGGGTCGCTGGGCGATCGCATCGCCACCGTCATCATCGATGCGAAGAGCGGCGTCACCGGTGCCGGCCGCAATCCCAAAGTGCAAACCCTGTTTGCCGAAGTCGCCGAAGACGTCTACCCCTACGGTCTCGAAGGCCATCGGCATCAACCCGAGATCGCGCAGGAAGCGCGCGCCGCGGGCATCGATGCGCCGATCGTCTTCTCGCCGCACGTCGTACCGCTGCGCCGCGGGATCTTGGCCGACGTGTACCTGGTGCCGCGCGCGCCGATCGCGCGCGACGAGGTCGAAGCACTGTACCTGCGTTTCTACGCGAACAACCCGTTCGTCACGGTGTTCACCGACAAGCGCGTGCCGCATCTGCCGGCCGTCGAGAAAACCAATAACGCACAGCTCAAGGTCACGCAGCGTGACGGGGTGATTCACATCCTCTCCGCGCTCGACAACCTGGGCAAAGGCGCGGCCGGACAAGCCGTGCAGAACATGAACATCATGCTGGGACTCCCGGAGGAACGTGGACTCGATGCTCGCACCGCTGTCGGCTGAATCGATCCGGCTCATCGAGGTCCGGGGTGGACTCGGTGCCGTGCCGGGCGTCCGTCTGGCCGGCGTTCATGCCGGAATCAAGAAGCGCAAGACCGATCTCGCGTTGATCGCGCTCGAGGTTCCGCACGTGTGCGCGGAGGTCGTGACGACCAACGAGATCAAAGCTGCGCCGTTGATCGCTTCGACCAGCCATCTCGAATTCGACGGCGAGCAGATGTGCGCGATCGTCGTCAACGCCGGCTGCGCGAACGCGTGCACCGGCGAGCGCGGGTTGCGCGATGCGCGCGCCACCGCGCGCCAAGCCGCAACGCTGCTCGGTCTGCGCCCGACTCAAGTCGTCGTCGCATCGACCGGCGTCATCGGCGTGTATCTACCGATGGACCGGCTCTCCAAGGGTCTCGAACGCGCGGTGAAAGCGCTCTCGCACGGGCCCGAGGCGTGCTTCGAAGCGGCCGAAGCAATCATGACGACCGATCACGTGCCGAAGATGGCCGCGTATGCGTGGCACGAGGGCGAACACCGCTACGTCGTCGGCGGCATCGCCAAGGGCTCGGGCATGATCAGCCCCTCGATGGCGACGATGCTGTCGTTCGTCGTCACCGACGCGCCGATGTCACGCGCCGGCCTGCAAGATGCGCTGCGCGAAGCGGTCGACGGCAGCTTCAACATGATCTCGGTCGACGGCGACATGTCGACCAACGACTCGTGCTACGCGTTCGCGCGTCCCGGCACCGACGGCGCAACGCCGGGCTTCCGCGCCGCACTCTCCGCGCTGTGCCGCGACCTCGCCGTGGCGATGGTGCGCGACGGCGAAGGCGCGACCAAGACGCTCGTGTTCAACGTCACCGGCGCCAAGGACGAAGTCCAGGCGCGGACGATCGCGCGCATGGTGATCAACAGCTCGCTCGTGAAGACCGCGCTCTACGGCGAAGACCCGAACTGGGGCCGCATCATCGCTTCGGCCGGTGCGGCGCGCGCGGGACTCGATCCGGAGAAGTGGTCGCTCAAACTCGGCGGACAGTCGTGGGTCGAAGTCGGCGCGATCGAAGCGTTGAGCGAAGCCGAAGCGCACTTGCTGCTCGAGGAGCAGACGATCGAGATCACGCTCGACCTCGGCATGGGCGAGGCCTGCGCCACCGGCTGGGGCTGCGACTTCTCCACCGACTACGTCAGGATTAACGCACATTACCGCACCTAGTACAATGTCATCCCGAGCTTGTCGAGGGACCGCCACAAGAGTATGACTTCTCCCGCAGTTCAACACGGCGCACGGATCATGACGCGGCATCCGCATCTCATGGCGAACTACGCGCGCCAAGAGATCAACATCGTGCGCGGCGAGGGCGTGTATCTCTTCGATGAATCGGGCAACCGCTACATCGACATGGTCGCCGGTCTCGCGGTCGTCGCGCTCGGGCACGCGCATCCGCGCATCACGCGTGCCGTCGCCGATCAGGCGGCGACGCTCGTGCACTGCAGCAACCTCTACCACCACGAACCGGCCGGCATCCTGGCCGACCGTTTGGCCGAATTGTCCGGTTTCGATACGGTCTTCTTCTGCAATTCCGGCACCGAAGCAAACGAAGCCGCGATCAAGCTCGCTCGGAAGTTCGCTTGGCGCAAGGGCGAAAAAGAGCGCACGACGATTCTCGCCTGCAACGATTCGTTCCACGGCCGCACGATGGGCGCGCTCGCTGCCACCGACGCGCCGGCCTACAAAGAAGGCTTCGCGCCGTTACCGGAAGGCTTCGCATTCACGCCGTTCAACGACATCGACGCGCTTTCGAAGGGGATCGACGACCGCACCGCCGCGTTCATCGTCGAGCCGGTGCAGGGTGAAAGCGGCGTGCTGCCCGCGACTCCGGAATTTCTGGCCGCCGCCCGCGACTTCTGCACGCAACGCGGCGCGCTATTGATCTTCGATGAAGTGCAAGTCGGCATGGGACGCCTCGGGCGTCTGTTCGCCTCGCAGCTTTACGAAGTGCAGCCGGACGCGTTCACGCTCGCGAAGTCGCTCGCCAACGGTCTGCCGATCGGCGCGCTGCTCGTGCGCGGAGATGCCGCCACGAGCCTCAAGCCCGGCGATCACGGCACGACCTTCGGCGGCTCGCCGGTGCCCGCCGCGGCAGCGCTCGAGCACCTGGCCATCCGCGACGTGCTCGATCTCGACACGCACGTCGAAACCGTCGGCGCCCTCTTGCGGAACGAGCTGCGCTCGATCGCGCATCAGTGGCCCGACGTCTTCGAGCCGCCGCGCGGTCACGGCTTGATGCTGGGCCTGCCCGTGCGCGAGCCGCGCAAGGCCGCGGAGTTCGTGCCGCACGGCCTCGACTTCGGCCTGATCATCAACGCCGCCGGCCGCAACACGCTACGCTTCATCCCCCCGCTCATCATCACGCAAGAAGAAATCCGCGACGCCGTCCAACGCCTCCGCTCAACAATAGCCGCCACCCTCGCCTAAAAACAATTTGTCATCCCGAGCGGAGCGCCGTAGGGCGCGTAGACGAGGGACGAGAGAAACTCCGGAACGTCAGTCAGGGCAACTCCACCAACGTGCACGCCAAAGTACCCACGTTCGGGGAATTGCCCCGGCCGATATTGAGGATTATCACTGGTCCCTCGTCTACGCGCCCTACGGCGCTCGCTCGGGATGACAGTGGGGAAAAGTTAGAAGCGCTTACCGGGGGTGCAGGTGGCGAGGACGTTGTGTTCGGGGAGGGTTGAGAGGGTGACGTTGGGGCCCTTCGACCACCACTCGAGGCCGTTGCCCGCGTAGCGTGAACCGTCGGCCGACGGAACGCGCGGCAGATGGTAGTCTTTTGCGCCCCACACGAACGACACGCGATTTTTTACGTTGTCGTAAATCGCTTTCTGGTGCAGCCCGCTGCACATGTAGAACGCGGTGACTTTTTTGGGCATCTTCATTGCCGCCGGCTGGGCCGACGCAACGGTCACGCTGGAAATGAGTCCGAGAGCGGCGAGAAAGCCGCAAAGCCGCATGATCATATCGGCAATTGTGCTCTCGCGGCGGCCGAAACCTTCGGCCTTACGGGAGCCCGAGACGGTCGGCGAGATAGCCGGCCAGCTTGTCTTCGGCCAGCCGGTCTTGGCGCATGGTGTCGCGGTCGCGCACGGTCACCGACCCGTCGGCGAGCGTGTCATAGTCGACCATGATGCACGCCGGCGTACCGATTTCATCCTGACGGCGATAGAGCTGGCCGACATTTCCTTCGTCGTACTGCGTGCGGAAGAACGGCCGTAACCCGCGCTCGATGCGCTGCGCGCGCTCGACCAGTTCGGGTTTGTTCCGCGCGAGCGGAAAGACGCCGACCTGAACCGGCGCGATCTTCGGATGGAACCGCAGCACGACGCGCTTCGTCTCTTTGCCGCTCTCGGGATCGACCGTCGTCTCGTTCTCGTAGGCGTCGATCAGCATCGTGAGCGTCGTGCGGTCCATGCCGGCCGAACTTTCGATGAGGATCGGCGTGTACTTGGTCTTCGAGGCTTCATCGAAGTAGGTCAGGTCTTTACCCGAAAGCTTCATGTGCGCGTCGAGGTCGTAGGTGCCTCGGTGCGCGATCGATTCAAGTTCGCCCCAGCCCCACGGGAAGAGGTATTCGACGTCGGTTCCGGCCTTGGCGTAGTGCGGCCGCTCTTGCGGCGTTAGCTCGTAGAAACGCAGGCGGTCGGCGCGCACGCCGTAGTCGCTGTACCACTTCTTGCGCGCGGCGACCCACATCTCGTAGACCGCGACGTCGTTGCCGTCGTCGGGCACGAAATACTCCAGCTCCGCCTGCTCGAACTCGCGCACGCGAAAGGTGAAGTTGCCCGGCGTGATCTCGTTGCGGAACGACTTGCCGATCTGCGCGATACCGAACGGCGGGCGTTTACGCGCGCTCTGATAGATGTTCTTGAAGTTGACGAAGATGCCCTGAGCCGTTTCCGGCCGCAGGTACGCTTGCGACGCCGAATCTTCCATCGGACCGATCGCGGTCTTCATCATCAAGTTGAAGTTGCGCGGCTCGGTCAGCGTGCCGCTCATCCCGCAGTCGGGACACTTGTCGAGCGAGGCAATGTGATCGGCGCGAAACCGGTGCTTGCAGTTTTTGCAGTCGACGAGCTTATCGTGAAAGGCCGCCACGTGGCCCGAGGCAACCCACGTCTGCGGGTGCATGATGATCGATGAGTCGAACGCCACGACGTCGTCGCGCAGTTCCACCGTCTCACGCCACCACGCGTCCTTGACGTTGCGCTTGAGGATCGCGCCGAGCGGGCCGTAGTCGAAGAAGCCGCCGATGCCGCCGTAGATCTCGCTCGATTGGAAAATGAAACCGCGGCGTTTAGCGAGCGCGGTGACTTCTTCCATCGTGACGCGGGGCGTGGTTTCGGTGGTTTCTCCGGAGGTCATCCGGCGTCGTTCTTCGCCGGATAAACGCGGCCCCGCCATGCGAATCCGGCACCGGTGAGCGCCCGGCGCGTCGAATTGAGCGCGATTGCACCGAACATGCCGATGCCGAACGGCGCGAACACCGCGAGCCGGCGCGGCATCGAGACATAGGTCGCACCTCGGGCCGCAACGGCGATCACGAGGGCCGTCACCGCGAGCGCCTCGGCGGCCCGCGCCCGATCGCCACGCCGCAGTGACGCCAACGTAAGCAGCGGCGGCGCGACCGAGAGCGCGGCGCAAAAGGCAACGCCGCCCGCAATCGCCCGCAGATCGCCGCGTGCGCCGAGGTACATGTTCTTCGTGAAGCCGTCCCAAATTTCGCGGAACGAATGGTACATGCGCACGTGCACCAGTTGCGTCGCCTCCGCGACGATCAGACGAAACCGTCCGTCGCGTTTGAGCCGGCGCGCAAACTCGATGTCCTCGACGATCTCGCCGCGCACCGCCGCATGCCCCCCGAGCGCATCATAGGCCGCGCGCGAGATAAGCAAATACTGACCGTTGGCAAGCGCGCGATCGGGCCGCTGCGGGTCGTTGATCTCGGTGATGAGTCCGCTCGCGAAGACGATCATCTGCAAGATCGCCGGCAGTATCGCCCGCTCCGCCGGCGACACGAGATCTTGCCCGGTCATGATCGAGAGCGCGTCGGCCTTCTGCGCCCGCGCGAACGCCAGCGTGGATGCCGAGGCGTCCGGTTCGTGCCGGCTGTCGGCGTCGGTGAACAGCAGCCACTCGCCGCGAGCGCGAAGCGCGCCCTGCGCGCACGCCCACGGTTTGCCGACCCAGCCCTCCGGCAACGCTTCACCGCGCACGATCTGCAGCAATGGAAATTCGCGTTGCAAGCGCGCAAGGATGAGCGGTGTCTGATCGCCGGAGCGGTCGTCGACGACGATTACTTCCGCGTCGACGCCGTGCTGCGCCAGCAACGATCGCACGCACGGCTCGATACTTCGCTCTTCGTCCCGCGCAGGCACGACGATCGAGAGCGACGGCAACGGCGTATCATTCGGAGCCGCCGGCACACGTTTCCAGCCCGCCAGCACGCGCATCGAACGCCAGGCGTAAAACAGCGCGGTCAGCGCAACCGCGTGCGTGACGACCTCACGGACCTTCGCCGTCAATCGTCATCTCCGTCGGGATCTCCGGCGACCACGATGCCGAGTTCGCTCGCGAACAGCTCGGCATGCCCGATGATGTCGTTCCACTCCATCGACATGCCGCGCAGCTGCCCGAGCCCGCGCATTCCGTTCATCGTGCAGTGCCGCATGTCCGACGCCGTGAGGCGTACGCGATCGAACGTCGCGCGCGCCAGATCGCACTCGATGAAATGCACGCGATCCAAGGCCGTCTCCGAGAAATCGGCGTCCCGCATCTGACAGTTCCGGAACGTGACCTGCTTGAGGCCTACCCGGTCGAACAGGGCGAAATCGATCAGGCAATTCACGAACTCGATGTCGCCGAGCGAGCTGCCGGTCAGGTTGATTCCGGTGAGCTTGCACGTATTGAACGCCGCGCGGCGGAACGAACCTTCGGTCACTTTGACGTTCGAGAGATTGCAGTCGAGCAGCTCGACATCGGTGAGGTTCAGACGCGGCAGCCGGCTTTCGGCGAAGTTGGCGCGCGTAAGCCGCGATTGCGCAATCGCGAGGTTGCGAACGTCCGCGCCGCTCAGCTGCGCCCCTTCGGACTTGATCGCCGAAAGCGACGTTTCGTCGATCAGGTCGCCGGCCGTCAGTTCGACCGCCACGACGTCGTCGCGAATCTTCAGGCGCGCCAAACTCTAGCTCGCGTGCGCGCGAGGTTGCGTTTCAGCGCGGAGCTGGCCGCAGGCCGCAGCGATGTCGCGGCCCATCGGAATGCGCACGGTGCACGCGATTCCCTTGGCCTCGAGGATCGCGCTGAAGGCGCGGATGCGCTGATCGCCGGTCGCGCCGAGCTTCGCATCCGGCGTGCTGTTGTAGGGGATGATGTTGACGTGATAGAGCGAGCCGCGCATCAAACGCGCGAGCGCTTCGGCATCTTCGGGACGATCGTTTACACCGTCGAGCATCACGTATTCGAAGAAGACCTTGCGATTGGTTTTCTCGATGTAACGGCCGACGGCGTCCATCAGCTGCGCGATCGGCCACTTGTGGTTGACCGGCATGATCGACGAACGCACGTCGTCCGTCGCCGCGTGCAGCGAGATCGCGAGGTTGACCTGGATGCCTTCCTCCGCGAACTGTTCGATCTGCGGAACGACCCCGACGGTCGAGATCGTGATGTGCCGGTGGCCGAGGCCGAAGCCGTGCGCGTCGTTGAGCAGTCGCACCGCGTCCATCACCGAGGCGTAGTTATGGAACGGTTCGCCCATGCCCATGAACACGATGTTCGTGATCTTGCGGCCCTGCGCGGCGAGATGGCGCGCAAAATAGCGCGCTTGATCGAAGATCTCGGTCGGCGTCAGATGCCGCGTAAAGCCCGCCTGCCCGGTGGAACAGAACGCGCACGCGTACGCGCACCCCGACTGGCTCGAGATGCACACGGTGTTGCGATCGCCGTAGTGCTGCATGAGCACCGCCTCGACTTCGTTGCCATCGTGCAGCCGGAAGAGCCCCTTGATCGTCTGCTTGTCGTTCGAGTTCTGGATGACGACCGGCTCGACCGCATCGAAGGAAAATTTCTCAGCAGCCAAGGCCGCCCGCAGCTCCTTGGGCAGCACGCTGACCTCACCGACCTCGGCGAGAAGCTCTTTCGTCGCGGCCCGGTAGAGCTGCTGGAGCCGGTAGTTCTTCAGCCCATGGGCAAGCGCGAACGCCGCCCCGTCGGCATAGCCGGCGCAGCGCGCCTTATCGTCGATCCAAATCTCCTGAGCGGTCCGGGCGGCCATAACGCCCTATTCTACCATGCCCGGTCACTCCGGGCACCCCCAATGATCCGGCCGCGCGGATGGGTAAGGGAACGCCATGAGTATGAGCGATGCCGACGTCCTCGACGACGAGGCCAACTACGTGATGACCGAGTGGGTAGAGGGCGATCGGCCCGACAACGTCGCGGCCGTGGCCGAATACCCGTGCGGCTGCAAGGCCACCCGCATTCACACCCTCGCCGGCTGGCAGTGGGACCGCGCCGGCGACTGTCCCGACGAGACGCACAAAGCGCGCGCGGAGAAATGAAGTCCGGCCGCTAGCGGTCGAAGTGTTCGTTGGGGTCGGGGACCATCGGGACCGTTGCGATTTCGATCGGCGCCGGTTTACCGTTGAGTAGCTCGACCTGGCGGATGTAGACGTTTTCGACCGCCGCCCGCGTGTGGACGTCGATTTGCAGCGGTCCACGCGGGCTCTCAAAGCGCAGGCCGCGCACCGCGGCCATCGTTTTGTCGGGGTCGAGGTTTCCGTGCTGGGCCTTGGCGATCGTGTAGATCGCGTTCATCACGTCGAAGGCCGCCGCGGCGTCGAAATTCGGCACCTCGTTCGGATCCCCGTACGCTTTGCGGAACGCCGCGACGAAGGTGCGGTTCAGTTTGGAATCGTGCGTGTAGCTGTAGTTCTGCACGCTGATCAAGCCGAGTGCCAGCGCCGTCGGGGCCGCCGCGACTTCGGAATCCGGGATGATGCTGGGCGTCGATACGACCCGCGTGTCGTGCAGCGCACCGGCAGTTGACGCGGCCTTCAGCATCGACAAACCGCCCTGGTAGTTGAAGAACGCGTACATCACCTGGGCTCTGGCGTCGTGAACGCGCTGCGCGTAGGCGGCGTAGTCCTGGTTCGTGACCGGCACCTTGATCTCGCCGACGACGTTGCCGCCGCTGGCTTCGAAACTCTTGCGGAATTCGCGCCCGCCTTCGACGCCGGGACCGTAGTCCTGATACAACAGCAGACCGCTCTTCATGTTTCGCTGTACGACCCACTTCCCGAGCGGTCCGGTGATTTGCGCGAGGGTGAACCCGAAACGCACGCTGTACGGCGCTTTCTCGAGTGCGCCCGACGTTCCGACATTGATTGCGAAAAACGGCTTCTTCGCTTGCGTAGAAATGTCGGCGATCGCGGCACCGTTAGGGGTCGACGTGGCGCCGATCAGGATGTCGACGTTGTCC
The DNA here is from genome assembly GCA_965277805.1 of Candidatus Lustribacter sp. Classification (GTDB taxonomy): domain Bacteria; phylum Vulcanimicrobiota; class Vulcanimicrobiia; order Vulcanimicrobiales; family Vulcanimicrobiaceae; genus Lustribacter. Next base: position 5,358,064 of record OZ255842.1, on the reverse strand, counting down.
TGCACGACGAGTTCTTGCGCCATACGCCGGGCGACGTCCGGCGCAATGCCTGTGTCGTCGCGCTTGACGATCACGACTTTGCGGCCCGCGACCGAGTCGCCGTGCAGCGCCTGATAAGCGGCGATCGCCGCATCGATGCCCTTACCGATGTATTCCGGCGCGCCGGTGTACGAGTACACCAAACCGATCTTCAGCGGCGGCTGCTGTTGCGCAGAGACACCGCCGGAACCGAACGCCAGCAACGCCGCCAGCGCTGCGACGCCGAGCCGGCGTGCACGAAACGAATGCATGAGGACCTCTCTTCTAAACGGGCATCAAAGGCGGATCGATGCCGGCTACAAGCCGGCCGTACATTTCAAAGTTGCTCGTCAGTGCGACGAACGGGTGCTGCGTTGCGACCTTGATATCACCCCACACGCGGCTGAGCGTGTTGCCGCGCCGCGCGAACGAACCGCCGCCGGCGTCGGCGATGATGTCGGCTGCTTCCCACACGAGCTGATCCGAGAACGCGGTATCGCGGCAGATGCGAGCGCGATCGTGTACGGGCATGTACTCGCCGCGCGCCGCCGACGCATCCATTTCAGCACACGCAGCCGCCATGATGCATTTCGCCGCGTGCACTTTGGCCGACGCCTGCGCGATCTGCACTTGCGTCACGACCGCCTCGCCCGCTTTCATATACGGGGTCAGCTTGATGTCGCGCTTCGGAAGCGTTTCCAGAAACTCTTCGATGATGTGCAGCCCCATACCGAGCACCGGGAAGGCGAGAATGCCGACCATCAACGGCGCGAACGCCGTGCGATAGAGCGCCGCCTCGGGGAACGTGCGCGGCTGCTTTCCGTGTGTTGCGGGAAGCAGACCGACGATGCGTTCGTCGGGGACGAAGACGTTCTCCATCGTAACGTTCGAACTGCCGCTGCCACGCAGCCCGATCGTATCCCAGTCGTTGAGGATGTTGACGTCGCTCATCGGCACGAGCGCGATGCCAGGTCCAATTGCCTCGCCCGCCGCGTTGAACATCGGCACGCCGAGCAGATCCCACTGCGCGTGGTACACGCCCGAATTGAAGAACCAGATGCCTTTTTCAACGACGATGCCGCCGTCGACGCGGCGCGCCTTGACGCCGCGCGGTGAAAACACGCCGGCCACCCGCGCGTTCGGATCGGCAAAGACTTCGTCGGCCACCTTGCGCGGATACAGTCCGGCGGCCATCCAATTACAAGCGTTGACGAGCGTCACGGCCCACGCTACGCCGCCGTCGCCGCGGCCGAGCTCGGTCACGGCCTCCATCCACGTCGTGATGTTCGCTTCGAGACCGCCGTACGCGCGCGGAACCGTTAGCTTGAACAGGCCCGCCGCTTCCAACTCGGCCGACGTCTCTTCGGTGGCCTTGCTCAGACGATCGGTTTCGTCGTGCCTGCTGCGCAAAGGCTCGACGAGCGCGCGCGCGCGTTCGACGACATCGAGCTCGGCGAGTATGGTGCTCATGAAATGCTCCCTTCGAGCCACTGTTGCTCGGCGGCACGTAAGGCCGTGACGCTTTCGGGCCGATCGATGCCCGGCAAATCATCTTGGATCGTGCGTCCGCTTTTGGTGATGATGTAGCTCAAGTATTTGTACGATGGCCTGAACGTCCGCAGGATTTCGTCATCGATCGCCGGCACGCGGCTCGGATTTCGCGGCAGCAGCATGTCGCTGACGTACATCGCACGCAAGCCGGCGATGAGCCAGCCGTCGCCCGAACGCAGCGCGCGCCACAACAACCGCGTGTAACCGATCAGCGCAACATCGACGCCCTCGAGTTCGGTCATGCCGTGCAAAGAGCAGGCCGTCTCCGCCAGCGCGCGATCGCCGTTGACTGTAACGACGGCGGGCGCCATGCCGTGAAAGCTCAGCGTCGGACCGGCCGCGACTTTGCGGCTGGCCTCAACGAACGCCTCGCCTCCGCCGCGGAACCACGACACGTCGACGAAAGCGTCGGGATGGTAGCAGGCCGCCATTTCGGTCCACCGCCGGCCGTCGCGCGCCGCGCGTTCGCGCCCAATCACGTCGGCGACCGAGGCCCGGTCGATGAAGTCCGCGATGCCCACTTCACCGAGCATCGGGGCACCACGGACCGGCCGCACGGTTCGCGTCGATCAGCCGGACTCGCGCCAGCGACACCGGCGCTGCGGCAACTCCGTTCGCGTCAAAGACCATCCGCTGCGGGACCGCTCCCGTGTACGCCGGCCAGCGCGGTAACCCCGGTCCGTTCGGATCGCCGGTGCGCGCGAAGTTCGCGTAATACGACGACATGCCGTGCGCGATTTGGAGGTCCGCCTGATCCCAGCTCCACTTGCGCGATTTCAGATTGTCGAAGGCGTACGGCGTTTCCGATCCGTGCGTTGCCGCGTGCAATGGATACTCGGGCGGCGGCACTTTCGCGAACAAATACGTGTAAACCGATGTCTTGCCGCTCTTCGATTGGAGATCGGCCCACTTCCAGGTGGCCCAATCGATCGCGAGGTCGCCGACGGTATCTTCGGCCGACATGCGGACTTCGTCGGTCGTTGCGTGTGGATAGAGTTGCAAAAACGCCGGCGCTGCGGCACCGAACGAGCGGTTTGCTTGTTCCGGAAAGCCCGTGACGGTGCGCGCGTCGTCCCACACCGGTTTGCAACCGACGGCGGACGCGCCACCGGGATCGAGGAGCGAGAACAGCAAACCTTCACGCATATTCCAGCCGGTCAACAGCGAAACGTTGTTCTGCGCGCCGCGCGCAAACGTGCGCTCCGGCGTTTCACGCAATAGGTAGCCGTCGATTGCCGGTGCGAAGCGGCCCGCCTGAAAGAGCGTGCCCGCACCGTGCTCGCCGGCATCGACGATCTTGTCGGCCGGGATCGCGCGCAGTTCCGCCGCGGTATGCGCGTGGAGTAAGCCCGCGAACGCAAGACCGCGTTGTTCTTCCCGCGCGAGCGGCATCACCGGCAGCGTGTCGACGCTCGAGCCGAGGCCGGCGCCGCTGTCACCGATCGCGCGTGCGAAGAGGCCCTTGGCGAGCGGTGACGCGGTCAGCACCGAGACGCTGACGGAGCCGGCAGATTCGCCGAAAATCGTGACGTTGTCCGGGTCGCCGCCGAACGCCGCGATGTTGCGCTTCACCCACTGCAATGCGGCGATCTGATCGAGCGCCCCGTAATTCCCCGACGTTTTGTGCGGCGATTCTTGGGTCAATGCAGGATGCGCGAGAAAACCGAACGCGCCGAGGCGATAGTTGATGCTGACGAAGACCAGGCCTTTTTGCGCGAACGCATCCCCGTCGAATCCAACGGCATTGCTGTAGCCGTTGGAAAAACCGCCGCCGTGGATCCACACCAGCACCGGTGCGCGAACGGCCGCCGGCGCCGCCCATACGTTGAGAAAGAGACAATCTTCGGATAGACCACCGCTACCGAGTGGGGTCGATGGCGGAAACGGGCTCTGCTGACACCGATCGCCGTACTCGCGCGCGTCGCGCACGCCGTTCCACGCTGCGACCGGTTGGGGTTCGCGCCAGCGTAGGTTGCCGACAGGCGGCGCCGCAAACGGGATGCCACGGTAAGAATCGATCCCCGCATCGTCGAGCACGCCGGCGAGACGGCCGGCGTCGATCGATGCCATCGGGCCGGCGGTCTGGGCCGGCACGACCGTCGGCTCGAGCGTAAGGACGGCGAGCAGTGCCGCAGCGAGAAAGCGAGGCATCACCGCCGCAGTATAAGGCATGCATTGCATATTATGCAACGCACGCCCGGAGATTATTTTGCCGGGGTGTGCCCGCAGAGCTCGGATAGGGTAGCAGCCGAGCGTTTGAGCTCCGTGCAGGGCGTCCCGGTCCAGCTTACGTCGAGAATCCCGCGGTGCCCAAGCACCCCGAGTCCGGCGATCAGCGTTCCGGTATGGTCGAAAACCGGCGCTGCCAGCGCGCTCACGCCGTTGAGCAGCTCGCCCTCGGTGCGCGCGGCGCCGTGCTTGCGAACTTCGTCCAAGCGGAGATCGAAATCGTGCTGCGCCTGCCGGAGTGCCGGGCCCTTCGCCAACCGGGAAAGCTCCTCGGTGATCCGTGGTCCGGTGCTTGCGGGATCGAAATAGGCTGCGAAGAGCCGGCCCGTCGCGCTACCGATCATCGGCAACGTCGAGCCGATGCGCGCGTTGACCATGACCGCGAGTTGGCTGTCCTCGGCTTGCAAAATGATAGGGCCGCGATCGCTCCAGATCGTCATCACGACCGTCTCTTGCAGACGCCGGCGTAGTTCACGGATGACGGGCGGCGCGAGCCGGTCGACCGCAATCGCGGCGATGGCGGCCAGCCCTAAACGAATTGCCAACGGTCCAAGCCCGTAGTAGCCGGTGGCTGCCTCCTGCGAAACGAGGCCGATCCGCGCAAAACTTAGTAAGTAGCGACGCGCTTTGCTCGCCGACATACCCGCCGCTAAGGCAACATCGCGCAACGGCAGCGTATCGCCATTTGCATCGATCAGCGCGCGCAAGACGCTCCCGCCCAGTTCGATAGACTGAATGCCTTGCACGTCGCCGGGCGTCTGCATCTCGCGCGCTTCGGCGTTTAGTCGAAGAGCGACTGCTGCTCCAAGGCGGGCGGCGGCGAGGGCGCGGCATCGATCTTCTCGCGGACCGCCTTTAGATCGGCGAACACGAGGCGTTTGACTTCCGTCATCGCGCCGCCGGTTTGACGCAAGATGTAGGCCGGATGAAACGTTGCGGTGACCGGTATGCCGAACGGGCCTTCGAACCACTGGCCGCGCTGCTTCGTGATCGAGAAACGCTCGCCCATGAACGACTTCGCCGCCGGCGCGCCGAGTGCCAGGATCACGCGCGGCCGGATCACGTCGATCTGAGCGTCGAGGTAGTGACGGCAGTTCTTCATCTCGTCGGGCGTGGGCGCGCGGTTGGCCAAGCGATGGCCGGCATCGAGCGTCGGACGGCACTTCACGGTGTTGGCAATGTAGACGTCTTCGCGTGCGAGGCCGATCGCCGCCAGCATTTTTTCCAGCAACTCGCCCGCGCGGCCGACGAACGGACGGCCGAGCCGGTCTTCCGTTTCGCCCGGACCTTCGCCCACGCACATCAGCGGCGCGCACGGATCGCCTTCGCCGAACACGCTGTTCGTGCGCGTTGAACCGATCGTGCACAGCCGGCAGGCTTCGACGACACGCGCGGCCGCTTCGAGCGTCCTTTCGCGCGTCGCACGTTCGGCTAGCGTCATTTCGGCGCCGGCTCCAGCAGCACGGCCTCGCCGAAGGCCAGCACCTTGGTCGATCCGTCTTCTGCTTCCGACACCTGAAACTGCAAACCGATGATACCGTTCGCACCGGTCAGTTCGGCTTTGCGCACCAGCTCCGCGAGGCAATCGGTGCGCGAGCGCTCGGCATCCGTCAAATACTCGACCGGCGCGAGCCCGATGAACGCGCCGATGCTGCGGAACGTCGCGCGTAAGATGTTGCGCGGCCGCGTGGCCTGTCCGTATGCGTAGCCGTACGACTTCACCACGCGGAAGCCGTCGACGCGCTCGAAGGTGACGACCGATTCCGGCGCGATCATTTGCCGCGGACGATCCGCCCTACGGCGAACAGCAACCCGCCGGCGGCGGCGAGGTAGAGTGCGAAGCGGCCGATCAGCGCGGCCACGAGCGCGATATACCACGCGTAGCCGTGATGCTTGACCCAGTACTGCCGCCGCGATTTTTGTTTGCGCACTTCGACTTGGCGGTACTGACCTTTCGCGCTGCCCATTCCCTCATGCACGGCTTCGCTCGCGGGCACGAACCACGTTTCCCAGCCCGCCGTCGCCGCCCGCCGTGCGAGATCGACTTCTTCGTGATAGAGAAAGAAACGCTCGTCGAACGCTCCGATCTCATCGAGCATCGCGCGCCGCAGGCCGACCGCCGCGCCGATCACGAGATCGACCTTGCGCGGTTTATCGTAGGTGAAGTCACGCAGTCCGGCACCGTTGGCAAAACGCCGAAACGGCGGCAGTTCACCCCACGCGCTCGAGCGCAAGAACGCGCCCGTCCACGTATCGAATTCCCCGGCCGAGGGCTGGATCGATCCGTCGGTGTTGTAGAGCCGGGAGCCCGCGATGCCGCACCGCGGGTGCTCGTCGAGAAACGTGACGATTGCTGCAAGGGCGCGGTTTTTCAACTCCGCGTCCGGGTTGAGCAAGAAGACGTACGGCGCCGACGTTTGCGCGAACGCCCGGTTGCAGGCCGCGCCAAAGCCGAGATTGGCGCCGTTCGCGATGGCCCTCACCCGCGCACCGTAACGCTCGGTGATGAATTCCAGCGTACCGTCGGTCGAGCCGTTGTCGGAAACGACGACGTTGGCAAAGCCCGGGTCGGCCTGCACTTCGCTCAGCGCGAACACCGACTCGAGCGCCGTCATCACGTTGGCCTTGTCGTTCCAGCTGACCATCACGACGTCGACGCGCGGCGGCACGGCTACGCGACGCTCGGCGAGAGGCGCCCGCGCGCCTGAAGATAGGGCCAGATGAACGGCTCGATGTCGCCCTCGAGCACGCCCTCGGTGTTGCCGGTCTCAACGCCGGTGCGATGATCCTTCACGAGCTGGAACGGGTTGAGCGTGTAGGAACGGATCTGCGAGCCCCACTCGTTGGCGCGCCGCTCGCCGCGCAGCTCCTCGAGCTTCGCTTCACGCTCTTCGCGTTCGCGCTGCACGAGCTTCGCGCGCAAGATGTTCATCGCGACGTCGCGGTTCTGCATCTGCGAGCGTTCTTGCTGCGAAGCGACGATCGTGTTGGTCGGTACGTGGATGATGCGGACGGCCGACTCGGTCTTGTTGACGTACTGACCGCCGGCACCGCTGGCCTTGAACGTCTCGACGCGCAGGTCTTCGGGACGAATCTCGATGTCCTCGACGTCGCCTTCCTCGATCTCGGGCACGACGTCGACCTCGGCGAACGAGGTTTGGCGGCGATGCTGCTGATCGAACGGCGAGATGCGCACGAGGCGGTGCACGCCGCGTTCGCTCTCGAGCATTCCGTATGCGTTCTTGCCGCGCACGAAGAACGTCGCCAGACGCAGGCCGGCTTCATCCGCCTCTGCTTCTTCCACGACGGTGCCCTCGAAGCCGCGATTCTTCGCCCACTTCAGGTACATGCGCTCGAGCATCTGCGTCCAATCGGCCGCATCGGTACCGCCGGCGCCGGCGCGAATCGTGACGATCGCGCCGTGCGAATCGTAGGGACGATCGAAATTCGCCGCCATCTCGAGCGCGTCGAGATCGCCCTGCGCGCGCGCGAGCGCGGCATCGACGTCGGCTTCGGCCCCGGGTTCATCGCCCAGCACGTCGAGCGTTTCCGCCGCTTCGTCGAGCAGCTTCTCGACGGCAGAGATCGCATCGACGTCGCTCCGCACCTCGGCCAAGCGCTTCATCGTCGCTTGGGCCGCCTGCGCATCATCCCAGAAGCCGTCGCTCTGCGACCGCCCTTCGAGTTCGGCTAACGTCCGTCGTTTGGCCGCGTCGTCAAAGACGCACCTTGAGCGCGGTCAGGCGTTCCTGGGACTTCTCGATCGCAACTCGTTGGGCGTCAGACATAGCCCTCGGCGTTTCGGCTTCGCAGTCGCCGGGCCCCTCAGAGCGGGGTGGCGTACTCCGGCCGCATCTCCACGCGCACCGCGTCGCCCACCGCCAAACCGACCGGCGAGAGCATCCGGGAGCGCAGCCGGCGGTCGCCGATCGTCACCTCACACTCGGTCATCTCGCCGAGAAACGTCACCGACTCGACGCGGCCGCCGGGTTCGCCGTTACCGTCATGCGGATGTAGCCGCACGTGCTCGGGCCGGATGCTGATGAAGCCCGCGGCCCCGGTGATGACGACCCCGAAGCGGGCCGCGACGTGCACTTCGAGCACGTTGCTGCTGCCGATGAATTCCGCCACGAACGCGCTCGCCGGCGCGCCGTACATTTCCGCCGGCGAACCCGCTTGCACGATACGGCCGTCGAGCATCACGGCCAGCCGGTCGCTCATGCTCAGGGCTTCCGTTTGGTCGTGCGTTACGTAGATCATCGTGATGCCGAGACGGCGCTGCAGGGCGCGCAACTCGAGCCGCATCTGTTCGCGCAGCCGCGCATCGAGGTTGGAGAGCGGCTCGTCGAGGAGCAGCAAGGGCGGACGGCGCACGAGCGCTCGCGCGAGCGCGAGCCGTTGCTGCTGCCCGCCGGAAAGCTGCGTTGCGAGGCGCGACGCTTGCGCGTCGAGGTGCACGAGCGCGAGCGCTTCTTCCACCCGCGCGGTCGTCTCGGCCGAGCGCGCGCCGAGACCCGCGACCTTCAACGGAAACGCAACGTTCTGAAACACCGTCATGTGCGGCCAGATCGCATAGCTTTGGAACACCATGCCGATATCGCGTTCGTTCGGCGCTACGAAGGCGGGCGGATCGGACGACGAGACGACGCGGCCGCCGATCGCGATCGTCCCGCCGTCGGGCCGCTCCAAGCCCGCGAGACAACGCAACGTCGTCGTCTTGCCGCAGCCGCTCGGGCCGAGCAGCGTGAAGAACTCGCCGGCTTGCACGCGAAACGACACGCCGTTGACCGCTGCAACGCTCGTCCTGCCGTCCGCGTAGCGCTTCTCGAGACCGGTGACCTCGACCGGCGCTGCAGCGGTCGCGACCGCGCTCACCCGTTCGTTGCGACGAGGTCGGGCGGCACCGTCCACGTTTTCAGCGGCGTCCCCGCTTCGAGCGCGCGCATCTCGCGCGCCCAAATCGTACGCAACACGATGATCTGCACGTCGGACTTGCCGAGCCGATCGTTGACGCGTTCGCCGATCGGCGGCTGCGCGGCAAGCGCCACCGCGTCCTGAATGTTGACGATGTCCGGGCGCTGCAGATCGTGCAAGTAGAGCTCACCGCGCACCACGGCATCGACGATCTCTTGCTGCGAGGGCAAGCCCTCCATCGCGGCGGCGCGCGCCCGATGTTTCGCGCGCAGCTCTTCAGCCTTCGCTCCCTCAACCTGGGCCAAGCTCACGGTAAGGCTGAGGTGACTTTCGTCGTCGACCGGTAAGCGGTAGGAAAGGTGCGGCATCCAGCCGGCGCCATCTTCGTACACGGTCACCAGCGACGCGGTCGGCATCAGCGAATGCTGCAGGCGAATCTTGCCGTCGCTGAACGTGCACTTGCGCAGGATGCCGTACTCGGTTTCGTGCGCTTCGATGCGCGGGATCTCGCGCGTCGCGCCGGCCGCGCGGAACTCGCTGTTGCTGTGCACGAACGCGACGTGCACCTGATCGTTTGCGTTTTCGAGGCCGTTCCAATAGTTCGACGTGCGGACCCACGACTTGACGACGAGCTCGCCCGGCTGCTCCATCATGGGAAAGCGCCAGAACTCGGGCGGCTCACCATCGCCGAGATACGCGTACACGAGGCCCAAGTACGTCTTGGTCGGATAGCCTTCGATTGCGATCTTCGCGGCGAAGGAATCCACTTCGGCCGGCTGCTCGATGCACGCGCCGGTCTCGTCGTACTTCCAGCCGTGATAGAAGCAGCGGATGCAGTCGCCTTCGACCCAGCCGGTCGACATCTGCGTGCTGCGGTGCGCGCAGTAATAACCGACGAGATGCGGCGTTCCGGTCTCGCCGCGATAATAGGTGAACTTTTCGTTGAGGAGCTGGATGGGCTTCGCGCGGCCGGGCGGGACGTCGTCCAAGCGGGCGACGGGAATCCAGAACCGCCGGAAATACCGGCCCGCCAGCGTGCCGGGGCCGGTGTGCGCGAAGTCGAGGTCATCCCGCAGGATCGGTGCGCTCGTCGTCATTTCGATTGGTTCACGATCGTGTTGATCGTCTTCTCATAGTCGTTGAGTTCGGGGTGCGCTACGTCGAGTCCGTAGATGTCGATGAACTTGACGCCCTTCTTCTTCGCCGCGGCGATGAGCGGCGCCATGCGGGAGCCCGCCAGCTTGTAATTGTCGCAGCCGAACTCGTCCCACAGCATCTTCTGGCCCTCCGGGCTGAGCAGATAGGTGATGAAAAGCCGCGCCGCATTCGGATGCGCGGCGGTGAGCGGAATGCCGGGTGAAAATGCGTAGATCGCGGTCCCTTCCTTCGGGTAGAACGCCGCAATCGCTTCGCCCTTACGCTGACGCAAGCGCACTTCCTGATCACCGCAATCCAAACCGAAGAACGCGAACTCGCCGCTGACGACGCGATCCGAGTCACCGCACGTCATCAAACCGCCGATGCTCGGCGAGAGCGCCGTGTAGAACTTCACCATGCCGTCCTTGCCCATCGCTTCGTTCAGGCCGAGGTACCAGCCGATGACGCCCTGGTAGGGCATCGTTGCGATCTTGCCTTTCCACTCCGGCGCCAAGAGACCGGCGAGCGAGTTGGGAACCTTGTTCGGCGGCACGTCCTTCGTGCTGTACTCCTCGGCCAGGATCGTGCTCACCACGATCACCGCGCGCTTGTCGTAGAACATCACGTCGGCCGGCAAGCCGGGGACATACTTGCGATAGTCGACCGGGATGACCACCTTCGCCAAGTTCTGATCGCGGATGTGAAAGAGCACGTCGGTGCTGGCCGTTTGGCCCGCGCGGATCTCGCCCACCACTTGGTTCTGAAACGCCGCGCCGACGGCAACCGGCGTATACTTGATCTGCAAGTTCAGGTGGTACTTCTTGTTGATCTCGTCCTGCGCGCGCTTGACGCCGGCAGCACCGCCGTAGACGTCACCCCACGCAACGTCGAGCGTGCCTTCCTTGGCCGCGGCTTGCACGAGCGCGCCGAGGTTCGCCGGTTCCGGTGAATGGGCGGCGTCCTGCGCGAAGACCGGCCGCGCGAACGCGGCCAGCACCAGCGCCAAGACGAATACGGAACACCAACGAGACATGCGGCTACCTCTCACGGACGGACGATCCGAACATCGCATCGGAGCGAGGCCCGAACTGCAGGAATAGAAACAGCAACGGGATGAGCGCGAGAACGACGATCACCGCCACCGCGGCGCCGGCGTGGATCGACCCGTTGTTCCACTCGAACCAGGCCACCATCGGCAGCGTGATGTTTTTCGGCGTCGAGACGAACGCGGCCAGCGTCAGCTCGCGCACGCACAGCAGCACGACGTAGATCCAGGCGCCGAATGCCGCCGGGCGCACCAGCGGCAAGACGATATCGCGAAACACCGCGCCGGCGCGCGCGCCCGACATCGCGCCCGCTTCGAGCAAGTCGCCGTGAATCTGGAGCAAGCTGCTGTTGACGATGCGCGTGCCGAAGCTGATCCAGCCGATCGTATAGACGAGCCCGATCAGCGTGACGGTGCCGTAGATCGGCACGATCTTCTGCAGCACGAACAGGGCGGCCAGCGTTGCACCGATACCGAACAGGATGCTCGGCACGGCGTGCGGCATGAAGGCGATCCCATCCAGCACGAACCGGCCGGGCATCGTCGTCCGGATGACGATCCACGAGATCGCGAAGCTGAGCGCAACGACCGCCAGCGGCACGACCAGCACGAGTTCGGCCGTATGCAGTGCACCGGTGCCCACCAAGCTCCACGGAATCTGCGCGAAGTTCAACAACGACATGTGCGAGAACACGCTCGCGTCGAGCGGTTCGGCGAACGGCAAGAGCGCGTAGATCAGCGTAAACGCAAAAGGAACGATCAGCGCGCCGAGCGCGTAGATTGCCACCAGCGCCCAGGCCACGGGCGTCCAGCGTCCGAGCTCGGTGAGTCGCGGCCGGTACGCTTTGCCCGTGATCACCGCGAACGAGCGCGCGCGGCGCAGCACGTACACGTAGGCGAACGTCATCGCGAGCGCGATGACGATCATGAAAGCTCCGCCGGCCGCGATCGCGCCGTAGTCGGGAAATCCGTCGGCCGGATAGGCGTGCACGTACATGAAGGTGCTGAACGTGTAGATGCGGCTGCCCAAACCGATGACGGCCGGGATATCGAACGCACCGACGGCGACGATCGCAACGTACATCGCGGCCGCGACGAGCGCCGGCAGGATCAGCGGCAGCGTCACGTTCCACAAGAGCGAGCGCGAGGAAGCGCCGCTCATACGCGCGGCTTCTTCGAGCGCCGGATCCATCGTGCGCAAACTCGGCGCGACGAGCACGAAGGTGAGCGACGTCAACAGCAAGCCTTCCACCAGCCCCATACCGGCCACGTTGTTGATCGGCAGCGGCGGAAATGAGATGTGGAAAACGTTCTCGAGCGTGGTGTTGAGCACGCCGATGCGCGGGTGCGCCAACAGCAGCCAGCCCATGCCGACGAGAAAGCCCGGCAGCACGAGGCTCGCGAGCATCACGGTCCAGATGATCGAGCGGCCGGGTAAATCCGAGCGCTCGGCGAGCCACGCGAGCGGAACGCCGAGCAAGAATGATACCGCGAGCGTAATGGCCGCGAACACGAGCGTGTTGCTCGTCATGCGCGGCACATTCGGATCGCTCAGCAGTGTTGCGAAATTACCGAAACCGGCAAACCCCGCGATCATGCCGTCTTCGATCTTGCTGAAACTCAGCACGATCACGAAGCCCAACAACGCGAGGATCGTGGCCGCGGTAACGAGCGCCGGAATCACCACGAGCGGTCGCGCCATGCTTGCGCTTTAGGCGCGACCGGGCGGTGTTTTCCTTCTGCTAGCTACTCGCTCTCGGCAAGAATCTTGTAGATCTCGCGGCGTGCGCCATCGAGGATGTCGCGCACCTTTTCTTGCGAAGCCGCATCGCTTGCGCGCGCTGCCTGCATGACCGCCGCACCCAACTTCATCGCCGAGCTGCGGAGATCGACGCCGTCGTCGCTCTCGGGCGTTGCGCCGCCCGGTTTCTGCTTGAGCAGTTCGCGGCCGGCATCGGTGATCGTGAAGACGCGCTTGCCGTCGGCAGCACTGCCGGTGATGTAGCCGCCTTCTTCGAGCATCGTCAGCGTCGGGTAGACCGACCCTGCACTCGGACGATAGCGCCCGTTGCTCTTGTTCTCGAGTTCCGTGATGATGTCGTAGCCGTGCCGGGGACCATCTGCAAGCACCTCGAGGATGAGGAACTTGATGTCACCGCGGCGCGCGCGTCCGCCGCCGCGCCAGGCGTGGATGAAGACCTCGCCGCCGCGGCCGCCCGGACCCGGGCCGAATTTCTGGTAGCCCATACGTGGGCCCCGTTCGTGAGAGAACCATGCTTTCCGCATGCACTCCCCTTTCTTGATACAATCGCGACCATTCGCGATCTGTTGCCATCCTATCGCGATATATCGTTAATGTCAATCCTCAGGCCGGAACGGCGGTACCGTGATAGCAGCCGAGCGTATACGGAAAGTCGTAGGTCGCGACGTAGTGGTAGATCGAGACCGCTGCGCCGTGCCAGGTGACCAGGCTCGTCGTCCCGTGACACTGGTCGAGGTCCGCCGTCGTTAGGATCTTGCCGTTGTACCACGGTCCGTAGATGCCGAAGCCGTCGAGCGCATAGCCGAGCAGCGACGAGTTCTGTCCGGCCGAACCGCTATCTGGCACGCACGCGAAGAGCCAGCCGTGATAGTGATAGGTGCTCGACTGATCGGGATGTCCGTGGCAGCTGTCCTGTCCCTCGCGCGCGACCGCGTCGTGGCCCACTGCATCGAGCGCGTCGAAGATCGAAACGCCGTTGAGCGCAACGCCGATTCGCCCACCGCTGAGGCATCCCGGCGATGCCGCGGCGACGGGGTTGTACGGCAGCGCGTAGTTGAGCGATTGCGCCGCGATGCGGTTTGGATTGGCGTCGTACTGATAGACCGCATCGGTCGATGCGATCGGAAACGTTCCGGTCGTGATGCCCGCAAGCGGCAAACCGTTCCCGGTGATATCGAGTGCCGTGCCGCTGACGACGGCGTTGAACGAACCCGACCAGCTCACGCTGCCCGACACGATGTCTTTGGTCAGCGCGTCCCACGTGCCGGCGGCGGCGTTGATCCAGGGACCCGTGCCCGACGGCGCCTGACCGTTCGGCACGCTGCACACGAACACGGTGCCGACACTTGCCGCCGTGGTACTGTATTTCGAGTCGCCGAGCGGCAACGCCGCGCAATTCAACGTGCCCGACGATGTAGCCGCCGCCGGGCACGTGTAGGAACCGATGAGCGTTGTGGCCGTGACCGGCGTGGCGGTTGCCGCCGGCACAGAACTGCCGGAAGCCCCGGAACCGCCGCAACCCGCAAACGTAAGCGTGAGCGTGAGCGCTAGGGCGGCAGCTAAGCGTTTGTTCATCGGCCGGAGCGTACGGCCGCTTACTTGGCCAATTCTGGGAAGCGGGACGCGCTAGGCGGCGCGCTTCTCGTCGAGATCGAGCAGCTTGAACCAGGTCGTCACATCGGGGCGATTGGGCGCGACTTGGGCTTTCAACTTGTCGAAATATTGCTGCGAGTGGCCGTCGGGAGCCCACGCACGACGCGCGTCGTTGAACGCCGCAATCTCGGCCGCGCTGTGCTTGTCGACGAGCGGTTTCGCCCACGCGCCGACCGCGTTGGTGTCGAACTTCAGGTCTTGGAGCTTCGCCTTAAACGTCGGATAGTCGACGCCGAGAAACTGGAGCACCGGTTTATCGTGCGGGCAGTCGACGTCGTATTCACCCAGGGTACCTTCGCTATCGGCTTGCGTCTTGTCGATCATGCGCGGCAGCGAGACGATGCCCGCGAGCATGTCATTGGGGCTACGCGGAACTTCTTTAGTGAGATCCATGCGGGGCTTCTTCCCGCGCTTGCCCGGCCCGAAACGCCGAGACGCGCGCGGCGCGATGGTAACATACGGCCCGCGGCAAAGCTGAAGCTCGGATGATGGACGACCTGGAGAACACGCTCGAGTCGGACGGGCTGCCGATCGGGCAGCGGCGGCGCGCATATCTCGCGCTGGCTGCCGCAACGACGATGTCGGTCCTCGACGGCACCATCGCCAATGTCGCCCTCCCGACGATCGGGCGCGAAATGCACGTCTCGCCCGCGCTGTCGATCTGGGTGGTCAACGGGTTTCAAGTGGCGGTCACCGCCGCACTGTTCACCTGGTCGTCCTTCGGTCAGTCGCACGGCCTGGCGCGCACCTGGCGCTACGGCATCGCGATCTTCACCGTGGGCTCGCTGCTCTGCGCGCTCTCGCAAAATCTCACGCTGCTCGTTGCCTCGCGCATGCTGCAGGGCGTCGGTGCGGCCGCGATCCTCTCGCTGACGTCGGCGATCTTGCGCACCGTGTTTCCGCGCGACCAGCTTGGCCGCGCGCTCGGCATCAACGCAATGGTCATCGGGACGGCGGTTGCATCGGGCCCGACGATCGGCGGCCTGATCCTGGCCATCGCGCCGTGGCCGTGGCTCTTCTTGATCAACGTGCCGCTCGGAATCGCGATCTGGTTTGCAACGCGTACCGCAATTCCGCTCGTGCCCGGACACGGCGAACCCGTGCACGTTCCGAGCATCGTCGCGAGCGCGCTCGGCTTTGCGCTGATCGTGCGCGGCATCGACGGCTTCGGACACGGCGATCCGCGCCCGCTGATTGCCCTCGAGTTGATCGCCGGCGGCAGCGCATTCGGCTGGTTTCTCTTGCGCCAGCGCCGACTCGAACGGCCGATGTTCGCCGTGGACCTCTTCGAGCGCCCGCTCTTCGCGCTCGCATCGCTGGCAGGCATTTTCGGTTATACCGCCTCGGCGCTGGCCGTCGTCTCGCTGCCGTTTCTCTTTCAAGTCGTGATGAATGTGACGCCGTTGCAATCCGGTTTGCTGATGACGTCGTGGCCGCTGACGATGGGGCTGACCGCGAACTTCGCCGGACGCCTCTCCGACCGTTATCCGGCCGCGATTCTCTCCACCCTCGGGCTCGGCATGCTCGGCACGGGGCTCGTGCTCTACGCGCTGCTGCCGGCGCACGCCACGGTATGGGAGATCGTCCTGCACGGCGCGCTCTGCGGCTTCGGGTTCGGATTGTTTCAGGCGCCCAACAGCCGCGAACTGATGGCCAACGTACCGCGCGATAAGACGGCCTCCGCCTCGGCGATCATGGCTGCGACGCGCGTGGGCGGACAAACCACCGGCGTCGCGGGTGCAGCGATCATCTTTGCCGCGTTCTCGATCAGCCTCAACGTACAAGCCGTTGGAGCGCTCGCGCACGCGCATAACGCGATCTCGGCCGCGCTGTTCGTCGCCTCGAGCATTGCCTTCGCGGGCGCGATCGCAAGCAGCGTGCGTTTTGGTTTTCCGCGCGCGAAATTCACGGTAACCGCCGGCTAGCTCGCGGCCCGAGGGCTCACGAAGCGCAGCGAGAAGCACGCCCGATGCGGAAATACAGATCCCATACCGGCGCGTTGTGCGCGCTGCTGACAATTCTGGGAATTTCGCTGGCAGCTTGCGGCGGAAACAACACGGGAGCGTCGGCCCCGGCGCCGACGCCGACAGCGACCGTCACGACGCTGCCCCCGGCATCGTTCACGACCGCCACCTGCAACACGTCGGGCCCCACGTCGGCGAACATCACGCCCGGCAACATCGTCGGCGTGACCACGATTACGACGCCGCTCGTCGGCGGCTGCTCCTATGCGAATAACTTCGCGACCGTCGCGAGCGGCGCAACCGCCGGAACGTACGCAGGCTCGATTTCGCTCGCCCCGCCCGCCGGGCTCCCCGCGCTCGCGAACGCGCCGCCGGGTTTCGCTACGTCAAACTTCGTGCCGCTCTTCTACGTCACGCTCCAGCTGATCGGCTACCAGGGAAGCATCAGCGGCGACAACCCGAGCATCAACATGACCGTGAATTCGATCGCCACGTCGACAAACAGCTCGAACTTCTTCATCGGCAGCTGGTCGACGAACACGGCCGGTACGAATCCGCCGTCGGTGTCTGCGACGAGCTTCATCGGGTGGTCAAACAACAACAGCGTAACGAATCCGCTCGACGCGGCGCTCACCGTGAACCCGCCGAACACGCTCTCCCTTCCGACGTATCTCTGCACGCCGCCCGGCTCGTGCACAGGAACCACGGTCTCGGCGCCGACGAGTTATACGCTCGTGCAAGTCGTTGGTTATTTCACCTAGCGGTCGTCTTATGCGGTCGCGGGGTCGAGTGCGACCGGGGCTGCGGCCTCGACGTCGAAGCTGCACCGGTTTCGTCCGGCCGCCTTTGCAATGTAGAGCGCACGATCGGCCGCCTCGAAGAGGTCGTTGTCGCGAAGCGATAACGCCTTCGCAGCGCTGCAACCGAGGCTGATGGTTACGACCGGCCCGGACGCGGCCGGCGCGTGCGCGATTTGCAGTCCCTCGATCGCCGTACGCAAGCGTTCTCCAATCGCTTGCGTGGCGGCCTCGTTGCAGTCGACGAGAAGCACGACGAACTCTTCGCCGCCGAATCGGATGACGAGGTCGTTGGGCCGTTTCAGTTGATCCCGCAGGGTGGCAGCGACACGAATCAAGCATTCATCGCCGGCAGCGTGCCCGAAGGCGTCATTGTACTTCTTGAATTCGTCGATATCGATAACGATCATCGCAATGAAGTGCCGTTAGCGCCGCGCATAGCCTAGCGCCCAACTGAAGCGTTCCTCGAGCGAACGCCGGTTTCCGAGACCCGTCAGCGGGTCGATCGTTGCTAGCGACGCCGCACGCCGGTAGAGATCCGCGACTTCGGCCAGTAGCGTCACGCCCACGATCGAAGCCGTCATCAGCATTTCAATCTTGCCGACGTACCACGTCGGCGTATAGCGTGCGCCCGAAACCGCGTTGAGTAGGGCGTCGAGTGCGGCCGTCAGCAGCGAAAGGGCGAGAGCCACCTGCAGCGTCGTCGCGTTCTTCGCATTGCGCGCGAGTAATGCCAAGGTCAGCACATCGGCGGCGATGATCGCCGGCCCGATAACCATTATGAACAAAGGTTGAAAGTGCCCGCGCACGATCAGCGTCGGCAGCAGCGGGGCGCTGACGAATGCGACGGCCGTCAAGGCAGCCGCTGCGAGCGTAGCCGCGCCGACGTACGTGCAGAGCGTTCTCGTTATGCGCGCCGCAGGCGTGACGCCGCACAAGCCGGCGTCAAGGACCGCATAAGATGCAATGACCGCCGGAAAGACGAGATGCCATGCAACCCAGAGCCAAATCGCCGTTTGTTCATTTCCTCCGAACGTGCCCGCGACCAGCACTCCCGGAAAGCTAACGATGTACGGCAGCATCAAGAGCGCGCTCAGCGTGAACGCCGCGCCCGCCGTAACGAGCAGTGTAACGCCGGTAACGCGGTACTGGCTGATCAAGAGAAAGGCGGCGAGAAGTTCGGAGAAGCACGCGATTCCGGCCGTCAGCGGGATGAGCGTCGGCAGCACCGGCCCAACGGTGCTGCTGGCACGCGTTGCGGCGAGCGCGGCGGCAATCAGGAGCAGCGCGACGATGGCAGCGCTAAACCGCTGACTGCGGGAGGCCGTAGCCGTCGCCAACTTCGGAAGCGCGACTTCGTCGACCCTAGTACTGCGGAACATGCGTGAGCCTTGCTTGCCGGGTGGCGGCGCACGCTGTACCCAAAAAGAGCAAGCGCTAAGCAGCGGCTCCGTGACAGCGCTTGTACTTCTTACCTGAGCCGCACGGACACATATCGTTGCGGCCGACTTTATCCGGCTGTGAGCCGTTCGATTTTGCCGCGGGAGCCGTCGCATCGTCGCGGTTGGTGCGGACGTTTTCGGCCGGCCCGCGCGGGGCGGGTCCGAGCAGACGTTCCGCAGCGACCGGGTCCATGTGCGGCGCGGCCTGCGGAATCAGTTGGCCCGTCGGCAGCGGTTCGAACGCCGGTGCGGCACCGTTGCCGTTGGCGCCCACGGCCACCGGTTGCGGCGCAGCTTCGGGCTCGATCTCGATGCGCACCGAGAACACGGCCTTGATCGCCTCGTCGGCGATGTTGCTCTTGAGGTCTTCGAAGATCTCGTAAGCTTCTTTTTCGTACTCGACGCGCGGGTCTTTCTGACCGTAGCCGCGCAAGCCGATGCCGGCCTTAAGCGCGTCCATGATGTAGAGATGATCGACCCACAGCCGGTCGATGATCGGCAGCATGATGTACTGCGACTCGACCATGCGCATGATTTCGGGCGTGACTTCAGCTTCCTTGGCCTCGTAGAAGCTGACGGCGATCTCGCTCAAGCGCTCCTTCATCGCGTCGCGGTCCATCGATTCGAGTTCGGCGACGGTGATGCGGTCTTTGATCGGAACGATCAGCTGCAGCTCGTCGAGAATCGCCTCGAGATCCCACTCGCTCGGATGTTCTTCCGGCGGCGCGCCGCTGTTGACGGCGTCGCTGACTTTGGTTTGCAGCGTCTCGATGAAGAAGTCGCGCAACGGCTGGCCTTCGAGCACTCGGCGGCGCTCGGCGTAAATCACCTCGCGCTGCTTGTTCATGACGTCGTCGTACTCGAGTACCTGTTTGCGGATCTCGTAGTTGTGGTTCTCGACCTTCGACTGCGCGTTCTCGATCGATTTCGACAGGATGCCGGCTTCGATCGGCGTTTCGTCGGTGAACTTGACGAAGTCCATCATCTTCTGAATGCGCTCGGCGCCGAAAAGGCGCATCAGCTCATCGTCGAGCGCGATGTAGAAGCGCGTCGAGCCCGGATCGCCCTGACGGCCGGCGCGGCCGCGCAGCTGGTTGTCGATACGCCGCGACTCGTGGCGCTCCGTGCCGATGATGTGCAGGCCGCCGATCGCGGCCACGCCTTCGCCGAGTTTGATGTCGACGCCGCGGCCGGCCATGTTGGTCGCGATCGTCACCGCGCCCCAAAAACCGGCGTCTTTGATGATCTGCGCTTCTTGCTCGTGATACTTCGCGTTGAGCACGTTGCACTCGACGCCGCGCCGGCGCAAGAGCATCGCAAGGCGCTCGGATTTTTCGATCGAACGCGTGCCCACCAGTACCGGGCGGCCCTTTTCGTGTTCGGCAATGATCTCGTCGACGACCGCTTCAAACTTCGCGTTCTCGGTGCGGTAGACGATATCGGGCTGGTCTTTGCGCGCGACGGCTTGGTTCGTCGGCATGACGACGACGTTGAGGCCGTAAATGTCGCGGAACTCGCGTTCTTCCGTCTTCGCGGTACCGGTCATGCCGGCGAGTTTCTTGTAGAGGCGGAAGTAATTCTGGAACGTGATCGTTGCGAGCGTCTGATCCTCGCTGCGAACCGCCAGGCCTTCTTTCGCCTCGATCGCCTGATGGATGCCTTCGGAATAGCGGCGTCCGTACATCAAGCGGCCGGTGAATTCATCGACGATGACGACTTCGCCGTCCTTGACGATGTACTGCTGGTCCTTGTGGAAGAGATGCCATGCCTTCAGCGCGGCGTTGAGCTGGTGCGTCAGCTCGAGGTTACGCTGGTCGTAGAGGTTCGTGACGCCGAGGATCTTCTCGACCTTCGCGACGCCCTTTTCCGTGATCGGCACGGCGTGCGATTTCTCATCGACGGTGAAGTCTTCGTCCTTCACGAGGCGGGGAAGAATCTTGGCGAACGAGCCGTACAGCTCGGTCGCATCGTGACCCTGACCGCTGATGATCAGCGGCGTGCGCGCCTCGTCGATGAGGATCGAGTCGACTTCGTCGACGATCGCGAAGTGCAGTTTGCGCTGCACCATCTGATCGAGACTCCACGCCATGTTATCGCGCAGGTAGTCGAAGCCGACTTCGTTGTTCGTGACGTAGGTGATGTCGCAGTTGTACGCTTCGCGGCGCGCGGCGGAATCGAGATCGTGCTGGATGATGCCGACGGTGAGGCCGAGCGCGTTGTAGAGCGGCCCCATCCATTCCGCGTCGCGTTTGGCGAGGTAGTCGTTGACCGTGACGACGTGCACGCCCTCACCGGTGAGCGCGTTGAGGTAGACGGGGAGCGTGGCGACGAGCGTCTTGCCCTCACCGGTGCGCATCTCGGCAACGTTGCCTTCGTGCAGGGCGTGACCGCCCATCAGCTGCACGTCGAAATGCCGCATCCCCAGGACCCGTTTGCCGGCCTCGCGCACGACTGCGAATGCCTCGACGAGCAGTTCGTCGACGGTCGCGCCGCCCGCCAGCCGTTCGCGGAACTCGACCGTTTTGGCGGCCAGCGCTTCGTCAGAGAGGGCGGCTGTTGCGGGTTCGAGCGCGTTGACGCGATCGGCGGTCTTCCGCAGCCGGATTACTTCACGCTCGTTGCCGTCGAAGAGCGTCTTGAGGAAAGCCATACAGGTGTATAACCGTTCGGCGCGCCGCCCGGTTCCTCTTGGAGGGTTAGTCGTTCGTGAGCGGGAGCGGCGTCCGGGCGGCGTGGTTGAGCGGTCCGGGACCAAGCCGCCGTACGATTTCGCTCACCGTGGTGAAGGTATACCCGGCGCTGCGGAAGCGTTGGATTATGCCGGGCAGCAACGCGACCGTCTCCGGCCGCCCGTTGTGCAGTAACAGGATCTCCGGGCTCGTCGCGTAGCGCGCGATGTGGTCCCCGATGACCATGCGCGTGACATTCCGCCAGTCGCCCGGATCGTCGGTCCAGAGGATCGTGTCGTAGCCGGCGCTCTGGGCGGCGGCCAGCGTGGCCTCGCGGAAGCGCCCATGCGGCGGCCGGAACTCGTGCCGGATCTCGGGGCCCGGGGTCAGCCCGGACAGCGTCGCGGCGCCCTCCGTGAGCTCGCGGGTCACGGCCGGGCCGTCGAGCGTGGTCAAATCGGGGTGGGTCTCGGTGTGGTTGGCGATCTCGTTGCCGCCCGCAGCGATCGCCCGAACGAGCCCCGGATATTGCTCTGCGTCGCGGCCGATCAGGAAAAACGTGGCCGGAACGCGCGCGGCGTGGAGCACCGAGAGCAGCATCGGGGTGTCGACCGGATAGGGACCGTCATCGAACGTCAGCGCGATCAGCTTCGGGCCGGCGACGTGCCGGTCGGCCGCGCTGCCGAGCACCGCATGCCGGAGGCGAGCGCCGAGCGAGGCTTCCAGCAACGGCGCTAGCGGCGCGTCGTGCATCACGACCGCCGGCAGCGGCGGCAGCGACCGCCGGTACACGCGGTACCCGCCGTAAGTGAGACCGATCGCGACGGCCACGATGACGGCGACCGCCGCGAGGCGCTTCACTTCGGCGCGACGGGCTCCGCCGGCACGTTGAGATAGTCGCGCCCGACGACGACCGTCACGTCGGCCAGCGCGGTCGTCTTGCTCGACGCCGCGGCCGTTGCCGCAACGGTGGGATTGGGCACCGGCGTCACCGTCGCCGCGGCGAGGTGGATATCGTTGCGCACGCGCTCGCCGGCCAGCGGCGTCTTCGCCGTCGCGCGGATCTGCGTCGTGTCGTAATCGAAGTTATCGGCGTTCCCGATGCTGTTGATCACGTAGCCGTCTTTGCGCAAGACGGCGGCCAGCTTTGCGCCGAGCCCGGGCACGCCGCTGCCGTTGCGCACGTCGATGCGCAGCTCGGAGGGCTTCACCGCGGCGAGCGCGTCGACCGACGGCGGCGGCGTGGCCGCGACGTAGGGGCCGACGAAGTCGGAGACGATCTTCGACAAACCGGCAGTGTCGGCGACGAGCACGTCACCGCAGCAATTGAGCTCCTTGTCGCCGATAAACGGGACTTGCGTCTGGTGCACGTCGGTGAGGTTCATGTCGCGGAACGCCCACGCGACGCTCTTCATCTCGTCGGGCGTCAGGTTCGTGTCGACGTCGCGGTGCAGTACGTCGATCAGTTGCGCGATGTGCGTGAGGTCGTTGAACTTGTCGCTCTTGAGCTTCTCCATCGTGATTTTTTCGACGGACTGCTGACGCTTGATGCGGCACGGATCGCTGCACGCGTCATGACGGAAGCGCATGTAGGACACGGCCATGTCGCCGTCCATGTGCGTGAGGCCCGGCTTGAAATGGATGTGGAGATGGCCCCACGTGTCGTCGTAATTCAACGTCTCGGTGACCGGCACGTCGACCCCGCCGATCGCGTTGATCAAGTCTTTGGCGGTGTTGATGCGGAACGTCAGGTACCGGTCGAAGTAGCTGCCGCTATCGGTTTTCGGCAGCCCGAGAAAGGCTCCGACGACCGCGTCGGTGTTTTTCTCGCCGCCGAAGTGATAGGCATCGTTGATCTTGTCTTCGTGGCCGGCGACGACTGCATCCATGTCGCGCGGCACCGCGATGCTCTTGACGACCTTGGTCGGGAAGTCGATCGCATAGGCCTCGATCTTGTCGGTGCGCGAGTCTTTCGACGTCGGCTCATCGAGGTTGTTGTAGTCGTAGTCGAGCCCGGTGAGGAGAATGAAGATACGCTCCTTGCCGAACATCGATTCGGGCGAGGGCACGAAGTAGTTCACGATGCCGACGACCGGGTTATAG
The DNA here is from genome assembly GCA_965277805.1 of Candidatus Lustribacter sp. GTDB lineage: Bacteria > Vulcanimicrobiota > Vulcanimicrobiia > Vulcanimicrobiales > Vulcanimicrobiaceae > Lustribacter. The sequence goes on along the minus strand of OZ255842.1, from coordinate 5,334,780 downwards.
GTATGCGAACGCACCATCGTATACGCGACGGCGGAGGTGAACAATCCGAAAACGATCAGCAGCGCGCCCAGGATATACGCCAGCCGGTCATGTCGCGCGTAGTCCGTCTCGGCACGAACCGGTTCGCTGCGGCGGTGCCGGACCTCGCGATCGCCCGGCGGTCCCGCCTCGATCCGCTTACTCAAACGCCGACCGCCACGTGCCGATCCGCAATCGCCGCGCCGTAGAAATCAAACGCGCCGTGACCGTCGAGACGGACATCCGCGAACGAACCGATCGGTAGGTCTTCGCGCAGGTAGATGCCGCCGTCGACGCCCGGCGCTTCGCCCTCGGAGCGGCCGACGGTGACGTCGACGCCGCCGAGCGCAACCGCCAGCGGATCCGTGCGCCGCAAGCGGCGGCGTTCTTCGATCAGCACGCGCACGGTCGATCCGATGCGCGTCGCGCGCGCGCGCTCCGAGGCCAAACGTTGCGCTTCGCGCAGGCGCACGAGCCGTTTGCGTTTGGCCGCCGCCGGCACTTGATTGCCGAGCAGTGCGCCGGGAGTTCCGTCTTCGCGCGAGTACGTGAAGAAACCGACGCGATCGAGCTGCGCCTTAGCGATGAATTCTTCGAGATAAGCGACGTGCTCGTCGGTCTCGCCGGGGAACCCGACGATGAACGTCGAGCGCATCGTCACGCCCGGAATGCGGCGCCGGAACTCATCGATGATCTCGAGATAGCGTTCGCCGTTGGAGGGCCGGCGCATCGCGCGCAAGACGTCGGGGTGCGCATGCTGCAGCGGCATATCCATGTACGCGCAGACTTTGTCGAGCGCGCCCATCGCGTCGATCAACTCGCTGTCGACCGTGGCCGGATAAAGGTAGAGCAAGCGGATCCAGGTGAGCTCCTCGATCGCGTTGAGCTTTTCGAGCAGCCGCGCCAAACCGCCGCGGCGTGCGCCGCGATCGCGGCCGTACATCGAGGTGTCTTGCGCGATGAGGATCAGTTCTTTCGTGCCGCCGGCCGCCAGCGCACGCGCTTCCATCAGGATCGACTCTTCCGAACGCGAACGGAACGCGCCGCGCAGTTGCGGGATGATGCAGAACGTGCACGGGTGATCGCAGCCTTCGGCGATCTTCAGGTAGGCCGTGGCCGACGGCGTCGTAATCAGCCGCGGCAAGAAATCGTGTTCGGGCTCGGCTTCGAAATCGAGCCGCACGGGCCGTTTGCCGGCCTGCGCGTCTTCGAGCAGCTCGACGATCCCGGCGTACGCGCCGGTGCCGACGACCCCGTCGATTTCGGGGATCAGCGACTGCAGTTCGGCGCCGAAGCGTTGTGAGAGACAGCCGGCGACGATCAGCTGCTGGCCCGGACGTTTGCGCTGCGCGTGCTCGAGGATGACATCGGTCGATTCAGCCTTCGCCGGATCGATGAAGGCACACGTGTTGACCACGATCGCGTCGGCATCGGCGGCGTCCGGAACCAGCTCCCAGCCGGCAGCACCCAGCTTGCCGATCATCACCTCGGAGTCGACGAGGTTCTTGGCGCAGCCGAGGGACACGAATGAGACTCGCTGCCCCGAGCCGGTCGATGGGGCGGTTGGCACGTTGATGGTCACCCTCGTTTATGCTACCGCGGTCAGCGGTAGTTCGTGAATTGCAGCGGCAACTCGTAGGTCAAGCCGGTCAGAAGCGACTGTACTTTTTGCAGATCGTCCTTGGATTTACCTGAGACGCGGATCTGCTCGTCCTGGTACTGCGCGTTCACCTTGAGCTTCGAGGCTTTGATCGCCTCGATCAGCGGCTTGCTCTTGTCCTTCGGAATACCCGCTCGCAAAACGATCTTCTGACGAAGCGTGCTACCGCTTGCCGGTTCCGCTTCCTTCAAATCAAAGGCTTTGAGATCGATGCCACGCTTGACGGCTTTGCTCTGGATGATATCGACAACGTTCTTGAGCTTCATTTCGTCGTCGGCGAGGACGGTGATCTCTTTGTCGGTGTTCTCGATGGACGCGATGGAATGCTTGAAATCGAAGCGGCCGGCAATTTCTTTCCGCGCTTGGTTGAGGGCGTTGTCTAATTCTTGCGGGTCGATTTTCGAAACGACATCAAACGAGAAGTCGGCCATAGGTAATTACTCTCCGGAGAGGACGAAGCGCCGCTCCACGACGTCACCGGACGCGCCGAGCGGTCCGAGCGCGCGCCCGTTGACCGCGATTTTGACGCCGCCGGCATTGCCGACCCGAACGTCGGCGACCTTTCCCGTAAACGTCTTAGACGCGCCGGTCGGGAGCGTCCCTTCGAGGACTACGGTACCATCGACGGTTACTCGCAGCCACGACGTCTCCGTCACATGAAGGTTCAGACCCCGCTTGACGGCCTTGGGTGCCGCCGCCGGCGAGGCTAGCGACGGGACCGCGGCGAGGGAGTCGCCCCCGGCAGCGGCGCCGGCGAGGGCGGGCGTATTGGAACCGGCGGCCGGGGGCGCGGCGGCCACGTCCGGGCCGGCAGGCACCGCTGAGGCATCGGCGACCGGGGCCGCCGGCCCTCCGGCCCGGTACTGGTAGAACTCGTAGCCCACGAATAGTACGACCAGCACCGCGACCACAATCGAGAGCACCGCGGCGAGAGAGGGGCTGCTGCGCTCCCCGGCGGCGCGCTTTTCGGCCGCGTTCGCCGCCGCAGCCTGGCGCGGGGCGGGAGCGGGCGGGGCGTTGGCCGGGATCACGGCGGCGAACCTCGCGACGGCCGCCTCGGGGTCGAGCCCGAGAAATCGAGCATACGTTCGCATGAAGCCCCGGACGTAAACCGGTGCCCCGATAACGTGCCAATCCTCATCTTCGATCGCAGCGAGATAGACGCTGCGGATGTGCAGCCGTTCCGCAACGTCCGAGAGCGAAAGGCCGCGCGCTTCACGCGCGCTGCGGAACTCCTCGCCGAGCGCTGACACAATAAACCGGTTTGCGGGCGCATCCCGTTCTCCTGTGGCCGAGTCATACGAATGCAATGTCACGCGGGAAACGCGTCGTCGCAGCAATGAGCGGCGGCGTCGATTCGGCGGTCGCAGCGGGGCTCTTGGTAGAGGCCGGTTACGATGTCGTCGGGATCACAATGAAGATGTATGCGCCGACGAAACCGGCGCATGCGAAGTCATGCTGCGGCGCCGACGATTTCGACGACGCGCGGCGCAGCGCGCAGACGCTCGGCATCCCGCATTACGTTCTCGACTTCGAAGAAACGTTCCGGCGCAACGTGATCGAGCGTTTTGCAAGCGACTACGCTACCGGCCGCACCCCCAACCCGTGCGTCGCCTGCAACAACTTCGTGAAGCTCGGTACGCTGCGCACCTATGCACGCCGCATCGGCGCCCCGTACATCGCCACCGGCCACTACGCGCGCTTGGAACAGCGGCCTGACGGACCGCACCTCTTTCGCGGTACCCGCGCCAAGGACCAAGCCTACGCCCTGGCCCAACTTGACCGCGAGCAGCTCGCCGGATTGCTGCTGCCGCTCGGCGAGCTCGACAAGTCCGCGACCCGCGGCCATGCCGAACGCCTGCGTCTGCTGGTCGCCGATAAGACCGAGTCCCAGGACATCTGCTTCGTCGAAGGCGGCGACTATCGCGACATCCTCGCGCGCGTCGCTCCCAGCACGATGACGGCCGGCGAGATTCGTACGTCGGAGGGCGAGCTGGTCGGCGCGCACGCCGGCATCGCGAACTATACCGTCGGTCAGCGGCGCGGCCTGCCCGCCAACATCGGCGAGGGTCCGCGTTACGTGACGCGCATCGATCCGGCGACGAACACGATCGTCGTCGGGCGTGAAGAAGAGCTCGGCGCTTACGAACTGGTCGCCGACGAGGTCAACTTGATCCAGCCCGAACGCTTCGCGAACGGCGCAGCGCGCGTGCTCGCGATGACGCGCTACCGCCAAACGCCGGCGCTCGCGCACGCCGCGCTCGACGGCGACACGCTGACCGTGCGCTTCGATGCGCTGCATCAAGCGATCGCACCGGGCCAGCTCGTCGCGCTCTTCGATACCAGCGGCGAGGAAGTACTCGGCGCCGCGACCATTCGCGAGGTTCGTTGATGTCCGAGGCTCCCGAGCCGTCCGCCGACGAGATCGTCGCGATCCTCTTCCGCGCCGCGATGAGCGGCGACCGCGACAAATACGCGGCCGAGCACGATCTCGATCCCAAACTGCTCGAGATGTGGACCTTCACCCATAGCCGCGAGTACATCGCGCACTTGGAGAAGCTGTTGCGCATGATGAGGACGCGCACGTCACCGCAGTAACGTCGCGCTCCTTCGCGACCGACACGTGGCGGAAATTCCGCCGTTCGCCGGGCTCGCTCATCGGCGCGCTGATCGTGGCGCTGATTCTTGCCGTCGCGATCTTCGCGCCGGTCGTCGCCCCGCACGATCCGCTGGGCCAAGCGCTCACGCAGCAATCGCGGCCGCCCTCGTTCGCACATTGGCTCGGCACGGATAAGCTCGGCCGCGACGTCTTCTCGCGCATCGTCTACGGCGCGCGCACGTCGATCGCGATCGGCTTCGTCGCGGTCGGCCTCGCGATCTCGCTCGGCACGCTGATCGGCCTCATCGCGGGCTATGCCGGCGGACGCGTCGAGAACGCACTGATGGGCGCGATGGACATCATCCTCGCGTTTCCCTCGATCATCTTGGCAATCGCGATCACGACGATTCTCGGGCCCAGCATCACCAACCTGATGATCGCGGTCGGCATCGTATACATCCCGCAGTATGCGCGCCTCGCGCGAGCGTCGGTGCTGGGCGTCAAAGAAACGGAATACGTCGAGGCGGCACGCGCGATCGGCGCCGGCGTGCCGCGCATTCTAGCGCGCCACGTGCTGCCCAACATCCTCGCGCCGCTGCTGATCCAGGGGACGCTCGGTATCGCCACGGCCGAGCTGGAAGCGGCCGGATTATCGTATCTGGGCTTGGGCGCGCGCCCGCCGGCGCCCGAGTGGGGCGCGATGCTCAACGATGCGCGCGACTACTGGGTCTCGGCGCCGTGGGCGCTGATCTTTCCGGGCCTCGCCATCACGGCGCTCGTACTCGGTTTCAACTTGCTCGGCGACGGACTGCGCGAAGCGCTCGATCCGAACGCGCGCTGACCGATGTCCGTAGCGATCGCGCTAGTCGCGGCAATCGTTTACGGATCGTCGGACTTTCTCGGCGGTCTCGCGAGCCGCCGCACGTCGACGGTCAGCGCCGTCATCTGGTCGCAAGCCGTCGGTTTCGTATTGCTGGCCGGCATCTTGCCGCTCTTCGGCGGGCACGCGCTGCCCGCGGACGTTGCGTGGGGCGCCCTGTGCGGCGTCGCCGGCGCAATTGCGATCGCGGCATTGTATCGCGGGCTCGCCATCGGGACGATGGGAGTCGTCTCGCCGATCAGCGCCGTGCTCGGCGCATCGATTCCGCTGCTCTACGGATTGCTCTTCCGCGGCGAGCACCCGAGTATCATCGCATACGCCGGCATCGTAGCGGCGATTGCCGCGGTCGTGTTCGTCAGCGCCGCGCCGGGCGAACGCGCGCAGCGCACCACGCATTTTCCGCCGGGCTTGCTCGAAGCCATCGTCGCCGGCATCGGCTTCGGCGCCTACTTCATCGCGCTCGCGCAAACGCGCAGTGACGCCGGCATGGTGCCGTTGCTCGCCGCGCGCGCCACATCGGTGGTGCTGCTGATTGCCGGCGGGCTCGCGTTCGGCGGTGGCAAAAACCTGCGTCTTGCGCGGCCCGCACTCGTTCTCACGGCGCTCTGCGGCGTTCTCGACGTGACGGCGAACGTGCTCTACGTCGTGGCAGCGCATCACGGTTTGCTCTCGCTCGTCGCGGTGCTGACGTCGCTGTATCCCGCCGCAACGGTCGCACTCGCGGCGATCGTTTTGCGCGAGCGCTTGGGACGTCTGCAGTGGATCGGCGTCGCGCTCGCGCTCGGCGGCGCAGTTGCAATCAGCGCCGCACCATAAAAAAGAAAGGGCGCCGGCCGAAGCCGACGCCCTATCGTTTCGCTACGCGGGAGTGTTAGCGGCGAATCACGCTGCGGCCGACGCGTTTCGCGCTGGCCGGCAGCACGGCGCCACCGGGGCCGTTGAGGAGACCGCCACCAACCGGCTGGTTGAAGAGGCCTTGGCTCGAGACCGTGACGTCCGCTTGGTGCGAAGCGCCGGCACCCGTCAATGAAGGCGCCGGGACGCCGAGACCGCCGACACCGCTGATGCCGGTGTAGGACGCCTCGTACGCGCCGTAGTCAAACCCGATCGCTTGCACCGTGAAGACGTCACCGTCGCTGGCGCCGCCGTTCGCGGTGGTATTCTGCGCGGCGGTGCAAATCGTGCCGGCCGGGAACGTCGCCGTACCCGACGCACGGATCACCACCGTGTAGTAGATCGGCGTACCGCCGTTGCCTGTCTTCGAACCCGATCCCGCGCCGACGCAGCTCGAAAGCTGGTTGCCGGACCCGTCCACGGCCGTGGGGCCGTAGTCGGTGAGCTGGATGTAGGCTTCGGTGACGCCTGCCGGCAGCGCGACCGCGGCGGTTACGCCGCCCGCAGCCGTGACGACCGGCACCGGTGAAACGAAGGGCGGCAGCACCGCAACGGAGCTGATCGCCGCCGTCGCAGTTTGCGTTATCGCCCCGCTGTTCGCCGGAACGAGGACGGAGAGTGAGTAGGTTCCGACAGCCGGCGCGACCTCGAAAACATCGAGGCCTTCCGAGATGCCGTTGAATCCGCCCAATACCGCTGCCTGATTGTTCGCGACATTGAACGCCGGCGAGCCGCCGCCGGGGATGAACGCATTGGGATCCGTGCCGCCGGCCGCGACGATCGCGTCGTAAAGCGGAACGGCGTACGGGAAGACGTTCGCGGGTGCGCCGGTTACGCCGGCGTTGCCGATCGGCGCCGCGTAGTTGAACGGCTCGAGACCGAGGCCGAACGCGCCGCCGTCATTCCCGAAGGTCGTGACGTTATTGGCCGTCGGGGATTGCGATGTGGCCGTCATTGAGGTCGTGCCGATCTCGGCCGGTGCCGGACCTCCGGCAATCGTGGCGTTGAAGGCATCCGGCGTCCCGGCCACACCACCGAGGGCGTGCGGCAGGGTGAGCGTCGGCGTACTGACGAGGACGGCGCTGGCGCCCGGATTGAGCGCCCCCGACGGTTGCCGGTACGTGACCGCGACGTTCGTGCCGACGACCGCGGCAGCCGGCGTATCTCCGAAGAGATTCGCCGTGCCGACGTTCATCTGCAGAACGTTCGAGGTCAGGTTCGCGACGTGTGACGGCGCGACCGGACTCGAGCCCGACGAACTACAAGCGGCGAGACCAAGTGCTGCTGCACAGGTTAGGGTTAGTGTTGCTATCTTTTGCATTGTGCATATCACCTAGAGCTGCCGCCGGTAGAATACGTTGAACGACGTTGGCGCGAGCGGCGCGAGTTGCCAGGTACCAACGTTGCCGTTGGTGAGGATGTAAGCGCCGTTCGAGAACGCGTAGGAGTTCGCCGGAATCGCCGCGCAACCGCGTGCGGTTCCGTAGATCGCCGTACACGTGTTTTGGCCCGTTTGCGGACCGGACACGCCGTTCGCGACCGGCTGGTAGAACGGATTGACCGCAGGGGTCGTGCCGTTGTAACCGTTCGTGAAGAGATTGACGGCTTGTATACCGATGGTGTCGCGGCCGTGCTTGTACTGAAGCGTCAGATTGAACTCCGCGTTCGGGGTCCACGTCACGCCGCCGCTATGCGACGACGTCGGCGTGCCGCGCGTCGCCGCGACGTTCGGGGCGAGTTGCGAACCCGAGTATGCGGGATCGTAGTAGTTGGTGTTCAGCTGAGTTCCGCCCGCGTTTTGATAACCGAGCAGAATCGGGGTGCCGGCACCGAAGTTGACCTGCGGAATGTTGGCATACGATCCGTCGGGTAACGTCGATGCGATCGTATCGCCGACGTTGTAGGGGAAGCCCGAATCGATTTGCACGATCGGCACGAGGCTGAAGCCGCCGCCGAAGTTGACCGTGCCGCCGATGCGGATGGAGACCGGTGAGACGTAGCCCGCGCGGTAGACGTTCTGCAAGGCGATGTCGGCCGGTGAGAGTTGCGGAACGCCGTTGAACTCACCGTTGGAGAGCGGCGGCGCCGATTGCAGCACGTTCTGATAGGTCGCGGCGAGGAATCCGGACACACCGACCGGGCGATCCGCCGTCGTGACGTTGAACTCAACGCCCGTCGTGCGGTTGAAGCCCTTCGATGATTCCGAGAAGATCTGCGATCCACCGGGAAGCGTTGCCAGCAAGCTCGCCGTCGGGAGGCCCGTGCCGAACTTGTAGAACGGCGTGAGCTTGAGGGCCACACCGCCGGCGAATTGGTGCGAGAAGCTCGCGTCGTAGTTGTTGTAGATCGAGGGCTGGGCGCCACCGGCGTCCGGCGCATCGAAGTTACGATCGAGCGACCAGTAGTACTGTTGCAAGTAGTTTTGGCACGGGAACGTTCCCGCAATGCCGTTGAGCGAAGTACCGCACTGGTTTGCCACCGGTGCGCCCGCCACGATGGGCTTAACGCCGACGAGATCCGGCGGAAGCGCGGCCAATGCGGGCAGGTTCCCGTAGATGCCGAGCGGAGTACCCGCGTTCTGCGAGTTCTGGAACACGACCGACCGGCCGAATGAAGCACGCAGCGCGTCGTTGCGATCGAACTGATAATCGAGTGCGATACGCGGCGTCAATTCCTTCGGGTTGGTGACGTTCGCGCCCCAGATTTGGGTCGGAACGTCGAACGGGTTTTCAACGTCGTTGGGGTTGTAGGGGTTGTTCCAGTGCTGGTTCTGGCCTTCATACCGGACGCCGAAGTCGGCGTGCAGTTTGTCGCTGATCGCATACTGGAAGCGCAGACCGAAGCCGTAGTTCTGGAAGAACGAGTTGTTCTCGTCGATGTACAGAATCGGCGCCGGAACCACGCCCGCACCGTAGGCGCAGCTCACGTAGCCTGCACCGGCCGGGATGCCCGCGCAGGGAGCAGTGGGCGGCGTGAAGTCACCACCGAGCGGCCCGAAGAGCGCATACACCGGCGTGAACTCTTGGTTCCACACCGGGTGCAGTACGTTGTACTGACCCTGCAGCGTCACGGTCAGCTTGTCGCCGAACTGGTGCGTGATTTCGCCGCTGAAGCCGGTCGTGCTGCCGCCCTCGGCCTGCCAGAGCGACGTGCCTTGCTGGAACGGTCCGAGCTCGTACTCCTGCATATCGGTCTCGAGACGTTCCCAATTGTAGTAGCGTACGGCAAGGTACGTGGTCGAGTTGATGCTGTTGTCATATTCGAATTTCAGGAACCGCGTCTGAATGTCTTTTTGCAGCTCGGGTGTCGTATACGGAACGTTCGATGACGGCGTATACGGCAACGGCTGAAGGTACTGGTTCAGGCTCAGCGGCACGCCGAAGATTGCCGGCTGGAAGGGATCGTAGTTGTAGCTCGGCAGGCCGCCCGACGGAAAGCCTCCATAGTTGCCATGATCCAGTTCGGAGACATTGTCGTACAGCACTTGTAGTGACTGGTTCTTATTGGGGCCGAACTTGAACACGAAGTTGTTGACCAACTGCGTTTGATTGCGCATTCCCAGCGAGAAGTAGTTGCCGTACGTCGAAGCATCCTGATTGTGGAAACCGTAGTACGGAACGAACCGGTTGTTCACCATCGAGAAGTAATCCGAGATGGAGTTGTCCGGCGTTGCGAACCCGTATTCGATACCACCGAAATTGCCGAAGTTCGGTCCGGAGATCTGCGCCGTGAGGCTTCCGGTTGCGGGGTAGGTACCGCGTTTGGGGATCGCGTTGATCACGCCGGAACCGAGCCCGCCTTGGCTCGCGTCGCCGCCGCCTTCCACGACCTGCACGGAGTTGAGGCCGTTGAAAAGACCGGCCGATCCGTTGTCGCCGAGGAACGGTTCGTCGAAGCTGACGCCGTCCAGTTGGTAGCTGACCTCGCGCTGCGAACCGCCGCGGATCGTCGGGTTACCGTTTTCGGTAATCGAGACGCCGGGAGCAGAGAGCACGACGTCGTTGAGGCTCGTGTTCGCGGGACTGCCGGTGGTCTGCGCTACGCGCGCACCGGTGATCGTGTACGAATCCACCGTTTGGCTCGGCTGAAACGCGCCCGATGCCGAGCGCGCGCCGACGCGGCCGATGACGGCCTGTGCCTTCGAAAGCTTCAGCGGAAGGGTGAGCGTTTGGTCGCCGGTAACGGTGGCGCCGCGCAACACGTACGTGTCGTAGCCCGGCGCGGAAACCGAAATCGCGTAGGTGTCGACGTTGACACCGACGATGGTGAACGAACCGTTCGCAGCCGTGGTGGCCGAATACGATCCGGTTGGTGAAGCCGCACTGATTGCGGCACCGCTGACTGGATTGCCGTTCGTGTCGGTGACGGTACCTTGAATGATACCGACCTGGCCGCCGGCGGCGAACGCCGGGGAAACGAGCGAGCAAACCATGCCAGCAAAAATAACGCACGCGAGAAGCGCGCGAAGACCCGAGTGGATTCGCCGTAAAGCGACCGCTCCGACCATAGATGGCACCTCGTTAGAGATTGGTAAAGCAAGCACTGGATCAAGCCCAAGAACTTGCTGTCCTAGGGATGCCTCTCTTTGCTAAGCTTACATAACGCAAAGCGAGGGTAGATGGGGGCGGCATTATCCTCAGGCAGGCTTAAGGCCTCCCTAAGAACCGTCTAAGGGAGCGCCGAAACTTTCTTCCTTAAAGAGTTGCCCAAACGTCCAATTTAGCTTTAATCTTCGCGATGACGGCGTCGGTGAATTCGGTCGTCGAGGCATGTCCGCCGAGGTCACTGGTCGAGGTTCCCTCGCGGACCGTTTCAAGCGTTCCTTCGTAGATCGCTCGCGAGGCGCTGACGGCCCGGCGGTCGTCGATATGGGAGAGCAGCGCGCCGCAGGCCAGGATCATGGCCATCGGATTGGCGACGTTCTTACCGAAGAGGCGCGGGGCCGTCCCGTGCGGGGCCTCCGCCATGACGACGTCGGGGCGGTGGTCGGCGTCGAACGACATCAGGACCGACTCGGCTCCGGCGATCGAGCCGAAGAGCTGCATGACCAGATCCGAGAGGCAGTCGCCGTCGCGGTTTAGCGAGGGGATCACCAGCGGGTCGCCAGAGGTCGAGATCAGCAGCGCGTACGTCGCATCGATCAGCTGGGGCTCGTAGGGCACGTCCGGGTAGCGGGCGGCCGCGGCGTCCATCTCTTCCTTCAGCATCCCCTCGTAGACCGGGCTGACGGTGTACTTGGGGCCGCCGAAGACTTTCGAGTTGGTCTTCTTCGCGTGGAGAAAAGCGTACTCGGCGACCATGCGGCAGGTGCCGCGCTCGATCCGTTCGGTCCGGAACGCGACCTCGTCGTCCCCCGAGCCCTCGCGCCACTCCTTGGCACCGTAGGCATCGCCGACGGCCATCCGCACGACCGAAATCGGGGCGTGGATGCCGGCGACCGGCCGGACCCCCGGAATGCGGCGCCCGGTGCGGACGATCACCTTGCCGTCGATCGCTTGGCGCACGATCGCGTTGGGCGAGCCCACGTCGCCCTTGCCTTCGGGCGTAATCGTCGCAGCTTTGAGGCCGAGCTTTGCGCGCTTCATCGCATCGGCGGCTTCGAGCACGATCGCGTTCTTCGTCGCGCGGCGCTTCTCGAGCGAGAGATCGAAGTGTTCGAGAATGATCGGCAGCCCGATCACCTCGGGCGCGATCACGCGCAGTGCTTCGATTAAGAGTTCTTGACCGGTTTGGTCGCCGCCGAGAACGACGATTGTTGGGGGTGCCACGGCGATCACGGTTCCGCGATCCCGGCGGGGACTCCGCTGCGCGGTCGCCAACGTGTCGTTACAATGGCTCGCGTTCGCCGGAAGCCGAGCGTGACGACGCGTTGGAACTACGAGATCGCCGGGATCATTGCGCTCGGCATTGCGCTTCTGCTCGCCGTCTCGCTCATCGTCCCACCCGCGCACACCGGTTTGTTCGGTTTCTACACGGCTGCCGCGCTGCACGCGCTGTTCGGGCGCGCCGCCGGCTGGTTTCCGTTGCTGGTTGCGCTGCTTGCAACGATCGTGTTTCTCGAGATCAACGTGCCGCGCATGATCGCGACGCTGGGCGGCGCGGCGTGCGCGTATTTTCTGATCGTCGACGCGGCCTTCGGCACCAACGGCGGTTTCATCGGCCGTTCGCTCGACGCCGGCATGCGCGCGCTGCTCGGCGACGTCGGCGCGGTGATCGTGCTGATCGTCGCAGCGCTCGGGATCACCGTGTGGATCACCAACGTGTCGGTCAAGAAAGTCATCGGCTGGTGCATCGCGCGCCTCGCGGCGCTCCGTCCGCCGCCGTCGGAACGCACGCCCCGCGTGATCGCCGAAGAACCCGCACGCGCCCCGGGTCCGCGTTCGCTGCGCGAAGCGTTTCATTTACCGGCACTCTTGCCGCGCATGGCCGCCGCAACGGCGGGCACGGCCGTCGCCGTCGCACCGCCGGCCGCTCCCGCGCGCGTCATCTATGACGTCGCCGAAGCGACCGAAACGATCGACGCGGACGAAGACGAAGACGAGATCGAGGACGCCGAAGAGTTGGAACTCGTCGACGAGGACGCCGATGAAGACGACGATGACGAGTATGACGACGATGAGGATGAGGACGAAGACGACGAATTCGAGGACGACGACGAAGAGGAAGCCGACGAGGAGGAAGACGGCGAGGACGACGACGACCTCGATGAAGCCGCTGCCGTAGCCGTTCCGGTTCCCGTTACCGCCGTTGCCGAGCCGGCGATCGGCGGCACCTACGAGCCGGCGCAGCGCACGTACCGGCTGCCCGATCTCGCCCTGTTCGATCCGCCGCAGCTGCAAAAGCTCGACGACTCGAGCCGTTCGGCGGTGCTCGAAGACACGCTCGCGTCGTTCGGCGTGGGCGCCAAGGTCACGCACATCGAGCGCGGTCCGTCGATTACGCGCTACGAGCTCAAGCCCGAACGCGGCGTAAAGATCGCGCGCATCAGCGCGCTCGCCGACGACCTCGCGCTGGCGCTCGCCGCCACGTCGGTGCGCATCGAAGCGCCGATCCCCGGCAAGTCGGCAGTCGGCATCGAAATTCCCAACGCCACGGTGTCGGTCGTCGCGGTGCGCGAGATCATGGAAGCGATGCCGGCGCGCGGAACGATCCCGCCGCTCAACATGGCACTCGGCAAAGACATCACCGGGCGGCCGATCTACGGCGACCTCGGCAAAATGCCGCATCTGCTCGTCGCCGGCGCGACCGGCAGCGGTAAGTCCGTCTGCCTGAACTGCATCATCGCCTCGCTCTTGGTCAGCGCCACCCCCGATCAAGTCCAGATGGTGATGATCGATCCCAAACGCGTGGAGCTGAGCGTCTACAACGGCATCCCGCATCTCAAGAACCCCGTCATCACCGATCCGCGTATGGCCGCCGGCGCGCTGTTCGAGATGACCAAAGAGATGGATCAGCGCTACGAACGCTTCGCCAAGGCCGGCGTGCGCAAGATCGAAGAGTGGAACGCCAAGTATCCCAACGATCAGCTCCCCTACATCGTGATCATCATCGACGAGCTTGCCGACCTGATGCTCGTGGCGCCGGGCAAAGTTGAAACGCTGATCTGCCGGCTCGCACAACTCGCCCGCGCGACCGGCATTCACCTGATCGTCGCGACGCAGCGGCCGTCGGTCGACGTGATCACCGGCATCATCAAAGCCAACATCCCCTCGCGCATCGCGTTCGCGGTGTCGTCACAAGTCGATTCGCGGACGATCCTCGACATGGGCGGCGCGGAACGCCTGCTCGGCCGCGGCGACATGCTCTATCTACCGATCGACGCGCCGAAGCCGGTGCGTTCGCAAGGCGCGCTGATTACCGGCGCCGAGGTGAATCGCCTCGTCGAGTTCTGGTCGGCGCAAGCGCGGCCCGACAACTTGATCGAGATGGACGTCGAGCCGATCGATGACGACGACGGCAAAGACCGCAAGAACATCGATCCGCTCTGCTACGATGCCGCGCAATTCATCATCGACACCAAGTATGCGTCGACGGCGGCGCTGCAGTCGCAGTTCGCGATCGGTCACCCGCGCGCCGTGCGGCTGATGAAGCAGCTCGAAGATTTCAAAGTCGTCGGACCGCACGAGGGCACGAAGCCGCGCCGCATCCTGATCGGCCTCGCCGAACTCGAACAGATCGCCGGCCGGCTCGGCAAGAACGACCAGCAGCAAGACCTCTTCGCGTGACCGCGCGGCTCGGCGCCGCGATCGTTGCGCTCATCGCCGCGCTCGGCTGCGGACTGCTCGGCAGCACCGTCTCGGAAAAGCCGCCCGAGGGCATCGACGTCGCCGGACGCGCGCTCGCCGGGCATTGGACGCACGTCGCGCTCGTGTTCACCGCATCGTGCTGGTGGTACGTGCTCGTTGCGTTGGGCATCGCGGGGATCGTGCTGGCCGTGCTTCGCCCGGCTTGGCGCGCGCGCGTAATATTTTCCATTGCGACGACGCTCGTCGCGTGGCAAGCCAGCGACGCGGTGAAGAACCTCTTCATGCGCACGCGCCCGGACTACTGGCACATCATTCACGAAACGACGTGGTCGTATCCGAGCGGCCACGCGATGTTCGCGATCGTCGTCTACGGCTTGTGGAGTTACTACGCCGCGACCAGCGACATGCCGTTGCCGCTGCGGCGCGCACTATCCGCGGTGCTCGCGCTGTGGGCGATCGGCATCATCTGGTCGCGCCTCGCGCTCGGCGCCCACTTCGTCACCGACCTGACCGGCGGCGTATTGTTCGGCATCACGATGCTCGGCATCGCCGCCGCAATCGCCGGAGGCATTCCACGCTTGGGGAGAACCGTACGATGACCGGGAGAATCGCTAGATGATTTCCGTTGCTAGTGCCCGAGCGGCGATTGATGCGGTGGTTGCTGCCGCAGAAGCCGCCGGCTTCACCGTTGCGGTCGCGATCGTCGACGATCATGGCGACCTCATCGCCGCGCAGCGCATGGACGGCTGCCGTCCGCGCTCGATGCGGATGACGCAGCGCAAAGCCTACACCGCCGCAATCATGGACCGCAACACCAGCGCTTTCCACGAAGAACTGGACACGGCGCACCGGCAAATCGCCTACTACGGCGACCCCATGCTCTGCGCACTCCCCGGCGGCGTCCCCGTACGCGACACATCAGGCCGAACCGTCGCCGCCATCGGCGTAACCGGCAACGCCAAAAACCGCGACGAAGAACTAGCCTCAGCCGGCATCGCCGCCCTCACGAACGAACCATAGTCTTCTTCCTGTCATTCCGAGCGAAGTGCCGAAGGCACGTAAACGAGGAACCCGAGAGCATCTTGGTATTCGGAGTCCGACCGCCTTCGCGCATCGCACTCAGTAGCAAAGATCGTGGCGGTCCCTCGTCGCCGCGCCTACGGCGCTTTGCTCGGGATGACAATGCGTGGGTCGTCGAGTTGCATCACGTAATAGGTGTCTTCGGGAACTCCCGCATGCGCTAGGGTGATGTCCGGTAGCGGTGTAACGCGTGCGAATGCGGCGTGGATCTGCTGATCGAGTTCGGGATCGGCGCTCAGCGGCGCAGCGTAGGTTACCATGAGGGCGTGTTGTATGGGTCGCTCGCCGGCGTGCCAGCGTTCCCATTGTGCTTGTTGCGGCAAAGCGCGGGCGAGGCGGGAGTCGAAGCCGTAGCGGAGGAGTTCGGCTGAGGTTTCGTAGCGATCGGTGAGGATGACGGCGTTGTTGTCTGCTGCGGCGAGCGTGCGCAGGCGATCGGCGAGTGGGGCGAAGGCGTAGACGCCCGATGCGAACGGGGCGCGCAACGACGGCATCGCGGTAAACGCCGCGGCTTGGGCTGCTTCCGGCAACGTGAGAAACAGCGCGGCTGCCGTGGTGTAGGCTGTGCCGATGCCGAGAACTGCCAAGATCGAGCGTCGCCAGACGGCGGCTGCTTTGTCGAGTGCGATACCGGCGCCGAGCGCGAGCGAGGCGGCGGGGCCGATGATCCAATACGATTCGGTCGTCGTCACGAACGAGAGCGCGAGCAGCGCGGCGGGCAGCGGAAGCGCGGTCCAGGCGACGAGCGTGACGCGCGGTTCGCGGCGCAATGCAATCCACCACGTCAGCCCGGCCAGCAACGCCGCGTAGATTACGAAACGCACGGTCGAGACATCGACCAGATGCGTTGCGGCGAGACCGAAGTGCTGGCGCGTCTGGAAGCTGAACGCGAAGTTCTCCCAGTTGTGCGCGGCGTTCCAGCCGATGAACGGCGCGTAGAACGCCGCGACGATCGCTGCGCTACAGGTCAGCAGCGGCCACAGGCGCGCGCGCCGCGACGGTTCGAACGACCACGCGACCACACCCACGACGAGCGCCCAGCCGAACGTGCGCGAGAGCACGGCAGCGGCGAGCGCGAGTCCCAACCCCACGGCGTTGCGCAGCGACGGCCGGCGGTCGAGCGCAACCGCGCCCCACAGCGCGAGCGCCCACGCCGCCATGTACGCGCCATCGGGCAATGCTTCGCCGAGCGACAACTTCGTTTGCGGAATCAGCGCGAACAGCAGCAGCGCGATCGCGCCGGCCCGCGTGCTGTTCGTTATAAGCAGCGCCGCGCGTCCCACGGCCGCAGCCGCAACCGCTTCGCATAACACGAACGGCAAGCGCACGAATCCCGGCCCTTGCCCGAACAACGTGCCGAGCCAAATCAGCCACGCGACCATCGGCGGATGATCGGTGTAGCCGTACGCCGGGTGCAGGCTCCATGTCCAGTAGTACGCCTCATCCGCGGTCAGCGGTACATTGAACGCGGCGTACGCGCGCAGCACCGTCAACGCAACGAGAATCGCGGCTGCGGCGATCACGCGCGCAGCTTGGTGACCAGCGGCGGACGGCGGCGATGGAAATCGGTCAGCATCTGGTACCGCTTACCGATTGCGGTCAAGCGCGTCTCGTTGAAGGCGGTACCCTGCAGCGTGATGCTCGTCGGCAAACCGTGATCGCCGAACCCGTTGGGCATCGCGAGTGCCGGCAGGCCGGCCAAATTTCCGGGCGCGATCAGGTCGGGGGCGCCGCTGTACTCCGTATACGTTTTGTCGAACGGCTTACCGATCGGGTACGTAATCGTCGGCGTCGTCGGTCCGGCGACCGCGTCGTAGGCCCCGAACGCCTCGTGCAGCGCGTGCACCATCAGCGTGCGTTGCCGTTGGGCGTCGATGTAATCGACGGCCGGCGTCGCGTATGCGACGTAACCGCCGTAGCGGTCGTCCTTTTGCCGCAGCGTGCGCGACTTGCCGGATTCGATCAGATCGCGAAACGCGGCCGCGCCTTCGGCGTTGACGATCGTGCCGACCGCGGCGCCGTAGGGCAGATCGGGCAGCGCGACGTTCTGCACGAGATCGCAGAACGTCGCAAGCTGCGCCAGCGTGGCGCGAAAATTGCGCGCGACCGCCGGCATGCAGCCTTTCGTCGCGTTCTTCAACACCGCGATGCGCGGCCGGCGGCGCGGCGCGGGAAAGCTGCGGTCGACGGCCGTCGGATCGTTGTCGTCCGCCCCGGCGATCGCGCGTAACACGATCTCGCCGTCGCGGGCGCTGCGGCCGAGCGGACCGAGTTTGTCGAGCGTCCAGCACAGCGCCATCGCGCCGTGCCGGCTCACGCGTCCGAAGGTCGGCCGCAAACCCGTGACGCCGTTCGCCATCGACGGAAACACGATCGAGCCCGCGGTTTCCGAACCGATCGCAAAACCGACCAAACCCGCGGCGACCGCGATGCCCGAACCACTCGACGAACCGCCGGCCCAAAATGCCGGATTCCACGGCGTGCGCGCGGGGCCGGTGAACGACGCGTCGGCGTCGTTGTAGCCGAAGCCGCCCGCGAGTTCGATCATCGCGAGCTTCGCGAGTAGCACCGCACCCGCATCGGTAAGCTTTGTCACGACCGTCGCATCGTAATCGAAGCGCTGCCGGCGATACGGCTGCGCGCCCCAGGTCGTCGGCGCATCGGGCGTCGCGAGCAGATCTTTCACGCCGTACGGGATGCCGTGCAGCGGGCCGCGCACGCGGCCGGCGGCGCGTTCGCGGTCGGCGCGCCGCGCTTCGCGCAGCGCGCGTTCGTGCAATACCGTGATAACGGCGTTGTACACGGGGCCGTATTTTTCGAGGCGGTCGAGGTAGAGCTGCGTCAGTTCGACCGACGAGATCGTTTTGGCGGTGAGCAGCCGCTGCAAGTCGACGATGTCGGAATACGCGACGTCGTCAGCGTTCACGCCTCACCGCCGGCGACGGCGAAGCGCACGATCGGCGCATCGACGTTCTTCAGCCGTTTGTTCTTCGGATTCAGCGTGCGCGCCGCATCGTTGTTCGCATCGATCGCCTTCGCAATCGTCTGCACGTCGTTATCGGAGAGTGCCGGATCGAAGCGCCGCATCGTCAACGCAAACGCCACCGCGGCCGCACTCGCGGGTTTACCCGATGCCGAGGGAGCCGGGGAGGGCGTCGCCGATTGCGCAACTGCCGGATCCGCCTTCGCCAGCGCAATCCCAATGCCACCCGACGCCACGGAAGCTAAAAACGACCGCCGACTCTTCATCGGCGATTTCTACGTCCCGGTTGCCTTTATGTCATCCCGAGCTTGTCTAGGGACGACACTAGACTTCCATGACGACGGGGATCACGATGGGGCGGCGTTTGCTGCGGGCGAAGACGGCTTTGGAGAGGCCGGCGCGGATGTGTTCTTTCACGTTGCCGACGTCGCGCAAGCCCTCCGCCGAGCAGCCTGCCAGGATCGTGTTGAGCGTGGCCTTCAGCTCGTCCAGCACGCCGCCCGATTCGGGCAGATAGAATACGCCGCGCGAGATCAGGTCGGGCCCTGCGACGATGCGCGCTTCTTCGGAGTCGACCGTGACGACGACCATGATGATACCGTCGGCCGAGAGATGCTTGCGGTCGCGCAGCACGGCCTCGCCGACGTCGCCGACACCCGAGCCGTCGACCATCACGTTGCCGCCGTATGTGCGGCCGACTTGCGCGCAGCCGCCGGCCGTGAATTCGAGGACGTCGCCGTCCTCGATGACGTGCGTGTTCTCGGCGGCGACGCCGGTCTTCTCGGCCAGCCCCGCATGCGTCACGAGCATCCGGTATTCACCGTGCACGGGAATGAAGTGCTTCGGCCGCACGAGATTGAGCATCAAAAAGAGCTCTTCTTGCGAGGCATGTCCCGACACGTGCGCGTTGCCGCTCGAGCCGTGGATCACTTTCGCGCCGAGTCGGTAGAGGTTGTTGATCGTCTTGCCGACGCTCTTCTCGTTACCGGGAATCGGCGTTGCGCTGATCACGACGGTGTCGCCCGGAATGATGCGCAGCAGCTTGTGATCGCGCACCGAGAGCCGCGTGAGCGCCGACATCGGCTCGCCTTGCGAGCCCGTCGTCATCACGACGACCTGTTCGGGCGGATACGACTCGACGTCGCTGAGCTTGATCACCAAGCCGTCGGGAATGTCGAGGTACTTGAGTTCGCTCGCGTACTGCACCACGTTCGTCAGCGAACGGCCGAGAAAGGCCAGCCGCCGGTTGAAGCGTTTGCACTGGTCGACGACTTGCTGGATGCGCGGCACGTTCGAGGCAAACGACGTGACGATGATGCGTCCCGCCGCGCGGGCGAAGATGTTCGAGAACGCTTCGCCGACGATACGTTCCGAGAGCGTGTGCCCGGGCCGTTCGGCGTTGGTCGAATCGGCGAGCATGCACAGCACGCCCGCATCACCGACGCGCGCGATCGCGGCGAAGTCGGCCGGGTCGCCGTCGATCGGCGTCTGATCGAACTTGAAATCGCCGGTGTGAAAGAACGCGCCGAGGGGCGTGCGGATCGCGATCGCGCAAGCGCCGGCCAGCGAGTGATTGATATGGATGAACTCGGCCGTGAACGCGCCATAGGTGACTTTATCGCCGGGCTCGACCTTGACCAGGTCGAGATCGCTCGGTTTATGTTCCTTGAGCTTGGCCTTGATCAGCGCCAGCGTCAGCGGCGTGCCGACGATCGGACATTTCGGAAATTCGCGCAAGAAGTACGGAATACCGCCGATGTGATCTTCGTGACCGTGGGTGACGAGCAGCGCGCGCAGCTTGTCGCGCCGGTCGCGCAAATAGCTGAAATCGTTGATGACGATGTCGACGCCGTACATCTCTTCATCGGGGAACATCAGTCCGCAATCGACGGCGACGATGTCGTCCTTCGTTTCGAACAGGGTCATGTTGCGGCCGATTTCGCCGCATCCGCCGAGTGGGATTACGCGCACGTACGGTTCGTCCGGCGGCGGCGGGACGACGAGCGTGTCGGCGTAGGGTTGACCGTTCAAATTCGCGGAGAGTCCTTGCTGAAAGGTGGGGCGGGCGTGAAGCCCCGGTATGACGTTTCGATCGCGCGGCGCCGCCGTGGTCCTGAGCCTGGCCCTGGGTTCCGGGCCGGCGTGGGCTGCACCAAGCGCGACATCCAGCGCAACCACCGTACACAGGGCAATCGTTGCGCCGCCGGTTCTGAGCCCCGGTACGGCGCGCGAGCTCTATTCTCCGCACGCCCGGCGGCTCGTCCGGACGTTCTTGCGCCTGCAGCTGCTGGAACTGCGAAAAGCGGAGCTGGAGCGCGTGCAAGCCGTGATTGAGGGTAAACTAGCCCTAGACAGCCTCTTCTCGCCCCCTCCGGTACAAGCGGGCAATCGGGGTGCTGGTCGATAAATCTTCCTCCGGACGGAACGACACACCGGGGCTTTATCGTTAGTAGTAGCGCAACGAAATCCCAACCAGACGCCCTGGCGTAACGAAACAGGAGACAGCCCCAATGAAGAGATTCTTCGGGACGGCGGTAGTTGGACTCATCGGAGCAATCCTCGGGAGTTTCTCGATGATGCTCTTCGCGAGTACCCACTTCACGAACGTCGCCGGACCCGGCAACACCCCACCGGTCGTCAGCGCCGCGCCGCTGCCGGTTAGCGGCGGTAGCGATCAG
This sequence comes from Candidatus Lustribacter sp., assembly GCA_965277805.1. Taxonomy (GTDB): domain Bacteria; phylum Vulcanimicrobiota; class Vulcanimicrobiia; order Vulcanimicrobiales; family Vulcanimicrobiaceae; genus Lustribacter. The sequence goes on along the minus strand of OZ255842.1, from coordinate 5,313,742 downwards.
CAACGCATCGTCGACGCCGTCAAGCGCGTCGAACCCTCGGTCGTTTCGCTGCTCGTCACCGTCAACGGCACGCGCGTCGTGCCGAACGATCCGTTCCAGCAGTTCTTCGGCGGCGGCGGCGCCCAGGGCGGTACGCAGCAGCGCTTCCAAGAGCGCGCCTCGGGCTCGGGCTTCGTCTATCGCAGCGACGGTTTGATCCTCACGAACAACCACGTCGTGCCGAAGGGCGTTTCGAAGATCACGGTCGTGTTCGCGAACGGCGATCACGTGCCGGGACACGTCTACTCCCAGAACCCGGGCGTCGACCTGGCGCTCGTGAAGGTCGACAACTACGCGAAGCTCCCGCCGCCGGTCGAATTCGGCGACAGTTCGAAGCTCAACGCCGGTCAGTGGGCGATCGCCGTCGGCGAACCGTTCGAACTGAAGCAATCGGTGTCGGTCGGCGTCGTCTCGGGCTTCAACCGCGACGAACCGATCCAGGACGAGCAGGGCAACGCGCACCTCTTCCGCGGCATGCTCCAGACCTCGGCGCCGATTAACCCGGGTAACTCGGGCGGCCCGCTGGTCGACGACCAGGGCCGGCTCATCGGCGTGAACCAGTCGACGGCCAACCCCCAAGCCGGAGCGCAAGGCATCGGCTTCGCAATCCCGTCGAACATCGTGCGGACCACGGCCGCCGATCTCGTTGCCAACCAAGGCAAGACGATCGACGCCAACGGCACCGGCACCGGCGTCGGTTACCTCGGCGTCGCCCTTCAGGCCCTCGACAACAACGTCCGCGCCCAGATCAACTACCCGACCACGGCCGGCAACGGCGTCGTCGTGGCCCAGATCCCGCCCAACGGCCCGGCGGCCAAGTCCGACCTCTCGCCCGGCGACGTGATCCAGAAGATCAACGACAAGGACGTGACCAAGCCGGATGACATCATCAGCGTGGTCAAGGGCATGAAGCCAGGCCAATCGGTGAAGCTCCAAGTCTGGAGCGCGGGCACCAAGAAGCTCGTGATTCTGACCCTCGGCGAGCAACCGGCCGACCTCTACCTCAACCAGCAGCAACAGCAAGAGAACCAGTAACCCGGTCACAGTAACCCAGACATTGGTTTGCGAGGGCTCGCCCGGGGGATACCATCCCGGGCGAGCCCTTTTTTCATCCGCCCGGACGCCCAAGGCGAAACCATTGTGCCAGAAAAGCTGTCACAGTGAGTGGAACAAAACCGCCCCGGTGGCGTATCATAGTCGGTACGCCGCGTTAAGACGGCAGCGTTACTTACAGTCCTTGAGCCACGATAAGCGGCAAGGCCCGAGTGAGAGCAATCTTGCGACGGATGGTCCACGCGGCTCGGAAAGCGAGAACAATTCAACATGGCTAAAGTGGTCGGCATCGACCTCGGCACGACCAACTCCGTCGTCGCCGTGATGGAGGGGCAGAGCCCCACCGTCATCGCCAACGCCGAAGGCAATCGCACGACGCCTTCGGTTGTGGCTTTCACCAAGACCGGCGAGCGGCTCGTCGGGCAACTGGCAAAGCGCCAGGCCGTCACGAACCCGGATCGCACGATCTCTTCGATCAAGCGGCACATGGGCACGGACTTCACCGTCAAGATCGACGGTAAGGATTACACGCCGCAAGAGATCAGCGCGATGGTTCTCCAGAAACTGGTGAACGACGCATCGTCGTACCTCGGTGAACGCGTGACCAAAGCGGTCATCACGGTGCCGGCGTACTTCAACGACGCGCAGCGGCAAGCAACGAAGGACGCGGGGAAGATCGCGGGCCTCGAAGTGCTGCGCATCATCAACGAGCCGACGGCAGCGGCGCTGGCGTACGGTCTCGACAAAAAAGGCAACGAAACGATCCTCGTATTCGACCTCGGCGGCGGCACGTTCGACGTGTCCGTGCTGGAAGTCGGCGACGGCGTCTTCGAAGTGAAGTCGACCAACGGCGACACCCATCTGGGCGGCGACGACTACGACTTGCGCCTCGTCGACTATCTCGTCTCGGAATTCCGCAAAGAACAAGGCATCGACCTCAGCGGCGACCGCCAAGCGATGCAGCGGCTCACCGAAGCCGCCGAAAAGGCGAAGATCGAGCTCTCGAGCACGGTCCAGACCAACATCAACCTGCCCTTCATCACGGCCGATGCGAACGGTCCCAAGCACCTCGACGTCACGGTGACGCGCGCGAAGTTCGAAGAACTGACCGACGACCTCACCCAGCGCTGCGTGCAGCCGTTCAAGAACGCGCTCGCCGATGCGAAGCTCGACGTTTCGAAGATCGATGAGATCGTCATGGTCGGCGGTTCGACCCGCATGCCCGTGATCCAAGAACTCGTGCGCAAGCTGACGGGCAAAGAGCTCAACCAGTCGGTGAACCCCGACGAAGTCGTGGCCATCGGTGCTGCGATTCAAGCCGGTGTTCTCTCCGGTGAAGTGCACGACGTCGTGCTGCTCGACGTAACCCCGCTCTCGCTGGGCCTCGAAACCCTCGGCGGCGTGGCGACGAAACTGATCGAGCGCAACACGACGATCCCGACGCGCAAGACGCAAGTCTTCACGACGGCCGAAGACGGCCAGACGTCGGTCGACATCAACGTTCTCCAAGGCGAACGCGAGATGGCCGCCGACAACAAGTCGCTGGGACGGTTCCGTCTCGAAGGTCTGCCGGCCGCGCCGCGCGGAGTTCCGCAAGTCGAAGTCACGTTCAACATCGACGCCAACGGCATCGTGAACGTTTCGGCGAAGGATCTCGGCACGGGCAAGGAACAGCAGATCACGATCACCGCATCGACCAACCTCTCCAAAGACGAAGTCGATCGCATGGTCCGGGATGCCGAAGCGATGGCCGCGGATGACAAGGCCAAACGCGAAGAGGCTGAGATTCGCAACAACGCAACTTCGCTGATCTACTCGACCGAGAAATCGCTCAAGGAAGTCGGCGACAAGGCTGAGGCGCAAACCCGTGCCGACGTCGAAGCCGCGCTGACCGAGCTCAAGGCCAAGAGCGACAACGGCACCGCCGCCGAAATCAAAGCGGCCACCGAAGCGCTGCAAGCCGCCTCGTACAAACTGGCTGAAGCACTCTACAAGACCACGGGTGGACCTGAGGGTGCGGCCGAGCAAAACGGGGCTTCGTCCAACGGCGCCGCGCACGATGGCGCGCCGCACGAGGACCACGCTCACGCCAGCGACGACGTGATCGACGCCGAGTTCAAAGAAGCCAAGTAAGGCTTCGCCATGAACGACGATGCAGAGATGCGCGTTCCCACCGACGAGCCGTTCATCACGAACGGCTCGTCATTGGACAACGGCGCCGACGAACTCGCTGCGGCGAAAGCCAAGGCCGACGAGAACTACAACAAGTTTCTCCTCGCCATGGCCGATTTCGAAAACTACAAGAAGCGCGTCGAGCGTCAGCTCGGCGAGATCTCCTTGGCCGGCAAGAAGTCGGTCCTCAAGAAGATTTTGCCGGTGCTCGACAATCTCGAACGCGCGTTGACCTACGCTCCGGCCAGTGACGGACTACAGACCGGCCTCGCAGCGACGTTGCGCGGATTCGAGTCGGTCCTCGAAAGCGAAGGCGTGAAAGCCGTGCCGCTCAAGGGCGCGCGGTTCGATCCGAAATTCGCCGAGGCGATCGGCACGCGTCCGGATTCGAGCGTGCCGGAAGAAACCGTGCTCGACGAAGCCGCACGTGCGTACGTGCTGGGCGACGACGTGCTACGCGTGGGACAAGTCATCGTCGCAAAGTCTGAGTAGCCGCGTATGGCCGTGAATTACAAGGACTACTACGCGATCCTCGGCGTGCCGAAAACCGCGGCGGCCAAAGACATCAAGTCGGCCTACCGCAAACTCGCGCGCAAGTGGCATCCGGATGCAAATCCGGATAACCAAAAAGCGGCCGAGGAAAAATTCAAGGATATCCAAGAGGCCTACGAGGTGCTCGGGGATCCCGAAAAGCGCAGCAAGTACGACGTTCTCGGCAGCGATTGGCAGCGCGCCGCGCAAGAGAGTGCGCAGCAACGTTCCGCCGGCCGGCCGGCCGGTGGGGCGGGCGCGAGCGGATTCAGCAGCGCGAACTTCGGCGACGGCAGCGGCTTCTCGGACTTTTTCGACGCGTTCTTTCAGAACATCGGAAAGCGTCCGACCGGGCCCGAGCCGCGGACGCGCACGCGACCGCAACAGGGCGAGGATCTCGAAACGACGCTCGATCTCACGCTCCCCGAAGCGTACTCCGGCGGCAAGAAAAGCGTGGCATTGCAGATCGAAGAGCCGTGCCCGACGTGCGGCGGCAGCGGGACGAAAAACGCCCGCGTGTGCCCCGAGTGCGGCGGCCGCGGCAAGATCGTGCAGACGAAACGCTTCGACGTCTCGATTCCGAAGGGCGTGCGCGAGGGCCAGCGGATCCGGCTCGCCGGTCAAGGCGGAGCTGGCATCAACAACGGACCGCGCGGCGACCTCTACCTCATCGCGCACTTTCCCGAAGACAAAAAGTGGGAACGGCGCGGCGACGACCTCTACATCGATTTGCCCGTAAGCATCTACGATCTCGTCCTCGGCGGCGACGTCGCGGTGCCGACGATGGACGGCGAAGTCAGCATGACCGTTCCGGCCGGCACGCCGAGCAACAAATTCATGCGCCTGGGCGGCAAAGGCATGCCCAAGCTCAAGAGTGACGCACACGGCGATGAGTACGTGCGGCTGATCGGCACGCTGCCGACCGACCTCAGCGACAAAGAAAAGAAACTCTTCCGCGAACTCGCGAGCATTCGAAACGGCAAAAAGTAACTAAAACCACTTTTTGTAGCGGAAGTACCAGAACAGGATGATCACGGTGGCGACTTGCGAGCCGACGCCGAGATACCAGAAGATCTGCGGGCTGACGACGTTGTTGACCATCCAGCCGAAGTTTTGACCGAAGAACCCCGTAATGTAGGTCAGCGGCAAGAAGATCGTCGCGATGATCGTCAGTTGTTTGGAGACTTCGTTCTGGCGGTGCGACTGCGACGCCAAATGGATGTCGAGCGTGCTGTTGACCAGATCGCGGGTGATGTCGATCTGCTCGAGCGCGCGCAAAATGTGATCGTGCACGTCGCGGAAATAGAGCCCGAGACCGGGCTTCAAGGGTGCGATCTCGTTGTGCGTCAGCCGCAGTAGGATGTCGCGCATCGGCGCCACGATCGAGCGGAACAGCACGAGCGCGCGTTTGAACAGGAAGATCTCGTGTTCGGTGCGCTCGCTGAACTTGTCATTATCGAAGAGACGGTCCTCGAGCCGCACCAGCCGGTCATCGAAGCTCTCCGTGATCGGAAAGAACCCGTCGACGATCGTGTCGAGTATAACGTAGAGCAGGCCGGTCGCGTCGTGCGGGATCGACACCGTGGTCCGGAAGCGGCGCTCGACCTCGGCGAGCGGGTACACGGGCGCCGCGCGCAGCGTGACCACGTACTGGTCCCCGGCCAGCACGGCGACCTCGTGGGTGACCAGCTCGCCCTCGGCGTCCGGGGCCGCAGCGTGCGCGATGACCAGCACGTAGTGCTCGAAGAACTCGATCTTGGGCCGCTCGTGCCAGAGGCTCGCATCTTCGATCGCGATCGGATGGATCTCGAACTCGCGCTGGAGCAGCTCGAGATTGTGGGGCGTGGGCTCCGCGATATCGAGCCAGACGAAGCCGCTGCGAGCGGCAATCACGTCGCTGATCGCGTCGAGGTCGTCGAGGGTCCGCGGCGCTTCGCCCGTGTTATAGACGATGCAGCGGATCGCGTGTGCGCCCGCGGAGTCGGGCGTCTCGGCGAGCGGCGTCATTCCGCGCCCCATTTCCCCGGTGCACCCGCCTTGCCCCTTTACCGGAGCGTGAACCGTTAGGAAGCTTCGGGGGTTGTAACGGACGTGCTAGGTGGTGGTGGTCCGAGCCACATGATGTGGTCGTCGATGTTCAGTCCCGACAAGCCGAAGATCGAACGTAAGGTCGATTGGAAGCGACTCGGGTCGTTCTTCTTGCCGTATTGGAAGCAAGAAGTCCTGACCCTGATCTGCATCGTGGTCGGGTCGGTGATCGGCCTCTTGCCGCCCCTGTTCGCAAAGTGGATCATCGACGACGCGATCCCCCAGCACTCGATGAGCCTGGTGGCCTTCAACGTCGGCGGCATGGCCGTCAGCGCGATTACGAGCGGCGTCATCGGCGTGTATCAAGGGTATCTCAACTCGCTCGTGGGCGAGGGGATCATGCGCGACATCCGCACGACCCTCGTCGCGCACCTGCACCACATGCCGCTCTCGTTCTTCACCGGCACGAAGACGGGCGAGATCATGAACCGCGTCTCCTCCGACGTCGACAACATCGACAACGTGGTGACCGGTACGCTGGTGTCAATCGTGACCAATATCGCGACGATGATCACGACCGTCGTCACGATCTTTATTTTGGACTGGCGCCTGGCGCTGGTGTCGCTCGCGATCATTCCGCTGATGATCGTCCCCCTCTCGCCGGTGGGCCGGCGCATGTACGACATCCGCAAGCTGACTCGCCGCAAACGCGATGAGATCGAGTCGATTACGCAAGAGACGCTCTCGATCTCGGGCATCACGCTGATCAAGTCGTTCGTCCGGGAACCGTTCGAGCGCGCGCGCTTCTATAAGACCGGCACCGACTTGATGGACCTCGAGATCCGGCTCGCAATGGTCGGCCGGTGGTTCATGGCCTCGATCAACGCCATGATCATCATCGGGCCCGCATTGGTGTGGCTGGCGGGCGCATGGCTCGCGATCAACGGCGGCGTAACGGTCGGAACGATCGTGGCGTTCGTCGGGTATCTCGGGCGCCTGTATACGCCCGCCTCGTCGCTGGCCGGCGTCCAAGTGCAGATCGTGTCGGCGCTGGCCGTGTTCGAGCGCATCTTCAACTACTTGGACATGAAGCCCGAAGGTGAAGAGAAGCCCGACGCGCTCGTCCTCAAAAACGTCAACGGCGACGTGCGCTTCGACGACGTCTACTTCAACTACAGCGAAGACCGCACGGCCCTCGACGGCGTCAGCTTCCACATCGAGCCCGGTCAGATGGCGGCCTTCGTCGGCCCGTCCGGGGCCGGCAAGACGACGATCACCCAGCTCGTGCCGCGCTTCTACGACCCGCAGCGCGGCAGCGTGCGGATCGACGGCATCGACGTACGCGATGTGACGCTCGCGTCGCTGCGCGAAAACATCGGGATCGTCACGCAAGAGACGTATCTCTTCCACGACACGATCGCGGCCAATCTGCGCTATGCGCGCCAGGACGCGACCGACGAGCAGATGATCGCGGCGGCGAAAGCGGCCAACATCCACGACTTCATCATGCGCCAGCCGCTCGGCTACGAAACCGTCGTCGGCGAACGCGGACACAAGCTCTCGGGCGGCGAGCGCCAACGATTGGCGATCGCGCGCGTGCTGCTCAAGAACCCGTGCATCCTCATTCTCGATGAGGCCACGAGCGCGCTCGATTCCAACAACGAAGCGCTGATCCAGGCCGCCCTCGTGCCGCTGATGCAGGGCCGCACGAGCCTCGTCATCGCCCATCGTCTCTCGACGATCCTCAACGCCGACGTGATCTTCGTCGTCGAGCACGGCCGCATCGTCGAATCGGGCACCCATCACGACTTGCTCGCGCGCGACGGCGCCTACGCCCAGCTCTACCTGACGCAATTTCGCGAGCGCGAAGAAGAAGCCACCCCCGCATGATGGGTGGTCCTCGACTGCTCTCCGCTGCGCTACGATGAGCTCCGGTCCACCCAGCGCGAGCCTCAACGTTTCGGGCCTCACCAAACGCTTCGGCGCAAAGACCGCGATCGAGGATATCTCGTTTTCGGTGGCCAGCGGCGAGATCGTCGCGCTGCTCGGACCCAACGGCGCCGGAAAATCGACGACGTTCGCGTGCCTGGCCGGCCTCGCGCGCCCGAACGCCGGAACGATTCGCTTCGACGGTCGATTGCTCGAAAGCGATCGCGGCCGCACGGTGGCCGTCATCCCCGAAACGCCCGACGTCTATCCGCTGCTCACGGTTTGGGAGCACCTCGTTTTCGTCGCTCGGCTATGCCGGCTCGATGCGAGCTGGGAAGCGCGGGGTGAGGCACTGCTGGCACGCTTCGGCATGATCGGCGAACGCGACACCATCGGCAATGCGCTCTCCAAGGGCATGCGTCAAAAAACGCTGATCGCCGCGACGGTGCTGGCCGGAACTCCGGTGCTGCTGCTCGACGAACCGATGATCGGACTCGATCCGCGCGGGCAGCGCGAGTTGCGCGAAATGCTCGCCGAGCTGCGCACCGCCGGTACCGCGCTGATGATCAGCACGCACCAGCTCGGATCGGCCGAAGTGCTGAGCGACCGGATCATCGTGCTCAACCACGGCCGCGTCGTGGCCAGCGGAACGATCGGAGAACTGCGGGCCGAGCATGCCGGTTCGCTGGAAGATATCTTTCTGGACCTCACCGGCTCATGACGACGCTGCGCGCGCTGTTCTACGCGGATGTGCGATCGTTCGTGAACCAGCTGCGCGAGATCCGGCAGTCGCCGGCGCGCGCGCTCATCTGGCTGCTGTTCGCGGCGCTGGTCGCCGCACTGATCGGATTGCGCATCTTCAACGCCGCGCACGCCAACGGCATCGCCGGCCACGGACCTTTGATCGGCAATCGCTCCGTCCTCGATACGATCGTCAGCATCATCATCTTGGCTTTCGGTGCGGTCCTCGCGTTCGGCGATCGCTACGCCGGTCTCTTCGCCCATCCGGCCGAGGCCCGGTTCATCATCGACTCCCCGGCCGAGCCGTTCATCGCGACGCTCTACGTGCAGACGCGGCAGATCGTACGCGGCGGCGCGCGCCAAGCGATCGGGCTCCTGTACATCGCCGTGGTCTATCTGCCGTCCGCGCTGCCGGCAGCCGCCCTCGTGCGCGACCTCGTGCTGCTCTGCGTCGCGCTCGCGTTCATCGCGGCGGTGCCTCTGGCGCGCCAGCTTCTTCCGCCGCGCGTGATCCCGCTTGCGATCGCTGCGGGCGCAGCGTGCATCGCTGCCGGCGTGCTGGTCATCGTCCGCGATGCCGCCGATACGTTTTTCGCGAGCGTGCCGGGAGCGGTCGCGTTCGCGCGCGGCCTGCCGGCCTGGCAGCCGGGCACGATTCTGGCCGCCGGAGGGCGTGAAGGGGGCGCCGCGATCGCGCTGCTGCTCGTTGCCACCGCGGTGCTGTTCACCTACGTCGCCCACGCCGCGCGCGACGCGTATCCCGAGCTCTACGAGCTGTCGATGAAGCGCTTCGCGCGCACCGAGCGGTTGCGTTCGCGGCCGTTCGGCTGGGCGATGCGCACACCGCCGGCGCCGCCCACCGTGCGGGTGGAGTCGACCGTGCGCGGAGCGCCGGGCGGCGTCGCGATCTTCATCTGGCGGGCCTGGACCGAATACCGCCGCACCACCAGCGTGCGTTCGACGAGCATCGAAACGGCGCTCGCGCTCTTCGGCGGTTACGCGATCGCGTTGCTCGTGCGCTCGAACAGCCCGGAAACGCTGATCGCCTTCGCGTCGCCGCTGGTGAACATCGTGTTCATCCTGGCCGTGATGCGCGCGGCGTCGCTCGCAGCCGAGCTGCGCCGGCCGCTCTTTTGGCTTTCGGATGCGACGCTGTTCGAACGTTTGTGCGCGCTCGGCTTCGCGCAAGGCTGGCGGCTGATCGGCTGGTGCGTGCTCGCGGGAATCGGACTTGCGGCCGGACGCGGCGGCGTGCCGCTCGTCGTCGCCGCGCTCGTGATCGGACCGTGCACGATCTTGCTGGCCGGCGCGATCGGTTACGCATCCTACGCGTTGCTGCCGAACGACATCGATCAGCGCGGCCCGTTGCTGTTCGTGCGCCTGCTGCTCGGGTACGTGCTGATCCTCCCGCCGCTGGCGGCGGGCTTGGTGTTCGGGATTTTCGAACACACCGTCACGGTCGCGCTGCTCGTGGCCGGCGCGGCGACGTTGCTCGAAGCCGCCGTCTTAGCCGGATTTGCCGCATGGCGGCTCGACCGGATGTCGATCGCGTTGCGTTGAAGGTCGCGTGATATGGACAAGGTCATTGCAACGTGCGCCGAAGCGGTGCGGGATATCCCCAGCGGCGCTTCGCTCGCCGTGGGCGGATTCGGACTAAACGGCATCCCGTTCAACCTGATCGAGGCCCTCTACGCAACCGGTGCGACCGATTTCGTCACGGTGTCGAACAACTGCGGCGTCGACGGCAAGGGCCTCGGGGTACTGCTCGGCGCAAAGCGCATTCGCCGCACGATCAGTTCGTACGTCGGCGAGAACAAAGAGTTCGAACGCCAGTATCTGGGCGGGGAAATCGAAGTCGAACTCGTGCCGCAAGGCACGCTCGCCGAACGCATGCGCGCCGGCGGTTCGGGCATTCCGGCGTTCTACACGCCGGCCGGCGTCGGCACGCTGGTCGCTGACGGCGGCTTGCCGTGGCGCTACGGTTCCGGCGGCAGCGTCGCGGTGGCGTCGCCGAAGAAAGAAACGCGCGTCTTCGACGGCCGTGAGTACGTGCTCGAAGAGGGCATCGTCTGCGACTTCGCGCTCGTGCGGGCCAGCATCGGCGACCGTCACGGCAACCTCGTGTTTCACAAAGCCACGCGCAACTTCAACCCGCTGTGCGCGATGGCCGGGAAGATCGCGATCGCGGAAGTCGAGCAGCTCGTCGAGCCGGGCGAGATCGATCCCGAAGCGGTGCATCTGCCCGGCATCTTCATCCAGCGCGTCGTGGAAGTGGGCAGCGCCGGCAAGAGCATCGAGCGCGTCACGACGCGCCCCCGTCCCGGCCAGAGCCAAGGAGCATAGCGTGGCGCTCACGCGAAACCAACTCGCCGCGCGCGTGGCGCGCGAACTGCGCGACGGTGCCTACGTCAACCTAGGCATCGGTTTGCCGACGCTGATTCCGAATTACATTCCGGCCGGCGTTACCGTGGTACTGCAGAGCGAGAACGGTATTCTCGGCTTCGGCCCCTACCCGTACGCGGGCGAGGAAGATCCCGATTTGATCAATGCCGGCAAGGAAACCGTGACCGTGCTGCCGGGCGCGTCGTTCTTCGATTCGGCCACATCATTCGGCATGATCCGCGGCGGCAAAGTCGACATCGCCGTATTGGGTGCGATGCAGGTTGCGAGCAACGGCGACTTGGCAAATTGGGTCATCCCGGGCAAAGTCGTCAAGGGCATGGGCGGCGCGATGGATCTCGTGCACGGTGCGAAGCGCGTGATCGTGATGATGGAGCATACCGCAAAAGGCGGCGCGCACAAGATCCTCGAGCGCTGCGACCTGCCGCTTACGGGGAAGGGCGTCGTGCAGCAGATCGCGACCGACCTCGCGCTGATCGACATCACGCCGGACGGCCTCGTGCTGCGCGAAGTCGCGCCCGGCGTCAGCGTCGACGACGTACGCGCGGCGACCGGCGCGAAGCTGACCGTCCCCGGCACGCCGATCGTGATGAGCGTTCCGGACGGTATCTAGCCGGCCTCATCGCCCTCCAAAAAGGACATGAGCTCCGCCTCCGAACTCAAGTCGCCGATCAGCCGGCGCTCCACTGCGCCTTCGTAACAGATCAGCGTCGGCGTTCGGACGACGTGGGCGTCCTCGGCGAGTTCGGGACGCTGGTTGACGTCGATCGTCTCGAGTTCGATCGACGCGAACTTTGCACGTTGCATCGTGCGCCGAATGTTGGCGACCGCCGATTGCGAATTCGGCGAACGCCCGGAAATGAACAGCTGAAAACGTCTCTCGCTTGAAGACATCGTCGTTGCTCCGAAATTAGCTCCCTATAACGTTGCCGACTCGATCGAAAGCGAATCGAGCATTTTCTCGGCTTGCATGTGGTTTACAAAGGCCTCGACCGGCAGCGGCCGAGACATGAGGAAGCCTTGCCCGAGCATGCATCCGTGACCGCGCAGCCAAGCCGCTTGGTTCTCGGTTTCGATGCCTTCAGCCAGACTCACGAATCCGAATTGCCGAGTCAGCTGAAGAAACATCTCGTCGAGAGCGGCGTCCTTCTCGTCGTCCGGTAAACCGGATATGAACGAGCGGTCGATCTTGACGACGTCGATCGGAAAACGCTTGAGATACGCCATCGACGAGTAGCCCGTACCGAAATCGTCGATCGCGACTCGTAGGCCGATTTCCTGGATGTTCCGCAGTGCCTGAACGGTTCGCTCCGCGTTTTGCATCGCTTCGCTCTCGGTGATCTCGACCCCGAGATGCCGCGCCAGGCTCGGAACGCCCTCGAGCTGGGTTTCCAACTCGGTTAAAAACGCCGGATCGTCCAAGAGATGCGCCGGGAGGTTAAAATAGCACCGGAATCCCGGCGGCAGTTCGAGTGGTCCCAGGTCATCGCACACCCGTCTCAGCACCCATCGTGCGAGACGGCCGCCGAGCCCCGACCGCTCCGCGAACTCGACGAACTCCGCCGGTTGTAGCCGGCCCCGCCGCGGATGATCCCAGCGTACTAGTGCTTCTGCTCCCACCGTACGGCCAGTGCTCAGATCGAACGTCGGTTGGTATTCCAAAATGAAGGCGTCGGTTTGAAACGCCTCCACCAGTTCGCCCCGGAACCGGTAGAGGTCGTTGCTCGTCGCCGCCATCGAATCGGCATAGAGAACCGTCGTTCCCCCGCCGCGCTGCTTTGCGGCATCGAGCGCAACGTCGGCGCATCGCACCAAGTCGTCTACCGTCTTCCCGTCGTTGGGAAAGACCGCTGCTCCGATCGAGGCCGCAACCGGCAGGAAGCGTTTCCCTTCGCGATCGCCGGTATGAAACGGACGGTCGAACACCGCTGCGTAGCGCTGCAGTCCGGCGGCGAGCGTGCCGTTCTTCCCGATGTCATTCATGACGATGCCGAAATCGTCGCCGGCCAAACGCGCCACGACGTCGCCTTCGCGCAAGCCGGAGAGCGTTGCCGCGACTTCAACCAAAATCTCGTCACCAATGAGATGGCCGGCAGTCTCGTTGATAAAGCGAAAGCCGTCTAAGTCGAGCATAACTACGGCAAACGGGCTCCCGGCGCTTACCCGTTCGCGTACTGCTTTACGGAACTCGGTCCGATTACACAGGCCCGTAAGCGCGTCGTGCTCCATTTGGTAGCGAATCCGCGCCAGCTGCTCGCGTTCATAGAAACGATGCGAGAGTTGCGATGCGAGTACGTCGACGAAGGCGAGATCGTCTTCAGCGAACGGCTCGGACGCGAGTGGAACGCTCGTTCCAAACGCGAGAATATACGTTACGCGCCCAATCTGGAACGTGGCGGCGACAACGTTCGTCCATTGCGCGAATCCGATCAACCCGGATGGCGGATCGTGTGGATCGATGTCGTTCCAGTGACGCGTGCGGCCGCTCGAAACGAGCTCCGTCGCTGCCGTTTGACCGATCGGGAAGCGCACGGAAGGAGCGAAGACCGCCAGCGCCGCCGCATGCGCTTCGGCATCTCCCGACCAGGAGATCGCGTTCACGACGACCTCGTCACCTTCGATTTGGTAGATCATGCCGAAAATCGGGTGATCGACGCGCAGTGCAGTGCGGCCGGCATCGAGGACGGCCTGCAGGTGCTCGGCATCGTTGAGCGCGTCGCTCGACGACACATGCCACAGCGCGCGAATACGCGCTGCGCGGCGGCTCGCAGACGCGAACGCCTGCTCGACGTCCCGCAGGCGTGCGTGCTCGGCGAGGAGCCGCCGCAGCACGGCAGAGAAGACGAGGGCCGAGCCCAAAAGCAGCAACACCCGCGACGCGCTCCAGCCAAACGTGAATCGATGGCCGGCCACCCACGCGACTCCAACGTCGAGCGTCATGGCCAACAGCATCGTTGCGACCGCGCGTTCGACGGCGTTCTTTTCCGGCAGCAAGGCCAGGCGGACGCATCCCGCGGCGCAGACCGCCCCTGCTAGGAGAGCGGCGAACAACGCTCCGAGGGGTGCGAGCGCGCTGCCGGTGAGTGCCGCGGCCACAGCGGCCGCGAACAGAGCCAAGGCGCCCGCAGCTACGGCACTGGTAAAGCGCGCGTCGCGGTGGCGGGGTCCGATGGAACGGAGTTGGGCGTAAACGAGTGCGGCGATGCCGACGTAGGTGTGGCCGAGCCAGTAGATCCACAGCGAAAAGCCCGCCGGCGCCGGTACCAGCGCCGGGACGCCCGGAAGCGGTGGGACGACCGCGAGACTCACGAGCGCAAATGTGCCCGCTGCCATGAATGCGGCGGCGAGGATCAGGTTGGGCCGATCGTCGTCGACGCGCTCCGACGCCGTTAAAATCGCAAACGTCGCGAAATCGAACAGCGCCGCCAAAAACAGGGTCGCGGGCACGAACGCGTTGACCGTTTCGTTATGCCCCCGCGCGAAAGCTAACCCGAGCCCCGTAACGACGGTCAGAGCCGCGAGCGTAGCAAAAACAGATCGCCACCCGACGAAAGCTGTCACGTTGGAACCCTATCCGCAGGGAGCACCCTCACCCCCCGTGCATGCTTTAAGAGCCCTTCGGTTCTCAAGCTCGATTTGTTTATACACTAACGCTGGCATGCTTGCCCTCCTTACGGCATGCCGGCGCAAGCTGACGGTCGAATCGACGCGGGCATGGCACTAACCAGCGGTCCGAACGACGACGAGGAGGCGCTAATCCTCGATGCCGTGCGCGAGCTCGTGCGCGAGAAGGTTGCACCGCGTGCGGCCGAGATCGATGCGACCGGCGAGTTCCCGTGGGACATCCAGAAGCTGTTCGCGCAGAACGACCTCTTCGGGATTCCGTTTCCGGTGGAATACGGCGGCCTCGGCGGCACGTTCGCGACCTACGTTAAGGTCGTCGAAGAAGTGGCGAAGGCGTGCGCGTCGAGCGCCCTAATCATCGCCGTGCAAGAGCTGGGCGCGCTGCCGATCCTCATCGGCGGCAGCGAAGAACAAAAGCAGCGCTTCGTGCCCAAACTCGCGAGCGGTGAATGGGTGGCGGCGTATGCGCTCACCGAGGCGGGCTCAGGCTCCGACGCGGCCGGCTCGATGCGCATGCGTGCGGGCCGCGACGGCGACGACTACGTGCTCGACGGAACGAAGATCTGGATCACCCAGGGCAGCATCGCCGACATCGTGACCGTCTTCGCCGTCACCGATCCCGAGAAAGGCGCGAACGGCATCAGCGCGTTCGTCGTCGAGAGGGGCACGCCGGGCTTCGCGGTCGGGAAGCTCGAGAAAAAGATGGGCATCCGGGGTTCGCCGACGGTCGAACTCGTCTTCACCGAGTGCCGCGTGCCGGCCGCGAACATGCTCGGCCCCGAAGGGGGCGGCTTCAAGATCGCCATGAAAGTGCTCGACAAATCGCGCCCCGGCATCGCGGCGCAAGCGCTCGGCATCGCCACCGGCGCGCTCGAATACGCGACCGAGTACCTCAAGGGACGGGTCGCCTTCGGCAAGCCGCTCTCACAGCAACAGGGCCTGCAATTCATGCTGGCCGACATGAAGACCGAGGTCGAGGCGGCCCGGCTCTTGCTCTACGAAGCGGCGCGCAAGTGCGACGCCGGCGACGACGATCTCACGACGTGGTCGGCGATCGCAAAGCTCAAATGCGGCGATGTAGCGATGAGCGTTACGACGGATGCCGTGCAGTTACTCGGCGGGTTTGGCTATTCAACCGAATACCCCGTGGAGCGAATGATGCGCGACGCCAAAATTACGCAAATTTACGAGGGAACTCAGCAGATCCAGCGCATCGTGATCGCCCGCTCGATGGTCGGCCGCGGCAAATGAAAAATGAGCACGCGGCTTACGCCACGTGCTCGGTTCTCGAATAAGAGCTAAAAAACGGATCGGTATTTACTTCTTTTTCGGGGTCTTCTTCATCGTCTTTTTCTTCATTGCTTTTTTCTTAGCGGCCATGGAACCTCACCCCCTTCCGGTAAATAATGTCGCGAAGTCCTCCGCTCAAAGAACGAAAGTTCCCTCGGCGTCGCTTCTCTGCCGCGCAACCCGGACCTTTTCCGTAGAAAAGGAACCGGACACAAACGGTGAGCCGGTGTGCCGGGAGGCTTCGCCGCCTCAGGGAATCGCTCCCTGATGCCAATCATCGAAACGCGGGCTCTGCGGAAAACGTTCCGCTCGGTTGTCCGCGGCGAGGGTCTGGGGGGAGCCATCGGGGCGCTTTTCTCGCGGGAGTACGAGGAAAAAGTCGCCGTTGAGGACGTGAGCATGTCCGTCGAGCAAGGCGAGGTGGTCGGCTACATCGGTCCCAATGGGGCGGGCAAGTCGACCACGATCAAAATGCTGACCGGGATCCTCGTCCCGACCTCCGGCTCGATCGAGGTGGCCGGCATCGTGCCCCACGAGAAGCGCCGCCAGAACGCCCGCAACATCGGGGTCGTATTCGGCCAGCGCAGCCAGCTGTATTGGGATCTGCCGCTGCGCGAGTCGTTCGAACTGCTGCGCGCGATCTACCGCGTGCCGCGCGACCGCTACCGCGAGAACCTCGCGCACTTCGTCGAGATCCTCGATCTCGACCGGTTCATGGCAACGCCGGTGCGTCAGCTCTCGCTTGGCGAGCGTATGCGCGGCGACTTCGCCGCGGCTCTGCTGCACGATCCGAAGATCGTCTACCTCGACGAGCCGACGATCGGACTGGACGTGGTGGCCAAAGAAGCGATCCGTGCATTCATCGCCGACATCAACAAACGGCTCGGTACCACGGTGATCCTCACGACCCACGATCTCGCCGATGTCGAGCGCCTCTGCAAGCGCATCGTCCTCATCGATGAGGGCACGGTGATCTACGACGGCAAGCTCGAACGTTTGCGTGATGAGTACGGTACCCACCGCACGCTCGTCGTTCACTTCAAAGACCCGCAGCCCGGCTTCACGCTGCCCGGCGTCGAAATCGAACACCGCGAGGCGCCGATCGTCTGGCTTCGTTTCGATCGCCGCGCGACCACGGCCGAAGCGCTGATTCGCCGCGTAACCGAACGCTACGCGATCACCGACGTCGCCATCGTCGAACCGGAGATGGAAGAAATCGTGCGCCGGCTCTATCTCGAGGGCTACGCCAAGCCGCCCGCCCACGTGCCGGAAGCCTGATGCTGCTCGCGCTCGAACCGTACTTCCAATTCATGCTGAAGGCGATCGCGCGCGAAGCGACCTATCGCTTCGAAGTTTTCACCAGCATCGGCTCGCTCGCCGTGCGCGTCTACCTGCTGCGCGTCGTGTGGGTGGCACTCTACGCGCGCAACGCGGCGCCCCACGGCGTCCCGCTGCACGCGATCATCACGTATTCGGCCGTCGCGCTGTTGATGGGCATGATCCTCGACATCGATCAGACGAGCCTCTTGCACGACAAGCTGCACGACGGCAGCATCGTGGTCGACTTCATGAAACCGATCAGCGTTCCGCTCTACCTCTTCGCCGACGGCACGGGCGAAGTGCTCTTCCACGCCGCGCTGATCGTGCCGTCGCTCGCGCTCGCGCTCTTGATCGTCCACATCGACGTGCCGAGCGCGGCGGTCTTCGGTGCCTTCCTCGTCAGCTTTTTCCTCGCGTACTTCGTTGGCTTCTTCCTGAACTTCACCCTGAATTGCATCGCGTTCTGGACGCTCGAGATCAGCGCCGTACAGCTGATGCTCACCTGGGTGACCGATCTGCTCGGCGGCGGCATCGTGCCGCTGCTGTTCTTTCCGGCCGGCATCCAGCAAGCGATCGTGGCGCTGCCGTTCGCCTCGATGTTTTCGACGCCGCTGCTGATTTACATCGGCCAAATCAAGCCCGAACAGTACGTTCAATACATGAGCCTGCAGGTGCTTTGGATCGCCGTGCTTGCGTTGATCGCGACCGTGATCTGGCGCGCGGGCGCCCGGCGCGTGATCGTGCAGGGCGGCTGATGCGAGAAGTCTATCGCCAGTACTGGCGCATCAACTTGCTCACGACGCTCGAATACCGCACGAACTTTCTGCTGTGGTTCGGCTTCACGATCGTCTACCACGCGACCGCGATTGCGGCGTTGTGGGTGATGCTGACGACGTTCCCGTCGATGAACGGCTGGGACTTTCGCAACATGGCGTTTCTCTACGGGCTGTGGATGACGGCCCACGCGCTCAACGCAACGTTCTTTTCGACCGTCGGCGAGATCCCGCAGTGGATTCGCGACGGCGAGTTCGACCGGCTGCTGGTGCGCCCGCTCGACGAACTCTTTCAGGTGATCTCTACCCCCGGCGCGATCTTTCCCGACGAGCTCGTCCTCGCGATCGCGTTCCTCGTGGTGGCGATCGCGGCCAATCACCTGGCGGTAACGGCCGGTTTCGTGGCGCTGATCGCGCTCGTTGTGACCGGCGGCGCGCTGATCGACCTGAGCATCGCGCTGCTGATCTCGACCGTCGCGTTCTGGTTCGTGCAGGTCGACGCGCTGCGCTGGATCGTGTTGCAACTGGAGCAAGAGTTCACGCGCTATCCGCTCAGCATCTACGGCAAAGGCGTTCGGCTGCTGCTGGCGTTCGTGATCCCGTTCGGATTCATGAACTACTTCCCGGCATCGTACTTCTTGCACAAGACGGACAACGGCTTAGGCCTCCCGCTCGCGGTCGGGATGCTCACGCCGCTGATCGGCGTCGTCTTCCTGATCGTTGCCTACCTGTTCTGGCGTTTAGGGCTGCAGCGCTACCAGGGCGTCGGTCACTGACGGTGTAGCGCCGCTTCCTCGGTGAACGCGTCGCGGTACATCGCCAGTTCGATCGCGTTCAGCGCGATCGAGGCGTTGGACATCAGCCGAATCAGCGTGATGCGCTCTTGCGGATCGATGTCGAGCCCGGACACGCTATGGCCGTAGAGGACGAGCGCCGACACGTTGCGGTCGAAGTAGAGCGGCGCCGCGTAGGTCAGGCGGTCGTTCGGAAAGAGCGCCTTCACCATCGTCGACCGCACCGCGTCTTCGGGCAGCACGCCACGCGACTTGTAAATGTCGCGAGTTAGCGGATGGTCGGGGCTCAGCTCGTTCACGCATTCGGGCGGCCAATTCCACTCGTGAGCGAGCGTATAGCCTCCGTCGGCCAGCCGCATCATGATACCGCTGAACGAGAGGTCGAGGATGCTCGGGACTTCGTGCAATAGCACGCTGTAGACCGCGGCGGCGTCATCGGCATCGAGCAACTGGGCCGCGACCCGCTCGAGCGACTTGCGCTGCGCGTGCCGCTCGCGGAAGATGAACCGGTCGACGAAGCCCTCGAGGAAATCGCGAACGCGGCCGAAGGTGGAACCGACCACCAGCGACACGGCGATCGTGAACCCGTAAGCGAGGTTGGTATTGTTGTAAAAGAGATATGTCAGCAGTTCTTCCGCGCCGCCGACGATGAACAGCACCGCCGCCGTGATCGCGGTGTAGACGAGTGCGCGGCTGACCATGAAATCGACGTCGAAGAAATGGTGTTTGACGACCGCGATCCAGACCACCACGACCGGGATGATCGAGAGCGAGAGCAGCGTGCCATTTTCCCAGAAGTTCAAGTACGCCGGGAAGAACCGCTCGGAGAGAATCCGGCCCGCGCCCGCCACGGCAAACGCAGCGATGATCCAGGCGGCGCGCTGCCGTTCCGCACCGCGCGCGCGGATGAACGCGGCGGCAAAAGCGAGCGCCGTGAACACGTTCGTGATCGTCTCGGCGCGCGCGTAAATGAAGCGATACGTCTCGGCCGGCAGCGCGCCGTACGTGACGCGCCACGAGTCGTAGGCGTGTAATGTGCCGAACGCGAGCGCGAGGACGCCGACGACCGCGGCGATCGCGAAGCGCGCGCGATGACTGCGAACGGCCAGGCACAGCGCGAAGAGCAGCAGCGCGAACGGAGCTTGCCCCGAAATCGTGTCGCCGATCCAAGCGGGGATCTCACGCCATGGCGGATCGAACAGCGTATCGGTAAACGTCGTCGGCTCGGCGCCGCCCAAGCAGAACACGAAGAACGCGAACGTCGCTAGCCGCGGGTTGACGATCAGCAGCAGCGCAGCGGAGCACACGGCCGTCACGTAGAGAAGGATGCGCAAGCCCACGACCGCGCGGGCCGCCATCGTCTCCGTGATCGCCTTGAGATGAACGACGCGCTCGACGCCGTTGCGCTCGATCGGCAGCCAGCGGTCGAAGTTGTACTGCGTGAAGCCGATGCGCGCAATGCCCGGCTTGCGGTCGAAGGGCCGGATGCGATCGATGCGCACCTTGTCGCCCACCAGCAGCGGGTCGGTGCCTTTCTCCCGCGTGGGCGCCACCTTGATGACGACGCCGTTATCGTCGGTCGCGTAGTTGAAGGTGCCCAGCGGCACGATGAAGCGGTAGACGTCCGGCACCACCCGGAGCACCATGAACGCGACGACGATGCCGACGACCGTAAGTCGTAGCGTCTGCCAGCGGTTCAGCTGGACCTTCGGAAGCGATGCCGATTGCGAATCCACTACGTCACGCCTGTACCCACGCTAGCGATTTCGGCGAGCCGGAGGGGATCGTCGTTCCACGCGACGGCTCCGCGCCGTGCCTGCGGGTTCGTCAGCCAGCGCCGCAAGCCGCCTGCGGTTTCGATCGTCTGACGGATCAGGGTTCCGGTGCCGTCGGGCTCGAGCGTCCACGTAATGTGCATCGATGCCGCCGGGCCGAAGGTCAGCGCGATCGCCAGCCGCTGCGGCGCCTCGGCCGCTACGATGCGATACGCCGTCTGGCGGGCGCGCTTGCGCTTGATGGTGACGACCGTTCCGGGCGCGAGCGGCCCCTCGATGAGCATCCACTCCGTCGCCGGGCTCCAATGCCGGCACCGGAGGCCGTCGATCAAAACCGCCCACACGCGTTCGGGCCCGGCTGCCGAACGCGCAACCGACGTCGCAATCAACTCCATTATGACCGGCAATGGCCGAGCACGACGAACCCCTCCAAAACCCGATCGTGGCGATGGCGACACGCATTCGCGCGCGCCGCGATTTGGGCGCGGCGATCGACTCCGCCACCGCCGACGGCGCACAGCCGGCCGGCGACGATGACGAGTCGCGCTTTGCCGCGCTGGCCGACGTACTGGCCGTCGGCGCGAAGCGCTTGAACTCGATCCTCGGCAAAAACGGCGTGACGTTCGTGCGGCTGGAAAAGCCCCTGCGACTGCGCTTGCGGTTCGGGCCCAAGCGAATCAGCCTCGACCTCGACCGCGAACGGCAACTGGTGATCGTCGCGGGCCTCGACCTCGACGGCGAATATCAATTCGACACCTCGGCGAGCGTGCCGGCGTTGATCAACCTCTCAAAACTCTCCACCGAGGAAGGGTACGGCGACGCGCTCACCGGCTCCGCGTTGCTGAAGGCGATTTCCGCCGACGCGGAGCTGCCGCGGCCGGCGCACTTGGACGCGCCCGGCCCGATGCGCTTTTAAGCTTCGCCGCAAACGCGCGCGCCACGAGCGGTCGCGACGGGCACATCGTCACCGGACACTGCGCGCATAAGGGCGTCGGTGCTTTGCAGATGGCGCGCCCGTGCAATATCAGCCAGTGATGCGCATGGCGCCACTTCTCGGGCGGCACGAGTTTGGTGACGTCGGTTTCAACCGCGCGCGGCGTGGTGCCGAGCGTAAGTCCCAGCCGGTGCGAAACGCGAAACACGTGGGTGTCGACGGCAAAGGCCGCGGCTTCGAAGACGACCGACATCACGACGTTGGCGGTCTTGCGGCCGACGCCGGGCAGCGCTTCGAGTTCGGCCCGGTCGCTCGGAACCTCGCCGCCGTGCACCTCGACCAGACCGCGCGCGGCAGCGATGATGTTCTTCGCTTTGGTCCGGAAGAAGCCGCACGATTTGATGATCCCTTCAACGTCTTCTTGCTTCGCCGCAGCTAGGGCCGCCGCATCGGGATAGCGCGCGAACAAGAACGGCGTCGTCAGGTTGACGCGCTTGTCGGTGCATTGGGCGGAGAGTATCACCGCGATCAGCAGCTCGAACGGGTTGCCGAATTCCAGCTCCGTCTGCGCATGCGGGTAGGTCGCTTCGAGAATTGCCAGCTCGGCCTCAGCGACCGCACGGGTCACCTTACGCTTGGGAAACGGAATCGTCACCCGACCCCCCGTTCGCCCTCACCCCTCCGTCATCCCGAGCTTGGCGAGGGACCGCCACCAATTATGCCATCGGGCCGGTCACAGACTCCATGGCGCCGTTCATGAAACAGAAAGACCCGACGCTTCCGCCCGGTCAGGTCTTGACCCAGAAGTTTCCGGTGCTTCACGTCGGCAGCGTACCGGAGATCGATCCGAAGACGTACCGGCTCAGTTTCACCGGTCTTGTCGAGAACCGGTTCGAGCTTTCGTACGATGAATTGCGTGCTCTGCCGTCGACCGAATATCGCGGCGACATTCACTGCGTCACGCGCTGGTCGAAGAAAGCGACGTACTGGCGCGGCACGCTCTTCCGCACGTTGGTCGAACGCGCCAATCCCGCACCGGAAGTCACGCACGTCATTCAAGTCGCCGACAACGACTACACGACGAATCTTCCGCTCTCGGCGATGCTTGACGACGACGTCTTGGTGGCGTGGGAGTACGACGGGCAGCCGATCGAGCCGGTGCACGGCGGACCGGTGCGCATGCTCGTGCCCAAACTCTATTTCTGGAAGAGCGCGAAGTGGCTACACCGCATCGTGTTCACCGATCACGACGAACCCGGCTTCTGGGAAACGCGCGGCTACAACAACAACGCCGACCCCTGGAAAGAAGAACGCTACGCCGACCTCCCCCGCTGGATGGACCGCGTCAACGGCCTCGGCAAAATCGTTCAAAAAAAGCCGTAAATTCTTCACTGTCATTGTCTTTGTCATTGTCATTGTCGAGCGAAGCGCCGTAGGGCGCGCCGACGAGGAACGAGCCACGATGTTGGCAACGCGCCAGGGCAATGCCCCAACGGTGAGTGACGCTTCGCTCAGGATGACAATTGTTGTTAGCGCAGCCTTAGGGTGCCGGCGGTTTGTTCGATGATGCCGTCGCGTTCGAGGGCGTCGGCGATGACGGGGATTTCGGTGATGCGGTCGGCGGGGACGATCGTAGCGAGCGAGGCAATCAGTTCGTCCACGCGCAGTGAATCGCCGCGGGGGACGTCGCGTAGGCGGTCGATGATGCGGCCGCGCAGGAAGCGCGTGGTGCGTTCGAACGGGATCGACTCTTGTGGCGAGCGGCGGCTGTTTGCGCGCGCCAGCACGGCTAGTGCGGCCGCATCGACGGGCGCCGCGACGCAGCCGGGGCGCAGGGGGCATAGCAGGCACTTGGGCGCGCGAGCGGTGCAGATCGTGGCGCCGACGTCCATCATGGCGGAGTTCCAGTCGTGCGCCGTGCCGGGTTCGAGCGCGGCGCGGGCGCGGGCGTCGAGTTCGGCGTCGGAGGCGAGCGACGCCGGATATTCGAGGCCGAAGCCGGTACGGTGCGCGATCCGGCGGATGTTCGTATCGAGCGCGACGTCGTCGAGTTCGAACGCGAACGCTCGCACGGCCGACGCCGTATACGGTCCGATGCCGGGTAGCGCGAGCAACGCGACGCGATCGCTCGGCAACGCACCGCCGTGCCGTTCGACGACGGCGCGCGCCAGCGCATGCAACCTGATCGCGCGCGAATTATAGCCGAGCCCACGCCACATTCGCATGGCGTCGCCGGCCTCGGCCGCGGCGAGCGTTGCAAAATCCGGAAAGGCCGCGATGAACGCTTCGTAGAGCGGGATCACGCGATCGACTTGCGTTTGCTGCAGCATGAATTCGCTGACCACGATGCGATACGGATCGCGCGTCTGCCGCCAGGGCAGATGCGCTCGGCCGTGCACGCGGTACCAGTCGAGCAGCGAACCGGGGGTCATGCCGAAACGACCCGGCCGATCCGCGCGATACCTTCTTCGATCGCCTCGCGCGGCACCGGGGTCAGCGCGAGGCGGATGTGGTGGTCGCCGCCGCCCTGCGCGAAGAACGCTTCACCGAACAGAAACGACACGCCCAGCCGTTCCGCGCTGGCCAACAGCGCGCGAGCGCGAAATTCGCGCGGTGCGCCGGCCCATACGTAATAGCCGTCGGCGTTCGGATCGACACGCAAGGTCGGCGGCCAGTACTTCGCGATCGCCGCGTTCGCGATCGCGCGGCGCGTCGCCAGCTCCGTGCGCAGCGCGCGCATGTGCGCGTCGTACGCGGTGCGCATGAAGTCGTCGACACCGGCTTGGATGTACATGCTGGTCGCCATGTCGTACGATTGTTTGCGCAACAGCAGGCGATCGTAGATCGTGCGCGGCGCGACCATCCAGCCCAGCCGCAGCGACGGCGCGATCGTTTTGCTGAAGCTCGAGAGATAGATGACGTCGTCGCTGCCGCGCGCAATGAGCGGCGCGAGCGACGACTGCGCGAGTTCGCCGTACGGATCGTCTTCCACGATCGGCACGCCCCAGCGCCGCGCTAGCATGACGAGCCGCTCGCGGCGCTCTTCGCTGAGCGTCACGCCGGTGGGATTGTGCAGCGAGGGCATCGTGTAAATGAAGCGCGGGCGCCGCGTGCGCAGGATCGCCTCGATGTGATCGACGCGCACGCCCTGCTCGTCGACCGGGACGGGGATCGCGCGCAAGCCGTGGATCTGGAAGATCTGCAGCGCGCCCGGATAGGTCGGCGCTTCGACGACGATCTCATCACCCGGTTCCGCGAGCGATTGCGCGACCAGGCTGATCCCCTGCGTCGAGCCGGTCAGCATCATCACGTCGCGCGCGTCGATCGCGGCGCCGCGCCCGCGCATCCGGGCGGCGACCGCTTCGCGCAGCGGCGCGTACCCTTCGCTATCGCCGTACGTGAGAACGTAGTTGACGTTGCCGCCGACGCGGGCGAACGACGCCGAGAGCTCTGCCAAGGGCGACGGCTCCGCCGGCGGCACGCCCTGCACGAACGCGATCTGCTCACCATGCTCCGAGGCCGCGAGCTCGCCCAGCACCGCCGGGTACTGTCCCACCCGCCACGACGGCAGCGTGACCCACCACGGCACGCCGGCGGCGCTTCGCTCCGGCACCCCATCGCGCAAGGGCGCAACGCGCGAGCCCGAGCCGACGCGCTGCTCGATCAGGCCGTCGGCCACCAGCTCCCGGTATCCGTGGACGATCGTGCTGCGGTTGACCCCGAGCCGGTCGGCCAGCGCCCGTTCGGGCGGGAGCCGCGTGCCCTCGGGCAGGGCGCCGGTAAGGATTTGCTCGCGCAGCCGCTCGTAGAGCTGCCGATAGATCGGCACGATGCTCTCGCGGTCGATGACGAGGGCCTCGGGAGCCCAGCCATTTGACGTCACGAGCGATCCAATTCGGGCCGCTAACGAGCCAATCCCCTATAAAGGGCAGTCCGCCTGCTGAATTGGATGGCCTAGCAGCCCGTTTGGACGGTACACGACTTGTCCCGGGCTGCTACGGTCTTGCAGAAATGCTTCGCACGTCAGCGAAGAGGCCGTCGAGGACAGATTTATGCTAGATGTGACGACCCCCACCATCGCCGTGAACGGAAAGTCCGCGGCCGAGCCCGACCCCCGCGAAACGGACGAGTGGATCGAGGCCCTCGACGGCGTCATTTCTGCTGAGGGCCCGCAGCGCGCGCGCGAAATCATCGAAGCGTTGACGGTGCGCGCACGCACGCGCGGCGCCGACATCCCGATCACGCTGACGACGCCGTACGTGAACACGATCCCGGTTCACGCGCAGCCGACGTTTCCGGGCAATCACGACATCGAAGAAAAACTGCGTCACTACTCGCGCTGGAACGCGATGGCGATGGTCGTGCGCGCGAACAAACATTTCGACGGACTTGGCGGCCACGTTGCGACGTTCCAATCGTCGGCAACGCTGATGGACGTCGGCTTCAATCACTTCTGGCATCCGCCGTCGGCGAATCACGGCGGCGATCTCGTTTACTTCCAAGGCCATGCCTCGCCCGGCGTTTACGCGCGGGCATTCGTCGACGGGCGGCTTTCGGAAGAGAAACTCGATTCGTTCCGGCGCGAAGTCGACGGCAACGGTCTGAGTTCGTATCCGCATCCGTGGCTGCTGCCGGATTTCTGGAACTTCCCGACCGTGTCGATGGGCCTCGGGCCGCTGCAGGCCGTGTACCAAGCGCGCTTCATGAAGTACCTACACGATCGCGGTATCGAAGATACGAGCGGCCGCAAGGTCTGGTGCTTCATCGGCGACGGTGAAGTCGACGAGCCCGAAACGCTGGCCGGTCTCGGCATCGCTTCGCGCGAGAACCTCGACAACCTGATCTTCGTGATCAACTGCAACTTGCAGCGGCTCGACGGTCCGGTACGCGGCAACGGCAAGATCATCCAAGAACTCGAAGCGCACTTCCGCGGCTCCGGCTGGAACGTGCTTAAAGTGATTTGGGGCCGGCGCTGGGATCCGCTCTTGGCGAACGACCCCACCGGCGCGCTCGTGCGCTTGATGGGCGAAACGCTCGACGGCGATTATCAAACGTACAAATCGCGCGACGGCGCCTACGTGCGCGAGAACTTCTTCGGCAAGTATCCCGAAACGCGCGCGCTCGTCGCCGATTGGTCCGACGAGGACGTCTGGAAGCTCAATCGCGGCGGACACGATCCCTACAAAGTCTACGCTGCCTACAAAGCCGCGGTCGAACACACCGGCGGCCCCACGGTGATCCTCGCCAAAACCGTCAAGGGCTACGGCCTCGGTACGGCCGGCGAAGGCATGAACATCGCGCACAACACGAAGAAGCTGGCCGAAGATCAGCTGCGCATGTTCCGCGACCGCTTTTCGATTCCGATCTCGGATAAGGAGATCGAAAACATCCCCTATATCCGGCCGGACGAGAAGAGTCCCGAGATGGAGTATCTGCGCGAGCGCGAAGCCGCGCTCGGCGGACAGTATCCGGTACGCCGCCGCAACGTCGAAGCGCCGCTGCCGGTGCCGAAGCTCGATGCGTTCAAGGCGCTGCTCGAAGACAGCGGCGAGCGCGAGTTCTCGACCACGATGGCGTACTCGCGCGCGCTCAGCGCGCTGATCCGCGACAAAGTCGTCGGACCGCGTTTGGTGCCGATCGTCTCCGATGAAACGCGCACGTTCGGCATGGAAGGCATGTTCCGCCAAGTCGGCATGTATCAGCCGCTCGGACAGCTCTACCGTCCTCAAGACGCGGATCAGTTGATGTGGTACCGCGAAGACAAGACCGGTCAGATTCTGCAAGAGGGCATCAACGAGGCCGGCGCGGTTTCGTCGTGGATGGCCGCCGCAACGTCGTACTCGACGCACGGCAAGCAGATGATCCCGTTCTTCATCTTCTACTCGATGTTCGGGTTCCAGCGCATCGGCGATTTCATCTGGGCCGCCGGCGACTTGCGTTCGCGCGGTTTCCTGATGGGCGGCACCGCCGGCCGCACGACGCTCAACGGTGAAGGCCTGCAGCACGAGGACGGACAGAGCCACATTATGGCCTCGTTTATCCCGAACTGCGTCTCCTACGATCCGACCTACGCCTACGAACTTGCCGTGATCATCCAGGACGGTCTGCGCCGTATGATCGGCGAGCAAGAAGACGTGTTCTACTACCTCACGGTGATGAACGAGAACTACCACCATCCGGCGATGCCGGCCGGCGTGGAGGAAGGCATCCTCAAAGGCCTCTACCTGCTCGCCAAGGGCGAGGGCAAGAAAGGCGCGCCGCGCGTGCGCCTGCTCGGCTCGGGCACGATCTTGCGCGAAGTCGAGGCCGCCGTGGGGCTGCTCAAGGACTACGGCGTCGTCGCG
This sequence comes from Candidatus Lustribacter sp., assembly GCA_965277805.1. Lineage (GTDB taxonomy): Bacteria > Vulcanimicrobiota > Vulcanimicrobiia > Vulcanimicrobiales > Vulcanimicrobiaceae > Lustribacter. Next base: position 5,285,995 of record OZ255842.1, on the reverse strand, counting down.
GACGTGTACAGCGCGACGAGCATGAACGAACTGCGTCGCGACGGCCTCGCCGCCGAACGCTGGAACCTTCTGCACCCCACCGAGAAGCCGCGGTCATCGTGGGTTGCCGACATGCTCAACGGCACGAACGATCCGGTCATCTGCTCGACGGACTACATGAAGACGTACAGCGATCAGATCCGGCAGTTCGTCAAAGGACCGTTCGTTGCGCTCGGCACCGACGGCTACGGCCGCAGTGACACGCGCGAGCAGTTGCGCTCGTTCTTCGAAGTCGATCGCCGCTGGGTCGCGCTTGCGGCACTCAAAGCTCTGGCAGATGCCGGGACGATCCAAACGGACGTGCTCGGCAAAGCGATCGCGGCCTTCGGCCTCGACGTTGAGAAGCCCAATCCGATGACGGTGTAAAGCATGGCTCTAGCCGAGGTCAAGGTTCCCGATATTGGCGGCTTCAACGATGTGCCCGTGATCGAGGTACTCGTTGCGGCGGGCGACACGATCGCGAAAGACGCGCCGCTCGTGACGCTCGAGTCGGACAAAGCGACGATGGAGGTTCCGTCGACGCTGGCCGGCGTGGTCAAAGACATCAAGGTGAAGGTCGGCGATAAAGTCAGCGAAGGCAGCGTGCTGATCAGCGTTGAGACGGCCGACGCTGCCGGCGCTCCGGCACCCGCGGCAGCTCCCGCGCCGGCCGCGGCAGCACCGCAAGCCGCCGCACCCGCTTCGGCGCCGGCACCCGCAGCCGCACCGGCACCAGCATCTGCACCAGCCGCGGCTCCCGCGCCAAATGGTGCTGCGGCACCCGGCCCCGCGACCGTGACGGAACTGACGGTTCCCGATATCGGCGGCTTCACCGGCGTACCGGTGATCACGGTGTTCATCAACACCGGTGATACGATCGAGAAAGACGCGCCGCTGGTCGAACTCGAGAGCGAAAAAGCCACCATGGAAGTTCCCGCGACGAGCGCGGGGAAAATTCGTGACGTTAAAGTGCGCGTCGGCGACAAAGTCTCGCAAGGCGACGTGCTGGCCATCGTCGAGACGGCGGCCTCTGCTGCCGCACCCGCAGCGGCGCCCACCGCGCCCGCGCCCGCCGCTGCAGCACCCGCAACTCCGGCACCGGCACCCGCCGCCGCTGCAGCGCCCGCGGCTACAGCGCCCGCAACGCCTGCGGCAACCAACGGGCACGCCGGCAACGGACTGATCGTTCACGCGAGCCCGGCGATCCGGCGCTTTGCGCGCGAACTCGGCGTCACGCTCGGCGCCGTGCGCGGCAGCGGACCCAATGGCCGGATCACACGCGAAGACGTGCAAGGCTTCGTCAAACAAACGCTGGCGAATCCGCCGGCCACCCCGTCCAACGGCGTCGCCGGCGGAACGGGTTTGCAGTTGCTGCCGTGGCCGAAAGTCGATTTCACAAAATTCGGGCCGATCGAACGCGTCCCGCTGACGCGCATCCAGAAGCTCTCGGGGCCCAACCTGGCGCGCAACTGGGCGATGATCCCGCACGTCACGCAGTGCGAAGACGCCGACGTGACCGATCTCGAAGCGTTCCGCGTCGCGATGAACAACGAGCAAAAGGACGTCAAGCTCACGATGCTGGCGTTGATCATCAAAGCATCGGTCGCCGCGCTCAAGAAGTACCCCGCCGTCAACAGCTCGCTCGACGGCGAGGAGCTGGTGCTCAAGCAGTACTACAACATCGGCTTCGCGGCCGACACCCCGAACGGTCTCGTCGTTCCGGTCGTCAAGGACGCCGACAAGAAAGGCGTGTTCGATATCGCGCGCGACATGACGGATCTCTCGAAGAAGGCGCGTGACGGCAAGCTCGGCATGGGCGACATGATCGGCGCCACGTTCACGATCTCGAGTCTCGGCGGCATCGGCGGCACGTATTTCACGCCGATCATCAACGCGCCCGAAGTCGCGATCCTCGGGGCATCGCGCACGTCGATGAAGCCGGTCTGGGACGGCAAGGCCTTCAACCCGCGGCTGATCTTGCCGCTCTCGTTCTCATACGATCACCGGGTCATCGACGGCGCGCAAGCGGCCCGGTTCGTCACCTTCTTGTCGGGCGTGCTCGCCGATATGCGCCGCTCACTTCTTTAACGAAACCAACGTTCGTTTTCACTAGGTTCTAGGAGAGTTATGGCATCAATTAACGTCGACGCACTCGTGATCGGCGCAGGCCCGGGCGGCTATCACGCAGCGATCCGCCTCGGTCAGCTGGGCAAGAACGTCGTGTGCTTCGACCGCGACGAAGTCGGGGGCGTTTGCCTCAACTGGGGCTGCATTCCGACGAAGGCGCTGCTGCACGTCGGCGAGATCACGCGCCAGATCGATCACGCCGCCGAAATCGGTATCAAGGTGCCGAAGGCCGAAGTCGACCGCGAAGGCGTGGTCGGGTTCAAAGACAAGGTCGTGAAGGGCAACGTCGGCGGCGTCAATTCGCTGTTCAAGGCGAACAACGTGACGTTTGCGTACGGCCAGGCGTCGTTCACCGGCAAGAACACGGTTTCGCTCAAGAAGAAAGACGGCACGACCGACGAGTACACCGCGCAAGCGATCGTGATTGCCACCGGCGGCGCACCGATCGACGTCAAGGCGTGGCCGCACGACGGCGACACGATCATCAACTCCGATGACGCCGTGCAGCTCAAACGCATTCCGAAGAACTTGCTGATCGTCGGCGGCGGCGTGATCGGTCTCGAGTTCGCGACTGTTTATACGCGCTTCGGCGCGAACGTGCTCGTGGTCGAAGCGCTGGCCAACATTTTGACCGGCACCGATCTCGAGATCTCGAAAACGCTCGGCCGCATCCTCAAAAAGCAAGGCATCGAGATCGCGCTCTCGACCAAGGTTGAGACGATCGAGAAAACCGGCGACCAGAAAGTCAAAGCCACCTTCAACGGCGAGTATACGAGCGGCAAGCCCGAAACGCGCGAGTTCGACATGGTGCTCGTCGCCGTCGGCCGACGTCCGGTAACCGACGGGCTGAACCTCGAAGCGGCCGGTCTCAAGATCAACGAGAAAGGCTTCATCGACGTCGATGCGCAGCGCAAGACCGCCGTCGACGGCATCTACGCGATCGGCGACATTACCGGCGGCCCGCTGCTCGCGCACAAGGCGATGAAAGAGGGCGTCGTGGCGGCGGAAGTCATCGCCGGCGACAAGGCCTCGGCGTTCGATCCGGTCGCGATTCCGAACTGCGTCTACACCGATCCCGAAGTCGCCACCGTCGGCCTCTCGGAAGAGGAAGCCAAAGCCGCCGGCTACACGATCAAGATCGGGAAGTTCCCGCTCTTGGCATCGGGGCGCGCGCGCACGATGAACGAGACCGACGGGTTGATCAAGCTGATCGGCGATGCGAAAACCGATCTCTTGCTCGGCATGCACATCGTCGCGCCGCAAGCCGAATCGTTGATCGGCGAAGGCCTCATCGCGCTCGAGATGGGCGCGACGGTCGAAGACATCGGCCTTTCGATCCATCCGCATCCGACGCTCACCGAGTCCATCATGGACGCGGCCGAAGCGATGCACGGTAAAGCGATCCACATCCCCAACCCCAAGCCCGCCAAGCAACCCGCGGCGGTCTAAGCGCAAACGGCGATGGCCCGGCTGCTCGATCTCGGCCGGCGCCCGTACCGTGAGGTATGGGCGCTGCAACGTTCGCTGCACGCAGCCGTCGCCGAAGGGCGCGAGCCCGATACGTGGCTCGTCGTCGAACACGATCCGGTCATCACGCTCGGACGCCGGGCGAAAGACGAGAACGTGCTCGTCGCGCGCCCACTGCTGGCCGCCCGCGGCGTCGACGTCGTCGACGTCGAACGCGGCGGCGACGTGACCTATCACGGGCCGGGGCAGCTGGTCGTCTACCCGATTCGCAAGCTGCCGCGCTTTCGCGAAGTTGTGCCCTTCGTCTCGGCACTCGAGCGCGCGGTGATTGCGGCGCTCGCGACCTTCGGGATAAGCGCGGCTGGGCGTAAGGAACATCGCGGCGTGTACGTCGGCGACAAGGCGATTTGCGCCGTCGGCCTCGCCGTGCAAAAGATGACGTCGCTACACGGGCTCGCGCTCAACGCGAACACCGTGCTCGACTACGACCGCCTGATCACGCCGTGTGGAACGCCCGAGTTCGGCATTACGTCGATCACCCGCGAACTCGGCCGCGACGTCAGCTGGGCCGAAGCGCGCGATGCGCTGCTGCCGGCGCTCGAAGCCGAATTCAACCTGCGCTTCGAGGACGCTTCCGCAACCGCGCCGCTGCTCGCAGCGTCGAGATAAAAGAGTCATGGAAACGATCGACCTGATCAACCCGCAACCAGCGCGCAAGCCCCCGTGGCTGAAGGTGCAGCTGCCGCGCGGCGAAGCGTACGAGCACGTCAAGGCCAACGTGAAGCGGCTCGATCTGCACACGGTGTGCCAAGAGGCGATGTGCCCGAACCTCGGCGAGTGCTGGGGCGCCGGCACCGCCACGATCATGATTCTCGGCGACACGTGCACGCGCGGCTGCCACTTCTGCAACGTGAAGACGGGCTCGCCCAAGGGCGAGGTCGATTGGCTCGAACCCAGACGCGTAGCCGAAGCGGTCGCCGAACTGGGTTGGAACTACCTCGTCTTGACGGCGGTCGACCGCGACGATCTCGCCGACGGCGGCGCCACGATCTTCGCCAACACCGTGCGGCAGATCCACAAAAAATCGCCGGGGTCGAAAGTCGAATGTCTTACCGGTGATTTCGCCGGCGATCTCGCCGCACTCGACATCGTGCTCGACGCGCAGCCCGAAGTGCTCGCGCACAACCTCGAAACCGTTTCCCGCCTGCAGGCGAGCGTGCGCGATCGGCGCGCGACGTACAAGCAGTCGCTCGCGATCCTCGATCATGCGAAGAAGAGCGGCAAAGTCCGCTACACGAAGACATCGCTGATGTTGGGCTTGGGTGAAACGGAAGCCGAGATCGAGCAAGCGATGGACGACGCGCGCGCGATCGGCGTCGACATTTTCACCATGGGACAGTATTTGCAGCCGACCAAACGGCATCTCAAGGTCGTCGAGTTCGTCACGCCCGAGAAGTTCGCGCGGCTGCGCGATCTCGGCGTCTCCAAGGGCTTCCGTCAGGTCGTATCGAGTCCGCTGTCGCGCAGTTCCTACCACGCGGAACAAGCCTTCGCTTAAAGCCCCATCCGGGCGCCTGCTGGCGCTCACGGCAACCGCGCTCGGGACGTTCATCACGTCGATCTCGAGTTCGATCACCAACACGGCGCTGCCGACGATCGTCACGAGCTTCCACATCACGTCGGCCCAGTCGATCTGGGTCGTCAACGGCGTGCAGCTCGCGACGACGATGACGCTGCTCTTTTTCGGCGCGGCCCGGCGACGCGCGCGGCTCGAAGCGGCTCTACCTCGGCGGGATGTTCGTGTTCGCGCTCGCAACGCTCGGCTGCGCGCTGGCGCCGAATTTCACGGTGCTCGTGCTGTTGCGCGTGCTGCAAGGTCTCGGCGGCTCCGCCGTGATCGTCACCGTCAACACGCTCAACCGCGCGCTGTTTCCGCCGTCACAACTCGGCCGCGCGCTCGCCGTGAACACCACGTTCGTCGCCGTCGGCACGGTCAGCGGACCGACGCTCGGCGGCCTGATCCTGGCCTTCGCGTCGTGGCACTGGATCTTTGCGTTCATCATTCCGTTTGCGCTCGCAGCGCTCGTGCTCGGCTGGCGCTTTCTTCCGCACATTCCGCAGTCGGGCGCCAAACTCGACTACCCGTCGGCCGGGCTCGCCGCGCTTGCGTTCGGCGCGTTGTTCTATGCGCTCGATGCCTTTGCGCGCCCGCACCCCGGGCTCGGCGATGCTGCCGCCGGCGCGATCGGGATCGCCGCGATGGGCCTATTCGTCCACCGCCAGTTGCGCCTCACGCACCCGCTGCTCGCGGTCGAGCTCTTTCGCGTGCCGATCTTCAGCGTCTCGATCATCGCATCGTCGGCCACGTATGCGGCCCAGAGCATCGCCTACGTTTCGCTGCCGTTCTACTTTCAAAACGTGCTCGGTAAGTCGCCGTGGGAGTCGGGGTTGCTGCTCTCGGCATGGCCGTTCGCCTCGCTGATCGTGGCGCTGCAGATGGGACGTCTCTCCGACCGCCATCCGGCCTCGATCCTTTGCACGCTCGGGATCCTCGTCATGGGCGCCGGGCTGGCGGGCTTTGCGTTATTGCCCGCGGCGCCCGGGGTCTGGACGATCGTCACGTTCGCGGGTATCGCCGGAGCCGGCTTCGCGACGTTCCAAACGCCGAACAACCGCGCGATCCTCATCTCCGCGCCGCACGAAAAGACCGGCCGCGCGGCCGCCGTCATGACGACCGCGCGCGTGACGGGTCAAACGCTCGGCGCGGTGTTCGTGGCCATCGTGTTCGAAATGGGCGGCACGCCGACGACGGCGCTGGTCGTCGCCTGCACCTGCATCGTGATCGCAGCCGTCCTCAGCAGTATCCGCCTGCGCGCGCAAGTTGCGTTTGCCCCCTAGGTGGGAATACCGGGCAAATGACGATATCGGAAAGCGAGCTCCTGTCCCACGATCCGCACACGACGATCATCAATGCGGGCAAGCAACCGGGCCGGCGTGAAATCCGCGGCGCGATCCGTTATAGCCCGAGCGAATTACTCGAAGCCGAGCACCTCGCGCTGCCGATCTCACACGAAGACCGCGTGGTCCTCTACTCGGAACACGGGCACGATGAAACGCTCGAACGCATTGCCGAGCGGATGCGCGCCGATGGCTTCGCCGACGTGCGCGTCTACGATGGAACGTTGGCGGCATACGAAGAGGCCGGCGGTGAAACGCAGGAACCTTCGATGCAGCAGATCATCCCGCCGTCACATCAGGCGTAGACGCCCCGCATTTTCATCGAGCGCACGACGCGCTCGATCGCGACCACGTAGGCGGCCGTGCGATACGGGATCTTGCGCGAGATCGCGACTTCGCGCACGCGGCGGAAGTTCGTAAGCAACAATTCTTCGAGCCGCTCGTTGACTTCCGATTCGCGCCAGAAGTAGCCCTGACGGTCCTGCACCCATTCGAAATACGAAACGATCACGCCGCCGGCGTTGCCGAGGATGTCGGGAACGATCACCGTGCCCTTGCGCTGTAAGATGTGATCGGCTTCGGGCGTGGTCGGTCCGTTAGCGCCTTCGACGATCAGTTTCGCGCGGATGCGCTCGGCATTTTCGGCGGTCAGTACTTTCTCGAGCGCGGCCGGCACGAGCACGTCGCACTCGGCTTCGAGCAGATCTTCATTCGAAACGTGCTCGCCCCCGCGATAACCCTCCAGCGAGTGATGCTCCTGCGCGTACGCGATCGCGCCGGGAATGTCGATCCCGTTACGGTTGACGTAGCCGCCGCTGATATCGGAGATGCCGATCACCTTGCAGCCGCGCGCCGCGAACATCTTGGCCGCAACCGATCCGACGTTGCCGAAGCCTTGCACGACGACGCGCGCCTCGCCGGGCGCGATGCCGAGATGATTCAGCTCTTCGAACGCGACGAGCGACACGCCGCGGCCGGTCGCTTCCACCCGCCCCGCCGAACCGCCGATCTCCACCGGCTTTCCGGTGACGACTCCGGGCACGCTCGTGCGCATGTGCATCGAGTAGGTGTCCATGAACCAGGCCATGATCTGGGGCGTGGTGCCGACATCGGGCGCGGGCACGTCCTTGTCGGGGCCGACGACCTCGACGAGCTCGGCCGCGTAGCGGCGCGTGATGCGCTCGAGTTCGCCGGGCGAGAGCTCGCTTGGATCGCAGGTGACGCCGCCCTTTCCGCCGCCGAACGGCAGATCGACGACGGCGCACTTCCAGGTCATCCAAAACGCCAGGGCCGTGACCTCATCGAGGGTCACCCCCGGATGATAGCGGATGCCGCCCTTGGCCGGCCCGCGGGCGAAGTTGTACTGGACCCGATAGCCGGTGTAGACCTCGAGACTGCCGTTGTCACGCTGGAACGGGATCGAGAAGATGATCTGGCGGGAGGGGTGGGTCAGGAGCGCCCGGATCCCGGGCTCGAGGTTCAGCAGCGAGGCCGCCTCCTCGAAATAGGCCATCGCGTCCCCGAAAACCGAGACGTCCCGAACTGTCGTGGTCGTCATAACCCCTCCTCGCCTCGCGACCCCAATTGGCCATTTGGCGAACCGATCTACTCAATAAGACGCAATTTTCCGGTCAAACGTTACACGTTGAAGCGGAACTCGACCACGTCGCCTTCCCGCATCACGTACTCCTTGCCCTCGCTGCGGATCTTGCCGAGCGCCCGTAGAGCCTCAGGTGTGCGGTACTGCACGTAGTCGGCGTAGTCGATGATCTCGGCCCGGATGAAGCCGCGCTCGATGTCGCTATGGATCTTCCCGGCGGCCGCCGGCGCCTTGGTGCCCTTTTCGATCGTCCAAGCGCGGCTCTCTTGCTCGCCGGTGGTGAGGAACGTCATCAGGCCGAGCAGGTCGTAGACCTCAACGATAAGCCGGTCGAGCCCGCCCGACGCGATCCCGTAGTCCTCGCGGAAGGCCTGCGCCTCCTCATCGGTCAGGCCGGCGAACTCCGACTCGATCTTGCCCGAGAATGCGATCGTGCGGCTGTTCTCGGCCTTGGCGTGCGCGATGACGGCTTGCACCATCGGGCCGGGCGCCGTAATCTGCGCTTCGTCGATGTTGGCCACGTAGAGCATCGGCTTGTTGCTCAACAAAAAGAGCTCGCGCGCCAGCGCCGCCTCGGCCGAATCGGCCGGGAACGAGCGCGCCGGACGGTTGTTCTCCAGCGCCTGCACGAGGTTGTCGAGCGCGGTCAGCTGCGGCGCTTGCTTGGGATTGGCACGCACCTCGCGCGCGAGCCGTTCGCGCCGCTTCCCGAGCGTCGCCAAGTCAGCGAGCGCCATTTCGATGGCCACGATTTCGATGTCGCGCAGCGGGTCGGGCGCGCCTTCGACGTGCGTGATGTTGGGATCGTCGAAGCAGCGCACCACCATGGCGATCGCGTCGGTCTCCCGAATGTGGGAGAGGAACGCGTTGCCCAATCCCTCGCCGCTGGCGGCGCCGCGCACGAGACCCGCGATATCGACAAATCGGACGGTCGCGTGAACGATCTTTTTCGAGGCGCTTATCTCAGCCAGCGTTTCGAGCCGCGGGTCGGGAACCGGCACCTCGCCCACGTTTGGCTCGATCGTCGCAAACGGATAGTTTGCCGCGAGCGCTTGCGCCGAGCGGGTCAGCGCGTTAAAGATCGTCGATTTACCGACATTGGGGAGGCCGACGATGCCGCACGCCAGAGCCATCTATGAGACCTGCGACATTTGGCGAGTAGCACAAAAGAAAAGCATCGGTGTGGGGTTCACCCTTACCGAAGGATTCGTCCTTGGCCCGTCGGACTTACCAGAATGCGGCAGATGAAGGTCGACAAGCTGGGAATCGATTTGCTGACGCACGATCCGGTCGTCATCCTGAAGGACCTCGAAGGCAAGCGCTACCTGCCGATCCTGATCGGCCCGTTCGAGGCGACCGCGATTGCGCTGGCACTTGAGGGGACCGCGGTACCGCGGCCGCTTTCGCATGACCTCATGCGCGCATTGCTCGAATCGCAGCACTCGAAGCTCGAGCAGATCGTCATCCACGACATCAAGGACTCGACGTTCTTCGCCAAGCTCATCGTGCGCACGAACGGCGAAGTCCAGGAAATCGACGCGCGCCCATCCGACGGCATCGCGCTCGCGCTGCGCATGCAAGCCCCGATCTTCGTCACCGACAAGATCGCTCTCGAAGAATCGGTGCCCGACAAAAAAGCCGAAGTTGCCGACACGCACAAGTTCAAGAAGTTCATCGACGAACTGAAGCCCTCAGACTTCATCGAATAACGCGGCCGCTGGGGCGGTCCCTCGAGAAGCTCGGGATGACAGGGGGTGCGGGGGCTCGAAGGCGGGGCGTTGCGCTTTGCTAATTGGGGGACACGTTGGCGACTGATTCGGCGGAGATTGGGGTTTTTGGCGGGTCCGGCTTTTATAGCCTGATCGACAATCCGCGTGAGGTATGGGTAGAAACTCCGTACGGCGCCCCGTCAGATAAGATTGCGCTTGGGGAAATTGCTGGGCGTAAGGTTGCGTTTCTGCCGAGGCACGGCAAGGATCACCGCTTTCCGCCGCAAGCGATCAACTATCGCGCCAACGCCTGGGCGTTCAAAGAACTCGGCATCACGCGCATCATCGGTCCGACCGCCTGCGGCTCGCTGCAAGAACACGTGAAGCCGGGCTCGATGGTCGTCGCCGATCAGATCGTCGATCGTACGAGCGGCCGCAAGGACACGTTCTACGACGGCCCGATCACGACGCACGTCAGCTTCGCCGATCCGTACTGCGCGCAGATGCGCCCGGTCGCGGTCAAGGCGCTGCGCGATCTCAATATCGAAACGCACGAAACCGGCACGATCGTCGTGATTCAGGGCCCGCGTTTCTCGACGCGCGCGGAATCCAAGTGGTTTTCCGGCCTGGGCTGGGAAGTGATCAACATGACCAACTACCCGGAGTCCTATCTCGCGCGTGAACTCGAGATGTGCTACGTCAACATCTCGCTGATCACCGACTACGACGTCGGTCTCGAAGGTCAGGGCGACATCAAGCCGGTTTCGCACCACGACGTGATGCAGGTCTTCGCGACCAACAACGAACGGGTGAAGCAAGGGATCTTCAAGATCATCGAGACGCTGCCCAAGGAACGCACCTGCACGTGCGGTTCCGCACTTGCGGGCGCGCGCGGCTGAACGCGTGAACCGGCCCTCGCGCGAGCGCATCGACTTCTCCGTCTACCTTCGCGCCTTCGGCGTGTTCGCGCGCAACCCGACGGTGATCGTGTTGCCGTTGCTCGCCGGCGTCATCGGCGTTCTGGTGAGCCAGCTTTCCGACGTCACCGGCGGCGGTATCATCGCGAGCCTCACGACGTTTTTGCTGCTGTTGATTCAGCTCTTCGCGCTCGGCGTCGCGATCATCATCGGCGACATGGGCTGGCGCCGCGGCGCCGCATCGTTCGACGATGCGTGGCAGGACGCGCGCAACAAAGGCCGCGACATCCTCTTCGCGGCGTTCGGCTTCACCTTCGTGCTGAGCATTGCGCAGTACGCGGGCACGATCTTGCCGGGCGTCGTCGGCATCATTCTGCTCGCGATCGCCGTCTATGCGTTGATCTTCACGATCGCGGCGGCGGCGATCGGCGGCATTCCGGGCAGCGCCGCGATCAGCGTGTCGATCGAGCGCGTGAAGAGCGCACCGCTGGGCGCGGCACTGCTCACCGCGGTCGCGCTCGTGCTGATGTTCTATGCCGGCAATTACATCGACAGCTGGATCTTCGGCGCGCTCGGCGTCACCTCGCAAATGATCGGCCTCTTACTCGACGCGGTCGTGCAGGCGATTCTCACCGGTTACGTCGCGATCGTGATGGCGAAAGTCTATACGGACGTTTCGTTCACCCCGCCGCGTTGGTAGTCGCGAGCGCCATTTTCGCTAAGTCGGCAACGAGTGCGGGCGACACGTTGGTGCGGGCGACGCGTTCGGCATCGCCGAGCGCGCCGAGCGCGCGCGCGATCGCGGCCGGATCGCGGCGCGGCAACCGGCTGATGCGTTCGGCTTGATCGCGCGCTAAGAGCGGCACGTCCGCGCCGCCGACGCTCAGCGCAAGCCAGTCGCGCGTCAGCGTCTTGACGACCTCGAGGCCTTCCTCGAGCGTCGGCCGCGTCGCCCAGCCGGTTGCATCCGGCGCGCCGCCTTCGAGCGTATCGAAGAACCAGGTGACGGCCGCATCGCGCATCGTGCCCTCGCCGTCGAGCAGTGCGCGCGCGCGCGTCATGCTGCCGCCCGCAATGCTCGCCGCGTGTGCGGCGACGTCCGGCTCGACACCCTCACGTTCGAGAATGACGGCAACCTCGCGCGCGGTGAGCGGCGCGAACGTAACTTCGAGCAAGCGCGAGCGCACCGTGGGCAACAGGCGTTCGAGCGCGGTCGTCGTCAAGATCAGCACCACGCCGGGCGGCGGTTCTTCAAAAAATTTCAGCAGCGCGTTGGCGGCTTCGCGGGTGAAGTCAACGTCGCCGAGGACGAACACGCGCCAGCCGCCGGCGTAGGAATGCATCGAGAGCTGCCGCACCAAATCGCGCGCAGTCGCGTCTTCCGCATTGTGAAATCCGCTGTTTTCACGCTCCCCGATCTTCACCTGACCTTCGGAAAAGTACAGGTCGGGATGCACGCCGCTCATGACGCGCGTGCAGCCGCTGCACGTCCCGCAGTAGCCCAGCAGCGTCGTCTTCGGCGTCACGCACAAGAGCGACTGGGCGAGACGCAGCGCGAACGTCTTCTTGCCGACGCCGGCCGGCCCGGCGAACAGATAGCCGTGCGAGAGCGTCTCGGCCGTCAGCCCTTCGAAGAATTGCTTGGGACCGCTCGCGCCGACGACGTCAAACTGACCGTCGATCACCGGATCGCCGTCCGCCGCGCGCCGATCGCGGCATGCGCGGCGGCCAGCACCCCCGCCGGCGGCAGCGTTCCGTCAATGACCGTGAAGCGGTGGGTGAACCGCTTGACGAGTTCCATGTAGCCGGCGCGGACGCGGGTGTGGAACGCGAGGTCTTCGAGCTCCATCCGGTCGGCCTCACCGCGCGCCTGCACGCGGGCGAGCGAGAGCTCGGGCGGGATGTCGATCAACAACGTCAGATCGGGCGTCACGCGGCTCGTGGCGAGCAGGGAGAGCTCGAGCAGCGTCTCGATGTCCAAGCCGCGCCCGAAGCCTTGGTAGGCGATCGTGGCGTCGAAATAGCGGTCGCACAGAATGGTGGCCCCGGCCCGTAAGGCGGGGGTGATCACCGCAGCGACGTGCTGGGCCCGATCGGCGCTCATCAGCAGCGCCTCAGCCAACGGGTCGATCGCGCTCGCGGGATCGCGCCAGATTTGGCGAATACGGTCACCCAACGGTGTACCGCCGGGCTCCCGGGTAACGAGGACGTTAGCGCCGCTAGCCCGTAGGTCGTCGTTCAATGCGGAGATGAGCGTCGACTTTCCAGCGGCTTCAATGCCCTCGAACGTGATAAACACCACCGTAGAGTTCGCCATCGGGATGCCCGGCTCCGGGAGAGCGTATTGTTCAACGAGCTGACCAAGTTATTCAGTGGAAAGCAAAAAGAACGTCGCCACTCGCCTCGCAAGAAGGCCCGTTTCAACATATCCTGGGTCAAGAACGGCAACGAGCTGATTCCGGGCGTCGGTATGGAGATTTCGCTCAACGGCTGCCTCCTCGCGACCAAGACGCCGCCCGGCGTGCCCGACTTCGACATCATCATGGAAATCGGCAATCGCAAGATCCGCACGCGCCTGCACACCGCCCGCAGCGGGACGATTTTGCGCGAAAACATGCAGTGGACGCTGCTCGGCTGCACCTTCAGCGGCATCGCGGCCGACGACTACGACGCGCTGGTTCGCTTCTGCAAAGACATGCACGAAGTCGGCAATAAGGCCGCGGCCGAGCTTGCCGCGATGGACAAGAACGACGACGCCTATCGCATGCTGCCGATGAAGGTGCAGCAACGCGTCCTCGACGCGCTGATTCGCCTCGGCCGGCTCGACATGCCGCAGCCCAACCAGCAGCCGCTGCTGCGCATGTCTTCGCTCGGCGACCAGGGCGGGAAGCACCGCCTGGCCGTCCATAGCCGGATCTCGGGCGGCCATGGGAGCGACCCGCAGCAATTCGACTCGGTTATCGTGATCGACGAGTCCGGGGCGGTTAAGGTCGAGTCCTAACCGGCCCGCCGTCATCTCACACTTGACGTGAGAGACGAGTAAGCAGCCGCCCGGCGTCGAAAAACGGCCTCTCACCCGCTGGGAGTCTCCGATGCCGCGTCGCTTTGCCGGTTCACCCGATCTACGGATCGGTTTCGCAGTTCTGCTCGCCTGCGGCCTGATCGCAGGCATCTTGCCGCGTGCGTCCCAGGCGGCCGACGCGACCAAACAGCTGCAACGCTTGCGCGGCGACATCGGGTACGCGACCCAAAAGGACGCCGGCGATTACAAGCAAGTCTTCGGCAAGTTCGATTTGCCGGATCAAGATTACGCGGTAACGCGCGCCAAGTCGGCGGCGCAGATCGCAATGCCCGATTCGTCGCTGATCGAACTCGGCGAAAACACCTCGGTGCTCGTCGGCGCCTTCGACAACACGACCGCGTCGCCGGGCGCGACGATCACGGTGAACGACGGATCGCGTTTACGTTTCGAGATTAAACGTCCTGAAGGCGGCGCGGCCAACTACCATTTCGTTACGCCGACCTCGCAGGTCGCCGTGCGCGGAACCGTCGGCCTGCTCGCGTTCGTCAACGGCGTCACGACCGTCGGCTGTGTCGTCTGTGCGGCCGACAGCGTCGTCGTGCAGGTCGGCACGCAAACGTTTGCGCTCGCGGCCGGACAGTTTCTCACGGTTTCGGCGCTCGGCGCCGTAACGACCGGCGCACTCGGCGCGGTGACCGGTGCGTTCGCGGGCGCCGGCGTTGCGGTAACGCCGTCGGTCGGCGCGGCAGCCGGTGGCGCCGCTGCCGGCGCGGCCGCGGGAGCCGTGGTGCCGGTGGCTGCAGGCGCGGCCGCCGCAGCCGCGGTCGGGATCGCCGTGACGAACCACAGCTCGCCGACGCCGCAGCCGACCAGCACGCCGACGGCTACCCCGACCGGCACTCCGACGCCGAACGGCCTGCCGACGGGCACCGTAAACCTCACCGGCTCAACGCGCGGTCCGGCGCCCGCCGCCACGGCCCACGCACCGGTCGCTGCGCCGATGCCGGTGCCGAACGCGCCCGGAGCATCGGGCCCATCCAACGTGCCCGGGAGGTTCGTACGTTGAACAAGTCAGCAGCGCTCGCGCTGGCCCTGGTCTTACTCGCCGGCTGCGGAGGTGGCGGCGGCGGAACGAGCGCCGTTCCCGGCTCGCAAACGAAGTCGCAGTCCAAAGTCACGGCCAGCGTCGTAATCTCGATTCCGGTCGCGACGACGACGCAGTCGCTTTCCCGCACCGTGCGTTATCCGCAGTTCGTTTCGCCGGGCGCATCGTCGGTAGAACTCAGCATCAACGGCGGCATCGACACGGACTTCGACGTGAGCACGTCCTCGAGTCTCTGCACGACGAGCTCCGGTTTGCGCAACTGCACGCTCTCATTTGCCGCGCCCGCGGGCAGCGATACGTTTGCCTTTCTGATTTTCTCGGGCCCCAACGGCACGGGTTCGCAACTCGCCTCCGCGTTTTCGACGCAGACGATCGCTGCAGGCGCACCGTTCAACTTCACGGTCGCGCTGAACGCGTCGATCGGCACGTTGCTCATCAGCCTCGTTGGGAGCAGCGGCAACATGAACTGTCCGGCCCAGCCGCTTTATGGGAACCAGAACATCATCGTTGAAGGCTGTTCCGGGGGCGGCTCGGTGACAATCGCCGTCGAGGACCCGTCGGGTGCGCCGATTACCGGCAGCGCTCCATACGCCGTACCGATAAATTTCACCACGAACGATCCATCAATTACCGCATCACCGCCGCAGATCACCGCGCCCGGACAAACCGAAACGGTCAGCTACAACGGAGCCCCGTTCGCCGCGTCCATTACGAATCAGGCGATCATTACCGCAACGGCCGGCGGCCAAATGTCGCAAGTGACGTTCCCGATCCGGCGCTCATACTTGTACGTCGCCAATAGCAACGACGTGATCGGAACCGGTTCCCTGCCCACCGGCGGCGGAAACGTGAGCGTCTACCCCTACGGCTATAGCGGCGCCGGCGCGCCGTTGCGCACCTATATCGGCGGCGCGTCATTGCTCGAAACCCCCGCGAAGCCGCTCGTCGATGCCCTCGGCAACCTCTACGTGCTCGACAACGGCATTCCAGGCGGGCCATCGAGTTTCGATCCAACGATCTTGGTGTACGGACCGACGACCGCAACCGGCTCGATCAGCCCGCCGCCGCTACGCCAGATCACGCACCTCGGAACATCGCTCGGAGCCGTCTACGGCTGCACCGATATGGTATTCGATCCCACCGGGAACTATCTGTTCGTCTCCTGCGCGACGCAAATCAACGTATTCCCGATTTCGGCGAACGGCATCGCATCGAGCCAATTTTCGACCGCGTTCCAAGACGACGACCTCTCGACCCAAACCGCGCTGGCGTTCGATGCGAGCGGCGATTTATACATCGGAGACGATAGCCTCAACACCATCGACATCGTGACGGCGCCGCTCGCAACGACGGGCGCTTTTCACTACGTCGGCGGCAGTCATTCGATAACGGCGAGCAGCGGCGCGTGGCCGACGACCTTGAACGCGATCAGCATGTTCGTTGACGATACCGGGGCGCTGTATGCGCCGTTCTTCTATCTCAGCTCGGGGCCCGGCGCGCCCGATACCGTGGCGGAGCTCGCGATCTGGCCGGGATCGTCGCTGCCGTGCATCAACTGCGCGCCGGGCGCGACGTTGACGGGCACGCCGTTCATCAACCACGCCGTTTCCGACATCACGCTCGACCCCGAAGGCGAGGCCTACGTCGTCAACAACTACACGAACCTCATCAGCATCTTTAGCCGAGCAAGTGTCAGCGGGTCGTCGGCGAGCAACGCCGCTCCGGTGCGAACGATCACGAACACCGCGCAGGGTGCCGTCGGCCCGTTAGGGATGACCGTCGGGCCGTAACTGTCATCCCGAGCTTGTCGAGGGACAGCTACAACTTTAGCCCTCGGATTTGTAGATGCGCACGCGCCGGTTGGGTTCGAGGCCGGTGCTGCGCGACTGCAAGCGATGGCGTTCGGCGAGCTGGTGCTGCTGACGGCGTACGTACGACGTCTGCGGCGATAGCTCGACGGCACGGCTGTCCAGCAGCACTTGGAAGATGGCTTCCTCGGCCTCGCGCATCGCGATCTCTTCGACATCGAGCGCGGGCAGGTTGAAGACGTCTTTCAGAGCCGACTGAATCTGCGTCGTGGTGTTCGTTTTAATCGAGTAGATCGGCACGTTCTCGGCGGCGATCGCTTTGAGCCGTTCGGACTCTTTGCGCTCGAGCGTCTTCAGCGTGACGACCACGTCGGCATCGTCCCATTTGCGGGCGATCGATGCATTGACGCGCAGGTTCGCAATCGCGCGCTCGATCTTGTTGCGCGAAACACCGTAGGGAAAGATCATCAGCGGCTTGTCGGTATCGGCAACGGCCTCGCCGTTGACGCCGAAAAGCATCTCGTCTTCGCGCTGCTGCGTGCGCGGCTGCGATTGCAGGTCGACGACGGCGATGGCCGCGGGATCGGCTTCCTGCACGATGTCGATTCCGCCGCTCGCCGTGCGCTGACGCACTTCGGGCTGCGGCGTGTAACCGCGCAACAGCGCGTCGACGACTTCGCCGACGTTCTGGTGGATGGCGAGACGATCGCGGTCTTGGATTTCGATCAACACGTCGAACGTCGGCGGCGCCTTGCGTTCGAGAACGGTCTTGCGCGTGCCGCGGCGGCGCGCTTCTTCATCGGAGAGCGTGACCGCGCTGATGCCGCCCATGAGATCGGCCAGCGTCGGGTTCATCAATAGGTTCTCGAGCGTTTGCCCGTGCGCCGTGCCGATCAGTTGCACGCCGCGCTCGGCGATCGTGCGCGCCGCCATCGCTTCGGCTTCGGTACCGATCTCGTCGATGACGATCACTTGCGGCATGTGGTTCTCGACCGCTTCGATCATTACGTTGTGCTGTTGCGAGGGAATCGTTACCGGCATGCGCCGCGCGTGTCCGATACCCGGATGCGGAACGTCGCCGTCACCGGCGATTTCGTTCGACGTATCGACGATCACGACGCGTTTGCGATCTTCGCTCAACACGCGCGCGCATTCGCGCAGCATCGTCGTCTTACCGACGCCCGGACGTCCGAGCAAACAAATCGATTTTCCGCTGCGTATCACATCGAGGATGATGTCGATGGTGCCGTACACGGCGCGTCCGACGCGGCACGTGAGGCCGACGATCTTTCCCGAACGATTGCGAATCGCGCTGATGCGATGCAACGTTTGTTCGATGCCCGCACGATTGTCGCCGCCGAACGGCGAGAGATGCGAGACGACCGCCGCCATGTCTTCGTGCGTCACCGGATTATCGGTGAGGAAGACAAAATCGTCTTCAAAGCGCGCTTCCGGCCTGCGACCTAAGTCGAGTACGACTTCGATGACGCGGTCGACGTTGGGGAGGCGTATCAGCGCTTGGCGGATGGGGAGGGGGAAGATATCGAGGAGCTGTGTGAGCTCCCAATTGGGCTCGAAGGACTCGGCGTTAACAGCCAACTTCCATCCTCAATTGTCTACAGAGTTCGCAAGCCGCGCATAGGCATGCGACGTGACTGCCTTCCGTGGCTCCGTGTCACGCACCTTTAAGCCTGGAGCAGCGTCGTATCCGCATATCGCTCGCCGACCACCGGTACGCTCGCAACGATGTTGTCGATCTCGGCAACCTCGGCCGGCGAGAGTACGATATCGGCCGCAGCCAGATTATCGAGCATGTGCTTCACGTGTTTCGTGCCCGGAATCGGCACCGTTCCCGGCCGTTTCGTCATGACGAAAGCCAGCGCGAGCTGCGCCGGCGAGCAGCCGCGCCGTTCGGCGATCGCCTTGAAGCCGTCGATGATCGGACGATTCTCTTCGAAAGCTTTGTAGCGCGGATAGCCCTTACGATTATCGTTATCGGCGATCTCTTCATACGAATTGATCGTGCCGGTGAAGAAGCCGCGGCCCAGTGGGCTGTATGCGACCAAACCGACACCGAGTTCGTCCAGCGTGCCGAACAATTTTTCCGGCTCGCGCGACCACGGTGAATATTCGTTCTGTACGGCCGTGATCGGATGGATCTTGTGCGCGCGGCGCAGCGTCGCTTCGGCGACTTCGGAGAGTCCGAGGTAGCGCACTTTGCCGGCCTTCACGAGGTCTGCCATGGCGCCGACCGTCTCTTCGATCGGCACTTTCGGATCGACCCGGTGCAGGTAGTACAGGTCGATTGTCTCGATGCCTAGGCGTCCGAGCGATGCATCGCACGCTTCGTGGACGTGCTTGGGTGAGCCGTCGACGCCCATGGCGCCGCTCGCGCCGCCGCCGGGGCCTTTGCCGCCGCCGCCGGGCCGGGTGAACCCGAATTTGGTCGCGATCTGGACGCGCTCGCGCACCTTGGCCAGTGCCTTGCCGACGAACACTTCGTTCTGCGAACCGCCGTAGACGTCGGCGGTATCGAAGAGCGTGATCCCGCCGTCGAGGGCCGCGTCGATGACGCGCTGCGATTCGTCGGCATCCGAGGGGCCGTAGTGGCCCGCGATCATCATGCAGCCCAGGCCCATCGCCGAGACCTTCAACCCTTGCTTGCCGAGCGCTACCGTTTTCATGCGCACCGATTTCCGCCGCCGGGCCGGACCTACCTCGGCAGAGAAGCCCGCCCGGTGAGCAACGTTATCGTCACTTGCGCCGTGACGGGTTCGATCCACACGCCGTCGATGTCGCCCTACTTGCCGATCACGCCGGCGCAGATTGCCGAAGCTGCCGTCGGCGCGGCCGAGGCCGGCGCATCGATCGTTCACCTGCACGCCCGCTCGCCGGCCGACGGCCGGCCATCGCAAGACCCCGCACTCTTCGAACAATTCTTACCCGAGATCGCGGCCCGTTCCAACGTCGTCATCAACATCACCACCGGCGGCGCGATGACGATGACGGTCGAGGAACGCTTGCAGCCGGCGCTGCTGTTCAAGCCCGAGATCGCGTCGCTCAACATGGGCTCGATGAACTTCGGCCTCTACGAAATGCTCGATCGCTACAAAACGTTTGCGCACGAATGGGAGCGGGCGTATCTGGCAGGCAGCGAGGACGCGGTTTTCCGCAACACGTTTCGCGACATTCGCTACATTCTCGAATCGTGCGGCGCCAACGGCACGCGCTTCGAGATGGAGTGCTACGACATCGGTCACCTCTACACGGCCGCGCACTTTCTCGAACGCGGCCTGATCAAACCGCCGTTGTTCATCCAGTCGGTGTTCGGCATCCGCGGCGGCATCGGTGCGCATCCCGAAGACGTCGCGCACATGCGGCGCACGGCCGACCGTCTGTTCGGCGGCGATTACGTGTGGTCGGTGTTAGGCGCGGGCCGCCACCAGATTCCCGTCGCCACGCGCGCCGCCGCGATGGGCGGCAACGTACGCGTCGGTCTCGAGGATTCGCTCTGGGACGGCAAGGGCACGTTGGCCGAAACGAACGCGGCGCAGGTGCGGCGCATCCGCGGCATCCTCGAGCTGCTGTCGCTCGAGGTCGCGACGCCGGATCAGACGCGCGAACTGCTCGCGCTCAAAGGGCGCTAAGCCACACCGAGACGGTCGTCCAAAAAGCGCAGCAGACGCGCCGCGAAATGGCCGGCGTGACTGCCGGGCTCGTCGAGCGGGTCGCCGATCCAGTAGTGGCCGGCGTGTTGTACGACCGTGCGCGCGTAATAGCCGGCCTGTTTGAGGGCCAGCAGAAACGCTTCGGACTGCGTGGGATCGACGATGTCGTCGTGCGTGCCCCACGCGAGCAAGAACGCCGGACCGTTGTTCGCCGTGATGACGTGACTGATCGGTGAGGCGTCGAAATACAGTTGGCGGTTATCGGCCGGCGAGACGCCGAGAAACGCGCTGCTGATGTTGTCGTGCGGGCGCGAAACCAGGTCGTGCTGCCACTGCGCGACGAGATCGTACACGCCGAAAACGCCGACGACGGCCTTAGGCTGCGGCCGTTCCGTGAGGCCGGCCAGCGCCGCGAGATGGCCGCCGGCGGAATCGCCGAGCAGCACCATGCGGGCCGGATCGACGTTGAGTTCGCCCGCGTGTTCGCGCACGTAACGCATCGCGCTGCGCACGTCATCGAGCGCCGCCGGATAGCGGTTCTGCTCGCGGTGCACGAGGCGATAATCGATCGCCAGCAGCGCGTATCCGCGGCCCGCGAGCAACGGCCCCAGATACTGGTAGGCCTTGCGGACGCCCCCTTTCCAGCCGCCGCCGTGAATCGCGATCACGACCGGTGCCGGCGCAGCCTGCTCCGGCAGATAGACATCGGCGTGCAGTGCCTCGGCGCCGTGCCGCTCGAAAATCAACGTCTGAGTAGCCATCCCGATTGCTTGAACGGCTGCACGGCGTTTTCCGTTTGGCCCCGGGGGTTTGGGTGAAAGAACGGGGAGTGAGTACTCCCAAGCCCGCGCCGCCGTGCACGATCTGTATTTTCGGCGCGGTCGGCGATCTGACCAAACGCCTGTTGATGCCGGCGATCTACAACCTCGCCGGCAGCAAAATGCTCGACGACGGCACGAAGATCATCGGGCTCGACCACAACGATCGCACGGTCGCGAGCTGGAGCGGCGAACTCAACGATGCGCTGCAAAGCTTCACCAAGGCCGCGGGCGCCGAGTTCCACCCCGACCACATCGATGAGGCCACCTGGGGCTGGGTAACGCAACGGCTCGAATACACCGTGTTCGACTTCGAGCAGAGCGATGGTTACGACAAGCTTAAGGATCGCATCAGCGGCAACGCGATCTTCTATCTCGCCGTTTCACCGCGCTTCTTCGCGACGATCGCGGAGGGCCTGGGCCGAGCCGGGTTGCTCAAAGAAACGGACGGGGCGTTCCGCCGGTTGGCGGTCGAAAAACCGTTCGGCTCCGACTTGCCGTCGGCGCGCGCGCTCAACGGCCGCTTGTTGAAGGTTGCGTCGGAACCGCAGATCTACCGCGTCGATCACTTCCTCGGCAAAGAGCCCGTGCAAGGCATCATGCCGCTGCGCTTCAAGAACGGCATCTTCGAGCCGATGTGGTCGCGCGAGCACATCGACTCGGTTCAGATCACGGCCGCCGAAACGCTCGGCGTCGAAGACCGCGGCAAGTTCTACGAAGCGACCGGCGCGCTGCGCGACATGGTCCCCAACCATCTCTTCAGCTTGCTCACGATGACCGCGATGGAAGCGCCGCGTTCGTTCGATGCGGAAGACGTGCGCGATGCAAAGGTCGAACTTCTAAAAGCGATCCGCCCGATCGCGCCGGAGGACGCCGCGCGCGGTCAGTACGCGGCCGGGACGATGGACGGCAAAGCGGTGCGCGCGTATCGCGATGAGGAAAACGTCGCGCGCGATTCGCACACCGAAACGTTCGCTGCGCTCGCCGTACAAATCGACAATCATCGCTGGAACGGCGTGCCGTTCTACGTGCGCACGGGCAAACGGCTCGCGCGTCATGTCACCACGATCGCGATCCTGTTCAAAGCCGGCAACGTGTTCACGCTGGGCATCGCGCCCGATCAGGGTTTCAGCGCCACGTTCCAAGCGAAAAAACCAGGCCCGGTCTTGGAAACCGGTGAGGCACGGACGTCCTTCAACTACAAAGACTTCTTCGAAGAACCGCCGGCCGTCGGTTACGAAACGCTGCTGTATCACTTGATGAACGGCAACCAGCTGCTGTTCCAGCGCGAAGACATGGTCGACGCGAGCTGGTCGGCTGTTGCGCCGGTGCTGGAAGCGTGGGGCAATTCGCACGATGCGCTACCGCAGTACGCGCCGGGTGGCGCGGGCCCGGATGCGGCGACCGCGTTGCTCGCGAGCACCGGGCGGCAGTGGTTACCGTTGGGTGGTGGTCCCTCGACAAGCTCGGGATGACACGGGGGCGGGGCTACTCGACGACGACGCGGATTTGCTTTAGGTCGCCGTCGTAGGGGCCTTGCATCCGGACGCCGGCCTTCTTCTCGAGCTCCAAATACGAGATGATCTCGCGCGTGATTTCTTCGCCCGGTGAGATGACCGGAATCCCGGGCGGATACGGCGTGATCACCTCGGCGCAGATCCGGCCCGCGCTCTTCTTGAACGGCACGAATTCGGTGCGCGCTAGAAACGCTTCGCGCGGTAAAATGCGCAAGGGCGGAATGCGCGGCAGTTTGTAGGTGCCGCGCTTGATGCGCGCGTCGAGCACGCCCGAGGGCGAGAAGATGTCGAGCGGGCGATCTTCGCGCGAGAGCTCGCGCACGCCGTATACCAGTTCGTCGGCGGCATCGGGTGTGGTGCCGATCGTGAACAGCGCGAGCGTGTTGAACAGGTCGGCGAGTTCGCACTGCACATTGTAACGCCGGCGCAAAATTTCTTCGGCTTCGTAGCCGGTGTAGCCGAGCCGTTTGACGGTAATCGTCACCTTCGTCGGATCGAGGTCGAATACGCCGGGCCGGCCTTCGAGTTCCTCGCCGAAGCAATAGACGTTGGGGATGTCGTTGAGCCGGCGGCGGGCGTCGTTCGCGATCTCGATCGTGCGCGAGAGCAAGGCCGGACCGTCCAGCGCCATCTGGCGCCGCGCGACGTCGAGCGAGGCCACCAGCACGAGGTTGGGCGACGTGGAGAGGAAGAGTTTGTACACCGCTTTCAGCCGGTCGAGCTTGATGCGCGTGCCCTGCACGTGCAGCATCGCCGTCTGCGAAAGCGAGCCGAGCATCTTGTGCGTCGAGTTGATGCACATGTCGGCGCCCGCTTCCATCGCGGACACCGGCAGCGCCGGATGAAAGTGGAAGTGCGGTCCCCACGCCTCGTCGACGAGCAGCGGAACGTCGTACTCGTGCGCGACCGCGGCGATGCCGGCAAGGTCGGCCGCCACGCCGTAGTATGTCGGGCTGACGACGTACACGGCCTTGATGTCCGGGTGGGCCTGCAGCGTTTCGCGCACCGTCTGCGGCGTGACGGTGTGGTCCATGTGCAGCTCTTCATCGACCTCCGGCTTCATCCACACCGGATAGCCGCCGCTCATGATCAAGCCGCCCATCGCGCTCTTGTGCGAGTTGCGCGGGATCGCGATCTTCTCGCCCGGGTTGAGCGCGGACATCATCATGCACTGGTTGCCGCTGGTCGAGCCGTTGATCAAGAAGAACGTGTGCTCGGCGCCGAACGCGTCGGCCGCGAGCTCTTGGGCCTCGACGAGCGGACCCTCGGGCTGCAAGAGATCGTCGAGGCCGCGGATCTGCGTGAGATCGATCGCGAGCACGTTGTCGCCGACGAAGTCCCGGAAGGCGCGCTCCATCCCGATGCCCTGCTTGTGGCCCGGGGTGTGGAACGGAATGACGCCCGCATCCACGTAGTCCAAGAGGACTTGGAAGTACGGTGCGCGCGTATGATCGAGTCCGGAGCGAGTTGCCGCCTCGGCGGCCCGCGTGATCACAACGCGGGCGATTATAGCATAAAGACTAGCTGGCGCGGGGGAAGTTGATGCGAACGTGGAGGCCTTCGCGGCTGCGCGTGTTGACCTCGCGCAGGTGGGCGTCCCGGTCGTAGATCACCCGCACGTTGTGCTTGGCGTCGAACACGCGCTTGTCGCCGTTTTCCTGGTCGGTCCGCAGCGGCAACGGAACGTCGCCGTACTCCTCGACGTACCGGTCGAGCGCGTCGTGCGAGATCTCGACGGTCACGAAACCGTTCGAGTAGGCCAAGGCGAGCTCGGGATTCTTCGACTCTTCGAACGACGTGAGACTCGCAGCACGCTTCCGTAGCCCGAGTTTGCGGGCCGGAAGCGACGGTCGGTCTACGCGACGGATCACGCGGGGATCTCCCTACAGATTCTTGGGGGCTGCGTTGAGTTCGGAGTACAACCTCTCGTACGAGATGCGATCCATCGCCGCCTCCCCCTCGGCTTGGGCCGAGTCGGCCGAGCGGAGCGCGTCGGCGACCTCGTTGGGGGTCGCGGCGCGGCGGAAAAGCACCCGTCCGGCCGCGTCCGTCACCGTAATATAAGCGATTCCGCTCGACGTCGCGGCGGCCGTTTCCGGCGCGACCGGCGGGGGTACCTCGGACTCGGTGTGAGCGCCCGCACTGCTGCGAGCGCCGGGACGAGCGGGAGCGACGGGAGCGACCGGGCTGTCTTCCAGGGTCTCGAACGCGAGCGGCTCCTCGCCGAAATCGAGGTCGCCGAAGGCCGCCGGCTCTTCGATTAGCGTCCCTCCGGGAGGGCCGTCACGAACTCTCCACGTGCTCGTCGATCGAGACGTTGTAGAGGAACAAGAACTTGTGCCACTCCCCCGGCAGGGTGTTGCGCTTCACGCGTATCCACGGTATATACTTCGGCGCTTTTGGCTTGCGCTTGAGGAGCATGTTGGCGTGCTCGGGCGTGCGGTTGTTCTTGCGGTTATTGCAGCGCATGCAGGCGCAGACCAGATTTTCCCAGGTCGACGGGCCGCCCTTACTTCGCGGGTGCACGTGGTCGACCGTCATCATCCGCTCGCCCTTGAGGCCGCAGTACTGGCACTCGTAGTTGTCTCGCAGCAAGATGTTCTTCTTGGTCAGCGCGACCTTCTGCATCGGGCGGCGGATGTAGTAGAGCATGCGGATGATCGAGGGCATCCGCATCTCGAACGTCGGTGAGGCCAGGCGGTGGTCGCGGCCATGGACGACCTCGGCCTTGCCCGAAAAGATCAGCTTCACCGCTCGCTGGAACGTGGTGATGTTCAGGGCTTCGTAGGTAAAGTTCAGGACCAGGACGTCGTTCACGATTTCCCTCGGATGAGGCCGGGAGAGACGAAGAAGCGAGGCATGGCTAGCCTCGCTTCTTGACAATGGTCAGACGAATTTGCGTGAGCAACCCGGCCAAGCCGGCTCGCTCCTCGGCCCTCAACCTGGGCGCTATTCGCTCGAACGCGAGGCCCGCGACATCGCAGGCCAGGGCTGCCGCGTCGATATCGGACGGGCCGTCCTTCGGATCGAGGTAAGCGTTCGCAGCGAGCGCCAACGTCGCGATCATCTCGCCCACAAGGGCGTCGATGCTCGGCGTGGCGAGCGCGTCGGGCGCGGTCGACATGAAGGCCGGTTCGGCACTTCCAGGCCGAAATACTTCGGCCCCGAAAGAAGCGGCGCCGTGGGGAACAATCGCCGTCGAGAGCTGATCCTTGCCGCCGTGTACGCTGCGGTCGTCATCATTCTACTGGTGGGCGGCGGATTCTACGTCCGCACCGTCATCAGCCAGTCGTTCAAGACGGCAGCCGATCTCGCGACGACACGCGGCTTGGCTTACGGCAGCCTACGGTATATGCTCGACGAAGAAACGGGGGTGCGCGGCTACGCTGCCACCCACAACCGGGTGTTCTTGCAGCCGTACTACGAAGCGTTGAAACCATTCCCGGCCACCGTGGCGCAATTACGCGCCGAAGCCGCCGAATTCTACGACCTGAAGGTCACCGCCGCCGTTGACGACATGATTTCCTTAAATGCCGCCTACTTGCGTACGGTCGCCCAGCCGCTGATAGCCGCTCGGGGCAACACCGACGCGATCGAGCAGCACGGCAAGCAGCTGGTGGACCGGTTTCGCGGCGATGTCGCAACGATCGACGGCATGCTCACCCAGCGTGAAGCGAGCGTCACCGCAGAAGCCGCGCAAGCGATCGATCATATCAGCTTACTGACCGGCGGCGCGGTCGCACTCGTGCTGCTCATCTCCCTGCTGTACGCCGTCCAGCAAGCCGCACTGGCCGAACGCGTCGAACGCGAGCGCGCCGCGGCCGAAGCGCGCGAGCGCGAAGCGGAGGTGCTGCGCGCGGCCTACGTCACCGAGAAGCGCATCGCCGATACGCTGCAGGACGCGTTCGCGCAACGCCCGCTGCCGACGCATCCGACGTTCCGCTTCAGTGCCACCTACGTTCCGGCGACCGAAGAAACTCGCGTCGGCGGCGACTGGTACGATGCGCTCGAATTACCCGGGAACCGCGTGCTCTTCGCGATCGGCGATGTCACCGGTCACGGCATCGACGCGGCCGTGACGATGAATCGCGTCCGCCAAGCGCTGATCTCATCGGCGCTGCTCGATCCGACGCCGGCGCCGCTCTTGGCGCGCGTCGCCCGCGAAGTCTACGCCGGCAAGGCGCCGCTCGTCACCGCTGTCGCCGGTTACGCCGATGCCAACACTTACGAATTCGTTTACGCGTCGGCGGGTCATCCGCCGCCGGTCCTGATCGAGCCCGGCCGGCCCCCGCGCATGCTCGAGTTCGGTTCGCTGCCGCTCGGTGCGATGCACGACAACGACTACGTCACGCACCGGGTCCAGAGCGTTCCCGGCGCCATGCTCGTGCTCTACACCGACGGCGCTATCGAGCATTCGCGCGACGTGATCGAAGGCGAAGCGATCCTGCTGGCCGCGGCGGCCGACGCTGCGCGCTCCGCCCCGCCCGATCCCGCAACGTTCATCCGCGACACCGTCTTCGACGGCCGCGCGGTCGGCGACGACGTCGCCATTCTCACGATCGGCTTCGCCGCGGATCCGGCACTCGGCGTTCGCGTCTCCGCCGACAACGCGCAGACCGCATTCTCCGGACGGCTGGCGGTGCGGCACGGCGATCCGCAAGAACGGCTCGCCAGGAAGGTAGCCTGATGAGCAAGTCGATTGCCGTCATCCGCTTGAGCGGCGAACTCGAGATCGGCCGCCGCGCCGAGATCGCACAAGCGCTCGTCGTCAGCGGCGACGAAGCCGCCGTGCTGCTCGA
Organism: Candidatus Lustribacter sp.; assembly: GCA_965277805.1. Lineage (GTDB taxonomy): Bacteria > Vulcanimicrobiota > Vulcanimicrobiia > Vulcanimicrobiales > Vulcanimicrobiaceae > Lustribacter. The sequence goes on along the minus strand of OZ255842.1, from coordinate 5,258,462 downwards.
TTTCTCCGAGGTTACCTACGCCGATTCGAGTTCGCTCGCCGAGATGCTGCGCTTTCGCGAAGCCGCCGCCGAACGCAACGTACCGGTCGCGATCGTGATCGGCAGCAAACAGTTCGCGCGCCTGATCCAATACGCAGGGCTCGGACACGCGTTTCGCATTTTCGAAAGCCGCGCCGAAGCCCTGACCGATCTTTCCGGGGCCGTACGCGAATGATGGGCGGCTATTCGGAGCTGCGGATCAATCGCATTGCACGCCCCGAAGCCGCGCGACCGATTCGTCATGCCGTGGAGGCTTTTCTTACCGCATCGGGCCGCGTCGCCGATTCGCAGCGCGACGACATTCTTACGGCCGTTGGTGAGGCGCTCGCAAACGTCGTCGAACACGCCTACGAAGGCCGGGACGAAAACGAGATCGAGCTGCTGGCACGGCTCGATGGCGACGATACCCTCGCCGTCGACGTGTTCGATCGCGGAACGTTCATCGAGCGGGCGCCGCGCCCCAACCGCGGCTTCGGTATGAAGATCGTGAAAGCGATCGCGCAAAACGTCACCGTCGACGTCGGCGACGGCACGCACGTGCGAATGATCTTTACGCTTTCAGCAGCGCAATAAAATATTCGTGCAGCCGGTCGTCGCCCGTCAGTTCGGGATGAAACGACGTACCGATCACGTTGCCCTGACGCACGAACACGCCGTGCCCATCTTGCGATGCGAGCACGTCCACGCCGGCGCCGGCGCGCTCGACCCACGGTGCGCGGATGAAGATCGCCGGAAACGGCTCGGGGCCGAGCACCGGCACGTCCAAATCGACTTCGGCTGACGCGATCTGGCGTCCGAACGCGTTGCGGCGCACCGTGATGTCGAGCAAACCCAACGTGTCCTGTTCCAAATCGGCGACGTCGCTCGCGGCAACGATCATCCCCATGCACGTGCCCCAAAACGGCATGCCGTCGCGCACGCGAGCCTTGATAGGCTCGACCAAACCGAACCGCTCGAGCAAGCGGATCACGGTCGTCGATTCGCCGCCCGGCACGATGAGCGCATCGGCGCTCGCCAAATCGCGCTCGTTCTTCACCTCGAACGCTTCAACGCCCGAACGCCGCAAGGCGTGCAGATGTTCCACCACATCGCCCTGCAGTGCGAGAACCCCAATCCGTTTCAAGATTTTGCTCTGGCGTTAATTCCCGCGCGACGCGAGGAGTTCGTTTTCGGCTAAGCCGCGCAGGTCGATGCCGGGCATCGCGGCCGCGCCCGCGAGTTCGCGGTGAGCGGCAACGATTACAGCCGGGTCGTTGTAGTGCGTGGTCGCATCGACGATCGCTTTGGCAAACTTCGCCGGCTGTTTGGACTTGAAGATGCCGCTGCCGACGAAAATGCCCTCGGCGCCGAGCTGCATCATCAGCGCGGCATCGGCCGGCGTCGAGACGCCGCCGGCGCAGAACAGCACGACCGGCAGCTTCTTCTCACGCGCGACGTACTGCACGAGATCGAGCGGCGCGCCCAGATCGCGCGCGCGCGCGACGAGTTCTTCTTCCGGAATCGCCGAGAGGATGTTGATCTCATCGGTGATCGCGCGGATGTGGCGCACGGCCTCGACGATGTTGCCGCTGCCCGCTTCGCCCTTGCTGCGAATCATCGCGGCGCCTTCGGCAATTCGCCGCAGCGCTTCGCCCAGATCGCGCGCTCCGCACACGAACGGCACGTCGTACTTGTGTTTGTTCACGTGATACTTGTCATCGGCCGGCGTGAGCACTTCGGACTCGTCGATGAAGTCGACGCCGAGCGCCTGCAGCGTTTGCGCTTCCGCCAGATGGCCGATGCGGACTTTCGCCATGACCGGAATCGTGACGGCATCCATGATGCGCGCGATCAGCTCGAGGTCGCTCATGCGCGCCACGCCGCCGTCGCGGCGGATGTCGGCCGGGATGCGTTCGAGCGCCATGACGGCAACCGCGCCGGCCTCCTGGGCCACGACGGCTTGCTCCGGCGTGACGACGTCCATGATGACGCCGCCCTTGAGCATCTGGGCTAAACCACGCTTGACGGTATCGGTTCCGGTGTGCTTTTGCGAATCCATACCGTCTATTGTCCCAGGATTTGCGATTTCGTGCAATGTCAGGGGCTGGGGGTCGCAATCGGGGCCGCCGAGGGCGTCGGCTGGAACAGCGGCGGCGCCGTGTAGAGCTCGGCCGGGTTGATGGTCGGAGACGGCTTGGGCGATGGCGTTGGGCGCGGCGAAGGCGTCGGCCGCGGGGTCACGCGCGGGTCCGGAAAGGCCGGGTCGGTGGCCACCGAGACCACTTGCAAGCGCTTCCAATTGCGCGAGATCTCCTCGGCCGGGCCCGTCTCGGCCGCGACCGGCGTGATCGTGGGCTCCGGAATCTCGACCCGGTGCCCGGTGGCGCCGAAGATCGTGTGCTCGCCGATTTGCTGACCGACCGCCACGGCTGCCAGCAGAACGATGCCCATCCCGACCAGCGCCATTGCCGTGCGGGGGCGCCGGCTACGCAAGGGCCACCGGCATCGCGTCGACGAGCCGCGGGTGGCCGCTCAGCACCAGTTCCAGCATGGCGCCCGCTTCGATGCTCTTGCGGATCATCCGGCCCCGGAACTCGATCGCGACGTGCCGGGCCTGGTCGGCGGGGTTGCAGACGAACAGCCGCAGGGCGTTGGCGTCGTCCTCGAACACGATCGCAGCGACGTCGACCGGCGAGACGGTCGCCTCGTCGCTGACATCGCGGCCGGCATAAAACACCGTGTACGGCTCGTCGGCCGAGGCCGCCTGAACGTCGCCGATGATGCGCTTGCCGACATGGTCCATCACGTAGGTGTGGCGTTTGCCGCCCCAATGCACGCGTGCGGCCGCCGTCCACCGCCACTCCGGCGGCACCCGGGGCACGAAGTGCAGGCGCCCGCTCGTGCGGTAGCCGTCGATCCCGCAGACGGTCTCCGCCACGGCCCACAGATACTTTGCGCCCGTCCAGGGCGAGAGATACATGCCGCGATTGGTCAGCGAGCCGCCGTCGAACCATTCCCCGAACTGACCGGGGACCGTATTGCGCGCGGTTCCCGCTTCCATCGATGCGTAGATCACCTCGAGAAAATTCACCGCCTGGCGGTGCGACCCGTTTCGTGCCAGCGCCACCGCGAACCACAGGGTGAGATCCGGCCACACGCCGCCGAGCAGCCCGAAGCCGTGCGAGGGAAAGTACCAGCTATCGGCCGTCGAGATCGTGCGCAAACCGACCGGCGTAACGAAGTCGGGCTCGAGCAATCGCTTGAGGATCACCTTGCGCGCCGGCTCGTCGGCCACGTCGAAAAGCACGGGGAAGATTTCGTCGGCCGTAAAGTTGTCCTGATAGTTCCCGTCTTGATCGTAGTTGAGGACGAAGGCGGACGTGTCGGCGTTGTAGAGTTTCGCCAGGATCGCCGCGCGCAGCGCGTTCGCTTCGCCGGCCCAGCGGCTCCAGTCGTCGTTCGCTTCGCAAATCGCCGCAAGCTTCGCCGCCGCCTCGACCGCGTAGTACGCTTCGGCGTTGATCTCGGTGACCGCGCCGTCGAGCGTGTAGTACGGGATGATGTTGCGCCACGACGTGATGCCGAACATGTCGACCCCGGCGGCCTTGCAGTAGATCAAGCCGTTGGCGTCGCGCTGCGAGAGCATGTAGTCGGTGATCTTGCGCACGAGCGGGTACACGCCGTGCAGCCACGCATCGTCGAGCGTCGCGTTATAGTGGTGCAGGATCGCGATGATGTGCAACGGGGTGTCGTCGTTGATGTTGAGCTCGTAGGACGTCTTGAAGCCGTTGACGCCGCGCACGTATTCGACCACCTGCCCGCTCGGTTCGAGAAAGCGGTTGAAGAGCTCGATCGCGTTGCGGCTGAACTCGGGCAAGAGGTAGTCGTAGCCGTGCACGAACCACGACGTGTCGCGCGAGACCAGGATGTCCGACGGCGGGGAATTCGTCGAGCCCCAGCCCTGCGGATATTCCTTGATCACGCGCAGCATGTTGACTTTCGCCCACACGACGCCGCGGTTCACGAGCGGCGAGGGCGTCATCAAGCGTGCGTCGGCGAGGTGACGCGCGTAGTAGCGCTGCGTCTCGTGCAGCGCGGTGTCATCGCCCAGCAGCTGCTCGAGCACCGGCTTCGACGCCGCATCGCCGTCCTTATGAAACACGACCGCGACCCGCAGGCTTTCGCGCGCGCCGGCTTCGACGTCGATCACGTACTCGAGCGCGCCGAAGATGCGGCGGTTCACGAACTCGGCGAGTTGCGGGGTTACTTCATCGAGGTGCACGGCCGGTGCCAGATCGCCGTCGCGCATCGCGCCGAGCAGCGACTGCTCGCGCAGTGCCACAACGACGGCCGCCGGCTTGCGCGAGCCGCCCCACCAGCGCGCATAGCCCGAATCTTCACCGAAGCTCCGGATGAAGTCGCCCTCACGACTCGCGCGCACTTCCTTTTCCGGTTCGCCGTAGAAACGCTGGCCGACCAGGAGCGCCCACGGGAACACCTTGACCGTGGCCGCTTCGGCGCCCGGATTGTGGATCGTGATGTCGACGACGAAGCTGACGACGCGATCGTGCTTGGGCCCGTGCGGAACGTAGAACGCCTCGGTCACGCGCAGCCCGGCCGCGACCTCGAACTCCGCGATCTGCGCGTACGGTAAGAACGTGAGCTCCCGCGTGATCTGCTGCGGAAAGAGCGTCGGATGATCGCCGACGCGATAGGCGACCTGGTGCGCGCCGAAGATGATCTGGTCGGTGTCCGCATCCCACAATCCGCGGATGCCGCCCTTGGGCGTTGAGGTCGCGAAGGTCTTAAAGTTCCCGAGCGTGAGGCCGAACGGCGTTTCCGATTCGGACAGCACGTACGCGCAGAACTCTCCACGCTGCGCATCATACCTTGCGTCCACGCCGTTCGCTACGCCCACTTCTCCGACGCGGCCTCCCATCAGGGACACCGGGGCGCGTAGCGAAAGCTCCGCTAGTGATCGCCCGGGCGCCCGCCAAAGTCAATCTCACGCTGGAAATCCTCAACCGTCAAGACGACGGCTATCATCGTCTGCGCAGCATCATGCTGCCGGTCGCGCTCGAAGATGAGATCGCGATCGAACCGGCCGAGCGCTTCGCGTTTTCGTGCGAACCCGCGCTCGCCGGCGATAACGGCGACAATCTCGTCGTGCGCGCGTTTGCCGCCGCCGGCATCTCGCACGCGCCGCTGGCGGTCGCGTTGCGCAAACGCATTCCGGTCGGCGCCGGACTCGGCGGCGGCTCCTCCGACGCCGCCGCGATCCTGCGCGCGGCGATCGACGGCACGCTGGGCGCGGTTGCGCCGCAGGACTGGATAGCCGCAGCGCGCGCGCTCGGCTCCGACATCCCGTTCTTTCTCACCGGCACCGGCGCGCTCGTCGAAGGCACCGGCGAACGCGTGACGGCCCTCGGCGCGCTGCCGCCGTGGTGGGTCGTCATCGTCGCGCCCGACGTGCACGTCGACACCGGCGATGCCTATCGGCGTTTGGCCGCCGAGCGCGCCGGCGTTCCCGCGCAGACGCGTGCGCGCGCGGAATCGGCCAGCATCCGGGCGCTCGAAGCAGTGCAGCGCGCGGATTACGCCGCGGCCATCAGCGCCGCGACCAATGACTTCGAACCACTGATCGCGGACGCATATCCGCCGGTGGCGGCCGCATTGCGCGCATTGCGCGACGCCGGCGCCGCGCATGCGATGCTCTCGGGTTCGGGCGGCGCAACCTTCGCGCTGTTGCCCGGCGAAGCCGCCGCGCGCGCTCTCGCCGAGGCAATCGCATTGCCCGCCGGCGCAAGGCTCTATGTCGTGCCGCTGGCGACCGCGAACGAGTGGCGCCGGCCGGGCGCGGCGTGAACGCGGTCGTTCTCGCCGGCGGACCGCCCGATGCCGTTTCGGCGACGGCGACCGCCGTACCCAACAAAGCCTTTGTGGAGATCGGCGGCGTCGCGCTCGTGCAGCGCGTGATCGGCGTGCTGCGCAGCACGCCCGAGATCGCGCGCATCATCGTGGTCGCACCGCAAGCGACGCACGCATCGCAGGTGTTGGCGGCCGCGGACGAACGGCGCCCCGACGGCGCGCGCATGGTCGACAGCTTGACCGCAGGGCTCGCGGGATTGCCGCCGGACGAGCTCGTCTTGATCGCGGCGTCGGATCTCCCCGTGCTCTCGGTCGCCGCGGTCAGCGAATTTCTCGCCGCGGCGCAAGCGCGCGACTTGGACCTCGCCTACTCGATCGTCAGCCAGCGCGATCATCTCGATGCGTATCCGAGCGTGCCGCACACGTGGGCGAGAATGGCCGAAGGTCGGTTCTGCGGCGGCGGGCTGGTGGCGCTCAAACCGCGCGTCTTGCCGGCCCTGCGCGGCATTCTCGACGATCTCGGCGCCGCCCGCAAATCGCCGCTGCGGCTGGCATCGCTCCTGGGGTGGGACATCATGCCGCGCTTCGCGCTGGGGTCGCTAACCATCGCGGCCGCCGAACGCCGCGCGAGCGCCATCTTGAATGCGCCGGCCGGTGCGATCGCGAGCCCCTATCCGGAACTGGCCGTCAACGTGGACCGCGCTTCGGATGTGGCCCTGGCAAACGGCTTGATCGAGGCGGCGCCGAAGATACGGGAATGATCCTCGTCGACGAGCGGCGGCTCGCGTACGGCATCGATCCGGTGCTCGTTCGTTCCGGCGGCGGCGATCCGGATGCCGTTCTCTCTCCGGCGGCGCTCTTGACGCGCGGCACGGCGATGCGCGTGCTGCACGACGGCGAACGGCGCGCGCTGATACGCCGCATCGCCGCGACGCGCGCGGATCTCGCCATTCCGGCCCACGTGCGACGCAGTCCCTCGTTTGCCGCGCGCGTTATCGCCGCGATCGATCGCGACGAGGACGGCGCCTTCGCGGGCTTGATCGGCGCGTATCGCACGCTGCTCGCATCCATCAACGCGGTCGATGCCGGCACGGCACTGCGCCGCGTGCTCGGCGGCGAAAGCTTTGCCTTGGATGACGACGCGGAAGACACGCTGGCGATCGACGCGCTGCTGCTGGCCGACGACGGCGCGTTCGGCTGGCGCCGGCTCGCGGCGCTGGGCGGGTTCCATCTCGAGCCGCTCGATTTGGGACCGGTCGTTCCACCGGCGCTCGATCTCGTCGGCGCCGCCGGGCTGTTCGCGTTTCTCCGTTTCTCGGCGTCGGAGAGCGATGCCGATGCGCGCGCTGCGCTGCGTTCCAAACTCGCGCCGATCGAACCCGACGACGCGCGCACGCTGCTCGCCGTCGCGGGCGAGGGCGCGAACGTCCTCGACGTCACCGACGCCGGCGCGGAAGGCGGCGGCCGCGAGTTCGCGCACGCGCTGCGCACGGTCGCGCGCGCGTACCGCGTGCCCGACGCGGGCGCGAGCGACGTGCTGGCCGCAGCGAACGCCGTGCTGGGCCTCGACGCGTCCACCTTCGCCGCGCTCGAGCGTATCGCGCACGATTTCGACGCGGCTCGCATCGTCGCGCCGGCGTGGGAAGCCGCCGATGCGATCGATGAGTTCGAAGCGGAACTCGGCGGCTGCACGCAGCGCGCGGCCGATTTTCCGGCGTTTCCCGCACCCGCGGTTCCGCGCGAACCGCAAGTGCCGGTCACGTCGCGCCGCGCCGTCTTCTCCGCATCCTCGCTCAACGCGTTCGCCGAGTGCGAGCGCAAGTGGTTCTACCGCTACGTCTGCGGAGCGGTCGAAGATCGCGGATCGTCGGCATCGTTCTACGGCATCGCGTTCCACGCGGCGCTCGAAGAGTTCCACGGCGTGCACGCGCGGTTCGATCACGTCGACGCGGCGGCGCTCGGTTCGTTCCTCGACTACTGCATGGTGTCGGCGTTCGACCGCCACCGCACGCGCTTCGACGCGCCGGTCGAGTTCGAATTGCAGAAGCGCCGCGCGCGCCGCACGGCCAAACGCTATTTGAGCTGGCTGATCGAACGCGCGCGCAAAGCGCCCTTCGAGGTGGTGGGCTGCGAAACGGCGACCGACGTCAAGCTCGGCGAGTATCAGTTCATCGGCTACATCGACCGCCTCGACCGCGACGATGCAACCGGAAACGTGACCGTCGTCGACTACAAGACCGGCGCGATCGCGAAGAGCGCCGGCGACTACCTCGCCGACGTGCTGGCGTTCACCGAATTCCAGCTGCCGTTCTACTATTGGGCGCGCACGGCGGCGGGCGATACGGTGACGCGCCTCTCGCTGGTCCCGCTCAAGGATGCGCTGCTCGACGTCGAACCGATCGAACTCACGGTCGTCGCGCAGCGCCCGCCTCAGAACGGCCGCGCCCGCAACGCCACCACCGCGTCGATCGGCGTTCCCGATCTCGAGCGCGCGCGCGAGCGCATGATCGAGATCGCGAAAACGCTGGCCGTGCCGACGATCGCGCACTACGCGGTGACCGACGATCCCGATGCGTGCCGGTACTGCTCGTACAAGAATTCGTGCCGCGAACGGCCGGCCGTGGCCGAAGAACGGTTCGGCCGATGATGCGCGCGCTCGAGGGCATCGATCCGCGCATCGCCGAGGCGCCGGCCGACGCCGATCTCATCCTCGTCACGGGGCCCGTCGCGAGCGGCAAGAGCGACGCGCTGGCGCAACGGTACGCCGCGCTGCTGGCCGGCAGCAACATCGCGCCCGAGGCGACGGTCGTCGCGAGCTCGCATCCCGCCGGCGGGCGCGATCTCGCCGCGCGCATCGCGAGCCGGCTCGACGGCGCGACTCGCGCGGCGTTCGAAGCCGCGCCGTTCACCGGGATCACGCTCGACGCGCTGGCGTTCGCCATCGTCACCGACGGCGCGCTCGCGGGCGGTCTGGCCCCCGACATCGAGTTGCTCGAACCCGACGAGGTCGAGGAGATCTTCGAGCGCGCCGCCGCGCCGCTGTTCTCCGCCGACTGGGCCGAATATCTGGGCGCCGACATCGACCCCGAGATCAGCGGCCTGCGCGCACCGGACCGGTTCGCTGCCGCCGTGCTGCGCCTGATCGTCAAGCTGCGCGACGCCGGCATCTCGCCCGAGACGATGCTCGCGCTGTCGCTGCGCGGTGCGGCCAACTTCTACGGCAAGCCGCCGAACTTCGCCGACCCGAGCCTGCTTTCGGCCACGAAGGACGACTACCGCAGTTCGCTGCTCATCGCGCCGGCCGAATTGGAACGTCAACGCCGGCGCGAAATCGATCTGGCTAAGATCGTGGCGAAACTCTATCGCTCCTACGTCGACGAACTCGTGCGTCACGGCTGCCTGACCGGCATCGACGCGCTGGCCGAAGCCGCGCGCCTACTCGAGGAACAGCCGCCGCTGGCGACGTCGTATCGCGAGCGCCTGACGATCGCGCTCGTCGACGACGCCCACGACTTGCGCAACGGCGAGGTGCGTTTGCTGCAGGCGCTGTTCGGACCGAAGCTGCGCGGCGTCACCTTCGCCGGAACGTTGCAGTCGGCGATTCACACGTTCGCCGGCGCGCGGCCCGAGGCCACGTTCAAACTCGCCGCCACGACGATCGAATTGCCGCCGGGACCGGCCGTGCCGCCGGCGATCGCGGCGTGTGCGCGGGCGATCGCGACGGGCGCGGTCGCGCCGCAACCGGGCAGCGCTGATGCCGTGCGCGTACATCGCGCGGCCACCCGCGAAGCGGAGATCGCGTTCGTCGCCGCGAGCGTCGCCGAACTGATCGCAACCGGAACGCCGCCCGCGCGCATCGCTGTCGTCCATCGCACGGCACGTTGTCTCGGCGCCTACGAAGACGCGCTCGTCGATGCGGACATTCCGGTCGCGCTGCACGGCGACATCGACCTGCTCGCGCGTCACGACGCCGCCGATGCGCTCGCCGCGCTCTGGGCCGCGGTCGATCCGTATCAGCATGCGTGGCTCTTGCGCGCGCTCGACTTGCCGATGCTCGCGCTCGGCGATGCGACACTCGGCGTGCTATGCGGCGAGCCGGCCAATCCGCAAGCGCTGCTCTTCCCGCTGCCGGTTGCCGAACCCGAAGGCGACCGGCGCTGGGACCGGCGCCGCGACGTGCGTTTGGCGATGAACGTGCTGCGTGGCGAACGCGACAACGATCTCTCGCCCCTCGCGCGCGAACGCATCGCCGCGTTTCGCGAACGGCGCAACGCGTGGGCGCTGCACGCCCGCGACGCCGGCACCGCCGCGGCGCGCGCGATCGTCGAAGACGCCGGCATCTTCGCGCCGCGCCCGGGCGAAACGCCGGCGCGCACGGCGCGGCGCGCGTTCATCGCCGAAGCCGTGCTGGCGCTGATCGGCCGTTACGAACGCCGTCACCCGGGCGGTTCGCTCGAAGCCGCGCTGCAAATGCTCGCCCGGATCGCGGCGAACGAACGCGGCCCGCTCGTGCACGACCTCGCATCGGCCGGCGTGTTCGCCGGCTCGATCGACCGCATCGGACCGCGGCGCTTCGATCACGTCTTCGCGGTCGATGCGCGCGCCGGATCGTTTCCGCCCTACTACGTGCCCGACGCGTTTCTGTTCAGCCCGTCCTACGGAATGGTGCCGAAGGACGCGGCCGGCGACGCACCGGCCGGCCGCACCGCGAAATTCACCTGGTACTCTCACCAGACGAAGCTCAACCTCGCCTACGGGCGCGAACACCGCCGCTTGCTGGCGCTCGCTATGTTACGCGCCGACGTTAGCGTCACCGTGAGCGCAAGCGGCCGCCCCACGCGCGGCATCTCTGCCCCCGAACTCGCCGAAGAGCTCCAAGCAATCGTTTCTTAACCGTCATCCCGACATTAGAAGTCATGTAGTGTGCGCGCGGCACGAGACGGTTCGCGCTATGCTAGGCGTTGGCAAACCACCGTGAACGAAAAGCTCGATACGTCCACCGATCCGCAAGTCGGCTTCCGCCCCGCCGGGCAGCTCGACGTTGCATCGGCACTTGCGCCCTACCGCGGACCGTTCAACCAACGGCACGCCGCTCACCTATTGCGCCGCGCCGGCTTCGGCGGAACGACGGCCGATATCGCGGCGTGCGCGCAGCTCGATGCGCAGCGCGCCGTCGATGCGCTCTTTCATCCACCCGCCGACATCGCGTTTCCCGACTATCCGCCCGAACTCGCCACGCTGCCGAGCAACATGTACGGCCAGCGCGCCAAAGCCGTGCAGCTGTGGTGGCTCGATCGGATGCTGCGCTCGCGGCATCAACTCGCCGAGAAGATGACGCTGTTTTGGCACAATCACTTCGCTACCGCGTTCAGCAAGTCGCCGCCCGAAATGATGGCGCAGCAGAACGCGCTTTTCCGCGCGCAGGGCACGGGCAATTTCCGCACGCTGCTCTCCTCGGTGACGAAGGACCCGGCTATGCTGGTGTGGCTCGATAACCGCTTCAACACGAAGGCGCATCCGAACGAAAACTACGCGCGCGAGGTGATGGAACTGTTCACGCTCGGTCTCGGCAACTATACCGAGGACGACGTCAAGGAAGGCGCGCGCGCGTTCACCGGCTGGACGCTCAAGAACGGCCAGGCCTTCTTCAATGCCGTCCAGCACGATCCGGGACTCAAGACGTTTCTCGGCCACACCGGTTCGTTCGATGCCGACGATGCGATCAGCATCATCGTCTCGCAGCCGATCCACCAGCGCTTCATCTCGCGCAAGCTGCTCGAGGCGTTCGTCTATTCCGATCCCGAGCCGGAATTGATCGAAGCCGTTGCGCGCGTGTACGCACTCTCGGGCTACGACATCTCGCAGACGCTCGGCGCGATGCTCCGCTCCAACGTGTTCTACTCGCAGCGCGCCTACCGTTCGGAACCGAAGAGCCCGATCGAGTTCGCGATCGGAACGCTGCGCTACATCGGCGCTTCGGAAATCCCGGCCAATCTGCCGGGCACCTTGGCGCGCATGGGCCAGGAGCCGCTCAACCCGCCGAGCGTCAAAGGCTGGGACGGCGGGCCGTCGTGGATCAACACCTCGACCATGCTGGCGCGCTTCAACTTCGTCAACTCGCTGATCGCCACGACCGCGCCGGCCAAACCGCCGGCCGTCGCGACGAACGCGCCCAACGTGCAGCCCGATGCCCTCCTGAAAGCGGCCGGCGGCTTCAACGCGCCCCGCATCGTCGACGAACTGACCGCCTCGGCACTGCAAGACGACGTGACCGCCGACGTGCGCGGGACGCTCGTCGACTACCTCGCCGGGACCGGCGCGCAAGCGCAGGGCAGCATCACCGACCCGCTGCCGTTCGGGCCCGAAAACTACCAAGAGAAGATCCGCGGCGTCGTCGCCCTGACCCTCAACCTTCCCGTCAACCAGCTGAACTGATCGCGAGCACCATGAAGCGCACGTCATTCCTCACCCGCTCCCTCGGAGCCGCCGCACTCGGCGGCGGCATGCCGCTCGCATTCATGCGCGCGGCGTCGGCGCAATCGGCGCCGGTAACCGGCAGCGCTGCCGATCCCGGCAACGTGCTCGTGATCGTGCAGATGAGCGGCGGCAACGACGGACTCAACACCGTCATTCCGTACACCGACGATGCGTACCATCGCGTGCGCCCGACGATCGGCGTCGATCCGAAAACGGTCTTGCGCATCAACGACCGCATCGCGTGGAACCCCGCGCTGGCCGGCTTCGACGAACTCTTCAAAGAAGGGCACCTCGCGCTGTTGCAAGCCGTGAGCTACCCCGATGCCAACCTCTCGCACTTCGAAGCGACGCAGATCTGGGAAACCGCGTCGCCGGTGCGTCCGCAACAGTACGGCTGGCTCGGACGCTACCTCGATCGCCGCTATCCGCAAGGCACGAAACAGCCGACGCCGTTCGAAACCGTCGCGCTCGGCGATACGCTGCCGGCGGCGCTCGTGTCGGCGCACGTCGACGTTCCGGCGATCGGTGCGCTCGGCGCGTTCGCGTACAACACCGGCAAGGATACCGCGTCGAAGCAGAGCGCGGGCACGCTGTACGACGGCACCAAGGGCGGCACGTCACCGTATCTCGCGATGATCGCCGACACCGCGCGTCAGGCGTATCACGGCGGCGACGTTCTGCGCTCGAAGATCGCGGGCTATACGGCCGCGGTGACGTATCCCACCGACGGCTTCTCGCAGCAGCTCAAGCTCGCCGCGCAGCTGATCGGCACGAATACCGGCACCAAGCTCGTGTTCGTCTCGATCGGTTCGTTCGACACGCACGCGGGACAACGCGCGCAGCAAGACCGTCTGCTGGGCTACCTCGGGAACGGACTGCTCGCGTTCTACAACGACCTCAAAGCGCACGGCAACGACAAGCGCGTGTTGACGATGACGTTCTCGGAATTCGGCCGCCGCGTCGAACAGAACTCGAGCAACGGCACCGACCACGGCACGGCGATGCCGGTCTTCATCACCGGCGGTAGCGTACGCGGCGGCGTGTACGGCGATCATCCCTCGCTGACCGATCTCGACCGCAACGGCAACCTGAAATTCGGCACCGACTTCCGCGCGGTCTACGCAACGGTAATCCAGCGCTGGCTCGGCACCGATTCCACCCCGATCCTCGACGGGCAGTTCGCGCCTCTCGCCTTCATTTAACGGCGGCTTGGGCGCAGCCCAAACGCGAAGGATTCACGGAACGTGAATCCACAATGGGCGGGGGTGCTGCGAATTGTCCAGCTCTCGACCGAGGAGTACGTGCGTGACGTGCTCCCGCATTCGGCGGAGATTTGGTCGGGCGGTCTGAGCTTTGCCGACTACGCCGCCGAGTTCGGCGCGGTGAGCGCATCGGGCTTCGGACGGCGGCGCTTTCGTACGTTGGGGCTCTCGCTCGACGGTGAACTCGTCTCGTCGTGCAAGCGTTATCAGCGCGAATTGCGCTGCGGCGAGCGCACCTTTCGCGCGGCCGGCATCGGTGCAGTGTTCACGCCGCAAAACGCGCGCGGGCGCGGCTACGCGACGGCGTTGCTCGGCGCATTTCTCGACAGCGAACGCGCGGCCGGCACCGATTTCGTCTACCTGTTCTCCGACATTCATCCGGCGTTCTACGAGCGTTTGGGATTCGTGTGTTTGCCGTCGCGTGCGATCATGCTCCGCGCCGACACCTTGCCGCACGCCCGCATCTCCGCGCGCACGCTCGTCGACGCCGACTGGCCCGCAATCGAACGGTGCTTCACCGCCCTCGATGCGACGCGCACGTTCACGTTGACGCGGCCGCCGCTGATTTGGGAATATCTCCGCCTGCGCGCGCGGGCGCGCGATGCGAGCGGCGTGCTCGTGCGGCTCGGCATCATGCGCGGAAGGCGGCTGGTGGCCTACGTGCTCGGCCGGCGCTTCGCCGGCGTCGACTCGTTTGCGCTCGATGAGTTCGCCTACGTTGATGATGAAGCAGCGGCGCTCGTCCCGGCGCTAATTCGCAACGGCGCGGGCGACCTGCGCAAGGTGACGGGCTGGCTGCCGCCCGCGCCGGCGCGCGGGGCCGTCCCGCGAGGCGCCGTCCGGCCGCGCCGCACCGGCGTTACGATGGTGCTACCGCTCTCGGCAGCAGCAGCCGCCGCCTGGCAGCGGTCGGCCGGCGAAGTAACCTCTGCGGCGGCGGATCCGTGCTGGAACGCCGACCACGTTTGACGTGTTATAGCGAGTCCAAGTGAACGAGCTGTCCCCCCTTGTCGCCGGCTGGTTTTCCGCACGCTATGGCGAGCCCACCGAACCCCAAGTCCACGGCTGGCCGCTGATTCGCGCCGGTCGCGATGTGCTGATCGCGGCGCCTACCGGTTCGGGCAAAACGCTGGCCGCGTTCACGACCGCGCTCGACGGCTTGATCCGCCGCGCTGCCGAGGGACCGCTGCCCGACGAGGTCCTCGTCGTCTACGTGTCGCCGCTCAAAGCGCTGACCAACGACGTTCGCAAGAATCTCGAAACGCCGCTCGGCGAGCTGCTCGAACGGGCCGCCGAAGCGAACATTTCTCTCGCCGAAATTCGCACCGCGACGCGCACCGGCGATACGACGCAGTCGGAGCGTGCGCGCATGTTGCGCAAACCGCCGCACGTGCTGGTCACCACTCCTGAATCGCTCTACATCTTGCTCACCGCCGCCAAATCGCGCGCGCTGTTCACCCACGTCGAAGCGATCATCGTCGATGAAATCCACGCGCTCGCGCGCGATAAGCGCGGCTCGCATCTCGCCCTGACGCTCGCGCGGCTCGACGATCTGGTCATGCGCAACGGCGGCGCGAAACCGCAGCGCATCGGCCTCTCGGCCACCGTCCGGCCGATCCAGGAAGTCGCGCACTTCCTCAGCCGCACCGCGCACATCGTCGACGTGGGACACCGGCGCGAGATGACGCTCGCGGTCGAGGTGCCGAGCGACGAGCTGAGTTCGGTCGCCAGCGGCGAGATGTGGGGTGAGATCTACGACCGTGTGGCCGCGCTCGTGCTCGCGCACAAGACCACGCTCGTGTTCGTCGGCACGCGCCGGATGAGCGAGAAGGTGGCCTTCGCGCTCTCGACGCGCTTGGGCGAGGGCATCGTGCTGCCGCACCACGGCAGCCTCTCCAAAGACATCCGCTTCGACACCGAAAACCGGCTCAAGAACGGCGACCTGCGCGCGGTCGTCGCAACCGCGTCGCTAGAATTGGGAATCGACATCGGTTCGGTCGATCTCGTCGTGCAGCTCGGATCACCGCGTTCGATCGCGGTCACACTGCAGCGCGTCGGCCGGTCGGGCCATTGGGTCGGCGCGAAGCCCGAAGGCCGGCTGTTCGCTACCACGCGCGACGAGCTGATCGAATGCGCCGCGCTGGTCAACGCAATTCGCAGCGGCACGATGGACGCGCTGTGCATCCCCGACGCGCCGCTCGACATCCTGGCGCAACAGCTCGTGGCGACGTGCGCGGGCGATGACTGGGACGTCGACGAGCTCTATGCGGCGGTGCGCACGACCTATCCCTATCGCGATCTCGAGCGCAAAGATTTCGACGACGTCGTGGCGATGCTGGCCGACGGCATTGCCACCTCACGCGGCCGCAGCGGGGCGTATCTCCATCACGACCGGGTGAACGGACGCCTGCGCGGGCGCAAAGGCGCGCGCATCGCCGCCATCACCTCCGGCGGCGCGATCCCCGAGACCGCAAATTACAACGTGGTGGCCGAACCCGAGGGCATCGTGATCGGCACGCTCGATGAAGACTTCGCCGTCGAGAGCATGGCCGGCGACATCTTCTTGCTCGGCACCACCTCGTGGATGATCCGCCGCGTCGAGACCGGCGTCGTTCGCGTGCAGGACGCGCACGGTGCGCCGCCGTCGATCCCGTTCTGGAACGGCGAGGGCCTGGGCCGCACGATCGAGCTCTCGCGCGAAGTCGCCGCCATCCGCACTGCCATCGACGAGCGCGACGACGACGACGCGAAGGCGTGGCTGCAGTCGCGGTGCGCGCTCGACGCTGCCGGCGCGGAGCAGGCCGTGGCCTACATCCGCGCGGGCCGGGCGATCCTCGGCGCCGTGCCGACCGACACCACGCTGATTGCGGAGCGCTTCTTCGATGAAGCGGGCGGCATGCAGTTGATTCTGCACACGCCTTTCGGCGCGCGCATCAACCGCGCGTGGGGCCTCGCGCTGCGCAAGAAGTTCTGCCGCTCGTTCAACGTCGAACTGCAGGCCGCCGCCAACGACAACGGCATCGTGATCTCGCTGACCGAGCAGCACGCCTTTCCGCTCGAAGCGGTGTTCGAGTACGTGAAGTCGGCGAGCGCCGTCGACACGCTGACGCAAGCACTGCTGGCCGCGCCGATATTCGGTGCGCGCTGGCGCTGGAACGCACTGCGCGCGCTCGCGATCCTGCGCTTCACCGGCGGCCGCAAGGTGCCGCCGAACTTCCTGCGCATGCGCGCCGAAGATCTGCTCGCGGCGTGCTTTCCCGATGCGGCCGCGTGCGGCGAGAACCTAACCGGTCCAATCCGCGTGCCAGATCACGTGCTGGTCAACGAGACGATCGACAACTGCCTGCGCGAGGCGATGGACATCGACGGTCTCCTCACGGTGCTGCGCGACATCGAGAACGGCGCGATCCGCACGCTCGCGGTCGACACGCCCGAGCCCTCGGCCTTCTGCCACGAGATCCTCAACGCCAACCCGTATGCCTACCTCGACGACGCACCGCTCGAAGAGCGGCGCACGCGCGCGGTCACATTGCGCAACACGGCGCGTAACACGGCCGACGCATCGAGCTTGCTCGATCCGGCGGCGATCGCCGAGGTGGCGGAATCGTCGTGGCCGCTGGTGCGCGACGCCGACGAACTGCACGACGCGCTGCTGACGCTGGTGGCCGTGCCGCCCATCGAGGCGTGGCAGCCATGGTTCGACGAACTCGTTTCCGCGCATCGCGCAACCGCACTCACCGTCGGCAATGCTACGCTGTGGACGTGCGCCGAACGTCGCGAGCTGACGCGGATGATTTACCCCGAAGCGATTGCCGAAACGGAAACGCCCGCACTCGCCACGACGATCCCGTTGCCCGAACAGCCGGATGAAGCCGTTGCGGAGATGCTACGCGGGTGGCTCGAATCGAGCGGACCCGTGACGGTCGACGGACTCGCCGCGCGCCTCTCCCTCGATGCTAGCATGGTCGAGATGGCGCTGATCCGCATCGAGACGGAAGGCGCGGTCTTGCGCGGACGCTTCCGCGATAACGTCGAGGAATGGTGCAATCGCCGCGTGCTGGCGCGCATTCACCGCATGACGCTCGGCGCGCTGCGCCGCGAGATCGAGCCGGTCGCGACGGCCGACTACGTGCGCTTTCTCTTCCGCTGGCAGCACGTCGCGCCCACGTCGCGTCTGCACGGCGTCGACGGCACCCTGGCCGTCATCCGCCAACTCGAGGGCTACGAGATCCCGGCGGCGGCGTGGGAGACGACCGTGCTGCCGGCGCGCGTCGCAGACTACAAGCGCGACTATCTCGACAAACTCTGCTACTCCGGCGACGTGATGTGGGGCCGTCTCTCGGCGCATCCGGCGTTCACGCCGTCGGCCGACGGCCGCCAGCGCCGCATCCGCCCGACGAAACTCGCGCCGATCGCGCTGTTCGCGCGCGAACACGCCGGGGAATTGATCTTGCGCAAGGGCGATGAGTCGCCCGCGCTCTCGCATGCCGCACGTGAAGTGCTCGCCGAGATCGCGCAACGTGGTGCGCCGTTCTTTGCCGACATCGTGCGCGGCACCAAACGTCTGCCGGCCGAAGTGGAAGAGGCACTCTGGCAGCTGGTCGCGGCCGGACTCGTCACTGCCGATGGCTTCGATGCGCTACGTGCGCTGGCCGATCGCAAACGGCGCTTGGGCGAGAGCGGCATGCGCGCGCGCCCGCGCTCGTCCGGCGGCCGCTGGTCCTTGCTCGAATCGGAACTGGATCACCTCGACGCCGACGCGTTTGCGCGACGCCTGCTCGCACGCTGGGGCGTCGTGTTCCGCGATATCGTCAAGCGCGAAACGCTGGCGCCGCCGTGGCGCGAGATCCTCGCCGCGCTGCGCAAGATGGAAGCGCGCGGTGAGATCCGCGGCGGCCGCTTCGTCGCCGGCTACGTCGGCGAGCAGTACGCGCTGCCCGACGCGATCGAAGCGCTCCGCGCCGCCCGCCGCAGCGGCAACACCGGCGACGCCGACGCGCCGGAAGTAGCCGCCTACGATCCCCTGGCAGTAACCAGCGGCCTCATGCCCGGCGCCCCGCCACGCCCGCTCCGCGCCGTTTCGTAACTAGACGCGCACTTCGGAATCGAGTTCGCGCATTTGGTGGGGGTTGTAGCGCTCGCCGGCGGCCGCGCCTTTCGGAACGGCGGCTTCGATTGCGGCGAGGTCGCCCGCGGTCAGCGTGACGTCCAACGCGCCGAGCGCATCGGCCAGCTGCGTGCGCGTGCGCGCGCCGATCACCGGCACGATCTCCGCAGCCTGATGTAACGCCCAGGCGATGGCGATTTGGCCGTGAGAGATGTCCTTCGCATTCGCGACGGCTCGCAATGCGTCGGCCAGCGCCAGATTCTTCTCGAGGTTCTCGCCCGTATAGCGCGGTAAGCTCGCGCGCGTCGACGTTCGCGTTTGGGCCATCGATCCGCCAAACAATCCACGCGCGAGCACGCCGTACGCGGTGATATCGATTCCAAGCCCCCGGCACGCCGGCAGAATCGTGTCTTCGATGCCGCGCGTGAACAGCGAGTATTCGAGCTGCACATCGACGATCGGATGGACCGCGTTTGCGCGCCGGATCGTCGCCGCCGAAACTTCGGAGAGCCCGATGTAGCGCACGTAGCCCGCTTTGACCATCTCGGCGATCGTGCCGACGGTTTCTTCGATTGGGACCTGCGGATCGAGTCGCGCCGGCCGGTAGATATCGATGCAGTCGACGCCCAGGCGCACGAGCGAATACGCGAGCCAGTTCTTCACGGCTCCCGGGCTCGCATCGTAGCCACCGCCCCACTGCCCGGCCGGCGCACGCATCGCACCGAACTTCACGCTCAGCAGAACGTCGTCGCGCTTGCGGCCGCGCAGCGCCTCGGCGATGAGCAATTCATTGTGCCCGCTGCCGTAGAAGTCGCCGGTATCGAGCAGGTTGATGCCCGCATCGAGCGCTGCATGAATCGTAGCGATGCTCTCGCCGCGGTCGGTGGGACCTCCGACACCCGACATCGCCATGCATCCGAGCGCAATGGCCGACACTTCAGGGCCGGCCGAGCCAAGCTTACGCATCTTCATTTCCGGCGCTTTCCGATGTCGCCGGAAGACTCCTAGAGCGAAGGCTTCGTCAACGCGCTCCGGAGATCGGCGAACGAATGCGTCGAGAGCGGAACCGTGTTCGCGAGCTGGCCCCGATGGTCGAGAATGTAGATCATGTCGCTGTGCGCATCCGGAATGCCGTCGGAACCCTTCTCGAGCACGACGCCGAAGGCCGCGAGCACGCTCGCGACGTCGGCCGGTTTGCCGGTGACGAAGTGCCACGCGGGCGTGCGTGCTTGCAGCGCACGGGCGTAATTCGCGATGACGAACGGCGTGTCGTAGCCGGGATCGAGCGAGATCGTCACCAGCCGCGCGTGCAGCGACGCGCGCGACAGGCGCGCAAACACCGCGTTGACGATCGGGCATGTATCTTGGCAGCGCGTAGCAAAGAACGTGATCGCCGCCGGACGCCCGACGAGTTCGCTCAAGTGAAACGGCACGCCGGACTGATCGACCAGGGGAATGTCACCGACCGCGCGTCCCGCCGCAGCGCTCGCTGCGGGCGCAGCGAGCGTGCCGAGGAACGCGACGAGCAGCGCGAACTTTGCGAGCCGGCGCATCAGTAGCCGTAGGGGTTGTTCGGCAGGACCGCTTGCGTCGGCACCGGCGTCGCTTGCGGGCCGGGCGTCGCCGCCACCGCAACGTCAAGCACCGTTCGCATGCCGTTCGAGAGATAGTGGAAGCCGCACCCGATATAGTAGAGGCCGGCCGTCAATGTGAACGGCCCGACCGTGGTTCCCGCGGCAACGACGCCGGTTTGGAACCCGGCGGCGATCGTCGATCCACCGGCGGCGGTCGTCGTCAACGTCGGATTCGCCGGAAACGAAGTTTGCGAAAGAACGTTGAGCGTGTGCGGCGTCGCGCTCGATGCGGCTTGACCGTTGACGATCATGATTTGCGCACCCGGCACGAACGCCAGAACTTGCGAGTACGTTTGCTGCGTGTAGCCGGCGATCGCGCCGAATGTCGGATCGGTTTCCGTACCGATGCCGGTACCGCCCGGCAGCGCCATCTCGATTTGTTGCGGGGTCGCCGTCGTTTGCGATGCAGGCGTCGCGGTTGGGATCGGGGTCGTGAGCGCAGTGGAGGCGCCGCTACCGCCGCTGCCGCCGCCGCATGCCGCAACCACGACTGAAAGCCCCGCACATGCTGCGAGAAGTCCTAAACGTTTCATGCAACCGAGCCTACAATGCTTGGTTGAACGATGCCTGAACGCAGCGCGTGCTCGCGTTCAGTCCTTTTTCAAGCGAACGACTTTATCATGGCGGCGTGAACGCGCACCGGCTTTCGGCACTCGTCCTCGTCGTTGCATTGAGCGGTTGCACCTTCGGTGCGCCGTCAGCCGGCAGCGGCGCCGGCGCTGCAAACGCGCAGACAATTTCCGTTAACCTGACGTCGTTCATGAACGGCTATTCTCCCGACGTGCTGACGGTCGCTGTCGGAACGCACGTACAGTTCGTCAACACCGATTCGTTCGCGCACACCGCGACGTCGATCGCCGGCTCGACGTTTCCAGCCGCATCACCGTTCGACGGCTCGGCGCTGACCGCGTCGGGTTCGGCGCTCTCTGCCGGCTGGAGCAGCGGCACGCTGCAAGCCGGCGCGGCGTCGCCGGTGTTTACGGCCGACCAGCCCGGTACGTATTTGTTCGGTTGTTTCTTTCACTACGGCCATCCGATGCGGGGCGAAATCGTTGTTCAGTAGACTTCTGCTCGCAGCGCTCGTGTTGTTCGCGGTATGCGCACCGCAGCCCGCAGCGGCGATTCCACTCTTCGCGCAACGCTATCAGATGAAGTGCGAAGCCTGCCACAGCGTGCTGCCCGAACTCAACGCGTTCGGCAACGCGTTTCGCGACCACGGCTATCAACTGCCGATTCGTAAACACGGCACGACGGGGATTGCGTTCCGCTACCAGCTCGAAGACGATCGCGATCCGGCTCCGGGTGCGCGCCCGTTGGTGCCGGGCGGCGTGCTCCTTTCCAACGCCGACGTCGGCCGCATCAGCCTCTTTCTGCACTACAACCTCGGCGCGCAGGGCGGACCGTCGGGTGCCTATCTCGCCTACGCGGCAACGTATCTGCAGCATTCCAAAACGTTGATCCGCACCGGCCTCTACGAATTACCGCTGATTCACTCACCGGGTCAACGACTCGACGACTTGGCCACTTACGGCTACGAAGGCTCACACGTCGGGCTCAACGATCTCACGCTCGCGCAACCGCGCCTAGGTGTCGAGGTCGAGCAACACGCAGGCAGCACCGTGATCGACGGTACCTTCGCGGTCGGCGAATTCAAAGGCGCAGCATACGGCGGCGCACCGATCAACACCGGGATCAACACGCGCGCCGGCCGGCCCGAAATCGGCTTGTTCGTGCGCACGCCGGTCACCGATTGGGCGACCCTTAGCGGCGATGCCATGGAGGGCTCGCGCGAGATCTTCCCGAGCGGCACCGGCGCGTTTCTCGACGGCTACCGGCGCGATGCGGTGGGACTCGATCTCCATCGCGCGCATTGGAGCATGCTCACCGAGCAGTGGTGGGGCCACGATGCGGATGCCGACGGTTTCGGAACGGCGTTCGGTTCGAGCGGCGGCTTCGCGCGCATCCGCTATGCCCTCGGCAATCATGCCTATCTCGGCACGCGGTATGACTCCGCGGCGACGCCGACGGCGACGCGCGATGTCGTAATCTACGCCGCCACGCAACTCGGCCGTCACGCGCGGCTGCTGATCGAGAACAAGCACACGTTCAACGGCGCCACCACCCTCGAAGGCGCGCTGACGATCGGCTTCCCGTGGCCCTGGGGCCTGTAGGGAGCCTGTGAAACGCTGCTTGCGTACGCTAACGCTCCAAGGATCAGTAAATTGTATGGTAGCCTGAAATGGGTGGACGCTCGATAGATCGGTTCGTCGGTTCTCTTTTGACGCACTGAGTTTCGCGCGAGACGGGGGACCGTGTTTTTTAAGCTGGCGGTAAACAGCCGCCACAGCCTTCTATTGGCGGCGTGCATCGTCGCGTTCGCCGTCGCCGGCGCGGTTTCTCCGAACACTCCGATCCTTCGTTTAGCCGGTCTGGCGCCCATCGCTTACGCAATGGCGGTAGTCGGCGACGCTGCAACGGCTTTCGTCCTGCTTTCGACTTGGCGCTATGCGTCCGGCAAGCGTTCGACGTTCGTGCTCGGCCTCTCGTTCGGTGCGTGCGCGATAATCTTACTTCTGGCGATGGCAACACTGCCGTTGATGCCGGAAAATGCACCAATGCTGGACGTTTCAGAGCAAACGGGAATCTGGCTTTACGTTTTTTGGCACGTGGTCGCGAGCGCCGGGGCCCTCTCCTATGTCGTATTTCGCCGGCGCGATGATGCCGGGCATCCTTCGAAGCGTTTTACCGTGGCTGCGACCAGCATCGCGACTGCGGTGGTTGCCTTGGCAGTTGCCACCGCCTTTGTCTGGGTCGACCGTCTACCGGCGCTAGCCTCGCACGCATCGGTCGCCCGCCTCATGTCGACCGGAGTGGGACCGGCCACCGTGCTCCTGCTCGGCCTCGCCACATGGCTTGCCGTCGGAATCGCGGGCCCGACGACGATCGAACGCTCGCTGGCATTTTCGCTGCTCGCCATCACGTTTGAGTTCACGTTGTTTCTGGCGGGGGGGCATCGCTATAGCGGGTCATACTACGTCGGGCGAGTCTTGCTCTTGTTTGGAGCCTCGTTCGTCTTGTGGTCCGCTATGCGCGCGCTCATAGACGCACGTATCGAGCTCCACGGCGCAGAATTGGCCTCCAAGCAGCTTGCCCACGAGGCATCGTTGCGTGCAGACCGGATTCGGGCGATTTGGGCTATTGCGTCGAAGGGGGGGCCCTCAGCACTCGCGTTCGATGCGATCTTACAGACCGCAACGATTGCAATTCGACCGGGCAAAGCGATGTTCGGCTGCCTTTCACACCTTGACGATCAACAAGTCATCGTTGACGCAACGTCGTGGAGTGCATCCGAACCGCATACGCAGCGTTTCATGGACTCGATCTTTCCAGGCGCGACGTTCGCACTGAAAAACACGATGAGCGCCCTTCTACTAACCGAAACCCGTACGACCGCCTGGGACGATCTGACGGTCATGAACGGCGACGGAAAGGCCTGGAGTGAAGCCGGCTGGCAGAGCTATATCGGAACGACGGTAACGATCGGCCGCAAGACGTATTTCCTCAGTTTCGGTTCCCCTGAGCCGATGACGGATCGGCCGTTCGCCGAAGACGACAAAGCATACATCGACGTCGTCGCCTCATTCTTTGCGACGCGATTTTCCGAGGCACTGCAGTTCGAACGCATTCAGTTTCAGATCGAGCACGATGCGCTTACGGGACTTCACAATCGGGCACAATTTAGAAATGCTATCCGCAACGAGCTAAATCGCAAGAACCGGTTCACGCTGGCATTCATCAACCTCGACGCATTTCGCCAAATCAATGAACGTCATGGACACATGCTCGGCGACGAAGTCCTGGTGGAGATCGCCATGACTCTTGCAGCCGTCAATGCAAACGATCTCGTCGCGCGCATGAATGGCGACGAATTCGGAGTCCTCCTATCCGGTGTAGAAACCCCGGCTTCGACCGCAAGCGCGCTTGAAAAATATGCCGAACAGTTTCATACGCCGTTTCACACGGGCGATCGCGAAGGGACGCGCATGCTCAAAGTCGGAGCATCGATCGGCTCTGCGAGCTTTCCCGAAGACGGGACGACTCCCGAGGAACTGATGCGCCGGGCCGACGTGGCACTCAGTGTCGCGAAGGCCCGCAATGGCTCGACGACCGTCTCCTTCGACCATTCGATGGAAACGATCTTGGAAGAATCGCGCGTGCGCCTTGTGGAGCTCGCCGACGCCATCGCTGGTGATCAGCTCGCGCTCGTGTATCAGCCGACGTTCGACTTAGCAACGCGGACGGTTACCGGCGCCGAAGCCTTGGTTCGCTGGGATCATCCGGAGCGGGGCCGGCTCTTGCCGGCAGAATTCATTCCAACCGCCGAGCGTAACGGATTGATCAATCCTTTGACTCGGTGGGTACTCCAGCGGCTCATACGTGATTTCACCGGGGGTGTCGTACTCCCGAGTGGTTTTCGTGTATATTTCAACGTCGCGGCGCAGACGCTCGACGATTTCACGTTTATCGCGGACTTGAACGAGGCACTGCGTGCGGCACCGGGACTCGCAGCACATTTGGGTGTCGAAATGACGGAAACGACCGCGATGCAGAACATTGACGGAGCAATGCACACGATTAGCCTGCTTCGGAAGTGGGGCTTATCCGTCGCGATTGACGATTTCGGCACCGGGCATTCATCACTATCGTATCTGAAGCAGCTCATCGTAGACGTCATAAAGATCGACCGCTCGTTCGTGATCGGGCTACCTCACGACGAACACGACGGCGCCATTACGGAACTGTTGCTGCAGCTAACGAACCGTTTCGGCCTCACGACGCTCGCGGAAGGCATCGAAACCGAAGAGCAGTTGCGCTGGCTTTTAGACCATGGTTGCCGGCTGGGTCAAGGCTACTTATTGGCAAGGCCCGGCTCATTGGAAACACTGCAGCAACGCCTGCGCGAACATGGCCCCGCTATCAGAACAGCCGCATCTCGCGTTCTTCGCCGATCGTGAGCGATGCGACGCGCGTGCCAAGGAGTCGGATCGGGACGCCTTTGAGGCCGGACCGGTTCCAGCACCATTCGGCGGCGGCGCGGATCGTGTCGGCGTCGTTGGTCGGCACGGTGAGCGTCGTCTGCTTGCCGGTAACGGTGAAGTCGCTGCGTTTGATCTTGATGCCGACGGTCTGCGCGCGCATGTCGCGTTTCTTCAGGCCCTCGCTCAGTTCTTCGGACTGCTCGCGCAGGAGCGCGAGGATGCGTGCTTCGTCGCGCACGTCGTACTCGAAGGTTTCTTCGCTCGAGATCGACTTGCGTTCGCGGA
This sequence comes from Candidatus Lustribacter sp., assembly GCA_965277805.1. Lineage (GTDB taxonomy): Bacteria > Vulcanimicrobiota > Vulcanimicrobiia > Vulcanimicrobiales > Vulcanimicrobiaceae > Lustribacter. Next base: position 5,232,772 of record OZ255842.1, on the reverse strand, counting down.
CGGGATCGACGACCCGGTCGTCGATCCCGTTGGCAAGATCGCGATAGAACGTGCCGCCGCGTCCGAAGATGCGGTAACACGCCGCATCGTCGAGTGCGGCCACGTCGCCGATCGTGCGCACGCCCGCCGCTTCGACGCGCGGCAAGGTCTTCGGGCCGATGCCCCACAGCGCGCCGACGCGCAGCGGCGCGAGAAACTCCCGCTCGGTGCCCGGGGGAACGACCGTGAGGCCGTCGGGCTTGTTCGCATCGGAAGCGATCTTCGCAACCATCTTCACCGTCGCGACGCCGGCGCTGCACGTGAGGCCGACCTCGTTGCGCACGCGCTCGCGCACGCGTTCGGCAAACGCGACCGCGGCTTCGAGCGAGGAATCCGCGAGCGCGACGAACGCCTCGTCGAGCGAGAGACCCTCGACCGCCGTCGAGCCGTCTTCGAAGATCGCGAAGACGCGGTCGGAGGCTTCCCGGTAACGGGGGAACTCGGGGCGCACCACCGTGAGCTGCGGGCACAGTTCGAGCGCACGGTAGAGCGGCATCGCGGAACGCACGCCGAACGGCCGCGCTTCGTACGACGCGGTGAGCACCACCGCGCGGCGGCTCGACCCCGAGATCGCGAGCGGAATGCCGCGCAGACTCGGATCGTCACGCTGGGCGACCGACGCATAGAACGCATCGAGGTCGAAGTGCAAAATCACCGCAACCCCTAAACGCTAGTTAAAGAGCGAGCGGATGCGTTCCATGTTGCGGACGTCGTCGGGTTCTTCGCCGGGGGTTTCGAGGATTGCGGTTTTGCCCTTCACTCCGGCGTGTCCGGCGATGGCGCGGAATCCGGCCAGGCCGATGAGTCCCTCGCCGATATGCCAGTGGCGGTCCTTGTGTCCGCCAAGCGGAATTTCGGTATCGTTGAAGTGGAACATCACGACGCGGTCGAGACAGATCTCACGCTCGACCAGGTCGAAGAACCGGTCGACGCCGGCGGGCGAGTCGATGTCGTAGCCGGCCGCCCACGAATGAGCGGTATCGAGGCACACCGCGAGCTGCGGATGGCCGATCGTGCGGATCAGCGCGCCGAGTTCTTCCATCGTGCCGCCGCAGAGCTGACCGGCGCCGGCGGAGTTCTCCATCACGAGGTACACGCCGGGCGCGATATCGGCCAGCGCCGTTTCGAGCGCGGCGACGACCTGCGCGAAGCCTTCGCTGCGGTCGCGTCTGCCGTACGAGCCCAAGTGGGTGTTGACGAACGGTACCGAGCCCGCGGCCGCGACGCGCAGATCGTTGGTCAATAAGCGCAACGAGCCGGTGGCGATCTTCGGATCTTCGCTCGCGAGGTTGATCAGATACGAGGTGTGGATCGCGGATGTCGCGATGCCCGCTGCCTTGCGGCCGCTGGAGAAGCGCTCGAGGGCCGGCGTGTCGATCGCGCCGACGCGATACGTCTTGGGATTGCCGCTGAAGAACTGCAGCGACGTGCACCCGAGCCGCTGCGCGTAGGCGATCGTCTCGTCGTAACCGGCGCCGACGCGTACGTGAAGTCCGAAATTCACCGGCGTCCGTAGTTGAAGCGGCTCGCGCGCATCCCGCGCGGCATGAACGTCATCGCCCGGCCGCTGGCAGCGCGCGAAGGATTGCGTTCGAACGTCGTGCCGGTGACCAGCACTGCATCCGAAGGACGTTCGCGCCGGCCGACGCGGCCGATGAGCTGCTCGGTTTCCGATTCGCCGAACGCATCGGAGTCGGTGATGACGATCAGGTCGGCGGCCGGAATATCGATGCCGCTGCCGATCAGGTTGGTGGCGGCGAGAATCGACGGCGCGCGCCCGCGGAACGCGTTCATCATTTCCACGCGCGTGCCGATGTCGCTGACCTTGACACCGCTGCGGCGATTGCGCTTGGACTGTTCGCTCGTATCGGCCATATCGCCGCGCAGCTGCTGCACGTCGAGGTCGTAGGTTTCCTCGAGCCGCTGCGCGAGGCGCGGCACGTCGCCGCGCGTCCGGCCGATCACGAAGATGCGCGAACCGCGGCCGAGATGATCGCGAATGAGTTCGTCGGCGCGGGAAAGCTGTTCGGGCGGCGGTTCGCCCCACACGCCCTCGATCTTGTGAACCTTCGTCGGCAGCACGTTGAACGGCATCTTGCGCATGCGCACGACGCGATTGAACGCGCCGACGCGCATCAGGAAGCTCTTCAACTCGTTCGGCGTTGCCGTCGCATAGAGCATCGGTGCGTCGATGCCCTCGAGCAAGCGCAGATGTTCGCGTTCGTCGAACGCGTTGACGTCGTCGATGAAGACGAGGTCGGAGGCGTCGATCATGTCCCAGTAGCGGTCGATCGTCAGCAGCATCGCCGATCCGACCACGACGCGGACGCTGCCGTCCTTCAGGCCTTCTTCCGCTTCGCGGCGGTCGGCCGGCGCGGCGCCGCCGTGGATCTGCCCGACGCCGATGCCCGTACCGGCCAAACGATCGGTGAAGTATGTGACGTGCTGACGGATCAGGTCGCGCGTCGGCGCGAGGATGACGACGTAGTTGTCGCCGGCGAGAATCGTGTCGACGGCGACGCGCAGCATGACTTCGGTCTTGCCGGACCCGGTCGGCGCCTGCAGCAAGAACTCGTGTTTGCCTTCGTCGAGCGCGCTGTTGATTTCGGTGATGGCCGCACGCTGATCGTCGGTCAACGCGAAGCGTTCACCCGGCTGGATCAGTTCGTGGGCGGCGGCGACAGCCTGACAGTTGGCGTTGATTTGCGCCCAAACGTCGGCGTCGGCCGGAAGGGCTATGCGAGCGATAGTGCTCCTGCTTCCTGGTCCGGTGGCGTTTCCGGTGGCAATTCCGGTGTCGTTTCGGTTTCTGCTGATGGTGTTTCTGATAGGGGCTCCGTGAGGGTCATCGGCAGTTCCACATCGCGCGGTTGCAGCGCGTCGAGGTCTACGGCCGGAAGATCGTCGAGCGAATTGAGCCCGAACGCTTCGAGAAAATCGGGGGTCGTTTTATAGAGCAGCGGCCGTCCGGGTGATTCACGCCGGCCGGACTCGACGATGAAGCGCCGGTCGAGCAAGGTCGCGATCACGGAGTCGGCGCTGACGCCGCGGATCTCTTCGATCTGCGCTTTGGTCACCGGTTCGTTGTAAGCGACGATCGCCAGCGACTCGAGCGCGGCGGGCGAGAGGTTCGTTTTCGGCGGCAGCAAGTACGCTTCGACCGCGGCGCGCGCCGCGGGCGCGCTCGCGAACCGGTAGCCGCCGGCGACTTCGCGCAGCACGACACCGCGCTCGGCAAACTCTTCGTCGATGTGCTGCAGCGCGACGGTGACGTCGGCTTCTTCGGCGCCGGTCAGCTTGGCCAGCGCCTTGATCGAGATCGGTTCGCTTGCCACGAACAGCACGGCTTCGATGTTGCGCTGCAGGCTGCCGGTTTCGATCAGCTCTTCTTGGACGGGATCAGCCACGCGCGACCTCCGCCGCCGGCGCGGGCAGCAAGTCGATGTCGCTGAGCGCGTCGTTTTGCACGACCACGAGTCGTCCGCGGCGGACGAGTTCCAGAACGGCTAAGAACGTGACGATGATGGTAAAGCGATCCCCATTGGCGCAGAGTGCGAAGAAGCTGGCGCGGCCTTCACGGCGCATCGTCTTGATGACCAGGTCCATCTGCTCGTTGAGCGAGACCCGTTCGCGGACGATCGTGCGGACCTCAGGCTTCGCCGAACGGAGCGCTGCTTCCAGTGCGCGCGCCAGCTTGGCGGCGTCGATCTTATATCGCTGGGTGAGTTCGGCGGACGTGTCGCCGCCCTCGGGCCGCACGTAGAAGGCGGCCGCTTCTTGCGCGCGCGCCCACAGATCTTGGCTCGCGTCGCGATAGCGCGAGTAGGCGAGGAGCCGCTCACGGAGGCGGGCTTCGACCGACTCGGCCGATTCCTCGCTCGTTTCGAACTCTTGGGGAATCGGCGGCAGCATGGCCTTCGACTTGAGGAAGACCAGCGTCGACGCGATGACCAGGTAGTCGGCAGCGACCTCGACGTCGAGCACTTCCATCGCCGAAATGTATGCGAAGTACTGGTCGGCCACGAGCGCCAGCGGCACGGTCGCGATGTCGAGCTGCTGCTCTTTGACCAAGTTCAGCAGCAGGTCCAGCGGACCGTCGAAAACGTCGAGCGAGACGCGGCAGGCGCGCTCGTCAACCTCAGGGGCGGTCAAGATGCGCTAGAGTCCCTCATCGCCTCGAGTTCGAGTTCAGGCTGGGCCTCCGGTTCGAAGACCGAGTCGCCCTCACGCTCCAGATACTCCAGGCCGAGGTCTACCAGGCGCTTCTCGTTGACGTACTTGAGGACTTTTTTCGCCGCCTTGATCTCGAAGAACCGGGCTTCGTCGACCTCGTGGTCGTGGTTGGCCGTATCGCCCGAGAGGTAGCGCATCAGATAGAAATGGACCGATTTCTTGTGCTTGGTCCGGTTCAGGTAGAACCAGTACGAGATGTCCGAGAGCTTGATCAGGATCTCAGCCCAACAGCCGGTCTCCTCGCGGACCTCGCGCAGGGCCGCCTGCTCGTGGGTCTCGCGGGCCTCGACATGGCCCTTGGGCAGCGACCAGACGCGCGGCATCCCGCGCCCAATCAAGAGCGCTTCGAGGGTCGCACCATTCCGCCGCAAGACGAGCCCGCCCGCAGAAACTTCGTACTTGATCCGCATCGTCGAAAATCCGCTCCGTTCCGGAGGGGTCTTCTCCAAGTATACGCCCCTCTCCCAAGAAGGACTTTATCGATCTCGGAAAGTCAGCAGGACTACCCTTTTTTATGCCACCGCAGGTCGGGCTGACGGGCCGCGCGGGTCTCATCGACGCGGCTCACCGGCATCGTAACCGGCGCATCGAGCACTGCCTGCGGCGTTTCGCGCGCGGCGATCAGAATTTCGCGCAACGCAGCGATGAAGCCGTCGAGCGTTTCCTTTGATTCCGTTTCCGTCGGCTCGATCATGATGCACTCCGGCACGAGCAGCGGGAAGTACACCGTCGGCGCGTGATAGCCGCGATCGAGTAACGCCTTACCTATGTCGAGTGCGCGCACGCCGGTCTCGCGCTTGATCGACTGAGCGGAGGCAACGAACTCGTGGCGGTTGATCTCGTCGTACGGGATGTCGATCACGTCGCCAATCGACGCCCGGATGTAGTTGGCATTCAACACCGCGAGTTGCGAGACGCGCGCGAGTCCGGCCGCGCCGTTCGCGTAGCAGTAGGCGAGCGCGCGGACCATGTGCGCGAAGTTCGACCAGAACGAACGCATCGTGCCGATCGCATCCGGCCGGTCGAAGTCGAGCGCAAACGTCAGCTCGTCCGACGGCCACCGCCCGTGCGTTTCATCGCTACTGTCCGCCCGTACGATCGGCACCGGGAGAAACGGAACGAGGTGCGCCGCGACGCCGATCGGCCCCGCGCCTGCGCCGCCGCCGCCGTGCGGAATCGAAAACGTCTTGTGCAGGTTCAAGTGCATCAAGTCGAAGCCCATGTCGCCGGGCCGGCTGTTGCCCATCAGCGCGTTCGCGTTCGCGCCGTCGTAATACATCAGCCCGCCGGCCGCGTGCACGGCCGCCGCAATCTCATGGATGTGGTCTTCGAAGAGGCCGAGCGTGTTCGGATTCGTCATCATGCAGACGGCCGTATCGGGTCCGGCGGCCGCGCGAATCGCGTCGACCGAGACGCGCCCGCGTTCGTCGGACTTGAGCGAGACGACATCGTATCCGACCATTGCGGCCGACGCCGGGTTCGTGCCGTGCGCCGTATCCGGAACGATCACGGTCGTGCGCCGCGCGTCGCCCTTCTTCTTATAGTAGGCTTTTGCGATCAGCAGCGCGGTGAGTTCCGCGTGTGCGCCGGCGGCCGGGTTGAGTGAGAACGCTGCCATGCCGAACAGCGCGGCCAAGCTGCGCTCGAGTTCCCACATAATCGCGAGCGCGCCCTGCGCGAGCTCGTCGGGGGCGAACGGGTGCAGATCGCGGAGCGCCGGGAGATTCGCCAGCGCGTCGTTGATGCGCGGGTTGTATTTCATCGTGCACGAGCCGAGCGGATAGAAGACCGTATCGATCCCGAACGTTTTTTGCGAGAGGCGCGTGAAGTGCCGCACGACGTCGAGTTCGGTGTTGTCGGGCAGCGGCAGATCGTCGCGCAGCAACGCCGCAGGCAGCAAATCCGCGATCGGCGGCGCCGGCGGCACGTAACGGTTCGCCCGGCCGTCCTGACCGCCGTCGAAGATCAGCGGCGTGTCAAATGCGGGCGAGGGCATGTCCCACCACTTCCCGCAGCGCCGTCGTAAGGTGCGCGATCTGCGCCGCCGTCGTCAGCTCGGTTGCGTTCATCAGAATGCAATCGGCCAGCTCCGGATAGAACCGGCCGAGATCGAGGCCGCCGATGATGCGGTGCTCGCGCAACGACTCCAGCACACCGCTCGCCGGGCCCGGCACGCGCAGCACGAACTCGTTGAACGCGGGCGCATTGAAGGCGACGTCGCAGCCCGGAACGGCGGCGACCGCCGCGCGCAATTCCGCCGTACGCGCGACGTTGTGCGACGCGACGTCGCGCAAGCCGCTCTTGCCTAGCGCCGCCAGATAGATCGTGGCGATCAGCGCGCAGTGCGCCTGGTTGGTACAAATATTCGAGGTCGCTTTTTCGCGCCGGATGTGCTGTTCGCGCGCCTGCAACGTCAACACGTATGCCGTGCGCCCATCCTTGTCGACCGTGCGCCCCACGAGGCGGCCCGGAATACGCCGCATCTGTTCGCTCGTCGCAGCGATGAAACCAACGTGCGGGCCGCCGTACGCAACGGCGTTGCCGAACGACTGCGCCTCGCCAACCGCGATGTCGGCACCCCACGACGCCGGTGTCGCCAGCACCGTGAGCGCGAGCGCCTCCGCGGTGACGCCGATCAGCAACGTCTTCGTCGCTTTGACGGAAGCGACGGCAGCCGGCGGCGGCGCGTCGATCGCGCCGAAGAAATTCGGCGACTGCACGACGACCGCAGCGTAGCGCTGATCGCTCAGCAGGTGCTGCAGCTGCGCGAAATCGGTCGTCCCGGCTGCATCGTAGGGCAACTCGTCGATCGTGATCTCCAACCCGCGCGCGTAGGTGCGCAGCACCGCGCGATAGTTCGGGTGCACGGCGTTCGAGACGAGCACTGCCCGGCGGCCGGTGGCGTTGATCGCCATCACGACGCCTTCGGCCAGCGCCGTCGCACCGTCGTACACCGACGCGTTCGCTACATCGAGGCCGGTGAGCAGCGTGACGTACGTTTGCCACTCATAGATCGCTTGCAGATAGCCCTGCGAGGATTCGGCTTGGTAGGGCGTATACGACGTCAGAAATTCGCCGCGCATCGCGAGCGCGGCGATCACCGGCGGAACGTAGTGCCGGTAGGCACCGGCGCCCAAAAACGAGAGGTAGTTCCCCGCGGTCGTTCGCTCGGCGAAACCCGCGAACCGCTCGGCAAGCTCGATCTCGGAGAGGGCCGGCACGAGATCGATCGGAGCTTTGACGGCGACGGCGTCCGGCACGCGGACGAGTTCGTCGAGCGAAGCAACGCCCACGACGCGCAGCATCGCATCGATGTCGCGCGAAGTATGCGGGGTATACATGAAAAAGCTCCTTACTGCGTCTTTGATCGCGGGGGAGGGCAAACCCTAGGCCGCGGCCACCACGGCTTCTGCACGCAAGGCCGAAACGATCGCCCGCACCGCCGGCGATCTGTTGAGCGTATAGAAGTGCAGCCCCGGCGCGCCGCGGGCCAGCAAATCGGCGCATTGGAGTGCCGCATACGCGACCCCCAGGTCGACGACGGCGTCGGCGTCGGAAGCGCAGCGATCGAGTTCGGCGCGCAGGCGCGACGGGATCGTCGCGCCGCACAGCGTCGTAAACCGCCGTAACTGATCGTAATTGGTGATCGGCATGATGCCGGGGATGATCGGGACGCTGATTCCGGCCGCACGTGCCTGCTTGACGAACCGGAAATACCGCTCATTTTCGAAGAAGAGTTGCGTGATCAGAAACGACGCTCCGGCCGTGACCTTGGTGCGGAGATGCTCGAGATCCGTTTGCGGATCGACCGCTTCCGGGTGCGTTTCGGGATAGCACGCGCCGCCGATGCAGAAGTTGTAATCGTTCGCGAGCAGAGCCGTGAGCTCCGATGCGTGCGCGAGTCCGCCGGGCTCCGCAACGGCACGCGGTGCCTCGCGAGGCGGATCGCCGCGCAACGCCAGAACGTTCGTCACGCCCGCCGCTGCCAGCCGATCGGCATACGTGCGCAGTTCTCCGGCACCACTGCCGAGGCAGGTGAGATGCGCCATGACCTCAAGTCCGAGTTCGCCGCGGATCCGTTCGGTGAGATCGAGCGAGCGATCCCGTGACGACCCGCCCGCGCCGTAAGTAATCGAGACGAAGCCGGGGTGAAGCGAACGCATCGCGGCGATCGTCGCCAGCAATTCATCCGCCGCGGCGTCGCTCTTCGGCGGGAAGAACTCGAACGAGATCAGCGGCGTCTCGGACCGGAGTGCTTCGGCGATGCGCATGCTAGGCCGGTACCAGTTCGCGGCTGGCCGCAGCATTGAAGTACGTTGCCTCTGGATGATGGACGATGATCGCAGCGGTCGACTGTTCGGGAACGATCTGAAAGGCGCTGGTCAGCTCCGTCCCGATCGCTCGCTCGGCGTCGAGTAAACGCCAGACGGTCTCATGCTGCGAGAGGTCGGGGCACGCGCCGTAACCCCACGAGTACCGTTTCCCCTGGTCCACGGGAAGTCCGAGTTCGCTGCGAATGCGGCGATGGGTGTGTTCGGCCAGCGCTTCAGCGGCTTGCACGGAAAAACCGTGCAGAAAGTACGATTCGCTATAATCGCCGCTCTGCTGCATCGCATCGATGCGCCCTGAAATCGCCGATCCGACCGTTACGACTTGGAGTGCGATGACGTCGAGCTGATGACTCGGACCCGCGGGGCGGAGGTAGTCCGCCAAGCACAAGTGCTGGCCGCCGGCTTGGCGCGTGAAACGCAACCGCGCGATTTCCACGCGCATGTCCGCCGGATCGTAGATCACCACATCTTCGCCGTCGCCGCTGGCCGGGAAATACCCATACACCACCCGGGGGTCTAAGAGCGCCGAGCGCTCAGCCAGCGTGCGAAAGCGCTGCAGCCGCGGGTCGAATTCGTCCCGTACGAGGGCCTCCCATTGGGCGCCTTTTACGTTCGATCCGCCCCACGACAAACGGTAGAGGCTCTTGAGATCGAAGTGCGCCCAAAGTTCGCTCGCATCGAGACCGGCGATCGTGCGCGCGCCGAAAAACGGAGCTTCGGGAACATCCGCCTGTGTCAGCCATTCGCGTGCGGTGCGGCCGGATATCGCCACCGGCTCCGCGGCCGGGCGGGCACGCGACGCGAGCGCTTCGCCGCGCATCTGATCGACCAAGAGCTCGCGCTTCGCCGGCACCACGAGTTGCTCCATGATGTCGAGACCTTCGAACGCGTCTTTCGCGTAGAAGAGCCCCGGAGCGAAGACGCGGTCGCCGTCGATGAGCGCCGTGCGCCTTCCAAAATCACGGTTGATTGCCGCGCCTCCGATCAGGACCGGAAACGTGAGGCCGCGGGAGTCTTGTTCTTGAACGCAGATCGGCATCTGCTTTGAGGTCGACACGAGGAGCGCGGAAAGGCCGATGGCGTCGGCGTTGACTTCGATGGCCTTTTCCAGAATGACGTTCATCGGCACTTGTTTGCCGAGATCGAAAACCGTATAGCCGTTGTTGGCAAGGATCGTGTGCACGAGGTTTTTCCCGATGTCGTGCACGTCGCCGAAAACGGTCGCAAGCACGATCTTGCCTTTACTCGCGCCATCCTTCTTCTCGAGAAACTGCTCGAGATGCGCAACGGCCTTCTTCATGACCTCAGCCGACTGAAGCACGAACGGCAGGATCAGTTCGCCCGAACCGAATTTGTCGCCGACTTCTTTCATCGCCGGCAGTAAAACGTTGTTGATGACGTCGACCGCATCGCGCGTACGCAACGCCTCATCGAGCTTGTCCTCGATACCGTCCTTGCGGCGCCTGAGGATCGCTTGATGAATGCGAACCTCGATCGGGAGATCGGCGTCATCGTCCGTCGATTCAGCCGCTGCGGCGGGCCCTTTGACCTCGAAGTGCTCGATCACGCGCTGCAAGGCATCGGGGCGCCGGTTGAACACGAGATCGTCGCACAGAACCCGCTCGAGCGCGTCGATTTCGGCATACGGCGTGATCTCTTGCGGATGCACGAGCGCGATGTCGAGACCGGCATCCACGCAATGATGCAGCATCACGGAGTTCAGTGCGGCGCGGGCGGCGGGCTTGAGCCCGAAACTGACGTTGCTGACGCCGAGCGAGGTGAGGACACCGGGAAGCTCGCGCTTGATGCGCTTGATGCCTTCGATCGTGGCGACGGCTGAATCGAGAAACTCCGCATCCCCGGTCGCGAGGGTGAATGTCAGCGCGTCGAAGATAAGCGCGCCCGGCGGCAGGTCGAACTCGGAGGTAACGATCCCGTAGATGCGCTTGGCGATTTCGACCTTGCGTTCGGCCGTTTTCGCCATCCCGGTTTCGTCGATCGTCAAGGCGACGACTGCGGCGCCCGCCTCGCGCACCAGCGGCATGACGTCGTCGATCCGCTTGCGGCCGTTTTCAAGATTGATCGAGTTGACGATCGCCCGGCCGGGGTAGGCGCGAAGCGCTGCCGCGATCACGGCGGGCTCGGTCGAGTCGATCATCACCGGGACCTCGACGGATTGCGCGAGCTTCTTGACGATGGTTTCCATCTGACCGGCCTCATCGACCCGCTCGGTCATGGCCGTGCAGATATCGAGCACGTGCGCGCCCATTTCGATCTGCTCGCGCGCGACGAGCACGATGTCATCGTAAGCGTCGGCAAGCAACAGCCGTTTCATCCGCCGCGACCCCTGCGCATTGATCCGTTCGCCGACGAGAAGCGGTTTGGGCTCTTGCTCGAGGAACGTTGCGGTCATTGCGCTGGCGACGAGCTGCTGAGGCTTCTCGGCAGGTTTGCGGCCATGAAGCCCGTCGACCGCCGCCGAAAACGCGGCGATGTGCGCCTCGGTCGTGCCGCAGCAGCCGCCGATGGCGTTCACGCCGAAATCCGTGACGAACGCGCGCAGCTCGGTCGCCATCTCGTCCGGCGTTTCGGGATAGATCGTCTCGCCCTTAGGCCCCATGATCGGCAGTCCGGCATTGGGGATCACGGCGACGTAGCAGCGCGAGTTTTCGCACAAAAACCGTACGGCGTCGCGCATGTGCGACGGCCCGGTCGAGCAATTCAGTCCGATCACGTCGATCGGAAGCGCATCGAGCGTCGCACATACCGCGCGGATGTCGGTACCGAGCAGCATCCGCCCGGTCACGTCCAGCGTCGCCTGCGCCTGGATCGGAACGCGCCGTAAACCACTTTCAAACTGGCGCATGATGCCGGCCACGGCGGCCTTCATTTCGAGCAGATCCTGACTCGTCTCGAGCAGCAGCAAGTCGACGCCGCCCTCAACGAGATGACGAGCCTGCTCACCATAGAGCGTCGCGAGCTCTTCGAAGGTGATCTTCGAGAGCGCCGGATCCGACGACGAGATGAGCATCCCCGTCGGACCCATCGCGCCCGCGACGAAGCGCGGCCGGGTCCAATGCCCCCGGTCGACGCACTTGCGCGCGATCGCAACCGCAGTCCGGTTGATCTCGCCGACGCGGTCGCCCAGCTGATACTCGTCGAGTTTGAGCCGCGATGCGGTGAAGGTATCCGTTTCGAGGACGTCTGCCCCCGCTTCGAGGTACGATTGATGGACGTGTTCGACGATATCGGGCCGGCTGAGAACGATCGCCTCGTTGCAGCCGTGAAGCGCCGGCCCACCGTAATCCTCGGGAAGAAGCTCGCGCGCCATGATCTGGGTGCCCATAGCACCATCAAAGACGAGGATCCGTTGCGCGAGTTCGGCGAGGTAGGGGTGCATGGTTCAAGCATCGGGGCATGCCTAGCGCAAGAACCGGAAAAGCTGTCCAAATTAGCCGAATTTATATAATATGGACAGGTGAACGCCGAAGCGAAGTTACGATCGCTCGAAGCCGCGATGGCGGCGCAGGCGGAGAGCGCTCGTCCCGCTGATGTTGCAGAACAGATCAAGTTCACTCTACGCCTCGAGGAGGTGTGGGGCTCGTGCATCCTGGCCGGCTCCGCCATGACGCTCGCTCAAATCCGCGCGCTCTTACAGCGCGGGGTGGTGGCCGGCGATCGCGCCTTCCGCGATTATCTGCTGGCGTGGGGGTACGGACGAGCCTCGGCCTGGGTGCAAAGCCAACGGCCGCGGGCTTCGGGCGCGCTCATCACGGTCGCCGAGATCCGGCAATTGCACGCTCGCGTCACCGGCGGCACCACGCTCGTCGACAGCTCGGCGATGCCCGGCGCGTGGCGCACCCACAACGCCCGTCCGGTGCGCAGCGGCGTCATCCCAACGCCGCCGTCCCTGATCGTTTCGGAGGTCGCCGCGCTGGTCGATCACTTGGGGCACGGACCGGCTGAGTCGGCGCCGCAATTTCTCTGGCTCGCGATGTTCCAAGAGCGTCTGGAGCGCATTCGTCCGTTCTCGTCCGGCAACGGACGCGTCGCGCGCCTGGCCCTCAACCTTCTGCTCACGCGCCTGGGCTTGCCCTTCGCAACGATCCCGCCGCGGTCGATCCGGCAATATCGCATCGCACTTACACAGGCGGACGCCGGTAACTACTATCCGCTCGCGTTCTACGTGGCGCGCAGCGTGCAGCGGAACCTCGAACGCATGGCGGCTCCGCCCGACCTGCTCCCGCTCTCGGCACTCGTGGGACCGCTCTCACTCGAAGCGCTGCACAAGGCAACGCAGCGCGGAAGGCTGAGGCACGTAAATCTCGGGTCCCGGCTTTACAGCACCACCGCCTGGCGCGATTCCTATCTGCGAGAAGCGCAGGCGGAAGCCGAGGTCTAAGGGCTTAGGCCTCGGCGATCAACTTATCGTACTCGTCGCCCGACATCAGGTTTTGCTTTTCCGAATCATCGCTGAGCTTGAGTTTGTAGAACCAGCCGCCGTCGTAGGGTTCGCGGTTGACCAGCGACGCATCGGCTTCGACCGCGGGGTTGATCTCGAGCACTTCACCGCCGAGCGGCGTGAAGATATCCGAGACGGCCTTCACCGACTCGACGACGCCGATGCCGGCAAATTGCTTCAGCGTCGCGCCGACGCGCGGCAGCTCCACGTAAACGATATCGCCGAGCGAATGTTGAGCGTAGTCGGAAATGCCGATCGTTGCGATGTCGCCGTCCAGCTTCACCCATTCGTGGTCTTTGCTGAAGAGCAGTCCCGCCGGTTGTGCCACCATTAGCCTCGCTTGTAGAACGGTAATGCGACCGTCGTCGCCGGATGTTCGGTGCCGCGCACTTCGACTCCCAGACGGGTTCCCACGGTTGCACTCACCGCATCGATGAGCGCGGTGCCGATGCTCTGGTTCCCGACGGACGGTGCGATCGAACCGCTGCGAATTTCGCCCACGTCGGCACCGTCGCGCAGCACGCGATAGCCGGCGCGCACCGGAACGCGCCCGTCCAGTACGACGCCGGCGATGCGCGGATACGCGTCCGCGGCCGCCTGCGCTTCCAGCGCCGCTTTGCCGGTGAAAGATGGTTTCGCGAACTTCACCGCCCAGCCGAGACCGGCTTGCAGCGGCGTGATCTCTTCGGTCAGCTCGTGGCCGTAGAGCGGCATACCGGCTTCCAGCCGCAAAACGTCGCGCGCTCCGAGCCCGCACGGTGCCAACACGCCGCGATGTTCGGTCAGCAACGCATCCCACAAACTCACGGCCGCATCGGCCGCCAAGAACACCTCGAAACCATCCTCACCCGTATAGCCCGTACGCGCCACGATCGCCGGCACGCCGCCGGCCGCCGTTTCGATGCACGTATAGTATTTGAGCGCCGCGATGTCGCCCGCAACCAGCGGCGCGAGCACCTCGACGCTGCGCGGGCCCTGTACCGCGAGCAACGCGGTTTCGCCGCGCAGATCGGCGAGCTGCACGTCACCGCGGCGCTGCGCTTCCAAGTACGCCCACATCTTGTGCGCGTTGCCGGCATTGACGATCAGGAGCCAGCGGTCGGGCAAGCGGTAGAAGATCACGTCGTCGAGCGCGCCGCCGGCGGCGTTGGTGAAGATGTTGTAGCGCGCCTGAAACGGTTTCATCGTGCCGACGTGATTCACGGTGAGCTCGTCGGCCCACGCGCCGGCGTCGCCGCCGCGCAGTTCGAACTGCGCCATGTGCGAGAGATCGAACAGCCCCGCGCGTTTGCGCACGGCTTCGTGTTCGGCCAAGATGCCGGCATACTGCACCGGCATCTCGAAGCCGCCGAACGGCACGATACGCGCGCCGAGCGCGCGGTGCACCTCGAACAGCGCCGTCCGCCGCAGCGGCTCTTCATCCATCATGCGGGCACTACGAAAAAACGTCGCCCGGCTTCGCGAGCTCGCGGCGCAGGTACAGCGGCAGGCTGAACAGGCGCCGGTGCGTTTGACCGTCGTAGAAGAAATTCTCGCCGCACAGTTGGCCCGTGTAGGCATCGATCTTCGACGGCTCGAGCGCCGCGACGTCGTGCGCGTCGCTGCACGCGATGAAGGCCCAGTCGTTGTCGAAGGCCGGCACGTGGGTGAAGAAACTCGCGACGTGTTTGAAGTGCGCGCGCAGCGAGCGCGCCATTTTGGCGTGCAGCGCCATGTTGTGAAAGCCGGCCGTACTCGCTTGCAGCACGTACACGCCGCCCGGCGCGAGGCGCGCCTTGATGTCGCGAAACACCTCGCCGTTGAAGAGCGGAAACGACGGCGAATCGGGCAGCGGCTCGGTGAGATCGGAGATGATCGCATCGAAGGTACCGGGCTGCTTAATGAACGCCAGCGCGTCGCCGATGATGACGTTCGCACGCGGATCCTCGAATGCGCCGGCCGACCATTCGGGCAAGTATTTTTTGGATAACTCGACGACTTCGCCGTCGATGTCGACCATCGTGCAGCGCACGACCTCGGGATGCCGCAACACCTCGCGCAGCGTCGCGCCCTCGCCGCCGCCCAGGATCAGCACCTCGCGCCGGCCCGCACTCGCCGCGAGTGCCGGATGCACGAGCGACTCATGGTAGATCTTCTCGTCGGCCTGCGAGCTCTGCGTATCCCCGTCGAGTACCAGCATCTTGCCGAACACCGCCGTGCGCAGCACGGCCACCGACTGGAACGGCGTCTTCCCGGCATAGTACAGTTCGTCGATCGCGTGATGATGCAGTTCGGTGTCGGCGAACTGCTCGACGTACCACTGATAATGTTCGGTTTTCGGCATGGGCGGTTCGTATTAGTGAAAGAGCCCGCCGGACCATTGGTCGCAAAAAAAAGCGCCGCTTTGCAGCAGCGCTTCGGTTCCGGCGCGGAAGGGTCGGGGCTAGGCGGTACGCTCGAGGGAGCGTTCCTCGCCGTCGGTCGTGACCACGTGGGTGAACTGGCCGCGGGAGGCTTCGATCCCGCGTTTCACTTCGGTCGTGCGCATGTTCGTTGCGCGGAGAATCTTGGCTGCATATTCGCAGGCCGCCCAGGGGTCCGTGTGATCGCCGCATGTGTAAAAATCCATCGCGGCATAACCGGTCTCAGGCCAGGTGTGAATCGACAGGTGCGATTCTTGGATGACGACGACGCCGGAGACGCCTTGCGGCTGGAACCGGTGAAACGCCTTGGTGATCGGAGTGGCGTTGGCTTCCAGAGCCGCCTGCTCCATCATTTCAGCGACCGCGTCGACGTCGGTGAGCATTGCGGCATTACAGCCGGACAGCTCGCAAACGATGTGCGTACCGAGTGCTTTCAATTCTTGGTTTGCTCCTTAGAACAGATCTATCGGTTGGGAAATCCCACCTCCAGGCGCGTCGTCAAGCGCGTGCGGTACACCGTCTCGCTTGCGACCTTTCAGCGAACTCTTGTCGGCATTGCCCCTTTTTGGCAAGCGAACGTTCCACTGCGCAGGCGCGTTGGGCGCGCCGTCCCCCACGATTTCGACTAAAAAACCCCGGCTAACTCAACCGGGGTCCGGTAACACCGACGCACATCATACCCCCCCACCCCCCCTATGTAAAGGGCCCGGCGCACGTCCAAGGCAAGCAGGGGTTTCGGACGCCCTCCGGACAAGCTCGGGAGACAATCCGGCCCAGATAATTAAGATAGGCCTGGACTATCTTGACGAACGTTGTCCCGAGGGGTACCCTTAACCTGATATGGCCGTTGAACTGAAGACCCAGCCCGAAGACCTCATCGAGGAGTACCGGCACGGGTTTCATGACTCGGAAGACAAGTACGTCTTCAAGTCAGCCAAGGGGCTGACCCGGGAGATCGTCGAGCGCATTTCCGAGATGAAGGACGAGCCCGCGTGGATGCGCGAGTTCCGGCTGAACGCGCTTCAGGTCTTCCGCGACAAGCCGATGCCGACGTGGGGCGATACCGAAGCCCTCAACGACATCGATTTCGACAACATCCACTACTTCGTGCGGTCGTCCGACCGGACCGAGCAGTCGTGGGACGACGTCCCCGACGACATCAAGAAGACGTTCGACCGCCTCGGGATCCCCGAAGCCGAGCGCAAGTTCTTGTCCGGGGTCTCGGCCCAGTACGAATCGGAAGTCGTCTACCACTCCGTCATCGAGGAACTCGAAAAAGACGGTGTGCTGTTCTGCGACATGGATACCGCGCTCAAGCAGTATCCCGAGATCGTCCAGAAATATCTCGCGACCGTCATTCCGGTCCAAGACAACAAGTTCGCCGCGCTCAACAGCGCCGTGTGGTCGGGCGGATCGTTCGTCTACGTGCCGCCGGGCGTCGAAGTGAAGATGCCGCTCCAGGCCTACTTCCGCATCAACACGGAAAACATGGGCCAGTTCGAGCGCACGCTGATCATCGCCGACAAGGGCTCGAAGGTTCACTACATCGAGGGCTGCACGGCGCCGAAGTTCTCCACCTCGTCGCTGCACTCGGCCGTCGTCGAGCTGATCGCGATGGAAGGCGCCTCGATCCGGTACACCACGATTCAGAACTGGTACCGGAACATCTATAACCTCGTCACGAAGCGCGCCGTCGCGCACAAGAACGCGACCGTCGAATGGGTCGACGGCAACATCGGCTCGCGTCTTACGATGAAGTACCCGGCGATCTATCTGATGGGCGAAGGCGCGCGCGGCGAGATCCTCTCGGCGGCGTTTTCGGGCGAAGGCCAGCATCAGGACGCCGGCGCGAAGGTCATTCACGGTGCGCCGAACACGACGTCGGTCGTTACGAACAAGTCGGTCTCCGCACACGGCGGCAAGACGACGTATCGCGGCCTGGTCGAGATCCATAAGGGTGCCGTCGGCGCCAAGACGCGCGTCAAATGCGATGCGCTGATCATGGACGACCGTTCGTCATCGGATACCAAGCCGACGATGAAGATCGACGAGCAGCACTCGACCGTCGAACACGAAGCCTCGGTTTCGAAGATCGGCGAAGAACAGCTCTTCTACGCGATGAGCCGCGGCTTGAGCGAAGCCGATGCGACCGCCATGATCGTCAACGGGTTCTTCGACTTCTTCGTCAAGGAACTGCCGATGGAATACGCGGTCGAACTCAACCGTTTGATCAAGATGGAAATGGAAGGCTCGGTCGGCTAATGCGCCCGCTCGGGGCCGTTCTCGCTGCGTGCGCGCTCTTTGCGGCGCCCGCAGCACTATCGGCACAGCCGGTCAACCAGCAGCCGCTACCGCCGAACACGCGTACGATACCGCCGGTCCGGCGGCCGCACCCGATGCCGACCTCTCATCACCGGTACGGCAATCGTAACGGTACGTCGTATCCGGTCGTCATCGACGGCAGCATCGTCGACCGTTACCTCGTCACGCCGGCGCCGGCACCGAAACGCACGCCCGCCGCGCATCACGCCGGCAACGGCCAGGACGTCTTCGAAACCCACTCGAGCGACGACGCGAAGTGAGCGGACCGGTCGCACACAAGAGTGCGATCGCCCCCGGCTCGATGCAGCGGGTCGTGGTCGACGGGGTCCCGGTGCTGCTGTGCAACGTCGCGGGCGAACTGTACGCCGTTGAAGACGTCTGCACGCACGACGGCGGCGCGCTCGACGGCGGCGAACTCGACGGCTGCCGCATCATGTGCCCGCGTCACGGCGCGTTCTTCGACGTCACGACCGGCAAGGCGCTGACCCTGCCGGCCGTCTCTCCGTTACCGGTCTACCCCGTGACCGTGAACGGCGACGACGTCTCGATCGACGTACGTTAAAACGGGCGGCTTGGGCAAAGCCCAAACGCGAAGGACCGCTTTAGCGATCCACTACTTAACACCCAGCAGTTCGACGTCGAAGATCAGCGTGGCGTTCGGCGGGATTACTCCGCCGGCGCCCTGCGAGCCGTAACCGAGCTGCGGCGGGACCGTCAACTTGCGCTTGCCGCCCACGCGCATCGTGGCAACGCCCTCATCCCAGCCCTTGATGACCTCACCCTCGCCGATCACGAACGTGAACGGTTCGTTGCGATCGCGCGAGCTATCGAACTTGGTGCCGTTCGTCAACGTACCGACGTAGTGCACGGTGACGTGTTGACCGGTCTTCGGCTCGGCGCCCGTACCGATCACCTCGTCGACGTACTCGAGCCCGCTCGGCGTCTCCATTTTCTGTCCTACTTTCCCAGGTTGCGCGGCCGGTGCCGGCGAGGCAGCAAACGCGGCGCCGGTCCCGATCACTAGAGCAAGCGTCACGGCAGCGAGCAGCATCTTCATATAAGTGGTCTGCTTCGGCGGCGCGAAAACGAACCTTCCCCGGCCGGATGGCGTCGCGCACCGAAAACGATTGACCGTTTGTCGAATGTCGCACGCGTACGACTAAGGTACCATTGGGGCATGTCGAAGCGGTTTCTGGTGTGCCCGCCTACGCATTACGCGGTCACCTACGACATCAATCCCTGGATGACGCGGAACGTCGGCTATTCCGCGCCCAACGCGCAGCGTCAATGGGATCGCTTCATCGAAACGCTCGGCTGCGCCGGCGCGGTCGAGTTCGTGCGCCTCGAAGCGAACGAGCACGTTCCCGACCTCGTCTTCACCGCCAACGCGGGCTTGATCTGCGGCAACCTGGCGATCGTGTCGAGCTTCCGTCACCCCGAGCGGCGCCGCGAACAGGGCATCTTCCGCGCTGCGCTCACGCGCGCCGGACTCGCGACGACCTTTCTGCAGCAAACGTATTTCGAAGGTGCGGGCGACGCGATGTTCGACCGCGTCCGGCCGCTATGTTATGTCGGTTACGGCTGGCGCAGCGAACGCAACGCGACCTTGCAACTGCAAGAGATCGTCGGCTGCCGCGTGCTGCCTCTGCTGCTGGTCGACGAGCGCTTCTTCCACCTCGACAAGGCGCTGTGCCCGCTTTCGAGCGGCCACGTAATGGCCTACATGGACGCGTTCTCGCCGCACGCGCAAGCGCTCTTGCGCCGCGCGATCGAACCCGAATATCTGATCGAAATCGATCTCGAAGACGCGCTGGCGATGGCGCCCAACGCGGTCGAGGTCGACGATGCGGTCGTGATGCACTCCGCGACCCGCCGTCTCCAGGAACGCCTGCACGACGCCGGCTACCGCGTCTTCTGCACCGAACTCGACGAGTTCATCCGGTCGGGCGGTTCGGCCAAGTGCCTGACCCTGCAGCTCGACGACGGCCCCATCGCAAACCTCGCCGCCGTCTCCGCCTAACTGTCGATTTTCCGATTCCCGTTCGTCTCTGGTGTGACCGGGGGCGCTGACGTCGCCGGCACCTGGGACACGAGGGGAATCGCAATGGACTACATGGTGCTGCTCTATCAGGATCCGGCGACGTTCAACATGACCGACGCCGAACGCAATGCGGAATACGCCGAGTACGGCACGTTCACCGAAAAAATTCGCGGCGACGGCACGTTCGTCGACGGGTCGCCGGTCGATCCCAGCGGCTCGCGCCTGGTGCGCGTCGTCGGCGGCAAGACCGAGGTCATGAACGGTCAGCTTCCGACGCGCAAAGAAGCGCTGGTGGGCTACTACAAACTCAAGGGCAAGAACGCCGACGACGTCGCCAAACTCGTCGCCACGATCCCGGCGGCGCGCAAAGGCTTCATCGAAATTCTCCCCGAGATGGAGATGTGAGTCGACGCGTTAGCGTGGCGGTTTGACTGCCACGCTAGCGATCACCTCGGCGGCGGGAAAGTCTTTGTCGATCAGCTGGTAGCGCGCGCACAGGTCGATCATCGGCTGCAGGTAGCGCGGCTCGAGATACTCGGCGTCATTGAAGCGCACGCTCTTCGCTACG
Organism: Candidatus Lustribacter sp.; assembly: GCA_965277805.1. GTDB lineage: Bacteria > Vulcanimicrobiota > Vulcanimicrobiia > Vulcanimicrobiales > Vulcanimicrobiaceae > Lustribacter. The sequence continues at coordinate 5,212,374 of OZ255842.1, read as the reverse complement.
ACGTCGGGAGCGACGCCGCTGTACGCGGCAACGATATCGACGGTATCGGCGGGGTGCGCGTTGGTGTACACCGACGACTCGTGCATCGCTTTCGCGAAGCGATCCATTGCGTCACGGTTCGCGGCGACGTACGGCTCCATCGCTGCAAAGCCCGCCGTCATGCCGGTTCCGACCGCATCGTAGGGCGCGGCCAGAATACGGATCTTGCCCGTGGCAACGGCTAAACTGACCGCCGGCTCGTTGAGGGTCACCGCATCGGCGCGGTGCTCTTCGAGAAACGCGGCGCCCGCCGAGGCCGGCACTTCGACCACCTTCAGCGTTTTCGAATCGCCGCCGGTCTTGTCGATCCAGGCCAGGCTCGCCGCCGCGTTGATATCACGCAGCGATGCCGAGCCGAGCGTCTTGCCGAGGAGATCCTTGCCGCTCTTGATCGGCGAGTCGGATAAGACAAGGATGTCGGTCTGCGACTTGCCGGTGACCTGCAGGTTGCCGGGCGCGACAAACGTCATCGGCACGTTGTGCGTGTGGGCTTGTACCAGCGTGAGAATATTGGTGTAGGCGACATCGGCCGCGCCGCCGCTCAGCGCCGCAGCCGCGGCCGCGCCGCTGGCCACGATCGAGGTCTGCACGTCGAGGCCGTACTTCTTGAAGATGCCGGACTTCTGCGCGTAATACACGGCCTTATAGCCGTCGTTCGGCGGCCCGACGGCGCGTATCACGGTCAGCGCCGACTGACCCTGCGCGACGTGAACGGCGAGCACTACTGCAGTTGCCGCAACTGCAAGCGTGAATCCGAAACGTTTCATTCGTTCAGCCTCCCCAAACCCGGCGTGCGGTTTCGACGAGCAGGTCGACTTTGCGCCATTGCTCGTCTTCGGTCAACTGGTTGCCGGCGAGCCCCGACGCAAAGCCGCATTGCGGGCTGAGCGCGAGTTGTTCGAGCGGCAGATATTTGGCGGCCTCATCGATGCGCCGCATCAGCTCATCCGGCGATTCGAGCGCGCCGCGCTTGGTCGTGATCAAGCCCAGCACGACGACTTTCCCCTTGGGCACGAAACGCAACGGTTCGAATCCACCCGAACGCTCGTCGTCGTACTCGAGCAAAAAGCGCTGGTGCTCCAGGCTTCCGAACAGCTTCTCCGCGATCGCTTCGTAACTGCCCTTACGATGCCACTGGCTGCGGCTGTTGCCGCGGCAGAGATGGACGCCGAACGTCACGCCGGGGAAATCGCGCACGACGCCGTTGTCGGCGCGAATCGAGCGCTCGAGATTCTGCGCCGGATCTTCGCCGCGGCCGCGCATTGCGGCGAGCGTATCTTCATCGACGTACGCGGTGTAGCCGGGGGCGTCCATGTGCACGTAGCGGCAGCCCGCGGCTGCAAGACCGCCGATGATCTCACGTTCGACGCGGACGACCTCGCCGAGAAATTCATCGAGGCCGCCGGGATACACGTCGAGCGATTGTTCGTAGGCGTAGCGCTGGCCGATGCGATCGGGCCCGATCAGCGTAACGGTGGCCGGGCGCGTCGCGTGGCTTGCGGCGAAGCGGTATTCCTCGAGCGGCGCGTTGCGCACGAGCTCGAGCCGCTGCGTCACGGGGCAGCGGACCTCGTTGCCGTGCTCCTTCTCGAGCACCTTGACCGCGCCCGACTTCTCGGGCGATTTGGTGACCATCGCGCGCGTGAGCTCGGCCCGCCACGGCTCGGTGCCGGCCACGTCGGCGAAGCTTTCCATGAAGTGGCGACGCCGGAACTCACCGTCCGAAACGATCGGCAGGCCGTGCGCTTCTTCTTCCGCGATCAGCGCCGCGATCGCGGTGTCCTCGATGGCGTGCAGTTCGGCCGCGTTGTCCGCGCCCTCGGCGAAGGCCGCCGCGGCGCGCTTGAGAGCGGGTGGACGGAGAAAACTCCCGACGATGTCGACCCGGAGGTCATCGAGGCTGGGCTCGGCTGCGGTGCTCATGTCCAGGCCTTGCGGCGCCTCCCAAAAGGCTCCTCCGCGTGGCGCTCGGCGGCAGTTGTCACCCCGAGCTTGTCGAGGGGCCGCCACCAAGGTTAGCGATCGAGGCTGCCCCTCGACAAGCTCGGGGTGACAGAGGGCGTTTCATTGACTTCGGTCACCCCGTTCTGATAAAATACCGCGGTTATGTACGCGATCATTGAGACCGGCGGCAAGCAGCTGCGCGTAGCCGAAGGCGACGTCATCCGCACCGACCTCATCGACCAGGAAGTCGGCTCCACGGTTACCTTCGATCGCGTGGTTCTGAGCTCGAACGGAAGCGCCGTGAACATCGGCACGCCGATCGTCAGCGGCGCCGTCGTCTCGGGTACGGTCCTGCGCCAGGCCAAAGACAAGAAGATCCTCGTCTTCAAGTACAAGCCGAAGAAGCGCGTCCGCAAGCTCGTCGGTCACCGCCAGCGCTTCGCGGAAATCCGGATCGAAAAAATCACCCTGCCGGTGTAGTCCGGTGGTCACGGTGACGTTTCGCAGGGACAGCCGCAATCGGCTGTCCTCTGTTTTTGCCGAGGGTCACGCCGGCTGGGCCGACGCCGGCGAAGATGTGATCTGCGCGGCGGCCTCGGCGATTCTTCAGGCCGCGTGGGTGGGGCTCACCGACCACGCGCACGTTGAGGTCGAAGGCGAACGTGCGGGCGGACGGCTCGCGATGCGCTGGCCGGAAGCCGAACGCGACCGCATCGACGTGCAGGCGATCGTCGCAACGGCCGAGCTCGCGATCGCCCAGATCGGGCGGCAATTTCCACAACACGTGCGCGCGCGAACCGGCCAAGAAGCGTAACGAGCGCGAAGTTTTTGGGTAGAGTTGCGTCGAACGGAGCCCAAACAATGACCGACTCGACCAAACCCCCGACGAACGATCCGGGCCAGAACGCACCCGATCCCGGTGATGCGGGGCGCACCGTTATGGTCGGCGTTCTCGGCGGCATCCTTTCGGCGGCCGGGTACCTCGTGTATCAGCGCCTCCCGGAAGAGCAAAAGGACCGCCTGCATCGCCAGGTGCGCGGTCTGTTGGAATCGCGGATCAACGAGATCCGCCAAAACTTCAACCTCTAAGGGGGAAGGTCGTGGTCGCCGGCCGTGCTGTTTGCAGCGCGGGGCGGCATGACGTCGTGATACGGCGACGCCGGGAGCACGGGCGGCTCGGCGATGGGCTCGGCTGCTGCGTACGGATGGACGTATGGTTCATCGTATGAGGGCAGCGTTGCGTTCGTCGCGAGCGGGTCTTCGATCAGGTGCGCGCGCGAAATATCCGGGCCGTAATTGGTGCCGTCGGCGGCCCGTTCCATCTCGCGGATGAACGACTGCGACGTGTTCTGAACGTCGCGGACCAAGAGCCCGACCTTCCGCGCCACCTTGGGAAGCTGTTCGGGTCCGAAGAACATGAGGGCGGCGGCGCCGAGCAGCGCCATATCGGGAATGGAGAGCATCCGGTAGGGTTTCTTCCCGGCGCCGGGTAACGGCACATGCCCCGCTGTTGGCGGCGGGCAAAATTTTTGAGAGCCGGCGGCGCCCCTTTCTTGAAGATCATATACACCCGCGGCAACCGCACGGAAACCCTTGCGTCGATTGCCACGCTCCGCAAGATTCTCAACCGCTTCGTCGCCCATCGCGTGTTCTACGAGGTGAGCTCACGAAACAAACGCGGTCATGAATTCTTTTCCGCCAAGAACGCGTTCGTCGTCGGCTCGATCGAGATCGCGAACCGCGACTACCTCACGATAACGATCTTCGACGCCAACAATAGCGCGCACTCGATCGAGATCCTCAATCCCGCCGCGATGCGCATCTACGACGACACCCTCGGCAAGGGGTTCGCGGTGTCGTTCCTCAGCGAGAGCGCGGGCGTCGAGTCGCGCTGCTACCTGCGCGACGAAGGCGAAGACGGCGACGCCGCTCTGGCCCGCTGCGAACTAGAAAAAATTACCCTCCCCCAACTCTTCGAATACCTAGAAGAAATCCGCACTATTGAGACGATGCCGCGGCTTGGCCCGAAGGGCCAAACGCCACGGATTCAGCGTAGCTGAATCCTGTCACTTGAGCGCGTAGACGATTTCTTTGAAGGTTTCGGGTTCTTTGCCCAGGAGCGAGCGCACGTTCTGATCGTCTTGTGCTACCACGGTGATGCCGAGCGCGAGATGACGCGGTAAGAACCGTCCGCCGTTCGCGCGTTTGGCCGACTCGTTGAACAGCTTGAACGAATCGCGGTTGAGCCAGCGCTGATACTGGCCGTCGCTCGAATGAAAGACGAGCGAATCGTATCGGAGGAACGGCGGCTTTTCGCCGCGCGGCATGACGCCTTCACCGACCTCGTGCACGCCGCCGGGCGACGGCTGGCGTGCCGCGGCTACGATGCGGCCGCGTTCCAGCACTTCGTTGAGCGCATCGCCGATCTTCGGATCGTCGAGCAGCGCCAGCAGCACGTGCGGCGGGGCGACGAACGTGGCGCCATACTCGACGGCGTAGGTCACCGCCGCCCGGCATACCGCGAGCAGTTCGTCCGATAGGAGAACCTGATCCTGATCCATCAGGGTCGGTCATTCTTGCGGCGCCGCTCCAACCCCGTCGCCCGGCGCAATTCGCGCACCGCATCACTGCGCCGGCCCGCCCGCCGGTAGGCGACGCCGAGGTTGTGGTGGGCCTCCGGGTAGTCGGGGTCGAGCGCGATCGCAGCCTCGAAGCGCGCGATGGCCCCGGGAACGTCGCCGGCTTCGAGCAGCAGGTTGCCGGCGTTCACCATCGCCGGAACGCAGGCGGCGTACGTGCGCAGCGCCTCGTCCACGGCCGCCTGCGCGGCGGTGCGATCGCCCCGGGCGAGCGCCACCAGCGCACGTTTGTTGTGCGCCAAGGCCCGGCCGCGATCGTCGGCCGCCGTTGCGAGCGCCTCGGCAAACGCGCTGTCGGCCTCGTCGAGGTTGCCGCGCCGCAAGGCGCGAGCGCCGCGCTCGAGCGGGCCCGCCGGCGCCACCGGGGCCATTCCAAAGAGCCGCGCGAAGAAACCCACTGCGCCCATGTTGCACGTCGACGTCATCTCGCTCTTCCCGGAGATGTTCGCCCCGGTCATCGGCCTCTCGATCGTGGGCCGCGCCATCGAACGCGGGCTGATCGGCGTGCGCGTCCACGATTTGCTCGACGGCCTCGAGCCCGGCGCGCGCGCCGACGAGCGCCCCTACGGCGGCGGCCCGGGCATGGTGCTGCGGATCGAGCCGTTGGCTCGCACGCTCGACGGCATTCTCGCCGGCGCCCCCGCAGGTGAGCGGCGACGCATCGTGCTGACAGCCGCCTCCGGCCGCGCTTTCGGGCAGCCGGATGCCGAGGCGTTCGCCGGCCTCGACCGCTTGATCCTGATCTGCGGCCACTACGAGGGCGTCGATGAACGGCTCGCCGCGCTCTATCCGGTCGAAGAGTTCTCGCTCGGACCCTACGTGCTGACCGGCGGCGAAATCGCGGCGATGGCGTTTCTCGACGCGACGGTTCGTTTGGTCGACGGCGTGATCGCGGCCGAATCGCGCGACGCCGAATCGTTCGCCGGCGGCGCCGACACGATCGACCATCCGGCGTTCACCCGGCCGCCGGTATTTCGCGGCGTCGCCGTTCCCGACGTGCTGCTCTCCGGCGATCACGCGAAGATCGCCGAGTGGCGACGGCAGCGTTCGCGCGATCGCGCGGCCGCGCGGCGCGGCTGACATGCGCGCGTTCGCCGCGTGCGTCGCGATCGCGCTCATCGCACTCGCCGTGTGTACGCCGTTGCGCGCGGCCGCCGACAAACAACTCGCGCGGGTCAACGGCACCGTGCAGTACCAGAGCGGCTCCGACCCGGCCTACCACGCGGTGCTCGGCAAGATCGACCTCGGCGATGAAGCGCTGGCGGTCACGCTCGCGCAATCGCGCGCGCAAGTGGTGCTACCCGACTCGAGCACGATCGACGTCGGCGCGAAAACGCGCGTGCGCCTCGGCGCATTCAATGCCGCCGACACCAGCAATCCGAACGTCGTGGTGCTCGAGTTGGGCGTGCTCCACTTCAACATCCGTCATCCGGCCGGCGGACGCGCGAACTATCGCTTCGTCACGCCGACGTCGCAGATCGGCGTGCGCGGCACCGAAGGCTACGTCGTCACCGGACCTAGCGGAACGGATTTCTACTGCGTCGACTGCAGCGCCGGCGACGTCACCGTAACGGTCGGAGCGCACAGCTACGCGCTCGCAACGGGCCAGCAAGCGATCATCATCGGCACCACACCCGCGAACGCCGGCGTCGACGTCGTCACGCGGCCGTGCGCGAATCCGGCCGCTATCGCCTTGAGCGACGGCAAACTCGGTGCAGCGATTCCGGTCGATCAGCGCTTCGACACCACCGGTGCGCCGGACGGCGATCCGCTCCAGCCCGTGACGATCCCGCCGGCGCGCTAGCGCTGCGTGAAGTCGGCGGCGAGCCGCTCGCCGGCCAGCCGGTGCAGTTCGAAATCCTCGGCGAACGCATCCAGCAAACGCTTTCCCACCGGATCGCCGGCGTGGATCCAGGACGCATCCACCGGCGGCGCTTGCGTCACGTGCGTGGGGTTGAGCCCATCGATGCGGATCAGCGGAACGTCCCACGCCGGCGCTTTCGCCTGCAAGATTTGGGTGAAGTCATCCAGCCGTTCGACCGTTCCGACCGCATCGAAATTTTGCAGGATCGCTTTCGCGAATTCGAAGCGCTCGCTGCGATACCGCGTGAAGAGATCGCCCTCGGCCTGCCAATCGATGCCGGTGTCGTCGCGGCGATTCAACCGGAACCACTCGTGCTCGGCGAGGAAATTCGTCTGGCCGTTGAGTTGCTCGAGCATCGTCAGCTCCGGCTGATCGAGAATCCATTCGGCATATTCGCGCAGCGTACGCTGCGGCCGCGATTCGTTCGCCTCGAGCTTTTGAAAAAAACGGACGTGCGAAATCCACCACGCGATCGGGTCGCGCAGAATCGTGATGTAACGCATGCGTCGTCCGTGGACGATCGGCGGGTACGTGCGCAAGTGATGTGAGGCCACCGATCGCAATTTCGGATCGGCCAGGTCGACCGGGTTGACATCGGTCCAGCGCAGTGCGTTGACCGGTGAATTCACGGCTTTCACGTAGAGGTTGCCGTAATGGTGCGAGAGCGCAAGCCACGTGTTTAGCGCGGTTCCGGCGGACTTCGGAATGTGGACGAAAACGAGGAGATCGTCAGACGCCATCGGTTTTCAATGCGGCGTCGAGTAATTTGCTTCCGTGTTCGTACACTTCCCAGTCCGCGGCGACGGCATCGAGGAGACGGCGGCCGACCTCATCGGTTTGAATCCAGGAAACGTCGTCCATCGGTACCGGCGTCGTATTGTTGCGGCCGAGTTCTTCGACCGGCGGAAATTGGAGGCCGAACGCGGCGCTACGAGTGCGAACCAAGCCGAGCGACTCGGGTAAACGCTCGACGGTGCCGGTCACGAGAAATGAATCGAGTGCGCGCTTCGCAAGCGCCACCCGCTCGCGTTCGTAAGCCGCTTGATCGGCCGCATCCCACGAGCCGTACTCTTCGGGACGGCAGCGTCCGCCCGTTGCATCGCACCACGGATAGAGGGCCAGGTGGTTGGTCTGGTTGTTCTCGCGGAACGGCGCTCCGATCGGCCGCGAAAGCATCCACTGTGCGATCTCGCGCGTGCCGCTGCCGACGCTATCGGGAACGCGGAACTGCGGCCGGTCCGACTGCATATAGCGAGCCGCGGACAGAAAATTTGCCAATGGATGGCGCAAAATCGTGAAGTAGCGAATGCGCCGGCCGTGGATGCCGGCCGGGAAGCGACGCACGTCGTGCGAGCTCGCCGTCCGGATCGACGGGTCGTTCAGGCACGCCTCCCACAGCGCTTCGTCGTCGAAGGCTGAGTGGCTGCCGTACAGCGATCCGAACCCCGCCGCGCCGTTGCCGGCGGTTGCGTTCATCATCCAGAAGGCGACTGCCGTACCGGCGCACTTCGGAATATGGATTTGTATGAGGACGTCGTCCCCGGGCGGGCTCACCGGAAGCTCGGATTCGCTGCCTCCTGCAGTTTTACTCCGTACGCGTACACCTCGAGGTCGGCGGCGAACGACTCCATCACGCGAACGCCGAGGTCTTCGTGAAGCCAGGAAACATCATCCAACGGCACCGTCGTGACGTTGTCGCGCTTGATGTCTTCAACCGGCGGCAGATCGATCCCAAACGCCGCGCTCCGTCTGCGGAGGAGATCGAGTGAGTGCGGCAATCGCTCGACGCAACCGACGACGATGAACGAATCGAGCGCACGCTTCGCGAGCGCAACCCGGTCGCGCTGATATGCCGCTTGATCGGAGGCGTGCCAGAAGCCGTACTCCTCCCCCCGCAAGCGCCCGTTCGTTTCGGCACACCACGGAAAGAGGGCCAGGTGGTTGGTTTGGTTATTCTCGCGGAACGGCTCGCCCAGCGGACGCGAGAGGATCCATTTCGCCATCGCGCGGGTGGAGTTACCCACCGAGTCGGGGACGCCGAATTTCGGCCGGTTCTGCTGCATGTAGCGCGCGCCCGAGAGAAAGTTGGCCAGCGGATGGCGCAAGATCGTGAAATAGTGGAGGCGCCGGCCGCGAATGGCCCGCGGGAAGCGGCGGATGGAATGGGAACTTGCAGCTCGTGTTCGTGGATCACTCAAGCAGGCTCGCCAAAGCCGTTCCTCGTCAAAAATGCCTTCGTCGCCGTACAGCGACCCGAAGCCGGCGAGCGCCCCGCTGACGGCCGCACGCCTCATCCAGCAGGGCCACGGACGTGCCCGCACATTTCGGAATATGGACCTGAATTAAGACGTCGTCCCCCGCGGCGCTCATACGCCGATTATACCGCCTAGCGCCTGGTAAGTCGCTGGTTTGCTTACCGAGCTGACCGAGCGTACGGAACCGCACCGCGCTTGAACGGCTACCGCTTTCGTGATACACTCGGCGGGTTGTCGCGGCCCCTCTGTGGCCGCTCCCGCGCGTGAGTAGAGAGCAGTCATGAACGTCATCGACCTGATCCAAAAGGAACAGGAAAAGCCGAGCGTCCCCGATTTCCGGCCGGGCGATACGGTGAAAGTTTACTCGAAGGTCGTCGAAGGCGGCAAAGAACGCATTCAGATGTTCGAGGGTACCGTGACCGTTCGCAAGGGCGGCGGTTCGGCTGAATCGATCACCGTGCGCCGCGTCGCGCACGGCGTCGGCGTCGAGAAATCGTTCTTGCTGCACAGCCCCCGCGTCGATCGCATCGAGATTTCGAAGCGCGGCATCGTGCGCCGCAGCCGCCTCTACTACTTGAGCGATAAGATCGGTAAGGCCGCTCGCATCAAGGAAAAGAAGGTCGCGAAGTAGCCGAGCGGTGACCCCTCTCGAACTTCTCGCTCTGATCTGTATCTTCGCCATCGTCCGGGTGGCGATCAGTATCAAACCGGCGCCGGTCGCTGCCGGTCCCGACACGGGCCCGTCGGCTCGTACGGTCATCCGCGAATATCTCGATGCATTCATCGTCGCGGGCCTCGTTGCGCTCTTCCTGATCACGTTCGTCATCCGGACGTTCTTCATTCCGTCCGGCTCGATGATCCCGACCTTGCAGATCCACGACGTGCTGCTGGTCAATGAGTTCGAATACCGCTTCAGTAAGCCGTCGCGTGAAGACATCGTCGTTTTCCCGCCGCCGATCGAATCGCCCAACGATTTCATCAAGCGGCTCATCGGCGCGCCCGGCGATACGCTGCGTATCCACAACGGGATCGTCTATCGCAACGGCGAGGCACTGGTGGAACCCTACGAGGCGCAGAAGCCGAACTACGAATTGCAGATTCGCAATTACAACATCTACGTCGACGGCACGCCGCTCGATCCGACGATGGCGAACATCCCGCCGAAGGATAAGTGGACGGCGCCGGATCGCATTCCCGACGGCTGCTATTTCATGATGGGCGACAACCGGAACAATTCCGAGGACTCGCACATCTGGGGCTTCGCGCAAGCCGACGGTACATTTCTGGCCGGTCCGCTCAAGGGGCAAAAAGCCTCGTTCACCGGCCATGCGTTTCTGATCTTCTGGCCGCTCGACCGCCTTCACATCCTCCGTTAGTGGATTTGCGCGGCTAAAGCGCGAAGGGCGCAACGTGCTCTCGCACCCGCGTCATGTCTTCCGGGTCAGCGTGCAGGTCGTTGTGTTGCTCGCGATCGGGATGGCGTTCTTCCTGCGGATTCCGCAAGTGACGGGACCCTCGATGCTGCCGCACGTGCAGCCGGGCGAACTCGTCTTGATCAACACGCTCGCATATCGCATGGGCCCGATTAAACGCGGCGATATCGTCGCGCTCCATCACGACGAAGCGACGGCGCAGACGTTTCTCAAGCGCGTCGTCGCGCTGCCCGGGGACCACGTGCGCATCGACGGCGGCACGCTTTACGTCAACGGCACCGCGGTCGCCGAGCCGTACGTCTCGTTTCGCGACCGGCAAAACGTCGCGGATATCACCGTCCCGGCCCACGGGATCTACGTGTTGGGCGACAACCGCGCCGAGAGCGAAGACTCGCGCACCTGGGGCCCGGTCGACGAAAACGCCGTCATCGGCAAGGCCCTGATCGGGTTGTGGCCGCCGGAGCGTCTGCACTCATGACGGAGCCGACGGAGCAGCAGATCCAATGGTTTCCCGGCCACATGGTGCGGGCGATGCGCTTGCTCGAAGAACGGCTCGCGCTGGTCGATGTGGTGATCGAGGTGCTGGACGCGCGCTTGCCGTTGATGAGCTCCAACCCCGAACTCGACCGGATCGTCGGGACGCGCCCGCGACTCGTGATCCTGGGCCGCGATGACCTCGCCGATCCGTTCGCAACGCGCAGATGGCTGGCGTGGTATGCCGCGCATAACCGTCCCGCCATCGCGGTCGACGGCCGCATTCAGCCGAGCGTCAATCGCGCGCGCGCCGAACTCGATCGCTTCGTCGCCGGCCGCGGACCTTCGCGCGCGATCGTGATCGGAATTCCGAATACCGGAAAATCGTCGCTGATCAACGGCTTGGCGAAACGAACGGCGGCCAAAACGGAGAACAAAGCCGGCGTGACCCGCCAGTTGCGCTGGATTCGCGCCAATGCCCAGCTCGAAGTGATGGATACGCCCGGCATCCTCGTCCCGAAGATTCCGACCGCCGACGCGCAGTGGATGCTGGCGCTGACCGGGGCGTTGCCGCGCGAACGCTACGATCCCGAAGACGTGATCGCGCGCTTTCATGCGTGGGCTGCGGTGCACGTCCCGAAGCTCGACGTTCCCGACCTCGAGCGCTTCGCCCGCGCCCGGGGATTCATCCGCCGCGGCGACGAGATCGACGCGCACAATGCCGCCGGCGCCTATATGCGCGCGTTCGGCGAAGGCAAGCTCGGGCGCATCACGTTCGAAGATCCGCCGGAGGCCGCGGCGTGACCGATCCGGCCAAGAAACGCCGCAACGCTCGCGAGCGCGAGCAGCGCCGCCTGGTGCGCCTCCATCGCTACGAAGATGCCGCCCGGGCGAACGGACACCGCTTCATCGGGGGCACCGACGAAGTCGGACGCGGGCCGCTCGCGGGGCCCGTTGTAGCGGCGGTGGTCGTCCTCGACGGCCCGCTCTATCTCAAAGGCCTCAACGACTCGAAGCAAGTCCGGCCCGAGCTGCGCTCGGAACTGGCCGAGACGATCAAAGCGCACTGCGTCGCTTGGGCGGTCGGCGAGGCGAGCGTAGCCGAAATCGACCGGCTGAACATCTACTGGGCCTCGGTCCTCGCCATGGAGCGCGCTATCGCCGCCGCGGGCTGTACGATCGACTACCTGCTGACCGACGCCGTCCGGATCAAGTCGTTCGCGGGACCGCAGGAGCCGGTCATCAAGGGCGACGCCAAGTGCGCCAGTGTTGCGGCTGCCTCGATCGTGGCCAAAGTCCACCGCGACGGCCTCTTGGTCGAGCTCGACGGGCTGTACCCGCAGTACGGTTTCGCCGAACACAAGGGATACGCGACCCAACGGCACATCGAAGCCTTGACGGCCCACGGACCATGCGCCGCCCACCGGCGGGGGTTTTGGCGAGTCCGTGAAGCCATTCAACTCTTGCCGGGCTTGTCGTGATGAACCGACGAACACGGTTCGGTCGTGAAGGTGAAGACGCTGCGGTTCGACTCCTCGAAGAATCCGGGTATGCGGTGATCGCTCGTAACGTGCGTTTGCCCGGCGGCGAGATCGACGTCATCGCGCGCGATCGCGACACCATCGTTTTCGTCGAGGTCAAAGCCCGCGCTTCACAGCGCTTCGGCTCGGCAATCGGCGCGGTCGACGCCCGCAAGAAGCGCACGCTGCGCGCGATCGCGGCCGACTGGCTGCAGATTGCGGCGCCCGGCGCGAACGCGCGCTTCGACGTGGTGACGATCGACGCCGCGGGCGCCCATCTGCATCGCGGGGCGTTTGCATGAGCGGCGAGCTCGAGAAGAAACTCCTCGGCGGACGCTACCGGATCGATGCCCTGATCGGGCGCGGTGGTATGTCCGACGTGTACCGCGGCATGGACGTCGTGCTGCAGCGCCAAGTCGCGATCAAGATCCTGACCGACCGCAGCGAGGATCTGCGCAAGCGGTTCCTGCGCGAAGCGCAATCGATGGCGCGCCTCAACCACACGAACATCGTCGGCGTCTACGACGCCGCGCAAAACGACGGCGTGTCCTACATCGTAATGGAACTCGTGCAGGGCCGCACGCTGGCCACCATCTCGCCGAGCGAACTCACCGTGCATACCGCGCTGCGCTACATCCTCGAGTTGCTCGAAGCGCTGGCGTTCGCGCACGAGAACAACGTCGTCCATCGCGACGTGAAGCCGGCCAACATCATGGTGCTGTCCAGCGGCGCGATCAAGGTGATGGACTTCGGCCTCTCGCGCCGCACGAGCGAGATGTCGAGCGTGACGAATGCGGGCGAGATCGTCGGCACGATCGCCTATCTCTCACCCGAACGCTTTCTGGGCAAGATCGCCGATGCGCGCAGCGACCTCTACAGCGTCGGCGTCGTGATGTACGAAGTCTTCACCGGCACCGTGCCGTTCAAGAACGAGTCCGACGATCTCGTGGCGGTGATCTTCGCGCACGTGAACGAACCGCCGGCCGCGCTGCGCACGATCAACCCGGCGGTGCCGGCGCCGATCGAACGTATCGTGCTGCGGCTGCTCGAGAAAGATCCCGAACGCCGCTATGCGTCGGCGCGCGAAGTCATCGTCGACATCCGCACCCTGCTCGGCCTCAACGAACCGGGCGAAGCACCGTCCAGTGCGGTCGGCGTCGCCACGACGATGCAGGGCCCGCCGCGAACGGCCCCGAGCACCGGCAGCAACACCGCTGCGGAAGTCGAGGCGCGCTCGGTCCTCGAACGCACCTTCGGCAATACGCAAACCCTCAACGAGGGTTACGCCAACACGCTCGCCGGAATGCTGGCCGCGCGCAAGCGCGACTGGACCGAGGCGACGCGCGCTTACGTGGCCGCACTCAAGGCATTCTCGGAAGTGCGCAATCACGTCGAGCACGCGAAGACCGCGCTGAAATATGCGACGATGGTGCTTGCCAAAGGCGCCGATTCCGAACGGCCCGACCGGCACGAAGTCGAAAACGCGATCGAGACCCTGGGCCGTGCGCTGCTCGTCTTACGCGCGCGCAATCTCACGGCTGAAGTCGACGACGGCGAACGCGTTCTCCACGCACTCCAACGGATGGGAGTCCGCCTCCGCTAAACCATGGAATCTAAAGATCAAGCATCGCTGCGGCGGTCCGTCACACCGTGGGGCTCATACTCGTGGGGTTACGCGGATGTCGGTGCGGACATTTTCGTGGCCCTGGGCCTCGTCTTCGGCGTCGCGGCCGGCGCTTCGAACGTGGCGTTTCTGTTCGCGGGCTTCGTCTATATCTGCGTCGGTCTCGCCTACACCGAATTGGCAGCGGCCTATCCCGTCGCCGGCGGCGGACAATACTTCGTCATGCGCGGCCTTGGCGATCTGCTCGGTTTCATGGCCGGCTGGGCCGTGCTGCTCGATTTCACGATCGACATCGCGCTCTTCGCCTGGGGCTGCGTCGGTTATCTCAGCAATTTGATTCCCGGGCTCTCGCAAACCGTTCATCCGCTGATCCACTTCCTGGTTATTCTGGGGCTGATCATCGGGCTCGGATATCTCAACGTCCGCGGCGTGCGCGAGAGCACGGCGTTCCAGGGGTTCGTGAGCGCAGCCGACGTTATCAGCGAAACGTCGATTCTCTTCTTCGGCTTCTTGTTCGCGTTCGATCCGGGACTGCTCGTGCACTCGATGCAGACCGGCTGGCCCAACCCCTTCAATTTGATGAACGGTATTTCGCTCGCCATCATCTCGTTCGTCGGCCTCGAGTCGATCTCGCACGCCGCCGAGGAAACGCACCGCCCGTCGTCGATCATCCCGCGCACGTCGCTGGCGCTGATTCTCACGATCCTGATCTTCGCGCTCGCCTATTCCAACCTCGCGCTCGGCATGACGCCGTGGCACGCCACGCCGCCCGACGCGCACGGCGTCGTGCAGCCGTTCTACGCCTTCCTCGGAACGCCGGCGAACAACGATAAGGCCGTCGCGATCATCGCCCAGGAAATTCCGTATTTCGGGCTGATCGCAGGACTCTACGTTCCGATCCTCGGTTCGATTCTGCTCTTGATCTCGAGCAACTCCGGCGTTTTCGGCGCGGCTCGCATCGCCTACTCGATGAGCCAATTTCGGTTGCTGCCGACGATTTTCGAGAAGATCGACCGCAAGTACCGCACGCCGGTCGTCGCGACCGTCGTGTTCTGCGGGGTGGCGATCGTCGAACTGATCTTCGCCGCCTTACAAGGCAACGGCGGTTTCACGTTCCTCGGCGATCTGTATGCCTTCGGCGCCGCCGCGAGTTACACGCTCGTGTTTTGCGCGCTGATCGCATTGCGCCTCAACGATCCCTTGACGCCGCGCAAGTTCATCATTCCATGGAACGTGCCGATGATGTTTCGCGGCGAACGCGTGCTCTTTCCGATCGTCGGCGTCATCGGCCTGATGGGCATCCTCTCGATTCTCGTCTTCGTGCTGTTGACGCACCCGATCGGACGCATCGCCGGCCCGTCGTGGCTGATCTTGGGCACGATCGGCTATATCTTCTATCGCAAGCACAAAAAGCTGCCGCTCTTCGGGTCGCAGAAGCGCGACTGGAGCGCGCAGCAACTCGTCATCTTGCGCGAATCGGGCGAACTCGAGCTGATGGATGAGCTGGCCGAGAAGCTGCGCGTGCGCCGCGACGACGCTCCCGAAAAGGCCGGGGTTCCGTGAGGGGCTTGTCCCAGAGCCGGACCTACGCGCGCGCTCGCGGCGTATTCGGCGTCTTCTTCATCGTGCTGGGCGGCCTGATCGTGTTCCAAATCGTGCACGGCGTCGGTTTCCGGCTGGAATCGGTGCCCGGCATTCTGCTCGGCGCCGCGATGATGGTGCTCGGTTACGTTCGCATTCGCGGCGCCTTGGCCGCGGGGAAGCCCGCACCGTGACCGTTGCCGTTCACCCGGCCGGTGCGCTGCTCGGCCTTGCCGTACTGCTCTCGGTCGTCGCCACGCTGTGGTGGATGCTGCATCCGCCGCGCACCCGCGCCGACGTTGCGGCGCGCCAGGCTGAGGCGGCGCTCTCGGAAATGGTCGGCAGCATCATCGTGCTGTTCGCCGGCGAAATCCACTCCGAACACATGATGGTTCTCGCCGCGCGCTTGGCGCGTCAGCAGCGCGCCGAGCTGTTCGCCGTCTACATCGTCGAGGTGCCGCTGGTGTTGCCGGATTCCGCGCAAACGCCCGAAGAAGATCGCGAAGGGCTGGGCGTCCTCGCGACGGCCGAGGCGATCGCGCGAAAGCACGGCGCGAACATTCACACGGAGATCATCCACGCGCGGCGCATCAGCGCAGCCGCGCTCGAACTCGCGCGCAAGAACGGCGCGCACTTGCTCGTCATGGGTTCGTATCGCGAAGGCAAGTACACCGGCGCGCCGCTCGGACGCGCAATCGAGGAGATCACGACGCGGGCGAAGTGCGATGTGCTGATCGGCGTCCCGGGCCAATACGGCACGCTGCTGGTCGACGAGCGGCGCGAAGAGGCCGCTCTTTAGCCGACGAGTTCGGCGCTGCGTTCGCGGTTCTCGGTCAATTCGTCCAGGAGTTCCAACTCGCCGGCTTTGATCAGGATCGTGCGCTGCTCGTCGTACCAGTCGCGCTGCTGCGAACCGAAGACCGGCAGCTCTTTGCGTTTGCGGTAGACGGCATAAGCGATCAAGCCGAGCACCACCCACGTCGGGCCGGCGATGCGCCCCAGCGGGTGGGTCAAGATCACGAAGATCAAGATCATCAGGATGCCGCAGAATCCGATCACGCCGATGATCGGAAAGTAGACGTCGGCGCGCGGGCGCTTGAGTCTAATGTTGAGCGGCATGCGGAACGGGCGCGGCACGTCCGGTTCCTTGAAACGTAAGGCGATCAGCGCTGCGAAGACCAGCGTATAGCTCAGCGCCGCACCGAACGCATAAAGATCGGCCAGAAAGTTGAAGCCGTTGTCGCCTTGCAGCGCGGCCAGACACAACACCACAACCGACAGGCTCGTGAACGTCACGATCGCGACGACCGGCGTGCTGTATTTGCGATGGATCTTGCGAAACACGCTGGGCAAGAGGCGGGACTGGCTCATCGAGTACGCGATGCGCGAAGCCCCGAAGACCCCGGAGTTGCTTGAGATGAGCAGCAAAATCGCGCCCAAGACCGGCACGTAGAGCGCCGCCAGGGCGCCGAAATACGGAATATTGCGCGCCATGATCACGACGGCTTTATCGTTGTTTTCCGCCGTGCCGAGCGTTTGCCAGAGCATCTGCGCGTGGCCGTGCACGTCGGGCGGCGTGGCGTGCCAGGGTTCCATGCCGAGCGCGAGGTTCGAATACGCAAGCGCGAAGATGAGGATCGTCAGGATCAACCCGATCGACGTGCGCGGAATGATCGCTGAGGGGCGGTGCGTTTCCTCGGCTGCCTGTGAGATCGACTCGAGGCCGACGAACGAGATGATCGCGAGCGAAACGCCCTGCATCAGCATGAACGGGGTCGGCCAGAAGACCTGCATCGAGTGCACCAGCAGATCGGGGTTAAAGGTAAACAGGAAACCGAAAAACAGAATCGTCGTTTCGCTGACGACGTCCAGCGCGCTGACGATCCCGTTGAACGCGGTGCTCTCGCGCACGCCGATCACGTTGAGCACGGCCAACCCGACGATCAGCGCGAGCACGAAGATGAAATGGTTCAGCGGATGCTTGGTGGCCTCGAAAAACGGGATCAGATAGCTGAGGTAGCCGACGCAGCCCCACGCGAAGAGCACGATGTCGATCGTGAAGTCGAGCAGCACCGCCCAGCCCGCGATGAAGCCCAGCAAATCGCCCAGGCCGCGCATGACGAAGTACTGGCCGCCGCCCGCCACCGGATAGGCCGAGGCGAGCTCGGTGTACGCCAGGCCGACGCAGACGTACACGACGCCGGCGAAGAGGAACGCGACGTTCGCGGCACCGGCGGCCGCGCCGACAACCAGCCCCAGCGCCACGAAGATGTCCGCGCCGACGTCGGCATAACCCCACGAATACGAGCCCCACGGCGAAACGGCGCGGCGCAGGGAATGGGTGGCGACGGACATGCGCCAACAATCATGTCCCTCCATTCGGTGTGCGGCAACCCTCCGATCGGATGAACCTTTCGGATGCGGTAACCACGTCCTCACCGCGAGAAAAAGGCGACGCGATGCCCCTAATCGCCCTGTGCACCCTCCTGCTCGTGATCGCGTGGACCGCGGACCTGTTCACGCCGCAGCCGGTCGTCGTGTCGATCCTGCTCAACATCCCGATCGCGCTGAGCGCGCTGACCCGCAAACGCTCGGTGACGCTCGCGTTCGTGGCCGGCGCGCTGATCTGCAACGCCACCGCGGCGTGGTTTGACGCCTACCACGAGGGCTACGTGTGGGACAGCGTGGCCCTGACGAACCGGTTGATGTCGAGCTTGTCGTTTCTGCTCGTCGGCGTGCTCACGGTGGCCGCGCAAAGCGCCGCCCGGCGCGCGAGCGAGGTCGCCGCAAAGGAGGCACAAGGCGCCCTCTTGGCCTCGAAGAACGAGGCGCTCGCGAGCGCCAACCGCGAACTCGCCGAGCGCTCCGACTTCATCCGCGACATCATCTACGCGCTCTCGCACGATCTGCGCACGCCGCTCGCCGCTGCCGGCATGACGATGCGCCAAGCGCGCGAGGGCGCCTACGGACCGCTGCCCGAGGGCTACCGCGACGTGCTCGAGTGGAGCATCAAGTCCAGCGACGAGTTGCAGCGGCTGGCAGAGACGTTGTTGCTGGTGGCGCGCTACGAGTCGGGCGACCGTGCCGCGGCACGCGATCGCATCGACCTGAACCGCGTCGCCGAAACGGTGGTGCGCGACCTCGCGCCGCTCGCCGCCTCGAAGCAAATAGCGCTCACGGTTGCCGAGGGTGAGCGCGCGCTGACCAGCGGCGATGAGAGCGAGTTGCGCCGCGCACTGATGAACCTGACTGGCAATGCGTTGACGTGGACGCCCAAGGGCGGCCACGTCTCGCTGCGCGTCGCACACAACGGCGAGAGCGCCGAGGTCGCCGTCGACGACGACGGCTACGGCGTGCCGGAGAACCTGCGCGACCGGCTCTTCGAACGCTTCAGCAGCGCGGCGGCGTCGCGGCGCGGAGGCGGCACCGGCCTCGGACTCTATCTCGTGCGCCGCGTCGCCGAAAGCCACGGCGGTTCGGTTGGATACGAAGCGCGCGCGCCGCGCGGTAGCCGATTCACGCTCTTCTTACCGCTGGTGCGCGAGACCGCCAATGTCTGAAAAAGCATATAAGGTCGTGATCGTCGAGGACCACGCGTTGACGCGCGTCGGCTTGCACACGGCGCTCAACGCCTCCGACGACATCGAGGTCATCGGCGAAGCCGACGACGGCTTGGACGGGCTCGACGTGATCCGCAAACTGCGGCCGAACGTCGTGGTCGCCGACATCGGCCTGCCCGGAATCGACGGGATCGAGTTGACGCGCCGCATCCGCGCCGAATTTCCCGACACGCGCGTCGTGATCTTGACCGTGCACGATCTCGAAAGCGAAATCCTCGACGCGCTCGAAGCCGGCGCCGATGCGTACTGCGTGAAGATGACCGATACGAGCGCCGTGCTGCTCGCGGTCCGCGCGGCAGCCGAAGGCGGTGCGTACTTCGATCCGCACATCGCCGACGCCGTCCTGCGCCGTTTCCGCGGTCAGAAACTCAGCGCGCCCGCATCGCCGCTCTCCGTGCGCGAAACCGAGATCGTCCGGCTGATCGCCGAGGGTTACGGCAACGTCGCGATCGCCGAGCACTTGAACCTCGGCCTCGGCACGGTGAAGGGCCACATCCGCGAGATCCTCGACAAGCTCAAAGCCTCCGACCGCGCCCAAGCCGCCGTCACCGCGCTACGGCGGGGGATTATATAATATCTGATACTAGGCGAGCGCGTTTTTCATTCGGTGGATGACTTCGGTGAGGATGGCGTGTGAGGTGCCCATGTTGACGCGCACGAACGGGGCCGAGTCGGGGCCGAAGTCGCGGCCGCGCGTCAGCGCAACGCGCCCGCGTTCGAGAAAGACCGACACGGGGTCGGGCCCGAGGTCGAGCGCGGTGCAATCGAGCCAGGCGAGGTAACTCGCTTCCGGTTCGATGTAGCGCACGCCCGGCAATTCGCGCGCGAGCAGGTCGGTCAAGAGCCGGCGATTGCCGTCGAGGTAGACCAGCAGTTCGTCGAGCCACGGCGAGCCCTGCGTAAACGCGGCTATCGATGCGACGACGCCGAGGTTGCCGGCGCTCCACGGCAGTTCGGGCCGCATCTTCGCCAGCAGCTTGCGCGTGCGTTCGGTGCCGGCAACAGCGACCGCGCATTTGAGCCCCGGCAGATTCCAGGCTTTGGACGCCGACGCCAACGCGATGCAGTCGCAATCGATGTAGTCGCCGATCGGCAGAAAGGGCACGAACGTCGCGCCGGCCATCGTCAGCGGCGCGTGGATCTCATCGGCAATCACGAGCACCTTGTGTTCGGCCGCGAGCTCCGCGATGCACGCGAGCGTCGTCAGATCGAACACTTTGCCAAGCGGGTTGTGCGGCGAACACAGCAGATAGGCCGCAGCGCCGCCGGCAAACGCGCGCTCGAGCCCGGCCAGATCGAGGCTCCACGATCCGTCGGCGGCGCGCAGCAGCGGAACGTCTTCGACCGTCCGTTCGACCTCGCCGATGACGCGGTAGAACGGCGGATACACCGGCGAATTTACGACGATGCGATCGCCGGGATTGGTGAGCGTGCGCAACAGTTCGGAAATGCCGACGAGCACGTCCGGGATCACGAACACCCCCTTCGGATCGAGGGTCCACTCGTAACGCGCCTTGACGAACGATGCGAACGCGGGGCCGACGCCGGCGCCGTTGGCGTAGCCGGCGTCGTCGTGGCGGATCGAATCGAGCAGCGCTTCGCGCACGCCGGCATCGAGCGGGAAATCCATCTCGGCCACCCACGCGGGCAGCACGTCGGCCGGAAACATCGTCCACTTCGCGCTGCGCCGTTCGCGCAGTTGCGCGACGGTGATATCGTCGAAGACCGCCATCAGCGGGCGAACACGCGCTTGCGCAACTCTTCGGCGATCACGGCGAGCAGGATCACGGCGCCGAGCACGATGTCTTGGGTATACGATTCGATATTCAACAAATTCATCACGTTGTTGAGCACCCCGATCAGGAGCGCGCCGAAGAAGGTTGCGACGACGCTGCCGCGCCCGCCCATCAGCGACGTTCCGCCGACGACGACCGCCGCGATCGACTGCAGCTCGCTGCCCACGCCGGTCTGCGGCGAGCCCGACGAGAAGCGCGCCATCAGCAACATGCCGGCGAGCGCCGCGCAGCCGCCGGAGATCACGTACACGAACAGCTTGACCAGGCGCACGTTGATGCCGGCCAGCCGCGCCGCTTCTTCATTGCCGCCCAGGGCCAGCACGTAGCGTCCGAAGCGCGTACGCGTGAGGACGATGGCGAACGCGATCACGACGACCAGCATCACAAGCACGGCCCACGGGATGCCGGGCATACCGAGCGGCGCGAGCAGATCGTGCAGCGCGTACTGCGTGCCCAGCGCATCGAACGCGGTGCTCTTCAGCGGCACCGGCTGTCCGTGCGAGAGCTTGAACGCGAGACCGCGCGCCATCAGCATCATCGCGAGGGTCGTAATGAACGGCGGCAAGTTGAACCGGATGACCGGCAGCGCATTGACGAGGCCCGCGCAGCAGCCGACCGCGACGCCGACCACGGTCGTGACGATCACGAGCAGCGGACCGTTGAGTCCGCTCGCGTTCGCGAACTGCGCCATGACGACGCCCGTCAATTGAATCAGCGAGCCGACCGACAGATCGATGCCGGCGGTGATGATCACGAATGTCTGTCCGACGGCGAGGATCGCGTTGTACGTGATCTGCCGCAGAACATTGGTCAAGTTGCCGGCGGTAAAGAAGTTGCCTTGGGTCAGGGCGTTGACGATGACGATCAGGATGACGAAGGCGACGATCGCAATCGCCGTGCGCAATACGGTCTGGCGGCGTTGCTTCGCTTGGGCATCGCCCGAGCGCGCATCGAGCGCGGCCTTGACTTCGTGAACGGTTTCCGGCGGCGTCGCCGGGTTCACGCCGCCACTCCGGCCGCGACGGCGATCACGGCCGCCGGCGTCGCATCGGCGCGGCTGAATTCCGCAGCGATCTTCCCGTCGCGCACCACCAGGATGCGATGCGACATCCCAAGCACCTCGGGCAGTTCGCTCGAAACCATCACGATGCCGGCGCCGCGCGCGAGCAGTTGCAGCATCAACGTATAGATCTCCGCTTTGGCACCGACGTCGACGCCGCGCGTCGGCTCATCGAAGAGGAACACGTGCGCGTCGCCGGTGAGCCATTTCGCGAGCACGACCTTCTGCTGGTTGCCGCCGGAGAGATTCTTCACGGCTTGTTCGCTCGAGGGCGTGCGGATGCGCAGTTCCGCGATCTCGCGGTTCGTGATGCCGACTTCCTCGGCACGGCTGATGAACGGCCCGTGCGAGTAAGCGGCCAGATGGGCTAGCGTCGTGTTCTCGCGCACGGTCATGCCCAGCACCAGTCCTTGCGCCTTGCGGTCCTCGGTGATGAAGGCGATGCCGGCCTCGATCGCCGCATGCGGGCTGCGCCCGGTAACGGGTTTGCCGTCGACGACGATCTCGCCGTTCGTGGCGACGTCGGCACCGGCGATCGCACGCACGATCTCCGTGCGTCCGGCTCCGACGAGCCCGGCGAGGCCGACGATCTCGCCGGCGTGCACCTCGAACGAAACCCCGTTGACGTTGCTGGCGGCCCGCAGATCGCGCACCGCTAAACGAACGGGCGCATCTGGCGCCACGGGCGGCAAATCGGGGAAGTGCGCTTCGAGCGCGCGCCCGACCATCAGCTGGATCATCTCGTTCTGCGGCAGCGCGCTGGTCGCACGCGTTTCGACCGCGCGTCCGTCGCGAATGACCGTGATGCGGTCGGCGATGCGCGGCAGTTCTTCGAGCCGGTGAGAGATGTAGACGAAGGCCACGCCCTGCGCTTTGAGTTTCGCGATCAGCGCGAACAGCGCGTCGGTTTCGCGATCGGTCAGGGCGGCGGTCGGTTCGTCCATCACGATGAGCCGCGCATGCCGCACCAGCGCCTTCGCGATCTCGGTGAGCTGTTGTTCTGCGACCGAGAGCCGCCGCGCGGGACGGTCGAGCGGCAGCGTGATGCCGAGCTCGGCGAGCACGGCCGTTGCGCGCGCGATCGCCGCTTTCGTATCGAGAAACATGCCGCGCGTCGGCTCGATGCCCAGCACGATGTTCTCGATCACGCCGAGATCCGGCACGAGGTTGAACTCCTGATAGATCATGCCGATCCCGAGCCGTTCGGCCGCCTTCGGGCCGTCGATCGTCACGGGTTTGCCGTCGATCTCGATCGTGCCGCCCTCAGCGATGTAGGCTCCGGCGAGAATCTTCATCAACGTCGATTTCCCCGCACCGTTCTCGCCGACGAGCGCGTGGACTTCACCGGCGTTAACTTCGAACGACACGCCGTCGAGCGCGCGCACGCCCGGAAACGATTTCGTGATCGCCGCCATGCGCAGCAGAGGATCGGCCAAGACTACTTCGCGTCGGCTTTCGTGAAGGTACCCACGGCCACGGCAATCTTCTTCGGCACCGTCTTGCCGGCGAACGAATCGGCTATCGCGTCGATCGTCTTCGCGCCGATCTGATCGGGATGCTGGATCGCATCGCCGTACATCGTTCCGGCCGCAATTGCCGCGCGCGCTTCGGGCGTCGCGTCGTAGCCGATGACCGCGATCTTGCCGTTCAGACCGGCGGCTTGCACGGCGGTCGATGCGCCCAGCGCCGAGTCGTCGTTGATCCCGAAGATGCCCTTGAGGTTTTTGTGCGATTGCAGAATGTCTTCGGTCGCCGACGAGGCCTTGGCACGCTCGCCGCCGCCGTCGATATCGGCCACGACCGTGACCGTCGGGCAGCCGGACGCAAGGGCCGCTTTGAAGCCCTTGACGCGATCCTGCACGCTCGTCACTTCCGGCTCATCGAGGATCGCGACCGGGCCGCCCCCGGGGACGGCCGCGCACATCAGCTTGCCGGCCTGGCCGCCGCCTTGAACGTTGTCGCTGGCGATGTGCGAGACCACGGCCCCTTGGCTCGACGCGTTGGCGATATCGGCCGTGAAAACGGGGATGCCCGCCTTATTGGCCTCGACGATGGCCGATCCGATGGCCTGGGAATCGTACGGGGTCAGGACGATCGCCGCGACCTTTTGCGAGATGAAGTCCTCGACCTGACTCTGCTGCTTCGAGTTGTCGCGGCTGGCGTCGACCACGTTCACCGTGTAGCCGTACTTTTGCGCCTCGGCCTTCATTCCGGACTCCATGTCCTGATAGAACTGGGCCTCGCGATTCTGAATCGACACGCCGATCGTTTTGCCCCCGGAGGCCGTCGTATCGGCGTTTTTCGAACAACCGGTCGCGATGACGAGCGCGCACGCGAGAACAGCGAGTCGTTTCATATCGGCACTCCGACTTGTCGCACGCCGTTGGGACGCCCTGCGACTGCACGAACGCCGCCTTAATGAAAGGTCTTCTCAAGAAGGAGCTCCTGCGACGTTCGGCGGGTTCGGCATGCGAGCGGAAGACGGAAAAGTGGGCCGCGAACGCTCACTTCGGCGGTAGCAGCTTGCGTGCGAAGCCGGTGCTTACAAGCCGGCCGAAATTTGCTGCATTTCGGCCCAAAGGGAGCGCAAACGACGCCAAAACACTGGAAAAACGCAGTTTTTCGTATGTTGGGGGCGGCACCGCATATGCCGGCGCGCAAGAAGTTCGTCCGCCCGGAAGGAGTGTTCCCAGCGCACCCCGGGCGTCGCACGCGCCGCCACGGCAACGACCGGAAATCAGCCAAATACCAGGCTTCCGGCGGAGGTGCGGCCTGCTCAAACCGGGTTATCCACAGCCGCTGGACGCACGGCTGTGCACCGTGTGGAGAAGGTTTCGCAGCTTACCTAGCCCGCCGCCGGAAGCCGGACCGCGAGCGCCGGATAGTCGGCGGCCACGACGCGATTGCGTCCGGCGTCTTTGCCTGCATACAGCCGCCGGTCGGCAATGCGGATCAGCTCCGGGCCGTCGGCGGCTTCGTGCGGGCACTCGGCCACGCCGATCGTGACCGTGATCGGCATGGTGCCCGCGCCCTGCCAGCCGGTCGAGAGAGCCCGCGGCAGCTCCGTCACGATACGCTCCGCCAGCACCACGGCCTGGGCCAGCTCCGTCTGCGGCAAGAGGATGGCGAATTCTTCGCCCCCGTAGCGGCACACGTAGTCCGAAACCCGCAGCATCGAAGAAATCGCGCCCGCGATGAGCTGGAGGACGAGGTCGCCCTCGGTATGGCCGTAGGTGTCGTTCACCCGCTTGAAGTGGTCGACGTCGACCATCATCATGCAGATCGAGCGGCCCGAGCGCTTCGACATCGCGACGTATTTCTCGATCGCCTCATCGAAAAATCCGCGGTTGTAGACGTTGGTGAGCGCGTCGCGAATGACGATCCGCTGCAATTCTTCGTAGCGCTGGCGATAGGTCAGCACGCGAAACATCGCGCCGAGCGCCCGGCCTTCGCCCACGACCATGCTTTCGGCAACGTTGAAGTAGCGCAAATACGTGGCGAGGATGATCGCGTAGACGAGCGCCGCGACCGTCTTCCCGACGATCTGCGAGACCATGATGTCGACGTATGCCGGACCGCCGGCGAATGCCGCGGTCGCGAAGGCGATCGAATCGAAAAACAGCGTGATCGTCAGCGAGATGTAGACGCGCAAGAAGATCGAGCGCGTGTACCGGCTGACCCATTCGTACAGCAAACAGACGATCAGCGTGTCGAGAAAGAGCACGATCGCGCTCGACACGACGATGCGCGGCTGCACGGCGAACAGGTCCGGCGGGAGATGGAACGGATTGATCACCTGCGGAGACTGCAGTTGCGCGGCGACGAGTAAGCTCAGCGGCAGAAAGACGACGTTGGCGATTGCCACGCCGTAGATCAGCTTGCGCGCCTCAACCGCATCTTCGCTGAGGTAGACGAAGAGCACGAGAAACAGAATTGCCGGAAAAAGGACGACCGAGCCCGGGCTTACGACGAGCCACGGCGAGAGCGGAATGTACACGCTGCCGGCCAGCAAGTTCGCGTACTGGAAGATCACGCCGAAGACGATGTAGAGGAGCGCCTGCCCGAAGGTTCGCCGCAACCGGAACGCTGCAACGAGCAAACCGCCGACGAAGATGCCCTGCACCAGCATCAGCAGCAATTGCTGCACGACGGATGCGGTCATGCGCCGTTAGTGCGGCCGCCAGTTGTGCTTGAGCGCGTTCCAGTCGGCGAGCCGTTCGCCGGGTGCGACCGGCACGATCTCGCTCGCCGCCATATCTTCCCACGTGACGACTTCCAAGATGTTGCCGTCGATGTCGCGGAAGTAGATCGAGGCGGCGCTGATGACCTTACCGTGGCGGCGCGGTCCGGCGAACGGAATCCCCTCGCGGGTGAGATGGTCTTTGAACGCCAGCACGCCCGCGGCCGTGGTGCCGAAGGCGAAGTGCGGGTTCATGTTCTCGCCGTTGGGGTTGGTGTGGTCGGGGTAGCCCGCTTCGGTACGCTGCTCGACGAGCTCCACCAAAACCTTACCGACATGATAGAAGATGTGGCGCGACTTCCTCGCCGCGCGCTCGGCCTCGGAGTAGCCGGCCCGGAAGAACTCGACGCCGCCGAGGATCTGCTCGAAGAATTTCCCCGAGAGTTCCGGATCGCGCGCGGGCAAACCGAAATGATCGCATCCGGTAAGCGTGAAGCGGTTGGACTGCGGTTCGAAGCGTTCCTCAAACCCATACCGAGACGGACGCGCGAGTGTATCCATGGTGATTTTTTCGTCCCCTTGCTTGAGCGTGCCTTCGGCGCAGATGGAGCAGGTGCAACCGTGTTCGTTCGCCTGCGCGATGCACGGCGTCGAGGGCCTGATCGTGCGGGTCGAGACCGGCGCCTCGCCCGGGACGCCGGGGATCGCGATTATCGGCCTCCCCGACCGTTCCCTCAACGAGTCCAAAGACCGCGTCCGCTCGGCCCTGATCAATTCCGGCTTCATGTTACCGGCCGGACGGCTGCTGGTGAGCCTCGCCCCGGCCGACGTGCGCAAGGAAGGCCCGGCATTCGATCTGCCGATCGCGCTCGCACTCCTGGCACTCGACGGCCAACTCGCGCCGAAGCTGCTGGCGGAATTCGTGATGCTCGGTGAGCTCGCGCTCGACGGTTCGCTGCGCGCCGTCGCCGGGACGCTACCGATGCTGATCGCTGCGAAGCGTGCCGGGATCGGCCGGGCGATCGTACCGCTCGCAAACCACGCGGAGGCCGCGCTGATTCCGGAAGTCGAGACGTACGCCGCGCCTACGCTCGCCGACGCGTTTGCGGTCGTGCTGGGCAACGGCGAGAAATTCCGGGTCTCCGGCGCTCCTTCGCTCGAGCAAGACGCCGCTGGCGGCGGCGACGACTTCGCCGACGTGCGGGGACAGGTCATCGCGAAACGCGCGCTGGAAATCGCGGCCGCCGGCGGGCACAACGTCATTCTGATCGGGCCGCCCGGCTGCGGCAAGACGATGCTCGCGCAGCGCATGCCGTCGATTCTGCCGCCGATGACACCCGACGAATCGCTCGACGTCACCGCGATCTACAGCATCGCGGGATTGCTGGGGAGCGCACCGCGCATTCTACGTCAGCCCCCATTTCGAGCGCCTCACCACACGTGCAGCCGCATCGCGCTCGTCGGCGGCGGCAGCACGCCACGCCCCGGGGAAGTGACGCTGGCCTCACGCGGCGTGCTCTATCTCGATGAGATCGCCGAGTTCCCGCGTTCGACGCTCGAAGTGCTGCGGCAGCCCCTCGAAGACGGCAGCGTGACCATCGCGCGCGCCGCCGGCTCGTGCACGTTCCCGGCGCGCTTCTCGCTCGTCGCCTCGATGAACCCGTGCCCGTGCGGACAGCGCGGCGAGCGCAATGCCGATTGCCGCTGCGATGACGTGTCCGTGGCGCGCTATCGCAGCCGCATATCGGGCCCGTTGCTCGACCGGATCGACCTGCACGTCAACGTCGTACACGTCCCGTACGGCGAACTCTCCGGCGAAGCGCAATCCGAACCGTCACGTACGATCCGTGCGCGCGTGATCGCGGCGCGTAAACGGCAACATAAGCGCAACGGCTGCGTCAACGCACAGTTGCGCGGCCACGACTTACGCACGCACGCCGAACTCGATAAGCCGTCAGCAGCGTTGCTGGAGGCGGTGATGCAGCGCGAACGTTTGAGCGCGCGCAGCTTCGACCGCATCGTCCGCGTCGCGCGCACGATCGCCGATCTCGCCGGTTCCGAACGACTGGGCCGCGACCACGTTGCGGAAGCACTCTTGTACCGGCGCAATCACTGACGTCAGCTTTGAGGCCGTTCGTGATCCGCCATTTCGGGCGGCATTGCGCCGGCCGGTCACGTATCCGCGGGCCAATCATCTTTGAGCAGCGCCATCAAGCATTCGTCTTTCAGCTTTCCATCCGCCATGCTCCGGTATCGTTTTCTCGCGACGCCTTCCCGCTTGTAACCGACGCGTTCCAACATCTTGCGTGACGCATGGTTTCCGAGGAAATACCCGTTCTCAATGCGACGCATTCGCAATCTTCCGAATGCGAAGTTCAGTCGCGCCGTGAACGCTTCAGTCCCGTAGCCCCGGTTGTGAAACCCGGCGCGCAACCAAATTCCGCCGCCGGCCGTGCCATGGTTTTGATCGATTTGATCGAGGCTCACGCCGCCGATGACCTTCGATTCAGATTTCAGCACGATCGCGAATTCGTAGGATCGGCGCGGTCGCGCTTTAGCGGTTGTCGCGCAGTACTTCAGCCACGCAAGAGCGTGACGACGAGTGTAGGGATGCGGAACGGATGCTAGCCACTTCGCCACGGACACGTCTCCGAGCCCCTCCACGAGGGCGTCGAGATCAGATCGTCGCCACTCACGCAAAAGTAGTCTCTCGGTTTCGAGCCGCATCGCCGTTCTCGTCAAACGTTCCGAGCAGACGGCTTGTCTCGCAGCAAATATCCGTCGATGAGTGCCGTAAGCCCGTCCACGTAGAGAGAGCGCTTACGTAATGCTTGCCAATGCGGAGCTGCGCCCGCGAGATGCGGGAGCTGAGGCGGTGCCTCCGTCGCCACCGTTTTGAGCACAGGTGACGTCTTCGGCGTGGTCCGGCCTTCGGCAGAAGCCGCCAAAATCAATTCGCCGACGGTGTATTGCCAGACCAACCGGTAGAGTGTCGCCGATGATTCGAGCGTAAGCCCGACTGCGACGGATGCCTCTATTATCGCATCCATGATCGGCAAAACCGATATCGCGATTGTGTCACTCTCCACCAGCGCTTGAACGACCCAGGGATACTTCGCGAGTCCATCGTGGAGAAATCGCCAAAAGCTCAAAAGACGCTCGCGCGGATCCTGCGGCGGCTTAGGTTTCTTGAGTCGGTTGTAGAGCGCGTCCATCACTAGCACCAGCAGCGCATTTTTGTCTTCTACGTGGCGGTACAGAGCCATCGCAGAAACGCCAAGTTCGTTCGCTACCCGGCGGAGCGTAAGCGCGGTCACGCCGTCTCGCGCGATCAGCGTTTCTGCTGTCTCGATAATCGCTTCACGACTGATCTTCGCCGGCCGTCCCTGAGTCGCGGACTTGACTTTCGGAGTCATTTCCGGCACTTTGTATACGCGTACACAAATGCCTTGGAGATTGAGTTCGTCATGATAAACCGTCGCTCAGCTGCAGCCTCACTCGTCTTCTTCACCGTCGCCCTCGACATGCTGGTCAATATTATCCGGGTAAAAGGCGCGACCCACGTACAATTGCCGATCGCGGGGTCAAGGGAACGAGCGCTTTCCCGAAAGGGCGGCCGACGAACGTGCGCAATTTGCTGCCCTATGATCGCCCGGTTCGCGCTCCCGGCAATCGTGCCGGTGTTCGCCCTGCTGACCTTAACCGCACCGCTCGCGGCTCGCGCCGACGACATTCCCCAGATCGTCACGTGCGCGGATTTTTCAGGTCCGACGTGGATAAATCCGTATCCGCCCAACGATTCGCATACGCGATATCGCTTGAGTTATGCCGGCGCGGGCCTCTCGTGCGGCGTTGTCCTCGGCTACGCGAAAAAATTACTGACGACGAAATTGTCGGGGCCGAATCAAGGCGTGCAGGCGCCGGTCACGCTACCCGGTGGGCCGGCGGGTTACGCGTGTACGTCGTCGATCGACAACACCGGGCACGCGTATCAAGGCAGTTGCCGGAAAACGACCGGCGGCGTGTCCGCGCCGTTGTTTTCCTGGGGAGGTTCGGAAAAGTGACCTTGCGTTTCTTGCCGCTCATCGCGAGCGTCGCGCTGATCGGCGCCGGCGCGGTTGCTGCAGTGCCGGCGGCTGCAGACGCGCCGGTGTGTTCGCTGATCGCGACGTCGGAGGTCTCGGGCGTCACCGGGGTTTTGATGCAGCCGATTCCGCAGTTTGCCGGGATGGCCAACGCGTGCGGGTGGCAATCGCCGCTCGATCACGAAGGCGGCCGCATCAAGGTCATGATCACACGTCAGCCGGCGATGCGCTACGACTACATGATCTTACCGGCGCCGAAGAAGACCGTTACCCCGATCAACGGCCTCGGCAGTAAGGCCGCGATGATCGACATGGGCACTGCCCAGCTCGTCTCGCTCGATTTTGCGAAAGGACCGTCCGTCTACACCGTCGCCGCGCTCGGGAGCGCGCTCACGATCGCGCAAGAGAAAGCGATGGATCAGCAGATTGCGATGGACCTCGCTAAAAAAGTCTAGCGCTGACCGCGCAATTCGCGCCGGCATCGATAAGGAGCATCCTAGGAGTGACGTTCCTAGTATTGCTGCTCCGGGACACAGCACGATCTGCGTTGCATGTTTCGTCGTCGTTCGTGCGCGGAATCGGCACATTATGAAGATCGAACGAGCAATGCACAAGCCGCGGAGCCGCTCACTTTTTGCGCTTGCCCTGATTGCATGTTTCGTGCTCGCACCCGTCGCGGCGCGAGCCCTCGCAACGGATCGGGTTATCGGAACGGTAATCCACGTTTCGACGACCGATATTGCGGTCAAGGACGCGCAGTCCGGCAAGGATTACAAGTTCCTTTTGATTCCGCGTTTCAAGAGACTGTTCTCGAAAGACGGAAAGACGACCATGCAGATGTCGGCGCTCAAACCAGGCACGCCGGTAACGGTCTTCTACGACCGGCATCTCGTCGGGATTCCGCATGCGGATCGGATTCTGATCAACGGAAGTGTCCGAGAGGTGAACGGGTAACCTGACGGCTTTGGCTCGGCCCGGCGCGAAGACGAGCACATGCCGCAAGCTTCGATGGAACCGGATCGCAGCCGAATCTTCGGTACCGCATCGAGAGGCGCATGACGCAAGCGCGGGAACGGCAAAATTTGCTCACCGACATTGCGGGCATTTCCGTCGGTCACGCGGGCGACGATGGTGTGCTTCGCTCCGGTGTAACGGCCGTGCTGTTCGAACGCCCGGCGATGGCCGCTGCGAGCGTGCTCGGCGGTTCACCGGCCACGCGCGAAGACGCGCTGCTCGGCTTGGAGATGACGGTCGAACGGATCAACGCCGTCGTGCTGTCCGGCGGTTCGACCTACGGCCTCGACGCGACGGGCGGCGTGCAAGCAGCGTTGCGCGAAGATTTCGCGCAACTGCCGGGAGTACCGTTACCGCGCGTCCCGATCGTCGTTCAAGCGAGCCTGTACGATCTCGCCAACGGCGGTGACAAAGGCTGGGGCCGCTTCAGCCCCTATGCCGACTTCGGTTATCGCGCGGCGCGCGCCGCGCGCAACACCGCGTTTGAACTCGGCACGGCCGGTGCCGGCATCGGAGCCACAACGGCGACCTTCAAAGGCGGCCTCGGTTCGGCGAGCGCGTTGACCCCGCAAGGCCATCTCGTCGCCGCGCTGATCGCGGTGAACGCCGTAGGCACGGTAACGATCGGCGACGGCCCGCATTTCTGGGCGGCGCCGTTCGAGCGCGACGCGGAATTCGGCGGACGCGGTTTCCCGGCGCAGTTCGTCGCCGATGACGTGCGTTTGCGCGTGAAGCCGCAGCTCTATTGGGGTACGACGATCGGCATCGTCGCGACCGATGCCATGCTCTCACGCGCGCTCGCCAAGCGCCTCGCAATCGCCGCGCAAGACGGCGTCGTACGCGCGGTACTCCCGGCGCATCTGCCGCGCGACGGCGACGCGGTCTTCGGCGTCTCGACCGAAGGACGGCCGCTCGCCGGCGAACCGGATGAAATCGCCGAACTGTGCCTCGCCGCGACGCAAGTCGCCGCCCGCGCCGTCGCACGCGGCGTGTTCGAAGCGCGCTCGAGCGGCCGGCCCGGTGAAGCGCCGAGCTGGCAAAGCCGCTTCGCGCGGGACGGCGAACGGTGAGCCGAAGACGTGTTCGTCATTCGTTTGTCGAGCGGCGCTGACGAACGTGCGCGCGAGGATCCAACGCTTCGCGAAGACCATCGCCC
The DNA here is from genome assembly GCA_965277805.1 of Candidatus Lustribacter sp. Taxonomy (GTDB): domain Bacteria; phylum Vulcanimicrobiota; class Vulcanimicrobiia; order Vulcanimicrobiales; family Vulcanimicrobiaceae; genus Lustribacter. The sequence continues at coordinate 5,180,090 of OZ255842.1, read as the reverse complement.
AGCAGCGAAAGCGCCAGCGTTGTCGTAAGGATTGCAAGTCCCGGAAACAACGCCAGCCAAGGCGCGCTATCGAGCAGTGTTTGCGCGTCGGCCAACAGCCGTCCCCAGCTCGGCGTGGGCGGTTGCGAACCGAGTCCCACATACGACAGGCCGGCTTCGGCCAGAATTGCGAGCGATGCCTGGATCGATGCCTGCACGAGCAGCGCCGGCGCGAGGTTCGGCAGGATGTGATCGATGACGATGCGGCCGGGCGCCTTGCCGGCCGCGATCGCTGCGAGCACGAAGTCGCGCTGCCAAAGCCCGATCGCGGCGGCGCGCGTCACACGCGCGCAGACCGGTATGTTGAAGATGCCGATGGCGGCGACGGCATCGAGCGGTCCGGGACCGAAGACGGCGGCCGCCAGCACCGCGATTAGCAACGCCGGAAACGCGAAGACGACATCGTTGAAGCGCGAGAGAATTTCGTCGGGCCATCCCCGGGCGGTCGCCGCGATGAGACCCAGCGGAACGCCGGCGCCGGCGCCGATCACCAACGAGAAGAACGCGACCGCGAGCGATGCGCGGCCGCCGGCAACGACGTTGGAGAACAGGTCGCGCCCGTAGGCGTCCGTTCCGAAAAGGTGCGCCCACGACGGCGCCGCCAGCCGTTGCGGAATAACCATCGCACTCGGATCGTACGGCAGCCAGACGAACGAGAGCAAAATTAGCGCGACCATACCGCCCAGCAGCACCGTGCCCGCGACCAGCGTCTTCACGTTTCGCCCGCCTTGCGGCGACGCGGATCGACGGCCGCCGCGAGCAGATCGGCCACCAGCGTCACAGCAACGACTTCGGCAACCAGCACGATCGCGACGCTTTGCACGACCGGTGCGTCGCGATTGGCGATCGCCTGAAACGCCAAGCGTCCGAGACCCGGTAAGAAGAACACGTTCTCGATCAGAATTCCGCCGGCCAAAACGAACGAAAACTGCAGCCCCAGAATCGTCAGCAGCGGAATCAGCGCATTCGGCAACGCGTGGCGCAGGAGGATCGCCGTCTCGCTCACGCCCTTCGCGCGCGCCGTGCGCAGAAAGTCCGCGCCGTCGAGTTCGAGCAATTCGAACTGCAAGACGCGCGCGAAGACCGCCGCCTGCGGTAAGGCGAGCGCGGCGGCAGGCAGCGTGAACGACCGGATCACCGCGAGCCAGCCCGCCGACCAGCCCGGGAAACCGCCGGCGGAAAACCAGTGCAAGCCGATACCGAATGGGATCACGAGCATCAGTCCGAACCAGAAATTCGGGATCGCTAAGCCGACGCGGCTGAACGCCCCGAACACCGCGCCGGCCGGCGAGCGCCGCCACCGCACCATGCCGATGCCGAGCGCGAGGCCGAGCGCCGTGGAAAGCAGCAGCGCATAGAGCGTGAGCGGAAACGAAAGCGCGAAGCGCTCGCGGATCAGGACGGCGACCGATTCGTGATAGGTCCAGCTCGTGCCGAACTGACCGTGCAACAGTCCGCCCACCCACATGAGGTAGCGCGGCACGAAGGGGCCATCGAGCCCCATCTGCGTGCGCAACGCGGCGATCGCGGCGGGACCGGCATCGATTCCGAGCACGGCGCGCGCCGGATCGCCCGGCACCGCCTGCATGACGGCGAAGATCGCGAACGACGCGACAGCCAGCGTGAGCGCAAGCGAAAGTGCGCGGCGCGCGACGTAGGCCAAACCGGCCCGCAGCATCAGCCCGGCGATCGCGATGAACGCGAGCAGCATCGCAACGAACGGCACCGCTCCGGCCGGCGAACCGCGCGCATGTTGCGCGGCGCCGGCCGCATGCACGTACGCCGTCGACAGATCGATGTCGCTCAGCGGGCTCGATGAGTGAAAGCCGCCGGCGTAGGCGTTCGCGATCGTGATGTCGGGATATTGAAAGAGAAAGACGTTGACGGCATCATCGGCGAGCGTGCGCTGGATATCCCCGAGCAGCGCGCGGCGCGCAACCGGATCGCCGGTGCGCTCGAGGCGTGCCAGCAATGCTTTATAGCGTGGATTGGAATAGCCGAAGTAGTAGTCATCGCGGCCGTAGATGTCGTAATCGAGCGGCTCCGCGTGCGCGACGACCGTGAGGTCGAAATCGTGCGCGCCGAAGACCTGCGTGAGCCACGGCACCCAGTCGAGCGAAACGATCTTCACCCGCACGCCCACCGCACCCTACTCTGCGGCGACGATTTCCGCCGTGCGTTCGGCGTAGCTCAACGGTGGAACCGCGAGGCTCGCGGAAAAGCCGCGCGGATAACCGGCCTGCGCGAGCAGGCTTCGGGCCCGCGCCGGGTCGTACGGATATTCGCCGGTGAGATCGACGTAACCGGGATCCGCGCGGGTGTAATGGCTGCCGATCGGTGCGCCGAACCCGAACATCGCCGCATCGATGATCGCATTGCGGTCGATCGCATAGGCGAGCGCCCGCCGGACGCGACGATCGCGAAAGGGTTGGCGGCGGTTGTTGATCGCGACGATCGTCTTCGCTTCGCTCAAAACGGTCTGCACGGTGAAGCGCGGGTCGCGCGCGAACCGTGCGACCGCTTCGGGCGCCGGAAACGCCGGATACACGTCGACATCGCCCGTCAGCACCGCATCGATCGCGGCGTTCGGATCGGCGATGACCTTGAACGTCACGCGCGCGAGCAGCGGTTCCGGGCCCCAATAGTGCGGATTGCGTGCAAGCACGATCGCATCGCCACGCCGCCACTCCGCGAACCGGAACGGACCCGTACCGATCGGACGGACCGCATCGTTGCCCGCCGAGCGCGGCGACACGATGACCGCCGCGCTCAGCCCGAGGACTTGCAACAGCGTGAAATCGGGTCGCCGTAATTGCACGGCGACCGTCAGCGGATCGCGCACCGTCACCGCGTCGATCGCATCGAGCAGCGTGCGCTGCGGATTGAGCGAACCGGACGCGACGGCGCGGAGCAGTGAGAAGCGAACCGCAGCCGCGTCCAGCGGTGAGCCATCGCTGAAACGAACGTGCGGGCGCAGGCGGAAGACATAGGTTCTCCCGTCGGCCGAAATCGTCCACGCGGTGGCGAGCGCGGGCTCGATGCGCCAGCCGGGACCGATGCGAACGAGGCCTTCGAAAATGCTCGGAAACACCACCGCGCCGATCGAGGCCGACGCGTTGACGGTTGGATCGAGGACGGGCGGCTCGAGTTGGACGCCGACGGTCAGCGAGCTTGCGTTCTCGCTCGCAGCGGCCGCCGCATGACCCCGCATCAGCAGCAAGCAGCAGACGAAGGCGCACCGGAACGCCATCGCCGCATAATGCCGGCCCATGCCGACCCTTACCCGAGCGCGCGCTCGAAATCCGCTAACAGGTCATGCCAGTTTTCGATTCCGACCGAGATCCGGACGAGACCCGGGGTGACTCCGGATGCATCCAGGTCGGCTGCGGACCAACTGGAATGCGTGGTCGTGCGCGGATGGCAGACGAGCGTTTCGACGCCGCCGAGCGAAACGGCGTTGCGCGCGATCTGCAGTTTGCGCAGAAAGTCGAAGGCTGCGGGCTTGCCGCCGGCCAGGTCGATCGAGATGAGCCCGCCCGGCTCTTCACACTGCGTCTCATAGATGCGGCGCTGTTCCGGATCGTCGAAGAGGGTCGGGTAGTAGACCTTCGAGATCTTCGGATGCTTAACGAGGTGCTCGGCGATCCGCTGCGCGTTCTCGCTCTGTTTGGACATGCGCAGATACACCGTGGCGAGGCGCGTGTTGAGAATCCAGGCCTCGTCGGGTTGCAAGATGTTGCCGAGGAGGCTGCGCTTGCTCTTGATCTTCGTCATCAGTACCGGATCGCAACCCAACGCCACGCCGCCGATGATGTCGCTGTAGCCGCCGAGGTACTTGGTGGCCGAATACAACGTGATGTCCGCGCCGAACGCGAGCGGATGCTGAAACGCCGGGCCGAGAAAGGTGTTGTCGACCAGCACCAGCGGCGGACGTTCGAGCGTCGCCGACGTCTTCGCGACGCGCGCGATATCGGTCATGATCGTCGTCGGGTTGGCGGGGGTCTCGAGCAGCACGGCGCGCAGGTTCGGGGTTTCGCGGATCGCGCGATCGATCGCCTCGCCGTCACCGGCGGGCACCGCGAAGCCGCTCACGCCGAATGACGCGAGAAAGTCGAGAATGAACGTTTGCGTCGCGCCGTAGATCGGCACGGTGAAGAGCACGGCATCGCCCGGGCGCACGATCGTCAATAGGACGGTGGTGATCGCCGCCATGCCGGAGTTGAAGACCGCTGCGGCCAGCGCACCTGGTTCGAGCGGCAGAATCTGCGCTTCGAGAATCTCGGCGTTGGGATGATTGAAGCGCGAGTAGACCAGGTCGACGTTTTCACCCGGCGCGAGCGTTCGGCGCCCACCGAGAACGTCGAACGCCTTTTCCGCATCTTCGGGACTGGAAAAGACATAGGTGGAACTGCGGAACACCGCCGGCCGGGCAGAGCCGACCGACAGCTTCGGATCGAAGCCGCGGGTGAGAACATCGGTCTCGGGACGGAGTGCGTCGTGCGAGGGCTCGGACATGATCCTCTGTGTTCGCGCATCTCTGGTATCATCATGGCATGAACCGCCGCCAATTGTTCGCCGCTACCGCTGCAGCCGGACTCGCCCCTTGCGCCGCTGCAGCCGCGCCTGCGCCGGCTGCGGTCAGCACGCAGTTTCTCTGGATCAAGAACAGCGAATACGCCGGTTTCTACATTGCCGACGCGAAGGGCTACTATCGCGAGAATGGTATCGATGCGACGTTTTACGCCGGCGGACCGAACCTGCCGAGCGTTGAGGCCGTCGTTGCCGCCGGCCGCGCCGACGTCGGCTTCAACGACATCGAAAAGATCACCGATGCCATGGCGCAAGGCGCCGATTTCGTCATTCTCGGCGCCGTCTACCAACACGGCGTCGGCGGCATTCTTTCTCTCCCGCGCGCGCCGGTGCGCACCGCGCGCGATCTCGTCGGGAAGCGGATCGGCTTGCCGGCGGGGGCGCGCGACTATATCGACGGGATCCTCAACGTCAACCACTTGCCGCTTCGCTATACCGGGGTGCCCGTCGGATTCGGACCCGAACCTCTGATCGAAGGCGCGTGCGATGCCTATCTCTGCTATCTCACCAATCAGCCCGTGATCCTCGCCGCGCGGCACATTCCGTACGTCGTCGCCTCACTGGATGATTTGGGCTTCCCCGTGTATGCCGGCTGTCTCTATGCGACACGCGCGTCGGTGCAGCACAATCGCGACGCGCTGGTCCGCTATCTCCGGGCAACGGCACGCGGTTGGGCGGAAAACGCACGCGATCCCGTCCTCGGCGCAACGCTCGCGGTGAAGACGTACGGCGCGACGCTGGAGCTAAATCTCAACGAAGAGATCGCGCAGAACCGGGCACAGATCCCGCTGACCATCAGCAACTTCACGCGCGAACACGGCCCGCTGTGGATCTCGACCGAACAGATCGAACACGGCGTGTATCGCGCGTTGCGGGCAGCCGGCCGCAAAAACTTACCTGCGGTCGACCGTCTCGTCGACCTGTCGCTGCTGCGGGAGGCCTACTCGCCCTCAGGGCGCTGACGGCGCCAACTGGTCGGCAAAGAAGCGGCGGGCGACGTGCGGGTGCGACCGGATGACCACCTTGAGTGCCTCGTGCCCGTAGCCCGCGTGATCGAGTCGCGGGTTGAGGAAGTACGCGACGCTCACGCGTTCGGAGCCGGCCGGCGGACTCACCACGCGGTGCCGTGCCGCAATCGTCGCGCCGCCCGTTGCGCCGGCGAACGCGCGCCCTAAGACCGCGATGAACGCGCCGCTCGGAGCAGCGATGTCGACGAACTCGCGGCCGTCGTAGGCTTGGAGACCGCGCGTTCCATCGTGCGCGATCAACGCGAGAAAGCCCGAATCCGTGTGCTCGCCGACGCCTTGCTGCGTGGTTGCGGGTCCGGCCGGCGGATACTTGATAATCTTCAGTCGCTCGTGCGGTTGTCCCGAATAACCCGCGGCGAACGTCTCCGCTCGTAAACCGGCGGACTCAGCAATCGCCGCGACCACGCGCATCGAGACACTGCGCAAGGATTCCATCCATCCGAGGACCGACGGACGCAGCGAAGGTAGCGACGCAGGCCAGAGATTCGGTCCGTGCAGGCGCAAATACGCCGGATCATCGGCGGCAAGCGTGCAGGGTTCTTCCTCCGGTCCGACATCGAACTGTTCGCGCAGATCCGGCTCGCCCTGCGTGCGTTCGGTTCCAAGCGCCGAGTAGCCGCGGAAATACGGCGAATGAATCATGTCGATTGCGTCGCGCTCGGCTTGCGGCAGGCTGAAGAGACGGCCGCTGAGGGCGAGCAGTTCTCCGGTGCGCCCTGCATCGACGCCGTGTCCGCAGAGAACAAACGCGCCGATCCCGCTAGCTGCCGAGCGCAACCGTTCGCGCTCGCCGGGCGACCCGTGCTCTAGCGCGCCGAGGTCGATCGAGGGAAGCGTGCTCAGTTCCGTCGCGGCACCGTCAAACCCCCGCTGCCGAGAAGTCCCGAGAGCGAGCCGCCGCCGGCAAACGGCGTGGCCGGTGGAACGACGTTCGTTGCGACGCCGCCGCGCTCGAGTACGGGAAACAACAGTTCGGCGACGCGATACGCTTCCTCGAGATGCGGAAAGCCCGAGGCGATCACGGTGTCGATGCCGAGCGTTGCATATTCTCGCAATCGTTCGGCGACGGTTTGCGGGTCGCCGACGAGCGCCGTACCGGCTCCGCCGCGTACCAATCCGACACCGGCCCAAAGGTTCGGAGCCACTTCGAGTTTGCCACGATCGCCGTTGTGCAGCGCCGTCATCCGCTGCTGTCCGATCGAATCCGACTCGAGCGTCTGCGCGCGCTGCGCTTGTTCGATGACGTCATCGGGAAGGCGGCTGATCAACCGTTCCGCCGCCGCCCACGCTTCCGCTTCGGTGTCGCGAACGATCAGATGCAAACGAATACCGAAGCGCACCGTTCGCCCGTGCTTCGCCGCCTCCGCGCGCACGCCGGCTATTTTTTCGGCAACGAATGCCGGCGGTTCGCCCCAGCTGAGGTACACGTCGACGTGTTCGCCCGCGAGCACCTGCGCCGCAGGCGACGAGCCACCCAGAAACAACGGCGGATGTGGCTGCTGAACCGGCGGGAACGGCACGTGGCCGGCCTTGAGATCGAAATGGCTGCCGTTGAAGTCGACGCGTTCGCCGGAGAGCAGCGCGCGCCAGACGTGCAAGAATTCTTGCGCCTGCGCGTAGCGCTCGTCGTGATTGAGGAAGATGCCGTCGCCCGCGAGTTCCGACGGCCGTCCGCCGACGACGACGTTCACTGCCAGGCGCCCTTCGCTGAGCCGGTCGAACGCGGACGCTTGCCGCGCGGCCTCCGACGGTAATACCGTACCGGGCCGCACCGCGACGAGAAAGCGCAGCCGCTCGGTGTGCGTGACGATCGACGATGCAATCGTCCACGCATCTTCGCAGCCGCGCCCGGTCGGCAACAACACGCCGTCGTAGCCGAGCCTGTCGACGGCTTCGGCAATTTCCCGCAAATAGCGATTCGTCGCAGGGCGCTGACCATCGCCGGAGCCCAAGTAAGCCCCGTCGCCACCGGTCGGTAAAAACCAGTAGAAGTCGCGAATCACCGCGTCGGGGTTCTGCGCCGCATAATCGGCGCCTGCGAAGACGCCTCTCGAGCAAGGCTGTCGGTTGCCTGAACCAATTTGTGACACGTGGCCGGCATGGGTGCCTGCGAAATGAGACGAACCGCGACGAGTGCTCTCACTTGCGTATCGGCTGGCCGTTGTGGCCGGTTGCCTCTTTCTCGTAAGCGCATGTGGTGCTGGCGGCGGCGGCTCGGTCGCACCTCAGACGGGGGGAGCGACCGGCACGCCCGTAACGAAGCCGACGGCTGGTCCGCAAGGCTTCACGCCGGTGAGTTTCACGATCAGCCTCACGCCGAGCGGTACCGCATCGAACGTGCGCAAGCCGTTGTTCGTGCCGGCCTCGACGACGACGATCTCCGTTGCGGTGAACGGGACGACGCCGCAAACGTTCCCGTGCGTGGCAACGGCGTGCAGCGGAACGTTCTCGGCGCCCGCCGGCGGCACGGTGGGCTTCCTCTTTAAGGCACTGGATTCGCAGTCGCGCGCCGTGTCCGCTTCGTCGTTCACCGAACAGATTGCCGCCAATGGAACGAACGTCCTGAACGTCACGCTCGAAGGCGTCGTCGACCATGCCTCGCTGGCGCTTTCGTCGCCCGGTCTGGTCTCGTATCAAAGCGGTTCGGCAACGGTGACCGCCACTGCATTCGACGTCGACAACGAGCCCATCACCGGCACCTATTTCGCACCGCTGACCGTTTCGGTGAGCGGAGATACGACCGGAACGGTCACGGTCCCGGCGGCAACGATCGCGAGCAGCACGTCAACCGGAACGATCGCGTACACGTTCTCCGCGGCCACGCAGTACGTGGAGAATCACCTAACGGTAAGCCAAACATCGACCACCGAGACGGCGCCGTCTGGGCAAGTCCCCTTCGAAGTCGGCCGCACGTTCTACACCTTCACATCCGCCAACACGATCGTCGGTTTTGCGCCGGGCTCGACAACGGCGGCACGCACGGTCCCGATCACGCTGCAGGACGTCTCCGACATTACGTGCGACGGATCGAACCTTTATATCAACGACGAAGACGACGGCGAAGGCACCGTGTACGGGTTAGCCCCAACGGCAACATCGCCGGTGACCTACACCAGCACGATCTCGGGACCGAACTGGGTTGCCGCCAACGGCGGGATCGGACCGAGTACCTATGCTCAGATGTACGTTGCGAACAGTAACGGCGCGGATGCCGTCATCGGCTTCAAGGGCAGCACCGCGGGGCAGCCGTTTCCGCTCCCGCCCGATGCGGCCGCGCAGAGCGGGGGGCCGTCGGACAGCGTCGGAGCGATTACCGTCGGTGCCACGGGAAATGTCTTTGCATCGCGCGGCGGCGCGACCTACGAGGGGAACGGCGGCTGGGAAGTGCTTTCTCCCGCACTGGCCGGCATCAACGGCGGCTTCAACACCAACGGGGCCTACGACGACATCATCGCGCTCGATACGAGCGGACCGACCATGCGGATTTACGTCGAAGGCTTCAATGCAACGACGTATGCGCCCGAGATCGACGAATACGATAACTTCGCGACGTCGCCGACGTACATTTCGACCGATAGCAACGACACCGGACTTTTCGTCGATTCCGCCGGACGCGTCTTCACGAGCAAATTCACGACGCTGCCGGGAGCGCGCTTGCGCAATCCGGGGCGCGGCGCCACGACCGCTCGACGGCGCACGTTAGCCGGCTCCGGTAATTCGTTCGACGTGTACGCGCCCGGCGGTCTCGCCGGTGCCGTTATGTACACGATTCCCGGCGAAAGCCTCGCGTTCGACAGCCAGAACTACGTGTACGCGTTGCAGGACGACGGCTCGATCAATATCTACGCACCCGGCAGCGCGACGCTCGCCGGAGTGATCCCGGGAACGAACTTCGGCGCGCCCAGCCCCGGTGTCGTCGCCTTCGGAACGTTCTGCCGCTAGACGGCCGCGGGCTGGCGCACGAGGCGAATCCAATCGCCGAACGCCGCCAGAAACGCGGCGAGTTCCGCGCGCGCCGGTTCGTCGGTGAGTTTGCCTTGTTCGTCGAACTTGCGGCGGGCGCCGCCGATCATCATCTCCGGCATACCGAGCACGTAGGCTTCCATCGGCTGTAAGATTTTTCGCAAATCGTACTGTGCGCGCGAACCGCCGAGCGCGCTCGAGGAGACGCTCATGACCGCGACGGGTTTTGCGCCCAGCAACGCCGGCTTTCCGTGCAGCCAGTCGAGCGCGTTCTTCAAGACGCCGCTGATCGAGTGACTGTACTCCGGCGTGCAGATGACGATGCCGTCGGCGGCGGTGATCTCCGCGCGGAACCGTTCGACGGCTTCGGGATTGCCGTGTTCGTCGACGTAATCGTGATCGTACATCGGGATGTCGTGCAGCAAGCGCACCTCGACATCGTAATCGGGTGAGCCGAGCTCGGCGAGCGCGAGCAGGGCGGAGCGGTTGTACGAAGCCTTGCGCAGGCTGCCGCAGATGGCGAGGATATGCAGGGGTGCAGACACGCGATTGTTCACTCCGTTATGATGGCAGCAGGGCTTGATCGCGGCCGACGGCACCGGCCGCAGACGCAAGTTCGATCGGACGTTCGGTGAGGTGCGGCACGGGGCCGTACGTCGCGACGTCGATGCCGGCTTCGTCGCGCAGCGTGCGAACGGCTGCGCGGGCCTGAATTTGCGGGTGGGCGACGATCGCATCGATCGCGAGGATCGGTCCGGCCGGAACGCCCGCTTTCGCTAGCGCAGCCTCGATTTCGGCCAGCGTCAACGTCTTCGTCCAGGCGACGATCTCCGCGTCGAGCGCGGCCATATTGGCGACGCGCGCGTAGTTGTCGGCGTAGCGCGGGTCGGCCGCGAGTTCCGGCCGCCCCATCGTCTCGGCCAGGCGGCGGAAAATCCCCTCGCCGTTGCCGGCGATCGCGATCCATTGCTCGTCGCGCGTCGGATAGACGTTGCTCGGCGCGGCGGTCGTGAGCTGGTTGCCGACGCGCTTCGTCACTTTGCCGGCATGCACGTACTCGGGCAGCACGCTTTCCATGATGCTGAACACGCTCTCGACGAGCGAGATGTCGATCGTCTCGCCCACGCCGTCGCGATCGCGCGCGTGCAGGGCCGCGAGCACGGCAATGCTGGCATTCAGTCCGGCCAGCTCGTCGGCGATGCTGATACCCATGCGCATCGGCGGACCGTCGGGCTCGCCGGTAACGTGCCGGAACCCGCCCATCGATTCGGCGATCGCGCCGTAGCCGGGCTGCCCGGCCATCGGTCCGTCTTGGCCGTAGCCGCTGATCGAGAGATAGATCAGCGACGGTTTCTCGGCGCGCAGCGACTGCGCATCGAGCCCGTATTGCGCGAGCCAGCCGGGCCGGAAGTTCTCGATGACGATGTCGACGCCGAGCGCGAGTTTGCGTACGGCCGCGGCGTCTTCCGCGCGCCGCACGTCGAAGGCTACTAGCCGCTTACCGCGGTTGTGGCCCTTGAACCAATACGACGATCCGTCCGGCGCGCGCGTGCCCCACGTTCGCAACTGATCGCCGCCGGGCGGTTCCACTTTCCAGACCGTTGCGCCGAGGTCGGCGAGATGTCGCGTTGCGGACGGCCCGGCGATGGAGCTTCCCAGCTCCAGCACCGTAACGCCCTCGAGGCAAGGCTTTATTTCGGCCGCCAATTGTGGGCGTAGGCTCCCCAATCCATGAAGCCGCCGCTCTTGCCGCGCGGCGCGTTCGGGTCGATCGGCGCGATCATGCTATCGGGACACTCTTCCCAGGTGGTCACTTCGAGATTGTTGCCGTCCTGATCGCGGAAATACACCGACACCGCGCTGACGTTCTTATGACGCCGCGGACCGGAGAACGGAATGCCCTCGCGCGTCAGGTGCGCGGCAAAGGCCGCTACGCATTCGGGGGTCGTCTGCCACGCAAAGTGCGGGTTCATGTTGCGGCCTTCCGGATTCGTGTGATCCGGATAGCTCACGCCGTCTTCTTGTTCCACCAGTTCGATCAGCGTGGCGCCGATGTGATAGAAGATGTGCCGCAGGCGTTTGTGCGCGCGATCGTCTTCGGAATACCCGGCGCGGAACAGTTCGACGGCGCCGAGGATCTGCTCGTAGAACTTTCCGGCACGATCCGGATCCGGCGTCGGCAAGCCGAAATGATCGCAGCACTTGAGTCCAAACGGGTTGAGCTGCGGCTCGTGACGCTGCTTGAACCCGTAGTAGGCCGGGCGATCTAAGACGTCCATTTCGCAGTCCTCCAAATGGCGATCGGGTAGTCCGAAGCTTCGCTCCGCGGAGCCCGGAATCCGCCGACTCGCACACCCGAATACAACGGGCGCCGAAGTAATAAGGGGCTGCCCCGCGAAGCGCTTCGACTGACGAACTGTTGTGAGGGGCCGGCTACTATGGACAAGACGATGAAGCTGCATGTTAACGGACACGTCCACGACGTCCATGCGGATCCCGACATGCCGCTGCTGTATGCGCTGCGCGACAACCTCGCATCGGAAAACCCGCGTTTCGGCTGCGGGCTTGCTCAGTGCGGCGCCTGCACGGTGCACGTCGACGGAAAGGCCATGCGCTCGTGCGTCACGCCGGTTTCGTTCGCTGAAGGGCGCTCGGTGACGACGCTCGACGGATTAGGCACGCCCGAACATCCGCATCCGCTGCAAACGGCGTTTGCGGAAGAACAAGCGATGCAGTGCGGCTATTGCCTCAACGGCTGGATCATGACCGCCGCCGATTTTCTCAACAAACAGAAGAACCCGACGCGCGCGCAAATCAAAGAGGCGCTGGGCAGTCTCGTTTGCCGCTGCGGATCCCACGTGGCGATCCTGCGCGCCGTCGAGCGCGCCGCCAAGGAGATGACGGCATGAGCACGCGCGCGACATTCCTCACCGGCGCGACCGCGCTCGTGGTGATCGCCACCGGTGCCGGCGTCGGCAGTTTCGCTGTCGCGGCCGACGCGCCGGCGCCGCAGAAGATGACCGCCCTCGGCGACTGGCTGCGCATGCTGCCCGACGGCACGGTCGAGATGTACACCGATAAAGTGGAGGTCGGCATGGGCGTGCCGACCGGTTTCGCCCAATTCGTCGCGGACGAGCTCGACGTGCCCTTTGAACGCGTGCGTCCGATGCTCGGCGATACGAGCGAAACGGTTAGCGCAGGTGGCGTGGGCGGCAGCTTTTCGACGTTCGCGGGCAACTTTGCGATTCGCAATGCTGCGGCCGAAATGCGCAGCATCCTCGTCAACGCGGCGGCCCAGCGCCTCGGCGTACCGGCCTCGCAGCTCACCGTCCGTGACGGCGTGATCCAAGTTGCCGGCGATCCGTCGAAATCGCTGCGCTACTCCGACGTACTCGGCGCGCTCGCCCCCGATCCGAAATTCCCGCAAACCGGCGATGCCTTCTTCACCAGCCTCACCGTGCCGGCCAAACCCAAAGACTGGGCCGACTATAAGATTGCCGGCTCGCCGATGCCCCGCAAAGACGCGGCGCCCAAAGCGTTCGGCAGCTATCCCTACGTCGTCAACGTCAAGCCGCCGGGCATGGTGCACGGCCGTTTCGTGTATCCGCCGTCTATCGGTGCAACGCTGGTTAGCGTCGACGATTCGTCGATTCGCGGCATCGGGGACTCGCGCGCTATTCGGGTCGGCAACTTCGTCGGCGTCGTGGCGACGCACGAGTGGGATGCGATTCGCGCGGTCCGCGCGCTCAAAACGGCGTGGAGCGCCGCAAGCACGACGCTGCCCAAGCAAGACGCCTTGCCCGGCTACATGTGGTCCCAGCCCTCGATCAAGCAGAGCGTGGCCAAAGGCGGCGACGTCGACTCGGCCATCGGCAGCACGCCGTTGCAAGCGACGTATTTCTGGCCCTTCCAATCGCACGCCAACATGGGCCCCGGATGCACGGTCGTCGACGTCCGCAGCGACGGCGTCACGGTGTGGTCGGGAACGCAAAAGACGCACGCGCTGCGCCTTGGCATGTCGAAGCTGCTCAAGATTCCGCTCGAGCAAGTGCGGGTTGTCTGGGCATCCGACGCCGGCTCGTACGGGCGCGGCGGTTTGGAAGAATCCGGCGCGGCGGCAGCTTTTCTCTCGCGCGCCATCGACCGGCCGGTGCGCGTGCAATCGATGCGCGCCGACAACACGCAATGGGGCACCAAGGCACCGGCGATGGCCGGGCGCCTGAAGGCGAACGTTTCCAACGGCAGCATCGTGGCGTTCGACGCCGTGATCCGGCAGTTCAACGGCAACGAAATCCTCTCGCAGCCGAGCGTTGCGGGCAGCTTCCTGGCCGGGCAAATGGCGGGTTTTCCCAACGACGCGGTCGTCTACGAGTTCGGACAATACGGCGATGCGAGCGCGAAGTACGAGATCCCCAACTATCGCTCGAGCGCCGAATTGCTGGCGCCGTTTTCGGCCGGCAACTCGCCGCTGCGAACGACGCACATGCGCGACCCCGAAGGCCCGGGCACGACGTTCATCATCGAATCGTTCATCGACGAACTCGCGGCCCACGCCGGTATGGACGCGATCGCGTTCCGCATCAAGCACCTCAAGGACCAGCGCCACATCGAAGCGCTCCAGCACGTGGCGAGTGCCGCGGGCTGGGATTCCCGTGTCTCCGGCAGCGTGAAGCGCAGCGGTGCGAACGGCGAATTGATCGGACGCGGCGTTGCGTTCGCGACGCGCGGCGCGACGATCGTGGCGACCGTCGCCGAGGTCGGCGTGCAGCCGAAGACGGGCGCCGTGCGCGTGCGCCGCATCGTTTGCGCGCACGACTGCGGCTTCGTCGTGAACCCGAAGTCACTGCAAGGCACGATCGAAGCGAACCTGATCCAATCGATGAGCCGCGCGGTCATGGAAGAAGTGACCTTCGACGATCACAACGTGACCTCGGTCGATTGGGCGACCTACCCGGTGGCAAAGATGCACGACATTCCAGATGAGGTGAAAGTCGTGATGATCAATCGCCCGACCGTCGCCCCGGGCGGTGCCGGCGAACCGTCGTCGCGTCCAACGGCGGCCGCGATCGCGAATGCGGTATTCGACGCCACCGGCGTGCGCGTGCGCACGGCCCCGTTGACGCCGAAAAACGTGCTAGCCGCCCTGCGGGCTTAGTGCTCTAAGGGATCGCGCACGTTCGGGTACGTCGCGATCTCGGTGTTCTGGTATTTTCCGTCGACCTTGTCGACGCGGCGGATGTAGATGTTCTGCACGATGTCGCGCGTTTGCGGATCGATCATGATCGGCCCGCGCGCGCTCTCGATCTTCATGCCGCGCACGAGCGCCATGGTCTTTTCCGGATCGAGATTGCCCTTCTGCGCCGCGACGGCTTTGTAAATCGCCGAGAGCACGTCGTAGGTCGCGACGTCCGCGAAGCTCGGTTCGTCGATCGATGGATCGACGGCGTGCATGTCGCGCGCGAGCTGCTTGTTGAGCGGCGAGTTGTGCGAGCCGGCATAGTTCATCGCGGTGATCACGCCGAGGGCGCCGTCGCCGTAGACCGGCAGCGACGATTCGATCGTGAACTCGCCGGTCGCGAGAATCTTGGCGCCGGTGGCGGGTCCGCCTGCCGCCGACCAGGCTTTCAGAAACGGACCGGCCGACGTGCTGAGGAACGCAAACACCGCCTGCGGATGCGCCTCTTTGATGCGCTGCACGTACGGCGCGAAGTCTTGCGCGTTGAGCGGCACGTGCACGTTGCCGACCACCTTGCCGCCGCCCGCCGTATACACGCTCTCGAAGCCCGACGCGGCATCGATGCCGGTCGCGTAATCGAGCACGATGGTGTAGACGCTCTTGATATTGTTCTTGAGCGCCCACTGCGCCAGAGGTTGCGTCAGCTCGCCCTCGGTGTAACTGAAGCGCGCCATGTAGGGATTGTTTTCGAGAATGCCGTTCGACGCCGCGTTGGTGATAAAGGTCGGCATCTTGGCGCTGGTCGATACGTCACCGACCGCTTTCGCGTTCGGTGAAAACACGAGGCCCATGAGAAAATCGACGTGCTCGGAAACGATTAGCTCCTGCGCCAGCCGCTTGGCCGTATCGGGCGCGTTGCCGCCGTCGTCGCGTTTGATGATCACGACCTTGCGGCCCGCAACCGTGTCGCCGTGTTCCTTGAAGAACGCCGCCATTGCGGCATCGCCCGTTTTGCCGGCCTCGGTGAAATTGCCGGAAAGCGTCGACACCAGGCCGATCTTCAGCGACGGCGCATCGGCGCCGGCGGTCGGGGCGATCAGGACCGCGGCCGCGACGGCGGCGAGACCCGACACGAAAGCTCGTTTCATGCAGGCACCGTGTTGGAAGGCACGCGGATTCTCCTCGCCGCAGCACAGGCCATGAGCACGACCGAATCCCGTCCAACGGCATCCGGAACCGCCTACGGCCGCCCGGAAGCAACCTACGATCGCGAGCTGACCGAAGTCGGCCCGGGAACGCCGTGCGGCGAGTACATGCGCCGCTACTGGCATCCCGTCGCCGTCGCGAACAAGGTCGTCGCGGTGCCGCAAAACGTGCGCATCCTCGGCGAAGACCTGATCGTCTTTCGCGACAAGAAGGGCCGGCCGGGTCTGCTCTACCCGCGCTGCGCGCATCGCGGCACGACGCTCTTCTACGGCAAGTGCGAAGACGA
This sequence comes from Candidatus Lustribacter sp., assembly GCA_965277805.1. Classification (GTDB taxonomy): domain Bacteria; phylum Vulcanimicrobiota; class Vulcanimicrobiia; order Vulcanimicrobiales; family Vulcanimicrobiaceae; genus Lustribacter. Next base: position 5,163,802 of record OZ255842.1, on the reverse strand, counting down.
CGGCATCCGCTGCTGTTATCACGGCTGGCTGTTCAGCGTCGACGGCCGCGTGCTGGACCAGCCGTGCGAACCCGGCGGCGCTTCGCACAACCGCGATCTCATCCGTCAGCCGTGGTATGAAGTCGAAGAGCGTTACGGTATGATCTGGGCCTACATGGGGCCGCCGGAAAAGAAGCCGCTCCTACCGCGTTACGATACGCTCGAAGGCATCGAGCCCGGCGAGATCTACTACGCCACCGGTTCGAGTTTCGGCGGCGGCGGCGACGACACGGTCGAGATCGTGCCGTGCAACTGGCTGCAGGACTGGGAAAACATCATGGATCCCTTCCACGTGCCGATTCTGCACACGTCGTTCAGCGGCGTGCAGTTCGTGGAAGAGATGGGCGTGATGCCCGACGTCACCTACGATCACGCCGACCACGGCATGAAGTACACCGCGTATCGCGAGTTGCCCGACGGGCGAAAGATGAACCGCGTCACGCAAGCGCTCTTCCCGAACGTGCGCATCGTGCCCGACATCCACCTCAAGCCCGGCCAGCCGAAGTCGGTGGGCTTCGTGCTGCCGGTCGACGACACGCACTTCCGCCTCTTCCACATCTTCCGCGCGCCCGAAGGCTTCGAAGTGAAGTCGCGGCCGATCATCGACGGGCGCAAGTGGAGCCAACTCACCGAAGCCGAACATCAGGCGATCCCCGGCGACTGGGAAGCGCAAGTCGGACAGGGCCCGATCTCACTGCACTCCGAGGAAAACCTCACCGGCAGCGATCGCGGCGTCGGCCGCCTGCGTCACTTCCTGCGCCAGCAAATCGCCGCGGTCAAAGCCGGCGGCGACCCGCTCGGCGTCACCTTCAACCCCGCCGAAGAAACCTATCACGTGCTAGCGGGCAACTACTTCTTATAATATTTGCCGCGTAAAATCTGTCATTTCTCATTTTGTCATTCCGAACGGAGCGCCGCATGGCGCGCAGATGAGGAACGAGAGATAATCTCGCCGCTCTCGGTTCCTCGTCTACGCGCCCTCCGGCGCTCCGCTCGGAATGACATTCTTAGTGCGGGGCGGGTCGGAGGAGAGGTGGGTTTCTTCTTTGAGTTCTTTCGGGGCGATCCAGCGGTACATGATCGGGACGATGAAGAGCGTAAGGACGAGCGAGCTCATGAGGCCGCCGATCACGACGATGGCGAGTGACGTGCGCGTGGCGGTACCGGGTTCGAGACCGAGCGCGAGCGGCAACATGCCGGCGACCATTGCAACGGTCGTCATGATGATCGGACGGAACCGCGTCGAGGCGGCCTCTTGGATGCCTTCTTCGCGCGAGCGCCCTTCGCGCACGCGCACCGTATCCGCGTAGTCGACCAGCAGGATGCCGTTCTTCGTCACGAGGCCGACGAGCAAGATCATGCCGAGCAGCGAGTACAGGTTGAGCGTGTTGTGCGTGATCCATAACGCGCCGAGCGCGCCGATCACCGCGACCGGAATGGCGAAGAGCGTCACGAACGGCGTGCGGTAACTGTTGTAGAGCGTCACGATCAGCAAGAACACGAGCACGATCGAGATCGCGAGCGAAGAGAGCAGCGCCGTGAGCGCTTGGCCCATCAGGTCTTGCTGGCCCTGCGCGGCCGGCCGGATCGTGACGGTCTTGGGCAAGTGTAAGGCCGCGACTTGTTTCTGGAACGCGTTCGTGACGTTCGAGAGTTCGTAACCGGGCGCAACGTTGCCCGTGATGTGCACGACCTGCGCGCGGTTCTGGCGCGTGATGATCAGCGGGGCGGGGACCGACTTGAGATATGCCACGTCGCCGAGGCGCACGATCCCGCCGTTCTCCGCGCGGAGCGGAATCGCGAGCACTTGATCGAGCGAGGTCTGATCGCTGCGCGGATACATGACCTCGATGTCGGTGAGGCCGCGGTCGGGTGTCTCGATCTGCGAGGCCACATCGCCGCCGAACGCCGCTTCGACGGCGTCCGCCGCCGTGCCGATGCTCACGTCGAGCGACTGCAGCGCCGCGCGGTTGAAGTCGATCTCCATCTGCGGCGCGGCGTTGGTCTGACTGTCCTGCACGCCGGTCGCCCCGGGCGTTTGCTGCAGCGCGGTGAAGACTTTGGCGGCATACGGCGACGGATCGGTCGTGCCGGACGCCGAGACCAGCTCGTCGATCTGCTGTTGATTGCCGCCGCCCTGTTGCGTGGCCGACGCCACGCTGATCTGCGCCGACGGCTCGACCTGCTGGTAGCGCTTTAGCAGTTTCCCAACGTAGTCGTAGGTCGACGTCGAGCGGTCGTCGTTGAGGAAGATCGAGATCTGTCCGACGTTGCCCTCTTGCGCGAACCCGCCGAAGGCCGCGCTGTACGCGCCGGCCGTCGTCGTTTCGTATTGCAGATCGTGCGGCGAGATGACTTGCTTTGTCGCAGCTTCCAATTTCTGCATCGCGACGGTCGTCTGGGTGAGCGGATGGCCCGGCGGAAACGCCAGTTGCGCGTAGATGATGCCCTGGTCTTCCGCCGGGATGTACTCTTCGCCGACGAGACCGGTCGGCACGAGCAGATAGGCGAGGATGCACAGGATTACGGCGCCCGCGAGCAGCGGCCACGGCCGGGCCATCATCGCCGGGAGCCACTTCTCGTGATAGCGCGCGCGCAAACGGTTGAAGTGCGTGTCGAACCACACGATCGGTTTCCACGGTTTCCATTTGGACTTCAGCGACCACAGCCCGGCCAGCGTCGGGGTAATCGTAAACGACACCAAGAGCGACGTCATCGTAGCGACCACGATGACGATCGCGAATTCGTTGAGTTGCCGGCCGATCTGGCCGCCGACGAACGCCAGCGGCAAGAAGACGACGACGTCGACCAAGGTGATCACGATCGCGGCCTGACCGATCTCGGTCCGCCCGTTGATCGCCGCATCGGCCGGCGACTCGCCCGCGTCATGGTGGCGCTCGATATTCTCGAGCACGACCGTCGAGTCGTCGATCAGGATGCCGATGACGAGCGTCATCGCCATCAGCGACACCGTGTCGAGCGTGAGCCCGAGGGCGTTCATGATGAAGAGCGTCACGCCGAGCGACGTCGGAATCGCGATCATCACGACGACCGCGTTGCGCCATGAGCCGAGGAAGAACAGCATCACGATCGAGGTGAGGATGATGCCCTCGATCAGCGTGTGTTCGACGCCTTCGACCTGCTCTTCGGTGAACGTCGACTGCACGTGCGCGACTTGAAATTGGATGTCGGGAAATTGACGTTCGAGTGCGGGCAGCGCCTTGAGCACTTCACCGGAGACCGTGACCTCGCTCGCATCGGCTTGCTTCTGAATGCTGAGCGTGACGCCCGGGTGACCGTTTTGCGAAGCCGAGATGCGCGGCACGACGGTCGATGCAACAACGCTGGCGACATCGGAGATGCGGCGGTCCGCGCTCGGCACGGCCCACGACTGCAACGCGCCGACGAACGGTGACGTCGCAACCCCGCTGCCACTGCCGAACGAACTCGCGGCGCCCGACGGCTGCGCGCCGCCGGCGGCCGCGGCAGTGGTGGCGCTCGACGCGCCCGCCGCATTCGTACCCGACGACGATTGCGTGTTCACCGGCTGGTCGACCGGCACGCTCGCGCCGGTATTGGCGGTCGAACCGCTCGAGGAGAGAGACGCCCCCGCTGCGCTGCCGGCGCTGTTGCCGCCCGCCGTTCCAAAGTTCACGTCCGAGCGCACTGGACGCGGCTCATCGCCGACCACCGCCGGCACCGGCGTCGCGCCGACGACGATGATCGGCACGTTTGCCGCGCCGACCGGGCCGCCGAGCCCGCTCGCGTACGAACCGCTCCCGCCCGTCGAGGGAGCGTTGGTCGTGCCGCTGTAGGTCACGTGAATCGGGAGGTCGGCGACTTGCTGCGGCGTCGCGAGATCGCCGCGCACGTCGAGCTCGGTTTCGCGCGAAGGCCCATAGACGTAGCCGCCCGGCGCGCGCACGTTGTTGGGCGTGATCGAGCCGACGACGTCGCTCAAGGTCAGGTTGTTGGCGGCGAGCAAATTCGGATCGACGGTAACGGTGAACGTCGGCTGCGTGGTGCCCGCGACGTTGACGTTCGACACGCCCGGGAGCTGCTCGATGGCCGGCACGACCGTATTGTTGGCGAGCGTCCCGAGTTCGGCTTGATCGTACTTCTTCGAGATCAGCGCCAGCGTGACGATGACCGGTTCGCTCGGGTTGGCAACGCGCAGCGTGGGCGAGGTGATCCCGGCCGGCAGCTGACGCTGCGCCGACTGGATCGCCTTCTCGACGTTGGCGATGTTCTCGGGATTGGTCGACTGCAGCGAGAACGTGGCCGAGATCGAGACCGAACCGCTCTCGATCGTCGTGCTTTGGGTGACGAGATAGGGCGTGCCGGCAAGCTGATCTTCGATCGGCTCGGCGACTTCCGTTTGCAGTTCGGTCGTGGACGCACCGGCGAAGCCGACGCTGATCGTGATGCCGGGCAGCCCGCTATTGGGTTGTTCCTGCACCACCAGCGACTGCAGCGCCATCACGGCCGCGATCAAGGTCAACGCAATGAAGACGAAGACCAGCGTCGGCCGCTTGATGAAAACGCGCGTCAGCCACATCTACTTGTGCTTGCGGGTCGCGCCGGGTTCGGGGCTCGCGACCGGGCCGGTGTTGACCTTGTCGCCGTTGCCGACGTTTACGTCGTCGACGTTGGCTACGATCGTCGCACCCGCGTTCAAGCCCGTGACGATCGAGTTGGTGCCGTCGTTCTTGACTTCCGTCACCTTGGTCGTGCTCACGACGCCGTTCGCGACGGTATAGACGCCGTCGTGCGTGTCATCGATGAAGGCGGTTATGGGAATCTCGATCCCGCTCACCGGCGGCAGCGCGACCGTGCCGCTGACCGGCATGCCGGCGTGCAGATGTCCGTCGGCATTCGGGACGAGCACCTTCACGGTGAAGTTGGTCGTGCCGGGCTGCAGCGCATCGAGGACGGCCACGACCTTGCCGCTGTCCCTGCGCGTGGTCGCGCTCGTCGTCAGCGAAACCGGAGCGCCGTTTTGAATCTGGACGACCTGGGCGGTCGACGACGGTAAGAGCGCGTAGACGCTCGAGATCTGTTCGATCGTGAAGAGCTGACGGCCCGACGGATACTCGCCGGGATTCGCGTTGACCGCATCGACGACGCCGTCGAGCGGTGAAACGATCGCCGCGCGGCCGATTTCACGGCGCAGCTGCTCGACCGTCGCTTGCGCCGCATCGGCCGCCGCGCGCGCCGACTGCAACTCTGCTTGCTGTACGCCGGCGTTGTTTCCGCGGCCGTTGGCGCGCGCATTGGCGACGGCTTGATTGAGCGCCGCCTGCGCGGTGCTGACCGCCGCCGCATCCGCAGCGACCGTGGTGCGTTGCTGGTCGACCGTTTGCGCCGCCATGTAGCCTTGATCCAACAGCGTTTGGTAACGCTTGAGATCGGTCTCGGCGCCGGCGAGGCTCACGCGCGCTTGGCGCAGCGAATCTTGCGCTGAGCGAATTGCGGCCGCATCTTGTGCGTTGGTGGCGTCGGTCTGGTAGGCCGCTTGCGCGTAGCGCGCGACGTCTTCCGCGGTCGTGCGTTGCGCGGAGGCAAGTTGCGCCTCGAGGTCGTCCGTGATCAAGTGCGCCAGCGGTTGACCCACGTGGACGCGATCGCCCTCTTGCACGTCGACGTCGCCGATCGGCTCGGAGAGATCGGCCGCGATGCCGACTTGCCGCAATGGCGTGATGACGCCCGCGATCTGTAAGGCCGGATGAATGGTGCCTTGCTTCGCGACCACTGTGTCGACGTGCGGACCCGGGGTTGGCGAAGGCTTTGCCGCGGAAGAACCGGACGAGCATCCGGCGCACGCCAGGACTAGACAAATCACAACGGCGTCGAAACGCGAGCGAGCCACGCCGAGGGTGTCCCCGCGGACGCTTGCGCTCAAACCCCCGCTTGCCCGCTCTATGGATGCTCTAAGCTTCGGGATCTTCAGTTGCTGCAGCGGCGTTTGCCGCTTGTGACGCCGCGCGCTTGACGACGGCTTCGGCCAGCAGGCCCAACATCGCGATCATCTCCGCTTCGCTCTCATCGCGCGGACGCGTCTTTTGCGTGGCGCGGTCGGTGCGCAGTGCGGCGCGGTGGCGCGCGTACAGATCGGTCGCATCGTTGCTGGAAAAACCGGCTTTGAGGTGATCGAGCACGCGCATCGGCGCGCCGTCGGGCGTGTGGCGCAGCGAGGCTTCGTAGCCCGCAGCGGAGCGCGAGATGTCGAACACCACGTCGCGCAGCGGCTCGAGCGCCGGGTCGCACGAGATCAGGTATTCGTGATTGGAGAGATCGCGCAGCACGTAGTACTCGAGCGCGCCGTAGCGGGCGATGCGCGAAATCATCACGCCTTCGAGCGGCACGGTCGCGAACTTCATGCCGCGCTGCGCCATCTCGCGATCGCGCGCTTCTTCGGGCGGCACTTCGCCGCGTTTGACGCGCTCGTCGTACTTGGCGCGTTCGTTCATCACGCCTTGCATCTTTGCGAACGCCGCCTTCACCATCGGATCGGCGTGCAGCGCGGCCAGGCCTTCGGGCGTCTGCAGTTTTTTGCGTACGGCTTCTTCGCGCAGATAGATCGAACGGCGCGTCTCGCGCTCCATCGCATCGAGGCGGTCGCGGCGCTTGCGCAGCAGCTCGTTGACCTCGTCGAGTTCTTCCGCCGCCTTCTGCGCGTTGCGATAATACTTGTCGACGGAATTGAACGTCATCAGGCGTTCCCAGAACGACGGCGGACGCACGCCGGTCTTGCGCACGCGATGCGGGAGCTTGACGGCATACTTCTGCGCTGCGGCAGCTGCGGCGTCGCCGCGCGTTTTGGCGAGACCGCGCAGATTGGCGATCTCGTCGTTGATCGCTTCGCGGCGCTTGCCGAACGCCTCGCGCAATTTGGTCTCGGCGTCTTGCGTGATGGCGCGGATATAGCGAAGTTTCGCGCTTTCATAAGCGCTGATTGTCGCCTCGTCACGTTCGAAGTCCGGCACGGCACCGCCGGGCTCGTTTCGAACGTTGTTGCTCACCCGCTGACCTTCCGCACCTGCCCGCGCTTCGGCGGAGCCCCCGGCGGTACCCCGTCAGCCGGCGGCCGCCGGGGCCGCGTGGCGGCCGTCGTCTCTTTGTGGCACGCGACGCACAGCGTCTCGAGGTTTTCCAAATGGTGCAGGCAGCTCAAGGTCCGATGCGCCCCGAGCGCCGGCTCGCGGTGGTTGACCTCCAGACGGTTCGCCGGCCGGCCCGCGCGCCACGCGCGCATCGCGGCCTTATACGCTCGTTCGCTCGGGAAGCGAACGCGCGAGGGCCGCTTCGGTGCCACGTGGCCGCAGCGGCTGCAGCGGTACTTGTCGCGCCGCTTCGCGGCCCGCCGCGCCTGGGACCACCAGTGATTGTTCCAAAACGCCTCGCCGCAGCGGTCGCTGCACCACGTGCGGCGGCGCGGCGGCAACGGTTCCCCGCACCAGGCGCAGCCGCCGGGCTGCGCCCGCGACAGGGAACAGACCGCCAAGAGCGAGGCGCTCTTCGTCGTGCTTACCGGAATGCCGGCACGTGCTCCGTGCGGGAAACTTCGGCCTCAACCTCCGCTGCAAGCGCGTCGGGACGTTCGCGGTATTTCGCCCACAGTTGGGGCATGTGCGCGATGTCACTAACGATCCGGGCGAAGACCGTGTTCACCGGCGCCTTCACGCCGGCGGTCCGGGCGGCGCGCGCGACCGCGCCGTTCAGAAAGTCGACTTCGGTTCGGTTGCGCATCGCGCGCAGATCGAGCAGCAGCGACGGCGGCTTCCGGCCGCGCGCACCGGCGATGCGGTTGGCCAGAATGACGCGCGCGACCGGCGCCGGCAGCGAGGCTATGCCCTGCAGCGCACGCACCGGATACCGCGGCAGATCGACCGACGCGATGCCGAGCGCGCGCATCACCGCGCGCACTTCGCGAATCTGGCGCAGTTCCAATTCGAACGCGTCGCCCGAGTGCACCAGGCGTTCGGGCAGCACGTTGAGGATCGCGCACGACGCGTTGGCGACGACGTTCAGCGCGAGCTTCGACCACTTCAGCGCGCGATAATCGGCCGCCGCGATCACCGGTAGCCCGGTTGCGCCGAACGTAGCGAGCAACCAATTGTGCGCGGCCGCTCCGACCGGCGCGAACGCGATGCCGCCGCCGTTTGCCGCCAGCGGTTTGCCGTCGCGATCGGTTTCAACCGGCACGGTCAACGCGCACGCGACGATCGCATCGGCGCCGAACGCGGCGGCCAGCGCTTCTTCATTTCCGACGCCGTTCTGCGGCGTCACGATCGCAGCCGACGGCGCGTCGCCGAGCGCGCGGCGCAACGTCTCGATCGCGCCGCCGGTGTCGTAGGCCTTTACCGCGACGATCGCGAGATCGGCCGCGTACGGTTCGACCGACGCGAGATCGCGCGGCGCATACACGACGTCGTTGCCGGTACCGCGCAACAACTCGCCGAGGTATCGCCCAACCGCCCCGGCGCCGACGACGTAGACCTTCACGCGCCCGTCACTGCCCGGTCGAGCCGAAGCCGCCGGCGCCGCGCACGCTCAACGCCGTGAACTCATCCACGACGTCGAACGCCGGCCGCACGACCGGCACGAACATCAACTGCGCGATGCGGTCGCCGGGCTCGATGACGATCGGGGCCGAGCCGGGTTCGCTGCGATTCCACACGCTGATCAGCACAGCACCAGTGTAGTCGGCATCGATCACGCCGACCAGATTCCCGAGCACGAGCCCTTTCTTATGCCCGAGGCCCGAGCGCGGCACGATGATCGCCGCGACGCTCGGGTCACCGATGTGGATGGCGATTCCCGCCGGCACGAATTGCGCGGGGGAGTGCGGCGCGACGAGCAGCCGTTCGTCGAGGCACGCGAAGAGGTCGACGGCGGCCGCCATCTCGCTCTGGTAACGCGGCAGACCCCACGCGCGGACGCGCTCGTCGAGCACCTTGAGCTCGACCTTCATGATTACTTGCTCAGCAGTTCGGCCAGCTCGGCCTGGAAGCTCTCGACGTCGCGGAACGAGCGGTACACGCTCGCGAACCGGATGTAGGCGACCGGGTCGACGGCCTTGAGGGCTTCCATCAACTTCTCACCGACGAGCGCGGACTGAACTTCGCTCTCGCCACCGGCGAACATCGAGCGCTCGAGACCGGAGACGATCTCTTCCATCTGCGCGTCCGAAACCGGACGCTTCTCGCAGGCCCTGCGAAGGCCGCTCAGGATCTTGTCGCGATTGTACTGTTCGCGACGGCCGTCTTTTTTGACGACGAATAAGCGCGGGGCTTCCATCCGCTCGTAAGTGGTGAAGCGGTGCTTGCAGGCAAGACATTCGCGCCGCCGGCGGACGACGTTTTCGTCATCGCGGGAATCGACGACGCGCGTCTCGCTCTTACGGCAAGTGGGACAAATCAGGTCGCGGCCCCCGCGGCAGCACGGACCACAATATGTAGTGGTCCTGATCTAGTATACTACGACCTGCCCAATCTCCGTGCCCGCCCTACTTGGCGGCTCCGATCTTGAACATTTTCGTGCCGCACACCGGGCACTTGCCTTCCGTCGCAGGACGGCCATTTTTCATCTGAATCTGGGTCGCGTCTTTCATCTCGCGCTTGGTCTTGCACTTCACGCAGTACGCCTCGGCTGCCATTTCGGATTCCCCTTTGCTTAGTGTCCCCGACCGCGTACCGTACGTCCGGCCGGGCTCGGGCCTCGACATTCCGAGGCACCTCACGGATTCCTGGCCTTTCTTCCGGGCCGGTTGTCGTGATGGCCCGGCATGCAGGACTCTCTTCGCCGCTACCTGACCCGCGCCGAACTCGCCGCGGCCGCGTACGGGCGCCTGGCCGGGTCGGCCCTCGACGGCCTCTGGGTGGCCGGCGAGCTGTCGGCCCTGGCCGCCCCGACCGTGGCGGTGGTGGGCACCCGGGCGCCGTCGGAGGACGGCCGGCGGCTGGCCCTGCGCCTCGCCTCCGAGCTCGCGGCCGCCGGCGTCTGCGTCGTCTCAGGACTGGCGCTCGGAATCGACGCGGCGGCCCATGAGGGAGCGCTAGCGGCCCGGGCGCCGACGCTCGGCGTGCTGGGCGGCGGGCACGACCGCTTCTTCCCGCCGCGCAATGCCGAGCTGGCCCGCCGCATCGTCGCCGGGGGCGGCGCGGTGCTCTCGCCGTACCCGCCCGACCACCCGGCCTTCCCGTGGCAATTTCTGGCGCGCAACGGCATCGTGGCGGCGCTCTCCGACGGCGTGGTCGTGGTCGAAGCCGCCGCCCGCAGCGGGGCCTTGAACACCGCTTCCTGGGCGGCCGACCGCGGCATCCCCGTCATGGCCTTCCCCGGCGACGTCGGGCGCCCGAAGGCCGCCGGGTGCCTGGCCCTTATCCGCGACGGCGCGACCCTGGTGCGCGATGCCGCCGACGTCCTGGCCCAGCTCGGCATCGCCCGCGCCGCGGCCGCTCCGGCCGAGCCGGTGCCGGCGGCCGACCCGGTCGACGCGCGGATCCTCGCGCTGCTGGGCGGCGGGCCGGCCGATGCCGACGCGGTGGTGGCGTCGTGCGAGCTGCCGCCGGTGCTGGCGCTGGCGCGGATCGGCGATCTGCTGGCGGCCGGCACGATCGTCAGCGGCCCCGACGGCCGCTTCCGGCGGTCGTCCGCCTAGGCGGGGCGAACCTCGGGCGCGATGCACCTGCGCCTCATCGCGGTCGGCAAGCTGCGCGAACCCTACCTCATCGCCGCTGCCGACGACTTCCGTCGCCGGCTGCGGCCCTATCACCGGCTCGAGGAAGTCGAGGTGCGCGCCGGCGACGGCAGCGATGCGGCGCGTTCGATGAGCGACGAGGCCGAAGCAATCCTGCGCCTCGTCGCGCCGAGCGAGACGCTGTGGCTGCTCGAACGCACCGGCACCGAGCTCTCGAGCGAAGCGCTCGCCGGGCGCATCGAACGATTGCCGGTCGAAGGCACTTCACAACTCACGATCGTCATCGCGGGAACGTACGGTGCAGCGCCGGCGCTGTTCGCGCGCGCACAATTTCGCTGGTCGCTCTCGCAACTAACGCTCTTGCACGAATGGGCGCGCGCGCTCGTGCTGGAGCAATTGTATCGCGCGGCGAAGATCGCTGCGAATGAACCCTACCATCACTAGCGACGGCACGATGCTCGATCTGCCGGCGCTCGCCGCGCGCTTTGAAGCCGCGGCCAAGGCGCTCTATCCGGAGGGCGAAGCGAACGTCTCGTTCGAACCGCCGCGCCGCGCCGAGCATGGCGACGTTGCGACCAACGTCGCGTTCGGCCTCGCGAAGAGCGCGAAAAAGAAACCGCTCGACATCGCCAACGCCATCATCGCCCGCGCGCTGGAAGACGGCGACGTGCGCGCGACCGTGAGCGAAGCGACGGCGGCCGCCGGGTTCATCAACCTGCGCCTCGTGCCGGCGTTCTGGCAGCGCACGATCGCAACCGCGCTGCGCGAAGGCCCGAACTTCGGTCACGGCGAGCCGCAGAACGAACGCATCTCGCTCGAATTCGGCAGCGCGAACCCGACCGGTCCGCTGGTCGTCGTGCAAGGACGAACGCTCTCGATCGGCGACACGCTGGCGAAAACGCTGCGCTTCGCCGGCTACGACGTGTTCACCGAGTGGATCATCAACGACGCGGGCTCGCAGATGGACACGCTCGCTCGTTCGCTCTACGCTCGCTACATGCAGCAGTGGGACCCGGCATTTCCGTTTCCCGACGACGGCTATCCGGGCGACTACCTCATTCCGATCGCGGCGCTGATCCGCGAAGTCGACGGCGAGCGCTGGCGTACCGCGCCGGAAGCCGAGTGGATGCCGTACTTCGCCACCTTCGGACGCGATGCGAACGTACGAGAGCAACAGGCCGTCGCCGCGCGCTTCGGCGTGACGTTCGACCTCTGGCAGAGCGAGAAGGCGCTGCACGAAGCCGGCGCGATCGAGACCGGGATCGCACGCTTACGCGAATTCGGGCTGACTTACGACAAGGACGGCGCGCTCTGGCTGCGCACGACCGCCAGCGGCGACAACGAAGACCGCGTGATCGTACGTTCGAGCGGCCGTCCGGCTTACTTTGCCAACGACGTCGCCTATCATTACGACAAGCTGCAACGCGCCGACCGCGTGATCGACATCCTTGGCCCCGACCATCACGGCTACATCGCGCGCTTGCGCTCGCTCGCCGACGCCTATAATCGCCACGGCGCGATCGAGGTGCTGATCGCGCAGCAGATCACGCTCAAACGCGGCGACGAGATCGTCTCGATGTCCAAGCGCGCCGGGCAAATCGTTACGCTGGCCGAGATCATCGATGAGGTCGGCGTCGACGCCGCGCGCTTCTTCTTCGTGATGCTCTCGATCGATCAGCCGTTGACGTTCGATCTGGCGCTGGCGAAAGAGAAGTCGAACGACAACCCCGTGTACTACGTGCAGTACGGTCACGCGCGCATCGCGTCGGTGCTGCGCAAGGCGGTCGAGCGCGACGCGGAGCTCGTTGCGGCGGCCAAACGCGGCGAGCACCTCGAGCGGTTGAGCGAACCCAGCGAGATCGCGCTCGCACGCCGCCTGGCGGAGTTCGGCTCGGTCGTCGCGGGAGTGGCGCGCACCCTGGCGCCGCATCGTCTGCCGAAATACGCCCGCGACGTAGCGGCCGACTTCCACCAGTTCTATTCCGACTGCATCATCTTGAGCGACGATCGCGAGCTGACGGTCGCGCGCCTCGGACTCGCCTTGGCCGCGCAGACGGTGCTGGCCAAAGCGCTCGAGCTGTGCGGCATCACGGCACCGGATTCGATGTGATCGGACGTTATTTCGAAGAGTTCACGGTCGGCTCGGAAATCGTCTCGGCCGGTCAAACGCTAACGCTCGAATCGATGATCGCGTTTGCGACGATGTACGATCCGCAAAACTTCCACATCGACGTCGAAGCCGCGAAGTCATCGCCCTACGGCGGGCTGATCGCCAGCGGCTTCCAAACGCTGTCGGTCGGTTTCCGCATGTTTCTCGGCACCGGCGTGCTGGAAGGCACGAGCTTCGGATCGCCGGGCATGGACGAGCTGCGCTGGCTGCAGCCGGTGCGGCCGGGCGATACGCTGCACACGATCGCGACCGTGATCGAAGCGCGCCCGTCGGCATCGAAGCCCGACCGCGGCCTCGTGCGCGCGGCGTTCCGCGTGCTCAATCAGCGTGCTGAAGACGTGCTGACGTTTTCAACGATCGTGTTCGTCAAGCGCCGGCCGGCCTGACGTAATCCCAGCTGTGCGTTGCGAACGTGACGCACGCGTGGCTGCCGCCGAACGCGCGCGGCGTCACATGAAACGCTTCGGCGAGCGATGAGATCAAGAACAGTCCGCGGCCGCGTTCGCTGAACGTATCCGTCGGCAAACGCGAGAGAAAGCGGTAGCCGGGACCATCATCCAGGGCGTGCAAAACGACGTGCCCGCGCCCGCCGTCGATCACGAACGTCGCGGTACCGGGCGTGTGCCGCACCAGGTTGCCGATGAGTTCGGCCAGCACGATTTCGGCGTTCACGATCGCCTCTTTAGAATAGCTGCAGCGCTCCAGTTCGGACACCAGGTGCTGCGCGAAGCGCACGCTGTCGGCTTGATTGCGCGCATCGACGCGATGCCGGTCGAGCGTGACGCCGCGATAATGCCCGCACAAGATCGCCACGTCGTCGCGCGAGCCCTCGACCAAGACCGCGTCGCGAATGCGCGACGCGATGTTCGGAGCGGCGAGGATCTCCGGATCGCGCAAGGCCGCGTAGAGCCGCCGATAACCTTCGTCGATGTCGTGGGTCGATTCGACCAGACCGTCGGTAAAGAACACGAGCAGCGAACCGGGTTCGACGGTGCACGAACGGCTCGGCGTGCCGTCATGTTCGCGTAAGCCGAGCGGCAAGCCGGACGCTTCGAGCGGCATGATCTCGCCGCCGGCCGGGATCAGCAACGGCGGCAAATGTCCGGCAGTCGTGTACGACATGACGTTTTCGATCGGATCGATCACCGCCACGAACGCGGTCACGAAGCGATCCGGAGATTCGCTGCGCAACGCCAAATCGGCCGCCTCGAGCATCAGCACGGGATCGGGATGAACGTAGGCCACGCCCCGGATCGCTTGCCGCATGTTGGCCATCGTGACGGCCGCCTGCAACCCGGAACCCGCAACGTCGCCGATCGACAACACGATGCGCCCGTCGGCCAGCACGAAGGCATCGTACCAATCACCGCCGACCAGTGCCTCGGCCTTCCCGGCTTCGTAGATCGCACTGAACGAACACGCCGGGATATCGACGAGTTGTGCGGGCAATGCAGCATCCTGAAAGCTGCGCGCGACGAGACGTTCGCGTTCGAACAGCTGCGCGTTGGCGATGGCCGGCGCGATTCGCCGGGCGAGCGCGGCGAAAAACTCGATGTCCGCGGCGGTAAACGCGCGGCCGTCGGCCGTGCCGACGGTGAGTTTGCCCCAGGTCGCTCCGCCGGTGATCAGCGGCACCGCGAGTCCGGTCTCCGGCGCAATCGACCCGAGCGCATTGGGGTCGTGGTGCCGGCGAGCCACCGTCCGCGACTTACCCTCTTCCACGAGATCGATGAGCACCCAATCGGCGAACTCCGGCACGACCGCGCGCATGACGGCATCCAGCGTGGTCTCGACTTCGAGCGAACCCGCGAGCACGGTGCCGAGTTCGGAGAAGACTTCGAGCGTGTATTGCGCGCGCCGGGCTTCATCGATGTCGGTGTGCGTGCCGTACCAGCGCACGATGGTGCCGTTCGTATCCCGCTCCGGCGTCGCGCGTGTCAGGAACCAGCGATACACTCCATCGGCGCGGCGAATGCGGTGTTCGATTTCGAAAGTCTGGCCCGCTTCCACCGCCGCATTCCACGTGGCCCGGGAGGCCTCGAGGTCGTCGGGATGCAGCGTCTGCCAGCCGACTTCGAACGGCGCGCTCTCGGGCTGACCCGTATAGGCGAACCAGCGCCGATTGTGCCAATCGGTCGTGCCGTCGGCACTCGCGGTCCACATCAGCAGCGGCATCGAATCCGCGACCATCCGGAATTGCTGATCGCGTTCGTGCGACTCGCGCCGCGCGGCTTCGGTCAGCCGGATGTTCTCGACCGCGACCGCGGCGCGCCGCGCGACCTCTTCGACAACGCGCACGTCGCTCGCCTCAAATGCCTGGTCCGTGAGCGTGCGCAACATCGTGAGGCCGCCGAGACGGCGGCCCGCGACGATCATCGGCGCCACGATCATCGAGCGGATGCCGACGGTGCGCCAGGCTTCGCGCCGCAGCGGATCCGCGATCGCGCGCATCATGTACTCTTCGTCGACGCGCGCCAAGTGCAAGACTTGCACGTCGGTCATCGCGCGCGAGATCGGGTTCGCCTGACCGAAACGGGTGGGAAAGCTCAACGTCGTCTCGATCGCCTCCGGCGAGACGCCCGCGCCGCCGGCGCCCAGACGCCGGCTCCAGCCGTCGGATTCGATCAGGTCGAAAAACGCGATGTCGGCAAGACCCGCCAGCGCCGCGCGCGTGACGCCCTCCAACAGCGCATCGACATCGCGCGCGGAATTCGCGGTCGCGCCGCTCTCGGCCAGCAACTGCAGCGCGTCCATCGCGCGGCGTTGTGCGTCGACGTCGTGGCCGGCGGCAAACCAGCGCACGATCGAACCGGCGGCGTCACGCTCGGGCTCCGCGCGAACTTCGATCCAGCGATACGCGCCGTCGGCGTTGCGCATCCGGAACTCACCGCGGTAGGGCTCACCGGTCGCGACGGCGGTACGGAAATCGCGGATCAGCGTGTCGACGTCGTCGGCGTGAACGAACGAAACCCAGCGGTTGCCGAGCAGCTCGGGCAACGGCGCACCGAGCACGTTCATCCAGCGTTCGTTCATGAATTCGAGGTTGCCGTCCGCATCGGTCACGCAGAGCAGCGTCGGAGCCAGGCGGCCGAGGCCCTCGATCGGCGATTCGCTTCTCACGATTCGTTCTGAACGGTGACGATCAGTCCGCCGGCTTCAACCGTAACTTCGGCCGGATGCTGCGGCTCGAGTTGCTGCGCACGGATCCACGGCAGCGCGAAGTAGGTGAACAGCACGCGCACGAGCGCCGCCGCGGGGATGCCGAGAATCAAGCCCCACAAGCCGAACAGCTCGCCGCCGGCAAAGACCGCGAACATCACGCCGATCGGTGAGACGCCGACCGCGTCGGCCATGATCTTCGGTACCAGCACGCTGTCGGCGATACGCGCGATCACGAAGATCGCCACGGACACATAGATAACCATGCCGGTGCCCTGCGGGATCGCAAGCGCCGCCGCAATGACTTGCGCGACGATCATTCCGAAAAACGGTACCGCATAGCCGATCGCGCACACGACCGCGACCAGCAGCGCGAAGCCGAAGTGCACCGGTAGCAGCACCGCCCACACGGCCGCGCCGACGATCGCGCACAGCGCGAGCTGGCCCGCTACGAAATGCCCGAAGATCGAT
Organism: Candidatus Lustribacter sp.; assembly: GCA_965277805.1. Taxonomy (GTDB): domain Bacteria; phylum Vulcanimicrobiota; class Vulcanimicrobiia; order Vulcanimicrobiales; family Vulcanimicrobiaceae; genus Lustribacter. The sequence continues at coordinate 5,147,261 of OZ255842.1, read as the reverse complement.
GCGACCTCGACGATCAGGGCGTTCGCTTTCGCGCGGCGTGTGAGCGGCAGCAGCTCCAGCATGCCGCCGCGCACCGCGTGCCCTTGCGAGAGAAAGAAGATCGACAGAATCAGCGCCGAGATGCCGATCAGCAGCGCGTTGACCATGCTGATAAGGATCGCTCCGATCGACGCCAGCGTGAGCGAGAACATCGTGCCGACGCGATCGCCGACCTCGGCCTGCAGCTGTCCGAACGTCGGCAGCGCGACGCGGTCGCCGAGCCGGTTGCGCAGGAACGTTTCGAGATGCGCGACGCCGTCTTGCGATGCGATGACGTAATCGCTCGTATGTCCGACCAGCACGAGGATCTGCGCGTAGGTGATCGGGATGATCACCAGCGCCAAAAGAACCAGTGCCCCGGCGAGGGCGAGATACACGACCGCGATCGCGGCGCCGCGCGGCATCCAGCGTTCCAGCCGTTGCACCAGCGGTGCCGCGCCGAACGCGATGAACGAGGCGACGAGAAAGATCGAGATCGTGCGCGGGATGCGCACGGCGACGAACACGGCCGCTGCGACGAGCAGCAGCACCACGATGACGATCGTAATGCGCCGCGCGGCCAAACCGTTCATAGCTCCTTCACCATTTGCCGGCGCTCCGTCGTGAAACCGGCCGATTCGTACAGCGCGCGCGCCGCCGCGTTTTCTTCGGTCACCATCAGCGTCAAATAGGGAAAGCCGCGTTTGCGGGCCTGCTCTTCGACGACCGCCAGCAGCGCGCGGCCGATCCCGCGGCGCTCCCACGCCGGCTCAACGGCCATGTAGGCGAGAAAGGTTTGCTCGGTCAGCGAAACTTGATCCGGCTCGTCGTAGAGCAGCAGGGCGAAGGCCGCCGCGACGTCGTCGACCTCGGCCACCAAGATCTCGTGCTCGCGCCGCAGGGTGTAGTCGATCAACTGTTCGTAGGCGGCCTCGACCAGCGGCAACACCGTGACGCGTTGCGACGACACGCTGGTCGACGCCACGCGCCGCCCGAGGTCGACGATGAACGCGCGATCGCGAGCGGCGTCTCCGAGCCGGATCGCGATCCGTTCGCTCATGCGGAAACTTGCGCGCGTTCCCGCCACTGCGGCAGCTCGGCTTCCAGTGCGGCGACGAGCGCACGATTTTCTTCCGGCAAGCCGATCGTGATGCGCAAGAAGTTCGGCATACCGAGCTTGTCGCCCGAGCGTACGATGATGCCGCGTTTGAGCAGGTCGTCGTAAGCGGCGTCGGCGGCGACCGGCACGCGCACCGCGATGAAGTTCGCGGCCGAGGGATACGCAAAGAGTCCGAGGCGGCCGAACGCCGCGTTGAGGAACGCTTTGCCTTCGTCGTTCATCGCGATCGTGTCCGCCCGGAACTCATCGTCATCGAGCGCGCCCAGCGCCGCCAGCGCCGCGGGCGAGGACACGTTGAACGGCACGCGCACGCGCTGCATCAAATCGATCATGCCTTGGTCGGCGAAACCGTAGCCGAAGCGCACCGATGCCAGACCGTAGAGTTTCGACATCGTGCGGGTGACGATCGTGCCGCGGCGCGATTTCACGTAATCGGTGCCCTCGACGCTCGCGGCCGGCATATACTCGCGGTAGGCCTGATCGATGAACATCAGCACGTTGGGCGGCAAGAGCGAGGCGAAGTGCGCGAACGCGTCCGGATCGACGCAGGTTGCGCTCGGGTTGTTCGGATCGCAGATGATCACGGCTTTGGTACGCGGCGTAACGGCCGCGAGCATCGCGTCGAGATCGTGGCCGCCGTCGCGCAGCGGCACGCGCACCGGCGTTGCGCCGGTCACGATCGCGTCGGCCGGAAAGAGCGAGAACGTCGGGTCGGCCATGATCACTTCATCGCCCGGGCCGATGAACGTGAGGAAGAACATCAGCAGAATCTCGTTGCTGCCGTGGCCGAGGATCGTGTTCTCGATGCGCAGTCCGTAGGGCTCGGAGAGACGCGCGCGCAGATGGAGATGATCGTCGTCGGCGTAGAGGTTGGCGCCCGTCAACGTCTCCATTGCGGCCAGCGCTTTCGGCGAGGAACCGCGCGGGTTTTCGTTCGACGAGAGCTTGATGATGCGGTCGAGCTGGCCGAAGCGCCGCTTCGCCTGGTCGATCGTCGTGCCGGCGCTGTACTCGTGGAGTTGCCGCACGACCGGCCGTGCGAGAGAAACGTAGTCCATGGGGTGCCGTTGACGTTCGCGCCCCGGCCGGTGGGTGCCCGTCAGCGTAAAAAGCGCGATCCCGGCTCGTCCAGCGCCTCGCCCGCCGCACATTGCGGGCACTCCGCGGGCTCGTACGACTCCATCGGCAGATCGAGCAGCGCATAGAGCGTCGCGCCCACTTCGGCGGCGCTGCGGCGCACGACGACGGCGGCCGCGGCCGCGACCCCGCCCTCGGCCGTGACGACGTCGATCACCTCGCGCACCGAGAGCCCGGTCGTGATCACGTCCTCGACCACCAGCACGCGCTCGCCGCGCGACACGCCGAAACCGCGGCGAAAGCGCGCCGTTCCGGCTTCTTTCTCGACGAAGATCGCGCGCGTGCCGAGTTGGCGCGCCGCTTCGTAACCGAGCACGATGCCGCCGACCGCGGCCGAAACGACGCACGTCACGTCGAGGTCCGGCATCGTCTGCAGCATCGCGGCGACGATGCGTTCCAGCAGCGCAGGGTCTTCGAGGAAGCGGAACTTCTGCACGAAGCGGTTCGAGTGACGGCCCGACGAGAGACGGAAGTGACCGTCGAGCAGCGCGCCGCGCGCGCGCAGTTCGTCGAGCAATGTTTCGGGCGTGAGTGCGAGCACGGTTAGTTCAACTCCGCGAGGATCGCTTGGGCCGCAGCGGCAGGGTCGTTGTCTTCGATGATCGGCCGGCCGACGACGATGTAGTCGGCGCCGGCGAGATGCGCGTCGCGCGGCGTTGCAACGCGCCGCTGATCGCCGTGCGCGCCGCCGCTCGGACGGATGCCCGGACAGAGCGCGATGAAATCGCTGCCCAACGCGGCCTTGAGCACGCGCACTTCCGTCACCGAACAGACGACGCCGGCGCAACGCGCGTCCTTGGCGATCGCCGCCAGGCGCAACGCGTTGTCGATCGTGCTGCCCGCAAGGCCGAGCGGGGCGAGATCGCCGGGCGCGTGGCTCGTGAGCACCGTGATCGCGAGCACACGCGGTATCGCGATGCCGAGCTCGGCGGCCCGCTCCGCAGCGGCCTCGACGGCCGCGGCGAGCATCTCGCCCCCGCCGAGCGCGTGCACCGTGAGCAGCGACACACCCGGCCGGACCAACGCTTGTACCGCCGCATGGACCGTCCGAGGGATATCATGCAGCTTGACGTCGAGCATATACTCGGCATTACGCGTCTCAAGCGAGCTCAGCAGCTCGGGCCCGTAGCCGTAAAGGGCCTCGTAGCCGACCTTGAAGGTCACATCGCAGCCCTGAAGCGCCTCGATCAAACGCTCAGCCCTGACAAATGTCGGAACATCGAGCGCAACGACGAGGCGAGTCTGCACCCCGGCAAAGTTGGCGACCGGCCCGCACGCTACCCGCAACGTATCTTTACGGAGAAAATTCGATGAGAGGTGAACGCAGGTAAGATTCTGGCCGTTATAGGTAATAGGGACAGGAACATCGCGGCATTAGGTCCGCGAGGAGGGAGCACCGAGATGGCCGGGATTCAGGTCTTCAAAACGCTAGCTGACGCGCTAAGAGCGGGCTACAGCGTTTACGACCGCACCGAAGACGGATATCTCGTCCGCACGCGTACTGCGAGCGGTTGGGCGATGGCGATCGTTACCTGCCGCTAGCGGCGCAACGAAAGCCGGGAATATCAAAAAGAGCGAGTCGCTTCGGCGGCTCGCTCTTTTTGCGTTGACTTAGGTGCGATCGGGCGGTGGTACGGGCCGCGCCAGCTCTTCATAACGCGGTCCGGGCGGCCCGGGCTGGGCCGCGGAGCCATAGGTGCGCTGTCCCGGCGGCGGTCCGGCCGGACCGCTCGGCGGCGGCATCATACGGATGTTGAACGTGGCGCCCGACAGCAGCGCGATGATGATCTGCGCAATGCCCACGAACATCGGGATCAGGCCGCCCAAGAGCCAGGGTCCGGGATGGATCGACGCCGGCACAAACGGTCCGTCGCCGCCGCGATAGCCGATGAACGAGAGGCCGATCAGGATTGCAAAGCCGACCATCGCGGTCAGGATGCCGCGGCGCATCGTGCACTGCGCCGAGTTCGGGTCCTCGTAGGCGTTGTAGTTGAACGGCGCTCCGCCGATCGGCCCCGGCGCAGCCGTCCACGGCGGCGGCACGCCCGGACCCGCTGCGAAGCGGTCGCGATTTCGCCAGCCGCGACCATCGGGCGGCGGGATCATGCCCATCCGGAGCATCTCCATTCGCTCGCGGTGCTTCATCACGCGGCCCAAGATCCAACCGACCACCGGCAATCCGAAGAGACAGATGATACCGAGGACCGGTATGAGGTTGTCGTCCATGCTCCTTAGCCTTCCTGACTGAGATCGATACTACCGTTGCTGGCGCGCACGTCGAGCCGCCCGCTGCCCGCGCCGATGCGCACCGTTTTCGCCGCCGACGAGTCGTCGTCGTCATCTTCATCATTCCCGCGCACGTAGGTTGCGGGCGTCGCGGCGAAGCCGGAAACCCGCACGCGCCCGTTGGCCGCGCCGGCCGTGACGGTGGTATCGGCCCCGCTCGCGAAGCCGAGCGACACGCGCCCGTTGGAACTCGCGACGCTGCCGTCACGCAACCGTAAGCCCGTGCCCTCGACGCGGCCGTTGCTGCTCGATGCGAAGATCTGCTGGGCACGCACCCGCGTCAGGGTGAGGCGCCCGTTCGACGAAGTGAGGCGCAGTTGCGGACAATCGGCGTCGGTGACGTCGATCGTGCCGTCGGGACTCGTTGCCGTCAGCGAACCGCGGAAGTCGCGCACGCTGATGCCGTCGCCGGGATGGAAGTGCGCGCCGCTCGTAACCGTGGCGTCGGCACGCAAACCCGTTACGTTGATGTTGCCGGCGTTGGCGATGACGACGCGCGTTTCGGCCGGTGCCGTGATGTGCACGATGCGGCTGTCGCCGAGGAACGACCAGAAATCGCTTTCATCGGCCGAGATGCGGACGGTGCTGCCGTCGGCTCGCGAAACGATCGGCGCTTGCGAACCGATGTGGTGAAAGCCGTCGGTCACCGAAACGTCGATGCGCGCATCGGGATGCGTATCGATCGTGACGTCGGCCATGCCGACGTCGATCGCGAGGGCCGGGTGGTCGCCGGCCGGGAACGTCTGCGGCGCCGTCTGCGGGGTCAGCGCGGCCGCGCCGGCCGGAGCACCCGGCCAGCCGCCGTAATGGGTTTTCGGGCCGCCGCCCATGGCGACGACCATCGCGAAGATCAGGGCCATCTCAATGCCGACCAGGACGGCGATGAGCGTTGCGCGTGGAACCATGCCCCATGTACGGCCGACCGGCGGCGGTGTTTCGCGGCGAAACTTGGGCCGCGGTCCCGCGTACATGCGCGCAGATGGGAGTCGCACTGTTGGCCGAACCGCCGGCGGAACGGGCCAAAGCCGTCGTCCCCACGGACGATGACTTGATCGCGCTCGTTCTGGCGGGCCGCGGCGACGCGTTCGGCACCCTCGTCGAGCGCTACGAACGCGCGGTCTATCACCTCGCCTACCGCACGCTGCGCGAGGTCGAGGAGGCGAAAGACGCCTGCCAAGAGGCCTGGATGAAGGCCTACCGCGCCCTCGCCTCGTTCCGGCCCGGCGCGAAGTTCGCGACCTGGATCTTCACGATCTGTTACCGCGTGTGCTGCGACCGGCTCGCCAAGCGCAAGCGCTTCACGGGCGAGGAACCGCCCGACGTCGCCGACCCGGGCGCCGGACCCGAGGGCGCGTTCGTGGCGTCCGAAGAATCCGCCCGGCTGCGCGCGGCGATCGCCGCGCTGCCGGAAAAATACCGGACCGTCATCACGCTCTTCCATCTTCAAGGAAAGCAGTACGAGGAAATCGCCGTCGTACTGGGTCTTCCGCTCGGAACCGTGAAGACGCATCTTTTCCGGGCAAAAGACCTGTTACGGGCCGCACTGGGGCCTACCGCCCAACGGAGAACCACATGACCGACGACGAACTGGACCGCGCGCTCGACGCGCTGCCGCTCGAGGAGCCGCCGGCCGACCTGCACGGCCGGATCCTGGCCGCGACGGTGCTGCGCCCGGCACCGACGTTCCGCGCGTGGGAACTGTGCTTGCTCGTCGCCGCAGTCGCGTTCGTGGGCTCGCTGAGCGTCTGGCTCTTCCAAACGACGCCCCACGCAGGGGCGCGCCTCGCCGATATGATCGTAGCCGGCGCGCGCGGACTCGGCCTCTTCTCGCGCTCGACCTACGTGTGGCTCGCGGTGGGCATTTCGTCGGTGTGGTGGATTTCTAGCCTGCCGTTCATGGCAACCCCGCGCCTCAGCGTGTATAACCGGTAGGTGAGTAAGCAACCGGACACGCGCCCGTGAGCAGCACGACCCCGGCAACCGACCGCACCTACAAAGTGCTGATCGTCGAAGACGACGCGCAGATCTTGCGCGTGCTCGAACTCGAACTCAAGCACGAGGGCTACGAAGTCGAGACCGCGCGCGACGGCCTCGCGGGCCTCGAGCGCGCGCTCAAAGAGCCCGATCTCGTCGTGCTCGACCTGATGCTGCCCAAACTCGACGGCATGGAAGTCTGCGCGCGCATTCGCGCCAAGAGCAACGTGCCGATCATCATGCTCACGGCCAAAGACCGCATCCCCGACCGCGTCGCCGGGCTCGATCACGGCGCCGATGACTACCTGACCAAGCCGTTTTCGATCGAAGAACTCTTGGCGCGCATTCGCGCGCGGTTGCGCGACCGTCAGCCGCACGACAACGTGATCGGCGCGAAAGACCTCACGATGGACCGCGACCGCCACGAAGTGCAGCGTGCGGGCAAAGACATCCAGCTCACGGCCAAAGAGTACGCGCTGCTCGAATATCTCTTGCTGCACCGCAACAAAGTGCACACGCGGGACGAGCTCTTCAACGGCGTGTGGGGCAGCGATTTCCTCGGCGACTCCAACCTCATCGACGTCTACATCCGCTACTTGCGCGGCAAGATCGATGACGGTTTCGACGACAAGCTGATTCAAACCGTACGCGGCGTCGGTTACGCCCTAAAAGATTAAACTCAGCCTGCGGACGCGCATCGCCGCGTCCTACGCCCTTCTGATCGTGATCATCATCGCGGTCGGCGCGGTCGTGATCGGCCTGGCCTTTCGTTCGCTCTTGATCGAACAGGCGAAGGCCGGCATCACCGCGACCTCCGACGAGATCGCGCGCGTGGCCGAGGCCAGCAACGCACTGGGGTTCTACGATCAAGCGACCGCGCTCGACGCGCTGGCCAACAAAGAACAGCTCGATCAGTGGGCCTCGACCACGCAGTACGTGCAGATCGATACGCCCGAAGGCTATCCGATCGGCAAGAGTTCGAACATGGGCGACCTGCGTTTGGGCGCGCTGCCGCCCGGCCTCGAGCAGCGGTTCACGTTCGCCCGCGACACCGACGGCGTGGCGCTGCTCGTGCTCGATCGCAAACTCAGCCGGAACGGCAAACCGATCGTCATCGCGCACGTCGCGCAGCGGCTCGACATCATCGACCGCGAGACGCGGCGCGCGCAGACGATCCTCATCTACGCGGCGATCGTCGCGTGCATCGCGGTCGTGATCGCTTCGCTCTTCATCGCGCGCAGTTTGGTCGATCCGGTCGTGCGGCTGACCCACGCGATGGAGGAGATCGGCTCGGAGAAACTCGACCGGCGTCTGCGCTGGAAGCGCGGCGATGAGATCGGGCGGCTCGCCGCCACGTTCGATGCCATGCTCGACCGGCTGCAAGATGCGTTCGCGCGCGAACGGCAGTTCATCTCCGACGCCTCGCACGAGTTCAAGACGCCGTTGACCGTCATCAACGCTAACGCGCAGCTGATCCGGCGCTGGGGCGACCGCGATCCCGAAGTGCGTGCCGAGAGCCTCGACGCGATCGTCGATGAGTCGGCGCGGCTCGCCGAAATGGTCGGCGGCATGCTGACGCTGGCGAAGGCCGACTCGGGCGATCAGATTCCCAAAGAACCGCTCGCGCTCAATCCGCTGGTCGCCGACGTCGTCGCGCACGCTCGCGACCGCGCGGCCAACAGCGGGCTCGAGCTGCGCGCCGAGCTCGCGCCCGACGGTCCCTACATCCTCGGCGATTCGCCGCTGATCCGCCAGTTGATCAGCAACCTCGTCGACAACGCGATCAAGTTCACCGAGGAGGGTGAGGTCGTCGTCACCGTCGGGCACGATCCCGGCGTGGCCCGCATCTCCGTGACCGACACCGGCATCGGGATCGCGCCCGAAACCGCGGAGCACCTCTTCGACCGGTTTTTCCGCGGCGATCCCTCGCACTCGCGGACGATCGAGGGCACCGGCCTCGGTCTTGCGATCGTGCGCAGCATCGCCCGGGTGCACGGCGGGATGGTCGGGGCGGCCGCCCGGCCCGAGGGCGGCTCGGTTTTCACGGTCACGCTGCCGGCGCTCGAGCTGCCACCCGGCGACCCGCTCCTCACCGAAATTCAATGACCTCGGGGTGCCCCGAGCGGTATGATCGGACCGTGGCCGCCGTCCGCGACGCCCTGCGGCGCGCAGCCGCCGGGTTCGCTATCCTCCTCGGTTTCTTTCACCCTGTGCCGGCAAACGCGGCGACCGGTTCCTTCCTCATGGGCGATCAGAGCGTAGTTCAGGTGCTGGCCGGCGCGCGCTCCGAGATCACCGTCAAGGGCTGGGACCGTCCCAACGTCCAGTTCGACACGGACGACGAAGCAGCGCAAGTCACGCGCCGGCCGATCACCTTCGGCACCGCGCAAACGCCGCTCTCGGTTTCCATTCCGGTACAAACGATCGCGGTGCGCGATCCGGTGACGGGAGCGATGGGCCGCGGAACGCTCGCGCCTGAGGAATTCCCCTACGCCTCCGACTTCCGCGCCGGCGCGCACGACACGGTGCGCATCCAGACCGCGGACGACTCGCACGTCACGGTGATGGTGCCGCCCACGACCGCCCTGCTCGTCACGCGCATTCAAAAAGGCCAAGGCGTGGTGAGCATCAACGATTACCACGGCGGCACGCTCTTCGCGCTCGCGGCCGGCGGACGCATGATGCTCAACGACGTGATGAGCGACGCGTTCGTCCAGCTCATGAACGGGCGCCTCGACGTCGCCGACTCGAGCTTCGATCGTTTGCGCGCGCGCGGCAATGCGGCCGCGTTCGTCTTCGAACACAACCGCGCGCGGCAGATCGAGGTCTCGACGGTCTCGGGGAACATCGTCTACGACAACGGCACCTTCGATCCGGGACTTGCGCGCTTCGAATCGACTAACGGTTCGATCGGCATCGGCTTCGCCACGGGCGCGCAGGTCGGGGCGCGCTCGAGCGAAGGTCGCGTGTACTCGCTGTGGGACCGCCGCCCGCCGCTCGATCTGCGCGGCGACAACGACGTGAGCGCGATGGTCGGCGGCGGAGGGCCGGTGGTCAATGCGGTCACCGCGCGCGGAAACGTCTACCTCTACGACGGCGCGCTCGCATCGCGGGGAATGCTGCCGCCGGAATGGCGCCCGATCCGGCAAACGATCGCGCAATCGCAGCAGCCGATACCGGCGCGCCTGCAGCCGCCGCCGCTGCAGGCGCCGAGCGCGTTCCAGCGTTTTCGCGCGCTACGCGGACGCCTCTAGCTCGTTCCCTAGCTCGAGCACGGCGGCCAGCACGGCGTCGAGGTCAGCCTGCGTCGTACGATGGTTCATCACGTTCAGGCGCAGCGCAAACTTGCCGTCGACGTGCGTCGACGACGGCACCGCCAAGCCCCGTTCCTGAAGGTCGATCAAGAGCCGCGCATTGAGCTCATCGGTCCGGCGCTCGCTGAGCTCATCCAGCTCGCCGGCCGGGTGCGGCGGCACGTAGCGGAAGCAGACGATGTTCAGCGCAACGGGTGCGAGCAGTTCTAGCGGCGACGTCGCTTTGATGCGTTCGCCCAGCGCGTGGGCCATGGCACATTGGCGCGCGATCAGTTCGCCGAAGCGGTCGAGGCCGTACGTCTTCATCGTGAACCAGACGCCCAGCGCCCGAAAGCCGCGCGAGAGTTCGGGTCCGAAATCGGTGAACCAGGGTTCGCCGGCGGCCGTGCCGCGCGTGTTGCGCTGCAAGTACGGTGCGTGATCGGCGAACGTGGCTTCGTGCAGCGCGCCGTCGCGGATCAGTACCGCGCCCGAATCGTACGGCACGTGCAGCCACTTGTGCAGGTCGAAGGCGATCGAGTCGGCGCGTTCGATACCGGCGATGCGTTCGCGCAAGCTCGGCGCGAGTTGCGCCAGTGCACCGAACGCGCCGTCGACGTGGAACCAGAGGTTCTCTTCGCGCGCGATGCCGGCCAATGCGTTGAGGTCGTCGATACTTCCGGTGCTCGCGCTGCCGGCCGTCGCGATGATGATGAACGGCTTGCGTCCTGCGGCGCGATCGTGCGCGATGAGCATTCGCAGCAACTGCGCGCTAAAAGCGGTGCCGTCTGCGGACGGAATCCGGTGCAACGCCGCTTTGCCCAAACCCGCGACGTCGAACGCTCCGGCCAGCGATGCGTGCGCTTCGGCGGACGTGTAGCCGACGAGTGCCGGCTCACCGGCTAAGCCGTCACTGCGCACGCGGGCCAGCGCTTTGTGCCGCGCGACCAGAATGGCGATGAGGTTGGCCATCGACGTTCCGGTGGTAAGGATCCCGCTCGCCGTTGCGGGGAATCCGAAGACCTCGCACCACCAGCGGATCACGCGGCGTTCCACCTCGACCGCGGCGTGATCGCGGCCGCCGACGTTCGCGTTCATGCCGGCGGCGAGGAGCGCCGCGATGATGCCGGCCGGCGTGCCCGCGCCGTGCACCCACCCGAAGAACCGCGGATGACGGTTGTCGACCGCATACGGCGCGACGCGTTCGAGAAACGTCGCGTACACCTGCGCCGGATCGGCGGGCGCGCGCGGCAGCGGATCGGCGGCGATCGCAGCGCGGATCTCCGGCGGGATCGGGCGCCACGGCGGCCGCTCGCGAATGCCCGCGACCGCATCGAACGTTTCGTCGAGCGCGCGGTGCGCGAGGGCACGCAGTTCCGCCCAATCGCGCGGATCGAGCGAGTCGTCGCTCACAGCAAGAATTTCCGCAGCATCGCGACGTCGAGCTTGAACGTGTGCTGCGGCAGCACCGCCTCGAGATGATAGCCGCTGCCGGTGAAAAAGCGCTGGGCCGGGCTCGCGTTCATCACCGCCACGCTGACCTTGTGACAGTTGTAGTAGTTCGCGATCTCTTCCGACCGAGCGACCAGGGCGCGGCCGATGCCCTGCCCGCGATGATCGGGAATGACGTAGAGCGCCTCCACGTGCGCGAGCGATGCGGCGATCCGTAAGTTCAGCGCGCCGACGATCGTGTCGTCGATGGTCGCCGTGATATCGTGCGTTTGCTCGTGCCAGACGACCTTGAACGCCCACAACTCGCCGCGCCACGCGCGGTCGTTCGCCTTCCAGAACGCCGTCGTGTCGCCGGGCTTGGCGACGGCGATCTCAAGCGACATCGGTGCCCCGAACCGGGGCGTCATACGTCCAGCCGTCGTGCGCCGCATAGACGCGAATCCCGAGTTCGTCCTCGAGGTCGTAGGCGATCCGGCGCGGGTCGCGTTCGAGCATCTTCGTGCCGAAGTGCGTCATGATCGCCGAGCGCGGGCCGATCCCGCCGATCAGCCGTTTGGCATCATCGAGCGTGAGGTGGTCGACGTCCATCGAGTCGGCGTAGCGCAGCACGTTGATCACGAGCACGTCGGGCGCGTGGGCGCGATAGTCTTCGATCAGCGCATCGAAGTAGCGCGTGCACGGCAGATACGAGACGGTCGTTCCCTCGTAGCGGAAGTGCAGCCCGTACGTTTCGACCGGATGCTGATGGCGGATCGACGAGCGCACCTCGACGTCGTTGATGTGCCATGGGCCGCTGCGCTCGTCGACGATCTGGTGCCGCGGCACGAAATGGCGCACGTACGGCAGCAGAATCGAGTCGCCTTCCCACGCATCGCGCGGGGCGAAGAGCGCTCCGCGCGGCTTCCAGCCGCCCTGCGCCATCGCTTCGATCATCGCGTTGACGTCGCCGGCGTGATCGAGATGCTTGTGCGAGAGCACGATCGCGTCGAGTTCCGCCGGGCGCTCCGGCGGCACCGTGCCGAGCGCGCGAACCAGCGCGCCCGGACCCGGATCGACGTGCACCTGCGTCGCGCCGAAGCGCATCCACATGCCGCCCGACGCGCGGATCTGTTTGGCCACGACGAATCGCGCACCGCCGGTGCCGAGAAAGCGGATCGAGATGCTCACTCGCCGGTGAGCCCGTGATAGAGATGAAAGAATTTTTCGAGCGAGGCGCGGTAACCGCCGAGCGCGTCGCTCCACGCCACCAGCGCTTCGCGGCCGGTATCGGTCAGCTCGTACACGCGCCGGGCGGGACCGGGGTCGTGCGCATCCCAGTGAGACCGAATCATCCCGCCGGCTTCGAGTTGATGCAGCGTGCGATAGAGTGCGCCGTGTTCGCAGGCGATGCCGAATTCGTCACGCAGCTCCTTCATGATCTCGTAGCCGTGCAAGTGCGAGCGCCGCAAGAGTACGAGCAGCCATGCAACGAGGAAATTTTTCGGCGTGGCGCGCGGCGGCAGGCCGGGATCGGCGATCGCTTTCACGGGAAGGGTCATGCAGTTCTGGCGATGCGCTGGAACTCCTCACTCGCGCGCCGGGTCACGGCGGGAGTGAAAGCGATCGAGGCGCGGACGAGCGGGCCCTGGTTCCTCGTCATGCTCGGCTCGCTGACGATGCTGCCGCCGCTTTCCATCGACTCGAGCTTACCCGCATTACCGCTGATCGCCCAAGCACTCGGTTCGCCGCCCGCGCTGCTCCAGTGGACGCTTTCGGCCTTCATCCTTGCGTTCGGACTGGGTCAGCTCATCCTCGGGCCGCTCTCCGACCGCATCGGACGTCGGCCGGTGTTGCTTTGGGGTCTGGGGCTCTACGCCGCGGCCGGCATCGCCTGCACGCTGGTCGGGGACGCGCGTCTGCTCGTCGCGCTGCGTCTCTTGCAAGGTCTCGGTGCGTGTGCCGGTACCGTGTGCGGGCGAGCGATCGCGCAAGATCTTTCCACCGATCGTGCGAGCGCAACGTTTCGGCAAGCTATTCTCACGTCGGTGAACAGCTTCGCGCCGGTCATCGCACCGCTGCTCGGCGCCGTCATCCTGGCAACGCTCGGGTGGCGTCAGATCTACGGCGTGTTAGCCGTGATCGGCGTCGTGCTCGTTGTCATCGTGGCCTTTCTGCTGCCCGAAACGTCGCCGCGTATCGCACATCCCGTCTGGGGCGCATATCGCCGCGTGCTGGCGCTGCCGCGCACGCTCGGACTGATGCTGGTCGTCGGCGGATCGTTCTTCGGATTCTTCGCGCTCATCTCGGGTTCGCCGTTCGCCCTGATCGCGCAGCTTCACTTGACCAGCACGCAATTCGCAATCGCGTTCGCGATCAACTCGCTCTCGTTCATCGTTGCGGCCGCGCTTTCGGCCCGGCTCGTGCGCACGCTCGATCCGGAAGCGCTGTTCGCCGGCGGCATCGCGCTCACGCTGGTCGCGACGATCGTCGCGTTCGCGGTCGACACGTATTTCCCATCGGTCGTCGGCTTCATCGCGACATGGTCGCTCTACGCGTTCGGTGTCGCGATCATCACGCCGGGCGCGTTCGGCGCGCTGCTGAGCGCAGCGCGCGACGACGCCGGTCTCGCTGCGGGCCTCATCGGCTCGACGAACATGCTCGGCGGCGCACTCGGCGGCACGCTCAGCGGCGCCCAAACCGGGTTGCCCACGACGACGCTCGGCCTGTTCGCGCTGATCGGCGGGATCAGCGCCACTGCCGGCTACCTGCTCTCGAAGCCGGACCTACGTCAAGAGGGGAAGGGGCGCGAAGCCCGGGCCCACGATCGCTGAGGAGGGGCGCTGCAGCCACTTCTCGAGCACGGTCGCATAGACGCTGCGGAAGTCGGTCGTGAAGCGCATGTTGCCGGCGTCGAGGGCGTCGAGCGAGGGATGCTCGCCGTAGAGTCCGCCCCTGACGCCGCCGCCGATCACGAACACGGGGGCAGCCGAACCGTGGTCGGTGCCGCGGCTGCCGTTCTCCGCAACGCGGCGGCCGAAGTCGCTGAACGTCATCGTGAGGACACGCTTGTCATCGCCGTGCGCGGCGAGGTCGGCGTAGAAGGCGCTGATCGCGTTGGCGAAATCGGCGAGCAGCCGGTCTTGCGTCGCCTTTTGCGTCGTGTGCGTATCGAACGACCCGAGCTGCACGTAGAGCACGCGCGTGCCGAGCTTCGATCCGATCACTTGCGCCGCAAGCCCGAGGCTGCGGCCGATCGGCGTTTCCGGATAAGTTGCGGCCGGCTTGTAGCCGGCGATGAGTTTCGGCAGCTCCTCGGCACCGCGCTGCGCGTGATCTTCGATCGACGCGACCTGCGCGAGATACGGCGAACGGAACGGCACGTTGTTGTCGGCGACGAAAGCATGGAACTCATCGCGGCCGAGCGTTTTGCTGCGATCGCTGGCGAGTCCGTAACCGTTGAGCTGCGCGATGGCGGCAACGTCGACCCGATCGGCAACGAGCACTTCGGGCAGCACGTCGGCGATCGCGACGGCGTTGAAGAGGTTCTCGGACGGCACGTTCGCGCCGTCGAGGTAGCGTCCGAGCCAGCCGGTCGAGGCGTATTTGTCCGGCGCGGCGGTTTCCCAGATCTCGGTCGAGCGGAAGTGCGAGTAGTCGGGGTTCGGATACCCCACGCCCTGCACGATCGCGACCTGGCCCTTGTCGTACATGTCCTTGAACGGCTTGAGCTGCGGGTTGAGGCCGACCGTATCGTTGATGCGCAGCACGTCGTTCTGCGCCACGGCCAGCGTCGGGCGGTACTTGTAGTAGGCCGGCATGCCGAACGGCACGACCGTGTTCAGCCCGTCGTTGCCGCCTTGAAAGTAGACGACCACCAGCACGCGATCGTCATTCGGCGTGGCCGTTTGCGCGAGCGCGCGCGAGAAAAATCCGCCCGTGTGACCGACGACGGCGAGCCCGCTCGCGGCTCCGGCCAAGAATGCGTTGCGTTTCACGATAACCTCTTATGCGAGTTGGTAGGCGGGCATCGCCATGGTGAGATAGGCTGCGCCGCGGATGCGCTCGTCGGCGTTTTCGCCCGAGAGCGCAGCCAGCGCGCTGACGTTGTTACCGTTGAGGTAACCGGTGAGGTTCGCGCTGGATGCGGGCGACACGTCGCCCTGCAGGATCGTCGCGACGAGCGCGCGCGAGACGTTGGCCGGATCCATCGAACTCAACGCACGCTGCATCCAGGGCACGCTGCCCATCTTCGCCATTAAGCTCGAGGCGAAGTTCTCGCGCGTGAGCATCGTTTGGCTGTTGACCCACGCCGCGCCGCCGTCCCAGCCCTTGACGTTGGGCGGTAAGAACAGCACCTGGCCCATCCGGCGCAGCGCGCCCAGCGCCACGAGGTCGGATTGCTTGATGCCGAAGAGCTGGTAGCTGCCCACCACGAACTGTACCGGGCTCTTCACGAGCGCCCGGTAGGCGCGGTCGCTGTAGAACAGGTTGCTGCGAAGCACGGTCGACATCACCGGTTGCAAATTGTAGTCGTTCTTGCGGAGCAGCGCGGCGACCGCTTCGATCAGCGCCGGTTCGGGATCGCTGTAGACGAAGAAATTCAGCAGATCTTTGGCCAACAGCGTCGCGGCGGCGGGCTGCGCGAAAATGATCTCGACGATGTCGCGGCCGGTGAAGTTCCCGGTCCTGCCGAGGAACGTCTTGCTGCCGTCGTCGTGGCGCACGGGAAAATCGCGGAAGTTGTAGTCGCGGTCGATGCCCCAGCCGGTAAAGGCGCGGGCCGATTCGCGCACGTCCGCTTCGCTGTAGTTACCGATGCCGAGCGTGAAGAGCTCCATCAGTTCGCGGGCGTAGTTTTCGTTCGGGTGCGCCTTGACGTTCTGCGCGTTGTCGAGGTAGCGCAGCATGGCCGGATCTTGCGACACCTTGAGCGTCAGTTCGCGGATGTTGCCGAGCGCGTTCGCGCGGAAGAGGTTGTTCTGATTGACCAGCGCCTGCGCCGGAATGCCTTTCTGGTAGGCGCTGGTGAAGTGCCCGTGCCAGAAGAGCGTCATCTTCTCTTGCAACGGCGCCGGCGTGTTGACCATGCGATCGAGAAGCCACGTCTCCATCGCAATCATGTTGTCGCGGCGCGCGCGCCCGATCGCTTTGCGCGCTTGCATGATCGCTGCATCCGACTGTGGGGTGGCGCCCGCTTGCGCCGCGGCCGCGATGAGGGTTTTGCGTTGACCCGGGCTGGGGCGATCGTCGTCGAGCTGCGGCTGTGCCGGTAACGCCGAGGTGTCGGCGAACCGGATGAAGCCGTCGACCGCCGCGCGCATCCCCGCGCCGGCCGCGCGCGCCACGTCGTCCGGCGAGCCGCCGAAGCCCGCGCGCCGATACAGGTGCGCCGCTTGGCGCGCGCCCCACCCGCCGGCATACGGTTCGAGCGCGGTCGCGAGATCGAGCGGACCGGGGGGACGATAGAGTGCGGCGGGCGCGGGCGGTGCGGCGGAAGTGAGGGCGGCCATGTCCGCTATCATAGCGCCGCCCAGCCGATCTGCGGCCGATCGGTGCGCTATTCTAACCGCCCTCCCATGCGGCGTTCAGCCGCGACGAAGAGGGGCCGCTGCTTCTGCACGGCAACCGCTCAAGCCATGCCGCCGGATCCGTCAGCCGAACGCAACGCCGCCGGGATGCGCGCCCTCGTCGAAGAGTTGCGCTCCCACCTGACGCGCGTGCGCGCCGGCGGCGGCTCGGCGGCAACCGAGCGCCATCACCAGCGCGGCAAACTGACCGCGCGCGAACGGATCGACCGCCTCGTCGATCCCGGCTCGCCATTTCTCGAATTCTCGGCGCTCGCCGCGCACGGAATGTACGACGATGACGCGCCGGCGGCCGGCATCATCACCGGGATCGGGATCGTCAGCGGCACGCGGTGCGCGATCGTGGCCAACGACGCCACCGTCAAGGGCGGCACGTACTACCCGATGACGGTGAAGAAGCATCTGCGCGCGCAAGAGATCGCGTCCCAAAACCACCTGCCGTGCATTTACCTCGTCGATTCGGGCGGCGCATTTCTGCCGCTGCAAGCCGACGTGTTTCCCGACCGCGACCACTTCGGCCGCATCTTCTACAACCAGGCGCGCATGTCGGCCGCCGGCATTCCGCAGATCGCCGCCGTGATGGGTTCGTGCACGGCCGGCGGCGCCTACGTGCCCGCGATGTCCGACGAAGCGATCATCGTCGAGGGCACCGGCACGATCTTCCTTGGCGGACCGCCGCTGGTCCAAGCGGCGACCGGCGAGATCGTCTCGGCCGAAGAGCTGGGCGGCGCCGACGTGCACACGCGCATCTCGGGCGTCGCCGATCATCGCGCGGTCGACGACGAACATGCGCTCGGCCTCGTGCGCGAAGCGGTCGCGCATGCGAACGTGCGGCCGTACGATGCATGGCCGCGCACGGCGTCGCGTCCGCCGCAGCAACCGCGCGAGGCGATCTACGGTGTCGTGCCGGCCGACGCGCGTCAGGCCTACGACGTGCGCGAGGCGATTGCGTGCATCGTTGACGCCTCGGCGTTCGCCGAATTCAAGACGCGCTACGGCACCACACTCGTGTGCGGGTTCGCCCACATCGACGGCCACCCGGTCGGCATCCTCGCAAACAACGGCATCCTGTTCAGCGAGAGCGCGCTGAAGGGCGCGCACTTCATCGAGCTGTGCACGAAACGCGGTACGCCGCTCGTGTTCTTGCAGAACATCACCGGGTTCATGGTCGGGAAGGAATACGAGCGCGGCGGCATTGCGAAAGACGGCGCAAAGCTCGTGACGGCCGTGGCCGGCGCCGCGGTGCCGAAGTTTACCGTGGTCATCGGCGGCAGCTTCGGCGCCGGCAACTACGGCATGTGCGGACGCGCATTTTCGCCCAACCAGCTCTGGATGTGGCCGAACGCGCGCATCTCCGTCATGGGCGGCGCGCAGGCCGCATCCACACTGCTGACCGTGCGGATGGAAGCCGACAAAGCGAAAGGCACGCCGCTCGATGCCGCCGCGCAGGCCGCGTTCAAAGCGCCGATCCTCGCTAAGTACGAAACCGAAGGCAATCCCTACTACGCAACCGCGCGCCTATGGGACGACGGCATCATCGATCCCGCCGACACGCGCGACGTCCTCGCCCTCGGCCTCGCCGCCGCCCGCTATGCCCCACCCGAACCGTCAACCTTCGGCATCTTCCGCATGTAGCATTGTCATCCCGAGCTTGTCGAGGGACCGCCACAATCACACTCACCAAAGATACGGCACGAGCCGGTACTTCACGGCATTGCGATACGCAGCATAGCCGGGCAGGTTTTCAGCGAGCACGCGTTCCTCATCACCGAGCCGCCAGACGATCGCCCCGATCAGGACGGCGCCGCCCAGCAGCCCCCACCACGAACCGAGCGCAAGCGGAAACCCGATCATATAGAGGAGCGCACCGGCATACATCGGATGCCGCACGACCGCGTAGGGTCCGCTCGAAATGACACGTTGATCCGTGGCCACCCCGATCGTCGCCGACGCAAACGTATTCGCGCGGAAGACGAAAAAGATTAGGACATACCCTACCAGGATGAGCACGTCGCCGCCGATGATGCACACCGTCGGCACCTGCGACCAGCCGAAGCGACGATCGAGCGCCGAGACGATGAGGCTCGCTATGAATCCGAGCGACGCGACGAGCATCGCGAGCTGTTGCGCGCGTGACGTTTCCGCGGTTGGGCCGCCGTGCACGCGCCGCTCCAACAGCTGGGGATCGTTCTTCATCAAATACACGGTGATCGCGAGGCTCAACACGGCGAAAACCACCAGAAAAAGCCAGGCTTGCCAATAATCGAACGTCCCCGCCGGAACGAATAAGGCGATGCCCATGACGGCGACCGTCAGGAGCAGATAGACGATCGCCTTTGCGTTCAGCTGCGTCACGCGCCCATACTACCACGATCGGCTTGGGCCGCGCGTTTGCTTGGCCGCCGCTGCTTATCACCGCGTGGATGTCTGGATGGCCCTCAGCGTTCGCGACCATCCGCATGTAGAAGCGGCCTCGCAAACGGCGTAACGCGCGGCCAATCGAGATAGGGTCTTCATAGCGAACGCACGGTGTTCGCTCTCATCCGTTCATTCGAGGAGAATACCGTGATGACTCATCAGGTCGCGCGCCGATCGCTGCTCAGTATCGGCGCGCTCGCGCTTTTCTTGGGCACGGTCACCGCCGCGCCGTCGAACGCTGCAGACACCGTGCAAGTGGGCGTGCTGCAATCGCTCACCGGGACGATGGCCATTAGTGAGGTCACCGTCAAGAACGCGACCTTGCTCGCCATCGACGAAATCAACGCCAAGGGCGGCGTGCTCGGCAAACAGATCTCACCGGTGGTTGAAGACGGCGCCTCGGATCCGTCGATGTTCGCGCAAAAAGCGCAGAAGCTGATCGAACAAGACAAGGTCGTCACGGTTTTCGGCGGTTGGACCTCCGCCAGCCGCAAGGCGATGCTGCCGGTTTTCGAACGTTTCAAGTCGCTGCTGTGGTATCCGGTTCAATTCGAGGGCAACGAGTGCTCGCCCAACATCATGTACTCGGGCGCGCAGCCGAATCAACAGATTCTTCCCGCGCTGGAGTGGGCCGAAGGCAAGGGGTATAAGAGCATCTTCCTCTTGGGCTCCGACTACGTGTTTCCGCGCACGGCCAACCTCGTGCTGAAGAAGCACATCGCGCACGACGGGAAAGCCTTGGCCGGAGAAGAGTACGTGCCGCTCGGCGGCAGTGACTTCAGCGCGGTGATCAACAAGATCAAACTCGCGAAGCCCGACATCGTGTTCAGCACGCTCAACGGCGATAGCAACGTCTCGTTCTTCAAGCAGATGGCCGCGGCCGGACTGCCGTCGGCGAAACTGCCGGTGATGTCATTCAGCATCGCAGAACAAGAAGCGAAGGCGATCGGGCCGTCGCTGCTCGAGGGCAGCTACGCGGCGTGGAATTACTTCCAGTCGCTGCCCGATCCGGTCAATAAGAAATTCGTCGCCGCGTATCAAGCGAAGTATCCGGGCTCGCCCGTCGACGATCCGATGGCGCACGGTTACCTCGACGTCTACGCGTGGGCGGCGGCGGTGAAGAAGGCCGGCAGCTTCGATCCGGATGCGGTTCGCAAAGCCGCGAAGACGCTGCCGTACGACGATGTCGGGCTCGGCGAAACGAAGTTCGCCAACAACCAGAGCCTCGTGCAAACCGCGTACGTCGGACAGCTCTTGCCGAGCGGGCAGTTCAAGGTGCTTTGGCAGTCCAAAGCGCCGGTCGTGCCGGTGCCGTACGACCCGCTCTCATTCCCCGGCAAAACCTGCGTTCTGCTGTAACGGGCTGAGCGGACGCGCATGAGCGAATCGACGCTCGTCGCCGGGCAACTCTTCAACGGGATCAGCGTGGCCTCGATTCTGCTCTTGGCTGCGCTGGGTCTTGCCCTGAGCTTCGGTCTCATGCGCGTCATCAACATGGCGCACGGCGAGATGCTGATGATGGGCGGTTACCTCACCTACATCTCGGTATCGGTTTTCGGCAAAAGCGCCGGATTCGCAATCGGGCTCGTCGTCGCGTTCATCGGCACCGCGCTCTTCGGAGCGCTGCTCGAAGTCACGCTGATCCGGCGCCTCTACGGCCGCCCGCTCGACACGCTGCTCGCGACGTGGGGCGTGAGCCTCATCTTGCAGCAAGCCGCGCGCAGCATCTTCGGCCCGGTCGGCGTCGAGGTGACGGCGCCGGCGTGGCTGAGCGGCACGCTCTCTCTCGGCGGCACGGCGATGACGGGATTGTCGATCCCCGCCGTGCGCGTCTTCATCATCGTGCTGGCCGCGCTCGTCCTCGGCGGCGTCGGGCTCATCATCGCGCGTACGCGGCTCGGGTTACTCGTGCGCGCCGTGCATGCCAACCGCGGCATCGCCGAGGCGCTCGGCGCAAACACGCGCGCGGTCGACCTCGCGGTCTTTGCGCTCGGTACCGGCATCGCCGGCCTCGCCGGATCCGCGCTTTCGCTGATCGCACCCGTCACGCCGACGGTGGGTCAGAGCTACATCGTGTACGCGTTTCTGGTCGTGATCGTCGGCGGACTCGGCAGCCTCACCGGCACCCTGGCCGCAGCGCTCTTGATCGGCGTGTTCTCGGCCGGCGCGCAGATTTTCACCAGCCAAAGTTTCTCCGACGTGCTGCTGCTGATCGCCGTCATCGCGTTCATGCAGTTCCGCCCGCGCGGCATCGTCTCGCAGAGTTCGCGCGCACTGGAGGAAGGCTGATGCGCAAGGAAATTGGCCTCGCGGCGCTGCTCGTCGTCGCCGCATGCGCACCGCTCTACCTACCGCCCTACGAACTTTCACTGCTCGGACGCTTTTTGGCGCTAGCCGTTTTGGCACTCGGCATTTCGCTGATCTGGGGCACGGGCGGTATCCTCAGCCTGGGACAAGGCGTGTTCTTCGCGCTCGGCGGTTACGCGCTCGCGATGCACCTCAAGCTCGCCGGCTTGGATCCCGGCGCCGTTCCGGATTTCATGCAGTGGAGCGGCCTCGACACGCTGCCGTGGTGGTGGGCGCCGTTCCGAAATCCGGCCTTCGCAATCGGGATGGTCTTCATCTTGCCGGGCGTCGCCGCCGCCGCGCTCGCGTATCTCGTCTTCCGCCGCCGCATCGCCGGCTCGTACTTCGCGATTATCACGCAAGCGCTGGCGCTCGCCGCCGCAACGTTGATCATCTCGCAGCAGCAGTTCACCGGCGGCTTCAACGGGCTCACCGGTTTCACGAGCGCGTTCGGGTACGTGCTGGGCGACACGCACACGCAGTACGGCTTGTACTGGATCACGCTGGCCGTGCTCGCGATCGCGTTTGCCGGCGTGCGAATGTTGCAAAACTCGGCGTTCGGCAAAGTGCTGCTGGCAGTGCGCGACGGAGAAAATCGCGTGCGGTTCCTCGGCTACGATCCGCTGCCGTTCAAGGTGATTGCGTTCGCGATTGCCGGCATTCTGGCCGGCGTTTCGGGTGCGCTCGTCACGCTCGACCTCGGCGTGATTTCGCCCGCGATGTTCGGCGTCGTGCCGTCGATCGAGATGGTCATCTGGGTCGCGGTCGGCGGCCGCAACAGCCTCTTGGGTGCGATCATCGGCACGCTTGCCGTGAATTTCGGCAAAGACTTCATCAGCAGCGCTTTTCCCGATCTCTGGCTCTACGTCGTCGGCGCGATCTTCGTGCTGGTCGTGACGATCTTGCCGCAAGGGATCGTCGGTCTCGCAACGCTCACCCGGCGCGCGCCCCGCATCGTCGCCGCCGCTCCGCCGGCGACGGTGCCGGAATGAACGGCGAGGCGGCATTGCTATCGGTCGAACACGTCACGGTGTCGTTCGACGGTTTCAAGGCGCTCAACGACTTGAGCTTCAGCCTCGCGGCCGGCGCCTGCCACGTGCTGGTCGGACCGAACGGCGCGGGTAAATCGACGCTGCTCGATACGATCATCGGCCGCGTGCGGCCCACGTCCGGACGCGTGCTGTTCAAGAACGAAGATTTGGCGAAGGTGCCCGAGTACGCGATCGTGCGGCGCGGCATCTGCCGCAAATTCCAAACCCCCGGCGTACTCGACGCGCTGACGATCGAAGAAAATCTGCGGGTTGCCGTAAAACACAATCGCGGTGCGTGGCACGCGTTGATCTCTTCCATCACGGCCGCCGAACGCGAACGCGTCGACGAAGTGCTCACGATCATCGGCCTAGCCGATCGCCGCCTCGACCTCGCCGCCGAGCTGGCGCATGGGAACAAGCAGTGGCTCGAGATCGGGATGGTCGTCGCGTCGAATGCGGACTTGCTGCTGCTCGACGAACCCGCGGCCGGCATGACGCACCAAGAAGCGGAAGCCACGGCGACGCTCATCCGCTCGCTGACCGGACGCCACGCGTTCATCGTCATCGATCACGATATGGATTTCGTCGAACAACTCGCTGCGCCGGTCAGCGTGCTCAATATGGGCAGCATGCTCGCGCACGGTGCGTCGGTGGCGGAAATCCGCAAGAATCCTGAAGTCGAAGCCGTCTATCTCGGCCGCGCGCACGAGGCCAACGGTGCTCGCGCTTAAGGGAATCGGCGCCGCCTACGGCATGAGCCAGGTGCTCTCCGGCATCGATCTGGCCGTCGGCAGCGGTGAGGCGGTCGCACTTCTCGGCCGCAACGGTGTCGGCAAAACGACGCTGTTGCGCACGATCGTCGGCCTGCACGCCGCCAACAGCGGCAGCATAGCGTTCGGCGACGACGACGTCATGCGATTGCCGGCATACCGCCGCGCGCGGCTCGGCATCGGCTACGTCCCGCAAGGGCGCGGCATCTTTCCGCAGCTCACGGTCGCGGAGAATCTTTCGGTCGGCGCGTCGGCGCTCGGGGGCCGCAAACCCGCGGTCACGCCCGACCCCGCACCACTGTACGAGCTCTTTCCGGCGCTCGTCGCCTTGCGCGACCGGAAGGGCGGCGTGCTGAGCGGCGGCGAGCAGCAGCAACTCGCGCTCGCGCGGGCGCTGCTCGGCAAGCCGCGTTTGCTCTTGCTCGATGAACCGGCCGAAGGCATCCAGCCCAACGTCGTGGCGGAAATCGGTCGCATTCTCGGCAACGTCCGGCGCGAACTCGGCGTCGCGATCCTCATCGTCGAACAGCATCTCGACTTCGCCTGGTCGATCACCGACCGCTACTACGTGATGCAGCGCGGCACGGTGGTGCGTTCCGGCACGACGGCGGACGAATCGCCCGAGGCCATCGCCCCGCTGCTCAGCGTTTAGGCCGTGCGGCCTTCGTCGTCGATGTTGACGGCGGTGGTGAGGATTTCGTCGGCGGTGCGGATCGAGACCGCGTTCGCTTTGTAGGCGGCTTGCGAAGCGGTCATCTTGATGATTTCCGCCGCGAGGTCGACGTTCGAACCTTCCAGGAAGCCTGGGATCAACGAGCCGTAGCCGGGCGTTGCGGGCGCGCCGAGTAAGACGGTGCCGGAGTTCGGCGAGGCTTCGTAACCGCCCGACACATGCAGCAAACCGCCGGGATTCGAAAAGGCCGCGAGCGCGAGCCGGCCGAGCGTCGTGGGTTGACCGTTGAGAATGCCGGTAACGGTACCGTCGCTGCCGATCGAGAGCACCGAGGTGCCGGCCGGAATCACGATCGGCGCTCCGCTCACGCTGCTGACCGCGAGCCCGGTCGATGCGTCGACGAGCGTGGCGTTCGCGCCGGGAACGAAGTTGCCGTCGCGCGTGTAGATCGTGCCGTTGGGACCGGCGAGCGCGAAGTAACCGGTGCCCGCGATCGCAACGTTGGTGGAGGTGCCCGTCGGCTCGAGGCCGCCCGGCGCGGCGTTCGCGCTCAGGCGCGCGGCAACGGCGCCGGAGTAGATGTCACCGAACTCGGTGTCCTGGGCTTGAAAACCGGCCGTCCCGACGTTCGCGATGTTGTTTGCAGAAACGTCGATGGCGGTGCTGTAGGCCTCCAACGCGGAGACCCCGGTGCTGAACGGATCGCTCGACACCCGCCATCAGTTCTGGCTAGATGCCGCCGTACCATTCGTAGCCTTGGTCTTCCCAGTAGCCGCCTTTGCTTTGGGGCGTCGGGAAAGCCGCGGCGAGTTCGATCTTGCGGACCCACTTCGCGCTCTTGTAGCCGAGTTGGGTCGGAATGCGCAAGCGCACGGGCGCACCGTGATCGGGATCGATCGGTTTGTCGTTGAGGTCGAGCGCGAGGAGCGTCTGCGGGTGCGCGGCCTCGTGCAGATCGAGCGACTCGTAGTATTCCGTGCCCGACTCGTCCTTGTCGAAACAGCTGAAGATCACATAGCGCGCGTTCGTTTTCGGCTGCGCCATCGCGATGACCGTTGCGAGCGGCACGCCCTGCCACTTCCCGACCTGACTCCAGCCTTCGACGCAATCGTGACGCGTGATTTGCGCGAGCTGCGGCATCGCGCGCAGTTCCGCCAGCGTAAAGGTGTGCGGCCGGTCGACGAGGCCTTCCACCGGCAAGCGATATGCGCCGAAATGATCGCGCGCGGCGTCGGCATAGCGCTGATCGCTCGGCGTGTCGAGCCCGTTCACGCGGAAGTTGAGATTGATGTCGGCTTCCGTATAGAGCCGGGCGCGGCCACGCGTGCCGATGATCGCGTGATTGAGTACCTGTGCGCTGTCGAGCACGCCGTGCAGCGACGACGTGAGCTGATCTTTCACCGGACCGCAGGCGACGAGGCTGCTCGCACTCAGCGACGCAACGAAAAGCCGGCGTTTCATATGCCTACCCCGTCATGATCTTTCAGCTTGTACCAGCCGGTGATCATCGATTTGATGTTGTTCCACGGGCCGGTCGAAAAAACCAGAACCATGTGCGTTGCGAAGTAGCCGATCAGCAGCACCATCAGCGTGAAGTGCCACGTCCGCGCGAACTGCCGTCCGCCCAAGAGCCAGACCAGCGGTCCGCTGATCGCGTCGATCCCCGGCGAGAGCGCCATGCCGGTGAGGATGATCAGCGGAATGAAGCCGAACAGCACGACGGTGTACGCCGCTTTTTGCAGCGGGTTGTAGGTGCCGTGCGGCGGCGGCTCTTTGCGCAAGTGAAAATAGTAGAGCTGCATCGGCAAAAGCTTGGGAATGTCTGAAGGCCGGAGGATCAGTTCGCGCAGATCTTTGCGAATCGCGCCCACGATGATGTAGGTAACGAGCGAGAGCACGAGCACCCAGCCGAAGAACAGATGCCACACGCGTCCGTCGGCGAGGTCTTGCGTGGCGGGCAGCGTGAGCGCGCCCGGAAACGCGCGCTCTTCTTCGCCGCCTTGGCCGTCGTCGGTGTAGCCGAGCACGTGCGTGGTCGTGAACGTGTGGCCGAAAATCGTCGTCGTGCCGATCTGCTTGCCGTCGGCGGTTTTTTGCGCGTCGAACGAGAGAATGCGGCGCGCGGGGTTGCTGTTGTCGCTCGCGTCGAGGTACGGCGCGGCGTTGAAGATCTGCAGCCCGCTCATGACGAGCACCAGCATGGCGAGCGTCCAAAGCCAGTGCGTGACGCGCGCTGCGATCGAGTGGCGATAGACCCGTTGACCCGCGACCGGCGGCTGTGTCATGTGGAAATCCTACCTCGCGCAGGCGCGCTGACGGCGTAAGGCCCCTTACGGCGGCGCGCCCTGAAGATGAACGCTCTCCGGAATGGGAACGTTCTCCAACCGGACGCGGATGTTCTCTTCAGAGCGTTGAAGCCGCCCCGGTGATCGATTCCCTCGTGCAGATCGAGCGGGACGGGACGCGCGCACGCGTCACGATGAACCGTCCCGACGTCCGAAATGCCTTCAACGCCGAGCTCATTGCCGAACTGCGCGACACGTTCGTCGCGCTGAGCGCCGACGACGGCGTTCGCTCCATCGTGCTTGCCGGCGCCGGCAAAACGTTTAGCGGCGGCGCCGACATCGGATGGATGCGAGCCGCGCTCGAACTCTCGGAGGCGGAGAACATCCGCGACGCCGAGGCGATGGCTGCGATGCTGGTCGCGATCGACCGTTGTGCAAAACCGACTATAGCGCGCGTCCACGGCGCGGCGCTCGGCGGCGGCTGCGGTTTGGTTGCCGCGGCCGACATCGTCGTCGCTGCCGACGACGCCGTCTTCGGCTTCACCGAAGTGAAGCTCGGCATCATCCCGGCGGTGATCTCGCCGTTCGTGCTGGCGAAGATCGGCATCTCGCAAGCGCGCGCGCTCTTCGTCACCGGCGAACGCTTCGGCGCCGCGCACGCGCTACGCATCGGATTGGTCCATCACGTGGTGCCGGCGGCCGATCTCGATGCGCGCATCGACGCCATTCTCGCCGAGTTCCGCACGGCGGCGCCCAGCGCGATCGCCGCCGCCAAAGCCGTCGTGCGCGACGTCGCCGGCGCCGCAACGCCGGCCGAGGCAACGGCGCTGAGCGCCCGCGCGATCGCGAAGCAGCGCACGGCCCCCGAAGGTCAGGAAGGTCTGCGCGCATTTCTCGAACGCCGCTCGGCAAGCTGGCACGATACGTGATCCGCCGCCTGCTCATCGCCAACCGCGGTGAGATCGCGATCCGCATCGCCCGCGGCGCGCGCGAGATGGGCATCGCGCCCGTCGGCGTCTACTCCGACGCCGACGTCGATGCGGCGTTTCGCGAAGCGCTCGATGCGTCGACGCGGATCGGACCCGGTCCGGCCGCCGAATCGTATCTCGACGGCGCGGCGATCATCGCCGCGGCGCGCGAACTCGGCGCCGACGCCGTGCATCCCGGCTACGGGTTTCTCTCGGAGAATGCAACGTTCGCGCACGCGGTGATCGACGCCGGCTTGATCTTCGTCGGTCCGGCGCCCGCCGCGATCGCCGCGATGGGCTCGAAGAGCGAAGCGAAGCGGCGCGTG
The DNA here is from genome assembly GCA_965277805.1 of Candidatus Lustribacter sp. Classification (GTDB taxonomy): domain Bacteria; phylum Vulcanimicrobiota; class Vulcanimicrobiia; order Vulcanimicrobiales; family Vulcanimicrobiaceae; genus Lustribacter. Next base: position 5,119,600 of record OZ255842.1, on the reverse strand, counting down.
CGCGCGGCCGGCGTGCCGATCGTCGACGGCTATGACGGCGCCGACCAAGACCCTGCCGTGCTGCGGCGCGAAGCGGCGGCGCTCGGCACGCCACTCGTGATCAAGGCAGTGGCCGGCGGCGGCGGACGCGGCATGCGCGTCGTCGATGATCTCGCAACGTTCGATGAGGCGCTCGCATCGGCGCGGCGGGAATCGCGCGCGGCCTTCGGCGACGATGCGGTGCTGCTCGAGCGTTATCTGCAGCGTCCGCGGCATATCGAATTCCAGATTCTCGGCGATGCACACGGGACGATCGTGCATCTCGGCGAGCGCGATTGTTCGATCCAGCGCCGCCATCAGAAAGTCGTCGAGGAAGCGCCGTCGCTCGCACTCGACGCGGAGCTGCGCGGGCGCATGGGCGCGGCGGCCGTAGCCGCGGCGCGCAGCGTCGGCTACACGAATGCCGGTACGGTCGAATTCTTGCTCGCGGCCGACGGCACGTTTGCATTTCTCGAGATGAACGCGCGTTTGCAAGTCGAGCACCCGGTCACCGAACTCGTCTACGGCATCGATCTCGTGCACGAACAGCTGCGCATCGCGAACGGCGAGCCGCTGCATTTCACCCAAGCCGATATCCGCGCGCGCGGCTGGGCGATCGAGGTGCGGCTGAATGCCGAGGATTCGGCGCACGACTACGCGCCGCAAGCCGGAACGCTGACGGCGTTCGACGTTCCGCGCGCGCCCGGCGTGCGGCTCGACTCCGGCGTGCGCGCGGGAAGCGACGTGCCGGTGTTCTACGATTCACTCTTGGCGAAGATCATCGTGTGGAGCGAAGATCGTGACGGGGCGATCGCGCGACTCGGCGCGACGCTGGCGCAGACGCGCGTCGCGGGCCTCGCGACGAACCTGCCGCTGTTGCGTGCGATCGCAGCGGATACGGCGTTCGCCGCCGGCGACACCACGACGAGCTTTCTCGCCGAACGCGGGCCCGCGCTCAGCGCGTCGATCGCGCAGCATGCCGCGCAGACCCTGACGGCAAGCATCGGCGCGCTCTTGCGTTCCGGTTACGGCTGGCGTCCGGGCGGCATCGGCATTCCGCTCGCGCTCGTACACGATGGGAGACGCGTGAACGTCACCGCGGATCGCACGGCCGGCGGCTGGCGTATCTCCGGCGACGTGAATGCCGAGGTGCCCTTCGATGCCGCCTTGATCCCGCCGGACGGTAGCGTCGTCCCGGCCCCGCCGCCGAGCGCATCCGCGCGCGGAGCGGGCGCCATGCACGGCAGCGGTGATGTCAGCGCGCCTATGCCGGGGAAGATCGTCAGCGTGGCCGTGCAGGCAGGCAGCAGCGTCGCGCTGCACGATCTGCTGGTCGTTTTGGAGGCAATGAAGATGGAACACCGCATTGAGGCACCAGTTGCCGGCACCGTCAGCGCCCTCCACGTCGCAACCGGCGACGTGGTTGCGGCGGGCGTCCCGCTTGTCACGATCGGCGGCGCATGAAAGTCGTTCTCGTTCCGGGCTGGCATGAGAACTCCGACGTCATGCGCACGTTCATCGACGGACGCCACGGCATCGACGGGCTCGCGGCCTATGGTTTCGACTGCACGATCTTTCCCGGCGGCCGCGACGCGCTGCGCCCGCGCATCGATCGCTTCGCGCAATTTCTCGACGGCCTGAAGCTACGCGAACCCGACGCGTTTCCGGTGGCCACGGTCGGCTACAGCGCGGGCGGCCTCGTCAACCGCGGGTTTCTGCGCGCGTATCCCGAGCGCGCCGGCGAGATTGCCGCAACCGTGCAAATCGCCGCACCGAACTGCGGCCTCATCAGCAACTACATCGCAAATCTCTTGAAGCTGATGTGGATTCCGCATGCCGTGATCAACGATCTCGACGTCGCGTCGCCGTTTCTCACCTGGCTCAACGAAACGAGCGGCACCTGGATCCCCACCGACAACCCGAAGAAGAAACGCTGGAAGCTCAGCCGCCGGCCGTGGACCGTTCCCGATGGTCACCGGGCGCTCGCCATCGCCGGGCACTTGGCCAAAGAAGAGAGCGACGGCGTAATCCTGCTCGACTCGGCCACCCTCGAACACCAGCTCCCCGAGGTCATCATCCGGGACTCGATGGCGAACCATCTGAACCTTGGTGCGGTCTTTGATATCGTCGCCTTTCTCGGCCGCGGCTTTCGCGCCGACGATGTGATCTGGCATCGAGAAGTCGAGATCATCGCGCGCTTCCTTCGTGGAGAAACCGTCACGTGAGCAACCCCTACGCCGCCTTCCCCAAACGCGTCACCATCTGCGAAGTCGGTCCGCGCGACGGCTTGCAGAACGAATCGCAAACCGTTGCCGCAGCCGACAAAGTGCAATACGTCGAGATGCTCGTCGACGCCGGCGTGCGCGCGATCGAAGTCACGTCGTTCGTGAGCCCGGCCGCCGTGCCGCAAATGGCCGACGCCGACCAGGTGTTTCCCGCGATCCGCAAGCGCGACGGCGTTCGCTACATCACGCTCGTCCCGAATCAACGCGGGCTCGACCGCGCGCTTGCCGCCGGCGTGCGCGAGATCGCCGTCTTTACCGCCGCATCGGACACCTTCGCGCAGCGCAACATTCGCATGTCGATCGAGGATTCTCTCAATGTTTTCCGCGTCGTGATCGCGCGTGCGCATGCCGACGGCATGGCGGTGCGAGCCTCAGTGTCGACCGCCTTCGGCTGCCCCTTCGAAGGCGCGGTGCCGGCTGCGAACGTCGTAAGACTCGCGCAGCAGTTGCTCGAGCTCGGCGCAGACACGCTCTCCATTGCCGACACGATCGGCGTTGCGACGCCGAATCAAGTCGTCGAGGTGGTGAGCGGCTTGCTCGACGCCGGCATCACGCTCGAACAGTTCGGCTTGCACTTCCACGACACGCGCGGGACGGCGCTGGCCAACATCATGGCCGGCTTGCAGCTCGGCGTGCACGAGTACGATTCATCGGCCGGCGGCCTCGGCGGTTGTCCGTTTGCGCCCGGCGCCACCGGCAACGTCGCCACCGAAGACGTGCTGTATCTGCTCGACGGCATGGGCATCGAAACGGGCATCGACATCGAGAAACTGCGGGACGCCTCGCGCTTCATCGACGGCGTACTAAACGGCCGCGTCGTCTCGCGCGCGTACCGCGCACTCGAAGCCGCCGCGGCGCGGACGTAGCAGCGCTTGGATTCATCGCTGCGCGGCGTTCGCGTCGCGCTGCTGGCGCCGATCTCGTGGCCGGCGCCGCCGCCCGGCTATGGTCCGTGGGAACAGGTTGCCTACAACATCGCCGACGGCATGCGCCGCCGCGGTTTGGACGTAACGCTCTTTGCGGCCGGTGACTCGCAGTTCGCCGGCCGCCTTGCATCGGTGGTGCCGGTCGGAACGAGCGAAGATCCCACGCTCAACGGCGACGTCTACGGCGCGCTGCACACCGGCCGGCTGTTCGAACGCGCGGCCGAGTTCGACCTCATCCACAACAACTTCGATTGGAAGCCGCTGACGTACGCGCTCGCGACGACGGCGCCGCCGATGATCACGACGATTCACGGTTTCTCTGCACCACCGATCCTCGCCGCGTACTATGCCGGCGCAACGCGCAGCTTCTACTGCTCGATCAGCGACGCCGACCGCGATCCCGGCCTCGACTATCTAGCGACCACCTACAACGGCATCGACCCCGATGCGTTTACGTTCCGCGAACGCGCCGGCGACTATCTGCTCTTCTTTGCGCGCTTTCATCCGGAGAAGGGTGCGCATCTGGCGATCGAGATCGCAAAGCGCGCGGGCGTGCGCCTCAAGATGGCCGGCATCCCGCACGACGAGCCGTACTTTCGCGAGAAGATCGAACCGCACATCGATGGCGATGCGGTGCAGTTTCTCGGCCACGTGCAAGGGACGGCGCGCGACGAATTGCTGGGCGGTGCGCTCGCCCTCGTGCACATGACGACGCGCCCCGAACGCTTCGGCCTCACGCTGATCGAAGCGATGGCCTGCGGCACGCCGGTACTCGGCGCCGACATGGGCTCCGTTCCCGAGATCGTGGTCGACGGCGTCACCGGCTTCACGTGCGCAACGGCCGGCGACGCCGTTTCACGCGTGCCGCAACTCGCGTCGCTCTCGCGCAGCGCGTGCCGCGAACGCGTCGTGACGACGTTCTCGACGGAACGCATGGTCGATCGCTACCTCGCCGCCTACCGCACCGCGCTCGACCTGCGCACCCCGCCCGCACCAACACCCGAACGCCTAGCGGCGCGCCGCCACGACTGGTGGGACCGCCCGATGGCCTACACCGACGACCCGCCCCACGCCGGCATCCAAACCTACGAACTCACCATCCGCAGCGAGCCGGCGAGGTAACCGCGGGCGACTTCGAGGACCGCGACGTCGTGAATCGCCGCTCCGCAGTGGACGAGCGGGTCTTCGGCGAGGATGCGGTCGAGGGCTTCGCGCGATTCGGCTTGCGCGATGATCATGCCGCCGGCGGAGCGATCCTCGAACGGCCCGCAGAGCACGAACGCGTCCTCGGCATGTTTGTTGATCCACGCGCGGTGCCCGTCGATGTGCGCCAAGTATTGCCCCGGGTTCTGATTTCTCACGTGCACGACGTACAAGATCGATCGAGCCACAGCAACCTCCCTCGAGCTACCGGCGCAGGGCGCACCGTACCGGATCGCCGGTCGCGCTGATCGCGGTTACCGGCGCCGCATTCGCGTACAGGCTGTTGCCGATCAGCACGGCAACCGCAAAGGCGATCCAGAACATCCAGTGGGCCGTTGCGCCGACCGGCCGGATCATGCAAATCAGAAACACCACGACGCCGAAGATCCCGAAGAACGCGAGTGACGCGGTGCTCGCGCTCAGCAGAAAGGTGTCGTTGAACCAAAAGCTGCCGCACTGATGCGCGAGAAAATCCGCGACCGAACTCACCGCGATCAAATAGGCGATGATGATGGCGGCAACGGCTTTGACGAACGCGCTGATCACGGCGGCACACCCTTACGCCCGCGGACGTGAAGAAAGAGCGGCGCTATTCGCGTATCGGCCACTGCCGGCACGCGCAATGCGGTCGCCTCATCAACCGAGGGCTCTCCGATACGTTCCACGATAAAGCCGGTTTCAATCACCGCGTTGAGCCACTCGGAGAGCGTGCGATGGAAAACCGGCGTCGCAAACGGCGTCACGCGCGACTGCACGGCTGCGGGCGCAGCTGAAAACGTCCAGTGCTCCACTTCACCGTCGGCATGCTCGTAGTAGCGCCCGACTTCGATCGCGCGCGCCGTTCCGCCGGCGTCGCGAACGACACGCCGGTACGGCGGTGCGAAGCACGGATGCATGATGGAGAACTGGAGAAACCCGCCGCCGCGCAAGACGCGGTACGCTTCGGTGAGTGCCGCGCGCGTATCGGGAACGTCCATCAGCGACATGAACGCGGTGGCGAAATCGAACCGGCCATCCGGGAACGGCAGCGCCTGCGCGTCGGCGATCGCGTAGGTGATCCCCAACGGTTCGAGCTCTTCGCTCGCCCGGGCGTGCGCCACAAACGTCGGCGCGACGTCGATTGCGTGCATGCGCGCTCCGAGCCGCGCGACCGCGCGCGTGTTGGTTCCCTCACCGCAGCCGATATCCAGTCCCGCTAGGCCTTCGATGGACGGCAACATTGCAAGAAAGCCCGGCGTATTGTTATGGTCGCGATAGACGTCGTAGCCGGCGCGCGAGAGTTCCGTCCAGGTCGCGGCATTGGCTTCCCAGTAGGCCGCGGCGCGATCGCGGTCCACGCCTCAGGTCCGGCTCGTGACGCGGTCGTCGGCCCAGTGCAATGCGGCGCGGGCGCGATCGGCGCGCGCGATCGCGTCGTCGATCGATTCGCCGAGCACGGTGAAGTGCGCCATCTTCCGCCGCAAAGCAGCATTCGCTTTGCCGTACACGTGCAGCTTGAGGCCGGGATCGCGCAGAATCTCGCGCACGCCTTCGAGCTGATTGCCTTCGCCCGTGCCGAGGATGTTCACCATCACGGCCGGCGCGAACAGCTTCGGCGTGACGAGCGGCAGCCCGCAGATCGCGCGCACGTGCAGTTCGTACTGCGAGATCTGCGTCGCGTCGAGCGAGTAGTGGCCGCTGTTGTGCACGCGCGGCGCGATCTCGTTCACCAGCAGCGTATCACCCGCCTGAAAGAATTCCACGCAAAACGTGCCGACGATGCGCAGTTGCGTTGCGATCGTCTTCGCATAGCCGTGCGCGCGTTCGGCGATCTCGGGCGGCACGCGGCCCGGCACGATCGTCATCGCGAGCACGCCGTGATCGTGCACGTTTTCCGAGACGGGGAAGGATACGACGTCGCCGCCTTCATCGCGCGTGGCGATGATCGAGAGCTCGCGGTCGAACGCGATGAGCTGCTCCCAGATCAGCGCCGCCCCCGCGGCTTCCGCAAACGCTGCTTCGGCGGCAGCGCGATCGCGCACGACCCACTGGCCTTTGCCGTCGTAGCCGCCCATCGCCGTCTTCAACACGCCCGGAAACCCGATCGTTGCCAGCGCCCCATCGAACTCCGCGCGGTCGCGCACCGGGGCGAACTCCGCCGTCGGGATCCCGCACTCGCGCACGAACGTCTTCTCGAGAATGCGTTCTTGCGTGATGCGCAGTACCGCGGCGTTCGGGTCGACCAGCCGCCGGTCGGCCTCGAGCGCCAGCACCGATTCGAGCGGGATGTTCTCGAACTCGTAGGTGACGATGTCGCTGCGCGCGCCGAGTTCGCCGATCGCGCGCAGGTCGTCGTACGCCGCCACGAGCTGTTCGTCGGCGATCTGTCCGGTCGGCGAATCGGGAAACGGTTCGAGCGTGACGACGCGATAGCCCATGCGCTTCGCTTCCAGCGTAAGCATCCGGCCGAGCTGTCCGCCCCCAAGAATGCCGATCGTGCGGATCACAGGACCGTTGCTTCAACCTCACGGGCGATGCGCGCTGTGCGCTCCTCGAGTTTTTGCGCGAGCGTCTCATCGGTGAGCGCCAGAATGCGCGCCGCATAGAGCGCCGCATTGGCCGCGCCGCCGATCGCCATCGTTGCAACCGGCACGCCGCTGGGCATCTGCACGATCGAGAGCAGCGAGTCGAGACCCTTGAGCGCCTTCGATTCGACCGGCACGCCGATGACGGGCAACTGCGTCTTGGTCGCCAGCATGCCCGGCAGGTGCGCCGCGCCGCCCGCGCCGGCGATGATCGCGCGCAAACCGCGTCCTTTCGCTTCGGCGGCGTAGCGGAACATCAGGTCGGGCGTGCGGTGCGCGGAGACGACTTTCAGCTCGAACGGCACGCCGAGCTCTTGCAGCATCGTCGCGGCCGAGCGCATCGTCTCGAGGTCGGATTGCGAGCCCATCACGATCCCGACCAGCGGTTTGTCCATCACGCTCGCCTTCGGCTCACCGGAAGTCTCACCCTCGACTGCGAAACGCGCGCGCTGGATGCGATTTTCCCTCGGGATCAACTACTGGCCGCGCAAGAGCGCGATGCACATGTGGCAGCGCTTCGATCCGGGGGAAATCGCCGACGACATGGCGCGCCTCGCGACGCTGGGCTTCGATGCGGTGCGCTTCTTCCTGCGCTGGGCCGATTTCCAGCCCGAGCAGCACCGGATGGATCGCACGATGCTCGCGCGCCTCGAGCGCGTGATGGAACTGATCGCCGCCGCCGGCTTGCGCGCGATGCCGACGCTCTTCTGCGGCCACATGAGCGGCGTGAACTGGCTGCCTTCGTGGACGCTCGACGCGTCGCGCCCGAGCGGCCGCTTCCGCACCATCACCGAGACCGGCGAGTCGCCCTACGGCTGCGGCGACCTCTATTCAGGCTACCTGCTCCAGGCGCAGCGCCTGCACGTGCGCGAAGCCGGCGCCGCCCTGCGCGGGCATCCGTCGGTGCTGGCGTGGGATCTGGGCAACGAGTTCAGCAACGTCCGCGAGCCTGCGTCGGCGACGCTGGCGCGCGAGTGGAGCAAACGGCTCACCGACGATCTGCTGTCGACCTCGGGGCATCCGGTGACCGGCGGCATCCACGGCGAGGACCTCACGTTCAACCGCAACATCCGGCCGTCGACGATCGCCGAACCGTGGGCGTTCGCGACGATGCACGGCTACTCGGTCTATAGCGAATTCGCGCGCAGCCGCACCGACCCCGACGTCGTGCCGTTCCTGGCGGCACTCACCGCATCGCTTTCGGGCAAGCCCGTGCTCTTCAGCGAGTTCGGCAACCCCACGTGCCCGCCCGAAGGGCAGATCGCCGGCTCGGAATTCGCTTGCTTGGATGAGACCGAAATGGCGACGTACGCGCGAGCGGTGCTCGAACGGCTGCACGCGCAGGGCCGCTTAGGCGCCTACTGGTGGTGCTGGGCCGACTACCACGATGACCTCCGCTCCACGCCGCCGTTCGACCGTGCGCCGCACGAACTGACCTTCGGCATCGTCCGGTCCGACGGCACGACGAAGCCCGTCGCCACGGCCCTTTCGGTTTTCGCGCGGGAAGCGCGCAGCGTCGTCGAACCCCACGATCCCACCATCTTCGAGCCGGCATACTATGCCGGGCTCCCCAACACGACCTACGACGCCTACGCGCGATTTCTGGAGTTCCATCTTTGAAGACGATCCTGATCACCGGCGCATCCTCGGGTATCGGCCGTGCACTCGCGGTACAGGCGGCACGCGCCGGCTACGCCGTCTACGCCGTAGGCCGCAACCTCCGGGCGCTTGCGGCGCTGGCGGGCCAGATCGGCGAAGAGGGCGGAACGATCGCCACCGACGTCACCGACATCAGCGATCCCGCCAACGCGCCCGGCTTGATCGGCCGCGCGGTCGGCGCCTACGGTCACATCGACGTGCTGGTGAACAACGCCGGCGCAGCAGCCAGCGGTCCGATCGCGATGCAAAGCGATGCCGCGCTGCTCGCGCAGTTCGGAACGCACGTGCTCGGACCGCTCGCGTTGACGCGCGAGGCAATGCCCACATTGCGCGCCTCACGCGGCCACGTATTCATGGTCGGCAGCGGCGTCGCACGCGTTCCGGTGGCGGGCATGGGCGCGTATCCGCCGTCGAAGGCAGCGTTGCGCAGCGCCACGTCGATCTTGCGCCGCGAACTCGTCGCGCTCGACATCGCGGTGACGTACGTCGATCCGGGTGCGGTGGATACCGGCTTCATGACGCGGGCCGGCATGCCCGGTGCGCGGCGCGACACGATGGTGTCGCCCGAACTCGTCGCGCGCAAGATCTTGCTCGCAATCATGACGCGCCCGCGCGTGCTCAACGTCACGCCGCTGCAAACCGCCGCCGTCGCGCTGGCGGAAGTGTTTCCGCAAATCGCCGAAGTTGTGCTGGAACGCAATCCGCAACTCGTCGGCGCGGGACCGTCGATCGCGAAGATCGAGATGCAGCGCGACAACAACGGCCGCGGTGAGAGGATCGCGTTGCCGAGCGCGCGACCGTTGCCGTTGCTGCCGGAAATCGAACCGGAACCGGAGATCATTCCGCTGCCCGTCGCCGCGGCACCCGCACCGCCGCCCCCCGCGCCCGCGCCGGCAATCGAACCGCAGCAGCGCTTCGTTGTGCCGCCCACACCGGCAGCCGTCGAGTTCTTGCCCGACGAAGCCGAACGCGCTCCGCTGCCGCCCACGCGTTGGCAGTACGAACCGCCCGAAGCGGATTTCGAAGAGGCTGCTCCGCCGCCAGCGCCGGTGCTCGACGAACAAGATGACGATGAAGCGTTTGCGGCATCCGAGCCCACCGCCCATCACGACGTGGAACCGCCGATGACGGGGTCGTCGTTCGATGCGGCGCTCGAGTCGCTCTCGCGGCGCATGGAACGCGCGAAGCTCACCACCGACTTCGTGCGCTCGCTCTTGATCGTCGACAACGTGATCGATGTCGGTGAGGCGGCAATGCGCTGGGCAGGGATGCCGAACAAACACGAGCGCTCGCTCACGAGCGAAGTCTTCTTTGCCCTGGCCGAATGGGGCTTTCTCGCCCCGCGCGCCGACGGACGCTACCGCGTCCTGCACGCCGCAGACGACGATCCGGCCATCTAGCTGAATCACCCGAGGAGTTTGACGATGACCTTGTCCCTTCGCGCCCTCGCCCGCCTCGTTCCGTTCGTGTTCGCGCTCGTGCTCTTTGCCGGGCCTGCGAGAACGGCCGATCTGCAAGTCGTCCGGGTCGGCGTGTTGCCGAATGACGATATGATGTCGGTGCTGTATGCGCAGCAAACCGGGATGTTCAAAGATGCCGGGCTCGACGTGCAGCTCGACAAATCTTCACCGAACGGCTCCGCGATCGCAACCGCCGTCACGTCGGGTTCGTACGACATCGGGAAGTCGAGCATCACGCCGATCTTCGATGCGTATCTGCACAACGTACCGTTCTGGATCATCGCAACCGGCGCGATGTACCAGAGCAGCAAACCCTACGTCGGTTTTCTCGTGCCGGTCAACTCGCCGATCAAATCGGTCAAGGATCTCGGCGTCGGCGGCGCGACCGCGGTGAGCTTCATCCACGATCTCGGACAACTCGCGGTGTACAAAGAGATCGACGAAGCGGGCGGCGATTGGAAATCCGCGAAGCTGCAGTTCGTCGAGCTGCCGATGTCCGCATCATACGCGGCCGTCGAGGCCAACCGCGTCGTGGCCGGCGAAGCATCCTTTCCGCCCGCGCAAGCTGCGCTCGACACCGGCAACGTGCGCCTCATCCCGGCGTACAACACGTTCGGCAAAGAGTTCATCTTCTCGGTCTGGTTCACGACGAAAGACTATGCCTTGAAGCATCCCGACGTGGTGAAGACGTTCGCGCGCGTGGTTGCGGCCGCCGCGAAGTACACCAACGCCCATCCGAAAGAAACGGCGCCGATGCTCGCCGCCTACTCGGGCATCCCGCAAGCGACGATCGACCGGATGCCGCGCGTCACCAACGGCACCTCGGTCTACGTGGCTGGAATTCAACCGCTGATCAACACCATGGCGAAGTACAACTTCATCGCCCGCGCGTTCCCGGCGACCGAGATCATCGACCCGGATATTCTCGCGAAGTGAACGCGCTCAACTCAGCGGCGATCGTACGGAACACGGGCGTCCAATCGTCGGCCGCCGTTTGACGGATGATGCGGACGCTGTCGTACCACGGCGTTTCGGCGCCGTCGATGCGCCAGCGGTAATCGCTCACCAGCGGATTTGGTAACCAGGCCGGCCGTCCGAGCGCGCCGGCCAGGTGCAGCGTCGACGTATCGACGCTGATCACCGCATCGAGCGCGGTCATCACCGCGGCCGTGTCGTTCATGTCGCCCAGCAGCCGGTGCGCCGGGGCGAGCGCAAAGGGCGCCGTTGCGATGTCCGCGTCATCCGCATCGAGCTGCAGCGAATGGAACCGCGCGCCGGGCACGGCTGCCAGCGGCTCCCAGAAGCGCAGCGGTGCGGCGCGCCAGCGATCGCGCGTGTTTTGCGCGTTGCCGTGCCACACGATGCCGATGTGCCGCACGTGGCCGTCCGCGCCGAGCCGGTCGCGCCACGCGTCGACTAAACGCGGGTCGGCGTGTAAGTACGCGGCACCCGGAATGTCGGCCGCGCTCGCGATCCCGTTCACGCACGGAAGCTGCGTGACCGGAAGCTGTACGTCCCACGTTGCCGCCGGCTGCCAATGCGTGAACTCTGCGAAGCGCACGTCCGGGAAGTTCTGCCGGAAAAGCGCGACCAGCGCGGGTGGAGTCTCGACGATGGGCGGCGGCGAGCCGGCCGGCAAGGCCGCGAAGAAGCGTGACATCATGATGTGATCGCCGAGACCCTGATCCGCCGCGATGACGAGACGCCGCCCGTTGAGCGCCTCGCCGTTCCAGCGCGGCACGCCTTGGTAGTGATAGAAGTACCGCGCGCCGTCGGAGTCGGTATCCATAATCGCGGGATACGCAGCGAACCCTTCGGCGTAACGGCCGAAGCGCAAGTGCATGATCGCGAGCGCATAGCGCACGTCGGGGTCGCTCGGCGCACGTTCGCGGGCGCGTTCGAGCGCAGCCAACGCCGCAGGCCAATCGGCGCGTGCGCCCGCAACGCGCGCCAGGCCGAACCATCCGCGCGCATCGGAGCCGGCGCCGGCGAGGATCGCGCGAAACGTCGCTTCCGCTTCGGCTAGCGCGCCGTTCGCCAGCTGCGCATAGCCGAGGCATACGGAACTCGCGAGCGATGGGTCGCGTTCGAGCGCGCGTTCCGCCGCATGCAACGCCTCGGGCACGCGCCGCGCGCGCCGATACACGTCGGAGAGCATGCGTAACATCTCCGCATCGTCAGGCACGAGCGCGCACGCAGCTTCGAGCGCGAGAACGGCTCCGTCAACGTAGCCAATCTGCCGTTGAATGACCGCAAATACCACTTGGGCGTGCGCATCGCGCGGCGCCAGCTCCACGGCTTTGCGGGCCGCACCGAGCGCGGCAAAACGATCGCCGCTCCGCCAGAGCTCGCGCGCGAGCCCGAGAGGCGAATCCATTCCGCGAACTATTTTTCGCTTGTGTCGGACGTCGCCGGGCCGATCGGCATACGGCGGAACTGCGCGACCTGCGTGGCTTTACCGACGCGTCCCTTACCCGATGGAATCGGCTGCGACTTGCTGACCAGCCGCCGCTCGACGAGGTTGCGGCGCATCATGTCTTTGAGTCGTGCGAGCACGGTGAAGGGCTTGGCGTGAAGCCGCGCCGCAAGATGGTCCGAACTCTGCCATTCATTGGTGAGCACGGCACGCAGACGGTCGTCCCAGCTGGTATCTTCCTCGCTCACGAGTCGCTCCGCACGTGGCCGTGCGTGTGCGTATGTTCGCGAATCGACGCATACGCGCCCGAATTCAGTACCGCTTGCGGATCACCGTCGGCGAGCACGCGATGATCCACGACGACGAGCCGGTCGAACCAGTCGGCGGCGCGATCGAGATCGTGCGTGGTCATCAGCACCGGCATGCCGCCCGCCACGAGGTCGCGCACGATGTGCAGCAGCGCATCTTCCGTTGCCGCGTCCACCCCGGTCGTCGGCTCGTCGAGCAGCAACAGGTCCGGCGCTTGCGCGATCGCGCGCGCGACGAACACGCGTTGCTGCTGGCCACCCGAAAGCTCGGCGATGTGCCGATTGGCAAACGCGCCGAGATCGAGTGCGGCGATCGCATCGTCGACCGCACGCTTATCGGCGGCGCGGAACGACGCAAACGGTCCAAGCCGCGGGTAACGCCCCATCGAGACCACGTCGCGCACGCTGACCGGAAAGCTGAAGTCCACCTCTTCGATCTGCGGCACGTAGCCGATCGCGCCGGGCCGCAGCATCTTCGGCGCATCGCCGAACACCCGCACCGTGCCGGCATCGGGCTGGATCAGCCCGGCCACGGTCTTAAGGAGGGTCGACTTCCCGGAACCATTTGGCCCCACGATCCCGAGGGCCGTACCGCGCTCCACGCACAGCGAGACGCCGTCCAAAGCAAGCACGCGGTTGTACCGGACGACGACCCCTTGGACGTCGACCGCGACCTGCGCCGTGGACGCGAGCGCCGCTTCAGCCTTCATGAAGCATTGGTATCGGGAGGTACCCCGTCGCCCCTCCCCGGATGTAGGGGGCTGCGCCCGGGTGCGACCCCGGCCTTTGACAGGGCCGAACCACACCCGTATAATCGCCGTCGGCCCGTGGGGGTGTAGCTCAGCTGGTAGAGCACTTGCTTCGCATGTAAGGGGTCAGGAGTTCGAGTCTCCTCACCTCCACCACGTTTTAGCGCCGATTCTAAAAGCTTTTTTGGGATCGGCGTTTTCTTTTGCCCGCCATCGTCCGCCGCTTTGACGACCATTTGACGACCAATGCTGGCCTTCGCGAAGACACGATCCATCGTCTCAGCCGCCTGTCGACGATGGCCCTCGAATAGGTGACCATATCGATCGAGTACCATGCGCGTGCTAGAGTGGCCATTGCGTTTCGCGACGAGCACGGGGTCGGCACCCTCTTCGATCAAGAATGAATTCGATTGAGTGGCGCAGCGAGTGGAGTTCACATCGGGTAGGCGGGCTCGGGTAAGAGCGGCTTGAAATCGCGCCGAATGAAGTTGCTCTTACGCATTGGGTTGCCGTCGCCGTCGCGAAAAACCATCGAGCTCGTCTCTTCACCCGTGCGGGACTCCCATAAAGCTGAAGCGCTTCACGCGCTAACTTGGGGAGCTCGAGGGTGCGCCGGGTGACCGTCTGTTGTGCAAGCGGTAACGGCGGACCGTAGTGCCGCGAGAGCACGGGGCCGAGCACAGCGGCGATCGCGGCCAGTGCGAGCATGAACGCGCCGATGGCTAAGCCAAACAAAGCACGCCGCACCATCAGCGCCTCACGCCTAAACTACGTGCGAGGCTGAAGGCGTATACCGCGACGGTGGCCATCACGACCATCGCCAACGTATCGTATCGTTGCCACTGGTAGGCGCGCATCCGCAGCGGTGCGATCGGATTGAAAAGTACCGCAATCACGACGCACGCAGTCAGTGCGATCGGACGCGTACGTAGGAGGTAGGCCGTCGCGATGGCGGCGAGCGCGATCAGCCACCGGAATGTGTCGTAGGTGTGGTAGGGCCAGCGAAAATGCGCCTCATACGCCACGACCGCGGCGAACGTGGCGCATGCAGCGGCGGCGAACTCGTGCCGGCGCAAAAGCGGCTGCATCAGGTGCCGGGGACGGGGTGGAGCACCACGCGACTCAAGCAACGCAGCGCGATGGTCATCTCGCGAATGTGTCGGCCGGAACCAGGATCGGGTAGGGGCCGTCCAGACACACGTGCGCGTAGCTCCGTTCGATGGGCGCGCCGAGATTGGACGGCATCGTCAAATTTTCATGGCGTTTCAACGTATCGACCTCACGGCGAACGCTCCACGAGTCCGTTCTTCACTTGCCAATCCAGCATTGAGGTCTGAAGCGAGCCGACTGAAACAAAGAACGATTTAATAAACAGCCAAATCGAAATGCGCAACAACCCAAGAGAATAGAACGCAATGGCCAGAAACCAGAGCCCCGGTATCCAGCTCGCCGACGGCGTCCAGTACGCGATCAATGCTCCGAGCACTGCAGCCGCAATAATGGCGATGATACCGCTCGCCAACGCACCAAAGAGTTGGGATCGCAACAACCCTTTTTGATAGCCTTCGCTGACCACACCCGACGTCGGAGTGTGGCGCGCTACAGATCGTCGAACGCCCTCGCTCATCATCAAGCCAAATGCGGAGGCCACGTTTGAGAACCAGGTTTGAAAGAAGTGGGCGATTAGCGTGCAAACGACAGCGACCACGTACTGAAGGACGACATTCATCCGGCAGGCTCCAGGTCGGCTGCCCAGACGCCGCTCTGTGTCTGAAATAGTCTGAGATCGAAGACGTAGAGCGTGTTGAATGTCCAAAACAAGAAGAGCGCTTCTTCGATGAACAGCCCGACGAGCCAGACATCGAAGTGTTCCGCAATTATGAGCGTCAACCACACCACGAGCCATGCCTCGATTGCGAGTGAACCATAACGCCCGATGAACCACATCGGAATCTTCAGCGGTTTTACGGCGCGGCCGATCATGATGAACGGCATGATGATGAAGAAGCCTAGTATCGGCAACGCAACTTGGATCAGCAGCAGAATGAGCAGCGCGGCAAGTATCGTCCAGAGCACTATCATGAAACTACCCGTGGTCCGTTAACGCGTCTAGAGGTCCGGTGAGCGCAGAGCCTGAGCGCAATGCCTATGGGCCGATCGCCGGTCCTAGTCGCATCCAAACGCTTCCTTGGTTTATTGGTTAATTGGAGCCGGGTCTACTCCTTGGCGGCTGTCCCGGCGTGAATAGAGCCGAGCTAAGCGGCAAGCGCACCGGAGGCAATAACCTACCTCCGGACACTTAGCGAGCCCACCCGTAGTCGTCCTAGCAAGCTGCTCACGCAGACGAGTCGTGTTTCTTGGCATCAAAGCTTGTTGACCGAAGTACCGTATACCGATCGGTTAGGGCATTCCCAATAATCGACACACACATCAGTCCGAGCAATAGCATCAGTCCACATATGAGCTTTCCAATGTATGTCACCGGATGATTTGAAGCCAGCCCCACTGTTGCAGAATAGGACATCATAAGGATCAGCGACTGGAAATAGTTGTGCACTTGAGCATTTGCCGCTTCTCGCTCGCAAACGTAAAACAGGGCAGCAACGCTTGGCACAATGAATGGGTATACCAACAAAATAAGATACGGGTTTCCACGCGATCGCGATATTCTATCGATGATTTTGAGCATGCGTCCGCCGCTTACCAGCAACCGGACGACGCGAGCAAATGTGATGTACACTAACCCAGGGATAACCGTTAGTACAGCGACTGCGTCGACGACGACCAGCGGATAAAAGTACCAGTGACGCTTCTGCGCGAAGATTAGGCGCAGACTGATTTCGCACGCGAGTCCCGCTGCAAGAGCAAATTCCGCAGCCCAGGTGAATGCGTTAGGCGGAAGCCCGAGTAGGCTATCGTTCCATGCAGCAAGCAGGATGAAGGCGTATGATAGCAATAGCGTAATGACGTCGAACGCTAGGTTGTCGCCTTCGATGAACTGTTGGATTCGCACTCTGGTTTGCACGTTGATTGCGCCTCTAGCGGGCGTACTCGGACGAGCGACCACTCTGGCATACCGTACTTGTGAAGCCCGGCGACAGTGAGGGAGGAGCTGCATCCATTAGAACAGTCATCGCCGAGCCAGCTCCAAACGCCACCGTTGCAGGCCAGCTTCCGACGTCACGGTCACAAGTTCGCGACCATGGAGAACTTCCGAGACCTTCTGATTTTTTATCATTGCGTCTGATACTTGGTTGTTGGTGGATGACCCACAAAGTGCCGATAGGCCGCGATCCAATCGGTCGCTATGGCCCGCTGCGCTTCTCTCAGACTCAGTTTGCGTGCACAGACACGAGTATGAAGCTTACGTTCGAGGACGTCTTTGACGTGCGCGTTCCAAGTAATGTGGTATGGCTCCGGCCATAAGTTCCGGCGGTCGTTCGAGCCACCCAGTTCGAGGGGAATGAGATGCTCGAGTTCGTGTTTCCCTGGCAAGTTTTCGACATGGTACTCATTGTAGATCTCCCGCCTAAACGGGCTCGGGACATTGCGAACCAGGCGCGAGTACCCGCGAAAACAAATGTCGTTAGCGCTTACGGATAGCGTCGCTCCCGGCGTTAGGAGGCGATTTGGCATTGCGCTTTCTGCAGCAACTGCGAACCAACGAGGGCACAGCATCAGCGCAACCACGGTCCAGGCGGCCAAGTGTAACTTCGCGGTGACGAGCGCTCGTGGTCGCGCGCTGCCACCACGAACCCGAAAAGCTTTGCGAAAACGCCAGCCCACAATGTATCACACTCCTCGCGTCGCGTCTTTCGTGGGCGCCACAACCACCGCCCTACGGCCTCAAGCAGCACAAGCGAGCGAAGCACTCCCTTCCGCCACAACGTTCTTAAGCTTACTTTGCTTAGTAATTCAATCTTGCTTGGCGAGCCAAAAGCCACAGTTAGCGCGGTCCTCGGGGCGGGTCCCTCCGGGCGGGGACTGTGGGCGCCGCGTTAAAGTCTAGGCATCCGTTCTCGATGAGCGTCAATTTCCGTTCGGCGAGTCAACTTCTTTCGCACCACTGCGGTGAACGCCGCATCCCAAACAAAAGGACTAAGGGTGAATCAGGATTCGGGTTTCCAGACTCCCTACGTCGAGCATTTACCCGCGGTCACCGACGGCTTTGCTGCCATTGAATTCGCGGAAAATCCCGAACCGAGAGTTCCGTGCGTGTTGCTATTGGACACATCGGCCTCGATGAACGGCTCGCCGATCGCCGAGCTGAACGCTGGAGTGCGAACGTTCAAGGATGAACTAACGGCCGATCCACTAGCTGCGAAACGCGTCGAAGTTGCCATTGTTACGTTCGGCTCAACGCCGACCACGGTACAGGAGTTTGTTGGCGCTCAGACATTCGAGCCGCCGTATCTACAGGCCGATGGTATGACATCAATGGGTGCGGCAATCGAAGAGGGCTTACGCCTTCTTGATGCTCGAAAGCGCATGTATAAGGACAATGGTGTGGCCTATTACCGTCCGTGGGTCTTCCTCATTACCGACGGCAGTCCAACTGACTCGGTACTCAATGCGAGTCAACTCGTCCATGCGGGCGAAGCGGCGAAGGCGTTCTCGTTCTATGGCGTCGGTGCGGGTCCAAACGTCGATTTCGGCAGGCTCAACGCAATCTGCCCCGCGGAACGGCCGGCTGCAAAGTTGGACGGCCTACGTTTTCGCGAGCTCTTCTCTTGGCTTTCGAAGTCGATGAGCAGCGTGTCACGGAGCGCGCCTGGAACGACGGCGGCGCTGCCCGCGCCGACCGGCTGGATCACCGCCGCCACCTAAAGTGTGGCAGGTCATAAACGCGCGGGCGACCGGCACATCGCACGTAGCGAACGGCCTGCCGTGCCAAGATCGCGAGGCGTATCGTATTGTAGATGATGCTGACGGCGGCGAGGCTGCCATCGGTGTGATCTGCGACGGTGCGGGCAGTTCGAAGTTTTCCGATGCCGGTGCGGAAATAGTCTCCGACGCCCTGCGTTCCATCGCCGCGTCTTTTGTTTCTCTACGCGGCTCATCGGCGCTTACACCTGACGAGATGCGTAAGTGGGTCAACCAAATTCGTGAGCGCGTAAGAAATCGCGCAGAGGTAGAAGGCGAAGATCCTCGAGACTATGCGTGCACGTTGTTGTATGTCATCGCCTGCGACTCTGCGACGATTTGCGGGCAGATCGGCGACGGCGCCATTATTGTGAAGGACGAAGCCGAGCTCAAGGTACCCATCTGGCCCGACAGCGGCGAGTACGCGAATCAGACTTTCTTTGTTACGCAGGACGACTCACACACCCGGTTACACCTCGCGAAGTTTGGTCCGGTGACCGACTTTGTCATGTTCTCAGATGGTCTTCAACGCATCGCCCTAAACGAAGCAGAAAAGTCTGCACATCCGGGATTTTTCCACCCGCTCGTCGGTACGGTTCGCGGCTCTGAATCGCCCGCCGCGACGAAGGAGCAGCTCGTCGAGTTCCTCTCATCCGATCGCATAAACGCAAAGACGGACGACGATAAGTCAATCATTGTTGCGTGCCGGGTGGAAAGCGCATGAAGGTTCTCGACGCGAACGGCACTGTCATCGAGCTTCGCACCAAACTCGGCGAAGGAGGCGAGGGTTCAGTTTGGGCATCACCGACCGCCGCAAACCGCGCCGTCAAGATTTACCTCAAACCGCTTGCGCCGCTGAAAACCGAAAAACTCCGCGCAATGACCGGCATCGCTGACTCAACTCTTCTTAGCGCTGCAGCGTGGCCGATACGCGTCGTGTGCGACGCCGGCAATGTCCCGGTTGGCTTCGAGATGCCGAAACTCGCCAGTCAAAAGCAGCTACACGAGATGCTCGGCGCAAAGAGTCGCCTGAAGGCCTTCCCGAACGCTAATTGGCAGATGCTCGTGCATGCCGCGGGGAACCTCGCTGCGGCATTCGAAGGGCTACATGCCCGCGGTATAATTGTTGGCGACGTAAACTCGAACAATGTAGTCGTCCAAGACGACGCGCGCGTTCTGTTTATCGACTGCGACAGCTTCCAGATTCGTGCGTCGAACCGCGTCTTCCGGTGCGAGGTCGGAGTTCCGGAATATCAACCCCCAGAACTCCAAAGTGTGGCCTTCGGGAGCGTGGATCGCCAGGTTTCGAGCGATGCTTTCGGGATGGCAGTAATGATCTTTCAGCTGCTGTTCGTTGGGAAGCACCCATTCATGGGCCGCCTGCCAAATCCAGGTGCAAACGACCCGACCAACATCGGGGAGCACATTGCTAGCGGCAACTACTTCTACGACGACCGCGCAGCGCGTGCTGGTCTCAAACCGCCGCCCGCGTCGCTAACGCTGGCAGCCGTCACGCCAGCAGTTGCAAAGTTGTTCGAGCGCGCGTTCCGTGGGCAAGCGCACGAGCGCCCCAGCGCAAGTGAATGGCGGTCAGCCTTAACGGAACTTGAGCGTAGCATCGTTGCATGCACGGTCACTCCGGCGCACCGGCATCTCAAGGGAATGTCGTGCCCCTGGTGCGCCATCGAACTGCAATCGCAGATTATATACTTCGCGGCCCCAACGCTCATTTCACCAACCGGGACGGTCGACGACTCCATCTGGGCAACGTTTCCCGACGCAGAAGTCGAGCGCGTGTGGTCCGAAATCTCCAAAGTTCTGCCACCGAACGTGCCGTACGTTCCGCCGGCGGCCGAATCGACAACGCCCGCGCCCATGGGCGCTACTCTACGTAAGCGGACGCGTATTTTCATCGGTGTGTTGGCAACACTCGCGTTCCTCACCGTTGTCGTTGCGTTGATTCCAAAGGTCCGAACCTACGAATTCTACGCGATCGGAACATTTTTAGCCGTATGGTTCTTCGGACGCTCTGGAGGCGGCGCCGAGCTCGCCGGCCGTCGCCAGCGATTAGCCGAGGCGCAGCAGGCGAATAATGATGCTGATCTTGCGTTGAGGACAATTTGTGAAGGCCGGGACTTTGTCACGTACCGCAATCGGCTGGAGACGTTGCGCCGCACGCTCCTGGACCAACGGGCGGCATACGATCGTGAATTAGCGCAAATTAACAAGACCGGTGAAGAGAAGGCGAGACGTGACCATCTTGATGCCCACTTCATTAAAGACGCAAAGATCAAAGGGATTGGCCCAGCACTCACTGCGCGGCTAACTGCCTGGAACATCGAGACTGCCCTAGACATTGACCAACGTGTTTACAGCGTTAATGGTATCGGAGGCCAGAAGGCGCTAGGGCTCTTCGCCTGGCGCGAAGGCGTAGCCCGCCGATTCCGCTTCGAACCTAATATGATCGAAGGACAGGTGCGCGATGTTAAGTTGCGGTTTGCGCAACAGCGAACGCAGGCGCGTAATTCGTTTCGCGCTGGTCCCGAAGGACTCAAGCAGATTGCGCTTCGTGCTGAATCGCAAGCGCCGGCAGCGCGTGCGGCCGCAATTCAGCAACGCAAGTTGCTCGACCAGGCGCGCGCAGATATGCGGCCGTTCCCGCGCCTGTTGTTCCGCTGAACGCGATGCACCTTTCTGGACTTTCGGCGTCGCCTCCGCCATTCTCCACGCTTGAACCCGAACTGGAAGCAATGCTGCAGAAGACTTTGGTTGCCGGTGAGTCAGTGCTCATGAAAGTGCAAGCCGCGCCGGCCGAAGCAATGGTCTTGACGTCCACGCGCATTATTATCCTGAAAGGCGCGAATCGAGGACAACATGGCAAAGCTTACGGTCGCTTCTTCCGCATCGACGAGATCGTTCGATTCGAAAGGCGAGGCTGGCCGCAGACAACCTTCATCGCAGTTATCACCGCCGACACGATGAACGAGAAGATCCCATTATTCTCATCGTGGAAATGCTCATTCGGAACGACTCTCACGGGGAACCTCGGGTCCGCGACTTGGCAATATCTCGACTCATTGATGCAGTGGCTCATGAATCAACGGCGAATCGCGCTACTCTCGGGTCCGCTTCCTCTCGTTCGCCCGATCGGCGTTGCAACGCAACCAGGAGAGCAGTTTCATATTCAAGTGCCCGCGACGTACTTTGAGGAAAAGGCCGTGCGGCGGTACGCCGGCGGTTCAGCAGGCTTCTCGATTCCAGTCGCGCGCGGCATCCGCTTTCGGGTTGGCCAGAACCGTGGACGATCCGTGACAGAACACGTTCTGCAGGCGGACGACCATGGGACACTCGCGATCGGCGACCGACGCGTTGTCTTTGTTGGAAGCCGTCGTAATATTTCGATTTCATTGGCAAGCATCACGTCGGTCGACGCCTTCAGGGACGGCCTACACATTGGCGTCCCGAACCGTATGACCACGCAATTCCGGACCGACGACGAGATGCCAGGGCTGGTGCTGAAACGATTACTGAATATTCCGTGACTTAGCGGCCTAAGCAACGTTCATTTTTCGCTTGCTACCTGCGGCGTAAGGTTCACCTGTTAGACAGCCCTTGAACAAATCTTGGTTCAGGATAGCAAGCAATAACTCACCATCGTTTTTACCAGCATGAATTGATCCGTCGCGAATGAAGCGCCGCACTGGCAGTTTATGTTGCCGAAGAGCTGCTCGGAAGCTTTTCATATTGACGTTCCCCATATGTCCGCTGGCGACAATCTTTGCAAGCTTACTTTGATAACGCTTTCGTCCGCGGCAAAGATCGACGAGCATCACCTCCGTATCCTCGTCAATTGGAAGATTCGCTAACGCTTCCTCGACCATGCTGTCAAGTCGTTCGTCAATGCCGCTAACGCTGTAGAAGAGGTTTAGGAAGAAGGTGGCGTCTAGAATGGCAATTTCTTCAGGTCGGATGATCAGGTCAAATTTGTCATCCATAACGAAAACTGGCGACTCGAGTCGCGAAAGGGTATCGCCGAATTCTAAGAATCGGACGCCGGGCTTAGCCAGCTTCATCGGGTTAAGATGACGAAGGTACGCTGTACGATCTTCTTCATCAACTCCTCGGACAATAGCGTAAAAGACGATCTGCTTGGCGCGAAGATCCTTCGCACCCACCTCTTGCATACCGCCTAGCGCAACTATGGCGTTGCGGAAAGCGACGGGGTCCGCTGAGCTTATTGACGTAGCTCGGCGCCCGCGACGAGGACGCGATTCATCGTCATCGACCTCCGGAGCCTCCAGAGGAGCGACCATATATTCGTCGGTCTCTACGTCGCCTTCAAGTGAGTATTCGACTTCGGTCAATTGACGAAGGCGCATTTCCGTGACATTAAGTAAATGGCGGAAATCTTCGCTTACTTCATCAGCAGTCATGACTGACCCGAAGTCATAGCCCTTACCTTTGCGCCAAGCGACGATGAGATTAACCGTTCCAGCTTCACGAGCTTGCGGGCTCTTCCGAACTTTCTGCCTCAACCCTCACCCCCGTGTCGAAGAGAACATCGCCACGCCGGAGCACCTTGTAGCGTTGCGCTTGCTTCGGTTCTTGGCCAGTCAGTAGGTATCCCTTAAAGCCATCACGAGTCTCGACGCCAAAGAGTGAATAACCGCAAAAGTACAGGGTTGGATTTAACTGCACCATCCGACTTCGGACGTAAACGAAACCGATGGCGCAAAGGGTGATCCCATATGCTATGAGATCTCCAGTTGTCGGGGTGCCTACTACGATAATAGGCATCAGGTAAGTTGCGATGTAACCGCTTACGTCGGGGCCAATATCCTGGATGCGAGTTAATGTTACGATTTGCGGAGTACGTTCGCTCTGCTTGCGAATAATATATCTCGCACCGAGAATGCCAACAGCGGCAAGGCCAATGCAACTCCACTTCAGCCGCGGTTCATCGAAGCGAAACGAAAGGGCAATGAACATCAAGGCATACGAACTCAGGAACAAGAGCGCATCCATACTGAGACGCGATTGAGTCTTCGAAGCGCCGCTCACGGGCAATGCCTAAAGCTCCTATTTCCAAATGGTTGTGTAGAGCCGCCTCTACTGTTCGCAATCCCCCGTTTGCATTCGCCGACAAGGCTCGCCGGCCGATCTTTAGCAGTACGCACTGCGCGTCAGGCTATAATTGCATACCACGACGACCGTCCGCTGAGCTCGTAGCCCAAAGAGGCGCTTGCTTGAGTTCGTGCAACTTATGAGTGCAGCTTCTAACGATGATCGGCGGTATAACCATGAGCTTCTCTCTTGCTGTTAAAACCGCGCTTAGAAAGTACGTCACGTTTCAGGGGCGGGCAGGACGAGCCGAGTTTTGGTATTTCGCGCTCTTTCAACTCGTACTTTTTGCCATTGCGGTTGTGTTCGAACTAGTCCACACTGGGCTCGGTTCGATTGTATGGTCTCTGTTTGCAATCGTTCTTCTCTTGCCGAATCTTGCGATAGCCGTTCGCCGGCTTCATGATATCGGACGTTCGGGCTGGTGGATTCTGATCAACCTCGTGCCAGCGGTAGGTCCGATTGTGTTGCTGATTTGGTATTGCGGCGCAGGGACGAACGGGCCTAATCGCTTTGGTGCTGACCCCAAAGGCTCGTCGGTCGCTCACGTCATCATCTGAAGTTGGTATCGGTGTGGGCCTTTTGAGGTCACACGGTCGAACCTCCGGCCAGCACTCGGCACCTACATGGGCTGCGAAGTGGCAGGCCGCCATGGAAGCGGCGTTGATCCGCGCCTTCGCGGATAGCCCGTACCTTGGCATGCTGCGCTGCCACCAGCGCTCTGACCGATCGTTTTTATTCGTCGTAGGCAGTTCCATGTTTGCGCTCGCTGTACTGGGCTCTGCGTCGGCATTGTCTTCTCACCAATCGGGCTCGTAGTGGCGAAGATTGCTGTCCCGTTGTTCTTGCTCGCGTTCGCGCTGTTTCTGATTGATGGCGCTACGCAACTCGCCGGTTGGCGAACGTCGACGAACGGCCTTCGGTTCGCGACGGGCCTGCTCGTCAGTATTACAGCAACCGCCGGATTACTATCGTTCCTTTTGAGGAATAGATGCGCCAGTTCGCTACAGTAAGGTTTATTGCCGACGGCGCGGGGCAGACCAGGAAGGCGCATGCATTGACTTGGCTCGCGAATCGAGGCTGGACAGTGGCTAGCGAGACCGTAGAGCCCGGCCACATGAGGGGTGGCCAAGCCTGTTGTTTGGCGACGATTTGTTTGCCACTCGGCTTTGCAGCGGGGCGGACCCCAAATATTACAATCGTTAGCTTGGAGCGTGAGAGCGAAAGCGATCCTGGCTGGCCGGCCAGCGCCGCGGACGGGCACGTTCATAATTCCATCCGTCTCGACGACTTTCAGACGATCTGCAATCTATGCGGGACGGTCTGGGAAGTTCCCCTGCCATAATCCTCGGCCCCCACACGGTTATGCGTTAGGCAGTACGGCGGGTCTACCGGCTGCCAAACGACCGCGTTGATACGTGGTGAGTCCCGACATCTTACAGGCCCGAAAAAAGATCGCCACGCTGCGAGCAAAGTTAGCGATAATGCGCGGGCGGCCATCGACAACAACGTAGCGACCATCTTGGTACATGGCGATACGATACGGACCATCGGGATAGGTTTGCGTTTCGGATGCTGGCAATCTTACCTCAACGATAATCTCAAAAGGAAGTATGGTGCCGCCGAGGACAGTGACGGCGATGGTTTCCCCAGGAGAGCGATCTGGCTCCGTCGGCCCAGCTGTTGTTTTTTGTTCACTAGGCCCCGAGTGGTGAGCCGATGTTCCCGATTGAGGCCCCGCCGGTTCGCTCGTGCGGCGAGCTTTGGCCGCTTCATCGTTGCTCTTTTCAATCGCTGGTGCGACGGTCATGAGCAGCTCGTCATACTTCTCGCGCAGGTCGGGTTCGGAAAGTGTTTCCCAGGCCGCATTAAGCAAAATAGTTAGGCCTTGCGCGTTGGGTGCATCGTTGATGTCAGGATGATACGCAGCCACGTTTAGGCGATAGGCTTTTCTGATCTGTTCAAACGTTGCTTGTCGTTTTACACCAAGCAGCTCGTAGTAAGTTACCATTTGTCGTGCTTAAAATAATGATGATTTTGCAAGCGTCAGAAACCGTTCGGTCCCGCTGAAAACGCTTTCTGGCAAGCCGCCGCATTGTTGGCGAAAAAACACTGTGACGAGACTTTTGCCTGTTGCCGCACGCGCGGGCTAGCACTGTGATCGCCGAGCTTCTTCCAAATGCGCTTGGCGTCCGCGCGAAGCATATCGGCACGGCCCCCGAGCCTGATTGCGTCGGCTGCATGCGCCTGATAGATTTCGAACAAGCCGATATTCAGCGAGATAAAATTCATCGGCCTTTGCGGCGGTGTTTTTCATATTACGAAAAAAGTCCACCGCAGCGCCACAATCGGAGTAGACGCTCGTTGGTGCCGCACTCGGGTCTCCGGACCCTTGCACACATGCCGCTTCAGCTCGGGGCACGCCGGCTGGCGCCGCCTCCGCAGCCATTGCTCCAACTGCAATCGCCAAAAGGTCCGATCACGAGAACGAACGCCCAGAGCGACTTCATAGGCGACACTTCATGAACAGAGCGACGCTTGCCTTGCTGCGTGCCCACGCGCAGCGCGGAGTGACGGCTGTGGGCGACCATGCTTTGCTTATAAAGGGAAGCAGGCGCCTGGCTTGGTAGTCGGAGACTGTGGCTTCCGAGGCGCAGCCCGGCCATCCCGCGATCGCAGCGAACCGCTTCCAGTCCGTCGCTTCGAACGTGGTCCGCTGGGCGCTTTTTGTTCCTGCTGGCTTGGTGGTGTGTTTCGTCGCCTATTTCGTTGGCGGCTTCGTAAATTCGTTTGGGTCGGGTCTACCAAGTGGGATAGTGTGGCTCTTCGCCTCCGCGATTAGCGGCTATTTCGCGGCGGTGGCTGCCGCCGTCGTCGTTCCGCAGTTTCGTGGCTACGGCGCCGCGGCGCTATCCGTGGTCCTCACGCTCGCAAGCGCGCTCATCGTTGGTCGGATGATCGAGCACTCGACCTCAAGCCGCGTGAGCTTGAACTACTAGCCGCCCTTGCTCGCAACGCAGGACGCGCACTCAGCCGCGCCCAGCTTCTCGAGCTGGCCTGGGATCACGCTACGCTGGAGAGCATCGAATCCGATCGGACCGTCGATGTGCACGTTCGGCGTCTGCGTCTGCAGCTCGGCGAGAACGCAGCAATGCTCCATACCGTCGCGCGGGTCGGCTACCGCCTCGATCCGCCCTGACGGGGTGCATGGCGCCTCACGGCGCCCCGGGTGATGGCGGCGCTGAGCTGGAAGCGCGGCTTGCCGTCGTCGCCTGCGACGACGTCGATCAAACCCTCCTCGCTCAGGACGCGCAGGGCCCTCGCCAGCTGAGCATCGTTTTCAAAGAGTCTCATTGCCTATGACTACACCCCCTGATTTCCGCGCCGTTGCCGTCCGGTTTAGCCAATTGTTGCAACCGGAGTCCTTTCGTGAGTCGCCGACATCGAGGCTCTGGAACCGGCATTTAGCCCGTCGCCATGCTCTCAAGGTCCGCGCAGAACTGGTGAGTCCGGCACTACGTAGAACCGAATTGGAACGAAATTAACCGCCGCAGGACCAGACGTGTATATTATAAGCCATGTCAATAGCTCAGTCGAAGGTCGGGCTCATCGCTGCGCCGGCGTCCACGCTTGTGATAAATCGAGGTGAGCAAATCAAAGCCGATTAAGCCAGATCCGCTTAATGAAGATCTCATGCATTTGCTCACTCGGACGAGCAGATCCTATAAGACGTTCCTTCGAGATTTTGCCCTGCGCCAACGCAATAAAGAGACCGACGATCATCCGATCGCGTTATGGCTGCTCTATCTATTAGTCTTATCTTACGACGTAGCGTTTGTTGCGCAGGCGATCCTTCGAGAAAGCATTGACCGACAATTAATAACGATGAAGCGCCTGGCCTTCGAGTATGCCACTAAGGCGGAATATCTCTTTCGCTTTCCAGATAAAGCGTTGCAGCAATATCATTCGGTACCCCTTAAGCAAAGTGATTTTCTCCGTCGTCTTGGGTACGACGAAGCAAATTCAGCCGCGGCTAAGGCGCTTGCTGACGAAATCGCACGCCTGAAACAATCAATTCCGGATGTTCACGCTGCATATGGCGAAGTGTCGATGTTCGATATGTTGCTAGCTCTTGATAAGGAGCATGCCGATGAGAGATATGCACGCCATCATTGGTTGCCGAGCACAACAATGCACGGACTCCAATTGGGCATGATGGATGTGATGCGTCGAGATCCCGATGGTAAGTTATGGCTTAGCACCAACAGCTTACTTACAACACGCGATCAAAATATCGCCGTCATTGTCGAATCGCTCATACGCGTGCTGGTCTTAACTGGCGAGAGGTTTAAGCTGCGTGGAACGCATTGGATAACTCTTATAGACCACTACAACCAAGTTGTTCGACGGTTGCGCGTCGCACCACCGTTTCGAGAGCTTCCGTTCGATGTATCGGACTTGGTTGAGGCCTCTAAACACGTTCCCGTGGCGCCGGCAATTCCCGCTGGCCACAACGTCCGGGTAAACGTACGAGCTTCCTCTACGCAAGGTTCGGATGATGACACCGACATTGGTCCCCTCCTTGCGCTACAGCTCGTCGCGGAACCCACCATTGGCGCTGGGGCGCTCGTCGAGTACGCGACGCGAGTTTTTTTAGATCTTCTGTCGCGCCAGTTGAAGTCGCCAAGAGACATTTCTGAAGCAGGGAAGGACCTTGAGTTTCTCCAACTCGCGGAACTCTTAAAAGCTCTAGGCGCGTTGCCTAACGATTTAATGCCGGGATTAGAGGCGCTCTGGCGGCTGAATGTCGGTCTTTCGAAGGCGGAGACCGAAAACGAGGATTCGCTTGTCGATGACTTCGTGGAAGCTCTGCCGGCTGACATTGCACCGCACGGGCATCTTAAATCGGGATCCACAGCAGATAGATCGCGGACCGGTAGGATGCTGCTGACGTTGGAGCTTCTTAGAATTCATCGATCGCCGAATCTGAAGCGAGATTCGTTTTTTGAAGATATTCTGAGCCAGCTGAAAGTGTCTTACTTGAATCTTGTACCTGACGCCGGCGCCGATACTTAGCAAAAAGCCGCTGCGTTACTAAACGTTAGCTATAAGCGTCGGCGACCATAAGGATAAAGGATAAAGGATGCGGCGACCAATGAATGATGATTTTAATGCGGCAGTGGAGTCATGGCTAAAGCTGTCTCTAAGCGAGCAGGAGACGGGCACGCTAGTTCGCATGGTCGGTCGCGCACATCCCACAATGGCCGACGCCGCAATTGCACTGCTAAAGGAAACGATCCCCTATACTAACTACGATCCTCGGCCAATGGCGATGATAGACCATCTCTCGGATCAGTGGCCACAAGTTGATGTTCTGTCTGAACGCGCTTTTCACGAGGCACTCTGGCCGAGAAACTGGCGAACCGATCATCTCGGCGCTATTCTGCGAGGGGTCGCATATTTCGATTATTATCTCGTCCGCATCGTTGAGCGCAAGCTTAAAAACCCAAATGCCGTAAGAGTTGCCCGCAGGACCTTCAACGAAAAAGTCCGCTTCGCACGGGCTTTCGACGCGATCGGGCCTGGGCTGATGAACTCCCTTCTGATTGTGGCGAAGATTAGGAACAGCTTCGCCCACGAACTGGGGCACCAACTGCAGCATGCAGAGGTTAGCGAGCTTTGCTCAAGTCTCGTAGGCAGACCGCGGGAGCTCTTTGCATGCTATACCGGTGGCAGTTCTAAGAGCCCTCAGCGATTTAGACATGCCCTCGCGGTATTGCATCTAACGTTGCAGGAGCTTGACGCCGGAACGCCTGCTGAATATCAATGGTTTGACGCAGCGCTCGCAGAGAGGCGGCTCGGCGGACCAATAGAGCCTGACATATGAGCGAGAATCCGCGAGACAGCGAAGACACGATACTTGAACCGGCTGACGGTGGAACCGTTGGCGAATTCGGATCGACTGCGGACGCGCCAGAAAGCGCGCTCGTCTACGATGACGTAATGAAGAAATTCGAGCGTGTTGTTTTAATCGCGCAGAGCATTTCCGCGAACTCGGGTGGGCGACATGCGACCGGCAAAGCCTGGTGGGCTACGCTATTGTTCACTCGGCTTGTCGTAATCTCTGTAAGCGTTCTGAAGCTTACACCGAGGAGTGCTTTCTTCGGCGGGCTTGAGAACTGGGATTTCAGCTCAATTGCGTCGCTAGCGCGAAACATCATCGAGTGCTACTTTGTCTTCTTTTACTTGTGCGTTGAACGCGTGGACAACAAGGAGTGGAAGGCCCGGATGGCGCTCATGCACTTGCGCGATAATGTCTCGCGTTTGCAGATGCTCCGCGCTTGGAAGCCTGAGATGGATTCTGCCGGCTTTGACAAGCACACCAGTGATCTTCAAGCGCGGTTGCTGAGCAATAGCTTTTTCTCTTCGCTACCAGAGAAACAGCAGAAGAATCTCTTAAAGGGTGAGTCTGCTATGCTACTCTCGCAAGACAAGATCGTGATTCGGATGGGAGACGCATCGGCCGCTTTTCGCGGGATGTATCGCTTTCTTTCGGCTCAGGTCCATAGCACGCCATTAGCCTGGTACCGAATGGCAGCGCAGAATCGCGGGCGAGGTATCGAGAACGAAATAGAAAAGGGTTACATTGCTTTGACCGTCGACTATGTGTCCCAGTTTGTCTTGCGCGCTTCACGTGAGATGGTCGGTATCTTTCCTGATCTCGGCCCGCTCCTTCTCGAATTTGCAGATTCTGTTTCCGGGAAGTAGCGAAAATCCGTGCTTAGGGTCGTTCCGGCGCCTAGCGATCGACCGGTTGCAGTACCCGCAACAGGTCTTGGACATTGGCAAGCACGTCCGCTGCCAAATCGTTGTTTCCTGTTTCGCCAAGAAATGCGCAGACATCCATGGGACCACGACTGTCGATTGTTACGAAGTCACGCCGGAGGCTAGCGATCATCTCCGCGAATGCAGCGTGCTCTCTAAAAGCCTCGAGCTGCTGACCCAAGCCGGCGGCTCCGCTGTCGGCGTGTCGAAGGACGTAGTAAAGGTCGTAGGCATCTTTCTGTTTGTCACGATTCTTCATCGCGATCGCTTTCAAGATCACAAATACATGAGCTGGGCAAACCGGTACGTTGCGTTTCACTTGCCGATTTTGGAGATCTCGACCCCCAAGTTCGATCATGACTTTGTTTTGCAAGGCGAGGTCGAGCCCGAGCATCTTAATCGCTGCGAAATCGCCGGTCAGGCTGTGTAGCTTTCCGCGGCCGCTGGGGTCAGCGCCTTGACTGAGCGGCATAAGGAAGTCAACGGTACTCTTTGCGTCAGCATGTCGCCAACGTTGACGGATTAAGGCGCCGTCCTCGCTCTCGTCGGGCTTGAACCCGGCGCGAGTAAGTAGGTCGCGGATTTGCTCGTAGCGTTCACTATCGAGAATGACCAGGTCGAGTGCCAGGTCTAAGTCGTTGGTGCCGACGTGAGCACCGAGGACAAGATCGGCTCCTTCTCCGTAAAGCAACACAGGTACGAGACCGCCGACGATGACAATCTCATCCCGGCAAATCTCATCTCCTAACGCGAGCGCCACGCTTAAGCATGTTGCCTTTATGAGGTTTAGTCGCTCGGGCGTGTACTCTGCGGCAGATGTTCCAGTTACTTCCATTGTGCCTCGATTACGCGGCGGAGTTCCTCACGCGCCTCCTCAGCTCGTTCAGCTTCATCCTGAAGATCAAGGTAGGAAAGGATGGGACTGGTGTACCGGCGGCCCGATCGTGTCTCTGAACCGATCTTTGCGCCTCCGTCGTCGACGACGAGGACGATGTTTCGACCGCGAGGATCGTCAGACACGTTGAGATCGTCACGGATATCTCGACTTAGATCTGCCTCGAGATAAACACGAACGCGACGGAACGAGCCGAAGTTTGTGTATACCGCCGCTGCAGAGAGCCCACCGAAAAATGCAGTAGCATTGTGCGCATCGAGAATTTCATTCACGCGCGCTTCGGTATGCTGGCCATCCCGGGTAGAGAGTAAGCCATACGCTGCTGCCGGCCGGGGTCGATAGTGTTCGGCCCACGCAGCTAAAAGGGTTCGTGGATCGGCGACCGTCACGATCGATCGAGCCATCGAATCTGGCTTGAGATAACCGCCAGTTTGGAGCGCTCGGATCGTGCGGCTAATGGAGCCCTTGTCTAGACCAGTCGCAGATTGTAGCTCGGCGCGTGTCCAAAGTCTGCGTGGTTCCAACAAAAGAACATGAGCGACTCGGGAAGCCTTGGCTGCAAAGGGATTCACGCCTTGCTGCGGCTTCGGCCGCTGCCTGTTGCGTCGGCCCACGATCCTGATGCGGAGGTCTGGTGCTTGGATGTCAGCGTTCCCGTCAAAGTCGAGCCAGTTGACACCGCTCTGGCGGCAAAGGTCTGCCCCAGCGTCGCCCATGTGCCGCACAATCAGGATCGGAAGCAGTTCTTTCTCGCCGTTTGGGTAGGAATTACGATACGCTTCGAGCTGTGAAATCGCCGAGGCGACCGAGGCGCTGCGTGCGTCGCTCTTCATCTCAACCAGAAAGCGACGCCCCCCGGCGCGGATCACTGCGTCGGCCGGCCCGCCGACCTCCTCAATCGCCGCGGGCTCCCGCATTGCGTCCTCAATCAGCTCCTTGACTAGCGGAAGGCCAGGCGACATAGTTGCAATATATCAGATGTTGCAGAATTCCGCAACTCGTGAAATTACGCAACGTCCGGCTCACGGATTCCGTCCCTGGGAGTTCATGGCCCCTCACTAAGTCAGCTAGTCGCACTTGGCGAGCTCTACTGTGCCACGCTCGGATAACTGTCAATCAGACCCTGGCCGTCAGGAGAGAATGCCCCTCAAATGGTCTTAGATGACAGCCCGAGGATCGCGTAACTCAAAGTCGTTGCCGAGCGTTCAAAGCGCCAGGTTGCGTTTATAGCGTTTAGCGCCTACCCTGGGCCTCATGAAAGCAATTCTGGAGCGACCCGGCGTCGACATCATTGAGGGCCAAGAGTGCGATCGCGCCGAGGCTGCACGGATCGGGGCGGTTTTGTCGCGGACTCAGACGAGCGCGCTTACTTTGCTTGTCGGCTGCGACCAACAGCCGCTAGAGCTGCCCGAGGCCATCTGCCGCACTATCGTGGGCGCGGTCGAGATCCTCAGCCGTGGCGATGCAATCGCGATTGGCGCCGTTCACCACCAGCTGAAGACCACTAAAGCGGCCGACCTCCTTGGTGTCTCGCGCCAATACCTGATACGCCTCATCGACCGCGGGGACTTGGCGCACGAGCTGGTGGGGCGGCACCGTCGACTCCGCTTAGGTGACGTCCTCGCGTATAAGAGCCGGCGCGCGATCGAACGGCAGAAGGCGCTCTCCGAATTGACCGGGCTAGGTGCGGAGCTCGGGGCGTACGACTAAAATCGCAGACGTCTCCCGCCTAGTCGGTCGCTTTTTTGACGACCATTTGACGACCATTTCGGCGGAAAGGTGCGGAAGTCGGCGGAAGCCCCTGGAAACCGGAACGGCACAAAAAGCCTTGCAGCTATTGGTTTTTCCCGGAGTTGCGGGGCTTCTTCGTCTTCTCGCTTTTTGTGCTCGTTTTGCTTCGCATGTAAGGGGTCAGGAGTTCGAGTCTGCTCACCTCCACCACGTCAGAGCCCGCGTCCCGTAAGGGATTAGCGGGTTCTTTTTTCGCGGGAGTGAGGCTCTGCAATAATTGGGTTTATACTACAGACCGGAGATTAATCCGAAATGCTTTGAGCAGCAGTTGACAGTTAGGGCTTCATCATCGCTGCCGAAACCTGCGCATCCACAGGGCCAAATATAACTCATGCGGTGGCTGCCTGCGCCAATGTCAGTCTTAGAAGAAACGGGACCAGGGATAGCGAGCTTGAGCGCATGTAGCGTTCTTACTAGGCTCAGCTCGACTTGTTTTTCTAACATCTCTTCTCAGTTCCGATGAGCATTGCTCCGCCGCATCAGCGGCGTCGCGGGCCGCTTACAGATCACGCAGAGCGGCCCCGCGGGGAGTCTCACAACGTGGTTGGCGCACGTATTACGATCGCACGCATCGCACCGCCAACGCGGGATCGCTCTGCAAGCCTCACCGCCTACCGTGGTAGCCGCGCAAACTGATTTAGCGGTGCGCCGCTCGGCATCGGAAATGCCGGCGTTGCGCGCCTCGCTCATCACTGGTCCCCAAGACGGCTCAGACCGTGAGAACAGTGGGGGCAGACCGGAGCACGATCGCGACGAGTCACGTGGATTCGGCACGTAAACCGTTTGCATGAGGCGCAAAACCACGAAACGTAGGCCTTACACGCCCGTCCGTCTTTTGTCGGATGAGGACAGGGGATGAGCAGCGCAGCCTGTTCCTTTAGTGACATCAACATGAGACGAGCTTAGTCGCTGCGTGGTACGCGCGCCAGGCCGTTTACACAATCATACCAGGCGTCTTTTTCCGAGCTTGCGATTCCATTACAATTAGTGGCGTTTCGTCCGCATTTGCGTGACGGGGATCACGTAAATCAGCGACCGAGCACAATGACGGCTTTGGGGTACAGCTCCGAACGTGTTCCTATTCTTCAGCAGCCGCATGGGATGCCTCGGCTCTCTGCTGACGTCCGCACTACTGACGCTCGTCGTCGTGGCCTTACTTCGCGGTTGCAATCACGCCTAACGCAAAGCCGCTGGCGCTTTCCGGATTCGGATTCGCCATAAACACAGCCCGCCTACTTGCTAGGCTGCGCGTGCTGGGCTTCCCAGGCAATGAGCGGATTCTTACCTCCAAGGTATCCGTGCCGCGCCGAAACGATACTCAACCGGCGAGCGCGCCCCAACGCCCCGACTTTAATGTTGTGCCCGCCGTCCGTCGAGAGCACCTGGAGACGCCAGCGAGTGCCGTTGCGCGTTTCGTTGTAAAAGACGCCGATGCGACGAGTTGGCGATTGGTCTTGTTCCGCGAAGGCAATATCCGCGCCGCCCTTCTCATCGAAGTTACCAATCTGGAGCGATCCTTGGTGGACGAAGTTGACCGTCGGGTCGATCATATGGCGTAACCAGACGGTAGCTCCGGGCTTCGGATTTTCATACCACACGAGACCACCGCCCCCATACATGGGAGCAAGGACGATGTCGTTGCGTCCGTCCTGGTTGATGTCCGCGATGGCGATCGTCATGTTGCCGGCGAAGAGAGGATGGGGATCGATGACCTGCGTTCGCCAAT
Source organism: Candidatus Lustribacter sp. (assembly GCA_965277805.1). GTDB lineage: Bacteria > Vulcanimicrobiota > Vulcanimicrobiia > Vulcanimicrobiales > Vulcanimicrobiaceae > Lustribacter. The sequence continues at coordinate 5,084,791 of OZ255842.1, read as the reverse complement.
TGTGGTGAGTCGGGTCAGCACCATGATGCAACGGGTTTACGAAGCGCGCCAAACGCGTCCCTGATTGGTAGGGAGCAAAAATATCTAAGATGCCATCTGCCGAGACAGCGCCGAGACTCGTTCCCTCCCCATCGCGCGGGATCAAACCTCGCCCCGCAAATTGCCACGCGTGTCCTCTCCCCCGGTTGAAATAGACGCCGGCTTCAGTGACGACATCGTTCTTTCCATCTCGATTTACATCTCCCACCAGCACATCGTGTGATGGGTGAATGCTATCGATGACCGCTCTCTTCCAGGTACAATGATAGACATTCGGACATCGACGGCGATTCGGATTGTAGAGTACAAACATCACCTTATCCAATCCGCCTACGACAATATCCGGCGATCCGTTACCGTCAAGATCGGCCGCCTGTGCATCCTCGTCACCGATACCGAGGCTGTACGTATTGATGATAGACGGCGCGTGCCCGGGCCGATACAGCGCAAACCCCTTGTTCCCGTACTGCGCCCCGACGACGCCCCCTTGACCGTCAGGATCGATGATCACCTTCGGCTTGCGACCGTTTGGGAGAGTTTTATTGTCGACGACCACGTGCGTGAAGTTAACGGGCGTCGACAAAGAAATGCGGATTCCGCCAACGCGACGAGCTTTGACGGGATTCGGATCGTCCTCGCGCGCTTGTAAATGACGAAGCGCACGTTCCGTGTAGACCTTCCATGAGCCGAACGCGATCACCATGATCAGAACGCTTAGACAAACCAAAGTTAACCCGCGTCGGATCACGCTTTCTCCTTAGGCACCTAAATGAGGCACTTGAATGGCGGAAATTCCAAACCCATGTACCTGACGAGGTAAAAACCCAAACTCGTACTTTAGGGCAATGCGCGTGGCGCTTGACTAATCGCCCGGCTGCCTTAGCGGCCAAGTGGCTCGTTTATGGAAGCTTGGTCGTGCTTTGGTCCAATCATTGAGGGCCTCGTCTCGTGCTGAACCTCGCCACATCGATCCTCATTCCACTGCTTGGAATCACACTGCCGGCCTGTCTCGGGCTGTATTACTTCATCATGGAGCGGCGCCGGGTTCGGGCAAACATTACCACTGCTCTCAGCGCGGAGATGGCGCGAATTGCGCGCCTACTGGCTGATCGGCTCGCCTGGCTCGATGAGCCCGGGTCGCGTGAACTTCCGCTGCTGCCGTTCGAGACCGCACTCTACGATGCTCAGGCTGGAAACCTCGGCACATGCGATGCGGTTTTCGCGTCGGAGGTTGTCTCGTTCTACGGCATCGTGCACTTCCTCAACGCGTTCCAGACCAAGCGCGAGGACTACATCAAGGCCGGCGACGACAACTCGGAGCGCTTCTTCAACACGTACAAGAAGACGATCCGGCGGGCAATCACCCGCTACGGCGAGGCGCCGTAGGTTCTGATTGCGGTCGCGCTATTTCTGCGGCACCGGCACGCGGTGCATCTTCATCGCTAACGCTACTGAGGTGTAATAGCCGATCAACACGATGAGTTCGGCGAGCCCGTCGCGTCCGAGAACGCGCGTTGCGTGTTCGAACAGCTCATCTGATGCCGGCTGAGGGTCATAGGCGTTGATCGCGATGTCGTAAATCACGCCTTCGCGCTCGGTGGCAAAGGTCGGCCGGCGGCGTTCGCGGATCGCCTCGACCACCTCCGGCGGATGACCCGTGCGCACCAGCGCGTTGATGTGCGCGTTGATCACGTAGGGGCTATCGAGCTGCTGCCCAACCACGGTGATGGCGATTTCGAACTCGCGCTCGCTAAGCAAGCCGCGTTTGTTCAAATACGTTCCCAAGCGTTCCATGCGCTCCGCAATGGCGGAGTGATGTAGCCATACCCGATAGGGGGCCGGGAGAAATCCGCGTCCGGCCTGGACGTCTTCCAGCACCGCCTTTTGCTGCGGCGAGAGTTGCTCCGGCGGGATATCCTGAATGCGCGACGTGCTGTTGTTCATCTCGTCGCCGCCGTTCGCCGCGGGCCATGCATTTGCCGCCTGCGCGGCGGGCTTCCCTCACGAGCCGGAGAAATATTACTTGGTGCGTCTGCTTCGGGTTGCGCTGGCGAGCGCGTTCATCATCGGCGTGCTCGCTCCCGGGCTTCCGCAACTCGATGCGCAGTCGCCGGCGGAACTCCACGTTGCGCTAACCCAGGAACCGGGAACGTTGAGCCCGATTATCGGTACCCTTGCCGTTGAAACCGATATCGCACAATTTCTTTTTGACGGCCTCACGCGCTACGACGAGCACGGCAATCAGGTACCCGATCTTGCCGAGCGCGTGCCGACCCTCGCGAACGGCGGCATCGCGCCGGACGGCCGGTCGATCACCTACCATCTCGTTCACAACGCGCGCTGGCACGACGGCGCGCCGGTGACATCCGAAGATGTCGCCTTCACGTTTGCGGCGCTTCGGAATCCGAACAACAACGTCAACGTCAGCGATCCGTACAATGTCATAGACCGCATCGAGACGCCCGATCCCTATACCGTGCGAATCGTTCTCAAACGGCCGTGGGCACCGGCGATCGATGGGTTCAGCGATCGGGTCGGCGGCGCCATCGTGCCCTCCCATCTGTTGCGTTCGCTCCCCAACCTCAATCAAGTCGACGTCGCGACCGCCGCCGTCGGGAGTGGGCCGTATAAGCTCGTTGCCTGGCATCGCGGCAGCGACATGGTGTTCGAGGCGAATCGCGATTATTTTCGCGGTGCCCCGAAAATCGGACGGGTGGTGGTGAGATTTCTGGCCGACGACAACACGATGATGATCGCGCTTCGCACGCACGAGCTCGATATGGCAGATCGGTTGAATATTTCAACCTACGTGAATCTTGGACCGATCCCGGGAATGCTCCCCGCGATCAACGCGCAATCGTATTGGGAGCATCTCACCTTCAACACCCAGCGCACACCGGCGAATGACCACAACGTGCGTCTCGCGTTGTGCTACGGCTTCGACGTTCACGAGTTGTTCGCGAAGGTTGCGCACGGCATCGGCGCGCTCGCGCCCGCGGATCAGAATCCCAGCACGGTTTGGTATAACCGGAAGGTCAGCTACTACCCGTTCGACCCGAAGCACGCCGCTGCGCTGCTCGACGCGGCGGGCTGGGTGCCCGGAGCTGACGGCATTCGCGTGAAAGGCGGAAAGCGGCTAAGCATCGTCTTGGGCTTTCCTAGCGGTAACATCACACGGGAGCAGACGGGCGTGATCTTGCAGCAACGCTGGAAGGCGATCGGCGTCGAGACCGTTATCAAAACGTTCCCGCCGTCGACGTTCTTTGCACCGGCAGCGGCGGGCGGGCCCTATTACGGCGGCAAGATCGACGTCGCGCTTGCGGCGTTCGTCAACGCCGTACCCGATCCGACCGGCTTCAACATCAATACCATCGACGCCATTCCGCCGCATGGCAACAATCTTGCATTTTTTCGAAGCACCGAGCTCACGGACATGGAAATGCAAGCGGCCTCCACCCCGGTATTCGCCAAACGTAAGGCACTGTACGACCGCATCCAAGACTTCGTCGTGCGCGAACTGCCGTATTATACGCTCCGCTGGGCCGAGATCACCGACATGCGCTCGGCAAAGCTCGATGGCGTGCGTCCGCCGATCGTCAACTCCACATTTTGGAATATCGCAGATTGGACGCTTCGCCCATGAAGGGCGGGACCGTTTTTCGCATGCTGCAAGTACTGGTCTTGAGCGCGCTGGCGGGCGGCGCGCTCTACTTCGTCCTTTGGTATCTCTACCTGGGTGCGGTCTGGCTGTCGCGATTTAGCCGCGATTCGTCCTTCGGCGGCGTTGCGCATTGGAACGTTGCGCCGTTCGAGCTGCCGGTCGCCCTTGGTTGCATGCTTTTGGCCGCGGCGTTTCTCGGCGCCGGGACTTGGGCCGAGGTCGACCATCTTCAAGGGCTGATCGACCGGCGCGAACTTGATGACAAGATCGCGGAGATCGAGACAAAGCAGAAACAGACGTACTGACCGGAAACGCAAGATATGGTATGGTGCGGGCATGATTAAGGGGTTTTTGGCGTTTCTCAATCGCGGGAACGTGATCGATCTGGCAGTAGCGGTGGTCATCGGCGGGGCGTTCGGAGCGGTGGTCACTGCGCTGGTCAAGGACTTGATCACGCCGTTGATTGCCGCAGTTTTCGGGAAGCCGAGTTTTGAATCGCTCGTGTTGACCATCAATCACAGTCACTTTTTGTACGGCGATTTTCTCAACTCGATCTTCTCGTTTCTCTGTATCGCAGCGGCCGTCTATTACGTGATCGTGCTGCCCACTCAAAAGGTCGCGGCGTGGCGCAAACCGGCTGAGGTTGCGCCCTCCACAACGACCTGCCCCGAGTGCCTGAGCACGATTCCGCTCGGTGCGCACCGCTGCATGTACTGCACGAGCGTTCAGCCCGCGTAGCGAACGACTTAGCGCGGGGGTGGGGTGTGGTACCAGGCGGTGATGACGTACTTGGTGCCGGTGATGATGGGTTCGGCGCGATGGAGTAGGATCGGGGAAAATGCGACGACGTTTCCAGTTACGATTGGGATCGTGATTTCCGGGTTGATGAAGACGGTTTCGCCGCCGGTGAAGTCGTCGTTGAGGTAACACACGAGCGAGAGCGCGCGCGGCGTTGCGCCGAGTTCGGGCGTGTCGCGGTGTTCGACGTAGCGGCCGCCCGCGTGGTAGCGCACGATCTGTATTTCCGCGAGGACCGTTTTGGGGGCGACGGCGGCAGCGACCGTGCGCGTTGCCAAGAAGAGCCGGTCACGGCATCGAGCGATCAGCGAACGCTCCGCCGAGCCGGCACCGGCGGCCGGCTCGAAGAGGACCTCGGCATCCCGCACTGAGCGATCGACGTCGAGATTTGCATTGATGCCCGCGTCTTGCCATGCGGTTGCACGTGCAGCGCCGGCAACGAGATCGGCAGCTTCGCCGGCCTCGAACGCGCGCGTTACGTAGATTCCCGGCGCGACTTCCACGACGCTCACGCGCGGAGCTTCCACGTATCGCTGACCCAAGCCCGCAGCGGGTTTCCCTGCCGGCCTCTCCGAAGTTCGCGAGCGTATGAATGCACGCGTCTTTGCTTCGCTCGCGCTCGCAAGTTTTTTGTGCGCGACCCTCGTCTCGTCGCAGAGCGCGGGTGCGGATCAGCCGCCATTGCGCGTGGGTCTCATATCGACGTTTTCCGGCTTCTTCACGCAATACGGCAAAGACAGCGATGCCGCGGTGGCGGCCTTCATCAAAGAACACGGTGAACAGGTCGCGGGCCGCAAGCTCGAGATCATCAAGCGCGACGACAGCGGGCTTGCACCCGAAAATGCGAAGCGTTTGGCGCAAGAACTCGTCGTCAACGATCACGTCGACTTCCTGATGGGTTTGATGTCTTCGCCGAATGCGAAGGCGGTCGGCGACGTATCGACGGCTTCGAAAACGCCGACCATCATCGTGAACGCCGCCGGCTACGGACTGCTCGAGCCCAACCCGTACATGGCCCGCCTCAGCTACACGGAGGGCCAGCTCACGCATCCGCTCGCTGCGTGGGCGTTGAAGAACAACATCAAGAACGTCTACCTCGTCTATCTTGACTTCTCGGCCGGCCTCGATGCGTCATCAGCGTTCAGCACCGCATTCACCGCCGGCGGCGGTACGATCTCGGGCGAGGTACGCGTTCCAACGAATGCGATCGACTTCTCGGCCTACGTCCAACGCGTTCGCGACGCGAAACCGCAAGCAGTTTTCACGTTTTTGACCGGCTCGTTCGGTCCGTTCATGAAGGCCTGGCGGGCTGCCGGCGGACAGCAGAGCGGGATCAAAGTTCTGGCGACCGGGGAAACGAACGAACAAGCGCTGCCGGCGCTCGGCGATGACGTACTTGGAGTCTATACCGCGATGAATTACTCGGCGGCTCACGTGTCGCCGCTCAATGCGGTCCTGACCCGCGACATGCGAGCCGCCGACACATCGATCGCTTCCCCCGACTTCTATTCAGTCGCGACCTACGACGCGTTGCAAGCCATCTATAAGGTCACCGCCCAGCAAAACGGCACGCTCGACCCCGACAAGACCATGGCACTGCTCAAAGGCATCAAACTGGATAGCGCGCGCGGGCCGGTCCAAATCGACCGGCAGACGCGCGACGTCGTGCAGAACATCTACATCCGCCGCGTGGACAAAATCAACGGCGTCTACCAGAACACAGAAATCGCCGTCTACCCGACCGTCAAAGATCCGCTCGAGAAGTAAGTGCCGCCCCAGCCACAACGCGGCGCGGATCTGTTCGTCGATACGCTCGTGCGCCTCGGCGCGAAGGACGCCTTCAACATCGTCGGTACGGGCATGTATCCGCTCGGAGACGCGTTCTACCGGCGCCGCGACGACATCCGGTACATCAGCCATCTCAACGAGTCGAATCTCACGCTGGTCGCGCAAGGCTACGCACGCGCATCGCGCAAACCGGTGTGCGCGATTCTGTATTACTCGTCGGGGACGGCGCTCGGAATGGTCGGCATGACCGTCGCGTGGGCCGACCACGTTCCGCTCGTCGTCGTTTCCACGACGAGCAGCCGCATCACGAGCGGCCGCGATCAATATGCGGCGGTGCCGGGATCGATCCTCGACATGACCTCGCAGTATGCAAAGTGGAGTTTCGAAGTCCCGACCGCCGACCGGCTCCCGGAGGCGCTGGCGCGCGCGTTTGCGATCGCAGCGCAACCGCCGATGGGCCCTGTGCACCTCGCCGTTCCGCTCGATCTTTGGGATGCTGTCGTCAGCGAGACACCGCCGTGTGGCGACTTCGAGCGCATGCATGCATATGCTCGCGCTTCCGCCGACGCGGAGGGTCTCGCCGCCGCAGCGGAGCTGCTAGCGCAGGCCGAACGTCCCGTGCTGCTGTTCGGCAGCGAGATCGGGCAGTACGCGGGAGCGATGGCTGAAGCGGTGCGACTAGCCGAGGCCCTTGGAGCGCCGGTGATGGCGGACAACCTCGCGGCGTTTCTTCCGTTTCCGACATCGCATCCGAACTATATCGGGAAGATGCGAGCCAACCGCGATGTGATCGAGGCTGCGGACGTCGCGCTCTCAGTCGGCGTGGAATTCACCCAACTCGGCGTTTCGGAGCCGCCGCTGCTTCCGGCCGGATTGAAGTTGATCGCGCTTTCATGCGATCCACAGCTTCCGGTGAAACAACTCTGGCCCGACCTTGCGCTCAGCGGTCATCCGCAAGCGAGCCTCGCGCAGCTTGCGACACTCGTCGCCCAACGCACCCCGGCCACCGCGGTGACGCGCAACGCCGGCGGAACCGCGGCTCTCCGTGAGCGGCGGCTCACACGCGCGCAAGGTCTGCGCGAGACCCCGTGGAGTGGTCCATCACTGTTGCGCTCGACCCTCCTCGACGTGGTCAACCAGTACTGCGACGGCAAGTGGACCGTGGTCGAAGCGCTCAGTTCGGCCGTCGCCCACTTCGACGCCTTAGTCGACCTCGACGACCCGGACGCCTATTATGGTCTTTCGGGGAAAGGCAGCGCGCAGGGCTGGGGTGCGCCGAGCGCGATCGGCGTTCAGCTCGCCAAACCCGGCGCGCGCGTTATCGCGCTGCTCGGCGACGGCAACTTCATGTTCACCTCATCCGCGGTCTACCTCGCAGCGCGCTTGCAATTGCCGATGATCTTCGTCCTTGCCGACAATCGCGGCTGGGCCCACAGCCGCGGCACGGGCCCCGGTCGCGGCGGCATTCAATCGGGCAGTCCGCACCCGTATTCCGACGAAGCCCTCGCATCGATGGGATGGCTCTTTGACGAAGCGCCGATCGATTACGTCGCGCTCGCGCAAAGCCTCGGATTGCAGTCTCGCCGCGCTGCTTCGATTGAGGAGCTCACCGCCGCGCTGGACGAAGCGGGAAACTCGCGCCGGCCGTGGCTCATCGACGTCATCACCGAGGGAGACGATCCAAAATGAAGACGCGGACGCTGGGCCGATCGGGTCTCCAGGTCTCGGTCCTGGCACTGGGCTGCAATAACTTCGGCTTCCGGCCGCAGATGGATGCGCAGAGCGTCGTCGATGCGGCGCTCGAAAGCGGTATCACGCTGTTCGATACGGCCGAGAGCTACGGCAGCGGCGTCTCCGAACAAAAACTCGGCGCAGCGCTGGGAAAGCATCGCGCGGAGGTCTACATCGCGACGAAGTGGACGCCGTCGGCACCGCACGGCCAGTCGCGGACCGTCTTACGAACCGGCTCGCGCGACTACATCACCAAAGCCGTGCACCGCAGCCTGCGCAATCTGCAGACCGATTACATCGATCTCTATCAATTCCACGAACCGGATCCGATCACACCGATCGACGAAACGCTCCGCACGCTCGACGACCTCGTGCGGGCCGGAACGATCCGTTACTACGGCGTCTCCAAGATGCCGGCGTGGCAAGTCAGCCGCGCGTACATGACGGCCAAGCTCCTCGGGCTCAACGAACCGGTTTCGTGTCAGGACGAATACAGCTTATTGCAGCGCTCAATCGTCGAGCCGCAGCTGGCGCCGATGATGACGGCCCACGGGCTCGGTCTCTTGACGTATTTTCCGCTGGCGAGCGGCCTCCTCACCGGAAAGTACCGTGCGGGCGAAGCGGGCAGCGAAGCCGGACGCCTCCGTTTGCAAACGCCGGAAAACGCGCGCATTGCGGACATGATGACGAAGCGCTTCGACACGGATCGCAACACGGCGCTCGTCGAGCAGCTCAACACGTTCGCACAACAGCGGGGTCATACGCTGCTCGAACTGGCGTTTTCGTGGCTCCTGGCGCAACCGTGCGTCACCAGCATTCTCGCGGGTGCGACGCGACCCGAACAGGTTCGGCAAAACGCGGCGGCGGTCGATTGGACCCTCACCCCGGAGGAACTGCGCGAACTAGACGGCATAACCGGCGCAGCATGAAGTACCGCAAACTCGGCCGCACGGGCCTCGAGATTTCTGAGATCGGCTTCGGCTGCGGAACCTCGGCCGGCTTGATGGTCAGCGGGCCGGCCGAAGCGCGGCGCGCCGCGGTCGAACGCGCGCTCGAACGCGGCATCACGCTCTTCGACACGGCGCCGGTGTACGGCGACACGCTCTCCGAGCTTCATCTCGCTCAAGCGCTGCGCGAACTGGGTGCGAAGCCGATCATTTCAACCAAGGTCGCGCTGGAAGTTGAAGACTACGACGATTTGGCCGGCGGAGTGGTGCGCTCGCTCGAGGGAAGCCTCGAGCGGCTCGAGGTCGACGTCTTGCCGATCGTGCACATGCACAATCGCGTCGGCCCCGCGCGCATGGCGAGATCGCCGTACGGCAGCGGCGCGCTGCTCACGCTCGACGACGTGCTCGGCAAAAACGGCGTCGTGGAAGGCTTCGAGCGCGCGAAGAACCGCGGCCTCGTGCGCTTCATCGGCTGCCAGGCCTTCGGTGGCGACAACGCATTGATCGAGGCGCTGATCGACAGCGGCAAGTTCGACTCGATCATCATCAACTACAGCATGCTCAACCAGTCCGCGTGGCTCGACGGGCCGACGGTCAACCCGTTGTTCACCTACGGCCGCGTCGGCGCGCGCGCGGCGCAGCGCGGCATGGGCATCGTGGCGCTGCGCATTCTCGAGGGCGGCGCACTCGCAACCGGCTTCGACCGCCATCCCAACGCCGCGCCAATGGGCGGCGGCGATTACGCAAAGTTCATCGAGCAGGCGAAGACGCTGCGCTTTCTGGGCGATGAGGGCGATCCGACGCTCGTCCCCGCCGCGATCCGCTTTGGGCTCTCGAATCCGGCGATCTCAACCGTGCTCGTCGGCATCTCCGATGCCGCGCACGTCGATGCCGCAGCCGAAGCCGAAGCGCGCGGGCAGCTCAGCCCGGATCAACTCGCACGCATCGAACAGCTGCGCGCGTCGGGCTTTATGGCGGCGAGCTAAAGGTCCAGGGATGTCCCTCGGGGTCGCGCACATGATACAGGCGCGCGCCGAAATCCGTGCCTTCGAGCGGGCTCATATCCTTCGCGCCCGCCGCTTTCGCGGCGGCAAAATGCGCCTCGACATCCTCGACGTACACGCAGAGGCCTTGGGTCGCCGCACCCAGCTCTAGCGGGCTCTCGATCCCGTCGGCATCACGCACCGAACCAAGCATGATCTCGTTCGTTCCGAGTTTCAACCGCGCGTGACGTACGGGTTCGCCCGACGGCGGGTCCGAGAACAGCTCGACGAAACCGAACGCCCTGCAAAGAAATGCGATTGCTGCCCGCGCATTCGTGTAGCGGAGGATCGGAACGATCGTCTGCACCGCCGGGCTACGTCCCGGGTTTGAGTGCTGCCGGGCTGATGAGGTCTTGCGGGTTGATCGCCTGCGCGATCACGCCGTACTTCACGGCCACGTTGATCATCGGCTGGATGTCCTTCGCGTCGACGTACGGCGCGCTCTCCGCGCGCGGTGCGCCGGCGATGTCTTTCGGGTCGATCTTTGCAAAGGCGGCGTAGATCGGCAGGGTCTCGTCGTGATGCGTGTTCGTGTAGCGCGTCGAATCGCGCAGCGCGCGCCCGAAGCGCGCGATCGCATCCGGATTCTTGTTGGCGAAGTCGACGTTCGAGACCATCGCGGCGAAGGTGAAACGTTTGGCGATCGATTCGTACGACTTGCCCAAGGCGCGCACGAGCCCGCCGTTCACCGCTTGCACGTAACGCGGCGTCGTGACCGTGGCCGCGTCGATCCGGCCGTCGTCGAGCGCCGCCGGGATCACCGAGGCCGGCACTTCGAGCGACTTGCAGGTCGTCGAATCGCCGCCGTTCTGATCGATCCAGGCCATGCTCGCAACCCAGTTGAGGTCGCGCAACGCGGGGGAGGCGATCGTCTTGCCGTTGAGATCGCGACCGGTTTTGTACGGCGCGTCTTTTTTCACCAAGATCACCGCATAGACGGAGTCGGGCGAATACGCCGCCAGCGGCGCAACGATCGTGAGCGGAATGCCCTTCGACCGCGCCGAGAGGAACGGCAACAGGCTCGTGCTGGTGACGTCGATCGCACCGCCCGCGAGCGCCGCCAGACCGGCTGCGCCGCTCGCCACTGCCGTCACTTGCACGTCGATGCCGTACTTTTTGAACAGCCCCGCCTTCACCGCGTAGAGCGTCGGCGTCGCGTCGTCGCCTTCGGCCAGACCCACGCGCACGGTTTGCAGCGTTTGCGTGAAGCCTATGCCGGCGAACGGCGACGCGGCCGCGACGCCGGCGATCCCGCCCAGCAGCGTCGTGCGGCGCATCAGCGCACGCCCGCCAGCGATGCCGCTTCGATGCGTCGATGCAGATCCTTGATTTGTTCGAGCAGCGGACCGTAGCGATCGACATCGTCGTTGCCGAAGCCCTTGTGATACATCTTGCGGTATTCGCCGGCCAGCGCGTAGTCGGGATTGGCGCGGTCGACCGGTTTGCCGCTGCCGTCGATGATCTCCGGCGATTCGGTAAACACGTTCATCGGCGCCCCTCCATCTTCGACGATCTTGATCTGTTCTTCGAGCTGTTTGCGCAACAGGTTGATCGGGATGTCGGTGCGGCCCAGCACTTCGAGCGAACGGTCGACGATCTCACCCTGCGCGGTCCACACGATCGCGTCTTGCGCGAGCACGTAGTCGAGAATCGGCCGGCCGCTCTCGTCGACCGTAGGCGGCTCGTACCACGGCACGACTTCCTGATGCGGCACATCGACGCCGGGCGGTCCGGCGTAGGCCTGATAGCAAATGTGCAGCGTGTGCGTGTCGTCGATCGGCACGCGAATCTGATATTCACTGCGGGGCGCACCCGCCTTACCGGTCTGCGTGTAGAACGGGAAAATCACGGTCGAGTGTTCGCTCACGCGGTCTTCTTCCGCGCCGAGTTCCTTCGAATAGACGACGCCCTTGCGCATGCCGTAGATCGTGCGCTCGGCATACACTTCTTTGATACCGACGCCCATCTTCAAGCGCGAATGAATCGTATGGCTTTCGCTCTGCGCGCGCTCGAGCTGATTTTCGCGTTCGAGAATGTATTCGAACTGACGGCCGTGCACCCACACGCTGTGCAGCGGATCGCCCGTGTTCTCTTGGCACTGCAGCCAGTTGCAATCGAGCACGTTGACGGCGATCTGGCGGATCGAATTCGGATGCACGTAGAGATCCCAGCGCGGCAACGCCGGCGCCGGGAGCGGGCCCATGTACGCGAACACCATGCCGCCCAGTTCTTGCACCGGATAGCCCTTGAGCTGCTGCGTGATCTCGCGCTCCGGATGCGCTTCCAGCGGGCGCTCGAGACACTTGCCCGTAGCGCCGAACAGCCAGCCGTGATAGGGGCAACGCAGGCCGTTCGTGTCGGGAATGCCGTACTGCAGATCGACGCGCCGGTGCAGGCAGCGATCGCCGATTAGTCCCAGACCCTCAGAGCGATCGCGGTAGAGCACGAGGTCTTCTCCCAGAATGCGCACCTTGCGCACCGGGTTCTCGAGCAGTTGCGCAAACGGCGCGATCGGGATCCAGTAACGGCGCATCAGCTCGCCGCAGGGCGTCCCCGGGCCCACCTGCGTCAAGCGTTCGTTCATCGCGGGCGTGATCATAGCTAGAGTCTAGCGGAGCGTGCAGGTTTCGTCCAATGGCGTCGAAGGGGGAGCCATGGCGAGCACGACAACAACGACTCCCGGAACCGGTGCCACCCTGCCCTTCGGGGTCGACGTCTACAAAGAATGGGTAGCCCGCGAGGGCCTGCGCGTCCACGAAGGCCTCTCGCTCAACCTCTTGCGCGCGGAAACCAGCGATTGGCCGCGTTTCGGCGTCAAAGGCGCCGCGTTGCACTTCACCGGCGGCGGCGATTTCTGCTCGCAGTTTCTCTTCGACATCCCGCCGGCTGCGTCCACGAATCCGGTGCACCATCTCTTCGAAGCGATCTGTTTCGTCGTCGAAGGGCGCGGCAGCACCGAGCTCGAGTTCGCCGACGGCTCGAAGCGCCAGTTCGAGTGGGGACCGCGCAGCTTGTTTGCGATTCCGCTCAACGCGAAGTATCGCCACTTCAACGCGAGCGGCACGCAACGCGCGCTGATCGTCGCTACGACGACCGCGCCGATGGTGATGAAGCTCTTCCACGATGACAACTTCGTCTTCAACGTGCCGTACGAATTCGCCAGCCGCATCGGACGCGAGGGCTACTACAACGGCGACGGCGACCTGCACATGATCCGCGCCGGCCACAATACCTGGCAGACGAATTTCGTCGCCGACTTGGCCGATATCAAGCTCACCGCGTACGACGAGCGCGGCCCCGGTTCGCTCAACATCAAGTTCGCGCTGGCCGACAGCCCGATGCACGTGCACGTTTCGGAAATCGCGCCGGCATCGTACAAGAAGGGTCACCGTCACGGCAGCGGCACGCACGTCCTTACGCTTTCGGGCGGCGGCTACTCGCTCTTGTGGCGGCCGGGCGACAAAGACTTCGAGCGCGTGGATTGGGAGTACGGCACGGTCTTTCCGCCGTGCGACCAGCAGTTCCACCAGCACTTCGTCACGACCGAAAATGCCTCGCGCTATCTCGCCACCGGTCTCGGCGGCGTGAGCTACATCTTCACCTCGCAACAGCGCCGCACGGGCGGCGGCGGGACCGCGAACGCCATGGGCAAGGTGAGCGTGAAACTCGGCGGCGATCAGATCGAGTACGAGGATCAGGATCCGCGCATCCACGAGATCTGGCTCGAGGAGATGCGCAAGAACGGGATCACGCCGCGTTTCGAGCTGCCGAGAAAATCCGCCACGTGAATACGACACTCGTGGCGCACGTCGATACGCCCGGCGGCGGTCAAGTGTGGATCGACGGCACCACGATGTACGTCGGCCACATGAGCGCGCCCAACGGCACGTCGATCTTCGACGTTTCCGACCCGAAGAAGCCGCGTACGCTCGCGACGATCGACGACATGCCGCAAGGCTGGCACTCGCACAAAGTGCGCGTGGCCAACGGCATAATGGTCGTGAACCACGAGCGCTTGGGCAAGGACGGCGACCCGGAATTCGGCGGCGGACTCGGCATCTACGACGTCACGAATCCCTCGAAGCCCGTGTTGCGCAAGAAATGGAAAACCGCGGGCTCGGGCGTGCACCGCTTTTCGTTCGACGGGCGCTACGCGTACATCTCACCGACCGTCGAGGGCTACAACGGCCGCATCGTGATGATCCTCGATCTCGCCGATCCGGCGAATCCGGTGGAGGCCGGCCGCTGGTGGCTGCCGGGACAATGGACGGCAGGAGGCGAGGAACCGACGTTCACCGACGGGCGCGGCCCGCGCTGTCACCATCCGCTGCGTTTGGGCGACCGGCTCTACGTCAGTTATTGGCAACACGGCGGCGCGATTCTCGATGTGAGCGACTTGGCGCATCCGCAACTCGTCGGTCGCCTCGACTACACCAAAACGTTTCCGCACCCGACGCACACGCTGCTCGCAATGCCGGAGCCGCTCAAGGGCCGGCGCATCATGCTGGTCGCCGATGAAGACGTCGACAAACGCTGGCCCGCGGCGCCGGCGTTCATGTGGATCTACGATATCACGAACGAAACGGCACCGGTGCCGATCGGCACGTTCCAAGTGGCCGGACTCGATCCCGACGGTGCGCCGCAACGGCCGAATACCGGGTGCCATCAACCGTCGGAACGTTTCAGCGGTCCGATCTTGCCGTGCGCGTGGTTTGCGCAAGGGCTGCGCTTGGTCGACGTCTCCGATCCGTTTGCACCGAAGGAAGTCGGCTCGTATCTGCCCGATCCGCCGGCCGGACGCGAGCGCCGGCAGTCAAACGACGTCACGATCGACGACCGCGGCTTGATCTATCTCGTCGACCGCGGCGGTGGCGTGGACATCCTCGAAACCAGCGTCTGGTAGGTAGCGCGACTTTTGTCGCAAAGCGGTCGGCATGAAGATTGCCTATCGCGTCCTCGTCCTCGCCCTGACCGCGTGCTTCGCGGGCGCTCCCGCCGTCGCCAACGCGGCCGGTTTCGCGATCGCGACCACCGGCTATGCCGACGATGCCCTGCTCCCGGCATCCGACGGCTACGACAAGAACTCGTCGGACGGGCGCCCGTGCGGCGGTACCAACCACGCGCCGGGCTTCAGCTGGGTGAACCCGCCGGCAAATACGCAGAGCTATGCGATCCTCGAAGTGGATCCCGACGGCGCCGGCGGGCACGGCGTCAATCACTGGGTGATCTACAACATTCCCGGGACGGCAACCGGTATCAGTACCGCCGACATCGCCGGCGGTAAGTTCACGCCCGGCCGTGGGTCAGGCGACCTCGTTGGTTATCGCGGACCGTGTCCGCCGGTTGGCGACGCCCCGCATCACTACATCGTCACGCTCTACGCGCTCAGTACGCCGCCGTCAATGACCGCCGGACTCGACCACGACGGCGTCGTCGCTGCGATCAAAGATCACATCGCCGGCGCGACGACGACGGTGTTCCGCTTCCAGCGTTAAAGACGGCTTAGCGTTTGCGCCGGATCGCATAAAACGGCGCGCACTTGCGTAAAGACGGCATAGCTACGTCGCGGCTCTGCCGCAGCAGGTGCATTACATGAACGCATTCGTCAGCAAACTCTCCGTCGCCGCATTCGGTATCGCGCTCGCCGCGGCACCGTTAACGGCAAGCGCCGCCCAAGTCGGTATCGGTGTCAACATCGGCGGTCCCGGTTACGTCGTCCACGGGGGCTATCGCCCGGCGCCCCCGCCGCCGCGTTATCGCTGGCACCGCTACGCGTACGGCCCGGCACCGGCGTATTACGAGGGCTACTATGGTTGGGCGCCCGGCGGCTATCGGGGCTACTACTCGCGCGGCCGGTGGTTCGAGCATCGCCGCTGGAGCAACGGCGTCTGGATTTACTTCTAGGCGTTAGTCCTGCCAGATCAGTTCGGAGGCGCGCATCGGCGGAAGGTCACCGTATTTGACGGCGACATCGATCACCGGTTGAATCAGTGACGGGTCGGGGCGCGTCTCACCGAGCACCGCGCGCACCATGTGCGCGGCGACCTCGGGCGTGATCTTGGTGTACTTGGGGACGATCGCTTGCGTGGCGGCGTGATTGGCGTTGGCCCAGCGCGCGATCTGCAGCATGACGGCCTGCATGCGCTTCGCAGTGTCGGCGTTCTTCGTCAGCCAGTCCGTCGACGCGAACCAGCCCGTCACCATGAAGTGCTTGCCGATGGGTGCGGAGCCATTGCCGATCACGCGGCACGTGTCCAAGGCCGCGGTCCAAAACGGTTCCGCCAGAATCCCGGCGGCGACGCGCCCGGCTTGAAGTGCGGCCGCCATCTCGGAGAACGGCGTCTCGATCAGCTTGACCGACTTCACGTCGCCGCCGTTTTGATCGATCCATGCCTGCATCTCGTATTGCGTGAGATCGCGCAAGCCGTTGACCGCGACGGTTTGCCCGTTCAGATCTGAAGCTGTTTTTATCGTTGAGTTCTTGGCGACCATGATCACGTTCACCGGCGTCGTGCCGTTATAGATCGTCGCCGGCGCGATGACGCGAAAATTCAGCCCGCGCACGTGGGCTTGGGCGAGCGGAATCACGCTGCCGAAACCGACTTCCAGCGCTCCCGATGCGACGGCTGAGGCGAGCGATGCCGTATTATTGAGGACCGTCAGCGATACGTCAAACCCGGCGTCTTTGAAGAAATTGTGGTCGAGCCCATAAAACGGCTGCGCCGATCCGTCGGTCGGCATCGTGCCCATCGAAAATGCCGTCGGATCGGCTGCGAAGACGGTACGCGGGGACACGAGCGAAGCCGCGCCTGCGGCAGCCAAAGTCGAGAGCGTGGTGCGGCGATTCATGAGCCCGTCATCTTCTCCGGGGACGGATATTCCCTGCGAAAAAGCGAAAGGTTGCCTTACTGTGGCCGATCTTTCCATGTTTGCCAGCGACCTCGACGCGCAGCACTATCCGGCGGGGCACCGTTTCTTCACGACCGGCGATCATGGCGAGATCATGTACGTCGTCACCGAGGGCGAGGTCGAGATCACGTTGCGCGGCAAGGTGCTCGAGACGGTGTACGCCGGCGGAATTTTCGGCGAGATGGCGCTGATCGATCACAAGGAGCGCAGCGCCGACGTCGCCGCGAAAACCGACGTCCAAGTTTCGTCGATCGACCAGAAGCGCTTTCTCTATCTCGTTCGCAATCATCCGTTCTTCGCGCTCGAGGTCATGAAGATCATGACCGACCGCCTGCGCAAATTCGACGACCTCCTTTAACGAGTTTATCCCGAGCGGAGCGCGGTAGGGCGCGTAGAGGAGGGACTCCCGATCGTTACGCACACGACGTTTGGAATCGCAAACGACTTGCGCCCCGCACCGTAACCGATGCGTTCGAGCGTCATATCGATAGCCGGTCCCGGCGGCGCTAACGCGGTGAGAATCGCAGCCCCCGTCTCCGTGACGAGCTGCGCCTCGATACCGGTCGCGCGCACCGGATAACCGCGCATCAGCTCGAGCGCGACCGGCCCGGGATTTGGAAGCCCGCCGCGCGAGATGCCCGTACCGAGCGGAAACGCCGAAACGCGCAGCTCATCGATTCCGAGCAGTTCAAGCGCAACGCACGTTCCCGCTACGTCGAGGATCGCATCGACTTGTCCGACTTCGTGGAAGAGCATCTCTTCGACGTCGGCCCCGTGCACGCGCGCTTCGGCGTGCGCGAGCCGCCGGTAGATCGTGCTCGCGCGTTCGATCGCGAGCAGCGACAGACCGCTGCGCTCGACGACCGCGAGGATGTCACGCAAGCGACGCCCGGGCGAGTAATGATGCTGATGAACGCCTTCGGGTGAGTGCGCGTGATCGTCTTCGCCGGGAATCACGAGGTCGAGATACGTCGCGCTGATCCCGCCACGCTCGACGCGCTCGGTCACCAATTCCCAGCCGTCCGCAACGACCGTACGCAGCGCGCGCTCGAGTTCGCGCACATCGAGACCCGCATCGACCCACGCGCCCATCAGCATATCGCCCGCGGCGCCGCCGATCATGTCGACATACGCGACCTTCATATCCGTGGGCGCTTCGGAATGAAGCACCGGCGTTCCGGTCGTAAGCATCGCCCATGAGCGAAGATCGCTGGAAACACAACGGGATTCGCATCGTTCGCGCCAACGAGCTCGACACCAATACACCGCAGACCGCGGGGATGAATCGCGCCGCCGCGATCACCGCCGCAACGGCCGGGGCGCAGAAGCTCTGGGCCGGCACGGTGGTCATTCACGCCGATGCGAAAACGGGCGCGCACCATCACGGCGACCTCGAGAGCGTGATCTACGTCGTGCGTGGTCAGGCCCGCATGCGCTGGGGCGACCGGCTCGAGTTCGTGGCCGAAGCTGGTCCCGGCGACTTCATCTTCGTCCCGCCGTACGTGCCGCACCAGGAGATCAACGCCTCAACCGACCAGCCGCTCGAGTGCGTCCTGGTCCGCAGCGGCCAGCAGCCGGTTGTCGTCAACCTCGATATAGCGGCGGCCGAGCAGCCGACCGCCGTCTCGTGGGTGGACCCGATCCACCCCTCTGCTTCCCCGGACGCTTCCTCGGAAGGGTGTTCACCCCCGGCGGGGTAACCCGCCCCCTATGCCCTCGCCCTTTGCAGCGACGCGCTTTGCCGTTTCGCTACTGATCGCGTTCGTTGCCCTCGTCCACCCGGCCGGTGCCGCCGAATCGACGCCGGCCGCTGAAACGAACTACGCGAGCGTCCTCCGGACGATCAATCCGCAACTGCAGGTTCACCAGAGCCTCTCCTACGCGCGCTCGCTGTTGGCCGACTCCGAGCGAACCAAACTCGATCCGAACCTCATCATGGCGCTGGTCACCGTCGAATCGTCGTGGCGCCAAACCGCCGTCTCATCGCACGGCGCGCGCGGGCTCGGACAACTGATGCCGGTGACGGCCGCGAAGCTCGGCGTGAACCCGCGCGACCCCGCGCAGAACTTGCGCGGCGCGTCGTCGTACTTGCGTTCGCTGATCAACCGTTTCTCGAGCCGCGGCGTCAACGGACTGCGCGATGCGATCGCCGGTTACAACGCCGGACCGCACGCGGTCGAACAATATCGCGGCATCCCGCCGTATCACGAAACGCAGCGCTACGTCACGAAGGTCATCGCGCAGTGGCACAAGCTCAGCGCGCGCGTTGCCAAAACGTTCGTGGCCAACGCCGAACCGCTCGCCGACGAGCAGCAATGGCTGGCGAACACCGACGCCTCAGCACTGCCGGTCACGCTGCCGGCAGCGATCCTCAACCAGCCTTAAGTTTTCGCCTGCGACGGCGGCGCCGCTGATGCGGGCGCCCCTGATGCGGGCGCGGCTGACGCGGGCGGCGCTGACCCGGAGGCCGACGATTCGGGAGCCGCGGGTGCGGCTTCGATGACCGCGCCCGACGCGCGCGGCGTGGGTGCGGGTGTCGCAACCGGAAGCGCGTAGAGCGCGAAGACCACCGGCCGATTCGCCGTGAGCTTGAGCGTCGCGGCCGTGCCGGCAAAGACGATGCGTTCGGGCGGTAGCGTGGGCGAGGCCGACGGCACAGCGGCTCCGGATCCCGTTGCACCGGGCGACGGCGTCACGCCCGAGGGCAGCACGGTCGGCGAAGCGCTCGGACGCGGGCTGCCGCTGGGCGTCGGCGACGCGCTGACCGGAATCGCGGTGGGCGGCGGCGGCGCGCTCGGGTTGGGCGACGCCGTCGGCGGCGGCGACGACATGTCGAGCTCGGCCGCGGCGAGGCGGAACGTTCCGTCTTTGCTCGAGGCGTTGTAGAGCGCGAGCCCGAGTTCGTTCTCACGATAGGTCGTCACGACGTCGCGCGGTACGTCGACCGCGATGCGCGGATACGATTCGAGCGTCATGTCGTGCGTCGGGAGCAGTGTGATGTACGCGAGCGCACGCGCCGGCCGTTCGCGTTTCGTCTTCTTGCCCTTGGTCACGAGGTTGAGGTCGGGAATATCGGGCGGGCGCACGACCGAGAGCGTCACGCCGACCGCGATGTCGGCGAAGCCCGACGGCTTCGGCGAGGGCACCGGGAACGCGATCGCGCCGCCATATCCGCCGACCGTCGGCAACGGCTGAAACGACGTCGACGAACCGTACGTCACGATGTTGCTCGCGGAGTTCGGCGTCGGCGTCGGCGTCGGGTTGATGCCGGCCAAATTGCCGGACGGCAAGAGACCGTTGGGCGGCGTCGTCCCGGAACCGAAGTTGCCTGAGCACGCGGCCAGTGCGGCTCCGAGCAGGATCAGTACCGCGAGGAGATACCGCGCGCTCTTCATTGAGGGCGCGTTACGGCGCGCTGGTCGCCGTCGCCTCCGCAGGCACGTAGACCTCACCGCCGAGTTTCACGAACTCTTCCGATTTTTCAGCCATCCCGCGTTCGGCGTAGTCGCGCACGTCTTGCGTGATCTTCATCGAGCAGAAATGCGGTCCGCACATCGAGCAGAAGTGCGCAACTTTGGCCCCCGTTGCCGGCAGCGTTTCATCGTGAAATTCGCGCGCGGTCGTCGGATCGAGACCGAGGTTGAACTGATCTTCCCAGCGGAACTCGAACCGCGCTTTGGAGAGCGTGTCGTCCCAGTGCTGCGCGCCCTTGTGGCCCTTCGCGAGATCGGCCGCGTGCGAGGCGATCTTGTAGGCGATCACGCCGTCCTTGACGTCCTTCTTGTTCGGCAGACCGAGATGTTCTTTGGGTGTGACGTAGCATAGCATCGCCGTGCCGTACCAGCCGATTTGCGCGGCGCCGATTGCTGACGTGATGTGATCGTAACCCGGCGCGATGTCGGTCACGAGCGGCCCGAGTGTATAGAACGGCGCTTCCTTGCACACCTCGAGCTGGCGGTCCATGTTCTCTTTGATCTTGTGCATCGGCACGTGACCCGGACCTTCGATGATCACTTGCACGTCGTGCTTCCACGCGATCTGCGTGAGCTCGCCGAGCGTGTCGAGCTCGCCAAACTGCGCTTCGTCGTTGGCGTCGGCCGTGCAGCCCGGGCGCAGTCCGTCGCCGAGCGAGAACGTGACGTCGTAGGCCTTCATGATCTCGCAAATCTCTTCGAAATGCGTGTAGAGAAAATTCTCTTTGTGATGCGTGAGGCACCACTTCGCAAGGATCGAGCCGCCGCGCGAGACGATGCCGGTGATGCGCTTGGCCGTCATCGGCACGTAGCGCAGCAGCACGCCCGCGTGCACGGTGAAATAATCGACGCCTTGCTCGGCCTGTTCGATCAGCGTGTCGCGGTAGAGTTCCCACGTGAGCTCTTCCGCTTTGCCGTCGACTTTTTCGAGCGCCTGATAGATCGGCACGGTACCGATCGGCACGGGCGAGTTGCGCAAGATCCACTCGCGCGTTTCGTGGATGTTCTTGCCGGTCGAAAGATCCATGACCGTGTCCGCGCCCCAACGCGTCGCCCAGGTCATCTTCTCGACTTCTTCTTCGATCGACGAGGTGATCGCCGAGTTGCCGATGTTGGCGTTGATCTTCACGAGGAAGTTGCGGCCGATGATCTGCGGTTCGAGTTCGGGATGGTTGATGTTCGCGGTGATCACGGCGCGACCGCGTGCGACTTCATCGCGCACGAACGACGGCTCGCAGTTCTCGCGGATCGCGATAAATTCCATCTCTTTCGTAATGATGCCCTGACGCGCGTAGTGCATCTGCGTCACGTTCGCACCGGGCTTCGCAACGCGCGCGGGGCGCTGCGCTTTGAAACGGATCGAATCAAGTTCGTGCATCGATTCGCGGCCGATGCGGTACACCGACGACGGCTTCGCCAGCGCGACCGTGTCGTTGCGTTCTTCGATCCAGGGCTGGCGCAGCGGCGCGATGCCGGCCCGCACGTCGATCGCGACGTCGGGATCCGTGAACGGCCCGCTCGTGTCGTAAACCGTGTGCACTTCGCCATTGGTCAGCGCGATCGCGCGGAACGGCACGCGGATGCTCGGATCGGATCCTTGCGCGTAGACCTTGCGTGAACCGGGGAATGGTTCGCGCGAAATGCCTTCGTTCGGCATAACAGTGTCCATGATTCTCTCCTCTTCCTTCGCCGGTATTATCCGGATCAGGTGCGGACGCACCACGATTGGTGCTCCAACGGTCGACGAGGTGAATCCCCGCCCTCTCAGCCCTTGCGAGCTCCCGTGACAGATGGAACCTACGCCATGAGAAGCGCCAGGCCCCCTCACGCTGGGCGCCGCATCGCTGGGCGTGAACGCTCGCTCCCTCGGGCTGCTCGCAGCGGCACAACTTGCGATCGGCGCCGCCGCGATCTTCGCGCGATTCGCCCTCACCGCGGCCGGCCCGCTCCCGGTCGCCGCGCTGCGGATGGCGATCGCCGCACTTCCGGTCGTTGCGCTCGCGGTCGTCCGCGGCCGCTACGTGCGCTACGACGGGCCGACCGAGCGCCGCTTAGGGCTCGCCGGGCTCGCGCTCGCGGTGCACTTCGGGACCTGGATCGCCTCGCTGCAATACGCGAGCGTCGCCGTTTCGACGCTGCTCGTCTGCTCGACGCCCGTTTTCACCGAAACCTGGTCGCTGATCCGCACGCGCCGGGTGCGGCCGGCGGTGCTCGCCGGGATCGTGCTGGCGCTGGTTGGGGTCGCGATCGTGGCCGGCGCGCCGAGCCGGAGCGAGACGCCGCTCGGCATCGGGCTCGCTCTGTGCGGTGCGATTGCTATGGGCGCGTATTTACAACTCGTGCGCGCGAGCGATCCGCGCTACACGACGCTCGCGGTCGTGAGTCGCACGTATCCGCTCGCTGCGCTCGCGCTCGGCACGTGCGCGCTCGTCACGCAGAGCGGCATTCCGGCGGCCGCCGCAACCGGTGCGTGGGGCGGCATCTTCGCGATGGCGATCATCTCGCAACTCTTCGGCCATACCGCAATCAACGCGGTGGTGCGCGTGTTCAGCCCCACCTTCGTCGCCCTCACGACGCTGCTCGAACCGCTGATCGCCGCAATCGCCGCGGCCATCGTTTTCGGCGAACGTCCCACGCCGTTCACCACCGTAGGGGCAGTCCTGATTCTGCTTGCTATCGGAATTGCGATCCGTGACTGAAGCGCGCGAATGGTAACGGTTGTGGCGGTCCCTCGACAAGCTCGGGATGACGGAGAGTTAGTAGTGTTTGAACGTGTCGTGGATGAGGTGGATTGAGAGGGCGATGTTTTCGCCGTTGAGGATGATCGTTGAGGGCACGAAGTCGTTGGCGTTGTAGAGCATCGTGCCGCGCCAGCGCGCCACCGAACCGTCGTTGCGTTCGAGATCGCGCGACACCGCAAATTGCACCAAACCGTCGCCGTTCACGCCGAGAACAGAGAAGCGCGTGTGGTGATGTCCGCCCGGCACCGGCCCTTGGCGCTCCCAATGAGCGCCGGTCGCGATGCCGGCGAGGTCTTCGGATTCAAGCGCCATGAGCGAGCAGATCGCGTCCTCTTCGGTGGTGAGCGAATTCAGCGCATCGGCCAGGAGCGAACTCGAGGGCTCGATCCCCACGTAGGCATCTTGTTGCACGGCGCCGTCGGCGATCTCATCGACGTTCACGTTCATCACACGCTCGGCCGAACCACTCACGAAATCGATGACGACGGTCGCCTTGCGGGCGATCCCGCCGCTGGTGGCGACCACCGCGTTCTGCAGTTGCCGGGACGGTCCCGCCTCGGACGGCACTGCCGCCAATAGCGGTAGAGACGAAGATAGAACGGCTGCAAGAAAGCGTCGCATTTCCCCTACAGCAAACCAGAGCGGCGGGCGCCCGTCATTAAGCGCTTGCTAGAATCCCCATCCGAGGAAAAGGACTTACCTCGCGGAACGCTTGGGGTATGAGCACACCCGACGACTCGCCGACCCTCGGGGAACAGATGAACCGGGGCCTGTACCTCGACCCGGGCTTCAAGGCCGACAAACCCGGTCTCGTGAAGGCGCTGCGCGACGACATCGACGACACGACCAAACGCGCGCAGGCCAACGTCGACCAAAAACGCCAGAACGAACACGACATCGAGTTGATCGCTAAAGACATGGAGCGCGAAGCGAAGCGCAAGGCCGCGGAAGCCGCCGCGGCGTCCGAATCAACCGACGAGCCGTAACGCCGCAGTAAGTTCCGCGACGCTCCACGCCTGCGCGATCGTCCCGCCGGGCGCGTGCGGCGCGTCGCCGTCGAAGATCTCCCCAAGCGTCCCGATACCGTAGCCGCCGAGCGCGTCCGCCAGCGGCGCAACGTACGAGCGCGCGAGCGCGGGATCGTCGTACACGTTGAGGTGCGCCTGCACGAACGCGCCGATGAGCCAGGGCCACACCGTTCCCTGATGATAGGCGCCGTCGCGCGCCGCCTGATCGCCACCGTAGTGCCCCACGTACGCCGGATCGCCCGGCGCGAGCGTGCGCAAACCCACCGGCGTCCAGAGATCGCGCACACACACGTCGACGACCGCTCGCGCAGCTGCCGGCGCCAGCAATTCCGGTGCGAGCGCAACGGCGAAGAGCTGATTCGGACGGATCGCCGGATCGTTACCGCCCGGTCCGTCGATCACGTCGAAGCAGCAGCCGCGCTCGGGATTCCAGAAACGCCCAAAGCTCGCGCGCACGCGCGCCGCAGCTTCTTCGTACGGTTGCGGATCGGCCGCACAGTGCTCGGCGAAATGCGCGGTCGTCGTGAGCGCAGCAAACCACAACGCGTTGACCTCAACCGGTTTCCCGATGCGCGGCGTCACCACGTGTTCGCCGACCTTCGCATCCATCCACGTCAGTTGCACGCCCTGAACACCGGCGCGCACCAGCCCATCTGCCGGATCAACGCCGATGCCGTAGCGCGTGCCCGCCGTATAGCCCGCAACGATCGCGTGCAGCACCGGAAACATATCGCGCGCGAAATTCGGATCGCGCGTTGCAGATGCGCACGCGCGAATCGCTTCCACATACCAGAGCGCCGCGTCGACCGTGTTGTATTCGGGCGCACTGCCCGCATCGGGAAACACGTTCGGCAGCATGCCGCCGTCGACGAACGGCGCGAAGCCGCGCACGATCGCCTCTGCGATGTCGCCGCGCCGGTTGGCGATCAACAGGCCGGGCAGCGCGATCATCGTGTCGCGGCCCCAGTCGGTGAACCACGGATACCCGGCTACGATCGTCGTGCGCGCCGAGCCGCCCGGTGCGGCTTGCACGACGAACGCATCGGCCGCGATGGCCAACTCCGCGCGCAGCGGATCGGTCTCGCCGGCCGCGAGCTCCGCGCCGCGAACTCGCGCCGCATCGACGATGTGGGGCGCGTCGTCGCCGTCCGCATCGAGACCCACCACGAGCCCGCCCCGCTCGCCGGGTGCGATCGAGAAGCGCGCATCCACCGCATAGAGGTAGTCGTCGATCGCGTTGAGGCCGCGCTCGCTCTCGCGCGCGAGAAAGAACGCCGACCAGCGATCGCGGTGCGGGCTCATCGTCGCGCCGGGCGCGGAAACGTGCAGCGTGCGCTCGCAGTCGGGCAGGCTCACGGTGGCCCGATCGCCGTCGACGGCGACCGTGAAGCGGTTCGGGTCGGGCAGGCTGCCGCCGTGGTGGTCGCGGTCGGCCACCAGCACTTTGGCGCTCACCCGCACCGGCTCGATCGCCCGGACGGCGCGTAGGGCGATCGCCGTCCGGTCGTGCCCATAGGGCATCGCGAGGGCGACTTCGAGTTCGGCGTCGCCGAGCGTATAAGTCCAGACCGGAACACCGTCCGCTACGGTGAACGACTCAACCAAGCGCCACCCTTCCGGAACGCGCCCTCCGCTGGCCCAGCGGTTGGTCGCGAGCTGATAGCTTTCGCCGCGGTACTGAACGTCGAGCTGGACGCTCGGAACCAGCAACCGCCGGGCGCAGGGGGGCTCCAGCGCGGCGATCAGCAGCCCGTGGTAGCTGCGGGTGAGGGTGCCGGCGACGGTGCCCATCGCGTAGCTGCCTCGGCCGTTGGTGAGGAGCCATTCGCGGCGTTCGGAGACCCGCAGATCGCAGCTTTCCGGCCGGGCAAGCCGTCGCATGGTCATCGAAGCGGAACTTGCCACGTGCGTCGAACCGACCCTGCGTGGCGAATCCGGAAACCGAGCGCATAATCGCCCTCGAGCGGCGAGAAGCGCATTGGAGGCGCTGGGGTCCCTACCTCAGCGGTCGCCAGTGGGGGACGGTCCGAGAGGACTACTCAGCCGACGGCAACGCCTGGGACTCATTCCCGTTCGAGATGTCGCACTTGCGAACGTACCGCTGGGGCGAGGACGGGATCATGGGCATCAGCGACAACCACCAGCGCTTGTGTTTCGCGCCCGCGTTCTGGAATGGCAAAGACCGCATTCTCAAGGAACGTCTCTACGGGCTGAACGGCCACGAAGGCAACCACGGCGAGGACGTTAAGGAAGTCTGGTTTCACCTCGATAACCTGCCCTCGCACGCCTACATGAAGGCGCTCTACAAATATCCGCAGCGTCCGTTTCCGTACGACGATCTGCGCAAAGAAAATGCGAGGCGCGGGCGCGAGTCGCCGGAGTACGAGCTGGTCGACACCGGCGTCTTCGCCGGCGACGCGTACTTCGATATCGTGGTCGAGTACGCGAAGGCGTCGCCCGAAGATATCCTCATCCGCATCACCGTGACCAATCGCGCCGCGAGCCGCGCGCCGCTGCACGTCTTACCGACGCTGTGGTACCGCAATGAGTGGTCGTGGCGCGCGGGCGTTACGAAGCCGACGATCGGCGACGCGGGCGACACCAACGTCGCGATGGTGTCGCAGCATCCGACGCTCGGCCGGCGCTGGCTGATCGGCGACGGTAAGGCCGTCAGCATCCTCTACACGGAAAACGAGACCAACTTCGAGCGCGCGTTCGGCGTGAAGAACGCGCGGCCGTATGTCAAGGACGCCTTCGGCCGCTATCTGATCAACAACGATCCGACCGCGATCAACCCCAAACGCACCGGCACCAAGGCCGCGTTCCAGTACGTGACGATCATGGAGCCGGGCGCGACGGAGACGATCCGTTTGCGGCTGACTGATTCGCCGGGGAAGCTCGTCATCGATCCGGTTGCGTTCGATGCGATCGTCGACCAGCGCATCGCCGACGCGGACGCGTTCTATGCGGACTTGCTGCCTCCAACGGCCAAGCAGGAAGACCGGTTGATCCAGCGCCGCGCGCTCGCCGGCTTGCTGTGGACGAAGCAGTTCTATAATTACATCATCCGCGATTGGCTCAAGGGCGATCCGCTGATGCCGGTTCCGCCCGCGAGCCGTTTGCACGGCCGAAACTCCGCTTGGACGCACCTCTACAACGACGAAGTGCTCTCGATGCCGGACGAGTGGGAGTACCCCTGGTACGCCTGTTGGGATCTCGCCTTTCACGTCATCGCGTTTTCGCTGATCGATCCCGATTTCGCGAAGCGTCAGCTCGTCGCGCTCACGCGCGAACGCTTCATGCATCCCAACGGCCAGCTGCCGGCATACGAGTGGGCCTTCGACGACGTCAACCCGCCGGTGCACGCCTGGGCCGCATATCGCATATACAAGATCGAGGCCAAACGCCGCGGCGGCGTCGGCGATCTGCCGTTCCTCGAGCGCGTGTTCCAAAAACTGCTGCTCAACTTCACCTGGTGGGTCAACCGCAAAGACGTCGCCGGGCGCAACGTGTTCCAAGGCGGTTTTCTCGGCCTCGACAATATCGGGGTCTTCGATCGCAGCACCAAGCTGCCGACCGGCGGCTACCTCGCGCAGGCGGACGGCACGGCCTGGATGGCCGTCTACTCGCTCAACATGCTGGCGATCGCGATCGAGCTCGCGCGCCACGATCCGGTGTACGAGCATCTCGCCAACAAGTTCTTCGAGCACTTCCTTTATATCGCCGACGCGATGAACTCGCAGACGAACGATGACGACAGCGCCATCGGCTTGTGGGATTCGCAGGACGAGTTCTACTACGATCAGCTCTATCTGCCCACCGGCGAGCGCATCCCGCTCAAGGTGCGCTCGGCGGTCGGCATCATCCCGATCTTCGCGGTGGAAACACTCGATCCGGACACGCTCGAAAAACTGCCGCTGCTCAAGACGCGCGTCGAGTGGTTCATCGCCAATCGCCCCGAACTGGCGGAGAACGTCGCGCGCATCGAGGTCAGCGGCTTGCGCCAGCGCCGTCTGCTGGCGATCGTCAACCCCGACCGTTTGCGCCGCATCCTGCGCCGGCTCTTCGCCGAAGAAGAATTCCTGAGCCCGCACGGCTTACGCGCGCTCTCGAAATTTCACGACGCCAATCCCTACGTGCTCAACGTCGGCGGCGCGAGCTTTCGCGTCGACTACGAACCGGCCGAGTCAACCAGCGGGCTCTTCGGCGGCAACTCGAACTGGCGCGGCCCGATCTGGTTTCCGCTCAACTACCTGCTGATCGAGTCGCTGCAGAAGTTCCACTACTACCTCGGCGACGATTACAAGGTGGAGTTTCCGACCGGCTCGGGTACCATGCTCAATCTGTGGGAGATTTCGCAACAGCTCTCGCACCGCCTGATCGGTCTGTTCCGGACCGGTCCCGACGGGTCGCGTCCGTTCCAGCGCAGCGACACGGAGATCGAACACAGCGTCCATTGGCGCGACCATCTGCTCTTCCACGAATACTTCAACGGCGACACGGGTCAAGGTCTCGGCGCCTCGCACCAAACCGGTTGGACGGCACTGGTCGCCAAGCTCGTCCAACAAGTGGCGGAGTACGAATCGCCCGCGCATCCGGCCGTCGGCCGCGACTTCGCGGTGAGAGCCTCGCTTTCAGCGGGTATGTGACGGGTTGAAAGTATGCTGACGTGAACGCGGTCCATCAACCGGTCCTGGGCGACCTCGACGCTTATCTCTTAGGCGAGGGCACGCATCTCCGGCTCTACGACGTGATGGGCGCGCACGTCCGAACGTTCGACGGCGTCACCGGAACCGCGTTCGCGCTGTGGGCGCCCAACGCGCGGCGCGTGAGCGTGGTCGGCGACTTCAACGATTGGGACGGCAACCGTCACCGCATGTGGCTGCGGCGCGAGTGCGGCGTGTGGGAACTCTTCGTCCCCGGCGTGGCAGCCGGTGCGCGCTATAAGTACGAACTCGAGGACAACGCCGGGCACTTGCTACCGCTGCGCGTCGATCCGATCGGCTTCTATTCCGAACAGCGCCCGAGCAACGCGTCGATCGTGTGGGACGCGCCGCCGTTTCCGTGGACCGACGGTGCGTGGATGGCCGGGCGCGGTGCGCGCCAGCACCGCGACGCGCCGATCTCGATCTACGAAGTCCATCTCGGTTCGTGGGCGCGCATACCGGAAGAAGGGAACCGTTTCCTCACCTACCGCGAGCTGGCCGAAAAGCTCGTGCCGTACGCGCGCGACCTGGGGTTCACCCACCTCGAACTGTTGCCGATTACGGAGCACCCCTTCGACGGTTCGTGGGGCTACCAAACCACGGGCTGGTTTGCGCCGACCAGCCGCTTCGGCACGCCCGACGACGCGCGCGCCTTCATCGATGCCGCGCACAACGCGGGGCTCGGCGTGATCGTCGACTGGGTGCCGGGCCACTTTCCGACCGACGACTTCAGCCTCGGCCGTTTCGACGGCACGAGCCTCTACGAACACGCCGATCCGCGCAAGGGCTTCCATCACGAGTGGGGCACTTTCGCGTTCAATCTCGGCCGCACCGAAGTCGCCAACGTCTTGCTGGCCAGCGCGCTGTATTGGCTGCGCGAGTTTCACGTCGACGGTTTGCGCGTCGATGCCGTCTCATCGATCATCTACCTCGATTACGACCGCGAAGACGGCCAGTGGATTCCCAACATCTACGGCGGCAACGAGAACCTCGATTCGACCGCGTTCCTACGCCGCTTCAACACGGTCGTGTACGGCGAGTTTCCCGACGTGATGACGATCGCCGAAGAGTCGACGGCTTACGCCGGCGTGACGACGCCGGTCTCGCACGGCGGGCTAGGCTTCGGCTTCAAGTGGAACATGGGCTGGATGCACGACACGCTCGAATTCATGAAGCGCGATCCGCTCTACCGCAGTCATCACCTCAACGAGATCTCGTTCGGTTTGATCTACGCGTTCACCGAGAACTTCGTGCTGCCGCTCTCGCACGACGAGATCGTGCACGGCAAGGGTTCGCTGCTGGCGAAGATGCCGGGCGGGGAGTACGAGAAGTTCGCCGACCTGCGGCTGCTGTTCGGACACATGTTCGGGCATCCGGGCAAGAAGCTAATCTTCGCCGGCGGCGAGTTCGCGCAATGGGCGGAGTGGAAAGACGCAAGCTCGCTCGATTGGCACCTCACACAATGGCTGCCGCATCACGGCATGCAGCGTCTGATCGGTGACTGCAACCGGATCTACCGCGAGTTGCCCGCTCTGCACGCGCGCGACGCATCGGGTGAAGGCTTCGAGTGGATCGTCTACGACGATTCGCGCACCGCGGTTTGCGCGTGGGTGCGCTACGACGCGCAGCACGAGCATCATGCCGTCGTCGTGTGCAACTATTCGGGCGTGCGCCTCGACGGCTTCCGCATCGGCGTGCCGCACGCGGGCACCTATCACGAGTTGCTGAACACGGATGCCGGCATCTACGGCGGGGGGAACGAAGGCAACCTCGGCGCCGTGCACACCGATCCGATCGGTTGGAACGGGCGCGCGCAGTCGCTCGTGTTGACGCTGCCGCCGCTCACCGCGGTCATTCTCGCACCGTAGTGCCGAACCCCAAGCACATCGAACCCGGGAGTGCCTATCCGATGGGCGCGACGTGGGACGGAACGGGCGTGAACTTTGCGCTCTTCTCGGCTCATGCCGAACGCGTCGACGTGTGCATCTTCGATTCGCGCGGCCGGCGCGAGATCGCGCGCTACACGCTGCCGGAATTCACCGACGAAGTCTGGCACGGCTATTTGCCCGATTTGCGCCCCGGCGCGCTCTATGGTTTTCGCGTTTACGGTCCGTACGATCCGGCCAACGGCCACCGCTTCAACCACCACAAACTGTTGATCGATCCGTATGCCAAGGCGCTGCACGGGCCGCTCCGCTGGAGCGACGCGCACTACGGCTACCGCATTGGCGCCCCGCGCACCGACCTCACCTTCGACCGCCGCGACAACGCCGCGGCGATGCCGAAGTCGGTCGTCGTCGATCCGTCGTTCATGTGGGGCCACGACCGGCCGCCGGACGTGCCGTGGATGCGCCGCGTGTTTTACGAAACGCACGTGCGCGGCTACACGATGCTGCATCCCGATGTGCCGCCGCAGATGCGCGGCACGTTCTTGGGGCTCTCGTCGCCGCGTGTGATCGAGCACTTAGTCGATCTGGGCGTCACGACCGTCGAGCTGTTGCCCGTTCACGCGTTCGTCGACGACCGGCGCCTCGTCGAGAACCGGCTGCGCAACTATTGGGGCTACAACTCGATCGGTTTTTTCGCGCCCGAGCCGCGCTATCTCGCGACCCATCACGACGAGTTCAAGACGATGGTGAAGAACCTCCACGAGGCCGGGCTCGAAGTCGTCCTCGACGTCGTCTACAACCACACGGCCGAGGGCAATCAGCTCGGTCCGACGCTGTCGTTCCGCGGCATCGACAACGCTTCGTACTATCGCCTCGCCGGTGACCGCCGCTACTACGAAGACACGACGGGCTGCGGCAACACGCTCAACCTGAGGCATCCGCGCGTGCTGCAGATGGTCACCGACTCGCTGCGCTACTGGGTCGAAGAGATGCACGTCGACGGGTTCCGCTTCGATCTCGCAACGACGCTCGCGCGCGAGGACGACGGCTATACCTACAACGCCGCATTCTTCAAAGTGCTCAAACAAGATCCGGTTCTGGCCCGCGCCAAGCTGATCGCGGAGCCGTGGGACGTCGGGATGGGCGGTTACCAGGTCGGCGGTTTCCCGCCCGGATGGTCGGAGTGGAACGGCAAGTATCGCGATACCGTGCGGCGTTTCTGGCAGGGCAACGGCGGGCTGCTGCCCGAGTTCGCCTCGCGCCTCGCGGGCTCGAGCGATCTCTTCAACCGGCACGGCCGCCGGCCGCGCGCGAGCATCAACTTCGTCACGGTTCACGACGGCTTCACGCTGACCGACCTCGTTTCGTATAACGAGAAGCACAACGAAGCCAATCTCGAAGACAATCGCGACGGCACCGACGACAACGCAAGCTGGAACTGCGGCATCGAAGGACCGACGGACGATCCCGCGGTCCTCGTGCTGCGCGAACGGCAAAAGCGCAATCTCATTTCCACGCTCTTCCTCTCGCTCGGGGTACCGATGCTGCTGGCCGGTGACGAGTTCGGGCATTCACAGCGCGGCAACAACAACGCCTACTGTCAGGACAACGAGATCTCGTGGGTCGATTGGAATCGCAGCGAGCGCGACGTGGCCTTTCAGCACTTCGTGAAAACCGTGCTGCGCTTGCGCCGCGAGCACCCGGCGTTTCAACGCGACGCTTTCCTCACCGGTAGGCCTCAACCGGGCAGCGATCGCAAGGACATCGCCTGGTATACGCCCGCGGGCACCGAGATGAACGACGACGATTGGCGCGGCGACGGCCGCTCGATCGGCGTGTATTTCGGCGATCGGCCGGTGT
Source organism: Candidatus Lustribacter sp. (assembly GCA_965277805.1). GTDB lineage: Bacteria > Vulcanimicrobiota > Vulcanimicrobiia > Vulcanimicrobiales > Vulcanimicrobiaceae > Lustribacter. The sequence goes on along the minus strand of OZ255842.1, from coordinate 5,052,178 downwards.
TCGCCGTGCTCTTCAACGCGGCCGATAACGACGTGGAGTTCGTACTGCCGGACGCAGCCGCCGTGCAATGGCACCTCTTGCTCGACACCGCGTTCGACCAGCCGGGCCACGACGCGCCGCCCGACGGTCCCGCGACGACGTTCACGGTGCACGCACGCTCGATCGCCGTGTTCAACGGGATTCCGGCGTGACGCCGCGCGAGCTGGTTGCCGACCGCTACACCGACGCGCTCGGCCTCGAACGTATCGTGCCGGCTGCGACGCGCGAAGCGTTCATCGCCGCGCTGACCGTGCCGCCCAGCCGGAGCATCGCCCCGCCGACGCGCGTGCTACGCGAAGGCGATCCGCTAACGATCGACATCACCCTCTCCGCGGATCACTGGGAAGCGACGCTGCTCTACACGATCAGCGACGATCACGGAACCGTCAAAGCGGGAACGCTCGCGTTGCGCGATGCGCCTCCCGGCCGCTTCATTCAACGCGGCGGGACGACGGTCGAAACGCGCCGCGTCACGTTGCCGTTCAGCGTGGCCGCCAGCGCGTATCGCCTCACGCTCGACGTGGCCACCTACGGTCACGCCGGAGTCGACATCCTCGTCGCGCCGCCGCACGCCTATCTTCCGCCCGGCGATGCGCGCGTCTGGGGTCTCGCGGTTCAGCTGTACACGCTGCGCTCGCAGACCAACTGGGGCATCGGCGACTTCACCGATCTGAAACGGGTCTGCCGGCTGGCCGGTGCCGGCGGCGCGTCGCTGGTCGGCATCAACCCGCTGCACGCCTCGCATCGCAGCGACCCCGAAGCCGCGAGTCCCTACGCGCCGACGTCACGCCGGTTCCTGAATTGGCTTGCAATCGACATCGAAGCGATTCCCGAGGCCGGTGATCCCGACGTACAGCACTACATCGCCTCGATCAGCGACGACCTCGTCGCGCTGCGGCGTAAGGCGTTCGTCGACTACACCGGCGTCGCAATGGTCAAAGCGCCGGCGCTCAAGTTGTGTTTCGCGGCCCTCAGCGGCGCGCGCACCGAAGCCTTCGGGTCGTACGTGACCGACGGCGGCGAGGCGTTGCGGCGCTTTGCCATCCACGAGGCCCTGGTCGTGCGCTACGGGCGCAACAACGCCAATTGGCCCGCTGAGCTGCGCGCCGGCCAGGCCGCCGCGCTCGACGCCTTCGCGCGCGAAGAGACCCGCGCGATCGATTTCTCGATGTATCTGCAGTGGTGCGCGCGCCAGCAGCTCGACGCGGTCGCCGCCGCCGCCCGCGAGTACGGCGTCGCGCTCTATCGCGATCTGGCGGTCGGGGTCGAATCGGGCGGCGCCGAGGCCTGGGGCAGCGATGATTATCTGCCGGCGGCGAGCGTCGGCTGTCCCCCCGATCTGCTCAACACGCAGGGTCAAGACTGGGGCTTGCCGCCGCTCTCGCCGGCAACGCTGGAACGCGACGCCTACGCAACGTTTGCGGGGCTGCTCGCCGACAACATGTACGACGCCGGCGCGTTGCGCATCGATCACGCGATGTCGTTGATGCGCCTGTTTTGGATTCCGCGCGGCGACCGGCCCGTCGACGGGGCGTACGTCAGCTATCCGTTCGACGACCTGCTTGCGATCGTGGCGCGGGAAAGTACCCGCGCGCACTGCATCGTCATCGGCGAAGACCTCGGGACGGTGCCGCCGGGCTTTCGCGATAAGATGGCCGCGAACCACATCCTCTCCTACCGCATCCTGCTCTTCGAGCGCGATGGAACCGGCGCGTTTGTGCCGCCGGAAGAGTATCCCGAGCTGGCACTTGCCACCGCCGGTACCCACGATTTGCCGCCGCTCGCCGGCTGGCTCGAAGGCGACGACATCGGGCTCCAGGAGCGGTTGGGCTTGATCAGCGCCGAAGAAGCGCGGCAGACACGGATCGCACGCGAAGGCGGCGTGGCGCAATTGCGCGCCGCACTGGTATCGCGCGGTGACCTCCGCGAGCTTGAGCCGGACACCGAGGCGGTCGTTATCGGCGCGTACCGCTATCTCGCCCGCTCCCCGGCGCGAATCGTCATGCTGCAGATCGAGGATGCGCTCGGCGAGCATTCGCCCGTCAACATTCCGGGTACGAACCTGCAGTATCCTAACTGGCGGCGCAAACTTCGCGACGATCTCGACACGATCGCGACCGATGGAAGGTTCGAACGATTTGCACGTGCGTTGCGGGAGTTACGCCCGCGCGCATGAAGTTGGTGGGGGCAAATCCGGAGGTGGAGGCAGCATGAAAGGCGTTCTGATGGCCGGGGGAGAGGGATCGCGTTTACGCCCCCTCACCTCACGCCGGCCGAAGCCGCTCGCACCGGTCGCCGGTAAACCGGTGATGGAGCATATCATCGCCTTACTGCGACGGCACGGGATCACCGAGATCGTCGCCACGTTGCATTATCTCGCCGACGAAGTCGAATCGTACTTCGACAGCGGCGCCGACTTCGGCGTGACGATGGAATACGTCGTCGAGGACACCCCGCTCGGCACCGCCGGTGCGGTGAAGATGGCCGACAAGCTGCTGGCCGGCGAAACGTTCATCGTTATCTCGGGCGACGCCCTCACCGACATCGATTTGACCGCGCTGATCGAACACCACAAACGCGAACAGAACGACGTCACCATCGCCCTGCAGCGCGTGACGAACCCGCTGGAATTCGGCGTCGTCGTCACCGACGAAAGCGGCCGCATCACGCGTTTCCTCGAGAAGCCGTCGTGGGGCGAGGTGTTCTCCGACACGATCAACACCGGCATCTACGTGCTCGAGCCGGGCATTCTCGAGCGCATGATCCGTGGGCGCAACTACGACTTCTCCAAGGATCTCTTCCCCGAGATGCTGCGCGACGGCGCGAAGCTCGGCGGGTACATCATCGACGCGTACTGGACCGATATCGGCAACCTCGAGCAGTATCAGCAGGCCAACTACGACGCGCTCGAGGGCAAGGTGCACCTCGACTCGCTCGGCACCGAGATTGCGCCCGGCGTCCTCGCCGGTGAGGGCTGCCGCATCGATCCGTCGGCCAAGCTGCATGGGCCGATCGTGCTCGGCGATCACGTGCGCATTGCAGGCGGCGTCGAGATCGTCGGCCCGACGACGATCGGCAACGGCTCGATCATCGAGCGCGGCGCGCGCATCGAACACGGCGTGCTGTGGGAAGACTGTTACGTCGGCGAGGACGCGGCGATCCGCGACTGCACCGTCGCGGACCGCAACACGATCGAACGCAACGCCACGATCAGCGAATCGACGGTCATCGGCCGCGGCTGCACGATCGGTTCCAACGCGATCGTCAACGCCAACCTGAAGCTGTGGCCCGACAAGTGGGTCACCTCGGGTTCGATCGTATCGATGTCGCTGATCTACGGCCAGAAGTGGCCGGGTTCGCTGTTCGGTTCGGTCGGCATCAGCGGTCTCGCGAACCTCGAGTTCACGCCCGAGTTCGCGCTCAAGCTCGGCCAGGCGTTCGGCTCGTATCTGAAGCCGGGCCAATCGGTGATGACGAGCCGCGATACCCATCCGGCCACGCGCGTGATGAACCGCTGCGTGATCTCGGGTCTGCTCAGCGTCGGCATCCACGTGCTCGACCTGCGCTCCTACCCGCTGCCGCTGGCCCGCTACGCCGTACGCATCGGCGGCGACGGCGGCGTGCACATCCGCGTCGCGCCCAACGATCCCAACGCGTTGATCATGGAGTTCTTCGACTCGCAAGGAATCACGACCGATAAGGGCACCGAGCGCAAGATCGAAAACCTATTCTTTCGCGAAGACTTCCGGCGCACCGGAATGGACGACGTCGGGCTGCTCGATTTTCCCTCGCGCATGCTCGAACGCTACACGGGCGCGTTTCTCGAAGCGCTTTCCGCGCACGCGGTCAAGGAAGCCGGCTTCAAGGTCGTGATCGACTACGCGTGGGGCAACGCGTCGATCGTGCTGCCGCAGCTGCTCGGCGGCCTCGGGGTCGACCAGATCTCGCTCAACGCGTACTTCGACGCGCAGCGCGCGCGCAATTTCCGCGACGACCGCGAACGCCACCTCGAACAACTCGCCACCGTCGTCACCTCGCTCGAGGCAGATCTCGGCCTGCTGATCGACGCCGACGGCGAGACGTTCACGCTGGTCGACGACCGCGGCCGCATCGTCGGCCGCAACCGGCTCTTCGCGTTGCTCACGCTGCTGATCGCACGCGCGACGCCGGGCGCGCGCATCGCGATGCCGGTGACCGTGCCGGATGCCGTCGAACGCATCGCCGAACAGAACGGCGCCACGATCGTGCGCACGCGCAGCGACCGCCGTTCGCTGATGGCACTGGCCGAACAAGACGGAAAAACGCTCGCGTTCGCCGGCGGCGCCGACTACGAGCTGATCTTCCCGGAATTCCAGCCCGCCTTCGACGGCCTCTACGGCGCGGCGAAAGTGATGGAACTGCTCGCCTCCGAGCACCAGCGCGCGAGCGAACTCGTCGACCAATTACCGCGCTGGCACATGGCAAGCCGCGCGGTGCCCTGCCCGTGGGATCGCAAGGGCCTCGTCATGCGCGCGCTCCACGACGAGTCGCGCAACGGCAACAACGTCCAAATGATCGACGGCATCCGCATCTCGGAAAACGGCGGCTGGGTCCTCGTCCTCCCCGACGCCTCGGAAGCCGCCGTCAACGTCATCGCCGAAAGCACGAGCGACGAAAGCGCTGAGGGCACCGCCGTAAACATGGCCAACCACATCATGCACCTAATCGCAACCGGCTAACGAACCGCGCGACGCAGTGTTCTCTGAATTCGTATTAATCTAGGGAAGAAGACGCCTCGGCCCTACGGCCGAATTCTAGCTGTCGGCGGAGCCGGTTTTGTTTTCTTCTTCGATGGAGCTGATGGCGAGGTAGGTTACGACGTCCCAGGAGTTGCGGATGCCGATGAAGATCAGCAGCACGACGGCGGCGCCGATGGCGAAGAGCGAGGGGTGCGCTTTGTGCGGCAGCTCGATGCCTGCAGCCAGCAGCGTTGCGAACGCGACGAACGGCAAGCACCAGAACCAGGTCCAGTCTTCGAGATCCGGTTTGTAGCTCTGAAGGCGGGTCGCGCGTTGCATCGTGCGCACCACGTAGCAGCTCCCGACGAAGCCGGCGAGGGCCGTGAGGATGCCCGGAACGAGCAGTTCGTGCCACGGTGCGCAGAACGTCGCCGCGATGACGAGGGCGGTGCAAAAATACAGCACGGTCGGCGTGCTGAACGTGCCGATGCCGTCGTGGCTCGGGAGCGTGCGTTCGACGCCCGAGACCAGCGTGATCACGACGAACATCAAGCCGGTCAGCGCGGCCGCGGCACCACCGATCATCACGTAGAAGTTCGCCCACGTGCTCAGCATCGACGCTGCGCTCTCGTGCATCATCGCGCTCCGTTCAGCGCTGCTGCCGCTTCGCGGGCGGCACGTTCCCCCGTTTCGAGCGCGCCGTTGACCGTCCCGCCTTGGCCGTCGTTCGCGCACGCTTCACCGGCGAAGAACAGCGTATCGTCGACCGGCGCGGAAAGCACGACGCGCGCGTCGCCGCCGCCCACGGCGAGATACGTGTAGGCGCCGCGGGCGAAGGGGTCGTGCAGCCAATCGTGCACGTACCCGCGCACGAACTCCGACCGCAGCGTCGCGGGCTCATCGAAGAGCGTCCCGAACCCGTGCAGCGCGCGCTCGATGCGATCCGCTGCCGAAAGATCGCGCATCGCGATCGCCCTCGGTCCGCCCGCCCACGCGCACACGATCTCGCCGTGGACCGGATACTGCACCCAGTACGCCGCGAACGCCGAACCGTACGGACGAAAGAACGACGTCTCGGCAAACTGTCCGTCGCGCAGCCGTTCCCAGAACGCCGTGCGGAATTCGAGCACGACCTTCACGACCTCGCCCATCGGCAGCTTCGCCAGCGCGTCGCGCTTGGGGCCCGGAAGAGCGGGCTCGAATGCAACGCCGGCCGGATCGTTCAGCACGCCCGCCGGCAGCGTTACGATCACCGCACGTGCCTGCAGCGTGACGGCATCGCCGGATGCGTCACCCGCCTCGACGGTGACTGCGCCGCGACGCCACGATACGCGTTCCACGATGCACTCCAACCTGATATCCACGCCGGCATCGACGCAGAGCTCGAGCAGATGCTCGAATATCGGCGGATAGCCGCCGATCGGCCGCGCGCTCGTCGCGTCGACGCCGGAGCCCCATTCATCGGCGATCCCGCGCACGCTCGCGATCGTGGGATCGACCGCATCGAAGCCCTCGGCAAACATCAGGGCTTCGCTCGCCGCGTGCCGCTGCACCGGATCTTCCGCGAACCGGCGCAGATAGCGCTCGACCGTTTCGTCTTCCGCCAGCTCGCGGGCGCCGCCGAAAATCCCCGCAGAAGAACCGAAGTCACGGTCGTCGTGCTCGAGAAGGCCCGCGTCGTTGGCGACCCACGATTCGCCGCCGGTGGCGATCGCGGCCAACCCGATCTCGCGCAGAAGGGCCATCGTCTCGGGCGCCGGACCGTGGATGAACTCCGCGCCGAGTTCGGCCGGCAACACCGCACGCGCCGTCGGCTCGGAGAGTACGCGTCCGCCGACGCGGTCGCGGGCCTCGAGCACGATCGTACGCAGCGAGGCGCGCGCCAAGCTGCGCGCGGCAGCAAGGCCCGCGGCGCCGGCACCGATCACGATAACGTCGGCGTCCATTAGCGGTCGGTCTTCGTTCGCTCCAAGTAGGCAGAAGCGGTCTGCACCTCGCCCTCGAGCGCGGTGACGGTCTGCTGCATGCTCGTCAGCGCCGCAGCCTTGTACGTGCTGACCGAATCCATCGCGTCGTAGACGTTCTTGAATGCGGCCTTGAGCTTGTCGACGTCGATGGTCGCCGATGCGGCCTGCTCGTACACGCCCGCGCTCTGCTGCTTGAGCATCGCTGACGTCGATTCGATCATGTTGCCGGTCGTCGTGTTCAGCGCGCCGATCTGGTTGAGCACGAGCTTCTCGTTGGCCAGCGCTTGCGCCACGACTACCGCCGTTCGCAAGGCGGAGACCGTCGTCGTGGTCGCGCGTTCGACGCCCTTGATCAACTCGATGTTGTTCTTCTTGATCAGATCGAGTGCCAGGTAGCCCTGCACGTTGACCGCCATCTGGGTGAGCAGGTCTTGCACTTTTTGGCGCGCGTAGAACTGTACGTCTTCGCGCAAGATCTTGGCCCGCGCCGGATCGCTCGTATCGAGCACCGCCAGGCGCGAATCGATTTCGGCGTCGAGCTTTTTCGCCAGATAGGCGAAGCCCTCGAGCTTCTGCATCAGCGCCCACATCGCGGCCTTCTCTTGTTCGATCGATGCGTTGTCGCGCTGCAGCTCGTCTTTCGAGCGGTAGAGCGTCTCGATGATCGCGTTGAGGTGGTTCTGCGCCGAACGGTAGCCGTCGAAATAGGCCTTGAGCTTGTTGCCGAACGGCACGATGCCGAGCAGCTTGCGGGGCGAGAGCAGGTCGCCCGTCTTCGACGGATCGAGCGACTCGACCGTGTTGCGCAGATCGCCGAGCGCTTTTGAAACGGGCGACGAGCCGTCGTAGACGCCCTTCTTCATCGCGTTCATCGGGCGTTCGAGCATGCGATTTGCGACGCTCGCCGACGCGCGAATGTCGCCTTCGCCGAGGCCGAGGATCGCATCGACGCGCGTCTTGAAGGCGGGACTCTGCGGATCGAGCGTCGTCAGGTCGCCGATGAATTCACCGACTTGCCCGTCGAGCCGCGTCGTTTCTTCGACCGGCAGCGGCACGCGATTGGCGGCCTCTTGCGGCGCGATCGCCGCGACCGGCGTGGGCGGGGTCAGCGCGGGCGGTTCGAGCGCGTTCGGCTCCATCCGCTATTCCTCGACCTCGCGCTTCCAGAGGTTCCACGGCCGGAACACCACCTCGTCGCTGTAGGCGGCGTGGAGTTCGGCTTCTTCGGGCGCGAGATACGTCACTTCGCCCAGGCGCATCGCTTCGAGCTGAATCTGCGCGTTCGACATCGAGTACATCGCGCGATAAACGGCGCCTTTGATCGTCGCGGCGACCATCGTTGCGCCGTGACCGCGCATCAGCACGACCTCTTTGTCGCCGAGCGACGCCGCGAGATCCTGGCCGAGTTGCGGCGTGCGCACCAGCATGTTCGTCATGCCGGCCTTATCGCGGATGTCGAATTTCGGCACGCCGCGGCCGAGGAACGCGCTCACGTGATAGACCGGCTGCAATTCGGCTTTCGTGATCCCGAACGGGATCAGCGCGGCCGCGTGGCAGTGCACGATCGACTGCACGTCGGGCCGCACTTTGTAGATCTCGCCGTGAATGAAACGCTCGCTGTAGAGGCGATGCTTCGTCGCCGGCACCGGCTCGCTGTCGAGGTTGTAGGTCAGCAGATCCTTTTCGGTGACCAGCGCCGGCGCAAGGTGCCGCGACATCACGTACTTTTCCGGATCTTTGTCGTGACGCACGCTGAGGTGACCGAACGCGTCGACGACGCCGTACTTGAAGAGGATCTTGTTGCCGATCAGCAGGTCTTCGACCAGTTCGTCGGCCAGGGGTTTGAGTTTAGCCAAGCGATCCTCCGGCGTCAGCTCATGACGTCGTCAATGTAAGCGATCTTTCGCTCGAGGGCCGCCAGCGCGTGCCCCCAGGTGTACCGTCCGACGGTTTCGGCGCCCGCACGGCGCATCTCGTCACCGATGCCGGGATTGGCGAACAGCGCGCGCAGGTAGGTCGCAAGCTCACGGCCGTCCGAGGTATCGCAGACGATCGCGTTGACGAACGGCTCCGCGTACTCTTCACCGGTTGCGCCGCATACCGCGATGCCGCCGGCCGCCATCACTTCGAGCCCGACCAGACCGAACGGCTCCTTGCCGCTGTTCGCCAGCACGGCGTCGGCCGCGGCATAGAGCGCGTAGAGCGTCGCATCGTCGAGGAACGCGCGCAAGTGTACGATCGGCCCGTCGGCGAGCGCGATGCCGTCGATAACCTTGTGGCCGTCGGAACCTTCGTAGCCGATGCGCTCGACGTTGAGCCCGCGTTCGTGCGCGCGCGCGAACACGACGTCGGCGTACGCATCGCGTCCGCCGCGCACGATCAGGCGCGCGTTGATTCCGGAGGCGTGCAGTTCGGCGAGCGCATCGATGGCCTGCAGCCAGTTCTTGTCGGGATCGAAGCGGCCCACTTTCACCAGCGTCGGTCGCCCGGCCAGCGCCTGCTTCATCTCCGCCAACAGCTTCGGATCCGCGCCGCTGAGCAGCCGCGTCTCGATGCCGTTCGGAATCACGAGCGACGGCACGCCGACGCGCGCCAGCTCGAACTTCATGTACTTGCTGACGGCGGTGATCGCCGCGGCCGCTTGCAGCGCCGGAAAGTTGACGTGCTCCCACCCGTAGGTGTTGTTGGCGTTCCAAATCAGCGTGAACGCGTTGCGCACCCCGCGCAGCCGCGCCAGCTGATCGATCGCCACGGCCACGCCGGCCGTTTGCCACTCTTCGCAGATCACCAGCGTGCGTTCGTTCGACTGTGCCGTCGGCACGACGATCTGATCGACGATGAAGCCCGGCAGGCTCGATTCCCAGTCGGCGATCTTTTCGCTCTCGCCGTCGTAGGCGTTGCGCGGGAAGTGGGCGGAGATCCACTGCGACCAGCGGCGCAACGTCACGTTACCCTTGGTCTCGACGGCCTGCGCGGCCGGATCGCCGACGAAGATCAGATCGACGATGCAGCCGATCGCGCCGAGCGCGGTGGCCATCTGCGACACGCGCGTCCCCAACCCGCCGATCGACGCGTAGCGGTCGGGGCCCTCAAAGGCCAGGATGGCGACGCGATGGGGTAGCTCCACGGGTGACACTCTACCTTCTGCAGCGGCAGCTAGTGCCGCCGCTTTCTTTTTCTTCACGTTGCAAGTTGACGCAGTACGTACTGGAGGATCCCACCATGCCGGTAGTAGTCGGCTTCATCCGGCGTGTCGATACGCACGACGCCATTGAACGAGATCGCTTTGCCGTCGGCGCCGGTTGCCGTGACGACGACCGTCATGCGCGGACGCAGTTCGGCCGCGATACCGGTGATCGCAAACGTCTCCTCACCCGTGAGACCGTGGGTGGCGATCTTCTCACCAGGCTGGAACTCGATCGGCAGAATGCCCATGCCGATCAGGTTGGACCGGTGAATGCGTTCGAACGATTCCGCGATCACCGCGCGCACGCCGAGCAGCATCGGGCCCTTCGCCGCCCAGTCGCGCGACGAACCCGAGCCGTACTCTTGGCCGGCGAGAATGATCAGCGGCGTACCCGCTTTGCGATACAACTCCGAGGCATCGAAGATCGACATCTGCTCGCCCGTCGGCAAGAACCGCGTCATGCCGCCCGACACCCCGGGTACCAGCATGTTGCGCAGCCGGGTGTTGGCAAACGTGCCGCGGACCATGACTTCGTGATTGCCGCGCCGCGCGCCGTAGGAATTGAAGTCGCTGGTCTGTACGCCGTGCTCGAGCAGATATTTCGCGGCGGGTGAGGTCTTCGCGATGTCGCCGGCCGGCGAGATGTGATCGGTGGTCACCGAATCGCCGAGTACCGCCAGCACACGCGCGCCCTTGATGTCTTGGAGCGGCGCCGGCTGTTTGGGCATGCCGTCGAAATACGGCGGGCGTTTGATGTACTCGCTCTTCGGATCCCAGGCGAAACGTTCGCCCGACGGCGCCGGCAAATTGCTCCAGCGCTCGTCGCCGGCGAACACGTCGGCATAGCGGTCGCGGAAGAGTTTTTCGGTGAGCGACGCCGCGGTCACGGCCTCGATCTCGGCATCGGTGGGCCAGATGTCTTTGAGGAACACATCGTTGCCCGCTTGATCTTTGCCGAGCGAGTAGGTCGTGATATCGATGTCCATGCAGCCGGCCAGTGCATATGCGACGACGAGCGGCGGCGAGGCGATGTAGTTTGCCTGCACTTGCGGATGGATGCGGCCATCGAAGTTGCGATTACCGGAGAGCACCGCAGCGACGATCAATTCTTCCGCTTGCACCTTTTCGGCGACGTCATCGGGCAGCGGTCCGCTGTTGCCGATGCAGGTCGTGCAGCCGTAACCAACGAGATTGAAGCCGAGCGCATCGAGATACTGCGTCAAACCGGCCTTGAGCAGATAATCGGTGACGACTTTTGAACCGGGTGCGAGCGAGGTTTTCACCCACGGCTTGCGTTTGAGGCCTTTTTCTACGGCTTTTTTCGCTAAGAGACCGGCGCCGATCAGGACCGCCGGGTTCGAGGTGTTCGTGCACGACGTGATCGCCGCGATCACGACCGAACCATCGCGCAGTTCGTCCGCATGCTTGGAGGACGGCGAGTGTTCTTCGACCGCAACTTCCGCCGCGACGGCCGTTCCGCCGCCGCCTTCATTTTCGAGCCGTGCGACCGCGGCCGGCGCAACGGTCGCTGCCGAACGCCATTCCTTGAGCGCGGCCTCGAACGATTTGCCGCCGTCACGTAACGGAACGCGCTGCTGCGGCAAGCGCGGGCCGGAGAGATTCGGTTCGACGATCGAGAGATCGAGTTCGAGGGTGTCGGTGAAACGCGGTTCGGGCGAGGCGTCGGTGCGGAACATGCCCTGCGCTTTGGCGTAGGCCTCGACCAGCGCGATCTGTTCGGCACTGCGGCCGGTGAGGCGCAGATACGTGAGCGTTTGTTCGTCGATCGGGAAGATCGAGATCGTCGAGCCGTATTCCGGCGACATGTTGCCGATCGTCGTGCGGACGGCCACCGGCAAATTCGACAGTCCCTGTCCGTAAAACTCGACGAATTTTCCGACGACGCCCTTCTTGCGCAGCATTTGCGTGATCTGCAGCACGAGGTCGGTCGCGGTGATGCCTTCGCGCAATTTTCCGTTCAGCCGGAAACCGATCACTTCGGGAATCAGCATCGTTACCGGCTGCCCGAGCATCGCAGCTTCGGCCTCGATACCGCCGACGCCCCAGGCGAGTACGCCGACACCGTTGGCCATCGGGGTGTGTGAGTCGGTCCCGACAACCGAGTCCGGATAGGCCATCGGCGATGCCTCGGTCGGATGCGGTTCACCCGCGCCGCCGGCTCCGAAGATGATGCGCGAGAGATACTCGATGTTGACCTGATGCACGATCCCGGTATCGGGCGGCACCGCGCGGAAATCGTCCAGCGCGTTCTGGCCCCACTTGAGGAAGCCGTAGCGCTCGCCGTTGCGTTCGAACTCGAGCTTGGCGTTGGCTTCGAAGGAACCCGCGGTGCCGAACGAGTCGACTTGCACCGAGTGATCGATGACGATCTCGACCGGCTGCAGCGGGTTGATCTTCGACGGCTTGCCGCCCATCTCGGCGATCGCGTCGCGCATGGCTGCCAGGTCGACAACACAAGGAACCCCGGTGAAGTCTTGCAGCAGCACGCGGGCCGGGCGATAGGCAATCTCTTTGTCTTCGGTCGAGCCGGGCTTCCAGCCGGCCAGGGCCGCGACGTCGGCGGCGGTGACGGATCGGGCGTCTTCGAAGCGCAGTAAGTTCTCGAGCAGAACCTTGAACGAAAACGGCAAGGTCGCGAGATCGTAGCCTTTAGCGGCGAGCGCATCGAGGCGGAAATAGGTGTAGCTGCGATCGCCGACGCGCAGGGTGTCGCGGGCGCCGAATGAGTTGGGGTGGGCAGGCGTGTTCACATTGACCTGCCTTCGCCGCATGTTGTGGGGGCTACTCCGACGCCAGGCTCTCCTCGAGCCGGGTTTCCCACGTGGTCTTCGGCAGCCCGTCACGGTAGCCGCTGACCCGCAGCTGGCGCTCCCCGCCCAGGAACTCCCACAGGGGCCCGACGACCAGATCGCGCCGCCAGGGGGTGAGGTTCAAGAGGGCCGTGAGCTCGTCCGGCGACTGCGGGAGGTCGCGCGCGATCCGCTCGATCTCGGCCCGGGAGACGAGCATCGCCGCCGGCAGGTCGTTGGCCGCCGCGACGGCGTTGATCAGGAGGGCGATGGCGGCCACCAGGGCATCGCGCTGAGCCCCGAGCGGCCGGGGCGCGCGCGGCGGCAGCTCGTCTTCGGGAATGGCCTCACCCGCCGCGACGGCGGCGAGGATGCGCGTCCCGATATGCTTGCGCATGCCGGCATCGAGCCGTCGCAACTGGCTCAACTCCTCGATCGTGGTGGGCCGCAGACCGACGAGGCCCACCAATACGTCGTCGGGCAGCACGTACTTCAGCGGGATGTTGCGCTCGCGCGCGATCGCTTCGCGCAACAGCGCCAGCTCGTTGAGCACGCCGAGTTCGCGGCGGTTCATGCGCGCGTTTCCGGCGACGCGCAAGTACAGCCGCCGCTTGTCGGAACGGTACGTGCGCGGATCGACCAGCGTGCGCATCTCTTCGAGCGCCCACGTTTGGCGGCCGCGCGCCGCCAGTTTTTCGTTGAGCTTATCCGCAACGGCGAAGAGGTAGCGCACGTCGTCGACGAGGTAGTCGACTTGGCGCGGCGTGAACGGACGCGTACTCCAATCGCTGACCGTTTGCGACTTCAACAGCGTTACGCCGGCGACGTCGCGCACGAGATCCAGCAGCGAAATCGACATGCCGTAGCCGCAAAATGCCGCCGCGACCTGCGTGTCGTATGCGTCGCGCGGCAACGTTTGAAACGCGTCTTCGAGAATGCGCAAGTCGCTCGAGAGCGCGTGGCCGACGACGGTTGCGCCGGTCAATGCATCGGCCAGCGGGCGCAGATCGGGCAGCGCCAGCGGATCGACGATCGCGACCGCATCATTGAAGGCGACTTGCACGACCATCAATTTGGGCGTGAAGTGTTTCTCGGTATGGAATTCGGTGTCGAGCCCGATCCGCGGGGCGGCGGCAATGCGCTCGCATAGGGCGGTGAGGGCGGCCGGTTCGGTGATGACCTCGACGTTCAAGGTGAGACGGCCGGCGACGGGCTCGGAACGGCGTGGTGCCGATGCGGAAAGTGCACGTGGTGGCGTTCTGCGTAGGCGCTCGCCTGTTCCCACCGGGCGTCGATATAGTTCGAGAGAGCGTCGCCGCCGAGGGCCAGCGCCGTGCAGATCGGGATCGCGATCGCGGACATCGTATAGATCTGACGCCAGAGCGGCACCCGCAGGGCCGCGGCCGTTTGGGTCGCGATCGTTCCGCCGAGCCCCGGAATGATGCGCACGACGATCAGAAACATCGGCGAGCCGATCTTGAAGTGCCGCACCCAGGCCGGCAGCCGCTGCACGGTGCCCTCGATGTCGAGCAGCTTCGAGGTGCGCAGCGCCACGGCGTAGCCGATGATGGCCGCAACGACGATTCCGGCCGCGTTGACGAGCGAGCCGAGCCACGGGCCGAAGATCACGCCGTTCATGACGGCAAGCGCGTCGGTCACGGAAAACGGCGCCGACGCCACGACCGCGAAGATCAGCACCGCCAACGGAAAACGGCTGAACCCCAGCACGCCGAGGAGGTGCTCGACTTCGGGCTTTTTAGCGACGACGAAGGCCGCGATGGCGAAGGATACGGCGAAAATGAGCGCCGCCTCAAGCCGCTGCAGCAGCACCGCAAAACCGGGCTTCACCCACGGCTTCTTTGCGGGTGCCACCCCGAGGCCTCCGCGATCAAGCTTCCGCCCGGTGGATAATGTGGTGGAAAAGTAGGTGCGATTTTGCCCTATTGCGGCCCCCGCCCGGGGGGTGTACGATGCGTGCACCTCGAGGTACACACACCGCACATTCGACCCAAGGAGGGCGGCCTACGTCGCAAGATCCACCTGGGTACTGAGCACCGAAACGGCTGATTTGCTCGCCGTTTTGGTGAGGTCCGACGCCTCTACACTCATCGACAGCGGAAGGAGGGCGGTACCAGTTTGGAACCGCAAGATCCACCGAAGGTCGTGAACTCGTAGCCTACGCTACGAGTGCGCACCGACCAAATCCAGAAGATTTGAGAATGGGCTCCCACCGGGGTCCATTCTTTTTTTGCAGAATGTGGGTCGGGTGAGTGTGCCTTCCCCGCGCGATGCATCAACCGTCGTCGTCTGCCGCGACACGGACGCGGGAATCGAGGTCTACCTTTTGCGGCGCGGTTCCACCGCGCCCGGATTTCCCGACGCCTACGTCTTCCCGGGCGGCACCGTCGACAAAGCCGACTACTCACCGCAAGCGAGAATGCGAATGGTGGGTCAGTGGCGGCCGGCCGAGCCGGCATTCACGTACGCGGCGATTCGCGAGACGTTCGAAGAGTGCGGGTTGCTGTTCTCGGTCGAGCCGGTTGAGCAGAGCGCGTTGCGCGCAGCGCGCACGAAAATGCTGAAGGGCGATCGCTCGTTCAGCGACACGCTGATCGACCTCGGCGTGCGGCTCGATGCGCGCGCGGTGCGTTACTTCTCGCGCTGGATCACGCCGACGGTCAACCCGCACCGCTTCGATGCGCGCTTCTTCATCGCGCGCGCTCCGAAGGATCAGATCGCCGAAGCCGACGAGTTGGAGACCTACCACGGGCGCTGGGTGCGCCCGGCCGACATTTTGGGCGAGGTCGAGCGCAACGAAGTGCAGATGATCTTTCCGACGATCAAGCACCTCGAGCGCGTCGGCGGTTTTGCGAACGTGTACGATCTGCTGGCCTACACCGAAACGAAGAAGACGATCCCCGTAACGCCGGAAGTGCGGCCCGGACCGACCTATGCGCTGCCGCCGCAATTCGAGAATACGTGGTAGCGGTCGGCCCGCGCGTCTCACGGCTGCGCGCGCCTAATCCGTCGGCGATGACGCTCGACGGCACCAACGGCTACGTCGTCGACGGCGGCGACGGCGCGTGGATCGCGATCGATCCCGGACCCGACGCGCCCGAACACATCGCCGCGTTCGTCGACGCGGCGAATGCGGCCCGCGCGCACTACGACGCCATCCTGATCACGCACGGTCATCCCGACCACTATCCCGCCGCCGCGCCGCTGTCGCGCGCGACCGGTGCGCCCGTATACGCGCATACGAGCGCGCTCTTCCCGCACGATCGTAAGCTCGCCGAGGGCGAACGCGTGCGCGCCGGCAACGCATCGCTGCTCGCGCTGCACACGCCCGGACACGCGCGCGATCATCTCGTCTACGTCCTCGAAGGCGAGCGCGCGCTCTTCACCGGCGACGTGATCATCGGTACCGGCACGGTCGCGATCGCACCGCCCAACGGCGACATGCGCGTCTACCAGCGCACGCTGCACCGGCTGCGCGACGAGTACGCCGATGCATCGGTGATCTACGGCGGCCACGGGCCCGAAATGCACGACGCACGCGCGAAGATCGACGAGTACATCGCGCACCGCGAACGCCGCGAAGCGGAGATCCTCGCGATCCTCGCCGCCGGACCGGCAAACATTCCCGACATGGTCGCCGCGATCTACCGCGACGTCGACCGCCGCCTGTGGCCCGCCGCGGCTCGCCAGGTCCTCGCCTACCTGATCGCGCTCGAACGCGAGGGCCGCATCACCGCCACGCCGCTCGACGCCGAACTCACCCCCGAACAACACGCCCTGCTCGCCCCCGACCTGCGCCGCATCGTCCACGAACGCGACCTCGCCGTCGTCACCGCCGAACTCGGCTTCACTACCGAACCCCCACGCCTCGTCAAGTACGCCCTCTCCCCATAGCAGCGCACGTCCAATGACGTTGCCGCTAATGACAATTCGCGGGCGCGCTTAGTGGATTGAGACCACGACTTTGCCGAATTGCTCGGCGTCTAGGATGCGTTGGGCGGCGGCGGGGACTTCGGTGAGGGGGACGACTTCGTCGATGGCCGGCTCGATCGTTGTGTCGGTGAAGAGCTTGAGCATGGCGGCAAAGTCGGCGGGGCTGCCCATTGAGGTGCCGAGGATGTCGAGTTGTTTCCAGAAAACGGAGAACGGGCGGATTTTCGCGTCGCCGGTCGTGCCGCCGTACATCACGACGCGGGCGCCGGGGCGTGCGATGTCGAGCGCTTTGGCGAACGTTTCGCCGCCGACCGAATCGACGATCAGCGTCGGGCCGCCGTTGCTCGCCGCGCGCACGTCCTTCGACCAGTTCTCGCTCGTTTTGTAGTTGATAGCAACATCGGCGCCGAGCGCCTTGGCACGCTCGAGTTTCGCATCGCTCGACGACGTCACGATCACGCGTGCGCCCACCGATTTCGCAAAAAGCAGCGCGAGCGTCTGCACGCCGCCGCCGATTCCGGGCAACAGCACGACGTCGTCCTGCGTGCACTGACCGCGCGTGAAGACTGCGCGATACGCAGTCAGGCCGCCGAGCGGAATCGCTGCGGCTTGCTGTTCGCTCAAGCGCGCGGGTCGCAGGTGCACGTTTTCCGCCGGCGCCGTCACGTATTCGGCAAACGTGCCGTGCCGCGGCATGCCGAGCAGGTTGCTATCGGCATTCCAGACGCGCGGATTGTTGCCCCAGCCGAACATCGGGTTGATCACCACGCTCGCACCGACGGGCGGACCGGCGGCGTCCGGTCCATGCGCGGCCACAACGCCGCAGCCGTCGGAGCCCGGAATCACGGGCAGCACGATCCCCGGATACTGACCGTGCGTGATGAACACGTCGCGGCGGTTGAACGCCGCGAAGTTTACCGCGATCAACATCTCCCCCGGCCCGGCCACCGGCGTTTCGAACTCCTCGACGTGCAACTTCGAGGGGCCGCCCAGTTCGCGTAAAACGATCGCCTTCATACGGGCTCCTTACACGAAACCGCTGGCGGCGGTGGCGCCTTTTTTGAACAATTCCGCTTGGCGCAATTCGATCCGCCGGATCTTACCCGAGCGCGTCTTCGGAAGTTCGTCGATGAACTCGATTTCGCGCGGGTACTTGTACGGCGCGGTCACGCGCTTGCAATGATCCTGCAGTTCGCGCACCAGCGCCGCGTCGCCGCTATAACCCGGACGCAGCACGACGAACGCTTTGACGACGTTGCCGCGATCCGCGTCGGGCGATCCGACGACGGCGGATTCGAGCACGGCCGGATGCTCGAGCAGCGCGCTCTCCACTTCGAATGGCCCGATGCGATACGCGCCCGATGAGATCACGTCGTCCGAACGGCCGACGAACCAGAAGTAGCCGTCGTCGTCGAGCTGCGCGCGATCGCCGGTGAGGTACCACTCGCCGCGGTGCGCCGCGCGCGTCTCCTCGTCGTTCTTGTAGTAGCCGGTGAATTGCGTCGGCGGCGCGCCGCGCAGCGCGATGTCGCCGACCACGCCGATTTCGCAGGGATTGCCCTCGGCGTCGATCACCGCGACGTCGTGCCCCGGCGTGGGCTTGCCCATCGAGCCCGGCCGCACGTCCATGCCGCGCACGTTCGCAACGAGCAGCGAGTTCTCGGTTTGACCGTAGCCGTCGAGAATCGTCAGCCCGAACGCATCGCGCCAGCGCGCGAGCACCTCGGGATTGAGCGGCTCGCCGGCCGAGACGCAGTGGCGCAGCTTCGGCAGCTTCCAGCGCGTGCCGAGGTCGGGCAGCTTCGCTTCGAGCCGGTACTCGGTCGGCGCTTGGCACAGCACCGTGACCTCGAGGTCGCGAATGAGGTTCATGCGCTCTTCGGGTACGAATGCGCCTTCGTGCAGCACGATGCACGACCCGCACGACCACGGTCCGAGCAGCACGTTCCACAGCGACTTCGCCCAGCCCGTACCGGCCGTGCTCCATACGAGATCGTCCGGCGTGCAATCGAACCAGATCGCCGCTTGCGAGCGCTTCGCGAACGTGTACGCAACGCGGTGCACCACGCCTTTGGGATCCTTCGTCGTGCCGCTGGTGTAGACGATGTACGCATCGTCGGTCGCGGCCGTCGGATGGCCGGCGAAGAACTGCGCGCTCGCAACGAGCGGGTGCATCGCCGTCCAGCCCTCGCACTCGCCGCCGACGAGGAGATAGCGCATCACGTTGGGCGCCTGCGCGCGGATTGCGTCGACTTCATCGGCATTGGCGAGTTGCGCGATCACCGCCGTCGCGTCGCCGTGCACGGCGCGATAGAGCAAGTCCTTGGCCCGCAGCTGTTCCGCGCCCGGAATCGCCACCGCGCCCAAACGCAGCAGCGCGAGCATAGCGAACAGCCACTGCGGCGTCTTCGGCAAAACCACGATCACGTGATCGCCGTGACCGATGCCTTGGTCGCGCAGCGCCGCCGCCCAGCGCCCCGACAGATCGGCAATCTCAGCGAACGTATACTCGTGCCGCACCCCGGCGGCATCGACGAAGAGCAAGCCGCGCCGGTCGCTCGCCGCGAGCGTGTCGATCACGTCGCGCGTGAAATTGAATGCCGCCGGCACGTCCCATCGGAAAGCATCCGTTTTCGTCATGCGCGAGGATTCGCAGGCCGCCCCGACGCACCCGCCGCTATGGAATTCGATGCGGCGCGCGTTTTGCGGGCCTCACGGCTGCGAATCGGGCGCGTCCGCGCCATGGGCGTCCCGGCGATCCTCTTCGGCGTAGCGAGCATCGTGCTGGCGACGGGCGTGGCGCGCTCGTTCCGGACGATCGCCCCCATGCTTCCGGAGACGATCCGCGAGCTCAAGAACCTGGTCGATGCGGGTCGCGATGCCCGCACCCTCAAACCCTAGGGCATATGATCGAGGAAGCGACGATGGTCGCCATGATCCGCGCAGCCCTGCCCGACGCCGAGGTCCAGATCTGGGACCGGACCGGCACCATGGACCATTTCGATGTGTTGATACGGTCGAACGCGTTTGCGGGGAAGTCGCTCCTCGACCGGCACCGGCTGGTCGAGAAGACGCTCAAACCGGCACGCGACGATGGGCGCATCCACGCCTTGGCCATTCGCACCGACCTACTGGAGACTTAAATGTCCGACCCGATCCGCAGCGAGATCGAACGTGAAATCGCCGACAACACCATTCTCGTCTACGGCAAAGGCACCAAAGACGCGCCGTTGTGCGGCTTCACGCTCGAGACGATCCAGTTCTTCAATCACTTCGGCTACCCGTTCGAAGTGGTGAACGTGCTCGAGAACATGCCCAAGCGCGCGGCCCTGGCCGAAATGACCGACTGGCCGACGCTGCCCAAGGTGTTCATCAAAGGCCAGTTCTTCGGCGACACGGACATCCTCGCGCCGATGGCGCAAAACGGCGAGCTGCAAACCGTGCTCGAAGAAGCGTTCAGCGGTACGAGCGTCAAGCCGACGATCCAGCTGCATTAAACGCTGAGAGCAAAGCGCGAAAAAAGAGACGGTCGCGAGACCGTCTCTTCTTCTTTTCGGCGACGCCCGTCTAGAAGTTGTGGGCGAGCACCAAATGGATGTTGCGCGGACCGTAGCCCTTGAGGTTGGTCGTGACGAACTGGCCGTTGATGGCCGGGCTCACGACGCCCGAACCCGCGACGTCGAAGATCTCCGCGTTGATGTTGAAGATGTTGTCGACCGCGAGCTGAACGTACGAGTTCTTGTTGTGGAGCGGAACCCGAATCGTGCCGCGCGTGATCTCGAAGGCCGGCTCGTTGAACGTGTTGTTCGGGCCGTAGTAGATCATGCCGGCGTTGGCATACCAGCCGCCGTTCGCGTGGTAGTTGAGTTCCACGTAACCCTGCGAGTACGGAATCGCCGAACCGCCCGATGAGAGCAACGTCGTCGGGCCGAAGTTCACGCCCGAAACAACGCTGGCGTTCGACGTCGCCTGGCCGGCGGCGTTGAACTGATAGATGCTCGGCGGAACGTTATACGGGTAACCGCGCAGCAGCGCGCCTTGGACGGCGTAACCGACACCCGTCCGCGGCGCGTGTTCGATCTTGAGCTCGATGCCTTCATACCGCGCGTCGGCGAGGTTACCGAACGCCGTCGTGTAGAGCGGAATCGCCGCCCCGCCCGGTCCTAGCGGGACGGTGCCGTTCGGGAAGATCGACTTCAAGAACTGGTTATGCAGGTTCGTGAGGTAGACATCGCCGCTGACGACGGTGTCGGGCATGTAGGATCCCAGGCGCCAATCCGCACCGAGGTCGTAACCAAACGATGTCTCAGGCACGACGTTGACGCCGCCCACGGAGTTGACGGCCGCGGCCCCGGGCTGAATACCCGCCGGACACGTCGATGCCGTGCATAGCGCCGGGTTTCCGGCCGCGCCCGCGAGGATGCCGAGGAAGGGCGGCACGAGCGCGGAGCCGGCCGAGAAGCGCAGGCTTGCATCGTGGTTGATCCGATATGCGAGGCCGAGCCGTTCGTCGTCATGCCAGAAGATGTTGTCGTTGAACGAGATCGTGTTGGCCCCACCGGTAAAGATCGGATAATGCGTGTCGAACCGCGTCATATAGTACGCTGCGGTCGCCGTGAGGCGCGAGCCGATCTGAAAATTTCCCTTCAGCGAATAGGTGCCGGTGTTCTGCGCGGAACCGGCCGGAATGTTGCTCGTGCTCGACGAGTCGGGCATACCCGGCGTGTACACGTGCGTCCACGAATAGTTCTCGTCGACCGCGAACGAGATAACGTTTCCGGAAGTGCCGAGCGAGTGATCGTATTCGAACGTATAGCCGATCAGGTTGTCCTGCTCGTCGGTCGTGAAGAGCGGGCTCGAGATCGTCGCGATGTAGGGATTACCGAAGGAGTCGACGCCGTTGAGGGGCGCGCCCGCCGCATCGGTACCGTAGAGGTATACCGGCAGCGAGAAAGGTGTGTTGGTCGGATCGCCATTTGTCTGCAGCCGGTTGATCGACGCGCTGTAAAAGCGCCCCAGGATGTTGTCGTTCTTCCACTGCGTACGCAACTCGCCGGAGAAGAACGGCTCGTTGTTGACTTCGTAATCTTGGGCGAAGTTGTCGTTGAACGGGAAGAACGCAAGCTGATGGCCGCTCGCGATCGACGCATTCGGAATCGCCGGGGTAAAGTTGACGTTGTTGAGGTTCTGGACGTTGCCGTTTTGCGAGGCGGTCGTTTGGCTCGCGAGCATCGTGGCCGTAAACGACGTGACGTCGGAGAAATTGAACCGCAGTTTGGCGAGTTCGCTGTTGTTATGGTAGAACGTCGGCATTGAGATACAGCAGCCGATCGTGCTGGTGGTCTGGCTGGTCGCCGTCGTGTTGAATGCATTCGGCGGATGGGTTGCCGTCGTGCCGCCGACCGTCACCGGCACTCCGGCTGAATTGGTGTAGCTCACGTTGCTCAGCGCTGCGATGAAGTCGCTGGGATTGGCGACGCCGGCCGCGCCGGGCGTACCTTCACCGGCGTACGCGACCACGAAGCCGAGCTTGCCGTTGAGCACGGTGTCGGAAACGCGGAAGGTGCCGTACTTGCCCCCGAAGCCGTCGACACCGAATTCTGCGTTGCCGCTCAGGTCGCGCGTCGGATCCCACGTTTTGAAGTTCACGGTACCGTTGACCGAACGCGTGATCTGGTTGGGCATTGAGCCGGGGCCCTTTGCGACCTCGATCGACTCGAACATGTAGCGGTTGAGGAACGTCGTGACGTAGTCGCCGAATTTACCGACCGAGACCGGGTGGCCGTCGATCAGCGATGCCGTTTCGTACGAGAGGCCGCCGCGAATCGTGGGGTACGTGATCGCACCGCGCACGCCGCCGTTGGCCGAGCCGTTGGAAGCTGAATCAACGATACCGGGCGTTTCATCGAGGATATCGCGCACGCCGACGTCGCCCTGGTTCTCAAAGGTCGGCGCGCCGATGTTGCTCTGCGCGACCGCCGTCGGGTTGAACGCCGGGCCGCCGCCCTGACCGCCGGCGCTGCGCACGGTGCCGATCGTCTGCAAGCTCGAGAGCGTCGGCCGGGCCAGGCGCACGTCGAGCTTCAACCCGTCCGCCGTCACCGTGACGCCGTCATCGGTCGAGTCGGAATAGCCGGCCGAGCGGACGAGAATCCGGTAGATGCCTTCGGGCACGGTCGCCGTGTAGTGTCCGTCGGTATCGGATTTCGTCGTAACCGTCGCCGGGCCGCTGATAATGATCGTCGCGCCCGCGATCGGGTTACTCGCCGCGTCGAGAACGACGCCCGACAGGGTGGCGGTTTCCTGAGCGAAGGCCGGGATGACGGCGATCGGCTGACCGATCATCACCGCGAGCATCACGATACCGATGATGCGAGAGAGTTTTTGCACGAGCGTTCCTTGAGGGCGAGGTGCGTTAATGGCCACGATTAGGATCCCGTGATATTGAAGTCATCGACGAAGTAGAGACCGCTAAACGTCGTCGAGTTCGATGTGCTGCCCGCCTTGGTCCAGATGCCGACGAATATCTCGACGGTTTGTCCGCTATAGGCCGACAACGAACTGGTGGGAATCGTGAGCTGGCGCCACGCGGAATCGCCGGGCGGCGTCAGGGCGATCTGATTTTCATCCACGAGATTGGCCATGAATTTGCCGGTCGTGTCGAGCACGTCTACATCGAAGCCAAGGTAGGCCAGCGAGTTTTCCGTTCCGTTGGCCCATACATAGAGCGATGCAGCCGGATTACTCGGAATCTTCACTTGTTGGCAAAGCCCGTTGTAGGCGTAGTCTGCCATCGCATACGTCGAGAACACGCCGCCGAATACAGCGGCACTGTTACCGCTATGAACCGGTACGGTCGTCTGCGTCGGATGCGGGGTCCCCGTCCCTTGCGGAACCGACGTGCCGTTTGCTTCGATGGCGGCGCCCGGCGCGGAGCCCGGAATTGGCGTAAAGGTCGAGAACGGCCGGCTTGCCGGAGGCGCTGCGGTGCCTGCCGCCGCGGTGATCGAGCAAACGGTCCACCCCGTCGACGTCACCGCAGAGCCATACGCGCCGGCCGTATTCTCGAAGCCGGGATCAGCGAGAACGTTGTTAGCGAGCTGTCCGGCCGGCGTCGCTTGCGGATACGTTCCTTGATAGAAAGCGAGATAAATCGATCCGCCCGCTGGAATCGTAACCGGCTTCGTGGTTGCCGGAAATGTTACGGCCGTTCCGGCAGAGTTCGTCGTGGGCGTCGCACCTGCGATATTCGCCCAGGTGCCGCCGCTGAATTGGGCCTCTTGGAACGTCCCGACCGCCGGCGATGCCAGCATCAAATTGACTTGGGGCAGCCCGTTCAGCGTAGCACCCGCCGTGCTCGAAATCGTCACGTAGTAGACGTTCGGGCTCGTGGGACTCGTCGTCGCTTCGACGCGAATTCTGTCGACCGGAGAAACAGTCGTCGTTCCCGCGGGCGCCGTCGCGCTTGATGACGCGGTCACGGTGCCCGTGCCGCCGACATACGTCAGCGTGCCGGTAATGCCGCTCGCCGTTCCGACCGACTGCGCTTGCCCATAGCCCGTCAGCGCAAGCGGTCCGGGCGAGGCAACGGCGCTACCGGACGGCGGGGCAGTGTAGGGGACCTGCTGTCCACCAGAACATGCAGCGATTGCAATGGCAACAACGGCTGCGGCAGATAGCGCGAAGGGAAAGCGCATCGAGAATCCTCGGAAAGCATAAGGGCGAATGTCCGGCCGGCTGCCGGACCGTTCGCAATGATGCTGGAGTAAGGTGAATAGCAGTTTAAGGAACGTCCCAGGGAACGGCCCTTGCCCGGCTTTTTTCCACAGCTACTTAGAGCCTGCTAACGTCGGCAATCTTAGTGAATCTGTGGAGAAGCGGCGATTGGACAAAAGAACAGGCCCGCCGCACCGAGGTGCGACGAGCCCATCTTCTCCTGAGCGAAACGCCGGTAACTAGAACTGCTTGGTAAGCGTGAAGCGCATCGTGAACGGTCCCGGCGAGACGATTGCCGTGTTGAACGTTCCCTTGCTGTAGGCGTAGCCGGTGGGGGTTGCGACTGCCACGATCGGCGTGACGCCTTGGAATTCAACGCCGCGGCCCAGTTGTGCGCCGAAGTTCATGTTCGTGAGGTTCTCGATGGCAACGCCCGCGAGCACGTCATGGAACCCGGTGTTCACTCGGGCGCCCGCATCGAAGATGAAGAACGCCGGCGCGTTGTACTCGTTGTTGTTGCCTTCGTAGTCGGCACCGAAGCGGATCAGTCCCTTGTTGCTGGTGGCGTACTGAATTTCGGCGTATCCCTTGGCATAGGGGACCGACGTGCTGCCCGAACCCGTGCTTTGGAATTGGTTGCCGTCGAAGAACGTCTGGGGTGCACCCGGAACGGCCGGAGTCGCGCCCACCGCCGGCGTGCCGGCCGGGAAGAACGACGGCGACATGTCCAAGTAGTAGTTGCGTTCGAACGCGGTGTTGATGCGATAGCCGAAACCGACCGCGGGTTCGTGCGTGATCGAGAACTCGATGCCTTGCGCGTACTGTTGTGCGCCGTTGACGGTCTGCTGAGTATAGGTCGCGAGCGACGGCTCGAGACCGGCCAGCGCGCCACCGTTGCAGCCCGGGCCGCCCGGGCAGATCAGCACTTTCGGCTGAACCCACGGGTTGTGGATCACGTCGTTATAGATGTCGCCCGAGAGCACGGTGCCGTCGGGCGTGCGCCAATCGGCACCGAGGTCGAGGCTGACGATTTCTCCGGCAGCAGCGCCGCATTCGGCGTCGTCACCGTCGTGCTGGTTGAACCTTGCGCGTACGTGGTGAAACCCGATACGAGCGAGGCATAGGGAATCGACATCGACGAACCCGCCGTAAAACGGAACGCGAGGTCGCGGTTCGGGCGGTACTCGAGGCCGAAGTGCGGATCGAAGTGCGACGCCGAGTTGACGACGGGCGATAGCACGATCGGTGTCGCACCGGTGCGGCCCGACGGCGCCAAGAGCGCGTTGAACATCGCTGCCACCGCGGGGTTCTCTTGCTGTGCGCCGATATTGTAGTAGGTGAAGTAGCCCGCGAAATCGGCCTCGAGTTTCGAGGTGACCTGGATCTGCGCGCTCAGCGAGAGCGAGCTGACCGACGAGAGCGTTTCCGGTACGCTGATCGGTGAAGGACGCAGCGCCGTCAGCGGACAGGTCGCCTGTGAACCCGGCGCGCCGGGCGTATTTGCGACGCCCGAACCGATCACGAACGAACAACCGGGCGCAAGCGGCGAGGTGTCGTTGATGAGGTCGGTCGCGTCATCGAGATAATGGTCGAAGGTCGCGCTGAAGACGTTCGCGCCGACGGGGTGGATGTAGCTGAACGTATAGCCGAACAGCTTGTCGACCTCGAGCGTCGTGAAGGGTGCGCCATACCCATACTGGCCGACGTTGTTCTGCGCGGTCGACGTCGTGAAACACGGCGTCGCAACGGTGCAGACCAGCGGTGTAGCCGTCGTCGCGAACACGTGCGGCGTATTCGGATCGACGATGTATGCCGCGCCAGGAAGAACGTTCGAAGCAAAACACGGCCCGGTCGTTCCGCCGGCGGGAATGGTGCCGTTGGCGCCGGGGAGATGCGATGCCGCCGTACAGTTGGCCGAGTTCGTGACTTCGAACCACGCGCCGGCGTCGCCGGGGACTTGGTTTTCTTGCGTGCCGTCGATCAGACGGTTGATCGCCGCCGTGTAGGGACGGAACAGGATCGTGTCGTTGCCGAGCGTCGTCTTGAACTCCGCATTGAAGTTCGGCGCGTTCTGCCGCACGTCGGAACCGGGGAAGAACGCGTAGAGCGGCGTGTTTCCCGCACCGATCAGGCCGAGCGCTCCGGCGGCCGGTGTGTTGTATTCCGACGCCGCACCGCATGCCGCGGCGGTGGTGCCGGGAACCGTGAACGTCGTGGCAGTCGCGCTCGCGCCGTTGAGACAGAGCGGCACGTTGGCGTAGCCGAGGAATTGGCCGTAGGCGCCGCCTTGCGGATCGAAACGCCCTTGCAGTCCCAAGTACTCGAACGCCAGCGACGTCGCATCGGAGAACTTGTAGCGCATTTTTGCGAGTTCGGCGTTGAGGCTGTACGTGTCGCTGAAGTCGGTGTAGTACGAGATGATGTCGTTGGTCAAACCCGACGGCGGACTGAACGTTCCCAGTGCCGGCGTGCCGCCGGTGAAGTTGGGCTCGTTGACGCCGTACGTCGGTCCGCGATAACCGTCGAAGGTGCGGCCGAACACGAACGAGAGCTTGTCGTTCTGTAAAAAGTTCAGCTTGACGATCGCGTTGTACGTCGTACCGCCGTAATTATCGAAGCCGCCTTGCAAGTACGCACTGTTCTTACCGAAGTCCGGCGTGTGCAAGTTGACGGTACCGATGCCCGATTCGCCGCCGAGGGCACCGGTCAAACCGGCACCCTTCACGACGTCGACGCTGCTGAAAATGCCCGACGCCGTATAGTTCGTCAAGAACGCGCCGAGGGTACCCGACGAAACCGGGTGACCGTCGAGCGTCGTCTTCGTTTCGAACCGCATGCCGCGCACGACGAAGCTTTGGTTGGGATTCGAGGTCGCGCGCGGGATCGTGACGCCCGGCAGCTCTTGCAGCACCGCCGTCAGGTCGGGCGTATCGCGCTCGAGGATCTGATCTTGAGTGATCGTTTGCGTCGGCGTCGATGAGATGTCGAACTTCGCTGCGGCGCCCGCAGTCGAACTCGTCCGGCCGATGACGCCGAGGTTGCTGAGTGTGGCCGGGGTCAGCGCGACGTTAACGCTGACGGACGTGCCCGGTGCAACGGTGACGTCACTCGAACCGGTCTGATAGCCGCCCTTGGCGACGGTGACCGTATACAGACCGGCCGGCAGGTTCGCCGTGAAATTGCCGCTGTCGTCGGTGGTGACGGTCTGATGCTGTCCCGCGCCGTCGATGACGACTTGCGCGTTCGCAATGGCCGCGCCGGTGTCGCCGGCAACATTGCCGGTAAGGGTTCCCGTTTGGATCGCTTGCGCTACGGTGACGGTCTGGCTCGTCGCCGCGCTAACGGGTCCGGCGAGCATGACCAAAGATACGAGCGAAGCGAGTGCCGCACGAATGAAGGTGCGCACGAATGCTCCTTGATGGTACGAAGTGAGTGAAGGAGTACGGAAACACAGCGAGGCCCAAAGAAGGCGCCGCTACTGTGCAATTTCTGAACTCTGTCGGTACCATATAGAGCAGACGTACGAATTGCCTGAAGGCCATTATGGCTTTCTTAACTCGAAAAGCCCGCCGTCGCAATGACGGCGGGCTTTCCGCTGGACTAGGACTCTAGAAGTTCTAGAACTTCTTCGTGAGCGTTGCCCGCACCGTGAACGGCGGGGGCGCAACGAGAGCCGTATTGTAAGTGCCGACCGAGTAGGTGTAGCCACCCGGAGCAGCGGTTCCGTTGATCGGTTGCGTACCGGCATACTCGATGCCGCGGCCGAGGAGGGCTTGGTTCGTATTGAACAAGTTCTCCGCGGACGCCCCGAACAGGACGCCGTGGAAGCCGGTGTTGACCTGGAAACCGGCGTCAAAGATAAAGAACGGCGGAGCGTTGTACTCGTTGTTCTTGCCTTCGAAGTCGGTGCCGATGCGGAACAGTGACTGATCCGGACCGGCGTACTGGATTTCGGCATAGGCTTTCGCGTAGGGAACCGACGTGCTCGTCGAACCCGTGCTCTGGAACTGATTGCCGTTGAAGTACGGCTGCGGCGTTGCGAGGTACGCCGGGTTGGTACCGAGATAGTACAGACGCTCGAATGAGGAGTTTACCCGGTAACCAAAGCCGACTTTCGGCTCGTTGGTGATGGAGAAGTCGATGCCTTGCGCGTACTGTTGCGCGCCGTTGACAAAGAGCGAGGTGTACCCGAGCGAGGTCTGCTCGAGCCCCGGGAACGCGACCGCGCACGAGGGTTGGCTATTGCAAACCTGGACGTGCGGGTTGATCCACGGGTTGTGGACGACCGTGTTATAGATATCGCCGTCCAAGATCGTGCCGTCGGGCAACCGCAGACTCGAACCGAGGTCCATCGTCACGATTTCTTCCGGAAGCAGGTTCGGGTTGGGCGTTTGCTGGGTGATGCTCGTCGAGCCTTGCTGATAGGTCGCGAAGCCCGAGACGAGCTGCGCGTACGGGATCGACAAGGCCGAGCCGGCCGAGAAGCGGATACTCCAGTCGCGATCGGGGCGGAACACGAGACCGACGCGCGGATCGAAGTGCGAAGCGGAATTTTGGATGCCGCTGAGGACGATCGGCACGCCGCCGGCATACGCGCTGGTCGCGGGCGTGATGGTTGCGAGGTAAGCCGCGTAGACGGCCGGATTGAGTTGCTGCGCGTTGATCAGATAGTGCGTGAAATACAGACCGGCGTCGAATTCAAGCTTCGACGTCAACTGGAACTGGCCGGTTGCCGCCAAGGAGCTGACCGACGTGAACGTCTCCGGCACGCTGATCGGTGAAGGCCGCAGCGTGGAGAGCGGACACGACGCTTGATATCCCGGTGCGCCGGGCGTGTTCGCGATCCCGCTGCCGAGCACGAACGTACATCCCGCCGTAAGCGGCGAGTCGTCGTTGATGTAATCGGTCGTATCATCGTAGTAGTGGTCGAAACTGAGGTTATACGTATTCGCTCCAACCGGATGGATGTAGCTGAACGTGTAACCGGCCAGCTTGTCGATCTCGAGGGTCGTGTACGGCGAACCGAAACCGGTTTGACCCGAGTTGTTGAGGCCGGTGGCCGTGGTGTAGCACGGCGTCGTAACCGTGCAAACCGGCGCCGTGGTGGTCGTTGCGAACGTCACCGGAGTCGTGTTGGCGGTGCCGACGTACGCCGCAATCGGCGTCGCATTCGCTGCGAAACACGGGCCGGAGGCGAACGAGTTGCCCGCCGGCTTCACGAAGGTCGCTTGGCAGTTTGCGGTGTTGGTCACCTGATACCAGCCGCCGCCGGCGTCTCCGGGGATGTTGCTTTCTTGCGTGCCGTCGATGAGGCGGTTGATCGCCGCCGTGTAGGGACGGAACAGCAGCGTGTCGTTGCCGATCGTCGTCTTGAAGTCGGCGTTGAAGTTCGGCTGATTCTGCGCGACGAACGAACCCGGATAGAATCCGTAGACGGGAATCGTGCTGCCGATGAGGCTTTGAGCTCCCGGGCTGTTATATTGCGAAAGGTTGCTGCAGCCCGCGCCGTTCGCGGCCCTGTTGCTATTGATACACGTCGGCACGGTGAGCATGCCGATGTACTGGCCGTAAGCTCCGCCCTGCGGGTTGAATCCGCCTTGCAGGCCCAGGAATTCGAGCGTCAACGAGGTTGCGTCCGAGAACGAGAAGCGCGCCTTCGCGAGCTCCGAATTCAGCATGTACGTGTTGCTGAAGTCGCCGATGTACTGCACGATGCCGTTGGCGAGGCTCGCCGGTCCGTACGTGCCGTAAGCGGGCGTCGCCCCGGTGTAGTCGGCTTGTTGCGTTGCATACGTGGGCCCGCGGTAGCCGCTGAACGACCGCCCGAGAATGACCGAGACCTTGTTGCCGATGTTGATATCGGCGAGCGCGGTATAGATCGAGCCGCCGTAGTTGTCTAGGCCGCCCTGCAAGAAGCCGGAATCCTTCGCCGTGAAGTTCGGCGTGCGCAGGTTGACGATGCCGGCGCCGGCTTCAGCCGCCGTCGGACCGTTGAGACCCATGCCGCTCAAAACGTCGACGCCGCCGAAGATCGGAGCTGCCGTGTAGTTCGTCAAGAACGTACCCGCGGTGCCGGATGAAACCGGATGGCCGTCGATTTCCGTCTTCGTTTCATAGCGCAGGCCATGAATGATGAAGCTTTGGTTGGGGTTCGACGTCGCGCGCGGGATCGTGACGCCGGGCAGCTCTTGCAGCACGGATGTCAGATCGGGCGTGTTGCGCTCGATGATTTGCTGCTGAGTGACCACCTGTTGCTGTGATGAAGAAATGTTGAACCGCGCTGCGTTGCCGCCGCCGGTTGCCGAGGTCCGGCCGATGACGTTGAGGTTGCTCAAGTTCGCCGCGGTCAACGCGACGTTCACGTTGGTCGTGGTGCCGGGGGCGACCGTTACCTGCGAAGAGCCGGTTTGAAAGCCGCCCTTCGTGACGGTAACGGTGTAGAGACCCGGGGCCACCGAAACGGTGAAATTTCCGGAGTCGTCGGTGGTTGTCGTTTGCCGCTGGGGTCCGTCGAACAAGACGTTCGCGCCGCTAACGGCATTGCCGTTATCGCCGAGCACTTGACCGGAAACCGTCCCCGTTGAGTTCGCCTGGGCAACCGTGATGGCCGAAGTCGTCGCCGCGCTAACGGGTCCGACGAAAAAGGCCACTGCGATCATCGAGGCGAGCGCAGCACGGATAAATGTGCGCACGTAGATGCTCCTAAGTGGAAAATATGGCAAAGCCTTGGACGCTTAAGAGGCGTCCAGGACACCTCGAAAAGACGAGGGAGCCAGGACTCAAACTTATTAAAAAAGTCTGACCGTGCCTGCCGCAGATCCTCAAACTTTGTTAATACATTTTGCCTCGGACGGTGGCCATTTGAGGAAGTTAAGGCATCGTTAATGTTAGCGGGCAGCGATAGCGTGAAGCGCCGAAGGGACGCGTATGCAGTACTGGCTCTTCAAGAGTGAACCGGATGCCTACGGCATCGACCGCCTCGAGCGTGAGGGCAAGACCGAGTGGTCGGGCGTGCGAAATTTCCAAGCCCGCAACAACATGGTCGCCATGAAGACCGGCGATCTGGGCTTTTTCTACCACTCGAGTACCAAGCCGGCCGGCATCGTGGGCCTCTGCAAGGTCCTGCGCGAGGCCTACCCCGACTTCACCCAGTTCGATCCCACGAGCGACTACTACGATCCGACGTCCAACCCGGAGCGTCCGAAATGGAAGATGGTCGACGTGGGCTTCGTCGAGAAATTCCCCGCCATCATCACCCTCGAGGACCTGCGGAAGCGCCCCGAACTCGAGGGCATGACCCTGCTCAGCCGCGGCCGCCTCAGCGTCCAGCCGGTCGAAGAGCGGTACTGGAACGCGATCCTTCAGACCGCGCGGTAGCGGCTCAGGAAGATCTGCTGGGCGTCGATGCGGGGCTCGCCGCCGCGCGGTGTGCGCAGTTCGTAGGTGCCGTCGGCGTGCAGCACGCGCGCCTTCACGTTGTCCCGCACGTAGACGTCGATGATGTCATCGCAGATGATTTCTTGCAGCACCGGATCGAGCACCGGCACCACCGTTTCGACGCGCCGGTCGAGATTGCGCCCCATCCAGTCGGCGCTGCCGATGTAGACCTCGCGTTCGCCGGCATTGTTGAACACGAAGATGCGCGAGTGCTCGAGGAAGCTGCTAACGATACTGCTGACGTGAATCGTCTCGCTCACACCGGGAATCCCCGGCCGCAGAACGCACATGCCGCGCACGACCAATTCGATCGGCACGCCGGCTTGCGAAGCCCGGTAGAGGGCGGCGGCGATCCGCTGATCGTTGACGGCGTTGAGCTTCGCGGTGATGCCGCAGGGCCGCCCGGCGCGCGCGTGTTCGGTTTCGCGCTCGATCAAGTTCATGAAGCCGGTGCGCA
The DNA here is from genome assembly GCA_965277805.1 of Candidatus Lustribacter sp. Classification (GTDB taxonomy): domain Bacteria; phylum Vulcanimicrobiota; class Vulcanimicrobiia; order Vulcanimicrobiales; family Vulcanimicrobiaceae; genus Lustribacter. The sequence goes on along the minus strand of OZ255842.1, from coordinate 5,019,896 downwards.
AACCGGTCGGCGCGACCAGCAGCCGCTCGTAGGTCTCGGCTTTCGAAAAGCCCGTTAGCGAATTGAACAGCTGCGTGACGTCGGCGCCGAGATCCGCGCGGCACGTGAAGAGGCTCAAGTCGGTGTAGAGCTTCGCCGTCTTGTCGTTGTAGTTGCCGGTGCCGAAGTGCATGTAGCGCCGAATGCCTTCGGGCTCGTTGCGCACGACCAGCGTGACCTTGGCGTGCGTCTTGAGTCCGGCCAAGCCGTACACGACGTGCGCGCCCACGCGCTCCAGATTACGAGCCCACAGGATGTTGTTCTCTTCGTCGAAGCGCGCTTTCAGTTCGATCAGCGTCGCGACTTGTTTGCCCGCTTCGGCGGCGTCGATCAGCGCGCCGACCACAGGTGAATTACCCGACGTGCGGTAGAGCGTTTGTTTGATCGCGAGCACGTCGGGATCGGAGGCCGCTTGGCGCACGAACTGCACCACCGGATCGAACGACTGATAGGGATGGTGCAGCATCAGATCGCCTTCACGGATCACCGCGAAGAGATCGGTCGCACCGCGCAGGCGCCGCGGAATCGACGGCGTGAAGGGCGGATCGTGCAGCGCCGGTTCGTCGATGCCGACCAGCGTCCACAGCGCCGAGGTGGCCATCATGCCGTCGATGTCGTAAACGTCGAAGTCGGTCAGCGAGAGCGCGTCGCGCAGCATCGCACGCAACCCCTCGGGCATGCCGCTCTCGCACTCCAGGCGCACCGGCTCGCCGAAGCGGCGTTTGCGCAATTCCGATTCGATCGCGCGCAGCAGATCGTCGGCTTCATCTTCTTGCAGATCGAGGTCGGCATCGCGCGTCACGCGGAACGCGTACGAGCCGACGATCGTCATGCCGGGGAAGAGCGACTGCAGGTTGTGCGCGATCAGATCTTCGACCAGCACGAACCAGCGGTGACCGGCCGGCGCGTCGATCGGCACGAAGCGCGGCAGACTCGGCGGCACCTTCACGCGGGCAACGTAGTCGACGTCGCCGCCCGTTCGCCGCTCGCGCAGCTCGACCGCGAGCGAGAGCGACAAGGTCGAGATGTAGGGGAACGGATGGCCGGCATCGATCGCCAGCGGCGTGAGCACCGGGAACACGCGCTCGTTGAAGTACTGTTCCATCGCGAGGCGCGTCGGAGTTTCGAGCTGTTCGTAGTCGACGATCTTGATGCCGTGCCCGGCCAGCGCCGGCAGCAGATCCTCATCGAGGCAGCTCGTCATCACCCGCAGCGAGGGGCGCAGCCGGGCCGCGACCGCTTCGAGCTGCTCTTCGGGCATCAGGCCGTCTTCCGACCGGGTGTGGACCTCCGCCTCGATCAGCTGCTTCAGACCCGCGACCCGGATCATGAAGAACTCGTCGAGGTTGGTCCCGTAGATCGCAATGAACTTGAGCCGCTCGAGCAGCGGGTTGCGCGCATCGAGCGCCTCTTCGAGGACCCGGTCGTTGAAGGCCAGCCACGAGAGTTCGCGGTTGATGTAGAGCGCAGGGTCGTCGAGCGAGACGGGCGCTTCGGGGCGGACCTGCTCGGCGGCCTCCGAATCGGTGATCATCGTGCCTGAGTTCGGCGGATGATCCCCACCTTCTTCGCTCACCTCGGTACGCACGTCGGCCTCTCGCTTTCGGCTCTGATCGCGGCGGTCGTGATCGGCGTTCCGCTGGCGGGCTTTTCCGCCGGCCGGCCGATCGCTCGCGCCCTGACCCTCTTCGGGGCCGGCGCGCTCCGCGTCGTCCCGAGTATAGCCGTGCTTACCTTAACGTTGCCCTATCTCGGGCTGGGTTTCCGGCCGGCGCTCCTGGCGCTGATCGCGCTCGGCCTGCCGCCGATCATCATCAATACCGAGCTCGGCCTGCGGTCGGCCCCGCCGGCCGCCATCGACGCCGCGCTCGGCATGGGCATGACCGGCCGCCAGGTCCGCAACCGGGTCGAGTGGCCGCTCGCGGTGCCGCTGGTGTTCGCCGGCTTCCGGACGGCGTCGATCGAGGTCATCGCGAGCGCCACCCTCGCCTCGTTCATCGGCGGCGGCGGTCTGGGCGATTTCATCGTCGACGGTTTGGCCACCGACGACGTGGGCGAACTCTTCCTCGGAGCGTGTTCGGTCGCGCTCCTGGCCCTCATCGTCGATGCCGTCCTCGGCCGCATCGATCGCCGTATCCGCCCGAAAGGACTCGCCTAAGTGTCGACCCGCGCCCACGCGCTCGGACTGCTCGCCGCCGGCCTCGCATTGCCCGCGTGCGGGATGCACCACGATGCCGTCGCCATCGGCTCGAAAAACTTCACCGAAGCGCTGTTGCTCGGCGAACTCTACGCGCAACTCATCGAGGACAACAATCACGCCGTGCGCCGCCGGCTCGATCTCGGCGGCACCGACATCGCGATGGCCGCGCTGAGGCGCGGTGAGATCGATCTCTATCCGGAGTACACCGGAACGGCCCTGCTGGTCGTCCTCAAAGCGCAACCGCAAGGCGACGCCGTGCAGACGTTCGACTACGTCAAGAGCGAGTACGAACGGCTGTACGGCGCCACGTGGCTCGATCCGGCGCCGATGAACAACACGCAAGCGCTGGCGACCACGCGCGCGCTCGCCGCGCGCTACGGTTTGCGCACGCTCAGCGACGTTGCGAAGAAGGCGCCGCAACTGCGCCTCGGCGCGGTGCCCGAGTTCGTCAAGCGCAGCGACGGACTGCCCGGCCTGCAGCGCGCGTACGGCGGCTTCAACTTCCAGAAGATCAGCCTGGTCGATTTCGGGCTGAAGTATAAGGCGCTGCTCGACGGCGACGTCGACATCGTCGTGGCGTTCGGCACCGACGGCGCGATCGTCGCCGACAACCTCGTCGTCATGATCGACGACCGGCATCTCTTTCCGCCCTATCAAGTCGCGCCGGTCATTCGCTTGGACGCGCTCAAGGCGCGGCCGGAACTCGCCGGCATCCTCAACCGCGTCGCGCCGCTGCTGACCGACACCGTGATGCGCACGCTCAACAACGAGATCGACGGAACGCAGAAGCGCGAGCCGGCCGACGTCGCGCGCGATTTCATCAAGGCGCATGGCCTCGTCAGCCTCTAGCAGCCTCTCCCCTACGGGAGGCGCGCGGATCGAACTGCGCGGCGTCGGCGTCACGTACCCCGGCGGTTCGATTGCGGTGCGCGACGTCGACCTCGACATCGCGGCGGGCGAGTTCGCGGTATTCCTCGGACCCTCGGGTTCGGGGAAGAGCACGCTCTTGCGCACGATCAATCGCTTGATCGAACCGACGAGCGGAACCGTGCTGATCGACGGCGTCGACGTGCGCACGCTCGACGCGGTGACGCTGCGCCGCGGCATCGGCTACGTGATTCAGGCGGTGGGCCTGTTCCCGCACTTGACGATCGGCACCAACGTCGGCGTCGTGCCCGAGCTGTTGGGCTGGGATCGCGCGCGCATCGCGCGGCGCGTCGATGAGTTGCTCGCGCTCGTGCGCCTCGAGCCCGCCACGTATCGCGACCGCTATCCGCGCCAACTCTCAGGCGGCGAGCAGCAGCGCGCCGGCGTGGCACGCGCGCTGGCCGCGGAGCCGCACGTGCTGCTGATGGACGAGCCGTTCGGGGCCGTCGACGCGATCGTGCGCGCGTCGCTGCAAGACGAGATCCGGCGCATTCACCGCGACCTCGGCACGACGATCGTCTTCGTCACGCACGACGTCGATGAAGCGTTGCGTCTGGCCGACCGCGTGGTGGTGATCGCCGGGGGCGACATCGCCCAGGCTGACACGCCCGCGCGTGTGCTTGCGGCGCCGGCAAACGACACGGTGCGCTCGCTGGTCGGCATCGATGCGGAGAGCCGCGAGTTCGCGGTCGCGCGACCGCTGCTCGATCACGAACCGCGATGAGCTACATCTTCCGCCATCCCGACATCGTTGCCGCGCGGTTCGGCGAACATCTGCTGTTGACGTTCGTCTCGCTCGCGATTGCGCTCGCGATCGCGTTTCCGCTCGGCGTGCTGGCCGCGCGCCGTCCGCGCGCCGGCGCGATCACGCTCGGCATCCTCAACGTGATCTACACGATTCCGAGCCTCGCGCTGCTCGGGATCTTGGTGGCGATCTTCGGCCTCGGCACGCCGACCGCGATCGTCGCGCTGGTCGCCTACGCGCAGATGATCTTGGTGCGCAATGTGGCCGAAGGCTTGCGCGGCGTTTCGCCGGCCGCGCTCGACGCCGCCGACGGTCTCGGCTTCACGCCCTTCGGCCGGCTCATGCGCGTCGAGATCCCGCTCGCGCTGCCGGCGATCGTCGGCGGCATCCGCATCGCGACGGTCTCGCTGATCGGGATCGCGACGGTGGCTGCATGGATCGACGCCGGCGGCCTCGGCGCGCTGGTCTTCGAAGGCCTGCACCAAGACGATCCCGACAAAATCGTCGCCGGTAGCCTCGCCGCCGTCGTCCTCGCCCTCATCGCCGACGGCATCCTGCGCGCCGCCGAACGGTGGACCGCGCGAGCGTGACCGAGCTGTTCGTCTACGGAACGCTGCGCGACCGGGAGTACCAACGCGAACTGTTCGGCCACGAAGTCCCAATGCGCCCCGCGACCTTGGATGGCTGGCTCGCCGTCGTGGCCGAGACGGGATACTTCACGATCCTTCGTGCGCCCGGCGAAACAGTTGCCGGCGACATCATCACGCTCGATGAGCAGCAACTCACGTTGGCGGACGCGTGGGAAGACGTCGATTACAAACGGGTCACTGTTGAAGCGCACGACGCTACGGGCGCCGTGCTTGCTTTCGTCTACGTACGTCCAACAGCATCACGCGAACGCATCGACCCCGGCACGCTATCACGCCACCCGCGCGCAACAGTTCTAGCGCACCTCATGTCATTCCGAGCAGCGCCGGAGGCGCGTCGACGAGGAACCGGAGAGCAACCTCATATGTAGAGTGCGACCGCGAAGGCGGGAGCAGTGGATCATTTGTACCGTTGTTTGTCACCACTGCTCCCGCCTTCGCGGTCACACTCAATAGCTCGGATGGTGGCGCGTTCCTCGATTGCGCGCCTTCGGCGCTCCACTCGGAATGACAAATCACAAATGACAAATGAGTGCCGGCAGCGTGACAACTGCCACCTGAGGCTAGGTGCGGATTAAGAGCGAGAGGGCGTAGCGGCCGGCGGTGTCGCTGAACGTGCGGCGTTCGGTGAAGCCGAAGGGCATCACGAGAGCGATCATTTCTTCGCGTTGGAACTTGTACGACGATTCCATGTGGATCGTTTCGCCGGCGTCGAATTCCGCCGTGATGCCGGCTCCGGGGATGTGCGCGGTCAGCGCGCGCTCGGCACGCAAGAACGAGCGCACGACACCGTCGCGGTCGTCGTAACGGGCGAAGAACGTAAAGTCGTCCAGGTTGAAGTCGCCGCCCAGTTCGCGGTTGATGCGTGCCAGCAAATTCTTGTTGAAGGCCGCCGTCACACCGGTCGGATCGTTGTACGCCAGTTCCAGAATCGACGCTTCTTTTTTCAGATCGTAGCCGATCAAGAGCCCGTCGCCCGGCGCCAGCATCTCGCTGAGCAACCCGAAGAGTTCGCGCGCCTGCGCCGGTTCGAAATTGCCGATGTTCGACCCGAGATAAAGGGCCAGCACGCGCTCGCGCGTCTCGATGCGCTTCGCGCGCAACAGCGTGAAGTAGTCGCCGGCATAGGCGCGCACGTGCAGCGCCTCGAGCTTCGCCACGAGCGCTTGCGAAGATTCGATCAGCGCGTCGGGCGAGATGTCGATCGGATGATATGTCAGCGTATTCTGACGCTCGAGAATTGCATCGATGATCAAGCGCGTCTTCGTCGCGCTGCCGCTGCCGAGTTCGACCAGCTCGAGCGGTTCGTCGAATGCCCCTACGATCTGCGTGCCGTACGTCGCGAGCAGATCGCGCTCGACGCGCGTGAGGTAGTACTCGGGCAAATAGGTGATCGCTTCGAACAGCGCCGAGCCCAAGTCGTCATAAAAATACTTGGGCATCAGCGTGTACGGGCGCATGCTCAAACCGCGTCCCACGTCTTCCGCAAACGTTGCCACCCGCGCCGGATGCGGATCGCGGTGGAGCGCAAATCTCCCCGCGCCGGCAACGGGATTCGTGGGACCCATTATGCCGTACCGAACCCCGCGGTCCGAAGGAATGTTTTCAAGCATCGCACTCGGGCCGTACCCTCCGGTCCAGCCCCTAAACCAAGCGCCTCAGCGGTCGCGCACGATCCGGGACCAGCGTTCGCGGATATCGCTGATGTATTCGATCGTTTCAGCGTACGGCGGGATCCCGCCGTAGCGTTCCACCGCAGCCGGCCCCGCGTTGTAGGCGGCCAGGGCCAGCGCAAACGGGTCGGCGGCGCCGAGCGCACGATAGCGGGCCACGTAGGCGCCGAGCAGCCGGGCGGTGGCATCGATGGCGGGCTCGGGGTCGAACGGGTCGATGCCGTAGCCGTCGGCCGTGTCGACCATGAACTGGCCGATGCCCACGGCGCCGGCCCACGAGAGTGCGTCCGGATTGTAGGCCGACTCCTGAAGGAGCGTCGCTGCCAGGAAGCCGGGGTCGAGGCCGTTCACGGCCGCCGCACGCAAGGTACGGTCGGCGAGAAGCAGGGCGTCGAAGGCCGACAGGCGCGGGTTCGTGCGCATGATGCTCCGCACCGTGGCGCTCAACTGGCCGCTCCGGACCGGGGCATCCATATACATCCGGGCACCGCGCGTGAGGGGTGCCGGGACGGGTATATGCCACGACAGCGCGGCGTCGCGCAGAACGTCGATCCGGACCATGCCGGGGTTGAACACCATGGAGGCCGCTAGCAGGGTTGCCCGGAGAGGTTTTCGTGCGCGCAAACCCAACGCTCCGTTAACGGCCGTACGTCAAACGAAGGAAACGCGTGAATTCGATCGTGCTGGGCTCGCCGCTGATATCAGGAATTGTGGCGACGCTCATCGTCCTCGTGGTTGGAGATTTCGCTTCCACCTTCTTCTATCACGTTCCGCAGCATATGTGGGGCAAATTGCACCTGCGGACGCATCACGATCGCAAGCGTTCGTACTGGGATCACGCGGTGCTTTCGCGCAGCCCGGAAGTGCTGCTCGACGGTCTCCTCGGCGCGCTGCCGTATATCGCGATCGCGATTCTGTGCACGCAGATATCGGTGGCCGGCGCGGCCGTCGGGCTCGTGCTGGGACAACTGCACGTTTGGTGGCGACATACGTCGGAGCTGGGCTGGAGGAGCCCGGCGTGGCTCGTCCGCGTTGCCCGGGTGAGCGGCCTCGTGCTGCCGGAGGACCATAACGGTCACCACGTAAACCCTGAGATCGAGTTCGGCGACATTTTCCGTTTCTATGACCTGCCGGCTCGTTCTACGATCGCGTGGCTTCGCGCGATCTCGCCTCGGCGCCGTCGCGCTGTGGCACTGCGCGTGATGCGAACCCGCAATCGCCAGAGTGCCGCCGCCCTGCGCGCCTTGAAGCAACGAAAGTCACCCACCGGATGACCAAACGCGTCCTCTTCCTCATCTCAGATACCGGCGGCGGGCATCGCGCCGGAGCGATGGCCATCGGTGCCGCGCTGGATGAGATCGATAAGGGGACGCGGCTCGAGTGGCGCATCGACGACATCGCTGCCCACTGCACGTTCCCACTCTCCAAACTGGGGCCGGCCTACAGCGCGGCCCTCCGCTTTGCCCCGCCGATCTACGGCGCGCTCTACCACGCGACCAACGGACGCCGCCGCTACCGCACGATCGTGCGCTTCTGCGAACCGCTCTACCGCGAACGGCTCAAGGACGTCTTCACCCAGTACAATCCCGACGTCATCGTCTCGGTCCATCCGCTGCTCAACCACGCGGCCTTGCGCGCCCGGGCCGACGCCGGCATGGATCACGTGCCGATCGTCACCGTGATCACCGATCTCGGACGCGTGCACGAAGGCTGGCTCTTGCCCGAGGCCGATCTCACCATCGTGCCGGCGCGCGAAGTGTACAACCGCGCGATCGAACGGGGCGTGCCGCCGAGCCGCTTGCGCCTGATCGGTCATCCGATCCATCCGAAATTCGAAGACGTATCGGCCACCAAGAGCGAGATCCGCAGCAAACTCGGTTTGCCGCAAGAACAAACGATCGCGCTGCTGATGGCCGGCGGCGAAGGCGGCGGAAAACTGCTGCCGACCACGCTGGCGCTCGCGAAGACGAACTTGCCGTTCCATCTCGTCGTCGTCACCGGCCGCAACGCCGCGCTCAAAGCAAAGCTCGAAGAACTCGCGCCCACGCTGCCGACGCCGATCACCGTGCTCGGCTTCCGCAACGACGTTCCCGAACTGATGCGCGCCGCCGATCTGCTGGTCACCAAAGCCGGACCGGGCACGCTCGCCGAAGCCAGCGTCGCCGAAGTGCCGGTCGTGGTCTACGATTACGTGCCGGGCCAAGAACGCGGCAATCTCGATTGGGTGCGCACCAACGGCATCGGTGTCGTGGCGCTGACGACCGCCGAAGTCGTCCAATCGGTGAAACGTATCGTCGAGAACAGCGAACGCCTCGCCACGATGCGCGCGCAACTGACCGGCATCGCCCCGCGCGGTTCATCACGCCGCATCGCCGAACTGATCGCGCAAGTCGCACAGGACGGCCGCAAACCGACGCCGCGCGTCCCGGTTTCCGCCGCCGCCGTTTGACCGCGCTCGCGCCCCTGCCCGAAGACGTCATCGCCGACGTCATCGCGACCCGGCGCGATCTGCACCAGCATCCCGAACTCGGCTTTGAAGAACGGCGCACGGCAGCGCTCGCCGCTGCGCGTTTGCGCGCACTCGGCTACGACGTCACCGAAGGCATCGGCGTCACGGGCGTCGTCGGCGTGATGCGCGGAACGCGTCCCGGCAAGACAATCATGCTGCGCGCCGACATGGACGCGTTGCCGATCGAGGAAGAGAACGCCGTCGACTACGCCTCGCAAACGCGCGGCACGATGCACGCCTGCGGACACGACGGCCACGTCGCGATGCTGCTCGGCGCCGCGACGCTGATCGCGCGCCGGCAGGCGGAACTGGCCGGCACGATCGTGTTGTGCTTCCAGCCCGCCGAGGAAGGCCGCGGCGGCGCGAAGGCGATGGTCGAGGACGGCCTCTTCGAACGCTTCGGCATCGAGCGGGCCTACGGGCTGCACCTGGCTTCGGCATTTCCCACCGGCATCATCGGCCTGCGCGAGGGCGCGTTCTATGCGTCGAGCGATTCGATCGAGATCACGATCGAAGGCGCGGGCGGACACGGCGCCGCGCCGCACCTCTCGATCGATCCGATCTACGTCGCGGGCGCATTCATCGTGGCCGTGCAGCAGATCGTCGCGCGCCAAATCGATCCGCTCGCACCGGCCGTCGTGACGATCGGCGCCGTGCATGCGGGCACGATTCACAACGTGATTCCATCGCGCGCGACGCTGCTCGGCACCGTGCGCGCGTTCGACGCCGACGTGCGCAACGCGCTCGCCGAGCGCATCGAGCGCGTCTTGCGCGGGGTGTGCGAGAGTTCGGGCGCGACGTACACCTTCGATTATTTGCGCCGCTATCCGGTCACCTCGAACGATGCCGAACAAACGCGCTGGGTTCGCGCGCTGGCCGAGCGCGAAATCGGCGCAACGCGCGTGATCGAGGCGCCGAAGCTGATGGGCGCGGAAGATTTCTCGTTCTTCGCCGAACGCGTCCCGGCGTGTTTCTACTCGGTCGGCTGCAACGGCGGGCCGTCCACGTCGTTTCCCCACCATCATGCAAAATTCGACATCGACGAACGCGCGCTCGAAACCGGCGTTCGCATGATGACGGCACTGGCGCTCAACGCGCCGGAAATGGCACCCTAGTGATTTACCAAAGCGACGCTGCGCCATGGGTCGGCAAATTCATCGTTCTCGATTGGAAAGCGGCCGTGATCGAGGGACTTCCGAAGATGCCGACCAACAGCGGCGGCCGCGTGCTGCGCGTCGACGACACGTATCTCTATCTGCAGCCGTTCTCGCTCTCGCCGAAGCAGCCGTCGACTGCGCCCGGCCAAGCCGTTTCGCGCCTCGGTCTGAAGATCGAAGAAGAACGCATTCCGCTCGTCGACATCGACACGATCTATCCGGCGCCCCTCGACGGCCTCTCGATCGACGAATAATGACTAAGCCGTAAGGCCGCCGCGCAGCGCCATGGTGGCGGCGCCGATCGCGCCGGCATCGTTGCCGAGGGTGGCGGTGACGATCGTCGTCGAGCCGGGCGGCACCATCGTCGACCGCGCTTCGACCAGCGGTGCGACCTTATCGATGATGAACGCGCCGGCACTGGCCACCCCGCCGCCGAGCGCGATCATCGTGGGATTCACGAATGCCACGATGTTGGCGAGGCCGTAGCCCAAATCGTCGATCCAGTTGTTCCAGGCCGCGAGCCCGTGCCCGTCGCCGGCTTGCGCCGCGCGGCGGATCGCCTTCGAGCCGAGCTTCTCTTTGGGCGCATCGAGCAGCGTGCTGCGCGGAAACGACGGCTGAAGCGCGAGTGCGTGACGAATCAGGCCCGTGCCCGAACACTGTGCTTCGAAGCAGCCGATCTTACCGCAGCCGCAGACGAACCCGTCGTGCGGGCGGATCTGATGGTGGCCCACCTCACCGGCGCTGGCGCGCCCTCCGACCAGGAGCTTTCCGCCGGAAACGATTCCGCCGCCGATCCCGGTGCCGAGCGTGAGCAGAACGAAGTCCGGCACGCCTTTACCCGCGCCGAAGGTGTGCTCGCCGAGCGTCGCGCAGCGCGCGTCGTTGCCGACGAACACCGGGAACTTGAACGCGCCCCGGACGTGATCGCCGAGCGCGACATCCTTCCAGCCGAAGTTGGGCGAGTAGCGGATCGTGCCGGTCTCGAGGTCGATGTTGCCCGGCGCCCCGATGCCGATCCCGACGATCTGCTTCTCTTTGGCGTCGCCGAGCGCTTCGGCGATGACTTTCTCGACGGCTGCGAAGACCGCCGCCGGCGCGTGATCGACGATGTCGCGCTCGTGCTTGGCTTTGGTCTCGCCGGTTTCGTCGACGACGGTCGCCATCACGTGCGATCCACCCAGGTCTACGCCGATTGCTTGCCCCATGCGGCAGGCCTTTCGCGCCGGGGCCGGGTCGATCCGCCGTAACCCGCGAAAGGGACATCCATGCAAGAGACGATCGATCTGATCGCCCACCGTGAACTGCGCAATCTCAAGAAATTCACGCGCGACACCGGGCAACCAACTTCCCTCAACCAACTCGATCTCGAGACCATGAACATGGTCCAAAACATCGAGATCGATGAAGAACACATCACGATCAAGTACAACGAAAAGATCGAGCGGTACTACAACTCCAACACGATCACGCATCGCGAATGGGTCTATAAGTACAACGACGATCCCGAAATGGTGCTGGCCGTCCGCGGCGTGATCGAGCTGGCGCGCAAGCACCTCTACGATCTGCCGAACAACGTCGCGTGCCCGCCGGGCTGCGCCGAATGCTGCGGCGGTTACGAACCCTTCGTCAACAAAGCCGACGTGCAACGCATCGCCGATCACTTCGGCTGGACGTACGAAGAAGTGATGAAAGAGTACGTGAACGAGCGCGAGTCGGCCGACGGTTACAACGTCGGCTGGCTGAAGAAAGTCGACGAAGACATCGCGTCCAAGTGCGTCTTTCTCAAGGGCGGGCGTTCCGGTCACTACTACTGCGGGATTTACGAAGCGCGCCCGCACGACTGCGGCGCGTTCACGCCGATCGGCTGCGACGACGTCGACGAAGACTTGCCCAAACGCGGCAAGTATGCGGTCGGCGATCCGTTCAAACCGAAGCGGAGACCCCAGAAACGCTAACGGCCGACGTTGTCATCGTCGGCGGCGGTCACAACGGGCTGATCGCCGCCGCGTATTGCGCGCGCGCCGGTTTGCGCACGCTCGTGCTCGAACGGCGCGACGTGCTCGGCGGCGCGGCGGTCACGGAACCCGTCTGGCCGGGCTACAAGGTGTCGCTCGCATCCTACGTGTGCAGCCTGCTCGATCCGCAGGTCATCGCCGACCTCGACCTCGCCGCGCACGGCTACAACGCCTATCGCAAGGAGCCGGCGTCGTTCACGCCGCTCGGCGATGGACGCTCGCTCCTGCTCGGTTCGGACGAGGTGGCGAATGCGCGCGAAATCGCCGCCTTCGACGAACGCGACGTGGCGGGCTTCGCGGCGTTCGAGACGGAGGCGCTGCGTCTCGGCAGCGCGCTGTTCGAATCGTTCGCCGATGAAACGCCGGCGTGGTCGCGTTTCGACGCCGCGACGCGCACGACGCTCGAGGGCTCCGTCGCGGATCTCGTCGAGCGCTACGTACGCACGCCCGTGCTGCAGGCGACGCTCGCCACCGACGGGCTGATCGGCACCGGCGCCGGTCCGCGCGATCCCGGCACCGCCTACGTGCTCGCGCATCACTACGCCGGCCGCGCGCTCGGAGTGCAGGGCGCGTGGGGCTTCGTGCGCGGCGGCATGGGCGCGGTCTCGGCGGCCGCCGCCTCCGCGGCCCGCGCGGCCGGCGCCGAATTGCGCGCGGGGAGCACCGTCGAACGCATCGCGCTGCGCAACGGCCGCGCCGGGCGCATCGAATTGCGCGACGGCACGACGATCGACGCCGGGGCGATCCTCGTCAACGCCGATCCGAAAACGCTCTTCTTGCAGTTGCTCGAACGCAGCGATGTGCCGCCCGAACTGCACGCGCGCGCCGCGGCTTGGCGTTCCAACGGCGTCTCGCTCAAGATCAACCTTGGTCTGGGCGAACTACCCGATTTTCGCGCGCGTCCCGGCACGAACGAGCAGCCGCATCATCGCGCTACGATTCACGTTGCACCCTCGATCGATTTCTTACAGCATGCGTACGACGACGCGCGCGAACTCGGTACGTCGCGCGAACCGATGCTCGAGTGCTTCATGCAAACGCCGACCGATCCGTCACTCGCTCCGGCCGGCAAACACATCCTCTCGATCTTCGCGCAGTACTTCCCCTACGATCGCAGCGATCGCCCGTGGGAGCCCGGCGATCGCGACGCGATCGCGGATCGGATCGTCGCGCAGCTCGCCGCCTACGCGCCGAACCTGCCGGGCGCGATCGAGCACCGTCAGGTCCTAGCGCCTCCCGACCTCGAAGCGACGCTCGGCCTTGCCGGCGGCCACATCTTCCACGGCGAACTGCTGCCCGGCCAGCTGTATGGCCAGCGCTTCGGCGTGCGCACCGGGATCGACGGGCTCTACCTCTGCGGTTCCGGAACGCATCCCGGCGGCTGCGTCAGCGGCTTCCCCGGCCGCCGCGCCGCCCACGCCGTCATCGCCGACCGCAAAGAAAATCCTCAGACTTCCTTGCTAACGTGACTCCCACTGTCATCCCGAGCTTGTCGAGGGATGACACGGCGGCCCTTCTGCGAAGGGTTCCGTACACTCGTTCCGGAGGTGTCTCTATGTCTTTTCGCATCGCGGCGGCAACGGCCGCACTCGTCCTCGCGACCTCGACGTTCGCCCTCGCCAGCGGGCCGGTGAAGTTCACGCTCCATCCGCAGAACGGTTCGGGCGAAATCGGCAACGTCGTTATGACCCAAGACGGCGACAACGTGGTCGTCGACGTCACCACACAATACGCGCCGGACGTCGCGCAACCGATCCACATTCACAAGGGCACTTGCGATACGCTCGATCCGAAGCCCACGTATCCGCTGGCCACGCTGCAAAAAGGCACGTCGACCACGACCCTCAAGAACATGCAGCTCGCCGATCTCGAGACGGGCGGATTTGCGATCAACATCCACCACTCGACCTCGGACGTCCCCACCTACTACGCCTGCGGCAACATCCCCAAAGCGAAGTAAAGGCGACGATTTAGGGCGGTCCCTCGACAAGCTCGGGACGCGGATCGAGGATCATCTCGAGGGATTCGTGGGTGACGGTGCGGTGAATGTCCGCCACGGCGGCGTAACTGAAACAGAGCGCGTCGCGGCGGACGTCACGCAATAACGGTGTGACGCGGTGCAGCGTCGTGTCGGTGCGCAGCAGATAGAGCGTGCCGGATGCGACGTGCCTGCGAGCGGGCTCGCGTTCGGCGAGGATGGATTCCACCGCAGGGTCGGTTTTGCGCCACGGCACGCCGGTGATGTATTCGAGCGTTGCGCCGTCGCAGGCGGCCGGCGCGCGCAACACCCAGACGAGCGCGAAAGCGTAGTCGTCCCAGTGCCAGCCGTGCGTGTCCCCGGCGCGCTCGAGGCGCGTCGCGATCAGTTCTTCGGCAACGTACGGCACGGGCACGACCGGCTGACCCGCGACGAGACCGATGAGGGTGAGCAGATGCGGTGAGCGGTACAACGCCGCCGTTTTCGGACACGCCGCCGCGAGCGTGTCGCGATCGACGACGCGATACCGGCGCGGCGTTCCCCCCGTGACGGCGATGCGCACGTCGCGCCGCACGGAATGCGCATCGAGCGCAGCGCTAACCTCGGCTGAGATGCCCGATCGCACGTTCGCCGGGATCAGTTCCGTCATGTCGGCAAAACCGTCGCGCGCGAAGCGCTCCCGCTCGGCGAAGATCACGCGATCAAACGCGCGAACGTGGCGGCGTCGACGTTGCCGCCGCTCAGCGTCACGCCGACGCGTTTCCCGCGCACGTCGACGCGCCTGGTGAGTGCGGCGGCGAGCCCGGCGACGCCGCTCGGTTCGATCACGAGTTTCAGCCGCTCGAACGCAAAGCGCATCGCGTCGCGCAACTCCTGGTCGCTCACCGTGACGATGCCGGCGCACAGTGCCTGCACGATCGGAAACGTCAACTCGCCCGGCGACTGCGTTTGCATGCCGTCGGCAATCGTATCGGGGACGGGGATCGTCACGCGTTCGTTTCGTGCCAGCGACTGCACCCAATCGTCGCCCGCTTCCGGCTCGACGCCGTACACGGCGATCCCGGGCGAGAGCTTCGTCGCCGCGAGCGCGCAGCCGGAGAGCAATCCGCCGCCGCCGGTGCACACCAGCAGCAGGTCGAGCGGGCCCACGTCCTCGATCAATTCGAGCGCAGTCGTGCCCTGGCCCGCGATGATCGCGGGATCGTCGTAGGGCGGCACCAGCGTTGCGCCGCGCTCGACCGCAATCGACTGCGCGATCTCCGCGCGGTTCATCGTGAAGCGGTCGTAGAGCACGACCTCGCCGCCGTAGCCGCGGGTGGCTGCGAGTTTCGCCGCCGGCGCGTCGGTGGGCATGACGATCGCGGCCGGAATACCGAGCAGTTTCGCCGCCAGCGCGACGCCCTGCGCGTGGTTGCCGCTCGAAAACGCCACGACGCCGCGCGCTCGCGCCGCCGGGTCGAGTTGCACGAGGCGGTTATAGGCGCCGCGAAACTTGAACGCGCCCATGCGCTGCAAGTTCTCGGCTTTGAGGAACACCTGCGCGCCGGTACGTTCGTCGAGGGTTGCCGAGGTGATTGCGGGCGTGCGATGCGCGACGCCGCGCAAACGCTCGGCGGCGCGCGCGACGTCGTCGAACGTCACAGCTAACGCGGGCATCTACTTCGACTGCGGCAGATCGTACTTGAAGCCGACGACCTTGTTGTCGGGGTCGAAGCGGATCGTCTCGTGCACGACGCCCTTATCGAAGGTCGCGTTGAACTCGTGCACGCGGCGCGTCGTCTCTTCCGGCGTTCCGGGCGTTTCGAGCACGCGCTGCAGTTTACCGAGCGGCGCAAAGGCATCGGCGTCACGGCCGACGACGGCGTGCGTCACGAGCGTGGCCGTCTCGGCGTTCTGGAAACTCTGCACGCCCTTGAGATCGTTGTTCTGCAAGTCGACTGTCATCTCGCGCGCGATGCGCTCGTAATTCGTCTCATGATGCGCGAACAGCCCGCGCACGAGCCCGAAGACGATGATCAGCACGACGGCGATCAAGAGCCAGCGCGTGGTCTTGCCGGCCGGACCGCGCGTCGCGCTCGGTCCGGTGCCCCCGGCGATTGCAGGCGTGCTCACGAGGGCACCACTGCGGCGAGGCCGCGCACGCCGAAGGGTTCGAACGTCAGGCGCGGGTTCCACTCGGCGGCAAGCCGCATGCTCCACTCGCTCTCGAACAGACCCAGCGGCGCGCCGTCCCAATCCTCGACGAGTTTTGCATTCGACGGCAACTGCGCCGATGCGACGGCATCCGCATCGCCGGCGACGTTCCGCGCCAGCGTGAACGGCAAGGTCGTCATCTGCGTCTTCACGTTATACTCCGATTCGAGGCGGTATTTCACCACCTCGAACTGCAGGGCGCCGACGGCCGCGAGGATCGGTTCGATGCGCGTTTGGCCGAACGGGTACAGGACTTGAATCGCGCCCTCTTCTCGCAATTGAGCGATCCCCTTCTGAAACGATTTGTAGCTCGCGGTGTCGATACTCCGCACAAGGGCGAAATGTTCCGGCTCGAACGCCGGGATCGGATCGAAGCGTACGTCGCTGGAATCCGCCAGCGTATCGCCGATCGCGAAGGTGCCCGGATTGGCGAGGCCCACCACGTCGCCCGCAAACGCAACCTCGATCGACTCGCGGTCGTTCGCGAAGAGCTTCATCGCGCGCGTCAAGCGCACGTCCTTGCCGGTACGCACGTTACGCACGGTCATGTCGCGTTCGAACTTGCCCGAACAGATGCGCGCGAACGCGACGCGATCGCGGTGGCGCGGATCCATGTTCGCTTGAATCTTGAAGATGAAGGCCGAGAAGTGTTCGTCCGCGGGTTCGATCGGCGTGCCGGCCGCGTCGAGCCGCGCGCTCGGCGGCGGACCCATCTTCACGAACCGGTCGAGGAAGAGTCCCACGCCGAAGTTCGTCATCGCGCTGCCGAAGAACACCGGCGTCACGTCGCCGCGCAGCATGGCGGCGGGGTCGAACGCCGCGCCCGCGCCTTCCAGCAATTCGATGCCGTCGAGAAACTCGCGGTACGTGCCCTCATCGACCAGCGCGCGGATCTTCTCGTCGTGCACGCCGGCCACCGAGACCGGCGCGCGCTTCGCGCCGTGCTCGGTGCGCTCGAAGGTGTGCAGCTCGTGCGTCTCACGGTCGTACACACCGCGGAACGTTTCGCCGCCGCCGAGCGGCCAGTTCACCGGATAGGCGCCGATGCCGAGCACGTTCTCGAGTTCGTCGAGCAGCTCGAGCGGGTCGCGCGTCGGCCGGTCCATCTTGTTGATGAACGTGAAGAGCGGAATGCGCCGCGCGCGGCAGATCGCAAACAATTTGCGGGTCTGCGGTTCTACGCCCTTGGCCGCGTCGATCAGCATGACCGCACTGTCGGCCGCCAGGAGCGTTCGATAGGTATCCTCGCCGAAATCTTGATGGCCCGGCGTATCGAGGAGATTGATCGTCCGGCCGTGATAGGGGAATTGGAGGACCGTTGACGTGATCGAAATGCCCCGTTCCCGCTCCAATTCCATCCAGTCGGAGGTCGCCGAGCGGGCCCGCTTGCGCGCCGCAACTTGACCGGCGGTCACGATCGCTCCGCCGTAGAGCAACAGCTTCTCGGTGAGCGTCGTCTTGCCGGCGTCGGGGTGCGAGATAATCGCAAACGTCCGGCGATTCTCGACTTCGGCGCGTAAATCCATGACCGTGCGAAATTCGACGGCGCTGCGCACGACCTTTGCCTACCTCGCGATCTTCTCGGCGACGGTTTTTTGGGCGGGCAACGCAATCGCCTCAAAGATCCTCTACCGGCCCGGCGACACCCACTTCGATGCGCCGGGGCTCTTCGTGGCCCGGGCCGCCTGGTCGTTACCGCTCTTTCTGCTCATCGCGCTGCTCGCGCGCCCGAAAACGGCGCCGAGTGCCCGGGATTGGCGCTATCTGATCGGGATCGGCATCGCCTTCGGCCCCGGCGCCTGCGGCTTTCTCGCGCTCGCGGCCCAATACACGAGCGGCGCGCACGTCGTCTTGCTGATGAGCCTGACGCCGTCGGTAACCGCCGTGCTCGCGGCGCTGGTGCTGCGCGAACGCGTCGACCCGCTGCGCATCGCCGCACTCGTGGTCGGGATCGGGGGCGCGCTGCTGCTCACGTTCACGCGCTCGGCAACCGGGTCGACGCTCTTCGGCGATCTGCTCGAACTCGTGCAAGTCGTCTCGCTCGCCGTCATGTTCGTGCTGACGCGCCGGCTCGGAACGCGCTTCTCCGCGCTCTTCGTCGGCGGGGCCTACGGCACGATCGGCATGGGATTGCTGCTGCTCTTCGGGATCGTAACCGGCCGGCTCGGCCCGTCGATCGCACAGACGCTGGTGCCGAGCAGCACGATCTATGCGTGGTTCTTCGGCGAGATCGTCATCGGGCTCTCGATCTACGGCCAGATCGCGCAGGCGTACGGTCTGCGCCACCTCGGTGCCGGAACGGTCAGCTTCATCACCTC
Organism: Candidatus Lustribacter sp.; assembly: GCA_965277805.1. Classification (GTDB taxonomy): domain Bacteria; phylum Vulcanimicrobiota; class Vulcanimicrobiia; order Vulcanimicrobiales; family Vulcanimicrobiaceae; genus Lustribacter. The sequence continues at coordinate 5,001,492 of OZ255842.1, read as the reverse complement.
TTACGGCGCGCTGATTCTCGGCGGCATCGGCGCCGTCGTGCTGCTGCACGAAACGATCGCGCCGACCGGCTACCTCGCGAGCGGCCTCTTGGCGATCGCCCTCGCGCTTGCGCTCACGCCCACGCGCGGCAAGCCGGCCGTGGGCAGCGAACTCGCTTAGTCGAGCGCGCCCATCCATTCGGGGTGCTGGGCCGTCGCGTCGAAATCGTCGCTGATCTTGTAGCGTTCGAGCGCGCCGCCGGCCGATTGCGTCGCGCTGCGCGCGAGCAGTGCGGCGACCTGCGCTTCCGACAGGGGCCGGAACGACACGGCCGCGGTCACGGCTTCATCGAGCGTGTAGATCGAGTTCACGCCGTTGACGACGCTCGCGACCGGCAAGCTCATGCTGTAGTGCAGCATTTGCAGCGGCGTCGCGATGCGCGTTTCGAGTACGCCGCGATCGCCGAACGTCTTCATCGCGATGATCCCGGTGTCGGTTTTCTGCGCCAGCTGAATGACGCCGTGCTGGAAACTGCGGAAGTGCGGATCCATGATGTTGAGCGGCATCTGAACGGTATCGAACACGAAGCCGTTGTTCGCCGCGACCTCGAACATGTGCACGTGATAGGCCGGATCCTTGTGGCCGGTAAAGCCGAGAAACCGCACTTTGCCGGCATCGCGCGCCGCGATCATCGCTTCGATCGCACCGCCGGGCGCGAAGACGCGATCGGCATCATCGGGGCGGATGTTTTCGTGGAGCTGCCAGAGGTCGACGTGATCGGTCTGCAAGCGCCGTAACGATTCGTCGAGCTGTTTCGTCGCCGTCTGGCGATCGCGGCCGTCGAACTTCGTCGCCAGAAACACGCGCCGCCGGTAGCCGCCGCGCCCGATCGCTGCGCCCATCCGTTCTTCGCTGCGCCCGTCGCCGTAGTCCCAACTGTTGTCGAGGAACGTGACGCCCTGATCGATGCCGCGGTGGATGAGATGCACGGCCTCGATGTCGCTGAGGACACTGGTGCCGAGGTGTCCCCCGCCCAGTGCCACCATCGATACGTTCTCGTCGGTGCGCCCCAGCCGCCGCGTGGGGACCGCAGAGATCACTGAAGCCATTGCGTGCGCACTTTCCTCCGCGTGGGGCGAACCCTGCGCTCAGTAGCTCCGGATCTCGAGCTGCGCGCCGGTGCGCACGGTAAGAACCAAGCGCCCGCCGACCCGGTACAGCGCCGCATCCGGCGGAACGCGCAGCCGGTCCGAACCGCGGTCGACCCAGATGTCACGCGGACGCACGAGCAGCGTGCACCCTGCGACGCGCAGCGTGGTCCCGGCGGCGATGCGGTCGCCGGCCGGCGGCAGCTTCGCCTCGAGTGCCGCAGCCGGACCGCTCACGCGCGACTGTTCGTCGAAGCAATCCGGCAGCGCCGAGAGCACCCACGGACCCTGACCGCTGAAGGGCGGGGCCGTCGACGGTGCTTCGGCGACGCGGGTCTCGACCGTCGGCGTGCCGCTGGGCTGGGCCGAGATCCGCAGGTTGGGCGGGGCGAGGCGGTGCGCGAAGACGATGCTTCCGAATATGACGACGATCGCCGTCGCGATGATATAGTATCGGATCACTTGGCGCTTTTTGTCGCCGCCGTAGGTTCTCGGCCCTGTACCGAACGAATGCGGCAGTTTGCCTCCAGGAGAAGCCCGATGAGCACGACCCAAGACCAGCCCAAGCCCGGACTCGACACGATCGCCCTGCACGGCGGCCAGAACGTCGATCCCGCGACGAAGGCGCGCGCCGTTCCCATCTATCAGACCACGTCCTACGTCTTCGACGATACCGGCCAAGCTGCGCGCCTGTTCGCGCTCGAAGAATTCGGCAACATCTACACGCGCATCATGAACCCGACCACCGACGTGCTCGAGCAGCGGATCGCAGCGCTCGAAGGCGGCGTCGGGGCCTTGGCTCTCGCCAGCGGTCAGGCGGCGGTCGTGTATTCCGTGCTCAACATCGCGCGTTCGGGCGATCACATCGTCAGCTCGAGTTCGCTCTACGGCGGAACCTACAACGCGTTCTTCCACACGCTGCCGAAGTTCGGCATCACGACGACGTTCGTCGAACCGGGCGACCTCGCGCAATGGAAAGCTGCGGTCAAACCCAACACCAAAGCGTTCTTCGCCGAAACCCTCGGCAATCCCAAAGTCGACGTCCTCGACGTCAAGGCCGTCGCCGATGCGGCGCACGCCGCGGGCGTACCGCTCATCGTCGACAACACGCTGCCGACGCCGATGCTGCTGCGCCCGATTGAATACGGCGCCGACGTGGTCGTGCACTCGGCGACGAAATTTATCGGCGGACACGGTACGTCGATCGGCGGCTTGGTCGTCGACGGCGGAAAGTTCGACTGGAGCAACGGCCGGTTTCCCGAACTGATCGAGCCCGATCCGTCCTACCACGGCGCGCAGTACGTCGCGTCGTTCGGCCCGCTGGCGTACATCTTGAAGATGCGCGTGCAGCTGCTGCGCGACGTCGGCGCCGCGCTCTCGCCGTTCAACGCGTTTCTGCTAATTCAAGGAATGGAGACGCTGGGCTTGCGCATGGAGCGCCACTGCTCGAATGCCCTCGCCGTGGCCGAGTATCTCGAGAAGCACGACAAGGTCGCTTCGGTGCGCTATCCCGGACTGCGCGAAGACCCGGCTTACGAGGCCGCGCGCAAATATCTGCCCAAGGGCGCGGGCGCGATCGTCACATTCGAACTTCCGAATGCCAAGGCGTTCATCGACAAACTGAAGCTCTTCTCGCTGCTCGCGAACGTGGGCGATTCGAAATCGCTCGTCATCCACCCGGCGTCGACCACGCACCAGCAACTCTCGCCCGAAGAGCGCATTCTCAGCGGCATCACCGAAGACACGATCCGCCTGTCGGTGGGCATCGAGTCGATCGACGACATCATCGGCGACCTCGAAACTGCGTTCAAGGCGGTTTAGTTGCTCGACTCGGTCGTCGACCACGATGTGGCGCTGGGTGACGTTCCGCTCAGCGGCGGAACGACGCTGCCCGGCGTCACCGCGCGGGTCACGATCTACGGAACGCCGCGCGACGGCGGTGCCAACGTGGTGTTCGCACCGCACGCGCTCACCGGTTCGTCGCGCGTCGCGGAGTGGTGGAACGGGCTCGTCGGTTCGGGCGCGCTCTTCGACACCGCGCGCTGGTGTGTCGTCGGGGTCAACGCGCTCGGCGGATGTTACGGCTCGACCGGTCCGCCGTCGCTCGCGCCGGACGGCCGGATTTGGGGTCCGCGTTTCCCGATCGTCACGGTCGAAGACATGGTCGACGTGCAGCGCCGCGCGCTGCGGGCGCTCGGCATCGAACGCCTGGCGGTCGTCGTCGGCGGTTCGCTGGGCGGTTTTCAAGCGCTGTCGTGGGCGCGGCGCTACGGCGGTTCGGTCAGCCACGCGATCGTCGTGGCGGCCCACGATCATCTGCGCGCGCAAGCGATCGCGCAGAACAGCTTAGCGCGCGAAGCGATCCGCCTCGATCCGAAGTTTCGCGACGGCTGGTACGACGAACAGCCCGCAGCCGGGCTCAAGTTGGCGCGCGCGATCGCGACGCTCACCTACAAGAGCGAAGAACTGTTCGAGCGCCGTTTCGCCAACCGGCCCGATCGCGCCGGCGGCGATCCGAAACAGACGCTCGACGACCGCTTCGACGTCGACGGCTATCTCGCGTACCAGGGCGTGCGTTTCGCCGCGCGCATGGATGCGAACACGTATCGCATCCTCACGCGCGCGATGGATTTGTTCGACCTGCGCGGCGCCGAAGCGAATCCCGAACGCACGCGCCTCACGTTCGTCGGCGTGACCGGCGACCAGCTGTTCTTCGCCGATCATATCCGAGCGGTGTCGGAGCGCTGGGCGGCGGCCGGCTGGGATTCCGCATTCCGCTTGATGCACAGCGATCACGGGCACGACGCATTTCTCGCCGAAGCCGGCGAACTCGGCGACCTGCTGCGCGACCGGGTTTAGGCCGCGGCCGTTTTTCCGGCCACCGCCGCCGGCGGTAACGCGATCGCTGCGCGTCCGATCCGCGCGTCGGCCATGCCGTAGTAGACGTCGAAGTTGCGTTCGCCCCGCACGTCGATGCCGGTCGGAAACACGACGTTGTTGACGACGCCGTGCATTTCATCCGGATGTTCGGGCGAGAGCACGGGAACGGGCGAGCGATAGAGCACGATGTGCGGGCTGTCGATATCGAGGATCACGATGCCGGCGCTGTACGTCATCGCGTAACGCCCGTCGATCTCGACGGCGTCGACCGCGTGATAGAGCGAAAACCAGCCCTCGGCGATGCGCACCGGCGGCGTGCCGCCGCCCGTTTTCAGCCGGCCCCACGGGCCGTCGGGCGCGAGCACGATCACGCTCTCGTGCGGCACGAGGAGATTGCGCATGTCGGCGCGCACCGCGTCGACCGGAATGTAGGCGATGCACGTCGACTCGCGCTCGATCGGTGGAAGTTCGAGCAGCTGCGGGATCACGGCATGACCGTCCAGCGTCGAGAGCTCTTTCATCGGACGGTGAAAGAAAGCAAACGAAAGCACGCCGGCCGGCGAGCGGACGGGTTCGGGAAAGAAGACGCCGTCTTTATCATCGCCGCACGCAAGACCGTGCGTTTTGAAATCCACCAGGCCCAAACGGTCCCAGTGATAGCCGTCGGTCGAGAGAGCGAACGCTACGCGCGGACCCTCGGGTCCGAACCCGGTGTACACCATCACGTAGCGTTCGAGCGCCGGCACGTAGGTCACGCGCGGATCCTCGCAGCCCATGCCGCCGCTCTTGGGCGGACGCGTTTCGTACGGCGCACTGGGTTCGAGCGCGAAACCCAAATTTTCGAAGCGGACGCTGTCGCCGACTTCGGTGCCGCGGAACAAACCGACGCGCGACACGTTGCCCGCTGCGACGACGCGCGGATAGAGCAGCAGTTCGCCGCCCGGTGCGCGGGCGCACGCCGGGTTCAGGACGCCTTCGGCTTCGGCCGGACTACCGTCGGATTCCAGGACCGTGCCCAGACGAGACACGGTGGCATCGAATCGCGCCATCGCGTTCGTCATTACCGCACAACTATCGGTGAAGTCATCAAATTCTTTAGCGCAGCGTCGTTGCCGTTATGGGCTCGCCCGATGGTGTGACCACGTCGACACCGACACCTGCCCGGTAAGCGATGATCGGCACATACCACATTGTATAGGTGCGGTAAGGGGCCGTCGGCTCGCCGCCGTCGATCGGGGCCTTCTCGAACGCCACGATGCGCTCGCGGTCGGCATTGGCGCGAATGGACTCGGTGATTTGCACGTACCCGGTCTCGCGGTGCGGTCCCATCAACAACACAACGGCGAACTCCCGGCGGAAGTTCGGCGTGCCGCTGATGCCCAGCGCCTCCAGCTCGCGCTTGTCCCGAACGACCACGATTTGGTTGGGGCCGGCGACTTTAGTGATACCGGTGCCGACCCGGTTGACGCGCACTTCCCGGCAACCGACGAGCGCGACAAACGCCACGAGGACCAGCACTACGCGCCGCATCGAATGCGACTCTTCGAGATAACCCGGCGATTCCCCGAGGTGCGTCCCGGCCGGGGTTAAAAATCACCACGAATGTCGTTGTGGCGGGGTCCGTGGGAAGGTACGCTCGGAGGGATGTTCCGCGCGTTCTCATTGGCCGCCGCGATCGCGGCCTTCGCGTTGGCCGTCCTTGGCAGTTGGATCCGGATCAACGGTGCGGGGATGACCTGCCCGGATTGGCCGCTGTGCCATGGGGCCGTCGTCCCGGCCCTCGACGGGTCGGTCGTGCTCGAGTGGTCTCACCGCATGCTTGCCTTGCTCGTCGGGGTGCTGCTGGTGGGCGCCATCGTGACCGGCTGGCGTGCCCGACGCTCGATTGCCGGAGTCACGCCGATCCTGATGGCCCTAGGCGGGATCTTCGTCCTGCAGGTGGCCTTTGGGGCCGCGACCGTGGCCGTCGCCAACAGCCCGTGGTCGGTCGTCCTCCACTGGGGCACGGGAATGCTGCTGCTCGCCGCGCTGACCGCACTCGCCATCGTGGCGATCGTTCAGCCGCGACCAGGCGTCGCACGTCCCCAGAGCGGCCTCTACCCGCTGCTCGCCCTGACCGTCTTCGGCGCGTTCGTTGCGATGTGCGCCGGGGCGTACGTGAGTTCGAGCGGCGCGGGTCTCGCGTGCTCGTCGCTGCCGGGCTGCGAAAGCGGTTCCTTTGGCGGCACGAATGCGGCCGAGACCGCACAGATGACGCACCGCATCTTGGCCGCCGTCTTCTTCATCATCGCCACGATCGTGGCGTACTGGTCGTCGCTGGCCACCACGCTGCGCGTGCGCGCGGCCGCACTCGGCGGCTATGCACTGATCGTGCTGCAAGTCATGCTCGGTATGGCAAACGTCGTCTGGCAGTTGCCGCTCGGTTTGCGTGAAGCGCACGCCGCCAACGCCGCCGCCACGTTCATCGTGTTCGTGTGCGCGATCGTCTTCGCATCGATCGACGGCACGGTGCGCGAAAGCGCCGCGTCCGGCCGTGTGCCCTCGAGCGCGACGGCGCGGGCCCGATGAGCTCGACCCTCTCGCGCGTTGAAGGCGCGGCCCGCGCGTTTGCCCGCGGCGGCCTGCGCGCCGCATTCGACGATTATCTCGAACTGACCAAGCCGCGCATCATCGTGCTGCTGCTGATCACGACGCTGGCCGCAATGATCATGGCCGCGCGCGGGATTCCGCCGCTCGCGCTGACGTTCTGGACCCTGCTCGGCGGCGCATTGGCCGCAGCATCGGCCGGCGCATTCAACTGCGTCTACGACTCCGATATCGACGGCAAGATGCGGCGCACGATGACGCGGCCGGTACCGCGCGGCGCGATCTCGCCCAATCGCGCGCTCGCCTTCGCGATGGTCCTCGGAATCACGTCGTTTCTGCTGCTGAATTATCTGGTCAACCCGCTGGCGGCGTGGCTTTCGCTCGGCGGCAACGCGTACTACGTCTTCGTGTACACGATGTGGCTCAAACGCTCGACGCCGCAGAACATCGTGATCGGCGGATTTGCCGGCTCGATTCCGCCGCTCGTCGGCTGGGCCGCGGTGACCGGTACGATCGGCGCGCCCGCGATCGGCCTCGCGCTGCTGATCTTCCTCTGGACGCCGCCGCACTTCTGGGCGCTCGCGCTGATGACCGAAACCGACTATCACAAAGCGGGCATCCCGATGCTGCCCAACGTGAAGGGCGTCGCGCGCACCAAGCGCGAGATGCTCGTCTACACGATCGTGCTGTTCGTGTTTTGCGTCGCGCTCGTGCCGCTGCACGTGTTCGGGCCGATCTTCCTTGCCGCGGCGCTGATCGTGGGCGGCTGGTTTCTCTTCGACGCGATCCGCGTGTTGCAAAACGAATCGCAAACGTTCGCGCGCGGGATGTTCAAGTTCTCGCTGGTCTATCTCGCGCTGATGTGCCTCGCCGCCGTCATCGATCGCGTGGTTTTTTAGTGGCGCGGTAGCGTGGCGCCGTGACCGATACCGTGGACACCGCACAACCCGCGCCCAGCGCAACGACGAGCGTTGCCGGGCACAACCTCGATCCGAGCACGATCCCGCTGCTGTTGACGCTGGGTCTTGGCGTGTTTGCCGGCGCGCTCGATCTCGGCGTGCTCTCGCCGGCGCTGCCGGCCCTCGGCATCGCGTTCGGCGCGGGCCCGCGCGACCTGCCGTGGATCTTCACGCTCTACCTGCTGGCGAACGTCGTCAGCATCCCGATCATGACCAAGCTCGCCGATCGCAACGGCCGCCGGCCCGTGTACATCGCGTGCGTCTCGATCTTCGCGCTCGGTTCGCTGCTCGCGATCTTCTCGCAGAATTTTCCGATGTTCCTGACCGCGCGCGCGATCCAAGCCTTTGGCGCGGGCGGCATCTTCCCGGTGGCGACCGCGGCGATCGCCGACCGCATTCCGCCCGAACGGCGCGGTGCCGCGCTCGGGCTCGTGGCCGCAACGTGGGGCGTAGCGGCGATCGTCGGCCCGCTGGTCGGCGGATTGTTCACGCACTTCCTCTCTTGGCACTGGATCTTCGTCGCCAACGTGCCGCTCGCGATCGTCGTGATCTATCTGGCCCGCACCACGCTGCCGGTGACGGTGGCCAACGTGCGCGGTCCGCTCGACGTGCCGGGGATCGCGCTGCTCTCGATCGGATTGCTCGGGCTGATGTTCGGCCTCACGCAGTACAACGTCAACGGCGGAGCCGGCAACCTGAACGCGCGCCTTTGGTTGACCGGCGGCATCGTCGCGCTGATCGCGTTCGTGTTCGCCGAACGGACGGCGAAGGAACCGGTGATCCCGCCGCGCTTCTTCACCGACCGGCAGCTCACGCTCGTCTACGGGCTGGAAATCCTGATCGGCATCCTCGAGGGTGCGCTGTTCTTCATCCCGGCGGCGCTGGTGGCCGCCGAACACCTCTCGTACGCCGCCGCGGGCGCCGTGGCCGCGGTCGGCGCGGTGATGTTCGTCGTCGTGATTCCCGGCGCAGGTCGCGCGCTCGATGCAGCCGGCAGCCGCGTCGTGCTGACGGCCGGCACGACGCTGACCGCAGCCGGGCTCGCGATCTTCGCGTACGGCTTCGGCAACGTGTGGATCGCGATCGGCGCGATGGTCGTGGCCGGCTGCGGTTTCGGCGCGCTGCTCGGTGCGCCGACGCGCTACATCGTCACCAACCGGGCCGGCTCGAAAGAACGTTCGGCCGCGGTGGGACTGCTCTCGGTCTGCCTGATTCTCGGACAGATTCTCGGCGGTTCGCTGGCCGGCGGCGTGATCGGCTCGCAAGCGACGCCGGTCGAGGGCTATCATATCGCGTATCTGTGGTTCACCGGCATCGCGATCGTCGCGGCGCTGGTCACTCTCGGACTGCACGCAAAAGCGCGCGAGCGCGCGGAGGCACGCACCTGACATGACACAGGCACAAACGCTGGCGAAAGCCCTCAACACCGGCTCGAAATCACCGCAATTCAATTACAGCAAGGCCCGCGCGGCGGCCCGGCAAGACGGCAACGTCAACTGGTCCGCTACCAAAGCGCGCAACGATGACTTCAACCCCGAAGTCGACGGCTGCGAAACGTTCGTGATGAACGACGGCAGCGTGTGCGAGTGGTCGACGCCGTCGTCTTCCTACATCCCGAAAGCGAAGTAACGTGGCGCAGCCCTACCAGTTCGTGAAGGTTGACGTCTTCACGACGATCGCGTTCGAAGGCAATCCGCTCGCCGTGTTCACCGACGCGCGCGGGCTCGAAACCGATCAGATGCAGCGCATCGCCGCCGAGCTGAACCTCTCCGAGACGACGTTCATTTTCCCGCCGGCCGATCCGGAAAACACCGCGCAGGTGCGCATCTTCACGCCGCGCAGCGAGCTCCCGTTTGCCGGTCACCCGACCGTCGGCACGGCGTTCGTTTTGCGCGGCGATTCCGGAGCGAACGATCTCGTGCTGGAAGAGGGCGTCGGTCCCATTCCGGTGCGCGTCGCGACCGGCAGCGACGGCGCCGTGCAGTTCTGGCTTACCACGCCGCCGATCACGTTCGGTGCGCGCATCGATCCCAAGCCCGTCGCGGCGGCGCTGGGCTTGCAGCCGAACGACTTGCTCGTCGACGTGCAGCCCGAAATCGCCGGCGCCGGTCCGGCATTTCTCTTCGTCGCGGTGAAGAACCGCGACGTCGTCGACCGCATCGAGATGCTAGACTACCGCGCGCTGCGCGCCGCGGTTCCGAACGCGCCGACCGAGGTGTTCGTCTTCGCGCGCCTCGAGGAGAGCGACGAGCAAGACGGCGACACCTACGCCGTCTACTCGCGCATGTTCGCACCGGAGATCGGCATCAACGAGGATCCCGCGACCGGCAGCGCCACCGGCCCGCTCGCCGCACTAATGATGCGCCGCGGCCTCCTGCCGATCGAAAACGGCCTGCACATGGTGAGCGAACAAGGCACAAAAATGGGCCGCCGCAGCCTCCTGCACGTCCTCATCCACGTCAACAGCGAAGACCCCAACGCGATCCCCGTAATCGAAGTAGGCGGCTCCGTCGTCCCAATCGCAACGGGAGAAATGACAGTCTAACTCACGACGTCGTGTCTCTTTTGTCATCCCGAGCTTGACGAGGGACCGCCACTATCGACGATCATTCCCCACTCCTACTTCTTGCACCACCCTACGCGCTTTTGGCTATGCCTCTTGCGAGGCGGAATAGGAGATAGCCGAAGGCGGCGAAGATGAGGATGACGACGCCGAGGTCGCCGAGGCCGCTGAAGGCGGCGACGTTGTTGCCGCAGATCGCGACGGCGGCGCGCGAGAGCCAGAGGTTCAGACGTTCGAACGGGTTCGAGGCTTCGCCGTGACTGTTGTCGACGTCGGCGATGATTTCGTCGGGCTGCCACGACGTGTCGGTGATCATGTTGCGAATGCGGCCGTCGGGTCCGATCTCGACCGTGTTCTCGGCGTGGATGAGGCCGACGCTCGGATCGGGGAACGCCGTGATACCGAATTGCGCGGCGAAGTTGAGCGTGGGATCCGCATCGCCGACGGCGAGCGTCCAGCGACTCGGGTTCGCGCCGAACAGCTTGCCGTAACGCGCGAGCACGCGCGGACGGTCGTACGACGGATCGAGCGTCACCTCGACCAGATGCATCGGGCGCGAACCGATCCGTTGCTGCAGCGCGTGGAACTTCGATGAGATCAGCGGGCACATGCGCGGGTCTTGGCAGCGCGTGTAGACGAATGCGAGCACGGCGTCTTCACCCCGCAGTTGCGAGAAGCGGAACGGCTTCCCCGTCTGATCGGTGAACGGCGTATCGGGAATGACGTCGCCGACGTGCAGCGGGACGACCCGGCGGGTGATGCCCGGATCGGAGGTCACCATCTGGGTGGTGCTGACCTTCACGTCGCGCAGCGTCCAGGGGTCGGTTGCCGTGTCGACGGTGCCGTCGATCGCGTTTCCGACTTGCAGCGTGGCGACTTGCGCTTTGGGGACGATCTTGAACGGCATCGTCATGGCCGGCATCGAACCGAAGGCATCGTGGCGAATGATCGCCTCTCCGTTCTGCGGCGTCAGCGCCAGGACGAGACCGTGGACACGTACCAGCGCCTTCGCACTTACCGTTCCGGGACCGAGCAGCATGACGAACGCGGCTAAAACGCCGACCATCCAGGGATACAAGGCCGGGCGTATGACGGCCGACGAGCGCAGCTCGCTGCTGATTCGCCGGAACTGGCGCCGCAGCGAGCGGCTAGTCGTGTTGCATGGATTCTTCGGCCGGCTGTGCATTGCGATTGAACCTATTCTGTGCGGGACGATGTTCCTCGCCCTGACGATCGGGATGCTGATCGTGCGCACCGACCCGACCCATCCCGACGACCACAACATGGTGATTCTCTCACCGGTCTTCGCGCTGGGCGTCGTCGCCTGCATCTGCTATGCGCTGGCCCTCATGCTCGCGCCGACGCGTGCGTTGCTCCAAACGTTCCGACCGATTTTCATCGTCGACGGTTACGTTCGTTATCGTCCGCCGGATGCGGAATCCCCGGTCGACTCGAACGGCTACGTCGCGGTGCTCACTGAAGATAGCAGCGTGGCCTGTGAATGGCCTACGATCGGAGACGTACCGCTACGCGCGGTGACGATCCCGTCGCTGGCCGAATTCAGCGAGTACGGCGGCGTGCATCGCATCGACGGACGCCCGACCGGCGTTCTGCCCGACCGCATCGCGCGGCTGGGCGTGGGCATCATCAAACGCCGCGAAATTATTCCTTAGTGAGCGCCGGCTCCGGATAACTTGATCTTGGCGGAGTCGGCCGAGGGCCAGACGTGGCCGTAGCGCGAGGAGCCGATCACGATGCCGACCACGCACAGGATCACCACGAAACCGATGATGCCCGACCAGCGGATGAGCGGCGGAATGCCGGCCGAAACCGGGATGCCGTGTTTGTAGGGATTCGGATCGTACATACGCCTTAGCCCTTCGGTCCGATGAGGCCGACCGCGGCCGCCAGCACCATGAGGCAGCCGAACGCCATCAGGCCGAGCAGCAACTTGGTGGTGCTGTTGTCGAGCCCTTTCGCGTTCCAGTCATCCTTGAGCGCGATCGATGCGAACACACCGACGACGATCGCTCCGATCAGCGCGGTCCCGCGCTCGATTACTGCTAAATCCATCGTTGCGTGCTCCTAGAAAATATAGAACAGGAAGAAGAGACCGACCCAGATCACGTCGACGAAATGCCAGTACAGCGTGCCGGCGGTAAGGCCGAAGTAGTGGGTCTGGTCGTAATGACCCTGCTTCGTTTGCCACCACAGAATCGCGAGGTATACGACGCCGCAGAAGACGTGGAAACCGTGCATGCCGGTGAGCGTGAAGAACGACGCGCCGAAGATCGAGCCGCTCCAGCCGCCGATTGCGGCGTGTGAATATTCGTAAGCCTGACCGCAGAGGAACATGATGCCGAGCACGATCGTCGCGCCCATGAAGACGTCGAAGAGGCCCTTCTTCCCGTGCTTCCAGTTCTCGAGCGCGTGATGCATCGTGACACCCGAACCGAACAGCACGATCGAGTTGAACTCGGCGAACGGAAGATCGAGGCGCGGCAGCTGGTGCCCGTTGAGGATCGGCGGCCATTCATCGATCGTGCCGCGTAAGTACAGATACGCGAACACGAAGGCCGAGAACAGCACGACGTCCGAGCACAGGAAGAGGACGAACCCCAAGAGACGCATGTCGCGCGTCTCTTGGTAGATCACCTCATCGTGGTCTGCGTGTCCGTGGGCGTCGCCGTGGCCGTGTTCGACGGCTGCTGTCGTCAAGTTCTACGTCCTTTAGTGGTGCGCGGGCACGAGGCCGGTAGTGTGTTGCGGCGTCGCTTCCATCGCACCGGGCTCGGCTTCGAGCCCGATGTACGGGAGCGGGTTACCGAAGTCGTACGGCGCGGCGAGCACGGCCGGGACCTTCTTGAAGTTGTAGTACGGCGGGGGCGAGGAGATCATCCACTCGAGCGTGCGCGCGCCCCACGGATTGGGGCCGGCCTTCTTGCCGTTCTTGAAGCTCCAGAGCATGTTGCCCATGATCAAGAGCGTCGAGGCGGCGAGGAAGAACGACGAGATCGAGATGACCTGGTTCCAGAACTCGTACTCCACGTCGTACATCGCGACGCGCCGCGGCATGCCGAGCAGCCCGAGCCAATGCATCGGCAAGAACGTGCAGTTGAACGCCACGAACGTGATCCAGGCGTGCCACTGTCCGACGCGCTCGTTCATCATGCGTCCGGTCATCTTCGGCCACCAATAATAGAGGCCGGCGAAGATCCCGAACACGGAACCGCCGTAGAGCACGTAGTGAATGTGCCCGACCACGAAGTACGTGCCGTGTTCGTGCAGATCGGCGGGAACCGCCGCCAAGAAGAATCCGGTCACGCCGCCGAGGCTGAACGTGATCAAGAAGCCGAGCGCAAACAGACACGCGGCGGAAAACTCGATCGAGCCGCCCCAGAGCGTCGCCATCCACGAGAACACCTTGATGCCGGTCGGGATCGCGATCAGCATCGTGATGATCATGAACGGGAGCTGGAGCCACGGCGCCATGCCCGAGGTGAACATGTGATGCGCCCAGACCATGAAGCCGAGCAGCGCGATCGCGACCGATGAGAACGCGATCATCTTGTAGCCGAAGATCGGCTTACGCGAGAACGTCGGCAGCACTTCGGAGATGATGCCGAACGCCGGCAAGATCATGATGTAGACGGCCGGATGCGAATAGAACCAGAACATGTGCTGCCAAAGGATTGGCGATCCGCCCTTGGTCGGATCGTAGAACGGCACGCCGAATTGGCGCTCGAGGAAGAGCGCGAGCAGCGCGGCCGCGAGCGCAGTCGTCGCCACCATGTTCAGGCCGGCGGTCGCCGCCGAGGCCCACACGAACAGCGGCATGCGCGTGAACGTCATGCCGGGCGCGCGCATCTTGAAAATCGTGACGAGGAAGTTGATGCCGGTGAGCGTCGAGCTGATGCCGATCAGGAAGATCGCCATGCACCACATCGACGTACCGTACGGCGCCTGCAGCGAAATCGGCGGGTATTCCGTCCAGCCGGCGTCCGGCGCTCCGAACGCAAACGACGCGAGCAGAATCAAACCGGCCGGCGGGAACATCCAAAACGCAGCGAGGTTCAGCCAGGGGAAGGCGACGTCGCGCGCCCCGATTTGCAGCGGCATCACGAAGTTTCCGAACGCGCCGGAAACGAACGGGATGATCACCAGCCACACCATCATCGAACCGTGAACCGAGTACACCTGGTTGTAGACGTTGGGCGTCAAAACGCCGGTGTGTTTGAGCAGATCGATGCGGATCATCTCGGCCAAGAGGCCGGCGATGACGAAGAAAATCCCCGCGGTGATGAAGTACTGATACGCGATGATCTTGTGATCGATCGAGAAGATGTACTTGCGGATAAATCCCGTCGGTTCCGGATGGACGTGATCCAGAACGACGTGCGGGACCGCCGGTGTTGTGGGTGCTGCTACTGCCATCGAACTACGGCTCCGTTATTTCTTCGAGAGGCTTTGGAGGTAAGCGACGAGGTTCGCGATGTCCGCGTCGCTGATCTGATTCGTGGTGGCGTCGGGCATCTGGCCGATGTCGCCGGTATAGCCCTTCTTCATGATGTTTGCCGCATCTTCAGGGGTCGGGGCGCTGCCGTCGACGAGTTTCGGGTGCGCCGGATCGTCGAAGATGTGGCCGAGGCCCGGGCCGACTTTCTTGTCGGTGAAGGCATCGGTGGCGTGACAGGCGCTGCACTTCGCTGCGAAGAGAGTTGCGCCGGCAGCGGCCGTTCCTCCGGCCAAGGGGATGCCCGCTCCGGCGGAAGCCGCGGCTCCGGCCGTTGCGCCGCCCGCCGCGCCGCCCTGCTTGGCAAACCACGCGTCGAAATCTTTTTGCGAGTCGATGTAGAGCACCGCACGCATCGTGCCGTGCAGCGCGCCGCAGAACTCGGTGCAGATGATGCGGTACTTGCCGATCGTTTGCGGCGTGAAGCGCAACGTGTTGATCAGGCCCGGAACCATGTCGGCCTTGAGCCGCACTTCCGGCACCCAGAAGCCATGGTTGACCGGCGGAAAGCCCGGCGAGTCGGCGGTGACGTGCAGCGTGACCGGCACGTTGACCGGCAGGTGCATCTCGTTGTTCACCGGGTTGGCCAGCTTCGGATAGCGGAAGCTGAAATAGTATTGGTGCCCGATCGCTTCCATCGTAAGCACGTCGCCTGCGGTATTCTGCAAGCTCGACCAGATCACGACCGAGTAGATGGCGAGGATCACGACGAGGATCGTCGGGATGACGGTCCACCAGAACTCGAGGACCGGATTGTCGTGCACTTGCACGCCGATGACGTCGGGCGGGTCGCTTTTCTTACGCCGGAAGACGATCGCGAAGTAGATGATGTAGCCGGTGACGATGTTGAAGATCGTGCCGCCGACCGCGCCGAGGAATTTGAAGAGGTCGTCGATGGCACCGGCGGGCTCCGCGGCCTCGGGCAGTCCGATCGGCCAGGCGCTGGCGTAGACGAAGTAACTCATGATCGCCGAGGCGACCGCAATGACCGCGGTAACGATCCAGAAACCGGGACCTAAACTGACTTTGGTCTTGGTGACCTGATGTGCCACGAACGTCCTCTCAACACGTCACCATCTGTCGGACGGTGATATCGGTCACGCGTTCTCCATCGAGGTGCGTACCACTTTTTCACACAGTACGGGGCAAACGATTTTCCGGCGCGGACTTCTGTCGAGCAGCCGTAGCGAACGTACGCACGCGCGCATCCAGGTTCGTCAGCGCGGTCCCGACCACAACGGCCCCGGCGCCGGCGGCGATCGCGGCGGCCACCTCATCGGGCATCGCCACGCCGCCCTCGAGGATCGCGAACGCCCCGGTCGCTACGGCGTCGCGCAACACGTCGAGCGCGGGCAGGTGCCGGCCGCGGGTATCGTCGGTGTAGCCGCTGAGCGTCGTGGCAACGATCTCTGCGCCGGCCGCAGCGGCCGCGCGCACCTCCGCACTGGTGGCGCAGTCAGCCATCGCGACGGCGCCGCGAGCGTGAATCCGGCCGGCCATGGCGGGCACGTCATCGCCGTGCGGACGTGCTCGCGGGGTGGCATCGAAGGCAACGATCTCGGCGCCGGCCGCAACGATCGCGTCGATCTCTTCCGCGGTCGGGGTGATGTAGGGGGCGAAGCCCGGAAAGCTTCGTTTAATGAGGCCGACGATCGGAACGTCGACCGCGGCCCGGACCGCTGCGATCCGCTCCGCGCCCTCGATGCGGACGCCCGCCGCGCCATTGGCCACCACGGCCCGCGCCAGCAGCGCCACGATTTCGGGGCGGTTGAGGACGGAGTCCGGCTCGGGCTGAATCGAGACGATCAGCCCGCGCAGCCGTTCGAGGTTCATGGCGCCGGCCGCGCCACCCCGGCGGCATCGAAAGCCAGGAACGCCGCGCCGACCGCCGGCTCGAACGCCGGCGCGACCACGCGGCCTAAGGAAGTCGCGGCTTCCAGCCGCCGCGCGGCCGCGAGACGCAGCTCGGGATTGTCCATCGCGCCGCCGACGAACGCGACCGGCACGGCCGGCATGTCGACGTGCCCGAGCTGCTCGACGACCAGCTGAGCGAGGCCGGCCAGCGCCGCGGCCGCGTCCTCGACGATCTTGCCCGCTTCCGGGTCGCCGAGCCGCGCGGCATCGAAGACGACCCGGGCAAAAGTGGCCACTTGGGGGCGGCCGATTTCGCGCAGCGCCACGGCCCGGGCGAACGCGCGCAAATCCGGACAGTCGAAGAACGCGAGGGCGGCGAGGCCCAAGTCGGTCCGCACGCCGCGGTCGCTCAAGCGCATCGCCGACGCCAGGGCCGTGCGCGCGATCGCGAAGCTGCTACCCTCGTCGCCGAACAGGTAGCCGAAACCGCCGGCCCGGACCGGATCGCGTTGCGCCGATTCGCCGTAGGCGACGGAGCCGGTGCCGGCAATGACGACCGCCGCCGGCCGCTCGCGGATCGCACCGGCGAGCGCGATGACGGAGTCGTGCTTGTAGCGCACGATCGCCTGGCCGAAGACGGGTTCGCGCCCGTACCAGTCACCGTCGTAGCCCGAGAGCCCGATGACGACCGCCGCCGGCTCCGTATCGTGCGGCAAGTTCGCCGCGGCCAGCGCGGCCGCGAGCGCCGATTCGCACGCCTGCGCTGCGCGCTGCGTATTCTTCGGCTCGTCGACGTGATCGCTCGGACCGGCCGTGCCGCGGCCCAGCACCGTTCCGCGCGCATCGAGCACCACGGCGATCGTCGAAGATTGGCCGCCGTCGATTCCGGCATAGAGCGCTGGCATCAGAGCGTGTGTTCGCCGGCCGCACGTTCGCGCGCTCTATGGCTCGCGATTTTGTCCACCTCGCCCGTCGCTTCGGCATGATGGTAGAGTTCGTGCGTCACCGCGCGGTCGATGTGCTCGCGCACGTCGCACGACGAGCCGGGCGGGATCGCGCGCGTGTTGATGCGGATCACCGGTCCCGCCGGATCGTATTCCGAAACGAGCGTCGCATCGCCCCACGAACCGAGATCGGCGAGTTCGATCGCGATCCCGCGCTCGCGCGCGACCGTGCGCGGATCAGGCACGGGCCACCGCCGGCCGGCGCAGATCGACGCCGTCTGCAACGAGCTTTTCGCGCAACGCCTGCACGTCGAGCGCGCGCGGCAGCACGTTCGTTTGCAACGAGAGCGCAGCCGCCGTTCCCGCGGCTTGGCCGAGCGTCATCACGGTCGGCGTCAGCCGCGTCGACGCGAGCGCTTCGTGCGTGGTGGAAATGCAGCGCCCTGCAACGAGCAGATCGTCGACGGTGCGCGGCACGAGGCAGCGGTAGGGAATCTCGTACGACGTTCCGGGCGGCAGCCGGTGCGTCGTCGTTCCGCTGCCCGAAGGGTTGTGGATGTCGATCGGATACGCGCTGCGCGCCACCGCATCGTCGAACGTGTGACGCTCGAGAATATCCTCGCGCGTGAGCGTGTAGACGCCTTCGATGCGGCGCGACTCACGCACGCCGATCTGCGTCGCGGTCGCAGCGATGCGCGCGTGCGCAAACCCCGGCACGCGTTCGCGAAAGAACGTGACCAGCCGCATCGCTTGCCCGCGCGCTTCGATCTCGGCGCGCGTGAGGTCGTCGGGATCGAGCGGATCGATGTCGGTGACGCGCGTCATGTTCACCGTCACCTCGTCCGGATATGGTGATATGAAGAACGACACGAGTTCGCGCGGTACGCGGATGCCGTCGGCCTGCGCGCCTTGCCACAGCTCGTACAATCCCGCGACGGCCGTCAGCGCCGCTGCGTTGCGCTGCGCAGGCGCGAGCGAAGAGCGCATCTGATCGGGATGGTCGCGCACGTATTCCGCGACGGCGTCCATGTCGACGTGGCTGAGCCGGAACATCAGGCTCGACGGCTGCACGCGCCCGCGCTCGTCGCCTTGCTGCATCGCGCAACCCGCGGCGGCGGCCACGAACGCATCGGCGGTCGCGTCGATTGTGCGCTTGGCGAAATACGTGCGCATCCCGCCGACGGTTGCGAACGCCGCCCCTCGCACCGTACCGCGCTCGTCGCGCACGGCATCGACCACCAGCGCGTGCAACAGCAGCTGCACGCCGGATTCGTGCATCAGGTCGAACAGCAGCGCCTTGTGGATCTCGGGATCGAACGGCGTGATCGTCGGCACGTAGTCCGACGAATCGGGAATGTGTCCGGGCGAGCCGCCGAGCGCGATCAGCCGCTCCACGATCTCTTGCGCGATCCCGCCCACGATCCGGTCGCTCCCGGAATGAAAGGTCATCCACGGCCCGACCATTGCAGCGGTGGCCGTCCCGCCCAGGAAGCCGTAGCGTTCGACCAAGAGCGTGCGCGCGCCGGTACGGGCCGCCGCCAACGCCGCAGCGCAGCCGGCGTTGCCGCCACCCACGACCAGAACGTCGTACTCTTCCACGCGCTCGCCTTCGCGGGCCGGGCTCGCTCCACCGCCGAAGGGACGCGGGGTGTTCAATAAGTCGCAAGCGTTTTACGAGGCGATCAACGCGCGGGGTAAGGATTACGCCGCCGAGGCGGCCTGGCTGCGCGCCGCGATCGGCGTGGCCAATCCCGGCGCGCATCGCGTGCTCGACGTGGCCTGCGGCACCGGCGCGCACTTGCGGTTCATGCACAAGCAGTTCGAAGTCGCCGGCGAGGACGCCGACGCTACGATGATCGAGATCGCCAAGGAACGGCTGCCCGGCGTGCCGTTTCGCGTGGGCCGGATGCAAGATCTCACGGTCGAACGGCCGTACGACGTCGCCATGTGCCTCTTCGGCTCGATCGCCTATCTGGCCGACGAATCGGAGCTGCGCAGCACGATCGTGCGCTTCGCGAACGCCGTGACCACCGGCGGCCTCGTGATCATCGAGCCGTGGATCGGCCCCGACGAATGGCGCGACAACACGATCGAAGGAACGTTCGTCGACCAGCCGCAGTTGAAGATCGCGCGCATCGGCGCGAGCGAACGCTACGGCACGACCTCGGTGACGCGCTATGAGTACCTGGTCGGCGAAACGACCGGCATGTCGGGCTTCAGCGAAACGCACGTGCAGCAGCTCTTCACCGACGCACAGTACCGTTTGGCTTTCGATGCTGCCGGTCTCAAAGCGCGCAGCGAACGCTCCGATTTGTTCCCGCACGGGTTGTACATCGCAGCTAAGCAGTAAGCGGTTCGAGACGTGCGGCGACGGCATTTTTGGGGCTCGGCGTTCGCGGCTACCGCTGCGTTCGCGCTACCGCGCGTGGCCGGGGCGCTGCCGATGCTCGATCCGTTCTCGCCGCAGCCCGATCGCTGGCGCACCTTCGACCTGACCACCACGATCGAACTCGCCGGCGTTACCGGTCCGGCGGCAGCGTGGGTCCCCGTGCCGGCGCTGAGCGCGGCGAGTTGGATCAAACCGGCCGCGAGCCGCTGGAAAACCAACGCCACGAGCGTGAAGCTCGTGCGCGATCCGGCGTCGGGCACGTCGATGGTCTACGCGCAATGGACGAGCGCCGCGGCGGCGCCGGCCATCGCGATCGTGAGCCGCGTTGCGACGCGCGATCGCACGACCAACTTCGCGAAGCCCGCAACGCCGCCCGATCTGCCTGCGGCTGACCGCCTGCGCTATAGCGCGGCGGCCGCCGGCATCGTCGCCGGTACGGCCGGCAAAATCACCGCCGGCCTGACGAACGACGTCGATAAAGCGCGCGCGATCTACGAGTGGGTCGTCACCAACACGTTCGAAGATCCGAAGGTCGCCGGCTGCGGAACGGGTGACGCTGCGGCCATGCTCACCAGCGGCAAGCTCGGCGGAAAGAGCGCCGACATCAACGGGCTCTTCGTCGCGCTCGCGCGCGCGGCGGGCTTGCCTGCGCGCATGCTGTACGGCATCCGCGTTGCGCCCTCGCAGTTCGGCTACACGAGCCTCGGTGCGAACGCGCCCGACGTGACGCACGCGCAGCACGTGCGCGCCGAAGTGTTTCTCGGCGGCTTCGGCTGGGTGCCGGCCGATCCGGCCGACGTGCGTCACGTCATCGCCGCCGAACCGCCGGGCCGGCTCACCCTGGACGATCAGGTGGTGATCGACGCGCGCGGCACGCTCTTCGGCGCGTGGGAGACGAACTGGATCGCCTACAACGACGGCCGGAACGTGCAGCTGCCGGGCGCAACGATCGGCGCGTTGCCGTTTCTGCTCTACCCGCAAGCCGAAAGCGGCACCGCGCATCGCGACGGCACCGATGCCGCCGCGTTTCGCTACACGATCGCCGCAGCCGAACTCGGCGCTTAGGCGCGCTTCGCCGCGGCGACGATGGCGATCGCCGTCGTATCGGGCAGGCCGGTGATTTCGTCGGCGGCAAGCGCAACGGCGCTTTCGGCATCGGTGAGACCGGCGAGTTCGACGATGCGCGCTCCGGCCAAGAGCCACAGATCGGGCAGCGCGCGGCCGACGTCGCCGTAGGATGTGTGCTCTTCGATCGTCGACGCGATCGCGGCGGCCGTTCCGGCGGCCGTCGCCGGCACGACGATCGCGCGCGGTACGATCAGCCGCACGACCGCGCGCTCGTCGACGATCGCAACGCTGTTCTTTGCTTCAACGGCGATGAAGCCGGGCGTCTGCGCGATCACGTGGGCGGCCGCCGGCTCGACGCGCAACGCGCGCACGGCGGCGGCGATGCGCTCTTCGGCACTCGCGCTCGCCGCAGCGTTGGGACCGCCGACGAGCGCCGTTGCGCCGGAGGCCGAAGCACGCACGCGGTTGCGCGAGCGGTCGATATCGATGACCACTTCGATGCCGCCGGGCGCGGCCCCGGCGCGAATCGCGGCGTCGACGGCTTCGCGGCGGATGCGCACGAGATCGGCCGGCGCCGGATCGACGATCGTGCGCTCGACGACGTCGCGCACGAGCGCGAGCGCCACACCGAGCGGCGAGATCACCTCGGCATCGCGCGCGATGCGGTGCTCGAAGCCGAGCGCTTGCGCGGCAAACGGAATCAGCGCGGCCGCACCACCACCGCCGCCGACCAGCACGACCGTCGCGCGATCGAGTTCGTAATCGGCGATCAACTCGTCGATCGCGCCCTTCAGCGTCGCGGTCGACCGTTCGAGGATCGCGCGCGCCAGCGCGTCTGCAGTGAGACCCAGCGCTTCGCCCACGCGCTCGCACGCTAAGCGCGCGGCGGCCGCATTGCCGTGCGCGAATGCGGTCGCCGGCACGAAGCCGAGCACGTTGGCCGCACACGTCGGCGTGATCGCGATGCGGCCGGCGTCATCCGCGAGCGCCGCGATACCGTCTTCGACCGCCGGCCGCGCGGCCGCGATCGTTTCCACGTCGCAAAACGACGCGTAGCGGTAGCCGGCGATGTGCGCCGAGCGCGGGCCGACCGCCCTGACCGCACCCGCGGAGACGTGCGCGAGCGAGCCGCCCGCGACGCCGAGCGTGCGCACGTCGAGCGTGCGCAACAGCGTGCGGTGGCCGCCGATGCGCGCGGGACGCAGTTGCGGCCGGCCGCGGCGGATCACCGAGCAGTCGGCGCTCGTGCCGCCGACTTCGATGAAGATGCCGTCGGTGACGTTTTCGTGGAAGAGTGCGCCGGCAATTCCCGCGGCGGGTCCCGAAAGCATCGTGAGAATCGGGCGGCGTTCGACCTCACCGACGTCCATCACGCCGCCGTCGGAGCGCATGATCATCAGCGGCGCGCCGATGTGCGCGTCGGCAACCGCGCGGCGCGTCATCCGCGCGGTGCGCAGCATGCGCGGCAAGATCGCGGCGTTGAGTGCCGCGGTGCGCGTGCGCGCGCGCAGGCCGTACATCGTCGAGACCTCGCTGCCGCTGGTGGCGGCAAAACCGCGGGCGCGCGCCGCGCCGACGAAGGCCTCCTCGCGTTCAGGACGGTCGACCGCAAAGGCCTCGCTCGCCACGAACGCATCGATACCGCTCGAACGCGCGCGCTCGAACCACGCATCGTCCGCGCTCGCGGTCGCATCGAGAAAGGCCGGCGCGAGCGCGATGCCGGCGGCCAGCGGAATCGGCTTGAAACGCATCGATGCGCGCGCGAACGCCGAACCAAAGCGGACGACGCCGACCCGCGCGACGTCGCCTTCGAGCAACGCGTTCGTGGCCTGCGTCGTCGAGTGGGCGATGAACGTCACCGCGCCCGGATCGATGTCGTGCTCGCGCAGCATCCGTTCGAGGCCGGCCACGATACCGGCCGCGACGCCGTCGGCATGATCGTGCGTCGTCGGCACCTTGACCGACGCCAGCATCGCGCGCGTATCCGCATCGACGGCCACGACGTCGGTGAACGTACCGCCGACATCGATCCCAATTCGAACCCGAGCGGCCGGATCCATCATCCCCCTGTCACCCCGAGCTTGTCGAGGGACCGCCGCAATCGCCGTCGCCGCGCACGGTGAGTGGAGTTGCCCCGCTGATCGCCGCGGTTACGGCTGGTTCCTCGACTGCGCGCCCGACGGCGCTCCGCTCGGAATGACAGCGCAAGAACACGGCTCGAGAAGCCGAGCGCGAAGGCGCGAGGCGTTTACTTTTCTTACGGCCGTCGGCTGAGGCGGTTCTAGGTGTCGACGCGCACCACCAGCGTGACTAAGTGCATGTCCACGTTGTCGTTCTTTTCGTACTCGGTGAAGAGATCATCGATCTCGGCGTGCATCGCCTCGGCGTCTTCACCCGTCTGTGGAAGATACGACGAACTCTCGGCACGCTTGTGCAAGCCGGCGCGGTCGAGGTGGTGGATGTTTACGTACTCGAAGCGCTGCGTGCGCGCGGGATCGATCGTGGTGAAGGCCGCGAGCGCATCGGCCCGGCGCTGCTCGGTCGCGTCGGTCGCATACTTCATGATGATCTCGCCGTAGCCGGCCGTGAACTCATCGCGCTCATCGCGTTCGTTATAGATTGCGGCGAGACGGCCGTGCGGACGCAGGATGCGCCGCGCTTCGGCGACGCCGGCCGGATGTTCGACCCAGTGCCAGGCTTGGAAAGCCGCGATGACGTTGACCGAAGCATCCGGTAGCGTCGTCGCTTCGGCGGTGCCGTTGATCCATTTCACGCGCGGATCGGCCGCAGCGGCTTCACGCATCTTGGCGTTGGGCTCGATCGCGTACACGAGCGGTCCGCGAGCCGCAATGACACGGGCCGAGATGCCGGTGCCGGCACCGATGTCGGCGACGGCGAGCGAGGCCGGATCTCCGAGTCCGTCGAGGAGGATGTCGACCGACTCGACGGGATACGACGGCCGCGCCGCCACATACGCGCCGGCAAGGTCGCTGAAACGTTCGGTAAAACTCAAGGGTGAAGCTCCGCTGCTAATTCGTCGTAGAGGTATGCCATCGTTTCGATACCTCCGTAAAATTGTCCGAGGTCGAACTTCTCGTTCGGTGCGTGAATCGCATCGTCGGGGAGACCGACGCCGATTAGTACTTGGGGCAAACCAAGGATGCGATCGAAGGATGAAACCGGTCCGATCGTGCCGCCCGTACCGATAAAAACCGGCGGCTTGCCGAAGCCGCGTTCCATCGCGCGTGCAGCGGCCAGCACGGCCGGGTGATCGCGTGACGTTTCGACCGCGCGCACGTCACCGTGCGCCTCGACCTCCACGCGCACGCCGTTCGGTGCGACGCGCTGGAGATGTTCGCTTACGGCCTGCTTCACGTGCGCCGGATCCTGCGCCGGCACGAGCCGCGCCGAAATCTTGGCCCGCGCGAACGACGGCACGATCGTCTTTCCGCCGGGGCCTTGATAGCCGCCGTACATTCCGTTGAGCTCGAGCGTCGGCCGGCGCCACATCCGCTCGAGCGGCGTATAGCCCGCTTCGCCCGCGAGCGCGGAAACGCCGAGCGCTGCGGCTTCGCGCGCAGCATCGAACGGCAGGTTCGCATACTCGGCATGTTCGGCGGCCGTCAACGCGCGCACGCCGTCGTAAAAGCCGGGCACCGCAACGCGGCCTTCACCGTCTTTGAGCGAGGCGAGCATTTGGGCCAGCGCTTCGAGCGGATTGCGCACGACGCCGCCATAGTAGCCCGAGTGCAAATCGCTTGCCGGGCCATGCACGGTGACTTCCCAGTGCACCAAGCCACGCAGCGACACCGTCAAGGACGGCACGTCTTCGGCGAACACCGCCGTGTCGGAAACAACGACGACGTCGCACGCCAGCCGCGCGGATTCGCGCGCGAGAAACGCCTCGAAGTTCGGCGAACCGATCTCTTCTTCGCCTTCGACGATGACCTTGACGTTGAGCGGCAGTTTGCCGTTCACGCGCAGATGCGCTTCGATCGCGGCCAGATGCATCAGCACCTGGCCTTTGTCGTCGACCGAACCGCGGCCGTAGATCTTGCCGTCGCGCACGGCCGCTTCGAACGGCGGCGACGTCCAGAGCTCGAGCGGATCGGCGGGCTGCACGTCGTGATGGCCGTAGATCAGGATCGTCGGCGCGCCCGGTGCCCCGAGCCACTCACCGTAGGCGACCGGATGCCCCGCGGTCTCGAGCACGTCGCCGGTGAGGCCGGCGGCGCGCATGCGGGCGGCGGCGGTTTCGGCCGACGCGCGTACGTTTGCGTCGTACGCCGGATCGGCCGAGATCGACGGGTTCGCGATCCAGGCCGTCAGTTCGCTGAGATAGCGATCGCGGTTAGCGCGGATGAATGCGATACGAGCGTCGGGCGGGGCGGTCATCATCCCGCTCTTCGCGGGCGAACGCCGGTGCCTTCCCGTGCGCAGCGCATTCGTGCGGCGTCTCTTCGAGCGCGATGCGCACGCGCAGCCGCATGCTGCCGATCGTGAGCACGAAACCGGAGCCGATGAATTCCATCAGTTTACGCCTCCCGCCGCGGCCAGATGACGACCGCGAGAACGCAGTATACGAGCGCAAACAGCCAGACGGTGACGGCTGCCGTTTCGGCTCCCCCGTGCGTGATGTTGTCCATGTACGAGAGCGGATTGAAGAGGTCGATCGCGCGGATGACTTGGCCGGCCGGTCCGCCGAGATGTGCCAGCCCTTGGCAGAGCAGTGCGATCGGCCATAGGATGCCGGACATGGAGCGCCCGCCGGGGCCGAAGCCGCACGTCACCAATTGCAGCAGTCCATACCACATCAGACCTACGCCGCACCCAAGAACGTACTCGGCGGTGCCGTGACCGTCGTCTGTAATCGAGATGTGCAAATACGACAGCGTAAGATAAACGAGGATGAGCGCGACCGCGTAGGCGATGACGACCCCGGCCAGGTCGATGCAGATGAAGCGGATCGCGAGCATCGTGCGCGATACCGGCTTCGTCCACGAGATGTCGCGGGTCGAACTCTCGCGGTTGAGCGATGTGCCGATCGACGATGCGTAGATCGCCGCGAGGAACGCTCCGATCGTTGCAAGCACGCCGGCCGGCAGCGCGGCGCCTGCCGCGAGACTGGTGGTGCCGCCGTTGACGTTAATCGTCGAATGGTTACCGAGGGCGAGGATGCCGAGAACGACGACGGCCAAGATACCGGCGTTCCAGATGAGCGAGCGGCGGACGCGCAGCAGTTCGACGTATTCCATTAGTGCTGGTCTCCGCTGACGGCGTTCATGAAGATCTCCTCGAGGTTGAGGTCGATGGTGCGAATGCTCTTGGGATGGAGGGCGAAGACGCGCTGCGCGATCGCGTCATTGTCGTCGCGCGTGACGACGCGCAGCAGCGAACCGGCTTGTTCCGTACGCAAGATGCGCGGATCGCCGGCGAGGTCGCCGAGATCGGGCACCGGTCCGGCAAACACCGCTTCAATGATCTTCTCGCCGCTCTTCAAGTCGTCGATCACGCTGTTCACGATCAGCTTGCCGCGCTTCATGATCGCGACCGAATCGGCGGCCCGTTCGACTTGTCCGACTTGATGCGAGGAGAACAGTACCGCCGCACCGTTCGCGGCCGCTTCAATCATCAAATCGAGCACGTGACGCTGGTGGATCGGATCGAGCCCGCTCGAAGGTTCGTCGAGAATCAAAACGCGCGGCCGGATCGAAAACGCCAGCACGAGCGCGACGGCGGTGCGCATTCCCTTGGAAAGGCGCTGCGCTTTCTGCTTCGCTTCCAAGCTGAAGAGCGCGAGCAACTCGTTCGCGCGGGCCGCGTCGAAGCGTTTGTACGAACGCCGGTAGAGCGCGAGGTGATCGCCGATCGTGAGGTTATCGTAGAGCGACGCGCGCTCCGGCACGTAGGCCATCGTTTCAAACGTCGCCGGCGTCACCGGCGCGCCCTCGATCAGAATCGTTCCGGCACTCGGCTTCACGAACGCGAGCATGCACTTGAACGTCGTCGTCTTACCCGCGCCGTTCGGCCCGAGCAAACCGCAGATCGAACCCTCGGGGACCTCGAGCGTGACGTCGTCGACCGCCGTGAAGCTGCCGTAGCGCTTCGTCAAACCGTTCAGGGCAATCAGCGGCGCAGTCATTCGTTCTCCGTTTCGTACCAGCGCGCGATCGTGCGCGTCATGAGTTCGTGTGTTTCTTCACGCGTAAGTCCGAGCGACTTCGCTTCGCGCACGGCACCTTCGAACGCAGCGCGCGCCACGTCGGCGACCGCGCGGCGCGCTTCCGCGCCGGCTTTGCCCGCGCTGACGAACGATCCGCGGCCGGGGCTCGTATCGATCACGCCGTCCCGCTCGAGCTCGCGATACACGCGTGCCACGGTATTCGGATTGACGGTCAGTTCGAGCGCCAGCGCTTTCACCGTCGGCAACTGCTCGCCGGGGGCGAGCGTGCCGAGCGCGATCGCGCGCTTGATCTGTTCGGTCAGCTGCAGGTAGAGCGGGACACCGCTCCGCGGATCGACCGTGAAAATCGTGGGGGGCAAGTTAGAGCTTCGGGCCCCAGCCGCTGAAGATCGTGCCGCGGTCGCCGGCGGGACGGATGAGGGTCGGGCGACGGTCGCTCTCGAGCAGCGCCGGGACGATCGAGTTCAAGGGACGGCTCGGGTGGCTAGGACGGCTCAGGTTGGTCATCGTGGGCTCCTTTGCTAATCAACCAACGTACTGTCGTACTGTTGTATTAGTACAATAGCTCTCCCGACGATGTCCGTCAAGCATTTTTTGAAAATTCCCGGCCGGAGCGCTTCAAGGGAGCGCTTGATCCGGGTATGATAGAAGCATGGCTGGGCTCGCTCCGCTCGGCGCTTCGCCGGCGACCACCACGCGGCAGCTCACTGGCGCCGGCGCTGCCGTGCCCGGCGCAACCACGCCCGCGCCTGCGCCCCCGCCGCCGCCCCCAAGCCCACCGCCCGAGGCGAAAAACTTCACCGCGTTCCCGTCGTCGTATGCAGGCTTCGGAACCAACGGTTCAACCTACGGCACGCCCGGCGTGGTGAACGGCCGGCTCTCGATCGTGGCAGCACCGCCGCCGACGCCGGCACCGCCCGCGGATCCAGGCGCGGGCGATGAAGCCGCCGCGGTCAAAGGCGCCGCTGCAGCGGCAACCACCGGCGCGGCGCAAACACAACCACCCGCCGCTGGCACGAATTCGGGCGATGCTGCACCCACCACTACGACCTCGCAGCCGCCGCCGACGTTATCGAAATCCGACGCCACCGATCAGAAGGTCGCGAACGAGAGCGACACCCTCGCGAAGACCGACGCGACGCAGAGCGACACGAGCCAAAATACCAGCGGCAGCAACCAGCAACCGCCGCCGCCCACCGGCTTATTGGGAGCCGGCGGTCCGCCGCCGATTCCGGGCGGCACCGCCGTGGAAAATAATCCGGCACTCGGATTGCTCGGCGCGCCGGCGACGAACCCGATCGTCATTCAAGCCGAGAAGCAGGAAGCACAAGCGTCGCAAGCCGCCGCCGAGGCGGCCGACGCCCAAGCCGCAGCGCAGGCCGCCGCACAACAGCAACTGCAAGCGGTGGATTTCCGCATCGCCGCCGCGCGCGCGGCCGACAACGAAGCTGCGGTAGCGCAACTCGAACCGGCGCAACAGAAGCTAACCGGCGAGATTCAGGGACAAACGTTTGCCGGCGTCGGTACCTTCCCGCCGCCGTCGTTCCAGCGGCCCGAAATTCCAACCGTCTTCCTGAACATCGCGTCCTAACCCGTAAACGGTTCTCCTAGCGCGACGCGGATGCCGTGCTGAGCGCCGCGCGTTACTTCGAACGTGTGCGGGCGGCCGTCGTACGCGCGCAACTGCGTTTGATACGTGCCGTACTCCCACCAGAATTTTCCGTCGACTTTGTCGACGACGTCGCCGGTGCGTAAGCCGGCCGTCCACGCGGGACCGCCGGTGCGCACGAGCGCGCGCATGATGCCGTCGTTCGTTTTGTAAAGCGTGAAGAAGTACGTCGGACGGCCGGTCGCCGGGTCGAACGCGATGCCGCGTCCGAGCACGTTAGCGGCCAGTTGCGGATGTTCGTGCATCCACACGCGCACGCGGTCGAGATCGCCGAGCGCGGCAACGCGCGTATCGCTCCCTTGCGCGTGCCATTGATCGACACTCCAGCCCGCGCAATCGAACAGTTCGAGCCCGATGTCTTGCGTCGCGGCGCCGGTGGTCACCGACACGCGCATGATGCTCGCGTATGGGAGCGACGCACAATCGTGCTGCGTATCGACGGCCGGCTCCGGTAACGCGCGCAGCGGTTTCCAGCCGCGTGCGATGGCCGCCGTCACTCCGCTCGCAGCCGCGCTTGCCGCCGGCGACCCCGCGACCACGGCGATCACGCCGTCGTTCGCCGCCGGCGCACCGATACTCGGCAAGCCCGCCGCTGCCGCCGCCGCCGTCGCAAACGGCGCGACGCCGAGGAGTGCGCGGCCGAAGACGACGACGCTCGCGACGCCCAGCGTCGCCACGCTGACTTGATACGGCAGCACGAGGCGCGTGATGCGCTCGACCGCAACGCCGGTGAAGTTGGCCACCCAGACGTTCTGCGTGTTCGTCGGGTCGCAGACGTTCTGCACTTGCACGACCGCCATAACCGCCGCCACCAGCGCCACCGGCGGCAAAACGTGCAGCGCGGCCAGCACGGTGTAGACGCCGATGCCGACGCCGAACGGGTTGAGCGGGCCACGATAGAGCGCGAGCGGGCTGAGCAAACCGAACGCAATGATGTAGGCGAGCGGCGTGCGCGGCGCGAGCGCAGCGATGACCGGCGTCACCGCATCCTGCACGGCCGGCGTCTTAACGGCGACCAGCAGCATGCCGATGCCCATCATCAAGATGACCGCCGGCGCAACGTCTTCGACACCGCGAATCCACGCCGCGCTCAAGGTGGCCGCGATCTCGCGCGGCCGCGTCGCGAGCACGCCGTAGAGGGCCGCGATCAGAAACGCCACCAGCGCATCGACGTGGAAACCGGCGTAGAGCACGAGCGGCAGCACCGGCGTGAGCAGCGCCCACGGCGCGACCCGTTTGCGCGGCGGCGTTCCCGCGACGGCGAACGTGGCGTAGTCGCGCGTGCTGCGGCCGCGCACGATCGCGAAGAGGATCAGCACGAGCGCGTCGATCGCGAAGAGCGCGAAGATGTAGTTCTGCAGCTGCGACTGATCGACACCGAACGTCTGGCGGTAGAACGTCCACTGCGCGATGTTGAGAATATAGCCGAGGCCGAATGCGAGCAGAAACAGCGTCGCCGCCGTGACGCGCGGCACGCCGACCGTCATCATCACGGGCAGCACGATCGTTCCGATCATGATGATCGCGCCGAGGCCCGTCACCGAGGTGAATAACAGCGCGACCGCCGCGCACAAGAGCAGCGCGAGCACGAGCGGCTGGTCGCCGCCGAATTCCGCCGCATAGGTGACGATCGTTTCGGCGATGCCGGTGGCGAGCACGACGCGGCTCAGCAGCGCGCCGAAGATCACGGTCGCATAGACCGGCGCGAGCTGCACGGCACCGCGCACGATAACATCGGCGATCGCGGTGGGCGCGTTACCCGCGAGGGCTGCCATCGCGATCGCCATCAGCGGCACCGCCAAGAGCGCCGGCAGCTTGCGCGCCACCATCAAGCCCGCGAGCAGCAGGAAGACGAGGACGATCGCGATGCCGCTCATCGCGTGGGGCCGAGCGCGTCGTCGAACGAGGGCAGCGTTCCACCGCGCAGATAATCCTCGCGCGCGGCGGCATACAAACGGTCGGCCTGTGCGACGGCTTTCTCGGCCGCCGCCGTGTAACGCACCATGACGCGATCGCGTCCGGCCGGCCGGCTCTCGTAGTTCCACGCGGACGCGTAGAGCGGCGCGAGCGCCGTCATCTCATCGCGCAGCTCCCAGCACAGGTATTTTGCGACGTTGAGGCTGCGGTACACGATGCCGTCGTCGTGCGCCGGCGCGTGCGCGCGCGCATCGTCATAGTAGTCGCGGGCCTCTTTGCCGATCTGATAGCGGCGCGCAAGCGTGTCGTAGCGCAATGCCGCCAGGCGCATCACGGCCGCGGCGTGCGCGTTCAGCGGCGGATGGGCGCCCATCAGGTGCGTGAGAATACGTTCGGCGCGCAGGCGCATCCCGGCTAAGTCGAGGGTCTGCATACGCGCCTGGATACGCGGATCGAACGGGTCCGACCAGAACGAATAGTCTGGCGGATCGGTTTCCGGCTTCATCACCAGCGTAGCGCGAATCGCGGCGAGGTTGTCGAGATCGGCCGCGAATTCATCCGCATCGCCGCCGAAGAACATTTGCGCGAACGTACGGTGCCAAGTCGCGCGATCGACCGGCGCAACTTGCCAGGCCGACGCCGCCGCGAACGCCACCGGCGCCCACGTCGCTTCATAAAGCGATTCGCCGTCGTCGTGCCAGACGGTCTCGAACATGCCGAGGACGTGCGGGCTGTGCGCCGCTTTGGCATCGGCGAGAAACTGCGCTTCGTTGGCATACGCCGTGTCGAGATCGGCATAGATCTCGTTCCAATTATTGGCGCCGGGCGAGACGAGCTGATCGAAGCCGGCGCGGTCGATCGTCGCGATGTATTTCGCAAACGAGGGTTCGGCGCCGTAGTGGAAGGTGACGATGACGGTCCGCTTCGCGAGCAGGCCGAGGATCGAGGGATCGGCTTGGACCGCGTCGTCCCAGATCATCGGTCGCACCGTTCCGGTCACCATCGCTGCGACACGATTGACGTGGGCGGCAAACACTTGCGGCGAGCGCGGCGTGCGGCCGCGGCCGAGATCGAGCGGTTCGTCGGCGCCGATATGAAAGAACGGCGTGGGGCCGGTCGCCGCGAGTTCGGCGCGCACCAGCGGTGCGAGATAGGTATACGTGCGCGGATCCGATTCCGCCATCAGATAACCGTGCGGGAGCTCCGCAAGCGGCGCGAGCGCCTCCCACTTCAGCGTCTCGTGCATGTGTGCGAACGTCTGCTGCTCGGGGATCAGCGCGACGTGAAACGTCCGGGCGTAGGTCGCGAGTTCGTGCAGTTCGGCCGCGGTGAGGCGCTCGGGAAACGCAACGTACGGATGCGCCGGGTCGTCGAACACCGATTCCATGTACGGCGAATAGCCGTTGATCTTCAGCCCGGCCAGCGTGCGGATGCGCGTTTTGAAGTAGGCCATCGTCGGGAACGGCCCGCGCGAGATGTCGTCGGAAACGATGCGCCAGCGCAATGCGGGCGCGTCATGGATCTGCGTGCAGGCGATGTGCCAGCCGCGCGCGTCACGCTCCGGCAGTTGCGCCAGCGTCGCGAGCGCGTCAAACGCACCCTCATCCGGCGTGGACCGGATGCGGACGCCGGCGGCGGTCACCTGGAGATCGTACATCGTCGCGCCGTGTTGGGAACCGTCCGTCACGACCGCCGGCGCCGCACGCTTCGCGATGACCGGCGCCGGCATTCCCAGCGCCGTCCAGCGTTCGCGGACGATCGCGAAGCCGCCCGGATCGACACCGGCCGGAAACGTCAGCGGCCGGGAAAGCGCAAGCGGCGCGCGGCAGGCAAGCACGGTCTGCTGTAGCGGCTTCGGCACCAAGGCCGGTTCCGCATCGCTCGCACGCGCGGCGGCGACGAAGAGGACGACCGCAAGCAAAAACCGGCGCACGCTGTGGCGCTTTCCCGTCATGCCGGGGCCGAACCTCGGCGCGCGGCGGGAACGCCCGCATTCAATCCGCAACGCCCACCCATGCACTTGACCGGTCTCGACATCTTCGTGATCGCTGCGTTTTTCGCAGTCAACCTCGGGATCGGCGTGTACTTCGCGGCGCGCACGCAAAACGTCGGCGAGTTCTTCGTCTCTGGCGGCAAGGCGCCGTGGTGGCTCACCGGCACGTCGATGGTCGCAACGACGTTCGCGGTCGATACGCCGCTGGCGGTCACCGGTCTCGTTGCCGCCAACGGCATCGCGGGCAACTGGCTGTGGTGGGACATGGCGGCGAGCGGCCTGCTGACGGTGTTCTTCTTTGCCGCGCTGTGGCGCCGTTCGGGCGTGCTGACCGACGTCGAGTTCATCGAACTGCGCTACGGCGGCAAGGCCGCGGCGTGGCTGCGCGGCGTGCGCGCCGTCTACCAGGGCGTGCTGATCAACACAATCGTCATGGGCTGGGTCAACGTCGCGATGGTGAAGGTGCTCTCGCTGACGTTGCACGTGCCGACGCTGCCGGCACTCTACATCTGCCTCGTGCTGACCGCGTTATACGTAACGATCGGCGGCCTGTGGTCGGTGCTGGTTACCGACATGCTGCAGTTCATCGTGAAGATGTCGATGGCGATCGTGCTCGCCGTCGCCGCGGTCGCCGCCTGCGGCGGGATCGTCGCGCTCAAGGCCAAGCTGAGCGTGCTCGATGCCGCTCATCAAGCCTCGGGCGGCGGGTCGCTGTTATCGTTTTTCCCCACCGGTGACGCCGGCTGGATGCCTCTCACCACGTTCCTCGTGTTCATCGGCGTCGCATGGTGGGCGTCGTCGTATCCGGGTTCCGAACCCGGCGGCGGCAGCTACATCGCACAGCGCATCTTCGCATCCAAAGACGAGAAGAACGCCGTGCTGGCAACGCTCTTCTTCAACGTCGCGCACTACGCGCTCCGGCCGTGGCCGTGGATCCTCGTCGCGCTATGCGCTCTGGTCCTCTATCCGCACGGCGTCGCCGGCCCGGACGGCAAGATCGATCCCGAGCTGGGTTACGTGCAAACGCTGGTCGACTACTTGCCGCCGGCGCTGCGCGGACTGATGCTGGCCGGCTTTGCGGCCGCATACATGTCGACGATCGGCACGCAGCTCAACCTCGGCGCCTCCTACCTCACCAACGACCTCTACCGGCGCTTCATCCGCAAAGAAGCGAACGAACGTCACTACGTGATGATCTCGCGGGTGATGACCGGCGTGTGCCTCGTGTTGGCCGCGGCGATCACGCCGCTGATGCACTCGGTCGGCGATGCCTGGAAGTACATGTTCACGATTACGGCCGGCGTCGGTCTCGTGATGATCCTGCGCTGGTACTGGTGGCGCATCAATGCCTGGAGCGAGATTTCGGCCTTAGCGATCTCGGCGGTCGTGGGCACCGCGATCTACTCGTTCAACGCGGTCTCGGGAGATGATCCGAACGCCACGGCGAAGCGATTGCTGATCACCGTCGCAATAACCACCGTTGGTTGGATCGCCGTCACATACGCGACCCAGCCTGAAACCGAGGCCACCTTGCTCCGTTTTTTTGAACGCGTGCGACCTGACGATTTCGGCTGGAAACGAATAGCCCGTCTCGCTCCACCCGCGCCGCCCGGCGAATCACTCGGGCTCGCGCTGATCGATTGGCTGGCCGGACTCGGCCTCGTTTTCGGCACGCTGTTTGCGATCGGCGACTTCGTGCTGGCCGAACCGTTGCCGGGGACGGGCTTCGCGGTCCTCGCGCTGGTGTGCGGCGCGGTGATCGCGCGCAGCCTCAACTCGCCCACGGTCCGCACGGCCGCGGCCACCGCGCTGGCGCTGATGCTCGCGATCCTTCCGCTCGCCGCGCGCAGCGACAACGATAAGGTGCTCACCAACGTAAAGGGCGCCGTCTCCTACGAACGCGACGGCACTCCGCATTCGCTGGTGCCGAAAGTGAAGCAGCTGCTCACCGACAGCGACACCGCCGTTACGCAAACCGCTTCGCAGGCGCAAGTCGCGCTGCCCGATTCCTCAATCGTCACGCTCGGCGAGATGACGCGCGTTCAGCTCGCGTTCTTCAACCAAACCGATATCGCGAGCGCGAAGTTCGTCGTCTATCAGGGGAAGACGCGGTTTCAAGTCGAGCACCCGCAAGGCGGCAAGGCGAACTACACGTTCGTGACGCCGACGACCCAGATTGCCGTCCGCGGAACCGAAGGCGACATCGACGTCGAGGACAACAACCTCACGCTCAACGTCTACAACTCGAGCCAATCCGACGGCGTCCAGGTCACGTACACCGCGGGTAACCTCGCGGGCCAAACGGTGAAGGTGCTCCCCGGCCAATCGCTGGTCGCGAACTTGGTCAACGGCATCATCAACGCGCAAGTCAACAAACTCACGCAGGCCGCGATCGACAAGTTTTCCGAGCTCGGCGTTCCGACCAACGTTCAGAGCGTGGAGAACACCGTGATCAACAAAGTCCGCGGGGCGATCAAGCTACCGTTTTAACCGCGCTTCGATCGCCGCTGACCGCTCCTTGAAGGCGGTCTCCAGCGCATCGAGCAGGGCGGGGATCCCGTCGGGGCCGATGTTCGGGCCGGGACTCGCCGCCGCAATGAGTTTGCGGTCGCACGCCTCAACCAATTCCACCAGCTCCGGCTCCCCGAACCGATCGTCTTCGACCGCCTTGATCACGTGCTGGTCGCCGAACTCGCACTGCATCAGCAACGCGTCGAGCCGGTCGCCGTACCCGTCGGGCGGCACGCGCTCCTGGAGATCGGCCAGCATCTCGCCCACCCAGGCCCGGACTTGCTGATCGCTCAGCCGGCGCGCCCGCGCATCGGCGTGGCCGGCATAGCCGGGGACGATCGCGGTACCGCCTGTCTCACCCGTACCCTCACTCATCGCGCCGGGTTTACCACGCCGAGGTCGAAGGAGGCCTGAATGGCGGTCGCCCTGGTAAGCGTGGCGTTCCTCGCCGCGCTGGTGGTTTGCGTGGTCCTCATCCGCCGCTGGCGCACCGAGCAGGCTGAGGTTCGGCGCGTCCGCTCGACCTTCTCACGATACGTGCCGCCGTCGATCGTCGAAGAGCTCCTCAACCGGAAAGACGAGCGCATTTTCACCGGCCGCGACTTGCGGGCGACGATCTTGGTGTGCCGCATCTGGAACTTTTCGCACTTCATGGAGGACCTCACTCCCGAACAGACCCTGCGTTATCTCAACGAGTTTTATGCGATGGCCGGATCGTCCATCGAACGCCAGCACGGAGTGCTGCACCGCTTTCTTGAAGACGGCGTCGTCGGCATCTTCGGCGTCCCGCTCGAAGACCACCAGCAGGAAGACCACGCATTGCGGGCCGCCATCAACATCGTACGGCTGGTCAACGTGATGCAGCAGAAATGGGCCCAGCAGGGACGCCGCGCTCTGCGCGTTGGGGTCGGCGTGAACTCCGGGATCGTGATCGCGGGCGACGCGGGCTTCGCCAACCGCCGCGAATACACGGTCGTCGGACCGGACGTGACGCTCGCGCATCGCTTGCAGGCCGCCACCTTCGACCTCAACGCCTACATCGTGGCCTCACGCGCCACGGTCGAACCGATCGAGGATCTCTACAACCTCGTCCCGATCTCCGGTATTCCGCTCAACGGCGTCCGCGCGCTGCTCGATGCCTCGATCGTCCGCGGCCGTAAACGCAACGACAGCCTGATGCTGCCGAAGGCCGAAGCGTTCGCCAACACGATCATCGACGAGGCCAGCGACGATTTCCTCGAGCCGAAAGAGATCGTGCCGTTCGAAGAACAGGCGAAGATGGCTGCGCCGCCGCCGGGACCGGCCGCCCCCCCGCCCGTCATGGCCCCGCCGCCGCCATCCGATTCGCCGCCGCTGAAAACGCGGCGCCGTCCGCGGCCGCCCGAAGACATGTCGAGCTTCGGCTTTGATCTGCCCGAACTGCGGATGCCGGTCTCGCTCGGGCACGAGGAAGGGCCGGCGATGCCCGATCCGCCGCCGCCGCGCGCGACCTACGAGGACAACGACGGGCCGCCGCTCCCGCTCTGAAAACCTAAGCGGCGCAACACCGGTTCGAGCGCGATGCCCTGCACGATCAGGGTGAACAGCACGACGCCGAACACCGCATCGACGATTTCGTCACGAAACGGTAACGCCGCCGGCAGCGCGAGTGCAAGTGCCAGCGACAAGCCGCCGCGCATGCCCGCAAACACAACCGTAATGCGCCACGACGCCGGGCGGATGATCAATCGCGCCAGCACGACGCGCGAGAGCACCGCGGCGACGATCGCGACGATCACGAGCAGCGGGTGGTCGGCGATGCGCGCGACTTGCACGACGAGGCCGGTGGCCAGAAACACCATCGCGTTCACGATGAACGCGATCGCGCTCCAGAACGTATCAACGTCGTCGGCATTTTCGGTGACCGGCGCGATGTGCGCGAAGCCGCGCAGCGCGATTCCCGCCGCGGCGGTTGCGAACACGCCCGAGCAATGCAGCGCATCGGCGCCGAGGTAGGCGAGGAATGCCAGGACGACCGTTGCCGAAATCTCCAGCGGCCCCGAACGCGTGCGGCCCATGACGAAAGCCACGACGAACGCGCACGCAACTCCGATGACGATGCCGCCCGCGATCGCGGTCACGGCGTGCTCGCTTGCGACCACGAGCGAGCCCGTCGCGCCGCCGGATGCAAACGCCAGCGCGAGCGCGTAGAGCACGATTGCAACGCCGTCGTTGGCGATCGACTCGCCCTCGACGATCGTCAGCAGATCGACCGGCACGTGCAAGCGCCGGAAGATCGCGATCACCGCGACGGGGTCGGTCGCCGAGACAATCGCGCCGAGCACGATTGCCGAAGCCAGCGGGAGCTGGCCGGAGAGCGCGATCCCGAAGCCGATCGTGCCCGCCACAAGCACGACCCCGGGCAACGCCAGCAGCGCGATGCGCAACGCCGTGCGGCTCAGCGCCCCCGGATCGATCGACCACGCCGCCTCGAAGATCAGCGGCGGTAGGAAAATGAAAAGCAGCGCATCCCCGAAGTGAAACGGCAGCGCCACGGGGTGAACGGCGGCAGTGCCGGCCCCGAAGGCGACCAGGGCGACCGCGCTCGGCACCCGGATCCGCTCGGCAACGAGGGCGACCAGCAGCGCAACCCCCAAGAGGCCGACCAAGAGGGTGGCGGTGCCTGCAATGCCGGTCACACTGGCGCCTTCGACCCCCATCCGCCGCGTCCGGCTCGCCGTTTGGTTTACGGGGTTCCGAGATTGACCGCACGAACTGGAATGAAGTGGTGGAAGACGGTGCACGCCTGATGGAGCGAGTGCGCGCACGAGATGTCGATGCGTTCGAGCACCTCTACGACGGCTATCATCGCCTGGTGTTCGGCATCGCGCTGCGCGTCGCAGCCGACGCCGGCGTGGCCGAAGACGTCACCCAGTCGATCTTCCTCAAACTCTGGACCTCGCCCGAAACGTTCCGCGAGGGCAACTTCGCCGGCTGGCTGAGCCGCGTCACGCGCAATCGCGCGCTCGACGTGATGCGCAGCCGCGCCAACCGTCCGTCGGACGAGATCCCGGCCGACATTCCGGCCGAAGCATCGACCGACGCCACCGTCTTTGCCAACATCGACGCACAGCGGGTACGCGGGGCCCTCTCGGCGCTTAGCGAGGAACAGCGAACACCGATCGAAATGGGCTTCTTTGCCGGCATCACTCACGAAGAGATCGCGCAGCGGACCGGCATTCCGCTGGGCACGATCAAAACGCGCATCCGCACCGGCTTACGCCGCCTGCGCGAAGCCCTGAGCGAGGCGGTCTCACGATGAGCGAATCGTCGGATCGCGAGGGGCTGCTCGATTTGGTCGCTGCTTACGCGCTCGGCGTGTTGCCCGCAGCACAGGTCGGCCAGGTGGCGGCGTTCATCCTAGCCGATCCCGAAGCGCGTCGCGAGTTCGACGAATTGCGCGCAACCGCGAATATGGTCGGTCTTTCGGCCGAAGAACCCGTCGACAGCAATCGCGCGGCACGGATGAAAGAACGCTTGTTGGCCACGGTGCGGGAGGACGCGGCGCCGCGCACGCCGGCCAGCGCAACGCGCTCGAGCGCAATGTGGGGCACCACGCTCGCTGCCGCGGCAGCGGTGGTGTTTGCGCTCGTCAGCGTGATTCAGAACTTCGGTTTGCGGTCGGATCTGCACGATGCCCAAACGCGCGTTGCGACGCTGCAAACGCGCCTCGATGCCGACCGGCGAACCGTGGCACTCGACCGGCGGATGCTGACCGACCTCACCGCGAGCGACTCCAAGCGGTATACGGTCGCTTATGGAACCGTCGTCGTGCGCGGCGCCAACATCTACCTCGCGCTCAGTTCGCTGCCGCCGCCGCCGCGCGGCAAAGTGTACCAAGCGTGGACGCAGTCACGCGGCGCAAAGAACATGGCGCCCAGCGTTACCTTCTCGCCGAGCCAAAATGGCATCACGCTCGTGCCGATTCCCCAAGATGCCGGGAACTTGTCAGCGGTCGCGATAACCGTCGAACCGGAGGGCGGTAGCCGCCAGCCGACGACGAAGCCGGCATTCGTTCAACCGCTTAGCTGACACTCTGCTTGAATCCGTAAACCGTTACAATCGACGTGACGCGCTGGCCTTCGTGGCGGCGCGTCCGTTTGAGAATGCCTTCCTGCACTGGGTCCTCGACGGCGGCCACGGACCCTACGCGCCCGACGAGATGGCGCTCGATCGCAAACGCGACGGCAGCGTGCGCGGCGTGATCTACTTCGGTTCGCAGCTCGTGGTGGCGGCTGACGACGCGGCCGCGCTCGATGCGTTCGCCGTCGAAACGCGCAAGTATCCGGGCTTGCGCAGCTTCGTCGGGCCCAAGCGCGCGGTCGACGGCATCTGGAATCGCGTCAAGACCTGGCACCGGCCGCCGGTGATCGTGCGCGAGCGGCAGCCGCTCTACGCGCTGTGGCCGCAAGGCTTGGGCGAATTCGAAGATGTCGAGGTGCGGCAGGCGCGCAGCGATGAGACCGAACTCGTGGCCGACCATTCGGCGCGCATGATCCTCGGCGAATTGGGTTACGATCCGCGCGCGCAACGCTCGACGTTTGTGGCCGGGGTGCGCCATGCGATCGAGCTCGGATGCTGGTGGGTGTGGATCGTCGACAACGAGCTGCGCTTTCAATGCAACATCGGCGCCCGCACGCCGGTGACGGCGCAGATCCAGGGCGTCTGGACGCCGGCGAAGCTGCGCGGTAACGGCTATGCAACGCGCGCCCTCGCTGCAACGGCTCGACGGCTGCTCGCGTCCAATCCGACGGTCTCGCTGTACGTGAACGACTTCAACACCGAAGCGCTCCGGTTGTACGACCGCATCGGCTTCACGCGCGTGGGCGAACTCTCGACGTATCTCTTTCCGTGAAACGCGGGCTCGCCCTCGACGCCGGGCTGATCGCGCTCGCCTTCGTCGTGGCCGGCCTGCCGATTCCGCCGGCAACGCTCGAGCATGTGTACGCGAACGGATTCTACGCCGCGTTGAACACGGCGTTCGTACCGCTCTCGAACGCGGTTCCGTTTGCGGTCAGCGATCTCGAGGTGGCGCTCGTCGCCGTGGCCGTCATCGCGGGCTGGACGATTGCGCTGCGGCGGGCGCAGGCACCGCGCCTGCGCACCGTGCTCGTCTTATGCGCGCATACCGCCGCACTCGCAGCCGCGATCGTCATCGCCTTCAACCTCTTGTGGGGCTGGAATTACCGGCGCGCGCCGGTTGCCGCGCGCGTCGACTACGTTGCCGCGCGCGTAACGCCCGCGAGCGTCTCGGCCTTCGCCGACCGGATTGCAGCGATCCTCAACACCGATGCCGGTCCCGCCCACGAACGCATGCGCACGGAGAGTTCGGCAGCGATGCGCGCCGAATTAGCGCGCGACTTCTTGCCGGTCGTCGCGCGGCTCGGCGACACCTGGACGCCCGCCGTCACCGTGCCGAAAACGACCGTCGCCGAACGGCTGTATGAAATGGCCGGCGTCGGCGGCCAGTACGATCCGTTCGCGTTCGAAACGCTGCTCAACGCCTCGTTTCTGCCGTTTGAAGTTCCGCGCGCGCTGGCGCACGAGTGGTCGCACGCGGCCGGCTTCGGCGACGAGGGCGACGCGAACCTAATCGGCACGCTGACGTGCCTGCGTTCGCCGGATCCGTTGATCCGCTACTCCGGCGCGTACTGGACCTACGGCGAGCTCCCCGAGAGCGACCGCAAGCGCCTGCATCTCGCGCCGGCGGTGCTGGCCGACTTCGCCGCCGGCCGCGAACGCTTCGAGCGCTACTACAACCCGCGGCTCTTCTCGTTCAGTTGGAGCGTGTACGATCGCTACCTGCGCGCCAACGGCGTCGCGGGCGGCGTGGTCAGTTACAGCCGTTACCTGCAGCTACTCGTCGGGACGTCGTTCGACGCCGCCGGATTGCCTATAAGAAGCGGGTCGGCCAGTTGATCGTGCGCCACATGTGCGACGACGGGGAATCGTCCCAGCCCAAACCTTCTTCGGGCTGACGGAAATTGCGCGCGACGATGTCGCGGAACGGGTCGAGGCTCACCGACATGTTCGGATCGAACGAGTAGATGTCGTTGACGGTGATCAGGCGCGCGGTTTCATACCACTTATGGTTTTTGATTTTCTGGTAGGCGCGTTCGATGTAGGGTTCGGGCTTGTAATCGGCGCCGAAGAACTTGATGTAGAGATCCGGATACTTGTAGCCGTACTGCTCGTCGGGATAGAACCGCAGCACCTGATGCGCGCGGATCGACCAGCTCACTTCTTCGTCGACGTAGGGCTCGAGCAGTTGCGCGCCCCAGTAGCCGTGATCGCCGCGAATGAACATCGACACGGCCATGTCGTGCACGAGGCACGCCATGATGATCTTCTCTTCGCAGCCGGCCTTGAGCGCGTGCGTTGCGCTCTGCAGCAAGTGGGTTGCGGGAGCCATGCGGTATTCGAAAAAGTCGAGCAGCGTCGGCTTATCGGGCATCTTGGGCAACCGCTTGTCGTGCCCCATGTTGAAAAGCTTGCCCTTGTACTTGTCCTCGTCGGATTTGACTTCCAACGGGAGGCGCGGATCGCGGTCGCCGGAGGTGTAGAGCGGCGCGCGAACCGGAACGAAACGATCGTCGAGTTCGTCGCTCAGCTGCTTCTCGAGCGCGTCGGCGCGCTCAGAGAGCGTCATCGTCGAAGATGCTACAGTCTCCATGGTGATTTGTTCGGCCTACGGCGAGACAATCCCGGGTTGGGGGGCCCGCTGCCCGAGGGGAACGGCGTAGATCACGGTGTCGCCGGCGCCGATTTCCTCGAGGCTGTGAATGAGCACGATGCCGCGCCCCGTTTGCCACGCGCAGAGCGGCAGCGCGCCTTCCGGCACGTGGGCGCCCCCGCCGCCCCAAAGCTGCACGATCGTATGCTCCTTGCCCGCAATCCGGACGCGCCCGAGGGTCCCCGGAAACCGGGCGAGCCCGGCGAAGGCGGGCGCCGTCAACGCCGCCGGCGAGAACGTGGCGATGCCGAAGAGGCTAGCCGTCGCCTGCGCAAACGTGCGGTCTTCCATCCGCACCACGAGCGGCACGTCGGCCCGCATGGCGCGCGCGCCTAGCGCGATTTCGAGATTGCCGGGGTCGCTGTTCGTCAGCACGACGACCGCCGCCGCATGCGTGACGTCGCACAGCGCGAGCACGTCTTCATTCGTCGCGTCGCCGGTCAGAAGATCGAGCCGGCTTTCACGCGCGCGCCGCACGAGCGTCGGGTCGGGATGCGAGTCGATCACCACGACGTGTTTGCCGGCTTCGATCAGAAAATTCACGACGGCGCCGCCGATGCGTCCGCCGCCGCACACGACGTAGTGGCCGCGGCCGCGGATGCGGCGCAAACCCTGTTGCGCGGTCCACTGCGCGCGCGTGATCGCGGCGCTGACGTAACCGATGAAGATGCTGGTGAAGATCGTGCCGCCGATCATCACGACGATCGCACCGAGCACGATCGCCGTTCCACGCCGCGCGACCGACGTGTCGCCGAAACCGGTGCTCGTCATCGCCTGGACGACGTCGAAGGCCGAACCGGGCCAGCTCAGGTGCAGGGCAAAGTGAAAGAACACCGCCGCGACCGCATAGAACACGACCGCGCTCACGGCGATCGTGCGCAGGATCGGGTTGGTGCGAGCCAGCGTTTCGATCGATGACGCGGCGAGCGTGCGGCGCGTGTACGTCCGCGTTGGGGCCGGCTCGCGTTCGCGCCGCGCTTCGGTGCGGCGCTCGATCACCCGGCCGAAGGCCACGATCGGGTCGT
This sequence comes from Candidatus Lustribacter sp., assembly GCA_965277805.1. Classification (GTDB taxonomy): domain Bacteria; phylum Vulcanimicrobiota; class Vulcanimicrobiia; order Vulcanimicrobiales; family Vulcanimicrobiaceae; genus Lustribacter. Next base: position 4,958,537 of record OZ255842.1, on the reverse strand, counting down.
TCGCGTCGATCAGCGAATCCGGAACCGGCTCGCGCCGGTTGCCGAGCGCGACGATGCGCAAGCCCAGCTTCTGCTCGGCCTCGGCCACGGTGATGTGCGCGACATCGAGCTCGTTCGCAAACCCGAACGTAAAGCCGACGAACGCGCCCGCCACCATGTCGGGAAAGCGCAGTGCGAAAAAGCAGCCCGGGTCCAGGGCCGCGCCGGCATAGGTTGCGGCCGAGTGAGCGGCCGGCGAGAGCACGGTCGAGTCGGGCAGGTTCTGCTCGATCTTGCGGCCGATCTTCGTGCCGAACTGGCGCAGCACGACACGAATGTGCGGGTTGAGCATGCGCGCGCGCAACGCGATCGAAAGGTTCCGCTCGTCGTCGCTGGAGAGCGTCAGGATCGCGACCGCGGACGTCACGCCGGCGTCGAGCAGCACCTCGTCGTCGTCGGCGACCTTCGGCGCAACGACGTGCACGCGCGCTCCGCCGGCAGCGGCGAGCTCGTCGCAGACGCGTTCGGCCAACAGATCATCGCCGACGATCAGAATCGCCGGGTCGTGCGCGAGGACGTCGGTCACCGTTCATTCGTTCTTGACCTTGCCGGTGCGATCATCTATAGCAACGAAATGCGGGACATGCGCGTTTTTCTCGATTACGATCAAGCCCAGCTCGATGCGTGCTACGACCAGATGGTCTGGGCGCCGAACGCCCAGCTGATGCATCAGCGGCAAAATGCGCTCAGCGATGACGCGCGCAAACGGCTAGCCCCGGCGACGCGCTGCGCCTACGGTCCGGGCGCGCTCGAGCACCTCGACATCTACCGCACGCCGCGCGCGAACGCACCGGTCTTCGTGTTCGTGCACGGCGGCGCGTGGCGGACGAACTCCTCTGAGCGGTTCGCCTTCATCGCCGAAATGTTCGTCCGCGCCGGCGCGCACTGCGTGTTACTCGATTTCGACGGCGTGGAAAATACCGGTTCGCGCTTGGAGCCGATCGTCGATCAAGTCCGCCGTGCGGTGGCGTGGGTGTACGAGCATGCCGCGTCCTTCGGCGGCGATCCGCAGCGCATTCATCTCGCCGGCCACTCATCGGGCGCGCACCTGACCGGGTGCACGCTCATCACGAACTGGAGCGACTACGGCGTGCCCGATACGGTCATCGCGGGCGCGTTGTGCTGCAGCGGCATGTTCGACCTCACGCCGGTGCGATTGTCGGCACGCAGTTCCTACGTGCACTTCGACGATGAAACGGTCGCCGCGCTCAGCGCAATGCAGAACATCGATCGTATCACGGTGCCGATCGTGCTTGCGTACGGCACCGAAGAGTCGCCGGAATTTCAACGCCAGACGCGCGAGTTCGCGACCGCACTCGACGCGGCCGGGAAAAACGTCACGCTGCTTGTCGGGACGGCGTACAACCATTTTGAAATTGCGGAAACATACGGTAATCCTTATGGTTTGCTGGGACGCGCGGCACTCGAACAAATGGGTATAGCCGCAGCATTATGAAAAAATCGCTCTTCGCCGCACTCGCCGGCACCGTGCTAGCACTCGCTGCCTCTGCTCTTGCGTTCGCGCAAACGACACCGCAGGTGCCGCCGCCGATCACCGCTCCAACGCCGGCACCGGCCGCAACACCGATCTCGATTCCCAGTTCGTTGCCGCCGACCGGACCACTCGTTAGCCCGATGCCGTAAGCAGCCTCAATCGAGGCGCGCGTAGGTCACGGTGAACGCCCATGCGATCGCCGCCAGCAACGCCACCACGATCGCGCCCTCGACGCGGCGGGCTCGCGCGGACGGTGCGCTGATGAGCAGCGCAACGAACGCGCCGAGCGCGCCGCCGGCGAGACCGCTGGCGACGTCGAACGAATGATCGGCGAACGTTTCGGTTGAGTGCGCGATGAAAATCTGGCCGAGCTCGATGGCCCACGAATAGAGACCGATCGCGATCGCCGCCAGCGCCACGCCGTGCACTCGCCGCAGGTTCGAGCGTTCGAGCGCAAAGGCGAGCAGCGCGAACGCGAGCAACGCGTAGATTTTCCGCACTAGCTCGTGGTGGGGCAGCGTGACCGGGGTGGTCGCGTTATACGCGGGCCCGCTCACCGCGATCGCGTAGAGCACGACGGCTGCGACGGCCAGGAAGATGCGCCAGAATCGGGGAGTCACCGGACGGACGTTTGCGGCAAGCCAGCGTATCACATGCGCCATGGCACTCGATCGCACCGAGCTCGGCAGCGGCAACGCTCTCAAGCTGGGCATTTTCGGCGCAAACATGTCCTCCGGCATCGCCGCTACGAAGGTGCCCGAACGCTGGTCCGCATCGTGGGATGAGAACATCGCGTTGGCGCAGATGCTCGACGACGCCGGCGTTGAGTTCATGCTGCCGGTGTCACGCTGGAAGGGCTTCGGCGGGGCGACCAATTTCGAAGGGGCCGGCTTCGAAACCGTCACCTGGGCCTGCGGAACGCTCGGCGCCACCAAAAACCTCACCGTCTTCGGCACCGTTCACGCGCCCCTCGTTCATCCGATTTTCGCCGCGAAGCAGTTCGTCACGGTCGACCATGCCGCGCGCGGCCGCTTCGGACTCAACCTCGTCTGCGGCTGGAACCAAGACGAGTTCGAGATGTTCAACGTCTCGCAGCGCGATCACGAGACGCGCTACGTGTACGGCGCGGAATGGCTGCGCGTGGTGCGCATGATGTGGGAGAGCGCGGGCACGTTCGACTTCGACGGCGAGTTCCTCACCTTTCACGGCGTCGAGTCGCAGCCCAAGCCTTACGGCGGAACGCAGCCGGTAATCATGAACGCCGGCAGTTCGGATACCGGCAAAGGCTTTGCGATCGCCAACTGCCAGTATCTGCTCTCGACGATTCGCATGAGCGTCGAGCAGGCGGCCGAGAACGTGGCGGATGCGCATCAGCGCGCGGCCGCGCTCGGCAAACGCCTCGGCGTGATGACGACGGCCAGCGTCGTGTGCCGCCCGACCCAGCGCGAAGCGGAAGAATACTACCGCTACTATGCCGACGAGCAGGCCGATTGGGACGCCGTCGAGCGCATGGTCGACATCGGCTCGCGCGGTTCGTCGACCACGATGCAGCCCGATCACTACCAGCGCATGAAAGTTCGATTCGCCGCCGGCTACGGCGGGTGGCCCGTGGTCGGCGATCCCGATACCGTCGCCGCCGGGTTCGTCGCGATCGCGAAGGCGGGGTTCAGCGGGATCGCCATGGGGTTCGTCAACTATCTGGCCGAGTTTCCGTACTTTCGCGACGAGGTGATTCCGCGGCTGGAACGGGCCGGCGTGCGAAATGTCGATCTCGGGGTCTCCCGCTCGACGCGTAGATAGAACACCGCCTACCGAAGGAGACCCCAATGCGATTCCTGGTCATGGTCAAAGCCTCACCCGAAAGCGAAGCGGGCGCAATGCCGACCCCCGGCATGCTCGCCAAAATGGGCAAATTCAATCAAGAACTGGCACAGGACGGCGTGATCCTGGACGCCGGCGGCCTTGAACCGACGTCGCGCAGCGCGCGCATCAGCTGGTCCGGCGGCAAGCCGACCGTCATCGACGGCCCGTTCACCGAAACCAAGGAGCTGGTGGCCGGCTTCTGGCTATTGCAAGGCAAGTCGAAGGAAGAGATCGTCGCGCGTCTCTCGCGCGCGCCATTCGAAGGCAACGAGCAAATCGAGATCCGGCGCCTCTTCGAACCGGAAGACTTCGACCAATAGACGCACAACGGACGTTCGAGGCGATCTGGCGCATCGAAGCGCCGAAGCTTATCGCCGGTTTGACGCGCATGGTGCGCGACATCGGCGCCGCTGAGGAACTCGCGCAGGATGCGTTCGTCGCGGCACTCACGCAGTGGCCCGGCGAAGGCATCCCGCGCAATCCCGGCGCCTGGCTGATGTCGATTGCCAAGCGCCGCGCGATCGACCGCTTTCGCCGCGACGACGTGCTGGCGCGCAAAAGCGAACTCCTCGCGCGCGAGCTCACCAACGCGGAAGGTGCCGATGCCGCGGCGCTCGCCGCGCTTGACGAAGACGACATCGGCGACGACCTGCTGCGCTTGATCTTCATCGCCTGCCATCCGGTGCTCTCGATGGACGCCCGCGTTGCGCTGACGCTGCGATTGCTCGGCGGGCTGACGACGGTCGAAATCGCCCGCGCCTTTCTCACGAGCGAACCGGCAGTCGCGCAGCGCATCGTGCGCGCCAAACGCACGCTCGCCGAAGCGAACGTGCCGTTCGAAGTGCCGGCCAAGGCCGAGCGCGGTGAACGCCTCGCCTCCGTGCTCGAAGTGCTCTATCTCATCTTCAACGAGGGCTATGCCGCGAGCGCCGGCGACGACGTGATGCGTCCGGCGCTATGCGAAGACGCGCTGCGGCTCGGGCGCGTACTGGCCGAACTCGCCCCGGATGAACCCGAAGTGCACGGGCTCGTCGCGCTGATGGAAATTCAAGCATCGCGCACGCGCGCACGCGTCGGTCCATCGGGCGAACCGATTCTGCTGCTCGAACAGGATCGCGGTAAGTGGGATCATCTGCTCATCCGTCGCGGTCTTGCAGCGCTCGCGCGTGCCGAGGCGCTGGGCGGGGCCCTCGGCCCCTACGCGCTGCAGGCGGCGATCGCTGCCTGCCACGGTCGCGCGCGCACGCCGGAAGCAACGGATTGGGAGCGCATCGCCGCTCTCTACGACGCGCTCGCGCAGCTCGTGCCCACACCCGTGGTGGCGCTCAATCGCGCGGTCGCGATCGGCATGGCCTATGGCCCGGCGGCCGGACTCGAACTGGTTGACGCGCTCACCGCGGAACCGGCGCTGAAATCGTACCATCTGCTGCCGAGCATGCGCGCGGACTTACTCGAGAAGCTCGGCCGCTTCAGCGAAGCGGTCGAAGAGTACGACCGCGCGGCAGCGCTCTCGCAAAACGCGCGCGACCGCGCGTTGCTGCACGAACGCGCGGAGCGCTGCCGGATTCGCTGAAGTTAGGCGAAGACGCTGAGGAAGCTGTTCAGGTGGCCGGCGTCGGTGTTGGCGCGCGCCAGCACCGCGATCGAGATCTGCTGCTGCAGCGTCGATTGCTGGATCGTCGAGGCCGATTTCGCTTCGTTGTCGTCGCCGATCGACGAGGCCGCACTCGCCAAGTTGTTCGAGTAGATATTGTTGTTGCTGAATTGGTTGGCGAGCGAATTCGTCTCGGCGCCCAATTGCGCTTGATCCGAGCCGAGGCTCGTGATGGCGTTGCCGATTTGGCCCTCGGCGTTGGTGGCGCTGGCCGGGTTCGAGAGGTCGATGTTCGAGATGCCGAGCCCCGTCGTGCTCGCGTTGGCGAACGAGATTGTGGTCGTTTGTCCCGCGCTCGCACCCGACTGCACGCTGACGGCCGGTTGCGTCGAACCCGCCGTCGCCGCCGTCGTCTGCACGGTCGCCGACGAGCCGGCGTCGCTCGCCGAGAAGTTGCCGAAGTTGATCGTCGTGCCGTTGAACGTCGTCGACGAGTTTGCCGCGAAGCTGCCGACCGCGGTCGTTGCTTGCGTGGTGTTGTCGGTGAACGTCACGTCGGCGTTGCCGCTCGAATCGACCGAAACGCTGAACGTGCCGCTGGTCGTCGCGGCGGAAGCCGCAACGCTCGTCACGACGCCGCCGCCGGCGTTGGTCGCATCGTCGTTGGTGACTTGCGCGGTGGCGGCCGTGGGGGGCGTACTGCCCGAGTTCGTGCCGTTCGTCAATGCCGCGCCGTTGAAGTTCGTCTCGCCGGCGATCTGGTTGATGCCTTGCGTGAGTTGCGTCGCTTCCGCTTGCAGCGCGGCATCATCCGAGGGTGAATTGAAGCCGTTATTGGCCTCGATCGCTAAGCTGTTGATTTGGCTCAGCGAGGTTTGAATGGTGCTGGTCGCGCCCTGCGCGACGTTGACCGCGTCGGAGGCTCCGGTGACGTTTTCGTTGGCGGTATCCGCGCCTTGCGACTGCGTCTCAAGGTTGTTGTAGATCGCCAAACCGGAAGGGTCGATCGCGGCGCTCGTCACTCGCGAGCCGCTCGAAGCCTGCTCGGTCGCCGTCAAAAGCGCGATTTGCGCCGAGAGGACCGACTGCAGGGAGTAGGCGGGATTGGAACCGGACACGGCGACTGACATGACACTCCTTTGTCTCTAGGCAGGCCCCCCTTCTTTCGGCGAGCTTCCTGGCTGCCCATCCCCCGCTAGGAGCACAAACGGCCGTTCCTGTGACCCGGATAACAAAGATTACGAAGAAAATACACAGCCGGCTCGAGGCTGGGGACCGCCTGGCAGGTCAGAGACCCAAAAGCGCCTTGAATTTGGTCAGTGCCGCGTCGCGGTCGACCGTGATGAACTTGTAGTCGTAGGCGTCGTAGTACTGACGGCCCGGCTGGGTCAGCTCAAACGACGGCATCCAGTCTTGCTTGACGTCGGTGCGCAGGGTGCCGGCCAGCATCGCCTTGGCGAAGATCGCGCCGCCCTCGCGGCCCGCGATCCAATTGACGAACAATTTGGCCGCGTTCGGATGCGGTGCTTTGTTCATCAGGTTGATCAGGCCGAAGCTGCCGGTGAGGATTCCCGGGCCGTCGGTCGGCATCACCGGCGCGAGCGGGTAGCCGAGTTTGCGGAACGAGTCGGCTTGACCCCATTCGCCGCCGACCCAAATCGGATAGCTGCCTTGCGCGAGCATCTGCGCACCCTGACGCGCATCACCCGAGAACGTCGGCTGCTGATCGATGTAGAGCTTCTTTACGAAATCGGGCCCGAAATGAATGTAGAAGTAGCTGTTGAGCGATTGTCCGGCTCCCGGCAGGCGCGGGTCTTTGATCAGCAGCTTGCCCTTCCACTTCGGCTCGAGCAGCGATTTCCACGTCGTGACTTCTTTCGGCGAGGCGAGCTTGGTATTGATCATCAGCTCGACCGACACGTATTGGAGAACACGCAAAATCGTGTGGTTCGGATCGGCGTACCACAGGTGGCCGTCTTTCCAATCCTTGGCGTTCACGACGTCGGGCTCGATCAGCGCCGGCTCGATACGATCGAGCCAGCCGCTCGGGAGAAACGACATGATCGGTGTGTCGCTGCCGCTCACGAACACGTCGAGCAGATATTTCCCCGCCGCGCGTTCGGCGCGCACGCGCGCAGCCGACGGGCCGCTGCCCGAACTGATATACGACACGGGGATGCCGTACTTGTCCTGGAATCCCGTGGTCAGCGCCGTGCGCACCGCATCGTTCGGCGGCCCATCGACGACCACCGAGCCTTCCGCTTTCGCCGCCGCGACGAGCGCGGCAAACGCATCGCCTGTGCCGGCCGCGCGGGTACTGCCCGGCGTCAGCAACAGCAGCATCGCAAACGCGAGGAGTGCGGCGGTGAATTGCATGCGCATGCGTTGCGTCTACGCCCGAGAGGACTTCGGCGCCTGTGGCGAACTCGGCCCCATGCAGCTAACGCGCGCCCGGATGCTGGGCATTCTGGGAGCCACGCCCTTCGCTTTCGCGGCGCTACTCCGCGCGGCAACCGTACGGCAAGATGAACTGCGTGAAGCGCGCTTAGCGAGGTTCTGAGGCGTGGAGTATCGCGTCCTCGGCCGCACCGGACTACGCGTATCGCGGCTCGGCTTCGGTTGCGGCAACATCGGCGGCTTGATGGTGCGCGGCACCGCCGCCGATCAAGAGCGCGCCGTCGCGCGGGCCCTCGAACTCGGCATCAACTACTTCGATACGGCGCCGATGTACGGCGACACCGTGTCGGAAACGAATCTCGGCCGCGTATTGGCGACGCTGCGACCCGACATCGTCCTCGCCACCAAGTCGCCGGCCCCACCGGAGAAACGCGGAAAGCTCGGCGCAGCAATCGCCGAATCGTGTGAGGCGAGCCTGCGCCGCCTGCAGCGCGAGCGCGTCGACGTGTTTCAGCTTCACACCGCGGTGACGCTCGCCGGCGGCAACGGCACGCTCGACGTTGCGACGGTGATCGAGGAGGTCGTCCCGGCCTTCGAAGCGCTGCGCCGGCAAGGCAAGATCGGCTTCTACGGCTTCTCCGGAACCGGCGAAGCCGCCGCAATTCCGCAGCTCATCGCAACCGGCGCATTCGACGTCTTCCAGGTGATCTACAATATCCTCAACCCCAGCGCGGGTGAGGGTCCATTCGCCTTCACAGGAGCGAACTACGAGAACGTTCTCGCGCGCGCGGCCGAACAACACATGGGGGCCGTCGGCATTCGCGTCTTGGCAGGCGGTGCGCTAAGCAGCGAGGCGACACGCCATGCTATCAGCTCGCAGAACGTCGTGCCGATGGGCACGAGCGCCGACTATCGCGGCGATGTCGAGCGCGCAGCGCGCTTAACACCGCTCGTAACCGAAGGCCACGTGGCAACGCTAGCCGAGGCCGCCCTACGTTTCGCAATAACGAATCCCACGATTTCATCAGCGCTCATCGGCTTTTCCGACCTCCCCCAAGTTGAAGTCGCCGCAGCAGCCGAAGCCAAAGACCCCCTCCCCCAAAACATCCTCAACCGAATAGCACAGCTACTGCCACAATAACCGCAATCAGCGGCGCTTGCGCTCCGGGGGCGCCGCAGCGGCGTTCCTTTTCTCGCGCGCCACTTCGATCTCCGAAAGGATCGGCCGTTCTTCCGGCTCGAGCGTCCCATAGCGCGCCTGATAATACGAATCACGCAGACCGACGAGCTTGATGTCGGACTTCACCGGCGTATCATCTCCCTGAAACACCGTGACCGACTTGAACGTACCGATATACGACGCCAACCGAACGCGTTTCCAATCCGAGATGCGCCACTTACTCGGCGCCATCACGTCGTACGGATACGGGTCGATCGGCGTATCCGCAGCCCCGAACCGCTCGAACGAAATGCGAAACCCCTCGACCGACGCGATCTGATTCTGGAGTTCGGTGATGGTAAGGCCGGCGCTCTTCTGCTTCATTATCAACTGAAATGTAGGCGCGCTACGGTTAATAGACCCTTGTCTGAGCGGCGGTTACGCGCTCAGCTCTTCCGGTTCGCACGACAATGAGCGGTAGATCCGCAGGCAATTCGAGCAGATCGTGCCGTCGCTCAGCAGGGCCTCAACGGAGTCGCCGTTGACGTGTGCGCGGCAGGCGGTGACGATCACATGTTTGGCTCGTACTCGTAAGCTTTCACTCGAACGTTGACCCAGGTCGAGGTGAGCGCGTCCCGTCTGTGCTTTTACCCATCGAATCATGAGGACCATCATTCACCGTGACGTGGTACATGAATCGCATCTGGGATACCATTACGCAAAGTAAACGTTTGCTCGTCCTTGCGTGCCGCTCGCATTATAGGTCGCTCGACGATGCCCTCGCTTGCGATTGATGCCGATGCGACGCTAGCCGGCGCTCTTCTGCTTGCTGTTAGAAGTGCCTCGCCGCGAGCCAACGGGCGAAAAAGGCTGCGATCCGATCGCTATTTTTCTCGAGCATCATCATGTGCGCATTTCCCGTGATGCCGACGCTTGGGAGTGAGACATATTGATTCGGGACGCCCGCCTGCGTGAGATAACGCGAAACGCAGTAGTGATCCGGACTTTGCGTCGACGCTTGTGATGCAACGACAAGAATCGCAATGCCCTTCAGCGTCGGCAGCGTGCGCACCGGCGGCGCTTGCAGCCAACACGCGAGCACGTCCGGGCGATCGGGAGCCGACTGGGGCACATGCACGATCTGGGACGGATCGCTCACCGGCGGATCGTACGTAATCGGCGTCATCGTGATGCCGTAATAAGGCGCTTCTTCGCTGGTCGTCGTCACCGTCGGACTCAGCGCCGGTTCAACCGCAATCACCGCTTTGACGAGTTTCGGCCGCGCATCCGCGATTTGCCACCCGAGGGCGCCGCCTTGAGAGTGCGTGATGAGGATCGCAGGCCCGATACGGTCGAGCAATGCCGCGGAAGCTGCACGCTCGTGGATCTCGGTCCAATCGCTCGAACTCGGAACCGACTCAACGATGGAGGCGTAGAATTGATCGAACGTTGGATCGCCCTCGACGCCCCTGCCTGGCCATTGCGTGTGAAGTTTGGTGAGCGCCGTGGGGTTGAGATCTTGCTGATCGGTCTTCGTGCGTTCCATCGATTGTGCAGTCACGGCGCGGCCACCGGCGAGCTTGCCGTCGAGATCGGGGTGATAGACAGAGCGGCCGCGCGCCGGCTGATCGGTGACGTAAACCCGGTACCCGCGACGCACGAAGAATTGCGCCCAGCCTTCACGGCCATCCGGCGTACCCTCGTAGTAGGTCCCGGTCGAATTTCGGCCCGTGACGAACACGATACCGTAGCGATGTGTCACCTTCCACGGGATCAGCGCGTGGACGTACATCTGCCCATCCATGACGTCCCCGTCAGGCGTCTTCACGTACTGACCACCGACGAAGAAATATGTATCTTGCGCCAGTACTAGGGGCTTCGCAGGCGACGCGGCAAGCAAGGCGATTGCTGCGGCCGTGACGAGCAGCCGGGAAATGACGGCCATTAGTGCACGCCTGCCGCGAAAATCAGCTCGGATGCCGGAAAGACTTTGCTGATCGTCCCATATTTAGCGGCGGCATTGATGACGGGCTGCAGGTCACTCGCATTGAGGACGCTCCCGCCGGCATTACGCGGCATATTTGCAATTCGGTCGGCTGAAACTCCCGTGAGGTCCGCGATGATGGGCACGGTGTCCGCCGGGTGCGCGTTCACGTAGATCGAGGTCTCGCGCATGACCCGTGAAAATGCGGTGACTGCGGCGGAATGGGCACGCGCCCAGTCGGTAGACGCGAACCACGCCGTGCCGAGAAAGTGCGGCGCGATGCCATCGGTCGCATGACCGAGAATGCGCACTTTTCCGCTCGCGAGCTCCTCGGCAAGGGCCGGATCCGTCATCATCGCCGTCTCGACTCGGTGCGTCTCCAGTGCCGCGCGCATCGCGTTGAGCGGCATGTCGAGGAAATGCAGCGTTTTGGAGTCGCCGCCGTTGTTGTCGACCCAGCCGGAGATACAGATCTGCTCGAGTCCCTTGAGCGAGCCGACGGCGACGGTGCGGCCATTGAGGTCTTTGGCCGAGTGAACGGGCGAATCGGTGGCGACAACGAGTTCGGACAGGGAGTCCTTGGTGTCGTAGATCGAGGCCGGCGCAACGATGGTGACCGGCACGTTGCGATCGTGTGCGTTGACCAGCGTCACGGTGCCCGATTTGCCGACGTCCACGGCTCCGCCGATCACCGCTGCAGCGATGGCCGATCCGCCGGATAGTGCCTGAAATTGAACATCGAGGCCGGCTCGCCGAAATGCGCCCGAACGTTGAGCATACAGAATCGTGGCAGCATCATCGTCGGCGATCGCAGCCGCACGGATGACCGTGAGGATCTGCGCACGCGACAAAGTCGAAGCGAGCGCAAATATGGTCGCAATTGCAACGCCCCAGCGAGCGGCCTGCAAGAGACGTCCACGCTTCAGCATACGGCGAGCGCTTCGAGCTCGAAGCCGCGTCTTCCATCTGACGATGATGATCATCGGACTATCCGGCCGGCTGATCTTGCTCGCACTCTGGATTGTGGTCCCAACGCAACACCGCTTCGTCCTTGAACCATGACTCGCGCCGAGGCATAGCGATGTATTGGCGGAAGCGTGCAGGAGCCGTCTCCGCCGACTAAAGGGTAATCCATCGCATGCGGGGGTCCAGCTTAACTGCACATATAAGGCAAAGTTAACGCTAGTTTAACCGCTAAGGGAGTAAGATGAGCGCGCCCATGAACATCCAGCTCAGAACGCGCGAACGTCGTCGCCGGACGTCACACTGCGCCCATGTCAGCACTAACCCGAAATTTTGCCGGTCGATTCCCGCTTGGCGTTGCGAAACGTGCGCGGCGGCGCTATGCGGCGTGCACATCGTCAGGGATAAGCGGGCCGCAACCTGCATGCGCTGCGGCAATGACGTGAAGCGTTTCAGAAAGCGGCTTGGCGATCGGCGGGCTACTGAAAAGCCGCTCCTCGTGACCGATCCGTGACCATTTCGGGCGCGCGTCACGCGAAGACGCCGTGTCTGCCTGCGTTTGATAACGCTTGACGAGTGCTGGCGGGAGCGTGTAGGAATCGAATCTCTAAACGGTCATTTTGACTGACTCTGACTGTTATTAACTCATTCCCGTTCACGTGTAAAACCTATTCGATATGACCCGGCTCAATGCGAGTCGGGTCGTTTCGTTGCGTTCGATCGTTCCGAGTTGTTCCGAGTCGGAAAAATGCCCGGAAAGTCGCCCCCGGCCCCTGGCCCGCGATATGCCAGCCCCGGGGGCCAGGGTGTCAAGGCAACGTCTCAGCGACGGAGCTAGGGGCTAAGGAGGGACTGCCCAGACTCGCGTCCGACCAAATTTTTAGAAAATCACAGTGACGCTTGCGTCTAATCTGGGCACTGCAATACCACGGCCGGATCGCCTGGAGAATAGCCACAAATAGGCAGCTTCCATGTGTCGCCGGGTGTCGTCACGATCATTTTACCGGCGAAATAGAACGTGCGTTTGCCAGCGAAGTAGAGTTCGAATTCTTCTTTCGAAACAGTGAGGGGTGGCGTTTCAAATATAGCCGGTCCTCTCTGCAAGCGATACTTCCCAATTGGGTCCGTCGAATGCTCTGCTAATGCGCGCGTTTGAACGATGTTTTCTGCACGCTTCACGTCGTCGTTTACTGACAGTCCGAGCATCTCCGCCGCCGAGAACTGTACCTCGCCATCTTCCCCGTCGTTAAAAATATGGAGCCGGGCGGCGAGAAGGTACTCGTCTTTGTCGCCACGTCGGCCGACGATTTGAGAAGCGAGAAATCGAATCGGCATAACCTTAGTGGGCATCGTGGTTCGCTCTCGAAGGCCGGCGCGTCTCTCGATCGTCGGATAGAGCAAGCCGAACGCCAAAAGCGCAATTCCCATGCAGATGCAGATGCGCTGCACGACATTCATCCCCACGAGCCCGAGTATACCTGATCCGGCGAGTGCAGCGGTCAGGAACACGCAAGCGACCGCGCCGATACCGCATAGATGCTTTGCGCGTGCGTTGTCGGACCACCTAACTGCAGCCATTGCTAAGGCGCACGCGAGGACGAACGGCGCTAGCGCTGTGATAAATCCAGGCTCCATGCGGCGGCCTTTGTATTGCCCTGGTCCGAGCCCTCTACCCTAATTCTAATGGCGCCGCTAGGTACGAACTGGACGTGACGTTCGGACGGCCCGAAGGCTTGCGAGAGAGAAGGACCGCGAAGCAATCCCGGGGTTAACGCATGCGGACCGTCCAGGCTTTCATTGTCTCCGTGATTTTGGCCGTATATATCGGCCTTGGGGCAACCGCGTTCGCGGCGTCAGCTAACGTCGCCGTCGTCACAACGCCAGCGACGTTCGATACGGAAATTGCTGCACAGAAGCACTGTCCGCGCGATGTCGTGGTTGGCTTAATACGGCAAGCGGCATCTATCACGAAAAGGGCATGCGCTGGTATGGGCGCACGAAGCACGGCGCATATGTTTGCAAGAAAGAGGCCGACGCTGCCGGTGATCGCGATACGAGGAACGGGCAATGACGATATCTAGACGGATCACCGCACTGATCTCTGGCGTCGCTTTCATAGGTGGTGTCGCTATCGCCGAAGCAACCGAGAAAACACTCGTCATACTTGACGGCACCTGGTGGCGGACGCAGACGTACGTCCAAAAGGTCGCGGCTGTGCAGGGGATGTCCGTAGGGTTTTACTCCGGCTACGAGACTGCCCGAACGGCGTTCGCCGAATTGATGATAAGTGCGCTGGGAGAGCACTGCTACGACCAGTTTTGTTATGATTGGAGCAGAGATTTGGAACGGGTGCCAGTGGAGCAGCGAACGGCGTTGAAAGAAATGGTGCGGCGAAACGGTAAGCGCTTGACGCTTACATATACCGCCACTATTGGCGGCGCGCTACATGCTGCGGAGCCCGTTCTAGCGGGCCGGTCCTTCGCACTAACCGTCGCAAACCTGGACGCCGCTATTGGCGACAGCCCGCGAATGAGCAACGTCGATGTTTCTAGGTTTGTGCGATGTGCGACGGCAAACGGCGAAGATTGTGGCCACGTCGTTTCCTCGATGGAAAAGTGACACAAAAAAACTGCGCCGAACGGCGCTTCAACTAAACATGGGAATTATCCGCGAGCGTTTCCCAAGCGCTGATGCCGTGCTGCAAGCAGACTCTTCGGACTTGGGCATTGCCATTCTGCGGGAAATAGTGTCGCTCAATGGGTCGCGTGACGCCTGGACTCGCCCGGATCGTCAGCCCCAGTGGCGGCCAATTACCGCGCTAACTGACCTAGTAGCCTCCGAAAGCGTCGAAATTCCGGCTGTACGGGCCGCTGCTGGTGATGCCATCGCTTGGCTCACCGCCCACGGGCTTATTGCCGAATATCACTCCCGCGGCGGCGGGTCGAATCCGCGTGGGCCAATGGTCGCAACTCGTCTCGGCGAGCAGGTTGCGGCAGCATCAGCAAATGGTGCCGGCGGAATTGCCCTCGCAATGCGAGCGGTTGACTTGATTCCTGTCGCGTCGCGGTCCCGTATCGTGCCCCCGCTTGTTGCTGGAGACTTTGACCTTGCGATTGCGGGCGCGTTCAAGGCCGTCGAAGTGCGCATGCGCGAACGTGCGAATCTCTCGTCGCACGTTTCTGGCCAGGTACTCATTACGAACTTCTTTAAGGCGATATCAGGTACGCGCAGGCAGCGCAAAGATCGGAAGGGCGACCTCGCCGATGAGGAACACTTGTTTCGCGGCCTGTTTGGAATGTACCGAAACAGGGCGGTGCACGAGGCGCCGCATGTGGACGATCCGCAGGACGCTCTTGAGATTATCATAAGCGCGCTTCATTTGCTGCGAATCGTTGAATCGGCTGAACTTGATCCTGTGTAGGATCGACGCCAAACTTATCCGACGACCCGGCGGGCCAAGAATTCGATTGCAGCACGCCTGGGGATCAAAACGCGCCGCCCTATCTTGACATACGGCAGAAGCCGACTGCCCATAATCTCGTAAAGCCGGCTACGAGATATGCCAAGAAATGCGGCGGCGGATCGAACGTCGAGCACTCCTTCGGCGACTAGGGCCCGACGATCGTTCAACGTCATCGTCCCCGCACCTCGAGGAGGTCGCGGTGGATTGCGCGCCCTTCTCTACCCGACTTACCCAATCGCATTGCTTCGGCATTTTGCTGGCCGGTAACGTCCTGGAACTCGCGCGCAAGTACGGCCGCCCGCAGAGCCAGGCCCGCGGCGGGTTCCCGCTTCTCAAGGTATTTGAGCAAGTCGATGACCGTAGCCATTGGTGTCACTCCAGTCTTTTAAGACTATGCTAGCTTTAGCGTACCAGTGCGATGCAGCATCCGCAAGACTCAGCAAATAACATTGCGAATTAGCAATATAGACTAAGTGCAGGTCGAGCAAAATGCCAAAAGTTCGCCGAACTCGTGTGTGCAATCTTTGCCAGCAAGAGCGCGTAATGACCAAGGATCATATACCGCCGCAATGTTGCGGTAATAGCGGCCCATTGTTCGTCAATCCGCTCATCGCTGATCCGAATTTTCCGCTGCCTGCAAAGGCCCGCAACGGGCTAATCTACTGGACGCTGTGCGAGCGATGTAACGAGCTTCTCGGACGGTACGACCCCGCGCTCGCCGACTTCTGCGATACCGTTCGGGCGCAAAACGCGGCCGCGTTACTGCTCCAAAAGCCCGACATTCTTGTTCCAATGCGGGGGGCAGCTTTGCGCTCAATCGTCGGTCATTTCGTAGCCGCCCGCCTTGGAGAAGCCGACCCGATCGTTGACCCGCAACTTCGCGCCTACGTTTTCGGCGGCGCGCCTATGCCGGCGAATGTGAATCTTTTCTGCTGGTTCCACCCGCATCCCGAAATCGTGGTGGCCCGCGATTTCCGTTTTCTCGATCCGAATTCGGTCGGGACTCCGGAGTTCCGGCAGCTGCGCGGCGTCGGCCACGTTATCAAGTTTCCGCCGGTGGGCTTCTTGCTGGTAGATCACCCAAACAAGCTCGCGCTGCCGGAGCTACATGACTACTTCGGAATAGCCCTTGACGACACTGTGCGCGTACCTTTCAGCTTTGCGCGCTGGTTCCCACCGTACTGGCCTGAACGCCCGTTCCGCTTAAAGCACGTGGTTCAGGCGTTGTCCGAGTTCTTCAACGCCAAGAGCACGGCCGTCGGCCCCTTTGGCCGGGAGCTTCTGACGAGAGCCGAGCGACAGTTCGGCTCACCCAATTTAGGGGCCGTCGAAACCTTCGATTTGCAAATGACCAGTGGCCGGCAAGAGAAATCGGCTTGGCTTATCGACCAGAATCAAACACCGTAACGCGCCTGCCCTTCGACGTTGCCCCAATGGCAGTTGAGGTACTGGAGGCTTTGGGCTAGCCTACGCGCAGTTGCCCCAACCCATGCGAATTTGTCGATCCGCCGCGCGCTGAACGCGGGGAAATGCGGTCCCTTGATCCGCAACAGGTCCGGCAGTACCTCGACACATTCGATAAGACGGAACTAGGCGCAGCGATCGCGACAGCAATCGGTAGTGGTTGCCGGCGGGGCGAGTTATTAGCGCTGCGCTGGTCGGACATTGACTAGGAGAAGGGGACGCTCCGCGTTGCCCGATCGCTCGAACGCATTACGATTAAGACCGCAAAGCGCGTCCGCTACGAACTGCGCTTCAAGGAACCCAAGACGAAGCAGTCTCGCCGCAGGTCGCGCTTCCACCCTTTGTAGTCGCGTCTCCAGCGGCATCGAATCGCGCAAGGAGAGCGTTTCCTAGCCTGCGGCGCTGACCGACCCAACGGCAATACACTCGTATTCGAGCGCGAGGGCCAGCCCTGGAACCCAAACACCTTCGGCCTCGCATTTGCGCGGATCGCGCGCGACGCTGGCCTGCCGAAAGTGCGCCTGCACCGACCTGCGCCATTCGTTTGCCTCGTAACTCTGGAGAATGGCGAGAATCTGAAAACCGTTCGCAGGCGCTCGGTCACTCAACGATCTCCGTTACGGCCGACACCTACGCGCACGTATCGCCGGCGATGCCGCACGGTGCTGCTAACCGGCTAGAACGGATCGTTGAGTCGGCCGTGCTGTCGGCGAAAACAAGGGCTGAAAGCGGCATTCGTTCCGAGTTGTTCCGAGTCAGTGCCTAATTCTGGCGGGAGCGTGTAGGAATCGAACCTACCAGCCCCCTTGCGGAGGCCTCAGCAGTTTTGAAGACTGCGCGGGCCACCAGACCCGTACGCTCCCATGCTCAATAACGTAATTGGACCGTAGTATTGCTCGCGGCCACCGTGCCATCGGCACAGTGGGTCTGCACGATCGGGACGTTCGCCACGCCCCGTCCAAAGCCGGTCGCGGTTGCCACAACGCCGTCGGCTGAGGCGCTTGAACGCGCGCACTTTCAGGAAGGCCTGCCCGACTCAGACGACCGGTCAGCCCTCACCATGACCGGCTAAAAGGGCGGCAACCGGCACCGCGATCATGTTCACGACATCCGGATCGTCGAACCCAATCTGCAGCGGAGCGGGGTGTTCGTCATCACCGTTGTAGAGTTGCAGCGAGAGTCGCGGAGGCGCCTCGCCGGAGTGCAGCACCAGCGTGGCCCGAAACGGGCCGCGTTCCCATTCGGCCTTGTCAGACTGACGCGAGCACTGGATCTCTGCTGCGATCGCGGGATCGGAGGCCCGGATCTGCTCGGTAATCTGATCGACGCGCTGCTCGAACGAATAAGTGTCCATACCCCTGACTTACCCAATCCGGCTGACCCAAATGACTCTGCCATGCGAACCGGGCGCGATGCTATCGTCCGGACATGGAAGCCTCGCAGGCGACGCTCTACCGCTCACTCGGAAGACCGATCAGTGAGCAATACGATGTCGGCTACCGGCGTATCAGGTGGTCGTGCGGCTGTACGGCCAGCGGCCGCACTTCGGCAAAAATGCTCGTGAAGCGTTGCCTGCTTCACCATCACATTTCATTTGAACAAAGCATCTGGCTGCGCCGCTAGAAAAAAATCCGCGCCGAGCGACTGACTCGCTAGACGCGGATTCGTTCACAGACCGTTAGTGGCGGTAGTAGGGGTCGCGCTGAACCGGGTACTCACGTTCCGGGACCCAAGCCTGCCGTTGGTACATGTGGTGGTGTCCACGATAGTAGCGAGCTTCGTCTTGCGTAACGTAGTAGCGACGGTTGTCGCGCACATAGTACGGACGGTTGTTTCCGTCATAGAGTAGTGCGCCGACGATGGCGGCAGCGCCGACAGCAATCAGAGCGGTTGACGTGGTGTCCGCTTTGGCCGGCGCCGGCGCTCCGCCGAGGCTGCCCAGGAAGAGAAGTCCGCTGAGCGCGGGTAGGATGATGCGTGATAATTTCATGGGCGACTTGTGTCCACTCCAAACGACGTCTATCGTTTTAGAGCAAAGTCGAGCCCAATTCTAATGCCGCAGCGGCCGTATTGGCCGAATCAGAGCGGGATGTTGATGAAAACGTTCACGCCGTTCCGCGGCTGGTAGTATCCCCAATGGCCGCCGCGATTCGTGAGGTGATGGCCGTTGTAGACCTGGCCTTCACGATATACGTGCCGGCGCGGAGGCGGTGCGTAGCGATGCTGCATCGCTGGTCCGCCATGCTGCATCGACTGATCGTGATGCTCCATGGCCGGACCGCCATGGTCGTGGTTATCCCGGTCCTGCGCGAGGGCGGGAACCGACACCGCGAGGAACGCGAGCGTCGCAAGGCTAGCCAAAATACGTTTCATCCTCTGGTCCTTGCCCCAAAATGCCCGATTCGTAACCAGGCCCACTACCGCCAGACGGTTATGGCTGGATGAGGTCGATCGCGGGGAACGTTGCTTTGAGCAGGCCGTATTTCGCGCAGACGTCGATCAGCTTTTGCAGGTCGGTCGGGACCATCTTCTCGGCGTAAGGAACGCGGTGGTCGGTGCGGTCGATGTGCACCTTCGCCGCGTCCTCGAGGATCGCGGCCGATTCGGCTTGGTGGGTGTTGGCCCACTTCGCGGTTTGATACATCGTCTTGGCGAAGGCCGCGGCGAGGGCCGGGTGGGCTTGCACCCACGGCGTCATCGCAATCCACCCGCCGAGCAAAAAGTCAGGCGCGATCGCGGCGTAGACGTCGGCAACCACGCGGATCTTTTTCTGATCGAGCGCGGCTTCCAAAAACGGCTGCGTGATGAGCGCAGCGTCGACGCGGTGTTGTACGAGCGCGTCGGCCATTGCCGGGAACGGCATGTCGAGCAACTTCACCGAGTTCGAATCACCGCCGTTCTTGTCGAGCCAATTGCGCGTGCCGATCTCGGTGATGCCGCGCAGACCGCTGATCGCGATCGTCTTGCCGGTGAGATCTTTCGCCGTGTGAATCGGTGAGTCGGGCGGAACGGCAAGCCCGGACTCATCAGCCGGGATCGTGTAGCGGTTCGCACCCGCGATGATCACGACGGGGATCCCGCGCTCGTGCGCCTGCGCGATCGAGACCGCATTCGATTGACCGATGTCCGCCGCACCGCCGATCACCGCGGCCGTGACGGCCGCGCCATTCGAGAGTCCGGTGATCTCGACGTCTAGACCGTTGGCCTTGAAGAAGCCCATCTTCTGGGCGTAGTACACCTCGGCGCCGGCATCCACCGGAACCGTCGCCACGCGAATCGTCTGGAGCGGCGTGTCCGCCAAGCCGGCGGCGCCGGTCGAACCCACGAGCAAGGCGCCGATCAAGAAGATCGCGTCGCACCGGATACGATGGATCATGTCGGACTCCAGTCGCTAGCGCGTGAAGACGAAGTGGGTCGCGTTCGGTAACGGCACGTGCTCGGTGCAGCGGAACCCGAGCTTCGCCGTGTCGATGCCGGGGAAGAGCGCTTCGCCGGCCCCGAGCAGCACGGGCGAAACGATCAGATGCATTTGGTCGATGGCGTTCGCCTGGAGATATTGCCGGATGGTGAAAACGCCGCCGCCGACCCGCACGTCCCGGCCACCCGCGGCTTCGCGCGCGCGTTCCAACGCGACCTCGATGCCTTCGCTCACGAAGTGGAACGTGGTGCCGCCCTGCATGACGATCGGTTGGCGCGGGTGATGCGTGAGCACGAAGACCGGCACGTGATACGGCGGCGTATCGCCCCACCAGCCTTTCCACGCATCGTCGATCCACGGACCGCGAATCGGGCCGAACATGTTACGCCCCAAGATCCACGCGCCGACGTTGGTGAAATCGCGTTTGGCAAGCTCATCGTCGACGCCCGTCGATCCGCCGTCCTGACCGTGCATCGTGCGGAACGTCCGCGTTGCGAACGCCCATTCGTGCAAGGCCAAGCCGCCGGTGCCGATCGGGTTGTCGATATCCTGATTGGGTCCCGCGCCGAATCCGTCGACGGAAATGCTCAAGCTAACCCGTACCTTCGATGTCACGCCGTTACTTCAACGGTGAGAACGATGTCGGGTTGAGGATCCGCGTTTCTTGGTTCAAGAGGAGATGCGAGGGCGAGCCGGCGACGAACTTATGCCAGTCCGGATCTTGTCCCATTTTCGCGCGAGCGCTTTCACGGTGCGCAAGACTATCGTAAACCCACAGGTGCACGATCTGATTGAGCGTGCCGAGTTCGGTAGTGAAGAAACCGATGCAGCGGCCAAGATGCTTTTGCTGCACCGGAAAGCCGTTCTTTTCGTAATAGTCGAGCCACTCTTTGGCCTTGCCGGGCAGGGCCGTGTAGGTGCGTTCTTCAACGATCATGCGGAAGCTATTGAAAGCCGCGGCGTCCGGCTCCCGCCTAGCGGAGAAAATTCCGGGAGCTCAGGGCAGTTTCCAAATCGCCGGTGAAATGCTCGTTGCGCCGCGATACGGATAATCCAGCGCGACGATCATCGAGAGCATCAGCGCGACCAGCGTAGCGAGCAGCGCCGTCATCACGAGCTGCATGCGGAAGTTCTCGACGCCAAAAAGGGAGGTGAACGCGATGGTGCAGATCGCGCCGAGAATGAGCCCCGTCCACAGCGACCGCGGGATGCCTTCGTCGTTCTCGTTCAGGCGCGTACGCCGGGCATCCTGAAACTCGCGCGCGAGGCCCATGACCGATTCCTCGACGGCGAGTGATTGCGCGAATCGCTATTGATCATCCGCACGGCGAGATCGCTGATCCGGTGCGCGCTTTCGTCCGCTGCCTCTGACTCGGCGCCATTTTGAATCGCGGGCCACTCCTGATCGCGCACGAGTTGCGCGTAATGAATCAGCTCGTCGCGCAGCGCCTTTTGTTCGGGCTCGCGGAAGGTTTTACTCAAGCGATCACGCCGACGATCGCCAGCACGAAGCCCGTCACGTCGTTGTGTTTTTCGACCAAAACTTCGACGACGATGATGACACACGTCGGCCACAGATAAAGAGCCATCAACGTAGGCTCAACGGCCGCCTCCAGCTTCGAGGATCGTCCCCGTAATGTAGGATGCGGCGGGCGAGGTGAGCCACAGGATCGCCTCGGCGATTTCGAGCGGGGTCGCCGCACGGCCGATCGGTACGGTTGCGCCGGTCCGTTTCGCGCGGTGCGGGTCGCCGGCTGCCAGGTGCATCTCGGTGTCGACGATGCCGGCCGCGACGGCGTTCACGCGTACGCCCTCGGCCGCCACCTCGCGCGCGAGGCCGACCGTGATCGTGTTGATCGCGCCTTTGGACGCCGCGTAGTGCACCCACTCGCCACCGCCGCCGAGCTTCGCGGCGAGCGACGACACGTTGACGATCGAACCCCCGTCGCCGCCCCAAACGGTAGAGAGCCGACGCACCGCTTCGCGGGCGCACAGCATCGCGCCGACGACGTTGACCGCGAAGGTACGCTCGAGCGCCGGCCCCTTGAGGTCGGCCACGCGCGAGAAGCCACCGGTGACGCCGGCGTTGTTGATTAAGGCCTTGAGGGGTCCGAACGTGTCGACCGCCTCAAACATCCGCACGACGTCGGCCTCGACCGAGACGTCACCCTTGAGGGCAAGCGCCCGCACCCCGCTCGACCGGACCGCCTCAACGATGGCCGACGCCGCGCGCTCGTCCTCACGATAGTTCACGGCCACGTCGAAGCCGCGCTGGGCCGCCAGGGTCGCCACGGCAGCACCAATGCCCCGGCTGCCTCCGGTAACGAGCAACACTCCGTTCATCCGCCGAGCATTTCAAGCGGGGCGATACGTATCATGCTGCCCTTGCGACGGGGTTCACTTTGTGTTACAAAGCAAGGAATGGAAGTTTCCCGCGCCATCGCCGACCTCGAGGAGGTCCGCACGCGCCTCGCGGCCGTGCAGCGCTTCCGCGGACTCTCCGGCGGCGCCGCCTTCGCGAGCGGGGTCGCCGCGATCGGGGCCGGCCTAATCCAGGCGTCCAGCACCGCGACCCCGGTCAGCCAGGCTGATGATACCCGCTATCTGACGATCTGGATTGCGTGTCTCGTTTGTTCGCTCGCGGTGAACTACGGCGCGATCGTGCTGTGGCTCGCTCGGCACTGGTCGGTTCGCTCGCGCGTCGAGCTGAAGACGGTTGGGATGACGATTCTGCCGTCGATCGTGGCGGGCGGACTCTTCACCGCGGTGTTCATCACACGTGGTGAACTCGGGCTCTTGCCGGGCATGTGGTGCTTGTGTTATGCCCTCGGCTTGATCGCATCGCGCGCCATGGCGCCGCCCGGCATCGGTTGGATCGCGGCGCTCTTTGCGGCCAGCGGCGCCGCCCTCTTATTCGCACCCGGCAGCAACGCGCTCGCATGGTGGGTCATGCCGGCGACGTTCGGCATCGGACAGATCATCATCGGCGTGCTGGTTTCGCGCGCCGCCGTGGAGATGGAACGATGAACGGCGGCGACGCACCCTTCGCTTACTCGGGCCTCGAGCGCATCTTTCACGAGCGCGGCCGCCTCGCCGTTTGTACATGCCTGGTTGCAAATCCGGCCGGTATGCGTTTCACCGAACTGCAGGAAGCGTGCGCGTTGACCGACGGCAATCTGAACCGCCATCTGCACGCGCTAGCCGAAGTGGGCGTGGTGGAAATGGAACGCGTTACGGGCCGTGGCCGCCCCGCCACGACCGTGCGCATCACCGCCGACGGACGGCGCCGTTTTCTCGCCTACATCGATGAGTTGGAGTCGGTCGTGCGCGACGTGCACGAACGTTCGGCCGATATCTCGCCGGTCACCGATGGATGGGCGGCGCAATCATGATCGAACGCGTCGAGGCCGTACCCGCGCTCGCAACGACGCCGCGCCACGTTGCCGTCATCATGGACGGCAATCGCCGCTGGGCCGCCGCTAACGGACTTCCGCAAATCGAAGGCCATCGTCGCGGCATGCTGACGCTGCGGCGCATCGTGATCGCCGCGGCTAAAGCCGGCATCGAAGTGCTCACGGTCTACGCGTTCTCGGAAGAAAACTGGGGCCGCAGTGCGGCCGAAGTGGGCACGCTGATGGACCTCGGCGCAACGTTCGCGCGGCGCGAAGCCGACGCGTTTGCGCGCGAAGGCGTGCGCGTGCGCCTGATCGGCCGGCGCGACCGTTTGCCCGTTGCGCTGCGTGAAGCATTTGCGATGCTCGAGGCCCGCACGGCCGGCGGTAGCGGCATGACCCTCAATTTGGCGGTCGACTACGGTGCCCGGACCGAGCTCGCCTCGGCCGTCCGGATGCTTGCCGAAGAGGTTGCCGCGGGACGCCTCGAGCCCGATGCGATCGATGAAGACGCGATCGCGGCCCGATTGTGGACCGCGGGCCTGCCCGATCCCGACCTCATGATCCGCACCGGCGGCGACTTACGTCTGTCAAATTTCCTTCTGTATCAGTGCGCGTATACGGAACTCTGGTCCACCACGGTCCCGTGGCCGCAATTTGACGCTCGCGCCTTCAGCGGCGCGCTCTCATCGTACGCGCAACGGCAGCGCCGATTCGGTAAATAGAGGGCGTCACTTCCGGCACGGCTCGGAAAATGGTACAATAGGGCGTTGTGAACACCCGGCAAGACATCCGCAATTTGGCAATCATCGCCCACGTCGACCACGGCAAGACCACCTTGGTCGATGCGATGTTCCGTCAGAGCGGGCTATATCGCGAAGGCCAGCACATGGAAACGCGTGCGATGGACTCGAACCCCCTCGAGAAGGAACGCGGGATCACGATCCTGGCCAAGAACACCGCGATCGAGCATAACGGCGTCAAATTCAACATCGTCGATACGCCCGGCCACGCCGACTTCGGGGGCGAGGTCGAGCGGGTGCTGCAGATGGTCCAGGGCGTGCTGCTGCTGGTCGATGCCGCCGAAGGCGTGATGCCGCAGACGCGCTTCGTGCTGCGCAAGGCCCTCGAACTCGACCTGCGCGTGGTGGTGGTGATCAACAAGATCGATCGCAAAGACGCGCGCGCGGGCGAAGTGATGAACGAGATCTTCGACCTCTTCATCGAGCTCGGCGCCAACGACGAACAGGCCGACTTCCCGGTGATCTACACCAACGGCCGCGCCGGCATCGCCAAGTACAACCTCGAGGACGAGAGCGAAACGCTCGAGCCGCTGTTCGAAATGATCGCCAAGCACATCCCGGAAGCGCCGGCCGAAGATGGCCCCTTCCAGATGCTCATCAGCGCGATCGACCACAACAAGTACGTCGGACGCATCGGCATCGGCCGCGTGTTCCGCGGCTCGCTCAAAGTCAACGCGCCGATCGCCAAGGTCGGGCACGACGGCAAGGTCGAGAACGGCCTGCGCCTCACGAAGCTGCTGACCTTCCGCGGACTCGAACGCATCGAGGTCGAGGAAGCCACGGCCGGCGACATCGTCTGCGTCTCCGGCATCGAAGGCCTCAACATCGGCGACACGATCGCAGATGCCGGCGCTCCCGAGGGCATCACCGCCGTTGCGGTCGACGAACCGACGGTCGCGATGTTCTTTATGGTCAA
The DNA here is from genome assembly GCA_965277805.1 of Candidatus Lustribacter sp. Lineage (GTDB taxonomy): Bacteria > Vulcanimicrobiota > Vulcanimicrobiia > Vulcanimicrobiales > Vulcanimicrobiaceae > Lustribacter. Next base: position 4,933,587 of record OZ255842.1, on the reverse strand, counting down.
CAACTCGCCGTTCGTCGGACGCGAGGGCAAGCTGCTCACGTCGCGCCAGATTCGCGACCGGCTGATGCGCGAACTCGAGTCGAACGTCGCGTTGCGCGTTGCGGATACCGACAGCGCCGACACCTTCGAAGTGTGTGGCCGCGGCGAACTTCATCTCTCGATCCTGATCGAGACGATGCGCCGTGAAGGCTTCGAGATCGCGGTCAGCAAGCCGCAGGTCATCATCACCGAACGCAACGGTGAGAAAATGGAACCGGTCGAGTACGTCGTCATCGACGTGCAGGAAGAATACTCGGGACCCGTCATCGAGGCGCTCGGGAAGCGCCGCGCGATCATGTCGAACATGGTGACGGTCGGCGAGACGCGCCGGCTCGAGTACACGATGCCGACCCGCGCGATCTTCGGCCTGCGCGGCGAACTGCTGACGCTCTCGCGCGGCACGGCCGTCATGTCGCACACCTACTACGATCACCAGCCGCTGGCCGGCGAGATCCCGGGCCGCGGCAACGGCGCGCTTTGCGCGAGCGAAACCGGCACGGTCACGGCGTACGCGCTGGCCGGCGTCGAACAGCGCGGCCGTTTCTTCGTCGAGCCCGGCGTCGACGTCTACGAGGGCATGGTCGTCGGCCGCGCCAACGACGATAAGGACGTCTCGCTCAACGTCGTGCGCGCGAAGAAACTCACCAACATGCGCGCCGCCGGCACCGACGAGAACGTGCGTCTGCCTCCCGCCGACGATCTCTCGCTCGAGCGCGCGATCGAGTTCATCGAAGACGACGAGCTGGTGGAAGTGACGCCGAAGGCGTTGCGCATCCGCAAGCGCCTGCTCTCCGAGACCGACCGTCTGCGCGCCCGCAAACGGCAAGCGGTCCTAGCCTAAAAGCTAAGGCGCGACCGGCTTCATCATCGCAGCTCGAACGAGCTCGAGCAAGTCGGTCGCGCGAATCGGTTTGGCAATGTAGGCGTCCATACCGGCCGCGATGCAGCGTTCGCGATCGCCGGTCATGGCATGCGCCGTCATCGCGATGATGTGCACGTGCCGCCCCGTCGGCCCTTCCTCTTCGCGAATCTTCATCGTCGCCTCGAAGCCGTCCATCTCCGGCATTTGCACGTCCATCAGGATCACATCGAACGTATCGGAGCGCCAGGCGTCGACCGCCTCGATACCCGTCACCGCCGTTGCGACGACCGCATGCCCGCCCTTCTCCAAAATGCGCACCGCGAGGCGCTGATTCACTTCGTGATCTTCGGCAAGTAAGATCCGCGCCGGCGGGCCGAGTGGTGCAATCACGACGGGTGTTGTTTCACGTGTCGGGCGCGCCACGTTCCGCGCGGGAACGTGGTCGACGAGCGAACCCACCACGGCGGCGCGCAATTCGCTGCGCCGTACGGGCTTCATGAGGTGGACTCCGATGCCGAAGGCGCGGCATCGTTCGAGGTCGCCGTGCTTTTCGCCGGAGGTGAGCATCATGACGATCGTATCGGCGAACTCCGGCGTGAGCCGGATGCGCTCGGCAAAAGCGAAGCCGTCCATCTCGGGCATGTGAATGTCGGTGATCACGAGCGCGAACGGCTGTCCGCGCCGCACCGCGCTGCGCATCAGATCGAGCCCCTCGCGCGCGCTGGCAACCGCTGTCGGCTGCATCTCCCACGCGGCCAGCATCTCAACGAGAATGCGGCGATTGGTGGCATTGTCGTCGACGATCAGCGTGGGGATGCCGGCGAGCGAAGCGTCGTCGATCTCAACCCGCTCCACATGATCGGCCACGCCGAGCGCCGTTGTGAAGTGGAACGCGCTCCCCTTGCCGAGTTCGCTCTCGACCCAAATCCGCCCGCGCATCGCTTCGGCCAAGCGCGCCGAAATCGTGAGACCCAGGCCCGTTCCGCCAAAACGGCGCGTCGTCGAATTGTCAGCTTGCGAGAACGCCTCGAAAATCTGCTTTTGCTTTTCCGGCGCGATGCCGATGCCCGTATCGCGCACGACGAAGTGTACGATCCACTCGTGCTCGTTGCCCTCGTCGAGCGATACTTCCAGCGCGACTTCACCGCGATCGGTGAACTTGATCGCGTTGCCGATCAGGTTCACGATCACTTGGCGGATGCGGCCCGGATCGCCGACGGCCGCGATCGGTACCTGGGGCTGGATGTCGCACACCAGCTCGAGGCCTTTTTCGTGCGCGCGATACGCCAGCGTCTTCATCGTTTCTTCGATCGTCTCGTGTAAGTCGAACGCAATGGGGTCGAGTTCGAACTTGCCGGCTTCGATCTTCGAGAAGTCGAGGATGTCATTGATCACGGTGAGCAATGCTTCGGCCGAACTCTTGACCGTCGTAAGATAATCGCGCTGTTCGTGCGTGAGTTCGGTTTCGAGCACGAGGTCGGTCATGCCGATCACACCGTTCATCGGGGTGCGAATCTCATGGCTCATCGATGCGAGAAACTCGCTCTTGGCCTGACTTGCGGCCTCGGCCGCTTCCTCGGCGTGCTTGCGCTCGGTGATGTCGGTGAGCACGCCCACCAGCTCCGCAACGTTGTCTTCCGAGACGCGGCGCAAGGAAGCACGCAGCCAGACGCTCCGGCCGTCGGCTGCAATCATGCGGTGCTCGAAAACCTGATCCTCACCCAGTACCGCCGCCCGGCCGCGCTGCATGGACATTTCGCGGTCGTCGGGATGGATGTGATTCTGGAAAAAGCCGGGCTCGGTGAGCCACTGCTCGACCGGATAGCCGAGCACGGTCTCCGCCTCAGGATTCACATAAGTGAATTGCGGTGCGCGGACGTCGCTGATCGCGCTACGCCACATGATGACGCGCGCAGACTCAACCAGTTGACGATAGCGGCGCCCGGCACGCCGGATCCGCTCTCGCTGTTCTGTGAGCCGGTGAATTGCGACCGCGGCAACAGCCGCGATCGCAACGATCGCTACCAGCGCGACGACGATACCTACGATCGCGAGCACGCATAGACTATAGCCTAAAGCAGTCGCCCTAGGCCAGTGATGGAATCTCCGGCAGCGGAGCAACCGTGTTGAACGTGAGTTCGCCGCGGTCGCGGTCGAGGTCGACGCGTACGTGATCTCCGTCACGTACCTCCCCGGCGAGAATCTTGCGCCCCAGCGGCGTCTCTACTTCGCGCTGGATCGCCCGTTTGAGCGGTCGCGCGCCGTAGGCCGGTTCGTACCCGGCACGCGCTAGGTGCGTCTTCGCCTCGTCGCTGATTTCGAGCGTGATGCGCCGGTCGACGAGCCGCGCCCGCACGCGATCGAGCTGAATTTCGACGATCGACTTGAGTTCGTTCTCGGTGAGGGCGTGGAAGACCACGATCTCGTCGATGCGATTGATGAACTCCGGACGGAACGACGCGCGCAGTTCTTCGAGCACCGTCGCGCGCATCACCGCGTAATCGGCACCGCTGGCGCCGCGATAGTCGAGGATGCGATGGCTGCCGATGTTCGAGGTCATGATCACGACGGTATTCTTGAAATCGATCGTGCGGCCCTGACCATCGGTCAAGCGTCCGTCATCGAGAATTTGCAAGAACACGTTGAACACGTCGGGGTGCGCCTTCTCGATTTCATCGAAGAGGATCACCGAGAACGGACGGCGCCGCACGGCTTCGGTCAGCTGACCGCCTTCGTCGTAGCCGATGTATCCGGGAGGTGCGCCGAGCAGACGCGCGACGGTGTGCTTCTCCTGATACTCCGACATGTCGATGCGAATCATCGCACGTTCGTCATCGAAGAGCACGACCGCCAGTGCGCGCGCGAGTTCCGTCTTGCCGACGCCTGTCGGCCCGAGGAACAGGAACGATCCCAGCGGCTTGTTCGGATCGCCCAGACCCGAGCGCGCGCGTACGATCGCTTCCGCCACGAGCGTGACGGCTTCGTCTTGACCGATCACGCGCTTGTGCAGTTCGGTATCGAGGTTGAGCAGCTTATGCAGCTCGCCTTCGAGCAACTTGGAAACCGGCACGCCGGTCCAGCGGCTCACGACGTCGGCGATGTCGTTCTCGTCGACTTCTTCTTTGAGCAGCCGCGATTGCGAGGAGCCGAGCGCCGCTTCTTTTTCGGCAAGCTGTCGTTCGAGGTCGGCCAGGCGGCCGTACTTGAGCTCCGAGGCCTTCGCATAATCGGCATTTTGCGATGCGCGCTCGACCTCGAGTTTCGTCTGGTCGATCTGCTCGCGCAGCGAACGCAAGCTGTCGACCGCGTCCTTTTCCTTTTGCCAGCGCGCCCGCAGCGCGTCGGTTTCCTCACGCAGGTTCGCGAGTTCGGCGTCGATTTTTTCCAAGCGCGCCTTCGAGGCATCGTCGGATTCTTTGCGCAGCGCTTCGCGCTCGATCTCGAGCTGCATCATGCGCCGCGAGGCTTCATCGAGTTCGGTCGGCATCGAATCGATCTCGGTGCGCAGCTTCGCCGCCGCTTCATCGACCAGATCGATCGCCTTGTCGGGCAAGAACCGGTCGGTGATGTAGCGGTTGGAGAGCACGGCGGCGGCCACGAGCGCGGAATCCTTGATCCGCACGCCGTGATGGACTTCGTAGCGGTCGCGCAAACCGCGCAGAATCGAGATCGTGTCCTCGACCGACGGCTGATCGACCAGCACCGGCTGGAAGCGGCGTTCGAGCGCGGCATCTTTCTCGATGTACTTGCGGTACTCATCGAGCGTCGTCGCGCCGATCATGTGCAGTTCGCCGCGCGCGAGCAACGGTTTGAGCAAGTTGCCGGCGTCCATCGAGCCTTCGGTTTTGCCCGCGCCGACGACGGTGTGCAGCTCGTCGACGAACAGCAGCACGGTGCCGTTCGATGATTGCACTTCCTTGAGCACGGCCTTGAGGCGCTCTTCGAACTCGCCGCGATACTTCGCACCGGCGATGAGCGCGCCCATGTCGAGCGAGATGATCTTCTTGTCTTTGAGCCCTTCGGGAACGTCGCCGCGCACGATGCGCTGCGCGAGGCCTTCCACGATCGCGGTCTTACCGACGCCGGGTTCGCCGATCAACACGGGATTGTTCTTGGTGCGCCGCGACAGCACTTGGACGACGCGGCGAATCTCTTCATCGCGGCCGATGACCGGATCGAGTTTGCCGGCGGCCGCCGCGCGCGTCAGGTCGATGCCGTAGCGCTCGAGCGTCTGGTAGGTGCCTTCCGGATTTTGCGAGGTGACGCGCTGGTTGCCGCGCACTTCACGCAGGGCACCGAGCAGCTTCTCGCGGGTCAGCCCGGCGTCGCGGAACAGGCGGCCGACGCCGCCGGTGTCGCCGGCCATCGCCAGCAGCAGATGTTCCACCGAGACGTAGTCGTCGTTGAGTGCCTTGGCCTCGTTGTCGGCGGCCGCCAGCAGGCGTGTCAACGCCGGCGAGACCGTGACTTGACCCTGGTCGGCGTTCGGCCCCGAGTGGCGGGGCAAGGCCGCGATCAAAGCGTCGACCTTGTTGCCGATTGTGGTCGGATCGAGCCCGGCCTTCTGGAGGATGGGCACGGCAACGCCTTCCGGCTGGTCGAGAATGGCTGCCAGAAGGTGCTCGGGGGTAGTTTGGGTGTTCCGCTCGGTCAGGGCCCTAGTATAAGCGGCGTTGAGGGCTTCCTGAACGCGCTGGGTCATGCGTTCAACGTCCATATTCGCACTCCATAACCGAGAGTGCTAACTCTCCGGTTGCACTGCCCTTATTCCCTTCGGCAGGCGTTGCCACGCTGCGTTGGGGAAACGGAAGATAAGTTTGCCCTGGCCTTATGGGTGACGCAATTTTCAGTCCGGAGTGACGATGATCCTCAATAATATCGAAGTGATGTTCGGCGGTCAGGCCGGCGACGGCAGCCTCACGACCGGCGACATGATCGCCGGCGTCTTCAAACGGATGGGTCTCGAAGTCTACACCTACAAAGACTTCCCCTCGCGCATCCGCGGCGGACACACGAACTACGTGATCCGTGCCGGAACCACTCCCAACTACGGCATGGCCGACTTCGTCGATTGCCTGGTCGCCTTTGACCTCGAGGCCGTGCAGCTGCACATCGACGAGATGCGCCCCGGCGGCTTCATCATCTTCGACAACACCGATGAGAAGATTCCGGACGAGCTGCGCCGCGACGACATCAACTGGTACGAGATCCCGATCGGCAAGATGGCCAAGGAAGATCTCGGACTCGAGCTGGTGCGCAACACCGTTTCGCTAGGCGTGATCGCCGAGCTGATCGGCATGGATCCGCAAATCTTGCGGCGCGACGTCACCAACGTCTACAAGCGCAAGGGCGAGAAGGTCGTCGACATCAATATCCGCGCCGTCGAGGCCGGTGAGAAGTACGTCCGCGACCATTACGCGTCGACGCCGTCCGGCTATACGCTCTCGGCCGACCGCGTCGACGGTGACCGGCTGATCATGATGGGCAACGACGCGATCGCGTACGGCTCGCTCGTCGGCGGCTGCCGCTTCATGGCGGGCTATCCGATCACGCCGGCCACCGACGTGCTCGAGTGGATGGCCAAGTATCTGCCGCAATACGGCGGGGCCGTCGTGCAAGCCGAGGACGAACTGGCTGCGGTCAACATGATCATCGGCGCGGCCTTCACCGGCGTGCGCTCGATGACGGCCACCAGCGGTCCGGGCCTCTCGCTCATGACCGAAGGTATCGGCCTCGCGAGCTCGCTCGAGATCCCGATCGTCATCGTCGAATGCGCGCGCGCGGGACCGTCGACCGGTCTGCCGACGAAAACCGAGCAGAGCAACTTGCAGCACATCATCTTCGGCGGGCACGGTGAGTTTCCGAAGATCGTGCTCGCGCCTGGAACGGTCGAAGAATCGTTCTACATGGCGATCGACGCGTTCAACCTCGCCGAGAAGTACCAGATGCCGGTCTTCATTCTCTCCGAACAAGCACTGTGCCAGAGCAAGGCGACGCTGCCGCGTCTCTCGTTCGATGCAGTCCAGGTTGATCGCGGCAAGCTACTCACCGAGCCCGTCGTGTTCGGCGAATATCGACGCTTCGCGTTCACCGAAGATCACGTCTCGCCGCGCGTCATTCCCGGCATGGAAGGCGGCATGCACCTCGCGCCGGGTTCCGAGCACAACGACGGCGGCGTGATCACCGAGAACGCCAAGAACCGCAAGCGCATGATGGAAAAGCGCATGGGCAAGATGGAGACGGCCCGGCCCGACCTGCCGAAAGCGAAGCTGTTCGCGACGCCCGGCGCACGCGTCGGCATCATTGGCTACGGCAGCAACCGCGGCCCGATCGCCGAAGCGCAAGATCGCCTCAACAAGATGGGCGAGTCGGTGAACTTCCTGCAGCTGAAAACGCTGTGGCCGTTTCCCGACGACGACATCAAGGCGTTCTTCGAAGCGAACGACGAGGTCTACGTCGTCGAGAACACCTACACGGGCCAACTCGGACGGCTGATCCGCCACGTCGTCGGCCCGATCGACAAACTCCACGACGTACGCAAGTACAACGGGCGGCCGTTCCGTCCGATCGAAATCATCGACGCCGTCCGCACGGGCAGCGCGGTCAGCCTGGCGGGAGTGTAACCATGGCCTTAGTGATGACCCCCAAAGACTTCGCAACCGCCACGCCCTCGTGGTGGTGCCCGGGTTGCGGCGACTTCGGCGTCCTTGCGTCGCTGAAGTCGGCGTGCGCGGAACTTGCGTTGAATCCGAAAGACGTCGCGTTCGTCTCCGGCATCGGCTGCTCGGGAAAAATCTCGGGCTACCTGCACTCGTATGCGTTCCACGGCGTGCACGGCCGTGCGCTGCCGGTCGCGACCGCGGTGAAGGTGGCGAACAACGGCCTGACCGTGATCGCCGCGGGCGGTGACGGCGACGGCTTCGCAATCGGCGCCGGCCATTTCTTGCATGCCGTGCGGCGCAATCCGAACATCACCTACATCGTGATGGACAACCAAACGTACGGGCTGACCAAAGGCCAGTCCTCACCCACCAGCGATCTCGGTTACGTCACCGGAACGAGCCCGGGCGGCAATCCCGACGCACCGCTCAACGGCATGGCCGTGGCGCTGGCGGCCGGCGGCACGTTCATCGCGCGCGGTTTCTCGGCGCAACCGAAGAAGCTGATCGAACTGATCAAAGCCGCGATCGAACACCCGGGCTTCTCGGTGGTCGAAGTGATGTCGCCCTGCGTGACCTACAACAAGCACAACACGTTCGCATGGTTCAAAGAGAACGTGTTCGACGTGACGCAGATCGAAGGCTACGACAACACGAACAAGCAGCACGCATTCGAAGCGCTCACCGCCGACGGCAAGATCCCGCTCGGGATCATCTACCAGACGCAGCGCGCGGCGTTCGACGATCTGGTCCTCGGCGACACGCCGCCGCTCACCGGCGCCGACGTGTACGACACCACCCGTTTCCACGGCATCCAGGACGCATACCGCTAGCCGCGTTTCGTTAAGGAAGGCCATTTCAATGAAGAGCGCCGGGCAGCATGCCGGCGCTCTCTTTTTCGTGTATGTCTCCGGAGCTTGTCGAGGGATGACATGGAGCGGCTTCCTCGAACGATGGGGAGCGCTTTTGCAATCACGTCGAGGAGAATCTCATGGCCGACCCTATCGTTCCGCTCATTACTTCGGATGCATCCGGTCCGTTGGGCATCCTTCATCTGCCGCGTCTGTGGACGAAGCTGACGCTTGGAGCTGCGGGACGTTTGTTTCCCGGCTACGACCTCTGCGGTGACGGCTTCGATGCCATGACGCTCGGCGCGTTCGGCCTCGATCGCGCGAAGACGATCGCGTTCGTCAACGAAAAGCATCCGTCGTACGCGCAGTTCGAAGCGTGGGTGAAAGAAAATGGCAACGTCACGCCCGATGCGGTGAAAAAGCACAACGACGCGATCCGCGGCTACAACCACTCAGCCGAACTCGGCGGCAAGATGCGCACCTCGAGCGGCATCGCCGATCACACCGTCGGCGATGCGGTCCGTCTCAACATGGTCGAAGATCTCGACGAACTGCGCAAGCAGCTCTTCGCTTAAGACTCGCGCAGGGCGCGTTGGTCGCCGTCGCGCACGGTTACGCCCGTTGCATCGAAGAACTCGAGCAGCGGGACGATGTACTTGCGCGACGTGCCGACCGCGTCGCGGAATTGGGCCGCGGTGATGCGTCCTTGGGCGCGCAGCAGCCGCACGAGACGGGTGCGAATCTCGGCAAGTTGTTCGCCGCGGTAGATGTGTTCGCCGACGCGCACGAGACGGCCGGTCGCGGATAACGTGTCGAGCGCGCCCGATAAGCCGGCGATGCGCGAGCGGCGCAATTCCAGCACCAGCGGTTCGAACGGCACCGGAACCAACGGCTGTGCCGCGTCGACCGGGACGTGCTCCTTGAAGAACGTTGCCTGTTCCGGCGTGAGCTGCGGCTCAAAGCCCACGTTCGCGTAATAGCCGCTGCGAACGGCGAGGCGCTGCCGTTCGGCCGCGGCGGCGAGGACGCGCACGAGCAGCGGCTCCGCGATCTCCAGTTCGCGCGCGAGCGCAAGCGACGTTGCGCCGAGCATCCACGGCGCTTCGGACTCGCGCCGCACGAGCGATGCGAGCACGCGCTCGACCAGCACTTCGGCTGCGGCCGTCGCGATGTAACCGGCGGGGCGTTTCAGCTCCCACACACGGTCGGCGGCGGCTTCGTCGGCGAGAATTTCTCCCGCCCGTTCGAGCGTCACGTTTGCCGCCGCCGCGATCGCGTCGGCTCCGCTTGCGGCAACGCCGAAGCCCGCCACCGCGGTGCGTACGGCGACGACGTCGGTGCTCAGCGCGGGCTCGGCGTCGCCCGCGGCCGGAGTGCCGATCGTGCCACCGCCCAGCACGGTCTTCGGCGACATGCGCCGCACGACGAAATGCTGTCCCGGCACGGCCGCGACCGCTTCCCGCAAGTGCAGGGTCGCATCCACCGGTTGCGCATCGTTCCGACGCGCTGCGAACACGAGCGTGCCGAACGATTCGCCGGCGCCGAGGTGCACGCGTACCGGCATCCGCCGGCGCAACAGTTCCAGCGCTTCAGGCAGCGGCTGAAAGCGCACCACATAGCTGCTCTGCGAGCGGATCTCGGGCGCGGTGAGCGCGCTGCCGCGCGCGATCGCATCGAGCGGCACGCCGGAGAGGTTGACCGCGACGCGCGCGCCGGCGTCGATGCGCTCGCGCGGTTCGCCGAACACTTCCACGCTGCGCACGCGCGCTTCGAGGTTGCCGGGATGCACGGTCAGCGTTTGCTCGACGGCAATCGAGCCTTGCATCAGCGTGCCGGTAACGATCGTGCCGTGTCCGGTCAGCGTGAACGCGCGGTCGACCGGTAGATACGCCGGTGCATGCCGGGCGCGCGGCGGCAAGCCGGTCAGCGAGGCATGAATGCACTCGCGCAATTCATCGAGGCCGTCGCCCGTTAGTGCGGAGACCGCTACCACCGGCGCGCCTTCGGCAACGGTACCCGCAACGGCAATCTGCACGTCGTCGCGCACGGCAGCCAGTTCGTTTTCGTCGACAAGGTCGGCTTTCGTCAATACCACGATCGCCGACGGCACCGCGAGCAGCGAGAGGATCGCGAGATGCTCGAACGTTTGCGGCCGCGGACCCTCGTTTGCGGCAACGATCAGCAGCAGCACGTCCATGCCGGTCGCGCCGGCGAGCATGTTGTGGACGAACCGTTCGTGCCCCGGGACGTCGACGATGCCCGCTTCGATGCCGTCGTCGAAACGCAGATGCGCGAAGCCGAGATCGAGCGTCATTCCGCGACGGCGCTCTTCTTCCCAACGATCGGGTTCGGTTCCGGTGAGCGCGCGTACCAGCGCCGATTTGCCGTGATCGACGTGGCCGGCGGTGCCGACGACCCGCATCAGTTCGTGGCGAACAACGCGGCGAGCGCCGCGGCCACCCGCGCATCGTCGGCCGGCTCGATCGTGCGCAGGTCGATCACCACGCGCGCCGCCTCGATGCGCGCCACGAGCGGCGGCGCCGCCGCGCGCAAACGGGCCAGTGCCGCCGTTGCGCCGATCGCCGGTTCGAACGCGACGCCCGCCGATGCGATCGGCGCGAGCGGGACCGTGCCGCCGCCCGCAAATGCTTTGGTGTCGATCACCGCGAGCGCGGGAAATTGCCGCTGCAGCACGCGGCCGCGCTCGCGCAACGTTTCGAGCGGCGCGGCCAGCATGCGGAAGAGCGGGATGCGTTCGCGCGTCGCCGCATCAGCGTGCAGGCGCAGGGTCGCGGCGAGCGCGGCAAGCGTCGCCTTGTCGACCCGCAACGCGCGCAACAGCGGGTTCGCGCGCAAGCGCGCAATTGCGGCGGTGGTGCCCACGATGATGCCGGCCTGCGGACCGCCGAGCAGCTTGTCGCCGGAAAACGCGGTGAGTTCCATCCCATCCGATACCGCGTCACGCACCGTGCGTTCGTACGGCAATCCATAGGGGCGCAAGTCGAACAATGCGCCGGTGCCGAGATCCTCGATCACCGGCACGCCGACGCTCCGTCCGAGCGCGGCCAGCTCCGCCGGTACAACGTCGGCGACGAAGCCGCTGATGCGGTAGTTCGACGGATGGGCGCGTAAAATCAACCCGGTGTTAGGCGAAAGCGCGCGTGCGAAATCCGCCACGTACACCTTGTTCGTCGCGCCCACTTCCACGAGCGTCGCGCCGCTGCGCGCGAGGACGTCCGGTAAGCGGAAACCGCCGCCGATTTCGATCAGCGCGTTGCGTGCCACGATCGCTTCGCGACCGCGCGCGAACGTATCGAGGATCAGCAGCATCGCGGCCGCGCAGTTGTTCACCACGAGCGACGCTGCGGCGCCGGTCGCGGCGGTCAGCAAGCCGCCGAGCCGGTCGTAGCGCGAACCGCGCTCGCCGCTCTCCAAGTCGAACTCGAGGTTCGAGTAGCCCGCCGCCGCATCGGCGACCGCGTCCAGCGCTTCGGCCGCGAGCGGCGCCCGCCCCAGATTGGTGTGCAACAGCACGCCGGTGCCGTTGAGCACGCCGGTCAGGCCGAGGGCCGCCTCGCGCATGAGGCGTTGCGCCGCTGCGTCGACGACCGTGTCGCCCGAGACGTCACCGTCGCCGGCCCGTAAGGCCGCGCGCTGCTCGTCGATCGCGGCGACGACGTGTGCTTTGACCGCAGCGGCGCCAAGAACGGGAACGAACCGCGCGATGCGCGGTTCGTCGAGAACCCGGTGAACGGCCGGCGGCCGGCCGCCGTTAGGCGGTGACGAGATGCTTGGAAATCATCGACGTGATCGCGGACTTCGGAACGAAGCCGACGATGCGATCGACGACCTCGCCGCCCTTGAAGAGGATCAGCGTCGGGATGCCCGAGATGCCGTACTGCGCGGCGATGTTCGGGTTTTCATCGGTGTTGAGCTTCACGAAGCTTGCCTTACCGGCAAGTGATCCGGCGACTTCCTCGATGACGGGGGCCAGCATTTTGCACGGCCCGCACCACGGTGCCCAAAAATCGACGAGAACCGGCTGTTCGGAAGCCAGGACGTCGGCCTGGAACGTGCTTTGGGAAACCTCGGGAATTGCGCTCATAGTATCCCCTTAGACCCTTCCCGGGAGGGTGCGGTTTCGAGGGGGGTCGCCCACCGCACCGAGAACGCGCTCCAAGTGGAGGCTCGCTAGTTGCGTAGACCGCTCTCGACTGCCGACCAGTGGGGGCCGATTCTTGCCGCCGCCGCTTTAATCATGGTGGCGTGGATCGTCGCTCACAACGAGCTCTCCGCGCTCAGCGACCGCGCGCGGGCCCAAGCGCTCGCGAACGTGACCGAAGTCTCGACGTCGTACGCGAATGACGTCGCATCGACGGTCAAGCTCGTCGACAGCGTCCTCCGCTTCGTCGCCGAGTACGACGCCGACAACGGGCCCGCCAAGACCCGGTCGATGGTCGCGCGCACCAGCCTCTACATCGGCGTCCTCGGCAACCTCGCGATCTCCGATACGCACGGGAACGGGATCGCCATCGGTACGATCGGACAGCGCCCGATTTCCCTCGGCGACCGCACCTACTTCCGGGCTGCCCTCAAGACGAACGCGCTCTCGATCGGCTCGCCCATCGCCGGGCGCACCACCAAGCGCATCGTGATCCCGTTCGCGCGCAGCGTGCGCGGCCGCAACGGTCAGCTGATCGGGGTGGTCAGCGCCGTGATCGACATTTCCCGATTCGGCTTCGGGATCGACGCGAACGCTCTGGGTCCGCGCGGCTACGTCGAGCTGGTCGACACGCTCGACCGCCACGTGCTCGTTCGGGTGAACGCCAAAGGCGTCTCGGGGCCGCTGCGTCCGGTGCTTCCCGCAATCTCTCCGCTGTGGAGCAGCCTCGCAAAGGCGCCCCGCGGGTCGTACTCGCACGTCAGCGCGATCGACGGTTACATGCGGCTCTACAGCTACCAGCTCGTTCCGGGGTATCCGCTCGCCGTCAGCACGGGCTTGGCAGAACCCGATATTCTCGCCCAGTCGCAAGGACTTCGCTTCACCACGATCGTCCGCGCCATCGGTGCGACGCTCGTCATCCTCATCGTGCTCGTTGCCTGGTTGCAACAGCTCGCGGTTCGCAAAGAACTGCACAAACATCGCGAGCTCGAGGCTGCGGCCAAAGAAGAAGCGATCGCGGCAACGCTGGAAGCGCAAACCGCGAACCACGCCAAGAGCGAGTTCTTGGCCAACATGAGCCATGAGATCCGCACGCCGATGAACGGCGTCATCGGGCTCACCAACCTCGCGCTGATGACCGACCTGACCGCCAAACAGCGCGACTACCTGACCAAGATCGAATACTCGGCAAAATCGCTGCTCAACATCATCAACGATATCCTCGATTTCTCGAAGATCGAAGCCGGCAAACTCGAGCTGGAAGACGTCACGTTCGATCTCGGTTCGGTACTCGATAACATCGGCAGCGTCTCCTCGATGCGGGCCGCCGACAAGGACCTCAAATTCGAGGTGAACGTCGACCCGAACGTCCCGACGGCACTGATCGGCGATCCGGTGCGCTTCGGCCAAATTCTGCTGAACCTCACGACCAACGCGATCAAGTTCACCGAACACGGCGAAGTCGTCGTGAACATCGGTGTGAAGCGTCAGGGTCAGCGCGACGTCGAGCTGATCACGTCGGTCCGCGATACCGGCATAGGCATGACGGACGCGGAGCAATCGCATCTCTTCGAGTCGTTCTCGCAAGCCGACACGTCGATCACGCGCCGCTTCGGGGGAACCGGTCTCGGCCTCGCGATCAGCAAAGCGCTCACACACAAGATGGGCGGCACGATCACGGTCGAAAGCACGCGCGGCGAGGGCAGTACCTTCACCTTTACGGCGGTCTTGCACCGCCCCGACCGGCGCGCCGCACCGCGGCCCGTCGAATCGCTGCGCGACCGGCGCGTGCTGGTAGTCGACGACGATCCAATCGCGCGCGATGCGCTCGCGGCGATGTTGCGCTCGTGGTCGCTCGCCGTGACCGAAGCACGTTCGGGCACCGCCGCGCTCGCCGCGATCAACGAAGCGCGGTCGGCCAAAGCGCCGTTCGACCTCGTGCTGATGGATTGGAAGATGCCGGGCCAGAACGGCGTCGAGGTCGCACAGACGATACGCGCCGACGCCGGCGCCGAAAAACCCCCAATCGTCATCATGGTGAGCGCCTTCGGGCGCACCGATCTCTTCGATGCGGCGAAGCGCGCCGGAATCGAGGGATTTCTCGTCAAGCCGGTCGATCCGTCGCTCCTGCTCGAGACGATTCAGTCGCTGTTCGTCACGCACGTCGGCTCGCGCGAAGCCCCGCCGGCCGACACCGGGACGAGCGATCTATCGGGCAGCCGCGTCCTGGTCGCCGAAGACAACGCGATCAACCAGCAGATTGTGGAACATCTTCTGGCCCGGCTCGGCGTTACGGTTGAGTTCGCGGCGAACGGGCGCGAAGCGCTCGATGCCGTGCTCAAGGACCATTCGCGCTTCGACGCCGTGCTCATGGACGTGCAAATGCCGGAGATGGACGGCCTCGAAGCGACCCGTTTGATCCGCAATCACGTCGACGCAACGCAGCTTCCGATCATCGCGATGACCGCGCACGCAATGGAAACGGAACGTCAGTTGTGTCTCGAGGCGGGCATGAACGACCACCTCACCAAACCCGTCGACCCCAAGGCCCTCACCAGGACCTTGGGGCGCTGGATTACGATGGCTCGACCGTCTCGCCCGTGATATCACTGACCCGTTTGGACTGCTGACCGAGGTTCGCAATCGCGATCACTTCGTCGCCTTCGGCCAGCCGCTGGAGACGAACGCCCTTGGTCGAGCGCCCGGCGCGGCGGATCTGGCTGACGGGGATGCGGATGACCTGATTGCCCGAGGTGATCATGAGCAGTTCGTCATCGGGCGATACCAAGATCTGATCGACCACGTAGCCGATCTCTTTCTCCTTGGCGAACGCCTTGACGCCCTTACCGCCGCGTGAGGTGTGGCGGTACTGATCGATGTCGGTGCGCTTGCCGAAGGCCTGCGAGGTAACGATCAGCACTTCGCGGCGCTGATCGTCAACCACGATGTCCATCGCGACGACGGTGTCGCCCGGCGCGAGCGACATCGCGCGCACGCCGCGGGCCGGCCGGCCCATCGGACGCACGCCCTTCTCGTTGAAGTGCACCGCCATACCGTCGTGCGTCGCGAGGATGATGTCGCGATCGCCGGTGGAGAGCGCCACGCCGAGCAGTTCGTCGTCGTCGTCGAGTCCGATCGCGATCAAACCGTTGCGCCGCACGTTGGCGAACTCATCGAGTTTCGTCTTTTTGATGACGCCCTTCTTCGTGACCATGACGAGGTATTCGTCGGTCTCGAAGTTGCGCACCGGGAAGTTGGCGGTCACGTTCTCGCCCGGCGGGAGCGTCAGCAGGTTGACGAGCGCCGTACCGCGCGATTGCCGCGTGGAATCCGGAATCTCGTAGGCCCGCAGCCGGAACGCCCGGCCCTTGTTCGTGAAGAACAGGACGTGCTGGTGCGTCGTCGCCACGAAGAAGTTCTGGACGACGTCTTCTTTTTTCAGGTTCGCGATGCCGATGACGCCGCGGCCGCCGCGATTCTGCGCGCGGAACGTGTCGACCGAAACGCGCTTGATGTAGCCGCCGACCGTGACGGTGATGACGACTTCGGTATCTTCGATGATGTCTTCGATCGAGAGCTCGCCCTCGAGCGCTTCGACCGGCGTTTTGCGTTCGTCGCCGAGGCGCTTCTTCAGGTCCTCGGTCTCGGTACGCACGACGCCGAGCAGGCGGCGTTCGCTGGCGAGAATGTCTTGCAGCTCGGCGATCGTCTTGAGCAGCGCGGCATACTCGTCTTCGATCTTCTGGCGCTCGAGGCCGACGAGCGTGCGCAGGCGCATGTCTACGATGGCGGCGGCCTGGATCTCGGAGAGTTCGAAACGCTCGCTCAGGCTACGGCGGGCCGTCTCGACCGTGTCGCTGTCGCGCACGATCTTGATGACTTCGTCGATGTGGTCGAGCGCGATCCGGAAGCCCTCGAGCAGATGGGCGCGCTCTTCGGCCTTGCGCAGATCGTAACGGGTGCGCCGGGTGACGACGACCTTGCGATGCGCGATGAAATGGTTGAGCATCTCGCGCAGCGAGAGCACTTGCGGTTCGAGCGGGTTGCCGTCGGTCGAGAGCGAGCCGTCGCGGTTGAGCACCGGGACGAGCGCGAGCATGTTGAAGGCGAACGACGATTGCAACGGGGTCTGTTTGTAGAGCTGGTTGAGCACCACGTTCGGAACGGCGGTGCGCTGCAGATCGACCACGATCTTCATGCCGTGGCGGTTGGAAAGATCGTTGAGATCGGAGATGCCGGTGATGCGCTTCTCTTGATACGCTTCTTTGATCGACTGCATGACGCGTTCGATCGTGATCTGATACGGCAGCTCCGTGATCTCGATGCGGTACTTGCCCTTCTCCTCGACGATCTCGGCGCGCCCGCGCACGGCGACCGAGCCGCGGCCGGTCTTATAGGCTTGGCGGATCGCTTCTTTGCCGAGCAGTACCCCGCCGGTCGGAAAATCCGGTCCCTTGACGATGTCGATGATCGCGTCGTCGTCGGCATCCGGCTCGTCGACGAGTTTGATGACCGCGTCGCAAATTTCGCTGATATTGTGCGGCGGAATGTTGGTCGCCATACCGACCGCAATACCGCTCGAACCGTTGACGAGCAATTGCGGCAAGCGGCCCGGCAAGACCACCGGCTCTTCGGTTTGGCCGTCGAAGTTGGGAATGAAATCGACCGTGTCTTTGTCGATGTCGGCCAACAGATCCATCGACGGGCGGCCGAGACGCGCTTCGGTATACCGGTAGGCGGCCGGCGGATTGGGATCGATCGAACCGAAGTTTCCATGACCGTCGATCAACGGATAGCGCAGCGAAAAGTCTTGCGCCATACGGACCAACGCGTCGTACACCGACGAGTCGCCGTGCGGATGATAGCTCTTGAGCACCTCGCCGATGACACCGGCGCTCTTGCGATGCTGCTTGTCGGGCGTCATCCCCATTTCGCGCATCGCATACAGGATGCGGCGCTGTACGGGTTTGAGTCCGTCGCGCACATCCGGCAGCGCGCGCGACGCGATGACCGACATCGCATAGGCGAGGTAGCTCGTGCGCATCTCGTCTTCGACGGCGATGGTCGTGTTTCTACGGGGTTCGTTCGTGTTACTCAGACGATGCTCTCTCGGTTAAGGGACAAATAAAAAAAGAACTCAGCTCTGCCAGAGCGGCGCGTCGTCATCCACAAATGCCGCTGCGATTCCCGGCGATTCCACCAGCGGCGTATCCGGAATCAGAGCGTGCACGGACGGTGCGACCGGCGGCGGAATGTACGGCGGCGGCTCGTCGAACGGAACGTCGGCGATCAGCGGCGGACGGCCGTTGCTCGAACCGAGTTCGTGCAGCGCTTGGATGTCGCCGTCGATGACGGCGCGCGATTCGTCGGCAGCTTGGCCGACGGCCGCGAGCGCAGCGTCGAGCTGCTGCTGGAGCGCGTTTTGATGATCGTTCACGGCGTCACATGCTCGCGGCGGAACAACGTTCCGGCACCCAGCGCAACGAGTCCGCCGATGGCGGCGCCCGCCAATGCAAAGACCGCAAATTCGCCGCCGAAGTGGCCGCCAAGATGATCGATCGAGAAGAACCGGAAGGCCAGGATGCCGCCTTCAAATGCTGCCGAAAGGACGGCGCAGACGGCGCCCGCGATGACGCCAACGATGACGTCTGAAGCGCGCACAAGCACCTTGATTCTTTCGTCGAATGGCAAAGCGTGGCCTCGGACGTCCTCGATTTTCTCGACCAAAATGCCCTCGGCGCCGCTGCCGTCAGGCTCGCCTTGACCTTGCACGCGGGCGATGCGCTCGGGCTGTCGGGCGAACTCGGGGCGGGCAAGACGACCTTTGTCCGGGCTCTCGTTTGCGCGCTCCATGGCAGCGATGTACCCGTCTCGAGCCCAACTTTCGTCTTCCGTCAGCGCTACGATGGAACGCCCCCGATCGAGCATCTCGACCTCTTCCGTCTCGACGATCCGGCCGACGCGCTAGAACTGGGTCTCGAGGAGGCCTTCGGGCCCGACCGGATCACGATCGTCGAGTGGCCGGAGCGGCTTCCGGACCTGCTGCCGCCCGGTGCGATCCGCATCCGCATCGACGGCGCCGGCGACGCCCCGCGACGCCTCGTGATCGACCGCTAGTGCGAATTTTGGGGATCGACGGTGCGCTGGGCGGCTTTTCGGCGGCGGTCATCGACGGCGACGCCGTCAGCGAGGACGCCTCCAGCCGGCCCGATGCCCTCGAAGCGGGGCTCGGCCGCATCGCCGGGGTGCTGGCCGCGCGCGGCCTGACCCTCGCCGAGCTGGATCGGGTGGCCGTCGGGATCGGGCCGGGCTCCTTTACCGGGGTGCGAATCGCCGTCTCATACGCCAAAGCGCTGGCGCTGGCGGCGCGGCTGCCGCTGGCCGGGATCTCGTCCTACGATGTGCTCACACCCGAGGACGCGTCCGACCCGGTCCTGACCGCCGTGTATGGCCGGCCGGGGGTCATCTCGGCCCGCTTGCGCCGGGGCGGCGAGGTGCGCGCCGCTGCGGGCCCGATAGCCAACGTACTGGCCACGCTGCTCGACGATTTCGGAAGCGGCGAACTCGCGTTGGCGGGGAATATACAGGACGTGTCTTTCGCGATTGCGGAACGCGGCATCGTCGTGCGAACGCTCCCCCAACGTGCTGAAAGCCCGGCCCGGGCCGTCGCGCGCTTGGGCCTCATCGCCGTCCCCGGTTCGTCCGTGCACGCCGTCGCCCCCGACTACGGCGAGCTGCCCGCGGTCGTCCAACGAGAGCTTGCGTGAAAGCGGATCTTCGCGCTACATCGGAATCGCCGCGGAAACTCGAGATCTCGCCGATGGTGCTGGACGACATCCCCGCCGTGCTGGCCATCGAAGCGCTGTCGTTTCAATCGACGTGGCCGGCGAATGCCTTCCTCAACGAACTGCGCGACAACAAACTCGCCTATTATTTCGTCGGCCGGCTCGACGGCCGGATCGTGGCATACGGCGGCATCTGGGTGATCCTCGAAGATTCGCACGTCACGACGATCGCCGTGCATCCCGATGTGCGCGGCCAGCGACTGGGTGAAGAGTTGCTCGTGCACTTGCTCGATGAAGCGATCGAACGTGCCGCATCGTGGATCACGCTCGAAGTGCGCGAGAGCAACGACGTCGCGCAGAAGCTCTACCGCAAATACGGTTTCACCGTCGTGTCGACGCGCCGCGGCTACTACAGCGATAACAACGAGAGCGCGCTCGTGATGTGGGCCGGCAACCTGCGCGGCACGCTCTACGCCAACCGCCTTGCGGCACTGAAGGCCGCATTGCGATGAGCTGCGTTACGCCCGCGGATCTCGGCAAGCCGATTGCCGCGATCGTGGAACGCTGCGGAGCACCGCTCGGAGTGGGCGCGATCCAAACGGAAAACGCACTTTTTTACTTCGACGGGCCGCGCGGCACTGCGGTGTTTTT
The DNA here is from genome assembly GCA_965277805.1 of Candidatus Lustribacter sp. GTDB lineage: Bacteria > Vulcanimicrobiota > Vulcanimicrobiia > Vulcanimicrobiales > Vulcanimicrobiaceae > Lustribacter. Next base: position 4,913,578 of record OZ255842.1, on the reverse strand, counting down.
CGACGCCGATCAAATGCGCACTCGCGTCTTGCGATTTTTCATGTTGCCGCCCAACGAATCGGAGCCCGCGGACTGGAGCTTGACGCTGCCGTTCCAAAGCGGCGGGCGGGCGATCACCCTCGGCCGCACGACATTGGCCGACGTGCAGAGCGCGCTGGCCGGCGATGCCGACGTGACGGTCGACTACGGCGCCGCTTTTCGCAGCACGCCTCACGACGACATCGTGCTCGCTGCATCCAAGACCGATCACGTTCTAAGCACGGCCTTCATCGGCGAGCGCGCATCGCTCGTGCAATCCGGCCTGTTAGCCGCGGCACTCGGCGACGCACCGATCGTTTACGAACCGCCGGTGCCGCTCGACGACTGGATCAAAGCGGGGAGCACGGGACCGCAAACGACGATCTTCCGGATCGACGTCGACGCCGGCGGGATCACGCGCAAGGTGACCATCGTGGTGGCGAGCCACGACACCGCATTCGATGCATCGACGCAGGCGCGTCTCGGCGACGCGAAGTTTCGCGCGGCCAGGATGGACAGCCGGCCCGTTTCGGGCGCGGTGTTCTTACAGGTGAGGCATTGATCGCATCGGGTGTCGAATTCGTGGCAGCGGCGCGGCGCGTGCGCGAACACATCGCGCAACGGCATCGTTACGCGCACATCTTGCGCGTCGCGCGCACGGCCGGAGCGCTGGCGCGTAAACACGGTGCCGATCCGCAGGGCGCCCGGATCGCCGGTCTGTTGCACGATCTAGCCCGGCTCTACCCCGGCGAGCGCTTGTTGCGGGAATGCGAAGAGCGCGGCATGCCGATCGGTGAGTTCGAGCGCACAAACCCGATCGTGCTGCACGCGCCGCTCGGAGCCGAGCTTGCCCGCGACTGGTTCGGGGTGGAGGACGAGGCCATTCTCTCCGCCATCCGCAAGCACACCTTGGCCGCTGCAACGATGAGCCCGCTCGATGAGATTCTCTATCTTGCCGATGGGCTCGAACCCGGCCGGGAGTACGCGGGACGGGCCGAAATGCTGGCGCTGGCGTTCGACGACCTGCCCGCAGCCATGGCTGCCCACCTCAACGAATCGCTCAACTACCACCGCGAACGCAATCTAACGCCGGCGCCGCAAACGCTGGCCGCCCTCGAACATTACGCACCCATTCATTTCCGGGAGAAACGCTCTGCCTGAACTCGTCGATATCGTCCGTGCCGCAGCCGAAGACAAGAAGGGCGAAGACATCGCCGTCCTCGATCTCGAGGGCCGGACCATCGTCGCCGACGCGTTCGTAGTCGTTACCGGACGCTCGAAAATTCAGACGCGCTCCATCGCCGATGCGATCACCGAAGCCGCGCGCGAGAACGGGTTCAACGTTGCGCGTACCGAGGGCTATCACGACGGCGGCTGGATCCTGATCGACCTCGGCCCGATCGTGGCGCACGTGTTCACGCCCGAGCAGCGCGCCTTCTATAACCTCGAGCGGCTCTGGGGCCGGGTCAGCGAAGTTCGCGCTGCCGAATCATGAACCAGCACCAGCGCCAGCACAAGAACGCGCGCCTGCGCAAGAACCTGCTGCGAGCATTCGTCTGGGTCGTGCTCGCGGTCTTTATCCTCACCAGCGTCGGCGTAGCGCTCGTCAACTTCAGCGCCGGCCAATAACAGACGGAAACTTCCCCGCCCGGCGGGAGTACTTAGTGCGGAGGACATCTTGATGAAACTGCTCGCGGCCAGCGCCGCTCTCGTCGTTGCCGTCGTGGCGGGCCTGGGGCCGGCACAGGCGCGCGATTCGTACGTGATCGACAACGCGCAATTGCTCTCGCCGGCCACCGTCAGCGCGATCAACACGAAGGTCGCCGATTTCAACGCGCAAACGCACAAAGAAGTCGTCGTCGTGGTCGATCCGTCGTTCACCGGTACCGCCGCGGCGGCCGAAGAGCGCACGTTCGCGCAGCAGCAGGTCAACGGCGTGCTGATCTACATCGCGAAGTCGCCGAAGACGATCGCGGTCGTGCCCGACCGTGCGGCGGCGCATTACTTTCCCGCCGGCACGACGTCGGCGATCCGGCAGGCGATCGCGAGCGCGTTCAATTCCGGCGATTTCAACGCCGGCGTCACCAACGGTGTCGACCTGACGTTAGCGCAATACCGCAGTCATCTCGGCAGCTTGCGCAGTACCGTCCATACGTACAACAGCGAACCGGCGCCGGCGTACCGGGCACAAACCGGAGGGGGCTTTAACATGAGTTGGATTATGTGGCTGATCGCGTTCGCCGTGATCTTTTTCGTGGTGCGCGGCATCTTCCGCGCGATCGCGGGACCGCGCATGTATCCGCCGGGTTACGGCGGCGGCCCGATGGGTGGTCCGATGGGCGGCGGCTATGGGGGCTACGGCCCCGGCTACGGCGGCGGCGGTTTCGGCGGCGGCGGCGGCTTCTGGAGCGGTATGCTCGGCGGCCTCGGCGGCGCGTTCCTCGGCAACGAACTCTTCGGCGGCAACCGCACCGAGATCATCAATCCCGGCCAGCAAGCCGGCTTCGGCGGCGACGGCGGCCAGTACGGCGGCGGCGATGCGAGCGGCTTCCAGAGCGACGCCGGTCAAGCCGACATGGGCAACGCGAGCTCCGGCGGCTGGGGCGGCGATTCGGGCGGCGGTGGCGGCTGGGGTGACACCGGCGGCGGCGGAGGCGACTTCGGCGGCGGCGGTGGTGACGGCGGCGGCGGCTGGTGAATTCGCCGAGCCGCCTAGATCGGGAGGCGCGCTTCGTTTACGGCCGCATCGAGCGAGAGGGCGATACCGTGGCTATACGCGCGCATGTAGTCTTGCGGTGAAAGCCGGCCCATGACGTCCGCCACGAACTTCGCGTACAGCTCGCCGATCGCCGGCTGACGCGGCGCAAGGCGCGAATCGAGCGTCTCCATGAAGCCGAGCAAACATGCCGCGCGCGCGTCATGACCGGCGCGCGCGTGGACTTGCGCGAACACGAACAGGCATTCGCGCACGAGCCACATCGCGTTTTCGAGCACGAGTCCCGAGATGATGTCGCGGCAGATACGATCGGCCGTTTCGAGGTTGCCGCGAATGAGTTCGAGGTCGGCGAGGTCGATCAGGAATTGCCGCGGCGTGCCGTAACGCTCGAGGATCGCGATCGCTTCGCGCTCGTAACGCGCGGCGGTGTCGAGGTCGTTGGCGTCCTGCGCCAGCGCGGCGAGGTTGTGCAGTGCGCGGGCGGTCTTGCGGTCGTGGCCGAGTCCGCGCGCGATCGCGAGCGACGCCTCGTACTGCGCGTGCGCGCGACTCGGTTCCCCCGCGTAGTCGGCGCAGATTGCAAGGTTGTTCAGCGCGTCCGACTCGCACAAACGATCCTCGCAGGCGTGTGCGATCGTCAGAGCTTCGATGAACAGCGGCGATGCGGCTTCGGCGCGCACGTCCATCAGCGACGCGCCACCCAAGCTGACGAGCGCGTTCGCGCGCAGGCGTTTGTCGCCGTTGGCGAGCGCGATGTTCAGCGCCTTACGGCTGAGCGCCGTGACGCGCACAGGATTATCGCCGGTGAGGCGCAGGAAGAACGCCGTTCCGATCGCGAGTTTCGCCGCCAGGTCATCGGGCAATCCCGGCGCGTTCATTGCGACGCCGAGCCAGTACAGCGCATCGGATCCTTTGCTGACGGCTTCCCAATACGGCACGAGACCGGCGACGATGGCGGCGCCCGCCACTTGATCGCCGCCGTCGAGCAGCGACCAGGTGAGCACCATGCGGAAGTTGTCCCACTCGGGCAGTGCGGGCGGTAGCCAGGAGCGCGTCGGCTTCGTTTCGGGCGCCGAGCCGATGCGCTCGGCGAGTTCGCGATAGTACTCCACGCACCGCCGCTGGATCTCGGTCGCATCGCCGTTGAGTGAGAGCCGCTCGCGCGCGTACTCGCGCGTCGACTGGAGGAAGCGGTAACGGTTGTGCGCGCCGTGCGTCTCCATCAGCACGAGCGACTTTTCGACGAGTTGCGAAACGTGCTCGTCGATCGACGGCGGCGGCAGCTCCCCGCTGGAACATACGGCGGTTGCCGCCTCGAGCGTCCACGTTCCGGCGAAGACGGAGAGGCGCGCGAACAACGTCCGCTCGGGCTCGTCGAGGAGCTGGTAGCTCCAATCGATCAGGGCGCGCAGCGTTTGCTGGCGGGGAAGCGCCGTGCGGCTGCCGCCCGAGAGCACGCGGAAACTATCATCGAGCCGTTCGGCCAGCTGCTGCACCGTCATCGCCCGCAAGCGCGCGGTGGCGAGTTCGATCGCGAGCGGAATGCCGTCGAGGCGCCGCGCGATGTGCACGACCGTGTTGGCGTTGTGATCCTCGAGCACGAACGACGCGGCTTCCTCCGCGCGCGTGACGAAGAACTGCACGCCGTCGAAGGCCAGCGCATCTTCGGCCGAGACCGGCTTTTCTTCGGGCGGAAGCGCGAGCGACGCGACGCGATAAATGCGTTCGCCGATGATCCCCAACGGTTCGCGGCTCGTCGCGAGCACGTGAATGCCGGGCGCTTCGAGCAGCAACGCTTCGACCAGCCGACCGCAGGCTTCACTGAGATGCTCGCAGTTATCGAAGATCAGCAGCGCGTGTTTGGAACGCAGCGCCGTAACCACGAGATCCATCGACGGCGTTTGTTCGGTCGCGTCGAGTTCCATCGCCGCGGCCAGCGCGGCCGGAACGAGCGCGGGATCCTCAAGCCGCGCGAGGTCGACCACCCACACGCCGTCGCCGAACGTGCCGATGCGGCCGTGCGCCGCTTCGAGCGCCAGGCGCGTCTTTCCGATGCCGCCCGAGCCGGTGAGCGTGACGAGGCGAATTTCGCCGAGCAGGCGCCGCACTTCGGAGAGCTCGCGTTCGCGGCCGAGAAAACGGGTGAGCTGCAGCGGAAGATTGTGACGCGCAGCTTGACGTCGCAGCGCCGGCAATGCCTTCGATTCATAATCCGGCGGCGCGACGACTCGATTGCGCCCGCTCTCTTTCGCCATGTACGCGGCTTCGTCGGCGAGCTTGACGACGTGCATCGGATCGATGTCGGCTTGCGCGGGGACCGATGCGACGCCGACACTGATCGACACGCGGCCGAGCGTCGATCCGTCGTGATCGATGTGCATCGCTTCGACGGCCGAACGCATGCGCTCCGCAACGACGATCGAGTCTTGCAAGTTCGTCGAGGGGAGAATCGCGGCGAACTCTTCGCCGCCGTAACGCGCCAGCACGTCGTTCGTGCGTTTCACACACGCCCCTAGGGCCTGCGCAACTTGCTGCAAACACGCATCTCCCGCGATGTGCCCGTAGCTATCGTTGAACGCTTTGAAGTAGTCGACGTCGACGAACACGATCGCAAGTTCGGTCTTTGCTTTGACGCAGCGCTTCCACTCGCTGACGATCCGCTCGTCGAACGTCCGGCGATTGGCTACGCCGGTCAGACCGTCGCTCGAGACGAGTCCCTGCAGCGCGCGGTTGACGCTCTCTTGGCGCGCGTCGTGAACGCGCACGGCGAGATAGAGCGCGCATGTTTCCAGCAGCTCCACGTCGGCCGTGTCGTAGGCGTTGGCCGCCGGACTCTGCACGGAGAGCACGCCGATGATATCGGGGCCGAATTTCAGCGGGACGTAGATCGCCGAGATCGCGTCGCTGCCGTCGGGCATTCCGTCCGTCGCCTTGGCCGTGCGCGCGGTCTCCCAGTCGGACGGAACGCTCTTGATGATCGACTGGCCGCCGGCGGCAACGAGCGCGCTCTGTGAACCACTGTGAATGATCGCGTCTTTGGGAATGCCGACCTTGCCGTCCGTGACCATGTAGACGATGCGCAGCGACGATGCCTCGTGCAGCGCGATGAACACGCGCGAGGCATCGATGACGGATGAGAGGAGGCGGCAGAATTGAGAAAAGACATCGCGTAAGGGGACGTCTGACGCGAGGAGTTCTGCAGTGCGGCGAATGACGTGGCGGTCGCGCTGATCGGGCGCGTCCAAGGTCCGAGTCTCTTCCATGCTCCCCCAGGACAAACGCGTTACGTCAGCAAGCAGGCGGGCGCCTTTTCTTCTTTACATACCGTTACAAATCAACACAAATCAACGCCCGGCCGTCAACAGCGAACTGAGGGTATCGAGTCGCTGCGGCGTGATGCCGGCGACATCAGCTAGGCCGTCGACCGAAGCAAACGGGCCGTTGAGCGTACGGAATTCGACGATCCGTTCGGCCAGCGTCGGGCCGATGCCGGGCAGTTCCGCGAGCGTCGCCTCATCGGCGGTATTGAGGTCGATCGCCGGCGCATCGGCGGCGACGGCGCGCGCCGCAGTGCTCGGCCTACGGCGGGGACGACGGCGCGTGCGCCGCGCTGTTGACGACGACGTGCGGTGGACACCCGGGCCCGCGCCCGGAGCGGCCGTTTCGTCGCCATAACGCGGCACCGCGATCTCATCGCCGTCCGCGACGTGTGCGGCAAGATTGACGGCGACGAGATTCGCATCGTGCGTCGCGCCGCCGGCCTTTGCCAACGCATCGCGCGCACGCGCGTCTCCCGAAACCGCATACACGCCCGGATGCACGACCGCGCCCGCAACGTACACGAGCGTTTGAGCGCGTTCAACGAGCGGTTGACGAACGCGTTCGGGGGCGGCCGTACGTTCCGGCGCCGGATGCGGTACGAGCTGCGCCGGCCTCAGCACGAACGCAACGATGACGGCGACGATCGCAGCACCGCCAACCGCCGCAAGCGAAGGCGAAATATTCACGCGACTCTTCTGCGCAACGCGAACAAAAAAGAAAGGGCGGCTCGCAAGCCGCCCTCTGGGGTGATCCGCCGGTGTTGCCGGCGTGAGGATTACCGCGCGATCGTGCGGAGCTTGCCGCCCGTTCCCGCGGAGTCGACGAACAGGATGCTGTCGGGAGTAACGACCGCACTCCCAGTTGCCGTGTTCGGCACCACGATGATGCCGCCGGTCGCCTTGATGACGCCGGCACCGGTCGTTCCACCCGCACTGGTGTCGACGATGAGTCCAACACCGGCAGCCGGCGGCGCTGCGAACACTTTCGTGCCGTTGAACGGCGCGAGTGTGTATGGTGTAGCGATGCCCGTCGTGTTGTTGGCGGTGTCGAAGAAGCTCTTCGCTTGGAACTGGAGCAGATAATTCACCGGCGTCAACGTCGGCGTTGCCGTCGGCGTGAACGAGGCGATCTGTCCGAGCGGGCCGTCGACTGCAGGACCCAGCGAAAATCCGAGCGAGACCGCAGTCGCACCCTGAGCTGAGATGTAGTAGATCTGACCCGACGTCGACGTAGCATACGCCGACGTACCGGAGATGAAGAGACCGGTGCACCCCGGGCACGTCGCCCACGTCGTGATCGTCGCGGTATTGCTGGCAGTCGCATCGACCATGGCAATGCGGTTGTTGCCGGGATCACCGATCAGGAATTGTCCGCCGGTCAGCGTTGCCGTCCCAAGAACCTTTGCGGTTCCCGGGTTCAGTGGAGTACCGCTTTGCGAGAGCAGCGGCAGCACGTTGGTGGCCTCTTGGAAGCCTCCGACTGGCGCGAGTTCACTCGCGCCGCTAATGTCGACGCGATAGATGCCGCCGGCTTGGTTGATGACGTAGAGATACGGATGTCCCGCCCCAGCACCGGCGCCGAGTCCTTGCACGACGCCGACGGGATTCTGGAACGTGATGTAGTTGTTCGCACCGGCCGCAGCGGACACCGGGACTTCCGTCGTCAGCGCGGCGTTGTAGGCGAACAAACCGGAGCCTTGTTCGGTCGTCGTCGCCGCGCCGGCTTGTGCGCTGTCGACGGCGTAGATGAACGACGTTGCGTTCGGCCACGTTGCCGACGTCAGTCCGCCAAGCGCCGTGGCAGTCGTTGCAACGCCGGGAGCGACACCATCGATCTTCACCGAGTTCCCGTCGGTGAAGTAGTTCGACGCGCCAACCGCAATCAAACCGGCCGGAGCCGTCGGATTTGCGAGGTCGGCGTAGCCCGTACCGCCGGCGGAATAGACCGCCGCCTGCGGGGTGACGGTGGTGGTAATCGGCGTCGGCAAGGCAGCATTCGCGACCGTCGCCGAGGCGGTGACCGTGACGCTGGCCGGCGACGTTGCGGTCGACGTGCCGTCGGACGTCAGCACGATCACCCACGGATCGCCCTGGATGCCGCCGACGAGCGTGTCACTGCATGACTGAGCTCCCGTGCCGCAGACGCTGGTGAAGCCGCTGACCGTGTTCGAGTTCAAGACATTGAACTCGTGGATCGTAACGCTCGTACCGGGTCCTTGCGCGATCGCGCCGGTCGTTGCGTCGACGAGATAGAGGCTCGTGTGACCGCTCGTGTCGCCGTCGGTAACGGTCACGCCGGTCGGGAAGAAACCGGCTCCGCCGAGCGGAGCCGCAACGGTCGTGAGTCCCGGAATGATCGCACCAGCGGCATCCTTCGCTTCGAGCGGAATCGGCACGCCGATTTGCCCGTTGAGACTTATGAACTTACCCTGTTCTCTCACCGGATTCGGTATCGGCAATGTGCCGAACGCTACGCTCGCAACAGAAACGGATGCGGCAAACGTACCGGCCGGCGGGACGGGCGTTCCCGCGAGTCCGACCGGGCACGGCGTCGTCGCGCTGCCGATGCCGGCGCACGCGGCGATTTGGTTGTTCAGCACGTTCGTTTGGCCGGGCTCGATGTCGGCGTACGTTACCGGTGTTTGAGCAAGAATGTTGCTCGTGCCGATGTTGCCCGGCGGCGGCGTCGGAATCGTGTACGGCGTGCTGCCGCAAAGGCCGCTGTATTGGGTGATTTGGAAGCCGTCGGTGCCGGGCGGAGCCGGAATCGCGACGTTCACTTGTGAGACCGTGTTACCGACCGCCGTAACCTGGTAATTCGGCGGATTGCTCGGCACGAGCGTGCCGTTCACGTAGAGGTTGTAGCAGACGGTCAGATTACCGTACTGCGCAGCTTCGGCCGCATTTTGCGGTGACACGGAAACGACGATCGAAGAATTCGGCGTCGTCGTATCGATAAATGCCGGCTTCTTTGCGGAAGAGAAAATCGCGCGCTTCGTCGATTGCGCTTGGGCGCCCACTTGATTCGGAAGCGTGACGGAAAGCGTCGCGGCTTGCACCGTCTTCCCGTTTTGAGTAACGAGAGTCGGCGTGTTCGAGCCGGGAGCGGTTGCTGCGCCCGCGGCGCCCGGCAACATGCTTTGGGAGCCGCCTCCGCCGCAACCGGCGAGGGCCATGGCACCGAGGACGGCAGCTGCCGCCGCCGCGCGAAGGGTCGTTAGACGGTACATTATTGCCATACCCCCGTGACGGTCGTAATTTCCACGCCGATCGATGCCGACGGGTTTGGCGTCGCCGGCGCAACCGGCACGTAAGAGTCGGTCGCCGTGACGGTGCATCCGCCGGTCGTCAGAACCGCGGCCGTACCCGTGACGGTGTAGTAGACGAGAGAAGAGCCCGGAGCCGCGGTCGGCAAGCCCGGCGGCGGCGTAGCGTCAGCAACGACCGTGGCGAATCCCGTGCAGCCGGCTGAGACCACGACCTTCGAGGCCGGGAAGCCGCCGACGTAGGCGTTTTCGCTGATCGCCAGCTGCGTTGCAAACAGCGACGTGAGACCGACCAGGTTGATCGGGCCGGCCGATTGCGGAACCGGCGGCGATTGCGTCTGGTAATTCGGCAGATACCAGCGTAGCGCGACGCCGGTCGGCGTAGGCACGGTCGACGCGATGGCGACCGACGCAGTGCCGGTGGCACCGGTGACGGTGATCGTGCAGCCGGCGGCTGCCGGGGCAACCGCGGTCGCGGTGAAGACGCCGGTCGTCGAGGTGGCCGGTGTAACGGTCACCTGAGCGCAACTCGATGTGGCACCGTATCCGGTGGTATTGCCCGACTGCGTTGCCGTCAGGGTGACGGTCTCGGTCGGTGCGGTAAAGGCCAAGGCCGCGGGCGCAGCGCCCGAGACGCCGACCGTGGCCGCGCTCGAGTAAGCGACGGCGAGTGCGCCGGCGGTCGGGGCTGCTGTCGGGGCCGGAGTCGGGGTGGCCGGGGTCGACGACCCGCCCCCACCGCATCCGGCGATCGCTAGCGCCGCTATTGCGACGGCCGCGAATCCAAGATTCTTCATCGAGTTGCTGCTCCAAATGAGCGTGCGGGGACGCAAAAAGCGCCGCCCTATAGTTAAGGAGACCGTAGCTCCCCCGGGCAGAGCAAGGGAAAGCCGACATAAGTCACACGCAACCGAACGCTTATCCTCTAAATAGTCCGAGTGAGCAAACGCACACTGCTTTGGCGGTACGGCTGGGCTACGGGCGGTGGCACTTGGGTCCGGGGCTTGCTATGATGAGGAAATGCTCGAAGAACGGCCGCTGACGTACGACCACCGTACGGTCGAACCGGCCTGGCAAGCCCGCTGGGAAGCCGATGGAATCTATCAGGCCGACGACGCCGACCCGCGTCCGAAGTACTACGTCCTGGAGATGCTCCCGTATCCGTCGGGCGATCTGCACGTCGGCCACGCCAAGAACTACACGCTCGGCGATGCGGTCGCGCGCATGATGCGCATGCGCGGCAATAACGTCGTGCACCCGATGGGCTGGGACGCGTTCGGCCTGCCGGCTGAGAACGCAGCGATCCAGCGCGGGATCGAGCCCGAGACCTGGACGCGTTCCAACATCGACAACATGCGCCGGCAGATCAAGCTGATGGGCACGAGCTACGACTGGCGCCGCGAGTTCGCCACCTGCGATCCGGCCTACTATAAATGGAACCAGTGGTTCTTCTTGCGCATGTACGAGCGCGGACTCGCCTACAAGCGTGAAACCCCGGTCAACTGGTGTCCGCACGATCAGACGGTGCTGGCGAACGAACAGGTCCACGACGGAAAGTGCTGGCGCTGCGGACATCTGGTCGAGCGCCGCAACCTCTCGCAGTGGAACTTCAAGATCACCGATTACGCTGATCGTTTGCTCGCCGGCATCGACCGGCTCGCGGGCTGGCCCGAACGCATCAAGACGATGCAGCGCAACTGGATCGGCCGCAGCGAAGGCGTCACGTTCTCGTTCGACATCGAGAACGTCGACGCGCGCATCGACGTCTTCACCACGCGCGTCGACACCGTGTTCGGCGTGACGTTCATGGCGATCGCACCCGAGCATCCGATCGTCGCCAAGATCCTCGCCGCGTTGCCGGCGGAAAAAGCCAACGTCGAAGCGTTTGCGGCATCGCTCGCCTCGAAGTCGGAACTCGAACGCACGCAGCTGATGGAAAAAACCGGCGTGCCGACCGGTGCATTTGCGATCAACCCGCTCTCGGGCGCGCGCGTGCCGATCTGGGTGACGAACTACGTGCTGGCTGAATACGGCACCGGCGCCGTGATGGGCGTGCCGGCGCACGACGATCGTGACTTCGATTTCGCGAAGAAGTTCAGCCTGGAAATTCGGCAGGTCATCGTGCCGGGCGAAGGCACGGGCGAGTTCGTCGAGGGCGAACTCACCGAAGCCTATTGCGATGACGGCGTTCTCGTGAACAGCGCGCAGTTCGACGGCGTCGCGTCAGCCGAAGCGCGCATCGCCATCGCGCAAGAACTCACCGTGCGCGGTCGCGGAACGACGACGGTCAACTTCCGCTTCCGCGACTGGCTGATCTCGCGTCAACGCTATTGGGGCACGCCGATCCCGATGCTCTACTGCGAACGCGACGGCATGGTGCCGGTACCGGACGACCAGTTGCCGGTTGTCTTGCCGCGCGGCGTCGCGTTCACCGGTCAGGGTTCGCCGCTCGCGAACGATCCGGCATTCATCAACGCTACGTGTCCCAAGTGCAACGGACCGGCCAAACGCGACCCCGATACGATGGACACGTTCGTCGACTCCTCGTGGTACTACGTGCGCTACCTCGATCCCACGAACGACACGGCGCCGTTCGATAAAGCCAAGGCCTCGGCATGGATGCCGGTCGACCAGTACATCGGCGGCGCGGAGCATGCCGTGATGCACTTGCTCTACGCGCGCTTCTTCTACTACTTCATGATCGATGCGGGTTACGTGAGCGGCGATGACGAGCCGTTCACGCGGCTCTTCAATCAGGGCACGCTGCTGCGCAACGGGGAGAAGATGTCGAAGAGCCGCGGCAACGTCGTCGGGATCGACGAAACGGTCGAATCCTACGGCGTCGATGCGATGCGCTTATTCTTGCTCAAGGCCGCGCCGCCCGAAGATGCGCTGGAATGGACCGATGAGGGCATCGTCGGCCGCGTGCGATTCATTCAGCGCGTGTGGCGCGCGTGCGAACCGCCGGCAACCGAAGCCGGCCGCGCGCCGCTCGATCAGCTGCCGGCGTGTGCCGGGGATGCGCAGCGGGCGCTCGTGCGCGCGCTGCACCTCGCGCTGAAGTCGGCCCACGACGAAACCTCGACGCGCCGCTTTCACTACAACGTCACGACTGCGCGGCTCGACGAGCTGGTCAACCTGCTCACCGCCGCCGTGCGCGATCCGGCGCTCGAGAACGACCCCGCCGTGCTCTACGCGATCCACGCGCTGCCGATTGCGCTCGCGCCGTTTGCGCCGCACATCGCCGACGAGTTGTGGACGCGCATGGGGCACTCGTCGTCGGTGCACGTCGAACGCTATCTCGAAGCGGATCCGGCGGCGCTCGCGGTCGATGAGATCACGGTCGTCATTCAGGTGAACGGCAAGGTGCGCGGCCGCGTGCAAGCGGCGCCCGGCGTCACGGAAGACGCGGTCTTCGCGCTGGCGCAGGCGGAGAGCGGCGTGCAAGCCCACACCGGCGGGAAGACGGTGCGCAAGCGCATCTTCGTGCCCGACAAGCTGCTGAACATCGTCGTCGCGTGAGCGTCACGGTCGGGCCGGACGACGCGCTGATCGTCGTCGACGTACAGCACGACTTCTTGCCCGGCGGGGCGCTGGCGGTGGCCGAGGGCGAACGCATCTTCGAACCGATCGACGCGCTCGCGCCGCGCTTCCGGCGCGTCTACGCGACGCGCGATTGGCACCCGCTCGACCACTCCTCGTACAAACAGCACGGCGGGCCGTGGCCGGTGCACTGCGTGGCCGGCACGCGCGGTGCAGCCTTCGACCCGCGGCTCGATCGCAAGAAGATCGACACCGTGATCGACAAGGGCGTCGATCGCGACACCGACGGCTATAGCGGGTTCGCCGCAACGTCGCTCGCGAGCGATCTGCGCATGCACGGCATCAAGCGCGTGTTCGTGTGCGGGCTCGCCACCGACTACTGCGTCAAGGCGACGGCGTTCGACGCGAACGCCGCCGGCTTTGCGACGGTTGTGATCGAGGATGCGTCGGCAGCCGTCAACGTGCAGCCGGACGATGAGAAGAGGGCACTCGAAGATCTGCGCGCGGCGGGCATCGACGTCGTGCGAAGCGAGGATATCACCGGCAACGCGCGTGTACGGAGCTAACGTCGCGGTTGTCGAGCCGCACGGGCTCGACGCAATCGACGAAAGCGAACGGCACGGCTCACCCCGCGACCTCTTCGGCCTGTGGTTCGGGGCGAATTCGGAGACCGCGAACTTTGCCGTCGGCATTCTCGCGGTTGCGCTGTACGGCACGTCACTCGCGGGCGCGATCGCCGGGCTCGTCATCGGCAGCCTGCTCGGGTACACCGTGGTGTCGCTCGTCGGCATTGCCGGACCACGTTTCGGTTTGCCGCAAATGATGATCTCGCGGCGCTGGTTCGGGCGCGCGGGAAACGTTTATCCGGCCTTTCTCGGCTTTCTCGCGGGCGTCGGCTGGTTCTCCGTCGATTGCATCTTCGGCGCGCAAGCCGTCGGCGCGCTGCTGCACGTTCCGTATTTGGTAGCGCTCGCGCTCACGCTCGTCGCGTCGATCGTGATCGCCGTCTACGGCTACAACATGATCCACGTGTTCGAGCGCTTCTCGGCTGTCGCCATGCTGCTCGGGTTTTCGACGATCGCCGTCGTCGTGCTCGCGCATGCGAACCTCGGCGCGCCCTTCGACGCTCGCGCGCCGTTTGCGGCCGGAGGTGAAATGGGCGGCATCGCTTTCTCCGCCGCGCTCGCGTTCGCATACTCAATCGGCTGGGCGCCGTGCGCCGCGGATTACGCGCGCTATCTTCCGGCGAACGTGTCGGCGCGTGCGGTCGGCTGGTGGGCGTTCGCGGGCGGGTTCACCGCGTCGCTCAGCCTCGAGATCCTCGGTGCGGCAGCGGCAACCGCGGTCCGCGGACCGAACATCATCAGCGCGACGCCGGCCGAAACAGTCGGCCTGCTGGCCGGCACCAACGGCTGGCTCGCGATCGCCGGATTGCTCACGGTGCTCATCGGCACGATGAACGGCAACGTCATGAACCTCTACTCCGGCGCGTTGAGTTTGCTGGTCACGTTCGAAGGAAGCCGCTTTCCGCTGCGGCTCGAGCGCTGGCAGGCGGCGCTCGCGATCGGACTCGTCGGCGGCGCACTCGCAATCGTCGGTTCCGACGCCGATACGACCGCGCGCGTTTACGGCAATTTCCTCGGCCTCTTGAGCATGTGGGCCGCGCCGTGGGCCGCGATCATGATCGCCTCACGCGAGCCCACGACCAAGCCGTATGGCCGGGTCGCGCTGATCGCGTGGGTCGCCGGGATCGCAGCGGGCGTGCCGTTTTGGCAGCAGACCTGGTTCACGGGCCCCTTCGCCGCGGCGCACCCGCAGTTCGGCGACCTGAGCTACTTCGTCAGCTTCGCCGTCGCATACGCGATCGTTGCGTGGCGCGGAAGGGACGGGTGAGGATTTGCACTTTCTTCGGCCGGCCGGGCGGTGGTATTCTTCGCCTTGACCATGACCGCCATTTGCCACGAGATCATCGACCACCCAAGCGCGTGGACGGCCGCCACCGTCAGCAAAGCATCGCTGACCTATCACTTGACGCCGGCCGAACTCGAAGCGATCGACGAGTGCCTCCAGAGGACGCGTGCGCGCGGCCTGCACGAGGTCCGCAAGCCCGAGTTCGATCATCCCCTTCTCGACAAGGCAATGGCGCACGTCTACGATGTCGTGATGAACGGCCGCGGCCTCATTCTGCTCGCCGGCATCGATCGCGACCGCTATACGAATGAAGAGCTCGAACGCATCTACTGGGGACTCGGCACACACCTCGGCACGGCGGTGGTGCAGAGCATCTACGGCGATATGATGGGCTACGTCGAGGCCGCGGAGAACGATCCGTATGCGCGCGCCTACCGCAGCACAGATGAGCTGCGCTATCATTGCGACACCCACGAATTCGTCGGCCTGATGTGTTTGCAGAAAGCGGCCTCCGGCGGTCTGAGCTTAATGGCCAGTACCGTCGCAGTGCACAACGAGATCGCGCGCCGGCGCCCCGATCTGCTCGAAGCGCTCTACGAAGGCTACTATCTCGCGGCCCCGGAGCTGCAGCACTCCTCGCGCCCGGTAACGGACGTGAAGACGCCGGTCTTCTGCTTTCGCGACGGCCTCGTGAGCTGCACGTATGCGGCGCTGTTCATGACCCGCGCCGCCAAGCTGCGCAACGAGCCGCTGCCGCCGAAGCTCGCTGAAGGAATCGCGCTGTTCGATGCGATCATCGCCGAGCCGGGCTTTGCCCTGCGCTTCCAACTCGAGCCGGGCGAGATCATGTTCTGGCAGAATTTCACCAACGTTCACGCCCGCACCGAGTTCGAGAACTCGGCCGACATCAAGCGCAAGCTCCTGCGTTTGTGGCTGCGGCCCAATACGCCGCGAGCGGTCGATCCCGCGTTTTACTCGCGTGCCGAGGCCTATTTGTGGTATTACCGTGAAGGTGCGAAAGTCGGCTAAGCTCCTGCGCGGCGTATGAAGATCACCTCGGTCGATCTTCTCGCGCTCACTCTTCCCCCGCTCGCGTCGCCCACGCCACCGCGTCCGGGCTCGGTGGGCGGCGAAGCGGTGCCGTTGCCGATTCACGTCTATCCCGAGTTCACGCGCACGCGCGGACGGCATCCGGGGGACGTGTCGGGCGAGATGTGGGTACGCGTCGTCGCCGAAGACGGCACCTTCGGTCTCGGCCACACGCATTGGGGTGATTTCGCCGGCCCGGTCGTGGCCGGTGCGTTTGCGCCGCTGCTGGTCGGGCGCGACTGCTTTGCGATCGAGTTTCTCAACGATTTGATGTGGCGCGCCTCGCAGCGCTTCGGTTCCACCGGAATCACGAGCCTCGCGCGCAGCGCGATCGATGTTGCACTCTGGGATCTCAAGGGCAAGTTGCTGGGCGTGCCGGTGTATTCGCTGATCGGCGGACCGTGCCGCGATGCGCTCGAGTATTACGTGACCACCGGCGACCTCGATTGGGCGATGGAACTCGGCTTCACCAAGTTCAAAATTCCGAACTCCGCTTCGTACGTCGACGGCACCGAGGGGATCAACCGGCTCGAAGAAGAGGTTGCGCGCGCGCGCGCAAAGGTCGGCGCCGATGCCGACTTGATGATCAATCCGGTGATGTCGTTCAACGTTGAATATGCTGCGCGCGTAATGGAGCGGCTGTTGCCGTATAACCTGCGCTGGTTCGAAGAACCGCTGATGCCGTGGAACGTCAACGGCCTGGCCGAACTCAAGCGCGCCGTTCCCACGCTGCCGCTGGCCACCGGGGAAGATCATCGCGGCCGGCACGAATTTCAAGCGTTGATCGAGCAGCGCTGCGTCGACGTTCTGCAGCCCGACATCCGCTGGTCCGGCGGGCTCACCGAAGTGCTGAAGATCTACACGCTCGGCGAAGCGGCCGGCATCCAAACGATCGTGCACGGCGGCGGCAGCATGGCGGCCGGGCAGCACTTCGCGCTCGCGATGCCGGAATCGCCGCTTGCCGAATGGGTGATGTTCTCGCGCGCCGGCGTTCCGTTGAACGAAGTGATGCGCGTTCCGGGCGTCCCCATTCCGGTGAATGGCCGCGTGGTGCCCTCGAATGCCCCGGGACTGGGATACGAACTGCTCGCCGAACACTTCCGTCCGTATGGCTAAGGACGACTTCCCGTTCGACGAAGCGCAGGTCGGCTTCCACGAATTGGAGATCTTCCTCGAATTCTCGCGCACGGAACACCTCGGACAAACCGCCGAGGCGCTCGGCTTTAGCGTCTCGTCGATTCAGCGCGCGGTTCGTGCGCTCGAGAAACGCTTCGGCATCGCGCTCGTGCAGCGCGAAGGGCGGCGCGTGCGGCTTTTGCATGCGGGTCACATTTTGGCCGATCACGCCGCGCAAGTCATCCGCGCGCGCACTGAAGCGATCAATGCCGTGCTCGTCGCGGCCGGACGGCGGCAGATTCAACTCACGCTCGGCCACAACTTCTCGCTCGGTATCGACATCGTGCCATCGATCGTCGCCGGCTTCTTGGAACGTGAGCCCGACACCAAGGTGCTGCTGCGCAGCGGCACCACCAACACGCTCGTATCGAGTCTGCTATCGGGCGCGCTCGACGCCGCGTTGATCTCGCCGCCGCCGGCCGAACCGGAACTCGAAGTCGTGCCGCTCTATATGGAAGCGACGAAGCTGGTGGTGGGGGCAAACGATCCGCTCGCCGGCCGCACGCACCTGGACCTGGCCGAAGTGCGCGACCGGCCGTTCGCCACGCTCATGGACGGGTCGTGGAGTTACCAAGAGCTGCTCAAGGCCTGCGCGCGGGCCGGCTTCACCCCAAAAATCAACGTCGAGGTTAGCGACATGATCGCACTGCTGGGTGTGGTACGGCGCGGGATCGCCGTCTCGATCATCGCCGAACGTATCGCCGGCCACGGCCATCCCGACGTCGTGGCCATCACGATCGACGGCAGCGCCGCCCGCACGCGGACCGTCGGCCTCGCCTACCCGCGCAAGATGCGCGACTCGCGGCTCATGAAGGCGCTACGCACCGTGGCTGGGAGATACGCCCGGCGCGCGACCTGATCGTTGCGCTGCATGCAACGGAAAAAGGCCGGTTTGAGCTTTCTCGCCGTCCGGTGGAATGGTATTCTCCGAAACGTGAATCGAACGGCATATTTGTTGCTTGCGCGCATCGCGTGCGCCGTCGCGCTGCTCGGGGCCACTGTCGCCGTCCCCGCCGGAGCTCAAAGCGGGCAACGGCAGCTCGTCATCGTGATCGACCAGGAGCCCGCCACCCTCGACCCGGCGTTCGCGCTCTCCCAGCCCTCGACCGAGCCGCTCATGTCGAACATCGAGGAGACGCTGATCGGCGTCGACCACAACGGCCGGCCCAAGATGACGGTCGCAAACTGGGTGATCAGCCCGGACGGCAAAACGGTCGACTTCCACCTTCATCCAGGCATCAAGTTTTCGACCGGCGACCCGCTCACGGCCGAGGACGTGGTCTTCAGCTTCGACCGCACGATGGCCAATTCGGCAAACTTTCGCGGGTTCTATAAAGCCAACATCGACCACGTCGAGGCCGTCAACCCGTCGACGGCGCGCTTCGTGTTCAAAACCCCCAACGTCACGGTCGTCAACGAACGCAGCATCTACCTCGCCTCAAAGGTTTACCACGATCGGGTGGGCGAGCAGACGTTCTTCGATCATCCGATCGGTACCGGGCCCTATAAACTCGTCGACTACAAACGCGGTCAGTACGCCGACCTCGAAGCAAACGCGAACTACTGGGGCGGCGCGCCGCAGGTGAAGCGTGCGCGCATTTACTTCATCAAAGATGATGCGACGCGCGCCGCCAAGCTCCAGTCGGGAGAAGCCGACCTGATTTCGTCGGCGCCGTGGAACCAGGTTGCGGCTTTTCAAAAAGCCGGCGACAAGGTCGTGTCGGTCCCGACGTTTCCGTTCATCGCGATCAACTTTCAGACGTACAACCCGAACGTCCCGTGGGCGAAGCTGAAGGTCCGGCAAGCGATGGCGCACGCCATCGACGGCGATGCGATCGCCAAGGGCTTGATGAACGGGATTCCGTCGCGCGAACCGCTGCTATCGGTGGGCGAGCTCGGCTACGACCCGGGTTTAAAGAACTACAGCTACGACCCCGCGCTCGCCAAGAAGCTGCTGGCGGAAGCGGGCTATCCGAACGGGTTCACGATGCCGCTCTACTGGCCGCAGACGTACTACGGCATGCGCGAAACCGCCGAGGCCGTAGCGCTCTACCTGAAAGCCGTCGGCATTACCGTTAACGTCAACCAAGTCGAGACGATTCAGAACCAAGAGATGCTCGGCAAATCCAGCAAGGATCCGAGCTTCGTCTACATTCAGTTGCGCGCGATGCCGTTCTCGAATTACAACGACCCCGCTTCGGCACTGTATTTCACGCTCTCGAATCACGGCGCGACGACCACCTACAAGCCGACCGATCCGAAGTTCGAGGAACTGGTCGACAAGTCGATCACGATCTTCGATGCGGGACAGCGCGCGGCCGTCATTCGCCAAGCCGATCGCATGCTCTACGACGACGTCGGCATCATCGGTATCTGGCACGCCGCCACGCAGTACGTCATGAAACCCGACGTGAGCTATACTGCCGTCGCGCACCAGCTCCCGCTGATGTACGTCAAAGACATCCGCCTCAAGTAGCGCCGAGAGGAACGCCCGTGCTCACTACGCTTCGCATCAAACCACTCACGACTGCCGTCGGTTCGGAAATTCTCGGCGTCGACGTCAACGATCTCGACGACGAAACCTTCGCGCTGATCCGCCAAACCTACAACGATCGCGGCGTGATCTTCTTCCGCGACCAGCACGTCGACTCCGACCAGTTCATCGCGTTCGCGCGGCGCTTCGGACCGCTCACCAGCAGCAAGTTCAACCCGAAGGTCGACGGCTATACCGAACTCGCTGAAGTGCGCAAGGAAGAAGCCGACACCAAGAACATCGGCGGCGGCTGGCATACGGACCAAGCCTTCCGCGACGTTCCGGTGATGGGCACGATGCTCGTCGCGCGGCAACTGCCGGACGTCGGCGGCGATACGATGTGGCTCAACATGGCGCTCGCCTTCGACGCGCTCTCCGAGGGCCTCAAGCAAACGCTGCGCGGAATGCGCGCCGTGCACAGCAACGCGCACGTGTTCGGCGTAAAGACGGCCCCCGACGAGGTCGCTGCCCGCCGCGGCATGGTCAATCTGGGCGAGGCTTCAAACGAGGCGACGCATCCGGTCGTCGGGCGGCATCCCGAAAACGGCCGCGAGGTGCTCTACGTGAACCCTACCTATACCACGCACTTCGAGGGCTGGACCATGGCGGAGAGCGAGCCGCTATTGCGCTTCCTCTACACGCACATCGCGCGGCCCGAGTTCGCGTGCCGCTTCCACTGGGAAGAAGGCTCGATCGCGTTTTGGGACAATCGCCAATGTCTTCACTACGCGCTCAACGACTACCATGGCGAGAAGCGCTTGATGCACCGGCTCATGGTTGAGGGACCGCCGCTCCAATAGGGGCGCCAATGAAAATCGTCAAGGCCGAACATTTCCACGTCGATGGCGGCTGGGATCCGTGGTCCTTTCTCAAACTAACGACCGACGACGGTTTGGTCGGCTGGTCGGAGTATAGCGAAGCGCGTGCGCGGCGCGGCCTGACGCGCGTCGTAGCCGACATGCAGGAGCTCGTGATCGGCGAAGACCCGCGCGACTTCGCGCGCCTCACGATGAAGCTGCGCGTACTCACAAAAAGCGCGACCGGTGGCCTGCAATCGCTCGCAATCGGCGCGTTCGAAAACGCCTGCATCGACATCGCCGCGAAAGCGCTCGGCGTACCGGTCTATCAGCTTTTCGGCGGTGCGCTGCGCACGCGTTTGCCGGTCTACTGGTCGCACTGCGGGATGTACCGCGCACGCTACCCCGAGATCTTCCGCGACGTGATCGGCGTCGCGCCGGTGACGACGCTCGACGACATCCGCGCTTTGGGCGCGGAAGTCGCGCGCGGCGGCTACAGCGCGCTGAAGACGAACCTGCTCGCTCTCGGCACCGGGCAGAAGCCGTTCGTGCAGCGCGGACGCGACGAATTCGCTTTCAATGTCGACGGCGAGATCGTCGCAATGGTCGTCGATCAGCTCGAAGCATTTCACGAAGGGGCGGGACCGGGCGTCGGCCTGATGATGGACTTGAACTTTAATTACAAGACCGAGGGGTTCAAGCGCATCGCGAAGGCCGTCGAGCACCTCGACATGACGTGGCTCGAGATGGATACATACGATGCCGCTTCGCTCGCACTGATCCGTAAGTCAACCTCCACGCCGATTGCGTCGCTCGAGGCATTGTTCGGGATCGGACAGCTGCGGCCGTTTGCCGAAGCGGGTGCCGTCGACGTGGGCATCGTCGATGCGGTGTTCAACGGCTTGCACGAATCGGTGCGCATGGCGGCGCTGCTCGACGCCTATGAGATCAACGTCGCCGCGCACAACTCGCACGGACCGCTCGGTTCGCTGATCAGCGCGCAGTTCTGCGCGGTGATTCCGAACTTCCGTTATCTCGAACTCGATGTCGACGAAGTACCGTGGCGGAAATCGCTGCTGACGCATCCCGCCGTCATCGAAAACGGCGAGTACGTGCTGCCGAACCGTCCCGGCTGGGGCGCCGATCTGAACGAAGCCGTCGCGCTGGAGCATCCGCTCAAGCGATGAGGCGGCTGCCCTGGTTCGGAATCGTGCTGGTGCTGCCGGTTCTCGTGTGGGGCATCCTCGGACCGCTCCTCTACCCGCACGATCCGACTGCCATGAACTTGCTCGCGCCGCACAAACCGCCGGCGTGGCTGCCCGGCGGCGAAGCTGCGTTCTTACTCGGCACCGATCAGTTCGGACGCGACGTGCTCAGCCAATTGATCGCCGGCGCACGCCCCGCGCTGATCGTTTCGTTTTGCGGCGTCGCGCTGGCGGCGGCGATCGGCATTCCGGCCGGACTTGCGGCGGGCTACTTCGGCGGTTGGACCGATAACCTCGTGATGCGCCTGGTCGACGTGAAGATGTCGATCCCGTCGATCCTCTTGACGCTGCTCATCGGGGGTGCGATCGGCGGCGGCCTCACGACCGTGCTCGTGAGCATCGTGCTGATCTTCTGGGCCGACTACGCACGCGTGGTGCGCAGCCAAGCACTGACGCTGCGCGATGCCGACTACGTGGCGCTCGCACGCGTGGCGAACTGCAGCGATCTACGCATCTTGGCGACGCACGTGTTTCCGAACATCTTGCCGACCGCGATCATCCTTATGACGCTGCAGCTCGGCCGGGCGCTGATCGTGGAGGCGTCGATTACGTTCATCGGTCTAGGCATTCAAGCGCCGGCGGCGGCGTGGGGCCTGATGATCGCCGACGGCCGCGGCCTCGTCTCGAGCGACTGGTGGATTCCGACGTTCCCGGGCCTCTGCATCACGATCACCGTGCTCGGCGCGAACATCCTCGGCGACTGGCTGCGCGATCGGCTCGATCCGCGCTTGATCGAGATCTGATGGCGCGCTACATCTGGACGCGCATCGGTCTTGCTCTCGTCGCGCTGCTCGGCGTGCTGCTGTTCGTGTTCGTGGCGGCAAGGCTGACCGGCGATCCGACCTATCTTTTGGCCGGCGACTCACCTACGCCCGAAGACATCGCGCGCATCCACGCGCAGCTCGGCCTCGACAAACCGATCTACGTGCAGTTCTTCGTGTTCTTGGGCGCGCTCGTGCACGGCGATTTCGGCCAGTCGATCCACTACCATCAATCGGTGCTCTCGCTGCTGGCCGAACGCCTGCCGGCGACGATCGAGCTCGTCATCGCGGCGTTCGTGCTCTCGCAAGTGCTGGGCATCGCGTTCGGCGTCGCGGCCGCGATCAACCGCGGCACGGGCCTCGATCTTGCACTGCGCACGCTCGCCGCGCTCGGCCAGTCGATGCCCAACTTCTGGCTCGGACTCGTCGCGATCATGATCTTCGCCGTCGGTCTAGGCTGGTTTCCCAGCAGCGGCCGCACGAGCGTGCTGTCGCTGGTGCTCCCGGCCATCACGCTCGCGCTCTATCCGCTGGCCGCCACGATGCGCATCACCCGCTCGTCGATGCTCGAGGCGATGGGTTCCGAATACGTGCGTTACCTGCGCGCGAAGGGCATCAAGCCCGCGCTGGTCATCTGGAAACACGCTTTGCGCAACGCGCTGGTGCCGATCACGGCGCTCGCCGGCAGCCAGCTAAGCTTTTTGCTCGGCGGCACGGTGATCGTCGAGACCGTGTTCGCGTGGCCGGGACTCGGCAGCCTGATGGTCGACGCGGTTCACGCGCGCGACTACCCGCTCATCCAAGCGGCGGCGATCCTCACCTCGACCGCGGTGGTCTTCCTCAATCTCGGCGTCGATCTGCTCTTCGGCATCATCGATCCGCGGATACGCTATGTCTAGCGGGCCGCTACTCGTGCTTAGCGACGTTTGCGTCGACGTTCCGCGCGCCGCCGGCCGCGCGCCGATTCGCATCGTCGACGGCGTCTCGCTGACGCTCGCGCGCGGCGAGTCGGTCGGAATCATCGGTGAGTCGGGTTGCGGCAAGACGATGACCGCCCTATCAATCGTGCGGCTGCTGCCGGCGGGCGGCAGGATTAGCGGCGGAACGATCACCTTCGACGGCAACGACCTCGCAACCGAATCCGAAGAAGCGATGCGCGCGATTCGCGGCGGTCGCATCGCGATGATCTTCCAGGACCCGATGGTCGCGCTGGACCCGCTGTTTACGATTGGCGATCAGATGGGCGAGACGATGCGAGAGCACCTCGATTTGCCGCCGGCTGAGGTCCGTGCGCGCTCCGTCGCGCTGCTCGAAGCAGTTGGGATTTCGGATCCGGAAGCGCGGCTGCGGCAGCATCCGCACGAGATGAGCGGCGGCATGCTACAGCGGATCGTCGGCGCGATCGCGATCTCGTGCAACGCCGAACTCGTCATCGCCGACGAACCGACAACCGCTCTCGACCCCACCCTGCAGGCGCAGTTCCTCGAACTGCTGGCCGGGCTCAAGCGCGAGCGCGGCATGTCGGTCATTTTGGTCACGCACGATTTCGGCGCGGCGGCGCGGCTATGCGAACGCATCGTCGTGATGTATGCCGGACAGATCGTCGAGAGCGGCACCACGCGCGAGATCTTCGAGTCGCCCGGTCACCCCTACACGCGCGCGCTGATCGATGCGCTCGCCTACGGTGAACCGGGCACGCGCGGGCGCTTGAACACGATCGAAGGCCAGCCCCCCGATTTGGCCGACGTGCCGCCGGGCTGTCGTTTCGCACCGCGCTGCCCGCTCGCCGACGATCGCTGCCGTGCCGAGGTCCCGCCCAACGTCGAGCTCGCGCCGGGTCACGTTGCGCGCTGCTGGAAAGCTGGGACAACCGCATGAGCGCGCTGCTCGAACTGCGCGATCTGCGCAAAGCGTTCGGCAGCGTGCACGCCGTCGATGGAATCGACCTCCTGGTCGAGGCTGGGCAAACCGTCGGCCTCGTCGGCGAGTCCGGCAGCGGCAAATCGACCACGGCGAAGCTCGTGCTGCGGCTCATCGAACCGGACGGCGGAACGATACTCTACAATGGCGAGCCGGTTCAGGCGCTGCGCGGGAAGGCGCTGCGCCCGTTCCGCTCCGCCGTCCAGGCGGTGTTTCAGAATCCATACAGCGCGCTCGACCCGCGCATGCGCGTGCGCGCGATCGTGGCCGAGCCGCTGGTCGCCGCCGGCGGCTTCAGCGCGAACGAGATCCGCGATCGCGTCGCCGAGCAGCTCGCGATCGTCGGCCTGCGGCCGGATGCGAGCGAACGTTTCCCGCACGAGTTCAGCGGCGGCCAGCGCCAGCGGATCGCGATCGCGCGCGCCCTGATCTTGCTACCGAAGCTGCTGGTGCTCGACGAACCCGTCTCTGCGCTCGACGTCTCGATTCGCGCGCAGATTCTCAACCTGCTGCTCGATTTGCAAGAACGCTTCGGTCTTTCGTACTTACTGATCTCCCACGATCTGCCGCTGGTAGCGCGCATGTGCGACCGGATCGCCGTGATGTATCACGGCAAGATCGTCGAGACCGGACCGGCCGCAACGCTGGCCCGCACACCGCAGCATCCGTATGCGCAGACACTGTTTGCCGCGGGCATGCTGCCCGCCACGTTCACATCGTCAACGAAAGGAAGTCCATGAGTCTGCGCGTTGCCTTCGGCGGCCGGATCGCCCGCGAAGAGGTGCGGAACCGCCTCAGCACCATGCCGGAGATCGCCTTCACGGAAGCCGGCGACCTCACGGAGATCGCGCCGCTCGTCGATTGCAACGACGTGCTCGTGATTTCGGATCCGCGCGGCGCGGAAGGCAAGGTGCTGGGCGAAGCCTTGCGCGGCCCAAACAACGCCGTACGCTGGATTCAGTGCGTTTCCGCCGGCGTTGACGGCATCGTTTCGCAAGGCATTCCATCGTCGATCGTCATCACGAACCAAGGCGGTGCCGTCGCTCCAACGGTCGCCGAACACGCGATGGCGCTGCTGCTCGGCATGGCACGCCAAATCGGGCCCACCTATGAGCGCTCGAAGCGCGGAACGTGGGACCCGAAGTTCACGCCGCCCATCATGGCGCTCGAAGGACGCACGCTGGCGGTGGTCGGTTTCGGCAACATCGGGCGAAACGTAGCGCGCCGTGCAAAGGCGTTCGACATGCAAATCCTGGGGCTCGCGCGTGCGCCGCAGGATGAGCCGTTCGCCGATGAAATGCACCCCCTCACCGAACTGCACGCGGTGCTCGCACGCGCCGACGCCATCGTGCTGTGCGTCGCCTCCGTACCGGAAACGCACTACCTCATGAATGCGGCTGCATTTGCGGCCTGCAAGAAAGGCGCACTGTTCATTAACGTCACGCGCGGCGATACGGTCGATTCAGCAGCGCTGCGTGCGGCGCTCGAAAACGGTCAGCTCGGCGGTGCCGCGATCGACGTCACCGAGCCGGAACCGCTACCCGACGGCGACCCGCTCTGGACGACGCCGAACCTGCTCATCTCGCCGCACGTTGCCGGCGCGGGCGGAACGCGGACGGGCAGCCGCATCGTCGCGACCGTGGTGGAGAACCTCGGCCGCTACCTGCGTAACGAGCCGCTCCTACACCGCATCTAGACCGAGGCGGAGGCGGAGGCGGGAGCGGGCGCAGTCGCGCTGCGCTCGCGGAAGTAGGCGACAGTCTCCGCCATCCCGGCCTTCAACTCGACCTCGGCCTTCCAGCCGAGTTCACGCGCGGCTTTCGCCGGGTTGAAGTAGATCTCGCGGGCATCACCCGGCCGGCGCGGCGCCCGGGTGATCGGCGCTTCGAAGCCGGTGGCCGCAGCCAGCGCCTTGTAGACCTGATTCACGGTCGTCTTTTTGCCGGTGCCGATGACGTAGGTTTCACCCGAGCCCTTGGTGAGGGCCGCGACGTTGGCGCGCACGACATCGCCCACATAGACGTAGTCGCGTGACTGTTCGCCGTCCCAGTCGAGACGCACGCCTTCACCGGCGAGAAACTTCGCGCAGAAGATCGCGATCACGCCGGCTTCGCCGTTGGGATCCTGGCGAGGCCCGTAGACGTTGCCGTAACGCAGGCTCGTGTAATCGAGGCCGTGTTCGGACTGATAGAAGCGCAGATAGTGTTCGGACACCATCTTCGAGATACCGTACGGCGAAACGGGGCGCTGCAGCGTGCTCTCATCGACCGGCAGCTGGCTAACGTCGCCGTAGGTGGCCGCACTCGAGGCGAAGATCACCTTGCGCGTGCCGGCAGCGACCGCAGCATCGAGCACGTTGAGAAAACCGACGATGTTAACATTGGCGTCGAATTGCGGATCGCGCGCACCGATCGCAACGCTGTGCTGCGCGGCGTGATGCACCACGACGTCGGGTTTGACTTCGTGGAAAATGCGTTTTACGGCTTCGTCGCGGATGTCCATGTGGACGAACGACGCGCGCGGATGCAGATTCTCGCGGCGCCCACCACCGTGCGCCCACAAATTGTCGATCACCACGACATCGTTGCCGGCAGCAATAAATGCGTCGACAAGATGCGATCCGATAAAGCCGGCGCCGCCGGTAACCACGATGCGCATGAAGGACAAACGCTTCGCCCCCGCCGGTCGTTCCCATCCCGCTCGCTTGTTTACATTGGTAAAAAGCGTGAAAGATTCGCGTGCGCCGTGCTCCTCTGCTCGTTCCCGCCATTGCCGCGCTCCTCGCGATCGTCGCCGAGCAGCATGGGTGGGCCGGTGCGGCGTGCACGGCCGTCGGGCTTGCTTGCACGGCCTCGTGGGTTTATTGTGGCCGCGGCAGCCGGCTGCGGATTACCATCGTTGCCGTGGCGCTCGCGTGTGCGGCGGGTGCCGGAATTTCGGCACTCCGTGGACATCCCACGACGCTCACGAGCGAACGCGCCACCGCCCGTTACGTCGCGACCGTCATCGGCGATGTCCGCGAGGAAGAGGACAGCGGCCTATCAAGCACCGCGCTTGCAATCGACGGCGTCGGAACGGTGCGCGCGACGTTACGCGAGCGTGTGATGCCGGGCGAACGCATCGTCGTGCGCGGCCGTCTCGAACCGTTCGATGAGCCGCGTAATCCGGGCGAACCGTCGATGCGCGAAATCGAACGCGACGATGGATTTGCCGGACGGCTGGCGAGCGTGCATTTGCTTGGGCGTGCGTCTCCGGACGCGCACGACGTGCGCGCGTGGGCCGCGCGTTTGCGCGCCGCCGCTTCGCACCGGGTACGCGAGAGCATCCCCGAACCGTCGGCCACGATTCTGGCCGGCGCGCTGTGGGGCGAGCGCGGCACGCTGCCCGACGACCTCCACGACGCCTTCCAAGCCACCGGCACGGTGCACGTGCTCGTTACCGCGGGTTTGCACTTAGGGATCGTCGCGGGCCTCGTCGCGTTTTTGCTGGCCCTACTGGGATTGCACCGCATCGCGGCGTGCGCTATTGCGCTGGTGCTGATCGTCGCGTATGCGTGGTTTACGGGCGCGCATCTGCCGTCGGAGCGCGCGGCGGCCATGATCGGTGTCGCCTTGCTGGCACGCGCGTGCGGCGCGCGGGTGACATCGTGGAATGCTCTGGCCCTGGCGGGATTGGTCGTCGCCTTTTTGTGGCCGGCGGCGGCCGGCAGCGCATCGTTTGCGCTGTCGTTCTCGTGCGTCGCCGCCATCGTGCTCTTCGCCGAACCGATCGCGCGCGCTCTCGAGGCACTACCCCTGCACGAGCGCGTGCGGGAAGCACTGGCACTAACCTGCGCGACGCAGATCGGTACCTGGCCGCTGACCGCCGCCGTCTTCTCCACGCTCGCGCCGTTCGCAATTCTCGCTAACGCGATCGTCGTACCGCTCGTCGCTGTGATCCTCATCGTCGGAATCGCGACGCTCGTGCTGCCGCCGCTCGCGCCACTCGAAACATTGTTGTTGCTTACGGCGGAGACGATCGTCCGCACGATTGCAGCGTTCCCCGGCGCGCGCGCGACGCTGGCGACTCCACCCATTACCGCGATCGTGGCCTACGACGTCATGGCGATCGCCGCCGCCGTCGCGTTACGGCACGGCCGCGCGACTCTCGCCGCCGGCACATTTGCAAGCGCTTGCGTCATCGTCGCGCTCCCCGCCCTCATGCATTTCCCGCACGGCCTCGAGATCACGCACCTCGACGTCGGGCAGGCCGATGCTGCCGTCATCCGCACCCCGCACGACCACGTTATCCTCATCGACACCGGCGGCGAACTCGAACGTTCCGGCCCCACCTCCAACGCCGAACGCGCCGGCACACGAATCGTGCTCGGCTACCTGCGCCGCACCGGCGTCCACCAGATCGACTTGATGCTCCTTACACATCCCCACGGCGAGCATAAAGGAAATTACGCATAGAGTCAACACATATCGACCATGCCGCACGGAATCTGGGCCTACTGTCGCGTCAGCACGACGAAGGGCGAGCAAGAACTCTCGCTCGATGAACAAGAGCGATGGGCTAGGAAGCACGCGGCAGCAGCCGACCAGGCCATCACGATCTTCAAAGAGCGCGCCTCGGCCAAGACGACGATCGGCCGGCCTGAATTTCAACGCATGATCGCCGCGTTGCAAGAGCTGCCGGCCGCTAAGCGACCGCAGCAGCTTGCTGTGACTTCATTGGACAGGCTCTCACGCGACATGACCGACACGCTCGTCGTCGCGCGTGCGCTCAAGGGTATGAAGGTCGAACTATTCGTCCGCGACGCTGGCGTTATCAAAGCCGAGACGTTCGCGCAGCGCGCCGCGCTCGCTGGTCAGGCGATGGGCGGCGAAGCCGAGAACGAGGCTCGCAGTAATCGCGCCCGCGCATCGTGGGAACGCCGTCGACGTGAGGGCAAGCCGACATCGAATAAGGTGCCGTACGGGCTGCAGCTCGACAGCGAGCGCGACGCCCCCGCGCCCAAGAGTGCGGAGTGGGTCCGCAAAGCCTTCGAGTGGTATGCCGCCGGCGTTGGGTTCAAGACGATCGGGATCCGCTTTGCGGAAGGGGCGCCGCCTCACGTCGTGCGTACGCCGCGGCTAGGTAGCGATGGAAAGCCGATCTATCGCAGCCGCGAGCACGTCTGGGAATCAAACCGGATGAAGAAATTACTCGTACAGCGTCGCTATCGCGGGACGATCGTGAAGCCAGAATTGTTCGACCGCGTGCAAGCGCTCATCGCGGGTAAACCGCGATGGCGTCAAACCCGCATGTCGGAATATCCGCTTTCCGGCGCCGTACGCTGCGCGGGTTGCGGCCGCGCATTTAGCGGACACTCGAGCTCGGGAGTGATTCGCAAGAAGCTTGCGTCCGGAAAAATGGTCGTATATGACGCAAAGCGGATTCGGTACTATCAATGCCGCGTTTGCCTCGTGGCAATTAATGCCGAGCGGATGGAGGGCTGGTTTCGCGAGCAGATCGGAATGCTTACGGCCGACGAAAATCTACTGAAGCGCTGGGTTGCCGGTGAACGCCCTACCGATGACGCGAAGGCGGTTCGTCGTGAGATTGCAACGCTTGAGCGCTCCACTGCGCCCGCAACGGTCGAAGCCGCGCGGGCTCGCGTTTGGGATCTCGCGATCGGCGGCAGCTACGCGGCTGCGGACCTCGAGCGCCAGCTAAGACGCCTTGCCAACAAGGCCGAAGCTGATCGCGCACGGCTCGCGGAACTCCGCGCGCGCGTTGACGCGACGGATTCGAAAGGGCGCAACTTCGACCAAGCGAAGCGGCTCCTCTCGAACTTCTGGCCTCTCTACGATCGCGCGGAGTACGAAGTGAAACGCGAGCTCATGGCCTCGCTCACCGCGAGCCTCGGCGGCGTGACGGCGACGAAGGACGGCCTGCAATGGGCTCGGCAGTCGGCACGTTAATATTGCTCAAGAAGTGCCGTGCTTTCGGCTGAAATGGTGCCCACACGGCGCGGGCGCCGTCATGAAACGTGCTTTCGCGCGCGCCGCTCGCCGGCTTAGTAACCTCCATCAAAGCTGCCGGTCCCGAGAAGTCCGGCTTCACATTGACGGCAGCGAGCGCGATGCCATCGATGGCATCGCGAATGCGCCCAGCTGCGGCGAGGCGCTCACGCGCCGAAGCACCCGGATTGGCGGCGGCTATCTCGTGGTTCACGACACATTCGAAGCGCTCCCAGGCGAGCAGCTTTGTGCTTTGTTCGGATTCGATTCCGTCGAGCGGGATGCCGCTCGAGATGAGCGCCTCGATGACCGCGCTGAGCCCGACAGGGCGCTCGGAAGGCAGAAGTTGCCCCAGCACGATACTCCGGAGCGCAAGATTGAGGCGGATAAAGAGCCTGCGCCGTGCCGACTCACCGAATGTGTCTGCGATCCCCATAATGCGCTTCGTGGTTCCCGGTTTGAGAAAGCTCTGGTACCACGAAAGAATGCGGTTGGCGCCCCGGGCCAACTCCTCGGCGGTGAGAGCCCGCGCCGGGAGCAGTCCGCTAGCGAGGGCTTCGAATTCGAGAAGGTCGACGACTCTATCGAGGCCTGAGAGTTGCGCGATCGCGCGATTGATACGCTCCACATCGTGTAGCGACGGCATCCGCCTCCCCGTCAAATACCGATTGACGTAGCCCGCCTTTTCGCCGATCTCCGCGGCCAAGGAAGACTGTTTGACACCAGCCGCGGTCAGTATGGCGTTGGCCGTCTTGCGCCACCGGAGACCCTTCTTATTTTCATTCACTGTCGTCAAGTGGATATGCTCGCATTAGGAAATTGCCGTTTGTAACAACTACGCTCACGAACATGAACGCCCTTCCACGGACAGACAAACGCGACGCGCGGAACCGGTCCGAGCCCAAAAGCAGCTGCGAGTCCCTGTTGTTGACGATTAGCGAGGCGGCGATACGTCTGGGCTGCAGCCGAACGACGATTCACGGTCTGATCAACTCAGGTGAAATCGGTTACGTCAGGATCGGCGCTGACCGAAGGATCGCGTTTAGCGAATTGCTGGCTTGGATCGCACGCAGCATGGTTAAGGCGCAATGAATGATGTGATGGCTGCCTTTGCAAGCGGAGGAGCAGGCGAACGCCTTGCGCTACTTGGCGACTGCGACGACGCATCGCGCCTCCTTACTATTTTGGAGATGCTCGAATCCGAGCATGGCGTGCACGTTAACATGTCGTTACCGGACGCGCGACTCGGGTCACAGATCGCTGCGGAATTGGACCGATCTCTTGCGGCCGATTGATTTGTTGCTTCCGCGGCTCGATGGCGTACGTGAATTGCCGGGTCGAAAATGGATTGCTCGTTGCCCAGCGCATGACGATCGATCGCCCTCGCTGAGCATTCGCGAAGTTGCTGACGGCACGGTTCTTTGCCGTTGTTTTTCCGGCTGCGCCATCGCTGCGATAATGGCTGCCGTTGGTTTAAAACTGCGTGAGTTATTCCCAGCGAGGAAAGGCCGCAGATGACAGCGTCGCAGCGCGGCATCGAAAAGGTGTACGTCTATCAAGACGCAGCCGGCACTCCGATTTACGAAGTGGTGCGCTTCTTCCCGAAGACCTTTCGTCAGCGCCGATGCGACAAACATGGCGGACACACATGGCATATGGATGGCGTAGAACGCATTCCATTCCACCTACCGCAGTTACTCGAGCGCAAAGCCGAAGGCCAAACGATCTTCGTCGTGGAGGGTGAAAAGGACGTTGAGTCTTTAGAATCGCTTGGCTTCTGTGCCACCACAAACGCCGGTGGTGCGGCGTGGAAGTATACGCCCGAATTCACTGAGCACTTCCGGGGAGCGAAGCAAATCGTCGTTATCCCCGACTGCGACGCGCCGGGCCGTGAGGCAGCGGCTGAGCGCGGGGCGCTTTTAACGGCCGTTTGCAATGACGTGCGGATCGTGGAGCTTGATGCGAATGCGTAGCGATGGCTTCGACGTTTCGGATTGGATTGCCGAAGGTGGCACCGTCGACCAACTTAAGGACCTCGTCGAAAAGGCGATGGCGCTTTCCGCAGCGCCGAAGCCCGGAGAACGCTTGGAAACCGATGGCGCTGATGCCGGTCTCCAAACGTTGGACGCCGCGGATCTGCTTTGCCAGTCGTACGAGCCGCCGAAATTCGTGGTCGAGCATCTGATCGCCGAGCGCGGTGTTACCCTGGTGTCGGCTGATACGGGCGGCGGCAAGTCGGCGTTCCTCATGCACGCGTCAGTGGCGCTTGCTCTCGATGCGCTAGCGGCCGGCCGATTCGAGACAGCTGCGGCGGGGCGTCCCGTGCTCTACATTAATGGCGAAATGGGGCGCGATCTGCTCAGGCAGTACGTGCACCAAGCCGTGGCCGGATTCGGGGGCGCGGTACCGCCCGGGCGGATCATCTTCGAAGGCTGCGACGGGCTCGCCACATTTCGGTTCAACGACCAGGACTGCGAGCGGCTTGAGCGGCTCATTGAACAGATCCGCCCGGCGGTGATCGTGTTCGATACGCTTCGGGCGCTCTTCGAAATTGACGAGAACGATGCTGGCGAGGTCCGCCGTCCATTCGCGGTCCTACTGCGCCTCTGCCAAGCATACGACTGCGCAGCGGTGGTCGCACATCACGTTCGAAAGATCGGTGCCGTCTCTAACTCCGATCGGGAACGGGTCAGCGGATCCCGAGACATCATCGCAGCTGTGGATATTCACCTCGTCTTGAAATCCCGCGACGGCCGGCCGATGCATGCGCTCAAGGTCGACAAGACGCGCTTCCCGCTCGACGGTGTAGCGGCCGGAACGGAGTGGCCCATTACCGCGCGGCTCGAGTCCGGCGAGCCACCATGCTCGATTATCATCGCGGCCGACGCGACCTCGCCGGAAGCTGTCGCCGAAAAAGTCACCGACGCCGAGAGCGCCATTCTGGACCGGCTCGAGGCCGAGGGGCCGCTCACAATCGTCGCCCTCGGCGCTGACCGCGGCAACATGAAACGGGCGTTCGAACAGCTCAAGAAGGCCAAAACGATCGTCGTAATCGGAAAAATAGAGCGAAAGACGCTGTACGGGCTGCCTGATCAGGTCGCCCCGACACTCGCGAACCCGGTCGCTCGTGACCGCACTCGTGACCGCGTTCGCGTAAACAACAGTAGCGACGGGGGTTTGAACGCGGTCACGTCTGACCGCACTCGTGACCGCGCAGGCCGATCCGGAGATGAGAACGCGTCCCCCGGCCCTTCGGACGGGGACCGTTCCTCGTCGTCCTTAAACGAACGCGGTCAGCGGTCAGATATATATATTGACCGTGACCGTGACCGCACTCGCGAAAACAGCCCCGTCGAGCCCGTTGCCGTGTCGAAAAGCAGTGCGCCGGTCGCCGAGGCAATGCTTTGAACGCGTGGGCGCTCGTCGTCGAGGCGCGGCGGCGCGGGCTTGAATTCACCGTCGTCGGCGCCGAGGTTCGGGTTCGCGCGCCGGCTGACGAACTTGACGCTTGGGTAACGCGGCTTCGCCCGCACCGCGACGCGATCCGCGCAGTGCTCGTTGAGTACGAAGTCTGCGACCGCCGTGGCTCACCGGTCGAAGTAGCACGAGCCTCAGCGGTTGTAGCGGCCGCGATCGGCGCCCTCAGTGCCGGCGGACGCCTGTGCGGTTGCTGTCTGAAGATCGATCGCTGTGTCCAGTATGCGAACGGCTCTTGGATTTGCTGGCGCTGCGTCGAGCGCTCAGGGCCGGCAACGTCATGATGCAGCCAGCGTTCCGCATCGTGGCCGTTGAGCGCCTAAAGTACGGCAGTCTCGTCGCCGCAGCAACGATCGCCGTCTCGGGGTTCGGGAAGTTCGACATCTGCATCTTCGCGCCCGTGGGTAAACCGGCGTTCGCAAAGCCTCGCTCAATCGGCGATGAGCACAAACGAACGTTTTGGCTGGAGCCGGTCCTCGCGGAAGCCTTCTGCGCCGCGGTTCTCGAGCGACTTGCCATCGCAACCCCGACACCGATCGCGCGTAAAGCGGAACAACCCGAACCCGCAGCCCGCCGTAGACCGAAGCGTCTCAGCCGGCCTGCCCCAAGCACGCCGGCGCGTTTCGCCACAACAGCCGAACGCGACGCATATCTGGATCGGCAAGAGCAGGCGCTGGAACAGCGATTGCGGTCCCTCTGATGGCGGATCGATGATGGAGCCGATCGAGGTCCGCCTGCACCGCGAGAAAGAGACGATGCGGAACTGGCGCTACGAAGCCGATGAGGTGACCGCGCCGGTGCGGTACGTCTACGTCCGCAAGGACGCTCTTCCCGAGGACGAGGTTCCCATCCGCCTCGTCGTCACGATCGAGGCCGATGATGTCATCTGAGACATTTTCCGAAACGCTCATCGCCCACGCGCGTTACGCGCGAGCCCGCTCATCGTTTTCAGTAACGGTCCTATTATCGGACGCACGACGCGACCCGTGTCGGGCGAAAGCCCGGTCGTCCCGTGCGTGACGCCGTTCGTTCCGATACGTCGGTGCTGACACTTGAGGGCTAGCGTGAGATACTGCGACATCGGATGCCGCTCGCGTCGGTTGTCACGAAGTGAAGGACGGTAGATCTATGGCTCGCCCTATTATTTCGATCGATTTCGATGATTCGAAATTTCAGAAATTCCTGGACCTCTTTATGGGCTATTCGGAATCGCTCGACGAGCAGCCCGAGAAATGGGAGTCACTCAACAAGGCGATGGGCGGCGCTGGGGCGACCGCAAAAGAGTCTCTCGCACTAGCCGCGGCACAGGCCGATCTTATTGCGGTGCACCTGCGTGACGCTACCACTGCTCAGAGCGCGTTTGCGAAAGCGACCGCCTCGAACAACAAGAGCCTCTCGACGATGCACGAGTCGGTGCGGAACATCGGCACGACGGGACAAAGCGCGTGGAAGGCATTTTCCGGCGCAGCCGATGCCAGTATCAGCAAAGTCGGCTCCGGCCTCGCTGGCGTAGCGGAAGGAGCACTCTCTGCGCTTGGGCCCGTGGGACTTGCGGCCGGCGCGATCGCCGCGGCCGTCGGAGGTGCTGGAGCTGCGGCAAAGGCCCTTGCGGACGCTGCGGTCACGCGTCAGCGCTCGGCGTTTAGCAAAGGCATTACGCCGGGCCAAGAAGCGAGTTTCGGCGTCTACGGCCAGCAGTTTATGGGCCCGGGAGCACTGCAAGCCGCCGCCAACGCGCAGCTCAACCTGGGCAATATCGGCCCTTTGTCATTGCTCGGAATCGATTTCAACAAAGCCCGGATCATGACGGCCTCAGATCTCGCCTACAAAATGCTCGGCGGCGTGGTCAAGGCGGCGCAGGCCATGCCGGATGTGCCGCTCGAGAACATCCCGGCGGTCCAGGCGTACCGGTCGTTCGGCGGCGACATCGGGGATGTTCGGAATGCGCTCAAGCTAGGACCGGCGGCCCTCGCCGCATCGCAGGCCGAGGAAGCCCGCAATGCTGGCCGGCTGAATCTCACGCGCACTGCTGTCTCGCACGCGGCGACGTTCAAGAAGGCCGTCGAGGGTGCGGGGATCGCCGCGCAGAGCTTTGCGATCAATCACCTCTCCGGCGCCGATCCGGTCATCGCGCAAGTGCTTGGCGCACTCACCGGGGAGAAGGGGGCAGCGGCGTCGCTGGGCGAGACCATTCAGCGGCGCGTCACCCCCGCGCTTCACGGCCTTCAACACGCGGCCGCGAGCGTTGCGCAGGTCTTTGAGCGCATCGTCGGCGCGCCGACTCTGAGGTCTCTGAGCACGCCGATTGTGCGCACTGCAGCCGCCGACGCGCTGGGAAGCATCGAAGGCTCCTGGACGTCCGTCAACGCCGATAGCGGCGCGCTTGGACGGTGGCAGTTCATGCCCGGCACGGCGGACGCGCACCTCGGCAAGGCGTGGATCGCGAAGTACGGGTCGACGAGCACTGCTCGCGGTCGCGCCAACTTCCTCGGCAGCCCGAAGGCGCAGACTGCCGCCTTTAACGATTTCTATGGGCAGCTGCTGCACGATGCCGAGAAGCGGACGAGTGACCCGAAGAAGATCCTGCGCATGATCGCCCTCGGATGGTACGGTGGCGAGGGGAGCTGGGATGAATCGCAGGCGCAACTCAATGCGCCGCAGACCTACGGCGGCCACTCCTACCCCTCGCAAAATGCGTACGCCGATAAGTTCGAAGCGCTCATTTCGAAGCAGTTCTATGCCTCGCAGCGCGCGGCGCGCTCCTCGAAGCCGGCCGTGAACGTCCACGTTACCAACTCGACCGCTTCGAACGTAGCGACGTCGATCAACGCAACGGCGCAATTCTGATGGGTGGCCTCGTTCCGGTCGTCGGCGAGATCATCCGTGCACTCGATAACCACCCATTATCAGGCACGCAATTCACATGAGCGAACGACCGAAAACAGTCCGCCCCGTCGGCCGACCGCCAAAGGCGAAAGTCGATCCAGCGATCGCGAAGGCGATTTGCGCCCATCTCGAGCTTGGCGTGCCGGTCGCTCTCGCTGCGGAGGCGGAGGGGGTCAGCCGCAGCACCGCTCACCGTTGGATAGAACAGTATCCGGATTTTGCCGATCGGATCATGCGCGCTGTCGCGCGTGGCGGAGTCCATCTCCATTGCAAGGCGCTCGAGGGCGGTACCGGATCGTCTCAGGCCACCTGGGTGCTCGAGCGCCGCTTCCGCGAGTTCTATGGGCCGCCGAAGGCCGATGCGGTCCCTTCCGACGTGAAAATCACAATCGTCGGGGGACTGCCCGAATTCCCACAATAACGCTGCCGCAGCTGCATAGCGGCCAGATCGATGCGTGGAGGGTGCTGGGCCGATATAAGGTCATCCGGTGCGGGCGGCGCTGGGGCAAGACGGCGATGGCCTCAACGATCATTTGCGATCGCGTTGCCCGCGGCGAATCATGGGGCCTTTTCGCTCCCGATTACAAGATCACGTCCGAGACCTATCGCGAGATTTTCGAGATCCTTGACCCGATCACGATTTCGGCTTCGAAAATCGATGGGGTCATTCGCTGCACGGGCGGGGGGCGCGTCGATTTCTGGACGCTCAATAACAAGCGCGCCGGTCGCTCTCGCCATTATCACGGCGTCATGATTGACGAAGCTGCGTTCGCTGGTCCCGAGATGGAAGAGATCTGGTCCAAGTCGATCAAGCCGACGCTGCTCGACTTCGGGGGGGTTGGTTGGGTGTTCTCTACGCCCGCCGGCAAGGACGAAGATAACTGGTTCTACACAATCTGCAACGACCCGCAGAGCGAGTTCGTCGAGTTCCACGCCCCGACGTCGACGAATCCCTACCTGCCCGCCGATGAGGTCG
Source organism: Candidatus Lustribacter sp. (assembly GCA_965277805.1). Lineage (GTDB taxonomy): Bacteria > Vulcanimicrobiota > Vulcanimicrobiia > Vulcanimicrobiales > Vulcanimicrobiaceae > Lustribacter. The sequence goes on along the minus strand of OZ255842.1, from coordinate 4,875,937 downwards.
CCAAGCTCGAACTCGAAAACTCACCAGAGGTCTACCGGCAAGAGTACCTCGCCGAGTTCGTCGACTGGTCGGGCGTTGCGTTCTTCCCGTTGGACTCGCTGCTCATTAATGGGGCTCCCGCTCCGTTCCCCGATCGCTGCGATGTGGTGCTCGCGACGGTCGACACGGCGATTAAGAGCGGCACCGAGCACAACTCCACCGGCGTAACGTGGTGGAGCTACAACAGCCTGACGCACCCGCAAACGCTCATCCTCGATTGGGATGTCCTGTCTATCGAAGGGGCCGATCAGGCGAATTGGCTCCCGACCATCTTTCAGCGGTGCGAGGATCTTGCGCGGATCTGCGGGGCGCGGAACGGTTCGGCGGGCGCCCTGATTGAGGAAAAGGGCACGGGCATCGTGCTTCTGCAGCAGGCGCGCAATGCTGGCTGGCCGGCACATGCGATCGACTCAAAGCTTACCGCTCTAGGTAAAGACGAAAGAGCGATTGCAGCGAGCCCGTACGTCTATGCCGGCGACGTGAAGATCACCGATCGCGCCTACAACAAGACGAAAGTCCACAAGCGTATCTCGGCCAACCACCTCATCAAACAGGTGACGAACTTCCGCGTGGGTTCCAAAGCGAGCGACGGCCTAGATCTGCTCGATACATTCTGCTACGGCGTGTTGATGACGCGCGGAAATTCGAAAGGCTTCTGAATGAGATCAGTCTTTGTTCATCTCTACGGTCCGACGCAGACTCTAACGCGGGTTATGAATCTCGAACAAACGTTTGAGCGAGTTCCATGCGTCGGTGAATTTGTTAACATTGAGCTGTCCGACGAGCATCGCAAAGAACTGCATATCCCGGCGGAAGATGGCGGTGGCCAAGACAGCTTCGTCGTGATCGCGGTTGACTTTGTTCCATTTGAAGACGACCCGAGCGTGGTCGCTGAATTATGGTGCCACCACCTCAGCAACGCCGAGCGCCGCGAGCGCACTGCGTTTGCCGCGGCGACGTACGATCCCTGAATGGATGAGGTGGCGCAAACAGGCAGGTCGGTCCACAGCCGACCGTTGGCTGCTTCGACGACGGCGTGAGCACCGCCGAGGAGCTCGAACGCATCGGGGTCACCAAGGCGATTCGCGGACGCACGGAGCCGAAGCTCGTGAGTTGCGGCACTTTCCGGTCGGCTGGAAGAAAAAAGAGAAACGAACGTTGTTGGCCTCGCCGACTAGCTGTCCGTCGACATCCGGCCTAAGCTCGGCAACACGTTCCTTCGACAGCGTGAAGCTTGGATATGATCGGGCAAGCAGGAGTCAGAGCGCTTCACCGACGCACCCTCTGTCAGGCGCTGCGCGCCGGGAGAGGCGACCTTCCATGAGTACCGAGATGATTATCTCGCTGAAGAAGCTATCAAAATGAAGCGGGTAGGGACTGTCCTCGGCCTTGTCTTCTTAATTTGCATTGTCGGTGCGGGCGTAGTGTTCGGAGTAGAAAAACACCAACGCGATGTCGCAGCCGCGGCGGACCGAGCACGCATCGCCGCGGCTCAAGCTGTAGCCTTAGCGAATTTTCGAAGCCTAAGCGCGCTAGGCTCTCGCATCGATGCGACACTTGCGCAGTTTTCTTCGTCAAAAGATCAATACGACAAAGTCCTAATGGATGCTGAGGAAGCGAGCCAACAGCGTCACGACCTCTACAGTAAAACTCCGGGCGACGACGCGGACATTCTCGGATACATTAATACCGAAAAGGATGATGTCGAACAGCTCGGAGCGCTTTCAGAAGCGAAGGCGAATGCTGCGCGGGGTGCGGCTACTGCCTTAGGCGACCACTTCGGTGAAGCAACTACGTCGTCGTTGATTGCTGACATTTCCGCCGCATCCCAAGCAGAAGGTACGGGTCTCTCCGACTGGCTGCGCGCTGCTAGCGACATCGACGACAGCGTCGCCGCAAGTGTTAATCATCAATTTTATCGGTCGAGTGAGGACGTCGCTGCGCTTTACAGGACCTCGGACGAACAGGAGGCTGCAAGTCGTTCACAGTGGGATAGCATATGGAGCCGGATGTCGGACTTGCATGATCGGCTTGCGGTTGAAATCAACGCAGCTAAGGATCTCAGCGGGTCATCCGGCACGCCGGTGGCAGCGCCGCAACAAACTCAATCGACGCAACCGAAAGTCAGCGACATCGAAACCGCCCAGCGGCTTTTTCTCGGGCTCAGAGCGGGAGTGCTTCCCGCGAGCTTTGATGGGACGTCACTCTCGGGTTCTACGTATGCGTTTGACTTATACCGCCGTGATCCAAAGTTCGCTTCCGCATTCAACGCTGCCGTTAAAGACGCCGAGCGAACTTCTCGCGGCAAGTCAGCGCGATGGATAGAAGGCGCGGGCGGAGTTGCATCGACTCTAAAACTGCTCGTGGATCAAAATGGTCGCCAATATGTTATTTTCGATGAATGCGAACCACATGCTTGTCCGTTCCAACGCTTCTATGGATTTTATGATCCAGGCTCAAACCGAGTCGCGGCGGTCCTCTCTACTTCGGGTGATAACGATACCGCGCGAAATGACGATATCTTCGCAACAGATGAAGATCGACCGATGATTCAGATTCTTCGCGTTATGGATTCTGACGAAGCATTTCCGCCGACAGCGCAGCGCCGATTGGAAATTGAGCATTTGCTAGGCCAGAAGACCTAGATAATGGCCCCCGAGCATGTAGCCAGCGCACCCATTGATCTGGCCGGCCCGCACCTTTGGGTCTCCAATTATCGGGGGGAACTTCCGCATCGCCTGATGACAACACAGTCGTAAGCGCGCTCTGTAACATTTAGCCAGACGTCCGTTTTAGTAAAGTGTTACAATGGGGGAACCTCGAGACGCTCGCGAAGAACAAAGACGGTAGAACGGGCTGGATAGTCGCCATTGTCCTCGGTGTTCTTGCCCTTATTGAAATGCCAGCATGGGATCTCGCAAAGCCGTACGTCCATATCGGCGGGCCTGTAGTGGAATCAACGCATGCGCCGACCCCGGCGCCGACAGAGCACCCCAACCCGGTGCAAACCAAGAAGAAAACGTATTAGCACGAGTCCGATAAGCCTCTAATATCGAACACGGTGCGCACTAACGAATGAGCTTAAACCTCGTCGGTTGCACCGAGGGTGCTCAGACGCCGTCCGAAAATGCATGCCCGTTAGTCTGCATACAACCGCTGAACAGTGTTTTTGCAATTCAAACAGCGGCCACCGCCGCCTTGCCGCTGTACGTGTGTGCCGCAGGCTACTCGTTTACAATTTGGGCACATCCAGCAAGCGGCGGCCTTGCAGGGCTCACCACGTATCGTTAGATACGAGCAGGCCACGCGCACTACGCACTCACGGCTATCATGGAGCCAGCCTATCATGATTTCTTGCTAGCGCAGGGGGGTTTACTCAATTGTGACGAGCTGCAAGCGACAGGGTACGAACATTTACACGATGTGTGATTTGCGTCCCTAGTGGAACGAAAACAACTGTCCAATTGGGTGCGGGACGCCGTTCAGTCGCCAGTCGACGGGCTTGACGAATGTTGCATTGGCCATGCTTTAAGCGTCTTCACTTGACTTCGCTGAATGCGGCAGGCGCTATATCGGACGCCGCTCATGCGTCTCGCACGGCACGTACACGGTCGTCTCCCGTGTTCCCTGAAGCGCGCAACCGCACGGCCAATGCAAGGCCATATCGTGGCTAGAATTCGACGACATCGAAATGCGCATACCTAGCCGTTCAGTGTACCGCCAGGCCAAAAACTCCATGACCTCACTTGCCCGTTATCGTGTTGCTGACCGATTCTTTCCGTGACGGTACTCGCACGGCCGCGACTGCGGTCTCCATTGCTAAACGTGAATCCAACATGCAGGGACAAGGCTGATATCGGCCGGCGCGACAGCCGTTTTCGGTATGCAGACCGGAGGGGTGCCCGCACCGGCACAGCACCATCACGTCCACTACTGAGCCAGCTTCAAACCCGGCCAGGAACGGACGCCATATAACGCCAGCCGACCTTCTGTACTATGCTCCCGATGGTGAACGGTTTTTCGAGCGGTTGCATGACGAGCGTCGAAAGCCCGGGCTGCGTGATCCGGTCGATGAGCATGGCCGGGCGCGGTCCGCCGCCAAACATGGCAAGGGCCACGAGCCGGGCGCTCTCAGTGGCTTGTTCAGGCGACGCTCCGAGCGAACAGATGCGCGGCGCCGCACTCGTCGCAACAAAGCGTTCTCCCTGCGACGTGACAGTTAGGTAGAGCGAGTCCATGTGCCGCACACACCTCCGAGCAAACGCCTAAAGATGGGGCCTAATCCTAGCAGGCCGAGCGACGGTCGTCCATACGACAGCGCGCGCCCGATTAGGCGAATTTTTTGCTGAACGTCATGGCATGGCGCGACCAGTAATACCGCCGGACCCGGTCGACGCGCAGGCGCAGGCCATCGCGAGGCGCGCCGCTGCCGCGGAGCGGGTGACCATGTCTTTCTTGCGTCCGGAAGTGATCTTCATGCCGGCGCCGGGTACCTATAAATTCGAGGGGGATAACATGAAATCCAAGGACGACGATGGCGAGGTCTTCGCCTACAATGAGCACGGCTACAATGGTGTCGACGAGCCGGTCCAGATCGAGGAGGTCGAGCACACGGACGGTCCGGCCGTGATCATCGGCGCAATACGGCAAGACGGCCATGTGATCACCGCCGACAGCAGGGGGGTGCTCGTCGTCGAAAGCGCGATTCCGCCGAAGGGCAAGTCGCATAGCACCTGACACGCTGGACAGCGTAGGTCGATCGGTCCTGTCTGCGCAAACGGCTCGCTGTTCCTCGTGACCTCAGGGCATTGGATATTAGAGGCTTCCCGGCACGGCACAGGCGTCCAACCCTACTCCGCCGGCGGCACGCCGCGCTCGTCAAGAACGCGCGAAACATTGTTATCGAACTTGCGAAAGATATGCCGGGCGCGGAGGCAATCCTGATGGACGCACGTTGCCAGCGGCCAGACCGGTGGCCGGGTTACCTGCTTCGAAAATCGCGGAGGCATACTGGAGCGGACTTGAGTGCATGGCGTAGCCGGAGGCTGCAAATAGAGCGCGCATCGCGGCGAGGTTTGAAGTCAAGTAATCCGCGTGTGTTACCAAAAATCTCAACGGCAGCCCTTTCCTATTGCTGAGGTCGAGACATTCGGCCAACAAGCTTTTGCCCAATCCGCGGCGTCGCTGGGGCGGACGTATAAAAAATTCCTCGACGTCTAAAACGTCGTCGCGCTCTACAACGAACGCCCAGCCATTCCGTTCACCCGTTGCCGCAACCAAATCGATCCCATGCACAGCTTTGCCTCTTGACATGGTAGGCATACCCCAGGTTTTGACGCACGACTTGTTCGCGCTCGAAGGGGCCCATATATCCTCCGGTGTCTCGGCAGAGATCGTCCAAGCATCGGTCATTGTCGACGAAAAGACGCTATATGCCAAATTCGCATAACCAGCTTCTCCCCAACCTGTGCCCCACGAATTGCGAACGCGCAGACACTGGTTTGTATCATCATAATCGATGATCATAACAGCGTGAGCCTCTTTTTTTTCGAGAGGATCGGGGGTTGTGCTTATTATACCGTCAGTGTATTTGAACCACGCTAGTCCAATATCGAACGCCGCGGCGAACGGTCCGTGATGATCCAATGTTGAGCGTGCATCATCAATATCGCGCACTCGTTGATAATATAGAGATCTGAGCTTCTGAGCTTTAACGTCGAGACCGGGGGGTTCAGCGGGAGGCCAGTTGGCAAGAGATGAACGCGGCCAATCACTTTCGAACACCTTCCCCCAACCAGCGCGGATTCGCAAATCAGTTGGCATCCAAACGCCAGTTTGATCATTACCAGGGTATGTTCCGTCAAGTTGTCGCGACCTTACGAACGCATAGGTGACGCTCAATTTGAGCGGTTCAACGATTCCCATGTGCTTCTCCAGATTGAATTGCCGACAGATCGTTTCTTAATTTGTTCCGAACATGCGGCTTCAAGTGCGCGTCCGAGTTGGCCTGGCTAGCACTTGCAAGCGGCCACCTCCTCGCGACGGTATCGTTGGATCGCTTGCGTGGCCGAGAACCGGAGATTATTGTTTACAGTGCGCTCCGCTCGTAATGGCGCACCAAACTCGGTACTCTACGAGTTCTTTGGCGCGTGTTGGCTGATTCACGAAGTAAGCATCGAGTTCGTTAGTCATTGTTCCAAACGTGCGATCGGATCCGGCATCGTTCATATTCATAGCACGCTGGTACAGCGCTGCACCGCGCGCCGAAAACGCCTTGAAAGCTGCGGGAAAACCTTGCGCCTTCGCCTCGCTTGGAGACATGTATTCGACCGCGTTGCCAGCGCCGCGCTGATAACCGGCTTGGTAGCCCACGATCATGCCCTCAACGGCCGCATATTTCTGGGAAGTGTCAAGACTCGTCCACCACGCGCCGTCGAATGTTACGATCGTTTGTTCAGTCGCGCGGGTGGCCGAATAGCCTCCTGCAAGCGCAATCAGCACGCAAAGCACGAACCACGGTTTTCTCATGTGCACTATCCTATGGAGGGGCCGGCAGAGAAGACGGTATACTGCACGCCGGCTTTAGGTCTGCGGCGGGCTCCATCATCCTCAGGCTAATGCACGTGAGGCCGAGCAGGGAGTCCTCGACGCGAAATACGCCTAAGCCCGCGTTCCGGCTTTTAAGTCCCGCGCGGCAGACAGCCTGAAGACGTATCACGTGGCGAACCTGCTGAGGAGGCACGGCCGACATATCAGGGAACGCTCGTGCGACTTCGGCGCAAGCGGGGATGACGTTGCCGTAAGTAACGAACCGCGTCACATCATCGTGCGCGAACCCCAGCATAGATCCACGCTGCGCTACGTACTGAAGCATGCTGATGTGCTCGGTGGCAGATGCGTCAGTTGCGGTCGAAACAACGGCAGTTCCGAGCGAAAAGGCCAGAGCTCTGACGTAGCAATGCGGACTTAGCCTCACTGGCCGTTCCTCGTGTCGCGATCGCCGGCGGCGTCGGCTTCTCTCTTGCACACGTACGCGCCGTGTTTTGTGCGGCCGTACCACCGCATGCCCCGCTCGTGATAGACGCCGGTCGGGATGTTCAACCAAACGACGACGTCGCGCGGGCAGTGCTTTTGCGCGGCGGCCTCGGTATCGAACATCGCGGGCGCGGCTGCCACTATGACTGTCGACGGCAGCGTTGCGGCCGCGGCCGGCACGAGCGCGACGGACAAGGCAAGAACCGCGGAAACGAACAAGGCTTGTATCTGCATGCTTGCGACCTCCCGGAATCGCATGTGCGCGTTTCGCGGCGCCGCGCCGTAGAGCCGCCCGTACATCGCGTCCGCAGGCGTACCTCGACGGTCCAAGGACGTTCGTACCTTGCGCCGCCCCCGTGCGGCATGCTAGTCTGCGGCGCATGCTGCCACTAAATGATCTTAGGTACTTTGCTTAATGTTGCGCCGTGCTTGGGAAGGCGTTAGCATCCTGCTCACGGTCCTCGCACTTTCTAGCGGGATGCTGATGCTGGGTCTCCCTGCACGTGCGGTAGCGGCGACCTGTTTAGATCGAGCCGATGACATCCGCGATCGCGCCGTCGACTTGAGTGCACGTGATCACTCTGCGGCCTTAGCGGCATTTGTTCGGTCGGCGGATGCGCATCTGGCGTGTACGCACGTTGGAGCTGAAGACTATGGCGGTCAGCTCGATGCTATCGCTGCCGACCTCGATAACGCTTTCGATGAAAGCGTAGATGCCGGCCAGCGCAATTGCCGGTACGTCTACCGGGAGCGACTGCTGCTGCAAAACGCTTTAGCAGTCAAATCCCCGCATTCGGGCATTACTAGTTTCGACCGCGACGGCTTTCACCAGCGACTTCAAAGCATCTCCGACCACTGCACCTAAAGCGAGAGCCGAACGATTGCGTAGTTCTGCGACCGCAGCCGGGCCCGTTCGATATTAGAGGCTTATCGATTCTGGCAAGCTGACGGTCGGAAAACGAGGCTCTCAGGCCGCGGGCGAGAAGCGTTTCGCATGAACGGCGACGGGGAGCGGCTACAGGACACCGACGAAGCCGACGGAGCGTCCGTAAAAGCGAACGAAGCTGCTGTCGACCCGCAACATGGGGCCGATCGATTAAGTTCCGCGACTAAGAGCCCGCTAGCTCAGGAATTGAATGAGCTAGTAGTCGACCTCGGTGCCGAATACGTTCGGACTGACGAGAAAGAAGGTTGCCTAGTATTCGCTGCGCGCGATTTAGCAATCAACGCGGAGCAAATGCAGAGTTTGGCAAAGACTATTGCGCAGATTGTTAGCGTCTCAGAGACGCCCGCGCTGAAGACCGTTCGCAATACGATCACGTCGGTTCGAATAGAACGATCGTGAGGCTTCAGCATATCCGGACGCTGTGGGTCGCGATTGCTGCTGTAATTCTTGTCGCCGTCGCACTAGGTCCGGCCATTCCCTACTGGGTAGCGATTGGCGCACATCCAGCGCGCTGCATTTATGGTGATCCGGTTTGTTCGCTCACGGTTTCGACATATCTCCTCGGCATGCTGACTCTTGGTGCATTTCTCGCTGCCTACAAGGCGGCCCGTTACACGCAAGAGGCACTCGAGCACGAGAAACTGCCGGCGCTCAGCGTGCAGTCATGCAACGCTTCCCACAAACGGCCGCCGCTTCGCCTTTTCATCTCCGATGTGACAAAGGGGTTCGTAATGGAACCGCCAGCCGATATAAACGCGTCGCCTTACCAGCCAGCAGAAGTAGAGCTGATTAGCGTCGGCAGATCGCCGGTCGTAAATGGCATCCTAACGGTTACTGCTTGCAACCCCCAAGGCCAGGAATTTTCGCTGCCCGTTGACATTGGAAGCATCAGAGCCGGAAAATCCGAGCACCTTGCGCTGCTATTCAGTCAGCAACTCGCAAACGTAACATTCCGTTGGAACGACCGCGCCACTCATATGAAGGGCTTCGGGATTAGTTTTCACGCGCGCCAATCCATTATAGAGAGATCAGCGGTTGCGAAAATCGAGCCGCCTCCCGCTTTCCTGCCATCGAATGCTCCGCAGAAAAAGCCCCCTCCGGGAACGGGATAAGCCATGCAAGATCCAAACGAGGTAACGCGGTCGCAGTGGTGGTTTTGGGGAGTCGTAATTGTGGCGAGCCTGGTCACGCTGATCACATCGTGCACTTTCGTCCACGATGGAATACGCGATGATCCGACCTTTTTTGAGCATGCGCGTGTGATCGATGACCGGCGCAATGCCGCTGATCGGTGTACCGCGGAACGTTTAAACGATGTGTATTCGGTTTTTGCTCACGTCAAGCACAGTGTGCCAACGAAGGACGTTGACTGCAAGACGGCCGCTACGGGGCCGCGCTGAAATACTCTACCATGTCGTCCAACGAGATCGGCACGTTCCCGCGCTCATAGCTTTTTAGACCCCTGCGCGCGCGCAGCCATGGCATCTCGCCGTGAGTTTTCGCGACGAGTTGCGAAGGAGTGTAGTCCCCGTAATAACGTAGCACTCCCTCGATTGTCTCCCGTGCATCTCGATCGAGATTACTCGAATCACCGTCAAACTCGGTCGGCGTCAACTCGTACTCATAAGAATGTCGTCGCCAGATCGATGGCACAACAGGGCCGTTTACCCAGGCTTCAATGGTGTCGCGGAAAAGCGGACGCGAGTCCCAAATGAGACTCCAGCCTTGGCAGTAGTAAAGCAGCTTTTGCAACTGGAGTTGCGGCATCGGGCCGTGGAGTTCCAGTAGGCATTTGGCAACGTCGACAGCACGGAACTTCGCGGTTTTCATCCTTGGCAGGCCTCTCGTAGCCTGGCACACCCCAGGCGGCGCACGTTAGACACTAGCGGCAAGCAGGAAAGTTTCGCACGTAGCGGACGTTCTGCGCGTTGGAGCCCGGCCCTTCGCTGGGTGTCGCATAGTGATCTCCGGCCCGGGTGGCCCCGCCTTGCGGCGCCGGCCGTCCGCGGCGCCGATAAGATGGCGTTGTGAAGCGCCCCGCCAGGGTGAAACCTTTGGACAGGTGCCGCGGTAGATTGAGCGTCCCACACTGCGCGGGATGGAAGGACGGTGCACCTCGCACACCATCTTGAGTTAGCCCGCCCCTGCCCGATTATTCCTCGTTTCAACGATGGCGCAGGCTCGAACGGGGCTTCCTAACGGTTCGAGGGCGCGTAAGCGCTGCAGGGTTAGTTCGTTCCCCTACCATCTCTAGGGGCCGAGCAGTCTCTCCACCATCAGATCGCTGTACGGCTTCCAGGGCGGCGGTGCAGATCTCGCAGAGCTCGACCACCGGCGGCTCGATTTCCGGACTGCGCCGGCGCCACGCGGAAACCGGGGTGCCGGGTAGGCGCGAGGAGAACCCGCACGCTCGGCACCGCATGGCCTCATCCTCGACGAGGACGCCTCGTTGGTCGAGACGATATTCCGCTGCTATTGTCGCGCACGCCGCGCCGTCGAACGCGCTAAGTGAAGTGCGCAACTGCGTTTTGCGCCGTCACAATGGCGCTCTCGGCGTTCTGGCGTTCGTCGTAAACCAGCGCGCGGTCGAACCTCACCCACCACGTCTTGCTGTCGGAGGCGTCGACCGTGAGTGATTGCGAACCGCGCGACCACGTCACGCAGCGGCCGCGCGCAACCCGGGCCACGTCAGGCATGACCTCGCGAATCTTGTCGGTCACCAAGCGCACGTAGGTCGGGAACGTCATCGGACATCGCCGCTTCGCGGGGGATAGGCCTCTCCCCGCCCGGGGTACAGGTCTCCCAGACGATGCCGGACACCAACATGGAGCCGGACGTCTGGCGTCGTCACTACCTCGGGGAAACAATGATTTAAACCCCAGACGCGCAGAACGCAGGGCGGACGTAACAGCACACATCCGAGCGCCCTTCTGCGGCTCTAATGCGCTGCGCGCTGCGCGACAACGGCGCGCAATCGCTTTGCCGTCCGCTGAACATTACCTTAGGCGATCCACGTCCTATGCCGGCGCAGTCCCAAACAATCTCGTGCGCGACAGATTCGCGTTAACAGCACGGCAATCGGTTACTAGCGTTGAGCCGTTGCTCAGCTAAGATTTAGTAAATCCAGGTTCGTTCACCGAACGTTTGTGAGACATGAAACCGACGTATAGTTATCCCACGATGCTTAGACGCATAGTAAGCCCGCTACTCATGGCACTGGCATTTACCGCTCCGTCGCTAGCCGGCGCTCAGATGTCTTCCGGTGCTGCACCGAGCTCGCTGGACAGGGCGACGAATCGTTACTTCGACGCCGTTTCACATGGCGACGTGCCCGCACTGACGGGGATGATTTCTAAAGACTTCCACGTGATTCAGCCGGACGGTACCCGGCTTACGCTCGAGCCCTTTGCGCAACAAATCAGTTCATTTGCGTTACGCGCGATGGAGCCGATGGGCAACAGTCAGAAGGTAACTTCGACGAGCGTTACGCCACGGGGCGCGACGGAATCTGTCGACGCGCAACATTGGTTTTCCGGCGTTAGCAGTAACGATCCGCGACAGGGACCCGGCAGGGAGCTCGATTTTGAGAAGCACCAGCTCACGTGGACGCAGTCGGTTAGCGGGGCCTGGCTACTTGAAGAGGACCGCGTTATGTCGGTTACTCGCACATAGTCGGCGACGAACATACCGTCCCGCGACAAGCGGGGGTAACAGTAAGGCGCGCCCATAACGGTTGGCCTTCAGGTTCTCGGCGCCCTGTGTCGTTAAGAGACCTGGGACAGGCCCCCGAAGATGCCGTTTGACGCGGCTTCCTGGAGGAGCCGACGTCCACTTATCGCGAGCTCAACAGTCAGGCGCGCGCGTTCGCTCGCGCAGCTGTGGGCCGCCAAAGTCAGCGTATTTTGATCCAGCGCCATGATGGCAACTTCCGACCACCTAGTGGGCAGACCCGCGTTGCGCGCCCAATGATGTTCCAGCAGTCGAGCACGCTAGGTACGAGCGAGAACTTCCTGTGCGGGCGGCTCTACGCTGTGGCGCCGCGAAGCGCCCATATGCGATTCCGGGAGGTCGCACGCATGCAGATCCGAGCCTTTTTCGCGTCCGCTGCTCTTGCCGTGCCGAGCGGCCTCGGGCTAGCCGCGGCCGCAACGCTGCCCTCGACAGTCATAGTGGCAGCCGCGACTGCGATGTTCGACAGCGAGGCGGCCGCGCAGAGGCATTGTCCCCGCGACGTCGTGCTCTGGCTGAACACACCAACCTACGTGTGCAGGAAAGAGGCCGACGCCGCCGGCGATCGCGATACGAGGAATGGCCAATGACGCATCGTGCTAAGTCGTATTAAAGCTCAGGCGGTCCTCGAGACGTTATTTGCACGGGCGCGCGCAGTCGACGAATTTGAGTACGCTTCGACCCTAGTCAACATAACGGGCCTCAAAGGACCTGGCTGGTTTGCCGAGAGCGAGAGTCAAGTGCTGGTGCGCGATCTGATGGCGTTGCAAGAGCCACTAGCCGACATCTACACGAAACTGCGCCTCGGGCTCCTCGTCTATACGCACATCATCGAGATGGACATCGGCTATCACATCGTGGGAAACATGTTGCGTGTCTGCCGCGGCGACCGGTATTCGATGTTACCTTTTGTGACCAAGAGCGGCGACGCGCTACCTTACCCAGTGCAAAAAATCGACAAGATCAGGGCCTGGGCGCGACGACTTGAACTGGAGGAGGTGGGGACACTATTCGTCTTCTACTCGAATCAGATTCGCAACGCGTTCGTACACGCCAACTACCAACTGCACGCTGATCGGTTCAACATCGTCCGCGGAAGCCGGTGCTTATTAACGGCTTTCTAACGCCAAGCGTTCCCATTAACACCGATCTCGTTCCGCGCCTCAACGGAGCCCTGCACTTCTACTACGCCTTTTTCGACGCATGGCAAGAAGCACGAGCAGCCTACTCCGCAAACGTATCGGTAATCGGCGCTTCTGTCCAGACGGCAGCTTCACGGAGCTGACGCTGACCACCGAGCCCGATTACGGCTTGACGGGATTTACCGGCTCATCGCTACCGCTTCCAGAAACTGATGAGCGCGTTGCGGCCGCGCGTGGACGAATAGCCGGAGCCAGCAATCTATTTAAGCAGCCGCGCTCATGATAATTTCCAGTTACAGAGCGTACTGGTAAAGCCACTTGTTGGCGATCTCGTCGTGCGTGTGTCCGTCAAAGAATGCCAGTTCTATCAGAGCACGTTGATGCGTCCGAAGCATATTACCCGCGCGGCGTAGCGCCTCAGCATCCGCGGCACGCAAGTATTCATTTGCATCATCTGTTAGGCTGGGATCAGCTCGGCGGTAAGTCTTTGCGTAGTAAGGGGCCGTAGCTTCGAACAGCGCCTCTATCGCCCAAGTCGTACTCGATCACAGTGCCTGGCGGGCCGCAGGATTCCGCTTCAGCCTGCGAGCCGTGTCTGTGGCCCAATTTTTCTGCGCACGTTGTGGCCATTTCCCAAAGCGGGCCATTGTCGAGCTTTCGCCAGGCGAGTACCTTGGCAAAATACTTGGTGCTCTGAGGAACGCGTTGCATGGCGACTGTGAACTCAGTTTCGGCGGACGTAGAGGAGCACGAACGCTTGGAGAATTTCAGCTTCTAGTGCGACACACGGGATTGCGCGTCTAGATGATTCAGGACTCCGCATCAGCTTAAGCGCGGTTGAAAGAGCAAAAACCAAGCAATCTATTTGCCGTCGAGGCCCGGATGGACTTGCATCTTCGGGTACAGTAGACATCGCAGTCTTCCGCTCTAACGCGCGCTACCTTTACGCGACGGCCTCGTCGTCGTCGCCATCCCCGTCCTCGTCATCGTCCTCGTTGTCATCATCGTCGTCGCCGTTATCTCCGATTGGATCGACGTTTGGCGAGGGGCCAACGTCCGGATCGTCCTGCGAAGCGTAAGGATCTTCCATTTCAATCGCGGGCTCTTGTAAGTTCATGTCGGCCGTGTACCCGTTTTCATGCCCAAACCTGCGAATGTCGAAATAATAGCTGGGGAATCCAGAAGCCCCCGTCGTTGCCAACGGGGGCTTCCAGGTCGTCCTCATCTTAAGGAGTACTCTCGTACCCGGCATTTAATCGGATCTACCAGCAGGGCACGTTCGTAATATCGGATGATCCTGATTTCCCACAGGCAGCTCCGCACGCGTGTAGCCATTTCATCTAGCATTTACGTGAATGCGATCCGCAACGCCCCTTGGACCGCGCGCGCGAATAGCCTATTGCGAGCACGGCCAAAACCTTAGCCGCGCGCGAGCATGGGATGCGGTCTCGAAAGTGCCAGCCTACGGAAAGTACTTCGGCGTTAATCGAAGGTCGTCAGGCGCTGACCGATCTCGTCGAGCGTTCTGCGAGAATTTTCCTACTCGTTCTTCTGATCAAATCTTCGATTCGAGAGGTGCATCCCGAAAAAGGCACTCAATGATTTTCTCGCGGAGCGTCTTGTCGAACTTTAAGCCGGCGGATTGTTGGCTGTTTCTTTTTTGAGATCGCTCCTTTTTGATTCCGACTGTCTCCGTCCGCTAGGAGCCATTTCCAACGAAGTATACGTGTCGCATCGTCAGTATTTTCCAGCAGATCGCGCTCCACAAGATCCAGCAACCTGGCCGTGAGGACGAGCGGCGGTTCCGATACGCCAGTGCCTATCCCGGACTGCAATTTTATCGCCGACGTTTGCCTGGAGTCAGCCATCCCGCGCTCGATTTCTCGAACCCGTTGTAGTATTTCCTCAAGAATCTCATTTGGCGCAAGAGCCTTTTTCGAAACTTCGGCGGGGGATCGCCGCGCACTCGTCGAGAGCAGCCGCAAGGTCCGGCCATACCAAGCTAAATTGCCTTTCTAAACGGGCGTCGGACATAGGACCGCCTGCGGCGATGTTTTGCTCCATCACCAGTTTATGAAACCCAGCTTCGTCGGCGACGATGACGTTTTGGAAATCCTGTCGCGGAACCTTAGTCATGTCGTTTACGTCCAGTCCGCCCAACAGAATTGCGACGACCGGTCTGCAGAAAGCTGGTTTGACGTCGAGGTCCTCTATCCGGGTCTCGAGGTTTCGGCGCCTATTGAACTTGCGTCGAACGTGCAACTTCAAGCGCTAGTCGAAGCAAATTTGTCGCTCCCTTGGCAAAAACTGCGGCCGATGTAATGCTTCAGCTGCCGCCAGACTCTGGAGATCCGATCCAGCCGATCTGCGGAATCAAATACCGCGTCCTTGGAAAGCGAAAAATTGACCCGTTTGAGAACGGTCAAGACATTTCCAGGTACAAGGATGAAAGATGGTAGATGCGTTTTGCGAAAGCAACGTCAGCCAAGCTAATACCGGGAACCATCCTGGCCGAGTGGGGTATCGTGGACCAAGATTTAGACCTGTCGCTTGAAGCGATTAAGGCGGCGGTTGAAACCCGTAACAACGAATTCAAGTCGGGGGAAACGTATAGCAAGCTTCGTTGGAAGCTTGCCAAGACTTGTATGGCGATGGCGAACCTCCGAGATGGAGGTCGGATTCTCATTGGGATGGCTGAACGTGAGGGCCGTTGGTTTCCGGACGGCGTTAGCCAGCCGGTTGCGGCCGAATATACACAAGACGATGTTCAGCTCCTCGTCAATCGGTACGCGCGCCCGCCGGTCCAGCTGAAGGTTCGACACATTGAACATGAGGGCAAGACTTTCGTTGCAATTGAAGTTGAGCCGTTCGACCGCACCTTCATCTTCTGCGGAAATGCGACGCCTAATGAATCAGGGAAGGACGGCCTAAGTATCGGGGATATTCCTGCTCGGACAAGAGATAGAATATCGACGACGAAGATCCATGACGCGACGCTCGTCGCGGAAATTATCGAGATTGCCGCCGAGAAGCGGGCAAGAGAGATCATTACAACGGCTCAACGAATCGGCCTACGGCTTCCAGATGATGCGGCCGAGATTATGCGCGGGCAACGCCGCGAGTTCAGCGCGGATTTTGAATAATGACTGACGAAATAGGCGCGTCAATAGATTCCAGTGCCCGCTATGTGCTGACGATCGTGCCTCTCCGGCTGAACGAAGAACTGATCGACGTCCGCCGCTATGATGACCTGCTTTCGACTGCGCAAGTCCAGGCGCGCGGTTGGTATTTTCCGCACATCGAGCGTCAGCGACCCTTAACGATCGGCCCAAGGGAGTTGTATTGCGAATCGAAGTCCGGTAGTGCTCTAATTGGCGATCATCCCGAAGAATGGCGCCTATATCGTAACGGCCAATTTCTGTTTCGCGCAAAATTATTGGAGGATGGCGATACGGAAGTGCAGGCCAACATGCGCAAGAGCGTGCGCCCCTGGCGGCAAGGCGAAGGCGCGATTGACGCGATCCGTGGGTTCGTGAGCTTTGTCAGCTTAATATATTCAATTACGGAGACTTTCGAGTTTGCGGCGCGACTTGCACAGGCCATTCCCTACGAGAGCGCAGTAGAGATCACGGTAGGACTGCGCGGGACGCGAGGATGGGCGATTGGCTCGACGGATCCCGGCATACGTCTGAGCGGTCTCTACACTACGGCGACTGACAAGCAAGAAGTTGCCCAAGTTGTCGAACTGGACGTTTTAGTCGCAAAGCCCTTCGAGCTTGCAATTAAAGCTATTCAATCGATCTTCCGACAGTTCGGCTGGGCGAATGCGTCGGATGCCATGATTGCGGGATGGCAACGAGAGATATTTTAGGCATCACTTTCTAAGCGTAGCGCTGAGGCGGCTAAGTGGCACGGTGGACCTCGCCATCATCTGAGATGGCGAGACGAAGAAGTGATTGTTTCTGTCTTGTTGCGTTGGCGAAGGACGCTTCAAAGCGCCTGGAAGTTTCGCGGCGATTATATCTTAAAGCGCTTCAGCGTTCGGACGGTTTGCCCTGGGCGTGGTGGTCGAAAAATGTCAGCAATTCTCGCATGCCTTTGTTCGAGGTTATATCCGCCGATGCGGGTTGATCCACGGCGCCAGGGTCCGCCGGCCCAGGGGACGGGGAGCGACGCTCGGGCGCCTAATTACTCTTTCGCTGGAATATGGTGCCGTCTCTGCAGAACTCGGACCGCTGCTAGAGAGGTTCTGCAATATCCGCAACGCCATTTCTCACTTCATCGATTATCGGGTCGATGACATGGCGATCAAAGAGCTTTGCGGTTTAATGCCGGCTTCTGGTCGCTCGGAAGCGGATGCAGCCAAACGCAACACACTCGACGGAACGTCGCTCGGCATGAGATTGCGTCTCGTGTTGATGGCAGTGTTTCATACAACCGACCTTGATATTCGCGCGAACATTTGGCGCGCTTTTTGACGAGCGGCACATCGCCCCGCGCTCGGATTAGCGCTAGGGAAAGCGCCCTCGAGAGAACGAAACTTTCGCTCCCCGCGTCATCGGAGGGCGTTCTGTACAGTGTTCGCAATAAGCGTTGCGTTCTTCGTTCTAAGCGGTATCTGCCAGATCCTCAACTTTTCTCTGCGCCCGAACGACCGTGAACCTTTGCGCAAGCGCTTGGAGGATTGGTACTTGAAAGTTGACCTGGGAGATTGGGGCTCGATCCCGTTAACGACTTTCCGCTTCTGCGACGCATTCCTCACCTCAATATTGGGGAAACGTCTCATTTCTCGCCGAGCACTTTTACTCGGCGCTATCCCGGCATTTCTGACCCTCCTAATACTCGGCGGAGCGACTGCATCGCGCGTGCTCTCAGCTCAATGGTATCATGCGAATCTCGACGCGAAACTGACGGCCGTTGCTACCTTCTCCTTGTACATCCTAATCGGATGTGTAATAGACGTTTTGTTAGGCATTCTCTCACGCTACATAATCCGACGTGCTGTGTCGGCTCGTAGGGCCCAACTGATGCTTTCATGTGTTTCACTTTACATTGTGGCAGCTATCCCTGGTCTCGCGCTCGTGAGCCTCGCTAACCGCGGAGACTCTATCTTCACCTCGGCATTGATTGCTCTTGCTATTCCCGCGGCACTGCCGTTTCTAGCGCCGTTTATTCACCAAGCCAATCGGTTTATCGGCTTCCTGGCGGTCATCGGCCCGTCGCTGACAACGTACACTCTCTTCTTTATGTTCGCGTTAAGTTATGCGCTCATGCTGACCCGCCGTTTCACAAGAAGACCGCTGACCTGGTTTTTGCTTCGCGCGGAAGCTCGGGCTGATTTGTTTGGACCGATCGCATCACTGTTTGCTTTTATCGGAACCGCATTCGGTCTTCTCGCAGCCGTTTTCGAACACCTGAATGCGGGGAAGAACTAGCCTCCAGGTCACCCGAGTTCAATATCGCGACGCGCCTTAAAGGTACGCGCCACGCCCGTTTAATCATACTGCCGGCTCGCGCCACGGGGCTCAGCCGCTGAAAATTCGACTCGGGGCAGCTACGCGCGGGAAGTCTTTAGAATGCTGGCAACGTGCGCTGGTACGCTCGCACGAAGCACGGCGCCTTCGTGTGCAAGAAAGAGGCCGACGCCGCGGGCGATCGCGACACGAGGAACGGGCAATGATCAAATTTACCAGAAAGTCGCTGACTGCGGTGGCCTTCGCGTCCTTCGTTCTTCTCTTCGCATTGCAGTCGCAAGCGACCCAAACCCTCGATGCGGATGGACAGTGGTGGAAAGGTCTCAGCGATGAGTCGAAGCTAGCGGTCGTTGTAGTCCTGTCCGATGTCCTGCCAGTTGCGTCATAATCGGCAGAATTGCGCCTTCAGGTTGCGCTGATCAAGAAAGTAAATGGTATGAGTGGCCTGACAGCGGCGCAGAAGAGCTCTCTTGTCTCAGCGATTTTTACGTCAAGCGGATCAAGTCCGGTGTACTCAAAAACATTCGGCACCTACATGCACGCCGTTGATGATTTTTATGCCAACCATCCCGATCGCATGTCGGTACATCCGGCGTTCTTTTTTGACTGCACGCAAGACAAGCCCACTAGATCGTGTGACGACGTTGGCGAAGTCAAGAAATGAACGACGCGGCTGTTAATCTCCGGTTATCGATCATGGAAGCCAAGGAAGCTCGCCTTCTGTGTGTCGTGTTTTTCGTCATCATGTCGGCGGACGCGCTCTCGAGAATCCGCCTGCCGCAAACGCGCCGACGCAATAACCACAGTGACGTGTAGCCCTGAGTTATGCCGCGGATAGGTAGACCGTTGGGGTGGTTTGCAGCTCGCTGGACGAAGTCCTCGGGAGTTCGGTTGCCGAGCGACTTGTGCGGGCGGAATTCGTTGTAGTCGCGCCTCCAGTCTTCGATGATCAGCCGTGCATGCGCCAGGGATCGAAACTCGTTCTCGTTGAGGCATTCATCTCGAAACCGGCCGTTAAACCGCTTTCGCATTGTCTGGGCGAATGCACACCGAAACGATACACGAACTATTTATGCACACTGAAGCGGCGGCTCGTAGGTCCCGAAGCCTCACGGTCTAAACGCTCAATCTGGTTTATCAACAGCAGCGTCGACAGAATGTAGCCCGGTACCCGCTCCTCCGTGCCTCGCCGCTCGGGTCAACGGGCTCGGCGCTTATTTTCGACGGGTCTGCTGCGAGACGGCCACGTGATTCGCGCGCGGGCGTTCAATGCCGGTGGGTCGCCCACCCCGGGTTACGGCTAGCTCATAATCGCGTAGCAACGCTTTGGCCCAATTTACCATGGTGCGTTGCGCCGGCGGCGCCGGTCGCTTCAGGGAAGAAACCTTTTGAGGCAGCCCTAGATCGCCGCATTGTTGTCCACATCAGCCTCCGCGTTGATCGAGTTGGTGTTCGAATCTTTCGTTATCCTGGTATCCGCTATTGAGCGAGGAAGCAATTGACGTAAGGCGCGGCTCCACTGCGGCCCTCATACTGACGAGCGTCTGCGCAGCCCATTTGATCGTCGAGGAAAGATCTGCAATGTTTCCTCGCGAAATAGCTGGCCGACTTATTTCGAGAATCTGTCCTAGGCGATCAGGATTATAGTTCCAAGTAATTTCCTGGCCGATTGCTGCGTCGAGATCTGTGCGCTCCTGCTTCAACGCTTCGAAGAGGTCTTTGTTTGCCTGTTGGTCGGTAGAGACGATCCATGCGGCAACGCGTAATGTGTCACGCGAAAATGCGGTGCCATACCGCACCCCCCAATTTGTTCGTTCAACGATCATCTCGTATCGAGCGGAGGGTGCGGGAAGCGTTTTAAATCCGCCTATGGTGCGCAGTTCCAAAAGGAGTGCTTCATTGAACTGGTAGAAAAAAATGCCGCGATTATCGGATTGAATATCGGCTCGCTGATCGCTAAGCGTCTTCTGCCATGAATTCGGGAATGCGACCACCTTAAAGTTGACTGCAGGGCGGGAGTTGTCGATTTGGACTGCCTCTAACACGACGGCAAAAAAGTCAACGTTTTCATCGGTATGGGCATTGAGCCAATCGATCACTGCGCGGTGCTGATCACGAAAGGTTGGAGCGACCCAGATAACTGACTTGGCATCAAGTCCAGCCGCGTAGGTCAGCAGCTTCCCGAGGTGGTCGTGATTAGTCGCTTCGAGTTGGTTCTCGATGATCACAAGACGGTCCCGAATCGTGTCATGTGCGAGAATGTCGAGTGAAAATGGCCCTACGGCCTTCTCCCGTTCTCGAAATTCGAGAGACATGCTTAGGGCGCTCCCGAGCCGATCGAGATTGTCAGATAACCAAACTGTAAAGTGCCGATCCTCGAATTGCCAGATTTGCCTTAAGGCATATGGTTTGAGATCACCGATGTCTGCCATCAAAACCTGTACCTCGGGAATCGCTGTTGGCTGTAACTCTTCTCCCCATTCAGCGCCGAAGCCCGTTCTTGTGGCTCCGACGTCATCTTGCTCACCGAAAGCGTCAAATCGATGACGAACCTCAAAAAAGTATGAAGTTCTCAACGATGGACGGTTTCAAAGCCGTTGACACGCTCTCGTAAAAGTCACTGAGAATGAGGTACAGCGGGTCTGAAAAATGTCACAGAATGTGCGGTGATTTGGTTTTTCGTCAGGCTTCGGGACCAACGGCTAGCGAGCTTGACGACTCACACGCGGGCACAACTGCAAATCCCGGCTATGGAAATATGGACAACTGATGCCTCAGCGTTTCGTCAATCTGCTTCACCAACATCAGAGCGGACAGAATGATGAATGATGTCGGCGATTTCATCCGCACTTAGATCCTTGCCCAATAGTAGGTAAGGTTCTGGTTCGTCTTTTTGAGATCTTGAGGGATTCCACTTACGAGCCACGGTGTGGCACATTGCTGGGCCTCGCCGTACCGTCCTTCAGGGGGCGATCGCCGAGGTCGCTGCCCTTCGTCGACCGGGCACACCGACCCAGAGTGCCTACATCGCGTCGTCCCAGGGGCGCTTCCTAGACCAATGCCTCAATGAGAAAGAGTTCAATCACTGGCGGACGATTGCACGATTGATCGTGGAAGACGCGCGGGGCAACTGCAAGGAGTTCGCCCGCAGACGTAAATCGGCAAACGCAGTCCCGAGGAGTTCGTTCGCGAGCTGCAAACCACCCCAACTCTCCGCCTATGGCGCCCTATCTCCTGGCTACACGTCACTACGAGGAGCATAAGCTGTGCCTTTCTTCATTGTTACCGATCGTGGCGGCAGCCGCGATTACGCGACCCTTGTCGAAGTGGACGGGCCGGAGGACGGACAACTGTATATTCGGGCTCAGGAGAAGGCAGCACAGCAGTCGCGAGAGATTGCAGGCTGCGGTAAAGAAGTCTCCGCCTTCCGCCTCACACACCCGAAGCTGAAGAAATGGCTAGAATTCGAGAAGCGTTTAGCGGAAACGGAATCTTCGCCCGAACGACTAGAGGAATACCGAAAAAGTCGAGCCGAGCGCCAGGCGTTTCTCGAGAGTCTCTAACTAGCCCTCGAGCGCATTGGTGGGCGCTTTCAAATCACCTCATAATTGCGCCTACGCGTATCAAGACGTCGCGTGGCGTCCCGCATTGTAGACGTCGGACCTCTTCGAAACTACCAACTTCCCGCCCCCTGTGCAGAGGATAGGCTATCCACGTCGTCAACTCGTCGCTCGCTGCCCATCGCGGCATCGCCCCCTGCTCATTCTGCCAGTTAAGATTGCGTTCTCGGATGCGTCAGCCGGCGCCACCCTACGACGGCGCCGGACCTTCACCGCGCTCGCGCGCGTCGCCGGCGGCGCCGCTTCCAGGGTCCGTGCTTGCCGGTGGCTCGTCGCCGCCGGGGGAGCCGTAGTTTTCGGACTGGCCGTAAGGTGACTGGCGAGGCTTCTTCGAGTCGCCGTTCGGAGCTTCGGGGCTTTTCGCCGAGTCCGCTGCTTCGTTGTCCATAGAACACGCTTTCCGGACTCGGCCCCCTGTTAAACTCCGCTCCGCCGTGCTACACGTTTCGGCTGCGGCGTTGCAGATCTCACACAGCTCGACTACCGGCGGCTCGATTTCCGGACTGCGACGGCGCCACGCGGAAACCGGGGTGCCGGGTAGGCGCGATGAGAACCCGCACGCTCGGCACCGCATGGCCTCATCCTCGACGAGGACGCCTCGTTGGTCGAGACGATATTCCGCGGCTATTGTCGCGCACGCCGCGCCGTCGAACGCGCTAAGTGAAGTGCGCAACTGCGTTTTGCGCCATCACAATGGCGCTCTCGACGTTCTGGCGTTCATCGTACACGAGCGCGCGGTCGAACCTCACCCACCACGTCTTGCTGTCGGAGGCGTCGACCGTGAGTGATTGCGAACCGCGCGACCACGTCACGCAGCGCCCGTGCGCGACCCGGGCTACGTCAGGCATGACCTCGCGAATCTTGTCGGTTACCAAGTGCACGTAGGCCGGAAAGTTCACGGACGGGTCGCCTTCGCGGCGGGTAGCTCTACCCCCGCCCGGGTACTGGTCTCCGCGAAGCGCCGGGGCAAACCTAGTGGACCATCCGGCGCTGTCACTGCAACGAAATTGATGCCCGCCGTTCGCCGAGGCGCTTACTGAAGCGAACCACGTTGCTCCCACAGAGCCGGCAACTCGCGCGGTACTCGTTCCTGACGACGTGCACACCGCACAAAACCGTCGCGCACATTTCGCAACGCCAGGCCGGTATCGACTTGCAATGTTTTCGGTTTGCGCTGACCTGCGCGCAATGAGGCGGCTCCTTTCGCCGTTCGGCCTTCCTTTGAATTTTCATCGGAATTATCGGCTAAGCCGTTGAGGTGGGTTCATGAATACCGTGGCTGTCTCGTCGGTATGGTGCGAGAAAATGCCGCGCCGCATTAGCGGAGTCGCTGGCTGCTTACAGATTGCGCAAAGCGGTCCCGCAGCCAGCCTCACGACATGATCGGCGCACGTGTTACGATCGCATCCTTGGCACCGCCAACGCGGAATCGCTCGGCAGGCCTCACCGCGCATCGTGGCTTCCGCGCACTCTACTTTGGTCACGCGACGGTCAGCATCGTAAACTCGAGCCGTGTTTTGTCCCCCGGCCCGTTGATCGACATTGGACGGCCCATCCATCAATTTAGATCACCCAGGCGACGTAACTGCTGCGCGCAATGCCGGCATGCCACGTTGCCACTCTGACGGGTCACGTGCATCCCGCACGAAAATCGTTTGCAAGACACGCAAAACCACGCGATGTCCGCCCTACAACCCCGCTCGGCTTTTGTCGGATACGGGCATGAGCTGACGCGCGTGCCCTGCTCTCTCAGTGACATTAACATGGAACGACCTTAGCGATTTCGTGGTACGTGCGCTAGGCTGTTTACAAAATCAAATCGAGGGCAGTTTCGGCTCAAGCGATTCCGTTACAGTTATCCGCCAAAAGTCAAAGGGGTTGCGTGATGAGGATCACGCCGAGGCCCCAAACGTCGATTCGCTTTACTCTCCGTGAACAAACGACGATCCGGGATCCGGAGGCGATCCTCACAATTGGGTCGTAGCGCATCCGCGCTTATCGGTGACCGCATCTTTTTTCGGATTGCGCTGCGCACCACGACGTCGTGTGCCGCTCACTCTCGTGGTACCGTTCGGAGCGCCGGCAAAGGTGCGGGCCATCCACATGCCCAGGAACTCTGGCTCGCGGCGAGCGGGCCATTGTTCACGCTTCCCGTTTCGGTCGTCCCATTACGGAGATGGACCTTCAGATACGCGGACGTGTTCGATAGAGCGGTTTGGGCTACGCGTAATGCCGCGGCGTCGCTCGCCTCCTCGTGCACTTTTATCGAGCACACCTTAGCGGCAGTAGCGGCGAACGCCCAGGTCGACGCCGCCGATAAAAAAGTCTGGTGGGTGACGTTCGACCGCGCGCTAGTTTACGACGAACGTACGGTCAATAGATCAGTCTGCAACGCGATGTTGGCGAATCCATGACACGCCGATGAGTCCGAGCGGGACGGTTCAGCATCGCCCCGGCGGATGCAACGCGGCCGGAGTCGTCCAGCTGCCGCAAGAAAGGATCGCAACGTGGCGCATGCCGTTTTTAAGAAAGGGACCACTTGTGTCGGCTCAATTGATACCGGGTATCGTCGTTACGCTCATCTTCGTCTGCCTTGTTGTACCGGCGAGCTGGCGAATTGCCTCGAAGGCGGGTTACAATCCTACTATCGCGATGCTCACATTTATATCCCCAATCAATATCATTCTGCTCATGGTTTTTGCTTTTCGCAAATGGCCGATTGAACGTCGACTCCGCATGCTCGAAGAGCAACAGCGCCGCCCCTCTCCGTGATGTGATCGCCACGGGCGCGATGATCCGACGGCCGCGCGTGCAGGTCTCATTGCGGCCAGCGGTAAACCGAACTAGGCGCGCTCCGCCAATCTGGTTATCGCGCACGTTAGTTGCCACCGGTGCAAGGGGCCCGGTCACTACAGTTGGGTCGCAATCGATTTTGGGTCAGCGGCACTCACTTTCTTGCGCGCTTCCGCCTGCTCGATACAGTCAAGCATGATGTCGATGAACGGGGCAGCGTCGACGTCCAGCCAGATCGTTTTGATCGTGCCGCCCGGGTTGTAGTCGATCTCAGCCGGCATTTAGCGGACCTTTGCTTTCCGGTAGCCAGTGGTGGTTTTTGCTGCGCCGTATTTCGCGATCTGCTCGGCGACATGGGTCCGGGGGGTGGCCACAAACTCGCCATCGGTCATGTCTCCGCCTGCGGCAAAGATGGCATGGCCCGACACGATCGCGAGCTGCTCCGCTTCGCGCGCTGCTTCACCGAGGTCCATCAAGGCCTGCGTGACGCCGAACTCGTCATAGTGGCGATCGAGCGCGTCTAAGCCATCAGCCCACGTCATGACGGCGCCGACGTCGTTCAAGGCTTTCGGATCTTCTGAAACCGCACGCGCTACGTTGAGCATGGCCTTAAGCGCCCGGAGTTTGTGTTCTTCAGCGTCGACGGTTGAGCCGAGTGCCTTGGTACCGACACTAAGTGCCTCAGCACGCTCTGCATCGGTCGTTTCCCGAACGGTGACCTTCGGCCACACGTGAACTTTCGGTTTCGTTTCTTTGTAAATTATGGGTTTCGCGGTCTCAATGAGCGTAGTGGTCATTGTCATGTGGAGTGATCCTTCCTATGACTGGCCTCGTCGGTGTTCAAGCGCCGGCGGGGCCGCTTTGTTGGTCGATGCGGGGTTGAGGTTTGGGTAAGCCTATACGATTTCGCATCGCTCCGCAATCGGTGCGCAAAACTCCGTAACTAAGCATAAATGCCTCGTTTTAAAGGAAAATTTCGCCACTGTCTTCTTTTCTTTGTTTGCTGTATATATCATTAAATGAAAACTCGATAAGGCACGGATGCCCAAGGGCGCGCGTCGTAGCATTTGTAAAGATTTATGGGAGCAGTGGTCAGCGGCGCATGCGCGTGCATTGCTGGCGGCCTCCGCAAGTCCCGTCCCCAGACATGGTCGATAATGAGAGGTTATCGAACCTGCTACTGAACGAATGGGTCGTTCTCTTTGTGCGGAAGCAAACGCGATGGACAGCACCGTTCCACAACGTGATTTCAAACTCACCGGCTTAATCCCATGGATGATGCGCGGAGAGCCGCTCGCCCAACAGTTGAAAACGCCAGAACTGCGGCCGGTCTACCAAGCAGCTACTAAAAATTTGTGGCGCGGCGACGCGATTGTTCAGACGATCGTGACGAGTATGTACGCAGGGCGAGCCGCCACGGGAGAGGTTCCTGTTTCACCGGCATCAGTCGAGGATCTCTATCGGATTGGGCTGGCGCAATGGCAGGCAGTCCAGTCGTATCATTCGATGATCGAACTCGGCGTCGAAGGTGTTCTTTCGACACTTCTTGTGCAATCGTGGACAACACTCGAGACGCTTGTAGCGGACTTGTGGGAAAAAGCGCTCAATTCGCACCCAAAGATACTTGCCAACCTAAATGGCAGCAAAGCTTCCACACCGCGCGGAGACGATCAAAAACAGGTGGCGTTAGGAATACTTCACCGTTACAATTTCAACCTGACCGGTCGCATGGGGACACTCCTCCGTGAGAAGTACCGCTTCGACTCATTGGGCGACCCTCGGCGCGGCTCGCGGAGGGCATATAAAGATGCGTTTGGCGATGTGCAGGCCATTCTCGGTCCGCTAAACGATCCAACCCTCGATGCATTGAACGCCATCCGGCAAGTGCTCGTGCATCGTTCTGGGATCGTGGACGTCGACTATGTGGAAGCCATTGCCAACTTGCCAGCGATCGCCCCTCGGGTTTCCGCGGGCGCCGCGCTTCCGCTTGACGGTGAGCTCGTCGCTACGTTACTTCTTGCCGGTCGGCCGATCGCCGTCGATCTCCTTGTTGCCGTCGACAACTGGTTAGCCAACAACCCGTAATTTCGAGCGCAGCTATCCAAGGATCGACGTCAGCGGAGCCTTATCAAAAACGGTCGCGCGCCGCACGTAGCCGCGCAAGATGGTTACGCTCTTATGCCGGCTGACGCGCATAATGTCGACCTCGCTAACGCCGGCGCTTGAGGCCGCGGAAGTGATGAAGCCCGCGCGCAGGCTGTGGCCGGCGAAGTCACCAGCAATCCCGGCGAGCCCGGTGACGCGCTTCACGAGCCGCGCGACGTCCGCGCCATCGATACGGTTCGCCTGCAGCACACGTGCCTTGCTGAAGGTGCGGAACACGGGACCCGAGGTGACTACGGCCGCGTCCAGCCACGTGCGCACCGCA
The DNA here is from genome assembly GCA_965277805.1 of Candidatus Lustribacter sp. GTDB lineage: Bacteria > Vulcanimicrobiota > Vulcanimicrobiia > Vulcanimicrobiales > Vulcanimicrobiaceae > Lustribacter. The sequence continues at coordinate 4,848,731 of OZ255842.1, read as the reverse complement.
CGCGCCGCGCAAAGGCCCTTGTTGTCGACGTACGGGACGCCGATCTCGGCCCCGACGCCCTCCTGGTCCGTTTTCGACCGCCGGATCGTCACGACGAGCCCGCGCGCATCGAAATGCAGATCCTCAACGTTGAGGGCCGCGAGCTCCGACCGGCGCGCCGCGATCGCGAACCCGAGGAGTACCATCGCACGGTCGCGCTTCGCCTTGAGGTCGTCGTCAGCCAGGGTCAGCACAGCGTTGCGCAGCAGGTCGACGCTCAGGGCGTCTTTGCGCCGGGGCGGGACGCCCTTGGTGCGGGCGATGCCGGCGACCACATCGCGCACGGCCTTCTTCGCGGTAGGCGACTCGAGGCCGGCGGTTTTGTGCGCCTGGGAGATCGCGACCATGCGCCGGCGGATCGTCGCGATAGACAGGCCCCGGTCGGCCATGTGCGTCGCGTAGGCGGCGATGAGCTGCCAGTCGGCCGGGACGGTAGCAGCTCCGCAGGAGCCCGCGAAGGCACCGAAATCGGCCATATCGGTCGCGTAGGCCCGTCGTGTGCTGCTGGCCTTCGATGCGGTCGCGTAATCGTTCGCTCGTTCGCCGAGATCTTGGATCATGGCCAGCATCGCCGCAGCTGGTTCAAGCGTTGTCGCCAGCGCGGTCATCGGCTTGTGTCCTTGTGCAGTTGGGCGCTGTGCAGGCGGGCCGCGCGTGCAGCGTCGCTGTAGTACCGGCGCAGATCGGGCTGCTGCGTCCAATTGCAGGCTATGCACGATGCGTGCCAGCCTAGAGAACCGCACGCGGCGGTGGCGAACCCCTTGGCCTTTGCGGCGGCGGCGTTCACGCAGCGACTCCGACGATGGTCCTCAGGTGCTTTTCGTCGATGGCGAACTTCGGGGCGCCAGCGGCCTTGCTCACAATGATCGCGATCGCCGACTTGGCGTTCGGGTGGTCGTATGACCAGCTCCGGAGGATCGAGACCGCCCTGGAGACGTCCCATTCGGCACGTTCGCCGGCTTGGCGCATCAGGCTTGTGGTCGAGACCGTCGCCCACTTCTTCGTGGAGTGGCTGCCGTGGTAAGCTGAACGGGTCACTGGAAGTCACTTTCCGGTGCGTGGGCCTCGCCGATCTGAACCATCGGCGAGACCCTTTGGTATGTGTTTTATTTCCCTACGGCGATCACGTCGGTGGCTGTGCTCCGATCATCGACGCAATGCCGGTACGGTTGCTGTTCGATTCGGGGCAGACGTACGCGGGTCGCGCTTATCGGGACTGCGTCACCGCGGCGCATGCGCATCACGTGCCGATCGTCATCGCGCGGCGCGGAATCCGATGGTCATCGGACGACGGCGTGGAGCTCGACCTACTCGCGCCTTCGTTTCCGTTCCTCGCCGACACTGGTGACGACATAAATGAAAACAGCATCGTCACAAGGCTGACGTATATCGACGGATCGCTCACGTTTCGTGAACTCTTCATGGGAGACGCCGGCGAGGCGAGTGAGTCGCGTCTGCTCGCGGGCAGGATCGATGTTCACGCAGACATCCTGAAGGTCGGCCACCATGGCTCTCGCTACGCATCGACTTCGGCGTTCGTCGCCGCCGTGCAGCCGCACATTGCTATCATTTCGGTCGGTCGCCATAATACGTTCGGTCATCCGGCAAAGTCGACTCTCGATACGCTGGGGGCGAATGGCGCATTAGTTTACCGGACCGATCTCTGCGGTGCGGAGGTGATCGAACTACGAGCCCGGCTTGAGACAGCAATTCCGTGCATGCACTAGTATTGCAAGCGGACGCGAGCTCTACGCGAAGTTCGTCGCCGACATCATGAGCCGGCTGTCACCGCACGCCTACATGCGCGGCTACAGCGCTACCGATCTAAGGCCGGCGCTACGGCTTAATTCACCGTTCCGCTCACCGTCGTAACGAAAATCGACGACCTGAAAACTGCCGCTTGCGCTTGCGGGTGTGAACGTCGCAATTCCACTGCAATTGCTGCTCGTAACGGCGAACGTGCGGGTGTAATTCGACTCGCTTACCGAGAATTGCTGTACCGGCGAACCGGCCGTCAACGAAACCGAGGTCGGGCTGAGAGCGATCGGTTGGGTTCCCGACGGCAGCGTGGTGGTACCCGCCGAAGGAGTAGCGCCCTGGGATGACGAGATCGGAGTCCTCGTGGTGCCAGCGTCGGTGCGCGCCGACACGATGGGGCAGGTAGCGATCAAGAGCAAAATGCGCCGCATGTTAGGCGACCCACTTTCCGATGCGTCCGGGATTCAAGCCGGTACCCGGCTCGCAGAACCAGAGCGAACCATAGGGTGCAACCGCGATGCCTCGCAAACCGAGGCCAGCGACCGGCGATGCAACTTCCGTTACGGGACCGCCGGTGGTGATGCGCCCGATCTTGTCCAAACCGTTTTCGGTGTGCCGCACGGTCTATCTACGTGATGATCGTCAAATGAGCAATCTCACGGTTGCGAAAATAAGCAACCGAGGGTTGGCTTGACGCGTCGATCATCGTTCGCCGCCGTTTCTTCGGCCGCAAGAAAACATCGAAAACGACCCGAAGGCGGCGCAATGGCCGGCACCAACGGTTTGGAAGATGTTCAGCCGCTCAGCGTTCGACTTTTTGGCACACCGCACGTTTCGTACGATGGTAAACCGATACGCTTTGTGGCTGCGCAGACGTTGCCGTTGTTCGTCTATCTGCTGCTCGGACGCCATCGGCCAATCGCGCGCGATCAACTCGCATATAAATTCTGGCCGGAATATTCGGAGATCGAAGCGCGCACGAATTTGCGGCGCCATCTGCATCGCGTCAACGGTGCGCTTAACGACGTAACCGGACACCGTTGGCTCGATGTGGACGCCAAAACCGTCGCGTTCAATTCGCAGATGCCGCTCGATCTCGACGTCACGCGGTTGGAAGCCGCGGCGTCCGATCCCGCCCTCGCCCCCGGCGCGGTCGATCTCTATACCGGCGAACTGTTCGAAGGCTGCGATGAGGATTGGCTCATCCCGCATCGCGAGCGGTTACGAACACTGTATTTGCGCCTGCTGATCGGTCTCGTCGATCGTTATCGCGGCGAGCGCCGCTTCTCCGAGGCGATCGCACTTTCGCAGCGCGCTCTGCATGTCGACCCATTCCGCGAAGACGCGGTGCGCACGTTGATGACGCTGCATTACGAGTCCGGTGACCGGTCGAGCGCCCTGACCGAGTTTCACGCATTCCGCGAGCGGCTCCAAATCGAGCTTGGCGCACCGCCGATGCACGAAACGCAATCGCTCCACGACGCGATCCGCAGGCATGCATCGGTGAACACGCAGCGCGACGATCATTGCCCCGCGCCCGAACGCGCACTGCCATTCGCGGGACGCGAAGACGAGATCGACGCGCTGCGCCACGCGTGGCGACACGCGGCGAGCGGCAAAGGCCGGGTCGCGATGGTTTCCGGTGAACCAGGTATCGGCAAAACTCGCTTGCTGCGTGAATTCGCCACGGTCGCCGAGCACGAAGGCGCGCGCGTCCTCTGGGGTACCTCGTCGGCTCCCGAAGCGGCGCCGTACGAGCCCGTCACCGAAGCCTTGACCGGCGCGATCAGCGAACTCGCCCGATTATCGCTCTCGCCGGCGCTGCTGAGCACGCTCGCGGTGCGCTTTCCGGAACTGCGCGCCATGAAACCCGAGATTCCCGAAAGCGTCGGCTTGATCGATCAGCGCGAGCGCGAGCGATTTTTCGATGCGATCGCGCTCGCGGCCGAGCGGCTGAGCGCCGCGCGTCCGACCGTGATGATCTTCGAAGATCTGCATTGGGTCTTCGCAGATACGCTGGATCTGATCACGCGCATTGCCCGAACGTGCGCGCGATCGCCGTTTTTGACGATCGTCTCGTTTCGCGAGGAGCAGATGACGAGTGCCCTGCAGTCGTTCCGAAGTGATCCGGCGATGAAGTGGGCGCTGCGTCTCGGCCTCGGCCGGCTCGACGCGACGGCCTGCCGGAAAATCGTTCAGGACTACAAGGCCGTATCCCCTGCCTTCGGCAGCCGCGCCATCGATCTCGCAAACGGCAACCCGCTCTTTCTCAGCGAGCTCGTTCGCGAGTACGGCGCGCGGTCCGAATGCAACGACGACGAACCCGGCGAGATACCGGCAACGCTCGAATCGACGATCAATGCGCGCGTCGCTATGCTTTCCGAGGCAGCGCGTTCGCTCATCGACATTGCGGCCGTCGGCGGCACGATCGTCTCGATCGACGTGCTGCAACACGCATCCGGCTGGCCGTTGGCGGAAGTCCTCGATGCGGCAGACGAGCTCGTCGATCGCTTCGTGCTCCGTGAAACGGCGGCCGGATCGCGTGGCGACTATCAGTTCACGCACGATCTCATCCGGGCAACCGTGCTGCAATCGATGCCGGCCGACGTCGAGAGGCGGCGGCACCGGCGGTTTGCCAAAGCGATTCTGCAGCTCTTCCCCGACCGCCAAGACGAATTCGCGCGCGTCCTTGCTCAGCATTTCGAGAGAGCCGGACGGACGGACGAAGCCGCTCGATATTACGCCCGTGCGGCGAGCGTCGCGCGCGGCCAATACGCATGGCAGGATGCCATCGCGTTTGCAGACCATGCACTGCGGCTCGAGCAGCGCCTGCCGGAACGTTTCGCTCTGTATGCCGCCATCGAATCGGCCGCGCTGACGTGCGGCGACGGTCAACGTCAGCACGATGCCGCCGCGATGATGCTCGCACTCGCGAACGATCTCGACGACGATGCTCTGCGCGCGATCGCTCTTCAGAGATCGAGCGAATTCGGGTTGCAGACCGGCGACTTCGAACGGCAGCGCCACGCCACGGATGAGCTCGAACGCATCGCGCTCGCGAGCGGCGACGCGAGTATGATGGCCAAGACGCTGCGCTGTCGCGCCCGGGGGGACATCGCGCGGGGTTACCCCGCTTCGGCCGCACGCACGATGCATAACATCGATGCTATCGACGGCCTCGCGCGGACGCCGTCCGAACGCTTCGACGATCTCCGCACCGTCGCGCACGCGCTTACAGCCGCGGCCGACTTCGAGCCGGCGCAAACGGTCATCCGCGAAGCGGAGCGGCAGGCCGGAGCCGATCCTTCGCTCGCGGACCAACTCGCAATCGTCCGGGCGCAAGCGATGCTCGCCGTGGAGATGGCCGACCGCGGCGAAGCCGCGCGGCTGTCGCCGGCGCTTCTCGAACTCTGCCGGAAAATCGGCGACGTCGAGGGAGAAGGCAACGCGCACCAAGTCGCTGCGCGCATCGACTGGTGGTCCTTCGACGTCGCGTCGGCACGAGAACACATTCGGGCGGCAGCGGCGATTTTTGAACGCATCGGTAAGCCCCAATCGCGCGCGTCGATCGCGATTAACGCCGGCGCGCTCGAAAATCATGTCGGCCTGCTCGACGATGCGGAACACTACTACCGGGAGGCGCTCGCGCACGTTCTTCGGCTCGACAACGCGCTGGGCCGTTCGCTCTGTCATGCGAATTTCGCGTACGTTGCGCTTTTGCGACGCGACGGCGAGCGGGCGTTGGCCGAAGCGCAGCGCGCGCTCGAGATCGCGCGCAATATTCCGGACCAACGCATGATCGCAACCGCGCTCGGACATTCCGCAAGTGCGTTGCGTCTGCTCGATCGCGACCCCGGCGAGAGCCTCCGGCTGTTCACCGAAGCGCTGGCGATTTGCGCGGCGCCCGGCTTCGCCGACGAGCGACGCGAACTCATCGCTGAAATGATTCCGACGCTGATTGCGTGCGGGAAGCGCGACCAGGCGGGCGAGTTTGCCGCGGAACTCGACGCAGCGATTTCAATCGACGAGAATGCGGTCGTCATGCCGGCCGATGCGCTCGCGAAAGCGGCCGACGGGTTTGCGGCGATCGGCCGCACGGCGAAGTCGAACGCGCTACGCGAACGTGCGGGCGCGCTGGTACGCGCACGGCTCGAGAAACTGCCCGACGCGCGCACGCGCGCGGCGTATGCTGCGCTGCACGCGCACCGAGCGCTTCTCGCTCGCGAAGACTACGAGTGTGCGTAGTCTCCGGGGCGTACGGTGATGCGGAAGGCCTGATGTTTCCGATCGTACGGTAAGAGAACGATTTTCACCGGAACGAAATCCAAAGGCACGTCGAACATGACCTGTTCTTTCCACTGACCTCCGGGCGGCTGCCCGTACACGCCGCCCATCGGTTTGACCTTATCCGGCTGCGCCTGGAGCGTGTCGCCGTCCTGATCGACGATCGACGCGATGAATTGCGTCATATCGAGCGCATGCGCGGTGCCGTTGCTGGCAGACGCGGTGAACACGATCCATTTTTTCCCCGTCGCTGCCATGAGCCCGTCGGAGTCGCTTGCATCGCGAATATCTCTCGGCAAGAGGCGGATTTCACCGTTGAATAGCTTCTGTCCGAACGTGCCGGCAACGCCGGCTGCCTGATTCGCACCGCCGGGAATCGGCGTTGGCGCCGCAAGGGCGGCGGCGCCGCTGAAGAGCGATAAAGCGAGGACGGATACTGCAGTAGTGCGTTTCATGGAACCTCCAAAAGCGTGTGCGTCGAGAATAGCGCACCGGCGTCCAGCATTCGTCCAATCGCATTGGACGCGATTTGGACGCATTCACTTTATCATGCGTGGGTGGAGAATGAACGCCGCGAGCATGCGTTTCTCGTCCGCATGTGGTGCGAGAGCGGAGGCGCCGGCAGGCGCGCGGAGTGGCGCGGATCGGTGGAACATCTCGCTACCAAACAGCGGCGCTATTTCCGCGACCCCGCGGACTTAAACGCATTCATTCTCACGCACCAACTGACCGACGACTGCAAAAAATGAGGCTCCAATGAAACGCCCCGCGCCACTCGCGCCCGCGCCGGCCATGCCCCGACGTTTACAGGCCTAGGCGGAAGATGCAATCGTGAGCATCGTCGAGCGCGCCAAGCGCATCATCTTGCGACCGCATGCCGAATGGCCGGCGATCGCAGCGGAGCCGTCCACCGCCGCCGGCCTCTTTTCAGGCTACATCGTGCCGCTGGCGACGGTCGGCCCCGTCGCCCTCGTCATCGGCCTCTCGCTCGTGGGCGTGAGCATCCCGTTCGCCGGAACCTATCGCGCCCCGTTGAGCGCATCGCTTACTCAAGCGATCTTCATGTTCGTCATGATCCTCGCCGGCGTCTTGATCATGAGCGCAATCGCCACGTTTCTCGCGCCGTCGTTCGGCGGACGGCGCGATTCGCTTGCTTCCTTAAAGCTCGTCGCGTATTCGTACACGCCGTCGCTCGTGGCCGGAATCCTCGGTGTCGTTCCGCCGCTGAGCGCGCTCGAAATATTCGCGGCGCTCTGGGCGCTTTACGTCTTCTCCTGCGGCGCGCCGGCACTCGGTTTGAGCGTGCGCGAAAAGGCAATTCCCTTTACTGCTGCGTGCATCGGGTGCGGCATCTGCGCGAGCCTAATCTGCATGCTCGTCACCGGCGCAACCGGATTGACTGCCGGTATCTTCGCCCGTCACGGTATCATTGCAACCTCCGCACCCGATAACGAAGGGCACTCGATCGTCGCTGGTATTCTGGGCGCCGCTATGGGCGGCGGCAATGCGAATGCCGAGCGCGCCCATAACGTTATCAAAGACGTTGCCGCCGCGGAGAAGGACGAGCAGAAAGCGGAGCGGCGCGGCGACAGCGACGCGCAGCTGCAAGCCGGCATGAAGATGCTCGGCTCGATCGTCCACGGCGGCGCTCCGCCGGTTACGCCGATTGCGCACGACGTCCTCGAGTCGCTGCTTCCAAAAGCGATCGCCGGACTTTCGCGAAACGCCGCGGGCGGCTCGTCCTCATCGCTCGCCGGCATCTCCACGTCATCGGCGCACGCGACGTACGGCCGCTCCGATGGTCCGCATATCGATGTAACCGTGTCGGATCTCGGAAATATTAGCGGATTGGCCGCGGCCGCGAATCTTGCGACGACGATGCAAGCCGACAACGACAGCGATACCGGCTATGAGAAGAACATCGACGTCAACGGACATCGCGTTCACGAGAAATGGACGAACGACGGGAAGCGCAGCGACCTCATGGAGATCGTCGGCAACCGGTATGCCGTTAGCGTCGACGGAACGGGCGTCGAGATGGATGCGGCCGTTGCCGCAGTGGGCAGCATCGACATGGTGAGATTTCAAGCACTGGGGATAGCGCACTGAGACCCGTGCTCGCCGCATCTGGATACGCCCAGCAGGCTAGCTACGATCTCCAAGTGGAACGCGACCTACACGGGGCAGAAATCGAACGCGCGGTACTTCTCCCGGCTTAACGAATCAACACTTCTAGGAGCATTGCTTAGGGCGCGGTGGTCAGCGGACGGTGGGCTTCTTCGAACACCTTCAGCAAATCGGCGCGGTATGGATAAAAGCGCGCCTGCGTGCGCGAAAGCGCGCGCCCGAGGCCGTCGCTAAGCATCTGCTTGTCGTACTCGACGTGTAGATCGATCACGGTGTTCTTGGACGCGTCGCGGATAACGGCCATCGGACCTTCGCCGTCTTCGACCTTGGCGATCTCGCGTTCGAGCATTTTGCGGAATAGGATGACGCCGCGGTCGGTAGTGCCGAGTTTCTCCAGTTGACGTTTGGCGACCGGGCCTTGCGTGACCCACGCCATCACGTCCTGGATGTCGAGCACATCGAGCAGAAACTCGCCCTTCTCATCGCGTTGCGGCACGTCGAATGGGACGACGTCCTCGAGCAGATGTGCCGGAATCTCGACGCCGTCCCGGAACGTATAGGCGGTATACCAGTAGTGCATCGTGTTCTCGTCGTCTACCGGGACGCGAATCTGGAACGAATACGTCCGCGAGCCGTCGCGCTTCGAGCCGACCGCGAGCGTGTTCGGGAAGAACACCGGATGACCGACGCGCCAATCGTCGGCGTCTTCGGACTGACCCTCGTAAAGGCGGCGCTTGTAGAGCCCGTATTCGAACTCGTCGAATGCGATCTTCACATGATGGCGCGAGATCGCGTACGACGGTTTGATGCCGGTCTTCTGTTCGGCCACAAACTCGGCCAAGTGCCCGTGCAGCCATTCGGTGTGGACCGGGTCGCACGAGTTCTCCATGATCTGCAGCCAGTTGCAGGGCACGAGCGCGCCGCCCATCATGCGCACGGCGCGTTCGACGACGAAGCCGTCGAGCCGCGGGATGAACGGCGCCGGCTTGGGCCCGAGATAGCCCCAGATCAGGCCGCCAAGTTCGCCGACATCGTAGCCGCCGATGCTGACCTTCTCTTTGAACGTGCTACCCTCAGGCTCGTTGGGCTGCTCCGTGCAGGCGCCGGTCGCGTCGAACTTCCAGCCGTGGTAGGGGCAGCGGATGCCGTCGGCCGTGGGGATCCCGTAGGCAAGGGAAGCGCGCCGGTGGGGACAGGCCTCACCGATCAAGCCCAGCCGGCCGCTGCGGTCCTTAAAGAGCACGAGGTCTTCGCCGAGCAGCCGGACGCGTTTGGTCCACTTGTCGCGCATCTCGCCCGCCGTCGCGATCGGATACCAGTAACGGCGCAGCAACTCGCCGCTCGGCGTGCCGGCCATAACGCTCGTCAGGCGTGCGTTTTCGCTCTCGGTGATCATTCGTGCGTGTCCCCCACTTCGGGAAAGCGTATGCCGGTGAACGGCATTGTTCCCGCCGCGGCCTCGCTCCGAGCCGCGCGGCGCAAGCATCGCCTTGCTTCGATGGCCTCCGTGCCGGGGAGAAGGTCCGCATGGGATTTCTCTGGGGTTTCTTCAAGGCGGTAACGCTCGTTTTCGCCGTCATCATCGCCGTGCTCGTCGTCATCGACGGCACGCTCCTTGCCAATCTCCTCGGTAAAAAGAACGAGTAGCAACGCCCCGGCCTCTAGGCATGCGGGCGAGAAGTGACCTCCGCCAAGATCGGTTCGCTCGGCCGCAACAGCGCTGACGGAGCCGGCGCGACGTCCTTCCCAGCGATTTTGAGGTGCCGGCGTTGCGCAACCGTCGCAAGCACGACCACGCCTTCGGCGCGCGCAAAAGGTTCCCCGATGCACATCTTTGCCCCGCCGCCGAACGGGAAGAAGGCAAACTTCGGCGGATCCATGGCCTCCCAGCGCTCGGGGCGGAATGCCAGCGGCTCGGGAAAGTAGCGCGGATTGCGATGCGTCACGTACGGGCTCACGAATACACTCGCATAGCGTGGTATCGTATAGCCGCCGAGCGTCACGTGTTCCGTCGGCCGGCGCGCGAAGGCCGCCGCGGGCGGATAGAGCCGCAGTGCTTCGGCGAAAACGTTGGATGTATACGGCAACTGCCGCACGTCATCCATGGTGACCGGGCGTCCGCCGAGTACCGCATCCACCTCGTCCCGGAAGCGCGCTTCGACCTCAGGGTGCCGCCCGAGCAAATACCATGCCCAGGTCAGCGCGCTCGAGGTCGTTTCGTGTCCGGCTAGGACGAACGTGATCAACTCGTTCCGGATGTCCACATCACTGAGCGCCTCGCCGGCCTCATCGCGCGCCTCGAGCAGCATCGCGAGCAAATCGCTTCCGCCCGTTTTGGCCGCGCGGCGCCGCGCGATGATCGGATCGACGATGCCCTCGAGCGCGGCACGCTCGCGCCCGAAAACGAGGCGCACGTTTTGCGGCAAATGTCTGCGCGCTGCAAGCAGGGCCGGCGCGAGCGCAGCGAGCAGGGGTTGAAGGCGTCCTCCACGTCGACCGATCGACGAGACCACCTCCGCAATCTGATCGGCGCATCCGACCTCGTCGCCGAAGAGCGCGCTCCCAACCACGTCGAGCGTCAACCGCATCATCGCTGCACCGACATCGATCCGCTCGCCGTCGTGCCAAGCGTCGGCCGTACGCTGCGCGATCGCTTGCATGCTCGCCACGTAGTGCTCGATGCGGGCGCGGTGAAATGCCGGCTGCAGCATGCGCCGCCGGCGGAGATGACCGGGGTCGTCGAGTGTCAGCACTCCGTCGCCGGTGATCTCGCGCAACAGCGCGGCACCCGCATCGCGCACGAAGCGGTGTTGCTGGGTCTGCAACACGTCTTCGATCAGACCGGCGTCATCCAACAGCACGACGTGCTGACCGAGGACACGCAGATAGCTGATCGGCCCGTATCGCCGCGCGGTCTCGAGGAAGTACGCGAGCAGCCCGTCCGAATCGCCGAAACCGAGGAACCGCAGCGCATCGCGGCCGCGCGGCCCCGGAATCGCCAGCTGCGTCGCCATAGCCGATGATTCGACCGGCACCGGCGCGCCCCATTTCAGAAACCCATAGCAGCGGCAGTTACAGCATGGCCAGCGCGCCTTGGGCAGCCAGCGAAAGGGAAGCTGAAGACATGCCCGCTTGCGCCAGCGATCCCATTCCGCGAACGACGGCCAGCAACGTTACGCCGATCGCTCGCGCATCGCGATCGGCGGCAATGTCGCCTGCGCTCTGCGCTTGACGAACGCAATGAACGATTGCGCGTTCCATCGCCTTGAACGTCCGCTCGATGATCTTGTCAATTTCCGGAAAGCGCGCGGCAACTTCGGCGGTACCCTTTGCCAGCATACATCCGCGACGGGCATTTGCGCCGCCCTTCGCCGCCGACTGAACATACTCACGTAAGCGTACGATCGCGCCCGCGTCGTCACCGCGCAGGCGTCCCTGAAGATCCGCGACGGCCCAGTCGCAGTAATCGGTGAAGGCCAGCAGATACATGTCTTGCTTTGAGCCGTAGGCGCCGTAGAGGCTGCCCTTGCCGAGACCGGTCGATTGCATGATGTCGTCGAGCGATGTCGCCGAATACCCGTTATCCCAGAAGACCGATTGTATCGTCTCCAACATCTCCGTTTGATCGAAGGTCGCCGGCCGTCCCATACACGGTAGTATACCAGATGATGACCAAACGGTCCAAATCAACAAATCTGATTGTTGACCGAACGGTCCATATATGATACGCTCGACGGCATCATGAATAGACTGAATGGAAAGACCGCCGTGATCACGGGCGGAGCTACCGGCATCGGCCGCGCCGCGGCAAAGCGGTTCATCGAGGAGGGCGCTTTCGTCTTCATCTTCGGCCGCCGGCAGGCGGCACTCGACGCCGCACTGACCGAGCTCGGGCCCAATGCTCGCGCGGTGAAGGGCTCGGTCTCCAGCCTGCCCGACCTCGACCGGCTCTACGCGGAAGTGAAGGCCGAGCGCGGAACTCTCGACATCGTCTTCGCCAATGCCGGGGTAGGAAGCCGGCTTCCGCTCGGCAAGATCACGGCCGAGCACATCGACGAAACCTTCGACACCAACGTGAAGGGCACGATCTTCACGGTCCAGCAGGCGCTGCCGCTGATGGGCAACGGAGGGTCGATCATCTTGACCGGATCGAGTGCCGGCACCACGGGTGCCCCGGCGTTCACCGCCTACAGCGCGAGCAAGGCGGCTGTGCGCAACCTCGCGCGGACTTGGGCGGAAGACCTCAAAGGCACCGGCATTCGGGTGAACGTGCTATCGCCCGGGGCAACGGCGACCGAACTTGCGAGAGAAGCACTAGGCGAGGAAGGCCTGAGCGCCTACGGCTCGATGACTGCGCTCCAACGCATGGGCGATCCGGCGGAGATCGGCGCGGTAGCCGCCTTTCTCGCGTCGCAGGACAGCAGCTTCATGACCGGCAGCGAGCTCGCCGTCGACGGCGGCCTAGCACAAATCTGAGGTACGAACGATGAAAGTACAACTTGGCGCGGTCTGGCATTTCAGCTTTGCCGTCAGAGACCCGGAGAAGAGCGCACAATTCTGGACCGAGAACTTCGATCTGCAGGAAATGTTCCGGTCCGATGAGGCGATCGCGCTGACGAACAACGCGATGATCATCGGGTTCTTTAAAGGCACACCACATCCGGAAACGATCGACCACACGTCGTTTCATCTCGAGAACATGCGCGCGCTGCGCGAAGCGCTCGAGACGTTGAAGAAAAACGGCGTAGAATTGGAAGACCCCGGCAACGAAATCGGCCCCACGTCGCCGGGCTCACCGCACATGGGCCTGTGGTTTCACGATCCGGACGGATATCGCTGGGAGCTCTCGGTTCAGAACGGTGCCCGCGAGCGCTGACCGCTTAGCGGTTACGCGCTCGGCTGGAAGCGATAGACGCCGTACGGCTGTAGCGACGAAACAGCTTCGCCAGTATCCGTTGCTTGCGTTCACGATATACCAAGTATTCGAAATCGATCCAGATCGCCGCCCCGGTTTGCTCGAGCATCAACGCCGCTATCGGTTGTACTTCTTTCCAAATGCGCGGCGCCATGTCGTAGTAGGACCCGAATAGCGAATCGTAGAGGACTCCGAGATTGAGCAGTCGAGCTACGTTCTGGTAATGCGCGCCGATTGCGCTAAGCCGATGGTCGACCTGGGGCGTCGTCACCGCAAGAAACGTCGCGCGATCGCTAAGATCCAGCGACCCGAGGAAACGCCGGGCTTCGATGCCTTCCGCGGACTGACCCCACGCCATGATCTGGAAATAGGAACTCAACTGGTTCGCCAGCCGCATGTGCCGCAGTTGTCGCACGGCTGCGATTGCCGCAATGAGCACGATAAAGGCGCTCGCGATTGAAGCGATCGCACTGACAGCCCCGATGCTCGGCGTTTCCTCGCCGGCCTCGGCATACCCGAGCGCGACCATCGTTAACGAAACCCATTTTCCCGCCACGGGCACGATACGTTATGCGGCGGGCCGATCCGATAACTTTTCCGTTCCGGCCGGCCACAAGCTCCCAAACAGCGGCGTCAAGCCGACGCAGATTACTATAAGTGCGAAGCGCGGCGCGTGCCTCATTACGAAAATCGACGCTACATTGGCCGGGGCAGGTTCTGCCGCTCCGTACACGTCGCTAGGCACCGCCAAATCTCACTTCGCTATCTTCCGCAGCAAGAATGGACTTGAGGTCGGGTCCCGCTAGAGTTTACGTGCCGATCGGTTCTCCGGACGAGGCCAAGGCGGCCTCGATCCGGACCCGCATTTGCGGTGAGCTTTCTTCCTGATACGCGCGGCGTAAGAGAGCGATCGTCCAGGGCGCGGCGAGCATAGTCAAATCGTCGATGAGGCGCAGGCGGCCCGCTTCATCAAGCGCCGTCGTGGTCAATGCGATCGTCCACGTTATGACCGGCTCCGTCTCCGGCTCCGGCAGCGTTGGTTCGAGCGGCGCTGGTTCCGGCGGCTCCGCATAGGGCAGGTCCCGTATCTGCGGCACGGCCGGAACGGCGTCGCGAGCGGGCCGTCGCAAGAATCGCGCCGCGAGCGCTATCACCACTGCCACGAAGACGAGCAGGGCGACGCCGGCCGTAAGCGTCATCAGGGCGCTGGTTCACGTTGCGCCGCGAGCACGCGCAACGCTTGCCCACGGCTCTCCACCAACTGTGCGTCGACCGGTCGCGAGAGGACCGCATCAAGGAACGCATCGGTGTCAAGATCACGGATGGAGGTAAGTTCGCGACGCAGCGCAGTGCGGTACGCGCCCACGTCGCCGACGACGCGCCCGTCGAACTCGAGCGTCGAGCCGAGGAGCAAGGCGGTCGCGAGCCATGGTTCTCCCGTGACCAAAGGAGCCTCATCGAGGGCGGCCTGTGCACTCGCAAGCTCGTCCCCGTGCAACGAACTGATCAGCCGTAATCCATTGGCTTCGTACGGCGCCGCAACGGGCAATTCGCGCAGTGCGGTGAGGACGCCGCGAAGTGATTCGCGCAATGCCGGTGTTTCGACGTCCGCCTCGACGATATCGGGCTCGGGGAGACGAAGCTTCACGAAAAGCCGATCGGCAAGCTCGCTCAATCGCTCCGCGTGCTCGCGTAGAAGCCGGCGCGTGGCACCATCTGCGCCGGCCGCGTCGTCGGGGAACAGCGCTCGCAGCAGCAGCAAATCGGGGACGAGCCCATCGAGGCGCGCCTCTTCAAGATAGCGTACCGTCCACGCGAGCTTTTTGTCATCGAGACCGAGTGAGAGAATCACCGGCCCGTCGATGGTCTCCTCGACCGGCACCGATTCGACCGGCAGAGATTCGCGCGGTAACGCCACGGGGGTTGCGGCGGAGCCGTTCAGCGCATAGGCGTGTCCATCGCCGTTGCTTGAGATACGCTTCGGCGCGGCGGCGGCACCGATCACGGTGAACGGAAGCGCGGCCTCGACGATGGGAAGCGCCGAGGTCGATCGCACGCGCACCGGCTCGCAACGCACGGCCGTTTCCGGCCCGCCGTCCAAAGCGATGTAGGCGCGCGCTTCGATTGTGGTGCCGGCCGGCAGCGGCGCGTTGACGATGGCCTGCATGCGGACGATCACCTCTGCACCGACGGCGACGTCTCCGAGCGAGAGCCCGGTGCTTCCCAGCAGCGGTGACGTGCCGACAAAGTCGAGCAGCGAGATGCCGTTGATGCTCGTGCTGCCCGGCGCATAGACGGCATTGGTGGGCTGATCGAGCCGGATCGTAAGCCGCTTCGCGGCGCCGTCGCCACCGTTGCGCAGCGCCAAGGTGTAGTATATCGACGCGCCGGCATCGATCGTTTCGGCGGGTTGCGACGTCAGCGTCGCACCTTCGGCAAAGGACGCTTCAGCATGCGTGCGCAGTTCCAGCGGCTCGAGCGAAAACGGAACGACGTTGCGGCCGCTCACGCACCCGAGCACGGTGAGCGGTTCGTCGTGGGAGACATGTCCGGTCAGCCGGAAGTGCACCATCGCTTCGCGCGTCTCGCCCGCCGCGATGTCCCCCAACAGAACCGTTTCATCATCGTGCGTGGCGCCGTCGACACGTTCGAGGCGCAATTCCGGCGGGAACTGCAGGCGAACGCGGACTTCGCGCCCACGGTCCGTACCGTCGTTGCGAAGCACGAGCTTGCACGGGGTCATGTGGTTCGGACGCAACGCGTCGTCGCTCGCGGCGACGAGCTGCGATGTTTCCACCGTAAAGCGCGGACGCGACGCGACTTGAACGACGGCCGCGCCGAGCTCGACCTCATCAACGCCTGCGACGCGTAAGACGGCGCGGAGGCGAAGTTGCGCCTCGTCTTCGAGCACCGTTGCGAGCACCCCATCGATGCGCAACGTCCGGCGAATCCCGGGCGACAACACGTCGAGCGCGATCGCGCCGTCGTCGCCGATGGGTAGCTCGGCGTCGCCCTCGGCGGCCCGCAAATGCTCGATACCATCATCCGCGTCAAGAACGATGCGAACGCCGGAAGCGACGGCCGTTCCAAGGTTCGCAATCGCTACGGTGAACCCGACCGCTTCACCGGGCGCAATTCGCCGCGCGCCTTCGCGCCGGATCGCATTGAACGCCGCGGGGAAGGCCGGAGCCGAGCGAACGGTCAGCACGCGATCGAAGGCGCGATGCCCGCCCTGCCAATCCGTTCGTACGGCGAGAGTAAGCGACGTGCCGTCGCTCGCCGGGCTCGTGATGCCGCCGTAGAGCGCGAGTTCGATCGTTCGTCCCGGTTCCAACTCGCCGAGCGCGAACGTGACGGGATCCTCTCCGTCCGGTACGGCCGCTCCGTCGCACGTGCGCGAACCGGCACAATAGACGACACCGGGGGGAAGCGCGAATTGTGCGCGTACGTTTCGCGCGCGCGCCGTACCGGTGTTCCGTAACCTGACCGCCAGACGTATGCGCTGACCCGGTGAGACCTGCTCGTCGCAATCGGTGACAAAGGCTGTTTCCTCGCTTGCGAACGACGGCAGCGAGGCGACCTTCAGCGGGGCCAGTTCGAGTGCGAACTCGGCGGTTTCCAGGGAACCGATTCCACCGCGAACGACAATTGATGTCTGGTCCTCGATGACGGGATCGATGCGCGCCCGATAGCCGACCTCAATCGTCGAGCCCGGAGCGAGTGCCGGCGCGACGATCGCAGGCCGGCCCACGCCGAAAGGATCGTCGGAAGAGCCGGCGAGTTCGCGACCATCGATGCGCGCGCTCCGCTCGACGTAGGTGGTGTGGCTGGGAAGCGGCAGCAGCGCGATCACGTCGTGCGCGCTCGAGTGCCCCCCATTGTGGATTACCGCACGCAGTTGCAGTTCTGCGCCCGGAGCCACCTCACGAACGGGCGCGACGGCGAGGACGGTCTTCGGGTTGCGCAGGAGCGGCTTGCTGCGAACCACGAGGCGCACGACGTTCGAACCGATGACGGGAACTTCGAACGACGCAATCGCAGCTTGAATCGCGATCTGGGTGCCGTTCTCGATCGTCGAAGCAACGGTATAATCGAGCGAGATCCGCCGCTCGTCGCCGGGCGCAATTTCGCCGATGTCGGCACCCGAGCCGTGAAGCAGCGCCGTCAGTCCGCCCTGCTCGTCGGCGGGCGTCGAATCGATGCGCGCGGTGCCGACCAGGTACGTCAGACCTTCGGGAAGGCGGAAACGAACGCGAAATCCGGTCGCGGTGCCACCGCCGAGATTTCGGAACGCAAACGTCGCATGGATCGTCTGTCCGGGCTCGACGTACCCGTTAGGAGAGACGTGCAGCGTTCGGAGCCCCTCGGGCGGCGGCGGCGCGCCGGGTGCGAACACATCAGTAAGGGTTTGCAAAGCTCTATACTATCGGCGCCGATGATCCGGAGCTACATTCGGATGGTCCTCAGCTTGGTGAGGGCTTACCTAGCTGCTCTCCCTCCCCGGCGCGGCTCGGCCCCATGAAAGACAGATTAGGGATGCGCGGCTGACATGCGTGAAACGAGCGCCGTCACGTTTAATGGAGCATGCTGACATCAGCGGCTCACGTTTTTGCGAAGCTCGGTCCGGCGACACTCGGGCTGATTGCGGCGAGCGCGGTCAATGGGGCGCTGTTTCTCATGAACGTTTCGTATAGCCGAACGCTTTGGCGCCGGCGTCAGACATTGCTGAGGCGGGAAAATCGCCTCAGTCCGGGGCCGGTCACTGCGACGATCGCGGACCGATTTCCGAAACGCGAGGCGAGCCTCACGGAATAGCCTCAACGGAGCTGCTCGACGATGACTCCTTCGTTGGGATGAAGGGTTAAGGCGTCGGGAACCGCGCCCAGCGCGCGTTCCGGAGCCGTCGAAAGCACGATGGTCCCGGCACATCCGTCGACGCGTTGATCCGCTGCCCCCAGGTTGAGAAAGACGTCCATCGTCCGTTCGGGGCTCCGGCGCGCATAACGAAGGACGGTGCCCGTCACGACGACGTCCTCAAGACTTCCGGAACAAAGCACAGTTTTATTACCGCGCCGCAGGGCGATGAGTTTGCGATAGAAGGCGAGCATCGAGGTGCCGTCGCGCTCTTGTTCGGCGACGTTCGCCTGACGTTCGTTACTGCCGAGCGGCAGCCATGGTGTTGCCGGGGAGAAGCCGCCGTTCACCGACGTATCCCATGCCATCGGCGTACGTTCCGGATCCCGTCCCGCGCCGATCCCGGGTTGACGCAATTCTGCCGGATCGCGCACGTCGCCGGGCGGGATCGCGACATCGACCATCCCGAGTTCGTCACCGTAGTACATCGTCGGCGTTCCCCATAAGGTCAACAGCAGCAATGCCGCCACACGGGCTTGCGCCGTTCCGACGCGCGTCGCGATTCGCGACTGGTCGTGATTTCCGAGCACCCAGTTCGGCCACGCACCCTGCGGTAAGGCGCTCGTATATTCGCGTACGATACTTGCGATCGCGGCCGCGTTCCAAGCGGTCTGAATCAAGGCGAAGTTGAACGGCAGCTGCGCACCGCGAAGATCCAGTCCGTAATAGGCGACGAGCCGCTTGATGGGCAGATAGATCTCCCCGATGAGTACGCGGTCCGTGTAGGCATCCAGGACGGATCGCATCGCCGCAACGATCGCCTGTACTTCCGGCCGGTCCGACGTATACAACGGCACGAAGCGGTCATAGGTGGATTGGCCGGGTTGCCATGCCGGATTGACGGGGTTGTCCCGAAAGCGATCGTCCTTGATCAAAAGCCACAGGACGTCGACGCGAAATCCATCGACGCCGCGATCGAGCCAAAAACGCAACGCGTCATACATGGCCTCACGAACGCCGGCATTCCGCCAATTCAGATCGGGCTGTTCTTTCAAAAACGAGTGCAAGTAATATTGACCGGTTGCGGCATCCCATTCCCACGCGCTTCCACCGAACTGACTTTGCCAATTGTTCGGGGGTCCACCGCCCGGCGCGGCGTCGCGCCACAAATACCAATCACGCTTCGGATCGCTACGCGATGAGCGGCTCGCCAAAAACCATGGATGCTGTTCGGAGGTGTGGTTCGGAACGAAGTCCAGGATGAGGCGCATGCCGCGCGCATGTACCCCGGCGAGCAGTGCGTCGAAATCGGCAAGCGATCCGAACAGCGGATCGATGTTGCAATAATCCGCGACATCGTAGCCGAAATCGGCCATAGGCGACGGATAGACCGGCGAAAGCCAGACGGCGTCGACCCCGAGCCGCTCCAGGTAGTCGAGCCGTTCCGCAATGCCCGGCAGATCCCCGATCCCATCACCGTTCGTGTCAAAAAACGAACGCGGATAAACCTCATATATGATCCCGTCTTGCCACCACATCGCCCCGCTTATGCCCATCTCGAGCCACATTATGGGTAGAGGGACGTCGTGATCAGCGATCTGTGGTACAAAAACGCCGTCGTCTATGCGATCTCCGTGGCCACATTCATGGATTCGAACGGCGACGGAATCGGCGACCTCGAGGGCGTTTTGCGCCGTCTCGATTACCTGCAAGGGCTCGGCGTAACGACGCTCTGGCTCATGCCGTTCCAATCATCGCCGAATCGCGACGACGGCTACGACATCACCGACTATTATAATGTCGATCCGCGGTACGGAACCCTCGGCGATTTCGTCGAGGTCGCGCGCGGTTGCGAAGCGCGTGGCATCCGCCTGATCATCGACCTGGTCGTCAATCACACATCGAACGAACATCCGTGGTTCACGTCGGCATGCGCGGATGAGGCGTCGCCGTTTCGCGACTGGTACATTTGGTCCGATCACGAGCCGCGTAATTCACATGAGGGCGTCGTCTTCCCGGGCGTGCAAAAAACGACGTGGACCTATGAGGAGAGCGCCAAAGCGTGGTATTTTCACCGGTTCTATGATTTCCAGCCCGATCTCAACACCGCGAATCCACGCGTGCACGCCGAGATTCTCAAGATCATGGGGTTTTGGCTGCAGCTCGGCGTGTCGGGCTTTCGCATGGACGCGGTGCCGTTCGTCATCGCCGAAAAGGGCCCGCGCGCCGGCGCCAAACCAAAAGAGCAATACGAAATGTTGCGCGCTTTTCGGGAATTCTTGCAATGGCGCGACGGCGAAGCGATCGTCCTTGCGGAAGCCAACGTCCTTCCCGATGAGGACATGAATTATTTCGGCGAGACGGGCGAACGGCTCCAGCTGCTGTTTAATTTTGAAGTGAATCAGGCGCTCTTTTACGCGCTCGCGACCGCCGACGCCGGTCCGCTCGTGAAGGCGCTCGAGACGACGAAGCCGCGTCCGGCAACTGCGCAGTGGGGAATATTTTTGCGCAATCACGACGAACTCGATCTCGGACGACTCACGAAACGGCAGCGCGAACAGGTCTTCGCTGCGTTCGGACCCGAGAAGCGTATGCAACTTTACGACCGGGGAATTCGTCGCCGGCTTGCGCCGATGCTGGGCGGAAATCGAGCGCGCATCGAGCTCGCCTATAGCCTCATGATGACGCTGCCCGGCACGCCGGTGCTCGAGTACGGCGATGAAATCGGGATGGGGGACGATCTTAACCTGGAGGAACGGAACGCCGTCAGGACGCCGATGCAATGGTCGACCGAACCGCTTGCCGGATTTACGAAAAACGCCAAACCGGTTCTCCCCGTGATTTCCGAGGGGCCGTTCAGTTACCACAACGTCAACGTCGCCGGCCAGCGACGCGATCCGAATTCGCTGCTCAACTGGATGGAGCGCATCATCCGGATGCGCAAAGAAGTGCCGGAGATCGGCTGGGGCGATTTTGCGATCCTCAACACCCACGCTGCCGACGTTCTCGCACTTCAATACGAATGGCGAAACAATGCCGTCCTCATCGTGCATAATCTGTCGGGCAAAACGAATCCCGCTCACTTGGACCTTCGGACAAGTTCGAAAGCCGGCACGAACAGGAACGTCGATGAGCTGGTCAACCTGCTTTCCGACGATCACAGCCACGGCAACCACGGGCAACACACGATCGAGTTGGAGCCGTATGGTTACCGCTGGTATCGCGTCGGTGGCTTGGACTACCTATTAGAGCGCAGCGAAACGCCGTGAACTAAAAGTCCTTGACGCCTCGTGATTCGTTTGCCACGATCAGCTTGAGGGGAGACGAGGTGCCTAGATTTCCGCACGAGTTGCTGAGCGATATGAGGCAGCGGCGGCGAGCGATTTCACCACGAGTTGAGGTCGTCGGCGATTACGTTCGGAGGCCGGGACGAGTCGGGCAGCCGGTGACTCAAGAAGAGCTAGCCGAGGCCCTGGCGATCAGCCGCGAATGGTACTGCGCGATTGAGAACGGACGCTGCGCAGCGATCACGGCCGGGCTGGCGACGAAGATCGCGCAGTTGCTCTACGACCGTCGCGTTGCGCGCCAGATAGAAGACTGCGTCCAGGGCGACCCGGTCCTCAACCTGGCCGAGATGCGACAGTACGTTACGCGCGTATCCGCGGCTGCGAGCTATGACGATGCGGCGGTGGAAGCGATGGAAACGGGAGCCCGGCTCTTGGCGGTGGATTGCGTCGGCGTCATCAATCTCGAAGATGCGGGCGGCATCCGCGGTCGCGCGACCGGCCGGCGGGCGCGCTTCTGGAAGCCGATGTGCGATCGCGTCGTCCACGAGGCTCACCGCGCGCTCCGGCACGGTGGCGTCGGGGTGAGCGAGCACGTTCCCACGGCCGACGAGCGCGCCGGTGAGCAGTCAGTCCGGCTGGCTTTCGAGTCGCCGTCCGCCGCGCACGGTGACTACGAGTACGAGTGCCCGGCCGACGTGTGGCGCGAGTTCAATGCCGATCTCGGCGTGGGGAGCGTCATCGCGGTCCCTCTGCTGGACCGCCAGGGCTATCGAGGGACGATAGCCGTCTCGTGGTGCGAACCACGCCGGATCGAGTTGCGCGAAGTTGAGATGCTGCACAGTCTAGCGAGCGTATTGCAGCTGGTCTCGTGAGGGCGTCCTTGTCTGTGAAGTGCGCGGTTCACAGACGCGGGCCGGGCACCTTGATACGATGGCTGCACGGTGTTCAGCACAATCGGGAGAGGTGCCGAAGTGCTGAGAAAACGACTCGCTCTCTTACGCAACGCACTGAGGCGAGTACCGGCGTCCGAGAAACGCACACAGCACCACGCCGAGCGGCTCGAGGCGCTATGGCGAATCGTCAACACCTCGAACTTCGGCGGTGAAGCGCTCATTTCGGCGATGCTCAGCGAAGCCGCGGCAGCGATGCGACCCGGCGAGCCGTACTTCGCGGTGCTCGGTCACGTCGAGGGCAAGGATTACATCTTCGACGCAGCGGCCGGCGAACTCGGCGGGGCCGATTCGCCGCTGCGAGCAGCGGTCCGCGTCGGCCGGCGCGTGCCGGTGAGCGCAACGATCCACGCTCGCGATGTCGGCGTAACGCGCACGCGGTCCTGGGACGACGTTCAGACCCTGCCGGACCTCAGCGCCGAGCGCCGCGCGCTCGGCATTCGGGCCCAAATCGCGACGAACTTCGTTGCGTGCGGAAAGACCCACGTTCTGACGATTGCGTCGCTCGCCGCGCCTTCGGCCGTGCCGTTCGGTCCGCCGGACTATTCGTATATCGAAATCCTGGCGGCTTCGTTCGCCAATCAACTGCAACTCAGCGAGTTGGAGACCTCGCTTCGCATCGAGGAGGAGCGCACGCGGCACCACGCCGAGCGTCTGGAGGCGCTGTGGCGGATCGTCAATGACTCACAGCTTCGGGACGAAGAGCGTTGGCCGGCAATGCTTCGGGAAGCCGCATCCGCGATGCGTAGCGGTCAAGGTTTTCAGGGAGCGCTCTGGCGCGTCGACGGCACAGAGATGATCGTCGAGGCGGTAACCGGCCCATTCCCTGCCGTCACCGGAGCGCTGACGATGCGCGCCGGAGATATCGTGCCGATCGAAAGCGGCGTCGTCAACGAACTCCTTGCCGCGGGCGGCGGGGCTCGCGCATGGGACGATCTTCATCCCGGACCGTGGGCCAGTCCGTTGGCGCGGCAAAATGGAACGCGCTCGCTGATCGCGACGACATTTACGGCCGGCGGGACGACGTGGGGCCTTTCGTTTGCCTCCACAATGCCCAGCCTCTACCCCTTCGGTCCGCAAGACAAGGCCTATATCGAAGTGCTGGCATCGTTTTTTGCCGGCAACGTTCAGCAGCGTTGGCAATTCGACCGTATCGTGTACCAGCAGTCTCACGACGTCCTCACCGGACTGATGAACCGTTCGCATTTCCGCTCGCAGGCCCGTGCGGCAGGGCGGAACTGCGAACGCCATGCCATCGTGCTGGTCGACATCGACGCGTTGCGCGAAGTCAACGAATCTTACGGCTATATGACGGGCGACGCACTGCTGGTCGAGGTCGGCAGTGCTCTGCGCCAACGCGCATCGGCAAGCGAACTCGTCGGTCGCGTGGGCGGCGACGTCTTTGCTATTTTCATTCCCGATCCGGACTCCAAGCGCGCCGCGCACGCACGAGCGCTTGACTTCGCCGAGGTGTTCGCGCGCGCGTTTTCGACGGGCGACCGTGAAGGTGAGAACTTCATCGCGCTCAACGCGTGCTTCGGGGTCGCGATGGCGCCGGAGGACGGTTCGACCATCGACGCGATCCTGTCCCACGCTGACGCGGCGCTGCTGGTCGCAAAAGGAAAAGGCCACGGATCGATCGTCGTGTACGAATCGGGAATGGAAGGCGACGCGCTACGGCGTGCGACGCTTCGCAACGATCTGATGGCTGCGCTGGCTCACGATCAGTTTGAACTGTACTTCCAGCCCCACGTCGAGATCGCAACCGGGTCGGTTGCCGGATGCGAAGCCTTAATTCGGTGGCATCATCCGACGCGAGGCCTCGTCGGGCCCGAGCAGTTTATCCCGTTCGCGGAGCAAACCGGCTTCATCGCCGAGATCGATGCTTGGGTGATGCGCAATGCCTTCGCGGCGGCCAAGGAGTTGATGACTGTGTCGCGCGACGGCTTTCGCCTGTATTTTAACCTCTCCGGACGCCAGGCGGGAAACGCGAAGATCATTCGTTTGTTTACCAATGCGGCGCGCAGCGGCGTGGCGTTGGGCAGCATCGGCGTCGAGATTACGGAGAGCGACGCGATGCGTGACGTCGATGCGACGCGCCGGGTCTGCCGGGCGCTTCGGCGCTTGGACGTGCGGATCGCGATCGACGATTTCGGGACCGGCTACTCCTCACTCTCGTCACTGAAGCGCTTGCCGGTCGACATCGTCAAGATCGATCAGAGCTTCGTCGCCGGCATTCTGGACAATCCGCACGATCAAGCGATCGTCGAGACGATCATCTCTATTTCAAAGTCGTTCGGCTTCGACGCATTGGGCGAAGGAACGGAACAGCCCGAACAGATCAACTGGCTTCGCCAGCGGTCGTGCCGCTACGCGCAGGGCTTTAGCATTTGCCGGCCACTTCCACTCGACGCCTTCAAGGCGTGGCTCGTATTTTTTTATGGAAGTTTGGCCGGCGTCGAAAACGGCTGATCGGCGTCAACCAAGAACATCACGAGCGACAGCAGATCCGTTGTGCCCGAACTCGAAACTTGCATCGGAGTGCCGGCAACGTGCCCGATTTCGGCATGCCCTGCCGATACATGCATCACCCCGTCCGGCGTCCGACTTGTCGTCTCGCCGTTGAGGACGTAGAACGTTTCGGAGCCGGGGTGCGAATGCTGCGGAGTTATAGCACCGGGCGGTCCACTCGCTTCGTTCACTTGCAACATATAATTCGTGGCCGTAACCGCTGGAAGCGGACCGACCTCGGCAACCTTCGTGCCTCCCGCCGATGCGCCACCTGCAGGTCCGAGGGTGATCAACCAGTTTCGTCCGCCGGATTGAACCGCTAACGCGGAAGGGCCGGCAGCCGATTGCGCGAGCGACAACGTCGGGAACGTCTCGAGGCGCCAAAAAAGCGGGCCGGCCGGAACGGCGCTGGTCTTCACCGAGGCTAGCGTCTTGATCGTAAGCGACGGTGGGCTTTGCGTTTGGGCAATCGTTGGTGCACCGGCAGTCACAACGAAAAGAGCTGCCAGGGCCGCTAGGCGAGTAATAGACACAAGCACCCGCAATCGGATCGTCGGAAGGTAAGTGAATAAGCTTAGCTTGCCAAGACGAGAACCCCACCAGAAAAGCAAGCGCTATCTTTGTGCAACTAATCGCAGCTTTGCCATCGTGATGCGCATCACGCCGGTTGGCCGCCCGGCGTAGCAGGAAACCCCTTGTCGGCCGTAGCCCTAGTAGCCATGAAAAAAGCGCATTTACTCGCGTTCGCCGGTGTGCTTCTCGCGATGTCTTGGGTTCAGCCGGCCTCGGCCGCGTCGCTGCAAGTCGTAAACAAGACGACCAAAGTGGCCTTGATTACCATCACGTATCATACGAATTTTTGCAAAGACGACCGCGGCATGCAACTCGTTCCGGGTGCGACGTTCACCGCCAAGCCCGGTCTTTGTACCGTCAAAACGGTGTACGCCAGCATTACGACGAGTCCCGGATTCGCACTCACGTGCCTGCCGAAAAACAGAACGGGCAGCGCCACGTACACCGTTACCGCGGACAAAGACTTCAAGAACTGCTACGTCAACTAAGCCGGGACTAACCCCGGCCGGTTGTTTCGGGGTCGCGCTTAGGGCGAGGTGAGTTTCGACGCGCCGCCGGGCAGCGTATTGATCTGTGCCGACATCGAGCCGCCGTTCATGTTCGCCGTGCCGGATACGCTGCCGTCCCAATACGTGCCGTCATTGCAGTCGCCATGTCCCTTGATCGCCTGCGCTCTGATTTTCATGTACTGCGTCGTCGGCAGGTAGTTCCACGAGCCAAATGATTGCATCGCGACGCAAGCAGCTTTGACGATCTTCCACGGCCCGACGATCGGCAGCGGCGACTCATAAATCGTCACCCAAACCGGCGAGTTCGTATGATTCTGGAATTGCGCGCCGTCAAACCACGTCGTCGTCGCCGCGTTCGCGTTCGTGGCGCTTAGCAACAATAACATCAAAAAAAGTCCAATAGTCTTCTGCATAAAGCATCTCCGGCACTGGGCCCACACAACGGCAAAGCTGCCGCTTACGTCGAGGCTTCCTCTGCTCTCGCATGAGCACCCCGCCTTCGCGGGCGGTGTCGGTTAAGTTTATGCCGCGAAAGGATAACGGTTTCGATAAGATTGTTACTGCTGTGCGAGCGAGTCGAAGAATTCTTTCGCTTCCATTCCGTTGATCTCGCGCGCTTGAGCGAGCCGATGGAGCACCGAAACCAGCGGTGGTAGTTCGAAGTGCTGTTTGTTTTCGATCGCACCCAGCGTGAACGCAACATCTTGAAGGTCGTTGTCTAGGATCAACGGCATGCGCTGGTCCCACAATTCCTTGCCGATAATCTCCACCAGCGGGTACATCGGCCGTCCGCGGATTCGGTTGCGAAGAACACACGAGCTGGGCCCGAGCGATTCCACTTTCCAGCCTTCGCTGTGCGGGAACGTATCCTTGACGCTTGGATCGGGCAGACGTTCGCCCCAGGCAATTTCGTAATCGCCGTACTGCGTGATCTTGCCGAGGCGCACGTGTCGCTTGCCGTAGATCTCGTGTACGATCGGCACGTCGAGCCCGACGCTGGGGTCACGAAAATCGGCCGGATCGCAGTCGAGCCCCACGTGGAATTGATTGACCGTCATCGCGTTACCGATGTTCGACAACCATTCCCACGCCTGATCGGCTGATACGTTGAGCTGCAGTTCGCGGCGGGTTTCGAATGTTTCAGCCATCGATGTTACCTCGGCGGAGATTTTCGGCCCGCTCCGCGGGTCAGCCTTTGAGCGCACAATGGTATCGTGCGTATCTGGCAGTAGATTCGTAAGACATGTTCCAGGCTTCATTCACTTCCCCGGTATTCTACGGCGGTGGCGTCGCCGACGGCTGGCCGACCCCGATCGACGGCTATCTGTCTGAGGAAGCTGATCGCTCGATGTCCAACTCGCTGGCGCAGTTCAAATTGGCCGACGAGCAGGGTTACGATTGGGTCGGGCTTACCGAGCATCACTTCGGGCCCTTCTCGCTCACCCCGAATCCGACGGTGTTTGCCGGCGCGATGACGCAGGTCGTAAAGCGCGCGAAGATCGCGCTCCTCGGCTCGCTCGTGCCGATGTTAAACCCGGTTCGCGTCGCCGAGGAAGTGGCGATGCTCGACACGATGAGCAACGGCCGCATCATCGCCGGCATGTTGCGCGGAACGCCCAACGAAAACGTTACCTACAATACCAATCCGGCGGAATCACGGGCGCGCTTCGAAGAGGCGCTGCTCCTCATCCGCGAGGCATGGACGCAGCCGGTGCCGTTCGGCTGGCAGGGCCGCTTCTTCGAGTTTCGTGCGATCTCGATCTGGCCGCGTCCCGTTCAGCATCCGCATCCGCCGATTTTCATGTCGGGCTCGAGCCCGGAATCGGCCGCCTTCGCAGGGCGAAACCGCGTTTCGCTTGGGCTCGCGGTGACGACGCTGCCGCTTGCGACGGAGGCCGCGGGCCGCTATCGCGCCGCAGCAAACGAAGTTGGTTGGACCCCCACGCCCGATCACGTTTTGTATCGCCTCGGATTTCACGTCGCCGATACCGACGAGCAAGCCAACGCAGATTTCGAAGCGAGCCACGCACGTCGCCAGCGCGGCAGTCCGGTTCTTGCAAATCAAGCGCTCGAGGCGACGATCGCGGGCACCGGCTATTACGGCGCCGATCACGTGCGGCAGGGCGGCCGCGTGCGCCGCCACTTCGAACTCGCGGACCGTCTCGAACTCGGTCAGATCATGCTCGGCAGTCCCGCTACCGTGCTCGCGCAAGCACAGCGCATCCGCCGTCAACTCGGTGCCGGTATCTTCGATCTGATCCCCGCATTCGAACTCGGCGATCGGACGCTCAACTCGATGGCACTGTTCGCAAATAAGGTGTTGCCCCAACTGCGAGAGACTGCTGATGTCTAGCGATAAAAATAGCCGGGCCGTCCTCTGGCTGCTGTCCGCCGACGCGGCCGGCGCTTCGCCGCTTGCCGATCGGCTTGCTCGGGATCACCGCGTGGTTAGCCTGCCTGCAGCGACGGCGGACGCGCGCGCCGTGGCGGCGGTATCGCCACCGCTCGGCCCGTTCGTGCTGATCGGTCAATCGAGCGGCGCCGCGGCCGCGCTAACTCTCGCCGGCGCAATGGGTGAGGCGTGCGCGGCCCTCGTGTTGCTCGCGCCCGAACTCGCGCCGCTGCCGGCACCGCAAGCGGCTCCCGATATTCCGATTCTGCTGCTGCTCGGCACGGATGACACGCGCGTTCCGCCGAGCGCGGCGGCCGCGCTGTGTGCCGCGTTGCCGCGCGCGCATCCGATCATGATTTACGCCGCCGGCCACGCACTCGATCGCGACCGCGTCGAGGCTGTGGCTGCGATCGTGCTCGACTTCATCGCGCGGCCCGACAAATTCATCGTCCGTGACGCCAGCGATGTGCTCTATCCGTAATGCAGGCATAGCATGCTGAACGATGCGATGAGAGCGCTGACGGCGCGCCGGCCGATCGTGCTGACGACGACCTCTCTTTGCAGCGGCGCGTTCACGGCGCGCATCGCACGAGAGCAGCGTCTGCACGTGCTGCGCATCGCCGGCTTCCCGATGGCAGGCTGGGAAAAGCTAAGCCACGACGTCACGGCCGGCCTTTTCCGGGAATACGGGTTGGACGTGCAGGCGGCGACATTGTCCGGTGCTGCCGAGGCCGTGGCCGCGATTTCCGAAGGCACCGCGGATGTAGCATTCACCGACACGCTGACCGCCGCTCGCGCACACGCGCAACAGCTTCCGTTACAATTCGTTGCGATGAGAGACGGGATGGACTTCGGGTACGTCGGGTTGCCGCACGTGCTCGAAGCGAAGCACTACGCAATAGCGCGCTTCACGAGAGCGCTTCGTGATAACGCCTACGCGGGCTACGTTGACTGCGGCGATCTCCAGACAACCGTCGATGCGTTCGCTCGGGAGAAGCTCGTCGACAGCGCGTCGTCAGCTCAGGAGCTGATCAGCCGTTTCGCGGTCATCTCCGGCACCCGTTAGCGCGAGGGTGGCGCGACCACGATTTCGATGTGATTGAGGCTTTGCTGCTCGCGGCAAGTGGACGTGGCATCGAACGTCGTGTAGTTGATGCCGCCCTGACGGTTGATGTGCGCGGCGCAGAGCATCTTCTT
Source organism: Candidatus Lustribacter sp. (assembly GCA_965277805.1). Lineage (GTDB taxonomy): Bacteria > Vulcanimicrobiota > Vulcanimicrobiia > Vulcanimicrobiales > Vulcanimicrobiaceae > Lustribacter. The sequence continues at coordinate 4,819,335 of OZ255842.1, read as the reverse complement.
GGCCGGGTACGTCGTCGCCGCGATCGTGGATTTCGCATCCGTTTTAGCGCAGCTGGCGGTTGGCAGTCGCCGCCGTTGTAGAGCGGCATTGCCGGTTGCAGATGCGCGAACACGAAACATCCGACGAAAAAGAGTACCGAAACCGCACCGGCCAGCAGCCAATACCGCGGCTTGCCGAACACACAATACGTGAACCAGTGCTCTCCGCATTGCACCGACCAGTAAGCTCGCTTTTAGACTTACACCGGAAGCCGCGTCTTTCATCCGCCGTGTAGGTTCGCTCACTCAAGCATGTTCCGGCAATTCTTTCGTCGCGCGCACGCGGTCAGGCAGGGCTAAAGGTGTGAGCTCGCGGTAGTAGCGGGGAGCAAACGGTTTTTCTGGGAGGCTCATATGCGATTCGGCGCCTGGGTGGCCACCATCGTTGCACTCTGCTTTCTCCTCTCGACGCAAAGCTTCTCACAGGCGCAAGAGCCCGCGCCCGCAACCGTTCCGTTGAAGCTCGTCAATATCGGTGCAACGGGGATCGCGATCAAACGTCCGGTCTTCGCCGGCGCGTGCAAGGCCTGCCCGTGGGGGGTGCTCGCACTCATCACGCAAGCGGCGATGAAACCGATCGATTATGACGTGAAAATTTGCTTTGTCTGCTGGTCCGAATATGGTCCACGTGAGATGGCCGATCGCCTCAAACCGATTTTCCCGACGATTCCCGTCGACGATCAAGTGAGTTCGTACATTGAAAATCCGCCGGACGCCGTTCCCGATATCAGCGCGACCAGCCTGACCAATTTGATCGCCGCTTGGAACGGAACGGGACCATACGCGAAGGATCATAAGACTCGCCACAACTACCGCATCATCGCGGTCGTGCATCAACCAAATTTCATGATGATGGCGGCAACCAAGAAATCCGGCATCACGGATCTCTCGCAAGTCAAGGACCGCATGGCGCCGACCTGGATCGCCTTCCCGCCGCGCGATCAAGCGACGCAAGCCATCCTCGATTACTACGGGATCACCGAGGACGGCTTAAAAGCGCACGGCGGAGGCTTTGTGAAAACCGGGGATCGCGTAGGGCGCGCTCAGGCCGACCTGTTCATCGGCGGCGCACTTCTCGCCGACACGCCGGAGCAGCGCCTGTGGTATGAAGCGAGCCAACTCGATGACCTCGTTTTCTTTGACATGCCGGAACAGCTTCGCACAACGATCGTCGCGCAAGGCAGTTATCGGCGCGCCGACGCACCGATCGCATTGCTGCGCGGCGTCGAACGGCCGGTACCGACCGTCACGCGCTCGGAGAACGTCATCTACGTGCGTGCCGACGCACCCGACAGCTTCACCTATGCCGTGGCCAAAGCGCTCGACCAGCATCAGGACCTCTTCCGGATGTACGGCGACCCATGGTATTACGACATCCACTCAGTCGCCGTCAGCCCCGTGATTCCGATGGCCCCCGGCGCGCTCAAATATTACCGCGAGCGCGGCTACGTGCACTAGGACGGGCGACTTACGCAGCGGCCTCCATACCAAGCTTCTCTTTGGCCGCGGCGGTCGCCGGCGAAATGAGGTGCTGGACGTAAGCGCGCGCGCCGTCCGGGTGCGCGGACCGCGTGCCGACGCCGGCAGTGAAGACCGTGATCGTTTGGATCGCCTCCGGCAGCGGACCGACGATATCGATACCGTCCAGATCGAGAAATTCGCTCAGTTGCTGGAAACCGAGATCGGCATCTCCGCGCGCCAAGAGCGAGCCGACGGGAATCCCCGGTCTCGCTTCGACCGTGCGATCGGCCATTTGTTCGGCAATGTTCCAGCGGGCGAAGAGTCGCTTCAGATGATCACCGGACGGGCCACTCGAGTAGCTGATCTTCTTCGATCCCAGAACCGCCTGCTTGACGTCTTCTTCGCTCGCGATTGCGGGATGCGGCAGGCCCGAACGCACGGCAACGGCGACGCCCGAGCGAGCGATATCAGCGCGCGAGCCGGGGACGATCCAGCCGTCCTTTTCCAGCTGCTCCATCACGTTCGAGGCGAGCACGATGACGTCGAACGGCTTGCCCTCGCGTATGATGCGCGCCGCGTCGACGCCGCCCATCGATTCGACCTCCACTTTCCACTGCGCGTTCTGCTCGAACGCATGGGAAAGGTCGTTCAGAAGCTGGCGCGTTGCCATCGATGAAATCGCGGTTATCGTCGTCATGCAGAGCAGTTCCGTTGCCGCAAAGCGCAACTCCTCGGCGCGCCCCTCCGGTCACACGCCATATGCGCATCGCCATCATCGCTGCACTCGTCGCCCTTGCATCAACCGCGTCCGCGCTGACCGCTCGCGCCGCGGAGCCGATCACGGTGCTTTGCGCCGGCGCAGCCTCGGCGGTCATCGAACAATTCGCCCACGACTTCGAACGTGCGCACGGGCGCGCGGTGGTCGTGACCGAAGGAACGGCCGGCCAAATAACGGCCAAGCTTGCAGCCGGCGCACACGCCGACGTCGTCGTACTTTCCGCTCCCGCGCTCGACACGCTAACGACGAACGGCGGCATCATTGCCGGCACGCGCGTCGATCTCGGCCGGACCGGCATCGGCGTCGGGATACGCGCGGGCGCAGCCGTACCGGATCTGTCGACCCCTGATGCCCTCAAGGCGACACTCCTCGCCGCGCCGTCGATCGCCACGACCGATCCGGCCGCGGGCGCCTCGAGCGGAATCTACTTTGCGGGGCTGTTGCAAAAGATGGGCATCGCAGACGCCGTGCGCCCGAAGGAGACCCTAGTGCCGGGCGGCTTCTCTTGCGATCTCGTCGCGAGCGGTAAGGCCGCGCTTTGCGTTCAGAACATCAGCGAAATCGTGCCCGTGAAAGGTGTCGCCGTTGCGGGACCGTTTCCGGCGGCGCTGCAGAATTACATCACGTACTCGGTCGCGGTAGCAAAGGGGTCGACCTCGCCCGACGATGCGCGCGCGTTCATTGCCGACGCCACGAGTCCGGCCCGGGCGGCAGTCTGGAAGAGCGCCGGCTTCCAGCCTTAGTCTTGACCCGCGCGGCCGGCGATTTTGCGAATGCCGCGCGCGCTCATCCCGAGATCTGCTTCAATCAGCGTACCCGTCGTAACCGATGAATCCGACGAGGCAAGAAACAGATACGCCCCGACGTAGTCGCCGGGCTGCGGAAAAAAGTCGAGCGGGTAGGCGCTGCGAATCACGTCCGGATCGATATTCGCCATCAGCGGTTTGTCGCCGAGCGCGAGCGATTCCGGGCCGCGCAAGTCCGTCGCCATCGCGCCGGGGCAAACGCCGTTGACGCGCACGAACGGCGCGAGTTCGAACGCCAGCTCGCGTACGAGCCCGATCCCGGCCGTTTTGGAACTCGTGTACAACGGCCCGCCGCCGCCCGCCCGCAACGCCGCAATCGAGAGCGTGAAGATCATCGCTCCGCGACTCTCGACAAGCGCGGGCGCAGCGGCTTTTGCGCCGAGCAGCGCGCCTTTGACGTTGACACCGAACACTTCTTCAAAAGCCGCGTCGATGCGTTCGGGCGGCAGGTCCAGCAGCGAGACGTTTCCGTCCCAGATCGCCGCGTTCGCGATATAGACGTCCAGCCGGCCGTACGCGGCTAGGCCCGCTTCGACCGCGGCCACGTGCGCCTTCGGGTCGCGGACATCGGCGGTGGTGGTGACGACCGCCTCGCCGAATGCTTCACGCAACTCGCGATTCTTTTCCGCCGAGCGATCGAGCACGGTCAGCGTCGCGCCTTCAGCGATGAAGCGTTCGACCAGCGCGCGGCCGAGACCCGAGCCGCCGCCGGTGAGATAGACGACGCGACCGTCAAAACGACCGCTCATCAGAAGAACACGCTCAAGTTGTGGCCCGGAACCGTCGTCGCGTCGAGCACGATCGTACGAGCGACGATTTGCCAGCGGTGCGTTTCATGCGGGCGCAGATCGTCTTGGCGGGAAGCGACGAAGAACTGTACGTCGGCGTCGTGTCGCGTGCGGTAAAGCAGCAGACTGCTGGATGCGCGCACGGCACCTTCGCCGCGTTCGGCAACGCGCAGGTTGGCGACGAAGCGGCGCGTGCGCGACGGCGGCTCTTCGGCCCAGGCGTGGCCCGTCGCCAGCCGTCGCACGCGTTGATGGAGATGCTCCCACGTTTCTTCGAACATCGGTAGATCTTGGGGTCCTCCAACGGTGAGATCGCGCTCGCGGCGATCGCGGTTCGTCTGGGCCGGCATCCAATAGCGGATCTCGGGGGCGCAGAGCTCGAGCCATTCATCGAAGCGCCGCTCGTCGAGCAGCGCGGCCTCGTCGAAGAGGAAGTTCTGAACGCTGAAATAGCGCACCATCTCATCGGTAACGCTCATCGCACCACCGGTACGAACGCGCGGTCGCGCTCGGGCGCGCGCGCAACGCGTAGCCGCTCGGCTTCGACCGCGGTCGGCGTGCGCAGCAGCTCGTGCCAGCGTTCGTACATTCCGCGCGCCGCGCTCTCGCAGAACACGTGCCGCACGACGCCCGGAATTTCGTCGGTCTCGATCGGCGTGCCGTGCAAACCCATCTGCATGTTGAACGGCGTTTGCCGGGTGACGTAGCCGCGCAGATTGCGCTGGATCTGAATCCAGTTCTCGGAATCGTCTTGTTCGAGCAAACCGCTCGGCCCGAAGCTGCGCGCACCGCCGACGCGAACGGCCTCGACCACGTCGTCGGGCGCATCGGCTTCCACGACCAAGTACGACCACACGTCGGTCAAGTTCGGTCCGCGCGGATGCCAGATGCGCAATAGGCCGGGTCCGGCCAGCGTGGCAAAGTTCGGAAACACCTCACCATGACCGCTCGTGCGCGCCGCGTGCAGCGTGCCGAGCCGTTCCTTGACGGCCGGAAACTCCTCAACCTGATGACGCCACGCCGCATCTTCCGTCCATGCTCGGCGTTCGGGTTCGGTGAACCAGAACGAACCGAAGCCATGTCCGTAGGAGCTCGTGACTTGATATCCGGGCGTCTTGTTGAACGCGCGCTCGATCGGCGGATCCGTCGGACGGCGCATCGCCGCGATCGCGGACGAGTGCGTGATTGGGAAATGATAGAAGTCGCTGGTGAACTGTTCGGCCGGCAGCTTCCAATTGCACGGCACGGTCCACTTCGAGACGCCCGGAATCAATTTCGATCCGGCCGGTGATCGGTCGAGCATGCCGTCGAGCCACCACGCCAGCGGTCCGAGATAGGTGCGCAGGTCGGGCGCATCGGCGTTCCAGGTGCCGAAGATCAAGCCGCGATAGATCTCGAGTTTTTCGACGCTGCGCGCCGGCCACTGCGAAAGGTCGAGTTCGCCGCCGTATCCGTCCTGCGCGTGCGGCACGCCGATCAACTTGCCGGCCGTATCGTACGACCAACCGTGATACGAACAACTGAATCCCTTTGCATTACCGAGGTCGTAGGGGCACAGGCGCATGCCGCGATGACGGCAGACGTTGAGGAACGCGCGCACCGTGCGATCCGGCTGGCGCACGACCAGCACCGGATCTTCCGCCATGTAGGTGCTGACGTAATCCCCCGGCTTCGGGATCTGGGATTCGTGCCCGAGGAGGAGCCACGAGCGCCCGAAGACGCGTTCGAGTTCGAGGTCGTAGATGTCTTGATCGAAGTAGATGCGCGGATCGACGGTGCCGCTACGAACGTCGACGAGGCCGGCGAGTTCGGCTGCATCCATTCAGCCGAACGCTCCCACCGACATGCCCGTGATCAGTTCGGGAATCGGCGCGTACGACAACGTGTGAAACGGCAACTCACCCGCGATGCCGGCAGCGATGATCCACGAACGGACCTCGTGGCCGCCGTTGCCGCCTTCCGCGTCGATCGCGGCATCGGTGAGCTCTAACGCAACAGCGGCACCGTCGCCCGCTTCCAAACGCGCGAGCAGCTTGCGATCCCAGCCGGCATTGATGCCGGTAGCGAGAACCGGTACGGCGGCGAGAATCTGTGCTTCGCGCGCAGCCTCGTCGTCGTGCACCCGCGCCGCACCGTGAATGAGCCGCTCCACCGTTTCCGCACTGCCGGCTTCGATGTCGCCGGCCGGCGGCGTGTGCGAAAGCCCGCCGGATGCAATGACAGCCACGCGCACGGCCTGCGGTAACGCGCCGATCGCGTTGCGCAACGCAATGCCGAGCGCGAAACAGCGGCGCAGCGACGGCCGCGGCGGCGCATTCGCATTGACGATCAACGGCACGATCGGCAGATCCGCCGGCAGCGCGCACAGGTCGAGCGGTTGCGTGAGGCCGTGGTCGATCGGCAGATCGTAGGAAGCGGAAAGATCGAAGTCGGCTTCGAGTAGCGCGCGGTGCAGTGCGCGCGCGATCGCCGGCCGGCTCGGAAGCTCGCCCGTGCGCGTCTCCCAGTCGCCCCAGCCGGTTACGCGACCGACGCCGAGGCAGAACGCCGGCATATTCACGTAGAACAGTGAGCGGAAGTGGTCGGGGCCGATCAGCAGCAGCGCGTCGGGCTTTGCCGCCTTGATGCGATCGCCAAGCGCCCGTGCGGCGGCGCGAAATTCGGCGACGCCCGCAGGCGGCGTTACGCCGTCTGCCGTCGCGCCGTTCAGAAGCGGGCTGTGCGAGAGCGCACCAATCGCTACGACTTCAGCCATCTCTCCGAAATTTATGCGGGAAGCACGAAGGGAGTCCTGGCGCTTACGAGAGCCGCACGTCAAAGAGATCGTCTAAGGCCGCGGCGCCGGCATCGGTGACGAGAACGGCGCGGGTGCCCTTTTGCCGTCGGATCCAGCCGCGTTCGAGCGCGTGCCGCGCGAGCGCGGTGCCGGCCCGTCCGGCCAGATGCAACCGCCGCTCGCTCCAATCCATGCACGGACGGCAGAGCGGACGGCGAGCATTGCCGGGCTCGATCGCAATCTCGAGCCGCTCGAAAAGCTCGACGCCCTCAGGCGTGAGCGTGCCGCCGTCCGAGCCGAATACGACGGCCCCGCGGCGGACGAGCGCCTCCGCAAGCGCCACGCCGAGTTCGCCGGCTAAGTGGTCGTAGCACGTGCGGCCGCGCCGCAACAGCGGATCGAAGGCCGCGCGCTTCGGCGCTGCAGTTGCTTCCCGCGGCGCCAGCACCATCAGCGCTTCGAGCGCATACGCGACGTCCGGCGACGCCAGCCGGTAGTAGCGGAACCGGCCCTGCGCAACGACGGACAGCAAGTCGCCGTTCACGAGACGCTGCAAATGCTCGCTTGCGGTCGACGCCGTGACGTGAGCGGCGCGCGCGAGTTCGCGGCCCGTCCAAGCGCGGCCGTCCATGAGGACGTCGAGCATCCTTGCCCGCGATGGATCGCCGACGAGCCGCGCAACCTGATCGATGCGCGGCCCCTCGTTCGCTATGACGACGCTCCCTTCGCGGACGCACGCAGTCCGAAGATCGCGACGAGGAGTGCAAGCGCGATGAGGGCAGCCGAAAGAAGCAGTCCGATGCGAACGCCGAGTACCCCGTGGACGGCAATTGCTCCGAGAACGGCGACGCCGAGCGCGCCGGCCGCTTGCCGCACCGCGTTCAGCACACCGGAAGCGATCCCGGACCGCTCTTTTTCAACCGCAGCGAGCAGCGCACTCGTCATTGCCGGCACGGCCAGACCGATTCCGAACGGGAGCACGATCGTGCCGGGCAAGAGCATTGCATACGGTACGTGCGCATCGATCGGCAATAGCAGCAGATAGCCGGCGATCGCAATCGTCAAGCCCGCAATCATCGGCCATCGCGGTCCGTGCTTCGCAACGAGCCGGCCGGTGATGACGTTCGCGAAGCCCAGGCTTACGCAGAACGGCAGAAATGCTAGACCCGTCTGCAACGGACCGTAGCCTTGCGTGCGCTGCCAAAAAAGCCTCAGCACGAACAATTGTCCATACAACGTCAGGTTGATCGCAAAGCCCACGATCGCCGGTGCGCTGAATCCGGCCCGCCGGAATAAATCGAGCGGCAGCATCGGTGCGCGCGAACGGGCTTCGGCAAAGATGAACGCGGCGCCGAAAACGACCGTTGCGGCAAGGCCCAGGACAACGAACGGCGGGTTCCAATCCGTCGCGCCGGCGGCGATGACGTCTGCGATCAGGAGACCGAGCGCGATGACCGCAAGCACTTGACCCGGAAAATCAAACGCGCGCTCTCCAGGTGGCGTCTCGGCGACCCAGCGCCAGGTAAGCCACAGCCCGATTGCACCCAGCGGCACGTTGACGAAGAAAATGCTTCGCCAACCGATGCTCTCGATCAGTGCGCCGCCGGCGATCGGTCCGGCTGCGAGCGCAACGCTCCCGGCAGCAGTCCAGAGACCAACCGCTTTGGCCCGCTCTCTCCCGCGTCGTTCCCGTACGCGTGATTGATCAGCGCCAGCGAAGACGGAATGAGCAGCGCCGCGCCCGCGCCTTGCACGACGCGCGCGGCGATCAGCATATCGGCCGTCGATGCGAAACCGCATGCGATCGAGGCGCACACGAAGACGACGAAACCGCCGGCGTACGCACGCCGCGCACCGATCCGGTCGCCCAACGCTCCGCCCGAAAGCAGCAGCGCCGCGAACGTTACGGTGTACGCATCGACAACCCACTGGAGAGCGGCGACGCCGGAATGAAGCTCGCGTCCCATCGTGGGGAGCGCAACGTTCACGATCGACACGTCGAGCTGAACGAGGACGAAGCCGAGCGCTGTGGCCGCAATCACCATCGATGAAGGCTCATCTCCCGAGTCTACCGCGTTTACCGGAGCCAAAACGACGGTTCGGCCAGCGCCGAACCTGAGGCGGGATCAGCGGACGCCCCGTTACGCGACCGGCCGCCAGCGAGCGCGATCGAGTTCGGCCCCGACCGCCTGCGCGATCGTGAAGTCGTAGACTTTTTCGATCGGCGGAATCTGCGCTTTCGGAATGTTCAGCAACTGCGCGCGCACCGCAAGATCGGGGATCAGCACGTCGGGGCGCGCCGTCAACGATGGGGTCAAGTACTCCATCAGCACGTCGTAGTCTTCGCCGAGCGCCACCAGGTTGGGGTTGGTTGCGTACTTCGCCGTCATCGCAACAGTCTGCGGCTTGAACGCACGCGCGTAGCGCACCGCTTTGACGATTCCGGTCACGATGCCGTGCACGATTTGCGGGCTCTCGGTGATGAGCTTCTGCGAGGTCGCTAGACCGTTGAACGGCATGTGAATTTTGCCGTAGTAGTTCATGACGAGGTGGGCGTTCTTGAGCAGACCGTGCGCGCGCAATTCGTTGATTTCGACGCCGGCGGTGCAGATCGCCGGAACCGCACCGCTCGTCAGGGCACCGCCGACCGTTCCGCCGACGCCCAGCGGCGTGAAGCCGACCGAATCGGCTGAGACGCCGGCTTGCTGCAGCGCGATGCGCGTGGCGAGTTCGAAGGTATCGCCGCGGCTCTGAATGCCGACGGTCTTGCCGGGCAAATCGGCGAGCGACCGGATCGAATCGTTGCCCCACAACTGGTAGGGCGGGCTCGTGCCGAACACGAGCAAGATGCGCAGGTCGGCGCCGCGCAAGATCGCGCTCAGCGCCGCGGCCGGCGATGCACTCGCTTGCAGGCTTCCCGAAAGCAGCCCGGGCGTCGCGATGCCGCCGCCCATCACGGTGAGGTCGGCGTCGAGTCCCGCGGCCGCGAAATAGCCCTTCTGCAACGCAACGAAGATCGCGGCATCGTCCACGTTCGTCGACGGCACCGAGATCGTGATCTTGTCGGCCGCCGATGCGGCGCGCGCAAACGGCACGGCGGTAAGTGCGGCGAGCGCAGCGACTGCGCGGCGGCGGTTGATCATGCCTCGCGGTTCGTTACGCGATGCGGCCGATCAGCTTTGCCAAGGGCGGGCCGCTGGCAACGACCGCGAACAGCCGCAACGTTTGGATCGCGAGGATCAGCGCGACGTTGCTGCCGCTGCCGAGCGCGATGATCGACACCGAGTCGAGGCCGCCCGGCGTCGTCGCAAGATACGCGGTGAGCGGATCGACGTGCACCAGCACGACCAGCAACACTCCCGCCAGCGCACACATTGCAAGCAACACCAGCGTCGAGAGCAGCAGCGTCGGCAGCACGCTCCAGACAAACAGCAAGATCTCGCGCGTGTACGCGAGTCCGATCGTCCAACCCACCGCGAGGTACGCCGCATCGAGCAGCCACCACGGCACGTCGATCGGCAAGAGCCCGGCGACGTGCAGCGCGCCGCCGGCGATCAGCGGAAAGATGAACTGAGCACCGGGAACGCGCGAGATGCGCCCGGCGAACGCAGCCGCGACGGCAAACGCGAAGGTCGCAACGAACGGAACGAGCGCGAACGGTTGCGTCCCGGGCGCTGCCGGCGCGGCGACCGCATGCGAATGCGCCAACACGACATGCGCGACCGTCGAGGCCGACAGCACGACCAGCGTCACGCGCAGATACTGCATGAACGCGACCACGCGCGGATCGCCCCCGAACTCGGCCGAGAGCGCGATCATCGTCACCGATGCGCCGGGCGATGAACCCCACGCGGCAGTCGCCGCCGAGATCGGGCTGTAGCGCGCGAGCAGCCAACTCGCCGTGCCGGCGGCGACGACCGTTGCAACGACCACGATGAGAATCGGCAGCCAGTCGCGCGCGACTTCACCGAGCACCGGTAGCGTGAAGACCTGTGCGATCGTCACCGCGATCACGCCCTGCGGCGCGGCAAGCGTCCAGCGCGGCAGCGTTCGGCCGAATCCCGAGATTGCTGCAACGATTGCGGCGATCATCGGCCCGATCAGCCATGCTGCCGGAACGTGCCCGGCCTGCGCGAGAAAACCGGCGCCCACCGAAGCGACCGCGAGTGCCGCCCACCTCATTCCCCCAGCGCTGCGATGATCTGGCCGGGCTCCATCATGCCGCTGATCGCGCGCTGCCCCGGCCAACCGTAGGCGGGCACGCCCCGCACGCCGGCCGCGCGCGACGCCGCGATCGACGCATCCACGGCCCCGGCGAAGTCATGCTGCTGCCACGCCGTCTCCACGTCGACCTTCACAATGCCGAATGCCGCCGCTTCGGCTGCGATGAGGCCCATGTCGGCAACGTTCGCGCCCTCGACGAAGAACGCGCGCGAAACGGCGTGATGGAAACTGGCGGCCGCATCATCGCCGGCGCGCGAACGCACCAGTTCCATCGTCTCGAGCGCCAGCCGCGAATTGGCGTTGCGCCGCGGCGGATCGATCGGCAGCCCGACGCGTTGCGCCAAACCGATCAGCCGCGCGCGAACCATTGGCCACTCGTCGTCCGAAAACGGCTTGTCGGCGCCTTCGGGCGGCACCTCAGGATGCAATTCGAACGGCAGCCACCGCGTTGTGACGCCGAGTTTCTTTGCCGCTTCTTCGACCCAGACCGAGCCGAGATAACAAAACGGTCAAACGACGTCCGACCATACGAGGAGCACCCGATCCAAAATATGCCTCCTTTAGCTACGCGGTTGAAAGCGCAATTCGACGCTCACGTACGTACCGTACCCTGCCAGCGGTTCGATGGACAGCTTTTCCGCCAGCGCCGAGATCAGAAAGAGTCCGCGCCCTGACTCGGCCCACACGTCGTTCGGGAGTTGCGGGCGCCGGCTGAATCCCGGCCCATCGTCGATCACGTGCAAGCACGGCCGCCCGCCCGGCGCCGAGATCGAAAGGCTCATGGCCCCGGGTGCGTGACGCACCGCATTGCCGACGAGCTCGCTAAAGATCACGTGCAGATTTTGTTCTTGTTCGGCGCTAAAATCCGCGACCGCTCGGAGCGCCGCGAAGATGCTCCCTTTGATCGCGTATGCCGCGGCGGGATCGGCAAAATCCCATTGGCAGAACGTCTGGCGATCTCCGAATCGAACCGTCATGATCGCGACGTCATCCTGCGATGGATTCCGGCCCACGGCACGTTCGACGAATCGCGCCGGATTGGCCGCAACGCCGAACGCACTGCTCTCGAGGACGGCGCGCAGCGTGGCTTCGCCCGCGATCGCGTCACGCGTCGCTTCGGTTACGCCGTCCGTGTACAAGACCAGCGTCGCGGGTTCGTCGATCGTCAGGGACGTTGTATCGAACGTCAGTCCGGTTTGAATGCCCACCGGCGGCGAGGAACCGGAAAGCTGCAACAGCGTGCCGTCGTCGCGGCGCAAAAATGCCGGCGGGTGGCCGGCGGAGGCATAGCGCACGGTGCGGCCGCCGGGAGCGATCGAGCCGATAAACGCCGTCGCAATCGCTTGGCTGCGGTCGAGCAGCAGCGTCTCGTTCACGATCCGTAACACGGCGCCGGGATCCGGGTCGATCGATGCGCCCACGCGCACGGATTGCCGTAACTGCACCATCAGGCGCGCGGCCTCGATGCCTTTACCCGTGACGTCGCCGATCGTAATCACCGTGGACCCGTCGGCAACGGTGAACGCGTCGTACCAGTCGCCGCCGAGTTCGGCATCGCCTTTGCCCGGCCGGTAGATGGCGTGGAAACCGAGCCTCTCGCGGTCGGGAAAATCTTGCGTCAGAAATGCACGCTGTAATGTTGCGGCGACGTGCTGTTCGCGATGAAATTGTTTCGCGTTGGCGACGGCCAGCCCGGCACGCCGGCCGAGTTCCTGCGCCGCATCGACGTCTTGTTCGTCGAACGGTACGGTGTCGGCCGTGCGCACGAAGCTCAGCGCACCGAAGATGTGTTCTTGTGCGATGACGGGGACGACGATCTTCGACCGGTAACCCATTTTTCGCATGAACGCGGCATGGTTTCCCGACGCTGCATGCTGATGGATCGCGGCCTCATCGAACACCGGAACGAAGAACGGCTTGCCCGACTGCGAAACCCGCACGGCGGGATGGATGCCGAGTTCCGTATCGTACAAAATCGACGATCCGACGTTTTTGAGCACCACGTCCATCGAGGGATCGCGGTGGGCGCCGGCCGTCACGTAGAGGCGGTCTGAATGCTCGTCGATCAAGTCGAACAAGCATAAGTCGGAGAACGACTCGACGGCCATCCGGGCGACGTTATCCAGCGTTTCCTCGACTTCGAGGGAACGATGAAACATCTCGCCCGCGCGAACCAGCAGGGCGAGGCGCTCTTGCGTCCGGTCGCCAGTGCGCAGCATCGCCTGGTCCGTTCCGGTACCCTAAAAGCGGTCCTGCCGGAACAGGCCCTCAAGACGGGCGCGCGAGACCCGGCTCGTCCTTGCAACTCGGTAACGCGAGTGTTACGATTTGGCGTAGTATGGACGTTCACGCGCTCGACGCGCTCGGAAACCCGCTGCGGCGCGAAATCCTCAACGAACTGCGCCGCTCGCCGCTGCCGGTGGGCGAGCTCGCGCTGCATTTCGATGTCAGCCGGCCGGCGATCTCACGCCACTTACGGGTGCTTCAAGATGCCGGGCTCGTCGTGCCGGAAGAGCGTGGAACGCAAAACGTCTATGCCGTGCGGCTCAAAGGGTTCCGCGCGGTGCGCGATTACATCGACAGCTTCTGGGACGTCGCGCTGGCACGGCTCGAGACGCTGGCCGGCGAATGATCGTTAAGAGCATCGTGCTGCGCTGCGAGCCGCAGCGCGCCTTCACGCTATTCACCCAACGCGCGGGCGAGTGGTGGCCGAGCGAACGCCGGCACACCGATGACGATGCAAGCATCATTCGCATCGAACCGGACGGACCGTTCTTCGAACGCGCGGCCGACGGCACGGAAGTGCAGTTGGGACGCGTGCGTGCCTTTGCGCCACCGCATCGGCTCGCGCTGGATTGGTATCCCGGCACGGGGCCGGACCAGCCGACGTTCGTCGAGGTGGAGTTCGAAGCGGTCGACGGCGGCACGCGCGTGACCGTGAGTCACGGCGGCGGTGCTGCGCCGCAAGCCGCGTACGACGCGAACGCCGGCGGCTACGAACGCTCGTGGGATCTCGTCCTCGCCGCGCTCGCAGCAAAGGTTACCGGCAATGGCCTTACTCGCCGGCAGTCGCTCGCGTTTGTTGCGGCCACGGCCGCCGGCACACTTGCACCACGATTCGCGCGCGCGCAACAGGGCCCGGCGATTCGGATCGGTCAGAACGTCGCCGACACGTTCGGCGAGGGCTTATACGGCGTCGATGGCGGGCTGTTTGCAGCCGCCGGACTCAACGTCGAAAGTTCAAACCTTTCCGAATGGCGCCGCGCAAGCGGCGGCGTGCATCGGCGGCGCAATCGACGTCGGGCTCGGCGAGGCGACCGAACTTGCCAATGCCGTCGTGCACGGGTTGCCGTTGGCAGTCTTCGCCGGCGGTGGGCTCTACGAAACCGCGACGCCGAGCACGGTGCTTTGCGTCGCCGGCAACGCTCCTTTCCGCGTGGCCAAAGATTTCGAAGGTCAAACCATCGCCGTACCTGCGATCACGGCGCTGAGCGCCATGGCAGTGAAGGCCTGGCTGGTCAAGAACGGCGCGAATCTCGCCCGGGTCACGTTTATCGAACTTCCGACAATTCAAATGGTGCCCGCGCTCGAGCGCGGCACGGTCGCGGGCGCGCACTTCGGCGAACCGTTTTTAAGCAGCGCGGGAACGGCAGTGCGCCGGCTCGCGGCACCCTACGACGCCGTCGGCAAACGCTTCCTGATCAGCGACTGGTTCTCAACTCGCAGCTGGCTGACCGCGAATCCGGCTCTTGCCAAACGCCTGACGGACGCAATCTATACGACCGCGCGCTGGGCCAACAGCCATCACGACGCCTCGGCGGCGATCCTCGCGAAGTACACGAAGATCGACGTCGAGCTCATTCGCAAGATGCGCCGCGTCAATTTCGCGACCGCATTGGAACCGCAGTTGATCCAGCCCGTGCTCGACACGGCGCTGACGTACGGCGGCTTGACGCGCCACGTGGACGCAAGCGAGCTCATCGTTACGACCTAATGGCGGCCATTGCGGCTTGGTAACATTTATGTTACCTTCTGCCCCATGGACAAGTGGCTGCTCAAAACGCCCACGGGCACGTCGGAATATGAGGCGTGGCGCGAAGCCGAGGCCGATCCGCCGGCGCTGGTCGTGCAAGTCGGGAAGACGCAACTGCGGTATCAGTTGCGCTGCATCGAGGACGCAACGGCGTTCCTGAAGGCGGCCGGCGATTGGGTCGTACTCGGCAGCGCCGACGAACAGAAGCCGGCGGCACCCGGAACGCTCGAAGCGTGGGCCCGCGATCCGGAGAATCCCGCCGGCGGCTGGTATGGCCTGAAGAAAGGCTTGCGCGGCCGGTTTGCGATGTACGTGCCGCCGGTCCTCGAGAAGCTCGGCCTGGTCGAGCTCGAGCACAAGCCGAAAAACAACCGCGTGCGCGCGAAATGACGCGCGTTAGGGAACGAGCACGGTTGACCCGGCGGTGCGGCGCGCTTCGAGATCGCGATGCGCCTCGGCGGCGTCGCGCAGCGCGTAGCTGCGGCCGGCTTCGACGCGCAGCACACCGCGCTGCACGAGATCGAAGAGTTCATCGCACGCAACGCGATAGTCGTCCGGATCCGCAACATGCGAACTATAGGCCGGACGGCAGACCGACAGCGAGCCCTTCTTGGCGAGCAGCAACAGATCGACCGGCGGAACGTGGCCGGAGGCATTCCCGTAATTGACGAGCATGCCGAACGGCCGCGTGCAGTCGAACGACGCGATGAACGTGTCTTTACCCACGCCGTCAAACACGGCGTGCACGCCGGCCGGAACGATAGCCTTCACCGCCGCAACGAAGTCGGTCTCGCGATAGAGAATCGCGTGGTCGCAGCCATGCTCGCGCACGAACGCCGCTTTTTCGCTGCTGCCGACCGTGCCGATCACGGTGGCGCCGAGGTGCTTCGCCCACTGCGTTAAGAGAGTTCCGACGCCGCTGGCCGCCGCGTGAACGAGGATCGTTTCGCCCGGCTTCGGCCGGTGAATGCGATTGATCACGAGCGAGGCGGTCAGCCCCTTCAGTAGTAAGGCCGCCGCCTGATGTTCGCTCACCCCGGCCGGAAGCTTGATAAGGCACGAAGCCGGCACGTTGCGCTCTTCCGCATACGACCCGGTGTCTTCGTAAAAAGGCCCGCCGACGCCGACGTACGCCACCCGGTCGCCGGGCTTGACGGTGCTGACGCCGGTGCCGACGGATACGACGACACCCGCCGCCTCGTTGCCAAGAATCAACGGAAACGCCGACGGCGGGGTGATGTAGAAACCGCCGCGCCGCACGTTGACGTCGGAGTAGTTGAGCGCGATTGCGGTATGTCGCACGCGTACCTGGCCGGCCGAAGGCGCGGGAAGCTCGATCTCTTCCCATTGCATCTCGTCCGGTTCGCCGTTGCGGTGAATGCGAATCGCGTTGATCATTTGAACCTTCTATGCCTCGGCAGGCTTCTGCTCCCGCACCCCGCGCGCAACCCATATAAAGTTCAGCACCATGAACGCGCTCGTCGCGATAAACACCGATGCGATCCCGAAGCGCGCTGCAAGCGCACCGCCGAACGCCGGGCCGACGAACTGGCCGAGGAACATCGCGCTGTACGTGACGCCGTACACGCGCCCGCGCTGCTCGGCCGGAAACTGCCGGCCGATCCACGCGATCGCGGTCGGAATGATCCCGCCGAGAAAGATCCCGACGCCGAAGCGCAACGCCAAGAACCATCGGATGTCGTGCACGAACGCTTGCGGAACCGTGCAAATCGCCGCGCCGGCAACCGAGATGAGCAATACGCGGCGATACCCGATCTTGTCGCTGCGTTTGCCGAGAAACGGCGAGGCCAAGAGATCGGCGATGCCCATCACGGCGAAGGATGCGCCGACATACGCGCCGATCAGCGGCGATGGTCCGACCAGCTGGCGCACGTAGAGCGCGATCACCGGTGTCGTCGAGAGGATCGCGACCTGTCCCAGCACGAGCATTGCGAACATCGGCATCATCTCCGGCGCGCGCACGATCGCGGCGAACTGCCGCCAGATCGGCACCCGCGGCGCCGACGAGGGAACCGCGCGCACGAAGTCTTCCCGCACGAAGCGCCAGCAGAGAAAGGCACACGTCCACGTTCCGAGCGTCGTGAGCAAGTAGATCGACCGGTAGTCGTGCGAACGGTCGATGATCACGCCGCCGACCAGCGGCCCGAGCAGCGTGCCGACGATTTGCCCCGTCGTCATCCAGCCCAGGGCGAAGCCGAGTTCGGATTCGGGCACGATCGACCCGACGAGCGCGGTCGCAGCGCTGGTGAAGCCGCCCGCGACGCCCATCAGCGCGCGTGACGTCGTGAGCAGCCAGACGTTCGGGGAGAAGGCCATCATCGCGGCCGTCAGCCCGCCGAAGATGCTCGAACGAACCACCATCGCCTTGCGCCCGACGCGATCTGCAACATCGCCCCACAGCGGCGCGAACAGCGCGCCGGTCAGCGCGTTGATGGAAAAGATGATGCCGGACCAGAGATCCACGGCAGCCGGATCGTGCACGCCGAGCTGCTCGACTTGGAACGGTATGAAAGGCAGCGCAAAGAAAAACGAGCCGACGCTGAGCACCTGGATGCCCACCATGATAAAAAGCGTGGTCCGCCACTTCATAACAGGCGCTCATTCAAGGCGCCCTAGGCGTGCTACCCCTGCGGGACGATCGGGACGCTAGAGGCCGCGGGCGCGCAGCTCCGTC
Source organism: Candidatus Lustribacter sp. (assembly GCA_965277805.1). GTDB lineage: Bacteria > Vulcanimicrobiota > Vulcanimicrobiia > Vulcanimicrobiales > Vulcanimicrobiaceae > Lustribacter. The sequence goes on along the minus strand of OZ255842.1, from coordinate 4,801,735 downwards.
ATGCGCTTGTTCACGAAGCGCGTAATCTGGTGTGAGTCTTCTTCGTTGACGTGCCGGAAGGCAAGGGCGACCTTGTACTTGCTCCCGGCCCGTTCCGAGCGCACGATCGTCGCGTCGATCGTCACCGGCTGCGCAGCGTCCAGGGTCATGCGGACTTCTATGACGTCCTGTGCTTTGAATTCGCGCTCGGCGGTCATGTTCGCGCTCATGCGGCTGAGGTCGCTGATCACGACCTTGCTCCAAGAAGTGACGATCTTCCCGACCGGCTTGAAGCGCCACTCCGCGCTCACGGTCGTATCGATGCGCGCCTCGGCACGCCGGTCCGGCACCGGAGCGCTCGCTACCGTCTTGATCTCATCGGGAAGATTGAACACCGCTTGATCGTCGCTCAGCGAGACCAGACGCGCCGTAAACATGAACTTGCCGAACTGATTGCTGTAGGTGAACACGCCGCTCTGGCCGGGCGTCATCCCGGCGATCTTCGTCGTCCGGAACGTCTTCAAGCTCGCGCCTTCGAAACAGAGCCGGCCCTCGATGCCGGTTCCCCGCACGACGAACGTCACGAAGGCGTGCGTCGCGGGCAGTTTCGCTCTCAGTTTCGATGAGTCGGGCTTCGGTTTTGCGCCAAAGAAATTCAGCATATCGATCACCTCGTCTGCGCTGACGATGCGTTCAGGGCTGATAATATTCGTCCGGTACGAACCGACGTTACTGCACGATTGTAATGGCGGGCGTCACACTATCGCTGTAACGCAACGCACCTTGCGCAAACAACACCGCGCACGCACCGGCGATGAGCGCGCACGTCATCAGCGCGAAGCCGCCCGCATACGAATGGGTCGCCCCGACGAACGCGCCGACGGCGATCGGCGCGAAGAAGCCGCCGATCTGGCCGCCGAGATTGACGAATCCGCTCAGCGCGCCGTGCGAACCCTCGGGCGCCAAATCGAGCGAAACCGCCCAGAACGGCGCGAAACTGCCGTACAAGAAAAACGCGGCGACCGAAAGACCCGTGATGCACATCACGACGTCGCCGGCCCGAAATGCGACGAACAGGCTGATGCCGGCCAGGACGTATGCGCCCGCGACGAGTTGCGCGCGGCGTTCGTAAAGCACGGTACGCGCCACCCAGCCGAGTACGAGCAGCCCGGCGAAGCCGAACACATACGGCACCGAGGCAGCGAAGCCGAGCGCTTTGAGTTCGATGTGCCGCTCGCTCGAGAGATACGACGGCATCCAGCCCGCCAATCCCCAGAAGGCCACGTTGAAGCACATGTACGCTGCGAACATCGACCACAAACGCGGCCCGCGCTGCAGCGGGTTGCCGCCCGTCTTCACGGCGTGCGATCGCGGTTGACCCGTCGTCTTCGGGAAGAACGCCCATACGAGTGCGGCCACGATCACGCCCGGTACCGCAAACGAGACGAACAGCGCCTGCCAGCCGTATGCACCGATGATGGCAGTTGCCAGCGGTGCGGCAATCGCCGGCCCGAGTGCGAGCGAGGTGTGTAAGATTCCGCTGGCCGTCGAGCGCTCGCGCGAATTGAAGGTGTCACCGAGCGCGCGAAAGTGCGCGCCGCTCTCGATGCCTTCGCCGAGTCCGAAACAAAAGCGGATCAGGATCAGCGCGCCGGCCGATGCGGCGAGGGCGGTGAGTCCGGTGAACAGCGACCACACCAGCAGTGCGGCGACGAGCACCCGGCGCACGCCGAAGCGATCGGCCAACATTCCGCCCGGCACTTGCATCACGGCATATCCGGCCGTAAAGGCCGCCAGCACGTAGCCGAAGAGTTGCGGCGTGATCGCGAGCGACTTCATCAGCGTCGGCCCGGCGACCGCGATATTCGTCCGGTCGAGATACGCGGTGAAGAACTCGACCCACAGGAGCGTTAGGACGCGACGCTGCATCGTCATTGCGCACCCTGCCAGCGAAGCGATTCAACGTCGTCGAAGAGCGGGATATCGGTGCGCAGCGTGGCCAGCGTGCGAAAGAGCAGCGCGTTCTGCCGCTCGCGCTGCAACGTTTGGGCCAGCCGGGCAGCACCGGCGACGGTGACGTCCCAATCACGCGGATCGGCCGGAATCGCTTCGATGTGTCCGTATCGGAAGAGCACGCGGGCGGCCGATTTGGCGCCCCAGCCGGGCAGTCCTGGAAAACCATCGGCGGCGTCTCCGACCAGCGCCAGGTAGTCGGGAATACTCGCCGGCGGCACGCCGAATTTCGCCACGATGCCGGCTTCATCGAAGTACGTGTTCGTACGGCGATTCAACTGCACGACGCGCGTGCCGCGTACGCACTGCGCGAGATCCTTGTCGGGCGTGGCGATGATGACGCGTTCCACGCGTGGATCGGCGCTCGCGATGGCGGCCGCGGCGGCGAGACCGTCGTCGGCCTCGAATTCCACCATCGGCCAAACGGCGAAGCCGGCGGCCGCCAGCGCTTCTTCGAGCAACGGAAACTGCGCCCACAGATCGGCGTCGATCCCCTCGCCGGTTTTGTAGCCGGCGTACAGGCCGTTACGAAACGACTCGATGACGTGGTCGGTCGCAACCCCGATGTGCGTAGCGCCTTCCCGTGCCATCGCCCGGACCGACGCAACGACCCCGCGCACCGCCGCGATCTCGCGCCCTTCGGCGTCGCGCGCCGACGGCAGCGCGAAGAAGTGGCGGAACAATTCGTAGGTGCCGTCGACGAGGTGCACGTTCACGAGCGGCCTGCGTACGCGACGGGGAAGATCTTGCGCCAAATTTCCGTCTGGTAGGCGGCAAAGTTCGGCGCCGCCACGGAATCCGGTGCACCGGTGAGCGGCGCGATCGCCGCGTCGTAATTGGGATTGACGAACAACGGTATGGAATACCGGTCGCTGCCGCTACGGTTGATGACGCGGTGCGGCGTCGATGAAAAGCGTCCGCCGGTCCAAATCTGCATGACGTTGCCGAGATTGATCACGAACGTATCCGCTATCGGCGGCGCGCCGACCCAATCGCCGTTCCGCGACTGTACCTCGAGGCCGCCGTTGTCATCTTGCCACAAGATCGTGAAGCCGCCCGAATCCGAATGCCCGACGACGCCGATGTCGCCCTCGTCGGCGGCGATCATCTGCGGCGGATAGTGGTTGAGTTTCAAGCGCGACTGCGGAGCGGCGAACAGCGGCGCGAAGAAATCGTGCTGCAGACCCAGCGCGAGCGCGAAGCCGCGCAGCAGCGCATCGCCGAGTTTTTCGACGGCATCGAAATAGGCGAACATTGCGGGCGCGAGACCCGGTTCGCTCGCGAGCCAACGGTTCGGTCCGGCGAGCGCATTGACCGCGTCGAGCTCGCCGTCGCGGCCGATCCAAAAGCCCTCTTGCCGGCTCACGCCGCCACCGGGCTCACCGATCAGGCTCGTGTAGTTGAGCGGCAAATAGCCGCGCATGCGCGGGTCGACGGTGATCGTCAGCTTCTCGTCCATCGGCCGCGCGAAGAAGCGCGCCGCCTGCGTTGCGACGTCCTCGACGAGCCGCGGAGCAACGCCGTGGTGCTTCACGTACACGAAGCCGACGTCGGTGCACGCGCGGCCGAGTTGCGCGATCGCTAGCGCATCGTCCTCACCGGCCACGAGGCCGCCAACATCGACGATCGGGATCTCGGAGAAATCCAGCCGCCGCGAAACCGGAATTGCCATTCGGCTCGGGCTTCTAGGGCAGCGGTCCGTTCACCAGCCCGCGCGCCATTGCGACCGCGCTCGGGAAATGGACGTCGCGCGCGAGCCCGACCCGGCGCAATAAACAAATCGCAAGCCACGTCGGGTCGAGTTCGAACCAGCGCAGCCCGTGCCGCGCGCTCGCCGGGAACGCGTGGTGGTTGTTGTGCCAGCCGTCGCCCCAGGTCAGCATCGCCACCCACCAGTTGTTTCTCGACTGATCGCCCGTGCGATACGTCTGATAGCCGAAGGTGTGCGCGACGCTGTTCACGAGTCCGGTCACGTGGATGGTAAACACGACGCGCACGAACATGCCCCAGATCACCCACGACCAGCCGCCGAAGAGCAGCAGCAGCGCGCCGAGGCCGATCTGCCAGAAGATGTTCGTGCGTTCCAAAAAACGGTAGAACGGATCGGCGGACAGATCCGGCGTGAGATGCAGCATTTCGTCTTGCGTCGGTCGCGCGTCGTTGGGCTTATAGAGCCACAGGAGCTGACTCCAACGCAAACCGCGGCGGCCGTTGTGCGGATCGCCCGCACTATCGGAATTTGCGTGATGGCGCCGATGCGTCGCCACCCAGGTGATCGGACCGCCTTCCATTCCCAGGACGCCGATCGCCGCGATCGTGTACGCGAGCCAGCGTGGAACGCGCAAACTCTGGTGTGTAAGCATGCGGTGGTAGCCGAGCGAGAGCCCGACGCCGCCGGTCAGGTTGCACAGCACGATCGCCACCACGACACCCGACCACGAGAACGTCGCCGGAATCAATGCGAGCAGCGTCCCCACATGGAGGATGAGTAACCCGATGCCCGTGCCTTTGCCGTCCGTCGGAATCCGGACGGGCACCGTGGGTTCACTGCTCAATTGTTGCAAAAAGACCGGCTTAGAAAGATGCCAGTGTGGAACGCGACCCTGCGTTCTTGTACGCTTTGGTACTTTAAGCCTGTACGGTACCGTACGTCGTCATCGCCCGTAGGCAGCAGCCAGGTGAGCGCCCGTCAGAGCAATCGCTTCACGCGCCGTTGCCACCGGCGGTCCGTGGGTGAATCCGTGATCGATCCGCGCGAACTGCCGGTGAACGACGGGTACTCCGGCCGCAGCGAGCATCTGCGCGAGACGATCCATCTCGGGAGCGAGCGTATCGTACTCGCCGGTCAGGATCAGCGTCGCCGGAAGCGCGAGCGCCAAGTGCGGATCGAAGAGCGGCGACGCGAGCGCTTCGCGGCGCCGCCCTGCGTCGGCAAAGTACGTGTTGCTGACCACGCGCTGCAGCGCAGGCGAAATTTTCGCGAAGCGTTTGCTCGACGTGCGATCGGTGCGCGTGACGTCGGCGACCGCATATGCCGCGACGAGCGCACACGGACGAAAGACACCGCCCGCGTACGCGAGTTGGCACACGTTGATCGCGAGCTTGCCGCCGGCGCTCTCGCCGCCGACCGAGATGCGATCCGGATCCCACCCGCCGGGCGCTGCGTTCGCGTGAACCCACAGCGCAACGTCATAGCATTCTTCCTCTGCCACCGGATATTGCACTTGCGGCGTGACGTCGTAATCGATGCTGACGACGACCGCGCCGGTCTCCGATGCGAGATACGTAGCGATGTGATCGTCCTGTTCAGGATAACGGCCGAACATGCCGCCGCCGTGAATCAGCACGTGCACGGGCGGCGGCGCCGCCGAGTTCGGCGGACGGTATATGAGGCAGCGCACCTCGCCGTGGCGCGTCGGAACGCGAACCTCAGCCGGCCGCGCAATGCGGCGGGTGCCGAAGTACAGCTCTTTGCGCGGCCGCCAGAATAGCGGCGAAACGTGCTGCAGCACGTAGGCGGCGATCCACGCGCCGGGATTCATCCGTGCGGCCAAGGCTCGATCCGTTAGCGGATCGGGAGGGTGGGCCTCCCAGGCAACCGCGATCCGCGGCCGTGCGAATTGGACGCCCAATTGCCGAAGTTCAAATGAATGGTAAGGCCGCAGGCAGGCATCGGCACGCTGAGAAAGCTGTCGGACACTTTACATGGTAGGGGATTTCGTCGTTTGAGAGGCATCCGCGCGCTCATATTCGTCTCGAGTTTGGCGTTGTGCGCCGGCTGCGGTGGCGGAGGCTCAAGCGGCCCGGGAGCCACCCCCGCCACGAGCAGCGCCGCATTGACCGCGCGCTTTTCGTTCGCCGTCCCGTCGCGCACGACGAGTTCGAATGTGCGGCACGCGGCGTACATTTCACCGTCATCGCAATCGCTCGAGGTCGATGTCCAATACGGCACGGCGACCGCGATCGGCGCGCAGTTGAACCTCTCGCCATTGCCGCCGGACTGCACGGTCGTCAACGGCTTGACCGAGTGCGACATCTCGGTCGTCGCGCAATCGAGCGCGACGAACTTCGTCATCGAGTTCTTCGATCAGCCCAACTCGCAAGGCAATCTGCTCTCGACCGTCACCGTTCCGGTACCGCCGGCCGTCGACGGCGTCGCTAATGTGAACGCAACGCTGCAGCCCGTGGCCGCCGGCGTGCAACTCGCCGTAGGAGCGCCGCTCGCCAATGGTGTTCCGGGAACCACATCGCTGATCTTCACCGCGCTCGATGCCGACGGCAATCCGATCCCGGGCGCCGTGCCGTTCAGCACGCCGCTCGTTCTCGTGTCTCAGACGCCCGGGTTCACGTTTTCACCCGGCACCGTGACCAGCCCCAGTACCCCCGTCACCGTGACGTACGACGGCACGCCCGCCGCCAATCCGAGCGTGGCCGCGCAGATCGGCAATAAGACGGTCACCGCGCCCTTCCCGGCGTTCACCGGCTCGGCCACGCCGGTGCTGTCGATTACGCCCGCCGACGTCAGCGTTTCCGTCGGCGGTCCGAGCGCGCCGGTCACCGTGACGCTCACCGGCGGAGCCGGACCGGTCGCGCTCACCGACACGTGCGTGAGCGGTGCCGCGATCTCGCTCTCGCAAACGTCCGTGCCGGCCGGAACGCCGGCGACGGTGAACGTGACCGGGAACGTCGCGCCCAGCAGCAACGTCGCCCACGCGTGTACGCTCACCGGCACGTTCGGATCGGTGAGCAAGAGCATCTTCGTCGACGTCAACAACAACCAGTTCAACGTCAACGCACAAACGCGGCAAAGCCCGTGAATCGCGTCTGGCACGTTTCTCTTGCCGCGCTGGTCGGCCTCGCGTTAGCGGCGCCGCGTGCCGCGCTGGCCGACAACGCGATCGAAGAAATCATCGCGAAAAACCTCGCCCCCGACGTCGGCGGGACGGTGACGTTTCAAATCGCGGTTTCGCCCGACGACAACCTCGTGTGGGCCCCGAGTTCGTATTCGCTCACGCTGACGGCGACCGATCCCAACGGCAACGTCGTCGTGACCGGTTCACCGCTCACGGCAACCGAGGCCGCAACGCCGCAGCAGACCACGATGGTCTTCGCCGATCTCGCGCTGCCGCAGGGTTATGCCGGGCCGCTCGTCGTGCGCGCGCAGCTTGCGCACGGTAAGGAATCCGAAACGTCACCGCCGGTCGGCATCGTGGTCGGCGGTTCGGCAGGGGCCGCGACGATCGTGCCGCCCGGATCGCCGCCGCCGGGTCAAGTTCCGGCGCCCGGTGTCGCCGAAAGCCCGGCCCCGGCGCAGCCGCAGGCCCCGCCCGCGCCGCACGTGCCGACGCAAAGCTATAACGGTTCGCTCGCGCTCAACGCGGGCTTCGCCGCGCAGCAAACGCAGAGCGGCACCTTGAACATGACCGGGAAATTCGCCAACAACCAGAGCGTGACGACGTCGCTCGGCCTCGCCAACACGCCGGGCGCAACGAAGCCGATCTTCAGCTACCAAACACCGACCACGCTCGTGCAAATCGGCACGTTCGCGCCCGCCTACGACCGCGACGTGCTCGCCGGCCCGACCGGTTCGGGCTTCGGCTTCAAGCAGCAATACTCGCAGACGAACTACTTGCAAGGCGCCTACATCTCGGGCAATCACGACACCACGAACCCCTTCGAAGTATCGGCCGCGCAGTACGGCTTTCCGCTGCACGGAACGTCGGTCACCGTCACGGGTGCCTACGAGACCGTCTATGGGCCCGTGCAAGCCAGCGGACCGTATTTCATGCGCGACGGCACGTTCTTCGGATTCGGCGACGACGTGACCGCGAGGAACTCGACGATCACCTACGGCTTGCACTACGGCATGTCGTACTATCTCGACGACATCACCGGATCCGATCAGTTCGGGCAGGTGTTCGACACGTCGTTCGGCTTCGCGATCCGCAAGGCGCACTTTGCCTTCAGCTACGTGCGCGCCACGCCGGCGTTTTCGAACAGCCTCGCGCCGTCGATCACGCCCGATCAAGAGAACGAGAGCGCCTCGGTCAACTTCCCGTTGGGCGTGCTGCAGGTCACACTCGGCTTCAATGCCTATCGCAACGACCTTCCCGGTTCGACCGCTGTACAGACAACCCACTACTCGACGGAGAACATCGGCATCACCTATCCGCTCAAGAACGGGGACACGCTGTCGTTACAGGGAGTGAACGGAATCCAGCATCAGACGGGAACGCCGGTCGCGCCTTTCAGCGGCAACGACGGCACGACGTTCGCCTATACGACGCGGCGCGGACCGTACGCGATCCAATACACGCTCACCGATACGGAGACGCGCGACGATACCGGCGATCTCTTGCACGTCATGACCGACGGCATCACGATCTCACGCACCCCGTTCGCCGGCATCACGATTTCGGGCGGATACAATCTGAGCCAAAACGATGCCAGCTCCGACACCCAATCGTCGGTCAGCAATTCGGCGACCGCATCGATCTCCTGGACGCGCGGCAGTTTTACGCTCTCGACGCAGCTCAATCACGCGCTCACGCTCCCTGCCTTCGGCGTGGTCAGCCCGCCGACCACCACGTACAACTACGGTTTGACCGTGAAGCCGCCGCATAGCCCCTACTCGGTTTCTGCTACGGTAACGGAGAACATCGGCATGATCAATACGTCCGTCGGCGCCTTGAGCGTCAATCGGCAATTCTGATGCACGCACTCGTTCGAACCACGCGACGCCTCGCGCTCACTGCTGCGCTCGCCTTAGCGTCGGGCGCAACGGCCCACGCGCAGACGATCCCGCAGGTGCCGGCGCCGACGCTGATCTCGCCGATGCTCAACGTCGGCATTCCGATTCTGTTCCAATGGACGCCGGTGAACCCCGGCAACGTCTACAACTTCGTGCTGACCTCGCGCGGGCGCCAACCGCAAGTCGCGCCCGGTGCGCTCGCCGTCACCTACGAACTGCAGATCTCCGATCAACCCGACGTCGGCAGCCACATCCTCGTCGACCTCAATACGCCGACGACGATCTTCACGTTCCAGAACCAAAACTTGCCGGGCTCCGGATTCACCAGCCAGCAGCCGCCGAATCTCCCGCTTTCGGGCGGCGTGTATTACTGGCGCGTGCGCGCGATCATCGGGACCGGTGCGTCGACGATCTTCTCATCGATCGGGCGCTTTTCGCTCGATCTCGCGCGCGGCGGCGGTTCCTCGACGCCGGTGCACGATATGGGCATCACCTCGCTCGTGCTGACCACGCCGGCCTATGTCGGCGCGGCCACCGTCATCGTCGCGACCGTGCAGAACAGCGGCACGTTCGCCGAACAAAACGTGCCGCTCTCGATCACCGCGAACGGCGGGCAGCTGGCACGCATCATCGTACCGCCGACAACCTCCGGTCAGACGACGCGCGTGACCACGATCTGGACGCCGCAAGTCAAAGGGATCGCGCAGATCAGCGCGTTGCTGAACTTCAGCGGCCCCAATCAGAACCGCAAGGTCGCCTCGATCACCCCCAACGTGCTCGAGCAGCCGCAGTTCGTCACCTCACTCTCCGGCACGTTGAAGCTGGGGCCGAACGGCTACTTCCTCGCGAACGCCGCCGGCCGCGAAACGGCGCTCGTTCTGGAAGCACCTACGGTGCAGATCGACTTCGGCGCATTTCTCGGCAAAAACATCACGATTCGCGGAACGCTCTCGAAGGCCGACTCATCGTTCCTGATCGTCGCGAACCAAGTCTCGCTGCAGTAGACTGCTAGTCCATGGATAGGATGAGGTTGCGCAGCATCGGGTAGATGCTCTGCGACCAGCGCCGGCCGCTGAACACGCCGTAGTGTCCGACGCCCGGCTGCAGATGATGACGCTTGCGATAGGGCCGGATGCCGGTGCAGAGATCCTGTGCGGCGAGCGTCTGACCGATCCCGCACACGTCGTCGCGTTCGCCTTCGACGGTGAGCAGCGCGGTGCGGTCGATCGCCCCGGGGTTGACGAGGCGGCCACGATACGTCAGCGTGCCGCGCGCCAGCGCGTACTCTTGGAAGATGGTCCTGACCGTTTCGAGATAGAATTCCGCCGGCAGATCGGCGACTGAGAAGTACTCGTCGTAAAACGTTGCGATCGTCTTCGCTTTTTCGTCTTCGCCGGTGGCAAAATCGTTGTAGAGATCCCAATGCGCCTCAACGTGGCGCTCGGGATTCATGCTGATGAACGCGAGCAGCTGGATGAAGCCGGGGTAAACGCGGCGGTTCGCGCCGCGAAATTTCGCCGGCACCGTCGCGATGAGATTCTGCTCGAACCACTCCATCGGATGGCTGATTGCGAGTTCGTTCACCCGCGTCGGGCTCACGCGCGCATCGACCGGGCCTGCCATCAGCGTCATCGTGCGCGGCTGCGCCTCGTTTCCGGCCTCGGCCATGACCGCAACCGCGGCGAGGACCGGAACGCACGGCTGGCAGACGGCCACGACGTGCGCGCCGCTGCCGATCGTTTCGAGAAATTGGATCACGTGCGCGACGTAGTCGTCGACCCCGAACGGGCCGTCGTCGAGGCTCACGTCGCGCGCGTTGTGCCAGTCGGTGAGATACACGTCGTGCTCGGGCAGCATCGTCTTGACGGTCGCGCGCAGCAGGGTTGCAAAGTGGCCCGACATCGGCGCGACGAGCAGCACGCGCGGCAGATGAGCCGCGGAGGCCTTCTTGAAGTGGAGCAACGTCGCAAACGGCGTGGCGGCGGCGATTTCTTCGGTGACCGGAACGTCGTCGGTCCCGATCTTGACCGAGTCGATACCGAAGGGCGTGCGTTCGTGCGTAAACCCGGCGCGGGCGAGCATTTCGTAGCCGGCGGTGACGTAGCCCATACCAAACGGCGCAAACGCTTGTGCGAACGGATTATGAAGCAATGCGCTCGTCGCGCGCGCCCACACACGCACTTGCTCTGCTGCATCGGCCTGCGCTTGATACATTTGGTACATCATCGTCCACCATTGGGCCGCTGGGAGCCCAAGCGTTCGAGGCGAACGCGTTGCTCTCTGGAGGTGCGACCAATGGCGGACGCTACGTTGACGATCAGCAGCAAGAACTACTCTTCATGGTCCCTGAGGGGATGGCTTCTGTGCAAATTTGCCGGTCTGGCGTTCGAGGAAACCATCATCCCGAGTGACGATCCGGCGATGCGCGCAGAGCTGTTGCTTCTATCACCCTCCTTTCTCGTCCCGCGCTTGACCCACAAGTCGATCGCCGTTTGGGACACGATCGCGATCGCAGAATACCTCAACGACGTCAAACCACGGGCACATCTCTTGCCGAAGGAGCGCGCCGCCGCGGCCCATTGCCGCTCGATCTGCGGCGAAATGCACGGCGGTTTCAGCAATTTGCGGTCGGCGCTGCCGATGAACCTCAAGGGCCGGCACCCGGGCTTCAAGGTGTGGCCGGGAGCACAGGCCGATATCGATCGCATCACGACGATCTGGAATGAATGCCTGACCGCCTACGGCGGACCGTTCCTCTTCGGCGAACGCACGATTGCCGATGCGATGTACGCGCCGGTCGCAACGCGCTTTCGCACCTACGACGTCAAACTCGATGCCACGTGCAGCGCGTACGTAGAACGAATCTTGAATCTGCCCGAGATGATCGAGTGGACGGCCGCTGCGTACGCGGAGCCCGACGAGGTGGAAGAACTCGACGCGGAGTTCTAAGCCTTCTCACCGGCGTTCGCGGCCCACGCCTCCCACGGTCGGTCGGCCGGATCGACGCGGTCGGTTTCGAACGCATTGAGGAACACCGGCTCGCCGAGCCGCAGCGCCGCCGCTTCGATGCGCGCGTTGAGCTGCGTGTAGATCGCGCGCAAGACGACGAGCTTGACGCTTTCAGCGGCAACCGTCATACCGTGCCCGCGCATGAGCACGACCGCGCGCTTGCCCATGACGGCTGCGAGCGCCGCGCCGGTGCGCGACTCCGTTACGAGCATCTTGTTGTCGTCGCCGAGCACGTCGCGAATCTCGAACACCGGCGCGGGCGTATCACCCAAGAACGCGGCCATGTGAATGAGCGCCTTGAACGGCGCGTTGGTGACGGTGAACGGCAGTACTTCGGGCGAGTGACTGTGCACGACCGCGTTCACGTCGGGCCGCGCGGCGAGAACTTCGCCGTGAATGAAACGCTCGGCGTACATCCGGCGGCCCTGCTGGTCGACCGGCGCGCTGTGTTCGTCGAACTCCATGACGTCGTCGCGGCTGACGAGGCCCGGCGCTCGCGAGCGAGCCATGAAATAGTGGCGCGGATTTGTTACCGAGCGCACGCTGACGTGGCCGAAGCCGTCGAGGACGCCCTCGTTTGCCAGGATATGGTTGCCCGCGATGAGGTCGGCGATCCGGCTCTCGTCGGTCTCGGTCGTGTCGTTCATCGTAGTATGCTACGATCACGTAACGTCAGCCGTCAACGGAGCGGCAAAGACTAAGGCCGCTCGTCGCCGTAAGGGAGGAATCATGAAGCGCAAGGCTCGTTTCGATACCTTCAAAGAAGCCCCGTCGCGCGGGAATTACGATGAGTTCCCGATGCTCGAACTGGGGATCGATCCGCAAGTTCATCTCAGCCGCAACGCGGTGCCGCAGCCGTTCTTTTTGATCTGCGAGCAGGACACGGTGCTGGCCCAGTTATCCGGTGAAGCGCGCGTCGAGTTTCGTCATTCACCGGTCAACTTTTTTCATTTGGTGCTGGGCGACTACGTGTACGTCCCGGCCGGCACGCCGCACCGGATCGTGCCGAAAAGCGAATCGATCCAGCTCCGCTATAAAGCCCGCTTCCCCGGCCTCGAGGCCGTAACGTGGTTCGACGAACGCTCCGGCAAAGAGCTCCACCGCGTCACGTGGGACTGCGCGGCCGAGCTACCGCAGGAAGCCTATCAGCGCGCGTGTCTCGCGCGCGGCATCGACGTCAGCCGCTTCAACTGGGCGGCCGTCGCAGCAGAGATCCGCGAAACCGAAGCCGGTGAGCTGACGCGCTTAAACGCCAAAGGCGAGGGCGCGAGCGCCGCTGCGCCACGCAGCACCCGGATGGCCATCGGCCCCGCCGACGAGATGCGCCCGCCGCTCAAGAACAACGTGTACCTGTTCGCCCGCATCGCAACCGGCGCACTCACCCCGCTCTTTCCGTATACGGAGCCGGGCTCGATCGTGCCGTGCACGACGCTGCACGAACTCTCGAGCACCGATCCGATGGGCTACTTCATCCACACCAACACCGTGCACGAGGTGAACATCAGCTTCGGCACTCGCGACGGCTATCAATTGCCCGGCGGCTGCGGCGTCGGACCGTTCCGGCACGGCGTCGGCCAGAAGGCCGGCCAGGAAAATCCGAAGCTGATGAACCTCGCCGTGATCACGCAGCGGCAGTCCGTCGGGATTCCGCAAAAAGAAGCGCTGGGCTTCGTTTGCGAGGCGTGCGACGAGCTGCTCTATGAATACGAGTTCGATGCGCACACGTTTCCGGGCGAACTCGAAGGCGAGGTCGACCGGCCGCTCATCGGCCTGCCGACGTCTTCACAGAGCGCGGTGGCCCGCGACCACATCAACGCCGATGAAGCGTCCCGCACGTGCCGCAAGTGCGGTCACGTCAACCCGCCTTTCTTCGCATCCGATTACTGGGGCTGGGAAGAATACCGCCGCCGCACGCGCGTCGTCGCGCAGGCGCGCGAGATCATGCGTCAAGCATCGCTCATGAAAGAGGCCGCCATTGCAGACTGAACTCAAACCCGCCGCTAAGCGCGTACCGGCGCCGAAACTCGATCGCTCGATCACGATGAACTGGATGGGCGATTGGGGCCGGGCGAATCTGCATCGCGCGCTTGGCTGCTTGGCGTTCGAGTTCAACAAACTTGCGGGACCGCACTCGAAGACGGGTATTTGGACGGGCCGCGGCGCGCTCGATAACATTCAGGCCGTCGGGCGCGGCGAAATCGACGTCGCGCTGGTGGTGCCCGAGAACTTCATCGCTGCCGCGATGGAAGGCAAGGGGCTCGCCAAAGGCGAGCGCTTCCCGCACTTGCGCGCGCTCGGCCACGTGCCGCAGCACGACCGCATGATCATGGCGGTGCGCAGCGATCTCGGCATCACCTCGTATGCCGACATCCGCAACAAGAAGCCGAAGCTGCGCATCACGACCGGTCCCGACGACGGCGTCACCTTTCTCGGCTATGCGGCGCAGCAAATTATGTCGGCCGCCGGCATCCCGCGCGACGCGTTCGAAGCGTGGGGCGGACGGTACATCGAATTCGAAGAGCCGCGTTCGTGCACGAGCCAAGTGCTGGCCGGCAACGCCGACGCGATCATCCAGGAAGCCGTGATGACGTACTACTGGACGGAGTTGGCCGACAAGGTCGATCTCACGTTTTTGGAGATCGAGCCCGACGTGCGCGACAAACTCAAGCGCGATCTCGACTGGTCGCCGGCCACGTTGCCCAAAGATTACTTGCGCGGCATCGACCGCGAGATGGAGTTCATGGATTTCTCACACTTCGTGCTGGTGACGACGACCGATCTGCCCGACGACGTTGCCTACGCGCTCGCGTGGGCGTCGGTCGAACGCTTCGAAACGCTCGAACTGGGCTACAAACACATCCCGCCCGAACGCAGCCCCGTGTCGTATCCGATCAACGGATACCTCGCCGCGCGCACCCCGATTCCGCTGCACCCCGGCGCCGAGCGCTACTATCGTGAGGCCGGCTATCTTGCGTAAAACGAACGTCCTCGCCGCTGCGCTCGCGCTGCTCGTCGCGCTCTTGCCGTTAACGCCGGCGCTGGCCGCCGATCCCTACGTAATCGACGTGGTGCTGCCCGTAACCGGCGGCGGTGCCTTCGTATCGACGGTCGAGATCAACGCGCTCAACATTGCGGAAGCGATGGTCAACAAGTCGGGCGGCGTGCGCGGCCGGCAGATTAAGTTCAACGTCGCCGACGATCAGTCCGACCCGTCGGTCGCCGTGCAACTGTTCAACGCGCTGATCGTGAAGAAAGTACCGTTCGTGCTCGGTTCGAGTCTGTCGGCAACGTGCAACGCGATGGCGTCGCTGAACAAAGACGGTCCGCTCGAGTACTGCTTTTCGCCGGGGATTCGTCCCGCCGCCGGTACGTACGTCTATTCGTCCGGCGTTGACGCCGGCTCGTTCTTGCGCGTCGCCGCCCGCTACATGCGCGACCGCGGACTGACGAAGGTGGCCGTGCTCACGTCGACCGATGCGACCGGACAAGACGCCGATCGCGCGATCGACGCCGTGTTCGCCGCGCCGGAGAACCACGCACTCGGTATCGTCGAACGCGAGCAC
Source organism: Candidatus Lustribacter sp. (assembly GCA_965277805.1). Lineage (GTDB taxonomy): Bacteria > Vulcanimicrobiota > Vulcanimicrobiia > Vulcanimicrobiales > Vulcanimicrobiaceae > Lustribacter. Next base: position 4,786,420 of record OZ255842.1, on the reverse strand, counting down.
TTCAATCCCACCGACACCAACGTGGCGCCGCAGATGGCGAAGTTTCGCGCATCGGGGGCCCAAGTGATCATCGGCTGGGCCACCGGCGCGCCGTTCGGCACGATCTTGCGCGGCGTGCGCGATGCCGGGCTCGACCTGCCCGTCATCTCGACCCCAGCCAACGCCCTTGCGGTCCAATTGCGCCAGTACAAAACGATCATGCCGAAGGAACTGATCTTCCCGAACCTGCGCTCGTTCCTCGCGCCCGACCAATTGCCGAAGGGCCCGGCCAGAGACGCGCTCACCCGCTACTACGATCTCTTTCGCGCCGCCGGCTCGCATCCGAGCGGCGAAGGCCAAGTCTGGGATCAGATCCTCATCATGGTCGGCGCCCTGCAGAAGCTCGGGCTCGACGCCACGCCAGCGCAGGTGCGCGATTACGTGAACAACCTGCACGGCTGGACCGGCATCAACGGTCTCTACGACTTCACGAAGTACCCGCAGCGCGGGATCGGCGACGACGCGCTGGTCATGGTCCGTTGGGACCCGGTCAACGAAGCCGGCATCCCGCTCACCCTCCCGGGCGGCGCACCGCTGAAATAGGCTAGCTGCTCAGGCTGCCGGTTTTTTGGCACCCGGCAGCCGCAGGTAGGCCGCGAAATCCTCGGAAATGCCCGTATATGGGCAACAAATCGCACTACGATCCGACGCATAAGCGCGTCTTCGTCCGCGAGATCAGCGGCGAGTACAGCCTCAAGCACGAGTTGACGCGCCTGCGCAGCCTGCCGCGCGTCCAAAAGGGCAGCGAGGTCAAATTCGCGTCCGGCCCGCAAGCGTTTTCCAAGCACTACATGGAGCCCGAAGACGGCCTCGGACAGACGCTGCACATCCATCTCGAAGAATACGCCCCGGGCGGCAAGTCGCAGATGCACGGGCACGTGAATGAAGCGATCTTCTACATCCTCGACGGTAAGGGTTTCGAGATCCACGACGGCATCAAGTACACCTGGAAAGCCGGCGACGTCGCGATCGTCCACAACAACTGCGTGCACGAACACAATAACGCCGATGCCCACGAACCGGCGCGCGCGCTCGTCATCAAGACGAAGCCGATGTACATGTTCATGAACATGCTCTTTCAGAAGAAGGTCACCGACCGACCGAAAGAGCCGACCCCGACGCAGGGCGACTTCGAGCCGCGTCACGATGTCGACTACAATCACGACCATGACCATGACCATGACCACGACCATTCGCACTCGCACTCCCACGCGCACGGCGATTAGGTAGCAGACGATGGCTTGGCAAGAATCGAAGAGCTGGCGCGCCGGCAAAGGCAAAGCGAGTTTTTACGCAGAGGCGCTGAAGGACGCGGCCGAGCGGCCCATTCGCGATGCGGCCCGCAAGAAGATCATCACGCCCGAAGAGATGCCGTGGGAGATGTCACCCCACGGGCTGATCAAGCACCTCGTCAACGACAAGATGAACGCTCGCGTCGAGACGGTCGACATCTACATGCAGATCATCCCGCCCGGCAGCCGCTCGGGCAAACACCGTCAGCTCGCCGAAGAGTGCCTCTACGTGCTCGAAGGCCGCGGCTACGACGTGCACACCGACTGCGACGTCGAGATCACCGACACGTACCACTGGACGCCGCAAGATGAAGAGAAGCGCTTCGAGTGGGAAGCCGGCGACATGATCTACATCCCGCCCAACACGATCAGCCAGCACTTCAATGCCGATCCGGCGCAGCCGGCGCGGCTCGTGAGCGCGACCAATCGCATTTACAAGTACTGCGGTCTGAACGATCTCGAACAGATCGAAACGGCGCCCGAGTTTGACCCCGGCGTCGAGCTCAACGACGAAACGATCGAGCGGTATCTGCGAGCGCCATCCGTCCGGTAACTCTTCCTGCGGAGGGGTCTAATGTTCATCAGGAACGCGTGGTACGTTGCGGCCTGGGCCGATGAAGTCACCGATAAGCCGGTAGCACGGCGGATTCTCGACGAACCCGTCGTGCTGTTCCGCGACGAAGCGGGCAAAGCTGCAGCGCTGCTCGACATGTGCTGTCACCGCGGCGCGCCGCTGAGCTGCGGCAAGGTCGTCTCGAACGGGCTCGAGTGCGGCTACCACGGCATGGTGTATGCGGGCGACGGCGCGTGCGTGCACATTCCGGGGCAAGTCCACATACCGGCGAAGGCCCGCGTGAAGAGCTTTCCGCTGGTGGAAAAGGACGCGCTGCTGTGGGTCTGGCTCGGCGATCCGGCCGCGGCCGATCCGAGCACGATCGTCGGCTATCCGTTTCACAACGATACGGCACACTGGCCGCACAAGCACACGATGTACCCGATCGAGGGCAGCGCGAGCCTGATGGTCGACAACCTGATGGACCTCACGCACTTGGGCTACGTGCACGTCGGAACGATCGGCGGCTACCCGCAATCGCACGTCGACGCGATCATGGATACGCAGCCTACCGAAACGGGCCTGAAGTTCACGCGCTGGATGCTCAATTCGCCCGCACCGCCGACGTACAAGAAGGCCGTGCCCACGCTGGCCGATCGTATCGACCGCTGGCAAGAGTTCGAATTCGTCGCACCGGCCGTCGTGCTGCAATGGGTCGGCGCAACCAACGCCGGTACCGGCGCCTACGATCAGGGCAAACGCGACGGCGGCTTCTCGATGCGCATCTTCCACGGTCTCACGCCCGAAACCGAAACGACGTGTCACTATTTCTGGTCGACGCTCAACGGCTTCGCGCCGCACGACCCGGCCTCGACGCAAAAGATCTTCGACGAGGTCTCAGCCGCCTTTCGCGAAGATCAATACATCGTGCAGCAACAGCAAATGCGCTTGAAAGAACTCGGCGAAGACGGGCTCGTCAACATCGTGGCCGACGGCGCGCGCGTACACATGCGGCGCGTGCTCGAGAAGCTACTGGCGCGCGAAACTCAGGTCTTGGCGTAGCGCTCCGCCGCGCGCGCCTTGGCCTTCGCGATCCATACGTCGCGATCGTGCGGCGCAGCGGTCGTGACCAGCTTGCCGAGCAATTCGCGCGCGACAGCCGTCACCTCGTCCACGGCCGTATTGAACGCGGCTTCGTTGACCGCTGACGGCTTCGTGAAGCCGGAGATCTTGCGCACGAACTGCAGCGACGCCGCGCGCACCTCATCGTCGGTCGCGGGCGGCTCGAAGTTGAACAGGGTGCGAATGTTGCGGCACATGGTTTACAGCGGCTCCCATCCGATCATCACGGTTTCGCCGTCGATGCGCACGTCGTACTTTTTCACGTTGACCGTGCACGGGTAATCGACCGCTTTGCCCGTCTTGATCTCAAACGTTCCGGCGTGCTGCGGACACTCGATCAGCTCGCCCTCGATGTAACCGTCGGCCAGACGCGCCGCACCGTGCGTACAGATTCCGCCGATCGCGTAGAGCGTACCCGCCAAGTTGATCAGCGCAATCTCGCGATCGGCGACCTTGAGATGAACCGCCGAATCCTGCGCCACGTCGGAGACCTTGGCGGCCTCGTGAAAAACTACGCTCATGGCGCCGCCTTGGACAGCACGTTACCGAATTCCACCCAGCTCGTCCGCCAAAGCGTCGTACCAGCGCGTTTGATCCGCCCGGGAGAAGTGCGCGTTCGCACCGCTCGGGTTCGGCACGAGATACAGCCGTGTCGTGCCGGCGCGCACCTCTTGCAGGCCGAGTTCTACCGCTGCGGCCGTTTCCGTCAGCAGGGCGTGCACGAAGCGATAACCGGTCACGCCGTGAAAACACGCGATCCGCGGACGATAGCGCGCGATCTTCTTCAGCAACGCGTCGACGCCGGCGGCGAGTTCCGCCCGCGACAGATCGCTCGCCTTCGGCGTGGGCCGCTTGACCAGATCGGTGAAGCCGATGCCGTAGCGTAGCAGCGCCCGGTCGTTCTCGGGGCCGAGCACTTCGACGCCGAGGCCCGCGCGCGCACGTTGCGTGAGCCTCGAGCGCGAGATGCAGGGCCAAAAACGATTGCTGCCGCGGGCGAAGTAGTGCCCGCGCTCGGCCGAGTACACCGACGGGTTGATGCCGACGAAGACGACGTCGAGATCGCGGCGCAGCAGATCCGGCAGCGTCATCGCGCGAGCTTCAGGCGAGCAGGCGTCCCGGACCTTCTCGCAAACGCCGAGCCCGTGAGGCAACTCGCCCTGCGTTTCGCCGTCTTGCTGCTGGTTGCATATGCATTGCTGGGCGTCTACGCGGCCGCATCGACGTTTTGGCAAACGCCCGGATCGATCGGCCTCGCGAGCGATTACGGCGCGACGGTTCGCGCCGTCAGCCCCGGCGGTCCGGCTGCGCGCGCGGGCATCGCAGCCGGCGATCGCATTCGCCTCGACGCCGTACCGTTCGAAGAGCGGCGCTTCGTTTCGGGCGCCGGCACCAATCCGCCGCCCGGCACGGCCGTCGACGTCGCCTATACGCACGACGGCATCAACCGCAGCGCGCACTTGATCGCCATCGCCGCGCCGCTCGACGCCTCCGAGCGCGTCGCGCTGTTGTTCCTGTGCGCTGCGTCGCTCGTCTTCATCGCGGTCGGCGCGACGTTGATGCTCCTGCGCCCGAGCTACGCCACCTGGGGCTTCGGCCTCTACTGCTTGCTCACGCTGCCGACGGCGATGTATGCGCTGCCGTGGCCGAGCGCCGGTGCGGCCTTGGCCGCAACGGTCTTCTACGACATCGTTCAGAACGCGGGCGTCGCGGGTCTCGTGCTGTTTGCGCTCGACTTTCCGCGCCCGTTCGACGTCGCGTGGCGCTCGCGCATTCGCGCGCTGCTGCCGGTCCTGTTCGTCGTGCTGGCGGCGATGACGCTCTATCCCGACATCGCGAACCTGCTGCTCGCGCGCGGCGCGCAATTCGAGAACCGCGTCCTGCAGGGTGCTTTCGGCGCGGTGTACGTGCTGGCGATGCTCGTGTTATGCGACAGTTACCGGCGCATCGAACCTGCCGAGCGCGAACGCGTGCGCTGGGTGCTGGCCGGCTTCGGCTTCGGTTTGCTTTGCAATTATATCGGGACGACGCTGGTGTTCAGCACGATCCTCGCGACCGCAGCGCCGCTCAGCGTCGTGCTTGCGCTGACCTCGCTGAACGTGCTGCTGCCGCTGACCGTCGCGCATGCCGTCATCCGCCACCACGTGCTGGAGATTCGCGTCGTCATCGAGCGCGCGCTCGTATTCGTCGTGCTTACGACGATCTTGGCCACGATCTTCGCGCTGCTCGACTACCTCTTCGGCACGCTGCTGGAAGACTTCCGGATGTCACGCTGGATCGCGGCCGCGATTTCGCTGGGCATCGCGTTCGCGTTCAAGTGGCTGGAAGAACACGCGACCGAGGCACTGCGGACCCGCGTTTTGCCTGAGGGCGGTGAGCCGGTCGCCGAACCGGGCGAGCCGGGCGAGCTGGCGACCCTACGCACCGAAAATGCGCGTCAGCAAGCACAGATCGCCGATCTGACGGCGCAGCTCGAGCGGCTGCGCGGGGGCCGGACCGACTAGCCGAGAACCCTTCCCCATGCTCACAGCCGAAGAAAATGCCCGCCTAACGCGAGTCGGCCCGGGGACGCCGATGGGCAATTTGATGCGCCGCTATTGGCAGCCGGCGCTCCTGAGTTCGGAAGTGCCCGAACCCGACGGCCCGCCGGTCCGCGTCCGCTTGCTAGGCGAAGATCTGGTTGCCTTCCGCGATACGAACGGCGACGTCGGCTTGATCGATGCGTTCTGCCCGCATCGCCGCGCGCCGATGTTCTTCGGCCGCAACGAAGAGTGCGGCATGCGCTGCGTGTACCACGGCTGGAAGTTCGATCGCAGCGGCGAGTGCGTCGACATGCCGAGCGAACCGCCGGATTCGCTGTTCAAGACGAAGGTCCGCATCGGCGCCTATCCCACCAGCGAACGCGGCGGCATGGTGTGGGCCTACTTGGGGCCCGAAGAATTCCAGCCGCCCGCACCCGATTACGAATTGCTGCGCGCGCCCGACACGCACCGGCACGTCTCGAAAACGTTCGAGCAAGCGAACTGGCTGCAGGCGCTCGAAGGCGGCATCGATACGTCACACTCGTCGTTCGTGCACAACCAGGACATCAACAACAAGAAGCTGCTGCGCAACGCCGACACCGCACCCCACATCGAAGTCGAGAAAACGTCGTACGGCTTCCGCTACGCGGGCATTCGGCGGCTCAACGAAGTCCAAGATTACGCGCGCGTGTATCACTACGTGCTGCCGGCGCAGCAACTGCGCGGCGGCGTGACCGAATCGGCCGGCGGCAAAAAGGAAGTCCCGACGCTGCACGGTCACCTGTGGGTTCCGATCGACGACGAGACGACGTTCACGTACAACTGGATCTACTCGTACGATCCGGCGATCCCGCTCGATGAGGAACACGCGATCGGCCACGAGATCTATTCGGGCCGCGGTCCCGAAGATTACATCCCGGGCACGTACCGCCTCAAACGCAATCGCGACAACGACTACTTGATCGATCGCGAGCTGCAGCGCACGAAGACGTTCACCGGCATCAAGGGCATCAACACGCAAGACTACGCGTTGCAAGAAGGCATGGGGCCGATCTGCGACCGCACGCACGAGCATCTCGGAACGAGCGACCGGGCCATCATCGCGGCGCGGCAACTGCTGTTCGAAGCGCTCGACGCCGTCGAACGCGGCCAAGCGCCGAAGGGGACGAACCCGGTCGACTACAGCCAAGTGCGGCCGGTCGACTTGGAGATCCCGCGCGGTAGCCGCTGGCAAGAACTGCTCGAACGGGAACTCATCGCCCGCTTCTAGTGAACGCTGACGAATATAGCGCGCGCCATTTCGGCGCCGCTACCTTCGCAGCATTCGATCCTCGCAATCAAGCTCACCGCGAGTCGGCGACGGCGCTTCGCGAACGGCTGATCGCCACCGGCTTCGGACCGGATCGCGCGGCCGCGCTTTTCGGACTGGCCGATGTCGCCGACGTGCGCGCGACCCGAACCGCCTTCTACGATGCGCTGATGTTGCCGCCGGATGAAGCCGGGGCGGCCGCGCGCTTCTTCGTGTTGCACGAACCGCAGACGGAGCCCGAACTGCGCGCGTGGCTGGGCGATGCGGCTGTGGATCTGCTGCGCGAGATGGCGGCGCTGGTTGAGGTCGACGGGCAGCTTCGCTCGCTCGTCAGCGCGTCGTGGTTTGCGGGGGTGCTGATCTTCGCCGATGCGCGCGCCTACAACGCGTTCTGGCCGCGCGACCTGTTTCCGGACTACGTGATGCCGCCGGGCGGCGACTCCGTCGGACTCGAGCGCGTCGCTCCGCACGCGCCGCGCAAGGCCGCGCTCGACATCTGTTGCGGCTCCGGCGCGCAGACGCTGGCCGCGGCCGCGTACAGCACGCACGTCACCGGGGTGGACATCAACCCGCGCGCACTCCGCTTCGCCCGTTTCAACGCCGCGGCGAACTCTATCGAGCGTGCGGACTTCGTGCTCAGCGACGTCTACGAAGCACTCGGGAACGCGCGCTTCGACACGATCGTGGCGAACCCGCCGTTCGTCCCGTGGCCGCCCGGCGACGACGAACTGCTCTATCGCGGCGGCGGCGCGACCGGCGACGACGTCGTGCGCCGAGTTCTCGCGGGCGCCGTCACGCGGCTGGAACCAGGCGGTGCGCTCACGATCGTCGCCGATTTAACCAACGTCGCATCGCTCGCGGAACGGATCGCTCACTGGCAAGGCGAAACGCGACGCACGCTGGTCCTCGTGCAGCGTCATTACGACTTGCTCGAGTACGCCGAGTCGCACGCCGCGCATCGCCGGCGCTCCGGGGGCGAGCGCCAAACGGAGACCGTGCGGCTCTTGCAGCATTTCGATGGTGCCGGCATCAAGACGCTCGATTTCGGCTACATCGTCCAAGACGGACTGCCCGGACCGGCATTGCTGCAACGCACCGGCGCGATGCTCAACAGCGCGATCTCGGCCGACGTCGGCGCCTGGTTCGCGCATCAACGCCGCTTGCTCGCCGGCAACATCGAAGATGCGCGCTTGTCGCTCGCGCCCGAATTGCGGCTCGTCGATATCGCGGAACGGGCGCCCGATGGAACCGTGAGCACGTCGTGTTACGCCGCCCCAGGCCCCCGGTCGATTCACGAAAACACCGCGGTCTCACGCGGTGCCTTCGCGGTACTCATGCGCGTCGCCGCCGGCGGCCTGCGCGTGCGCGACATCGCCGAACCGGATGCCGCGCGCGAACTCGTCGCGCTCCTCGTGCGCGGTCTCGTTCGCTGCGAGTAATCGTCTAGAGGCTGATGCCGATCGGGCCGACGAAGCGCGTCACGCTCTGGATCGGCGCGACGTTGCCGTTGGCGCCGGGCGCGAACACGGTCAAGATGCCGGGAACGCCCGGCACGCTGAAGTTCGTCACGAACAGGTTGCCGCCGCTGCCGATGACGATGTCTTGCGGGAAGGCGAGCTGCGTGCTCGATCCGGCGATCGTCAGCGTGGGCGCGGCGTTGCCGTTCGCACCGGCGGCGTATTCGGTGACGCTGTTTCCGTTCGCGTTGGTCACGTAGAGGTTGCCGCTCGCATCGAGGCACACGCCGCTCGGCACGTTGAGCCCCGTCGCGGTACCGGTGATCGTGCGGATCGGCGCAACGTTGCCGTTGGCACCGCTCGCAAAGACCGTGATCGACCCCGACTCGTTCGCGACGTACAGGTTGCCGGCCGCATCGAGCGCGACGGCCGCGGGCGTGTTGAGGCCGGTCGCCGTTCCCGCGATCGTGACGGCGGGCGCGACGTTCCCGTTCGCCGCGGCGGCGAAGATCGTCACCGAATTGCCGCTGGTGTTGACCACGACGAGCCGGCCCGCGCCGTCGATCGCGAGCCCGCGAGGCGACGCCAGGCCCGTCAACGCGCCGGCGATCTGGAACTTCGGCGTCACGTTGCCGGCGATCGCGGGCGGGTAGACCGTCACGTTGTTGGACGTCTGATCGGCGACGTAGATGTTGCCCGCCGAATCGCGCACGATGCCGGCCGCACCTTGCAATTGCGTATTCGGCCCGGAGATGACCGAAAGCGGGTTGACGTTGCCCGTCGCCGACTGCAGCAATTGCAGCACGCTGCCGCCGCCGTCGGTGATATAGACGTACGATCCACCCGACGGCGGCACGTACGTCGACTGGGCCGGAGGCGAATAGTCGTTGCCGCCGCCGCCGCAACCGGCTAACGCAACGAGAGCGCAGAGTACGGACACAAACGAAATGCGACGCATGAGTACCTCGAGCAAGATTTTCAGCAGGCTCCGCAGCCGTCCCTCGGCTAACAGATGAAAAATGAGTGAGTTGCCGCGCCTCAACCGGATTATTGCCGCCCTCGAATCGGGCCAAACCGCGTTCACCACCTTTGCGTCGGCCGACCGCGAATCGGCGATCGCGATGAGCACGGCGAACTACGACGGCGTCGTGTTCGAGATGGAGCACAATCCCTGGGATGCGGGCGGGCTCCGCGACGGTCTTCAGTATTTGCTCAACCGCGGACAGATCGCGCGTTCGGGATCGATCGTGCCGCAGGTCACGCCGATGGTGCGCATTCCGCCGAACGGTTCAGAGAAATCTCAGATCTTCGCAAAACAAGCGCTCGACCTCGGCGCGTACGGCATCATTTGGCCGCACATCTCAACGGTCGAAGAAGCGTACAATGCCGTGGCCGCGTGCCGCTATCCGCGTCTCTCCGGCGCGCCGCTCTTTGAACCGCAGGGCATACGCGGCGACGGTCCGACAGCGGCGGTGCGCTACTGGGGCGTCACGCAGCAAGAGTACTACGAGCGCGCCGACGTGTGGCCGCTCAACCCCAAGGGCGAGATCCTCGTGATGCTGATGATGGAAGATACGCGCGGCATCACCAATCTCTCCGATATCCTCAGCCAAGTTCCGGGCATCGGCGCGATCCTGATCGGCGAAGGCGACCTCTCTCAGGAACTCGGTCATCCGCGCGAATACGATCACCCGCTGGTCGTCGAGTGGATGAACAAAGTCGTGGCGACCTGCAAGCAGCACAACGTCCCGGTCGGCCATCCGCACGTCGATACGAAGAACGTCGACTGGATCGTGAAAGCCGGTTACCGCTTTCTCATGGCGGCGCCGGTGCGCAGCTACGCCGCGCTCGAGGCCGGACGCAAACTCACCGGCCGATGAACGGCGTGCGGGCGCTGGTGTTCGACGTGTTCGGCACCGTCGTCGATTGGCGCTCCGGCGTCGCCCGCGAAGCCGCGCCGTTTCTCGCGCGTTACGCGAGCGGCACAGATCCCGGCGTCTTCGCCGACGCGTGGCGCAAACGTTATCAGCCCGCGCTCGAGGAAGTGCGCAGCGGACGGCGCCCGTTTGTGCGGCTCGATGTGCTGCACCGCGAGAACCTCGCCGCCGTGCTGCCCGACTTCGGCATCGATCCCGCCGCCGTACCGGCGGCGGAACTCGACGAGCTCAACCTCGCTTGGCACCGCCTCGATCCGTGGCCCGATGCGATCGCCGGGCTCACGCGGCTGAAGTCGCGCTACATCATCGCACCGCTGTCGAACGGCAACATCATCTTGATGCTCGACATGGCCAAACGCGCCGGCATTCCGTGGGATGCGATCCTCGGCGCCGAGGTCGCGCAGGCTTACAAGACCTCGCCCGAAGCGTATCTGCGCACGGCCGACATCCTCGCGATGCGGCCGGATGAAGTGTGCCTGGTCGCCGCGCACAACAACGATCTCGGCGCCGCACGGCGCTGCGGATTACGTACCGCCTTCATCTACCGCCCGGATGAAAACGGGCCCGGCCGCACGCCGCCGGGCCCCGAGCACGATTGGGACGTCATCGCCCACACCTACGGCGAACTAGCCGCAGCGTTCGGCGTCTAATACCGTTTGTTGATCCAGTCGCGAATGTAGTCCATTAGGTTCTTCATCGTGTTGGAGTACTGACCGGGAAACGTCTCGCAGCGCGTGCACGGCGTGAACTGATGCACGGCGCCCTCGATCACGATGAAATCCTTGTCTTTGCTCTTGGCAACATCGTATTCGTGCTCGACGTCGCGGATGAAGTAGTGCGCGCCCATCGCGGCGTACAGCTCCGGCACCGCGATCGACTGCACCGCGCACGTGGTCGAATTGTTGCTCGAGCAATCGTCGATGCCGTCGAGCGAATTCGTCGAGCGCACCGCGTTTGCGCTGAGGAACGACTCGATATTCAAGATCTTCGTGCCGTTATCAAAGGTCATGTGCAGCTTCTTGAGATTCGGATCGGGCACGAACACGCTGTGCACGACCTGCGTCACGATGCTGCCGTCGTTCTTCAGCAGCTTCTCCGGCCGAGCGGTGCTCATCACACCCGCGATCGAAGGATCCGTGTCGAACAGCGCAGCGGCCGCGCCCGGCCCGGAACCGGGATTGCCGCCGCGCGGGATCACGATGATGTCGTCGTCCGGATAGCCGTACGTACCGTTCTTCATCGCTTGCAGTTTGGCCAGCGACTGATCGATCAGGTCGTTCATGCGCTTGGATTGGGCGGCGTAGTAGCGCTTCTGAAACTCCGCACTGTAATGCGAGTTACCGCTCGGGTTGTAGCCGTTCTTCGGATCGAACATGTCGAGCGAGGCGTTGAAGCCGGGATCGGGCGGGTTCTTCTCGTTGAGCACGGCCGGGTTGAGGCCGCGCAGCACGTTGACCGGATTGCCCGGATGCGAATCGGCGAAGACGATGCCGTCGGCGGGCGGGAGGTTCGCAAGTTCCGCGGTGCACTTCGTCAGCCGCTTCGGATTCTGGCAATAGGCGATGCCGTTTTCCGCAACGGCTTGATAGAAGCTCACGGTCGGACCGCCGCCGCTATGACCGAACAGCAGCACTTTCGTAATGCCCGGCTGCTTGCGCAAGAATTGGACCGCCGCTTTCACGTCGAGCGCGATGTCCTCGAAGCGCACGAGGCCTTCGTTGTTCGTGAAGCGCGTGTTGACGCAAAGCATTAAAAAGCCGCGCTGCGCGAGTTCGGTGCAGGCGGGGTGGCGCATGAAATCGGCGGTGCGGTGAATGACGATCAGGCCGACGTGCGGCGCCGGTCCGCTGTCGGGCTTGTAGAGCGCAGCCTCTGCCGGACCGAGCGAAATGAGCGTCGGCGCGGACTGCGCGCCGGCCGCGGCCGCAGTCAGGCCGAACACCAGCAGCGCGGCGGCCAACGTGCGGCGCATCCATTGCGTTTGGAACGGCGTTTTCATGTTTAAGAGTTACCACAGCAACGTCCGGCATACTTTCAGCGGAAAGGAGCCTCCCGGCCATGGTTTTGCACATTCGCACTCTTGCGGCGCTCGCCGCTCTCATCGCCCTTGCCCCACTCGGAGCTGCCGCGCAAACGGCACCACCCGACGCGCCCACGTACGCGGCGCCACCGAGTTACAGCTCGACGGATGAGGTCATCCACGGCCGCGTGTCGTCGTTCGACGGCGCCTACAGCCTGCAGGTCCGCGACGATCGCGGCTTCATCGACAACGTGCAGCTGCGGCAAGGCACCGTCATCAACCCGACCGGCATTCGCCTCGCGCCGGGGATGCAGGTAACGATTCACGGCGTCAATCGCGGTTCCGCGTTCGCCGCCAACGTGATCGACACGCCGTATCAGTCCTACGGCGCTATTCCGGTTTATCCGTACGGACCGTACGTGTATCCGGTGTACCCGTATCCGTACCCGGTCTACGGATTTGGGTACCCGTCATTCTCGCTCGGTCTGCACTTCGGCGGCGGTTTCCACCGCCACTGGTGAGCGCTCGGCACGCTAGCGCAAGCGGCCGGCGTACTTTATGACCTGAGCAAACAGCTCGGTGCGCTTGTTGGCGCCGGTCTTGCGCAAGATGTTCTTCGCGTGGTCGCTTGCGGTCGTACGGGCGATGACGAGCCGCTCGGACACTTCCGCGTCCGTCGCACCGGCCAAGAGCATCCGGAACACCTCGCGTTCGCGGTTGGTAAGCCGGTGCGCCGTCGCGACGTCTTCGATCGCGTCGCGTTTGTTCTCGAAGCGTTCGAACGTGACCGCAAAGCAAACGCCGTCGCCGGCGGCGAGATCGATCACCCGCAGCGCCGTTTCTGCGTCGATCATTTCAAAGGTGGCGTGGGCGCTTTCCGGGCGGCTCTCCGCGATGTGGCGTTCGACCGTCCCGCGGACGCGGTCGGCAATTTCCGAACCTTCGAATTGAAGTGATTGCGCGATGGTTTGCAAGTTGCGGTCGATGATGACCATCGGCGTCGGCTGACGGCGGTGGGCAACGCGGGCGGGCTCCAAATCGGCTTCCGGCCGCTCACACGAGAAAACCATCGGAGCCTCCCAAGGGCGGATTCACGGTGCGCAGCGGCGTACGCCGATGTTCCGCACAGCACGTCTCGCTGGTCCAAACGACGGTGCCGCGCACGTGCTGCGTGCCGGTAACGCAACCGCAGCACCACTCCAGGCGGGAGACTTCCGCTGTGCGCGCCGGGACAAATCGCCGGTACGCCTTGCACGCGACGCCGATCACGCCGCGGAAGACGTCTAAGGTCACCAGCACCGCTCGGCGCTCCCGGGCTGCTCGACGAAGACCGCCAGCCGCGTGGACTGCGAGCCTTCGACGCGGGCGATGTGCCACGTCGGGCCCATCCCGAACGGCCGAAAGCTGGAGCGGTTTTCCGCCAGCGCCCGGCGCACGCAGGCCCGCAGCACCGTGAGGACGGCAACCGGCCATTCATTGGCCGGCCCGCCTCCGATGGGATTGAGTTCGGCGTCGAACCAGAGGTACGGGAAGAGCAGTTGCCCGATCTGGGCGGGGTCGGAAACGGTGGTCGTCACGTTTGTAGTCCTCCGAGACGCCCGGCTAGCCGCCGGGGACCTCCTGAGTCTAGGGTGCGCGATGCGACGCCGAATCGGGGAAGATACCTAGGTTTTGCGAAATAGGTACTTACACTGATACTGCCATCACCTGGAATAACTATGCTCCAGTCATGGATCGGCCAGCCCAGCACCAAGTCCGCCTCGATGCCGCCGCAGCCAGTGCAGCGCGGCTTCTCCGGTCGTCCCGGTCGTGCGTGGTTGTGCTTACCAACAGCACCAGCCTCGCCTGGAGCCTCAGCTCGGTGAACGTCAGTCGAGGTGGATTGGCCGGGCAACCCCCGCCGAAAATCATGCCGTGGTGCTTTGCCGTCTTCGGGGCGCAGAGCACAGGCGCTCATTCCGGCATGGGATGCAGCGGCATCGTACGCTACGTAAGCCGCACCGGGCACCTGGCGCTCGAACTTCAATACGACGTCCCGTATGCCGGTACGACTGCCGCACAACTCAACGTTTGCGGACGCAACGCGCACGCGATCGAAGCGTCGGTGCTCGATCGCGACGGCGACGGTTACGCCAAGGCATTCTTTCTGCACATCGTCTCACGGAACGGCCCCTCGCGCCGCCCACGTCATGGAGTACACCCACTATGAGCGACCATACCAGCCCGGGCCGAACGGCACAGCCGCAGTCCGTCGTCGGGCCGATCACCCTCGGACGTAAAAAGTCCGGCGAAACACTGACGATCCAACCGAATTCCATCATCGGACCCGTCGCGCTCGCGCAAGCGCTCGGCACCTCATCGATCTCGCTCAACCAAGTCGAGAGCACGGCCGCCGGCATCACGATCGCCGTCAGCTGCGACGGCGCTGCGCAGACGATCGCCATCAGCGGCGAAAGCGCCCCCGGCACGTCGATCTCGTTTACGCCGGGCTCCGTGCTCTACGCGATCGCGCGAACGGAAAGCGATCTCGTCTTACTGAGCGCCGACGGAAGCGAGACGACGTACGTCGCCTTGCCCATCGGTACCGGCACGGTTACCGCGACGTTTGGGGCGCTCGCGACATGAACGCCGCGAGCTGAGCACGAGAACGAAGGCCAAGCTTGCCGAACGTCGCCGCCACGTGATGTTCGACGGTCCGTTCGCTGACGGATAATCGTTCGGCAATCGCGCGGTTCGAGAGTCCCTCCGCGATCAACGCGGCAACTTCCGACTCGCGCCGCGTCAAATCGGACGGCCCGCGGGCCGGTTTGTTCGAACCGGTCAAACGCCGCACGTCGCCGTGCGCGCCGCAGGCGAGGTAGATGCGCTGCGCCGCGTCCGCGTCACCCGCAACTTCGCATGCCAGGGCATCGAGCAGCGGCGTGGCTGCAGCGGCGGCGCGTTCTCGCGCGAGTTTCGCTTCGGCAAGGCTGCGCGTGCGATTTCCCTCCGCCGCGGCCGCGATCGCGGCAGCCAGCGGAATGTGAACGCACGCGATCGGATCGTCGCGGTCGGCGGTCGACTCCAGCAGGTCCGCCGCCGTCCGCGCGCTCTTTGCATCGCCGTACCGTGCAAACGTCAGCAGGGCACTGTCGATCAGCGCGGCGTTTCGAACGCGCATCAACGTGCGCTCGATGAGCCGCCGGGTTTCTTCCGGATCGCCTTGGCGAGCTCGCAGTTCGGCCATGGCGGCGATGAACGATATCGCCAGCGGCTGCAGCTCGCCGGTCCGCACGGTCTCGAGGAGTTCGGCGTCATCGAGGCGCTCGCTGAGAAATGCGTCGCCGGCGGCAATGGCGATGGGCAATCCCACGGCCGACGCCTGCATGCGCGCGTAGGGACCATCGACTTGCAAGGCCGCAGCTTCGCGGACGAAGGCATGCGCGTCGGCGACGCGGCCCTCGGAATATGCCATGTCGGCGGCCGCCAGGCGTGACTTTGCGGCCGTGAACGTCAGGCCGTAGCGGTCGGCCGCAGCGATGGCGTCGGTAAAACCGCGCCGCGCGAGTTCCGGCTCTCCGCGCAAACGCGCATAGTCGGCAACGTAGCTCCAGACGTTCGCGAGCATCGCGGGATCGCCGAACTCCTCGGCCGCGGCGACCGCATCGAAACTCGCCGCGCGCCAGCCGGCGACGTCGCCCCGCAGATTCGCCAAGGCCGCGCGCGCGACGAGGTGCCGCACGCCGAAGCTATCGCGGGGTCGTGCGGCCAGCGCGTCGGCCCGCTCGAGATGGACCGCCGCGCGTTCCGCATCGATGCGATTCACATGATGCAGCGCGAGCAGCACCTCCGCCGCAAACGCGCTCCGGCCCGCATTTCCCGAGCACTGCAGCGCGCGTTCGCAATGCCGCAGTTCCGCCTCGAGATCCGACATTCGGCCCGCGGCCAACGCTAAGCGAATCGCGATGGCGGCTTCATGCTCGCGGTCGCTCGCGCCGCGAGCGTACGCATCGGCTCGCGCAAAACATGCGGCCGCCTCGCCGTGGCTTCCGAGAAGATCGTGCGCCTCACCGAGCTTCTCCGCCACGCGTGCCGTCGCGCGCGGATCGAGCACGTCATTCGCGAGCGCGGCATCGTAGAAATTGCGCGCGGTCGCGAAAGCGAACCGCGCCATCGCATCGTCGCCGGCACGTTCGGCGAGCGCCGAAGCCTCGGCGAGGTTGTTCGCTCCCTGAACGTGCCGGAAACGCTCGGCGGCCGGTGCCGGCGGCTGGCGCACTTCGAGGTGACCTGCAACGCGCCGGTGGTATGCCCGCCGCTCGATTGAGGTCAAGCGTGCATAGATTGCCTCACGGATGAACTCGTGGCCGAATTGCAACTCTCCCGATGGCCCGTCGACGACGAGACCCATCTCACGAGCGACGCGGAACACGCGCAGCGCATCGGCATCGGAAACGGCGAACGCTTGCTCGAGCGTTTCCAAATCGATGCGCAAACCGATGACGGACGCGGCCTCCAGCAACGCGGCATCGGGACCTTCGAGCTGCGCGAGATGATCGTTGACCGATTGCTCGACGCTTGCCGGGAGCGCGAGCACCGAATGCCCCTCCAGCGCGCTCCGTACGAGCGTTTCCGCAAACAGCGGCGTGTCCGCGCAGCGCCGGCAGATATCATCGATCGTCCGCTGCGGGAAACGCCGGCCCGGCGGTAAGAGCGAATAGATCAGTTCGCGCGTCTCGTCGGCTTGCAGGGGACCCAGCACGATCCGATAGCACGAGGGGTGGCGTTCCAGCGTCGCGAGGCTGACCTCTTCGAAGTCGCTGCCCCCACTCGCTCCGCGGCCCGCTAACACCAGCGCCGCCCGCCACTCGCTGAAATGCGGCGCCAAATAAGCGACGAGCTCGAGCGATTCTGGATCGAGCCAGTGCGCATCGTCGATGGCGACGACCAGCGGCCTCGTCGATGCAAGCCGTTCGAAAAATTCGCGCACGAGAACGAAAAGGCGGCGCTTCTGCCACCGTTCCGCTTCACCGTTCTGCTCGACCGGCTGCAGATCGAGGAAACGCATGAAAAGCGCGCGGTTCTCGCCGCGCGGCAGCGCCCGCGGATAGCTCCGCGCGAACGACCGGCAGACCTCGGCCAGCGGCGCATACGGATCGCGCGCGAACGGAAAATTCGCTACCGAAGCGACGGCGAACGAACGCGCGCGCGCGGCATCGAGCCACACGCGCAGCAGCGCGCTCTTGCCGATTCCGCCCGCTCCGAACAGGAGCGTCAGCGAACCGTCACTGCGCAGCGCGTCGTCGATTCGCGCGTCGAACGACGCGCGCTCCCGAGCGCGCCCGATGAGGCGGGGCTTGAGGCCCTCCCGTACCGTCCGTATGTCTATCGCTAGCTCACGGTGTCGGCGAATCGCACACGACACACCATCCTAGGTGCGAGCTAGCAAACGTGTCAACTCGAAATCATACGGCCGTTTGCTCGGCCGCTTTACGTGCTAGTTGTCCGTAACGAGACCGACGGTCGCCGCCGGGCGGCGGCGCGGGCCCGGAAAGGCGCGGGGATGATCGGCCATTGCGAGTGACCGCACTGCCATCGCGAGCGAACTCGCGATCCGGCCCTGACGCATCGCTTCTTCGTGGTTACCGCTGAAGTCCGCGTGCGTGCGTGCGACGTCCGCGTCGACGGCCTTCTGTGCGAGATCGCGCGCTTCGGCTGTATTGGCGAGCTTCGAATCGGCCGCGAGCCGCGTCGCGTCGAACCGCCCGCCCATGCCGCGCGATCCGCGATCGCCACGCATCATCTGCGGGCGCGGCACCATCGGCGCGCCGGCAGCGGCGAGCGCGGGCGGCGCCGGGATATCGCGCGGCGCGGGCGCCGGGTGTTCGGCAATTGCAGCGCGCGCGAGTGCGGCCGCGGCCATGGCTTCGCTCGCCGCGCCGGCGTCGTGCCGGCCGAGGCGTGCGATCGCGTCGCGGTAGTGCGCTTTCGCGGCATCCAAATACGTCGATGCACCGCGCACTTCGGCGTCGCCGATCGTGCGGTACGCACCCCGCAGCGCAAACGATGCGGCGCGTTCGGCACGCGCGGCCGGCGGTGCGCTCGGCGCGGCGGGCGCCGTCTGAGCGACGGAAGTACCGCCGAGTGCGAGGGTGAGAACGCTCAGGGTTACTAGTTGTCGCAGCATGCGGGGATTGTCGCCAGCGCCGTTGGGACTGGCCTGAGAAGCGGCCTTCAGCCTGCTTTGAAGGCGAGCCGGTAGCCGCTGCGCGACCCGTGAATCGCCGCCGCGGTGCACGCCTCGGCGAGTTTGCGGCGCAGCGTAAACACGTGCGCGTAAAGACGGTTCTTGCACATTTTGGGATCGCTGCCGGGCCATAGCGCAGCGATCAGTTCGCGCTGCGGCACGACGGTTTCGGCGCGCAGCAAGAGCGCGTGCAGCACCGACGTTTCGCTCGCGGTGAGCCGCACGACGCGGCCCTCGAATGCAAGCAGCTGCAATTCCGGATCGAGCTCCAGACCGCCGGCCGAAATACGTTCGGGCCGCGGCGTGGGCGGCGCAACGACCGTCACGAGGTTACCGCTCGCGGTGCCGACCGACGCTACGCTGTACCCGTAAGCCTCCAGCAACCGGCGCAGGCGCCCGGCGTGGACGTGCTCGTCGAGCGTGTCGGCGTTCAGCATGAAACCTCCGAATCGCACGGCGCCTGCCGGTCCCACGAGACCGCGCGTTTGGATACGTGCGCGGACTGCGTATGTGCGGTGACCGTGCGGCGATCGCTGGCAGCCGGGCCCAACGCCAATACCGCGGCGGCCAATGCAAACGCGCCGGCCGTGACGAGCAGCGATCCGTGCGTACCGAGCGCGCTCGCCGTTGCGCTTGCGATCACCGGCGGCGTGGCCGGAAGTTCTTCGAGCAGCGCGCAGAACTCGACACCGTAGCGCCGGCGCCACCCGGGCGCATGCGCTGCCGTCAGCATGGCCGCGAGCCGCGCGTTCATCCGCCCGCCAACTCGAGCAGCGCGCTTTGGTAGCGCGTCAGCTCGCCCAAACGTTTCTGGAAAACGCGCCGGCCGGCGGCGGTGATCCGGTACGGGCGGCGGCCACGCTCCTCGAGCTCGAGCGCTTCGATGAACCCTTGGGACTCGAGCCGCGCGATCACCCCGTAGAGCGTGCCGGGACCGAGGCGCTGGCCGGCGTGTTCCTCGATGTCGTTGATGATCGCGTACCCGTGCTTGGACCCCGCGGCGAGCGCGGCCAGGACGAGCAGGGCCGGTTCGGACAGGCGCCCCAGGCCCGCGTCCTTCCGCACGACATTACGTTCCACGTAATATATCGTAGCACGTACGGTGCGTTTAGACTAGGGTCCCGAGCAGGCTGCGTTTCTGGACTTTGCCCGACCCCGTCATCGGCCACGCCGTCACGAAGTGCACGGCCCTCGGCACCTTGTAATTGCTGAGGTGCGCACGGCAGTGCTCAACCAGATCGGCCTCGGTCGCCTGCGCGCCGGGCTTGAGCTCCACGAAGGCCACCACGATCTCACCGAGCCGCGGATCCGGCGCGGGCACGACGGCGGTTTGCTTCACCGCCGGGTGCGCGCCGAGCACGGCTTCGACCTCGGCGCCCGAGAGATTTTCGCCGCCGACGCGGATCATGTCGCGCACGCGGCCGAGCAAGATGAGATTGCCGTCGGCGCGGATCACGCCGTTGTCGCCGGTCCGGTACCAGCCGTCGGCACCGAGCACGTCGGCCGTCAGTTGCGGTTCGCCGAGATAGCCCTGCATCGGATGCGGAACGCGCATGAAGATCTCGCCGGGCTCCTCACGTCCGAGCACCGTGCCGTCGTCGGGATCGCGAATCTCCACTTCGACGTCGGGATTGGGCCGGCCGTTGGTGTTGTAACGCACCTCGCGCGAATCGGCGAGCGTCGTGTTCGTGCCGTAGAGGTGCGTCTCGGTCATGCAATAGCCGGTGACGAGCCCTTCGATGCCCATCTTCTCATAGATCGTCCACAGCAACTCCGGCGGCGCCATGACGAATGCGCGCTCGACTTTGAGGTTGCGCTGCGGCAGACTCGGATGATTGAGGTACTCGACCCAATGCGGCTGCAAGCCGGACATCACCGTCACGCCTTCCGCTTCGATCGCGGCCAACGCGTCGCCCGGATCGAAGTACGGCTGCGTCACGAGCCGGCACCCGTCAACGATCGGGCGCAGCATCGCACCGATCGCACCGCCGCTGTGATAGACCGGCTGCAAGCTGAAGTACACGTCGTCCGGTCCGAGCGCGATGCACGCGTCGCTCCAGCGCACGCTGTGGAGCATGCCTTCGTGATAGAGCTGCGTCCCCTTCGGCGCTGAGGTGGTGCCGGAGGTGTAGACGATGACGGATTCATCGCGCGGCTGTACGGCCCGTTCGGCCGTGGCAAGATCGGCGGCCGCAACGCTTCCGCCGCGGTCGAGAAACGCGGCAAAACCCAGCGTGCCGTTCATCGGCGGGTCGGCGATGTCGACGACGGTATGCAGCGCGGGGAATTTTTCAGCGTGCAGCGCGCCGCTTTCGGCGTGCTGCAGCTCCGGCAACACGTCGAGCAGCACGTCACCGTAATCGGTGCGGCCTTTCGTTTCGCGCTTGAACAAGAACAGCTTCGCTTTCGAATTCACCAGCGCGAAGGCGAGCTCGTCGGGTCGCGAACGCGTGTTCAGCGGAACGAGGATCGCGCCGATCTTCAAGACGCCGAAATACAGCGAGGGCCACGGCGAATGATTGGCCATCCAGACGGCTACGTAGTCGCCGCGCGTGATGCCGCTCGCCAGCAGCGCGAGCGCGACGCTATTCGATTCCGTATCGACGTCGTTGAAGCTCAAACGCCGGTCCGCGTACGTGTACGCTTCGCGCTTTCCGTAACGCGCGACGGCGTTGCTCAACGCCTGCCCGATCGTCTGCTCTGTCGTTGCGTTCACTTGGGCGGGATCCAAAAAAAGTCGCGCGCGTCGAAACTTTGCGGGATCGACTTGTACTTCGCAGCGACGTCGATGAGCGGCTGCACTTGCGCCGGATCGAGCGTCAGCGCCATCGTCGTACGGTGCATCTTGGCGGCGACCTCCGGCTCCAAGCCCGTGTTCGCGACCAGGAGCGAGAGCGTTTCCGCGGCGTGCGCGTTGGTGTAGATCGACGCTTGCCGCAGCACGCGCGCAAAGCGCGCGATCGCATCCGGGTTCGCTTCGGCATACGCGCGCATCGCGAAGTAGGCGCCCTGCATGATGTTCGCGTGGTAGCCGTTGAGCATGTCGACGAGCGTGCGGATCTTGCCGCCGGCGATGTCGCGCGTCATGAACGGCTCGGTCGTGAGCCCGGCATCGATGCGACCCGCATCCAGTGCGGCCGCAACGGCCGGAATCGGAATCTCGATCCACTTCACCGTAGATGAGTCACCGCCGGCCGCATCGATCAGCGCGCGCAAACCGAGATAGCCGACATCGCCGATCGCCGTGCAGGCAACGGTCTTCCCTTGCAGATCCAGCACGGACTTCAGTGGAGAATTCGCGGCCACCGCGATCGCGGCGTTGCCCTGTACGTTCTGGCGATGAATCGCGCCGGGTGCGACGATCACGAGCGGAATGCCGCGGATGTGCGCCGCGATGAGGACCTGCGGGCTCGTGCGGCCGATGTCGGCGGCACCGCCGATCACGGCCTGGGTAACGACCGCGCCGGTCGAAACGCTCGACGCCTGCACGTCGAGCCCGGCGGCCTTGAACATGCCGGTACTCTGCGCATACCAGAACGGCAGCAGATCGTCGCTGGGTGCGGCCGTAAAGCGAATGACCGTGAGGGCCGGACCGGAGGGTTGCGCCATCGCTGCGGACGAGAGGGCGAGCAGCGAAAACGCGATGAGGGCTGCGCGCGCGAGCTTCATTTGCTATCGGCGGCCAGTTCGGGATGCCAGATGCCGCGTCTTACGCGCGAGACCTTCAGCGATTTGAAGATGCCGGCTTTGTTGAACGGCTCGTTTGCAAACCAGTCTTCGGCCGTGGCCATATCCGGCGCGCTGATGATGAGACACGTGCCGTGGCGCTTGTCGGCGCCGTCGAGCAACGGTCCGCCGAGCACGACGATCTCGGTCGTTCCGTGCAGGTAGGCCATGTGCGCGTCGAGCGCGGCCGCGCGCTTTTCATCGGTGCCCGGGATGTCTTCCGCATATCCGATATAGAGCATGTTGAGTCCTCAAAAAGCATGCATTGCTACGGCGAGTGCCTTGACTTCACCCCGATGCTTCTCTATCATTATTGTTAGTCATCTAACTTGCCGGCTCGCGTGCGAACGCGTGGCCCTTCGCGCGTTCGGGAGTACGACATGGCTGACGAAAACGTGGTCTTGCTCGAAGAAGATAACGGCATCTTCACCATCACCTTCAACCGGCCGGAAAAGCGCAACGCGATGAACCCGGCCATGCATCAGCAGATGCACAAGCTGTTGAACGATCTGAAGTACAACGAACGGGTGCGCGTGCTCATCATCACCGGTGCGGGCGAGAGCTTCTGCGCCGGCCAAGATCTCAAAGAGTACTTCTACCTGCTCGCCGATGAGAGCACGAAGGAGCTGCGCGAGCGCTCTCGCGAGCAGTCGAATCAGTGGCGCAGCCACATGCTGCGCTTGTTTCCGGCGCCGACGATCGCGATGGTCAACGGCTACTGCTTCGGCGGAGCGTTTTCAGTCATCACGTCGTGCGACATCGTGGTCGCCGCCGACGACGCGACGTTCGGCCTCTCCGAGATCAACTTCAAGACCGCGCCGCTCGGACTCGTCAGCCGCGATATCTCGGAGAAAATACCGCAGCGCCAGGCGATGTACTACGCGTTGATGGGCGAGCCGTTCAGCGGCAAGCGCGCCGCCGAGATCGGCCTCGTTACGATCTCGGTGCCGAAAGAGCAGCTCAAGGCCGAAGTGCGCCGCATCGCCGAAGCCCTACGTGAGAAAGATCCGATCGCGCTCAAGGTGACCAAAGACGTCTTGAAGATCAGTCAGCGCATGGACTACGAAGAAGCGTACGCGTACAGCATGGCCCTGGCCGGCGACCTGACCTACAAACAGGACGGCGCGTGGATGAAGAGCGGCATCGGCGAATTCATCGACGGCAAATCGAAGCCCGGCCTCAACACCTAGCGTGCCCTCGCCCGAACCGGGGACGATCACTCGGCTGATTGCCGACTACGTCCTCGGCTTGCGGTTAGACGACGTTTCCACCGGCGTGCAGCGCTTCGCCAAAATCATGCTGCTCGATTGCCTGGGTTGCATGATCGTGGGCGCCTCCACGCCGAGCGGACGGGCGGCGCTTGCGCTTGCGCGTGAATCGCCATTGCCGCAATCGCGCATCGCGGGCGGCGGCGAACTCGTCGCGCTCGAACGCGCGGCGCTCGCCAACACGATCTGCTGCAACGCGCTCGACTTCGAACCCGTCGGCCCCGAAGGCCACGTCGGCGTGATCGCGGTGCCGGTGGTGCTCGCGTATGCCGATTGGCGCGGGAGTTCCGGCGCCGACGTGCTGACCGCGCTGATTGCCGGCCTCGACGTCAGCGGCCGCATCGGCGCAGCGTGGCGGCGCGATACGAGCGGCTCGAAAGTCGTCGGGCTGCCGGCGGTGCGCGGGGCACCGCACTCGATCTTCGCCGCTACCGTTCCGGCGTCGATGCTGCTGGGACTCGATCGCGAGTCGATTCGCAATGCGCTCGGAATCGCAAGCTACAGCGCGCACGTGCCGACCTTGCGCAAGGTGCTCGAGTCGTATGATCCGCCGATGACGAAGTACGATCACATGGGCGGCATGGCGCTGGCCGGCATCGATGCGGCGCGTCTAGCGCAGCACGGGTTCACCGGCGATCGCGAAGCCTTCGAGGGCGAATACGGCGCGTGGCGTTATTCCGGCGCGCTGGGCTGCGATTGGACGATACTCGAAACATTCGGCGGCGACTTCATGATCGCGCCGACGTTCTTCAAGTCGGTACCGTGCAATCTCTACGACGCTTCCGTCGTGGCGCTCGTGCAGAAGATCGTTGCCGAACATCAGATCCAGCCGGCCGAAATCACGCGAATGATTCTGCGCTGTTCACGTGACATCAAGGGCCACGGCGGTGACGGCAGCGGCGGCTCGATGTCGCAATGGCTGAGCCTGCGTCTCAACGCAGCGCACGGCGCATGCGGAACGCGGCCCTATAGCGCATGGCAAAACGGCGAACCGCCGCCGCCCGAGGTCGCGCGGCTGGTGGAGCTCGCGACGATCGAACCGTACGTCGAGACGGGTCCGCCCGACGTGCGCTACTGGGAAGGCTACGTTCCGACGTCGGTGACGATCCAAACCGCGAACGGAACCTACGACGATCACATGCCGCTCCTGCAGCGCCTCACCGAAGTGCAACTGCTGGAGAAGTTCGTCGACAACGTCGCCCCATCAATCGGCGAACCAGCCGCGCGCGAACTCGCCGAGCTGACGCTGCGTCTCGAAGAACTTCCGCACGCAAGCGCCCTGCTCGACCGCGTTTTCGCCTAATTGTCAGGGCAGCGCGAGCATGTCGCGCGCCGAGAAGCCTTTCGGGATGATCTGATATTTGGCCGCGGCGTCGATCACGGGTTGAAGTGCCGAGGGATCGAACGAGAGCGCAGTTTGCGTTTTGTGCATCTTCGCAGCCGCTTCCGGATCCATGCCGCTGAACGAAACCATCAATGGCAGCGTTTCCGGGATGTGCGTGTTCGCGTAGCCGGCTGCTTGCGACATCACCTTCGCAAACTTGACCACGGCGTCGTGGTTCTTCGCTGCATAGTCGCGGGTCGAGAAGAACGCCGATTCGAGGATCGGCTTCGAGTAGCCGTTGAGCATGTCCGTGAGAATGCGGAACTTACCGGAGGCTAAGTCCTTCGACATGTACGGTTCGGTCGTCAAGCCCGCAACGACGCGGCCTTGCTCGACGGCGGGCGCGAGCGTCGCAATGGGAATTTCGACCCATTTCACGGTCGCCGAGTCGCCGCCCATCGAATCGATCATCGCGCGCGTGCCGAGATACCCGATGTCGCCGATCGCCGTGCAACCGACGACCTTGCCTTGCAAGTCGAGGACTGATTTGAGCGGGGAATTCGCCGCGATCATGATCCCGGAGTTTGCGTCGTCTTTCAGATGGACGGCCGACGGCGCGATCATCGCGAACGGTACGCCGCGAGCGTAGCCGGCGATCAGCGAAACGAGGCTCGCCTTGCCGATGTCGTCGGCGCCGCCGATGATCGCCTGCGCGACCACGCCGCCGCTCGCGGCCTTGTCGACCACCACGTTGAGTCCGGCTTTTTGAAAGAGGCCCGCACTCTGCGCGTACAGCAGTGGCCGCAGATCGTCGCTGGCCGAGGAGATGAAGTGGATCGTCGTCAGGGCCGGTTGCGCGGGCGCCGTTGCCGCCGTGGCAACGAAAAGCGCGACAAGGGCCGCGCTCAAACGAACTGAGGTGCGAATGATGTTCCGGAAATCCATGTGAATCCTTAAGCAGAAACCGCGCCGGCAAGGGCCGGCATGACTTTTTGGCTGAAGAGATCGATCGACCGGCGGCCTTCTTCGACCGTCATGTCACCGAAAACGAATTGGCCGGCGAAATAGTTCGCGCCGATCTGGTCCATATGCGCCGATAGCGCTTCGGTAAGATCGTCGGGCGAGCCGGCAAATGCGAGGCCGTCGGCCGCCATCGCATCGAAGCTGCCCGGCCACGCCTGCACCGGGCGCAGGCCGTGAATCGCAAAGAGATAGTCGAAACTCTTGTGCCAGAAGGGATACGCCCGGCGCGCGATCTTGAGCGCTTGATCGGTCGTATCGGCACAGACGACGAACCGGCTCACGCCCGCGAGCAAATCCTTGCCGGCATTCGCTGCGGTATCGAGATACTTGCGCACGAGTTCGCCGGCCAACGCGGGCTTCGAGATCGTGATGACGTTAAAATCGGCAGCAACGAATTTGTCGACGCCGCCGAGCGAGCCGATCCCATACCAAAGCGGCGGATGCGGTGTCTGCAGTGGACGCATCTGGATATGCACGTCGCTCATGGTGTAGTGCGTGCCGCTAAAATTCACGACGCCGTCGCTCAGCACGCGCCGGATGATCTCGAGCGATTCTTCGTACACCGCTTCGGCTACGGCCGGATTGACGCCGAAGCTCTGCAGCTCGATCGGCGAGCGGCCGCGTCCGACGCCCACATCGAGCCGGCCGCGGCCGAGCTGATCGAGCATCGCGATCTCTTCCGCCAAACGAATCGGATGATAGAGCGGCAGCAAGTACACCATCGGGCCGAAACGCAGGCGCTTCGTGCGGCGCGCAACGGCGGAAAGAAACACGCTCGGTGATGATGCCATACCGAGCGGCGTACCGTGATGTTCGGCGAGATGGTAGCTGTAGAAACCCAAACGATCGTAGAGCTCAACGAAATCGAGGCGCTGCTCGTAAAAGTCGGCGAGTTGTAAATCGTTACGGTCGAGATGATCAAAAACGCCGAACTTCACGGGTCCCCCTCGGGTGGGCCGAACGTCTGGACGGGAGGATGAAAAATGATAGAGTTCTAAGTAGAATAGGGTCTCGGATAGTAAAAGTCAATGCCTTAGGAAGTGGCGGGAATGACCGACGACGATGCAGTTTTGGCCGCCGATGAAGCCCGCCTGGCGGCCATAGTTGCTTGCGATATCGAGGCGCTCGATCGGCTCGTGCGCCCCGAACTCGTCTTCGTCCACAACGACGGGCGGCGTGAAGGCAAAGCCGCCTTTCTCGAGCACACGCGGTCGGGACGCGTCCGCTATCGCGCGATTACACGCGGGGAAACGGACGTGCGGGTGAGCGGTGATGTCGCCATCCTCTGCGCGCGCGCGGAGCTCGACGTGACGGTGGCCGGCGAACCCCGTACGTCGCCGTTGCGTTATATGAGCGTGTGGACACGCGGCTCATCGGGCTGGCAATTACTGGCGATCGACAACGTCCGCTAAACGTTCGATGAATGGTCTGACGAAGGAAGGTCCCATGCTGACACGCGCGCTCATGCTCCAGGGTTTGTTCGCTGCCGCGGCCGGAACGGCGCTGGCGGCCGGCGAGAAACTCACGCCGGTGCACTTCATCTCGACCGTCGCCGACGATCTGCGTCCGCTGCTCTACGCGCAGACGTCGGGGCTCTTCCGCGATAACGGCGTCGAGGTAACGCTACAACCGGCCGGCACGGGCGCGATCGTCGCGCAAGCGATCGTCGGCGGCGCAGCCGACATCGGTAAGGCCAGCGTCACCTCGATCATCGCCGCCTACGCGCGCGGCATCCCGTTCACCGTGATCGCGCCGGGATTGTCGTATCGCAAAGGCGATCCGACCGCGGGATATCTCGTCACGGCGAACTCACCGCTGAAGACGCCGCTCGACCTGCAAGGCAAAACGGTGACCTGCAGCGCGATCGGCGATATCGCCTATCTCGGTCTGCGCGCGATGATCGATGCGCGCGGCGGCGATTCGTCAACGGTGAAGTTCGTCGAGATGCCGTTCAACGCGGTCGCGATCGCGCTCGAAGAAGGGCGCGTCGACGCCGGCCTGATGGGCGAACCGGGCATGATGCAAGCGGTACGGGCCGGCAAGCTGCGCTACTTCGTCGACGAACTCTTAGGCTATCCGCGGCCGATTCTGGAAGTCGTGTACTTCTGCACGCGCGATTATGCGGCGAAGAACAAAGAAGCCGTCGCGGGCTTCAGCAAGGCGATCGAAGCCGCCGCGGGTTACGCGAACACGCACGTCAAGGAAACGATCCCGCTACTGCTGCCGCTCACCGGCATGGAGCTGAATGTCGCCACCGACATGCGCCACGGCTATACCGCGACGAGCTTCAACGCCGCCGCCATCCAGCCGGTCATCGATCTGATGGCAAAATACAAGCAACTCCCGAAGGGGTTCGACGCGCGCGAACTGCTATGATCGCCGCACCCCGCCGCGTTGGCTCGAAACGCAGACGCTTACTTGCTGGGAACCAGCTGAGCAACCCAAGAAGCGCGCGCCTAATAGCTAAGATCGCTGAGGGGAGTAAGTTATGGCTCAGGGTGGTTCACACGGGTCGGCAAAACCGTACGCGCAGCTTGCGTCGACCCTGACTTCCGCCGAAGAACTCGGCGTGCTCTTTATGAAGTCCATCATGCGCAGCGCGATGGCACATAAAATCACGTCCGAAGACGGCAAGAGTCTGGTCGTCCCCTTCGCGGTAACGGTTGCACCGGCAGCGGCCGCCGGCGAGGGACCACTCGATACGATCCTGTGTAGCACCATGTGCTGGAAAGTTTTCGATCAGGAGGTGCTCTGCTACACGCGGTGCACGACAATTCACCCCGAAACGCCGGCCGCGCATAAGCCACCGGACGATCGGACGCTTATGGGGCTCGTCACGCCGGGGCCCCCGCTGAAAAATCCCGCGCCCTTCGAGCAAGCACTCGCCGGCTCAGTCGTGCGCGCCGGCACGCCGATGGAGGCGGGTATCGTACTCACGAACGCGGTACTGTCGAGCCTCGCAAAGCGTCCTGACTTGATCGGCGATGACGGCTCGGCGCAAGTTACCGGCATCGCCACGTTGTCGATGATCAACGCGTCGACGGCCGTCAGCCCCGATTACAGCGTTTGCGTCGAGCAGTGCGTCTCGATCCTCGGCCACAACGTGATATGTCTCGAGCATTGCGAGGCCGTGATCCAATAAGAGCGCGCGACCGACGTTAGACCGACGTTAATTCCCTCCGATCGCCCCGACCACGAGCACCGCGTTGAGCCCGACGATCGCCACGATCGCGACAGCAGCAAATGTGAGCAACGTCGGGCCGGCAGTAAAGCTGCCCATCAAGGAACGTTTTCGGCTGAGCACGAGCAGCGCAACCATCGGGATAGGCAGCACGATACTCAGGGCAATCTGGCTGACCACAAGCGCGTTGGTCACGTTGATGCCGAGGGCGATCACGACGAACGCCGGTACCATCGTGATGGTGCGCCGTAGCCAGACCGGAATGCTGAAGCCGACGAAGCCTTGCATGATCATTTGCCCCGCCATCGTCCCGACGACCGAACTCGAGATACCCGATGCCATCAGCGAGATGAGAAACACCAGTCCGGCCGCGGCGCCGAGCAGCGGGACCATCGTGTAATACGCCGTCTGGATCTCTGCCACGCCGCTATGGCCCGCGTGAAACGCGGCGGCCGCCATCACGACCATCGCGACGTTGATCAAGCCCGCGAACGATAGCGCGATCGCGACCTCGCGATTCGAATAGCGAACGAGCGAACGCCGCTCGGCGTCGCTCCGAGCGGGTGCGCGATCTTGCGTGAGCCCGGAGTGCAGAAAGATCGCGTGCGGCATGATCGTTGCGCCGACGATGCCCGCGGCGAGCGCGACCGCTCCGGGGCCGCCGAATTGCGGCAGCACCGAGTGCAGGGCCACGGCACCCCAGTCGGCCGGCACGATGAACAATTCGAGCAGATAACACGCGCCGATCGCGAGCACCAGTGAGCCGATGATCAGTTCGATCTTACGAAATCCGCTCGGCTCGACGCATAGGATGACATAGGTGAACACCGCGGTGACGGCCATGCCGTAGAGCAGCGGCAAATGCAGCAAGAGCGAAAGGCCCAGCGCGCCGCCGACGAACTCGGCGAGGTCGGTGGCCATCGCCGCGACCTCACTCGCGAGCCACATCGCGACCACGGCCGGCTTCGGGAAATGCGCCCGGCTAAGTTCGGCCAGATTGCGATTGGTGACGATGCCGAGCTTCGCCGACATCGCCTGATACAACATCGCGACCGCATTTGCAAGCAGTACGACCCAGAGCAGCCCATAACCGAACTTCGAGCCGGCCGCGATGTTCGTTGCAAAATTCCCCGGATCCATGTAGGCGACCGAAGCGACCACCGCCGGTCCGGCGAGCGGCAGCACCGCGCGCAGTCCGCGCCGGCGGCCTTCGAGGATCTCTCGAATGCGCGCGGTGGCTTGGATCGAGAGCGGTGAACCGAGGGCCGCTCCGCCGGGGGCGATCGCGGCCATCGGTTATTCGGCCGGGATTTGGGCGAGCTTCGGCAGCGGCCCCAAGTTGAATACGTTGCGCGCCGTCTCGCCGAGGATGTTCCGTTTGCCTTCCTCGGAGAGGAACGGCAAGTCGTAGATCACACTCGGCAGATCGAAATCCCAGTGCGGATAGTCCGAAGAGTACATCAGCTGCGTCTCGGCGTTGATCATCTTGAACGTCGTCTGCAGGATCGAGAGGTCTTCGGGGATCTCGAGCGGCTGCACGGAGTAGTACATGCGCTTCATGTACTCGCTGGGCTTCATTTTGAGCATCGGCGCCTCGTTGCTGCGCATCAGGTACTCGTTGTCGAAGCGTTGCATCATGAACGGCACCCAGGCCAAGCCCGATTCCATCCAAATCACCTTCAGCTTTGGAAAGCGCTCCGGCAGACCGTTCATGATCCAGTTCGCCATGTGCACCATGTTGTAAAACACGAAACCGAGCGCGTGCACCGTGATGAACTTGTTGGCAGTCGAGAACGACGTATCGGCCCAGTTGTAGGAGCCGTGAAAGGCGAGCGGCAGACCGCGCTCTTCGAGCGCCGAGTAGAGCTTCATGTATGCATTGTCATGCACGGGCCGGTTGTGCGACGCCGTGATCATGAAACCCGAGACGCCCTTGGCGTCGCCGAAGTCTTGGACCATCTGGTAGGAGGCCGCCGGGTCGTTGAACGGCAGGCATAGCATCGAACGCAGCCGCGGCTCGGCCGGTAGGACCTCTTGCGTCAGCCAGGAGTTGTACGCGCGGAGATATTGATTCTGGACGTGCTGCACGGGATGGCTGGCGAGCGTCAGGATCGGGGACGGGAACAGGAAGGCGATGTCAACGCCCATCGCATCCATCCACTTTTTCGAGAGGTGCGCATCGCGCTGGGAACCGGGCGGGTAACTATCCATGTGCCGCGTGTGGTAGCGTGTCACGCGGCCCGATTGGTCTTGATTGCCGATCGCCCCGCCGAGAAAGCCTGCGCCCGAGCGGCGGGAAGCGCTGACCTGCGCCTGGTGACGGAGGACCGGATCTTCGATGTACTTGACGATCGCGCCGAAGGACTCGTTCTCGTAATGGTGCGAGTCGACGTCGCAGATGAAGAAATCGTTGTAGTTGTTGGCGCGCGATTGTTCGGCGGCGTGCGAGAGCAGCGTGCGGGTATCGAACTCGGTGATGTTCAAGCCGCCCGGGTCGCTGGTAGGAAGCGTCAGCGTCGACGTCATGCCGGAACCTCTTGCGGGATGCCGCCGGCCCACGATTGCCACAAGCCCAACTCGAACACGGCGATATTGACGACCTTGAGCAAGGCTGTGCACGCGATCATGGCGTCGGTTGCGGTGATCGTACTCGTGGGGACGATCGGGAAGTAGCCGCCCGGGCTATCGGCGCGTTTCGCGTACTCGCGCACCGCGGCGGCGACGAGCTGCTGCAACGCAGCGGAATCGAGCGTCTCGAGAGCGCCTTCAGGCGTCAAGGTTGCGACCATCTCAGATGATGACATAAACTTCATTCCCTTTCTGCACGACATCGAATTTTTGCAAGCGGCGTTTGGGATTGGGCACGCACGCGCCGGTTTTCAAATCGTATTCCACGCCGTGCCAAGGACAGACGAAATGCATCTCGTCGTGGTTGAAGCGCTGGCCCGTGACCGTCTTGTCGGGCAGCATGACGTCCTCGACGCGTGCGATGATCATGCCCTCGCACGCCGGTCCGCCTTGGTGGACGCAGTGGTTGTTGTACGCGTAAAGTTCGCCGTTGCGATGCAGAACGCCGATCTCGAGCTTGCCGTGTTTGACGATCGTGCGATCGTTGTTCTCGATGATCTCACCGATCGTTCCGGCAAAGACTTCGGTCATACGGGCCTCCCGGCTGGGTGTGGATATACTTGGAAGTCCAATATATGGATGTCCTTGTATTCTTAATCGGGTTCGATTATATTGTCAAGAGCATGAGCGCAGAAAAATCTCCGGACGCGGCGATCCCGATTCCGTCCAGCTCGGGCGTGGGCTACGTACTGCGGCACACGCACAAAGCGATGTCGCGCCGCTTTGCCGCCGAACTGGCGAAGATCGGGATCCCCTTCAAGCATTACTATTATTTGCGCGCGCTGTTCGAGACGAACGGCATCTCGCAAGCAGAGTTGAGCGAACGCGTCGGCGTCGATCCATCGACGGTCGTCACGGTGATAGATACGCTTGAACGCGCGAAGATCGTCGAACGCCGCAAGGACGCAACGGATCGCCGTAAAGCGCTGATCTACCTCACGCCCAAGGGCCGCGCGCTACGTCAACCGATTCGCGCTGCAATCGACTCCGCTCAGGCTGATGCCATTCGCGGGATTAGTGCGAGTGATTTGAAGACGTTTCGGAGCGTGGCCGCGCGAGTGCGGCATAACCTCGCGTACAGCGACGGTTAGGGCGGCCCCTCGACAAGCTCGGGGTGACATGCTTGTTCGACAAGCTCAGGACAAGAGAGCGCTGAGGATGGTTGGGGTGTCGGGCATGCCGCGCTGGTAGAAGGCGATGCGGCCGGCGCGGTTGATGCCGACCACCGTGCGGTTGACGATTTTGATCGGACCGAAGCCGGCAACGGCGTCGTAGGCCTTCGCTACCATAAGGCCGGGATCGATCAGCAGCGGCATTGCGAGCTGGTACTTGGCGATGAAGCGCTCGTGCGATGCGGCGTTGTCGCCGTTGACGCCGAAGACCGCGGCGCCCGCGGATGCGAACGCCGCCGCGTCGTTGCTCGCCGTGCACAGTTGTTTGGTGCAGCCCGGCGTTTGATCTTTCGGATAGAAGATCAGCACCACGCTTTGCGCGCCGTGGAACGATGACAGCGCAACGTCGCGGCCATCCGAACTCTGAAGCGTGAAATCGGGTGCGGCATCTCCGATGCGTAACGGCATGCGCCGGGGTTCGCCGCCGTCTTCCCGAACACCGCGCTGCGAAGCACAACGACTCGGACGACGACGGAGGATACCATGCCCGAACAGCCGGCTCACATGCCCAAGTGGGCCATGGCGCTGCCCAAACTTTGGGACATCGCGATGAACGTGCTCTTCGGCGATGTGTGGGAGCGGCCGCAACTCTCCAAGCGCGACCGCAGCCTCATCACCTGCGCTGTGTTAACCGCGCTCTACCGGCCCGATCAGTTGCGCTATCACATCGGCTTCGCGCTCGACAACGGCGTCACGCAGGACGAACTCGCCGAGATGATGACCCACGTCGCGTTCTACGCGGGCCATCCCAGTGCGGTCTCCGCCGGCAATATCGCCTACGATGTTTTTGAGGCCCGGAAAGCGACCTAGACCGGTTCGGCGGTCTTGATGTATTTGTCCATGCGCGGGGTGAGGCCGTTCTTCTTCATTTCCGCAAGCCAGATGGGGTGGATGCGCGGGTCCTGGTCCTCGTACTCGACCTGGTCGCCGCCCTTTTTGATGCTGGTCGAGAACTTCACGTCCTTGCCGAGAATTTCGTCGCGGCGTTCCTGCGTGAACGGATAGCGCAGGCTGCCGAAACCCATCGCGAGGTAGCGCGCCGCGACCGTGCTCGTGGTGAAGTGCTGGTGGAACTGATGGTGCGCGGGCGGAAAGAGCACGCCGTGGTGCCAGTCGATGCGCACGTACTCCTGATCGCCTTCAAACCACATCAGCGAGAAGCCGCTGCCGGCCACGCACATGACGTTATAGCCGGCGACGTGGCGATGCGCTTTCTTGTAGGTGCCGGCCGGCATCTCCGAGACATGCGCGTGCATCGAGCTGTCGGCGAGTAGGAAGATCAGGTTGCCGCCGCCCGCGCCGCGATCGGAGAAGTCGGGCAGATCGATCGTCTCGAGGCTCGCGATGAAATTGGTTTCCCAGGTATTGTTGCCTTGGCGCACGATGTTGAGCACGCCCTCGCCCGCGAAGTACTCTTGCTTCCCGACCCGGTCGTCGAAAAAGAACGGGTTGTCGAACACGAAGCGCTCGTTGTGAAAGAGGTTCAGCATCATCGGCGCGTTGGTGGTCGTGGTGATGAGCGCGCGCTTGAGACCGCTGGCGTTGAAGTGGCGATACGTCGCATTGAGCGGGATCGCAAATAGCGATGTCGGTCCCCACTCGAAGCTGCGCTTTTCGCCGTTGGGTAACTCGATCTGCGTCGAGCCGTTGCCCTCGAGAACGTAGACGATCTCTTCGTAGAGATGCCGCTGCGGAATGGTCGAGCCGCCGGCCGGAATGTTGAAGACGAAGGCGTTGCAGAAGTCGCCGCGGCCGTCGAGATGGAGCACGGCCGAAGGCACGCCGGCGCGCGCCCACTCGCGCGTTTCGACTTTGAAGCAGTCGATGGCGAGGCCCGTGTGCACGAGCAGCTTCTCGTGCGCGACCCAATCGAGATAGGAATCGATACCGTACCGGGCCGCCTGGTGCTGTGATTCCATCAGAACAACGCTACCGCATCCGGCTCGCAGACGACCTTCCATTCCGTGCCCTTGGGAATCGTGCGGTCGACCGCGCGCACGCCGCGGTACGATGACGGATCGACCGCCGGCGGCGTACCGCCCTTTTCCATCGTGTTGAGCGCGTCCAGCAGCACTTTGCGCAGCAAGATGATAGCGCGATCCGTCGTACCGACGTGTTCCTTGGTGCGGTCGACGATCGGACCCATGCCTTCTTGCAATGCGTAGTCCTGCGTGTTGACGCCGGCGATGCCGGTCATGCTCTCGGTCTTCTGCAACTGCCGGTCGATGAGGTAGTCGTTGGAGCGGTTGCGGACCGGCATGTAGCCGGGGCCGGTATTCGTGCCGCGGCCGAGGCGCGTTTCCTGTTCCTCGACGTGCTCATGCGAGATCGGCTGATTCGGATCGGCCGAATACGTGAAGCTGAACACCCAGCTCTTGTAATCGTCGATCGGGACCCAGATGTGGCCGTTGATCGTCGGGATCTGTCCGGGCTTGTTGAACAAGCCGGCCACGCTGCCGCGCATGTGATACGACGGCATGATCCAGTGATAAACGCGGATCCAGTCGAAATCGGCGTGCTGACGGATGCCGGCGTAGGTGAAGCCGTAATCGGTCGTCTCGATGTCGAGCGCCGCAACCAGCTCGTCGTACTTGTTGAGGAACGAACGATCGCCGATCTTGACGTTGTGCAGGATCGTTGCGTGCGTCGGATCGATGCCGCCCTCGAGCGCCTGCAGGTAGTTGCAATCTTCGAACAGCTTCGAAACGTGACGGTGATTCGCGGGCGCGCGCACCAACTCGTGATCCGGCGGCGCCGGCTTCAGCTCCAGCGGCCCCATGTAGATCCACACCATGCCGCCGCCTTCCCAGGTGGGATAGGCGTCGATCGTGACTTTCGTTTTGAACAGCGAATCCGGCGGCTCAGACGGCATGTCGACGCACGCGCCGTTGCGATCGAACTTCCAGCCGTGATACACGCAACGCAAACCGCAATCTTCGTTGCGGCCGAAGAACATCGGCGCGCGGCGGTGCGGACAATACGCCGACACGATGCCGACCACGCCTTCCGTGTCCCGGAACGCCACCAGGTCTTCGCCGAGTAAGCGCACGCGCACCGGCGGGCCATCGGCCTCGACCAGCTCTTCGGAAAGCAGCGCGGGGATCCAATAGCGGCGGAACAGGTTGCCCATCGGCGTGCCGGGGCCGACCCGCGTCAAGCGCTCGTTATCTTGTTGACTCAGCATAAGCACCTAGCTTTCCGGTGATCGCGTCGCGAAAACGTTGGGTCGGCGGGTCGGCGATGCCCCACGCGTCCGAGTGCGGCGCGCGCTTCCACGTCTCGGGTGTACCCGGGACGTATTTTGCATCGTCGACTTGATCCATCTCGGTCGTGTACTCGATGGCGTAACCGTTGGGGTCGATAAAATAGGCGAAAACGTTGTGGCCGGGGCCATGACGGCCGACGCCCCACTCGATCGGATGCCCGCCGCGCTTCATGCGGCCGGCCGCTCGCATCTCGCCGTCGAGATCGTGGATGTCGAACGCAACGTGGTTCATCGCGCTGCCGCCGACGCGGCCGAAAGCCAGGCTGTGATGATCGGCGTTGCAGCCGATGAAATTCGCCCGGCCCGTTTGATCGCGCAACCGGAACCCGAGCTTCTCGCAGAAAAGCTTCGCGCTGCCGCTCTCCGCCTCGGCGTTCAAGACGATATGGCTCACCTTCTCCGGCCGGTCGTTCGAGTGGTCGACTTCACGGTGTACGGGCAAGCCGGCGACGATGCGGAACTCCCGTCCTTCGTAGTCGGTAAAGGCGAACGCGTAACCGCCGGCGGGTTCATCGAGATCGCGCGGCGCATGGACGATCGGCACCGCCGCTGAGAGCACTGCGTCGTGCAGTGCGTCGACCGCTGCCCGATCGGGTGCCGCGAGATTGATGCGCACGACGCCGAACGGCTGATCGCCGTGAATGGCGAGCACGTGGTGCTCGGATCCGGCCGCGCGCAGATAGACGGCCGTCGGTGTGCGCGCGACTTCGTCGAGCAGCCACGTGTCTTGATAGAAGGCCGATGATGCATCGAGGTCGCGGACGCCGAGTTCGACGCTGCGAACCGCCGTCACGGCCGGAGTGGACGTCACGGAGCGGCTACCTTCGAGTAACGCTCGCACAGCTCGCGCCAGCGCGTTGCGTTTTCCTGGAAGAGCGCGTGATATTCTTCAGGGTACACGTTGTAGGGCGGCCGCAACGGACCGGCTTTGCAGTAACCGGCGAGGCCGATGCGCGTCTTTTCGAGCTGGATGTTGTAGCTTGCGAAGAGGTCGGCGTCGGCGACGATCGGCGCGATCGGTTCGCGCGTCCACTTCAGGTCTTTGGCGATCGCGCGCGCGCGCTCGAGGTCGCCCGATTGGATCGCGCGGATCTGCGCCAGGGCCGGCTCCGGACCCATCGAGGCCGCGGTCGACCAGCAGGCCGTCGTCGTTTCCGGCGCCAGATCGACGAACTGCATCACGCCGCCGTCATTGGGCAGAAAGTGCACTTTGCCGTTCGAGGCGGCTTGTGATTCGAGCAGCGCTTTCGGACGCGAGTATTTCGCCGAGGTGATGTTCGGCACGGCCTTGACCACCGCAGCCCAGAACTCGGGTGGAAACGCAAAACGGAAGGCGCGCGGGTTGCCGTAGACTTGAATCGCGAGTTTCGGGAACAGCTCGCTGACGCTGCGATAGTACTCCACGGCTTGCACGACCGTGAGCGGCTGCCACATCGGCAGGCCGAGCAGGATGCCGTCGGCGCCGCGGTCTTGCGCGAAGCGCGTGCGATAGACGACTTCGTGGGTGCCGAGCGCCGTCGTGCCGATGAAGCACGGGATACGCTTGTTAACCGTCGTCAGCACCGTGTCGACGAAGGCTTCGTATTCGCTGCGCGTCAGCGTCGCGCACTCGCCGGTCGTGCCCAGCACGATCAGCGCATCGGAGCCGTCTTTGATCAGCTTGTCGACGACGCGCGCGGTCTCTTCGAGATCCACCGTATCGACCGCGTCGGCGCGATCGGCGCCGGGTTTCGAAGGCGTCGGGATGATCGCCCACAAGCCGTGGAAATCTTTCGCTGACAACATCGTGTTTCTCTCAGTCGCCGATCGACAGGGCGATGTAGGTGAGGTTTTCGTTCGTGTCGTTGGTGATGCCGTGCACGCTGTTGCGCGGATGCACGCAAAACTGGCCGGCGCTCGCACGCTCTTTACGGCCGTCTTCCATCGTCACTTCGCCGCTGCCGGAAATGATGAACCAGGCGTGCGAGGTTTCGGGATGCATGTGCAGCGTCTGCGCCTGCCCCGGCGTCAAGGTCAGTACGACCGCGCGAAACTCATCGCCCACGTACATCCGTCCCGATTGCAGCTTCTCGGGATTCACTTTGATGAAATCGGCCGGGTTCATGATCCGCGCGTTTGGATCGGTCTTCTCGCGATCGGTGTACCGCGTCGCGATTACCTTAACGTCTTGCATGCAATCCTCGTCCTTAGTATTCTAACAACATTCTAGGGTGCCCTACCCTAAAAGTCAATTGGCCTTCTTTTTCTGCTTACCCGACTCGGCGAAAGAATCGCCCAGGCGAACGAGCACGTCGACCAGCTTTTTGCGCTCGTCTAGGCTCAGCGCGGCCATCGTTTCCTCGAGCGGATCGTGATGGAGCTGGAACGCTTTTTCATAGAGCGTCTTGCCGCGCGGCGTGAGCGTCACGACCGAACTGCGCCCGTCTTCGGGATGCGCTTCGCGCACGATGAGCCCGTCGCGTTCGAGCGCGTTGAGCATCGAGGTAACGGTCGGATTCGCGGTATGAATGAGCGTCCCGATCTCGTTCGGCGTGACGCTTTCCTCGACGTAGATCACCGAGAGGTAGTTGTATTGGCGAGCCGTGAGCCCGAGCGCGGCGAGACGTTCGGTGGCATCGTCGTTGATCCGTTGGGCCAGCGCTCGAACCGCGAAGAGCACCTGCGCGTTGAGCGGCTTGAAGCGCGCAAACCGGCGACGGTGCTTCTCCAGGTGCTCCTCGGGAATGAGCAGCGCTCCCGTGCGTTGTCGCGTCATCGCATCGGTTTCTCCCCATCGCAGAAGCCCCCCTCGGTGCAAAGGGCGGTCGCGGCCCGGACCGAAGGGGCCGGAGATGCGACCGGGTGACGTTTTTCCTGAATCTGGGAACCGTTTGCCGTTGATCGAGCGCGAGCCGCTCGACGCCGAGGGCCAAGCGCTCTACGACAGCGTCGCCAACGATCCGCGCTCGCTGGCCGGTTTTCGCGGGCCCGCCGGGATCGTGTTGCACAGCCCGCGCGTCTATGCCGCGCACCACAAGCTCAATCAGATGCTGCGTTTCGAGACCGGCCTCGACGTGCGGCTGCGCGAGCTGGCGATCCTCGTGGTCGCTCGCGAGATGGATTCTCACTTTGAGTGGTACCAGCACGAGATCAACGCGCGCCGCGAAGGCCTCGAGGACGAGATCATCGAGATCGTGCGCAAACGCAAGCGCGTGCGCGGCATCGGCGCCAAAGAAGCGGCGATCATCAAACTCGGCCGCGAAGCGCTGGGCAAACACCGCGTGCGCCGCTCCACCTACGCCGCCGCAGCCGAACAGTTCGAAACCGAGACGCTGGTCAACCTCGTGATGCTGATGGGCGCGTACGCCGCTACCGCAACGACGCTCGCCGTGTTCGCGCAACAACTTCCGGACGGCGCAACGTCCAACCTCACTTGAACGAACGGGGGAACTAGCTATGTCATCGACCCTGCGCAACGTTGTTCTCGCAGCGATATGGATGTGCGCGCTCGCACTGCCGGCCGGCGCGCAAACGCCGCCGGTCGTGCACGTGATGACCGTGCCGATCGACGCCGGCGCAGAAGTGTACTACGCCAAGGACATGGGCTTCTTCGCCAAAGCCGGGATCGACGTCGACATCCAGGCCGGTGCCAACGGCGGCGCGGTGGCGACGGCGGTCGCCGGCAATGCGATCGACATCGGCTACTCCGACATGGTCTCGATCGCATCGGGCGTCGGACGCAACGTGCCGTTCGTCGTCGTCGCACCGGCCGGCATGAGCGAGTCGACGGCACCGGTAAACCTGCTGATGGTCTCCGCAAACTCATCGATTCACAGCGCGAAAGATCTGAACGGAAAAATCGTCGCAGGCTCGGGCCTCGGCACGATCTCCGGTTACGGCCCGCGCGCGTGGATCGAGGCCAACGGCGGCGACTTGAGCACGGTAAAATTCGTCGAACTGCCGTTTCCGCAGATGCAGCCCGCGCTCGATGCCGGCCGCGTCGACGCGATTACGATCGCCGAACCGTTCTTATCGGTCGCTCGCAAGACCGAACGCGTCATCGGCGCGCCGTACGACGCGATCGCGAAAGAATTTCTCGTCAGCGCTTACTTCACCAACGCTGCGTGGGCCAAAGATCACGCCGACCTGCTCAACCGTTTCGTCGCGGCGATTCACGAAGCGGCGGTATGGGCGAACGCAAACCATGCGAAGAGCGCTGAAATTCTCTTGAAGTACGCGAAGATGGATCCGGACGCCGCCGCCGGTATGTTGCGCGTGCGGTACGGCGAGACGTTGAATCCCGCGTTCTTACAACCGGTGATCAACGTCGCGGCGAAATACAGCAAGTTCACGCCGTTTCCCGCCGATCAAATGATCTACAAACCTAGCCACTGAGGGCGGCTTGGGCGTTAATCGCCCATTTCGATGTGCGCGCCGGCGTCATCGAAGTAGAACATGGTGCGGAACTCGGCCGGCGGCCCGTTGTTGACGTCGGCCACGCGCGAGACGATCGCCAGACGGTGCATCATCATCCCGTTGCGTTTGACCGTGCCGCCGTAGAAATACCCGACGAGCGGCTGCTGGTTCGGCACGAGCGGCGCGAGGCGGCCGCGGCGGGTCAGGCCGTTGAGCAACTTCGTTTGCAACGCGACCGGCATGAGACGGTCGGCATCGTCGGCGGTCATCTTGACCATCTCGAGATCCGACTTCACTTTGTTGCTGGCTTCGGCGGCCTCGCCGCCCTTCGACCAGCGCACGACCGCATCCCAATCGTCGGCCGAGATGCTCACGAACTCGACGCCGTAGCGGAATGCCTTCGCGCCTTGCAACGTTCCCGGTAACCGCCGCGCAACTTTCACGCGGGTCGGGATGATGCGTTCGTCGAGCTTGAGCCGAAGAATGAACTCTTCTTGTTTGATCTCTTCGCGCGAGAGAATGCCGGCGCCGCTCGCGCTCACGTCGAGTCCGATGACCGGGGTCGGGGCAACTTCGGGCGCGGAAGTCCAGTCGGCAGAGAACGCCTTCTCTCGGCGCGTATGCCGGCGCTTATCCTTGTTCTTGTTCCCGAAGAGCGCTTGGAGCACGCCGTGATCACCCCAGCTTGATGGTGCAGTCGACCAGAATGTGCCGCTACCGTACCCCTACGACATCGAGCGGCGCTTACCGCTTTGACGCGCCCAGCCCGCAGCCCCCCGAACAGGCCCAACGTCGTAGAGCGGGTATGGGAACCGGGAAATGAAGCAGATCCTGGTGGCCGGCGGGGCCGGGGGCGTAGGCGAAGCGATCGTGCGGGCATTACTCGGAGCCGGACACCGGGTCATCGTTCCGTCGCGCAGCGCGACCCGGCTCGAACGCCTGCGGGCCGACGCGGCCGGCGACGGCAGTTCTCCGGACGCGCTCGTCACGCTCACCGGCGCGATCGGCTCGCCCGCCGGTGCGGCCGCGCTGCGCGAGCAGATCGCGCGGGAGTGCGGTCCGCTGGACGTCTTGATCCCCTCGCTCGGCGGCTGGTGGGAAGGCGACTTGCTGGGCTCGGGACCCGAGATCTGGGATACGGTGATGGACGAGATGCTGCGCACGCACTACGTTTTCGCGCACGCGTTCGTGCCCGTGCTGTGCGCGCAGCCGGCGGGCGGACGCTACATCGGCATCGGGGGCGGCGCGGCCTACCACCCCGTGCGCAACTCGAGCCTCGTATCGATCGCCGCGGCCGCGCAGCTTATGCTCACGCGTGCGCTGCGCCAAGAAGTCGAAAACCCGCAGGTCGACATTCTCGAGCTGGTCGTCGACGGGCCGGTGCGTACGCGCATCTCCGAGACCATCTCGGCCGCGCACTGGATCACGGCCGGAGAAGTTGCCGACGTCGTCGTCGAGTTGGTCGCAACCGGACGCACGACCGATCCGGCGGCGCACACCTCCGGACCGATCGTGCGCATGCGTCCACGCCGTACGGAGAATGCATCGACATGAACACCGACCCGTTCACCCGCCAATGTCTCTCGCTCGATTTCCCGATGACGGTCGTGACCGCGTTCGACGGACACGAACGCAGCGGCTGTCTGCTGGGATTTCACACGCAGTGCAGCATCTCGCCGCGGCGCTGGCTCGTGTGCATTTCGAAAAAGAACCATACACTCGGCGTCGCCGAACGGGCGGAGTGGCTGATCGTGCATCTGCTGCGGAACGATCAGCACGCGCTCGCGCAACTCTTCGGCGGTGAGACCGAAGACGAAATCGCGCCGCACGAAAAATTCGAACAATGCGCGTGGCGGCCGGGTCCCGGCGGGTCGCCGATCCTCGACGGCTGCGATTGGCTCGCCGGACGCGTCCTCGAACGCCACGACTGCGGCGACCACGTCGCGCACATACTCGACATCGTCGACGTCGGCGAAGAACACCCGGATGCACCGCAGCTCGGCTCGCGCTCGGTGCGCGACATCCAGCCCGGCCATCCGCCGTAATGGACCTGAAAGAAAAAGCCGCCGCTTTGCGCGCGCTGCACCATCAGGCGACCCCGGTGGTGTTCGTCAACGCATGGGACGGCGCGAGCGCACGCATCGTGGAATCGATCGGCTTTCCGGCCATCGCTACGACGAGCGCGGGCATCGCGTACGTCGACGGCTTTCCCGACGGCCAAGCGATCTCGCGCGACGGCATGCTCGCGCACGTCAGGACGATCGCCGGCGCGGTAAGCGTTCCGGTCACCGCCGACCTCGAAGGCGGCTATGGCCCGACCGTTGCCGATGCCGTCGCCACCGTGCGCGGCGCGATCGCCGCCGGTGCCGTCGGCATGAACTTCGAAGACAGCTTGCCGGGGCAAACGCCGCTGATGCCGATGGACGCGCAATGCGAACGGATTCGCGCCATCTCCGCCGCCGCAAGTGAACTCGGCGTGCCCGAATTCGTGATCAACGCGCGCACCGACGTCTATCAGACCGACGGCGATGCTGCAGCGCAGTTCGATGAAACGGTCACGCGCGCGAAAGCGTATCTCGACGCGGGCGCCGGCTGCATTTTCGTTCCGTTCATCGCCGACGGTGATCTGATCGGACAGTTGGCAGCCGCGATTCCCGGCCCGATCAACATCCTCGCCGGCGGCACGACGCCCGACGTCGCAGCGCTGACGCGCCTGGGCGTGAAGCGCGTCAGCACCGGCTCCGCACCTGCGGCGCATCTGCTCGCCGCGCTCCGGCGTGCCGCCCTCGAAGTGCGCGACCGCGGCACGTATACGTTCGCCGCCGACCGGATCACGCACGCCGACCTGCAAAAGCTCCTGGGCTAAACGCCGCTCACTGCGCGTACACAGCCGGCGAGAAGAGGTCGGCGGCGCGCGGGTTGGGTTTGATTACGCCGTAGGTCGCGAGCATATCGAGCACCGGTTGCGCATCGGCCGCGCGTAACCGCTCGGCATACGTCACGCGCGTATAACTCGGCGGAATGAGCGTGCCGGCGTACTTCTCGAGGATCTTCGCGCTGGCGGCGTGGTTCTTGTTGGCCCATTTGCCGGCTTCGATGATCGCGGCGGCAAACTTGCGCATCGCGTCGGGATGCGCGTTGGCGTAGGTTTCGGTCGTGAAGAAGACGGCGATCAGAAACTTGTCGCCGACCGCATCGTAAACCGGCCCCAGCATGCGCGCGGCGCCGTGCACGGCGTCGTCGAGCCCGGGTTCGCTGAGCGAGGCGGCATCGATGCGTCCCTGCTGCATCGCCGCAACCGCAACGTTGTCGTTGATCTCGACCCATTTGATCGACTTCGAATCGCCGCCGTTCTTGTCGATCCAGACGTTCGAGCCGTAGTAGCTCATATTCGAGATGTCGCGCGTGCCGATGGTCTTGCCGTTGAGATCGGCCGCTTTCTTGAACGTCGAGTTCTTGAGCACGACGATGCCGGACGTCGGCGCCGCCATCGAGTACACGGACCCGGGCGCTACGATCGTAATCGGCACGTTCTTCTCGCGCGCCAGGGCGACGGCCGGCACCGTAAGCCCGCCGATCGCGACCGTGCCCGAAATGACGGCCGGCGCGATCGCGCCGGCGTTGTTCATCGGCACGATTTTCACGTTCAAGCCGGCCTTCGCAAAGAAGCCCATGTCGGCGGCATAGAAGACTTCGCCCGACGAATCGATCGGCGGCGTGGCGACGGCGATTTCGTCGCCCGTTTGCGCCCACGCGAGCGAACCCGGAGTCAGGAGCAGCAGTGCCGCGCAAACGGTGCGCAACGGCCGCATCAGGCGGCGATCGAGCTTCGAAAACATGAGAAAATCCTCAGTTCTAAGCGACTAATCGACCCTTCTTCGCGTTAGTAGAGTGACCTATCTCAAAGACCCGAAGGCGCTTCCAGCACCCTAAAGCGGGTATAAGGACGACATGGGCACGCAAACGCTCAGAAAACGGCTCCCGGCTGCAAGCATCGGCGCGACGCGGCTGCGAGACTTTGCCACCGCGATGGCGCGGCGCGACCGCAGCCGCCACCGCGAGTGGCTGCGCGACGCCGATCTCGAACGGGCAATTCGCGGTTACGCGTATGCGGCGGCGATCGCCGAACACCTGATCTTCGACGTCGCCGACCAG
Organism: Candidatus Lustribacter sp.; assembly: GCA_965277805.1. Taxonomy (GTDB): domain Bacteria; phylum Vulcanimicrobiota; class Vulcanimicrobiia; order Vulcanimicrobiales; family Vulcanimicrobiaceae; genus Lustribacter. The sequence goes on along the minus strand of OZ255842.1, from coordinate 4,741,806 downwards.
GACGTGGCTCGCGCGATCGCCACCTACCGGCGCGTGCGCCGCTATCCTAAACGGCTCGACCCGGTTAGTGTAACCCTGCCGCTATAATCTCTTTGGCGTCGAACGCCGCCGGGATCGCCTTGTACTTCGCGCAGATGTCGATGACCGGCTGAATGTATTTCGGCTCGAGCGGCGCGTACCCGATGCGGTGCGTCCGCGCGATGACCGCGGGATCGACGCCGCTGAACTTCGCCAGCACGTTGACCGTATCGGCGGGATGGCTCTCGATGTACTTCGCCGCTTCGTAGATGACGTTCTTAAATTTCTGCAGTTCCGTGAGGTTCTTCGACGCGTACTCTTGCGTGACGAACCAGCCGGTGACCATGAACTGCGGCGCAACGGCGTCGAAGGCGTGCGCGAAAATACGCACTTTTTTGGCGTCGAGCGCTTGCTGCAGAACCGGATCGGCGACGAAGCCCGCGTCGACGCGGCCCGAGGCCAGCGCATCGGGGATCTGCGAGAACGGAAACTCGAGCAGCTTCAACGTGGTGGAATCGCCGCCGTGCGAGTCCACCCACGCTTTGGTGGCGTAGGTGGTGAGGTCGCTGAGGGCCGGCACGGCGAGCGTCTTGCCGTCGAGATCTTTGGCGGTCTTGAGCGGCGAGTCGGCTTTCACCGTCAGCACCGAGTACGGAAACTTCGTATCGTAGAGACTGCCGCCGGCCACGAACACGAACGGCAGCCCTTTGGCGTGCGCGGTGATGATCGCGACCAGCGACGACTTGCCGACCGCATAGGAGCCTCCCGCGACGCCGGCCGCGATGGCCGTTCCGCTGCTCGCCGACTGCACCTCAACATCCAGCCCCGCCTTGCGGAACATCCCGCTCTGCACTGCCCAAAGGGCCGGCGTCACCGACTCCTCGGGCACGGCACCCAGTACCATTTGCGTGGCCGTTTGCGCCGACAGCACCGACGGGGAGGCGAGAAAAGCGCTTCCGAGCGCGAGGGCAGCTTGTCTGTTCATCGGCTCGGGCTTTCGCGCTCTAGACGAACCTTCCAGCTTGCTGGTAAACTCCTGAGACCGGCCCCTAGGTTGCTTGTACCTCGAGGTGTTTTGTGTCCGGATCGCTTCGCATTGCCGCAGTCGTCACGGTTCTGCTGCTTGCCGCGTGCGGCGGCGGCGGCGGTTCGTCCCCGGCGACTCCCGCAGCACCGGCCGGCCTGACCGGACCACATGCAAGCGGCGTCATGACGATCACGATCGGCAGCGCCGGCGCGGCGACGAACAGCACGACGGCGCGGCGCGTACAATTCGTGTCCGCCAATGCGTCGTCGCTCGGGGTGTTGACCAGCACGGCAACGCCGGACACATATTTCGACGTCAGTTCGACATCGTCGCTGTGCACGACGGGACCTATCACACTCGGCAGCGTGCGTACGTGCTCGATCCCGATCACGGCGCCGGTCGGCACGCCCACGATTCTACTCGCTCTCTACGATGCTCCCAACGGGACCGGACACTTGATCGCACAAGGCAGCGCGCAGCCGACCGTCGTCAGCGGCCAAACGTTCACTGCATCCGCAACGATGGCGCCGGTCGTTGCGTCGCTCGTCCCCGGTTCGGTCGTCTACACGTCCGGAACGTCGTTCATCATCGGCACCCCCGGAACGGCAACGGTAACGATCGGCGCAGACGATCCGGACGGTACGACGATCCCGTCATCGGCGACGTTCGCAGCCGGAATCACTCTCACGTCGAGCGATTCGCACATCACGATCACCCCGGCACTTTGGACCTCGCCGTCGCAAGCGGTCACGCTCACCTACGACGGATCCTCGTCGGTAGCGAGCACGGTGCATATCACGTTCGCGAATCCGAACGCCCCAACGTTGCCGTATGCAGTGGTCCCGATTTCGCCGTCGGGCAGTTTCACGTTCTCGGAATTCTCGATCCCGACGTCGTCGAGCGAAGCGGAAGGCATCGTGAGCGATCCGGCCGACAACGCGCTGTGGTTCGTCGAGCAAACCGGTAACAACGTCGGACGCGTCTCGATCGGCGGCACGATCACGGAGTACCCGATTCCGACCGTCAACTCAGCACCAACCTCGATGGCACTCGGTTCCGACGGCAACCTCTGGTTCACCGAGGAAAACAGCTTCGCGAACAAGATCGGCACGATCAATCCGACGACGCACGTGATCACGGAGTATTCAGCGGGCATTAGCCCGTTCGTGTTTCCTTACCAGATCACGTCGAATCCGGATGGGAATCTATATTTCACCGAGTACGACGGCAACAAGATCGCTCGCATCACCACAGCCGGCGTCGTGACCGAATTCACGATTCCGACCGCGAACACGTTTCCGGGATATATCGTGTCGGCTCCGGACGGCGCGCTGTGGTTCACCCAGTCGGGAACGAATCAAATCGGGCGCATGACGACCAGCGGCAGCTTTACCGAATACACCATCCCGACGGCGTCGAGCAATCCGTCGGGCATCAGCGTGGGGCCCGACGGTGCGCTGTGGTTCTTGGAAGAATCCGGCGCGGCCAACAAAGTCGGCCACATTACGACGGCCGGTGTCTTCGGCCCCGAATACACGATTCCAACCGCGAACAGCCAGCCGATGACGATCGTCACCGGCGCCGACGGCAACCTCTGGTTCACGGAGAATAACAACTCCGCAAACAAAGTCGCGCGGATGACGACGGCCGGCGTCTTCACCGAGTTCCCGTTACCGACGGCCAACAGCGGACCGTGCAGCATCACGCTTGGTCCCAATAACCACATCTGGTTCGCCGAGAACAACGCGGCCGGGAACAAGATCGGGACGATCTAGCGTGCGCTAGCGTTGCGCTCCTCGAGCAGGTCGCCGTCGGCGGCCATCTGCAGCGGGGCGCCGCGCCAGCGCACGTCGTGGCCGGTGAGCCCGCGCGCCCACACCGCGAGCCCGAACGCATCACGCGCGGGAATCATCCACAACGGCGCGGGCGGCACGCCGAGCGCGCGCGCCGCAACACGCTGCAACGCGATTCGGCCGAGTACCGCCGTTGCCAGCAGCACGCCGGCCGGCACGCGCCGCCGCGCGAGCGCAAACGCAAGCAGCGCGAGCGGCACCGGAAACGTCAGGAACATCCCGGCGTAACCGAGCGGCTGCAATCCGCGGATCGTGCGATGCCAGCGCAGTTCGTGATCCCATAAGACCGGCAACGTCGAGTCGGAGACCATCGTGCGGATCACGTACTTCGAGATCACTACGCGCAAGCCGCGCTCGGCGACGAAGTGCCCGAGCATGAAGTCATCGGCCAGGTGCGGCGCCAGCGCATCGAAGCCGCCGATCGACTGCAGTACCGCCGCGCGAAACGCGTTGGTGGGGCCGAAGCAGTGGCGCAGCGGGCCGAACAGCCGGTCGACCAGCGCCGACGGAATGAACTGCTCGTTCATGAACATCGCCCCGAGCTGCGATGCAAACGTTTCGTCGGGCACCCCGGCGAAGAGACACGTGACCGCGCCGATCTCCGGCCTCTGCAGCGGGGCCGTCACGGCGCGCACGTAGTCGGCATCGACGCGCGTATCGCTGTCGGCCAGGATCAGCGTGGTGTGGCGCACTAGGCGCATCATCGAGAGGACGTTGGCGAGCTTGGGATTACGCGCGCCGGCAACCTCGCCGATGTCGATCTCGATGCGGTGATGCGGCAACGCGGCGGCAACGCGGCGCGCGACCGGCAGCGCCGGATCGTCCGCGTGCGCCACGCCGAGCACGATCTGCAGATCGGGATAGTTCTGCTCCGCGAACGCGCGCAGGTTCTCTTCGAGCAGCGGTTCGTCGCCGTGCAGCGGCACCAGCAGCGTCACCGGCGGCTGCGCATGCGCTTCCTCGCGTTCACGCCGGCCGAAGTGCGCGGATGCGGCGACCGCGGCGGCCGTATAGCCGAGCGACGCGATCGCTGCAATCTCGGCCGTCAGTGCGAGCGCACGCCGGAATGTTCTGCCGAATCCCACGCGGCTCGGTTCCCCATCTTCGAAGGCGGGCCCGCTCGGCCAATGGGCGAAGCCGTACTGGTCGATGGAGAGTACGAGTACGGAGCGTTTTCGCAACCGCGATCACCTCGCGATCAATGCCTTGTGGGTGGGGGTCCACTTTCAAGACGCGGCGCTGATGACGATTCTGGTACCAGCCTTGCTGCTGGTGCTGGCGCCGGCCAACCACACCAACGTGCTGGCCGTGCTTTCGACGGTCGCGGCGTTCTCGGCGGCCATCGTCCCGCCGCTGGCCGGCGCTTTCTCCGATCGCTCGCGACGGCTGGGCGGCGACCGCCGCATCCAGACGGGCATCATTCTGGCCGTCGATACGATCGCGCTACTTTTGATGTCGCAGGTGTCGACGATCGTCGGGCTCACGGGCGCGGTGGTCGTGGCCACCGTCGCGCTGATGAGCGGATCGACCGTGTACCAAGTGCTGTTGCCGGAAATCGTGCCGCGGCGCTTCTGGGGCACGGCCGCGGGTTTTCGCGGGGCAATGACGCTGGTGGGAACGATCGTCGGCCTCGGGCTTGCCGCACTCCTGCCGGCGCGCCAAGCGCTGCTGCTCGACGCGGGCGGCGTTGCCCTGAGCGCGATCACGCTGTTCTTTGTTCCGCCGTCGCCGCCGTACGTTGAAACGGTGGGCTCGGGCGCGAGCATACGCGACCGCTGGGACCTTTTCGTCACGCTGATCGGGCGCGCGTGGATCGTGCTCGGCATGACGCTGCTCAACACCTACGTGCTGTTCTTCTTTCACGACGTGCTCGGCATCGGCAACGCATCGTTCAACACGGGCCTCGTCGCCGCGTCGGCGATGGTCGGCGCGGTCGTCTCGAGCGTGGCAGCCGGCGTGCTCTCCGACCGGCTCGATCGCCGGCTCGTCGTGTGTCTTTCGGGCCTGCCGATGACGCTGGCGGCGCTCGGCTTCGCGCTCTTGCCCGATCCGCGCGTGATTTTCGTCTTCGCCGCGCTCTTCGGGCTCGGTTACGGCGGCGTGTTTTCGGTGGGCTGGGCGCTCGCGCTCGATGCGGTGCCCGAGCTCGGCGACGTGGCGCGCGACCTCGGCATCTGGGGCACGCTCTCCAACTCGCCGATGGTCATCGCGCCCGCGCTCGGTGCCGTGATCATCGCGCACGGCAGCACGCCGAGCGACGGCTATCGCTGGCTGTTCGCGACCGCCAGCGCATGCTTCTTGCTGGGTTCGCTCACCGTGCTCGCGGTGCGCAACGCCAACGGAAAGACGGCGTGAAGCGCAGCCTTCCGCTCCTGTTTCTTGCCATCGGCACGCGCCAACTCTATCTGAACACACGGATACGCGTCCGCCAGTGGGGGGCGCTGCCGGCTCCGCGCGGAGCGGCCGTCCTAGTCACCAATCATCAGCACATGGACGAAGGCGAGATCGTGTTCTCGCGGACGTTCTGGAAGCATCCGCAGATCCCGATCATCGCGGTCAACTCGCGCCGCACGTTCGAGACCGGCTTCTTCGCCGCGCGCCTGCCGCAAACGGCACCGTTCACGCGCCGGCTCAATCCAACCGGCTTGTGGGAATTGTTCGGACTGTTGCCGATCGAGAACCATCTGCATTCGCGCGCGCTGATCAGCCTCGCAGAAGAAGCGCGCGTCGCTCACGGCGATGTTCCGCTCGTTACGATCTTGGCCGACGACGTCGCCGAGCAGCTCGGACTCGCCGGCTGCAGCCTCGCCGATCTGTGGAAACCGGCGCACTTCGCGGCGGCGCAGACGTTCGTGAAGCTGGGCAATCTGAAACAGCCCTACCGCCGCGAAGCGCTCGAGCATTTCCGCGCGACGATGACCGCCGACATTGCCGCGGTAGTGGAGCGCTTGCGCGAGGGCGCGACGTTTTACGTGACGCCCGAAGGCGATTTCAGCCGGGACGGCACGATGCACCCGATGCGCAACGGACTTACCGATGCGGTGCTGCCCGTTGCCGAACCGTGGTTGTGCGCGATCGCCTACGATCCGTTCCGCGGACGGCGCCTCTCGATGCTCTACCGCGTCGTCCCGCCCGCCGACCGCAACGATCTCGGCACGTCGCTCGCCGCCGCGCGCACGGTGACGACGAGCGCGCTTGTGGCAACGTTTCTCTGCGGCGTCGATGAGCCGTTCGCGGCGAGCGCGGCGCGCGAGAGCGTGCTGACGCAGCTAGCCGCGTTGCCGTCGAACGTGTTCGCCGATCCGGAATTGCGCCGCCGTCCGGATGCCGTCGTCGACGAAGCGCTGATGGTGCTGATCCGCTTGGGCATCCTCGCCGCCGCAGGGCCGCGCTACCGGCTCACCGACGCGCGCGCCGATGCACGGTTCCCGCACGTTGCGGATATGGTTGCGTTCCAGCGCAACATGCTCGAAGAAACGCTCGCCGCGGCGGCCCGTCTGACGTGACCCGCGTCGTCGCGCTCTTGCGCGCCGTCAACGTCGGCGGAACGAAAGCCGTCTCGATGCCCGCGCTCTGCAAGGCGCTGACCGGGCTCGGCTTCACCGGCGTGAAGTCGCTCTTGCAGAGCGGCAACGTCGTGTTCGGCTGCAGCGGCAAAGCCGATGCTGCGCTCGAACGGCAACTGGAAACTGCGGTCGCGGCGAAGCTCGGCGTGCAGACGGCGTTCTTCGTACGCACCGCGCGCGAGTGGGACGCAATCGTCACCAACAACCCATATCCCGACGCCGCACGCGACGATCCGAGCCGGTTCGTCATGATCGCCTGCAAGTCGGCCCCCGCCGCGAAGGATGTTGCGGCGTTGCGCGCGGCGATCGTGGGCCGCGAAACCATCACCGCCGCCGGCAAGCAAGTCTACGCGATCTACCCCGACGGGCAGGGCAACTCGAAACTCACCAACGCCCTGATCGAACGCAAACTCGGCGTCCAATGCACCGCTCGCAATTGGAATACCGTCCTAAAACTCGCCGCCGCCGTAGACCTGTCATCCTGAGTGAAGCGCCGAAGGGCGCGCAGACGAAGGACGCGCTCCACGCTACCGGCGTTGCTATTAGGCGGGCGGTAACAGCTCTGCGAGTTCGCGTGGGGGGCGGAACGTCATGGCGGGTTCGCCGGTGCCGACGGGTTCGACGGTGATGAAGCCCGCGTCAAGTTGACGCACGCGTTCGATCACATCGGCGACGAGGGTTTCGGGGGTTGAGGCGCCGGCGGTGACGCCGAGCGTCGTGACGCCCGCGAGCCAGGCCGGTAAGATCATCGCGGGATCGTCGATCAGGTAGGCGGGGCGTCCGCCTTCGCCCGCGGCGTCGCGCAGACTGCGCGAGTTGGAACTGTTGTTCGAGCCGATGACGAGGATCGCGTCGCACGACGGCGCCATCGCGCGCACCGCGACTTGGCGGTTCTCGGTCGCGTAACAGATGTCGCTCTTGGCCGGCAAGTGGATGCCGGGGAAGCGCCGCTGCAGCACGTCGATCACGTGCTGCACTTCGCTGACGGCGAGCGTCGTTTGCGACACGAGCGCCAGGGCTTTGCCGCTCGTATTCTGGTACGCTTCGGCTTCGGCTTCGTTTTGAATGAGCGTCACGTGACCGCCGGCGTGACCCATCGTGCCGTCGACTTCTTCATGGCCGGCATGACCGATCAGCAGCACGTGATAGCCTTCACCGACGAACTTCGACACTTCGCGATGAACTTTCACCACCAGCGGGCAGACTGCGTCGATCGTGCGCTGGTGGCGCTTCTCGGCGCGCGCGCGCACTTCGGGCGCGATGCCGTGCGCGCTGAACACCAGCAGCGACGACTCGGGTGCATCCTCGACGTCGTCGACGAAGATCACGCCGCGCCGGCGGAATTCGTCTACCACGACGCGGTTGTGAACGACTTCCTTGCGCACGTAGACCGTCTCGCCCGAGCGGCGCACCAGCTCATCGATGATCTGCACGGCGCGCTCCACCCCCGCGCAGAATCCGCGCGGCTGGCAGAGCAGGATCTTCTTCTCGGCGACGACAGCCATTCTACTACGAAGCAACCGCTAAGGGACGCTTGAGGGTTTCTTTGCGGGGCGGCAGCAGGCGCAGTCCGAGCAGCGCGGCGGTCGCCAGCACCGGCACGAAGCGCGGCCGCAGGAGGCGCGGATCGAGCCGTGACATCATCGCGCGCTCTTCGGCTAGCGCCACCTCGAGAAACATCTTCGGCGAGACGCCTTCGAGAATCGCTTGCGAGCCGCCGCCGGTCAAGTCGATCGGCGCCGGCACCACGGCCGCACCCTGGGCGCCCTGCGCTTGGTGCATGCCCGCCCGCGCGTGATATTGCGCGATGGCGAGCTGGCGCGCGAGCGGATTGGTGCGTCCGGCCAATTCTTCATCGTACCGCCACCAGTTGATGAAGAACACGATGTGCCGCGCTTCTTCGAACAAGATGTGTTCGAAAATGTCGAGCAAGCCTTTGGGAAAGATCTGCTTCTCGCGCGCGAGCGCAAAGCCGCCGAAGCCGATGACCGAATCGAGGCACTCGCTGAAGCCGAACACGACGAAGTCTTCGCGCGTCACGGGCAAGGTGGTCAGCGGCACGCTCGGCACGTCGATCTCGTAGCGCTCGAGCATGTGATTGAGCAGGCGGCCGTGGCGGCCTTCTTCATACCCTTGCAGTTCGACCGCTTCGCGAATGACCGGATCGGTGAGCGTTTTCGCAAACGTCGCGATCATGCGGTCCGCTTCTTGCTCCATGCTGCGCGCGAAGCTCCAAAACGGAAACGCGCGCAGCAACTCGACGTAGCGCGCTTCGAGGCGGGGCCACGGCAAGTTTTCCGGTTCGAACGCGCGGTGCGTCTCGATGAACGTGCGGCAGAACAGATCGCGGTGTTCGAGCGATCCGACGCGAGGCTTTCTCAAGCGGTCACGGCCTCCCCGCGGCGGTTGGCAGTCGAGGTGTGGCGGCGACGGAGATATTCGAAGAACTCGCCGCCTTCGCGCAGACGGCGCACCATCATCTGACGGCTCGTCACCATCTCGCCGACGATCTTGGCGATCTTCTTCGGACGGAAGTAGAACTCGCGATACATGCGCTCGACCGAATCCTCGATCTCCGCGGTCGAGAGCGTGTCGTAGCTCAAGGTCGAGGTTTGGATGCCGTTGGAACCCGAGACGAGGTCCTGACGCGCGAACCAGCCGTTGGCCAGCGCTTGATCGTAGAGCACCGTGCCCGGATAGGGCGACGCGATCGATACCTGGATCGTATGCGGATCGAGTTCTTTCGCGAACTCGATCGTTTCGCGCACGGTCTCCGGCGTTTCGACCGGTAAGCCGATGATGAACGTGCCGTGCACCTTGATGCCGAGCTTGTGACAGTTCTTCATGAACTCGCGCGCCATCGCGAGGTTCAGCCCCTTGCGAATGCGGTGCAGAATCTCTTGATTGCCCGATTCGAAACCGACCAGCAGCACGCGCAGCCCGTTGTCGCGCAGCGTCTTGAGCGTGTCGTAGTCGACGTGCGCACGCGCGTTGCAGGCCCAGCTCAGCTTGAGGCGCTTCATGTGCTTGCTGAGCGCGATCGCATATTCTTTTTCGCCGGTCAGCGTGTCGTCGTCGAACATGTACTCGGCCACGCGGTCGCCGAAGATGCTCTTCGCTTCATCGAGATCGCGGCCCACGGCTTCGGCCGACTTGTGGAAGAACTTGTGCCCGCCGATCGTGTGCGGCCAGAGGCAGAACGTGCACTTCGCCACGCAGCCGCGGCCGGTGTACCACGAGACGTACGGGTGCAGTAAGTAGCCGTTGTAGTACTTGCGGATGTCGAGGAACTTGTCGTACGTCGGAAGGACGCTCGGCATCGCATCCCAGTCGGCGATGTCCGGGCGCTCGGCGTTCGCATGCAGCACGCCGTCGGCGTCGCGATAGGAGAGGCCGAGGATATCTTCCCACGGGCGGCCTTCCGAGAGCTCGAGGCACGTGTAGTCGAAATTGTTGCGGCAGACGAAATCGATGACCGGGTTCATCTGGAGCGTTTGCTCGGGCAGCACCGCCACGTGCGCGCCGATGAAACCGCACTTCACGTTGGGGTTCTGCTCTTTGATGCGGCGCGCGCACTCGACGTCGTTGGGCAGCGACGGGGTGCTGGTGTGCATGATGACCAGATCATGGCCGACCGCGATCTTCAACACGTCCTCGGTCGAGAGCCCGTGCGGGGCCGCGTCGACCAGGGTGCTACCCGGAACGAGGGCCGCCGGCTGCGCGAGCCAGGTCGGGTACCAGAACGAGGTGACTTCGCGCTTTGCCTGATAGCGCGCGCCCGCTCCACCGTCGAAGCCGTCGAACGACGGGGGGCTCAAAAACAACGTTTTCACAGGGCTCTGCCTTCGGTGCGGGGTCCGGGCTTTCCCCATGAAAGCGAGGTATCGCGGTTCCGTGCTGCGGAACCCAAGCGCATGATCGAAGAACTTCGGCACTACGTCGCAACGCCCGGCAAGCTCGACGCCCTGGTGAAACGCTTCCAGAACGAGACGAAGCCGCTGTTCGACCGGCACAACATCGTGGTAACCGCGTTCTGGACGGTGCGCGAACCGGCCGATACGCTCTACTACGTTTGTCGCTTCAACGACGAAGCCGCGATGAAGGCAGCCTGGAAGGCGTTTCTGGCCGACCCGGCCTGGGCGGCCGTGCGCGAAGCAACCGAACGCGACGGGCCGCTCGTCGCCTCGCTCAAGAGCATGGTGCTCGATCCGGTGCACGGGATCTGCACGGCCTAATTGTTCGTTATGGTTCGTTGCGCGGGTAGAAGGGCCGAATGAAAACCGCAGAACTCGTACGGCCCTTCGGTTCCGGCGTGGTCGCCGGGCTTCGTTCGATGACTGGACCCGCAACCGCACTGCGCGGAAGCAAATGGCAGCGCACTCTTCCGCTGCTGGCCCTATCCGAGCTGATCGTCGATAAATTGCCCAACGTGCCGTCGCGCACGATTCCGCCGGCGCTCCTCGTCAGGATCGCAGCAGGCGCTATTTCGGGAGCCGTAACGGCGAAGCGGAGCGGCGGCCAGCGCTGGATCGGCGCCGTGCTTGGAAGCGCGGGCGCGATCACCGCTGCGTACGTCGGAGCAGCGTATCGCAAAGCCGCATCAGAACGGCACATTCCGAACGTTCTTGCAGCGCTCGTCGAAGATGCCGTCGCCGTCGGTCTGGGCCTCGCGATGGCTCGCAAGCTCTGAGTACCCGCTGCGTCGTCGCCGGGGGCGGTCCAGCCGGCATGATGCTCGGCTTCTTGCTCGCGCGCGCCGGCATCGACGTCACGGTACTCGAGAAGCACGCCGACTTCTTCCGCGACTTTCGCGGCGACACGATTCATCCGTCGACGCTGCAGCTGATGCACGAACTCGGCTTGCTCGACGCGTTTCTGCAACGGCCCCACAACGAGATTCGGCAAGTGCGCGCGCAGATCGGCGACGCGCTCATCACCGTCGCCGACGTGTCGCACGTGCCGGGCGCCGCGAAATTCATCGCGTTGATGCCGCAGTGGGATTTCTTGAACTTCCTGGCCGAGAACGCGCGCAGCTATCCGGCGTTCCATTTGCTCATGGAAACATCGGCCACCGGCTTGATCGTCGAAGATGGTGTCGTGCGCGGCGTCCGCACCGAAACGAAAGACGGCGCGGGCGAGATTCGCGCCGAGCTCGTGGTGGGTGCCGACGGCCGCACGTCGACGGTGCGCGCGGCGGCGCAACTTCCGGTGCAGACGATCGGCGCGCCGATGGACATCTTGTGGATGCGCCTGTCGCGCCGGCCCGACGATCCCGAACAAGTGCTGGGCCGCGTTGACTTCGGCAAGATGATGGTGATGATCGACCGCCATGATTACTGGCAGTGTGCGTACGTGATTCGCAAAGGCGGGTTCGATGCGATCCAAAGCGCCGGCATCGATGCGTTCCGGGCCGAGATCGCCGCACTCGTGCCCTGGGTGGCGGATCGCGTGGACGAACTGCGCGAATGGAACGACGTAAAACTGCTGACGGTCAGCGTCGACCGGTTACGCACGTGGTACTGTCCCGGTTTGCTGTGCATCGGCGATGCCGCGCATGCGATGTCGCCGATCGGCGGCGTCGGCATCAACCTCGCCGTGCAAGACGCGGTGGCGGCGGCGAACATTCTTTATCCCGCTTTCAGACGCGGCACGCCCAGGTCGAACGATCTGCGCGCGGTGCAGCGCCGGCGCGTCTTTCCCATGCAGGTCATTCAAGGCATCCAGGTCGCGGTCCAAAACGGCTTCATGGGCAAAATTCTCGAGAGCAAGCCCGCGGCGAAGATGAATGTGCCGCTCGCGCTGCGGCTGTTCGCGTCGATCCCGCTCTTGCGGCGTCTGCCGGGCTATGTCGTCGGCATCGGCCCGCGGCCCGAACACATCCACACGCCCGAAACGCCCGCCTGACGCGGGGGCAGCACGCGGAGCCACCGAAAGCGGCTCACGTGAAAAACCGTTGGCATCGCTTCATTGCTACGCTCGGCATCGCCGCGCTTCTCTCCACGCCGTTCGCCTCGGTCCCGGCCCGCGCCGCCGCGCCGTACACGATCGACGTCATCCTCTCGCTGACCGGCGCGTTCGCATTTCTCGGCACCGCCGAAGGCGAATCGCTGAAGACGCTGGAGGTGCTGATTAATAAAGAAGGCGGCATCAAAGGTCAGCCCGTCCACTTCAACCTGCTGGACGACCAGACGCAGCCTGCCGTCGCCGTGCAACTCGCGAACGGCATCATCGCCAACCATCCGCCGGTGATGCTGGGACCGACGTTCCTCGCGTCGTGCCTGGCCATCGCGCCGCTGATGAAAAACGGGCCGGTGGATTACTGCTTCGCGCCGACGATCCATCCGGCCGCCGGCAGCTACGTCTTCTCCGGCGGCGCCTCGAGCTACGATCAGGCGATCGAGACGCTCGTTTTCGCCAAGGCCAAGGGCTGGAAGCGCCTGGCTGAAGTCACGACCAACGACGCCACGGGACAAGACATCGGCGGACAGTTCAATCTGGCTATCAAGGATCCGCGCTTCGCCGGCATGAGCTTCGTCGTGACCGAGCATTACAACGCAACCGACGTCGGCGTCGGCGCGCAGCTGGCCAACGTCAAGGCCGCGAACCCCGACGCGATCTTCGGCATGACGGTCGGCACTGCGACCGGCACCCTGTTGCGCGGCTTGCGCGACGCCGGGCTTTCCAACGTTCCGTTCATGACCAACCTCGGCAACGTGCTCGACGAGGCGCTCTCGCAGTATTCGAGCTTCATGCCCAACGAATTCTACTCCACCGCCCCGCGCTTCTACGCGCGTGAGGTCGCGGGAAAGGGCCCCGTACGCGACGCCGAAGTCGCATATTACAAGGCGTTCAACGCGAAGAAAATCGACCCCGACGTCGGCAACGGCTTCCCGTGGGATCCGACGCTCATCGTGATCGACGGACTGCGCAAGCTCGGCACGAACACCGACGCGAAGTCGCTGCTCGCCTTCATCGAGTCGGCGCACGGTTTGGCCGGCATCAACGGGATCCAGGATTATCGTGCGGGCGATCAGCGAGGCGAACACATCACCTCGCTGATCATCGTGAAATGGGACGCCGCTAAGAAGCGTGTCGTCGCCGTGAGCCGTCCCGGCGGCGCCCCGCTCTAGACCCTACTTTCCGCTGATGCGGAGACCGACTTGAAACGTGCGGGGCGGCGCGTAATGGTTGCCCTGCGCGTTGAGGTAGGTCACCTGATACTGATCGTTGAGCAGATTCTGGATCCGGAGTGTCAACACGACCCCAGTTCCCAACGGCACACCCTTTTCCGCATCGAACGTCAGATGCGGCGTGAATTTACACGGTCCGCCGATGTTCGCGGTGTAGCCCGGTCCCGCGCACGTGATGCCGCCGGTCGGGTTGAGCCCCGTCGATAGACCGCTGCCGTACTCGCCGTCAAAGGCGAACCACCCGCCGTTACGTTCGTTGGCGATGATTCCCGATGAGATGTCGACCCGCTGATCGTGATCGGCCGGCGTCCAATCGTCGGGCTGACCGAAACACGGCGCCAAAAGTTGCGTTTCGCAGCCCTTGTTCACCGAGTACGTGTGCGTGGCGGAGGCGTAGACGCGGCTGCCTTGGCCGAAGCCGAGCTGGTAGTACGCCGATTGCGTTGCGATGCGCCCCTGCGCGTAGTTGATGTCCTGATGCAAGGCCGTCACGCCCACTTGCGTATCGTCGATCAGGTCGGTTGCATCTTTCTGCATCACGCGTAAGCCGAGATCGCCCTTGCCGATGCCGACGTGTCCGCCGACCTCGTAGGTTGAGTCTCGCTCGGGTTTGAGATCGAACTGCGCGACCGAAGTCTGCAGCGGCAGATTCAACGTGTACGCCGCGAGCGGCGAGACGTTCTCGAGCGAGAACGGCGTGAAGTAACGGCCGTAGAACACGTATACGCTCGCTCGCGGGCCGATGTTGCGCGTGAGCTTGATACGCGGGCTCGTTTGGGCGTAGCCGACCGCAAACTGGGTCGACGACACGAGGAAGGCATCCTGACGCAGGCCGTAGTCGAGCTCGTAGGCGCCCATTTTCCACGAGTCTTGCAGATACAATGCGGTGAGATGGCCGACGTTCGGTGCGTTGTCGATCACGGTATACGCGGCGCCGGGCGTGGCCGGAGTGAAAATCGGGGCGAGGAAGTTGCCGGGCTGCAGCGTGATCTCGTAGTCTTTCGCGACGTTGGTCGCGTCGTACACGCCGCCGAAGCGCACGTCGTGATGCGGGCTCGAGTTGTCGTAGTCGAGCACGCCGCCGAGGTCGATCGCCGTCCGGTTGCCGTAGAGCGAGAAGCCGCACGTCGCGTTGGAGTACGCGACGGCCGGATTCGGCACGGGGTTCGTGACGATGCCGCCCACGATCGGGCCGGTAGAACTCAACGCCAGCGCGCAGTCCGCCGGCGCGCCGGGATTCTGCGCTTCACCGTAGATGAAGTCGTTGTTCGGATCGCCGAAATCGCGGATCTGCGAGCGTTTGTACGTCGGCCCCAACGTGAGCGAGCCGTGATCGCCGATCGGATGGCGGTACTGCAGCGTTCCGAAGAAGTCGTTCTGCGTTTCGTTGTCGTCGGTTGCGGCCGGTTCGCCGCCGTCGGTGTCGTTGGGGATCTGGTAGGTTTGATAGGCGTGGCTGAGCGTGAGGTTGAGAAAGTCGGTACCGATCGGCTGGGTGTAGCGCAGGAACTGGTTGGTGTTGCTGAAGCCGTTGTGCGGCGAGCCGGGGTTCGGCGGATCGAGCCCGCGCGAGCTCTGCTCGTTGCGCGACGCCAGGACCAGCGAACCCGTGCCGATCGGTGCGTGGTACGAAAGGTCGGAATCGAAGCTATTGAACGACCCGGCATCGAATTGCGCGTTGATACCCGGCGCGCCGGCGCCGTTGCGCGTGTTGGCGTTGATAACCGAAGCGAAACGCTCGCCGTACTGCGCCGGATATGCGCCTTCGATCGCTTCGATGAACGCGAGGTCGTTGGGGTCGAACTCCGTTCCGATGTTGCGGTTGAGCTCTTGCGGAATCGGCACGCCGTCGACGATGTAGTTCACGTCGCCGTGATCGCCGTTGATGTGCACGACCCCGTTCGCGCCGCGCGCGGCACCGGGGAGCTGCAAGAGCAAGTTCGGCAGGCTGCCGTTGGCCGGCGAGTGCGTGAGCACGTCGCTGCTGAGGTTGAGATCGGTCCCCGATCCGCCCAGCGGCGGATGCGAGATGACCGACGTGCGGCCGATCTCCTTGAGACCGGAGAGGCCGATCGTGATGACTGCGCCCGCCGACGGCACGTCGACGCGCAGCGATGCGGTGCCGTCGGGCGCGTTCGCGTCGACGTCGTACGTGCCGATCGGCACGCCCGTGAACGTGAAGTGCCCCTGCGCGTCGGTGAGGACGTGCAACGATACGTTGCTGCCGACCGCCGTGACGTTGGCGCCCTTGACGGGCTGACCGTTGACGGTCACTTGACCGGAGAGCGATGCCGTCGATTGCGCTAGCGCACTTCCGAAGGCGGATAGACAGAGAATACAAACAAGGCAAAGTGCCGGCGCAATGCGCGCCGCACGTCGAAAAATACCCACGGGAACGTCCCCTTAAATGAAAGTTGTGGTTGAGATCAGGCCGGGGACGAAGCCGGCGGGGGACGATTCGGGACGAACAGGGAGAACGTGCTCGCAGCCGCACGCGGGGCAGCGATGATGCGCCGGATCGTGGACGCGAGACGCGCGGGCAGGCGCGGGCGCCGCACGGCCGCGGCCAGCGCGGTAGCGACGAGTGAGCGGCCCCAAAAGAAGATGGCCAGCGCGGAAAACAGCGCGCCGAGCACGGCCGCAGTGAGGCCGGTGCCGATCGAGGTCGTCGCGATTGGTACGCCTTCGAGCAACTGCGTGATGCCGAAGAAGATCAGGTTGGAGACGGTGAACGCAACGACGGTCGAGCTCGCGCCGGCGGCCCGCAGGCGCGCGCGCACGAACGCGCAGCGCCGGATCATCTCCGTACGGCCGGCACCGAGGCCGACGGTGCGGCTAAACGACCACAGCGAGAGGGCGAGCGGCGCAAGCAAGTAGGCGTGGCGCAGCCAGAAATCGGACGCCATCGCGCTCGCGCCGAGCGCGAGCCCTTCAGCGAACAGATGGACGGCGATTGCGAACGGAACGACCGCCGAGGTCACGCCGGCGAGCGTGCGCAGGAAAGAGAACCCTATTCTCATTCCCCGATTCTCGCACGCCGCATCTTGCCGCCGTGTTTCGTACCGATGTACGTTTTGTCTTGCAATGGTGCAGTCAGCCAATCCGGCCGCGGGCCGCTACCCGATCGCCGCGGTCGCGATGGCGCTGATGCTTGCGAGCTCGCTCTTGCCGACGCCGCTGTTTGAACTCTACCATCGCACGTGGAACCTCACGCCGGCTGATACCAGCGTCGTGTTCGCGGTGTACGCCGCGTCGCTGATCCCCTCGCTGCTGTTTCTCGGCGGCCTCTCCGACAGCATCGGCCGCCGCCGCACGATCCTGCTCGCGTTTGCGCTGCTGGCGATCGCCTCGCTCGCGTTCGCGTTCGCCGACGGGCTGCGCTGGCTGATCATCGCGCGCATCATCCAAGGCCTCGCAATGGGCATCGGTACCGGCGCGGCGGCCGCAGCGATTCGTGAATGGACGACCGAAGCGCAGCGCGTTCATGCTCCGGCGATCACCGTGCTGGCCACGGGCGGCGGTTCGGCGTTCGGGGCGCTGCTCGGCGGCATGCTCGCCGAGTACGGCCCGCATCCGACCGCGCTCCCGTACTTGGTGATGATCGGCTTGCTCGCGTGCGGTGCGATCGCGGTTGCCACCGTGCCGTCGTGTCCGCACCTGCATCCGGCGGGGCTCAGCGCGACCCTGCACGTACCGGCTTCGATCCGGCGGCCGTTCATGATCGCGGCGACGCAGTCGTTCATCGGCTGGTCGACGTTCGCGATCTTCATCGCGCTCGTCCCCGCGTTTCTCTCGCGCGCGCTGAACCTGCACAGCCTGCTCGTCGGCGCGTTCGTCATTACGATCGTGCAGATCGGTTCGGTCTCAGCATCGCTCTCCGCGCAAAAGCTTCCACCGCGCACGGCGATCATCGGCGCGATGCTCGCGCTCGGCGCGGGCGTCTGGCTCTTGCTGATCGCGATTTCGCTGCGCGCCGAACTGCTGGTCGCGATCGCCGCGCTGATCGCGGGTGCCGGCGGCGGCGTGTCGTACCTCTCGGGCCTCTCCATCATCGGCACGATCGCCCCGCCCGAACACCGCGCCGAAACGCTGTCCGCCTATCTCGTCGCGTGCTATCTCGGCTTCAGCATCCCCGCGCTCGGCATCGGCATCGCCTCAACCTACTTCGGCCTAACCCCCGCCTTCATCACCGCCGCCATCATCCTCGGCATCATCGCCATAACCATAAGCCTCCTAACCACCACCCGTAACCTAACCCCCACCCCCAATGTCATCCCGAGCGGAGCGCCATAGGGCGCGAAGACGAGGGACCGAGACAGTCGTCATTTTCAGCCAGGGCAACGCCACATCGTCTGCGCGCCCTGCGGCGCTCCGCTCGGGATGACAACGGAGGGCGTGCGGGCGCCGTGCGCACACCCCCGGTGGATTAGTCGGTGCCGGGGTCGGGGGTTAGGCCGGCGGCGGTGATGCCGGCGATGGCGGCGGCTTCGTCGTTATCGGAGTTGTCGCCGGAGATGCCGACCGCGCCGACGACGTCGTCACCGTCTTTGATGAGGACGCCGCCCGGCACGGGCACGAGGCCGAGCGGGAACAGCGAGCCGACGGCGTTGACGAACTGCGGTGCTTCACGGCCGCGCTTCGCGAGCGTGCGTGAGCCGAGGCCCATGCCGATCGCGCCGCCGGCTTTGCCCATCGCGACGTGCGCACGCCCCAGCGTCGCGCCGTCTTCGGCGGCATACGCGGTGAGCACGCCGCGCACGTCGAGCACCGCGACACCGAGCGGCTTGAATTTCTGCGCGCGCGCGTGCGCGAGCGCGGAGGTCACAATGGTTTGCGCTTGAGCGAGCGTGATCGTTTTCATCGTGACTTCCCCCTTCAGGATCTTCGCCGGATCTACTTGCCGCCGCCGGGCTTGCTGATCGCGACGAAATCGCCCTTGGCCGGATCCCAGCGGTCGATCACCACGCCGTCGATCCCGATGCCGCGCTGGCTGCCGTCGGTGTAGTCGTAGGAACCGTTGATCCCGACCCAGCCTTTGGTGTGCTGGATGTATTCGTTGATCTGCTCGGCCGTGGCCTCGGTGCCGAGTTTCTTAAACGCATCGATGACGAGCATCGCCGGATCCCAGCCGAGCGTGGTTGCGAGGTTCGTGCCGACGCCGGCCGCTTTGAAGGCATCGAAGTACGTGACTTGCACCGCGTGCATCGCCTTCGGCGCATTCGGATCGAGCACGAGCGAGCGGCGGCCGGGGAAGAGCAGATTCTTCGGGAGGAACGTCGCGTAGCCGGCGAGCTGCTCGGGGATCATGTTGCCGTTGCCGCAAGCGACCGGAATGTCGACGCCGGTGTCGTGCAGGCCGTGCAGCAGCGTGCCGGTTGCGGTGCCGGCCGACCAGCCGATCATCGCTTGCGCCCCCGAGTTCTTGATGCGCTCGGCTTGCGCGGTGATGTTGAGATCGGTGCCGGCCCAATGTTCGCGCGCGACGAGCTTCAGCGACGAATTTTCCGGCAATGCCAGCGCTTCGTCGAAGTACTGCTCGAACTGCTGGCCGCTAGCGTCGGTCGTCGTCATCAAGGCGATCTTCGTCCAGCCGTTGTCGCGATAGAAGTGTGCGAGCGCGCGCGCGTCGTTGCGCGTGGAGACCGTCGACGAATACTGATAGCTGCCGGGCGCCGGCGAGATCGACGGTGAGAAGCAATAGTCGACGGGCCCCGACTTCGCCAGTAGCGGGCCGTCGGCGAGACACGTGGCGGTAAACGAGGGACCCAAGATCACCGGGACTTTTTTCGCGATGAGCCCGTTCGTGAGCTGAACCGAGACGGCCGGATTCGATTGGTCGTCGACGATGACGAACTTGATCGGGCGGCCTTTGATACCGCCGCTCTTGTTGGTCAGCGTTTCCAGAATCTGCAACGCCTTCTGCTCGGAGCCGCCGATGAATGCCGCGGGGCCGGTGAGCGCGAGGATCGTGTTGATCTCGAAGGGCGCACCTTGGGCGGAGGCCGGCGCCTCCGCGGCGGATGGAGCAAGCAATGCCAGGGCGACCAGAAAAGGCAGAATCCGAACTCGCATAGGAACCTCCGCAAGCAGTTTTCGCGTTGGTTCGCATTTCCCGGAGGATACCTTGCAGTTCGGACTCTTCGACCACATCGACCTCGCCGGCGACCGGCCGTTGGCCCAGCAGTACGATGAGCGCCTGCAACTCGTCGCCGCCGCCGACGAGCTGGGCTTCTACGCCTATCATGTGGCCGAACATCACGCGACGCCGCTCAACACGATCCCCGTCCCCGGCACGTTCCTGGGCGCCGTCGCGCGCGCGACCAAACGCATCCGCATGGGTCCGATGGTCTATTTGCTCCCGCTGTATTCGCCCTTGCGGCTGATCGAAGAGATCTCGATCCTCGATCATCTCAGCCACGGCCGCATGGAGGTTGGCGTCGGACGCGGCGTCTCGCCCTACGAACTGAACTTTCATAAGGTCGACGCGGAGAAGTCGCGCGAGATCTTCATCGACGCCTACGACTGCTTGATCGAAGGCCTCACCCACGACCGCCTCACCTATCACGGTGAATTCTACAACTACGATGACGTGCCGATGATCCTGCGCCCGCTGCAGCAGCCGCATCCGGCGATGTGGTACGGTTCATCGAACGTGGTCGGCTCGCAGTGGGCGGGCGAACGCGGATTGCACTTCGCCTCCAACGGCGGCACCGAACGCGCCAAAGAAAATATCGCCGCCTATCGCGCCGCGCTGGCCGCGCGCGGCACCGGCGTCGAAACGCCCCATGCGGAATTTCCGGGCGGCGGCGCGATCGGGATCAGCCGTCAAGTCGTCGTCGCCGACACCGACGAAGAAGCGCACCGCATCGCGAAGCCCGCGCACGAGCACATCTACAACAACCAGATGTTCTTGCGCCGCGAAGCGCTGCGCCGCACCGACATGAAGAGCCGCCCCGGCTACGTCGATCCGCCGTCCAAAGGCGATTACGACATCGCGGTCGCCGACGGCTCAACGATCGCCGGTTCGCCGGCGACCGTGCGCGCCGCGATCGAAGCGCAGATCGAAGCGCTCGGCATCAACTACCTGATTTGCTACTTCATGTTCGGAAATATGACGCTCAAGGACGCCATGCGGTCGATGGAACTCTTCGCGACCGAGGTTAAAGCAAACGTCGGCGAGCCGGCGCGTAGATGAGTTCCGACGCCGGGAACGTCTCGAACTTCGCGTACTTGGCCGTGAGGTCGATGCCCGTCTGAACCTGGGCCGGGTCGAGCGTGCGCGCAAAATACGTCCGCGGCGTGGCTGCGACTTGCGCCGCATCGACTTTGAGATACTTCGCGAGGATGTCGGGGCACTTGCTCGGATTCTTCAGCGCCCAATCGGACGCATGGCGCATCGACTGCGCGAAGAGCTGCACCGCGCGCGCGTGCGACTTCGCCCAGTCGCTGGTCGTAAACCAGCCCGCCACGAGAAACGAGTTCGCGATTGCGTCGAACTCGATGCCGACGGTGTGCGACGTTTTCTTCGCGTCGGTCAAGAACGGCTCGGCCACGAAGGCCGCGTCGATGCGCCCGCTGGCGAGCGCGGCCGGCATCTCCGAGAACGGCAGCTCGACAAACTTCAGCGTCGATGCGTCGCCGCCGCCCGCGTCGACCCACGCGCGCACGCCGTACTCGCCGAGCGTGTTGAGGCCCGGGGTGCCGATCAGCTTGCCGTTGAGATCTACGCCCTTGCGCACGTTCTTGTTCGCGCTCATCAACATGCCGCCGGGCGGTTGCGAGACGTCGAACGCGTTGGCCGGCGCGATGATCGTAAACGGAATCTTCTTCGCGTGCGCCGATGCGAGCGTCATGACGGTGGCGTAACCGACGTCGACCGCGTTCGATGCGACCGCCGCGGCGATCGCCGCACCGAACGGATTGGGCTGCATTTGGACCGTGAGACCCGCCTTGCTCCACAAACCCAGCTCCTGCGCGTAGAACAGCTGCGCGCTCGCTTCGAACGGGATGTAGGCGACGCGGATCGTCATCGCGCTGCTCTGCGCGGTGGCCGGCGCGCGCAGCATCGGGATCGTTGCGGCAGCACCGAGCAGCGCAAGGGCACCACGACGATCAACCGAGCGGCAGGAAAGGTTTTTCATACCACACCATTCCATGGAAACGAGCCGCGCCATTCTGCCGGCCACCGGAGCGTCTCATCATGTTGAGCAAAGAAGAGAACGAACTGATCACGCGCGTCGGACCGGAAACGCTCGGGGGCTCGCTGCTCCGGCGTTACTGGTATCCGGTATTGAAGGCCGATAAACTCGAACCCGGCGGCGCCCCGCGCAAGGTGCGCTTACTGGGCGAGAACTTCGTGGCGTTCCGCAGTGAAGACGGCCGCGTCGGCATGATGGAAGAGCTGTGCCCGCATCGCCGCGCGTCGCTCGTTTTGGCCCGCAACGAAGATTGCGGCCTGCGCTGTCTCTTCCACGGCTGGAAACTCGATCTCGACGGCCGCGTCGTCGAGGCGCCGTCGGAGCCCGCCGACCGCGTCGCGTTCGTGAACAAAGTCCGCACGCGCCGCGTCGCCGTGCGCGAGAGCAGTAATCTGATCTGGGCGTATATCGGGCCCGGCGATGCGCCGCAGTTTCCCGACTTCGAGTTCACCGCGCTGCCGCTCGATCACATCCAGATCGCCGAAGTTCCCGGCCGCTGCAACTGGGTTCAGCTGGCCGAGGGCCAACTCGATTCGGCGCACATCTCGCACTTGCACGCCTCCGCGGCAACCAACTCGCTCGCGCCGCTCGCGAGCGCCGATCGCGCGCCGCGCTTCGACGTTGAGACGACCCCGTGGGGAATGCACGTCGCGGCGACGCGTAAGCTGAGCGATGACAAACGCTACACGCGCATCACCGAATTCGTCATGCCGAGCTGGGAGTTCATCCCGCGGCCCACGGCGCCCGGAACGGCGGAGTACGACGACATGCCGCGCTTCGTCGTTCACCAAACGCCGGTCGACGACGTGACGACGATCGTGTGGTACATCAGCTGGCATCCCGGCCGTCCGATCTCGTATGAAGAAGCACGCTGGACGGTGTGGAACGATGAGTACCTCGAAGTGATCGACGAACCGCTGATGGGTCAGGATCGCGCGAAGATGGCGCACGGCCACATGACCGGCATCAACAACCTGTTGACCGAAGACATGATCGTGGCCGAAACGATGGGACCGATCGCCGATCGCACCGGCGAATACCTCGGCTCGAGCGACGCTGCGGTCGCGCGCTTCCGGCGCATTTTCCTCGAGGCGATTCACGAGCAAGAACGCGGCAACGTCCCGCGCGGCGCTTCGGGCCACGAACCGTACCGGCGCATCACCGGCCAAGGCGTGTTTCATCCGGGCGACGTCGACTGGCGCGAGTGCGTCAACGATCTGGTGTCGTAGTGACCAAACACGGACGGCTGCCCTGGTTTACGCCGGACGAACTCGATCCCGATGCCCGCGCGCTCTACGATGCGATCACCGGCGGCCCGCGCGCGCAAGTGTCGCGCCCGTTTCCGCTAACCGACGAAGACGGGCGGCTCAACGGCCCGTTCAACGCGATGCTGCTCAGCCCCGAAGTCGGTTCGGCGTTGCAAGAACTCGGTGCCGCGATCCGCTATCGTTCGAGCCTCACCGCACGCAGCCGCGAGATCGCGATCCTCGAGCTTTCGGTGTTGCGCCGCGCGGCGTTCGAGTGGTACGCGCACGAGCGCGTCGGGAAGCAGGCCGGACTCACCGATGACGAGCTCGCCGCGCTGCGCGACGGGGCACCCGCGCCGACGCTCGATGCGAGCGAAACGCTGGTGCGCAAACTCGTCGGCACACTCGTGCGCGACCGCGACCTCGACGACATCGCCTATGCGGGCGCGGTGAAAACGCTGGGCGAGCGCGTGCTGATGGAACTGATCGCGCTGGTGGGCTACTACGACTTGCTCGCCCTCGGCCTGCGCGTGTGGCGCACCCCGCTACCGGCCGGAGCCGAAGAACCCGCCTTCGGCTAAACCGGCCGGTGTCGTTACCCTAACTTTTTTTGACTATGATATAAGACATCACATGTGACATGACATCGGAGAAATGCAGCCAGCGTTGACTAGGTTTTGCCGATGCTGTAGGCGGTTTGGAAGCAGTGGGCGTGGTAGCGGGATCCGTCGACGCCGGTTGAGTCGGGGTCGGCTGCGCCGCAAAATTTGCACGTGACCGGTGCGGCCGCGACGAGCCGGCCCGACTGCACCGCGGCCAGCAGCGCCGCCACTTCATCGGCGGTGTACAGCTTCTCGGTTACGACAGGTTCCTCGGGTTCGGGGCTCAGCAGCGCGGCGATGCCGGCGATTCCGATGACGGCGATCACCACGATCACCGTGATCTTGTACGGCAGATTGATCTTCTGATCGTAGAAGATCTGCATCGCGAAGAACGTGAGGATTACGGCGGAGGCAACGCCGAGGCCGGTGCGGATGTACGCACCGCCGGCGCTTTGGCCGAAGCCCAAACGCGAAGGACTCACGGAACGTGAATCCACCTAGAGATCGCCGAGTCCGTCGGCCGGCGGCGTCTGGAGTTCCTCACGCAGCGCTTTCAACTTCTGATACGCAACGTTGAGCAGCGGATCGCGCTGCAGCGCCGACTGCAGGCCGCGCGGTGACTCCATTTGCCGGATCAACGCGGCTTCGCGGGTGTCGAGCGCAACGCGGAGATCTTCTTCCATCTTGACGAGCTGTTCGCGGCGCTTCACCAAGATGTCGCGCACTTCCACATATTCTTTCGCCGCTTTTTCGGCGCGCTTGTAGAAGCGGTCGGCGCCGTGCGCGGAGCCGACCTTTTCCATTTGACCCGGTGGTTGAATCCAGGTCTTGCCGACGCGGTGCGGCAAGATCTCGCCGTATGCGCGCGCGTGCTCGACCGCCGCTTCGTGGCGCGCGCGCACGAGCGCGCGCAAGTTATCGATTTCCGCCCGCAGTTTCGCGCGTCGCGCGGCGGCGTGCTCTACGACCCGGGCGACACCGTCGCCGGTGAGCGTGCGCACGAACCGCGTCTTGGCGAAATCGTATTGCCCTTGAGCGATCGCCTCGTCGAAACCGGCTTGACCCGGTAACAACTCGCCGAATTCGCCCGATTTATCCGCCACTCGGCGGCGCCTCCAGCACCGGTAGCGTCGCCCCGAGCACCGATTCGCGCCGCGCTTCGGCGGCAACCATGCGTGAGTGAGCACGTTCGAGCAACGGGTCGCGCTTGAATGCGCCTTCCAAGCCGGTCGGCGTTTCGAGCTGCGCGATCAGATCGCGTCCGTGCTGCTCGAGTACGGTGCGCACTTCGTTGTCGATCGAATCGAGCTTTTCTTTGCGCTTCTTGATGATCTCGTTGACTTCGTTGAACTCTTCGGCCGCTTTGACCGCAGCCTTATAGAGCTTATCGATGCCGCCGACCATGCGTTCTGCCGCCGACGGCGGCAGCAGGCCGCCGGAGCTCACGCGGCCGGGTGCTTTCGCCGCGTAGGCCTTCAACGTCGTTTGGCGCGCCTCGTAGCGCGCCCGCGCGAGGGCCTGCAGGTTGTTGATCTCTTCCTTGAGCGGGTCGCGGCGTTTGGCGACCGTCTCCATCAGCTTCTTCTCGGTGTCGGTGGTCACCGTGCGGATGTAACGCGCACGCGACGCGTGATACTCGCGTACCGACGCGTCGTACTCGTTTGCACCAGCCTGATCGGTACTCACGGCTTCTCCTCTACACTCGCTTTCAAACGTTGCTTCTCGACTTTGCCCATCGCGTTACGCGGCAGCGCATCGACGACCCGGACGGATTTCGGGAGTTTGAAACTTGCCAGCCGCTCGCGCATTGCAGCCACGAACGCGTCGGAATCGAAGCCCGGGTCGGCTTCGATGAACGCCACCGGAATCTCACCGCGCGCCGCGTCGTGCACGCCCACCAGCGCCGCATCGCGCACGCCCGGATAGAGGCGCATTTCGGCTTCGACTTCCAACGGATACACGTTGAAGCCGCCGCTGATGATCAGCTCCTTGAGCCGGCCCATCACGATGTAGACGCCGGCTTCGGGATCAAAGCGCATCGAATCGCCCGAGCGGAACCAGCGCCGCCCGTCGAAATCGACGAACGCATCGGCCATCGCTTCGGGACGGTCCCAATAGCCGTGACACACATTGGGGCCGGAAACGAGCAGTTCGCCGACCTCACCCGGCGCGACCCGATCGGTCGTCTTCGGCGCAACGATCGTCACCTCGACGCCCGGCATCGGCACGCCCACGCTGCCGACGACGCGGGGGCCCTCGTAGCGGTTGCCCAGCGGAAAGCCGAATTCGGTCGAACCGTAGCGCTCGAGAATCGACGCGCCGAACTTCTCTTCGAACGCTTGGTGCACGTCGGCGGGAAGCGCGGCCGATCCCGACACGAACAGCCGCACGTGCGGAAACTTCTGCGGCGGGATCTTCTCGATGAAGCGCACGTACATGGTCGGCACGCCGAAGAACAGCGTCACCGTCCCCGACTGCAAGAGCTTCACCACTTCGTTGACGTCGAACCGCTCATGAATGATCGCGTGCGCGCCGGCCGCGAGCGTGCCGTTGAGTCCCGCACACAGCCCGTGCACGTGGAAGAGCGGAAGCGTGATCAGCAGCGTATCAGCGCTCGTCCAGTGCCACGCCGCGCCGACTTGGGCGGCGATGGCGGAGAGGTTGCCGTGCGTGATCAGCGCGCCCTTGGCGCGGCCTGTCGTGCCGCTCGTGTAGATCATGACCGCGACGTCGTCGGGCGCGACCGCGACGTCATCGAACGACGACGGCAGCGTCGTGTCCTTCGCCCACGCTTCGATCTCGGCCGCATCGACGAACGGGACGTCGGCGGGCACGTGGGGCCGGGTTTGTGCAGAGCCCACGACGACGCGCGGCGTGGCATCGCTGAGAATGTTCCCGAGGTCGGCGGCGCGGTAGAGCACGTTGGTCGGCACCGCGATCGCGCCCAGGCGCAGCAGCGCCAAATAGGCGAGCACGAACCCGCGCCGGTTCTCGGAATAGATGGCGACCCGGTCGCCGCGTACGACACCGCGCGCAGCGAGCTTACCGGCGATGCGGCCCGTCTGACTCCACAGCTCGCTGTAGCTGAGCTCGTCGACCGCGAGCGCGTCGCCGCGCTGCGCCGCCACGCGGCGGACCACGTCGATGAACGGCTCCGTCCCGAGTGCTACTGCCAACGCTGCCCCTCGCACATGAACATCTTCACTTTTTGAGCATTTAGCGAGGGGACGCCTTCAGCCGCGCCGGGCTTGCCGGGCTAACAGCCGATGAACCCGACCTGCGACTGCGTCGGCAAGTATTGCAGGGTCACGCCGGGCGCCGAGGCCGCCGGGATCACCACCTGGGTGCCGCTGACGTTCACGATCGTGTTGGGGACTTGGAGCCACTGGTACGACGACCCACCGGTGTTCGCGTAGATGAAGAGACTGCAGGTGTTGCTGCTGCCGAAGCTGTTCACGTTCACCGTGATGGCCGGGGTCTGGGAGAACGTCACGGATGCGGTCGGCTCGAGCTGGACGTAGAACAGCGGCGTCGCCGCGCTGCCGGTGTAGAACGGGAAGTTGTTCGAGGTGATGTCGCCGACGCTGCCGAGTTCCGCCGTCATGCTGTAAGCGCCTGAGGTGGTCGCGGCGCCGAGCGAAATCGAGACCTGCGCGCTGTGGCTGCCGTAGCCGGATCCGCCGACGGAGAACGCGGGCGGAGCGTTCGGCGGGGTGACCGGGGCGCTCGTTGCGCTCGGGCCGGTGAAGGTGAAAACCGGCGGCGCCGTCGCCGTTCCGGCGCTCGTGGCGGTCGCGGTCGGCGTCGGGGCCGCGCTGCTGCTGGCGGTAGCGCTCGGGGACGGACTCGGCGAGGCCGAACCGCCGGCCGTCGGGCTCGGCGAGGGGGTCGGCGTGGCCGATGAGACCGGCAGTTCGTAGAACTCGAAGAGGTAGGTGTGGCCGCCCTGGAACGACGGAGTGCTCGGCGCCGCGTTCGTCGTGCCCGTCGCGGTGCCGTTGGGGATCGTCACAAAGCCGTTCGCCGGCACGGCGGGCCCGAAGGTGACGGTCTGCGAGTTGGCCGTGAGGTCGGTGATCGCGCAGAAGTAGTCGGCGTTGGCCGGCAGCGCGTTCGAAAGCTGCAGCAGTTCCGAGAGGACGACGCCCGAGGGAACGTTGGCCGAGAACGTCGCCGTGACGTAGAGAAACGGCGTGATGCCGTCGGTTGCGGACTGCGTCTTGCGCGCCACCGACAAGGTCGGCGCGCCCGACGGTGCGGTCGCGCTCTCGGTCATGGTCGCCGTCAGGTTCGCCGGTGCGCCGGAACCGATCGCAAAGCCGGGCGTAATTCCGGCAATGGCCGTCAACGCAACGTTGCCTGGTGTGGTGGGGATCGCCACGAGCGTGGTGTTCGCCGAGCCCGGGCTGGCCGTGGCCGTGGCCGAGGGAACCGGACCTGAAGTGCTGCCGCCCGCGCATCCGGCGATGGCCGCAACGGCCAAAAACATCCCAATAGAAATGAACCGGCGTTGTTGAAGCAGCACCTGGATGCGTTCCACGGGAAGGGGTGCGTGGACCTCGTCTCTCTCTAAGTTAGGCAAGCATTGTTGGACTCGGGGTGGGCTGCCGCCATTGCGGCCATCATCACCGCGATCATCGTCGCCGTAACGGCGGTCGCGGCGTTCCGTCAATTACGGCACAACCGCAATGCCAACGAAATGGTCATCTACCTGCGACTGATCGATTTCATGGACTCGCCGGGCACGACCGCTGCGCGTGAAAATCTTCGGGCCGTGGCCGAGCGCGTGCGCACCGACCCCGCCTACCGCACCCAATTGACCGATCCGAAGTTCGTCCCCGAAGAATTCCGCCAGATGGGCGAAACGCTGCGCTTTCTCGAGCACATCTCCGTGCTGATCTCCAAGGGCGGCGTGGCGGAAAGCCTGGTGCTGGCCGAGTACGCCGACACGTTCAGCGACATGTGGGATCACTTGCGCCCGGCGATCGAACTGCGCCGCGTTGCGCTCGGTCCGTACACCGGGCGCGCATTCGAGCATCTGGCAATGCGCGCGAAGCGTCACATCGAGAGCGGTGCGTGGGACCGCGAGTACGCCGCGCTCGAACGCGACACGCGGGAAATCACGGCCCCGTAGCGCCGGCGATGCGCAAGGCCGCGGCGCGCACGTCCCACACGCGCGCACCGTGCAAACGAACGATCGCGGCACCGGCCGTCTCGCCGCATCCGATGCGCACCTCGTTCGCGTTTGCCGCAACCGCGGATGCACGCGCGAGGAACGCGTCGCGCGCATCGGCAGCCGCCGCGATCAGCGTAACGGTGCCGAATGCGCCGTCGAGGCCGCTCGCGATGTCGTACGCGTCGCGGTACGCGAGGCGCCCGTCGAGCGTCGCCCGCGTGCGCATCGACAGCCGCGCCGAACCGCGCAAGCCGAACGTGTCGATCACGATCGCGCTGCCGCTGCCTTCGACCGCGAATGAGGCGCCGGCGGCGTGCTCGCTACCGGGTTCGAGCAGCAGCGGTTCGCTCGCAACGACGAGCGTTGCGCCGTCGGCCACGTGCCAGACCGCGCGCGTTTGCGACACATCTGCGCCGGCAAACACCGGCGTCGCCATCTGACCGAATGCGGTGAGCGACGCTCGTTCCGCGAGCGCCCCGTCGATGCTGAAATGGTCGCCGGCCAGTACGCCGGGGCCGAGCGCCGAGAGCATGAGGCGAATCGCGCCGCGCGGCGCGGCGAAGGCGCGACTCGTGCGCGAGAGCCCCTCGCAACGAATCGTCGCCAGACGCGTGCGGCCCGCGCTCGCATCGCACGTCAGCGCGATGCTGCCGGCATTTCTCACGAAGCGGCGTCGAGCAGCGCGGCCTGGGCGACGAATTCCATCAACGGATCGAGTCCGGTACCGTGCCGCATGTCGGTGAACAGATACGGACGCGTTCCGCGGGCGGCGCCCGCATCCCGCCGCATGCGTTCGAGATCGGCGCCGACATGCGGTGCCAAGTCGATCTTGTTGATCACGAGCAGATCGGCATTAGTGATGCCGGGTCCGCCCTTGGCCGGAATCTTGTCCCCGCCGGCCACGTCGATGACGTAGATCGTCACGTCGGCGAGATCGGGGCTGAAGGTAGCGGCGAGGTTGTCGCCGCCGCTCTCGACGATCACCAGGCGCAGCTGCGGAAAGCGCGCTTCGAGCTCGGCGATCGCTTCGAGATTCATCGAGGCATCTTCGCGGATCGCGGTGTGCGGGCAACCGCCGGTTTCCACGCCGACGATGCGTTCGGGCGGCAAACAGCCGCTGCGCGTCAGGATCAGCGCGTCCTCGCGCGTGTAGATGTCGTTGGTCACGACAGCCAGATCGACGCGCGGGTAGAACGCGCGCGCCAGCCGCTCGACGAGCGCCGTCTTCCCGGCGCCGACCGGCCCACCGACGCCGATGCGCACCGCGCTCACGACGCGAACAACCGCGCGTCGAGCGCTGCGTGCCGCATTGCATCGATCTCGCAGTGGAGCGCACTCGAGGTCAGATCGTCGAGCGACGCCGCCGCGCAGGCGCTGCGCGTGAACTCCGCGATCGGCGCGCGCAGCGACCACAAGAGCGCGCCGACGTCGCGCTGCCCGAGCGGCACCGCGCGCGCTGCCACGGCCGCCAGCGCCGCCGCGGCGGAACTGAGATACGCGCACACGGCGTCTTCGATGCGCGCGCCGATCGCGCGGTAGCCGAGCATGCACGCGAGCGCGTGCTGACCGCTCGCGGCGCCGGCCAGAATCGCATCGCGGTACGCACCGATCGCCTCGTCCGCGATCCCCATCGCGAGATACGCTTCGAGCGTCGCGCGCGCCAAGCGGCGATTCGCGGCGCGGACGTCGGCGGGAAACACCGAGACCGCCAGCATTCCGTCGAGTTCAGCCACGGTCGCGACGGCGCGCATGCCGAGCACGAACGCGCGCGCATCGCACGTCGCCAGGCCGCGTTCGAGGTATTCGACGATCCACGCGCGCACGGCCGCCGCATCCGCGATGCCGCGTTCTGCGATCGCCGTCTCGAGACCGAACGACTGCGAGAAGGCGCCGCTCGGAAACGCGCTGTCGCACAACTGCAGAAAACGCGGATCGATCATGCGTGCGTGTGCGGGGCGTGCGCGTAAACGAACGGCCGTTCCAGTACGCGCGCGCAGCGCTCGTAACGCACGCCGCTGCGTTGGAGCAGTTCTTCGAGCGGGGCCGCATAACTCACCACGATCGCGTCGCCTTCCCGGATGACCGGAATGTGCCGGTTGCCGAACGCGTGCGCGATCTCGACCGCCTGCGGAATGGAATCGGGATAGGCGATCAACACGTCTTCCGGCACGACCTCGATCGCGAGCACGCGCGTCGCATCCGCCACGAGCACGTCGCCGTCACGAAGGCGCTGCTCGCCCTCGAGCATCAGGCCGAGGTCGCCGATGGTCGAGGGCAGCCGGATGAGCCGGCGGGTCATGGCACTGCTCGCCACCGGCAAGCGTTCCACCGTGCGCGTGCCGACGGGGAACGTGGCGAGGTTGCCGAGCACGGCGTCGATGCGGCGAAACATCAGAACAGCGCGTACCGCTGCGCGAGCGGCAGCACCGTTGCGGGTTCGCACGTCATCAGTTCGCCGTCGGCGCGCACCGCGTACGTCTTCGGATCGACCTCGATGTGCGGTAACGCAGCGTTGTGCACCATATCCCGCTTGCCGATCGCGCGGCAATTCATCACCGGCAAGAACGTGCGGCGCGAGCGGACGCGTTCGGACATCCCGCACTCGAGGCCGCGCTTCGAAACGAATGTGAACGAGCCGGCCGCCGGCGCGGCGCCGAACGCACCCCACATCGGCAGCATGCGCTCGGGCTGCGGCGTCGGGATCGATGCCGACGGATCGCCCATCGCGGCGTAGGCGATCGTGCCGCCCTTGATCACGAGTTCGGGCCGAAAGCCGAAGAATGCGGGCTTCCACACGACGAGATCGGCGATCTTCCCCACCTCGACCGAGCCCGCATACGTGCCGATGCCGTGGGTGATGGCGGGATTGATCGTGTATTTCGCTACGTATCGCTTCACGCGCAGGTTGTCGCTGCCCTCACGCTCGCCCGGCAACGGCCCGCGCTGCACGCGCATCTTGTGCGCGGTCTGCCAGGTGCGCATGATCACTTCGTGCACGCGGCCCATCGCCTGTGAGTCCGAGGACATCATGCTGATCGCGCCGAGATCGTGCAGCACGTCCTCGGCCGCGATGGTCTCGCCGCGGATGCGCGAGTCGGCGAACGCGACGTCTTCGGGAATCGACGGATCGAGATGATGGCAGACCATCAGCATGTCGAGGTGTTCGGCCAGCGTGTTGACGGTGTAGGGCCGCGTCGGATTGGTCGACGACGGCAGCACGTACGATTCGCCGGCGATGCGGATGATGTCGGGCGCGTGGCCGCCGCCCGCCCCTTCGGTGTGATAGGTGTGAATCGTGCGGCCGGCGATCGCGCGAATCGTCTCTTCGAGAAAACCCATCTCGTTGAGCGTGTCGGTGTGAATCGCCACTTGCACGTCGGCTTCATCCGCCGCGGTGAGGGCGGCGTCGATCGCGCGTGGGGTCGAGCCCCAGTCTTCGTGCAGCTTCAGACCGAGACAACCGGCGTCGATCTGCTCGCGCAGCGGCGCGAGTCCGGTCGCATTCCCCTTGCCGAGAAATCCGACGTTCACCGGCAGCGACTCGGTGGCCAGCAGCATCTGATCGAGATGCCACGCGCCGGGCGTGCAAGTCGTTGCGTTCGTGCCCGATGCGGGCCCCGTGCCGCC
Source organism: Candidatus Lustribacter sp. (assembly GCA_965277805.1). Taxonomy (GTDB): domain Bacteria; phylum Vulcanimicrobiota; class Vulcanimicrobiia; order Vulcanimicrobiales; family Vulcanimicrobiaceae; genus Lustribacter. The sequence continues at coordinate 4,709,302 of OZ255842.1, read as the reverse complement.
GCCGATCATCGTCGTGACGCCGCTGCCGATTGCGGCGGTGACCTGTTGCGGCGAGATGAAATGGATGTGCGTGTCGATCGCGCCCGCGGTGACGATCAAGCTTTCGCCCGCAATCGCTTCGGTCGAAGCGCCGACGATCATTCCGGGCGTAATGCCGTCCATGATGTACGGATTGCCGGCTTTGCCGATGCCGGCGATGCGCCCGTCGCGCAGTCCGATGTCCGCTTTGTAGATACCGCCGGCGTCGATGACGATCGCGTTCGTGATGACGGTGTCGAGCGCACCGTCGGCGCGCGAGATCGACGGATGCTGGCCCATCGCATCGCGAATGACTTTACCGCCGCCGAAACTCAGTTCGTCGCCGAAGCCGGTGAGGTCGCGTTCGATCTCGACGATCAGACCGGTGTCGGCGAGGCGCATCCGGTCGCCGGTCGTCGGCCCGTACAGCCGGGCGTACTGTTCGCGCGAAATTTTCATGCGAAGCGTTTCTCGCCCGCGGCTTCCACCAGATCGACGGGGCGCTCGATGCCGGGCTCGAAGCGCACCGCCGTGCCCGCCGGAATGTCGAGCAGCATGTTGCGCGCGGCGGCGCGATCGAACGCGAGCCCGCTGTTGACCTCGGCGAAGTGCGCGTGCGATCCGACTTGGATCGGCCGGTCGCCGGTGTTGCTCACCGTGAGCGTGACGCGGCGGCGCCCGGGCTTCAGCTCCACCTCGCCAGCCTGAACGAAAATTTCACCGGGAATCATAGGATCGGCTCGTGGACGGTGACCAGTTTGGTTCCGTCCGGAAACGTCGCCTCGACTTGGACCGACTCGATCATCTCGGGCACGCCCTCCATGACGTCTTCGCGCGTGAGCACGGCCCGGCCGGCCTGCATCAGATCGGCCACGCTGCGCCCGTCGCGCGCGCCTTCGAGCACGAACGAGGCGATGATCGCGATCGATTCCGGATGGTTGAGCTTCACGCCGCGCGCCTTCCGCCGCCACGCCATGTCGGCTGCATAGCTGAGCAGCAATTTGTCCCGCTCGACATCCGTCAGGTGCATGATGACCCTTTGGGGAGCATACGCTCCGTCGCCGTGCGCCAATCGTCACGTGCGGAGATACGCAGATGTGACAATCTGAAAGAAGAGCCGAAACTGGGAAATCCGAACATATGGAGATGATCGAGGTCTATCGTCGGCCGACCTCGCTTGCCGACGCTCTCTCCGAACTCGCCCGCGCGGGCGCCGATACCCGGCTGATTGCCGGGGGCACCGACGTTATGGTTGAGCTTGGCCGGGGCAACAAGGCAACTAAGCTGATCGACCTGACGGCCCTCGAGCCCGAGCTGCGCTTCATCACCGAAGACGCGGATCGTTTGACCATGGGCGCGCTCACCACGCACAACGACGTGCTCGGATCGGCGACGTTCCGCCGCGAAGCGCTGCCGCTCGTTCAAGCGTGTGCCGAAGTCGGCGCGCCGCAAATTCGCGCGCGCGGCACGATCGCCGGCAATCTCGTCACCGCGTCGCCGGCCAACGATACGATCGCGGCGCTGTTCGTTCTCGACACCGAAGTCGAAATTGCAGGCGCGGCGGGCCGGCGCAGCCTCGGCATCGCCGAGTTCTGCACGGGCTTTCGCAAAACGGCGCTCGCGCCGGGCGAACTGGTGCACTCGATCTCGGTGCGCAAACTCGGTCCCTCGCGCCGCGGCATCTTTCTCAAACTCGGCTTGCGCAAAGCGCAGGCGATCTCGGTGATCAGCGTCGCGATCGTGATCGAATTCGACGGGCCGCGCGTCGTCGAAGCGCGCATCGCACTCGGTTGCGTCGCGCCGACGATCGTGCGCGTCACGGAAGCCGAAGCCTCGCTCGCCGGGAGCACGCTCGATCGTGCGGCGCGCATGCGCGCGGCGTCACTAGCCGCTGCGGCGATCGCGCCGATCGACGACATCCGCGCGACGGCGGATTACCGGCGCACGACCGTCGCCGCGCTGGTGGAACGCGCGCTCGATCAAATCGCCGACGGCACCGAAGCCAACGGGCTCGCCGTCGAACCCGTGCTGCTCGAAACGCCCGCACCCGCGCAAGCCGTGCTGCCGTTTGAGGGCACCGTCGATACCACGATCAACGGACGGCACTACACGCTCGAGGACGTGCAGCATCTCTCGCTGCTCGATGCGCTGCGCGACGTTGCCGGCCTCACCGGCGCGAAAGAAGGCTGCGCCGAGGGCGAGTGCGGCGCGTGCACGATGTGGCTCGACGGCCGCGCGGTGATGTCGTGCCTCGTCCCCGCCCCGCAGGCGCACGGCGCGGCAATCACGACGATCGAAGGCTTGGCCGACGGCGCGGTGCTGCATCCGGTGCAACAGGCCTTCATCGATCACGGCGCGGTGCAGTGCGGTTTCTGCATTCCGGGCATGATCATGGCCGGCGCGAAGCTCATCGACGAATGTCCCGAACCGGCGACGGCCGACATCCGCAGCGCGATCAGCGGCAACATCTGCCGCTGCACCGGCTACGCGAAGATCCTCACCGCGATCGCATCGGCCGCCGAGGTCGACGCCGAAGCGCTGCGCATCGAGGTCGGCACGTGACGCATATCGGCACGTCGCATCCGCGTCACGATGCGCTGGATAAAGTCACCGGCGCGGCCAACTATCCGGCCGATCTGATCACCGCGGACATGGTACGCCTGAAGACGGTGTTCGCGCGCCGCGGACACGCGCGCATCGTCTCGATCGACACCACGGCAGCCATGGCCGTGCCGGGCGTGATCGCGGTGCTCACCGCCAAGGACGTGCCGCACAACCGCTACGGCCTGATCGATTCCGACCAGCCCGTGCTGTGCGATGACACCGTGCGGCACGACGGCGACCGCGTCGCGCTCGTCGCGGCCGAAACCGACATTGCCGCCGCGCGCGGTGCGGCGCTCGTTCGCGTCGAGTACGAAGACTTGCCGATCGTGAGCGATCCGCGCGAGGCGATGAAGCCCGGTGCGCCGCGCGTGCACCACGATCGCGACAACGTGCTGCTGCACCAGAAGATCCGGCGCGGCGATACCGCGCGCGCGTTCGACGAGGCCGACGTGATCGTCGAAGGCACGTTCTCGACGCAGTGGCAAGAACACGCCTATCTGCAGCCCGATGCGGGCATTGCGTATTTCGACAAAGCGGGACGGCTCGTCGTCGAAACCGCCGGGCAGTGGCTGCACGAAGATCGCAAGCAACTCGCCGAGATCCTGGAACTGCACGAAGATCGGGTCGTCGTGAAGTACGCGAAGATCGGCGGCGCGTTCGGCGGCCGCGAGGACATGTCGGTGCAGTGCCTGGTCGCGCTCGCGACGTGGGTGCTCAAGCGTCCGGCGTCGATTCGCTGGAGCCGCGAAGAATCGATCATCGGCCATCACAAACGCCATCCGTTCTTCATCACGGCGAAGTGGGGCGCGAAGCGCGACGGTACGATCACCGCGGTGGAGACGACCTTGATCGCCGACGGCGGCGCCTACGCGTCAACCAGCATCGAAGTGCTCAAGGGCGCGATGACGTTCGCGCACGGGCCCTACGACATCCCCAACATCAGCGTCGACGGCTACGCCTGCTACACCAACAACGTGCCGAGCGGCGCGTTCCGCGGCTTCGGCGGCCCGCAAGCGCACTTCGCGGCCGAATCGATGATGACGCGCGTCGCGCACGCGCTGAAGCTCGACCCGCTGGACGTGCGCCGCAAGCATCTCTACCGCGAAGGCAGCCTCAACTCGTCGGGCACCGTAATGCCGCCCGGCGTCAGCGCCCTCCCGGTGCTCGAGCGCTGCATCGAAGAAGCCGCGCTGCGTCTCACCCCGGTCACGCACGACGTGAACTCGCGCAAACGCCGCGGCATCGGCTATGCCAGCGGCGTCAAGAACGTCGGCTATTCGTTCGGTTTTCCCGAACAGGCGACGGCAACGGTGGAACTCGTGGTGCTCGACGGCGTGCGCGCGGCGCGCGTGAGCATCGGTGCTGCCGACGTCGGCCAGGGCGCGCACTTGATCCTGCGCCAGATCGCCGCCGAAACGCTGAACCTGCCGCTCGACGCGGTCGCGATCATTGCCGAAGATACCGCCGATGCGCCGAACGCCGGCTCCGCATCGGCGTCCCGCATGACGCTGATGGGCGGACGCGCGGTGAAGGACGCGGCCGAACTCGCGCTGCGCAATCTCGCCACCGGCGGCGCGCCCGCAGCGACGGTGCAGTTCAAGCCCAACCCGACGACGCCGTTCGACGAGAACGGTCACGGAACGCCGCACTATGCGTACGGCTACGTCGCGCAAGCGGTCGAGGTCGAGGTCGACATCACGACCGGCGAAGTTGCGGTACTCAACGTGGTCAGCGTGAACGACGTGGGCCGCGCGATCAACCGTCAACAGGTCGAAGCGCAGATCGAAGGCTGCGTCGCGCAAGCGATCGGCTACGCGCTCACCGAGGATTTTCGCATCGCGCAGGGCCGCATCCAAACGCCGCACTTCAGCAACTATCTCTTGCCGACCGCGCTCGACGTACCGGCGCAAATCTACTCCGTGATTATGGAAACGCCCGATCCGCAGGGACCCTTCGGTGCGCGCGGGATGTCGGAGATGCCGCTCGTCCCCTTCGGCGCCGCCGTCGCGGCCGCGATCCATCACGCTACCGGCGCGTGGGTTTCCGACATGCCGTTCACGCCCGGCCGCGTTCTCGCCGCCATGACCGCGCAGCAAGCATCGACGCGCGAACCCGTGTCACCCTGAGCTCATCGAAGGGCAGCGGTTAACCGTCGCTTACAAGCTTTCTCGCGAGTTCGTTGTGCTTTGCGACGAGACGCTCGACGTCGAGCGCGATCAACGCGCCGTGTTCGACGAGCGGCTTGCCGTTGACGATCGTGAAATCGACGCCGGCGGGGCGGCAGAAGACGAGCGCGGCGAGCGGATCGTGCACGGCGCCGCCGGCCATCGGCAACGTGTCGAGCCGCACGCCCGCCAGATCCGCCGCCATGCCGGGCGCGAGATAACCCACGTCGTCGCGGCCGAGGACTTCCGCCCCGCCACGCGTTCCCAAGCGCAGCATCTCGTGCGCGGTGACGGCTTTTGCTCCGCCCGCAACGCGCTGCAGCAGCAACGCGTGACGCACTTCATCGAGCAGGTGCGAGCTATCGTTGGACGCCGAACCGTCGACGCCGAGACCTACGCGCGCGCCGGCAGCGAGCAGCGCGCGCACCGGCGCGACGCCGCTGCCCAGCCGCATATTCGAGGTGGGACAATGCGCGATGCCGGTGTGGGTCGCACCGAGCACGCCGACTTCCGCGGCCGACGGATGCACCATGTGCGCGTGCCACACGTCGGCCCCGAGCCACCCCAGCTGCTCCGCGAGTTCGACCGGCCGGCAGCCGAACCGCTCGATACAGAAGCGTTCCTCATCGAGCGTCTCGGCCAGATGCGTGTGCGAATGCACGCCGCAACTGCGCGCGAGCGCGATGCTCTCGCGCATCAAGTCGGGCGACACGGAGAACGGCGAACACGGCGCGACGACGATGCGCGTCATGGCGAAACGGCCGGCGTCGTGATGCGTCGCGATCGCGCGCTGCGTGTCGGCGATGATCGCGGCCTCATCTTCGACCACGGAATCCGGCGGCAAGCCGCCCTTCGAGCGTCCGACCGACATCGAGCCGCGCGAGGCGTGGAAGCGCAGGCCGATCTCGCGCGCGACAGCGATCTCATCATCGATGCGGCAGCCGTTCGGCCACAGATAGGTGTGATCGCTCGCCGTCGTGCAGCCCGAGAGCAGCAATTCGGCACAGGCGACGGCGGTCGCGCTGCGCAGGGCGGCGGGCGTCAACCGCGCCCAGATCGGATAGAGCGTGACGAGCCAATCGAACAGCTCGACGTCCTGCGTGCCGGGAACCGCGCGGGTCAACGTCTGAAAGAAGTGGTGATGGGTATTCACGAGTCCCGGAATGACGATGCAGCCGCGCGCATCGACCACGCGGTCCGCGTCGCGCGGCAGCTCTGCGGCCGGCCCGAGCGCTTCGATCGCGCCGTCGCGCACGAAGATCGATGCGTCGCGCAGCACGTGGTTCGCATCGTCGAACGTCTCGACGTGCGCCGCATCGCGAATCAAGAGCGTACCCATGCGAGCGCCTTTCGATGACGACGCTGCAACACCTCAATACCTGTCCGCGCGATGCGTTCGTCGCGGAAATCGGTTTCGCGTTCGAAGATTCACCCTGGATCGCGCGTGCTGCCGCCGCGGCGCGGCCGTTTGCCGACCGCGCTGCGCTGCACGCCGCGATGGTCGCGGTCGTGGCTGCTGCCGGTGAAGACGCGCAGGTCGCGCTGATCCGCGCGCATCCCGATCTCGCCGGCCGCGTCGCGCGCGAGGGCCGGTTGACGGCCGCATCGGCCGCCGAACAGGCCGGGGCGGGCCTCGCTGCGCTCACGCCGGCGGAGATCGCGCGCTTCGATGCCGACAACGGCGCCTATCGCGAGCGCTTCGGCTTTCCGTTCGTCATCTGCGCCCGCGAGAACACGAAGGACTCGATTCTCGCCGCGCTGGCGCACCGCCGTAACAACGAGCGAACCGCGGAGATCGCAACGGCCCTCGCGGAAATCGCGAAGATCGCCAAGCTGCGCATCGAAGACGCCGTCAACTAATGCAAGCCTATGTGCTCGACTGGCTGAGCCTGCTCGTACGCTGGTTCCACGTCACCGCGGGGATCGCGTGGATCGGCGCGTCCTTTTTCTTCGTCTGGCTCGACGACAACCTCAACCGGCAGGTGAGCGATGCGGAGAAGCGGCGCGGCATCGACGGCGAGCTGTGGTCGGTGCACGGCGGCGGCTTCTATCACAACGAGAAGTACCTCACCGGCCCGGTGGGCGAGCCGCTCAGCAACCACCTGCACTGGTTTTACTGGGAAGCGTACTCGACGTGGCTCTCGGGCATGGCGATGCTCGCCATCGTGTATTGGGCCGGCGCGTCGACGTTTCTGATCGACAAGAGCGTCATGGACCTCACGCCGCCGGCCGCGATCGCGATCAGCATCGGCTCGATCGTGCTGGGCTGGTTCATCTACGATGCGCTGTGCCGCGTGTTCGAGCAGAACGAGTTCGCGCTCTGGACATCGATCGGCATCTTCTTGCTGATCTTCGATTGGGGATTCTTCCACATCTTCGGCGCGCGCGCCGCGTTCATCCACGTCGGCGCCGTGATCGGCACGATCATGGTGTGGAACGTCTTCTTCATCATCATCCCGGGTCAGCGCAGGGTCGTGCGCCAACTGCGTGCCGGCGAAGTGCCCGACACGCGGCCGGGTTTCCTCGGCAAGCAGCGCTCGGTGCAGAACACCTACTTCACGTTGCCCGTGCTGTTCATCATGATCAGCAATCACTATCCGATGACCTACAGCGGGCCCTACGGATGGCTCGTGCTGCCCGGGCTCTCGATCGCGGGCGTGCTGGTGCGCCGCTTCTACGTGCTCACGCACTTCAAAAAGGTCGTCGTTGCGCTGCCGGTCGCGGCGCTGGTGCTCATTGCGATCATCGCGTGGTTCGGCGCGCCGCACGCGCCGGCGGTCGCGGTCAACGGACCGGCCGTCAGCTACGCGCAGATCGCGCCGATCGTCGCGCAGCGCTGCGCCGTCTGCCACTCCGTGCACCCGACCCAAGCCGGTTTCAGCGCGCCGCCCGCGGGCATCTTACTCGACACGCCCGAACATATCGTTGCCAACGCCGCGCTGATCCGAACCGAAGCGGTCGCGAGCAAAGCGATGCCGCTGGGGAACGTGACCAACATGACCGACGCCGAACGCGCCACGCTCGGGGCCTGGATCGATTCCGGCGCGAAAGGCCCCTAATGCTTTCGACGCACGTGCTCGACACCTCGACCGGACAGCCGGCTGCGCGCATCACCGTCATGCTCTTTGCGGTCGACGGGAACGTGCGCACGCACGTCTCGACATCGGTCACGAATGCGGACGGCCGCACCGATAACCCGATGGCGGAGATCCTGTCGGCCGGCATGTACGAACTGATCTTCAGCGTCGCGCCGTACTTCGCGGCCAAGAACGTGCCCGCGTTCTACGACGAGATCACGATCCGGTTTCACGTCGACGACGCCGCCCGCAAGTATCACGTCCCGCTGCTCTTGTCGCCGTGGGGCTACTCAACGTATCGTGGAAGCTAAGGAGACCCGCATCCCATGACCATCGTAGATGTCGTCGAGTACTATACGCGGCGCGATGTCCAGGAAGCGACCGGCGGCGAAGTTGCTTGCACGGGCTGTTTCAAACCGCCCGAAGCCGGCACGATGTACTCGAACTACGACGTAAAGCCCGGTTCGCCGCAAAAATTTCCGGCCGAGATCCTGCTCTGCCAGAAGTGCGCCTACATCGTCATCGGCTTCGGCCCGCCGGCGCCGCCGCCCGTTTAGGGGTTGGCTTTTTTGAACGCGGCCCAGCCGCCGTATTGCGAGATGTCGGGATACTTGCGCGACTCGATCAGGTCGCGCGGGTAGATCATCGCGCTGATCTTGCTGCCGTCTTCGAGTTCGATCGGCGACTCGTAGAGATCGGGCGGTTCGGTTGAGATCAAGTGCGCGTGCTGCGCGTCGCTCATCTCGTACACCTCGCCCTTGATCGAGACCCCGCCCTCGGCCACTTCGTAGATCCCGGGGTGCTCGCCGCGGACCGAGTGCAGACGGTACTTCGCAGCGGTTTGCGCCGGACCGACGAGTTTTGCTTCGCCGAGATTTTTGTGATCGGGTTGCCCCGTGAGCGCCGACCCGCAGATGAAAAAGCGCACGTATCAGTCCTTTGCCAAGAGACGGTCGATCGCCGCGATCGACCGGGTGAGCGCCGTGACGCCCAGTTGCAAATCCTCGGGCGTGGTGTACTCGTTCCCCACGTGGCTGAGACCACCGGCGCTCGGAACGAAGATCATCGCCGCCGGCGCTACCGCTGCGACGCACATCGCGTCGTGTCCCGCACCGCTCGGCAGATCGATCGCCCGCTCGCCGAGTTCCGCGATCGCGGCCGCCACCGCGCCGCGCAGCCGCTGGTCCATCGCCACCACGCGGCGTTCTTCGATCGGCGTCGCCGTGATGCGCACGCCGCGCGCGGCCGCCGCGCGAACTGCGCAGTCCTCGATTGCGGCGCGCAACGCCACGAGGCGCGCCTCATCGACGCTGCGCGCGTCGATCCGCAGCACGACGCGTCCGGGCACGACGTTGGTTTGATTCGGATACACGGTGAGATGTCCGACCGTCAGCACGCACTCGCCGATCGTGCGCGCCGCGGCTTCGAGCGCGAGCGCCAGCTCCGCCGCCGCGCTCAACGCATCGTGACGCAATTCCATCGGGACCGTGCCCGCATGTCCCGCTTCGCCGACGATCTCGATTTCAACGCGCACCTGGCCCGCGATTGCGGTGACGACGCCCAAGCGCACCCGGCGGTGTTCGAGCACCGGGCCCTGCTCGATGTGCAGTTCGACGTAGCCGGCGGGACGCGGGAAACCGTCGCGCACCGGCACGCCGGCGAGCAAGCCGTTCGCGGCCGCGCGCGCGGCGGCAAACGTTACGCCCTCATCGTCGCGCAGCGCGTCGATCGCGGCGAGTTCGTTCAATCCGGCAAACGCGCCGCTGCCCAAACAACCCAGCGGAAATCGGCTACCCTCTTCACCGGCCCACGCGACGGCTTCGATGGGATGTTCCGTCGCGATGCCGGCGGCATCGAGTTCTTCGAGCGCGCACAACGCAGCCACGGCACCATACGCGCCGTCGTACGCGCCGCCGTTCGGCACCGTGTCAAGATGCGATCCGCTGAGGATCGCCGCACCGTCACGTTTGCCCGCACGCCGCGCGAACACGTTGCCGGCGCGGTCTTGCTCGACGGTGAAGTTCGAAGCGCGCGCCCACTGCGCGAACAGCGTCCGCGCCTGCGCATCTTCGGCCGAGAAGAGACGGCGGTCGATGCCCTGGCCGGTCGCGCCGAGCGCTGCGAGCTGCGCCAAGCGACCGGCCAGCGGCGACGGAAGCACGTTCAGAGGTACTTCTCCGCCGGATGCTGCGCGATCCAGTGCCGCGCGATGTCGATGCGCCGCGCGACCCACACGTCCTTATGCTCGAGCACGTAATCGAGAAAGCGCGCGAGCGACGCGGCGCGGCCGGGCCGGCCGGCGAGGCGCGTGTGCAAGCCCACCGACATCATCTTCGGCGTCGTCTTGCCTTCCGCATAGAGCACGTCGAACGCGTCTTTGAGGTAGTTGAAGAAACCGTCGCCCGACGTGAATCCCGGCGCTACCGAAAACTTCATGTCGTTGGCATCGAGCGTATACGGAATGACGAGATGCGGTTTCTCACCGACGCGCACCCAATAGGGCAGATCGTCGTTGTAGTCGTCTGAATCGTAGAGAAAGCCGCCCTCTTCGACGACCAGCTTGCGCGTGTTGATGCTCGGCGCATACCGGCAGTACCAGCCCAGCGGACGTTGACCGATCGTCTGCTCGATCGATGCGACCGCGCGCCTCATCTGCGCCCGCTCTTCATCGATATCCATATCTTGGAAGCCGACCCAGCGCCAGCCGTGCGAACACACTTCGTGTCCGGCATCGGCGATCGCGCGCGCCGCTTCGGGATTGCGCTCGAGCGCGAGCGCCGCGCCGAATACCGTAACGTCGATCTTGCGCTCGGCGAACATGCGCATCAGCCGCCAGAACCCGGCCCGGCTGCCGTATTCGTACACCGACTCGACGATCAGGTCGCGCTTGCCGGGCCCTACGGTGGCGCCCGGAACTTCGGTGAGGTACATCTCCGAGGTGCCGTCGCCGTCGGGGATCGAGTACTCCGATCCCTCTTCGTAGTTCATCACGATCTGCAGCGCGAGGCGCGCGCCGTTCGGCCAGGCGGCATGCGGCGGATGCGCGCCGTAGCCGACCATGTCACGCGGGTATTGATTCACGCCGGTTGAGTTAGCCGAGCGACGCGGCGAAATCTTCCCATTCGCGACGGTACGCGGCCTTTTCCGCAGCGCTCAGGAACGTCGAATCGAGCGTTTGCGTGTTGAGCTTCCAGAGTTCATCCCAACTGAAGCCCTGTTCCGCCAGCAGGGCGTACTGCGCGGCCAGGTTCGTGCTGAACATTGCCGGATCGTCGGAGTTGACGGTGCAGCGAATGCCCAGATCGACCATTTGCCGGATCGGATGCGGCTTGTCGATCGGCGTCGAGCCGATCGCGTAGTTGCTCACCGGACACACTTCGAACGGGATCTGACGCTCGGCCATCACCGCCGCGTACTCGGGCGAATCGACGATGCGGATGCCGTGGCCGATGCGTTCCGAGTGCAGATCGTCGATCGCACCGCGAATGCTCTCCCAGCCGGCGGCTTCGCCGGCGTGTGCGACGACGTGCAAGCCGGCATCGCGTGCGCGAGCGTAGGTCTCGCGGAAGAGGTGCGGCGGAAACTCTTTCTCGAGACCGCCCAGGCCGATGCCGATGATCAAGCCGCGCCGCTGGCCCCACAGCGCGAGGTCGAGCACGGCGCCTTGCGTATGCGGATCCTCGCGCGAGATGTCGGCGATGAATGCGACGCGCGCGCTCGACACCGTTTGTCCGCGCTCGCTCCCCTGAGCGATCGCGTCGAGGATCTCGGCCGCGCTCAGGCGCCGCAGATGCAGCGACATGCTGATGAAGCACTCCGAGTAGCGCACGTTCTGCCGCGCCTGGTCGACGTAGAACTGGGCCACCATCAACGCGAGGTCGTCGGTCGTGCGGATCGTGTCGGTCGTGCTGCGGTAGACGTCGATGAAGTGCGGAAAGTCGCGGAAATCGAAGTACCGGCGCCATTCGTCGAGGGAGCCGACGGGCAGGTCGACCTTATTCCGCCGCGCGATCGCGTACGACGCATCGGGGGCCGTGGCACCCTCGAGATGCACGTGGATCTCGGCCTTCGGCATCGCCGTAAAGCGCCGATCCAGTTCAGTTTGCTCCGCAGTCCGTTCTTCGCTCTGCTCGATCATCATCGGCTCCGTCCTCAAAATGTTCGCGGTATCATCTCAGGTCGGGCGACGTCTGTCAAATGGCAGGGGGAGAAGAAAAGCTGCACGGCGGAGCCTTCTTCATGATCGATCGCTACTTCGGTATCGCAGCGGCGGGGTCGACAATTCCGCGCGAACTGCGCGCCGGGCTCACCACGTTCCTCACGATGTCGTACGTCCTGCTGGTCAACCCGCAGGTCCTCGGCAACGCCATTCAGATCCCAGACGGCTTCGCCAAGCTGCTGGTCGTGACGGCCCTGGCAGCCGCGATCGGCAGCCTCCTGATGGGGCTGGTCGCGCGCTACCCGTTCGCGCAGGCGCCGGGTATGGGCCTCAACGCCTACTTCGCCTTCACGGTCGTGCTCGGCCAGAAGATCCCGTGGCAGACGGCGCTCGGCGCGGTCGCGATCTCGGGCGCAATCTTCGTGATCCTGGCGATCATCGGCGCGCGGCAAGCCGTCGTGCGCGCGATCCCCAACCACCTGAAGTACTCGGTCACCGCCGGCATCGGCATGTTCCTCGCGTTCCTCGGGCTCAAGAACTGCGGGGCGGTACTGGCCAACCCCGACACGTTCGTCACGCTCGGCTCGATGACGTCGCCGGGCGTGCTGATCGCGGTGGTCGGCTTGATCCTCACGTCGGTGCTGCTGGTGCGGAAGATTCCCGGGGCGATCCTGATCGGCATCCTCGTCTCGACCGTCCTTGCGATCGTCACCCGCGCACCGGTCTACTTCGGGCCCAAAGGCGCGATGGTGCCGTTCGCCGGTTTCACCAACGGCATCGTTCAATTGCCGATCGTTCCAACCGGCTTGATCGGCGCGCTCGATCTGCACGCAGCGGCCGGTCTCGGCATCCTCGCGGTCGTGTTCACGTTCTTCTTCGTCGACTTTTTCGACGCCACCGGAACGCTCGTGGCGCTGGCCAATAAAGCCGGCGTACTCGATGCCGACGGCAACTTGCCGCGCGCGCGCCGCACGTTTGCGTGCGATGGTTTGGCGGCGATCTGCGGCGCGTTCCTCGGCACCAGCACGACGACCGCGTACATCGAGAGCGCCAGCGGCATCGAAGAAGGCGGGCGCACCGGCCTCGTCTCGACGACGGTCGCGGTGCTGTTCCTTCTCTCGATGGTGTTGTGGCCGCTGGCGGCGGCGATTCCGGCCGCCGCTACGGCACCGGCACTAATCGTCGTCGGCGCACTGATGCTCGACGGTTTGAAGACGATCGACTGGGGCGACTACGCCGTCCTCATCTCCGCTTTTCTCACCGTCGTCACGATGCCGCTGACGTTCTCGATCGCCAACGGCGTAAGCTTCGGCGTGATCAGCTACTCACTGATCATGCTGCTGAGCGGCCGCGGCAAATCCGTCGACCCGCTTCTCTACCTCGTCGCCGTTCTGCTCATCGCGCGTTACATCTGGCTGAGCGGCTAACCGGTCAGGCCGGCACCAAATCGGCGAGATCGGGCAGAACGTGTTTGGTGAGCAGATCCAATGAGTGCAGTGACTGCTCGAAGGTGAGATCGCCGAAGGCGACGCGGCAGGCGAGGTAGTTGATGCCGGACTCCTCGATGAACTTCGCGAGCGCGTCGCGCACGGTCTTCGGGCTGCCCGCGAAGACCAGACCGCCGGCGCGCGCTTCGTCGAAGTCATCGACCCAGGCGCGCAGCCGTGGGATGTTGCGCTGCTTCCACAACAGGGTCGTGTGGTTCGTGTACATCGCGTAGGCCGGCCGCGCTAACGCCAGCGCTTCTTCGTCGGTGTCGGCGATGACCATGTGCTTGACCGTGCCGAAGAACGGGAAATCGTGCGGATCGTGCCCGGCGTTGGCCCATTCGAGCTGGTAGCGGTCGTGAATGAGGCGCGCGTCCGCCGCCTTGTGGTTCGTCATCAGATTCACGCGATGCTTCGCCGCCCAGATCGTGCGGTCGGGGGTGCCGATGCCGTACCACAGCGGCGGATGCGGCTTCTGGAAGGTCTCCATCACGATCGGCGCGTCGTCGAACTGATAGTGCTTGCCCTGAAAGTTCAGCGTACCGCCCGCGCCGTCCGCGAACATGCGCAGCAGCACTTCGAGCGACTCGGCGTACATTTCGTCGGCGTCTTTGATGTCGACGTTGAGGAAGCTCAGCTCGATCGGTGAGACGCCGCGGCCCACACCCAAATCGAGGCGGCCGCAACTCATCTGGTCGATCATGCAGATCTCTTCGAAGAAGCGGTACGGATGATAGGCCGCCAGCGTGTAGACGAGCGTGCCCAGCCGCAGCGTCGTCGTGCGCTGCGCGGCGGCGGCGAGGAAGATGCTCGGACACGGCGCCATTCCCAGCGGCGTGCCGTGATGTTCGGTCATCTGAAACGCGTGGAACCAGCCGCTTTGCTCGTACGCCTCGACCAGCTGCAGGCGCTCTTCGTATTGTTGGCTGGTATTGACGATGCCGCGGTCGAGATGGTCGAAAGCACCGAATTTCATCGGATGCGGAGTGCCTTTCGCGCTTCGCCGAGCGCCGTGAGATCGAGAATGTCGGTTAAGGGCTCGGGTGTTTTCACGAGCCCCTGCGCGACCCAGTAGTTTTGCACGCGCTCGAGTGAGGCGAGGTTCACCGCGCCCTGTGGTCCGGGGTAAGCCGGGCCCGGAATCTGCATGATGGTCGCGACCGGCACCTGCGACCACTTCGAGACCTCGGCGGCCATTTTCGTCTGCCAGACCGGACCAGCACTGGTGATGTCGCGCGCGCCTTGCAGATAGGCGATGAGAAAACGCCGCACCACATCGTGGTGATCGCGCGCGAATGCCGGCGAGGCGGCAAGGTAAAAATCCTGAAACCAGGGAGCGCTGTCGGGATACGAGATCCATTTGTGCGCGAGGCCTTCGCGCTCGAGCTGCGTCGCGTATGGTTCGGTGGCGCACTGCACGTCGATCGCGTGATTGCGCAGCGCCGAAAACCAGCTGGGTGGCGTGCGCACGGCGTCCGTGAGCGTGAGGTCGGACGGCGTCAACCCCGCTAGGCGAATCGTTTCGCGGGCCAGGATGTCGTTCGGCGATCCGGCGACCGCAACGTCGACGTGCATCCCGCGCAGGTCGGAGGGTTTAGCGATCTTCTTCGCATCCCACAGGTCTTGGCGCACCATCATCCACGACGTGCCGTTCCAGCCCTTCCGCGCACCACCGAGCGACGCCACGATCTTGACGTTGAAGCCCTGCGTGCCGAGGTTGAACAGACCGGGCGCCGGTGCGATCCCGGTCAGGTCGATTTCGCCGCGCGCGAGGAACGGCAGTTGCGTCAGCGACGAACCGGTGTACGGAACGACGACGATGTTGAGGTGCTGCTGCTGGAAATAGCCGTTGTCCATCGCCACGAACAGCGGCAGATTATTATAGGCCTCGGTGTTGATGGCCAAGCGAACCGTATCGGTCGCCGGTTGATCCGCAGCGCGAACCGCCGGCGCCGGCTGCGCGCACAATGCGACGAGCACGGCCAGCGCCGCGGCCCGCGACACCGCCGGCCCGCGCACGTTAAAACGCTGGAACAGCGGGCGTGGTGTAGGCGCGCACGAACTCGGCGAGCCGGTCGCTCAGGACTTGGTCCTCGATGCCCTTGGCGTTGAGGTGCGAGATCTGCGAAAGATGGTTGTGCCGCGGCAAGTATTGGAAGTTCGCAACGCGCCCGTCGCGATGATAGATCGCCTGGGTGAGCAGATGTGCTTGCTCGTGGAAATGGGGCGTGTCGAATTCCGAAACGCACACCAGCACCGGCAGCCGCGAGGCAACGAGGCCTTCGATCGCCGACGCCGCCTTCAGCGCGGCCGTGCCTTCGCCGGTGTAGGCAATGACGTTCGGTGCCGGATCGAACGCTTCGTAGTCGTACACGCCCGACATCAGCGCGATCGCGCGCACGTTTTCATCTCGCTTCGGGCTCGCGCCGTAAGCGGCAACGTGTGAGGCACCGGCCGACTGACCGAGCAGCACGATCGCGTCGGGGTCGCCGCCGTGCGCCGCGATGTTCTGCCGCACCCACGCGACCGCGCCGCCGATGTCGTCGGGGCCGGCCGGAAACTTGAACTCGGGCGCCAGCCGGTAGGACATCGTCACGCCGACGAAGCCGTTGCGCGCAGCCCAGACGCCGACGTTGTCGTAGAACGGGGTGCCGGGCGTGCGGCGCTCGCCGCCGACGAACCCGCCGCCGTGGACGAAGATCAACACCGGCCGCGGTTCGGCGATGCCGTCGGGTGCGAACACATCGAGCTGCTGCCGCGGATGCGACCCGTACGCTTGGTTGCGGTAGACGCCCACGTTCTCGTACGGCTCGACTTCTTGAAACGGCGTGTACAGCTCGCGGATGGCCTTGATGTCCTCCGGCGTGAGCGGCATGCTCATCTTCATCTCGGCGAGCAATCGGGCGATTTTGTCCTGCATTGGGTGCTCCTCTTCGGCTGTGCTAGCGTCCCTCCGCGGTCTAGCCCAATCCTGCTTTCAGCGGGTATGCCGCCGTGAGTCGCTTCCGCAGATAATCACCGTAGGTCACGGGCGGGTACTTCGCCGGTCGCTCGGCCGTGGCGCACGACGGCAGACACGCCACCATCGCATCCGCTGCCGGGTCGCCGAAAAACGCGACCGAGTACCGCGCGCGTCCGGAACGGTTGACGACCCGGTGCAGGTTCGACACGTAGACGTCGTTGCTCCAGCGCATCAAGCAGTCGCCGATGTTACACACGAACGCGCCGGGTGTCGGATCGATGCCGATCCACGTACCGTCGCGCGCGCGCAGTTCGAGACCGCCGGCGTCGTCCTGCGCGAGAAACGTGACGTTACCGTAGTCGGTGTGCGGCGCCGACCCGTGCAGCGTTCCGTCGAACGTTCCGGGATGCGGCGGATAGTAGAGCAGTCGCGCGATCGCGATCGCGCCGTCGAACGCGGACGCAAAGAAGTCTTCGCCGACGCCCAGATCGAGCGCGATCGGGCGATGGATGGCGACCGTCAGCGCGAGCAGCGCTGCGTAGTAGCGTTCGAGCGTTGCTTGAAAGCCGGGGAGTCCGGCGGGCCAGAGATTCCGGTCGGGCCCGACGTCGAACGATTCCTTGGCATCGGGCGGATGGGCTTCATCAAATTGCTCGTAGCCGATGCGCGCGTAGCCGCGAAACTCCGGCGACGATTCGATCCCGACTTCCGCCTTCCGTTCGAGCGGCTGCGCGAAGAACGCGGCCGACTGCGCGAAAACGGCTTCGATGAGATCGGCCGGAACGCAGTGATTGACGACCGAGAAGAAGCCCGTTTCGCGCGCGGCGACGCCGATCTGCCCTGCGAGCGTTCGCAGCGCGGCCGGATCGCTCGCGCGCAGCGCCCCGATGTCGATGACCGGAACCTGCGCGCTCACGCTGCGGGATCCGCCACGGTATACGTCGCCCGCGCGGAACGCCGCCCGCGTTCGACGAGCGCATAGGATAACGACGCCGCAAAAAATCCGACGAAGAACCCGATGTCGGTCCCGCCGAGCAGTTTCGCTACCGGCCCCGTGTAGATCGGCGTCGCCGAGAAGAGCGCGATCGTGAGCGGCGTAACGATGAGGAAGATCGTGGCACCGGAACCCCAGCGGCGCGGGGCACGCTCGGTACCGCCGAACATCCACCAGTCGGTCAGCACGATGCCGGCCCACGGTGCGATCCAATACAGCAGCAAGAGCAGATAGTTCGAGAACAGCTCGGCGAATTTTCCCGCGCCGGCAACGGCCAGCGCGAAGCCGCACGCGGTCGTGATGACGGCCGCAACATCGCGCCGGATCCGGATACCGGTGGAGATCAGGCTGTACGCGGCGGTGTTGTCGTTGATCGAATTGATCGAGATCGCGGACGCGGCGATCGCAATCAGCGCTACCGGCGCGAACGGACCGGTCATCGCACCGATGCCGGCGATCACGCCGGCGGCCGACAGATCGGTCAACCGGCTCGCGGTCAGCAGCCCGACGAATTCGATCAGCGTGCTCGAGAGGGCGAGTCCGCCGAAGCTGAGGAGAAAGATCGTTCCGGGCTTGGTCGTGCGCGGCAGATAGCGCGTGTAGTCGGCAGAGTACGGCGCAAAGCCGATCGTGAACCCCGCGATCATCGAGACGCCGAGCATGAACGTTGCGGGCTTGATCGCCGCGTGCACGGTTGCGAGCGACCCGCCTTTGAGAATCGCCACGACACCGGTGATCGAGAAGACGACGATCAGAACGTAGCACAGGTACTTCGCCAGTAACTGCACCGCGTGGTGGCCGTACATGCTAGCGGCGAGCTGGACGGCAACCAGCAGCGACAAGCCGAGCCAAAACGGGACCGAGAGGCCGAAGAGCGCTGCCAACGCGAGCAGCGCCAGCACCGACGGCACGTTGTTGACCGCATCCCAGCCGACGGCGCAAAACCAGTTGAACCACGACGGCACGCGCGTGCCGAGCCGGCCGAACGCGAAACGCGAGATCTCGATTTGCGTGAGCCCGGTGCGCGGGCCGATCGTCGAGTTCAGCCCCACCGGCAAACAGCCGAGCACGTTGCCGATCAGAATCGCCAGCAATCCGGTGCGGAAATCGAGTCCGATGCCGACCAGCAGCGCGCCGAGCACCCACGTCGCCGGCGCTAGATTCGTGCAGAAGTGGCTCCAAAACACCTTGTCGAGCGCCATCGTTTGCTGCTCGGGCGCAACCCCGTTCTCGACCAGGCTCGCGTGGACGTCTTCGACGAAACCGCTCACGGCGCAGGTGCCACCGTGTACGTCGCGTCGTAGCGCGACCGCAAATACTCGCCGTAGGTGATCGGCGGATACTTCGGCACGTCACCCGGACCGAGCACGGACGGCAGACAGGTGACCAGCGCGTCGGAGTTCGGATCGCCGAAGTACGCGACCGAATACCGTTCGCGTCCAGACTGATTCACGACGCGGTGCGCGTTGGAGACATAGACGTCGTTCGTCCAGCGCATCAAGCAGTCGCCGATATTGCACACGAACGTTCCCGCCGCCGGCGGCACGACCGTCCAGCTGCCGTCGCGCTTGCGCACTTCAAGTCCGCCCACGGTATCTTGCGCGAGCAGCGTGAGGTTGCCGTAGTCGGTGTGTGCGCCGGCCCCGTACGCGCTGCCGTCGAACCGTCCCGGATGCGGCGGGTAGTGCAAGAGCCGCATCACGCCGACGGCACGCGTGAAGTATTGCTCGAAGAAGTGCTCGTCGATGCCGAGATCGGTCGCGATCGCGCGATGCAGCAGCACGACGAGTTCGAGCGCGGCCCGGTGAAACTCCAGCATCGTCGCGCGGAACGCGGGCAGATCCGGCCACTGGTTGACCGCATGATACGGTTTGCCGGCCAGAACGTCGGGATCGTCGGGCGCGAGGTCGGGGCCGGCGTTGAAGCATTCTTTGATGTCGCCGGCGAGGGCGGGATCGAGCTTCTCCTCGCCGAGCCGCACGTAACCGCGATAACTCGTCGAGTTGGTCACCGAAAGCCGTTCTTTCTCCGCCGCCGGCAGCGCAAAGAACGCCGCCGACTCGGCAAACACCGCGTCGACCAGCGTCTGCGCGATACCGTGATCGGCGACCGAGAAAAACCCGAGTCCCCGGGCGGCCCGGCCGATCTCGCGGCCGATGCGTTCCACGTCGGCGCTCCGGCCGGACCGCAGTCCCGCGAGCGAGATGACCGGAATGTCGTCGTTCATACCGTCGCACCTTGTGCCTGATAAATGGCGTCGATCTCGATGCTCCACGCCGCGAGCATCTCGCGTTTGGTTACGTCATCGAGCCACGAAGCCCGTACGCCGTTGAGGCAGATCGCCTTCAGTTGTTCGTGTGTCGCGCCCATGCGTTCCACGACCATGGCATATTCTTCGACCAGCGTCGTTTTCATCAGCCCGGGATCGTCCGTGTTGATCGTGATCGCCAAGCCGGCCTCGAGCATTTGCCGGATCGCATGATCCGGTGCGGCGGCGTCGCGCCATTGGGTCGTGTACAATGTCGTCGTCGGGCAACAGGTGAAAAACGTCCCCGCGGTGCGGCAGGCGGCGACCAGCCCGGCATCGTCGACCACGTGGTAACCGTGGTCGATCCGCTCGCAGCCCAGCACGTCGATCGAGTCGCGCACGAAGGCCGCCGGGCCGATCTCGCCGGCATGCGCGGTCACGTGCAAGCCTGCCGCGCGCGCGTAATCGTACATCCGCTCGAACGGGCGCGGATCGTTCTCCATGTAGTCGAGACCGATGCCGGCGATCTCGTCGCGGCGGTCGGCAACGACCATCTCCACGAACTCGAGGCCCGCGTCGGGCCCGAGCTCACGATTGTGCGCCGGGATGAGCTGCGAGAAGAGGTCGAAGTCGATGGCCGCCGCGTGCATTCCGCTGATGATTCCGTCGAGCATCATCGGATACGTGGCGTGGGCGTGAGCGTGCGGGCTAAAAAACACTTCCGCATAACGTCCACCGGCGCCGGCGACGCGTTCGAGCGCCTCATACGTCATGCGTTCAAAGTCGCTCCCCGTGCGCACCGCATCGCACACGATTCCGTACATGCGCAAGAAGCTTGCCAGATCGTCGAATCGATAGATATCGTCGCTCGACGCGAAAGGCAAGTCGATGCGGTGCTTACGCGCGAGTTCCACCAGAGTCGAAGCTGCAACCGACCCCTCGAGGTGCAGGTGCAGCTCCGCCTTCGGAAGAGCCCGGACAAACCCGGCCGGCGTCAGGTCAGTTCCCCAAATGCGCTCGCAACGAGAGAAGTACCGTGCGCGTGGGAGCCGGGAGGCGGTACGTGGAGAAGCTGCCCTGCGCAATCGATACGCCGTCGGGGGTGTAGTCGCCGACCGCCGGAATGCCTGCGTTGGCGGCCGGCAGATAGTTGAACGTGTTGTTGTTGAACAAGTTCTGGACCGAGACTTGGAGCTGGAGCCACTTGGTTAGCGGCTGCCTCACCGAGAGATCGAGGAACGTAAACGGGGGCTGGTAGTAGGCGTTGTTCTTGCCTTCGTAGTCTGCGCCGATCTCCGCAAATCCACCGCCGTTCCACGCATACGTGATTTGACCGTAGCCTTTCAAGTACGGAATACACGTCGCGAGACCGGGCGTGAATGCGGCACCGCCGCAGACCTGCACGTCGTTGGCCGGGAGACCGGGGTTGCCGTTGAACACCGCCGCCGGAATGCCGCTCATGACCGAACTATCGGCCGTCGCCGCAATGTTGAAGCCAAGGCCCTTGGCCGGCGCGAAGGCGTACTTGAAGGTCGCGGTCTTGGCATTCAAACGCGCGACGTTGATCGGCGTGAAGATGCCGAGGATACCCGTCGAACCTTGGTAGGGAACGACTTCGAGGACCGTCGACTGCTGGAACACGTTCTGCACGAGCGTGTCTTGCAGATCGAGTGAGGCGATGGAGCCGTTGCCGAAGCGATGGTCAACGCCCGCGCTGTAGGACATGGCGTACTCGGGCTGCAGGTTGGGGTTCTTCTGCGAGATGCTGCCGGCCGAGAACAAGAACGCCGGCGGCTGACTGATCGCGGCACCGCTGATGTCGCCGACGAACGGGAACGTCTCGGAGCTGCCGGCTGCAACACGATACGACGTGTCGGAGCCCGGCCGGAATACGAGCGCAAAGTGCGGATCAAAGCGCGAAACGCTGCGGCCGAGCGGGCCGTAGCCGGTGATGGCGTTGGTCGCAACGTCGAAGATCGGTTGTTGGCCGGACGCCGTCCACTGCGTGTTGTAGAGACCGAAGTTGATCGTCAGATGCGGGATCATGCCGAGCGACCCCGTCAACGAAAACGTCGAGAAGCGCGTGGATGAGAACGGTACGGCAAAGTTGCTCGGATTGTTGACGTATGCGAACGTGCTCGACCCGTGGAAATCGTAGGTAAAGGTGAGTTCGCTATTGCCGAACGGATGAACGTACTGGAACGTGTTGCCGTAGAGCTTGTCCTGTTCGTACGTACTGTACGGATATTGGAAGCACTCTTCCTGACCGTTTACCGTGACGATCGTGTTCTGCGGGCTATTGATCTGGTTGAAGCTGTTGATCGTGCCCGGCGGACAGGCCGTCGCTTCGAATTGGTTGGGTGCGGTCAAGAACGTGTTGTTCGGCGTTCCGGGGATCTGCGTGCCGGGCGGCAGCGATTGCGGCCCGGGATAGCACGTGGCCGCGATGGGCGTGCCGACCGGCGGGCAGGCGGGGTACGTCGCGTTCGGCGCATAGAATGCCGGATAGTAGCCCTCACCGGTACCATCGTAGATTTCCGGTTGCAGCGAACCGAGGTAGGGCCGGTCGACGATCGTATCGCTCCCGAGCGAGGTATGGAATTGGGCGGTCCACATCTGCTGGGTATTCTGAATGTCGGTTCCGGGGAACCAATAGAAGCCTTGGATCGTCGTTCCGATCAGGTTGGCATTTTGCGGACTCGTGCACTGCAGCGTGCCCGGAATGCAAGCCTCGACCAGCGTGGGACCGTAGTCTTCACCCCAAGCCGAACCTTGCGGCGAAAACCCGCCGTACGTGCCGAGGAAACCGAAGTCGATCGATGTTGCCGATGAGAAGTTGTAGCGCAGCTTACCCAGCCAGCCGCGCGAATGGAACGAGCCGCTGAAATCGCCGCAAAACGGCACGATGCCCGCAAAGCCGGGCGTATTCGGCGCCGTCGCGGGATCGGTAACGTATACGTCACAAGCGGACTTTTTGTACCAATAGCCGTTGTCGCCGGCCGTTCCGGCGCCGAAGACGTATTGGAGATTCCCGGCCGACCCGGTTAAGAGCACGTTTCCGAATTGCGATTGATACTGGTCGTAACCGTAGTTGGCTTGCGCCGTTGTCTTCGTTGTGAATGCGGGCGTCGTGAGGTTGACCGTACCGGCTACCGCGATGTTGGCGAACGGCGTCGTATTACCGGGTCCGGACTCCGTCTCTGCCCCACCGATGAGATATGACGGCAGGTATTGGCTGAACCAGACACCGTACTGCCCGAGCGCCACCGGGTGACCGTCGATCAACACCTGCGTCTCGTACGGCTGTAGGCCGCCGACTACAATCGCAGTGTCGGCCTGTGTGCCCAATTTCTGGATCACGACGTCGGGAGTGCGCTGTAGCACGTCGTTGATTTGCGGGCTGCCGTACTGCGCGAATTGCGCGGCGCTGGTATAGGTCTGCGCGGCGGCGCCGGTGTTAATCTGCGAGGCGCGGCCGGTGGCCGTCACAGAGCCGATCGTGCGCAATGTCGACAGGTCGACGCTTGCGAGGGAGATGTTCACGGGTTGCGTTGCCCCTGCAACGACGGCTACGTCGTCGAGCGACGCCGGCTGATAACCGCCTTTGTTCACGATGACTTGATAGAGACCGGGAGCAACACTGAGCGAGAACGTGCCGTCATCGCCGGTCGTCGCGCTCGTCTGTGCGGGGCCTTTAACGCTCACCGTTGCGCCCGAAACGGGGTCGCCGGCCGGCGTCCTCACGGTGCCGGAGAGCGTGCCGGTCGTTGCTTGTGCGACGATCGCAGGCGGGTTCGGTGCGGCGATTGCCGCTCCGAAACTCATGACAGAAAATGCGAAGCTAAGCGCAAGCGTAATGACGCTGCGCACCCGTTGCGAGTAAGCCAAGACTTTACCTCCAGAGACTCAACCCGCCGGCTTTGCGGTCCGCGCCGAGTGTTATCGAATGATAAAGAAAGGCGCTTGCCGCGTCACTCTACATTTGTTGTAAAAGTCCGAATCAAACCGCGCCGTTAGACGAAGCCGCGCACCGGCAACGCCGCATCGCGCTGCAACCAATTTTCCGGCGCATATGCCGCACGCCCGTCGACCACGTGCAATGTGTATGCGTGCCGCGAAATCGCCGAGCGATTGGGCGCGCTGTAATGGGGCAGCCGTCCGTGAAAGACCACGAGCGTGCCCGCTTCGACCTCCAACGGTTCGGCTTCGGCATCCGACGGCCACGGCGTCGTATCGAGCTTCACGAGCTTGCCGACGCGGTTCTCCACCACGAAGCGTTCGCGCAACGGCGTGCGCTGGCCGCCGCGCTGCACCCACAGGCAGCCGTTGTTGCGATCGGCGCGCTCGAGCGCAAACCACAGCGTGACGACGCTCTGCGGCTCGGTCGAGAAGTACGTGGCGTCCTGGTGCCAGCGAACCTCGCCGCCGATGTGCGGTTGCTTGAAGATGTACATCGACTGGTAGACGTGCGGCTCGGCGATGCCGGCATCGCGCACGAGCGCGTCGAGCTCCGGGCCGCGAGAAAAACGCTCGAACACGGGATCCAGATCGTGCATCGCGTGCCCGATCTTATTGATCGAGAGCGCTTTCGGCTGGCGCAACTCGCCGTTCGCGCCGAAGGCTTCCGCTTCGAAGAAGCAGCGCACGGTCGAGCCCGAGCCGAGGAAGTACTCGTCGGCTCGCTCCTTCTCATCGGCGGCAGAGAAGACGCCGCTGGCTACGCTCGGATCGAAGAGATCGACGATCTCACCGGCCCGCGCACGCAAGTCCGCGATCGCAGCCGCGGACTTGAAACCCTCGATCACCGCGAAGCCGTCGGTTTCCAGCCGCTCCTGCAACGCCCCGATCGTCTTCATGCGGTGATATTAGGCAGGCACCGCCATCAGGCCCGTGCGATCCCAGGCGCGGTGCTGCGCGATCGCCGCGATGAAGTTCCGTGCCAAGGCCGGCCCGCTGCCGGTCACGACGCCCACCGCTTCGGCGGAGATCCCGGCGGTGCGCAACAGGTCGGCACCGTCGCTCGCGGCGGCGATCGCCTTCGCGTGCTTGAACGCCTCGCTGACGAAATGCACGGCGTCGCCGTCGGCTTGCAGCACCGCGACGCTCGCTTTTCCACCGGGCACGAAGACGGCGTCGTACACGACCGACGGCATCGTTACGAGCGTGTGATCCACGATCACGCTGCCGCCGGCGGCTTTGAGCGCGCCGAGGTGCGGCCCGAGCACGTGGACGACCGCGCCGGCACGCGTAAGCGCCGCCTGCATCGCAGCGACCGCTGCGCCGTCGACACCGTCGGCCACGAGGATCGCGACCTTACGCGTCGCGATCGAATCGGCCGGCTGCGTGCCGATCATGCTGAGCGCGGGCGAAATATCGATCCCTTTGCGCGGTTTGGCGGCAGCGCCGTTTTGCGCCGCCGGCGCGCGCATGCCGAGCGCGGCCGCAACGGCTGCCGTCAAGCGCCCGTCGATGTTCGCGAGGATCTGGGAGACGTAACGCTCGCGGATTGCCGGCGATTCGACCTTAGCGAGTTCGAACGAGAAGGCGCCGATGATGTGCTCTTTCTCGATCTCGGATTGGCTGTTCCAAAAGAGACGTGCTTGCGAGAAGTGATCCTTGAACGACTCCGCCCGCACGCGCCGCTTGTCGCCTGCGATGGGTTCGAGGAACGACGTGAATCCGGCGCGCGTCTCTTTGGGAAAGTTGTCGCCCAGCGAGTTCGGCTCGTACGACGCCACTCCGGTGTTGATCTGCATCTGGTGCAAGCCGTCGCGCTGGTTGTTGTGAAACGGGCACTGCGGCCGATTGATCGGGATCTGGTTGAAGTTCGGGCCGCCGAGGCGCGTGAGCTGCGTGTCCTGATACGAGAAGTTGCGGCCTTGCAACAGCGGATCGTTGGTGAAGTCGATGCCCGGCACCACATGGCTCGTGCAAAACGCGACCTGCTCCGTTTCGGCGAAGAACGAGTCGGGATTGCGATCGAGCGTCATCTTGCCGATGCGCTGCACCGGCACGAGTTCTTCCGGCACGAGTTTCGTCGGATCGAGGATGTCGAACGCAAATTTGTCGGCCTGACGGTCGTCGAAGAGCTGCACGCCGAGTTCCCATTCGGGGAACGCGCCGCTATCGATCGCTTCCCACAGATCGCGACGGTGGAAATCCGAATCCTTACCGGCGATCTTCTGGGCCTCATCCCACACCAGCGAGTGCATGCCGAGCACCGGCTTCCAGTGGAACTTCACGTACGTCGACTTGCCTTTGGCGTTGATCAACCGGTAGGTGTGTACGCCGAAACCTTCCATCATCCGGTACGAACGCGGGATGGCACGGTCGGACATCAGCCACATCACCATGTGTGCCGACTCCGGCGTCAAGCCGCAAAAATCGTAGAACGTGTCGTGGGCCGACGAGGCTTGCGGCATCTCGTGGTGCGGTTCGGGTTTGACGGCGTGCACGAAATCCGGAAACTTGATCGCGTCTTGGATGAAAAAGACGGGCATGTTGTTGCCGACGAGATCGTAGTTGCCTTCGCTGGTGTAGAACTTCGTCGCGAAGCCGCGCACGTCGCGCGCCGTATCGGCCGAACCACGCGATCCGCCCACCGTGGAGAAGCGCACGAACACCGGCGTCTTCACCGACGGGTCCGACAGAAACGCCGCTTGCGTGACGTTCGCCATCGATTGGTAAACCTGAAAGTAGCCGTGAGCGCCGGAGCCGCGGGCGTGGACCACCCGTTCGGGGATACGCTCGTGATCGAAGTGCTGAATCTTCTCGATCAGCGCGAAGTCTTCGAGCAGGCTCGGGCCGCGTTCGCCCGCACGCAGTGAGTTTTGGTCGTCGGCGATCGGCACGCCGACGGTGGTGGTGAGGGTCGTGCCGGTCGCATCAACGCGAAATTCGGTGAGCGCATCGCGTGACGCGGCGCTACGTGCTTTCTTGGCCATGCCTTCGGTTGCCCAACGTTCCAGTTTGGCAATCACGACTAGCCGGAGGGCGTCCCGAGGGAGCGCCCGGCATAGAGTGACCGGGTTGCCTAACGCCGCGTCGCCCCGCGGCCGATACTTCTTATACATGCGCGAGTACCGGCTGCGCTGCACGGGGTGCGGCGGAACGTTCCCAGACGACGGCGTTCGTTTAGACTGCCCCAACGACCACGCGTCCGCACTTCTTCGCACCGAATACGACGAGAAAGCCTTCGTCGTCACCCCCGAGCCCTCGATCCGGCGCTACTCTTCGTGGCTGCCGCGCGGCCGGGAGATCGCAACCGCCGCACAAACCGCCGTCTATCACAG
This sequence comes from Candidatus Lustribacter sp., assembly GCA_965277805.1. Classification (GTDB taxonomy): domain Bacteria; phylum Vulcanimicrobiota; class Vulcanimicrobiia; order Vulcanimicrobiales; family Vulcanimicrobiaceae; genus Lustribacter. The sequence goes on along the minus strand of OZ255842.1, from coordinate 4,682,296 downwards.
CACCGGCCTCGCCAAACGGCTCGGGCTCGACCAGCTCTGGATCGGCTTCAACGGCTGGTGGCCGGAACGCGGCGCCGCCCTGCGGACCGCGACCTTTAAGGAACTCGAGGCCTACGCGGTGCTCGCCCGCATCGGCCCCGACGAAAGTCGCACCCTCGTCGTCGCCTCGGCCGGCAACACCGCGGCGGCCTTCGCCGATGCGTGCACGGTCAACGACGTGCCGCTGGTCGTGATCGTTCCCGCAAACGCCTTCGACCGCGTCGCGGCCATCGCCCGGATCGGCCCGACCGTCAAGGTCGTGGCAATCGAGGGCGCCGAGTACGAGGACGCGATCGCTTTCTCGCGCCAGCTCGCCGCCGATGAGGAGTTCATCCTCGAGGGCGGGGTGCGCAACGTTGCCCGGCGCGACGGTCTCGGCATCGTGATGTTGGCTGCCGCCGATGCAATTGGTGCGATCCCGGACTACTATTTTCAGGCAGTCGGCAGCGCTGCCGGCGCGCTCGGCGTGCGCGAAGCCGCGCTCCGTCTGATCGGTGACGGCCGTTTCGGCCGCCACGTCCCGCAACTGATGCTCGCGCAAAATGCGCCCTTCACGCCGCTTTTCGATGCTTGGAGCGCCAACGCACCCGTACTGATCGAGCGCTCGGTGGCCGATGCCCGCCGCCAAATCGCGCAAATCGGGGCTCAAGTGCTCTCTAACCAAACCCCGCCCTACGCGATCGCGGGCGGCGTGCGCGAAGCGCTGGGCGAGAGCAGCGGCACGGTCTTCGCGATCGAGAATAACGAAATGGTCGACGCGATGATGCTCTTTGCCGAGTCCGAGGGGATCGATATCGACCCCGAAGCCGGCATCGCGACGGCTGCGCTAATCCGGGCGGTCGCCGACGGATCGGTCGAACGCGACCGTCGCATACTCCTCAACGTCACCGGCGGCGGGCGGGCCGGACGCGTGCGCGAGACGCACGACGCGCGGCCGTCGCTGGTCCTCCAGCGCGACGAGGTCGCCGCCATCGGAAACGATGCCGTGCGGTCGGTTCTCTTTTCGTCGCATTTGTAACCGAGGAGTCGCAACGCGGGTCTAGGAATAGGGAATCAAGTCCGGCTCTTGTAGGCGCAGGTGCGTCTCGATCCGGCCACTCACTCGCACCGCATCTAACTGCGGTGCGCCTCCGTACGTGATAGGCGTGATGGAACAATTCGAAGCGATCGCTGCTGAAGGGAATCAGCCTCGGCGTCGCACGAACCAAAATGGCGCCCGGCCAACGCCGGCGGCGCCGCGTCTTCGTCCGTATCAGGTCGAAGCGCAACAAGCAATTCTCGAACATCGCGCCCGCGGTATTCGCAGCCAAATCGTGTCCCTGGCGACGGGACTCGGCAAGACCGTGGTATTAGCCACGCTGCCCAAGTTGTTGTCGTTGCGACCGGGCGATGTTACGCTCGTTGTGGCGCATCGCGATGAGTTGATCGAGCAGACCGTCGAGAAAATGCAGATCGAGAATCCGGGTCTGAAGATCGGCGTCGAGAAGGCCGAACGCAAGGCTCCTGACGATTCTAACATTATCGTTGCGACCGTGCAGACGCTTTCGGAGAAACGGCTCGAAGCGTTCGTTCAGCGCTTTCACCGGCGCATCTCGTTGTTCATCATCGATGAAGCGCATCACGCGGCGGCGCCGTCGTATCGCGCGATCGTCGATGCGATCCTCGCGCAACGACCCGAAGCGATGGTTCTCGGATTTACCGCGACGCCGAACCGCGGTGACGGCGTACGGCTCGTGGATGTTTTCGAGAAAATCGTCTACTCGATGGATGCGCGCAAGGCGATCGACGCGGGCTATCTCGTGCCCGTCAAATCGTATGCCGTCGCGACGACCACGAACTTGGACGATATTGCCTCGCGCGGCGGAGACTTCGTGATCGGGCAGTTAGCGGCGGCGGTCAACACCGTCGACCGCAACGCGCGTATCGTGGCCGCTTACAAGCAGCACACCCCCGGCATGAAGGCGCTGGTGTTCACCGCCTCGGTCGAACATGCGCGCGACATCGCTGAAGAATTCGTGGCCAACGGCGTCAAAGCCGAATGGGCCAGCGGCGAGACGCCCAAGGACGAGCGCGAGAAGATCGTGCGCGACTTCCGCAACGGCGATATCGACGTGCTCGCCAACTGTGGGCTCTATCTCGAAGGCTTCGACGTTCCGTCGGTTCAGGTGATCCTCAACGCACGGCCCACGAAGTCGACGACGCTCTACACGCAGATTACGGGCCGCGCGCTGCGCCCGGTCGACGACATCGCAAACCAGCTCTCATCGACCGAATCCGCGCTGATGCGTCGCGAGCTGATCGAAAAGAGCGTGAAGCCCGCCGCCTTGATCATCGACTTCGTCGATCAGGCGCAACGCCACCAACTCGTCACGCTGCCCTCGCTCTATGGCTTGCCGCCGCAGATCGACGCGCAAGGCCGAATGACGGCGCAAGTCGCCGAGAAGTTCGAAGAGCTGTTACGCCGCGATCCCAAACGTGCCGCGAAAGTACGCACGGCGGAAGAGATCGAGACCGCGCTGCTCGAGATCGACGGCTTCGCGGCGCCGAAAGAAATCAAGCCGACCTGGGCGCCGCTCGATCCCGATCACTGGCGCATGATTCTCCCGCCGCAGCGGATCGCGTGGGACAAGTCCGGCCGCCCGATTCCTAACTTCGGGCAACAGTGGGATCAATGGGTGACCGAAGCCCGGCGCATCGCACCCCACGAAGACGCCGAACGGTTCGCGACGCGCATGCTCAACGTCAACCCGAAGACCGTCAAGTTCGACTCCCCGCGCATCGACGTGCAGCGCGACGGCGAGGAATACCTCACCCTCTACACGACCGACGACATTCCCGACCGCGTGATAGACCGCAACAAGTCACTCCCCGGCGCGCTCGGCAACGCGTACGAACGTGTGAAAGAAATCCTCTCCGGTTACACGCAGATCGGCGGCCCGCCGCCGCCGCGCCCAAAGGGCCCGAACAACAACGGCCATCACGGCAACGGGCATCGTCCGCCGAACGGCGGAGCCGCGCCGGCTACCGGCACCGCTCACCGCAAGCGCGATCGCCGCGCCCGCGCGCAGCGCCGCAAACCCTAGTCCCTAAACTGTCATCCCGAGCTTGTCGAGGGACCGCGACCAGACGTCAGTGACGTCGGTTGAGGTTGCGACGACACCGAAGTGGGTGCGCATGTTGTAAAGCGCGCCTTCGTGTTCTTCGATCGAGTATGCGGCCGTGCAGTCCGACAGAAACACGATGTGGTAGTCGAGCATGTAGCCGTGACGCGCGGTCGACTCGACGCAGACGTTGGTGGAGACGCCCGTCATGATCAAGTTCTCGATCTTGAGCGTGCGCAGCACCGAGTCGAGCCGCGTGTTGATGAACGCGCTGTAGCGGTGTTTGACGACGACCGGTTCGTCCGGCAACGGCGCGACGCCGGTGAATTCCGAACCCCAGGTGTTCTTGCGGCAAACGGCGCTGCTGATGCCGCCGTTGCGCCACGACCACGCGGCCGAATCGGTCTCCGGTGTGTGGTTCGTTTGAATGAAGATCACGGGCGTGCCCGCGGCGCGCGCCGCGGTGACAAACGCCTGCAGCGTCGGGATCATCGCCATCGCCGCGCCCGTCGGCAACCCGGCTTTGCCCAGCGCGCCTTCGGGTTCGCAATAGTCGTTCTGCACGTCCACGACGAGGACGGCGCTCTTCGCCGGGATCACGAGTTCCGCAAGTTGTTTCATCGAACGGCTCCTAAACCGCAGCCGCGACGGAGTGCGTCGCTGCCCACGTGTCCATGATCTCTTGCGCCGTCGCCACCGGGCCGAAGTGCATCGCGTGCGTGCGCAGCGTCATCTCGCACGCGGCTTGATCGTAACCGGCCGAACAATCCGAGACGAAAATCGTGTTGTAATCGAGCATGAACCCGTGCCGGGCCGTCGACTCGACGCACACGTTGGTCGCGACGCCGAGCACGATGATGTTCTCGATCTTCAGCGTGCGCAACACCGACTCGAGCCGCGTATTCACGAACGCGCTGTAACGGTGCTTGATCACGACCGGTTCGGATTCGCGCGGCGCGATGCCGGTGAACTCCGCTCCCCACGTGCCCTTGAGGCAGTTCTTGGCGTCGGGATTCGAGCGCCGGCCGATCCAGGCGTCGGAGTCGGTCGACGGTTCGTGAATCGTCTGAATGAAGATCACGTTCGTGCCGTGCTCGCGCGCGGCGGTGAGAAACCGCTGCAGCGTCGGGATCATCGCCATGGCGGCATCGGTGTTCCGGCCGGCCTTCCCCGAGGCGCCTTCCGGTTCGCAGAAATCATTTTGCACGTCGACGACGAGAATCGCCGTCTTGGACGGCGCGACGAGCTCGCTCAAGTTACGCATCGGCGCTTCTTCGGCACCGGCGTGCGAAAACCTCAGCGCGCCGCGTAGGTGTGCAGCGCTATTGCCGGTACGCCGTCGCTGATCGTGAGGATGCCGTAGGAAAACGTCGGCATCATCCGGCGATCGGTCGGCGAGCCGGGATTGGCGACGAGCTGAGCGCCGCGCTTTTCGACCACCGGGCGGTGGCTATGCCCGTAGAGGATCACGTCGACCGGCTGCTGCGCGAAGGCGCGAATCGCGTTGTCGTGCGCGTTGCCGCGGCCCACGTCACCGTGAACGAGCCCGATCCGCACACCGTCGGCGGTAACGATTTTCTGGCGGCCGTACCGGTTCCAGATTTCTTCCGGATCGTTGTTACCGGCGACCGCATCCAGCGGTGCAATCGCTTCGAAAAGCCCGATCGCGAGCGGGTCGGTGAAATCGCCCATGTGCAAAATGCGGCTGACCTTCGCCGCCCGCAATCCGTCTTCGAGCGCACGCGGCAGCGCGCGCCCGAAGCGCGGAAAGTGGGTGTCGGAGACCAAACCGATGGTTGTCATCGCGTACGTGTTTCCACCAGCGATGGTTCGGGGACCCGTTCGTCGAGCGCACTGCCGAGACGAAACAAGCCCTCGCCCGTCGCGCGCAGTACGCGTCCCGTGAGCGATCGCAACCCGATGCCGAGGATATCGCCACGAGCGAAATCTTCGTCGAGGGCGCGGCGGCGCTCACGGCCCAAGGCCGCGAGCAAATGTGGGTTCATGACACAAAAAAACCTCCAGATGTGGAGGTTCGAACCGATCATCGCAACGTGTGCAGCGACTTACGAAGAACAAACCTCCAAAGTTAAAATATCGTCGACTCGCATCGACCGATTATCATTTCGCTGACCGATATTTTGCACGAATGCTGCCCCTTTCCGGCGCGCAAGAAGCGCGCTCACCAAACCTAACACGCGCTTGCGACGTTTGTCAAACCAAAGTGTTCGCATCGCGATGCCGAATTAGGCCTCATGGGATTGACCTTCGTCCCGACGCCGCTCGGCAATTTGCGTGACATCACGCTGCGCGCGCTCGATGCGTTGCGTGAGGCCGAACTGATCGTGGCCGAGGACACCCGCGTCGCGCGAAGGCTCCTGTCCGCGCACGGCATCGCGGGCGCTCAGATCTGGACCTATCACGAGCACAACGCGGCGACGTCGACCGCCGCGATTCTCGAACGCGCCGCCGCCGGCAACGTCGCCGTGGTGACCGACGCGGGCATGCCCGGCATCAGCGATCCGGGCAGCGCGCTCGTCGCCGCCGCCCGCGCGGCGGGCATCCAAATCGAGGTGCTGCCCGGACCGACGGCATTCGCCTGCGCCGCGGTGCTGTCCGGATTCGACGTCCGGCGATTCGTGTTCGAGGGCTTTCCCCCGCGCACGTCCGGCGCGCGCAAGGCTGCGTTTCGCGCCGCGATGGCCCGCGGGATTCCCAGCGTCTGGTACGAGTCGCCGCATCGCATCGCGGCGGCCCTAGGCGACTTGGCGGCGATCGCCCCCGACGTGCGCACCTTTCTCGTGCGCGAATTCACCAAGCTCTACGAGCAGCAGGTCGCCGGCACGCCCGCGCAAGTGGCGGCGGCATTGCCCGATCCGATGCGCGGCGAGGTCGCGTTCGTGATCGACGCGGGCGTCGCGGCCGCCGGCGCCGCACCGGACAGCGCTAGCCTCGATGACCAGATCGACACGTTGCTCGCAGCCGGCGCCTCGACCGCGGCGATCGCCAAACAGCTCGCGGCGAACGGCGCGGGCGAACGCAAGGCGTTGTATGCGCGGGTCGGTGCGCGCCGTAGCGAAGGTGCCGGCGCAACCCGAGCGGGAACGCACGAACCGTGACCGACCGCGCCTTTTACGTAACCACGCCGATCTACTATATCAGCGGCACGCCGCACATCGGCCACGCCTACACGACGATCGCGGCGGACATTCTCGCGCGCACCGCGCGGGCGTGGGACGGCGATGCGCGCTCGCTCACCGGCACCGACGAACACGGGCAGAAGGTCGCGCAAGCCGCCGAGGCCGCGGGCAAAACGCCGCAGGAGTACGTCGATGAACTCGCACCGCAGTGGAAGGCGCTCGCGCCCACCTTCGATGCCCAGTTCTCGGACTTCATCCGCACGACCGAACCCCGCCATCGTGAAGCGTGCATCGCCATGTTCGAAAAGATGCGCGCCAGCGGCGACGTGTACGAAGGCACGTATGAGGGCTGGTACTGCACGAACGACGAGACGTTCTGGCCCGAAGCGAAGCTGATCGACGGCCGCTGTCCGAATCCGGAATGCCGCCGCGAAGTGCAGTGGCTCTCGGAAAAGAACTGGTTCTTCAAACTCTCGGCCTATACCGATCGCCTGATCGCGCACTTCAAGGCCAAGCCGGAATTTTTGCGTCCGCAAGCGGTCTATAACGAGATGATGCGCACACTCGAGGGCGGACTCGAAGATCTCTCGATCTCGCGCGCGACGATCGATTGGGGCATCCCGCTGCCGGGTGGCGGCGTGCTCTACGTGTGGTTCGACGCGCTCATCAACTATATTACCGCACTCGGCTATCCGGCCGACACGGTGCTGATGGAGCGTTACTGGCCGGGCGTGCATCTAATCGGCAAGGAAATCGCGCGCTTTCACACGCTGATCTGGCCGGCGATGCTGTGGTCGGCCGGGCTCGCCGAGCCGGCGCGCGTCTTCGCGCACGGTTGGCTCTTGACCGACGGCGAAAAGATGTCGAAGAGCCAAGGCAACGTCGTCGATCCGTTCAACCTGGTCGATCAATTCGGCGCCGACGCCGTGCGCTATTTTCTCTTTCGCGAAGCGCCCTTCGGCAGCGACTTCTCGATCTCGTTCGAGAAGCTGCGCCAGCGGCACAATTCCGATCTCGGCAACGATCTCGGCAACTTGTTGCGGCGCTCGCTCGCGATGCTCACGAAGTACCGCAACGGCCTCGTCCCGGCGGCGAGCGAATCGCAACTCGGCGAACGCTTCGCCGACATCGGCGCGCAAGTGCACGAACACGTGCTCGCGCTGCGCTTCCGCGAAGGACTCGATACGATCTGGGAGCTGATCACGGCGCTCAACCGTGAGATCGACGAGCGCAAACCGTGGGACCTCTACAAACATGAAAAGGGCGTCGAACTCGACGCGCTGCTCTACGATCTGTGCGAAGGCTTGCGCTTTACCGCGATCTTGCTCTTTCCGTTTATGCCGTCGAAGGCGACCGAAATGTGGCGGCAACTCGGCCTCGCCGGCGGACCCGACGTGCCGTGGCAAGAGCAGCTCGTCTGGGGCGCACTCGCCGCCGAGACGCAGACCGCACCGGGCGATGCGCTCTTCCCGCGACTCGAACCACCCGCGGCGTAGGTGCCCGCGCAGATCGCGTTGCGACCGGCGCTCGCCGGCGATCGTGCGTTTGTCGAGCGCGTGTATTTCGAGACGCAGCGCTGGCTCATCGAGGCGCTGTTCGGCTGGCGCGGCGATGATGTCGAAAGCGAGCAGTTCGCGGAACAGTACGACGCCTCGAACACCTCGATCGTCGTCGTCGACGGCGAAGACGGCGGCTGGCTCACCGTGCAACGCAGCGACGACATCTACCTACATTCGATCTATCTCGCGCCGAAACACCATCGTCGTGGAATCGGAACGCACCTTCTGCAGCAGTTGCTCGATGAGGCACGCGAACTCGATCTTGCACTGCGCCTAGATACCGCGCGCATCAATCCCGCCCGCCGGCTCTACGAACGCCTCGGCTTCACCGTCGTGCGCGAAGACCGGTTCAAGGTGTATATGGAATCTGGTGGCGGTCCCTCGACAAGCTCGGGATGACAGACGGAGTTTAGACTGCGGTGTCTTCGCGTTTGGGGGACGGGACGTGAATGCGGCGGGGGGCGAGCAGTGCGATGACGTGGGGGTTGGCGACGACGCGGCCGTCGGCGGCGTAGGCGGTTTGGTTGTCGTCGATTTGATCGAGGCGATAGAGATAGTTGGCCATCATGCCGGCGGATTCGCGCATGCCGCGCGCCGACGTGTCGGCGAGCCAATTGAGCCGTTCGAGACGGGCGCCGTTGCTAAGGTGGAAATGCGCGACCGGATCGAAGGCGCGCTTGCCGCGTTTCGCTTCGATGAGGTAGTGCGCCGCCAACTCCAGTAGCGGCGTCTTCAGACTTGCCGCCGCAGCCGCGTCGCGTGCCCAGCCGCGGTTGGTGAACATCGCCTTGAGCGGCACGTCGCCGGTGTCGCCCGGAGCGCCCTGCGTCTCCAGCCAGTCGCGAAAGCGCGGCATCGGCGAGAGCGTCACGAACGTCCGGATGTGGCGAAACTCGCGCGTGAGCTCTTGCACGACGCGCTTGATCAGCGCGTTGCCGAAACTGATGCCGTCGAGGCCGCGCTGGCAGTTCGAGATCGAGTAGAAGATCGCGTTGGTCGCGAGCGCCGGATCGGTGACGGGTGCGTGCTGATCGAGCAGCGAGGCCATGTTGCTCGACATCTCGGCCGTGAGCGCGACCTCGACGAAGATGAGTGGTTCGTCGGGCATCGCCGGATGCAAGAACGCGAAGCAGCGGCGATCGACGTCGAGCCGGTTTTTCAGGTCGGACCAGCCGCGCACTTCGTGCACCGCTTCGTAGCGCCCGAGTTTCTCCAGCAGCGAAGCGGGCGCGTCCCACGAGATGCGCCGCATTTCGAGAAACCCCAAGTCGAACCACGATGCGAGCAGATCCTTGAGATCGGCTTCGAGCGGCGCCAGCGCGGGTTCGAGCTTCACGATGTCGAGCAGATCGGCGCGCATCTCGACCAGAAACTTCACGCCGCTCGGCAAACTGTTGAACGCGCGGAGCAAACGGACGCGCGACGGTACGAGGGCGGAGCGCAGGCGGCGCTCGGCCGCACCGCGTTCGCGATCGTCGCCGGCAGCGGCAACGGCGGCAATCGCGCCGTCGACTTCAGCCCGATCGACATCGAAGCTCGAGAGGACTTCGAAAAAGCGCGGGCGGGCCGCCGGCGCGAGCGAGGCGTAACGCGCTCCGATCGCCGTCGCGCGTGCACGAGTGGCAACGTCGCCGCCGCGGGCTTCGATGCACGCCTCCATCTCTTCGCGCAGTTGCTCGATGTCGAGATGGGTTGCCTCGCCGGTCAGCGCCTTACCGAGGTGGAACGCTTCGGCGATCGAGCGGAACGATTTCACGGCCCAATCGGAGTTCGCCGCGAGGGGCCACGGAATCTCCCGCTTCGGAGGGAACGTATCCATAACAAAATGATCGATACCCATGCACACGTCCATGATCACCAATATGACGAAGATCGTGCCGCCACGATCGAGCGCGCGCACGCGGCCGGGGTTAACACGATCGTAACGATCGGGACCGACCTCGAGGACAGCGAGCGCGCGATCCGTACGGCCGAGTCGTACGGCCTGCTCGCCACCATCGGCATTCATCCCCACGAGGCCAAGGATGCCCCGGAAGATATTGCCGCGGCGTTCGACGCGTTGCGCGCGGGAGCAAACGCGCCGATCGTGGCGATTGGGGAAACCGGGCTCGATTACCACTACAACCACAGCCCGGCCGAGGATCAGCGCCGCGTTCTGCGCGACCAGATCGCCTACGCCCGCGCCGCTGCGCTGCCGGTGGTGTTCCACCAGCGCGAAGCATTCAACGACTTCGTCGCCATCTTACGCGCCGAGTGGGATCGCAGCACGATGCGCGGCGTGATCCACTGCTTCAGCGGCAACGCATCGGAAGCGACCACTTTCGTCGAGGAATTCGGCATGCTGCTCGGGATCGGCGGCGTGCTGACGTTTAAGACCGCCGAGGGATTGCGCGAGGCCGTGCGCACGGTCGGCCTGGCACCGGTGATCATGGAAACCGATTGCCCGTATCTCGCGCCCGTACCGTACCGCGGCAAACGCAACGAACCCGCGTTCGTGACCGAGAGCGCCGCCATGGTGGCGAAGATCCTCAACGTCGACCTCGCCGAGGTCAATGCAACGACGACGGCGACTGCGAAGAGCTTTTTCGGCTTGAGCTAAGGCCCGATTATTGGAATCGAGCCGCGCTGTCGGACAGCGTCACGGTCACGTTGATCGCGCCTTCGTTCGCCGTCCATTCGCGCATTTCGAACGCAACCGCGCCGATCTTCACCAGCGGGTCCTCGGCCGCGACAGCCTCGGCTTCGGCCAGACTCGCCGTGTGGACGATCGTCAAACCATCGAGGTGCGTGCCACCTTCGCGCTTCGCGATCGGCCCCGAAAGAAAGATCGCCCCGCGCTTTTCCGCATCGATCATCCAGCGCAGGTGCGAGGCGAGATGCTCGCGCAACAGCGCCGGCTCCAGCGTCCGCCTAAGCATCACGAACAGCTTCAGCCGCACCGAACCGCTGAGCAATTGCGCCGCTTCGCCGGCGTTGCTCATTTGGCCACCGCAAGCTCGCGGCCGCGGACGATGTCGGACGCTTTCTCGGCGAGCATGAACACCGCGGCATTCGTGTGCGCCGAGACGAGTTCGGGGAATGCCGACGCGTCGGCCACGCGCAAATTCTCGATGCCGCGCACGCGTAGATCGGGATCGAGCACGCAGTTCTCGCCGGTGCCCATGCGACACGTGCTCACGGGATGGCTCACGGTCGTTGAGGTGCGGCGCAGATGCGCGTCGATGTCGGCGTCGCTGGTCACGTCCGGGCCCGGGACGAGTTCCACGTCGCGGTATGCATCGAGCGCGGCCTGGTTGCCGATCTCGCGCGCCAGCCGGAAGCCTTGCCGGAACTTCGCGATATCAGCCGGCGCGCTCAGGTAATTGTACTGAATGCGCACCGGCGCAAGCGGATCGGCCGACTGCAGGCGAACCGTTCCGCGACTCTCCGGATGCAAGATCACCGGATCGATGCCGAACGCATCGTCATAGCCGGGAAGCACGCCGGGGAAATACGGCGCAGCCGTGACCGGCGCGGTGCGCAGCATGAACTCGATGTCCGGCACGTCGAGTTCGGGACTCGTCTTGATGAAGGCTTGAATGCCGAGCGGCATCTTCGACGCGGGTCCCGTACCGAAGAGATAGGCTTGCGCAAACGCGAGCGCGACGCGATCGAAGCGCAGGAAGCGGTGCAGCGGCCCTTCAGGCAGCCGGCGCTTCCACAACAGCACGCCCTTCAGGTGATCCTGTAAGTTATCGCCCACCGGCAACGCGGCGACGACGTCGATGCCGTGTTCCCGCAAGTGATCGGCCGGCCCGATGCCCGAGAGCATCAGCAATTGCGGGGTGTTGAACGCGCCGCCGCTCAGGATCACTTCGCGCTGCGCTTCGGCGGTCGTGATGACGCCCTTGTGACCGTACGCAACGCCGTAGGCTTTCGTGCCGTCGAGCAACACCCGCCGCGCGGTCGCGTGCGTGAGCACCGTGAGATTTGGACGCTTCATGATATCGCGCAAGAACGCACGCGCCGCCGAATGGCGGCGGCCTTTGCTGATGCTGAACTGCGTGCGTCCGAAGCCGACGCTTTCAGAATTGTAGTCCGGCGTGCGCGGATACCCGAGCGACACGGCGGCCTCGTACATCGCCTCTTCGATCGGATCGTCGGTCTTTGCAAACTCGACGGTCAGCGGGCCGCTGCCGCCGCGCAACGGCGTCTCGCCGCCTTCCCACGTTTCGAAGCGCTTGAAGTACGGCAGCACGTCGTTCCAGCCCCAGCCGGTCGCACCGCCGCGTTCCCAGCGTTCGAAGTCGCCGCTCGAGCCGCGCGTCAACGCCATCATGTTGATCGACGACGAGCCGCCCAGCACTTTGCCGCGCAGCGTCATCAGTTCGCGACCGGCCATTCCTTCTTCGACGACCGTATTGTAGCCCCAATCGAACATGCGGTGCTGGTGCAGTTTCGCGACGCCGATCGGTACGCGCAAATAGGGATGCGAATCGTCGCCGCCCGCTTCGAGCAACAACACGCGAATCGACGGATCTTCCGTCAGCCGGCGCGCGAGCACGCACCCGGCCGAACCGGCGCCGACGATGACGTAGTCGTACTTGTTTGAAACAGCCACGGCCGAACCCATACTCGCTCGGACCGCCAGGTCCTTATGGAGCGAGCGGGCTCGCCGCCGACCAATTGCGTTCGAACGCCGCGCGTAGCCCGTCGACGACCGGCGCCTCTTGCGTCCTGAGGCCCCAGTCGCGCTGTTCTCCAGCGGGACCGCGCGCGTAGGTGGCATTGGTCGAGCCGACCCAGGCCGAACCGCCGGCGACGGCGAGCTTTTCGTTCAGATCGCCGTGCTTGGGATTACCGAGCCGCACCTCGACTCCGAGGGCGGCCAAATGCTTCAGATGCGCGCGCTCGAGACCGCCGGTCGCCTGCGCCGCCTCGCGGCCCGCGACGATCAGGCGGGTCGGCAAATGCGACTCAGCCCGGTGGAGCAGCGCATTGTAGATCGCCCCGCTGCCGAACGACTCGCTCTCCACGTCCAGCGGATCGGCTCCGGCGCGGACGATCACATCGGCCTCCAACTGTTGCGCGCCGGCCTTGGTCGTGGCCAGCTGCTGGTCGGCGCCGGGTCCGCCGCTGACGGCTGAGTCCACAGCGGCCACGTCCGCTGGGTCGGTGTCGCGGATGAGGCGCCCGGCTCCGCCGGCGGCCCAGTTGCGGTCGTCGAGCCAGGCGACGCCGTCGACCACCGCCGCCTTCAAATGAAGCATCGGTTCACCCGGCTTGGTTGCCTCGGCGCTGGCTCCGGCCGCCTTCAGCTTGGTCAAGGCGTCGGCGTTGACGCGATGGAGCTCGCCCGCGGGACCGTCGAGGGGATCGCGCTCCAGCCGGACTTCGACCTCGGCCCCACGGCGGGCCGCCGCGACCAGCGCGTCGAGCACCTTGCCCCGTTGGAGGATGTAGGCGGTCAAGTGAATCCGCTGCGCGCTTGCGAGCGTATTGATGAAGCCGGTGGCAGAATCGAGGGCAATCACGCTCGACAGTCACGCACAACCGAGCAGCGGCAAGGCCAAAGTGAAGAACCTTGGCTGCGGCGAACCCAACGGGTCGGCACGAATGGATAAGGCTGTTTACGTCCGCGAAATGTTTGCGGAAATCGCACCGCGCTACGACGCGACCAACAAAATCCTCACCGCGGGCGCGGACGAGGCCTGGCGCAAGCGTGCCGTGGCGGAGCTCGCGGCGCCCCACGGCGGCCGCGTTCTGGACCTGTGCTGCGGCACCGGCGATCTGGCGTTTCACCTGGTGCGCACCGATCCGAGCCTCGAAGTGACCGGCGCCGATTTCTGCGGCCCGATGCTCGACGGCGCGCGGGCCCGTGCACCGCGCGAGGATCGCGCCGGCCGCACGAACTTCATCGAAGCCGACGTGATGGCGCTGCCCTTCCCCGACGCCACGTTCGACGGCGCGACGATGGGCTTCTCAATGCGCAACGTCGTCGACATCGTCGCGACCTTAAAGGAAGCGCGCCGCGTGCTTAAACCGGGCGCGCGCTTCGTGAACCTCGATGTGTCGAAAGCACCCAACCCGCTCTTCCGGCGGCTCTTCAACCTCTACTTCTACCGGCTCGTGCCGCTGGTCGGCGGGCTCGTCGGCGGTTCGAAAACCGCGTACACGTATCTGCCGAACTCGCTGACGAATTATCCCGACGCCGACGAGCTCGCCGCGCGCTTTCGCAGCGCCGGATTTTCCGACGTGCGCTACGTGCGGCTCGGCGGCGGCGCGATCGCGGCGCACGTGGGAGTGGCGTAGTGCTCGAACCGATCGCCTCCGAACCCGATCTGTACGGGCTCGTCGAAGATTTCTTCAGCAATTCGTTTTCAACCGACAACGCGCTGATTACCGAAGCCGTTCGCCGCATGCTCGATGCGGGCGGCAAACGATTGCGCCCGCGCTTCACGCTGCTCGGCGCATCGGCGAGCGGCGCGGTTGAAGTGCGCGACTTCTTGGCGCTGGCGGCGTACATGGAACTCATTCACGTCGCCACGCTCATACACGACGACGTCGTCGACAACGCCGACACGCGCCGCGGCGTCAACGCAACGGCCGTCGACTTCGGCAATCGCGTCAGCGTGCTGGCCGGCGATTATCTCTTCGCGTGGATCTTCAAGAACGTTACCGCAACGTACGCGCATCCGATCCCGCACATCCTCAGCGCCACGCTCGCCGACATCACCGACGGCGAGGTGCTGCAGCTGCGTTCGCTCGGCAACCTCGATCTCACGGTCGCAGAGTACGTCGAGATCGCGGCCAAGAAGACCGCGCGCCTCTTCGCGAGTTCGGCCGAGTGCGGTGCTTATGCGGCCGGCGGCACGCCGCTGAAGATCGCCGCGCTGCGCGAGTTCGGGCAGGCCTATGGCATCGCGTTCCAGATGCAAGACGATCTGCTCGACATGACCTCGACCGAGAGCGCGCTGGGTAAACCCGTCGGGAACGACCTCACCGAGAAGAAGGTCACGATCCCGATGATCCTGGCGCTCGCGGGCCGGGACGAGAAATTTCGCGCCGACGTGGAACGTTTCTACGACGGCGACGATACGACACCAGCACGGATTGCCGGCGTGATCGCCGGAATAGCGAGGCAAGGGGGCTTCGAGAAGACGAAGGCGCTCATCGCCGAGTATCTCGAACGAGCCAAGGCCTCGCTCGCTCCCATCGGAAACGCGCCGGCGCGCGCAGAATTTGTGGCAGTGGCGGACGCGCTACTGGTAGGCTAGGAGTACCCAATATGTTCTCACCCATGGAGATCGCCGCCGTCGTCGGCGTGGCCATCCTGATCTTCGGAGCCGACAAGCTGCCGAAATTGGCCAAGAGCGCCGGACAGGCGAAAAAAGAGTTCATGATCGGACAGGCCGAGGCCGACGTCGCCGCCGAGAAGGCGCGCGAGGAAGCCCGCAAGGCGGCCACGGCCAACGTCGAGGCGGCAGCCACGACGACCGCTCCGAGCGGTGCTGCGCCGGCCGGAACCACGGCCGCCGAACCACCGCACGCAGGCTAGGAGTCTCCCGCGAGCACGCTGGCGAGCACTCCGCCCACCCCCGGTGGGCCGGACGAAGTGGAATGGGACCAAAAGGAAATGCCGTTCACGGAGCACCTTCGGGAGCTCCGGCAACGGCTGTTCATTTGCGTGGGCACGGTCTTCGGCATCGGGATCCTCGCGCTGTGGCCCGCGCAGCAACTGATCCCGATCATCGCGCGCACCTATTTCCCGGGGACGACGCTCAACGCGTTCGGGCCGGCGGATGCGGTCTGGGCGATCTTCAAGTTTGCGATTTACATCGCGATCGTGATCGGCTTGCCGGTCATCCTCTATCAGGTGTGGATGTTCGTCGTCCCGGCGATCCATCCGAAAACGCGCCAAGCCGTCTACATCTACGTCGCGCCGTCGATTCTCTTAGCCGCCGCCGGCATCGCGTTCGCGCACTTCATCGTGATCAAGCGCGTCATCGGGGGCTTGCTGTTCATCACGGGTACGATCGCGCAGGCCACGTTCGGCATCGAATCGACGATCAATCTCGTCCTCTTACTGTTTCTCGCCTTCGCGCTGATCTTCCAAACGCCGGTCATCATGGTCTTGCTCGCGCGCATCGGTCTTATCAACTCGACGATGCTGCGCACGTACCGTAAGTACATCGGCTTCGGCATGCTCGTCGTCGGCGCCGTCCTCGCTCCCGACGGCAGCCCAATCACGATGATGCTGCTCGCCGGACCGATGTACGTACTCTTCGAGAGCTCGATTTGGATCATCGTTCTGTTGGAGAAATCGTGGAAGCGCTCCGCCCTAACGCCTTAGCCGATCGCGCCGTTGCGGGGATCAAGGAGCTCGTCAACGAGTTCCTGATTCTCTTCGCGAACATACTCTTCGCGGTGTCGCTGTTCGCCGTGTGGGGCGTGCTGACGCTGATCGGCGTCGTGGTCGACCAGGGCAAAGGCAACGATTTCTACTGGCAAAACTACTCGCCGCTGCTGGCGCGCGTCGTCCTGCGCCTGCACATGGACAACATCTACCACTCGCCGGCCTACATCGGGATCATCGGCTTGATCCTGATCTCGATGACGGTCGCCACCTTCCGCCGCGTCATTCCCGCGCGCTTGCCCGCGTTGCGCCCGGTGAAGATCGACAAGATCGCTTTGAACGCGAACGTCAGCGTCGAAGGCGAGGAAAGCGACGTGCGCGCGCGCGTGCAGAAGTTCTTCAGCGAACGCGGCTGGCAGATTCGCAAGCGCGAATTCGGCGGCGAAGAGTGGTCGTTCATCGACAAGCACAACTGGGCGCGCCGCGGCGTGCTCGTCGCGCACGTGGGCTTCGTGATCATCGCCGCGGGCACGACGATCTACTGGGCGAGCGGCTACATGGGAACGTTCGCCGTGCTCTCGGGCACCAAGGGCACGATCCCGCAAACCGGCGCGACCGTCGCGCTCAAACAGTTCGGCTATCAGATCCAGCCCGTCGCGACGAAGAGCGGCACCGTCTATCAGCCGATCGACTACGTCTCGCACGCGATCGTCACCGGCAAAGACGGCGTCCCGCGCGATGCGGTGATCCGCGTCAACCTGCCCTACGATGAAGACGGCGTCAAGATCTATCAAGCCACGTACGGTTTCGCAATCACGTTCGTGCTCACGAAAGACGGCCGCGTCACGGCCGGACCTCCCGACACCCCGATCAAAGAGGGCGAGGCGTTCGAGATTCCCGGCACGACGCGCGCGATCCAGTACCGCTCGTTCGTCGGCACGATCGATCCCGCTACGGGTCAGGCCGGGCCCGATCCGCGGCCGAACAATCCGGGCGTCGTGCTCGAGGCATTCGACAGCGACACCGCCCTCGGCAGCGTCCTGGTTCCGC
Organism: Candidatus Lustribacter sp.; assembly: GCA_965277805.1. Classification (GTDB taxonomy): domain Bacteria; phylum Vulcanimicrobiota; class Vulcanimicrobiia; order Vulcanimicrobiales; family Vulcanimicrobiaceae; genus Lustribacter. The sequence goes on along the minus strand of OZ255842.1, from coordinate 4,665,072 downwards.
TTGGAAAACCGTTCGATCTCGGTGCCGGCTACGCGCTGACGCCCCAGAAATATACGTTGTATTCCGGATTCCAGTACCGTTACGACCCTGGCATTCCGCTGGTACTCATCGGTTCGATCGTCTTGGTGCTGGGGCTGTGCATCTCGTTTTATTTCACGCCCGCCCGGCTTTACGTGGTGGTGACCGGTGCGGCCCGCTCCTGGACCGTCGGCATTGCCGCCACTACCGTAAAAGGCTACGATATCTTCGAGGACAGCTTCCGCGAGATCGTCGAAGCCCTGCGTCGCACGCCTCAGGCCAGTTAGGACACCAGCATGCTCGATCCGCTTAAGGTTGCCATCGACCACGATCTGGTCGTGTTCACGCTCGCGGCCTACGTGGTCGGAACGCTCGTCTTGATGGCCTACTTCTTGCTCCGCACGCCGCTGCTCCAACGGGTCGGTGCCGTGTTGGCATGCCTCGCATGCCTCGCGCAGTTCGCCGAGCTCGGCACGCGCTGGAACATGACCGGCGTGTGGCCGCTGACCAACCTCTACGGATCGCTCTCGCTCTTCAGCGGCCTCGGCGTGCTGATCTACATCATTTTCGCGAAGAAGTACGACCTGTGGCTGATCGGCGGCGGCGTGCTCGGCATCAGCGCGATCGCGTTCGGCTACGCGACCACCTGGAACGAGGGCTACATGCCCGCGGTGCCCGCGCTGCAGTCGTATTGGATCAAAGTCCACGTGCCGATCGTCGTGACGTCCTACGCCTCGTTCATGGTCGCCTTCGTGGTCTCGTGCCTCTACTTGCTCAAAGCCTACGGCGAACGCCGTTTCTCATCGGGCACGCGCGTGATCCGCGCGAACGCCGCGGGCGCGGGAACCGTGAGCATGTCGGTCGCCGCACCGCCGGTGGAGACGCTGCAGGCAAGCGAAGCGCACACCGGGACACCGGCGGTTACCGCAGCAGCCGCCGCCGGGGATCCGTTCGCGGTGTGGCTGGCCGGATTGCCGTCACTCGCGCGCCTCGACATGCTCACTTATCGCATCATCACAATCGGCCTCGTACTGCTCAGCGTCGGCATCATCACGGGCGCCATGTGGGCGAACGAAGCCTGGGGCGCTTACTGGTCGTGGGATCCGAAAGAAACCGCCGCGCTGCTCTCGTGGATCATCTACGCATCCTTCGCGCACTTGCACACGCGCAACGCGTGGCGCGGCGAGCGCAGCGCCTGGATCAGCATCATCGGCTTCGCCTCGATCATGTTCTGCTATCTCGGCGTCAACATCTGGATCAGCGGCCTCCACAGCTACAAAATGTAACTTTTGTCATCCCGAGCGAAGCGCCGAATGGCGCGGAGACGAGGAACCCGCCACCATCCTTTGCAGATGCCAGGGCAACGCCCTAACGTGGCAGAGCTATCACGATGGTCAGCGCACTCCCGGGTTCGGCGCTCCCTTCGGAATGACAACGACGAGTCAGGTTCCGATTCTTTGGGCGACGGTGCGGGCGTCGCGGATGGTGTCGTTTACGCCGAGGCCGTGGTAGGCATTGCCGGTGAGTCCGAGGCCTGAATGCGCGAGCGTGCGTTGTTCGATTGTTTGGATACGTTGGCGGTGGCCGAGTGCGTATTGCGGGATCGCGTTTTGCCAGATGGTTTCGTGGTAGGCGGTTGGGACGGCGGTGATGCCGAGGGTCGTGGCGAGATCCGCGAGCGCGATGGTTCGCGCCATTTCGGCGTCGAGTAGCGCGGCGGTGGGGTCGGCGGCGCCGCCCATGAAGATGCGGATGTAAACGGTGTCCGGCGGGGCTTGTTCGGGCAGCATCGACGAGGTGTAGGTTGCGCCGAGGATGCGCACGCCGCAGCCACGTGCGGCCAGAAATCCGAATCCGTCGAGCGGTTCGGAGACGTCGTCGCGGCGAAAGCCCACGCCGATGACGCGCATCGGAGCGTAGGCGATCTCGCCCAACCCTCCGGCGAGCTCCGCATCGAAGCCGGCGACCATTCCGGCTGCAGCGTACGCCGGCACCGCGACGACGACGCGGTCGGCCACGGCTTCGCCGCGTTCGTGAACGATGCGCCAGCCGGCGCCGTCGGGTTCGATCCGCGTGACCGCCGTGCCGAGTTGCACGCGATCGCCCAAGTGTTCCGCCAGCCGATCGGTCAGACGCTGCATGCCGCTGCCGGCGAAGCTGCGCATCTGCGATCCTGTTCGGCTCCCGCGCACCATACCGCGAATCACGGATCCGCGTTCGCGTTCGAGTTCCGGCAAGCGCGGGAAGACCGCCGCTAGGCTCGTGCTTGCCGCATTGCCACCGCTCACGCCGAGAAGTGCCGGTGTGGCGATGCGCTCGGCGACTTCGTTGCCGAAGCGCCGCGCCATGAACGCATAGACGCTCTCATCATCGGTGTCGGATGCGGCGCGGCGCGGAACGAACAACTCGCGGATCGCGCGCAGCTTTCCGCCCCCCGACAACAACGACATCGAAAAGATCTCGGGTGGCTTCGTCGGGAGTTTGTGCAGCTTGCCGTCCCAATAGATGAAACGGCTCTTCGCTTCGGGACGCGCGTCGACGACGGCGCCGGTTAATTCGAGTTCGGCCGCCAGCGCACTCAGCTCTTGAGCGTTCGAAAGAAAGCCGCTCGGACCCCATTCGAAGAGAAATCCGTCCAGTTGTTGCGAACGGATCTTGCCGCCGGCCACGGCCTCGGACTCGAAAACGACAACGTCGTGTTCGGAGCTCAAAGTGAACGCCGCCGTCAAACCGGCAATACCGCCGCCGACGATCGCGATCGTGCTCACGCAGCCACGGTCGCCGTCTTGCGGCACAACGCGGCCAGCGCCGCGATCCAGGCCGGATCGTCGTTCAAGCACGGCACGTAGGTGAACGCTTCACCGCCCGCCGCGAGGAAGGACGTGCGTCCGCGGATTGCGATTTCCTCGAGCGTCTCGAGACAATCCGCAACGAACGACGGACAGATCACGGCCAAGCGCGTGATGCCGCGGGCCGGATAGGCGAGCAGTTCCTTATCCGTGAACGGTTCGAGCCAGCCACCGCCGAGGCGCGACTGAAACGCGAACCCGTACTCATTGCGCTGCAGCCCGAGTCGCCGCGCAACGCCTTCCGTCGTGCCGATGATCTGATGCCTGTAGCACGTCGCATGCGCGATCGAGGGCCGCTCACAGCAATCGATCGTTGCGAGACAGTGCGAGCCGCTCGGATCGACCTTGCGCAGATGACGCTGCGGGATGCCGTGATAGCTGAAGAGCACGTATTGCGTGCCGGCCGGGATCCTCGCGCGTGCCTTCGCGGCCAGCGCTTCCAAATACGCCGGATCGTCGAAGAACGGTCCGACGAAGCGGTGCGGCAGACCGCTCCCCGCGAGGGCCGCCTCAACCGCAACCTCGACGGTCTTCGTCGAGGCCATCGCGTAGTGCGGGTACATCGGCACCACGATCAGGTCGTCGATCTCACCTGCGCGTTGCCGTAGTTCCGCGAGGCCTTGCGCAATCGATGGTGCGCCGTAGCGCATCGCAAGTCCCACCGGCAGATGGAGCTCAACCTCGAGCGCGCGTTGCGCGTGCCGCGACATCACGATCAGCGGCGATCCTTCGCTCGTCCAAATCTTTGCATACGCAGCGCCGGTCGCGCGCGGACGCGTGTTGAGGATCAGCCCGCGCACCAGCAACGCGCGCAACGGCGTGGGGATGTCGAGCACGTAGGGATCCATCAAAAACTCATCGAGATACGGCTTCACGTCTTCCGGACTCGGCGACGCCGGCGAACCCAGATTGACGAGCAGGATCGCTTGACGCGTCATGACGAGAACGGATCCTCGGCGAACCAGTCGCGCGGCCGCAAGTACGCCGCGAGCGCCGCCTCCGCGCCGCCGGGTGCGGGTTGTTCGTCGTACGCCCAGCGCACCAGGGGCGGCAACGACATCAGAATCGATTCGGTGCGGCCGCCGCTCTGCAAACCGAAATGCGTGCCGCGGTCGTAGACGAGATTGAACTCGACGTAGCGGCCGCGGCGCAGCAACTGAAAGGCGCGCTCGCGTTCGCTATACGCATCGGCAGCGTGCCGTTCGACGAGCGGCGCGTACGCATCGGCAAACGCGCTGCCGGCATCGTGCATGAAGGCGAGCAGCGCATCGAACGAGCGCGGTTGCGCGAAGGGCGTCCGTTCGCCCCACTCGCCGAAGCCCGCCGCATCGAGGTAGTCGTAGAAGATCCCGCCGACGCCGCGCGTCTCCGCGCGATGCTTGAGGTAGAAGTAGCGGTCGCACCACGCTTTGAAGGCCGGATAGAACAGCGCGTCGTGACGGTCGCACGCGGCGCGCAGCGTGCCGTGAAAGTGCCGCACGTCCGCGAGATCGGGATAGTACGGTGTCAGATCGGCGCCGCCGCCGAACCACCACGCGCCGCGCGATCCGTCGGGTGCCTGCGTTTCGAAGTAGCGGAAGTTGCAGTGTGCGGTCGGAGCGTACGGATTCCACGGATGCAGCACAACGCTGACGCCGGCCGCGAAAAAACCGTGACCGTCGAGTTCGGGACGTTGGGCGGTCACGCTCGGCGGCAGTCGCGTTCCCGTGACGACCGACGTGTTGACGCCGCCTTTTTCGAAGACCGCGCCGTCCGCGATGACGCGCGTCGAACCGCCGCCGCTGATGCGGTCGGGATCGGCCGAACTCTCCCATGCGTCGACGAAAAACGCACCCGGTGCCCGCGCGCCCCCCTGAGCGTGCTCCAGCGCGACGACGCGCGCGCAAATCGCCTCTTGCAGTTCGGTCACCAACGCCGTGACGCGCGAGCGCACGGCCTCCGAATCCCCGCTCATTCGCGCTTGAAGGCGTGCACGGTGTCGATCAGGTGCGCCACCGCGTCGATCGGCGTGTCCGGCCAGATTCCGTGGCCGAGATTGAAGATGTGCGCGCCGCCGAGTCCGGAACGCAGGATCCGCTGCGCCTCGGCCGCGAGCGTCGCGCGGTCCGCGTAGAGCATCGCCGGATCGAGATTGCCTTGCAGCGTGCGCCCGGGCATTCGCGCGCGGGCCGTGCGCAGGTCGGTGCGCCAATCGACGCTCACGACTTCGGCCGGAACTTCGGCCACCGCGTCCATCAGGTGTGCCGCGCCGAGCGCGAAGAACATGCGCACCGCACCGGTATCGGCCAACGCGTCCATGATGCGCTTGCAGTAGGGCAGACCGAACTCGCGATACACGTCCTCATCGTGCAGGCCGGCCCAGCTGTCGAAGAGCTGGATCGCATCGGCCCCGGCCGCGATTTGCATGCGCAGATAGACGATCGAGAGTTCAGTGAGTTTGTCCAGCAAGAGATGCAACGCGGCCGGCTCGCGGCGCAAGAACTGCCGGAAGTGCGCGTACTCCTTGCTGCCGCCGCCCTCGACCAGGTAGGTCGCGAGGGTGAGCGGCGTGCCGCCGAAGCCGATGAGTGCGACCTCGGGGGCGAGTTCCGCCCGCACGATCCGCAGCGCATCGCCGACGAAAGGAGCGACCTCGTCGCGCAGCGCGAGCGCTTCGATCGCGGCCGCCGAACGGAGCGGCTTTGCGATCGAGGGACCGGGGTTGAAGGTGATGTCGATGCCGAGGGCTTCGAGCGGCGTCATGATGTCGCTGAAGATGATCGCGGCGTCGAGCGGAAAGCGCCGCAGCGGCTGCAGCGTGATCTCGGCCGCGATCGCCGGCGTGCGTGTCATCTCGAGGAACGACGACTTGGCTTTCACCGCCAGGTACTCGGGCAGATACCGCCCGGCCTGACGCATGAGCCAGATCGGCGCCCGCTCCTCCGAGACGCCGCGAGCGGCTTCTAAGAAACTCAACGTCCCACCCTAGCGCACTTCTCTGGGGCGAGCGGGTGACGGCTATCACCGCCCCTCCCCGCACCCGGCAGTAACGTTGATGAGGACGGCTTACGGGGGGACTCTATGCTCAAAATCGCAGTCTATGGCAAGGGCGGCATCGGAAAAAGCACGTTCTCGTCGAACCTCTCGGCTGCATTCGGGCGTCTCGGCAAGAAGACGATTCAGGTCGGCTGCGATCCCAAGCACGATTCGACGTTTACGCTTACGGGCTCGTTGATCCCAACGGTCGTCGAGGTCCTCTCGTCCTACAAATTCAAGGCCGAAGAGATCGAGCGCGAGGAGATCATCTTCCCCGGCAAGTTCGGCGTCGATTGCGTCGAGTCGGGCGGCCCGCCCGCGGGCGCCGGGTGCGGCGGATACGTCGTCGGCGAAACGGTCAAGCTGCTGGAGAAGTTCGGCGTCTACCAAGACTACGAGATCCAGGTCTTCGACGTCCTCGGCGACGTGGTGTGCGGCGGTTTCTCGGCGCCGCTGCAGCACAGCGAGCAAGTGATCATCGTGGCGACCAACGACTTCGATTCGATCTTCGCCGCCAACCGCATTGCGACCGCGATCGGGATCAAGCAGAAGAGCGGCGGGGGGATGCTGGCCGGGATCGTCGCCAACCGCGCGAGCGATACCGCCCTCGTCGGGCCGTTTGCGGAGCGCATTGGTACGGTCGTGCTGGCCGCGATACCCGAGCACGACGGCGTCCGCCGCAGCCGCCTCACCGCACGCACGGTCTTCGACATCGATCCGAGCGGCGAACTCGGCGCACCCTGGATGGACCTCGCGCAACGCATGCTCGACGGCGTGCCGTGTTCGATTCCGACGCCGATCCCCGAGCGCGAACTCTTCGGTTTGCTCGGCGGCGACTTCGTCCATGCCGGAGAACCCGCGTTGGCCGCTGCGATCTAACCCCGGCGTCCGATGATCGAAGGGGCCGCGGACGTCTTAGAGCGCGACGACTTCTGTTCGCTCGCGCCGATCGGCTGGCTGCATCACAAGATGCAGGACAGCTTTTTCCTGGTGGTCGGAACCGGGTCGTGCCAGGGCTTTTTGCAGACGGCGCTCGGCGTCATGATCTTCGCGCAGCCGCGCTTCGCCACGGCGCTGCTCGACGAAGATGATCTCGCCGGACGCGACGCGCTGACGGCACTGCTGCCGCTGGTACGCACCGTGGTGGAAGAACACGCTCCGAAAGCGATCTTCCTCGGCTCGACCTGTACGCCGGAAATTCTCAAGATGAACGTCGCGGGCTGCGCCGCGCCGCTGGAAAAGGAAACGGGCGTGCGCGTGTACCCGGCCCGCATGGACGGCTTCGATGCCGCTTACACCGAGGGCGAAGATCACGTGCTGACCGCAATGATCGCGCGTGCGGCGCAGACGGATGAAGCGAACCTCGTCATCCTCGGCTGTCTCTCCGCGCTCGAAGAAGCCGAAATCACCATCGAATGCAAAGCGATGGGGTTGCCGAGTCCTTGGTTCTTGCCGGGCGAGAGCGCGCTCGACGTTCCGCCCATTGGAAAGAATACGATTCTGGCGCCGGTGCATCCGTATCTGTACGGCTCGTGCGCAGCCGCGGTTCGCGAACGCAAGTGCACGGTACCGGCGCTCCCATTCCCGTATGGCCCCGACGGCGCCCGCGCGTTCTACGAGGGACTCGCCGCCGCGTTCGGGCGCACGGTCTCCTATGAAGCGCGCGAAGCGCAAGCATGGGCGGCCTGTGAGCGCGAGATCGCCCCGCTGCGCGGCTTGTCGATCGCGTTTTACTCCGATGCCTTGCTCGAGTTGCCGCTGGCGCGCTCGTTGCGCGCGGCCGGCGCCAACGTTCCGTTCGTCTCCACGCCCAAGGTGTACCGCAAGTTTCACGCCGCCGAGTCGAACCGGCTCGCGGGTGTCGAGATCCTCGAAGCACCGGATCGCTTTGCGGCCTTCAGACAGCTTTCGCACCATCGTCCCGATCTCGTCGTCGCCAACCTCAACGTCGCGAACGCACTCGAAGGCATGGGCTTCAACGTGAAGTGGTCGACGGAGCTCACGTTTCAGCCGATCCGCGGTTTTTCCGGCGCGCCGGCGCTCTTCCGGATGTTCGCGATGGCTCGCCGCCGTCATGACGCGCTGGCCGAGACGCGCGCCATCGCCGGCTCGCCCGAACATCCGATCGACCTGAACTTCTTTCGTTCGGTTCCGGCGTCGGTACCGCAAGCGTGAAGCTCGCGGTTTGGTCGTACGAGGCACCCGCGCACGTCGGCGTCAGCAAGGCAGCGTCGTCGTTTAGCGGCGTGCACACGATCCTGCGCGCGCCGAAGGGCGACGGCTACGGCACGATCATGCTGGCGATGTTCGAACGGCTCGGCGTCATGCCGCCGCTCACGATCTCGGCCGTATCCGAAGCCACGCTGGCCGGCGCACCGGCCGATATCGGGCGCGCGGTCCTCGAGGTCGACCAGCGCGTCGCGCCGGAGCTGATCGTCGTCACGCGCAGCGCGACCGCCGCGGTGCTCCAAGAACCGCTCGATGGCGAGATCGCGATGATCCCGCGCGGCTCGGTGCGAGCAGAAATTCTGCAAGCCGCTACGCACCCCGTGCGCGACACCGAGTATAGTGCGTTTGCGAAGACCGTCGCGCAGATCGTGGAACACTTCGCGCAAGACGGCCACGACCGCACGCCCCGCCCGTCGATCAACCTGATCGGCCCATCGCTGCTCGGCTTCCACGACCACGCCAACATCGAATCACTGCGGCGCATGTTCGCCGACCTCGGCGTGAGCGTCAACGCCGTTCTGCCGCTCGGGGCGACTCCCGACGACCTGCGCTCGATCACGCGTGCGTGGCTCAACGTGCCGACGGCGCCCGAACTCGCCTTGCCCACGATGGAATTCTTGCGCGACCGCTTCGGAATGCCGTACGTGACGGAGGCGCCCTACGGCGAAGCCGGCACGACACGGCTGCTTGCCGAGATCGCGCTGATGCTCGAGATTCCCCGCGCTCGCGTGACACATGCCGCGCGCGGGGCGAAGCTCGCATGGTACGCGCGCACGGTCGACGCCCACGCGCTCTCGGGGAAACGGGTCGGCGTGTTCGGTACCCCGTCCGCCGCGGCCGGTATCGCGCGGGTACTGCATGACGAGCTCGACATGGACGTCGAGTGGGCCGGCACGTACGTGCTGCCGCACGAGCGCGCCTTACGCGAGCGGATCGGAACCATCGCCAAAGACATCGTCGTCACCGATAATTACCGCCAGATCGCCGCCCTGATCGACTTGACCCGGCCCGACATCGTGTTCGGAACGCAGATGGAGCGGCACTCCGCCAGCCGTTTCGGCGTGCCGTGCGCCGTCATCTCGCCGCCCGCGCACGTGCTGAACTTCCCGCTCGGTTATGCGCCGTTCTTGGGCTATGACGGCGCCAACCACATCGGCGACCTCGTCAACCAGACGCAGGTCCTGGGCCTCGAGCATCATCTGATCGAGACGTTTGGACCGCGCGGGCAAGGCCGCTTCGCCGAAGCGGCTCCAGAAGGGCTCGAAGAGCGGAGCGCGCCGACGAGCGGCGAGCTGATCTGGGACGATGGCGCACTGAAGCTCATCGGGCGCATTCCGTTCTTCGTGCGCAAGAAAGCGCGCTCGAATATCGAGCTGTACGCACGCGAGCATGGGATCGCGCGCATCGACGAGTCGGCCGTCCTGGCGGCACGCGAACACGTCGGTGGCTAAGCGCGACGTGCTGGCCGAGTCGGCCCAATCGACCGTCAGCACCGTGCGCGAATTCGGCGCGATGCTCTTGCCGTTCACCGACAAAGAGCGCGGCGCAGCGAAGATCAACGCCTCGCTCGGAAGCTTTGCCAAACCCGGTACGTGGTTTGCGCCGATGTGGGCGATCATGGTGGGCGCCGTCGGCTCATCCGGCAGCCACTGGGACATCCCGACCGTCGCACGCATCATCATCGCGATGTTCATGGCCGGACCGTTGCTGTGCGCGTTTTCGCAAGTCGTGAACGACTACTTCGACCGCGACGTCGACCGCATCAACGAACCCAATCGCCCGACCGCCGCCAACATCCTGAGCACGCGCACGATCGTCCTCGTGGCGCTCGGGCTCGGCGCGCTCGCGCTCGCGTTCGCATTCGGGCTCGGGCGGACGGTCGGCTATCTGGCGCTAGCGGGTATGCTTTTGGCACTCGCGTACAGCACGCCGCCGGTGCGCCTCAAAGCGCGCAACGGCTGGCTGGCCAATACGGCCTGCGCGCTCTCATACGAAGGCTTCGCATGGTTAGCCGGCTCGGCGGCGTTCGGCGCGATCACGTTCGGCACGATCGTCCTCGCCGTGCTCTTCTCATTCGGCGCGCATGGCCTGATGACGCTCAACGACTTCAAAAGCGTGGAAGGTGACCGGCAGCTCGGTCTGCGTTCGATTCCGGTGATGCTCGGCGAGAAGCGCGCGCTGCTGCAAGCGGTCACGTTTATCAACCTGTTCCAGGCCATCGCGCTGGCATATGTACTCGCGAACAAAGGCTGGATCGAGGCGCTCGTGATGAACGTGCTGCTGATCGCGCAGTTGCCGATGCAAGGCAAACTCTCGACCGATCCAAAGCGCCTCGCGCCGTGGTATTGCGCGAGCGCGATCCCGCTCTTTTGCTGGTCGATGCTGGCCGGCGCGCTGGCATTGCGATTCGGAGGCTTCTAGATGAAGGTCGTGGTCGTCGGAGCGAATTGCGGCGGAAGCGTCGCGGCGGGAGACTTGGCCGCAACGGGCGCGGACGTCATCCTGCTCGAGCGCGATCTCAAGCGCAAGAAACCCTGCGGCGGCGCGATCCCGCCCAAGGCGATGAGCGAGTTCGGCATCCCGCGTTCGATCATCGAGCGTAAGGTCACGCACGCCACGGTCATCGCGCCGAGCGGCGCGACGGTCGAGATGGACGTACGCGGCACGGTTGCGCGCGATGATGACTACATCATCATGCTCACGCGCGAGGTGCTCGACCGCACGCTGCGCGAGAAGGCGCAGCAGGCCGGTGCCGAACTCCGCGAGGCCGCCTTCGTCTCGCAAGAGGCGCAGCCCGACGGCACGCTGCGCGTCCGGGTGCGATACCGCGACGAACGCGAGGAATATCTCAATTGTGACGCCGTCGTCGGCGCCGACGGTGCCGGCTCCGCGGTTGCCAAATCGGTCGGCCGCCCCGCGGTGCGCTACGCTTCGGCGATCCAGGAGCGTCTCGAACTGCCGCCCGACGCGATGGCGTACTACGAAAACCGGGCCGAGCTCTACCTCGGCGATGACATTTCGCCCGATTTCTACGGCTGGGTGTTTCCGAAAAGCGATCACGTGGCGGTCGGCACGGGTTGCCGTCCCGAACACGCAAACGCCTCGTACGCGTTCTTGGAAGGCGTCAAAGCCCGTGCCGGCGCGAAGCTGCGCGGCGCGAAGCGCATTCTGCTCGAAGGCCACCCGCTGCCGATGAAGCGCAACAAGAAGCTCGTCTTCGGCCGCACGCTGCTCGTCGGGGACGCCGCCGGCATGGTCGCGCACACGTCCGGCGAGGGCATCTACTTCTCGATGGCCGCGGGCCGCATGGCCGCGACCGCGCTCACCGGCTTCTTCGGCTACGCCGGCAAACTCGAAACCTACGAGAAGAACTGGCAGAAGAAATACGGGGCGATGTTCGACTTCCTCGAGTTTCTCGAAGGCATCTCGTACACCGGGCACTTCAAACGCGAGTGGTTCACCGACATGTGCCGCGTCGATACGGTGCAGAAGCTGACGTTCGACAGCTATCTCTTCAAGGATCTCGCAACGGTCCGGCCGCTCGACCACCTCAACCTGATGTTCGAAGGTGCGATCGGCGCCGTCACCAACTGGTGGCTCGCCCCGCGCGCGCCGCTCAACACGGCGCCCCCCTCCATCACCGCCAAAGAAGCCGTTATCGCTACCCGGCGCGCTATCGCTGCCGGCGTGCCCGCTACTGTCATCCCGAGCTTGTCGAGGGACAGCCAGTAGTCTTCCTTAGCGGCCGGGAGCGTAGCGGGCAGTGAGCTCGCGGATGATCTCGGCGTCGACGGTACCGGTACGTTCGCGCGCGAGCTTCTCCGCTTCGGAGCGGAGTTTTTTGTTCACCGACACGCGGACGAAGAACGGCACGCGCTTGAGCGTGACTTCAGCCAGCGCTTTCGCATCGGCGGTCCACGCGATCACGCTGTTCTGCCCCTTACCCAACGCGGCGACGGCTTCGCCGGCGTCGCGCATCAGTTCACGCGTGGGGACGAGGGCCTTCTCGGGCGGCGCCGCGGACGTGGGCAAGTTCGCGAAGAGCACGTCGAAAAGCGCCTCGCACACGCACTGCAAGAGCCACACGGCGCCCGCGTAGCCGACGAAGGGCGTACCGGTCGCGCGGCGCACGACGGCGCCCGGGAACGAACACTGCAAGAACAGCGACGGCAGTTTCTCTTGCGCCACGATCATGCGCTCGTTGATCGAGCCGAACACGATCATCGGCGAGGGGCTGAGATCCCGCAGCGCGTGCCGGACGTCCTCGCTCGGCGCGCTTTCCGGCCCCGTACGGTAGGCGGAAAACGCGATCGGCAGCCCCAGCTCCTCGCCCAGGTAATACGTCAGTCCATCCTTGTAGGTCGGTGGCGCGACCACCGCGATCGGTGCGTTAGCGAAGAAGTCGCTGTGCGTCGAGCGCCAGATGTCGTGCCATGCATTCAAGGTGGTCTTTTTTTCGAGCCGGATGAACGCCTCGGCTTGCGCTTCCAAGCCGAGCGCGGCGCCGAGTCCCCGTAGAAACTCCGTCGTCGGTTCGAGACCGATCGGGGCCGCGAACGCCGGCAGACCGAGTTCGCGAGCCAGCGAGCGCCCGTACTCCGCATACATCACGATCGTCGCACCGGCGTCCGCCAAACGCGCCGTGTCGTACGAGTTCGCTTCGAACGGGTAGACCAGATTGACGGCGGCGCCGATGCCCTCGACGAGCCGCTTGATCTCCGCCAGATCGCTATAAGAGTTGAAGTTGCCGTACGTCGGCCCGATGATGTTCACCGACGGCCGCGCCGGAACGGGCACCGCCTGAGTGCCCTCGGGGGCGGCGAAGTGTGCGCGATTCTGCCAGAGAAAGAGCAGCGCACGATCGCGCGACTTCCACTCGTCGTCGTCGAGCGAATGCGAATCGAAGAAGAGCGCGGAGCGCGGCTCGTGCGCGCGTTCGGTCGTCCATGCCGCGCCGATCAACTCGGAGACCGGCGTCGAGACGATGAACACTTGGCGACCGTCGGCCTCCGCTTGCGCGACCTTCGCCTTGAGGGCACCGAGCGTGCCGGCCAGCGTTACCTCGGTCTCGGAGAGCTCCGAACACGTGACGTTCTGCAAGTAGGGAACCGAATCGGTGTAGTTGATGACGGCCACCGCCGGCATCACATGACAGCCCACCGGCCCGTCGAGCACGACGTTCGCGTCGCGCAGCGATGCAAAGACCTGCATCGCGCCCGTGTCGCCGCCCGCATGATCGAGATCGGTGACCTGCTTGCGAATCGGCGTATTGACGACGTCCGATACCAGCTCGCTCTCGGCGATGTTCTCGCGAATCTGAGCCATCAGAGCGCGCGGTTGGCGATCAGCTGCGCCGTGATATCGATCTTCGGCGCCCACGACGTGTACGAGCGCTCGAGCTTCGCGCCGTCAGCGGCGAAGAAGCGCGCGATGCGGTCGTAGCGCGGCTTGGCGCGCACGGTTTGCGCGACCAGACCCAGCACCTCGGCCGCCCCCGAGGCGAGCATCAGCGACCGCGTCGCGATGGCGTTCGTATAGTAGATCGAGGGAATGCCCAGTTCTTTGGCGTGGGCGCAGAGCGGCGTCGTGCCGATCACGCAGTCGTAGGGGCGATCCGTCAGCGCCCGGATCTCGTCTTCGAAGTTCGCGCCGTAGAGCACTCTGCAGCCGTGCGCCTCGAGCCAGGCCGCTTCTTCGCGCGCCAGCGGGTTCGCGTTCACTGCGGTCGAGAGATAGGGGACGTTCGCGCCGGCTTCGATCAGGAGCCGCACCAGTAAAAACTCGTGCCCTTCGTAGCCGGCCACGATGAAGGTCAATCCGTTGAGCGGATAATCGGCAATCGCCAGCCGCACGCGCTCGCGCTCGTCGCTCGCGACACGTTCGACGGTCGCCCGGTCGAGCCCGAGCGCCGTGCCGACCGACGTGATCCAGCGATAGGTGCCGTCGATGCCGACCGGCGCACCCTCCACGAACGGCAAGCCCTGCTTCATCTTCATCCGCTTCACGCTCTCGCTATAAAACGGATGCAGCGGGGCGTTAAGCGCGCCGTCGACCATTGCAACGTAATCTGCCCAGCGCGGGCCCGGCACGTGCGTGTTGACGTGCGTCCCGATCGCGCGCAAGACTTCGTCGATCTTGATCGGATCCGACGGAAAAATCTCGCCGATCAAGTTGACGCCGGCTCGCGCCTTCCGCTGCGGCGGCAGACGCCACACCAGCGAATCGACGACGATGTCTTTCGCCCGCGCGTGCGTGTGCACGCTGTACGCCGGTAACGGAACGTAGACCACTTCGGTGTTGCCGATCTGCTTGGGCAGCAGATCGAACGGCAAGCCGACGGTGTCCGAGACGCACAGCGAACAGATCGGGATGAGCGCCGGCTGGTGCTCTTCTGCCATCCGCACGACCATCGCGCGCAGTTCGTCGAACGCGCTGCCCTTGGCCCAGATCTCCGAGGAGACGCCGGGCGAATAGATCGGCCGGTTGGCCACGTAGAAGTGCGCGACGAACGTGTGGCCGTAGAGGCAGCCGTCACCGGACGAAATGACGATCGGCATGGCATCTTCCATGCGCAGCAGATTGCGCACGGCACCGAACGCCGGACACATCGACGACGGCTGTTTACTCATGTACTTGCCCTAGCGCTCCCAGGCGCCGGCGGGAACTGCGCCGCCGCCGACCGAGATGATCGTCGGGCCGAACGCACGGTCCGCGTCGTCTTCGCTCTCGAGATACCGGTGATCGGGCCGGCCGCCGTTGGGAACACCGGCGAGCAGATCGTCGTTGTCGCCGAGCGTCCACAGCTCATCGGAGGTCACTGCCGTTCCATCCATCTTCGAGGCGTTGCCGTGCAGCGACATCATGAACTCGACGAAGTCGACCGCATCGGGAACGACCGCATCCACGGTATCGATCGCCGCGATCACGCGCTCCACCGCGGCCGCGATCAACGGGTGCGGGACGCCGTCGACCAGGACCTCGTCCTGCGGCAGCAGCGGCAGCTTCGCGAGCACCGGAATGCCGAGCGCGTCCGCCATGCGATCGGCTTTGCCCGAGCCATCGTCCTTGTTGACGAAGAGGCCCAGACATTTCGTGCGGCCGCCGTTATTGGCGAAATAGCGCGCGGCGGAGGCGATGTTGTTGGCCGCGTACATCGACTGGGCTTCATTGCTGCAAACGATGATCAGTTTGTCGGCCATCGAGCGCGCGATCGGCGTACCAAAGCCGCCGCAAACGACGTCGCCCAGAAAATCGAGCAGCATGTAGTGGAAATTCCACTCCGAGAGGCCCCACTTTTCCAGCATCTGGAATCCGAACGTGATGCCCCGGCCCCCGCAGCCGCGAGCCGATTCCGGTCCTCCCAGCTCCATGCAATAGACGCCGTCGCCTTTGAACATAACGTCTTCCGGCGCGAGATCGTCGGCGCGGCCCTCGGCGTCGAACTTCGCCCACGTTCCGAGCACCGTAGGAATTAACGCGCCGCCGAAATGCGTCACGACGCTGTCGTGTTTTGGGTCGCAACCCATTTGCAGCACGCGCTTCCGGCGCGCGGTCAGCGCTTTGGCGATCATGCTGGTGAGAAACGACTTCCCCGCACCGCCCTTGCCGTAGATCGCGACCGTGAGGTTTTTGCTTACGCCCATTGGAGCACCACCTTGAGGATCGACGGGTCGTTGAACGCGGTCTCGTAGGCCGACTTATAGCGTTCGATCGGGATGACGTGGCTGGCGAGCGCCCCGAGTTTGACGGCTCCGCCGGCCACTGCGTCGC
Organism: Candidatus Lustribacter sp.; assembly: GCA_965277805.1. Classification (GTDB taxonomy): domain Bacteria; phylum Vulcanimicrobiota; class Vulcanimicrobiia; order Vulcanimicrobiales; family Vulcanimicrobiaceae; genus Lustribacter. The sequence continues at coordinate 4,649,191 of OZ255842.1, read as the reverse complement.
GCGCAGCGAGCAAATCGTCAAAGGCCCACTCGCGGCTCACCAGCAGCGTCGCCTCTTTGACGAACAAGTCGACGAACGGCGTCATGACCTCGTCGTAGTAAGAGAGCAGTACGATCTTGCCCCCGAGTTGCATCGCGCGCGCGCAACGCGCGATCTCGCTCGAGATTCCGGTGGCCTCGATTGCATGCTGCACCGGCGCCGAAAGCTGTTCTTCCAACGTCGCGCCGCTGACGTCGATCTTCTCGGCTGCGCTCGCGGTCGCGAGACGCTCGGCCGAACGGTCGACCGCGACGACCTCGGCACCGGCGGCCGTAAGAAAGCTCGCGGCCAGCTGTCCGACCGCGCCCATCCCGAGCACCGCAACGCGCAACCCGCCGACATCGCCCAGTCGCCGTACGCCGTGCAAAGCCGTCGCCGCCAGCGCGAGCAGCGGCGCCTGGGCGGGCTCGATGCCGTTGAGCGGGACGGCCTGCGTCGCGCGTTTGATCGTGCGCGACGACTGCCCCCCGAACGCTGCCGCGACGTCTGCATAACACATGCTGCCACCGACGAACACGGCGTCGCCGAGCGCGAAACCGCGCACGTCTTCACCCACGCCGGTGACCGTTCCGGCGGCTTCGTACCCCGGAACCAGCGGATATCGGATCTGCGGCATACCCGGCAGCTTGCCCGCAAACAGCAGCCGCTCCGTGCCACTCGAAATTGAAGAAAACGATGTGTCGACGACGATCTCGTCGGGCTGAGCGGCACGCAGTTCGACCGAACGCAGATCGACGCGTCCGGCTTCTTCGAAGACCACGGCACGTGCGTTCACGCGGCGACGTCCGTCTTCTTCACGGCTTCACCGGATGCGACGGCCGGAGCGCGCGCGCTCGCGTGCTGCGTGATGTACTGTGCGACGTTGATCGCGTAGATCACGTATGCGAAGACCAAGAGTCCCGCGACGGCGCCGAGCTGGTGCGGCATGGTGAAGTACATCACGACGACCGCAATGTGCAGCAGAAACACGTTCAACGTCATGACGTCCTCGACGAAGAACTCTTCGGCAAACCACCACTCGCCGAAGACGTCGTGCTCCCAGAGCGAGCCGGTTACGACCGCGCCGGCCATCAAGACAATCTTGAGCAGTACACTCAAGTAGACGGCGGCAAACGGGACCAGGTGCGCGGCATAGAGCGCGAGCAGGACGACGCTGACCAGGAACACGCCCAACTGGCCAATGGCGAAAATCGGATGAATCCGCGTCCATTTGCTTGCGTCTCGCCGCTCTTGGACCGACGTGAAAGATAGCAATCGGGGGGTGCCCTCCGCAGCTATCGTACGGTCAGGGGCGTCCGCCTGCGGTGATAGCCATCACCCCGAGGAGCCAGGCGGCGGGAGGGAGAGTACCGTTTTGCTCCCCGGGGTGACGTCTAGACGATGAGGGCCTCGAGCGAATTGAGGTTGAGGATCTCGAGAGTAGCCATCTGGCCGCCCCGGAGGTAGCCCTCGGCGCGGAAGCGGGCCATGTTGCGGCTGACGGTTTCGCGAGCCGTGCCGATCATGTTGGCGAGGTCTTGATGCGTAAACGGCAGGTCGATGACGACCGAACTTTCTTTCTCTACGCCGTACTGTTTGGAAAAGCGCACGAGCACGGAAGCTAGGCGCGAGGCGACGTCACGCCCGCGGAAATCCTCGAGCAGCGTGAGCGCATCGCTCATCTGTTCCGAGATCCGCATCATGAACTGCGTCAGGCGCTCCGAGTCGCTACAGACGTACCGTTCGAACGCCTCTTTTTCGATCGAGACCATATTCACGGCCGACATCGTCTCGATGTAGACCTCGCGCCAATAGCCCTTGAGCAAGGAACGATCGCTCCAAATCGAACCCGATTCGAGGATCGTGATTAGGATCTCGCGCCCGTTGGAGAGCAGCTTCGTAACCTTCAGCGTTCCGCTCGTACATAGGAACGCGCGCTCCGGTCCGTTGTCGGGATCGCTGATGATCGTTCGCTCGTCGTATCGGCGCGGCTGGACGGTCGCAAAAAGCTCGTTGAGCGGATCGTTTAGACCGGCGATGCTGGCTTTAGGCAGACTCCAAAAGAAATCCATCACTGAACTCCCGAGGCCGTGTGCGCTCCCGGATTGAGGTGGACTTCGGGGCGCAGGGCTCGCGCTTTTGCCGGAGACTGATCTTCTCCTCCGGCAACAAGTTCGGTCGGCCACTTTGCGCCGTGATGGCACGTGTAGCACGTAACGGCTTCAATGTTCGGGGGCAAATATTTGTGATTGATCGTGTCGACCATTTGCCACATCCGGTGAGCGATCCGATTGGTCGGATACGACTGGAGCGTCACGAAGTCGGCCGAGTTGTGGCAGAACAGGCAGTTCACGCCCAGCGATTTTGACACCGAGTACATCGAGTTGACGACGAAGCCGGCCTGACGGCTGGATTTCGCCGGCCAGTCCAGATACTGGACGGGCACGATGTTGTAGGCCACCGGGTGCAGCGGCGAACCGCGATGACACGTGATGCACCCGACGGCGCCGGTGACGGCAAAGTTGGGAAAATCCTTATGAACGGGCCCGACCCAGTCGGTCTGAATGCTTCCGACCATCTTGATCATCGTGCGCGCGATTTGCTTCGTCGGCGTGTCGTACGCAAAATTGCTCGTGTTGTGGCAGTACTCGCAGCCGACCCCCAGCGCTTGCGTGTAATCCGTCATCTGCGCGACGACGTCGCCATAGCCGCCTTTGAGGACTTGCACGTTGTATAGGCGACCGGCGGCATAGGCGTGCGGAACGCCCGCCGGCTGCGTCTTGAAGTCCAACGGCGCCTTCTGATCCACGGGACCGTAACGCGGCGCGTGCGGCGGAGTCTCCACGCCCGTCCCGATCGTTCCACCGTTGTCTTCGCCGGTAACGATCGTCGCGGCATGGGTGCGTTCGACGAGCGGCTGTATCAGGCCGCCGAACGTGAGACCGAACACGATCGTGAAAACGCCAAGCCAAGTCCGCCGCATCGCTGTTGCGCCTTATCTGGCCGGAGCCGGCATGTAGCCGCCCGGAGCCGGCATGGGAGGCATCGGCCGAGGATACTCGTTGATCGCCTCACGTGTTATCGGACCGTACTGCGAAACGGTACCGTGATCGACGCCCCAAACGTACCAGTCCCGCGTTATAACGCCGGTGGTAAGGATGCCGATACCCGAAGCCAACACCGTTCCCACCGCAAACCACCACAGATAGTCGTGGATCGACTTCGGAAAGGCGTTGAAGCCCATGGTCCATTTCCAGAACAGCGCGGCTTTCTGGGAGCCCGAGCTCATGTTCTTGATCTCGGCATCCTCGTGATGGCTGCTCTCGCTGCCGGTCGCGAGGATCGTTGCGCCGTGCATCCCCCAGAGCATCGTACTGCCGAGTAAGAAGAAAATCGCGAGCTGATGGAAGGGGTTGTAGTACAGGTTACCCCACAGCACGCTGAAGTTCTGCGCCCATTGCAAATCGGAGTTCAGGCCGAGCGCCGGCGCATCGGCCCACGAGCCGACGATCAGCGGATGGAACACCCAGATGCACGCGGTCAAAAAAATCGCCGAGAGCCACGCGAACAGCAAGAACGGGCGCCACTTGTGACGCGCGAGCCGTTCGAAGCAGCGGGCCGCCCAAAAGATCGTCGAGCCGGCCCATAATGTAAGCGTGATCTGCCAGTAGCCGCCGTTGCGAAGCGAGTGGGCCAAACCCAACCCGTCGGGCGGCGCGAGGTTCAGGTTCGCGAAGTACTTGACCACCAGCCACGGACTGCCGCCGACTTGGTCCATCGCCGCCAGAAAGACCACGCCGGTGCCGGCCAGGAAGAGCATCGCGGAAAAGACGCCCCAGGTACCGAGCCAGATCGTCCCGACCTGCGTATCGACCATCATGTGTCGTAAGCGATCGATGCGCGTCGGCGTGCCGGCGCGAATACCGAGCGGATCCGCGTGATCAAACGAACTGGGTTCGGCCTCTTCGAGCGGCTCGATCGGGCGCGGAAGAATCGTTGCCATCAGAATGGATGCCAAAAGTCGACCCAGTCTTGTACCAGCGTCCCGCTCGTCAGGATGCACAGATCCGACATGACGAGCGTGTAGACGGCGAGATAGAAGCCTAGGCGGTGGATGCCGTACTCGCCGATCGAGTACCCGACGTAGTCGCGCCAGAACGAGTCTTCGCGCCGCATTTCGACGTTGGGGTCTTTATCGGTGTTGTACGTGCCGAGAATCGCTGAGCCGTGCATCGCGAGCACCATCGCCGTAAGGAAGAACCCCAGGACGGCGTATGCGTGGAACGGGTTGTCGTAAAAATTCAGGTACTTGAAACCGGTGTTGGAAACCCACGTCAGGTGACCGGTGAAGCCGAGATCGAAGCCCTCGCACCAGCAGCCCATGAGCAGGGGCCGCAGGATCTGCAGCACCACCCAGGCGGAGATCGCCAAGCTGAACATCGCCGGGATATGGAAGCCCATCTGAAGCTTGCGGCAGATATCGACCTCGCGCAGTCCCCACGCGACGAACGACACCGTCGCCAGGATGATCACGGCTTGCCACGCACCGCCATGGAGGAACGGCGCCCAGCCGAGACCGACCGACCGGTCCGGTGAAGGTACCACCGCACGTAACAAATCCCAATCCCCGTACTGACCGACGGCGACGAAGAGGATCGTTACCCCCATCGCGATCGCGACCAGCGCGATCACTCCGAAGAACCCGACGTAATAGCGGCCGACCCAGAAATCGAACGGGTCGTCGCCCAGGATCAACGAGAAGAGCGTGTTGCCGGGCTTGCGATAGGCGCTCTCAAACTCGAGAAACTCGAGATCAGCCACGGCGCTCCGCTCCTATTTAGCCCCAGGTGCTGGATTGACGGTCGTCGTCGTCATCGTCGTGCTGTTTACCGGAAAGATCCAGTTGTAGCGCGGCGAGCTGAGGACGATGAAGTGGATGAGGAACGCGACGACGACGCCGGCGAGGATGTAGGCGCCGAGAACCGCGCGGAAATTGTAGCCTGTACGAACGGTCATGCTGCTTTTCTCAACTCCCTACCACGGCCGCCACAGCCACACGAAAATGTGGGCGACGACTGCGACGATGAAAAACGACCAGGAGCCTGCGACGACGAACTTGTGCAGCGTCCAGTCGGCGTTGTTGAAAAAGTCGCGATACACGTCGGGAACGCGGTCGTTCCCGACCTCCAGTACCACCGCTTGAGTCATGGAAAGTGTGCCCTCCTGAGAGCCGGCGACCGGCCCTCTAGCAACGACGTGCGGCTAATGTAGTACGAAACGGTGACCGGGCGCTGTAGCCGTTGCTACCGGCTCGCCGCAATTCGATCCGGCCACCCCCACCGGCCGCTCGCGCCGGAGGTAACGCAGCGTGAGGCCCACGATCAGGGAGGCGCCGATCGTGCTCGGCACGATCCAGCGCACCATCATCGGGACGTCGTGCGCGTTGATCACGGCGAACGCGGTGACGGCGGAGATGTAGGCGGCAATCATGCCGGCAAAATGTGAAAGGAGCCAACCGAGCCGCATGCGCGGGCCGAAGAATCCCAGCACCTCGTTGGACGCAAAGGCGACGGCGATCGCGCCGATGCCCACGAGCGCCGGGCGGATGCTCAGCATCAACGGGCCGGCTGCGGTCGCCGCCAGGTAGACGATGCCGGACGCCGCCAGCAACGCGATGCCGGCGGCGAGCATGTCGACGCGATCTTCAAATGGGTCGGCAACGGGCCGCCGATGCCGCACGACCGCGCGGTACCCGTTGAAGATCAAATAGCCGCTGACGGCGGCCAGCGGCAACAGAAAAATATGACCTTTGGCTTGCCACAGAAACCCGGCACTGAAGAGCACGATCGCCATGGCCAGTATGAACGCGAAGCCCAGCCGGCGATGCCAAGCGCCGCCCTTGCGCACGCAGAACGCTACCGGCGCGACGATGAGTGCCAGCGTCCCGAAGAACACGTGGAGCACGGTCATCATCGCCCGGTCCGTCCGTTTAGCGACTTATCCCGTTCGGCGGCCGGCGAGTATCGCGATGACCGGAGCGACGAGAATTCCCGCCACGAAGATCACCATGACAATCCAGAACACCGGTTAACGGCGGTTCGAGTTGACGCCGAGGCTGGTGCCGACGATCATGATGATGATGCCCGCGACGAGAATCCAGACCCAAACCCACAACAGACTTGGTCCGGTATCGGTCGTGGCTGCAGCCGTTTGGGCAGCCGCAGGCGCCGTGCCGGCCACGACTGCTGCGAGGGCCAGCAAGGTGCGACGAATCGCTTGCATGTACGCTTTCTCCTCCAGCACACAATGAGTCCCGAAAAAGTAGGGACGGCATTCGAGTGGTGAAATGATACTAACGCCCGATGCATCACGCACGTTGTAGCGGTCGGCACACCCGAGCGGATAAAGGCAGCTGATGGTCGTCAACGAGGCCCTGCTCCATAATTGGTTCTACGGCAATCTCTACATCCGGGAGCTGGCCGCCGTCGTTTTTGCCGTGCTGATGGGCTCGATCCCGGTCACGCCGATCATGCATTGGCTCTTCGCCGGTTTGGACGCGCGGATCGCCCGTACCGCGGTCGCCCTCGCGCCGGCCATGAACACCGTCAAGGCCGCAATCCCGGTTGCGATCGCCACCCACGGTGGCGGCCTCGACGTCGGCTTGCTCGCCGCCGTTGCCGTGGTAGCCGGACACACCTACTGTCCGTGGCGCCGCTTCGACGGCGGCACCGGCGTTGCGGCCGAGTTCGGCGCGCTGATCGGCGTGTGCTGGCCGGCCGCGATCGTCTATTTCGGGGTTTGGGTTACGGTCGCGGCCGGCAGCAACTACGCCGTCGCGGGTTCGCTCACGGCGGCAGCGATCACGGTCGTTTCGCTCTGGTTCTTTGCGGGTGCCCCGGCCGCGTTCGCGGGCGTCGCGATGCTGCTGCTCGTCGCGAGCCGCTTCCGCAATAGCTATGCGCGCCTGAGCGAAGGCACCGAACCCACGCTCCGCAATCCGCCGGTGCCCGCCGCGCGCGTCGCGACAATGGTGCCGCGGGCCTCAGTCGTCGTGGACGGTCAAGCGGTTCAACGCATCTAGATCGAGGATCTCGATCGAGCCGCTGCCGCGTGCGGCGATCACGCCGCGCTTTTGCAGCTCGAGCAACTTCCGCGTGACCGTGACCCGGTTGCTCCCAATCATATCGGCCAGGCGCTGATGCGTGAGCGGCATGTCGATGATCACGGAATTGGCGGCCGCCGGCTTGCGCCCGAACTCGCGTGCGAGTTCGAGTAACGTGCGATACAGGCGCAGGTTGATGCTGTTGTTCATGAGATCTTCGATCAGCACTTGGCTCTCGGTCAGGCGGCGCGCGAAGTTGCCGATCACGTCGACGGCGGCCGCAGGCTGCGCTCCGAGCAGCTCGATCAGATCCTTCTCGGAAACCCCGATGACGCGCGAGGGCGCCATTGCCTCAGCGCAGATGCACGACAAGCTGCCGGTTTGCGTGCGCCATTGGAAGAACACGTCGCCTTCGCTCAGGATCGAGAGCGTGATCGCGCGGCCGTTCGGCAAGAGGTTGTACAGGCGTACCTTGCCGCTCTCGACGGCGTAAAAACGCATCTCCTCATCGTAGAGCGGGGCAATCTCGTCGCGCGTCTTTAGATTGACCGCCGAGTATTTCTTCGGCGACCGCATCAGGGCCACACGTAACGGATCGCTTGCCGTCGGGCGCTTCTCCATCGCGCTGAAGGCGCCATTGTAGCCCGCGACGACCGCCATCACGATCATCGAGCGCAGTTCGGCAATCTCGCTGATGATCTCGATCGAGGGAGCCTCGTCGTTGACCTCGAGCAGCGCAATCTCGATCATGTTCGTCGCTTCGACGGTGCGCCGCACCGCTTCGGAGAGATCGATGCTCATCGAGAACTGGTACTGCCCCGCTTCCCGCGAGAGCTTCATCAGCTCGGAGAACTCGTTGTCCTCGACGGCCTTAGCGATCGCATCCCAATAGCCGAGGTGCTGGTGCACGACTTCCGCTTTGGGTTCGGTGCCGAAGCCTTCGCGCGACTGCGCGATCCACAGATCGCGGTAGACCGGGGCGCCCTTACGCAACAGGGTGGCGAGCTGACTGGACACGTTAACGGATCAAAGCGGTCGTCATGGCCGTGACGAGTTTTGCGCGCGCCGGAACGTGCGCCCGGCGGGTGAAAACGTCGTATCCGTTGCGTTCGATCTCCGCGAGGATCCGGCGATATAACGAGAGTGCGAGGCGCACCGTGTAGCGGCTGCCCGGCGCCAGCAACTCGATCCCCGGAGCCGCCTCTTCGTACATGGCGCGCACTCGCGCGATTTGGAACCGCATCAGCGCGATGAAGTCGCGGTCGACGGTGCCCGCCAGCAGCCGCGCTTCGGTGTAGTTGAAGCGCCGCAGATCTTCGGCCGGCAGATAGATGCGCCCGAGGCGGCTGTCTTCGCCGACGTCACGCAGGATGTTCGTCATCTGCATTGCCCGCCCGAGCTCGATCCCGTATCCGAGTGCGCCCGATTCGTACCCGAGCAGTGGGCATACGAGCAGCCCCACGGTCGAGGCAACGAGATAGCAGTAGCGGCGCAGCTCTTCGTAGGTTTCGTAGCGGCGCACCACCACGTCTTGGCGCGCGCCGGAGAGCAGCTGCAACGCCGGTTCGATCGGAATGTGGAACTGCTTGACCGCGTCGGCCAACGCCACCATCAACGGGTGGTCGGGGCGCCCATCGTAGGCCGCCACGAGACGGCCCTGCCAATCGTCGATTGCGGCAAGCCGCTGCGCGGCCGGTTGGGACGAGTCGGCAACGTCGTCCGCGGAACGGCAGAAGGCGTAGATCGCCCACACGGCGCGGCGCTTCTCGGGCGTGAGAAAGAGCGACGCAAAATAGAACGTCTTCGAGTGTTCCTTGGCAATGTCGCGGCACAGCGCGTAGCTGGCGTCGACATCGGGGAGCTCGAGGGCGCGAACGGTCGCTGCGGCCAGGGCTGCGCTTGCGGTCAGACGAGCGACCCCGCCGGATCGTTGACGACGAGACCGAGCGTTAGCAGCGAATCGTAGATCTGGTGCATCGCGTTCGAATGCGGGACGATCGATGCTTCGAGGCGTCCGCCATCGAGCCGGGCCGACTCGACGTACATGCCCCGGGCAAACGCCACGTCCCACACGTGCGCGCCTTCGACGACGCGCGCGGCGACGATATCCGGACCGCCGGCGATCAGCTCGGGCGCTAGGCTCTGTACCGGCAACGACACTCGTGCTTGCTCGCCCACCGGGATCAAACCGTCGAATAGCCGGCGGACCAAACCGCTGAGGTTTCCCGGAAAGTGCAGATCGAAGGTAACCGTACCGGCGGTCTCGTCGAGCGCTACGCTGCGCGTGCCGGGAAAGCCCGCGACGATCGACTGCACTGCTTCTGCGGCGTTGTGGCGCCGCGTGAGATCGACCGCCATCGTCACCGTAGCAAATGCTCCCATGCTGTATGGCCCCCTCTTCCAACGACCGGCGCGGGCGATGTTCACCCCAAGCACCACGCTTACGATAACGCCGAACGAACGGCGGTTCTGTGACTTGGGTACGCCCGAAGGTCCTCGACGGGCGGAGGCGTACATGCAGCGCCCATGTTCGCCCGCATTCCCCGGTTCTGCAGCGCGCTCGGCGTTGCGGCGGTCCTCGCTGCAGGCTGCAGCGCGAAAGCGGCGGCGCCGCCGCGACCGCAGATCGCATTTATCGCGGGCGCCGGAGGCTTTGGCGACCACGGCTTCAACGACGCCGTCCGTTCGGCGCTCACGACATGTGCCAAACAGACGGAAGCCGCGGTCGCCACGGCGGTGCCGGCGAGCGATGCCGACATCGAGCCCAAGCTCGTGCTCTATGCCACCGAGAAATACGACACCGTTATCGGCGTCGGCTACGGCGAGGCCCCGGCGTTGGCCACCGTAGCACGCCGCTTCGAAGGCACGCATTTCGCGCTGATCGATGCCGTGGTGGATCTACCGAACGTCCAGTCGATTACGTTCGACGAGGCGCAAGGCGCGTTTCTCGCCGGCGCGCTGGCAGCGTACGTCTCGAAGACGCACCACGTTGCGTTCATCGGCGGCGCCGACGTGCCGTTGCTGCAGCGTTCCGAAGCGGGATTCGTTGCCGGTGCGCGCTACGCCGATCCGTCCGTGCGCACGACCGTGCGCTACTTGACGTCCTTCACCGATTCCGCCCCGGCCGCAGGCGCCGCGCGAACTGCGCTGGCCGACGGTGCCGACATCGTGTTCGTCGTCGCCGGGCCCGCGGGCCTGGCGGCGATCGATACCGTTGCACACCATGCGCGCGCGTATGCCATCGGCGCCGATACCGACCAAGACGGTTTGGCGCCGGGAAAGGTGTTGACGAGCGTCGTGAAGCGCGCCGGCAACGCGGCGCTGCGAGCGTGCGTCGAAAGCGCGGGCGGAAAATCAGAGAGCGGCCATCGCGTGCTAGGCCTCGCCGAGGACGGCATCGGTCTGACCGGTTTCACCTACACGCGCGGAACCATCGGCAGCACGACCATCGCGCGCGTCGAGCGCATCCGTGCGGCCATCGTAGCGGGCCGCATTCGCGTACCGGAAAAACGTCAGCCGTAGCGTTCGAGAAACTGGGCCAGCAACGCGTTCACTTCGTCCGGCCGGTCGAGCTGCAGGTAGTGACCGCCGGCAACGATCTCGTGGCGGAAATTTGACCCCAAGCGCTCGCCGAGCGTGCGAACCAGCGCCGGAAAACGCATCCGCCCCGCTACCGGCGAGCCTTCGATCAGCGCAGTCGGAATGCTGATCTCGCGAGCGAAATCGCGCAGCTCGAAGCCCTCCGGCCGGCCGAACGACTCGTCGAGCATGCGGGGATACTCGAACGGAATCTGGCGTCGCTGCTGTTGCCACGCGGCCTCCATCCGCGCGCGATCTTCGAACGCTCGCGCGAACACCCAGCGCGCAACGAGCCGGCTCAAAAAGCCGTCGCGTGCGAACGAGCGCAGCAACGGCGTACAAAGCGCGCGCGCGATCGCGCCGGCCTGCGGCGAAAAGTGGCCGTACGCTTCGTCACCCGTCGCATACACCGGGTCGACCAGAAACAACGCTTTTACCGAGGCCGGGTAGCGCGTTGCCAAGGCGAACGCGAGCAGACCGCCCATCGAGTGCGCGGCCACGGTGACCGGGCCGCGCGCTTCGTCAACCGCTGCCGCCAGCGCTTCCTGCGCATCGGTGTAATAGTCGGCGAGTCCGGCATCTTCGATCCGCGCGGCCGCCCCATGTCCGCGCGCTTCCCACACGAAGAGCCGATGCGTCGCCGCGAACGCGTCGCACTGCGACCGCCACGACCACGCGCCGCCGCCGACGCCGTGCAAAAACAACAGGCCGGATCCGCGCGGCGAACCTTCGACGTGTAACGCGCCACCCGAAGCAAGCGCTCGAAACGACCGGTCGACATCCAGCACGAGCCGTCGCTTCGCGATGCCCGGGAAGTTCCCGCTCCGGTGACCGTCGTCACGCGTTCGTTGTCCGGTATGCGTCATAGTCGGTCGTACGCTCCATGAACGCTGCGCGTTTACTTCCGCCGAACGATTTCACGATTGCCGCTCCCACGGCAAGTGATGCGTGGCTGCGCGAACGCTTCGAACGCGCGCTCGAAGACGTTGTGTTGCGCGCGTTGGCGCCGGCCGGCAACTCGCCGATCGTCGAACAAGTCTGCTGGCATTTCGGCATCGGCAGTGCGCGGGGTGCGCGGCACGGCAAGCGTTTGCGCCCGCAATTGCTTTTCCTGATCGCCCGCGCCGAAGGCGGCACCTACGAGGACGCGCTCGACGCCGCCCTCGCGGTCGAGCTGCTGCACAACTATTCGCTCGTGCATGACGACATCGAAGACGGCGACGACTTGCGTCACGGGCGGCAGACGGTGTGGTCGCGTTTTGGGGCGGCCAACGGCATCAACGCCGGCGACTCGATGTGCGCGGTCTCGTATCTTACGCTGCTGCGCAATAGCTGCGCGGCGCCGGTCGAACGCGTCGCCACGATGACGCGCGTCTTGCATTGTGCCAACCTCGCCATGTGCGCCGGACAAGCGTACGATATCGGATTCGAGTCGGCGGAAGCCGTTAGCATGGATGCCTACCTCGCGATGATCGACGGGAAAACGGCCGTGCTCTTCGGCGCGGCGTGCGAGCTCGGCGCGCTCTCGGCCGGTGCCGACGCCGCACGCGCGCAGGCATATGGCGAACTGGGCCGTGCGTACGGCCGCGCTTTTCAGATTCACGACGACCTGCTCGGCACGTGGGGCACGCGCGAAGAGACCGGCAAGCCGCGCGGGAGCGATATCGGCCGTCGCAAGTGGTCGTTTCCGATCGTTTGGGCGCTCGCGGGGCCGCCATCGGCCGCGCGGGAGGCGATCGCACTACGCTATGCGCGGACGCAGGCACTCGATGCAAACGACGTCGCGGCGATCGTCGCCGCCCTTGACGCGCTCGGCGCACGAAGCGCTACCGAGGCGGCGCGCTGTGCCCGAATCGCTGAAGCCGAACGCACCGCGGCCCGGCACCGTCTCGACCGCGACGCCGCACTGGGAGCGCTCTTCACGCCGAGCGCTGCCGGCGCGGTACGGGCAATGCGCTAGTCGGGACCGGCCGGGTCGTGCTCGTCGCGCAAGCGGGGCCGCAAGCGCAACAGCACGATCGACACGACGAGCACCAGCACGACCCCGGTGAGAACCCCAAGTTCGCCGGGCTGCGAGCCGAGGTATCCCGATCCGGCGGCCGCCGTCGTGCCCGGGCTCACGTCGCCGATCGTGATGACGAGCATGCGCCGGATGACGGCAATCAAGCCCACGATCAGAAACGGTTCGGCTGCCAGCACCGTGCCGCGCAACGAAACCGTCACCGTATATGCCAGCTCGACCATCATGAGCACGAGCAGCATCACATCGAGAAAGGCGGTGCCGGCAACCATGATCGTTGCGTGAGGGCCGGCGATCAGCGTCCAAAGATCGCCGGTTGCGCGAACCGCAAGCGCGAACGCCGCGATGAAGAACAGCACGCCGACGAACGAGAACACGGCGCGCTCGGCGGCAACCAGCATGCTCACCGAATTGGTCCAGCCGGATTGGCCCATGTACCAGCAAGCCACACCTGCGGCGCCGCTGACGGTGACGGCTATCACCGAGGTCCGCTCAGCTCGCGCGTTACGCTGATCGCACTTCATCATCCGTGAGGTCAAAACCCCATGCAGCAGGTTGACATCGGCGCGTTACCGGCCGAACTCGCGCCCGGCAAACTCTTCAGCCGGCACGATCCGTCGGAGACGAGCAAGAACGTCTGCCGCTACTTCGAGACCTCGGGTTTTTCGCGCTGGACGGCGATCTACGGTCAGGGCGGCATCCCGCCCATCTGGCGGGTGATCCGCGACGGCCACGACCTCGCGACCGACTGCGTCATCGACTGGATCCAGGACGACGGCAGCCGCACTGCACTCGATGCCGGCTGCGGAACCGGCGTGCTCTCGATGCGTCTCTCCGATTGCGGCTACCGCGTGCACGGGTTCGACGTTTCGGCGCCCATGGTTTCGTTCGCCGAGTACAACACGAAGGACCGCGGACGCGGCATTCCGCCGCAGTTTTTCGTCGGCGACATCGCCGCTCTCGACGCGCCCTCGCAGTCCTACGATCTGGTGTGCTGTCTCGACGTCCTCTTCCACTACCCCTACGCCGAGTGCGCCGAGATGCTGACCAAGCTTGCGAACCTCAGCGCTTACAAGATCATCGGCTCGTTCGCGCTCGCGACGCCGTTCAATTCGTTTTGGATGGAAATCGGCAAGCGCTATTTCCACCAGAAAAACCGCATGACCAACCTGCACCTGATGACCTACGACCAGGTCGAACAAGTGTTGTACCGCGCCGGGCTAACGATGATGCGAACGCATCGCGTGAAGAAGTTCTTCTACGACTCCTATCTGTTTGAGGCCGTACGCCGGTAGTGTCCCAAGCTCCGCAACTGCTCGCGCCGCGGCTCTACCGCACCGATATCGGCATCCTCAACTCGCTCTCGATCGACTGGCTGCGCGAGGAATTCGAAGCGCTCCGCGCCGATTTCGAAGCAGACCACAATCGCGCGCATTTCCGCTGGGAAGACGACGCGCTCGATCTCGATTACGACCCGTTATGGAGCGAGTTCTATGAATTTCTCAACCGCTCCGCGATCGGCGAGTTCTCCGGCTGCCTGCTCTACAGCGAAGTCCACAAGCATCTCGATGACGCGACGCTGAAAACGATTTATCGCTGCATGTCGCGGGACGAAGCGCGCCACTCATCATTCCTCAACTATGTGATGCGCCAGATGGGCCGCCGCTTCGATCTCGCCAAGCTGCCGAAGGTCAAGGGCTTGCAGTACATGCATCCCAAGTGGATCTTCGTGACGACGTACCTCTCGGAGATCGTCGGCTTTTACCGCTACCAGAACATCGCCGATCACCTCAAGCGTCATCCGGAATACCAGTTTCATCCGATATTCCGGTATTTCGACAACTGGTGCCGCGACGAACGGCGCCACAGCCGCTTCTTCTCGCTGATGCTGCGCAGTCAGCCGCACTACATGCGCGGCACACGCAATCGACTCGCGATCAAGTTCTTCACGCTGGCAGTTTACGTGACGATGTACCTGCGCGACTCCGAATCGAGCGTCTACGCGCGGCTCGGGATCGATTGGGAAAAGTTCGATCGCAAGGTGATCGACGAAACCGAACGGGCGGCGCGCGAAGTCTGGGGCCTCGGCATCCGCACGGACTCGGCGTACTTTCTCGCCTGCCTGCGCGGCATGGCACGCAACAATGCCGCCAATAAGCGGGGCCGGGCGGCCGGCGGATTGCGGAACGCGGTCGCGGTGCCCCTGCGCTTTTTGCGCTACGGCGCGAATCTATTCGAGTTCGCAAAGCTTATGTTCCAGCCGCATGACGACGTCGCGCCCCCGGAACGTGCGCAGTGGACCGAAGCGTGCCCGATGCCGGCCGCGCATCCGACAATTGAATCGACGCTCGTGCCGCCGGTTCGCTTGCACAAACGCCCGCAAGCGACCAGGCCGCAAGCAGGCGTCGCCTGAAGCGGTCGTGATGCCGCTTTCGCAGCGTGCCGTTTCCATTGCTTACCCGTTCGCGGCAATCGTCGGGCAGGACGAGCCGAAGCTTGCGGTACTCTTGGCCGCGATCAATCCGCGCATCGGCGGCGTGCTGCTCTCCGGCCCCAAAGGGATCGGCAAGACCTCGATCGTGCGCGGTGCAGGCGAATTGCTGCCGGTCGTTCTGCGCGCCCGCTGCGCCTACGGTTGCGACCCCACCGGCTCGGCGTTGTGCGAAGAGTGTGCGACCGGCGTTCATGCGCGCAACTCGGCCCGGCGCGTTCGGGCCGGTATCGTCGAGCTGCCGGCCAGTGCGCAGATCGACGACGTCGTCGGCACCGTCGACCTGCGCGCGGCACTCGAAGCGGGGAAGATCGCCTTCCGCCCGGGCCTGCTCGCCTCCGCGAATCGCACCATCCTCTACATCGATGAGATCAATCTCCTCGGTGACGCGATCGTCGACGTGCTGCTGGACGCGGCCGCACAAGGCATCGTGCGCGTCAAGCGCGGCCAGCAAGTCATCGAGTATCCGTCGCGCTTCACGCTGATCGGAACGATGAATCCGGAAGAGGGCGAGTTGCGCCCGCAAATCACCGACCGCATCGGCCTGCGCGTCTTTATCGCGCCCGCACCCGGTCATGAGGAACGCGCCGAGATCTACCGGCGTAACGCCGCCTTCGCACGCGATCCCAAAGCCTTCGCGGCCGAATACCTCGGCCGTACGCGCGCGCTCCGCAGCCGCGTCGCCCGGGCGATCGCGCTCTTGCCGGCGGTCACGCCGGAGGGGCCGGCGATCGACTTGGCGATCGATGCCGTCACGAAACTCGGCATCGAATCCCATCGCACGGAGTTCGTCGCGCTCGAAGCCGCATGCGCGTTGGCCGCATTCGAAGGCCGGCGCAGCGCGAGCGCAGCCGACGTGCGCCGCGTGCTCCCGATGGCCGCGCGTCTCCGCGGCAGCCGGCTGCGCGTCCAAGCGCTGACCGAATATCACGCCGAAAACACGACGATCGAAGCCGCGCTCGATGCGGCCGCCCAAGAAGAACCCGAACCGGCCGCCGGCGCGCAAAGCGCGCGGCCGCGCGATGAAATGATCGTCTCGCCGCAACTCACCGAACGCGCGCCCGGCCGCGCCAAGGCTCAGCAGCAGCGCGAGGGTCAGCCGATCGCGGTGCGGCCGTTCGCCGGCGGCCGGCTCGACGCGACGGCGACGATCCTCGATGCCGGCATCGCGATCCGTTCCGGCGTGCCCGCCGTACCGAAGGAAAGCATCGACGCTGCGTTCCCACTGCGTTTGACGCTCTTCATCGTCGACGCCTCGCAGTCGACGATGAAAAGCGCGGCTGCGGTCGCGGCCGCAACGCGCGAACTGCTGCGGCCGATCTACACGGAGCGCGAACGCGCCGCGCTCATTTCATGCTGGGGACCGGCGGCCGATGTGGTCGTCGACGAGCACGCCGGCCGCAACGTGGAACTCGTGGCCGCGCGGCTTACCGAACTCGATCCGGGCGAAACGCGCGCCCTCACACCGCTGCCCGACGCGCTGGAGCGGGCGCGCCGCATCGCCGAACGATTCCGCCGCGCGAACCCAAGCGCCGAGGTGGATATCGCCGTGTTCAGCGACGGCCGCGCGAACGTCCCGCTTGGCGGCGAGGCCGAACTGACGCGGGTGCTGGAGGGCGGCGGCGATGTCCGCGCGCTCGCCGCGACGGCCGCCGAACAGTGCCGCACGCTGGCGGCGCGACTGGCCGGACGGGCGAGCACGACGTTCATCAATCTGGACGATTTGGAGAGCTCGGGATTGATGCGCGAGCTCGCGCAGCTCGCGCGCGGGCGTTACTTCGCTCTGAGCGATATCGTCGCGCGGATCGGCTGACAAAGGGCATTCCTCGCGCGTGATTATCGTCACCGTCGGCTAGAGCCGGACGGCGTAGCGTCGGCATATGAAAGTCGTTGGGTATTCCTCATGGGCTCCCGACGAACGCGCTAACGCGATTCGTCTTGCTTTTCCCGCCCTGCGCGAGAAGACAGGACAAGAGTGGACGCTCGACCACTATGGCGCCTCCGACTTCAACGATCCCGGCACGCTCGCGCGCTTCCGGCAAGCGATTCGCGAAGCCGACATCCTGATCGGCTGGCAGTCGATGTCGATCGACACGGTCGAGCGGCTCAAGACGCTGCTGACCGATATGGACGCTAAGGGCCAACTCGGACGGCTGAAGTTTCTCTGGTACGACATTCCCGACAAACGGCTCGGCGAGTTGATGTTCAAAACGCTCGGCTTCGAGTACGACCACATGACGCCGAGTCCGGGCCGTAAGATCACGATGAAGATCCAAAAGTTTTTCGCAGATCGCCGGAACGAGAAGACCGACAAGTTCTGGGAAGCGCGTCAGGGCTTCCTGACGATGCAGAAGATGGTCAAGTCGGCGCCGCTCATGACGAAGTTCACCAAGAGCCCGATCTTCAAAACGCTCGTGCTCACCGGCTACTGGTACAACCGCAGCGTCGATAACGTCGGGAACATGTTCCTCTACCTGATGAAGCACTTCATGGACTGCGGCTACGCGGGTGAAGCGCCGATGCCGGAAAAAGTCGCGAACGAAGGCATCTATCACTACGCACACGAGGGCCTCTTCGACGGTCCGGCCGACTACTTGAAGTGGTACGACCCGTGGTTCGAGGCGACGTACGGCCGGCCGATGTGGGATCGCATCGGCTTCATCACGCACGACCTCTTTTTGCCGGAATGGAACCATCCGGTCTTGGACGCCGCCATCGCCGGCTGGGAAAAGCGCGGCGTGGGGGTGATCTGTTCGATGACCGCGGTGTTCAACGCGCACATCGTCTCACGCGGACATTTGCTCGAGCCGAAAACGAAGAAGCCGCTGGTCAAGGCCGTCTACCACAACGTGCCGTTGTATCTGGCCGGTTCGATGTTCGCCGGCGCACCGGAAGCGACGATCGATTTTATCCACGACCTCGGCAACCCGCGGGTGTATACGTCACCCGTGAACGCGGCGCTCTCGCGAGCCGATCTGGCCGACTCGAAATACGGCGTGGCCATGCTCGAGTATATCGGCAACGTCGTGACCCCCGAGACCGAAGGCATTCAACCGCTGCCGCCGATCTGTTCGCGCGAACGCGGCGAAGAGATCAGCGCGCTCGAGCCGATTCCCGACCGCGTCGAACTCGTTTCCGACCTGACGACGCGCTGGCTGCGGTTGAGCCATCTCGCGAACGCGCAGAAAAAACTCGCGCTGTTTGTCTATAACTTTCCGCCCGGCCCCGGTAACGTCGGCGCGGCATATTTCCTCGACGTGGCCGGCTCCGTACGTTCGATGCTCGAGGCCCTCGGCGCTGACGGGTATACGGTCGGTGAACCCGATGCCGACGACGCCGAGACGAGCCGCAAGCTGCAGGGGATGTATGCGGGCGAGCACCACGTCGGCGTCGTCAGCGCGGGCGAAATCCGCGACTGGGTCGGCGGCCTGCCGCCCGCGCACGAAGCGCTGTTCTACGAAGCCTGGGGCCAGCCGCCCCAAACGCTGCCGGTCAAAGGCTTGCGCTACGGCAACGTGCTCGTGCTCTTGCAAGATATGCGCGGCATGGAAGACCTCACCATTATCCACGATAAGAAGGCGCCGCCGTCACCGTGGCTTTTGGCTTCCTATCGCTATGCGACGCGCCGCTTCAATGCCGACGCCATCGTGCACGTGGGAACCCACGGATTGGTGGAATGGTCGCGTGGTAAGGAATGGTCGCCCGCCGCCGGGGACTATCCGGAATTTCTCGTCGACAACGTTCCGCACACGTACGTCTTCAACGTCCTCGACCCGGTCGAAGCCTCGATCGCGCGGCGCCGCTCATACGCGACGATCCTATCGCACCTCTGCCCGCCGTTGAAGAGCGTCGAAGGCAGCGTGGATCTGCGCAACCTGCACCGCCTCGTGCACGACTACTACAACAACATCAGCGACGACGCAGAAAAACGCGCCGACCTGGCGGCCGAAGTCGCTGAGGTCGTGGCCCGCATCGGGTTCAAGATCGACGTCCCCGCTGCCGCCGCCGAACGTGATTTCATCGGTGCCGTGCACGACGAGATCGTCTCCCTCGAAGGAGAGTATGCGCCGGCCGGACAGCACGTGTTCGGGCGTAATCTCTCGCCGGAGGACCGCCTCGACACATTCCACGCGTGCCTCGAGTTCGCCGACGTCGACATCCATCGGCTCGTGGCCGGTTGCTATGGACTCGACTACGACGCGCTCGCGCGCACGGCCGATGCCCGCAACGGCGATGGCTCGTTCAACCACGAAACGCTCGACGAACTCCGCGAAGCATCGCGCGCGCTGATCGAGAGCGAAGTACTGCGCCCCGGCGGCAAAGCCGGGCGCGACGCGGTCGTGGGCATCTTGCGCTCGCAATCGATCGGCGGCCACACGCTGACCAAGAGCCCGTTCGACCTGGCCGAACTTGAAACGTTCTTGTCGCGCGCTCGCAACCTCTGGGAAGGCCTCGGCCGCATCGGCGACGCCGAACGCGAGGGCTTGCTCACGACGCTCGCGGGCCGCTATCTCGAACCGTCGCTCGGCGGCGAGATCGTCGGCGACTGGAGCGTCGTGCCGACGGGCCGCAACATGGCATCCACCGACGTGCGGATGCTGCCGCGGGATTCCGCGCAGCGCAAGGGCAAACGCACGGTCGAACAACTGCTCGCAGCCGCCGCCGCGAAACGCGGCACGCTGCCGGCCTGCGTCGGCGTGGTGCTCTGGGGCAGCGAGATGCTCGAGAGCGACGGCGTCGGGATCGCGCAAGCGCTCGACCTGATCGGTGCGCGCGTCGCGAAAGATCAGTTCGGCCGCGCCGAGCGCGCCGAGTTGATTCCGCTATCCGAACTGGGACGCCCGCGCGTCGACATCCTCGCGAACACGTCGACGGTCTTCAAGAACACGTTTCCGGGCGCCATCCGCCTGATCCACGACGCCGCCATCCTGGCTGCCGATGCCGACGAACCGCACGACATGAACTTCGTCAAGAAGCACGTCGACGAGCTCACCGCCGGCGGCGTCGACCGGCGCCTCGCCGTCGCGCGCTGCTTCGGGATGGGCGACGATGCGTTCATGGGCCAAGTGGGCGCCATGCTCGATCAAGGCACGTTCACCGATTACAACGATATCGGTGCGGCGTGGATCAGCGACAATTCCTTTGCCATGATACCGAGCTACAACCAGATCAACCTCGAGCAAGCACCGGCGGTTCAGCGCTTTCTGGTCGAACGGGTCGAGGTGATCCAGCAGCCGCTCGTCGCCATGGGCGCCGGCGGTCCCGTCAAAGAAGACATGTTCGCCTCGTTTACGTCCGCCTTCGGTGCGGCGAAACGATCGATCGGGCAAGACGACACGATGATCGTGGTCACCGATCTCACGCGGCGGGAACCGAAGGTGCGCGACTTCCGTTCGGTCGTAGTCAACGGCGTGCTGACGCGCTTTCACTCAAAGCCGTGGCGCGACCGCATGATGGAGCATGGCTATTCGGGCGTGATGGAGTTCGGCGACATCTTCAAGGCGATGCGTTCGACCGAAGCGGCATTAGGCGACACCATCTCGCCCGAACTCTGGAAGCGAACGGTCGAGGTAACGCTCGATGAGTGGGAACGGATCGCTGCCGCCAACGTCCACAAGACGCGCGAACTCGGCGAGATCTTACTCGATACGCGCCGGCGCGGCATGTGGGAGGATGCGGAACTCGAGCAGTCACTCAAAGACCGTCTCAACGATCTCGACGCCGATGTGGAGCTCGCCACCTACAAACGCCAACTCACCGAGAAAGCGTAGATGCCGCTCGTTTGTCTCGGGATCTCGCATCACGAGGCGCCGGCCGAGGTCCGTGAGCGGCACGCGTTTCCTCCCGATCACATGGCCGAGGCACTGGTCGCGTTGCGTGACTACGACACGGTTCTCGAAGCCGCGATGCTCTCCACGTGCAACCGGCTGGAGATCTATGCCAACCTGACCGACGCTGAGCTCGGCATACGCCAGCTCAAAGAATTTCTGGTCAACTTCCGCCACAGTGACGTGGCCTACGATCTCGAGCCGTATCTCTACACGCTCGTCGAAACCACGGCCGTCGATCATCTCATGCACGTGGCAACCGGGCTCGACTCGATGCTGATCGGCGAAGCCGAGATCCTCGGCCAAGTGAAGGAAGCCTACCACCAGGCGCAGCGCGCACAGTCGCTCGGGAAGACCCTGCACCGTCTCTTTCGCGATGCGATCAACGCCGGCAAGAACGCGCGTTCGTCGACCGGCATCGGCAATGAATCGGTCAGCATCGCTACCGTTGCGGTGACGTTGGCCAAGCAACACGTTGGGCCGCTGCAGGGAAAGAACATCGTGCTGGTCGGCGCCGGCAAAATGGGACGGACCGCTGCGAAGAGGCTCAAGCTCGAGGGGGCGCAAGGCCTGGTCATCGTCAACCGGAACCTCGATCGTGCGCGCGAACTGGTGGCAAATCTCGGTATCGGTGAGGCGGCCGGGCTTCCGTCGCTCATCGACGCGCTGCGCGGAGCCGACATCGTGATTTCTTCAACCGGTGCCGCGCATTTCGTTTTGACGCAAGAACTGATCGGCGAGGCAATGCGCTACCGGCGCGAGCGGCCGTTGTTTCTGATCGATATCGCAATGCCGCGCGACGTCGATCCGGCGGTCGCGCACATTCCGGGCACGATCGTCACCGACATCGACAAGCTCAAAGAAACCGTCGACGTGACACTCGAACACCGTCAGGCCGCGATTCCGCTCGTCGAGCAGATCATCGAGGCGCACGTGACGCAGTTCGAACATTGGTACCGGGCGTGCCGCACGTTACCGGTGGTGGCATCACTCACGCGAAAGGCCGATGCCCTCCGCGAGGCCGAACTCGACCGGCTCTTCGCACGCTGCCCCGAGCTCGACAAGCGCCAGCGTACGCTCGTGACCGGCCTCGCGCTACGCATCGTCTCGAAGCTCCTCCATCCCGCGATCTCGAGCATGCGCGATGGTTCCCTCGACCGGGCACGGCTCCTCGATGAGATCTTCGCTCTGTCGCAAGCCGCCCTAGCCGACGACGAGCGGCACAGGCCGTAAGCGTTGGAATTCGGGCCATATGCGCGATAAGGTGCGCCTGATAATGTGATCGAAACGCCCCGCTTGATGGAATCACCGGGCGGGAACGGTGCGTTTACTTTAATAATGACCGCCGCAAGAAGACGCCCGCTCGAACGGATCGAGCGCCGGTCGTCAACAGGGAGATCGTGCTAAGAACCGGCTCGCGGGGCCTCCAACTCGTGTTCGTGCCACGGCACGTCCACGCTCGAATTGCCATTCATTCGGCGGCAACCGTTACCGGCGCCGCGGTGGCAATTCGCATGGGTTGGGGCGCGCCGATGTGGCTCGGCATGGCTTGGTATTTTGCGGCGTTCGTCGGCTTCCATGTCGTTCTCGCCCCGTTCATGGCCCTGTGGTTCATTGCCAAGGACCGCGTCGAGCGCTGGGTCCGCGGCATCGTCGAGGAAGAACTGATCCGTTTCGATCTCAAGTCCTACGAGCGCCAGCTGCAGCGGGTCTTCCCGAACCTGACCAAACCGCCGGACAACCCGCCGCAGTAACGCCGGCGTCAAGCCGTGCGCGGACTCGGTCGCCGGAGGGCCGCCATTGCCGGCACGAGACTCAGGGCGATTGCGGCCAAAGCGGTTGCAGGATCGAGCACGAGGTCCCATGCGGTTAGCAGCCACGTTCCGAGCAGAACGCGCAGCCAAACGCGACCGGACACAAATGCGGGCACGAGCGATGTGGCCAGAACGTATGCCGCAAAACCCATGTAGAACCACGACAGCGGTACACCGTACGGAACGCGCCCGCGATCTTCCATCCCAAGAGCTCGAGGTACTCGTAACCGCCGAACGGCCAACCCGTTTTCGTGCTTGGTGAGTTCCGCGGCAGCCGAAATGACACAGGAGATGACGGCGAATAATAGCGTCCGGCGCCAGCCATCGCCCACAAGCATCGCGAGCGCACCCGTTACCATGCCCATCGAACCGCCGCGCGGCAGAGCCCAAACGAAGAAGGCAAGGTCGCCCGGGTGTTTCCAAGGTCCCGCATGCGGAATCGCAACGAGGATGCCGAAAAGACCGAGCCCGAGCGCGACGACGTTGATCCAAAACAAACCAACTGCGAGCGCCTTCAACGGCACGCGATCAGTCATACACCAAACCTCTCAGCGCACGGCGTGATAGAAGTCACCCGCTGCGCGCGGTCAGATCGCTAGACTCAACGAACGTGAAACGTTACGTTCGTGCCCTTCGTCTGCGCAACTCGCGGTAGCCGCCTTGCCCTCGTGCAAGCGAGGTCTGTTGCACGACGTCTCGCCGGAGCCGGGATTGAGACGACGCTGAAGATCGTCTCCACCGTCGGCGATCGCGTAACCGACCGCGCTATCGCGGAGATCGGGACTGAAAACGTGTTTGCGGCCGAAGTCGAGCGCGCGTTACGAGAGAAGCGCGCGGATTGTGCCGTGCACTCGTGCAAAGACTTGCCCTCCTCGTTCGCGCCCGGAATCACGCTGGCGGCGATAACGCGTCGAGAGGATCCGCGCGACGTCTATGTCTCCGAACGCTTTGCGACGTTTGGTGAGCTGCCGGCGGGTTCGCGCGTGGGGACGTCGAGTCCACGACGGCGTGCGCAGCTAGCAGAACTGCGGGACGATCTCGTGTATGTCGATGTTCGAGGCAACATCGATACCCGCCTCGGGAAGCTGTTAGATGGCGGCTACGATGCGTTGGTCCTGGCGATGGCCGGTCTGAACCGTCTCGGCACGCGCGCTACCTACATGGCCGCATTTTCGCCGGAAGAAGTAACGCCGTGTGTCGGACAAGGCGCACTTGGAATCCAGATGCGCAGCGATGATCAGCGCGCAGCGATCGTGCACGAACTCCTCGGCGACACGCCGACCGAGCGCGCAGTCGTCGCGGAACGAGCGTTCCTGCGCGAAATGCGAGCCGGTTGCGGAGCACCGGTTGCGGGCTTCGCGAAACGTTGCTCCGATGGAATGCTGCGGCTTTCCGTAGCGATTGCGTCCGGCGATGGGACCGGGGTGCGCCGTCTCGCACGCGAAGCGCCGGTCGAAGACCTCGGGCAGGCCGAGCGTCTCGGCGTCGCGGTCGCGGGCGAACTCCTCAGAGGGCAGCGCGAAGTCTCGTTACCCCGCACCTAACCGCAGGCTAGTCCGCGTGAGGCTGATGCCAGACCTTGTCGGCCGCCGGCGGTAACTTATCCATGCCGCGTTTGAGGAAGTACGTGATCTGCCAGATCTGCTCTTCGGTCAGGTTACCCTTGAACGCGGGCATTCCGGTGAAGCGATAGCCGTGCTCGATCTTCCAGTAGGTCTCGCCTTCCGGATCGTCGTCGACGCCATGTTTGGTGAACTGCGGCACCTTCACGTACTGGCCTTTGGACATGTTGGACTGATCGCTGCCGGCGCTGCCGTGGCAGACCGCGCAGTTGGTCATATAGAGTTTCGCCCCGGCCAGGATCGTCGCATCGGTGGGTGGGCCGAACGGGTACGGTGCCGCAGGCGCCTCGCGATCGATCGTCGCGTCGACCATGTGGTTGGCCATCTTCTTTTCCATCGGGAAATACGGCGCATCGGCCCCCATCGGGACCAAGGCGAACCAATAGACCGCGAAGCCGCCCGCAATCAGGATGACCAGCACGGTGAGAATTCCCCAAAGATACGCTCGCATGTCTGCCATCCTACCCGCAACGGATCGGACGAACCTCGGAGTTTGAAGCTTTAATGACGGTTGCGTTAACCCCGGGCATCGCGCTCGAGGATCTGGTCTTCACTAATGCCTTTGCCGCCCTAGGCGAGCGATTCTACGAGTCGCGCACGCCGAGCGGTCTTGAAGGCGCGCGTCTGGTTGCGGTCAGTCCCGACGCTGCAGCGCTCATCGATCTGCGCCCGAGCGAGCTGACGCGCGATGAGTTCATCCGCATCGCGAGCGGCACCGCGATCCTGCGCGGCATGCAGCCGTTCGCGGCGCTCTACGGCGGACATCAGTTCGGCGTCTGGGCGGGACAACTCGGCGACGGCCGCGCGATCGCGCTCGGCGAAATCACGAACCGGCGCGGCGAACCCTGGGAGATCCAGCTCAAGGGCGCAGGCCAAACCGCCTACTCGCGTTTCGCCGACGGACGTGCCGTGCTGCGATCGACGATTCGCGAATTTCTCGCCAGCGAAGCGATGGATGCGCTCAGCATCCCGACGACGCGCGCCCTCGCCATGGTCGCAAACGACGAGCAAGTCATTCGCGAGAGCATCGAAACCGCAGCGATCGTCGTGCGGCTCGCGCAATCGTTCGTGCGTTTCGGCTCGTTCGAAATCTTTGCGGCGCGCGGCGAAACCGACGCGATCCGCATACTCGCCGATTACGTGATCGAGCGCTTCTATCCCGAATCCGGCACCGGCGAGGATCGCTACGTGCGCTTTTTCGAAGCGGTGGTGAAACGTACGGCGCGCTTGATGGCCGCGTGGCAAAGCGTGGGCTTCATGCACGGCGTGATGAACACCGACAACTTCTCGATTCTCGGGCTCACGCTCGATTACGGTCCGTACGGCTTCATGGAAGGGTACGAGCCCGGCGCCATCTGCAACCACACCGATCAAGGCGGACGCTACGCGTTCGATCAGCAGCCCGGCATCGGTTTGTGGAATTGCTACGCGCTGGCGAACGCACTCGCATCGATCGTCGAACCGGCGCAACTCGAAGCCGCGATCAAAACCTACGTGCCGGAGTTGCGCGACGCGTTTCTCACCAACACGCGCAACAAACTCGGCCTTGCCAATGCACAGGACGAGGACGATCAGCTCGGCCAGGATCTGCGCACCGCGATGGCCGCGGCGAAGTCCGATTTCACGCGCACGTTCCGCATGCTCGCCGACATCCGCACGGCTGCCGAATCCGCCGCGAACCCGGAGCTCGCGCAAGCGCACCGGGAAGCGCTGCTGCTCGCACTCGGCGGAACGCCGGCCGCCGCGGAGTGGCTCGGCCGGTACGAGCTCCGTCTCGAGCGCGAAGCCCGGCCGCTCGCCGAACGCATCGCGGCGATGAACGCCGTCAACCCGCGCATCGTGTTGCGCAATCACTTGGCCCAGGAGGCGATCGCGGCGTCCGAAGCCGGCGACGACGAACCCGTGCGGCGACTTTTGGCCGCCCTGCGCCGGCCGTACAGCGACGACCCGGAGGTGGCCGCTTACGACCGGCCTGCCCCGCCGGATCGTCCTCCCATCGTGGTGAGCTGCTCCTCGTAGGAGGGAGTGAGCGTCTTTCCGGGAGAGGAACAGCGGAACGAGCGCTACGAAAGTACGCGAGTTTGTCGGACCGACATCCTATAGTTCATGGGTGAAGGCGGTCCCGCGGCCGTGAACCTTGAGGAGAATGATGGCACACGCTGAGTCGTACGTAGATCCGGGGACCCCGGAGGAACAAAGCCGGCGGACCTTTATGGTCAACGCGGTGATGGCTTTGGGCGGGGTCATCGGGCTAGGGCTCGCGGTCCCGCTGATCACCTCGCTCGTTCCCTCGCCGGATGCCGTGGGCAATGAATGGTCGCCGCTGACGCCCCAAGAGTGGGCCGACCTCCAGAAGGCCACCGACAAGCCGATCAAAGTGACGTTCAGCCTCCACGAAGTCGACGGCTATCTGCCGCCGGCCGACACCGAGCAGTTCGTGTGGGCCGTGAAGGCGAGCGAGGCCGAGTTCAAGGCCAAGCGTCCGGAGCTCTTCGCCCCCGGCGGCGACCATCTACCGTATCCCGTTGGGTACATGGGCTTCACGATCTTCAGCCCGATTTGCCCGCACCTCGGCTGCCGCTATTCGTGGGTCGACGCGCAGACCAAGTTCATCTGCCCGTGCCACGGTTCGGAGTACACCAATCTCGGCGAACATCTCGCCGGCCCGGCGCCGCGCGGTCTCGATCCGCTGCCGCTCCGCGAGTCGAACGGCAAAGCCGAGCTGACGTGGATCGAATATAAACAGAACACCCCCGACCTCGTCGTCTTGCGCATCGGCTGATCGGAGAAGTTGTAACCGTATGTTAAATTGGCTCGATTCGCGCACCGGCCTCGTCACGCTGACGACGGAGTTCCTCACCGAGGACGTCCCGGGGGGTGCGAGTTACTGGTACGCCTTCGGCAGCGCGACCGTCTTCGCGATGATCCTGCAGATCGCCACCGGCATCTTCCTCACGTTCTACTACTCGCCGTCGGCCGCGACGGCGTGGGAATCCACCAAGTACATCATCGAGAAGGTTCCGCTGGGCCATCTCGTGCTCTCGCTCCACTATTGGGGCGCGACCGCGATGATCGCGTTCATGATGATGCACATGCTGCAAGTGCTGCTGTGGGGCGCCTACAAGAAGCCGCGCGAACTGCAGTGGATCGTCGGCGTCATCCTCTTCATCATGACGCTCGTGCTCGGACTCACCGGCTACCTGTTGCCGTGGGATCTCAATGCGCTGCTCGCATCTAAAGTCGCGATTCAAATTTCGGGCTCGGCGCCCATCGCCGGCAAACTGGTGCTGCTCTTCCTCCAAGACGGTTCGGGCATCGGTACGCTGACGATCAACCGCTTCTTCGGCATTCACGTCTGGCTGACGCCCGCCGTGCTCGTGCTGCTGGTCGGCTTGCATCTCATGATCTTCCGCTGGAACGGCTCGGCCGGTCCGCCGGAAGACGTGATGCCCAAGCTCAAACCCGGCCGCTTCTGGCCCGACCAGATGTTCATGGACACGGTCGTGTCGTTCGCGATGTTCGTCATCGTGTTCGCACTCGCGTTGTTCTCGCCGGCTCCGCTCGATGCCAAAGCCGATCCGAACAACACGCAATTCGTGCCGTATCCGGCCTGGTATTTCATGGCGCTGTTCTCGCTGCTCGACGTCGTCGGCAGCATTCCCGCGCCGCCGGATATCATCAACCTGCTCGGTCTCTTCGTCACGATCGTCTTCCCGACGCTGCTCATCGTCGTGCTGATCGCGCTGCCGTTCATCGATCGCAATCCGAGCCGGCGTCCGTCGCGCCGGCCGATCGTGCTCACCTGCACGGGCCTCGTGCTGGGCGGCGCGATCATTCTGAGCTTCTACGGTCAGTATCACGTCATGGATCAACAGCACTTGCACGGCGTTGACGTTGCCAGCGCTTCGACCGCGACCGCGGGCGGCACGTACGCCGTCGACACCAGCACCGGTGGTAACTCCGGCGGCGGAGCCGGCGGATCGACGACGGCCGGCGGTGCCGCGGCGGGCGCAGCGGTGTTCACCGCCAACTGCGCGGGCTGCCACGGCGCAAACGGTCAAGGACAGCCGAACATCTTCCCGCCGCTGGCGAACAATCCGGTCGTCACCGGACCCGCGGACAAACTGATCGCAATCGTCGATCACGGTCTCTCGACGCCGATCACCGTGAACGGCGCGAACTACAGCGGTCAGATGCCGGCCTGGAAGGGCAACCTCAAGGACGCGGAAATCGCCGAGGTGCTTACATACATCCGCAGCGCATGGGGCAACAAAGCGGGGCCGGTAACGACGGCTCAGGTAACCGCGGCGAAGTAGTTCCCTGCGCATCGAAGACTACGCGCTGATCGGCGATCGCGGCACGGCCGCGCTCGTCGGTCGCGACGGGTCGATCGACTGGCTCTGCCTGCCGCGCTTTGACAACGACGCGGTCTTCTGCGCGCTGCTCGGCGACCAAACGAACGGTACCTGGCGCATCGCTCCGAAAGGGGCGGTGCGTTCTTCTACCCGGCAGTACCGCGGCGAGACGCTAGTCCTCGAAACGACTCACGTCACGGACGACGGAACGATTCGCGTAACGGACTTCATGCACGCGTTTCGCGATCCGGGACCGCACATCGTGCGCATCGTCGAAGGCGTCGAGGGCGAGGTGCCGGTCGAGATGGTGCTCAACGCGCGTTTCGGTTACGGCGATCTGCCGCCGTGGACGCGCCAAATCGGCGACGCGCTCACGATGACGGCCGTCGGCGATGCGCTCGCGCTGCGCTGCGACGTGGAGCTGACGTTCGAGGATCACGATCCGCGCGCGGCGTTCTCGCTGCGGCCCGGCGAGCGGCGTGCGTTCGTGCTCTCATGGTATCCCTCTCATCACGACGTCCCTCCGGCGCTCGATCCGATGGCCGCGTTCGAGAAGACCGTTGAGTATTGGACCGAGTGGTCATCGCAAATCAAGATCGAGTCCGGCTATCCCGTGATCGTGCGCCGTTCGCTGCTGTTTCTCGAAGCGCTGACGTATGCGCCGTCGGGTGCCGGCGTGGCCGCCGTCACCACGTCGCTGCCCGAGGTCATCGGCGGCTCGAAGAATTGGGACTACCGCTACTCGTGGGTACGCGACTCCGCCTACACGATCGCGGCGCTGCTGCGCGGCGGCCTGATCGACGATGCGCGCGCGTGGCGCGACTGGGTGCTCTGCGCGTTGGCCGGCCGGCCGGAAAACTTGCAGATCATGTACGGCATCGGCGGCGAGCGGCGCATCGATGAGTTCGAGGTCGGCGCGCTGGCGGGCTACGAGGGCTCGAAACCGGTGCGCATCGGCAACGCGGCCTATCAGCAATTCCAACTCGGCGTGTACGGCGAAACGATGGGCGCGATCTACTTCGCGCATCAGAGCGGCGTGGAGATCGACGAGTCGGCCTGGGGGATGATTTCGGAATTAGTCGAGCACGTCGAACGCGTGTGGGACAAGCCCGACTCCGGCATCTGGGAATCGCGCGCCGAACCGCTGCACTACACGCATTCCAAAGTTCTCGCGTGGGCCGCGCTCAACTTCGCTGTGCGCGCGCTCGATGATTTCGGCTATAAGGGCCCGCGCGATCGCTGGAGAGCGGCGGCGGACCAGATCCGCGCCGACGTCCTTGCGAAGGGGTTCGACGCTAAGCGCAATACGTTCGTGCAGTCGTACGGTTCGAAAGCGCTCGATGCGGCGCTCTTGATGATGCCCGTGGTCGGCTTCATCGCGGCGGACGACCCGCGCATGCGCGGCACCACCGACGCGCTCGTTGCCGCGCTGATGCAAGACGGCTTCCTCTATCGCACGACCGCCGATCCGGAGACGCAAGCCACACACTCCGAACCTGAAGGCGCATTCTTGGCCGTGAACTTCTGGCTCGTCGACAACTACTCGCTGCAAGGCCGCTTCGATGAGGCGCGCGCGTTACTCGAGAAGCTGATCGGCGTCGCCAACGATGTCGGGATGCTGTCCGAGGAATACGATCCGAACCTCAAGCGTCAGGTCGGCAACGTGCCGCAGACCCTCTCCCACGCATCGCTCGTCAACGCGGCGGTGCGACTGCATACGCTCTCGCAGGCCGCCCGCAAACAGTGACCTCGACCGGCAGGTAGGGTGGCTGCAGGCGGATTAGTCAGCCGCTCATGAGGCGTCCGGGCGCGCTGTTGCTTGCATTGATGTTGCTTGCCGGGTGTGGCGGAGGCGGCGGCGGTTCGCATGCCGCTGTGCCGTCCGTGCCGCAAACGACGGGCAAGGGCTCCGGCACCGTTCAGTTCGCGATCGACGTGCCGGCCGCCGGCGCGCAAGCCAAGAGCCGCAAAGCCCAGTACGTCTCGCCGGCAACGCAATCGATTGCGGTGACCGCTGCCGGAACGACGACGAACATCGACGTTACCGCGGGATCGCCGGGGTGCGCGACCAATTACGGCCAGCCGTCGATCGTCGAGACGCCGGTGAACGCCCAGCCGCGCGGCGTGGTGGAAGGGCCGGACGGAAATATCTGGTTCGTCGAAGACGCCGGCTACTCGATCGGAACGATCGCTCCCGGCGGCGTCTACACCGACCACTACTTCGGTTATTTTCAGAACGGTATCATCGTCGGTCCCAACGGCGCGCTGTGGACGACCAGTCCCTACAACACCCTGCTCGGCGACATCACGACGTCCGGCGGCGTCAGCTACTTCACCGGCTTTCCGCACGACATGCAGTATCTCGCCGTAGCGGCCGACCGCACCGTTTGGGGAACGGCGTACACCCAAGCACCGCAGAATACGGTGTATCATATCGCCGCCGACGGAACGTGGCTGTCGACGGACACGATCACGACGCAAGGCGCGACGACGATGCCCGCCC
Organism: Candidatus Lustribacter sp.; assembly: GCA_965277805.1. Lineage (GTDB taxonomy): Bacteria > Vulcanimicrobiota > Vulcanimicrobiia > Vulcanimicrobiales > Vulcanimicrobiaceae > Lustribacter. The sequence goes on along the minus strand of OZ255842.1, from coordinate 4,617,859 downwards.
TCGGTCCCGACGGTGCGATCTACGTCACCGAAAACAACGGCGTATCCGCCGGCTGGGTCGCGCGCATTGCGAAGTCCGGCTCCGTGTGGACGCTGACCAACGAGTTCCCGGTGCCCACCGAGCCGTATGCGATCACGAACGGGCCGGACAACGCGCTCTGGATCACCGACTTAAGCGGCAACGTCTACCGGATGACGACGAACGGGACGATCACGAACACCTACGCGCTTTCACCCGGGGCGAGCGTAGCGATCCATGCGCTGCCCGACGGGGCGCTCTGGATTGCCGAATACAACGCGAACAAGATCGCGCGCATGACGACGACGGGCGTCCTCAACGAGTACACGATCCCGCATGCCTCGACCAGCCCCTACGACGTCGCAGCGGGCAGCGACGGCATCTATTTCAGCGAACAGAACGCCAACATCATCGGGCGGATGAACTTCCCCGTGTCGTGCACGGCAACGGCCTCGCTGCCGGCCGGCAGCGCGTCGGTCACCGTCACGGCCTACGACGCGACCGGCGGCGCGGGCGGCAGCGGTCACGTGCTCTCCACCCAGACCGCACCCGTCACCATCGTGGCGAACACGGCCACGACCGTGAACTTCGTCCTCAACGGCGTCGTGAAGTCGGTGCTGGTGAGCAACGGCATCTTGGGTGCGATCTGCAATTCAACCGGCACGCTGCAACTGAACGTAGCGGCGCTCGACGCGTCGGGCAACACGATTATCGGTCCGGGAACCTACAGCGACGCGAACGGCAACCCGCTCACGATCACCTTAACCACGACCGACAGCTCCGGTCACAGCACATTCGCAAACGGCGTAATCACCGCTCCCGGCAGCACCACGCCGGCCCTAAACTGGACCGGTGGCCCGCTAAACAATCAGATCCTAAGCGCCACCGTAACCGGCGGCACCTTCGCCGGCACAATCACCCCCGACCCTCTCGGCGGCTGCAGCTAACTTTGCCACTTAAATGTGCCATTTAGCGATGTCATTCCGAGCAGCGCCGCAAGGCGCGTCGACGAGGAACCGGAGATCATCTCGGCATTGAGAGTGCGACCGTTGGTTGCTAGACGATCGGGGTGGCTTGCATTTCGGGGGCGGCGTTGATTGTGGCGTGGAGGTTGCGGGCGAAGTCGACGGCGCCTTTGATCGGCATGTCGTAGGCTGCGTTGCAGTACTCTTTCACCGACGCCAGTGCGATCGACGGCGTCGCTTCGAAAATCGCCACGAGTTCGGCCACCTTCGCATCGAGTTGCGCAGCCGGTACGACTTCGGTCACGATGTTCACGGCTTGCGCGCGCGCGGCGGAGATCGTCGCGCGAGAGAGGACGAGATACATCAAGTCTTTCTTCGCCACCCGATCGACCAGCGACGACATTACCATCGTAGGCAAGATGCGGTGGTTCATCTCGTTGATCTGAAACGTTGACGTATCGGCGGCAAACGTGATGTCACATAACGCGGCCACCGACACGCCGAGGCCCATTGCCCGTCCATTCACGACGCCGATGATCGGCACCGAGCACGCGCGAAACGCGCCGTAGCAGTTGAAGATCACCTCGCTGAAGCGCCGGCGCTCCAGCGCGTCCGCGGCCGGCGCACCCGCCGGCGGCCGCGGGTTGTTGCGGCCGGTGATGAAGTCCGGGCCGATCGACCGCAACACGACGAACGCGGCGCGTTCGTGCGCGTGCAGCAGCAGGTTCGTCAGTTCGAGCGCGTCGGCGTCGGAGACGCCCTTCTGCTCGTTGAGCGTGATTTGCAGGCCGCGTCCGAGCGGCGCTGTCAGGATGCCTTCGGCCACTGTTATCACCTAGACCGTGAGCACGGATTCATCGAGCCACTTGATCGTGCTCGCAACGTTGCGCGGGCGCGCGCTCGGTTCTTCCTTCGCGACCGCACCGAGATAGATGACCGCGATGATGCGATCGCTCGCGTCGACGTCGAGGAAGCGCTTCACCGCAGCGCTGGAGACGATCTTGCCGGTTTTCCACGCGGCGCTCAGACCTTTGGCGTGCGCCGCCAGCAAAATGTTTTGCGTGGCGGCCGCCGTCGCGACGAGATCTTCTTCGGCCGTGACGGGATTTTTGTCGGTGCGCACGCTGACGATGATCAGCGCCGGCGAACGCAGCGGCTTCTTCTTTTCGCCGTCGAAGATCGCGTCGCGCTTGGCGGGATCGGCGTCGGCGACGGCCTCGCGCGCCCACACCTCACCCAAACGTTCGCGCGCGGCGCCCGCGACCACGGTAAATTTCCACGGCTGCGTGAGCTTGTGGTTGGGCGCCCACGTGGCGGCTTCGATCAACTCCGCGATCGTCTCCCGCGGCACGTCGCCGGTGCTCTTGCCGACCGTGCGGCGCGTACGAATCGCTTCTAAGGTATCCATGCTCGAATCGTGTGACATCGAGCCGCCGGAACCTTCAGCAGCCGGACCCCGTGAGATGGAGCAGGGCCACACCGTTCAGGCGGCCGAGTTCTAGCCCGTTCCGGCCGCGAGCCTTGGCCACTTGCGTCAGTTCGTCCACGTCGCGCGCGCGCGTGACGAGAAACTCATCGCGCGCGGCGCAGATCGCTGCCGCATCGGCCGCCGGCGCTTCGTCCAGCGACACAACGCCCGGCTCGGTATAGAAGATCAATGAGTAGCTGCCCGCCACGCCGCGTATCGCAACCACCGCGCCCGGCGCACGCTGCTCCTCGATGACGTGCGCAATAGCGGGAATCGGCTTGAACGTCTCGGCCGCCGGTTCGGCGACGAGCGCGATGAACAGCACGAGCGCGCCCGACGTTGCGCCGAGCACGTAGGGCGCGATCCAATTCCAGTCGCGCGTTGCGATGGCGGCAACGGTGGCAAGGGATCCGATCAGCATCACGGCGCCGAGAATCTCCGCTTGCGGCACGACGATCGCAGTCGTGCTCTCGAGGTGATTGTTCTGAATGAACACGACGATCGCGATGCCGAGCGCACCGATCAGCAGCGGAATCGAGAGCGCGGATGCGATCGCGCCGCGCCGGTCGACGGCGTCGGAGAGGCGCTCGAACCACAGCGCCACGATGATCGCGAGCGCGGGCAGCATCAACGCGACGTAGTTCGGCAGCTTCGTCTCGGCAAAGCTGAAAAACACGACCGGCACGACCGCCCACGTGAGCGCCAACCGTTCGAACGAACCGGGCCGCGCGCGCGCGCTGTCGATCGCGTGCACGGCCGCCACCGGCACGAACGCGATCCAGGGAAAGAAACCGAGAATGAGGACCGGCACGTAGTACCACCACGGTCCGCTCTGGTTCTCGATGACGCCCGTGTAGCGGCCGATCGTGTAGTGCCCGATCAGTTCGCGAAATGCGTCGGGTCCGACGCGAACGGCTTCGAGCACGAACCACGGCGCGACGATCAGCACGAACACGCCGGCCGCGGCGACGAACGTCCGCCACGACGGGAGCGCGATCGGCGCGTCGCTGCGGCGTTCCCAGACGAGCCACACGGCGAGTACGAGCACCACGATCACCGGCGCGACCGGGCCCTTCGCGAGCGTGCCCAGCGCGAGCGCCACGGTTCCGCTCAAGAATGCGATCGTGCGGCGCCGCACGTCGTTGCGATGATCGTGCGGTTCGAAGGCGCGAAACCAGCACAGCGTCGCGATGACGACGCAGAGGTCGAGCAGCGCATCCATGATCGACAAACGGCCGACGATCGCTTGCATCAGGCTCGTCGAGAGCACGATCGCCGCGACCGTTCCGGCCCGCGTTCCGGCGACCCGGGCCGTGGCATAGCCGAGTGCCCCGCCCATCGCGATCGTCGCCAGCGCCGCCGGCAGCCGCATCGCGAAGGCCGTGACCCCGAACGCTTTGGCGCACAAGGCCGCGATCCAGAAGAACAGCGGAGGCTGGACGAACCACGGCACCCCGTTGACATGCATAACGACCCAATCGTGGGTCAGCAGCACCTCGCGCGCGGCCTCGCCGTAGACGGTCTCGCTATTGTCCCACAACGTGCCGTTGCCGAGCCCCGGGAGCGTAATGATCGCAGCAAAGAGCGCGCCGAGGACGGCCGCGCGCACGGGGACGAAACGCATCTGTAGGAAAGAACGACGAGGTGTTCCCGATCTCCCTCACGCTGGCCGAACGGCGCGTCGTCGTCGTGGGCGGCGGCGCCGTCGCCGAACGCCGGACCCGCGCCCTGCGCGAAGCCGGCGCCCGCGTGACCGTCATCAGCCCGTCCCTGACGCGCCAACTTGCCCAATGGGCTGAGGCGGGTGAGATTGCATGGACGGCCCGGCTCTTCGCCTTCGGTGACTGCGCGGGCGCGCTGCTTGCCTTCGCAGCGACCGACGATGCCGGGATCAACGCCGCGGTAGTGGTCGATGCACACAAGCACGGCGTGCTGGTCAACGATACCGGCGATGCGGCGCGCGGCGACTTCATCACCCCGGCCGTGCACCGTTCGGGCAACTTGACCGTCACGGTCGACTCGGGCGGCCTCGCGCCCAGCTTCACCGCCCGGATCCGCGATGAGCTGGCGGTGCAGTTCGACTCCCGCTACGCGCGCGCGGCCGCGACGCTCGGCGCGTTGCGCGAGCGCGTGCTCGCCGTCGTACCGATCGACCGCCGTGCCGCCGTCATGCGTCACTTCGCCGAACGCGACATCGACGATCTGGCGTCGATGCCGCCGGGCGCGGTGGAGCACGAAGTGGAGCGCGCGGTCGACACCCTCGGCGGCGTGCGGCCGAGCGAACTCTCGACGCTGGTGTGCGCGACGCGCGCGAGCGCGCTTGCGATGTGGCAAACGCGGTCGGTGATGGCGCAGCTCGCCGGCGGCGGCATTCCGTCGACGGTGCTCGCGATCACGACCAAAGGCGATACCGTGCAAGACCGTCCGCTGGCCGCGATCGGCAGCAACGGCGTGTTCGTGAAAGAGTTGGAAGCCGCGCTGCGCGACGGGCGCGCCGACTACGCCGTGCACTCGTGCAAGGACCTCGAGAGCACGTTGCCCGGCGATATGGTGCTGGCCGCGATCGGCAAGCGCGAGGATCCCCGGGACGTCTTCTGCAGCGAATACTACGCGACGTTCGATGCGCTGCCGGCCGGCGCGCGCGTGGGCACGTCGAGCCCGCGCCGCCGCGCACTGTTGCGCGCGCTGCGGCCCGATCTGACGTTTCACGATATTCGCGGCAACATCGATACGCGGCTGCGCAAGCTGCGCGACGGCGATTACGACGCGATCGTGCTTGCCGCCGCGGGCCTCAAACGCCTCGAGCTCTCCGCCACGTACACGGTCCCGTTTCCGCTCGACGTGCTCGTGCCCGCGGTGGCCCAAGGCGCGCTCGCCGTCGAGATGCGCGCCGGCGATGCGCGCATTCCGAAAGTGCGGCCGCTACTGAACGACCCGCAGACGGAGATCGCCGTGTTTGCCGAGCGCGCGTTTCTGCGCACGCTGCGCGGCGGGTGCCAGATGCCGGTCGGCGCGCACGCCACCTACGACGGCGAGTTTCTGCTGCTGCATGCGGCGATCGCGTCGGCCGATGGTTCAACCGTGGTGCGCGGCGACCGGCGCGTGACGACGACCGCGATCGCGGAGATGGAAGCGGCGGCGGTGAGCTTGGCCGAACAGATGCTGGCCGAGGGCGGTGCCGTGCTGCTCGGCGCAACCGACGAAGGCCGGCCCGGCGTGCTGGCCGGCACGCTGTTCCTCTTGCCGCGCACCCAAGAACGCCCCAGCCGCATCGCCGCGGCGCTGCGCGAAGGCGGCGCGGAAGTCATCGAAGCGGTCGACGGGCAGGCGGCCCTCGCGGCGCTGGGCGGTCGCACGCCGAACGCGATTCTCTTTCCCTCGACGGCCGCGGTACGAGCCATTGCGACCTACCTTGCCGAACGTCACGGTGCCCGGCCGATCGTCGCGGTGATGGGGCCCGAAACTGCCACCGCGGCGAAAGATGCCGGCTGGCCGCCCGATCTCGTCGCCGCAGCCGCCGATATCCCAGCGTTCGTCCACACCGTCACGCATTTCGTTCTGGAGCACACCACATGAACGTCGCCGAACGCCTCGGCTTAGTGAACCGCCCGCGCCGCTTGCGCCAGAGCTCGGCGATGCGCGGGCTGGTGCGCGAAACGCGCGTCAATCACGACGGCCTCGTGATGCCGCTGTTCATCGTCGACGGCACCAACGTCGTGCAGCCGATCGGCTCGATGCCCGGCGTTTCGCGGCTCTCGGTCGACGCGGCCGTGCGCGAATGCCGCGAACTCGACGCGGTGGGCGTGAAAGCGGTGCTGCTGTTCGGCATTCCGGATTTCAAAGACGCGGTAGCGAGCAGCAACTACGATCCCAACGGCGTCGTGCAGCGCGCCGCGAGCGCGATCAAAGAAGCGTTGCCGCAGATGCTGGTGATCGCCGACCTCTGCAACTGCGAATACACCGATCACGGCCACTGCGGCATCATCGGCTCCGACGGCGACGTCGACAACGATCAGTCTGTCGAACTGCTGGTGAAGACGGCGCTGACGTACGCGCGCGCGGGCGTCGATTGCGTCGCGCCCTCGGACATGATGGACGGGCGCGTCGGCGCGATTCGCGAAGGACTCGATGCCGAAGGCTTCATCAAGACCACGATCATGTCGTATGCGGCGAAGTACGCGTCGGGCTTCTACGGACCGTTTCGCGAAGCGGCCGACTCGACGCCGAGCTTCGGCGACCGCCGCACCTATCAGATGGATCCGGCCAACAGCCGCGAGGCAATGCGTGAAGTCGCGCTCGATATCGCCGAAGGCGCCGACATCGTCATGGTGAAGCCCGCGCTCGCCTACATGGATTTGATCCGGATGGTGCGCGACAGCTTCGACGTGCCGGTGGCGACGTACAACGTCAGCGGCGAGTACGCGATGGTGAAGGCCGCCGCCGAACGCGGCTGGATCGATGAAGACCGCGTCGTCGACGAAACGCTCACCGGTTTTGCGCGCGCCGGTGCCGACATCATCATCACGTACTTCGCCAAAGATTACTTACGGCGTCATGGCTGAACGCAGCGCGCTGGTCACCGCGATCGTGCTGGCCGGCGGCGAGTCGACGCGTTTCCCGGGCAAACTGTTCAAAGACGCCGGCGACCTGCCGCTGATCGTGCGCGTATACCGCAACGTGAGCGATGGCCGCGCGACGCTGATCTCGTGCAAGGGCGCGCTACCGTATGAGATCGACCTGCTGATCGATGCGCCGGCCGTCGTCGACCGCTGGCCGATGCGCGGCCCGCTCTCGGGACTGCTCTCGGCGATCGGCGAAGCGCGCACGCCATGGGTGTTTGCGGCGGCCGGCGACGCGCCGTTCATCGACGCCGCACTGATCGACCGGCTCGAAGCCTGCATCGAACCCGGCGACGAAGCCATCGTGCCGCGCCGCCTGCACGAGGGCGAACCGCAAATCGAGCCGCTGGCCGCTCTCTACAACCGCGAAGCCTTCATGCGCGAAGGCCTACCCGTGCTGCTGGGCGGACGCGGCTCGCCGCGCGCAGTGATCGAGCGCCTAAAAACGCGCTACGTCGAGATGGGCGACGCCGACGACCGGATCTTCACCAACGTAAACACACCGGACGATTACGCAGCCATCAGCGGCGCCATCACGTAGAATGCTTACTTCATGTCATCCCGAGATGTCATCCCGAGCGGAGCACCACAGGTGCGTAGACGAGGGACGCGCCACCATCTCTACTACCGAGTGCGACCGCGAAGATGTTCTCTCGTTCCTCGTCTGCGCGCTTCGCGCTTCGCTCGGAATGACAGTGCTGGTTCCAACAAAAAACAGTGCTTTTTCGCAATCATAAAAGGGCAGCATGAACCACGACAAGTCTGAGGCGGCTTTTGAGCGGGCGAAGCGGGTTATTCCGGGTGGGGTTAACTCGCCGGTGCGCGCGTTTCGTTCGGTCGGCGGCACGCCGGTGTTCGTGCGCGAAGCCAGCGGCTGTATGCTCGTCGATGTTGACGGCAACGCCTACATCGACTACGTGATGTCGTGGGGGCCGCTGATCCTCGGGCACGCGAACCCGCTCGTGATTGCGGCCGTGCGCGACGCCGCCGAACGCGGGACGTCGTTCGGCGCGCCGACCGAAGCCGAAACGGAGTTGGCGGAACTCGTCATCGCGATGGTGCCGTCGATCGAGAAAGTGCGCTTCTGTTCGAGCGGCACCGAAGCGACGATGAGCGCGCTGCGTCTCGCTCGCGGCTTCACCGGCCGCGCGAAGGTTATCAAGTTCGCCGGCTGTTATCATGGCCATGCCGACGCATTCTTGATCTCGGCCGGCAGCGGCGCGCTGACCAACGGGGTGCCCGACTCGCCCGGCATCACCGATGGCGTCGCGCGCGATACGATCGTTATCGACTACAACGACACGCAAGGCGTGTGGAATGCGTTCGAGCAGTACGGCGAGCAGATCGCAGCGGTGATCGTCGAGCCGTACGTTGGGAACATGGGCCTCGTCTTGCCGCTGCCGGATTTCTTGCCCGCCCTGCGCGCGGCGTGCACGCGCTACGGCAGCGTGCTGATCTTCGATGAGGTCATGACCGGCTTCCGGGTGGCGCCCGGCGGCGCTCAGGAGCGCGAGGGCATCACCCCCGACCTCACCACCCTGGGCAAGATCATCGGCGGCGGGCTGCCGGTGGGGGCATTCGGCGGCCGCGGCGACATCATGAGCTGCCTCTCGCCGGAGGGGCCGGTGTACCAGGCCGGCACGCTGTCGGGCAACCCACTGGCAATGGCAGCCGGGCTCGCGACGCTCCGCGGATTGCAAAATTCGAAAAATTATCCGCATCTCGAGGAACTCGGATTGCGTTTTGCGCTTGGGATGTCTGAAGTATTGACGCGGCATAGCGTGCCGCACGTCTCCGCCAACCGGGGCTCGATGGTCGGCTTTTTCCTCACGGATGGTCCGGTGACTAACGTAAGCGACGCCAAGCGGTCCGACACCGCGTTGTACGGGCGCTTTTTCCACGCCATGCTCGACCGCGGCGTCTACTTGGCCCCCTCGCAGTTCGAGGCCGGCTTCCTCTCCACGGCCCACCGCCGGCTCGACGTCGACCACACCCTCGAGATGGCCGATGCGGCCCTGACGGCGGTATTTGCCGCGCCGCGAGGAAGCCACTAGCTCGTGCCACTCGTATGCATGGGACTCTCCCACAATACCGCGCCGGTTGACGTCCGCGAGAGCCACGCATTTCCGGCGCACAAGATGGGCGAAGCCCTCATCGCGCTGCGCGACTACGAAGCGGTCAAAGAGGCGCTGATGCTGCAGACCTGCGGCCGCCTCGAAATCTACGCCGAACTCGACGACTACGAAGAGGGCGTGAGCCAGATCCGCCAGTTCCTCGGCAACTTCCGCCACGGCGGCGTCGAGGACATGGATTCCTACATGTACACGCTGCTCGGGAATCAGGCGATCGACCATCTCTTCCGCGTGAGCACGGGCCTCGACTCGATGCTGATCGGCGAAGCGGAGATTCTGGCGCAGGTCAAGGACGCATTCATTCAAGGCCAGCGCGCGCAATCGCTGGGCAAGACGCTGCACTCGCTCTTTCGCGAAGCGCTCAACGCCGGCAAGGCCGCGCGCACGCACACCGACATCGGCGGGCAGTCGGTGTCGATCGCAACGGCGGCGGTCACGTTCGCCGGCGCGCACGTGGGCGATCTGCGCGGGACGTCGGTCGTGGTCGTGGGCGCGGGCAAGATGGGTTCGCTCGTGGCGCGCCGCCTCAAGACGGAAGGCTGCCGCGAGATCGTGGTGCTCAACCGCAAGGACATGCACGGCGTGGTCGACGCGATCGCCGGCGCGGACATCGTCGTGACCTCGACCGGCGCGCAGACGTTCGTGTTGACGGTCGAAGACGTGACGAAGGCGATGGAAGCGCGCCCGCAGCGCCCGCTGTTCATCGTCGACATCGCAGTACCGCGCGACTGCGATCCCGATGTGGCCGCGATCGACGGTGTGAGCGTCGTCGACGTCGACGGCTTGCGCGGCGTGGTCGACGTGACGCTCGAACGGCGGCGCGAAGCGATTCCGATGGTTGAAGAGATCATCGCCGAACACACCCAGCGCTTCAACCACTGGTATCAGGCGCGCGTCGCCGTGCCGGTCATCAGCTCGCTCGTGCAGCGCGCGGAGACGATCCGCGAAGCCGAACTCCAGCGCCTGTTCGCGCGGTGCCCGGAACTCAGCGAACGCGAACGGATGCTGATCACCGGCATGTCGCTTACCGTTATCTCCAAGCTCTTGCACGGCGTGATCACGAAGATCCGCGACAAGGCGATCGTCAACCGCGCCGAAGCCCTCACCGACGCCCACATCCTCAACGAACTCTTCGACCTGCACGCTCACGCGCAAGAAGAGTGAACCGGGGTAAGGTTTGGCTGGTTGGAGCGGGGCCCGGTGATCCGGGCCTTTTGACGCTCAAGGGTGCCCGCGCGATCCAAAACTGCGACGTTCTGCTCTACGATTATCTCGCCGCGCAATCGATCGTCGACCTCGCCCCGCCCGAGTGCGAACGCATCTACGTCGGCAAGCGCCCCGGCACGCACGCGCTCGCGCAATCCGAAATCACCGAACTCACCGTGAAGCTCGCACGTGAAGGCAAGCGCGTCGTGCGGCTCAAGGGCGGCGACGTCTTCGTCTTCGCGCGCGGCGGCGAGGAAGCGCAAGCGCTGCGCCACGCCGGCGTGCCGTTCGAGATCGTTCCCGGCATCACGTCGGCAATCGCGGCGCCGGCCTACGCCGGGATTCCGGTAACGCACCGCGATCACAACACGTCGTTCTCGATATCGACCGGCCACGAAGATCCGCTCAAGGGCTATACCAGCCTCGACTACGCCAAGCTGGCGAATCCCGCGTCGACGACGATCTTCCTCATGGCGATGGCCACGCTCCCCGGCGTGATCGGTGAATTGCGCAAGCACGGGCTGCCGGATACGATGCCGGTCGCGATCGTGCGCGACGGCACGAAGCCGACGCAAGAGACGCTCGTGGGAACGCTCGGTACCATCGTTGACGACGCCGAACGCACGCGCTTCGCCGCACCCGCGATCGTGGTCGTGGGCAACGTCGTGAACGAACGCGAATCGATCCGCTGGTTCGACCGCACGCCGGTGTTCGGTAAACGCGTGCTGGTGACGCGGCCCGTAAAACAAGCCCGCGACTTCGCGCAGCAGTTGTGGGAAGCCGGCGCGGAACCGATCCTCGCACCGACCATCGCGATCGGACCGCCCGACGATCCCGCACCGGCCGCCGCCGCGGTGGCGCGCGTGCGCGAGTACGCGTGGGTCGTGTTCACGAGCCGCAACGGCGTCGATGCGTTCTTCGACATACTGGACGCTGCCGGTAAAGATGCGCGCGCTTTCGGCGATGCGAAGGTCGCGGCGATCGGACCGAAGACCGCAGCCGCGCTGCGTGCGCACGGCATCCGCGTCGACTTCACGCCGGAAACGTACGTGAACGAAGCGGTCGCCGAGGGGCTGGTGACGCACACTGCTCCCGGCGAGCGGGTGCTCGTGTTCCGCGCCCAAGAAGCGCGGGACGTGCTGCCGGATACGCTGCGCGCGGCGGGACGCACGGTCGACGCCGTCGCCGCCTACAAGACGCGCTACGTCGATGATCCCGAACTGCGCGCCAAAGCCGAACGCGCGGACGTCGTCACCTTCACGAGCGCCAGCACCGTGCACGGCTTCGTTCGCAACCTGGCCGATGCGGCAACGCTGCTCGAGAGCAAGACCGTGGCTGCGATCGGACCGATCACCGCAGCCGCGGCGCACAAGCTCGGCATCGGCATCGATGTCGTCGCGGAAGAATTTACGGTCGAGGGATTGTTGCAAGCGCTCGAAGGTGTCACCCGCTGAGCGGGGCCGAGGCGCTGATCAGCGGCACCCTCGTTGCCGCGCTCATCGCGTTGGCTGCGCTGCGTTCGCACGCGCTCACGCGCAGCGGCGCGCTGGCCGCGTTCATCGTCGGTGCCGTCACGTTTGCCGCCGGCACGATCGGCAGCGCGCTCTTGCTACTGGCGTTTTTCGTTTCGTCGGTCGCGCTCTCGCGCGCGGGCAAGAAGCGCAAACGCCAACTCGTCGATATCGGTAAAGGCGGCGCGCGCGATGCGTGGCAGGTGCTCGCCAACGGCGGGGTGGCGACGGTGTGCATCGCCATTTGGGCATTCGGCGATCACGCCATCGTAACGTCGGCTTGGTTCGCGGCGTTTGCCGGCGCCCTCGCCGCGGCTACTTCCGACACGTGGGGCACCGAGATCGGGACGTTGGCGGCGAAACCGCCGCGCTCGATCCTGACCGGCAAGCCGCTCGCGACCGGACTCTCCGGCGGCGTCAGCGCGCCCGGCAGCGCGGCCGAAGTCGCCGGCGCCGTGCTGATCGCGGTCCTGGCACCAGTTGCGCTGCTGCTCGCGCTGCCCGGCACCCCGGTCACGCTGCACGGCCTGACCCGGCTCTTGCTGCCCGTCTTCATCGGCGGAATCGGCGGCGCTACGATCGACTCCGTGCTCGGCGCGACGCTGCAAGAGCGCCGCTGGTGTCCGGCCTGTCAGCGCGAGTGCGAGGTCGACCCGCACGGCTGCGGGACGGCAACGGTGCGCCGGCGCGGCCTGCCGTGGATGAGCAACGACGCCGTGAACCTCGCCGCCACCCTCACCGGCGCCGCCATCGCCGCCGGACTTTGGACACTGCTCCGCTAAGGCGCGCGCAAAATGCAAGTGCCCGAAGCGACTTCGGTCGCTGTGGCGAATGAGCGGGCAGTCCACAATGGCGCTTACGGCGGAGGTGCCGGATGGCAGATCAACGGCCCGGCGAGGGCAATCAGTATCCGACTATAGAGAGCGGGCTTTCGCTCGTCCTGATGACGACGGCGATCATCGCCGCAACGTTGATGCAGACGCTCGACACGACGATCGTGAACGTGGCGCTGCCGATCATTCAGGGCAACCTCGGCGCGACGCTCGACGAAGGTTCGTGGGTCGTTACCGGCTACATCATTTCCGCCGTCATCGTCATCCCGCTCACGCCGTGGCTGCAAATCCGTTTCGGGCGCCGGCAGTACTATTCCACCGCGATCATCGGCTTCACGATCGCATCGATGCTCTGCGGAACGTCGGGCTCGATCCAAGAGCTGATCTTCTGGCGCATCGTGCAGGGCTCGTTCGGCGGCGGCTTGATCGCAACGGCGCAAGCCGTACTGCGCGATACGTTCCCGAAGAGCAAGTTCGGATTGAGCCAAGGGCTCTTCTCGATCGGCGCCATCGTCGGTCCGGCGGTTGGTCCGACACTCGGCGGCTGGCTCACCGATAACTACTCGTGGAACTGGGTGTTCTTCATCAACCTCGTGCCGGGCATCTTCGCGGGCACCGTTATGCTGATGCGGTTGAAGAATCCCAACGACGCGCGGCGCGTGCCGCTGGATTTCGTCGGCCTCGGGCTGTTGATCGTGGGCCTCGGCTCGTTGCAATATGTGCTCGGTGAAGGCCAGCAGAACGACTGGTTTTCCGACCAGCGAATCCTCACCGTGGCAATCATCAGCGGCCTCGGGCTGCTCTCGTTCGTCGCGTGGGAACTCTTCGGCACGCAGAACCCCGTCGTGGATCTGCGCGTGCTGCGCTACAAACAAGTCGCGGCCGGCTCGGTACTGGCGTTCGCCATCGGGTCGACGCTCTACGCCGGCATCGTCATCTTTCCGCAGTACACGCAAGGCGTCCTCGGCTTCACCGCGATGCTCAGCGGCGAGTTGATCTTCGTGCGCGCGGCGTTCATCGCGCTCTTCACGCCGCTCGCGGTACGATTGGCAACGGGCGGCAAAGTCGACACGCGCATCCTGTTGCTGATCGGCTTCGCGCTCGTCGGCTTCTCGCAGTTCTGGTTCGCCAACATCACCACGTCGCAAAACGACTTCGGCACGATGGTGCTGCCGAACATCATCAACGGGATCGGGCTCGCGATGCTCTTCATCCCGATCTCGATCTCGATGCTCAACGGCCTCAAGCCGGCGTTGATCCCGAAAGCCGCCGCGTTCCAGAGCCTCTCAACGCAACTCGGCGGTTCGATCTCGACCGCGATCCTCGTGACGCTGCTCTCGCAGCGCAACGCGTTTCACCAAGAGATCCTCGCGCAGTTCGTGCAGCCCGCCTACGGGCCGGTCGCACGCTTTCTCCACAGCCACGGTTCGCTCGGGCAGCTCTACGGCACCGTTCTGCAGCAGGCCAGCGTGATGTCGTTCGCCGACTGCCAGTTCGCGCTCGGCGTCCTCGCAATCGTGCTGCTGCCGCTGGTGTTCGTACTGCCCAAAAAGCGCGCGAGCACCGGCCCCGTGCACGTTTCGCTGGAGTAGCGCGCCGGGTATCGTTCCGGCATGAGAGCGACCTGGAAACCTCACGAAGCGCACGGCGAACTCACCAGCCGCGCAGGGCTGCCCGATAGTGTCTTCGCGTATCCGAAAAAGCGCAAAGAACCGATGACCGACGCCAAGCACGTTCGCAACGCGATCGCGCGCTACGATCAGGTTACGGGCGTGTCGGCCGACGAGCGCGCGCTGGCGTTCACCAACATCAAAAAAGCGGCCAAACACTACGACGTGGAGATGTCGGAAACGAAAGCGTCCGATCTCGGAACACGCCCGAAGACCGGCCGCACCGCCGCCGATCGCAAGAAGTCGGCGAAGAAAGCCGCCACGACGCGCAAGAAGACCACCGGCAAAAAGACCACCCGCAAAAAGACGGTCCGCAAGAAAGCATAGGCACGACGGAGCCGCCGTAGAAGGCGGCATGGATGAATTGCCGCGTCTTGCCCGGGGCCGCTCTTCTCGTTCTGGCCGCGGGCATCGTGGCCGGATGCGGCGGCGGCGGTCATAGTGCCGGTTCCGGATCGGCAGTGCCGGCGGCGAGCGCACCAGCGTGTCCCGAAGAGCTGCCCGCCAACGGGACCGTTGCGCTGTGCATTCCGGAGAACAATGGCGTCGGCGGCAAACTGACGTTTACGGTGGCCGGCCTGCCCGCCGGCGTGACGGCCGACATCGCAGCATCGTCGGTGCCGGCGGAACCGCAGACCGCTCGGCGCAAGAGCACCGCACGGCGCAAGACTGCCTCGGCGGCGACGGCGCTCGAGCAGTGGGCCGTGAATATCGCCGATACCGCGAGCGGTGCGAACGCGACCGTGACCGCGCCGACCATCACGCTGACCGGCGTTGCAAATGCATCGTCGGTCGTCGTTGAGCTGCGCGATCAGAAAGGCGACTTCGCCGTCTTCGCCTACAGCTTGCCGGAGAGCACGACGACCGAGTCGACCTACGCGCCGTCACCGACCGGCGGCGAGAGCGCGGCGACGTTGCTCGCAACCTGCTTCGATCAAGACACGACGTGCTATCTCGCCGTCGTGGCGAACTCGCTCTTTGAGCCGGCGGGCGTACCGACCTCGAGCGCGATATCGACACCCGAACCGTCGTCAGAACCGACGGGGTCGGCGAACTCGGGCGCGCCGACGCAAATACCAACCACAGTGCCGGCGTCGGGAATGCTCTCCGATGTCATCGTCACCAACGCAGGCGCCGTCAACGAAATCGCAACCGTGGGCGCAACCCCAGCGCCCGCGTTTCCGCTCAACGGCGGTACGATCACGTGGGGTTCGCCGAGCGGCGAGGCGTTGTTCTCGCTGAGCGGCAGCGACGGTTCGTCGGTCAACATCAAGTACTGGGGCGGCCAGGCGCCCAGCGGCTGCACGCCGCCCGCCGAAAGCGGCGGCAGCGGCGCGGTGAAGGCCGTGATCTACAGCGCCGAGTTCAGCGGCTGGATCGGCACGAACTTCGAGTGGAGCTTTGCGGGCGGCAATCTGTTCAGCGTAACGCCCGTAATCGCCGGCGTCGCACCGAACGGAACGTACTACGGACTCATCGCGCCCGAAGGTTCGTGCAGCAGCGCCGAAATCGTGAACGCCAGCGGACCGCCGGCGAACCTCAGCCCGTTCGTGCTCGGTCCGCTGCTGAGCCCGCTAACGGTGAACGAAGCGGAAACGTACGTGATCGAGATCTGGTATCAGTAAACGTCCTACGTTGGGACGCCGGCGCCGTACGTTTTTTCGAGATAGGGAATGATATCGTCGTCGTCGTCGAGCACGACGTCGCCGTCAACGAGCACGGGAATGCTCGTCTGCCCCGAAGCCGCCTTCGTCGCGGTGCGTTCGGCATGCGAATGCGGCTCGTTGACGATCGAATAATCCAGCAACAGGTCGGTGAGCTTTTTCCGCACGCGCACGCAGTAGGGGCACCACTCCGCCTGATAGAGCACGATATTCGTCTTGCGTCCCATACGTCCGTATAGCCGCAGGCCGGACCAAAAGGTTGCGCTCAAGCAAGCAGGGCGGCAAGTGCGGCGCGGATCTGCTCGAAGGCGGCTCGCTTGTCGGGATCGGGATCGAACCCGTGGACGAGCATCGCGGCATCGGCCTCGAACACGAACAGCGAGCCGTCGCGCAGCACCGTGCAGTCGATGCCGAAATAGTCCAGGCCGACGGCCGCACCGGCAGCACGCAGCGTCGTCTCCCAGCCGGGCAGCACGTCGCCCGGCGCTTGCAGAAAGCGCCGCTCCTCATCGCGCATCCATTCGTGCGCGCCCATTGGGGCCCGGTGGTAATGGATCATCCACGACTCATCGAGCGCGAGATGATACGCAAACGGCACACCGCCCACGAACATCACGCGGTACTTCCGGTAGAATCCGTCCGGACTGCGGAAGTCGACGAAGGCGCCCACGTCGTACGTAGCAGCCGGTACGCGCGCCGCATAGGCCGCAACGGCGGCCGCATCGTCAACGCGCTCGAGGCCGCGTCCACCGTGCGCGTCGCTCGGCCGCACCACGAGCGGAAAACCATCCGCGATCTGCAGCAACGCATCGCGCGTCACACGCCGCACCGCACCCGTGCTGCAGCCGGGGATGCCGGCAAGCGTTGCTGCGAGCCGGTCGCGCGCCGTACCGGCGATCCTGCGCGGATCGTTGATCGACGGCTTCGCCTGCGCCGCGATGAATCGCTGCGCGGCCTCGAGCGCCGGCTGCGCCGCGACGCTCTCACCGATCGCGTTCACCACCACGTCGTATTCGGGCAGCTCCACGCCGCCGCGATCGAACGCCGCATCCGGCAAGTACCAGCGATGCATCGTCCATTGCTCCGCATCGACGACGAAATCCAGCGGCACGTTCCGATGCCACGGTCCGGCGACGCATAACACCAGCGCCGAACGCGCCCCCGGCAGCGTGACGGGCGAATAGAGCCGGCGTAACGCGAATGCCGCATCGAACCATGCTTGCGCGGCCGGTTCGTCGTCCGCCATATAGGCGAGTTCGCCCAGCACGACGCGCGAGGGCGCGTCGTAGGGATCGAATCGCGCCGCCAGCGCGTAGGAGCGTTGCGCCGCGTCGGTCTTGCCGCGGCGCAACAGCAGGTTACCGCGTGCCGCATGCACCGCGGCGTTGCTCGGATCGAGCGACACGGCTTCTTGCAGCAAGGCCCATGCCGCATCGAACGCGGACACATCCGGCAGCGAGCCCGGAATCCGCGCGTGATCGCCGAGCGAGGGCACGAGTTGCTGCGCGGCAGCGAGCAACTCGTATGCGCTCACCCCTTACTTCGGCAGCAAGTGCGCGACGGCGGCCTTTTCTTCGAGCAGTTCCTTATGCGTGGCGTCGAGCCGCGCGCGGCCGGCATCGTCGATCTTCAGGCCCTGCACGATCGAGATCGCGCCGTTGCTGGTGGTCACCGGATAGCCGAACATCACGCCTTCGGGAATGTTGTAGCTGCCGTCCGACGGAATCCCCATCGAGATCCAGTCGTTCTTCGGCGTGCCCTTCACCCAATCGCGCATGTGATCGATCGCCGCATTCGCCGCCGATGCCGCCGACGAGAGGCCCCGCGCTTCGATGATCGCCGCGCCGCGTTTTTGCACGGTCGGCACGAGTTCGTTGTTGCGCCACGTCATGTCGTTGATCAGCGCGGTCGCCGGCTTCCCGTCGATCTCGACGTTCGAGATATCCGGATATTGCGTCGTGGAGTGATTGCCCCACACGGTAACCTTCGTCACCGCAGCGTTCGCCGCGCCGGCCTTGTGCGCGACTTGCGCGATCGTGCGGTTGTGATCCAGCCGCATCATCGCGGTGAAGTTCTTCGGGCTGAGACCCGGCGCGCTCTTCATCGCGATCAGGCAGTTCGTGTTGGCCGGATTGCCGACGACGAGCACCTTGACGTCGCGCTTAGCAACCGCGTCGAGCGCCGCGCCTTGCGCGGTAAAGATTGCGCCGTTAGCGGTGAGCAGATCGTTGCGCTCCATGCCCGGACCGCGCGGACGCGAACCGACGAGCAGCGCAAAATCGGCATCCTTGAAGGCGACCTTCGGATCGCTGGATGCTTCCATCGAGTGCAGCAGCGGAAACGCGCAGTCGTCCAACTCCATCATCACGCCGACGAGGGCTTTTTGAACCTTCTCATCGGGAATTTCGAGCAGCTGCAAGATGATGGGCTGGTCCGCACCGAGCATCGCTCCGCTGGCAATGCGGAAGAGCAGGCTGTAGCCGATCTGACCGGCCGCTCCGGTGACTGCGACGCGTACGGGGGTTTGACTCACGTTGGGGATCCTCCAGAAAGTGAAAAGCCGGGGAAATTTCGGCCCGCAGGCCCCGCGCCCCGCCCGGAGATATTACATCGTGATGAACGCCCAAACGTCCCCCGGAAACGTCGCAGCACTGCGTAACGTCCTGGCGGGGATCGTGGGCGACGCGAACGTACTGACCGAGCGCGAAGACGTGATCGCCTACGGCTTCGACGGCACGTTTTTCGCCAATACCCCGCCGTTGGTGGTGCTGCCGGGCTCGACGGCCGAGGTCGCCGCCATCCATCGGTACGCCAACCAGGAACGAATCGCGATTACGCCGCGAGCGATGGGCAGCGGGCTTTCGGGCGGCTCGGTTCCATTGGCGGGCAGCATCGTGCTCGGGGTCGCGCGCCTCAACCAGATCGTGACCATCGATGAGATCGACCGGGTCGCCGTCGCGCAGGCCGGCGTGATCACCGCCAACCTGCAAGCGGCGGTCGAGCGCAAGGGACTGTTTTATCCGCCCGACCCCTCGTCGCTCAAGCAGAGCGCGATCGGCGGCAACGTGGCGGAAAACGCCGGCGGCGCACGGTGTCTGAAGTACGGCGTAACGGTCGACTACGTGCTCGCGCTCGAGGTCGTGCTCCCCGACGGAACAGTGATCCGCACGGGCGGACGCTCGGTGAAAAACGTCACGGGCTATAACTTGCGGGCGCTCTTCTGCGGCGCCGAAGGCACGTTGGGCACGATCACCGAGGTCACGGTTCGACTGTTGAGCAAGCCGCGCTATGCGCGCACGGCGATGGCCATTTACGATCGCATGGACGATGCGACGAACACCGTGAACGCGGTGCTCGCATCGGGCGTCCTGCCGACGTCGATCGAGCTGATCGACGACACCACGGCGCGCTGCATCGAGGACAACACGCCGATCGGCTTACCGCTCGACGCGCAAGCGATCTTGCTCTTCGGCACCGACGGCAACGACGAACGCGTCGTCATCGAGGACACCGCGCGCATCGGCGAAATCGCCACCGCCGGCGGCGCGCGCGAGATCCGCATCGCGCCCAACGCGATCGAGGCCGAGAAGATGTGGAGCGCGCGCCGCGCGATCTCGCCGTCGCTGGCGCGCCGCCGGCCGAACAAACTCGGCGAGGACATCGCCGTACCGCGCAGCGCGATCCCGGAGATGGCACGCCGCGTGCGCGCGATCGCAACGAAGTACGCGCTCGAGATCCCGCTCTTCGGTCACATCGGCGACGGCAATCTCCACCCGAACATCCTGTGCGACCGGCGCAACGCCGAAGAGATGACGCGCGTCACCGGCGCGGCGCGCGAGATCTTCGAAGCCGCGATCGATCTCGGCGGCACGCTCTCGGGCGAACACGGTATCGGTTTGCTGAAGAAGCAATTCATGGAACTCGATCTCGGCGCCGACGCCATCGCGCTGATGCGCCGCATCAAGGATGCGATCGATCCCAACGGCATCATGAACCCCGGCAAGGTCTTCCCCGACCCCGGCGGCGCCGACGCGTTCCACCTCTAACCATGGCCGAAGCGAAAGAACGCAAAACCGGCGGCACGCGCACGTGCTACAACAAAAACGGCAAACCCAAAGCCGCCTTCACCACCAAAAAACTCGCCGAACGCGCGATCCCGCGCACCAGCACCGGCCTACGCCCCTACCCTTGCGAAAAACACGGCTGGCACCTAGGCCACGACTAACGCTCGGCAAGGCGTGGCATCATGCGAAAGGGGTTGGGGGTACAGCACTCCGTCACGAGGGGTTAGGGGAACAGCAGCTCCGTCGCCGGCGTGGGTACAATTACACCAAAGCGCGCGGCTGCGTCGAGGACGGGTTGGATTTGCGCGGGTTCGGCGCGCTCGGCGAAGGGGACTCGCTTCATTTCGGGTGGGGCGGCGAGGTGCGTGTATTTTTCGAGGATACGGGCCGATTCGGTGTGGTGCGTGGCGGCCCAGCGCGCCGTTTCCACCATCACCGCGCGAAAGCGGCGGATCGCGTCGGCGTGGCTCTGGGCCCACGCGCTCGTGCTGAACCAGGCGCCTACGAGAAACGTTTTCGCGATCGCATCGTGCGTCGGCGCGAGCACTTTGCAGCCGCCGTCGCGTAAGGCATAACTGAGATACGGCTCCGACACGATCGCCGCCGCCGCGCGGCCCGACGTGACCATGTTGCATGCGGTCGGCTGCTGCACTTCGACGTACTTGATCGACGCGAGATCGGCGCCGCCGCGCGTCAGCCACGATTGAATGCTGACCCAGTTCAGGTCTTTGAGCGCGGTCACCGCGATGATCTTGCCGTTGAGATCCTTGGCGTCGCTGATCGTGGAATTCGCCGCGGTGACGAGTTCGGTCGTCGGGCCGGCGCTCGTGTAATAGCCGGCCGGTGCGACGATGACGAACGGTAATCCGGCCGCGTGCGCGGTGGCAAGCGCGACGATGTTGGACTGCCCGATGTCGATCGACCCGCCGGCCACGGAAGCCGCGACGGTGCTCCCGCTCGCCAGCAAATTCAACTCGACATCGAGCCCGGCTTTTTTGAAAAACCCGAGATCGGCCGCGTAGAGCGCCTCAGCACCCAAGTCGATCGGCGTGGTCGCTATGCGGATCGTCGTTGGCGTCTGCGCTTGCGCTGGGGCGACGAGGCCGCACACGACGGCGCACGCCGTCAACAGCGCGACGCGCAGCATGCGCGCGCTTATCGTGCGACTCCGCCGGATCCGCTGACGGCAACGAAATCGTGCGCGTTGGCATCCCAACGCGTGATGATGCACGATTCGACGCCGATGCCGCGCTGCGGATACTTCGCGAAGTCGTACACGCCGTTGATGCCGGGCCACGCGTGCTGCGACACGATCCAGCCGCGCAGCTGCTCGGAAGTGGCGTTCCAGCCCAGCGCCGCATATGCATCGAGCAGCAGTTTCGTCGGATCCCACGAGAGCGCGCCCGGAAGATCCGGCTTCGCACCGGTCTTCGCATACGCGGCAAAATACTGGCTTTGCGCCGCCTTGACGCCGGCCGGTTCCGAGGCCGGCGGCGTAACGCCGGGCACGCCGGGGAAGAGCAGCGTTTTCGGCAAGAAGCCGTCATAGCCGGTGAGCTGCGCGTGCACCATGTTGCCGTTGCCCGCCATCACCGGCACGTCCAGTCCAACGTCGTGAATGCCGTGCAGCGCGACGCCGAGTCCGGTGCCGGCCGTCCAGACGATGACGGTTTGCGGGTCGGCGGCTTTGATGCGGGTGATTTGCGCGGCCACGCTGAGATCGCTGACGGCGAAGTGCTCGCGGGCGACGAGCTTCAATCCGCTGTTCACCGGTTCGGCCATGACCTTGTTGAAGTTCTCTTCGAAGTCTTGTCCGCTCGCATCGGTCGAGCTCATGATCGCGATGCGCGTCCACTTCTGACCGCGGAAGTAGGTTGCGATTCCCGCCGCCATCGCGTCGCTGCCGACGCCGGCGCTGAACATGAACGAACCGGCAGCCGGGTGTACGCCGGGCGAGAAGCACGATACGATCGGACCGGCCGCAATCAACGGGATGAGCGCGCTGCATTCGGCGGTGAACGTCGGCCCGAACGTCGCTTGCACGTGCTGGCTGATGAGCTGGTTCAACAACTGCACTGCGGTCGCGGGCGTTGAGGTGGTGTCTTGCAGCGACACGTGCACCATCTTGCCGCGAATACCGCCTTGCGCGTTGACGAGCCCGGCGATGAGCTGCACCGATTGCAGCGCTTGCTTTCCGATGAACGCCGCCGGACCGGTGACGGAAAGGACGGTTGGAAGTTCGACCGTTTCATCGGCCGCGGTAGCCGGCCCGACGCCCGCGGCAACGAGAGCGGCCAGCAGTGCAATTCCGATGAACCGGCGACAGTTGGAAACACGCGACATCGTCATTGAATCCTCCAAGGTCGGGCACCCCGACCGGATAGCGGTTGGCCTTCGGAAGAGTGAAGCCCCGCCATGAACGCGCGCCAACATGGAGAAACACGGCCTCGTGGTTACCGGCAAACCCGGCGTCGTGTGGAAGAAGCTGCGTGATTTTGCGCTCGGCCTGCCCGAGGCATACGAAGAGTTTCCGTGGGGCGATCGGGTCGCGAAGGTCCGCAAGAAAATCTTCATCTTCCTGGGCGAAGGAACGGGTGACGACCCCAGCATCGCGGTGAAACTCGTCGGCGGCGCGCACGATCACGCGCTCTCTCTGGCCGGCGCGAAACCCACGGCGTACAACCTCGGCAAGGCCGGCTGGGTCACGATCCCGCTCGCAGGCGCACGCACGCATCCCGAATTGCTGCTCGAGTGGACGGAAACGAGTTACTGCCTCGTCGCGCCGAAGAAACTCAGCGCCACACTTCGCTCGTAATCACCGCCCCCCAACCCGCGAGGTCTCTATGGAACCATCCACCTTTTCGCGCGGTGACGGTTGCGATGTCGCACTTCAAAAACTCACGCACAGCGTATGCCGATCCGAACGGCATGGCCGGCGGGCCCAACAGCCTCCACTGTGCGGCCGTGCTCTACATGGGCTATTCGATTCACCTTGCCCTCAACGACGCGATGTGGGCGAGGTATCCGGTCGGTTTGATGAACGATGAAGAGATGCGGCCGGCCGACCTCAGCAATCGCGCATATTGGACGGCGCTCAAGAAAAATACGATGATCGATTTCATGCGGCCACTGATGGATCAGGGCTTATCACTCTTCGTTTGCAACAACGCCTTGAGCGGGTTGTCGCTCACGATTGCACGGCGCATCGCTCCGAGCGGGACGACCGTCACGCGCGATGCGGTCGTGGCCGTGCACGACGACCTCGCGGCCAATTTCGTACCGAATACGATCTTGGTGCCGGCGGGCGTGACCGCGGTGAACGCCGCGCAAGAAGCCCGCTTCACGTACATGCCCTAGGTTAAGGGCTTCTACGGTCGACAAAGGGCCAAAGGAAGCAAGCCGAGGGTGTGCTATTGGACACTACGGATTCCGGAGCTTGGTCCCGCGCGTTAGGGATCGGGCTCATCGTCATCTCTGGGGAGCATTGCCGTGAGCGCGCTAGATGCGGGCGAACCCGTAACCGACTCGGTTTACCAATCGTGCGTCGCCGAATATCA
This sequence comes from Candidatus Lustribacter sp., assembly GCA_965277805.1. Classification (GTDB taxonomy): domain Bacteria; phylum Vulcanimicrobiota; class Vulcanimicrobiia; order Vulcanimicrobiales; family Vulcanimicrobiaceae; genus Lustribacter. The sequence continues at coordinate 4,594,152 of OZ255842.1, read as the reverse complement.
GGCTTCGCGGGCGCGCTACATTCGCTCGGTGACCTCGGGCGTCGAGCAGCGCTTCATGGAGACCATCGGCCGGCGCCGGGATTCGCTCCGGGAAGAGATCGCGAACCTCACCGAACTCGCGCAGCACCGCTACGATGCTTATCAGGCGAGCCTGAAAGCGTACGCCGTCAAAGCACCGGGCCGCGTCACGGGCGGCGGGATCATGCCGCCTTCGCCCACCGAACGGGTCGTGCGCGGCATCGACAAACTCTATCGAAACGCGGTGCAGTCGGCCGAAGCATTTCGCGAAGTCAACGATATCATCCGCAAACGCAAAGACAAGCTCGGCGAGATCGACTACAAACTCCGCCAGCGCGTCGAAGAGTTCGGCCGCGATCTGATCGCGCAGCTCGAAACCGAAAGCGGCCTCGCAGGCGCGTTCAAACGCGATCCGCTCCTCGGACGCGCCCACGCCAGGATGCTCGCCGCCCGCGCCCGTCAGATGTCCGCTCTATCGGGCTGACATATCATTCGTTCATGCCGTAGAGGCGGGCGAAGAAATATTGGGCGTCTTCTTCGGCTTTGTCGACATCGATCAGGCCGCTGACGGCACGGTCGTAGGCCTTGACGATTTCGCGTTTGATCGCGGTCGTCGAGCGTTCGCTTTCGAAGTCGATGTCGGCCGGCCGGTATGACGTGAGGTTCGTCGCGAAGTTCTCGCGCGCTTCGGTCAGCGAGTAGTCGTGATTCGGTCCGCCGGCGACGTCGTCGGGACCGAAATAGTCGTGATAGCCTTCCGGACGATGCGGGTTGTCGTCTTGCCCGTCGTCTTCCCACGCGCACAGCGAACAGATCTCGTAGGTGGTGCGCTCGGTGATGGTCGGATAACCGCACGCGGGACACGTGACGCGGCCGGCATCCTCGAACACGCGGCGGCGTTCTTCGAATCGGTCGATATCGAAGCTCATAACGTGGTCTTCCCGAGCGCGCTGAGGACTAATTCTACGGCAAGGATCGCGGTCTGGTTCTGATTGTCGAGGATGGGATTGATCTCCGTGATCTCGAGCGAGCCGAGCGCGCCCGAAGCGGCGACGGCTTCCATCAACAGGTGCGCTTCGCGATACGAGAGGCCACCGCGCACGGGCGTGCCGACGCCGGGCGCCTCGGTCGGGTCGATGCCGTCCATGTCGAAGCTCACGTGCAGCGAGCCCGGACCGTCGCAAGCGATGGCCAGCGCTTCCGCGATGACCGCGGCCATGCCGAGCCGGTCGATGTCCGACATCGTGAACGCCTTGACGCCGAGCTCGCGGATCGCTCGCTTCTCGCCGTCATCAACGTCGCGCAGGCCGATGAACACGATCCGCTCGGCGGCGATCGATGCTGCTTCGATGGCGAAATGCACCGGCATGCCGTGGACGTTGCCCGAGGGCGAACTGATGGGCGTGTTGATATCGCCGTGCGCGTCGACCCAAATCACGCCCGGCGCTCGGCCGCGCGCCCGCGTCACGCCGGCAAGCGTTCCCATCGCAATCGAGTGGTCGCCCCCGAGCACGAGCGGAAAGTGACCCGCGGCCACGACCTCATCGACCAGCTCGGCCAACAGCGCGCACGCCTCGTTGATGATCGGGAGATACTTCGCGTTCGCCTCCTCCGGCGACGCCGATTCCGCGACGCGAACGGGAACGTTGCCGCGATCCACGGTGGTGATGCCGAGCCGCTCGATCGCGGCGTTGAGTCCGGCGTAGCGGACCGCCGAGGGGCCCATATCGACGCCCCGGCGGCCGGCACCTAAGTCCATCGGCACGCCGATCACGTCGACCCGTTTCGTGCTCACGTTATGCGCGCGGCGCCCAACCGTTGAACGTGTCGATGAAATGCTTGTCGACGAGATCTTTCTCGGGCAGCGGCGCCTTCACGATGCCCTGCGCGATCGACAGCTGCCAAAAGACCGGCATCGATTTTTCCGGAATGCGGCCGCGCTCATCGAAGTCGGGCATCGCTTCGTCGTACGCGCGCGCTGCATACTTCGAATCGAACTTCAGCCGGTCGACCAGCGTTTGCACTGCCAGCGCTTTGTTTGCACGCGCGAGCCGGATCGCCGCAACGTGCCCGCGCAACAACGCGGTGATGATCTGCGGCTTTTCCGCGATCAGCGCGGACTTCGCCATGTAGAAGTGCTTGGGCCAATTCGGCGAAACGTCGGCGGCCTGCGTGCCGAGCAGCGTGAAGCCTGTGTCTTGCGCCTCCCATTTGAACGGCGCCGTCAAGATCGCCGCGTCCAGCCGGCCGGCTTTCATTGCCTGAAACGCGCTCGGACTTCCGCCGGCCTGGATGATCTGCACGTCCTTGTCGGGCACGAGATGATTGCGCCCCAAGACGTAGCGCGTGATCAGATCGGTCAGCGAGCCTAACGTGGCGACGCCGAGCGTCTTGCCCTTCATGTCGCGCCACGATTTGATCGCCGGCTGCGCGAGCCACGAGAAGTCGGCCTGGTTGAAGCCGCCGTAGAAACCGATCACGCCTTGGTTCGCCGTGACGAGGTTCAGCAAACCGCTCGATGACGCGAGCGCGATGTCGATCGAGTTCCCGGCCAGCGCCTGCGCCACTTCCGTATCGCCGCGAAAGCCCAGCGCGCTCACGTTCAGGCCTTGGTCCTTGAACGTGTGCGTCAGCCCCAAGTACAGCGGAAGCTGCGTGGGCGAATCGACCGCCGTTCCGACGTTGAGGTTCGTCAGCGACTGGCCGAACGCCGGCGCGGCCAGCGTCGCGGTAAGGCCGGCGATAAACGGGGCGCGCTTCATCTAGATACCGTCGAGCAGCGCGCCGAACTTTTCGCGTACGCGGTCGAGCAGTTCGGGCGTCGCCCGCGCCACCTTCGGAAACGTCTTTAGGCGGTCGAACGGACGGCACGCATCGATGATCGCGCGTGAGTTGGCGAACTGCTTCGCGCCCTTTTCCAGCATCGGATCGAGCGGCGAACTCCACGCGTTGCGCATGAAATCGATGTCGGCGACCGGATCGCAGCGCGTGCACATCACCCACAGCACGTCGAACATGTCGGTCGGGTCGACGTCATCGTCAACCACCACGACGAAGCGGCCGAGATAGTTGCCCGACTTCACGTTGGCGGCGAGCATTGCGGCCTGCTTTGCATGACCCGCGTACGCCTGTTTGATCGAGATGACGTTGAATAGGCGGCCGATGCCGGCTTCGTGGCACCAAACGCCCTTCACTCCCGCAAGGCCGGCCTTCTCCACTTCGTCCCAGATCATCGCCGACTTGATGATGCACTTGCCGTACGAAATGTCGGTCGGCGGACGCATCGGCACGGCCATCGTGATGATCGGGTTATTGCGATAGTACACGCGGCGGATCTTCACGATCGGCTGCTCCGCTTGCGGGTTCGCGTAATAACCGGTGAACTCGCCGAACGGACCCTCGATCGCCTTTTTGTCGGCGTACATCTCGCCTTCGAGCACGATCTCCGCATCGGCCGGCATCGGCAAGCCGTACAGCTCGCTGTTGATGACTTGCACGGGCGCGCCGAGATGACCGCCGGCGTAATCGAACTCCGTTACGCCGTAATTCACATCGTGGTTGCCGGCCAGCGTTAGGACCGGATGCTGGCCGCAGCTGATCAGCACCGGACACGGCAGGCCGCGCTCGAAGTACTTGTCGCGAATCTGCCGGCCGTGTTTGCCCGGCGAAATGTAGATGCCGACCGTGTCCTTGTCGTGCACTTGCACGCGATACGTGCCGGCGTTCACCCAGTCGCTGTCGGGGTCCCGCATGATGACGAGATCGTGCGTGCCGATGTAGCGCCCGCCGTCTTCTTCGTGAACGCGCGGCACGGGGAACTTGTAGAGATCAACCGCCTCTTCACGGTCGACGTTTTCGAGCACGGATCCGCTCTCAACCACGCGGTGCGGGATCGGCGCGTGCGTCTTCATGCGGTGCGATAGGCGCGCACGAGTTCCATCGGCGTTTTCGGTTCGGGCAGGTTCATCGCGAGCGCGAAGCGTTTGGATGAGTTCGTGCCGGCCGAGAGCACGCGAAAGCCCGCCGGGTAGCCCGGGATGTTGTCGAAGAGCACGGCGGGCGATTCCGAACGCGTGTGGCTCACGATCTCCGCGACGCCGCCCATCTCCAAATCCCAGTCGACGCCGTCGATCCGCAGTAACTGTCCGGCCGCGTCGACTTGTTCGAGGAACTCGCGCAGGTCGGTGCGCTTGCCGGTGGCGGGGGTGACGGAACGGTCGAGCGTTTCCACGGCGATCTCCTTACGGTGCTTTGACGGGCGCGCGAGTGCGTGGGCTTTTGGTGAGTTCGGGAGGGTCTTCGGTGCTCGGCGCCGGTTGCGGCAAGAGCTGCTCGCGCAGCACGCGCACCATCGCGGCGACCGGAACGGCCAAGAACGTTCCGGCCAGGCCGAAGAGTTCGCTGCCGATCAGGATCGAGAGAATGATGTAGAGCGGCGAGAGACCGACGTTCTCCTTGAGCACTCGCGGCGCGACGAAATTTCCGTCGATCTGCTGGATCACGGCGAAGAGCAGCGCGACGAGCAGCGCGTTGCCGGGACCGTTGTAAGCCAGCGCCAGGATCACCGAGGGCACAAAGCCGATCACGGCACCCGCGTAGGGGATGAAGTTCAAGATGCCGGCCGCGATGCCGATCAGCAGCGCGTACGGAACGTGCGTGGCCATCAGCATCACGAAGATCATCACGCCGACGATCGCGCCGTCGATCAGCTGTCCGCGGATGAAGCCGCCGATCACGCCGTCGAGTTCGTCGATGATGTGGTGAACTTTGGCGCGCCGCCGGGCCGGGAAGAGTCCCAGAAGCTGACGCCGCACGTTGCTCGCATCGAGCAGCATGTAGGCCGCGAGGATCGGGATGATGACGACTGCGGCGCCGAGGGATGCGGCCGAGAGCAGCACCGGCAAACCTTTTTGCAGCGTGTCGAGGCCGTATTGTTTCGCGAGCGTGTCGAACTGCGAGGGCAAGTTCGCGAGATAGAGCCGGTCGTCGAGCGGTATGCGCGCGATGAACGAACTCCGCGGGGTGACCAGCTCCGTCTGGAACTGCGTCATCAGGCCGGGCAACGCATGACCGAAGCTGTTGATGTCGCGGCCGATCTGCGGTGCGACGAGCGTGACCGCGAACGCGCCCACTAGCCCAATGAACGCGTAGACGACGACGATCGACCAGATCACCGGCAAGTGCACGTTGAGCCGGCGCACGAGCGGGTAGATTAGATACGCGAGGAACAACGCACCGACCGCGAGCAATCCGGTGCTGCGAATGGCGGCGAAGAAATTCAGCACGCCGACGAGCAGGTAGATCGCCACGGCGATCAGCGCCAGCACCTTCAGCCCGTAGGTGACGCGGCGTTCGCCGCGCGAGGGCAACCGGCGGCGCAGTTTCTTGACGGCTTCCGGATCGATCATGCTTTTAGCGGACGCACGATGCGTGCGAACCCGATCAGCGGCCTGAGGAACGCCGCGTTGAGCGCGGCAACCGGAACGGTCATCCACGCCGGCCGGTCGTAACCGTCGTCGAGATCGAGCAGCTTCATCATCGTGCGGCGGCGGACGGGCATCTCGAGCGACCACAGACGCAGCCGCTCGACCGCACCGGGCGACGCGGCCGCGATTGCGGCCAGCACCGCGGCATCGTCGGCGGACGCGCGCACGATCGCGATCAGTTGCGCGTAGCTGAGCTGCGCGGTCTTGAGGAACTCGTCGTCGACCGGACTCTGGCCCAGCAAGTACGACCCCAACGTCCCGGCGGCGTGGGCGCGCACCTTCGCGGCCAACCGCGGCAGCCACACGATCCCGTCGACCGCGTCGCTCCAGCGGGGCGGAAAGCCGCGCGCTAAATCCGGTGCATTCATCCCGTTCGCGCTTCGCGAATGGCGAAAGGCCAACCCGCACGAAGCGCGTAGAGGGCCAAGGTGATTCGGCGCCGCGCGTTTGTCCTCGGCAGCACGGCGCTTTTGGGCGCCGTCGCCGCCGGATGCAGCCACCCCAAGGGCATTGCCCAAGGCGGAAACGTCCGGCTCGCGATGGTCACCGACACCGGCGGCCTCGGCGACCAGTCCTTCAACGACGGCGCGTATCGCGGGCTGCTCGACGCGAAGGCGCAGTTGCACGCCGACATCGCGGTGCTGCAGTCGCGCTCGGCTGCCGACTATCAGCCCAACCTGACGGTGCTCGCGAACAAGGAGTACGATGAGATCTTCGCCGTCGGCTTCCTGATGGCGCGCGACGTCGACGAGGTGGCCAGCCGCTTTCCCACGCGCAACTTCGCGATCATCGACGCAATCGTCGACGAACCGAACGTCGCGTCGATCACCTTTCGCGAAGAGCAAGGCTCGTTTCTCGCCGGCGTGGCCGCGGCGTTCGCGACCAAGACGAAGACGATCGCGTTCATCGGCGGTATCGACATCCCGCTCTTGCGCAAGTTCGAGGCCGGCTTCACCGCCGGCGCGCATCAGATCGACCCGAGCATCAACGTTCTGGTGAAGTACGTCGGCTCGTTCGACGACCCGGCGGCCGGCAAGGAGATCGGCGGCGTGCTGCTCTCGCAGAACGCCGACGTGATCTACATTGCGGCCGGGAAAGCCGGACTCGGCGCGATCGAGCAAATCAAGGATCATCCCGGCGCGTATGCGATCGGCGTCGACGTCAACCAAGACGCGCTCGTGCCGGGGAAAATTCTCACCAGCATGGTCAAGCGCGTCGACATCGGCGTGCTGCTCACCTCGAAGATCGCCGCAACCGGCAAAGTGCCGCACGGCCACATCGAACTCGGACTCAAAGACGGCGCGATCGGGTTGACCGATTTCAAGTACACGCGCAGCGCGCTGACCCCGGCCCAATTTCACGAGCTCGACGTGCTGCGCAGCGCGATCATCGCGGGCAAGATCGTTCCGCCGACAACGCGCGAAGAACTCGCGGCGTTCAAGCCGGTGAAGCTGTGAGCGAGCCCGTTCTCTCCCTGCGCGGGATTCGCAAACGCTTCGGTACCGTGCAAGCCGTGGACGGCGTCGATCTCGACTTGTGCGCCGGCGAAATTCACGCGCTGGTCGGTGAAAACGGCGCCGGCAAATCGACCCTCGCGGCGATCGCGTTCGGCGCCGTGATGCCCGATGAGGGCACGGTCGAAACGAACGCCGTCGTGGGCCTCGTGCACCAGCATTTCCAGCTCGTCGACCGGTTGAACGTGTGGGAAAACGTGTTGCTGGGACGCGAACCCAAGCGCGGCTGGCGGATCGATCGCGTCGCCGCGCGCGAGCGCGTGCGCGCGCTTGCGAACGAACACGGCCTGGACGTCGATCCCGATGCGATCGTCGAAACGCTGCCGATCGGCGTGCAGCAACGCGTCGAGTTGTTGCGCGAACTCGAGCGCGGCCCGAGCGTGCTGCTGCTCGACGAACCGACCGCGGCGCTCGCCCCGACCGAGATCGCGTCGTTCTTCCGCACGATCACCGCGCTCGCGAAGGCCGGTACGGCGGTGCTGATCGTCACGCATAAACTGCAAGAGGTCATCGACTATAGCACGCGCGTGACCGTGATGCGCGCCGGGCGCGTGGTTGCCCGCTACGACACGAACGCGACGTCGACGAATGAGATCGCCCAAGCGATGGTCGGCGGCGAACTGCCGCCGCTGGCAGAGCGCGCGGCCACGACGCCCGCCACGCGGCTCTCGGTACGCGGGCTGTCGGCCGGAAGCGGCGCCGGCGGACTCGTCGACGGCACGTTCGAGGTGCGCGCGGGCGAGATCGTCGGCGTAGCCGGCGTTGAGGGCAACGGGCAATCGGCACTGGCCGATGCACTGGCCGGCGTCATCAGCTATACGGGCACGATCGAACTCGACGGCGTACCGCTCACCGCCGCGGTGACGCCGGCGGCGCGGCTGGCGGCGGGAGTGCGGGTGATCCCGCAAGACCGCCGCAACGAAGCGCTCGTGCTCGGCTGGTCGATCGCGGAGAACGTCGCGCTCGGCCGGCATCAAATCCCGCCGATCCGGCGCGGTGCGATCCTCGACGATGCCGCGATCGCGACGGCAACGAAGGACGTCATCGAACGCTTCGACGTACGGCCGCCCAACCCGCAAGCTATTGTGGACGCGCTGTCGGGCGGCAACCAGCAGAAGATCGTCGTCGGACGCGCGCTCGGTGCGCAACCGAAACTGCTCGTCGCCTATCAACCCACCCGCGGCATCGACGTCGGCGCCGCAACCCTCGTGCAGTCGCGCTTGATCGAGGCGCGCAACGCAGGCGTCGCCGTGCTGCTGATCTCGTTCGAACTCGATGAAATCTTCGCGCTGGCCGATCGCGTGCTCGTCATGTCGGGCGGACGGTTTGTCGGCGCATTCGACCGTGCGAACGTCGATCGCGGACGCGTCGGCGCGCTGATGGCGGGCGGCCACTAATGGCGGCGTTCGTGCGATTGCGCATCGTGCGCGATTTGGGCATCGCACTGATCGTCGTATTCGGCGCCGGCGGCATCGCGATGCTGCTCGCCCACGTCTCGCCGATCGACGGTTTCTACGCGCTCTTCGACGGCGCGTTCGGCACCACGTCGGAGTTCGCGGAGACGCTCGTCTCCGCCACCGCGCTGCTCTTCCCGGCGCTCGGCGTCGCGCTGGCGTTCCGCGCCGGCCTGTTCAACATCGGCGCCGAGGGACAGCTCGTCCTGGGCGGCCTGGCGGCGGGAGTCATCGGCGTCTTCGTCCCGGGGCCGCCGGTGATATCGATCGCCGCGACGCTGCTCGCCGGCGCGATCGCGGGCGGCTTCTGGGGCGGCATCGCGGGCTTCCTCAAATCACGCTTCGGCGCGAACGAAGTCATCGCCACGCTGATGCTCAACGTCGTCGCGGCGCTGCTCGCGACGTACGCGGTCAACGGGCCGCTGCACTTCGCGACCGCCAACGAAGGCGAGACGCCGCTGCTCGCAAAGTCCGCGTGGCTGCCGACGATCATTCCCGACACGCGGCTCACGATCGCGGTCATCGTCGCGCTTCTGCTCGTTTTCGCGCTGCGCTTCGTCTTCAATCGTACGGTGTTCGGTTTCGAACTCCGCGCGGCCGGCCAAGCGCCCGAAGCAGCCCGGCGCGCCGGCATCGATCTGCGCAGCATCGCGCTGCAAGCGATGACCTACTCCGGCGCGATCGCCGGCCTCGGCGGCGCAACGCTCGTCACCGGGGTGCTGCACCGCTTCAACACCGGGCTCAGTCCGGGCTATGGCTTCGTCGCGATCGCGGTCGCGCTGGTGGGCAACCTCGAACCGGTCTGGATCGTGGTGGCTGCATTCGCGTTCGGCATCTTGCAGAACGGCGCGCTCTCGATGCAGGCCGAAGCCAACGTGCCGCGCGACATCGTCAACGTGATCGAGGGCTTGGTGATCATCGCGCTTGCGGGACGGCGCTACATTGCGTCGCGGCGCACCACATGAACGGGTTCGTCATCGCGCTGATCGCGATCGCCGGGCTGACGCTCGTCAAGGCGACGCCGCTGATCTTTGCCGCTCTGGGCGGCGTCCTCTCCGAACGCTCGGGCGTGGTGAACATCGGGCTCGAAGGCATCATGATCGGCGGCGCGTTCACGGCCGTCTGCGTCTCTGGTGCGACGGGCAGCCCGTGGCTCGGCGCGATCGCCGGCATCCTAGCGGGCGCGCTGCTCGCAGCGTTGCTCGCATTCGTCGCGACGAAGCTCGCTTACGATCAGATCGTGGCCGGTACCGGTCTCAACATCGTCACACTCGGCGCCGCGGCGTTCGGGCTCGTGCTGGTCTTCGGCCAACCGGGCGCGTCGCACGAAGTGCCGGCGTTCGGGCAAGCCGGCGAAACCGTGCTCACGATCCTCGCGCTCGTGCTGGCGGCGGCGCTCTCGCTCTTCCTCAACCGCACGCCCTGGGGTCTGCGCGTTCGGGCCTGCGGTGAAAACCCGCGCGCGGCCGCGGCTGCCGGCATCGATCCGCTGCGCACGCGCTTCTGGTCGGTCGTCGCGGGGGGCGCGATCGCATCGCTCGGCGGCGTGTTTCTCTCGCTGGCCGAACTCGATCTGTACTCCGACGGCATGACGGCCGGACGCGGCTTCATCGCGCTGGCCGCGGTGATCTTCGGGCGGTGGACACCGTTCGGTGCAACCGGTGCGGCGCTGTTCTTCGGATTTTTCTCCGCCTTACAGTACACGCTGCAGCGCGCCGGTATTCCCAGCGAACTGATGCAGGCGCTGCCGTATCTGGCCGCGCTCGTTGCGCTCGCAGGCCTCGCCGGACGCGTTCGCGCGCCGGCAGCCGACGGAATACCTTACGTCGCCGAAGCAGTGCGGGGCCGCTAACTCCGCCAAATGGCCAAGGTATCGGCCTTGACGAGACGTGCCGATAACAGGGACAATGACTGCAATGCACTCGCTGCGACGAGTTTTCGTTGCCGTAGCTCTTCTCTTTAGCGCTTTGGCGGCGCGGGCAGATGCTGTTGCCCCGGGCCCGCTCGGCGTGCTGCAGACCGAACTCTCCACGATGTCGATGCACGCGCCCGGCAACGTCGGCATCATGGTCGAGGATCTCACCACCGGCTTGAGCACGTCGGTGAACGCGAACGCGCAGATGCCCGCGGCCTCGACGATCAAGATTCCGGTGATGGTCGAGGTGTTCAAACGCCTCGAACACGGCGATTTCGATCTCAACCGCAAGGTTACGCTGCAAGCGAGCGATCGCGATTGGGGCTCGGGCGATCTCTGCGATGCCCGCGTCGGTTCGAAGTACACCGTGTCACGGCTGCTCACGCTGATGATCACGGTCAGCGACAACACCGCGACCAACATGCTCATTCGCTTGGTCCACCGCGGTGCGATCAACGACGAGATGGCGAATCTCGGCCTCACCCAGACCAGCCTGCACGATTACATTCGCTCGGAAGGTCCGATCCGCTACGCGTTGCGCTCGAGCGCCAACGACATGGTCAGGCTGATGACCGCGATGGCACGCTATCAACTGGTCGATGAATGGTCGTCGCGCGAGATGATCGCGATCATGTCGGGACAACACCACAACGGCCTGATCCCCGTGCCGCTGCCCAAGGGGACGACGATCGCTCACAAGACCGGCGAGCTTCACGACACGCTCAACGACGTCGGCGTGGTCTATCTCAACAGCGAACCGTATGCGATCGCGGTGATGGCGACCAACCTCTCGACGCTCGATGCCGGCTACTCGTTCATCCAGGGCGTCTCGCGCATCGCCTATCACGAACTCGTGCGCTTCAGCGCCTGGCGCTTGGCGAACGATTACACGGCGACGCCGTTCGGCGGGGCGCCGGCAGTACCGGCCGCGACCGCGGCAACGACGTCCAACCCCGCCAGCAGCAGCCCCGAGCGCGACCTGCAAATGTGGACGCCGCCGAACCAGCCGGTGAACGCCCTCCCCGTCAACCCGCCCGCAGCGCCCAACGCTGACAATCCGCCCGCTTCCTAGAACGGCCCCCGTCATCCCGAGCTTTGCGAGGGATCGCCACAACGGGGTATAGAGCGGGGAGATCATGCGGTATTCACTTCGGATCAATGGTTCCGTGCATGAGGTCGACCTCGAGCCCGAGACGACGCTCCTCGACGCGCTGCGCGAACACGCCGGGCTGACCGGCACGAAGAAGGGCTGCGACCGCGGGCAGTGCGGCGCGTGCACGGTGCTGGTCAACGGACGGCGCGTGCTCAGCTGTTTGACGCTCGCCCTGATGCACGGCGACGACGACGTTTCCACGATCGAGGGCGTGGCCGGCACGGATGGTTTGCACCCGTTGCAGCAGGCGTTCGTCGAGCACGACGCGTTTCAGTGCGGCTTCTGCACGAGCGGGCAGATCATGTCGGCCCTCGGTTTACTCGGCGAGGGGCGCAGGCTCGACCCCGACACGATCCGCGAGCGGATGAGCGGCAACATTTGCCGCTGCGGTGCCTATCCGAACATCGTCGACGCGATCGGCGCCGTCGCGGAGCGCAGCGCCTGATGCAGCCGTTCACCTATCACCGCGTCGATTCGCTGGCCGGCGCGCGCGCCGCGCTGCTCGACGATCCGCACGCGCAGATGATCGCCGGCGGCACGACGCTGCTCGATCTGATGAAAGCCGGCGTCGAACGTCCGGGCTCGGTAATCGACATCAACGCGCTGCCGCTGGCCGCAATCGAGGTCACGCCGCAGCACGTCCGCATCGGCGCGCTTGCACGCAATTCCGACGTCGCCGACGATCCGACGATCGCGCGCGAATTTCCGGTGCTGGCGCAAGCGCTGGCGGCGGGCGCATCGGGGCAACTGCGCAACATGGCAACCGTCGGCGGCAATCTCTTGCAGCGCACGCGCTGCACGTACTTCCGCGACAACGTCTCGCGCTGCAACAAGCGCGCACCCGGCAGCGGCTGCGATGCGCTAGCGGGCGTCAACCGCGGGCACGCTGTCCTCGGCACGAGCGCCCACTGCATCGCAACGCACGCGAGCGATATGGCCGTGGCGCTGGCCGCCCTCGACGCAACGGTGATCGTCAACTGCGGCGACGGCGAAGTCCGCCTGACGCTCGATCAGTTCTACCGGCTGCCCGAAGAGGCGCCGGAGCGCGAGACCGTCCTCGAACGCGGCGACGTGATCGTGGCCGTGGAACTCACGCCCGCGCCGCTCTACCGTCATTCGCAGTACCTCAAGCTGCGCGACCGCGCGTCGTATGAATTCGCGCTCGTGTCGGTGGCCGCGGCGCTCGAGATCGGCCACGACGGCACGATCACTCGCTCGCGCGTGGCCCTCGGCGGCGTCGGAACCGTACCGTGGCGATCGCAAGATGCCGAACGCGTGCTCGACGGCGCTCAGGCCACGCCGGAACTACTGCAGCGCGCGGCCGCCGCGGCGATGACCGGCGCCGTAACGACGGCGCAGAACGCGTTCAAGGTCGAGCTGGCGAAACGCGCCATCGTCCGCGTGCTCGGCACGCTCGCGGAGAGCGCATCATGACGACGGTTGTCGAGCCGGCGCGCGCGAACACCGGCCGACCGACCGATCGCATCGACGGGCCGCTCAAAGTTACCGGTGCCGCACTGTACGCGGCCGACGCGCCGGTCGAACATCCGCTCTTCGCCGTGCTGGTGCAAAGCACGATCGCGCGCGGGCGCATTCGCGCGATCGATGAGGCCGGCGCGCGAGCCGTTGCCGGCGTGGTCGAGGTCTTCACGCATCGCAACGCGCCGCGCGTCACGCCGACCGGCTTCGACTTCCAGCGCGTGTTCATGGAGCCGAAGCTGCCGCCGCTGCAAAGCGACGAGATTCTCTACTGGGGGCAGAACGTTGCGGCGGTGGTCGCGACGACGCTCGAAGCCGCTACCGCTGCCGCCGCGCTGCTGCACATCACCTACGACGAGCAGCCGCCGCTCACCGCAATCACCGCGGAAACGCGCGCACGTATGGAAAAGGTCGAGAGGTTCTTCGGCTCACCGCTCTTCGTCGAGCGCGGTGACGTCGATGCGGCGCTGAAGACGGCACCCGTCACGCTCGATCTCTGCTATACGACGCCGGCCGAAACGCACAACGCGATGGAGCCGGCCGCAACCATTGCTTCGTGGGCAAACGGCGAGCTGACCGTGTACGATTCGACGCAGTGGGTCAACGGCACGCAGTTCACGCTCGCGCACTTCTTCGACCTCGACCCCAAGCACGTGCACGTGATCTCGCCCTTCATCGGCGGCGGCTTCGGCTCGAAAGGCTTCGTCTGGGCGCACACCGTGATCGCGGCGATGGCGGCGAAGGCGCTCGGCAAGTCCGTCAAGCTCGTGGTGGACCGCGCGCAATTCTTCAGCACCAACGGCCATCGCTCGGAAACCGAGCAGCGCATCAGGATCGCGGCCACGCCGTTCGGCGCGATCACCGGCCTCGTGCACGACGTGATCGACACGAGCAGCTTCGCCGGCGACTTCAACGAGCCGGCCGGCAAAACGACGCCGATGCTGTACGCAATTCCGAACCTGCGCACGACGCACCATACCGTGCGCCTCAACATCGCGACGCCGGCGCCGATGCGCGCGCCGGGCGAAAGTCCGGGCTTGTTCGCGCTCGAGTCGGCGCTCGACGAACTCGCCTACGCGGTGAACGCCGATCCGCTCGAGCTGCGCGTGCGCAATCATACGGAGAAAGATCCCTCGAACAACAACGTCCCGTTCTCGAGCAAACATCTGCTCGAGTGCTATCGCGAAGGCGCGCGGCGTTTCGGCTGGGAGAAACGCACGCCGGAGCCGCGCTCGATGCGCGACGGCAACGAGTTCGTGGGCTACGGCATGGCGACCGCGACGTACCCGGCGATGGCCGGCGCAACCGACGTGCACGCGCGCACCGAGGGTGGCGGCCGGGTGACGATCGAGTGCGCCACGCACGATCTCGGCACGGGCATGTACACGATCATCGCGCAGGTCGCGGCCGATACGCTGGGCATTCCGCTCGCCGACGTGACCGTGAAGATCGGCAGTACGGCCTATCCGAAGGCGCCCGTCGCCGGCGGCTCGCAGAGCACGGCTAGCGTCATGCCGCCGCTCGTCGACGCGTGCGAGGCGCTGAAGCGGCTGGCCGGCGGCAACCTCGCCGCTGCGCCGGCCGGTCTCGAGGCCACGGGCTCGGGTTCGGGCGAGGTCGATGAGACCCGGCATTCATTCCATTCGTTCGGCGCGCAGTTCTGCGAAGTGCGCTACGACGAAGAACTCGCGCGGTTGCGCATCGCGCGCTTCACCGGCTTCTTCGATTGCGGCCGCATCCTCAATCCGAAAACCGCCCGCTCGCAAATGATGGGCGGGATCATCATGGGGCTCGGGATGGCGCTGCTCGAGGACACCGTGCGCGACCCGCGCACCGGAGCGATCGTCACCAACAACCTGGCCGACTACCGGGTGCCGGTCAACGCCGACGTGCCGCCGATCGAGATCGGGTTCGTCGACCATCCCGACCTCACGTTCAACGCCCTCGGGGTGCGCGGAGCCGGCGAGATCGGGATCACCGGCGTCGCCGCAGCCGTCGCGAACGCCGTCTATCACGCGAGCGGCCGGCGCGTGCGCGATCTGCCGATCGTCCCCGAACGGCTCTTGTAGCGCCCTCGGGCTTGGTTCTCGGCCGAACGGCCAACTGGTACCGGCCGCCCTCTTGCGAATAAGGCCGGTTCATGTTTCAACCTCGACCCGACGGCCGTCGCCAAGCGGTCCGCGATGTGCTGCGCGAGACGGCTGCTCTCATCAACGGGAGCGGCCCGCTCGAGACGATCCTCGATGCGGTGTGCTCGCGGTTGCTGCGGGCAGCCGATGCGAGCGAGGTGACGCTGGCCCTGGCCGATTCGCAGGGCTGCACCGTGCGCTGGCGTCGGACGCGCTCGAACTTCAAGGCCTGCCACGAGGTGGTCGACGATGCGATCGCGCGCGCCGTGCTGGCCGACGGCGTGCCGCGCCTCGACCTCAACCGCGCCTACGCGGCGCTGCGTGACGACGGCCGCGTGAGCGGTGCCGTCTGGATGATCTCGCGCCGCGACGTGTATGACGAAGACGGGCTCGCGCTCTGCGACGCGTTTGCCGGCTATCTCTCGCTCGCGCTGCAGAAGGCCGCACTGCGCGAGCATGCGCGCCATCTCGAAGAGCTCACGATCATGGACGGGCTCACCGGCGTGCCGAACCGGCGTGCCTTCGACGCCGCGCTCGAACGTGAGTGGACGCGCGCGATCCGCGCGAAAAAACCGATCGCGATCGCGCTGCTCGACATCGATCACTTCAAGAACTACAACGATGCCTACGGCCACCCGCAGGGCGACGCGTGTCTGCGTCAGATCGCGCGCGCGTGCAAAGCCAGCGTCGTGCGCGCGACCGATTGCTTCGCGCGCTACGGCGGCGAGGAGTTCGGGGTCGTGATCCCCGACGCCGAATCGCGCTGCGCCGCCAAGGTGGCGGAACGCTTGCGCGCGGCGGTCGAAACGCTGGCCATCGCACACGATTCGGCGCCGCGCGGGGTCGTCACGGTCAGCGTGGGCGTGGCCTCGATCGTTCCCAAGCGCGGCGCACACTATCGCGAATTGCTCGAAACCGCCGACCGCGCGCTCTACCGCGCCAAGGGCACCGGGCGCGACCGCATCGTCGTCGTCGATCCCTCCGATTCCGATACGTACGAACGCCCGGCTTCGCCGCTGCCCACGCCCAACAACTTGCCGGTCGCGAGCGCGACGCTGATCGGTCGCGACGACGACGTCGCGCGGGTCGAAGATCTGCTCGGAGAGTACCGCGTCGTCACGCTGCTCGGTGCGGGCGGCGTCGGAAAGACGCGGCTCTCGCTCGAGGTCGCGCGCCGGCAGCTGGCGCGCTATCCCGACGGCGTGTGGCTCGTGGAGCTGGCGCCGCTCGGTGATGAGGCGCACGTCGTCTCCGCCTTCTCCACGCTCTTCGGCGTCGAAGAACACGCCGATCGCTCGTCGCTCTCATCGCTGCTCGCGGCGTTGCGCGAGCGCCACTTGCTGCTGGTGATCGACAACTGCGAGCATCTCGTCGCCACGGCCGCGCGCACGATCGCCGCCATCATCCGGGACGCGCCGCGCATTCGCGTGCTCTCGACCAGCCGCGAACCGCTCGGCGTGGCGGGCGAAGCCACCTATCGCGTTCCCCCGCACGCGACGCCGCTCGGGACCGCGGCGCTGCGCGCGGTCGATGCGGCCGCATACTCCGCCGTTGCGCTGTTCGTCGAACGCGCGCGCGCTGCCGACGACACCTTCGCGCTTACCGACGCGAACGCGCCGCTCATCGCGGAGATCTGCCGGCGCCTCGACGGCATCGCGCTCGCGATCGAGCTCGCCGCCGCACGCGTGCGCGTGCTCGACGTGTCGCAAATCGCCGCGCTGCTCGATTCGCGCTTCCGTTTGCTCAGCGCGAACGATCGCAGCGCGTTGCCGCACCAGCAGACGTTGCGCGCAACGATCGATTGGAGCTACGACCTGCTCGGAGCCGCGGAGCGCGCGCTCTTCGGGCGGCTCGCCATCTTCACCGGCGGCTGCACGCTGCCGGCGATTCTCGAAGTCTGCACCGATCACGATCTCTCACCCGATGCGGTCTTCGGCGCGCTCTCGGCGCTGGTCGACAAGTCGCTGGTGGTGTTCGAGGCCCCTCGCTACCGGCTCTTGGAGTCGACGCGCGAGTACGCGATCGAAAAACTCGATGCCGGCGGCGAACGCCAAGCCGTCAGCGCGCGCCACGCCGCCTACTATCGCGTGCAAGTCGACGCCGCGAGCCTCGCCGAAGGCCAAGGCTCGTATCGCGCCTGGATCGCGCCGCTCATCGAGGACCTCGACAACGTGCGCGCCGCCCTCGAGTGGACGCTGCGCGACGGCCACGATCCGCTGACCGGCGTGGAAATCTGCGCCGCGCTGGTCGAGACGTCGTCGCTCGGACGCTGGAGCGAATGGGCGAATTGGAACACCTACGCGCGCGATGCGCTGGCTGCCGGCAAGCGCCCGCACCTGCGCGGCCGCGTGCTGACGCGCCGCGCGGAACTCGCCTCACGCTACGGCGCGTTCGGGGGCACCGAAGCCGAACTCGAGGCCGCGCAAGAAGCGTACGAGTTGCTGCGTGAAGCGCCGGAAACGAAGTGGCGGCTCGAAGCGCTGAATGCCTACGCGACCGCGCTCTTGCACAACGACCGGCTGGAAGAAGCCGCGGTGATCGCACGCGAAGGTCTCGAGCTCGCGCGTGACGTGCACGACTTCGTCTATCAAGCGAGCTTCCTGCGCCGTCTCGCGAACTTTCTCACCGGTTCCGATCCGCTCGACGCCGAAATCATGTACGAGGAGAGCATCTCCCTCTGCCGCGTGCTCGAGAACGACTTCGGCCTCGCGCTCTCCCATCACGGCATGAGCAACTTGTACTTCCGCTTAGGCCGCTACGATGAAGCGATCGCGGCCGCGCGCATCGCCGCCGACGTGCGGCGCGATATCAGCGACCGCCGCGGGCTCGTGAACGCGCTCTCCGACATCGTGCAGTTCTCGCTCTCGATCGGACGGGTCGAGGGCGTTGCCGAAGCCCTCGCCGAGGCGCTCGAAATTGTGCGGCGCACGGAGAACACGCTCGGCCTGGCGCTCGTCATCCAGGGGGCCGCCGCCTTTGCACTCGTATCGAACGCGCCTGAAACCGCCGCGCGTCTCATGGGCTTCGCAGACTCCGCGTTCCAGTCGTTCGGCATCCGGCGCGAGACCGTCTCCAAATCGTTGCGCGACACGATGTTCGCGGATCTGCGCGCGCAGCTTTCCGCCGAACGGCTAGGCGATTTGCTTGCGGCCGGCGGCCGTCTCGAATCGACCGCGGCAGCGGAGATGGCCGCGCGTTTGGCCGCAAGGGCGACTGTTTAGGTTTTACACCGCGGCGGGTTTGCGGCTGCCGTACGTGCGCGTGAGCCACGGATGGTAGGTCGGCAGCGCGCCGCGCACGACCTTGTCGTAGAGGTCGGCGAGCTTCGTCGCGATCGGACCCTGCGTGCCGTCGCCGACGATGCGATGATCGACGGCGCGAACGAATTGTAAGCCGGCGGCGCTGCCGCTGATGAACACTTCATCCGCAGTGAAGAGTTCGCTGCGATCGATCGCGCGTTCCACGACCGTCAGCCCGAGTTCGGCGTCGGCCAGCGTCATCAGCGTTTTGCGGGTGCAGCCTTCGAGGATGTTCTGCGAGGCGTCCGGCGTGTAGATCACGCCCTTCTTCACGATGAAGATGTTCTCGGCGCTGCCTTCGGAAACGTGACCGT
Source organism: Candidatus Lustribacter sp. (assembly GCA_965277805.1). Lineage (GTDB taxonomy): Bacteria > Vulcanimicrobiota > Vulcanimicrobiia > Vulcanimicrobiales > Vulcanimicrobiaceae > Lustribacter. The sequence goes on along the minus strand of OZ255842.1, from coordinate 4,575,391 downwards.
CGGCCGAGAGCAGGATCGCCTCGTCGTAGCCGTTGAGGATCGCCTCGCTCTTGGCGAGCGCGGAGTTGATGTACACCCCGGTGACTTTGGCGCGTGCGGGCGCGGTCGTATCGTCGATGCGCCGCCAGGCGCTCACCGTGCAATTCAAACCGGCGGTGGCATCGAAGTAGCGGTCGAACGGCATCGCGACGATCGCCAGCGCGTCGCGCACATCGTGCAGGCGCACGCCGATCTCTTCGTTCGACTTGTACATCAGCGGCCGCACGTAGACGTCGTGACGGAAGTTGTTGCGCGCGCACAGTTCGGTCGTGATCTTCACCAGTTCCGCGACCGTATGCGGCACCTTCATCATGATGATCTTGGACGAGGCGTGAAGGCGCTCGTAATGATCCTCGAGCTGGAAGAGATAGAGCTCCTCATCGTGCGTCGACCAGAAGCCACGCACGCCCTCGAAGCACCCGGTGCCGTAGTGCAGCGCGTGGGTCATGAGGCCGATCTTGGCCTCGTCGTAACGGCAGAAGCCGCCGTTCGCGTATACCGTCAGGGATCCGTCCATCCGCCGCTTTTCGTCAACGGAGGGGTTCGCTCCGTCGGCGAACTCGGTGCTGCAGATGTTCGGTTTTCTCGAAGGCAGCGAAACGTTCAACATCGTCTACGGTCTGGTGACCGGCGGCGTCTGTCTGGCCCTCGCCGTGCCGCTGCTCTATTGGGTACTGCCGGGGCACAAGCGGTCGTTTTTCGGGTCGCGCATCGATCCGCACTACCGGCTCCAGCTCGGTTACGGCATCTTCTGCATGGCGATGGCCTTCACCGACGTCGGCTGCCGGACGATACCGCACGGCCACCTCGCCTTCGTCCATCCCACGTTCTTCCTGATGACGCTGCTCTTGCTGATCGCTCTCGGACCGCGGCTACTAGCGGTTGCCCGGGAACAAACCTTCACTGAAGGCTTCCGCTAGAGGAACTGGTTTTCAAGCAACCAAGGTCTCCCTTAACAGCTAGCTCTGCCTTCCGAGGCAGGGCCCGGACTCGTTGGAGGGAGCGTTCTCATGGCAGATACAGCGGCACCCGGCAATCGCTGGGCGATTGCATGGGCGGGGGTCCTCGTAATGATCCTCGCCGGTACGGTCTACGCGTGGAGTAACTTCACGCAACCCCTGATCGCCTCGTTCGGGTGGTCATCGACGCAGGCCAGCCTCGTCTTCGGTCTAGCGATCTTCTTCATCGGAATCGGCGCGGTCGCCGGCGGACGCTGGCAAGACTCAGTCGGACCGCGCAACGTCACCATCACCGGCATCGTCCTGTGGGGAATCGGCAATCTGCTCGCAGCGGTCGGTCCGCACGACGTGTGGTGGTGGGACCTCACCTATGGCGTGATCGGCGGCTTCGGGAACGGTATGGCCTACATCACGCCGGTCGCGACCGTTACGAAATGGTTCCCCGACAAGCGCGGTCTCGCCAGCGGCATGGTGGTGATGGGCTTCGGTCTCGGCGCGTTCATCTACGGCTTCGTGTTGAAGGCTGTGCCCGGATTCGTGCAAGCCTCGAAGGATGCGGGCGCATATGCCGACGCCAAGTCGGCAGCGGTCGTTGCCGGAACGCCGTTCGACGCCGCCGCGCACGCGATGCCGGCCGCCGATATTGCCGCCATCATGCAAGTGCTGCTCGTCAGCGGCATCGTGTATGCGATCGCCGGCGGCCTGTGCGCGATGTTGCTGCAGAATCCGCCCGCCGGCTACACCGTCGCCGGCGCAACCGCGGCCGCAGCCTCACATGAAGGTTCGTATACGCCGGCCCAAGTGCTGCGCATGCCGCAGCTCTATCTGCTCTGGCTGATGCTGTTCCTCAACGTCGTCGCCGGCATCCTGATCGTCTCGAACGCGGTGCCGATCATTCGCGAGTTGATCTCGAAGGGTGTCACCGATCCCGACGCGGTCAAAGCGCTCACCGGCACGGCGATCAGCGCGTATGCGTTCGTCGCGGTGTTCAACGGTCTCGGCCGCTTCTTCTGGGGCGCCGTTTCCGATCGCATCGGGCGCAACATGACCTGGGTGTGCATCTACGCGTGCCAAGTCGTGATCTTCTTCGTGCTCTCCGGCTTGCACAGCGTGGCCGCCGTGCTGATCGCCTTCGCGATCATTCTGGCGTGTTACGGCGGCGGCTTCGGCACGATGCCGTCGTTCAACGCCGACTACTTCGGTACGAAGTATCTCGGTCAGAACTACGGTTACATCATCACGGCCTGGGGCGTCGGCGGCTTAGTCGGCCCCTACATCGCGGGCGCGGTCAAGGACAAGACGGGATCGTTCTCCGGAGCGCTGCTGCCGATGGCCGTCATGCTCCTCATCGCGATCGTCTTACCGTTCATCACGAAGAAGCCCGCCCCAGCCCCGGTATAATTTGTCATCCCGACATTTTAAATATCGATGTTCCATGGGTCGCCGCCCCAATTTGAGAAAAAGTTGGGGTGGTAACCCGTTAGGCGCTTATCATAGACGGCCAGGAAATTGCGCTCGTACATCATGATCATCGGCGCGTCGTTGTCGACGATCCGTTGGATCTCGGCCGAGGCTTTGTCTTGCACGCTGCGGTCGTACGATCCCAAATAGGTTTCGTTCAGCTGGTCGACGCGCTTGTTGCAGTAGTGCGTCTCGTTGAAGCCGTTGGGCGGGATCGAATTGCAGGTCAGCACGCCGTTGACGTTGCTATAGACCGGCCCGAGCGACTGCGAGTGCAGCACCGCGTCGAACTTGCCGGTCTGCACGATGCCGCCGGCCGAGTACGGCCCGAAGAACTGGCCGCTGGCATAGGCGTGAATCGTTGCCGCGACGCCGATCTTCGTGTAGTCGCTCTGCAGTAAATTGGCGAGCGTTTCGCTCGGACCGTAGCCGCTCGGAATGACGATCTCGAGCGAGAGCTTGAGGCCGTTCTTCTGGCGCACGCCGTCGGGCCCGCGCTTCCAGCCGGCCGCATCCAGCATCGCCTCGGCCGCTTTCGGATCGTACTTCGTCACCGGGAGATCGAGATAACCGTGCGTATCGCGCGGAATCACGGATTCGGTCAGCACGCCGTTGCGCAACACGACCTTGTCGAAAATCAAGGGCCGGTTCGTGGCCAAGCGCAGCGCGCGCCGCACGGCCGGATCTTTGAGCTGCGGCCGCGCCGTGTTGAAGAAGATTGCCGACATGAAGAAGCTGAGGCGCGTCGACCAGCTCTTGCCCGGCAGCGCTTTGGCGCTCCCAGCCATCGTGCCGTTGATGGTGTCCCACAGATCGAGTTCGCCCGTGGTGAGCTGCGTCATGTCGGTGTTGTCGTCGGAGATCATCTTGTAGACGATCTTGTGCAATTTCGGCAGGCCGCGAAAATAATAGGGATTCGCTTCCATCTCGACCGTTGCGCCGCGGTTGAACGCCGTGTAGCGGAACGGGCCGGCGCCGACCGGCAGCGAGTTGTACGGCGCCTGGTTGAAGTTCGTGCCAGGCCCGACGATGTGCGCCGGGAGAATAGCGGTATTGCTCTGCGTGTTGAAATAGTCGACGATCGCCGTCGCGTACGGGACCTTCAACTTGAAGACGACGGTGTATTTATCCGGCGCCGTGATCGCGTCGAGCCGGTCCCAGACGTCGCGCACGGCGAGGTTGTTAGTCTTGTCTTGCGCAGCGCGCCACGTATAGGTCACGTCGCTCGAGTCGAACGGCTTGCCGTCGCTCCACTTCACGTTGTGGCGCAGGTGCCAGGTGATCGTCTTGCCGTCGCGGCTAATGCCGCCGTTCTGCTGCGAGGGGATCACGGTCACGAGTTCCGGTACCGGATTGCCCTTCGGATCGAGCCGCGTGAAATAGGCCGCCGTCAACTCCGAGAGCGTGATGATGTTGCCCGACGTCGCGATGAACGGGTTGAGCGTGTTGATGTCGAGCGTATCGGCGTAGTTCAGCACGTGCGGTACGTACGCGCTCGCCGGCTGCGGCGGCGCGAGCGTGGCCGCGAGCACCAGTGCAAGCAGCGCGGCAAAACGGCGTTTCATGAGCACCGTTGCGCCTCGCCGGAAGCGGCTTCCTACAGCCCGAAGCCCAGCCGGATGACCGAGCTGATCGCCCGCTATGCGGGGACCGCACTCTTCGCCGCATTCGCGGCGTATGGCCTGATCGGCACGTCGCGCGTGGTACGCACCGTTTCCGGGCCTCGGCCGTGGGCGCTGTGCGCGCTCTTCGTGATGCTCGAGGCGGTACAAGTCTACGGCCTCTGGATTCCGCGCCCCGGCGCCGACGTGCGCGGCGGGGCGGTCGTCGCGATCGCCGCGCTCTGCTTCTGCGGCTACCTGCAGTACCTGTATTTCGCGGCCGTGCGCACGGGACAAGCGACGTTTCCGCGCCGCCCGTTCTACATCGGCATTCTCATCTTGCTCGCGATCGTGCTCGCCGCGCACGTCGCCGAACCATACCTGCCCTAGCTATAAGCTACGGAGGGTTCGGCTTTCATTTTGGGGTGGCGCATGATCGCGGACTCGATCGCGGCCTGCAAGTCTTTGGTGAGGAACGGCTTGACGATGTAGCCGTCCCAGCCGGGTGTTTCGTCAACCGCGGCCGAGTCGACCCGGATCAGCGCGGTGCGGCCGGCGACGCGGCGCACGAATTCTTCGAGCGGCATGCCGACGCGTTCGATATCGACGATCGCGGCATCGAATTGCAGTTCGTCGATCGTCGCGAGCATTTCGGTGCCGTCGGCAACGACCGTTGCGGCGAAGCCGTCATCGCGCAGCGTATGCGCGACGTACGATTTCGCATCGCCGTCGGCTTCGACGAGGATGAAACGGCGATGCCGCGGGCGCGTTGCGGCGACGGCCGCCGGCAAGAACGTGCGAAACGTGCTCCCTTCGCCTTCGGTCGAATCGACGTTGATCGTGCCGCCGTGCATCTCGACGATCGTCTTTGTGAGATAGAGTCCGAAGCCGGTACCGCTGATCCCGAGCGCGCGCGCATTTTGGGCGCGCGCAAACCGGCCGAACAGCTTCGCCTTGTCGGCTTCGGGAATGCCGATGCCGCGATCGCGTACGCTGACTTCGACGCCGCGGCCCTTCGCGCGCAAGCTGACCTCGATCGCTTCGCCGCCCGGTGAGTACTTGATCGCGTTGCCGATCAGGTTCTCGAAGACCTGACGCAAGCGCCCCGGATCGCCGCCGATCCGCAGTTCGGGACGGTCGGTGCGCAGATCGATCGAGCGCGTCACGCTGAACACGCGCACGATGTCGCGCACCAGCGCCACCAGATCGAACTCCTCGAGTTCGAGCGTGAGTTCGTTCTGCTCCAAACGCGAGAGCGCGAGCGTGTCGGTCGCGAGGCTGGCCAGTCGCATCGCGCTCGATGAGATCATCGTTAGGAACTTGCGCGATTCCTCATCGAAGCGTTCGTCTTCGGCGAGCACGTCGGCGAAGCCGACGATCGTGGTGAGCGGGCCCTTGAAGTCGTGCGCGAGCATCGCGATCAGATCGTTCTTGACTTGATTGAGCTCGACGACCGCCGCGCGGCGCGCCTGCAGTTCGCCGTAGAGTTCGACGTTCCGCGCGGCAACCGCAAAATATTGACCCAGCAGACCGACCGCGAAGACGTCGGCTTGGTGCAGACGGCGATCGCTGCGCACGTCGAGGATGTAGCGCGTTTGGCCGAGCGAACCCGGGATGCGGATCGCCGCGCGGCGCTCGCCGTCGTCGAGCAGCGCGCCTTCGCTGCGGCTCGCGGCTTCGACGAACGCATCGCCGCCCGATGCGGCACGGTCGGGTACCAGCAGATCTTTGGTCAGCGCGAAGCCGCCGTTGGGCCGCGCGACGAGCAAACGCGATTCGGCGCCGATCAGCTCGCGCACGCCGCCGATCAGCGCTTCGACCAGCGCGTGCGGTTCGAGCGCCGCGAAGATGCCGCGCGCAACGGCGGTGAGCGAGGTCAAGCGCTCGTTCTGCATCGCGAGCTCCGCACCGCGCAGCACGGACTCCGTGATGTCGTGCAGCATCAGCACGTAACGCTGGATCTTGCCGTCTTCGCCGAGCAGCGGCTGCGCCGACGCCGAGGCATAGTAGTGCGAGCCGTCGAGCCGGTAGGTGACGAACTCCGCCCGGGCCGCCTCGCCGCGGCACAGCGTTTCGCGCAGCTTATAGAGCACTGCCGTATCGGTCTTCGGCCCGACGAACTGGCGCGCGTTCGTGCCGATCACGTCGGCCATCGTCGCGCCCTTGCTGCGCAGGTAGGCTTGGTTCGCGTAGATCACCTGGACCGGGTCGTCGGCCGTCGGACCGATGCGCGAGATCACGACGGCTTCTTCGGTCGCTTCCATCGCGGCCGAGAGCATCTGCAATCGCTCGTTCACTTCGCTCTGGTCGGCCGAAATGCGCCGGCGCAGTTCGAACTGATCCATCACCACGTCGGCGATCGCGCGCAAACCGGCACGCTGGTCATTCGTGAGGGTGTGCGGCTTGTCGTCGGCGACCGCGATCGCCCCGATCGGAACGCCGCCCGGCGTGATCAGCGGCGCGGCGGCAAAGAACACCAGGTTCGGCATGCCGGTGACGTTGACGTTGTCGGTCACGTACTTGCTCTTGGCGAAGCGCGGGTCGAGCCGGGCATCGGGGACCTCGAGGATCTCCGGGCTCTCCAGCGCGTACGACGTGAACGAATCGTGGAACGGCGTGTCATCGACGTTCTTGAGGCCGTAGTGCGCCTTGAACCGCACTTGGTCGCGGTTGGCGAGCACGATGACGGCAACCGGCGTGCCGCAGCTTTTCGCCGCTACGCAGGCGAACGCGTCAAATACTTCCTCGTATGGAGCATCGAGGAGGTTATATTCCGCGAGCGCGGTGAGTCGCTCGTCCTCGCGCGAGGGAGTCGGCGGTTCCTTCATATAGGGACGCTTCCACGCTTCGTCTTAACAAAAGCCAGTACCCCCGCGAGGGACCGTGCGTTGAGCACCTCAGCGGGCGTTATCCATGCACGGCGGGCCTGTCCAATCGCATACGCTACGTCACTGAGCTGGGCTGATCCATGGGCGTCGGAATCGCAGGCGAACGTCACGCCGAACTCGCGTGCCCGGCGAGCCAAGCCGCTCGGCATATCCAACCGGGCCGGCTGACCGTCGATCTCGAGTGCCGTTCCGGTCCGGGCGGCGGCCGCGAACAGGGCATCCGAGTCGAAATCGTGTCCCGGAAAACCATGGACGATATTGCGGCCGGTGGGGTGACCGATGATCGACACGTACGGGTTTTCGCAAGCCCGGATCAAGCGCGCGGTCATCTCATCACGCGTCTGATTGTAGCTTGCATGGACGCTCGCCACCACGATGTCCAGCTCGGCGAGCGACGCATCGTCGTAGTCGAGCGAGCCATCGGCGAGAATGTCGACCTCTGCCGAGCACAGGGTGCGGATGTTGTAGCGCTCGCCCAGCGCCCGCACTTCGGCCCGCTGCGCGCGCAGCTGCGCGGCGTCGAGCCCGCTGCCGCGGGAGGGAGAGTGGTCGCTGATCGAGTGGTACTCGTAGCCGCGGGCCGCCGCCGCCGCGACCATCGCTTCGAGCGTATCGGCGCCGTCGCTCCAGCGCGTGTGCATGTGGAAATCGCCGCGCAGATCGGAGAGCGCCACGACCTGCGGCAGCGTACCGTCGCGCGCCGCTTCGATTTCGCCCACGCCCAGGCGCATTTCGGGCGGGATCTCCATCAAGCCGAGCGTGGCGTACACCTCGGATTCGGTACGGCAGACGATCAGCCGGCCGTCGGTCAGATCGACGATACCGTTCTCGCTGACGCGCAAGTTCTTGCGCACGGCCAGTTCGCGCAGCTGGATATTATGTTCGCGGCTGCCTGTGAAGTGCTGCAGCAAGTTGCCGTAGACGTGCGCGGGCAGCACGCGTAAGTCGATCTGCAGTCCGCCCGCGAGCCAAATGCTGGCCTTGGTGCCGCCCTCGGCGAGCACCGCCTCGGCCCGGTCCCACTTCGTGAACGCCGCGATCACGGCGTCGGGCTCATCCGACGTGCAGACGATGTCGATGTCGCCGACGGTCGGTTCGTTGCGGCGCAGACTGCCGGCCGGCGTGAGGTCGTGCGCCGGCGAGTTGGCGGCGAGGTAGTCCGTGATCTCGCGGGCGAGCGGCGCCGCGATGCCGAGCGGGGTGCGTTTGCTGCGCCCCTGATAGGCCAGCACGCCGCGCCGGATGTTTTCGATCGACTTCTTACCCAGCCGCGGAATTTCGCTCAGCGCGTCGGCTGCCAGCGCCTTTTCGAGGTCGGCGAGCGAGGCGATCCCGAGCTTCTCGAACATCTGCTGCGCGGTTTTCATGCCCACGCCGCCGACGCCGAGCACCTCCAGCAGCGTCGACGGATACTTCGCGCGCAATTCCTCGAGGTAGCCGCACGTGCCGGTTTCGCAGAGCTCGGCGATGCGGGCGGCGATCGTCTTTCCGACGCCGGGCAATTCCTGAAGCCGGCCGCCGGCCAGCACGTCGCCGAGCGGGGCCGCGTTTTCGATCGTCTCGGCCGCGCGCTCGTAGGCCATGAATTTGAAAAACGGCTCGCCCGCGAACTCCATGAGCGTGCGGATCTCTTTGAGGCGCCCGGCGATCTCCGCGTTCGTCAACGATTCGGCCATGACGAGGAAAACATACCACGTCTGCGTACAAGCCACCCATGCTTGCCAACGGACGGCATCGCCTCGACCCGGCGATCTTTAACCTGCCGGTCGAGAAAATGCGTGACGGGTATTACTCGGACACGTATTTCAATCGCGCGCGAGAGATCCTCGAGCGCGACGATTACCGTCCGCGCGTGCGGATGCAGGTCTTTCAGCGCAACAACTCCGTGCTGTGCGGCATCGATGAAGCGATCGCCATCCTCAAACTGTGCACCGGCCGGCACGACGGCGCGCGCTGGCGCGACGGCTGGAACCAGCTCGACGTGCACGCGCTCTACGACGGCGACCACGTCGGCCCGTTCGAAACCGTGATGACGATCGAAGGCGACTACGATCTCTTCGCACACTTGGAGACGCCGTATCTCGGCGTGCTCTCGCGGCGCACGCGCATCGCGACCAACGCGCGCGCGATCGTCGACGCGGCCGGCGGCAAGGACGTGCTGTTCTTTCCGGCGCGCTTCGATCACCATCTCGTGCAAACCGGCGACGGCTATGCGGCGTATATTTCCGGCGCGCTCGGCGTGTCGACCGACGCGAACGCGGAGTGGTGGGGTTCGCGGGGTATGGGCACGGTGCCGCACGCGCTGATCGCCGCGTACGCCGGGAATACCGTACTGGCAACGAAAAAATTCGCTGAGTACATCGACCCCGAGGTCAACGTGATCTCGCTCGTCGACTTCGACAACGACTGCGTGCGCACGAGCCTTGCGGTCGCGCGCGCGCTCGGTACCCGGTTGTGGGGCGTGCGTCTCGACACGTCGGGAACGCTCGTCGATGCCTCGATCATTCCGCAGATGGGCACGTTCCCGCCTACCGGCGTCAACGCGCAGCTCGTGCACAACGTGCGAAACGCGCTCGATGCCGAGGGCTTCGACTTCGTGAAGATCGTGGCCAGCGGCGGCTTCAATTCCAAGCGCATCGAAGCGTTCGAGAGCGCGCGCGTTCCGGTCGATGCGTATGCGGTCGGCAGCGCGTTTTTCGACGGCAACGGCGTCTACGATTACACCGCCGACATCGTGGCGATCATGGAACACGGCAGCTGGCGCGAATGCCACAAAGTGGGGCGCCCCGAACGCCCCAATCCGCGCCTCACACGAGTGAACTAAGCCGGCTGTGCGGCTCCGGCCGATGCGAGTTTTTCGAGGATCGCGCGGTTGAAGAGCATCAGGTCTTGCGGGTTGCGCGAGGTGACCCAATTGCCGTCGTTGACGACGGGCTGATCGCGATAGAGGCCGCCGGCATTGCGGATATCGTCGGCAATCGATGCGAACCCGGTCAGGGTACGGCCGCGTACGAGCTGCGCGGAAATCAGGATCTGCGGTCCGTGGCAAATGATGAACATCGGCTTTTTCGCCAGATCGAACTCGCGCACGAAGCGCTGCACTTCTTTGTTCATGCGCAAGTGATCCGGCGAGGTGCCGCCCGGAATCAAGATCGCGTCGAAATCGTCGGCCGTCACATCGGCGACGATCTCCTCAGCCTTCACGCTCTGGCCTTCGTCCAAGCCCTTTTTGCCGCGAATTTTTTGCAGCGCGCGGTCGTCGACACCGACGATCGTTACGACGGCGCCCGCTTCCTCGAGGGCCCGCTTCGGATCCAGCAGTTCCGATTCTTCAAATCCGTCGCCAACCAATGCCGCGACGCGCTTACCTTCGATTTCCATGGCGCCCTCATTTCTCAAACTCGCCGCCCATCCATCTACAATGTGCCCGCGGTGGACTGGACGGCCGCGCGAAGCAAGTAGGCCAGTTCGACTTCCAAGCGGCCGGTCGGATCGAGGACGGTATCTTCGAGGAGGGCCTTGAGCACCGGGTTCCGCTTGAGCATGTCGCCCTCGGGAACGGCGTGGCGCGGGTTGATCTCGCGCATGTAGATCCGCGCGTCGAAGCGGATCTGGCCGTCGGGCAAAAAGTAGAGCGGATCGAGGCCCATCGCGTAGACCTCGAGCGAGAGCAGGCCGCTCTTCTGCATGAACTCGATCGCCTTCAGGCGCAGGGCGCGAGCCAACCGCGCCATGGCGGCGACGCCGATCCGCTCTTCCCCGGCCAGCACGCGGCCGACCAGGCCGGCCGGCAGCTCGGCCTTGGCCGCCAGCGCGGCGGCGTCGAGTTTCTCCGCCGCGGCCAGGGCCGTCAGCGCAGCCCCGAACGCCGCGCCGCCCGCCGTTCCCGTCGCCCCATCGTACGTCGCGTCCATGGTGGCGTCGGATTGGCGAGGCCGAGCGGGATGCCTGTGGAAGGCGAGGGCGTGCTCCAATCCGGGACCCACGCGACGGAAGCGCGCAAGGCGCGCCACCTCGACATCTGCCTCGACGACGACGTGGCTTCGAGCCTCGATGCCGGCTGGTCGTCCGTGCGCCTGCGGCACGAGGCGCTGCCGGAGATCGCGCTGGCCGAGGTCGATCCGGCCGCGCGCTTCCTCGGGTTCCGCCTGCGCGCCCCGATCCTGATCTCGTCGATGACCGGCGGCACCGGCCGCGCGGCCGAGCTGAACCTGCGCCTGGCCGAGGCGGCCGGGGCTGCCGGGATCGCGATGGGCCTCGGCAGCGGGCGGGCGCTGATCGAGAACCCGGCCCTCTTGCCGACCTTCGACGTCCGCGGGGTCGCGCCGGGAGCGGTGCTCTTCGCCAACATCGGCGCGGTCTCGCTGAACTACGGCATCGCGGTCGACGACGTGCGACGCCTGGTGGCCGGCCTGCGCGCCGACGGCCTCTTTCTGCACTTGAATCCGCTCCAGGAGGCGCTGCAGCCGGGCGGCGACACCGACTTCCGCGGCCTGCTGCCGAAGATCGCCGGCCTGTGCGCGGCGCTCGAGGTGCCGGTCATCGCCAAGAGCGTCGGCTCCGGCATCGGCGTAACGACGGCGGCGCGGTTGCTCGACGCCGGGGTCGCCGGCATCGATGTGGCCGCGGCCGGCGGCACCTCGTGGGCCCGGGTCGAGGGCAAGCGCTCGGGCGATGAGCGCCGCGAGGCCTTGGCCGAGACGTTCGCGGGCTGGGGTCAGCCCACGGCCGACAACGTGCGGGCGCTGCGCGAGCGCTTCCCCTCCGTGCCGCTGATCGCCAGTGGCGGCGTGCGCAGCGGGGTCGACATCGCCCGCGCGGTCGCGCTCGGCGCCGACCTGTGCGGCCTGGCGCTGCCGTTTCTCCAAGCCGCCAGCATCTCACGAGAAGCGGTGGACGAGTTGATCGCCACGCTGACCGACGGCCTGCGCATCGCGATGTTCGCCACCGGTTCGGCCTCATTGGCCGGTCTGCGACGAGCGCTCGCCGGCTAGGTCTTGGGCGGTTTGGGCCGCGGGGTGCGGCTCACCGAGACCTGGCCGTCCTCGACCTTCACGTCGTAGGCGTCGACTGTGGCCCACGCGCCGAGGGTCATCGAGCCGTCGGTCAGGTTGAAGCACCACGCATGCCAGGGGCAGGTGACCGTGGTGCCCTCGACCCAGCCTTCGGCGAGCGATGCGCCCTGATGCGGGCACATGTTCTCGAGCGCGTAGAACGTGCCGCCGGCGTTGAACACGGCCACTTCGGTGCGATCGACTTGGACGACCGCCGACTTGCCGCGTGCGATGTCGGCCGCGGCGCCGACCGGAACGAAGGTGTCGGAATTCACGAATTCCGGTTTTCGCGCGCGACCAGGCTAAGGCCTTACACACATTGCTTTGACAGGATTTCCGCGATTTGATACACTTCGCCGGTCGCCGGACTGGATGCGTCATTGACGCGGTTCTGGAGCCGAGCGAGACAATTTCCCCTGGAAAGACTACCGTTTCGTGCCGTTAACCAAAGAACAAAAGACGGAGATCGCGACCAAATTCGGCCGCGGTCCCAACGATACCGGCTCAGCCGACGTGCAGATCGCGATCCTCACTTCGTCGATCAACCAGCTGACCGAGCATTTGAAGATCCACAAGAAGGATCATCACAGCCGCCGCGGCTTGCTCATGCAAGTCGGACAGCGCCGGCGCCTTCTCAGCTACCTCCAGAACAAAGATCTCGAGCGCTACCGCAAGCTCATCGCCGACCTCGGCCTGCGCCGCTAACCAAGACAACGAAAGAGCGTGTTGCCAACCGGCAGCACGCTTTTCGCATTGGGATGACATCAACGGGGAAAGCTCGAACCTTCGCTCGTTACAACAAACGACAAAAAATAGAAAAATTTAGGAGTATTTGTGCCAGAATCCGTCTCTCTCGAGATCGGGGGTCGCACCCTGACATTCGAGACCGGCGAGCTTGCTAAGCAAGCCAACGGCAGCGTCCTCGTCCGTTACGGCGATGCGAACGTTGTCCTCGCCTGTGTCACCGCCTCGGAGCAACCGCGCTCGGGCGTCGATTTCTTTCCGCTGACGTGCGAATTTGAAGAGAAGATGTATGCCGCGGGCAAGATCCCGGGCGGCTACATCAAGCGCGAAGGCCGTGCCTCCGAGCACGGCACGCTGAGCGCGCGTCAAATCGATCGCCCCATCCGCCCGCTCTTTCAAGAAGGCTTCCGCAACGACGTCATGATCGTGACGACGGTGCTCTCGATCGATCGCGAACTCGATGCCGACGTGCTCGCCGTGTGCGGCGCCGGTGCGGCGCTCGCCGTGTCCGACATTCCGTTCGACAAGAACGTTGCCGCCGTGCGCGTCGGCCGCGACGAAAACGGTAAGTACATCATCAACCCCACGCTGCCCGAATACGAATCCGGCGGCATGGACATCGTCATCGCCGGTACGCTCGACGGCGTGATGATGGTTGAAGGCGGCGGCCACGAAATTTCCGAGGAAGATCTGCTCGGCGCCGTTGAGTTCGGCCATGCGGCGGTCAAGAAGATCGTTACCGCGATCAACCAGCTGGCGAAAAAAGCCGGCAAGAAAAAGCGGACCTATCCGCTGCTCACCGTCAACTCGACGCTCGATGCGTGGGTCCGTAAGACGTTCAAAAAAGACGTCGCCAAGGCGATGCGCATCGTCGAGAAGGGCGAACGCAATTCGGCCTTCGCAAAATTCTCGAAGGAAACCGCGCTCGAAAAAGTCGGCCCGAAAGACGCCGAGATCAAAGCGCTGCTCGAAGACAAGAACAGCAAAGACTTCGATTCCATCATCAAGTCGATGGAGGAAGAAGAACTGCGCGTAATGGTCGTCGACGAGAAACTGCGTCCCGACGGCCGCAAAGCCGACGAGATCCGCCCGATCTGGTCGAAGGTCGGCATTCTGCCGCGCGTTCACGGCACCGGCGTTTTCACGCGCGGCCAAACGCAAGTGCTCACCGCCGCAACCCTCGGTTCGATCGGTGACGAACAGCGCCTCGACGGCATCATGGCGATTCCGAACAAGCGCTACATGCACTACTACAACTTCCCGCCGTATTCGGTCGGCGAGACGCGCCCGATGCGCGGACCCGGCCGCCGCGAAATCGGCCACGGTCACCTCGCGGAACGCGCGCTGGTGCCGATCCTGCCGCCGCAGGACGAGTTCCCCTACACGATGCGCTTGGTCAGCGAAACGCTCGAATCCAACGGCTCGTCGTCGATGGCGTCGATCTGCGGTTCGACGCTCGCGCTGATGGACGCCGGCGTGCCGATTCCGAAGCACGTGGGCGGCATCGCGATGGGCCTGATCTTGCACGGCAAGAAGCATGCGGTCCTCACCGATATCCAAGGCATGGAAGATTCGCTCGGCGAGATGGACTTCAAGGTTGCGGGCACGGTCGATGGGATCACCGCAATTCAGATGGACATCAAGGTCGACGGCATCACGATCGACATCATGCGCGAAGCGCTGGGTCAAGCGAAGAAAGCCCGCCTGTCGATCATCGACAAGCTCAAGGAAACGCTGCCGGCCGCGCGCACTGAGATGAGTGCGTACGCGCCGCGGATGATCGTGCTGACGATTCCGCCGGACAAGATCAAAGACGTCATCGGGCCCGGCGGCAAGGTCATCAACAAGATCATTGCCGACACCGGCGTCAAGATGGACATCGAAAACGACGGTCACGTCTACATCTCCGCGCCCGACGGTGTCGCCGCGGAGAAGGCCAAAGGCATGGTCGAATCGTTGACCAAGTCGGTGCAAGTCGGTGAGACCTACCTCGGCACGGTAACGCGATTGATGAACTTCGGTGCGTTCGTCGCGATCTTGCCGGGCAAGGAAGGCCTCGTCCATATCTCGCAGCTCGCGCCGCAACGCGTCGAGCGCGTCGAAGACGTGGTCAAGATCGGCGACCAGATCATGGTCAAGGTCGTCGAGATCGATTCGCAAGGCCGTATCAACCTCTCGCGCAAGGCCGTTCTCGGCGGCGCGACCGATGATACCAACGGTGCGGCGCCTGCGCCGCGCAGCGAAGAACCCGCCGGTGCGGGCGGTGAGCGCAACGGCGCGCCGCGCGGCCGCGGACGCCGCCCACCCCGCCGCGACTAAACGCACGGGTTCGGACGAAACAGGAACGGGCGCCGGCAACATGCCGGCGCCCGTTTTGCTCACAGTTCGCGCCGCCGGCAGGGTTCTCAAACGATCGTTCGCCAAGCGCTGGCGTCGAAATGGACAGTTACCAGAGAACGTTCATCACCGATTCATACGCCGATCACGCGAGCGCGTGCGTCGGCAATCCCGTTCCCGGCGCGGAGACGGCCGAAGAGTTTTTCACGCGAGCGAAGCACATTACCGTGCCGGAGTTCGAAGCCGCCAACGGCTGGCGCACCGATCCGCCGTTTCCGGGCTTGCTCGAGAAGCCGGAGAAAATGCCGCACGGCTGGCGCATGATCTGCGCGACCCGGCTGTTCGAGGACGCGCGGGAAACCGGCGTGCTGTTCGTGACGCTGATGAGCGGCCGAACCGCATCCGCGTTCGTGGCCGCACCGGGAACCCCGATTCCCAAGGAGTATTTGCCCGCCGCTTCCCGGTAAATCGTCGGTGGAATGAACGACGGAGCATTAGCCGGACGCGTCGCGATCGTTACCGGCGCCGCACGCGGCGTCGGGGCGGCGATCGTGCGCGACCTGATCGCGCACGGCGCGCACGTGGTCGCCGCCGATAACGGGTCATCGATCGACGGCCGGACGGAAGATCCCGCGCTGATCGCGGCGTTCGCGCAAGAGTGCGGCGACGCGGTCGTGCCGATGTCGCTCAGCATCACCGCTCCGGGATTTGCGGATGCGGCGGTCGAGCTCGCGCAAGAGCACTTCGGCGGCCTCGACATCATCGTGAACAACGCCGCGATTCTGCGCGATGCATTTTTATTCAAGGGCAATCGCGCCGACTTCGAAGCCGTCGTCGCGACCGACCTCACCGCCGCCTACGACCTGTTGCGCGCGGCGACGCCCGTTTTGCGCGAGAACGCGAAGAGCTCGCGCGCGGGTTGGGGCCGGATCATCACGATCGGCTCGACCGCCGCGCTCTACGGCAACTACGGTCAGAGCGCGTACGCCAGCGCCAAGGCGGGCCTGTTCGGCTTGATGCGCATCGCGGCACTCGACATGGCGCGCAGCGGGGTCACCTCGAACATGATCGCGCCGTTCGCGGCCTCGCGCGTCACCGAGACGATCGTGCCGGCCACGCCCGCTCAGGCCGTCTATAAAGCCGACGCGCTCTCGATTCCGCCGGCGCCGATCGGCCGCTTCGCCTCGTTTCTGTGCTCGACGCGCGCCCAGCACATCACGGGACAGGTGTTCGGCGTACGCGGGCGTGAAACGTTCGTGTTCTCGCAACCGCGCCCGCTGGCGCGGGCCACCACCACTGCCGGCCCGTCGCTGGACGATCTAGCGGCGCTCGTCGACGCCGAGTTCGCCCCGCACTTCACCGCGCTCGAAACCGATCTCGACGCGTTTTCCACGACCCCCGTTCTCTAGGAGCACACCGTGTCTACGCAAGCCGAACCGTTCGTCGTCAATACGCCTGCCGAATTAGCCGCGCAACCGGCTGAGTACGGCGACCTCGTCAAGAAGATCATCGTCAGCCATGCGATCAACGAGCTCGCGGGCGCGACGGTGTACGACGAACCGGCGATCGCCTTCGCGCCGACGCCGTACTGGAAGTGGCATGCGTGCCGGATCGCGATGGAAGAGTACGGCCACCACGTGCGCTTCGCAAAAATGGGCGCCGCGCTCGGCGTACCGGAAGACGCGATGATTCCCGGCCGCACCGAGAAACGCTCGCTCAACATCTTCGATACGACGCTGAGCGGCTGGGCCGAGTTCTGCGTGCTGAAGATGATCGGCGATCTGGCCGAGATTCTGCAAGTCGAAGATTTGCTCAACTGCAGCTACGTGCCGCTGCGCAAAGCCGCCAAGATCACGATGCCGGAAGAGAAATTTCACGCCACCTTCGGCGAGCGCGCGTGCACGGATCTCGTCAAGACGAAAGAGGGACGCGCCGGCGTGCAGGCCGGGATCGACAAACTCTATCCCACGCTGCCGGCGTTCTTCGGCCGCGCCGAATCCGAGAACAACAAGCTCTATCGCAAGTGGGGCATCAAGGAGCGCACGAACGAAGCGATGCGCGCCGACTATATGGGCCGCGCCCGCGTGCTGGTCGAGAAGCTCGATTTGAAGCTGCCGGATCTGCCGGCCGCTTAGGTGGGCGCGCAATCGGTCATTCGCACGCGCGTCCGCTTCGGCGAGACCGACGCCGCGGGCATCGTGTTCTACCCGACCTATTTTGCGTGGTTCGACTCGGGCACGCACGGCTTGCTCCGCGGCGACGACGCCTACGCGCGCGACGCGCACGGCAAGCCGAAGTTTCCGCTGCCGCTCGTCGAGTGCGGGGCGACGTTTCTCGCGCCGTTGCAATTCGATGAAGAGATCGAGATCGTCTCGACGGTGGCATCAATCGGCGAGTCGTCGCTGCGCGTCGAGCACGAGGTGCGAACGCTTTCTGGGAAAACGTGCGCGCGCGGCTTCGAGCAGCGCGTCTACGTAACGCTCGCCGCAGGACGGCCGGCCAAAGCGCCGATTCCGCCCGAGTTGCGCGCCCGCTTGGACGGCTCGGAGGCGGCGGCGAAGCCTGTCGCATAATGCTCCGCTCGGATTTCCTCGCCGGCGCCGGCGCGACGACGGTCGCCGCCACCACGCCGGTCTTCCCGAACATCGTGCCCTCGGTGTCGATCGCGCTGGTCGCGCCGCTCAGCGGCTCGGCAAAACCGATCGGCATG
Organism: Candidatus Lustribacter sp.; assembly: GCA_965277805.1. Taxonomy (GTDB): domain Bacteria; phylum Vulcanimicrobiota; class Vulcanimicrobiia; order Vulcanimicrobiales; family Vulcanimicrobiaceae; genus Lustribacter. Next base: position 4,557,598 of record OZ255842.1, on the reverse strand, counting down.
CGGCTGAGCGCGGGCGTGCAAGCGTGCATTCAGTACAACAACGAATTGGCCGGCTCGCTGCAGCGCACGTACGCGATGCGCCCGTTCGACGATCAGAACACCGCTGCCAACGCGCTGATCCAATCCAGCTTCGCGACCGGCGACAGTTCCGTCGTCGCAGCGATCGGCCATTTGAGTTCGGATGCGACGCTGCAAGGGATTCAGAACTACGGGCCGGCGCAGGTTCCGCTGATCGTGCCGTTGAGCACCGACGATCGCATCACCGCGACGCAGTACCGCAACGTGTTTCGTTTACCGACCAAGGATTCGTTCGAGGGACAGCTCTTCGCGCGCACCGTGATCGCGCAGTACAAACCGAAACTCGCGTACGTCTTCGTGCAGGACGCCGACTACGGCGCCGACGTGGCCAACGGTTTTCTCGCGGCGATGAAAGCCCAAAACACCCAAGCCCAGTACCAGCAGTTTGCCTACGATCATCCCGACTTTGCGGCCGTCGTCGACAAGGCGCTCGTCGCGGGACCGGATTACGTGTTCCTGGCGGGCATCGTCGGCGACATGGGGCCGATCGTGGGCATGCTGCGCACAAAGGGCTATACCGGACCGATCGGCGCCTCGCAAGGATTCTTCGACGGTGGTGCGCTGAAGCTCGGCCCCGCCTCCGACGGCATGATGGTCTCGACGTCGATGCCGTATCTTCCGTTCGCACCGGCGACGGTGCGCTGGGTTCAGGATTTCCAGCAGCACTGGGGCCAGATGGACGCGTTCGCAGCGTTCGGTTACGCCGCGACGCAGATCATCATCAATGCCGTGACGGCGACCGGCAGTACCAACCGCGCCGTGCTCGTACGGCAGATCGCGCAGGGCACGCCGATCGACACGATGACCGGCACGTACTCATTCACCGCATTCGGCGATCCGCTGCAGCCGCAGATCTACTACTACACGCTCAAAGACGGAAAGTTCACCTACCTCAAGCAGGCGCACCCCTCGACGTTCATGCTCAAATAGTTAGTCGTCCAATTCGTCTTCGAGCTCGTCTTCGTCATCGACGTCGTCGACGGCAACGGGCTGATCGGGGTCGAGGACTTCCGTGCGCGCGACGTCATCGCGCTGCGCGGGCGTGGGCTGACGTTCGTCCGTCAGGTCGTCTTGGTAGAGGTCGCGGCGTTCCATGGGTTGTGACTCCTCGGCGATCGGGTAGCGCAGAACGTACCCACCCGCGGCAGCGGGAAACCCGCTTGTTTGCGGACGGGTTGGCAGTCGCGTGAAGGTCATACGCGTCGACCGCACCGGCGGTCCCGAAGTGCTCCAGCTCGCAGCGAGCGACGTGCCCAGGGCGGCCGCGGGCGAACTGCTCATCCGCCACACCGCGATCGGCGTCAACTACATCGACGTGTACTTGCGCACCGGCACCTACGCGCACGCGTTGCCGTTCGTCCCGGGCCGCGAAGGCGTCGGCATCGTCGAAGCGGTGGGCGAGGGCGTCGCGGAGTTCACCGCCGGAATGCGCGTCGGTTATCCCGACAGCCCGAACCTCGGCAGCTATGCCGAGCACGTCACCGTGCCGGCCCGATTGTGCGTCGAGGTCCCGCCCGGAATCGCCGACGACGTCGCGTGCGCCGCGATGCTGCAAGCGATGACCGCACAATATCTGGCGGCCGATTCGCACGACATTCGCAAGGGCGATTGCGTGCTGATCCATGCCGCCGCCGGCGGCGTCGGTCGCATCCTCGTGCAGCTCGCCAAACGCCGCGGCGCGACCGTGATCGCCACCGCCGGCGGCCCGGAGAAAGTCGCGCTCGCGAAGAGCGCCGGCGCCGATCACGCGATCGACTACAGCGCCGTCGACTTCGAGCCGGTGGTCAAAGAGATCACCGGCGGCACGGGCGTCGATGCAGTGTACGATTCCGTCGGCAAAGATACGTGGGAGCGCAGCTTACGATCGCTGCGCGTGCGCGGTTCGTTCGTGCTCTACGGCGCGTCGAGCGGCAAGGTGCCGCCGATCGATCCGCAAACGCTCTCCGCCGCCGGTTCGGTATTCTTCAGCCGCCCGACGTTCGGCCATTTCGCGCGCACGCACGCCGAACTCGCCCCGCGCGCAACCGAGATCTTCGAAGCGATCCTCGACGGCGATCTCGAAATCCGCGTCTCCAACCGCTACAACCTCACCGAAGCCGCCCAAGCCCACCGCGACCTCGAAGCCCGCAAAACCAGCGGCAAAGCCATCCTCCTGCCCTAGTCACCCCGAGCAAAGCGCCGTAAGGCGCGTCGTCGAGGGGCCGCTACTCAGGCGCCTTTACGGCCGTGGGTTGGCCGAGATCGAGCTGGGCCAACGGAATCACCGACGTGTTCGGATGCGCAGCGGCAATCGCCGCACCGAAAACTTGCGCATCGCCCACCAGCACGATGAACAGCTCATCGAACGTCGCGGCGGCGAATTGCTGCACCATCGCGGGATCGACCGCTTCGATCTCCGGCAAGTACTCGCCGAGATCAGTGAGCGGCATTCCGTAGAGCGCGAGTTCGCCGAGCACGCCGGCGACGCCGTCGATGGTTTCGATCGAACGCGAGAAGCCGCCGCTGATCGTCGCCTTGCGCGTCACGAGTTCTTGCGCCTCAGGCACCGTCGTCGCAAGACCGCGCAGCGTATCGAGCACCACGGTCACCGCTTCTTCAACCTTCGTGTGGTCGACCAGCGTCGAGGCGAGAAACAGCCCCGGTTCGCGGCGCGCGATCAATTGCGCGCCGGCGCCGTACGAGAGCCCGCGCTTCACGCGCACTTCCTGATTGAGCCGGCCGCTGTAGCCCGAAAGCACGGCGGTCGCGACGACGCCGGCCGCATACGTTTTCGCGCGCCGCGAGATGCCCACCCGGCCCACGAGAATCGCCGTACGGCCGGCATCGGGTTTGTCGACGATCACGACGCGCGAACGCGGCGGCGGCGCGGTCACCGTCGCCGGCTCCGGCACGGATTCGGCCGGCGCGCGCCAACTGCCGAACTGCTTTTCGGCCAGCGCAAACGCATCGTCCGGAGCCAGATCGCCGCCGATGATCAGCGTGGCGTTGTCGGGCCGGAAGAAACGCGCGTGGAACGCGACGATGCGGTCGCGGTCGAGCGCGGCGAGCGTTTCCGCGGTGCCGGCAACCGGGTGACCGTACGGCGCCGAGCCGAACGCGACGCGCTGGGCAACGAAGCGCGCCAATGCACTCGGACTGCTGTAGCTGAGCGCCAGATCGCCGATCGCCTTCGCGCGCACGCGCTCGACTTCGGATTGCGGGAACGACGGCTGCCGCACGACCTCATCGAACAATGCGAAGGCGTCGGAAAACACGTGCGTGAGCGCGGTGATGGAAACGGTTGAGGCATCGTAGCCCGAGCCCGCATCGAGGCGCGCGCCCAAACCGTCGACGGCTTGCGCGATCTCGACGGCCGACCGCGTGGCCGTGCCCTGCGTGATCAGCGAGGCGGTCAGCGTGGCCAGGCCGGCTTCGGCTTCGCTCTCGGCCGACGCGCCGCCGCGGACGATCAGTTGCGCTGCGATGATCGGAACGGCGTAGGCCTTCGGCGCGCTGCGCTGCGGGAACGCGATCACGCGTAAGCCGTTGGCGAGCGTGCGTTCGACCGGCAGCGGCAGCTCCGCGCGATGCGGTGCGCCGGGTGAGGGCGGCTTTTCGAGGGTGGTGATGGGTTGCGTCACAGGGGCAAGTATTCGATCGTAGTGCGGTTCTCGCGGGTCAGATATTGACGCGCGACGCGCTGCACGTCGGCGGCGGTCACAGCGCGGTAGCGGTCGAGGTCGCTGTTGAGCGCGCCCGGATCGTCGCGCTCGACCGCACTGCGTACGAGCGCGATCGCGATGTTGTTGTACGTCTGACGGCTGCGCACGAACGAGCTTGCGATCTGCGTTCGCACGCGCTCCATCTCGCCGGCAGAGGGCTGTTCGTCGCGCAAAAGCGCGATTTCCGCATCGAGCGCTTCGCGCACGCGTTCGATTGCCGTGCCCGTGCTTGCGATCGCGCGGAACGAAAACAGTCCCGGCTGCTCGCGCAGATCGGCACTGGCGTGCGCGGCGGTGGCGACGCGCTGGCGGTACACGAGCGACTGGTAGAGACGCGAGCTCTTGCCCATGCCGAGCAGCGTTTCCACGATGTCGAGCGCGGGCGCATCGGGATGCCGCCAGGCCGGAATGTGATACGCGTATTCGATCGCCGGCAGCGGCACGTTGGCGGCACGATAGGTGAACGTCCGCTCCGCCGTCTGCGGCGGTTCGACGGCCGTCACGCGCGGAATCGGCGCGTCGGGCTTCGGCACGCGGCCGAAATATTTGTCGATCCACGCATTCGCCTGCACCGGATCGAAGTCGCCGACGACCACCAGCACCGCGTTGTCGGGCCGGTAGAACGTACGATGAAACGCGACCACGTCATCGAGCGTGGCGGCGCGTAAGTTCTCGGGATCGCCGATTACGCCGCGCCGGTAGGGGTGCTCGGCAAACGCTTCGCGATTGACCAGCTCGTCGAGCATACCGTAGGGCTCGGCCAGAATGCGCTGGTCGTATTCCCCGATCACCACGTCGCGTTCGGTGTGAAAGTGCTCTTCCGTAACGGCCAGCGAACCGAGCCGATCGCCTTCGGCCCACAGCAGCGTCTCGAGATAGTTCGACGGCACGACCTCGTAGTAGTTCGTGATGTCTTCCGCCGTGAACGCGTTGTTGAGACCGCCGATGTCTTCGGTGAGGCGATCGATCGTCTCGGGGCGCGTGTTCTTCGTGCCCTTGAACATCAAATGTTCAAACAGATGCGCGAAACCGGAGCGGCCCGGCGGGTCGTCCTTGCCGCCGACGCGATAACCGACATTGATGGCGACCGACGGGACCCGATGATCCTCAACCAGCAGAACGCGGAGACCGTTGGGGAGCGTGCGATCGGTGAAGTCGATGGGCGCGACCGCGATCCCGGCGCCCGAAACAGTACTGGTCAAGACTGGCCGAATGCGCTTTGGACGAGACGTTTCCCCCTTTCGTGGGCACAAGAGTCTTGATGCGTCGACGAGTCGTGATTGCGGGGGCCACGCTATGCGTGCTGCTGGTCCTCGCGGGCGCGGCGATCGGCTTCCATAACGCGCTCGCCGCCGCGATCATCCGTGCCGTGGCCGCGGGCGCGGGCTACAACGTGCAGTTCGGGAACCTGCAGGTCGGGCTCAACGCTGCGACCGCGCAGGACACCAACGTGACCAACCGGGCCGGGGAACCCGTCTTCAGCTCCCGGCAGATCGACGTGCGCTACTCGATCCGGTACTTGCTGCCGGGCAGCCAGCGCCGCCGGTTCGGGATCGACGCCCTCGACGTCCAGCGTCCCACCCTCACGCTGATCCATCACGCCGACGGCACCTACAACGTCGCGCTGCCGAAGAGCGGCGTCTCATCGAAGCCCGACACGTCGCCGATCGATCTGCGCATCCGCGTGCGCGACGGCTCGGTCGTCTTGCTCGACCGCTTCCTGGTGCCGGGTCAGGAGCGGCGCCAGCGCATCGTCGGTCTGGCGGCCGACGCGGTGCTCGCGCCGCACGCGCACTCCTTCTATAACGTGCGGCTCGATCTCGACGACGGCCGCACGCTGCATCCGATCGTGGGCAAGGCGACGTTCAACGCGGATCGCGGCTACGAGGCGCAGCGCTGGACCGCGCCCGACGTGCCCGTCGGACCGCTGTTCGATTTTGCGCTGCCGTCGCATGCGGTGAACGTCGTCGACGGCGACATGCGCAACGTCGACGGCCGCATCTACACCTTCGTCGATCCCGATGGCACCACGCACACGCACACCGCCCTGCGCGCCGATCTCACCAACGGCAAGATCTACCTCGAGGGCGTGATCAAACCGCTGCGCGACGCGCACGGCACGGTGATCGCCTACGACAACGGGCTCACCACAAACGGTCTCGATGCAACGATGGCCGGCGTGCCGCTGCACCTGGCCGGCGGCGTGTACGGCTTGAGCGCGCCGATCGTGCACTTCGCGCTCATCGGACGCGGCCAGCTCGGGCAGTTGCAGCAAGCGATTGCCCCTTCGCAGCGTCAGCCCGTCGCAGGCGATCTTTCGTTCGCGCTGCGCGCGCAAGGGCCGCTCGCCGCACCGGTGGTCACCGGCACGTTCGCCTCGCCGCAACTCGTGTATCGCGGCTATCCGGCCGACGACGCCGGCGGCACGTTTTCGATTCACGGCAGCGACCTCGATCTGCTCGACGCGCACTTCACCTACGGGCCGGTGAGCGTCGACGCGCACGGCACCGTGGTGCTCGCGAAGGACGTCGCAACGAACATCGTCGTCGCGCTGCACGCCGACGGCGATAAGCTGCCGTATGTCGGCCAGCTGATGCACGGGCTGCGATTGACCACGGTCGCACACGTGGCGGGCAGCGGCACGAAACTCGCGACCGACGGCATCGTCTACGGCACGAGCCCTGACGGGCAACTCGACGCGATCTTCGACGTCGACGGCAACGGTGACGGGGTAATCGGCCCGTTCTCGATCCAGCGTAACGACGGTGCGGCACTCTACGCACGCGTCGCGCTCGACCGCACGAAGGGCAGCGTCCTCGCAATCGCCGATGCGCACCATTTCTCGCTGCTGCCCGCCGCCGCGCACACGCTGCCCGGCATCCCCATCGGCGCGCTGCCGCCGCTCGCCGGCACGCTCGACGCGCAAGTGGTCGGTTCGGTGGACGGCAGCCGGCTCGACGGCCTGAGCGGCCACGTGCGGCTCGCCGGCCTGCACTACGGCACGCTGAGCGCGAACGCGAGCGCCGACCTCGGCACCGCGGCGGACGGCACCCAGCGCGGCGGCGTGCACGTGACCTCGTCGCTGGGCACGATCGACGGCAATGCCGCCTATGCAGGCGGGCTCGTCGGCTTTGACGGCCACGTGCGCAGCTCGTTTGCGCAGTTGCGGCCGCTCACCGGCAACGTCGATGCGCGCGGCACGATCGACGGACCGCTGCAAGCGCTCTCCGACGGCGCGTCCTCGGCCGTGCAGACGTCGGGCCTGACCTTCCACGATGCAGCGGTGTACGGCGTGCCGGTGCGCGATCTCACCGCCACCGCCACACTCGAGGGCTCGCAGCTCGACGTGCGCGCGCTGCAAATCGGCATCGCCGGCGGCACCGTGACCGTGCAGGGCGCGCTCGGCAACGGCGGCGAGCTGCGCGCAACGACCAGCGCGCTCGACCTGCGCACGCTGGCCGGCAGCCGCGTGCCCTTGAGCGGCGGAACGCTGCGCGCGAACGCGCGCGTAAGTGGAACGCTCGACGCGCCGAGCGCCAATGTGGCCGTGCTCGTCGATCGCGCCGGCTGGCACGGCATCGATCTCTCCGCCAACGCCTTCGCCCATTACGAACGCGGCACGCTGCACGTGAACGATGCGACCGCACTCGCGCTCGACTCCTACGCGACGGCAAGCGGCGACGTGAGCGGCCTCACCGGCAGCGCGCCGCCGGAACTTGACGTGGCTGCGAACTTGCACGGCGCGCAGATCGCGCCGATCGCAAAGGCGCTGAAGCTGCCGCTGCGCTATCCCGAAGGCGAGATCGACGCTGCCCTGCACGCGACGGGCCCGGCGAACGCGCCGCAACTCGCCGGCACCGTTTCGGTTCCGCAGGGCTCGCTCAACGGCCTGAACTTCAACCACGCCGGCGCCACGATCGCGGGCGGTCCGGGCGGCATCAGCGCGCGCAACGGCAGCGTCACCGTCGGCACGACCGCAATCGCGTTCTCGGGCGACGTCGCACCCGGCACGCAACGGATCGCCGTGCGCGCGCCGCGCGTCGACCTCGCCGACTTCGACGACTACTTCGATGCAGCCGATACGCTCGGCGGCAAAGGCCACGTCGTCGCCGACGCTGCGCTCTCCCATACCGGGATGAATGCGAGCGGCGACGTGCGCATCGACGACGCGCGCTATCACCGCTTCAACGTCGGCACCGTCACGGCGAACTGGAACACGCGCGGACGCACGGTACACGGTACGGGCAACGTGCAGACCGACCACGGTACGATCGCGCTGACCACCGACGTCACGTTCCCCGCCGCCGATCCGTTGCGCGACGTGCAGCATCGCACCACGATCGCGGCGACCGGTACGCTCGCGGACCTCGACCTCGCGCAGTGGCTGCCGACTGCGGGCATCACGCAACCGATCCTCGGCATGGCGAACGGCACGCTGCACGTCACCGGCACGCCGGCCGCGCCGGCCTTCGACGCGACCGCCGCGGTGAACAACGCGCTCGTGCGCGGTTATCCGCTCTCGACGCTCACGCTCGCCGCGAACGGCGACGCGCACACGGCGCACGTCAGCGCGTTACGACTCGCCGGCCCGGGCTTGACGGCCGATGCATCGGGAACGTTCGGCTACGGTCCAAGCGATCCGGTGGCGATCGCGCTGCACGCGCAGAGCGACGACGTCGGCGTGCTGGCGAAGAGCCTTGGCGCAAAACTCGACGTGAGCGGCGCCGTGAACGCGACCGTGAACGTCAGCGGCTCGCGCAGCACCCCGCATCTCGCATCGACGATCGATGCGACGAATGTGCGTAACGGCAAGTACACCGTGCCGAAAATGCACGCGCAGCTCGCCGCCGATCCGCAAACGCTGCAGTTGCAGGCGTTCGAAGCCGATCTCGTACGCGGACGCTTGCTCGCCACCGCGACTTTGCCGATTGCTCTCACGCCCACGCCGGGCTTGCGCACCGCCCCGCTCACGGCATCGCTACGCGCCGAAGACATCGATCTCGTGCAGTTCGCGCCGCTGCTGCCGGATAGCGCGAAAGTCGGCGGCACGATCGACGGCCAAATCGCGGCGAGCGGCACGCAAGACAACCCCGCGATCACCGGCACGATGACGCTCGCCGGCGGCAGCTACTCATCGAACCTGCTGCGTTCCGCGCTGACCAACGGCCGCGCGCGGCTCACCCTCGCGCGCACACAAGCGCAACTGACCGACGTGCATGCCGACATCGGCGGCGGCACGATCGACGGCGCGGCCAACGCCACGTTCGGCAGCCTGCGCGATCTGCAGCGCACGCTGGCCTACAACGCGCAGTTCACTGCCAAGAACGCGGTGCTCAACATCGCGAACCTCTTCCGCGGCACCGTCGACGGTGCGCTCACCGCCGACAAGCCGCAAAACAGCATTCCTACGCTCAGCGGGAACATCGCCTTCTCGAAGACGCGCTTGCCGCTGGCAGCGCTGATTCCGAAGGCGCCGACGAACGGGGAGACGCGCGTGCCGCCGACGGTGGCGTTCAACCTGACCGTGCAAGCCGGCAACGACGTACGCGTGACGGGTCCCGGCGTCGACATCGGCGCGCGCGGCGCGGTGACGGTCAGCGGCAACCTCGCGCATCCGGAACTGAGCGGCCGCATGACGTCGACCGACGGCACGCTGAGCTTCTACCGCACGTTCGTGCTGCACCAAGCCACCGTTACGTTTGAACCCAGTAACGGCTTGGTTCCCAATGTCGATGCGACCGCGACGACGACGATCTCCGACCCCAGCACGAGCATCTTGCTGACCGTTACCGGACCGGCAACAAACCTCAACCTCGATCTTGCGTCGAGTCCGAGTTACGACAAGGAACAGATCCTCGGCTTGCTCGTCAACGCGCAGGCGTTTGGTGCCGTGCCCGGCGTGGAAACCGCCTCGGGCGGCGGCGGGATCGACGCGGGCGGCATCGCGGGTGGTTTCCTCAGCCAAGAATTCACGCAGAATTTACTGCAGCCGGTGGGCGCCGGAATCGGGCAAGCGCTCGGCTTCGAAGATTTGGCGCTGGGCTACGATTTCGGCACCGGGCTCTCGGCCGGCGCGCGCAAACAGTTGAGCAAGAACCTGTATGCATCGTTCAACCAAACATTCGGCGGCGACGAACGCCAGGCGATCGCGCTGAACTACAGCTTGCCGCACAACGGCGCGGTTGCGCTCACGTTCTATAACGCCGGCAATGAGACGCCGTCGATACTCACAACCCAGCAGCTCTTCACCCCGGCCACGCCGACGAATTTCACCCTACAAGCCCTGGAGCCGCCGCCCGGTACCTCGGGCGTGGTGCTGACGTACCAGCGTAAGTTTCGCTAAATGGTACGCAAGCGCGCTGGTTGAGGCGGAAGCCTTAGGGTAGGCTGGTACTATGGATCCGCGAGCCGCAGGCGGGTACCCCGGCGGTAATGCCATTCTCGATCGCCTCAGCCCGGTGGAGCGTGAGAACCTATTGCCTGGGCTCGTTGTCTTTCTTGAAGAAGAGACGACGGTCTTACTTGCGCGCGACGAAGCGATCAGCAGCGTGCACTTTCCGATCGATGCGGTGTATTCGATCGTCGTCGAACTCGAACGCGGACAGATGTACGAAGTCGACGTGGTCGGGCGCGCCGGTGCGGCCGGCATCGAACTCGCGCTCGGTGCACATGCGGCGATGCGCACGGTGCTCTGTCAAGCGACCGGACGCGTCGCGCAAATTTCCAATGATGAATTTATGCGCGCGCTGGATTGCAGTCCGGCATTTCTTAGGGCGGTGCGCGAATCGCTGCGCCGGCAATGGTTCTCCAGCGAACAGACCGTCGCGTGCAATTTCGCACATAGTATCGAACAGCGCGCGGCGCGCTGGATCCTCATGATGCAAGACCAAACGGGCCGCGAACAGTTCCCGCTGCGTGCCGAGTTCATCTCGATGATGCTCGGCGTTCCCGACGCGCAAGTTCGCGCGCCGATGGCCGCGCTGGAAGAACTCGAATGCATCCGTTACGTGAACGAAGAGCTCGCGGTCACCTCACGCGACGCGCTCCTCGAGCACGTCTGCATCTGCTACCAAGGCCCGCCTCTGTAGCCTCAGGCCGTTGACAATCGAACATATGTTCGATATTATCGGGCTCCCATGCCAGTCGATTCGGCGTTCGCCGCCCTTCGCGAGACCCTCGACCAGCGCCACCGCGAGGCCTCGGCCGCCGCATTTACCCGGGGCGAAGACGAGGTGCTGCGCACCGGGCTCGCCGACCTCGACCGCATCCTCGGCGGCGGCTTCCCGCGCGGGACGATCGCCGCGCTCGAGGGCGCACCCAGTTCCGGACGCAGCGCGCTCGCTGCGCGCCTCCTAGCCGTCGCCACCAGCCGCGGCCTCGGCGCGCTGATCGGCACCGAACTCTTTCCGCCGGCCCTCGCTGCCGCCGGCGTGCGGCTCGAACGCCTGATGTGCGTTCCGGTGAGCGGCCCGGTCGGCGCGGCGCGCGCCGCCGACATCGTGTTGCGCTCGGGCGCGTTCGGCGTGGTCGTGATCCCGGCGCTCCCGAGCGGCCGCGGCACGGGCTCGGCCACGTGGACGCGTCTCGCGAGCCTCGCGCACCGCGCGAACACGTTGCTCGTCGCGCTCGGCGTGGAGGCATCGAGCGAACTGCGCTACTTCGCATCGGTGCGGCTCGAGACCGCGATCGAACGCGTGCGCTGGAACGGCGAGGGCGGGCATCTGTGCGAACTCGCCGGCTACGACATCCGCGCCACCGTGCGCAAACACAAGCGCTCCGCTCCCGGCGCCAGCACGATCATCACGTGCACGCCGTTCGAAGACCGCCCTACGCTCGTTGCGGTACGCGAACGCGAACTCACCCGCCGCACGACACCGCTGCGCGTGGTGTCGACGGCGTAGTTGCGATATGCTGTGCGATGGCCACTATACGGTTCCGCAAAACACACTTCATTGCGCGATGGTACGAGCGCTTAACCGCCTAAAGGTTTTTACTCTAGCGGCCATACCTCCACAACGCCGTACCCCACAGCACACGGTGTCTGGGCAACCTTCTCAATTGCGTCTTCGACATTCGCTGCTTCGATCAACCCGAAACCCGCGATTGGCAGGTCAGAGTGCATGAAAGCTCCCGGAGTCGTTTGCACGCCTTCCCCAACTGGATTCCGCACCTGCAGCGGGCTGCCCGCCATACCAATGATGGCTCCTGCGTTACGTAAATGTGCATCATGCGCATGCGCGGCGTCGCGTACGGCGGGTGGCGTTCGATTGTACCCCGCTTCATCGCCGTATCCAATTGTAAGGAACTTTGGCATGCTTCCCACCCTCGTCTCGGATTTGGATGCTGTTAATTTGATACCCGGCTTTGCGGCCACTCAGCCAAGCGGCAACGTCTTGAACTCATTATCCCGTTAGAAGGTCGTCAGAGCGCCCGGCCTTTACGCGGGCCCACTGAGCCTTTGGGCGCCCGTCGCTGCGCAGCGATGACATGACGTCCGACTGGGGCCAACCGGCGGGAGAGTTTTCCCAATCCTCTTGGCGTCCGTATACTGTCTTATCCATGATCCCCATGGTGGGACTCATGCCTTCGATACCCCGACCCCGTGTCCAATACGTTTCGAACACCTTGTCATCGTGTCTTAGATAACACGCAAGGAAGAACTCGTTGAACGGCCTGCCGGCGCGCAGTTGATCAGCCGACTTTCCAACCGAATACCAAGGCACGTCCCAGCCCATGAAATCACGGTAGCGAACGCTTTCATCGTAGGGCCCCCAGCAGAACGTCGCATAGGTAATGCCGCGCCCGTTCAGGTACGCTAGCTCCCGCACCTGACCATTGAAAAACGTACAACCCTCGCATTGTTCGGCGGCGGCTTTGCCGGGGAAAAACATGTGATAGTACGCTACGAGTTGCTGCCTGCCTTCGAACGTGTCCAGTAGCGTCACCGGCCCGTTGGGCCCTACAAGTGTGATTTCGGGGTCGACTGCTACCATCGGCAATCTCCGACGCGCCGCGGCGATCGCGTCACCCGCGCGAGTGTGCGCTTTCTCAATGATAAGCAGAGCATCTATCTGCGCTTGCCAACTGTCCCGGTCAACGACCGGCGGCATCGCTCCTGTAACAACATCCATTGCCTGCCGATCTCTGGTCATCGATGTCTTTTTTTTCATCTTTTATGCTCTCGTCTACGCTTCGTGCTGCTTTTGGAATGCGGCTGTACCAGTTTCGGACACCTGGACCCACGCGGGGTTGGGCGAGGCCTCGGCGTCATAGTTGTCGTGCCAGTTCCACCACTCGTAGGGCGGGGTTTGCGGGTAGCCTTCCGGCGAGTCTTCCCAAGCTTCCTGACGGCCGAGCGGCGTAATGTCGAGGTAGCTCCAGACGGTCCCCATCTCCTCATCCCCACGCCAGTTTCGGAAGTAGGTGCGAAAGATGCGTTCGCCATCGCGAAAGAATACGTTGTGGCCGTGGTACTCATCGACGCCGAAGTCGGAGTCGAAAGCGTCGGTCATTGTGTACCATGGCATATCCCAACCCATGCGGCGTTTGAGGCGTGCGACCGCCTCCTGCGGTCCGCGCGTCACGTACGCAAGCGTCGTGTTTCTCGCGTGGAGATGGGCGAGATTGGAAACCTGATCCGCCCCGAGTGAGCAGCCGCGGCAAGCGTGCTCGGGCCACCCGAACACTCCGGGCTCGAAAAACGCGCGGTAGACGATCAATTGCCGGCGGCCCTCGAACAGGTCGAGCAGGCTAACCCGGCCCTCTGGCCCCTCGAATTCGTACGTTTTCTGAACAGCCACCCACGGCATCCGCCGGCGCTCGGCCGCAAGCGCGTCATGGGCTTGCATCTGGGCTTTTTCTTTTGCGAGCAGTTGTTCGTGCGCAGCCTGCCACTCTTGCGGCGACACAACCGGCGGCGTTTTCATATGCGGTTCGCCATGGCTGCTGTTCTCATACGATGTCTGCATTTTTATCTCCGATCTGGTCAAGGTTCGAGGTGTCAACAGAGGGACACTTGTTCGTCGAATGCCTCATTCGATGGATCCCAGTCGCCACGGCCGGCCGGCGTAAGATCGAGAAGTGCGTACGCCGGAGTCAGCAAATCCAAGCCTTGACCGCGCCCCTCCAGCGTCGGATGCGCAGTGTAGACGTGGCGAACGCCGCCGCTCTCTTTTGCGAACACGGCAATCGTCGAATCCGGGTTGCCTTCGCCATCTTCGGCGCCAATATGTTGCGCGAAAACCGCTCCCTCGTCGGAAAGAAAGCGCAGGCGACGCCACTCCCGATGTTCCGCCCACTCATGGATTCGCTCGATTGGGGCTCGGGAGGCAACAACGAAGTTTACCTGCTGCGTGATGTGCGGAGCGATGCCGTTGAATCCATCGATCCACATCGAGCAACTCGGGCAGAATGAACCGTCATCAGGCCAATACATCAAATGATAGACAATCAAGTACGGCTTATCCGCAGCGAATAGCTGCGAGAGGCGAACGCGATTGTTGCTTTCGATGAAAGCGTAATCTAGAACGGGCGGGCCCGGTGGCAGTTCTCGGCGCATCGCCGCTACCGCCTCAATGCGATCGCGTAAGTCGATTTCTGCCGAGCGAAGGCGATCCCGCGAGAGCCGGTACTCTTCTCCGGCTCCCGGCATCAAGAGACTTGAATCCACGATATACGATCCTTTCGCGCTTCGCTCGATCTCGATCGTGCGCGACGCCGCGGTTGCTGACATCTAGCTGACTTCATGTGCTCAAGAGTTGCGACGCTCCCCAGGTAACGAGGGTCAATCCTCCAACCCACGCGAGCCAGACGCCGCGGTTCCAAGCTTTTTCCGTCGCGACAAAGAGGGTGAGTCCAATCGACCATGTCAGGTTCATGGTCCCGACGACGAACATAATAAGCATCAGCGGCGCACAGCACCTGAGGCAGGCCACGACGTAATCTTTGCGATTATGGCAGCGTTCGAGATCTTGGGCCGTCAGTGGCGTCAAGTGGTAAAGCCCAATCGCGATGAGGATAGCCCCGGCAAGTATTTTGTTGGAGAGCGCCATTCCATCGGACATTAAACCAGCTGACGACAGCAGCCATTGTGAAAGCGTTGCGGCCACGGCGAACGCGATCCACGCCGCCGTGTAGGCTCCCGCGAAGCGGAGCATCGGCGGACCGGAAAGTCGTGCGGCTGCCGGCAATGCGCTCGGTAGCATCATCGCCACCGTCATCACCGCCCACATCAGAAAGAGGCGCATGACATGCGCAGGCGCCCACTCGATGGGGACCGTCATGAGGGCTCCGTCCGGCATGGTCATAACGTTCTTCGTGAATGTCATCGCGATGGTGAAAAGATAGGCCCAAGTGGCAGCCGCGATGATTGCTAGGCCGCCCAGCGGCAAAAGCTTAGACGCCGCGCTCATGGTGCACGCTTATTACGATCGGTGCGGTCAGCGGTCGAACAGCCGCCCTTTTGCGACTCCATATCGGTGGTTTTTCCGTAGGATAGGCGCATTAAGCGTTGCAACGGTGCCAAAGGAGTGCCACCGGCTGATTTCGTCGTCCCCTTACCTACATTTGCCCAGGCGCTAGCGAAGGCAACTTCTCAGGCAAACACCACGCTTCTTTGATCCTGCAGAGTCGTGCGAGCATCGGTGCGTATTGCTTGACGATGGCATCTCTTTCCGCTACGCCGAGAAACTGAATGAAATACCCGTGCATACCGTGCATGATGACGAAAGGAGACGGCGTGTCCTGGTAGCGCCCGTGCGTGCTGAAGAAACGCAATTGTTCCGGTGTTGGAAATTTACCGCCGAGATCTTTCGTGGAAAGGTAGGGAGCATAGTGCATTATGTGAGGGACGACGGTAGTAGCGACTTGGTCACTAATCTCCGGATTGACATACGTTCTTAGGATGGGAGATATCATGTACGAAACACCAGGTCGCACCGGCGGTTTGTAATAGCCAGTCTTGTAACGCTCTTGGATGATCTGCTTCAGCTCTTCAGGCGGCGTGCCTCTA
The DNA here is from genome assembly GCA_965277805.1 of Candidatus Lustribacter sp. Classification (GTDB taxonomy): domain Bacteria; phylum Vulcanimicrobiota; class Vulcanimicrobiia; order Vulcanimicrobiales; family Vulcanimicrobiaceae; genus Lustribacter. Next base: position 4,541,809 of record OZ255842.1, on the reverse strand, counting down.
GCCTGCAGCGCAGCAGCATCAATAAAGACCTGCATCCCTGCCTTCACACCTGTACTATCAAACGAGATGGGGTAGAGAATATCATCGCGATATTTTTTTAAAGGCCAAGTACCCCGGAACGAGTCGTCGCCCGTTCGCGCAACGAATGCGTGAAATCCATTCGTTCCGGGCCGGGCGACATCAAAGCCCTTGTCAGGATTCAAAACATAAACAGTTGCCTTGTCTCTGAGATAGGGCGGAAGAGCGCTGAGCGCTAACTGAATTTCCAGATCTCGCGGTAGCGGTTGGAGCACGTGACCATCGGTTGATGCCTTAGCGTACGGGCTTGCCGCAACTGACAACAAAAGAACTGCAGCCACGACGAGCGTCAGAATCTTCTTCACTAAATCTCCGATGTTTGACGGAATCGTACATTAGTGCTCAGCGCGTTCCCCGCGGGTATGCCCCGTAATCCCGCATCGAGTGCCGGGAAAGTGCCAACTACGCCAGTGCGGCTACCTGCGCTAAGGCGGCTGCTTGGCCCATGGCCGCCCCCTCGGCCATCAGCGCGCTAATTCGCTCTTCCGGGAGTGCCGCGCGAATCAACGCGATCGTGCGATCGTAACCGATCTGCTCGGTATTCTCGCGTTTGCTCGTTTGGATCGTTGTGTCGTACTCCATGTTGACGTAACCGAGCAGGCTTGCCGCTCGAGCCAAGTTCCCGCGTTCAGCCGCTACATGCGCGACGTGCCCTACGGCCATTACAATCGTCCCCGCAGCGCCGCTCGTCAATGCCGACTTCACGGCCTGCCGGCAAGCGAACATCGCCTCATCGAACTGCCCAAGGGCGAGCAAGTACGCGGCGCGATTCACAATCACCGCGGGGAGAAACCCCTCCGCGTCGGCGGCGCGCAAGGCCAGCTCGGCCGCGCGCGAATGCACGATGGCTGCATCGGCATCGCCTTGGCAGAAGTCGAGCTCTGCCCACAGGTATTGCAGTTTTGCAAACTCCAGCGAATCATGCCAATCTTCCAAAAGCATCGCCGCTTCCTCAAAGAGCATGCTTGCGCGCTCTGGATCGCCGGCGACGCCAACTCGGTTCGCCGCAAAGCAAAGAACCCGCGCAATTAAGTGCGGCACTTGCGTAGCGCGGGCCGCCACCAATACCGTCTTGAGCGTCTCGATCGTTTCTTGAAGCCGGCCCTCGAGCGAAAGCGATTGTGCTCCGAGCAAAAGTGCTTCGACTCGTGCGGCCTCATCGACGCCCGCTAAACGCTTTGCCGCTTCAACCGCAGCCAGTCCGTTTAGCGTCGAATACGCCCTGAGATGCGCCTCCGTGAGGGCCAACAGTCCTAACGCCAGGTCCGGCCCGGCACGACCAATTGCCGGCTTTACGCGCTCGAGGAACCAGCGCCCTTCGCGACTTGCGCACGAACACCAGAATCGCCGCAGACTTCCAACGATCAGGCCCGCCACTGCGGGATCGCCGGTGTCGCTCAATCCCCAATCGATCGCCGCGCGAAAATTGTCGAGGTCGCGGCGAACCGATGCCAGCCACGATGCGGTATCGGCGCGCCAATAGTCATCGTGCCTGAGCTTTGCCACCCCGGCGAAGAACGATGCATGGCGCGCACCAACCTGGGCGGCCTCGTCGCGCGTTAACCGGGCGAGTGCAAATTGTCTGGTCGGCTCCAATATGCTGTAACGCGAGTGCTCGGCCGCGCCACTGAATACGATCAACGATTTGTCGACTAAGGCCTCGAGCGCAGTTTGAATATTCCAACCAGCAACCTGTTCGGCGCAGCAAATGGCCTCGGCGGCTTCGAGGGTGCAGCCGCCGCGAAAAACCGCTACTTGCCGCAGGGCCGTTTGTTCCGCGACGGAGAGCAGATCGTAGCTCCACTCGATCATCGCGGAAAGTGTCCGATGACGGCCCTCCGAGCGCTTCGGGCTTGCGAGCGATAAGAGACGATCCTCAAGGCACATCTCTAACTGCTCGAGGTTTAGTGCTTTCAAACGTGCGGCGGCGATTTCAATCGCAAGTGGAATGCCGTCCAGCCGCCTCGCGATCCCCGTTACGGAAGCCGCATTCTCGTCGGTAAGTTCGAAATCGCGCCGCGCGCTTCGCGCCCGCGCGACAAAAAGTTCGACGGCCTCAGCCTCGGCGAAGGGCTGCAAACGATAAACCGCTTCGTCGGCTACGCCAAGCGGCTCCCGGCTCGTCGCAAGAATGCGCGCCTGGTGCGAAGATTGAATGAGCTCCTCAGCTACGGCGGCCGCAGCCGCGACCACATGTTCGCAGTTATCCAGCACGATCAGCGCCGTTTTACCGTTCAGGGCTGTAGCGATTCGCGCTGTCAATGGGTGCGACGCTTGTTCGTCGGCAATGCCGAGCACGTCCGCAATCGCACTCGGCACGCCTACGGGATCCGCAACGCGCGCTAGGTCAACAAAGTAGATCTCACCGTCGTACGCTTCGAGCAGTTCCTGTGCTACGTGAACGGCTAGTCGCGTCTTTCCGACGCCTCCCGGGCCAGTTATCGTCAACAGCGGCTCCCGTTGTATTGCGGATCCAATATTCGCGATATCATCCAGGCGGCCGACTATTGGTGACAGGTAGCGTGGAAGGGTCGACTGCAGCCGTTGCAGCTCGGACTCGATTGCGGCAGCAAGTCGAAGGGCAGCCGCTTGGCGCTCGCGATAGAACTGACGGCGAGAAATGCCTAGCGCCGCAAAGACTCCTTTGTGCGCCTCACCCTGCAGGTCGCACCGCGCAAGGATCTCGTAATGGCGGCGGTGCTCCGGTCTGCTGCTCAGTTCATTCCACGTGAGTGAGTGCAGCGCTCGTAGAATCGCGCTGCGCAGTGCTCCGTACGCCGGGACGGTTCTTGCGGCAAGCAGGAGTGGGTTGCGCCGTAGTCCCGCTTCGTCGGATAGGCTCGAAAGAGCATTCGTTGCGGCAGCAGCAGGCGGTTTCCGGTTCTTCACGGCGGGATGGCCTTAGGCTTTTGTCAGTGTCGCACCCGCCTCGTCGTAACGGCGCTCGCGTTCGTTGGGCTGTTTTATCGTTGCTCTTCCTGAGCATTAGGTACGAAACAAACCTCCGCACCAAACAATCGGGAGTGATCAACCGACTTATACGAAGGCGAGTGCCTAGGAAAAGCATGAGTCAGGTTTTGCGTATGGGTAGCACTCTCGACCGAGATCCCAGATAAATACCGGCGTCGCGTGGGCCCCGGATATCCGGCGCGCCGCATGAACGCAACACGAACGTTTCGATTGAATGCGAGGGGTTGACCACGCTCGATTATCGTTGCACGCAAGGCACTGCGCATCGTTACCCCATTCTCCGAGGCCGCCGCGAAGAATCCGGGAGAGCTCAGACTGCGACGGTGCACAAGACGACACCGGGGAAACCGGCGGAGCCTAAGGGGGCGGCATAAATTCTTCACGAATACGCTGGGAACATAGGTGCTTTGTGAACCGGTTTGTTGTGCGATGGCGACTACACCGTCACGGCTCAACCGAACGTGAAGACGTAAGCGCGAACGCCGGCGTCAAGGAATCTAATCTCGAACGTCCGGTCTTTGATCTGACCCTTTTGCCTGACGAGCTGATAGAGCCGCGGCAGGCGGACCTCGCCGCTGCCGTCAGATGCGCAGTCGATCCCGCAATCGGCACCGGGCGCAGCGCCGTCAAGCGTTATCCGGAAGCGGACGGGTTTGCCGTCCTTGGTTGGGCCTAACACCATGTGCAGATCGCGGCTGTGAAATCGAAATTCGATCGTGCCGGAGACGGAGACCGGCACGGCACTCTCGCTGCCGACGCTCCACGAACCACTCAGTCCCCACTGATTCAAAGCCAGTTCGGGCGGCAAGCTGTAGGTCGTTTGCGCAGCCGGCGTCAACCGTTCGGTCGAAGCAAAACGTTCGGCGCGATTATAGCCGAGGTAGGATTCGGGAGACTGGCCGCCAGCGAAATCAGGTGCGGCCTTCACTCCGCCCGCTGATGGGTTCACGGCACCGAAAGGCACGGGCACTACTCCGCCTTCGTGTAGCAGCTTCTGAATCTCGCGTTCGGCGTCGGCGTATTCGCCTTCCCCGAAGTAATGGGCACGAATGACACCCTTGCGATCGATCAGATAAAACGCCGGCCAGTACTCATTGCTGAAGGCTTGCCAGATCCGATAGTTGCTGTCCATGACGATCGGGTAGGTGACGCTCAAATCACGTACGGCACGCTCGACGTTCGGGCGCTCCTTCTCAAACGAGAATTCCGGCGTGTGCACGCCGACCACGACGAGGCCCGCATTCTTATATTTTACCGCCCAGCTCTCGGTGTACGGTAAAGCGCGCAGGCTATTGATGCATGAATAGGTCCAAAAATTGACCAGCACGACTTTTCCGAGCAGCGACTCGCTGGTCAGCATAGGGGAGTTTATCCAGGCGTTGCTCTCAGTCGTAAAACGGTCGGGCACCGCGCCTTGCGTGACGTTCCAGCCGGCGAACAACGCGCCGACTGCTAAAAGCGCGACTGCCGCGCTTTTGAATCCAATGCGTAAAGTATTCATTGAGTAAGCGGCCTAGCGAGTCAATCGATGGCTAAAAGATACGCCGTACTCGGCAGTGCGAATCGCGATCATTGGGTCCGCCGGTTCGATGCCCTCAGGAACAGACGTCGGCAAATAAAGTAAGGTCTTTTGCACAGCCGCCGAGTCTGCAACCGTGCTGCGTATTAGAATCGTCCCCATCTTTACCATACGTCGTGTCACTGGCCACGCAACAGATGGGTTGCGGATATCGTCGTCACCAGCTGCAATTTGCACGTAAAAGTCAAAAGAAACGGGGCCATTGCGAACTCGGCGTGTAATCTCGTCTACCAAATAATTCGGCGACAGATCGGCCGTCGCGTTTGCCGGCAGATAGTGGGCGCCGGCGCGCGGCCTGAAGAGGTACCGGCCATAGTGAATATCACCACGATCGTTGGTAAACTTAAACGAATTGATTCCGAAGTATGCGAGCGTCGCGTAGCTTTCAGCCGGCAGGGTGCGATACGCAAGAAAGGCCCGTGCGATTGGATGAGCTCCTAGGTAGGTATCAAGAGCGGTGGGTTTTGGAGCATGCGGCCCGCTCGCGGCAATCGCTCTAAAGAGGTTTGCAAACTCTTCACCCGTCGGCACTGGGAAGAAGTTGATGGACTGTGCGAGTGTGTCCATATCGCTGCCGTTCGGCAAGTGGTATTTGACCGCAAAACCGCGCGGCAGCGCAGACGGATCAGTATCAGCAACGGTAGGCACACCGGAACCGTTAGAAAAGCGAACCGTTACCGGGACTGCTTTGATCTGTTGCAGGAACGCAGCCTTCGTAATCGATCTGGCCTCGGCGCTCGGCGTAAAGGAACCCACCAGTACAACGCCCTTGGCGTGAACCGCACGTGCACCAGAATGCGCGCCGAACACAGCGTTAAGGCTGTTGTCTATCCGTACTGGCAGCGGCTCCGAAGGCGCAGCGCTTTTCGCGTCGTCAGCGATCGCTCCGAGCGTCATCGTGCAGACAAGGGTAACTCCCAGGAGCGAAGCTTTGATCGTCGTCGTGTTCATGATATGAACAACATAGAACGTCTGCCTCGTGCAAGATAGAACGAGCGTCCCCTCTTGCAATCGCACATTCTTCCAACGACTTACGCCATTGCCTGACGGAGCTTCGCCTCCATGTTGACGAGCTCAGCGAACGAGCCAGCGTTCATTTTTTGCATCACTTTACCTCGATGAACCTTAACCGTAATGATGCTGATGCCGAGTTTGTTCGCTACATGTTTATTCAACATGCCACCCACCACCAAAGCCATAACCTCCCGTTCACGAGCCGTGAGCGAGGCATAACGCTCCTGCAGGTATAGCAGCGCGGCCTTGTCTGCAAGAGCTTCTTGGCTTCGGTCGATGGCACTTCGCATGGCTGTTAGCAGAACGTCGCTGCTGATCGGCTTTGTTAAGAACTCAAATGCGCCGGCCTTCATTGCTTGAACGCTTGTGGGCACGTCTCCGTGGGCGGTTATGAAAATGATGGGCATACAAAGCTGATCGACGGCAAGAATCTTTTGAAGATCCAGCCCGTTAAGGCCTGGAAGCGTTATGTCAAGCACGAGGCATTTTGGGACATCAACGCGCGGGTATGCGAGAAACGCATCTGCAGAGTCGAAGGTCTCCGGTTGCCAACCAGCATAAAGAACTAGCGATTCAATGGCGTCGCGCATCGAGAGGTCATCGTCAACGACAAATACGGTCGGCTTGACAGTCTTCTCAGGTGAGTACTCTGCTAAAGCGGTCATTGTGGATGCCTCGTGAGACTTACGCTTCGAATAGTCAGATATTAAGCGCCGTACGGACAGCGGCGATCAGCTTGTTGTCATCGAATGGCTTATCCAAAAAGCCAACGGCGCCGGCTTTGACTGCGCGCTCACGCATCTGCGGTTCACCGAATGCTGTGATGAAAATGACCGGTATCGCCCAGTTGCTCTGCGATAATTTCGCTTGCAACTCAAGACCGTTCATGCCGGGCATCTGAAGATCAGTGATGAGACACCGAGCTTCGCTCTCTAACCCCGCCGCTAAGAACGCTTCCGCCGAGGTGAACGTCTGAGCCCGGAATCCAACGGATTTCAGCACGCCTTCGACGGCGCTGCGCACCGACTCATCGTCATCGACGATGGCGACCAAAAAGGAAGCTGGCAGTTGAGACGTTTCCACCGAACGAGACTAGCAGCTTACGATATGGACTGCAATTGTGCATATATCCGTTCCGCATTATACGAAGGTATAAGAAGACGTATACTTTGCGAACCCTATCGCAGCTGATCGATAAGCTTGTCGGCCATTCGGGCCAACGCAACAACGGAATCGGCTCCCATTTTGCGCATCACCTGTCCCCGCTGCACCTTGACCGTAATCTCCGTAGTCCCAAAGTCGGCAGCTATTTCGCGATTAAGCTTGCCCGCAACGACCAATGCCATAACCTGGCGCTCGCGATCGGTTAGGGTCTCAAAGCGTTCTTCTAACAGTGAGTGTTCAGCGCGCTGTAGCTTCGTTCGGCGATCACGTTCCAATGCGTGGTGGATCGCATCCAGCAAATCCTGATCTGTAAAAGGCTTAGTGAGAAACTCTACTGCGCCGGCCTTCATGGCACGTACAGACATGGGAATGTCGCCGTAGCCGGTAATAAAGACGATCGGAATCGGGATGTCGGCCTTTGCCAGCGCATTTTGAAAATCGAGGCCGCTCAATCCGGGTAACCGCACGTCAAGCACAAGGCAGCTCGGGCCCTGCGGGAGTTCGAGCTGGAAAAATGCCTGCGTTGAGTCAAAGCTCCTCACCTGTAATCCGACCGACTTTACAATGCCCTCGATGGCCTCGCGGACCGATGGGTCGTCGTCGACGACGAGAACGGTTGCACCGTCTTCGGGCATCAAACCGTCTCGGTTGGCAAAGTGAATCGGAAAACGGCACCTTGAGGTTCGTTTGGTGACGCCGAGAGCCGTCCGCAGTGCGCTTCGACGATCGACCTGCTGATGGAGAGGCCCATCCCCATGCCTTCCGGTTTCGTGGTGTAAAATGATTTGAAGAGCTCATCAGGGCTCGAAACATTAAGGCCAATGCCCGAATCACGTACTTCAAAGAATACGCCGTTCGAGTCGCTGGGACCCGATCGTAGCAGTATTTCGCGACGCCCGTTCTGAGACTCGTTCAACGCCTCGATAGCATTGACGATCAGATTCAGAATCACTTGCTGCACCTGGATTCTATCCGCCTGGATATGTGGCAAGCTGCTCTGGAGATCCGTGCGCAGTTCTACTTTGCTCGATTCCAGTTCACGGCTCGTCAAGGCGATTGCTTCGCGAGCCACCTCATTGATATCTATCTGACGCTTTTGCCGCGGAGTTTTTCTAGCGAGCGCGCGTATCTGAGCGATCACCTCGCCTGCGCGTTTAGAATCGCGAACGATAAGGCCAAGGTAGTGCTTGCTCTCTCCGATATCGGGAAGATCTCGCTCGAGATACCGCAGCGCAGTCCCGGCATGTGCGAGTATCCCGGTAAGCGGCTGATTGACTTCGTGCGCGATGGATGCTGTCAGCTCGCCCATAAGCGTAACGCGATTGACGCGCGCTAGACCGACTTGATCTTGCGCATATTTGACTTCCGCAATTTGCTCCCGGAGCTTCGCGTTCGTCGTGGCAAGCTGCTCACCGTGAACGCGCAGTCGAGACACCAGCATGGTGATCACGGCTGCCGTTAGCAAGAAAAGAACAATGGCAAAGCCATCCACGGGATCGAGGATCAATGCCGAATAAAGAGGATCGGTGAAATAGTAATCCAGAGTTGCTACCGCAAAAATTGATATGAGGGCCGATGTAAGAAAGCTACCTTGCAGCGACAACAGAACGACGACAGTCAGGTCCAGGCATAGCGGCGCGGCGAGCTTCAGATGCAGCGCAAAGCAAACCAGGGTCACCAATATAACAGCGATACATCCGAGCGTTCCCTGAACGGCGACGCGCCAGAATCTATCGAGCGGCAGCGATAATTGCGCCATCACGCATTACTTACCGCATGACGCGTTTGCAACGTTGGCGCCTCCAGTGGTTGGGACGGCAGTGCGAACGAGAAGGTGGCGCCCGGACCTTCGTTTGCCAATGCCCACAGACGACCGTGGTGATTTTCGATAATTGAGCGGCTAACGGATAAGCCGATACCCATTCCACCGTTCTTCGTGGTGTAGAAAGCGTCGAACAGCTTCTCAACGGCCTGCGGGTCGAACCCCGTGCCGGCATCTTGGACAGTTAGCTGCACGTGAGCGTCGTCGTCTTGTACTGTTCGGATAGTGAGCTGTCGCGGGCGATCGTCAATTTCCCGCATTGCTTCCGCCGCGTTTAGAAGAAGGTTAAGGATGACTTGCTGAAGTTGAATTCGGTCGCCAATAACCCGTGGAAGATCCGCCGTAAACTCTAACTGTAAAACAACCCGAAGCCGTTGGAGCTCGCTACGCGACAAAGCGATGACCTCGCGGATGGCTTCGTTTAGATCTACCAGTTCGGCAGCGGCCTCTTTCTTGGAAAAGAGAGAACGTAGCTGTGCAATCACGTGAGATGCGCGGTTACTGTCCCGAGTAATGCGCTGTACTAATCCTTGGGCACCGCCAATATCCGGCGGATCTAAGTCGAGCAAGCGCAGGCACGTTCCGGCATTCATAAGGATGCCCGATAGCGGCTGGTTGACTTCGTGTGCGATCGACGCTGTAAGCGCGCCGAGGCTCGAGACCCGGGCTACGTGCGTGAGATCTGATCGGGCTTTGCCGAGAGCTTCCTCGGATTGGCGGCGCTCCGTGATGTCTTGCACCGCTGCAATGTACTCGAGATCACCCTTGGCGTCGCGGGCGCCGTGGCAAGCCATACTCACGTACTTAATTCTTTTATCGGGCATCAACAGCCGATGTTCGTAAGCAAAATCGACGACCTCGCCGTGACGCGCCTTGTCCATCATTCCAAATAAGTATGCTCGGTCTTCCGGATGAATACGCGAATAGATAAGTTCATTCGTTATGGGGCCAGAACGATCGAGCTCAAAAAGGCGGTACGCCTCCTCCGACCAGGTGATTTCTTCCGTCGCGACTCGCCAGTAGAAACTCGCAGTTTGGCTTAGATGCTGAGCTTGGGTCAGAAATGCTTCATTCCGCCTAATCGCCGTGTCTTTCTGAACGCGCTCGACGCCGATGCTTGCGAGATGGGCAAATCGCTCGATCAGGTTTTGGTGAAGTGATGTCGGTGATCCGGGCGCGTTCCAGTAAAGTGCAAAGGCACCTAAGACTCTCCCATCGGTGGAGGAGAACGGCGTGGACCACGCAGCTCGGAGTCCGTGGGACAAGGCCATCGGGCACCATCGGTAGGGCTCCCAGCGTGTTTCAGTCGCAAGGTCCGCAGCGATAACTTGTTCGTTTAGAAACGCCGCCATCGCGCACGGGCCTGAGTCGAGATTCACGGGGCGCCCAATGATCGAGGCGGTAAAGGCAGGGGGAAGACTCGGCGCCGCGCCGTGTTCGAGGCGCGTGCCGGTCGGATCGACCAACACGACGCTGCAAGAGCAGCCGTCCGCTGCGTCTTCGACAAGTAAACAGAGAGTATCAAGTACCGCCGACAGCGAGGCCCCGCTCGCCACCATTTCCAGCAATTGCTTTTCGCCGGCAAGCAGATTTTCGGCACGCTTCTGATCGTCGATGTCGCTTTGCAGTAGGTACCAGAAGCTAATTCTTCCATTCGAATCGCGCACCGGGGAGTAGCGGATCTTGAACCAGCGGTAGATCCCATCGAAGCGCCGCCGGCGGGTCTCAAGCTCAAAGGGCTGACCGGCGGCGATTCCCGCAGCGTGTGCAGCCAGCACAGTGGGGCGATCGTCCGGATGGCAGTTGTGGTAGCGACCCTGAAGTTTCAGCTCATCTAGCGGGGCGCCGAAATATTCTAGGTAGTTGCGATTAGCGCGTTCGATCTCGCCGCCGGCGTTTGAAAGAGCGACATGCGTGGGGAGGCCGTCGAACGTGAGCTGAAAGCGATTATCCTGCTCCTTTTGCGCATCCTCCGCTCTTCGCCGATCCTCGACATCCGTGTTAATTCCGCACCACTTGACGATCGCTCCAGATGCGTCGACGATTGGGCGAGCGTGGAATACGAAGCGCCGATACTCTCCATCGAACCGCCGAAGACGGGCTTCCAGTTCGCGCGGCTCGCCCGAAGCCAAAGTGGATTGCCAACGGACGAGCAAGTCGGGGATATCCTCGGGGTGGACTGCATCGATCCAGCCCAGGCCATACGCTTGGCCGGCACTAAGCCCGGTATACGCTAACCACTGCTGATTGAGGAAGTCGGCTTCCCCGTTAGGGAGCGCCGTCCAAATCAATCCTGGTAGCGCATCGACGAGGCGGCTGAGTTCGTTCTCCATACCGGTCCTTTCGCGCGTGTAACCAGGCTAAGCCACTCGAATGCCGACGTCCATTATACCTTGATGTTACACGGCTCTGTTTACACCATGGCACAATAGATTCGCCCTCAGCCTTGTGATGTGATTCAGGCATGGAAATCATTCAGATGGCCGGCCAGTCACATGAGACCGCTCCGAATCGTTCGGTCGAGGCCGGCGGCGTACGGTATGCATATCGGCGATTCGGTGCTTCAGGCCAAAGGCCGCTCGTATTACTACAGCACTTTCGTGGCACGATGGACAACTGGGACCCCGCGGTCGTCAACCCGCTCGCTGCATCCCATGATGTAATCCTCTTCGACAACGCCGGCGTGGGCGGTTCGAGTGGTCCGCCTGCAACGACCGTCAAGGGCATGGCTCACCACGTGGCCGCGTTCGCCGGTGCGTTGCACCTCGATTCTGTCGACCTGTTTGGCTTTTCGATGGGCGGATTCGCGGCACAACAAGTCGCGATCGACTACCCCTCCCTGGTTCGACGCCTGATACTCGCCGGCACCGGGCCGCAAGGCGGCCAGCACCTCGACTGGCGCTCTAACCGTAGCGTGACGGATCATGCAGCAATCGACTCACCGGGTGCTGAGGATCTCATGTCGCTTATGTTCGCGCATACCGAGACGAGTCAGAAGCTGGCGCGCGCATTCGTCCAGCGGCTCGCTGCCCGCAGCGCTGCGCCGGATGCTCCCAGCACGCTTGAAGTGCGGGATGCTCAGATGCAGGCCATCGGCGCTTGGGCTGCGCCGTGCGACGACCACTATCATCGCCTGAAGACAATCACGCAACCCACATTCGTCGCCAACGGGCTCTGGGACAGCATGTGCCCCGCGATCAACTCGTTTATCCTGGCGGAAAATCTGCCCCAGGCATTTCTCGTGCTCTATCCGGACGCCGGTCACGGATCAATTTTTCAGTACCCGGAGTTGTTCACCGACCAAGTGCTGCGCTTTCTCAAAGACTGACGAAACACGATGATGCAATCCGTTTCCGAATCGGTAGTTACTGAACTTCAACCCATTATCGACGCAATCGCAGCCTGCCGGAGTATTTCGATTACGCTTCCGGTGACCGAGGGGAAAACCGTCGTCGTTTCAGTGCAAACTAATGACCACCCGAAAGGGCGTATTTCAGAGGCGGCAAGTCGAGGCTTAGATGCGCGACAACTTTCACTCGTGGACGGCGCGATACGCGAAAAGATCAGTGAATCGATCTCTGTTTCGATGCTTTCTTCGGTTGCCGGCCTGAGTCGATCTTACTTTTCCCATGCGTTTCGCACGAGCGTTGGCCGTACACCGCACGAATATGTCGTCGGCGCAAGAATCGAACGCGCAATGAAGTTGATGCGAGAAACGGACGTACCGCTCAGCCAGATTGCAGTTGCCACTGGGTTTTCCGATCAGGCACATTTCTCGAACCTATTTCGCCGCGCGGCTGGAATTACGCCAAGTCGGTGGCGTAAGTTGCATTGTTTGGACACGCATTAACAATCGGACGCACATTCGTGCAATCATTCGCGACAGGCCACCGGTAAGATCAACATCTCACTTACCTAATCGGAGAACCAATGCATGAAATTATGTATCGCCGCCGCCACTTTTTGGGCACTGCGGCCATGAGTATCGCCGTCGCCCAGTTCGCTATGAGCGGTTCCGCGAGCGCAGAATCAGCGATCCGCCCTTTCCGTTTCAACGTGCCGCAAGCTGCACTCATCGATCTTCGCCGGCGCATTGCGCAGACGCGCTGGCCCGACCGCGAAACCGTTGACGATCGATCGCAGGGTGTCCAGCTAGTAAAGTTTCGGCAGCTCGTTCGCTACTGGGGAACCAGCTACGATTGGCGGAAGGTCGAAGCGAAGTTAAACGCGTTACCGCAGTTCATCACGGAGATCGACGGGCTCGACATCCAATTCGCGCACATCCGCTCGCGGCACAAAAATGCGATGCCACTCATCATGACCCACGGCTGGCCGGGTTCGATCCTCGAGCTCATGAAGGTCATCGAGCCGCTTACAGATCCAACGGCCTACGGTGGGCGTGCCGAAGACGCATTCCATCTCGTGCTGCCGTCAATGCCGGGCTACGGCTTCTCAGGCAAGCCAAAGACAACCGGTTGGGGACCCGAACGAATCGCACGTGCGTGGGACGTGCTCATGAAGCGGCTCGGCTACAAGCACTATGTATCACAAGGTGGCGATTGGGGCTCCGTTGTCGCCGACGTCATGGCGCGCCAGGCGCCGCCAGGACTGCTCGGGATCCACGTAAACATGCCCGCAACCGTCCCGCCGGAGATCGCGAAGGCTCTTCAAAATGGCGATCCGCCGCCGGCCGGCCTCTCCGATGAAGAGAAAACAGCCTACGAACAGCTCAATCTGCTGTACACCAAAGGCAGCGGCTATGCCGGCATCATGGTGACCCGGCCGCAAACCGTGGGCTATAGTTTGGCGGATTCGCCGGCCGGCCTCGCGGCATGGTTCTACGATAAGTTCGCGGACTGGACTTACACCGGTGGAGTGCCTGAGCGTGAGCTCACGGAAGACGAGATGCTCGACGATATCACGCTCTACTGGCTCACCAATACCGGAGCCTCGTCAGCGCGGCTATATTGGGAAAACAACGCCAACAACTTCAACGCTGTCGACATCTCTATACCGACTGCAATAACGGTGTTCCCGGGTGAGATCTACAATGCACCCCGAAGCTGGGCGGAGCGCAGTTACCACAAGCTCGTCTACTATCACAAAGTCGACAAGGGCGGTCACTTCGCCGCTTGGGAGCAACCGCAACTCTTCGCTGCCGAGATTCGTGCGGCGTTCCGCTCCCTACGCTGATCCATGTCTGCTTCGTTGAGGGCCGACGTGTTCGTAGCTCCAGGGAAGCCGTACATCGCCGCCGGGTCACGCGACCCGGCGGATGAGTACATTTGGTCTCCGACCTCCGCGGTACTTATCTCCGGAGCGCGGGATGCGGTATTAGTTGATGCGCTTATGACAAGAACAGAAGTAGAGGACCTCTGCGAGTGGATTAAGTCGATTGGAAAGCGCCTAACAACGATTTATATCACGCACGGACACGCCGACCACTTTTATGGCCTTGCAATCGTCCTCAGGCACTTCCCGGGAGCGCGCGCCGTAGCGACAAGAGAAGTTGTCGGACGGATGCGAGCTGCAGCGCAACTGAAGGTATTCCTGGAAAGGTGGGAGACCCGTTTTCCAGGTCAAATCGAGCACCCACTCTTAATAGCCGAAGCGCTCGAAACGGATACGATCGAACTCGAAGGTCGGGTGTTAGTACCGATCTCCATTGGGCAGAGCGACATGGAAGACACGACGGTGTTGCATGTTCCGGAGATGAATTTGGTCGCTGCCGGCGATGTAGTTTATAACGACGTGCATCCCTTCCTCGCCCTGAAAACGCCCGAGCAGTGGCACGGGTGGCTCGCAAGCCTCGCTAAAATTGCGGCCCTCGACCCGCGCATCGTTGTGGCGTCGCATAAGCGTCCAGGTGCGGTTGATAGCGCGCAATCGATCACGGATACGGAGACCTACATTCAAGATTTTGAAATGGCTTACAGGCACGCCGACGGTCCAGAAGATCTCATCCGCGTTATGCTCGCGAAACACCCCAATCGTCTCGGCACAAGCATCTTGCGATGGTCCGCAAGATCGTTATATTGAATACATATCAACAATTCAGCGAACATCGCTGCAATCATTAGCCGGCAGATGACGATAGAGTTGAATCCTCAACGCGAACTCGGAGGACTCAATGCTCTTGAACCAACATCTGCAATTCGCTGAAATAGGTGCTTCGGACGCGATTCGCTCCTTCCGCATCAGCGTGCCGGACGCTGCTCTCATCGATCTGCGCCAGCGAGTGGCCGCAACCCGCTGGCCCGACAGGGAAACGGTCGCAGATCAGTCGCAGGGCGTGCAACTTGCAAAGATTCAGGAATTAGTGCGTTATTGGGGCAGCGACTACGACTGGCGCAGGGGAGAAGCAAAGCTGAACGCCTTGCCGCAGTTTGTGACGGAGATCGACGGACTCGACATTCAGTTCGCGCACGTTCGTTCACAGCATCCGAATGCGTTGCCTTTGATCATGACGCATGGTTGGCCCGGCTCGATCTTCGAACTGTTGAAAATCGTCGGCCCACTCACCGATCCCACTGCGTATGGCGGAAGTGCAGAAGACGCATTCGATCTGGTTCTGCCCTCACTTCCGGGCTACGGCTTTTCTGGGAAACCGCAAACGAAGGGTTGGGGTGTAGCGCGAATCGCGAGCGCCTGGGCCACGTTGATGGCGCGGCTTGGCTACACGCGCTATGTGTCTCAAGGTGGCGATTGGGGTGCGGTTTTATCGCATATCATGGCGCTTCAGCAGCCGGCGGGATTGTTGGGGATTCACGTCAACATGCCGGCAACGGTCCCCGCGGATGCAGCAAAGGCCCTGAGCGTTGGCGACCCGGCACCAGCAGGACTGTCCGACGCGGAACTGGCTGCGTTTAGATCGCTCGACGCTTTCTACAAGCATAGTAGCGCCTACTCGGCGATAATGGGAACACGTCCGGAAACCATCAGCTACGGCTTAGCCGACTCGCCGACCGGCCAAGCAGCGTGGATTTATGACCGGTTTACCGCTGGACCGTACAGCGGCGGCGATCCCGAACGTGCGCTCACCAAAGACGAAATGCTTGACGATATCTCGCTCTATTGGTTGACGAATACTGCGGCGTCCACGTCGCAAAGTTACTGGGAAGTTTACGGCGGCAACCCGTTCAACGCCATTGAAATCTCGCTCCCTGTCGGCGTGACGGTCTTTCCGGGCGAGATTTACCGTGCGCCGCGCAGCTGGGGCGAACGCAACTACCACAAGCTCATCCATTGGAACGAGGTAGATAGGGGGGGCCACTTTGCCGCCTGGGAACAGCCGGCGATCCTTTCGGCTGAGATTCGGGATGCGTTTCGTGCATTGCGCTAATCTTGACTCCAACCTGGAGGAAGCTGACAGCGAACGCCGGCGAGAGTTGCGTGAGTTTCTCTTGAGTAGCCGTTCTCGCCTTAACCCGAGCGACGTCGGCTTGCCGCCCACGAATCGGCGCCGCGTCCCGGGTTTGCGGCGTGGCGAAGTAGCGGAACTCGCCGGAGTCTCCGTCGAGTGGTACCGCTGGCTTGAATGCGGGCGTCCTGTGCGAGTTTCTCCTCGCTTCGTGTCTCGTCTAATCGTTGCATTACGGCTTAGCGCAAAAGAGGCAATGACGATCTATCAACTAGCTATCCCCGAAATATATTTCGACACGTGCCGCCATGAAACGGCGAGGGCCGCGTAGCGCATGCAGCGGACGCTCGCTGAAAGTCAGATTTCGGTTTGATGCCAGCGAGTGTCGCATATAGCCCACCATCATCTCGCCATACCACGTGACTCATCTTCAGGAGTAAACCATGAAAGCCGACGAAGCCAGCGCTCTTGACGCGAATGTAGCGAAGATCAATATGAAGCTCGAGGCGATCGTTATCTCTGTCTCCGATGTCGACCGCGCGAAGAGGTTTTACGCCAGCCTCGGATGGCGCCTCGACGCCGACTTCTCCTTCGACAACGGATTCCGCGTCGTGCAGTTTACGCCACCTGGGTCGGCGTGCTCTGTACAATTCGGTACGAACATCACGTCGGCCGAACCGGGTTCCGCGCGTGGTCTTTACTTGGCCGTGTCCGATATTATGGCCGCGCGTAATGATCTCGCCGCCCGTGGCGTCGCGGTCAGCATTGCGTTTCACGCGGGAACGCCCGGCGCACAGTTTCAGCCCGACGACGCCGCCGGTCGCGTCGAAGGGCCCGCGCCCAATCACGCCAGCTACGGCTCTTTCGCGTCATTCAGCGATCCAGACGGCAATGGGTGGCTTTGCCAGGAGGTGACGACGCGGTTGCCGGGCCGGATAGATCCGAATGCGACCACGTACGCATCTGCCCCGGATCTCGCGAACGCCATGCGGCGTGCGGCGGTCGCTCATGGGGAACACGAGAAGCGCCTAGGGAAGGCTGACGCCAACTGGCCCGACTGGTACGGCGAGTATATGGCAGCTGAGCAGGCCGGGACGAAACTGCCTTCGTGAAGCTACGGCCGTGTCGGCAATGCCGCTTCGGCGCCTTCCTAGCGCTCTGCGAACCCGCGCTCGACGGTGCGATAACGTCGGCCGGGTAACGCGTGCTATTCTGGCAGCTCGATCCACCTCAGAAGGTGGAGTTAACGCTTCCGTTAGGCCGAAGGCACGCGGTGTTGTTTGCCAACGTGCCGCTGCCGTCGCGCGCCACGATTAGCCCAGCGGGTGCGGCCGTAATAAACGCGCGCACGGTGTTCTTCGCGCGTCGTGCCATCTACACGCACAACAGCGAAGAAGTTACCAGCCTCGCATGGTTTCATATCGAACGCTACCGCAAGTGCTTCCACAAATCGCTGCTGGATGCTGTCGAGGAAGAAAACGCTCGCGATTACAACCACAAGATTGGTGCTTAGGTCACGTACTATGACCTAAGCGTCGCTCGTGTAGCGGGAGTTGCCTTTACCAATTGCCTGATCCGGGATCGCCTTTGATGGGGCCCGTAAGGTTTGAGGTAATCCAACCGCCGTAAAATCCACCGCCCTGCGGTCGTACGCGCTCATCGCCGACAAAACAAGCATCGACGCGCGCTGCGTAAAACGCGAAATACCCCGCGATGCGTTCGTAACCCGCACCCAGATCCGTCAGAGGGTCAGGATAGGCCCACGCTGCGCTTCGCAACCTCTCGCCATCAATTACGATATCGTATGCGAACGCGATGCCCTTCCATTCACAAACCGTCCACTCGTCCGTCTTGACGAGCGCTCCACTCATGCAATCACCCGGTGGGAGATAATAGCACGGCGCGCCGGCCGTTTCGACGATGCGTATCGCACTGGTCGATTCCGCGATTGTTGTTCCGAGCGCGACGACACGCACTCGTGAATGCACTGGTTCGACCCGGGGCGGTCGCGGAAAGTCCCATACGGATTCCTGACCTGGCCCCGGCCGCACTATCCGATCGATCGGCGGCGCTTCGAATGATCCGAGTCGAGCACGCTGAGCGTACTGCAAAAGCGCCGCCGGGGACGGAATCTCGAGCCGTGACATCAGCTCCCCATTGGCGGCGGGGTTTTATCGAACATGCACCGGCGGCACCATTATTCTGGAAGTCGCAGCTGTTGGATACACTTAGTTGTTGAATGCGGCGTGCTGCGGGTCTTTCTTAAGACGCCCGTATAGTTGCGCCATATGGCCCTCCTTTATGAATTGCCGCGCGCGCATAGCGAGATGCTCGAAGGCTACGCCCACGAAAGGCCCGCGCGCCTGACGCCGCAGGTACACCATCTCGCCCAACCGGTCCCATAATTCATCGATGTTGTCCGCATATTCCGCGAGCACGAGACCCTCCGAAATGTGGCCCGTTACAACGAGCGTCCCGAGATGTTCCATAAATTGCAACAACACGCCGATGTCGCGAAATTCTTCGACGCGCTCGTCGTTTGAAAGCCGTTGCCGCAGGCCGGTATCGATTGCCATTCGCTGCCGCAACGGTCCGATCGCCGCGAACGCATCGGTGAATTCGGGAGAATCCACGCGTTCGATCATTCGGAGAAACACCGTAATCTCGTTTGAGGAACGGATATAGCGAATTTGCGCGACTGCCGCAACGGCGGCGATCGCGACAACAAAGGCTGAGGCGACCGACGCGATCGCGCCGACCCAGCTTGCATCGAGTTGCATCATACTCCCCTTTTGCGCGCTTCCAGACCGTCCCAAAGCAGTTCCAGCTAGGCGGGGATGATCTTGCGTCCACGAAGCTGGTCGAAGAAGCGGCGAAACATTTCCTCGGTATCGATGCAATCGTGGAAGCCGGCGCGGCGCGCCTTGATCGTGCTGCTGATGTTGTCGAAGCCGCTGTGGAAGATGAAGTCGCCGAACGCCCATGACGCGACCTGAGCGTACGGGATCGGCAACAAGCCGTTGCTGCCAGCGAAAATAGTCGCCGTTCGTGATGTTGAAAATCTCGTTACGCGTTCTCGGCTCGGAGCCGGACCACTCGGTTGCGGCGGGCGAGAATGGCCGCCGAGGTGACTTGACGCAGACGGAAACGTAATCGTCAGGCCGGGACGGGGTATTGCGCTGCAAGTTCTTCGAACATCTCGCGTTCGTGCTCGTTCAGTCTCTGCGGTAGCAGCGCTACGAGTCGCACGTACTCGTCGCCGTGGCCGCCCCCGGCGTGGGGCATCCCTTTGCCGCGCAGCCGCATAAGTCGCTCGTTCTGCGTTTCGGGCGGTATTTTCATCGTCGCCGCTCCGGACAGCGTTGGTACGCGAACCTGACCTCCGAGGATGAGCGTGTACATGCTCACTGGGAAATCGACGTAGACATCATCGCCGTCCCGCTCGAACGTGTCGTCGTCTTGCAGCACGACCCGCATATACAAATCTCCAGCCGGACCGCCGTTGCTGCCTTTTCCGCCCTGCCCGGCGAGCCGTATCGTTTGACCATCCCGAATCCCAGCCGGTATCCTTACCTCGAAGGTCTTGGTCGTCGTAACGCGACCGGTGCCGTGACAGGTCGGACAGATCCGGCCGTCGAGGATGCCTGTTCCGCCGCACTGAGGGCAGGTGTCTTCGACCTGAAGCGTGACGGCCTTCGGGCCGCCGTTGTACGCATCGCGGAGGCTCAACTCGATCGAGCCTTCGATGTCGCGTCCGCGCTGCGGCACGTCGGTGGCCGCCGATCCGCGCCGGCCGACCTGCGAAAAGAAACTGTCGAAGAAATCGGAAAACCCGTTTGCACCGAACTCCGCTTCGAGGTCGCCGAAGTCGACCGTGCGTCCTCGTTCCGACCGGTGCTGCCGCTGTTCGTCGGCTTGCCGGGACGCGCTCGCCCAGTCGCTGCCGAGTGCATCGTACTTACGGCGCTTTTCCGGATCGCTTAGGACTTCGTTTGCTTCCTGAAGCTCCTTAAATTTTTCCTCGGCCGCCTTGGGGTCTTTTGGATTCGCGTCGGGGTGCCACTTTCGCGCTAGCTTACGATATGCCGACTTGATCTCTTTCTCAGTTGCCGTTTTCGGAACGCCGAGCGTTTCATAATAGTCCTTATACGCGACCGCCATCGATTCGCGCTACGCATTCTTTGCGACGATGACGAGCGCGGGACGCAACAACTCCTCGTCGACGAGGTAGCCCCGTTGCGTTTCGGCCAGCACCGTGTCGTCCTCGACGCCCTCCGCCTGTTGCGTGCCCACAGCTTGGGCTAGGTTGGGATCGAAGCGCTGTCCGGTCGTGAGGATCGGCGCAACGCCCTCGCTCGCGAGGGCCGACTCGAAACCGCGCAACGTCGCCGCCAAACCTGCGCGCATCGCCTCCGAGTCCTGGTGAGCGACGGCCCGCTCGAGATTATCTAGGACCGGCAAGAACCGTAGGAGCACGCGCTTCTTCATTGCGCGCGCGAACTCGTCGGCACGGCGGCGTTCTCGCTTTTTCGTGTTCTCGAGTTCCGCCGCCGCAAAGAGATATTTCGCGCGGAAGTCCGACTCCGGCTCCGATCTCGAGTCCGATTCCGATTCCATGTTCGTGCGTTACGTCTCTTTGAATTCGGCGTCGATCACGTCTTCGCCGCGAGACCCTGCACCCGCACCCGCTCCCGCTCCGCCGGTCGACGAATGCCCATTGCCCCCCGCTCCGTTTGATCGCGCTCCGCTAGCGGCCGTTTGTGCGACTGCCTCGCCAAATCGCTGCGCAGCTTGGTCCATCCGCTCCGTCGCCGACTTGATCTCCGCCGCCGTGCCGTTTTCCGATAGGCGCTTGAGCTCGGCGAGCGCGTTCTCAACGGGTGCGCGTACGCCCGCCTCGACCTTGTCGCCGTTGTCTTTGAGTGCCGATTCGGTGGTGTAGATCGTACTCGATGCAGCGTTGCGAATTTCGGCTTCTTCGCGCTTGCGGCGGTCTTCGGCGGCATGCGCCTCCGCATCGCGCACCATGCGCTCGATCTCATCCTTGGTGAGATTGCTCGTGGCCGTGATCGTGACTTGCTGTTCCTTGCCGGTACCGAGATCCTTCGCGGTAACGCTCACGATGCCGTTGGCATCGATGTCGAACGTCACCTCGATCTGCGGTGTGCCGCGCGGCGCGGGTGGAATGCCTTCGAGGCGAAAGCGCGCCAGCGTTTTGTTGTCAGCCGCCATTTCGCGCTCACCCTGCACGACGTGGATGTCGACGGCGGTTTGGCCGTCTGCCGCGGTCGTAAAGATCTCCGACTTTCGCGTGGGGATCGTCGTGTTGCGCTCGATCATCTTCTGCGTCACGCCGCCCATGGTCTCGATACCGAGTGAGAGTGGCGTGACATCGAGCAGCACGACGTCCTTGACTTCGCCCGAAAGGATCCCGGCCTGGATCGCCGCCCCGACTGCGACGACTTCGTCGGGGTTCACCGATTGGTTTGGGTCCTTGTTCGTCAATTTGCGGACGAGGCTTTGGATCGCCGGCATGCGCGTCGCACCACCGACGAGGATCACTTCGTTGAGCGCCGACAGATCGATCTCCGCGTCCGCCAGCGCCTGCCGGAACGGCCCAATCGTCCGCTCGGTGAGATCGTGCGTGAGCTCTTCGAACTTGGCCCGGGTAAGCGTATATTCGAGGTGTTTGGGGCCGCTCTGATCCGCCGTTATGAACGGCAAATTGATCGACGTCTGCACGACGCTCGAGAGTTCGACCTTGGCCTTCTCCGCCGCCTCGGTCAGACGTTGCAGCGCCTGCTTGTCGTTGCTCAGGTCGATCCCTTGGTCTTTGCGGTATTCCGCGACCAGCCAATTAACGATGCGAGCGTCGTAGTCGTCGCCGCCGAGATGCGTATCGCCGTTCGTCGCCTTCACTTCGAACACGCCGTCACCGACTTCGAGAACCGAGACGTCGAACGTTCCGCCGCCTAAATCCCACACGAGGATCGTCTCGTGCTCCTTCTTGTCGAGACCGTACGCCAGCGATGCGGCGGTCGGCTCGTTGATGATTCGGAGCACGTCCAGGCCGGCGATTCTTCCGGCGTCTTTGGTCGCTTGGCGCTGCGAATCGTTGAAGTATGCGGGGACGGTGATGACGGCTTTGGTGACGCGATCGCCCAGGTAGTTCGAGGCGTCGTTTACGAGCTTCTGGAGAATCATCGCCGAGATCTCTTGGGGCGTGTAGTCCCGCCCGTCGATCTTGACTTTATGGTCGGTGCCCATTTGGCGCTTGATTGAAGCGATCGTTCGGTCGGGATTAACAACCGCCTGACGCTTCGCGAGCTGTCCGACGAGCCGCTCACCGGTCTTGGTAAAGGCAACGACGGACGGCGTCGTGCGGCTTCCTTCTGCGTTGGGAATAACTTCGGCTTGCCCGCCCTGCATCGCGGCGATGACCGAGTTGGTCGTACCGAGATCGATACCGACGACTGGTGCTGCCATGACATCTCCTGTGTGTGTGATCGCTTGCGGGCGCGCTCACGCCCGCTGCGCGGGGGCGCTCGTCACGGTGCTTGATCGTCCCACGAATGGAGGCGGCGGAAAAGTAAACCGCACTACCACCTTGCGACAGCTGGAAACTTGAAGCGCTAATAGTCATAGCCGCGCCGCGCCCTCAGAGTGTCGGCAGAACGTGCGGGCGTTGACCGAGCGGAAAGGCCCGATCGATGCGCTCGATCTCGTCCTTGGTGAGCACGAGCCGGCCGGCTCCAGCGTTCTCGACCGCATGCTCCGGGCTCGATGCTTTCGGAACGGCGAACGTCGACGGGCGGCGGACGATGAACCGCAGCGCAGCTTGCCGCGGCGTCGCGCCGTGGGCGGCCGCGATTTCCCGCAGAACGCGGCCGCCGGTGGTGCGGTCGCTCGGAAAATGGCCGTGCCCTAAAGGACTGTACGCGACGACGGCAACGTCGTGCCGTTCGCACCAGGGCTCGACGGCGTGCTCGATCGCGCGCTGTTGGAGATGGTAGAGAACTTGGTCGCAGACGAAGCCCACGCCGCTCGCGGCGTCGCGCGCTTCGTTCAGGTCGGCAACGTCGAAGTTGCTCACGCCCCAGAACAGAATCTTTTGCTGATGGCGCAGCTGTTCGAAGGCGTGAATCGTTTCGGCGAGCGGATACTCGCCCCGCCAGTGCAGCAAATAGCCATTGAGATATGTCGTGCGCAGCCGCCGTAGCGACGCTTCACACGCGACGATCGTGCCCGTGAGCGAAGCGTGCTCCGGCAGGACTTTGGAAACGAGGAACACGTCGTCGCGCCGGCCGGCGATCGCCTCGCCGACGATGTCTTCGGTACCGTACATCTCGGCGGTGTCGATGTGCGTCATTCCCAGCTCGAGGCCGCGGCGCAACGTCGCGATCGCGACTCGGCGGTCGACCTGGTCGAGATACCAGGTGCCTTGACCGATGACCGGCACGAGTTGCTTCGAAGAGCCGAGGGGGCGACGTTCCATCTGGGCGGCTGACGCGGCGCGCATGCCGCGCATGATGGCACTCGCACTCCCCCGGATCAAGACACTCGCTATCCTAGGAGAGCCCATCCCCGCTAATTGGAATTGACCGATCGGCTCCGTCCGAAATTCTCATCAAACGCTCCTCAGAACGCCAGCCTCCCCTATAACGCCGGCCGTAGTGTGTTGGTGGAGGTTCACTCATGAACAAGCTCAGCACGTCACTAACCGCCATCGCATTGGCAGCCGGCTTCAGCCTCGCAGCGATCGCACCGGCGAGCGCGGACCAAGCGGCCGCTACGCGTAACGAAATCATCGGCGGACTCGCGCTGGTGGCTGGTATCGCCACCGCCATCAACGTCTCGAATAAGAACGCCGAAGCGAACCAAGAAGCGTACGGCTACAACGGGTACTGCTACCAGGGGAACGGCTACCAACGGAACGGCTACCAGGGCAACAATCGCTCAGGCGAAGGCCGCGGCTATTCGGCGCAGCCGCAACACCAGCGCGACGATCACAGCGATTGGCGCCGGTAAGCTCAACCGAACGATGAGAGTCGCCGGATCGCTCCGGCGACTCTTTTCCTTTTCATTAGTTTTTGAATGCGGCGTACTGCGGGTCTTTCTTTAGGCGCCCGTAGAGTTGCGCCATGTGACCCTCCTTTACGAACTGCCGTGCGCGCATAGCGAGATGCTCGAAGGCTACGCCCACGAAAGGGCCGCGCGCCTGACGTCGCAGATACACCATCTGCCCAACCGGTCCCATAATTCATCGATGTTGTCCGCATATTCGGCGAGCACGAGAGCTTCGGAATTCGACGCGCTCGTCGTTTGAAAGCCGTTGCCGCAGGCCGGTATCGATTGCCATTCGCTGCCGCAATGGTCCGATCGCCGAGAACGCATCGGTGAACTCGGGAGAATCCACGCGTTCGATCATTCGGAGAAACACCGTAATCTCGTTTGAGGAACGGATATAGCGAATTTGCGCGACTGCCGCAACGGCGGCGATCGCGACAACAAAGGCTGAGGCGACCGACGCGATCGCGCCGACCCAGCTTGCATCGAGTTGCATCATGCTCTCCTTTTGCGCGCTTCCAGACCGTCCAAAGCAACACCAAAAGATAGTGATACCTAGCGCCCGGTCAGGACGCTGCGCTCGGGGCTGCAGCGTAGGAAAAGTCGACGCCGGAGACGTGGACGACGGCTTGCCACGCGGCGTCCTGGTTGGCGCGATCGTGAAGGTGTGGCTGGCGCATCGGCGTGAGCGGACCGG
Source organism: Candidatus Lustribacter sp. (assembly GCA_965277805.1). GTDB lineage: Bacteria > Vulcanimicrobiota > Vulcanimicrobiia > Vulcanimicrobiales > Vulcanimicrobiaceae > Lustribacter. The sequence goes on along the minus strand of OZ255842.1, from coordinate 4,517,058 downwards.
TGACCTTTTTGGGCGGCGAGGCGAAGAATTGCCCTGAGACGTCGGTTCCGAACTCCGATGCCTGGAGGTAGCGGCCGGCCGCCATTTCCGGCGTCTGATTCATGCCCGGAATGAGGCTCACGATCGGGATCATCAGATACTTCAACGCCGGGACAACGTTTCGAACCACCTTGGTCGCGGTCGCCGCTCCGGGCGACACAGCGTACACGGCCATGCCGGGAGGCAGCCGGCGGGCAAGCGCTGCGGCCCACCAAGCAACAATCAGTTTCGCGTCGGTATACGCCCGATTGGGTTCGTACTTCACGTTGGGTCCGCTGCGAATCAGAGCTTCCACTGCCGCGGTCCGGTCACCGTGGAAATGCGTGGATGCGAGGGCTGCCACATCGGTGTAGCTGAACATGGGGACGTCGCCTCGGGCAGGTTCCGCGCCGGCGATGACGATCCGGGCGTTGCGGCTCAGCAGGTTGGCGCGTAGCAACCCGACCGTCAGTTCATGGTGGCCGATCAGCGGGGCCTGCGCGGCCTCGACGCCCGTTGCCGTGATCACGCGCGCCTTGCCACCGATCATCCCGGCGTTGAGCAGTAGAAAATCGATTGGCTGACCTCGCTTGACGAGTTCGGTGACGACGGACTGAGCGCTGAACGGCGCGTCCAGATCCAGCTGAAGCGGCGTGAAGACCTGTTTCTTGGTCTCAGCCGTAAGCTCAGCGGCCGTTTGCTTCATCCCGGCCAGACTGCGCCCGGTGATGAAGATTTCGCGGTAGTCCTTGGCAGCAAGCAGGCGGGCTGCCGCATGGCCAAGCCCGGAGGTGGTGCCGGTGACGAGAGCGATCGAATGTGTCATTGCTTGCTCCGTGATGAACCCTTGCTAATTTCGAACCCTTTCGTACAATAATGGATTAGACGGGCATGGGCAAGGAATTTCGAACGAAATGATTCAAAAATCAGCGAGGCCGCGTGGGCGACCGCGCAGCTTCGATGAGAGCGCCGCGCTCCTAAAGGCGATCCAGGTGTTCTGGCTCAAGGGCTATGACGGAGTCACCATCGACGATCTCGTCGCCGGCATGGGGGTCGGGCGCCCGAGCCTCTACGCCATCTTTGGGGACAAGCGGACGATCTTTTTGCGAGCCCTCCGTGCCTACGCCGAAGTGAAGGGCGCTGGGACCGCGGAGGCACTCCTCGCGCCGCAGGGACTGCGCGACTCCATCGCAAGCTTCCTGAGGTACGCCGTCACAACGGCGACCGAGGAAGGCAGCGCCTCGGGGTGTCTGCTCATGTGCGTCGCGCCGCTGGTCGACGACGCTGAAGTCCGGCAGTTCATACAGGACGCTGCCGCCGGCGCCGTGGCCCTCGTCGAACGTCGTTTCCAGGACGGGATCAACGCGGGCGAAATCCCATCTGACTTTCCGGTCGGCGCACGCGCGATCCAGGTCGTTGACCTTGCGCGCGGTCTGACGATGCGTGCCCAGATGGGCATGCCGCGAGAGACGCTCCTCAAAGACGCCGACGAAGCGGCTGACGTGATGCTCCTACCGCACAGCTCATAAGTTGCGAGTAATCGCGGTCCACGGCGCGGCCGTCAACGGCGCGACGTGGATCCCGCTCAAGCGGATCTTACCGGCCTCCGTAGCGTTGATCGCCGATGACCTGCCCGGGCACGGGGAACGTCGCGACGAGCCGTTTGATTTCGCGTCCGCCGTCGGCGGCATCATTGCGGCCGCACGCAGCGCGGGTCCGCGGACCGTCCTCGTCGGCGATTCGCTCGGCGGGTATGTGGTCTTGGCTGCCGGAGCGCAACTCGGAGATGCGATCGCCGGAGTGGTTGCCGGAAGTTGTACGTTCGCGATGCGCGGACTAGCCGAGGCCGTTGCCCACATCTCTCTCGTCCCCGGCATGTTGGTCCCACCGGGTGCCATGCGGACGCTAATCTACCGCATATGCGAACCGGACGTCGCGCGCGCGATCGAAACGCGCGGGCTCGCGCCGGCGATGCGTAACGTTACGATGCGGGCGCTGCTCGGGCATGACGTCCTGGCCGACGTGCGCGCGATTCGCGCCCCGATCACTTTCATCGTTGGCGGCTGGGATGTCCCGATCGTCTGGAATGCAGCGCGCTTTGCGCGCGCAGCAGTGGCGGGCCAGGTGATCGTCGAGCAAAACGCTCCACACGGCGTCGGCATCCTGCGCCCAGCGGCCTTTGCCGGAGCGATCGCATCGATGCAATACATGTCCTCCCGATAGAACAATCGCACACCGATTGCGGCCGCCGCACGTTTACCGCGCTGGTGTCGTAGCCTCGCGCGTTTCTCGCTCCGGCTCGCCGCTCATGTTTCGCTCCTGCGCCAAGAGAGCATCCGCTTTTGGATCGCGCGGGAACACACGCTCGGCCGCAACACGCAAAATTCCCGCGACCGGTATTGAGAGGAGCGCGCCGAGAACGCCGAACGCTTCGCTTCCCAAGAGCAACGCGACGAAAATGACGAGCGGCGTGACGCCGACCGACTTCGAGACGATCATCGGAGAGAGCACGTTTTGCTGGACGACGAGAATCACGGCGTAGAGTGCCGCGACGATCAACAGTTTCGCAAGGCCCACGGTGAAGAACGCAATGACAAGCACGGGAATGCCGACGATGACCGGCCCGACCATGGGGATGATGCTCACGATGCCCGCAAAAAGCCCCAGCAGAATCGCGTACGGAACGCCCACAATCATCAGCACGATCGTCCCGGAAACGCCGACCGCCAGAGCTAACAGCACCTGTCCGCGCACGAAGCCGCCGATCACTTGATCGACGTCGCGCATGAATGCGATGGCGGTCACCCGATATGCCGGCGGAACGATGCGCACGCCGAAGGCCTGGATGTTCGCGAGGTCACCGAGGATCAGCAACGTAAGGCCGAGTACGAGCAGAACGTCGATCAGGGCGGTCGTGGTGCCGCTCAGAAAGTCGAGCACGTGCGTTCCCGCGCCCGCGGCCGCAACGCCTGCGAGCGCACCGATCTTGCCGGTGTTCGAAGCGATCTGAGACCGCGCGCCGGCCGGCAAACGGCTCAGCAGTGGCGAGTGTACCGGGTCGCTGATTTGGTGCTGGACGTTGGCGACCACATGCGGGAAGTTTTGCGCTAGGTCGGTGGCCTGATAAGCGACCGCGGGTGCAAGCCAGGCGATCGCGCCGGCTAAGATCAGTCCGAGGACTGCGTAGATGATGAGCGCGCCAATCGCGACCGGGACGCCGCGCCGGCCAAGCCAGATCACGCCCGGATAAACAAAGTAGGCGAAGAGCACGGCGAAGACGATGACGACCAGGGTGTTGTGCACGCGGTCGAACACGGCAGCGAGCATCCATATGAGGAAGCCGATTCCGAGCGTCAGCAACGTTACCAGCAAACCGCGCACGAGACGTCGGTCCGCACCTTCGATCATCTCGCTACCATACCCGAGACGTTGCGGTCGAGACATCGCTTTGGGTAGGTGATCGGCGTAATGCACAGTGAGACCCATGAGTTAGCCGCCGAATGCGATCGGCTCGTTGCGGTGGCCGATGCGATGCCCGCAGTGGCGGAGCGACGCCGAGCGATCGCCGGCGCATGGTATCAAAACGTGATCGAATTGGCGGCCCAAGCGTCACTCGAGACGGCGGATGGCGAACGAAAACTCGATCGGCTCACGGCCAAGTTGCGCCGTGCGTGGATGGGCACGGCGCACGAGTACGCCGACGCCACCTACCGCTCGCCGTTCGCCGGCGACGGCAAGCTGTTGCCGTCTCAGGTCATCATCGATTACGGCTACGAGCGGTCCCTCGAATCGAGCCCCCTCGATGCGCGACTGCAAGCGTACCGCACCGCGCCCAGCGGATGGTCGGTACGTCATCTGCTCTTTTCCAGCGGAATGGCCGCGCTCTCGAGCATCGCGCAGTTCTTGAGATCGCGAATGCCGTACGGTGAGTCATCCGCTCTGTTGGCCGCCGTGGCGTATTTCGAAACGAGGGAATTGCTCTCACTGGGCGGCTTCAGCGCGCTCATCACGAATTCGGACGCCGACTTTCACGCGGCCCTTGCGAGCGGCGCGCCCGACGTCGTGTTCATCGAGCCGATCATCTATGACCCATGGCTGCGGCCGTTTGACGTTCGGGAAGCGATGCACGCAGCTGCGCAGTGTTCAGAGCCGCCCATCGTCGTCATCGACAGTACCCTCGTGGGCCCAACGCTTCCGATGAGGCGAATTCTTGCTGAGACACCGCAGTTGCCGCTCGTGATACAGGCCAACTCCGGACTCAAACTCGATCAAGCCGGGCTCGAACTGGCAAATGTGGGCATCGTCTCGATCTACGCGCCGGCGACGCACGCCGAAAGCCTCGACGGCGTGGAGGAGCGGTTCCGAATGCTGCGCCGGCTCAATGGCACTGCGTTGACGTTCGACGCCCTCGCTTTGCTCGATGTCCCGTTTTTTCTCGATCCGGCGGCATTGGATGAGTATACGTCGGCACTCTACAGGCACAACGCGGCGTTGGCGGAAGCAGTGGCTGCCGTCGCGACGGACGGGCTCTTCGAAACTGTTGCCCATCCCTCGCTCGATCCGCGGCGCTTGCCTTGGGCACAAGGGCCGTTCGTTTTCTTCCACCTTCGTGACGACTCTATGGCCCGCTACGCCGAGCTCGAAGACGTCGTGATCGGCGCCGCCCGCAAGCGAGGTCTAGTCCTCGACCGCGGCGGCAGCTTCGGCTTTCGCGGTCACCGCTGCGAGGCGATCGAATTGGAGAACGAAGCGCGCAACGGCGTGTTCAAAATTGCCCTGGGCGCCCGGTCGGGGCCGTCCCTGCGCGGCATCATTGCTTTAATGGCGGAAGTGGCTGAATTTCGAAGCGTTGCCGACGCGCGCGCGGCACTGGCATGATTGAGACTGCTCCACTCGCGACGGTGGATCTCCGCGCGCCCGGCGCAGCGGCGAAGGTGCGAGAAGCGGGAAGATCCATCGGCGCTTTCTATCTCGCCGGTCACGGGGTGCCCGGCGCGCTCGTCGACGCCCACTTCGATCTGGCGCGCGAATTTTTTGCCTTGGACGACGCGGTAAAACATGCGATCGCGGTCAGGCCCGGAGCCGCGTTTCGCGGCTACGAACCACTCGGCACCCAGACGATCGACGCCGATGCACCGGGCGATCTCAAAGAAGGCTTCATCATGGGGCCGGATCTTCCGCCGGATCACCTTCATGTGGTTGCCGACTATCCCAACACCGGCACGAATCGCTGGCCGTCAATGCCCCTGCATTTTCGCGCACAGATGGAAGCCTGGGTTGAGGCGATGACGCGCGTCGGGTGCCGCCTTGCGCACGTTCTTGCGCAATCGCTCGATCTGCCGGCAACGTTCTTCGACGCTGCGCTGCGCGAGCCGCTGGTGTATACGCAGCTCTTCCGCTATCCGTCACTTGCCGGCGCCTCCGCATCAGCGCGCGGCGCCGGCGCGCATTTTGACTGGGGTATGCTCACGATCCTCGCCCAGGACGACGTCGGCGGCCTCGAGATCCGCGACGCAGACCGCGTGTGGCACTCAATACCACCAATCGCGGACACGTTCGTTATCATTCTCGGTGAGTTGATGGTCCGCTATACCGGCGGTGCCTACCGCTCGCCGATGCACCGGGTCACTCGTAACACGAGCGGCCGCGATCGCTACTCGATGCCGACGTTCTTCGATCCGGGCTACGACGAAATCGTGGAATGCGTGCCGACGTGTCTTCCCGAGGGTGGTGAACCACGATTTCCGGCGCGTACCGTCGTCGAGCACATGCGCGAGATGCGGCACCACCCGCTTAGTCACTCGTGTTGAACGAGCTCGCTCCCTAACCAGCCCAATTGCCGTTGATCACGACGTGCTGGGCGCTGAATGATCCGCGATGTAGGCCTTGGGATCTCTGTCGACGGCACGCACCCCGGTAACGTGCTCGGCTTCAAAGACGGCAAAGCGCACGCCTAGATCGTGCCGCGTCGCAAGATCTGCGTGAGCACGCAGGTCTGTCAAACCTTCGCGCTCCTCTTCCGCCATATGATCACCGTTCGCTTCGTTTGCCGCAGCAACGGCAACGTACCATTGTTCGGTCCCAACCTTCAGGCGATTGGCAGACGCAACGGCATCACGAATCTCGTTGTGATCCTTAATCGCATCTTCGGTCTCGTCTTCCGCGCTCGCTACCTTTACCGTACCGGCGCCGAGACGGAGGAGTGCCGGATAGAAGATGTCTTCCTCAGCCAGCGCATGGACCTCGAGAAACGTTGCTAGCCGTCGCCAGATCGCTTCGAGCGCACCGACGTCCGCCGCGTCGATTTGCTCGAGAATCGCAAAGAGACGCCGTTGTTCGTGATGGTCGTCCAGAATGAGTTGTGTGATGTCCAAGAATTCGACTCCTCACGAGTTTCACAGCATGAGTTCACGGGCATCGAGCTATGGCGAACGGAGTGCCTGCTGCTTCGATATCGATTCCTTTCCCAATCTTGAGGTAAAGTCCATGGCTGATGATGACGATTTAGATGCCGGCACCGAGGGTCCGGAAGACGGCGGTGCGTCCGGAACACCCGGTGTCCACGACGGCGGCGCAGACGGCGGCGCGAACACCGGAGCCGATCCTGACGGTGGCGCCGACGGCGGCGCAGACGCCGGTGCCGATCCGGACGGCGGAGCCGACGGCGGAGCGGATGCAGGCGCCGACCCGGACGGCGGGGCTGATGGCGGGGCTGACAAAGGCGCCTAGCCTCGCGAGCGCCAGACCATTAACGGGCGGTGGTAATCCGGTGCAACGCCTCACCGGATTACCTCTCGCCAGATTCAACGCGGAACACTGGGGTTCTGCGCCGCGACTTCACCGTTCCTCGGCGCAGAACGAGAGCTTCGCCGATCTGTTCAATAGTGAAGCGGTAGACGAATTACTTTCGCGCCGCGGCTTGCGCACGCCGTTTTTGCGGATGACGCGCGATGGCAATGTCATCCCGTCTGCTCGCTACACGCGCAGCGGTGGTGCCGGCGCCGAGATTTCCGATCAAATAGCTGATGATAAGGTGCTCGCGGAATTCAGCGCCGGCGCGACGATCGTGCTGCAGGGCCTGCATCGCACGTGGGAGCCTATTGAGATCTTCGCCGTCGCCCTGACTGAGCAATTGGGACACCCGGCGCAGGTGAATGCCTATGTCACACCGCCGATGAGCCAGGGCCTCACGCCGCACTACGATGTCCACGACGTGTTTCTGCTACAATTCGCGGGAAGAAAGCATTGGCGGGTCCATCAACCGGTCCTGACTTCACCCTTGCGCGAGCAATCTTGGCAGAAGCGGCAGTCCGCGGTTGTTGCTCGTGCGCGCGAGTTGCCGCTTCTCGACATCATTCTGGAGGCAGGCGACGTCCTGTATTTACCGCGTGGTTATATTCATGCGGCGACTTCGCTGGATGAGATTTCCGGCCATCTGACGATCGGTATCCATCCCATAACGCGCATGGCGCTCGTGGAACAGATTTTCGCAACGCTTTCAGAGGACGTCTCGCTGCGTGGATCGCTGCCCGCGGGCGTGAATTTCAGGGAAGCACCAGCGCTCGATTACGAATTTGCAGCCACGGTCGAGGCCTTGCGCGCCGCTCTAGCGCGCATCGACGTTGCAAAGGTGACGGCCGGCATTGGCCGGGCACTCGACGCCGCAACGCGGCCGGAGCCGCTTTCCCCGCTCGCTCAATTCGTCGTGGCGACGTCATTGGTACCCGCTACGCGTCTTCGTTTGCGACCAGGCTTACATGTAAGGCTCGACTTTGGCGATGAGCAGTGCATCCTGCACCTGCCCGACAAAGACATCCGTTTCCCGAATACCGCTCTTCATGTGGTTCGCAGCGCAATAACCGGATCGGTCGTCGCTGCCGAAACGTTGCCGGGCAGTGACATTGAAGCGTGCGTGCATGTGCTCGCGGATCTGGTGCGTGCCGGAGTTCTCGTTCCGGCGTGATCCTTTGTTCAGCAGAGGCGGATGCGCGGGGAGACTCGATGATCGGCACCGCGCCGCCTCAATCACGCGTATTGCTGATCCATCAGCCCGGCCCTTGGGGACCGCGTGGTTTACTCGAGAGCCGATGCGACCCGGCCGTTGCGAGGCGCCTCGATATCGCGGGGGCGCGTGCGGGCATGCGACTGCAAGCCATTCGGCGGCCCGGCGAGCACGGGCACGGTATGCCGGACGGCGGCTATCACGTCGGGATCGCCGATGAGGGGAAGGTCCAATGGTGGCGCACCGACGACCTAGCGTATTTCGCTGCCGAACTTGAGGCAGGCTTCCCGCTGAGACCACCGTCAACGATTGATACGGCACCGCTGTTCTTGGTATGCACGCACGGGCGGCATGATCCGTGCTGCGCTCTGCGCGGCCGGCCCCTCGTCGAGGCGCTCGATCGTGCTCGGCCGGGCCGGGCTTGGGAAACAACGCACCTGGGCGGCGACCGTTTTGCGGCGAATGTGCTCGTTTTGCCATCCGGTGTTTTGTACGGGCGCGTCCCCGCGTCGGCAGCGTCGGCCCTGGCCGATTGCGCCGATGACGGGCGACTTCTCATGGCGCATCAACGTGGGCGTATCGGCCTTCCGTCCATCGCACAAGCCGCAATCGTTTACGCTCACGAGATGTTGTCTATCGACACGGTCGATGCGTTTGCGGTGGAGACCTTGGAGCGGGTGGACGGAAACACTGCGACCGTGCGTCTCTCAGCACCGTTCGGTCATGTGGACGTCACGATTCTTGCAGAGACGCAATCGCCCGCTCAACTGACGTGCCATGGGGCGCGCCCGGCGGCAGCACGCGAATATCGCGGCGCGGCCATAACTGTTTCGGAAACACGACCCTAAGTGTCCGTTGTAAGGCGTTAGACGACCGGATAGGGACCCTCAGCGAAGCTCCTATCGTGATAGCCCTTGCTGCCGACTTCGAGGGCCAATGGACTGCGAAAATCGGTCCCCGCAGCGAGGCATGCGAGGACGTGCTTAAAATCATACTGCGGCTGCCATTCCAAGTCGGTAACGGCGGCTCGGTTCACATACACGCGGTCGAGACGCGGGAAGAACGTCCAACCCTTTGCTGCGTAAAGGTCCTTGGACGTCGGAAAAAGCCAGTGCAGAACGGCCGGCGCATTACGGCCCAACTCGGGCAGGTCGCTATGCGCGAACGGCGTCGTGGCGGAAATGATGTAGCGCCCGAATCCGAGTCGCACCGCTTTTTCGAGCGCCAGCTCGTGCGCGGCCACGACGTCGGCGATATCGACGCGCCGATAGGACATCTCGTTCCCCTGCGCGTTCGCCAGAGTATACGTCGCGCGTGTCTCTGCGTTATCGTCTTCTTCGGGAAAGAATCGCGCCGTCCGCAAGACGATGACCGGCAACCGGCGCTCGAGGTGCACCAGCTCGCAGAGATCCTCCGCCGCCACTTTGGTCACGCCGTAGATATTTTTCGGAATCGGCCGCACGTCTTCGGTGATCCAAGCGGCATCGATGCCGTCTCCGGTGAGCGCTCCTCCGAACGCGCTCGTCGTGCTCGTATAGACGAAGGCCTCGACACCGGCCGCGACGGCTTCCTCGAGGAGGACGAGCGTCCCGGTGACGTTCGTGTCGACGAAGTCACGTTTACTGTGCGTCGCGACGTGCGGCTTGTGCAGCGTTGCGGTATGCAAAACCGCGCGCGCACCGCGCATACAATCACGGATGAATTCACGATCGCAAATACTGCCGACACGATCGGTGAACGGTGACCTCAGAATATCGACGCCCAACGCCGCTTCGCCTCGGGCTCGAAATGTACGCATGAGTGCCTCGCCAAGGTGGCCGGCAGTTCCCGTAACGAGTACGCTCATCGCGCTCGAGTCGTTCTCCGATGATGCGATGGAGCCCCGTGAGGCCACGGGGGGTTAGCCGTTGCCTAGTAAGGCAAACGCGCAAACTGATCATTTGGACACCCGCTAACAGGCGTACGCTAGAGTACGCACGGTATGCTATAATCTTAGCGTGAGGACGTAGTCGAGCCAACCCGGCTGAACTGCGATCTCGACGATCGGACTGCCGTGCCTCGCGGTTCCACCATATCCCCTGACGCCGCGGGCAATATTCGCAGCGGAAATCGCCTGCTCGACGCGTTACCGTATAACGATCGCGTCGATTTGCTTGCCGATCTTACGATTGTGACACTAGAGGCCCATCGGCATACGCATGCCGCCGATGACGTTCTAGACTTTGTTGACTTTCCCATCAATGCCGTGCTGTCGGTTGTGGCCACGCTCAAGGGTGGCGAAAGCATTGAAGTTGGGACCGTCGGAAGAGAAGGTTTCGTTGAGTACGACGCTGTTATCGCTTCGGCCCGCGCGCAGCGCTCTTCGTTTTGTCAGGTTCGCGGCTCCGTCGGGCGAATGTCTATCGAACGATTCGCATCTCGAATGGCAAGCAGCGCGGTATTCGCGCGGCGTATGCATTTGAGTGTTCGCGCGGCGCTTTTCAGCGCGCAGCAATACGCGGCGTGCAACGCGAAGCACTCGGTGACTCAGCGATGTGCGCGATGGCTCGCGATGACTGCAGACCGAGTTGACGAGCCGACGTTCAAGCTTAGCGACGAATTCCTTGCGATCATGCTCGCCGTTCCACGGTCAAGTGTTTCTGAAGCGACGGAGGCCGTTCAACGCGCTGGAGCGATCTCGTATTCTCGCGGGATCGTCACGATACTTGACCTAGAACTCCTACGCGTCACCGCATGCGAATGCTATCAAGCCTGCATGATGGCATTCGAAATGTCTATACGGGAATGAGCTTCCAGGCGCGTCGCCTCACTGGAGAATCGGCCGATGAGCCCGTGGCCGAAAGCCATTTGCAGGGTGAAATGCGACGTATTGTGGAGGCGCTCTACCGGCCGAGCGTCCGCCAGCTGCCCGGTCTTGACGTTGGACGCGCGTATCGCGGTGCCGTGGGCGACTTCCACTACGGGGGCGATGTCGTCGACGTCTTTTTTTTCGGAGGCGGTTCAACCGCACTCTCCGTCGTGGACATCACGGGGCATGGCATTCCAGCGGCACGTAATGCCGGACTTGCCAAACACGCGCTGCGCGGCTACGCATCACTTGGTCTCGATGCGCGCGGTTGCGTCCAGGCGCTAAATCGACTTTGTATTGAGAATAGCGATTTCGAGGGTGACGAAGAGTTCTTCGCAACGCTCTTCTTTGCGATCATACCACCCGATCGGCGAAGTCTGAACTACGTTTCAGCAGGTCACGAAGCGGCATATCTCTTTGCACCCTTGGGTGCACAGCAACTTCCGGCGACCGGCCCGATCATAGGGCTGATGGATAGCGACGCCGGGTTCGATCAAGGCACGATCGCAATACGGCCCGGCGATGCGATTGCGGCATTTACCGACGGTTTTTCGGAGGCGCGCGACGAACAGCGCAGATTCTTAGGTGCGGACGCGGTCATCGAGATACTGCAGAGACATGCGGCACGCAGCGCCGAGCGCCAGGCGGAGGCGATCGTCGATTATGCCTACGAGTTCGCATCGCGTCAGCTCCACGACGATGTCGCTGCGCTCGTCCTGAAAGTCGTTGCGTGACTTTGCCCCGCCGGCTGGTCCAAATTGGCCCCGGGCTTGTCCTAGTGTATGGAATCGCAGCCGTCGTCGGCGCGATGGCGCACTTCCCAGCTTCAATGAATCTACGGTTGGCCCCAATCGGTCCGGTCATCTCGTTCGCGACGGCCCTCGGCTACGCCGCTACGGCACTTGTGCTCTTCGCCACGTGGCGCCATTCGGCGGAACGTCGTGCAATATTCGTGTTGGCCCTTGCGTTCGCAGTCAACGCCGGCCTCATGACCATCATGCTGTTCGTTTCGGCCCTGCTACCTTCGGCGCCGCCGATCTTCTGGTCGCCACAGCAAACCGGCGTTTGGATCATCATTATCTGGCACTTCACAGCTGGTATCGGTGCCCTGTTTTATATCCTCACTCGTGATGTGGAGAAAGACGTCCGTCCGACGCGACGCTTTCAGATATACTCCAGCCTTTTCGCCGCATTTCTCTTCGCACTTGGTGTTCTAGCCGCGCTTATCTTAGGCGCGCTGGTACCACTCGTGAGCGAACCGTCGCTGGCCGGTGTCGCGAGCAGCAAAGTCGGTCCGGTGGTGGCGGCATTTTTGGCGGTGGTGGCCATCCGCACGTTTACTGCGCGAACGCCGAATATCATCGATCGAGCGCTAACACTGTCGCTAACGGCTCTCTTGCTCGATACGCTTCTGGCTCCGCTAACCGTGCGTTTCAGCGACGCCTTTTATGCCAGCCGCGCCCTAATGCTGCTCGGCGGCGCGTTTGTTCTCGTTGCGTCGCTACGAACGCTTGTAATGTCGCGATACCGGCTCAGCGCGGTTGAGGACGAGTCCTCCAAACGCGCGGGTCGGATCCGCGCTGTGTGGGAGATCGCCTCGTACGTAGCGCGGCCCGATGGAGATCAGTACGAAACGATTTTAGGCATCGCGACGGCCGCCATGCGACCTGGGATGTGCATGTTCGGGACCCTGAGTCATCTCGACGGCGAGGAAATCGTCTTCGACGCGACGTCGTGGCGCGGATCTGAGGCCGATCCGGGCGGCTTCGCGACGACAGTCCATGCCGGCGCGCGGTTTCCGCGCGCCTTCATGCTCCAGAACAGCCTCTTCGTCGCAGGGCACACGACGGCATGGAATGATTTGAGCTTAGTAGACGACAGCGGGCGGCTTTCCGACGCTCTTGACTTGCGTAGCTTCATTGGGACGCCGGTTAATATTGGTCGAGTAACGTATTTCCTCGGCTTTGCGTCTCCTGAAAAGATGCTTGACGAGCCATTCGTAAATGACGACCTTGCGTATGTGGATGTCGTCGCTTCATTCTTTGCAAGCAGTTTTAAGCAGCAGCAGCAATTCGAACGCATTCAGTTTCAAATCGAACACGACGCTCTCACCGGACTCGAGAATCGAGTTCAATTCCGCAAAGCTGTGCGCGATGAGATTCGAACGGGCAGAGCGTTCACGCTAGCATTTGTCGACGTCGACGAGTTCCGGCGCATCAATGAACGTCATGGGCATCAGATAGGGGACGAGGTCCTCGTTGAGGTGTCAGCGGCACTCACGTCCGTTTCTTCACTCGATTTGGTGGCACGAATGAGTGCTGATGAATTCGGGCTGCTGATTCGCGCTAGTCAACTTGCTAGTCAGACGGCCGAACTTCAGCGCTACGGTGACCTCTTTCATGCCCCCTTTCATACCGGCGACCGCGACGGAACACAACTTCTATCGATCGGTGCCTCCTTCGGCGGAGCATGCTATCCACGAGATGGTGCGAGTGCCGAGGACCTGATGCGAAAGGCAGATGTCGCGCTCACGGTTGCGAAAGACCGTGGCGGTTCGAGCGCGATGATGTTCGATGCTCACATGGAAGAAATATTCGAGGAAGCTCACTTGCGCGTGGTCGAGTTGAGCAATGCTATATCCCAAGACCAGCTTCTACTTGAATATCAGCCGACGTTTGATCTGACGACGCGGGCGATCATCGGCGCCGAAGCCCTTGTCAGATGGGACCATCCAGAGCGTGGCCGGTTGCCGCCCTCGGAATTCATCGACTTCGCTGAGCGCAATGGTTTGATTGCCGCGGTTACTCGCTGGGTCTTTCGGCGGGTTGTGCATGACGTCTCGAGCGCTCTTTCACTGCCGCCCGGCGCCCGGATTTATTTCAATGTCGCAGCCCAAATGCTTGACGATGTCGCCTTCATCGCGGAGTTGAACGAGGCGATTCGCGGCGACGGCAAGCTCGTGGATCACCTTGGGATCGAGGTCACGGAGACGGCTGCAATGGAGAACGTAGAACGTTCGATGAGCACGATCGATCTGTTTCGTAAATGGGGAATCAAGGTCGCCATTGATGACTTCGGAACGGGCTATTCGTCCCTTTCGTATCTGAAAGACTTGCGAGTTGACGTGATCAAAATCGATCGATCGTTTATTACCGGTTTACCGGACGACGAACGTGATACTGCGGTCGCCGAAATGTTGCTGCGAATCACTGATCGTTTTGGGTTCGCTACGCTCGCAGAGGGCATTGAGACCGAAGCCCAAGCGGCGTGGCTGCTAAAGCATGGTTGCCGCTACGGTCAAGGCTTTTTGGTTGCGCGCCCCGAGTCTTTTGAAGAGATGTTGCGTCGCATGGGGGTGACTTATGCCGCATGAAGACGCCTCCCGCAGCGAATGGGCCGCCGAACGCGGAGTATCAGCGACTGCTGCGAGCGGGATTAAGGGCTTGGACGCCGTGTTGTGCGGCGGCTTTCCGTCCGGTCGCACGACCATTATCGTGGGCGAACCGGGCAGCGGTAAGACGGTCCTCGCAATGCAGTACCTGGTTAACGGCGCTGCTTCATTAGGCGAGCCTGGCCTCATGATTACTTTTGAGGAATCGCCGGACGCGCTCAAGCATAACTACCCCGCGGCATCCTGGCCGCTTGCGGACGTACTCGGAAACGGCGTCCAATTATTGGACGGCCGGCTTTCGGAGGACGCCGTTGAAGCTGGTGAGTTCGATTTGAGTGGTCTCATATCGATCGCTTCATCGATCGTCACGAAGCAGGGTATTAAGAGAATCGCAATCGACGGTCTCGATGCGCTGTTCGCTATTTCGGAAAATCCGTCGATCCGGCGACGCGAAATCATTCGACTGATCAATTGGCTGACCGGAGCTAACTTGACGGCGCTACTGACGGTGAAAGCGGACGAGAGCGATCAGCGCCTCCCACCAAGGTTCGACGTCGTCGAATACGCCGCGGATGCGGTCATCCGCCTTAAAACAACGCTGGTCGGCGAACTTTCACGGCGCACGCTTTCCGTGATGAAATTGCGGGGTGCACCGTTTCTCGGCGGGTCGCACGCATATAACATCTCGCACTTCGGTATTCGGGTTTTGAACACGCCGACGCGTACAAACACCATCTTTCAGTCGCCGTTGGGGCGCCTGTCCACCGGGGTAGAGCGACTCGATCGAATGCTGCTCGGCGGCTACCGGCAAGGTACCACGGTCTTGCTTTCCGGACTGCCAGGCACATCGAAAACAACACTCAGTATGGCATTTCTTAAGGCTGGGACCAGTAACGGAGAACGTGCCCTCTTCATCGGTTTCGACGAACCGGCCAACCAGGTGACGATCGACGTGCGCTCCGTTGGATTAGACGTCGCAGATGACATGAGCGCGGGATTGTTTGTATCGGCGTCGTTTTCCGCCGGCAGTATCATTGCTGACGACCACTATCTGGCCATCGAACGCCTGCTAGATACACACGAGCCTACTCGAGTTGTCATCGATCCGATTTCGGCCTTGGTTAAGGCTGGTGGTAGCGATCTCGCCGATGCCACGACGGAGCGTCTGGTCGTTCTGATGAAATCACGTAATATCACGGCAATCTTTACTGCCGTCGCGCCTCCCCCGGCGGGCGACCTTGAATCTACGCCGACCCGCGTATCGACAATCGCGGACACATGGATCCATTTGAGCTTTGCCAATCGTGGCGGCGAGCGCAATCGGACCTTGACGATCGTTAAATCGCGCGGCACCGCCCATTCGAATCAAATGCGCGAGCTGTTGCTTTCGAGCGACGGGATTGACTTGGCCGATGTTTATTCCTCAGGTGGCGACGTTCTTGTCGGGACTGCCCGTGTTGAGCGTGAACAATCTGATGCTGCCAGCCGGATCTCGGAAGCACTTGCATTCGAACAGGAGCGCAGCTCGCTCGACCGCGAGGGCGAGGAGCTTTTGCGTACCCTTCGAGATGCGCAGCGGCGGCTCGACGAATTGGAGGAGCACCGGGCAGACCTGGCTCGGCGTACGGCCGCAAGTGGTCCGGCCCACGAGCGCGAGACCGATTTGATCCATACGTTGCGCCACGGTGATGACGTGTTGTGAACGCACAGACAATCGTACTGCTCTTGTTCGTGGGCAACGAGGGGTTGCGTTCGAGCGCTGCGATGGCAAACATCAAAATTGCGATAGTCGAGATGCCGGACCGGCTGTTTGCGCTAGAGATTGTCAATGTCTTCGACGACCCGGACCGAGCCTGGGAGTATCGCGTTCTGATAACCCCGACATTGCTAGCGCCGACAAGCGCTCGGCGTCTCGTTGGCGATCTGACTCATCGCACGCGCTTACGATATTTTTTGCAAGGTTTGCCCGCGGCTTAGTCTGACGATTCAATGAAAGGCTAGCATTTGAGTACGGAGGATTCAAATCAAAGCGAGGGCAGCGTCGACAAGCGCAACGATGCCGCCGCCCAGCGCGACGCGTCAAGTGAACGCCGAGATATCGAAAGCGCTTTGCGTGATGGAGCGGCTGATAGCCGCGACACGCTCGCAGCTAGCCGCGACCGAGCCGCAAAGCTCCGCGATCAGGCGGCAGATGATAGGGATGCCGCAACCGCACGGGCACGTGCCTCTGAGTCCGCGACCGAGAGCGCACCTGAAGCATTCATGCGTTCGCATGCAGCTGCCGACCGAAAATGGTCGTCCGAGAGCCGCTTTGCTGCCGAGATTGAGCGAGCGGAAGCGTCGCATGATCGTGCTCACGCATCTCAAAACCGCAATGCCAGCATGCTTGCGCGAGGCGAGTCGGCCGTTGAGCGCGATCTAGCTGCAGCCCAGCGGATTGTATCGGCAAAGGAACGTGCTTCCGCCGCCATGGATGGCCTTACCGGTGCATATCTTCGCGGACCCGGACTCATAGAGGTAGAACGCGAGATCGAACGGGCAGGACGGACAAACGCCGCTTTGGTTTTAGCATTTATCGACGTTGACTCACTCAAAACTATCAACGATGTCCACGGGCATGCCGCCGGAGACCGATTATTACGCTCCGTCGTTAGAATGCTTGGCGAAAAGTTGCGGCTTTACGACCGGATCGTCCGTTATGGTGGGGATGAGTTCGTGTGTGCTCTTTCTGATATGACAGAAGCCGACGCGGCGGCGCGACTCACGGAGGTCAATGCGTCTCTCCTGGCCGCGGCATCAGACCCGGGCTCCATCACGTTTGGACTCGCTGCAATGGTGGCCGGCGATACCGTGGATACCCTGATCGAGAGAGCAGATCGAGCTCTTTATCGCAAACGAGGGGCAGCGTAGCGAGCTTCGCCATGCCGGCTTCTCCATCCAAGGAACTCTCGAGCCTCAAACGTTGTATTGGACAGATTGCGGGAGTGAGCGTAAAATCACCCTAACATTGCGCGCCTGAGGGTTCCCTATGACTGAAGCGCCGTTTCTTCGCAACGCCTGGTACGCGGTGGCGACCTCTGAAGAACTTAGTGACCGGCCGATAGGTCGACGGATCTGCAACGAACCCGTTGTAATCTTTCGGCGGGCCGACGGAAGTGCGGCGATGCTGAACGACCGTTGTCCACACCGCAAGGCTCAACTTTCGTTCGGCCAGGTCATCGGTGACTCGATCGAATGCCGGTATCACGGGTTCCGCTTCGCGGGTGACGGTGCGTGCACGTTGATCCCAGCCGGCGATACACCGCCGCCGGCGTTTCGCGCGCGCGCCTTTCCCGTTGTGGAGAAACATGGATTTGTTTACGCCTGGTTCGGCGAGGCGAAACGGGCCGATGAAGCATTGCTTCCCGATCTTAGCCACAATGATTCGCCGCACTGGGCCGCGGTGCGCGACTACATCCATGTCGCTGCAGACTACAAGCTATTGATTGACAATATCATGGACCTCACGCATACGGCGTTTGTCCACAAGACCACGCTCGCTGGGCCGGGCGTGGCCGAAACGCCGCTTGAGGTCACCGTTGAGGACAGCATGGTGCGCGGCGAACGCGTCATGCGCAACGTCGACCCGTCGCCGATCTTCAAGGCGGCGCTGGGAAGAGACGGCAAGATCGACCGCTGGCAAATCATGGAGTATCATCCGCCGATCCTTGCCGTCGCGATTCTTGCGGCAAAGGAGCCCGGAACTGTCGCGAGGCTCGACGTGCCGACTCATATTCTCTACAACTTCTTCACGCCCGAAACGGAAACGTCCACGCATTATTTTTGGTCGACGGTTCGGTGTTGGGGGCTCGACGATCCCGCGGTTTCGAGCATCTACCTCAATATGAGCCGCACCGCGTTCGCAGAGGACGTCGAAATCGTCGAAGCCCAGCAGCGCATGATCGACGATGATCCCCGCGGTGCCGCTCTGGCGTATTTTTCGGCCGATAAAGTGGCGCTCGAGGCGCGCAGAATGCTGACGCGCATGATACGAACAGAAGACGCCATTAGTGACAACGGCCTAAGTCTGGTGCGAAGCTGAGGCGAGCGCCGTTTCCAAGTAGTGGTGGGTGATCTCGGCGCCCGTTGCGAGCCAGACGTGCTCGTGCCGGCATATGTGCTCAAAGGCCGCATCGAGAGCGTCAATCCGGTGCGGCACGCCACTTAGATACGGGTGGAGGGCGATCGCCATGACGCGCCCCGAGTCGGCACCTTCACGGTAGAGGACGTCGAATTGCCGCTTGATCATCGCGGAGAACTCGTCCGCGGTGTAATTGCGATTTTCGTAAGCGGGCTTGTCGTTGATCTCGTGGCTGTACGGCATCGCGACGATGCTGCTTCCGTTATCGAGGCTCATCAGATAGGGTTGGTCGTCGTTAACCCAGTCCGAAACGTATTCCACGCCTTCCGCTGCGAGGTAGTCGAGCGTCTTCCACGTCTCCTGTAGCCCCGAACCGAGCCAACCGACCGGGCGCGACCCCGTCGCGTCAGCGATGGTTGAGAGCGCTCCCTGGATGATCCCGAGCTCCTCTTCGGGTGGGACGGCGTTCAGACGGCGCGTGTTGGTTTGGTTGTGACCCATCCACTCCCACTTGCGCGCTTGTCCCTCTTCGATAATCTCCGGATGCTGCGCGCAGAGATTGCTGTTGAGCGCGACGGTCGCACGGATGTTGTAACGGTCCATGACCTCCATCAGCCGGAACACGCCGACGCGGTTTCCGTAGTCACGCGCCGACCAGGCCATGATGTCCGGCGCCGGACTGTGGCTACCCGAAATGCTGTCATCAAGCGCGAAGAACTCGATGTTCGGGATGACCCAAAGGGCGACCCGAGCGCCGTTCGGCCATTCTAATTTCGGTCGACGAATGATCGGCGAGTAAGGGAAAGGGCCGTAAGCACGGGGCTTCACGTCAGCTCGCGATTTCCAGTCCCCGCCGTTCGAGGTGCGCCACGACCTCGTCAACGGACATCACATCGGCGTATTTGTGATGGAGGTCGAAAAGGTTAATCTTGTGCGAGATCAGACTGCGGTCGAAGCAGCCTTCCTCGACGATCGTCACGTGATAGCCGTTCGAGTAGGCATCGACGGCGCTGGCGCGCAGACAGCCGGAAGTGCTTTCGCCAACCATGATGACCGATCGCACCCCGAGTTGCGTGAGGTGCGCAACGAGCGGTGTCCCGTAGAACGCGCTTGCGCGCTGCTTGCGAATCACCGTGTCGCCCGGCTGTGGCGCGAACTCAGCCCGAATCGCAAGGGACGCTGCGTCGATCGACGCGCCCCGTCGATTCGTCGCCTTCAGGACGTTGGGTTTGCTATCCGAAAGCGTCTCGCCGGTGGAATAAAAGATCGGAATCCCAGCGGCACGGGCAGCAGTAAAAAGCCGTTGAGTCGGTTTGATTGCAGCCCAGGCGTACTCACCGCAAGAACTCGGATACGTGCCCGCGATCTCTGCGATCGGGCGCGGTCCACCCTGATAGGCAAGCTCGTACAGATCGATCGCGATCAAGGCCGGCGCGGGTCCGACGTAGAGGTCGCGCACGTAGTGCTCGTACAGATCGAGGACGTCGCGCGGAACCACGTCCTTCCAGCAATGATTCTCAAACGCTTCATTCATATCGTCCGGGGCTCGCGAGCGAGCTCCGCATTGGCGCGCCTGACGATCGAATTATCGTAGAATGACGCGGGCCGCGGGAGCGGTGGCTTGAGGATCTTGAGTTCCGCGAGGGCATTGACGACGATCGACATGCGTCCATCGGCCGTGAGCCCGTCCGCCGGAAAGATTCGATACTTTGCGACGAGTTCGTCGTACGACCGCTGCGCATCGCTGCGTGAAACGTTGGTCCGGGAGAGGAGCATGTCGATCGCCTTGTTGCGATTGACGGGGTCGCTGACCCAGCGCGCTCCTCGCAGATAGGCCTTGGTGAAGTCGACCATGAGATCAGTGTTCTTCGCCAAAAAGTCGGTACGAACCGTCCATCCTGTAAATGGGAAGGGCGGCATGACGTCCGGCAAACTTCCAACGTTGTTGTATCCGTCGTCAACCGCGCGGAAGTCGAACGGCGGAAAGAGGAGCGCGGCTGACACGCTGCCGGAACGCAAGGCGCTGTAGCGATCTGGTGTCGCCCCGGCAAAAACAAGATCGAATTGATCCGGCTTCACGCCCCCGGACGCCATCATTTTGTCAATGAAAATGTGCGTGATATCATTAATGCCGCCGATGATAATGGTCGTTCCGCGAAGATCGGCGTACTTTTTATACTGCTTTTGCGCGATGAGCGAGTATGGTGGCGTCGTGACTTGGTTGCAGATGAACTTGAGGGACGCACCAGCGATGGCCGTCTCGATATACTGCGTCGTGGACAGCCCCGTCATATCGCAGGCACCAGCGATGAGCTGCTGCGCGGCCGAGGCCACCGAGCTGACCAGTGAGTTGTCGATCTCGACGTTATAGTGCTTGTAGAACCCGAGCTCTTCGCAGGCGAGCGTCGGCCAGGTAGCTGCGCTCACAGCCAGCGCGGCAACTGCGATCGTTCGGTTGGACTGAGCGCGCGCAACCCGTGCTGCGCTCGCAGCTCCAATTGCCGCCGCTGCGCCCACGAGCATCGTCGTTCGCCTCATCAAATAATTCTAGCTGAGGGTCGTACGCCACCGCATCGCCGAACGGTAAACCGTCACGAGACCGAGTCCGCCCACTGGATAGGACGGTCGCGTCGTGCATGTGCTAGGTGATGCGGAGAATGATTTTACCGACGACGTGCCCTTGCTCGATGCGGCGGTGCGCCTTGGCGACGTCTTCGAGCAAGTACTCGTGGACGCGCAACGGAATCGTCGCGGAACCGATCGCCGCGTTCAAGCGGCGGAAGGCTTCGGGCGATGCTTCGCCGTCGAAGGCGATCGCATCGTGGCCGTCAGCGTGCGGCGCGGGTTCGACACCGTTTGGATATGCTAACGGCGCGCGTGGCTGGAGATAGGAGAGGAATTCTTGCAACGGGCCGCCGCCGGCGGTCACCAGCGTAGCATCGAATCCCTGTGGCGCCTCGCGCTTGATGACGCGTTCGAGGTTTGACGAATGCGGGTCGGTCGCGTGCGCGGCGCCGAGCTGGCGGACGTACTCGTGCGCGTCGGGCCGGGCAGTCGCGATCACCGTCGCTCCGCGCCGTTGCCCGAGCCAAACTCCAAATGAACCAACGCCGCCGCTGGCGCCGTAAACCAAGATCGTTTGCCTCTGCGTTATTTTCAGGGCGTCGAGTCCGCTCAGTGCCGTTAATGCGACGCAGGGCATACCGCCCGCGACCGGCGGATCGATCTGCACGGGAACGTGCGCGACGTGACCGGCAGCCACGTTGACGTATTCGGCGTAAAACCCGTGCGGCAAGCCGTAGCTGTACGAGTAGACGCGGTCGCCGACTTGCAGGCCTTGGACGTTGGCACCGACCGCGGCGATCGTGCCGGTTCCGTCGGTGCCCGGAATCGTGCCGGGCTTGACCGCTCCGTACTCGCCTTTCCGCTGCTCCGCATCCCAACTGCCGACGCCGGCGTACTGAAGCGCGATCAAGACGTGATCGTGACCGACGCGTGGTACGGGGACGTCCTTGATGGAGAAGGCTTCGGGCGGTCCGGATCTATCGAGAACTGCGGCTTTCATCGTTTTCGGAAGTGCGGCAATCATGTTCCATCCATCCCCAGTGCTTGGAGTTGAGCACCGGAGCGTAACGCCGCCTTACGGTTGAGTCAACAAAGTCGCGGTCATGGGTTCCGCGCTACCACGGTGTCGCGCATGCCGCCGCTTCCCCGTCGCCGAACGGCGTAAATCCCAACATTTCGCTAGCGAGGCTCTGAAGGACGATCGTGAAGCTTCAACCGGCCGATCGCGTGCATCTCAAAACCGAAGATATCGACGGAGTGGTCGTCGAGGTGAAAACGCGCACGGTCGTCGTTCGTGTGCCCGACAAGCACGGGGAAGCCCGTGAACTCCACGTCCATCCGGATGACGTCGAACGCTTGCCCACAAGCGAGGAAGCGGTGCTCGGAGTCGCGCGGGCACAGCCACTGCCCGTGATGACGTTCGAGGTCGATCCCGCGCGCTGGTTCTGTCTCGACGATGCGCACGTGCGTGCGGACCGCGTCGACGCCTGGCTAACCGCGCTGCGCACGGAGTACCGCGAGGTGGCAGACGGAGTCGAGTGGGGTGTTGCACTCGAGAGCTTTCATCGGCGCCGCGTTCTGACCGTTTCCGTCGTTACGGGCCATGCCGCCTTCCACAAGATGCAGAATGCGTGGGACGCGCACAAAACCTACATCGAGCATCACGCCATTCCCGAAAACCGGACGCTCGACATCTTGCATGTCGTGCATGCGAGCGGGACGGCGCGGATCGACGTTGAGCCCGCGTTTGCGTACGCGGTTGTCAGCGTGCACGCACCGCCGGCCGAAATGCCGCCATTTACGAAGTCCGCGAAGGCGCTACTCGCGGGGCTCAGTACCGCGGCCGATTTGCAGGGCGGTGCTCTTCTCGCCAGCGACGACGACGGGCACGAAGTGCTCTTCACGCGCTGGGCCGGCCGTGAGGCGGCGCAAGCGTTCGCGAAGGACGCCAGAACTCACGTCGTTCTTCCGGCGACCCGGGGTCTCGGCGACGAAGCAGAGGCCTACGAGGCGGTGAGCACCGTACCGGCTTAGGCGGCGCTCAGCACTCCTATGGGAGCCGTTTGCTGGAAGGAGCCGAGGAATCGATGAAGCAGCACGGCGTCGAATGGACGTTCTGGCGTGGCTGTTAGATTCAGACCCGGCGATCCGCTGGCAGGTCATGCGCGATCTCAGTGACGCAACGGCGGAGGACGTCGCGGCCGAACGGTCTCGCATCGGCGCCGAGGGCTGGGGAGCGCGGCTCTTAGCTCTTCAGAGCGCCGCCGGCCAGTGGCAGTCAGGCGTCCCGGAATTTCCGTCTGCTGCGGCGGATACGTGGTGGCAATCGCTAGCGCCCGAGCAGAAAGGGACGCTCTTCCCGGAGTGGACGTCCACGACGTGGAGCTTGTCGCTCTTACGGCAGTTCGGCCTGGATCCCAACGATTCACGAGCGCGCAACGCCGTTCGCTTGATCCGCGAGGGCTGCCGTTGGGAACATGCCGGCGAGCCATACTTCGCGGGTGAGGTCGAACCGTGCATCAACGGTCGAGTTGTCGCTAATGGCGCGTACTTCGGCGAAGACGTCGCGAACATCGTCGATCGTTTACTCGGTGAACAAATGCGCGACGGCGGATGGAACTGCGAACAGGAGAACGGGTCCGTCCGAGGCTCATTTCATACGACGATCGAGGTGCTTGATGGTCTGCTGATTTTCGAGCGAGCCACGGGACGGCCCGACGTTCGCTCCAGCCGCCTCCGGGGGCAAGAATATTTGCTCGAGCGGCGACTCTTTCGACGCCTCACGACCGGCGAAGCGATTCGCGATCGCAAGACCGGCGACGGCGAAACGTTCGAACGGTTCTCGTTCCCGGCGTACTGGCATTACGATGTGCTGCGCGGCCTCGACTATCTCCGCGCAGCCGAAGCCGTTCCCGACGAGAGAGTCAGGGAAGCCGTCGCGCTCGTTCAGGCCAAGTGCGATGCTGACGGCCGCTGGCGTCTCGATCATCAGTATCGCGGGCGCACGCACTTCCCCATTGACGATGGAGAAGGGCAGCCCAGTCGATGGAATACCCTACGCGCTTTGCGCGTCTTACGATGGTATAACGAACGAAGCTAGTATTTTTTGTATGGTAGGAACTTGCCGGACATGGTGATTTTCACGCGATCGCCGTTCGGATTGGGTTCACGTTCGATCTGCATGTTGTAGTCGATCGCGCTCATGATCCCGTCGCCGAACTCCTCTTGGATCAGCGCCTTCCACGTCGTTCCGTACACCTGCACTAATTCGTAGAAGCGATAGATCAACGGGTCGGTCGGTGGACCGGCCGGCAACGATCCGCGGTAGGGAATCTCGGTGAGCAAATCTCGTTCCTCATCACTGAGGTCGAGCAGCTCCGCCGCCTTTGCGGCTTCACCGTCGTCCAGGCGCATTTGGCCAAAGAGCGCCGCCGTGGTCACAATTGGTGATGCGGGGCCGATCGCCGTTGCGATCTGCTTCCAGGTCAGCTTCTTGGTCCGCTTCCGGATCTCGATCTTACGGGTCAATTCATCTCGCGTCATAGGGCTCACTCAGACGGGCCCGCTCGACCCGCCTTTGTGAAAACAGAACACGCTGGCCGCTGCTGATTGCCAAGCTTGGGGGTCGGGTATTTGAACGACATGGATAAATTAGCGGTCTTGGCGCTGCTCGAAGCGCGGCCCGGCAAAGAGAGGCAAGTCGAGGAGTTTCTGAAATCGGCGCTGCCGCTGGTGCAGGCTGAAATCGGGACGACGAGCTGGTATGCTCTCAAGATGGGTTCATCGAAGTTCGGTATCTTCGATACGTTTCCAAATCAGGAAGGGCGCGAAGCGCACCTATCCGGCGAAGTCGCGAAAGCCCTGTTCGCGAAGGCCGAGGAACTGTTTGTGACGGCGCCGGCGATCGAGAAGCCGGAGATCCTTGCCGTGAAGACGCCGGCCGCCGCATCGGCCTAGGCCAACCCGTAGACGTGAACGTCGTCGATGTCGATCGTGCCTCCCGAAAGCACGATCGCAGGGCTTGGGCGCCTCCCTCAGCCCCGCGCTGGGTGGCTTCCTGGCCGAACGGCTCGGTTACAGCTTTTCGTTTCTTACTCTCGGCAGTTTTGCGCTCGGGTCGGTGGCATTGTGGCTCGTCTTCGCACAGGCGCTCAAATCCGGCGACAATCTCGGCGTAAAGCCCATATCCGCCCGCGTCAGTTTGCGCCCGCAAGCGTGATCATAGCGGCGCGGGTCACGGTAACATTTTTGGTTGTCACCGGCGGCCCGCCGCCGGCCATGTGCCAGGCCGCGTAAGCCTCGCGGAAAGCGCTTTCCGACGGCAAACAATCGATCGGATAGATTACGGTATAACCGCGCTGAACCGCGCTCGCGCCGGTGCCGAGGCCGACTCCCTGCGCGGAAGTCCCGCAGAGGATCACCGTCTTGATGGCGCGAGCCTTGAGTCGTTGGTCGAGATCGTCACCAAGAAACTTGTCGGGTCCGCCCGGCGTTTGATTTAAGACCTCACCCTCGCGCGGAGCGATGGCCGGGTCGATGATTTTGCCCCCGCTGGGCAGTGTATAGACGACCATCATCCCGGCGGCGCGCGCTCGGTCATGGATGGCCTTAAGCGTGGGAACCGCAGCAACGCAGCGCGGACGCTGCCCGCAGTTGTCGATCATGAAGTCGAACAAGAGGAGTGCAGTCGTCTTGGGATCGACGGTGACCGCTTTCAGTGCGGGCGCCGGCGGCATCTGAATTGACGGCCATTCACTAAGCAGATCCGCTGCGCGCGCCGGGTTCGCGCTGGAGCCGAATGCGCCGGCCGCCACAAATCCGGCCCATAAGGTGACTGTCAGGTGAAATCTCAACTTACAGACCTCCTCGACTGTTGTCGTCAACTCGGATGATCGTACGACCGTTCCTTAGATCGCGTTCGGCAACTGGCCTCTCAAATGGGTGTGACTCCACGGTCACAATTGAACCGATAATCCGAATTCGAACGTAGTGTGTTGCGAGATTCCGTTCCTGAATCCGCGTAGCGACCGATGACGCCAGATGGGACTGCACCTGATGAGTTGAGCAACGTGCTTACCGATGTAATTCCAAGCTTAGCCGTAGCAAAATATGCAATGCTGTAGGTCAGCTGAAACGCCTGTGATAAGCCCGCGTTAGCATTTCCCGAACGACGAGCGTATGAAAGGTTGGGGCTAAAATCAGTTCGTTGTTGCTGCCGAGCCCGAATAGCACGACGGGCTGCGGGTATGTGACCAGCGTTTGCCGCGATGATGCAGTCGTCTCTTAGTTGCGATAACCAACTTCTGATACAACGGTGTTTCGTGGCGCGACGCAGGCGGAGCCTGAGGTCGCGGAAGCACGGCCAATGGCGGGCGCTCCGTTATGGCCGAAAGCGGGTTACCGCAGCGTCGATCGCCTCCGCACTGGCGTTTTCCAATCAGCATTGCTCTGTCGGCGGCTAGCCGTCTGTCGCCGGTTCGCCGCCGACTGCATTGCCGAGGCCGCCGCCGAGCTCGTCACCCGGCGGGTCCACCTCGGGAACGTGCGGATCGGCCAGCACGTCGTCCCCCGTGGACTGCGCGTCGTTCTGCATATTAGCTCGATCGCTCAGCGCGGTCCCGATGGCGTCGGCGTCGACGAGCGCCTCTTCCGACAGCGGCTCGCCGGCGGAGTCGTCGTCGGCCAGGACTTCGCGTACGCGTTCTTCGAGCTTACTTTCGTTCGGCGCGAAAGCGGATGAATTGGAAATATCCATACGCACTCTTTCCCGCATTGGTGACATTCGTCGTTGTGACTTACGCGCCGGCCGATCATCCGCCCGGTTGAAGTGTAGGCGAGATTAGGGCGATTGCCGGCGAGGCCGGCGTCGGCCATGTTGACATAATATTGTCGTTCTGTCAGCCTACTGTCATGAGTACTGCTGTCGATCGCACAGAGTGGACGATTACGTCGACCTGCCGCATTTGCCGCGCCGCTTGGAACTTGGCGCCCGGGATCATCGGGGCAAACGCCGTCGGCCAGGCGCAGTTCAAACGGCAACCCGCAAACGAAGAAGAGACGATGGCCGCATGGCGCGCCGCGCTTGCGTGTCCGACGGGCTCGATCTTGGCGCCGCACGGGCTCAAGATGCCGGAGAACGTATTCCCGCAACAACTCGCCGAGAATCTCTACCGGCTCGGCTATAACGACAACGACACCGCCGGCGCGCATCCGTTCTTTATCCGCACCAAAACGGGACTAAATATCCTCATCGATGGGCCGCGCTTCGTCCCGAAGCTCGTCGCGTTCTTCGAGGAACAGGGCGGATTGGATCACGTGCTCTTGACGCATCGCGACGACGTCGGCGCGTCGGCGAAATATGCCGAGCGCTTTGGGGCGAAGTTGTGGATTCACGAAAACGATCGCTCGGCGTCGCCCGAGGCGACCGATATTCTCACCGGCTATGCGGTAACCGAACCGATTCCGGGCGTCGAGGTCATTCCGATTCCCGGCCACACGATCGGCAGCGTCGCTTTTCTCATCGACGAGCGGCTCTTCGTCGGCGATTCCTTGAGCTGGGAACTCGATAAAGAATGCTTATGGACGAACCCCTTACGCTGCTGGGACGATTGGGATATGCAGCGGCGGTCGCTCAAACGGTTGCGTGACTTCCGCTTCAATTTTATGCTGGCCGGTCACGGTGGAAGCATCGGCTTCCCGCCCGAGCGGATGCAGAAAGAACTCGCGAGCTGCCTCGTCGAGATCGACAAGCTGGGTTGGCAGTACCTGACGCATCTGCCCAACGGCGTCCCCATTCCCGATGAATGGAAAGACATCTGGGCGAACGACGTGCCCCGCGTGAAGTCGGACTTCTTCGCAGCGGTCGGCGCGGCGCAATGACCGCTCCCGCCCCCTTCGCGCGGGGGCGCAAGGCGCTCACCGCGGCCGATCCGCGTCTCGCGCGTTCGTACATGCTTACGTTCATGGGCGATTGGGGCGGCGCAAGCATGCATAAAGTGTGCTGCTGGCTGACCGAGGAGTTTTGCCGGCGCGCGGGTCCGAAATCACGCACGGCGATTTGGAGTATGGCCGACGACGACCAGGTAACGCTGGTACAGAACGGCGTGGCAGATCTCTGCTTGATGACGCCCAGCATGTTGACGCCCTCGCGCGTAGCCGGCAGCGGATTGTATGCCGGTCAAGCGGCGCCGAATCTGCGCGCGTTAGCGGCCATCCCGCAGAACGATTGTCTGATCTTGGCGATTGCGCCGGAGTTCGGAATTTCATCGTACGCCGAGTTACGCGCGAAACGGCCGGCGCTCCGCATTGCTACCGCGCCGAAGACCTCGCCGGTCGGTTACGTCGGCCGGCTGTTGCTCGAAGCGCACGGAATCGATGAAGCGCAACTGACCTTCGTTGAAGACGAGCACCCGTTCGACACGCTCGACCGTATGAATAACGGCGAGGCCGACGCCGTGATGCACGAGGCGGTGATGACGCCGGGTTGGGTGCGCGTTGTTGAGGGGGGCAAAGGCATTCCGCTACCGGCCGAACCGGACGCGCTCGCGCAACTTCAGCAGCGTTTCGGTTTGCCGCGCAACCAGCTTCCGGCCGGTTTCTGGCAGAACCTCACTGCGCCGCTCGACGCGCTCGATTTTTCGGACTTCTTGATCTTAGTCCGCGACGACATGCCCGACGAAGTCGCACACCTGCTAACGTGGTGCGCAGTCGAGGCGCGAGCCGAACTCGACAAGCAATACATGTCGATGCCGGCCAATCGCAGTCCCGTTACGTATCCGCTCGATCCGAAAAAGATGGCGCAAACGTCGATACCGCTGCACGCCGGGGCGCTCCGCTACTACCAGGAGGCCGGCTATCTCTAAAACGGAGCTCACGTCGTGACCAACATCTCGCGCAACCGCTTCGTCCACACCGCCGGCGCAGCGGCGGCCGCGCTCACTTTCGCACCGACGCGCACAAGCGCGCAGGCACTGACACCCGCTACCGTCGGCGCGTTTTCTTCGCCTGACGTGTCGGCGCTGCTGTACGCGCAAAGTCAGCATGCATTCGAGAAGGCCGGCATCGATCTCACCGTGCAGAACACGGGAAACGGCGGGGCGACGCTGGCAGCAGCGATCGGCGGCAGCGTGCAATTCGGTTATGCGAACACGTACTCGCTCATCCAGGCGTTCCAACGCGGCATTCCTTTACGGCTGGTCGCGCCGGGCGCGATGTACTCATCGAAAACGCCGACCATCAAGCTCCTCGTTGCGGCCGACTCCACGATCAAGACCGGTAAAGATCTCATCGGCAAGACGATCGGCACCACGCTCGTGAACGACATCACCGGCCTTTCACTCGTGGCGTGGCTAGCGCGCGAAGGTGTGGATGAAGCGAACGTCAAGTTTTTCGAGTCGGCACCGAACCTCATGATTGCCGCGCTGCAATCGCACCGGGTCGACGCAATTCTCGCGTTCGATCCGTTTCTGACCGCGGCGCTGGCAGCCGGCGCACGTCCACTTGCGAACCCGTTCGATGCGATCGGCGATAATTTCATGGCAGCGGCGTGGTTCTCGGTAGCGCCCTGGGTGACCGAACATCGCACCGTCGCGCGAAGCTTCGCTTCCGTCATGGAGCGCACGAGCACGTACGTGGCCGGGCACTATTCCGAAATGATACCGATGCTCGCGGATTTTACAAAGATTCCCGCCGACGTGCTGGCCAGGATGTCGCCGTCCCAAGCGGCGCCGTCGCTCACGCCCGGCCTGCTGCAGCCGCTCATCGATGCAGCCGTGAAGTTCCATCGGATTCCGGCTGCGGTTCGAGCCCAGGATATGATCCTAGCATAACCTGTAGTGGCGCATCCGGTTCGCGTCGTCGTCGGTCGCTCCGAAATAGGAAATCACCCGGCCGCCGCCCGGCGCCATGAAACCGAAGCTGCGGACAACAATCGGTGCGCCGGATCCGGAAACCTGCACCATATTCTGAGGGCGCCAGCCGATGTCGCTGTGGACGTCGTGGCGCAGCCAGCGCTTCCGGAATGACGGCAGCGCGAGCATCTCGCCCAGCCACGGCGGGGGCTCGTGATGGCCGGCGCTGCGAAACCGCAACACTGCCACAGCATGGTCCGCTTGCGCCTCCCACGCCGCATATCGCTCGCGCAACGCAGCATCGAAAAACAAGCGCCGGTAGAGGTGTTCGCCGCGCGCCGCCGCGCGCGTGATATTGCCCAGCGCGAGGACGCCGGCACTCGCGTCGAGGATGCGGCCGGCGTCGTCATAACAGAGCAGGTTGTCGAGCTTGTCGACGCATTCGAGAACCTCGCCGTTGCCGAGGTCGTCACCGAGGTCGCGCAAGCAATCAGTCGGGACCGTCTCTTTGGCAACCGCGAAGAGGTACACGGTCTCGTGAGAGTTGAGGCGCAGCGCGCGAGCGATAGCGCGCAACGCATCGACCGACATGTCGGCGCGTTGACCTTGTTCGAGCAGGGTGTACCAACTCACGCTCATGCCGGCGAGCTCGGCGACTTCTTCGCGGCGCAGGCCGGGGACGCGCCGTGTCTCCGCGCCGGTGATGCCAAGCGTGCGCGGATCGATCCGCGCACGCCGGGTGCGTAAGAAGTCTGCCAGCACGCTATTCGCTATTGTGTAACTCCGAAGGTATGACGATCCGTGGCTGGTTGCTTAAGCAATCAGTTGGTACGGTCCACGATATTTCGCGTGCAATGATCCCACCCTGCTGGGTAGGAGGTAATCGTTTCACCCGATATCGAGGTGGTCGGGTCATACGATCCCTGGCTCGTTCTGCTTTCGATCGCGTTGGCGTTGTTCGCATCGTTCGCGGCTCTGGACCTGGCCGGGCGAGTCGCGGCGGCACGCGGATGGGTGCGGCGCATTTGGCTAAGCGGCGGCGCGGTCGCAATGGGTCTCGGCATTTGGTCGATGCACTACATCGGGATGCTGGCATACCGCTTGCCGATTCCGGTGGCCTACAATGTGCCGACCGTGCTTCTATCGCTTGTCGCCGCCATCGTAGCGTCGGCCTTAGCGCTTGCGATCGTGAGCCGCCCGACCATGCGCAATTTGGACAGCATCTTCGGCGGTGCCGCAATGGGCATCGGCATCGCCTCGATGCACTATATCGGTATGGATGCGATGCGCATGCGCGCAATGTGCATCTATCAGCCATGGGGTGTCGCGCTCTCAGTGCTGATCGCGATCGGTATATCGATCATTGCTCTGCATCTGGCGTTTCGACTGCGCGGCGAACGCCGTTCGTTTTCCCGAGCGAAGCTGGCAGGTGCCGTTGCCATGGGATCGGCCATTCCGCTGATGCACTACAGCGGGATGGCAGCCGTTACGTTCGTCGCTGCCCCGATGGTAGGCGACCAAACGTTCGCGCTTCAAATTTCTTCGCTTGCACTTGCGAACATCGTGGGAGTGACGGCGATTGTTCTGAGCGGCGTCATCGTCATCGCGGCCTTCGATCGGCACTGGGCGGACCAAGTACGTGAACTCGCTCGCCGGCAAGAATCGCTCGACAACGCCGTCGACGTGGCATCGAAACGTGTCCGGCGTATCGAAGCGCTCGCCCGAGTTGCACGTGAGACGGAGCTACTCTCGTATGACGAACGTGCGCAGGCGATTCTCGATATCGCTAGCGCGATGATTCGACCGGGCCGGCCGACTCTCGGGGTGCTGTCGCATTTGGATCGAGAAACGATCTTGGTCGATAAAGTGAGCCCGGTCTACGGCGCGACGCCGGCGGCGTTCGACCGCGTCTCGAGCATCATCTATCCCGGAAGCACGTTTCCGCTCGAACACACGATGCATGTGAAGCTGTACCAATCAGGTAAAACCCTGGCGTGGGATGAGATCGACGCTGCTTCGGTGGCACCGAACGCCCAGGTGTGCGATGAGTTCGGCGTGAGGAGTCTCATCGGCACGCCCGTTCAAATCGGGGCTCGGACGCACTTCGTCCTCTTCGATTTTCTCCAAACGAACCTCGACGATCCGTTCGTCGATGAAGACATCGCCTTTGTCGACGTCGTTGCATCGTTTCTGGCGAACGGATACCAGCGCCAGCTTCAGGCCGACCGGCTGCGCTACCAGATGGAGCACGATGCAATGACTGGCCTCGGTAATCGCATTCAGTTCCGGTCGGCGGTGATGAATTGCGTCCAAACAAACGATCGCTTCGCGATCGTCCTACTCAACCTGGATCACTTCCGCGAGTTCAACGTCGCACATGGACATCTGATCGCCGACGAACTACTCGTTGAGGTTGCGACGGAACTCGCCGCCGTCGACGATCGGGACCTCGTCGTACGTTTAAACGGCGACGAATTTTCGATTCTCATGCGTGGCGCGGACGCCGGTGATATCGACGCCCGGCTTGCACGTTATGCGAACCTCTTCGAAACACCGTTCAATACCGGAGATCGTGACGGTACGAGACTGCTCACGGTTACGGGGTCGTTCGGCGCAGCACTCTTCTCCGGTGAGGGCGCAACGACGGAGGAGGTCTCGCGGCAAGCGGAAGTTGCGCTCGAGCTTGCAAAAGAGCAGGGCGGCGGGAGGGCGCTGATCTTCGACGACGAGATGCGCGATGCGCTAAGCCGGCGCTGGATACAGCGCAGCGAGATCGAACGCGCGCTCGCCGAGGACGAGTTCGAGCTGTGGTACCAGCCGACGTTCGATCTGACAACGCGTTCGGTCGCCGGCGCGGAAGCACTGATTCGCTGGCGCCACCCCCAGCGGGGCCTCGTAATGCCCAGCGAATTTATTCCATTCGCCGAGCGAATGGGCATGATTGCTAAGATCACCTCTTGGGTGTTCGATCGGCTCGTCCTTAATCTGACGGAGAATCCGGCTATTCCGCCGGGCGTTCGCTGCTCCATGAACCTCTCGGCGCGGCAACTCAATGACGCCGTCTTCGCCAAAGTCGTTCACGACCGGTTGGACGCGCACCCCGCGCTCGCCGGCCGGATTACGTTCGAGATCACGGAATCGTCGACAATGTTGAACGTGCAAAGTTCGATATTTGCGCTGGGCTCGTTTCGGCAGGCCGGAATCCATATCGCGATTGACGACTTCGGGACCGGGTTCTCGTCGCTTTCGTATCTGAAGCACTTGCCCGCCGACGTCATCAAAATCGACCAATCGTTCGTGCGCGGTATCCCGAGTGACGCCATGGACGTTATCCTCGTCGATACGTTCGTCTGGCTCGCGAATGCGTTTGGCTTTGCCTCGCTTGCCGAAGGTATCGAGACGGAAGAACAGCTCGACTGGCTACGCGAGCACGGGTGCGCCTACGGGCAAGGTTTCCTTGTTTCGCCGGCACTTCCGCTCGGCGAGTTCTGCGCGTTCGCGCACGGGCGTGGGATCGTGACCGGAAGCGACGCCAGCGGACCTATCCGGCCGCTATCGTACGGTCCTCAAATTTAGCCGAAGACATACGCACGCGGCGGATGCCCCGCACTACGTCGACGATGTTCTGCCTTTCAGAATACGGATAAGCCGTGACTACGTACGCCGGATGCGACTTGCCCGTGCCGCCGGAGACGACGGCGATCGACGCTTTCCGGAGGCAGCTCGGGCAAGAAGCTCTGACCTAATAATCGACTTCGTAGAGATAGGTAGCCAATACGGGCACGCAACCACGAATTGCAGGCTTGTAGCGCTGGCTGAGGACGGCTTCCTGTGCGGCGCGGTCCAGTTGATAGTATCCAGTCGACTTGACGGTCATTGCGTTTTGCGCCACGCCATCTGGCGTGACGTCGAACTGCACGATTGCCGGCCCCCGCAGAAACTGATGAAGTTCTGACGGAACGGTTCCCGGCCAGTCGACAGGGTAATTCGTTACGGGCCTCGCCTCGGCATCCTGAACCGGGCAGTTGTCTGTGGATGGGGTCTGCGCGGGTGCCGCCTGGGTTGAAGCGCCGAAGAGAAGCAGCAGCATGACGGCAGAGATGGTCTTATGGAGGTTCGTCATCGGGTATCTCCGTTGATAGTGATGTGATGACTGCACCGGAGAGAGCCGGAGCCGATGTAACGGTCCCGACTCGCTTGTTTGATTGTAGAGTAGGCAGACGTTGGTCCACCCTACGGTCTACTCGGCGGGCAGTCGATGTGTAGATGCTACGTGTCCGCGGGCAAAAAGAGACCCTGAGCGTTCGTTCTAACATCCCTGATTTTTCGCAATACGCTTTACCGCGTTGCCGGGGGTGCGATAACCTACTGCCATGCCCGACGCCGGGCACGATCGAGATGGGGTAAAACGTGAAGCTGCCGTTTACGGGACGGGCCGACATTCTAGAGCGCCTGCTGGATCGCTATTATAAAGCGCATTGCGGCGACGGCGGCGCGGCCATTCTTCGAGGCGAGGCGGGCATCGGAAAGAGCCGTCTGATCGAACGTTTCCTCGAACTGACGGGACCCGAGGGAAAGCACGTCGTGGTAACCGCCGCCCAAAATTACGCATCATCCCCCTTGGCGCCAATTGTCACGATCGTAGAGACGTGGCTTGAAACCCGATCGACGCTCTTTTCGGCGCATGCTGGATTGCGATCCGCAGTCGACCTCGTTCGTAGAGTTGACGGTCAAAGTGCGCCCCCAAGTGCAGCAGAGCGGCGACGTTGCTTCGATGCTATTGCGCAACTATTCCGATTTGCATCAGCTGATGCGCCGACGACGATCGTCGTAGACGACCTCCATTTCGCCGATCACGCGACCGTGCACTTGCTCTATCACATTCTCGTTGCGACGCGAAAAAGTCCGTTCTTTCTACTCGCCGCAGCGCGGCCGGAGAACTCAATCGATGCCGGAGCTCCGTCGCCGATTTCTCGTTTGGAACGCCTCGACGGAGTATCGAGCATGGTCATCCAGCCACTTCCAGCCAATGCGTGCGAACGCATCATCGTGACGGCATCAAATGGACGCATCGGGCGCAAAGGGCGCCTTCGCATCCAAGAGCGCGCGGAAGGCAATCCGCTCTTCGTCGAGGAGCTTGTTCGCGAGTCACTCGCAACGGGACGCACGTCGGTTGCCGGTGTACCCGCGACTATTTTCGAAACCGTCCTTGAACGATTTTCCCTGCTTTCGCTCGCCGGCCGGAACATGTTACGCATAGCGGCAGTCGTCGGCCGAACGTTCGACGGAGAGTTGGTTGCCCGGATCGCCGGTCGCAGCTTCACGGACCTGCTCGGAGATATTCGGCACGCCGTCGACCTGGGACTGATCGATCAGACCGAGCAAGCGCGCTCATTTCGCTTTCGCCATGCAATGACGCATGATGCAATCTACGGTACGTTGCTTCTCGCGGAACGGGAGGCGATGCATCACAGTGTGTACTCCGAGCTCTTGGAGCGACCAGAGAGCATCGAAAAGGTCGCCGTGCTAGCGTTCCATGCCCATGCTTCCGGCGACAGCGAAGCCGCAAGTTTTTACAACGAGCGTGCCGGAGATTATGTGGCGGGGAATCAGGCGTTCGAGTCGGCTGTCATCTTTTACGAGCACGCGTTGCAAGCCCTCGGTCGAGACGCCCACCGTGCAGCAGAGGTCAGCCGAAAGCTGGCGAATGCGCAACTCCTCGCCGGCTATCCCGCGCAAGCCGAGCATTCCGTTAAGATCGCACTCGAAAAATACCGTGAGCACGGATCACTTGCGGATATCGCCGACGCCCTCTTGCAACTCGCAGAAATCGCGGGACAGACGGGCGATGACGAACGCCGTTTGGAAATCCTCGCGGAAGCATCGGATGCGTTATCCGGCTGCAACGATCCGCAACTGTTGGCCAAGCGGGCACTATGTCAGTTCGAACTCGCGATCGCAGATCGCGATATCGAGACCGTGATTGACGGCTGTGCATCATTGCTGAACTCCGATCGGGTCGACACGGCGATTAAGATCTCGCTGCTAAACGCGCGGGCGAACGCATTACTTATGCAACGTCGCTATGACGACGCGGTTGTCGCGCAGGCCGACGCGGTGCGAGTCGCCGACGGCACCCACTCCGATGGCCTCGCTTCCGGCGCGCGCTTTGCTCTTGGAGCGGTGCTCGCACTTAGTGGCAGGGTCGCCTCCGCTTCAAATTCGTTCGAGGAATCGGCAACATTCGCTCGCCGTCGATGGGCCGCGACGGAAAGCGCGATTAGCGCCGCATTTCAGGCAGAGATGGAGCTCATCGCCGGCAATCCAAATCGCGCGCGCGAGCTATTAGAAGGGTCGCTCGAGGTGGCGTCCCATTCCGACCATCCGCTCCTGATTACGATGATTGGGCGGGTCGGCATTTTCCTCGGAGTACGCACCGACGACGTGTCATTCACCAGACGCGTCGTTGATGCACTCGATCTCGAAACGATGTTGCGCGACCACACGCCGGGACTTCTCATCCAACTCTCCGGCGCGTTTGCGCAATTCCTTTTAATCGAGGGCCGCTCCAAAGAAGCCGCTGCCGTGCTCGGGCGCGCCGTCGAGCGCTTGTCTGCAAAGCGACTGAAAAGTTCTGATTGGTCGCCGTGTACGATGATTACGATTGCTGCCAGTGGCGAAACCGATGACATCCTCAAGGCACGCGTCCCGATTCGAGATTGGTTCACCCCGTATGCCCCCGCCTTTCTGGACCTTTTCGATGCATTTGTAGCAGCCCGCCTCGGAGACGGCGAAAAGGCCGCCGCGCATGCCGACCGAGCAGCGGCCGGTTTTCATGCCTTCCAATTTCGCTACGAAGAAGCAACGGCACTTTCAATCGCCGGACGGAAAAACGAAGCAATAACTATCTTTGAAGAGATGGGAGCTTACGGAGACGTTCGGCGGTTGCGCGAAGAACTCACGCCAAGAAATCGGCAAGGACGAGCCGCGAACAGCCTAACCCCACGTGAGGATGCCGTCGCGACGCTCGTAATCGACGGGCTTACTAATCGAGAAATCGCCGATCGCTTAAGTGTTACGGAAAAGACCGTCGAGACGCATTTGGCGTCGATCTTTGGCAAATTAGGAATTAGATCGCGCGTTCAACTTGAGTCGCGGCTACTTTCAGTGGCGACATAATCGCCGAACCTTCCGCTACGACAAGGGGGTGATATGGAAACTATTGAGACCGGAAGTCTTCCACGACAACAGAACCGACGCTACGAATTCGAGACGGTAACGTTGCTTGCACTCGGTTTTGGTCTCGTCGGACTCGATAGATTTATGATCATTCCGATGTTTCCCGCGATAGCAAAAGATTTGCATCTTGGGTATCAAGATATCGGCCTGATTACGGGCGTCCTTTCAATCGCCTGGGGTATTGCGGCATTTTTTTCCGGCACCATTTCAGATCATCTTGGCCGGCGCAAGGTGGTCATCGCGACGACGCTGATTTTTTCGCTATTGGTCGGGATCAGCGGGCTTGCATCGAGTTTAATCACGTTGTTGTTCGTTCGAGCGTGCATGGGATTTGCCGACGGAGCGTACACTGCGCCTGCAATAACCGCCACCCTCGAGGCGTCGAAGCCTGCGCGTCGAGGACTCAACGTCGGGATTCAACAGATGATGCTCCCCCTATGCGGCCTCGCGCTCGCGCCGCTCATCGTAACCCAACTTCTTCAGAACGTAAGCTGGCGCTGGATTTTTTTGATGGTGACGCCATTCGGCCTCGTTATCGTGGCACTTATGTACTTCGTGCTTCGACGGTCATCGCAACTCGCGAGGTTCGAAAACGACATCGTGCCCGACGTCGCGTCGGCGAAATGGACTTCTCTCTTTCGAAATAGAAACGTCATTCACAATATCGTTGGCATGCTGTGTTGGATCAGCTGTCTCATGGTAACGAGCGCTCTATTACCTAATTATCTTCTGGATTATCTGCACCTCAGTCTGCCGCAGATGGGCTTCGTCGTTTCAGCGATCGGCTTTGGCGGAACCGCAGGAAACGTGATCATGCCGATGATTTCGGATCGCGTCGGCCGAAGGCCGGTGATGATCGCGTCGTCAATCGGTGCCGCGATCTCCCTCGTATGTTTCACCAATACAGGAGGTTCCCCGGCCGCGTTGTTCGGTTTTCTCTTCGTGACGCACTTTTTCAACTTCGCGCTGATCACCCTTACCGTAGGACCGATAAGTGGAGAATCCGTTCCTGTCACGCTGATGGCCGCCGCCACCGGTCTCGTCATTTGCATCGGCGAAATTTTCGGCGGCGGTGCAATGCCGGTCATCGCCGGCATTATCGCGCAGAACTATGGCATCCAGTCGACCTTGCCGTTAGCAGTTGTGGCGCTCGTGATCGGTTGCGCAAACAGTTGTTTACTGCGCGAGACAGCGCCGGTTCATTGGCAACGGGCAGCTTTATGAACGTCGCGAGACGACCGCTTCTTTCCACCGAGGTACTCGAGGAACTACGATCCCGAGCTGCCGGATACGATCGAGACAATCGCTTCTTCCACGAAGACTTCGAAGATCTGCGATCCGCCGGGTACTTGAAGATGGCGGTGCCACGCGAACTCGGCGGCCTCGGCTTCAATCTCGCGGAGTCGGCACGGGAGACGCGCGCGCTGGCCGAATATGCGCCGGCGACGGCGCTCGGCTTGAACATGCATACCTATTGGATTGGTTTAGCGGCCGACGTCTCACGCACGGGCGATAAGTCCGTTGATTGGATCTTGCGTGACGCCGCGGCCGGTGAAGTGTTCGCGGCGGGGCACGCCGAGGCGGGGAACGAGACCTCGCTTTTCATGTCGCTGACCACCGCCAAGCGCGTTGCCGGGGGCTACGAGTTTACCGGGCGCAAATCGTTTGGCAGTTTGACCCCCGTTTGGACGCGCTTCGGGATGCACGGTATGGACACGAGCGACCCCACAGCGCCGAAAATCGTCCACGGCTTTCTGGCGCGTGACGCAAAGGGTTACTCGATCAAAGACACGTGGGACGTCATGGGAATGCGTGCGACGCGCAGCGACGATACCGAGCTGGATGGCGCGTTCATCCCGGACGAGCGCATCGCGCGCGTATTACCGTCGGGCTTGGCGGGCGCGGATCTCTTCGTGCTTTCGATCTTCGCGTGGGCCCTCACCGGGTTCGCAAATGTCTATTGCGGCCTCGCGAGACGCGCGCTGGAACTCACGGTCGAGCACGTCAAAGGCAAGGCCTCGATGGCGATGACGCGCTCGATGGCCTATCATCCCGAGATCCAGCACGGCGTAGCCGAGATGGTAATGGAACTTGAAGCAATCACCGCGCAACTCGAAATGCTCGCGCGCGATTGGTCGGATGGCGTTCAGCACCCTGACTGGCCCGTCAAAATTATCGCGGCGAAGTATCGTGCGGTTGAAGGCGCCTGGCGTATCGTCGATCGTGCGATGGACGTCTCGGGCGGGTTCGGGATGTTCAAGAAAAGTGAACTCGAACGTCTATTCCGCGATGCGCGCGCCGGCCGCTTTCACCCGGCTAACTCGATGCTCTCGCATGAGGTCGTCGGTAAGCTGGCTCTGGGCGTAGACCCCGACTCACTGCCCCGCTGGGGCTAAAGAGCGGATGTCGAAGCCGCGACAACAGGCTCTAGTTTAGCACGCCTTGTTCGCGATAATAGCGGGCTGCTCCGGGGTGGAGCGGGGCGGTCGACTTCGGTGCATGGCGCACGCTGTAGAAGACGTCTTGGGCTGCAAACGCCTCGACGCTCGATTGATCGAGCGCCTTCGCCATCCGGTAGGCGACGTCGTCGGGCAAATCTTTGTTTACGACGAGCTCGAAGCCGGGGTTGGTCACCGTGAGGCACGGCTCTTTTTGACCGTGTATGGTGCCGGCCGGAATCGTCACCTTCGGTGCGCAGTAATCGCGCGCGATGAGATCGGCGATGTCCTCGTCGAGCGGCAGCAAGACGAACGGGAAGAGTTGCGCGGCAACGCCGGCGGGACCGGCCGCGGTGTCCTCGCGCATCAGTGCGTTGCTCTTGCCCTGCGCGATGAGCGGGATCGTGTTCGGATGGGACGTTTGGAAACTTCCGCCCCACGCTTCGATATCGCGAAAGAGCTCGACGCCGTAGTGACGCATGTAGACTTCCGGAATCTGGCCGGAAACGTATTCCTTTTCTCCGATCGACATATCGAGCTTCGGCTTTTTCTCGGCAATCTCCGCAAGTGATCGAATGCCGACATCCGTCCGAATCATGTTGTAGTAATGCTGGTTCGGTCGAATCAAGTGGGCCAGCCCGCGGATCGAGGTCGCCTCACCGTTTTTGTGCAAGCCGAGCCCTTTCGCTGCCTGCGCTGCGGCAACTGAGAGCGTGCAGGCGAGATCGGCATCGCCCGCGGCAACACGCAGGAGCGGTTCGCTCGCACCAATTCCATAGCGGGTCATCTCGACTTGAAGTCCGCCGTTCTTCAATGCCTCGCCCGCCCAGGTCAGCGATTTCCACCAGTTACCTGCACCCTCAACACTTGAGAGCCTGATCGTGTCTGCCATGAGCGCTCCTTAGCCAAATACTATGCAGCTCTCTTTTTTCGGCTCGGCACCGAAGGCATCCCGGATATGACAAGCTGCCCGCCGAACTCCGCGGCCCATGAACCCTAAGGTCGATGGCTTTTTCAAGAAGAGTAAGAAGTGGCAACCTGAAATGGCACGATTGAGAACGATCGTTCTCTCCTGTGGTCTGACCGAAGAATTGAAGTGGGGGAAGCCGTGCTACACGGTTGACGGCAAGAACGTCGTGATCATCGGGCCCTTTAAGGACTACTGCGTCCTCGGATTTTTCAAAGGTGCTTTGCTTAAAGACGTCAAGGGCATCCTGGTCAGACCGGGTCAGCTGCAGTCAGGACGTCAGATCCGTTTTACCGATCTCAGTGGAATTGCGAAGATGGAACCGGTCTTGAAAAACTACATTCGGCAAGCCATTAAAGTTGAAAAGGCCGGCCTGGAAGTAGAATATAAAACGGATTTCACGATTCCGGAAGAACTGCAGCAGAAATTCGGCGCAATACCCGCGTTGAAAAAAGCGTTCGAGGCGTTAACTCCGGGACGGCAGCGAGCGTACGTCTTTTACTTTTCTGCACCCAAGCAATCGAAAACGCGGACATCCAGGATTGAGAAATCCACGCCGGGGATTCTCAAAGGGAAAGGATTGAACGACGACTTCCTCTCCAAGAGAATGAAACGCGTCTAGTGGAACGTTTCTATCGCGAGTTTTACGACGAAAGCAGTCGCCTCGATGACGGCGGATCAACTGATGTCGAGCGGGCGCGGACGCTTGATATCCTCGCGCGGTATCTTCCGGCGAGTCCCGCGGTCATTGTCGACGTCGGCGGCGGAACCGGCGTGTATGCCTTACCCCTCGCCGATCAAGGCTATGACGTCCATTTGATCGATGCGATGGAACACCACATTGAACACGCACGCCGAGCGGACATCCAGAAAAGCCTCGCGAGCTGTACCGTCGGGGACGCCCGCACGCTCGATTTCGGGGATGCAACGGCGGATGCGGTACTGCTTCTCGGGCCGCTCTACCATCTTGTTCAACGCGTGGAGCGGCTCCAGGCGTTAAGCGAAGCGTGGCGCGTGTTGCGCGCGGGAGGCGTTCTACTCGCGGCCGCGGTCAGCCGGTTTGCGGGGCTCATCGATGGTATCGAGCGTGATTTTATCGCCGATCCGGTCTATCAGGCAATCGTCACGCGCGACCTCGAGGACGGGGTCCACAACGGCGTTGGTGCGCCACAGTATTTCCCCCACACGTTCTTCCATCATCCGGACGAACTGCGCAGCGAGGTCAGCGAAAGCGGGTTTGAAGTCCGAACCGTTGCGGGCATCGAAGGTCCGATTTGGAGCAGCAGACGTATTCCGGGTTGGGCCGATCCGCAGCAACGCTCGGTGATCCTCGACTTCTTACGACGCGTCGAGAGCGAGCCTACGCTTATCGGTGCGAGCTCACACCTGATGGCGATCGCCTATAAGCCCGCGCCATAGCCGAACGCAATCCGATTTTTCCAGCTGACGCTACATTCCTGGAGCGATCATCTCCGACGCGCGCACGCGCCGGTCGGTGAATTTAAGGCGGCCGGCCAGTTCCAGCGTCGGGTCGATCATGTCCGGCGGCAATGACTCGAGGAAGACCGCCCGCGCCATCGGATGCGCGCTTGGTTCGAGCTTCGCGTACTTCTGTAAGAGCAGCAGCGATCTGTCTTGATTGGCGTTGGCCCAGCGCCCCGCATCGTAGATCACGCGAGCAAACGCGCGTGCGGTGGCGGTGTTCTTCTGGAACCAGTCCAGCGTAGAGAACCAGCCGCCGACCATCAAGCGCTTGGCGATATAACTTTCGGCGTACGCTAGGACACGTACGTCGTCGAACGCAGCTGAGAGCGACGGTTCGGAGATGATCCCCGCGGCAATTGTGCCACGCGCCAGAGCTGCCGCCACTTGCGAGAACGGCAATTCAATAAAACTAACCTTTGCCGGATCGGCACCGCTCTTG
Organism: Candidatus Lustribacter sp.; assembly: GCA_965277805.1. Classification (GTDB taxonomy): domain Bacteria; phylum Vulcanimicrobiota; class Vulcanimicrobiia; order Vulcanimicrobiales; family Vulcanimicrobiaceae; genus Lustribacter. Next base: position 4,474,697 of record OZ255842.1, on the reverse strand, counting down.
AGCATGTAGGCGAAGACGCTGAGGTGCGTGAGATCCTTGATGCCCGAGATCGAGACCGTCTTGCCTTCGAGATCGCGGGCACCGTGCAACGGCGAATCCTTCGCGACGCAAAGGGCGAGCGTGGGTTTGTTGGCCGTGTAGATCCCGCCCCCGGCGATGTAGACGAACGGCAAGCCGCGCACCGTTGCGATCGCGAGCGAGATGACGCTCGAAATACCGATGTCGATGGCACCTGATTCCACGCCCGTCGTTACTTGAGCACCGCCGCCGAAATTCGTGATCTCGACATCGAAGCCGGCCCGGTCGAAGTACCCGAGCTGCTGCGCATAGTACGCCTCGGCAAAGCTGTCGTTTGCCGCCGCTCCGAGATGCAACGGGATTCGCGTCTGGGCCGAGGCTCGACCGCCGGCTGCGGCCCCCAATGCTGCCGCCGAGCCGGCAAGAAACGGGCCTCGAGCAATCATGTTCAACGTCTCCTTAGGGGCGGCAGGCTTTTGGTAAACCGGCTGCCACTCTGCTATCATTACTATTCTGCCGGTTAAGGAGCCCCTTGCAGCCCTGATGCCATTCGTCACCATGCACACATCGCGCCGCCCCGAAGTGGCCGTACGCCGCGCCCTCGGCGCCGGCTTGGCGAAAGCCTACGGCGAGCATATGCAAACCACGCATCGCATCGTGAATGTCGCATTCTCGTTCTATGAGCCGGACGATGTGGCTCGCTATGATGCTGCGGGCGATGCGGCGCAAGAAATGACGGTCGTGACCTGCGACGTGCGCGCGGGTCGCTCGCCCGAAGCAGTTGAGGCGCTCGGACGGGCCTTCACGGCGCTCTGCGCAGAGCATCTCGCAATCGACCCGCTTCGCGTTGCAATCTACGTTAGCGAACACCCCGCGTACCAAATTTACCGCGATGGTGGACGCGCACCAGAATGGTCAGTTGACGAAGCGTGACCTTCGGTTTCCGAGAGGACGACATAGCGATAGCCCGCCGGTAGCGCAGTCAAGAAGGCGGCGCGCGCCGCGTCGTCGCCACAGACTGCGTACCCGCAATGCGAACTGGGTACGTTTCATCCATGGCGTTCAGGCGAGATTACGACGTACGCAATCGCACGGTATTTATCAGCGGCGGCTCGCGCGGGCTCGGCCTGGAACTTGCCCGCGTCTTTGGGCAACGCGGCGCGCGAATTGCGATAAGCGCTCGGGACCCGGCAGAACTGGAACGCGCGCGCGCGAACCTTGCAGCTGCGGGCGTCACGGCCTTCACGATCGCAGCGGATATGCGTCAGCGAGCTGAAAGTGAACGCGCTTTGCAGACTGCGCAAGCAAAGCTCGGCCCCATCGACGTACTCGTTAATAACCTCGGGACCATAGCGGTCGGCCCGCTCGACGCATTCACCGAGGATGACTACCGAGACGCGATGGACACCCACTTTTGGGCTCCGTTCTACGCGATCGAGACGCTCAAGCCGGCCATGCGCGCACGCCGTGACGGCCGGATCGTCAACATTGCATCGATCGGCGGTCGCGTCAGCGTTCCACATCTATTGCCGTACAGCGCGAGCAAGTTCGCGCTCGTCGGCTTCTCTGAAGGGCTGCGTGCCGAACTGCTGCGGGACGGCGTGTACGTTACCACGGTTATTCCCGGACTCATGCGCACCGGAAGTCCGGAGAAAGCGTGGTTCAAAGGACGGAACCGGCTGGAATACGCGTGGTTCAGCATTCTCGATTCGTTGCCGTTTCTCAGCGTTGACGTGCGCGAAGCAGCACAGGCAATCGTAGATGCGACGCAACGAGGCGCCGCGGAAGTGACCATATCGGTGCCGGCACGCATCGTTCAGCTCGTCCACGGCGCGCTTCCAGGACCCGTCACCGATCTGCTGGCGCTCGTCGCGCGGGTTCTCCCTCCGTCGGGCGGTATCGGCCGCAGCGCGCGCCGGGGCGCCGATAGTCACTCAGTCATTTCCCCATCACCACTCACCGCGGCGACGCAAACGCGAGCACGCACACAGAATGAAATGCCCACATGATGAATAAAGGCGCCACCGTTGCTCTGGGACTCGGGGCGCTCGGCCTTGCCGTTGCCCTCAACCGCAAATCTGCCGACGTGGCAAGCACCCGCGCGCGAGCTTCGCGTACGGTAACCATCCGCGCCGACGCACAACGGTTGGACGCGCTTTGGCGTGCATCCGGGCCGCTGCCGTCCGTGTTTCGCGGCGATCGCGACGTTCAACTCATTGAAGACGCGCCCGCGAAGCGCCTGGAATGGCGGAACAACCGCAGCGTGCCGTATCCCGGCGGCGGTGCGGTGACATTCGCACCCGCCCCGGCCGATCGCGGAACGGAGGTCCGGCTGAGCGTGCATCTCGAGGGTCCGGGCGCACCGGCCGTTGCGGCTTTTCAGCGTCTGTACGGCGCCTCACCAGCGCAAGTTGCGATGGAGTCGTTGCGGGCGTTCAAGGCGCTGGCCGAAGCCGGCGAAGTTCCGAAAGCGGTGCGCGCGTGAAAGCGGTGACATGGCAAGGACGTCACAAGATCGATGTCCGGACAGTCCCGGATCCGGAAATTCTGAATCCTCGTGATGCGATCGTAAAAGTAACGTCAACGGCGATCTGCGGATCGGATTTGCACTTCTACAACGGTCGCGTGATGGGTTTCGAGAAGGGCGACGTTGTCGGGCACGAGTTCATGGGGCACGTCGTGGAGGTTGGCTCTGCCGTCACGTCACTTAAAGTGGGTGACCGGGTGGTCGTACCATTTCCGATTGCCTGCGGTGCGTGCGAAGCCTGCGTCAAGGGCTTCACGTCGCTGTGCGACAACAGCAACCCGAACGCATACTTGGTGGAGGCTGCGTACGGCTACGCGCCGTCGGCACTTTACGGGTATTCGCATTTGTTCGGCGGATATGCGGGCGGGCAAGCCGAGTACGTGCGCGTACCCTTCGCCGACGTCGGACCATTCAAGATCGAAAGTGACATCTCCGACGAGAAGGTGCTGTTCCTCAGCGACATATTGCCGACCGGATATCAAGCCGCCGAGCAGTGCGGCATCAAGGCTGGCGACGTCGTCGCCGTGTGGGGCTGCGGACCCGTCGGACAATTTGCCGTGAAGAGCGCCTACATGCTCGGGGCGGAGAAGGTCGTCGCCTTCGACCGCTTTGACTACCGCCGGGATCTCGCCTCGCGTTTTGGCGGCGCGATCGCCGTTGATCCCGATACCGTCAATGTGGTCGAATTTTTGCACGAACAAACCGGCGGTCGCGGGCCGGACGCGTGCATCGATGCGGTGGGAATGGAGGCCCACGGTATCACGGCCATGGCCGCCCTCGATCAGGTGAAACAAGCCGTGCAACTCGAGACCGACCGGCCGCACGTGTTACGCGAAATGATCCACGCCGCCGGCAAAGGCGCAACGCTCTCACTCGCCGGAGTGTACACGGGCTTCGTCGACGCAATTCCGATGGGTGCGGCATTCGGTAAGGGCTTGACCTTCAAAATGGGACAGACGAACGTGCACCGATATCTGCGGCCGCTCTTCGACCGCATCGAGAAGGGCGACATCGATCCGAGCGCGATCATCACTCATCGCTGCACGCTCGACGATGCTCCCGCAGCTTACGACAAATTTCAGCGACATGCGGATAACTGCGAGAAGGTAGTTATGACGGTGTAGGCAACCGCTGCGGTCCCGGCCCCAAGCGAAGGGCATCGACCCCGCCGCGCCCAAGGGCAAAGCGACCCGTGAAAGATGCCCTACTGGCGGCCCTCGACCGCAATGAATTCGTCCTCTATTTCCAACCTCACGTTAGCCTCGTTAACGGCAAGGTCGAGGGTGCGGAAGCGTTGATTCGCTGGCAGCACCCCGATCAGGGTCTCCTCGCACCTGCTGCCTTCATCCCGTTCGCCGAGGAGGTCGGTCTCGTTACGGAGATCGGCGCATGGGTCATGCAAGAAACAGCGCGGCTCTCCCGTCCCTGGCGCACCGCTGATCCGGACTTTCACATCTGGTTCAATTTGTCGGATGCCGAGTTCAAGGATCCACGGCTCCTTACACGCTTGAACGCGCTTGGCGGCGATCTGTGGGGCATTGGTGTCGAGATCAACGAGAGCGTGGCGATGAAGGACGTCGGCGAGACGTTGACCATCATGAACGCGTTGCACAAAGCCGGCCTCTTCATCGCGCTCGACGACTTCGGCACCGGCTACACCTCACTTCAGCATCTCAAGCACTTGCCGATCGACGTGCTCAAGATCGATCGCGTGTTTGTTAGCGGCCTGCCGCACGACAGACAAGACAAGTCCCTCGTCGAAGTGCTTCTATCGATCGCGCGCGCCTTCTCCTTTGCGACGATGGCCGAGGGCATCGAGACGGAAGAACAGGCGGCGGCGCTACGCGCGCTCGGCTGCGAACTCGGCCAAGGGTATCTCTACGCACGCCCAATGCCGGCCAATGATTTCTCTCAGTTTATAAAACGGTCGACGACCGCGTCGCGCTAGAGCCGATGCGCGGCCTGATCGTCGAAGGCCCTTGCCATTCAGCGGCCGAGTTGCACGAAACTCGTGCTGGGCGAGCACTATACTGAGCGAGTGCTCGAGCTTTCCGGCTCGTATTGCCGATACCCGTGGTCGCCGGAACGAGGAGTGGAACCGTTATCTCAACTCAATCGGCGATGAAAATGCCGTAGAATCGCATTACTCTCGATGGCAAAACGACCTCATCAGCTTCTACGCAAGGCTGCGAACGGCCGGCAGCATTGACTACCGAGAATTCAGTACGACTGCGCGGTCCTACGACGACGTGTGCGATGAGCTTCTGTCGTTCCTGGCTTAGCGCCAGACCAGCTGCTCGACCGTCACCGGATGGTTGATGAACTTGTAGTGATAGGCGGCATCGAGGATCGGCTGCGCCGGGTCGCTGTCAAACGATAGCGCGTAGAATTGCTTGCCGAGGTCCACGCGGCGCCCGAGGTACTTGGCGACAATGTCGGTGGCTTGCGAGCGATTCTTCGGATCGTTGGCCCACCGGGCCGCGTCGGCCATCGCCGCTGCAAAGGCACGCGCAGCGACGGCGTTCTGATTGGCCCAGTCGCTGGTCGTAAACCAGCCGGTCGAAATCAGCCGTGACCCAAGCGCATCTTCCGGCCGCGCTATGATGCGAACCTGATCGCCGGCTGTCGTGAGAAAGGGGTCGATCATGATCCCGGCCGCGATCGTGCCGCGCTGCAGGGCCGCTACCGTTTGCGCCGCGGCGATTTCGATGAACTGCACGCGCTTCGAGTCTCCGCCGTTTTTGTCAATCCATGCCGACGTCGCTAGCCCGAGGATGCCTTGCAGGCTGAACGATCCGATCGGCTTGCCCTCAAGATCCTTTGCCGTGCGAATCGGGCTGTCGCGTAACACGACAAGCGCGTTGTTCGCGGCGGCACCGACGTAAAGCACCGACGGCGCGAGCAGGACGACCGGCAGTCCGCGATCGTGCGCTTGCGCAACGGAAACGATATTGCCCGCAGCAATTTCGAGTGAGCCGCCGATGATTGCGGCCGCGGCGGCCGGCCCGTTCTGGACCATCTGACTCTGGACGTCGAGCCCGGCTTTGGAGAACAGCCCGGTTTCGAGGGCATACCACGCTTCGTAGCCGTCTTCGGAACTCACGCCGGCTCGAATTTGCCCTATGGCCGAGCCGCGTTGCACGCCGGCCATCCACAGCGCCGCACCGGCGCCGGCGGTGAACACGGCGCGCGACATGCCGATCACGACTGCGCCTCGGCGGGCATGAGGCTTCCCCATGTCGCTTGCGTGCCACCGTCGACGCGCAGGTCTTCACCGGTTATGAAGCGCGCGTGATCGGAGACGAGGAACGCGATCGCTTCGGCGATGTCTTCAGGTTTGCCCAACCGCCCGAGTGGCACGTTGTCCGGACTCGAATGGTCGCCGGGAGGCAGCTCTCCGCTTAGCGTGCGCGTCGGCGACGCCGAGTTCACGCGGATCCCGTAGGGTGCGAGTTCGACCGCCATCGAGCGCGTCATGTTCAAAATGCCGCCCTTGGCCGTCGAGTACGCGATGGCGTTGGCCCGCCCGCGGTGTCCCGACGTCGATCCAAGATTCACGATGGCGCCGGGCTTCTTGGCGGCGAGCAGACGCTGCACGAACGCCCGGCTCGTGAGGAACGTGCCGGTCAGGATCGTCTCGATCGTCCGGTGCCAGGCATCGACCGTGATCGTCGTGAGGCGGGCCTCGCGGGTGAGGAAAAATGCGTTGTTCACCAGGACATCGACGAGCCCAAACGCGCCTTCGGCCGCGTTAAGCATGCGTTCCACGTCAACCGCATTCGTTACGTCGCCGGGTACCGCGATCGCTTTTCCGCCGGCCGCGGCGATCTCCGCAGCAACTGCGCGGGCTTGTTTCTCGTGCAGATCGTTACAGGCGACGGCCGCTCCGCCGAGTGCCAGCGTCTTCGCAATCTGCTGCCCGATATTCGGACCAACGCCCGTCACGAGTGCGGTCTTACCACTCAAGTCGATCATCGCGTCCTCCGCGTCAGAAGGGGATGTCCCTGGCTTGGCTACAGAAACAAAAGTGCCCGCAACCGGACCGGCCCGATGACGAACTCGATACAGATTCGCACGCCGCGCTTATCGATCGCGCCGATCGTTGTTTCTGAAGCCGGTCGTGATTCTCCGATTGACGGCACGGGACTGGAAAGCGCGGTTTGGACGAAGCACGTCTGCATGATGGGTGCGTTCAAAACATTGTCCACGGCACGGTAAGAAGCAACACGAAGTTAACGAGATGGCTGGTCCAGCAATATGGGCATTCGCGTTTCGTGATAAAGGCGAGGCTATAAGCCAAGAAAATCGACGTCCCCGTCGCCACCGCGAGCGCCGCGAGGACGAGCCAGCGCGTTGCGAGTGCAGCCGCTGCCCCGCGCGGCTCCAACCGGCCATAAAGCACGACTCCGAGCAGCAGCAGCGGAAAGTAAAAGCAGCCGAAGAGCGCGTTCGGTTGACCGAAAAAAAGCCGAGCATGCGATTCTTCGACGATGCTCGGTTCATCGAGCTCGCCGCGTTCGGCCCTTAGGCTCTTCTTGTACATCTGCTGGGCCGCGAGGAATCCGAGGCAGCACAAGAGCGCCACGACCGCGCGAAGGACGTTAGTCATCGGCCTCGGGTTTCAGCCGCCTGCCTTTTTGGTAGAAGGACAACATGAGCTTGCGCTACCTGCTTCTCCTGATCATCGTCCTCTACGTCGTGTTCGAATTGTTCGTTCCGGCGATGCAGAACCTGTTCGGTTACGGCTTCGGGACGCTGCTGGCACTCTTGATTCTGTGGTACGTCTTCATCAATAACCGCGGACGCATCGAACCGTAAGCATCCGCCTCGGCAGCGGCATTAGCGCGGCGTCAGCGGCACGACGCCCACATCGACTGCGACACCGGCGATCGTTCCAACGTTGGGCAGCACGGCATCAACGAAGCCATCCTTATGAACGCGCGCGGTGTACCCGCCGCCGGCCGCGCAGCTGATCGCGAAGCGGCCGGCATGGTCCGTTTTCGCCGTGCAGCATCGCGCCAGAGCGCTCAGGAAGACGGCGGCGCCGGACACCGGGCGATTGCGGTGATCCAGGACGACGCCCGAGAGCGTCCCCGTGCGATTGCCGGAATACGCGGCGGCGATCGTCGTCGTGAAGAACGCAGTCAGCAACGCCGCGCGGGTCCACATCTTCGTACGTGCGCCATGAGCAAACTCGTGTCGGATCTGTTCCTGGCGTTCGCGCGCAATGATGAGCAATGTGTAGTCGTTTAGCATGTTGGTCACAAGGGTTTATATGTTACAGTACAAAATATCGATCTAATGGTACAATACCAGATTCTCGGCAAGAGCGCTAGTGCGATTGCCGACAGCATCGAGCGGGCGATCGACGACGGTGCGTTCGGGAACGACGGAACGCTGCCGACGATTCGCGAGCTCGCCGAGACGCTGGCCGTTTCTCCGACGACGGTAAACGCCGCATATTCGCAACTGCGCACGCGTGGGCGCATCGGCGGCAACCGCCGTGGCGGTTCGCGCGTCATCTCGCTTGCGAAGGTCCCGACGGCGGGCGCGCCGGCCATTCGGCCCGGCGTGCGTGATCTGGTGGCTGCCAATCCGGATCCGGCGCTGTTGCCGCCCTTGCGTCCGTTCGTCGAGCGCACAATTTCCGAGGGGCGCCTGTACGGCGATGAACGGCTGCACCCCGGCCTACGGGCGGCGTCCGTCGCGCGTCTTGCGGCCGACGGTATCTCTTCGGACGCGATGATGATCGCTTCCGGCGCTGCCGATGCTTGCCAATTGGCGCTGCTCACGCATCTCGTGCCGGGCGATAAAATCGCCCTGGAAGACCCGACGTACCCGCCGTACCGGCAACTCTGCGCGGAGCTCCGCCTGCAAGTCTTGCCGGTCGCCATCGACAAGCGCGGCATGGTGCCCGAATCGCTAGCGACGGCGATCCGCGCGGGTGCGAAAGCATTGATCACGATCCCGCGCGCACAAAATCCGACCGGTGCCGCTCTCGACCAGCGGCGAGTGAACGCGCTGGTCAAGGAGTTGCACCGTTCCCCGAACCTGCTCGTGATCGAGGACGACTACGTTTCTATGCTTACCGCAACGCCGCTGTCCGCCATTGCCGGCAACGTACCGCGTTGGATGATGGTGCGCTCGGTCGCAAAGACGCTGGGGCCGGATCTGCGCGTCGCATTTGCCGCGGGCGACGCACTCACGATTGAGCGCATGCAGCAGCGCCAAGCCTTGTCAGCCGGTTGGGTGAGCTGGATCTTGCAGGCCGCAACCGCGGCCATGCTCACCGATCCGGGCGCACAGAAGATCGTTAAAACCGCTCTGAAGACTTATGCCGCTCGACGGCTGCGGTTCGCGCGAGCACTCCGCGCTCGCGGTCTCCCGATCGACGACGGCGACGGGTTGCAAGTGTGGCTGCCCGTAGGCGATGAGTTGCAGGTCGTGCGCATGCTCGATGCCGAGGGCTGGGCCGTTGATTCGGGCTCACGCTATCGCTTCAACAGCCCCCCCGCCGTGCGCATCGTCACGACCACACTTACGGACGACGATGCCGATCGTCTGGCAGATGCGGTGGCGCGCGCATGCTCGCGCACCGGTCGCATCACGCCCTAGGCGCACGCGGGCCTTCACGCTACCTCTCGGGAAACCGGTCGCGTGGAGGAGTTAGCCGGAACCGTCGAGCCGTCGAAGCGGAAGTGGGTCATTCTCACGACCTCGCTGATGACGATTCTGACGATGGTCGACACCACGATCGCCAACGTCGCGTTGCCGACGATCGCACGCGACATCAACGCAAGCGCGGCGGCCTCGATCTGGATCGTCAACGGATTCCAGCTCGGCATGGTGATCGGTATCGTGCCACTTTCGCAGCTTGCCGACATCATGGGTTACTGGCGGCTGTATCAACTGAGCCTGATCGGCTTCATGATCGCATCGCTGGCGTGCTCGCTTTCGCATACGCTGGTAGCGCTTTCCGTCGCTCGCTTCGTGCAAGGCCTTTCGGGTGCGGCGCTCACGGTGAGCGGACCGCCGATCAACCGGCTCGCGTTTCCGCCGAAGATGCTTGGACGCGCCACGGGCTTCGCGTCGATGTCGGTCGCACTGGGCTCCGCAGCGGGGCCGATCGTTAGCGGTTTGGTGCTCTCCGTGGCACCGTGGCAGTGGCTCTTCGCAATCAACGTCCCGATCGGTGCATTCGGTTTGGCATTGGCAGTGCTGACGATTCCGCGCACGCCGGGCAGCAAGCGCGGCTACGATGTGGTAAGTGCTGCGATGAGCGTCCTCGTGTTCGGTCTCGGGATCGTCGGGATCGACACCGTTGGGCACGACGGCCCGACGCCGCTCGGCATCATGGAGATCGTTGCGGCTATCGTCGCGGGCGTCGTCTTCTTCCGCCGTCAGCTGGCGATGCCGCTGCCGATGTTCGCGGTAGATCTCTTCGCGGAGATGCGTTTCTCGCTGGCCGCGTTTGCGTGCTTCGCCTCGTTCGTTGCGCAAACGGTCGCCTACGTAGCGCTGCCGTTTGCGTTGCAGATGGCGATGGGCTACACGCCGCTGCAGTTCGCGTTGCTACTGCTGCCGTGGCTGCTCGCGTCGGCGGCGGTCGCACCGTTCGCGGGCAGGCTCGCCGATCGCTTCAATTCATCGCGCCTCGCGGCGATCGGGATGGGCATCTTCGGCATCGGTTTGCTGTGCGCCGCATTCATCGGGCCGAACAGCGCGCCGTTCGACATCGCGTGGCGCTTACTGCTTTGCGGTATCGGCTTCGGCATTTTTCAGTCGCCGAATAACCGCTCGATCCAAGGCAGCGCGCCGCGCGATCGCAGCGGGGCTGCGCAGGCGATACAAGGTCTGGCGCGCGTCGTCGGACAGACGGTTGGCGCCATCATCGTCGCAATCGTCTTCGCGGCCGAGAGTCACCGGACCGGAAGCGAGGTGACGGGCGGCACTATCGTCGTGACGCTGACGATCTCCGCCGGCGTCGCGTTGATCGCTGCGGCAGCGAGCTTCTGGCGCGGCGTCATTACGGGCTCGATCCCCCTCGCCCGCGCGTCATAGCTTCGGTCAACGACTGGGAGTCGATGAAGGCGCCCGGCGGCACGATCGCCGGAACGAGACCGCGATCGTGCCAGAAGTCTTCCTGGTGCGCCACCGATGCATTGTTGATGCTTCCGTCACCCGGGAACGCCGGGCCGGGAATCTGGCGGATCGTGCTCTCCGGAAGCGACGTCCATTTCGCAAGCGACGTCACCATTTCGGGCGTCCATTTGCCGTTGGAATGTTGTACGTCACGAACGGCGCGAAGATAAGCGCGCAGAAAACGCACGACTGCATCGTGATGATCGCGCGCGAAGCTCGGCGATGCGGCGATGAACTCTTCGTTAAACCACGGAGCAACATTCGAGAGGCCGATCCATTTGTGCGCGATCTTCTGAATCTCCATTTGCGTCGCAATCGGTTCGGGCAATCCTTGCACGTCGACGGCCTTGTTGCGGAATGCGGTCAGCCAGTTGGGCGGGTCACGAAATTTCTGCGAGTAGTGCACGTCACTCGTGGTGAGCCCGCCTTGCTGAATTGCCGTCAACGCGAGCAGGTCCAACGGCGAGCCCTCGGCGGCGCCATCGACGACCTTGCCGCGCAAATCTTTGGGTTGGCGAATGGTCTTCGAATCCCATAGGTCTTGCCGAACGGAGAGCCACGATGTGTTGTTCCAACCAGTGCGCTCCGCCTCGAGCGTTGCGAGCAGCTTGATATTGAAGCCGCCCGAGAACTGGTTGAAGAACGCGGGGCCCAACGCGAGCGCAAGCATATCCGTGTCGCCACGCGCCAGTCGCGGGATCTGCGCGGTCGACGACCCGCCGAAGCCGCTGAGCTGAACGTCGAGGCCCGCGTCGCGGAAGTACCCCTTGTCCGCGGCCAAGAAAAGCGGCAGATTGCTGTATGTGGTAAGGCTGAGCGCTACGCGCACGACATCGGCTTGTGCGCCCGCGTAACTCGGCAGAAGTGCGCCACCAAAAACAGCGATTGCCACGAGCAGCGCGCGGATTCGGGTAGAGAGAGTTCGCATTGCGATGCCTCCTATAATCCTCGGTAGCTGATTCTCGCTACGATCCCACTCCAGCCTGTTACACCCGTGGATAAGGGTTGGGCTGACGGGCGCGAAAGGCCTAGCCTAACACCGAGCGAAGCGCGGCTGAAGGCCTTCGGCCGCGCCGCTGACGTTACTTGACGTCGGGACCGCTCAACTTCACCGCGTCGATCAGCCACGCGCCATTTGTTTGACGCGCTACGTCGACGGCTTGCGCCGGCGGCTGGATGACGCCGCCGCCGGTGAGGTAGTAGTAAAACTTCACCGTGAAGCGGTATCGCGCCGCTGATAGCGCGTGACCGTCGCTGACTTCGAACGCGGCGTTGTTGGGCGAAGAGACGCCGGTCAACCAGCCTCGGATGTTGGAAACCCCCAGCCGCTTCTGTTCGGCCGGAGAGACGCGCGCGAGTCCCGCCGCTGCGTTCCGCGAGCGCCAGGCTTCGAGAAAGTCATCGAGCGACGAGAGCGCCTCAACGTAGGTTAGCCCGAGGTCCGCTGCACTGACCGGCCGCGCGTTTAGTGCGCCCGCCGCCGCAAATCCGAGCGCGCTCGTCAGGAACAACTCACGTCGCATTGATTTTCGCATAGTCTCTCCTACCAGCTGAAATCGATCTTGTGTAAGAAGTAACTCGCCGTCCGGTTCGCAAAGCCTTTGGCATGGCGCGCATCGACGTTCACGCTCACTACATGAATAACGAGTACCTCGCTTTGCTCGAGGAGTGCGGCAACATCGAGCCCGGCGTTGCCTCGGGCCGCGCGATCGTCTACCCAAGCCATGAAGCCGACCTCGAAGCGCGCTTTCGCGTCATGGATCGCGCCGGCGTCGACCGGCAGATCCTCAGCGCCTCGGGCTTGATGCCGTACTTCGCGGATGCTGCAAGCGGCGTCCGGACCGCGCGCTACCTTAACGATCTTTACGCGCAACTCGTGAACGACCATCCGTTGCGCTTCGAAGCGTTCGGTTCGCTGCCGCTGCCACACATCCAAGAATCGCTCGCCGAACTCACGCGCTGCCTCGATGACTTGCGCTTCGTGGGGATCAGCGTGGCGACGTCGGTCCTTGGGAAAACGCTCGGCGACCCGATCTTCGATCCCGTGTATGCCGAACTCGATCGGCGCGCGGCGATCTTGTTCATCCATCCCGCGGGTCTCGCGTGCGGCTCGCCGCAAATCCGCGCCGAGGGCCTTTTGTGGCCGCTCGGCGGAACGGCGGAGGACACGCTCTGCGCCGTGCAGCTGATGACCTCAGGCTTCACCGAAGCGTATCCGCGCATCCGCTGTATCTTGCCGCACTTGGGCGGCACACTGCCCTTCCTCATGCATCGTCTCGAGCGCATCATTCGGGCCAAGCTGCCGGACAAAGCCGCGCTCGCGTTCTTCACGAAGAAGTTCTGGTACGATTCCGTCAATGGCTTCGGTCCGGCGCTGCAATGCGCGTGCGAGGTATTCGGCGCCGATCGCATCGTGCTCGGGTCCGACTACCCGTTCTTCCGCGACGATGACTACCAGTGGCAGGTCGACTATGTCGGTGCCAGCGGATTGCCCGAAGCCGACGTCATAGCGATACGTGACGAGAACGTGCGCCGGCTCTTCGAGGGCATTTACTCCGGCAAATTGTTCGCGTAACGGCGAAGGAGATATCGCATGAACCAACGTGAGAGCCGCCGGGCTGCGATCGGCCGGCTGTGCTTGGCCCCGCTGGCCGCGGTCGCCGCACTCGAATCGACGCTGGTTCCGGCCCGTGCGCAAACGCCGATTCACGTTCGGGCGGGAGCGGTCACCAACGACTTTGCCACGCCGCTGTTGTACGCGTTGGATTCGGGGATGTTTCGCGACGCCGGACTCGACGTCGAACTGCAAGTTATCAACAACGGTACCGCCGTTGCTGCTGCGCTCGCAGGCAACAGCATCGATCTGGGCATCGTGAGCTTGTTTGCGGTCGTTAACGCGCGCGCGCGCGGTGTACCGCTGACCCTCATTGCGGGTTCGACGCTCTATCTCACCACGTCACCCGCGGTCGGCGTCCTTGTCCTCGCCGACGGACCGCTGCATGCGATGTCGGACCTCAGCGGCAAGACCGTTTCGAGTTCGGCGCTCAACGATATCCTTGCCGTCAGCATGAAAGGCTCCGTCGACCGCAGCGGCGGGCATTCGGATACCATGCAATTCGTCGAGCTGACCGGAACGCAAGTCGGCTCCGCGCTCGATACCGGCCGAATTGCCGCCGCCGGCGTCGCGAATCCGACGCTCGCGGGTCTCGTCGCAACCGGGAAGTATCGCAACCTGGGCGATCCCTCGATCGGAATCGCGCCACGCTTCCTTGCTACCGCCTGGATCAGCAGCACGGACTACGTGCAGAAGAACCCGGCAACGGTGCGCGCGTTCACGGCGGTGTTGGCAAAGGCCGCCGCGTATGCCAATACGCACCAGTCGCAGACTGCGCCGATTCTCGCAAAGTACTCGGGAATCGAACTGGCCACGATTACGCACATGACGCGCGCCCGCTTCGAAACCGCACTCGATCCGCGCGACATTCAGCCCGTGATCGACGCCGCCGCCAGGTACAAGGTGATCCCGAAGGGTTTCGACGCACGCGATATAATCGCGACGCTATGACCGCGCCTTCAGAGCTCCTGATTTCTTCGGACTCGCACGTCGTCGAAGACCCCGATCTGTGGGCGACGCGGTTGCCGGCGAATCTGCGCGATCGGGCGCCATCATACGAGCACATGAAGGCACGGAAGGCTCCGCGTCCCGGTGCGAACGATCCAGCGGCGCGGCTCGAGGAAATGGCGGTCGACGGCGTGTCGTGCGAAGTGCTCTATCCGACGTACGGTTTGGAACAGTTCGGCATCCCGGATCGCGCCGTTCAGGAAGCGTGCTTTCGTGTCTACAACGATTGGCTCATCGAGTTTTGCCGCTATGCGCCCAAGCAACTCATCGGGCTCGCCTCCATTTCGACGTTCGATATCGCTGCAGCGGTGCGCGAATTAGAGCGCTGCAAGAACGAGGGCCTGCGCGGCGCGTTGATATGGCAAGTACCGCCGCCGGAGTTTTCCTTTGCCGGCGACTACTACGAGCCGTTCTGGGCAGCAGCTGAGGCCCTGGAGATGCCGGTCAGCCTGCACATCCTCACCGGTGCTCCATACACACCCGGCTTGATTCTAAAGGGTACCGAGCGTGACGAAACGGCACTCGAGCACATCGAGCTGTCGGTGAACCTCAAACTGCTGTATGCCGCCAACGCATTGCTGCAAATCGTGGGCTCCGGCGTGCTCGATCGCTACCCGAAACTCAAACTCGTGCTGGTCGAAAATGAAATCAGCTGGCTGCCGTTCGTGACCAGTCAGTGGGATAAGTACATCGCCCGCGGCGGCAAATATGCGATTCCCGCAAAGGAGCTCCCGGGCGCGTACTTCGGGCGTCAGGTCTTTGCGACGTTCTTCAACGATCCGCCGAGCCGCTGGATGCTGCAAGAATGGGGTTTCGATAGCTGCATGTGGTCGAACGACTACCCGCATCCAAATTCCACGTGGCCCAATTCGCGCGATGTTATCGCCCGCGATCTCGGGCACCTGATGGCGGACATCCGCAAGAAACTTTTGAGCGAGACCGTGGCCCGTCTGTACGGCATCGCCGTCGAAGAATTGCAACCGCGGCCGGTAGAAGCTATCCGGCTGCTCATAAGCTAGCGCGAGAAAAGGGGCTGACGCCGGCACACGGGTCAGCCCCTATTCAGCTAATGATGGGGGCCGTTGTAATGGTTGCCGTGCCATTGACCCTCGGGTCCGCGGTAACGGCCGCCATGTTGGCGATAGTACGTGGCCGTATTGTTATCAACGTAGCGGCGTTGCGACCCACGCTGGTAGTAATACTGATGTTTGCTCGAATCGTAGATGAGACTGCCGACAATTGCGGCCGCGGCGCCGGCAATAAGTGCCGTTGAGGTTGTGTCCGCTAACGCCGGTTGAGGAAGAGCCGTCGTCATCGTCGCGATCGACGTGGCGCCGGCGAGCATGAGGGTACGGAATGTATTATTCATGGTGGTCCCCTACCCGCAAGGCCGCCGCTCGTCACGCCCCCGGCGTTTCGGAAACCTCGTAGAGCGTACACGTTCCGTTGCCGACGAGTCCCAGGAAACGTTCTGTGAGTGCGGCCGCCTCGTCTTTCGAACCAACCTCAAACAGGGCGAAGCCGCCAACCACTTCCTTGGCCTCGGCAAACGGCCCATCCGTGACGCGGACGTTGCCCTGCGTCCGCGTGACGCGTAAGCTCACACCGGTCGGCATGACGCCGCCCGTGTCGAGCATCGTGCCTGCGTCCATGAGCTCTTTGATGAGCGCGTCCATTTTGGCATACATTTCCGGATCGGGCGGCGCCGGCGGAGCGCTCGGATCGAGCGTGAAAACGGAGAAGAACTTCATCAGGTGATCCCCTTTTAGCTTTGGTATCTACCGAGACGTCGATCCGGAAGCTTCAAAATCGACACGCTGCGTTTGTTGCAGCGCGACGCCGAACAGTAACACGCCGAGACCACACCCGATCGGCAGCCACCATGAAAACAACGCCGGCGTCCCCGCCAGGGCTATCCCAAGTGCCGACCCGACAACGCGAAACGCCGAAACGATCCCAACCGCTACGCCCGTCTGCTCGCGCGGCATCCCCGCGACGGCTGCGGTCGTGATCACGGCGTTCGCTAGACCGAGCCCCGCTCCGAAGAGCGCGAACCCCGTTAGAAGCTGCGCGATGTTCGTCTCAGGTGAAATCGCAAACAACAACACCGACCCCAGCACGAAGGCGCCGCCCGACAACATAAACGAGAGCCCGGCACGGCCGCTTGCGGCCAGCCGCGCAGCGATCGGCGAGGCGATCATCATAACGATCGATGCCGGCACGAGGAAAAGACCCGCAACCAAGGGTGAGAACTCGCGCGTCCCCTGCAGATAAAACGTCGCGACAAAGAGGAACGAATTGAACGCGATAAACGCGATGACGGCGCTCGCTGACGCCGAAGCGAATGGGAGCTTGCGGAAAAAGTGCAGCTCGATGAGCGGCTCACGGCGGCGCAGTTCGTATGGAATAAAAAGTGCCAACGTGACGATCGCGACGACCAACGCGACGATTGCGACGGTGCTCCAGTGCGTCTCGCGCCCTTCGATCAGCGCCCATACGAACGCACCGAGCATCACGATGGAAAGTACTTGGCCGATCGGATCGAATCGCCGCGCGTGCGGAGCCCGCGATTCGGTGAAGACCAGCGCACTGAGGACGAGCGCCGCTATGACAAATGGAACGTTAATGGCGAAGATCCAGCGCCAACCCAGCGTTTGTGTGAGCAACCCACCGAGCAGCGGGCCGGCGCTCATCGAGAGCCCGGTCATCGTGCCCCACACACCGATCGCCTTAGCACGTTCTTTCGGGTCGGTGAACGTATTGGCAATGATCCCCATTCCCGAAGGCGTCAGCAGCGATGCGCCCAGTGCCTGAACGATCCGGAAGAGGATCAGCATCTGAATCGACGGTGCAACGCTGCACGCGAGCGACGCGATTCCGAAGATCGCGATGCCGGTCTGGAACATGCACTTGCGCCCGAACCGGTCGGCGAGCGATCCCGCCAAGAGCAAGATGCTCGCCATCACGACGTTGTAACCGTCGACCGCCCATTGCACGTCGGCAATCGAGGACTGCAGACCCGCATGAATCGCCGGCAACGCGACATTCATGATCGTCACGTCCATCGTGACGAGAAACAATGCGAGACAACAAACGCCGAGAACGAGTCGGGGTCCTCGCACCACCAGCGGATTTACTTGAGCACGATGTACCATGTATGTGAACGCACTTCGGCTCACCCTTCGCGCTCACCCCGAGCGCAGGCTTACTCCGGGCTACTGCAAACGGCGACCTTCGAGGCGAATATTGCGCGAATCACTGCGGTCGGTGATTTCGAGGCCAATACGTTCCAGAAGACGGCGAGAAGCGACGTTCCGTTCATCGACCGTCGCCTCGAACGCTGCACCAGGAAAATGCGACGCCAGGAAGCCGGTCATGAGCCGGACTGCTTCCGTCGCGTAGCCCCGAGCCCAATGAGAACGGCCAAGACCATAGGCCAGCGTAATATATCCGTCCGTTTTTACGGTCGCCTGAACAAAGCCGATGGCGTGCCCATCGAGCATGACGGCCCAATTCAAGCACCCCTCGGTCCCATCGGGCGAGCGACGCGATTCCAGCCGGCGATAATATGCGCGTAGCCCAGCGACGGTCGGCGGCGGAGGGTTGTCGATATAGAGCAGAGCTTGCGGATCGCTGATCTGCGCAAAGAGTTCATCCGCGTGCGCTTCAACGAGGGGATCTAGCGTCAGGCGAGGGCCGGCTATACGTTGCACGCTAGGATCCGTTCGCGGTTGGGATGAGGTACCGGCGGCGCATGCTGTCGGTCGTTCGCACGCCGCCGCACTTTTCGATGACGCGGATCGAGGCCGTGTTATCGTGCGCGCAGGTCACCAGCGCTTCGGTAACGCCTTTGGCCGCGATTAATTCCAGCGCAGCCCGCAGCGCCCACGTCGCAACACCACGATTCCGGTAGCCTGGATGAACGTGGTAACCGATATGGCCGCCATATTGCGTAAGATGCTCGGTGAGCGGATGACGGATGTCGATTTGGCCAATGACGTCATCCCCCGAGAAGATCAGGTAGCAGTCAGCCGGACACCAGTTCGGGGGCAAGTTCTTCCCATCGCTCCAGCTCCGGAGCGTCTCGAGATAGCCGGCGGGATCCGTGTGCGCGATGACCGCGCCGCCGGTCCACTCATCTTCGCCGGCCGCGGTGAAAGCGTCGCGCATCACAACGAACGCACCCACGAAGTCGGCCGAGACGCGCTCCAGAGTCAGAGATTCATCGAATTTCATAAACGGTGTCCATGCGAAGGCGTTCGCCTCTTCAGCGGCGCAGAAACCGGTCACCTGTCGCTTCCACGTTGACGGAGTACCGCGCATGAAACGCTTTGCCACCGCCGTTCTTGCCGCGACACTGCTCGCAATGACCGCCCCTGCCCAGGCTCCCGCTGCCGATCCCTATGAGATCGACGGCATCTTGCCTCTCACCGGAAACATCGCGTTCGTGGGCCAGACCGAACTTCAAGCGATCAAAGCGCTCGAGGCCTACGTCAACCGTACCGGCGGCATCAATGGCCGGCCGATTTCGTTCAATATTCTCGATGACGGCAACGATCCCAAGACGTCGGTGCTGCTCACGCAGAGCCTGATCGCGAAGAACGTACCGGTCATCTTCGGGCCGTCCAGCCCGCAGAGTTGCGCGGCGGTGCTGCCGCTGATCAAGAACGGGCCGGTGCAGTATTGCATCGCGCAAGCCGGCTCGCCGCCCGCCGGAAGCTACCAGTTCTACACCCATCCGTACGACCCGACATTTGCAGTGACGTGGCGCTTTTTTCGCGACCGCGGTTGGCACAAAGTCGCCTACCTGGTCTCAACCGACGGCGGCGGACAGGATGCCGAACGGACGATTCTCGCCGGCGCCGCGCTTCCCGAAAACAAGGACATGCAGATCGTCGCGCGCGAGCATTATGCGCCCCAGGATCTAAGCGTCTCGGCGCAACTTGCGCGCATCAAAACGACGAACCCCGACGTGCTGATCGCGTGGGGCACCGGCGCGCCGGCGGGCACGCTCTTCCGCGCCGAACGCGATGCCGGGATCGACTTGCCGACGTATACGTCGACCGGCAACCTCACCGCGAGCTTCATCAAGCAGTACGGGTCGCTCTTTCCCGCTTCCGGCGTGTACTTCGCGAGCGTGCCGTATTATGCGGGCGACGCGAACAGCCGGGCCACCCGCGACGCGATTGGCGTGATCAACACCGAACTGGCCTCCGTGGGCGCAAAGCCGGATATGGTCGGCATCGCTGCGTGGGATCCGGCCATGCTCATCGTTTCGGCGCTGCGCAAGTTTGGTACCGGCATGACCGCGACGCAGCTCCGCGATTATCTCGACAACTTGCGCGGTTGGGTCGGCGTAAACGGACCGTACGATTTTCGCGTAATGCCTCAGCGCGGTCTTACGGAGAACAGCCTGATCATCGTGCGCTGGGACGCAGCGCGTAACGCGGTCGTCGCGGTCAGCAAGATGGGCGGCGCCGCCTTGCCGGTCAAATAAGTTTAGATCATCAACGTCATCGGCACGTCGAGCCGGTACTGGCCGACCGATTCGTAGTTTGAAAGATGGGCTTGGGCCTGCTGCGTGACCGCGTGCATGTCGCGCAGCCGGCGCTCGAACGGCTGGGCGTCGAAAATTGCGGTCGAGCCCGCCATCCGGTATGCGATATCGACGACCTCTTCGGCGGCACCGATCGCGAACGTCGACGCCGCGCGCATATCGATACGCGATTCAACACCGATCTGTCCGGCCGTCATGGTCTCTGCTTCGCGGTAGCCGCGTTCGGTCGCAGCAAATAGATACGCTCGCGCCGCGCGCAACCGTGCTTCGGCCTCGCCCACGCGCGCCTGCACGGCGTTGTTGTCGCGCAGGCCACCGCCGGCGCCCCCGCCGCGCCGAGGCTGTTTCGTTTTGGCCAGTTCCACGAAGGCATCGAGGGTCGCGCGCGCGACACCGAGCGCGACCGCCGCGAACGCAACGGCGTGCGAATAAATCGTCGACACGCGATAGAGCGGACCCGGCTCGCGCGTTGCGACGCGCTCGCGGATGAAGGTGCGGCACGCCGGGACGAACAGCTCGGTCACCGCGTACTGGTCGCTACCCGTTCCGCGCAAGCCGATCACGCTCCAGACGTCGGTGATCGCAGCGCTCGACTTCGGGAAGAGCATCATGCGCGATTCGGTTCGGCCGTTCGGCGCCTTTCGCGGCGAACCGTCGGCTTCGAAGACGGGAACGCTGCCGCCGAGCCAACTCGCTTGCCGGCTGCCGCTGGCGAACTGCCAGCTCGCCGTGACGCGATAACCGCCCTCGACTACGTCGCCGCGCGCGGTCGTATCCGGCAGCGCCGGGCCCCAGGCGAGAATGCCTTCGGGCGCATCGAAGATCTCGCGCGCAACGTCGGGCGCGACGTAGGCAGCCGACATGCCGCAGCCGTTCAGCTGACCGATCACCCACGCCGTGCTCGCGTCGATCATCGCCAGCGCCTCGAGGACTGCTGCGTACGTCATCAGGTCGACTTCGCCGCCGCCGCACGAACGCGGCACCAGTAAACGGTACATGCCCGCGTCGCGTAACGCGGCGTGCAATTCGGGCGGCAACCGGCATTCCGCGTCGATGCGCGGGATCGCCGCTTCGATGAGCGGCGCGAGATCGCGGACGCGATCGATCGGATCCACGTCGACCGTCGCGTCGGCCACGGCTAAGCGGTCCCCGCAGCGGGGAAGAGACTCGCCTGATACGATTCCAGCGTCAAGCCCACGATCTTATAGCGCAGCAAGTGAAAGAGCAGGTAGGTGTTCGCGCCGTGAAGATAGAGCGTGCCGACGTCGCCGGTCAGTACCGCGGTCCGTTCTTCGTCCGTCAGATCGAGTTCGGCAATGGCGGCTGCCGGATCGGCTTGCATAGCGGCGCGAAACGGCTTGTCGTGCGCGCAGCGATAGCAAATCTCGTTGATGGCGTATCTGCTCACGATCAGTCCCAGCGCCAAACGCCGTAGGCGTGACCTTCGGAAACTTGCGGCTCCATAAACGATGGCTTGCGGCCATTGAGTGTGCCGAGCAGCGCGATCCAATTCAGAATCTCACCGCCGACGTTCCCCGCGTGCGCCATCTGATCGGCCGTCGTTTCCTCGAGCAATTGGTTGATCTTGCCCGCACTCATGAGCGTGGCCGCGCGTTGTACCCAAATTTGATCCGGCACGCCTGCGCGTTTGCCGTGCCCCGTCATCGCGCCGCCGACATCGAGCGAAAAGCTGCCGCTTGCAACGATGGCGACGCGAACGTTGCGCGGCCAGGCCTCGATCGCAGTACGCACTGCTTCGCCGAGCGCGAAGCACCGTTTCGCGGCGGGCAACGGCGGCTGCACGCCATTGATGAAGATCGGCACGATCGGCACGTTCAATTTCGGCGTGATGAAGTGCAGCGGCACCATGATCGAATGATCGATCGTGAACCGCTGCGTGAGCGAGAAATCGAAGCCCGCCGCCATGCCGCCGGAGTACAACTGCATTCCCAAGGCTTCGTCGCCGGGGATCACGGCGTGCGGCAAATCGGTATTATCGTCGTTCGGTCCTTCGATCTTTGCTTCGGCGCCGATCGCAAACGTAGGCCAGTTATCGAAGAAGAACGTGTTGACGTGATCGGAATCGTACACGACCAGCACGTCTGGCTGCACGGCCTCGAGTTGCTCGCGCACGGCTCGGAAAAGACGGGCAACCTCGCATTCCGGCCCCTCCCGCTTCACCAAGCCGGGATATTGCGGCGTATGCGGCACGCCGATCGCACAGACGATCTCAGCCATGCGCGTCGCTTCGCGAATCTCTTCTACTCTCATTGTACCGCACGGGTGGGGGCTTGCGGCAAGCCCCCCGTGCCGGCGCATAATCGCTGCCTATGTCTAAACGAAACGGTTATGACACCGATGTGATCGTGGTCGGTGCCGGCCCAACAGGGCTGATGCTGGCGGGCGAACTGCGCCTGTGCGGCGTGCGAGCGCTCGTGCTCGAGCGGCACGCACAGATTCGCGACGTGGCGAAAGCCGGCGGGCTTAGCGGACAGATCGTGGACCTGTTGCGCTACCGCGGCGTGCTCGGGCGCTTCGAAGCCGCCGCCAGCAGCCATCCCGTCCCAGCGGCGCAATTGCCGTTCGGCGGCTTGCACGTGGACTTCACCTCGCTCGCCGTTCCCGCGATGGAGCTGTTGCATCTTCCCCAACCGAAACTCGAGCGCGTGCTCGACGAACTCGCGGCCGAGCGCGGCGCAGAGATCCGCCGCGGACACGAAGTCGCCGGGCTCAGCCAGGATGACGCCGTCGTAGCCGCGGACGTGCGCGGCCCCGACGGACCCTATCAAGTGACCGCGCGATTTCTCGTGGGCTGCGACGGCGCGTACAGCTGCGTCCGCGAGATGGCCGGTATCCCGTTCCCCGGCATCACGTATCCCGAGGTCAACCGGCTCGCTTCGGTCACCATGCCCGATTCGGTGACCGCACTCGACAACGGCGACATCGAGGTCGCCGGAATCGGGAGAATCGCCTTCGGATTCACGCCGACCGAGCACGGCATCTTCGCCCAAGGGTCGACCAAGCCCGGACTCTTGGGGCTCTTCACGAGCGAAGATGAGTCCGGCGGCTACAACGACGACGAACCGCTGACGCTGAGCGAGCTCCAACAGAGCATCCGCCGCGTGCTCGGCGTCGATCTGCCCTTGGGCGAACCGGTCCGGCTCACGCGCTTCACGTTTCACGCGCGACACGTCGAGCGCTACCGGGAGGGCCGCATCCTCATGGCCGGTGACGCCGCGCATCTCTTCCCCGCCCCCGGCGTCGCGCTCAACGCCGGCATGATCGATAGCGTCAACCTCGGCTGGAAGCTGGCCGCGGCGATCCATGGCTGGGCGCCGGCGGGTCTGCTCGACACTTACCACGATGAACGTCATCGCGCCGGCGAACGCACGCTGCTCCACACGCGCGCTTAAGTCGCCCTGCGGCGCGGACACGACCCGGCCGCCGACGCGCTGCGGCAGCTGTTCACGGAACTGCTCGCTGACGAACAGCCCTTGCGCCGCATCGGTGCATTCATCGCCGGCACCGACACCCGCTATCCGGCACCGGCCGACGGAGTCCACGCCTTGACGGGCACGTTCGCGCCCAACCTCGCCCTGCAGACCGCCGCAGGCACAACCAGCGTCGCCGCGCTCATGCAGTCCGCACGGCCCGTCTTGCTCGATCTGGCCGGCCGCTCGGATCTCCGCGCGGCCGCGCGCGAATGGCAGCCGCGCATCGACGTGCTTGCCGCCGAAACCCAAGACCGGCAGGCCGACGCGCTGTTGCTTCGCCCCGACGCCCACGTTGCATGGGCCGCAAGCTCCGGCCAATCAACGGAGACGGCAACACGCGCGCTGCAAGAAGCTCTTTTGACGTGGTGCGGCGATAAGATACGTGTATGAAGACGAGCACCGATCGCATCCTCACCACGCACGTCGGCAGTTTGCCGCGTCCCGATGACCTCATCGAACTGCTGCAATCGAAAGAAGCGGGCCGACCCTACGACCGTGCGGTGTTCGATCGCACGGTGCGCAAGGGCGTCGCCGACATCGTTCGCAAACAGACCGAACTCGGAATCGACGTGATCGACGATGGCGAAGAATCCAAGATCGGCTTCATCGCGTACATCACCGAGCGCATCGACGGGTTCGTCACGCAAGAGGCCAGCACGTCGACGTCGTCGTTCAGCGGCTCGCGCGAGTTCTCGCTGTATCCCGAGTACTACAAGAGCTACGCCATGGCGTTCGTCCGGCCGACGGTGTGCCGCGGTCCGCTCGTGTATCAGCCGGCTTCGCTCCAGACCGATATCGATAACCTCAAAGCCGCGTTGGCCGCAACACCTGGCGCCGCCGAAGCGTTCATGCCGGCAACCTCGCCCGCGAACGTCGAGCGCTGGTTCAAGAACGAGTACTATCCCTCGCAGGACGACTACGCGCGCGCGATCGCCGAAGCATTGCACGCCGAATACAAGATGATCGTCGATGCCGGATTCATTCTGCAAGTCGACGATCCGTCGCTCTCAACGTATTACACGCGAAATCCCGACGCAAGCATCGATGAGTTCTTAGCGTGGGGCGAAACGCGCGTGGAGATCCTCAACCACGCGCTGCGCGACATTCCGCCGGACCGCGTGCGCTATCACACGTGTTACGGAATCAACATGGGACCGCGCACGACCGATCTCGAGATGAAGCACATGGCGCGGCTCATGCTGAAGATTCGGGCCGACGCGTATTCGTTCGAGGCGGCGAATCCGCGGCACGAACACGAATGGCAAGTCTGGGAAGACGTGAAGCTGCCCGAGGGAAAGGTGCTCATTCCCGGCATCATCACGCATACGTCGGTCTTGGTCGAGCATCCGGAGCTGGTCGCGCAGCGGATCGGGCGCTTTGTCGACGTCGTCGGTGCGGAAAGCGTCATCGCCGGCGCCGACTGCGGCTTTGCGACGCATCCGAGTGAAAAGCCGGAGATTCTCCCGCAAATCGTCTGGGCGAAATTCGAGGCTCTTGTTGAAGGCGCGCGTTTGGCGAGCGCGCGTAAGCCGGCGCGCCGTTAGCGAGCGATCCCGAACCGGTAGACGGTCGTCGATGTAAATGTCTCGCCGGGGCGCAAGGTCGTGCTCGGAAAGTTCGGATGGTTCGGCGCGTCGGCGAAGTGCTGTGTTTCGAGCGCGATTGCGCCAGGTTTCCCGGTGAAGAGTTGCATTCCGGGCTGCGTCGTTTCGAGCACAATCGTTCGGCCGGACGCCGGATCGCTCACCGTTGCAGCATAGCGCAACGAACCGTCCCAGCCGTCGATCACGAAATTGCAGTCATAACGTTCCGTACCGACCGCGCGTTCGGTGCGAAAATCGCGCGTCGCATCCACCGGGGCGATCGCACCGGTCGAAATTGACTCATCGTCAACCGGCGTGTACGCGGAGGCGGCTAGTTGCACGCGATACGTCGAAATCGGTTGGGTCGAATCGCCGCTCAGGTTGAAGTACACGTGATTGGTGAGATTGACGACCGTCGGTTTACTCGTCGTCGCCGTGTAGTCGATGCGTATGGCGTTGTCGTCGGACCACGTATAGCGAACCCGGCATTTGACCGCGCCGGGAAAACCTTGATCACCGTCCGGGCTGTGCAGCACGAACGTCACGCTGGCGGGCGATTGGTCGGCGACGTCCCACGTCCGTTTGGAGAATCCGTCGGGACCGCCGTGCAGCGTGTTCCGGCCTTCGTTCGTGTCGAGCTTGTACGTCGTGCCGTCAAGCGCGAACGATCCGCGCGCAATCCGGTTCGCATAACGCCCGATGATCTTCCCCGCGCTGCCGCCGGCCTCGGCACACACGTTCACGCCGTTGCCGTTGCGATCGGGCACGACGATCGCGGTCATCGCCGCACCAACCGGTGTCAGCGAAACGCGACTGCCCGCGCCGTTGATAAGCGTTACGTCGTCCACGCGTAGGCGATTTCGCGCTCGGCCCCTCGGGCCCCGGGACGGCTATAGGGCCCCGTATATAACGCTCCGGTGACCCGCCCGGCCCCGGGACGCGGAATTTATGGCCGATATCGCCAACGCTTCTGGCCCATGTCTACGACCACGGTTACCGACGCCGCCCAGGCTATCCGCACCTTTTTCAGCCGCGACGAAGAGCGCATCGACGGCGACATCAAAGTCCGCGGTGAGGCGATGTACACCGCCGACATGTCGCGCGAAGGGATGCTCTGGGCCGCGTTCGCCGAGTCGCCCTACCCCCACGCCAAGATCGTCGCGATCGACAAAACTGCGGCGTTAGCGGTTCCGGGCGTGGTCGCCGTGATCACGGGTCAAGACGTCGGCGAGCGCCGCTTCGGCAACCTCATCAACGATTGGCCCGTGCTCGCGTACGGCGAGGTCACGTTCGTCGGCGAATTCGTCGCTGCGATCGCAGCCGAGACGCGTGAAGCGGCCATCGAAGGGGCCGCTCAGCTCGACGTCACCTACGAGGAACTGCCGGCGCAACTCGACGCGATCGCTGCCATCAAGCCCGATGCGCCGCTCACGCACGCGAACGTCGCCACGTTCAAGTACCTCGGACCGCCGCGCTCGCCGATGCCGCACCCGAACATGCAAGGCCACGAGATCCACGTGAAGGGCGATCCGGAAGCCGCATTCGCCAAAGCCGATCGCGTTTTCGAGCGTACGTTTACGACGCCGCGCTATCACGCCGGCTATCTCGAACCGCGCGCAACGCTGGTCTGGTTCGACGGCGACGGCGTGCTCCACGTCGTTTCGAGTCACAAGGGTCCGTTCAAACTCCGCGACATCATGGCGCAAGTGCTCGAGGTCGATAAGGATAAGGTCATCGTCGAGCCGAGTTACATCGGCGGAGAATTCGGCGCCAAAGGTCTCGCGATCGAGGTACCGCCGCTGGCGTTCCTCGCGCGCGCGACGGGCCGGCCGATCAAACACGTCCGCACGTATCTTGAAGACGTGCGCTCGAGCCACGTGCGTCACGCGTCGACGACCACGGTCCGGATCGCAACGACCAACGATGGGATCATGCAGGCGCTCGAGTTCACGACGATCTTCGACGGCGGCGCGTACGGCGCGCAGAAGCCGGCACCGGGCGTGCTGCCCGGACGGCCGCCGAAAATGCCGTACAAACTCGATAACATGCGGATGGAGCGCGCCGCCGTGTACACCAACACGGTACCGGCCGCATTCTTACGCGCACCCGGCGACGTGCAGATCATCTTTGCGCTCGAGTCGATGGTCGATATCGTCGCACACGAACTGCGGATCGATCCGCTCGAGTTCCGGCTGAAGAACGCGATCGCCGACGGCGACACCGACATCGAAGGGAACCCGGCCGTCGAAACGCGTTCGCGCGAAGTACTGGCCGCCTTGCGCGAGGAGATGCACTGGTACGACGCGCTTCCGCCCGGCCGCGGTCGGGGGCTGGCGCTGAGCGCGCGGCACATCGCCGGCGGCGCAACGAGTTTTCTCGTTACCGTGCAGCCCGACGGCATTCTCGCCGTGCAGACCGGCGCAGTGGAACCCGGCGTCGGCCAGCACACCGTCATCCAGCGCATCATCGCCGCCGAGCTCGGTATCGATTCCGAGCAGGTCACCGTGACGCGCGGTAACACGCGCGACGTTCCGCTCGATCCCGGTATCGGCGGCAGCAAGGGCACGAACATCCTCAGTCACACCGCCGTCGATGCCGCGAACAAAATACGCGCGCTCTTCACGGAGGCCGGTGTGGATCGTCTCCCGTGGAACGAGGCCGTTCGTGCGGTGACCAAAGATGGTCCGGTCACCATCACCGCTTCAGGATCGCAAGTGCATTCGCCGGGTCATGATATGTATCTGAATTTCGGCGTGTATGGCGCCGACGTTTCGATCGACGCCGACACCGGAACGATCAAGGTGAACGAGATCGTGTTCGTGGCCGACGTCGGGCAGATCATCAACCCGATCGCGCACCGCGGGCAAATCGACGGCGGATTTCTCATGGGTCTCGGCAGCGCGCTGACCGAGGAGATCGTTGTCGAAGAAGGCCGCATCGTGAACGCCGCGCTGTCGGACTACAAGCTGCCGACGCAGCGCGACATGCCGCCGTTCCGCGTGATCCAGTTGCCGCCGACCGGCGGCCCGGGGGCGTACGGCGCCAAGGCTGCCGGCGAGTTCAACACCGCCGGCGTCGCGCCCGCAATTGCGAACGCGATCGAAGCCGCCTGCGGCGTGCGGCTCACCGCGCTCGGAATTACGTCGGAACGGCTGTACGACGCGCTTCAGCTTCCGGCTGCTGCAGGGCGTCCATCTGCTCCGTGAATTCGTCATCGGTGATGACGGCCGACCACGAACGCACGCGGTAGAGATCGCCGCCCGCGGCCGCAACGGGCGGCGTGCCGTTCGCGAGCGCACGCGCGCCGTCCAATAACGTCCGGCGCATCGCGATGATCGCGGTGTCGCTCGTGCCGAGGTGTTCGAAGCGCCGGTCGACGCGCGCGCCCATTCCCTCGACCATCGCCAAGTCCTGAACGCGGATCCCCGGGATGCCCGTCGTCGTCTTCGTCTGCTGCACTTCGCGGCTCATGAGGTAGTCGTTATCGGGGCCCGGCACGGGCCAGTCCGTTCCCGGACGCACGACGCAGAAGCCGTACTCGCCGGCGCGATAACCGGCGGCTTCGTCTTCGGAGACCGGACGGTCTTCGTGATAGTTGACGGCGATGACCAGCGTCGTCTCGTCGTCGCGCGGAACCCAGAAGCGCATCATCCGCGCGCGCCCGTGATCGGGTGAAATGAGCGATCCGAACGGCAGCAAGAACTGGTTCGTGCGAAAGTAGCCGCGCGTACCGTCAGCGTGGCGCCGCGCGGTCGCGCTCAGTCCGTACGGGCGCTCGCGAATCGTCCACGTCGGCGCCGTGTCCTCGCGGACGTACTTTCCGAAGCCCGCGGTCGGCGGCAGCTTCGGGTCGGGCACGAGCGGCTGGTGCAATGAACTCAGGTGCGACGAGTCGAGTTCGCCTTCAATCGCTTGCACGAAGTTGGACCGCTGCAGCCAGCGCCCCATGAAACGATACTCGTTCGGCTGGTCCATCCAGACCAGATGCGGCAAATCGCCGGCCGTGTCGCGCGGACCGAGATAAGCCCACAGCACGGCGTGCGCATCGCGGACCGGGTACGCCGTAATGCCGACCTTCGACTTGAACAGGCTGTCGGGCGGCTCCGAGGGCATATCGACGCACGCGCCGCTCACGTCGAACTTCCAGCCGTGATACACGCAGCGCAGCCCGCACTCTTCGTTGCGGCCAAAGAACATCGGCGCGCGGCGGTGCGGGCAGAACGCGTCCACGAGGCCGACGCTGCCGTCCGTCGCGCGGAATGCAATGAGGTCTTCGCCCAGCAAGCGCACGCGCACCGGCGGTCCATCGGGTTCGGCGAGCTCCTCGCTGAGCAGAAACGGGAGCCAAAAGCGGCGCACGAACGCGCCCATCGGCGTCTGGGGACTGGTCTGCGTAAGGAGCTGGTTGTCGGCTTCGTTGAGCATCGGCTGCCTCCGGTCGATCTGGCTTCGACGAGGGCGCGGCATTGCGCTTCACAAACGCTGGGCCATGAGACGTCGCTCGGTCTTGGGCGGGATCGCCGCATCGCTTCTCGCGCCGGCTGTTGCGTCCGCGCAGTCCCCGCCGACGGTGCGGGTCGGCGCGTTTCTGATCGATCCGTTCCTGGAGCCGTATTACGCGCAAGATCAGGGGATGTTCGCGAAGGCCGGCCTGCAGGCGGAGATCCAGTCGCTCTCCACACAGGCATCGCTCGCGGCGCTGATCGGTAATTCGCTCGAATTTGCCAACAGCGACCTCGTTCCGATTGCGAACGCGCGCAACCGCGGGCTCGATGTCGTCGTCGTCGCCGCCGGCGCGCACTATGAAGCGAAAGTGCCGACGATCGCGCTCATCACGTCGGTCGACAGCCCTTTGCGCAGTGCAGCCGATCTACTTGGGAAAGTCGTCGGCGTTCCGTCGCTCAACTCGGGGCCGAGCATCGCGGTTCAGGAGTGGCTGCGGAAAAGCGGCGTCGATGCGAGCGCCGTCAAGTTGATCGAGATACCGCTCCCTGCGGCAAACGCCGCCGTGCAGCGCGGAACGGTTGCCGCAGCGCTGAGCGGCGAACCGTTCCTGAGCGAAGGGAAAGGTATGATTCGCACGTTGGGCTACCCATACGGCGCGATCGCCGATCAGTTTTACACCGGGATCTGGGTAGCGCGCGGCGACTGGGCCGATAAAAATGCGGCGATCGCACGCAAGTTCATCGACGTGACCTATCAGAGCGCGCGGTGGGCCAACGCGCATCAAACCGACAGCGCGCAGATCGAAGCCCGCCTGACCCAAATCCCCTACGATCGCGTCAAGGCGATGGCCCGTAATCTCTACTCGACCTCGCTCGACCCAACGCTCGCGCAGCCGCTCCTCGACGTCTCCTACCGTTACGGCCTCCTCGACAAGCCGGTCGTCGCATCGACGCTCTTCTGGAAGGGCTCGCCGAGCTAGCGTCAAGCTCCGCGCTCAGCTGGTAACCAGACCGGCGGTTTACGCTGGTCCGGGACGGGAATATCGTCTCCAAGCAAACGCTGGGATGCGGAGGACGGACCCATGATCGAGGTGGAGGTACCGGACTCCGAGACGCCGTTTGGTCTTCGGTTGGCGACGCAGAACGATCTGCGGCCAATCGCGTGTCTCTTTGCCGAAGCGTTCACCGCACACGCTGTTTCGTCGATGTCGATGAAGCTGCAGCAGAAGTTCATCGCGCTGCACGCTCAGCTGTGCCTTACGCTGGTCGCGGCCGACTTAAAAACGGGTCGCGTGCTCGGATTCGCAATCGGCGGCCGGCACGAACAGCTCGATCGGGCCCGGCAAGCGTTCATTCACGGTAACGTGATCCCGCTCGCGCTGCACGCGCTCAGCCGGAGCGACACCTATCGCGGGGCTTATCTCCGGCTTCCGCGCCGCTCGTCGCGCCGGGAACGAGCGTCGCCCAGTGCGGGTCACGAACTACGCTACCTCGCCGTCGCTGCCGATGGGCGCGGCTGCGGTATCGGTTCGGCGCTCCTCGTGGCCATGGAGCGCGAGATGTTGCTCGATCAACCCTATTTCGTTTGGGCGCTTGCAGAGCGGGCTGCGGCGTTGCGATTCTATCTTCGTCACGGCTTCCGCGAAGAGTACCGCATCGATGGTCACGTGCGTTTGATCAAGGGCGACGCACCCTAACCGTCGCAGAAAGGGTCGCCCCGCCGGCGGAACGCATCTACTTCACGTGATCGACACACTGACGCGGCGCCGTCTGCTGGCGCAGTTCGCGACGGCGGGTGGCGCATCGGTCCTGGCCTCAGCCGGCCTATCGGCGACGTTGGCCGCGCAACCGGCGCGCAACGTGATCGACGTGCATCATCACGTCGCGCCGACCCACTGGCTCGAGGGCGACAGCACGCCCGACGAGATCCGGGCCTTCAAAGGCTGGAGCGTCGAGAAGGCGCTCACGGAGATGGATCAAGCTGGCGTCACGACCGCTTACACGTCGGTCGGCATGCCCGGTCATCGCTTTGACGATCCGGCGAATGCCCGCACCATCACGCGCTCGAGCAATGAGTACATGGCTGCGCTGCGCGTTGCGCATCCCGGCCGCTTCGGCATGTTCGCAATGCTGCCGATGCCCAACATTGCCGACTCGCTCGCCGAGATCGCATACGCCTACGACACGTTGAAGACCGACGGCGTTGGTCTCTTCACGAGCTATGGCGAGAAGTATCTCGGCAATGCGGTCTTCGATCCGCTTTTCGCCGAGCTGAACCGCCGCAGCGCCGTCGTGTTCGTGCACCCGACGACCGCGCCGTGCTGCGGCAACGTACAGCCGTGGCTGCCGGGAGCGCAGATCGAGTACGGTACCGACACGACGCGCGCCATCGTGGAGTATATCTTCAACGGCGGCACGCAGCGCTATCCGAACATCAAGCTCATCTGGTCGCACGCCGGCGGCACGACGCCGTTCCTCGTGCAGCGCTTCATCAACACCGGTAACGAAGGCATGAAATCGCGCGTACCCAACGGCTTCTTAGCCGAAGCGCAGAAGTGCTTCTACGATACCGCGCAAGTGCCGAGCAAGGGCGCGATGTTCGCGCTGCGGGCGATGGTGCCGACCTCGCAGATTCTCTTCGGAACGGACTACCCGTTTCGAGGGCCCGCGTGGACGCAACAGATGCTCGCCGAAGGCGGCATCTTTAACCCGCGCGAGCTCGCGGGCGTCTATCACGACAACGCGATCGCGATGATGAAGAAACGCGCCTAGGCCGCGCGGAGCATTGCCTTCGGCCCGGTAGGAAGGTCGAGCTTGGTAACGCGCTCTTGGAGCAGGCCGGCCTGCCGGCCATAGGCGGCAATCGTCTCGCGACGGTGTCCGGTCTCGTGCTCGATGCGACGCAGACTCTTACCTTCGCGCAACATGCCCAGAACGCGTTCCCGCTGGGCTTCCGTCAACGTGTTCATGAACGGGTCTTCGCGCGTGCCCGGCGTCGATGCCTGCGCAAGGGTGGCCGCTTTTGAGCCACGCCCTGCTGTCTTTCCGCCGGCGCGGCGCTATACTCCGCGCATGCTCGTACCTATCGTCGTTGAGCAAACCGCCCGCGGTGAACGCTCCTACGACATCTACTCCCGGCTACTGCAAGACCGTATCGTTTTCGCCACGGGCGTCGTCGACGACGACATGGCGAATCTCGTCGTGGCGCAGTTGCTGTTTCTCGAACGCGAAGACCCCGACCGCGAAATCGACCTCTACATCAACAGCCCCGGAGGAAGTGTCAGCGCCGCCTTAGCGATGTACGACACTATGCAGTTGGTCAAGCCGCCGGTCGCAACGATCTGCGCCGGTTTTGCGGCATCGGCGGCATCGGTGCTCCTCACCGGCGGCGCGCCCGGCAAACGCATGGCATTGCCGTATAGCAAGATCATGATCCATCAGCCCTCGATCGGACAGACGGGCGGTCAGGCGACGGATATCGAGATCACCGCGCGCGAACTCATCAGCACGCGGCGCATCATCGCACAGATTTACGAACGCACGACCCACAAGCCGATCGAAGACATCTTACGCGACCTCGAGCGCGACTTCTATTTGACCGCCGGCGAGGCGCGGGATTACGGAATTATCGATCATATCCTCGACGGCACGAGCCGCAACGGCGGCCAATAGTGTCTTTACCGAAGCAGCGAATGACGATTTTTAGTTCTCGAACGGATCGCGTACCATAGGAATCGTTTCGATCTCCGTATTGACGTAGAGCGTGCCTTTGCGTTCGACGCGACGGATGTACACGTTCTGCACCACGTCGCGAGTTTGCGAGTCAATCAGTACGGGGCCGCGCGGGCTTTCGAAGCGCACACCCTTGATCGCGGCGAGCGTCCCGTCGGCAGTGAGATCGCCTTTTTGGGCGAGAACGGCGCGATTGATCAAGCTCATCGCATCGTAAGCGGCGACTTCCGTTGCGGCCGGGAGGTTACCGTTACGGCCGAACGCGGCGAGATAGTCCGTGACGAATTGCTTGTTGAGCTTCGAATCGTGCGAAGGCGTGTAGTTCATCGAGCTGATCACGCCGATCGCCGGATCGCCCAGTGACTGCAGCTCGTCCTCTTCCACCATCGAGCCGTGCACGAGAAGTTGCACGCCCATTTTCGGTAGGCCCGCGTTGGCCCACTCGCGCAAAAACGGCGGCGCGCCGCCCGATGAGTTGAGGAACACGTAGGTGACGTCGGGCTTCTGCTCCTTGACGTGCTGGATGTAGGGCGTGAACTCCAGCGCGTTGATCGGAATGCGGATCTCGCCGACGACCTTGCCGCCCTGCGCGGTGAACGTTTTCTCGAAGGTCGTTCCGGCGTCGATGCCCGGACCGTAGTCTTGGTAGAGCACGTAGGCCGTTTTCGCTCCGTGCTTGCGCGCCCACAGCGCGAGGGGCGCGGTGATTTGAGCGGTCGTATAGCTGTCGCGCATCGCGTACGGGTTGGGCGCGAGGATGCCCGAGGTCGTCGCGTTTTGAATCATCAGCGGCGTTTTCGACTGCGTCGAGATTTCGCCGACGGCGACCGCATTGGGTGTGAAGATCAGGCCGGCGAGCAGATCGACGTGCTGCTGTACGACGAGTTCTTGCGCGAGGCGCTTCGCATTCTCGGGATTCACCCCGCCTTCATCGCGGCGGATGATCTCGACTTTGCGGCCGCCCATCGTATCGCCGTGCTCCTTGAACCACGCCCCGACGGCGGCGTCGAAACGCGGGCCGAGCGGGCTATTCGCGTTACTCGAATAGGCGTAGATCACGCCGATGCGGATCGGCCCGGGGTCAGCCCCGCCGCGCGTGCTCGTCAGCGCGCCAAGCATGAGACACGTTACCGCAAAGCGCGCGAACCGGCGAATGGGCATAGGAACCCGTGCCACGCGGAGGGGATGTATCCTGCAGCCATGCTGACCCAAGCTGAGAACGAAACGCTCACGCGCGTCGGCGCCGGGACACCCGGCGGCGAACTGCTGCGCCGCTACTGGCATCCGGTGTATCCCGAGGCATTGCTGGCCGAAAATCCGGTCGCAACAGTGCGCATTCTCGGCGAAGACCTCGTGCTCTATCGCGATCGCAGCGGGGACCTCGGGCTCATCGGTCAGCGCTGTCCGCACCGTCTGACGAGCCTCGCCGCCGGCATCCCCGAAGAACACGGGTTGCGGTGCTGCTATCACGGCTGGCTCTTCGACGGCGAGGGCCGCTGCGTCGAACAACCGTTGGAGCCGCCGGCGAGCACGTTCAAAGAGCGCGTGAAGATCGCCGGATATCCCGTGCAAGCGATGGGCGGTCTGATCTGGGGTTATCTCGGGCCGTTGCCCGCGCCGCTCTTGCCGCAGTGGGACCTGTTCGTGAAGCCCGGCGGTTTTCGCCAAATCGTCGCGCACCGCTTACCGTGCAACTGGCTGCAAGTGATGGAGAATCGCGGCGACCTCGGACACGCGACATACTTGCATGGACGTTTGGCACAGTACGCGCTCGAACGCCAGGGGCGCCTCACCGACGACCCCGACGCGCGCTACAACAAAGCAATGAGCGCGCAAGCCGCCGCGCTCGAAGAGGGCACGTGGGTGAAGTACAAGCCGATCTACAATCGCTTCGGCTTTACCAAAGGGCGCCTTTCGTCGAACGAATCCGAAGACGTGCGCGCGTGGACGATCGGTGTCAACCCGATTCTCTTTCCGTATTTGCTCGGTTTCGGTCCCGGCTCAACCGGTTTGCGCAATTCCTATCAGCTCGGCGTGCCGGTCGACGATACGTCGACCTGGCACATGCAGTACTTCTACTACGATTTTCCACCCGAAGTCGGCGTGCCGAAACAAGACAGCGTCCCATATGCGGAAGTCCCGCTGAAAGACGCCAAGGGCAACTATTTGATCGATTACGTACTCGGCCAAGACATGGTCGCCTGGTACGAGCAAGGCACGATCACCGATCGCACGCAGGAGCACTTGGGCCAGAGCGATACCTGCGTCATCGCATATCGCAAGCTATTGGCCGAGCAAATCGAAATCGTGCGCAACGGCGGCGAGCCGATGAACGTCTTCCGCGATCCGGCAGAGAACCACCGGCTGGAGCTGCAGATCCCGGGCTCCGAAGACGACGCGCCGCCGATCGGCGATACCAAGACCGTGAGCTATCGCGGCAACTATCATAAACGCTCGAAGGGCGGCTGGCTCTACATCGACGACGATGCCGACCGGTACTGTCCGGACCGCGACACGATCGTGGAACTGTATGCCAAAACGGCCGCGCTCGCCGAAAAGCGCCCCATGCTTCTGCACCGATGAATCGGTGGGTCATTGCCGCGGTCGCGCTTGCGTCGTTACTCGCGCGCCCGGCCGGTGCGCAGCCGGATGCGGCGACGCAGGTCGCGCTCGCGCACGCGCTCGACGGCGACGGATCGGGTTGTTCGTCCGCCGACCTGCGCTCGATCGTGCAGAAGGCCGATATCAAAACGCTCGGACATGCCGGCCACGCACGCGTGGTTTTGGCCTTCGCTTCCGGTTCGTGTATTTGCGGGAACGTGAATTGTCCGTATGTCGTTCTCCGGCTCGATGGCGCTCGGAGCAGCGTGCTCTTGCATACGTATGCCTACTCGGTCACGCCGTCAGGTAACGAGCAGCCGCTGCCGGACCTCCACGAGAGCGCGCATGACAGCGCCCTGGTTTCCATCGCGACGACCGACGCCTACCGGCACGGGAAATACGTTGCGGTCGACACGCAGCGCGTGCGCGGCGACACGGGCGAAAGCAAGCCGGACACCATTCCGCTGCGCTTTGCGCCGGGCACATCGTCGGCGGTCATCCGCGGCCGCGTATCGGCGGGCTGGTACGATCAGTATACCTTTGCTGCCGCCGCCGGACAGCGATTCACCGTCAGTGGCCCGGCCGCGCTGACCTACTCGCTAACGCCGGAGGCATCCGACAAGCCCATCGATCTGCTGGCCGGTCAGGCAGTCACGCTGCCGAACAGCGGACGGTACCGGTTGACGATCGACGGCGCCGATCAGGCGGAGCAGCCATATCGGGCGACGATAACGATTCGCTAGCGTCATGAACACGCATCATTTTCACGACGACCATAACGGGCCGTTGGCGAGCAGCAACCTCATCCGCTTCGATGAGCTCGCGGCGCAACTCGGCATGGATGCCGGTGGCCGTCACGTGCTCGTGGACGGTGCCGAAGGGTCGATCATCGATGAGGTCACGCGCATCGTCGACCACCAATGGTCCTCCGACGTCCG
Organism: Candidatus Lustribacter sp.; assembly: GCA_965277805.1. Lineage (GTDB taxonomy): Bacteria > Vulcanimicrobiota > Vulcanimicrobiia > Vulcanimicrobiales > Vulcanimicrobiaceae > Lustribacter. The sequence goes on along the minus strand of OZ255842.1, from coordinate 4,438,038 downwards.
CTATGGCCTCGTCAAAGGTTTTTTCCTGAGCGGTCCGCCCGGAGTTGGGAAGACCACGCTCGCCAAACGGCTCGCGTACGAACTCGGCAAAACCCGGCGGACCGATGCGGGCTCACCGGTCGTGCTGGCGCTGGTTGACGGCGCGGAAATCGCGCGCTCGCGTTACGGCGAGAGCGAGGCGCGCATTCGCGACATCTTCTCGCACGCGCGCACGGGCTTCGCCTCGGCGGATGAGCGCACGGTGCTCTTATTCGACGACGTCGAGTCGATCCTGATGACGCGCGGCAGCACGACCGCGAAAGAATGGCACTTCTCGCAAGACAGCGTGTTCTTCCATGCGGTCGACGAGCTCGATACGCGGCGAACGATCGTCGTGCTCACCACGAACCGCGCGGACCTGGTCGACGACGCCATTCGCGACCGCTTCCTCGAGTACCGGATCGACTATCCGGCGGAAGCCATGCTGCTCGCGATCGCCGCGAATCTCGCTCGACAGCAAAACTTCTCGCAGGCGCACACCGAGCAACTGCTGGCCAGCGTCCGCGCCGGCCACGCTGCGGGCACGGTGCGCAGCATCCGCGACGTACAAGGCGCGGTCGTGCAGTTCTACGTTCGAGTGGCGACCCGCCGCAGCTGAGCCTCAGCGTTCGCGGTGGCGCTCGATCGCGCCGTGTTCGATCGGCTTTCCGGTCTTGTCGTAAATGCGCTGACTCGTGAACCCTTCGGGCCACACCTCGGTGAACCACGCGCGGATTCCGAACGCGATGCGCAATTGCTTGATCGGGTTCGGGTTGTCGTTGGTGTGTTCGTGTTCCCACATCGCGGGCGGCACGTAGAGCACGTCGCCGGCTTCCCACTGCACGACGCGCCCCTGCATCTCGGTGTACCCTTGGCCTTCGACCGCGTACACCACGGCTTCGAGATGTTTGTGCCGGCCGCTGTGATGAAACGCCGGCTCAATCCAGAGGTGCGTAATCGCCACGCTGGTCGTGCGAAAGCCGTTCTTCGGCAACGCCAGGTACTGCATGAAGTCGTGCTGGTTTTGGACCGCGGCGATGTTTCCCTGAGCCGAGTATGACGGGTCGTTAGCCGGGGCATCTTCGATGTGGATGATCGCCCGGCTGCCGTCGGGATAGTACTGCGATTGCTCCGCCGGCGCGGGTTCGAGTTCGCCGTTCGGTCCGTGCGTCTCGAGCTGTTCGAGCCGCGCGACCCGCACGTAGCGTTCGAGATCGAACACCATGCCTGAGATATATAGCACGGGTAGCGAGCCAGTGTTGAAATGCTGATGTTCGGCGTAGAACGGAATCTGCAGCGTGCTGTGCTTGTGCCAATCGAAGCGCTGGCCATTAATGATGCTGTATCCCTCGCCCTCGAGGATGTGCATCGACTCTTCCCCATGCCGATGTTTGCCGGTGTGCCAGCCGACTGGAATCTCGCCCTTGAGCACGTTGCTGCCCATCGTGGCGAAACCGAGCTCGTTGGCGACCATCAGCTTGCACTTGGCGTCCTGCGGGGTTTCGACCCACGGGATGTCGCGGTCGCGCGCGACCAGCGGCGTGCCGTCGAGGGTTGCGTCGACCTGCTCGCGCGCCTTCAGCCAATCGTCGTAAAACGTCTTCACTTCGCGGCGCCGGTGTTCGCGATCAGTTCGTGCGCGTCGAACGCCTTGTCGATGATGCCATACTTGGCGGCGAGATTCACGACCGGCTGCAGATCGGCGGCGTCGAGGCGATCGCCGATCTCGGCGCGCGGCATGTGGCCGAGAACGTTGGGATCTATGCCCCAAAACGGGGCCGTGATCGGGACGGTCTCGGCGTGATGCGTGTTCGTATAACGCGACGCCTGGCTCATCACTTCGGCGAACTTGCGAATGACGTCGGGATGCCCGGCGATGTACGACGTCGATGCAAACCAGGCGGTCAGGAGGTAGTGCTTCCCGATCGCATTGTCGGGCCGGCCGATGATGTTCGCGGTGTTCGAGGCGAGGACGGTCGCGAGGCCCGGATTGCTCATGTTCGCGCCGGCGATGCGGCCGTCTTGGATGGCGGTCAGTATCGACGACTGCGGAACCTCGATCACCTTCAGGGCTGAAGAGTCGCCACCCATGCTGTCAACCCAATCGCGCAACGCGAACTCGGAGAAGTCGCGCAACGCTTGCACCGCGATCACCTTGCCGGCGAGGTCTTTGACGTTGCTGATGCCGGCGTTTTTGCTCACGACCAGCGCGGAGATCGGCGAATCCTGGAGCCAGAGTTCGCCCGGCGCAACGGCCGCAATCGGCAACTTGCGGAAGTGCGCGCTCACCAGCGGCAGGATGCTCGATTTTCCGATATCGATCGATCCGCCGATCACCGCGGCAGTCACCGCCGACCCGCTGTTCATCGGCGCGATGTCGACTTGCAATCCGGCCTTCTCGAACAGATGCGCGTGCAGTGCGTAGAGCAGCGGCGTGACGTCGTCGTTGATGTTCGACGCAACATGCACCACCGTCAAGGCCGGTTGACCAAGCGACGGTTGTCCGAAGCCCAAAACGACGGCGACGGCGAGCAAACAGGAGACGGGACGGAACACGGATTTCACGCGGTTACTCCAGCGGTTGTCGGTTTTTGTAGAAAGAGCGCGCGATGCACGCGCTGCGGGGAAATCGGGAGCTCGGTAATGCGCACGCCGACGGCATCCTCGACGGCGTTGGCGACGGCAGCGGCGATCGGCAAAAGCCCGCCTTCGGCAAACCCTTTTGCGCCGAACGGTCCGGGACCGCGGCCTTGCTCCTGCAGAATGGAAACGAACGTGGGCGGCACGTCCTCTGCTAGCGGCACGCGATAAACGAGCGGATCGCCGTTCATCAAAATACCGTCGTTGAAAATCATCTGCTCGAAGAGCGCTTGCGCGACGCCCATCATCGCCGCCCCCTCATCTTGGCCGCGGCACACCAGCGGGTTGATCGCCTTACCGGCATCGCCGCTAACGACCAGCTTCTCGAGCGTCACTTTGCCGGTGCCCGGATCGACCGCGACAACGACGGCGGCCCAACCGATCTCCCAGAACACGCAAGGCGAATCGAGCGGGGCACGTTTGTCTAGCGCGGCCTTCTGAAAACCGTCGGCGGCGAATTGGAAGCCGATATTGCCGAACTCGTGCACCACGAGCTCGGCGATCGAATGACGTTCGCCTTCGCGCACAGCGTGCCAGTTCTCGAGCCGCAGTTCGCCCGCATCGCAGCCCAGGGCGGTAGCCGCAAACCGCAACGCGTCGTCGCGCACGCGTTCCGCCGCAGCGAGCACCGCGCGGCCCATCACGACCGTCGCCGAGCTCGCGTTCGTCCCGTGATCGTAGGGCGAGTGATCGGTATCGATCGGTGAAATCGTCACGCGATCGACCGGCGTCTGCAGCACTTCAGCTGCAATCTGGCAAAGCGAGGAACGCGCGCCTTGGCCGGCCTCGACGGTGGCGCAATCGATTATGACCTCGCCGCCCGTCGTGATCTTCACGCGTGCTTGCGCGGCCTTGTTGATGCCCCCGCCGTCCTTGAGACCGATGGCAAAACCGACACCGCGGTTGGGCGTGCGCTCGATCGTGCCGAGTTCCTCGATCACTAAATCGAGCCCGACGTGCAAATCGCTATCGATGGCTGTTTCGCCGGGGACGAACGGATCGCCGAGGTGCAGCAAGTTCATCGCGCGCATCGCGTACGGCGTGATCCCCAGTCGTCGCGCGATCATGTCGATCTGGCTTTCACTCGCCCACGTCGCCTGACCGCCGCCGAAGCCCCGGAACGCGCCGGCGGGCGTAGTGTTCGTCATGACGCACGAGCACGTGGTGTCGATGAATTCGTAGCGATACGGGCCGGGAATGCGGTAACCGCACTTTTCTGCAACTAACGGGCTCGCACCTGAATAGGCGCCGGCGTCGAGAAAGATTTCGCTTTGACGCGCGACGAGCCGGCCATCGCGCATCACACCCGTTCGCAACCGCAGCAGCGCGGCGTGTTGCGAATTCGTGAAGAAGCTCTCTTCGAACGTCATGCACCAGCGCACCGGTCGTCCCGTCATCTGCGCGAGCACGATCGCGACCGGTTCGGTCTTGCAGTTGCTCTTGGCGCCGAAACTGCCGCCGACCAGCGGCACGTTGACCCGCACCCGGCTCTCCGGCAGGCGAAACATGCGCGCGAGTTCGCGGCGCAGCGGAAACGGGTTCTGGGTGCTCGTCCAGACCTCGATCTGCCCGCGCGTCGCCGATGCGATGCCGACGTAGGGTTCGAGGTGGAAATGCTGCATCCGCGAGAAGCGGAACTCATCCTCGAAGACATGATCGCAGCGATCGAAGGCCGCCGGATCGCCGGTTCGATAGCCGAACTCGTACGAGACGTTCGACCGCGGCCGCAGCGCACCGCGCGCACCGGCCCCGTAGCGCGGAACGGCGCCCGGCAGCGCCTGCGGGAAGAGCTCCGGCGCGCCCTCGGCCAGCGCAGCATCGATCGTCGTCACGGCGGGCAGCACGCGATAGGTGACGCGAATGCGCTCGAGCGCTGCAGCCGCAGCGGCTTCGGTGTCGGCGGCAACCGCCGCCACGATGTCGCCGGCAAAGCGCACGGTGTCGATCGCAACAATCGGCTGATCCTTGATGATGTAACCGTAGTACGGCGTGATGTCCGGCGGTATGTCGGCAGCGGTGAGGACCGCGCGCACGCCGGGCACGAGCGCGGCTTCGGCGGTGTCGATGGACACGATCGCCGCGTGCGGGTGCGGGCTGCGCAGCACCTTCGCGTGCAACATACCCGCCACGGCCAGGTCGGCGCCGTACGTTGCGCCGCCGCTCGTCTTCGCCTCGGCGTCGCGCCGCCGGACGCTCTCGTCGAACGCGCTAGGCATCGGCGCGCGGCTCCGCGGCCGCCAGCACCGCTTCGATGATCATCGCGTAGCCGGTGCAGCGGCAGACGTTTGAGCTGAGCCATTCGACCACGGTCTGGCGCGGCGGATGCGGATCGTGATCGAGCAGCGCTTTCGCCATGACGATCATGCCCGAGGTGCAGTAGCCGCATTGGAATGCGCTGCGCGCAGCGAACGCCTCGCACAACGGGTGCGCGGCCGCAGCGATTCCCTCGATCGTATCCACCCGGCGGCCATCGATGCTGAACGCGAACGTCGAACAGCTCGCTTGCGGTACGCCGTCGATCAGCACGGAACAACTGCCGCAGACGCCGCGTGAGCACGCCAGTTTCGTTCCGGATAAGCCCAGTTGGTCGTGCAACAGCTCCCAGAGCGACATCCGCGCCGGCACCGTTTCCGTGCGTTCGATTCCGTTGAGCACAAAGCGCAGCGCGGGCATTTCGTCGCCCTCGAGATCGCGGCCGATCAGATCAGAGACCGCCACGTACGATCCTCGTCAATTGGCGGCCGAGCAGGGTTCGCCCGACGTCTCGCAGGTAGGCGTTCGACGTCAGGTGATCGCAGGCGCTCGAAGGCAACCCCTCAAACAAACGCGCCGCTATAGCGTTCATATCGTCCGTGAGATCACACGCTGCCTCGAGCACGTACGGCGCCATCGCTTCCGTGCCCAGAGCGACGCGCAGTTGCAGCCGCTGACCGCTGCGCCGCACGGCCAGCGCTTGCGTCATGATCGGCCGCATGCTGCGCTCGTAGTCGAATGCGCACAAGCCGGGCAGCGGGATCTCGACGTGCGTCAGCAGCTCGCGCGGTGCGCTCTCACGCTGCAGATATGGCTGCACGTCCCACGCCCGCGACTCGCTGCCGTCACGCACGCGGATCTGCGCGCCGAGCGCCGCCAGTAACACCGGCATTTCGTAGCGCGTGCGCCGCGCCATCACGTTCCCGCCGATCGTTGCAGTGAAGCGCACGCGCACGTTCGCAATGCGCGCCCAAGCTTGCGCGAAGCCCGGCACGGCCCGGCAAACGATCTCGCTCTCCGATCCCTGCGCATGCGTGACCAGGGCACCGATGCGCAAGACGTCGCCGTCGTCCTCGACCGCGTTCAGCTCGCCGACGTCCGCGAGCGCCAGCACGTGACGCGGATTGAAACCCTCGTTAAAGCGCGCGACCATGTCGGTGCCTCCGGCCAAGATTGCCGGCGGCACCTGGTGGCGCATCAGCGCGGTAACCGCGTCGTCAAGCGACCGCGGCCGAATGACGGCGACGTCTCCGATGGTGCGGAACGTCGTAGAAATCAGCCCGCCGTCGGTGCGTTTCATCGGCGACCGATGCTACATTTTCGGGAAGGGCAGGCGATCGCGGTATTTCGCTACCATCTCGTCGCGTGTCGAACGGGGGATGCGGTTGACCGGCGGAAACTTGTCACGCCACTGCCACGGACGCACCGCGTAGAAGATCGCGCGCGAATTCGTATGCGGACCGTTCGCCTGCTGTTGGGGTGGCATGCGCGGATCGAGCGGCGTCGCCCACGCATTCGGCACGACGTGGATGTCGCCGGCGGGATCGACTCGCGTCGTCATCGCCCAGATGACCTCGGACATGTTCGAGGGGTCGATGTCGTCATCGACAATCACAACGAAGCGGCCGTTGCGTGCGTTCGCGTTGCAGCCCAGCGTGGCCATTGCGACCTGCATCGCGTGACCGGCGTAGCGCTGTTCGATCGCGACGACGACGAAGAACGAGTTGTGGACGAACACGCCCTTGATGCCCGGAACGCCGGCGGCCTCAAGTTGTTCCCACAACACCCCGCCGTCGAAGCGCACGGAATGGTGCGGGGCGCCCGGCCATTGCGGCGCCATATTGAGCAGAATCGGATCGTTGCGGTGGTAGAGCGCTTTGATACGGATTACCGGTTGTTCGTTTCCGGTGCTATCTTCGTCGACCGCATAGTAGCCCGGCCATTCGCCGAACGGTCCTTCGGTATGGGTTTGCTCGCTCGGCGGGGGAATTTCGCCTTCGATCGCGATCTCGGCGTGTGCCGGAATCGGCAACCCGGTGACCGGTCCGGTGATGACGTCGAGCGGGTGCCCGAGCATGCCGCCCACGCGATCGAGTTCCGAGACGCCGAACGCAAACTTCGTGTAGGCGAAGGTGAAGACGAGTGGATCGCCGCCGAACGTCACGACTACCGGGCACGCTTTGCCGGCTTTCCAATAGCGTTCGGCGATCAAGCGGCCTTGCTGTCCGGGGCTCATCCACAGGCCGAGCAGGTCGGGCCCGTGCACTTGAATCCGGTACGTGCCCATATTGACGAAGCCGCTTTCCGGATCTCGGTTGATCACCGCGTCGCCGGTTCCGATATAGCGGCCCCCGTCGAGCGCATGCGCGTGCAGTACCGGGAACTTCAAAATGTCGATTTGAGAGCCGGTGAAAACGTTTTCCATCACCGGACCGCTCTCGACGACGCGCGGCGGAATCGGCGCGCTCGTCTTCATGCGATTAGCGGCGAAGCGCACCATCTCCATCTTGGGAGTTTCGGGCGGAAAGCCGAGTGAGAGCGCCATGCGCACGCGCGAGCCCGTCGGCAGGCTCAACACGCGATAGCCGCTCGGATAGCCCGGAATATCGTCGAAAAGTAATCCCGGCGGCTCCGGAATCAGCTCCGAAACGCTTTCCGTGAGCGCGCCGATTTCGAGATCCCAGTTCGCGTTGCGGATTGTCGTGATCTCGCCCGCGGCTTCGCACTTCCGGAGAAACGAACGCAGCCCGTCGTAGGCAAGACCGTCCTGGCCGGACGCGGACGCCGTTTCATGCAGTACGTTCGTCAACGGAAACCCTCGCGGTGGTGTGTCCTGGTGTAGTTGCTTTTGACAACTATTCAGCTTATCCTATGGAGCATGGATATCACGATCGGCCAAGGTCTCCGGCGCCTATGCGCCGTGCTCGTTCTCATCGTACCACTAACATCGGGCAGTGCCGCAAACGCGCAATCCTCGCTGAGTCCGATTCGCATCGGCACGGCTTCCAGCGACCTAGGAGCCCAAGTCTTTTACGCCTCGGACTTGGGGTATTTCCGCAATGCCGGCCTGCAAGCGACGATCTCGCCGATCTCGGGCGGACCGACGATCATGGCGGCGGTTGCTTCCGGAGATCTCGACATCGGCTGGGGCAACGCGATCGACGCGACGGTAGCGCATAGCCGCGGCATTCCGATAACGATCATCGCTACGGCCACCATCGAGGACCAGAGCGATCCCGGCACCGGCATCTTGGCGGTCACCAACGCGTCGGGCCTGAAGACCGCAAGGGACATCAACGGAAAGACCATCGCGCTCCTCTCGCTGCGAAACTTCACCGAGCTCGCAACACGCAACTGGATCGACAAGAACGGCGGCGACGCGAAGACCGTGCACTTCGTCGAGTTGCCGTACAGCGAAATGCCGGCGGCACTACAGGCCGGCCGCGTCGATGCCGCAGTGCTCGACAACACCGCCGATCCGACGCTCGGAAAGCCGGGCGATCCGCTGCACGTACTGTCGGCTGTGTTCTTCACCGTCGCCCCGCGGTTGGAGGGTGCGGTATGGTACTCGACGACGACGTGGGTCGCGGCACACCGGCAGCAAGCCAAAGCGTTCGTTGAGGTTATGAAACAGACGGCGCTGTGGGCCAACGCCCATCACGACGACTCAGCGGGGATTCTGGCGGCGCATATCGCGCGCTCGGTCGATCAGATCAAGGGATCGAAACGCGTCATCTATGGCACCGAAATCTCGCCGGCACTCGTGCAGCCGGAACTCGATCTTGCATTCAAGTACGGCTTGCTGGCGCAACCGGTCCAGGCGCACGATGTGATTACCAACCCATAGTATGGCGCAGGTAGGACGCGGCCGATCCTTGTCCCAAGATTACGCCGTGGCCGTCCAAGCACCGGAAATTTCCCTCGAACGCAATCTGTCATATAAGCTGTCCGTGCTTTCGTTCTTCATGGGCAAGGCAACGTACGAGATCTACACCTCGCGCGGCTTAACGAACGGTCAGTGGAAAGTGCTGAGCGTGTTGGCGGCTTTCGGCCCGATGGCGCCGGTCGAGATCGGCAAGCACGTCACGCTCGACAAGGCAGCGATTTCGCGCGCGGTGCGCCAGCTGCGTGAGCTCGGCTTGACTGACCATCGGGACCGTGTTGACGACGGCCGCAGCGTCGAGGTGCTCGTCACCGCCAAGGGACGGCGAACGTACGCTGCAATGAACGCAGAGATGGCCGAACTACAGGAGCGCGTGTTCGCGGGCGTGGGCCGCGAAAACGAGCGCGCTTTCTTTCGCGCAACGGACACGCTGCTCGCGAACTTGCGGGAAATGACGAGCCCGTAAACCGCAGCATCGAGCGAACCCGATGGTACCGGTTAGTGCTTCCAGACGAGTTCGGCCACGGTCATTGGTTTGCTGACGTACTTGTACTTATACGCGGCGTCGAGCACCGGTTGCCACGGCGCGTAGTCGAACGTCGGGGCGTAGAACGTTTTGCCGAGATCGACGGAGCGGCCGAGATACTTCGTGACGATCGCCGTCGCTTGCGTGCGATTGCTCACGTCGTTCGCCCAGCGCGCGGTCGCGGCCATGACGTCGGCGTAGGCTTTGGCGGCGGCTTGGTTTTGTGAAATCCAGTCGGTCGTCGCAAACCAGCCCGTCGAGATGATTTTTGGACCGATCGCTTCCACCGGGTTGGACAACAGACGACATTGATTCGCCCAAACGGTCAGAAACGGATCGACCATCAACGTTGCCGCAACGGTGCCGCGCTGTAACGCCGCGAGCATCTGAGGCGGTGTTATCTCAACGAGTTGGACGCGCTTCGAATCGGCTCCACTTTTATCGAGCCAGAGCTGAATGCTCATCGCGAGAATGCCTTGGATGCTCAGCACGCCCACGGTCTTGCCTTCAAGATCTTTGGCGGTGCGGATCGGGCTGTCCAGCGCGACCGTCAATCCGGTGTTTGCAGCGGTTGCGACGGACACGATTGATGGTGCGACGAGCGCTACCGGAACTCCGTGGTCGCGCGCTTGTGCCACCGTCACGACATTGCCGCACGCAAAATCGAGCGAACGGCCGATCAGCGCCGCAGCGGCTGCAGAGCCGTTCGGAAAGAGCTGCGCGTTGACGTCGAGGCCCGCTTTCCCGAACAGTCCGATATCTTGCGCGAACCACGCTTCGTAGCCGTCATCGCTGGTGACGCCGGCGTGGATCGCCATAGCAGCGCCTGCCTGCTGCGACGTACTCGCTAGAAGCGCCGCGCCGCCGAGACCTGCAACAAACGAACGACGAGAGAAAGCGCTCATAGGGCACCTCGTTTCACGCTGAGAGCCGGTTAAAGGAATCCACTTCCAACGAGGCCAGATACCGACCTGTAGGAGGGCAATCGCATGCGCAACGATTCTACGCCGGCTAATGGATTGACGGGCCGCGCCGCCGTGGTAACGGGGGCCGGCAGCGGCATGGGGCGCGTCATCGCCCTCGAGCTCGCGCGACGCGGGGTCAGGCTCGCGGCCGTTGACGTCGACACGGCGCGTCTGGATCGCCTGAAACGCGAAATCGGCGCAAACGACGCAACGTTTCTTGCACTACCGACCGACATTTCCAATGCCGACGACTGCCGGCGCGCGATCGAAGGTACGATCGCCGCTTTTGGGAGCCTCGCGATCCTCGTCAACTGCGCCGGTGTATCGATGGACCCGGCGGTTCCGCCCGGCAAAGAACACCCGGTGAAGTTTTGGGAAACCGATCCTGCCGGCTGGGCTCGAATTCAGGCAATCAACAGCGCCGGCCCGTACTACATGACGCGCTTCGCCGTCGAATACATGATAGCGAGCGGTTGGGGACGGATTATCAATGTCACCACGAGCTTCGATACGATGCTCGCGCGCGGCATGAGCGCGTACGGTGCTTCGAAAGCTGCGCTCGAAGCCGGCAGCGCCGTATGGGCCAAAGAACTCGATGGAAGCGGCGTAACCGTCAACGTCGTCGTGCCGGGTGGAATGACCAACACGCCGTTTCTGCCCGAGGCATTCCGCGGCCCGAAGATCCTTCAGCCCGAGATCATGGCTCCGGTTGTGGCCTGGCTCGCTTCACCGGATTCGGACGGCGTTAACGGACGGCGCTTCATCGCGAAATTTTGGGATGCGTCGATCAGTCCGGCCGACGCCGCAGAAAAAAGCGGCGCGCCGATCGCCTGGGAAGGCGAAGCCGCGATCGCAGGTCGCACGAAGTAAGTCGTACGGTTACTGTTGAGGAGCCGAGTCCCATTTGGGCTTCGTTTCACGGCTCCACTTCGTGGGATCGTCGTTGTGCATTTTTTCCATTTGTTTGGCAACGTCCGGGTGTTTTTCCATCACGTGTTTGGTCATCGTCTGTACCATCTCGTCCCAAGACGCAGCCGAGAGCTTCGCGTCACACGTTCCGCCCAGATCTTTGCACGACAATGTTTTCATCCGATCCGCCTCCAGGGATTAACCCGTACCCGCACCGGCGACCGGACTAACGCGAGGACTCTACCGACGTGGACATTATGCCCAAGGCCGGCTCCGCGGCGTATCTGGCGCCCGCTACTCTGGTAGACTCCGATGCGCCCGAAATTGCGGCATTCGTTCAAGACCGCCTCACGGGGTGCGATGACATCGAGGCCGCGCGGCGCGTGTTTCTCTATGTCCGGGACGAGGTCTCCCACTCATGGGATATCCAAGGTCACCGGGTCACCCGTAGCGCGACCGATGCGCTCACGTTCAAGGAAGGCATTTGCTATCCCAAAAGCCACCTCGTCGCGGCGTTGCTGCGAAACCGCGGCATACCGGCGGCGCTCTGCTATCAACGGCTGACGTTGTTCGACGACGATCACGGCGGCCACGCGTTGCATGCCCTGAATGCCGTCTATCTCGAAGGCGCATGGCACCGCATCGACGCCCGCGGAAACAAGCCCGGCGTCGATGCTCAATTCTCGCTAGACCGCGAGCAGCTGGCGTTTCCGGTTCGGCCGGAATTCGATGAAGTCGACTACCCGACGCTCTACGCCGAGCCGCATCCGTACATCGTCGACACGCTGATGTCCAACGACGACGCGATCGCGATGTACACACATCTGCCCGATCGCCTCTAGGGAGTCGCCGCCGTTACGATCCGGTCGAGAGCATGTCTCGCGCGGAGAACGTTTTGGGAATGATCTTGTATTTTGCCGCGACGTCGATTACGGGCTGAATTTGTGACGGGTCGAAGGAGAGCGCGGTAAACGTTTTGTGCATGATGGCGGCCGCGTGCGCGTCCATACCGGAGAACGCGACCATCAGCGGCAGCGTTTCGGGAATGTGCGTGTTCGCGTAGGCCGACGCTTGCGCCATCACTTTTGCGAAACGCGCCATCGCATCGCGGTTCTTGGCGACGTAGTCGCGCGTGGCGAAGAATGCGGACTCGAGAATCGGTTTCGGTCCGTAGCCGTTGAGCATGTCGGTCAGCATCCGGAATTTGCCCGTTCCCAGATCCTTCGACATGTACGGCTCGTTCGTTACGCCCGCGTCGACGCGCCCTTGTTCGAGCGTGGCCCCGAGGTTCGTCGTGGGAAGCTCGATGAAGCGCACCGTCGACGAATCACCGCCTTGGTCGTCGATCATGGCGCGCAATCCGAGGTATCCGATGTCGCCGATCGCGGTGCAGCCGACGACTTTGCCTTGCAGATCCAGGGCCGATTTCAGCGGCGAATTGGCCAAGATCATCACGCCGTCGTTTGCGTCGTCCTTTTGATGGATTGCCGACGGCGCGATCATCGCGAACGGAATGCCGCGCGCGTAGGCGGAGATGAGTGACACCAGGCTCGACTTGCCGACGTCCATAGCGCCGGCGATGACCGACTGCGCCACGACGGCGCCGCTCGCCGCGCGGGTAATCTCGACATCGAGGCCGGCCTTTTTGAAAAGACCCGCGCTCTGCGCGTAGAGGACCGGCCGCAGATCGTCCGAGGGCGATGAGATGAAGCGAATCGTTGTGACATCGGTCTGCGCCGATGCGCCCCCGAGCGACGCGAGGAACAGCACGGCGAGGGCCGCGGCCACTTGAGTCATTCTCATGCAATCGAAGGTACCGTATCTGAGAATTTGCTCCTTCGCCCCGTGGTGCAAGGGTATCGGCGGTCGAGGTAGCATCGGAGGCTTGTGCCGGACGAACTACCGCCGCCCTGGAAGCCGCCTTTCCTGATCCCTATGCCGACGGTGGCCGCGGTCTCGCAATCGTGGAAGCGCTTTCCGTCACCGTACGAAGCGCAACGTACCTGAACGGAAAAACCATCAGCGCAGCGTTGCCGGTATGGTGCGCATCCGCTTAGCGCGGTGCGCGTAGCTTGTCGGGATTGAGGACCGTGTAGATGCCGTTGATGCGGTCGGCCTGAAAATCGAGGCCGGCCGCTGCGAACAGCGTGCCGTCCGGTTGAAGTAACAGTAGCCCCGGTTGCCCGTTCACGCGCGCCGAGCGGATCTCAAGATCGCCCCAGAACTTGCTGCGCAAGCCCATTAGCAAACGCGATACGTTGTCGATGCCGACGACCGGCGCCCGGCCCGCGTTGACGCGGCCGCCACCGTCGGCGACGTGGATCACGTCTTCGGCGAGCACGGCGCGCAGTTCATCGACATCGGCGTCGCGCAGCGCGGCGATGAACCGTTGCGCTGCATGTGCGGCCGCGCGGCGGTCGATTGCGAAACGCGGCCGCTCCTCGTGCACGCGATGCCGCGCGCGCGAAGTCATCTGGCGGACGGCGTCTTCGGTCTTGTCGAGCATCGCGGCGACTTCGGCATGCGAGTAGTCGAAGGCATCATGCAAGAGCAACGCCGTACGTTCGTCGGGTCGCAACCGCTCGAGCACGCGCAGAAAGCCGATCGTCAGGTCGTCGGCGATGTCGACCTCAGCGGCGGGGTCGCGTTCGATCAGCGGTTCGGGTAACCACTCGCCGACGTAGGTTTCGCGCCGGCGCGCGAGCGTGCGCCCGCGATCGATTGCGATGCGCGCGGTCACCGTCGCGAGCCACCCGGCAGCGTCGCGTACGTTCTCGCCGCTGCGCTCGGTCCAGCGGATATAGGCATCCTGCACGACGTCTTCCGCATCGCCGATCGATCCGAGGATCCGGTAGGCGATGCCGAAGAGCCGTGGCCGCAGCGCGGCGACGTCGATCACGACGCGACGGGAGTCCGCAGTTGCGCGAGCACGTCTTCCGCAGCTTCCGGCGGCATGCCGAAGCCGATGCTGAAGCGATTCCAGGTGTTGATCATCGTGATCGCCAGCGTCAACGCGACCATTTCCTTTTCCTCAAAGTGTTCGCTCACGCGGGCGTAGAGCTCATCCGAGGGATGTCCGTTCGCAACGAGCGTGAGCGCTTCCGTCCATTCGAGCGCCGCCCGTTCGCGTTCGCTGTACCACGAAGCTTCGCGCCAGGCGGACAATCCCCAGACGCGATCGCCCGCTTCGCCGATCGCAGCCAATTCGCGATTGTGCATGGCGATGCAGAACGCGCAGCCATTGATCTGCGACGCGCGCAGTGTGACGAGATGCTGGAGCGCCGGTTCGAGCGAGCTGTGGGCCACGTAGGCGCCGGCTTCGTAGAGTGGTTTCAGGACGCGGGGGTCGACGGTAGCAACATTGAGTTTTTGGGTCATCTTTCGTTCCTCCACCACAGAGACGTTCTCCAGGCCCGGAACGTGACAGAGTACGCGCAGCCGGTCGCGGCCGGCGAGAAAACGCTCGACGCGACGGGCTAGTGCATCACCGAGCCGCCGTCGACGAGCAGCGTTTGCCCCGTGACGAAGTCGCTATCGGCTGAGAGGAAGAACGTGAGCGCACCGACGAGGTCTTCGGGCTCTTCCTCGCGCTTGATCGCGCGCGTGGCTTTGTTCGCGGCGATGTCTTCGAGCGAATAGGTTTCTTTCACGGCGGCGCTCACGGTGAGGCCCGGCGCGATACAGTTGACCAGGATGTTGTCGGGGCCAAGTTCGCGCGCCATCACGCGCGTCATCGCAACCACCGCGCCTTTGGAAGCCACGTAGTGCATCAGCCAGGGCGTGCCCTTGAAGAGCGTGCCCGACGCGATGTTGACGATCTTCCCGTATTTCTGCTTGCGCATTGCGGGCACGACGGCTTTTGCGCACTCGAATACACCGCGCGTGTTGACCGCCATCACCTTGTCCCACTCCTCGGAATCGATCTCCATGAACGGCCTAAGCGTCAGCGAACCGAACATCGCCGCGTTGTTCACGAGGCCGTGCACCGTGCCGTACGCGTCGACGGTCGCCTTGACCATCGCCGCAACGGCGGTCGACGACGTTACGTCGGTGACTCTGCTGATCGCCTTGCCGCCCGCCGCGCGAATCTCATCGGCCACGCTGCGCGGCTCCGTCAGATCGCAAAGCGTGAGGTTCGCGCCTTCGGCGGCGAGCGCTTTGGCATAGACCGCGCCGATGCCCTGGGCCGCGCCCGTCACGATGATCGAGCGGCCGTTCAATCTTCCCATATCAGGCGGAGATGTACCCGAGATAACTCCGTAAAGCCTCGCCCGCGGTCTTTTCGATGTGCTCGATACGCTCGAGCGCCAGGTCGATGTCGGCCAGGACGATCGCGTCGATCACCGCGGCGGTGATCAGCCCTTCGACGTGCTCGTGGAGGGCATCGAGCGTTTCTCGCCATGTCGCCGTCGTGAAGGCGCGGCCCGTTTGAAGCTCGGCCATCGTGGCGAGCTCGTCGAGCGTCTCGCGCAAGATCTGATCGCGGCGTTCGGCGCCGTCTTTGGCTTTCTCGAGCGTCCCGAGATCATCGACGATGCCGTCGTACGCCCACTTCAACTCGTTGAGCAGTTGCGCGACCCGCGCCTCACGCTGACCTTCGGCGATCGCGACCGACTCGCCATCGGCGAGCAGCCGCACGAAGCGGTGACGCAGGGCGGTGTTCTTCGCATCCATCGCGATGCGCGACATGCCGACGTCGTGCCCGATCGACTTGGCATCGCGAACGGGGTTGAGCGACGTTACGCGCAGAGGCTCGCCTTGCTGATGGTGCACCGCCCGTACGGACTTCCTGCCCCATGCGCCGCCACCCCTTGCGGCACAGCGGCGTAGAGAGCAGGCAAGCGTCGGCCACTTATTGGTTGAAGCGGTTGTGCTTGTCGAAGTAGATACGGTCGGAGAGATTGTTCTCTTCGCGGTTGAGGTGCGCGTCTTCGCGTCCGGTCAGGTGACCGCCGTTGGCGCGCAAGTCGCGATTGCGCTGCGCCTGCAGCTGGTCGAGACGCGACTCGGTGCGATGGTATTCGCCGTACGTCATGGTGCCGCTGTGCACGCCTTGGTTGATGCGCCCTTGTTGATCGTGAATACGGTTCTCGACTTCGCCGGCGCTGGCGACCATTGGAACTAGAGCGATGAGGGCAGTGGCAGCGATGAGGGCTTTGATTTGCATGAATGATAGCTCCAAAAGAGAGAGTGTGGATGATGCGCTCTTGAGTGTACGCAAATCGGAGCTTCGGCATACGCCGCATGAGCAAATTTTCATCGCCGTTTCAGCCGCGCTTCATCTCGGGCGTATGAGCGGGTACGCGACCGCGTGCCGCGAAGGGCGCCGTGTGACGACGTTCGAGGCCGGTCAACTACAAGATCTTCGTCAGCGATTGGCTGACGCGTGCTGCGTGCTGGGCGTACTGGGCCTAGCGAGTGGGAACACGGGACATCTGAGCGTGCGGGTGCCCGATTCCGACAACTTGCTCATCCGCGCGCGGGGTCCGGCCGAGGCCGGAGTGCGCTACACGACCGTCGACGAAATTCTCGAGGTGACGCCGGACGGCGAAATCGCGAGCGGCGCGAAAGAGGGCTTGTTTCCGCCCCAGGAAGTCTTCATCCACACCGAGGTCTATCGCGCGCGCAGCGACGTCGTCTCGGTGGTGCACGTGCATCCGCCGACGGTCGTGCTATTCACCGTCACCGGCGTGCCGCTGCTGCCGATCTTCGGCGCCTACGATCCGTCGGCGTTGAAGCTGATGCTCGAAGGCATTCCGACCTACCAGCGCAGCGTGCTGATCTCGAACCCGCAGCTCGGCCACGATCTCGCGGCAACGCTCGGCTCGCATGACGTGTGCATGATGCGCGGCCACGGCATCACCGCCACCGGCCGGACGATCGAAGAAGCCGCGCTGCGCGCGATCTCGCTCAACGAGCTGGCCGAGATGAACTATCGCGCGCGGCTGCTCGGCGATCCGCAACCGATCTCCGATGAGGACATCGCGACGTTCAATCGTGCCCTTGGCGAACCGGGCAAGCCGATCAGCGCTAATCGCACCGAAGCGATGTGGCGCTACTACATGCGTTCCACGGGGATCGCCGGCGGCTAGATTTGATACGGGTCGCGTGCCGCCGGCACGATTGGAGTAACGCGCTCTTCGACGGCCGCATCGTCGAACCGGAGATCGCGTTCGTCCCCGACGCCCACCTGGGGCTCGAAGCGCTGCTCGATCCGCCGGCGAGCGTCGACTTCATGGAATGCGGGCTCGTCAACTACTACTGGGCCCGCAGTCAAGGCGCGCCGGTAATCGCGCTGCCGGTGTTTCTGCGCGCGGCCTTTCGCCATTCGTACATCTTCGTCAACGATGCGGTGCGCGCCGATCATCCGCGCGATCTCGAAGGCAAGCGGGTGGGGACGCGGTACGGCATGACCGCCAACGTGTGGGCACGCGCGCTGCTGCAGCACCAGTGCGGCGTGCAACTCGAAAAAATTCATTGGCTGAACAAAGAAACGCGCGCGCCGGCGCCTTACGCGTTGCCCCCGGGACTGGTGCTGGAAGCAACGGCGAAGGATGCAGATCTACCGGCGATGCTGGCGGCCGGTGAGATCGATGCGCTGGTTCATCCCGACGTCCTGCCGACGCGACTGCTCGCGCATCGCAACGTCAAGCGGCTCTTCTCGGGCGCTCCGGCCGAAGAGCGCGCCTACTTCCGTTCGACCGGCATCGTTCCGGTGATGAACGTGATCGTGTTTCGCGAACGCGAGCTGCACGAGCGACTCGACACCGTGCGCGCCGTCTTCGGCGCGTTTTGCCGCGCGAAGACCATGGGGCTTGCCGCGATGGAAGACGTGCGCGATTCGGGCCTCCTGTGGTACTACGAAGCACTCGAAGCGCAGCTCGCCTTGATCGGCCCCGACCCCGCACCCTACGCACTCGCCAAGATGGTGCCCACGCTCGAAGCGTTCGTGAGTTACGGGCTCGAGCAGGGCGTATTCACGAAGCCGCTTACCCCTAGCGAGCTGTTCTGGGAAGATCGCGCATGATTGCGATCGTCGGCGGCGGCCCGGTCGGTTTGGCGACGGCGATCGAACTCGGCGTGCGCGGGCTCGACTGCGTCGTGATCGAGCAAGGCGACGGACAAGTCGGCAACGCGAAATTCGTCGACATCAACATGCGCACGATGGAATTCTGCCGGCGCTGGGGCATCGCCGATGAGATTCGCGATCGTGGCTTCAACCCCGACTACGCACAAGACCTGATCTACGTCACCACGCTCGCCGGTTATCTGCTCGGCCGTCAGCCCTTTCCGGCGTTTTCGCAATTCCGTACGCCGCCGACCACGCCCGAACGCATCGCGCGCTGCCCGCAAACGATCTTCGATCCGATCCTCCGCCGGACGGCCGAAGCGCTGCCGTCGGTGCGTTGGCGCTACCAAACACGCTGCGAGAGCGTCACCCAAGATGCGGACGGCGTGGCGCTCACGCTCGCCGATACGCAAACCGGCAAACGCGAAGAGCTGCGCGCCCGCTACGTTGCGTGTTGCGAGGGTGCCGGTTCGCGCATTCGCGAGGCGCTCGGTATCGAACTCGAGGGCGCCGGCACGCTCTCGCTCAACGCGAACGTCGTCTTCTACAGCGAAGAATTTCTGCGCGTGCACGACAAGGGCCCGGGCTTCTATACGGCGATCGGGCCCGAAGGGCGCTGGGCGAGCGTGCTGGCGATCGACGGCGCTACGCTTTGGCGTTTGCAAATCACGAAGCCGTTCGAAACGATGGACTTCCCCAAAGCCGATGCCGAAGCGTGGGTGCGGCGTTTCATGGGCCGCGACTTTGTCTTCGAGGTGCGCTCGGCGATCGTGTGGTCGCGGCGCGAAGTCGTGGCGAGCAGCTATCGCTCGGGACGCGTGTTCTTGCTCGGCGATGCGGCGCATCAGCTCTCTCCGACCGGCGGCTTCGGTCTCAACACCGGCATCGGCGACGTGACGAATCTCGCCTGGAAACTCGCGGCCGTGATCGATGGCTGGGGCGGCCCCGAACTCTTGCCGTCGTATGAGACGGAGCGCAAACCGATCGGAACGCAGAACGTGCGCGCCGCAACCGGGCGCTGGCAACACAACGAAGCCGTCGGCGGCACGCCCGGTCCGGCGATCTTGGAGAGCGGCAGCGAAGGCGACCGCGTGCGCGCCGAGGTGAGCGCCGCGCTGCAGCGGATCCTCGATCGCGCCAACTGCGGCTACGATTACGGGCCGCGCTACGAAGACGCGGGCATGCAGCTCGGTTACTCATACGAGGACTCGCCGGTGATCGTGCCCGACGGCACGCCGCCGCCGCTCAACGATCATCGTACCTACTACCCGATCGCGCGGCCCGGCATCCGGGCGCCGCACTTCTGGCTCGACGAACGGACGTCGATCCTCGATCTCTTCGGGACCGGCTTCGTGCTGCTGCGCTTGAGCCGCAATGCGCCCGCAGCCGATGTGTTTGTTGCCGCGGCGGCGAAGCGCGGTGTACCATTGACGGTGCACTCGTTCGACATTCCGCAGCTCTTCCACACCTATAACCGGCAGCTCGTGCTCGTCCGGCCCGACGGACATGTAGCGTGGCGCGCGGACGAACTGCCAGCCGACGCGGAACGCGTGCTGGATATCGTTCGCGGCAGCGCAGCCTAAGGACAGCATCATGGACTTCACGATCAGACGTGCCGGGCACGTGGTACTTCGGGTCACCGACCTGATGCGCGCGAAGGCATTTCTCGAAGACGTCGTCGGTTTCCAAACCTACGGCCAAGAGGGCTCGTTCTATTTTCTCACTGCGAACCCGGTGAGCAACCACCACATGATCGCGGTGCGCAGCGGAAAGAGCGGCGAGCGGCTGCCCGATCCGCGCCAAATCGGAATGGACAGCATTTCGTACGAAGTGAACGCGTTTGACGATCTGCGCCGTCTCTACGGGCGCATCAAAGCGCAGGGACCGGCATTCGGTGCGACGGTTGTGCGCACGGAAGACTTCGGCTCGATTACCAACGTCGTCATCGCCGATCACGACGGCAACCGCCTCGAGTTCTACTGCCGCCGCAACGAAGGCGACGGTACCGATCTCGAGGCCCCGCCGGCCGCCGAAGATCCGAAACGCTTACCCAACCGGCGCTCCGGCATCCGACGCACCAGCCACCTGACCTTGCGCTGCACCGATCTTCCCGCATCGCGAGCGTTCTATGGCGAGATGCTGCGTCTCGTGCCCGTTGCCGATGTGCACGGCCGTACGTATCTCGCGAGCGCGCCCGACGCGCAGCCGGTGCTCGCGCTCGAGCAATCGACCGACACGAATGCGCCGTTGCCCACGCCCAAAAAGATGTTCGGGATGGAGCACTTCTCGATGGAGCTCGCATCGTTCGCGCAACTGCAGCACGCATACCGTCACCTCAAAGGTAACGGTATCGACGTGCACCACACGATGGATCACGGCGTAACCAACAGCGTCTACCTGATCGATCCCGACGGCAACCTCATGGAGATCTATCACGACGTGCCGCGCGCTGAATACGCGAATCCGGATAATCCGTTCGGTTCGTTCGGCGCGATCGACGACCGCCTCGACGCCGTTCCTGCGGTCTAGATCACGCGGGCGATGAAGTCGCGCGCTTCAAACGGCGCGTCGATCGCCTTGTATTTCGCCGCGGTGTCGATCATCGGCTGAATCAGGACGGGATCGAGCGAGGTGGCGAACTGGGTGCGTGTGCTCGCCGCGATCGTAGCCGGGTCCATCTTCGTGAACGATGCCAGCAGATCGACGGTCTGCGCCTGATGCGTGTTGCAATATGCCGACGCGGATTGCATCACTTGAGCGAAGGCGCGCACGACGGCGGCGTTCTTCCCCAAATAGTCGCTGGTGGTGAACCACGCCGACTGCATCAAGCGCGTACGAATCGATGAGAGATGATAGCCGAACAGCCGCACCGTGCCGCCCTTGATGCCTTGTCCCAAAAACGGGCTCTGGAGTGCACCCGCCACGACGCGCCCGGTGGTGAGCCCGGCGACGACCGCCGATCCGGGCAACTCGACAAACTGCACGAGTTTGGAGTTGCCGCCGCTCGCATCGATCCAGTTGCGGAAGGCGAGGTTGTCGAGATCGCCGAGAGCGGGGCTCGAGACGATCTTGCCTTCGAGGTCCTTGACGGTCCGTAACGGCGACTTCGCCGCCACGACCACCGCCGAGTCCGGTGCGCTTTCGAGATACAGCCCGGACGGCGCGACCAGCATGAACGCGATGCCCTTGCTGCGCGCCGTGATCAGCGGCAGCATACTCGAGCGCCCGATATCGACGGCGCCGCCGGCGACCGCGGCGCTGATCGCCGAACCGCTATTCAACACGCTCAGCGTGACGTCGAGTCCGGCTTTGCGAAAGGCGTCTTGCTGGATCGCGTAAAGCGCCGCCGTTACGTCGTCGTTGTTCGTCGACGCAATTCGTACCGGCGTCAGCGCGGGCGCGGTTTGCGCGAGTGCGCGCCCTGCGGTAGCCGCCAAGAACGCGCCGGTCGCCAGTGCGTGCTTACGGTTCATGCCGCGAACAGCTTTTGCGCGTTGCCGCTTTGAATCGCGGTCACGTCGGCCTCGGAGAGTCCGGCCATGCCCAGGTAGTTGACCGCGTGGCCGTAAGATTCGCCGGTCCAGTACGGATAGTCGGAACCGAATAAGATGCGGTCGATGCCGAACGCGTCGACGGCGTGGGCCAGCGAACGCGGTTCGCCGTTGGCGGTGTCGTACCAGAATTTTCGCATTTGCACGCTCGGGAGTTCTTCGCCCGCCACGCTGCGGATGCCGCCCCGGTCGAGCCGGTAGCGCAAGAACGGCAGCATCCCGCCGAGGTGCGGCAAGATGACTTTCAACTGCGGATAGCGGCGCGGAAATCCGGCCTGCATCAACTGCATCGCACACACGGCGTCTTCCACCGGCGCGCCCAGGGGCCACGTCAGCCGGCTCTCCGCGATCAGCGGCGATTCGCACGCGAAGCCCGGCGGATGGATGAACACCACCGCGCCGCGCCGGTTGAGTTCCGCAAATACCGGCTCGAACGCCGGATCGGCGAGCGATCGCGCATTGACGCTGGTGGTGAACGTCGCGCCGTCGGCGTGCAGCTCGTCGAACGCGCGTCGCAGCTCGGTCAGCGCCGCATCGATGTGCGGCATCGGGAGTGCGGCAAAGAAGCCGAAGCGCGTGGGATACGTGCGCCGCAGCTCGGCGTGCTCGTCGTTGATGAACTGGGCCGCGCGCACCGCATCGCGTTCGTTCTCGAGATACGGCGTCGCCGCCGACATCGAGAGCAGCTGACGGGCTACGTTGCTGTTGTCCATGACCGCCAGCCGTTCGGCGACGCCGGCATCGGCTGCCGGCGAGACCACCCGGCGAGAATCGAAGAGGATGCGTTCGTCGCAGCCGAGCTGCTCGAGCAAATCGATGTACGCGCCGCTGAAGTGATGCACGTGCACATCGATGAGACCGTGACCGTTGCTGATGGTCGTTCCTTTTTAGGTGAAGATCTTGCTGCGCAGATCGACGGGAGTGTTGAGCAGACCGGTTTGCGTCATGAGCGCGGTCAGGCGCGGCAAGTCGCTCGGCACGATTTCGGCATGGGCCGGAATCGGTTTCATCTGCGCGACGAGATCGGGCGCGATGCTGCTGTAACCGGCCACGAGTTTGATGAACGGTTCCTTGCCGGCGTTGGCGTTGCACCACGCCGCCCCGCGCTTGTACGCCCGCACGAACGCGCGCAGATCGTTGCCGCGTTTCGCCGTCAACTCCGGCGTGACGGCGAAGAAGCCGACGGGGCCGTTGGGGTACGCGCGGCTCAAGGCCCAGTCGAGCAATTCGATTGCGGGATCGGCTAAGCCCATCGTCATGAACGGATCGAGCGCCAGCGCCGCGTCGACGCGTTTTTGCTTGAGGGCGTCGACCATCGAGGGCAGCGGAATCTCGACGATCTGCACTTTGTCGGGGTCGCCGCCGGTGACTTTGACCCACGCCGTGACGAGCATCCACTGCACGTCGCGCAGCGCGTTCACGCCGACGACCTTGCCTTCGAGGTCCTTGCCCGTCTTGAACGGGTCGCCTTTGCGCTTGAGCAGCGCGCCGGGATCCGGCGGCTTCGAGCCGATCGGCGCGCCCTCGATGATGATCCGCAGGTCGATACCTTTCGAGATCGCCTGAACGATGCTCGTGCCGTTAGCGTAGACCATGTCGTACGTCCCGCCGACGACGGCCGGAATACCGACCGCTCCGCCGCGCACGAAGGACGGCGTGCACACCAAATTTTCCGCCGCGAAGTAGCCCTGCTGCTCGGCGGCATAGTACGGCGCAACGTCCCAGATCGGCACGAGCGCGACGCGCAGCGGAACGGCGTCGGCACGCGCGGCGCGCGGCAACGTGCTCGCGGCGAGCGCGGCCCCAATGCCGGCGAGGCTTCCGCGGCGTGAGATGCGTGAGGTCATGTCGGCTCCTTCACGGTTTCGATAGCTTTGAGCAGATCCGCTGTGGTGGTGGCGACGGCGCCGGTGTAACCGGTGCGCCGGAGCGCGAGCCGTTTGGCGCGCGCGCAAAGTTCGCGCAGTTGCGCACCGGAAAACCCTTCGGTGAGCGGCACCAGCTCGTCGATCGATGCATCGACGTTGCCGGTGAGGAAGAGTTCGAGAATTGCGCGGCGGCCGGCCGCGTCGGGCAGCGGCACGTGGACGTGCGTGCCGAACCGTCCCGGACGCAGGATCGCCGGATCGACGAGATCGATGCGATTGGTCGCGGCCAGCACGACGATGCCCGAGAGCGGTTCGATGCCGTCGAGTTCCGCGAGCAGCTGGTTGACGACGCGTTCGGTCGTCATCGAACCGCTATGGTCGCCGCGCACCGGCGTGATCGAATCCAGCTGATCGAAGAAGATCACCGCCGGCGCAACTTGACGCGCGATACGGAAGATGTGCCGCACGGCCTCTTCCGACTCGCCGAGCCACTTGGTGAACAGCTCCGGACCGTTGACGGCGATGAAGTTCACGCCGCATTCGTTGGCGACCGCCTGCGCGAGCAGCGTCTTGCCGGTGCCGGGCGCGCCGTAGAGCAGCACCCCCGAGTGCGCCGACAGTCCCATTTGGGCGAGCACATCCGGCTTGTGCAGCGGCATCTCGACGAGCTCGCGCAGCTCTTCCCGCAGCGCGTCCATGCCGCCGACATCGGCCCACGTGACGTCGGGTCGCGAGATCAGCGTTTCGCGCAAGGCCGACGGCCGTACATGCGCGAGCGCGTGCTCAAAGTCTCCGCGCGACACGGTGATCTGCTCCGACTGCAAACGAAACGCCGAGCGGTGATCGGCCAGCATCGACGTGTTGCGGCGCAGCGCGGAGAGGCCCGCCTCGCGACAGAGCTCCATCAAGTCGGCACCGACGAAACCGTGCGTGCGATACGCCACATCGTCGAGCGCAGCTATTGCATCGGGCGCGAGCGGCATCTCACGCGTGTGGATATCGAGCACTTCGCGACGGCCGGCGATGTCGGGCGGACCGACGAAAATCTCGCGATCGAAGCGGCCCGGACGCCGGAACGCCGGGTCGACACTGTCGAGCCGGTTCGTCGTGGCAACGACGACCACCGCATCCACTTGCCCGAGACCGTCCATCAACGAGAGCAATTGGGTGACGACGCGAATGTCGGCATGCGCGCCGGTTTCGCCGCGCTTGGGCGCGATCGCATCGAGTTCGTCGATGAAGATGATCGAGGGCGAGTGGTGTCCGGCCTCGCCGAAGATCCGTCGCAAGTTGCCTTCGGTCTCGCCGGCATAGGTACCGATGATATCGGGACCGTTGATGTAGTAGAAGCGCGCCTCGACCTCGTTTGCGATCGCGCGTGCCATGCGCGTCTTACCGGCGCCCGGCGGGCCGTAGAGGATGATGCCCCGCGGCGCCACGATGCCGAGCTGCTGGTAGACGTGTGGAAACTTCAGCGGCAGCTGCACCAATTCGCGCACCGCGCGGATCTGCGAGCCGAGGCCGCCGACGTCTTCGAACGTGACGTCCATCGCGCCGGTCGGCACGTGCGCGTCGGCATAGTGCATGACGATCTGCGTGTCGGCCGTGACGTAGCCCGGACCGTCGTCGACCGTGATGACTTGATACGTCGTGCCGGAATTCGTGCCGGGAAACGGCAGATACAGAACGGTATCGCGGCTGACGACCGTGCTGTCGGCACTGAGCAGCGCGGTCAAGTGCGGAATCAGATCGTGCGCGGTCGTGACGTCGGCGGCCGGCAGTAACTCCAGACGCTTGGCCGGCCCCAGCGTGATCGGCTCGATCTCGACCGACTCGTTGAGACGCGCCTTCAACGCTTGGCGCACGAAGCGGTCCATGCGCACGATATCGGTGTTGCCGTCGGCGGCCGGAGCCTCGAGCCGGGCAACCGTACTGCGGCCGCGCTCGGTCGCAACGCGCACCGTATCGCCGGCCGCAAGCCCGAGCTGTTGCATCTGAGCCGCGTCGAGCACGATACGCTGCCGCGCACTCCCGCCGGCCGTGGCCCCGAGATTGTCGACGGTTGCGTGCACGTGCGGGACGGCGTTCGGAGCGTGGGCGTGGTTATGAGCGTGAGTCAACGGGATCAGCCTCGTTTTGCGCGGTCGTATTCGGGGGCGTTTTCAAGCTGTTCGAAACCGGTGCCTCGATCGACGCTCGCGCATTGCAGAAAGTTCGGCTCGACGGCGATCAACTTCGCCGTGATCTCGGGATCGGTGTTGAAGTGCTGCACGGTGATGCCGGGCTTGCGCAGCGGCAAGTTCAACGCGTCGCCGGCCTTCCACGGATGCTTCACGCCGTCGAGCACGGTATAGCCTTGACCGGCCACGACGTAGATCACCTGATCGCCGCCGAACAAGAGCCGCCCCGAGCGGCTGCCAGGCGGAATCTCTTGCGAGTACACGAGATAGCACGAAAGGATCGTGTCTTTGATGCCCGGATGCATGTACCAGCGCATCAAGCCTTGTTTGTTGACCTCGAGCGGCAGCTGCGCTTCCTTGATGACCATGATGCCGTTCTTGCGCTGCGCGCGCTGTTCGTCGCGCAGCTCGAAAATCTGATCCCAGAAGTTTTGTTCGGCGAGCCGTTCGGTACGATCACTCACGATAGTCCACCGCGGTTTCGAGTTGCGTCATTTCGGAGGCGACGTAGTCGCGCAGCGGAAAGTGAATGAACGCGATCCAGAGCGCCGGATGCGCCGGGTCGGCATTAAAGTGCTGGTGCTCGACGCCGCCTTTTTCCAACGGCAGCAACACCAGGTCACCCTTCTCCCAATCGACTTTCTCGCCGTTGACCACGGACCAGCCCTTGCCGTCGATCACGTAGATCACGAGACCGCCTTGATGACGGTGCTTACCAGATTTCGTATGGATCTCGTGCGTGAACACGGCCCAGTGCTGCAACGGCGTGTCGGGAATGAGGAAGGGATCGAGGTACGGGCGCAAGAGGCCCTGACGCGTTTGCTCTTGCGGGCAATCTTCCAACCGCAAAACGACGCGGCCGACGCTTTGCCGCTCGGTGCGCTCCTTATCGTAGGTGATTGCCACCTCGTAAGCGCTTTGGGTGGGGCGTTCGCGCTCTCGCGAGCGCGTGCGTTCGGATTCAGCCATGGCGTCTTTCGGCGTTACTTAGGTACCTAACAGTTCTCCTTTGCGCCGGAGATATCGATCTCCGCGCGAAGATGTTCACCTCATGTTTACGCCGCTGTGGGACGGAACCTCGCGCAAGGAGCTGCTGATCCAGCGCTGCAACGCGTGCGGGGCGTTCCGGCATCCGCCGAGTCCCATCTGCCAAAATTGCTTGAGCGACCAGCACGAATGGGTACCGGCGAGCGGCCGCGGCTCGGTGTACACCTTCGCCGTCGTGCGCCAGGCGCTCGGGCGCGGCTGGGAAGAAAAGGTGCCCTACGTGGTCGCCGTGATCGAACTCGAAGAGGGACCGCGTTTTCTCAGCAACGTCGTCAACGTCGATCCCGATGCGGTGCGCATCGGCATGCCGGTCGAGGTTACCTATCTCGAGCGCGCCGATGCGGCAACGTTGCCGCTCTTCCAACCGCGCCTTTAAGCGCGCCAGATCAACGCCGCGGCCGACGTCTTTTCGAGGCCGATGTACTTGGTCGAGAAGTCCAGCACGGGCTGAATCATCGCCGGCTGAATCGGCTTCTCGCCGTAAACGGCGCGCGGCGACGTCTGGATCGCATCGGCCGTCATGCCCACGTACTTCGCCAGGATCGCTGCCGACTCGGGATGATGCGCGTTGCCCCACTTCGCCGTCTGCAGCATCACGTCGACGAACCGCCGCGCCGTATCGCGATTCGCGTTCAGCCAGTCGGCCTTCGCATACCAGCCGGTGACCATATAGCCGCGTCCGATCGCTGCTTGCGGGTCACCGAGAATCTTGATCTGGCCCGCCGCGCGGGCCGCCGCCGTGAACGGTTCGACCAGCAGCGCGGCATCGATGCGTCCTTGCGCGAGCGCCGCGCCGACACCGGAGAACGGCACCTCGATCAGCTTCACCGACTTCGACTCGCCGCCGTTAGCGTCGATCCACGCCGCGATCGCCACTTGGGTGAGATCGCCGAGACCGTTCACCGCAACGGTCTTGCCGTTGAGATCGGCGCCGTTCTTGATCGTCGAGTTCGGCGCGACCACGATCGCCGCTTGCGGCGGCGGGCCGTCGTAGACGTTACCTTCCGCGATCACGCGCATATCGATGCCCTTGTTGTGCGCGAGCGCGATGGAAACGACCGTGCTCGTCATGACATCGAGCGAGCCGCCGACGATCGCCGCGATCAGCGATGCCGACGTTCGCATCGGCTGGATTTCCGCGCTGAGCCCGGCAGCCGCGAACATGCCGAGGTCTTGCGCGTAGAGATGCTGGGCGGTCGCGTCGGTCGGCGCGGCGCCGATGCGGATCGGAGCCAAGTCGGCGCCGCGAACGATCGCCGGCGCGGCGGCGAGTGCGGCGATACCGGTCAATGCTGCGGCGCGCGAATACGAGGCCATCAGTTTGTCCTTTCAGCTCCGAACGCGTTCCGGCTCTGCAACGACGCGATTGCGGCGGCGTCTAAGCCTAGCCAGTCACGCAGTACCTCTTCGGTATGTTCTCCTAACGTGCACGGCGCGGTGAACGTTGCCACGGTGCTCTTGCTGAACGTGAACGGCACCGACGGGGCAACGAGCGGCTTCTTCCGCTCGCCGGGCACGGGCCGGTATGCGCCGCCCGAATCCGGCGATTCGACGACGTCGTCCACGCGCCGCATCCGTTCGGCCGGAACGCCGGCGGCCTGCAGCGTCTGCTCCACCTCGGTGTTGCGGCGGCCGCGCGTCCACGCGCCGATCGCCGCATCGAGCTCGTCGTGATGACGCATCCGTCCGACCACCGTTGCGAAGCGTTCGTCGGCGGCGAGGTCGGCGCGGCCGATCGCGTTTGCCAGCGCACGCCACTGCTCGTCGGTTTCGGCGACGATCACGCACCATTCGTCGGTGCCGTCACACGGATAGGCGCCTTGCGGCGCGGCGCTGCTCGAACGGTTGCCCCAGCGCTTCGGCGGTTTGCCCGAAACGGCCGACGCCATCAAGAGCGCGCCGACCGTCGCAACGCTGCACTCGAATTGGCTCAAGTCGATGTTGCGGCCGCGGCCGGTGTCTTCGCGCTCGGTCAGTGCGCCGAGCACGGCGATGATACCGTGCAGGCCGCCGATGTAGTCGTTCCACGAATTCGAGATCGCGGTCGGCGGATCGCCCTCAGCGCCGGTCGTGAGCATGAGACCTGTGTACGCCTGCAGGTTCATGTTCATGCTGGTCCACGATTTGCGCGGACCGGTATGGCCGTAACCCGAGAGGCTGATGTAGATCAGGCGCGGGTTGTCTTTGCTGAGCGTTTCGTAGTCGAGCTTCAAGCGTCGCATTACGCCGGCGCTGAAGTTTTCGACGATCACGTCGGCGCCCATCGCCAGTTGCATCGCAACAGCGTGTCCCGCTTCGCTCTTGAGGTCGAGCGCGATCGAGCGTTTGTTGCGGTGCGCGTAGGTCGCGCGATGGCGGTCGCCCGGATCGCGCGACGGGCTTTCCACGTGCACGACGTCGGCGCCGAGATCGGCCAGCGTGCGCGTGCAGAACGGGCCGGCGAAGACGTGGGTGAAGTCGAAGACCTTCAGCCCGGCAATCGGGCTGACACCGGACGCCGTTTGCGCCCGTTCGTGTGCGATCACGCCGGAACGGGCAGCAAGTTCTTGTAGTGATAGATCTTCGACACCGGGCCGAGCGCACGCGCGATCTGCGTCCAGTGTTCGGCCGCATCGCCGGTTTCGTAGACCTCGCCGTCGGTGTTGCCGACGAAGAGCGAGAAGCCGCCGGGATAGATCGCCATGCTCATCGCTTCGATGTTCGCGCGGCGGTCTTCGGCGAGACCTTCGCTCGAATCAGCCCACGTGCGTCCGCGATCTCGCGACTTCATCACCGTGGGATCGGCGCGGTGCACTTTCTTCCAGTGCCCCGGATACATCATCGCGCCCGAAACGAACATCATGTCGGGATCGAGCGGCGAGACGAACGTATGGTCGGGATAGCCGACGCGGAACGACGTGTCGGTGATCTGCTCCCACTTCTCACCGCTGTTGAGGCTGTGGTAGGCGCCCATGCCGGTGGTGAGCCACAACTCGTTCGTGTTCACCGGGTGCATGGTGAGCTGGTGCACGTCGCGGTAGTTGTGATCTTCGGGCTTGGAGTAATCTTTTTGTTCGATCCAGGTCGCGCCGCCGTCGGTCGTGCGCATGAGCGCGCCCTGTTCGACCAGCGCCCACACCATGTTCGGATCGGCGAGGCTCACCGTGATCGATTTCACGTGCGGGATGTGCGGTTTGCCCGGGAAGAGCCACTTGTCGCGATCGGGCGCCTCTTTCACGCCGGTCTGCTCGACCCACGTCAAGCCGTAGTCGTCGCTGCGGAAGATCGACGCGGGTTCGGTGCCCGCATACAACACGACCTTATCGCCGTGATGCGCGTACGCGACCGAGAAGACGTGATCGATCGTGAGACCGTTCATACGGCGCTCCCACGTCTCGCCGCCGTCGCTGCTGAAGTAGAGGCCGCCGTTCTCGTGAAAACCGGCAAAGATGCCGCCGCGCTTGGGCTCGATCATGATCGAGCTGCAGTGCTTGCCCTCGAGCTTGTGGCCGCGGTTTTGCCACTCGGCACCGGGCCGCTCGCGCTCGAGTACGCTGATGCCCTCGACCGTTGCCACCAGCAACTTCGTCACGGCATCGTTGCCGCGCGTCGTGTTTTGTCCGTTCGGAGAAAGACAGGCGATCATGCGAAGGCTCCCATGTTAAGGCTGTTGGTTTCCGAGAATGAGACATGCGTTGACGCCGGTCACCGCGCACTGTCCGCTGACGATGGCGGTTTCCGCGTCCTCGACCTGACGCGCACCGGCGCTGCCGCGCATCTGCGTGGCCGCTTCGGTGATGTGAAAGAATCCGCTGGCGTTGACTTGCGAGAGCAGTCCCCCGCTCGTGTTCACCGGCAATTCGCCGCCGAGTTCGATCCGGCCGCCCTCGACGAACGGTCCGCCCTCGCCCTTCTTGCAAAAGCCGTAATCTTCGAGCGTGACGAGCACGACCGAGGTGAAGCAATCGTAGAGTTCGGCCACGTCGATGTCGATCGGCCGCAGGCCCGCCATCGCGTAGGCTTGGTCCGCGGCGCCTTTGGCGGCGCTCGTCGTCATCGAGGCGGCGTACTGCACGTCGGCGTGCGAGGCGTGCTGGCCGAGGCCGAGTACGTACACGGCCTTTTGCGCCAGGTCGCGCGCGCGTTCGGCCGACGTCACGATCACGGCGCCCGCGCCGTCGGTCGTGCCGCAGCAATCGAGGCGATGGAACGGATCGACGATCATGCGCGAGGCTTGATGCTCGGCCAGCGTAATCGGCTCGCGCCACACCGCGTTGGGCGTGAGGGCGCCGTGCTTGCGGCAGGCGACCGCGATCGCGCCGAACTGTTCGCTCGTCGTACCGAATTCGTACATGTGCCGCATCGCGGGCAGCGCGTACTGGATCGGCGCACCGACCAAGCCGTACGGCCGCTCGAGATCGTCGATCCAATTGCGGTGCGCGGCGTGCATCTCTTTGGCCGAACCGCGCGAACTCGACGAGTCGCCGTTCACGCACAGCGCCATCGTGCAGAACCCAGCTTCGAGCGCCGCCACCGCGGCGAGGATCATCGACACCGACGATGCGCCGCTGAGGCCGACGTCGGTGATGTACGCGGGCTGCAGGCCGAGCTGGTAGGCCAGCACGGCGGAGTAGTTGTCCATGTTCGCGCTGTGCGCGGGCCGCGCGATCACGCTATCGATCGCCGACTTCTCAATGCGCGCATCGGCGATGGCGCGCGTCGCCGCTTCGAGGTGCAGTTCCATGCCGGTGCGGCCCGTGCGCTGACCGACGTCGGATTCACCGACGCCCACGATTGCGTACTTGCCGCTCAGGCTGCTCACGGCGTCTCGGCGTCCCACACGTGGCGCTCGATCGGCCAGTCGAGGCGCGGCAACAGAATCGTGCACGTGCCGCGCAAGATCTGCTCGTCTTTTTGATTGCGGCCGTCGAACTCCAATACGATCCACGGCGATTCGGGATCGCTCGATTTCTCGATCACCTTGGCCGAGAAAATGTGCGAGTCGCCTTCGTAGGTCGAGGTGCGGTGCCGGCAATCCATCTTGCGCAGGAAGCCGCGCGGGCCGGCCCAGTCCATCAGCGCGCGGGTGAGCAAACTCTGGCGCTGCTGACCGCTGACCACGATCGAGGGTGCGCCGCGGAATTCGCGCACGTAATCGCGATCGAGGTGCAGCAGTCCGGCGTTTTCTTGCACGGCCGCCCAGAACACCGCGCTGAGCAGCGTGTGGGGCCCGAAGTCGCGCGGCGGGATCTCGGTGCCGACGTGGACATCCTCGAAATACCGCTGTTCGACCTCAACCGGATCGGGATGCCTCATATCACGCTCCGTTCGAACAGCAGCACGCATTCTTCTTCCGTGTAACCCACTTCGCGCAAGATCTCGGCGTTGGCCGAACCCAGCCGTGGCGCGACCGGCATTTCGCGATCCCAGATCGTGGCGAGCGCGCCGCGCGGGAAGAGCATATGACCGTGCGCGGGGTGATCGATCTCGACCAAAAAGCGGCGGTCGATCAACTGCGCGTCTTCGGCCAGATCGAGCGAGGTCGCAATCGGCGCCGCCGGAATGTGGCGGCTCTGCGCCTCGCTCACAACGTCGAGCTTGGTGGATCCGCTCGCCCAGTTGCCGATGCGGTCGAGCAGTTCGTCGCGCCGCGCGAGCCGCGCTTCGTACTTGCCGAGCGTCTCGTCGTTGGTCAGCGCCGGATCGTCCATCCACTCGAGCAGCATCCGCCACTGTTCGCGCGAGTCCATCAAGCTCAGCATCCAGAAGCCGTCGCTGCTGGGCAGCGCCCCGGCGAGCGCCGTCACCGAGCCGCGCGCGCCGCTGCGCTCGACGCGCCGTCCGCGCGCCATGTAGTTTTCGATGCCGTGATCGAGAAACGATTCGAAGCACTGCTGGATGTCGACCGTCACGGTTTGGCCTTCGCCGGTCATGCGATGCACGAGCAGCGCCGATGCGGCCGCGATCATCACCCAGAGACCGGTGGCGGCGTACATAATGTGACCGCCCATCAGCACCGGCGCGCGATCGGGATGGCCGGTGATCGAGAGCAGGCCCGACCGCGCGTACGCGCACAGCTCGGGTCGGTCGTCTTCGGTGATCAGCACCAGCACGAGATCCGGATTGCGCGCGCGCAGTTCGGCTTCGGGAATCGGCAGCGGCAAACTCGCGACGATCGTGTCGGCCATTTGCGCGAGCCGCGCGAATGCTTCGCGGCCGGCGGCCGTCGTCACGTCGAGCGCAACGCTGCGTTTGCCGGCGTTGAAGAACTGATGGTAGGCGCCGTCTTCGATGTCGGGCGCGCCGCCGAGGAACGGTCCTTGACGCCGCACCGCATCGCCGCCGGGCGGCTCGAGCCGAATCACGTCGTGACCTTGCTCGGCCAAGAGCCGGGTCGCATAGACGCCGGCTTGACGCGAGAGATCGAGCACCCGTCCCAATGTCAGCTCGCTTTGAACGACGTCAGCTCGAGTTTTGCGTCGTGATTCATCTGACGGAGGATCAGTTCGCCGTGCTGATTGCGGATTTCGAATTCCGAAACGATGAGGATCATCGGCCGGCCGTCGCGCGTGCGGCGCGCCAGCAGATCGACGAGCTTCGTCGTGATCGTAAGCGTGTCGCCGACGTACACCGGTCGCAGCCACTCATAGACTTGACCGGCGTTGCGTGTGTTCTTGAACGATGGCGGCAACTGGAGCGGACCCCAATCGAGACCCGGCCGTTGTCCGACCGGTACCTGAATGCGGCGGAAGAGAATGACAACGAAGATCGGCGGGACGACGACGCCCTTGTAGCCCATGCGCCGTGCGTAGGCCGCGTCGCGGTAGATCGGGTTCGTCTCGCCGATGACGGAGACGAAGTGCCGCACATCGGATGCGCTGATCTCTTCGGGAATCGCGAGCGGCGGCGTCGTGTAGCCGATGCACGCGCGCATCTCATCGGTGATGAGCGACTCGACGTCGTCAACCATGATCGGCTATTTGCCGGGGAGCGGATCGCCGCCGGCTTTGCTCACCGCCGTAAATGAACCGTCTTTTGGATCGTATTTCACCACGACGATGTTCTTCGAGCCAAGTCCGCGTTGCGGTTCCGCTTTGAAATCGTATGGCCCGTTGACGCCGGTAAAGCCTTGCAAGTTGCTGACGTACGCTTTGAGTTGTGCGGCCGTGGCACCCGGCCCGATCTTGCGCAGCGCATCGACCATGATCAAGCCCGGATCCCAAGCTGAGATCTCGATCGTGTCGGGCTTCGCACCCAGCGGCGCAAGCGCGTTCGTCAGCGTCGCGACCGCTGCGCGCGTGGCCGGGTTCATCTGCGCGTCGCCGCCGTAATACGGCACCGATGCGAACAGCAAATTGCTCGGCAATTTCGATGCGTACTGTTTGAAGAAGGCAGCATTGAGGTTGCCGGGGGAGGTGGCCGTGGGCAGGTCCATGCCCACGTCTTGGGCGCCGCGGAAGAGCGTGCCAGCCGCCGTGCCCGTGGCCCAAACGACCAGCACGTCGGGCTTCGCAGCGCTGATCCGCTCCATTTGCGCCGCAGCGCTGAGATCGCCGGGCGTAAAGTACTCGTGGTCGACGATTTGGATTGACTTGTTTTCCGGCAATCCGGTCGCGTAGAGCAATGCCTTCTCCGCGTCGTGACCGCCGGCATCGGAGGCAACCACATAAGCGAGCTTCTTGAAGCCGCGCTCGCGGAAATAGCGCATCGTCACGACGAACTGCGGTTCGTACGGGAAGAGGGTGAGGAAGTTGTAGCTTCCGGGCGTGGGATGCCCCGCGTTCGCTAAGCAATACAAGAACGGACCGTTCTGTTCGATGATCGGGGCGATCGCAGCGCAAGCATCCGGACTCGAAGGTCCCATGATGAGCGGCACATTCTTCGCGATCAGGCCCTGCGCGAGTTGCAACGCGACTTTTGCATCGGACTGATCGTCGGCGAAAACGAACGAAAGCGGCCTTCCGCGGATGCCGCCGGTCTTGTTGGTGTATGTTTCCAGGGCTTTGAGGGCTTGCTGATCGGTCGCAGCGACGAACGCGAGCCGGCCGGTGAGCGGCAGGATCACGTTGATCTCATACGGGTCGGCCGCACCCACCGGTGAACCCACCGCGGCAAGTGACGCAACGGTAATGACCAACGCAATTAATTTGCGAAAATACCCAGGAGCCATAGCAATGATGCTTACAAGGAGCCCCGACTAAAGTCCTATGGTCGACGCGCACGCGCTCGCTCCGCGCTTCGTCCAATGGCTGTCGGCAATCGGCGAGGCCTCGATTGGCCGACAGGGTGGCCGGCGACGGAACGGATAGTGCGGCCGCGTGACACGGGAAGAGGCCGCCCGCATTGTCGATGACGCGGCGGCGGAGTTTCAGGAACGCCGCGCCCAAGCCGTAACCCCGGAAGCGCGCAAGTTTCTGGTCGCGCAGATTTCGGACGCTGCCCTCGCGAATATTGCTCCGGATCAAGCCGGCTCGTTGCGCGAGGCTGCGATGAAGGCGTTCGACGCCGCATCGTCGGCCGAGGCGCGAGCTCGCTACGACGAAGCGACGAGACACGCGGGATACGGACCGGGGACGCGCTTCCTCGACACGCCCGACGATGTTGCGGAGAGATTACGGGCGATGGGCCCGGCGCAAATCACGGGCCATTCGTTCTTCGGCATCTCGCTCGGTTTCTGGCCGTTCGACTGATGACGGCGACGGTGGTTAAGGAGGCCCAGGATCCGCCGGTGCCGGCAGCGTTCGCGGCGGCCGTCGATCTCAGTAAGTTACTTCTGTCTCTTGCGAGCGGAGCGCTCGTCTTTAGCATCGGTCTCGTGACCCCGACCGGTTTCACGTTTACGCCGTTGCAGAAGTCGATGCTGATCGTGTCTTGGATTTTTCTGTTCGTCGCCGCCGCCGCGGGCATCTTCGCTTTAGGGCGCGCCTTGCTGCTGCTCAATGCGTCGACGCCGAAGATTGACGATGGGCGGCTCAAGGGCGCGGTGGCGATCCAGGAACTAGCAATCGGCATCGGCATTCTCGGCGTGGCGCTCGCCTTGATCCTGGCGCTCGGGAGTGCTCCCGTCGCTACTCACCCATTGATTGCGACGCCGATGGCGGCCGTGCGGCGCGCGCAAGCCGAGCTTGGTGCGGGCGTCATGCTGACGAAGGTGGAGAACGTCGAGCTGCTTCGCGGGTTCGAAAGCAATCGGGCCGACGAACAGACTTGGCACGTGCAGTTCGAGGAGCATCGTGGCAAGACGTCTGCAACACGCGATGTCTATATCGATCCGGTGACGGGCAGCTCGTACGCTGCTGAGCCGCGTTAGCGACTGGCATTACTCGGCGTCGCCACGCTCGGCGATCTGACCGCGCTGGCGCCGTAAACGCGTTCTACGGTCGCCGGGGAAGGGAGGGCGTGGCCCAATCCGCTCGTGCCGGCTGCAGTTCAGGTGTTCCATCGCGCGCATGTCGGTTCCGCGTGACGAGCAGCCGCACGCCCATTTGGCGATGAGGATCGTTGCCTGGCCGGAACTAACCGCTTCCATGGGTGCTCTCGAAAGCTCGTACAAGCCGAGTACCGCTCGAAGGTCGCCTAGCGATGGATGTTTCGGCATGCTACGAGAACTGGAACTCTGTAACGGCCGTTATCCGCATTTTCAGATTCTCATCGTACCCGGATGCAGATCACACAATCACGGTTTCAGAGGCTTTTTGCGGCGCGTCCGACGCGACTTTTCTTCGCTTCGTACATCAAGCTGTCGGCGCGATCCATCGCGTCACTGATCGTCTCGAGCGACTCGGCGAATGCGCAGCCGATCGAGACCGCAAGGCTTGCCGATTGAAAGCCACGCTCGAGGCGCGCGCGAATGAGATCGGCTTCGGCAGGTTGCGATTGAATCGTCATGATCGCAAATTCATCGCCGCCGAGCCGGGCAGTGATGTCATGCTCCCGAGTAACCGACGAAATCACTTTCGATACCTGACGTAAAATCGC
The DNA here is from genome assembly GCA_965277805.1 of Candidatus Lustribacter sp. Taxonomy (GTDB): domain Bacteria; phylum Vulcanimicrobiota; class Vulcanimicrobiia; order Vulcanimicrobiales; family Vulcanimicrobiaceae; genus Lustribacter. The sequence goes on along the minus strand of OZ255842.1, from coordinate 4,401,172 downwards.
ATCACCGGCGGCATGCCCACGTTCATCGTTGGTAATTTTCAGGCCATCGACGTCGAGCATATACACAGCAACGGCAACGGGCGCTTTTGCATCGCGCTTTAGACGCTTTTGCTCCTCGTCGACACGGCGATTCCAACCACGGCGATTGTACAGACCGGTCAACGGATCGATCAAGGCGGTGTTTTCGGCTTCTTTCGCGCGCTTCGCCAACGCCTTCGAATCGTAAGCGACTTTTATTGCGAGCGCCACGCCGAGTCCGACGAGCGGCGCACTCCAAACGGGAGCGTGGACATTATGAACGAGCGCCTCGAGCCACTCCCGCAGCCCGATCGACGGCTTCCCTTCGTCCGCACCCAAATACATGATTTCGTGCCGCCGGCACAGCTCCCACGAGGAGAGCCCCGGCGAGAGTAACTGCGTTCGGCAACCGCAAGCCCAATCGCGTTGAATCCGAATGAGAACGTCGTTCGATAGTGTTTGTTGGGTCGCTACCGGAGGACCGATTATGCCGAGCACGAGTTGTTCAGCGACAGTTACCGATGCGCTTGCCTTCTTCTTCACGCGGAAGAACAATCGGAAACGACCTCATTGATAGGCAATCTCATACAGATCCTGACCCTGTTCGCCAAAAAATCGCTAACTCATAGGTTAGCGCTTACCAGCGCCGTCCAGTCTTTGCAGACGAGGCAAGGACCGGCGAATCCCGGCTCTTGCGTATCGAACGTATGTTCGATACAATCGGCGCCCAATGCCGATTATCTGTCTCTGGATCCCGGCGTTCCGGCTGGCCGTCGCCCGGCTGACCCAGGCCGTCGACCTCGATGCACCCGTGATCGTGGCCGACAAGCTCGAACGCGGCCGGGTCGTGGACTGCTCGCTGCCGGCGGCGGCGCTTGGGGTACGGCCGGGGATGACGCTCGTCCAGGCGCAGGCCGTGGCCAACGAAGCCCGCACCGTGGTCGACGATCGCGAGCGGGACGCGGCGGTCTGGGCCGACGTGCTCGAGGCGCTCGACGCCGCCTCGCCGCTGGTTGAGGACGGCGGCTGGGGCCGGGCCTTCCTTGAGATGCACGGCATCGAGGGCAGCGCCTACGGCTGGATCGGCGCGGTCCGCAACGCGCTGGCCGGGTTTGATCTGCCGCTACGGGTCGGTCTTGGGCCGAACCCGTTCGTCGCGCGGGCGGCGGCGATGCTCGGCGATGGGGCCATCTGTGACGGCGATCCGGCGGCCTTCCTCAGCCCTCTGCCGCTGGAGCTGCTCGATTGCGGTGACGACGTCTGCGACCGGCTGCGCTTGCTTGGGGTCGCCACGCTGGGCGATCTGGCGGCGCTGCCGCACGGACCGTTCGTGCGCCGCTTCGGCCCGGCGTCGGGACGCTGGCATGAGTGGGCGTGCGGCATCGATCGCCGCCGGCTGCGCCCGCGCCCGCGCGCCTTGCGGATCGACCGCAGCAGTTACGGCGAGGGTGAAGCCAGCTCCGAAGAAGCCGTGCTGTTCGCGCTGCGCTCGCTGGTCAACCGCGTCGTCGACGATTTGGGCGCGGCGGGGAAGCGCGCGGGACGGCTCGTCCTCGCGCTCGAGTGCGAAAACGGCGACATCCGCGAACTCACCACGCGCGTCGCGCAGCCCACCGCGGTGCCGGCAACGCTGTTCAACCTGCTGCGCGCACGTCTCGAAGGCGTCGTGCTAGACGCGCCCGTCACCGGTTTGCGGCTCGTTGCAGAGGGACTCGAAGACGGCGGCGTGCCGCTCGCGCTCTTTGCGGCCGGCGATCCGGATCCGGATGCGCTCGGCGTCGTGCTCGCGCGACTCGAGGCCGCATTCGGCGACGGCGGCGCGTTGCGCACGCGCATCGTGAACGGTCCGCGCGTCGAGCGGCGCTTCGCGCACGACCCGTTCACGCTCGAACCGCTCGTAACGAAAAGCTGGACTGTTACCGCGCCGGCACCGTTACCGCAGACCGCAACGCTGCAATTCCATCCGATCGCACCGCAAGCGGTCGCCGTGCGCGTGATCGGCGGCGCACCGCGATTCGTCGGCACGCCCGCGCAAACGGTGCTCGATGCGGCCGGGCCGTGGCGCGTTGAAGAAGGCTGGTGGGCCGGTGCGGTCGGCGCCGGCGAGCCGTTGGTGCGCGATGAGTACGACGTGCTGCTCGACGACGGTTCCCTCGTGCGCATCGCGCACGAATCGAGTGCCTGGAGCATCCGCGGGGTATATGACTAACCGCGCGCGTTTTGTGAAAGGCCATTCAGCACACGCTCCGCACTGATCGGGAGCTGCGCAACGCGAACACCGCACGCGCGTGCAACAGCGTTCGCTATCGCCGGTGCAATCGCAGACGAACTTGATTCTCCGATCGCCTTGGCGCCAAAAGGCCCCGGGCCGCCCGGGGTTTCCAACAAGATCGTCCTGAACGGCGGGATATCTTTTTGTACCGGCACTTTGTAGTCGGCAAATGTCAAGTTGACGATTCGGCCGTCTTCCACAATAAGCTCCTCACTGAGCGCGTGACCGAGACCAAAAATAAAGCCCCCATCGATCTGTCCTTGGTGAGCAAGGGGATTGATGACGACACCCACATCCGCAACGAAGATGACCTTGTTTACGCGAACGGCGCCCGTTTCCAAATCGACCGAGACGTCCGCCAGATAACCGGAGAAATTGTGCGAATCGAGCTCGCCGCACGTCCAATGCCGTTCGTGGGTGCCCGTTACCTCAACCGCGCCACGGATACATGCCTCTTCCGCGGCACGGGCATAGCTATTCTCGATTCCGTTCCAACCCGCATCGCCGAGCCGGGCACGAAGTTGCTGCGCCGCATCATGACATGCTTGCCCCGTGATTGCCGTAACTCGCGTAGCGCCAGGACCGGATTCCGCAAGTCCCCCAGCCGTATTTTCCTGAACGAACCGAAACCGTTCGAGCCCGACATTCAAAACTGCCTCGGCGATACGTCCTAGCATCGTGAGCGTACCGACCCCTTGATCCATAAGTGGCGTATAAATCGTGATCGTCCCGTCGCGAACGAGACGCATTCGTACTTGCGAGCTCCCGTGTCCGATGTGATGCGCGGTTATCGCGATGCCCTTACCACGACCGGGTGGCAAAGGGACATCCCAATCACCCTCGCGCCGCAATATTTCGAGCACGTCTCTTCCGCGCGGACAGATATACGGGGCGCCGTCGAGATCCTGTTCGTCGCCGGTCAGAACATTTTTGAGCCGGAAGTCGACCGGATCGATGCCAAGTTCATCGGCAACCATATCCATGTGCGATTCTAACGCGAAAATAATTTGGACATCGCCCGGAGATCGCACGTGTCCGGCCGGTACCGTATTGGTATAAACCGAAAATAGCTCGACCTTTGCGTTTGGTATGCGATACGGCGTCTTCGACAAAAATGAACCAGGTAAGAGGTGCGGTACCGGCTTTGCGGCAGCAAATGCACCGCCGTTATAGACGACCCGTCCGTAGAATGCGACGATACTTCCGGCCGCGTCGACCCCGGTCTTCATCGTTACGGTTGCTGCGTGACGAGTATTCGTCGAGCGGACGTCTTCGATATACCTGCGTACATACTTCACTGGCCGGCCCGTAGCTTTCGCCAGAAAGTAACACGGGAAATCGTCAACCGATAAGCCCTTTGCGCCGAAGTCACCGCCAATGTTAGATTGCTCGACGGTAATTTTTGCCACCGGAACGCCGGTGCACACGGACAGCATGTTCCGCAGTGCATACGGCGTCTTGCATGTTGAGATCACATGGACATGCTCGTTCTCTTCGACCCAAACCAGCGTGGCACGCGGCTCGATGTAACCACCATGATGACGCGGAGTCGTAAAAGTATGCTCGAACGTCCGCACGGCCGACGCAAAGCCGGCCCTTATATCGCCACGTTCCACCAAAAGACTGCCCTGAATGTTCCCGTGCGATTGTACCGGTGCAGTTCCAGGTCTACCTTGAAAAGCATAGATCGATCGCTGCTCGTGGAGTATCGTGGCGTCGTCGGCAAGTGCTTCGGCTGTCTCGAAGATCGGCTCCAACGATTCGTAGTGAACCACCACCAGCGCTGCTGCTGTTTCAGCAATCTCGCGCGTATCGGCGGCAAGGGCGACCACATACTGGCCAACGAACAGGACGCGGCCTTGCGCCAATACGGGCCAATCGGCCAAAACACGCCCAAAATATCGGCCCGCTAGGTCCTCGCCCGTGAGAACGGCGCGTACGCCCGGCAATTCGCGCGCCGCGCGCAGATCGTAGCTAAGTATTTTGGCGTGCGGTTCCGAGCTCGAAACAAAAGCTGCCCAGAGCATGTCTTCGCGTTGAAAGTCCGCCGCAAATTGAGCCGCACCGGTAACTTTGGCGCGTCCTTCGACACGATACTCATCGCTTCTGAATATCGCGGGTACAACGAATGGAGCAACTTCGATAGTCATTGTTGGACGAATGCAGCTTCCTTAAAGCACCATCGCCTTCCAGCTCGCGTTTGATACTACTTCCGTATAGCAGACGGTCAAAACTGATATTACGAGCGCTAGGATTCGCTCCCCATGCGGGGCACTTTGCAAGATGAGTATACGGGCCTTCGCATTTTCGATCGCTTTGTTGGGCGTGTTCGTAGGGACGACCTCGGCCGACGCAGCGACGCTGCCGACGTACACAATCCCGGCCGTTCTCTCGCTAACTGGAGCCGGTGCCTTCCTCGGCCATTCGGACGCCTTAGCCCTCCAAGCGGTCGAAGACCTGACCAACAAGTCCGGCGGCATTCGCGGTCGGCCGGTGCATTTCGAAGTCGTCGATGACCAGAGCAATCCCGCACTCGCGGTACAATTGACGAGCGAATTCATCGGCCAACATACAGCGGTGATGCTCGGGCCGTCCGGTTCGGGAACGTGTTCGGCTGTGCTGCCAATTGTTAATAAAGCCGGTCCCGTCACGTACTGCGTGTCACCGTCGATCCATCCGGCGCCAAACAGTTTTATCTTCTCGACGAGCATGGCTGTGCGAGACTCGGTCGGTGGCGCGCTCACGTATTTTCACACACGCGGCTGGCACAAGATCGCGTTGATCACATCTACAGATGCGACGGGTCAGGAGGGTGAGGACAACGTTAAGGCAGCCCTGCTTCGGCCAGAAAACCATGATCTCTCAATTGTCGATAACGAACATTTCAATATCACAGATCTAAGCGTCGCCGCACAGATCACACGCATTCAGGCATCCTCACCCGACATACTCATCGCGTGGACGACGGGCACACCATTTGGTTTGATCTTGAAGCAACTGACGCAAAGCGGCCTTGACGTTCCCGTTCTCAGTAACTCGGGAAATGCGATCACCGATCAAATGAATCAGTATCTCACGATCTTGCCGAAGCAGCTTTACTTCTCTTCGATGGTCGGACTGGGGGTGACGGTGCTACGCCCGGGACCCATCCTCGATGCACTCCAGCAATTCAATGGGGCGCTTAAAGCGCGCGGGGTCATCCCGGATAACGGCTATATCTTTGCCTGGGATCCTGCCATGATCCTGATCGATGCGTTACGGCATATCGGCCCGGACGCTACCGCGGTGCAAGTTCGCGATTATATCGAAGGTTTGCATGGCTTTGCGGGCATCAACGGACTCTATGACTTCCGCGATGGCAGTCAACGCGGTCTCGGAATCAATACCGAGATGGTGGTGAAATTCGACCCGCTCTCGAAACGCTGGATTCCGGTTACGCGCCCGGGCGGGAAGAAACTCGCGACCCGTTAGTCCCAAGCGAAGTCGCTTGGCGATCGGCACAGACGATTTTCAGTTGATCGATAAACGACAAAACGAGCGGATTCAGTTCGTCATGACGCGATAGCGCGGTCATTCGAACTTCGGGCGAGGGCGGCGAAATCTCGCGGAACACCACGCCGCCGATCGCGTGCCGACAGGCAGCTTCATTCACGAGCGCAACTCCTAGACCGGCCGCAACGCATGCGGTGACCACGTTGTGGCCTTCGACTTCGTGCGAGACTTTCGGTGTAAATCCAGCACGGGCTGTCACGCTTCGGACGAGATCGTGAATTCCAGTCGGACCAAAGCGTGGGAATTCGATGAACGGTTCATCGGCAAGGTCGGCGATCGCGACAACGCTTTGCTGCGCTAACGGATGATTCTCCGGCAACGCGATGACGAGCCGATCGATTTCAAGGCAGTCAGCACGAAAATTTTCCGCTTCAAACCAGCCATTGATGAGGCCGATATCGATCGCGCCTGAACGCAGCGCGTCGTTCAGATGCGCGATAAAGAAACGAACGAATTTTAGAGTTGCGCGCGGATGCATCTTTCGGAAGAGCTGCGCGGCGGGCGGGACGGCTGCAAATGCACTTTGGCTAGCGTAGCCGACGCGGACGTGTCCCGTCTTTCCTTGAATGGCGTCACGAACGATCGATTCGGCGAGCTTCGCCTGCTCGAGAACGATGCGCGCCTCGCGCGCCAAAGCCACACCCGCGTCGGTAAGCTGGGCTTGCCGTGCGCCACGAATGAAGAGATGCGCGCCGAGCGCTCGTTCCAGCTCCGCGATCCGCCGGCTCAAAGGTGGTTGGGCAAGGTGGAGGCTCTTTGCCGCGCGGCTGAACGTCTTGTGCTCCACGACGGCCATGAAGCATTCCAGATCGCGGAGACTAAAGAGCGACTGCACGATTAAGGCGGTTTATTCTCCCTGTCGCCCAAGGCTCCGCCGTACTTGCGGACGGCGCGGGTTCCCATTCAATTGGGGAGCGCCTTCCATGCCGATGCAGTATAGTTGCCCGTGTTCGCCAGGCGTCGGGACGCCGCGAACAGGATCAGGGCTTCATGCCAACAGTACGTCAAGGTCCGGCCACCAAGAAGGACGTCAACTTTCATGAGACTGGCCCGGGCACTTTAGGGGGGCGGTACCTGCGATCGTTCTGGCAGCCGGTATTTCACAGCGACGATCTTCCGGCGAATCGCGTAAAGCCGATAAAGATCATGGGTTGCGATTACGCCCTCTATCGCGGCAGCAACGGCGACCCCTATCTCGTCGATGCTGTTTGCCCGCACCGCGGAGCGCGTATGTCGATCGGGATCGTCGAAGCGAGCGAGATTCGCTGTTTCTACCACGGATGGAAGTTTGACGGGACCGGTCAGTGTACGGATCAACCGGCAGAACCGCAGAACTTTTGCGACAAAGTTTCGATTCGCTCATATCCCTGTCGCGATTATCTCGGTCTCGTATTCGCATATCTCGGTGAAGGCGCACCGCCCGCCTTCCCACGCTATCCGAATCTAGAAGACTTCGAGGGATTCCTCGAATGCGACAGCTATGTTCGCGACTGCAATTACTTTAATAATCTCGAGAACGCAGGTGACTTGACGCACTCAGGGTTCGTGCATCAGAACAATCCTGGCTCGTTTGACGGCTTCGTCGAAAGCCCGGTCATTTCGGCCGAAGAGAGCTGCTGGGGCATAACCGTTTCGGCACGCTGGCGCGACCGCAAACAACAGTCGCAAATTGGAATGCCCAACATTTTCCACCATAAGGCCCAGCCCACCGATCCGACGATCGCGATCTTCCGCGAGTTTATGGCGTGGTGGGTTCCGATCGATGACGAAAGCCATTGGCAATTCACCGTGGCGGCAGTTCGCCTGCCGGCAGATAAGGCAGCCGAATACAAGGAGCGGCGTAAAGCGCGTTTAGCGAAGCGCGTCGGACCGAACCGCGAATTCGTAAAGAAGATCCTGGCCGGTGAGCTGTATCTGGATCAGATCGACCCTGAAACTGTCGATTGGGTGCGCCTTCAAGACGACGTTGCCCAGGCGTTCGCGCCGCCGGCAGCAGAGCGCCTCGGCCAGAGCGATCGCGCGGTCATCTTGATTCGCAAGATTTGGCAGCGTGAATTACGCGCGCTGCGCGGCGGCAAAACACTGAGCTCGTGGACCTACGACTTGAACGCGCTGAGCATTTCGCGAGGTGAAGAGTGGGAAGCGATGTACAACTCGCAGCTCCGCAACGAACACCCGCCAGAGCCACAACCCGTTTAACATAACGCATCACAGAGGAGGTCATCCCGGTTGGAACGCCTGACACGTGGTAACGCGCTCAAGCTCCTAACAGCACCTGCGCTTCTCGGACTCGCAACTGCGAGCCCCGCCGGCGCACAAACGTCCCAACCAGTGCGTATAGCCGGTGGCTCATTGGACATCACGGCCGCGGGTTTCTACGCTCAGGATGGCGGCTTCTTCAATAAGGTCGGACTCAATGCCGAGCTCGCGACCATCGCAAACGGAGCTGCGGCAGCGGCAGCCATCGTTTCCGGTACTCTTGAATTCGGTTGCATCAATATTGTTGCACTTTCGAGCGCACACGAAAACGGTATCCCGTTTGTGTGGGTATCGCCCGCAGGTGCGTATTCCAGCCAATCGCCGACCGCAGCCATGGTGGTCGCGAAGACGTCGGCGATTCGGACCGCTAAGGACCTCGAAGGGAAAACGGTAGCTGTTTCACTCCTCAAGCAACTCGCAGACATCGCATTGCACTCATGGCTCCAAAAGAGCGGCGCCAACATTGACAGCATCAAATACGTCGAGCTTCCCTACTCGGCAATGGATGCGGCTCTGCTTTCCGGGCGGATCGATGCGGCCTGCATCGAGGAGCCGGTGCTCAGCCAAACGTTGGCAAGCAACGGACGCCTCTTGGCGAACGGCTACGACGCGCTGTCGACCCAGTTCTGTGAAGCTGCGTGGGTATGTTCGGCCGATTATGCGCGAGCCAATTCGGACGTCGTTAAGAAATTCAGCGAAGCGCTTGCGTTGACGGCCGATTGGGCAAACAAGAACCGGCCGCTCACGGCGAAGATTCTCGAAAAATACGGTAAGACAACTTTGCCGGCCGGAATGCACCGGTGTTTCTATCCGCTGCATATGCGAGCGTCAGATTTTCAACCCGTTGTCGATGCCACCGCAAGGTTTGGCGTCATCAAGTCCGCGTTTCGCGTTAGCGATGTTTTCGCGCCCGGTATCGCTTAATGGGTTCGCATCGTCGCTTCATCGCGCTTCGGAAGTAGATCGCCGCATCCGGCCCTCAACGCCCAGTGCTCCCAGGCTCGATAGATGCCGTGCGAGTCGGCGGCGAAGTAGCCGCCGGCTCCGCGCACGTTGACTTCGCCCGCGGAGAGAAAACGGATCTTCTTTCCAATCTGGAGAGCTGCTAACTGAACGCGAGCGTTTCGGGTGGCATAAACGGCTAGACGAACGACTTCGATCATCGTCGGACAGCCGGCCGCGATTCCATGCGCGGCCATCAGCGTCAGCCCATTTTTTCCCAAGGATTTTGCGAGATCGCGTCCTTGTTCGATGTTCTCGACCAGCAGGCTGGTTTCGTCGCCAAATTTATCGGCAATGTCCCATACTGGAACTTCAGTGCCGATCATGCTCGCTGAAGAGATCAACGCTCGTAGCGGCTCGTCGGTCACGCTGAAGGGCAAGACCTCCTCCGGGTGCGCGTGCACGACGGCGTTGACTTCCGGCCGCATTTCGTAGATTGCGCCGTGAATAAACCGCTCTTTGTATGGCGGACGCGTGTCCCCGTTCAATGGCGTGCCGTCAAGCGCGCATTCCATGATGTCTTCGCGCGTCACGTGTTCAGGGCTTCTCGACCAGGAGATCAGAAAACGGTCAGGATACAGGGGGTGGCGCGCGCTCACATGCCCAGATGCATCAACGATGTTCTCATGCGCGAGTATCCGGTTAGCGATAACGACTTCGCGAATCGCGGTGTCGAGTTTTGCGTCCACTGCTGCTCCTGTTCGCCGCTCGTACGCGCTGGCAAGTATTGTATGTTCGGGGCGCACCGCCGTCCCCGCCGTTCGTCTATACCATGACGGTATGGCTTGCGCCGGCAAACCCTCCAGGCCCCATCCCCGGTATTGGCAGAAGACCGGCTGGTGGACCAGCCATGGCTTACCTCAACAGCGCTGCCTGCTGTAACTGTGGCCGCATTGAAGTTCGATCGAACCGCGGCGCTGCTCGATGGCCGCGTGCGCCGCGAAAATATGACCTTCGTGAACGTGCCCGGCGGCCCGACGGCTGCCGATGGTCTGATGAGCGGAGCGTTTGACGCGGCCGACATTCCGCTCGTTCAGTATGTTGCCTGGAAGTTCAACCGGCGCGACGTGACGGCAATACCCGTTTTCAGCGATCGCCTCTTCCAACGTCCTTACATTTATACGCGGCCGGACACCGGGATCAAGAATCTGGCTGATCTTCGCGGGCGGCGCGTGATGAGTGCGCCATCCTACTTCGGTACGCCGGCGTTCTGGCATAGGGCACTCCTCAAAGAAGAATGCGGCATCGAACCACATGAGATCGAGTGGTTCAGTGCTACTCCCGCCAGGGCGGACACGAGTTACCCACCCGGCGTACGCGTCGCCTACTGCCGGGCTTCGTACCTCGGCCTGGAGCGCTTGCTCGATGGGACGGTCGACGCCCTGATGACTGCGCGGACCGCGATGGTTTTGCCCTACGACGCCGGCAAGGTGGTTCGCGTCGCAACCGATGCGCACGAGCGCGATCGGGAAAGCGTCGCACGCACCGGGTTCTTCCCAATTTTGCATGTGATCGTCGTCCGGCGGGCCTCGATCGAGCGACGGGCAGGCCTCGCGGCGGATCTCTGCAGCGCATTCGATGAATCCAAGGAGTACGCGTATCGCATCCTTCAGGACGAGCGCATGACGAGTTTGCCGTTCATGAGGAGATATCTCGATGAAACCGTGGAGATTTGGGGTGACGACCCATGGCCGTACGGGGTTGAAGCGAATCGCCCGGTGCTGGGGCGTTTTCTCGGTTACGCGTACGAGCAAGGCTTAGTTGCGCGAACGCTAACCGTTGACGAACTGTTCGACAACGAGTCCGCGCAATATGAGTTCCGAGCTCGTATGACGCCAGGATGCATTACTGCAACAGTCGACGGCGGATGGGCAGCAATCCCGACCTGGCCCCATACCTTCATTTAGGCATTCCGGCGGGAGAACCGTCACCCAGCTGCGACTTCGCGCGTTGACGGAAGCAAGCAAACGTGCGACAATGACATGTCACCCGCGCGATCGTTCGTTCTTTTTGCCGATCAATTGCGCATTTTTGAAAGACGAACGACAATTTTATCCTTCGATAGCCTTGGGCTGCGACCGCAGCTTCTTCGTGCCGTGGCGGAGCTTGGGTTCACCGAGCCCACCCCCGTCCAAACCGCCTCGATCCCGCCCGCATTGAGCGGACGCGATCTGCTTGCCAGCGCCGCGACCGGCAGCGGTAAATCGGCCGCCTTCGGGCTGCCGCTCGTGCAAATGCTGATGGATCTGCCGCGCGGCAAAACGCGCGCGCTCATTCTCGCACCAACGCGCGAACTGGCCGCCCAAATCACCGCTCACCTCACTGCCTTCGCGAAGCACACGAACGTCAAAGTTGCGGCCGTCTACGGCGGCGTCGGTTTCGGCCAGCAAGCCTCGGCCTTCAAACGCGGCACCGACATCATCGTCGCCACGCCCGGCCGTCTGCTCGATCATCTCGCGCAGAAAACCGCCTCGCTGGACGACATCTCGTTTCTCGTCATCGACGAAGCCGATCGCATGCTCGACATGGGCTTCTTGCCCACGGTGCGCCGCATTCTGCGCGTACTCCCCACCAAACGCCAAACGCTCTTCTTCTCGGCTACGATTCCGCCGGAAATTGCGGCGCTCAGCAAAGACATGCTGCAGAATCCGCAGCGCGTCGACCTCGCGCCCGCCAAAGGTCCGGCCGTCGGCATCACGCAGACGGTGTATACCGTCGGTCAGATGCAGAAGAACGATCTGCTGCTCGAGCTGCTCAAAGACAACAACATCTATAGCGCGATCGTGTTCACGCGCACCAAGGCGCGGGCCAATCGCCTCACGGCGCATCTGGTCAAGAACGACGTTGAGGCCGACCGCATTCACGGCGACCGCTCACAAGCCCAGCGCACGCGCGCACTGCAAGACTTCAAGCGCGGCAAGTTTCGCGTGCTGGTCGCCACCGATATCGCGGCGCGCGGCATCGACATCGCCGAACTCGGACACGTGATCAACTTCGACGTGCCGATGGTGCCCGAAGATTACGTTCACCGTGTGGGCCGTACTGCGCGCGCATCGGCGCTCGGCGATGCGATCACGTTCGTCGCTGCCGATGAAGAGAAGTACTTCGCACAGATCGAGAAAGTGCTCGGCAAACGGCTCGATCGCGCCAAGACTCCGGAGCTGCCGCCGGTCACGCAGAATCCCGTCCGCTATACGGACGACGTTCCGGGCGCACAGCGTCCGCGCTCGCCGCGTCCGCCGCGCAACGCACACGCACCGGCCGCGCATCCGCAGTCGCCCTCACCGCGCCGCGAGTTCCGCTCGCTGCCGCCGAGCAAGAGCGGCCGCCCCCGCTAACCGGCGAACAGAAAATCCTTGGCGGCAAAAGCCGCCGGGATCGCGCCGTATTTTGCTGCCGCGTCGATGACCGGCTGAATCAACGCGATCGAAAGGTTCGGAGCGACCGTCGGATACGCCATCTTGTTCAACGTGTCGGGTTCCATTTTCGAGAAGCCGGAAATCATCGGTATCAGGTCTTGATAGTGCGCGTTCGCATACTGCGAGCCGCGATTGAGCGTCGAAGCAAATCGCAGAACTTCACTGCGATGCGCCGCAGCCCACGGACCATAGGCAACCCACGCGGCGATCGTAAAGTCGAGGGCAACTGAATCGTAGGGCTTGGCAATCGCACGCGCGCCCTGCGCTATCGCGGCGCTGACGAAGGGTTCGTAAATCGAAATCGCATCGACCCGCTTCGCCGCCAACGCCGAAGGCATATTCGGCGGCGGAATTTCGGTAAACTTGACGTTGCTCCGATTCACGCCCACTTGGTCGAGCAGTCCGTCGACGCCGATCGTGTTGATATCGCCGAGCAACGGGACCGCGATCACTTTCCCGTCGAGATCTTTGACCGTCTTCACCGGTGAATCGCCGGGTACGAGCAGCCGCGCGACCGCCGTCGCCGAGTGGTAGCCGGCGCCCGGAGCCACGAGCACGACGGGAATGCCCTTTTGGTGCGCAACACAGAGCGACAACACGTTCGTGTATGCGATCTGGACCGTGCCGCCAACAAGCGCGGACATCCCGGCGCCGCCATTGGGAACCGGCTGATTGACGACGTCGAGGCCGGCCTGTTTGAACCAGCCTTGCTGGAGCGCGTAGTAGAGACCCGCGACATCAGGGCCGGCCAACGGCGCGACGGCGATCGACGCCGGTGTGGGAACGTCGGCCAAGGCCGGCGCTCCGAGCATGGTTAGGGCAGCGGCGGCCGTCGATGTGAGAAACGAAGTGCGACGCATGAGTACGCTTTCTAAGCCCGGAGTGCCGAAGGATCGATGATCTCAGACGCCGGGAAGGCGCTCCGGATCAATTTGTTACGAGACGCAAAGTTGATGACGGGCTGAATCTCGTCGAGAACCACGCCGGAGCCGATGACCAGCGGGAGATCCTCGAGCAGCTTTTGCTCCATGCCCGTGTAGTCTGCCATGATCGGAACCATCTCGCGCTTGTGCGCGAGGGCGTATTTCGTGGCCTCGTCCAAGCCGGCGCGAAAGCGCATCAGCACGTCGGCGTTCTTTGCCGCGTAGTCTTGCATGCAGAAGTAGAACGCGGTACCGAAACGCTTTGCAACGACGTCGTACGGGCGGCCGATCACCTTGCAGTTCTGACTGCGAACGGCTTCGGCCAAAAGCGGGTCGACCATAATTCCGGCGTCGACGCGGCCGGCGGAAATCGCGGCCGGCGTGGCGCTCGACGGCAGCTCGATGAATTTGACCGTCTTTGAGTCGCCGCCGTTTTGATCGATCCACACGGACGTTACCTGGGAAAAGATGTCACCCAGCGCGGCGGTTGCAATGGTCTTGCCGTTGAGGCCCGCACCTCCCGTCAACGTCGAGTTCTTCGCGACGACGAAACCGACGATCGGGCTATCCGAAGAGTAGATCGCAGCGACCGACTCGATGACGAACGGAATGTTCCGCAGATGCGCCGTCATCAAGCTGAAGATGTTCGCTTTACCGATGTCGATCGAACCGCCGACCACGGCCGCCGACACGGCAGCACCGTTGTTGAAGCGCTGCACTTGGACGTCGAGTCCTCGCTTCTGGAAGATCCCGTTACGCGCACCCCAGATGACGGCCACGACATCGGGATCGGTCGTGCCGGCGAGGCGAATCGTTGTTAGCGGTCCATTCGCAGCCGCGGCCGGCGCAGCGAGCGCCGCGACGCCCGACGCGAGAAAGAGCCCGCGCGAGAGCGCATTATTTGCAGACATGAGCAGAGCCCTTTCGCCTACGTCATCCAGAGTGAGAAGCCCGGATTCGTGTCCCAAATCGGTGGCTGCCAGCCATCGTCCACCACGTCCATGTCGGAGAAATACTCGGCTAACCCGCCGCCCGGATTTTTGAAATACCAGAAAAGATTCGAACCCATCACGTGCCGTCCGAGCGACGTTGCGGGCTCCCAGCCTTTCGCTTGCATGAATTTCCCGCCCATGACGATTTCGTCGAAATTAGCGACCTCGAACGCAACATGGTTGAGGCCGCCCTCGGGCTTCTGCAAGAGAAAAAGATTGTGGTGATCGGTGGAACCGGCGCAGCGAATGAAATCACCGAATCGGTTCACCCGCTCCGACAGCCGGAATTGCAGCCGGTCGAGATAGAATTCCGAGGTTGCTTGCATCTTCGCTTCGGGGACGTTCAGGACGACATGCCCGATACGCCAAGGGCGAATGCGCGGTGCGACCGCGAACGCCTGATTGCGCGGACGTTCCGAACGCACAGGCGCGGCCAGACCCGGCGCGGCGATGCGAAAGGCGATCCCCATGTCCCACGGGTCCCGCGTACTCACGGTTCCATTCGAACTCTCGGGATCGCGGTCGGTACTCAACGCGGCGCCGATGGCGTCCAGCGACGCAGCATCCGCTACGCCCCACGTCACCTCGCGTACCGTCGAACCGCCCTCAATTGCTTTCGGAAGCGTCGGATCGCCGGACTCACGCAGGCGGATCGTTTGACCCGAATCCAAGCGATAGTCCACCCCGTGGCGGCCCTCTTCAGCGACGATCAAGCCCCAGTCGTCGTAATAGCGTTTGGCGGCGTCGAGATCGTCCACGCCGTAGGTCAAGGATTCCAGGCGAACGACGTTCACGATGCCGCGCTCGGACGATGGCGTTTAACTGCCTCGGGATTGGTCGAGTCGACTCCCATGTAGATTCCTCGCTCCCACGTTCGTTTTAGCGGATCGGTAACGGTCAATGACATGCGGCCGATCCGTTCGATTTCGATTTCGACCGTCTCGCCGTCTTGAACGGCGCCCAACCCTTCATGGTTGGTCCCGCAAGCGATGAGATCGCCGGAGTTCATCGTCATCACGGTCGTCGCAAAAGCGATCAGTTCAGGCACGTGATGTTCCATGTCGCTGGTGCTGTAATTGTGGCGCAATTGACCGTCGTTCCAGAAGCGGACGATCAAATCGTTCGGATCCGGGATCTCATCCGCCGTCGTAATACACGGCCCAATCGGCGCGAACGTATCGAACGATTTCCCAAGCCAGCTCATGATCGGGTTTGCCGGCCACGTGCGCCGGCCGTCGCCACGAGCGGATACGTCGATCATCGATGTATACCCGAAAACCGCATCGCGCCAGTTTTCCGCCTTCACCATCTTCGCAGGGCCTTTGATAACGATTGCCAGCTCGGCCTCGTGCATGAACATCCACGGTTCGGTGAAATCGGGGAGCGCAATCGTGTCGCCCGGCCCGACGACGGCGTCGGGATTTTTCATGAACATGTTGAGCGGACGAGCCTCGCGCTGCGCATGTTCCCAGTAGTTGGCGATGCAGGCGAGAATTTTGCCCGGCCGAGGCAAGGGCGGGCGCAGGCGAACGGCGTCAAGCGGCGTTGCGCTGCCCGATCGCTCGAGCGATTCCAGTTCGCTCCGCAGGTCGCCGAAGGCATCGATGATGCCGACCATCGTGAGCTGCGGCGTGTACGCGATCGTTACCGCCGAAGAGACGTCGACGATGCCGCGGTCGCTGATGATTCCCGGGCGCGTTTCGCCGCCGTGTTCGTACAGTGCTAGCTTCATTCGTGGAGAATATTCTTCCGCGCAATTGTCAGGTGCGCACGGACTGCAGCGGCGGCGCCTTCGGGATCGCGGTCGCGGAGAGCCGCAGCGATCGCGCCATGTTCGGCGAGAATTTCACCGCGCCGCGAATCGCGGATCTTGCTCGTACCCAAGCGGCCCCACACTTGTTTATTGCGTCCCGCCTGCATCGTATCGAACATCGCCAGCATCAGGGTATTACCTGCAGCGACGGCCATCAGCCGGTGAAATTGGGCATCGCAAAGGGCCCATACCGACCAGTCCGTGGTCGTGCGCATGCGTTCTAAGCAGCCGTCGAGTGCGCTGAAGTCCAAACCGGTTGCGCGCAGCGCGGCGAGGCGCGCAAGTTCGGGCTCAAATGCTAGGCGCGCATCCATGACTTCGCGCGGATAGGTCATCTCCGCCAACGTCTCGAGTGCGCGACGGTTGACCAGCGGCGAAAGGCGCGGACCGAAATAGGTGCCTTGGCCCACGTGGCGCCAAATGAGTCCCTCCGACTCGAGCTTGCGCAATCCGCCCCGAACGCGGTTACGCGTCAACCCGAGCTTGTCGGCGAGCTCGCGTTCCGGCGGCAACCGGTCGTTTTGCGCAAAACCGCGATCTTCGAGATATTTCCGCAATGAAGCCAGATCGGCGTCGTGTTGCATCATGATGTTGCCGTTCCGGAGTCGGGTTCGTCGTTGTAATCTACCGTGAAGAAGCGGATGTTCTGAAACGACGGCTCGCTTCGCGAGTTGCCGATGAACGCGTGATAGTTCATCCATTGCAGATCCGGATCGCCGGTCTCGATGAGCGGCGTGGAAACGCCGTAATAATTCGGACCGCGACGGGCCGGTTCTCCGCGCATCAGCTTTTGCAAAATCTCCGGCGATGCATAGCGGCGACCGCTGGCGCGCACGTAGATGAGGTGTCCGTCGTTCGTGCGGAGGTTGTAGCGAGCATCCAATTCAGCCAGCGACTCGCTGTGCAGGATCTGCCAATCGTACCCACCGAGGACGACGCCGGACTTGGCGGGATTTGAGAACGTGCCGCCCGTCTGCGCCGGGATCTCGAAGGTACCGCCGAGCAAGTGCTGAATCCGGCGCGTTCCCTTGCCGGTGTCACCGACGGTTTCAAACGGCGTGCACTCGATGCGCATCGTCATCACCAAACGCAAAACGGGATCGACTAGATCGGCTGCCATAAATACTCCGTTACTTGCGCAAACGTCGCGCGATGTTCGTGAGCCGGTGCTCCCTTAAGTTCGAGTTCGCCGAGACGCGTCGAACCCTCAACGACGATGCGGCAGCGCTCGAAGCGCCGCTCGGTAAAACGCTCGAAGACGTCGTGGAGCGCGACGCCCGGCTGTGCAAGCTCGCCCAGCACCAATCCGTCCTCGACGGCGAGACCGGCGCCGTATGCGAGATGCGGCGTCGTCGCGTGCGCGGCATCGCCGATCAGCAGCACCCGTCCTTGGTGCCAGGGCCGCGCGAGCAGCAAATTTTCGAGTGGGCGGTAGTTAATGCGCGAATCCGGGCCGAGATTCTCGCGCAGACGTCCGAGGATGCCGCCGAATTCGGCGAGTTCGGCGGCTAAGAGCTGCGGCCATTGCGTCTCTTCCATGCGGCGGTTATCGGGAACGCTCTGCAAGAGGAACAGATACATCTCTTCATCCGAGACCGGATTCAATCCGGCGCGGTGCTCGAGGCCCACGAAAACCGTGCCCGTCTCGATGCTTCGATCGCGCGTGAAGACGGCGCGCCAACATCCTTGACCGTTGAACAGCGGCTCCGGCGCGTGCGGAAAGATCGCTTTGCGCATCGTTGAGTGGAGCCCGTCGGCCGCAACGACGGCGTCGTATTCGGCGCTCGGACGTCCGGCAAACGTCACCTGAACGTGATCCGCGGTCTGTGCGAGCGCCGTGACCGTCACGCCGAGATTCACCGTCGCGCCGGATGCGCGCGTCGCCTCCGCGAGAATCTTATGGAGAACGGGACGCAAGATGCCGGCGCCGGTTGGAATGTCCGGTGACATTTGGTTCAACGGCGGTTCAGAAATTACGTCACCTTGCGCGTTACAGAACCGGGTGCCGCCGTGGCAATGTCCCTCGCGCTTCACGTGCTCGAGGATCCCAAGCGCGGCGAACGCGCGCAACGAGGGAGCGTTGATCGTGAGGCCGGCACCCGAGGAGCGCCACTGCGGATCGGCCTCCGCGATCTCGACCGGAAACCCGGCGCGCTGAAGCGAGATCGCCGCAGACATGCCGGCAATCCCCCCGCCCACGATCAGTACACTGCCGGCTGCCATGCGTGGGCCAATATACGGATTGGGTGAACCAATACCTCCAGGATAGGTCACCCAATTAGGTATATAGGAAGCTTGATGACACCGTTAGACGGCCGCGTCGCTCTCGTCACCGGCAGTACGCGCCGAAACGGAAAGGCCATCGCAATGCGCCTTGCCGCGGCCGGGGCGGCGGTGATGATCACCGGCCATTCGTCGATCGACGCAGCACGCGCGGTCGCGGCCGAGATCGAGGACCGGCACGGTAAGGCACGGTCGGCTGCGCACATCGCCGACGTGCGCGACGCCGAGGCCGTCGCGCAATTGGTCGCGGCGACCGTCGCGCAGTTCGGACGTCTGGATATCCTCATTAACAATGCCGGCGTACGAGGCGACGGCGCCTTCGAATCGACCACGCTCGAAGCGTGGCACTTCATCATGCGCACGGTGCTCGATGGCGCTTTTCTCTGCGCGCAAGCGGCGGCACCGCATCTCGCGCAAGGCGGCGTCGGACGGATCATCAACATCGGCGGCGTGAGTGCACATATCGGCGGCCGGAACCATGCGGCGCAGACGACGGCCAAAGCCGGCATCGTCGGGCTCACGAAAGCGTTAGCTGGCGAGCTTGGACCAAAGAACATCACGGTCAATTGCGTCTCACCCGGGCCTATCGTCTCGCCGGAAGATGCACCGGAACGCGTCGCGCGTCTGCGCGGCTACATCCATGACGATCAATTGCCGCTCGGGCGCATGGGCAGGTCGGATGAGCTCGCCGCGGCGATCGTGTCGCTGTGCGGCGACGAATGGTCCTACATGACGGGACAGACGCTGCATGTCAACGGAGGCTTATATTTTGGCGGCGCCTGACGCGACCGGCGTCTTGGCAACGTATGCCGCCGGGGCCGTACGCCGCAAACTGCCCGCAGATGTCGTCCTAAAGACGAAGGTTCATCTTCTCGACACGCTGGCCGCCATCGTATCGGGAAGCCGTCTGCCCGCCGGCCGTGCGGCGATCGCCTACATCGCCGATCAGGGCGGCGTGCGTGAATCCGCCATCGTGGGAACGAAGGCGCGGAGTTCCGCCGTCAACGCTGCATTAGCCAACGCGATGTTTGCTCACGCCGACGAGACGGACGATAGCCACCCGGCCAGCTTGACGCACCCCGGCTGCGCGGTGATCCCAGCGGCGTTGGCCATGGCCGAACGGCACGAACGCAACGGGGCAGCGTTCTTGCGGTCGATCGTCTTAGGATATGACATCTGCGCTCGCATCGTTCTCGCGCTCGGCTACGAACGAATGGTGGCGCGAGCGCGAAGCACCCATGCCATCGGCGGCATTTTCGGAGCGGCGGTCGCAGCCGGCTCGCTCGCCGGCATCAACGCGCAACAGATGCGGTATCTCTTCACCTATGCCGTGCAACAAGCATCCGGTACGATGTGCTGGTTCGGCGACAAAGGGCACATTGAAAAGGCCTTTGACTTCGGCGGAATGCCGGCGCGCAACGGGGTCGCCGCCGCAACCATGGTCGCATCCGGCATGACGGCCGCCGACGATCCCTTTTTTGGGCCGCGCAATTTCTTCGACGCGTTCTGTCCCGACGCCGACCGCGAGGCGATCGCGCGCGAACTCGGAACGCGGTTCGAAATCCTCAACACGAACATCAAACGGTGGTCGGTGGGCTCGCCGAATCAATCCGTGCTCGACGCGCTCGAGTTTCTCATCAAGCACGAGACGTTCTCCGCCTCGGACATCGATCGCGTCGACGTCGAGTTGCCGGACGGCTCCCTTCCCGTCGTCGACAACCGCGATCTGCCCGGCGTGTGCGTCCAATATCTCGTCGCGGTGATGTTGCTCGACGGCACGGTCTCCTTTGCCGCGGCGCATGACCGTAACCGCATGACGACTGCCCGAGTCCGCGCGCTTTGGGCAAAGGTTCGCTTGATTCCGAGCTCTGAGCTTCAGCATGCGCGGCCCGCGCGGCAAGCCATCGTGCACGTTCACCTCGCCGATGGTCGCGTCCTGACACGACGCACCACCGCCGTTCGCGGAACGGTTGCCAACCCGATGGGGATCGATGAAATCGAAACGAAGGCCTTCGATCTAATGGCGCCGGTGCTGGGAGATCGCAAATCCCGCCGTTTGATCGAAGCCGTCTGGACGATCGATCGCCTAAAAAATCTTGATCCCCTCCGGTCTCTGCTAACGGTGCCGGGACGATGAAATGGCCGTATACGAAAGGCTTGCACGCTATCGGTAAAGGGAGCTATGCCTATCTTCAGCCGAACGGCAGCTGGGGTTACAGCAATGCCGGACTCATCGTCGACGGCAGCGAGTCGCTCCTGGTCGATACACTCTTCGATCTGAAACTCACCGGCGAGATGCTCGCGACGATGCGGTCTGCGGTACCGTCCGCCGGCAAGATCGGAACGCTGGTGAACACGCACTCAAACGGCGATCATACTTTCGGTAACCAACTCGTCGAAGGCGCCCAGATCGTCGCCTCCGAGGCATGCGCGCGTGAGATGCGCGAACAAGGCGCGCCGCTCGCTCCGGGATCGATTCGCCGCGACTGGCAACGCATGGGCATCGCGGGAGAATTCTTCCAAGAAGTGATGGGCAGCGTCTTCAGCGCGGAAGGCGTCGTACTGACCATGCCGACTCGCACGTTCAGCGGTGCGCTCGAACTTCGCGTCGGCAGCAAGGAAGTACGCCTCATCGAAGTCGGGCCCGCACACACGGACGGCGATATCATCGCATTCGTTCCGCAAGACCGGACACTTTTCACCGGCGATATTTTGTTTATGGACGGTCACCCGATCGTCTGGGCAGGGCCGGTCAGCAATTGGATTCGCGCATGCGATCTGATGCTCGCTCTCGACGTGGAGACGGTCGTTCCCGGGCACGGCCCGATCACCGACAAGTCGGGCATCCGCCGCTTGAAGCAGTACTTTGAATTCTTGCTCGCGGAATCGATCAAACGCCACGCTGCCGGCATGAGCTACGAAGAAGCTGCCGACGATATCGCACTGGACGCCTTTCGCGATTGGGTCGATCCCGAACGCATCGTGGTCAACGTTTTTGCTTGTTATCGCGAGATCGAGGGCGACGATCGTCCCGCATCCATCATGACGCTTCGCGAAGCGATGGCCCGGCGCTACTTCGGGAGGCCACATTGAAGGTCGCCGTTATCGATGACTTCCAAGACGCGGCTCGCGATCTCGCCGACTGGGATTCATTGCACGCCGAGGTCACGTTCTTTCACGATCATCTTGCGGACGAAGCACGACTGATCGAGCGCCTGGCGCCGTTCGACGTCGTGTGCATCATGCGCGAACGGACGGCGTTTCCTGCATCCGTCCTGGGCGCTCTCCCTGGGCTTAAGCTGCTCGTTACCAGTGGCATGCGCAATCTCGGCGTCGATATGGCGTTCGCAGCGCAACGCGGGATCTGCGTCTGCGGCACCAGCGCGCGCGGCGGCGCGACGCCCGAACTCGTCTGGGCGCTGATCTTGGCACTCGTCCGGCATATTCCAACCGAAGACCGGGCGTTGCGATCAGGGCGTTGGCAGACGACGATCGGCATGCAGCTCAGCGGTAAAACGCTCGGGCTCGTCGGACTCGGGCGCGTTGGAGGCGCCGTCGCGCGCGTCGGCACCGCGCTCGAAATGAATGTTGTGGCCTGGAGTCCGCATCTTACTCCGGCCCGCGCTGCCGAGCACGGCGCCGAGTGCGCGTCGTCGTTGGAGGATCTTCTGCGCGCCGCGGATGTCGTCTCGTTGCACGCGGTCTTGAATCCGCAATCCCGCGGTCTGATCGGCGCGCGCGAGTTGGCGCTGATGAAACCGACGGCGTATCTGGTGAACGCGGCCCGGGGACCGTTGATCAATCAGGAAGCGCTCATCGCAGCATTGCGAAATCACGCGATTGCCGGCGCGGCGCTCGACGTCTTCGACGTTGAACCGATTCCGGCCGATCATCCGCTGTTGACCCTCGACAACACGGTGCTTGCACCCCACCTCGGTTACGTTTCCACCGAAAGCTTCCGCGACTTTTACGAACAAATGGTCGAAGATATCGCGGCGTGGATGAGTGATCAACCGATCCGCGTGATTCAATGATAGCCGAGCGGATCGACATCCACCACCACTATTTTCCGCCGGCATATCTCGCTGGGCTCGAACACCCCGAGCGTCTGCCGGACGTCGTGAAGACGTGGACTCCCGAGCGAAGCCTCGAGGATATGGACCGGGGCGGCGTAGCAAGGGCGCTGCTTTCGATCACGACACCGGGCATTTGGTTCGGAAACGCAGATGCTGCTCGCATCAGTGCGCGCGTGTGCAATGACTACGCCGCTGGGCTCATCGATCGGTATCCCGGCCGCTTCGGCTTGTTCGCCGCGCTGCCGCTGCCCGATATCGACGGTACCCTCAGTGAGATCGCCTACGCCTTGGACGTTCTGCAGGCCGACGGCGTCGGGATGTTCACAAGTTACGGAAACGCCTACCTCGGCGACGCGTCGTTTGCGCCGGTGTTTGAGGAACTGAACCGCCGGAAGGCAATCGTCTACACCCATCCGACGCTCAACGAGTGCTGCGCGAACCTCGTCCCGGATGTCGGTCCGACGGTCATCGAATACGGTACGGATACCACGCGAACGATTGCGAGCTTGGTCTTTAGCGGCGTGGCCGCACGCTTTCCCGATATTCAGTTCATCTTCTCGCATGCCGGCGGCACGCTGACCTCCGTCATCGAACGCTTCGTCATTCTTGCGCGGGAACCGCGAATGGCGGCCCGCTTGCCGGACGGACTCATGGCACAGCTGCAGCGGTTCTACTACGACACGGCGCAAACGTCGAACCGTGCAGCGATGTCGGCACTGCGCGAGATCGTGCCCGTATCGCAAATCCTTTTTGGTACCGACTATCCGTACCGAGGCACTGAAGAACACGTGAGCGGTCTGCACGCGTGCGGATTTAGCGCAGACGACCTGATCGCCATCGAAGCTGCAAATGCGCAGCAGCTACTAGGGGAGATATACATCGCTTGAGCCTCCAACGCTTTTGCTCACTCCTGTCCTTACTTTTGCTTTTTACCGTTTCGCCGAGCGTCGTTCTGTCGCAGAGCAGCACGCTGCCCGAGATGCGATCGATTCCCAAAACGACCGATCAGTCTGCCCTCGCGAGGCGCGGTTACTTGTACGTTGGCGGGCAATACGCCGGAAGTGGGAACACGCGGGCGATGAACGGCCAGGCGTATATTGAAGTGCTCGTTCCGAAACGCCCCGCACGACCGTATCCAATCGTCATGATTCCCGGCGGCGGCCAAGCCGGGACCAACTTCGAGCAAACTCCCGACGGCCGGCCCGGCTGGGCGGACTATTTTTTGAGCCGGGGATACGTCGTGTATATCGTCGATGTGCCGGGACGTGCGCGGTCGCCCTATCGTGCACGACTGGATGGTGACGTCCTCGACGTGCCGCCGGCAAGCGCAGCGGCCTCGTTTGTCGACCCGGAACGCCACAACCAATATCCGCAAGCGAAATTTCACACGCAATGGCCCGATCAAGGACCGGAATCCGAGAGCGAAGGCAATCCGGTGTTCGATCAATTTATCGCCGGCCAGTATCCATCGATCAAAGACCAAGTTCTGCAAGAAACGCTCGCGAAAAGCGCAATCGATGCGCTGCTCGATCGCATCGGCCCATCAATCGTGCTGACGCACTCGCAAGGCGGAACGCTGGGATGGGTGATCGCCGACGGCCGGCCGAAACTCACCAAAGCAATCGTTGCCGTCGAGCCGAGCGGACCACCGTTCGAGAATCTGGGCGCGGGCACCGTTGGCGCAAGCAAAGCCCGCGTTTGGGGAATAACTGATATTGCCGTCGGCTACGATCCCCCGGTGACCGATCCGGCACAGTTGGAAACCGAGACGGAGCCAAGCGCGGACGGCCCAGACCTCGTACCATGCGTCGAACAAAAGCCCCCGGCGCACAAGCTGGTCAATCTAGAACACGTGCCGGTCTTGATGATACTTTCTCAAGCATCGTATCATGCTCCCTACGATCACTGCACCGCTAAATTTTTGCAAGACGCGGGCGTCCCGGTTGAATTCAAGCATCTTACGGATCTCGGAATCTTCGGCAATGCTCATATGATGATGCTTGAAAAAAATAATCAGCAGATCGCCGCGGCAATCGACGATTGGCTGGTAAAAGAGCTGCCGGCGCCGTAAAACTTAGCCCGGCGCGACCGGCGTGAGAATCTGGTCCATCTGCTGGAAGATGACCGGATCGATCTGCAGGTCGGCGGCGGCAACGTTGTCGTCGACCTGTTCGGGCCGCGTTGCACCGACGATCACCGCCGATACGATCGTGTCACGCAAGCACCACGCCAGTGCAAGTTGCGCCATCGTGCAGCCGGCGCGTTCGGCCAGCGGTTTGATGCGCGCCACCGCATCGAGCACGGGCTGCGTGAAGTAGTCGGTCATCATGCCGGCCGCGTTCGAGGATGCGCGCGTACCCTGCGGCACGGTGCGCGCCGAGGTATACTTGCCGGTGAGAATGCCTTGCGCGAGCGGCGACCACACGACGTTGCCGAGCCCGAATTCGCGGCAGGCCGGAAAGACGTCGCGCTGCACGTGGCGCCAGAGCGCGCTGTACTGCGGCTGATTGCTGATCGGCGGCGCCCAGCCGTTTTCCCGCGCCAACGTGCAGGCAGCGGTAATCTGGTCGGCGCTCCATTCCGAGACACCCCAGTACAGAATCTTGCCGGCGCGCACGAGATCGTTCATCACACTGCACGTTTCGTCCAGCGGCGTGTCCTCATCGTAGCGATGGCACTGGTAGAGGTCAACGTATTCGACATCTAAGCGCCGCAAGCTCGCGTCGATCTGCATACGGATATGCTTGCGCGAGAGGCCCGCATCGTTGGGGCCGCGGCCCATCGGAAAATAGACTTTCGTTGCGAGCACGATCGAATCGCGCGCGAAATCTTTGATCGCGCGCCCGACGACTTCTTCCGCCCGACCGCCCGCATACACGTTGGCCGTATCGAAGAACGTAACTCCCAGCTCGTACGCCCGCCGCATACACGCCCGCGCCGTCGCTTCTTCCACGCTGCCGCCATAGGTGAGCCACGACCCAAGTCCAACGCTCGAAACCGCCATCCCCCAGCGGCCAATCTTCCGATACTGCATCGTTACGCCCGTACGGGAGTTGCGAGTGGCGTCCTTCCGGCAACGTGATTGGCGGTGAAGAATGCCCATGCTTCACGTCCGCCGTCGGGGAACGAGCGTTTGGGGATCACCACGCGTTTCCCGAACGACGGAACGAGCACGAACACTTCGCCGATATCGTCGATCCGTATTCCGTGCCACGAATAATGGCGACGCGGGTCTTTTACAAACGGCACATCGAGATCGATACCCGTGCCCGAAAAATGCAGGCCGGATGGAAGCACCACCGACGGAAAGCCTTTCCCGGCGCGCATCGACATTGCGATGTACGCGACACCAAAAAGCAGCAGCCACCAGTAATGTGAGAACGGCCAGTGTCGCATCCAATTGAGCAGTGCAAGTACGAGAAAGCCGGCTCCGGCGACGGCGAGTCCCGGCCGCGGCACCCGATGATGCGCTCGATAATCTGCGCGCACGATCTCCGCATCGAACTCGTTGGCGTCAACCGCCACCGGATCCGGAATCATATGGCCGTTAAGCGACGAAAGAACTCGTCGACTTTTTCTTGCGCGTACGAGGCATCTGCGACTTGCTCCGCTGCTGTCCACGCGCGAAAAGCGTCTGCGTCGAATCGCTCGCTGTATCGCTGAGCTATCTCGAGTGCGAGCTCAAGTGCTGAACGATCGTTCCAAGCCCAGAAGTGCATAAAGCGATCGCGTACGCAATCCGTTATGCTCAGGATATACAATAGTTCATCACCCCGGCGTTCGGTTGCCCATGTCTGAATGAGGTCCCGCCCAATACTCAGCGGACCATGCGGAAACTCCACGGTTATCGGGATATCAGAGTGCTCGTACATTCCCGTTGGAGCGCGATGGTATCCGAGGCTACCCATGGCTTCGTCGATGGCGCCCTTCTGCGGCACGACACGCAAGACAAAGTCGACGTCCAGCGACTGATAACGCTCGGGAACGTAATATGTCGCGGCGCTTCCACCGGTGAGTACGCCCACGGCACTCGCTCGAGCCAGCGCCGTGCAAACGGCAAAAGCAACGTCGATGAGCGTCGAGGCGTTCGTGAGGTTCATAATGGTTTACCGGGCCGGCGCGGACGGCGGCGTACGGACGCAGCGGCATCTAAAATGTCGGGATCCGCTGTGGACAAGCGCTGCAAAAGGGCGCGTAGTTCAGCGGCTGCGAACCACGTCTTATCGAGCGAGACGAATCGAACGCGACCGCGTACGCGCGAAGCCACAACCCCTAACTCCTCGAGGTCCCGGGTGATCCGCTGGATGGTCAATTTCGGATATCCAAGGACAGTGACCATCTCCGCCACATAGCTTTCCTCAGCCAGGGCTAGATAGAGCAAAATACGGCTGCGGGCGCGGGAGCCGAAGAGATCCATCGCTCGTCAATAGTATCACAATCGTACCCTTGAGGCTACATTTATGATACTATTTTATTTCCGAGCTCAGCGACGGTGATTGCGGCGGTCCCTGGACAAGCTCGGGATGACAACGGGGAACGTCTACTCGGCCGGTGCCATAGCAGGGGCGGCTCCGGCGGCTGCTTTGTTCGGTTTCATGAAGAAGACGAAGACCAGGGCGAACAAGAAGACGAAGGCGCAGATTCGGAAGAGGTAATCGTAGGCGATCACGGTGGCCGACTGCACGAGCAGGCCGTTGATCTGGCCGACCGAGGCGCCGTGGTTCTGCGTCACGCCGCCGGCGAGGGCCATCCAGGCGACGGTCGTTTCGCTCGCGAGCAGCGTCGTCAGCACCGCAATGCCGACGCTCGCGCCGAGCTGGCGCACCAGCATCGAGATGCCCGTCGCGCTTGCGAGTTCGTTCTTCGGCAGCGGCGAGAGCATCACGGTCGTTACCGGCACGAACATCAGGCCCATGCCGAAGCCTTGGATGATGCGCGGCCAAAAGATGTCGCCGACACCGGCATATTGATTGAGATCCCCAAGCGCCCAGCACGACCACGCGGAGAGCACGAGGCCGACGGCGGTGAGAATGCGCGGGTCGACGACTTGCATCAAACGGCCGACGACAATCATCGACGCCGCCGTTGCAATCGCGCCCGGCAGCAACGCCAAGCCCGTGTCGTATGCGGTCATGCCCATCGACGTTTGAAAGAAGAGCGGCATGATCAGCGAGGTGCCGTAGAGTCCGAAACCGACGACGACGAGCAGCAAATTGCCGAACACGAACGTCGGGAACCGGAACGAGCGCAGATCGACCAGCGGATGCTTATCATTCAGCGACTTGTAAATGAACCACGCGCTCGCCGCAACCGACACCACCGTGAGAATGACGATCGTGGGCGAGTCGTACCAATCATCGTGCTGGCCGCGCTCGAGCACGTACTGAATCGCGCCGACACCGGCCGAGAGCAACCCGAGTCCGAGCCAATCGATGCCGCCCTTGGGCTTCTCGAGATACGTGGGATCGGGGATGAACGCGACCGTCATGAAGAACGCCGCGATGCCGATCGGGATGTTCACCAAAAACAACAGCGGCCAGGTGGCGTTGTCGATGATGTAGCCGCCGATCAGCGGCCCGAGCGCCGGACCGACCATCGCGCCGATGCCGAAGATCGCCGTCGCCATGCCGCGTTTGCCGGGCGGAAACGTTTCGAAGATGATCGCTTGCGCGGTCGGCTGCAGCGCGCCCCCGCCGAAGCCTTGCAGAATGCGGTAGAACGTCAGTTGCCAGACGGTCGTCGCCGTACCGCACAAAAACGAAGCGATCGTGAAGATCGCAACGCAGCCGGCGTAGAAGCGCTTACGGCCGAATTTCGCGGTGAGCCAGCCGTTGAGCGGCATGGTGATGACGCTCGCGAGCAGATAACCGGTGACGACCCACGCCGCATCGTCGAGCGATGCGCCCAGCGTGCCGGCGATCGTATTCAGCCCGACGTTGACGACCGTGCCGTCGACGATCGCCATGATCATGCCGAGCATGACCGTTAGTGAAATCAGGTACGGCGAGGCGGCCGGACGTGCCGGAGCAGGCGCGACCGCCAGCGTCGTTGCGCTCATCTATTCGTGTGTCAGCAACGCGTAGAGATCGCGGCGCGTTCGCTCGAGAATCGCCAGGGCCTGCGTGTACATTTCGACGTTCCGCGTTCGGCCGATTTCCTTTAGCACCATCTTGACGCCCATCATCGTGTGCATGCCGCGCGTGATCAGCGATACCGCGCCTTTGAAGTCGGGCGATGCCTCGTCCGCGGGCGTGGTCTCGCGGTGCTTGGCGAGCATCTCGCTGCCCTTTTCGGTGATCGTGTAGACGCGCTTGCCGTCGATGTCTTGCCCGGTGAGGAAGTCGCCCTCTTCGAGCATTTGCAGCGCGGGGTAGATCGAGCCCGGGCTCGGGCGGAAGCCGCGCTTCTCTTCAATCGTGAGCATGAGATCGTAGCCGTGGCGCGGGCCGTCCCACAGGATCTCGAGGATGTCGTACTTGATGCTGCCGCGCTCGGATTCGCCGAACGGGCGGCGGCCGCCGCGACGCTGATGCATCTGCTGGCGCTCGTTGAACTCGCCGAACGGTCCGCCCGCTTTGCGGAAGACCTTTCCGGCCTTGGCTTGGGCCTTGCCGAAGTGTCTGCCGAACTCGCTCTGCCAGTCGACCATGGGGTGTTCCTCCGGGTTTGTGTCGATATATCGAATCATATTGATAGATCCGACATTATCCGATATGTCGGAACATGTCAATACAAGCGACATTCCTCTTGTTATCGAACGTATGTTCGATTACGATAGCGGCCCATGGCTGCCGCTCCGCGCTACGCCGAACTCCACGCCTGGTCGAACTTTACGTTTCTCGAGGGCTCCTCGCACCCGGAAGAACTCGTCGGCGCGGCCGTGGCGGCGGGCCTCGCCGGGATCGCGCTGACCGATCGTGACGGGCTCTACGGCGCCGTGCGATTCGCGAAAGCGGCCAAAGAGCGAAAGCTGCCCGCCGTTTGCGGTGCCGAGTTAACGCTCGAGACGGCCGACCCGGAACCGATCCGGCCCAGCCGCCCCGCGCGAGCGGCGAGCGAGGTGCCGACGCATACGCCGCGGATCGTCCTACTCGCCGAAAACGCGCGCGGTTACGCCAACCTGTGCGAATTGATCTCGCTCGCGCAATTGCGCGGACGCAAGCGCGACGCGCGCGCGCGGCTCGACGATTTTACCGGCCGTACCGACGGCATCATCGCGCTCTCCGGCGGCGCGAACGGCCTCGTTGAGAAAGCCCTGCTCGCCCGCGACGACGACGGCGCGTTCGCGATCGGCGCGCGCTTGCGCGATCTCTTCCCCGGCCGCTTCTATCTCGAACTGCAGCATCACTTACGGCCCGAGGACGGCGCGCTCGTGCAAGCACTGGTGGCACTCGCCGGAAAGCTCGACGTGCCGTACGTCGCCACCAACGGCGTCGCCTACGTCGATCGCGAGGACGCACGACTGTGCGACGTGCTCACCTGCGTGAAATACAAATCCACCTTAGCGACTGCCGGCACGCTGTTGCGCCCGAATGCGGAATACGTGCTCAAGACGCCGGAGCAGATGGCGCGGCTCTTTCATGCCTATCCGCTCGCGCTTGCCAATACGCTCGCGATCACCGAACGCTGCACGTTCCGGCTCGAAAAACTCGCCGGACAGTTTCCGTACTTTCCGGTTCCCGACGGCGAGACGAGCCATCACTCCTACTTGCGCACCCTCGTCTACGAAGGCGCGCGCAAACGCTACGGCTGGCCGTTTTCATCGAAGGTCGAGCGGCAACTCGAATACGAGCTCGGCATCATCGCGCGCATGGATCTCTCGGGCTACTTTCTCGTCGTGTGGGACATCTCGCGCGAGGCCCGTGCGCTCGGGGTGCTCGGCCAAGGCCGCGGTTCGGCGGCCAATTCGGCGGTGTGTTACGCGCTCGGGATCACGGCGGTCGATCCGATCGCCGGCGATTTGCTCTTCGAGCGTTTCTTGAGCGAAGAGCGCAACGAGATCCCCGACATCGACATCGATTTCGCGCATCAAGATCGCGAGCAAGTGCTGCAGTACGTCTACAACCGCTACGGCCGCCACCACGCCGCGATGGTGGCCGAGGTCATCACGTATCGCACGCGCTCGGCGATTCGCGACGTCGGCAAGGCGCTCGGGCTTTCGCTCGGCCAAGTCGATCAAATCGTGCGCGAGTACGATGCAACGGAATCCTTGGCTGAAACGGTCGGCGTCGCACCGCCGGCGATGGCAAAAGCGCTGCCGGCATCGGTGGAACGGCGGCGCGACTTCGACTCCGGCAGCAACATCGTGCCCTCACGCGGCACGCCCGTCGCCCCCGGCTTCGGCGCGATCGACGACACGCGCACGCCGGTGATCGTATCGGGGCTGCGCGGCGCGATCGGCGGCGAAACCGGCGCGCTCTTGCTCGCGCTGTGCCGGCGCATCAACGGCTTTCCGCGTCACATGGGCATCCACTCCGGCGGCATGATCATCACGCGCGATCCGTTGATGAACGTCGCGCCGATCGAGTGGGCTACGATGCGCGACCGCACGATCGTGCAGTGGGACAAGGACGATCTGAGCGACCTCGGACTGATCAAGATCGATCTGCTGGGCCTGGGCATGCTCTCACTCCTGCGCGATGCGTTCGCGCTGCATACGCGCCGTTATCCCGAGCGCCAGCCGCTCTCGCTCGAGACGATCCCGATCGACGACAAACCCACCTACGAGATGCTGTGTAATGCCGATTCGATCGGCGTCTTCCAAGTCGAGTCGCGCGCGCAGCAATCGATGCTGCCGCGCTTGCGGCCGAAGTGTTTCTACGACATCGTCATGCAGGTCGCGATCATTCGCCCGGGCCCGATTCAGGGCGACATGATCCATCCGTTCCTGCGCCGGCGCAACGGCATGGAACCAGTGACGTATCCGCATCCCTCGCTCAAACCGATTCTCGAGCGCACGCTCGGCGTGCCGCTGTTTCAAGAGCAAGGGATGCGGATGGCGATGGAGACTGCTGGGTTTTCGGGCGGCGAGGCCGACGAGTTACGCCGCGCGATGGGCCACAAGCGTTCGCGCGACCGGATGGCCGACATCTATCCGCGCTTGGTGAACGGGATGGTGAGCAACGGCATCGAGCGCGAGGTGGCCGAGCGGCTCTTTCACATGCTCGAAGGCTTCGCCGACTACGGCTTTCCCGAATCGCACGCGGCGAGCTTCGCGCTGCTCGCTTACGCATCGGCGTACGTGAAGTGCCACGAGCCGGCGATCTTTTGCGCCGCGATCCTCAACGTGCAGCCGATGGGCTTCTATTCAACCGAAGTGCTGGTGAACGACGCGCGCCGGCACGGCGTCGTCGTGCGGCCGGTCGAGGTGAACGCCAGCGAGTGGTGGAGCTTCGTCGAACCCGACGGCGCATTGCGCTTGGGCTTTCACCTCGTACGCGGCATGGGCGAGGCGCAACGCGAGCACGTCGAGCGCGCGCTGAACGAACGCCGCCCGTTCGAGGATCTGCTCGACTTCACGCGCCGCACGCAGCTGGCCCGCGAGCCGCTCGAGAACCTCGCCGCGGGCGGGGCCTTCGCGCCGTGGTATCCGGCGCGGCGCGATGCGATCTGGGCGTTGCGCGCGCTGAACGAACGCGAAGCACGCGGCGAACTGGGGCGTGCGATGGAGATCGACGACGAGCCGCCGCCGCAGCTGCTTGCGCTCAGCGCAATCGAACGCACCGCGCTCGACATCGCCGCGACGGGCGTCGCCGACGTGCAGCCGATCGCGCACTTCCGCGCCGAACTCAATGCGCGCCACGTGCTCGCGGCCGGACGCTTGCCGGCGATGCCCAAGAACCTGGTGTGCAAGATCGGCGGTCTCGTGATCACGCGTCAGCGTCCGGGCACGGCGAAAGGCTTCGTGTTCCTCACCATCGAGGACGAGACGGGCCTCGTCAACGTGATCGTGAAGCCGGACATCTACGAGAAGTACCGCCGCACGATCCGCGCTTCCCAATGTCTGATCGTCGAGGGCGTGTTACAGAAAGAGTCGGGCGCGATCGATGTGATCATGAAGCGCTGCTGGCATTTCGATACATCCGGCACGACCGACAAGGTCCGCTCGCGCAATTTTCACTAGCCGGCGAATATTTTAGGGCGAAGATCGACGTCGGCCGCGAGCAGACCGTTTTCGCGCATCAGCTTCACCATCGGCTGGATCTGCGCCGCCGTGACGGTCGTCCCGAACGGCACCATCGCCATCTTCGCCAACAGCGTCGCATCGATTTTGGTGAAGCCGGCCACGAGCTTGAGGTAGCTGTCGTTGCCGAGGTTGGCATTGATCCAAGCGACGCCTTTGCGCATCGCCCGATTGAATGCGCGGACGAGTTCCGGACGCTGCGCGATCGTCTGACCCATCACGACCCACAGCCCGTTCTGGCCGCCGGCGAACACCGAACTCTGCGGCCAGGCGAAGCTCTCGATCGCGGGGTCTTGCGAGCCGGTCGTCATGAACGGGTCGACGACGTACGCTGCGTCAATGCGATCGGCTTTGATCGCCGCGACTAGCGCGGGATTCGGGAGTTCGAGAAACTTCACTTTGTCGGGGTCGCCGCCGGTCATCTTCACCCACGATCGCGTGAGCACCCAATTGATGCCGTTCACGCCGTTGACGCCGACCGTTTTGCCCTCGAGGTCTTTGCCGGTCTTGATCGCATCGCCGCGGCGTTTCATCAACGCCGAGTTTCCCGGCGGTTTGCTGCCGTTCGTGCCGCCGCCGAAGACGACGCGCAGGTCGATCCCTTTGTCGATCGCCGTAATCGTCGAAACCGTGTTCGCATAGAGAATGTCGAATTGGCCGACTGCCAGCGCCGGCACACCGACCGCTCCGGATTGCACCGGATCGGTCGTCACCGCGAGATTCTCGGCGGTGAAATAGCCTTGTGCGTCGGCCGCATAGAACGGCGCGGCGCCGAAGATCGCAACGGTCGACACGTGCAGGACCACCGGTTCCGCAAGTGCGGGGGCACGCAGCGCCAGCGTTGCCGCTGCGGCGCCGGCACCAACGAGTGCATCTCGACGCGTCAAACGATTCGACATCATGCTTCTCCTTACGATGTTCTGCCCATTCAGACGGAGCGGGCGCACTCCCTTGGCAAGGGGACGCGCGCAGCAGCACTAATGCCATCGGCATGAACGAACTCGCAGGCAAAGTCGCGCTCATCACCGGCTGCGGACCGAGCATGGGGCAGGCGGTCGCCCAAACGTTTGCGGCACGCGGCGCTGCCGTCGTCTGCAATAACCTCTATCCCGAAGTCGCACAGCAAGTGGTCGACGCCGTGAAGAGTCAAGGCGGGCGCGCCGTCGCGGCACCCGGCGACGTTACCGATCCCGATGCGGTCGCGAGTTTTCTTGCGATTGCGGAGCGGACGTTCGGCCCGGTCGACACGCTCGTCTGCAATCCGACGACGCCCGGCAAGAACAGTTTGTTCAACACCAGCCTTGAAGAATTCCGGCGCATCATCGACGTCGTGCTCACCGGCTCGTTTCTGTGCTCTAAGGCCGTCGCGCAACGTCTCGTCGAGCTGAAGAAGCCCGGATCGATCGTGCTCGTCGCCTCGACGTCGGGACACCGCGGCCGGCCCGATGCCCTGGCCTACTGCTCCGCTAAAGGCGGAACGTTGAACATGGTGCGCGCGATGGCGAGTGATCTGGCGCCGTACAAAATTCGCGTCAACTCGGCGACGCCGACGAAAACCGGACCGAAGCACCGCAGCTGGGATGAGATTCCGCTCGGCCGGCTCGGCGAACCCGAAGACATTGCAAAAGCGATCGCCTTCCTCGTATCGGACGACGCCGGCTTCATCACCGGCGAAGACATCCGCGTCGACGGCGGAGCGCTCGCGACGTGGGGCGTCGGACGCGGTCTCGTTTGAGCAGCTGTCAGCGTGGATGAGACCCTGGGCGTCGTTGCCCCATCGAAGCGCGTGTGGACGCTGGTCGCAACGAGCATTGTAACGGTCCTCTCGATGATGGATCAGACGATCGCCAACACCGCGCTGCCGACGATCGCGCACGACATCAACGCGAG
The DNA here is from genome assembly GCA_965277805.1 of Candidatus Lustribacter sp. GTDB lineage: Bacteria > Vulcanimicrobiota > Vulcanimicrobiia > Vulcanimicrobiales > Vulcanimicrobiaceae > Lustribacter. Next base: position 4,366,490 of record OZ255842.1, on the reverse strand, counting down.
CGCCGCGTCATCGATTTGGGTGATCAACGGCTATCAGCTCGCTCTCACCGTCGGGATCGTGCCGTTGGCTGCGGCCGGCGACATCCTCGGCTACTGGCGCGTGTATCGCGCCGGCCTGCTCGTCTTCATCTTGGCATCGCTGGCTTGCGTGCTCTCGCACGATCTGGTGATGCTCACGGCGTCGCGCTTCGTGCAAGGCCTCGCCGGCGCGGCGCTGACCGTCACGTCGTCGCCGATCAACCGGCTCGTCTATCCGCCGAAGATGCTGGGGCGTGCGACCGGCGTGAGCGCGATGGCGGTCTCGCTCGGCGCGGCCACGGGTCCGATCGTCGGCGGCGCGATCCTCGCGATCGGACCCTGGCAATGGCTCTTCGCGCTGAACATCCCGATCGGCATTGCCGTGTACATCATGGCAATCGCGGTCATTCCGAAGACGCCGGGCCATCGCGGATCGTTCGATGCGGTGAGCGCGGTCATGAGCGTCGCGATGTTCGGCCTGGCAGTGATCGGCTTCGATTCGTTGTCGCACAACAGCTCGGCGCCGCTCGCCCTCGCCGAAATCGTTGCCGCGGCGATCGTCGGCTGGCTGTTCATCCGCCGGCAGTTGGCGACGCCGCTGCCGATGTTCGCCGTCGATCTGTTCGCGCAGCTGCGCTTCACGCTGGCCGTCTTCGCGTGCTACGCGTCGTTCATCTCACAGACGATCGCGTGGGTGGCGCTGCCGTTCGCACTGCAAACCGTGATGGGATATAAGCCGCTGCAGATCGGCGCGCTGCTCTTACCGTGGCTGCTCGCGTCCGCCGCGATGGCGCCGCTCTCGGGCCGGCTCGCCGATCGTTATAACTCCTCGCGGCTCGCGGTGATCGGGCTAGGCCTCTTCAGCGCCGGCCTGCTGTTCACGACATTGATGGGCCCCTCGCCATCAGCGTTCGACATCGCGTGGCGCATGGCCGTGTGCGGCATCGGCTACGGTCTCTTCCAATCACCGAACAACCGCTCGATGCAAGGCAGCGCGCCGCGGGAACGCAGCGGCGCGCCGCAAGCGGTTCAAGGCGTGGCGCGCGTGTTCGGGCAAACGACCGGGGCCGTCATCGTGGCGATCATCTTCGCGACGCAAGGCCATCCGACGGCGAACGGCAGCGGCATCACCGACACCGCCGTAGTGATCGCGATGGGCGCGGCGACCGCGTGCGCGGTGCTCGCCACGTTGGCCAGCCTGTGGCGCGGGGTGGCGGTGGGTTCGATCGTTCTCGCTAAAGCGTCCTGACGGCGGAGCGCGAAATAGCGCGTCATGTCGACTCGCGAAGCGGTGATACTCGAACCCGGCGGCGGCCGCGCGTATCCGATGGGACGCATTGCGGCCGTGTTCAAAGCGGACGGTGCGGAAACGGAAAACCGCTACACGATCTCCGAGTGGTGGCTCGACCCGCATACGAAGGGGCCCGGCCCGCACTCCCACGAGAAAGACGACACGTTCTACGTGATCGAGGGAACGATGAGCCTGCTCGTCGGCGAGCACTGGACGCACGCCGCCAAGGGTTCGTTCATCCTCGTCCCCGGCGGCGTCGTGCACGACTTCGAAAACCGGACCGATCAGCGCGCGGGGGTCCTGAACTTCTCGGCTCCGGGCGCGTTCGAGCCGCAGATGCCGGCGATCGTCGATTGGTTCGCCGTGAACCCGCCCGAGGACGCCTGAGCGGAGGGTAGTTGACGATCGTCAACTAATTCACCCCGGCATGACCAGCATGCTCGATCGCCGGGTCGATCAGGTCCGGCGCTTCAACCGCCTCTACACCAAGCGCCTCGGCGTCCTGGCCGAGAACTTTCTGCGCTCCCCGTTCACGCTTGCCGAGGGGCGGGTGCTCCACGAGCTGGCCAACCGGGAAGCGCCCTCGCCGAGCGACGTCGCGGGCGCGCTCGACCTCGACCCAGGCTACCTGAGCCGGATCCTCCGCCGTTTCGAGGGCCAAGGGTTTGTGACGCGGACGCCCTCGCCCGACGACGGCCGCCGCGACGTCCTCACGCTCACGGCCGCCGGTCGCGCCGCCTACGCGCCGCTGAACGAACGCTCGCACGACGATATCGCCGCGCTCTTGGCGCCGCTGCCGGACGAACGTCAGGAGCGCGTGCTCGACGCGATGGCGACGATTGCTGAGGCGCTCGCGCCGGACGAGGCTCCGAGCGAGATCGTGCTGCGCGATCCGCAAGTCGGCGACTACGGCTGGGTGATCGAACGCCACGGCGTGCTCTACGGCAGCGAATACGGCTTCGATGCGCACATGGAAGGCTACGTGTCGGAAGTCATCGCCGCGTACGTCGCCAACTACGACGCCGCGCGCGACCGCATGTGGGTCGCGGAACGCAACGGCGCACGCGCCGGCTGCATCTTCGCCGTGCACGACTACGACGACCCGACGGTTGCGCGTCTGCGCCTGCTGCTCACCGAACCGTGGTCGCGCGGCTGCGGCTTGGGCCGCCGCCTCGTGCGCGAATGCATTGCGTTCGCACGCGCCGCCGGTTATCGCAAAATCGTGCTGTGGACGCACTCGATCCTCACCGCCGCGCGCGCGATCTACGCGAGCGAAGGCTTCGTCCTGATCGCCACCGAGTCCAACGACCTCTGGGGCCCGCACCTCACCAGCGAAACCTGGGAACTCACCTTCTAACGCGCAGTCATCGTCAACGCGTTCGCGGTTGCGGCACCGAACGTCGTGTTGTCGAAGATGCACCACGCCGGCACGCCCGGCGAATTCATCATCGCGGCGATCTCGTCGAGCCGTGCATCGTCGTAGGCGGAATAGTACATCCGCGGCGAGCCGTGCAAACGCCAATAGGTGAAACCGGCCCAGCCGCCCGGAGCGAACGGGGCACCCGACGGCTGAGGATCGGCGGCGACGCGTGCGACGTGCAGCGTTGCGAGCGCTGCGTCGGCCTCGGCGGCGAACCACGTCGCATGCCGCGGTTCGCACGCGATGCGGCCGTCGTAACGCGAGCGCAAGTGCGCGAGAAATGCCGGCACGACGACATCATCGTAGGCAAACGACGGGGGCAGTTGAACGAGCAGCACATCGCGTTTGTGACCGAGCCCCGCGCTCGCTTCGAGAAAGCGTTCGACTTCATCGTCCACATCGACGAGCCGGCGCACGTGCGTGATCTCTTTCGGCACCTTCAGCGCAAAGCGGAAATCATCGGGAACGGTGCGTGCCCAGCGCTCGTAGGTCGATGCGCGATGCGGGCGATAGAATGACGAATTGATCTCGACGCAATTGAAGCGGCTCGCGTAACGCTCGAGCTGCGTGGCGCCGGCGGCGAACCGGTCGCGGACGCCGGGCGGCAATGCCCAGCCGGCCGTACCGATCCGCCGCTCCGCGCTTCCCATCAGCGCAACTATTCCCCGATGCATCCCTTTGCGCACCTGGCACGTCATGACGGGAGTATGTCCGTACCGCTGAGCATCCTCGACCAATCGCCGACCGTGAGCGGGGCGTCGGCGCGGGAAGCGATCGAGGCGACGATTGCGCTGGCGCGGCGAGCGGACGAACTCGGCTACGCGCGTTACTGGTGCGCGGAACACCACGGTTTGAACGTGGCCGATGCGTCGCCGGAAGTGCTGCTCGCTCGATTGAGCGGTGAGACCTCGCGCATCCGCTTGGGCAGCGGCGGCATCATGCTGCCGCACTACAGCGCGTTCAAAGTGGCCGAGTCGTTTCGCATGCTCGAAGCTCTGGCGCCCGGGCGCATCGATCTCGGCGTCGGCCGCGCGCCCGGCGGCACCCGTGCGGTGTCGATGGCACTGCAGAGCGGCGACGCGCTGCAATTCCCGCAGCAGATTCAAGACATCCTCAAATATTTCGGCAACGACGTGCCCGATCCGCGGCTGCGCGGGCTGGTCGCGCAGCCGGCCGTCGACACCTCGCCCGAGATGTGGGTTCTCGGCTCGTCGGATTACGGCGCGCAATTGGCGGCGCAATTCGGTTTGCCGTATTCGTTCGCGCAGTTCATCGGCGGCGACTATCCGCAAGTCACGCGCCTGTATCGCCACCTCTTCGCACCGTCGGAATATCTCGCGCAGCCGCACGTGATGGTCACCGTTGCGGCGATCGTCGCACCGACCGATGAAGAAGCGGCCGAGCTCGCCTTGCCGACGCTGCTCGCCGTCTTGCGGCGCACGCGCGGTCTCTCATCGAAGCTGCCCTCGCTCGACGAAGCAAAGGCGTATCCATGGACCGAACGCGAGCTCGCCGAAGCGCGCGCCACGCGCAACCTGATCACCGGGTCGCCGGAGACCGTTCGCGCGCACATCGAAGCGACCGTTCAAAACTATGTCGCCGATGAAATCATGGTCGTGACGATCGCGCCCGATTACGCGCTGCGGCAGCGCTCCTACGAACTGCTGGCCGGCGCGTTTGCGGCGGTGGCGGCCTAACGCAGGCGGCGTGCGGCGTCCCTCCAAAGGTGGGATGATGCCCGAACGCCATCTCGGCCGCCGCGCGGCACTTTCCCTGATCGCGGCGGCGTCGGCCGCTACCGCCCTGCCTGCACGAGCGGCGAATGCCCCGGTGCGCATCGGCGTTCAGCCGGTCGAATCGGCCGGGCAGACGTTCTACGGGAAAGACTTGGGCTGGTTCGATCAAGCCGGCATCGACGTGGAGATCACGACGCTCGCCAACGGCGGCGCGCTCGTTGCGGCGGTCGTCTCGGGTGCACTCGACGTCGGGCTCTCGGCCGTCGGGCCGGTCGCGCAGGGCTTCGTCAAAGGCCTCGGCGTGAAGATCATCGCGCCGGCCGGGATGTCGCTCAGCACCGCGCCCACCGACATCACGATGGTCGCGCTCGACTCGCCGATCAAAACCGCCGCCGACCTCAACGGCAAGACGATCGCGGTCAACGGACTCGGCAACGTATTGATGTACGCGACGCAAGCGTGGATCGACAAGAACGGCGGCAACAGCAAGAGCGTGAAGTGGCTCGAGCTGCCGTTTCCGGCAATGGCCGATGCGCTGGCCGCGCACCGCGTCGATGCGGCGACGCTCGCCGAACCGTACATCTCAGCCGCGCGACCGGTCGCGCGCATTCTGGCGAGCCCGATGGATGCGATCGCCCCCACCATTCCGGCGACGACGTGGTTCGCCAACGGCACCTGGCTGCAAACGCAACCGGCCGTCGCGGCGAAAGTCGTCGATGTGCTGCGCCGCGCCGCGATCTGGGCCAACGGTCATCCGAAAGAGAGCGGCGCGATCCTCGTGCGGTACACGCCGATCAAACCGGAAACGATCGCCGCGATGACGCGCTCCACGTTCGGCGTCGACATCGTGCCCAGTCAAATTCAAGCGCTGATCGATACCGGAGTGAAGTACAACGACGTCGATCACGCCCTCAACGCTAACGACATCATCTGGAAAGCACCGAAAGCCTGACATCATGCTCGAGACGCAAACGACCGGCGCGCACGCCTTCCTCGCCACGCTCAAAGCCAATAAGATCGACGTGCTGTTCGGTTTGCCCGGCTCGACCGAGGCGCCGCTGCTCGAAGCGATGCGCACCGACCCGGCGATTCGCTACGTCCTCACGCTGCAAGAGACGATCACGGTCGCGATGACCGACGGCTACGCGCGCGCGGGCAATCGCATCGGCGTGGCCGGCTTGCACACGACCGTCGGCACGATGAACGGCCTCAGCCAGATCTACAACGCGGCGCGCGACAACTCGGCCATCGTCGTCACCGCCGGGCACAAAGATTCGGGCGTCCTGGCGAACGACGGTTTCTGCGCGTTGCCCGACCTGCCGTCGCTCGCGCGCAGCTTCGTCAAACATTCGTGGCAGAGCCTTACCGCCGACGCCGTCGGCAGCGACCTGCGCCGCGCGATCAACATCGCCGCGGCGAACCCGCCCGGGCCGGCGTATCTCGCGATTCCCGAGGACGTGCAAGCCGGCGCGGTCCCAGCGGACGCCGGCGATGCGCGCGCCTTTACCGCGTCACCGGACGCGCATCTCGAACGCCGGCCCGACGCGCTAGCGGTGACCGCCGCCGTGCGCTCGTTGCTCGATGCGCGCCGCCCGATGCTCGTGCTCGGCTCGTCGACGGCGCCATACGCTGCCGCGGCGCGCGCGCTCGCCGAAGCGCTGGAGTTGCCGGTGTTCGCCATCGAGCGCACGCAGCTCAACGAACTGCCGTATCCGGTCGGCGATCCGCGCTATCTCGGTCAGTACGGCGAACAGCGCTCACTGATCGCCGATGCGGACTGCGTCGCGGTGATCGGTGCGCGCGCGTTCTTTCCGTTCTCGACCGAAGGCGCCGCGAAGTTGCCCGAGGGCGCGAAGCTCATCCACGCGTCGGCCGATGCCGCGCAAATCGGCTGGACGTTCGTGCCCGACGTCGGGCTCGCGGGCGATGCGCACGCGGTGCTGGCCGATCTGCTCGCCGAAACGGTTAAGGCCGGCGGTTTGCCGGCGCAGCCGCGTGCCGAACGCATCGCGCGGCTCGAAGATCTGCGCACGCAGTATCGCGCCGCCAATGCCGCCGATCGCAAACGCCACGACGAACTCGCCGAAGAAGCCGGCGCGATTTCGCTGGCCACGCTCTGCGATGCCCTCAGCGCGACGCTGCCGCCCGGCACGCTGCTCTTCGATGAGGCCGTGTCGTCATCTCGTCCGTTGCTGCGCCATACCGCGTTTCCCGCCGATTCGCGCGTCTTCCGCACCAACGGTGGTTCGCTCGGCTGGGCGCTGCCCGCGGCCGTCGGCGCGAAGATCGCATGTCCGGATCGCACCGTCGTCACCGTCGTCGGCGACGGCTCGTTCAACTTCACGCCACAGGCGCTATGGACCGCGGCGCGCGAAGACGCGCCGATCCTCTGCATCGTCGTCGACAACAGCGGCTACCTCGCGGTGAAGCTCGCGATCGAACGTCACCTTGGCGTCGACAAGGCCGACGAAACGCACCCCGGCACCAACCTCGCGGCGCTCGATCACGTGACCGTCGCGCGCGGTTACGGCGCCGATGCGATGCGCATCGACGATCCGGCGAAGCTCGAACCCGCGATCGCTGCGGCGTTAGCGTCGAAGCGTTCGACCGTGATCGTCATTCCGGTTGCAAACGCCAGGCGCTAGACGCTATCGGCGCGTTTTCTGAATCCAATTTTGAATCAGCCGACGAGTCTCCGTCTCTTCGATGAGCCGGAACGGAAAAAAGAAGAGATCTGGGTGAGCCCGGGTGCGGTCATCTTGGCCGGCTACGCGCGCGAGCAGATGGAGACGCTGTTCGCCGATCTGCGCGCGGTCGAAGCCGTCTCTCCGTTCCGCCATATGGTGACGCGCAAGGGCTTCGAAATTCATGTCGAGACGACCGGTTGCGGACCACTTAGCTGGGTGAGCGATCGCAGCGGTTACCGCTACGATCCCATCGACCCGTTGACGGGCAAACCGTGGCCGCCGATGCCGCCGTCATTTTTCGAGGTTGCACGCTCTGCTGCGGCAACGGCCGGTTACGCGGACTTCACGCCGGATTCGTGCTTGATCAACCGCTACAACCCGGACACGACGTCTTCGCTGCATCGAGACGGGGAGCGAGATACGAGTCAACCCGTGGTCACGATTTCGGTCGGCGTTTCGGTTTCGTTCATGTGGGGCGGCAACGAGCGCACCGATAAGACGAAGCCGCACTTGCTCCGGCACGGCGACGTGATGGTGTTTGGCGGACCCTCGCGGCTCCATTTCCACGGCGTCAAGCAACTCAAAGGCGGCGAGACGCATCCGCTTACGGGCGTACGCCGCTACAGCATCACGCTCCGCAAGGCCTCGTAGCTTTAGGCGCTGTCCCTCGACACGCTCGGGGTGACCTTCTCGAGGCGTTGTGAGTAGAACGCGAGCGCTACGGTGACGAGCATGAAGGCTGCGCCGACGTAGTAGATCTGGCGCGGCTGACCGTGATCGATCAGCGCGCCGTAGAGCAGCGGGCCGACCGTTCCGCCGAGGCTGAAACCGGTCGTCACCACGCCGAACGTGCGCCCCATCGCGCCGGGCGGCGCGGCTTTGCGCACGAGCATGTCGCGCGACGGCTGAATCAAGCCCGAGCAGAAGCCGGCGATGCCGAGCAGCGCCGCGATACCGTAGGCGCCGGCGTTGAACGTGCCGATGGCGATCGTCACCACCGCGCACGCGAAGAAGCCGGCCATCGCGACTTCGCCGTGACGCGTCGTTTTGTCGGCGATGTGACCGCCGGCTAGAACGCCGAGCGCGCTACCGACGAGAAACACGGTCAGCGCAACGCCGGCGAGACCGAGCGGAATCCCGTACATCGTGTTGAGCGCAACGAGCGAAAAGTTCTGCATGCCGCTGGTCGATAGCGCGAGCAGCATGAACCATAGCGTCAAGGTTAGGATGGTCGGCGTTAGCAGCGCGCGCGTACCGGCCGGCGCGGCGGCCGCTTCGTGTTGCTCGTTCGCCGGACGACGGTCGAGCTGCCGCGCGAACACGAGCGGAATCGCCGCGATCAATCCCAGCAGTCCGGCGACGATGAACGCCGCTTTCACGCCGTACGTCGTGCCGACGCCGATCATCACGACCGGGGCGAGCCCGAAGCCGACGTAGCCCGAAAACGTGTGATACGAAAAGGCGCGCCCGACACGCTTGGGTGCGACCGCCGCATTGAGGAGATCGTAGTCGGCCGGATGGTACACGGCATTCGCCAAACCGAGCAGCGCCATCACGACGAGCAGCCACGCGTAGGTTGGGATAACGGCAAACGACGCAAGCGACAGACCGCCCAAGACGAGCGCAGCGACGAGCAATTTGCGCGAACCGACGCGGTCGACCATGATGCCGACCGGCGTTTGCACGAGCACCGAGACGACGTTGAAGACCGTCAGAGCGAGGCCCAGTTGCACGAAGCTGACGCCGAGGAACCCGTTGAGGAGCGGAAAGAGCGGCGCCAGGGCCAGGATGTAAAAGTGCGAGACCAAGTGCGCGCTGGAGATGAACCAGATCGCCCGGCGCTCGATGCCGAGCGCGTCGTCGTTCTCGATTCCGGGGCCGCCGTGGGCCATTACCGTCGTTGCCATGGCCAAACGCCTTCCCAGGAAGGCCGTCAGGGGCCTCCGGGCGGGCCGGGAGGCACGGTACCGCGCGCGCCAAACAGGTCCGCATCCGCTGTTGGAGGGGGATGCTCTTATGATGAAATCGATTTTCGGTCTAATTTCGGCTGCGCTGCTGCTATCGGCCGCGCCGGCCTTCGCTCAAGCGCCGCCCGGCGGCGTGCCTTTCGGGGCCGGTCTGCAGCGCGGGGTGATGGAACTCAACAACTCGGGCCAAACCGGGTTCGTCACGCTGTTCAAGGCCGGCGCATCGACCCGCCTCGTCACTTCGCTCGAGGGCACGCGCCCCGGCCGCGTGCAGACCGTCGCCGTGCAGCGCGGCAGGTCATGCGATACGATCTCGCCCGGCATCATCGCCCGCAGCGCCGATCTGGTGCACGGCATCTCGCGCGGCGTCGTCCACATGACGCAAGACCGGCTGCTCTCCGGCAACTACGTCGTGGTCGTGTACAGCAACAACACGCCGGGCGGGAAGCCCGTCGCCTGCGGCCAGCTCTACCAATAGAAGAACGCGTTCACCGGGCGGGATGTTACTGGAACGTCACCATCCCGCTCCGCGTGAGCGTCACGTTTTGTCCGACCGTCGGTCCGGTGGCCATCTGCGTCGCCGTGTAGGCTTCCGCGTAGGGTGAATTTCCGGACATGCCGTCGACCGGCACGATGACCTTGTAACCGCGCATCGCGGCGTCGCTGCCCGTATAGAGCACGGCGCCGTTGGCCGCTGCGCCGACCACGATCACGGTCTTGATCCCCTTATCCTTGAGGATCTGATCGAGGTTCGTGTTGATGAACTTGTCGGCGAGCGCGACGACGTTCGGTTCGCCGCCCAGCGGCGTGACCTGCGCCAAGATCGACGTCATCGGTACGGGTGGAAATTCTGAATAAACGATAAGTGCTTTTGCCGCGCGCGCCGCATCGAGCAGCGGACGAACCTTCAAAAGCGAGGCGATGCAGCGGGGCGAGGCGCCGCAGTTCGGCGGTAAGAAGTCGAGCATCAAGAGCGCGGTGGTCTTTGCGTCCAGCGCAACCGGCTTGAGTTCGGGCGCTGCTGCCGGCGGTTTGATCGTGCTCCACTCGTCGACGATGTCGGCACGTGCCGTTCCGCATTGACCGAGTACCACCGCAACAACGGCAGCTGCTACGGCGGCGGCACGCAGGAAAGGGACGCTGTTCGTGATACGCATCCGAGGACGTTTGGTGCCGATTACCACAACTCCCCTGATCACGTGAATAGGAGCTTCTCCATGACGACGATCGACCGCAGCAAGTTTATGGGCGGATCCGTTGCGGCAATCGCTGCCGCGCAAGCCGTTCCCGCCGGCGCACAGTCCACGGATTTCGGGCACCCTCATCCGCCGATCGTTCCGGAGAACGACCCGGCAATCACGACGCAACACATCTCGCTCACGCGGCCCGACGCAACGATCAGCGCGTATGTCGCGATGCCGAAGAACATCACGCCGACGACGCCGGGCATCGTGATGTCGGCCCACATCTGGGGCGTCGATGCACAGTATCGCGATCTCGCGCGCCGGTTCGCCAAACTCGGCTACATCGCGATCGCGCCCGGCATCTTCGACCGCGCGAACCCGCCCAATGGCGACGGCGTTGCCGACACCAGCGTGATGGCCGCGGCCGTTACCGCGCTGTACGCCGGAAACAAAATGACGGGCGACCTGCTCGCGGGCAAAGAGTGGATCCGCACGAAGTCGGCGCGCGGCAAGGTCGGCCTCTACGGCAACTGCATGGGCGGCGGCATCGCGCTGCAAGCGATGGTCGGGAACAAAGACTACGACGCCGCGTCTATCCTCTACGGCTACGTGCGCGCGGATCGCAAGACGACCGAACCGCCGCCGGACGGTGCATTCGATTGGGCGCCGAAGGTGAGCGCAGCGGTGATCGGTTTCTATGCCGGGCTCGACGCCAGCATCGCGATTCCCGACGTGCAGGCCGCGTATGCGAAGATCGCCGGCCCACACGAGGTGGTGGTCTACGCTGACGGCAAGCACGGTTTTCTCGACGACACGCGTGCGAGCTACAACGGTCCCGACGCGACGGACGCCTTTACCAAGATGACCGCATGGTATGGGAAGTATCTGACCACTACCTAACGCGAAGAAGTCCGCGATGGCGACGACGATCGTTCACGCCGCGGACGTGCATCTCGAAACAGTCTTCCCCGACGTGCGCGGCGGCGGTGCCCGCCGCGCCGCCCTCGCCGATGCGTTCGAGCGAATCGTCGACCTCGCGCTCGAGCGCAACGCCGACGTCTTGACCATCGGCGGCGATCTCTACGAAAGCGAACGCGCGGGCCCCGCAACCGCGCGTTTTCTCTTCGCCGCCTTCGCGCGATTCGGCAAACCAGTGTTCGTTGCGCCGGGGAATCACGATCCGTTCGCCGCGCGCTCGCTCTACGCGCGCGACGATCTGCCGCCCAACGTGCGCGTATTCGCCGACGCATCGTGGGCCGCGGTGCCGCTCGCGCACGACGTGACGCTCTACGGCTACGGCCACACGCCGGCCGAGCCCGGCCGCCCGTTCGCCGGCGCGTCGTTCGATCGCAGCGGCGTGCGCATCGCGCTCGTGCACGGCAGCGATGAAGAACGCTGTCCGCCCGGGAAGCGCGCGACCGCGCCGTTCACCGCGGCCGAAATTCGCGCCGCCGGCACGACGCTCACGTTGACGGGTCATTATCACGGCGGCTCGATCGTCAGCGACGTTGCGGGTCCCGTCTTCGCCTACCCCGGGTCGCCCGAACCGGTGAAGTTCGGCGAGCGCGGCGACCACGGCGCGCTCGTCGTCACCGTGCACGGCGATGCGTCGATCGCGATCGAAAGCGTGCCGATCGCGCGCACGCGTCTGCTCGACATCGTGATTCCGATCGAAGATGCGGCCGACGAGCGCACGGTAATGGTGACCTGCGAACGCGCGTTCGAAACGCTCGGCAAGGACGACTACGTCCGCGCGACGCTGCGCGGCATGGTGCAGCCGGGCACGCGCGTCGACCGCGCGTTGCTCGCGGAACGCACCGGCGCGCACCTGGGCGGGCTCGACCTCATCGACCGCAGCGTCATCGCCGACTACCCCGCCATCGCGCACGAGTCGAACGTGCGCGGCCGCGCGGTCGCGGAACTGCTCGCCGCAGCCGACGGCGGCGACGACGATGCGCGCCGCGCACTCGCGCTCGTGGTCGCGGCGTTCGACGGCATCGAGATCGCACCGTGAAGCTGCGCCGCTTGACGGTCGCGGGCTTCGGACGGCTTGCCGGCCGCACGTTCGCCTTCACCGACGGGCTCAACGTGGTCTACGGCCCGAACGAGGCCGGCAAGTCGACGGTCGCAGCGGCGATCGTCGCCTCGCTCTACGGCAGCGGGCGGCGCAAAGAGGCGTGGCGGCCGTGGGACGGCGGAACCTACGCGACGACGCTGTTCTACGAGCTGACCGACGGGCGCGAGTTCGAGGTGCAGCGCGACTACGCGCGCGACGGCAAGGGCGTGCACGTCTACGATCGCGACGGCAACGACATCGCCGGCGACGTTGCGATGGGACGGACGATCTCGCCCGGCGACGTGCACTTGAAGATTCCGTACGATGCCTTCATCAACGCCTCGTGCGTGTTGCAGCGAGGTGTCGGGATCGAAGCCGAGCGCAACGCGCCGATCGCGACCGCGCTCGCGCGCGCGCTCGACGGCGGACCGAAGGAAGACGCCGCGCTCGGTGCCGTGAAGCGGCTCGAGGACGCGCGTAAAACGCACATCGGGACGCCGCGTTCGACCGTGAACAACCCGCTGAAAACGCTGCGCGACGCGCTCGCCCGGCGCACGGCCGAAGCCGAGGGCGCGCGCAATCGCCGCGACGCGCTGGCCGCATTGCGCGAACGCCGCGCGGCCAACGTGGCCGAGCGCGATCGCCTGGCGGAGCGGCGCGCCGGCGCGGAACGCGAACTCAAAGCGCTGCACGCGGCGGAGCTGCGTTCGCGGCTCGAACAATTGCGCGTCTATCGCGATGACCTGGCCGCGCTCCAATCGGAGCGCGCGCAATACGACGACGTCGCCGGCTTCCCGGCCGACCGCGTCGGCGAACTCGATGCCGCCTTCTATGCCTGGCGCGCGAGCGAGAACGCGGCGGCCTCGGCCGAGAGCGATGCCGAGCTGCGCGCGCTCACGCTGGTCGAACGAAGCGAACTCGCGGCACGGCGCGCCGACGCCGGCACGATCGATGATGTGGAGTTCCAGGCGCTGCACGATGCCGCCGATGCGGCCACGGCGGCGCGCATCGCGGCGGCCGCGGCCGCGAACGAAGCGGCGGCGGCCCGGCGCGAAGGCAGCGGCGGCCGCACGCTGGCCGGCGTCGCGCTCGCGATCGGCGCGGTGTTCGGCGTGCTCGCGGTCGCCATGGCGATCGCCCATTGGTGGTCGTTCACCGAAGTCTTCGCCGCGGTTGCCGCGGTCGCGTTCGCGGTCGTCGGCTGGCGCAGCCGCGAACGCATCCGCAACGCCCGGGCCGCCGCGCAGAAGCAGCGCATCGCCGACGAATCGCTCACGGCCGAACGCAACGCCAGCGCCACCGTCGCTGCCGTGCTCGACCGGCTCGGCGTTGCGAGCATCGAGGATCTCGCGCACCGGCGCGACCGGCTGGCGGAACTGCTGCGCATGCGCGCCGGCGCCGAGCGCGCGACCGAACGCGCCGCCGAGCTGCGCGCCGAAGAACGGCGTGCGGCCGCACTCTTCGACAATATCGCCGCGGAGCTGATTCCCGACGCGCCCGGGACGCGCGCCGAACGCCAGGCCATCGCCGGCGACCGCGCGCAGCGGCGGCGCAAACGCGACGGCGTCGACAACGGCATGGCGATGCTGGCCCTGCAGCGCAGCGAGATCTTACGCGACGACGACGAGTTCGCGCTGGTCAGCGAACGCGATGCGCTCGCCGCCGCCGGCATCGTCCCGGCCGAAACCTACGGCCGCGCATTGCGCGACGAGGTCCACGCCCGCATCGCCGAGCTCGACCGCTTGATGCGCGACGCCGAACTTGCCACCGCCACGCTGACGGTGGAACTCAAGCTCGGTGAGAATGCGATCCCCGATCTCGCGCCGCTCGAAGAGGACGTCGAACGCTTGCGCGCCGAGCTCGACCAGCTCGAAACCTTCGATCGCGCGTTGGCCTTAGCCGGCTCGACCGTCTCGCGGCTGACGCACGAAGCGCACCAAGCCTTCGCGCGGCGCTTGGAAACCTATGCGGCGGACGCGCTGCACAGCGTAACCGGCGGCCGCTACAGCGAGATCCGCGTCGACCCGACGAGCTTCGTCGTGAAGGCGCGCGTGCCGGAGACGGGCCGGATCGAAGACCTCGAATCGCTCTCGGCGGGCACGCGCGATCAGGTCTACCTGATCATTCGTATCGCGATGGCGCGCATGTTCGCTGAAGGCCTCGAGCTGCCGCCGCTCTTGCTCGACGATCCGTTCGCTTATTGGGACGATACGCGCATCGAGCGCTGCATCCCGATCATCGCGTACAACGCGTTCGACGCGCAGACGATTCTCTTCACCGCGAGCCCCGAACTCGCCGCGGTCGCCGAACGCATCGGCGCGACGCGCATCGACCTCGTTACGGCCTGAGTCCGCGCAGCGCGGCCAACGTGTTCGCGACGTGCTTGTCGGGGTCGAGGCTCGTGTAGGCGTACGCGATCTTGCCGTCGCGCGCGATGACGTATGAGGTGCGGTTGGCGAAGAGCCCGAGCACTTTCGCATCGTACGACGATGCGATCTTCAGCCCCGGATCGGCCGCCACGAGAAACTTCGAGCGGCACTCCTGCGTCGAAAACTTCTCCTGCGTTGCGACCGAGTCGCCCGACACGCCCACCACCGTCGCGCCCAGCTTCTTGTAGTCGTTGATGTGATCGGCAAAGTCGTGCGCTTCGGCCGTGCAGCCGCTGGTGAACGATTTGGGGAAGAAGTACAGCACGACCGGACCGCGCGCGAGCGCCGCCTTCAGCGCAAACGTTGAGACCGTGCCGCCTTGCGCGACCTGCGCGCTGAAGTCCGGCGCGGTGCGGGCGACCGGAAGCTGCGCGAGAGCCGGAGCCGCGCTGACGATGCCGAGCGCCATCAGGATCGCAACCAAAAACGGTTTCATGCCGATGCTCGCCGGATTTGCGCGAGCCGCGGCACGAGGGCCACGGCGTTGTCGTGTTCGACCTGCGCCTTCAGCGCCGGCGAAGGATGCAAGGCTTCGAAGTCTTCGACGGCGTGCTCGATCATCACGTTGGTCGGCGGCGGACCCGCGAGCGGATAGTCGCTGCCGAGCAGCAGCTGCGATGGCGGTACGACGTTCAGCAGCGCCGGGATCGTCGTCTTCGCGCTGGTACCGGCCGTGTCGTAATAGAGTTTGCGTAGTTCGGCCGCGACGCCGGCCGGAACTTTGCCGCGGAAGGCCGGCGTGTTGCCGAGTTCGATCACGCGCGAATACACGCCGAACAGCGCGCCGCCGCCGTGCGAGAAGATGAAGCGAATGTCGGGAAAGCGCGTCGTCGTGCCGCTGGTGATCAAGCTGATGATCGTCCGCGCGGTGTCGAACGGAAACTCCAACGTCGGCGCGATCAAGCCCGGCACCATGTTGGCCGTGCAGCACGGCGCGAACGTCGGGTGCACGTAGACGAGCGCCTTGCGGCGGTTGAGCTCTTCCATCACCGGCGCGAACGACGGATCGCCGAGCCACTTGCCGCCGAAGTTCGAGAGCAGGTTGATGCCGTCGGCGTGCAGCGTCGAGTACGCGTATTCGATTTCGGCCAGCGTGCCGTCGGTATCGGGCAGCGGCACCGGAGCGAAGAAACCGAAGCGCGTGGGATGCTCCCGCACGGTCTGCGCGGCCGCTTCGTTCCACTGCCGCGCGAGTCTGCGGCCGAGCGCGACGTCGCCGTACCAGACGCCCGGCGTGCTGATCGACGCGATCGCGAAGTCGACGCCGGCGCGATCGCAGGCGTCGATTGCGCCTTGCGGCGACCACTGCGATTCGGCCGAATTGCCGTGCTCCTCGCCGAACCGCTTGGCCTCGTCTTGCATGTACTGCGGCGGCAAGAAATGGTGGTGCACGTCGATGCGGCGCAGCGGCGCGCTCGCGGCTCCGCCGGCCGGCAGTGCCGCGCCGAACGCCGCAGCCGCAGCGGCGGCGCCGGCCAGAAACGTACGACGATCCTGCATGGTGTTCACAATCCCATCAAGCGCGCGATGACGAGGCGCTGGACTTCGTTCGTTCCCTCGCCGATTTCGTTGATCTTCTGATCGCGATACATCCGCGACACCGGATACTCATCCATGAAGCCGTAGCCGCCGTGAATTTGCACCGCCTCGTTCACGACCCGGCGGGAGAGTTCGCCGGCATAGAGCTTGGCCAAACTTGCGTTGAGCGCGAAGTCGCGCCCCTGATCTTTCTCCCACGCCGCCTTGAGAATCATCAGCTGCGCGTGTTCGATCTCCATCTTCATGTCGGCCAGCTTGAAACGGATCGCTTGGAACTTCGCGATCGCCTGACCGAACTGCCGGCGCTCCTGCGCGTAGCGGAACGCTTCGTCGAATGCGCCCATCGCGAGCCCGACCGAGAGCGCGGCAACCGAGATCCGCCCGCCGTCGAGGATCGTGAGGAATTGCTTGAGCCCCTCGCCCCGTTTTCCGAGCAGGTTCTCTTCGGGAACGGCAGCGTCGGCGAAAGAAAGTTCGCGCGTATCCGACGCGCGCCAGCCCATCTTGCGGTACGTCTTCGAGCGGGTGAAGCCCGGTGTGTCTTGGGGCACGATCAGGTTGCTGATCTCGCTGCGCCCGCGTTCGTCGGTGCCCGTCACCGCCGTGATCGTCGTGCCGCCGGTGATGTCGGTGCCGGAATTCGTGATGAACGCCTTGGTGCCGTTGATGATCCAGCGTCCGTCGCGCAGTTCGGCCTTCGTCTCCGTGGCGCCGGCGTCGGAACCCGCGTTGGGCTCGGTCAGGCCGAAGCCCCAAAGCTTTTCCCCGCGCGCGAGCGGGACCAGGTACTGCTGCTTCTGCGCCTCGGTCCCGAAGAGATAGAACGGCGAGGCGCCGAGCGAGACGTGCGCGCCGAGCG
Organism: Candidatus Lustribacter sp.; assembly: GCA_965277805.1. Classification (GTDB taxonomy): domain Bacteria; phylum Vulcanimicrobiota; class Vulcanimicrobiia; order Vulcanimicrobiales; family Vulcanimicrobiaceae; genus Lustribacter. The sequence continues at coordinate 4,349,304 of OZ255842.1, read as the reverse complement.
TGATCGCGACGGACGCGTCGGCGCGTGCCAGCTCCATCACAGCTAAGGCGTAGCTGATCGTGTCCGCGCCCGCCCCGCCGTACTCTTCCGGAAACGGCAGCCCGAACAGTCCGAGTTCGGCCATCTTGGCGACGATTTCGTAGGGGAAACGCGCCTCGCGATCGTGCTCTTCGGCAGCGGGCGCGACGACTTCGCGCGCGAAGTCACGGCACAGCGCTTGTATCGCCTTTTGCTCGTCGCTCAGGTCGAAGTTCATTCTTCGCAGGTATGTAGGAATGGCGTTCGGAAAAACTCCTCTTCTTAGGTGCGAGGTGGATAGCACGTGATCGAACTTCGCGGTGTGACGCTGACCTATCCGAACGGTACGCGCGCACTGGACGACATCGATCTGGAGATCGGAAAGGCGGATTTCGTCTTTCTCGTCGGTCATTCGGGGACGGGTAAATCCAGTCTCCTGAAATTACTGTACCGCGAAGCGATCCCGGATTCGGGCGAGGTCATAGTCGACGGCATCCGCGTCGACAAACTGCGCCGCGGCAAAGTCGCCGCGCTGCGGCGCAACATCGGCGTCGTGTTCCAAGACTTCAAGCTGCTCTCGCACAAGACGGTCTGGGAAAATGTGGCCTTCGCGCTGCAAGTGACGGGTGCCCGATCGAAGGACGTGATGCGGCAAGTTCCGCGCGTCCTCGACCTCGTCGGCCTCTCGCACAAGAGCCGGATGTTGCCGAGCGAACTCTCGGGCGGCGAACAGCAGCGGGCCGCAATCGCCCGCGCGCTGGTGAACAACCCCAAGATCTTGCTCTGCGACGAACCGACCGGCAATCTCGATCCGTCCAACACGACCGAGATCATCGAGCTGCTGCAGCGCATCAATCTCAAAGGCACGACCGTGCTGGTCGCGACCCACAATCAAGCGGTCGTCGACCGGATGCGGCGTCGCGTCGTCCGGCTCGAAAACGGGCGCATCCTGCACGACGACGAGCGAGGCTACTACTTTCGTGGATTGGGGCAGAGTCCAGTTCTTTCTGGGTGAGGTTTTCGCCAACTTCACCCGTAACGCGGCGATGCAGCTCACGGCGATCGGCACCGTTGCCGTCACGATCGTGATGCTCGGCAGCTTCCTCTACGTTCGCGACACGCTCGCGACGTTCGGGCAGGGCATCCTCAAACAAATCGAGATCGCCGTCTATCTGGACGACAGCGCGACCGACGGGCAATCCAAGGCGCTGGCGACCCGGCTGGCGGCCGACGATCGTATTTCCTCAGCGCGTTACGTTCCGCGCGATCAAGGCCTCAAGGAAATGCGCGAACGCCTGGGCCGCGATTTCGATACCTCGCTCCTCACCTCGAACCCGCTGCCGAACGCGTTTCGCGTGGCGGTGCGCAACGCCGACGACGTGCCCGCGGTGGCCGCGATGATCGCGAAGCTGCCGCACGTGGCCAAGGTCGACTACGCTGCCGACACGGTGACGAAACTCCTCAAGGCCGCCGACGTGATCGGCCGCATCGGCCTCGCGATGATCGCGCTGCTCGTGCTCACTTGCGCGATCATCATCGCGAACACGATTCGCCTCACCGTGTTCGCGCGCCGGCGCGAGATCGCCATCATGCAGTTGGTGGGCGCCACCAACATGTACATCCGCATGCCGTTCATCGCCGAAGGCGTCATTGCGGGCGTCATCGGCGCCGTGCTGGCGATCGCGTTACTGGCACTGGCCCAAATGCAGATCGTTCCGAAGATCGCGACCACCCTGCAGTTCGTGCCGTTCCACGTCGACGAGCTCCGGCTCGTCGGTGAATTGCTGCTGGTCGGCGCCGTGGTGGGACTGATCTCGTCCTGGTTCTCGGTCGGCCGATACTTGCGTGCATGACCCAATCGCTCGCGGCTGAGGCCCACCGCCCGACCGTGCTGGTGGTCGACGACGACAAGGTCCTCCGTGAAATCATCGGCACCAATCTCGAACTCGGCGGCTTCGACGTGATCTGCGCGCCCGACGGCCCCTCCGCGCTCGCGCTGCTCGACGACCGCATTCCCGACGTCGTCGTGCTCGACGTCGTGATGCCGTTGATGGACGGATACGCGACGCTCGGCCGCATTCGCCGTCACGCCACGGCCTCGCACATTCCGGTGATCGTGCTGACCAGCGGCGGCACCGATACCACGGAGCCGGTAAAGAGCCTCGAAGCCGGCGCGGACGACTTCATCGCGAAGCCGTTTTCGCCGCAAGAGATGCTCGCCCGCGTGCGCGCCAAAGTCCGGCGCGCCAACGTCGACTCATCGCTCCAGCCGCTGACGCGTCTGCCCGGTAACATTGCGATCGAACACGAAGTGCGCCGGCGCTTCGAGGCGCGCGAACCGTGGGCCGTGATCTACGCCGACCTCGACAACTTTAAGGCGTTCAACGACCACTACGGCTTCGTGCGCGGCGACGACGCGATCCGGCTCGTTTCCACCACGATGAGCGACACGATCAAGCGCATCGGCCAAGACGACGACTTTCTGGGGCACATCGGCGGCGACGACTTCATCATCGTCACGAGCCCGCTGCGCGCCGAGAACCTCGCCCGCACGGTCGCGGAAACGTTCGATCGCGACGTTCCGGCGCTCTACACCCCGGCCGATCGCGCCAAGGGCTGGATCGCGGCCAAGGACCGCCGCGGCAACAACGTGCGCTTTCCGCTGATGTCGCTCTCGCTCGCGATCGTCACGCAGTCGCCGCGCATCACGAGCTACCAGAGCATCGGCGAAGTTGCGGCCGAACTGAAATCATTCGCGAAACGGCAGACCGGTTCGTTCGTCGCGATGGACAAGCGCAACCGGTGAATTTTCGCAGCGTTGCATTCCTTTTCGCGCTCGCGGCCGTCGCACTCGCACCGGGACTCGCCGGCGCAAAAACGAGCGCGCTGGATGCGAAAATTCACGCCCAGCAGGCCAAGCTGCACGACGTTCACCTGAAGCTCAACGAGAAGAAAGGCTTGCTCGACGCGGCCGCGGCGAAGGTCGGCACGATCGCCGAACAGCTCGCGATCGCCAACCGCAACATCTCATCGGTGCAGGGACAGATCGCGTTCCTCAACGCGAAGATGCACACGACGCAAGCGAAACTGGCGTTCACGCAGCTCCAGCTCGACGCCGCGCAGAAGACGCTTGCGCGCCACAACGACGCGCTCAAACGCCGCTTGATCCAAGCCTACGAATACGGCGACCTCGGCTACGTCGCCGTGCTGCTCGAAGCGAAATCGTTCGGCGACTTTCTCGAGCGCTGGAACGACGTCGCCTTCGTCGTGAAGGCCAACGAAGTGACGATCCGCGCGCGCCGCGCCGACGCCCAACGCGTCCAAGCAATCGAAACCGGGCTGCAGTCGGACGAGACGACCCTGCGCAACGCGCAAGCTGCGGCCGCGCAGCAGCAAGTCGCGCTCTCCGCGCTCGCGCAGCAACGGCAGAACCTGCTCGCCGTCGCGCAAAGCGAAAAGCAAGACGTGGCGGTGCAGGTCGGCCAGCTCGAGGATACCTCTGCGCAGGCCGAAGCGGATCTCGAAGCGCTCGTGCGCGCGAAACAGGAAGAAGAGGACGCGCGCCGCGCCGCCGAACGCCGGGCGGCGCAATTGGCCGGCGTTTCGCTGCCGCCCGAACCGGGCGCGCCCGGGCAGCTGCTGTGGCCCGTATCCGGCCCGATCACCTCGCCCTTCGGCATGCGCATGCACCCGGTGTACGGCCGGCCCATCCTTCACGCCGGGATCGACATTGCCGCCAACACCGGCACCACGATCGCCGCAGCCGCCGACGGCCGCGTGATCGTGGCCGGAACCCAGGGCGACTGCGGCAAGATGGTCGCGATCGACCACCATGGCGGCCTCTCGACCATCTATTGCCATATGTCCCAAATCTTCGTGGGCGTCGGCCAGGACGTGCAGCGCGGGCAGGCCATCGGTGCGGTTGGGATGACCGGGGATGCAACGGGCCCGCACGTCCACTTCCAGGTGATGGAGAACGGCCACCCGGTCGACCCGATGTCGTTCCTGCGGTAAACGGCAGATAAAGTCTACGTTATTTCGTCCCTCCGTCTGACGACGGCTTAAGCTTTCCGCGGTAAACTTATCTCCCGGGTGCTTCCGGCGGGAACGCTTCGGGTAGAAATCCGGTTACTGAGTAGACCACTCTAAAAAACAGGGACTTGATGCCAGCCCGTATCCGCCTCTTACTCGCTGTGGCAATCGTCGCGCTCTCCGCCCTCGGTGGAGCTGCGTATGCGGGCCGTGCCGCCGCCGATACCTCGGTCGTTACCGACCGCCCGGTTGCCGATCTCGACCTCAACGGGTTGATCGGTTCGGGCGATCCCGACAAGCACGTCATCGAAACCGCGTACGAGCAGGTCGAGCACAGCTATTACCAGCCGGTCAATCCGCAGCTGATGGTCGACGGCGAAACGAAGGCTCTCAACTGCCTGATCACCGCTTGCGTCAAGCGCCACGTGACCGACCCGAAGGGTCCGCTCTCACCCGGACACGCGACCGGTTCGTCGGTGCACGATCTCGCGTTGATGGAAAGCGCCGTCGACACCGTCAACGCGCACTATCCGAGCGCCGGCAGCAAATCACAAGTGACCGATGCTGCGCTGAGCGGCATTCTCGGCGGGCTCGGCGATCCGTATACGACGTACCTGAATGCCGACGCCATCCGTGCGCTCGATGAAGAACTCAAGGGCGGCAACTTCGGCGGCATCGGCGTCTACATCGGCAAAGATCCGAAAAGCGGCGCCATTCTCGTCGATCCGATCGAAGGCAATCCCGCCATTCGCGCGGGCGTGCGCACCGGCGATGCGATCGTCGCGGTCAACAATCAAACCACGGCCGGCTTACCGCTTGACGACGTCGAGCGCCTGATCCGCGGCCCGCGCGGCAGCGTCGTAGCGTTGCGCGTGAAGCACCACTCCAACAACGCCGTCGCGACCATCCGCGTCACGCGCGACGTCGTACACGTTCCGTCGGTGCGCGCCAAAATCGAGGACGGTTTCAGCTACGTGCGCCTCAGCGATTTCGGCACGACCTCAGCCGACGAAGTGCGCGACGCGTTCGAAGCCGCGAAGAAGCACGGCGTCAAAGGCTACATCCTTGACTTGCGCAACAACGGCGGCGGCTTGCTCGATGCAGCCGTCGACATCTCGAGCCTCGTGATCCATCAGGGCACGATCGTCTCGACGGTCGATCGCGCCGGACATCGCGAGATCCGCTCCGCCACCGGGCGCGCAATCGATCCGTTGCCGCTCGTCGTGCTGGTCAACAAGTACACCGCCAGCGCGTCCGAGATCACTGCCGGTGCGCTGCAAGACGATCACCTCGCCACGCTCGTCGGCACCAAGACGTTCGGCAAGGGCGTAGTCCAAAGTCTCTATACGCTGCCGGTCGGCGCACTCAAGATTACGACCGCTCGCTACCTCACGCCGGCCGGACGTGACATCCAGCACAAGGGCATCGTTCCAGATGTCGTTCTCGATCAGCGCGTGGATCTGCCGATAATCGATACACCGGCCGATAAACAGCTCGCCCAAGCCAAAGCCATCCTTCGCCAGAAAGATCAGCAATGAAGCGCTTCTTCGCCGCCGCTCTCGCCCTCGGGCTTGCCGCCATGCTCGTGCACGTGCCGTCGGCGTCGGCGGCCGCCGCCATCTCGCAGCAGCAGTCCGATGAGTTGACGGCGTCCTACATGTACCTGATGCAAGACTTCTACCAGAAAGTCGATTCGCAAAACGTGCTCAACGGCGCGCATACGGGAATCCTCGCGCTGTTGAAGACCGAGGGCATCAAGGATCCGAAGATCAGCCTGCCCCACGCATCGGCGGACGACGTCAACAACGTGCGCGAATTGCAGCGTGAAGTCGGCGAAGCGGTGACGCAATACGGCAGCAAAGTTTCGACTACGAAGATCGCTTACGCCGCGATCTCCGGCGTCGTCGGTTCGGTCAAAGATCGCTACACGGTGTTTCTCGATCCCAAGTCGTTCGCCGAATTGAACGAAGGCCTCGACGGCACGTCGTTCGGCGGCGTGGGTCTGACGTACTCGATCGACGACGCGACGAAAAACATCCGCGTCGAGAACGTCATCATCGACGGTCCGTCCGACAAAGGCGGTCTGCGTCCCGATGACGAGATCAGCGCGATCAACGACAAAGCGGTGAAAGACATCATCGCCGGCGCGCCGCTCGACGTCCAGCAGTCGCGCATTCAGAAGTTGCTGCGCGGCGATCCGGGAACGAAGGTCAAGCTCGCGATCATCCGCTCCGATGCGCCGATCGATCCGGTGACGATTACGCGCGACACGATCAAACCGCCGAGCGTGTTCGCCAAGATTCTCCCCGGCGGTATCGGATACGCGCAGCTCTCGGTGTTCGGCCAGAATACCGGCAGCGAACTCAACGCCGCGCTCAACCGCCTGCAGGCGCAAGGCGCGAAAGCCTACGTCCTCGACCTGCGTTACAACGGCGGCGGCTACCTCAACTCGGCCATCGACGTCAGTTCGAAGTTCATCCCGACCGGTCCGATCGTGACCGTGAAGTCGCGCGCCGGCCAGAGCACCGAGTACGATGCCGAGAACATCGCGGTCGCACCCCGTCCGCTCGCCGTGCTCGTCAACGCCTACACGGCCTCAGCCTCCGAGATCACGGCCGGTGCGATCGAAGACAGCGGCGTCGGCACGCTGATCGGCACCAAGACCTTCGGCAAGGGCGTCGTGCAGACGATCTTCCCGCTGCGCGATGGTTCGGCCGTGAAGATCACGACCGCGCGTTACTACACGCCCAACGGCCACGACATCAATACGATCGGCATTCAGCCGCAGATCGAAGCCGACATCCCGAAGGGCACGAAGATCCGCCCGGGTTACCCCGATGACGATCCGCAGCTCACCAAAGCGATCTCGTTCCTCCAGGACAAGATCGCGAGCCTCAACGGCTCAAGCACCACCGCCGCAAGCAGCGTAACGCCGCAAGTTCACTAGGGAAAGAGCCGCCGTTCGATTTGATCGAACGACTCGAACGACTCGCATGCAACGCCGCGCGCTCGACAATACGCTTCGAGCGCGCGGCCTTTTTTTGCAAAACGCTCGTCCGCTTCGAGCGCAGCCGCGAAGTCGCTGATGCCGTCGCCGATGTAGACCGTGCGGTCGCCGCGCGCTTTGGCCGCGCGGACGTGCGCGGCCTTGTCGTGCCCGTTGTCGGAGGGGTCGACGAACGACATCGTCCAGCCGGCCGGCGCGAAGTCGACGTCGTTGGCGATGACCTCGATCTCGACGTTCGCCCGCGCGAGCGCGTCGTGAATCACGGTCGCGATCCCGCTCGAGACAACGCGGATCTCACCGCCGTGCGCGCGCACAGCGGCCACGAACGGCGCGAACGTGGGATCGACGTGCGCGTTCGCGATCATGAACGCGAGCGTGTCGGCGCGTGAGAGGCGGAGGGTTGCGGCTTGGCGCGTGAGCGCTTCGCGTAACGTGATCTGCCCGGCGATCAGCGGCTCGTCGATCGCGTTCCACGCCGCGTCGCCGGCGACGGCACGGACCAGCGCGTCGAACGTATCGACATCGGTGATCGTGCCGTCGAAATCGACGAACACTTCGAGCACGAAGATCAGGTCTTTTTGCGGACCGTCTTCTTCGCGCTCGCGGCCTTTGCGGGCGTCTTTTTCGCAGCCGTGCTCTTCACAGCGGTGCTTTTCTTCGCAACGCTCTTCTTAGCCGTCGCTTTTTCGGCAGCGGCTTTGGGAGCCGTCGCTTTCGCGGTGGTCTTCTTGGCGGCCGTGGTGCGCGTGCTGGTTTTCTTCGCAGCGCCCGCGGTCGCGGAGGCCTTCTTGCGGGCCGGTGCCGGCAGCGCTTTCAGTTCCACTGATTCGATCGGCTCGACGCGCCCCGCGGCGGCCGGTCGCGCGGGAGCGCGGCGGCGTGACGGAGCGGTAGCGCGGACGTCTTCGAGCGGTTCGCGCGGAGCCTTGAGGCTCGGCGGCGGCGCATCGACCGCGATCTCGCCCTTTTTCGGACGATTCCACGGCGCGAGGGCACGATTGGGCGGCGGCGGAGAGTTTTCACCGGTCGGCTGCGCGCCGCCGTCACCATCCACGCGGATGATGTGGCGGTCGGGGAGCGTCCCGGGCTGACCGAGCACGCCGTTGGCGCCGGCGGCTGCGACTCCGTTACCGCCGCGACGGCGGCGGCGACGGCGACGGCGCTTGCGCCCGTCGTGCTCGACGACCGTTTCGGGAATGCCCGAAGACGGCGCGGCCGCGGCTGCGATCGGCTCGTCGGATTCGTCTTCGTCGTCCGGCGCGAGGTAGTCGCCCGACGTTGCCGGAGCTGCGCCGGCCACGCCGGCAACGGCACCGTTGCCGCCACGGCCGCGACGGCGGCGACGGCGGCGTTTGCGCCCGGGCTGATCGCCCGCTTCACCCGGCTCACCGGTTTCGGCGTCGGGCGCTTCGTACTGCGGGGTCACGGCTGCGGCCGGCTGGGCCGGCGCGGAATAGCGCTCGCGCGGGGCCGCCGGCGGCGGGGTGAGGAGTTCGTTGACGCGATCGCCCGAGAGCGTCTCGCCCGGCAGTTTGCCCACCAGCGCGCCCGAGAGCGACTCGCCGGGCAGCGGCGCGAGGCCGCCGGCCGCCGGAGCAGCCGGACGGAATGCGGGCGGCGCCGGCTGGCGTGCCGCGGGCGGACCCGTGGGCGCCGGACCGTTGCCGCGGCCACCGCGGCCGCCACGATCGCCGCGGCCGCGCGGCGGATGCGCGCTCGGCGCATCGAGGGCATCGGCGAGCAGATCTTCGACGTCGGACGACACGGCCGGCGTGACGTTCTTCGGCACGCCTTCATTGCGCGCGACGTGTTCTTCGGCGACGGCCTCTTCGGTCGTCGAGATGCCGATCACCGGGGCCGGGCGCGAGCCGAGGCCCTTCGCGGCTTCCTCGGCCAGTTCGCGCAGTTCTTCTTGCTGCTCGGCTGCCGTGAGCGGTTTGCGTCCGCGGCCGCCGCGACGGCGGCGTTTCTTGCCGTCGCCGGCAGCAGCGCCGGACGACTGAACGGAGCCGATCGGGAAGCGCGGCTCGGCGAGAATGTCGGCGCCGTCGACGTCGATGATGCGAATCTTGATGGCGTTGCCGGCGGCGTTGGCCGCGTTCTCGACTTCGATCAGACGGCCGTTGACGACCGCTGCAGCCGACGTTGCCGTGGGCAGGCGCGTAGCGAGCAGTTCGACTTCGAATTCATCGCCGACGCGTACCGGCGGAAGTTCGGGTAAGCCGCCGCCCCACACGACGAGCGGCGTTTCGGGATGCACGGCGGGATCGACGCGCACGTCGATCGGCGTCTTGACGCGTTCGCCGAGCACGCGCAGCTCTTCTTCGTACCAGAACTCGATCTGCGCGGCGACGTGCGGCGACGCGGCGACGTGCACGTGGTCGGCGTGGCCGTTCTGATGGTGCGCGATTTGGCGGAAGGTCGAGATCGTCACCGATTCCGGCGACATCACGCTGCCGAGGCCGGAGCACATCGGGCACGTCGAACGCAGTTGTCCGGCGAGATCCTTACCGACGCGCTTGCGCGTGAATTCGAGTAAGCCCAGCGGCGAGAACGACTGAATCGTCGAGCGCGTACGGTCTTTCTTCAAACCGTCTTCGAGGCTCTTGATGACTTTGTTGCGATCGCTCTCCGACGACATGTCGATGAAATCGCAGACGATGATGCCGCCGATGTCGCGTAGGCGCACTTGGCGCGCGATCTCGGCCGCCGCTTCGATGTTCGTTTTGACGATCGTATCGTCGAGGTTCTTGCCGCCGGTGAATTTGCCGGAGTTCACGTCGATGACCGTCAGCGCTTCGGTCGTCTCGATGACGATCGAACCGCCCGAGGGCAACTTCGCGGTCGGCTTCATCAGCTTCGCCACTTCTTCGTCGATCTTGAAATCGGCGAAGAGCTGCGCGCCCTTCGGATAGGGCTTGATGCGCTCGACGTACTGCGGTCCGAGCAAACGCATGAAATCGCGCACGCGTTCGGCTTCTTCGGGATCGTCGATCCAGACGTTCGCTACTTCGGGCGTGATGAAATCGCGCGCCGCTTTATAGACGAGGTTCATGTCTTTGTGTAGCAGCGACGGCGTCGGTGCCGACTTGTAGTTCTCGAGAATGCCGTGCCACATACGAATGAGCACGCCGAGATCGGCGATCAGTTCGGCGTTGGAGACGCCGCCGGCAGCCGTGCGCACGACCGTCGCCATGCCTTCGGGCCGAATCGCTTTCATCACGCCCTTGAGGCGATTGCGTTCTTCGGCCGATTCGATCTTTCGCGACACGCCGGAGTACTTACCGGTCGGCATCAGGATTAAGTATCGTCCGGGTAATGAGATGTTGGTCGAGACCCGCGCGCCCTTGAGACCGCGCGGTTCCTTGACGATCTGCACCAGGACGTCGTCGCCCTTGCTGACCTTCTCGTTGATCGTCCAGCCGCTGCGGCCGCCGGTGATCTCGACGTCGCCGATGTTCAGCGGCGTTTTGTTGATGTCGTCGACGTAGAGGAACGCGTTGCGCCCCAGCCCGATATCGACGAAGCTCGCGCCCATGCCGGGCAAGACGTTTTGAACTTTGCCCTTATAGATCGAGCCGATGACGCGTTCGTCGCGCTCGATGTAGTACTCTGAGAGTTTCCCATCCTCGAGGATGGCGACGCGGTTCTCCCACGGATCGCTCGAAATGAGAAGGTCGGTCGACAAGTTGTGTGTCTCCCGGGTGCGACCGTCCTACGACACGCATCGCGACGACGCTGCTCTTTACTGCGTCATCGAGCGGGTATCGCCGGCTTCGGCTGCGACCCAAATTGGGTAAGAAACTGTTCCGAAACGCCCTACCGATCCAGCGTCCACCCTTCGGGGACACGATCACGAGGCGAGCTATTTCGTTACTCTAACGTTCGAGAGGGAGGAGAAACGGTCCTCGCGCGGGCTTGCCAGCGTTCGGAGGCCCCGATGCCGAAGGCGCTTCCAGGTGAGGCTCGCGTTACGCTTAGTAGCGGTCGGCATTGCCGTGCTGGCGTCGCTGCTCTACGCCGGCGGCGTGCAAATCGGCACCCGCAATGAGGCAATTGCCTCGTATTCGGTCGGCCAAACCGCCGTGCGCTTGGTCGAACGCCTCGAAGACCTCTCGGCGCTGCTGGGAGGCTATCACGTCGGCCAAGGCTCCGCCGCTAACCGGGCCGTTGCCCGGACGATCGCCGACATGCTGGCCAGTTTCGACAAGGACGCGATCGCCGGCGGCCTGAGCGCCGACGTGCCGGAATCCCAGATCGAGCAGCTTCAGGCGGACTGGACGGCCGCCGGGAGCCGGCCGGCTGACGCCACGCTCGTCCGCTTGACGAACGAGACGATGCGCGAGTCCTACCTGCGCGTCGGCACGATCGCGATCATGCGCGGCAGCGAAACCGACACCGACGCCGTGCTGGCCGAGGCCGCGCTGCAAGCGGTGCCCGAGGCCAACGCCCAATTCGCGCGCATCAGCGCCATGCTCTTGATGGCCGATCCCAAAGGCGGCAGCGATCAGCTTCCCCGCGCCGGGCTCGCGGCGATGTATGCCGATGCCAGCTCGTCGGCCAACGTCGCTTTGGAACCGCGCTGGTTCGCGAGCTTGCCGGCCGACGTGCGCGCTCAGGCCGACGCAGCGCGCGGCACCGCCGCCGATTTTCTCGAGCTGTTCCGGATCCACGTCGTGCGCGGCGACGCGCTGACGCGCCGCGCGCAGTTGCTCGCGTCGGCCCGCATTGCATCGGGCAAACTTGCATCGCTCGAGACGGCGCTGCTACCGCTGATCCAACAACGCCTGGCCGATGCGGAAGAGCGCGCGCGGCGCGAGATCGCCCTGATCGTCGGCTTGATGGCGGCGATCATCGCGGTCGTCGCGCTGCTTTCGTTCCAGGTATTGCGCTCGCAGCTGCGCTCGCGCCGCACGCGCACGGCCTTTGCACACCAGGCCACGCACGATGCGTTGACCGGCTTACCGAACCGGCGTGCGTTCGTGCAGGCGGCGAGTAAGGCCGTCGCCGCGTGGACGCCGGTGAACGACCGCACGAGTTGGATCCTCTCGATCGACTTCGATAACTTCAAAGAAGTGAACGACCGCTACGGTCATCAAGCCGGCGACGAGTTCTTGATCGCCGCCGCCCAACGTCTGCACGGCGCGACGCCGCTGGACGGTCTGGTCTCACGTGTCGGCGGCGACGAGTTCGCGGTGCTGGTGTATCAGTACGATCCGGATTCGGCGTACGCGGTGAGCGTCGGTGAGGCGATCTGCGAAGCGTTCGTGGAACCGATCCGTATCGAAGGCGTCGAACATCGCCTCGTGGCAAGCATCGGCATCGTGGCCGTCGACGCCTTGCACGAAACCGTCGATAGCATCTTACGCGATGCCGATATCGCGATGTACCGCGCCAAAGAAGAGGGCGGCGATCGCGTGATCGTCTTCGACGACGTGCTGCGCGCCGAGATCATCGACCGCGCCGAACTCGCCAGCGACCTGCGCGACGCGCTCGCGCGCAACACCGGCGTGCGCGTCGTGTTTCAACCGATCATCGCGCTCGACGATCGTACCTGCCACGGTTTCGAGGCGCTGGTGCGCTGGAAGCATCCGCGGCGCGGCGAGATCGATGCATCCTACCTCGTCGACGTCGCGCAAGAAGCGCGCCTGATCGATCAGCTCGGCCGGCGCGTGGTGCACGAAGTGTGCCGGCATCTTTCGGAGTGGCGCGCCGGCGGGCTCGCGATCGCGAACATGTCGGTGCACTTCAACGTCTCACCGATGGAAGCCGCGCATGCGGACACCTACGCGTCGATCGCCGACGCGATGGAAACCTGGAACATCCCGCCGCAGTCGCTGGTCATCGAGATGACGGAAACGGCGTCGGTCGAATCGATCGAGACGGCCGGTCGGTTTCTCGGCAACTTGCACGCGATGGGCGTGCGCGTGTGCCTCGATGACTTCGGCACCGGCTACTCATCGCTGCGGCACCTCAACGATTTTCAAGTCGACGCCATCAAGATCGATCGCTCGTTCGTCATCTCGGCAGCCAACGATCCGGCCAAGATCCCGATTGTCGCCGGCATCATCGCGCTCGCGCGCGGCCTCAACGCCGAAGTGATTGCAGAAGGCATCGAAACGCCCGAGCAGCGAGCAATGATCGCCGATCTCGGCTGCCGCCTCGTCCAAGGCTACCTGTTCGGCCGCCCTATGCCCGCCGACGACGCCTTCCGCTTCGCCCAACGCACGCTTCCAATGACGGCGAAGGCGCCTGGATAGCTAGGCGGCTTCGACGCGGGCGCGGGCGTTGCCGAAGATGAGGCGGTCCTTTTGCAGGGCGACGTTGATCAGGATACCGACGGCGAGGTAGTTCGTGATCAGTGCGCTGCCGCCGTAGGACATGAACGGCAACGGAATGCCGGTCACGGGCATGATGCCGATCGTCATCCCGATGTTCACGATCATGTGGAAGGCGAGCATCGTCACGAGGCCGACGCTGAGCAAGAGCCCGAACCGGTCTTGCGCCGAGAAGACCGCGCGCATCGCGCTCCCGACGACGATCAGGGCCAGCGCGACCAGCACCAGCGAACCAAGGAAACCGGTCTCCTCACCAACTGCGGTGAAGATGAAGTCGCGCGAGTTCTCCGGGACGAAATTCAGCTGCGTCTGGGTGCCGTGATAGAGCCCTTTGCCGAACAGCTCGCCGCTGCCGACCGCGATCTTCGACTGGTTGAGGTTGTAGCCGACGCCCTGGGGGTCGAGCTTCGGGTTGAGAAACACCAGCAGGCGCGCGCGCTGGAACGGCTTGAGGATCTTGTCGCTCGAGAGCACGTACGCCGTGGCCGCCACGATGCTGCCGAAATAGATCAAGAAGTCGACGACGTTCGGCAGACCGAACGCGAGCTCGGCCGTGAGGATCGCGCCGACAACCAGCGTCGTGCCGAGATCGGGCTGTTTGAGGATCAAGAGCGCGGGCACGCCGACGGCCGCGAGCGGAATCAGCAGCTGCCACAACGAGCGATACGTGCCGCGCGAAAGCAGCGCGGCCACCGCGATCGCGGTCGTCACCTTGGCCGGCTCGGACGGCTGAAACGTGAAACCGCCGATCTCGATCCAGCGCGCCGCGCCGAGCGCGCTATGCCCTTTGACTGCAATGAACACCAACAGCAGCAGCGTGATCACGTAGAGCGGCGCCCACCACTGCTGCCAGCGGTGATAGTCGATGAACGATACGCCGAACATCACGATGATGCCGACGACCGCGTAGGCGGCCTGGCTTTTCCATTCCCCGGCGGCGTACGGCTCGTGCAGCGTCGCCGAGGAGATGAACACGATGCCGACGATCGTGAGCGCGATGCACGAGCCGGCGAGTAACCAGTTAAATCGTGTGTACCAGGGGCGCTCCACTTAGTGAGCGGGTGCGGCGTTCACGTTCGCGCGCCGGCGGCGCCGGCGACGCGGTTTCGGTGCTGTGGGCGCGGGAGCGGACTCGGACTCAGGCTCGGATGCAATGCTCTCGGTCGCGATCGCTTCGGGTTCGACGGCAACGCTGGCCGACGCGGGCGCCGGATCGATCATCGGCGGCGGCTCGGGCGGTGCAGGTCGCGGCGTGCGAACGGCCGGCTTCATACCGAGAATCGGGATGTTGGCCAGCATCGCGACGACGCTCTCCTGTTGTTCGAACGTCACGTCGCAGTTGGCGGCGTCGACGTCGACGTACTTGGAGATGACCGCGATCAGATCGGCTTTGAGCGATTCGACGACGTCGGGCGCGAGCGCGAGATGATCGGAGAGCAGCACCAAGCGCAGCCGTTCGCGCGCGGTGACGCTCGACGGTTCCGGATTGAAGAGACGCTTGAGAAAATCGAGCATGGCTTAGCGCTGGCCCCCGAACAGCTTGTCGAAGAAAGATGCTTCGCGCGGGATTTCCGGCGCCGACGTGTCGGTTCCCACGATCCGGCCGGCAATTTTGCGATAGGCCAGGCCCGTCGGCGACGCGACGTCGAGCGCGATCGGTTCGCCTTTGTTCGTCGATACGATGACGCCGGGCTCGTCGGCGATGACGCCCAAGAGCGGCAAGCGCAGGATCGCGTTGACGTCGTCGACCGAGAGCATCTTGCCCCGCTTCACGAGCGAGGGCCGCAGACGGTTGACGATCAGCGTCGTCTTGATGCGGTCGCCGAGCAGCCCCACGACGCGATCGGCGTCGCGCACCGCGCTGACCTCGGGCGTGCACACGATGATCGCTTC
This sequence comes from Candidatus Lustribacter sp., assembly GCA_965277805.1. Lineage (GTDB taxonomy): Bacteria > Vulcanimicrobiota > Vulcanimicrobiia > Vulcanimicrobiales > Vulcanimicrobiaceae > Lustribacter. The sequence continues at coordinate 4,334,016 of OZ255842.1, read as the reverse complement.
GTCGGCGCCGACGATCGCATTCTGAAATCCCATCTCGATGCCGGCCGGGCAATCGATCAGCACGTAGTCGAAACGCTCGCGCAGTTTATCGACCAAGCCTTTGAACGCCGCGGTGTCGACGTCGTCCTTCTCGCGCGTTTGCGAGGCCGCCAGCAGCTTGAGCGTGGGCACGCGTTTGTCGCTGACCAGCGCGTCGTCGAGATCGGCGTTGCCTTCGAGCACGTCGAGCACGTGGTGGCGCACGCGCGCTTCGAGACCCAGCACGATGTCGAGGTTGCGCAGGCCGACGTCGGCGTCGACCAGCACGACGCGCGCGCCGGTCGCGGCCAGCGCCATGCCGACGTTGGCGGTCGTCGTCGTTTTACCGACGCCGCCCTTGCCCGAGGTGATGACGATGCAGCGCCCGCGGCGCTGCGCTTCGGGCGGTGCCGCCGGGATTGGATCTTCACGCAGCTCATGCACGGGTCAGCCTGCCTTTCGGCCGAGTAAGCGGCTCAGGAACGTCGGCGCGGAGAGCGCGGTGAACGGAACGATCTCGCCTTCGAGGCGGCGCGCGATCTTTTCGTAGATCGCCGCGAGCCGCGAGTCGGCCTTGAGCGCGATCGGTTCGCCCTTATTGGTCGTGTCGATCACGTCTTCGTCGTCGGGCACGATGCCCAGCAGTTCGGCAGAGAGGATCTCACACACGTCGTCGACCGAAAGCATGTCGCCCGAACGCACCATGTCGGGGCGGATGCGGTTGATGATCAGCCGCATCGGCAGGCCGCGTTCGTTCAGTTTGCCGATCACGCGGTCGGCGTCGCGAATCGCGCTGACTTCGGGCGTGGTGACGACGATCGCTTCGCGCGCGCCGGCGACGGCGTTGCGAAACCCGTGCTCGATGCCGGCCGGGCAATCGATGATCGCGTAGTCGCACATCTCGGCCAGATCGTCGATCACCTTGGCAAATTGGTTCTCCGTCACGGCCGTTTTGTCGCGCGTTTGCGCGGCGGGCAAGATCGACAGCGACTCGCCGAAGCGCTTGTCTTTGATCAGCGCCTGGCGCAATTGACAGCGGCCTTCGACGACCTCGACGATGTCGAACACGATGCGCTTCTCGAGCCCGAGCACGAGATCGAGGTTCCGCAGGCCGATGTCGGCATCGACCAGCACCACGCGTTTGCCGCGCAGCGCGAGCGCCGCCCCGATGTTCGCCGTGGTGGTCGTCTTGCCGACGCCGCCCTTCCCGGATGTGACGACGATGCGGCGGGCGCTCATAGCGAAATCTCCTGACGGGCAATGTGGGAGCCGAGCGGTGCGACGGCGATGCGATCGCCTTCGATCACGGCTTGTTGCGGACCGGTCGCGACCAGCGCGTCGGCGCCGATGACCGTTGCGATGCGCAGTTGCGTCGGCGCGAATTCGAGCGCGATCACGCGCGCGGTGCGATCGCCTTGCGCGCCGGCGTGCGCCGTGCCGCGCAGCGCGCCCACCACGACGATGTCGCCGCTGGCGATCAGTTCGGCGCCCGGATTCAAGTCGCCGATCACGACGATGTTGCCCATGTTGTGCAGCGCTTGGCCGCCGCGCAGCGTGCCGCGGTGGTAGAGCGTCGACACGCCGGCCGGCGCGTACGCGGGCGTGGCGGGAATCGTCACGCCCGCCGATGCAACGCCGGCAGGCCCGGAGGTCGGCACCGTTTTCGCGATCCGGCGCTGCGCCAAGTCGGCCCGGGCCCCGGCGAAGTCGGCGACGAGCGAGCGTGCTTCGGGCGAGAGCTCGATCTGACGCGGCGCCCGGGCGCGCGGCAGCGCCGACACCTCGGCAACCGGCGCCGGCCCGAGGTATGCGAGCTGCAGGCCGGCGAGAATTTCGGCCAGCCGCTCGGAGCCCGAAACGCCGTCGAGCGTAATGCCGAATTCGGCCAGCAGATCGCGGAACGCGGCGATTTCCGGCGCGCCCGGCTCGAGCACGCCCAAGTTAGCGACTGCATGGCTGCCCCGATAGAAATCCGGGCGCTCGGTAAAATGGGCGCGCAACTCTTCGCCCGCGGCAGGTAAGGCCCGGTCTACCGCGATTTCCACATTTCGGCCGCGCCCGCGCACGGTACTCAAATGAGTTTCGCTCCGCTCATACGCATAAATACCATCGAAGCGCGGTTCCGCGTGGTGGTAGTCGGCCCTCCGGCATCCACATGCGGTGCACAAGAAGTTGCATCGCTCCACACCTTTTCCACACGCGGTGCACCGTTGCGAGGGTTCGGATGTTTCGTAGCCATACTGCTCAGCATGAATCCGCGCTGTGCCAGCACCCCGGCACCCTCGTGCTGAAAAGTAACGTTTTCGGCGCCGCCCAGACGTTCAACCGGCTGCGTTCGAAGCTCAACACCGGCGCCGTTCACGCAGGCGCGCGCCAGCCGTTCAAGTTTTTGCTCTGCGGTGACCCCTCGCTCGTGGCGGCATTCCGCGCGCTGCTGCTCTCCGGCACCGGCGACACGGCGGCCCCGCTCGAAGCGGCGGCGGCGCTCGAGACGATCTCCCCGAACGGCTCGCCCATCGATCTCAGCGACGCCCGCGCCGTGCTGTTCTTCGGCACTCCGGCCGACCGGGCGGGCGCTCCCGTCGACGCGCTGACGGCCCTCAAGCTGCCGGTTTTCGCGGTGCTGGCCGATCCGGCGGTCAGCGCGACCAGCGGTCCGGCCCAAGCCCCGGCCGCCGGGGCGATCGAGGACTACGTCGTGCCGGCGATCGAGTTCGAACCGCTGCGCACGCGCGTGCTTCCGCACCTCATCGACGTCTGCAAAAACGTCGAGATCGCGGTCGGCCGGCGCCTGCCGGTCCTGCGCACCACCGTCGCGGCGAAGCTGACACGCGACGCCGCGCTCAACGCGCTCAAAGTGTCGGGCGCGAGCGCGGTGATCGACAACGTGCCGGTGGTCGGTGCGTTTCTGGGCGCGTTCGTCTCCGCCGGCGACATGATGGCCATCACCGGCATCCAGATGATGCTGATGCTGCAGATTCGCGCAACGTTCGGTAAGGATCCCGACGTCGCGCAGATGTGGGAGCTGCTGCCGGTCGTCGGCGGCGGCTTCGGCTGGCGTGCGCTGGCGCGTGAGCTCTCGGGCTTCATCCCGGTCGGCGGCATCTTCATCAAATCGGCGATCGCATATGCCGGCACCGTGGTCGTCGGTGAAGGCGCGACGTTCTTCGAACTGCACGGCCGCCATATGGCGACCGTCGACGCGGCGAAGATCTACGACGATGCGCGCGCGTCGGCGCAAACGTTTGCGCGCGACATGCTCAACCGCATCCGCGGCAACGGTTCGCCTCCGCCCCCCTAACCGCGCGAGCGCGCGATGTGTTCGATCAGGCTGACGTCGTCGAGATAGTGAAACGAGGCGCGCAGCTTGGGCCGGATGCGGGCGGCAATCGCTGTCGCGATCGCTTGCGCGGCGCTGCCGTCGAGGCTCGCGCGACGCGCGAGATACTGTTCGATCAGCACGCGGTCTTCGCGCCCGAGGCCGTCGCCGGCAGCGTCCGTTACATCGCCGTCTTCATCCGGCCCGAGTGATGCGAGCGTCGGGATTGCCGCCGCGTTGTCGCGCACGACGATCGTACCGGCGGCGAAATCGCCGAGCCGTTTGTTTTCCGGCGAAAGCAGCGTCACGACCGCGGAGATCACGTAGAACCCGAGGCTCGCCTCAACGATGCGCACGAGATTGCGGATCACCGATGCGCCGGCGTCGACCGGAAAGCCGCCGTCGCGAATTACGCGCAGGCCGAGAAGCCGTTTGCCGGGCGATTGACCGTTCCACGCTAACTCGAAGATGATGAAATAACCGAAGAACAGCACGAACGACGCGATCGTCGTTAGCGCGATGAAGAGCGCGCCGCCGAATTTGGCCGCCGGAACGGAGCCGCCCGGCGCAACGGCGCGGTCGACGGCGATCACGCCGTAAACGATCATCACCACCACGACCGCCAACACCACCAGCAGCTGCAGCGCGAGGTCGGCGGCGAGCGCGAGAAAGCGGCTTCCCAGTCCGGCCAGTTCGAAGCGTACCGCGACCGCCTCGGCGGTGCGCACGTCGAGATCGCGTTCCACAGAAGACATGCTACGAGCGGGACGCCGCAAGACCTCGCGCCAAATGTCGAGCATGCGCGAAGCGCGCTTCGTTGACGCCGGCCGCCCACGCTGGGGCGAACTCGAAGAGCTGCTCGCGCGCGCCGACCGCACGGGTCTGCGGCGCTTGAACGCGGCCGAGCTCGACGCCTTAGCCCTCGGCTACCGAGCCGCCACGAGCGATCTGGCCATGGCTCGCGCGCGGGGCTACGACGCCGGCACGATCGGTTATCTCAACCGCCTGGTCGCGCGCGCCCACGCGCGCGTCTACGCCGGCACGACCGCCGGCGGCTGGTCGAACGCGGTCGCGCTCTTCACGACATCGTTTCCGCGCGAGGTGCGTCGTTCGTGGACAGCGATCGCGCTGTGCGCGCTGCTCTCGCTCGTGGCGGGCGCGATCGCCTACGTCGCGACCAGTGCCGATCCGGCCAACGCCTACGCTTTCGTGCCGCCGTCTGCGGTGCCGTCGATCAGCGGCAGCCTGCACGATACGAACTTCGGCTTCGACCGCATCTACGCGCCCGCAATGTCGGCGCTGATCATCACCAACAACATCAAGGTCGCGGCGATCGCGTTTGCCGGCGGCATCACGGCCGGCATCATCACGCTCTTGATCGTCGGGTTCAACGGGCTCGATCTCGGCACGGTCGCGGCGCTGTTCGCAAACCACGGCTTCGGCACGGACCTGTGGGCCACGATCGCGCCGCACGGCGTCATCGAGCTCACGGCGATCCAGATCGCCGGCGGTGCGGGCCTGGTTCTCGCCGCCGGTTACGTCCGGCCGGGACGCGCGCGGCGCATCGATGCGCTCGCCGCCAACGGTGCGCGCGCGGTCGTGCTGATGCTCGGCGTCGCGGGCATGCTCGTGGTCGCCGGCCTCATCGAAGGCTTCATCTCGCCGCAACGCTTCACGCCCGAGGTCCGCTTCGCAATCGGCGCACTCACCGCCGTCGCACTCTGCGCGTATTTCGGCTTCGCCGGCCGCGCTGGATTCACGGAACATGAATCCACTACAACAAACCGCGCGTCTTGATATCCAGGTAGGCGTCCAGCAGCGCCAAGCGCAGGTCGCGCGCGGGAACGTCGACGACGAGCATGCCGGTCGCGCGCAATTTCGCCACGGCGCGCGCGCGTTCGGCCGCGAGCGCGGTCGCGACGGCGGCACGATAGGCGGCGTTCGCATCGAGCGGTTCGGCGGCCAGCGCGTCGGCGATCGCGGCGTCGTTCACCAGCGCGACGAGCACCAGATGCGTGCGCACGAGCAGCGCCAATGCCGCCAGCACCGTCGCCGAGGCGACCGGATCGAAGAGATCGGTGAACACCACGACCAGGCTGCGCTTGCGATAGCTCGTGCGCAACGTGAGCGCCGCGCGTTCGTAATCGGACTCTTCGGCTTGCGGTTCGATGTCGGCCAGCGCTTCGACGATTGCGGCGGCTTGCGCGTTGCCGTTCGCCGGCGCGACGGCGGCGAGCGTGCGTCCGGCGAACGCGTGTACCCCGACGCGATCGGCGGCGCGCCGCGCGAGCGCCGCGATGCCCAGCGCTGCCGACACCGCATAGTCGAGCTTGCGCCGGTCGCCGAGCCGCGCCGCCATCAGGCGCCCGGCATCGATCGCCACGATCACTTGCTGGCTGCGTTCGACTTCGTGCTGCGCGACCATCACGCGGCCGCGGCGCGCGGTCGCTTTCCAATCGATGTCGCGAAACGCATCGCCCGTACCGTACTCGCGCAAGCTCTCGAATTCCGTACCGGCGCCGCGCCGCCGCAGGCGCCGTAATCCGGCGTCGATCAAACGCGCGCGCAGCGCGAGATCTTCCGAGCCGTCGAGGGCGCTCAAATCCGGCAGCACGCGGATCGGCTGCGCTCCGGCGAGCCGCACGCGGTGACGCACCAAACCGAACGACGATTCATACCAGGCGTACGAATCGCCGAGCGCCGTCCGGCCGCGTTCGCGCGGCACGAACGCCACTTCGGCGACGGTGCGGCTGCGCGCGGGAACCAGCACCTGCGCCGGAGCGAGCGCGACGGCGAGCTTCGCCACCGGCGCTTCCACGATCCCGACGCGCAGCGGCAGCGTCGCGTGATTTTCCAGCTCGTAGCGAAACGCATCGGCGCGCGCGAGCGCGTAACGTTCGGGTGCGATCCGCCGCCAGCGCAACATCCCGCTGCTGGCGCGCGCATCCAGCACGCAGGCGAGAACGAACGCCGCCGCCAGCACGGCGACGACCGGTGCCCATGGATACGTGCGCGCGAGCAGCCCCGCCGCGATCGAGAGCGCGAGCGCGGGCGCGATTGCGCGCGGTCCGAGCCACGCGCCCGGACGAACGCGCATCACGTCGGCGCGGGAACCCCGGCCAGAATACGCGTCACGATCGCGTCGGCGTTCACGCCTTCGAGTTCCGCCTCGGGGCGCACGATGATGCGGTGCGCGAGCGCGAGCGGCGCGACCGCTTTGACGTCGTCGGGCGTGACGAACACGCGGCCGTCGATCACCGCGGCGGCTTGCGCGGTCGCGAGCAGTGCCAGTGCACCGCGCGGGCTCGCGCCGAGCGAGACGTCGCGCGCCGTGCGCGTTGCGATCGCCAGCGCGAGGATATACGCCTGCACGTTCGGCTCGACGTGCGTCGCCCGCACCTCGCGCTGCGCCGCGATGATCTCGTGCGCGTCGCAGACCGGCTCGATGCCGGCCGTATCCAAATCGTGCGCATCGAAACCCGCAACCGTTCGCGCCAGCAGCGCGCGCTCTTGGTCTTCGCTCGGATAGCCGGTGCGCGCGCGCACGATGAAGCGGTCGAGCTGCGCTTCGGGCAGCGGATAAGTGCCTTCGAACTCGATCGGGTTCTGCGTCGCGCACACGAAGAACGGCGCGGCGATCGGATGGGTCTCGCCGTCGATCGTCACCTGGCGCTCTTCCATCGCTTCGAGCAAGGCCGACTGCGTTTTCGCCGGCGTGCGATTGATCTCGTCGGCCAGCACGAGGTTGGTGAAGACCGGCCCGCGCCGGAACGAGAACGTTCCGCTGGCCGGATCGAACACGGTCGTGCCGGCGATGTCCGAGGGCATCAGGTCGGGCGTGAACTGAATGCGGCGAAACCCGGCGTTTAACAGCCGCGCGAGCGTACGTACGATCAGCGTTTTGGCGGTGCCCGGCACGCCTTCCAGCAGCAGATGGCCGCCCGCGAGCAGCGCGACCAGGACGGCGAACGTCGGCGCTTCGTTGCCCGCGATGACGTTTGCGAGACCCGCCCGTAAGCGGTGCGCAAGTTCCGTAGCCCCCGGGTTCATCCGTGCTCCCCTCGCAGCGCCTGCGCCAGCGCGGCGCTTCGAATCAGGTCTGCGTCGCTCGGCGTCTGGCGTTCGCGCAGCAGGCGCAATTGCACTGCGGTCTCGCCCGGCACGTCCGCGCCGGCGGCAAGCAGCGCGATCGCATCGCGCCGCGCGTGCGCGCGCCCGTAGAGCGCCGCCACGGCCGCGATGAATTCATCCGAGGCCGGCTCGCGCACCGCGCGCAGCGTAACCGGCGGTCCGAGCCGCAGCGCGCCGCCGGCCAGCGCGATCAGGATCGTCAGCACCGCGCCCGCCAGCGCCACGCGAACGGGAACGCTCAACGCGGCGAGCCAGCCGCGCTCGTGCAGCGCGCCGTGCAGCGCTTCGTCGAAGGCCACGATCCGTCCGGGTGCGCGCGGGCGCGCGAGCAGATACGCCAGCCGCGCGTTGTCATCGCGCGCGAGCGCCGCGTTCGCGAACAAACGCGGATCGCTCACGTAGAGGATCGCGCCGCGCCCGAGCCCCACGCGCACGATCAACGCGCCGCCGCCATCGGCCAAGAGCACGCGCGTGCGCGGGGCCGGTTTCCCGCGCACGAAACGATCGGACGAAAACGTCGCCAGCTGCTCGACCGCGCCCCCGAACGCCTGCGCGCGCAACGGACCGCCGGCAGCGCCTGCGCTGCGCTCGGCGGGACGCTGCAGCAGCTTGGTCTCTTGCGCGGCCGTTGCGCCGTTGCGGCCGATCAGCACGAGGCGCCCGCCGCGGCCCACCCAATCGGCGAGTGCGCGCGTATCGGCATCGAGACGGACGCCGTCGGGCAACGGCGCCACGCTGTAGGCATCGATCAGCGTATCGATCGTGCCGTCGAGTTCGACCGGACGGCGGTCGAACCGCTCGACCACAACACCCTCGCGCTGCAACAGCTCTTCCCACGCGGCATAGCCGCCGCTGCGCGCATCGGTGACCGAATAAGTGTCGAGCTCGGCTTGCGGCGGCGGCTTGGTCAAGAACGCCACCAGCATCAGCCCCGCAACGGCCAGCGCCGCGCGGATCACGTCGCCGCGGTGCACGCGCAGCCATGCGATCACGCCGGCACGCCGAAGGTTTGCGCGTACGCCGCGCGCAGCCGCGCAACGCGGTCCGCGGTAGCCGCTCCGGCCGCGAAGAGCGCCGCCGTCGCCTCGCGCTCGAACGCATCGAAGCCGGGATCGCCGAGCAGCCGCCGCGCTTCGCCCGCCGTGCGCGCGGCGTCGTAGCGCAGCCGGCCCGTTTCATCCAGCGCGAGCAGCGCTGCGCGCACGAGCGCCGATGCCGCGTCGTGCCAGCGTTCCTCGTGCGCATAACGCCGCGCAAGTTCCAGCAATTGCGCACTCGTGAGCGCGGCCTCAAGCACCGTTATCGCCGCGTCCGCCATCGGCCGCGGTTCGCGGCCGCGAATGCGCGCGATGCGCACCACGAGCACGATCGCGGCACCGATCACCGCCAAGATGAGCACGACCGCGAGCACGCCGCTCAACGCGTTTGCCGGACCGAGCACGTGATCGATACCGCGCAAGATGTCGTGGAGCCGGTCGCCGATCCAGGCGAACAACCGCTCGAGCAGCGTCGGCCCCGCGGCAGCGGGCGCCGTGTCGCCGCGAAAGCGCGCTTCGTGCGCGATCGCACGCGCGACGTCGCGCGGATCGCCGGCCGGCCAGCCGGCGCTCACGTTGCCGCTGCCGGCTCGCTCGCCGCGCGCAGCAAATCGTAGCCCTCACGGCGCAGGCGCACGTCGCGCGCATAGGCGACCATGAACACGCCGAGCACGCCCGAAATCACGATCTGCCCGATCGCCGACACGAGGGCGCCAAGCAACGCGAGATGCGTCAGCGCTTGCAACAGCAAACTCACGGCACCCACCGCGAGCGAACCGACGACCTCGACCGCCGAGAACGCGAGCGCAACGCCGACCGTGCGACGGCGCAATGCACGGTCGAATGTGCGGCGCCAGCCGATCTCGATCGCGCGAAACGGATTATTCGCTTCCAACGCGAGGCTCACGGCCGAAAGCTCGAATGCCACGTTCAAGAGCGCATAACCGAGAAAGAACGCGAGGAACGACGGAATCGTGACGACGACGATTGCAATTCCGGCTGCCGCGCCCCGGCCGGCCACGAGGAACACGACCACGAGGATCAAGGCGTATACCAAAAAGACCGCGACGGCGATCGCGCACGCGATGGCGAAATAGCCGATCACCACGACGATCTGCGCGAACCAGCGGGCGAACGAAGCGCGATACGCGGCGGCAATAGAAACCGGCGTGTTTTCCAGCGCACCGTCGGCGTAGGTGTAGACGGCGTTGCGCGTGAGCGGAAACAGGATGACCGGCCACAGGATGAACAGCGCGAAAATTGAGCCGGCGTTGATGCCGCGCAGCGCTTCGCCCATGAGGCGGTTGCGATCGATCGTGTCGCTCACCGGCAAACGATTCATCTCCGCGAACACATCGCTCACGTGCGAGAAGCCGGGCGATGCAGCAAGTTGCAGCAGCGTCACGGGAACGATCACGATCGCGAGGATCACGAACAGCGGGAGACACCGGCGCACATACGTCGAGATCGCGCGGTCGAGAATCTCGCCGATCGACATGGGCCGCGGAAGGCCCGCGCCGGCCGGCGAAGAGTCATCCATATCGGGTACTGTGACGCCCCTCCACAGCTATCCCGTCAAGTCGCAACGCCGCTCTGTTATGTATGTCATCCCGCGCGGAGCGCCCGGTCGGGATGACAGCGGGCGCGGGGGGATGTTGGTTAGGCGAGGGTGCGGCGGCCTTCGATGGCTTTGGCTAGGGTGACTTCGTCGGCGTAGTCGAGGTCGCCGCCGATCGGGAGACCGTAGGCGAGGCGCGTGACGAGCACGCCGAGCGGATTGACGAGGCGCGAGAGGTAGAGCGCCGTGGCTTCACCCTCGGCGTTGGGGTTGGTGGCGACGATCAATTCTTCGTAGCCGTTGGAACCGATGCGCTCGATGAGTTCCTTGACGCGCAGCTGCGCCGGCCCGATCCCGTCCATCGGCGAAATCAACCCGCCCAGAACGTGATAGCGCCCGTTGTACGCCGACGTGCGCTCGAGCGCGAAGATATCTTTCGCTTCCGCGACAACGCACAAAACGCGCGCGTCGCGCCGCGAGTCGTTGCAAATCGAACACGGATCCTCTTCGGTGATCGAAAAGCACGACGAACACAACCGCACCCGGTCTTTGAGCGCAATGATCGCATCCGCCAGCGATTCCGCATCCGCCCGCGGCTTGTTGAGCAAATGAAAAACCAGCCGCGCCGCAGTCTTCGGCCCGATCGTCGGCAACTTCGAGAATTCGTTGATCAGAGCGGCAACGGGTCCGGCGACGCCGTTGGCCACTACATCAGTCCGGGAATCTTCATGCCGCCGGTCAGTTTGCCCATCTTCTGTTCGCTGAGTGCTTTGGCTTTGAGGATCGCATCGTTGAGCGCAACGACGAGCAGATCTTCGAGCGTCTCGATGTCTTCCGGATCGACGGCTTCGGGCTTGATCGTCAGCTTGGTCACGCGAAATTCGCCGTTGACCGCGCACGTCACAACGCCGCCGGCGGCGCTGCCTTCGACCGTCGCGTTAGCGAGTTCATCTTGCACGCGCGCCATCTCTTGCTGCATCTTCTTGAGCTGCTGCATCATCTGGGCCTGATTCACGAGTTCGTCCTTTGTGAGCGGGTGCGCATCAGAGAAGCCGGTCGAACGCGTACCGCGCGACGTCGTCGGGATGCTCTTCGGGGAATTCGCCGTCCGTTGCCGGATCGCTGGCTGCAACCGGCGCGGGGCTGCCGACCACGACGCGCACGGGCATCGCCCGTCCGACAACACCCTCGACCGCCTTCACGAGCGTATCGAGGCTGCGCTTGAGCGCTTCGCCCCCGGTCGTGTCGGGCATGCGCAGCGTAATCAGCTCGTCGGTGACGGACTCGATCGTGGCCCGGCTGAGCGTGGCGGCCATCGAGGGCTTCTCGCTCTCCGCGCGCGCCCGCACGTTCTGCCACAACGAGCGCAGCTTCGCGGTCGTCAACGGACCCGACACGGTCGGCGCCTGCGCAGGGGCGGCGGCCGGTACCGGTGCCGGCGACGCCGCCGGCGCGGCCACGGGTTTCGCGGCGGGCTTGGCAGCCGGCGCGGGCGCCGGTATTGCAGCCGCGCGGGGCGGCGGCGACGGCACCGCTGCCGGACGCGCCGGTGCCGGTGCGCCGCCTTCGATTGCCGTCACGCGCGCGGCCAGTGCTTCCAACGTCGGGTCTTCGGTTTGCAAAACGAAACGCAGCATCGCGGTCTCGAGTTCGAGGCGCGCGTTGCCCGAGGTGCGCGCGGCCGCGAGCGCATCGCCGAACAGCCGCAGCGCGCGCACGAGCCGCGCTTGTGAGACCGTCTGCGCGCGCTCTTGCGCGGCGGCGGCGTCGTCGGCCGCGAGATCGCGCGCGAGCAATTCCGGATTGACGCGCGCCACCAGCAGGTGGCGGAATTCCGCGATCAGCGCACGGATCAAGCCCGGCATGTCGGTGCCCGCATCGCTCGCATCGTCGATCGTGTGCAGTGCGGCGGCGGCATCGCCGGCCAGCGATTGATCGCGCAGCGCGAGCGCAAACGCCCGTCCGGTTTGGCCGAACGCGTCGTTCACGGTCTTGACGTCGACGTGTCCGGCGCCGAAGGCGGCGACTTGCTCGAGCATCGTCAACGCGTCGCGCAATCCGCCGTCGGCGCGGTATGCGATCGCGCCCAGCGCGCCGTCGTCGATCTGGATGCCCTCGGCGTCCGCGATCTCGCGCATGCGCGCGATCATCACTTCGATCGAGATGCGGCGAAACGCGTAGCGCTGACAGCGCGAAAGAATCGTCGGCGGCAACGATTCGGGCGACGTCGTCGCGAGAATGAACGTGACGTGCGGCGGCGGCTCTTCGAGCGTTTTGAGAAACGCGTTCGCGCCCTCTTTGGTGAGCATGTGCGCTTCGTCGATGATGTAGACTTTCGAACGCATTACCGACGGCGGGAACTTCACTGCGTCACGCAGCGCGCGGATCTCGTCGATTCCGCGGTTCGATGCGGCATCGATCTCGATCACGTCGAACGCGGTGCCCTCGAGGATCGCGATGCAGTTGGCGCACGTGTTGTCGGGCGTGGCGGTCGGGCCGATCTCACACTCGATGCAGCGGGCGAGGATCTTGGCGGCCGAGGTCTTGCCCGAACCGCGGGGTCCGGAGAACAGATAGGCGTGCGCGAGCCTGCCCGTTTCAATCGCCGTTGTGAGCGTGCGCACGACGGCATCCTGACCGACCAGGTGAGCGAAGGTTAGGGGACGCCAGGTACGATAGAGGGACACTCGTCGGAGGGTTCGGACCCGAGCTGGTCCATCCCGGCCTATGTAACCGTTTAGACGGTAGCGGGTAGGGGAATACCGTGACCGTCTGACTCGGCTATGTTTTGCGCCCCCTTTAGGCAGGGGGCTTCAAGCGTCGCCCCGTCATCATCGTGTGGGAGAGGCCCAGTGGAACTCTACGCTGCGCTACGCGAGCGTTTCGGATACGAGACTTTCAACCCCGGCCAAGAAGAAGTTATCAACCGCGTCTTGGCAGGCGAGGATACGCTGGCCATTCTGGCCACCGGTGCCGGAAAGTCGCTGTGCTATCAATTGCCGGCGCTGATGCTGCCCGGCACCACCGTCATCGTATCGCCGCTGATCGCTCTGATGAAAGATCAGATCGACATGCTCGCATCGCACGGCGTCCACGAGACCGTCGCGCTGAATTCAACCTTGACCGAAGATCAGGAAGCGGCCGGCATCGCGCGCATCGCCTCAGGCGCCATGAAGATCGTCTTCGTCACGCCCGAGAAGCTCGAGGACGACGCGTTCGTCGCGATTCTACAGAAGCTGACCGTGCCGCTGTTCGTGATCGACGAAGCGCACTGCATCAGCCAGTGGGGTCACGACTTCCGTCCGGCCTACCTCAACCTCGGCCGCGTGATCGCGGCGCTCGGCAAGCCGACGGTTCTTGCGCTGACCGCAACCGCCACGCCGGCGGTGCGCGAAGACATCCTCACGCAACTGGGCGTGCCCGACGTGAAACCGATCGTGCGCGGATTCGACCGTCCCAACTTGATCTATAGCGTGCGCCGGGCGGAAAACGAAGCGGGCAAGCTGCGCGCGATCAAGGCCCTGTTCGAGAACAACGATCTCGAAGGCACCGGGATCATTTACACCGCCACGATCAAGAACGCGCTCGAAGTGCAGAAATATCTGCAAGAGCAGCTCGACATCCCGGCCGCCGTCTATCATTCGAAGTTGCAGAAGCACGATCGCATCGCGGTGCACGAACTGTTCATGCAAGAAGCGATCAAGGCGGTCGTTGCGACCAATGCGTTCGGCCTCGGCATCGACAAGCCGAACATCCGTTTCGTCGTCCACTACGATCTGCCGGGTTCGATCGAAGCCTACACGCAGGAGGCGGGCCGCGCCGGTCGCGACGGCAAGCCGTCGAAGTGCATCCTCGTCTACCGGATGAGCGACACGCGCGTGCAGAACTACTTCCTCACCGGCAAGTATCCCGATATCGAGGAAGTGCAGCGCGTTTTCGGCACGCTCGAAATTTTCGGCACTCAAGAGGGCGGCGTCTCGCTCACCGACTTGCGCAAGATCACGCAGTTGCCGCTGACCAAGCTCAAAGTCGTCCTCGCACTGCTCAAGAAAGCCGGCTTCATCGAAGCCTCGTCGCGGGCGAAGTACATCTTGGCCAAGCATGCGAGCGTAGAAGCGGTGCTCGATCTCGCCAACTACGAGACCAAGAAGCGCTACGATCAATCCAAGCTCGCGATGATGCTGCAATATGCGGAGACGACGTCATGCCGCCGGCGCTTCATCCTGAACTACTTCGGTGAGAACTTCACCGCCGACTCGTGCGGCGCGTGCGAGAACTGTTTGCAGGGCCGACGCGACCATGCGCTCTCCGGCTACGGCATCGCCGATGTCGTCTATCATACAAAATTCGGGCAAGGCACGGTCGAACGCGCCGAGAAGGACCTCGTAACCGTTTTATTCCCGGCTGTCGGGTACAAGACGTTGCTGGCTTCGGCCGTCTCGCGCGAGATGAAGATCGCTTAATCGCGCCGCGGCGGACGAATATGCCGCGGAGGTTCGTATTGCGTCGCGCGTTCACGGCTATCGCTGTGATTGGGTTCCTGGTCGTCGTGCTCGCCCGAACGGTGGGCGCTCAGATCAACCCGCCCGTGCCGGCGCCATCCGGCCCGGTCAACCCGGCGATCCCCACCACGGACGCGGGTCCCCTTGCGACCCCGTCGCCGGCCGCGGAGAGCTCGCCCAGCGCCGAGACCTCGCCGGCGGCTGAGGCATCGCCCGGAGCCTCGCCGGAAGTCTCGCCGTCACCCGCGCCCGGGGAAACCGCACCGTCCGAAGGCCCGAGCCCCTCGCCCACGCCGACCCCGCCGCCGATCGTGGTCACGCCCGCGACGCCGGCAATCGAACCGGGACGCACGATCCTCGCCCGCGTGAACAGCGCGGCCGGTACGATCACCGCCGTCGCCGCCGATCCTGCGATCGCTACCGTGACCGTCGACCAAACCGCGCGCACGCTCGCCATCACCGGCGTCGCCGTCGGCAATACGATCGTCACCGTCGGCGACAGCCGCGGGCTGACGCGCGACGTCGCGGTGCGCGTCGCCTACGACGCGGGCACGATCGTGGGCGCGCTGCCGCTGCACGTCACCGGCAATCCGGCGTCGGTGGAGTTCTTGCGCAGCACCGCGATCGAAGCCGCCGAAGCCGCCGCGACGCTGCGCCCCGGCGCCCGCATCTACGTGCCGGCCGACGCCGTCGCCGTCCACGCGCCGCTGCCGACCGACAACCACATCTCGGTCGACGTGCCGATCCAGATTCTCGGCGATGCGTACATCACCGCGAACGGCACCACGCACGTTGCGATCGAGAACGATGCGCTGCCGCGAGTCGCACCGAGCCAGCTGCTGGTGAGCGACTATCCCGAACGGCTGACCGCCGACGGCGTGCTGTTCACCGCCACGATCGACCGCACCGCATCGCAGCGCTTCTTGTACTACCACTTCAATCCGGGCACCGAACCCGCGCGCCGCATCCTGGTCAAGGCGACGAACAAGGCGGCGACGCCCGCCGTGCTGCACGTGATCGCGGCGCTGGCCGGTCCCGGAGCGAACGAGATGGAAGTCGGGCACAACGCGACGCGCTCGTTCCTGGTGCGTGCGCGCAGCAACGAAGGCACGATCGTCACGATCCCGCCCGGGGCCACCGTCAACATCGTCAACCACAACCTGCCGCCGAATGCGATCGTCAACGGCATCATGCAGTTACGCGAGCTGAGCGGCGATCCGCTGAACATCGCGGTCGTCGCGCAACACGCCGATGCGCCGCTGGATCAATCGGCCGATGCGGCGAACCTGCTCGCCGGCGGCGCGCCGCATGCGCGCGGCCAGTATCCGGTGCCCGAATTCTTCTCCGACTACACGTTCTTCACCGATTCGCCGCCGCTCGAGATCCCGATCGGTCAGCTGCCGCTGCCGAACCTGCGCGAGGGCGAAGCGCTCTCGGGCGACTACGGCGTGATGCAATCCGTGCGCGTGGTGATCGTCAACACCTCGCGCTTCGGACAAGCGATCGCGCTCTACGCGAATCCGCGCGGCGGCGATGCCACCGGCACGTTCATCATCGACGACACGATCGTGCAAGCGCACCGCCTCACGGCCTACTCACGCTACAAGATCTGGCAAGAGACGATCGCGCCCGGCACCTATCGCAGCTTGCGCATCACCACGATGCCCGAGGGCGGGTCATCGTATCCGTTGCGCTTGGTGTTCGCCCAAGACGACGGCAGCGTCGCACCCGGCGCACCCGGCTCGCCGGTGTACTAGGATTCGACGTCGTCGAATCCGTTGCGTTTGGGCTTCGCCCAAGCCGCCGCCTAATGAAGGATCCGTTTGTAGATCGTCGTGCAGGCGGCGGCGGCGAGCGGCCAGTTGAAGCGCACGACGGCGCGCGCACGCGCGGCTGCGGCGCGTGCTTCGGCAGCGTCCCGATCGGCGAGCAGCGCGCGCACCGCGTCGACCCAGCCGGCGGCATCGTCGGGATCGATCAGCGTCGCATCGCTGCCGGCTACTTCGACGAGCGACGACGAACGCGCGGCGATGACCGGCAGTCCCGCGCACAGCGCCTCGGCTAAGCCGTAACCGAAGCCTTCGTAGCGCGAGGGCACCAGCGCCAGCGTTGCGCTCGCATACAACGCGTCGAGGTCGGCGCGATCAATGTAGCCGCGTATGGTCACGCGGTCGCCGAGACCAAGCGCGCTGATGCGCGCCCGCACTTCATCGAGGTACGGGGTGGGCGGCCCGACGGCAACGAGATCGAGATCGGGCACGGCCGCGAGCGTCTCGATCGCGCGCAGCAAGTTCTTGCGGCGTTCGACCGTGCCGACCACGAAGGCCAGCGGCCGCGCTTGCGGCTGCCGCACGATCGCGGCGAAACGCGCGTCGACGCCGGGATACACCACGTGCACGTCGCTGCGCGCGCCCGCCAGCGCGAGAAACTCATCGCGCGCGAAGGCTGAATCCGTGATCACGGCCGCCGCACCGCGATAGAGCCGTTTCATCAGGCCGCCGAAGTACGCGCGCGCGTAGGCACGCGTGTGCGCCTGAACCCGCAGCCACGCCATGTCGTGCACGGTCACGACCACCGGCAGCGTGCGCGCCGCCGGCATCGTACCGGAAGCGGCGTGCAGCAACTGCGCACCGCTCCGGGCCGCGAACACCGGCAACAGCACTTGGTCCCACAGCACGCGCCGGTCGAAGCGCCACGGATCCAGCGCGGAAAACTGCAGCGCGCGCACGTCGGTGCCGGCCGCGGCGAGCGCGCGCGCGAGATCGCGCTGATACACCCCGATGCCCGTCGCCGTGCCCACGGCGAGCTGCGCGTCGAGGGCGATCCTCACCCGTTGCAGCGCGCGATCGCCGCGCGAATCTCCGCCGGATAGCCTTTGCCGACGACGTCGACCGTGCGGTGCTGCCCGGCGGCAAAGCGCTGCGCTTGCGCAAACGCCGTGCGCGTGGCCGCGCAATTGCCGAGCGCGGCCGAACTGCTCGCGATCCCGGTGAACGCATCGACGCTGTCGGGAACGACTTCCGACGCCCGCAGAAACGTGCGCTTCGCGGCCTCGACGTCGCCGGTACGCATCGCGGCACCGGCATAATTCAGCAGGTACTTCTCTTCGTTCGGCGCGCGCTCGAGCGCCCGGGCGAACGCATCGAGCGACACCCGCGCGTAGTAATCGCGCTGCGCCGGATAACGCCAATAGGCGGCGGTCGCGATCTCGCCCTCGCGAAAATCGACCTCGGCGCTGATCTCGGGGCTCGCATCGTTTTGGGCCAGCCGCTGCTCGAAATCGCGCACCAGGGCCAGCGCCGCGCGCGGATCTTCCGTGCCGAGCGCGTCGATCGCGGCCTGCGCGGCAATAAAGTCGCCCGACGCGGCAAAATCGCGCAATGCCGTCTGCTTGTCGTTCACCAAGAGCGCAGCGCGGCCGCGCAGATCGATCACGTCGGCGCTATCGGGCAAGCTCGCCAGCAGTGCCGTGGCGCGCTCGGGTTCGTCGCGCACGATCGCGCCGCGCGCGAGCGCCAGGCGCACGCCGGGGATACGGTCGAGCCCGCTGTTCGCCGCGAGCGCGAACGGCCAGTCGCCGGCCAGCGCGTGCGGCACCGATCCCCGCAGCGCGATCCCGCCGTAGAGGGCATCCCCACTCAGCTGCGCGAGCGCCGCGAGCACCACGATCAGCGCCGCCGTCAACCCGAGCAGCGATCCGCGGGCGCCGCTCAAAAGCGAATCGTGAAGTTCACGTCCTCACCGTTCGCGGAAAGATTGTAGCTCGAGAGCGCAGCGTCTTTGTACGTCGAGTTACGGAAGGTCAAGCCGACGGAACTCGACGTCTTCGGCACCGTGTAGGTGAGGCCGAAGTCGATCTGATCCTTGATTCCGCCGATATTCTGCGAGAGCGTCGTGCCGTACGCGCCGAAGTAGCGCTGATCGCTGTAGCGCGTGTTGAGCGCGAGGTCGCGCGTCACCGGCAGAGTCAATCCGGCCGCCAGCAGCGTGTGGTAGAGGCTGACGTAGTTGGGATAGTACACCGCGCGCGCGCCGCCGGCCGCCTGATAGGCTGCGAGCGCGCCCGGATCGTACGTCGCGGTTACCGGATTGTACGGAATGTAGGTGAGGGCGGTCGTGTCGTTGCGGCGGAGATGTTCGAGCGTGCCCGAGAGATTGACCGATGCCGCACCCACGCCGAACGTCGCGCCCGCATCGAGCTTATCGAAGGTTGCGCGCACGGCAGTCGGAACTTGCGGACCGAAGGTGCTGGTCGCGTTGGCGTTCGCCTGCAATTCGGTGAGGTGCTCGGCGAACAGCCGGCCGTCGATCGCGCGGCCCGCGACGCGCATCGGCAACTGCACGGTCAGTGACGGGCCTTGCGTATTGGGCGCGAACGCGCTGTAAAAATCCGGGCCGCTCGCGACGAACGGGTTGAACACCGGATAGATGAACGTCAGGGCGGGGTTCGACGCCGTCGCCGAGCGCCCGGGCGCGCCGGCGTTGATCGCGTTGTCGAAGGCTTGGTTGACGGCGAGCGTGTTGGCGAATCCGAAGAACTGCGGAAAGAAATCGCCTTGGTAATTCGCCCACGTGGGCGGCGCGTTGCCGAAGAAGCGCAGCGGCGCGCCGTCGAGGTAGTTCGCGCCGATCGATTGGTACTGCAGCGTCACGCTCGCCTGCGCGAGCTTCAGCTTCACACCGCCGACGGCCGCATACGCGCCGGTTTCGGCCACGAACTGCTGATCGGGCGTCCAGCGGCTGGCCGAGACTTCACCGAACAGATACGTTCCGCGCGCCAGCGGCGCTTGGAAATCGAGGCCGAACACCGAGTCGCTCACTTCGCCGAAGTCGCCGTCCGGCAACGCGTTGACGCCGAGATCGACGCCGGCAGGCGAGCCGGCCTGGCCGAGGTCTTCATCCCACAGGCGATGCAGCGTCAGGCCGACCTCGGCGCCGGGCAAACCGGCGAATTGCTGGTTGATGCGCAAGCCGGCCTGATAGCGCTGCGGGATCGCGTTGTTCGTGTAACCGAGTCCGAGATAGCCGATCGAGATGTGCGCGCCGGCCGGCAGCGGCATCGCGAACACGACTTCGTTCGAGCCGTCGATGTACGCGAACGCCGGCGTTGCGGCGACGCCGCCGGGCACCGCATACGAGGTGATGACGACCGTGCCCGCCACGGCCTTCTTACTCAAGTACACCGCGGCAAGGCCGCCGGCACCGGCCGTGAACGAATCGACCGTCGCCGCCGACCCGGTTTGAACGAGCCCGCCCTGCGGCGGCACCACCGGCGCCAAGTAGTTGTTGGCGAACCCGTTGCCGGATTGCGCCGGCAGATAATTCTGCGTGTTGATCAACGTTGCATCGACGCGCGAGAACGACAGCTGAAACGTCGTCAGCCCATTGAGAATTCCGCCGATCTCGAAGCCGCGCGGAAACGCCTGCGTCGGATCGGCGTACGCGTTCTGCTGGGCCGCATCGGGCGCGCGGTAAGCAAGACCCAAGCGTGAGGAGTCGAGGTTGTCGAGTTGTGCTTCGCGCAGCGTGAGATTCGTGAACGCGCCGGCTTGCGCGACGCTCACGACCACGTCGGGCGAGATCGCGAACTGCTGCGCATACGACGAACCCGAACCGTAATCGATCACGTGCACGGGCACCGACACCGTCAGGTTGTCGTCGACGGTGTAGATGAAATCGAAACGGGCATCGGAGCGCAGGATCGTCTGGGGACCGTTCAGCGCTTCGAGCGGGTTGTTGTCGTCGGGCGCGCTCGCGTAGGCGTTGACGAACCGGTCGATCCCGCCGCCGGCCACGTTGAGCGGCAGCACCGGAAACTGGCTCATCGAACCGTTGCCGAGGATCGTGCCGTGCACCGCAAGCGACTGCGCGACGCGCGTCCGGCGATCGAGCGAACTCACCGCGTCTTCCAGCGTCGTCACGCGCACGCCCAGCGCGTCGAGCTCATCCTTGAGCGCATCGATCAGTTTCTGCAGCGCGTCGAGGTCGGTCTTCGATGCGGTCGACGCGCCGCCGGCCTCGATCTTCGCGATCACACGCGCCACGATCGCCGCCATCTCGTAGCGCGTCAGCGGGCGGTCGCCCTTGAACGAACCGTCCGGATAGCCGTCGATCAGGCCGTCGGCCGCGAGCGTCTGGATCGCGGCATATGCCCAGTGACTCGACGGCACGTCGGCCAGCGGTGTCGCCGCGCCGCGCGCCGGCAGCACCGTCAGAGCGATGCACGCGAGAGCAACGGCGGCGACGCTTCGGCGCTGCATCTATACCGCCAGACGGAGGTACCGCTCGGCGATCAGCAGCGCCGCGTAATCGTCGATCGGCCGGTCGGGGAGCAGCATACCGCGAGGAATGAGGCGCCGCCAGCCGCGCGGCGGATGGTCGGCGAAGAAACGGGCCCGCGCGCGCAGCGTCGTCTCGCGCTCGTCGACCAGCGCGAACGGCAGGCCCGCTTCTTTGACCACGGCCGACACGACGCCGGCGTTCGTGCCGTGGCCGATCGCGACCATGTCGATCGGGAAATCGGCGCGCAGCGCGGTCAGGCGCGCGCCGAACTCAGCCAACGGCGCGATCCCGAGCGCGAGCGGCTGCGCGCCGAGCCGTTCGATGATCGCGTACCCGCACTTGCGCGTGCCGGGATCGACGCCGAGCAGCATCAGCGGGTCGGCTCGAGCTCAACGTCGATCTGAAACGGGCCGCTGTGCGGGTACAGGTCGGCCGGCGTCTTCGCGATCAGCCGGTAGTGGCCGCGCAAGTGCGGGATCTGACTCGTCACGGCTTGCACCTGCGCGCTGTTGATCAACGGCGGGTAGAGGAACTGCGGCGGGTAGTCGCGCGATGCGAGCGTCTGCTGCACGCGCAGCACGAGCGCACCGATGTCGACGTTGGGCGTTCCGCCCGCGATGTCGATCGAGGCCAGCGTCTCGCCGGCCGAAGCGAGTTTCTTGTCTTCGAAAGCCTCAAATGAAAACGAGATCACCTCGCCCCGGAACAGATTCTGCGAGGCCACCGGCAAGAACAAGATCAGCGCATGCTGATCCGAGGTGTGCTCGCGCGTCGTCGCCAGCTGCTCGAGCAGCTCGGCGTGGATCGCCGGTTCGGACGATTTGTGCGTGTACGGCCGCAGGCCGATCGCCGAGGTCGCGAACTGCGCGTTGGCGATGCCGACGACCGTATCGAAGAAGCTGCTGAACGCGTCGATTTGGTCGGCGTCGCTCCGGGACAGATCGAACGTCCAGGCGCGGTTGGCAATCAACGTGAGCTTGGGCACGGCGAGGCTGCCGCCGCGCGTTTGCTGCAGCTCTTTCTCTTGCGCGAGTTCTTGCGCTTGCAGCTCGTTGATGCGCACCAGCAGCCGGCCCGAACGGAAGAACGCATCGCGCACGTAGCTCGATGCGGCCAGCGCGCCGAGCGTTACGATCAGCGCGATCAACATCCCGGTCCCGACGGCGACGATCGTCGACGTGTACTTCGGGCGCAGACCAAAGAGCGTCAGCCGCTTGCGGCCGACTTGATGACCGACGCGATCGCCGACGTATGCGACGCCGCCGGCGAGCACGATGATGCTGAGTACGACCAGCAGGCCGCTGATCATATCGCCGACGCCCGGCGCAAAAGCCACAGTCCGATCAAGCTGAACAGAGCGTTCGGCGTCCAAGCCGCAATCCCGGCGAGCGGCAACGCCAAACTGCCGATCGACAGCGCGATCGTCGTGATCACGTAGTAGACGAACACGATCAGCAGCGCAAGCCCAAAGCCGAGCGCGGCGCCGCCGCCGCGAATGCGCCGCATTCCGAGCGGAAACGCAAACAGCACGAAGACGAGCGAGGCGAACGGGCGAGCAAGCTTGGCTGCGTAGGTCGCGGTGAAGAGCTTGCGCTGCGATTCGCTCAGGTTCACGTTATCGAGCGCGTTCTTGATCTCGCTGCGCGAGAGATTCTCAGGATCGTTCGCTTGGAGCGTGTGCTTGGCCATTTCGCTCGGACGCTCGCCGATGTCGACCGAAAGCGTGCCGGGGGTGACCATCTTGTCCGAGACGTCGCCGTCGGAGAAATGGTAGGTCGTCGCGTCCTGAAATTGCCAGTTCGGCGCATTGTAGCGGGCGCGTTTGCTGACGATCATCTCCTGGATCGTTTGCTTGGAATCGTACCGCAGCACGGTGACGTTGAGCAGCGTTTGCGTGGCTGCGTCGAGGCCGCCCGCAATCGTCACCTGTTTGCCGCCGCCGGCAAGGTTCGTCACGGCCGAGAGATTCGAGGCCGCGGGCGACACGTGTTCGATGGCGGTTTCTTGCAGATAGGCGGCCTGATCGTTGGCCAGCGGCACGAGCGCTTCTTGCACGATCAGAGCCGCGAACGAGACGACGAGCCCCACCACGGCCAGCGGCAAAAACATCCGGATCAGCGAGATGCCGCCGGCTTTGAGCGCCGTGATCTCGCTCTCGCTGGAGAGCCGGCCGATCGAGAGCAGCGTGCCGAACAGCATTGCCATCGGCACGACGTCGAGCAGATAGGCCGGCATCTCCCACAGAAAATATTCGATCGCGACCAAGAGCGGAACGTTCTGCTGCGAGACGAGCCGGCCGATCGCGAGAAATTGCGTCGCAACGAAGATCAGCGTGAACGCCGCCGCACCGAAGAGCGCCGGACCGCCGAGTTCGGCCACGAGATAGCGGTCGAGAATCGTGACGCGCAGCGGCTCGAGCTCGTTGCGCAACGCGGATGCGTTGCGCCGCAGCGCCTGCGTGCTCACAGCCGGAAGCCTTCGCCTAAGTAGAACTTCCGCGCGACGGGCGAGGCCAGCACATCGTCGGCGGTGCCGGAGACTTCGATCTTGCCTTCGTTGAGGATGTAGGCGCGATCGACGATCGCCAGCGTTTCGCGCACTTGGTGATCGGTGATCAGCACGCCGAGTCCGCGATCGCGCAACTGCCGGATCATCGCTTGGATATCGGCCACGGCGATCGGATCGATGCCGGTGAACGGTTCGTCCAAGAGCAGAAACGCGGGTTCGGTCGCAATGGCACGCGCGATCTCGACGCGCCGCCGCTCGCCGCCCGAGAGCGAATCGCCGCGCGCGTCGACCAAGTCGGCGAGACCGAACTCGCCGAGCAGCGCCGGCAGGCGACGCTCGCGCTCTTCTTCGTCGACGCCGTTCATCTCCCAGATAAGGCGCAGGTTATCGCCCACCGAAAGCTTGCGGAAGATCGAGTTTTCCTGCGCCAGGTAGCCGATGCCGGCGCGCGCGCGTTCGTGCATCGGTGCCAGCGTGATGTCGCGGCCGGCGCCCGCGCGTTCGAGCGTCACGCTGCCGCTGTCGGGGCGCACTAAGCCGACGACCATGTAGAACGTGGTCGTCTTGCCGGCACCGTTGGGGCCGAGCAGGCCGACGACTTCGCCGCGCTGCACGTCGGCGCTGACGCTCTTGACCACCGTGCGCGTGCCGTAGCGTTTCACGAGGTCGGTCATTACGATGCGGTCTTGCATCATTTGCGGCGGTACACCCGGACGTTCTGCAAGCGGGCGTCGCCGTCGAACTCGTCGCCGGCCAGCACGAGGCCGGAGGGCGTGGTCATCACCACGTTGCCGTCGCCATGGATGCGCTCCGAAGTCCCATCATAGCGCAGACGATCGCAGGACAACACGTTGCCGTCTTGCGATCGCGCGTGTACTCCGCCCGTCATGAGAACGCTCTTATCGGCACTCGTCAAGACGGCCTCCGGCGCATCGGCGACCGTGCGCGCGCCGTCGCGGTCGATGAAGGTGATGTGCGGCTGGACGAAGGTGCCGCTGCCGGTCGGCGTGCGCCCGGTCGCGGTGTCGGCGGCGAACGACGTTGCGCGGATGATGTAGATCGTTCGCTGGTGCTTCATCTCGCTCAGGGTCGTGTATTGGCCGGTTCCGCCGGAGCTCGTAATGTGCAGCGGCAACGGCGTCGCGGTCGCGGCCGGTGCGGCGCTCGGCGCGCGGGCCGGACCGGCTGCGGGGTGCGCGCACGCGGTCAGCGCGGCGGCAACCAGCAGTTCAAGCCGCGGGCGCATCCAGATCCCGTTGCGCCAGTGCCAGCGCCAGCGCCGCGCCTTGCGTGGCCAGTGCGAAGTAGATGCTGATCGTGTTCACGAGGACGTGCACGTTGAGCGCGACGAGTCCGGCCGCCACCGCGTACACGAGCGCGCGCCGTCGCGGATCGGCCGCGCGCAGCACCCGCGGTATCTCGCGGATGTACACCGACCAGCACCACAAGAGCGCCCCGAACCCGATCAGGCCCGACTCGTCGAGATACGCCAGCGGCAGGCTGTGCGGATCGAAGGCCACCGGCGCTTCGCCACCCGGCGCTTCCGGCGGCCGCAGCACCTCGTAGGTGCGGCGGTAAGCGAACGGACCAACGCCGGTAAGCGGGAACGCAAGCCACGTCCGCACGCCGGTCTGAAAGGCGATGATGCGCGAGGTGTCGTCGCGCGGATTGTGATGCGCCGCCCCCGGGCCCAGCACGAGCACGAAAGCCGCCAGCACCACCACCGCGAGACCGGCCCAGATCCGCCGGTTGCGCGCCAGGATGGCGAAAAACAGCATTCCGGCCGCAGCGGAGAGCAAACCCCAACGCGAATACGTCGCCGCGAGACCGGCGAGGCCCGCAACCAGCGTTACGCCGGCGAGCAGCCGCAAGGGCGCGCTGCGCGCGTAACACGCGACGCCGGCGGCGAGGCCGAGGACCACCAGCAGATACGCCGCGAGTTCGTTCGGGTTGAGGAACGTGCCCACCGCGCGCCCGTTGTTGTATGCATAGAGCGCCGCGGGCTTGCGCAGCGCGACCATCGCGAGCGCGGTCACCGTCGCGAGCGCCGCCGATGCGAGCCAGGCGATCACGATCGTGCGCGTCACGCCCGGCAGTTGCGCATAGCCGTAGAGCGCCACGCCGACGACGCCCATCGCCAGCACGATCAGCGCGAGTTCGAGCCCGGTCTGCGGATCGAAGCCCAGCAGCGCACCGGGGACGATCGCGACGCCGGCCAGCAGTTGCGCGAGCACGATGCGCCGCGGCGCCGGACGGCGGAACGCACCCCACGCGCAGATCGTCGCGGCAGCCAGCATGGCCAGCGCGATCGCGATCGCGCCGTGCGCGCCGACCAGCGCCGGGATCGGCAGCCGCACCGGATCGAGCACTTCGAACGTGCCGTAGAGCGGGATCGCGACGTACATGAACGCGATCGCCGCGACGACGGTGCGATCGGCCGCGCTCACGCCGGCGCTCCGGCGAGTTGCACGATCGCCTGCGCGATCGCGGCCGCGCCGCCCGCGGATCCCATGCGTTCGCGGCCGGCCGCTCCCATCCGCGCCAAACGCGCGGGATCGCCGAGCAGCGCGACGATTACGTCGGCGGCCGCGGCCGGATCGCCGGGGACGATCAGCATCCCCGCGGCGAGCAAACGTTCTTGACGCATGCGGTACCAGTCGCTGCGCCGATCGTCGCTGAGATCGAGCGCGACGACCGGGACGCCGCTGGCGGCTGCTGCTTCGTTCGCGGTACCGGCTTGGCCGATCGCGAGCGTCGCGCCGGCGAGGATGCCGCCGATGCCGTCGCTCCAGACGGCGAGTGCGGGATGGCGTTCGAGCAGCGGCGCGAAGCGCGCGCGTTCGAGCGTCGGCGCAAGTGAAAGCACGGCGGCCACGCCGGGCACGCGTTCGGCCACGCGGTCGACGATCGTTGCGATCCGTTCGGCGTCGCCGTACGCGCGCTCGCGGCTGCCGGGCAGAACCGCGATGCGCACCGGAGCCGGCCACGCGTAACGGCGATCTTCCGCCAGCAGATCGACGATGACGTTGCCCGGCGCCTCGGCGCGCAGACCGTGCCGGCGCAAGACGTCCGCCGTCGCTGCGTCGCGTACGAACAGCCGCGCGGCCGGCGCGATGATCTCCCGCTCGATGCCGGAATACGGCGCCACGTACGCGCTCTTGGCGGTGCCGACGAAGATCCACGGCCGGCGTGCGATGCGCACGAGCGCGGCGGCATACGCATCGCCGACCGCGACGACGGCAGCGTAGCGATCGCGCACCCCGGCCAGAAAACGCAACTGCGCCGCGAACAGGCCGAGCCAGCCCGCGCCGAGATCGCGGGCGAAGGCGCGAACGTTGCCCATCGCAACGAGCCCGCCGCTGGGCATCGCGCGCTGCGGTCCGACGTCGGGGAAATCCGCGTCGCCGAAGCGTTCGCCGACCAGCGCCAGGTGCTCGGTCGCGAGCGGCGCGCGCGCGCGCACCTCGCGCGCGATCTTCGCTGCAATCGATGCTTCGCCGTGACCGTTGGTCACGAAGAGAATCGCGGCGCTCACGTCAGCGGAAGCAGCGCGAAATTCGCGATGCGCGCGCGATCGCCGTCGCGCACGAGTTCGGTGCACGATGCAAACGCGCCGTACGGTCCCGCGTGCACGATCGGCACGCCGTTGACCACTTCGGGTTCGGGCAGCGTGTCGTGCGAATGACCGCCGAGGATCACGTCGATGCCGCCCGCGGCCTGCGCGAGTTCGCGATCGGCGCGCAAGCCCAGGTGCGAGAGCGCCACGAGCGTCACGCCGCGCGGCGTCGTGCGCACGATCTCCGTTGCGACCGTCACCGGGTCGAGAAAACGCCAGCCGAAGATGCGCTCCCAGCGCGAACCGGCGGGATACTGCGGCACGAGCAAACCGAAGAAGCGCACCGCCTCACCGTCGTTCGCGCGCACCAGCGCGTCCGAAGCAAAGGGCAGCGCACGGCCGCGCACGTCGACCAAGTTCGCGCACACCACCGGATGATGCATCTTGCGCAGCCGGCGGCCGACCAAACCGAACAGGTAATGGAATTCGCGATTGCCCATGGCCGTGACGTCGTACCCGGCCGCATCGAGTTCGTCGACGATCGGTTCGCGCCCGCGGTACACCGTTTGCGAACCGCGCAGCGAGTCGCCGCAATCGACCAGCAAGCCGGGCCGCTCGGCGCGCAAACGTCGCAGCGGGGCGGCGAAGTGCCGGTGGTCGTGCAGGTCGCTCGTGTGATAGATGCGGATCATCGTCCGGCCAACCGCAACGCAAAGCGCGCGCAGCGTTCGAGCGCATCCGGCGGACCGAGCGCTTCGCGCAGACGGCGGAAGCCCGCGAGCTGCGCATCCGGCGCGTCGAGCGCGCGCCCGAGTGCATCGGCCAGCGCCTGCGGCGTGGCATCGTCTTGCAAGAGTTCCGGCACGACCGCTTCGTCCAGCACGAGGTTCGGCAACGTGACATAGGGCCGGTGATACACGCGGCGCGCGACTTTCGCGGTCGCTTCCGAGAGTACGTAGAGCGCGATCGACGGAACTTCGAGCAGCGCCGCTTCGAGCACGGCGGTTCCCGACGCAACCGCGGCCGCATCGCAGCGCACCAGCGCTTCGCGCGCCGAGCGTACGAGTTCCACCGGCAGCGGCGAGCGCAAACGCAACAGTTCTTCGAACGCGGCGTAGGCCGCCGAGTCGGCCGCGGCGAGCACCGCCGTGATCTCCGGGCGGCGTTCGCGCAACAGCGCGAGCGCGTTGAGCAAACGCGGCGTGTGGCGCGCGATTTCGCCCGGACGGCTGCCGGGCAAGAGCGCGACAACCCCGCCGCCGGGGGGCGGCGCCGCCCGCAACGGGCGCGGCAGCATCGTCGAGACGAGCGGATGACCGTGATAGCTGATCGGCAATCCGAGCGACTGATAGAAGTCGCGCTGGTGGACGAACGCGGTCACCGGATCGCACAGTTCCGCCACTGTTCGAGCGCGGCCCGGATTGTCGAGCCACGCGCCGGGCGGAAAATAATACATGATCGGCGTCGTCGTGCCGAGCGTGCGGATCATGCGCGCGAGACGCAGGTTGAAGGCGCCGAAATCGACCAGCACGATGAGGTCGCGCGGATGCGCGCGCAACGCCGCCGCCGTGCGCAACGCAACGGCCAAGAGTTTGGGAATCTTGCCGATCGCATCCAGCGGTCCCATCGATGCCCAGCCGGCGCTGCGCTGGGTGAGGCGCACGCCGGCGGCCTCGAGGCGTTCGCCGCCGATGCCGTCGGCATCGACGTTCGCGCCGCACGCGCGCATGGCGCCGATGAGATCGGCGGCCAGCAGTTCGCCCGACGCTTCACCCGTGCTGACGAACACGCGCACCGGCGCGGCCGTCATTTCAAAATGCCGCGTTCCGACGGAGCCTCGAGAAACGCGAGGAGGTGGCGGCCGGCGTCGCTGCTGACCTCGGAGCGCAGCAGTTCGATCGCCTGACGCATGTTGTTGCCGGAGCGGTAGATCAGCTTGTAGGCGTTCTTCAACTCGGCGATCGTATCGGAGGTGAAGTTGCGCCGGCGCAACCCGACGCTGTTGAGCCCGTGCACTTCGGCCGGGTTGCCCTCGGCCAGAAAGTACGGCGGGACGTCGCGCACGATGCGCGCCATGCCGCCGACGAACGCGTACGCGCCGATACGCACGTCCTGATGCACCCCGACCATCCCGCCAAGGCCGGCGTGGTCCTCAACGACGACTTGGCCCGCGACTTGCGCCAGATTCGACATCGTCACGTCGTTGCCGATGGTGCAATTGTGCGCGACGTGGGTGTAGGCGAGCAACAGGCAATCGTCGCCGATCACGGTCGACTTTCCGGGGCCGGTCGCGCGGTGGATCGATGCGTATTCGCGGATGATCGTGCGGTTGCCGATCTTCGTATACGAGATCTCGCCGGCCGCCTTGCGATCCTGCGAGGTCGCGCCGATTGAAGCGAACGGATGCACGATCACGTCTTCGCCGATCGTCGTGTGGCCGTTGACGATCACGTGCGCGAGCAAGGTCGAGCGCGCGCCGATCGTGACGTGTTCGCCGACGATGCAATACGGACCGACTTCCACGCCCTTCGCGAGATTCGCCGAGGGGTGCACGATGGCACTCGGATGGATCACTGGTTCAGGATCGCCGCGCCGTAGGCGGTGCTGGCCGCGTCGCCGCCGATCGAGAACATCAGCTCGCCGCTGCAGGCGGTCTTCCCCTCGACCGTCGCTTCGACGCTCACCCAGCCGACGTTGCGCCGCGTGCGCAACACGCGCGCTTCCATATCGAGCCGGTCGCCCGGCACGACCGGGCGCCGGAACTTCACCTTGTCGATGCCGACCAGATACACGAGTTTGCGCGCCATGTCGCCGGGCTCGAGCACCGTGCAGCCGCCGAGCTGCGCCAGTGCTTCGATCATGTACACGCCGGGCAACACGGGATTGCCCGGAAAGTGGCCGGCGAACATCGGTTCGTTGAAGGTGATGTTCTTGTAGCCGCGCGCGTAGGTCATCGGCTCGAGTTCAAGGATGCGGTCGATCAAGAGCATCGGGTAGCGGTGCGGCAAGATCGTCATGATCTCGCGCACGTCGATGATCGCCATCGCTTAGCCCGCGCTCGCCGCGCCGACGGCAGCGCGGTCGACCAGCGCCCGCACCGCGGTAAAGTGAAGCGCGTGACCGCTCTTGATCGCGATGATCTCGCACTGCGGGTAGGCGCCGAGGAGCGCGAAGTCGCCGATCAGATCCAGCACCTTGTGCCGCGCCGGCTCGTCGGCGGCGCGCAGAGGCACCATCGGGCCCTCGACGTCGAACACGACCGCGTTGTCGAGCGAGCCGCCCATGGCGAGCCCGCGCGCGAGCAGCGCTTCGACCTCGTGGCGAAAACCGAACGTGCGATTGGGTGCGACCGCGGTACGATACGTCACCGCCGCGCTGTCGTAGTCGACGTATTGCGAGCCGACCGGTGCCGGAAAGTCGATCGTCATGCGCACCCGGAACGCGGGCGCCGGCACGATCGCGAGCAGCTTGTCGCCGTCGCGAAACACGTGCGGCTCGCGCACGACGTTGCACGCGCGCGGCAACGGCTGTTCGTCGATGCCGGCGGCGTCGATCGCGTCGATGAACTCGAGCGCGCTGCCGTCCGATGCCGGAATCTCCGGGCCGTCGACGGCGATCAGCGCGTTCGTCACGCCGCTGCCGCAGAGCGCCGAGAGCAAATGCTCGACCGTCGAAACGCGATGTTCGCCCAGACCGAGGACGGTGGCGCGGCGCGTGTCGACGACGTAATCCGGATGCGCCGGAAACTCGACCGCATCGTCGAGCCGAAAGCGCAGCCCGCTAGCGGCGGGCGCGGGAAGAACGCGCACGTGCGCCGGCCGCCCGGTGTGCAAACCGGTGCCTGAAAATTCGATCGCGTTGCGGAGCGTTGCTTGATTCTGCAGAGTTCACGGCTCGCCGGGATGTTCGATTGCGCGCGATTTTTCGAGCGCTTCGACGCGTTCGTAGAGTTTCGGAAGGCGCCGTACGGACGCCTGTACCCGCAAGTTCTCCCGGTGCGCGCGCGCCGGCGAGCCGCTGACGCTTGCACCGGCGGCGACATCGCTCCAGACCTCGCTGCCGCCGGCGATTTTTGCTCCGTCGCCGATCGTCAGGTGTCCGGCAAAACCGCTCTGGCCGCCGACCTGCACGTAATCGCCGATCGTCGTCGTTCCGGCGAGGCCGGTCAGCGCCGCGATCGCGGAATGTTTGCCGATGCGGCAGTTGTGGCCGATCTGACAGAGATTGTCGATCTTCGTGCCGTTGCCGATCGAGGTCACGCCGGTTTGCGCGCGATCGATGCACGTGTTCGCGCCGATCTCCACATCGTCGCCGATTTCGACGATGCCGATCTGCGGAATCTTCTGCAGCGCGCCGTCGAGAAAGGCCCAGCCGAAGCCGTCGCTGCCGACGATCGCTTGCGCCTGCAGCACCACCCGGTCGCCGACGACGCAGCGGTCGGCCACATATGCGCGCGGATGGAGCATGCACTGCGCCCCGACGCGCGCACCCGCGCCGATCACGACGCCGGCCGAGAGCACCGTCTCAGCGCCGATCGATGCGGTCGCGCCGACCGTCACCAGCGGACCCACGTACACGGCCGTGCCGAGCGTTGCGCTCGGGTCGATGACGGCGCTCGGGTGGACGTGCGGACCGCGCGGCCGCGGCGCTTCCAGCAGCGCGAGCAGCGTGGCGAGCGCGAGCCGCGGAGAGGTCACCGCCACGATCGGTTTGGGGTAGTTCGCTTGCGGGTCGATGAGTTTTTCGTCGGCCAGAATCGCCGCCGCGCGCGATGCCAGCGCCGCGCGCAAAAAACGCTCGTCGGTCGCAAACGTCATGGCGGTCGCGTCGACGTCGTCGATCGCGGCGATGAAGCCGACGCGCACGCCGGCGTCACCGATCACCCGGCCGCCGGTCCGCGCCGCGATCTCCGCGAGCGTACCGAGGTCGGCGATCACGGGGAAGGCGTCGGCTTTTCGACGATTTGGAGAATCTTCTCGACGTCGGGCGTGATGTCGACGCCGCCGTAACCCACGTTCTGCCGGGTGAATACGAAACGCAGATGTTTGTCGTTGGCGACTTGCTGCGCCGCGTCGTGGACGTTGTTGGTCAGCTCGGTTTGGTTGGTTTGAAAACGGTACTGCAGCCCGGCCATCTCGCGCGCCTTCTGGCTATCGGACTGGTGCGAGGTTCGCACGGCGTTCACGTCGGCATTGAGCTGGTTCTGATAGTTCAAGAACTTCGGCCAGTTCGCCGAGAGGCGCTGCACGTCGATGAGCCCGATGTCGCCGCCGGCGGGCGGTTTCGAACAGGCGGTCATGACCAAGAGCGACGCCGCAAGCGCGGCGAACCCGAAGCGGTTATTCATGTAACGTTTCGATGTCTTTCATAGCGTCGCCGGTGAGATCGACGCCGCCGGCCGGCGCGACCGTGCTGACCACGGTCGAGACGCCGCGCTCCTGCGCGATCGTCTTCACTTCACGATTGATTTGGGCCACCATCTGCTGGTAGAGGTCCTGACGCTTCTTCTCGAGCGAGAGAATCTCCGACTGCGCGCTCTGCGCCGCGGCGGCATCGGTTCCGGTCAGGAGCCGGTAGCGCGCGGTGAGGTCGGCGCGCGTCTTCTGGAAATCGGCCACGGTTTGTTTGGCGTCGTTCTGAAACGCCGCCGTGTAGTCGGCGTGGAGCTGCGTGATGCGTTGACGCAAGGCCGGCGGGAGGTTCGGATTGACCGTCGCGGTGCCGTTGGCCGAGGTCTTGATCAGCGGGCCGCTCGCGGTTTGGAATTGCGTGCGCAGCTGATCGGCGCGGTCGCGGAAGCGCTGCACCGAACGCTGCCGGATCTGGGCCACCTGCGTGCCCATGTCTTTCTCGATGCCGGCGCGCAGTTGCGCTTGCAGCGTCGCCAGCTGCTGCGCGTCGATGTTGTGCAGCGCCGCGACCTGATCGGCTTCCTTGCGATCGAGCGCCGCGAGCTGGTTGTTGGCGTCGGTGCGGGCCGCTTCGTCGAGCGCGAGGCTCGAGAGGCGCGTTCGCAGCGAGAGCCGTTCGGCGGCGTCGGCATTCGCCAGCATCAGCGAGAGCGCGGACTCCTTGGCGTTGAGTTCGTCGGCCTTCGCGCGGTACGTCCGGTCGGCGCGTGCGGCGAGCGTGCGCTGCGCGGCCGTGATCTGCGCGTTGTCCTGCGCTTCGAGCTGCTTGCGGTACGTATCGAGGTCGCGCTGGGCTTGCGCGCCCGCGCCGGCGGCTTGCGAGCTCGCCGTGCCTTGCATTTGCGACTCGATGGCAGCCACGCTCGGACCGCCGGCGCCGCCCGCGCCGCGCAGGGCGGCGGCGATCGCGGCGTTCTCGCGGTCCTGATAGCTCTTGCCTTTGGCGGCAAGCAGCGCATCGGTGCGTTTGGCCGCGGCCTCGAGCTGCGCTTCGAGCCGCGCCTGCTCGGCCTTCAGCTGCGCGCTGCCGGCCAGCACGTGCGGAACCAGCGCGCTGAGGTTGAGCGCCGCGATATTGGCATCGTATTGAGCGAGCTGGCCGAAGAGCGGGTGCTTCTTCACCAGGTCGTCCATGCGCACGTACCCGACGCGACCGCCCGACGGCGCTGCCGCGGGCGTTTCCGAACTCCCGTGCGCGCACGCGGCGAGCAACCCGCACGCGGCGAGCGCCAGCAGTCGTCTGCGCAAGCTACTTCATCGCGCTGGTGACGTCGGCCGTGATATCCGTGCCGCCGTAGATCACGTTGCCGCGATCGACCACCAGAATGAGTCCACGTTTTTGCGCCACGCTCGCCATCGCGGCTTGGGTTTTGTCGACCAGGGGCTTCAGCGTCGCACTCTGCTTGTCGGTGAGCGCCTTTTGATAATCTTTCATGATCGCATCGCGGTCGGCTTGCGTTTTCGCCGTCTTGAATTTCGCGGCGGCATCCTGATCTTCGGTCGCCTTGAATTTTTGGAAATCGGTCGAGGCGGCTTTGATCGCCGGCAAGGCATCGATTTGGGTCTGATCCACGTAGCCGACCGTCGACGGTGCCGGGGTATTCACCGGCGGCACCGGTTCGCCGACGCCGGTGAGCAGATCGCGGACCGGGCCCGTGATGTCTTGTCCGCCGACGATGATGATCTGCTTGTCCACGACGATCGAGAGGTTATGGCTCGACGCGACCGAGGCGATCGCGACCTGCGCGCGGGCGAAGATCGGGCCGAGCAGCTGGCGCTGCTTGTCGGCGATCTTCTGCTGGAACTCCGCACTCAGGCGCTGCTGTTCGGCCGGCGAAGCGCCGCGGGCGCGCGCGATGTACGTTTTTTGCAGACCGCCGCCGTACGCGTCGATCTGCTTGCGTGCCGCGGTGAAAGTCGGGATCGACGAGAGTGCATTCTGATCGACGTACCCGATGTCGGTCGTTTCCTGAGCCAGCACGGCCGGTGCGGCCGTGAGGACGAGCGCCAATCCGGCCAGTGCCGTGACGCGCGATGCGATGCGTAACGTGTTCATTTCCATCGTGTTCTAGAACGCCTGACCGATGCCGAACGAGATGTGCGTGCCGAGCGATCCCTTACCGAAGTCGAGGCGCAGCGTGTGCAGACCCAGCTGCGGGATGTCGAATCGTACGCCGACCCCGGCATCGGCATGCCAGATGAACGAATTCAGGTCGGTGGTGGAGTTGTCGCTGTTGAGCTGCTGACCGCCGACGATGCGCGTCGCACCTTCGTCGCCGAAGAGCACGATCGACACCTTGCGGTCGGCCGTGAGCGGATAGCGCAGCTCGGCTTGGACCAGCGCGATGTTGGTCCCGTAGAACGGGTTCGTGTAGCCGCGCAACTGCTGATCGGAGAAGGTGTAGAGTTTGTTGACCGGGATCGCGCCGTCGGTAACGCCGTAGCGGAAGTGAACGCCGAACGTCGAGTGTTTGAGCGTCGGGAAGAACTTCGCCACGTCGAACGTTATTTGCGAATAATCGAAGGCCGAACCGATGGCGGTGTTCGAGACCTCATCGGCGATCGAACTCGACCAGCCCGTGCGCGGATTCTGGATGTCGTCGCGCGTATCGACGCCGACGCCGAACACGACGCTGTG
Source organism: Candidatus Lustribacter sp. (assembly GCA_965277805.1). Lineage (GTDB taxonomy): Bacteria > Vulcanimicrobiota > Vulcanimicrobiia > Vulcanimicrobiales > Vulcanimicrobiaceae > Lustribacter. Next base: position 4,299,056 of record OZ255842.1, on the reverse strand, counting down.
CAGGGCGTACGGTTGCGACGAATTGATGTTGGCGATCGACGGTGCCGTGATGCCGATGGCGGTCGAGGCGCTGGTGGTTTGACCGTCGAGCGGACTCGACGACGCTAGCGCGATCGGGTTGAGGTTTTGCTCGCTCGGGAAGAAGTACGGCAGCGGCACCGTGGCGTTGGCTGAGACTTCTTGGATATTCAAGCCGAGCGAACCGCGGAAGTAATCCGAGAACCGGCGGCCGATCGAGGCCGTGAAGCCGGTGGACGCCGTTTGATACGTCGCCGCTACGCCGCTCTCGAGCACGTAGTTGGTCGGATCGGCCGGCACGATCGAAACCGGGATGTTCGCGCCGACCGGAATCGGCGTCGAGGTAATTCCCGGCGCCGGCGCGGGCGTCGCCTGATAGACCGGATAGTAGTTGGTTTGCGACTGGGTGAAGATCGTCACCGAGCCGCTGTACTTCTGCCAGGCTTCCGTGTTGCCGAGATACGGCACCGCGAACGACAGTTCGGCGTCGCTGACTTGCGTGCCGCGCTCGAGTTTGATCGAGGCGCCGTTACCCGTGCCGTTGATGTTGTTCTGCGAATACGAGATGTTGCCGGTGAGGCCGGTGCCGGTGATGCCGCCCGAGTAGCCGGCGCCGATTTGGGCCGTCCCGGTGCGTTGTTCCTTGACGCTCCAGTGCAGCGTGACGTACGCCGGGCGTTTCGGATCCGGGCCCGGATTGGTCGAGACGTCGACCTTCTCGAAGAAGCCGAGGTTGTTGAGCCGGTTGTAATCGTTGCGCACGCCGGAGTCCGTGACGAGCATGCCGGGCTTCATCCGCAGCTCGCGCCGGATCACGTCGTCGTGCGTCGTCGTGTTGCCGGTGATCTCGACCGCGCCGACGCGGGCGACGGAAATCGCGTAACGCACGTCGGCCGTACCGGCCTTCGTGTCGACGGTGGCCGGATCGATGCCGGCTTCGAAATCGCCGATGGTCAGATCGTACTGTTTGTAGAGATCTTTGAGCTTGTCGGTGTCTTTGTCGCGCTGCGCTTCGGAATACGTGCTGCCCGGTTTGGTTACGAGCGCGGCGGTGATCAGCCGCGCCGGCAATACGGGATCCGCATCCGGCGGCTGCACGATGATGACGTTGCGAACCGTCAAGCCTTCTTGAATCGTCAGCGTCAGCACGCCGTTCGTGTCGATGTTGACGTCGGTGACGTGCGAGGGAACCTGACCGCCGTATCCGATCTTGTCGTAATACGAATTGATCTTCAGGACGTCTTCTTGATACGTCTTGAGGTTGAAGACTTTACCGACCGAGGTGTCCATGAGCGCGGTCAGGGTGTCGGCCGAAATCGACTTGTTGCCCTGAAAGCGGATGCTGGTGACGACCGGGTTCTCGACCACGCGGAACGTGACCGACACGCCGTCGGGACGCTGCTTGATGACCGGCGGCGCCTGGTCGGCAAAGTAGCCGAGATCGTTGATCGCGCGCAGATCGTCGGTCACGACGGCCGGATCGAACGGTTCGCCCACCTTCGTTTTCACCGCGGACAGAATCACGTCCGTCGGCACGTGCGTATTGCCCGTCACCGAGACGTCGACCACGGTCGGCGCAACGGCTGGCGCACCCGGCGATGCCGGAGCACTCGCCGGAGCCGGCGTCGGCGCTGCAGCTGGAGGCGTCGGGGTTGGCGCGCCGACTGCGGCCGGCATGAGTAAACCGAACAATGCGAGGAGCGCGAGCCCCGTGCGCGGCGCGCGGCCAAACCAATCGAGCAAACTTCTGTCCCTGCGAGCGATGACTGGGGCGCGGGCGCGCGCACCTTGTGGAAACCAACGGGCACGGAACGTGCCGGGTTCCCGGGCCCGAACTTTATGCCTTACGACTGGTATGGCCTTGTGAACGCTCACGGATAACTCCGGCTCAGGATGAGGCTGAAGCCCTGCCGATCCGACAGCGGCTGAATGCCGTTCTGGATTTCGACGGTGCTTGTATTGCCGAAGATCGAGTTGGAAAAATAGGGCGTTCCGTTTTGCTGGAAGTAGGTGAAGCTGATCGTCGTCGCTGGGTCCGGCTTGGATGCGAAGCCGATTTGCGTGCGCGTCGGAGCGCTCAAAATCTGCCCGACGGTCGCGTAGACCGCGTGCTTCTTGGAGAGCTGTTGGCGGGCCGTGTACCCGACGCGTCCGCCGTAGTCGAGCGTCAATTCGAGATCGGTCAAACCAAGCGCGCCGCCGAACGCATTCTCAAGCGGCGAAAGCAAGCGCTGGGTGAGCTGAGTGTTGAACAACGAGAATGCCTCTTGCTGGATCGGTGTGATACCGGTTTTGTACGGCGTGACGCCGGGCGGGAGAAACGCGTCGGATTCGCCGGGTGCGCCGCGGAGCGTGCCGACCGGCTGGCTGTCGCCGAAATTGAGCGAGCCGAGCACCGGCAGATCGACCAGCAGCGCGATGATCTGCGCCTGCGAGTAGGCCGGCTGCGAGGAGTAGCTGATCGTGTAGGCATCGGCGGGACCGGTGACCGCGACCGAGATGTCGGCGCTGCCGATCGCGTTGCGGGCCGGGTCGGGGTCGGGGTTGTCGACGTGGGCGGTCGCGTGCAGGTCGAGATTCGGCACGATCCCCCGGGCCGGATCGAAGGTGACGGTCGCGTCCTGAATCCGGAACAGCCGCTGGTAGGTCGAGAACACGCCGCCGCGCGTCGCGGTGAACTGCCCCGCCGCGCGCGGCGAGCGCAGCGTGCCGGTCAGCGCGATCGTGCCGGCCGCGCCGACGTCGATGATCGGCGAGCGGATCCGGATGCTCTTGGCGTCGGCGCGCAGATCGAGGCCCAAGTCGAACTGGGGCGCCCCGGGCACCGTGCTCTCCGCCGGCCCCCCGGCGGCCTTGAAGATCGCGCCGAACGGGATCGTGGCGTTGCTGAGCGTGACGTCGCCGCTCAAGGTCGGAAGGCTGGGACCGCTGGTAAGCTGCGCCGTGCCGTCGATCGTGCCGCCGCCGAAGCCGGGGACGTTGACCTGCGCGCCCTTGGCCGTGATGTTGACGGCATAGCCCTTCGTCGGGGTGGCTACCGGCAGATCGAGCTGCCCGTCGGCGTCGATCGTTCCGTTGCCGACCCGCGCGTGAAAGGCTTGCAGGGCGACCGACGTGCCGGCAAAGACGAGCTGGGCGGCCGCATCGCGGATCGGCGACGTCTCGATGTTGGACACGTATGAGCCGTTGGAGAGACTGACCGAGCCCAGCACGCGCGGCGCGTGGACCGTGCCTTCCAGGGCCAGGTGTCCGTCGACCGTCCCGGTCAACTTGGTGCCGGTGCCGGGCAGCAGCGGCGCCAGCGACGACAGGTCGACCGAGTGCGCGTCGGCGGTAATCGACAACGGCGCGTCGGGCGGACCGATACCGGCCGGGTGCAGCGCGATCGGCAGCGATCCGGCCACCACGGCCGAGCCGTGGTTCAGCACGAATTCCGCGCTGTCGAGATTGACCGAGCGGAAATCGCTCTCCACATTGCCGATGATGCGCTGCACGAGCAGCTTGCCGTAGCGCGGCTGCGTGAAATCGAACCCCGCGGTCAGGTGCGGCTTGACGAACGTGCCTTCGAGCACGGCGTCGGACTCGAGCGAGCCCGATACGTCGGGGGGCTGGTGGGGCAGCACGCGCCGCGCCGCCGCGGCGAGGTCGGGGACGCTGGCGTGGAAATGCAGCGCGAGCGGATCGCCCGGCGCGAGCCCGACCCGGCCCGTTCCGCTCAGCCGCGCGAAGCCGAGGTCGGCGTTCGCCGAGTCGAGCGCGATCCGGTCGCCGACGATGTGCGTCGTGGCGTCGGCGCTGATGACCGGGAACGGCCCGAGCTGACCGTCGCTGACGCTCGCGTGCCCGCCGATGGCGAGGCGCGGAAAGACGCCGGCGATCCGGCCGGCGGCGTTGACCCGCCCGAGGATCGGGTACGGGAAGCCGGCCGCGGGAAGGAACGTGCCCAGATCGACGTTTTGGGCGTTGAGGTCGGCCGCCAGCCGCGCGCGCAGCAGCGCGTTCAAGGGTCCCCCCGCAGCCGGGAAGATCGAACCGTCGGCGGCGAGGTTACCGCCGGGGCCCGCGATCGCAAGATTCGTCAGGATGGCGTCGCCGCTCGTCGACCAGTGGCCCGTGACCGCGCCCAATGGAAACTTCCGGACGCGCGTGCCGGCCAGCGCGATCTGCCCGCTGCTCGACGTGTGCCGGCCGTCGTTCCTGAAGCTGAAGCTCAGCGCGCCCGTTCCACTCAACGTCCCGCTCTGATCGAAGTAGTCGTCGAAGTCGGCTAGGTCGGCCGCTGCGCTTTGCGCGGACACGCTGAGCGCGCCCGCACCGACGGCGGCCTGGAACGTGGCCTGAGTGCTGCCGATCGTCACCCGCCCGTCGTCAACTCGGATCGCCGAGCCCGGGTCGACGGAAAGCCGGCCCCCGGCGTCGCGGAACGCCAGGCCGTTATACGATCCCTCCGGTGCGCTCACCGTGCCGGACACGGCCGTCCCCGCCGCATCGCCGTTGATCCGGACCTGGCCCGCAAAGCTGCCCTCGGCATACCGCAAGGGCAAGTGCAGGTCGCGGATGAGACCGCCCACGTCGCCGAGCCGAACCCCGGCATCGAGATCGTAGCGGAACTTCGCGCCGCCGATGTCGTCGAGCCGGCCGCCGAGGCGGCCGTACGTGTCGCCCAGTGCCGCGATGCCGTCGCGGATGCTCAGACTGCGTCCGGTCAGCGCGATGTCGACCCAGCCGCCGACCGGAAACCCCATCGCCCGGCCGCGATCGAGATCGATGCTACCGTGAAAATCCGGCCGGTCGAGGTTGCCCAGACCGAACACCGACACGCGGCCGGCGTCGAGCGGAAGTCCTGATCCGGCGAACGCCGCCGCCGGAACGCCGACCATCGAGATCGCGGTTTCACCGTTGCGCGCCGCCGCGACCGCGTGTGCGCCGTCGAGCGTCGCGGAACCGGTGATGATGCGCACGGACGTGCCGGCGATCAGCATCGTGCCCGACGCGGCGCCCAGCGCAACGCCGTGGATGCTGCCGCCGGTCAGCACCGCACCGCTCGTCTGCACGGTGACGCCGCGATCGTCGACGAGTGCGGCCACCGGCGCATGCACGTCGCCGCGCGCGCCGATGTCGCCGGTGAACGCCCGCAGATCCGCCAGCGATCCGTCGTAGGTGCCGCGGACGCCGAACACGCCGCGTGCAACGGCGCCGTCGCCGCGAAATCTTCCGCGCGGGCCGGCCAGCGTGATGTCGCGCAAACGCATGTCGTCGAACGTGCCGCCGAGATCGGCGGCGAGATCGCCTAACGGATAGTGTTCGAAGCGCGCGTCGCGCATGCGCACGTGACCGGCAACGGCAAAGCCGCTCGGCGGACCGCCGGCCACGATCTGGGCATCGACGATGCCGCCGATGAGCGGAAAGCCGACCATCTTGACGCCGGGCAGCACCGCGTTGTGCTCGGGCACGGCGAAGCGATAGTGTTGCACGACGGCCCAGCCCGCACTGGCCGAAATCGGCCGCTCGAGACGAAACGCGCCGGCCAGCAGCGAGCCGTCGTCGCGCGTGAACAGAAACGGACCGAACTCGCCGCTGCCGTGTTCGTCGACGTCGAGAAAGCCTTGGCCGCTGCCGTGCGCGCCGTCGGAGTCGATCGTGCCGCGTGCGCGAAAACCGTGCACGCCGTTCCCCCCGATGATCGCGTCGCCGCGAATCGTTTCGCCGGCGGCGATCGCCTGCGCGTACGGCAGCGATGATGCCGGCCCCTCGACGTGCACGGCGCCTTCGAGTTCCGCGATCGGCAAGTTGACGTTCACCTGACCGCCGAGCGTGCTCTGCAGCGCGCCGAAGCCGGTGTGAAATCCGGAAAACGAAACGACGCCCGCTTCGTAGTCCACCGTGCCGCCGGCCCGGTCGAGCGGGATCGTATCGTAGTACACGCGCGGCGATGCGACGACCGTGCGGATCAGCGGTTGCGCCGCCGTTGCCGTGACCATCGTTTCGATGTGCATCGGCCCGCGCACCGGCTGATCGCGCAAGAACGCGAAGAGCGTGCGCAGCTGCGTCAATTCCGGATCGGCCGAGATACCGAGTTGGAAGTGCACGTCGGCGAAGTCGTACATGCCGCCGCGAATTCGCAGCGGAACGCCTGCCACCGTACCGCGCAAATCCGAAGACGTCACGCCGTCATCGAACAGATCGATTTGCCCGTGCAGATCGCGCACGGGTTTGGCCAGCGGTCCGAGCGTGATCTGCGCGCCCTCGAGCGTCCCGCCGCCGCCGAGCGCGTACCCGAACGGTTTGCCGGCATCGATGTTGAGCGCGTACGCACGCACGTCGACGTTGCGCATGACGCCGTCGTCGAACCGCGCGATTTTCGCGTGCACCAGAAAGTTCAAAAGCCCGCGCAGCGGCAACTCCGGCGCGCGGAAACGGTGCAGTGCAAAGCCGCGGTTGTAGTCGATGACCGAGCGCACGCTGAGCGGCCAGCGTTCGATCGGTGCGGCTTGCGTGCGCCGGCCGATCAGCACGCCGTCGACCCGCGCCACGGTGCGCGCGTTCGATTGAACCGACGCATCGATCGAGACGTTCGCGATCGTCTGTTCCGCGAGGTCCGGTTCGAGCGGAGCCTGATCGATGATGCGCAGGGTCCCGTCGCGCACGCGCGCGCTGAACAGCAGCGGTTCGGCCGCGGCCTGAGTCGATTGGGGCGGCGACGATGACGAGCCGCCGCGGTTGAAGTTGTACGAGCCGTCGGCGTGCCGCACGAGCGTGAGCGTCGGATCGTCCACCGAGAGGCCGGCAAAGCCGTAGCGGTGCTTGCCGCCCGGAAAGATGTCGCGCAAGGCATAGTCGATGTCGACGCGGCCGGCGTCGAAAACGGGATCGCCGTTTTTGCGCACGTGCACGTCGGTCAGCGTGGCATGCGACCAGCCAAGCGACATGTCGCCGAAGCGCACGTCGTAACCGAGCGCGGCGCCGATGCCGCGCGAGACGGCGAACTTCGCGAGCGCGTGATGCGCGAACGCCGCCACGAGAACGAGCACCGCGGCAATCGCGATCGCCCCGCCCCAGCGGCCGCGCAGAACCTTCAGGCGCTCACTCAACGTGTGGCGTTTGGGCCTTCACCCGCGTCGCTCCCCTGCCGGATCGTTACGACTTGATGAGGGCGGCCTACAGATCGAGGTTGCGGACGGTCCGGGCGTGCTCCTGAATGAACAGCTTGCGCGGTTCGACCTTGTCGCCCATGAGCGTGGTGAACATGCGCTCGGCTTCTTCGCTCGCTTCATCGAGCGTAACTTGCTTGAGCCGCCGGCTCTTCGCATCCATCGTGGTGTCCGCGAGCTGCTCGGCGTCCATTTCGCCCAGACCCTTGAACTGCTGGATCGTGAACTCTTTCGGATCGTCGCCGTCGAAGATCAGCTTGAGCTCTTCCTCGGTGAAAGCCCACCACTGCTTCTTGCCCTTTTTCACGCCGTAGAGCGGCGGCTGCGCGATGTACACGTACCCGCGTTCGACCAGCGGCTTCATCTGGCGGTAGAAGAACGTCAGCAGCAGCGTACGGATGTGCGACCCGTCCACGTCGGCGTCGGTCATGATAATGATCTTGTGGTAGCGCAGCTTGTCGGGGTTGAACTCCTCGCCGAAGCCGGTGCCGAACGCCGTGATCATCGTGCGGATCTCTTCGTTCCCGAGCATCTTGTCGAGCCGCGACTTCTCGACGTTGAGGATCTTGCCGCGCAACGGCAGGATCGCTTGCGTGTTCGGATCGCGGCCGCCCTTGGCGGTGCCGCCGGCCGAATCGCCCTCGACGAGAAAGATCTCGCAAACTTCCGGGTCTTGTGATTTGCAGTCGACGAGCTTGCCGGGCAGACCGCTGCCGTCGAGCGCGTTCTTGCGGCGGGTGAGATCGCGCGCTTTCTTGGCGGCTTCGCGCGCGCGCGCCGCCTGCATGCACTTATCGACGATGATGCGCGCGATCTTCGGATTCTCTTCGAGAAAGAAATCGAGCCGTTCGGTGACCAGCGCGTTGACGATCGGACGCAGCTTCGCGTTGCCGAGCTTGGTCTTCGTCTGACCTTCGAACTGCGGATCGAGCAGCTTCACCGAAATGATCGCGGTGAGGCCTTCCATGCAGTCGTCGGTCGAGAGATTCGGATCGGCGTCTTTGAGCATGCCGCGTTTGCGCGCGTACTCGTTGACTTTGGTGGCGACGGCCGTGCGGAAACCCGTGAGGTGCATCCCGCCTTCCATCGTGCTGATGTTGTTGGCGTAGGAGTACACGACTTCGTTGTAGCCGTCGGTCCACTGCAGCGCGCACTCGACGATGTTGCCGTCGCGTTCGCCGTTGGTCGAGATGACCGGCGTGAGCGCTTCTTTGTTCTCGTTGAGCCACTCCACGAACGCAACGATGCCGCCCTCGTAGTAATAGGTCTTCTCTTTGGGCTTTTCGCCCTCTTCGACGCGCTCGTCGCGCAACGTGATGCGCAGGCCGCGGTTGAGGAACGCCAATTCGCGCAAGCGCTTCTCGAGCGTGCTCCATGAGAAGTCGAGCGTTTCGAAGATTTCCGGATCGGGCTTGAACCACTGGAACGTGCCGTTCCCTTCGGTGGTTCGGCCGAGTTTCTTGAGCGGCGACGACGTGATCCCGCGTTGAAACTTGATCTCGTAAAGGTAGCCGTCGCGGCGCACGCGCGTCGTCATGTCGACGGAGAGCGCGTTGACGACCGACATACCGACGCCGTGCAGGCCGCCCGACACCTTGTAGCCGCCCTTGCCGAACTTACCGCCCGCGTGCAAGATCGTCATCGCGACCTCGACTGCCGGCATCTTTTCTTCGGGGTGCATGTCGACCGGAATTCCGCGCCCGTTGTCGTTCACGGAAACCGAGCCGTCCTTGTAAATGATGACGTCGATCTCGGTCGCGACGCCCGCTAAGGCTTCGTCAACCGCGTTATCCACGATCTCGTACACCAGTTGGTGGAGGCCGCGCTCCGAGGTGCTCCCGATGTACATGCCCGGACGTTTCCGGACGGCTTCCAGGCCCTTGAGGACCTCGATTTGTTCTCCTGTGTAGTCTTGCATTCCGGAATTACCACTTCGCCATCGGCGAAAAATGTCACCCTGTTTCGACCTGCCGGATGAAGTCATATAAGTCGCCCAGCGCGTTCCGGCGCACCGGCGAGTCCATTTCCAGCCGGTTGGGATCGATTCGCGTCTCGAGCAGGACGTACGAACTCGCCAGTTTGCGGATACGCGGGCGGTCGATCTCGGCCTTGACCGCATGGCGTTTGCGCGCCAGACGTAGCTCGTCAACCCAAGCGCGCAGCAGCCGCCGGCGGATGCGATCGTAGGTTTCCGCGGTTAGTCCGGCGACCGAGTTGATCACGGTTTCAGGGTCGAGCCACGGCGCTTCGAACAAGATGCGCTCGCATTGCTCGCGCTGCTCGCGTTCCTCGGCGTCGACGCACGGGCGGCACCGCACGCCGCTCGCAATCGCGCTCCCGCAGGTCGCGCAAAACGCGCCGCCGGCCGCGCGATGCGCGTTGCGCCGCCGTTCGACCACCGTACGGAAACGCGCCACGGCTTCTTCGGCGGTATGCGGTTTGCCGGCGGCGGGCGCGCCGGCTGCTGCGCGCACGGGCCGCCGGCCCGCAACCCCGCGCGCCGCGCGAATCGTGCCGATACGAAACCGCAACCGCTCGACGTTCGAGACACCCAGCGCCGCGACGCTGCGCACGATCTCGCGCTCGAGAAACGAGAGCTGATGGCTCCACGCGCCCGACGCCGTCACCACCACGAGCGCCGTACCGCTGAGCGCTACCGGCTGCGCGGCGCGCGCCACGTCGTCGCCGACGATCTCGGCCCAGGCCGCGCGAATCGTCGCCAGCGGATCGCCGGGCGGACCGCCGCGTGGACGCCAGCCGCCGAGCGCGCTGCCGAGTTTGGTCAGCACGCCGTCACCGTTGCGGCGGCGATACGAAAGCGCGCGGCGTCGCTGAACCGTTCGGGCAGTTCCGTCGTCGTGAGAAAGGCCTGTTCGAACGAGCCGACCGCGGCGAGAAATCCGCCGGCGCGCTCGGCATCGAGCTCGGAGAGCACGTCGTCGAGCAACAGGATCGGGGCATCGCCGGCACGCGCGCGCATCGTTTCGTATTCGGCAACCTTGAGCGCAAGTACCGCCGTTCGCTGCTGACCTTGCGAACCGAACGCGTCCAGCGCCTTGCCGTCGATCGTCAACCGCAGGTCGTCGCGGTGCGGCCCGACCAGCGTCGTCTTGCGGCGCAGCTCACCTTCGATGCCGGCGGCCAGAGCCGCCGCAAGCGCATCGCGCGGATCGGCATCGTTCATCGCAACGTTGGGCGCGTAACCGATTTCGACGCGTTCGTGCGTGCCGGGCCAGCGTCCGTACACGCCCTCCGCAGCCGCGGCAATCTCCGCGACGAACGCGGCGCGCGCGCTCATCAGCGCGGCACCCGGCTCCAGCAGTTCGTCGTTGTACGCGAGCAAGAGCGCGCGGTCGGGCGCGATCGCGCCGCGCAGCAACGCCGCCTTCTGCTGCACGATCTTGCCGTAGCGCGCGAGATTGCGGTAATACACGGGCGATAGCTGCGCCAGCGCACCGTTGAGAAACGTGCGCCGTAGCGCGGGTCCGCCCGCAACGAGGTGCAGGTCGGCCGGAACGAACGTGACGACCCGCGCGCGGCCGAGAAATCCGGCGAACCCGACCGGCGAGCCGTTGACGTCGAACGACTTGCGCGCGCCGCTGCCGCTGCGAACGATCGAGGCGTGGAGAAAGATCGCGCCGGCCGGAATGCGCGCCTCACCGGCGATTTCCGCCAGCGGCGTGCCCTCGCGGATCAGTTCGACCTCGCGCCGCGCGCGAAACGATTTGCCGGTGGCGAGCATCGCGATCGCTTCGAGCAGGTTGCTCTTGCCCTGCGCGTTCGGACCGATGAAGACGTTCAGTCCCGGCGCGGGCGTGAAATCCAGCGCCGCGTAATTGCGAAAGTCGGCCAGCCGCAGCGCGGTGAGAAGCAAACCGCCTACTGGCGCAGCGGCATCAACACGAAGAGCTGCGTGCCCAGATCGTTCGCTTCGAGCGGGCGAATCGCCGCCGGCGACAACGGCCCGAGAAACTCGAGCACGGTCTGCGGCGAATCGACGTGGTTGAGAATCTCGACCAGATAGCGCGCGTTGAAGGCGATCGTCAGGTCGTCGCCCGTCTGTTCGACTTCGAGTTCTTCGTAGGCGTTGCCGGTCACGTCGGACTTGGCGGTGATCATCAGCGTGTTGTTGGCAACTTCCAGCTTGACCATCGAGGCGCGATCGCCGGCCACGAGTTCGGCCCGGCGCAATCCGCCGATAAGGCCGCTGGTGTTCACGGTGACCGACCGGTCGAATTTCGCCGGAATTACCTGTCCGTAATTGGGGTACTGCCCGTCGACGAGACGCACCACGATGGAGGTGGTTCCGGCCGTGAACATGAGCTGGTTGGCCTGCGCACCGAGCGCCGTTGCTTCGAGCATTTCCGCCGAACCGAGATTGCGCGCCGCTTCGGCCAGGGCGCGCGACGGCACGATGTATTTGGCCGAGCCTTCGAACGGGCGGTCGAGCGTGCCGGTCCACTTCGCCAGCCGGTATCCGTCGGTCGCGACGAGCGTAATCGACGAGCCTTCGAGTTCGAGCAGCGTGCCCATGAGCACCGCGCCGCGCGCTTCTTCGCTCGAGGCGGCGAAGATCGTCGAATTGACGCCGTCGCGAAATTTCTTTGCGGCGATCCCGAACGAGGCGCCTTTTTGCGCGCTCGGCAGCGGCGGATATTCATCCGGCGGGAGCGCGAGAAAATCGTAGTTCGAGCGTTCGGCCTTGATCGAGGCGCGGGTCGGCGAGCCCGTGAGTTCGAGCAAGCCGGCGGGCAAGTTGCCGAGATAGCCGGAGAACAGCTTCGCCGGGACGGTGACCGCGCCGTGTTCGGAGATCTCGGCCGGGAACGATTGTTCCAACGTCAGCTCGAGATCGGTCGCGCGCACTTTGATCCCGCCCTCGTCGGCCGTCAGCAGCACGTTCGAGAGAATCGGGACCGTCGTGTGCGCGTTGACGATCTTACTCGCGGCTCCAACCGCCGAAGCGATGTCTTTCGTACTGCACGTAAACTTCACTCGTCCACCGCTCCGCCGCGACGTCGTCGCGTTTGTATATAAGTATAGAAGATAACCGTCGTATCAGTAGGCACGTGCACGGCGTGCATAGATCGGGAAAACACCCGTGGCTGCTGCGTCAACGCGTTTTTCGGGGTGTGTACGGAGACGGTCATCTATCCCCGGACTCCCCACTCACCGCGCGATTTCGCATTATCCACCCCGTGTACAATCGCCTGTGGAGGCTTCGCCCACAGGCGAAGCCGTCGCGGTGCTCGCCTGCGGCTGCGCTTCGCCGTGGCGATAGAAAAGGCCCGGAGAGCAGTGCTTCTCCGGGCTTCGTTCACTACGGGTTGGGTTCGTCGCAAGGCTAGTCCGACTGGACTTGGGCGATGAGGGTGCGTACTCGGTTGCGGAAGGCTTCATCGGAGTCCATGAGATCGGCGATCTTGTCGCGCGCGTACATCGCGGTCGTGTGGTCTTTCTTACCGAACTCACGCGCGATCTGCGGCAGCGACGCGCCGGTGAGTTGCCAGGCGATGTACATCGCGACTTGGCGCGGCATCGTCACGCGCTGATCGCGCCGTTGCGCTTCCATCTCCTTGATCGAGATGCCGAAGAACTTCGAGACCTTGTCTTTGATGAGCGGAATGGTCACGCGATGCATCGGCGCGGCCGCGACGGCATTCTTCAAAACCTCGCCGGCCAGTTCGACCGTCAGCGTTGCCTTCGTCAGGCTGGCATACGCGACGACGCGAATGAGCGAGCCTTCGAGTTCGCGGATGTTCGAGGGAATGACTTTCGCGATGAAGGCCAGCACGTCGTCCGGCACCGCAACGCTTTCGGTCTCGGCTTTTTTGCGCAAAATCGCTTCGCGCGTTTCGAAGTCGGGCGGCTGGATGTCGGTGAGCAGTCCCCACTCGAACCGCGAGCGCAAACGCGATTCCAGGGTTTGAATTTCTTTCGGCGGCCGATCGCTCGAAATTACCAGCTGCTTTTGCGCTTCGTGCAGCGAGTTAAACGTGTGAAAGAACTCCTCTTGGGTTTGTTCTTTACCCTCGAGGAATTGGATATCGTCGATCAGCAGCACGTCGACGTGCCGGTAGCGGTTGCGAAATTCGACTGTCTGGTTGTTTTTGATCGCGATGATGAATTCGTTGGTGAATTTTTCGCTCGACACGTACACGATGTTGGCGTTGGGATTGCGCGCCAGCACGCGATGGCCGATGGCGTGCATGAGATGGGTCTTGCCCAAACCGACGCCGCCGTAGAGAAAGAGCGGGTTGTAGGCCATAGCCGGCGCTTCAGCCACCGCCTGCGAGGCGGCGTGAGCGAACCGGTTGGAATTTCCGACGACGAAATCATCGAAGGTATAGCGCGGGTTGAGGTTCCCCGCGCGCAGCTCGTCGACGAGGGCCGCCGGCTTGGCCGGGACCGCGGTCGGGACGCTTTCCGTGCCCGGGCCGGCATCGACGACCACCCGCAGCGCGATCTCCGCCCCGAGAATATCGTGGAGGACGCTCGTGATGTCGTTCTTGAGCCGGTTCTCAACCCAATCGCGCGCAAAAGTCGTATTTACGGCGAGAACGATCTCGTTCGGGGTGAGCTCGACCAGGCGCATCGGCTTGAGCCACATTTCGAATACCGGCTTGTTGTAGCGCGGTTCAAGTAGCTCCAGCGCCGCCGCCCAGAGATCCGAGGTTTGGGCATCCGCGAGGGAAGTGTGCATCCAAAAAACCTGCCAAAAAGATACCGGCCGGCCCGTCCATGGACCGGAGAGATGAGGCTGACGGATTGGCAAGGCGAGGACGCCTTCCTGCGGTTTTTCATCCCCCGTTTTCTGCACTTATCCACAGGCCGTAAGCGGGCTTAATCTCTCGATAAAGCGGGGACTTTTCGGGGTTCTCCGCAACTTTCCGGGATCCCATTTATGCGGCAGGAACCCCCGTGGAACAAGGGTTCGGGACGCGTTCCTCCTGGGGCTTGTCCACAGCCCTGTCCACAGCTGTGGACAACTTAAGAACTATTCGCAATCCCCATTTTACCCTTGACGTAGCGGGCCTGGGCCCGATACAATACGGTGCTTTAAGTTTACCCATTCGTTAGGAGCACCAGTACCGTGAAGCGGACCTTTCAGCCGCACAACCGCCGACGCAAGCGCGTCCACGGTTTCCTCGAGCGCATGAGCACCAAGAACGGCCGTAAGGTCCTCGCGGCGCGGCGCAAAAAGGGTCGCCACCGCCTCTCCGTCTGAGCGCGCGGGCTGCTGCCCGATGCGCCGGTACCAATCGCTCCGCCGGCGGAGCGACTTTGCGCGGGTCCAACGTCGCGGCGAGCGGCAAGTTGGGCCCCTTTTCGTTTTCCTGACCGCCGCCACGCGCGGGCCGTCCCGGGTCGGCATCACCGTCTCCAAGGCGATCGGCAATGCGGTGGTCCGCAATCGTCTGCGCCGGCGGGTCAAAGCGTTTCTCGACCGGACGGCCTTCGGCGCGGCCCCGCACCGCGACGTCGTGCTGATCGCCCGGCCGGGGGCCGGCGAGGCCGAATTCGCGGCCGTCGCGGCGGAACTCGGACGGTTCTTCCGGTGACCCGCCTGCTCGTCGCCCTCATCACTACATACAAGCGCTTGCTCTCGCCGATTCTGCCGCCGGCGTGCCGTTTCGTACCCACGTGTTCGGAGTACGCGGCGGCTGCCATCGAGAAACATGGTCCGTTTCGCGGGGTATTTCTGGCGGTTCGGCGCATCGTTCGATGCGCGCCCTGGCATCCCGGCGGGTTCGATCCCGTTCCTTAGTGGTGGATCCGCCGTCGGCGAATCCTTCGCGTTCGGCCTTCGGCCGAGCCGCCTGTGAAAGGCTCCCAGTCCCCCTTGTTCGCCTTTAATTTTTTCCAGCCGGTTACCGACGCGATGCTGGGCGTGCTCAAAGCGATCCACTCGGTGGTTCCGTCGTATGGACTCGACATGGTGCTGCTGGCGCTGGTCGTGCGCCTCGCGCTCTTCCCGCTCGCGCAACAGCAGTTCAAGTCGATGGCGGAAATGCAGAAAGTGCAGCCGCTGCTCAAGAAGATCCAAGCCGAGTTCAAGGGCAAGCCGCAAGAGCTGCAAGCCGCGACGATGGCGCTCTACAAAGAACACGGCGTCAATCCGCTGGCCGGCTGCTTCCCGATGCTGATCCAGTTGCCGATTTTGCTCGGATTGTTCTACGCCATCAACTCGCAGCTCGCGGAATTCAAAGCCGCGCACTTCCTGTGGATGCAAGACGGCATCGACAAGCTCACGCACGGCGTGCTCGCCGCCAACCTCGGCGAAATGGACTTCGTGCTGCTCGTGCTTTACGTCGTATCGATGTACTTGAGCGTGCGTTACGGCAGTCCGCCGTCGAGCGATCCGCAGCAAGCGCAGACGCAGAAGATCATGGCGATCGTTTCGCCGGCGATGATCGCGTACTTCGGCTGGCGCTATCACTGGGCATCGGCGCTGTTGATCTACTGGCTGATGCTCAACGTGCTGACGATGGCGCAACAGTTCTACATGTATCGCCGCTACGGTTTGATCGGCCCGAAAAAAGCCGCCGTCGAAACGGTCGAAGCGGCCCCTCTCACCAACGGTAAAACCTCGAACCGCGCGGCGATCACCGGCGGTAAGAACGGCAGTACCAGCGGCCGCGCATCGCGCCGCAGCAAACGCTAAATTTTTTAGGACGAAGGATTGAGCATGGATAACGATCACGGTTCCGGACGGCGCGACTACGGCGACCGCGGGCGCGGACGCTCGGGCGGCGGCGGCCGGTTCGATCGCCGGCCGGCGCCGCCGCGTTCGACGACCGCGGCATCGGTCGAGCCGGCCGAAGCGAAACCTGCGCGCACGCTGCTCGAAGAGCTGCTCGGGAAGATGGGCATCGACGATGTGTCGATCGTCTACATCGCGCGTTCGGAAGGCGAGTACTTCGAAATTCGCGGGCCGCGCTTGGCGAATCTCATCGGCCGCAACGGCAACACGCTCGAAGCGCTCAACCTGATCTTCAACAACATCCTCAACGCCGGCGTGCGCAACAACCGGCGCTATTACACGATCGATGCCGAAGGCTATCGCGCGCGTAAAGCGGACCAGCTCAAGACGCTCGCGCTTGCGACGCTGGAGCGCGTGATTCGCGAAGGCAAGGCGATCAAACTCGAGCCGATGTTGCCGAGCGAACGCAAGATCGTGCATCTCGCGCTATCGGAATCGTCGGTCGTGCGGACCGAATCGGAAGGCGTCGACCCCGATCGCCGGCTGGTCGTTTCTCCGAAGTAAAAGTGCCTGAGACGATCGCGGCGATCGCGACCCCGCCGGGGCGCGGTGCGATCGCGATCGTCCGCTGTAGCGGTCCCGACGCGCGCACGATCGTGGCGCGCGTTTTTCGCAGCCGCGCACCGCTCGCCGACCGCGTTGCGACCTACGGCGAGATCCTCGACGTCGACGGCGCCGTGCTGGATCGGGGCCTGGCGCTCGCGATGGACGCGCCACGCACCGTAACGGGCGAAGACATCGTCGAACTGCACGTGCACGGCAGCCCGGTGGTCGCGCGCGAGACGCTGCGCGCGCTCTTGGCCGCCGGCGCGCGCGCGGCCGGACCGGGCGAATTCACGCGCCGCGCATTTCTCAACGGCAAGCTGGACCTGAGCGCAGCCGAGGCGGTTGCCGACGTGATCGAGGCCGAGTCGCGGGCCGGCGCGCGGGCGGCGCAAGCGAACCTGACCGGCGGCTTGCGGACCGCGATCGACGCGGTGAGCGCGCCGCTCGCGACGGTGCTGGAAGAACTCGCCGGCGCGATCGACTATCCGGACGAAGTGCCCGAGCCCGGCCGCGCGGACGTCGACGGGCGGCTCGCGGCGTGCGAAGCGGCGCTCGCAGCGCTGGTTGCGGACTGGGAGCGCGGCCGGCTCGTGCGCGAGGGCCTGTCGCTTGCGATCGTGGGCCCGCCCAACGCGGGCAAGTCGTCGCTGCTCAACGCGCTGCTCGGCGAAGAACGCGCGATCGTGGCGGCGACGGCGGGCACGACGCGCGATGTGATCGAGGAGCGCTTCTTCATCGACGGCGTGCCGGTGCGCATCCTCGACACCGCCGGAATGCGCGCGAGCGAAGATGCGGTCGAGCAGATCGGCATCGAGCGGGCCCGGCGCGCGCTGGAAGGCGCGGCGGTGGCGCTAGTGGTGGTCGACGGTGCGCAGCCTCTCGATGCGGATGCGATCGCGGTGCTGGAGGCGACGCGCACGCGTCCGCGCGTGGTGCTGTTCAACAAGAGCGACCTCGGCCGCGCCGGCTACGACGCGCGCGAAGCCCCGGAGGCCGACGCGCTGCACGGCAGCGTGCTCGCGGAGCCCACACTCGATCTGCTGCGCCGCGCGATCGCGCGCGCCGGCTGGGGCACCGAACGCATCGATCTCGCCCGCGCGCACCTCGCCTCCGCGCGCCAGGCCGGCGCCGTGTCGCGTGCCCGCGAAGCGCTAGCCCGCGCGCGCGAAACGCTCGACCTGGGCGACGCGCTCGATCTCATCGCGCCCGAACTGCTGGCCGCGCTCGCCGCGCTCGGCGAGATCACCGGCGCCGTTGCAACCGAAGCGGTCCTCGACGGCATTTTCGCCCGCTTCTGTATCGGGAAGTGAGTGCGCGCGGCGGCGCTAACCGCCTTGCATGTCGAGAAAGAGTTCGGTCGCGAACGCGATCAGGAAGCCGATCGTCATGCACGTCGTGGCCATCGCGGTGAGGCCGGTGTGTTTGAGCACCGACCACAATTCGCCGATGACGAAGACCAGCGCGCCGATCGCGATCGAGAGGAAGAGCACCGAGAGCACCGGCGAGTTGAACGAGTAGCCGACCACGGTGCCGAGGAACGTCGGTCCGCCCGCGATCAGGCCGGCAAGGCCGATTTGCGTCCAGCTGGGCACGTACTTGCCGATCAGCGGCGCCGCGACGCCGAAGCCTTCGGTTGCGTTGTGCAGCCCGAAGCCGACGATCAAGCCGATCGCGATCGCCGTCGCGCCGGATGCGGCAGATGCACCGATGGCGAGGCCTTCGCCGAAGTTGTGCGCACCGATGCCGATCGCGATGATCGCGGAGAGAATCAGCGGGTTTTCAGCGCGTTTGGCAGCGCGTTTCGTGAGCATCGTCGCGAAGCTGCCGAGCCCGACGAGCCCGATCAGCAGACCCGCAACGAAGACGGCCAGCAGCGCGTAGGGGAAGCTGCCGACGCCGTTGTGCCACGACGTGAGCGCTTGCGAGATCGGACCGATCGCGTTCTGCGCGATCTCGATGACGAGGTAGAGCAGGATGCCGATCGCGAGCGCGTTGAGCAGGCCGACTTTGTACGGCGAGAGCTTCGACGTGCGGGCGATCGGCAAGCCGACGAAGATCGTCAAGCCCGCGATCAGGCCGAGGATCACGGTCGTCGTGAAGTCGAGCGGTTTGGGCCCGGCCGGCATCGTCATGCCGACTGACATCGCCGGGCCCATGGCCGTTAGAAGATTGGGCGCGCCCGCATATTGGATCGCGGTGATCAAGCCCGCCGGCATGCCGCCCGCGTCTTCGATGTGATCCATGACGTGGCAGTGCACGAGCCACGTGCCCGGCTGCTGGTTGGCGGTGACGACGACGTCGACGCGCTGGCCCGGCGCGAGCGGCACCGTGTCCATTACGTCGTGCGTCTCGACCGGTTGCGCATCGCGCGCGATGATCACTTGGTAGTGACCGTGCGTGTGCATCGTGTGCGTGTCTTCCGCGGTCAAACTGATCCAGCGGATGCGGAAGCGCTCGCCCTTTTTTACGTTCATCGGCTGCGTCGCCGGATATTCTTTGCCGTTGATCGTCCAGTGATTTTCCGCCGTGCTCTGGATGTGCCAGCCGGTCAGCATTTCGACGAAGTCGTGCTTCGTATTCGCTTCTTCGGGCCGCGGATGGCGCGGCAGCACGACGATTGCGCCGTAGAGTCCCTTATCGAGCTGCGCTTCGTTGCCGTGCGTGTGATACATGAACGTGCCGGGCGTGTCGGCGGTAAAGCGGTATTGGTAGTGGCCGCCCGGCTGCACGAGCGGTTGCGAGATGCCGCCGACACCGTCCATCGAGACCGGGATCTCGTGAATGCCGTGCAGGTGGATCGTGTCCGGCGTGTCCGAAGCGTTGGTGTAATTGATGACGACGCGATCGCCCTCGTTCACCTGCAGCACGGGCCCTGGAACGACGCCATTATACGTCGTCGCGAGAACGGTCAGTCCGGGCTTGAGCGTCCACGGCGCGGAGCGTTCTACGAGCGTGAACGTTTTCTGATTGCCCTGCACGAGCGGGATCGCATCGAACGAACCATCTTCGCGCGGGCGCAGCGGGGACTCGCCCGGCGCCGCGGTGGCGACCGGCAACGGCGCGACGAGCGGCTGCATACCGACTGTATTGGGATTGATGCCCGGCGGCGGTGCGTTGTCGAAGTCGGCAAAGGCGGCGCCGGCGTGCGCAAGACACGCGGATAGAATAAAAAACGCGACGATCAGGATGCGGCGGACGCAGAGCATTATGCCGCCCGTTTCGCGAAGGGCGTCGGCGCAGGAATCGGAGGCTCAAGATGCAGGCACCCCCGGAGATCATCGCGGCGCTCAACAAGATGCTCTACAACGAGTTGACCGCGATCAACCAGTACTTCTTGCACTCGCGGCTGCTCAAGCATTGGGGCTTTGCGGCGCTCGGCGAAAAGATCTACCACGAGTCGATCGGCGAGATGAAACATGCCGACAAACTCACCGAACGCATTCTGCTGTTGGACGGGCTGCCGAATTTTCAGGACCTCGGGAAACTGCACATCGGCGAGAACGTGCTCGAAACGCTGAGCGCGGATTTGAAGCTCGAGACGGTGGCGCGCAACGACACGGCGGCCGCGATCGAGCTGTTCGAACGCGAAAAAGACTACGTCAGCCGGGAGATCGCGACGAAGATACTGGTTGACTCCGAAGAGCATATCGACTATCTCGAAACGCAACTCGGTCTGGCCCAAAAGATGGGCGAACCGAATTATCTGCAATCCGCGGCCGGCGAATTCGGCGAGGATTGATAGACCGGCAGAAACGCCTTCGCCGACAAGATGTCTTCGATTTCGGGGACGCAGGTCGCGCAACGCGGCTCGCACTGCAGCTCTTTGAAGACGTCGCGGGCGGTGGCCACGCCGCGATCGCGCTGGGCGCAGATTTGGCGCTCGCCCAGGGCATTGCACATACAGACGATCACGAACGGGGACTCGCCGGGCTGCTCATAGTTAGGGGCGTTTAATTGGCGAGTTAGGCTTTCCTCCAAGCCCCGTGGGGCGACCCTAAGAAGTGCCCCACGTCATCCCGAGCCTGTTGAGGGACACCCCCCAATCGCGCGCCTACGAGAGGCCGAGGCCGGCGGCGAGCGACGAGGCGGCGTTCAGGGCGGTCAGCATCGTGCCGAACTGGGCCTTGTTCTGGCCGGCGATGTCCAGGGCCGAGCCGTGGGGCGTGCCGACCCGGACGTAGGGCGGCCCGATGAAGATGGCGCAGGCCTCTTCCAAGCCCGTCGTCTTGATGGCGATCTGGCCCTGGTCGTGATACATGGCCACGACCACGTCGAACTCGCCGTGGAGCGCCCGGCGGAAGACGGTATCGGGCGAGAGCGGGCCTTTGACGTCGAGACCGGCGGCTTGAGCGGCGGCGACCGCCGGGGCGATCTGTTCGGCATCTTCGCTGCCCGCGGCATGCGGGTTCAGCCCGGCCACGGCGATACGCGGATTGGACACGCCCCAGCCGGTGAGGGTCTTGCCGATCAGCGTGATGACCTCGAGCACCTTGGCCGTGGTGACCATCGGCGGCACGTCGCGCATCATGACGTGCTCGCCCAGCGGAATGAAGCGCAGCTTGCCCGACATCCGCAGCAGGTACGAGTTGGCCGGGTTCATGCCGGGCGGAGATTTGGCGAAGCCGGCCAGCTTGAACGAGCTGTTGTCAACCGGCCCGATGATGAAGCCGTCGATCGCGCCCGCCTCCGCCCACGCCACGCTGCGCGCGATCCAGCCCGCCGTGGCGCGGCCGCCGGCGGCGCTGGGCTGCCCGACGGTATAGTCACCCAGCGTGACCGCGCCGTCGTCGTAGACGGGGATCGCCGCACCCGGCAACGCGCCCGCCTGCGCCGCATCCGCGACGCGCTCGAACCGTAGATCGAGGCCGGCCGTGCGCGCGGTCTCGACGATGCCGTCGTGATTGCCGATCAGCATGACGCGGCTGCGCCGCTGCGGCTCGCCGGTGGCGAGTGCCTTGACGGTGATTTCGGTGCCGACGCCCGACGGATCGCCGATCGCGACCGCAAGCAGCGGCGTGGCGTCTCCCCTAATATCGTGCAACGAAGTCTTCTTTGGTGGCGAGGCGCCAGTCGAGGGTGTTGTCGACCATGCGATCGATGGAGCGCACGTTGCGGTAGGTTGCCGGATCGATCGCGCGCAGGTCTTCGCCGCGGTCGAGCGCGTCGAGCGATTCCAGCAAGATTTGACGCAGCGTAATGATCGCACGATCGGTCGTGCCGAGATGCTCTTTGGAGCGATCGACGATCGTGCCCATGCCCTCTTGCAGCGCGAAGTCTTGCGTGTTGATGCCCTCGATCCCGGTCATCGACTGCGTTTTCTGACGCTGACGATCGATGCCGTAATCGTTCGAGCGATTGAGCCGCGAGACGTAGTTCGCATCGAGATAATCGCCGCGTCCGAGCCGCGTTTCGATCACGTGAGCTTGTTCGCGCGAGAGCTGCTGCGCGGGATCGTGCGAGTAGCCGAAATTGTAGACCCACGTTTGCGTATCGTCGATCGGAATCCAGATGTGGCCGTCGATTGTTGGAATTTCGTCGTGATCTATTTTGCGGCCGAAGTTGCCTTCGGAGCGGGCGCGCATGTGGAACGACGGCATGATCCAGTGATAACCGCGCACCCAGGTGTGCGCGCCGCGCGGCCGGATGCCGGTGTAGGTGAAGCCGTAATCCGTGCGGTCGAGGTTCAGTTCGGCAACGAGCTTGTCGTAGTCGTTGAGGAACGTGCGGTCCCCGATGTTGCCGTTGTGCATGATCGTCGCGTGCGTCGGATCGATGCCGCCCTCGAGCGCCTGCAAGAAGTTGCAGTCCTCGAGCGATTTGGAGACGTAGCGGTTCTCGGGCGCGGTGCGCACGAGTTCGTGACCCGGCGGTTCCGGCTTGAGCTCCGGCGGCCCGAGGTACGCCCAGATCATGCCGCCGCCTTCCCAGGTCGGGTAGGCATCGATCGTGACCTTCGTCTTGAACAGCGAATCCGGCGGTTCGGACGGCATGTCGACACAGGCGCCGTTGCGGTCGAATTTCCAGCCGTGATAGACGCAGCGCAGCCCGCACTCTTCGTTGCGCCCGAAGAACATCGGTGCGCGCCGGTGCGGGCAGTACGCCGAGATCAATCCAACCTTGCCGGCGCTGTCGCGAAACGCGACCAAGTCTTCGCCGAGCAGCCGCACGCGGACCGGCGCGCCGTCGGGTTCGGGCACCTCTTCGGCCAAGAGCGCCGGCAGCCAGTAGCGCCGGAAGAGCGTTCCCATCGGCGTACCGGGCCCAACCCGGGTGAGGCGTTCATTGTCAGCGTGAGAGAGCATTCACATTTCCTCAGGCGCGGAGAGCGGCGGGGTAGATCAAGTCGCGCGCGTTCACCGGTGCGGGCAGCATTTTGTAGCGGACTTGCATGTCGATCAGCGTTTGGATCAGATCCGGATTGAAGCGCACGCCGAGCAGGATGCGCGAGTTCAGCGGTACCGTGATGTTGAGATAACTCAATAGCAGCTTGGCCGTTTCGGCGTGATGGCTATTGCAGTATGTCGACGCGTCGCGCATGACGCGGATGAAGCTGTCGATCGCGGCCGGGTTCTTCGCCGCGAAATCCGCCGACGTGAACCATGCGGCTTGCATGAACCGCGGCGCGACCGCGCTGTTGGGATCGGCGAGCACGCGCACTTTC
This sequence comes from Candidatus Lustribacter sp., assembly GCA_965277805.1. Taxonomy (GTDB): domain Bacteria; phylum Vulcanimicrobiota; class Vulcanimicrobiia; order Vulcanimicrobiales; family Vulcanimicrobiaceae; genus Lustribacter. Next base: position 4,275,916 of record OZ255842.1, on the reverse strand, counting down.
CCGCCCGCGATCGCCGCATCCAAAAACGGTTGAATGACGACGGCGCAATCGAGCCGTCCCGCTTCCACCGCCAGCCCGGCCTGCGCCATCGGGATCTCGACGAGCTTGATTGTCGACGAATCGCCGCCGTTCTTGTCGGCCCACGCGCGCGAGGTAAGCGAGAAGATGTCGTTGAGCCCCGACACTCCGATCGTCTTGCCGTTGAGGTCGGCGCCGGTCTTGATCGGGCTATCGGATTTCACGATCATGGCGAGCCGCATCGCCATCGTGCTGTCGTACTCGCCGGCGGGCGCGATCCACACCAGCGGAACGTTGCGGGCATGCGCCGCGCACAGCGTCGTGATGCTCGACTTGCCGATCTCGTAGGCGCCGCCGATCACGCCGGCGGCGATGGCCGCGCCGCTCGTTCCGCGCGTGATCGATGCGTCGATGCCGTTGCGGCTGAAGTTTCCGTTTTGCGTGGCCCAGATGAACGGCGTTGCGTCGTCGTCGAGCGTTGCGGCGGCGCGGATCGTCACCGGCGCAGTGGCGGCGAACGCAGCGCGTGGAGCGCCCGCCGCGCACAGCGCTCCCAGCGCCGAGAGAAAGCCGTTCCGCTGCATACTGCGCGATTTATGCAGTGGTCGCCGCGATCCCCGCGAACGTAATGCTGCTATGAATTCACCGCGTCACGATGCCGCCGTGATCGTCGTCGGCGGCGGTCACGCGGGGTTCGACGCCGCTCTCGCGGCGGCACGGCTTGGTGCGGAAACGCTGCTGGTTACCGGCGATCCGGACCGCGTGTGCACGCTCGCCTGCAATCCGTCGATCGGCGGCAGCGCCAAGGGCCAACTCGTGCGCGAGATCGACGCGCTCGGCGGCGAAATGGCGCGCGTCGCGGATGCAACTTCACTGCACGCCCGCTTTCTCAACGAATCGAAGGGACCGTCAGTCCGCGCGCTGCGTATCCTCGCCGACAAACCCGGCTACGTGCGTGCCGCCGGCGCCGTCCTCGCCCGCACGCCGAACCTCGCCGTCGTCAGTGGCATGGCGGAAGATCTGCTGCTCGACGGCGGCGCCGTCGCCGGCGTCATCCTCGGCGACGGCCGCACGCTGCGCGCCCCCAACGTCGTGCTGGCCACCGGCACGTTCCTCGGCGGCAAGACGTTCCGCGGCGACGAGGTGCGCTCCGAAGGCCGCTTCGGCGAAGCCCCCGCGCTCGGACTCTCGACAACGCTCGCGCGACTGGGCTTCCCGCTGGGCCGCCTAAAAACCGGAACCCCGCCGCGCATCGACCGCACGTCGGTCGATTTCAGCGCCATGAGCGAACAGCGCCCGAGCGCCGTCCCGCTCGGCTTCACGTTCGGCCGCGAGCCGGAGTTCGCCGGCCCCCAGCTCTCATGCTGGGTCGTCCTTACCAACGACGATACACACCGTATAGTCAGGGAGAACCTCCGTCGCTCCCCGCTCTACGGCCTGGATTTGATCCGCGGCATCGGCCCGCGCTACTGCCCCTCGATCGAAGACAAGGTCATCAAGTTCGCCCACAACCCAACCCACCAAGTCTTCATCGAGCCCGAAGGCTGGGACGAACCAACGCTCTACGTCGGCGGCTTCTCAACATCGTTGCCCGCCGAAGTGCAACTCGCGATGCTGCAAACATTACCCGGCCTCGCGAACGTAAAAATGTTGCGCGCAGGCTACGCCGTCGAATACGATTTCGTCCCACCCACCGAACTCGACAACAGCTTAGAAACCCATAGAATTACTGGACTTTTTCACTGCGGCCAACTCAACGGAACGTCAGGCTACGAAGAAGCCGCAGCCCAAGGTTTAATCGCCGGAATCAACGCCGCACGCCGAGCCGCCGGCAAAGATGCATTGCGTTTAGGACGCGAGACATCGTACATCGGAACATTGATCGACGACCTCGTCACCCGCGGCGTCGACGAACCCTATCGCATGCTCACCTCACGCGCCGAACACCGCGTGATCCTCCGCCACGACAACGCCGACCAGCGCCTCACCCCCATCGGCCGCAAAATCGGCCTCGTCACGGACGAACGCTGGAACGCCTACCTCGAAGAACAAGCAGCGATCGAAGCCGCCCGTCATGCAGCAGGCCGCAAAAAAATCGGCGGCCGCACCATCGGCACCGCCGTCATGCCCCCCGGATCGACAGTAGAAAGCGCCCTGCGCCGCCCCGACGTGCGATTCAACGACGTCGCAACCGAATTGCCGGACGTAACCCAGCACATCGGCGACCGCTTAGAAACCGAAATCAAGATGGCCGGCTACGTCGGCCGCCAGGAAACGGCCATCGCCCGAGCCGCCGCCGACGAAGCCCACCACGTCCCCGAAGACTTCGACTACCGCGCCATCCCCGCGCTCTCGCTCGAAGCCCGCGACAAACTCTCGCGCATCCGCCCGCGCACCCTCGGCGCAGCCGCTCGAGTCCCCGGCATCACCCCAGCCGACGTCGCAGTCCTAAGCGTCATGCTGCACCGACGCCCCGAGACACGCACCCCGGTCCCCGCAGGCTAGGCATTGCCCACGGAACACGCGATCCTACACGCCGCCCTAACCGCAGCCGGCGTCAGCGACGACGTAGCAGAACGCCTCGCGGCATACGGCGCGCTGCTGCTCGAGGCGAACCGTAAAGTGAACCTTACCGGCGCCAAAGACCCCGTAGCGCTACTGCCGCATCTCCTGGACGCGCTAACTTTGGCAAACGATGTTACCGAGAACTTGGTCGACGTCGGTTCAGGCGGCGGCCTGCCGGGAATCCCCCTAGCCATCGCCACCGGCGCCCGCGTCGTCCTAATCGAACCAACCGCCAAGAAAGCAGCCTTCCTAGAAAGAGCCCTCCTCGACCTAGGCCTCCCCGGCGAGGCGATCGCCGACCGAGCCGAGGTCGTCGCCCGCAACGAACGCTACCGCGAGCAATTCGCCTTCGCATCGGCCCGGGCCGTATCACGCGCCCCCACGGTCGCCGAGCTAACAGTCCCATTCCTCCGCCTAGGCGGCCGAGCGCTACTCCAACGCACCATCATGGAGCACCGCGAACGTCAAGCCCTAGAAGACGCCGCCCCCATGCTAGGCGCAAAACTACTCGAGGAACGCGAGCTAGAAGGCGACCGCCGAATCCTGGTCTTACAAAAGACGCGCCACACCGAGCAACGCTTCCCCCGCCGAAACGGCGTCCCAGAAAAACGCCCCCTCTGTCTCTAACCCAAGCTAAAAATGTTTCCCGGGAAACACCGCCTGAATCGCGCCGCGAGGTGGGGTGCCGCGTTGCTGCGCGGGGGGCGTCTGAGGCGCTGCGAAGGCAGGATGCCGAGAGCAGCGCCTCAGCCGAGTCGTGATTTTCCAGGACGGAAAATCGCGATGTCCCCCACGCAGCAACGCGGCGCCCCGCCTCGCCGCCACCACCGAATTGTTTCCCGGGAAACATTACGGGTCCCAAGCCGCGTAGTGCGGTAGAATGACGCACGTGACCGCTCACCCGCTAGACCGGCGCCTCGCGGAGGCGTTGCCCGCCAAGTCGCTCTACGCGGTCGGCGGACGGGTACGCGACGAATTCCGAGCGCGGTTCGATCCAACGATCTCGCCCCCCAAGGACCTCGACTACGTCGTCACCGGCCTCTCCGTCGAAGCACTAGTCGCCCGCCTACGCTCCGTGGGCCGCGTCAATGTCGTTGGCGCCTCGTTCTCGGTCGTCAAACTCTCGGCACTAGAGGGCAATGCCGACCTCGCGTTGCCGCGCCGCGAGCAGTCGACGGGCACAGGCCACCGTGACTTCGTGGTCGAGAGCGGCCCCGGCATCACGATCGAGGAGGATCTCGGCCGGCGCGACTTCCGCATGAACATGATCGCGCGCCGCATCAGCGACGACGTGATCATCGATCCGTACGGCGGCGTGGCCGACATCGCGGCCCGCCGGATCGACATCGTGTCTGCAAAAACGTTCGACGAAGATCCGCTTCGCCTGCTGCGAGCCGCCCAGTTCGCCGCCCGCTTCGGCTTCGAGCTCAGCGACGGCGCTCGCGAGGGAATGATAGCGGCAGCCGGTCTCGTGCGCACGGTCTCGCCCGAACGCGTCTGCGAAGAGCTGCTGAAGCTTTTTGGCACCCCCGGCCGGCCATCGACCGGCATCGAGATCCTCCGCACGACGTGTGTCCTGGCCGAACTCTGGCCCGAGGTGGTCGAGGGTGTCGGCATCGACCAGAACGAGTGGCATGCCTACGACGTGTATCGCCACAACCTCGAGACGGCCGACGCGGCGCCTTCGGGCGATGTTGTGCTGCGGCTAGCTGCATTGCTCCACGACGTCGGCAAGCCACGCACGAAGGACGGTCCGCATTTCTACCGTCACGAGCACGTCGGGGCGGACATGGCGGTTAGGATGCTGCAGCGCTGGCGCTTTCCGAATGAGACGATCGCGACGGTCGAGCATCTGGTGCGTTCGCACATGTATTCGGCCGATCCGACGCTGCAGCCGAAAGCGATCCGGCGCTTCATCAATCGCATCGGTCCGGCGCATCTCGAACGGCTTTTTGCCTTACGCCACGCGGATATTATCGGCAGCGGCTTGCCTAAGCGTTCGCAAGACAACGAACTGTTCGAAGCGCGCGTCGCGCAGGTGCTGGAAGAAAAACCGCCGCTGGCTGTGCGCGATCTTGCGATCTCGGGCGAGGACGTGATTGGGCTGTTGATCGAGGCCGGGGCGGCGCCGCCGGGCTTCCGCGGCGACGCGCGGGTGGGCGCCGTGTTGGCCGCGCTGTTCGAAGAGGTCGTCGATGATCCGACTCGGAACGAGCGGCACCTGCTGGTCGAGCGCGCTAAGCGCTACATCGACGAGCACTATAGCATTGGCAAGTAACGGGCAGGGGACGACGCGGATCATTGCGGTCGTCAACCAAAAAGGCGGCGTCGGCAAGAGCACGACCGCGGTCAACCTGGGAGCCTCGCTTGCGCTCATGGGCCGCCGCGTGCTGCTCGTCGATATCGACCCACAAGGCAATACTACGACAGGCGTCGGCATCGACAAGCGTGCCATGGAGCTGGATTCGTACTCGGTGCTGCTCGACGGGGTCGCGATCGCGGATGCGGTCCAACCCACCGATGTGGAAAACCTGTGGATACTTCCGGCGACGCTGGCGCTCGCGGGCGCCGAAATCGAATTGGTCACGATCGAGCGGCGCGAGCACCGTTTGAAAGACGCGCTGGCCGCGACCGGTAATGCGTACGACATCGTCATGATCGACTGCCCGCCGTCGCTCGGGCTGCTTACCGTCAACGCGCTCGCTGCAGCGCAGGAGATCATCATCCCGGTTCAAGCTGAATATTACGCGCTCGAAGGTCTCTCGCAATTGACGACGATCGTCGAGCGCGCGCGCGAAGCGCTCAATCCGGAACTCGAGATTCTCGGCGTGCTGATCACGATGTTCGACGGGCGCACGCGGCTTGCAACCGAAGTGCTCGACGAAGTGCACCGCTTCTTTCCCGAACGCGTGTTTCACACGCAAATTCCGCGCAATATCCGGCTTTCCGAAGCACCGTCCTACGGCAAACCCGCGGTGCTCTTCGATCCGAAAAGCCGCGGCGCGCAAGCGTATATCTCGCTGGCGCGTGAGACGATCGGCGGCATCGGCTCGGTCGAGGTTACGCCCGCGTGAGCGCGCCGAAACGCGGACTCGGCAGCGGCCTCGGCGCGCTGCTCGGCAATCCCATCGCGAAGCCGGCCGATGCGCCGGCAGCGCGCACCGGCTTGATCAACGTTCCGGTGAACGCGGTCTCGCCGAATCCGTATCAGCCGCGCACGACGTTCGACGCCGCAGCGCTGGCCGAATTGCAAACGTCGATTACCGAGCTCGGCGTGCTCGTGCCGATCATCGTGCGCCGGCTCGAGGGCGAGAAGTACGAACTGATCGCGGGCGAGCGGCGCTGGCGCGCGGCGGTCGCGGCCGGCCTGTCAGTCATTCCGGCGCTCGTGCGCACGGCCGATGACAAGCAGTCGCTCGAGATCGCGATCATCGAGAACCTCCAGCGCGAGAACCTCGATCCGCTCGAAGAAGCGATGGGCTTCGCGCACCTGATGGAAGCCTACGAGTTCACGCAAGATGCGGTCGCGCAGCGCGTCGGCCGCAGCCGTCCCGCGATCGCAAATGCCTTGCGGTTATTGACATTATCCGATCCGATCAAGGCGCTGCTGCGCGAGGGCCGGCTCAACGCGCGCGCGGCCCGCGCGCTGCTCTCGATCCCCGAAGCGCAACGCGAGGCGATCGCGAAGCGCGCGGCCGACGACGGCCTCACCGTCCGCGCGATCGAAGCGCTGGCGCGCGAGCCGGCCGCCAAGCCGCGCGCACCGGCGAGGACGCTGGATGCCGAGACGGCCGCCGTTGTCGATCGCCTGCGCTACAAGCTCGCGACGCACATCGCGCTCGTGCGGCGCGAACGCGGCGGCTCGATCGAGATCCGCTTCTCCGATGACGACGAGCTGCTGCGGATCGTCGACCTTCTGCTCGGCGACTCGGCGTGATCCGGCGCAGCATCGCCGCCGCCGCCGCGGCCGTGGTGCTGCTCGCCGCCGCACCGGCCGACCGGCTCGATCCCGTCCCGGCCGGCCCGCAGACCGCGCTGGTGCGGCGCTACGTCGACGCGCTGGCCGCCAAACGCTACGCCGAGGCCTACGCACTGCTCGATGCGCCGGCGCGCGCGTACTTTCGCAGCGCGCGTAATTTCGCCAGCGCGTTTACCGCCGACCGCTTCGCGCTCGATTCATACACGCTGCTCGGCGCGCGCGGCAACGCGGCATTTCGCCTGTACTTCGCGCGCGAAGCGATCCATCTCTACGACCCGTCGCACGATGCGCCGGCAACGGCGAACGTGACCGTTGCCTATGGTGTCATCGGCTCCGGTACGCGCGCGCGCATCAAGGATCTCGGGCGTCCGTGGCGCGCCGTTGCAACGTCGGCGGCCGGCACGTCGAACGGCTTGCGGGTCAGCGTAAAAAAGGTTTCGTTCTACGCGCACGCGATCGCGTGTGTAGTGACATTTGCCAATGGGGGCAACGGTTTTTTGACGCTGCTTCCGTACGGCCGCAGCGTATTGCGTGATGGCGCCGGACACGTCTACCGACCGATCGTCAACACGAAAACGTGGGCCGGTACGGATCGCCGGCTGTTTCTCGGGGTGCGGCTCGCGAGCGGTGCACAAGTCACCGGCGTGCTGTCGTTTGCGGCCCCGCGGCTGCCCGACGGCGCGCTGAATTTCGCGTTGACGGTGGCCCCGAATTTGCGCGACGGCTCGGAGCTACCGTTCGCCCTCGACGTGCCGGATATCGCGGCGCCGGCATGACGAACGCCGAGCGCTTCAGCGGCGTCTACGCGCTGATCGATCCGGCCGCGCACGCCGAGCCCATGGCCTACCTCGACGCGTTGCTGCGCGGCGGCATTCGCCTCGTGCAAGTGCGCGCCAAACGCGGGATCGCGCCCGGCCTGTTCCGCGCGACGGTCGCGCGGATCCGGGCGGCCGGCGGCACGGCGATCGCCAACGACGACGTCGAACTGGCGCTCGAGGCCGACGGGGTCCATCTGGGTCAGGAAGATCTGGCGGGGCACGACCTGCGCGCGCTGCGCGACCGGCTCGGGCCGCGTGCGATCGGCCTCTCCTGCGGCACGCCGGCCGAGGCCCGGGCCGTTCCGGCGGGGCTGGTCGACTATCTGGGGGCCGGGCCGATCTTCGCGACCGCCTCCAAAGACGACGCCGGCGGCCCGATCGGGGTGAACGGCGTGCGCGTCGTGGTGGAGGCGACCGCGCTGCCGGTGGCGGCCATCGGGGGCATCAGCCTGGCATCGCTGCCGCGGGTGCGCGAGACGGGCGCCGCGATGGCCGCGGTCATCTCGGCGCTCGCTGCGGCCGCCGATCCGGAAGAAGCGGCCCGGGCATTCGTCGGGGCCTGGACGGGCGCGTGACCCCGGTCGTGGCCGCGGTCGGCACCACCCACCCCTACGCCGCTGCGGGACTGCTGCTCGACTTGACCGTCATCCGCGCGTTGGGCGCACAGCCGGTGGCGGTCGCCGCCGGGGTCAGCGCCCAGGATGCGGACCGCGTCCTCGCCCGGGCGCCCGTCGACTCGGCCACGATCGCGGCGCAGTTCGATGCGCTTGCCGGCGTGGCGGTCGGCGCGTTCTGCGTGGGCGCGCTGCTCGATGCGCCCTCGGTGCGGGCGGTGGCCGCCGGCCTCGATCGCTATCCCGGCGTGCCGGTGATCTGCGATCCGGTCATCGCGGCCAGCGGCGGCGACCGCCTCGCCTCCGACGCGACCCTCGCAGCGATGCGCGAGGCGCTCTTCGCGCGCTGCACGCTGCTGACGCCGAATCTCGCCGAGGCCGCGCTGCTGACCGGCAGGCCCGTCGCGGATCCGGCGGCGATGCGCGCCGCGTTGCCCGCCTTGCTCGCGCTCGGGCCGCACGCGGTGCTGCTCAAGGGCGGGCATCTCGACGGCGATGCGTGCGATCTGCTCGCCCGCGCCGGTGAGGTGCACGAGTTCCGCAGCGCACGCATCCCGCTCGATTTGCGCGGCACCGGTTCGCTGCTTGCGTGCGCGATCGCCGTGCGCTGCGCGTTCGGCGACGCGCTGCCGCTCGCGATCGAATTCGCGCGCGCGTTCGTACGCGAACGCATCGAGCAGGGCGGAACGTTTGCGGGGATGCGCATCGCGTATCGCGGCGAAGCATAACGGCATGTCACGTCCCGTCGTCTTTTCCGGCATCCAGCCCACCGGCTCTATTCACATCGGCAATTATTTCGGTGCGATCAAACAGTGGGTCACGGGACAAGACGACGCCGAGAACATCTTCTGCCTTGTCAACATGCACGCGCTCACGGTGCCGCAGGATCCGGACGCCTTGCGCGCCCACACGCTCGAATTTGCGATGCTGCTCCTGGCGGCCGGCATCGATCAGAGCAAGTCGCGGCTGTTCGTGCAGAGCGACGTGTGCGAACACGGCGAACTCACGTGGTATCTGTCGTGCGTTGCGGCGATGGGCCAAATGCAGCGCATGACGCAGTACAAAGAGAAGTCCGAGACGCAGCGCGGCGATGCGCGCGTTGGTCTCTTCACCTACCCGATCTTGATGGCGGCCGACATCCTGCTCTATCGCACGACGCACGTGCCGGTCGGCGACGATCAAAAGCAGCACGTCGAGTTGGCGCGCGATCTCGCGCAGCGTTTCAATTCCACCTACGGCGAGGTGTTCGTCATCCCCGAACCGGCGATACCGAAGGCGGGCGCGCGAATCATGGGTCTCGACGATCCAACCAAAAAGATGTCGAAGAGCGCGCCGGGATCGTATCACGCGGTGGGCGTGCTGGATTCGCCCGAGCAGATCAAAAAAGCGGTGATGTCGGCGCAGACCGACAGCGGCCGTGAAGTGCGCGCCGATCCGGCACGACCCGGCATTACGAACCTGCTGGCAATTTACGCCGCCGCCACCGGCACGACGATCGCGCAGGCCGAGGAACATTTCGCGAACGTCCGCGGTTACGGCGACGTGAAGAAAGAGCTGGTCGAGGTCCTCGTCGAGACGCTGCGTCCGCTGCGCGAACGCTACGCCGAGCTTTCCGCCGATCCGGCCACCGTGACCGAATTACTCAAGCAGGGCGCGGACGCCGTGCGTCCTGTGGCTCGTGCCACGGTCGATCAGGTCAAGCGCGCAATGGGGGCTTCGTAGGCGGCTTGGGCGTAGCCCAAACGCAACGGATTCACGGAACGTGAATCCTATCCCGGGAACTTGGGGAGCGCGACGCGCATGCGGCGCAGCGCTTCTTCGAGGTTTTCGATCGAGCTCGCGTACGAAATGCGCAGACAGCCGGCGCCGGCATCGCCGAAGCACGAACCGCCGAGTAACGCCACGCCGGCCTCTTCGAGCAAGTACGACGCCAGGCGTTTGTCGTCCGGAGTGACTTTGCTGATGTTCGGAAACGCGTAGAACGCGCCGGGCGGCATGCACGCGGTGACGTTGGGAATCGCGTTGAGCCCGGCGATGACCATGTCGCGGCGTTTGTGGAAGATGTCGCGCATCTCGATCACCGGTTCGTCCGGACCCAGCAGCGCGGCGATGCCGGCTTTCTGGATGAACGTCGACGTGCACGCGTAGGTGTTGTTGGCCATCAGCGTCGCAGCTTTTGCGACTTGCGGCGGCGCGATGCAATAGCCCAAGCGCCAGCCCGTCATCGCATAGGCTTTCGAGAAACCGTCGACCAGGATGATGCGATCGCGCAATTCTTCGAATTGCGTGATCGATTCGAACTTCTGCCCGTAGACGTGGCGACAGTAGATCTCGTCGGTGAGGATGAGGAAGCGGTGTTTGGCGGCGATCTCGGCGATCGCCGCTAAATCGTCGCGCGAGAGCACGCCACCGGTCGGATTGCTCGGGCTGTTGATGATCAGCACTTTCGTGCGCGGCGTAACTTTGGCGGCCAGTTCGTCGAGGTCGAGGCGCCACTCTTTGGATTCGAGCAGCCGCACCGGCACGGGTTTCGCGCCGAGGTACGATGCGCACACCGCGTACGTCGGATACGCCGGATCCGCGTAAAGCATCTCATCGCCGGGATCGAGCACGGCCGAGAGCAAGTTCCAAATAATCTGTTTTGCGCCCGGCGCGACGACGACGTTGTTCGCGTCGTACGGCGTGTTCAGTCCGCGAAATTGCGTGGCGTAATCGGCGATGACGCGGCGGAACTCCATGATGCCCGGGTTGGGTGCATAGTGGGTGAAGTTCTCATCGATCGCAAGCTTGCCGGCCGTCTTGATGTGCTCGGGCGTGTCGAAGTCCGGTTCTCCGACCTCGAGGTGTACGATCGAACGGCCCGCTTCTTGCAGCGCACGCGCTCGGCCCAATACCTCGAATGCGGCTTCGCTTCCCAAACGGGAAACGGCGGCGTTGAGGTAGTCGTATTGCTGCTCGAGGGTCGTCATGGGAACGGCTATTGTTCGACGTGGCCACAAAAATCGCCCGTCATGGGCCAATTGGCGAAATCTTGACCCCGAAGTAATCGGCGACGATGTGCTGCGCCACGATGCCGGAGGTGCTGGCGCCGTAGCCGCCGCTCTTTTCCACGTACACGGCCATCGCGATCTTGGGGTGCGGCGCCGGCGCGTACATGACGAACCAGGTCGTGTTCTTTCCGCTGCCGCCGACGCCGGTCTCGGCGGTGCCGCTCTTGCCGCCAAGCGGAATGCCGGGAATCGCCAGGCCGTAGCCGGTTCCGATCGGGCTCGTGACCTGATCCATCCCCGCCTTGACCTCGCGCAGGGCCTCGCGGGTCACATTGACCTCGCGGATGACCTCGTGGTCGAACGACTTGAGCACCTTGCCGCGCGGGCTGCGCACCGCCTCGACGATGTGCGGCCGGTAAAGGGTGCCGCCGTTGAGCACGGTCGAGAGCACGTTGGCGATCTGCAGCGGGGTCGCTTGCATCGCCCCCTGTCCGATCGCGAGCTGGCAGACGTCGCTCGGCTCGAGGTGGTAGCCCTTGCCGAAAGTGGCTTGGGTCCAGGCCTCGGTCGGCCAGTTGCCGGGGTACTCGCCCGGCAGATCGATTCCGAGCCGCGAGCCCAGACCGTACTGCAGCGCGTAGTAGCGCAGGCGTTCGTGCCCGAGCCGGTAGCCGAGCTGGTAGAAGTAGCCGTCCGACGAGGCGGCCAGCGCCTTGACGAAGTCGGTCGTGCCCAGACCGCCCGAGACGATGTCGCTGAACAGCACGCCGTGGCAGTTCCACGAGCCCGAGTCGTAGAGGATCTGATCCTTGCCGATCACGCCGGACGAGATGGCGCCGGAACCCGTGACCATCTTGAACGTCGAGCCGGTCGGTGACGCCGCGCCGATCGCGCGGTTGTAGAGCGGCTGCAGCGGATCGTCGATGTAGTGCGCGAACTTGCGCGCGCTGATCGGCGTCGCGAAATCGTTCGGATCGTAGGTCGGGTACGACGCCAGCGCCATCACGCCGCCGGTGTACGGATCGAGCACGACGGCGGCGCCGGCGACGCGGTGGCCGAGCGCCTTCGCGCGCAGGGCGAGTTCGGCGCGCAGATCCTTGTCGACGATGCGCTGCAGGCGCGCGTCGATCGTCGTGACGAGCGTGTTGCCAGGAATCGGATCGACCGGCTTCAGGCGCCGCACGAGCACGCCCGACGAATTCACCTCGATCTGCTGGCCGCCCAGTCGTCCGCGCAGCCACGTGTCGTAGGTTTGTTCGAGGCCGTCTTTGCCGACGACGTCGTTGGGCGAGTAGCCTTCGTTTTTGCGCGCGCGGAATTCGTCTTCGGTGATCGCGCCGACGTAACCGAACACTTGCGCGCCGGTGGTGCCCATCGGGTAGTTGCGCACCGGCTGCTCTTCGAGATCGACGCCCGCAATCGACGACTCGCTCTCGGCGAGCTGCGCGGTTTGGGCCGGCGTCAGGTCGCTCGCGAGAATGATCGGACCGTTGGGCTCGTAGGTTTGTACTTGGTCGAAGTTCTCGTAGTTCACGCCGAGATGGTGATAGAGCCGGTGGCGCAGTTTCGCTTCGTCGATGTGCAGCACGGCAGAGAGCTGGTGCAGCGTGTCGTCGATGTGCACCACTTCCGAGGGGATGAGCGCGCAGACGAACGACGGCCGGCTGCGCACCATCACCACCCCGTTGCGATCGACGATCAGCCCGCGCGGCGCGGAGGTCGGGATGAGTTGGATCTGATTGGCACGCGCGGCCGACGCGAACGTTTCACCTTGGACGAGCTGCACTTGTGCCAGGCGCACGACGATCGCGATCAGTGCGATCGTGAGCACGGCGATGAACGCGATCAGCCGCGCGTTGGAGCGGGCGCGATAGGGCTTCACGCGTAGCGTTCGATGCGGGTCGGTTCGCCGCCGAAGCGCGAGCGGAATAACAGATAGACGAACGCGTAAACGGCCGTCAGCACGCCCGATTCGAGCGCAGCGTGCAAGTGCACCCCACCGTAGCCGCGCGGATAGCCCTCAGTAGACATGATGAACCAGAACAGTGCGCTGCGTACGATGACCGCCGCACCGACGAACAAGCTCGGCAGCACGACGCCGTCGGCAAAAAAGCCGCGCGTGATGCCGCCGCACACCAGCGCCAGCAGCGTATACGCGAGCGTCCACGCACCGCCGGTCCCGGCCACCGCATCGGTCAAGACGCCCGCGACGAGGCCCAACAGCGCACCGCGCCGGGCACCCAAACGCAGCGCGTAGAGCACGACCGCGATCGTGACGAACGACGGAATGCCGCCGCGCACGACGAGCAGCGGCGCGAACACCGTCTGCACGAACAAGCCGAGCGCCACGCAGCCGGCGGCACGCCAGAACGAGGGACCGCTAACGATTTCGATCGACCGATAGCTACTTCTGAACAACGAGCACCCGTGTGAGGGCCGAGAGGTTCACCGCCGGCTCGACGATCGCGGACTGATCGAGCGCCCCGGCGTTCATCGGCTCGAGCGTTAGGATGCGGCCGATCGGAACCCCGGCGCGAAACGAGCGGCCTTCGCCGGTGACGACTTCCTGACCGACGTGCAGCTTCGCGTCCTGCGAGATGTAGCGCAGTTTGACGCGCGTGAGCGTGCCGACCGCGATCGCCCACCAGCGGCCGCGCTGCACTTGCGCGGTGAGCCGGCTGGTCGGATCGTTGATCAGCAGCACCTTCGACGAGAGCGGATCGACTTCGACCACGCGCCCGACGACGCCGTCGCCGGTCATCACGCCGTCGTCGGTGTGCAGATGATCTTTGGCGCCGCGATCGATCGTGATCTCGTGCAGCGCGTTCTCCGGATCGAAGCCGATCACGCTCGCCGGAATGCCGTTCGGGTAGCTCATCTGCGCGCGCGCGAGCGCTGCTTCGGCGGGAACGCGAGCGAGCGTTTCGGTCAGCTTACGGTTCTCATCGGTCAATTGCGCGACGCTGGTTTGCAGAGCCGCGTTTTCGCGCGCCAGTTGCGGCGCGTTGACGACCGCTCCGATGCCGTCGCGCGTGCCGTTCGTGACGAACGACGTTGCGAGTTGCGCCCACGCCGTAACGGTGGTGATGACGACGGTGAGCGGGCTGGCGCGGCCGGCGCGGGTAAAATCGAGTTGCAGAAGCAGAAGCAGTGCGGCGACGATAATCGCGCCGGCTACCGCGAAAAGCTTTCTGTCATCCCGATACGTAAAGATTGGTACCACCTCGTCAGCCGGTCGGCATGCGGACGCATGTGCTCGAGCAGGCTCGGCGACGCGAGAATTTCGCCGGCGCCCCGCGCGACGGCAAGAAGCGGTTCGTCCGCAACCGTTGTCGGAACGTTCGTGCGGACACTTATCTCGCCTGCGAGTCCCGGAATCAGCGCGCCGCCGCCGGTCAGCGTAATACCGGTTTCCATCAAGTCGGCGGCGAGGTCCGGCGGGGTCGCTTCAAGGATCGACCAAGCCGCGCGCACGATCGCATCGATCGCGTCGTGCATCGCTTCGCCGACGAGCCGCTCGTCGACGTCGCGTCGTCCGGGACGCATGAGATTCATGTCGATACCCGACACGGAATACGGCTCGCGTCCGGGCGGCCGCCCGGCGTAGCCGCGTTCGATCTTCAGCCGCTCGGCCGTTAAGATGCCGACCGAAAAACGCTCGTCGTTGCGCAGCTTCGCGCTGACGGCGGCGTCGAACGTGTCGCCGCCGATCTTGATCGAATGCATCGCGACGATGCCGCTCAGCGCGAGCACGGCGATCTCGGTCGTGCCGCCGCCGATGTCGATCACCATGCGGCCGCGGGTGCTCGTCACGTCAAGCCCGGCACCGATGGCCGCGGCAACGGCCTGCGGCACGAAGATCGTCGTGCGGGGACCGGCCGCGTGAACGGCCTCTTCGATCGCTTTGCACTCGATGTCGGTCGCGCAGCCCGGCACGCAAGCGATGATGCGCGGCGCGATCCGCGGCCGGGCAGCCAGGGCCCGGTCGATCATCGTCGTGATCAGCGTGTGCGCGCCGACGAAATCGGAAATCGTGCCGCCCCGGAGCGGCCGGACCACGTCGATGCGGCCGGGCGCGCGGCCGTCGAGCACTTTGGCGGCATTGCCGACCGCGACAACCGAACGGTCGCTGCGTTGAAATGCGACGACCGACGGTTCGCTGACGAGGATGCCGGCATCGCGATCGTAGATGACGGTGTTGGCGGTGCCGAGGTCGATGCCGATGTCGGGGCTGATCGTCGACCGCAGCGAGGACGAAATGCTCACGCGAGGTTCCCCGCGAGCGAGGGGCGAGGCAGCAGGCGGAAGCCTAGGCGCGCAACCGCGCGGGCGAAGGCGCCGAGCGGAAAGCCCACCACGGTGAAGTAGTCGCCGTCGATGCGCTCGACAAGCGTTGCGGCGAAGCCCTGGATTCCGTAAGAGCCGGCCTTGTCGCGCCCGTCGCCGCTGGCGACGTAGGCGTCGATCGTGGCCCGGTCGAGCTCGGCAAAACGCACGCGGGTGCTGACGGCCTCGACGACCGCGATGCGGCCGGCGGGCTCGCGCAGGGCAAACGCCGTGTGGACTTCGTGGGTGCGGCCGCTGAGCGCGGCCAGCATTTCCCGAGCATGATCGTCGCTATGCGGCTTGCCGAGCGTTTGGCCGTCGAGGTCGACGACCGTATCCGCCCCGATCGTCAGGTAGGCCGACGGCGCCGCGCCGGCGACTTTGCCCCGCGCATGAACCAGGGCCGTCTCAATCGGGGAGCGGCCGGCTAACGGGACTTCGTCGTATGACGTCGGGATGAGTTCGACGTCGAGACCGAGCGATAACAGCAATTCACGTCGCCGGGGCGACGCACTCGCGAGCCCCACGGTCTCGAGATCGGTGCGTTCGTTTGCGATACTGCGATTCTAGTCGGCGATTCTTAGACAGCGCAAGCAATGGTGCAAAATTGTTTGCGCCGTCATCTTTTACGCAAGATCGAAGCGCGACGTTTCTTCCTCGGATTCACCGCGCACCACGCGCCGGTGCGTACCATCCCGGACGAACACCACGGCCGGTTTGCCGAAGCGGTTGTAGTTGCTCGACATGCTGAACGTGTAGGCGCCCGTATAGCGCATAGCGACCAAGTCGCCGGCGCGGACGTCCTCGGGGAGCTCGTATTCGCCGATCTCGTCGTTTTCACACGACCGCCCGGCCAGCGTCGCGGGGGCCGGGCGGCCATTCGCGTCCGAAGCGATGAGGTCGGCCGGGTGGTGGGCACCGTAGAGCAGCGGCCGGGGGTTGTCGGTCATGCCGCCGTCGACGACGACGAAGCGCCGCGCGCCCTGGCGTTTGACCGTGATCACCCGGTAGAGCAGGCTGCCGGCCCGCGCCACGAGGGCCCGGCCGGGTTCGATCGCGAGCCGATAGGGCGTGCCGGCAGCCCGGGTCGCGAGCCGCTCGGCGAAGGCCTCGAGGTCGATCGGGCGAGGGTCGCCGGGCGCGTTTTCGATCCCGATGCCGCCGCCCAGATTCAGTTCCTCGACCGGCAGTCCGAGCGCGCGCGCGGCGTCGGCGTAGGGCAGCAGTGCACTGAGATTGGCGACCAGCGGTTCGACGTCGACGATCTGCGAGCCGACGTGCGAGTGCAGGCCGATCAGCCGTAATTGCGGCAGCGCCGCGATGCGCCGGATCGCGTCGTGCGCCTCGCGCTCGGGAATACCGAACTTCGTATTTTCGCCGCCGGTGCGAATGAACTCGTGCGTGTGCGCTTCGATGCCGGTGTTGATCCGCAGCATCACATTGACCGGCGCTTGCGCGCTCGCCAAGAGTGCAAGCCGCTCCATCTCTTCGGCGTTATCGATCACGCCGAACGCCACGCGTCCGTCGGCAATCGCTCGCAGTTCGGCTGCGGTCTTCGCGACGCCGTGAAAATACATGCGGCCGGCGGGGAATCCGCCGCGTTCGCCGGTGATCAGCTCACCGAGCGAGCACACGTCGAGCCGCAACGGCGTGGCCGCCAGCAGCTCGGCCATCGCCGTAACGAGAAACGCTTTGGCGGCATAACCGACCGCGATGCCGCGCGATGCGAACGCGCGCACGTACGCGTCGATCTCGAGATCCACGCTTTCGGTGTCGATTACGACCAGCGGCGTGCCGTAGCTAGCGGCGAGTTCGCGTGCGGGCACGCCGCCGATTGCGCCATCGATCATTGATAGAGTCCGTGTTCCTTGATGTAGCGGAAGACCGGTTCTGGAACGAGATAACGCACGCTGCGCCGGTCGGCCAAGCGCGCGCGAATCAACGTTGCCGACTCGGCCACGAGCGGCAGGTCGAGATAGCGGATCTTTGCGCGCCGGACGGGTTCCAGTCCGGCGAGGGCCGCGTCGAGTTCGGTTTGCGTGACGTCGCCGCGCGGCGCAATGACGAATGCGCCGAGCTGGTCGAGGATCGCATCGAGCCGCTCCCAGTGCGAGTGCACGAGCGAATCGCCGCCGACGATGAACGTCAGCTCTTCAGCGGGATAGCGTTGGGCGAGACGCGGCAAAAGATCGGCGGTGAACCCGGTCGCGTCGTCGGCCATGTCGGTTTCATCAAGTGCGAACGCCGTGTTGGCGGCGATGGCCAGACGGATCATGTCGGCGCGCGCGAGTGCCGATGCGGAGAGCGGATTCGCGCGATGGTTTGCTTGACGCGTCGGCACGAACAGCACGCGCTCCAAACCGCACGCCTCACGCACCGCTTCGGCGACGAAGAGGTGCCCGTTGTGGACCGGGTCGAACGAGCCGCCGAAGATCCCGAGGCTCAACTGTAGTCGAACTCCACGCCTGCGATCCGCACCGTATCGCCGTCGTGCACGCCCAATTCGCGCAACTTCTTCGTGACGCCCATCTTCGAGAGGATCTGCTCGAAGCGCGCCAGAGCTTCGTCGGACTCGAAATCCGTCATCTGCGCGAGCCGCTCCACGCGATCTCCGCTGACGACGTAGATGCCGTCTTCCACGCGAATTTCGAACGGTTCGTCGGGGCGCAGATCGTGCACGGCGGATTCCGGCGCGGACACGTCGGGCGGCGGCAGCGCGCGAATGATTTCCCACGCCGCATACATCAGCTCGCGCACGCCCTCGTTGGTGGCGGCCGAAATGCCGCGCACGCCGGAAAACTGTTCGCGCAACACTTCGAAGGTCGCGCGCGCGTCGGGCAAATCGAGTTTGGTGACGACGAGCATCGTCGGCTTGTGCGGCAGCGCGGGATTCCACGCGGCGAGTTCGTTTTCGATGATCGTTTTGTCGGCGAGCAGTTCGTCGAGCGGTTTCGCGCCGTCCATCAAGTGGATCAGCACGCGCGTGCGCTCGACGTGGCGCAAGAAACGGTCGCCGAGCCCGGCGCCTTCGCTCGCGCCTTCGATCAAACCGGGGACGTCGACGAGAACGAACGACGATTCTTCATCGATGCGCACGACGCCGAGTTGCGGTTCGAGCGTGGTGAACGGATAGTCGGCGATCTTCGGCCGCGCCGCCGAGACGACCGAGAGCAGCGTCGACTTGCCCGCGTTCGGCAGCCCGATCAAACCGGCGTCGGCGAGCAGCTTCAATTCGAGACGCAGCGTGCAGCGTTCGCCCTTGTCGCCTTTTTCCGCGAAGTGCGGCGCTTGGCGCGCGGACGTAGCGTAGTGCTGATTGCCGAGACCGCCGCGGCCGCCTTTCGCGACGAGCGTGCGCTGCATCGGCTCACTCATGTCGGCGAAGAGCCGTTCCACGCCGGCAACGCCCTCGGCATCGATCGGCGCGCGATACACGAGCGTTCCGACCGGCACCGGGATGATCAGATCGTCGCCGGCTTTGCCCGACTTGTTGTTTTGCGAACCCGCGTTGCCGGAATCGGCGCGGAAGACTTTCTTGAAACGGAAATCGACCAGCGTGCCGACGTTGGGCGTCGCTTCGAGAAACACGTCGCCGCCGCGTCCGCCGTCGCCGCCGGCCGGGCCGCCTTTCGGCACGTATTTCTCACGCCGCCACGCGATGATGCCGTCGCCGCCGTTGCCGGCTTCGAGCGTGATCGCTGCTTCGTCGATAAATTGCATCAAAAAATGAAAGAGAGCCCTTCGGCTCTCAAGGTGCGGCTTGGGTGCGGAGCACCCAAACGCGAAGGATTAGCGGCAGCGAAGGCTGCCGATAATCCACTAGCCGGCCGCGATAACGTTGATATGCTTGCGGTTCCGCGAGGTCGTGAAGCTGACCTGACCTTCAACGATCGCGAAGATCGTGTGGTCTTTGCCCATCATGACGCCGACGCCCGGATAGAACTTCGTCCCGCGCTGACGGATGATGATGTTGCCCGGCACGACGGCCTGGCCGCCGAAGCGCTTCACGCCCAGACGCTGCGCGTTCGAGTCGCGGCCGTTCCGCGTCGAGCCGGCGCCCTTCTTGGACGCGAACAGCTGCAGATCAAATTTGAACATAGCCAAGGGAGTATACCAGGACGGCGGTCCGACGACAAGTTTCGTCACTCCGTGCTGTCAGGGGCTGCCGCCGCCAAGCTTGCCGATAACCGCTGCCCCTCGACAAGCTCGGGGTGCCAAGACGACCGGGCCGGCGGGCCTCAGGGTGACCGAGGGCTGGGGGCCGAGGGCTTGCGAGCCGGGGGTGGGGGTGAAGCTCCAGCGGCGAGCGATCGTGGCCAGGACCAGGATCAGTTCGGTCCAGGCGAAGGCCTCGCCGATGCAGACCCGATTGCCGCCCCCGAAGGGGAAGTAGGCGAATTTCGGCAGATGGGCGGTCTCGCCGGTCGACCAGCGCTCCGGGCGGAACGCTGCCGCTTCGGGCCAGAAGCGGGGATCGCGATGGGTGAGCCACTGGCTCATGAGCACGATCGAGCCCTTCGGCACCGTCCACTCGCCCAGCGGCGCGTCCTCGACGGCTCGCCGCCCGAGGATCCAGGCCGGCGGGTAGAGGCGCATCGACTCCGCGATCACGTCGCGGGTGTAGCGTAGCGCCGGCACGTCGCCGACCGTGGGCAACCGGCCCGCGAGCACGGTCGCGAGCTCGGCCCGCAGGAGCGTCTCGACGTCCGGATGCTGCGCCAGCAGCCAAAACGTCCAGGTCAGGGCCATGGCCGTGGTCTCGTGGCCGGCCAGGAAGATCGTCATCACCTCGTCGCGGATCTGCTCGATTCCCATGCCGCCCTCGGCGTCGCCGGCCGCCAGCAACATGCCGAGCACGTCCGGCGCCTCATTGCCGCCCGCCCGGCGATCCGCGGCGCGCCGCGCGTCGATCAGCCGGTAGACGATCGCGTCCAACTGCGCCCGGGCATCGAGGAAGCGCCGCACGATGGGCACCCAGGGCAGGTGGTCGAGCAGCTCGCCGACGGGCGTGAGCGAGATCGGGAAGCTCACCATCGCCTCGTTCAGGGCCCGTCCGATGGTGCCGGCGTCATCGTCGACGTCGGCTCCGAAGAGCGTCTCCGCGGTGATGCCGAGGGTCAGCCGCGCGAGGGCGGCCGCCATGTCGACCGGCTCGTCCGGCGCCAGTTCCTCGGCAAAACGCTCGGCCCGCGCCACCATGGTCGCGGCGTAGCCGGCGATCCGCTCCCGGTGGAAGGCCGGCTGGACCAGCCGGCGCTGGCGCAGGTGCAGGGCGCCGTTACTGGTCAGCAGCCCTTTCCCGAGCAGCCGCTCGAGCCGCTGGGTGCCGCGCCCCTTGATGTAGGAGCGCCCCGCGGTCACGAGCACGTCCTCGATCGCGGCCGGCTCGCTCACGTAGTAGAAGCGGCTACGGCCCATCCGGGAGCTGGCGATCGGCCCGTAGCGGGCGGCCGTGCGCTCGAAAAAAGCGGGAAAGCCGGTCATTCCGCGCGCTGGGAGCATTCCGCGGAACGCTTCGAGGGTGCCGGGGCCGGACGGGAAGCGGGGCATGTGCATGGGGTCGCTGCGGAGTCGTCGTATCCCCGCACGTTTTGGAGAAGCGGCGAGTCGTCATTACCGGGATCGGGGCGGTTACGCCACTGGGCAACACGCGGGACGCTTTTTGGGAAGCCCTCGTAGCGGGGCGCAGTGGCGTGGCGTTGATTACCGCGTACGATTCTTCCAAGTTGCACACCCACATCGCGGCCGAGGTCAAGAACTTCGATGCCGACGCGTTGCTGGGACGCAAGGAAGCGCGGCGCATGGACCGCTACGCGCACTTCGCCGTCGTCGCGGCCGCCGAAGCGCTGGCCGATGCGAACTTTCCGGCCGACCCCGACGTGCGCGCGCGCACCGGCTCGATCGTGGCCAGCGGCATCGGCGGCATCATCACGGTTGAAGACACCGTCGTCGCGGTGGCGCCCAACACCGCCTGGGATCGCATCTCGCCGTTCTTCGTGCCGATGCTGATGTCGAATGCGGCGGCGGCGCACATCTCGATGGCGCACGGTTTGCGCGGCCCGGTGTTTTCGGTGGCCAGCGCGTGCGCGAGTTCTAACGATGCGTTTGCGGTGGCGTTCGATAAGATCGCGCTCGGTCAAGCGATCGCGATCGTCACCGGCGGCAGCGAAGCGACGGTGATGCCGACGGCGATGGGCGGTTTCGATTCGATGAAGGCGCTCTCGCGCCGCAACGACGAACCCGAACGCGCGAGCCGCCCGTTCGATCTGCAGCGCGACGGCTTCGTGCTCGGCGAAGGTTCGGCCATACTGGTGCTGGAGGAACGCGAGTTCGCGCTGGCGCGCGGCGCGCGCATTTATGCCGAAGTTTTGGGCTACGGACAATCGGGCGACGCGTATCACATCGCGCAGCCCGACCCCGCATCGCAAGGCGTGATCTTGGCGATGGAACGCGCCCTCGTGAACAGCGGCATCAGCAAAGAACGCGTCGGCTACGTCAACGCGCACGGCACGTCGACGCCGCTCGGCGATCTCGCCGAATCGCAAGCGATCGAAACCGTGTTCGGCGAGCACGCGGCGAAGCTCGCGGTCAGTTCGACCAAATCGATGCACGGGCACTTGCTCGGCGCGGCCGGTGCGGTTGAAGCGTCGGCGTGCGCGCTCGCGCTCTACCATGGCATCCTTCCGCCGACGATCAACTACGAATTCCCGGATCCCGAATGCCGGCTCGATTACGTTCCGAACGTCGCGCGCGACGCGCAAGTGAACGTCGCGATCTCCAACGGCTTCGGTTTCGGCGGCCACAACGCGACCGTCGTCTTTGCGCGCCATGTCATCCCAGCATAGGCGCCGCATCACCGCGCTGCTCAAGCTGAGCGGTGCGCCCGAACTGGATCCGTCGGCGGTCGAAGCGGCGTTCGTGCACGAGAGCGCATCGAGCGAAGGCGCAGGCCCCTCCAACCAGCGGCTCGAGTTCTTCGGCGACGCGATCCTCGGCTTTCTCACCTCGCGCTGGCTCTGGAGCCGCTACCCCGATGCCGGCGAGGGCGAACTGAGCCGCCGCCGCGCATCGATCGTCAGCGGCGACGCCTGCGCCCAGTCGGCCCGGCGCCTCGACCTGGGCGACATCGTGCGCCTGGGGGTCGGCATGCAGCAGGACGGCGGCGCATCCAACACCTCGGTGCTGGCCGACGTCTTCGAGGCCTACATCGGGGCGCTGTATCTCGCGACCGACGTGGAACGCGTGGCCCGCTTCCTCGAAGCGCAGCACTTCGTGCACGCCGACCACGCCGACGCCGCCGACAGCGACGCCAAGACCGCCCTCCAGGAGTTCACCCAGGCCCGGTTCGCTGTGGCCCCGATCTACTTCGAGCGGGCCGAGGGCCCGCCGCACGACCGGCGCTTCACCTCTCAGGTTCGAATTGCCGATGAGATCGTGGGCGAAGGCATCGGGGCGTCGAAGAAAGCGGCTCAGCAGAGTGCGGCCGCCATGGCACTGGCATACCTGCGCAACCGTCATCCCGAACCCGAGCCGCCGGAATCACCGCCGCCGTCACCCCCACCGGAGGGGCGCGTCATCGCGCTTCGCCCGTCCCGCAATCGAACGAAGGCACCCTAACTACCGATGCGACTCAAAACCCTCAAAGTTTTCGGCTTCAAGACGTTCGCCGAGTCCACCACGCTCGAGTTCAACGCGGGGATCACGGCGGTCGTCGGCCCGAACGGCTCGGGCAAGTCGAACCTCGTCGACGCGATCCGCTGGGTGCTGGGCGAGCAGAACACGCGCCAGCTGCGCTCGCAGCATCTGGAAGACGTCATCTTTGCCGGCAACACGACGCGCAAGCCGCTCGGCATGGCCGAGGTCTCGCTGACGTTCGACAACAGCGACCGCGCCTTGCCGCTCGACTTCGCCGAAGTCCAGATCACGCGCCGCGCCTACCGGGTCGGCGAATCGGAATTCTTCATCAACCGCAGCGCGGTGCGGTTGCGCGACGTGATCGAGATGCTGATGGGCACGGGTCTCGGGCCGGGTTCGTATGCGATCGTCTCGCAAGGTCAGATCGACGCGATCCTCTCCTCGAAGCCGACCGAACGCCGGGCGCTCTTCGAAGAGACCGCCGGCATCGGCAAATTCCTCGCCCGGAAAGCGGAATCGATGCGCCGGCTCGATGCGACCGAACAGAACGCGATCCGCGTCAACGATTTGCTGGCCGAACTCGAACGCCGCGTGCCCGAGCTCGATACGCAAGTGCGCCGAGCAAAACGCTATCGGCGCGTGACCGCCCGCGTGCGCGATCTCGAGATCCTTTCGTACTTGCGCGCGAGCGCGTCGCGGCGCGAAGAACGCGAACGCGTCGCCGCCGATGCGTCGCGCAACGAAGACATTCGCGCCGGCGCGGCCGCGCGCGCCGCGACGCTGGGCGCCGAAGCCGAAACGCTGCGCTCGAAACTCTATACGCTCGAACTCGAACGCGAAGAACGCCGCGTCGAAGCGCAGCGCACGCGCGAGGTGACATCGCGCATCGAAGCCGATCTCGCCGCCGCCGCCGCGCGCCGCGACGCGCTCGACGCGCAGTCGCACGCCAGCATCGCCGACCGCGACCGCGTCGAGAGCGAGCGCGAACGCCTGCGTGCGCGCATCGAAGAACTGACCGCGCAGCTCGATCCCCTGACGTTGCGCGCCGACGAAGTGCGCACGCGCGAGGCCGTTGCCACGCAAGCCGTGGCCGATGCGCGCGGCGCACTCGACACGATCTACGCCGACTTACGCGCGGTCGAGGCGATCGTCGCCGAACGCGCGGCGAGCGAGGCCGAACGCCGGGCGCGTTTGGCGAGCACGCAAAGCGACATCGCGCGCCTCACCGGCGAACGCAGCCGGCTGGACGGCGAGCGCACGCGTCTGACCGCGCGCGCGGCTGAAACGCGCGCGGTGCTCGATGAGTGCGACGTGCTGATCGCGCGTTACGAACGCGACGCAACGGCGCAGCGCGAACAGGCAACGGCGCAAGTGGCCCGCGGCGAAGCGGCCACGGTGCGCGTGGCCGAACTGCAGGCGCGCTATCGCAGCGTCGCGAGCGACCTGGCCGCGTCGGAATCGCGGCTGCACACGATCGAAGAACTCGAAGCCACGCTCGAAGGCCACGTTCCCGGCACGCGCGCCGTCGTCGAGGCGGCCGCGCGCGGCGATCTCACCGGGTTGCACGGCGTGGTTTCCAACCTGATCGAAGTCGACGAACGCTACGCGCGCGCGCTCGACGTCGCGTTCGGGGCGGGCCTCTCCAACATCGTCACCGCTACCAGCGAAGATGCGGAACGCGCGATCGCCTACTTGCGCGAACGCGAAGCGGGCCGTGCGACGTTTCTGCCGCTCGACACGCTGGCGAATCGCGACGGCCACACCCTCGGCCGGCTGCAAGGCCGCCCCGGCATCGTCGGCTACGCGCACGAACTGGTGCGCAGCGAAGAGCGCTTCCGCGGGATCGTGTCGTTTCTGGTCGGCCGCGTGCTCGTGGTCGACGAACTGCGCACCGGCATCGCGCTCGTGCGCGGCGAGAACTTCCGCGATTCGATCGTCACGCTCGAGGGCGAACAGATCCTCGGCGGCGGCGCGATCACCGGCGGCCGTTACCGGCGCGAACGCTCGATCCTCGGCCGGCGCGCGCAGGCGCAGTCGCTGCGCGAACGCATCCCGCAGTTGCGCGCCGAGCTGGAAACGATCGAACGCGACGGCCTCGCGGCCAAAGCCGACATGGACGCCGCGGCAGCGGCGCGCGATGCGGCCGTAACGGCGGCCGGCGAAGCCGAAGCCGCACTGCGCGATGCCAGCGCGCGCCGCGGCGGCGCGGAAGCCGAGATCGCGCGCATCGACGGTGAACTCAACGTGATCGGCGAGCGCGTCACGACGGCCGAGCACGAACTCGAAGCCGCGCAGCAGACCTTTGCAGCACTCGAGGGGACCGCGCTCGACGCGGACGATCTGGAAGGACGTCGCGAAGCGCTGGTCGCGGCGCTGGAGTCGGCGCGCGAGACGATCGCGCAGACGGAAGGCGTGCAGCACGAAGTTGCCGCTGAGGCCGGCTCGTTGCGCGAAACGATCGCGTCGCTGAACACCGAGCGCGAAGGCCACGCGACGCGCTTGGGCTTACTGGACGCCGATTCCGAGCGCGTCGCGGCAACGCGCGAGGCGACCGCGCACGAACTCGAACGGCTGCGCGAAGCGATCGCGGCGGAATCCGAACGCTTGGCCGTCACGCGCGAAGCGGTGGCGGCGGCCGACGCCGCGGTCAACGACGCCAACGCGCGCCGCGAAGCGACCGCCAACGACTTGGCGCAGCGCGAAGCCGACGAGCGCATCGCCCAAAACGAAGACCGCGAGGCGACGGCGGCGGGCGAAGGGTCGCGCCGGCGGTTGGCCGAGATCGATGCCGAACTCGGCATGCTCGTGCAGACCTTCGCCCAGAATCCGGCGACCGACGACGAGCAGCGCGACGTCGTGGAACGCTACGCGAACGAACCCGACGACGTGATCGACGAGCTGCCGCGGCTGCGCGAAGAGCTCGCGCGTTTGAGCGCGAACGTCAACCTCAACGCCGAGGCCGACCGTGACGAACTGGTCGAACGCGAGCGCTTCCTGCGCGAGCAGATGGACGATCTGCAGAAGGCGCGCGAGACGCTCTTGGCAACGATCGCCGAGATCGAGCTCTCGAGTCAAGTGCAGTTCAACGAAACGTTCGCGCTGGTGAGCGCGCGTTTCTCCGAAACGTTCGGCCAATTGTTCCCCGGCGGCGAAGCGAAGATGTGGCAGACCGATCCCGAGCATCTCTCGGAGACCGGCATCGAAATCGCCGTGCAGCCGCCCGGCAAGAAGATGACGCCGCTGACGGCGCTCTCGGGCGGCGAACGCGCGATGACGGCCGCAGCGTTGATCTTCGCGCTCATCCGCGTCAAGCCGTCGCCGTTCTATCTGCTCGACGAGGTCGATGCCGCCCTCGACGACGCCAACGTCGACCGGCTCTCGGCCATGATTCGCGAGCTCTCGAACGATTCGCAGATGCTGATCGTCACGCACAACAAGAAAACGATGGAACTCGCCTCGCGTATGTACGGCGTGACGATGCAAGAACCGGGCGTGTCGTCGATCATCTCGGCCGAACTCAACCGGAACGATCCGAGCGAATCCGCGCGTGAAGAGGCCCTCGTTGCCGGATAACGCTGCGGCGCTCATCTCGGTCTACGACCGCACGGGCGTTGTCGAACTCGCTAGCAAACTGATCGAAGCCGGAACCACGATCTATGCGACCGGCGGTTCGGCCGCGCATTTGCGCGCGGCCGGCTTGACCGTACACGACGTGGAAGACCTCACCGGTTTTCCGGCGCTCTTCGACGGCCGCGTGAAAACGCTGCACCCGAACGTGTTCGGCGGGATCCTGCGCGATACCACGAGTGCCGTGCACGAAGCCGAAGCTGCGGAACACAAGATTCCGCTGCTATCCACGATCGTCGTGAATCTCTACCCGTTCGAATCGACCGTCGCGCGGGCCGGCGCAACGCTGCAAGAAGCGATCGAGCAGATCGACATCGGCGGCGTCTCCTTGTTGCGCGCCGCGGCGAAGAACTTCGATCGCGTCACCGTGCTCAGCGATCCCGAGCAGTACGGCGAACTGATCGCAGCGCTGCCGCAGGGACTCGAACGCGACGCGCGGCGACGGCTCGCGACGCGCGCGTTCGAACGCACGGCCGAGTATGACTCCGCGATTTCACGCTACATGGAGTCGGGGCTGTTGGCCAACGAATTGCCGGGCTCGCTCGCGCTCTCGATCCCGATCGAACAGCCGTTGCGGTACGGCGAGAACCCGCAGGACCGCGCCGCGTTCTATCTCGCGCGCGAGACGCAACTGCCCGAACAGCTCTGGGGCAAAGCGCTCTCTTACAACAATTTGCTCGACCTCGATGCCACGCTGCGGCTCTTGGTGCGTGCGCACGTCGGCATCGACCCGCCGCCGGCGGAACTCAACCGCGCGTATTGCCGGGCCGCGATCGTGAAGCATACGGTGCCGTGCGGTGTTGCCGAACGCGCCACCGTGGCGGAAGCCGTGCGGGCCGCAGTCGACGCCGATCCGACCTCGGCCTACGGCGGGATCATCGCCGTCGACGGGACGATCGATCTCGCGACGGCCGAAGCGCTGCGCGGATTCTTCCTCGAAATCGTGGCCGCCCCGGCCTTCGACGACGACGCGCTCGAACGCCTCAAGCGGCGCAAGGACTTGCGCATCATGCGCTACGATGCGGGCATGCCGCAGCGCATCGCAACCGAGCTGCGCGTGCGTTCGGCACTGGGCGGTGTGCTGGCCGAAGACGACGACCCGAAGGCCGAACCCGAGACCTGGCGCGTGGTTTCCAAACGCCCGCCCACCGCAGCCGAGTGGCGCGATTTGATCTTCGCCTGGGACATCGTGCGCCACGTGAAGTCCAACGGCGTGGCGGTCGTGCGCGACGTGGTTTCGCGCGGCATC
This sequence comes from Candidatus Lustribacter sp., assembly GCA_965277805.1. Taxonomy (GTDB): domain Bacteria; phylum Vulcanimicrobiota; class Vulcanimicrobiia; order Vulcanimicrobiales; family Vulcanimicrobiaceae; genus Lustribacter. The sequence continues at coordinate 4,248,095 of OZ255842.1, read as the reverse complement.
TGTGCTGGGCAAACAAACCGGGTGAGCGCAGTACGGATCGCCGGCGAGCGGGCCGGTGAATTTTCCCAAGGCGCGGCGTGTGCCAGCGACGGGTTCTTTCCGTTCCCCGACGGGCTGATCGCCGCGGTCGACGCCGGCTGCAGCGCGGTCATCGCCCCGGGCGGCTCGATCCGCGACGCGGAAGTGATCGCGGCCGCCGACGAGCGCGGCATCGCGCTGGTCTTCTCGACCTACCGCTACTTCCTGCACTAACGTGGGCGCGATCGCGGGCTTCATCATCCGGCTGATCGGCTACGCGCTGGTGCTCGGCGCCGTGGATCGCATTGCGGATGCGCTGTGGGTACAGTACGGGCTCGACGGCTCGATCGCGCTGCAGCCGTTCCACGATATCGGCGTCGAGGCGCTCTACATCGCGCCGCTGCCGCTCGCGCTCTTCGGCTTCGGTGCGTTACGGCAGGCGGCGATCTTCATCGCGGCGTTCCTCGTCGGCGTCGCGCTGACCGCGCCGTGGGCCACGGCCCATTTCTCCGGAATTTAGGCAGAGACGGTCGACTTCAGCTGTTCGAGCATGAGCAGCGTACGCTCGAGTGATACTTGGGCCACGCCGGCATCGTACGACGCTCCGCCGGGGCTCGTGAAACCGTGGCCCACGCCCGGATAAACGTACGTCTCGGCGCGCGAATTGCCGGCCAGCGCGCGTCGCACCGCCTCGATCTCGGAGAGCGGTACTTGCGGATCCGCCCCGCCGAAATGAAAGCTCGCGGGCACGCGCATCGCCGCCGCGGCGTCGAGTTCGAGGCCCATTTTCGACGGATGAAATGCCGCGACGGCGTCGGCGCCCATGTAGGCGCCGGCACGCAGCGTGTAGCGCCCGCCGAAGCAGTAGCCGATCATCGCCCACTTCCCGTTGCACTGCGGCAACGCGAGTGCGTAATCGCGCGCCGCTTCCATGTCGCGTTGGCCTTGCCCGGCATCGAAGCGATCGTTGCGCTGGAGTGCCTGCGCGAACTCGGTTTTGTCGGCCATGCTCTTCGGCCCGGGAATCGTGCGGAAGAACACATCCAGCACGATCGCGATGTAGCCGTTGGCGGCGAACATCTCGACCGTATCCTTCGCCGCTTGCACGATGCCGAACACCGACGGCACGATGATGACCGCGGGCGCGGGCGTAACCTCGGGAAACCCCATAAACGCCGGCATGACGCCGCCGGAAACGGGGATCGAGACGTCGTTCAAGACAATCGGCATAGGCCGCACGTTCTTGAATCCGAAATGGAGCCCCTATGGCACGCTATCTGCACACGTCGATCTTCGTCAACGATATGGCGGCGTCGATCGATTTCTACACCAACAAACTCGGGCTGAAGTTGCTGGGCGGCCCGAACCACTATCCGGGCAACGCCGACATGGCGTTCGTGGGCAGCGATTGGAACGCGTACATCGAGCTCGTCTACGATTTGGAAGACCATCCGCCGTACGCGATCGGCAACCGCTACGAGCACCTCGCGCTGGAAATCGACGGCGATATGAAGAGCACGATCGAACGTTTGCGCGGCCTCGGCGTGAAGATTCTCACCGAACCGAAGAAGCCGCCCAGCGGCAACCGCTGGATCGCGTTCGTCGAAGATCCCAACGGCATTCCGGTCGAACTGCTGGAACCGCGAAGCGGCGATTAGGGCGCCTTCAGCTCCGCATCGACTTTTGCAATGATCTCATCCGCGATGACCTTCGCTTCGCTGTCGGCGCGGTATTCGAGGCCGACGGCGCGGTTGTCGGCGGCTTCGAGCGCCACGATCAGCGCGTCGAGCTTCGAGTTGATCGCCGAGGTATCACGCGACTGCGCGTTGTTCAGGACGAACACCATCAGAAACGTAACGATCGTCGTGCCGGTGTTGATGATCAATTGCCAACCGTCGGAGTAGTGCGCGGCCGGGCCGCAGGCCGCCCAGAGGATGACGATCGCAAATGCGGTCGCCGTTGCTGCCGGGCTCGATACAAAACGGTTTACGGTACGAGCGAATGCGCCGAATTGATCCATGGAGTTCTGCTTCCTCGATCGATGGAATACCAGATTGGTTTGAACGCGTAGTTGTTCGACATCTCGGCCGAACACGCCGTGAGCCCGACGATGAGGTCCATTTCGGCCCGAAGTTCGATACAGTCGCCGGCCCGCGACCGCGGCGGCCGCACGCCGATGCGTCCGGCCGGATCGATCTCGACGTTCATGAAGATGTTGAACGTCGTAGGGATCGCATCGGGATCGATCCCGTGCGCGGCCAGGCTCGCCGAGAGGTTGTCGAAGCAACTCCGGTGGTCGCCCGTATGGCCGTAGATGATGGAGAACGTCTCACGGCTGCAGGGCGTGAGCAAGAAGTCGTGGCGGCCGACGTCGTCGCGCACGATCGTGAACATCGGGCGGCTGCGGTTGGAATAGAGCGTGTGGCCGCTGGTGAGATAGACCGTCTCGGCGTAGTCGATCGAACGGCCCGACGAGAGCGATTCGCGCCGGTCGTCGAGCGCGAATGCGGTGAGGTCGGCGACCTGCTCGCCGGCCGGGTCGATCACGCGCAGGACGTCACCGGCTTGCAGCAGGAACGCAACGCCGCTCTGCGGCGGAATCTCGCTTATCGTTGCGGGCGAAACGGACATGTCCACCCCGCTGAGTTTGCGCGGCCCGAGTATTGCAGCGCTTCGGAGGCTTCGCCGTATTCGCTGAGATTTGCGTTGAGGGTGCCGTCGAGGGCGATTTCCCGCTGACGGATCTGCCGCTGGAGACCCGCCAGCGTGCCGGCCTTGCGCAGCTGTTCGAATTGATCGTGCGCGTTGAATACGAGGGCCGGCCAGGCAAAGCGCCGGGCGCGTCGCGACGCGTGCGGATGCATGCCGACGACGAAGTATGCGGTTCCGGCGACGCTGAACGAGAATTCCGCGTCTCCCGGATTGCTCGCGACGCGTTCGTCCCACGGGTGATAGCGCGCGTCGAGATCGTGCAGACGCTGGAGTTGCGACCACAGGCGCGCTTCGAATGCGGGCTCGTCGAGGTCGCGGTCGCCGCGAAACACCGCCGCGAAGGTCGTGAAGCCGCTGCGGAATCCGGCGCGTTCGGCCGCAAAGGCGTAGAGGTCGCGCGCGAGGCCGGCGGTTACGTCTTCGTCATCGAGCCGTTCGTATGCACCGAACCGGTAGGTCGACCGGTGGAGTGCGGAACGGCCGGCGAGACACGAAAACTCGGGGTCGAGCACCCACTCCCGAAACGCATCGTGCGCAACGTGTGCGAACGCCCCGAGCGGGGCCGTTTCCAGCAGTCGCGTGAGTTCGCCGTTATCGAAGCCGCTGTACGATGAATGTCGCTTCGCCGCATCGGAGTCGAATGGGTTGGCGACCCAAGCATTGTGTAAGTACGGGTGGGTTACGGCGGTCATCTGCATTCCGTACCCGGTGAAGCGCTCGATGAAAAGCGTTCAACCAGAGACGATGCGCAGGTGTGAAGGCGGTGCGTCGTCGATCGGCCCGGCGGCGCTCTCGATGTTCTCGAAGACGTTCAGAACGCGTGTGAGCCCGGTGAGGTCGAGCATGCGATATCCTTGGCTGCGCGCTGGGATCACGATCCGCAATTGATCGCCCAGATTCTTCGCGGCGCGCACGATCACGCCGATCGTCGCGCAGTCCATATAGCTGCATTCGCGCAAGTCGATGATGACGGGCCGTCCGATTCGCACGACGCTGACCACCATCGATTCCAACGTGGCCGTATCGGCGAACGTTGCCTCACCGAACACCGACACGATCGACGCGCGCGGATTCGTGTCGTCGTGAATGAAAATACCGGCGCTAGCATTAGCGAGATTTGAATCGTCGTCGAACGTCGGGAAGGAATAGATCGCCATGTGAACCTCGTCTCTGCAACAAGGATAGGCGCGACTGCGGCCCCATACAAGTTGTGATTGCGGGGCCATTCGGGCTACCGATTGAGCCGCCGATTGAGCCTGTCCGGCGGCGTGCGATTCGGGGTGGGGTGTTAGCTCGCGGAGCTGCGTCCGGGGCGCGCCGCAAACAGGCGAGCGGCAGCCAGTAGCTCGGGCTGGATTTCAGCCAGCGGCAAATCGCGCAGCATGATCATCGGCACCCGGTCGTTCAGGTTCGGATTGCTGCCGTGAAACCAGGCCTTGCAATATTCGGCGTCGGCAGTATTAGCGATCATGGCGGCGAGCTGCAGCGCGAAGCGCAAGACCTGCGGCCGCTGCGGTTCGCGGCCACCCAGCCAGCTGTGCACGGCCCGCGTCTCCGACACGCCGGCGATCACGGCGACGGTCGTCGCATCGAGCTGCTCGAGCAGCAAGCGGACGATCTCCCCGATCGGCAGCGACATCGCTTGCACGTGGGCGTCCCCGGCGCTCAAGAACGGGCTCTTACCAGCCCCCTGCTCCTGCATAGCGTAGAGGATAACAGCTAAAAAAGAGGGGGACAAGGGGGCCTAGAAGGCCCGGGCGTACGCAAGCGAACGAAACGCACTGAAGGCCCGGGGTACCGTTTCCGGTAAAGTTCGGCACCCGTGAATCGCCTGGCCGCCCCGCGCGGCACCCACGACGTGCTGCCGCCCCGCTCGGCCGATTGGAACCGCCTCGAAGCCCACGCGCGTGAGATCGCCGAGAGCTTCGGCTATGGCGAGATCCGCACGCCCACGTTCGAGTCGACCGAGCTGTTCGTGCGCGGCGTCGGCGAGACGACCGATATCGTCGAAAAAGAGATGTACACGTTCCAGGACAAGGGCGGCCGCAGTATGACGCTGCGGCCGGAGTGGACGGCGCCGGTCGTGCGCGCGGTCCTCGAGCACTCGCTGCTCGCCCAGGGTCCCCAGCGGCTCTACTACATCGGCTCGATCTTCCGCTACGAGCGGCCCCAAGCCGGCCGCTTCCGCGAGGCGCACCAGTTCGGGATCGAGTGCTTCGGCTTCGAGGGACCCGAGGCCGACGCCGAGGTGATCGGCCTTGCGACCGCGCTGCTCGGACGGTACGGGCTCTCGGGGGTGACGGTCCGGCTGAACTCGGTCGGCGACGAGGTCTGCCGGCCGCGCTATCGCGAGGCGTTGCTGGCGCACTTCCGGCCGCATCTGGCCGAGCTCTCGGCCGACTCGCAGTCGCGCCTGGAACGCAACCCGCTGCGCATCCTCGACTCGAAGTCGCCGGCCGACGCGCCGTTCGTAGCGACCGCCCCGGCCTTCCTCGACACGCTGTGCGACGAGTGCCGCGCGCACTTCGACGGTGTCCGGCGCTACCTCGATGAGCTCGGCATCGCCTATGAAGTAGATCCGCGGATCGTGCGCGGCCTCGACTACTACACGCGCACGGTCTTCGAGATCACTTCGACCGCGCTCGGTGCCCAGAGCACCGTGTGCGGCGGCGGCCGCTACGACGGCCTGGTCAGCTCGCTCGGCGGACCCGCGACCCCGGCCGTCGGCTTCGGCCTCGGGCTCGAACGCTTCCTCATGATGGTCGATGCGGCCAAGGACGGCGCGGCCCAGCCCCGGCGCGGCGTCCAGGCAATCGCGCTGGGTGCGGCCGCCCGCGCGCGGCTGATTCCGCTCGCCGGACGGCTGCGCGCTCACACCGGTCAGCCCGTCTTCATCGACTACGGCGATCGCAAGCTCACCGCGCACTTCAAGCTGGCCGATCGCAACGGTGCCCGCTGGGCGCTGATCCTCGGCGACAACGAGCTCGCGTCGGGCGAGATCGTCTTCCGCGACCTCGAACAGCGCGCCGAACGGCGCATTCCGCTCGACGGCGCGGTGGATAGAATCGCCCAAGCCATCGTCGAAGGGTCGTCGGATGAATGACGATGAGGCCGGGCGCATCCGCGCGCTGGCCGAGATCTTGCGCGAGTACGACCTCGATGCGGTGCGCGTGCGGGTCGGCGAGACGGAATACGAACTCGTCGCGCGCGAGCCGGCGCCGGCCGGGACGGTCGTCACGGCCGCGGGACCGGCGCAAGCCGCCGCAGCCGCACCCGCAACACCGGAAAACGGCGCGGTCAACGGCGCGGTCGCCGGTGCCAACGTCAAGCGCGTTACGGCGCCGGTCGTCGGCGTCTTCTACGGCGCGCCCTCGCCGGGTGCCGATCCGTTCGTCACGGTCGGCGACCGCGTGGTTCCGGGTCAGCCGCTCTGCATTCTAGAAGCGATGAAGCTGATGAACGAAATCACGAGCGAGTACGCCGGCGTGATCGCGCGCGTGATTCCGGAAAACGGTCAGCTCGTTTCCCTCGGCGACGATCTCTTCTGGATCGAACCGTAGTGCGGCGCGGGTTCGCCGAACTGCTGGCCGACCGGCGCGGACAGCTCGAGGCGCCGCACTATCCGGACCAAGTTGCGGCGATCGTCGCCGCGATGGTGCTCGCGTTTCGCAGCGGCAAGAAGGTTTTGTGGTGCGGTAACGGCGGCAGCGCTGCCGATGCACAGCATCTCGCCGCGGAGTTCAGCGGGCGATTTTTACGCGAACGCGGCGGGCTGCCGTCGGAAGCGCTCTCGGTGAACACGAGCGCGCTGACGGCGATCGCCAACGACTTCGGTTACGAGAACGTCTTTGCGCGGCAAGTCGAGGCGTTCGCGCAGCCGGGCGACGTGATCGTGGGCATTACGACCAGCGGCAAATCGCCGAGCATTCTGCGCGCGATCGAGGCCGCGAATCGCGCCGGCGCGACGACCGTCGCGTTCACCGGCAACGGCGGCGGCCCGCTAGCCGAGATCGCCGATCTCGTCCTGATGGGACCTGACGGTTACAGCGCGATCGTGCAAGAAGTGCACATCACCCTCGGCCACATCATCTGCGACCTCGTCGAACAAGATTTGCTGTTCGCATGATGCCGGTGCGACCGGCCGTGTTTCTCGATCGTGACGGGACGCTGATCGAAGACAAAGGCTTTCTCGGCGATCCGTGCGGCGTCGAGATTCTGCCGACGGTGGTCGAAGCGCTGAAGCTCTTGGCCGCGCACGATTTCGCGACGGTCGTGATCTCGAATCAGTCGGGCATCGCACGTGGGCTGATCGACGATGCGCAGGTGCGCAGCGTGAACGCCGAGATCGTGCGCCGGCTCGCCGGCGACGGCATCGCGATCGACGGCTGGTACTGGTGTCCGCACTATCAAGACGGCTGCGACTGCCGCAAGCCGGCGCCGGCGCTCTTGCACCAAGCGGTGCGCGAGCATCACCTGACCCTCGAGCGCGCGGCGATGATCGGCGACCGCGGCAGCGATGTGGAACTCGGTCAGCGCGCCGGCATCGCCGGCATCGCTGTGCCCGGGCCGATGCCCTACGTCGGGCCGGAACCGGATCTGCGTGCGAACACGCTGCTCGAGGCGGCCGAATGGATCGTGCACCGTGGCCGCTGACGAACTCGCGCGCATGGCCGGCCGCCGCATCGTGGTGGTCGGCGACGTGATGATCGATGAGTGGATCTGGGGCCGCGTTTCGCGCATCTCGCCCGAAGCGCCGGTGCCGGTCGTGGCGGTCGACAAACATTCGTTCACGCTCGGCGGGTCGGGCAACGTCGCGAACAACTTGCGCGCGCTCGGCGCGGCGGTAACGTTCATCGGCGTGGTCGGCGACGATGCCGAAGGCGAGCGCGTCCGCACCATGTTCGCCGAGATCGACTGCGATACGTCGGGTCTGCTGACGCTCGCGGACCGGCCGACGACGCGCAAGACGCGGGTGGTCGCGCACAACCAGCAAGTCGTACGCGCCGATTGGGAAGTGACGGCGCCAATCGGTGCTGCGGATCGCGGGCGCATCGTCGATGCCGTGCGGCGCGCGGCCGGTAACGCCGACGCCGTGGTGCTCAGCGATTACGCCAAGGGTTTGCTGCACCGCGACATCGTCGCGGCTGCGCTGGCCGCGCCGGTCGTCGTGGCCGACCCGAAGCCCGACAACGTCGATCTCTTCGCCGGGGTGACGTGCATCGCGCCGAACGTCACCGAAACGGCGCGCGCGAGCGGCATCGCGATCGTCGACGATGCCTCGCTCGAACGCGCGGCGCGCGCGCTGCTCGAACGCCTGCAGTGCCGTTATGTGCTGGTGACGCGCGGCGAGCACGGCATGTCGCTCTTCGGCAGCGACGGCACGCGCGAGCACATTCCGTCGGTGGCGCGCACGGTGTTCGACGTGAGCGGTGCCGGCGATACGGTCGTCGCCGTCCTGACGCTGGCGCTGGCCGCGCGCGTGCCGGTGATCACCGCCACGCAACTCGCCAACTTCGCCGCCGGCGCCGTGGTCGAGAAACTCGGCACCGCGACGGCCTCACCGGCCGAGATCATCGCGCTGATGGAACACGATGCCGAGCGCTGACGACTTCATCGCGCCGGTGCTAGATCGCGCGGGCGCCGTCGCGCTGCGCGAAGCGCTGCGGGCGCGCGGCAAGATCGTCGTCTTCACCAACGGCTGCTTCGACGTGATTCACAACGGTCACACCCAATATCTCGCCTGGGCGCGCGCGCAAGGCGATGCGTTGATCGTCGGCCTCAACGGCGACGCGTCCGTGTGCGGGCTCAAGGGGCCGCAGCGGCCGTACGTGCCGTTCGAGGGACGGGCGGCAGTGCTGGCCGCGCTGCGCAGCGTCGATGCCGTGGTCGGTTTCGATGAAGCGACGCCGGTCGAATTGCTGGCTGCGCTGAAGCCCGACGTGCACGTGAAGAGCGCGCAGTACCGCGTCGAAGACTTGCCCGAGCGCGACGTCGTCGAAGCCGGCGGCGGCCGCGTCGCGCTGGCGCCGCACGTCGAGGGCAAGAGTACGACCGATCTCGTCGCGACGATCCGTTCGCGCCCATGATCCTTGCGCTCACCGCCAACGGCCCGGGCGAGTTCGCGGGTTGGGTGCGGCCGTTGCTCACCGCGCTCTACGCCCGCGATCCGGCGCTCGACGTGCGCGTCTTCTGCGTTCCCGACGACTACGCCACGGGTCACGAGGCCGCGTACGTGCGCGGTTACTTCCCGCAAGCCACGGTGTACACGCCCGGCGAGTACCTGCGCTTCGCGCTCGGCCGCGGCCTCGACGGGTTGCCGGCCCACGCCGATCGCGTGCAATATCTCGGCGGCGATTTGATGCACGCCGCGCGCCTGCACGACCGGCTCGGCGGCACCGCGACCGCGTACAAGTTTTCGCGCAAGAAATACGTCGACCGGTTCGCGCGCGTGTTCGCGGTCGATGAGAGCAACCGTCAGCAACTGCTCGGCTGGGGGATTCCCGGCGCCAAGATCAGCGTCGTCGGGAACCTCGTCATCGACGGTGCGTTCGGCGAGGCTGCCGGCGACTTCGGCGGAGCGGCCGACGCGGAGGCCGCGCGCGACGGCGTGATCTTCTTCCCCGGCTCGCGCAAACACGAGATCGAGGAGATCTTCCCGATGTTCGTGCGTGCCGCCGTGCAGCTGCGCCGGCGGCTGCCCGGCGTGCCGATCGCCTTCGCGCGCTCGCCCTTCACGACGGATGCGGAACTCGGGGCCGCGCTCGCGCGCGGCGGACGGCGCGTCGCCTACGGCATGCCGTCGAAACTCGCCGCGGACGGCGCGTCGCTCGAAGCTGCCGGCGAACGCTTCGCGGTGGTGACGGCGGCGATGCGCGCGGCGCAGAACGCGCGGCTGGCCGTCTCGCTGCCCGGCACGAAGGTCATCGAACTGGCCGCGCTCGGGGTTCCTGCCGTCGTCATCACGCCCGCGAACGCGCCCGAACTGATCGTGATCAACGGGCCGTTTCAGTACATCGACCGCATACCGTTCATCGGCACGCCGGTCAAACGCGCGGCGGTCGTCGCCGTGGGCAAGCGCTTCCAGTACTACGCGCAGCCGAACATCGACGCGCGGCGCGAGATCGATCACGAACTGCGCGGCACGCAGCTGCCTTCGCGGATCGCGCACGTTGCGGCGGAACGGTACGCCGATCGTGCCTGGCTTACGTCGGCGAGCGGCGATTTGCGCGCGCTCTATGCGGCGCATCGCGGTGCCGCGGGGCGGATGGCCGACGCGCTTCTCGAAGATGCAGGCGGATGAAGTTCAGCGTCATCATCGCGACCCGCAACCGCGCAGCGCTACTCGATGGGGCGCTGGCGTCGCTGCGCGCGCAGACCGGTGCGCCGGCGACCGAGGCGATCGTCGTCGACAACGGCTCGTCCGACGGTACCCGCGCGGTCGCAGAACGGCACGGCGCGACCTATCTCTTCGAAGCGCAGCCGAACCGCGCGCTCGCGCGCAACGCCGGCATCGCGGTCGCGAGCGGTGAGATCGTGCAGTTCATCGACGACGACGTCGTGCTGCCGCCCTACTTCATCGCCGCCCATGCGCGCGCGCACGCCGCACAGATCTTCCCGCACGTCGTGACCGGGCCGATCATCAACGTGCCATCGGCGGATATGCGTCCGGTGCCGACGTTTCTCAACGGTTCGAACGCGTACTTCTGCACGTGCAACGTGTCGGTGCCGCTCGGCGCGTTGCAGTCGGTCGGCGGGTTCGATGAATCGTTCGACAAGTACGGCTGGGAAGACACCGAACTCGGTGTGCGGCTGCGCAACTTCGACGTGCGGCGGCGCTTCGCGTGGGATGCCTACCTCTGGCACATCAAGCCGCCCTCGACCGAAACGCTCGATGCCGCGCTCGAGAAAACGATCGAGAAGGCGCGTATGGCGGCGAAGTTCGTACGCAAGGATCCATCCCGGCGCGCGAAGCTCGCCACCGGCGCTTACGCGCTCAACCGCATTCGCTCGCGCTTGTTCTCGCCGCCCGGTGCGCAGGCGTGGCTGGCCGGCCTCGCGACCAGCGAGCGCGTTCCGGTGCCGCTGGCGCGCGTCGCGCGCGAACTCGTGCTCGATGGCGTCTATGTCGACGAACTCGAACGCGCGCTGCGGTGAGCCGGGTGCTCATCGTGCGGCTCGACGGAATCGGTGACGCGCTGGTGTGCACGCCGCTGATCGCGGCGCTGCGCTCCGCCGGACACGAACTGGGCATCGCGCTGAGCGATCGCAACGCGGACATCTTCGCGCCGCAAACCGCAACGGCGACCCACGTGCTCGAACGCATTCCGTGGCCGGCGCACGGTTCGACGCCCGCATCGCGTGCGCGCGCTGACGCTGAAATTGCAGCGCAGCAGTACGACATCGCGTTGATCGCGAGCGAAGAGCCCGAAGCCTACGAGCTGGCGGCGCCCGTTCCGCAGCGCGTCGGGTTTACGACCGGCTGGGCCAAGCCGTTCAAGTCGGCCTGGATCAAGCGCCGCGTGACGCGCGCGATCCGGCGCGCGGCGACCGTGCGCGGCAGCGATGCGCACGAGGCGGACGTCATGCTGCGGCTCGGCGCGGGCCTCATTACCGGAGCACCCGAACGCGATGCGGCGCGCCTGCGGCCGCTGATCGCGGGCGATGAGCCGCTGCCCGAACGGCGCGGCTTGCTCGTGCAGCTCGGCGCGAAGTGGAACGCGCTCGGTATCGCGGGCGCGGCAATCGCGCGGGTGATGACGAGTTTGAGCGAACGCGGCGCGCGCTTCATCGCCGCACCGGCCGAACGCGCTGCGATGGCCGCGCAGTTTCCGGCGCTCGCCGTCGATGCGCCCGGCGATACGCGCGCATGGATCGCGGCGGTCGATGCGGCGGGTGCGCTGGTGAGCACCGATACCGGCGCGGCGCATCTCGCCGGGATGATCGGCGTGCCGGTCGTGGACGTGTTTCCCGACGCGGGGTTCGACGCGCAGACGCGCCGCTGGCGGCCGTGGGCCAGCTCGAACATCGTCGTGCGCGCGAGCGAACTCGCGCGTGCGCCCGAAACGCTGATCGCGCAGGCGCTCGATGGCCTCTGATCGCGCGCTGCTGGTGGCGGCCGGCGGCGGCATCGGCGACACGCTCTTGGCGGGCGTCGTGGCGCACGCGCTCCGTTCGAAATTCGCGCACGTCGACGCGCTCGTGCTGCCCGCGCATCGTACCGTCGCCGAGCACGATCCGGCGATCGAACGCGTGCACGTGCTGGCATCGCCCGTGCCGACGGCCGAAGATCTGCGCGCGGCCGGTTACGCCGCGGCGGTCGTCACGTGGGCCACGTTCACCACGGCTGCGGTGCCGGCGCTGGCGCGGATTCCGGTGCGCGTCGGCCAGGCGCGGCGGCTGTATTCGCGGCTCTTCACCGAGCGCGTCACCGTGCGCAGCGAGCGCGGCGATCGCACCTCGCACTGGACGCAGATTCTGCTGGATTACGCGCGCGCGATCGGCTGCGACGATCCGGTCGCGCAACCCGCCTTCATGCCGACGGCCGAAGATCGCGCCGCCGCCGATGCGCTGCTCGCTGCGCGCAACGTCGCGGGTCCGTTTGCGCTGCTGCATCCCTCGCGGGGGCTCTCCGCGCAGCGCGAACGCTGGCCGGCGGGCGGGTTCATCGAGCTCGCGCGCGCCCTGCGCAGCCGCGATCCGATTCCGTTGCTCGTGACCGGCACGGCGGGCGACGCCCCGGTCGCCGATGCGGTCGCGCGCGGCGCCGAGGCGATTTCGCTCGCCGGAGCAACGTCGATCGGCACCTTCGCCGCGCTGGCCGAACGCGCGCGCTACGTCGTGGCGATGGATTCGGGGCCGATGCACGTCGCGGCCGCCGTGGGCGCCCCGACCGTCGGCATCTTCGCGCTGCAGTCCGACGAGCCGGACCGTTGGGCGCCGGCCGGCCCGCATACCGCGATCGTGCGCGCGGTCTACCCGTGCCCGCCCGCACACCGCAAGGAGACCTGTCCCGACTTCGCCTGCGTGCGGCATCTCGACGTCGCCGGAATCGTGCGGGCGCTCGACGGACTGCAGGCGGCGATCACCGAACGCGAGACGGCCTGACATGCCGCGCCTGACGATTCAGCTCTGCACTTATAACCGCGCGCGGCTGCTCGAACGCGTGCTCGAAGCGCTCTTCGATCAGACCGTGCCCGACGATGCCTACGAAGTCGTGCTCGTCAACGACGGTTCGCCCGACGACACGAGCGCCGTGATCGAACGCGTGCGCCCGCTCGCGCGCTGCACGTTCACCGTGATCGAACAGCCGAACTCGGGGCTGGCCAAAGGCCGCAACGCCGGCATTGCGCGCTCGACCGGCGAGCGCATCGCGTTCATCGACGACGACGTGCTGCCGACGCCGGTCTTCGCGGCCGAACATCTCGCGAGCGACGACCGTCACGGCGACGTGATCGTGCGCGGCGCGGTCATCAACACCGAAAGCTTCGACGATCTTCCCGTGCCGGTGTGGACGCCCGCGAACTACAGCGGCAATTATTTCTGGACCAGCAACGTCTCGCTGCGGCGCGCGCGTCTCGATAGCGTCGGCGGCCGCTTCGACGAATCGTTCACCGAGTACGGCTGGGAAGACATCGAGCTCGGCATGCGCTTGCGTGCGATCGGGACGCGCGCGGTGTTCAACCGTTTCGCCGTCGCCTTTCATCACAAACCGCGGCCGGCCGGGACGAACGTCGGCGGCATGCTGCGGCAAGTGCGCGCGCAGGCCCGCACGGCGGTGCAGCTGCGCGCGAAACATCCCCACTGGCGCGTGGATCTCGCGATCGGTGCGACGCCGCCGCAGCGCGCCCTCGGCTCGCTCCTGCACCGCAGCGGCATCGCGCGCGTGTTGGCACCGCTCGGCGACGCCACGGCACGTCTCTCGCCGCCACAGCTGCTGGCCGCGCAGATCCTTGCCGCCGACGCCTACTACGACGAACTCGCTAGCGCCGAAGCCGCCGTCGACACGCCGCACGAGTGAGCGTTTCGCGCATTCTGCTTTCGCGGCTCGATCGCGTGGGCGATTTGATTTTATCGACGCCGGCGATCGCGACGTTCCGGCGCGGCTTTCCCGACGCCCACATCACGATCGTGTGCAGCGAATACAACGCGGTCGTCGTCGCGAATAGCCCCGACGTCGATGCGGTTGAATGTTTGCCGCCCGGCGTGAAGCCGCAGGCGTTCGGCGCGCGTTTCACCGGCGTCGATCTCGCCGTCGCGCTGGCTCCCAACGCCGCCGACATGCGGCTGGTGGCGGCGACGCGCGCACCGCGCCGCATCGGCTACACCTACGAGCGCCGCTATCTGACGCGGCTGATCGCGCGGCGCTGGCTGACCGACTGCCTGGTCAGCAACGCCGATCCGGCGACGTGCGAGCGCGATCCGCACCTGTTCGTCATGCACGAGGTCAATCAAGTGCTGGCGCTCGCGCAGCGTGCCGGGGCGACCGAGATCGTCCCCGACCTGCGCATCGTGATCAGCGAAGCCGACCGCGCGGCGGTGGCCGATTTTCCCGCCGATCCGATCGTCGTCCATCTCGGCCGCCGCTGGACCGAGCACGGCAGCACGACCGCGAGCCTGCTCGAGCTCTTCCGGCAGCTGCGCCGGCTGGGCCGGCCGCTGGTGGCCACGTACGGGGCGGACGCGGTCGAACTGGCCGATGCCGTCCGCGCGACCGGGATCGTCGACCGGGTGGCCGGCGGGCTGACGTTCGGGCAGTGGGCGGCGGCCTTCGAGCGCGCCGCCTGCATCGTCACGATCGACACGGGTGCCACGCACGTTGCCAGCGCCGTGAAGCGGCCGACGATCGTCCTCTTCGAGCATACCTACTTTTGGCTGAACTCCCAGGAATGGTCGCCGTACCGGGTGCCGAACGCGGTCCTACGCAAACCCCCGACCGATGCGCCGGAGGCCCTCGCGGCCTCACGCGCCGAGATCGTCGCGGCGGTGGCACGATTACTATGACCGACCAGCTGCACATTTCCGTCGTCGTACCGACGTACAATCGCATCGACACGCTTCGCTACGTCATCCCGGCGCTGGTGGCGCAAGATCTGCGCCCCGACGCGTTCGAGGTGATCGTGGCCGATTCGCGTTCGAACGACGGCACGGCCGAGTTTCTGGCCGAGATCGCGCGCTCGTCGCCCAACGTGCGCCACCTGCCCGGTCCGTACACCGGTCGCGCGAGCGCGCGCAATGCCGGCATCGCCGCAGCGCGCGCGCCGATCGTGCTCTTCACGGATGCGGACATCATCGCGTCGCCCGACCTGCTCTCACGCCATCTCGCGCGGCACGCCAAGGGGCCGGGGCGCGCGGTGATCGGCTGCGAGATCCAGGTCGATTCCTACGATGAATACCTGCGCAAGAGCGGCAACCCGGCGGCGCGCGATCCGCTGCACCCGGCGACCCGCAAGCATCTGAGCTGGCTTTACTTCATGACCGGCAACTGCTCGGTGCGGCGCGAGGATCTCGAGCGCGTCGGACGCTTCGATGAAGCGTTCACCGGTTACGGTCACGAGGACCTCGAACTCGGTTACCGCCTGCAGCACGCCGGCATCTCGATCGAGTACGCGGCGGAAGCCGTGAATTATCATTGGCACCCGGTACTGTTCGACGAGCAGCAAGGCCGCATGGAACTTGCCGGCCGCTCGACGGTGCGCTTCTTCCGCAAACACCCGACCTTCGACGTGCGCCTGCGCTTGGGCATGACGCCCGTCTCGCTTGCGATGCACGACCTGATCGATCGCATCCCGCCGTTGCGGCGCTGGATCGACGACGGCGCGAAGGCACCGGGTTTCTTGCGCACGCTCTCTTTCCAATATCACTATCTCACCGGTATCAAGGCGGCTTTACGTGACCCATCCTGACTTTGCGCGCGTTTCCTGTGGAGCGCTCAGCGCGAACGACGTTGACAAAAACGTCGAACTCAACGGTTGGGTGCACCGCCGCCGCGATCACGGCGGTTTGATCTTCATCGATCTGCGCGATCGCGACGGCATTACGCAGATCACCTTCGATCCGGCCGACGCCGCGACGTTCAAGACGGCCGAAACGCTGCGCAGCGAGTTCGTCGTGCGCGTGCACGGGCGCGTGCGCCTGCGGCCCGAAGGCACCGTGAACCCGAAGCTCGCGACCGGTGCGATCGAAGTGCCGGTGCAGGCGCTTGAGATCCTCAACAAAGCGGAAACGCCGCCGTTCGTCGTTTCGTCCGAAGACGACGTCGATGAGAACGTGCGCCTCAAGTACCGCTATCTCGATCTGCGCCGCCCGCGGATGCAGAACAACCTCACCGTGCGCCATCGCATCATCAAGACGATGCGCGACTACTTCGACGACCACGAGTTCCTCGAGATCGAAACGCCGATCCTGATCAAGTCGACGCCCGAAGGTGCGCGCGACTACTTGGTGCCGAGCCGCATCTACCCCGGCACGTTCTACGCGCTGCCGCAGTCGCCGCAGATCCTCAAGCAATTGCTGATGATCGGCGGGCTCGGACGCTACATGCAGATCGCGCGCTGCTTCCGCGACGAAGACCCGCGCGCCGATCGTCAGCCGGAGTTCACCCAAATCGACGTCGAGATGTCGTTCGTCAGCGAAGCCGACGTGATGGCGATGATGGAAGGCTGCGTGCGCGACGTGTGGGCGCGCGCGCTCGAAAAGCCGATCGAGGGCGAGATCCCGCAGTTCACCTACCACGAAGCGATGCGCCGCTACGGTTCGGACAAACCCGACTTGCGCTTCGGTCTCGAACTGACCGACGTGGCGGAGCTCTTCCGGGGCAGCGACTTCACGCTCTTCCACACGCTGTCGGAGACGCCGGGCAACCGCGTCATCGCGTTGCGCTTCCCGGGCGGCGCGTCGTTATCGCGGCGCGAGTTCGACGCGCTTACGGAGACGGCGAAGTCGTTCGGTGCGAAAGGCTTAGCCTACATCACGCTGGCGGCCGACGGTGCGAAGGGTCCGATCGTGAAGTTTCTCGGCGATGCGACGATCGCCGCGTTGCGCGCGGAAACGCTGGCCGAGAACGGCGATGCGATCCTCTTTGTCGGCGAGCGCGCGAAAGAAGCGTCCGATATCGCCGGCAAGTTGCGGCTCGAAATCGGCGATCGGCTCGGCTTGCGCGATCCGGCGATCTTCAAATTTTGCTGGGTGCGCGGCTTCCCGCTCTTCGAGCTCGAGGACAACGGCGAGATCACGTTCTCGCACCATCCGTTCACCTCGCCGGCACCCGGCCAGCAGGCGCTCTTCGATTCCGAACCGCTGGCGGTGACGGCGCAGCACTACGATCTCGTGCTCAACGGCTACGAGCTCGGCAGCGGGTCGATTCGTAATCACAACCCGGAGTTTCAGCGCAAGGTGTTCCAGCGTTTGGGGCTGACCGAGGAACAGATCGACGACCGCTTCGGCTTCTTCCTCGAAGCGTTGCGTTTCGGCGCCCCGCCTCACGGCGGCATGGCGCTGGGCATCGACCGCATCGTGATGCTCGCGTGCGGCACGACGAATATTCGCGACGTGATCGCGTTCCCGAAAAACCAGTCGGCGCGCGACGTGATGATGGAGACGCCCTCGAGCGTCCCCGAAACCTCGCTGCGCGAACTCGGCATCCAAATCCGCGTCAAACCAACCAGCTAACCTCTATCGTCATCCCGAGCTTGTCGAGGGACCGCCACAATCGAGACAGCAGAGCACTCAGTGATTGAGTTCGACCGGGTCAGCGTCACGTTGGGCGGTGCGCCGATCCTCACCGGGATCGACCTGCACATCGAGCCCGGTGACTTCGTGTGCGTGGTCGGACCCTCGGGCTGCGGTAAGACGACGATGCTGCGACTGCTGGGCGGGCTGCTCGAACCGACGGCGGGCGAGGTGCGTTACGCGGGCAAACGCGTCGTCGAGCCGCGCGCCGACATCGCGGTGATGTTTCAGGACTACGGCCGGGCGCTTTTGCCGTGGCGCACGGTGGCCGGCAACGTGTCGCTCGCGCTCGAAGCGCTCGGCGTGCCGAAAGAGGCACGGCCGGCGCGCATCGCCGCGGCGCTCGCCACCGTCGGCTTGAGCGAGAAGGCCGAGAAGTATCCGAACGAGCTCTCGGGCGGCATGCAGCAGCGTTTGCAGATCGCGCGCTGCCTCGCGCAAGAGCCGAAGGTGCTGCTGATGGACGAACCGTTCGGGGCGCTCGATGCGATGACGCGCCAGACGCTGCAGGACGAAGTGCTCTCGATCGTCGCCGCCAGCGGCGCGACCGTATTTTTCGTGACGCACGATCTAGAAGAGGCGGTCTACCTCGGCAGTCGCGTGATCGGGCTCTTGCCGCATCCGGGCCGCATCGCAAGCGACGTCGCGGTCGCGCTGCCGCGGCCGCGCGACCAGCTGACGACGCGCGAAGACCCGGAGTTTGCCCGGCTGCGCCGGCACCTATTTGATTTCATCAAGGATGCCGACGCATGAAACGCGCGGCAGCCGCATTGCGCGGGCTCGCGTTCCCGGTGGCGCTGATCGCCGTCGCGCAAATCGCCGCGATGGCCGTGCGCCTGCAAAGCGATTCGCTGGCGTCGCCGGCAGCCGTACTCGTGGCGGGCGCGGGCGCGTTTGCCGACGGCAGCATCCTCGTCGCAACGCTGCAAACGCTGGCCAACGCGTTCGGCGGGCTCGCGCTCGGCGGCATCGCCGGGCTGATCTGCGGCGTTCTGCTCGGAAGCAGCATCGTGGCCGACCGCCTGATGGAATTCTCGGTCGAAGCGCTGCGGCCGATCCCGTCGGTCGCGCTGATTCCGGTCGCGATGTTGACGTTCGGGTTCGGCTTCCGGATGGAGATCGCGATCGTTTCGTTCGCGGCGTTTTGGCCGGTGCTGATCTTGACGCGCAGCGCGGTCGGCGGCGTCGATCGGGGCCTGCTCGACCTCGCGCGCGTGTTGCGGTTGGATCCGTTCGCGCGCACGCTGAAGATCGTGTTGCCCGCCGCGCTGCCGCGCATCTTCGTCGCGTTTCGGCTCGCGGCCGGAATCGCGCTGACGGTCGCCGTCACGGTCGAAGTGTCGGCTAATCCGTTGGGCCTCGGCTACAACATGATGCTGGCCGAGCAGTCGCTGCACCCCGACTTGATGCTGGCGTATCTGCTCTGGATCGGCATCGTCGGCTGGACGTTGAATCTCACCATCAATGGTGCGCAGCGGCGCTTCTTCGGCCGCGCGGCGCAGGCGCGCACGGCGCCGTGAAGACGCGCATCGGCTGGCGGCTCGGCAGCTTTCTGGTCGGCGCGTTCTTCATCGCGGTCTGGCAGTTGCTGGCGAACGCGCATCTGATCTCGCCCGTGTATTTGCCGGGGCCCGATCGCACGTGGGGTGCGCTGGTGCGCGGCTTCGCTAGCGGCGCGTTTCCCGATCAGGTGTGGAACACGGTGCAGCGCATGCTCGTGGGCTGGCTGTTGGCATCGCTCGCCGGCATCATCATCGGTGCGTGCATCGGCTTGTCGCGGCCGGCGCGCGCGTATCTCGGCCCGACGCTCGAATTCTTGCGTCCGCTGCCGGCATCGGCCGTCGTGCCGCTCGGCATCGTGCTCTTCGGCCTCTCCGACAACATGGTCCTGAGCGTGATCGCGTTCGGCGCGCTGTGGCCGACGCTGCTGGCAACGGTGCACGGCTTCGCCGCGGTCGAACCCTGTCTCTACGAGGTGTCGCGCGCGCTCGGCATGACGCGCCTTGCGGTCATCTGGAAGATCGCGCTGCCGAGCTCGCTTCCCGACATTCTCTCCGGCATGCGCTTGAGCTTGACCGTGTCGCTGATCCTGGCGGTCGTCGGCGAAATGCTCGCATCGCGCCCGGGTCTCGGCAGCGGCATCCTCATCGCGGCGCGCACGTTTCATTCGCCCGATCTCTACGCGGGCGTCGTGCTGCTCGGCGCGCTCGGCTACATCACCGCGCAAGCACTCTTTGCGATCGAAGCGCGCCTTCTCAGGTGGCGAATTAGGTAACGAGCATGTCGCGCGGGTTGATGTTCGAGGTGATCAGCCCTTGCTTTTTGGCGAGGTCGATCCACCACTGAACCTGCGCCGCGCTGACCGGCACGCTGAAATTCGGAATCGCGGTATCGGCCACGACGGCCGGCGGCAGCTTCGTCCACTTCGCCAAGATCGCGCGCGCGGCCGTATCGTTGGCCTTGATCCAGGCAATCGCTTCCGCGCAGCCGTCGCGGAATGCGTGCACGGCCGCGATGTTCTTGACCGCCCAGTCTTTCGTCGTCGCGTAGCAGTCGACGATCGTGCCGTTCGGCACGGTCGCTTCGAACTCGTCGAACTGATAGCCGATCTTCGCATCGAGAATTTTATGGTAGAACGGGTCGACGGTTACGAGCGCATCGATTTGGCCCGCTTTCAAGAGATCGGAGCCGTTCGGAAACGGGACCTCGACGAACGTGACCTTCGAGGAATCGACGTTCTTCTCGGTCAGCCAGCGCACGACCATCACTTGAAAGTACGACTTGAGCGACGGCAATCCGACTTTCTTCCCGATGAGATCCTTGGCCGATTTGACGTCGAGGCCGGTGCGCGCCAGCACGCCGACGTTTTTCGGTACCGGGAACGCGACGCAGGTGGCGACGACCGCGAGCTTGATCCCGCTCTCTTGCGCGGGCAGCATCGAGACCAGGACCGCGGTCCCCATTTCCGCCGAACCCGATTGCAGCGCGTCGACCAGCACGGTCTGATTGACGACCGCGAATGCCGAGACGTCGAGGTTGTGATTTTTGAAGATGCCCTGATCGATGCCGACGTAGAGCGGCAACTCGTCGACGATCGGGAGAAAGGCGACGCGGATCGTGGTCGGTGCGGCCAAGGCGGGTGCCGGGCGAAGTCCCGCGGCGAGCGCGGTGCCGGCTGCAGCCGTTCCAGCGAGGAATGTGGTGCGGGTGGTCATCAAGGCCTCCAGATCAATTCGCTTGCGGGTGTGTCACGCATCGGCGTGCTCGAGTACTTGGCGGCGGTATCGATCGACGGTTGCAAGAGTTTCGGATCGAGCGAGGTTGCGTAACCGACGCGGCTCATCGACGCAGCGGTTTCGGGCGTGATCTGCGTATGGTGCATCAAGATCTGCGCGGATTCTTTCTGATGCGTGTTCGCCCAGGCTGCGGCCTTGATCATGACGTCGGCGAATTTCGCCGCTTCGACCGGGTGCGCTTTGATCCACGCGTCGGTTGCGATCCAGCCGGTCGACATGAAGCGCGGTGCGACCGCATCGTCGACCGGGGCGACGAATTTCACCAGCGGCTTCGAGGCCTCGAGAAATGGTTCGGCGATCATCGCACCGTCGATGCGGTGCTGCCCGACGGCGGCAGCCATTTGCGGAAACGGCAGCTCGACCCACTTGACGGTCGAGGTATCGCAGCCGTTCTTGTCGAGCCACTCCTTGGTGCCGTAGTAGGTGAGATCGGCAAGCCCGGTGACGGCGATCGTTTTGCCGTTGAAGCTTGCACCGCTCTGCAGCGGCGAATCCTTGGCGACGACCAGCTGAGCTGTGCCGTTGACCGTTAGCCACATCGCGCCCGGCGCGATGAAACGCACCGGAATGCCGCGTTCGTGGGCGACCGCCGTCGACGTAACGACCGAGAAACCGATATCACCCGCGCCCGATGCCACGGCCGCTACGATCGGCGGGCTCGCCGTCATGTCCGTGATCTTCACGTCGAGACCGGCGGCCTTGAAATAGCCGAGCTCGTCGGCGTAATAGAGCGTCCCTGCGGTGTCGCTCGGCAGGCTGATGACGTTGATGGTGAGCGGCGCGCTTTGCACCGGCACGCTCGAAAGGGCGCCAATTGCCAGCGCCAGCAAGCTCACGGCAAGTGTCTTCATCGTTCGTTGCGTTTCACACGACCATCGCGTATCCTATCGGGGTGTCCCCAACCGCGTTGAACCACCGCCTCTGATGGCATACCTCGTCGCCGTCGATATCGGCGGAACGTTCACCGACCTCGTCGCCTTCGACCGGGCCACGAACCGGGTACTCTACACCAAAGCGCCGACCACGTATGGAAATTTCGCCGACGGCATCATGGAATGCTTCGGCAAGGTTTCGCTTTCGCCGCAGGAAGCGGCGCTGGTCAATCACGGCACGACGCTCGTGATCAACGCGATCGTGCAGCGCAACGGCGCGCGCACCGCGCTCGTGACGACGGCCGGCTTTCGCGACGTGCTCGAGATCGCGCGCGGTAACCGGCCCGATCCGTTCGACTTGCACTACCGCCGAGACGAACCGCTCGTTCCGCGCGAGTTGCGGTTCGAAGTGCCCGAGCGCATGAACGGACGCGGCGAAGTCGTCGTGCCGCTCGACCTCGACGCGTTGGCGCAGCTCGCCGAGACATTGCGCGCGTCGGACGTCGAGTCGGTGGCGATCTTCTTCATGCACTCATTCGCGAACCCGGAGCATGAAGTTGCGGCGGCTGAAGCGCTGCGGCGTCTTCTGCCCGGTGTCTTCATCACGCACAGCACCGAATTGACGCGCGAGTGGTATGAGTACGAGCGCACGTCGACCGTCGCCGCGAATGCTTACGTCGGCCCGAGTGTGAGTAAATACATCCGGCGCATCGAAGCCGATCTCACCACCGGCGGCTTCACCGGCAGCCTCTACATGATGGGTTCGAACGGCGGCGTGCTCTCGATCGACCGCACGTGCCGCCAGCCGATCGCGCTGGTCGAGAGCGGTCCGGTCGGCGGCTGCATCGGCGCCGGCGCCTACGCGCGTGCGCTCGGTTACGACAACGTGATCGCCTTCGACATGGGCGGCACCACCGCCAAGTGCGCGCTGGTCGAGTCCGGCCGCTTCGCCGTCGATTCGGTGTACTACGCGGGCGGATACAAGTACGGATTTCCGGTGAAGTCACCGGTCGTCGATATCGTCGAAGTGGGTTCGGGCGGCGGTTCGATCGCGTGGCTCGATGCGCAGAAGCGCTTGCACGTCGGACCGCAGAGCGCCGGCTCAACACCGGGTCCGGTGTGTTACGGGCGTGGCGGAACGCAGCCCACGGTTACCGATGCGAATCTCGTTCTGGGCCGGATCAACGCGCAGAACTTTCTCGGCGGCGAACTCGCGCTCGACGTTGCCGCCGCGCGCAACGCGATCGAGGAACACATCGCGCGGCCGCTCGATTACGCCGACGATGAGGGCGTCGTGCGGATGGCCGACGGCATT
This sequence comes from Candidatus Lustribacter sp., assembly GCA_965277805.1. GTDB lineage: Bacteria > Vulcanimicrobiota > Vulcanimicrobiia > Vulcanimicrobiales > Vulcanimicrobiaceae > Lustribacter. The sequence goes on along the minus strand of OZ255842.1, from coordinate 4,225,155 downwards.
CTCTCGATCGCGACGGTCGTGATGGCCGGCGCGCTGCGGCGCATCTCGGTCGAACACGGACACGACCCGCGCGATTTCGTCCTGTTCTGCTACGGCGGCGGCGGGCCGCTGCACGGCTCCGCGCTCGCGCACGAGCTCTCGATCCCAACCGTGATCGTTCCGCCGGAGCCAGGCACGTTTTCCGCCACCGGCATGCTGCTCGCGGACGCGCGGCTCGACGATGCGATCACGTTCACCGAACCGCTCGCCGAACAAACGCTCGGCCGGCTCGAGTCGGCCTTCGCGACGCTCGAACGCGACATGGCCGCGGCGCTGGCTTTGGAGTTCGGCGCGAAAACGTTCCGCCCCGAACGGTTCGCGGAAATGCGCTACCGCGGACAGCGTCACAACATCAAGGTGCCGATCGCGCAGGGTGCCGATGCGGCGGCGATCCGGACCGCGTTCGAACGCGACTACCTGCGCCGTTATGGTCACGCCGATGCCGACGCACCGGCGGAATTTCAGGCGCTCCATCTCTCGGGTTTCGCGGAACTCGACGGCCCGGAGATCGCGCGCCTGCCGCGCGCAACCGGCGGCCGCGCGGCGACGACGACGCGTATGGTGTACTTCGCCGATGCGGGCGGCATGCTCGAGACCACCGTCTACGATCGCTACGCGCTCGAGCCCGGCGCAACCGGCACCGGGCCCGCCCTGCTGGAAGAATACGGTTCGACGACGCTCGTGTGGCCGGGCGACCGGTTCACGATCGGCACGCTGCGCGAGATTCGCATCGATTGCAAATACGAGGAGCGCGCACCGGTATGAGTGCCACGGCCGAACGCCTGCGCGTCGATCCCGTCACGCTCGAAGTGATTCGCCACGGGATCATCTCGATCGCCGATCAGATCGACGCCAACATGACGCGCACTGCGTACAGCGCGTACATCTACGAATACAAAGATTACGCCGTAGGCCTCGCCGGTCCGGACGGCGAGCTGCTCGCGCAATCGACCGGCGCGATGCCGGTGTTCGTGGCCGACTCGATCGGCATGGCCGTGCGCGACGGCCTAGCGACGTATGGAAAAGAACGGCTGCGTCATGGCGACGTCGTGCTCTGCAACCACGCGGCGATCCAGGGCCAGCATCTCAACAACACCGTGATGTACACGCCGATCTACGCCGGGCCGCAGCGCCAAGAGCTGATCGGCTTCTTCGCGATCAACGCGCACTGGTTCGACATCGGCGGCATGACCGTCGGCTCGCTCTCGATGAAAGCGCGCGACATCTTCATGGAAGGCCTGCAGCTGCGCACCGTCAAGCTGTGGTCGAACGGCGAACCGGTCGAAGAGATGTACCGCATCATCGAGAGCAATACGCGGTTTCCGCTCGAGGTGATGGGCGACATCGGCGCGCAGCTTGCGGGCTGTCTGCTCGGCTGCGATCTCACCGGACGCGTCGCCGATAAATACGGCGTGCCGACGTACCTGAGCGCGGTCGCGACGATCCTCGATCAAACCGAAGCCGCCGCGCGCGAGAAGATTCGCGCGATTCCCGACGGCACGTATGCGGCCGAATCGTTCCTCGACGACGACGGCGCGGGTTTGGAAAACATCCCGATCAAGGTGAAGGTGATCGTCGCCGGCGACGACCTCACCGTCGACTTTTCCGAGATGGCCGACGAGGTGCCGGGCTCGATCAACTCCGGCCGCTACGGCGGCGGCCGAACCGTTGCGCGTGTTGCGTTCAAGTATCTCATCGCCGTCGATGAACCGGCGAACGAAGGGATGTTCCGCCCGATTAAGCTGATCTTGCCCGACGGTAAGCTGATCAGCGCGAAGCAGACCGCGCCGATGAGCAACTACTCGTTCCCGTTCCCGACGATCATCGACACGTTCATCAAGGCGCTCGAGCACGCGCTGCCTGCGCGCGTCACCGGCGCGCACTTCGGCACGTTCTCATCCTTGCGCTTCATCGGCAAGAATCCCGACGGCTCGCCGTTTCAATGCTACGACTCGGGCCACGGCGGCTGGGGCGCGTGCGCGACGCACGACGGAGCCGGTCCGTTTCGCACGATGGCGCACGGCGACACGCGCATCATCCCGGTCGAATTGCAAGAATCGATGTATCCGTATCTGCTCGAAGAGTTTTCGCTGCGCGAAGATTCCGGCGGTGCGGGCACCTATCGCGGCGGCATGGGCTTTCGCAAACGCTATCGCGTGCTGGCCGATTGCACGCTCAACACGAACTACGAGCGCCTGCGCTGTCCGCCGTGGGGCGTGCTCGGCGGCGGCACGGCCAAACCCGGGCGCGCCATCGTGCGCCGCAAAGACGGCCGCGAAGAAGTCGCCTCGAAGGTCGAGGGCTACCCGCTGCAAGCCGGCGACAGCGTGATCATCGAAACCGGCGGCGGCGGCGGCTACGGCGATCCGCGCGGGCGCTCGCTCGATGCGATCGCGCTCGATCTCAAACGCGGCTACATCACCCCCGAAGCAGCCGCAAGCGATTACGGCGTCAGCGTCGACCCCGACGGCACCTTGATCCGCTAAGCCCCATGGGGCCAATGACGGCGCTCATCCGGCGAGTTCGCGGGCGCGGGTGAAGATCGCGTCGAGCATCGGTTCGGTGAGCACTTTCGTGCTCGTGTTCTGCTGGCTCGGATGATACGACGCGAGGATCGTTGCGTCGGGCGAACCCGGCAGCGTGATCTGCGTCTCCGCTCCGTGCTTGAAGATCGCGCGCGGCGAGCGATAGGTGCCGGTAGCTTTTACGATGCGGTGCACGGTGTCGTCGGCGATTTTGCCGAGCGTGACGATCACGCGCAGATTACGCAGCGCGGCCAGCTCTTCTGCGAGGAACGGCATGCAGGCAGCGCGCTCTTCGGTGGTGGGTTTATTGCCCGGCGGCGCGCAGCGCACGGCGGCGGTGATCAACGCGTCAGTCAACACCATGCCGTCGTTGCGGTCGACTTGGCGTGCTTGGCTGGCGAAGCCGGCGCGGTGCAGCGCGCGGTACAGCCACTCGCCGGACGCATCGCCCGTGAACATGCGGCCCGTCCGGTTGCTGCCGTGCGCGCCGGGCGCGAGACCAACCAGCAGTACGTGCGCCAGCGGATCGCCGAACGCGGGGACGGGTTTGCCCCAGTAGTCGTGATCGCGGTAGGCGCGGCGCTTCTCGCGTGCGACGTCTGCGCGATAGGTCACCAGTTCGGGACAGCGCTCGCAAGCGATGACCCGTCGTTGGATCGCGTCGATCGCGCGTGCTTGCGTCGTCATCACGCATGCTTCGGCATGAGCGGCGTGGTCTCTCGCTAATGGTGCGCGGATGCTTCGCCGTCTGCTGGTCGCACTCGCCGTCCTCGTGGTCCCGCTCGCCGCGCTCCCGCTCTCCGCAGCACCGCCGGTGCTGGTCGTCTTTCCCTTTGCGGTGAGCGGTTCGGCGCCTGGCGACCTCGGCAGCCGGGTCAGCGCCAAGATCGCTGCCGAGGTGACGGCGCTCGGGGGCGTGCGCGTCGACTTCGGCGCCAACACGGCGAAGCCGGCGGAGTATCGCGCTGCCGCGCGCGCGGCCGGAGCCGACCTCTACTTCAGCGGTTCGATCGTGCCGGTCGGCGCGGGCTTCTCGGCGATCGAGAATCTCGTGAGCACGCACAGCGGCACCGTCGTCTGGTCGCGCATGTTCCAATTCCGTAACGTCGACGACATCTCGGGTCAAGGCGTGCAAGTGCGCGACGAGCTGATGCAAACTGCGGCCACGCCCACGCCTGGCACCGCGGCCGCGGGCCTCGACTTGATCACGCCGGCGCCGGCGAGCGGCTTTGCAGTGCTGACCGTCACGGGATCCGCAGCCGACGGCGATCGCGCGATCGCGCATCAGGCGCTGATCGACACGTTGCAGCAGCGCGGCTTCCGCGTCGTCACGGCGAGCGGTTCGGCCGCGGTCGACCCCAACAACAACAGCGTGGCGCTATGCACGACGACCGGCACCCAAACGCTGATCTGGGGCACGCTCGACACCACGCGCGTTGCCACCGGCGCCACCAACGCGCAAACCACGGCCCACATATCGCTGCAAACCTACGACTGCCTAAAGCACGCGTTGAGCCTGCAACCGACGGTCGTAAACCATATCGCGCCGATCCAGGCTGATGCGATTCGCGGCGCCGTGCAAGATGCGATTTCGGCCCTGCCATCGCCCTCGTAATCACATTTCCGGAATGCGTATAATCGATTTATCGGATGATGGGCGTTGAGCGCGCGCGCCCGAAATCGAGCGGAAGGCCGTGACCGCGCAGCGAATTTTCAAGTTACCTTTAACCTACGTCCACGGGAGAACCGCTTGGCAGTGTCTCGACAGCGCGCTCTGGTTACGGGCGCTTCATCGGGCATCGGCCTCGCGTTCGCAGAGCAACTAGCGCTCGCTGGCTTCGATCTGGTCGCCGTCGCGCGACGGCGCGACCGGCTGGAAGCGCTGGCTGAGCGGCTGCGTTCGAGCGTGCGCGTGGAGGTACTTACCGCTGATCTCACGCGTTCACAAGATGTCGCGAAGGTTGAAGCACGGCTCTTGCAAAGCGACGAGCCGATTTCTTTGCTCGTCAACAATGCCGGATTCGGCGGCTACAAGCCGTTCGTTCAGCTCGAACCGGAGCAAGCCGACGAGTTGATCCGCCTCATGGTCGTAACTCCTACCCGGCTGCTGCGTGCGGCACTCCCCGGAATGGTCAGCCGCGGATCCGGTGCCGTCATCAACGTTGCATCGCTCCTCGCGATGAGCGGAACGCTGCCGCCCGTTCCCGGAAAACTTCCGATACGCGCGACTTACGCCGGGACAAAATCATACCTCGTCACGTTTACCCAAACGCTTGCTCACGAACTGGCCGGTACCGGTGTGAAGGTCCAGGTCTGCCTGCCGGGCCTGGTATCGACCGAGTTTCTGACCGTGCAAGGGATTGACGCGACAACGCTTCCGCCCATGATGTCGGCCGACGACTTGGTGTCGGGTTCGCTTGCCGCGCTCGCTCGCGACGAAGTCGTCTGCATCCCAGGTCTGGACGATCCTTCCATGTTCGAGAAGATCGGCGAGGCCCAGCGGGCGGTATTTATGGCTGGGAACAAACCCACGCTCGCTCCACGTTATGCCGGCGCCTCAGGCTAAACCGGGAAAGTCGAGCGCCGCCAGGGCCGCATAGGTGACGATGCCGGCGGCGGTCGAGAGATTGATGCTGCGCACCGCCGTGCCGCGCATCGGGATGCGTAACGTGCGGGCGCGATGCGCGTCGAGCAGTGGTTGCGGCAACGCGCCCGTTTCCTTGCCGAACACCAGCGCATCGCCGCGCCCGAACGGCGCGCGCGCGTAGGGTACGGCGCCGGTCGTCTCGATCCACCAGCAGCGCGCCGCCGGGAAGGCGGCGAGAAACGCCTCGAGCGAGGGATGCACCACGAGCCGTACGGCATGCCAGTAGTCGAGCCCGGCGCGCTTGAGCGCGCGGTCGTCGATCGCGAACCCCAACGGCTCGATGAGGTGCAGCGCGCAGCCGGTCGCGGCGCACATGCGCGCGATGTTGCCGGTGTTGGGCGGGATCTCGGGTTCGACCAAAACGACGTGCAGCGGCGCGTCGTCGACCTCGCGCAGCGCAACGATGCGCGCTTCGGGCTGCATCGTCATGCGTTCGCGCAGCGCAGCAGATCGTCGATGCGCTCGGGCGGCGCGACGAGCAGCGCGACGCCGCCGTGATCGAGCCACGCGCGCGCGAATGCCGCGCGTTCGTACACGTGCCGAACGGCCGGTTGGGCCGGGTCGTTGACGATCACGTCACCGCCGGCGTCGAACCCGCGCACCACGAGCACGTGGCCGTCGGAACGTTCGAGCGGCGCGCCGGGCAGTGAACCGGCGCTCCACGACACGCTCAGCGCAAGCGGCAAGCCCGCCGCAATGAAACGCTCCACGTTCACGAGATCGCGCAGGTACGTTGCGGCGCCGGCGAGCCCGGCCGCGCCGGCGTACGCGACCGCGAACGCCCAATTCCCCGTGCCTTTGTAGGCGCGGTCGTAGATCGCGGCGGCAACCGCGTCGACGCTCGCGCTCACGCCGAACGTTCCGGCGAGCATCGCGACGGATGCGGCCGTGCACCAGCCGCGCTCGTTTGGGAACGCATCGACGTACTGCGAGAGTTCGGGCACGTCCAATTCGCGCCGCGCGGCTTCGGCCGGCGGCGCATCGCGCGCGGCCTCCGGCGGCCGCGTCGAAGCGGCCACCCGGATGAGCGGCCGATGCGACTGCACGTGCACCGCGACGATTTCGCCGGGCGCGCTCACGATGTCGGTGACGATCTTGGCGACGTTATCGAAGCCGTCGAGCGAGGCGCGGCGGCCGGCTTCGAACACGACGTAGGGCAGCGGCCGCGAACGCAAGCCGGTTCCGGTATCGACGGTGAGTTCGAGCGTATCGACCGGTGAGGCCGTATTCCACGACACGATCGCCGTTGCCGACCGCAGCACGCGCAGTTCCGTACGCAGCCCCGTCGCTTCGACGATGTTCAGCATGCTTCGAGGGCGCTCAGCACTAGAACGACCACTCCCAGGCGTTCCAGTTGCTCGAGAGGTACTGCGCGGCGCGATAGTGCTTGAGGTCGCTGTTGTACGCGGCGTAGGCGATCTGCCAGTACAGGAAGACCGCCGGCACGAGTTCGTGAATGCGCGCTTCCTCGCGCGCGTAGAGTTCCTTGCGCGTCGTCTGATCGAACGTTTGCGCGGCGGCGTGGCTCGTCGCGGTGATGATGGGATCGTTGAGGAAGGTCGTGTTGGCGCCGTGCGGCGGGATGAACGCGCCGCTCCATTCGCCTTCGTTGTCGGGATCGGGCGCGTTGGTATCGATCGTGAGCGAGAGATCGTAGGTGCCGCCGTAGAGCGGCCCATCTTGCGCGAACAGCAAGCTCGTCGGGTAGTTGCGCACGCGCAGGTCGATGCCGGCCGCGTGCAGCTCTTGCTGCATCACGACCTCGGCCTGCACGTTGGCCGGCTTGGACGGCGTCGTCGAGATGTCGATGGAGAGCGGCACGCCGTTGCGCCGCCGGATGCCGCCCGCGCCGGGAACCCAGCCGGCGGCGTCGAGCAAGCGCTTTGCCCCCGCGAGATCGTACGGATACGCCGGGATCTTCGGCGCCGCCCACGACGTCGGCATGATGTCGGTCGTCGCGCGTTCGTTATAGCCGTGGAAGACCGTCGCGTTGAGACGATCCCAGTCGACGGCCTCGGCGATCGCCTTGCGGACGCGCACGTCGCTGAGCGTGGGCTTGCGCGTGTTGAACGTGATGTGGCGGTAGTTGGCCGTCAGACGCTTCTGCGTTGCGTATCCGGTCAGCATGCCGAGCCGCGCGATCTGCGTTTCGGTAATGCTGTCGACGTCGATGTCGACCTCGTGCGTGATCAGGGCGTTGAACAGCGTGTCGGCGTTGGGAATGATGCGATAGGTGATGTGCGCGATCGCCGGTTTACCGCGCCAGTAGCGCGGGTTGGCGTCGAACTCGAGCGAGGAGCCGTGATTCCAGCGCCGCAGCACGTAGGGCCCGCTCGAGAGCGGCTGTGCGTTGAACGGCGCTTTGTTGAGATCGGGCAGCTTTGCGAGCACATGCGCGGGCAGCGGCGGATAGCCGGCGCCGCCGAGGGCGAAGATGCCGAGTATCGCCGCGTACGGTTCGCGCAAGTGCACGATCGCGGTGTCGTCGTCGGGCAGATCGATCGCGGTGATGTCGTCCCAGCCCGAACGCAGGCGCGTGTTGTTGTGCGGGTTCATCACGGCTTGCCAAGTGAAGCGCAGGTCGCGCGCGTCGAGCGGCGCGCCGTCCTCCCACTGCATCCCTTTGCGCAAGTGCAGCACGATCGTCTTTCCGTCGCGGCTGATCCCGCCGTTCTGCAGCGTCGGCACGGTCAGCGCCATCTCGGGCACGTAGTTGCCCGCATCGTCGTAACGGAAGATCGGCGCGGAGATCAGGTTCGCGACCTGATCGCTCGCATCGCTGTTGGCGAAGAGCTTGTTCAGCGAATCCGGTTCGTCCGTGCTCGCCAAGCGCAAGTTATCGGGCTGCGTCCACGGGTGCAGGCCGCCGCCGGCGGACGTGCTCGTAACACGCGTGCAACCGGTTAGCGCGATGAGGCCTGCAAGCACCCAGGCGGCGGCGACGCGGCGGCCGCATTCACCCATCCGTGCGAACCGGCGTCTTTCCGATCTGCGGAGCGATGGCGGCGTAGAAAGCGTCGGGTCCGAAGCGCACGAGATCGTCGCAGGGCAGGCCCGTTTGCTCGCGCGCTTCGGCGATCGCCGCGCGCGCGGCGGCATCGTCGAGTCCGTGCGTGTTCAGCGCGATGCCGGCCACGCGCGCCGGCTTGACGTTCGCGCACAAGCCTTCGTAGGTGCGAATCAGCGCGCGATAGCCCGGCAACGGGATGTCGTAACCGTCGACCTTCGTGCGCGTCACGAGATGCACGAGCACGAGCGCGTCGGGCGCGCAGCCGTAGAGCAGCGCCAGCGTGACCGGCGCGTAGCCGGGATGCGCGATGCCGCCCTGACCTTCTACGAAAAGAATGCCGTCGCGCGCGCTGATGCGCCGATCCCCTTCGAGCACGAGCTGTTCCGATGCGCCGCTGGCAAAATCTGCAATGACGCGATCGACCGACGTGCCCCAGCCCGCGATCGCGATGCCGGTTTGTCCCGTCGGGATGAATTCGGACGCGGTTCCGGCCGCTTGCGCCGCGCGCGTGAGCTCGAGCGCCGCAGTCATCTTGCCGACCGCGCAATCGCTGCCGACCGTCAGCACGATGCGGCTCGTCACGTCGTACGCCGCGCCGGAAAAGAGCGGTGCGGCGGGCGGCAGGCGCAAGTCCCAGATCCGCGAGTCGTGCTTGTCGGCCAGCGCGCGCATCTCGGGATCCTCGTTGAGGAACGCGTGCAGGCCGTTCACGATTTCCAGCCGCGACTCGATCGCGATTTTGATTTCGGCGCGATACGCCGGCGGCAACGCGCCGCCCGGCGGTGCGATCCCGATCAGCAGCGCCGTCGGTTCAAAGCGCAAGCTCTCGCGCACGGTCGCGACGATCGGCGCATCGGAGTTCAAGTAGGGAACGACCTCGCGCACGCGTTTGCCCGCATGCTCCGGGTCGACGACCGCCACGACCGTGTCGCGCGAGTAGCCGATCACGCCGTGCGCCGTCTTCGCCGCGCGGCCGCCGAACGCGCCGGGCGCGAAAACGACGTAGCGCCGCGTCATGCCGCCACCGCTTTCTCGACAACGCCGAGTCCCGGACCGTCGGGCAGCACGATCTTGCCGTTGGCGTAACGCATGCCGTCAAATGGATCGCGAGCGACGAGGAACGGCCCGTCGAGATCGGCCCAATCGACGAGCGGCGAGAGGTGCGCCGCGGCCGTCGAGAGGATCGCGCTCTCGACCATGCAGCCGAGCATCACTTTCAAACCGAGTGCGCGCGCGGTGTGGATCATCGCGAGCGCCCCGCGAATCCCGCCGCACTTCACCAGCTTGACATTGATGCCGTCGACGCAGCCGGCCAGCGCGAAGAGGTCGTTTGCATCTTTCGAATCTTCATCGGTGACGATCGGGATCGACGTGCGCTCCCGGATCCAGCGTAACCGCTCCGGCGTGCCGGCCGGGATCGGCTGTTCGCAGAACTCGATGTCGAAGCGTTCGAGCTCGTTGAGGATGGCCACCGATGATTCCGGTGTCCAGGCTTCGTTTGCATCGATCCGGATCGTACCGCCGTAGATCGACCGGATGGCTGCCATGGTGTCTATTTCCGCACCGGCGCCAAGCTTGACCTTGAGCACCGGATGCGTGCCGATCTCGCGCACGTTCGTCAGCATCTCATCGAGCGGTGCGATGCCGACGGTGAACGAGGTCAGCGGCGTGCGGGCGGGATCGATGCCGAGCAAACGCCAGAGCGGACGGTCGACGTCTTTTGCGATGCAATCGTGCAGCGCGACGTCGAGCCCGCAGCGTTGCGCGGGCGGCAATCCGGTCAGCAGCGCGTCGAGCGCGTAGGGATCGTTGCCGAGCGCGCGCGCATGCAAGCCGGCCATGACGCTTTCAACGCTTTCGTCGTAGCGCGGATTCGGTGAGCTCTCGCCGAGCGCGTCGATCTCGCCCCAGCGCACGCGGATGAGGACCGTGCGCGCGACGCTCTCCGAGGAGCGCGCGATCGTGAACGTGTGCACGAGCGGTAACTCGAGTGGTTCGGCGGAGAGTTCGAGCGACGGCACTCGCGGAAGATTCCGGCGGGCAGCGCAGCGCTCCCGCCGAACGCCACCCGTGTGAGCCCACGTTTCGAGCACGGCATCGTCTGGATGCGCCGCGACCTGCGGCTCGACGATCACACCGCGCTGGCCGCAGCGGCACGGCAGTGCGAGCGCGTGACGTGCGCGTTCGTGCTCGACCCGGCGCTGCTGCGCAGCGACCGCTTAGGTGCTCCGATCGTGCAGTTTTTCTTCGAGTCGCTGGCCACGTTGCGCGCACAACTCCGGGATCTAGGCTCCGATCTCGCCGTGCTCGAAGGCGCGTTCGGCGCGGAACTCGGGCGTCTCGCCGCACGTTTGCCCGCGCAAGCCGTGTTCTACAATGCCGATACCGACCCGGCGATGTGCGCTCGCGACGCCGCCGTCACGCGCGAACTCGAAGCGGCGAACCTGTGCGTGTCCGCGTTCGACGATCTTACCTACGCTGCGCCTCGCGAGGTGCTCACCGAAGGGGGCGGATTCTATCGCGTTTATACGCCGTATAGGCGCCGCTGGAACGTCCTCGTAAACGCGCAGGCGTATCCGCCGCTGCCGTCGCTGCGGCTGGCGCGCAAACGTCTCGCGCCGGCTAGCGCGATCGGCACGACGGCGGACGTGCCGCGACCGGAGGACTACGGCCACGCGTCGTCCTTGCGGTATCCGCGCGGCGGAAGTACGGAGGCGACGGCGTTGCTGCGCGCATTCGTGGACGGGCCGATCCGGGACTACACCGATGCGCGCAATTTCCCGGCGCGCGACGGCACCTCGCGGCTCTCGCCGCACCTGCGCGCGGGCACGATCGGAATTCGCGCGTGCGTCGCGGCCGCGCGTGAGGCCGACGGAGCCGGCGCGTGGCTCGGCGAGCTTGCCTGGCGCGACTTTTACCACCAATTGCTGGTGCATGCGCCGCGCGTCGCGACCGAACCGTTCCTCGAAGCTGCCAAGACGATCGCGTATCGCGACGACGAGCGCGCGTGGGCAGCCTGGACGACCGGCACGACGGGCTATCCGATCGTCGACGCCGCGATGGTGCAACTCACGGCGACGGGATGGATGCACAATCGTTTGCGCATGATCGTGGCATCGTTCCTTACCAAGCATCTGTTGATCGATTACCGCCGCGGCGAGCGCTTCTTCGAGCAACACCTGGCCGACGCCGATCTCGCCGCGAACAACGGCGGCTGGCAGTGGTCGGCGTCGACCGGGACCGATGCCGCGCCGTACTTCCGCGTCTTCAATCCGACGCTGCAGGGGAAGACGTTCGATCCCGACGGGGCGTTCGTGCGCGCGCAACTGCCGGTTCTCGCGCGCGTTCCGACACGCTACGTGCACGAGCCGTGGTCGATGCCGCCCCTGATCGCCGCCGAAGCGGGCTGCCGGATCGGCATCGATTATCCGGAGCCCATCGTCGACCACGCGGCGGCGCGTGCGCGCGCGCTCGCGATCTACGGCGACGCGTTGCGCGTCGTGCGCTGACTCACGTACGAGTAACGTTGAGAGGGCAGGCAAGTGTCAACGAAGCGATATTCGTAATTCTGTCAAGCCCCTTGACGCTGGTGAGACAATGCGGTGGCGACAATGACTGCGGATGTTCGCGCAGGTACTCTGGTGTTGGACCAACGTTAATACCAAGGGAGCATCAGCTCCGGATACGATCGGTGTGGACGTCCTCTTAGTGACGTTTCCTGAGCGCCCGGGCCGCACCCACCTGCTGAACGCAGGTCTTAACCGGGTACGACAGACGGCATCTGTGGTCGTTGTCCTAAACTTCGAAGCGCGCCGAGCACGCCGATAACGCGGCCGAAGGGATCGGCGCCGCCATCTCCCTCGAGCACGAGCCAGCCGCGGCGTGACGGCGGAGCAAGCAGCTGCGGATCCTCATCCAAGCGGAAGCTCTCGATCAGTACGCGATCGCGCGCGCCGAGCTGCGCGCGATCGGGACTCGTTGCCGGCAGATCGTAACGCAGCCAAGCGCTGTCGACGTACTTGCTAAAGTTCTGCACCTCGGCCAGACCCGGTAACAGGCTGCCGGCTGCCGGGGCCACCGTCAGCGTGACGTTGGCGGCTTTCGCGGCCGACACGAACGCCTTGGTCGCTGCGACCATCCGCGCAAACGTTTCGGGCGGCAGAACGCCGGGCGGACCGGCCGTCACCCGGATCAAGGCTGCGCCGGTCCCGGTCGCCAGCGCAACGGCCGCGGGCCGGTCCTCGTCGGGGACGTCGGGGTCGAGCAAGCCGGGCACTTCGAGCGCAAGCGGCACGATGCCGAGGTCGACCGCGACCTTCTTGACCTGGGCGGCGTACTCGCCGTCGGTGCGCGGGAAGTCCGCCTGCGCGAAGACAACCCCGTCCGCGTCGAGCCGCGACGCGCAGAGTTCCATCCACTCCAGGTGGGTCAACGAACCCCGTCGGAGCAACGCCGCAAACGACGAACTCGTCACCGCGATTTTCACTCCGGGAGCCCCACATCGACCGTCAAACGCTCGCCTCGATCATTCCACTAACCGCCGTCGTGATTGCGCTGGCCGAGTTTTTGTTCGACCACACCCAGCCGCGCTGGACAGGGCCGTGGTTCTGGATCGGTCTGCTTGCGACGTTCGGATTGCTCATTGTGGTGCAAATCCTCCGCTTCGGCAAGTCGAAACCGCTGCCCCCGGCGAAGCCGGACTACTCGGCGACCACGATGGTGCGCCGAAACGACCCGTTGGATCGAGGAAACCAATAACCGTATGGACGTTCTCACACCGCAGACGACGCTGGCCCATGTCGATCACGAGATCTTCATGGCTATCGAAAACGAGGATCGCCGTCAGCACGAGAATCTCGAACTGATCGCTTCCGAAAATTACGCCAGCGCCGCGGTGCGCGAAGCGATGGGCTCGGTACTCACCAATAAATATGCCGAAGGCTATCCGGGCCGCCGCTACTACGGCGGTTGCGAGTTCGTCGACGTCGCCGAGACACTGGCGATCGACCGCGTGAAGAAGCTCTTCGGCGCGAAGCATGCCAACGTCCAGCCGCACGCCGGCGCGCAGGCCAACATGGCCGTGTTCATGGCGGTCCTCAATCCGGGCGACACGGTGCTCGGGATGTCGCTGGCGCACGGCGGCCACCTCACGCACGGCACCAAGGTCAGCTTCAGCGGCAAACTCTACAATGCGGTCGCCTACGGCGTGCGGCGCGACACCGAGCTGATCGATTACGATGAGATGCGTTCGCTGGCGCGCGAGCACAAGCCGAAGATGATCATCGCCGGCGCGAGCGCGTATCCGCGCACGCTGGATTACGAACCGTTCCGCGAGATCGCGGACGAGGTCGGCGCCGTGCTGATGGTCGACATGGCGCACATCGCTGGGCTCGTCGCGGTCGGATTGCATCCCTCGCCCGTGCCGCTGGCGGAGTTCGTCACCTCGACGACCCATAAGACGCTGCGCGGTCCGCGCGGCGGTTTTGTGCTCAGCGACGAAGCGCACGCCGCCGCGCTCGACAAGAGCGTCTTCCCCGGCATTCAGGGCGGGCCGCTGATGCACACGATCGCGGCCAAAGCGGTGGGTTTCCAAGAGGCGTTGCAACCGGAGTTTAAGGGGTATCAGCAGCAAGTGCTGATCAACGCGAAGGCGATGGGCGAAGAATTGCAGCGAGCCGGGGCCCGGCTGGTCGGCGGCGGGACCGACACGCACTTGCTGCTGGTCGATCTCAGCCCGAAAAACCTGACCGGCAAGGCCGTGGAATCGTATCTCGACGAGATTTCGGTCACCGTCAACAAGAACGCGATCCCATTCGACACGCAAAAACCGATGGTCACGAGCGGCATTCGCATCGGATCGCCGGCGATCACGTCGCGCGGGTTCGGCGAGAATCACGCGCGCGAGGTCGGAAAGATCATCGGCGAAGCGCTGCACGACATCGAAGCACGCCGGCGTATCACCGAGTTGCGCGGGCGCGTTGAAGAACTAACCCTTCAGTTCGCCGTGCCGTAAAGCGGTGCGCGAGTTAGCGGGTCTCTCGTCCGTTTCGATCTCGACGGCGCGGTTGACGATCGAATCGATCGGTCCCGAGCACATCGACTCGCTACTCGCATACCATCAGCGCAACGAGAAGCACCTCGCGCGCTGGGAGCCCGCGCGCTCGTCGGACTTCTTCACGCGCAGCTACTGGTCGACGTATGCGGCTGCCGTGCAGGACGATGCGTATCACGGGCGCGCACACCGGTTCGTCGCGCTGCTGCGCGGATCGCGTCAAATCATCGCGAGCGTGAACCTCACCAACATCGTGCACGGCGTCTTTCAAGCCGGCGTGCTGGGCTATTCGGTCGACGTCGCGCACCAGGGCCGCGGTTACGGCAGCGAGGCGGTCGGCGCGATCGTGACGTGGTCGTTCCGCAACATCGGTCTGCACCGGGTCGAGGCGAACTACCAGCCCGGCAACGAGCGCAGCGGACGGCTCTTGCGTTCGCTCGGGTTCACGGTCGAGGGTTACGCGCGCGACTACCTCTACATCGACGGCGCGTGGCGCGACCACGTGCTGACCGCCAAAATCCGCGACGAAGGGGGCGGTGAATCGCACGATCTGGCGTAACGAGCGGGCATGGCCCGCAACGAAGTGCTCGTCGTCGATCATCCCGCCGTAGCCGACCGTCTGGCGCGGCTCCGCGACCGTGACGCCCCGGTTCCCATTTTCCGGCGCATGGTCGAAGAGATCGGGCTGTTCCTCGCCTACGAGGCGACCCGCTCGCTGCGGACGGTCGCCGGCACCGTCCAGACGCCGCTCGAGCCGGCACCGGCCTACCGCATCGCGCGGCGTCCGGTCGTCTCACCGATCCTGCGCGCGGGCCTCGGCCTCTTACCTGGCTTCCTCAATTGCATCGACGACGCCGAGATCGCGCACCTCGGCTTCTACCGCGATCCGGCATCGCTGGAGCCGGTGCCGTACTACGCGAACATGCCGCGCGACCTCGCGGAGCGCGACGTGTTCGTTCTCGATCCGATGCTCGCCACCGGCAACTCGGGCTCGGCTGCGATGAAGCTGCTCGAATCGCGCGGCGCGAAAGCGATTACCTTCGTGTGCCTGATCGCCGCGCCTGAAGGCATCGCCACGATCACGAAGGCGCATCCCGACGTGCGCATCGTCACCGCATCGATCGACGAGCGGCTCAACGATCACGGCTACATCATGCCGGGACTCGGTGATGCGGGTGACCGGATGTTCGGCTCGGCGACGTCCTTACCGGTGAACGCGCGACCGCACGAAACCCTTTAGGGTTGAGGAAGGCGGAAGTGCGCTTCGAACCGCGCCGTATGGATGCGCGGACGTTTGCCCGATTTCGTCGGCTTCGAGGGCACGGCTTTCACCACGCGCCGCTCGACCAAGTTGCGGTCGAGCATATCTTTGAGCCGTTCGAGCACTTTGGCCGGCTTTTCACCGGCCGCCATTGCGATCACGCTGGACGACTGCCACTGCGGCGTCAAGAGCGGCAGCAAGCGCGCGTCCCAGCCCGCCTGGAAGGCGGCCCGTCGCGCGTCACCCGTTTGCGCGTCGCCGGATTCGATTGGGTTCACTCAGGACCACGTTGCGCGCGCATCGCACACGCCCTGGAGAAAGTCGTCAATTGTCTGTAAACGCGGCCCCCTCGCCTTGGTGGTATCGTAACAGAGGCTCGCTGATCGGCGCGATTTACGCTTGCGGCTTCTTTTTGGGCTACCTGCAGTTCGGTGCCCCGCCCGATGCGCCGGCGGCCGTCGCGTGGGGCCTGCACTGGGGCGCGTGGGGCGTCTACAGTTTGTTTTGGGCCGGAATTCAGATTGCGTTGCTCGGCTGGCTCGCGCGCTATTTCGGCAGCGCGTACTTACGCGGTGACGTGGTCTTTGCCGCCGACGTGCAGCGCGACCGGCTGATCGTTGCGGGCCCGTTCAGCTTCACCCGCAATCCGCTCTATCTCGGTAACGATTTGCTCGCGATCGGCATCGGCTTATACGCGCCGCCGTTCGGCTTCGCGATCATCGTGCTGGGCAACATCATTTTCGGCATCATTCTGGCGGGCGAAGAACAGCAGCAGCTGCTCAAGCAGTACGGTGCCCAATACGTGGCCTATTGCAAAGCCGTGCCGCCGTTTTTGCCGCGGTTGATGCCGGCGAAATTCGCGCCGGGCGCGGCGGTGACGCCGTCGTGGCGCAATGCCTTCCGCTCCGAATCGTGGGCGCTCGCGCTAGCGCTCGCACCCGTGCCGATCGCGCTCGCCGGAACGCGCGGCACGATGGCATCGGCGATCATCTGGTTCGCTGCGATCGGGCTGTTCATCGCGATCAGCCACACCGGTCGCGCTAAGCGCTCACCGATGCCGCAGTCAGAAGACGATCGGTGATCTTCGCTTTGTAAGCGAGCGCGAAGACCGGATCGATCAATTGCGGATTGAGCGTCGTCGCGTAACTCGAACGCGCCATTTGCTTCGTCGTCGTGTCGCTGATCTTCGAATACTTCTCCAAGATCGCAGCCGATTGATCGCGGTTGGCATTGGCCCAGTTCGCCGTTTGGTACATCACGGCCGCATAGCGTTTCGCGGCCACGGTGTTCTTGGCGTACCAGTCGCGCGTGGTGAACCACACGCTGATCAGAAAGTGCGGCGCGATCGCGTCGAAGACTTTGGTGAAGACGCGCGTTTGACCGGAGAGCACCGATGCGCTGAGTGAGGGCTCCGAGATGACGGCGCCGGCTACGGTGCCGCGCGCAAGCGCCGGTCCCATTTCCGCGAACGGCAGCTCGATCGTTTTCACCGAACTCGGATCGACGCCGTTCTTTTCGAGATACTGCTGCTGCGCGAGATCGGTGAGATCTTTGAGCGCCGAGACCGCGATCGTTTGACCGGCGAAATCCTTGGCAGTGTGAATCGGGCCGTCTTTCGCAACGCATAACACCGTCGTCGGCAGCGACGTGTTGTAGGCACCGGCGCCGGCGAGGAAGACGAACGGGATGTTGTGGCTGATCGCGTTTCCGAGCTGGACCGGATTCGAGATGCCGACGTCGAGCGCGCCCGAGGCGACGGCCTGCGACACCGCCGCGCCGTTGGTGAAGGTCGTGAGTTCGACGCTGAGCCCGCCCTTGGTGAAAAAGCTCATGTCCTGCGCGTAGTACGCTTCTGCATAGGTGTCGTTCGCGGTGGCTCCCACGCGCACTGGTAGCGGCGCTTGCGTTTGTCCGAACGCCGGCAGCGCGCCGGCGGTGCCGAGCGCTGAAAGCGCGGCGATAAAGGCTGATCGGGAGGGCGGTTTCATGGGTGCCCGTATACTGTCCGTGGGCGCTCCTACCTGCGCTCGGGCGGCGGTTCAGCTAAGCGCCCCCTCTTCTTAGTGCTCGCTTTGCTGCGTACGGTAACGCCTATCGGCGGCCGGAACCAAATGGTAGGTTTCGGTAGCCCGGGCCATGATCCGCGATGACTTCGCCATTCCCGGAACACCTCGCAGCGTTTCCGGAGTTTGTGTGAACCGGTTTCTCAACGGCGCCGACGCCGTCGCGGAAAAGCTCATCCCGGTGACCGGGCGGCAACTTTCCGAGGCGACGATCACGATCGCGGCCCTCGTCGCGTTGACCTTCGCGGGCGGGCTGTTGTCGAACGCGCTCTTTCCGATCCCGCCCGTCTACGACGTCTTGGTGCTTTTCGTACCGGCATTCATCGATGCGGTGACCGCGCTCGTGTTGCTGAACATGTTTCGCGTGCCGACGGTAAGCCGGCCGATGTTCTATCTCGCGCTGACGTTCGCGGGCTCGGCGATCTTCGGGCTGATCGTCACGCTCGGGCTCCCGGGCGCGCACGGAGCCGATGCGATCGCGCGGGGCCCGAATTCGCTGCCCTGGCTGACATCGCTCGGGCACTTCTACTTCGCGAGTTCTGCGCTCGTGTATGTCGTCTTGCGCCGCCGCGAAGTCGGGCTCGTCCGGCCGAGCGGACGTTTCGTCACGATCGTCATCATCGCGAACGTCGCGGCCGTAATGCTCTGCATTACTGCCGCGAGCGTCCTCGGCGATCGGCCGGCGCCGCCGCCGGCACTGAATATCTTGGTCGCCTTGCTCGCTTTTGGATCGCTGTTCCGTCTGCCGAACCGCACCCTCATCGATGTCGCGTTCACGTTGGCGATGCTCTCCATGACGTTGGGGCTCGTCTTGAGCCCGCTGCATTCAGCGGAGCATAGTGGCACCTGGTTTGTCGATCGCGCGCTGTATTTGATGACGTCGACCTTCGTGCTCGTCGGAGCGCTGCGTACGCTCTCACGCACGCGCGGCGGGATCATGGCTATGACCGAATCGATCGCGGAATCGCGCCGCATTTTGGAGCGGAATGCGGCGCGTCTCAACGGGCTCTGGTACGTTGCGGCGCACGGCATCGGGGACGATCGGCAGCGCTATCAGGCGCTGCTCGACACCGCAACCGCCGCGCTTCGCCCGGGCAGTTCGACGTTCGGCTACATCAGCCACCAGGCCGGCGACTCGATCGTCGTGGACTCGACGTATGCGAGCGCGCTGCTGCCTGAAGACAGTCGCGCGGCCGAAGCGATATTTCATCCCGGTGCGGTCATGCCGTTGCAAAACACGATCGAGCGGCACTTCGACGGTAGCGACCGGTCGGTGGCCTGGACCGATTTCTCGCAAGTGCCGGTGGCGGGAATGGCGTGGGAAGGTCTGGGTTGGACACGCGTGATCGGCTCGTCGCTGATCGTCGGCGCGAAGCGCTACTTTATCGTCTTCGGTTCGATGCACGAGTACATCGACGATCCGTATAGCGAGGACGACTTTACCTACGTCGACGTCCTCGCGGCATTCGTCGCCGGCCGGCTGCTGCAAGAAGTGCAGATCGAGCGGATCAAATTTCAAATCGAGCACGACGCGCTCACCGGCCTGCACACGCGATCGCAATTCCGGGTCGCGATCCGTAAGGCGATCAACCTGGGCAATCCGTTTGCGGTCGCTGCGGTCAACCTCGACGATTTCCGGGCGGTCAACGAAGAATCCGGGAGCTTGGTCGCCGACGAACTGCTGGTCGAAGTGGCGAGCGAGATCGAACATGTTGCCGACGACGACATCGCGGCCCGTCTCGGGGCTGACGAATTCGGTTTGCTGCTCGCAAATCGGCAAACCGGTCAGATCATGCAAACCCGCCTCGGCGAGTACTTCGACCTCTTCGCGACGTCGTTTCCCACCGGTCTCACCGAAGAAGCGCGGCGTCTGTCGATCAGCGCATCCATCGGTGCCGCATCGTTCCCCGAGGACGGTCGTACTGAACAAGAATTGATGCAGCGCGTCAACATCGCGCTGGCCTCGGCGAAAGCCGCGGGCGGCAAGAACGTGACGTTCTTTTCGCGTTCGATGGAAACCATCGTCGATCAGCAGCGTCATCTCAGCACCGAGATTCGGGATGCGTTGGCGCGCAACCAATTCGATTTGGAATACCAGCCGACGGTGTCGCTCGCAACGGGCCTCATCTACGGCGCGGAGGCCCTCATCCGCTGGAATCACCCGACGCGCGGCCGCTTGGCTCCGGATGCATTCATCCCGTTTTCCGAGCGGCACGGTTTGAGCATCGAGATCGGACGCTGGGTGTTCGCTCGCGCGCTGCACGACATCATGAGCCTGGCAACGGTCCCGCCGAAATTCCGCTGCTACATCAACATATCGGCCCCGGGTCTCGAAGAGGAGGCCTTCGTCTCCAACGTGCGCTCAGATATCGCGCAATACCCGGGTGCGGCGGAGCGTTTCGGGATCGAAGTGACCGAGGGAACCGCGATGCTCAACGCGGAGCGAGCGATCATTGCGCTCGGAGCCCTTCGCCGCCTCGGTCTGAAAATCGCAATCGACGACTTCGGCACGGGTTACTCATCGCTGTCGTATCTGAAGCGCCTGCCGATCGATATCATCAAGCTCGACCGTTCGTTCATCACCGGTCTGCCGCACGAACAAGCCGACGTTGCGCTCACCGATACGCTGCTTGCGATGGCGTCCCGCTTCCGGTTGACCACGCTGGCCGAGGGCGTCGAAACGGTCGAGCAAGCCGCGTGGCTGATCGACCACGGCTGCGAGCTTGCGCAGGGGTTCCTGTATTCGAAGTCGGTACCGATCGAAGAACTGCGCGGGCTGCTGACGGCCCCGCGGAGCGCGGACGCGGCCTAGCCTAGAAGATCAGTTCCCGTGCCGGGAAGGCGGGGAACGGGCCGAACTTCGCGGCGACGTCGATCAGCGGCTGCATCAGTGCCGGCGTCAGTTGCTCGCCGAATCGTGCGCGCGTCATCGTAGCGATGTAGGCGGGATCGATCTTCGTATATTTCGCGAGCAGCTCGCCGGTCTTGACGGGGTTCGCGTTGGACCACGTCGCGGCTTGGCGCATGCCGGTCCGGAAACGGGCGATCACATCGGGGTGATCTTTCGCCCATTGCGGTGTCGCGAACCAGGCGCCGAGTAAGAAGTGCTTGGCGATGCAGTCGTAGCCGTACACGAGCACGCGCCCGCTTTTCGCAGCGGCGCCCATGAACGGTTCCGAAATCAGCGCCGCGTCGACGCGGCCGGCGTCGAAGGCAGCCGGCATCGCGGCGAACGGCATTTCGACGAACTTGAGCGAGGACGAATCGCCGCCGTTCTGGTCGACCCACAACTTCGGCACGGCATCGGCAAGGCTGTGCAGCGAGTTGGCAGCGACGACCTTGCCGTTCAGATCCTTGGCCGTTCTGACGGTGGAATTCGCCGGCACCATGATCGCGGCGACGCGCGAGGTGACCGGCGCAAGATACTCGCCGCCCGGGGCGATCACGGCGACCGGAATCGATTTCGAATGCAGCGTGGCCAGCACGTCGATCGCACCGTAGCCGACGTCGATCGAGTTCGAGACGATCCCGGCCGCGATCGCGGCACTGCCCGGTAAGAGCTGCACGTCGGCGTTGATGCCGGCGCCGGTGAAAAATCCGTTATCGCGCGCATAGAACGGCTGCAGGCCGTTCTCGACCGCGAACGTCCCGATCCGCAGCGGGGCGGCCTCCTGCGTTCCACCGGGCAGCGGGAACGCCCCTAGCGCAGCGCCGCCGAGCAACAGCGCCGCAGCGCGCCCACGTCTCATCGGGCGACGAGTTCGTTCGGTCCCCGGAAGGGCCTACGCTAGTGCTCCCGCCCGGCCGGCGTGTACGGTTCGACCCGGCCCGTCCACTCGATGTCATCCGGATCGCGCGGATCGGCAGCGGCGGAATCGTAGTATTCGAATTTCGGCTCAGGGAGCGCGGCAGACTCGTGGCGCCCCGCAGGCGCACCCTCCAAGAGTTCCCGGAGGAGCCAATAGTTTTTGATCGTGACCGCCGTCGCCACGAGCAGAAGGCCGGTACAGATTGCGATCAAGCCGATCAAGTATGCGAGTAACACGTGCGTTGGCAAGAGTTTGCCGCGCCTGCCGCCCCGGAGCAAGTGCCGAACGCCCTATTGCGCACCCCTCAGGTAGGCGAGATGGGCTCGGCCGCCGGAATGCCGAAGATAGATTGGATGGCGCGGCCGGCGTGGGATGACTACTTTCTTCAAATTGCGCGAACGGTCGCGACCCGGGCGACGTGCCCGCGGGCCAGCGTCGGCTGCGTGCTCACGCGGGAGCACCGGATCCTCACCACCGGCTATAACGGGGCGCCGCGGGGCGTTGCGCATTGTCTCGAGGCCGGATGTCTGGTGGTCCACGACCATTGCCAGCGTGCCGTGCATGCTGAAGCTAATGCAATCGTTCAAGGCGCACTACACGGGGTCGGGCTGGCCGGCGCGACGGCCTATTGCACGCACGAGCCCTGCGTGAACTGCTCGAAACTCCTCATCAGCGCGGGCGTAGTGGAGATCGTGTACGAAGTCGCTTATCCGGATGCGATCGCGACAGACTTGCTGGCCGAAGCCGGCGTGACGGTCAAACACGTGCCGGCGCCGGTGGTGACGCCGGCATGACTCCGTTGACCCTGCTGCCGATTCTGGGAGTCGTCGTCGGGCTCGCGGCCTTGACCGCCGCCTTCGCGACCCCGCTCGTGCGCAAGCTCGCGACCCACGTCGGCATGGTCGACGAGATCGGCGAGCGCCGCATGCACGAGCAGCCGAAGCCGCGCATCGGCGGCATCGCGGTCTTCCTCGGCTTTGCGTTCGCGCTCTTTTCGGTGCTCGGCTATTTGATCGCGCGCAATCAGTTGCGCGACTTCGACAAGATCCACGACGTCATCGGCATGCTCTTCGGCGGCACGCTGATCTTGATGGTCGGCATCTGGGACGACATCATGGGGATGCGTCCGCGCAACAAGTTCGTCGCGCAGATCATCGTCGCCGGCATCTCGCTGCTCTACGGATTCGTCATCAAGGACATTGAGAATCCGTTCGCGCGCGGCAACTACATCCACTTCGCGGTGCCGTGGAACTATGCGCTCTCGCTGATCTGGTACGTCGGCATGATGAACGCCATCAACTTCATCGACGGGCTCGACGGCTTGCTCTCGGGACTCACCGCGATCTCCGGTGCGTCGCTCGCGATCATCGCGGTCGGTCACGGTCATCCCGAACTCGCGCTGGTGCTGGCGGCGCTGGTCGGCGGCGCGCTCGGCTTCCTGCCCTTCAACTACAATCCGGCCACGATCATTCTCGGCGATTCGGGCGCGCTCTTCATCGGCTACGTGTTCGCAACCGTCTCAATCATCGGCACCTCGAAAACCGCGTTCACGATCTCGCTGCTCATTCCGCTCGTGGCGCTGGCGCTGCCGATTCTCGATACGGCCGTCACGATCGTACGCCGCACGTCGATGGGGAAGAAGATCACCGAAGGTGATCGCGGCCACTTCCACCATCAGCTGGTATTCCGCTTCGGGCTCAACGTGCGGCAAGCGGTGCTGCTGATCTACGTGCTCTGTGCGGCGCTCGGCATCGTAGCGTTCCTGCTCTCGGGCGGCGTTGCGTCGTTGCGCCTCGCACAGGCGGGAATTTCCGTGATGGCGGGTACACCCCCGTAGTGGCAGTCAATCCGCTCAAGATTATGGTCGTCATGGGCACGCGGCCCGACACGATCAAGATGGCGCCGGTCGTTGCGGCGCTGAAAGCGGCGGCGCCGGCGATCCAAACGATCGTGTGCGTGACCGCGCAACATCGCGAGATGGTCGACGACGTCATGCGGCTCTTCGAGATCGTGCCCGACGTCGATCTCAACATCATGACGAAAACGCAGACCCTGACCGACATCACCACGCGCGTGCTGATCGGCATGGAGCCGGTGCTGGCGCAGCATCAGCCCGACGTCGTGCTCGTGCACGGCGACACGACCACGTCGACTGCAACGGCGCTGGCCTGTTTCTATGCGAAGATTCCGGTCGGTCACGTCGAGGCCGGCCTGCGGACCGCCACGATCAACGAGCCGTTTCCCGAGGAGCTCAACCGCCGGCTCACCGGCGTGATCGCGAGCTACGACTTCGCGCCCACGGCCGGGTCCAAAGCGAACCTGCTGGCCGAGCGGCTCGACGACCACGAGGTGATCGTCACCGGCAACACCGTGATTGACGCGTTCCTCGATGCGACCCGCCGGCTCGAACGGCGTCCGGTGCCCGAGGCACTGGCCGGGCTCGACCCCGAGCGTCCGCTGATCTTCGTCACCGCGCACCGGCGCGAGAACCATGCCGCGATGCCGGGCATCGCGCAGGCCATCAAGGCGATCGCGGCCTTCCCGCAGCGGCCGCAGATCCTCTGGCCGCTCCATCCCTCGCCTCAGGTGGGTCCGGTCATCCGGCCGCTCCTGACCGGCGTCGACGGGATCCGGCTGACCGAGCCGCTCGACTACGCCTCGACCGTTGCGGCCGTGACGCGGTCGCGCTTCGTGCTGACCGACTCGGGCGGGCTCCAAGAGGAGGCGCCGACCCTCGGCAAGCCGGTTTTGGTAATGCGCCGGGAGACCGAGCGCCCCGAGGGCCTCGAGGCCGGGACCCTGCGCCTGGTTGGGGCCGAGCCCGCCGAGATCGTCGCCTGGAGCCGCCGGCTCCTCGAGGATACGGACGGCGTGTACACGGCGATGGCGCGAGCCTCGAATCCCTACGGCGACGGCCACGCCGCGGAACGCATCGTCGCTTGGTTGCTGTGGAAACTCCGGACGGGTCCGAAACCGGCTGAGTTTCTGGTCGCCGCATAGCGAGACCGGCCAGCGGAAATGATTTCCGTCCGGTGGTCAACAAAGGATGAAACCGTCTCCGTCAAAAGTCCGAGAGGGGATGGCCGAAATCGGCGACAATACGCAGGGCGCCGAAGCCTCGGCCGCAGTTGACGCGTATATCGCGCGGCGGCGGTCGGTGGGGTTCCGGTCGCTCCTGTTCCTTGTCCCTGTTGCCGTCATTTTGGCGGTCTCGCGGCTCCCGGTGCTGGGTTTCGACCTGCTGCTCGGGGCGGCGTGCGGACTGGGTAACATGTGGCTGATCATGCGCAACAACGAGCGTCTCCTCGCCGGAAGACGCTCGCGTGGTGTGTACGGGCTGGTAAACGTGGTCCGGATTCTGGGAATTGGTATCGTTCCGGTGTTCTCCGCGGTGACCGGACCATGGTGGTCGATGGGCGTCGCGCTCGCCGGATTTTTTACGCCGCTCGTCGTGTACGGGCTAGCGTTACGTCAAGAGTATTCAACGGAGTAGTTCGTGCACGAGAAGATCGGAGAACATCCGCTCTGGACCTGGCCGGTCGTAGGAGCGGTCCACGCAGACACGATCCTCACGACCTGGGTCGTGATGATCCTGTCGCTGGCGTTCTTCTATTACCTCGGTACGTCGTACCGGACGAACCGCGTCAACAAGACGCAAGCGACGTTCGAAGGGATCATCAATTACCTAGCCGATCTTGCTGTCGGCACGCTGGGACGCGCGGGCGAGCGATTCGTGCCGGTGTTCGTCGCGATCTTCATCTTCATCTGGACGCTCAACCAGTTCGGGCTCCTGCCGTTCAAACAGATGAACCTGCCCTTCGGCGGATCGCCGACGGCCGACCTGAACACGACCGCCGCGCTCGCGCTCTTCGTGTTTTTCGGCATCCAGTTCGTCGCGATCCGCGGCGCCGGCATCAAGGCCTACGGGCACCTCTTCCAGCCGTTCTGGCCGCTCTTCCCGATCAACCTGATCGAGGAGATCGCGCGGCCGGTCGTGCTCGCGATGCGCCTCGCCTTCAACATCCTGGCCGGTGACCTGCTGCTCTTCGTCGTCGCCACGATCATCGCGGCCGACGTCACGATCGGGCCGATCAACCTCTCCCTCGTCGCGACGGTCGTGCCGTTCGGCGTCGAGTTCTTCAACTTTTTCATCGGGACGATCCAAGCGTTCGTCTTCACGCTCCTCACCATCGTGTATCTCTCCTTGGCCACGCAGGGCCACGAGGAAGAGCACCACGCGCCGGGCCCCCATGAGCGCGAGCTCACGGCCACCGACGCGCACTCCGCCGTTCTGAACAATTAGTCTCGTCGGACCTTAGAAAGGTATTCTTGTGACCGCTCAGACCCTCATCGTTGCCGTCCTGATCCTCGGCTTTTCACTGATCGTTTTCGGTGTCGCCGTCGGTTCCGCGATCGGTGACGGTATCGTTGCCTCGAAAGCCGTCGAGTCGATCGCACGTCAGCCGGAAGCCCGTGGCAACATCTTCACGTTCTTCTTCCTCGGCGTCGGCATTCTGGAAGCGTTCCCGATCATCGCGCTGGTGCTCGGGTTCTATCTGTTCTTCGTCGTTGCCAACGTGCCGAGTCTCGTTGCTTCGATGCTGAAATGAGACGCCACCAGTAAATGCTGCTCTCGCTTGACGGAACGCTGGTCGTCCAGCTCGTCAACTTCATCATCTTCCTGGTCATCCTCAACGTGATCTTCCTCAAGCCCGTGGGCTCGGCGATCGCGGCGCGGCGTGCGTACATCGACAAGGTCGGTGCGGACATCGCGCAGTTCGAGTACGACTTGAAGTCGCTGTGCGTCCAGGCGGACGAGCGGCGTGCCGCTGCGCGCCGCAAAGCCGACGCGATGGTGGCGGCAGCACGCGCCGAAGCACAAGCCGAGGCCGCGACGATCGTCGCCGAGCATCAAGAGCAGGCCGGCGCGATCATCGCCGAGGCGCAAGCCACGGCGGCACTCGAGCTCGCCCAAGCGCGGATCAGCGGCGCGGCCGTGGTCGAAGCGCTGGCGCGCGAGATGCTCGAACGCGCCGTCGGTCCGGAAGTGGTGAGCCGATGAGTTACGAAACGATCGCGCAGTACAGCGAGATCATCGGAGGCTTCGCGTTCCTCATCGTCTCGATCTGGCTGTTCCGCAAGTTCGTCTTGCCGGCCGTTCGCGCGGGCGAGATCTCGCGCAACTCCGACCTCGTCAACACGGAACAGCGGCGAGAAGACCTGCGCTTGGACGTGGCTGAAGCCCGCGGTGAGGTCGAGGCGGCCGACCGCGACGCTCAAGCGATCCTAACCCGCGCCGAAACCGACGCCCGCCACGAACACGAGACGATCGTCGCCGACGCGCGGCGCGAAGGGCTGCGGCTCGTGCATAACGCGCGCGGCGAGCTCGATCGCGGACGCATCGCCGGCCGCGACAAGCTGCGCATCGAGTTCATCGAGCAGGCCCTCAATCGTGCGCGCGCGCTCGCGGCCGAAGAACTCACCCCGGCCGAGGATACGAAGCTGGTCGCGAAGACCGTCGACGATTTGACGATCGGAACGGGCGCCTGATGCCGAACGAAACCTTAGCCCGCCGCTACGCGACGGCGATCTTCCAACTGGCCACCGAAGCCGGTGCGGTCGACCGCGTCGGTCACGATCTGCACACGTTCGTGGCGGCGCTCGACGCCGATGCCGACGTGAACCGCTTCTTCCGCTCGCCGGTCGTCGACCGCAACGAGAAGAGCGCGGTGATCGCGCAAGCGTTCGACCAGCTGAACGACGTCGCGCTGCACGCGATCTTGCTGCTGATCCGCAAGCGCCGCGAAGGCCTCGCGCCCGAGATCGTCGCGCAGTACGACATCCTCGAACGCCAAGCGCGCGGCGCCCAAACGCTCAACGTGACCAGTGCCCGGCCGCTCTCGAAGGCCGATCTCGACGCGCTGGTGGCCAAACTCACCGCGGCGTTCAAAACGCCTTTTGACGTGACCCAAAACGTCGATCCCGACTTGATCGGCGGCGTTCGCATAACGATGGGCGATAAGCGCATCGACGGAACGATCGCGGGACGGCTAGACGACCTCGCCCGCATGCTCAGTACGAACTAGAGAAAGAGACCATGATCAACGCAGACGAAATCGCCGGCATCATCAAGCAACGGATCGCGACGTTCAAGACGGGCGCCAACGAATCCGAGGTCGGCACCGTCATCGAAGTCGGCGACAACATCGCCCGCATCTACGGATTGGATGCGGCGCAAGCATCGGAGCTGGTGCAATTCCCCAACGGGATCGAGGGCGTCGTCCTCAACCTCGAAGAGGACAACGTCGGCGTTGCGATCATGGGCCCCGACACCGACATCAAAGAGGGCGATCAGGTTCGCCGCACCGGCCGCATCGTCTCGGTTCCGGTCGGTGAGGCGCTGCTCGGACGCGTCGTCAACCCGCTCGGCGCGCCGGTCGACGGCAAGGGACCGATCGAAACGAAGAAGTGGCGCACGATCGAGAACCGCGCCCCGGGCGTCATCGAACGCCAGGGCGTCAAGCAGCCGCTGCAAACCGGCATCCGCGCGATCGACGCGCTGATCCCGATCGGTAAGGGCCAGCGCGAGCTGATCATCGGCGACCGCGGCACCGGCAAGACCGCGATCGCCGTCGACACGATCATCAATCAAAAAGGCAAGAACGTCTTCTGCATCTACGTCGCGATCGGGCAGAAGAACTCGACCGTGGCCGCGCTCGCGCAGACGCTCGAGCAGAACGGCGCGATGGAATACACGACCATCGTCACCGTCTCGCCGGCCGAACCCGCCGCGCTGAAGTGGATCGCCCCGTTCGCCGGTTGCGCGATGGGCGAAGAGCTGATGTATGCGGGCAAAGACGTCCTCATCATTTACGATAACCTCACGCAGCACGCGCAAGCGTACCGCGAAGTCTCGCTGCTGCTGCGCCGCCCGCCGGGCCGCGAAGCCTACCCGGGCGACATCTTCTTCCTGCACTCGCGCCTCTTGGAACGCGCGGCCAAACTCTCCGACGAACTCGGCGGCGGTTCGCTGACGGCGCTGCCGGTCATCGAGACGCAAGCCGGCGATGTTTCGGCGTACATTCCGACCAACCTGATCTCGATCACCGACGGACAGATCTACCTGCAGAGCGCGCTGTTCTTCCAGGGCATTCGTCCGGCCGTCGACGTCGGTATCTCGGTTTCGCGCGTCGGCGGTTCGGCGCAGATCAAGGCGATGCGTACCGTTGCCGGTCCGCTCAAGCTCGACCTCGCGCAGTTCCGCGAACTCGCGGCCTTCGCGAAGCTTGCGAGCGACCTCGATAAGAACACGCAGCAGCAGTTGACGCGCGGTGAGAAGATCACCGAAGTGCTCAAGCAGCCGCAGTTCCACCCGCAATTGGTCGAAGAGCAAGTCGCGGTGATCTATGCTGCAACGAAGGGCTATCTCGACGAGATCCCCTCGAACAAGATCGCCGAGTGGGAAACGTCGTTCGTGCACTTCTTGCGCGAAAAGCACGCCGCGATTCTGGAGCAGATCAAGACGACCTCGCAGCTCTCCGACGACAACACGAAGGCGCTCATCGCGGCCATCGAGGAGTTCAATAAGAGCTTCTAATGCCGAGCGTTCGCGATCTTCGCGACCGGATACGGTCGATGAAGAATACCCAGCAGATCACGAAGGCGATGAAGCAAGTCGCTGCGGCGAAGATTCGCCGCGCCGATGCGTTGCGCAAGCAATCGCGTCCCTACGCGGATGCGCTCGCGCAGATGCTGCAGGATCTACTGGCGGCGGTCGGTACCGTCGATCACCCGTTCATGAAGCCCGGCACGGCGGGCGCGCCGGTCGGCGTGATTCTGATGACCGCCGACAAGGGGCTCGCCGGTTCGTTCAACGCGAACTTGATCCGCGTCGGCGAGATCATGCATCGCGAAGACGCCAACCGCAAGTGGTACCCGGTCGGCAACAAGGCGCGCAACGCCATTCGCCGGCTCGGCGGCGACGCCGTCCGTCTGTGGCCGCTGCAAAGCCCGGATAAGCTGACGGCGGCGCAAGAGATCGCGGCCCAAGTGAGCGACGACTTCATCGCCGGGCGCATCAGCTCGGTGCAGCTGGTTTCGCCGAAGCTGATCAACATGATGTCGCAGCGTCCGGAGACCCGGCAATTGCTGCCGGTCGCGGCGGCCGAAGCGGCGCCGAAGGCCGACGGGCCGCGCAACGCGGTCGAGTTCGAGCCCTCGCCCGAAGCCGTGCTCTCGCACCTGTTGCCCAAGTACCTCGAATTCACGATTTACGCGGCGATGCTCGAGACCGATGCTTCGTTCTACGCCGCGCAACTCGTCGCGATGAGCAACGCCAGCGACAATGCCAAGAAATTGATCGATCTCCTCACGGTGCAGATGAACAACGCCCGTCAGGCCTCGATCACCAAGGAAATCCTCGAGATCGTCGGCGGCGCCGAAGCGCTGTCTGGTTAAGGAAAGAGACAATGACTGCCACCGTTCAACCCAGCAATGCATTCTCGGCCAAGGCGACCGGCAAGGTCGTTCAGGTCCTCGGTAACGTCGTCGACGTGGAATTCTCCGCCGATACGCTACCGAACATCAACGATGCGCTGCAAGTGCACGTCGGGAGTGCCGGCAACTCGACGGCGACGTCGACCAGTGCCGCCGGCATCGAGCTCGGCGGAACGGCGATGCAATCGCGCGATCTCGTGCTCGAAGTGCAAGGCGAACTCGGCAACAACCAGGTGCGCTGCCTCGCGATGGGCTCGACCGACGGTTTGGTGCGCGGCGCCGAAGTGATCAACTCGGGCGCCGCGATTCAGGTGCCGGTCGGCGAAGGCACGCTGGGCCGCATCTTCAACGTGCTCGGCACCGCGATCGACAGCGACGCGCCGGTGCACGCCGCGGCCTACTGGCCGATCCATCGTCCGGCACCGGAATTTGCCGAGCAAGATCCCACGCCGAAGATTTTCGAAACGGGCATCAAGGTCATCGACCTGATGGCGCCCTACACGCGCGGTGGCAAAGTCGGACTCTTCGGCGGCGCCGGCGTCGGCAAGACCGTCCTCATTCAGGAGCTGATCCGCAACATCGCGTCGGTCCATAAGGGCTTCTCGGTGTTCACCGGCGTCGGCGAGCGCACGCGTGAAGGCAACGACCTCTGGGTCGAAATGAAAGAGTCGGGCGTGCTCGCCCAGACGACGCTGGTCTTCGGTCAGATGGACGAGCCGCCGGGCGTGCGTTTCCGCATCGCACAGACGGGCGTCACGATGGCGGAGTACTTCCGCGACGAGAAGGGCGCCGACGTGCTGCTCTTCATCGACAACATCTTCCGCTACATGCAAGCGGGTTCGGAAGTCTCGGCACTGCTCGGCCGCATGCCCTCAGCCGTCGGTTATCAACCCTCGCTCGGCACCGAGATGGGCTTGCTCGAAGAGCGCATCACCTCGACGCGCAAGGGCTCGATCACCTCGGTGCAAGCCGTCTACGTCCCCGCCGACGACTACACCGACCCCGCCGTCGCCACGACGTTCGGACATCTGGACGCGACGACCGCGCTCTCGCGTCAGATCTCGGAGCTCGGCATCTATCCGGCCGTCGATCCGCTCGCGTCATCGTCGCGCATCCTCGATCCGCAGATCGTCGGCGAAGAACACTACCGCGTCGCGCGCGGCGTGCAAGAAACGCTGCAGCGCTACAAAGACTTGCAGGACATCATCGCGATTCTCGGCGTCGAAGAACTCTCCGACGACGACAAGCAAGTCGTCGGCCGTGCGCGCCGCTTGCAGCGCTTGTTCTCGCAGCCGTTCTTCGTGGCCGAACAGTTCACGGGCCGCCCCGGCGCGTACGTGAAGCTCGAAGACACGATCGCGGCCTTCGCCGAAGTGCTCGACGGCAAGCTCGATCATCTGCCGGAGCAGGCCTTCTACATGGCCGGCGGCATCGACGAAGTGAAGGCCAACGCCGAGAAGATGGGCACCAAGGTATAAATGGCAAACGCCGTTGCGTTCACGCTGATCACCCCGCGCGCCACCGTTTTCGAGGGCGACGCGGAGTTGGTCATCGTGACCGGCACCGAAGGCGAAGTCGGCATTCTGCCCGCGCACGCCCCGTTTCTCACGGCACTCAAACCCGGCGTGCTGCGCGCGAACGTGCGCGACGGCTCGGGCATCATGCGCATGGAGTTGGCGTGCGGCGAGGGCTTTCTGCAAGCACTGCCCGACAAAATTACGGTGTTGACCGACGCCGCCTACGCGGCGAACGAAGTCGACGTCGGCACGACCCGCGACGAACTCGCACACGCGCAGCAAGAGCAGCGCGACGCCGGCAGTGATCTCGCCGCCTGGAAGCGTGCGCAAACGAAGATCGATTTCGCCACCGCCAAGCTGAAGGTTACGGGCGTCACCAGCTAAGACGATCGTTGCGGGCGGAGCTAGGAGACGGCATGCGCGTTACCAAGATCGGCGTCACCAACGGCCTCTTCGCCCGGCATGCGTTCCTGCGAGCCGAGCTGCTCGCGCAGTATCCGGACTCGACATTCCGCGATAGCGTATCGAAGCCGACCGAAGACGAAGTCATCGAGCTCTTGCGCGATCGCGACGGCGCGATCGTCGGCATGGAGCCGGTCACCGAGCGCGTGCTCTCGGCATTGCCCAATCTCAAGGTGATCGGCAAGATGGGCATCGGCTGCGACACGCTCGACTTCGACGCGCTGCGCAAGCACGGGATCCTGTTCGGCTACACGCCGGGCACGAATAAACTCGCAGTCGCGGAACTCACGATTTCGTATATCATTGCGGGACTGCGCTGGGTGATGCCGCTCAACATCGCGATGCGTAACGGCGAGCGTCCGCAGATGCGTTTGGGCAAGGGCCTCACCGGCCGCACTGTCGGGATCCACGGCTGCGGCAACGTCGGCAAGGAAGTCGTGCGGCTCCTCAAGCCGTTCAACTGCGAGATCCTCGTACACGACATCGCCGACTACCCCGAGTTCTACCGCGAACACGGCGTGAAGCCGGTATCGTTCGACGAGCTGCTCGAGCGCTCGGAAGTGCTCACGCTGCACGTCCCCAAAACCGCCGCAACGATCGGTCTGTACGACGAAAAAGTGCTCGCGCGGCTGCGTCCCGACTGCGTGCTGGTCAACACGTGCCGCGGCGGCATCGTCGACGAGGACGTGCTCTTCGAGCGCCTCTCGACGAACAAACTCGCCGCCGCATGCTTCGATGTGTTCGCAATCGAGCCGGCGATAAACGACAAGCTCATCAACCTGCCGAACATGCTCTCGTCACCGCACATCGGCGCCGCCACCGACGAAGCCCGCATCTCGATGGGCCTCGCCGCTATTGAAGGCCTCAGCGTACACGAACTGGTCCGCGAAGGGCAAACGTTCTAGCCTCGTCGCGAAGGCGGGGTGACACCGGTGGTGTTGATCAACAGCGCGGCGACGATCAGCGTCATGCCGATCAACTCGGGGATGCCGGGGTTCTCGTGCAGTTGGAGCCAGGCGAGGAGCACGCTGACGACCGGGGTGAGCAGTGAGGCGATGCCGGTGTCGGTGGCCGACAGGCGCTCGATGATGTAGAACCAGAGCCAGAACGCGAGCGCGGTTCCGAGGACCACGATGTAGGCGAGCGCGAGCGAAAACTGCAGCGTGAAGTGCACGTAGCTGCCCGGTACGAGCAGCGCGATAAGCACGATCGGGATCGCGCCGTACGCAAGCTGCCACGCGGTGAACGGCAGGAGCTCGACCTTCGTCTTCGCGCGGAAGCGTTTGGTGATTACGGCGCCGATGGCCCACGACAACGCGGAAGCGAGGGCAAAGCCTTTGCTCAGTAGGTCGTGGCCGAGGTCGAGCGGGTAGAGCACGAAGCCGAGGCCCACCGCGGCGACTCCGACCGCGATCCAGCCCGTGCGCGTCAGCTTCTCATCGAGCCAGCGAGTCGAGAGGAGCGCGATCCAAAACGGAAACGTATAGACGAGCAGCGTGGTCTTGCCGGCGCCGCCGGTGGAGAGCGCGAGCGTCTGGAGCGTCGTCATCAGCGTAACCTGGAAAAAGCCGATCAGCGCGGTCGGGCCCGGTGGCGGCGACTTCAGCGACTTGCGGGCCAGTGCGGATACGACGAACAGCGCGGCCGCCCCAAGCACCATGCGCAACGCAACGAGCGCGAACGGGGAAGCGCCGCCCGTGGCGATCTTGATGACGACCCAGTTGTAGCCCCACGCAAGCGCCAGGGCGCCGATGGCGACCAGAGCGCCGCGATTCTTCACTGACTTCTAAATGCGGCCCGTATTGATACAGTTGCTCGCTATCCGGCTCATGAACTTGGCCGCGCGTGTCGGTCGAGCCCGTGATTGCGAACAACAGGTCGCGAGAACCGTGCCGCGCCGTGATGTTTTCGAAGTGCGACGGGACTTCTGCAATCGATTTCAGAACCTATGCGGCATGGCGACCCTGCGCGACGTGGCGGTCAGCACCGGCCTCTCGCCGGCAACGATCTCGCGCGCCTTGAGCGGGGCGCGTTACGTGGACGATGCGACGCGAGCGCGTGTCGTGGCCGAGGCGCGGCGGCTCGGGTATCGGCCCAATGCCCTCGCACGAGCACTGCGTTCGAAACAGACCATGACGGTCGGCCTGATCGTGCCGGACATCCGCAACGACTTCTACGCCGAGACGGCGAGCGTGCTGCAGGGCGCGTTCGAAGCGCGCGGTTATCGCCTGCTGTTGTGTATCACGAACAACGAGGCCGAGAGCGATCGCTCGTATTTGAACACGCTGACCGAGTTTCGCGTCGATGCGATCGTCTACGTCCCGTCGACGCCGACGGGCGCGCGCGGCTTGCCCTCGGCGCCCAAACGCATTCCGATCGTCGAGCTGCTGCGACATACCGAAGAAGGTTTGTACGACGCGATCGTGAGCGACGATCGCGAGGGCGCGGCGGCGCTGGCTTCGCACCTTATTGGGCTAAAACACCGGCGAATCGCGATGATTGCCGGTCCGGAATCGCTCTCGACGACACGCTATCGTATCGCCGGTTACCGTGAAGCGATGCGCGGCGCCGGCCTCTCCGCGCGCGTCGAGCGCGGACCGTACACGCCCGATCACGGTTATCGCGCGACGCGCGACCTGCTCGCGCACGAAAATAAACCGACGGCAATTTTCTCGAGCGCCGGACCGCTCACGGTCGGCGTGTTGCGCGCGCTCAAAGATCTCGGCGCTGCGGTGCCCGCCGACGTGTCGCTGGCCGCGTTCGAAGATCCCGATTGGTACGCGGCGCAAAATCCGCCGCTCACGTGCTACGCGTTGCCGTTGCGCGAGATGGCGCTGCTGGCGGTCGAACTGGTGACGGAACGGCTCGCCGAGCCGGCCGAAGCCGAACGTCCGCCGACCACCCTGCGCTTCAGCGGCCACCTCGTCGTGCGGGGGTCGAGCGCACCGCCGTCCAATACTTCAGCCGATCTGTAATCGATTGCAGAAAGAAGCTCCCGACGCATGATTGAGGGCCTGGACCCCAGCCGTCCCATCCCGTCGCCCGGCCAGATGGCCGTCGATACCGAGGAGCGCGTCAATTTCGACCGCCTCCGCCGATACCGGCTGGCCCGGGCGCGCGCCGCGCTCGACGGCTCACCGCTCGGGGCGCTGCTGCTCTTCGACGTCAATAACATCCGCTACGTGACCTCGACCGCAATCGGCGAGTGGTCGCGCGACAAGATGACCCGCTACGCCCTGATCACCCGCACGTCTGGACCGATGGTCTGGGATTTCGGTTCGGCCGCCAAGCACCACCGGCAATTTTGTCCCTGGATCGACGATAAGGACATCTACGCCGGGCTGACGGGCCTGCGTGGTGCGATCGCGCCGGAAGCCGGGCTCTTCACGCAAGCCGCCGAGCAAATCTTCTCGCTCCTGGTTGAGGCCGGCGTCGAGAAGATGCCGCTCGGCCTGGACTATGTCGAGCCGCCATTGATGTTCGAACTGCAGAAACTCGGCGTCACGGTCGCCGACGGGCAGCAAGTGATGCTCGACGCGCGCGAGATCAAGTCGTACGACGAGATCATGCTGCTCTCGACCTCCGCCGCGATGGTCGACGGGACGTATCAGGATATCGTCGAGGCGCTCAAGCCCGGCGTGAAAGAAAAAGAGATCGTGGCGCTCGCCACCAAGCGTTTATACGAGCTTGGTTCGGACGACGTCGAATCGATCAACGCGGTGTCCGGCGAGCGCTGCAATCCGCATCCGCACAACTTCAGCGATCGCATCATCCGGCCCGGCGATCAAGCCTTCTTCGACATCATGTCGGCGTTCAACGGCTACCGCACGTGCTATTACCGCACGTTCAGCGTCGGCTTCGCGACGCCGGCGCAGAAGGACGCCTACAAGCAGTGCCGCGAGTGGATCGACCGCTCGATCGACGTGATCCGGCCCGGCGTGATGACCAACGACGTCGCGCGCGTGTGGCCGAAGGCCGAAGAGTTCGGTTTTTCAAGCGAGATGGAGGCGTTCGGTTTGCAGTTCGGACACGGCCTCGGCTTGCATCTGCACGAGCGGCCGGTCATCTCGCGTCTGAATTCGATCGATCACCCGATGGAGATCAAAGAAGGCATGGTGTTCGCGCTGGAAACCTACTGCCCGGCGAAGGACGGCTTCTCCGCCGCGCGCATCGAGGAAGAGATCGTGGTCACCTCGGCCGGTCCGAAGATCATCACCCGCTTCCCCGCCCAAGACCTCTTCATCGCGAACGCCTACGACTACGGAGGCCAGCCCAGATGACCGACACGCTTGCGAAACCGGCGATCGCGCGCGAGACGCGCATTGCGATGTATGAGCTGCAGTACCGCTTGCGCGTGTTCGAAAAGCGCGCATACGATCTGTTTCTGCAAAATCTCGTCAAGGGCACGAGCCATCTCGCGCTCGGTCAGGAAGCGGTCGCCGCCGGCTTTGCCACGGCGATGCGGCGCGATGACTGGACGTTCTGCACCTATCGCGGCCACGATCATACGATCGCGCGCGGCGTCAGCATGGCCGGCTGCATGGCGGAATTGCTGGGCCGCGCCAACGGCGTGCTCGCCGGCAAGGGCGGCTCGATGCACCTGGGCGAGGCCGATAAGTACGCGATGGGATCGTACGCGATCATCGGCGCGCAGATGTGCATCGCGCTCGGTGCTGGCTGGACCTCGCAATACAAGAAATCGCAACAAGTGTCGGTGTGCTTCTTCGGCGACGGCACGACCAACATCGGTGCCTTTCACGAAGCGCTCAACCTCGCCGCGGTCTGGAAGCTGCCGGTCGTGTTCGTGTGCGAGAACAACATGTACATGGAGTATACCGCGATCGATTCGGTGACGTCGGTGAAACGGCCGGCGGCCGATCGCGCGAGCGCGTACGGGCTCGAACCGATCGTGGTCGACGGCAACGACGCGGACGCATGCTATCTCGTCGCAGAGAGCGCCTACGAGCGCGCCCGGCGCGGCGACGGTCCCTCGCTGATCGAGGCGTTGACGTACCGTCACGGCGGCCACTCGCGCGCCGATCCCGCGCAGTACCGGCCCGAGGCCGAAGTGCAGGAATGGCTCAAGCGCGATCCGCTGCCGATGTACCGCGCACGTTTGCTCGCCGACGGCATTCCCGAGAAGACGCTGGCGGATATCGAGGCGGCCGCGATGGCTGAAATCGATCGCGCCACCGAAGAAGCGAAAAGCGGCCCGCTGCCGAGCCTCGATGAGATCGAGAAAGACACCTGGGCCGACGGGACGTCGACATGGCGGAACTAACGTATCGCGACGCGGTTGCGGCCGCGATCGCGCAAGAGATGGAACGCGACGAGAACGTCGTCTTCCTCGGTGAGGACATCGGCGGTGCGGGCGGCGTGTTCAAGGCGACCGTCGGTTTGCTCGAGCGCTTCGGCCCCACGCGCGTGCGCGACACGCCGATCTCCGAGATGGCGATTCTCGGCACGTGCATGGGCGCGGCGATGACGGGCTTGCGGCCGATCGCCGAGATCATGTTTTCGGACTTCCTCGCCGTGTGCTGGGACATTCCGGCCAACCAAATGGCGAAGGCGCGCTACATGAGCGGCGGACAGTTCACGCTGCCGCTGGTCGTACGCACCGCCAACGGCGGCGGCTTGCGGTTCGGCGCGCAGCATTCGCAGGCAGTGGAAAACTGGGCGATGGCGGTGCCGGGACTCAAGGTCGTCGCCCCGTCGTCAGCCGCCGATGTGAAAGGCTTGCTTGCGGCCGCGATCCGCGATCCCGATCCGGTGATGTTCTTCGAAGCGAAAGAACTCTATCCGGTCAAGGGCGAGGTGCCCGACGGCGAACTCGTCGATACGCTCGGCACGGCGAAGGTGCTGCGCTCGGGCAAGGACTGCACGATCCTCGCGCTCGCGGCGATGGTGCCGCGCGCGATGGCCGCGGCCGAACGGCTCGCGAGCGAGGGCATCAACGCCACCGTCGTCGACGTGCGTTCGCTCGTGCCGCTCGATACGCAGACGATCCTGCGCGAGACGATCGCGACCGGCCGGCTTTATACGGTCGAAGAGAACCCGCGCTTATGCGGCTGGGGCGCGGAAATCGTCTCGATCGTAGCCGAGGAAGCATTCTGGGATCTCGACGCGCCGATCGTGCGCATCACCACGCCCCACGCGCCGCTGCCGGCGGCCGAAGCGCTCGAGGACGGCGCGCGTCCGTCGGTCGATCGCATCGTCGACACCGTACGTAAAACGCTCGGATAGGAAACGCATGACCGTTGGAATGGTTGGTCTCGGTGAGATGGGCAGCGGGTTCGTCGACCGGCTGCTGTTGGCGAAGATCGACGTCGTCGGCTGGAACCGCACGAAGAGCAAGGCCGAACCGCTGATCGCGAAGGGCATGAAGTGGGCCGATTCGCCGCGCGCGGTCGCGCAAGCGTGTGGCGTCTTGCTCACCATGGTAACGAACGATCAAGCGTTGACTGCGGTGTGCGAGGGCAGTGACGGCGTGCTCGGCGCCATCAACGGCAAGACGCTCGTCGAGATGAGCACCGTCGGCACCGCCCACGTGCAGGCGCTCGCGGAGAAGACCCGGGCGGCCGGGGGCGAGCTGCTCGACGCGCCCGTACTCGGCAGTCAGGTCTCGGTTCAGCAGGGCAAATTGCTGATCATGGTCGGCGGCGACAAAGCCGCGCTCGAACGCATTCGTCCGGTCCTCGAAGCGATCGGTCCGAAAGTGTTTCACGTCGGCGACGTGGGCCAAGCGAAGACGATGAAGATCGCGCTGAACCTGCAGCTCTCAACGCAGATCCTCGCCTTGAGCGAAGGTTTGCTGCTGGCGGTGAAGAGCGGCATTCCGCGCGACGTCGCCCTCGACATCATGCTGAGCGGTGCGACCGCGTCGCCGATGCTGCAGTATCGCGGCCCGCTGATCAAAGAACAGCCGCAAAAAGCCTGGTTCGACTGCACGATGATGCAGAAGGATCTCGACCTCGCGCTGCAGCTGGCCGAAAAACTCGGCGTGCCGCTGCCGACGACGTCGACGACCAACGCGTGGCTCACCGCCGCGCGCGGCCAAGGCCTCTCGCACCACGACTTCTCGATTCTCTACTACGTGCTGGCCAACGCCGCCGGAGAGAACCTCGAGATCCCGATGGCCAAATGACCGCGGTCGCGATGCCGCAGCTCGGCGAGAGCGTCTCCGAAGGCACCGTCGTGCGCTGGCTCAAGGCGGTCGGCGATAACGTGGCCGTCGACGAGCCGCTCTTCGAAGTGGCAACCGACAAAGTCAACACCGAGATCCCGTCGCTCTACGCCGGGGTGCTGCGCGAGATTCTCGTACCCGACGGCACCACCGTGCCGGTCGGCACCGAACTCGCACGCATCGGCGACGGCGCCGTCGCCGCAAGTAACACCGGCTCACGCGCACACTTGCGTTCACCGGTCGTGCGCCGGCTCGCGCGCGAGCATCAGCTCGACCTGAACTCTGTGCGCGGTACCGGCGAAGGCGGCCGTATCACGCGCAGCGATGTGCTGAAGCTCGTTGAATCCGCTCCTTCGCCCGCGACTGCTCCAGCGGTGGCTGTACCGGCCGCTGCGATTGCCCCCGCAACACCCGGACGCGGCGTGCCGTTCTCATCGCTGCGCGCGCAGATCGCGGCGAACGTGCTCGCATCGAAGCGCGCGGTGGCCGACGTGTTCTCCGTGATCGAAGCGGACATGGAGAGCGTGAATGCGGTGCGCTCCTCCGCCGGGCTCACGTACTTGCCGTTCATCGCGCGGGCAGTGGTCATCGCGCTGCGCGCCTTTCCCGCCGTGAACGCCCGCATCGACGGATCGGGGCTCGTGCACAACGAGTCGGTGCACCTCGGCGTTGCGGTCGATCTCGACGAAGCCGGCTTAGTCGTGCCGGTGATTCGCGATGCCGACGGCCTCACTGTGACCGGTCTTTCGCGCGCCATCATTTCACGCGCGGCCGGTGCGCGCGCATCGAAGCTGGTTGCGTCGGACTATTCCGGCTCGACCTTCACGATTACCAACAACGGATCGTACGGCACGTTGATGACTGCACCGATCATCAACACGCCGAACGTCGCGACGCTCTCTACCGACGCCGTTGAAGAGCGCGTCGTTCCGTACAACGGCGGCATCGCGATCCGGCGCCGCATGTATCTGTGCATGTCATGGGATCACCGCGCGTTCGACGGCTCGACGGCCGGCAAATTCATGGCGCGCATCAAACGCGAACTCCAAGAGCGCGACTGGTCGACCCAACTCTAAAAGCAAGCGTCAATGCTGGCGAGCCTCTTCTTGCGAGTGAATCGGGCAAGAACGGGAATATTGCCGCGTAGCGTTTTCAGACGCGATTGCTTATGAGGAGAGATGAAATCATGCGAAAATCTTTCGCAGTAGCCGTCGGCGCGGGCGCGATGTTCGTAGCGAGTCTCGTTTCGGGTCCGGTCGGTGCGCAAAGTACGCAAACCACGCAAACCACGCAAACGACGACGCAAAACGGCGACATCGTCGGGCCGCACAACCCGTACTGCGGTGCCTGGGTCAATGGCGCATTCCAAGCAAACGGTAACTGCGTGACCGAAACCACGACCACGACGACCACCACGCAACCGGCCCCCGGCGCGGCGATGAACG
Organism: Candidatus Lustribacter sp.; assembly: GCA_965277805.1. Classification (GTDB taxonomy): domain Bacteria; phylum Vulcanimicrobiota; class Vulcanimicrobiia; order Vulcanimicrobiales; family Vulcanimicrobiaceae; genus Lustribacter. The sequence continues at coordinate 4,184,646 of OZ255842.1, read as the reverse complement.
GCAACGGCGGCGTGGCAATGAGCGGCAGTGGCCCCGCCCATCCGACGCGTTATAACGAACGGGTCTCAGGTCAAATTACCAACGTGAGCGGACATCTCGTCACGCTGCAACACGGCAACAACACGCTGATCGTCGATGACAGCCGCGCCCTCAATCGTCAGGACACGGGTCACGTCGCAACGGGCCGCGACGTTATCGCCCACGGTTATTGGGAAGACGGCACGTTCTACGCCAGCAGCTTCCAGTAATGCCTAGCCCCGGATAGAGACGACTCTCGCAAAAGCAGCGGACCGGCATCGCAGATGCCGGTCCGTCTGCTATGACGAGGTCGACAACAAGATCACATCGCAGGTGCACGACGCGATGAGAACGAGTGCCGAGAGCCCGATGAGCGCCCGATCGAACGGATTTCTCATGTTGCGTTGACGTGCGACGAGGATGAAGAGCGGGATCACGACGGCCGGCAGCGCGGCGGCCAGCGCAACCTGCGACCAGACGAGCAGCGCCATCGGCGAACAGCCGGCGACGAGCAGCACGACCGCCGGCGAAAGGGCGATCAGTCGGCGCTGAAGCTGCGAGAGCTTTATCGGCGCGTCGGCACAGATGATGTCGCCCGCGCACGCACCGCCGGCGGTCGCCGCCACCGACACGCCGATCAGAGCGATGCCGAAGACGAGCGAAGCGGTCGGCCCGGCAAGCGGCCGAAGCGTAAGAAATGCTTGTTCGATCGTCGTACCGTGCGTCGCCGCGCCGACGATAAGGATCGCCGCGTTCACGAGCGTTGCTACGAGCAAGGTGCAAACGGTCGCGCAAGCAGCCCGCCTAACGCTTGCAGCCGCATCACGATCCGCTTTTGCTCTGAGGTGATCCTTGAAGAGGCCGGCGTGTAAGAAAAGGTTGTGGGGCATGATCGTGGCGCCGAGGATGCCGACCACTGCAATCCAAGCGCCGCCGTCCGGGACCGCCGGCAGCAGAGCACCACGCAGGATCGGCAAAACCGGTGGGTGGAGGACGCCGATCTCCACCGCATAGATGAGGGCAAGGAGCGAGGTCGTCACGATCGCGATGCGCTCGAATCGCCTGAACGTGAAGCCGCCGGCCAAAAGCAGTAACAAGAATATCGCGAGTCCTATCGCAATCGCCGGGCGTAAATCGAGCCGGAAAACCATTTGCAGCCCGACGACGAGGCCGACAAACTCCGCGACCTCCGTGGCCACGATCGCACCGATATATGTGAGCGATAGCGGACCGTTCGCTTTCGCAAACGTTCGTTTGACTGCCTCGCTCAGGCCGAGTCCGCTTGCGCCGACAAACCGCAAGACGAGAACCTGCAAGATGCAGGCAGCGACGCCGGCGGCGACGACGGCCCACAGCAGAGTGAAACGATAGGATGCCGCGTTCAGGTCGGTTGCCCAGTTGCCGGGATCCATGTATCCGATGCTCACGGCGAATGCGGCACCGACCCCCGCCAATCTCGGCAGCGTCATGCGCGCGAAGTTGCCATCCCGGCGATGCGATGCGGCTTGCAACACGCGGTCGTCGTGCCCCCGCTGCTGCCGCGTGAAACGAATTCAAACTGCGAACGTGTTTATGCGCGCACGTTCGTGGTGAATATTCGATCATGAGCGCCACCGCCTCGCCACCAGTGTCAGCGTCGGCGCTCGGTTTGCGGGGCGACCTCGAAGTGGCCGTCGATTTGGGTACGATCGCCGCTGCCGGAAATGTGAGCGTCCGCGCGGCCCGGGGACGTTCCAACGTTTGGTTAGCGCTGTCCCTCAAGGGTTCCGAAGTCGCATACCTTCGACTCGGTCCGGGCGCGAGCGAAATCTCCAACGTTCTGACATCGTCGAACGCAGACGGAACGGCCGGATGCGAATTTACGACGCCGCTCGGCCCCGTCCGCGCGAAGATCGAAATGCACGAGCCGGCCACGGTACGCTGCACGACGTCGTTGATGCCGGCCCAAGACATGCAGATCACGGAATGGCCCCGCGACCTGTTCGCCGCCGCAAGCGATGTTACGATACATACGAGCCAGCGTGGACTGCGCAGCGGAATCCTGTTCGCAAGCGCCCGCCAACCCGCACCCTTCTCCGTTTTCTACTATCAGAATTTTAGCGCACTCAGCGAGTACCTGGCCGAAACGAAGCGTACGCCGGCCGGCACGGTCGGCGGTACGGGCCCGGAATTGGGATATGCGCCGCCCTCCGGCGACGGCTGCATTTTACCGAAAGCCCGCGACATCGTGGTTTCCGATGCCTTCGTTTCGTTGACTGCGGACGTGCCGCACTCGGAAGCGCTCGCGGGGCTCTATCTCGACCAGCTCGCCGCAACCTACGCGCTCCTCGACAAGCCGGAACCACAATATCACAACTGGGCTCAGCGCGCCGGCGATGCGTTACGCGATCTGTCGTTCTCGCCGCTGTGTTCGTACGTGCGTCAGGGCCGCCGTCACCTCATGCCCTATGCCGGCGATGAAACGAAGCCGCCGGAGAGCATGGTGCAGTTTACCCTTGCGGTAAATGCCGGCGAATACGACGGGTGGCGCAACGAAGTAAGTGCGTTGTCGAAGACACTGCGCGAAAACGCGACGGCCTTCTATGACGAGGAGATCGGTTCGATCGTTCGCTGGCTCCCCGGCGAGCCGTTCGAAGGCGCGCAGCCCGAAGACAACATGAACCACGAAGCGATGGACAGCTGGTACTTACACCATGCGTTGTTCAACCTGTTTCGAATCGCGCTCGACGGCGATGCGGGCGCGAAAGACGCCTTCAAGAAGAGCCTGCCCTACCTGATACGTGTCGCTCATCGATTCGATTACCGATGGCCCGTCTTTTTCAATCTGAAAACGATCGATGTCATCCGAGCTGAAGCGCGGCCCGGCGAAGGCGGCGAGACCGATGTGGCCGGTCTTTACGGGCTCGTGATGATCCATGCGCACGAGATGTTCGGCGATGCCGAATATCTCCGGGAAGCCGAAGTCGCGGTCTCGCGCCTCCACGGGTTAGCCTTCAATCTGGCCTACCAGTTGAATACGACCGGGTTCGCTGCCGAAGCCGCGCTGCGTTTGTGGAAGCTGACCAAGAAGTCGCGCTATCTCGAGCTCAGCGAATCGTGTCTCGCCAACCTCTTCGATAACATGTGGCTATGGCAGTGCGAATACGAACACGCGCGTCACTACCGCACGTTCTTCGGCCTGTTCCCGTTACGCGACGCGCCCTACATCGCGCCCTACGAGGAACTGGAAGCGCATGCAAAGTTTCACGAGTACCTCTCGCTCGGCGGTGACGATCTGCGGCCGGCGCTGAGATACTTGCTCTCGGAGTACCAGAAGTACGCTCTCGACCGTTGCTGGTATTACTATCCCGACAGCCTGCCGGTCGATGTCATCGCAGAAAAGCCGCGCAACGGGCGCATCGTGCGCGGGCTGAACGTGCCGCTCGAAGATCTACAAGACGGCCGCGAACAGTCGGGACAGGTCGGTCAGGAGATCTACGGTGCCGGCTTGCCGTTCGTCATGACGTCGAGACACTACCAGGCTCTCGAGGGCACGGGCATGATTGCATTTTGCAATTACCCCATGTTCGACTTTGTGCCGGCACGTGACGGCGGCAGCTGGCGCGTCGGCGGCGACCCCCGGGGAAGCTGCGAGCTTCGGGTCGGACCAGCGGACGTTGCCGGCATAGCGCGCTCCATAACGGTTACCGTGGAGGCCGGCAGCGTGTCGGTTCCGGTCCATGGCAAGCTGTCGGCGGACGGTCATGCGACGTTTGCGCTGCGTGGCGGTCAGACGGTCGCGATCCACTGCGCGGAGCCTTCGGACGGCTCGCTGGTTGTCGGACCCATGGCCGCGGCCGGCGAGCACTGATAGGTGCTCTCTCCCGAAGTCTTGGCGGGAACGTTAGCGCTGTCGAGTGAGCGTCTCGGGGTCGTGATGTCGCCGGACGGCTCTCCGCTCGAACTCGAGGGCGTGCTCAATCCGGGAACGGCGCGCGACCGCTCGGGCAATCTGCTGCTTTTTCCGCGCATGGTTGCCAAAGGCAACGTCTCACGTATCGGGTTGGCTCGGATGGATGGCGGCGGAAGAATCGAGCGCCTCGGAATCGTGCTCGAACCCGAAGCGGAGTACGAGCAACGTTCGGTGCCCGCCGGTCACGGTTGCGAAGACGCGCGCGTGACCTTTGTGCCCGACATCGGCCATTACGTCATGGCCTATACCGCATTCGGCCCACGCGGCGCACGCATCGCGCTCGCGATTTCGGCCGATGCGTATGACTGGACGAGGCTCGGCCTAGTGCGGTTTCCGGGCGACGCGCTCAACGACGTCGACAACAAAGACGCGGCCTTCTTTCCGGATCCGGTACGTTCACCTGCCGGCGTTCCATCATTCGCATTCTTTCACCGGCCGATGCGGCCTGAAACGATCAACGGACAGACGCCGATCCCGGTCATCTTGTCGCTGCCGCCGGAAGAGCGCGAAGCGGCCTGCCTCGCCTACATCCCGGTCGAGGCGGTGAAACGCGACTTGACGATGTTGTGCCGGCCGGCTGAAAGCGTCCGCGTGTTGGAGCCCGGCACGGAATGGGGCCGGCTCAAAAACGGGGCCGGCACCCCGCCGATTCGCACGAGGCTCGGATGGCTCTCGGTGTTTCACGGCGTGGATGCCGTCGACGGCCCGGCCGGCCCTTCGCTTCTGTACAGCGCCGGCATCCTCATCAACGACATCCACATCCCGCATCGCATCGTGTACCGCTCGCCCGTGCCGGTACTCGTCCCCGAAACCCTAGCGGAACGGTTTGGAACGGTCAACGACGTCGTCTTTCCGACCGGTATCGACGAGGTCGCCCCGGATGCAATCGATGTGTACTACGGCGCGGCTGACGCGAAAATTTCTCGCGTGCGATTTACGATTGGCCGCGGGCCTTAATCTCGATGCGCCGCGGCTGCGCGTCGGGGTGCCGCTTGAGCACGAGCGTGAGCAGTCCGTTGTCAACGCTCGCTTCGATATTCTGGGCGTCGACGTCATCGGGCAATTTGAGCGAGCGCGTGAACGCGCGCCGGTCGCTCTTTGCAGTTAAGGTGAGCACGTTTTCTTTGACGACGAGCTCGATCTGCTCGTTCTTGAACCCGGGGACCGGGATTTCCACCTCGAAGCCGGCGTCCGTCCGGATGACGTCGATTTGCGGGTCGACATTTGAAAAAAATCGGCGAAACGGATCGTAGCCGAGCATTTCACGTAACGGGCTATACGCTACCGCTGCGCCGTTGGACGCGAAATTATTCGTATTGCGGTTGTCGTTCGAGAGTTCTGCAGACATTGGAAATCGATGCTCCTTCCCGGCATGGTGAAGTCTGCGAAAAGACGTAATTGTGGTAAATATGCGGGCTCGCGGCCCACGAATAATCGTTGATCGAGACGTCGCGCGCCGCGCGGGCACGGGCGACGTATGTTGGCTGCAGATGCGGCGCATCCACAGCGAATGGCGTCGTCATTCTTGCCTCCGGAGCGGCCATAGGGCCGGCTCACGGCAATATTTTAACGGTGCCTAGCACTGTCGTCAATATTTTGCTAACTCAAATCTGCTTTCGGCCGAATATGTTTCGCGGGCTCATATTCCGGGGCAAACGCGGCACGCGATGCTGCGCGTCTACCGCCCTGTCATAGATACTATTCTGCTCGACGTCGATGGGACGCTGGTCGACAGTAACGACGCGCACGCGCACGCCTGGGTCGAGGCGCTTGCCGAAATCGGCGTGGCCCGATCGTTCGCCAGCGTACGGTCCCTGATCGGGATGGGCGCCGATCAGTTGCTTCCCCGGCTCTCCCCCGCTCTCGCGGCGACGCGCGAGCCCGGCAAAACCGCGGCGCGCCGCGAGGGCGAGATTTTCAAGGAGCGCTATCTCGCGTCGATTCGTCCGACGGACGGCGCGCGCGATTTGCTGCTTGCACTGAAGCGCCAAAGCGTACGGTGCGTCATCGCGACCTCCGCGAGTAACGATCAGGTCGATGCGCTGCTTAAAATCGCCGAAGTCGCCGATCTGATCGATGCGCGAGCGACGGCTAATGACGCCGAGCAATCCAAGCCGGCTCCGGATATCGTCCACGCGGCACTGCTTGCCGCGCGGTCGCGGCTCGTCAACGCCGTAATGCTCGGCGATACGCGCTATGATATCGAGGCGGCGCACGCGGCGGGAGTGCCCGCGATTGCCTTGCGCAGCGGAGGTTCGCCGGAATCAGACCTCGCGGAATCGGCCGCGACGTTCGATCGGCCGCTCGACTTTGCGCACGCGCTCGAGACGAAAACGTTGCGCGAACTCGTCGCACACGCGGGAGCGAAGTTTATCGACGAAGTTCCCGCGGAACACGGGCAGCATGAATAATAAAGTACTTCTCGGCACGATCACGGCCGCCGCCGTGTGCTTCGGTGTAGCAGTGTACGCGCCGGCCGTCGCGGCCCCGTCGATGGCGGACACGACCTTCGCAATGAAAGCCGCGCAAGGCGGAATGGCCGAAGTGGCGGACGGCAAACTCGCACTCCGAAAGTCGACGAACGCGAACGTCCACGCGATCGCGCAGCGCATGGTCACCGATCATTCGCTTGCCAACGCAAAATTGGAAGCGATCGCGCTCGCCGAAGGCATCATGCTTCCGGCCACGCCCGCGCCCGCCGATCAAGCCATGATGGCGAGACAGCGGTCGCTCGCCGGCGCTGCGTTTGCCTCGTCGTATCTCAAGGGTCAGGCGACTGCTCACGAAATGACGATCGCGCTGTTCCAAAAGGAAATAGCGACCGGCAGTGACCGGCGCCTGGTTGCCTTCGCGCGCAACACCTTGCCGACGATCCAAAGCCATCTGGCGATGATCGACGGCTCCCGTCATGGCGGCATGTAATGGCGATGAAACCGGACGAGATCTCGCCGTTCGTCGGCAAATGCGTCGCCGTGTATCTTGAATCTGGAGCGATCTTCCAGGGATTCTTACGACCGGCGGATTCCGGCTATCAAGTCGACGCAGGCAGCTCGCAAACGTCGATCGACAAACCCGAAGATATCGATTATATCGAACTCTTGAAGATGTAGTCGCGTGTGCACGGTATCGTACTGCGACGCATCGCAGGGACGATTACCGTTGATCTATGGACTTTCTCATGATCTGCCCGTGTGGGCACAGCTTCGAAGCGCACGGCCGGACGACCGGGTGCGAACGGTGCGCGTGCGACCGCGACCGTGCACGATGCCTCAGCGCCGTAATCGACATCGCGCGTACGGAACGCACGCCGTATCCGCAACGGGTGCGCAGATCGCGTTCTTTGCCACAAATAAGCGAAGGCGTTTAGGCCGATTTAGCGTCGGGTACCTGCCGGGCAACTATTTTAAATGAGGTTGCTCGTGAATCTTGTCAGCGATCTGGTTCGTCAAGTGCGAAGTGCGAACGGCGACGGTGGGGCGCAAGCACCGGATGCCCTCGAGCTCATTCATAGCGATCATGAAGAAGCGGCGGCGCTCTTCAAGGCGGCACTCGATGACTCTGCTTCAGCGGCTGCCAAAAGGGCTGCCATCGCCAAGGTGTGCGTGGCGCTCACCGTGCATGCCAACATGGAAGAGAAGTTCTTCTATCCGGCCCTCCGTAAGGCGGGGAAGCAAAAAGAAAAGGATAGCGTCCTAGAGGCTCATGAAGAGCATGCTTGCGTCAAGGAACTAATTGCAAAGATCAAACGCATTCAGGGGCGCGACGAAACGATGGAGGCGAAGGTCACCGTTCTCAAAGAGCTGGTCGAGCACCACGTCAAGGAAGAGGAATCGGAGATCTTCGATGAGGCGCGCAAAGTGCTCGGCGACAAATTGCAAGCGCTCGGCGCCGAAATGCTGCGCTTCAAGGAGCGAGCATTAGCCGGATCCGGCGCCCATCGAAAGAAGCGCACGACGCCGGCGCCCGTCAAACGAAAATCGACGGCGCGGCGATGAGATGAAAAGGCGGAGGCTACGGCGTCCGCCTTTTTTTGTGTTTCATCGAATTTGTTTTGTGCGTTGACGCTCCGGGCAAAGCGCATACCCGCACTCTACTCCCGTGAGGAAGATCTCTAGAAACAATATGTTCGTCCACAATAAGAAACTGCAATACACCGTCCACGTGGACGCTCCGAATGTCGCATTCGCGAAGCTTTGCCTCGAACAGTTCGGCGGTCCCAACGGCGAGCTCGGAGCGGCGATGCGCTACTTCACGCAAGGCTGGGGTGAAAGCGACGTCGCGCGCCGGGATATGTTGCTCGACATTGCCACCGAGGAACTCTCCCATCTCGAGATGATCGGGCAGCTCATCTCCGGGTTTCTCAAGGGAGCCAAAGGCGCCGGAGCGCTCATCGATGAGGTCGAGGGATCGTACCTCGGAGATTTGCTTGAGGGCAAACAAGAAAAATACGAAGAAATCGCGTGGAACTCGCAGGTCCCGGTCTTGACCGGTGGTGCCGGCCTCCGTCTTACCGATTCGATGGGGGCGCCGTGGACTGCGGCGTACATCGACAGCATCGGACATCCGCTCGCCGACCTGCGTTCCGACATCGCTGCCGAAGCGCGCGCAAAAGTCGTCTACGACCGGCTGATCAAGCTGTGCCCCGATCCGGGCGCTGCGGACGCGCTAACGTTTCTCATGACGCGCGAAGTCGCGCACCAAAAGATGTTCGAGTCGGCCTTGGCGTCGATCGCGAATAACTTCCCGTCTTCAAACGTTCCACCCGACGAGCGCTTCACGCACGCCTACTTCAATGAGTCCGGTGATGATAGCGAAGCGACGCCCGGTTTCGACCTCGTCAATTCGCAAGGACTCTGGGCCTTTGAAATCAGCCAGCCGCATGCGGGCGGCGACGAGCCCGAGTTGCCGGATCCGAAGCCCTCGTGCGCTAGCGCCGAAGGTCCGGTACCGGAAGGTGAAATGAACCCGACCAGCCGCGTGACGGCGGAACAAATCTCCGGCGAAGCTCCGGCGGCGCCGCCGTCGTCAGCGACGGCGACGAAACGCAAAACGCGCTCCAACGGTAACGGCAGCGGAAGGCGCTAACGCACGCTACGCCTCTTCCCCCTCCTCGAGAACGGCTTCGCGCCCTTCCGGGGTCGGGGGAGTGGCGGCCGGGCCGCCGGGAATCTCCGGCTTCGGCTTTGCGGGTTCGGGCGGAGGAGACGGCTTACTTTCGGTGTTCATCCTCAACGTGTACCCGTTCAGAAGCCCAATTCGGCGCGTTCACGTGCGATGGTTAGCGCGCTATCGCACCGTGCGAGCCGCACGCTCGAACGGGTTTGGGTCGCTCACATCGTCGGAAAGAACGTGGGGTGACTACCATTGCGAGCGCGCCTTTAGCAATAAGCGAGGGTTTGCCTCATCCAATCGGCGCGACATGGACCGGCGAGGGCGTAAATTTCGCGCTGTTCTCGGCGAACGCGACCGGCGTCGAAATTTGCCTCTTCGATGATTCCGGTCAGATCGAGCGCGAACGCATCCGGTTGCCCGAATACACGAATGAAATTTGGCACGGCTTCGTCCCCGGCATCGGGCCCGGAACGATTTATGGCTATCGCGTCGATGGTCCCTACGATCCCAGCGCGGGACACCGGTTCAACAAAAACAAGCTGCTGCTCGATCCGTACGCACGGGCGCACATCGGCGAATTGCAATGGAATGACGCCTGCTTCGGCTATACCGTCGGCGATCCCGATGAGGACCTGAGCTTCGATACCCGTGACAGCGCGCCGTACGTTCCCAAATGCGTCGTCGTCGATCCGGGCTTCGATTGGCACGGGCAACGCGATCGGCCGCGCGTGGCGTGGGATCGCACGATCATTTACGAAATGCACGTCCGCGGATATACCAAACGGCATCCCGGGGTCGCGGAATCGTTGCGCGGCACCTACGAAGGCCTCGGCAGCCCCGAAGTTATCGCCTACATCAAGTCTCTCGGCGTCACTGCGGTAGAACTGCTCCCGGTTCACACCTTCGTGAACGACAGTCAGCTGCTGGAAAAAGGCCTGACGAATTATTGGGGCTACAACAGCATCGGTTTTTTCGCGCCGGATCCGCGTTACGCTGCCGACCGGTTTCGCGTGCTGCAGGAATTCAAGGAAATGGTCGCCCGCTTCCATGCGGCGGGACTGGAAGTTATTCTCGACGTCGTCTACAACCACACGGCCGAGGGCAACGAACGCGGGGCGACGCTGTCGTTCAAAGGCATCGACAACGCCTCGTACTACCGCTTGCAAGAAGACAAGCGCTATTACATCAACGACACGGGCACCGGAAACACCGTCAACCTCTCCAACCGGCGCGTGATTCAGATGGTGACCGATAGCCTGCGCTATTGGGTCAATGAGATGCGCGTCGACGGCTTTCGCTTCGACCTCGGCACGATTCTCGCGCGTGAACCGGGGGGATTCGATACGGACAGCGGGTTCTTGCGCGCGTGCGCTCAGGATCCGGTGCTCAACGACGTAAAGCTGATCGCGGAGCCGTGGGACATCGGACCCGGCGGGTATCAGGTCGGCGGCTTTCCACCGGGATGGGCTGAGTGGAACGACGGGTTCCGCGACAACGTGCGCGACTACTGGCGCGGTGAAGCGCCGGCCACGGCGATCACGTCGCCGATTACCGCATCGGGAGAGATCTTCAATCATCATGGGCGCCGGCCGTGGTCGAGCGTCAATTTCGTCACGGCGCACGACGGATTCACCATGAACGATCTCGTCACGTACAACGAAAAACACAACGAAGCAAACGGGGAAGACAATCGCGACGGAAGTTCCGACAACCGCTCGTGGAATTGCGGTGTCGAGGGGCCGACCGACGACCCGGACATCGAGGCGTTGCGCGCGCGCCAAGTGCGCAACATGCTGGCGACGCTCCTGTTATCCCAGGGGACGCCGATGATGCTGGCCGGCGATGAATTCCGGCGCACGCAGAACGGCAATAACAACGCGTACTGCCAGGACAACGAGGTCACGTGGGTCGACTGGAGCTTGCGCGACGTCCACGAGGATCTCGTGGCCTTCGTGACCCTCTTGACCCGGCTCCGCGATCAATATCCCATCCTGCATCGCACGCGCTTCTTGACCGGCGCGTATGACGAAGCGCTGAACGTCAAGGACGTGACGTGGATCAACCCGGCGGGCACCGAGATCGCGCCCGACGCGTGGAACGGCGCGCGTACGTTCGGCATGCGGATCGACGGTCGCGCGCAGCCGACCGGGATTCACCGGCTCGGTCAAGACGCCACGCTGTTGCTGCTCTTCAACTCCTATCACGAAGACGTGCCGTTCATTCTGCCGGTGACGACCGGCGGAGACACATGGCTGCGGCTCGCCGATACGAACGCACCCCTCGAATCTCAAGAGGTGCGCGTGGAAAGCGATCATGCGTACACGATCGCAGCGCGGTCGGTCGCCGTTTTCGCGCTGATAACGGCCGAGGCATGATTCGCACTCGCTCGATGCCGTTCGGCGCCGAGCCGGGGCCGGCCGGGGTGCGTTTTCGTATCTGGGCCCCCGATGCACCGCAGGTGCTGATCGCGCTCGACGGCGCACCCGCGCAAATGCCGCTCGTCGCCGGAGATAATGGTTGGCACGAACTGGTCACGGCTGCGGCGCGGCCGGGATCACGATATACCTTTGTGTTGCCGAATGGGATTGCGGTACCCGATCCGGCTTCTCGCTTTCAGCCCGACGACGTGCACGGGCCAAGTGAGGTCATCGATCCCCGCGCATATGATTGGCGCGACGATGCTTGGGCCGGCCGTCCGTGGCACGAAGCGGTTCTCTACGAACTGCACGTCGGTGCGTTTTCTCCCGAGGGTACGTTCGCCGGCGCGGCAGCCCGCTTACCTCATCTGCACGAACTCGGCGTTACCGCGGTCGAGATCATGCCGGTGGCGGATTTCCCGGGCCGCTTCAACTGGGGCTACGACGGCGTGCTGCCGTTCGCGCCGGATTCGCAGTACGGCCGCCCCGAAGATTTCAAGCGTTTCGTCGAAGCGGCGCACGCGCAGGGCATCATGGTGCTGCTCGACGCGGTGTACAACCACTTCGGCCCCGAGGGCAATTATCTGTCGACCTATGCGCGCGCGTTCTTCACCGACCGGCACAAGACGCCGTGGGGCGACGCCGTCAATTACGATGGTCCCGGCAGCGAAGTGGTTCGCGAATTCGTCATGGAGAACGCGTGTTATTGGCTCGAGGAGTACCATCTCGACGGGTTACGGCTCGACGCGGTCCACGAGATCATCGACGATGGCTCCGTCCATCTGCTCGATGCCCTCGCCGAGCGCGTTCGCAGGACCGTCACCGGCCGCCCGATCCATTTGGTTCTCGAGAACGAGGAAAATGAAGCGCGGCGCTTAGCACGCGGAAACGACGGTAACCCGCGTTACTTCACGGCGCAGTGGAACGACGACGTGCACCACGTGCTGCATGCGGCTGCGACGCACGAGGACACCGGATACTACGTCGACTATTGCGGCAACACCGAACGGCTCGGCCGCGCACTGGCCGAAGGCTTCGCCTTTCAGGGCGAATTGATGCCGTATCGCTCGGCGCCGCGCGGCGAAGCGAGTGCGGAGCTGCCGCCGGATGCGTTCGTTGCGTTCATCCAAAATCACGACCAAGTCGGGAATCGGGCGTTCGGCGAACGCATCACGTCGATCGCGCCCAAAGAAGCCGTGCGCGCCATCGCGGCAATCGTGCTGTTGCTGCCGCAAATTCCGATGCTGTTCATGGGCGAGGAATGGGCGGCAGAGCAACCCTTTCCGTTTTTCTGCGACTTCAGCGGCGAGTTGGCCGCGGCGGTCAGCCGCGGGCGGCGTGAAGAGTTCGCGCGTTTCCCCGCGTTCGCCGACCCCGCCGTGCGCGAGACGATTCCCGATCCCGAAGCCGAGGCGACGTTTGCGTCGGCGAAACTCGATTGGAACGCGCGCGAGCGAGAACCGCACGCCGAATGGCTGGCGTGGTACCGTCGCATTCTCGAGGTCCGTCGCGCGGTGATCGTTCCGCTGCTTCCGCAAATTCAGCACGGCGGCGAATACGCGGTGCTCGGCCCGGGCGCCGTGTCGGTGCGTTGGACGTCGCAAAACGGCGTGCTGATCGAACTCCTTGCAAATCTGAGTGCTGATCCGGTCGCGGGCGCGCCGAGCGCCGCGGGGATGGAGTTCTGGCGCGAAGGTGCTCTCGAGAACGGCGTACTTGCCCCGTGGAGCGTATGCTGGTCGATCGAGAAACCTCTTTGAGCGCACTCGACGCGCTCGCGGCGGCGTTCGGCATCGAGGCGTCGTTCACCGACGCGCGCGGTGACGAGCGGACGGCCTCCGACGCCGCGAAGCGTGCGTTGCTGGCGGCGTTCGGAGCACCCGCCGAAGACGAAGCCGCGGCCGGAACCGCGCTCGAGCAATTGCAGCGCGAAGAGTGGCTGCGACCGCTTCCGCCCGCGGTCGTTACGAGCGCGAAGAACGATATCACGATCCCGATCGCGCTGCCGGCGGAAACCGGCGACGTGTGCTGGCGAATCGTGCTCGAAGATGGTTCGGAGCGCTCCGGCAGCGTGCCGTTCGCGCAACTGCGCCGGCTTGAGGCGAGATCGATCGATGAACGCCGCCTGGAACGGCGCGCGCTGGTGCCGGCGGCCGCGCTGCCGCACGGTTACCATCACCTCCGCATCGAAGGAACGGAGGCGGAGACGGCGCTGATCGTGACGCCGGAGCAATGCGTGTTGCCGGACGCGCTGGTTGAAAAGAAGGCCTGGGGTTTGGCCGTGCAGCTCTACCTGTTGCGGTCGCGGCGAAATTGGGGCATCGGTGACTACGGCGACTTGCGCGAACTCGTCGAGCTGACCGCGGCGCTCGGTGCCGACGTCGTGGGCTTGAACCCGCTGCACGCGCTGTTTATCGATGACCCGGAACACGTCAGCCCGTATTCGCCGGCGAGCCGCCTTTTGCTCAACGTCCTGAACATCGATGCCGCTGCCATACCGGAGTTCGCCGGCTGCGCGGAGGCGCAAGCACTCGTCGCATCGCCTGAATTTCAGGCCGAGCTCGAAACGAACCGCGCAGCGAGCCACGTTCGTTACGCCGCGGTGGCGGATGCGAAGTTACGCGTGCTGCGCCTCGTCTTCGCGTGCGTCGAGCAATCGGGTGAACGCTGCGAAGCATTCGAACGATTCATCCGCGACGGCGGTGCGCCGCTCGAGCGAGCGCTGCTCTTTCAAGCGCTGCGCAGCCATTTTGCCGGCGGCGCCCCGCGCGGCAGCGAGTGGCGCACCTGGCCCGCGCAATATCGTGATCCGGGTTCGGACGCCGTCGCCCGTTTCGCAAGCGAGAATCGCGACGAGCTTCGCTTTCTCGCATGGTTGCAATGGATCTGTGACGAGCAGCTGGCCGCGGCCGCCGGCGCCGCCGAAGCGGCAGGGATGCGGATCGGCCTCTATCGCGATCTCGCGGTCGGAGCCGACCCGAACGGCGCCGAAGTTTGGGCCAACGCTGACGCGGTCGTGCAGACGGCGTCCGTCGGCGCGCCGCCGGATATCTACAACCCGCCCGGCCAAAACTGGGGACTGCCGCCGTTTCATCCCCGCGCCCTGCGCGCCGAAGGTTATCGCAGCTTCATTGAGCTCGTTCGCGCCAACATGCGCCATGCCGGCGCGATCCGCATCGATCACGTGATGGCCTTGCAGCATGTTTACCTGATCCCGCACGGCCACGACGCGGCTGACGGCGCCTACGTCGCCTACCCGTTGGACGATCTCGTCGGCATTCTGGCGCTGGAGAGCAACCGCCACAATTGCCTCGTGATCGGTGAAGATCTCGGCACCGTGCCGGCCGGATTTCGGGAACGCATGGATGCGGCGAACATTCTCTCGTACCGCGTGCTCTTTTTCGAGACCGACCCGGACGACGGCGCGTTCATTCCGCCGGAACGTTATCCGGAGCGAGCCGTTGCCGTGGTCGGGAGCCACGATCTGCCGACGCTGCGGGCCTGGATGGACGAGACGGACATCGATCTCCGCTGCCGCCTCGGGTTGTTGCGCGAGGCCGACGTGACCGAGCAACGTCAGACGCGCGAGCGCGCGCGGGCTGCTCTCATCGCGGCATTGCGCAGCGAGCACCTCCTCGCACTGAGCGACGAGCGGAACTACGGCGCCATCCTGGTCGCGGTCCATGCTTTTCTCGCCCGGACGAAGGCCGTGCTCGCCATCGCGCAAATCGACGACGTCACCGCAGAGAGCGACCCCGTCAACGTGCCCCTAACGAGCACGGAGTATCCGAACTGGCGCCGGCGCATCTCCGAGACGCTCGAGGAGCTCGCCGTCGACGGCCGTCTGCACGCGATCGCCGCAAGCTTCGCGAAGGCCGGCCGCGGCCATGACATGATGCGCCACGTGAACGGGTAACAAGCGACACCGATGAAGCAAGGTCCCCGAATTTACAATCTGTTTCCCACGCTCGCCGGCTCCATCGACCGCTGGATCGAGCATGTGCCGCGCATCGCCGCGATGGAGTTCAACTGGATCTACGTCAACCCGTTTCACGAAACGGGCTATTCGGGCAGCCTCTACGCGGTGAAGAGCTACGAGCGCTTGAATCCGCTCTTTCGCGGCAAATCGCGCGCCTCGGATCGGGCGCTCGTCAAGCGCTTCGTCGACCGGGCGGCTCAGGCACGCGTGGGCGTGATGATGGATTTGGTCATCAACCACACCGCTCGCGACGCCGATCTCGTCACCGCGCACCCGGAGTGGTACCGCCGCGACGCATCCGGGGAGATCGAGTCGCCCTCGGCGTCCGACCCGGCCGATCCCGCGAACGTCACCGTGTGGACGGACCTGGCCGAACTCGATTTCACCGACCGTCCCGCGCGCGACGCGATGATCGCTTTCTTCGCGGGCGTCATCAAGCAGTACATCGAGCTCGGGGTGCGCGGCTTCCGCTGCGATGCCGCCTACAAAGTTCCGGCCGACGTGTGGGCCGCATTGATTGCCGGCGCGCGCCGGGAGATGCCGGACGTGCTCTTCGCTGCCGAAAATCTCGGGGCGCCGCTCGAGAGCGTGCTGGCGTTGCGCTCGGCGGGATTCGATTACTTGTTCAATAGTGCGAAGTGGTGGGATTTCCGGTCGCCGTGGCTCCTCGAGCAGTACGAGCAGTTCCGCAGCATCGCGCCGTCGATCGCGTTTCCCGAAAGCCACGATACGCCGCGTCTGGCCGCCGAAGCGAACGATGTCTCCGATGCCGCGATCGAAGCCGAATACCGTTTCCGCTATCTTTTCGCGGCGGTGTTCTCGAGCGGCGTGATGATGCCGATGGGCTTCGAGTACGGCTTCGCCGAGCAATTGCACGTCGTCTACACGCGCCCGGAGCATTGGGAGCAGCCGCGCTTCGATCTCTCACCGTTCATCGCCGGCGTCAATGCGATGAAGGCATCTATTCCCGCGCTCAACGAGGAAGGCCCGGCGCGGGCGCTCTATCGCGACGGTACGGCGTTTGCGCTCGTGCGGCAAACGGAAGACGGGCTCACCGAAGCGTTGGCGCTGATCAATTCGAGCCCGGCGATTTCCGTAACGATCGACGCGGATGTGGCCTCGCGGGCCGTGCACGGCGTGCGGCTGCCGGAAGCGACGCCGGGCGAATACGGCACAACCGCGCGCGACATCACGTTGCCGCCGCTCACGATCCGCGTCTTTGCTCCGGCGGCTCCGCGCACCGTGCCGGCGCGTGCTGCCGGCGCGGCCGGCGCCGAACCCGCCGCGGCGGCCCGGCCGTGCGTTATCGAAGGCATCGCGCCGCAAATCGACGCCGGCCGGCATGCGGTGAAGCGCGTCGCGGGCCGGCGCTTCGTCGTCGGGGTGGATATCTTCCGCGAAGGTCACGACGCCATTGTGGCCGGGCTGCTCTACCGGCGCACCGGTGCCCCGGCCTGGAACGAAACGCCGATGCACCCCCTCGGCAACGACCGCTGGAGCGGCGACTTCGTGCCCGACGCCGTCGGAACGTACGAGTACACGATCGAGGCATGGCCCGACGACTTCGAAACGTGGGCGCACGGGACGGAACTCAAACATGCTGCCGGACAGCCGGTCGCGCTCGAGCTGAATGAAGGCCGCGCGTTGGTCGCCGCTGCGGCGGAGCGGGGTGATGACGCCGTGGGCCCACGCCTTGCGGGCATTGTAGCTGCCTTCGATCGCGCAGCGTCCGACGGCGAAAAGCTTGCGGTCTTGCTTAGCGGGACGACGGCGCGCCTCATGGAGCTCGCGCCCGACCGGAGCTACGCAACGCGCTACGAGCCGGCGCTGCCGCTTACCGTCGACCGGCCCGCGGCCGAAACGGGCGCATGGTACGAAATGTTTCCGCGTTCGCAGTCCTCGCAGCCGGGCCGGCCGGGAACCTTCGCGGATGCGGAGCTGCAGCTGCCGCGCATTGCCGAGCTCGGATTCGACGTCGTCTATCTTCCGCCGGTCCATCCGATCGGCGTCTCGTTCCGTAAGGGCCGCAACAACAGCCTCGAGGCCGCGCCCGGCGATCCCGGCAGCCCGTGGGCCATCGGGAACGCTAGCGGCGGGCACCGTGCGATCGACCCGAGCCTTGGAACCTTCGCGGACTTCGACCATTTCGTCGCGGCCGCCAACGCGCGGGGGCTCGAAGTCGCTCTCGATTACGCGCTGCAATGTTCGCCCGACCATCCCTACGTGCGCGAGCACCCGGAATGGTTCGCCTTCCGGTCCGACGGCACGATCAAATACGCGGAGAACCCACCCAAGAAATATCAGGACATCGTCAACTTCAACTGGTACGGTCCGCACGCGCCCGCGTTATGGAACGAGCTGCGTGACGTGGTCGAGTTCTGGATCGGTCACGGCGTGCGCATCTTTCGCGTCGACAACCCGCACACCAAGCCGTTCGCGTTTTGGGAGTGGATGATCGGCGAAGTCCGCAGCCGTCATCCGGACGTGTTGTTTCTCGCCGAGGCGTTCACGCGGCCCAAAGTGATGTATGAACTTGCGAAGGCCGGCTTTACGCAATCCTACACGTACTTCACCTGGCGCAACACCAAGCGCGAACTGACCGAATTCCTCACCGAACTCGCAGCGCCGCCGCCGGCCGACTTTTACCGGCCGAACTTCTTTACGAATACGCCCGACATCTTGCCGCCGTTCTTGCAAACCGGCGGCCGGCCCGCGTTTCTCATCCGGCTCTATCTCGCTGCGACCCTCGGCAGCCTCTACGGCATCTATAGCGGCTTCGAACTTTGCGAGAACGGCGCCCTGCCGGAGCGCGAGGAGTACGCCGACTCGGAAAAATACGAGCTCAAGCAGCGCGATTGGAATGCTCCCGGCAACATCAACGAACATATTCGCGCGGTGAACCGCATTCGCCGTGCGAACCCGGCGCTGGGCGATTGGCGAAACGTTAGCTTCTGTCACGCCGAGGACGACGACGTTCTCTTCTATCGCAAGACCGCCGGCGCCAATACGCTTTTGATCGCTGTGAATCTCAGCCCGTTTCGAGGCCGCGACGTACGCATACATCTGCCGCTGGCCGACCTCGGCATAGTGCCCGGCGAGCCGATCGCGTGTGAGAACCTGCTCACCGGAGAACGTTTCTCGTGGCGTGGTCCCGTCGTGTCGGTCTGGCTCGATCCGTACGTTTCTCCGGCGCTGATCGTGCGCGTGGATGGGCGCGTATCATGACCGGCGACGACGCGCTCTGGTTCAAGGACGCGGTGATCTACCAACTCCACGTGAAATCGTTCTTCGATGCGGACGACGACGGCATCGGCGATTTCGCGGGGCTGGCCCAGAAGATCGACTACATCAAAAACTTGGGCGCAACGTGCGTTTGGCTGCTGCCCTTCTACCCCTCGCCGCTGCGCGACGACGGGTACGACATCGCCGACTACCGGAACATTAACCCCGCCTACGGCACCATGCGCGAATTTCGCGAATTCGTGCGTGCCGCGCACGCGCGTGGAATCCGCGTGCTCACCGAACTCGTCATCAACCACACCTCCGACCAGCACCCGTGGTTTCAACGTGCCCGTCGTGCCAAAAAAGACTCTGCCTATCGCGACTTTTACGTTTGGAGCGACACCGACCGCCGCTACGAAGACGCGCGCATCATCTTCACCGATACGGAACTCTCCAATTGGACCTGGGATCCGATCGCCGGCGCGTATTACTGGCATCGCTTCTTTTCCCATCAGCCCGATCTGAATTTCGACAACCCGCGCGTCGTTGCCGCCGTCAAGAACATCATGCGTTTCTGGCTCGATACGGGCGTCGATGCCTTGCGGCTCGATGCGGTACCGTATCTCTTCGAGCGCGAGGGCACGAACTGCGAGAACTTGCCCGAAACGCACGCGCTGCTCAAAGACTTGCGCTCGTGCATCGACGCGGAATATCCCGGCCGCGTGCTGCTGGCCGAGGCCAACCAGTGGCCGGAGGACGTGCGCGCCTACTTCGGTGACGGCGACGAGTGCCACATGGCCTTTCATTTCCCGCTGATGCCGCGCATGTTCATGGCGATCGCCGAGGAGGACCGCTACCCGATCATCGATATCATGCGCCAGACGCCGGACATTCCGGAGAACGCGCAGTGGGCGATCTTCCTGCGTAACCATGATGAAATGACGCTCGAAATGGTGACCGAGCACGAGCGCGAGTACATGTACCGCGTTTACGCAACCGAACCGCGCGCGCGCATCAACATCGGCATTCGGCGCCGGCTCGCGCCGCTGATGGAAAACGACCGGCGGCGGATCGAGCTGCTCACGGGTTTGCTCATGTCGATGCCTGGGACGCCGATTTTGTACTACGGCGATGAGATCGGCATGGGAGACAATATCTACCTCAACGACCGCGACGGCGTCCGCACGCCGATGCAGTGGTCGATGGATCGTAACGGCGGGTTCTCGCGCGTCAACCCGGCCCGTATGTACAGCCCGCCGCTGATGGATACGGTTTACGGCTATCAAAGCGTCAACGTGGAGGCGCAAAGCAGCAGCCCGTCATCGCTGATCAACTGGCTGCGGAAGCTCATCGCCGTGCGTCAGGGTCATCAGGTGTTCGGCCGCGGTTCGCTCGCGTTCCTGATGCCGAACAATCGTAAGGTGCTGGCGTACGTGCGCGAGTACGCCGGCGAGGTGGTGCTGTGCGTTGCGAATCTCTCGCACTCATCGCAGCAAACCGAACTCGATCTCAGTGCCTACAAGGGCCGCGTCCCGGTCGAGATGCTCGGGTGGAGCGCGTTCAAAACGATCGGCGAATCCGCCTACGTCATCACGCTGCCGGGCCATGCGTTCTTTTGGTTTCTGCTCTCGGACACGGCGGCGGCACCGGCGTCGGCTCCCGTGCCGGAGCAGCTGCCGGAACTGATGACGCTCGTGCTTCCGCGCGACGCGCGCAATCAGGACCTGGCCGGGAAGGCGCTCGCGGCGTTCGAGCACGACGTGTTGCCGGGATTTCTCCCGAACCAGCGCTGGTTCGCCGACAAGGACGCAGCTTACGGCGACGTGCGGCTTTACGACGCGGCGGCCTTCGAGCGGAACGGAACGCAACTGTATTACGGCTTGATTGAATTGCCCAAGCTCGATCACGCGTATTTTTTGCCGTTGGCGATCGACGGCGCGAAGGGGGCCGCCGGGCAAATGGCCCGCGCAACGCTCTCGCGCGTGCGGCGCGGCGCGCGTGACGGCTTTCTCTACGACGGTTTCGCAGCCGATGAGTTCGTGCGCGCGCTGGTCGATGACGTGCGCAACGAGCGGCGCCGTGATGGGCGCAACGGGGGCGTCTTCGCCGCGCACGCGACGCCCGGATTCACGGCCATGCAGCTTTCCGCCGAGTTGCCCGTGCGGCGCATGAACGTGGAACAAAGCAATACCTCGGTCGTCGTCGACGAGCGGATCATGGTCAAAGGCTATCGCCGCGCCAACCGCGGTCCGCAGCCGGAACTCGAAACGGCCCGTTTTCTCGATACCGTCGGCTACCGGAATACACCACAGCTGCTCGGATACGTGGAATACGAGCGGGCCGGCAGCGAGTCGACGGCGATCGCCATTTTGCAGTCCTTCGCCGAAAACCAGGGCGACGGGTGGACCGTGGCGCTCACGTATTTGGATCGCTTCTTCGACCGCCGGCGCAGCATGGAGGTGCCGCAGCAACCCGAAGCGCCCGCCGTGTCGGGCGTCGAGAACCGCGATATCGACGAACACGCGATCATCATCGAGCGCGCGCGCATTCTCGGCATTCGCACCGCCGAACTGCATCGCGCGTTCGCCACGCCGTCCGGCGATCCGGCGTTCGAGCCCGAGCCGACGACCGCCGGCGATCGAACGCTCTGGATCGAGCAAGCTCGCGCGACGGCCGAGCGCGCTCTCGACTCCTTGCAACGCGAGCGCGACCGGATTCCGCCGGCACTGGCCGAGCAGGCCGATCGTCTCTTGGGCGAGCGCGAGGCGATCCTCAAGCGATTCGTTCCGCCGGAACTGCCGGAAAGCGTTATGAAAACACGCTATCACGGTGACTACCACCTGGGCCAAGTGCTCGTCGTCGCCGACGATTTTCTCATCGTCGACTTTGAGGGCGAGCCCGGCCGCGAGCTCGCCGTGCGCCGGCGCAAATCATCGCCGCTGCGCGACGTCGCCGGGATGTTGCGCTCGATCAGTTACGTCGCGGTTGCCGGAATGTCGGAGAGCATCGATGAGCGCGGTGCGGACACGAGCATGCTGCAGCCGCTGGCGCGCGAATGGGAAGCGCGAACGTCGGCGGCCTTTCTCGCGGGCTATCGTGCGACCATTGCGGGCTGTGCGTCGTATCCGGACGATCCGGAAATAGCGCAGCAGCTGCTCGACTTTTTCGTGCTCGAAAAAGCATTTTACGAGATGTCGTACGAGCTCGCGAACCGCCCCGCGTGGCTGCGTATACCGTTGGAGGGAATCCGTGCTATCCTCGATGCCGACTCACGATCCGTCGCTGCCCGCTGAGGAAGACGTTGCGGCGATCGTCAACGCGCGCCACGGCGACCCGTTTGCGGTCCTCGGCATGCACATCGCCGGCGGCACCGTTTCGGTGCGCGCAATGCTGCCGCAGGCCGCTAGCGTCGCGGTGGTCGACGCCGCGGACGGCTCCGTCGTGGCATCGCTGCGCCGCATTCATGCGGCCGGTTTCTTTGCCGGATCGATGCCCGGCCGCATGCAGCCGTTCGCGTACCGGCTCCGGCTGCAAGTCGGCACGCTCACGCTGGAAATCGAGGACCCTTACCGGTTCGGCTTGATCGCCGGCGACGTCGACCTGTACCTCTTCGGTGAGGGCACGCACCGCCGGTTGTACGACATGCTCGGCGTGCACGAACGGACGATGGATGGCGTTTCCGGCTTTGCGTTTACGGTGTGGGCGCCGTCGGCCGTGCGCGTATCGGTCGTCGGCGACTTCAACGATTGGGACGGCCGCCGTCATCCGATGCGCCGGCGAACCGGCGGCATCTGGGAGATCTTCTTGCCCGCGGTTTCGATGGGCAGCCGCTACAAATACGAAATCGTCGGATCGGCCGGCACGCTCCTACCGCTGAAGGCGGACCCGTTCGCCTTTGCATGTGAGTCCTCACCGGGAACCGCGTCGATCGTCGCGGTGGCGGGAGATATCGCGTGGGAAGACGCCGCGTGGATGGAACGGCGCGCGGCCGCGGGCCGTTACGATGCACCGATCACGATCTACGAGGTGCACTTGGGTTCGTGGCGTCGCGGTGATGCGAATCGTTATCTCACCTACGATGAGATCGGCGACCGGCTCATCCCCTACGTTACCGCAATGGGCTTCACGCACATCGAACTGATGCCGATTGCCGAACATCCCTTCGATGGTTCGTGGGGCTACCAGCCGATCGGCATGTTCGCTCCGACGAGCCGCTTCGGTTCGCCGCAAGACTTCGCGCGCTTTGTCGACCGCGTGCACCGGGCGGGGATTGGTGTGATCGTCGACTGGGTGCCCGGCCATTTTCCGACCGACGCGCACGGTCTCGGCCGATTCGACGGCACGGCGCTCTACGAGCATGCCGATTCCCGGCAAGGGTTCCAACCGGATTGGAATACGCTGGTTTTTAATTTCGGGCGCCACGAAGTCGCCGATTTTCTGCTCGCAAATGCCCTGTTCTGGTTCGATCGCTATCACATCGACGGGCTGCGCGTCGACGCCGTCGCCTCGATGCTCTACCTCGATTACAGCCGGAAGCCCGGCGAGTGGATACCGAATAAATACGGCGGACGCGAAAATCTCGATGCGATCGCGCTGCTGCAGAGCGTCAACTCGCTGGTCAGCTCACAAGTTCCCGGCGGCATCACGATCGCCGAAGAATCCACCGCCTGGCCGAACGTGTCGCGACCCATTTCCGAGGGCGGGCTCGGTTTTACGTACAAGTGGAATATGGGTTGGATGCACGACACGCTCGAATACATGCGCGAAGACCCGATCAATCGGCGCTACCATCAAGATCAGCTCACCTTCGCTTTCACCTACGCGTTCAACGAACATTTCGTCTTGCCGCTCTCGCACGACGAAGTGGTCTACGGCAAGCGGTCTCTGCTCGAGAAGATGCCCGGGGACGAGTGGCAACGGCGCGCGAACTTGCGCGCGCTCTTCGGATATATGTACGGCCATCCCGGTAAGAAGCTGCTCTTCATGGGCGGCGAGTTCGGGCAGCTCCGTGAGTGGAACCACGACCGGAGTTTGGACTGGCATTTGCTCGACGATGCCGGGCATCGCGGAATTGCGGACTACGTGCGCGCCTGCAATACGCTCTACCGCGAGTTGCCGGCGTTGCACGAATTCGATACCGACCCGCAGGGGCTCGACTGGATTACCTCCCAGCGAGATGAGTCGGTCGTCGCTTTCGTGCGCAGGAGCCGCGCGGAAGACGCCTTCGCCGTGGTCATCACGAATTTTACGCCAGTTGTCCGGCACGGCTTCCGGCTGGGCGTCCCCACGCCGGGGACATACAGCGAACGCCTCAACAGCGATATGCCGGCGTATGGCGGAAGCGGGATTTGCAACTCCGCGCAAGAGGCCGAGCCGATCGGCGCGCACGGCCGATTGCATTCGATCACGATCACGTTGCCGCCGCTGGCGACGATCGTCTTCGAACACGAAGCGTCAAAAGCGTACTGACCGGGCGCCGTGGCCGTCTTAAGGTAGGGTTACACAACCTCAATTTTACGGTCCGGGCCTCACCTTGCACGAGATACGAACGCGGGCGTCAATCGAACGCCTGGATACGGCCGCTTCCGAAGACGGTCATGGCATTACGAGGTTCGGTTGTTGTGATGTAAGCATGCGCCTGATCCCACAGGGCTCGTGCGAGCTTTCGGGCGACTGGTGCGAGACGTTCAACGTCTCGGAAGACATGATCGCATTCTCCCTCGGCGACGTCAGCGGTCACGGGAATCTTCAGCACGATACCGCGTGCATGTTGCGCGACTGTATCAAGCGCGCGGCGCAAGCGGGCGACGATCCGGCGCACGCCCTCCGGCGCGCGAATCGGATGCTGATCGATTCGGATGCGGACAAGACGGCCACCGCCATAGTCGCGCTCTTCGATCGCTCGCGCAGATTGCTTCGGTTTGCCAGCGCCGGCCATCCACCGCCGATCATCGTCGGCCCGCAGGGCGCGTCATTCCTGGAATTTCAAGAGGCCGACCTGCCGCTCGGAATACTCGAGGCGTCGGAGTTCCGCACGCACGAACAGCATTTGCCGCACGCGACGCTGCTGTTATTGTATACCGATGGTGTCATCGAGCGCGACCGGAAGCCGTTGCAAGGAATGGCGGACTTGTTGAACGCGGCGATCTTCGCGTACAATTTCTCCCGGTTCCCGACGGCCTCGGTCGTCGAGCGCCAAATGCTGTTGACCGGCGAAAATCCCGACGACGCCGCGATTCTCGCGGTGTGGACCCCTCCGCAGTAGGGCTTAGATCAGTTGGTCGAGCGCTCTCCGGCAGACGTCGTAACACGAGCAGGACAGCGATCGTAACACGTCGTGGTTCACGATCTGCACCGTTCCGCGATTGTACTCGATGGCACCGCGCTGCGCCAAAAATTGTGCGGCCAGCGTGACGGTAGCCCGGCGCGTCCCGAGCAGGCCGGCTGCCGCCTCGTGCGTTATTTCGACGGACGAGGTTTGCTGTTTATAAGCCAGGAGAAGTAGCCAGCGCGCCAATCGTTCGTTAGCGTCATGCCGCATTGCGCAAACGGCGAGTTGCTCGGTGACGAAGCAGCGAATGCGCACCGCGTGGTACACGCTATCTGCGAAGACCTTGCTCTCGCCCAAGGCCCGCTGGAAATCCCGCATCGATACGCGGACGACTTCGCCGGGACACAAACATCTGGAACTGCGCATCGCGATATCGTGGTGCAGGGCGGCGTCGATTTCGACAAATCCCTCTCGGCCGATATTCGTGATTTCGGCGGTAGAGCCGTCCGGCAAGACCTCGACGACCGACAACAGCGCGGTGATCGGGAAGTCGACCGACGCCATGACCGCGTCATGATGCGTCGTGAATTCGGATCTGGGCAGAGCGACGAGGCGCGCGCTTGGGAGCAGCGCCGGCGCCGAGCTGAGAACATCGAGGATCGAGTTTCCGGGGGGCAGGGTGATCATGTTCCTCACGTTCTTGTAAGGAACGGTCAATTAGCGCCGGCCTATCGCCGAGCCTATCACGTAAAGTCGCCGCCCGGCCACTGTGTACGGTACCGGACGCAAGGGCTAGGAGGCAACCCGGACTGCGAACGGGCCGTCGTCGAGCCGTAGCATGAGGCTCTTCGCCGAACCGCCGGCCTGAACGAACGCGTCCAGTTCGGTACAGAACACGCGGTACCCGATCGCGTTCAACTGCGCGTGCAGTCTGCGGCTCACGCGGTGAAAGATCAGGGCGTCACCGATCTCCAACGCGTTGCACGCGAGCTCGAGCGCGTCGTCGATGCCGACTTCGATCAAAAAGCGCGGGTCGATCGCGCGGCGCAACAGACTCTGCGCGTGTTCGGAAAAGGCCGGCATGTAGACGAGCAAGTGACCGGTGGAAAGCGGAGCGAGCACGGTGTCCAGGTGCACGAAGCGGTCGTCGACGAGCATCAACGGCAAGACGCGGCAACTCATGACGTCCGCAAGCTGCATCGTCGCACTGCGTTCCGAACGCGGGCCGTACCCGGCGTAACACAGCGGGCTCACGCGATCGAACAGCGCATCGGCCGCACCTTCGAAATAGGTTTGGCACAAGAACGTCGTCGCGAGGCCGGCGTCCGAGAGCGCGCGGCGGCACGTGCCTTGCTCGCGCCGGAATTCGGGCAGACGAAAACTCGAGACGATCGCGAGATTCCCGACGATCAATGCGCCGCGCGAAATGAAGGTCAGACCGGGTGCGTCGGGCGCCGATCCGATCTCGGTAAAACTCGCGTTACCGGCGCAGCTGACGGTCTCGATGAGGCGGTCCCACTGGCGCGGCGCATCGGTGCCGGGAAAGGCCCCCGGGGTGGGCGGGCAAACGAGAAATTGTGCTGGCATGCCTCCAGCGTAACGTCATAAGATGAAGGCAACATTTAGAGCAAAAGTACGTAACTGAGAACGCCTACGATCAAAGCTCCGGCGGCTGTGTATAACACGTTGGTGAAGCTGCCGGTCGACGCAACGATGTGACCGGCCACGATCGGCGCAACGAATGCCATTACGATGTTGGCGAAGTTCATGATCGATGCGACCGTGCCGACGGTCCCGGGCGGCGCGATCAGCGACGGCAGCGACCACGCGACCGGCGCGGCCACCGCGAGTCCGGCGAGCGCAACGGCGATGTACGCGATCGCGACGTTGGGATCGCGCGTCATCGCCGCGCCGAAGATGCTCACGCCGAGCAGCATCCCGACGACGAGCACGGACTTGCGCACGCGCATCGCATTCGCTCCGCGTGCGATCAGCGCATCGACGAGTACGCCGCCGACGAGCACTTCGGCGATCGCCGCGATCAGCCACGGGATCGCCGTGTAGAGGCCCGTCGCAAGCAGCGACATGCCGAACGTGTTCGCGAGGTAGCCGGGCAGCCACGTAAGCAGCAAAAAGAACGCGTAGCCGTAGGCTCCGAACCCGATCGTGATGCCCCACACCTTCGCCTGACCCAGCAAACCCGCGAGCGCACCACTCGCCGGAAGCCCGGCGGCTTGCGCGTTACCGGTCTCGATGTGCACGCGCTCGGCGTGCGTGAGCCGCGCGTCGCCGGCCGGATCGCGATAGAAGAGAAAGAACGCGCCGAAAAAGAGCAAGCTCACGATGCCCGTGACGAGGAACATCGCGCGCCAGCCGTGCGTCATTACGATCAGCGAGAGGAGCGGCATCCCGATCGCCGTCGCGAGCTTCGCGCCTGCATCGAAGATCGCGGTCGCGGTGCTCCGCTCGCGGGCCGGAAACCAGTAGCCCGTCGCCTTAGCGCTCAGCGGGTAGGCCGGAGCCTTGCCGAGACCCAGGGCGAGGTTCGCAGCGACGAGCATGCCGAACGATCCGGCCGCCGCGCTGAGCAGCGCGAAGAGGCTCCAGGCCAGCGCCGCAACGCGCCCGACGAGCTGGACCCCGAAACGGTCGAGGAGCACCCCGGCCGGGATCTGCGCGATCGCGTAGGTGACGCCGTACGCGCCGAACAGGTAGCCCAGCGCCTCGGCGTTGAGGCCGAACTCGTGACCCAGGGCACCGCCCGCGACGGTCAGGTCGATCCGGTCGATCGAACTGATCAGAATCCCGATCCCCAACAGCAGGGCGATGCCCCACCTGAGATTGGTCACCCGCTCGGCGGGCGCGATGATGCTACGCTGCACGAAACCTCCGTTCGATCACACGTTTGGAGTACCACGACCGCCGGTAAGATTCATCGGTGGCACGAGCGAATGAACCTGGGGCAATGAAGCCTGCTCCGGTTTGGGTCAAGGTCTTAGAGATCGCGTTGCCGCTGTCTGCCCTGTGGCTCTGTAATTGGGCGATGGAGTCGGCCCGCGACCGCGGCCGCCAGCTTCCCGGCGGCAAAGACCCGGCGTGAACGTCCTCGACCGGCTCGACACGATACTGCGCTGCCGCGGCGGCGCCCGGCTCGAAGGCTCGATCGACACCCACGGCGCGAAGAACGCGGCCCTGCCCATCATGGCCGCGACGATCCTCACCAACGAGAAGGTGACGCTGCACCGCGTTCCGCGCATCACCGACGTCTCGGTGATGTGGTCGCTGCTCGAAGCACTCGGCGCGCGCCTCACGCTCGACGGCCCGAACACGATCACGATCGATGCCTCGAACGTCAACACCCACCGCGCGCCCTACGCGCTGGTGCGTAAGCTCGCGGCGTCGTTCGATCTCTGCGGTCCGTTGCTCGGCCGTTTCGGCCGGGCTGAAGTTCCGCTCCCGGGCGGCTGCATCTTGGGCACGCGCGCGACCGACATGCACGAGGCCGCCTTCCGCGCGCTCGGAGCAAGCGTCGCCGTGTCGCACGGCTTCCTCGTTGCGAGCGCCGACGGCGCCACGCTGCGCGGCAGCGAAGTCCGTTTCCGCACGCCGAGCGTCGGCGCGACGAAGAACGCGATGCTCGCCGCGATCAAGGCGAAGGGCACGACCACGATCGTCAACGCCGCGATGGAACCCGAAGTCGTCGACTTGGCGAACTTCCTCGTCGCGATGGGCGCGAAGATCGTTGGTCAGGGTTCGGACACGATCGCGGTCACCGGCGTCAAGAAACTGCACGGCGTCGAATACGAGATCATTCCGGATCGCATTCAAACCGGTACGCTGCTGATCGCGGGCGCGATCACGCGCGGCGACGTGACCGTGACGCGCTGCCGGCCCAACGATCTTGCGCTGCTCTTGCTCAAGCTGCAAGAGTGCGGCGTTGACGTCACGACGGGCGACGATTGGATTCGCATTCAAGCCGACGCGGTCAAGAGCGGCACCGATATCGTCACGGCGCCGCATCCGGGTTTCCCGACCGACCTGCAGCCGCAGATGCTGACGTTCCTATGCACCACGCCCGGCACGAGCGTCGTCGAAGAGTCGATCTTCAACGCGCGTTTCTCGTACGTCAACGAACTCTCGCGCATGGGCGCCGACGTTCGCGTGGCGATGGACAACAACACGGCGCTCGTCAAAGGCGGCAGCGCGCTCTCCGGTGCGCCGGTCGAAGCGCCCGATATTCGCGCCGGTGCGGCGCTGGTTATCGCGGGTCTCGCCGCCAGCGGCGAAACCGAGATCATCGGCCTCGAATACATCGATCGCGGTTACGAACGTTTGGAAGAGTCGCTCTCGGCGCTCGGCGCGCAGGTGCAGCGCTCGAGCGGTGTCATTCCCGAAACCGAACCCGTCGGAACGTTCGAAACCAGCGAATACCCCGCGTTTAGTTAGCGCGCGTTCGGGTCGATGATCGTGGCGGCGGGGAACGTCGCTTTCGTGATGCCGTATTTGGCCGCTGCGTCGATGAGCGGCTGCACGAGCGCCGGTTCGAGTTTGTCGGCGTAGACCGTGCGCTTCATGCCCGGTGCCACTTCGATCTTGGTGTACTTGGTGAGCATCACGCCCGATGCGGCTTGATTTTTGTTGGCCCACTCGGCCGTTTGCGACATCGCTTTGGAGAAGCGTTTCACCAGATCCGGATGTGCTTTCGCCCACGTGCCGGTCGTAAACCAGGCGCCGATCATGAAGTCTTTCGCAATGCCGTCATAGCAGTTGGCGAGCACGCGAACCTCGCCTTTGGCGAGCGCGGTGCTGAGCTCCGGTTCCGCGATCACCGCCGCGTCGATGCGGCCTTGCGCGAGCGCGCCCGGCATATCGGGGAACGGCATCTCGACGAACTTCGTGGTCGACGGGTCGCCGCCGTTCTTGTCCATCCACGCGAACGCCCCGACTTGGGTGATGTTCTTGAGGCCGTTGCCGGCGATGATCTTGCCGTTGAGGTCTTTGGCCGTTTTGATCGGCGAGTTCTTGCTCACGATCAGCGCGGTCGTCGGTTCCTTACTCGAGTACGAACCGGCCGGCGCCACGATCACGATATCGAGACCGGCATCGTGCGCCGCGGCGAGCGAGGCGATATTCGATTGCGCGATGTCGAGCGCACCCGACATCACCGCCGCGGTGATGGCCGCGCCGTTCGAAATCACCTGGATCTGCGCGTCGAGGCCGTTGTTCTTGAAGAAGCCCTTATCCTGAGCGTAAAAGACTTGCGAGCCGATGTCGGTCGGCGTGGTCGCGATTTTGAGCGTCGCGACCGCTTGGGCGCTGCCGGGCAGCGCGACGCCGACAACGGCAGCGACGCCGAGCAGAGCTGCCGTGAGGCGCGTCACCCGGAGCGTGTGAGAGAGGGAAAGCATGGTGTAATGCTTTCGGGCTGCCGCACGATTGACCCAGGAGGACCGGCCTTCACCGGTAAGGTCACTCTCTCGGGCGCAAATGGGAATTTAGGCGTTTCGACCGAACCTGGTCCGGCGCTAACTTCGGGAGTTTTACCATCGAAATCGGGATCGATCTAGGCACCGCCAACGTCCTCGTTTATGTGCGCGGGAAGGGCATCGTCTTGCGCGAGCCGTCCGTCGTCGCCAAGGACGTTCGCACCAACAAAACGCTCGCCGTCGGTGAAGAAGCGCGCCAAATGCTCGGCCGCACGCCGGCCAACATCCAAGCGATCCGCCCGTTGCGTGACGGCGTTATCGCCGACTTCGAAGTCACCGAAGCGATGCTCAACTACTTCATCAAAAAAGTAACGAAGCAGCGCTCCTGGTGGTCGACACTGTTCCGTCCGAAACCGTCGGTCGTCATCTGCGTGCCGGCCGAGATCACCTCGGTTGAAGAACGCGCCGTGCGCGATGCAGCCAAACTTGCCGGCGCGAAGTCGGTCGACATCATCGAAGAACCGATGGCGGCGGCGATCGGCGCCGGACTGCCGATCGACGGGCCGTCGGGCAACATGGTCGTCGACATCGGCGGCGGCACGACCGACGTCGCGGTGATTTCGCTCGGTGGCATCGTCGTCTCGCAATCGATTCGCGTGGCCGGCAACAAACTCGACGAAGCGATCATCCGTCACATTCGCCGCGTGTACAACTTGATGATCGGCGAACGCACGGCCGAAGAAGTGAAGATCAAGATCGGCTCGGCGCACCGGCTCGAGCAAGAGCTCGCGATGGAGATTCGCGGCCGCGATCTGATCAACGGCTTGCCGAAGACGGTGAAGATCACGAGCGAAGAAGTGCGCGAAGCGCTCTCCGAGCCCGTGCAGGCGATCGTCGAAGCGGTGAAGTCCGTGCTCGAAAAAACGCCGCCCGAATTGGCGGCCGACATCATCGACCGCGGCGTGATCCTCACCGGCGGCGGCGCGCTCTTGCGCGGCCTCGATTCGCTGCTCGGCGAAGTGACCGGCATCCCGGTGATCGTCGCCGACGATCCGCTCTCGTGCGTCGTGATCGGCACGGGCCAGCGGGTCGGCTATCAGCACATGAACGGCCACTCTTCGTAAGAGATGAACACGCGAACGCTGCGGTCGCTGGCGACAGCCGTCACGGCGTTCGTTCTGCTGGCCGCTTCACCGGCGCCGTCTTCCGCTCCGGCGTCGTCGGGGATGGAGATGAACGGCTACCAGATCGAAACCGATCAGACCAACTGGAACATGACCTCCGGCGACTTCACGATGCCGCACGAAGTGAAGGTCACGCGTCCCGGCACGGATGCGCGCGGTGATCACGCCAAGGGCAATACGAAGCTCGGCACCGCGACGTTGATCGGCGGCGTCGTCGTCCACGATAGCGGCGGCGCGCCCGAAGCCAAGGAGGCCGGGGGCGACTATCAGGGTCCGTCGACGATCACGTGCGATGAACTGACGATCGATTCGAAAAACAAGTCGTATGACGCGCACGGGAACTTCCGGTTCGTACAAGGCAATCGTATCGGCACCGCCGACCGCGGCGTGCTCAACCAGACCAAACACACGCTGCACCTCGAAGGCAACGTCGTGCTGGCCGAGGGCGATAGCAGCATGAAGGCCGGCGTGGTCGACTACAACTTGCAAACGCGCGACGTGGTCGCGAACGGTGCGCCGATGATCATCCGCCAGCCGATCCCGCAGGGTTCACCCGGGCCGCCGCCCTCGCCGAAACCGACGAAGAAGCCCCGGAAATAACGGACGTGCTCGGGCTCTTCGAGTCCTCGGACGGCGACGGCACCGTGCGCGGACCGCTGGCAGCGCGCATGCGGCCGCGGTCGCTCGACGAGTTCGTCGGCCAAGAGCAGATCGTCGGGCCGGGCCGCGCGCTGCGCCGCGCGATCGAATCCGACCGTTTGCCGTCGATGATCCTCTGGGGCCCGCCGGGCACCGGCAAGACGACGCTCGCGCGCGTGATCGCGGCATCGAGCGGTGCGAACTTTCAATCGCTCTCCGCGGTGAGCGCCGGCGTCGCCGACCTGCGGCGCGTGATGGCCGATGCGGCGAAGCTCAAGCGCGCGGGCAAGCGCAGCGTGCTCTTCATCGATGAGATCCACCGCTTCAACAAAGCCCAGCAAGATGCGGTCTTGCCGTACGTCGAAGACGGCACCGTCACGCTGATCGGCGCCACGACCGAGAACCCGTCGTTCGAAGTCAATTCGGCGCTGCTCTCGCGTTCGCGCGTGTTCGTTCTGCAGTCGCTCACCGACGATAATATCCGGACGATCGTCGAGCGCGCGCTCAGTGACAAAGAACGGGGCCTGGGCAATGACCACGTGACGATCGAGCCGGATGCCCTCGAGCATTTGGTCAATCTGGCGAACGGCGATGCGCGCGCGGCGCTGAGCACGCTGGAATTCGCCGCGGCCGCCGCACCCAAGAACGCCGACGGAACGGCGGTGATCGATCGCAAGACGATCGCCGATGCGATGCAGCAGCGCGCGCGCAACTACGACAAAGACGGCGACGGCCACTACGATACGATCAGCGCGTTCATCAAAACGATCCGCGGCAGCGATCCCGATGCCGCGATCTACTACCTCGCGCGCATGATCGAAAGCGGTGAGGATCCGCTCTTCATCGCGCGCCGGCTCGTGATTCTCGCAAGCGAAGACATCGGGCTCGCCGATTCGCGCGCGCTGCAAGTCGCGGTTGCGGCACAGCAGGCCGTGCACTTCATCGGCATGCCCGAAGGCCACTATCCGCTGGCCCACGCCGTGCTCTATCTGGCGACCGCGCCGAAGAGCAACTCGATCGGGCGCGCGTACGGTGCGGCGATGGCCGACGTGGAGTCGACGCGCAACGATCCGGTGCCGCTGCACCTGCGCAACGCGCCCACGAAATTGATGAAGCATCTCGGGTACGGCAGCGGCTACCGCTACGCGCACGACGACTACGCAGCGATGGAGGCCGAAGGCGACGCGCCACCGGCGGTCGTGCTGCAGCAGAACTTGCCCGAAGCGCTTCAGGGCCGCGCGTACTTCCAGCCCGGCAAACAAGGCGAAGAAGCCAAAATGCGCGCCTGGATCGACGCGCGCCGCGGTTCGAGCGACGAGGATCCGTTTCCCGAATGAACGCCAACATCTATCTCGACAACGCCGCGACGACGACCGCGCGGCCCGAAGTAATCGACGTGATGGTGCCGCTGCTGTCCGGCGGCTACAATCCGAGTTCGGCGCACGCGCAGGGCCGCGAAGCGCGCGCGGCGCTCGATGAGGCCCGCGCCGCCGTCGCGCGCGTGCTGCACGCGGCACCGCGCGAGATCGTGTTCACCGGCGGCGGTTCCGAAGCGGACGTGCTCGCGATCGTCGGTGCCGCCAAAGCGCGCGCGGCCGCCGGCAAGCACGTCATCACGACCGTGATCGAGCATCACGCCGTGCTGCACGCGTTCGACGTGCTGGAGGCGGACGGGTGGAGCGTCACGCGGCTGCCGGTCAACGCCGACGGCGTAGTGGAGCCCGCAGCCGTGGCGGCCGCGCTGCGCCCGGATACGACGCTCGTGTCGATCATGCTCGCGAACAACGAGATCGGAACGCTCCAGCCGCTGGCGGAGATCGCCGCGTTCACACGGGCGGCGGGCGCCCTCCTTCATACGGACGCCGTGGCGACGGCCGGCTACCTCGACCTCGACCCCGGCTCCCTCGGCGTCGATCTGCTCTCGCTCTCGGCACATAAGTTCAACGGCCCGAAGGGGGTCGGCGTCCTCTACGTACGCCGGGGCACGCCGCTGGAAGCGCAGATCGTGGGCGGCGGCCAAGAACACGGCCTGCGATCGGGGACCGAGAACCTGGCCGGGATCGCGGGCCTCGCGCGCGCGCTCGAGTTGGCAGCGGCGGAGCGGGCCGCGACCCTCGTGCGCGTCACGGCCCTTCGCGACCGGCTGGGCGCGGCGATCGCGGCGGGGGTGCCCGGCACGATCGAACTCGGGTCGGCCGCGCCGCGGGCGCCCCACATCCTGAGCATCGGGTTCCCCAGCCTGCCCTCCGACGCGCTGCTGATGGCGCTCGACCTGGAGGGCGTTTCAGCGTCGGCGGGAAGCGCGTGTGCTGCCGGGTCCTTGGAGCCGAGCCACGTCGTCGCCGCCTTGGGTGTCCCACCCGAGTATGCCACGGGCGTGTTGCGGTTTTCTCTTGGACGATCGACTACCGAGGCGGACGTGGATGACGCCGCGGCGGTCGTTGGCCGGGTAGTCGAGCGGATGCAGACCGCTGACGTGTAGGAACCGGCCGACCTGGGTACTTGCGCTGCGTGGCTCTAGCGAGCATTCGGAGGACTGGTGGTAACCTCAGATTTCGATTGGCCGCATCTGGTGTTCAGTGCCGGTGCTGGTTTAGGCGTCCTCCTGATCGGGATCGGGGTACTGGTTCTTTGCTCGGGCATCGCCGGCACGCTGCGCCGTCTCAACGGCACGCTGGATGAAGTCGATCGTCAAATCGCCGCGCTCTCAGCGCCGGTCGCGGAGACGCTTTCGCACGTCGGCGGCATCGCCGATACGGCCGATGCAACCGTCGCCCGCCTCAGCGGCGTGGTCGGTTCGCTCGAATCTGTTGCATCAAACGTCGTCAAAACGTCCGACCTCGCCAATCGCGCGGTCGCGCCGGCCATCGTCAATGTGGGCGCCACGCTCACCGGCATCACTGCCGGCGTGCGCCGTCTCGTGGTCGGACGCCGTTCCGACGCCGATCCGGGGAACAACTAATGTCCGATGAGGATTCGGGCGGCGGCGGCTTTACAACCGGATTGCTGCTGGGATTACTCGCCGGGGCAACGCTCGCCATGATCGCGGCGCCGCAATCGGGCGATGCGACCCGCGATACCCTGCGCGCGAAAGCGCGTGAAGCCGCCGATCGGGCGCGCGAAACCGCCGGCGACGTCGGTGAGACGCTCGGCGGTCAAACCAACGAATTACTCGAGCGCGGTCGCGCCATTGTGGAACGCGCGCGGGCGCGCGTTGACGGGGCCGTCGCCGAGGGTATAGACGCTGCGGAACAACAACGCAACGAACTTCAGAGCCGAACGTAGGAGAAACGGTGGATATCAAAGTCAACGTACGCGAGTCTGAAGGCGACGCGTACGTCGTCGACCTAACCGGTGAGATCGACGTCTACACCTCACCGAAAGTCAAGGACGCGATTACCGAGCTGATCGACAAAGAGCACTACAATCTCGTGATCAACCTCGAGAAAGTGCGCTACATCGATTCGACCGGATTGGGCGTCCTCATCGGTGGTCTCAAACGCGTGCGCGAGCACGGAGGTTCGGTGAACCTCGTCTGCACGAATCCGCAGATCAAGAAGATCTTCGACATCACGGGTCTCGTGAAGATCTTCGGCATCTTCGATGACGAGCAGAGCGCGATGAAGGCCCTGGCATGAATCCGGCTCCGGCCGCGTCCAAGTCGCACGGCGTCGTGCGGCTGGAAATCCCAGCGGTTGCCGAGTGGGTTGCGGTCGCGCGATTAGCGGTGGCTGCGGTGGCCAGCCGCCAGCGTTTCTCGGTCGACGATATCGAAGACATCAAATTAGCCGTGGCGGAAGCGTGCACGAACGCGATTCAGCACGGCATGGCCGACGGCTCGATCGTCATCGTCTGCGAGGTGACCGACGACAGCATCGTGCTGACGGTGCGCGATCGCGGACAAGGGCCGCCGCTGGGCGCCGTTGAGGAAGAACGCATCGGCGAAGGCGGCCGGACCGAAGAATTGGGCGTATTCCTGATTCGTGCACTCATGGACAGCGTGGAATATACGAGCGACGTTCGCGACGGAACGCAACTCGTCATGACCAAGCGCGTTTCGGGGTAGCATGAGTTCCGCCCCGATCGACGCGGAGCGCTGGGATCGCCAGCGAGCGCGCGAAGCCTTCGCACGGTTTGCAACCTTGCGGTCGCATCCGGAAAAGGATTCCGGCCGCGACCACACCGGACAAACTGAATTCGAGCGCTTGCGCAACGAACTCGTGGTCGCGCATCTCAACCTAGCGCGCTACCTGGCCGTCAAATTTGCCAATCGCGGCGAAGCGCTCGACGATTTGATCCAGGTCGGTACGGTCGGACTGCTCAAAGCGATCGACCGCTTCGACCTCGAGCGCGGCGTGGAATTCACCACCTACGCGACGCCGACGATCGTCGGCGAGATCAAGCGCTATTTCCGCGATAAGGGCTGGGCGGTCAAGGTGCCGCGCCGGCTGCAAGAACTCAACCTCGCGGTCAACCGCGCGATCGAGAAGCTCAACGTCAAGCTCGGCCACTCGCCGACGGTCGCGGAGCTGGCCCAGCATCTCGGGGCATCGGAAGAAGACGTACTCGAAGCGCAAGAACTCGGACAGGCATACAACTTGCTCTCGCTCGACACCGAACTCAACGGTGACGGCGACAAGAAGTCGCAGACGCTCGCCGATTATGTGGGTCAGACCGATAGCGGGCTCGAGCTCTTGGAGGACCGTGCGAACCTCGAGCGCGCCTTCGAAGTCCTCAGCGGCCGCGAACGCGTGATCCTCTACTTGCGCTTCTACGAAAGCGTGTCGCAGACCGAGATCGCCAAGCGCCTAAACGTCTCCCAGATGCACGTCTCGCGTCTCCAGCAGAAAGCCCTCGAAAAGCTCCGGAACTTCCTCAAAGAGAGCTGATCCTTCGACAAGCTCAGGATGACAGGCCGGGCGTGGCGAACACGGTCGGCTGATTATGCGGTCTCAGGAACTTCGTTCGAGCTTCGTCGACTATTTCGTACGCCAGGGGCATACGCATCTGGCGTCCGCGTCGCTCATTCCCGATGCGATGAGCACGACGCTGTTCACGATCGCCGGCATGGAGCAGTTCGTCCCCGTATTTCTCGGTGAGGAGGCGCCGCCGGCGCCCCGCGCGGTCACCGTCCAGCGCTGCTTGCGCGTGGCCGGGGCCAAGAGCGATATCGAGAACGTCGGCCGCACCGGACGCCACGGCACGTTCCTCGAGATGCTCGGCAACTTCTCGTTCGGCGACTACTACAAGCGTGAGGCGATCGGCTTCGCATGGGACCTCGCCACCAACGTTTGGAAGCTCGACAAAGAAAAACTCTACGTCACCGTGCACACCAGCGACGACGAAGCGCAGAACATCTGGGAGCGCGAGATCGGCCTCGCGTCCTCGCGCATCTCACGCCACGACGACGACAACTTCTGGACGATGGGTGCGACCGGTCCGTGCGGTCCGTGCACCGAGATCTTCTACGACAACGGTCCGGCGTACGCGTCGGGTCCGGATGACGACGGCCCGAACAAAGGCGACCGCTTTGTCGAGTTTTGGAACGTCGTGTTCCAGCAATATAATCGCGGCGCCGACGGCGTGCTAAGCGATCTGCCGCGCAAGGCGATCGACACCGGCATGGGTTTCGAGCGCATCCTCGCGCTCGTCAACGGCAAAGCGTCGATGTACGAGACCGATCTCTTCACCGATTTGATCGCCGCGCAGCCCAGCATCGGCACGACCTCGCTCGTGCCAAGCGAACAGTTAGCGCGCCGCAACATCATCGCCGACCACGCGCGCGCCGTGACGTTCCTGATCGCGGACGGCGTCTATCCCTCGAACACGGATCGCGGCTACGTGCTGCGCTTCCTAATCCGCCGCGCGATCCGCCAAGGCCGGCTGCTCGGCTATCCGCGTGAGTTCATGGCGGAACTCGCCGGCGCGGTCGTGGCTTCGCTCAAGTCGGGCTATCCGGAATTGTCCGGCCGCCTGAACGACGTGCAGAACGCGTTGCGCAACGAAGAGAAGACGTTCGTGCGCACGCTCGATCACGGCAGCGCGATGCTCGATGCGCTGATTTCCGAAGCGATCGTCGACTGCACGATGCTGCTCAGCGGCGAGGACGTGTTCACCCTGCACGACACGTACGGTTTTCCGGCCGAGTTGACGCGCGAGATCGCGGCCGAAGGCGGCGTCGCCGTCGACACCGCCGGGTTCGATGAAAAGATGAACGAACAGCGCAGCCGCGCGCGTGCCGACGCCGCGGCCAAACGCGCGACGGTCACGGTGAGCGAACTGCCGTCGGTGCGCAGCGAGTTCGCGGGCTACAGCGGGCTCTCGGCGCAGGGCACGATCGTCGCGATCCTCGTCGACGGCGCGTCGGTCGAGCGAGTCGAGCAGGGCGCGAGCGCACAGCTGATCCTCGACCGCACGGCGTTCTACGCCGAGAAGGGCGGCCAGATCGGCGATCGCGGCGAGATCGTGGCCGGTGAAAACGGCTTCGACGTTACCGATACGCAAACCGCGCACGACGCGATCGTGCACCACGGCGTCGTTCGGCGCGGCGCGTTTGCGGTCGGCGATACGGTGCAGACGCTGGTCTTTCCCGAATGGCGCGCGGAGATTCGCCGCCACCACACCTCGGCGCATTTACTGCAGCACGCGCTGCGCGACGTGCTGGGCAACGAGGTGGTGCAAGCCGGATCGTGGGTCGGAATCGACCGCATGCGCTTCGACTTCCGCAGTCCCGGCGGCGCGCTCAGCGCCGAACAGAAGCGGCGCGTCGTGCAGCGTGTGAACGAGATGATCCGCGAAGATCATCACCTCGAAACGCGCGAGCTTCCAATCGGCGAAGCGATGGCCACCGGTGCGATCACGATGGCGGGCGAGAAGTACGGCGAGGTGGTGCGCGTCGTATCGGCCGGGCCGGCGGTGGAATTCTGCGGCGGCACGCACGCCCACTCGACCGGTGAGCTCGGTATGTTCGTGCTGATCTCGGAGTCGTCGATCGGTACGGGCGTGCGGCGCATCGAGGGCGCAGTGTCGCGCGCGGCCGAGGCGATCGTCGAGCGCACCAGCGACACGGTCGCGCAGCTCGCGGAAACGCTGGCCACCAAGCCCGACGATGTCGTGGAACGCGTGGCGCGTCTGCAAAACGACGTGCGCGATCTGCAGAAAGCCTTCGGCGACCTCAAGGCGCGGCTCGCCGCGGCCGACGCGCTAGCCTACGTCGAACGCGCAGAGAAGGTGGGCGCGCACACGGTCGTGGCGGCGATCGTGCCCGAAGCCGATGCAGCGTCGCTGCGCGCGCTCGCGAATGCGATCCGGGCGAAGCTGCCGCACGGTGTGATCGCGCTGGTTGGTACCGACGGTGAAAGCGCGTCGATCTTTGCCGGCGCAAGCGACGATGCGGTGAAGGCCGGCGTGCATGCCGGCAACCTGGTGAAGGCGGCCGCGTCGCACGTCGGCGGCAAAGGCGGCGGCGCGCCCGCGCAGGCACAGGGCGGCGGACGCATGGTTTCCGGTGCCGCGGCCGCGCTGGCCGCGATGGTCGACGCGTTGCGCGCAACGCCGTGATCGCGGTTCTGCTCGCTGCGGCGCTGACGGCGACGAGTCCGCCGACGGCACCGCCGGACATTCCGCCGCTGCATGCGCGGTCGACGCCGGCGCCGGCCGTAGCGCCCGCTTCGATGCTGACGCGTTACGCCGTGGCGCTGGCCGCCAATCCCACGCCGCGCGTGCTCTCGTTCGAATATTCGCTCGACCAAACCGGCGCGCACGACATCCAGCAAACGCACCGCGTGTTTCGCAGCGGCCTCTCCGAGCGCGACGAACTGCTCACGGCCGACGGCAAGACGCTCAACCCGCCGGGTATCCACATCTTTCTCGGCCACCGCAACCGGTACGCGATCGAAGCGCTCGCGCCGCGGCCGGAAGCCTACACGTTCCGCTACATCGGGACCGTCCGCGACGCCCACCACGTCGACGAAGTCTTTGCGACGATGCCGCGCAGCCCGTCCGACGTGCGGATCGAGCAGGTGACGATCGACGGCGTGACCGCGCTGCCCAACGCCATCCGCTTTTCGACCAAGGTGCACGCCGGCCGCGGCAGCGTCAGCTTCGGGCGCGTGCAAAAGTACTGGGTGGCGACCTCCGCGACCGCGACCGCCACCGTCGGCAAGTACCGGACGATCGAGCACCTGTCGTTCTACCGCTACCGGTTCCCGGTCTCGCTCGGGGCCTCGACGTTCGCGACCCCCCGGCCGCTGCCGTCGTTCGCCCCGCCCCGGATGTAGGGTCGATAGAGGGCGCGTCAGGGGTAAAACCCGGCCGATCCCGAATAATTGAGCATGCTCAATCCGCGCTCGAATCTTCCCGAAGCCTTCATCCACGAGGCTTGGTATGTGGCCGCCTGGGGCGAGGAGATCATTCGCGCGCCGCTGCGCCGGATTTTCCTCGAGGAACCGGTCGTGATGTACCGGCAGGCCGACGGCACGCCGGTCGCGCTCTCCGACCGTTGCGTTCACCGTGCTTACCCGCTCTCGCGCGGCAAGCTCGACGGCGACAGCATCGTCTGCGGTTATCACGGCTTCAAGTACGGCCCCGACGGCGCGTGCAACTGGGTGCCGGGGCAGGCCAACGTGCCGAAGAGCGCGCGCGTTAAAGCGTATCCGCTGGTGGAAAGCGGACCGTACGTTTGGATCTGGATGGGTGATCCCGCCAACGCGGATCCCGCCAAGATTCCCGATCACCACTGGACGACCGATCCCGAATGGCGCCTCATCAAGGACATGCGGACGATCAAAGCCCGTTACGCTCTCTTGATCGACAACCTGATGGACCTCTCGCACGAGACGTTCATTCACGCCTCGACGATCGGCAGCGAAGAGGTCGCGGACACCCCGATTCGCACCGAAGTCGAGGGACACGTCGTACGCTGCTTCCGGCATATGGAAAACGTACCGGCGCCGCCGTTCTACCGGCAAAGCACGGGCATCACGGAGAACATCGACCGCTGGCAAGACATCGAGTACGACGTCCCCTCGCAGTACACGCTGCACGTACGGGTCGCGCCGGTCGGAGCCCCCGACGATCAGGCGTTCTTCAGCAAAGTCATCTATTCGCTGACACCGGAGACGCGCACCAGCACGCACGATTTCTGGGTGATCGCGCGGCCCGCGAAAAACGAACGCGCGCCGTGGGCCCAGCGCAGCGGCATCCTCAGCCAGAACACCGTCCTCGGCGAAGACCTCGAAGCGCTCGAAGCGCTGGAAGAAAATTTACCGGCCGAAGGCGGCTGGCAAGAACTGAGCATCAACAACGACCGCGGCGGCCTGCAGTGGCGGCGCGTCTTCCGCGACCGCTACAACGCCGGGCGCGCAGCGCACGAAGAAGCCGTTCTCGAAAAACTCGTTCATTAAGTCGAAGGCGGCCGACTGAGGACGGCCAACCCTTCGGGATGGCTTCCGCGATTGACGAACTCGTCGCCAGTGCCAAGGAGCACGAGAGCGAGTTCGAAGGGCCACGCGCCCAAATTCCCTCCATGCACGTCGCGCTCGTGACGTGTATGGACTCGCGCATCGACACCTTTCGCATCTTCGGACTCGACTCGGGACAAGCGCACATCTTACGCAACGCCGGCGGCACGATTACCGACGACATGCTGCGTTCGCTCGTGCTTTCCCAGCGACGTCTGAAAACGCGCGAGATCATCCTGATGCACCACACGAACTGCGGCTTGCATAACTTGGATGAACCCGCCCTGCGCGCGGAACTCATCGCCGAAACCGACCACGATGCGCCCTACGCGTTCGGCAGCTTCACCGACGTCAACGCCGCGGTCCGCCGCGCGATCATCCGCGTCCGCGAACACCCCCTACTCCCCCACCGCGACAACATCCGAGGCTTCGTGTACGAAGTAGAAACCGGCCACCTCCACGAGGTCACTGCCTAGACCAACAATACAAAAGCGGGAGTTACAGCGCTTGGGTGGCGATTTCTGCGCGGTCTCCGGCGAGGTGGGTGTTGACGGATTCGTCGAGCAGGGTCCACTGGGGGCCTTCGGCTTCGACGATGGCGTAGGCGGCGTTTTCGACGCGGATCTGCCAGAAATCGCTGAGCGGGCGGGCGGCGATGTCGAGCAGGGCGGCGCGTACGATCGCGTCGTGTGTGACCAAGAGCGTCGGCGTGTCGACGCGCAGGTGCGCGCGGAAACGTTTCCAGCGGCCGGCGACGTCTTCGAGCGATTCGCCCTCTTCGAACGCCACTTCGGCCGGACGTTCGCGCCACGTCGTATAACGCGCCGGATCGTTCGCGGCGATCTCATCGCGCAAGCGGCCTTCCCATGTTCCGTGCGCGATCTCGATTAGCGCATCGTCGGTTTCGAGCGGCACGTTGAGGCGCTCGGCGACGAACGTTGCGGTTGCGCGCGTGCGCTGCATCGGGCTTGCGATGATGCGCACCGGTGCGGGATCGGCGTGCGCGAACGCTTCCGCGAGCGCGAAGCCTTGTTGAATGCCGCGCGCCGAGAGCGCGGATTCGCGACGGCCCTGATAGCGGCCGGCCAGATTCCACGTCGTCTCGGCGTGGCGTGCGATGTACAGCTTCACGATCAGAGCGAGAGCGAGCGCACCGAATGCACGCCGGGAATCCCGCGCAGCGCGGCGAGCGTCGCGTCGTCGGCCGGACGATCGATGCCGAGCACCATGATCGCGTCGCCGCCGATCGCGTTGCGCGACACCTGCATCGTCGAGATGTTCACCGACGCGTCACCGATGATCGTGCCGACGCGGCCGATCATGCCGGGCACGTCGTGATGCTGGGTAACGATCATGTCGCCGATCGGCGGCGCGTCGATCTCGAAGCCGCCGGCCTCGACGATGCGCGGGCTGCCGTTGACCGACGTGCCGGTGACCGTCATCGAGCCGCCGGTGACGCGCAGCGCGCCGGCGTACGGCGTGGGCGATGCATCGGGCCGCGCTTCGACGCGGATGCCGAGTTCCGCCGCGATGCTCTCGGCGTTCACGATCGAGACGCGCCGGTCGGTGGTCGTTTGCAGCAGACCCGAGAGAAACGCGCGCACGAACGCATCGGCCGGAATCGCGGTGAGATCGCCTTGCAGCTGCATCGCGTAGGAGCCGTGCGCGTCGCCACTGGCAAACTGCGGAAAGAAGCGGCCCATGCGATAGGCGACGTCGAGGAACGGCAGCACGCGGTCGGCTTCGGGTCCGTCGGGAACAGGTGCGTTGACCGCGCCCATGCCGGGTGCACCGAGCAGCACGCGCGCGACGTCTTCCGCCAGTTCGTTCGCGATGCGCGCCAGCGCTTCGGTGGTCGAGCCGCCGAGGTGCGGCGTTGCAATCAGCTTCGGATGCTGGTGCAGTTTGGCCCCGATGCCGTCGGGTGGCGGAGGTTCGACCGCCACGACGTCGATCGCGGCGCCCGCGATCGCGCCTTCGTCGAGCGCTGCGAGCAGCGCATCTTCGACAATCACGCCGCCGCGCGCGCAATTGATGATGAACGCATGCTTTTGCATCATGCGCAGTTTGTCGAGATCGATCAGACCGCGCGTTTCGCCGTTGAGCGGCACGTGCAGCGTCACGATATCCGATGTGCGCAGCAGCGTTTCGAGATCGACCAGTTTCGTATCGAACGCGTCGGCCCGGGCCGAGGCGATGTACGGATCGTGCGTCTGCACGTGCATGCCGAAGGCGCGCGCGCGCGTCGCGACGTTGCCGCCGATGCGGCCGAGGCCGACGATGCCTAGCGTCTTGCCGGCGAGTTCGGTGCCGACGAGTTTGAGACGATCCCAGCGTCCTTCGCGCAACGACTGCGCGGCGCGCGGGATGTGGCGCGCAAGCGAGATCATTAAGCCGAAGGTAA
This sequence comes from Candidatus Lustribacter sp., assembly GCA_965277805.1. Classification (GTDB taxonomy): domain Bacteria; phylum Vulcanimicrobiota; class Vulcanimicrobiia; order Vulcanimicrobiales; family Vulcanimicrobiaceae; genus Lustribacter. The sequence goes on along the minus strand of OZ255842.1, from coordinate 4,140,561 downwards.
GTTCGACCGCCGAGAGCGTGTTCGCGGCCGGCGTATTGAGCACGACGACGCCGGCATCGGTTGCGGCCGGCACGTCGATCGAGTCGACGCCGACGCCGGCCCGCGCCACGACGGTCAGCTTCGGGCCGGCCGCGAGCAAATCGCGGTCGACGCGGGTTTCCGAGCGCACGATCAGCCCGTCGGCGGTGCCGAGCGAGGCCTTGAGGTCGTCGCGCGAGCGGCCGACCATCGAGTCGACCGTAATCCCGGCCTCACGGAGAATTGCGAGACCTTGCTCGGCGAACGATTCAGCGACCACGACGCGCTTAGACAGGCTACGATCCATCGTCGAGCGTAGTTTGTCGCTCTTGAGTCCTCGCCTGCGTTCGACGACTGCAATTCTCGTCGCGTTTGCGGTGCCGCTGGGCGTGTACCTCGCATCGCTGCGCGGCGACGTCTCGTTCTGGGACACGGCCGATCTCCAGACCGTGCCGTACATCTTGGGTATTCCCTACCCGACCGGCTTCCCGGGCTACGTCCTCGCGGGTTGGCTGTGGAGTCACATCTTCGTCATTGGTAGCGTTGCTTGGCGGCTCAACGTGCTCGCCGCAATCGAATCGGCGGGCACGGCGGCGGCCTTGGCCGCGCTCTTGATCACGCTCGGTGCGGCGACCGCGATCGGATTCGGCGCCGCGCTCTCGTTCGCGCTGGCCGCGATACCGTGGACGCATGCGACCTATGTCGACGTGCACCCGGTCGGCTTCTGCGCGATCGCGTGGGCAGCCGTGTACGCGGCGCGCTGGAGCAGCAGCGGCATCACGTTCGATGCGATTGCGGCGCTCGTTGCCACCGTTGCCGCGCTGACGATCGACAACAGCACGGTGCTCGCGCTGCCGGGCCTCGCGCTGATGTTCTTGACGCGCCGGGTACCGTTGCGCCGCGCGCTGACGGCCGCGCTGGCGGGCTCGCTCGCCGTGATCGCGGTCTACGCGTATCTCCCCGTGCGCAGCGCTGTCGTCACCGCCGCGCGCCTCGATCCGACGCTCGCACTCGGCCTCGCACCCGGCCGGCCGTTTTGGGATGATGGACATCCCGCAACGTGGGCGGGCTTCACGCGCGTCGTAACCGGCAGCGATTTCTCTCCGCACCAAGCCGTCATCGCCATGTTTTCGCCGGCGGCGCTGCGCGGCGTGGCCGAGAATTTCGCGCCGCTGGCCGCGCACGATCTCGGCGGCGCGTTACCGTGGCTCGCGCTGTTCGGCGGCGTGATGCTGTGGTGGCGCACGCCGCTGCTGCTGGCGGGCGGCATCGTGCTGGGCTTGCTGCCCATCCTCTTTACCGCTGCGTATCCGGTCGAGTCCGAAGCGACGCGCTACTACTTGCCCGCGCTCTTCGTGCTCGTTGCGGCGGCCGGCTACGGCGTGGCCGTGCTCGACGCCGGAATGCACGGCATCGCGCGTTATGCCGCGCTGGCGGTCGTTGGGCTTGCGTGGATCACGTTGCTCGGCAATGACTTCAGCGCGAGTTCGCAGCTCTTCGCGCAGCCGGCGCAGCACGATGGGCGCGATTTCATCGCCCGCATCACTGCCGTCACGCCGTTGCACTCGATTATCGTCGCGCCGTGGAACTACGCGACGACGCTCGCCTACGGCGCGTACGTGCTGCACGGCCTCGGCGACCGCATCGTGCTCACCGCCGGCCCGCACGAGTTCGAGCCGAGCTACCGGCGCTGGCTGCCGGCGCATCCGATCGTCGTGATTTCCGACGATCCCGAAACGTTCACCGCCTTTCACGTCCGCGAGCTCGACGACGGCTCGCCGCATCTGTATGCGCTTCGCTAAGGTCGCGACGCGTTGGCCGCTCGCGCCGGCCTGCGCCGCCGGCCTGCTCGCGTTCGTGCTGGCGGCGATCTTCTCGCACGGCCGCAGCTCGCCGTACAACGGTTACGTGCTGCTCGCGCAAGCGCTCTTGCACGGCCAAACCGCGATTGCGTGGCCGGGGGCATGGATCGACGCGCTGCCGTTCGGCAATCGCTACTACATCATCGAGGGTCCAACTCCGGCGATCGCGCTCTTGCCCTGGGTCGCGGTGTTCGGCACGGCCAACCAAACCACGCTCGCGCTGCTGTTGTGCGGCGTCGCGGCCGGCGCATGCTGGCGCACCTGCGAACAGCTCGGCGTCAGCCGCACGGTCAACGTCTGGATCACTGCGTTTCTCTTCGCCGGAACGCAGCTCGCCTGGTGCGCGATGCTCGGCGACGTGTGGTTCATGGCGCACGTCGCGTCGGTGGCGTGCACGTTGTTGGCGCTGGCCGAACTCACCGGGAAGAAACGCGGATCGCTGATTGCGCTGGCGCTCGTGGCCGCCGCGTTCTCGCGCTTCTCGCTGGTGCTGGCGATTCCGGTGTTCGCGTGGCTCACGTTACGCGATCGCGATGCCGGCGAACGCCGCCGCGCCGCGATCGGCTTCGGCGCCGTCATCGCGCTCGGCGCCGCGCTGTGGGTGATCTACAACCTCAATCGCTGGGGCGTCTGGTACGACATCGGCTACACCGCGTGGTATCACCAGGATTCGGCGGGCTCGCCGGACGGTTCGCCGTTCCAGTTACGCTACTTCCCGTATGAATTGTGGTCGTTCTTCTGGCAAGGTCCGCGGTTTCTCGCCGCGTGGCCGTTCGTCGTGCCGACGCTGAACGGCGTCGCGATGACGTGGACGAGCCCGGCGCTCGTCATCGCGCTCTTCGCGCGGCGTCCGCGCCCGCTGGTCGCCGGTCTGTGGCTCGCTACGCTGCTCGTGGCCGGGCCGTCGTTCATCTACTACGTGAACGGTTACGCGCAATTCGGCATGCGGCACGCGCTCGATTTCGAACCGTTCGTCGTCGTCTTGATGGCGCTGGCCATGCCGATGCGCGTCCCGCTGCTCGCCAAAATCGCGATCGCGTGGTCGGTTGCGGCCGGCCTGTGGGGCATCTGGTTTTGGAATGTCTTCTACCGGCACTAGGGTCGCGCGGCGGATCTTCGCCGACGCGCTGCGTCTAAACTGGGCCGGCCTCGAAGGACGGTTCGCGGTGCGCTGCACCGCCGGCGTGGCGATTCCGCTGATCGTTTCGGCGCTCGCCGGTCAGCCGTTGGACGGTGCGGCGGCAGCGTACGGCGCGCTCGTCACCGGGCTCGCGTCGCGCCAGGGCGTCTACCGCACGCGCGTCGGCGCGATGCTCGCGGCCAGCGCGGCGCTGGCGCTCTCGGCGTTCGCGGGGGCGTCGACCGGAACGATTCCGGCCCTCAACATCGCGCTGCTCGCGGTGTGGACCCTCGGGTTCGGCCTCATCGGCGTGCTCGGCCGTTCCGCGATCGTCGTATCGGTCAACGCGTGCGTCGCCTTCGTCGTCTTTTCCAACGCACCGTACGACACCGGGATACCGGCCTTGCACGCGCTGGCAGTATTTGCGGGCGGCGTGCTGCAGATGCTGCTGCTGGTGCTCGTTTGGCCGCTCGGGCATTTCCGGGCCGAACGCTCGGCGCTTGCGGCCGCGTTCAGCACGCTCTCGAAGTACGCGACCGGCGAGCACGCCGACGATTTCGGCTTGCCTGACACGCAATCGGTGTCGGCCGTCACCGCGGCGTTGGCCGATCCGCAGCCGTTCGGCAGCCGTGCCGAGATCGCGGCCTATCAAGCCTTGGCCGACGAGGCCGAACGTTTGCGCGCCACGTTGGCCGCGCTTGCAACCGAACAGCAACTGCTGGCGGACACCGGGATGCGCGACGTCGCGGGACTCGTGCGGAACGTCTTGATTGCGGCCGGACCGTTACTGGATGAACTCGCGGCGGCGCTCGCCCAGGGCCGCTCGCCGGCTGCCGCCGAGGCAGAACGCCGCGCGCTGGCGGGCGCCGTGCGCGAGTTGGAACGCGCGCCGTCCGACACCGCACCCTACGTTCACGACGGCCGCGCGCTGGTGAGCCAGCTGCGCGCCGCAATGCGCTCCGCGACGGCTGCCGCCAACGGCGGGCTCGTGATCGGCGATGCGGCGCTGCACGTCGCCTGGCCGAATGCAGCGAAGCTGCGCGAGATGGCGAGCCGCCTGCTCGCCAACTGCTCGTGGGATTCGAGCTACGCGCGGCATGCGATCCGGCTCACCGTCACGTTGACGATCGCCGTGATCGCGCAGCATCTGCTGCCGCTCGCGCACGGGCAGTGGATCGGGTTGACCGTCATCCTCGTGCTGCGCCCCGATTTCGCCTCGACGTTCACGCGCGGCGTCGCGCGCGTTGCGGGGACGGTCGGCGGCGCGATCGTCGCCTCAATCGTGGCAGCGTTTCATCCGAACGCGGATGCCTACATCGCGCTTGCGATCGTGTTTGCGGGCCTAGCCTTCGCACTCTTCAACGTGAGCTACGCGATCTTCAGCGCGGCCATCACGGGCTATATCGTCTACCTGCTGGCGTTCGGCGGCGCGCCCGAACACGACTCGGCGATCGACCGCGTCGTTGCGACCATCATCGGCGGCCTGTTGGCGCTCGTTGCGTACGGCGCGTGGCCGGCGTGGACGCACTCGCGCGTTGCCGACGACCTCGCCGACCTCATCGATGCGCAACGCCGCTATATCGGCCTCGTACTGCTCGGTTATGCCGAAGCGGAGCCGGATGAAAGCAAAATCCGTGCTGCCCAAGTCGCGGTCTGGCGCGCGCGTTCCAACGCGCAAGCGTCGGTCGAATCGATGGCCGGCGAGCCGGTGCGCCCGCGCGGTATCACGCTCGGCAAGGCGCGCAACATCCTATCGGCGACGCGGCGGCTCGGCATCGCCGCGCTGACGCTGCACGCCCGCGTGGTGCGCATTACCGGCGCGCCGCACGCGCTGATCGATCAGTTTGCGGGCGACCTCGACATCGCGATGCACGCGCTCGTCCACGCGTTGCGCAGCGGCGAACCGCCGGCCGACTTGCCGCCGTTACGCGCCGATCAGATCGCGCTGCGGCGCGCGCTCGACGAACGCGGCGACCCGGCCGTCGAGGTGATCGTCGCCGAGACCGACCTCATCGTCAGCGGCGTCGAGAAAGTCGCCGCGATCCTAAAGTCCGTGCGCGTCGAGCCAGTCTAAGAAGATATCGGCCACCACGTCGTGGCCGCGTTCGATCATCATCATGTGACCGTGTCCGGTGAGGCCGCGATCGGCGAGCCAGATAAAGTCGGCCCCGAAGTACGCCGCGACTTCTGCATCGACATCGCGCGGATGACGGGGATCCGAATCGCCGGTAATCACGACGATCGGAATGCCGGCCAAGGCCGCGGGTCCCGTGACGCGCACGCCGTTGCCGTGGAGGTTGTTACGCTCGTTCATCGCACGCGGGCTTTCGGGAACGAGTCCCGCCAGATACGTTTCGAACGCGGGATGCGGAAAGCGTTCGCTATTGGCCCACATCTTGAGTGCGATCGCGCGGTCCGGCTGCACCGGCGCATCTTCTGCGAGTGCGAGCGTCGCGTCTCCGAGCGGTTGCAGATTCGCCGGTGGCCCCGGTGCGATTGCGACGATCGCAGCGATATTTTGCCGATCCATGTCGGCCGCACGCCAACCCACCACGCCGCCCATACTGTGGGTAACGAGAACCGCAGGTCCGATCTGCGCAAGATCGGCGACGAGCGCGCCGGCGGCGGCTTCCATCGACATCGTTGCGAAATCCGGCGGCGCCGGGTTCACGCCGTGGCCCGGCCAATCGAACACATATGACGTGCGGCCGCGCGCGGCGGCGTAGGGCGCCCAGCCCGCGCGCCCGTCGGGCGTTTCAACATAGCAGGCGCCCGTATGCGAACCACCGTGCACGAACACCAGCGATGTCTTCGACCGTACGCCCGGCGCAGCAGTTATCGTCGTCCTGAGCACGCTTGCTTTTGTAATGCGCACCGCGTGTTAGTCCTGCCTTGGACGGGTAGTATGCAACTCGTGGAAGATCGTAACGCCATCATCCGCGGCGGAGACGGGCCCGTCGGGACGGCCAGCTTTGTCGCCCTGCTCGTCATCGCAGCGATCATCGCGCTCTTCATCTTGCAGCCGTGGGAACACATCAGCACGCAACGCTTCATGACGATCACGACGCAACAAGACCGCAGCGACCTCCACTAGCTCTAGCGCCGGGAGACCATCATGGCCAACGATAGCGAAGATAAACTCAATACCGTCAAACACGATACCAAGGACACCGTCGATGAGATCAAGCACCGCGCGCAAGCGGCGGGCGAACACCTCAAACGCGACCTGTCCGGCGATAGCATGCCGTTGGGCGAACGGATCGTCTCGAACGTGAAAGAAGTCGGCCACAAGACCGCCGCGGAAGTCGACGCCGCCAAGCGCGACGTCCGCCACGGAGCGGCCGACGCGGACGACAAGGTTTAACCGGCCGCTTCGCGGTACGCCGAGCGCATAATGGCGCGCAAGGCGAAAGCGGCGGAGCCGCTGGCGGAATACGTGCGCAAGCGCGATTTCGCGGCGACGCCGGAACCCAAGGGATCGAAGCGCAGCGCCTCCACGGCGTTGCGCTTTGTCGTGCAGAAGCATCACGCATCGCGGCTGCACTACGATTTCCGGCTGGAAGCCGGCGGCGTGCTGGCGTCGTGGGCGATCCCCAAGGGTCCGACGCTCGATACGCGCGAGCGGCGCCTCGCGATGCACGTCGAGGACCATCCCTACGACTACCGCACCTTCGAAGGCATCATCCCGGCCGGCAATTACGGCGCGGGCGAGGTGATCGTGTGGGACGAGGGCACCTACACGCTGGCCGAAGGCACCGATCCCGCCGCCGAGATCGCCAAGGGCAAAATCAAGTTCATCCTGAGCGGCAAGAAGCTGCACGGCATGTTCACGCTGGTGAAGATCAAGAGCAAAGGCGGCGAGAGCGGCGATCCGTGGCTCTTGATCAAGGATAAAGACGAATACGTAGATCCGGATTACGACGTGAACGCGCATCCCGAAAGCGCAAAGACCGGCAAGACGCTCGATGACATCGCGGGCAGCAAAACCGCGAAGCAGTGGAAGAGCAATCGCGCCGCAGCGCCGGCGAAAAAGCGCGCGCCGGTCAAGCGCGCCAAAGCCGATCCGCTGCCGCGCGATCCCAAGCCGATGCTCGCGACGCTGGTCGATGAGCCCTTCGACGACCCGGACTGGCTCTTCGAGGTGAAGTGGGACGGTTATCGCGCGATCGCCTCGATCGACGCCGAAGGAACGGTAACGCTCACCTCGCGCAACGGGCTCGACTTGCTCAAGCGTTTCCACGAGCTCGCGTCGATGGGTACGGCATTTCGTTCGCTCCCCGTGATCGTCGACGGCGAGGTCTGCGCGCTCGACGACGCCGGGCGTTCTTCGTTTCAGGCGTTGCAGCAAGTCGACGTTTCCGCACGGGTAGCGAAAAACGGCAGCCGCACGCCGCTAACGTATGTGGCGTTCGATCTGCTCTACGCCGACGGACGCGATCTGCGCGACGTGCCGCTCGAAGAGCGCAAAGCCAAGCTCGAAAAGCTGATCGTTCCCGGCCATGCGGTGATGTATTCCAAACACATCGCCGGCGAAGGCAAGGCATTCTTCGCGCTCGCGCAGCGCGAAGGGCTCGAGGGCATCATCGGCAAGCGCCGCGACTCGCCCTATCGCATGTCGCGTTCGCGCGACTGGTTGAAGATGAAGGCCAAACACGAAGAAGAGTTCGTGATCGGCGGCTGGACGGAACCGAAGGGCAGCCGCAAGGATTTTGGTGCGATTCTGCTCGGTTATTACGAGGGCGACAAACTTGTGTTTGCCGGTCAAGCCGGCACTGGTTTCACGCAGAAGACGCTCAAAGAGATCGGCGCCGAGCTGCGCAAACGCGAGCGCAAGACGTCACCGTTCGCCGCGGTGCCGCGCATGCGACCCGAACCGCACTTCGTCAAGCCGGAACTCGTAGCGCAGATTGCGTTTGCCGAGTGGACGCACGACGGTCTGCTGCGTCAGCCGGTCTTTCTTGGTCTGCGCGTGGACAAATCCGCCGCCGACGTCACGCGCGAGCGCGCACAGCCCAGTCTGCGGCGCGCATGACCGCCGCCGCTGCCGACCCGGTTGCCGATCCGAAACGGCTCGCGGCCGTTTTCGCTTCGGAGCTGCTCGACACGGTGCCGGAAGACGACTTCGACGATCTCACGCGCATGGCGGCACTGGTCGTCGGCGCGCCCTTCGCGTTTGCGACGGTCGTCGACGATGCGCGGTCGTTCTGGAAGAGCCGGTACGGCATTCCTGCCGGCGGTCCGAATCAGAATCAGGTCGAGGAATCGTTCTGCAAGTACGTGGTGCGCACGCAGCGCGAGCTTATCGTAACGGATGCGAGCATCGACGAGCGCACGCGCGACAACCCATCCGTGGCCGCAATGGGCGTGCGGGCGTGGGCCGGTTTTCCCTTGCTCGCACCCGGCGGCGAAGTGCTCGGCTCGTTCTGCATCGTCGATACCGTTCCGCGCGAGTGGACGCCGCGCGACCTCGAGGTCATCCGGACGCTGGCCGCGGCCGCGTCGCGTGAGGTGGCGTTGCGCGCGGCGGTTGCAAGCGAACGTCGCGCGCGGCAAAGCGCCGAAGCGCTCGTGCATACCCTGCAGCAGAGCTTGCTTCCGCCGGCGCTACCGCAGGTGCCCGGTCTCGACATCGCCGGCCGTTTTCACCCGGCCGGCGATGGTCTTGAGCTGGTCGGCGACTTCTACGATCTGTTTGCATCGCGCACGGACCGCTGGAACTTCCTCGTCGGCGACGTCTGCGGCAAAGGGGTCGAAGCGGCAAAGGTGGCGGCGCTCGCACGGCATACGGTCGGCTCGTCGTCGATGCGCGATCTCGAAACACCGGAAGTGCTGCGTTGGCTCAATGAGACGCTGCGGGCGCGCGGTCAGGCGCCGCATGAATTTCTAACCGCCGTCTACGGCACGCTGATGCGTGACGGAGATGCTTGGATCGTGCGGATGTGCTGCGCCGGGCATCCACCGCCGATTCTCCGCCGCGCCAACGGCGAAACGGTGCTGGTCGACGCCGGCGGACCGCTCATCGGAGTCTTTGCCGACTTCGCGATCGACGAGGTGATGCTGCGGCTCGAACCGGGCGACGTGCTGACTGTCTGCACCGACGGCATCACCGAAGCGCGCGCCGGCCAGGCGATCTACGGTGAAGATGCCTTGCTCGCGTCGATCGCTTCGGCCGACGTCTCAGCCGGCGCGAACGCGATCGCGCATCGGGTGGAGGCCGCTGCGCTGCGCTTTAGCAACGGCGTCGCGACCGACGATATCGCGGTCGTCGTGATTCGGGTTCCCGAGTGATGGCTACCCGAGCGGACCGCCGAACAAACGCTCCGGGTTGTCGACGAGGATCTTCTTCCGGACGGCCTCATCCGGCGCGAAGTCCAAGAGGTGATCGAGCAGCTCACCGTCGTCGGGCATCTCGTTTGCTTTGAAGACATAGGCGTGGGGCCAGTCGGATCCCCACAGCATACGGTCCGGCGCTTTTTCAATAAAGAATCGCGTCAACGCGACGATCGATTCATAGCTGCGGCCTTCTGCGACGCGCCGTTCGTGGCCGGACAGTTTTAGATAGATGTTCGGGCCCGCAAGTAAATCCAGGAACGTTTGGAGCAGGGGCTGGTCGAGCCCGGCTTCGAGATCGATGTCGGCGATGGCGCCATGGTCGATGATCGTGGGACGCTGAATCGATCCGATGAGATCGGCGTGTTCCAGCAGGCCCTGGCTGTCGATCTGAAATTCGGTGACCCACGGCAAAGAATCGATGATGGCAAGGTTCGCGTGGAGTTCAGCCTCGTCGAACTTTCGACGCGTGACCTTGGAAAACGGAAATCGGATTCCCCGAATACCACCGGCATGGAGACGCCGCGCCTCGTCCTTCGTCATGCGTGAATTCGCCCGAACCATCCCGCGGAGGCGCCCGTCGGCACGCTGAATTGCATCGAGGGTTACGGCCGGATCGCGGTCGTGAACGCTCGGCGTAACGATGAGGCCGCGCTCGATACCGATGGCAGAGAAAACGCTCAACCAATGTTCGAGCGGCGCGGCCGGCGGACTATAGCGCCGGCCTTCGTCGTACGGGAAACGATGCGGCGGTCCAAAGAGATGGAAGTGCGTATCCCAACTGCCCGGCGGAGCGATCAGCCGTGGCTTCTTGGGATTGGGATTGGGGGGAAACGGAATGTCGGCGGGTGTCGTGTACTGCGTGGTCATCGGCTAGCGGTCGGCTTTCAAGGCAGTCGGGCTGATGAGTTCGCTTGCATCAAACGACTTCGGAATGACTTTGTACTTGGCGCTTACGTTGATCAGAGGTTGCAGCAGCGCGGGGTCGAGCGCGGTCGGGTATCTCACGTGGCCCTCTGCTTCCGCGAGTGCGCCGGCGTCGATTTTCGTAAAGTCTGCAATGTACGAGACCATCTCGAGCCGATGCGCGTTGGCATATTTCGCGGCATCTTGCATGACGTGCTCGAACCGGATGACGGCGTCGCGGTGCGCGTCGAGATACGACCGGGTTGTGAACCAGCCCGTGACGAGGATGTGCGGCGCAATCGCATCCATCGCTTTCGCAAATACTCGCGCGTTGCCGCTGGCAATCGCCTGCGACTTCCACGGTTCGGCGAACGAACAGGCGTCGATGCGGCCGTCGAGGAGCGCCGGCAGCAAAGCGGAAGGCGGCAATTCGATAAACTTCACCGCCGTCGAATCGCCGCCGGTCGCGTCGATCCAGCTGATCATCGATATGTGCTGCATGTCCAAGAGCGTCGGAACACCGATCGTTTTGCCGGCGAAGTCTTTGCCGCTTGCGAGTTTCGAGTCTTTGCGGACGAACATGAGCGACTCAGGGAAATCCGTATCGTATTGCCCTTCGGGCGCGATCAGCACAAACGGTATGCCGCGAGCGTGCCCGGTAATCATCGCCGGCGTGTTCGCATAGCCGATGTCAATCGAGCCGCCGGCGACGGCCTGCGCGATAGCCCCGCCCGACGTCATCGAGCTGAATTCGACCTCGAGGCCCGCTTTCTTGAATAACCCTTGTTTCACCGCGTAGAGGACGGGACCGGTGTCGGCGCCCGTAATCGAAGCGGCAACGCGAATCGGTGCTTGGGGAGAGCTTTGAGCGTAAGACGGAGCGTTGGCAAAGAGCGTGAGCGCAAGTACGGAAAAGACAACGCGGCCAACGTTCATCGTAATGCTCTCCTAACAAGAGAAGAACGATTTCCCTGGGTCTAAAACCGATACCTGGCCTGCGATTGGGTACAGAATGCGAACCGGATCAAAGGAGCTGGCCCGCTGATGGCTTCCACCAAGACGGCGCTGACGGTCGGCAACCGTGCGCTGCAAGTGACGAACCTCGATAAAGTGCTCTGGCCGCGCGACGGCTACACCAAGGGCGATCTGATCGCATACTATCGCGCGGTCGCGAAATGGATCTTGCCGCACGTGCAAGGCCGGCCGCTCACGCTCGAGCGTTACCCCAACGGCATCGACGAAGAGGGCTGGTGGGAGAAACACATCCCGCGCGGTTTGCCCGACTGGGTGCCGACGGTGAAGACGGACGCGAGCACGCGTCACGATCTGATCGAGTTCATCGTGTGCAACGACGAAGCGACGCTCGCGTACGTGGCCAACCTCGCGGCGGTGGTGCTGCACGTCTGGTACTCGCGCGAACCGACACTCGACGTGCCCGACTTCATCCTGATCGACCTCGATCCGGGCAAGGGCTGCACGCTTGCAACGTTGGCGCGCGTCGCGCTCGCGGCGCGGGACGAACTCGCCGCCATCGGCATCACCGCGCTGGTGAAGACCACCGGCGGCTCGGGCCTGCACGTGGTCGTGCCGCTCGAGCCGCACTACGACTGGGAGCAGGCCAAGGGCTTTGCCGAGCTGGTCGCGCGCCGCATCCACACGGTGGCCGCCGACTTTACGACCCTCGACCGCACGATTGCGCGGCGTCCGGCGGGGACGGTCTACCTCGACTACGTCCAGGTGGGCAAGGGCAAGACCTACGTGGCGCCGTTCAGCGTTCGCCCCCGCGACGGGGCCCCGGTCTCGATGCCGATTCCGTGGACCGAGGTCGAGGCGATGCGCCGCAAGCGGGCCAAGGAGACGGCCCCGGAAATGACGCGCTGGAACATCGCCAATGTGCCCAAATTACTGGCGAAAGAGGGCGACCTCTGGAGCAAGGCCTGGCAGCCCCATCGCCTCGAACCGGTAATATCCGCCGCCCGCTCGCTCTGGAGTTAGACGGAGCGGCACTTCGGGGGAAAGATGGAGACATGGCACACGCGATTTGGTCGGGAGCTATTAATTTCGGACTGGTGACGATCCCGGTGAAGCTATTCTCGGCTGTGCGCACCAGCGACTTGCGCTTCAACTTTCTGCACAAGAAAGACGACGGGCGAATCTTCAACGAGCGCCACTGCACCGTGTGCGACGAGAAGGTCGAGTACGCCGATCTCGTGCGCGGCTATGAGTACGAGAAGGGCCACTACGTCACGTTGAGTGACGCCGATTTCAAAAGCGTGCTGCCCGAGGCGACGCAGTCGGTCGAGATCGTGGAATTTGTGGACCTCGATCAGATCAACCCGATGTACTTCGATACGCCCTACTATCTCGAACCGGAGAAGAAGGGCCGGCACGCGTACGCGCTGCTGCGCGAATCGCTGCGTGAAGCGAACAAGGTCGGTATTGCAAAGGTCGTGATCCGCTCGCGCGAGCACCTGGCCGCGCTCAAGCCCAACGGCGAGGCGCTCGTGCTCGAGCTGATGCACTTCGCCGACGAGCTGGTCGAGCAGAGCGACTTCGATTTTCCCGAACTCAAGGAGAAGGTCGCACCGGCCGAGCTGCAGATGGCAAAGATGCTGATCGACACGATGAGCAGTGAAAAGTTCGAGCCCGAAAAATTCACCGACGAATATCGCGAAGCCGTGATGGCGATGATCGAGGCACGCGTTGCGGGCGAAGAAGTCACCGCGCCGGAAACGAAGAAGCCGGCCGCAACCAACGTCGTGAACCTGATGGACGTGCTGCAGCGCAGTCTCGAGCAATCGAAGCGCGGCGGCGCAGCCCGCGGCAAAGCACTCGCCTCCGTCAAGGAACCGGCCGCGAAGAAATCCGCCTCGGCCGCCAAGCCCAAGCGCAAGAAGAGCGCCGCTTAGGCCTTACTCGATCATGGTTGGTTCGGGCGCGCCGCCCGAGCCGTGAGGCGATTTCAACAGCAAGACCGTGGGGATCGAGATGAGGAACACGATCGCGCAGACGCGGAAAACTTCGTTGTAGGCGATTGTCTCGGCGTTGAGCATTACGGTGCTCCAGATGTTCACGAGCATCCCCGTCTGGTTGGCGACGCCGTGCAGCATGTTGGCCACATTTTGGTTCGCCATCGTGACGCCGGACGCGAGCGAGGCGTAAGCGGAATCCTGATCGCGAGTCTCGATCAGCTGCAGGATCGCGATGCCGAGGCTGCCGCCGAGCTGGCGTACGAGCGTCGAAACGCCGGTCGCGCTGCTCATTTTCGCCCGCGAGATATCGCCCAGCGTGGCGGTCGTGAGGGGCACCCACATGAAGCCGATCGCGAAGCCCTGGATCGCCCGCGGCCAGAACGTCTGCTCGAACGACGCTTGCTGGTTCAGGTCGCCGGTGAGCCAACAGCCGAGGGCAAACACGAGCAAGCCGAACGCGATGCAGATGCGGAAGTCGATCCACTTCCCGATTCGGCCCGCGATCGGCAAGCTGATCGCGGTCGCGATCGCGCCGGGCAAGAGCGCGATGCCCGTACCCATCGCCGTAAAGCCGAGCACGTTTTGGAAGTAGAGCGGCATCATGAGCGCCGACCCGTACAAGCCGAAGCCGCTGACGATGCCGATGATGTTGCCGCCCGTGAACGAGCGCGAACGGAAGACGCTCAAGTCGACCAGCGGCGTGTCGTCGTTGATTTCGCGAATGATGAACGCGACGATCGAGGCGACGGAGATGATCGTCATGACGATGATCGTCTGCGAGCTGAACCAGTCTTCGGTTTGACCGCGCTCGAGCACGTATTGCAGCGCGCCCACGCCGGCGGCGAGCATGCCGAGCCCGATCCAGTCGACGGGGCTCGTATCGCGCTTCACGTAGGTCTGATCTTTGATGAACGCCATGGTCATGAAGAACGCCGCGATGCCGATCGGTAAGTTGATCCAAAAGATCAACGGCCACGAGTAGTTGTCGACGAGGTAGCCGCCCAGCGTCGGTCCGATCGCCGGGCCGACCATCGCGCCAAGGCCGAAGATCGCCATCGCGCCGTTGCGCTTCTCGGGCGGATACGATTCGAACATGATCGCCTGCGCGGTCGGCTGCAGCGCGCCCCCGCCGATGCCTTGCAGCACGCGATAGGCGACCAGTTGCCACACCGACGTCGCGGTGCCGCACAAGAACGACGATACCGTGAAGATCAGGATGCAGGCCGCGTAAAAGTTACGCCGTCCGAAACGCGCGGTAAGCCAGCCGTTGAGCGGCATGACGATGACCTGCGCCAGAATGTACCCCGTCGCAACCCAGCCCACTTCGTCGATCGAAGCGCCGAGCGTGCCCGCCATGTTGGTCAGCGCCACGTTGACGATCGACGTATCGATGATGGCCATGATCAGGCCGAGCATCGTCGTGACGGTGATCCAAATCAGCGGGACGCCGCCCGCGTCGGTCGAGGCCGCCGCCGGCCGTTCGGCTACCAGGGACGCGATGACGCGCCTCCGTTCCGGCGTCCAGTTGTAGGTAATTCTTGCATGACGTTTAAGTCATTTTACCACATCATGGCGTATGAGGTCACCAAGCTTGTCAACGGCCGGCCCTACCGCTATCGCGTGCGCTCCGAGCGCGACCCGGACACCGGCAAAGTTCGCAATCGCTGGACGTACCTCGGGCGCGGGGAGGCCGCCGGGGCCCAAGTCGCCGCCAAGCCGCGGCCCAACGCGCGCGAAGCGCTGCTCGATGCGCTCGAGCGTTTGCTCGACCGCAGCGATCCCGGCGAAGTCACGGCTAATGCGGTGAGCGTGGAAGCGGGTCTCGCCCATGGCACCTTTTACCGCTATTTCCACAATCGCGTCGACGCGATCCATGCGCTGACCGCCCGCTTGCGCGACGAGCACGCCGTCGAGCTCGGCCTGTTGGATGAGCCGCCGTCCGACGCCGGCGCGGCACGCGTTGCCCTGCGCACGTGGACGGCCGCGCTGCTGCACGCGCGCATGCAGCACCACGGTCTCGTGCGCGCGCTCTACGCGCTGGCCGCGCAGGATGCGGAGATCCGCAACCGCTTGCGAGAGCGGCGCGACAGCAACGCGCAACGTCTCGCCGGCTGGCTGGCGGCGCTTGCGCAGCGCGGGATCGTCCCGCTGCGTGACGCCGAGTCGGCCGGGACCGTCCTCTTCTCCATGCTCGACGGGATTGGGCGCGAAGCCGTCGCTGCCGGTGAGCCGCTCGAAGAGCACCGTCTCGCCGCGGCCGTCGATCTCGTCGAACGGGCGGTGTTCGGGACGCTGGCCTAGGCCGGGCGCGGCTCCGTGCGCAGCGCGGCGAGGCCCATGATCAACGCCGCCGTCGTCAAGCCGAATGTGATCGCGACGGTCGGCGCAACGCCCGCCGCCTGCAGCACGTAGGTCGAGATCACCGGCATGAACATGCCGCTCACGCTCTCGAGCGAGGACGCGGTACCGAGGATCGTGCCGCGCATGTTATCGGGCGCGTGCGCCGAGAGCAGTGCCGGAATCGTCGCGTTGACGAGCGAGAGCCCGAGCGAGAAGCAGCTCACCATCGCGATCGCAAACGGGATCGTGTGGACGAACGGCACGATCGCAAAACCCGCCAGCAGCACGACGAAACCGATATTCGATGAAACGCGGTCGCCGAGCGCATCGGTCATCCGGCCGACGACGAAGACCTGACAGATGACGCTCGCCAAACCGAACACGCAGAAAAAATAGCTTGCGTTCGCCGCGTCGAATCCGAACTGCGCCTGCAGCACGAGCGTAAACACCGAGAACCAGCCGTAGAGGCCGAGCGAGAACACGAGCTTCTGCCAGAGGATCGGCGCCACGCTGCGCTCGAGCAGCGAGGTCCGGATGTCGCCGAGCGTGGCCGGCTTTTCTTCGGTGTCTTTCTTGCGCGATTCCGGCAGCACGAAGATCGTGACGACCAGCGTGAGCAACTGCAATGCGGCTGCAAGCAAGAACGGCGTCGCGAAGCCGTAACGCGCAACGAGAAAGCCGCCGGCGAGCGGACCGAAGACGAGACCCGAGCTGAATGCCGCGCCGATGTAGGCGAAAGCGCGGCCGCGTTTGGCCGGCTCGACGAGATCCGAAACGTAGGCCTGCGTGACGCTGATATTGCCGCCCGAAAAGCCCTCGATGATCCGCGCCAGAAAAACGATGCCGATGTTCGGCGCGAACGCCAGCATCGTCCAGCCGATCGTGGCCCCGATTTGCGAGACGATCAGGACGGCTTTGCGGCCGATGCGATCGCTGACGTTTCCCCATACCGGCCCGCCGATGAACTGACACAGAGCGAACACGGCAAAAAGTCCACCGACAACGATATCGGGCGCGCCGAAGTGCTTCACGAAATACGGCATCAGGGGGATCAGGATGCTGAACCCGAGGATATCGATAAACGTGATGCCGAGGATCGGCAACAACTTGAGGATCACAAGGACCCCAACATGACGAACATCGCCGCGGTTTCTTCACGCCCGGTGGCGCTGATCACGGGTGCATCGGGCGGCATCGGGCTCGGCTTCGCGCAAGCCTTGGCCGAACGCGGCTACGATCTGATCGTGACGGCGCGCCGGCGCGAACGTCTGGAGGAACTTGCGGCCGGATTGCGCGCCAAACACGCCGGCATCCGCGTCGAGATCATCCCGGCCGACTTGGCCCAGTCCGCGGTGCCCGAGCAGATCGCGGCCGAAACCGCGCGCTTGGGGATGAGCCCCGAACTGCTGGTGAATAACGCCGGCTTCGGAACGCACGGGCGCTTCGAGTCGATTGCGCCCGAACGCGAGCGCGAAGAGATCGAGCTGAACGTCACCGCGCTCGTCGCGCTCACGCACGCGTTTCTGCCCGCGATGCTGGAACGCGGGCGCGGCGGCGTCATCAACATTGCCTCAACGGCGGCATTTCAACCGGTGCCCTGGATGTCGGTCTACGGCGCGACCAAGGCGTTCGTGCGTTCGTTCTCCGAAGCGCTGCACGAAGAGGTGCACGCGCGCGGCGTGCGCGTGTTGGCGCTGTGTCCCGGCGCCACCGCGACGGAATTCTTCGATACCGCGATCGCCGCGCCGCGCGGGCCGATCCGCACCGTGCGCGAGGTCGTCGCCACCGGCTTACGCGCCTACGATAAAGGCGTGCCGGTAGCGATCGACGGGCTGAGCAACCAGATCGTGATCCGCCTCTCGAGCCTCATGCCGCGGCGCTGGACGACGAAAATCGCCGGCCGCATCATGCATCCTTAAATCGGCGCGCCGCCCTGTTTGCTCGCGATGATCGGCCGGCCCGGATTCGCGGGATCGTACTTCATCACGAGCAGCCCGCTCTCGCCGGCGCCATGTTGATTATTCGAGGTGAAATCGTAGATGCCGCCGGTAGCGGGGAAGCCTTTCATTTTCTCGATCGCATCGTGAATCTGCGACGCGGTTGCGCTCGTGCCCAGCTGGCGCAGCACGGTCACGACGATCAGTGCGGGATCCCAGGCGAACGAGTGTGACACGGTGGGCTGCGTCACGCCGTCGGCTGCAAGTGCCGCGTAGAAATCGTCGATCGGCTTTTTCTGCGGATCGCTCGCCGGCCGGTCGCGTTTGAAGAAACTCGCGCCCGAACACGTCAGCTCTTTCGGCAAATACGCCTTGAACTGGTTGAGTAAAACCGGGCTGAAGTTGGCGGCCGACGTATACACCGGCACGTCGATGCCGGCGTCGTAGAGCCCGTGCAGTGCGGTTCCGAACGCGGTCCCATTGGGCAGCGCGTAGATCATTTGCGGGCCGGCCGCTTTCAGTTTGGCAACTTGCGCGGCAACGCTCACGTCGGTGATGCCGAACGACTCCACGTCCACGATCTTCAAGTCCTTATTGGCCGGCTTCTTCAGCGCGTCAACGAGCGACTGGAGATTGTTTTGGCCGGAAGCGTCGGTCGTAACGAGGACGCCGATCTTCGTGATGCCGCGCAGCCGGTAGAACGTCGAGCCGATGCCGGTGAGATCGACGGTCGGCGCGCTGGTTGCGAACACGTAGCTGCCCGGCGTGGGCAGCATGTTCGGCGTGAGCGCATAGAGCACCGGACCGACGCCCTCTTTGACGAGGCTCGCCATCGCTTGCGATTGCGCGGCGATCGACGAACCCAGCACCACGGCGGGATGGCTCGGCAAGAACGATTGAAAGAGCTGCACCGCGACCGTCGGCGACGACTGATCGTCGCTGATCTGGAAGTGCAGCGGCGTGCCGCGGATGCCGCCCGTGCGGTTCACCATCTTCTCAAAGGCGAGGAGCCCGGCTTGTTCGTCTTGACCGAGGTTCGCCGCGGGTCCGGTCAGCGAGAGCACGACGTTGATGACGTATGGTGCCGGCTGCGCGGCGGCCGGCGCCCCCACGGCCAAAAGGGTCGCCACGAATAGGAGCGAGAGCCGGCGCAGAAGTCCGTTTTGCATGCTGGTCCCTAGTGGACGAGCCTGAAGAAAACCTTCAGCGGTCGGAGCGGCGGCCCATCCAGGCGACGAGGTTGCGTACGTAGCGTTTCGTATCGTTGAGTAACTGCGGGTTCTTGGCGATCGCATCGCTCGGCGGCTCTTCGACGAACGACGGGCAGCCGGCGGCGACATCCCAGTTGTAGTCGACGAAGTGATGGAACGTCGACTCGGCCCAGCCCTTACCGCCGCCGTCGTGGCCGTCGAAGGCAACCGCGATGTTGAACGGCCGTCCGGTCTCTTTGCTCGCGCTGCGCGCGACGACGCGCGCATCCGGCTGGCTCTGCGGCGCACCGACCGAACCTTCATGCGGATGCGACGGCAGCGTGGCGACGCCGGCCAGCACCGGATGGACCGGCTCGACGGCCGTGATCGTCTGTACGTCGCCGTTGGGGCCGCTGAAATAGTTCGGCCATTGGATCGGCGTCGCGTGGTTGTCGTTCACGCGGTTCTGCGGATCCGGATCGGGATGCTTGGAGTGAAAGTAGTGCGCGTCGCCGATTCCGCCGAGATTGCACACCGACACGCCGAGATCCATGTGGTCGCGCGTGACGAACACATGACCGCCGTGCTCGCGAAACCGCGTGATCGCGCCGCACTCATCCGGCGTGATGCCGTTTCCGGTGTCGACCGCGATGAGCCACAGCTGGTCGAAGTCGCTCGCGTCGAGGGTCGAGAGCACGGGGTCATTGCCGTCGGCGCCGTTCCCGCGGTTGCGCGCAACGACGTCCGCAACCGTTGCGAGCTCGTCGCGCAGCAACGAGAAGCGGCCGACGTGCCAATCGTCTTCGGTATATGGAATCGTCGTCTGCAAGAGGACGCGCGGTCGTTCGTTCATCGTGCTGCCGCGGGTTCGCGTGCCTGCGCTTCGGCGGGCGTGATCTCGAAGCGCATGATGTTGTTGCGCCGCAGCAGCTTGACGGTCGTCGCGCCGATCGGTCCGGCGGTCATGATGCGGTGCAACGCATCCATGCCGTCGACGGCCGCGTCGCCGAGCGCAATGATCACGTCGCCCGCTTCGATGCCGGCCACGGCCGCGGGACTCGTGTCCTCGACGCCGTGCACGAGAATGCCGTGCGTTTGGATCAGTCCGAGCAGCCGCTGCACGTAGCGCGGAATCGCGACGTCGGCACCGGCGACGCCGATGTAGCCGCGGCTGATGCGGCCGTCGCGGATCAGCAAACCGGCCACGCGCTGCGCGGTGGTCGCGGAGATCGCGAAACCGAGCCCGCCGCCGCCGCCCGCCACGATCGCGGTGTTGACGCCGATTACCGCGCCGCGCGCGTCGACCAGCGGGCCACCGCTGTTGCCGGGATTGAGCGCCGCGTCGGTTTGGATGATGTCGTCCATCAGCCGGCCGTTGCGCGAACGCAGCGAGCGTCCGAGCGCCGAGACGACGCCCGCCGTGACCGTGCATTCGAGGCCGAACGGGTTGCCGAGCGCGATCGCGAGTTGGCCGGGCCGGATCGAGCGCGCGTCGCCGAAGACGGCCGGGATCAGGTCGCTGCCGGCGATACGCAGCACCGCGAGGTCGGTATCGGGATCGTCGCCGGCCAGCACGCCGCGGAAGCGGCGCCCGTCGAGTAAGGCGACGTCGATCTCGTCGGCGCCGTGGACGACGTGCGAGTTAGTGAAAACGAAGCCGTCGGGCGTGGCGATGAAGCCGGAGCCGCTGCCGGCCCGGCGTCCGCCGCGCCGTACGTCGATACCGACGACGGACGGGCTGGCGCGTTCGACTGCGCCGATGACGACGTTCGAGTACCCGTCGATATCGAGCGTTTCAGAGATGGGGAGGAGGTTGAGGGTCGCCATGTGTGCTCACTTCAAACATCGCAACCCGGCAGACGAGTTGCGTGGTAGCGTGGGGTGAGGTGGAAACCAGCGCTATCCATGCCCCGGGAATTACCGCTACGCGCTGGTTCCGAACCGCCGCCGCGATCTTTTTCGTCTTTCTCTGGGGCTCGGCGTTTGTACCAAGCAAGATCGGCGTGCTGGCCTCATCGCCGATGTGGTTTCTGGTCGTCCGGTTCGCCGTCTCGGGCGCCGTGGCGCTCGCGATCGCGGTCGCCTCGGGTGCGCCGTGGCCGCGCGGGCGGCGCGCCTGGACGCTCATCGTTTTGCTCGGCGTCCTGGCCAACGCGATGTACCTCGGCTTCACCTACGAGGCGCTGCGGCACTTGGCAGCCGGCGTCGGCTCGGTCGTCACGAGCACGAACCCGTTGATCCTCGCGCTGGCCGCGCCGGTGTTTCTGGGCGAGCCGCTCACGAAGTGGAAATCCGTCGGGCTGCTGCTCGGCTTTGCCGGGGTGCTCGCGATCATGATCGAGCGCAGCGGCAGCGGAACGGCCCGGCCCAGTGACGTCGCGCTCGTTTTCATCGCGACATTCGCGAGCGTTGCGAGCACGATCGTGTTCAAGAAGTTTCTGGTCGAGATGGACGTGCGCATGACCACCGCGCTGCAGCTCTTTGCCGCCTCGCTGGCCGTCCTGCCCTTCGCGATCGCATTCGAAGGCGCGCCGCATGCGACGTGGGGCTTCCCGATCGTCGCGTCGTTCGTGTACTTGGTCGTTGCGCTCAGCGTCGGCGGTTCGCTCTTGTGGTTCTGGCTGCTGGAACAAGGCGAGGCGAGCCGCGTGACCGCGTACTACTTTCTCTCGCCGGTGTTCGGTTTGCTCGTGGCGAGCTTCTTCGGCGAGCCGTTGTCGATTCGCGACCTCGGCGGACTGGCGGCGATTGCCGTGGGTATCGCGATCGTTCAGCGCGCGTGACGGCAAAGTATCGCGTTCTCGCGTTGATGACCGGCGCGCAAGCCGGCGCGTCGGTCGTGCAGCAAGCCGTCGGCGTGCTGGCGCCGTTTCTCATTTTGCAATACGGCTTGACCCAAGCGCAGTTGGGCGCGCTCTTCACCTCGCTCTACGTCGGATCGGCGCTTTTCACGGCGTTCAGCGGCGTGCTTACCGACCGTTTCGGCGAACGCACGATGGTGGGCGCGAGCGGCAGCCTGATGGCGTTTGCGCTCGTCGCGTCGGTGCTCGTGCCGAATTATACGTGGCTCGTCGCATGCATGGGGATCTTCGGAGCCGGCTATGCCGCATCGACGCCGGCGGGCGGACGCGCGATTCTCTCGTGGTTCGACCGCGATCGCGGTTTTGCGATGGGGATTCGCCAAACCGGCGTGCCCGTCGGCGGGCTGTTCGGCGCGGTGATGCTGCCGTTCGTCGCGTTGCATTTCGGAGGCTATCGCGCAGCACTGGTTTGCGCGGCAGCGATCGTCATCATCACGACCGCGATCGCGTGCATCTTTTATCGCGAAGCGGTTGCCGACCGGCCGCAGCCTGAGCGTTTCGCGGAAGTTCTGGCCGGCATGCGCCGTCTCGCGCGCGACCCGCGCTTGATCGCGACCACGCTGACGTGCATGGCGCTCGTGAACGCGCAGCTCGCGATGAACGGCTTCCTTACCGTGACTGCGGTGCAAGCGATCGGCGTGACGCCGGCGATCGCCGCGTCGGCGTTTGCGGGCGCGTTCGTGGCGGCGACGGTCGCGCGGCTTTTTTGGGGCTGGTACAGCGATCGGTTCATGCGCGAAAGCCGCGTCGTGCTGCTGGCCGGATTGTGCGCGCTCTCCGCGGCGGCGTCGCTCGGATTCGCGCTGCTGCGTCCGTCGGTTGCTGTGCTGCTGTTTCCGGCGGCGCTCTTCATCGGCTTCTGCGGCGCCGGGTGGAACGGCGTGATGGCGGCGGCGTTGGCAGAGATCGGCGGCGCGGACCGGGCCGGCAGCGCGCTCGGCCTGACGCTAACCGCGATCTTTGGGACGTCGGCCGTCGGGCCGCTGGTGTTCGGGTTGATCGCCGACCGCACGTCGCTCGACACCGCGTGGGCCGTCAGCGCCCTGATCGCCGGCCTTGGCGTGCTGCCGGTGCTGTGGCTGCGTTCCTACGAACGTCGCACGAAGGAGCAAGCGGCCTAACGCTCACGGAGGCCCTGCGTCCGCGTTTACGGAAACGTCGGCGGCTGCGCCCAGGTGGCGGAATTGGTAGACGCGCTGGTTTCAGGTACCAGTGGCCGCAAGGCCGTGGGGGTTCGAGTCCCTTCTTGGGCAGTTCATTATGAGCGGAGGCCGGCGAGCACGAAATGTGCGCCGGCCTTCATCGTTTCCGTCCGCGCGACTCGCTTGCCGAGGGACCGTTTCTCTCGGCTAACGAAGCGAGCGTAACGGAGGGCGTTACCCTATGTACGAGCTCAAGAGCGTCGGGATTCTGCGCTGCGCTGTGATCTTCGCGGTAATGGCTGCGATCGGCGGATTCATCGAGGGCCTGTTCATCGCTTCAGTCGCGAGTTTGGCGCCGGCCGGCAACGGCGCGTACCCCTACCCGGAGATCATCAAGCCGTTCCTCGGCATTGGGGCGCTGATCTTCTTCCCGATCGTTTTCGCCATTGCCGGATTCATCGAGGGCGTCATCGCTGCGTTTATCTATAACCTCGTGACGCGATGGACCGGCGGTTTCCAGTTCACGGTCGTTGCGGCGGCCGAGCAGATCGTCTGAATCTACCAGAAGACGAAACGCCTGCGTAGCCACAGCATCGTCTGGTCGATGAGGAATCCCCAGAACACGATGCCGGCAATACCGGCAAAGAACGCCGCATAAGCAAACGACGTCGTCTCGTAGGTCAGGTAAAAGCCGAGCCCGCTGTTGTCGCCGATGATTTCGAGCAGCACGATCACGACGAACGCGATGTGCAGTCCGATACGTAGCGCGGAAGCGATGTACGGGAGCGCGGCCGGCAAGAGGACCGAGAAGAAAATGCGCCAGTTGCTCGCGCCCATGTTGCGCCCGGCCCAAAGCAACGTACGATCGACGGAGCGCATGCCGTAAAACGTGCCGAGCGTCACGGGGTAAAGTGTCTCGAGCGTCGCCAGCGCTACCTTCGACGTGCTGCCGATGCCGAAGATGAAGAGGAAGAGCGGATAGAGCGCGATCTTTGGGATCGGATAGCCGAAGGCGAAAATCGGTTCGAATAGCGCGTCGAACAGTGATGAGCGCGCGAGCAGCGTGCCGAGTACGATCCCGCACGGCGCAGCGATTGCAAACGCCGTGAGCACCTGGGAGAGCGTGAACTCCGAGTGATACCAGAAGTCGCCGCTGCCTACGAACGCTCCGATTGCGGCAGCGATTTGCGGGATGTCGGGAAAGAGCCGGCGCGGCACCCAGCCGGAATGCGCGAGCAATTGCCACGCGCCCAGCAAGACGGCGATCGAGACCAGCGGGCGCAGGCGCTCAGGCACCGACCTGCTCTTCTTTCCCGAGGTTGACGCCGTGCAACAGCCGTGCGCGCAGCCAGATCAGCAAACGATCGCTCAAGAATCCGGCGAGGCCGATGCAAACGATCGCGACGTACATCGTATCGAAGCGCCGGCCGCTTTCCGCAAGACCGATCAGAAAGCCGAGTCCCGAGCGTGCCCCAAAGAGTTCGGTGGCGAAGAGCGTGATGTAGGCGAGGCCGAGTCCGACGCGGGCACCGGCAAAGATCTGCGGCAGCGCGGCGGGCAGCACGACGTGCGTGAACATGCGCAGCCGTGAGGCGCCCATGCTTTGCGCCGCCCAAAGGTAGTGCACGTTGATGTCGCTCGCGCCGCCATATGCGTTGATGAAGGCCGGAAAGAACACCGAGAGCGCGATCGTGGCAATTTTCGAGGCATCGCCCAGACCCAGCCAGATGATCAGAATCGGCAGAAACGCGATCTTCGGGATCGGATAGGTGAACGAGATCAGCGGGTTGATGTAGGAGCCCGCGACTTTCCAGGTGCCGGCGATGAGCCCGGCGGCGACGCCGGCCGCGACCCCGATGCAAAATCCGCCGAACACGCGCCACAAGCTCGCGGCGATGTTGCCCCAGAGCGAACCTTCGATGGCCATCGTCACCATCGTGCGCAGGACGAGCGACGGCGCGACGATGTAGTCCGGTGCGTGGCCGCTGCGGGCAGCGATCTCCCAGAGTACCAACGCCGTAAGCGGTACGATCAGCCCGAGGTAGCGCGGCCGCGCCGGCGCCGTATCACCGCGGACCGCCACGCTCACACGTTTTGCTCCGCGGCTTGCAGCACTTCTTGCCGCAACAGGTCCCAAATGCGGTTACGGTACGCCGCATATTCCGGTGTCCGCTTGATTTCGATCGCGCGCGGTCGCGGTAAGTCGATCGCGATCGTTTCTTTGATCCGGCCCGGCCGCGCGGTGAACACGAGCACGCGATCGCTCAAATACACGGCTTCATCGATGTCGTGGGTAACGAACAAAACCGTTTTGCGGGTGGCGTCCCAAATGCGTTGCAGTTCTTCTTGCATCAGCTCGCGCGTCTGCACGTCGAGCGCGCCGAAGGGCTCGTCCATCAACAGCAGCTTCGGATCGTAGGTGAGCGTGCGCGCGAGTGCCACGCGCTGCTTCATCCCGCCGCTCAATTCGTTCGGAAAGTGGTTGCGGAACGCCGTAAGCCCCACCATCTCCATGAAGCGCTCGGCAGTCTGCATGCGCTGTGCGCGCGGAACCCCTTGCGCTTCCAGTCCCCACACGATGTTACCGATCACCGTGCGCCACGGATAGAGCGAGTAGTCCTGGAACACCACGCCGCGGTCGGGCCCGGGCGTCGTGATCGGTGCGCCGTCAAAGCAGATGCTGCCCGCGCTCGCGTGCACGAAGCCGCCGGCGATGTGCAAGAACGTGCTCTTGCCGCAACCCGACGGACCGACGATCGCCACGAACTCGCCGTCGTCGATCGTGAGGTCGATGCCGTCGAGCACGCGCATCGCCTTGCGGCCCGTCCCGTAATCCTTGCCCAGGCCCGTTGCCTCGAGGAGCGCCATCCCGCGGCTAACGCGCGTGCGGCAAGTACGAGTTGTCGATCAGGTCGTCCACTTTGATCGGGGCCGGGATGAAGCCGGCCTTGAGCATCGCATCCTGAATTTGGTGGAAACTCCGTGCGCTGACCTTCCCGTCGATCGGCCGCGAGTAGTCGGGCGGTACCGGCTGGTCGGGCGGGATTGCGATCGTGAGCTGCGCTTTGGCCAAGTAGTCGTACGCGCGCCGGCGATCTTTGAGATACGCCTTCAGCGTGAGGATGTAGTCGGCGAGGAATGCGCGCACCGCCGGACCATGTGCTTTGAGGAAATCCTTGCGGCAGAAGAGCGTGTTCTGATCCTGCGTACCGCCGATGATATCGGGAAACGAAAACAGCAGATGCACGCCGCCCTTGCGCAGCTCTTCCGTTTTCGCCGGTTCGTCGACCTGAACCATGTCGACGAGATGCGCGCGCAAGGCATCGGGCCCTTCGGGGTATCCCATCAGCACGAACTTTACGTCGCGGTCGGGATTGAGGCCGGCCCGGATCAAGGCGGTTCGCTCCAGCAGATCGGTGAGCGACTTGTATGCGTTGACCGCGATGATCTTGCCCTTCAAGTCGGACGGCTTCTTGATGTCGTCGCGCACGAGATACGACGTGACGACGCCGTGGGGATCTTGCTGCGAGATCGTTGCAACTGAGGAGAAGTCCATGAGCCCGCTCGACGCTGCGAAGATCATGTTCAGCGGGCTGCCCGTCTCGCAGTCGAGCGCTCCGGCCTCGTACGCCTTCATGCGGTCGGCGCTGCTGCGGAACGTCGTCATTTCGAGCTGGTACTCTTTGCCCTCATTCGGCTTCACGCCGCCGGGTGTGTACATGAGCCACAGCGGCTCTTCGCTTACCTGCGCGAAACCCACGCGAATGAGCTGCGCGGCGCCGGCGGCCGAACCCGAAATGAAGGTAGCGATCAGCGTTAACGCTACCGCGAGCGGAACAAGTCTCATGAAACGCCTCCGTTTAGTTGCGATAGTCCGCGTGCGCGGGTTCGAGGGAACGCAGCATGGCCGCCCACTCGTCGGCAGCTTTGGTCGTTTGATAAATGCGCTCCCAGCGTGAAGCGACGTCCTCGCACGCTGCGGGTGAGGGGATCAGCATCTCGGCTCCGCTCGATTCGAGCATCAGTTGCGTTTGGCACGAGCTGATGAGATAGCGCATCAGCAGCAGCGCGACCGGAACGTTCTCGGCGCATGTGATCAGCCCGTGATTGCGCAAGACGAGCGCCCAGTTCTTGCCGAGGTCGCGCGCGAGAGCGGCGCGCTGGTTTTCCGGCGTCGAGAACCCATCGTACGCCGTGTAGCCGATGCGGTTGTAGAAATGCATCGCATCCTGGGTGATCGGCAACAGGCCGCCCTTGTGCGCCGACATCGCCATGCCGGCTTCGGTATGCACGTGGATGACGCAGTTGATGTCCGGGCGCGCTTGCAAGACGGCCGCGTGAATCGTGAAGCCGGGACTCACCTTGGCAGAGGGGTCGCCGGAGCGCTTACCGTTCATATCGAGCTTCACGAGATTCGAGGCGGTGATTTCCTCGAACAGCAGCTCTTCGCGCTTGATGAGAAAATGATCGGGTTCATCGGGCACTCGGAGCACGATGTGATTGTAGATGAGGTTCGTCCAGCCATACACGGCCGCCAGCCGATGCGCCGCCGCGAGATCGCGACGTGCCGTCAACTCGGTCTCGGACGCCGCGCCGATTGCAACTTCCCGATCCGTTACCGCCATACGGTCCTCCGGTC
Source organism: Candidatus Lustribacter sp. (assembly GCA_965277805.1). GTDB lineage: Bacteria > Vulcanimicrobiota > Vulcanimicrobiia > Vulcanimicrobiales > Vulcanimicrobiaceae > Lustribacter. The sequence goes on along the minus strand of OZ255842.1, from coordinate 4,113,244 downwards.
AAGCTGAAGCGACGTTCTTGCCACTTCCGGTTAGATGGGCCTGCGCCCACGGGCACAAAGTACCGCGGCATGAATACGGTGCCCGACGATCGACTTGGGGTCCTGATTGCGCCGCCCGCGATTGCGGAGCTGGATCGGTTCTTCGGCAGCACCGACTACCTCAGCGCGGTTCAGATTTTCCGGGCGACGCGCATGTTGTCGGCGCGGATGAACGAGGCGAGCACCGGTTGGCTCGCACAGCACGGCCTCACGCCGGCACAATACAATTTCATGGCGGTGATCTTTCTGCAGGGCAGGAAGACCGGGATCTCGTCGCGCGACGTCGGCAAATCGATGCACACCACGAGCGGAACCGTGACGGCGATGACCGATACGCTCGAACAAAGCGGGCTTATCGAGCGGGTGCCGCACCCGAGTGACCGGCGCAGTCTCGTTCTCAAGCTGACTCGCAAAGGCGAGCGCCTTTTCGCGAAGGCCGCTCAGACGCATCACGATCGGGCAGTCGCGGCGATGGGCGCGCTCTCCGACGCGGAGAAACAGACGCTCCTCGACCTCATCGTTCGCGCCGGCAATTCGCTCGGCGACTCGATATTGCTTGAATCCAAGCAATAGGGTATGCTCGGGCCATGAGCGTTGAAGAGCGGCTTCATTCCCGCGGCGAGCGGTTACGCGAACTTGCGCTGATCGAAGGCGATGCCCCGATGGGCAAGCTGCTGCGCAGTTTCTGGCAACCCGTTGCGGATTCCAAATCGGTCCTCGCGGGCGAAGCCACGGCGGTGCGGGTGTTCGGTGAAGATCTGACGCTCTACCGCTCGCCGGCCGGCGTTCCGCATCTCGTCGGCGGCCGTTGCGCGCACCGGCTCACGCTCTTGCATACCGGGTGGGTCGACGGCGACGAAATCCGCTGCATCTATCACGGCTGGACGTACGACGGCACCGGGCAGTGCACGCTGCGTCCGGCCGAGCGCGATACCGTTCCGCCGAACATCAAGATTGCCGGCTATCCGCTGCACGAGTACGGCGGCCTGATCTTTGCATATATGGGCGAGGGTGAGCCGCCGGCGTTCGAGCTGCCGCGTAAGCCGGCGTGGGAAAGCAACGGCTTTCACGTCACGCGCCGTCAGGCATGGCCGAGCAACTGGCTGCAGTTCGTCGAGAACTCGATGGATGCCGTCCACGTGAGTTTCGTGCACGCGATCGGTCGCGAACAGGGACGATTCATCCAGCACGTTTCGCAGACGATTCCGGAACTCGAATATTTCGAGACCGACGCCGGCATCCGGCAAATCGCAACCCGCGGTCCGGGCAACGTGCGCGTCAGCGACTGGACGTTCCCCAACAACAACCACATCATCATTCCCGGTCCGATCAAGGACGGCGGCTGGATGCACGTGGGGATCTGGAACGTTCCGATCGACAACACGCACACGCAGCGCATGCACATGTACACCATCCCCGACTTGCCGCCCGATCAGGTGGCCGCCTTGGAAGCTGATTGGGCGCAGCACCAGAACTACGATCCGGTCAACGATCACGACAAGCTCTTCAACGACCATGCGTACCCGCCCGATAAGTATTCCGACCTGACGAACGCGCAAGACTACGTGGCGCAAGTGGGACAGGGTCCGCTCGTCGATCGCGAACACGAGATTCTCGGACGCTCCGATGCCGGGATTGCGCTCTTGCGCCGTCTGTTGTACCGCGAGATGGACGCGCTCGCCTCGGGTCAACCAACCAAGGCGTGGCATCAGCTCAAAGAGAGCGTCGAACTTCCGACGCAGCACGCCGGCGGCTCGGCGAACTGAGTGCCGCTCAAGCTCAACTTCGCGTATTGGAACTACGACCGCACGCGCGCGCTGACCGACGGTAGCGTGCGCATTGAGGGCGTCGACCTCAACTACCGCAGCGACGTGATCGTCTCGGATATCTTCGAACGTATGATCAGGCAGCGGGAGTTCGACGTCTCCGAATTGGGGCTGACGTTCTATCTGCGGACGCTCGATTTCGACGACCCGCCGTTCATTGCGATTCCGGTCTTTCCGAATCGCTTCTTTCGTCACTCGTCGGTCTTCATCAACAAATCCAGCGGGATCAATTCGCCGCAAGATCTCGCCGGGAAGACCGTCGGTGAATTGTCGACTTACGGCCACGACGCCGGCGTTTGGGCCAAGGGCATCATCGGTGAAGATTACGGCGTCACGCCCGACCAGTATCGCTGGGTCATCGGCGGAATCGAACAGCCGCAGAAGCCGCACAGCTTCATCCCGCAGCCGCATCCCGCGAACGTCGACGTCACGGACGCGCCCGAAGGAAAGGCGCTCGGCCCGATGCTCGAATCGGGCGAACTCGATGCGCTGTTTTCGGCCATCGTCCCGCAGTGCGTGCTGAAGAATTCACCGAAGGTCGGCCGCCTGTTCGACGGCTACGAGAGCGTCGAGCGCGAGTACTTCACCCGCACGGCGATCTTTCCGATCATGCATACGGTGGTGATCCGCAAAGACGTCCACGCCAAACACCCCGGTTTGGCCCAAGCCATCTATAAGGGCTTCTGCGACGCCAAAGACGTTGCGGTAAAGCAATATCTCGGCGCGACGATGTTCCATCAGGCACCGACGATGATTCCCTGGTTTAGCCAGCTGATGGCGGAAAACCGGCGCCTGATGGGCGACGACTGGTGGCCCTATGGAGTCGAAGCCAATCGCAAAGCCGTCGATACGTTCTTACGCTATCATTTCGAGCAAGGCTTATCCAAGCGCCGGCTGACGTGTGAGGATATCTTCGTGCCCGAACTTCTGGCGACCTAACGCTTCATGAAAGCTGGAACTCTGCGATGAATCGACAGCACGCCCTCGGCCTCATCGGCGCCGGAGTCGCCGCAGCATCGGTGCCCCTTGCAGCGGGCGCGGCAACGGCCGTACGGATTGCAACCCTGCCGATCGACGGAACGGCGCTGGCGTACTACGCCAACGACCTCGGGTGTTTCAAAGACGCGGGCTTAGACGTCACGATTCAGAGCGTTTCGAACGGCGGCGCCATCACCGCCTCGGTCGTTGCGAACGCGATCGACATCGGCTGGTCGAACATCATTTCCCTCGCCGCCGCGTACAAGCGGGGACTGCCGGTGCTGATCATCGGCGCGGGCGGGGTCAGTACGACCGGATCGCTTGCCACGCAGCTCATGGTGATGAAAGACTCTCCGCTCCACACCGCGAGCGATTTGACCGGCAAGACGATCGGCACCACGGGCTTGGCCGACGTCGGCGTGCTCGCGCCCGAACTCTGGATTGATCAGAACGGGGGGAAGTCGAGCACGGTCAAGTTCATCGAGATTCCCATGCCCGCGATCCCGGCCGCCTTGCAGCAGGGGCGTATCGATGCCGGCTGGCTCGCCGAGCCGTTCGTCACGACGGCGTCCGCGTATGCGCGCACGTTTGCGACGTGCTTCGATGCCGTCGCGCCGCGCTGGATGCTCGGCGCGTGGTTCACGACGCGGCCGTGGGCTGAGGCGAATCGAACCGTCGTCGATTCGTTTCGCGCGGTGATGACGAAGACGGCCACGTGGGCGAACGCAAATCACGACGCGAGCGCCGCCATTCTGGCCAAGTATTCGAACCTCGATCCGGCGATATTCAAAACGATCCACCGGATCACGTACGGAACGCGTCCGGAAGTGGCGCAGATTCAGCCGGTGATCGATCTCTCGGCGAAATATGGCGCCATCGCGAGCTCGTTCCCGGCGCAAGACTTCATGTACGCCCCGCGATGAAGTTCGGCGCGTTCGATCACATGGACCAGGGCCTCCTCGCGCTGGGCGACCAGTACGAGGAGCGCTTGCGCCTGATCGAAGCCTACGAGAAGAGCGGCTGGTTCCACGCGTTCCACCTTGCGGAGCATCACGGCACGCCGATCGGCCTCGCGCCGTCGCCGGCGATCTTCTTGGCATCGATCGCGCAACGGACGACGACCCTGCGCTTCGGGCCGATGGTCTTTTGTCTCTCCGGTTATCATCCGTACCGGCTCTACGAAGAGATCTGCATGCTCGATCACCTGAGCGGCGGACGATTGGAATTGGGCATCGGCCGCGGCGCCTCCCCGATCGAGCTGAGCTTTCTCGGTATTCCCGACCTCGATACGGCAAACGCGATCTACGCCGAGTCGTTCGACGTTCTCATGCGTGCGTTCGAAGGCGGCCCATTGAATTTTCAGGGCGATCACTACCGCTTCGACAAGGTGCCGATCGTGATGCGCCCGGTGCAAGAACCGCATCCGCCGTTCTGGTACGGCATCAGCTCGCCCGACACGACCGTGTGGGCCGCGAAGCACCGCGTGAATCTGCTGACCGGCCTCAAGGCCGCCGGTGCGCGGGCCATTCGCGATCGCTATCAGCTCGAATGGGCGAAGGCGGGGAACGACCCGCGCGAGTTTCCGTTCTTCGGCAGCAACAAGCACATCGTCATCGCCGAGACCGATGCCGAAGCGCTTGCGCTGGCACGCCCCGCGTACGAGATGTACACCGAGCACACCGGTTTGCTCTGGAAGCAGCGCAACATTCCGCAGGCGTGGGTGGCGGACTTCGATACGGCACTTGCCGGCGGCCTCGTTTTCGCCGGCAGCCCGCGAACCGTACGCGACGCGCTCGCGAAGTTCATCGAGGAGTCGGGCATCAACTACCTCGCCGCGCGCGTCGCGTTCGGCAACCTGACGTTCGAGCAATCGATGAATTCGCTCGAACTGCTCACGAGCGAGGTTTTGCCCGACCTTGCGGAGCTTACGCCCGTTCCGGCTTAGGCGAACCTCGCTAAGGCGTCTGTCCAAGCGCGTCGAGCGCGTCTTGTAGCGCCTTGCGGATGCGGGCCGCATCTTCGCCGCTGACTTGTGAGGGGTCGAAGTAGAGATCGAGGCCGCGCTCGTGCAGCTTCACGATGCGCACGACCTCGCCCGAGGCGCCGAGCAGTCCCTCGACGACGTAGGGAATGACGTCGCGGTTGATGCCCTTGACCCGAATCGGCGGTTGCTCTTGGGCGGCGACGACGTCGCGCACGAGGGCGTAGGTCTCGTAGCTCATCACGATCCCGCCGGGCTCGGCGCTCGTTTCGAGCCGCGCGGCGAGGTTGGCTTCGCCGCCGATGATCGTGTAGTCCATGCGGTCGATGCTGCCGAAATTTCCGACGTTCACGAAGCCGGTGTTGATCCCCATGCGCGCGCGGAACGGGATCTCGATGCCGTGCGAACGCCACAACACGTTGAGTTCGGCCAGGCGCGATTGCATCTCGACCGCCATGCGCACGGCGGCGGCCGCATCTTCGGCCACGCCCTTCGTCTCCGGGTCGCCGAAGAACACGACCATCGCATCGCCGATGAACTTATCGATCGTGCCGCCCCACTTCAGGGCGATCGCCGACATTTCGGTGAGGTACTCGTTGAGCAGCGCGGCCAGTTCCTCGGGCTGCAGCCGATCGGTCGTGGCCGTGAAATCTTTGATATCCGAGAAGAAAATGGTGAGCTTCTTGCGCTCGGTCGCGATCGTTACATCGCGCTTGCCGCTGAAGATCGACGCGTAGATCTGCGGGGCGAGATAACGTGCGAGTTTGGCTGAGATGCCGGCAAGAAAATCGTTGGCCTCGCCCAGCCGCGCATTGATGGCGGCAACCAGGTCGCTCTGACGGCGTTCGTTCGCCACGATGGTGAAGCCGAGCATTCCAGCAAACGCGAAGTACAATAAGAGATACTTGAACGAGAAGAGGTTCGTCGCGATGGGTTCCTCGACGCTCAATTCCTGGATCCCGCGCACGTCGCCGATCTTCCAGTCGCGTTTCGGACTATCCGGATGGGTGTTGTGGCAGGCGACGCACGTCTGCCCCATGATGATCGGCGCGATGACGCGGACCCGCGTCGTGAAGCCGTGCCACTCGGTGGCGTAAAGCTTCTGCTTCGGATCGCGGGTCGCGCGCAGCGTGGCGAGTGCCGAGCGTTCGAACTCGTCGAGCGGATGCGGTGCCCGGTTCTTGAACGGGTAGTCGGAGACGAAACGATAGGCGATATCGTTTTGATCGTGGCTGACGACTTCGCCGAGATCGAGCGAGAACGTTGCCGGAATCGGAATCGCGCCGGGATGATCCTCGAAATCGTTCGTCACCAGCGTCGTTCCATGTGCGGCGAGCACGCGGCCAACGACATCCGTGCTGTAGAAGTCGCGTACGCCGCCGAGCACGGCATTGAGGTCCGTCACCTGCTGCGTGAGCGCCATTTGCGTGACCGTCCGCAGATCGAACCATACGGCCAGCGGTAAGCCCGCCAGCAAGACGATGACGAGCGCGATAAGAACTCGCGTCCGGCCGATTCCGGAGAACATGTTGGTCGCCAATCCGGTTTCGGCGAGCGGTTTCCTGTCGGCGGTCAAGGACCCCGAGAGGCACTGAATAAGAGTTCCTCATGCACGACGAAGCGCACATCATCAAAGTCCAATCGGGGTCGGCGCGAGAATGGACGCCGCTCGATGCATTTCCCGAGCCGCTGCACACGATCTTCACGACCTCGCTCGAGCGCTCGGAACGCCTGCTGGGCGAAGAGTTTACCGGACTGACGACCGACGGGAACGTGGTGCCCGGACTCTTTCCGGTGGAGAAGACCGGGCTCTCGCTGCAGCCGGTTGCCGATGCAGCGCGGCGCTTCCGGGAGATGTTGAGCGCGGAGCAGCGGGAAGCTGCGGCGTTCGATCTCGACAGCGATGCCTGGCGCAAGTGGCACAACATGCACGTCTGCTTTTATCGCCATGGCGCGTGTCTCTACGAGTTGAGCGATACGCAGAGAAACGCCGCGCTCGACATCCTCCGCACGACGCTGAGCGCAGCCGGATTCGAAAACGCGCGCAACGTGATGAAGCTCAACGAACACGTTGCGGAGATTTCCGGACGTACCGAAGAGTTCAACGAGTGGTACTACTACATGAGTATCTTCGGCGAGCCGTCGGAGACGGAGCCCTGGGGCTGGCAACTCGACGGGCACCATCTCATCATCAACGCGTTCATCCAGGGCGATCAGCTCGTGCTCACGCCGTACTTCAGCGGTTCCGAACCGGTCGTCGCCAAGTCGGGTAAGTATGCCGGCACGCGGGTGTTCGACGCGGAACGGGATGCGGGGCTCAATCTGATGAAGGCGTTCACCAAAGAGCAGCAGGACGTTGCGCGCATCGGACCTGCGGTGCCGCGCGAGATCTTCACGATCGCGCAAATCGACAATCTCGTCTTGCCGTATGCGGGCATTCGCTGGGATGCGCTGACCGCGGCGCAGCGCGACTTGCTGCTGGCGGTCATCGAAGTGTATGTCGGCCGGATGCGGCCCGGCCACGACGCCGTTCGGATGGACGAAGTCCGGGCTCACCTCGATGAGACCTACTTCGCCTGGATGGGCGCGTGCGATGACGTCAGCCCGTTTTACTATCGCGTCCACAGCCCGGTGATCTTCATCGAGTTCGATCACTTGCCGGGGATTGCGTTCGACAACCCGGAGCCGACCCGGGCGCACGTGCACACGATCGTGCGCACGCCGAACGGTAATGACTACGGACGCGACTTGCTACGCCAGCACTACCTCGACCACGATCACTCCGACCCCAATAGCGCTCACGTTCGAAGCCACGGTTAAGCCGTTATTTTTTGGCGTCTAGTTCGTTGAATAGGGCGCTGATCGTGATGTCGGCTTCGCGGGCGCGTGGGTGGCCGCAGTACTGGGTCATCATGAAGACGATCTCGCGGATTTCGTCGCGGGTGATGCCGGCGTAGAGGCCGACTTGCACGTGCGAGCGGAGCGCGTTCGGGGCATTCTCCGAGATATCGTTCGCGATCATCACCAGCGCGCGATCGCGCAGCGAGAGCTGCGGGCGGTTGAACATGAACCCGAACAGGACTTCGGTTGAGAAGTCACTGCGCTCGGCGTCGCCGTTCGCAACCGCCTCGTCGTGCTTCTTGCGTGAGGCGGCGATCCACTCCGGCCCCATGACCGCGCCCATGAGCGCGATGCCCTTCTCGTAATATTCCTCGTTCAGCATGTGCGGTAGTCCTTAGGCGGTAGGTGCGAAGAGTTCTTCGATCGGCATGGTTTTCGAGATCATGTGCTGCTCGGCCAGATACGTCACGAGCGCTTCGAGCGTGACGCGGTTGGGTTCCACGCCGTAGGGCCAGGCATCGCCGCCGAAGATGCGTTCCTGTTCTTCGACATCGGCGATCATCCAGGGAATCATGTACGAGAGCGTTTGCAGCCGCATCATGCGTTTGCGCGAGAGCGCCTTCGCTTCTTCGAACGCTTTGTAGAGGCGCGGGCCGATCGACGGGTCGCGATCGTAGATCTCGCGTTGGATCACGAGTACGTGCATGATCGGGAAGATGCCCGTGCGCGTGTAGTAGTCTTGTTCGGCCGCGCGAAAATCGGGAAACAGCCGCACGACGTCGGGATTCGTCTTCATCGCCAGCGGCAGGCTCGTGCCGATCACCGCATCGAGTTTGCCCTCGCTCAAGAGATCGCCCGTAGACTTGCCGGAGGTGTTCTTTTCGAGATCGACCGGTTTCAGCAACGGCATCGCCGTCGGGTCGCCGTGACTCGTCGGCGCGTTCGTGGCGCCCTCCACCCAGTGCACGGTCGAGAGATCGATACCGTGATCGTGCTGCAGCATGCCGCGTTGGAAGACGGCCGCCGTCATCGTGTAGAGCGGCACGCCGATGCGCTTGCCCGCGAGGTCCGCCGGCGTGCGCACGGTTTTCCGGTTGACGGTGATCATGCTGTGCCGGAACACGCGCGACGGAAAGACCGGCAGTGCGACAAACGGATTTTGCTTCGCGTCGTACCGGCAGATGAATTCCGAGAGCGACATCTCGGCGAGATCGAAGCCTTCGCCACCGGCCATACGGTCGAAGATTTCGCGCGGCTCATCGACCACAACGTAGTTGAGATCGACATCGTCAACGGTAACTTCGCGGGTCATCAGCGGCAAGGTGCGGTCGTACGCGCCGCAGGCGAACGTCAAGGGAGTTTTCAAGGTCATGATTCCTAGTTAGAGAACTAAACGCATCCCTGCAAGTTCATTGGGGAAGTCAGCATGACTCAAGTCGCCGAACCGGTTTCCGCGGCCTTCGTACCCGGTGCCGATTACGCCCTGATCGTCGCACGTGCCGTGCGCGTGCTCAACTCTGCCGGCGTGATGCACATGAGCGGTCACCTCGCGGTTCGCGATGCCGATGATCCCGATCGGCTGTGGATCAACTCGCGCAAGGCGAGCCGTTCGACGCTCACCGCGCAGGACATCGTGCCGGTCGACCTCACGACCGGCAAGCGCATCGGTTCAGGGGATGAACCGCCGAGCGAGCTGCCGATTCATCTCGCCGTGTTCCGGCGCCGGCCCGACGTCAAGGCGATCGTGCACACGCATCCCGAGCACGTGATCGCGCTCTCGATCGTCGACATCCCGCTGATGCCGGTGCATTTGGCCGCGGGTTTTCTGCCCGAACGGGCGCCGGTGTGGGACGACCCGAACATCATCACGTCGATCGAGCGCGGTGAAATACTCGCCGATCATCTCGGCAGCGAGAACGTGCTGGTGATTCGCGGCCACGGCGTCGTCGTGATCGGTGCGACGTTCGAAGAGGCCGTGGCGCGCACCGTGCTCGTGGCCGAGAACGCTCGCATCCAGTGCATGGCGAACAACCTCGGCACACCGCGCACGTTAAAGGGCGACGAACTGGCTCGCGCTGCAAAACAGATGTGCCAGCCGATCGTCATGAAGAAGCACTACCACTACCACGAAGAGACCGCGCGCCACCGCGGCGGCCTCGAGGGCGTCTAACCGGGATCGAGGAGGGTGTAGAGCACCATCTCGTCTTTATCGCCGCTGCCGCCCTCGACCACTTTGTGGATGCGCTCGAAGACCTCGCGCGCGATCGGCAGGTCCAATGACGTTCCGGCTAACGTTTCGGACAGATTAACGCCGTCTTTTTCGTAGAGCCACATCGGCCGGCCGGGCGTCCAATCACGAACCGGGATGCGGTGGGCGCTGTTCTTGAAGATCGGGCCGCTCGCAAGACCGTTGCTCAGCACGTCGAGCACGGCACCCTGATCGGCGCCGAACGTTTTCGCCAGCGCGAATGCTTCGGCGATTCCCTCCAGCGTTACGGCGAGCACGACTTGATGGCACAATTTCGTCAATTGCCCGGAGCCTGCGCCGCCCACGTACACGATCTTCTTCCCGATCGATTGCAAGAGCGGCAGCGCGCGCTCGTAGGCTTCCTTGCTGCCGCCCGCCATCACGGTGAGCGTCGCATCGACGGCTGCTTTGACGCCGCCCTGCACCGGAACGTCGAGCGCGGCGACGGATTTCCCGGCGAACACGCCTTCGAGCCATTGCGCATGACGCGGTCCGCTGGTGGCCATGTCGATGAAGATGCTGCCCGGCTTCACGCCGGCGAGGATGCCGTCGGACCCTTCGAGCAGCGCGTCCAAGTGCGCGGCCTCAACGAGCATCGCGCACAGGATGTCGCTCTGCGCGGCGAGTTCGCGCGGCGTTGCGGTGGCCGTCGCGCCCGCCGCCACCAAGTCGGCGTAGCGCGCCGGCGTACGATTCCAAACCGCGACCGGATAGCCGGCGCGCAGCATGCTGCGAATGATCGGCTGGCCGATGTTCCCGGTGCCGATGAAGCCGACGCGCGGCAAGGCGGTGGTCACAGTCTCGCTCCTCCGGGCCCGCTGGCCACGGTCCAGGTTTCTTTGGCGCCGTCCCACTCGAGCATGCGTGCCGCGTCGACCGGCAAGCCGCGCATATCGCCGCTGCGAAAATCGAAGACGGCCTGAACGCCGGCGAGGCCATGCATGCCGTTGACGTACGTGCGGAGTTGATCGGCCGTCGCATCGGTTCCCACACCGCGCAACGCCGCGATCGCGACGAGCGCCGTGTCCCATGCTGCCGCTTGACCCCATTCAGGCTTGATCCCGAGCGCTTTGAACGTTTGCAGATACTGCGTTTGCATCGCCTTCAGCGGCCCGTTCGGGATCGGTTGATCCGCGGCCGGCACGTTGGTCCAGCAAAACAGCAGTTGCGGCGGCAGCGCGGCGGCAAACGCGTGCAGCTCGTCGTACGAGAGGTTGCCGGTGATCCCGACGACCGGCAAGTTCAACGCAGCGTCTTTCATCGAACGCAGCACCGTGCCGAACGGCGAGCCGTTCACCCACGCGATCACCACTTGGGCGTTGGCGGCGCGCATGCGTGCCACTTGCGCCGCAACCGTGACATCCGTGAGGTTGAAGTGCTCGACCGTCACGATTTGCGTCGCGCGGTTTTCCGGCAGCGCCGCGACTTCTTGAAACTCAGGCTCGGCGAGACGGCCCGTCGCATCGCTGCCGACGAGCAGCGCGATGCGGTCCCAGCCGCGCTCGCGCAAATTGCGCCAGATGACCTTCGCCTCGTCGATCGCGGAGAGGCCGATCGTGTAGGTGTAGCCGCCCTTTTCCGGCCGGAACCCCGGCGAGAGGCAAAACTCTACCGGTCCGTTCTTCAGCAACGCCGACATCGCGTTGCAACCGGCGACCGAGACGTCGCCGATGATGAGCGAGGGATGCTTGGGCAAGATCTGGTTCGTGAGCTGCACTGCCATCTGCGGGCTCGACTGCGTGTCGAGATACACGAAGTTCAGCGACCGTCCGCGAATGCCGCCGGTCGCGTTGACGCTCGTCTGCAACGCGTTGAGACCATCGCGCGCGTCTTTCGCCGAGAATGCGTTGCTGCCGGTCAGCGGCGCAATGACGTAGACATCGAACGGATCGGCGGCTGCGGCGCGCGGGGCCGGACCCAGGAGCAAGGCGATCGCCGCGGCTAACGCGGCACATCGGACAACGCTTTTCACAATCCGCCCTCCGCTTGATAGAGAAGAATGATAGAAGTCTAACGAGGGCAAATCAGTTCCTGCTGCTTAGTTGAGGATGGTTCATGAAGTTGTACCGTTGGATCAAGGCGGCCGTTATTGCGAGCATCGCGATCGCGGCCTTCGGCCCCGCACACGTCGCCGTTGCGGCCGACGCATACGAGATCAACGTCATCCTGTCGATGACGGGACCGGGCACGTTCGTCGGTCAGGGTCAGTGGCAAGCGATTCAGATCGCCGAGACCGCGATCAACAAAGCGGGCGGCATCAACGGCCGGCCGGTGAAGTTCGTCCTCAAAGACGACGCCTCCAATCCTCAGGTCGACATTCAGCTCACCCAGGCGCTCATCGCCGCGAAGGTGCCGCTCGTCGTCGGTCCGTCGCTCACCGCGTCGTGCAACGCGATCATGCCGCTCGTCGCGAACGGCGGCCCCGTGATGTACTGCCTCACGGCCGGCGCAAAGCCGACGCCCGGCGGGTACGTGTTCTCGACGCTCACGTCAACGCCCGATCTGATCGGCGTCGCGATGCGCTACTTCCGCGATCGCGGCTGGAAGAAGATGGCGTATCTCGTCACGACCGATGCCAGCGGACAGGATGCGGAGCAGGGTATTCTCCAAAACGCCGCATTGCCGGAGAACAAGGGTGTCGAGATCGTCGATCGCGAGCATTTCGGCGCTTCCGACATCTCGATCTCGGCCCAGCTCGCGCGTATTCAAGCGGCGAAACCCGACGTGTTGCTGGCCTGGGCCACGGGTACGCCCGGCGGCACGGCGCTGCGCGGGATGCACGATGCCGGCCTGAACATTCCGGTGCTGCTCTCGCCCGGCAATATGACGGAACCGTTTACGAAGCAGTACGCACCGGTGCTCACCGACGTGAGCTTCTTGCCCGGTATGGCATATTACGGCGGCACGTCCGGCGTCGATGCGAAGACGCGCGCCGCAATGAATCTACTCGTTACGTCGTTTCATGCCGCCGGCGCCGTTCCCGATCAAGTCGCGATCAGTTCGTGGGATCCGACGATGTTCATGATCGATGCGCTGCGGCGAGTCGGGCTCGATACGTCGGCGACGAAGCTGCGCGATGCGATGATCAGCTCGAAGGGCTGGGTCGGCGCGAACGGCGTCTACGACTACCCGCAGTATGCGCAGCGCGGGATCGGGCAGGGCGCGATCGTCATGGTGCGCTGGGATAGCGCGCGCGGCGATTTCGTGCCGGTGAGCAAACTCGGCGGCCAGCCGCTCAATGGGCGATAGTCTTTTCGAACCGTTCAGCTTGCGCGGGTTGACGGTCAAGAATCGCGTTGCAATGTCGCCGATGAACCGCAACGCGGCGCCGGGCGGCGTCGTCGGCGAGAACATCGCGAAGTTCTATCGCCGCCGTGTCGACGGCGAAGCCGGCTTGATCTTCACCGGCGGTATCGCCGTCGATCATCCCGCTGCGACCGGCGTGTACGTTGAACGCCCGTGTGCCATTCCGGAACTGATCAGCGACGAACAGGTTGCGGGCTGGAAGCGCGTGGTCGATCTCGTGCACGAAGGCGGCGGCAAGATCGTCGCGCAGTTGTGGCATCTAGGCGTGATGCGCACGCCGGGCACCGGCTTCCATCCCGACGCGCCGTCGGCGCGCCCGTCCGGTATCTACGGGCCGACCGGCCGGCCGACGCACGTCGAACGCGCGTTCATCGAACGCCTCGCGGTGCCGGGACCGGAACTGACCGATGCCGAGATCCTCGAGATCATCGAAGCGTATGCGCGCACCGCGCGCAAAGCCGTGGAGCTCGGCTTCGACGGCCTCGAGATCCACGGCGCGAACGGTTATCTGCCGGATTCTTTTCTGTGGGAAGAAACGAACCTTCGCACGGACCGCTGGGGCGGGAACCGGCGCGAGCGCACGCGCTTCGCAAGCGAACTGATTCGTATGTTGCGGCGTGAAGGCGGCGAGACGATGCCGGTGTTCTACCGCATGTCGCAATGGAAGCATCAAGACGATCGCGCGCAGTTGGCCCGGACGGCGGCCGAGCTGGAAGACGTTGTCGGTCCGCTCGCCGATGCCGGCGTCGACATGTTCGACTGCAGCGAACACAACTTCGACCGACCCGTCTTTGCGGGCTCGAATCTCAATCTCGCAGGCTGGGCGAAAAAACTGACCGGGCGCAAGACGATGAGCGTCGGCGCGGTGGGGATGAGCGTGGGACATTACGACCCGGACTCGCACGAGCCGCCGCAATCGGCGAATAACCTCGCCGCGCTGCGCGCGCGCTTCGAACGCGATGAGTTCGATCTCTTCGGTTGCGGGCGTGCGCTGCTCAACGATCCCGACTGGGCGCGCAAAGCCCGCCTGGGCGAGCCGTTCGAATCGTGGGATATCGCCGCCATTCGAGGCGTCGCCCGCTAGTGGCGCGTCCAACGGTGCGTCACATCGGCGTGTTCGACCACCTGGACCGCGGCAGTCCGGATACGGCGGCGTTCTTTGCCAAGCGGCTGGCGTTGACCGAATGCTACGATCGCCTCGGCTTCTACAGCTATCACATCGCCGAGCATCATGCGACGCCGCTCGGCCTCGCGTCATCGCCGAACGTGTTTCTCGCTATGGTTGCGGGCCGCACGCAGCGGCTGCGCCTGGGTGCCCTCGTCTATCTCTTGCCGCTCTATGCGCCGCTGCGGCTGCTCGAAGAGCTGTGCATGCTCGACCAGATGAGCGGCGGACGCCTCGATGTCGGCGTCGGGCGCGGCATATCCCCGATCGAGGCGCGGTATTGCGGCGCCGACCCCGAGCTCACTCTGGCGATGTTCGAAGAGGCGCATGATGTGATCATGCAAGGCTTCGGCGGCGGCATGCTCAACTTCCACGGCCGCTTTTATCACTACGACGGCGTGCCGATCGAAGTCCACCCTTTGCAGTTGCCGCGACCTCCGCTTTGGTATGGTATCAGCTCGCCCGAAAGTGCCGAGCGGTGCGCACGCAACGGCTACAACGTGCTCACGCTCAACCCGCTCGCGCGCGTGCGCGAAACGCTTGCGCCGCATCGCGCCGCGGCGCCGGATCTGCTCGCCGGTATCGTGCGTTTCGTCGTCGTTGCCGAGAGCGACGAGGCCGCGCTCGCCATCGCGGAAGCAGCCTACCCACGTTGGTACGCGAATTTCAACGCGCTCTACCGGCGGTTCGGACGTGGGCCGATGCAGGGCGAACGGCCGACGACGTTTGCCGGTCAGATGGCGGAGGGAGTCGCGATCGCCGGCTCGCCCGCAACGGTGCTGCGCGCGCTCCAGGCCCAGATCGACGAGACCGAGTCGAACTATTTCGTCGGTCAGTTCGCGTTCGGCGACATGCCGCACACCGATTCGTTGCGGTCGATCGAATTGTTTGCGCGCGAGGTGATGCCGCAGCTGCTGGGCTAGCCGCCTGTGGCGATCTTCTGTGAGGCTTTCCACGCGGCGTAGGCGGCGGGAGCGTCTTCGAGGATGCCGGCGTGGCGCGGATTCCAACCCAGAATGCGGCGGGCTTTCTCCGACGTGATGAGTTCGTTCTGGTCGAACCAGGTGCTCGTGTTGTTGCCTTCCATCGGGCCGGCGAACGTGATCTCGCCGTTGTAGCCCGCCACGGTCACGCATCGGCGCATCACGTCGACGCAGAGCGGCTGTCGGTCGTCGGCGAGGTTGAACAGTTCGCCGTCGATCTCGCGGCCGGCTTCGGTCGCGCGCACGAACGCGTCGGCCAGATCGTCGATGTGGATCCACGACCAGCTTTTCGTGCGATCGCCGCGATAAATGCCCTCGCCCGAGTCGCCCATCTCGAACCAGTCGGTGGCCTGGCTGTTGTAGCCGTCGTTGCCGTACATGAAACCGGGACGCAGCACCACGACGCCGACGGTCGCGATCGCCAGCGCCTCTTTTTCGAGCTCGCGGCGGAAGGCGAGAAAATGCTTCGGATTCGGTTCCGTCGTCTCGTCCATGATGCGCACGTCGAGTTTACCGAAGATCGAGCAACCGGTGGTGTAGATGAAGCGCCGTCGCGCACCCGGCGTTTGCGGCAGCGCACTGATCTCGGCGAAGAGCGTGCGATCGGTCGCGAGCGGCGCCTTTTTGTCGAGCATCGTGTGAATGATGACGTGACTGTTCGCGAGCAGCTCGCGATAGGTGCCGGGTTGCGACACGTCGCCGACGACGAGCTTGATCTCGCGCGAACGCAGGATGTTCAAGCGCGGCTGATCGGGATTGCGCACGATGCCGGTCACTTCGTGGCCGGCCGCGGCCAGCCGCATCGCGGCGTAGTACCCCGCGTAACCGCTCACGCCGGTGATCAAAATACGCATAAAATCCCTATCCCCCACGTGGCCCGGTTGACTTCCCCGGAGCGCGCCCTTAGAGTTGTAGTTAGAGTTCTACCATCCCTGGTTCGCCACCTCAAGGAGCCGTATGGACGACGTCAAGGTCATCGCCGCGCGCTTCACCGATCGCCCGAAAACGGATCCGAACGAGCGCATCATGACGATCGCCGATCACGTGGTGATCGGTAAGACGAAGGAGCGCGCCGGCCGCATGTACGTGGGCGATGAGTTTCGCGCGGTCGTCATCACGATTTCGCCGGGCGAAGAACAGGCGGTGCACATGCACCCCGAAACCTCGCACGCGTGGTTCATCGTCTCCGGCGGCGGCATCGTCACGATGGAGGATGGGCGGCAAGAGCGGATTGAGGCCGGACAGTTCGCGGTGCATCCGCGCAACAGCGTGCACGGCCTGCGCAACGACCGCGACGAGAACCTCACCTACATCGCGTTGTCGATCGGGGCCTAGCGGCCCTGGACGATCGGGTTCGAGAGCACGCCGATGCCGGAGATGTCGACCTCGATCGTGTCGCCCGGCTTCATCCAGAGCGGCGGCGTGCGGCGCGAGCCGACGCCGGCCGGCGTCCCGGTCGCGATGATGTCGCCCGGTTCGAGCGTGGTGATAATCGAGATGTACTCGATGATGCGCGGGATCGAGTGAATGAGCAGGTCGGTCGTCGAGCGCTGCACTTCCGTGCCGTTGAGCCGCGTGACGAGCGTGAGCTTCGATGGATCCGGCAGCTCGTCGGCCGTGACGACCCACGGTCCGCATGCGCCGCTCGCTTCGAAGTTCTTGCCCGACGTCGTCGAGTGTTTCTGAAAATCGCGGATGCTGCCGTCGTTGAAACACGTGTAGCCGGCGACGTGTTTGAGAGCGTCGGCCTGTGAGATCAAGCGGCCGGCACGTCCGATGACGACCGTGAGTTCGCCCTCGTAGTCGAAGTTATCCGAGATCGTCGGGCGCACCATGCCGGCGCCGTGCGCGACGATGCTCGCCTGCGTGCGAATGAACACCGACGGCTGCGGTTCGACCTCGCGATGCGTTTCGGCGACGTGCGAGCGATAGTTGACGCCGATGCAAAAGATCCGTGCGCCGGCGTCCAGCGGAATCTGCAGCGTGGACGCGCCGAGCGGCTCGACGACCGCGTGCGTTTTCGCCGCAAGCGCTGCCGTGATGCTCGAAACCTCCGGCGCAAGCAATCCGAAGTCGCCGCCGGTGCTCACGCCGATGCGGGTTTTTCCATCGAGAAGATAACGCGCGACCCTCATGTCATCCCGAGCTTGTCGAGGGACCGCCACGATCCTGGTCAGGCGAGGCGCGAATCCTCGGTTGAGGCGCCGGCGGCGGAGCGTTCGAGTTCGCTGACGGCCAGGTCACGCA
Organism: Candidatus Lustribacter sp.; assembly: GCA_965277805.1. GTDB lineage: Bacteria > Vulcanimicrobiota > Vulcanimicrobiia > Vulcanimicrobiales > Vulcanimicrobiaceae > Lustribacter. The sequence goes on along the minus strand of OZ255842.1, from coordinate 4,095,630 downwards.
GGTCTTCGAGCAACTGGACGTCGGAGGCGGCAAACCAGCGCGGGCGCGTGTCGAGGACCGCGAGACAGCCGGCGCACGTGCCGTCGGTCAGAATCAACGGCGCGCCGGCATAGAATCGTACGCGCGGCTCGTCGACGACGAGCGGGTTCTCGGCGAAGCGGTCGTCGACGAGCGCATCGTTGATCACCAGCGTCGAGCGGTCGAACACGGCGTGCGCGCAGAACGACGATTCGCGCGAGGTCTCGCGGATGTTCAGCCCCACGCGCGACTTGAACCACTGTCGGTCGGGATCGACCAGCGTGATCAACGCAATCGGTGCGGCGAAGAAACGGCTCGCGAGGCGCGTGATCCGGTCGAAGCGCGCTTCCGGCAGCGTGTCGAAAATCGCCATCGCGCGCAACGTGTTCAGGCGGCGGTCTTCGTCGGACGGAATGGCGGCTTTCTTCCAGCGGCTCGTCCCGCGATGAACCCACGCTTGCACCTTGGCTTGCGCGTAGACGCTCGAGAACGGCTTGACGAGCCACTCGGTGACGCCGGCTTTCGCACCACCGGGATATTCTTGGTCGGCTACGACCAGAATCGGCAAACGGCGACGGTCGTCAGCCCGGTCGGCGACGATCTGCCGGCACATCGCGAGCGCATCGTGACCGGGAGCGTGCTCGAGAATCACGACCGAGAGCCGGTCGTTGGCCGCGGCGGAACGCACGTCATCAGCATTCGTCACCGTCACGGCGCGCAGGCTCGGATCGGTCGAGATCGCGTTGCCGAACAGCGTGACCATTTCGGGATCGTACAGCCCGACGAGCACCGTCTGGGCGTTCTCGGTGGTTTGGATCGAATTCTGTGCGATCGCGGCGGCCGGCTCGGCGGCGTTCGGCGACGCGGCCTTCACGTCGATCGATTGGCCTTCCGCGGCGGCAAAGACGTGAATCGGCGAGCCGTACTCGCGCATCGTGGCTTCGGCGCGTTCGACCAGCAGATCGAGCTCGTCGTCGGTGCGCAGCGGATCGTGGTGCGTCAGCGCGAGTTGTCCGACGCCCGCTTCGCGCGCGACGCGCATCGCGTACTCGATCGTGCTGTGACCCCAGTTGATCTTGTTCGGATATTCGGATGCCGTGTATTGCGAATCGTGGATCAGCAGATCCGCGCCGGCCGCAAACTCGGCGTGCCGCAGGTCGGGTCCGTCGAGCCGGACGTGACCGTCGGCGGCGGCGTGCGAGTACACTTCATGATCGCACGCGTAGACGACGCTCGCCCCGTCGCACTCGAGCCGGTAGGCGAGCGTCAGCGCCGGATGATTGAGATGGTGCGTGGAGACGCGGATGTCGTCGACTTGGAAACTGCCCTGCAGCAAATCCCAATAGCGAATCGTCGCGCCGAGCGATTCGAGCGCGACCGGGAAGTAGGTCGACTCCATTTGACCCGCGAGCGTCTCGCGTAGCGATCCGCTCAAGCCCTTCGGTCCGCAGATGTCCCACTCGTTGGAAGGCTGGAACAGCGGCGCAAAAAACGGCAGGCCTTGGATGTGGTCCCAATGCGTGTGGCTGATCAGCAAACAGCCGCGCGTGACGCCTTCGTCGACGAGCGTTTGGCCGAGACCGTGCGAACCGGTGCCGCAATCGATGACGACGAGGGTGCCCTGCGACGAGCGAACTTCAATGCAGGACGTGTTTCCGCCGTACCGGGCTGTAGACGGCCCGGGCTTTGCGATCGACCCTCGTGTGCCCCAAAAACGAACTTTCACGAGGTCCTTAAGCACCCCATAAAGTGCGCTTCTAGACGGCTACTTGCCCAATCCCGCTTACAAGTTCAAAGCGTACCCTGAACTGTACATCGTTTCGTGACCGCGCTCACTAACGAAACGTGATCAAATCGCCGCGGCTCAGCGTGGTGGTGCCTTTCTTAAGCGGCTCGTTCTTCGCGTTGTTGCTCAATTGCGTCAGGAGCTGATAGCGGCCGATGGCGATATCGTAGTCGGTGCTCGCCGAGGTGCTGTCTTCGGCGACGACCGCGGTGTAGCCGTGGAGGTTGGCGCCCACTGCGGTGTAGAGCACGGAGCCGTTCTCGCGCCAGCCGGCCAGGATCAGCGTCGTGATGCCGTGCGCGCGCAGCAAACCATCGAGCGCGGTCGAGTAGAAGCGGTCTTGGCCGGCGCCGAGCACGATCGGGTCGCCGCTCTGCGGGGCGATGGCGGCCAGGAATGGCGGCGTCGCCACCGGCGCAACGAGCCCCGTTGGTGCGGCGGCGCTATAGAGCACCCAGACGCCGGCTTTGCGCGCGGCGGCGATCAGGTTCGCTACGCGCGGCACCATCGCGAGGCAGTTGGGCTGTTGCGGGTTGCAGATTGACGAGATCACGTCCATCACGAGCAGCGCCGTCGTTGCCGGCGCGAGCGTTACGGCGACCGGCGCGGGCATGGCGGGAACGACTTGCGCGGACGCGGGGCCGATGGTCGTCGCCGCCGCGACCGCGAGGGCGAGCAGCAGGCGCGCGGCGCGCGCTCCGAAACGCGTTGTCATGGGTGCTCCCTTACTACCAGTGGTGCAAAGCGTTCGCGTAGAGCGAATGCAGTTGTTCGCGTGTGGTTTCGCGGGGGGCGTTGTTGATCAGACCCTTTTGCGGAAACGAGCCGTCGACCAGGGCCTCGATGTCGCGCGCTTCGTATCCGACCTCGGCCAGCCCGTTGGGGATGCCGGTGGCCTTCATGAGTTCCGTGATGCGCGCACTTAGAACCTCGCCCGCATCGTCGAAACCCACACCGCGCACGTCGGCGCCCAGCATTCGCGCCGCGTCGAGGTGACGTTCGGGACAGGCCGGCGCGGTGAACCGGAACACGGCGGGCGCGTTGAGGATCACCGACATCCCGTGCGGGATCATCGCTTCATCGGGCGCGTAACCGGGCGCGCGAAACTCTTTGACGTTGCCGGATACCGCGTACGACATCGCGTGCGGCAAATGACAGCCCGCGTTGCCGAAGGCAATGCCGGCCAGCATCGCGGCAAACATCATCCGCTCGCGCGCAACGTCATCGCTCGGATCGTTGACCGCGCGCGCGATGTGTTCGCCGATGATCGGCAGCGCGCCGACGCAGCCGACGTCGCTGTACGGATTGGCGCCTTGCGAGAGCGAGCGGGCGACCCCCTTCGGCGAACGCGCGTGCCGCGTATACGGCAGCGCGGTGTACGATTCAAGCGCGTGGCTCAGCACGTCGAAGCCACTGCAGGCCACGACCATCGCGGGCAGCGAGCGCGTCACGTCGGGATCGACGATGCCGAGCGTGGGCCGCAATTCGCGCGCGCGGATCCCGGTCTTGGCGTTCATTGCGAGGTAGTCGAAGATCGCAATGCCCGTGCATTCGCTGCCGGTTCCGCACGTGGTCGGGCATGCGATGTGGGGCGTGAGCGGGCCGGGAATCGGCCGGCCGGCGCCGATCGGGGCGTTGACGTAATCCATGAAGTCGGCCGGATAGGTCGCGTAGAGATCGGCCGCTTTGCACGTATCCATCGTCGATCCGCCGCCGATGGAGACGTAGCCGTCGAACTTGCCGTCGGCCGCAAACGCTGCGGCTTGCTTGAACGAGGCATCGGTCGGTTCGACCGCGATGTCGGTGTAGACGACCGCGTCCATCTTCGCGTCCCGCAGCGAATCGAGCGCGGTCTTCACGAAGTCGCGATCGCGCAACGTGGCATCGACGAACACCGCGACGCGCTTCATGTGCAGCGCTTTCGCCGCTTCGCCCAGTTCCGCCAACACGCCGCGGCCGTACGTGATGCGTGCGCCGTCGACTTCGAAACCGTAATCGCCGTCTGCAGAACTCGCGTAATGTTCGTGTTGGCAGCAGTTCATGCCGCGCGACTTCCGGCGCCGCCCCCGATAGTCATCCCGAGCTTATCGAGGCACAGCCGGCATCCGTACTATCGTCTGCGGGGCTGTCCGATGACGAGCTGGTAACCGTCGGGATCGGTGAGGCGGAACTCGCCGTCACGCATGTGGGGCGGGTGGGTGATGGGGCTCGGCGCGAGGCCGTCTTCGGTGAGGCGCGCGTGCAGTGCGGTGAGATCGTCGCTCCAGCAATAGAAATACACGGCTTGCGCGTCGGGATCGACCGGACCGAGCGAGCGTTCGAACATGATGCGGGCGGCGCGCACGCTGCGCGCGTGCATCGATGCCCACGTCAGCGCGCCGTTGTCCTCGAAGCGTCCGTCTTCGACGAAGCCGAGGCGTTCGTAGAAGCGCAGCGATTCCGCAACGTCGGCTACGTGCGTGGTGGGGATCAGGTTGAAAAGTGCGTCGGACGGTCGCGCGGGATCGGCTCCGCCGGTAATTCGTTCCATCAGCAGGGCCGCAGCGCGAATCGTGTCGCGTTGGTCCGGCGTGAGGCGCGATTCCATCACGCGCGCGAGCCAGGCGATGCGTTTACGGATCGTCTCACGCAGCAACGCCTCGCCTTTGGGCGTGATGGCGAGCGACGTGCGGCGGCGGTCATCTTCATCGATCCAGCGGTCGATCAACCCGTCGTCGTGGAGGCTCTTGAGCGCGCGCGTGAGCGACTGCGGCTGCAAATGTTCGAGCTCTGCGATCTCCGTCGCGTTGGCGACGCCGGTACGCAGCAGACGGCCCAAGATACTCAGGCCCGTCGGGCTGACGTTATCGGTGTCGTCTTGCGCGCGCAAACGCCGCTGCAGGCCGGAGACCGCGCTGCGCAAGAGGGCGGCGTCGGAGACCAGCCGTTTGGGAGGCATCTTGCATTAATACGCAGTGCGTAGTAATATTCCCGCCATGGCACGCATTTTTCAGCTCCTTGCGGGCGCTCTGGCGCTCGTCTCGTTCCTGGTCCCGGCGGTTCCCTCGCAGGCCGCCAATATGCTTTCGGTCCCGGCGACGCGCGATACGCCCGCGATCCCCGTCTACGTTGTGCGGCCGGAAGGTAACGGTCCGTTTCCGGCCGTCTTGCTGCTGCACGGGTGCGTCGGATTCAACGGCTTCCTGGCCGTCGCCGCCGACCGTCTTGCGGCGCGCGGTTACGTCGGCGTCGCACTCGATGCGCTCGCCCCGCACAAGATGCAGACCGCATGCACCGGCAATTCCGACGGCGACGAAGCCGGCGCGGCTCGCGCGACGCTCGCGTGGTTGCGCACGCAGCCGTATGTCGCCGCGGATCGCCTGGGCGTCGTCGGTTTCTCGATGGGCGCCGACGCGGCGCTGAAGCTGATCGATGCGCACGGCGCGCCGCCGCCGGCCGGCTTGCGCGCGGCCGCGATCTACTACCCGTCGTGCGAGGAGAGCGGCGATCTCGATAACGTCCCGCTTGCGATCTTCGACGGCAGCGCCGACACCGTTACCCCGCCGGCGCCGTGCGTCGCGATGGTGAACAAAGGCACGGCAGCCGGGAAAAACGAGACGATCACGACATATCCGGGCGCGACGCACGGTTTCGATGTGCCGGGACCCGATCGCATGTTCTTCGGCCAACCCATTCGCTACGATGCGGCTGCCGCTGCCGACGCCGCGCGAAAGGTCCTGGCGTTTCTCGTCCGCTATCTGAATGTGTGAGCACGCCGCGGATCGGCATTACCGCCGATCCGGATTATGATGTAACCGAATACGAAGAAGCGGTCCGGCAAGCGGGCGGTGAGCCGGTCCGACTGATGCCCGACGCTACGCGCGTCGCCGCCGACGTCGCCGGCTTCGATGCCATCATCTTCTCGGGCGGCGAAGACATCGATCCGGCGCACTACGGCGCTGCGCGGCACGCGCAGACGGAAACCGCGTCCGCCGCGCGCGACGACTACGAACTCGCGCTCATGCATGCCGCGCTCGAGCGGCAACTACCGGTGCTCGCGATTTGCCGCGGACTGCAAGTTGCGAACGTCGCGCTCGGCGGCACACTGCACCAGCACGTCCCCGACGTGTACGGCGCGAGCGTGGCGCACAGCCGTCCGGAAGACGGCCGCATCTATCGTGGACTGATCGACGAGCATCGCCTGACGATCTCCGCCCGGTCGCGGCTCGCGCGCATCGCCGGTGACGCGCTGATCACCGGCTCGCGCCACCATCAGGCCGTCGATCGCGTCGCGGACGACCTGCGCGTCGTTGCGCGCGCGCCGGACGGCGTGATCGAGGCGCTCGAGCTGATCGAGGCGCCGCAGTTTTGGCTCGCGGTGCAGTGGCATCCGGAGTCGACCGTCGCGCTCGATTCCGGCACGAGCGCGGCGCTGTTCGCGGCCTTGGTCGACGCGGGGAAAGACCCGGCCTCGAAGAAGGCGCCGTAGCGTATGCTGCACCGCCGTGACTTCATTCGACTCTCCGCGCTCACGTCGCTGGGCGTTGCCGTCAACGCGCAGCGCGCGGCCGCGGACGAACTCAAAACCGTTCGCGTGCTCGAGGTTCCGACCGACGGCGCGAAGTCGGTGTTATATGCGGAGAAAGCCGGGCTCTTCCGCAAGCGCGGGATCGATGCGAACATCGTGGCGATCGGCAGCGGCTCCGCGATCTATGCCGCCGTCGTCGGCGGCTCGGCCGATTTCGGATCGGGCAGTTTGTGGCCGGTCTACGAAGCGTACGCGCACGGCGTACCGCTGCGTATCATCGCGCCGGCGTCGCTCTATCGCGCCGATCATCCCGACGGCTTTCTGCTGGTGGCGAAAGACGGGCCGATCAAAACGCCGCGCGATCTCAACGGCAAGATCCTCGGCGGCGATTCCGCGAAAGACATCTCGGTCATGGCGATTCGCTCGTGGCTCGATCAAAAGGGCGGCGACGGCAAGTCGCTGCGCTCGGTCGAGTTGAAGCAAACGGAACAACTTGCTGCGCTCGACGCGGGCCGTATCGACGCGGTGCTGCTCAAGCCGCCATATCTCACCGTCGCGCTCGAAACCGGCAAGTACCGTGAGCTCGGTACGCCCTACGATGCGGTCGCATCGCGTTTCGCGCTCTCATGCTGGGTTGCGACGGCCGATTACATCGCAAAAAATCCCGATACGGTAAAGGCGTTCACGGCCGGGCTCCTCGAGGCAGCGAAGTTTACGAATGCCAATCAGGCCGCAACGACCGATCTCGTCGCCGCCTTTTCGGGCCAAGACGCAGCGGTGCTCGGACGCGGCATCCGCTCCACGACCGCGGAGACCGTGACCGCGGCCGACTTTCAGGGACCGCTCGATTTCGCGTACAAGTCCGGCGTCATCGATCAGCACTTCGATCTCAGCGGCGTGCTCGGATCGACCGTCGTCTTGTCGCGAGGCCGTTGAGCCGCGGTGAGCAGACGACTTGACGGCCGTGTAGCGATCGTCACCGGCAGCGGCCATGGGATCGGTAAAGCGTATGCGCTTCGACTCGGTTCTGAAGGCGCGAGACTCGTGGTCGCCGACATCGACGGCGCCGCCGCGAAAAGCGTGAGCGGGGAGTGCGCTGCGGCGGGGATCGAGGCGATCGCGGTGGCGGCCGATGTGTCGACGGCCGCCGGCAACGACGCGTTGGCGAAGAGCGCGATCGACGCGTTCGGACGGATCGACGTCCTCGTCAATAACGCGGCGATGTTCTCGGTCGTGCCGATGTCGCGTGTTCCGTTCGACGAAATCTCCGAAGACGAATGGGACCGCTTGATGGACGTCAACGTCCGCGGAGTATGGCTGGCTTGCCGCGCCGTCGTTCCGCATATGAAAGAACAAGGCTACGGTAAGATCATCAACATCGGTTCGGGCACCGTTTGGGAGCGCACGGGCACGCGCATCCACTACGTCACTTCAAAAGCCGCCATCGTCGGTTTCACGCGCACGCTCGCAACCGAACTCGGTCAATACAGCATCTGCGTCAACTGCATCGCACCGGGAAGCACGCTGAGTGAAGAAGAGCCGGATGACGCCGTACTCGCCATGCGTACGTCGGCCGCCGGGAGCCGTGCGCTCAAGCGCGTGCAAAAACCGGAAGACCTTGCCGGCGCCGTGGCGTTCTTCGCCTCACCCGATAGCGACTTCATCACCGGCCAGACGCTGGTCGTCGACGGCGGCGCAGTAATGCGCTAGGTCCTACCAGGTTGGGCGCGCGAGCATGCCGCCGTCGACCACGAGCGTTGCGCCGGTGATCCAGCGCGCCGCATCCGACAGCAGAAAGAGCACGGCGTCGCCCACGTCTTCGGTCGATCCGAGACGTTCGAGCGGACACGCGCCGAGCCAGCGGTTCACGCCGTCGGGCCACGCCTCCGCGAGACCGGCAGCGTCGATCAGGCCCGGCGCAACCGCGTTCACGCGAATGTGCCGCGGTCCGAGTTCGAGGGCCGCCGCGCGCGTGTGCATCAGCACCGCCGCCTTCGATGCCGCGTAGTGGCTGTGTCCCGGTGCCGGCTGCAGGCCTTCGATCGAGGCGATGTTGACGATTGCGCCCCCGTCGCCGCGCGCAATCATGTGCTTCGCCGCAGCGTGCGTCAGCGCAATCGTGCCTTCCACGTTCACGCGCAGCATCTCGCGCACGTCGTCCGCGCTCAGATCGATCAGCGCATTCACCGGCTGAATGCCGGCGTTGTTCACCACCGCGTCGAGCCCGCCGAACGCCGCGATCACATCCGTGCATAAGCGCTCCGCGTCGCGTTCGACGTCGCCGTGCACGACACAGGCGCGTTCGCCGAGTTCACCCGCCAGCATTTCTGCGGCGACGCGCGCGGTCGCGTAGTGCACGGCGACGCGCGCGCCGGCGGCGTGGAGACGCCGCGCGATGCCGGCGCCGATGCCGCTGCTCGAACCGGTTACGAGAACGGCGCGCTCGCGCAGGTCGAGCAGTGCGGCGATTTCCGGTGCGATCACCATGGGACGGTTACCGTTTGATCCAAGCAGCGTCCTGTGGAACCCGAAGTACGCGCGCTGATCGAACGATTCGATCTGCAGCCGTTGCCGGTCGAGGGCACGCTGTTTGCCGAAACGTATCGCTCGAGCGCATCGACGGCGATCGTCGCGCTCTATGCCGCCGATCCGCCGAGCCGTTCGCTCTTTCACGTCCTCACGCAGGATGAGGTGTGGCACTTTTACGCGGGCGATCCGTTCCGGCTGATCCTGCTCGAACCCGGCGGCGCCGATCGCGACGTCGTCATGGGACCGGATCCGGCCGCCGGTCACGCCGTGCAGTTCACGGTTCCGGCCGGCACCTGGCAGGCCGGCGAGTTGCTCGCGGGCGGGCGGTACGCCCTGTTCGGCTGCACGATGGCGCCGGGCTTCACTCCGGCGTGCTTCACGGGCGGCTACGCCGAACCGCTCATTGCCGGCTGGCCCGGCCGTGCCGCGGACATCCGGCGGCTAGCGGTGCCGAAGGAAGCAAGCGCACACTTTTAGTCCCCAAGGACAAGTGCCTCGCTTTTGTCGTTTCTTTGGTTGTAGTGCAGGCAGATAATCTCGATAACCGCAAAATTACTCGTACCTCAAAGATCGCAAATGGAGTGGACAGCGCGTGCTCGATTCCCTAGTAAAGGTGACCCTTCCGGAGATGGGAGAGTCGGTCACCGAAGGCTCGATTGTCGAGTGGCGAAAGAAGGTCGGTCAATGGGTCGATGAGGGCGAGACCATCGTCGACGTCACGACCGATAAGGTCGACGTCGAGGTGCCCTCCACGGCCTCGGGCGTAATTACGGCGCTGCACGGTGCTGAGGGCGACACGATCGCGGTCGGCTCGGTACTGATCGAGATCGACACCACTGCCGCCAAGCCCGAGGGTGCCGCCGCGGCGGCCCCGGCGCCGAAGCCGGCCGGCTCCGAACCCACCTTGGTCACTCCGGCGTCGTACGGCGAGGCCGGCTCGGCCGCGCCGCCGCCCGAGAAGAACAGCGCCGGTACGGGCGCCCTCTCCAAAACCGTCTCGCACCATGCCCGGCGGCTCGCCGATCGTTTCAGCCTCGACCTCTCCGGCGTCAAGGGCACCGGGCCCGACGGGCTGATCCTGCGCGAAGACGTTGATGCCGCGATGGCCGCCGGCACTTTGAAGCCTGCCGCAGCGAACGGCGCGGCGAAGACCAACGGCGCCGCCGCGATCGCGTATCCGCCGGTGACGGCCGAAACGAAGGTTACCGACATCAAAGGCTCGGCCGCGACGCTGGCCAGCTACATGGACCAGAGCACGTCGATCCCGACGGCCACGTCGTTCCGCACGCTCTCGGTCGGCACGCTCGAACTGCGCCGCGCCGAACTCAACTCGGCGCTCAAGGGCGCGGGCCGCAGCGAGAAGATCTCGTTCACGCATCTGATCGCGTTTGCCATCGCGCAAGCAGCGAAAGAACAGCCCGGAATGTGCGCGTCGTTCCGCCGCGAGGGCGGCAAACCGCAGCGCGTCGAGGCCGGCATTAACCTCGGTCTGGCCGTCGATTCGCAACGCAAAGACGGTTCGCGCACGCTCGTCGTGCCGGTGATCAAGAACGCAGCCGGCATCAACTTCGTACAATTCCGCGCCGCCTACGAAGATCTCGTGGCCAAAGCGCGCGACAACAAACTCACGGTTGAAGAACAGACCGGCGCCACGTTCACGCTGACCAATCCCGGCGGTATCGGCACGATCGCATCCGTGCCGCGTTTGATGATCGGCCAAGGCACGATCGTTGCGGCCGGCGCGATCGCATATCCGCCGGGCTTCTCGCACGCGCCCGACTCGACGCTCAAATCGCTGTCGATCGAAAAAGTTATGACGATGACCTCGACCTACGACCACCGCATCATCCAAGGTGCGGCGTCGGGCGAGTTCCTCAAGCGCATCGACGAGTTCCTTAACGGCGCCGCCAACTTCTACGAGAACGTCTTCGCGGACTTCGGTCTCACGGCGAGCGTCCGCGGCGATGCCGTCAACGCGAACGCGAACGCCGGCGCGCAAACGTTTGCGCCGCCGCGCGCGCCCAGCAGCACGTCGGGCGAACTCGCCGGCATGCCGTCGGAAGAGATGCTGCGCGGCATCGCGGCGGGCTCGGCGATCGTGTCGGCCTATCGCCGTCACGGCCATCTTGCGGCGTCGCTCGATCCGCTCGGCTCGCCGCCGCCCGGCGATCCGTCGCTCGACACCAACACCTACAAGCTCACCCCGGCGATGATGAACGCGGTGCCGGCAACAGTGCTGCGCGTGAAGGTGCCCGGCGACACGCTCGCCGAGGTGCTGCCGAACCTGCGCAATGTTTACAGCGGCACGATCTCCTACGAGATCGAGCACATCTCTAACGTCGAACAGCGTGAGTGGCTGCGCGAGTACATCGAAGGCTCGATGCACCGCCGCGAACTCACGCCGCAGCGCAAAGTTCAAATTCTCCAGCGTCTCACCAAGGTCGAGACGATGGAGCGCTACTTCCGTAAACAGTTCATGTCGCAGAAGACCTTCTCGATCGAAGGTCTGGACGTGATGATTCCGATGCTCGAAGAGACGATCTCGATGCTGGCGGAAGACGGCACGCAAACCGCCGTCCTCGGCATGGCGCATCGCGGCCGCCTCTCCGCCATCGCGCACGTCGTCAACCGTCCATACGAAGAACTGCTGGCCGAGTTCGAAGCCGGCGCGATGAAGACGGCCGAACCGGATCTCGACGAAGTCGACGTTACCGGCGACGTCAAGTACCATCACGGCGCCGAAGGCACCTACGTCACGCCGATCGGCACGAAGATCACGGTCGAGCTGGCGAACAACCCGTCGCACCTCGAAGCGGTCGACGGCGTCGTCGAAGGCATGACGCGCTGCCTGCAAACCGATCGCAGCAACAATATCGCGAGGTTCGACGCGCAGATCGCCGCCCCGATCCTCATCCACGGCGACGCGGCATTCGCGGCGCAAGGCGTGGTCGCCGAAGTGCTCAACCTGCAAGCGATTGCGGGCTACGCCACCGGCGGCACGATCCACATCATTTCGAACAACCAGATCGGCTTCACCACCGATCCGATGGAAGGCCGCTCGACGCGCTACGCTTCGGACTTGGCGAAGGGCTACGATCTGCCGATCGTGCACGTCAACGCCGACGACGTCGAAATGTGCATTGCCTCGGTGCATCTGGCGATTGATTTCCGCCGCAAGTTCGGCCGCGATGTGCTCATCGACCTGATCGGCTATCGCCGCTTCGGACACAACGAGCAGGACGAGCCCGCATACACCCAGCCGCTGATGTATGAAACCATCAAGACGCATCCGACCGTGCGCGAGCTGTTCGCTGCCCGGCTGGTCGCGCAGGGCGTGCTGACGAGCGAGCAAGTCACGGCGATGCAAGAGGCCGCGACGGCGCGCATCACCGAGGCGCATCGCAACGTCAAGGAAGAACACGGCGCGAAGAAGCTCATCACGCAGAAATCCAAGGGCGGCACGCGCGCTGCGGCGATCGAGACCGGCGTCGAACGCGCGAAGTTGCTCGCGTGGTCGGAAGCGGTCGTGGCGACGCCCGACGGCTTCACGCCGAGCAAAAAACTCACCGCGCAGTTCGCCAAGCGCAAATCGGCGCTGCAACTCGAAGGCGAAGTCGACTGGGGCTTGGCCGAAGCGCTGGCCTTCGCCGCGCTGCTCAGCGAAGGCACGCCGATCCGCCTGACCGGACAAGATTCCGAGCGCGGAACGTTCAGCCACCGCCACGCGGCGCTGCACGACGCGAACACCAACGAGAAGTACATCCCGCTTCAGCATCTGCCGGCGGCGAAGGCCTCGTTCGAAATCCACAACTCGCCGCTCTCCGAGTACGCGTGCCTGGGCTTCGAGTACGGCTACTCGACCGAAGCGCCGGAAGCGCTGGTGTTGTGGGAAGCGCAGTTCGGCGACTTCAACAACGGTGCGCAGATTATCATCGATCAGTTCATCTCCGCCGGTGCGGCGAAGTGGGGCGAAACGACGCGTCTCACCATGCTGCTGCCGCACGGCTATGAAGGTGCGGGACCGGAACATTCGAGCGCCCGTCTCGAGCGCTGGCTCTCGCTGTCGGCCGAAGGCAACATTCGCGTTGCGAACTGCTCGACGGCCGCGCAGTACTTCCACTTGCTGCGCGCCCAAGCGAAGGCCGAGGAAGCCTTCCCGCTCGTCATCATGACGCCGAAATCGCTGCTACGCAACCGCGCTGCCTACGGCACGCTGGACGAACTCGTCGACGGAGCGTTCCATGCGTTGATCGACGACCCGCGCTACACCAATGCCGAGGATCGTAAGTCGGTGGAACGTCTGCTGCTCTGCTCGGGCAAGATCTACTACGATCTCACCTCGAGCGCACTCTACCCGAAGGCGACCAAGACCGCCATCGCGCGCGTCGAGCTGCTCTCGCCGTTGCCGGCGGATGCGATCCTCGAACTCCTGACCACGACGTACCCGAATCTCAAGTCGGTCCATTGGGTTCAGGAAGAGCCGAAGAACATGGGCGCGCGGGCGCACGTCCGCCGCCGCGTGGTCGAACGTCTACCGAAGAAGTTCGGCGACCTCGGCTACATCGGCCGCTCGTACCGCGCTAGCCCCTCCGAAGGCTATCCGGGCGCGCACGCGGTCGAGCAAGAGCGCATCATCCGCGAAGCCCTCACCGAGGGCTAGGCCACCGCATCACGCTGCGAGGGCGGCGTCGATTGCGTTGAGCAACTTCTCCGGCGTGAAGGGCTTCGTTACGTAGCCCTTCGCGCCGAGCTTGAGCAGGTTGAGGACGATGTGGGCGTCGCTCGTCGCCGAGCACACCACGATGCGGGCCGTCGGGTTGATCTGCAAGATGCCGCGGATCGCCGCCGTGCCGTCGATGCCGTCCATGTTGAGATCCATCAGCACGATGTCGGGCTTATCGCGAAAAAACGCCTGAATTGCTTCGGCGCCGTTGGTGGCTTCCACGATATCAAACTGCGCTTCGCGCAGAATGCGACCCACGATCGTGCGCATGATCGCGTTATCATCGACCACAAGAGCGCGCCGCCCGATTCCTCCCAACGTTTCTTTCCTCGCCTAGGGAAGTATGCGCTCCGTCGAGGTGTTCCTTGAAACGACGGCCAGTAAACCCGCAAGGGATGTCACCACTTGGACGATTTCGCGGTTGACCGGCGTGATAAACCCGGCATCGCGGCCGCGGTCGAACTGCGCCACCAAGGGGTCGTAGAAGCCGTCGAGGTTGGCTAGGATGCAGGGCTTGCGCTGGATCCCGAGCTGGACCCAGGTCACGACCTCGCAGTATTCTTCGAAGGTCCCGAAGCCGCCCGGCAGCGCGATGAAGCCGCCGCTCAGCTCGGCCATGAGGGCCTTGCGCTCGTGCATCGACCCGACGACGCGCAGGTCGCTGATGCCGCGATGCGCGACCTCGCGCTCCTCGAGGTGCCGCGGGATGACGCCGATGACCCGGCCGCCCGCAGCGATCGTTGCATCCGCCACGGCCCCCATGAGCCCGGTCCGGCCTCCGCCGTAGACGAGTTCGTTGCCGCTCTGCGCGATCGCGGTGCCGGCCGCGGTCGCATACTCAACGAAGCGCGGATCGTTGCCCGGCGACGAACCGCAGAAGACACACCACCGCATCATGTGCGGCGTTATTCGAGCGGCCGGCAGCGATGGGCGACGCGGTTGCTCGCGAGCACGCGTATCCCGTTGATCCCGTACTTCTCGAAGTGCGCGGTCTTGTAGTGCACGTCGAGCGCCTCCTGATCGCGCCACTCTTCGTAGAGCACGAAGACGTTGGGATCTTCGTTGCTGCGCGAAACGTCGAACGTGATGCAGCCTGCCTCGGCGCGCGATCCGTCGCGCAACGGGACCAGAGCTTTCGCCGCTTCCTCGGCTTTGTCGGCCGGAAACGTGTAGATGACGCAGTTGACGAGCATGCGTGGGGGCTTAGGCGAGTGCGGCGGCGGTTCCGCCCGCATGGGCCAAGGCGTCGGCGATCATGCGGTCTTGCAGTTCCGGTACGGCCCAGCGCGCTTGCATGCGCGGCTCGAGTGCGTTGAGCGGGTCGAAGTACAGGAAATACTTGCCGGGCTTGACGCTCGGCGCGGTCCACACCGACACCCCGGTTTCGCGGTCGTACCATTCGAACGAGTGCACGTCGCGCTTGCCGCCGCCGCCGGGCGCATCGCAGACGAATGTCGGCGTGTTGTAGCCGGCGGTCGCTCCGCGCACGGTTTTTTCGATGTCCAGCGCGGTTTGCACCGACGTGCGCAGGTCTTCGACGCCGCTCACCAAGTCGTGCACGTACACGTAATACGGGTGAATGTTGACGTACTCGAGCCGCTTCACCAGCAGCAACATGGTTGCGGCGTCATCGTTGACGCCGCGCATGAGAACGGTTTGGTTACGCACGTACACCCCGCGCTCGAATAACACCGCCATGGCGCGCGCCGTTATCGCGGTGATTTCGTTCGGGTGGTTGAAGTGCGTGTGCACGACGACTTCTTTGCCGAGCGCGCGGCCCTTATTGACGACGCCGACGAGCGCATCGACCCAGGCAGGGTCGGTCAGAATTTTCATCGGCATCACGGCCAGGCCTTTGGTTGCAAAGCGCATGCGCCGCACGTGCGGGATCGCGAGCAGCGCGTCGCCGATGAGCGTGATGTTCTTCGGCGCGAGCTGGTAGGCATCACCGCCGGAAATGACGATGTCTTCGATCTCCGGATGCGCGGCGATGTAATCGAACACCGGACCCCATGCATCGGGCGTCTTGCCGAGCGCGAGTTTGTCGACGCTCTCGGTGTCGGGTCCGATGACGTACGAGCGCGTACAAAAGCGGCAATACACCGGGCACGTTTGCGTCGGCAGAAAGAGCGCTTTGTCGGCGTAGCGATGGATCAGGCCCGGTACGGGCGAGTCTTGCTGTTCGTGCAGCGAGTCGAGCGTCAGCCGCGGATGATCGGAGCGCGCGGTCGACCGCAGCGGGATGAACTGGCGACGTATCGGATCGGTGTAGGGCTGCGACCAGTCGATCGCGGCGATGAGGTACGGCGAGACCCGCACGGCCATCGGCGCGAGCTCGAAGCCCTCGCGGGCGTCGGCGATGAACGCCGCGTCGACCAGCCCGTCGATCGTGGCGAAGAGTTCGTCCGGCGTCTTGACCGAGTTTCGGCCTTGCCAGCCATGGTCGAGAAACGTCGCCTCATCCACCCCAGCGTACCGAGGGACGGTTTGCCAGAAGGCTCCGTCGCGTAGCCGCCTGTGTTCGAACGACGCCGGCGCGGCGGCCGGCGATTGACCAGGGGGTGGTAATTCGAGTTCGAGCATCAGACCGAAACCTTGAAACCGCCCACCTCGGCCGACCGTTGCGGCCGGCCCCGCAGGGCTTCGGCCCCCCGGGGAAAACCGCCAGCGGGGTGATCGCCGCTCTCCGCCGGCTTGGAATCGCGCTGCTGCTGGCGGCCACGGCCTGTACGCGAACCGGCGGTACCGGGACGCCCGCCGCGAACGTGCGCTTTGCCATCGCCGCCGATCCGCAAACGCTGGATCCGCTCTTCGCGCATGCCGACGCCAACAGCGTCGAGCAGCAACTGGCCCGGCTTGCATTCGAGCCGTTTATCGATATCGATGCGCACGGACGCGCCATACCCATTTTGCTGGCGCGCATCCCAACCGTCGCGAACGGCGATCTCTCGCGTGACGGACGCACGATCACATACCGTCTGCGGCACGGCGTGCGCTGGCAAGACGGCGTGCCGGTGACGGCGAGCGACGTGCTCTTCACGCTGCACGCGATCGTCGATCCGCGCAATCCGGTCGGTTCGCGCGAAGGCTACGACCGCGTGGCGCGCGCCGAGCGCATCGACGATGAAACCGTGCGCGTGGTGCTCAAGGCGCCGTGGGCGCCCGCAGTTGCGACGTTATTCAGCTACGGTACCGCGCCGCAGTACGTGCTGCCCGCGCATTTGCTCGCGAACGAACCGCCGCTCGATCGTGCGGCGTTCGGCGGCGCGCCGGTGGGCGACGGCCCGTACAAGTTCGTGTCGTGGGAGCGCGGCGAGCGGCTCGTGTACGAAAGCAATCCCGCGTATTGGCGCGGCGCGCCGGCGACGAAGCGGCTCGACATTCGCATCGTTCCCGATCCGGGCACGAACTATACCTCGCTGCTCAGCGGCGCGCTCGACTGGAACTTGATCTCGCCCGTGCAGCAGCAATCGATGCTCGGACACGCGGGGATTGCATTCACGTACGTTCCGCTGGCGCTGATCGCGGGAGTGGCGTTCAACACGACGCATCCGCCGCTCGACGACGTGCGCGTGCGCCGCGCGATCGCGGCGTCGATCGACCGTCAGGCGATCAGCGACAAGATTACGTTCAAGCGCTATCCGGTCGTCGACACGGCGCAGCCGCTCGGCTCGTGGGCGCGCGATCCGGCGGTACATTTACCGGCGTACGATCCGGCAGCGGCCGACCGGCTCTTCGATGCGGCAGGCTGGTTGCGCGGCGCGGACGGCGTGCGCGTGAAGAACGGCAAACGGCTCGCGCTGACCTACGTGCAGTTTCCGGAGAGCCAGACGGGCGTGCGCGCGGCGGCGTTCATCGAGCGGGCGCTGCACGCGCGCGGGATCGAACTGACATTGAAGTCCGTGACCAACGCGAAGCTGTTCTTGCCGAAGGCCGAAGGCGGCGCGCTCGCGACCGGCGCGTTCGATCTTGCGTACGTGCCGTGGCCGATGGGTGCCGATCCCGATGACAGTTTTCTACTGACGTGCGACGGCCCGGCCAACGTGATGCGCTGGTGCGATCCGCACGTCGACGCACTCGAGCACCGCGCGCTGGCCGCGCCCTCGCAAGCCGAACGCAAGGCTCTATATTCGGCCATCGAGCAGCGGGTGGCCGCCGCCGTCCCGATCGTGTACTTGTTCGACCCCTCGTATATCTACGCGTACCGCGCGGCATTGCACGGCTTCGCGCCGAACGCGTTCAACCCGACGTGGAACGCCGCCGACTGGAGACTTTGACCTGAACGCCGTAATCGCGGCCGGCTACCCCTACGAATTTGCCGGACTGCTCTACTACGTGCTCTTCCTGATGATGAGCCGCAAAGCCAACGCCGCGAAGTACTCGCTGCGCTCGCGCGTCCTCGTTATTCTCGCGGCGATCGCGATGGTCGGGTGCGTGCCGTTCCACTACGCGACGCTGGTGATCGGCGTGGTCGCGATGCTCGGGCTCGCGATCCTGGCGCTGGTCTCGACCGCCGTCGACGCAATCGCCTCGCGGCGCTAGCTGTACGTCTTGCCGTTCAGGATGAGGTAGCCCGGCGGGTGTGAGCCGCGGTCGGTATGGTGCGTCCAGTGCACGCCCTCGCGGCCATCCTGGTCGTAGTAGTACTCACCGCGCACCACGGCTTGCTCGCCGTCGGTGACCGGGAAGTTGCCCATCTCATCGAGGTTGGCGTCGATCTCGATCACGTTGTCGTGCCCGACGTCCACGTAGACGTAGCGATGCCAGCCGCTGCGCGTGTGCTTGGCCGGCCGCAGCCGTACGACCGTGCCGCAGAACGTGACCTCGGCATGGTTCACGTGCGCGTGCTGCGCGGCGAGGAATCCCGAGTTATCGCACGCCGTTGCCGCCGAATCGCCGGCGCCGCTCGGATCGGCTGCCTTGGCGCAACCGGCGAGAGCGGTCGTCGCCAGCAGCACGGCGGCGACGCAGGTCACCAGCATCTTCATCGCCGGTTGTGTTAGACTCGCGGAGATGAATCTCATCGGCCAGCTCGTACCCCTGCTCGTCGTCGCGCTCATCGTTTGGCTGATCGTCGCCCGCAAACTCGGCGGCCGTCTCCCAACCTTCACCATGCCGGCCCCGCGCCAGCGCCCCAAACCGCGCTCCCACCTGCGCGTCGTAAAAACATCCGTAATGGACGCCGAACTCGCCAAACTCCTCAAAGGCGAAAAGCGCGACTAGAGTTTTTTTAGGGCGTTGTTCACCGATTAGGCTAGAGTTGTTTTAGGGCGTTGTTTACGGCGTCGATGGATTTCTTGGCGTCGCCGAAGAGCATGGCGGTTTTGGGGTCTTCGTAGAGCGGGTTGTCGATGCCGGCGAAGCCCGATTTCATCGAGCGTTTGAGGACGATCACGTTTTCGGCTTTGTCGACGTTGAGGATCGGCATGCCGTAGATCGGTGAGGTCTTGTCGTTGCGCGCGGCGGGGTTCGTGACGTCGTTAGCACCGACGACCAGTGCAACGGTGGTGCGCTCGAACTCGGGGTTGATGTCGTCCATGTCGTAAAGCGAGGTGTAAGGGACGTTAGCTTCGGCCAGCAGCACGTTCATGTGACCGGGCATGCGTCCGGCAACCGGATGGATCGCGTACTTCACCTCGACGCCGCGTTTCTCGAGCAGATCCTCGAGTTCGCGAATCGAGTGCTGCGCTTGCGCCACGGCCATGCCGTAGCCCGGCACGATGATGACTTGCGAGGCATAGGCGAGCAGCGCCGCGGTATCTTCAGCCGACACCGAACGCACTTCGGCGCCGCTGCCGCCGGCCGCGCCGCCGCCCGAGGACTGCACCGAACCGAACGCGCCGAAGAGCACGTTGGTGACGGAGCGGTTCATCGCTTTGCCCATCAGCAGCGTGAGCAGCGTGCCCGACGCGCCGACCAGCGCGCCCGAGATGATCAGCACGTTGTTGTTGAGCACGAAGCCCGTTAGCGCGGCTGCGAGACCGGTGAACGAGTTGAGCAGCGAGATAACGACCGGCATGTCCGCGCCACCGATCGGCAGCACGAAGAGCACGCCGAGCAGCAGCGCGAGCACGAGCGCGATGCTGAAGTGCAGCAGCACGTCGGGGCCGTTGATGATGACCATCACGGCGCAATAGAGAATGCCGAGCAGCACGAGCGCGTTGACGATCTGCTGGCCGGGATAGGTGATCGGACGGCCGGTCATCAGTTCTTGCAACTTCAAGAACGCGATGATCGAGCCGGAGAAGCTCAGCGCGCCGATTGCGGCCGTGAGCATCGTCGTGATCGTGAAATCGTAGGGCAGCGGTGCGCCGTTGGAAGCGGAGAGCGTCTTCATGAGCTCGCCCATCGCGACGAGCGATGCGGCGCCGCCGCCGCACCCGTTGAAGATCGCGACCATCTGCGGCATCGCGGTCATCTTGACGGCGCGGCCGGAATAAATGCCGACGGCCGCGCCGACGACTAGGCCGCCGACGATCACGGGCCACTGCACGACGCCCTGCGCAAACGTGGCGATCAGCGCGATCACCATGCCCGCCATCGAGAGGCGGTTGCCGAAGCGCGCGGTCTTCGGCGAACTCATGTACTTGAGGCCGAGGATGAACAGGATCCCCGTGATGAGATACGCGACGTTGTACCACGTCGCCGTTGCTGCGACTGCTTCCATGCTAGTCGTCCTTCTTCGCGACGACGGGGCGCGGGCGGAACATCGCGAGCATGCGTTCCGTGACGGTGTAGCCGCCGAACACGTTGAGCGACGCGAGCACGATCAAGATGAAGCCGACGACCGGACCGAGCGGCGCGAACTGCAGCCCGGCGACGAGGATCGCGCCGACGAGCACGATGCCGTGGATCGCGTTCGTGGCCGACATCAGCGGCGTGTGCAGCGTGCTCGGCACGCGGCCGATCACTTCGATGCCGACGAACACGGCCAAGATGAAGACCGTGATCTCGGTGAGCAGATGGTCGGTCACGATGCGCTTCCCTTCGCGTTCGCGAGTGCGTCGAGCGTCGGCTTGTGGACGATCGTGCCGTCGTGCACCAGCGTCGTTCCCGCGATGATCTCGTCGGTCATATCCAGTTCGATCTTCGCGTCCTTGATGAAATATTCGAGCAGGGTCTGCACGTTCTTCGAGTAGAGCTGGCTCGCGTCGGTGGCAACGGTCGACGGCCAATTCAGCGTTCCGATAATCGTCACGCCGTTGGGGCTCGCGACGGTCTCGCCGGTCACCGTGTATTCGCAGTTCCCACCGGCTTCGGCCGCGAGATCGACGACGACGCTGCCGGGCGCCATCGCCGCGACCGCGTCCTTCGTGATGAGGATCGGCGCGCGCCGTCCGGGGACGAGCGCGGTCGTGATCACGACGTCGGATGCGCCGATCGCCTTGATCATGCCGAGGCGCTGCTTCTCGATCGCTTCGGCCGAGAGCTCGCGCGCGTACCCGCCTTGGCCTTCGCCGCTCTCGCCGACGTCGATCTCCAAGAACTTCGCGCCGAGCGACTGCACTTGTTCCTTGACCACCGGACGCGTGTCGTATGCGGTCACCACCGCGCCCAGGCGGCGGCACGTCGCGATCGCTTGCAGACCGGCGACGCCGGCACCGATGATCAGCGCTTTGGCCGGCTTGATCGTACCGGCCGCGGTCGTGAGCATCGGGAAAAATTTCGGCAGCGCCATGGCGCCGGCTAGAGCCGCTTTGTAACCGGCGATATTCGCTTGCGATGAGAGCGCGTCCATCGCTTGCGCTTTGGTCGTGCGCGGGATCGCGTCCATGCTGAGCGCGGTGAGCCCGCGCAGCGCGTAGCGTTCCACCGAACGCGGGTCGCCGAGCGGCGCCAGAAAACCGATGACGATCGCGCCGCGCTTGAGGCCGTTCAGTTCGGCGTCGCTGGGCTTGGTGACGCGCACGATGATGTCGGCGTCGGCGACCGTCGCGGCTTCGTCCGGGGCGATCGTCGCGCCGGCGGCGGTGTAGGCTTCATCGAGGAAGCCCGCGGCGCGCCCGGCATCGTGCTCGATCGCAACGGCGATCCCGGCTTTGACCAGTTTTCCGGCGGTCTCCGGCACGAGCGCGACGCGGCGCTCACCGGGAACCCGCTCGCGTGGAACGGCGATTTTCATGACTTCACCCTATGCGATGCACATTGTCCGAATTACCTCGCCCGCGGCGAGCTTGTCGAAGGCTTCGTTGAGGCCGTCGAGCCCGATTGTACCGCTGAGGAGACGCTCGATGGGGAGTTTTCCGCTTTGCCAGAGCCGGATGTAGGTGGGGATGTCGCGCCGTGGGACGGAGGCGCCCATGAAGCTGCCGCGCAGCGTCCGCTCACCCCCGGTCAGCAGCAGCGGCGGGATCGGTACGGTCGTGGCGGGGTTCGCGATGCCGAGCGCGATCGCCATACCGCATGGGGCGGTCGCCGTGAGCGCCTGCAGCACGACCGGCGCGTGCGCGGTGGCCTCGATCGCGACGTCGACACCGAGGATGCCCAGCGCCTCGCGGATCTGCGTGCCCGGATCGCCCGCATTGGGGTCGATCGTCAGCGCGGCGCCGAGCTCCCGGGCCAGCGCGCGTTTGTTCTCGAGCGGATCGACGACGATCGCGGTCGCGCCGGCGCATACGGCGCCGAGCAGGGCCATCATTCCGACACCGCCGCCGCCGAAGATCGCAATCGTCATCCCCGGTTTCGCCTGCGCGACGTTGAACACCGAACCGAGGCCGGTGAGCGCGCCGCAGCTGAAGACCGCGGCGAATTCGAGCGGCACGTCGTCGGGAATTTTCACCAGCGACTCTTGCGCACAGATCGTGCGCTCGGTGAACGCGGTGACGCCGAGATGGTGGTACACGGGTTTGCCGTGCAGCCGGAAGCGCGTGCCGCCGCGCAGGATGCCGCCGGCACGATTGGCCGCGTGGCCGGGAATGCACATCGCGGGTTTCCCCTTGATGCACATCTCGCAGTGACCGCACATCGCAACGAATGCGAAGACGACGTGATCGCCGGGTTTGAACTCGGTGACGCCGGCGCCGACGTCTTCGACGATGCCGGCGGCTTCGTGACCGAGCGCGAGCGGCGTCTCCTTCGGCATCGCGCCGTTGAGGTTCGACAGATCCGAGTGGCAGAGACCGGCGCTCGCGATCTTCACCACCACTTCGCCGAAGCCCGGCGAATCGAACTCGATCTCTTCGATCGTGAGCGGCTTGCTCTGCGCGTACGGTTGCGGCAGCCCGAGTTCGTGGAGAATGGCAGCGCGCGTGCGCATGCTAGAACTTTCCGATGAGCTTCGAATCCGGCAGCGCCGTCTTGTACGCGAGCAGTCCTTGGCTGATGAATTCGTTCTGCATGTCGAGCACCGTCGTTTGATCGATGCGCAGATCCGGTTTGAAGTCGTAGCGATCGGTCGTCTTGATCAAGTCGGCCGATTGACCCGTGTACTTGGCCATCGCCGCGAGATTTTCAGGCTTGAGGTAGCCGGTGCCGACGACGTCGGCCGCACCGCGGCGGAGCGCCTTCATCACGGCCGTTGCGGCCGGCGCGTCGTTTAGGAGCGTCGGCCCAAAGAAGATGCCGGTGCCCGCGATGCCGACCGGCGCGCTGCCGATGATCTGCGCGAGTTTCTTTTCGGCGAAGAGCGCGGTGAACGGTGCGGAGCAGAACATCGCATCGACGGCCTTGCGTTCGAGCGCGACTTCCTGATCGGGCGCGGCGATGTTGATGGCTTGGATGTCTTTCATTCCGAGCCCGTATTTGCGCAAGATCAGCGCGACGTAATACCCGGCGGTTGCGCCGGCATTGCCGAGCCAGCCGACCGTCTTACCCTTCAATCCGCTCGCGTCATGCTGGCCCGCATCCCACAAATCTTGGCGGATCATCAGGGCGGTCGGATGACCCTTCGCGGGCTGATAGCCCGTCGAAGCAACGAACTTCACGTCGAGCGAACGGTTGATCGCGTTGAAGAACGCCGCTGACAACCCAGCCGTCGCCACGTCCATCTGGCTCTGCGCGACCAGCGCCATCGCGTCTTGTCCGGCGACGATCGGCGTCAACGTTGCGTTGAAGCCCGCGTCGCGCAGATAGCCGCGTTCCTGCGCCACGAACACAGGAGCGAAGAGCGTCGACGGAACGTATCCGATCGTCAACGCTTTCGCACTCTGCCCGCGCGCGATTCCCGGCACGGCCAGCGCCGCGCCGAACGCGGCACTGCTGCCGAGGAATTGCCGCCGTCCGGTCACTTCTTCGTCGGCCCGATCTTCATCGAATTGCGCAGGATGCCGACCTTTTCGATCTCGACTTCCATCACGTCGCCGTTCTTGAGGAATTCGGGCGGCGTACGCGCGAAGCCGACGCCTTCGGGCGTGCCGCTGGCGATCACGTCACCGGCCTCGAGCGTCAGTCCTTGCGAGAGGCTCGAGATCACCGTCTTCACATCGAAGATCATCTTCGAGGTATTCGAGTGCTGCTTTTCGACGCCGTTCACGCGCAGCATGATCTCGAGCGTTTGCGGGTCGCCGATGTCGGCGGCGTCGACGATCCAGGGGCCGATCGGGCAGGTGTGATCGAGCGTTTTGCCCTTGAACCACTGCTGATGCGTACGTTGGAGGTCGCGCGCGGTGACGTCGTTGAGGCAGCTGTAGCCGAACACTTTCGAGAGGGCGTCTTCTTTCGAGACGTCTTTGCACGTCGTACCGATCACGACCGCCAGCTCCGCTTCCCAATCGTACATCGGCGAAACGTCGCTCGAGAGATCGAGCGCTTCTTCGGGATCGGCGATCGACGTCGGCGCTTTGGTGAAGAACGTCGGCACATCGGGAAGCTTCAGCTCCTGGCCGAGCGCCTTCGCGCCTTCTTCGGCGTGCGCGAGGTAGTTGCGCCCGACGCAGAACACGTTCTTTTGCGGGTGCAGCGGCGCGTGCAGCTTCACGCCCTTGGCGGGAATCGGCGCACCGAGTTTGGCGACGGCCGCTTTGCGGTCGGCCGGCGACATTTTGACGAAGGCATCGAGGGACGCGACTTCGGGGCCGAACGGTTTGATCGAGTCGCCCTCGATCACACCGGGACGCGGCTTGCCCGACGCATCGGAAAAGGAAACGTAACGCATAGGCACGGCGTTGCCGCCCAAAGCGAAGGTTTCCCTGCGGACCCGACGTAGGCTCGGGCGTGCAGCAGAATGCCCCGCTCCCCTATCCCGACGCCGACCTCCGCCAGCACCCGCCGCGCCCGGCGCGCGAGATGCTGGGCGGGATCGTCTTCCTCGCGCGGACGGTCGACAAGGCGCGCGCCAAGATCCAGGGCACGCTCGGGCCCTATAAGATCACGCCCGGCATCTCGGGCTACATCTTCGAGTGGCTCGGCATCACCGAGGATCAATTCGTCGACGCCGTGCGCAACGCGAAGTCCGACGACGACGTCGTGCGCTGGCTGCACGCCAACACCGACCAAGAAAAGTACGCGGGCCTGAACGACATGCTCGTGAATCGCAAGATCCGCGACGCCGAACACCGCGCGCAAGTCATGCCGATGTATCCCTACCTCGCCGATCGCCCCGAGCTCGAGAACTGGTTCGAAATCTTCGCCATCGACGACGTCTGGATGTACGACCCCGCCAACATCAAGAGCCCCGCCGGAGCCGCCCCCGCATAATCATAATAGATATTGTCACCTCGCTCGCCTGCGCGCCCCAACCGGGCGCTACGCTCGGGATGACAGTGGGCTCGGGATGACAGTCTGTTCGGGGAGCGGCTAGTCTTCGTCGGGGGCGGTTTGGTTGGCGGATGTGGGGCGGCGGGTGAGGTGCCAGAAGTCGCAGTAGCGGCAGTGGTAGGTGAAGAGCTTCATGCCGTTCATCGCGGCGACGGCGCGCGCTTCGCCTTCGCTCGCGTACGGTTGTTTGGTACCGCACGAGCGCGCGACGTCGCGATCGATTGCCGGATCGGCTGCGCTGCGCGTGCGGATGAAGAAGTCCATCAGCGACTCCTCGGGACCGCGTTTTTTACCGCGGTCGCGAGCGCTCATGGCGACGGGGTCTTGGTGATCTGCTGGAGGCTGGGGAGATGCAGCGTTCCCGTCGGCTGCGGACCGGGCGTCACCGCGGCCGTACGCTCCGGTGCGGGCGTGTGCGCGGCTTTCGCGGCGGCTTTCTCGTGCTTCTTGACATCGTCCATCATCTGGTAGACGGCGCCCTCGGCATTCGGATCGACGCCGCCGGCTTTCACGAGCGCGACGTCGCGGTGGATGCGCGTCGTCTTCGGGCTGTAGTCGTAGGTCAGCCGGTAGCTGCCGGGGATCGCTTTGCCATCGGGCGTACGGATGAACGCTTGCAGCGCGTTGCCGGCCGTCTGAATGTTGTACGTGCGATCTTTCGAGGGCTTGCCCGAGATGATGCGCGTGACCTGACCCATCTTGTTCACCGCGACGACGAACTCGGTGTGCAGCGGCACCTTCGGCAGCAGCGACTTCGGCTGAATCTTCGTGAGATCGATGCGGTACGGCGTCGGGTGCGGAGCCGGCGTGGCCGCCAGCAAGGTGAACGCGGCGAACGCCGCACACAGCGCGGCGCGCAGCGGAGCGGACATCAGTTGCGCGAGAGCGCTGCGAATGCGTGGCCGCAGGTCGCGCAGGCCACGATCACTTGGAACGTCGCGCCGGCCGCGCGAACGTCGCGCGCGACGCGCGTACGGTCGTCGCTGCCGCACGAGCGGCAGGGTGCGTTGGTGGAGTTCCGTTTGGGGCGCTTTTCGTCCACGCTTTTCGCCTTCTGCCTTGCAACGGGACGCGCCTTTGGGGCCGCCGAAACCGCTATTTGAATGTGGAAACGCACGGTTTTGGCGCTCGCGCTTGCTCTTGCAGTCGGTGCCTGCAGGGCAACCGCGGTCGCGGCTCCGGCGCTGACCGGAATCGGTGACGTCCGCGTTCTCATTGTGCGCCTGACGCCGGGTATCCAAACCTACGCGGTCGCAACGGTTGAGCTGACCAACGACACGTCCCACGACTTCACGCCCGACGTGAGCCGCTTCTTCCTTACCGCAACCGGCAACGAGCGCTACCAAGGTACCGACTCCGGATCGAGCGCGCTGATCGGCGTGGCCAACCCGCACCGCATGCTCAAGCAGGGCGACAAGCGCGATTATACCGTCGGTTTCCGGATACCCGATTCCGTCATTACGGGGACGATCAGCTACGAACCGTAGGCTTGCTGCAGCGCTGGCCGTGCTGCTTCTCACATTTTCCGTTGCTGTTCCGCCGGCACGCGCTGCGCGTCCGCTGCTGGACTCGGGCAAGTGGGACAATTACTTCGCGCTTTTCGCGCGCAACACGAGCGTGCCGTGGAAGCGCATCACGCTGCGGCTCGACACCTACAGCGGCGCGGCGGTCGATTTTTCCGCCTACGACGTCGATCCGACCGACGTGCTCGTCGCGGGCGCCAACGCGCGGCCGCGCGCCGTCGACACCTCGCACATGAAGGCGGTCGCGCATTGGCGCTTCGCGCCGCCGCCGGGTCTCACGTTCGCTTCGAACGACGTCGAAGTGCCGCTGCTCAATCGCGAAGGCTTCTACGTGATCGAAGCGCGCCGCGGCAGCGCGGTGCAGCAGGTGTGGCTCAATCTCTCGCGCGTGGGCATGCTGACGAAAGAATCGCCGGCGGGCTCGCTGATCTACGGTGCCGACTTGGGCACCGGGCGAGCGCTGCACGGAATGCGCGTGACGTATCTGATCGGAACGCATTTCGCATACGACCAAACCGATGCGCACGGGATCTCGCGCGTGCCGGCGCATGCGGTGTTTGCGCTCGCCGAGTGGGGCAAGAGCAAAGCGTTCGTCTCGCTGTTTCCGCAATCGCCGCCGCCGGCTTCCGTGCTGGCGGTGCGCGCCGACCGCGCGTCGGCAAGTGCGGGGGACAGCGTGCGCGTCGTCGGCTTCGCGCGCCGCCGCAACGGGAACGTCTATCGTCCGGCGACCGGCGAGGTCGCGCTGACCGTCGTCAACAACGGCACCACGGTCGCGTCGGCGCGCGCCGCACTCGACGCGGCCGGCGCGTTTAGCACGAGCCTCGCTCTTCCGCCGGCGGCGCCCGCCGGCGACGCCGTGATCCTGGCTTCGATTCAAGGCGCGAGCAGCGGCGCGACGATCCACATCGACGGCGCCGGTGACTCGGTGCTCGGAATCGTTGCGCCATGCTCCACGTCGTGCTCGCCCTCTGCGCCGATCCCGCTCACGTTGAACCTGACCCGCGCGGGCGCGCCGGTCGCCGCGCAAAACATTCGCGTGCGCATCGTGCGCTCGCCGCACGTACAACCGCCCGACGCGGGAGAGGATGCAAGCGCTTGGGGCGTGACGACGATCGTCGACACGACCGTGCAGACCGATCCGCTCGGCATCGCACACGTTGCGATCCCGGCCCCGACCGATGGCCTCGCGTCGACGTACGGCGTAGCCGCGGCCAGCGGCGCCTCGACGGCGAGCGCGAATCTCGTGGCGCCGAACGCGCGCGTCGCGCTCGCGATCGTGCCGCTCGCGGCATCGATCGATCCCTCGGATACCGCGTCGTTCGACGTGCGCGGGTTCGATGCGCTCACCGGTGCGCCGGCGTCGGGCCTCGCGGTGCGCGTGCGCCTCAGTCACGGCCCGACGATTCAGGACGATGCGTTGACGCTCGGTCCTGACGGTACGGCGCGGGCCACGTTTACCGGCGTCGCGCTCGGCATGAACCTGGCGACCGCGCAGGCCGCGGTCGACAACGCGCAAGCGATCGACGTTTCCGCAATCACGGTCGCACCGCGCGCGCTCAGCGGGAATAGCGTCAACAATGCGAGCGACGTGAAGATCGCCGTCGACCCAGCGCGTCAGAAGCCGGGCGAACACACCGGCATCAGCGCGAGCCTGTCGGGCGCAGCCGGCGATGCGCTCATTACGATGGAAAGCGCGCGCGGCGTGACGCCGGCGGTCGTCTCCGCGCCGAGCGGCGCGGCGAACACCTCGATCGCGGTTCCGGAAACGATCGGCGCGCTGACGGTCGGTATCGCGTTCGTGCGCGACGGCGCGCTCGTTGCGGCGTCGCAGCCGCTGGTCGTCGACGGCCCAGGGCATCAGCGCTCGATCGCGCTGAAGGCCGATCGCGCAACGTATTCGCCCGGCGCAACGGCCGCGATCACGGTCGCCGACGGCAACGATCCGAGCGCGGCCACGATCGCCGTGCGCGTCAGCGACCGGCGCGGCACCGGCGGCGCGTCGTTTGACGACATCCCGGGCGTGCTCGCATCGGCCGGCACGACGACGCAAAATCTCGCTTCCACCGACCCGCCGTGGCACACGTGGGTCGCGCCCGCGAAGTCGACGGCCGGCGACATCTTCGGCTTCGATCAGCCGCGCCAAACCGCCGCGCCCGACACGATCGTCGCGGCCGCAACACGCGTCTACACGTGGCGGGTCGAACGGAGCACCGGCGCGACGGTGAACGTTGCGGTGCCGCGCGATCCGGGACGCTACGTGCTCTCGATCATCAAAATGACCGACGACGGCGACGTCGGCGCGGCGTCGATCGCGCTGACCGTGCAATGACCGACGTCGCGCTGCCGCTGGGCGACCGCGGCGTTCCCGCGCCGCAATCCGCGCGCTTGATGCTGCTCGATACCTACGGCCTCGTCTATCGCGCGTTCTTCGCGTTACCGGCGCTGACGACCACGCACGGCATGCCGATCAATGCCGCCTACGGCTTCACGATGATGCTCACGAAGCTCATCGCCGACGAAAAGCCGACCCACGTGATCGCGGCCTTCGACAAGGGGCTCCCGGCCGCGCGCGTGGCGATGTATCCACAATACAAGGCGCAGCGCGACGAAATGCCGACCGACCTGCGCGGCCAGTTCGCGCTCGTGCGCAAGATCCTCGCGACCTACGGCATTCCGATTATCGAAATCGAAGGCGAAGAGGCCGACGACGTGATGGCGACGCTGGCGCGTATTGCCGCCGAAGACGGGCAACGCACGATCGTCGTGACCGGCGATCTCGACATGCTGCAGACCGTGGACGACACGACGACCGTACTCACCACCCGCCGCGGTATCACCGACCTCGGCCGCTACGACGCGGCTGCGGTGCGCGAGCGCTTCGACCTCGAACCGCACCAGCTGCCGGATTACCGCGGCCTCAAAGGCGATCCGTCCGACAACTTGCCCGGCATTCCGGGCGTGGGCGAGAAGACCGCGATCAAGCTCGTGAAGGCGGCCGGTTCGCTCGATGCGCTGCTCGCCGAGCCGAAACTCGCCGGTACCCCGAAGCTCGAAGCGCTGGTGCGCGAGCACGGCGAGACGGCACGCATCTGCCGCGACGTGTCGATCATCCAGCGCGATTTGCCGCTGACCCTCGACTGGAGCACGGCGCAGTTCAGCCAACCCGCGAACGAGGCGCTCTACGCGCTCTACCGCGAGTTCGAGTTCAAGGGACTGCTCGCCAAGCTCACGCCGCCCGCCAACCCCGTGCCCGTTTCGACCGACGAACTGCTGCAGGGCACGTACACGTCGTTCGTCGCCGCAACCGATCCGCCCGACTTCGCGAAGCTGGCCGAACTGCTGCGCGCGGCGGCGACGAGCCCGCGCGTAGCGATCGCGATGCGCGGCGAGGCGATCGCGGTCAGCATCGAGGACGAGTCGGGCTTCGCGTTCGATCGCGGCGCGCTCGCCGATGCCGCGATCGGCGACGCGTTCGACGCCGTGTGGAGCGGCGTGCCGCACCTCGTCGTGCACGACGCGAAAGCGGTGATCGGAAAACTGAGCTTGCTGCCGCGCACGATCGATGACGATCCGATGATCGCGGCCCACGTGCTCGACCCGGCGCGCACGTACACCGACATCACGCAGGCCGCATCGGCCGTGCTTCACCGCGAGTTGCCCGACGATCCGCCGGCCGCTGCCGACGCCGCCTCGCGCATCACCCGCGCCGCCCGCGCCGAACTCGAAGCGCGCAATCAGCTCGGGCTCTACACCGACGTCGAAGTTCCGCTGGCCGTCGTGCTGGCGAAAATCGAACGAGCGGGCGTTGCGCTCGATCCCGACGCGCTGGTGGATCTGCGCGCCCGCGTCGACGCCGACGTGGAACGTCTGCAGGGCGAGATCTACTCGGCCGCCGGGGAACCGTTCAACATCGGCTCGCCGCAGCAATTGGGCCGCGTCCTCTTCGACAAGCTCGGTTTACCGCACGGCGGAAAGAACAAGACCGGCTACGCCACGGGCGTGGAAGTGCTGGCCGGCCTCGCGCGCAGCTTTCCGATCGCGGCGCAAGTGCTCGAATACCGCGAAGTCACGAAGCTGAAGAACACCTACATCGACGTGCTGCCGACGCTGATCGATCCGCGCGATCACCGCCTGCACACGGTGCTCAACCAAACCGCGACCGCCACCGGGCGGCTCTCGTCGGTGAACCCGAACCTGCAGAACATTCCGGTGCGCAGCGAACTCGGGCGCCAAGTGCGCCGCGCCTTCGTGGCGGGATCGCCGAGCCGCGTGCTGCTGGCTGCCGATTACTCGCAGATCGAGTTGCGGCTGATGGCGCACCTCTCAGGCGATGAAGCGATGCGCCAAGCCTTCTGGGATCATCAGGACATTCACGACTTCACCGCGCGCAAGATCTTCGACATCGGCCCGTTCGCCGACGTCACGCCGAACCAGCGCCGCATGGCCAAGAGCGTGAACTTCGGTTTGCTCTACGGCATGTCGGACTTCGGGCTCGCACAGCGCTTGGAGATCGATCGCGCCCAAGCGCACGCGATGACCGAAGCGTACTTCGCGCGTTTTCCCGGCGTGCGGGGCTACATCGACCGCTGTTTGGAAGAAGGCCGCGAACGCGGCTACGTGGAGACGATTCTGGGCCGCCGCCGCTACATGCCCGATCTCGCCGCGAAGAATTACGCGCTGCGCGCGGCCGCCGAACGCGAAGCGACCAACGCGCCGCTGCAAGGCAGCGCTGCCGATTTGATGAAACTCGCGATGGTCCGCATCGACCGGCGTCTCGCGAGCTACGGCGATGACGTAACGATGATTTTACAAATCCACGACGAGCTGATCTTCGACGTCGAACGCGCGGCGCTGCAGGACGTGGCGGCGGCGATCAAGCACGAGATGGAACACGCGCTCGAACTGAGCGTGCCGATCGAAGCGACGCTGAAGAGCGGCACCAATTGGTATGAAGTCGAGAGCTTCGATCTCGACGAGGAACCGGTCGAGACCTGAGGTAGGGCCGAGGCTACACGTGGGTATGAGGATGGCGATGCCGATGACACAACGCGCCCGGGCCGGCTTCATCGCTGCGGTGTTCGCACTCGCACCGGGCGCCGCGCAGGCAGAGCCGACTCCGGCCGCCTGCGTTACCGCGCAAACCGCCGCGCCCACCCCGGTGCATGTCCGCGCGCCGGCTGAAACGCTCGAACTGCGCGTCGCCGATACGACGTCGCGCCGCGAGTACGGGCTGATGTGCGTGCGGCTCTTGCCCCCGCGCACCGGCATGATCTTCGTCTTTCCCGACGGCGACAACTATCGCGATTTCTGGATGAAGAACACGCTGATTCCGCTCGACATGGTCTTCGTCGCGAAGAGCGGCAAAGTCAACGAAGTGCGTGCCAACGTTCCCTCCACGACCGTCGACACGCCCGATGAGAAGATTCCGCACCGCTCGGGCACGGGCACGTATGTGATCGAACTGGGCGCCGGGGAAGCCGCCCGCGCGGGAATCAAGCCCGGCGCGTCGCTCGACGTCAGCGGGGTCATGATTCCGCCGCGCGATGATTAGCCTCTTCGCCCAGAACGTTCCGCTGCCGCCGAACACCCCGATCCCGTGCCTCGTGTGCAAAGCCGAATCGGCACAGACGCTGGTCTTTTCGGGCACCGTGCAGCTCGCGCAGCCGGGCCGGATCCGGGTGTTCAACGGCAAGACCCACCAGACGATGGGCTTCATCGTTCCGGCTGATTTTCACGGTGTCGAAAGCAGCGACGGCAAAATCAACGGCGCGGAGGTCACGCGCGTCCCGCCCGGCCTGCTGGCCCGGGTCACGTATCGCACCATCAGCGGGCAGCAGATCGCGGCGCGCATCTTGCTGCTGACGATCAACCAGTGCCGTGCCCTGATGGCAGCCGAGCGCTTGAGCGGCGCCCCCGCCGACTGCCCCGATTAGCGCAACGATTCCGGCGCGGAGCGGGTTCTAGAAACCGGTGCCCGAGCTCCCGGAAGTCGAGACAATCGCGCGCGGCCTCGCGAATGCGGTTGTCGGCAAGACGGTCGCGGACGTTGTGGTCAGCATGGCCAAGATCGCCGTGGCGCCGCCCGGCGTCTCATTTCGTGAGACGCTGCGAGGCGAGCGCATCGTGGCGGTCGGCCGCCGTGGGAAGTTCATCGTCGTCCAGTTCGGCTCAGGCCGGCGACTGACGGTGCACCTGCGCATGACCGGCCGCTTGATCGTCCAGGCGCCGGAAGTCTCGGAACCGCACCCCTACACGCACATTCGCCTCACGTTTTCCGACGGCTGGCGGCTGTGTTTTGCCGATGTCCGCCAGTTCGGCCGCATGCGCTTGCTTGCCGCCGAAGAGGTCTGGGATGCCGACGGCGGGGTGGAACCGCTCTCGAAGGACTTTACCTCTGAGGCCTTTGTGAGTATGCTGGACGGGCGTCGAACGCCGATCAAGACGTTTCTGCTCGACCAAAAGCATATTTCGGGCGTCGGAAACATCTATGCGTGCGAGGCTCTGTGGGAGGCCGGGATTCGTCCCAACCGCCCCGCGCAGAAGGTCACGAGGCCGGCCCGCCGCCGGCTTCACGGCGCGATCATCGACGTCTTGCAACGCTCCATAGAGGCGCGGGGCACGTCCGTCGACGATTACGTCGACGCCGAAGGGCTCAAGGGCGGGTTCCAAAACCAGCTGGACGTTTACGGGCGGCTGGGCGAACCGTGCAGACGATGCGGAAAACCCATCGTGCGTACGGTTCTCGGTCAGCGCGGTACCTGGTGGTGCCGAGGCTGCCAAAAATAAAATCAAAACGAAAGAAGCACACACACCATTTCTGCTACCATCTCGCCGGAGACGCCGGCACCGATCGAAGAAGAAGAAGACCAACTCGCGCTCGAACAGCGACTCTACGAAGAGAGCCTCAAGGTTCTCGACGAAGGCCAAGTCCTCGTCGGCGTCA
Source organism: Candidatus Lustribacter sp. (assembly GCA_965277805.1). Taxonomy (GTDB): domain Bacteria; phylum Vulcanimicrobiota; class Vulcanimicrobiia; order Vulcanimicrobiales; family Vulcanimicrobiaceae; genus Lustribacter. The sequence continues at coordinate 4,061,904 of OZ255842.1, read as the reverse complement.
TCGTTGCAAAGTATCAGGACGAACTGCTCGTCGACATCGGCGGTAAGTCCGAGGGAATTCTCCCCTTCCGCGAGCTTTCGCTCATCATCGAGCCGAAAGAACTCAGCGTCGGCGATAAACTCGAGGTGATGATCCATCGTATCGATGAGAACGATGGTCAACTGTATTTGAGCGAACGCCGCGCCCGCGCACTCAAGACGTGGGAAAAAGTCATCGAAGCGCACGAGCACGACGAAGTGATCGAAGCGACCGTGACCCAAGTCGTCAAGGGCGGCGTGCTGGTCGATCTCGGGATGCGCGGCTTCGTGCCCGCCTCGCAGATCCGTCGCCAGCCGGTCGGCAACCTCGACGAACTCGTCGGGAAGAAGCTGCGGCTCAAGGTCATCGACCTCGACCACAAGCGGCATCGCGTGGTGCTCTCGCAGCGCCAAGTTCTGGAAGAAGAACTCAACCAGAAGAAGCAAGAGCTGCTCGGCACGCTGCAAGTCGGCCAAATTCGCGAAGGCGTCGTCGTCCGGTTGGCGGAGTTCGGCGCGTTCGTCGACCTCGGCGGCATCGACGGCCTCATCCACAACTCCGAACTCTCGTACGCGCGGATCAAGCATCCGTCGGAAGTCGTCAAGATCGGCGACACGGTTTCGGTCGAAGTGATGAAGTTCGATCCCGATGCGAAGAAGGTCTCGCTCTCGCTCAAGCACGCGTTGCCCGATCCGTGGGTCGAGCACGCCGAAGCCTTGTTCGAAGGCAACAAGCTGATCGCGCAAGTCGTCAAGGTCACCCCGAACTATCTCCTCGTCGAGATCGTTCCGGGCGTGCTCGCGATGGTGCCGAAGGGCGAATTCGATACGGCGAAACAGTACTCGCCGGGCGAAGACGTCGAGGTCACGCTGCTCACGATCAACCAGGGCACGCGCCGGATCACCGGATCGATCCAGCACGTCGCCGACGTTTCGCCGGACGAGCTTGCCGAGTTCGTTCCCGAAGATGCGTTCAGCCCGCTGGGCACGGAACTCGCTTCACCCGTTTAATAAACGGCGCGTAGCGCAAACGAAAAGGGGAAGGCACATCGCCTTCCCTTTTTTAATTGTCCGCGCGATGAGTTTGTTGAGCGTCGGGTTGACCGGCGGCATCGGTGCGGGCAAAACCGCGGTCGCGGATGTCTGGCGCGAACGCGGTGCATTCATCATCGACTCCGATCTGCTCGCGCGAGAAGCCGTCGCCCCGGGCAGCCGCGGTCTCGGCGAGATCGCGTTGCGGTGGCCGTCGGTTATCACGCCCGACGGAACGCTCGATCGCGCGGCGCTCGCGAGCATCATCTTTGCGAACGAGGCCGAGCGTACCGTGCTCAACGGAATCGTGCATCCGCGCGTGCGCGCGCTGGCCCGGGCGCTCGTCGCACAGGTGCCGCCAGATGCGCTCGAGGTGCACGTAATTCCGCTTCTGTTCGAGGGCGAGTACTGGCGCACGTGCGACGCGACGGTGGTGGTATTCGCGCCCGAGGAGGCGCGCATCGCGCGCGTGATGCAACGCGACGGGATCGACCGCGCGGCAGTGCTCGACCGCATGCGCGCGCAAATCGACCCCTACGAAGCGCGCCGCCGCGCAACCTACGCGATCGACAACGACGGCGATCTCGCGACGCTGCGCACTCGCGCGAACATCGTCTACGACCACCTCGTCGCGTAGCGCCGCGCGTTACGTCGCGACGAGGTCGTCTTGCCAGCGCGCGCCGTGCGGAACCATCCGTTCGACGGCGCGCAGCGCCGCATAGTCGACCGGCTCGGCCAAGCCGACCGGCGCCGCACCGTCGTCGATGAAGCGGCGGACCCCATCGAGCATGACGCGCCGCATGCGGATCACCGCGGCGTCGCTCGCGCCGAGGTGCTCTTTGCGGCGGTCGTAGATGGGGCCCATGCTCTCTTGCATCGCGATGTCCTCGTTGTTCACGCCGTGCATGCCGGTGAAGCTGCCGGTCCGCATCGACGCGCGGTCCTGCAGCCAGTTATTGTCGCGGCTGCGGACCTTCCGGTACGTCAGCGGGTCGACGTCGATGCCGAGCTGCATGCCGGAGCGTTTGGCGCGGCGCGTGCGGGTGAGCTCGTCGAGCGGTTTGTCGTGCCGGATCTGGACGAAGTGGAACATCGTGTGCTCGTCGTCCATCGGAACGAAGATCTGCATACTCGTCCAACCGTTCGGCGCCGGGAAGAGCGAGATGAACGGCGCGATGAACAGCGTCACCCGAACGTAATCGCGCACCTCCGGATCGATCAGCGGCCGGCGGATCGCCGCGTAGCGAAAGCCGTACGGCGTGTTCTCGACGTCGATGCGCGGCGCCAAATCGTCCGACGGGCGCTGCGTGTTGCCCTGATCCTCGGGAATGATCGTCTTCTCGCCCGCGACCGGCTTGATCACGTTGGAGTGCAGAAAGCCCGAGTGCGCGGAATCGATCACGCCCTCGAGGCACTGCACCCAGTTGCACTCCTCGCGTGCCTTTTGGATGATCCGGTGTTCGGCCGGCAGCGACATCCAGTCGAACTCCATCTTGCGCGGCTCGGTGCCCGGCGCCCCGAGATACGTCCACACGATGCCGCCCGCCTCGTAGGCCGGATAGGCGTTGGCGCGAACGCGCTCCGCGAAGTGATGCTCCTGAGGTTCGGCCGGCGTCTCGAGGACGCGTCCCGCCGCATCGACCTTCCACCCGTGGTAGAGGCAACGCAGCGCGCAGTCTTCGTTGCGGGCGAGGACGAGCGAGGCACCGCGATGCGGACACGCCTCATCGAGCACGCCGATGTTCCCGTCGTCGCCGCGAAAGACGACGAAATCTTCGCCCAGCAAACGCGCGCGCCGGGGCGCGCCGCCGGCTTCCAGCTCGGAGCTGAGCGCGGCGGGGATCCAGTAGCGCCGCAGCATCCGTCCCATCGGAGCCTCAGGCCCGATGCGGCACAGCAGTTCGTTCTCTTCACGCGTCAGCATGGCAGCCTCCTATTCGGCGCGCATCGGCGTGCCGCCGTTTTGTGAAACGATCGACCACGTTGCCTTCGCGCGGTCCCACGCCAGCACGCGGAGGTCGGCGACGCCGCGCATCAAGCCGTTGCGGAAGTCGAGCATGCCCTGGATCGCCGGCAAGTCGTGAAGCCCGTCGAAGTAGCCGTGCAGTTGCGCCGGTCCGGCATCGAGCCCGCGCGCGCGCAGCGCGCCGATGACGACCGAACCGGTATCCCACGCGACCGCATGACCCCAATCGGGTTTGATGCCAGCGCGGCGAAACGCGTTGAGGTAGGCGATGTCGGTCGCCTTGAGCGGTCCCGCAGCGACCGGCTGCCCTTCGGCCGGAAGCGGACCGGAGACGAAGTACAGCGCGCTCGGAATGATCCCGGCGAACTGCTTCATCTCGACGTACGACAAGTTGCCTTGGCTCGCGCACACGGGCACGTCGAGACCGGCATCGTGCAAACCGTGCAAGACGACGCCGAACGACGAACCGACGCTATACGTCGAGATCACCTGTGCGCCGGCGGCGCGAATCTTCGCCAGCTGCGCGCCGATGCTGATATCGCTTGCGTTGAAGCGCTCCTTATCGACCATCGTCAAATCGCGGTTGGCGGGCTTCGCGAGTTCGGTGAGCATCGCCGTCTCGGCGGAATCGCCGGTGGCGTCATTGCCGTTGAGCAGTGCGATGCGCCGCCAGCCGCGGCCACGCGCATACTTCGCAAACGCTGCGGCCTGTTGATCGGGCGACGCGCCGATCACGTAGGAGTTGCCGCCGTGCACCGGACGGAAGCCGTTCGAAAGACAGAACTGTACCGGGCCGCCGGCCAAGATCGGCGCCATCGCCGAGCACGTCGAGTTGCCGGAGTCACCGATCACAACGGCCGGATGCGAGGGCAAGAGCTGCGTCGTCAGCTGCACCGCCAGCTGCGGGCTCGATTGCGAATCCAGGATCGCGAAATGGATGGAGCGCCCGTGAACGCCCCCGCCGCGGTTCGCCAGCGTTTCCAGCACGCCGAACGCCTCGCGCTCCTCGTTGCCGACGAACGAGTTCGGCCCGGTCAGCGGCAGGATGGTCTCGATGTTGTAGGTCTCCGCTGCCGTCGCCCCGCCGGCGGCGGCAAGCACCGCTAGGGCGGCAAGCGCGGAAAGAATCCGCCGGATCATCGCAATAGCACATCGAGCCTGCAGATTCACCCGCGAGCCGGCTCCCAATACGCGAACGCCATACCGCAGCCCGTGGTCGGCAGCGAGCGGTACCCGGCCGCGTAGTCGATCAGCGTCATCGGCATTTGGCCGACTGCACCGCCGAGCGCGATCCAGTTGAGAACCTCCGACGTGCCGCCGCGCAGTTTCGTGCGCGGCACTGCGGTGTATTTCGCCGGATCGTGCTCGCGCAGTCCGTCGAGAAGTTGATGGTCGAGGGCTTCGTCCATCACGATGTGGCTCAAGCCGCCCGACGCGAGCACCGCAACGCGGTTGCCGCCATCCCACGCGCCGATCGCCTCGCGCACCGCGCGGCCGAGGGCATAGCTGCGCGCCGGCGTCGGCTGATTCGGCGGATAGTAGGTGTTGAGCATGACGGGCACGATCGGCACGTCGCACTCCGGCCACAGACGCTGGTAGAGAAACGCGAACGCATGCCCGAGACCGCGTTCGTTGAGCTTCGCGAGGCGGGTGAGATCGAACGATTGCTCGGTGAGCGCGTCGACCAAATGCAGCGCCAGCGCGTTCGAGCACGGGTATTCCGTTCTCGTCTTCTGCATCAGCGATGAGAGCTGTGCGCGCTCGTCCGCCGTGCCGTTCCAAGGGATGTGCGCGCGGCGCGGCTCCAAGACGCTGCACGTCGCGCCGGTGTAGACGGCGATGGCCGGCATGTTGTCTTCGTCGAACTGTTCGTGCTGATCGTCACCGAAGATCACGATCGCGTCGAGCGGTGCGGCCGCGCGCAGCACGCCGCTCAGGCGCTCGACCGCCGCTTGCACGCGGTCGAAGCGCTCTTCGAGCACCTGCGGGCGCAACAGCGCGTCCATGTCGGGCGGCGCGACCGGGCCGGCCTCGTCGGTTTGGCGCATCTTGGGCCAAAACGCCCACGGGGTGCTCACTTGCGGGCTGTGCGATGCACCGATGCCCAAGACGATCTCTGCCATGCTTCAGCCCTTTGCGTTCGGTCCGCCGTACGGCGTCCACGTGTCGTGCGCGGCGTCGTAGTAGACGTAGATGCTGTCACGGCCGTCGAGACCGTGCTGATCGCCGGTGCGGAAATCGTAGACTCCCCACAAACCGGCGAAGTCGTGCAAACTTTCCAAGTAGGAACGGAGCTGGGCCGCCGTCGCGCCGGCCGGCAATTGGCGCAGCGCCGAGACCGTGATCTTGATCGGATCCCACGCGTACGTTTGCATGGGATCGAACTTCACCCCCGCGGCGCGCAGTCCGTCAAGGTATTCGGCGGCCGCCGCCTTCATCGCGGGATTGGTCAGATTGCCTTGATACGGCATGCCGGACGTGAGCAGCGTCGCCGGCAAAAATGCGCGATAGGTGTTGAGCTGGGTTGCGCCGCCGTTGGCCGGCGTCGTATATGTCGGAATGTTTGAAAGGCCGGCGTTCGAGAGCGCGCGTACCACGGTGCCGAATGCCGTACCGATCGCGTACACGTAGATGATGTCGGGATTGGCGGCTTTCAGCTTCGATGCTTGCGCGGCGATGCTCAGATCGCCGGGTGCGAACGCCTCGACGTCGACGACCTGCGTGTCTTTGTTCTCGGGCATCGCCGCCCACTCGCGAATGTAGCCCAGCGAAAGCTGGCCGCTCGCGTCAGTTGCGGCGATCAGGCCGATCCGCTTGAAGCCCATCTTCTTCGCCTTGCTGAACATCGCCATCTCGACGTTGTGCAGCGTGACGGCCGAGGCGAACACGTAACTGCCGTGCTCGGGCAAGGTCGAGGGCGATAAGCAATAGTTGACCGGGCCGTTGGCGAACAGCGGCGCGACCGCGGCGCACGTTGCGGTCACGCTCGGCCCCAGAATCGCGACCGGGTGCTTTTGCAATAAGTCGTTCGTAATCTGCACGGCCACGGCCGGATTGCTCTGATCGTCGAAGAATTCGAAATGGAGCGGAACGCCGTGAATGCCGCCGGTCTTGTTGATCTGGGCTTCGTAGATTTTGGCGACTTGCTGTTGTGCGGCGCCGGAATACGCCGCGGATCCGGTCAGCGGCAAGAGGATGTCGAGGGTCACCGTCGCCTGAGCACCGGCTTGTCCGGGCGAGAGCGAGACGACTGCCAGGATGAGTGCCGTTGCAAGAATGCGCATGCGCTGCTCCTTCGTGGGATCAGGTGCTGTAGTCGGGATAGCCGAGTCCCGCTAAACTTTTTTGATACGCGTCCATGCGCGCGTGGCGTTCGGCCGGCGGGGCGGTCGCGCCGCCGAAACCGACGATGAGAAACGGGTGCGCACCCATCCGGTAGAGGGCGGTCAGATCCACCTCGGTCAGCGCACGGTGTTCGTTTGCGTCGAGTTCGAAGCCGGCGAGAAACGCTTCGCGACCGGCAAGAAATGATTCTTTCGCCTGCGCATCGGTGATGACGCGGCGCAAAACCTTGTCGACGCTGTAGCGGCTCATCGTCAGGTGCCTCCCAGTGCCCATTCCATGTAGTAGACGGCGGTGGTCGCGGCGGGAAAGCGCAGCGCCGTCGCCGTCGGTTTACGTCCGCCCGCCATGCCGAGCAGCAGCACGTAGTTGAGAAAACCGGGCGTGACGTTGCCGGCTTGCATGAGGCGCTCGAACGTCGCATCGCGCACGACGCTCGCCGCGTCGCCGTCGGCGATCAGCTGCATCATCCGCCGGTCGAACGCTTCGTCCGTCGAGCCGGCGGTGTTCGGCTTCGGCCCGCCGACTTCGACCGCGAAATGTCCGCTCGTCACGACGGCGACGCGCTGCTTCCCCGGTGCCGATGCGATCAAGCGCGTGAGCGCTTCGCCGACTTCGAAGAACCGCGTTGCCGGCGGCAGCGGCGGCGCCATCACGTTGGTCCAAACCGGAACGATCGGGAGATCCATCTCGGGGCGCACGAACATCAACGGAACCGTGAAGGCGTGGTCGATCAGAAACTCATCGGAGAACGCGAAGTCGACGTGCTCGTCGAACCCGCGCGCGACGAACCACTTCGCGAGGTCGACGTCGATGCTCGCCTCGTACGTTTTCAAGCCGAACGCGCGGCACTCGTGCGGAAACGGACCGTTCGTGCGCGGCGCCTTGCCCACGAGAAATGCGGGCATGTTATCCATGAACCACTGGTTGAGGTGGTCGCTTGCGATCACGACGATCACGTCGGCACGCGCAGCGGCCAGCCGGTCGTGCATGTACGCGTAATCGGCGGCGATTTGCTCGAGTACGGGATCGTCGCCGCCCTCGAGCAGCAGTTTCGGCAGAAACGGGTTGTGCGTGAGTCCGATGATCTCGACGAGTTCAGCCATACGTTATGAGGGGCAATCCGGGTTCGTGCCGGCGATGGCGAGGCGTCGCTCTTTCGTCGATTCGAACCACGAGAGATCGGGCGCGAGAATGATCGCGTCCGAACGCACCGCGTAGGCATCGGGCTGCAGCGACTCGGGCGGAACGGTGCCCGCGGCCTGCATCGCTTTCGCGGCGGCGAGGAGCCGCTTGCGCACCGAGATGATCGCGAGATCGCTCGTGCCGAGATGCTCTTGCGATCGGTCGCACACCGTTCCCATGCTGACCTGCATCGCGGCGTCCTGCGCCCAAAACTCGGGAATCCCGGAAAACGTCGACGTGCGCTGCGCTTCACGATCTTGGAAGTAGTCGTTTTCGAGCGTCGCGTTGGCGTACCAGTTGCCGAAGGCTTTCGACGACGGCGCGGCCTTGAATTTCGCGGAAATGTTCCAGACCGACGAACGCTCGAGCGCGCTCGAACGCTCGACATCGGTGAGCGGGCGGCGCGGATGAAATTGCAAGCCGAGCACCAATACGTTCTCATCGTCGATCGGCACCCACGAACGCCACATGCGCTTGGGGTCGGGCCCGTACGGACCGGTCATCGCGAAGGTCGGCAGCAGCTGTTGCGTGATGCGCCAGTATTTCTGTCCGTCGGGCGTGTTGCGGCCGGCTGCGATGCAGTGCCCGTACGGCATTTCGACGACTTCGAAGTGCGGATGCTTGTCGACGGCGCGGATCTGGTCGACGTTGGGCTTTGCACCGTTGCGGCCCGCGTCGAGCCGGCTGTGCACGAAGGACACGTGGCTCTGATCGATCTCGCCTTCCAGCGCCTGCGCCCAGTTCGTCGGCTGCACGCGCTTGCCGCCGACATGGTGGCTCTCGGGCAGTTCCATCCATTCGAGCCGCGGAAGCGGCGGCGGCGCGCTTTGATTGGGTCCCATGTAGGTCCACACGACGCCGCAGCGTTCTTCACACGCGTACGCGGCGATGCCGACTTTCGCTTTGAAACTGCTCTCTTCGGGTTCGCTCGGCATGTCGACGCACGACCCGGTGCGGTCGAACTTCCAGCCGTGATAGAGGCAGCGGACGCCGCCGTCTTCGTTGCGCCCGAAGTAGAGCGAGGCGCGGCGGTGCGGGCAGTGCTCGCCCACGAGCGCGACCTTCCCGTTCTCGGCGCGAAAGGCGATTAGGTCTTCGCCGAAGAGCCGTACGCGCAGCGGCGGTCCCGCCGCCTCGACTTCCCAACTGAACAGGAACGGCAGCCAGAACGACCGCAGCACGCGCCCCATCGGGGCCTCGCCCGTCACGCGGGTCAGTAGCTCGTTGTCTTCAACGCTCAGCAAGGCACTTCAAGAATCGCACAGGCGGGGAGGTGCGGCAAGCCGTCAGATATCCTGGGATAAAAACTCCCCGCTACTGTCCCATCAGCGCTTGCCCGGCCTTGATGTAATCGGGCAGCCGTTCGCCCTGGGCCCGCGTGGTGACGCCGGTGCCCAAGAACTTCACGCGGCTCAATTCGATCGGCGAGATCGTCGTGTTGATAACCGGCACGTTGCCCGAGCGGGCAATCGCGGACTGTGCCGCCGGGCTCAGCAAGAAGTTCAGGAAGAGTTCCGCGGCGGCCCGATGCGGCGCGCCCGCAACGATGCCGTTGTAGATTGCGACGAAGAACATGCCGTCGCGCGGCACGATGAACTTGATCGGCGCGTTCTTGGCATTCGACTCCTCGTAGTTCTGCATCGAGGCCGGGATGATCACGCCGCGCTGCCCGGTATCGACCGCGTTCTCTTGTTCCGGCGCGCGCGAGAAGACGCGCGGCTTCGCGGCCACGAGCGCTTTGAAGAACGCGTCCCCGAGCGGCTGCTGGCCGATCATGTAGAACGAGAGGCCGCCGCCGATCGCGCCCAGGTCGTGAATGCCGAGCGTCTTGACGGCGTTCGGCTTCAGCACGTCCTTCCAGGTTTGCGGCCAATCCGCTTGCGGGAGCGTTTGCGTATTGACGGTGATGCCGTAGCCCATCAGATAAATCGGAACGACGTGCCGCCCCTTGTCGAGAAACGGCGTGACCTTCGCGGAAACGGTGCGCAGATTCGGCATGCCGGCCGGATCGAACGTTTGGTAGAGCCCGCCTTGAACGGCTTGCCACGTACCGATGTCGCCTTGAGAAAACAGATCGGCGACGATATGATGCGCGCGCTGCTCGGTGCGCACGCGTTCCATCCCGTCGGGTCCCGGCGTCTCGACGATGTCGATCTTGATGCTCGGGTGCTGCTTCGACCACACGGCCAGCGCGGGCGCCAGCTGCGCCGCCGTGCCGGGCGCGGTGTACCAAACGACGGCGCCTTCTTTGTCGGCTTGCGAGGTGCTATCGGCAGCGGCACCGTGGGTGAGCAAGGCCAGTGCGGCGCCGCCCGCAACAAGGGCGCGCAGGATGAACGGCATACGAGGCGTCATGGCTCCCTATCGTGTTTGGAACGCTTCGTGAAACCTCTTAGGGGCAATGCGTGGCTGTGGTGGGCGGTGATCGCGCCCCCGCTGCTGCTGATCGCCGTTCCCGCCGGCACGCTGATCGCGAGCAGTTTTCGCGACGCGCCCCCGGGCGCCGGCGGCGCGTGGACGCTGGCAAATTACGCGAGCGTGCTGCTGAATCCGCGCGTCTGGTCGGTGGCCGTGACGACCTTTTGGATCGCGCTCGCCGCGACGGTACTCGCCCTGAGTGCCGGGTTCTTTCTCGCCTGGCTCGTCGCGCGCACCGACATTCCCGGCCGGCGCGTCCTCAGCGTCGTCGCGATCGTTCCGTTTCTCGCGCCGAGCCTCGTCGTCGCGATCGGCTGGGCGATCCTCGGCAACCCGGACAACGGCGTCATCAACCTGTTCTTCCGCGGGCTCACGCACGGCACCGGCAACGCGATCGACGTCTATTCCTACGGCGGAGTCGCGCTCGTGATGTCCTTTCCCGCGGCCGGATTCATCTACTTGATGATGCTCGGCCCGCTCGGTAATTCCGATCCGAGCCTCGAAGATTCTGCGCGCTTGAGCGGCGCATCGCCATGGTATGTGTTTCGCACGATTTCGGTGCCGCTCCTGATGCCGGCGTTTCTGCCGTTTGCGATCATCGCATTCATCCGGGCGATCGAGGCCTTCGAAGTCCCGCAGATCTTGGGAACGCCGGCGGGCATCTACGTGTTCATCAACTTCATCTACGATGCGCTGAAGGTGCAGACGCCGCCGCATTACGGCACGGCGATCTCGCTGAGCGTGCTGGTCGGAACGGGCGCGCTCGTGATCGTGGCCGTTGCGGCGCGGCTGCAGCAAACGCGCGCGACCGTCACCGGCAAAGGCTTTCAACCGCGGCGGATCAAGCTGCGGAAGTCGAAGGTTCCGTGCCTCATCGCCGCTTGGGGATATCTGGCGCTGGTGCTCCTGCCGCTCGGCGCGATCGTGCTGTCGTCGTTCTGGAAGTTTCTCGGCAATTACGATCCGAAGCTCGCAACGTTGGCCAACTACCAGTTCATCCTTACGGATGCAACGACGCAGCGCGCGCTGCTCAACACCGTCGCGCTGATGTTCGTCGCCAGCACGGTATGCGTCGCGATCGGCGCTCTGGTCAGCTTCGCCCTGATCCGCAAGATCCGGTTCGGCCGCATCGCGATCGACGCGGTGCTGCTCATTCCGTGGGCGATTCCCGGACTCGTCCTCGGCGTCGCGCTGTTATGGACCTACATCAACGTTCCGGGAATGTACGGCACGTTCTGGGGCGTTCTCGCCGGCTTCATCACGCTCGGCATTCCGCTCGCGATGCGCTCGACCGGCAGCGTGCTCGCGCAGCTCAGCCCGGATCTCGAGGAAGCGTCGGCCGTGCACGGCGCGAACGCGGGGACGACGCTGCGGCGCATCGTGGTGCCGCTCATCATGCCCGGGTTGGTCTCGGCATGGTTCACCCTGGCGACGCTGTTCTCGCGCGAGCTGTCGGTGGCGGTCATGCTGTACGGGTTCGGCAGCGAGGTCGCATCGGTCCAACTTTTGAGTTACTGGCAACAGGGTGAGGGCACGCGCGTCGCGGCGCTCAGCGTACTGCTCGTGGCGTTCGTGTTCGGGCTTTACGTGCTCCAGCAGCGCGTGACGAACGGCGCACGCGTTCCGGAGGCGCGATGAGCGCAGCATCCCGGCTTCGCATCGATGCGCTCTCCGTCGCGTACGGCGGAACGGAGGTCGTGCACGGCGTTTCGTTGGAAGCGCGCGACGGCGAATTCCTCACGCTGCTGGGACCCAGCGGCTGCGGGAAGTCGACGATCCTGCGCACGATTGCGGGCCTCGCCGAAGCCGCGGCGGGTGCGATTTACATCGGCGATCGCTGCGTGACGGATCCGGCCGCCGGCGTGCACGTGCCGCCCGAAGGGCGCGAGCTCGGCATGGTGTTCCAATCCTACGCGATCTGGCCGCACATGACCGTGCGCGAAAACGTGGCCTATCCGCTACGCGTGCGGCACAAACCCGAACGCGAGATCGCGGCGGCGGTCGACGACATGCTCGCCCTCGTCGGCTTGAGTGACTACGCGCGCCGTAATGCGACCGAACTCAGCGGCGGTCAGCAACAGCGCGTCGCGATCGCGCGCGCGCTGGTGTTCTCGCCCAAGCTCTTGCTGCTCGACGAACCGCTGAGCAACCTCGATCAGAAGCTGCGGCTCGAGATGGGCGCGGAACTGCGCAAGATCCAATTACGCACGAACATCGCGGCCGTTTACGTCACGCACGATCAGTCGGAGGCGCTGATGCTCTCGGACCGCATCGCCGTGCTGCGCGAGGGCACGATCGAACAGATCGGCGTCCCCGAAGAAATCTACGAGCGCCCGGCGACCCCGTTCGTCAGCTGGTTTCTCGGCAAAGCGAACTTCGTGCCGTGCACGGTCGAACGCGTGATCGAGGGCACGAACGGATCGCGCGTCGCCGTGACCGCCGGCGCGGGCCGGTACGCGATGAACGCGTCGGCGGCCGGCGAGTTCGCCCCCGGCGAAGCGGCGATGCTGATGCTCCGGCCCGAGGATTTCACCGTCGGCAACAGCGGAGCGGGCCTGCCCGTGAGCGTGCGCGAGGTGCAATACGTCGGTGGCCGCCGGCAGTACGCGGGCGATCTCGCCGGTGCGGTGGTCGAATTCGCGACCGAACGGGCGGTCACGCTCGCGGCCGGCGACGCCGTTTCGCTCGAGGTCATCGCGGAACGCGGGATCGTGTTCAAGTCCGCCGCGGTCGCGGCGCTGAAGTAGCGGCGATGGAGCAACAGCTGCGGCGCGACGAGTTGGCGAACTTCCTACGGTCGCGGCGCGCACGGCTCGAACCGGAACCGGTCGCCGGTGCCGCGCGCCGCCGCCGCACGTCCGGCCTCACGCGCGAGGAAGTCGCCGCTGCATCGGACATCAGCACGGCGTGGTACACCTGGCTCGAGCAGGGCCGCCGGATCCGGGTTTCGGCGGCGGCGTTGACGCGCATCGCCGACGCGCTGCGGCTCGACGAGGGCGAACGGGCGCATCTCTTTCAGCTCGCCGAACAAACGCCGCGCAAACGTTCGGGCAGCGAAGACGTGTCGATCGAGTTGCAGCAAATGCTGCGCGGCATGGGGACGAACGCCGTCTACCTCACCAACCATTGCTGGGACGTGCTGGCGTGGAGCGATGCCGCCGCGCGCGGCTTGATCGATTACGGTGCGCTGCCCGAAACCTCGCGCAATGTGGTCTACGATTTCTTCACCACGCCCGAACGGCGCGAGCAATTCGTCGATTGGGAGCGGCACGCGCATCGTTTCATCGCGGAATTCCGCGCCAGTTACGGGCGCCACAAAGACGATCGGCGCTTCGGGCCGCTCATCGAGCGGTGTTGCGAGAGCGCGATCTTCGAACGGTGGTGGAACGAGCACATCGTGCACGAACGCACGCCCGGGCTGATGGAACTCGATCACCCGGCGCTCGGCCGCGTACGCTACACGTACACGACCTTCGCGCCCAATGCCGGCGGGGCCGTGCGGATGACGGTGTACGCACCCGCCGACGACCGGACGCGCGAAGCGCTCTTACGCGCGTAGGCGCGGGATGAGCCGCATCGCGTTCCCGCTTTCGATCGCGGCGAGATCGCTCGCGGAGATCCCTTGGGATTCTAGCGGGCCGAGGTTCTGTTTACCGGTCACGTAGGGATAGTCGGTGCCGAACATGATCTGCGAGATCGGAATCTCTTTGAGCAATGCGGCCATCGTCGCGGGGAACGTGGCGTTGGCCGTATCGTAGTACATGCGCTTGAGTTCGGCACGGACGCCGTTGGGTGCAATGACGTCGAGCTTCGCGTGCGAGTTTGCTTCGAGCGTTTCGATCCGGCCGGCTAGATACGGCAACGCGCCGCCACCGTGACAGAGCGTCCAGCGCACGTCGCGGTATTTCGCCAGCGTGCCGCTCAGCAGCAAACTGAGGAACGTGCGCCCGGTATCGTAGGGATACTCCAGCAATGACTCGGCAACGTCGGGCTGCAGCCCGCCGCAGCAATTCGGCGCATAGGGATGAAAGACGACCATCGCTTTGCGGCGGTTGAGTTCGGCCCACAGCGGCGCGAACGCGGCATCGCCGGGCCAACGGTTGCCGAAGCTCGTGGGCAAACCGATGCCGTCGGCATGCAAGGTGTCGAACGCATAGGCGACTTCTTTGAGACTCGCATCCACGTCGGGCATCGGCAGTGCCGCGAAGACACCGTAGCGGCCGGGATGATCCTTGATCATCTTCATCGCGTAGTCATTGCAGGCGCGCGCGAGCGCGGGAATCGCGGCCGGATCCGCATCGAACCAGACGCCGTGCGGCGATGAGAGCGAGAGGATCGCCGTCGTCGTGCCGTTGGCGTCCATGTCCGTCATCGACTTCTCCGGCGTCCAGAACGCCGGTCCGATCGGCGGCAGCGAGTGTTTCGCCTGCCACGCGTTCGCTACCGCCATCAATTCCGGCGGGTAGTGATGATGGTGAACGTCGATCAGCTTGCGCTGTGCCGGCGCTTGCGCCACCGCGCGCGTCCCCGGAAGCAACATCGTTGCCGCCGCACCCGTGGCAGCAAGAAAGTTCAATCGCGAATGAGACTGGGGATGGCAGTCGTGCATCGAGGCTCCTTACGGTGACGGAAGTGGCGGGTTGTCGAAGGCCGGCGCGAAGCGCCCGACGTCAAAGATGCGATCGTCGCCCGATGCATCCAGAAAACCGCGAACGATAAACGTTCCGGTCGGATGCAAGCCCAGCGAGCGCGCGAGGTGCACGCTGCCGGTCGTGTCGCGCAAATACACGCTGCCGCCGAACGAGATCTGCTCGCCCGCGATCGTGACGACGGTGCCGGGCTTTTCCTTGAGCGCATCGGCGACCGTCACCGGCTGCGCGAACTCGATCGCTTTGTCGACGATCATGCCGAACGACGTGCCGAGCATCGCGACGCGCACGATGTACTTGCCCGGCGCGTACGAGCGCCGGTCATCCGTCGTGCCGTCGATCGTCATGCTCGCGAGCTTCGTCGTGCCGGGGGGTACGTCGAGCTGACGGTTGATCGGGATCGGCTTGTGCTGGCTGAGCGACGACCACACCGGCGAGTCGTCGCGGATCACGTCGATGCGAAAGAGATCGGCGGTGGGAAAATCGAGCCGGACCGTTTTCCCCGTCGTATTATTCAGCGCGATCGCGACGACGAACGGTGCGAGCAGTGCGGTTGCATCGCGCTGCAGGGTCACGACCGCAACGATCGCGGGTTCGCGCGTGGGACGGGGCGCCGGCGCCGGTGCGGCGGTGGCGGCTGCCGTAACCGCGATAAAATCCGCCCGATTCATCGTCCGCCGCGCAAAACGCGTCCGGGGCGCGCTCCGGTGTAGCCGCCATTTCGCAACACCGCCGTTCCGTTGACGAAGCAGTCGCGAAGTCCCTCGGGCGGCACGAACGGGCGTTCGTAGGTTGCGCGATCGATGATGCGGCGCGGGTCGAACACGACGAGGTCGGCCCATGCCCCTTCGCTGATTTCGCCGCGGTTCGCGATGCCGAAGAGTTGCGCCGGCAGCGACGTCATGCGTCGCACGGCTTCTTCCACCGAGAAGAGTTGGCGTCCGCGCACGAAGCGCCCGAAGACGCGCGGGAAGCAGCCGTAGGTGCGCGGGTGCGGCACGCCGCGCGCCGTCGCGCCTTCGAACGCGCGCGCCGACGCGTCGCTGCCGATGCAGCAGAAATCCGCGGTCAACACCGCCGCCACGTCGTCTTCGGACATCGAGAAAAACGCGCAGTCGACGCGCAGCTCTTCCTCCACCAACAGGCGAATCGCGGCTCGCGCCGGCGAGAGGCGCCAATGCGCGGCAAGTTCGTCGAGCCGGTACCCCGCGAACGCGGCGTTGCGATCGGAGCCCGTATCGGTGATGAGGATGTCGTGCCAGCTATCGCCGCCGGTGGACGGATCGCGCGCGAACTGCAGCAGCATCGCGGTCGACGCCGCAATCGCCGGATCGCGCAAGCGTTCGAGCGTCGCCGCTTCGCCGCCGCGGCGAATCGCATCGGGCAGAATGGTCGCGAGCTCGGTCCAGCTCGCCACGTACGGATACGCATCGATCGCAACGTCGGCGCCGCGGATGCGCGCGTGGTCGATCGTGGCGAGCGTGCGATGCACCTTGCCCCAGTTTCGCTTGCCGGCCGCTTTGTGGTGCGAGCAGCGCACGGCGACGCCGGCCGCATTGCCGACCGCCAGCGCTTCGTCGATCGCTTCGATCAAACCGTCGCCTTCGTCGCGCACGTGCGAAACGTAGCGCGCGGCGCCGGCTTCGCGCGCGACGGCGGCGCACGCCGCGAGCTCGGCGAGATCGGCATAGCGCGAGGGCTCATAGATCAACCCGCTCGACACGCCGAGCGCGCCCTGCTCCACGGCTTCGCGCACGAGCAGCGTTTGCGCTTCAAGTTCTTCGCGCTCGAGCCGGCGATCGCTGACGCCGCTGATACACGCGCGCGTCGTGCCGAGACCGACGAGCGAGGCAACGTTGCATGCGACGCCGCTGCGTTCGACCGCGCCGAAGAATTCGTCGAACGTCGTCCAGTCGACGTCGAGGCGATAGGTGCGCGCATCGCGCATTTTGCGCGCGCGCGCTTCACCGTGGAGCGGTGCAACGGACGTGCCGCAATTACCGCCGATCTCGGTGGTCACGCCCTGGGAAATTTTCCCCAATGCGCGGCCGTCGACGAGCCATAACTCGTCGGAATGGGAATGCACGTCAATGAAGCCCGGCGCGAGCGCCATGTCCGTGCAATCGACCGTTTCGTGAGCGTCGCGGCCGGAGCAATCGCCAATTAGGGCAATTCGGCCCTTGTATGTCGCGACGTCGGTTACGAACGGCGGCGTACCGAGTCCGTCGATGATCTGGGCATGCGAGAAAATCGTGTGTAACAGCGTTTAGCCTAGCCTTCGCCGGGTACGGGTAGACCGCGCTAGCGAGAGCCGCGCAGGACAGCTTTAGAGGGGATACAGGTCAGATCATGTCTACAACTGACAACAACTCCAACGGCGGCGGGATGAGCGTGCGCGAGGCCGGTAAGCGCGGCGGCGACCGCGTGAAAGAGAAATACGGGTCGGAATTCTACGAAGCGATCGGTCGTAAGGGCGGAGAGGCAACCAAGTCCAAGTACGGTCCCACGTTCTATGAGGAGATCGGCGCGAAGGGCGGCCAGAAGCCTAAGCGTTCCCCGGCTGACGTATAGGTATGCCCGAAGAGGAGCAGCCGAAGCCGAAAAAGCCCAAGAAAGCCGATAACCCTGAGGGCGAAATGTCCGTCCGTGAGGCGGGGAAGAAGGGTGGCGACACCGTTCGGAACCGCTACGGGTCGGGGTTCTATGAAGAGATCGGCCGCAAGGGTGGAGAGGCGACTCGTGAGCGCCACGGCGCCGGCTTCTATGAAGCGATCGGCCAAAAAGGCGGCAAGGTCGTCAAGGAAAAGTACGGTCCCGACTTCTACGAACAAATCGGTCACAAGGGCGGTCAGAAGGTCAAAAAGCTGATCGCCGACGCGAAGAGCGCGGCTGCCGCGAAGGCAGCCGAAGAAGAAAAGTCCTAGCAGCTTAGCGGCAGGCGCCGCGCTTGACCAGCCGCGACCATTCTTTTCGCAGCTCGGTCAAGTTCGGGTTGCCGCCCTGCGGAATGTCCGGCTGAAGTGCGAATCCCAGGGTACTCGTGGTCCAGGCGAGGGCACGCATATGCCGGACCGTGCCCTCGGTGAAGTGTCCGGTCGTGCACGAACCGGTCGGTGGGATCGATGGGTACTTATCGAACGACGCGCCCGCCAGCGGCCACTCGCGCAGAATATACGCCTGGCCGCCCGAAACGTACTCGTAGCCGATGCCGCGGTTCTCGGGGTTTTCCTTATCGTCGCCGTGCAGGGCCGGTAAGAGCGCGACCTCGGCGTAGTTCGGCGTGGGCACGAACGGATGGAACGTGATGCGTTCCATCGCCTCCTGTTCGCTCATCGGTAAGCCGCGCTGTTCGATGAGCGGCTTGTCGGTGGCCGTAAATCCGGGCACCCCTTCGGCGAATGCCGGCGCGGAGACGGACAACGACAAGAGCGCCGCGACGATGGCGGCCGATCGCACGAAACGCATAGCGGCCCTCTTCCCTAGAGCGTGCCGGTGATCCGTCCGAGCTTCGTATCGCCGGTGGTGAAGTTCACGACCGCTTTGGCGACGTGAAACGTCATCCCGCCGGCGCGGATGGTCGTCGTGTGGTCGAGGTGCAGGATGTGGTCGTTGCCGGAGTAGTGAGCTTCGTCGGTGTCGAGCTGACGGCGCTGGCCGCCGATCTCGACGAACGACACCGGGCCGCTCACCACGAAGTCGTTGAAGCTGAGGTTGGCCGATACGTGCTTGGCCGTCATCCGCATGTACGGCTTGCCGTCGCGCAAGATCACGCCGTCGTGCACGTTGCTGATCTCCGCGAGCGAGCCGTCGGGCGAGAGCGTGGCGGTATCGTAATCGAGCGACCACGACTTGCCGTCGATGCGTTTGTCGTTCGCGCTGCCGCCGGAGAGTTTCGTTTGCGACGTTCCGTTCTGGGAGGGAATGTCGCTGCCGGCGTGCACCGTTTGCCACGCGAGCCAACCCAGCACGGCAACCACGACGAGTGCCGCGATGATGCGCCACCGTGATGCATTCACGCGTCGCTGCGCCTTTGCGGAATGGCGAGCGCGAGGAGGACGAAGACGAGCATGCCCAACCCGATCGGCTGCGGTCCGATGTGCGTGTAGAACGTGTCGACCGGTGCGCCGATGTCGCCGACGATCGTGGCCTGCGTGGCAAGCTCGCTGCGTTGCGTCCACGTGCCGTCGGGGGCGATGATGCCGCTGATGCCGGTCGATGCGGCGCGCACGATCCAGCGTCCGGTTTCCACCGCGCGCAGCGTCGATGCTTGCGCGTGCTGCGCGGGGCCGTCGCTGGTCCCGAACCACGCGTCGTCGGTCGCGACCGCGAAGAACGTTGCGCCCGCGTTCGCCGCTTCGACCGCGATGTCGCCGAACACCGATTCCCAGCAGATCAGCACGCCCGCGTGCGTGAGGGGGTCGATTTGCGGGCCGTGGCCTTGGGTGAAGTTGCCGATTTCGTTGACCGCGGGAATGTTGCGCAACCATTGCGGCGCCGGTAAAAACTCAGCGAACGGAACGAGTTGCCGTTTCTCGACCTGCGCTTCGACGTTGCCGCTGCGATCGAAGATCATCGACGTGTTGTAGAGGCGGCCTTGCGCGTCGCTGGTCACGGTGCCGACGAAGATCGGGAAGCCGAGGCGTTTCGCGAGCGCGCCGAACGCCGTGCGCGCGCCGGTATCGCGCGTCATGTCGGTGAGGATGACGGTTTCGGGCCACACGACGAACGCCGGATGCTGTGCGGCCACCGCTTCCGTCATCTGCGCATAGCGCTGCGCTGCGAGCAAACGCGCCGAATCCGTTGCCTTGATCGACTGCGCGATGTTGCCTTGAATTGCGGCGACGCGCGTGGCCGGCGTAGCGAGCACGCGCGCGGGCCAGACAAACCACGCGCCGATCGTGACGAACACCGCGGCTGCGACGGCAACGGCTGCCGCAGGACGTAAGCGCGATTGCGTCACCGCAGCGGCGCAATACGCGGCCACCGCGGCAACGACGAACGTGAGGCCGTAGCCGCCGGCAAATGCCGCGATCGGCCGCAGCGGGCTATCGATCAGCGGCAATCCGAGCTGGCCGAACGGCACGCCGACGATGCCCGACGAGCGCATCCACTCGGCCGCGGTGAACGCCGCCGCCGTCACGAGCGGCGCCAGCAGCGGCGCGCAACGACGCGCCGCAAGCGATGCGACGAGCGCCGTAAATGCGAAGGCCAGCGCTTCGCCGAGCGCGGGCCCGAGATCGATCACGAAGCCGAGCGGGCCGACCAGCGCGGCGGCGGTTTCGCCGAACCACGAGAACGACAGCGTGAAAAAGACGAGCCCGCTCACATAACCGTTCAAGGCGGCGCTCCACAGCGGCAACCCAGACCAAACGCGGAACATGACCGCCAAGGCAAACGGAATCAGCCACCACGCACCCGTCCGCGGGAAGGCGAGGTGAAGTGCAAACGCGCAAAACGCCGTAGCAACGGCGGCGAGCGCCGTAGGAGACGAGATCGAAATGCGACGGGCTGGCTTTGCGTTACTTACCGCGTCGATGGCGGCGGCGGCGTGCGGTCGAATTGTCACGGTTCCCAAGGCGGGCTCGAGCGGAGGCCTAGTGCCGTCCGGCGACATGCTCATTCGCTACCGCGTTGCCGGAACCTTAGATTTCACCAACCTGCGCTATCTCGTCGTCTTCAACACGAACGGCGACGGCCACACGCCGTATGCGAATAGCCTCAACACGGCGTTTCTCGATTTTTCGTTCATCCTCGTCTTCGGCGGAACGCAGGTCGGCGGCGCCTCGTTCGCCCTGCTCCAAGTCATTCCGATCGGCTCAGGCGGGTTTACCACGGTTCAACTTCAAGTGAACCCGCAGCTGGGGACGCTCAATGCCAATAGCAACGGCCTCGGCAACGAGTTCACGTTCACGTTCAATCGTTCGCTGATCACGCCGCAGCAAAGCGCGACCCCGACTCCGGTACCGACGCTGGCTCCCAATGCGGCGCCGACGCTGGCATCGGGCATCTCAACGGTCTGGGAACTCAACTTATTTTCCGCCGACTCAACCGGCAACAACGCGATCGACGCCATCGCGTTCAGCGGCATCAGCGACACGACGTTCAACCAGTTCACCGTCGATACGACCCAGCCGTTCGACGTTGTGGTGAACAAGGCGCCGGGCTATACGCAGGTCGCCAACCAAAACGCGCAGATCGTCGCCGCCGAAGTAATCAACCAGCCTTAGTGGCGTGAAACGTTAGGCTTCATCGCACGGCGAGTGGCCGCACTCGCAGCCGGTTTCCATTTCTTCGTCGTTCGAGTCGCGCTCGCGGCAAATCTCCGAACAATAGGCCGCACCGCCCTCGGAGCGTCCCGTCACCGTACAGTTGCAAAGCTCGTATTCGCAGGGCTGTGTCATCGTGCTCATGCCGCCCGTATACCCAGTTTGGAGCTTACTGGCCGAAGAATTGGGACGTGGCGAAGGACTGCGGAATGACGGAGCTGTTGCCCGAGCCGAGTCCGAAGTTCAGGCCTTGCGAGGGGAAGGCGAGGATGTCGAGCGTGACCGCGACGGCCTTGAGGTCTTCGTTGTAGGAGATCCGGATCTCGTAACAGTCGCCGATCACCTCGCGCAGGTAGATGTTCTTGCTCTCGAGGCGCATGTGGTTCTTCCAATCCACGTAGGTCGCGAATTGCAGATCCGCGGTGCGTCCGATCGGCGTGATGATCTGCACGTTGGTGCGGTCGAAGCCGAACCCGGGCCCCGGAGTAAAGTTACCGGTCAATGAAAGCGACGAGAGCGGTGACGGCCGCATCAGCAGTTGATAGGCCACCGGCTGGGCCTGCATGTTGAACGCCGTGCCGGTCTGCAGCGAGAACGCGTACACGGAACCGTTGTACACCTTCAGCACTTCCTGCAGGTTCTTGTACGCGCCGCCGATCGTATCGAAGGTGAACGGTTCGTTGCCGAGGCCGTTGACGTGCTGGTTCGAGTAGCTAAGGATGTTTTGGAAGTGGTTACCGATCGGTGAGGTGAGCGTGTCCATCTGCTCGACCTGGGCCTTCATGTCGCCCGTTCCGTAGGCGTCTTGCGTGATGTTCAGCGAGGAGCTGAAGTCGCCGATCGGCAGATGATAGAGCGCCGGGCCGAAGTTGAATTGCGCTTGGGCGCGACCGGTCGCCAGCGCCGCGATCGGATCGCTGTACTCGCCGATCGTAAATGTAGCGGTGTTGGGAATACCGCCGAGCAGGTGCGGAAAGAGCGATCCGTGCGGCCGCACGAGCAGTTCGGGCAGTTTGTTGACGCTGCTCGGAATCGCCGTATCGTAACGGTCGACGGTGAGGTCGTAGTCGACGGTGTTCCCAGTTAAGTGCAGGTCGTCGTTGAAGTGCAGCGTGCTGCTGTCGCTGGTGATGCCGGAGAACGACGAGATGTTGTCGGTATACGACGAGGTGAACGCGTTGTTCAGCTTGGGCGAAAACGCGTAGGAGTCGCTGATGCCGTAGTTGTCGGTCGTGCTCTGTCCGCCGGTGGATTGCTTGGAGAAGCTGTAATTCTCCGTATCCTTGCCGGTGGTTTTGGTCAGGCCGAGCGCGAGCGAGGAGTTCGGGGGCAGCGAGACCAGCGGCCCGTAGTCGGCCTGGTAGGTGTAGCTGATCGTCCCCCGCAGCGCCGGCGAGATGATTTCCTGGTCTTTGAAATCGGCATTCCACTGATCGGAGCCGTCGATCTTGCTGTGCAGCCGGAAGACGTCGACGTCGATCGACCGTTTGCCGTCCTTGCGCCGGAACGATGCCACGTAGCCGAGGCCGTAGCCGATCTTGGTGTAGAATTCGACCCGGTAATAGCCGTAGTACTGATTGCTCGTACCGAAGCCGATGCGCGTTTTGACGTAGAAGCCTTCCGCGTCGGAATAGCCGATCAGCGGGACGAAGCCCGTTTTGCGCACGCCCGGAATCTGCTCGTGCCGCAGCGGAATGACCATCAGCGGAAGAAAGAAGATCGCGAGCGGTCCGAGGAACACGGTGACGCTGCGCGCGATCGCCTTGTCACCCGGCGTGATGTCGAGCGTCCGCGCTTCGAGGTGATAGCCGCCGTGCGGATTTTCGCACGTCGTGATCGAGGCATGCGTGCCGTGCGTGAAGCCGTCGGGCCGCGTCTCCATGTTCTGCGCGTTGAAGTGCAGGCGGCCGTGGTCGACGCCTTGGGTCGTAACGCCGCGCCCGTTGATCAAGAGCGCGTGCTGTGTCGTCGTGTCGAAGCGGATCGAATCGGCCGTCAGCGTCGAGTCACCCTCGCGGTTCTGGATGAACGTGTGGCCGGTAATGTCGATGTAGCGCGTGCCGTCGTAATGCGCGTGATCGCCGACGATGATGCCGTCCTGATAGATCACGTTGACGTGACCATCGAGGTCGAACGGCTGTCCGGCGGTCCGGTTACCGGTGAGCGTATCGCCGAGGATCGCGTAGTCGTTGGGACCGAGCGTTTCGCCGGGCGAGGGCGCCGGCGACGGCGTTGGTGACGCGCGTACGCCGGCTACGATCGGTCCGGCCGTCGGCGGCGGCTTCGGCGTTGGTGAGGCGGTCGGCGAGGGAGCCGGCACGAGATAGATCGGTCCGGTCGCCGCGGCCGACGGGCTGGCCGAGGGACTCGGAAGCGGCGGCGGCGTGTTCAGCGGTGTGGCGGTCGGCAGCGGCGGCGGCACGAGCACGCCCGGTCCGTATGGGATGACCGGACGCGGCAAGGGTGCACCCGGGCTGATCGACGGCGAGGGTGCGGGCGAAGCGCCTTGATCCTCGTCGTCTTCGTCGTCAGCGACCCCCTGTGAGGAGGCTTGCGCTACGGTCTTCGGCGTCGGCAGACACGGCGTGTTCAGCATCGCGAGCGCGCGCGCTTGGCCGGCGCTCGTCGTAATCGACGGTGCGACTGCTTGCGCCGGCGCAACCATCCCCGCGATCAGCGTCCCGGCGATCGCAACGGCCAGCAGCGAACGCACTACCGGTCTTCTTTGAGGATCAAATAGCCGCCGCCCGCGGCCACGATGATGTTGGGCAGCCAGACGGCGATCCAAGGCGTGATCGCACCGTTCTTCCCGAACGCGGCCCCGACCGCGCCCAAGATGTAATAGATGAACAGCACGACGACCGAGAGCGCGATGCCGAGCGTGCGGCCTTTCTTGCCGAAGCGCACCGCCAGCGGCAGCGCGATCAATACCGCGATGAACGACGCGAACGGCAGCGCGTATTTCTGCGCGAGCGTAATCTCGAGCCCGGCCAGATCCGCGCCGCCGGTGCCGGTCAGCTTGCGAAACGCAATTTGGTCGCTCAGGCGTTTGGCATCCATCGCGTAGGGATCGTTATACGCTTGGCTGAGGAACTTCTCACCGCTGTCACCCAGCGGTAAGGGAACGGTGATATCGCGCGCCGCGATCGTCAGCGCCTGCACAGTTCCATTGGGTAACACGCGAGTCTGGATTGCGCCTTGTAAAACGATGAGACCGCTTTCGATCGTCGCTTTGCGCGCGGTCGTCACGTCGAGAAACGGCGTGCCTTTGCCCTGCTCGAAGATCATGACGTTGTTCATCGTCTTGCCGTCGGCGTCGACCGAGTCGATGTAAAATGTTTTGCCGGTGGCGGGGTCGGTGCGGAAGATGTGCGGTTCGATCGGCAGCGTCGCCGTGCGATAGATGATCTGATAGAACGTGCGCGTCGAGACATCGACCGCCCCGGGTGCGATCTTCTCGTTCACCGCGAACGAGACGAGGAACATCCCGATGCCGAGCAAGAGCGGCGTGCGGCAAATGCGCATGAACGAAACGCCGGACGTGCGCAGTGCCGTGATCTCGTTGTCGGCGGCCAGGCGACCGAACGCCAGCAGGGCACCGAACAAGC
This sequence comes from Candidatus Lustribacter sp., assembly GCA_965277805.1. GTDB lineage: Bacteria > Vulcanimicrobiota > Vulcanimicrobiia > Vulcanimicrobiales > Vulcanimicrobiaceae > Lustribacter. The sequence goes on along the minus strand of OZ255842.1, from coordinate 4,037,421 downwards.
AGGCAAACGGGAACGCCATCGGCGTCGCTTGGGGCATGCGCGCGATCAGGAAGCGCAGGATGAGGAAGACCGGTGCGCCCTTGTTGATCAGGTAGTCGGCCGCGAGCACGAAAATGTTCGCAAACCAGAAGACGTACACGGCGCCGAGCCCGAACGCGAACGGCCCGACGAGCTCGCGCATGATGTACGCATCGAGGATCGGCAGACGGAACCGCGGGCGCAGGCTACGGACGAGCGTGCCGCGATCGAGGCTCGGAGCGACCGCCATTAGCGCAGGGCGGCGGTGATGCGCGCCACGTAGGAGCGCGTTTCGGGAATCGCCGGAATACCGTGCATGGCGTCGACGAGTCCGGGACCGGCGTTGTAGGCCGCGAGCGCGTACGACACGTCGCCGTGATAGCGATGCAGCAGGTCGTGCAGATAGTGCACGCCGCCGTTGATGTTCGACTGCGGGTCGAACGGGTTGCTCACGCCGTACTGCGTGCTGGTCGCCGGCATCAGCTGCATGATCCCCATCGCGCCGGCGCGGCTGATCGCGGCCGGGTCGCCGTGCGACTCGGCGTCGATGACGGCGTAGACGAGCGCGGGCTTCACGCCGAACTCGTGCGCGGTCGAGTCGACGAGCGAGCTCAATTGGCCGGCCGGCAACGCATGCGGACCGCCGGGCAAAAAGCCGCCCTGGCTACACCCAAGGAGTGAGCCGAGGACAAGCGCAAGCGCGGCGGCGCGGAACCTCACCGGCCCGTGTTTCGGGTGCCCCAAACGGTTCGCCTGTGCTAATGCGCTGTGACGGCGGTTGCATAGAACCGGCTGAGATCGGCGCGCAGCGCGCGGAGCGCGTCGTCGTTGAGGTAGATCATGTGGCCGGATGGATAGTAACCGAGCGAGATCCTCGCGCGGACCGCGGGGTCCAGGCCCACCTGGCCCAGCTCGTACTCGGTGGTGTAGAAGGGCGTCGCGAGATCGAAGAGCCCGTTGGCCGCGAAGACGCGCAGGTTCGGGTTCGTGTGCATCGCCTCGCGCAGATCGGGGATCACCGTCGGCGCGAGCACTCGCCCGAAGAAGCCGCGCCGCTTGAAGTTCCAGCTGTTGACGACTTCGGACGGCAGCGCGCGGTACATCCGGTCGGTCGTCCAGTTCAGCTCCGACTTCGCATACGCCGTGAACGTGGTGATGAAGGCCGGGGCCACGGCTTCGTACGACGGGTCGAATTCGGGCGTGCCGCGATTGCGGTCCATCGCGGTTCCGGCGAAGCGCCCATCGTAGCGCCCGAGGATCTTGCCGTCGGAACGCAACAGTTCGCTTTCAAAGCGCGCCGTCGAAATGCGCGCGTTCGCGCGCTGCAGATAATCCGTATCGAGTCCGATGAAATTGTGCAGTTGCTCTGCGAGTGCAGCGTCGTCGCTGCCCCTCGACAAGCTCGGGGTGACAGTGGGAGGGCGCATGATCGCGGGCAGGTACACGTCGCTCGTGAATTTGCGCGCGGCATCGATGAACGTTTGCACGTCGGCGGGCGGGTTCGGGACTTTCTTGTGATACCACGCGACCGCGGCTTCCGACGGGATCGCGAACGCATCGGGCACGTTCTCATCGCCCGGATTGCCGAAGTCGTCGGCGTAGTCGAGCAGCGATGAGACGAGGATCACGCCGTTGAACGCGACGCCGTCTTTTTGGAGTTGATCGACGAGCCCGGCGCTGCGAAACGTGCCGTAGCTTTCGCCGAGCAAGAACTTCGGGCTGTTGGCGCGGTCGTTGGCGGCGATCCAGCGCCGGATGAACTGGCTGAACGCGCGGATGTCTTCATCGACGCCCCAGAAATCTTTGTCGGCGCTCTTGCCGGTGGCCGAGCTGTAGCCGGTACCGACCGGGTCGATGAACACGAGATCGCTCGTGTCGAGCAGCGTGGACGGATTGTCGGCGAGCTGACCGGAAACCGGTGCGCCGAACGTCTTGTCGGCCATCACGATGCGGCGCGGACCGAACGCTCCGATGTGCAGCCAGAGCGACGCCGAGCCCGGCCCGCCGTTGTACAGAAACGTGACCGGACGTTTGCGATCGCCGGTGGTGTAGGCCACATAGAAGACGTTGGCGGTCGGTTCGTTCTTGTCGTCGCGCAGCGTCAGCGTGCCGGTGGTCGCGGTGTAGGCGAGGGCATCACCGTTGGCAAGGTGCATCGTATGGTGCGTCACGACGGTGCGCGCCGCGCGCGCGGGCGCCGGCGTCGACGTATCGTCGGCGCGCACGGCCGCGAAGGAGGCGAGCATGACCACCAGCAGCGCGCTTGCCAGTGTCATCCCGAGCTTGTCGAGGGACAGCCTCAATGCGTGGTGGGAACGGTAACGGTGTTGCCGCCGGCCGCGCTGATCGTGACGTCGCCCGGGTGCGCGCCCGGAGACGGCGGGACGAGTTGGAATTCGTACGTCTTCACGCCGGTCGGCGGCGTGTGGAACGAGACTTGCTGCGGCGAGCACAATCCGTCGGCGCAGAACGATCCGACCCAGTCGCGCGCCAAACCGTTGGCGTGCAGCGTGACCGCGGAATCGCCGGCGGCCGCAACGATCAAGCGATATTTGAGCGTCGAGGCAACGCTGCCCGGTAGATCGGGACCCGTCCAGGGTGCAACCGAGAGCACCGGTTTGCCGTTGCCGCCGGCGAGCGCCACCGCGATCAGCCCTTCTTGCGTGCGTTCTTTGATATTGCGTTTCAGTTCGGGATAACGGCCCTTGGGGTCGAGACGATCGCCGTAGGCGTTCGCTTGCGCGAACGTCGCGCGCGTGTTCTTCACGTCGCCGAGCGACACGTAGACGTTCGCCAAGTCGAGCGACGTGTCGGCGACGTCGGCGATGTTGTCCTGGGTCGGCGCTTTGGCCGCTGCCGCGCGCAACAGCGCGAGCGAACGGACGTACGCCGGAACGGCGGCTTCGAATTGCTGCGTGCGCTGATATGCAAGACCGAGGTCCGACCAGCCGTCGCCGTCGTTCGGCCGCAAGGTCACGTAGCGCTTCGCTTGCTCGATCATCGCCGGATAATCGTGGAGGCGGTAGTAGGCGCGCGAGAGCATCGCGGTGAGCGACGGATTGCCCGGCACGAGCTTGAGTGCGGCGCGGTCGGTGTCCGCCGCATCCGCCCAGCGGTTGAGATCGCCTAGCCCGTGCGCAAGCAGCGCCAGCGCGGCCGCCTTCTGCGCGGGCGTCGTTGCCGCATTACGGAGCGCGGTGCCGGCAGCGATGCGCAGCAGGCCCTCTTCGCGTTGCGTTTTCTCGTCGTCGACCATCGCTTGATTCTTGTCTTCGGCCGCTTCGGCGCGCGCCATCGCTTTCTGCGCCGCTGCGAGCACGGCGTTTCGTTGCGCGGCGGTACCGCTGAAATTGTAGCGGGCCGGGTTGAGCTCGGCGTCGATCAGCGTTTGCTGGGGCGACGAAAAGACGGCGTTGCGGCCCGCGCGCGCGGCGGCAATATACGACGCGAGCTGCTTCGGTTCGATCCCGCCGACCCAGCGCGCTCGAACGATGCCGTGCGCATCGAGCACGATCGTGGTGGGGATGTACGCGATGCCGAAGCCGTTATAGACGTCGGGGCCGGCCAGCGCGGACGGATATGGCACGCCCTTCGCGGAGAGAAACGTCTTGATGATCGGCGCGGTTTCGGTCGTGTCGATGCCGAGGAACGCGACGTCGGGCGCGTGCAGTTTGCGGTACGCCGCGTTCATGTCGGGCGTCTCGGCGCGGCACGGCGGACACCAGGTGGCCCAGAAATTCAGCACCGTGACTTTGCCCGCGGTGGCGGTTGGATTCAGCGGCGTTCCGCTCAGCGTGGTGACGTGCAGCGGCGGTGCGGCCGCACCGACCGGCGCGTTGCCCGAATTCGGTGCAGCGCCGAGCGCGGCGAGAACCGCGAGCAGAGCGAAGAAGCGCATTTAGAGTCCCTGAGCCATGATCTCGGAAGCGGGGAAGACGGCCTTGAGCGTGCCGTATTTCGCCGCGGCGTTCACCAGCGGCTGAATTTTCGTCGCATCGAGTTTGTCGTGATAGTACACGCGATGCGCTTGATCGGCGATCGCGACGCCGGTGTATTTCTCGAGAATCTTCGCCGTGATGGGCTGGTTGGCGTTGGCCCAGCGCGCCGTCTGTGTCATAACCGCGGCGAAGCGCCGCATCACGTCGAGGTGCGCTTTGACGTAGTCGGCGGTGGCGAAATAGCCGCCCTCTGAGAAGTCCTTCGCGATCGCATCGTAGCAGTGCGCCAGCATGCGGCCGTCGGTTGCGAGCAGCTTGTCGAGCGCGGGCTCTTCCATCGCGGCAGCTTCGACGCGGCCTGCGACGATCGCCGTATCCATCGCACTGTAGGGCATCTCGACGAACTTGATCGTCGAGAGATCGGCGCCGTTCTGATCGAGCCACGCGCGCATCGAGATCTCACCGAGGCTGCCGAGCGTGGCCACGGCGATGGTCTTGCCGTTCAAGTCCTTGGCGGTGCGCACGGGCGATGCTTTGGCAACGACGCAGGCCGCCGTCGGCGAGGCGGTCGTGTACGCGCCGGCCGGTGCGACGTAGACGAAGTTCAAGCCCTTCTCGTGGGCTTGTGCGATCGAGAGCGCGTTGCCCGAACCGACGTCGACCGTGCCCGACGCGACGGCCGCGGCGATCGCCGGCCCGTTCGCGGCCGCGACGATCTCGATGTCGAGGTTCGCTTTCTTGAAGAAGCCCTCGTCCTGCGCGTAGTAGACGAGCGCTCCGACTTCAACGGGCGCGGCGCCGACGCGCAGACGATCGGGCGCCGTTTGCGCGCGACTCGGGAGCGGCGCGATCAGCGCGCAGAGTACGAGTGCGCTGATAAAACGAAAAGCGTTCATTGAACTCCTTGCGCGATGATGAGCGAGGCCGGAAAGGTGGCTTTGAGCGCGCCGTACTTCGCGGCCGCATCGATGAGCGGCTGGACGCGGGCGGGATCGAGCGTGTCGTGATAACGCACGCGGTGCTTGAGATCGTCCGTTGCGATGCCGGTATACTTGGTCAGGATTCGCGCGGTCGTGCTCTGGTTGGCATTTGCCCAGCGCGCCGTCGCGGTGATCACGGCGTTGAAGCGGCGCATCAGGTCGAGGTGCGTCTTGACGAAATCCGCCGTTGCAAAATAGCCGCCTTCGGCGAAGTCTTTGCTGATCGCGTCATACACGGGCGCGATCAGCCGCGTGTCGACGACCAGCATCCGGTCGAGCGCCGGCTCTTCCATCGTCGCCGCATCGACGCGGCCGGACGTGAGCGCCGTTTCCATCGAGCTGTACGGCATTTCGACGAACTTCACGCTGCCGGCGGCAACGCCGTTCTGATCGAGCCACGCGCGCGTGGCGATTTCACCGATGCTGCCGAGCGTCGCGACGGCGATCGTCTTTCCGCTGAGATCCTTGGCGCTCTGCACGCTCGACGTTTTGGCGACCACGAGGCCGGCCGTCGGTACGGCACTCGTGTATGCGCCGCCGGGGCAAACGTAGACGAAGTTCAGGCCGCGCTCGTGCGCGAGCGCGATCGAAAGCGCGTTCGCGGATCCGGCGTCGAGCGTGCCCGAGGCGACCGCGGCCGCGATCGCCGGACCGTTCGCCATCGCGACGAGCTCGACGTCGAGGCCGGCTTTTTTGAAGAATCCTTGGTCGGCTGCGTAGAACGCGAGCGCCCCGACTTCTACCGGCGCGGTGCCGACGCGCAAATGGTAAGACTGCTGCGCAACGCCCGGCGCCGGCGCAAGCGCGAAGCAAAGGACGCTCACGGCAATGGCACGCACGGGCCGCCGATCGATCATCTGAGGGGATTTCGGCCAGCCGCCGAACGGTACATGCCATGCTTAGCGAGCTTGAAAACACGCACCTCACGCTGGTCGGCCCGGGAACGCCGATGGGCGAACTCCAGCGCCGGTACTGGCATCCGATTGCCGCCGTTGAGGAGCTGAAAGACGCCTGGACCAAGCGCGTCCGCCTGCTCGGCGAGGATCTCGTGCTGTTCCGCGATCGCAGCGGCGTGCTGGGCCTCGTCGCGGAGTTCTGCCCGCACCGGCGCGCATCGCTGGCCTACGGCATCCCGCAAGAAGTCGGCATTCGCTGTCCCTATCACGGCTGGCAGTTCGACGCCTCAGGGGCGTGCATCAATCATCCCAACGAACCCGACGGCAGCACGTTCAAAGAGAAGACCGCGACCACCGGTTATCCCGTGCAAGCGCTCGGCGGATTGATCTTTGCATACATGGGTCCGTTACCCGCGCCGCTCTTGCCGCGCTGGCCCGGTTTCGTCGTCGACGGCGCCATCCGCCAAATCGGTCAGGCCATCATTCCGTGCAATTGGCTGCAGATCATGGAGAACTCGCTCGACCCCGTGCACACCGAGTGGCTGCACGGCAAATTGCAAGAGTTCGTTGAAGAGAAGAGCGGCTTCGCCGGCACGCACTATCAGATCTCGCGCAAGCACCTCAAGATCGCGTTTCAAGAATTCAAGTACGGCATCTACAAGCGCCGTTTGCTCGAGGGCGCATCGGAAGATTCAGACGATTGGCGCGTCGGGCACCCGGTGCTCTTCCCGAATATTCTCGCGGTCGGCAGCGGCGGCGGCAAAGTCTGGAAGTTCCACGCATATCAAATGCGCGTGCCGCTCGACGATACGACGTCGATGCACTACTGGTACATCGCCTACGAACCGCCCGAAGGCATGCAAGTGCCGCAAAAGCTGCTCGATCGCGTTCCGCTCTATGATTTCCCGTATCGCGACAAGCAGGGCGAGTTCCGGCTCGACATCATCGACGCGCAAGACGTGATGGCGTGGGTCACGCAAGGCCCGATCGCACTGCGCCATCTCGAGAAGCTCGGCACGACCGACACCGGCGTCATCCAATTCCGCAAGATGCTGCAACGCGAAATGGCCAAGGTCGCGCGCGGTGAAGACCCGATCGGCGTGATCCGCGATCCCGCCGAGAACAACGCGCTCGATATCCCGGTCGAAAAGAACAAAGCGCACTTCAGCGATGGTTTTGAGAGCCAAATCCGCCGTACGCAAGTGCAGTTCTCGCCATTCATCCCCGACCTGATCAAGGTATTCGAAGAATACAATCAGGCACGAGAAAAAGCAGCCGAACCGGTCCTAGCCTAACGGCTCGGGCCGGCGCCGTCTAGGCAGAAGCAAACGACCCATCGGTAAAGCCTGATCTATGGGTGATCATGATTTATCAAAGCCGCCCGCTGGTGATGTCAATCCATGGGATCCGAACTCGCGGCGCTTGGCAAAAGGGACTTGGGGACGTCCTCAGTGCTGACGGCATTGCGACTGCTTCATTCGATTTCGGCAACTTCGGTTTAGTCAAGTTCCTGTTGCCGCGGCAACGGGTAAAAATCGTCGAGTCGTTCGCGACGTGGTATTTTGAGCGATCGAAAGCACTTAGGAGCGGCGCTCGACCCTCCATAGTCGCTCATAGTTTCGGCACCTACGTGGTGGGTAACGCGATGTTGAAATATCGCGATATCAAGTTCGATAAAATTCTTTATGCGGCAGCATTCTGCCGAGCGATTTCAACTGGGGTCAACTCATCGGGCGAAATCAGGTATGCCTCATTCGCAATGATACCGGCGACCGCGATAACTGGGTGAGACTCGTCAATCTGGCCGTCCCGCATACGGGAGCGAGCGGTGCGGAGGGATTCTCGTTTAAGTCATCGCTGCTCGAAGAGCATCCGTTCTCCGAGTACGAGCATGGTGACTATTACGGGCTCGACTCCATAGAACATCAATGGTTACCATTTCTCAACCAGAACCGGTACAATTTTGAGATACTATTGGGTCGCGACATCGATTCGTACGAACGCTTCGAAGAGTTATTGAATAAGTGCCATGAACTCGACCTCAAGTGCTATCTGGCTGATGGCGTGGCCAAAGAGCACGAGCTAATAGAGCGTGGTGTTGCCCTGGACTGGGTGAAGGTAAATCCCGCAATTTACGTGTTCCTACTTGAGAGGGGCTCTCCGGATCATGTTCTGGGTTATGTGAATCTCATGCCGGTGAAAGCTGCCACCTACGACGCAATTCTTCGAGGCGAGCAGGACGACAGCAAAATCAGAGATTTCGATATCGTGCCATACCAGCAAGGTGGGGATCTCCAACTCTACGTCATGTCGATTGTTATCGATCCGGTAGCACGGAACGTTCGCGACGGCGCATTCCAAGGTGCGTTTGAGCACTTGATGCAGGCCGCGATCAATCAATTGATAGACCTCGTTCGTGAGTGCCAAATTCGCGTCACGAAAATCGCCGCCGTCGGCTGGACGTCCGAGGGTAAACGGCTCTGCGAATTATTTGGAATGACGGAGAGCGCGGCTCAAGATCAGCAGGGACGACCAATCTATGAACTCCGTGCCGAGAATTTCTCACGAAGAGGCCGTGCACTGTTCGCACTGCGGCGACTCGCGGACGCTCAAAGTTATTAGGCGGTTTTGGAGGTAGACGCTAGGAGTGAAGGATACACCGTAGCACATGGCAGCACAAATGACTGGCCGGATCGCGATCGTGACGGGCGCGAGCGGCGGCATCGGCGAGGGGATTGCGACGGCGTTTGGAGCCGAGGGCGCGACGGTGATATTGGGCGGCAGAAAGGTGGCGGAGCTCGACCGCGTGGCATCTGCCATCACGAGCGCCGGGGGCAAAGCGCTCCCGGTGCCCGGCGACGTCCGAAACGAAGCCGACGTGATCAAATTATTCGAGGCTGCGAAGAGCAACTTCGGGCGGCTCGACGTGCTGGTGAACAATGCCGGCATCACGGCACACAAGCCGATCGACGAGATGTCGCTCGACTTTTGGAATGACGTGATTGCGGTCAACCTCACCGCCGCGTTCATCGCCACGCGCGAAGCGGTGAAGATGATGAAGGCGCAAGACCCGCAAGGCGGCCGCATCATCACGATGGGGAGCGTGTCGCAGAAGACGCCGCGGCCCGATTCACTCGCGTATACGGCGACGAAGCATGCGCTGCATGGGCTTACGCATCAGGTCACGCGCGACGGCCGCGCGTACGGCGTCGTCGCCTCGATCATTCATGCGGGCTCCACGCTGAGCGGCTTCACTCGTCAGACCGTGGGCCGCGAGCCCAAAGCCGGTCCCGGACCGACGCCGCAGCAATACGTGATGGCGGCTTCGGACGTGGCGCGTATCGCGGTCTTGATGGCCACGCTGCCGGACGAAGTGAACCTGTACGAAGCGACGATCCTTCCCAACCAAATGCCGTCGTTCATCGATCGCGGCTAACGGCGAATGGGGACGCTCGAAACGCCGCGGCTCCTGCTGCGTTCGTGGCGCGACAGTGATGTCGATCCGTGGGTGGAATTGAGCGCCGATCCGCGCGTGATGGAGCACTTTCCGTCGACCTACACGCGCGCGCAGTCGGAGGCAAGTCTCGTGCGCATGCGGGAACGGTTGGAACGGGAGGGGTACGGTTGGTGGCCGGTCGAGGTCAAGGGCGGAGCGTCGTTTGTCGGCGTCATCGTGCTGCAAGAGATCCCGTTCGACTCGCACTTCACGCCGGCGATGGAGATCGGCTGGTGGTTCGCTTACGACCACTGGGGCAAGGGCTATGCCACCGAAGGTGCGCGCGCCGCGCTCGACTTTGCGTTCGGCGAACTGAAGCGGTCCGAAATCGTCGCGATCACGACGCCCGTCAACGTGCGCTCGCAGCGCGTGATGCAACGTCTCGGCATGACGCGCGATCCGAACGACGACTTCGATAATCCCTACATCGCAGCCGGCCACCCGCTGCGCAGGCACGTGCTCTACCGGCTGAAGGCGCCCGCGAGTTAATCCCCGCTAACGCGCGACGCTGTTGCGGTCGTGGATGAAACCGATCAGCAGCTCGATCGCCTCGGCGGCAACCGGCGAGACGGGTTCCTTGATGAACGAGTGCGGCTGGCCTTCGAATTTCTTCAGCTCGACTGAACCGCCGGCGCTGCGATAGGCGGCAGCGAACTTATCCGCCATATCGGGCGTGACGTTGTCGTCGTTCGTTCCCTGCGCGATGAACAGCGGCGGCAACGGCGTAACGGCATCGCCGCGCTCGAGCATGCGCTGGGGATTGCCTTCGGCCATCGCCGCTTCGTCGGGCCAATACGCATCGTGCGCGGCGACGAGCTTGTCGTTGCCCTTGCCCTTCGCCATGTGATAACGCGCCAGCGGATCGGCGATCGGCCAGCATGCGGCGACGAACGCCAGCGTTGCATCGACGGCCGGCGAGCCGGCGAGCGGAATCGCCGTGTAGCGCGGATCGTGCGGCTGCAGTGCGTTCACGAGCAACGTCTGCGCGCCGCTCGACGTCGCGATGCCGCCGACGAGTTCGGGACGCGTGTGCAGTTCGGCCGCGTGCGCCTTGAGCCAGCGGATGCCGTAGTTGACGTCGGCCGCGGAGTCGGGATAGCGGCCGTCGGGCGGCATGCGGAAGTCGAGCGCGAGAACCACGACGCCGGAAGCCGCGAGCGCCTTGTCGAGCGCGGCGTTGCTGAAGCGGTCGTTCATCGTCCACGCGCCGCCGTGCACCTCGACGACCGCCGGAAACGGACCGTCGCCGTCCGGCTGATACAGGTGCGCTTCATACGAACGGTCGCCGTGCTGCAGGTACGAAACGTCGCGTTCCTGGACCGAGTGCGTAGCCATGCGCGGAACTTCCCGCGCCAATACTGAAAGCCTCCGTATGGATGCGACGTTCGAGCGTCTGCGCGCGCTCGATGGCAAGCAAGTTTGGACCGCCTTGCTGCGCGCCAAAGATCTGCGCGGAACCGCGGTCTATCGCAGCGGTACGTTCCGTCTTTTCGATCGTCCGAACGCCGGCGCGAATCCGGTGACGCGGATCGTCGACGACGCGGAATTGCCGCTGGTGACGTTCCGCGGTTCGGACATGCTGACCGTGATCGGCGACCTGCTGCGCGTTGCATTGCGCCCGTCGTTTCAGATCGACGTGCGCGATCGTCCGTTCGAAGAGATGCCGGCGAGTGCGCCGCCGACGTACGAACTCGTGGCGCGCGAACTCGTCGTCGAACTGGAGGCGGGCTTTCGCAGCGCGCTGATCTTACGGCCGGATCCCGATCCCGACGCCAGCGCCCGCGCGCGCCGCGGTTTAGGTCCGGTGGAAGAAGGCCCGCTCATCGACAACTCGATGCGCTTTGCCGTCGGTCATCTCTCGGCCACGCTGCGGCCCGCGGGCGACGACGGCGTGCGCTTGACGTGCGTCGGATCGAACGTGCGCGACGGCCGCCAATTCGCCGATCTGTTCGAACCGGCCGCGGGCGCGCACTACCCGTTCGATGCGGTCGAGATCGCGCGTCTCGCAAGCGACGTCCGCGCGTTTCTCAGCGGACGGCGCGAAGGCTTCGTCTCGTTCTCGGGCGTGGTTTAGGAGCTGTGGTCGGCGTGGATGCCGATGCCGGCCGTCTTTTCCTGGACCGGAATGATGACTTTGCCCGCCGGCGCGATCAGGAACTGATGCGAGGCCGGGGCGATGTAGACCGGGCTGTCGGAGACGTGCGCGATCACCCCGGTCGATCCGGGCGTGGCGGTGGCTGCCGTCGCCGCGTTCATGCGTCAAGCATACCACGACCGACGCGCGCTGCAACCCACACCACGTTGACGACCATGAGGCAGCCGATGACCGCGAAGGTCGCCGGGATCCCAAAGGACGCCGCGATGGTCGAGCCCAGCAGCGGGCCGACGAAGCGTCCAAGGAACTGCGCCGTGGAGGTGAGGCCGTACACTTGACCGCGCATCTCGGGCTTTGCGATGCGGCCGATGATCGCGTTGGCGCTCGGCAAGATGCCGCCCAAGAACACGCCGACGCCGAACCGCAGCGTCACGAATTCCCAGATATTCGAGACGAACGCTTGCGGCAGCGTGAACACCGCGGCACCCGAGAGCGTGATCAGCAAGACCCGGCGGTAACCGATCTCGTCACTGCGCCGGCCCAGAAACGGCGCGCTCACCAACCCCGCGACGCCGGTGACCGCGATCGCGGCGCCGGTGATCGTGGTTTGATACGGCACGTCGCCCAAGATGTCGCGGACGAAGATCGGCAGGATCGGAGAGAGCCCGATTGAGCAGATCTGTGCCAGCATGATGACCAGAAACATCGGTGCGAAATCGGGATGCTGCGCGATGCCGCGCAGCCGCTCCAAGAACGAGGCCGTGTGACGTTCCATGTGGGAACCCGGCCGCCGCACCTCGTGCACGAACGCGACGCACAGCACCGAAACGAGCATCGTCGCGCCGCTGGACAAAAAGAAAACGAGCCGGTAGTTATGCAAATGATCGGCCAGCAAACCGCCTAGGAGCGGGCCGATGAGCGCGCCCGTGATCTGTCCGGTCGAGAGCCAGCCCAGCGCGTAGCCGAGACGCGCTTCCGGCACTTGCGTAGCAACCAGCGCCATCGCCGAGGTGGAAAATCCCGCGAACACACCCGAGATGACGCGGATGCCGAGCATCTCCCACGGAGTCGTGCACAAGCCCGTCAGGCCCATCGCGAGGCTGGCGGCAACCGCCGAACGCCACACCATCTGCTTGCGGCCGATGCGATCGCCGATGCCGCCCCAGATCGGCGAGAAGACGGCCGATGACAGCGCGCTCGCCGAGAGGATCGCGCCGGCCCATACCTCGACGCTGCTGAGCGGAAAGACGCCGTTCTGTTCGAGAAATTGCGGAAAGAACGGCGAGGAATAGTAGATCTGCGCCGACATCACCGCCTGCACGCAGACCATCAGCGCGAGCGTCCGTTTCCACGCCGGATCCGGCGCTTCGACGGCGGTCTCGCTCACTTCAAGCGGGCAAGCATTGCCAGAGCACGCTCCTCGGAGAGTTGCGCCGCCGCCGCATCGTAAGCAGCCGATTCGGATTGCACGAAGCCGTGCTTGGCGCCGGCGTAACGGTACACTTCAACGTCCGGCTTATTGCGAAACGCCGCTTCGATCGCGTCGACTTCGGTATTCGGCACGAAGCGGTCGTCTTCGCCGAAGTGCAAGCTCATCGGCACGTTGACTTTGCCGGCCTCGTCGAGATGTTTGCCGATGCCGACGCCGTGAAACGAGATCGCGCCGGCCGCGCCGAGTTCGGTCGTTCCCAGAAATGCGAACTCGCCGCCGAAGCAGTAGCCCATGACGGCGATCGTTCCGTTACAATCGGGTCGCGCGCGCAGATCGTCCATGACCGCCCGCATGTCGGCGAGTCCGAGCGCAACGTCGAAGCCGTCGAGGCGTCCGCGCGCGGCGGTGCGATCGGCTTCGCTCTGACCGAGCGGTCCCGGTACCGTGCGCGAAAACATATCGGGAGCGGCCACGATGTAACCGGCGGTCGCGCTGTACCGGCGCATCGTTGCGCGCAGCTCGTCCGTCACGCCGTACGCAGAGGAGATGACGACGAGCCCGGGAGCACGCGCGCCCGGCGTCACTTGCGTAACGGGAAAGGTTCCGCCGCCGGTTCGCGGCAGCGCGTGCGAGGTTTCGGTAACGCTCATTTCGTACTCTAGTTAGAGAACTAAGCGCATCCCTTCCCCTATTTGGAGCACCATGGCGTTCTTTCAACCGCACGGCCGTCCGCCGGTGGATCCTGGTCTTGCGGGGATGCAGGCTGCCTGGGCAAGGGAGTGGCTGCAATTGCACGAGGACATCTTCGACCACGCTCACTTCGACGCGGAAGCGGCGAAGGCGATCGAGGCCTACATCGAGTCGCAAGAACATCTCGAACTGAAAACCGTCGGCATCGACATCGGCAGTTCGACCTCGCACTTGCTGTTTGCGAAAATCATCCTCGAACGTGAGGCGCAGGATCTCTCGAGCCGCTACGTCGTCGTGCGGCGCGATATCGTGTGGCGCTCGCCGATCATGCTGACGCCGTTCACCGCCGCGGGCGCAATCGACGCCGACAAGCTCGGCCGCTTTATCGAAACGTGTTATCACGATGCGGGAACCACGCCGGAGGCGATCGACAGCGGCGCGGTAATCCTCACCGGTGAAGCGATCAAGAAGAGCAACGCCGAGGCGATCGACGAACTCTTCGCAGCCCACGCGGGCAAGTTCGTGTGCGCGACGGCCGGTCACCAGCTCGAAGCGGTGCTGTGCGCGCACGGTTCGGGCGCCGTCGCGTATTCAAAAGATCCTGACACGACCGTGCTGCATGTCGATATCGGCGGCGGCACGACGAAGCTTGCGCTGATCCATGGCGGCGAGATCCTCGATCTGTGCGCGTTTGCCGTCGGCGGGCGTTTGATCGCACTCGACGCGGACGGCAAGTATACCCGCATCGACGACACGGCGGTGTTGCTGGCCAAAGAACTCGGCGTTCCGGCCACGCCGGAATCATTTGCCAACGCGGAAACGCGCGCGCGGATGGCCAGCCGGTTGGCCGATGTCTTGATCGATTACATCACGGGCGCACCGCTGGATGCGTTTGCGCGCTCGCTGATCCTCACGCCCGAGTTACGGCGTACCGTCGAGCCCGAAGCGATCACCGTTTCCGGCGGCGTGGCCGAATACGTGTTCAAGCGGCAAGTCAAAGAGTTCGGCGATCTCGCGCCGCAATTGGCCGAACAGCTGCGCGAACGCTTTCGCGAACGCTTGAAAGTACCGGTCGTCGATCCGGGTTCGGGCATTCGCGCGACCGTGCTCGGCGCATCGCAATTCACGGTGCAAGTCAGCGGCAAGACGATCTACGTGTCGGACCACGCCGCGCTACCGTTGCGCAACGTTCCGGTCGTGCGGTTGGAGATTCCGGAAACGTTCACGAGCGACGGGCTCGAGGAGGCGTTGCGGCGCAGCATCGGGCGGCTCGAACGCGATGACGATGCGATCGTGGCGGTCGCGTTCAGCTGGACGCGCGCGCCGGAATATCGCGAGCTGCTCGCGGTGGCCAAGGGCATCGCGCAAACCGTCTCGCAGCCGAACGCGCGCACGACCCCGCTCGTCGTGCTGATCGACGGCGACGTCGGCAAGACGATGGGTCATCTGCTACGCGATGAGTTGAACCTCACGTGCGAGGTGCTCTCGATCGATAGCGTCGATCTGCGCGATTTCGATTTCGTCGATGTCGGCGAGATGGTCACCCCTCCAGGCGTCATCCCGCTCGTCATCAAGTCTCTGATCTTTCGTTAACGGCCAAGTCCCGGTAAATGTTGACGTCTTGCGGCCATGCAACCGGCGCCGGCTCCGAGACGATCAGCCCGTGGTCCGAGCGGCCCATGCGGCGGGCACCCGATGGAGTGAGCCTGACCGTGTCGCCCCAGATGAATTGATATTTCTTATCACGTGAGGCGATCGTCGGCTTGACGATGTAGACGCCGTTATCCGGAAAACGGAAACTCATGGCGCGTTCGGTTCCCTCATACATCGGCTTGGCGTCGAGATCGGTGAGCAGCAAGGGCCGGTCATCGCCCAGGCCGCGGCCGTGGACGATCAGCGAGGTTTGGAGGTCCGCCAGCGCACCGGCGCGCCTCGTTGCTTTCTTCCCGACTGCGATTGTCTTTTCGATCAGCTCGGACACGGTAATGCCGGGGCGAATCACATCGAGGAGCTGCGGGTAGAGCTCGCCATGCAGTTTGGCGAGCTCGCGGAAAAACGGGTCGGCGTCGTGCACGGCGACAGGCCGGATTTGCTGGGAGCGGTAGCCGCAAACCGACGCTTCCATCTCGGCTACGATGACGTCCCCGGCAACGAGCGGCCGGCCTGTCGGACGGGTAAGCGTGCGGCCCGGGTGAGTGTCTGCGAGCCAGTTGTAATGCACCGACAGTTCCGATCCGCGTGAGAACATCGCGTGCATCGATTCGGCCCACACGTAATAGTCCGGAACGCCGGGCTGCGCAGCGCGTGCCATCGCGTCGTACGCTCGCTCTACGAGGTCGACGGAACTTTGAAGGACGGCCAGCTCCTCAGCACTCTTTTGTTCGCGCATTTCTTGGAGCAGTTCCGACGCGTCGACGAACGTCGCGTGCGGAAGCATCGACGTAATGGCCGCATAGGTGCCGTGCATGATCGTACCCTCGGGCGAACGCGTGCTCGCGCCGGTTATACCGATCTTTTGGTTGGAGAGGCCGAGTTCCAAAAGCCGTTCGGCAATGACTTTGCCGTAACGGCGTTGGGCCTCACGCACGTCGGTGACCCAGTTTTGCACCGCCGGCCCCCAGCGCTCCAGCGCCGACGTCGCGACGACGGTGACCTCGCCGTCGAGAGGGAGTACCGCGGCGATCGAAGCGTCGGCTCCGCCGCCGCACTGCGATATATACCGCGCGTCGGCTTGCCAGTCGGTCGAGTTGCCGGGGTTTTGGGGTGCGACGATCGCCGCGAGGCCATCGCGTTCCATACGTTGTCGTAGGCCGCTCCAGCGGCGATCGCGCTCGGCAATGGAAAAACGCCGATAGACATGCTGTGCGAGAACCGTCATGAATAATATTTCTTCCGTCGGAAGGAAACTACCTGGCCGATGGGATCGGCATGATCACCAATCGCTGACTCGAATTGACGGCCAGGCCACGTTGTATCCGAATGGAGAGTCCAATCGTTAAGCGCAACCGTCACATCCGTCCGGCTCCGGTCGCATCGGATCAGCACGACTCGATCGACCTGCGCGCCGCGCAATGGAAGGCGGCAACGCCGGACGTCGACGATCCGACGTTTGCCGTTTCGGCACGCATCCAACGGATTTCGCGCTATATCGACCGCGCCCTCACACGTGTAGCGATTCGCAACGGGATCACCCGGCGCGACGTGTCGCTGCTCTTTGCGCTGCGGCGCAGCAGCGGCCCGCTGACGCCCACCGATCTGCTGGCCGAGATCGCGATAACGTCGGGCGGCATTGCTAAGCGTATCGATCAGTTGGAAATGCTTGGCTACGTCGCACGCCGGTCGACGAGCATGGAGGACGCCCGGCGAGTGGTCATCGAGCTGACCCCGAAGGGCCGCCGCTTGGTCGATAACGAGTTGAGGGCGCCGGCCGAGCCTGAATTCGAGGTGTTCCGAAGCGTCGATCCGCAGGCGCGCCGTGCCCTGGCCGCTAGCCTGCGGTCGTTACTACTAGCCTTCGAGGCGATGGAGGAAGGCTCGGCGCAGCCCGAGCTCGCGGTGGAAGAATAGAAGGCTTCCTGGGGAAGGAAGCTAAATGACTGTGCCGTGAACATCCCCACGCGCTTCGCTCGACTGGGCCTCACGGCGCTTCTTGCCTTCACGCTCGTGGCCGGCGCGGGCATCGCCCCGTCGCGGGCGCAAGAGAAAGCGCCCTACACGATCGATGCTATCCTCGATCTCACCGGCGCGAACGGATTCGCCGGCAGCATTTACGCATCGGCCCTGCGACTGCTCGAGAAAGACGTCAACCAGCACGGCGGCATCTATGGGCGTCCGTTGCATATCGAGATTCACGACGACCAAACGAATCCGAAGAACGCCGTACAACTCGCCGCCGACGTTATCGCGCACAAGCCGGTCGCGTTTTTCGGCGGAAATCAAACTGCCTCGTGCGCCGCAATCGCAGCGATGGTCAAAGACGGGCCGGTCGACTTTTGCATCTCGCCGGGATTTTTCCCGAAGGCCGGCACGTACGCGTTCGCCTCGTCGGCTTCCCTGCACTCGATCGTTGGGGCTGTGATTCGATTCGCGCGTCTCAAGGGCTATCGGCGTATTGCCGTCATCGCCGCGACGGATGCGAGCGGACAATCGTCCGATCAAGCCGTGGAGTTCTCACTCGCGCAGCCGGAAAATCGCGACGTAAAAGTCGTCAGCTGGCAACACTTCAATCCGGGCGATTTGAGCGTAGCGGCGCAGGTTGCGCGCATCAAGGATGCCGGGCCGAACGTCATCTTCGCCTTTGTCGGTGGCACCGCGTTCGGAACGGTTTTGCGAAACCTCAGTGACGCCGGTGTGCAGCTGCCGGTCGTAACTTCCGCGGCCAACCTCAATCCCGCGCAGCTCGACGAATATAAATCGTTTCGGCCCCCGGCGCTGTACTTCAACGGCTCCATCTATCAAGAACGGGACGAGTTGCGCCCCGGCATGTTGCGCAACACGGTCGACGAGTTTCTCGCAACGTACAAGAGCGCGGGTGAGATTGTCAGCCCGAACAGCGGCTTGGCCTGGGATCCCGCTTGGATCCTTGTCAATGCGCTGCGCAAGCTCGGGCCGAACGTCACGTCCGAGCAGCTCCGCAGCTATCTCTCGACCGCCCACAACATCGACGGCGTCAACGGAACCTACGACTTCCGCATCGGCGATCAGCACGGCCTCACCGATATGCAGGTGCCCATCGTGCGGTGGGATGCGGATCGCGACACGTTCCCGCCGGCGTCGAAGCCGGGCGGCGCGCCGCTGCCCGCGCGGAAGTAGTGCAGATGACCGTACCGACGCTAAGCTTCAATGTGGCAATGGGCGGCGAGAACGCCGCCTGGCAGCAGGTCGGTGACTACGCGCTCTGGACGATGCACCGGCCGGCGCACCTGGTACCGCTGCGCGTGCTTACGCTGCAATCCGGCGGTACTGTCGAGTTACCGAGCGAGAGTCACGCGCTGAATAACATTCCGGCCGGAACGCCGCACCGCATTGCCCCGCTGTTCGGATTCTGGCGTATTTCCGGCGGTGACACCGACCTCTTCAAGGTCTCGGAGCCGGAGCGCACGGCATACAGCATTCTGATCAACACGGGACACCGCGCATATCGAAACGATATCATCGCTTGGTTCTGCTCGGCGTGTCTGAAGCCGCTGGCGGAATCGTCGTTTGACGTGCGACGCTTCGGCCTGGCGGCATTCTGGGATCATGCGGCTGCCAAAGTGGCGGAATTCAACGCGAGCCCGGCGCTGCGAACGTGCAACGGCTGCGGTCAAGAGCACCCACCCGCTTACGACTTCCAAATGCGAGATACGGCACCATGGTAAGCGATCGCGAAGACGCGGTCTGCCGGCTCGACGAGCTCGAACGAGGCATGCCCAAGCTCGTGACGGTCCGCGGCCGAAAGGTCGTCCTCGTGCGTATTGCCGGCGAGGTGTTCGCGCTGCAGAATGCGTGCCCGCATAAGGGCGCTCCGTTGTGCGAAGGCACGGTGAGCGAGGCGCGCGCCGAATTGATTTGCCCCTGGCACCGATTCCGATTCGGCCTGCGGGACGGTAGGAGCGTCACGAATCCCGAGCTGTCGGTGCCGACGTTCGAAACCCGCGTGACCGACGGCTCGGTCTTTATCACCATCCCGGAGCGTACGCCATGAACACACCGATCGAGTTGACCATCAAAGAACCGTTGCAGAAAGTCATCGACGAGCCCGACTTTCTCGAAGCCGCGCTTTTGAAGAAGTTTTCCGGTTTTCGGGCCGTCGGTTCGAACGTGTATGGGATTCGCCGCCGCGACGTTTCATCGCTCGGAGTGACGGACGCAAAAAAGGGCAACGTGTCGCTCCTGCACGAGCTCGGGCCGAAGGGTATCCACGAGCACAGGTTCTTGCCCGGCAACTTCCACATTATTGCCTCGGGGACGCCGCATCGGGTACCGTACAATTTCGGCTATTGGCACATCACCGATATGGAAGAGCTCTCCATAAAATTCGCCGGGCCGCCGGGCGAGACAGGCTACAGCATCGTCGTGATGCGCACGCCCGTCGGTAGTGAAGGCGAAAGCTACGCGTGGTACTGCCAACAGTGCTTCACCCTGCTCTACGAGACGCCGGTGCGCACCGGCGAGCTTGGGCTTCGAGAGTTCTGGCGTAAGGAAATCGAGGGCGTCCGCACCTACAATGGAGATCGCGCGCTACGCACCTGCCCCGACTGCGGACACGTGAATCCTCTGGCGTATACGTCGAACACATCGAAGGATACCCCCGAAGAAGCCGCCGCCCGGACGACGTGGTAGGCTAGTCGGCCAGCGGGTTTGGCCTAATCTGCATGTGCAGCACGATCGGCTTCGTGCCTTTGCCTGTTTCCATGTGGAACGGGGTGCGCGAGCCGAACGTGGTCCACATGCCGCGGCCTTTCCAGCCGGCCTTCGGATCGTCGATGCGGCCGTCGACGTTCTTCGCAAAGAAGCCGAGCGGATACGGCACGCGGAAGGTGACGAACTTGCCGTTCACCAGCGCGTAGGCACCTTCGCCGAGATTAGCGGTAGCGTACGGCACGTCTTTGCCGAGGCCGACGGTGTTGAACCGGTCGACCCAGGTGAAGTACGGCGCTTCCGCGCTCCCCGATTCCTTGAGGCCCTTGAACTGCGGTCCCGGCAGCGGATACAGCGTCCAGCCTTCCGGGCACTGCTGTCCCTTCTCCGCGCCCGCGCCGTTGAGCGGTCCCTTGCATTTGCGCCGGTCGAAGCTGGCGAGATGTCCGCTCGCGAGCGGCGCCCACACGACGCCGTTCGAGTCGATGTCCATGCCGCGCGGGGAGAAGCCGTGCACCGGCGCGCGCGGATCGGTTGCGGGCAGTTCGTAGGCTTCGGTCAATGCGGTGTGCGGCGGATCGGCGCCCGGCATAACCCGTAGGACCACGCCCGGATAACTCACGACCGAACCCCACACCGATCCGTCGACCGCGCTGATGCCTGCGCCGTAGAAGTTGCCGTGGATGCGCGCATCTTTGGCCGGATCGAGCGGTGCGCCGGGTTCGGTCCACGCGGCAGTGCGTTTCCCCGTACCGGTCGTGTCGACGATGAACGGCGTCCAGCCTTGCGACGTTGACGCATCGCCCGTGCGGAGAAACGCTTTGGTGTCGAGCCAGCCTGCGACGTCGCGGCTGCCCGTATACCACATCGTGTCCTTGCCGTCGTCGGTCAAGTACAGATGGTGGGTGCCGAAGCACAAGTTCGCGAGCTTGAACTGTTTGGTTTTCGGATCGTACACGGCCGACTGCCTTCCCGACGTCGTGAGCGGGAAGACTTGCGCGGACTCCATCGACGAGCCGGCTTTGCAGTACGCGGGATCGTCTTCAGGCCGAATGCGCGCGGTCATCCAGACACGACCGTTTTCGTCGAGCATCGGATTGTGCACGATTGTCTGGCTGAGCCAGATGCGCTGATTGCCCCAGAACGCCGACGGCATGAGCGGTTTTTCGGCGCCCAGGAAGTCGAACGACGGCGTGGCCGGATCGAGCACCGGCACTTTGACCCAACTCGTCGAATTGCGGATCGGGTCGAGCACCGGCATGAAATCGCTGCTCTCTTCCGACGATCCGT
This sequence comes from Candidatus Lustribacter sp., assembly GCA_965277805.1. Classification (GTDB taxonomy): domain Bacteria; phylum Vulcanimicrobiota; class Vulcanimicrobiia; order Vulcanimicrobiales; family Vulcanimicrobiaceae; genus Lustribacter. The sequence goes on along the minus strand of OZ255842.1, from coordinate 4,016,244 downwards.
AGATCTTGCCGTACGCGTTGAGGCGCGGATTCCGTTTATCCGTCGAGATCTCGTCGTGCATGTAGGTGGTCGGCGACGACCAGTCCCATTCGGTGATGACGATATTGCGCTCGATGCCCGCCGGTCGCGCCGGCTGCGTGCTGGGAATCTCGCCGGCAGCGATGCGATCGGTCCAGTCGGCAAAATTTTCGAACAGGCGCGGTCCGATGCGGGCCGCGGTCGAGGTCATCAGCGGACCGGCTTGGCCGGATTCGACACGGCGTTGCCACACGGCGGCGTGGTTCGGGAACGTGCCGAACGCCGTCGGCAGCGTGCGCGTGTACTTGTTGCCGAGTTGATGACAGGTCTCGCAGCCGTCGGTCTTGACCTGGTCGATCCACATCTGCTGATTTTTGATCTCGGTGCCGATGCCGTTGCCTTTTGGTCCGGTTCCTGGGAAATCGCTCGCATCCGGAATCTTGAGCAGCGAGAACCAGTACTCGGCCGGATAGTACTGCGCGGCGGCCTTTGCGTTCGGCGCCAGCGTCGCGCGCAGGTTGATGAGCTTGCCCGGTACGGTGTGCACTTGCGGTCCGTCGACGAGGCCGTAACCGCGCGACCACACCGTGTAGGTAGCGCCGGCCGGTAAGTCCGGTATGAGGTAACGGCCCTGATCGTCGGTCACGACGATCTTCGTGTAGCGCGTCGGCAGATCGTCGGTCCGCGCGATCACCCACACGCCGGCCTCGGGACCGTGCGCGCTGGTGACGACGCCGCCGATGTCTGCGGTGCCGACCTTGACGGCCGGTGCCATCGCGGTGAGCGTCGATGGAGCGGTGACGAGCAACGCCACGGCTGCAGCGATAATCAGTGAATGAAACGCTCTACGAGTCCGCATTCGGACCTCCCGTCAGCACGGTCAGGAAAATGTTTTCCGCGTACGAGCCGAGTATTCCGAACATCGATTGCCGTTCCCCTACATCCACGAGGAGGATCACGCTGTTGCTTGAGCTACCGCTCCCGCAACTGATTGCGCAGGCCACACTTGCACCGGCGACGACGCAATCGCCGACGTTCGTGCCCAACCTCGGGATCAGCTATCACCTCACGTACAGCGTCGTTACGATCGTGCACTTATTGCTTGCGATCACGTTGCTCGGCGCGCTCACACATCAGGCCGTCGCGCTGCTCTGGCCCGCCGGCCGGCTCGTTCCGGCGACGGGCGGCGCCCCGGCCACGCCGTCGCTACTGCATGCGTATCGCGCGGTGCGCGTCAACCTCTACACCAACGCGGTGATCGCGCTGTTTGTGCTCACCGCGGTCGTTGGTGCACTTCTCTACGGACCGTACCGCCTCACCGTGCTGCCGTTTTTTTACGGTCACGGCTTGAAACTCTTCGGCGGCGTATTCGAACTCAAAGAACACTTCGTCGTGATCGGGCTCGCACTGCTGCCGGTGTACTGGCTCTTGTGGAAGAAGGTTCCGCTCGCAGAACAAACGCGGTGGCGAACCGCGGTCACCGCGATTCTCGCGTGCTTCGTGTGGTACAGCTTCCTCGTCGGTCACGTACTCAATAACCTCAAAGGGTTCGGAACGTGAAGCTAGATTTGCGTCTGATTCCGGTCTTCTCGCTCGCTTTCATGATCGGATACCAGGTCGACGACTGGCTCAATCAGCCCCTGATCAAGTACTATCCGAATCTCGGCACGTTTTCGTGGGGCTGGGTGAGGGTTCCGACGGGACATAATACGATCGGCTGGTTCGGCTGGATCGCCTGGGGCCTCATCACCGCTATCGTCGTGACGGCGATCTACGCACTCGTCCCGCGCAACGTGACCGAGAAAATTTCGTGGAATTGGTCGTGGGCCGTGCCGATCTTAACGGCGTGCTTCGCACTCTACATCGTCATTACGGGCTGGTGGCTGCACGCGCCATAGTGGAGCCGCTAAATATATTGGACGAGGCCCATGAAGCCGAAGTCTTGGTGGTCTTGCATGTGGCAGTGGAATAGCGACGGGCCGGGATTATCGGCGATGAATTCGATTGTGGCGGTTTTGCGCGGCATTAGCGCGACGACGTCTTTCATGACGCCGGAGGACGGCGTGCCGTTCCATGCCGTCACTTCAAAGCGATGTCGATGCAGATGGATCGGGTGCAAGTCGCCGCTGGCATTCGTAAGCGTGATGCGGTAACGTTTGCCGCGCTGCACGCGCAGCGGATCCGTGTCGGGCCATGACTTGCCGTTGATCGTCCAGCGATTGTAGCCGCCGCGGCCGCCGGGAATTTTGTCGAACGTCAGGTTGAACGTGCCGTCGGGCTCGCGCGCGACCGCCGGCTTGCCGAACGCCGTGTAATCCCACGTCGACGCCGGTGGCGCTTGCCAGACCGGGTCGCCGCCGGCGCCCGCGTACGCGACGACCGTGCCCATGCCCATCATGCGCATACCGTTGTTCGTCGAGCCGAAGACCCACACGCCCGGCTGATTCATCTCGACGATCGCGTCGATGCGTTCGCCCGGCGCGATGAAGAGAACGTCGACGGTTTGCGGTACGGGGACGGGATTGCCGTCGAGCGCAATCACGGTGAAACGGTGGCCCGGAAGCGCGAGCGCGGTTTCCATCGTCGCGTTGGCGTTGAGGATGCGGAAGAGCACGCGCTGCCCTTGCCGCACGGTGATCGGCGCACCCGCACCGAGCGCGTGACCGTTGACCGATGCCGACGCGTACGCGACTTCGAGTCCGTTGTCGGCCGGCGGACCCTTGCGCAAATCTTGCAAGATCACCCAGCTCGGTTGCCAGCTGTGAAGGACGATCAGCTCTTCGCGATCATATCGCGCCGGATCGTTCTTCGGATCGATGATGAACAGGCCGAACTGACCGGTGTAGAGACTGCGCGTGAGATCGGTCTTGGCGATGTTGTGCGTGTGGTACCAGCGCGTGCCGCCGGGCTGCGCGACGAACGATACGGTCTGGCTTCCGCCGGCCGCAATCATCGCGCTGCCCTCTTCCATCGACCCGTCGGCCGCCGACGGAACGGTAAGCCCGTGCCAGTGCACGATATCGTCGACTCCGGTCTGATGATTGTCGATCGCGATCGTAACGCGCTGCCCTTCGCGCACGCGAATCAACGGCCCCGGAACGCTCCCGTTATAAGCAACGGTCTTCACTACGTTTCCCGGCGCCAGCTCCAACTCGAGCGGCGCAATGGAAAGCCGGTAGTCAGGCGCAGCAGCCGCGTCGGCCGCGGTGATCGGCAGCGCCAACGCCGCCGCACCCGCGAGAAAGGTACGGCGGTTGAGGTCAGGCTTAAAGAACGAACGCGCCACCTGGTGAGTTTAGCCAGCGCGCCATTCGTGTCATCCCGAGCTTGTCGAGGGACCGCTCTTAAGCGTGCGCTTTCGGCAGCAGCGACTCGAACCCTGACCCCTTGATGATCTCGCGTTGGATCGGCGCGATCGCATTGTTGATCGCTTCGATCGCCGGATTCTCCGGGACGACGGTGCGCAACGGACGCGTGCCGGCCGGTGCGTTGGCGAGGTGCAAAATGGCGTCCGCGACTTCTTGCGGATCGCGCTCTTGGGCTGAAGCGGCGAGCCGCTCGGTGAGAGCTACCGCATCGTTCGCAGCGTCGCCGTAGGCAGTGACGCGCGCGGCGTCATCCGCGCCGGTGACCTTGCCGAAGATATCCGTTGCATAGGCGCCGGGCTCTACGATGGCAACATCGATCCCAAACGGTGCAAGCTCGTACGACGACGTTTCCGCCAGTGCTTCGATTGCCCACTTCGACGCGGTATAGATCCCGCCGAAGGGGATGATCATCCGGCCGACGACTGACGAAACGAACACGACGAGACCGCTGTTGCGTTCGCGCATCGACGGCAAGAACGCGCGGTTCACGCGCAACGGCCCGATCACGTTGGTAGCAAACTGCTGCTCGGCCGCTGCGGGCGTGAAGGCTTCTTCAATTCCGAAGTAGCCGGTGCCGGCGTTATTGACCAGCACGTCGACTGCGCCGGCTTCGGAGAGGATGCTTTTTGCGGCGGCGTCGACCGAGGCGTCGCTCGTGACGTCGAGCTCGACGACCGAGATGCCGCCCTGCGTGAGAGCAGCGGCTGCGGCGGCGTTCGTGGTCGCGACGTTACGCATGGTGGCGTAGACGCGCCAGCCGTCGGCGGCGAGTGTCTGGGCGGTCAGGCGGCCGAAGCCGGAGCTGGCTCCGGTAACGACGGCGGTACGTTGGGTCATGAAATCCTCAGGAAGGGTGGGGGAGAACGTCAGCCTAGCACTGAAACTATCGAAACGCTAGTACACACCAAAAGGTAAGCTATGGAAACCGGAAACTGCTACAACGCCGACTGCCCCGCTCGCGAGGTCCTGGGCCACGTCACCGGTCGCTGGGGCGGCCTCGTCCTCGGCGCCCTGCTCCGCGGCACGCGCCGCTATTCGGAGATCCGCGACCGCATCGAGGGCATCTCTGAAAAGATGCTCGCCCAAACGCTGCGCGATCTCGAGCGCGACGGCTTGGTCATCCGCCGCCAGCACGCCGAGGTGCCGCCGCGCGTCGACTACACCCTCACGCCCGCCGGCATCGAAGTCGCGCAGCGGGTGATGAGCCTGATCACCTGGCTCCAAGACAACGTCAGCGACCTCGTCGCCGCCCAACGCAACTACCGCACGGCGTAGCCGGTGCTAGGGGCGTTGGAGAAATTCGCGGACGATTTCGTCGAATTCTTCGGGGTGTTCCCATTGCGGCCAATGGCCGCTGTCTTGCATGATTTTCAGCTCGGCGTTGGGCAGATAATTCATCGCCGATTCGGCTTCGGCGACGGCGGCTGATGGGTTGTGGTCGGTCCAGAGCACCAGCATGCGGTGCTTGATCGTCGCGAGGCGCTCCGGGGTCAATGCCTCATCGGATGTGGTGCCGCCGGCGTGACCCCGGACGCCTTGGGCTTCCGTGCGCCGGTAAAGTTCCCAGCGCAGGTCGACGAGTTCTTCGGTGATGTCGCGTTCGGGTTTGTGAAAGAGCCACTTGAGTCGCTCGCGCACGTTCTCGCGTGACGGGTCCGTGTTGAACTGTTTAGTGAGGCGCTGCAATTCTGAGCGCCCGAATGACGTGCGCTTCGCCGCGGCTTCATCGACCGGCACGTCGAGCCGCGCGCCGACGCAGTAGATGATCTTGTTGACGCGTTCGGGATAGAGCAGCGAGGTCATCACCGATATCCAGCCGCCGAGCGATTCACCGAGCAAGTTGGCTTTCTCGATGCCGGCCGCGTCCATGAAGTCGACCAGATGCTTCGTGTAGGCTTCTTTGGTCAGCCGGCCGTCGATGCTGCCGGTGAGGCCGTGCCCTAAATAGTCGAGCGCGATCGTGCGGAAGTGCTTGCCCAGCGGAACGACGTTGCGCGCAAAGGCCTCTGCGTGACCACCAACGCCGTGCAGCATGATGAGCGGCGGATCGCCGGTGCCGGACTCGATCGCGCGCGTGCGGATGCCGCCCGCGTTGTAGTAGCGCATCTCGGAGCCGAGCAGGCCGAGCCAAAGCGATTGCGTTTCACTGGTAGCGGTCATGGCGCCGTCCCTTCTTTGTTGAGGTGACGCGGCCCCCGGTGCAGAAGGCCGCCCGCGAATGATACGCATCGACGGCGTCGGTCACGCGTTTGGTGAGGCGGGCAATCCGCGCCGCGTGGTCGCGCTCGAGAGTACGACGTTCGAGGTCGCGCGCGGCGAGCTGCTGTGCCTGATCGGCCCCTCGGGCTGCGGCAAGAGCACGCTGCTCAACGTGATCGGCGGCCTCGCGACGCCGAGCAGCGGCGGCGTGACGATCGACGGCGTGCCCGTCAAGGGTCCGTCACCGCAAAAAGTCGCCTTCGTGTTTCAAGACAATACGCTGTTTCCGTGGCGCACGGTGATCGACAACGTCAAGCTCGGCATGGTGTATCAGGGCGTGCCGAAGAGCGAACACGACGAGCGCGCGCGCGAGTCGTTGCGGGCCGTCGGCCTTTTGGAATTTGCCGATCATTACCCGGCGCAGCTGTCCGGCGGCATGAAGCAGCGTGCGCAGCTGGCGCGCGCGCTCGGCCTGCAAACCGAGATCTTGCTGATGGACGAACCGTTCGCCGCACTCGACGAGCAGACGCGCATGGTGCTGGGCGAAGATCTCTCGGTGCTGTTGGCCAAAACCGGCAAGACGATCGTGTTCGTCACGCACAGCCTCGTTGAGGCGGTGTTCCTCGCCGATCGCGTCGCCGTGCTCACGGCCCGGCCGGGCAAGATCAAAACGATCATTAACGTTGACGAAGGCCATCCGCGCAAGAGCGATTTCATGACCTCGCCCAAACTCGGCGCTTTGCGCAACGAGCTCTACGAATTGCTGCACGACGAGATCCGCCGGACGCTTCGATGAGAACGGCGCAACGGCTGGTCCAACTCGCGATCCTGATAGCCGGGTTCGCCGCCTGGTATCTCCTCACGCTCCCCGGCCGCGTGAATCCGATCTTGCTGCCGCCGCCGGGACCCGTGTTTCACGACTTCGGCGTGCTGCTGACGACGCGCGGCATCTGGCCCGATCTGCTCGTCACGATCTCCGAGTGGGTCGTTGCGTTTGCGCTCGGTGCGGTCGCGGGTTGCGTCGTGGGATATCTCGTCAGCCTCACGCCGTACACGGTGCGCGTATTCGATCCGCTGCTGGCCGGGTTCTATTCGGTGCCGGCGATTCTGCTGTTTCCGCTCTACCTGCTCTTCTTCGGTTTGGGCCCGGCGTCGAAGATCGCGATCGGCACGACGATCGCGTTCTTTCCCGTCGCGCTCAACACGATTGCGGGCCTGAGCTTCGTCAACCGCAGCTTCGTGACGGCGGCGCGTTCGATGGGCGCGAGCGATCTGCAACTGTTTTCAACCGTGATGCTGCCGGCCGCACTGCCGGTCGTGCTCACCGGATTCCGCCTTGGCGGCATCATCGCGTTCATGACGATCCTCGGCTGCGAGATGATCGCGTCGCTCTCGGGCTTGGGCCATCGCATCGTCGAGGCCGGCGAAAATATGGAGCCCTCGAAAATGTTCGCCGGCATCATCTTCGCCGTGCTCTTAGCCGTCGCCATCAACGCGAGCGTTTCGTATGCCGAAGCGCGCGGCCGGCGGTGGGCACAATGAGCGCGGGCAACGCGCGGCTGCTCGTGATTGCGGCCGTGCTCGTGCTGTGGGAAGTGGGCGCGCGGCTCTTCGGCGATCCGCTGTTCATCTGTCCGCCGTCGGCCGTCGTGCAAGCGCTCGGGCCGCTGTTCGGGGATCCGAAGGTCGTCCATGCAATTGCGATCACCGTATTCGAGATGGTCGCGGCGTTCGCGATCGCGACCGGTGTCGGTCTGTCGGTGGGGCTCGCGGTGGGGCTGCAAGGGTTTACCAAAGGCGCGATCATGCCGGTGATTCTGCTGCTGTACGCGATTCCGCAGACGACGCTGTTGCCGCTGTTCGTGTTGGGGTGGGGCATCGGGCCCGAAGCGAAGATCGCGTTCGGCGTCAGCCAGGGTGTCTTTCCCGTGATCGTTTCGACCGTCGCCGGCGTCGCAAATCTGCCGTCCGCCCTGGTGACCGCGGCGCGCTCGATGGGTGCGAGCCGGCTGCAAGTTTTGCAAACCGTCGTGCTGCCGCACATGGTGCCGTGTTTCTTCACCGGCATGCGGCTCGGCATGACGGCGGTGCTGCTCGGCGTGCTCATTGCCGAACTCTACGTCTCGACCGCGGGTCTCGGCTACTACACGCGCCATTTCGCGCAGAGCTTCTCGCCGCCGAATCTCTTCGCGCTGATCGCGGTGCTCGCCGCGATCGCCGTGACGCTGAACGAACTCTGCCGCATCGCCGAGCGGCGCTTCAGCCGCTGGCATCAAGCGTAACGTGCTGCAACGCTTGCCGCTGAGCGGTATCCGCGTGCTCGACTTCGGTCACATCGTGGCCGGGCCGTTTTGCGCGCGCATGCTGGCCGATCTCGGCGCCGACGTCGTGAAAGTGGAAACGGCGACGCGTCGCGGACGCACGGGCGCGCGGCGCGGCGGCGGCGGAAGCCGGACGCCCAGCGGACGCACGCCGCTCCTCGCGCACATCAACCGTAATCGCCGCTCGATCGACCTCAACCTCAAGACCGAAGACGGCATTGCGATCGCGCGCCGGCTCATCGATACGGCCGACGTGCTGGTCGAGAACTTCTCGAGCGGCGTGATGGACCGGCTCGGCATCGGCTACGCCGACGTCTCGAAAACGAATCCGCGGCTGGTCTATGCGAGCATGTCGGCGTTCGGACATACGGGGCCGCGCCAAGCGTGGACCGGCATGAACGTCACGTTGCAAGCGTTTTCAGGCATGATGCTCGCCACCGGCGAAAGCGGCGATCCGCCGATCGGCATCTCGAATTCGTGGAACGACTACATCGGCGGATTGCACACCGCCGTCGCGATCATCGGCGCGCTCGCCAAACGTCGCGCGAGCGGCCTCGGCTACCACCTCGACGTCTCGCAATTCGAGTGCAGCGTCGCGATGATCGGCAGTTTGCTGCTGTCGAGTACCGTCACGGGTGCGGCACCGGCACGTTCTGGAAGCCGGTCCGCGACGGCCGCACCGCAAGGCTGTTACCGCTGTGCCGGCGACGACCAGTGGTGCACGATCAGCGTGCAAACCGATGCGCAATGGCACGCGCTGCTGCACGGACTTGGGGAAAGCGCCGGCTCGCTGCGCGATCCGCAATATGCAACGCTCGCGGGCCGATTGCAGCATCACGACGCGATCGACCGCGTACTCGAAGCATGGACGCGCGAACTTACGCCGGACGAAGTGGAAGCGCGCGTGGAGGCGTGCGGCGTGTGGGCCGCAGCGATGCGGCGCGGCAACGACATCGCGCAGACGGCTGAATGGCAGCGCATTCTCAAACCGCTCGGCGACGGCGAGCAATCCGTCGGTCTGCCGTTCTCGTTCCGCGGAACCTCACCGGCGGCGCTCACGCCGGCTCCGCGCGTCGGTGCCGACAGCGACGACGTGCTGCGCGATTGGCTGGGACACTGATGGCGCGCGTTCTGGACTTTACCAGCAGCGCCGGCGCGTACGCTACGCGGCTATTGGCCGAACTCGGTCACGACGTCGTACGCGTCGAGCCGCCCGGCGGCGACGCGTTGCGTCATGAAGCCGGCGGCATGTTTCATGCATTCCTCAACGCCGGCAAACGCAGCATGGTGCTCGATTGGCAGGCAAGAGAAGATCGCGAAACGCTGCTCGGCCTAATCGGAAACGCCGACGCCCTCGTCGCCAGCTTGCCGTTGCCGTTGCCCGAAATCGTGATTCTGGGCGCGAATCCAAAGCTCGTGCTCGTCGAGCTCGACGACGGGCCGCCGGAGTTGTGCGCGTTCGCGCGTTCGGGTTTGCTCGCGATCACCGGCGAGCCTGACGGGCGCCCAACGCCGCTCGGCGGTCACATCCCGCATTCCGCGATCGGACTCTACGTTGCGATGGCTGCGGCTTCGGCGCTGTTCGCGAAAGACGCGACGGGCGAGGGCTGCGTCGTCGACGTTTCCGCGGCGCAATGCCTCGCGGTACTCGCCGAGCAAGTCTTCGTCGAGTACAGCGCATCGGGCGAATTGCTCGAGCGCCTCGGTTCGCGCGGCGGCATCACCGCGCTCGCCGGCGCGCTGCCGTGCGCCGACGGTTACTGGATGGTCAGCGTGCCGCCCGATCCGAACGGCTGGGCGAACTTCGTGCAAGTCGTGCCGGACCCGGCGTTCAAGGACGACGACTCGCTCGCGGACGAAGCCGAGCGGCGCGAGCGCAAGCACGAGATCCTCGACCGCATCGCGCTCTGGTCGGCGCATCAGCAGAAGGACGAGATCGTGGCCGAAGCGCAGCGGCGCCACATCCCGGCCGCGCCCGTGCTGAACCCGCTCGACCTCACGCGTGACCCGCAGTTGATCGCGCGGGGCTTCCTGCGGGAAATCGATCATCCGGATTTCGGCCGGATTCCTTTCCCGGCCGGCGCACTGGCAAATCTGTGGCACGAAATGCCCGCCCCCGCTTCGCAACTCGGCGCCGCCGATGCTACGATACTAAGGGACCTTAGCTCTCCGGACGGAAGGGGAGAACCGCTATGACCACCGCTTGTCTCGCACCTAACGGCATGAGCGTCTTTCGCGGCGACGCACCGGCCACGCGCCTCCTCGTCGGCACCGCTAAGGGCGTCGCGACATTCGAACGCGCGCCCGGAGCCGACTGGAAACTCACGGGCACGACGCTAGACGGCAACCACATCAGCTCGCTCTTGATCGAGCCGGTGAACGGCGGACTTTATGCCGGCATCCATCGCGGCGGCGTGTACTTCAGCCCCGATTTGGGCCGGACGTGGGAGCAGCGCAGCACCGGTCTCTCGATCGAGCACGTGTACTCGCTCGTCTCGGCGGTCGAAAGCGGAAAACCGGTCGTGTATGCCGGCACCGAACCGCCGAGCTTGTTTCACAGCGCCGATGAGGGCCGCACGTGGGATGAACTGCCGGGCTGGCGCGACATGCCGGGCATGGACAAGTGGGTCTTTCCGATGCCGCCGAAAATTCCGCACGCGAAAACGCTGGCCGTCGATCCGCGCGATCCGAAAACGCTCTACGTCGGTGTCGAGCAAGCCGGTTTGTTCACCACCAGCGACGGCGGTCAAACGTGGCGCGAACTCGATTCGTACTCGAAGCCCGATGACAAGAGCTATCGCGACGTGCACCAGATCGCGTTGCGTCCGAATCATCCCGACGAAATCTACATGACAACCGGCATGGGGCTCTATCGCAGCATCGATTGCGGCGAAACGTGGAGCAACCTCACGTACCGCGAGGGCTTCCGCATCGGTTACCCCGACCGCTTGATCTTCTCGCCCGTCGACGATCGCACGATGTACATGTGCGGCGCGTTCAGCAATCCCGGCACGTGGATCAGCCTGCATCGCGCGAACGCGACCGTGCTCGTCAGTCACGATCTCGGCGCTAGCTGGCAGCCCGCATCGAACGGCATGCCCGATCCGATGACGGCGAACCTCGAAGCGATGTCGCTCTATGCGGCGCCCGGCGGTTTCAGCATGTTCGTCGGCGCGACCAACGGCAACGTCTACACGAGTGACGACGGCGGCGAGAACTGGCGCCTGATCGGCGATTTCGCACCGGTCTCGAAAGTCGATCACTACCGCTTGCTTTTGCCGGGTGCGGTGTCATCGCGTCAGCCGGCGGCGCAAGCGCACTAGATGACGACCGAATCGAAAGCCGCCTCGCTCGACCAGTTGCAGGAGTGGATCGGGCGCGAGCATGCGTTCAGCGGCGCCGATGAGGTGTCGCGAAACGACATCCGTCGCAAGCTCGAAGTGTATTGTGCCGACTGCCCACTGCACTACGACGACGCAACGGCGCGCGCGCACGGCTTTCGCAGCCTCGTTGCACCGGTAACGATGACGCCGCTATGGGGCATGCCGGCCTATTGGGCTCCCGGCGATCCGCAACTGTACGCACCCGGCTTGCGTCAGCAGCCCGGCGGCATCCGCACCGACACCTTGCCGGCCGTGTACGCGAAGGGCGTAAACACCGCAACCGAGTGGGAGTATTTCGAGCCGCTGTACGCCGGCGACCGGCTGCGCGGCAACTGGCGGCTGGTCGACATCAAGCCGAGCACGACGCGGCTCGGTGAAGGCGTGTTCCTCACGACCGAAACCACGATTTACAAACAGACCGGCGAACTGGTCGCGAAGAACCGTAACACCGGCTTCCGCTACGATGAAAAGGCGAGCGATTCACCGCGCGAGAAACGCGCGCCGCGCGAAGCCGACGAGTTGAGCGCGCCGCCCGAGGCGGCCGGCACCGCGCCCGACCCGTTCGACTGGAGCCGTCAGCGCCGCATCGGCGATGTTGCTGCGGGCGAGATGGTTCCGCCGTTCTCGCTCTGGCTCAGCTATCAGCGCATCGTGATGAGCGTGGCGGTCGACCGGATGTATTCGGGCATCCACCACAATCGCGATCAGGCGAAGGCCTCGGGCTTCAACGACATCATCTTCAACACGCGCAGCTACGAGATGCTGTTCGAAGTGATGCTGCGCCGCTGGATGGGCCTCGACGGCCGGCTCGTGAAGCTCGGACCATTTCGCATGATCGGCAGCTCGTATCCCGACGACGTCGTTACCGCCCGCGCGCGCGTAACGGAAACTTCGCGCGGTGCAGATGGCGGACGCGTGAAGCTCGACATCGCCGTCGTCAACAACCGCGGCGCCGCCGCCCGCGGTGAAGCCGAAGTCGCGCTACCGGACTGAAGGGGGGAACAATGGCTGCTCAACTCTCGCGCCGCGATGCATTAACCGTCCTCGGAACCTCGATAGCGGCCGCTGCACTGCCGTTACCGGCCCGCGCCGCCGACAAGTTGCGCGTCGGCAAATCGGTGCAGCAAGTGTTTGGCTACGTGCCGCTCGACATCGGGATCAAGTACGGGCAGTTCGCGAAACAGGGGCTGGACGTCGAGTCGATCGTGTTTAGCGGCGGCACGAAACTCACGCAAGCGCTGACGGCCGGCGCGGTGGAGATCGCGCTCAGCGGCGGCTCGGAAATGGCGTTTATCGCGAAGGGAGCGCCCGAGATCGCGGTGGCCTCGATCACGGCGTCGCCCGCATTCATGGGCATCGACGTCGGCGCGAACTCGACCGCCAAGAGCCTCGACGATCTGCGCGGCAAGAAGATCGGCATCACGAGCCAAGGCACGCTCACGTCATGGCTCGTCGATGAGCTCAATCGCGTGAAGGGCTGGACGAGCGATAGCGATCGCGCCGTTCCGGTGGCAATCGGCGGCGATCCGGCGGCCGAAGTCTCCGCCTTCAAGACGGGGCAGATCGATGCCAACATTGCGAGCCCGGCCAACGGCTACGAGCTGCAAGACTTGCACGTGGGCCGTTCGCTCGTCGACGTCTCGACCTACGTGAAGGAGCTGCAGCTGTTCGTGATCTTCGCGAGCAACGCGATCGTGCAGCAGAATCCCGGCGCCGTGCGGCGCTTCCTCGCCGGCTGGTTCGATGCGGTGAAGTACATGCGCACGCACAAAGCGGAAACCGTCGCGGTAACCGTCGAGGCGACGGGTTATCCGGCCGACGTGTCGTCGCGCATCTACGATCAACTGATCGCGAAATTCTCGACCGACGGCAAGTTCGCGCCGCGCGGGCTCGACAAACTCTTCGCTTCCTTCAGCGATCTCAATCTGGTCGACAAGTCGGTCGACACCTCGAAGTTGTACACGGAACGCTTCCTGCCCAAAGCCTGAGGAACCACATGACGCCAGAAGACAACGAAAAGCTCACCCGCGTCGGCCCCGGAACGCCCGGCGGCGAGATGCTGCGGCGCTATTGGTGGCCGGTCGGCTTTGAGGAGCAGATCGAGAAGAAGCCGGTCAAGGTGCGCCATCTCGGGGAAGACTTCGTGCTCTTCCGTGACGGCGAGGGCAAGATCGGGATGCTCGACACGTTCTGCTCGCATCGCCGCGCGTCGCTCGAACACGGGCGCGTCGAAGAGCGCGGCATCCGCTGCTGCTACCACGGCTGGCTCTACGATGCCGAGGGCCAGTGTCTCGAGATGCCGGCCGAACCGCCGTCGAGCACGCTGCCCCAGCGCGTGCGCCAACGTTCGGCGAAAGTGCAGATCGTGGCCGGGCTCATCTTCGCGTACCTCGGTCCCGATCCGGCGCCTTTGATCCCGCGCTTCGATCTGCTCGCCATCGATGAATGCGACCGCACGATCTGGGCCGCCGACGACCTCTGCAATTGGGTGCAGCGCGCGGAAAACGGCGTCGACGCTTATCACAGCATGGCACTGCACGCCTCGGTGTATCCATCGATCGCGTTGAAGCGGCCCGAAGTCGAGTTCGTGAAGACGTGGTACGGCTTTCGCACGCAGTCCGAATATCCGGACGGCCGCACAAACATCGTCCACGATATCTTCCCGTCGTCGACCCGCCGCTACAACGCGCGCGTCGGAAGCATCCCGAGCGAGTTCTTACACATCCGGGTGCCGGTCGATGACTACGCGACGATGACGTTCTTCATCGAGAGCAAGTTCAAGCCGGAAGGGCCGTACAAACGCGAGTGCCGCGGCTTCACGAAGAACGTGCGCGGCGTGTACGATACGGTCGAGGACGGCTGGTGGGGTTTGGCGTCCGACGAACAAGACCGCGCGGCGCAGGAGAGCCAAGGCCTCATCCACGACCGCACGCGCGAAATTCTCGCGTCGTCGGATCGCGGGATCATCATGTGGCGTAAGGTCGCCTTCGATTCAATCGCGGCCGTACAAGAGGGCCGCGATCCGCACGGCATCCTGCGCGACGCGAGCGCGAACGACGAGATCATCCGCTTCGACGCCGGCAAGAACTTCAGCGACGCGGACAAAGCGTTAACCATAGCCTCTGCGTCATAAAGCGAACCGTTCGGCGGCATCGCTCCGAAGCGGCGATGCGACTATAGTAGGAGCATGATGGGTATCGATCGCCGGACGTTCATTGCGGGATTGGCGGCCACGGGCGCGGGGCTCGCACTCGGGCCGGACGCGGCGCGTTCACAGGCGCCGGGCCGCATCGACGTGCACCACCACTTCGCACCGCCGTACTGGCTGCGCGTAACCGACGGCATCTCGCCGATCACGGCGCAAATCTGGAAGAAGTGGTCGCCGGCGGCAACACTCGCAACGATGGATGAAGGCGGCGCGCAAAAGGCGATCCTCTCGATTACGACGCCCGGACTCAACTTCGGCGACAACGAGCAGGCACGCCGGCTGGCGCGCGACGCCAATGAGTACGCGGCGAAGATGCGGTCCGATCATCCGGGCCGCTTCGGGATCTTCGGCGCGCTGCCGTTTCCGGATGTCGACGGTTGTCTGACCGAGATCGGATACGCCCTCGACACATTGAAGTGCAACGGCATCGGTATGTTCACGAGCTACGGCAAGTGGTACCTCGGCGATGAGATCTTCGCGCCGATCTTCGAAGAACTCAACCGCCGCAAGGCCGTTCTGTTCGTGCATCCCACCTCACCCGCGTGCTGTACGAATTTGATGGCCGGCATCACCGACGCCGACATCGAGTACGGCACGGACACGACGCGGGCCATCGCGCGCATGATCTTCAGCGGCACCACGCTCAGGTATCCGAACATGCGCGTGATCTGGTCGCATGCCGGCGGTACGATGCCGTTCCTGCAGTGGCGCTTCATGCGCGAGTCGCGCGCGCCCGACCGGCTCAAGGTGGTCCCCGGCGGGTTCTTCAGCGAAGCGCGCAAGATGTATTACGATACGGCACAAACGGCCATCGCGGCACCAATGGCGGCGTTGACGAAGATCGTGCCGGTCTCCCAAATCCTGTTCGGCTCGGACTACCCGTATCTGACGGTCAAGGAGAACGTCGACGGCTTAGCCGGCTGCGGTGTGTTCGATGCGCAGCAACTGGCCGCGATTGACCGCACGAATACGGTCGCGCTACTTGGCGCTTAAGAGCGCCGAGTCGCGCAGCACGAATTCGCGGAAGGCGGTTTCCGCAACGGAGAGGTAGCCGCCCGCCAGGTGCGCGATACCGAGATCGCGTGCCGCGCCGGCATCCTCGATCGTGAGCGTGACGCAATCGTGCGACGCGCCCGTCGCGGGCACGATGGACACGGCCGAGCCGGACGAAACGAGGCCGAAGATCGAACCGGACTGCGCGCTTTCCGAGGCGATGATGGGCGTGACGCCCGCAGCCTCGAGCAGGCTGAGGATCTGCCGGCGCACGGGAATGCCTTCGCTGAACATCGCGAACGGTTCGCCGGCGAGTTCGGAGAGCGGGATGCTCGTACGCTGGGCGAGCCGATGGTGCGGCGGCACGATCACAACGAGGTTTTGCTTGCCGATCGGCTGCCAATCGATGCGCGGATCGTCGGTGTGCACGGTGATGCACAACATCGAGAGCCCGCTGTAGAGGCGTTGGAGCAAACCGTCGCGTCCGGCTTCGCCGTAATCAAAGCGCACCGCCGGATGTTCGAGCAGAAAGCGCCGAGCGAGGTCGGGAACGAAGCGCGGGCCGAGCGAGCGCAGGAAGCCCAACGAGACCGTCGCCTCCTCCGTCTGGTTCATCTTCGCGATGTGCGTTTGCGCGTTACCGAGTTCGTCGAGCGCGCGCTCGACGTAGGACAGGAAGACGGCGCCGCGTTCGGAGAGGGCGACCGAGCGGCCGCGCCGTTCGAACAAACGGACGCCCAGCTCGCCTTCAAGGCGAGCGATCGCCCGGCTGAGCGTCGGCTGCGCAATGCCGATTCGCTCGGCAGCGCGGGTGACGTGCTGCACGCGGCCGAGCGTGCAAAAATACTCTAGCTGAAGAAGCTCCATGACCCATAGCCTCCGCGTCATGGAATACGTCGCCTGGGATCATCGCTCCCCGGTACCGGCGCAGACTATAGTAAGGAGGTGGAAAAGCGTCTCCGCGTCGCCGTCGATACCGGCGGCACATTTACCGATTTCGTCGTGCTCGATGAGAGCAGCGGCACGTTCGATGTGTTCAAAGTGCCCTCGACACGCGGATCCGAGGCCGACGGTATCGTCAACGGCCTTCGCGCCTACCTCGGGCGCTCCGGCGCCGGTGGGGACGAGGTCGTGTACTTTTCGCACGGTACGACCGTCGGCACGAACGCGATGCTCGAGGAGAACGGCGCGAAAACCGGTTTGCTCGTTACCGCCGGGTTCCGCGGCATCTATGAAGTCGGCGAACAGAGCCGCCCATACGGCGCGACAACGTACGATCTATTTTTCGAAAAGCCGCACGCGCTGATTCCGGCGCGCCTGACCGAAGAGATCCCCGAGCGACTGCTCTTCGACGGCTCGGTGCTCGAAGAACTCGACGAGGCAGCGACGGTCGAGGCCATCCGTACGCTCGTGCGCCATGGCGTAACGTCGATCGCGGTAGCGCTGTTGTTCTCGTTCCGCAATCCGGCGCACGAGCGGCGCGTGGGGCAATTGATCGCCCGCGAAGCACCGGGCGTCAACGTGTCGCTCTCGAGCGACGTATCGCCGCAAATTCGCGAATACTACCGGCTCTCGAGCACGGTCGTGAACGCATATCTCAATCCGAAGCTCGAACACTATATCGAGGAACTCGATCGGCGGCTCAGTGCCGAGCGCTGCGGCGAGCGTCAGCGCTACATCATGCGCTCAAACGGCGGCGTCGCAACGTTCGAAGCAGCGGCGCGGCGCAGCGTACAGACGATTTTGAGCGGTCCCGCGGCCGGCGTCGTGGCATCGGCGCGGCTCGTGAGCGGCAGCAAAGACTTTCCCAACGTCGTAACCTTCGACATGGGCGGCACGAGCACCGACGTGGCGCTGATCGAGAACGGCCGGCCGGTGCGCCGCAGCGGCGGCAAAGTGCACGGCCGGGACGTGCAAGTGGCGATGCTCGACATCCATACCGTCGCCGCCGGAGGCGGGACGATCGCGTGGATCGATACGGCCGGCGTCTTGCAAGTCGGTCCAAAGAGCGCGGGCGCGAATCCGGGACCGGTGTGTTACGGCAAGGGCGGTATGGAGCCGACAATTACCGATGCGAACGTCGTGCTCGGCGCGCTCTCGGAAGAGAGTCCGCTCGCCGGCGGCACGCTGCGGCTCGACCGCGCGGCCGCTGAGAAGGCGATTCGCGAACGCATTGCCGAACCGCTCGGCATCTCCGTCATCGCGGCAGCGCGCGGCATCGTCGAGATCGTCAGCGTGAAGATGCAGGAAGCGATCAAGGTCGTCTCGTCCAACCGCGGCTACGATCTGCGCGATTTTCACTTGCTGGCTTTCGGCGGAGCGGGTGCGATTCACGCGGCGAAGATGGCACAAGAACTCGGCATGCGCGGCGTGCTCGTGCCCGCGTTTCCCGGTGTGACGAGCGCGCTCGGGCTCTTGCTCTCGGACGTGCGGCACGATTACGTCGTCTCGAAGCTCTCCGGCATCGAAGCTACGGAACTCGGGCCGGTCGCCGAAATCTTCGGGCGGCTGCGGGCGCAAGGCGAGGGCGAATTGATCGCGCAAGGCTTCGCTCCCGCCTCCCTCCGTTTTGAATACGCGTTCGACTTGCGTTACGTCGGCCAGGGCTACGATCTCACCGTAGCGCTCGATGACGTGCCGCGCGATGCGGCTGCCATGCGTGATGTGCGCGACCGCTTCGATGCGCAGCACGCGCAACTCACGGGGCACTCCGCGCCCGACGAACACGTCGAGATCGTCAATTATCGTTTGACGGCGGTAGCCGCGGTGCCGCACGTTTCGATCTCATCGCCGTTCGCTGCGGGCGGCTCCGTAGAAGGCGCCCAGCTCGGCACGCGGCAAACGTTCATCGAGGGCGAGCAACCGGTGACGACCGCATTGTACGATCGCACGAAGCTGCCGCCGGACGCCGAGATCGACGGCCCGGCAATTCTGCTGCAGAACGACTCGACGACGGTGGTCGGAACCGGCCAGCGCGCGCGGGTCGTCGAACTCGGGCAAATCGAGATCGTCGATCTCGCGGCGAAAAAGGCGGAGCTCGGCGCGAAGCGCAGCGTCGACGCGGTCACGTTTCAAGTCGTGCAGAGCCGGCTCTCAGGTATCGTCAGCGAGATGCAGGACAGCATTTTCCGCACGGGTTACTCGACCATCATTCGCGAGTCGCAGGACGCGAGCTGCATGCTGCTCGATGCGGTCGGCAACGTCGTCGGCGAAAACGTCGTGCTCCCGTTACACATCAGCGCGCTGCCCGAAGTCGTGCGCGCGGTGCGGCGCGATTTCGACGATATCCGTCCCGGCGACGCCTTCATCACCAACCATCCGTACCTTGCCGGCGTCACGCACTCGATGGACATGGCCGTCGTCACGCCGGTCTTTCACGACGGCGCCTTGATCGCGTTCTGCGGCAGCATCGCGCATAAGAGCGACCTCGGCGGAGTGGTGCCGGGCACCTCGTACGGCAGCGCGCGCGAACTCTTTCAGGAAGGCATCCAGTATCCGCCGATCCGCTTCATCGCCGGCGGCGTGCCGCAGCGCGACGTCGAGGCGATCTTGCGCGCCAACAGCCGCACGCCGGATCTCGTCATCGGCGACATCCGCGGGCAAGTCGGGGTCGGACGCCTGGGCGAGCGCCGCCTGGCCGACCTCATCGCCCGCTATGGGATCGAAACGGCGCTCGAGACGTTCGCGCTATTGCAAGACGTCACCGAACGTCGCATTCGCGCCGTGCTGGCGACCTGGCCCGACGGCGTGCACGAAGCCGAAACATACGTGGATAGCGATGGCGTTACGCTCGACCGGCCGATCCGCTACCACGTGAAGATCGAGAAGCGCGGCGACCGCATCGCGTTCGACTTCACCGATTCCAACGATCAGGCGCAGGGCCCGGTGAACATCAGCCCCTCGCTCGCCCGCGGCTGCTGCTACTATGCGCTCATCGCGATGATCGATCCGACGCTCCCGAACAACGCCGGGGTAGCGCGGGTGGTCGAGACGATGTTCCGCAAGGGGTCCGTGCTCGATCCCCATTTCCCCGCGCCCTGCTGCACTTACATGGCGTCGTGCACCGCGATCGTTGAGGCGATGCTGAATGCGCTGAGCGAATTCGTTCCAACTCGGCGGATGGCGGGCAACGGCGGCGTCGGCGGAATTTCGATTACCGGGCGCGCACCCTCGGGCGAGTCGTTCGTGCAGTACGAACCGATGGGCTCCGCGTACGGCGGACGCGCCACCTCGGACGGCGTGAGCGGGATCTCGGTGCTGCTCTCCAACACGCGCACCGCATCGATCGAAGTGCTCGAAAGCGAGTTCCCGACGCGCGTGCGACGGTTCGAGCTGATCCGTGATTCCGCCGGTCCGGGCCGCTATCGCGGCGGCCTCTCGCCGCGCCGGGTTTGGGAAGTGCTCGTCGACGATGCACAGCTCACGTGCCGCGGCGGAAAGCACACGGTGCCGCCGGCCGGAACCGGCGGCGGAAAGCCGGGCGCGCTGGGTTCGTTGACGATCAATCCCGGTACCGCGAGCGAAAAGCAGTTGCCGAGCCGCTTTAGCGGCGTGCGCATGATGCGCGGCGATCTTTTGCGCATGCAGCGCGCCGGAGGCGGCGGACTGGGAGTCCCAGCCGAGCGGCCGTTCGACGCGATACTCTCCGACGTTCTCGACGGATATGTTTCGCGCGAGGCCGCGATTCGTGATTACGGTGCAGACGCTGCGAAGCTCGGCGAAGCGCTGGCAGCTTGGAATGGAACGGCGGTATTGGCACAATGAGCGTCAAGCAACTCGAACGGTCATCGGCGATCGAGATCTTCAAGACCGACGACATTCGCGTCGAAGGACGCGACAAGGTCAGCGGCGAGGCGAAATACACGGCCGACGTGCGGCGGCCGAATTGCCTCTGGGCGGCGTTCGCGACGAGCCCGTTCGCTCACGCGAAGATCATCAGCATCGACACGGCTGCCGCAAAAGAAGTGCCCGGTGTTCGGGCCGTGCTGACCGGCGCCGATATCGGCGACGTGCGCCACGGCCGGATGATCCGCGACTGGTCGGTGCTCGCGTACGAGAAGGTCGTGTATATCGGCGACCGGGTAGCGGCGATCGCCGCCGAGACGCGCGAAGCAGCGCAAGAAGCGGCGCGCCTGATCGAGGTCGAGTATGAAGAGCTGCCGACCCTGCTCGATCCGCTCCGCGCGCTCGATCCGGATGCGCCGGTGCTGCATCCGAACGTCGAGTCCTACGCGTTTGGTTCGAACGTGCGCCCGGCTCGGCGCCACCCCAATCAGCAAGGCGGTAACGTCGTGCGCAAGGGCACGGATGCCGAACTGGAGGCGATCTTTGCGCGCGCGTATCGCGTGTTCGAACACACGTACTCGACGCCGCGCCAGCACTGCGGCTACATCGAGCCGAAGTCGACGCTGGTATGGATCGACGACGACGGCACGATCCACGTGGTGAGCCCAAACAAATCGCCGTTCAAGATGCGCGATTTCATGGCCGCGATCAGCGGCACGCCGAGCAATAAGATCGTCGTCGAGTCGACCTTCATCGGCGGCGACTTCGGCGGCAAGGGGCTCACGATGGACGAGTTCCCGTGCTACTTCTTGGCGCGCGCAACCGGCCGTCCCGTGCGATCGGTGGCAACGTATGTTGACGAGCTCCAAAGCGGCACGGTTCGTCACCCGGCGCACTTGACGCTCCGCACGGCCGTCGATCGCGATGGGACGTTTCTCGCACATCACTCGCAGGTGACGTTCAACGGCGGTGCCTATGGCGGCGGCAAGCCGGGCAATCTGCTCACGCCCGGACAAATCGGCTACTCCACCGTCGGTTACCGCATTCCCAACGTGCGCTTGGACATCGACGTCGTGTATACGAACACGCCGCCGGGGGCGCACATGCGCGCGCCGTCCGACGTGCAGATCTTCTGGGCATGGGAACAGCACGTCGAAGAGATCGCGCAGGCCCTCGGCATGGACTCGATCGCCCTGCGTCTGCGCAACGTCGTCGATGAGGGCGATCACGCGATCACCGATGAGTCGATGTATAAACCCGCCGGCCGCGCCGTGCTGCAGACGCTCACCCGCGAACTTGCCAAACAGGGACCGCCGCCCGCCGGCGCCGGCCGCGGCGTCGCGCTCGTTTGCCGCCATACCGGCGGCGGCAAGACGTCGATCAAAGCATCGGTAAAGCCGTCGGGTGCGGTCGAGGTAATCGTCGGCGCTCCGGATCAGGGCTCCGGCGGTTTCACCGTGGTGCGCCGCATCATGGCCGGCATTCTCGGCATTGCTCCGGAGAAAATCGCGGTGCGCCGCGGCAATACGAACGAAGCGGCGAAGGATCCCGGCACCGGCGCGAGCCGCGTGACGCACATCGTCGGTCAGAGCGCCATCGTTACCGCCCACATGATCGTGGAAGAGCTCGCCGCACGTACCGGCACCGCCTTCGAAGACGGCGCCTTCGTCGACACGCACGGCATGCGGCTTTCGTTCGAAAACATTACGGCACAGGCGTGCGCGCAAGGACCGCTCGAGGTTGAAGGCGGCTACGACGGTTCTCACGAGGGCGACCATCCCGCCGACTACACCTTTTCGTGCTACGCGCTCGACGTCGCCGTCGATAAAGAAACCGGGGCGTTCGAAATCGTCGATACGCTCTTCATCACCGACGTCGGCCAGATCATCAACCCGATCGGCCATCAAGGGCAGATCGACGGCGGATTCATCTACGGCCTCGGCGGTGCAACGATGGAAGAAATGCCCGAGGACGAGAGCGGCAAGATCACGACGCTGAGCCTCGGCGAGTACAAACTGCCGACGATCAACGATCTGCCGCCGCCGTTCCGGACGATCCACGTACCCGCCGAAGGCCAAGGACCCTACGGTGCCAAGATGGCCGGCGAACTCAGCAACAGCGGCGTGGCACCGGCGCTAATGAACGCGATTCACAACGCGGTCGGCGTGCGGCTGGGCGAATTCCCGATTACTTCCGAGCGCATCTTCAACGCGCTGCAATCCACAAGGAGCAACGATGACCGGTCATTCGCGTAAAGCATTTCTCGGAGCGACCGCGGCGCTCGCGCTCGCGTCTACGGCACCCGCCGCCGCGCAAACCGGGCTGCCGAAGCTGCGGATCGGCTCGGGTCCGGCCGATGCTTACGCTGAGGGCTGGTATGGCGTCGACATGGGCTTCTTCAAAGATGCCGGACTGGACGTCGAATATCAGCCGTTCAACAGCGGCAGCATCGCGACGGCGGCCGTCCTCGGCGGATCGTGCGACATCGCCTGCGGTACGACGCTCGGCACGGCTGTCGCGGTGTCGAAGAACGTTCCGCTCGTGATCGTCGCGCCTGCCGCCGTGAATACGGCCAAGGGACCGCAGGCATTGCTCTGCGTGCGCAAAGACGGCCCGATTCACACCGCCAAAGACATGGTCGGCAAGGTGATCGGCGTGAACGTGCTCGGCACGTCGGTCGATCTCGCGATCCAAGCCTGGCTCGTCAAGAACGGCCTCGATGCGAAGAGCGTGAAGTTCGTCGAGGTCTTGGCGGCCGAAGTCGGCACCGCGATCGACCGCGGCACGATCGATGCGTTCGCACAAGGCGAGCCGGCGCTCTCCGATGCACTGCGCCGCAATAACGTGCGCGTGCTCGCCGACCCGATGCCGGCGATCGCGCCGAACTTTCTCTACGCTGCCTGGTACTCGACGCCCACCTACGCCAAGGCAAACCCTGACATCATCAAACGCTTCCAGGCGGCCATCGCTCAAGCGGGCCGCTGGGGAAACGCCAACCACACGGCGTCGGCGGTGATCGTGGCGAAATACACGAAGCTGCCGGTGGCCGATATTACGACGATGATGCGCGCCGACTTCTCCGACGGCATCCACGTCGACCAGATCCAGCCGCTGCTCGACACCGCCACCAAGTTCGGTTTCTTGCCGCGCCCGATGAGCACGTCCGAGCTCGTGC
This sequence comes from Candidatus Lustribacter sp., assembly GCA_965277805.1. Taxonomy (GTDB): domain Bacteria; phylum Vulcanimicrobiota; class Vulcanimicrobiia; order Vulcanimicrobiales; family Vulcanimicrobiaceae; genus Lustribacter. The sequence continues at coordinate 3,992,794 of OZ255842.1, read as the reverse complement.
TGAAAGCATGATCGACCGTCTGCAGAGCCCGCATTTCCGGATCGAACGTGACGGCCAGCTGGCCACGATCTGGGCGCGCGCCGGCGACAAACTCGCTCCCGAGGAACAGGAAGCCGCGAAAAAGGTCACGAGCGCGCTCGCACTGGCGAACTTGCTCGACGCGCTGCGCGCCGACGACGGCGTGCGCGTCATCGTGCTGCACCGCGGCGGGGCCAACCACGGCGGGAACTCGACCAAGCACTACAACAGCCCTGCGTGGCAAGATCATCACAACGATCCGGAACACATCTGGAAGACGTTCTCGGGCATCGTGCGCATGCACGAGGTCATGGCGGCGATCGAAAAACCGATCATCATGCAAGTCGACGGAAACATCATCGGCGGCGGCTGCTGGATCGCTTTCTCGGGCGATTTCATCGTCGCTCGCGAAGACGCCGTGTTCGGCGACCACCATCTCGCGATGGGCGCATACGATCCGATCGGCCCGCCGTTCGGTCTCGTGCCGGGCGACGGCGGAACCGCGCTCGCGCCGCTGTTCTTCTCACCGATGATCGCGAAAGAAATGCTGATGCTCGGCAAGAGCTTCACTGCCAAAGAGCTCGCGGCGCAAGGCATCATCAACTACGCGGTGCCCGCGAGCGAGATCGATGCGAAGGTCGCCGATTTGGTGAAGCGTTTGCTCGACCGCCCGGCCTATCCGCTGGCCTGGTGCAAGCGCGCGGTCAACCGCCACATCGTCGAACAGCTCAACCGCACACTCGATGCGGGCGCAGGCTACGAGATGATCGGCCTCAGCCAGCTCGAGCGCCAGGGCTGGGTCGACAAGAAATCACTGGACTAGAGAACACGGAGCGAATGACGATGCTATCTGCAGTTAAGCGTTACACCGACTACGCGCATACCGGGCCCGGTACGCTGGGCGGCAAGCTGATGCGTTCGGTGTGGCAACCGGTGGCGCTCTCGGAGTCGGTACAAGCGGGGCGTGCGATTCCGGTCCAGGTCATGGGTGAGGAATTCACGGTCTATCGCGGTGAGACCGGCACGCCGCATCTCGTGGCCGGACGCTGCGCGCACCGGAATACGCAGCTTTCGGTCGGCTGGATCGAGGGCGATTGCATTCGCTGCTTCTACCACGGCTGGAAGTACGACGAACACGGGCAATGCGTCGAACAGGCCGTGGAGAATCCGGGCTTCGCCTCCAAAGTGAGTATCCCGAGTCATCCCGTGCAAGAATATCTCGGTCTCATCTTCGCGTATCTCGGCGAGGGCGATCCGCCGCCGATGCCGCGGTACCCGGAATTCGAGACGGGCTGTGTCGTCGATGCGGTGATGATGGACGTGCCCTACAACTTCTATCAGAACATGGAGAACTCGGTCGACACGCTCCATGTGAGCTGGGTGCACCGCAAATCGAACTTCTACTCCGATAGCCGTCTGTCCGATTTCAACGGCGACGAGAAAAAGGTCGGATCGCTCGAGGGCAACATCGTCGAGTTCTCGGCCGACGAAACGGAATACGGCTTCATCTTTCGCGACATCTACGATAACGGCAACGTGCGCGTGAGCCATTTCGAGATGCCCAACACGCTGCACATCAAAGTCTGGCCGGTCGATGCCGAGAGCGGCTGGCGCGACTTCGTGGCCTGGAAAGTTCCGATCGACGACGAGAGCTACCACAACTTCAACCTGACGATCGCACACGTCGACGGCGCTGCGGCCGACCGCTATCGCGCGCATCCGCAGAACCCGCGCAACTCCGGGCGCGGCGCGCAGTGGGCGGAGATCCAGCGCCTCGGCAACGAGATTCTCGCCGGACGCCTGCGCTTGACGGTCGAGGATGTCGGTGAGCTGGCGAAGAGCGTCAACCTGCAAGACTACGTCGCGCAGCGGGGACAAGGTCTGATCGTCGACCGCGTGCACGAGCGCCTTGGCCAATCCGACAAGATCGTGATTCTGCTGCGCAAGCTGTGGAGCCGCGAGATGACGAAGATTGCGAACGGTGAGCCGCTCAAACGCTGGCACTGGCCGGGCCATCTCGAAGTCACGACCGGCGCGCACTAGCGATGAAGCTCGTCACCTTCCAGATCGCGACCCCGCTCGGCACGCAGCGGCGGCTCGGCGCGCTGCTCGATAACGATCAAGACGGGCGCATCGTCGATCTCACCCTGGCGTACACGCTCTATCTGCAAGACGCGACCGACGAGCCGACGCCGGAAGGTTTAGCGCAGTTGCGCACCCCGCCCGACATGATCGGGTGGCTGCGCGGCGGACACAAGTCGAAAGAGGCGGGCGAACTCGCGCTCGCGCATGTGCGCGCGAAGGGTGCCGATGCCGTACTCGGGCGCAACGGCGAGCAGATCGTCCATCCGCGCGCGGCCGTCCGCCTTCTCTCGCCCTTACCGCGGCCGACGACGTTTCGCGATTTCTCGATCTACGAAGATCACGGCAGCCGGCGCGACGGCGACGAGCTTGCGGTCCGCCGTTACAAGCCCGAGAACTGGTATAAGTGGCCGCCGTACTACAAGGGCAGCCCCGAATCGATCTACGGACCCGAAGATCCGATCCCGTATCCGTACTATACGAAAAAGCTCGATCTCGAGCCGGAGCTCGGCATCGTCGTCGGCCGCACCGGACGCAACATGAGCGAAGACGAGGCGCTCGCGGCGATTGCCGGGTATACGATCGTGGTCGATTGCAGCAGCCGCGACGGACAAAAACGCGACACGCTCGGGCCGTCGAAATCGAAGGACTTCGCCACCATGGTCGGGCCGTGTCTCGTGACGCCGGATGAACTCGACGTCGACAACCTCGACGTGCGCGTCGTGGTCGACGGCGAGGTGTGGTTTGAGGGTAACACGAGCTTGCCGCGCTCGGTGCTCACGCATCAGCTCGTTGCGTATGCATCCGATAACGAAACGCTGCAGCCGGGTGAGTTGCTCGGCACCGGAACGATCGGCACCGGCTGTTCTCTGGATTTGCGCAAGTGGGTGAAGGTCGGCCAGAGGATCTCGATCGAGTTCGAGGGCATCGGCCGGATGCAGCATACGATCGTCGAGGGCGAGCACGTCGTCGATTACGTCGGCTCCGGCATCGGCCGGCTGCTGACCCCCAAAGTCGCCGAAACGGTGAGGAGCTAATCGGGTGGCCATTTCATCGAGCTGGCGCGGCAGCGTCGGCATCATCAAGCCCACGATGCGTTTGGGCGGGATCGAAGAGTTCATTCGTCTGCTGCCGGAAGGCATCGGCGTGCTGCCGCTCTTCGTCAACATTCGCAAGGGCACGGCAGACGAGTTCAAGAGCGTACTCGAGCACTTCGAAGAGCACGTCAAGGCGCTCGCGAGCGTACCGGTCGAATTGATCCATCCCGAAGGCGCGCCGCCGTTCATGGTGCACGGACTTGCGGGCGAGCGCGACATCGTGCAACGCTGGGAACGCGCGTACGGCGTGCCGATCGTTACGGCGCCGCAGACGCAGGTCGAGGCGATGCGCGCGCTCGGCATCCGGCGCATCGTGGGCGTGTCGTATTTCCGCGGCGATATCAACGAAACGTTCGCGCAGTACTTCCGCGACGCGGGCATCGAGGTGCTGGCGATGGCCGGCATGGACGTCGACTTCGACCGCGCGCAGAACCTCTCGTCACACGAAGTCTACGCGCATACGCGCAAGACGTTCATCGAGAACCCCGGTGCGGACGGCATCTACATGCTCGGTTCGGGTTGGAAAGTCACGGACATCGTGCAGCTGATGGAGGACGACTTCGGCGTTCCCGTCGTGCACGCGCAGATGGCGCGGCTGTGGGCGATTCAGAATCGCCTGCACGTGCGCGAACCGCGCCGCGGCTTCGGCCGTCTGCTGGCCGAACATCCCGCACCCGTTGAAGTCGCGCTCGCAACATAACACGCCTACAAACCTGGCAAAATGATGTGAAAATACCGTAGAAAGTGCTATAGCCAGCCCGTCCGCGGCGTAGTACGATGGACGTGTTATGTTGGCTCGGAATGCCGCTGAGCTGGGCTCGTTAGCGGACATTGCCCGGCGCACCGACGGTGTCGTCATCGGTGATCCGAACGTACGCATCGCGTCGATCGCAGCCGTTGAGGATGCGGAATCAGCCACGCTGACCTTCGCGACCGACGAGCGTTATATGAAGGCCGCCCTTGAGTCTCGCGCGGCAGCAATACTCGCGGCTGAATCTGCCGTCGACTCGCGCATATCGTATTCGAAGCCGATCGTCGTTGTGCCGTCACCGCGCGCTGCCCTCGCGTCGCTGCTCGCGATGGTGGAAACGCCGCTCCCCCGGGGCCCCTTTGCCGATCCATCCGCGGCGATCGATCCGTCGGCGACGATTGGCGCGGACGTGTACGTTGGAAGGGACGTCACCGTTGGGGCGGGAGCGGTCGTCGGCGCGCGCACCGTCCTCGGTCCGGGTTGCGTCATCGCCGAACATGCAACGTTGGGTGAAGAGTGTTTCATCGATACGCGCGCGTACGTGGGTGAGGGATCCGTGCTCGGAAACCGCGTCGTGCTCAAACCGCATGCGGTCATCGGCGGTCAGGGCTTCGGCTGGGCCTTTCTCGACGGCGGCCTGCGGCGAATTCCGCAGATCGGTTACGTCCAGCTCGGTGACGACGTCGAGATCGGCTCCAACACGTGCGTCGATCGCGCGCAGACCGGCGTCACCTCCATCGGCGAAGGAACGAAGATCGACAACCTCGTGCAGATCGGTCACAACTGCCGCATCGGCAAGCACTGCGCGATCGCGGCGCAATCCGGACTCGCCGGCTCGACGATCGTCGGCGACTACGTGCAAATGGGCGGCCAAGTCGGCGTCAAAGGCCATTTGACGATCGGCTCGCGCGTTCGCGTCGCCGCGCGTTCGGAAGTGTGGGGCAACATCGCCGACGGTCTCGTCGTCAGCGGCGCACCGGCGCGGGCGCACCGGCAAACGCTGAAAGTTCAGGCGTACTTCCAGCGGCTGCCGGAGCTGTTCGAGCGCCTGACGTCGCTCGAGAAGCGCACAGGCACTGTGTAAGCTGATCGCGTAGGCTGCTCCCGGGGAATTCCTCGGGTGGAGAAACATGAGCGATCGAAACAGGCGCGATTTCTTGCGCATTGCCGGATTGACGAGCGGGTGCGGGTTACTCGCGTACCAAGCCGGGCTGGCCCTACAGGGTGATGCGCAAACGGCCGACCCGCCGGCCGACATTCTCAATCCGGTTGAAGTGACCGGCGCGCCGGCGGTGCCGATCCTCGGCCGCCTGCCGGGCGCGCGCCGGATGTACATGCTCCCGGCCGGTCACGGTGAGAGCTACGCGATCGGTGGTCACGTCATGACGCGGCTCGCGCGGCCCGAGGAGACGACGAACGTCCACGAGCTCGTGACGTTCGCCGGCAAGAACGGTACATCGATGCCGCGGCACGCGCACCTCGGCTCGCACGCTGCGCTGCTCGTGCTGAGCGGCGAACTCGAACTCGAGCTGAACGGCGATACGTGGACCATGATGCGCGGCGACTTCGCCAACATTCCGCCGGGTACGCCGCACGCGTGGACGATACGATCGGACAAGACGCGATTTGCGCTATACACGATGGGCGATCGCGTCGGCGCTGCGTTCGTCGCAATGGGCAGTGCCGTTCGCGGGGCCGAGGCGGCGATGCCCGAGGGTCTCGCGATCGCGCCCGGTAAACTCGACGATGCCGCAACGGTTGGTGACTTTCAATTGCGCCCGCTGCGTCAGCCGGCTTCGGCACCGGTGCGCGTTTCGAACAAAGCTGTTCCCACGGCGCCCGGCCCCTACGTGATCTTGGACGGCGGCGGTGACCGTTTCGGCGGGAACACGCTGCTGGCCAAAAATACCAATTCCGGCGGCCAATTTTTGTTCGTCATTACCGATGGGCCGAAGAGCCCGGGCGTCGGGCCGCATTTCCACGCTCGTCACTTTGAGAATTTTCTCGGCATGGACGGCGAGACGATGGGTTGGGCGCACGGGAAGGCCGTGCCGATCACGACGGGTGATTATTTTCAAGCGCCGCCGCGCAATCTGCACGGCTTCGCGCTCACGCAACCGTACAACCGGTTCGCGGCGTTTCTCACCCCCGGGATCTTCGAGAAGTTTTTCGATGGGAATCCATTCGGCCGGCTCGCGCACCGGCCCGGTGCCGATGCGCAGAACGGCATCTGGGACGCCGGCGGCGTGACCTTGCCGGCCGATGCGCCACCACCGGGGTCGTCGAACAATTCGGCGGCGATGCTCCACTACTTGATGATGAGCGGTCGCGGCCCCGACGGCTATCCGCTCGACGTTCACGGTGCAACGCAGCCGCTGCCGCCGCAGGATCCGTTCTGGATCAAGACGCAAGGTCCGATATCGGGATTGACGCCGTCGGCCGTTCAGCGCGCCGCGTTGGTCATGCACGGCATGGCGATTTGCGGCGCCGAGGGGCTGAGCCGCGAAATGAGCCCGGAATTGCGCCGCTCGCTGGCGTTGAAACCCAAAGCCGAAAAGTTCGTCTGAACGAACGCACGACGTGATAACGAGACGCGCATTCATCATCGGCACGTCCGCGGCCGCCGCCGCTACGCAGCTCACGTGGCCCGGAGCGGCTTTCGCACAGACGACCGGCGTGACGAAAAACACCTTCGCCTACGCAAGCCCCGGCGGGAACGATCTGCTGCTCGATCTCTTTCTGCCGCAAGGCGCGAAGAAGCCGTTGCCGGTGATCGTCTTCATTCACGGCGGTGGATGGTCGGGCGGAAACCGTGCGACGGGTCCCGACTTCAAGCGCTTCTTCGCGCGCGACGGCTTTGCGATCGCGTCGATCGAATATCGCCTCACCGCGCCGGGCGTCGCGTTCCCCGCCAATGCGGAAGACGTGAAAACGTCGCTCCGCTGGCTACGCGCTCATGCGAGCGAACATGGACTGAATCCCGATCGCATCGGCCTGTGGGGCACCTCGGCGGGTGGATTGCTGTCGGGCATTGCGGCGCTGTCGCCGCGCGGAATGTTCGAAGGCAGCGGCAATCTCAGCTACGCGAGCACCGTGCAGTGCGTGCTCGACGCCTATGGCCCGAGTTCGCTACTCGTCATGGACGCGGAGACGGAAGCCGAGAAGGCGACGCTGCAGCCGCTGGCGGCAGGGTTAGTACACGCGCCACCGCTCGTTGGGGGCGTCGTCGTCGAACCCGGTACGGTACTCCCGCCCGGCCGGCCGCGCGGCACCGGCATCGGAGATGCGGATCCGCCGCACGACGATCCCCAATCCAATGAATCGAGGCTCGTCGGCGCGCCGATCCAAAGCGTGCCGGAGAAGTCCCGCGCCGCCAGTCCGTTGACCTACGTGTCGGGCAATGCGCCGCCGTTTCTGCTGATGCACGGCCTCGCCGACAACTCCGTGCCGCACACGCAGAGCGTGCTCATGTACGAGGCGCTGGCCAAAGCGAACAACGACGTGACGCTGCGGCTCGTCGACGGTCTGCCGCACACGTTCTTCAATCGCACGAATCTCGATGAATTGGCCGGTCCGTTCCGCATGGACGTTCGCGAACATCCCAAGGGCGGCCCCGAGCGCACGCGCGTCGATCGTGCCAATTGCTTCGACGTCGCGCGCGCCTTTTTCGTCGAGCACCTCGCGTAAGTGGAACTCCTGGTGCCGTAACGGGTACCAGCGAAAGTGCGCGCGATCCGGGATGCCTTGCTTCACATGTACGGACGTGCAACGCGCACCGTGCTTACCGTCGCGGGCATCGCCATCGGCATCCTTGCGCTCGTGGTCGTCGGCTCGCTGGCGGAGCGGCTGGCCGAAATCGTCGCGCGTTCGACCGCCGTGAATGCGGGCACGATCTTCGCCGTGGTCGAGCGCCGGGTGCTGATCGCGGGCGACGGCGCGACGGTGCGACGCGACGGACCGGCATTGCAGCGGTTGCCCGGGGTCGCGAACGTCGTCCCCGAGGTCGTCTTACCGTATGCCGCCGATGCGGGTGAAACGGGACGTTTCGGACCGCCCTCGCTGATCTTCGGCTTGCCGGATGCGGCGCGGGCGCTCGCGTCGGCGACGTTGACCGTCGGTGGGGGCCGCGATTTGCGTGTCGGCGACCGCCGCGTTGCCGTGGTCGGCGCCGATTTTGCCGCCGCGGCTCAGGTGCAGCCGGGCGACGTCATCTCGCTCTACGGGAACTCCTATACCGTCGCCGGCGTGTATGCGAAGTCGTTCACGGTGTACGATGCAGCGGTCGTCGTGCCGTTCGCGGATGCGCAAGCGCTGCTCGCGCAAAGCGTGCCGCCGAGCATCGCATCGGTGCCGTCGAACGGCATTACGGCATTCCTCGTCGTCCCGCGGCCCGGCACCGACGTGGAGACGCTCGTCGGCCGCATCAATACGATCGATGGGCTGGCGGCGCGCGACCCGGTCGACGTCGCGCAAAGCGTGAGCGCGACGATCCGGATCTTCGATACGATCGTGTTCGGTGCGGCGCTGATCGCGCTGTTGATTGCCGGGTTCTCGATCGTCAACACGATGACGATCGCGGTCGCTGAGCGAACGCGCGAAATCGGCATCCGCAAAGCGATCGGCGCCACCGACGCCGACGTGCTGGGCGAGTTCCTCATCGAAGCCGCGGCGATCGGAGCATTCGGCGGCATCCTCGGCATCCTCGGCGGTGCGGCGGTCGTGGCATACGTCGACGCGCACAGCGCCGTCTCCGGGTCGGTCGAGTTGTTTGCGCTGTCGCCCCGCGTCGTGGCCGGTGCGTTCGCGTTTGCGATCGTCCTCAGCGTTGCGGCGGGCCTCATCCCGGCGCTCGGCGCGGCGCGGCTCGTGCCCACCGACGCGTTGGGCCGGGCGTAGATGGAGCCCCTGGTCCGCGCCGCGTCGGTGAGCAAGGTTTATGCCTCATCGAAGATGGCGAGCGTCCGTGCGCTCGACGATGTGAGCCTGACGATCGCGCGCGGCGAGTACGTGGCGATCGTCGGTGAAAGCGGCAGCGGAAAAACGACGATCATGCACCTTCTGGGCGGACTCGACCGTCCAACGAGCGGCTCGATCGTCGTCGACGGTCAAGCGCTCGACCGGGCATCGCGACGCGAACTCGCGCACATTCGCGCGCAGAAGATCGGCTTCGTTTTCCAGGGCTTCAACCTGATCCCGACGCTCAACGCCGTCGACAACGTGCTGCTCGCCGCGCGCTACGCACGGCGCGATCCCGCTGAGGCTGCGGTGCGGGCGCAGCAAGTTCTGCGCGATCTCGGCCTCGGCGACCGTTTGCGCCATCGTCCGAGCGAATTGTCGGGCGGCCAGCAACAGCGCGTCGCGATCGCGCGGGCGCTCGTGAACGAACCGGCGTTACTGCTCGCGGACGAGCCGACCGGCGAACTGGATTCGCGCACGGCCGGTGCCATCCTCGATTTGTTCGACGGGCTGAATGCACGCGGCCAGACGATCGTCGTCGTGACGCACAGCGCCGCCGTCGAGCGGCGCGCGCGGCGCGTCATCCGGCTCGCCGACGGGCAGATCGTCAGCGATGGATCGTAGCGCCTTTTTGGCGCTGGTGGCCGCGGCCCCGGCCGCCGCTTACCACCCTACCGGTGCGCTGCGGATCCTCGTCCTCGGCGATTCACTCGCCTTGGCAACCGGCGCGTCGCGACCGGACGGCGGCTTCATCTTCCCGCTGTTTCGCGACATCTTACGCGATCATCCCGGTGCCGAGCTCGACAACTTCGCGATCGGCGGCAGCACCGCCGCCGACGTCTTGCGCTTACAGGCGCCGCGCGTGGCCTCGACCCATCCGGACGTAGTCATCGTTTGCGTGGGCGGTAACGACGTGGTTCGTGGCACCCCGCCCGCCGTCTTCGCCGCGACATACCGCGTTTTGTGCCGGACGATCGGCGACGCGGCTCCGCGCGCGCGCATCATCTGCTGCGGCGTTCCCGATGTCGCGGTGAGCCCGCTCTTTGCCGACGAGCCCGCGCTGATCGGGCGGCGTTCGGCCGCGGACGATGCGGCCGTCCGCGCCGGCGCGCGAGCGGCCGGCGCGCGCTTCGTCGATTTCTTCGATCTCACCAAACGGCGCATCGGCCGCGACTCGCGCTTCTTTTCGCACGATCGCTTTCACCCGTCCGATGCAGGCTACGCACTCTTGCGCGAAGCACTGCGGCCGGCTTTATCGGCTGCGCTCAGACGCTAATCAGCGCACTTTGAGCGCGCACGGCCTTCTGTAAGGAACCATACTTGAAGGCCATGTCGAGTACCGGCTGCACCGCGGGTGCCGTGAGCGACGAGCCGAACGTCGCGCGGCGGATCGCGCGGATCCTTGCCGCCGGAACGTTCGAGTAGGTGGCCAGAAAGTTCGCCGTCTCATCGTGATGGTCGTTGGCCCACGCGGCCGTCTGCGCATAGACTTTTGCAAGTTTGGCTGCTAAATCGCGATTGTCCGAGACCCACTTTCGCATGGCGACTTGTCCGCTCAACAGAAAATTCTTCGCGATGGCGCCGAGTGGATCGCCGAGAACGCGGGTGTCGGCAGCGGCGGCACTGATGAACGGTTCGGCCAGGATCACCGCGTCGACGGTGCCGCGCACGACGGCCGCCTCCATGACCGGAAAGTTCAGTTCGACCTGCTTGACCTTCGTATTGTCGGCGCCGTTTTGGCGCAGATATTCCTCGAGGCCGACACACATCAGCGAGTGCAGCGCGACGACGCCGACCGTACGGCCTTCGAGATCTTTGGCCGTCTTGACCGGACCGTCTTTCGCGACGCAGATCAGCGTCGTCGGCACGGCGCTCGTGTAGACGGACGACGGCGCAAAGAAGCCGGCTTCGACACCGCTATTCACGGCATTGCCGATCTGCACGGCGTCCGCCACCGCGACGTCGAGCGAGCCGGTGGCGACGGCTTGCAGCGCGACCTGCGTGTTCGGGAAGAGCTGAATATCGACATCGATCCCGGCCTGTTTGAAAAAGCCGGCATCGCGGGCGAAGTACGAGAGGGCGTAGGCGTCGTTATATGCCGACGCGATGCGCACGGCATTCGTCTGCGCGCCGATGATGTTCGGGAACAGCGCGGCGGTCGAGACGGCTGCGGCTCCGGCGAGATAGCTACGACGGTTCATGGTTCGCGGACTCCTAAGCGCTCGAGGCGCGGCAGCACTTCATCACGGAAGTACGGGAACTCGTTGAGATAATCGACGAACGACAACGCGAGTCCGGTGAACCCCGCGTGCGAAATCTTCGCCATTTCATCGGCGATGTGGTCGGGCGTGCCGACGAGCGGATAACCGCCGTGGCCCGCGGCAAAGCGAATGCGCAGGCGCCGGTACATTTCCGGATCGAGCGATGCCGAGTTGCGGCCGCCCATCTCGACGATGTGATCGACTGCGGTCCAGTCACCGTTCTCCTCGGCGTAATAGTGCAGATACTCTTCGGCTTCCCGCATCGTGGGGCGGCAGAGCACGTGCGCGGCGCTGAAACAGCCGACGTCGCGACCGATCGCGCGGGCGCTCGAGCGCGCCGCTGCGACGTCTTGTGCGCCTTGCTCGATCGAGCGCAAGCCCCGGAAGAGAAAGTCGGCATGGTGGAGCGCGAAGTCTTGCCCGGCCGGGGACGACCCGGCGTTCATGATCAGTGGCCGGGTCCCGTTGTACGGTTTCGGTTCACCGTGCAGGCCGCGCAGTTGGAAGTGCGCGCCGTGGAAGTCGAAGTCTTCGTCGCGTTCCCAGAGCTGCGAGATGACGGAGATCCACTCGGCACCGAGCTCGTAGCGCTCGTCGTGGGCGAGGGGCGCTTCACCGAACATCGCAAACTCGTCCTCGTTCGAGCCGCACACGATGTTCAGTCCGAAGCGTCCGCTGCCGATGTGATCGGCCGTCACCATCTGCTTCGCGGCAAAGACGGGATTGACGAGCGGTGCGTGCACGGTGCCGAAAACCGTCAGTCGTTCCGTTGCGGCGAGCAGACCGCAAGCCCAGGTGATCGTTTCAAACGATGCCCCTTGGAAGTTCGACTCGCCGGGATAGCCTTTCCAGCGCGCGATCGGCAAGAAGAAGTCGATGCCGGCCGCGTCGGCTAAACGCGCGAGCGCGACGTTGTGTTCCCACGACGCATCCCAGCGCTCGGGCACTTTGGTGGCCGCATTGCCCGACGAACAGTTCGCAGCGAACAGCCCGAGCTTCAGCGCGTTCCGGTTGTACATCGCGTTGCGCAAGCGCTGATCTGCAGGGTTGTCGGATATCAAAAAGCTGCTCCTTGGTTTTCGACCGCGCTAAAGCGCGAGTTTTCCGATCCGGCTTGTCGCGCTTTCGACGAACCAGATGTTGCCGTCGGGTCCCGCGATGATATCGATCAAGCCGGCGTTCGCGCTCGGTACCGGATATTCGGTAATGCCGGCAGCCGTCGTCGCATTGATCAGCACGCGTCCGACGTTGTTCGCCGTGGGTTCGGTAAAATACATGTTGCCGTCGGGGCCGGCCGTGAGTCCGCGCAGCCCACCCGCCGGGCCCGACGGAACGCCGATGGCAACGCCCGTGAGCGATGTCGACGTTAGGCTCGTCATGTGACCGACGATTCCCGCGGAGCTTTGCACGTACCAGATATTGCCGTCCGGCCCGGTCGCGGCGTTGGTCGTGTCGTTCCCCATGTTGACTTCCGTGATGCTTTGATTGGCCGACGTCAGCGTCGGGAGCGCGACGATATACGGCGTATAGCAACAGCCGCCTTGGCCGCCGGCCGACCACACGCGCCCGTCGGGACCAATGCTCTGCCGGTGTCCGCCGCCGATGTCACCGAAGTCTTGGATAAATGACCGCGAAGAAATGCCATATCGATACGGGCCCGTGTAATACGACTGGTTCACATACATGTTTCCATCGCCGCCGTCGATGACGTACTCCGGGTGATCCGCTTCGAACACATTGATGATAGAGCAGCTGCCGAGGACCGAGCAGACGAAGATCTCGCTCCCCCACGATGCGATCCACATGTTCCCGTCGGAGCCCGGCGCGATCCCAAGCGCATACTGGTTGCTCGTATCCGGCATGGCGAACGTCGTTGCGTTGAGCGACGTCGTGCCGGGCGCGGGCGGTGCGAAATGCTCGACGCCGCTAATACCGAAGAGCGTTACCCAGATCTGTTTGTCCACGCCCACGGCGAGCGAATACGGTCCGCTATTGGCAACAGACGTCGCGTATTCGTATATTGCCGGCGTCACGTTGAGGGTTGCCGCCGCCGGTGCGATGCCGGCGCCGCCGCTCACGGTTGCGGTAAACTGCGTCGAGAGCAAGGCATTTCCGTCGTAGGTTATCGTCAACGCCGTCGACGGACCGGTCAGCGTGGTTGCGCTGAGCGTTGCCGAGCCTGCCGTATACGGCGTTTGCACCGTGGGCGTCGTCTGCGTCGCGGCGAGGGTGATCGTGAGCGGGTTTCCGTTCGCATCGGCGTAGTTGCCCGGCCCGACGATGATGTTGTTCTGCGCGTCGTACGCGTTGACGACGACGGGCAGCGACGTTGCGACTCCCGCCGGCACGGTTTGGGCCGCGGGACTGACGCTGATGCTGCTGACGACGCCGTTCAATACCAGTGAAATCGTGTTCGTGCTGTTAGCAGCTATTGTCTGCGCGAGCGTCTTCGTTGCCAGCACGTTGCCCGTGGCGCCCGCGCCGTCGTAGAGCGTGACGACCAACGTATCGTTGCCGGCCGGTGCGGCGACCGTCGCGCTGCACGCCGGCGCCGGCCCGGTCACGCAATTCGGCGAACCGGTCGTGAGATCAAAGTCGGCGGGTGACGCCCCGTTGACCGCGATCGACATCGACTTCGTGGCGGGCGAGACGTATGCCGGCGTGCGTACCCGCGCCGAGGCCGTCTTTGTGGGGAGCGCGATCCGCAAGGTCACCGACGCGGTGACCGATTTCACGGATGGGGCCGGGCTCGCCGCTGCCGTGTCAGCCGGCGGCGATATGGCCCCACCACCGCCGCCGCCGCAGCCGGCCAGTCCGAGTACCGCCGCGCACGCTACGGCACGCCGGCAGTCAATGCGTTTCATCTAAAAAAGTTCGGCCGTCGCCGAGATAATAAGAGCGAACACGCGTTCGAATCGGCGGCGGCGAACTAGAGACGTTTTATGGCAAGAATCGTGGCATCATCTTTTAGCTCGCCGGTCGCGAACTCCTGAACCGTGGCAAATACCGTATCTGCGAGTGCGGCTGCGCCAAGTGAACGATTTCGCAAGATATCCTCAGACAGACGCTCGATCGTATACATTTCTCCGCGGCTATTTGTGGCCTCTGTAAGGCCGTCCGTATAAATCACGACAAGGTCGCCCGGCGCAAGGTCGCAGTGAACTTCGGAAAACGTCGCCTTTGAATCGACGCCGAGCACAATGCCGGCAGCATCAATCGTACCGACGGCCTCCGAGTCGGCGCGCAGCGTTAGAGGCGGCTCGTGTCCTGCGTTCGCTACGCGCATATTACCGGTCGTTCCATTCAGCTCACCGATGATAAACGTGATAAAGGCCCCGTCCGTTAAATCTTCTGAAACGACATGGTTGATATGCGCGAGGTGTTGTGCGAGATTTGCCGTCCCAATTGCCGTAACTAGGCCGCGCACCAAATAGCGCAACATAAGAGCCGTCAAGGCTGCTGCCAATGACTTTCCGGACGCATCGCCCAAGCCGAAGACAATTGACGCGGCATCCACCTTGTAAAGATCAATATAATCGCCGCCAACTAGGCGCGCAGGCTCGGCGTGGATTCCAAGGTCGAAGCCCGGAATCGTTGGGACATGAACTGCCAGTAAGGACTCTTCTATGCGCCTCGCAGCTAAATCGAAATGACGCTCGGCGTCGCCTCCGAGTGTCAGCGCCTTCACCGCGCGGCGGATGGCCATATCCATGGCGGATACGTTTGCGCGAGGAAACCTCCAAAGCCCCGCTGGTCCTGTCGCCTCACAGCGGTCCGCAGAAGGGCCATTGTCGTTGATCGCAGCCGATGGTCGCCTAAGGATCAATCGACCGTGCCATATACACGGCCGAACGACGCAGATGCCGGTGGTCGGTCACGAATTTAAGTCTGACTTAACGAGGCTGCCGAAAACTGCCGGATTCATTCGGCTTCGACTCGAACAAGTCGATCACATGGGGCCCGGCTAAAGCTCTCACGTGCATGTTTTTCACGCTGTTAGCGATTGGGACGGTTGTTGTGCTTTGCTCGCTCGCATGGCGTGTCGCATCGGTACGGATGCGAGATCGCGCACTGCGTCGCGCCTACGTGCCCCGCAGCGCGGTCGATCGGCGACGCGTCGACCGTGGATCCAAAGACCGGCGTCACTCGTAACGGGCGGGAACCCACAGTCGCGAAGTTTCGAAACAAGTCTTTGCTCCGCAGATTGCGCGTCTTCGTAAGAACATAACTGGACGGGCGCCACTCGACACGCGGCCTTCGCTACGAGGCCGCGGGGATCGAACGTGCGTTCGTCAGGTGGGTCGGCCCGCGTATCCCGTATCTCGGTCTGGCGGAAATCGCGCAGAGGGTTGCCCATGTGGGGACAGTGGGCTATAGTGGTACCTAGTGGATCGTAATGGTTCCTAGTGGAGTACCCTTTTGGCAGCGGAACGGCCCCTGTTCACCGGTTCGGTCGAACATAGCCTTGATGACAAAGGCCGTCTCGTCGTGCCCGCACGCTTCCGGGAACGTCTGGGGTCCGGCTTCTTCGTAACGATCGGCGAGCCCGACCAGTGTCTGGCGCTCTACCCTGCTGTCATGTGGAACGAATTTTGCGCGCGCCTCGAGGCCTCGCCGGTGAAGGACGCGCGCTATCGCGCGTTCGTGCGCCATCTGTTCGCGCACACCGAAGAGAGCTCGTGCGATAACCAAGGCCGGCTCGTGCTGCCGCCGGTGTTGCGCGCGTGGGCCCACATCGAGAAAGACGTGACGTCGATCGGTTCTCTGACCCGGGTCGAGCTCTGGGCGAAGGATCGTTACGCTGCCGTCGCGGCCGGCGCCGGTGATCTCACCGACTTCCGCTCCGAGCTCGGGCTGTATTAGTGGGTGCCGCCGCACACATCGGTTCTTGCAACCGAAGCACTCGATGCTCTGGCCATCGTCCCGGATGGGACTTACGTCGACGCGACCTTCGGCGCGGGCGGACACACGCGGCTGATCCTGGAGCGATTGGGGCCGCTCGGACGGACAATCGCTTTCGATGCGGATCCGCTTGCGGCGTCGCTCGCGCCGGAGGATCCGCGGCTTACCTTAATACACGCAAATTTCCGGACGCTCGCCGCGGAGCTGGCGTCGCGGGCGATCGCGCGGGTGGACGGCGTCCTCTACGACTTAGGTGTGAGCTCGATGCAGCTCGATGACGGCGCGCGCGGCTTCTCGTTCCGCAGCGACGCGCCGCTCGACATGCGGCTCGATCCAACGCAGGGCGAAAGCGCGGCCGACTACATCGTCTCGCACGACGAGGTCGAGTTGGCCGACATCATCTTCCGCTATGGCGACGAGCGCAACTCACGGCGTATCGCCCGCGCGCTCAAGAGCAAACTGCCGCGGACCACGGGCGAGCTGGCTGCGATCGTCGCCGGGTCCGTGCACGTGCGTGGGAAGCGCGAGCGCATTCACCCCGCAACGCGGACCTTTCAGGCTTTGCGCATCGCGGTCAACGACGAGCTCGGCGCGCTGCGCGAGAGCCTCGACGGAGCGGCGAACGTCGTGCGCCCCGGCGGCCGCATCGCCGTCATCAGCTTTCATTCGCTTGAAGATCGTATCGTGAAGCTGTTCTTTCGTGAGGACGAGCGCGTGCAACCGCTCACGCGCAAACCCATCGTACCGGGCGATGAGGAAATCAGCACCAATCCCCGGGCGCGCAGCGCGAAAATGCGCGTCGCCACCGTTGAAAGCGAGGCCGCCGCGTGATTGCGCTCAAAGCAATTCCGCAGACTCAACCCCAGCCGCGCGTCCAGGTACGCGCGCGCGAAGCCGCGCGCCGTCGCGGACGCCGCACGCGAATGCAGAATTACGCGATGCCCGCGCTCATCGCAATCGGGTTCGGGGTGCTGCTGGTGCCGGTGATGGTTTACGTGCTCCTCATGGGCAACCTCACCGCGCTCAACTACTCGCTCGCGCAGGCGACGCAGACGAAAAGTGCCCTCGTCGAAGAGACGCTGCGTCTCGACGATCGCATCGCGCAACTCCAGTCGCGCGAGCGTCTGGCCGATTTGGCGGGTCGCATGAACATGCACGATCCCAGCCGGTACGCCGTGGTCGACGTTCCCGGTCCGGTCGTGGCGCCGCCCTCCAACGGCATCGCGTTCCTGGGCGCATTTTTCCGCCGTTAAATGGCCGACCGGGCGTTCGCGCGCGTTCCTGTCGTACGCGCGAAGCTCGCTATTCTTGCGACGCTTCTGGTTACCTTATGGCTAACGTGGCGGCTCGCCGACGTCCAAATTCGTCAGAGCGCGAATCTTTCGCGTCTTGCGCTCTCCCAGCATAGCGAAACCGTCGACGCGTTCGCCAAGCGCGGCTCGATCGTCGATCGCGACGGAACGGTTCTCGTGCGATCGCTCCCGTCGGAGAGCGTCTACGCGGTGCCGACGTCGATCGATCCCTCCGACGTGCCGGAAATCGCCGCCAAACTTTCGCCGATCCTCGGCTATTCGCAAGACCGGCTCGAAGCAGCGTTGCGCGAGCGCACGCCGTTCCGCTACCTAAAGCGCAAGATTCCGCACTCGGTTGCCGAGCGCGTCCGAGCGCTGAACATCGACGCGATCGGGCTCAAACCCGAAGAGACCGGCGTGCGGTACGCACCATCGGGCCGGCTCGCGTCGACGGTGCTCGGCTTCGTGGGAACGGAAGAAAACGGGCTCGCCGGCCTCGAGTACTCGTTCGATGGCTACCTGCGCGGTACGCCGGGAAAAATGCGCGTCGAGGCGGATGAGTTCGGACGCGCGATCCCGTTCGGCGACTCGACCGTGATCGAACGCGCGCAACCCGGCAAGACGCTCGTGCTGACGCTCGATTCGTTCCTGCAGTTCGAGGCCGAACACCAGATCGACGCCGCGATGAAGACTTGGCACGCGAAGAGCGCGACGGCCGTCGTGATGGACGTACACACGGGCGAGATCCTGGCGATGGCCAACGCGCCGGACTTCGATCCCAACCATTTCTCGCAAGCGCCGGAAAACTCGTGGCGCGATCGCGCGGTGGCGGACGCCTACGAGCCCGGATCGACCTTCAAGCTGATCACCGCCGCCGCGGCGCTCGAGAGCGGCAAGGTGACGCTGAAGACGCGCTTTCCGGCCCGCGATCAGCTCGATGTCGGCGGTCATACGATTCACAACGCCGAGGACGGCTTCATGGCCGGATCGTCGAGTACCGAGACGCTGCAAGATATCGTCGCGTACTCGCACAACGTCGGCGCGGCCGAAGTGGGCATGAGGATCGGCGCCTCGACGCTGTATGCGATGATCCGCAAATTCGGTTTCGGCGACTACACGCACGTCGAACTCGACGGCGAAAATGCCGGCATCGTTCCGCCGGTCTCCGAGTGGAGCGGCAGTTCGGTCGCGACGATCTCGTTCGGTCACGGCGTGTCGACGACGCCGATCGCGCTGACGCGGGCGTACGCCGCAATCGCCAACGGCGGGCTCTTGCTGCGCCCGCGCATCGTGCACGCCCTCGAAGATGCGAACGGTAAGGTGATCTACACGTACGCGCCCGAGATCGAACGGCGCGTGATCTCCGAGACGACGGCGGCGGAGTTGCGGCAGATCTTGCGCGCGGTCGTGACGTACGGCACGGGGAATCCCAGCGCGCGCACCCCGGGCTACACCACGGCCGGGAAGACCGGTACCGCGCAGGTGGTGGAAAACGGCCGCTACGAGCCGGGCGAGTACGTCGGCTCCTTTATCGGTTACGTGCCGGCCGAACAGCCGCGTTACGTGATCTTCGTGAAGATCGAGCGCCCGCGCGGCTCCTACTACGGCGGTACCGTCGCGGCGCCGATTTTCGCCGACCTCGCGCGCACGGTGATGTTGCACGACGACATCATGCCGAGCTCTCCCCCGCGCTTGGTTTCCCGGCCGGCTGCTGCGAAGAAGAAACGATGATGCGAGAGCTTCGGCCGTTGCTCGACGCACTGACCGCGCCGCGAATCATCGGCACCTTGCCCGAAGCCGTGACCTCGATTGCCGTCGACTCGCGTACGGTTGAGCCCGGCAGCCTTTTCGTTGCCGTCCGAGGCGAGCGTGTGGACGGCCATCGCTTTGCCAAGGGTGCCGTCGCACGCGGTGCCGCCGCACTGGTCGTCGAGCACGAAGTTGATGTCGACGTACCGCAGGTCGTGGTCGATGACACACGCAGTGCGATCTCGCGGCTGGCCGCAAAATTCTACGGCCAGCCGTCGCTCGGAATGATGGTCTTCGGCATCACCGGGACCAACGGCAAAACGACAACGTCGTATCTGATCCGCGCGATCGCCGAAGCGGCGAGTATCCCGTGCGGCGTGATCGGTACGCTCGGCGGCGTGTTCGGCGGCGAGACGTGGGCGCTCGAGAACACGACGCCGCTAGCGATCGAACTGCACCGCACGCTCGCGGAGATGCGCAACGCCGGCGCGCGCGCGGTAGCGATGGAGGTCTCGTCGCACGCGCTCGCGCTGGGCCGTGCCGACGACGTGCACTTTCGTGCAGCGGTGCTGACCAACGTCACGCGCGACCATCTCGATTTTCACGGCACGCTTACGCGCTACATCGCCGCCAAGCGCCATCTCTTCGATTTGGCGCCGCTGGCGGTGCTCAACGTCGACGATCCGGTGGGCCGCACGTTTGCCGGTGAGTTTGTGACTGCGACCACCTACGCGATCGACCGCGTGGCGCAACTGCGCGCAACGAACATCGTCCTCAACGGCGACGGATCGCAATTCGACGTTGACGGAATGCACATCGAGATCAGCCTGCCCGGCCGGTTCAACGTCGCGAACGCGCTCGCCGCGATCGGTCTCGCGCGGGCGGCCGGCATCGACGACGAAGCGATCGTGCGCGGTCTGGCCACGGTGCGCGCGGTACCCGGCCGGATGGAACGCATCGGCGCGTTCGGCATCGATGCGATCGTCGACTACGCGCACACGCCCGATGCCCTGACGAACGTGCTGCGCGCCGCGCGTGAAACGACGCGCGGGCGCTTGATCGTGGTGTTCGGGTGCGGCGGCGACCGCGATGCGGGCAAACGCGTGGAGATGGGACGCATCGCGGCCGAAGCGGCCGACGCGGTGATCGTGACCACCGATAATCCGCGCAGTGAAAACCCGGCCGAAATTGCCGCCGCGATCGCCGACGGCATCATTGCCGAAGTGATCCTCGACCGGCGCACCGCGATCCGCCGCGCGATCAACGATGCGCGCGCCGGCGATACGGTCGTGGTGGCGGGCAAGGGCCACGAAGCCTACCAGATCATCGGCGACGAGCGGTTTCCGTTCGATGACCGCGACGAAGTACGCAGCGCGTTCTCGTTGCGTTCGGGAGCGTTGCGCGCATGAGGCTGCCGACGAACGACGCGCTGGCCGCGCTCGCAGGAACCGTGCACAATCGCGAACACTTGCCGGCCACGATCGCGGTCTCGACCGACACGCGCGACATCCGGCCCAGCGAAACGTTCCTGGCCTTGCGCGGCGAGCGTTTCGACGGACACAAATTCGTGAACGCCGCCGTGGCGGCCGGCGCATCGGCCGTCATCGTCGATGATGCGAGCGCGCTGCCGGAGGGTCAAGCGGGCATCGTCGTTGCCGACACGCTGGCGGCCTATCTCGCGCTCGGCGGGCTGGCGCGCGATCGCGTGAACGGTCCGGTCATCGCAATCACCGGCAGTACCGGCAAGACGACGACGAAGACGTTCGCGCTGCAGGCGTTCGAGGCGGCCGGCCGGCCGGTAACCGCAACGCCGGAGAACGAGAACAACGAGATCGGTGTCGCGAAATTCTTGCTCTCCCTCGACGACGGCGACGAGCGCGTGGCGATCGTCGAGTTCGGCGCGCGCAAATACCGCGATCTCGAGCCGCTCGTGATGGCGGCGCGGCCGGACATCGGCGTGCTCACGAACATCGGCGAAGCGCACCTCGAGATCATGGGCAGCCGCGAGCGGCTCGCCGAGACGAAGTGGGGAATCTTTGGGGGCGGCGCGCAACCGGTGCTCAACCTCAGCGATGACACCTCGCGGGAGCGCGCGCCGGAGTTGGGCCAGCAGCCGGTGTGGTTCGGCATCGACGCGCAACGGCCGCCGGCGGGCGAACGGGCGGCGATCGTACGCCTCGACGACGTGCTCGCAATCGATGGTGACGACGTGCGCGCGTTTCCGTTGCTCGTCGACGTGCCGGGCGATCACAACCGGCGCAACCTTGCCGCTGCGTTCGCCGCGGCGTGGGCGGCGGGCGTCGATCCGTCCGCCGTCGCGCAAGCTGCGCCGAAATTCGAACTCCCGCACGGCCGTTACGAACGCATCGCGATCGCCGGCGGACCGACGATCATCTACGATGCCTACAACGCCTCGACGAGCGGCGCGCTCGCCACGCTGCAGACGTTTGCGCGCGAGCGCGTGCCGGCGCGCCGCATCGCGGTGATCGGCAGCATGGCCGAATTGGGTCCGGACGCCGCGTTCATGCACCAGAGCGTCGGCGCGGCGGCGGCAGCGTCCGCTGACGTCGTGCTGTTCGGCGGCGCGTTCGCGCCCTCGCTTGCGTCGGGCGCGCGTGCGATGGGCCTTGCGGAAGACGCGCTCGTGATCTACCAAACCAACGAAGAAGCGATCGCGTGGCTGCGCGAAAACGGGCGGCCCAGCGATACCGTGCTGCTCAAAGGCTCGCGCATGTACCGCATGGAGCAAATCGTGGCGGGGTTGTCGGCATGATCCCGGTGGCGATTCACGAGCCCTCGCTGCCCGAAGGCATCGTGGCGATTCCCGTGCGCACGCGCTTGATCGTCAAAGGCGACGATCTCGCCGCGCTGTTGCGCGAAGCGCTCTCGGGCCTAGCGCAGCCGGGCGACGTCGTCGCGATTGCGGAGACGGCGGTGGCGATCGCGCAAGGGCGTTTCATCGGCGCCGAAACGATCCGTCCTTCGAAGCTCGCACGCGTGCTGGCGCGCCGCGCGGGTGTGCTCGCGACGATCAACCAGCCCGAGTCGCTGCAGCTCGTGATCGACCAAGTCGGCGCGTGGCGCGTCTTCGGCGCCGCAGTGCTGCAGGTGGCCGGCCGCGCGATCGGACGCCGCGGCGTGTTCTACGAATTGCTCGGCGAAGCGATCGCCGCGATCGACGGCTACACCGGCACGCTGCCGCCCTACGAGCGTGCGATCGTGCTCGGCCCCGCTGAGCCGGACAAGGTCAGCGCGGAACTCGCGCAAGAGCTGGGATTGCACATCGCGATCGTCGACGCCAACGATCTGCGCCGCGCGAAGGCGCTCGGGGCGTCGCCCGGCGTCGTGCGCGATGCGGTAGAGAAGGCACTGCTCGGCAACCCCGCCGGCAACGGCGACGAACAAACGCCGCTGGTCATCCTCGCCTGGCGCGGCGCCGGCGCGCATCCCTTGGTGCGTGCGGCGTGATCGATCTGCTCGTCGCGCTGGTCGTGACGTTCGCGCTGGTGGCCGTGCTGGCGCCGGCGCTGATACGCTACTTGCGGCGCGCTGCGCTGCGGCAGCACGCCTACGAACTCGCACCGCAAACGCACCAGAAGAAGACCGGCACGCCCACCCTCGGCGGTTTGCTCTTTCTGCTGGCCCCGCTGGTCGCGTTTGCGATCTCGCGCGATCCGATCGTGGCGGCCTACGGTTTGCTGATTGCGGGTTCGGCGCTGGTCGGCGTCATCGACGACTACATGGCGATTCGCGGCGGCCGCAATCGCGGCTTGAACGCGCGCACGAAGTTTCTCGCAACCGCCGTGATCGGCGCCGGCTTTCTCGCGTACGTCGCGTTGCTGACCCCCGATCCGCACGCGGTGCTCTTCATCGGTCCGGTGCCGTATTGGGTGTGGTATGGGCTTTCGCTCGCGGTGATTCTCGCCACGACGCACGCGGTCAACCTCACCGACGGGCTCGACGGCCTCGCCTCGGGAACGGTCGTGCCGCCGCTCGCGCTCCTAGCATTCATCGCCGTGCGCCAAGGCAACGCGAGCGTGGCGATCTTGGCAGTGGCCGTGCTCGGTGCGGTGCTCGGCTTCTTACTCTACAACCGCCATCCGGCGAAGATTTTCATGGGTGATACCGGCTCGCTCGCGCTCGGCGCAGCGCTGGCGGGGGCGGCGATCCTCACCGGTTCGCAGTTGCTGCTCTTGCTCATCGGCGGCGTGTTCGTGGCCGAAACACTCTCCGTGATCATTCAGGTAACGTCGTTCAAAACCACCGGGCGGCGCGTCTTTCGCATCAGCCCGCTGCATCATCATTTCGAGTTGGGCGGTTGGCCGGAAACCCGTGTCACCTCGTCGTTCTGGTTAGCTTCGCTCTGCTTGGGAATCATCGGCTTCGTCATCGTGGTGCATGCATGAATATTCCGATCTCTTCCGTTCGCTTCGATCGTAACGAACGCGTCCTCGTCATCGGGCTCGGCCGCAGCGGGCGCGCGAGCGTCGCGGTCTTGCAGCCGCGCGTCGCGCAGATCTACGGTACCGACGAGGGCTCGCCGAGCGCCCTCGCTCCCGTCCTGGCGGAACTCGAGAAGGCCGGCGTGCCGTTCGTCGCGCCTGATGCGCTCGGTGAGATCCTGCCCAAAGTGACGGTGGCCGTCCTCTCGCCCGGCATCCCGCTCAACGGCGAGCTGGTGCGGCGCATTCAGGCAGCCGGCGTGCCGGTGTTCAGCGAAGTGGAAGTCGCCTATCGCATTTGCCAAGCGCCGATCGTCGCGCTGACCGGCACCAAGGGCAAGTCGACGACCACCGCACTGATCGGCGAGATCTTCCGCCAGGCCGGCTTCACCACGTACGTCGGCGGTAACATCGGCAACGCGCTGATCGCGGAAACGGCGGTCGCGAAGCCCGAAGATTGGGTCATCGCCGAGGTCTCGTCGTTCCAGCTCGAATCGATCCGCTCGTTCAAGCCGCGCATCTCGTGCATCATCAACATCACGCCCGATCATCTCGATCGCTACCACTCGATGGACGAGTACGCCGAAGCGAAGTTCCGCATTTTCGCCAACCAAGGCCCGGGCGACACCTTCGTCGGCAACCTCGACGATCCGATCGTCGCCGCCGCGCCGGGTGAAGACAACACGCGCATCCGTGCACGCGCGCTGTGGTTCTCGCGCGAGCCGCACCGTCAGAGCACGCTCTACATGCGCAACGAAAGCTCGATCGTCTACGCTCCGCCGACCGGCGACCCGCGCCCGGTCGAGATCATGAACGTGGCCGATATCCCGCTGCACGGCGCACACAACGTCGACAACGTGATGGCGGCGGTGCTGGTGGGCCTCTCGGCGGGGTTGGACCGCACCGCGATCGCCGCGGCCGTGCGCGCATTCAAACCGCTGCACCACCGGCTCGAGACGGTCGCCGATCGCGACGGTATTCTCTACGTCGACGATTCCAAAGCGACGAACCCGGGCGCCGTCATCGCGGCGCTGCGCTCGTTCGATCGCCCGATCGTCCTCATCGCGGGCGGCAAATCGAAGGGGACGGAGTTCTCGGAGCTCGGCAAAGTCATCTCGTCGCGCACGAAAGCCGTCGTACTGATCGGTGAGGCGGCGCCGGAGATCGCTAAGCACGTCAAGCGCGCAGAAGTCGCCTACGCCGGTTCGATGGACGAAGCGGTGGCGACGGCCCGGTCGTTCGCGGCGAGCGGCGACGTCGTGCTGCTCTCGCCCGGCAATGCATCGTTCGACATGTTCGCCTCGGCGGAGGCCCGCGGCGAAGCCTTCGCGGCCGCCGTGAACGGGACCGCGCGTGTTAGCTAAGGCGCAGCGCAGTCTCGGGACGACCCTGCCGCCGCCGATGCGTGCGCGGACGGCGCTCGCGCCGCCTGACCCGTGGCTCTTCGCCACGGTCGCGGGCCTGATCGCGATCGGTCTCGTGATGGTGTTCAGCGCGTCGAGTGCGACCGCGTACGCGACCTATCACGACACCGCGTATTTCCTCAAGCGCCAGCTCATCTGGCTCGTGATCGGCGGCGGCTTCGCCTATGCGGCCTATCGCGTCGATTACACGAAGCTCAAGCGCATCTCGCCGGCGCTCGTCGGCATCACCGTGCTGATGCTCGTGCTCACGCTGATCCCGCACATCGGTTTGCAAACGGGCGGCGCCCGGCGCTGGCTCGGCGCGAGTTTCCTGAGCTTTCAGCCCTCGGAGATTGCGAAGCTCACGCTCGTGCTCTTCCTCGCGGCGAAGCTCTCGACGATCGGCGCCGATGTACGATCGCTCGTGCGCGGCGTCGTGCCGGCGCTGCTCGTGGCGGCGGTGATCGCGGTGCCGATCCTGCTCGAGCCCGACATGGGCACGGCGAGCCTTGTCATGTTCACCGCGTTCGGGATGCTCTTTTGCGCCGGCGCGCGCGTCGAACACGTCGCGCTCGCCCTCCTCGCGTTGCTGCCGCCGGTGGCGCTTGCCGTCGGCGCGAGCGCCTACAAACGCGCGCGCATCCTCGCGTTTCTCGATCCATGGAAAGACGCGCAGAACACAGGCTTCCACATCGTGCAGTCGCTGCTCGCTTTGGGTAGCGGCGGCATCTTCGGCCTCGGCCTCGGGGCTTCGCGCCAGAAGTTTTTCTATCTCCCGGAAGCGCACACCGACTTCATCTTTGCCGTGATCGGCGAAGAACTCGGCATGCTCGGCACGATGATCGTGCTCATGCTCTTCGCCGCCTTGGGAATTCGCGCGTTCATGCTCGCGCAGCGCGCGAGCGACCGCTTCGGCTTTTTCCTGATCGTCGGCTGCGCGCTGCTGGTGGTCATCCAGGCCTTCATCAACATCGGCGTGGTCACGTCGTCGTGGCCGGTGACCGGTGTTCCGCTGCCGTTCATCTCGTTCGGGGGAACGTCGCTGATCGTCAGCCTCGTGGCCGTGGCCCTGATCATGAACGTCGCCCGCCGTACGCGGTAGGCGCGTGTCCTTTCGCGTCGCGTTCACCGGCGGCGGCACCGGCGGCCACATCTATCCGGCGCTTGCGATCGACGATGCCATTCGCGCCGAATACGATTCCGCGCACTACGAGCCGCGCTTTTTCGGGAACCGCCACGGCCTCGAGGCGCAGCTGGTGACGACGATGCCGCTGTCGTTCGTGCCGAGCGCGGCGCTGCAGCGCAAGCTCTCCATCGGCACGCTGTTCACGGTGCTGACCACGCTGCTCGGCGTGATCGTGGCGCTCGGAGCGCTGCGCCGTTTCCAGCCGTTGATGGTGATTGCGACCGGCGGCTACGTTTGTTTTCCGGTCGTCGTTGCGGCGCGGATTTTGCGTACGTTCGGACTGTTGCGCTGCGGCATCGCCCTGCTGCAGATCGACCTCACGCCGGGCCTGACGAATCGCCTGCTCGCGCCGATCGTCGACGAAGTTTGGACAACGTACGACGCGTCGGCGCCCTACTTTCGCGGCAAGGCGTATCGCACCGGCGCGCCGGTGCGCGCGTCGCTCACGCGCAAGGTGCACCCCTCGCGCGCGCGGCTCGAACTCGGCCTCGCGCCCGAACGCGCGACGGTCGTCGCAATGGGCGGGAGCCTCGGCGCGCGTTCCGTCAACGAGGCGGTGGCGGCGCTCGTGACGCGCCGCACGCTGGGCGACGACCGTCAGGTGCTGCACGTCAGCGGCGAGCGCGATCATGCCTACATGGAGGCCGAAGAGCGCGACGTCGGCGTGAACCATGTGATGCTCGTGCCGTATCTCACCGACCCGGCCAATGCGTATGCCGCCGCCGACGTCGTGATCGCGCGCGCCGGCGCGTCGACGTTGGCCGAGCTGGCGGCAACCGGCACGCCGGCGATCCTCGTGCCCTATCCGCACCACACCGACAACCACCAGGTCTCGAATGCCGCCGTCTTTGCCGAATGCGGCGCTGCGATCGTGATCCCGGACGCCGAACTCGACGGCGACCGGCTGTGGTGGACGCTCGATGCGATGCTGCAGCCCGAACGGCTGGCGCAAATGCGCGCGGCCGCCGGATCCCTGGCGTCGTCCGACGTTGGTCGCAAGATCGTGAGCCGCATCGAATTTCTCATGCCGGCACGGGTCGTAGAATCGGCCGGAGCGAACGGAAACGGCCGTGAATAACGGAGCGGCGTCATATCATCTCGTCGGCATCGGCGGGATCGGCATGAGTGCGATTGCGCGGTTGCTGCTGGCGCGCGGCGCGCGGGTCACGGGCTCCGACGTCTATCGCTCGGACCTCGTGCAAGCGCTCGAGTCCGAAGGCGCAACGGTCGCGATCGGTCATCGCGGCGAGAACGTCGGCAATCCGGATCTCGTGATCGTTTCGAGCGCGATCGCGCACGACAACCCTGAATTCGTCGCGGCGATCGAACGCGGCATCGACATCAAAACACGCGGCGCGATGCTGGCGGATCTGATCGGCTCGCGCAAGACGATCGCGATCGCCGGCACGAACGGCAAGACGACGACGACCGCGATGACCGCGACGATCCTCGAACATGCCGGCGTCGATCCGACCTACGCGATCGGCGGCCTGCGCGTGGATACCGGAACGAATGCGGCCGCAGGTTCCGGCGTGTGGTTCGTCACCGAGAGCGACGAGAGCGACGGTTCGTTTTTACATTTGCAGCCGACGATCGCGGTCGTGACCAACGTCGAGAACGATCACATCTCGAGCGACGATGAGTTGCCGGGACTGCTGGCGCAGTTCACGACCTTCGTGCAGCGCGTACCGCCCGACGGCTGCGCGATCATCGGCCTCGACAATCGCGGCAGCGCGTTCATCGCGAAAAGCGCCACCGCGCCGAAGTTCACGTTTGCGACGCGCGTCGATGCCGATCTCGTGGCCCGCGACATCGTCTACGAGGGACTGGGCTCGCAGTTCACGCTGGTCGAACGCGGCACCGCGCTCGGCACGATCGCGCTGCACGTGCCGGGCGAGATCAACGTGCAGAACGCGCTCGCCGCGATCGCGGTCGCGCGCACGCTCAAGATCGACGTGCCGACGATCGCGGCCGCGCTCGCGGCTTATCGCGGCGTCCGCCGGCGCTTCGAAATTGTCGGCGACCACCGCGGCGTGACGATCGTCGACGACTACGCGCACCATCCGACCGCGATCGCGCAGACGATCGCCGCCGCGCGCGGTTTTACCGGCAAGCCCGTCATCGTTGCGTTTCAGCCGCATCGCTACTCGCGCACGCGCTACCTCGCCGGTGATTTCGCCAACGCGCTCGCGAATGCGGATGCGGTGCTGCTGGCGCCGATCTACGCCGCATCAGAAGAGCCGATCGAGGGCGTCAGCGAACGTTCGATCGGCGAACCGCTGGCCGCGCGGGGTACGCCCGTTACCTATGTTGCGAGCGTTGACGGTTTGCTCGAAGCGGTGCCGCGCGCGATCGCGGGCGAAGCCGTCGTGCTGATGCTGGGCGCCGGTTCGATCTCGGGCGTCGCGCACAAGCTGGGCGCGTTGCTGGAAGCGCCGGCCGTCGCGCGATGAACGCTAGCGCCACGCTGCTCGCCGATGACGACCGCGCGGCGTTGACGGAGCGGTTCGACGAGCGCGTGCGCTTCGATGCCCCGCTGGCGCCGGCGACGTGGTGGAAGATCGGCGGACCGGCCGACGCCACGATCGCGGCGAACACGACCGATGACGTCGCGTTCGTGCTGCAGTGGTGTTTCCGCCACAAGCTGCCGTGCTTCGTCTTGGGTGCGGGCTCGAATCTGCTCGTCGGCGACGGCGGCATGCGCGGTCTCGTCGTGCAGCTGGGCGGCGAGTACGATGCGCTCGACGTGCGCGTTGAAGACGGCATGGTCGTGGCGCGCGCCGGCGCGAGCGCGTCGCTGCCGCAGCTCGTGGCGCAAGCCGCCTCGCTCGGCGCGGACGGCGTCGACGGTCTGGCGGGAATCCCGGCCAGCGTGGGTGGTGCCGTGCGCATGAACGCCGGCACCGACCGCGAGATCGGCGAGTTCGTGCGCGAGGTGCGGATCCAGACCCCAACCCACCCGCAGCCGGCGCCGCAGTGGGTGGGATTTTCGTATCGCCAGACCACGCTGGCGCGCGAGGCGATCGTGTCCGAAGTGACGCTGGCCTTTCCATGCGCTGACCCGGCCGCCGTGCGGGCCCGCACCCAGGACCGGCTCGTGCGGCGCAAGGCCACGCAGCCGGTGGCCGTGCCCAACGCCGGTTCGTGCTTTCGCAATCCGCCCGGTGACCGGGCCGGGCGCCTCATCGAAGCCGTGGGCGCCAAGGGCTGGCGGTCGGGCGGGGCGGAAGTCTCCCAGCTTCACGCTAACTTCATCATCAACGTCGGCGGCGCGAAGGCCCTCGATGTCAGCTCGCTGCTCGCCCGCGTTCATCGCGCGGTCGATGCGGAGTTCGGCATCGACCTCCACCTCGAAGTTCACCTCGTCGGGGAGTTCGTAGCGGATGTCTAACGTACGGGTCGCGGTCGTCATGGGTGGCCCCAGCGCCGAGCGCGAGGTTTCGATCGAAAGCGGACAAGCCGTGATGCGGGCGCTGGCCACGCTCGGTCACGAAGCGCAGTCGCTCGATTTCGACGGCCGCTTCGTCGATGCGCTGCGCGACATCCGTCCCGACGTCGTGTTCAACGCGCTGCACGGAACGGGCGGCGAAGACGGCACGATTCAAGGCGTGCTCGAGTGGCTCGGCATTCCGTACACGGGCAGCGATCTCACCAGCTGCGCGCTCGCGATGGACAAGCACCTCACCAAAAAATTGCTGGCCGCCGAAGGCCTGCCGACGCCCGCCTGGGACACGTTCGATCTTGCCGGCGGCACGTTGCCGCTGTTGCCGGGTTCGCTGAATTTGCCGCTCGTCGTTAAGCCGCGCGCCAGCGGTTCGAGCGCCGGCGTGTCGATCGTGCGCACGCACGAAGAGTGGACCAAAGCGATGATCGGCGTCGCGCCGCGCACGACCCAGATCGTGGTCGAAGAATTCATACCGGGCCGCGAGTTTTCGAGCGGCGTGCTGGGTGAAGAAGCGCTGCCGCTGGTCGAGATCATCGCGAGCGACGAGTTCTATTCCTACGACGCGAAATACAAGCCCGGCGGTTCGCGCCATCTGGTGCCTGCGCCGATCGACGGCGATCTGACCGCGCGCTTGCAGATGCTCGCGCTCTCCGTCCATCGTATGCTGGGCTTGCGCGACTACTCGCGCACCGATTTCATCGTGACCAAAGAAGGCCGCCCGTACATCCTCGAGATCAACGCGCTGCCCGGGTTGACGCCGCTCTCGCTTTTGCCGGACGAGGCGAAAGCCGCCGGAATCTCGTTCGAAGCGCTCATCGACCGGCTGCTGCAGGCCGCGCTCGGCCGCGCCGTTCTGGTTTAGCGGTCGCTGCCGCGTAACGCGAACACGACCGCCGTCGCCGTATCCGGGCCCGCGGTCCCGTTGGCGAGCTGGGTCGCGGCGTTGGCCCGCAGATTGGGTTCGAGCTTGCGGCGCGCACGCTCATCACCCAAGCGAACGGCGAGCCGGGTGAGGCATGCGTAGGCCGGCGTTCCGGCGTTCTCGCCGCTGCGCGGCACGCCCGTGCGAACATCGTAGAATCGTTTGAGATCGTTCGCTCGCGCGACCCCGAAGGCGAGGACGCGTCGCGCGAGCGCCGGCCGCCCCTGTGTTGCATAGAGCGCCAAATTGCACGCGTTCGTGATCGATGAAACGGCGTTGGGTGAGAAAAAAGCCAAACCTGCACCGGGAAATGCGGTGTCGATCTCGGGTTGAACCAGTTCGTAGAAAAGGCCCGCCGGGCCCATCGCGCGATCGAGCAGCGCGTCCGAGCGCTCCGCGCCGTCGGTTTCTCCCGCTCGCGCGAGAACGTCGGGCAAATAGTCGACGAGAAACGAATTATTGGCGTACGCGTGCGTGGAAAAATTGTAGTAGTTGCGGATGAACCACACCCCGCCCTCGGTCGTGGCGTGGCGCATGTAGGCGCCCGCGATGCTGCGGGCAAGCGTGCGATCGTCCTCGCGATTAAAAGCGTTCGCGCCCACGATGAGCGCATCGGCCAACGCTAGTGCCTCGGTCGTGCCGCTCGCCTCGGGAAACGCGCCGTCACGCACGCGCCAAGCGACGTCGTCACGCGCCTCGGCATCGGCCGGATCGGCGAGCACGAAGCGCTTGACGATCGCGCCGCGCAATTCGAGGTAGCGGGTCAGATCGCGGTCGACGGCGGCGAAGCGCAGCAGCTGGGCCGAATCGTATGCCCACGTATAGCCGTCGGGGCGCGCGACGCCGGCGCCGTGCGCCATCTTGCGCACGGCATTGGTGTAGGCGCGTTCGAGGGGATCTGCGCGCGCGACCGCTCCGGCGAACACGAGAGCAAACGCGCAGAGCAGTGCGCGTGCTAGAAGCGCAGCCATACCCCCGCTTGCAGCGTCGATCCGATGCCCGTGTTCCAGCCGCCGACGAGCGACTGGTAGGTCAACGCCAACGAGGTGTGCGGCGTGAGCGCAAAGGCCACGTTCTCCGCAAGCTGATACGCATCGTAACTTGCATTCACCGTTGGATTCAGCCCGATGTTGGTGAGTGTGCCGCCGGCACCGAGGTGGGTCGTTCCGTAGAAGGATTCATACACGAGCAGACGGCTCGAAAGATTCAAGCCGACCGTGACGTTCGTCAGCAATTGCGGCGCCGGGTACCCCGTATATCCGCGCACGTTGATGCCCGACGTGACGTAACCGTAATTTGAACCCGCTTTGAACGTGGCGTAATACACCGCGCCGAGTTCGGCCGCGGGACGGCCCAAGCCCAATCGCGGATTCGCCGCGATCGAGTAACCGGCGGGTATGACCAGCGAACCCTCGACGCTGAACTGCGTCGCATGCGTTGCTCCGCTCACGCCGTGCAAATAATCGACTTCGACGTCGGTCAGGCCCTGCGTCGCCGGACCTCCGCAGCGAACGTCGTCGTATTCCGTGCTCAAACGAAGCGAATCCGCCGCGCTCAGCCGCTGCTGCGCGTAGATGCTTTCCCCGGTTTTTTGGAAATCGCAGCCGGATGGCTGGACCCGGCCGCTCTTATCGATATACGTCGTCGAGTTGTAGTAGAGCGGTCCGATCGACACGAACGTCGGCGGATCGTCGGCGCGTGCCGCTTGCGGGGCGAACCCAAGACATGCAGCTGCCAAGGCAATCGCGGGCAGGCGAAGCATCGAAGACATCACAACGCGGTCAAGTATAGGCGTTTGCACGCGGTCTGTCGCCCCGATTCCGGACACGAAGCGGGATTTGGCTCCGATCTTTACCTTCTTGCATGGACGCTCGCTCGCGACTCGGCTATGCTGCACGGGTGCGCGATCAGATATCCGGGCGAGGTGTGCGCCTGGGGGCGTTCGTCCTCGTGGCTGCGCTGTTATCCATCGCCTACTTCCTGGCCGTCACGGTGCTCGAGCGTGCGGGCTTTCTCAGCTCCAGCCTCGTCTTTTTCGCCGAAAAGGGAGCGCTCGCGCTCCATGGGCTGCCGCCGCGACTCGTCAACGTCGGCTTCATCTATCCGCCGCTGACCTTTTTGCTCCAATTGCTCTTTCCGACCCCGTTGGTCGGTCAAGCCGTCATTTCCGGGATCGCGGTAACCGGAATTCTCGCGTACCTGCGTACGTCGATCTCCGATCGCCTGCTCGGTTACACTGCCCAGGCCTACGTGCTCGCATCGCCGATTTTTCTCTACCTCACGGTGGAGGATTTCAGCACGCTGATTCTCGCGTTGCTTCTGGCCGCAAGCGTGCACTTCATCATCCGCTTCTTGCGCGATGATTACTCGCTCTATCTCTTTGCCGGCAGCACGCTGCTCGGCCTGACCTTCTTCGTCGATTTTCGCAGCGCTGCGCTTTTGATCGCCATCGTGCCGGCGGCGGCGATTCCGCTCTGGCGGAAGTCGCGCGCGCAGGCGATCAGCGTTGCCTTGACGCTCGCCGTGCCGACGGTCTTCTTCGCTGCGGCGTGGTCGTACGTCAACTGGGTCTTCCTCGGCGATCCCCTGGCATACGCGCACGGCCGCGGCTCGTTCTTCCGGACGTTCCCGGTGACGCCGGAACTTTTGTCGGCTGCCGGCGATCCGCTGCAAACGTTGCGCCTCGCAGCCGGAACCCTGCTGCTTTCGATACCCGTCACGTTGCCGTATTTCGTCGGCGTGGTCACCTTGCGCGGCGGCCGATTCGCCTATGCGCTCCCGGCGACCGTCGTGTACCTGAGCCCCGTCGTCTTCATGCTCGCCGCGATTTTCGGCGGCCTGTATCGTGAGACGATCACGCTGCTGGCGCTGTTCGTGCTGGTGCTGCTGTTTTCACTCGACGCGATCAAGCCGACGCGGTGGCTGACGATAACGCTCGTGCTGAGCCTCGTCGCGTCGTTTTTCGCACCGTTCGTCTCACCGAGTGCCGACGAGCGGGGTTTCGGCAACGCGCTGATCGGGCGCAGTACGGGCGACGCGAACCTCGTGCCGTTCCGTGAACTCGCCACCAAACTTGGATCCGACGGCCCAATCCTCATCGACGATGCCCTACTCTACCCGCTCGTCTACACGCTCGGTTCGCCGGGGCGTTTCATACTGCCGTACCAATACGAGTACGCAAGTGCGCTCTCCAACCCGTCCGCGTTCGTGCGTTTCGTGGTCATCGCGCGGCGCCCCGACGACACGATCTACGCGCTCTATGCCGGGGCGGAGTTCGGCCGTCTGCCGCGCTTCCACGAAGTCTTCCGGCAGCTCGACTACATCGTGTTCGAACGCGATGGTGCTCTGTGAACGCCGTGCGCGTTTTCGCCGCGCTCGCCGCCGCCGCGATCGTCGCGAGTGCCGCGCTTCCGGCAGCCGCCGCCGGGGTGGACATCCCGCTCACGACGCTCGGGTACACCGACGGCGTGACGGTCGCCGGCGTTGCGCCGAGCGTCACGTTCGATCTGCCGCGTTACGCATCGTTGCAGGCGGCTGCGTTGCACTTGGAACTGCATGTCTCCGAGGACGCCGATCCGTCGAGCACGATTTCGGTCGCGGTCAACGGGGTCACGGACTACACGCGAACGCTCCGGGAGATCGGACGCGACGCGCGTCTCACCATTCCGTTGCCCGTACCGCCTGCCGGTGCGCGACTCTTCTCGATCACCGTTTCGGGCGCTCTGCGGGCGGCCGGCAATCCGTGCGCGAGCGGGTCGTCACGCAAGCTTTTTCTGCGCGTCGGGCGAGATAGCGCGCTCGCCGTGCGAACGGTCGACGGCGGCACGGCGGAAGCATTTTTCCGTGACTATCGCAGCCGCGTCGCGGTGAGCGGGAGCGGCGATCCGGAGCTCGCCGCGGTACCGTACCGCATCGACCGCCTCGAGCCGTGGCACCGCGTGGATGCGACGCTCGTGGCCGAGCCGCCGCGGACGGGTCGCGCGCTCGTGCTCGCGACCGGCGGCCGCACCTCGCGAAACGGCGACGTCTTGCGCTTGTCGCCGGAGGCGCTCGCCGCGCTGCCCTCACCCCAAGGGGAGTCACCCGAACGCCGCAGCGCGAGCGTGAACTTCGGTGATCTGCGCCAGCATCTGGGGTCGGCCGGCGGTCGCGGTGACATTGCGTTCGACGTTCCGCTGGCCGGCAGCATTACGGGCGGGGTGCCGCATCATCTGGCGGTCCACGTCTCCGTCGCGCATTCGACCTTGCCTCCCGGGGCGAACGGCACGCTGCAGGTGCTCGTCAACGGCGTACTCGCCGGCGCGCGCGCCCTCAGCAGCGATGGGGTGACGCAGTCATTCGACGTCGCCGTCCCGCAGTCGATCGTCGGGCCGTCGAACAACGTGCGCGTGCTCGTTGCCACCGAGATCCCGCCCGCGGCCTGCGCGGGCGCCGCCCCGCTCACGGCGTCGCTGCTCGATTCGTCATCGTTTTCGTGGAGCGATGTCGACCGCCGGCCGGCTTCGATCGAGTCGTTCATCACGGCGCTCAGCGGACGTGTCATCGTGCTGGTGGGCCCCGGTTTCACACCTGCGGCCTTCCACATCATGGGCGAAATCGGCAAAATGAACGCTGCGATCGCGCAGCTCGACGTCCGGCCGTATTCCGCCGCCGTTCCGGCCGGATACAACTATGCCATCGTGTTTGCGGCCCCGAGCGCGCTCGCGGGCGAGCATCTCGCGGTGAACGCCGCCGAACCGGTCTTTGCGGCCGTCAATCCAACCGACGGAGCGACCGTGTTCGGCGCCGTTGCCGATACGAACGTCGGCCTGTTGCAGCTCGGCGAGGCGGCAGGCACGCCGTTGCTCGCCGTCACCTATCACGGTGCGCCGGCGAGCATCGCGTTGCTCGAAGGCGTGAGCGCCGCACAGCTCACCACGCAGGTCGCGAACGTTTCCATCGTCGACGAGCGCGGCGTCACGACGTACGATGTCGGTGAGAAATTGCGCATGCGCTATCCGGGCGATCTCACCGCAGCCGCGATTTGGTCGCGCATCCGCCTCGCGGTCGCGCTCGTGCTCTTAGCGAGCATCGTGTTGGGTGGCTTGTATTGCGCGCGCAGGCTCACGGGAAGGATCAGCACGTGATCGAGATCGATGCCCTTTCGGCGCAGTTGATCGAAGCTGCCCAGGTGCCGCCCGAAACGGTCCTGGCGGCGCGGTCGATCCAGGCGCAGAGCGGCGGCGAATTGAGCTGGGTCCTCGCCTCGATGGGCGTCGTCACGCGCCGCATGCTCTACGAAACCCTGGCCGAACATTACGGTCTGCCGCTGGTGCTCGACATCGAACGGCTTCGCACGAACGTCGACATCGAGCTGATCGGCAAGATGACGTACGAGGAAGTGATCCGCTACGAGTTCATGCCGTTCTCGTTCGACGGCGAGCTTCTCGTCATCGCGACCTCACATCCGCGGGATGAAATCGCGCACGCCTTCGCGCGCGACCGGTTCGGCGCCGCAACCATCGCCGAGTTGCTGATCAGCGATCTCGACCTCACCCTCGTCGCATCGCGCACGTTTCGCGACACGATGATCGAGGGCGCGGTGATGAGCAACTTCTACCGCAACCCCGAACAGAGTGCGCGGCGCGTACTGACGATCCCGCAGATCGTCGTGCTGGGCGCGATCCTCTTCGCGCTCGTCGCCTGGGCGTACTTCGACGTCCGGTCGCTCCTGATTGCGATCATCGGCGTGCTGCAGGTTTTCTTTCTCGCCAGCGTTGCGTTCAAGGTCGCGCTGAGCATCGCCGGCGCTCAGAACGAGATTACGCAGCCGATTTCGGCCGGTGATATCGCGGCGCTGCGCGACGAGGATCTGCCGGTGTATACCGTGCTGGTTCCGGTCTACAAAGAACCTGAAGTGGTCGGCCAGCTCATCGCCGGGCTCAAGAATCTCGATTACCCGCAGCACAAGCTCGATGTGATGCTGCTGCTCGAAGAAGACGACGTCGCGACGCTCCAGGCCGCCAAGGACGCGCGGCCCCCGGCCAACTGGCGTTTCATCGTCGTGCCCAATCGGCAGCCGCGCACCAAACCGAAGGCCTGCAACTACGGCCTGACGTTCGCGCGCGGCGAGTATCTCGTGATCTATGATGCGGAAGACATTCCCGAGGCCTCGCAGCTCAAGATGGCGGTCTGCGCGTTTCGCAAGAGCCCGTCCAATTACGTGTGCTTTCAAGCGGCGCTCAACTACTTCAACGTTACCGAGAACGTGCTCACGCGGATGTTCACCCTCGAATACTCGTATTGGTTCGACTACCTCATTCCCGGGCTCGACCGCTTGAATTTACCGATCCCACTGGGCGGCACGAGCAACCACTTCGATGTGGCGAAGCTGCGCTCGCTCGGCGGCTGGGATCCGTTCAACACGACCGAGGACGCCGATCTCGGGATTCGCGCGTCGGCCGAAAAATTTCGCGTTGGCTTCATCAACTCGACGACGTTCGAGGAGGCCAACGCCGACCTCGGCAACTGGATTCGCCAGCGTTCGCGGTGGGTCAAGGGCTACATGCAGACGTTTCTCGTCTACTGGCGCCACCCGGTCGCGCTGATCCGCACGATCGGGCTGAAGAATTTTCTGGCCTTCAACTTGTTCATCGGCGGCACGCCGCTGACGTTCCTCGCATCGCCGCCCCTGTGGGCGCTCTTCGTCTTCTGGCTGTTAACGCGCTCGCACGTCGTCGAACCGCTCTTTCCCGATGCGGTGCTCTACTTGGCACTGGCGAATCTTCTGATCGGGAATTTTCTCGGCATCTACCTCAACATG
Organism: Candidatus Lustribacter sp.; assembly: GCA_965277805.1. Taxonomy (GTDB): domain Bacteria; phylum Vulcanimicrobiota; class Vulcanimicrobiia; order Vulcanimicrobiales; family Vulcanimicrobiaceae; genus Lustribacter. Next base: position 3,955,486 of record OZ255842.1, on the reverse strand, counting down.
ATTGCGATCTATCTGCGGAAGAACTACGCGCTGATGCCGTACGCGCTGCTCAACCCGCTGTACTGGCTGCTGCACTCGATCGCAGCGTACAAAGCTCTCGGGCAACTCTTCACGAAGCCGTTCTATTGGGAGAAGACGCAGCACGGCATCTCGCGCATCGCTCCCAAAACGATGGCTGCGCAAAGGACCGCACCGCTATGAACGAGACCGCGACCGTCCAGCAACTCGTCCGCGACGCGGAGTCGACCGATACGGGACGTATCCTGATCGTCGACGACGACGACGGGGTGCGGACGCTCGTGAGGCACGTCCTCGAAAATGAGGGCTTTGCCGTGATCGAGGCACCGAACGGCTTGGTCGGCCACGCGCGCGCGCTCGAGTTCCGCCCCGACTTGATCATCATCGATTGGATGATGCCCGAGCTGGACGGCCACGACGCGGCGATCCGGCTCAAAGCCGATCCGTTCACGGCCGCAATCCCGATCGTGATGCTGACCAGCCGCTCGAAGGCCGAAGACAAAATCGCCGCACTCGCGGCCGGCGTGCAAGATTTTCTAACGAAGCCCTTTGAGCCCGCGCCGCTCACTGCGAGCGTGCGCCAGCAGCTGCGCTGGCGCCGGCTCCTCGCCGACGATTCCTCCGGCGTCGTTGCGCAGGCGCCGCCGCGGCCGGCGGCAACGCCGGAAAACACGAATCTCGCGAGCTTCGTGCAAGTCGCGGAGGTCGCCGAAGAGCGGCGTGCGTTCGAAGACGCGGCACAAGCCTATGAGCGCGCTGCCGTTCTGGCGTTAACCGTCGCCAACCCCGACATCGGGAACAAATTTCGGCGCCTGGCCGGGAAGATGTATCTGCTGCTGGCCGAGAGTGCCGACGATCCCGCGATCATCCAGCGCGGCTACTCGAGCGCGGCCCGCGCGTTCCTCGCCGCCGGTAACTTAACGCTTGCCGCGACCGCCGACAAGTCCGCGAAGGCATTATGAGCCACATCATCGGTTGACCCGACAAAAGCCAGAAGGCGGCGGACCCGGCTTCTTGGAAGTGCCAAAATCTTATGCCTGGAATTGTAGTTGATCGTGGTCTCGAGGGCGTCAACGTTGGTGAAACCGTCCTCTCTAACGTCGAGGGTGAAGTCGGGCGGTTAACGTTCCGCGGATACGACATCGACGATCTTGCTCCGAAGGCGACGTACGAAGAGGTCGTCTCCCTCATGCTCCATGGGAAGCTGCCGACGGCCGCCGAGCTGGCGGCGCTCGAAGCGAAGTTGAGCTCCCTGCGGGCGCTTCCCGAAGCGACGCTGGCCCTGTTGCGAGCCTTGCCGCGCGATGCATGGCCGATGGACGTGCTGCGTACGGCCGTCTCGTCGCTCTCGCTGCCGCTGCCGCACAAGCCGTCCGGCGTGCACGCCTCCGACGTCGACGCCGCGCTGAGCTTGGTGGCGAAGACCACCACGATCGTGGCCGCCTGGGACCGTCTGCGCCAAGGCCTCGAGCCGATTGCGCCGCATCCGAAGCTCGGCACCGCCGCGAACTTCCTCTACATGAAGACCGGCAAAGAGCCGACGGCCGAAAACGCCAAAGCGCTCGACCAGTACTACGTGCTGCTCGTCGACCACGGCTACAACGCCTCGACCTTCTCGGCCCGCGTCACGGCCTCGACCAACGCCGACCTCTACTGTGCGATCACCGCGGCCCTCGCCACGCTGACCGGCGAACTGCACGGCGGCGCGCCGAGCCAAGTGCAAGACTCGCTCGTCGACGTCGGTTCGCCCGACAAGGCCGAGCAGTGGGTGCGCGATCTCATCAAGCGCAAAGGCCGCCTGATGGGCATGGGTCACCGCGAATACAAGGTGCGCGATCCGCGTGCGAAGCATCTCGAAGAAACCGCCAAACGCCTCAACAACGGCGGCGGCAGCTACGCAATCGCGCGGGCGCTCGAAGATGCGTGGAACAAAGTCATCGCCGAAGAAAAACCGCAAGCGCGGATTTTCGCCAACGTCGACTTCTACACGGCGCCGGCACTCGGCGCGCTCGGCATCCCGAGCGATGAATACACGTGCATGTTCGCGTGCTCGCGTATGGCCGGCTGGTGCGCGCACGTGCTCGAGCAGTACGCCAACAATCGCCTGATCCGCCCGCAAGTCACTTACACTGGGCCGGAAGTGCACCCGTTCGAGCCGATCGCCGAACGCGGACGCGAACCGGCCGGCAGCGCGCGCTCCTGAGTAACCGCCGGGCCGTCGTCGAACGCACGACCAAAGAGACGCAGATTGATCTGCGCCTCGGTCTTGACGGCGGCCCGATCGAGATCGACACCGACGTCAAGTTTCTCGACCACATGCTCGACGCGTTCGCGCGTCACTCGGGCTGCGCGCTGCAGCTCGTCGCGCGTGGTGACGGGCTCGACAACCACCATCTGATCGAAGACGTCGGCATCGCGCTCGGCAAGGCGATCTACGAAGCGCTGGGCGAGAAGCGCGGCATCGCGCGTTATGGTTCGATGATGGTGCCGCTCGACGACGCCCTCGTCGCCGGCAGCATCGACCTTTCCGGCCGCAGCTACCTGAACTTCAGCGTGCGGTTCGACGGCGTGGAAAACCTCGGCGACTTCAAGACCGAGATGATCCGCGAATTCTTTCGCGCCGTCGTCGACAACGGCAAGTTCAACCTGCACTTGATCCAGATGAACGGCGACGTCGCCCACCACTTGTGCGAAGCCTCGTTCAAAGCGTTCGCCAAAGCCTTCGCCCAAGCCAAAACCCTAACCGGCAGCGACGAAATCCTCTCCACTAAAGGTCTGCTCGAGTAGCTGTCCCTCGACAAGCTCGGGATGACACGCGTGTCAGCGCGGGCGGATGCGATAGATCCCGCCGTCGAGATCGTCGCTGACGAAGAGGCTGCCGTCGGGCGCAACGGCGATGCCCGTTGGGCGCGCGCGACGGCGGCCGTCGGCGAGTTGCCAGCCGTTGACGAAGTCTTTCCACTGAGCGGACGGATCGTTCCAGTCGACCGCCGTCTTCGGATCGTCGCCGTTCATCGGCACGAACACGACGCGGGGTGGAACCGGCGGCGCGTGCCACGAGCCGTGCAGCGTCACGAACGCGCCGCCGCGGTAGGCCTCGGGAAAGGCGTGCGCGCCGGCCGGATGGAGCGGGTAGAACACCGCGCCGATCGGCGTTTCGTAAGCCGGAAAGACGACGCGCGGAACCGTCTGCGTTGAACAGTCGTGACCGTCCACGGCCTGATGATTTTCATAGCAGAACGGCCAGCCGTAGTCGGCCACGCCCGCATGCAGCGTGAGCGGGTCGAACATCTCGTACGGATGGCCTTTGGGCAACTCGTCTTGACCCGCGACGCCGATCCACAACGTGCCGGTCTGCGGATTGACCGCGAGCGCGATTGCGTTGCGCACGTGGCGCGCTTTGGCCGTCATGCCGCTGCCGTCGAGGTTCATCTCTTGCACGGTCGCGCGCGTCGCGTCGATATCCGGATTGCAGTTGTTGCACGACGAGCCGACGCTCGCGTAGAGATGGTCCTTCGCTACTGCGACGGTGGTCGTCACGTGCGCGCCCGATGCGCCGCTCGTACGCACCGAAGCAATCTTGCGCGGTGGCGCCGACGGTGCGCGGTCGCCGGCGTGATAGGGCAATTCGTACACGCCGAACTGCGCGCCGAGATACATCCGGTCGCCGTCGATCGTGACGCCCGCAACCGGATGGTCGGTGATCTGCGTGAACGCTTTGGCCGGCGCCGCGTTGCCTTCGGCATCGGCGACGATGTCGACCGTGCTTCCGGATGTCGCCACGAACAGGTCGCCGTTGGGAGCGACAGCGAGTTCGCGGCCGCCCTCGACGGTCGCAATCCGCTCGATCGTGAAGCCGGCCGGGACGGTCAACCCGACGGGCGCGGCCGCGGCTCGCACGCTGGCGGGGGCAAGAAAAGCGAGCACGGTGAGCGCGAGGAGCATGCGCAGCGACGACATCATGCCGGGTGTTTCCCCACCGGCGCGTGAAATGATGCGCCAATGGAACCCCAGGGACGCAAGCGGCTCGCCGTGCTGGATTATGGCGGCGGCAACATCGGCTCGCTCGTCGCAGCGCTCGAACGGCGCGGCGTTGCCTTCGAGTTGACGGAAGACCCCAAGCGCGTCGTCGCGGCCGACGCTGCAATTTTGCCCGGCGACGGCGCGTTCGGCGCCACGATGACGGCGCTGCGCGAACGGCATCTCGATCGCGCGGTGCGCGAAGTCGTTGCCGCCGGCAAACCGTTTCTCGGTATTTGCGTCGGCATGCAAGTGCTGTTCGAAACGAGCGATGAGTTCGGCGACGACGCCGGTTTGGGAATCTTCAACGGTCACGTGCGCCGGTTCGAAGGCGCGCCGCGCGTGCCGCACATGGGCTGGAACGACCTGCGCATCGAGCGCCGGCATCCGTTCACGGCGGGACTGCACGGCGGCGAGTTCGCGTACTTCCTGCACTCCTACCGCGTGGCCGACAGCGACGCGATGGTGGCGAGCGCCGATTACGGCGGCCGGTTTGCGGCGATCGTCGCGCGCGACAACGTGATGGCGACGCAGTTCCATCCCGAGAAGAGTCAGCGCACGGGAGCGGTGCTGCTCGATAATTTTCTTGCGCTAGCATTGTGACGCACGCGTTGCGGTTGTTCCCGGCGATCGATCTGCGCGCCGGCAAATGCGTGCGCCTCGAACGCGGCGATCCGTCGCGCGAAACGCGTTACGACGACGATCCGGTCGCGCGTGCGCGCGCGTTCGTCGCGTCGGGTGCGACGGCGCTGCACGTGGTGGATCTCGACGGCGCGTTCGGTTCGGGCGAAAACGCGGCCGCATTGCGCGCGATTTGCGGGTCGGTCGACGTGCCGGTGCAAACCGGCGGCGGCGTCCGTACGGCGGCCGACGTGCAGGCGCGGATCGACGCGGGCGCGGCGGCCGTCGTCCTCGGCACGATCCTGATCGAAGAGCCCGACGTCGCGCGGGCAATCGTGGCGGCGTTCGGCGAGCGGATCGTGGCCGGCATCGACGCACGCGGCGACCGCGTCGCGACGCGCGGCTGGCAGAAAGACGCCGGCATCCTGCGCGACGATCTGGTACGCGACGTTGCCGCCTGGGGCGTGCGCCGCATCGTGTATACCGAGATCGCGCGCGACGGGATGGGTTCCGGTTACGACGTCGCGGCGCTGGCGCACGTCGCCGGCCTCGCGCCGGTCGGGATCACCGCCAGCGGCGGCGCGAAGACGCTGGCCGACCTGCTCGCGCTGCGCGACGGAACCCCGGCGAACGTCGACGCCGCGATCATCGGCCGGGCTCTTTACGAAGGCACGCTCGATTTACGTACGGCTCTTAACGCTCTGACCTAGGGATTTCCCCGCAATTCGGGGGACAAATCACCAACGATGCTCACCAAAGCAGACAACGAGTTGCTGGTTCGCACCGGACCGAAAACGCCGATGGGCGAGCTCTTCCGTCGCTTTTGGACGCCCATCATGCTGGCATCCGAACTCGGCGCTCCGGATGCTCCGCCGGTCCGCGCGCGCATTCTCGGTGAGGACCTCGTCGCGTTTCGCGATGCGAACGGCACGGCCGGCGTGCCGTCGTATCCGGCGCTGGAACGCGGCGGTTTGATCTGGGCGTTCATGGGGCCGCCGGATTTGATGCCGGAGTTCCCGGCCATCGAAGCGTTTGCCGTGCCCGCCGATCACCGTTCGATCACGAAGATGATCGCGCGCGGCAACTACGCGCAGATGCAAGAGGGCGACGTCGATTCGAGTCACGTCTCGTTTCTGCACAGCCGGCAGGATGGGAAGCCGATCCCCGGTGGACGCGTCGATGCGACCGTGTTCGCCGACCGCCAGCCGCGCTGGTTTACGGCGGTGACCGATTACGGCTTGATGCTCTCCGCGCAGCGCGATGCGGGCGCAGACACGTTTCACTGGCGCGTCAACCAGTATTTGATGCCGTACACGGTGCTGATCGCGGCGCCGCCGGACACGCCGGTGTTGACGCAAGTGCGCGTACCGGTCGATGACGACCACACGCTGCACTTTCGCATTTGGTCGAACGCCGATCACCCGATCAGCCCAGCGGAACGCGCGGTGCTCGAGGACGGCGTGACCGTGCCCGAGCTCGTGCCGGGAACGTTCTCGACCAAAGAAGACTACGAGAACGATTACCTGATCGATCGCGACGAACAGCGCCGCGCGAGCTTTACCGGCATCAAGTCGATCGTCGCGCAAGACCTCGCCATGACGCAGGACCAGGGCGGTTACGGCACGATCGCTGATCGTAGCCGCGAATACCTCACGAGTTCCGACAAAGCGATCATCGCGTTGCGCAAACGCCTCTTGACGCGGGCGAAGCAATTGATGCAAGGCGTCGAACCGCCGGAGCCGCGCAACCCCCAGGCCTACAGCGTTCGTCCGGGCGATTTCAAACTGCCGCGCACGGTGAACGTCGCGGACGGGGCCAAAGACTTGCTTTTAGCCACGGTTCGATGAACGCGTGAACGGTCTCAGCATCGCAATGGTGGATCTCGCCGAGGCACCGTCGACGGGCGCCGATCGGCGGAGCGCGCTCGTTGTGGCGGCCGTGCTGGTGGCCGGCGTGCTGCTGGTCATTCCCGAAATCTCGCGTCCGCTCGGAACGTCGTATCCGATCTTTGCGATCGTCATGGCGCTCTCGATTTCTTCCATCGCGATCACGTCGTTGCTGCTGTGGGCGCAGTCGCGCGTAACGCGGTCGGTCCCGCTCACCATCCTCGCGCTCGGTTATGAGCTAACCGCGGTGGCGATGATACCCTATTTGTTGTTCTACCGCGGCCTGTGGCCCCAACTCATCCAGTGGGTGTCCGCCGATTCGCAAACCTCGGGTTGGTTATGGGTCGAGTGGCATGCCCTCTTCGTCTGCTCCGCGATCGCGTATTACATCGCGCGCGGGCAGGATCAGAGTGAGTTTTCGGTCGACGCCTTCCGCCGCTTCCAATCCCGAATGCTGTGGGGCGCAATCGCTTTCATCGCGCTGACCGTGCCCCCGCTGATCTGGATCGACGGCCTTCCGGTGCTCTCGAACAACGGTGCGTTCACGCGGCTCTTCAACGTGATCAGCACGGTGATGAGCTTGGCCGCGCTCGCGGCGATGGTGCTCGCGTACCGGACCAGCCGCTTTCGCTCGCTGCTCGATCTGTGGCTCGCCGTCGCGTGTCTGTCGATGTTTGCCGACGTTACGCTGCAGCATTTCGCGCGCCAGTTCACCGCCGGCTGGTATGCCTCACGCGTGAGCATCGTGCTGGCGGCCAGCGCGGTGCTTTGCGTGCTGCTGTTCCAAACGGCGACGATCTACGCACAGCTCGCGGTGACGGCGGAACGCCTGCGCAACGAATCGCTCACCGACGTGCTGACCAATCTCGCGAATCGCCGCAGCTTCGATCAGCGTTTCAGCGACATGCTGCGCGATTGTGCGCGCGACTCGCAGCCGCTGGCGCTGTTGATGATCGACGTCGATAACTTCAAGGCGTACAACGATACGTTCGGTCATCAAGGCGGCGACGATTGCTTGCGAACGATCGCCGGCGCGTTGCTGAAGAACGCCACGCGCGCGCTGGATCTGGTCGCACGCATCGGCGGCGAAGAGATGGCCGTGATCTTGCCCGACGTCGATCTGGCGGGCGCGCTCGTTGTCGCCGAACGCATGCGCGCGGCCGTCTATGCAGCCGCAATACCGTCCGGTTCCGGGGCTGCGCACCCGCTCGTGTCGATCAGCGTCGGGGTCAGCGCGACGCGCAACGCGGCCGGCACCAGCGCGGGCGATCTCATGGCCGTTGCCGACCGCGCGCTCTATCACGCCAAAGAAGGCGGCCGCAACCGGGCCGTCGAGCTCGGCGAGCCGCTCCTCGCGTTGGGCGTTCCCGACGCCTGATCAGGGCGCGGCGACGAGGTAGGTGCGCGGGACGTGCGCGGGCAGGCGCGCGACGGTTTCGTAAGCGATCGTTCCGGTCGCGGCGGCCAGTTCGTCGGCGCCGATCGCGGCATGACCGTCGGTGCCGATCAGCGTGACGATGCTGCCGGGTCCCGCGTCGGGCGCATCGGTGCAATCGACGAACGTCATGTTCATGCATACGCGGCCCACGATGCGGCAGCGTTGACCGACGATCAAGACGTGGCCGTGCTCGCCCGCATTGCGCGCTAAACCCTCGGCATAGCCGATCGGCAGGACGCCGATGCGCGAGGGCCGTTTGGTGTGATAGGCGCAGCCGTAGCCGACCGGCGTGTGCGCGGGAACGTCGTGCACGATCACGAGCCGCGTCCGCCACTCGAGCGCGGGCTTGAGTGTGAAGCCGCGATCGCGCATCGTGCGTTCCGTCTCAGGCGACGGCCACAAGCCGTAAATGCCGATGCCGGTGCGTACGGCATCCAGGCGCGTTTCGGGCCACAGCATCGCGGCCGCGGTGGCGGCGATGTGCCGCTCGACGCGGGGATCGACCTGACGCGTCGCGGTTGCGAACGCGTCGAGCTGCTCGCGCGTAAACGTCGAGTCGAGTTCTTCGGCTGCGGCGAGGTGCGAGAAGACGCCGGCGAGCTCGAGCGACGGGTGCGCGGCGTAGCGCGCCAGCCGCGCCGGGGCATCGGCGACGCGCATGCCCAAGCGCGCAACGCCGGTGTCGATCTTGGCGTGAACGCGGAACGGCGCGCCGGCAGCGTGCGCTGCGTCGGTGACGTCGTCGAGGTAGGAGCCGCCGTCCCACAGCGTGATCTCGACGCCGGCGGCGTGCGCGGCAGCGAGGTTCGGCGCGCGGATCGGCCCCAGCACGTGGATCGGGGACGTCACGTTCGCTTCGCGCAGCGCGAGCGCTTCGTCGAGCTCGTAGACCGCGAGGCGCGGCACGCGTCCGTCGAGCGCGCGCGCGACTTCGACCAGGCCGTGGCCGTAGGCGTTGGATTTGATTACCGGCACGACCCGCGCGGGCGCCGTCAGCGCGGCCAGCGCATCGACATTGCGAACGATCGCGCCGAGATCGATCCGCAGCTCGGCGATCACCGCGTGCGCAGCAACCGTGAGGCCGTGAGCGCGAGCGGGATTCCGAAGAACAAGATAAAGCCGACCATGTCGCGGTCGAACGTGTAGATGTTCGGCGGGGTGAAGTGGCCGGCGCCCACGAGCACGACTTGCATCACGAACCAGACGATCACGCCGAAGCCTGCGCCCGAGATCAACGGCCGGGTCAGCAGCTGCGACTGGTGCCGGGCGGCATAGACGTAGCCGAACGCCCACAGAATCGTGCCGGCGAAAAGGACGGCCACCCCCCAGGGGACGGCCGAGGGCCCGTCTCCCAGGGCGGACCCGCCGACGGCCGAAGCCAGGAACGCGTAGGTCGTGCTCACGGGCAAGCCGGCCCGAATCTCCGCGAAGGCCGCGAAGGCCGCCAGCGTGATGCCGGAAACCAGGCCGGCGCAGATCCCGGCGGTCAGCCATTCGCGCGAAACGAGCGGTCGTGTCATATCCGGGCAGTTCTCGCGCGCCCTCCGGCGCTCCGGCAGGACCCAGAATCGCAAAATTGCCTCTTGCACTCTAGCCCCGAGTCTGCTAATCTGGCTGGTGCTGGCACTCGGGTGCCAGAACTGCCAACAATTGTTTGGAGGAGTTTTTCGTGAATTTGAAGCCACTGGGCGATCGCGTGGTCGTCGAGCACGTGGAGCAAGCTGAGAAGAGCGCCGGCGGCGTTTTTCTACCCGACACGGCCAAAGAGAAGCCGCAAGAAGGCCGCGTCCTCGCAGTCGGTACGGGCCGCGTTCTCGACAATGGCACAACCTTGCCGGTCAGCGTGAAGGTCGGCGACCGTATTCTCTACTCGAAGTACTCGGGATCCGAGATCAAACTCGAAGGCACCGAATACCTCATCATCTCGGAAAAAGACGTTCTCGCTATTGTCGATGAGCGCGTTCCGGCTGGAGCTAAAAACTAGTCATGGCAGCAAAGCAACTCGTTTTTGACGAGAACGCACGTCGCGCCCTCGAGCGCGGTGCGAACATTCTCGCGGATGCGGTCAAAGTCACGCTCGGGCCGAAAGGCCGCAACGTCGTGTTGGACAAGAAGTTCGGTTCGCCGACCATCACCAACGACGGTGTGACGATCGCGAAAGAAATTGAACTCCCCGACGTGTTCGAGAACATGGGCGCACAGCTCGTGAAGGAAGTCGCGTCGAAGACCAACGACATCGCCGGCGACGGCACGACCACCGCGACGGTGCTGGCGCAAGCCATCATCCGCGAAGGCCTGCGCAACGTCACCGCCGGTTCGAACCCGCTCCTGATCAAGCGCGGCATCGAAAAGGCCGTCGAAGCGGCCGTTGCCGAGATGCAGAAAATGGTTCAGATCGTCGATACGCCCGAGAAGATCGCGCAAGTCGCGTCGATCTCGGCGAACGATAAGGAAATCGGCGGACTGATCTCCGAGGCGATGAAGGCTGTCGGCAAAGACGGCGTCATCACGGTCGAAGAATCGAAGTCGATGAAGACCGACGTCGAAACCAAAGACGGCATGCTCTTCGACAAGGGCTACATCTCGCCGTACATGGTCACCGATTCGGAACGCATGGAAGCCACGCTCAGCGATCCGTACATTCTCGTCACGGAACGCAAGATCTCGGCGATCGCCGACATCCTGCCGCTCCTCGAGAAGATCGTCCAAGTTCAGAAGCCGCTCTTGATCATCGCAGAAGACGTCGAAGGCGAAGCCCTCGCGACGCTCGTGGTCAACAAGCTGCGCGGAACGTTCACGACCGTCGCCGTCAAGGCGCCGGGCTTCGGCGACCGCCGCAAAGAGATGCTCAAGGACATCGCGACCCTGACCGGCGCGACCGTCGTGAGCGAAGAGCTCGGCCTCAAGCTCGACAAGGTGACCCCCGAGCTGCTCGGCCAAGCGAAGACCGTCAAAATTACCAAGGAAGAGACGACCATCGTCGACGGCCGTGGTAAGGAAGACGCGATCAAGGGTCGCATCGAGATGATCAAGCGTCAGATCGAAGAGACCGATTCCGATTTCGACCGCGAGAAGCTGCAAGAACGTCTTGCCAAACTCTCCGGCGGCGTCGCCGTCATTCAAGTCGGCGCGGCCACCGAAACGGAACTCAAAGAGAAGAAGCACCGCATCGAAGATGCCCTCTCGGCGACCCGCGCGGCCGTCCAAGAAGGCATGATCCCCGGCGGCGGCAGCTCGCTCGTCCACGCGCTCAAGGCGTTCGACGGCATCAAGTCGGATTCGCACGAAGAGCAAATCGGCATCGACATCATCCGTCGCGCACTCGAAGAACCGCTCCGCCAAATCGCGGAAAACGCGGGCTTCGAAGGCTCGGTTGAAGTGAATGCCGTCAAGGCTGCGGCCCCCGGCCAAGGCTTCGACGCGATGAGCGGCAAGCTCGTCGACATGATCAAGACCGGCATCGTTGAGCCGTTCAAGGTCACCCGTTCGGCCCTCCAAAACGCTGCGTCGATCGGCGCGCTCGTTCTCACGACCGAGACCCTGATCGCCGACAAACCCGAACCGAAGGCTCCGGCCGGCGGCGCTCCGGGCGGCATGGGCGGCATGGGCGGCGGCTACGACATGATGTAGGGATAGAATTGCCCTACGGCAATTTCTATCCATCATCCGTGATGGGAAGGCGCTCCGTAAAGCGGGGCGCCTTTTTCTATGCATTTGCTTTTCTTTGTCTTAACGGGGTTATCTGCGCGGGATCACACATGGGTGCGCTCGTATTTCGGTATAGTAGCCCGGGAGGAGGGGATGGTTGGAAGCGAATTCTCGGGTCGACGTTTATCTGTTTTTCTCATTCGATCTCGTCGGCTCGAGCCGGCTCAAGGCCCAGAAGTTCGAACGCTTCCACTGGGTCGAGCTCTTCCGCTTCTTCCATAGCGAGTGCCGGCGCCACATCACGAGCCGCGGTGTCGAGAACGCGGTCGTCTGGAAGTATCAGGGCGATGAGGTGCTGTTCTATCAGCGCATCGAAACGGCGTATCAAGTGGAACATAGCATCCGCGCCATCGACCGGACGCTCGGCGCGTTGATGAACGAGTTCGGCGCGAGCGCGAAGTACGCCGCAGCGACCGAATACATCTCGATCCGCGCCTTGGCGTGGATCGCGCCGGTGCTGTCGTTTGCGGAGAACGTGCCGCCGAAGATGGCCGAGCTCGTGGCCGAACTGGAAAAGCGCGAATTGCTGACCGGCGACCAGATGTTCCACGACCGCGAAAATCAGATCTTGGATTTCCTCGGGCCCAACATCGACACCGGCTTCCAGCTCGCCGCATCCGCGCGGCCCGAACGGATCACGATTAGCTCGGCGCTGGCAGATTTTCTGCGCGGGTCCGACCGCCCCGTCCTTGACGCGATCATCGAAGCCGGTAGCTGATCTAGCTGCGCAGGCCGATCACGTTGCGCAAGTAGGTGACCGCGCCGTGTGCGTGCGCGCCGTCGGAGACGTAACCGGCGTACCCGTCGGGACGCAGCACGAGCGTGATCGCGGCCTGCTGATCGTGCGGGTGCATGACGATCGTCTGCGGGCGGTAACTCGCGGGCCGCGCCCCGCGCACGCGCATGCCGGCGCGCAGACCGCGCCGCGCAGGTGCGCCGTTCACCGACAGCGGGCTGTGCGGGTAGGCGATGCGCAGCTGCGCGACGTTCTCGCGCAAGCGGTCGCGCACCAGCGGCAGATGCGAGGCGACCGGCAGCACCGCGTTGCGTAAGGCCCGCACCATCGTGTTGGCGTTGAACGCGAGCCGGTTGCCGTAATCCGTCGCCGCGAGCAGCGCGCGGCCGACCGCTCCGCGTTCTTCAGCGTAGGTGTCGAGCAGCGCCGGCGGCACGTTGTCGCGGACCACGAGCGCGAGTTTCCAGCCGAGGTTCACGGCATCGCCGATGCCGCTGTTCATGCCCTGGCCGCCGATCGGCGAGTGGATGTGCGCGGCGTCGCCGAGCAAGAACGCGTTGCCCGCACGCAGGCGCTCGACCCTTCGCTGATGCACGTGGTAGTTCGCCATCCACATCGTCTCGCGAATGCGCGCCGGAAACGCCTGGGCGGTCAGCGCCGCATCGAAGGCCGCGGCTTCGGGCGGGTCGGGCAGCCCCTGCGGCGATTCGACGATGATGCGCCAGCGGTCACGCAGCGGAAAGAGCGCGGTCGCGCCCCCGTCGGGCGCAAGGTGCACGTGCAGCGTGTCGGGCGTGAGCTCGGTGTCGAGGCGGACGTCGGCCAGCGCGAAGCGCTCCGGTAGCGCGTGGCCGGTGAACGGCAGATCGAGCAGGTGGCGCACGGTGCTGTGCGCGCCGTCGCACGCGGCCAGAAAACGCGTATTGACGCGTTCGATGCCCGAGGCTCCGGCAAGGTCGAGGACGACGCTCTCAGCATCTTGCGAGATGGCGGTGAGCGTCACGCCGCGTTCGATCGTCACGCCGATCGCTTCGAGCGCCTCGCGCATCACGCGCTCGGTGTCGGTCTGCGGAATCATCGCGAGGAACGGATACGCCGTCGGCAAGTCGCTGAAATCCGTCTCGATCAGCGGCCGCGTGCCGGCGGCAATCCGCACGTGTTCGACGCGCTGCGCGTAATTGAGGAGCCGATCGGTGATGTGCGCGGCCTCGAGCAGCTCCAGCGTGCGAGCCTGAACGCCCAGCGCCTGCGAATGTTCGGCGCCGGCCGGCGCTTTGTCGATGATACGAAACGGGACGTCGAAGCGCGCCAGCTCGAGCGCGAGGCTCATGCCGGTTGGACCGGCGCCGCAAATCACGACGGGTACAGACGCGCTCACGAGCACCTTGTACCCACAAACCCGGCGAAGAAATATTCCGTCGTCCCCACCCTTACGGCGCCTTTACTTTTAGGCCCAGGAAAGCACGTCCGCTGCGTAGCTTACTTTGGAGAGCGCAGAAGAAAGGAGAGCCGCGTGGTTGATCTTCAGACCGTAAGTGACGACGTCACGCAGTTTTTCCCGAGCGGCCACCGCTTCTTCAAGACCGGCGATCATGGTGAAGTCATGTACATCGTGACTTCGGGCGAGGTCGAAATCGTGCTGCGCGGCAAGCTGCTCGAAATGGTCGGCACCGGCAGCGTCTTCGGCGAGATGGCCATCATCGATGATCTCGAGCGCAGCGCCGAAGCGTACGCCAAAACCGACGTCAAGGTCGTCGTCATCGACCAAACGCGTTTCTACCAGCTCACCCGCAACGATCCGTCCTTCGCGCTGCGCATCATGAAGATCATCACGCACCGCCTGCGCAAACTGGACAATCTGCTCTAAGACGCGGCGCGCACGACTCCGACCAGATCCTCGGCCGTACGCAACGCCGACGCCACCGCCTGATCCATGTTGTAGTAGCGATACTCCGCTAGCCGGCCGACGAACGTCACGCCGCGCGTGCGTTGCGCGAGCAGCGCGTACTTGCGATACTGCTCGCGGCTTTCGGGCGCGGGGATCGGATAGTACGGCTCGCCTTCGTCGCTCGGATACTCACGCGAGATGATCGTCTTCGCATGACGCTGCCCGGTGAGGTGCTTATATTCCGTCGTGCGTAAGTACGGCACGTCTTCCGACGGTTCGTTGATGCAGCCGGCGTTCTGATACCGCTCCACATCGTGCGTCTCGAATTCGAAGCGCAGCGAGCGATATGGGAGCTTGCCGAAGCGGTGTTCGAAATACGCGTCGATCGGCCCGGTGAACACGACATGACGGAAATGCGCGCGGTCGGCGATCTCGACGTAGTCGACGCCGAGCACGCGCTCGATGCGCGGGTGGTTCGTCATGCGCTCCACCATCGCGGTATACCCGTCTGCCGGCATCAGCTGAAAACGGTCGGTGAAGTAGCGGTCGTCGGTGTTGGTGCGGGTCGGGATGCGCCCGCAGACGCTCGCGTCGAGTGCCGAGGGGTCGAGGCCCCAATGCTTGCGCGTATAGCCGGCGAAGAAACGCTCGTAGAGTTCGCGTCCGATACGCGAGACGATCACGTCCTCCGAGGTGCGGATCGCGCTGCACGGCTCGGCGACCCGCTCGAGAAACGCCGTTACGCCGGCTTCATCGAGCGAGAGGCCGTAGAGCGCGTTGATCGTCGTCCGGTTGATCGGGATCGGCAGCAGCCGTCCGTCGACGTTCGCCAGCACGCGATGCTCGTAGGGGCGCCAGGCCGTGAACGCGCCCAGGTAGTCGATGACGTCCTCGGAGTTGGTGTGGAAGACGTGGGGGCCGTACTGATGGTACTGCAAGCCGTCCGCGTCGACGGGGTCGTGGCAGTTACCGGCCAGGTGGGGGCGTCGGTCGATCAGCAAGACGTTCGCGCCGAACTCGCTTGCACACCGCTCGGCGATCGTGCTGCCTGCAAGGCCGGCGCCCACGACTAAGACATCGTAGGCGGACACGCTGGCTTGGACCGCCTGCAAGGCCGCCGGGTTGCTTCGGGCTGCCTTATGGGAAGGTTATCCTGCACACGCGCCTGTGGATGGTGTGGATGAAGGGCCGCCCGGGGAGCGTTGTCCAGTGGGCCAAGTGAGGGTCCGCGCCTCGGGAGGAACCTGTGGTCAATGCAGCCCTTGCTCGATGAGTACCCGCTAGTCGATTTCTTCGACGAATTTGCCGACGAACTCGGCGTGCCGCGGGCCCACTATGCGGGCCTCGCGGCCACCCTGCGCTCGATCGACATCGCCGAATTCCGGCACCGGGTCGACCTCGTCAACTCGGTGCTCTTGCAGCGCGGCGTTACGTTCACCGTCTACTCCGACAGCCGTGGAACCGAGCGTATCCTGCCCTTCGATCTGATTCCGCGCATCGTTCCGGGCAACGAGTGGGCGCTGATCAAACGCGGCATCGCGCAGCGCGTGATGGCGCTCAACGCCTTTCTCGGCGACATCTACGGGCCGCAGCGAATTCTGCACGAGGGCCGCATCTCCGCGGAGATGGTGTTCTCATCGAAGTTCTTCAACCGCGAGATGATCGGCTTCCGCGTGCCGCGCGACGTGTACATTCACGTCTCGGGCTGCGATCTGATCCGCGGCCGCGACGGCACCTATTACGTGCTCGAAGACAACTTGCGCACGCCGTCCGGGATTTCGTACGTGCTCGAGAACCGCGACGTGCTCAAGCGTTCGTTTCCGCGGCTGTTCGAACACTACCAGCCGCTGCCCGTTGACGACTACCCGCGGCGGCTGCTCGATGCGTTGCGGCATTCCGCACCGGCGGGGATCAGCGATCCGACGGTCGTGCTGCTGACGCCCGGCATCTACAACTCCGCCTACTTCGAACACACCGTGCTTGCGCGTCGCATGGGCGTCGAGCTCGTCGAGGGCAGCGATCTGCTCGTGCACGACAACGTCGTCTACATGAAGACGACCAAGGGCCTTCAACGCGTCGATGTAATCTATCGCCGCATCGATGACGACTATTTGGATCCGCTCGTGTTCAAGGCTGACTCGACGCTCGGCGTGGCCGGCTTGATGAACGCGTACCGCGCGGGCGCCGTCGGGATCGCGAACGCGGTCGGCACCGGCGTCGCCGACGACAAGGCGATCTACCCGTTCGTGCCCGAGATCATTCGCTTTTACTTGGGCGAAGAGCCGATTCTGCCGAACGTTCCGACCTACGATTGCACGGACGACTTGCAGCGGCGGCACGTGACCTCGCACCTCGACGAGCTGGTGGTGAAGAATACCAACCAATCCGGCGGGTACGGCATGCTGATGGGCCCGTTCGCGTCCGCGGCCGAGCGCGCGCGCTTCAAAGAAGCGATCGAGGCTTCGCCGCGCGACTTCATCGCCCAGCCGATCATCCCGCTCTCATGTCATCCGACGATCGTGGGCGAGACGCTCGCGCCGCGTCACATCGATCTGCGGCCGTTCGTACTGTTGGGCGATCAGGTCGACGTTCCGCCGACCGCGTTGACGCGCGTGGCGTTGACCGAAGGCTCGCTGGTCGTGAATTCCTCGCAGGGCGGCGGCAGCAAAGACACCTGGGTCTTGGACGACTAGACGTGCTATCTCGCGTTGCAGAATCACTGTACTGGATGAGCCGCAACGTCGAACGCGCGGAAACGCTGGCGCGTATTCTCGACGTGAACTACAACCGCACCGTCGACCGCAATGCGGCCGGCCGCGAACGCGCAGCGCGCATTTGGCGCAGCGTGTTCGACATGGCGGGCATTTCCGCCGACGTCGAATTGCTCGAAGGCGCGTCGCTCGCGTCGGCGGCGTTCGAACGCTGCACGTTTTCGACCGAGTATCGCACCTCGATCGTGTCGTGCATCCGCATCGCGCGCTCGAACGCGCTCAGCGTGCGGGCCGAGCTGTCGACCGAAGTGTGGGAATGCCTCAACGGCCTCTATCTCTTCGTTGAAGCGCAATCTCCGCGGTCGGTCGCGCGCGAAGGGCCGTCATCGTTCTTGCGCAGCGTTCGCGATACCGCGCAAGCCTTCGGCGGAATCGTCGACGCGACGGTCTCGCACGATGACGAATGGAATTTCTTGCAGATCGGCCGCTATCTGGAGCGGGCCGCGATGACCGCGCGCATCCTGCGCAATCACGACTTCAGCGACGATTCGGCGCACGAGTGGCAGCGGCTGCTCGAGATGTGCTGCGCGAGCGAACCGTTTGCCAAGGCCCAGCGGCTTTCGTCCGATCCCAACGAGGCGCTCGCCTTTCTCTTCTTGCACCGCAGTTTTCCGCGTTCGATTCGCTTCTGCACGCACGAAGTCGACCGGGCATTACACCGCATTTCAGAAACCGCGATGGGTGCCTATTCCAACGAAGCCGAGCGGGTGACCGGACGGCTGCAGGCGATGCTGGACTTCGTGCAAATCGGCGAGATTCTCGATGAAGGCGGAGATCGTTTTGCGGCGCGATTTGCCGAACGCGCCGACGCCATCGGCTCGTCGATCCAGTCGAGTTATTTCCCGCGGGTGCCGGTTGGGTAGTCTACGGACGTACGCCGTCGGTGCCGATGGCAGGCTGGGTCAGCAAACGGCGATCGTAGATAGCGCGCGTGACGGCATAACACTCGCATGCTGCCGACTCGAGTCCCGCCGAATCGTTGATGTGAAATCGGCCGCGGCGATAGCTCAGGTAGCCGGCAGCTTGCAGCGCCGCCGCCGCGACGCTGACTCCGGCGCGGCGGACGCCCAGCATCGTGGCCAGCGCTTCGTGCGTGAGCGGAAAGTCGGCCGAATGGACGCGGTCGGCGCTCATCAAGAGCCAACGCGCACAGCGTTCGCTGACCAGGTGCAGGCGATTGCAGGCCACCGACTGCGAGAGGACGTCGATCACGGCTTGCAGATAGCGGCCGACGGCGAGCCGCCAGCGTTCGTCGCGTTCGTAGCCGCGCAAAAAGTCGGCCACGGTCATCTTGTACGCTCGGCCGGGAATCTGACAGAACCAGCGCCCGAACGTGTCTTTCGTACCGAGCGCAACCTGCGCCCCGCACATGCCCTCATAGCCGACCGTCGCGGTCTCGATCGCCGAGCCGTCGTTCATCGTGGTCACGACCGAGATTACGCAATCGATCGGAAAGTATACGTCGTTGGCGGGCGAGCCGTCGTCGTAGAGCGTTTGCCGGACGCTCAACTGAACGGTCTCCAACTGGTTGGAAATCGCTGCAAAGTCCTCGTTCGTCATCGCGTCGAGGAGAGTGTTTCCGGAAGATTTAGAGATGGAGTGCCTCTACAACGGCGCCGACGGCAAAAGTACCGTCGGAGCATTGAACAAATGGTACGTAGCAATACATCTCATGTCGGTACGGTAGCGCGCCCTTACAGCCCAGGAGGCTGATATCGTGGAATTTACGATCCTGCACCAGACCACATATCGCTATCCCGGCAAGATTCACGAGAGTTATAGCATCGTGCGTTTGCGGCCGCGCAGCGACTCGTCTCAATACTGCACGAAGTACGAATTGAACGTTGCGCCGCGCGCCCGCGTGTTTTCGTATACCGACCGATTCGGCAATGACGTACAGCATTTCGCGGTGCTGCCCGATCACGACGTGCTCTCGATCGTCGCGCGGTCATCGGTGATCACCGTACGCCCGGCGAATCCGCCGGCACCAAGTCCCGTCACGAAGGATCAGTTAGCCGGCGATCCCAACGTACGCTGGCTCTACGACGAATTGCATGAGAGTCAGTACGTTACGTTCGGTCCGGAATTGCGCGCATTTGCCGGTGAGGTCGGCGATCCGGGGCGCGACGACCTCGTCGCGTGGTTTCTGCACGCCGGTGCGACCATCAATCACCGCTTCAGCTACGACCGCGAGGCGACCAGCGTTCAAACGACGATCGATGAATCGATCCGTGCTCGAGCGGGCGTTTGCCAAGACTTCGCGCACATTCTGGTTGCGCTTTGCCGCTACTATGGGATTCCGGCACGGTACGTCAGCGGCTACGTGTTCAGCGGTGAGGAGGGGTCGGTGCTCGGTGCCGAGGCCTCCCACGCCTGGTGCGAGGCCTACCTCGGGCCCCACGGTTGGGTCGGCTACGATCCGACCAACGGCACCCTGATCGACGACCGCTTCGCCCGGATCGCGGTCGGGCGCGATTACCGTGATGTCAGCCCGGTCCGGGGCATATACAAGGGCGTATCGCGGGCGAGCATGTCGGTGAACGTCGCGATGGAGGCCCTGCCCGGGACCCAAGCCCAACAGCAGCAACAGTAGCCGGCCTGGCCCGGGCCGAATTCGGAAACCCTTTCCCCTTGGCACTGTGTTTAGGCGAGTGCTAACCGAAGGAAGGAGGCTCGACCCGTGCGCCAAGACCCATTTTTTGCTGAAGTAGACCGTGCGTTCGGCGTCCGTGCCCACGGGCGTTTTGAGCCTAATGCGGACGTGTATATCGACGAAGCGCGGCAACGGATGGTGGTTCACGTCGAGCTGGCCGGATCCGACGGCGATGAGCTCCGCGTCGCCGTCGACGAGCGCTATCTCTACATCATGGGCACCCGCACCGACCGCGCCGAGAACCGTTCGGCGTCGATCCTCCAAAAAGAAATTCTCTACGGCGAGTTCTATAAACGCATTCGCCTGCCGCTGCCGGTCGATGATTCCGGCGCGTCCGCAACCTACCGCGACGGCATCCTGACCATCGAGCTCCCGCTCGGCGCTCGCGATCGCTTCCCGATCGTGCGGACCGAGATCCGCATGACCGTTAAAAGGACCCTGGCCTGATGGCACCCCGTAAATTGGTAACCCCCGACGTTCTGGGCATTCTGCCGCTGCAAGATGCCGTACTCTTCCCCAACACCGTGATTCCGCTCGCCGTCATCAAGCGGCCCGGTATTGCGTTGGTGGAAGAAGCGCTCCGCGAAGGCAAGCAGATCGGCCTCGTCGTCCTCAAAGATAAGGACATCGAAGATCCCGGTCCGGACGACCTGCGCCGCATCGGCACGATCGGCACGATTCAGAAAATGCTGAAGGTGCCCGACGGCACGCTGCGCTGCATCGTCGCCGGCGGTCCCGTGTTCGAAATCGATCAGATCGTTTCGAGCGAGCCGTACCTGGCCGCGACGTATCACGAGCTGCCCGAAGTCACCGAAGAGAACGACAATCTCGTTGCGATGCAGCGCAATCTCGGCACGCTTTTCCAGAAGCTGCTGGGTTACTTGCCGCAAGCGCCGCGCGAGATGGAGATGGAAGTCAATAACATCTCCGATCCGAACCTGCTCACGTACTTCGTCGCCTCGACGATGCGCCTCGATACCGCGGATCGCCAAGCGATCCTCGAAGAGCGCAATACCGAAAAGCGTCTGCGCAAGATCACGATGCTCATCACCAAGGAACTCGAGGTGGTGGAGCTCGGACACAAGATTCAATCCGATATCCAGCGCGAGATGGAGAAGAATCAGCGTGAGTTCTACCTGCGCCAGCAACTGCGCGCAATTCAGGAAGAGCTAGGCGAAACCGATCCGCAGCAAGCCGAGACCAACGAGCTGCGCAAGAAGATCGATGAAGCCGAGATGCCCGAGGACGTCAAGAAGTCGGCCGATCGCGAACTCGACCGGCTGGCGAAAGTCCCGACGGCCAGCCCCGAATACAGCGTCATCCGCACGTACTTGGATTGGCTCGTGCAGCTGCCGTGGAACAAATCGACGTCGGATCAAATCGACATCGCTAAAGCGCGCGAGATTCTCGACGAAGATCACTACGATCTCGAAAAAGTCAAGGACCGCATCGTCGAGTACTTGGCCGTCGGCAAACTCAAGAAAAAGCTGACGGGGCCGATCCTGTGCTTCGTCGGACCGCCGGGCGTCGGCAAAACCTCGCTCGGACAGTCGATCGCAAAGGCGATGGGCCGCAAGTTCGTACGCCTCTCAGTGGGCGGCGTGCGCGACGAGGCCGAAATCCGCGGCCACCGGCGCACCTACATCGGTGCGATGCCCGGCACGATCGTGCGCGCCCTGCGCGATGCCGGGACGAACAATCCCGTCATGATGATCGACGAGATCGACAAGGTCGGCGGCGACTACCGCGGCGATCCGCAGTCGGCGCTGCTCGAAGTGCTCGATCCCGAACAGAACAATTCGTTCCGCGATCACTACCTCGATCTGCCGCTCGATCTCTCGCGCGTGCTCTTCATCTGCACGGCCAACACGCTGGACTCGATTTCGGGCCCGTTGCGCGACCGTATGGAGATCATCTCGCTCTCGGGTTACACCGAGATGGATAAGCTCCAGATCGCGAAGCGCTATCTCGTGCCCAAGCAGAAGAAAGCCAACGGGCTCAAAGAGACGCAAGTCAAGATCAGCGATGCGGCGATCCGTACGATCATCAACGACTACACGCGTGAGGCCGGCGTCCGTAACCTCGAGCGCGAAGTGGGGACCGTGTTCCGCAAAGTCGCGCGCAAGATCGCGGAGGAGCCGGGCTATAAAGCCAACGTGAAGCCGGAAACGATCGTCGACTACTTGCAGAAGCCGCGCTTCTACAACGAGACGAAGAAACGGCTCGCATCGGTCGGCGTGTCGACGGGACTCGCCTACACGCCGGTCGGCGGCGACATTTTGTTCATCGAAACGACGGCGATGCCCGGCAACGGGAAACTGACCCTCACCGGTCAGCTCGGCGACGTGATGAAAGAGTCGGCAACGGCTGCGGTCTCGTTCATGCGCTCGCGGCAAGCGGAACTCGGCATCGCCGACGACTACTTCGCCAAGCACGACCTGCACATACACGTGCCGGCCGGCGCGGTGCCGAAGGACGGCCCGAGTGCGGGTGCTGCAATCGCCACCTCGATCGCGTCGCTCTTGACCAACATCAAGGTCGACGACAATCTGGCGATGACGGGCGAGATCACGCTCACGGGTCAAGTGCTGCCGATCGGCGGCGTCAAAGAGAAAGTGCTCGGTGCGAAGCGCGCGGGAATCAAGAAGATTCTCTTGCCGAAACGCAACGAAATGGATCTCGACGACGTGCCGAAGGAAGTGCGCGACACGATCCAGTTCTTCTTCGTCGAAGAGCTGAGCGAAGTGTTCATGCACGCGCTGGGCAAACGCGTCATCACCCCCGTGCTGCTCGGCGTGCCCGAAGAGGGCCGCCGCGGCAACAACGTCGTGGCGCTGCGCCCGAGCAACAAAAAAGCCGGCCGTCCGGAAACGCGCAAACGCCGCGCTCCCGTCGGCGCGGCATCCCGCAAACGGTCTTAGTGGAAAGTTAGTTCGAGTTGGTAGGTTGCCGGCTTCGGCCGGCAGCCTGGTCCGACGTCGAACTTGAACTGCGCGCTCTTGGCTTCATCGACGGCCGTGGCGTCGGTTTTTGCATTTCCACTCGACTTCGCGAGCTTCGCCGTCTTCACGTGCGCGTTCGCGTCGAGCGTTACGTCGATTGCCGCCGTGCCCGGCGCTTGATGCGTATCGGGAATGTCGAGTCCGGCGACTTCAACCGCCGGATCGCCGCAGATCGCGGCGGCCTCCGGCGGCGGCGTCGGCAACACCGACCCGTTGCCGGAGGCGTGTCCGAACGCGAGCAGCGGCACGTTGAACTCTTCCGGGACGATCGCGCTCGTGCTGATGCAGCCTTGCGTCGGCGGCGCAAACTTGAACCGTTGCGCGGCCTCGAGTGCGGCTTGATCGAACGTCGCGTCGCCCGACGATTCGTACATGATCGCGCGCCGGAAACTTCCGTCGCTGCCGATGTCGATGAAGAAACGCGTCCGGCGATTGGTCGGGTGGATGTTGTCGCCGACGACCACTTGCGAGGTGGCGAGCACGCGGATCGGCTGCGGCGGCGCACACGACGAGAGGTAGGCCGGCGCACCGGCCTGTGCCACGAGCGTGGAAAGGATGAGCGCTAACATTCCCAACAGATTCGCGCGCCACTCCCCCTGTCATCCCGAGCGCCGTGTCATCCCGAGCTTGTCGAGGGACAGCCGTTATCGCCGGTTTATGCGATGAGCGGCATTGCGGTCGGCCGGTCGACCCGGTAGGTGAAGCCGCCGTGATCGCTGCGGACCGCTTCGCCGAGCGTGCGCGCGGCATGCCGCTCCGATCCCAGAATCACGCGCCGTTCCTCCGCATCGTCGAAGCGCGCATCCGGAATCGACGAGCGTTCCCACTCGCGCGGCCCATCGTGCACCGCGTGATCGACCTCGTGCCCGAGCCCGAGCGCCGGCGATTGCGTCCCGCCGCGGCTCGTGCGCAACGCGCTATGCGGATCCCAGTGGATCGCATGCGTGTTCGGATCGTAATAATCTTCGTTATTCCGATTGGCCGTAAGCGTAATATGCTGCCGGCCGTTCTCCAGCCGAGCGAACAATGCGCGCTCGACCGGATCCCGGCTCAAATATTTGACGGCAGAATCAAAATCACGCCGCGCCGAAACGGCAACATCCAGCGACCCATAGTGTACGAACGATACCATTGCCGCACCCGATCACGCACATACGCGATCGCAGCAAGGCCGCGGCTACAAAACGGAGATGGTGCCGTCGCCGTCTTCGGTGATGCGGCCGACGATGGCGCAGGTATGGGTCGGGGCGAGTTCGTTGTACATGGCGCGGATGTCGCGCGGTTCGGCGGCGATCAGCAGGCCGCCGGACGTCATCGCATCGGAGAGTGCGATGCGGATCGCGCCGGTGACGTGATCGGCGAACGATGTGAACTCGGCGTGATGGGTCAGATTGCCTTCGGTGCCGCTGGGCACGAAATCGCGATCGATCAACTCGAGCACGCGCGGGAAGAGCGGTACGGACGACGCTTCGATTTCGACGCCGACGCGCGAGGCGCGCGCCATTTCGCTCGCATGTCCGAGCAATCCGAAGCCAGTGACATCGGTGGCCGCATGCGCGCCGTGCGCGAGCATCGCGTCGCGCGCGGCGGCGTTGAGCCGCGTCATTTCCGCGATCGCGACGGCGAGATCGGATTCGGGAATGCCGTCGCGGCGCCGCGCGGTCGTCAAGATCCCCGCGCCGATCGGCTTCGTCAGCAGCAGATGGTCGCCCGGACGCGCGCCCGCGTTGCTGATGACTCTGCCCGGGTGAATCGTGCCGGTCACGGCCATCCCGTACTTGGGTTCCTCGTCTTTCACCGTATGGCCGCCCAGAATCACGACGCCGGCCGCGGCCGCAACGGCCGCCCCGCCTTCGAGAATGCGTCGCAGAATCGACTCGTCGAGCGTATCGATGGGAAACGCGGCGATATTGAGTGCGGTCACGGGCGTTCCGCCCATCGCGTACACGTCGCTGAGCGCGTTCGTCGCGGCGATCCGGCCAAAATCGAACGGGTCGTCCACGATCGGCGTGAAGAAGTCGACCGTCTGTACCAATGCGAGATCGCGCGTGAGCTGATAGACGCCGGCGTCGTCGCTGGTCGAGAGTCCAACGAGCACCTTCGCATCCTCAGGAAAGCGCACGCCGGCAAGCACCCGGGCGAGGTCGGCGGCGCCGACTTTACTCGCACAGCCGCCGAATCGTGAGCACAGGCTGAGACGCACCGTTTCGGGGGATTGCATGTCCGCAGGATACAACATATGGCCTATCAATCGCTCATATCTCCCGGAGGAATCCGTGTCTAAGCAGCTGCTATTCATCCCAGGCCCCGTGACCGTCGCCGAGCCCGTGCTCGCGGCCATGGGGAAGCCGATGATCGATCATCGCGGACCTGAGTTCAAGGAACTCCAGGCCTCGATCGTGCGCAAACTGCAGCCGGTCTTCGGGACGACGAGCGACGTGTTGTTGCTCGGCTGCTCCGGTACCGGCGGCCTCGAAGCGGCGATGACCAACATGTTCGGCCCCGGCGAAAAGGTGCTGGTTGCGCCGGTCGGCGTTTTCGGTAACCGCTTTGCGGAAATCGCGCGCACGTGGGGCGTCGATGTCGAAATTCTCGACACCGAATGGGGCAAGGGCGTTGACGCGAAAGCGCTCAAAGCGCGCCTCGAAGCCGATACGAAAAAAGAGATCAAGGGCGTCGTGCTCACGCACAACGAGACGTCGACCGGCGTGCAGAACCCGATGGGCCCGCTCGCCGATTCGATTCGGGCGCATGGCGCGTATTCGCTCGTCGACTCCGTCAGCGGTTTGGCCGCGAGCGAGTTCACGATGGATGCGTGGGGCTTCGACGTCGTCGTGGCCGCGTCGCAGAAAGCTCTCGGCGTTCCGCCCGGCATGGCGATGGTCGCCGTGTCGCAGCGCGCATGGGACAAGATGAAAACCGTCAAGAGCCCGCGCTACTATCTGGACTTGCAGAAAGCGCGCGAGTTTCAAGCGATCGGTCAAACGCCGTGCACGCCGCCGGTGTCGATCGCGTACGCGCTCGACGTCGCGCTCGATCTCTATGCGAAAGAAGGTCCGGCCAACGTGTGGGCGCGCCATCAGCGCAACACCGATGCGATCGTCGCGTTCGCCGAAGGTGCGGGTCTCAAGCTGTTCGCCGAACCCGGTATGCGTTCGGTGACGGTGACGGCGATTCACGTGCCGGAAGGCGTCAACGGCGACGAGATTCGCAAGAAGCTGCGCCTCGAACACGGTTACGTGCTCGGTGGCGGTCAAGAGAAACTCGCCGGCAAAATCATCCGCATCGGCACGATGGGCGACGTCACGCAAACCGACGTGCTCGCGATGCTCGGCGCGCTCGAGATGGAATTGCTCAGCGCAGGCTTCAAGACGCAAGCCGGCAGCGGCGTGCAAGCCGCGGTACGCGCCTTTATGGGGCCTGTCCCGGCGTAGGTGGAACTCCGCAACCTAGGTTCGTCGGGTCTACGCGTTTCGGCCGTCGGCCTAGGTTGCAATAACCTCGGCGGACGGCTCGATCCGTCGGCCTCGCGCGTCGTCGTTCAAGCGGCGCTGACGAACGGGATCACGCTGTTCGATACGGCCGATCACTACCCGCTGACGTCGTTCGGCAAAAGCGAAGAACTGCTCGGCGATGCGCTCGGCCGCGCGCGCGCCGACGTCGTGATCGCCACGAAGTTCGGTTTGCCGATGGATGCCGAAGGCAAGAAGAAAGGCGCATCGCGGCGCTACATCATGGCCGCCGTCGAAGCGAGCCTGCGCCGCTTGAAGACCGACTGGATCGATCTGTATCAAGTCCACATCTTCGACCCGCTCACGCCGATCGAAGAGACGGTGTGCGCGCTCGACGATCTCGTCACGCAGGGCAAAGTGCGTTACGTCGGCTGTTCGAACTTCGCGGCGTGGCAATTGACCGACGCGATCTGGACGGCGAAGGCGCAAGATCGCACGCGGTTCATCTCCTATCAAGACGAATACAGTCTGCTGCAGCGCGAAATCGAGCGCGAGCACGTGGGCGCCATGCTCGCGCACGGCGTCGGCTTCTTGCCGTACTTCCCGCTTGCCAGCGGCTTGCTGAGCGGCAAGTACCGCGGCGGTGCGCGGCCGGCGGGCACGCGCCTCATGCGTCCGGGTGGGCTCGCCGATACGTTCATGACCGAAGAGCGGCTGGCGTTGGCCGACCGCTTGGGCGAATTCGCGGACGCGCACGGCCACACGTTGCTCGAACTCGCGTTCTCTTGGCTCCTAGCGCGTCCGACGGTCGGCAGCGTCATCGCAGGGGCCAGCAATGCGGAGCAGATCCAGCAAAACGTCAACGCAGTGACGTGGACCCTGACGCCGGACGAATTGGCCGAGATCGATACGATCGTTCCCCCTCCCGTGCACGTCGGGCATTAGCCCACTCGGCGGTCCCTCGACGAGCTCGGGATGACGGTGCAACCCGACGGCTGCGGTAAGTGCGCCGCTTCGTGGAAGCACCAGGCGAAGCGCTCGGCGCTATCGATGAGGCGCGGTCCCGGGCGGTTGACGTAGGCATTGCCGTCCATCACGTAGGCGCGCCCGCTCGTCACCGCGCGTAATTCGTTCCAAACCGGATTGTGCGCGAGGCCGGCGGCGGCGTGCTGCGCGTGCGCGAGATCGAACCCGCACGGAACCACGATCACGACGTCGGGATCGCTTTGCGCGATGGCCTCCCAAGTCAGCGTTTGCGAATTCGCGCCCGGATTGGCGAGCACCGGAATCGCGCCCGCGAGTTCGACGAGCCCGGGCGTCCAATGACCGCCGCTCATCGGCGGATCGGTCCATTCGAGAATCAGCGCGCGCGGCGCCGTCTCGCGCGGCGTATCGCGCAACACGGATTCGCGCAAGCGCAACCCGGCAACCACTTCGGCGGCGCCGCGCTCGCGACCCGACAGCTCACCGAGAAAGATGATCGTGGCGTACACGTCTTCTAGCGTCGACGGTTCGAGTGAGACGACGCGCGGATCGCCGCGCAGCCGTTTTGCCGCGTGCGTTACGATTTCGTAGGATACCGCGCAGACCTCGCACAGTTCTTGCGTGACGATCAGATCCGGTTCGAGCTGCGCCAACCGTTCGGCATCGAGCGCATACAAACTCGAACCGCCGTGCACGCTCGCGCGCACGTGCCGGTCGATCGCACCGGCGGTGAGGACATCACCCGGTAAGAGTGACGATGTCAGCACCGTGCGCGTGCGCGCTGCCGGCGGAAAGTCGCATTCGTGCGTGACGCCCGAGACGCTCTTGCCCGCGCCGATCGCGAAGAGAATCTCCGTCGCGCTCGGCAACAGGCTTACGATGCGTTCGGCGGTCAACCGTTAACGGTTATTTCCGAAGAGGCTCCCGAGCACCGACGCGGCCACGCCGCCCGCGACGCCGCCTTGCACGGCTTGCTGCGGTGCGGCGTCGCGGCCGCCGAGATAGGGTGAAATTGCGTGCGCCAGATTCGGCAGCGTCAGCGATTGCAGCCAAACTTTGCCCGGCCCGGTCAAGCGCGCAACGAACAGGCCGTCGCCGCCGAAGAACATGTTGCTGATGCCCGGCAAGAGCGTCACGTCGAAGTTAATGGTCTCGCTGAACATCCCGACGTGTCCGGGATGCGCCGAAATCGTTTCACCCGGCCCGAGATCGTAGGTGATCACCTCGCCGCCCAGCTCGACCCAGGCTTTGCACTGGCCGCTGAGGCGTTGCATGATGAAACCGTCGCCGCCGAAGATTCCGGCACCCAGCGAGCGCTGGAAGCCGATCCCCAGTTCGACGCCGGCAGTCGCGCACAAGAAGCCGTGGCGATGGATCAGGTAGCCCTGACCGGGTACCACGTCGAGTTCCATGATGCGGCCCGGCACTTTGGCGGCAAATGCCACCAGCCCCGGTCCGCCCGGCGCCGTGAACTCGGTCATGAACAAGCCGCCGCCCGAGAGCGCCCGTCCCAGCACGCCGAACAGGCCCTTGGCCCCGGCCGCCATCGGCGTCGTGTTCATTTGGACCGTTTGGGTCATCCACGAGAACTCGCCGGGTTCGGCAACGATTTTGTCGCCGGCCTCAAGGCCGATCTCCAGAACAGGTAGCGTCTCGCCCGTAATCTTCGTCTGCACGTTCGATACCTCGCTTGCAAGGTTTCTTGAAGCGGGCGCAGCCAGCGTCCTGCGGCCGGAAGTCCCCGCAGACCGCGACATATGGCCCTGTGTCGACCTTCGCGCTGCGGGCATACTTCGAAGCGTGATCGGCCTACGTGCTGCTTTGCTGCTGCGGCACGGACCGCGGGCGGCTCGGCGATGACCCTCGTCGAGGAATCGGTAGCGGCCGGAATCGACCGTAACATGAGAGCGGCACGGGTTACGCCGCCTGCGCACGTCGCGCCATTGGACGGCTTGCGCGGGTTCGCGATCCTGCTGGTGATCGTGCCGCACATCGCTGCCGCTGGAATGTTACCGGGACCGGGTTGGCTTGCCGGCATCGCCGGCTCTGCGGCGCATGGAGTGGATCTGTTTTTCGTGCTGTCCGGTTTCGGACTCGCTTACCCGTTGCTGGCGCAACGCTTTGCCGGGCGCCCGGCCACGCTCGATACCATGGCATACGCGTTCAACCGCGCGTACCGCATTTTGCCGCTGTTCTACGTTGCGGTCGCATGTGCAATTGCGACGCAGGTACTCGCCGATCACCTCGGACGATTCGGGACCGCCGACGTGCTCTACACGCCGCACTCACTCTACGAGGCGGTGCTGCCACTCCTGTTTCTCGATCGGGCGAATTTTCCAGCAAATCCCGGGCTCTGGACCGTGGCGGTGCAGCTGCGCTGGTATCTGCTCTTTCCGCTAATTTTATTACTATGGACGAGATCGCCGCGCGCGTTTGCCGCCGTTGTGGTGTTGGCGTGGATCGGTTTCCTCTTCACCCGCGTCCGCACGATCGATCTCGGAACGCTGCCGCTTTTCATGCTCGGTATCGTAGCGGCCGAACTGATCATCAGGCGGCATCACTTGCTCCGTTACGCCGTCCTGCTTTTGCCGATTGCGATCGTGGCTGCGCTCGCCTGGGATCCGCACGCCGTCGTGCCCGACCCGTGGTTAGCGGAGGCTCGCTTTCGCGGCCAGCCGACGTCGTTTCCCTGGCACGTTGCGGCCTTCGCGTTGGTGCTGGTCGTTGCAACGGCACCGTTCGCGCGGGCCGTGTTCGGGTGGCGGCCGTTGCGCGCGCTCGGACTCGCATCGTTCAGCATCTACCTTGTGCACCAGCCGGTGATCGCGCTCGTGCACGCGATGTGGGGACCGGGTGCGGGGGCGCTCGCATTCGTGTTATCGATCGCCGCCGGTGCGGCGTTCTGGTGGTGCTGCGAGCGGCCGCTGATTGATTCCGTGCGCCGCCGGCGCTGGCGCGAGCGCGTGAATCCGTTTGCCAGCCGGCTTTTTCGCTGGTTCGGGTTGCCGCAGACGCTTGTCCTTACCCCCGCGCTTAAACGTGGTGACGGCTGAAGAACGGCGCTGCCAGCGGTCGCACGAACCACGGCATCAGGCTGCGGACTGCCTCATCCACCGCCGCATCCGGCTGGGTGACCAGCGAGACCAGCGTCGAGCGTTTGAGATCGTGGCGTAAGTCGCCCGGCAACGGAAAAAACAACACGGCGTAGAGGATTAGGAACGCGCCGAAGAGCGCTTTGCATGCGCCGAGGAACGCGCCGAGTACGCCGTTGATGAGACCGATCGGCGGCAGTTTCGCGACGCGGCCGAGCAGCCACGCGATAAGCAGCACGATCGCATATGCGACGATCGCGAACAGCAACAAACCCACCGCGTGCGCCGAGCCTTGCGTGAGACCGGTGATCGTGGTGACGATGCCGTCGAATGCGCCGTTATAACGAAATGCCGCGACGATCGCGACGAACACCGCCACGCCGCCCGCGAGTTCGGAGACGAAGCCCTTAGAAAATCCCTTGACCGCGAAGAAGATGGTGATCCCGCCGATGATCAAATCGGGCCAGGCCAACATCACCCGCGCAGGGTCGCGCCGAAACGGCTCTTCAGGTCGGCGACGATCGCTCCGATCGTCTCGTCGGCGATCGCGTCGGTCAGCGTGGCGTCGTCGCGCTGCAGCGTCACGCGCACGGCCAGCGATTTTTTCGCCATGTCGATCTGCGCACCGCGGTACTCATCGAAGACTTCGGCGTTGCGCACGCCGGCGTGCGAGCGGACCGCTGCGAGCACGTCCGCGGCGGGTACGGCGGCGTCCAGCACGAGCGCGAGATCGCGTTCGACGGGCGGAAAGCGTGACGGCGGGACGAACGGCGCGATCGTGCGTTTAGGCAGCGTCTCGACGAGGATGCCGGCCGCCACGACATCATCGTCGATATCGTAGGCGCGCAAGAGACGCGGGTCGACGACGCCGATCGTCGCCACCGCCTCGCCGTCGATGAACAGCTGGGCCGTCTTTCCCGGGTGCAGCCACGGTGCGGTCGCACGTTTCACTTCGGCGATTTTCCCGGTCAGCGCGCGCAACGCGGCGAGCAGGTCGGAGAGCACGGCGGCGTACGGCGTGCTGCGCCACGCGGGTTCGTCGACGTGCCGGGTTGCGGTCAGCATCAGCGCCGTGTTGCGTTCGGTCGGATATGGTTGCGCGTCGGCAAACACGTGGCCGATCTCGAAGGTGCGATACGGCCGCAAGCGATCCCGTGCGGCGATCGCCAAGTGCGCGTGGATCAGCCCGTAGCGCAGGTAACGCTGATCGTCGGAGAGCGGGTTCGCGATCTCGACCACGTCCGGAATCGCGAAGCCGAGCGCGCGGTCGCGTTCGGCGATCGCGGCAGGCTGCAGCGCCAGCGTCATGCATTCGCGATACCCGAGACCGGACAGCACTGTTGCTAGATCGTTGTCGCGATCGAAGATTTCGCTCGAGAGCGGCTGCGCGCTCACCACCGGCATCGCGCTCTCGAGCCGGTCGTAGCCCACGACGCGCGCTATCTCTTCCACGAGGTCGGCCAGGATCGCGATGTCGCTGCGCCAGCCGGGCGCGGTGACCGCAAACGTTGCGCCACGGTCTTCAACGGTGAACCCGAGCGAAACGAGCGCGCGGGTGACGGCACGATCCTCGAGTGCGAAGCCGAGCAGCCGTTGTACGTCGCTCTTGGGCAACGCGATCGGCGTGGGCGGCGTGAGTTGCGCACCGTACGGCTTGGGCGCGCGGACGATGCCGCCTTCGGCTGCCAAGAGCACGGCGGCGCGCGCCGCACCGAGGTCGGTCAACGCCGGCGGCAGATTTTTCTCATTGCGCGTCGAGGCTTCGCTGCGCAGTCCGAGCTTGAGGCTCATGCGCCGCACGCGCGGTCCGCTGAAGTTCGCGCTTTCGATCACGATCTCGCGGGTGCTCTCGCTGACTTCGCTGACTTGGCCGCCCATCAGGCCGGCGAGGCCGGTGGGCTGCCTTTCATCGGCGATCAGCATCGCGGTCGGATCGAGCGCGCGCTGCGTGCCGTCGAGCGTGGTGATCGATTCGCCGGGCTCGGCGTCGCGCACGATGATGTGCGCGTTCGCGATCTTCTCGAAGTCGAAGAAGTGCAGCGGCTGGGCGGTTTCGAGCATCACGAAGTTCGAGATGTCGACCAAATTGTTGATCGGCCGCTGGCCGGCGAGCGCGAGCCGCACCCGCATCCACGCCGGCGCCGGGCGCACGGTGAGGTTACCGACCCGCTGGGTGACGTAGCGGCGCGCATCGAGCGTCTCGAGCGTCACCCGTACGTCGTCGCTCTCGCCGCTGACGGCAACGGCGGTCGACGGTTCGCGCAACTCTTCGCCGAACGATGCCGCGAGCTCGCGCGCGAGGCCAAGCATCGACATCGCGTCGACGCGGTTGGGCGTGACGTCGACGTCGAGTACCGGATCCGCAAGCCCGAGCATCTCGACCACATTCGCGCCCAACTCGACATCGTGATCGAGCTGCATGATGCCGTCTTCGAACCAATCCGGCTCGAGCGCCAGCTCGCCCGCCGAACACAACATCCCCTCCGAAGCGATGCCGCGCATCCTGCGTGGTTCGATCGTCAGCTCGGGCAATTTCGCGCCGATCGTCGCAACCGGAATCACTTGCCCTTCGGCAACGTTGGTCGCGGCGGTGGCGATCGTCAACGGGCGATCGGCGCCGATGTCGACCGTGCACACGACTAAACGATCCGCATTGGGATGCTTCTCGATCTTCGCGATCTTGCCGACCACGACGCCGCTAATCGCCGGGCGCGTTTCGATCGCATCGACGGGAAAACCGAGCGTCGCCAAACGTGAGACGATCTCGCTCGCATCATGCGGCAGCACGACATAGTCGCGAAGCCAGGAAATCGGTACGCGCATCCTACGCCGTTTGCTCTAAGAAGGACGGCGTGTTTTCGACGAAGTCGCGGATATCGCTCATGTCGTAGCGCACCATTGCGAGCCGTTCGGGACCGACGCCGAACGCCCAACCGGCCACCGCTTCGGGATCGTAGCCGACTTCGCGCAGGACGTTCGGATGCACCATGCCCGAGCCGCCGACTTCGATCCAGCCGGATCCGCCGCACGTGCGACACGTTGCTTCTCCGCGGCGTCCGCTGCCGCCGCAACCGGGACAGGTGGTATCGATTTCGGCCGACGGTTCGGTGAACGGAAAAAACGACGGGCGGAAGCGCACGGCCTGTTGCGGACCAAACAAGTCGCGCATCAGTCCCGTGAGAACGCCTTTGAGGTGGCCGAAGTGGATGTCCGTGCCGATCATCAAGCCTTCGACTTGGTGGAACTGATAGAGATGGCGCGCATCGACCGCGTCGCGCCGGTAGGCTTTGCCGGGCACGATGATCGCGATCGGCGGCCCGGACTCGCGCATCGCGCGCACCTGCATCGGCGAGGTGTGCGTACGGAGCACCAAGCCGGGCCGTAAGTAAAACGAGTCGAAGCCTTCGCGCGCCGGATGATCGGCCGGAATGTTCAACGCATCGAAGTTGTTGGCGTCGGTTTCGATCTCCGGGCCCTGCAGCACGGCGAAGCCGAGCCGCGTGAAGTAATCCGCGATGTCGCGGATCACGCGGCGGACTGGGTGAATCGAACCGATGCGCGCCGGCGGTCCGGGCAGCGTGACGTCGATCGTCTCCGAGAGCTGCGCTTCGAGTTCCGCATTGCCGAGTTTGTCGGTCGCGGCGGCGAGCGCGGCTTCCATCCGCTCGACCGCAGCGTTGATCACCTTGCCGGCGGTGGGGCGTTCTTCCGGCGGCAGCGCGCCGATGCCGCGCCTAATCGCCGTCACCTCGCCGCTGCGGCCGAGAAAGCGGACGCGGAGCTCCTCGAGCGCAGCTGCGTCGGCGACGCCGGCCAGCTCGGCAGTGAGCCGGTCTTCGAGCGCCGATAGGTTCGTTGCGAGGTCCGTCATCCCGAACGCCGTTGTTGGACAAAACAAAACGCCCGGTCCTTCGACCAGGCGTTACGTGGGATCAACTTGGGCTGGAGCTGCTTCGGCTGCTATCCCGCGCTAGTGGCCGTCGGATTCAGGCGCCGGTAGACCAAATACGCGTTGATCGATCCGGTCGTGGCGAACAGTTTCCAGAAGAGCTCCGAAGTGCGCATCGGTCGACGATTCCTCTCTCGGACGAGTGGTGTTCGCGAAATCTGTGCGGAGTATAACCCCTGTGGATAAGGCTCGCCAAGTCTTGACAAGCACCTATTTTTGGCCCTTTCGCAGGGAAAAGGCATAAAGCAGGATGCTGCCCGCGACGGCAGCGTTCAAACTTTCGGTGGCCGCCGCTTGTTCGATCCGCACCGCCGCGTCCCAGTGCGGCAGAAAGCCGCCGACCCCATGCCGTTCGTTACCGACTGCGAGGATCGCGCCTGGGGGCAGCATCGCTCCCGCAAGTGGCTCTCCATCGAGTGCGGCTGCGATAATGGGCCGCCCAGCTGCCCCTGCGGCCAGAAAGAGCTCCTCGGCCTCCACCACTGCCACCGGAAGCCGGAAGAGCGAGCCCATTGCCCCGCGGACGACCTTGGGGGCAAACGGGTCGACCCCGCCTCGCCCGAACAGCACGCCGGCCGCTCCGAAGGCCTCGGCGGAGCGCAACAGCGTCCCGGCATTGCCCGGATCGTTGATGCCGGCTAACAAGAGAACGGCCCCCGGACGCTCCAGGATCGTCGCCACGTCGCTCGCCGGTACGATACCGACCGCGAGCAGCCCGGGCGGCGTCTCGAGGTCCGAGAGGCGCGCCAGCGTGCGGTCGGGGACGGCGAAAACCGGCGTGCCCGCCGCCTCGAACTCGGCCACGAGGGCCGCGTGGGAGCCGAGGGCCGCTTCGGTGCCGTAGAGCTCCTCGATCGTGATACCGCTGCGCTGCGCCTCGGCCAGCAGCGTCGGCCCCTCGAAGGCGAAGCGGCCCCGCTCGCGCCGCACGCGGGGGGTGCGCAGGTCACGGACGCGCTCGATGCGCGGGTTATGCGGGCTGAGCGCGGTGGGCACCGCCCCGACCTTCACGGCGGAGTCGCCACCGCCTTGCCGAAGCGTCCGGGCCGGATGAAACGGGGACGGATGGTGGAGATCGCGGCGCTGGCGGTGATCGCGGTCTTGGTCGCACTCGGCGGCCACAACGTGCTCGTCATGATGTGGATGCACAAGCCGTGGGGCTGGCTGATCGCTGCGGCGCTCGTCTACGTTGCCGTGCACGGCGTGCGCAACGCCTATCACCCCGAGCACCCCGAAGCGCGCGTGCAGGTCACGAAAGCCGGCGCGTACCTCTGCGCGGCTATCCTCGCGCTGTGGTCCGTACTTCTGCCGGCGCGCTGGGTGGACGGTTCGTGTATCGTAGCGGTTGAAATTGCTCTGGTCTTTGACCTGATAACGCTCGTGGCGCCACAGCGCGCGCCCGGAGGAAATTGATGCGGATCTTCGTTACCGGCGGAAGCGGCTACATCGGCCGCGCGGTGGTCGCCGAACTCGTGCGCCGCGGCCATCACGTCGCCGCGCTCGTGCGCAGTGACGAGGCCGGCGCGACGGTGCGCAAGCTGGGTGCGACGCACGTTCACGGTTCGCTCGACTCGCTCGACGTCATCGAACTCGCCGCGCGCGAACACGATGCAACGGTGCATATCGCGGCGCCGACGCCTCCGGACGGCGTCGCGCGCGAGGCGAAGCTGCTCGACGTGCTCTTACGCGTCGCGCCCAACGACCACACGATCGTTTACACCAGCGGCGCGTGGGTGTACGGCAGCCGCGGCGATGCGGTGATCGATGAAGATGCGCCGGTCAACCCGATCCCGATGGTGGCCTGGCGTCCGGCGCACGAAGACCGCGTGCTCGCGGCGCGCTCGCGCGGCGTGCGCGCGATCGTGATTCGCCCGGGCGTCGTTTACGGCGACGGCGGCGGCATCGTCGGCATGCTGATGGCAAGCGCCGTGCCCGGACCCGTGCGCGTCGTCGGCGACGGCGCGAACCGCTGGCCGATGGTGCGCGTCGACGCGCTGGCCGAACTCTACGCCGCGGCGCTCGAGAAAGCGCCGGCGAACGGCATCTACAATGCATCGAGCGCGGCCGCCGTGCCGTACGTGGAGATCGCACGGGCCGCGTCGCGCGCCGCCGGGGGCAACGGTTCGATCGAACATCTCACGCCGGAGAATGCGCGCGCTGCGATGGGCGGGTTCGCCGACGCGCTGGCGGTCGATCTGCAGCTGAGCAGCGAGAAAGCCAAACGCGAACTGGGCTGGGACCCGCGTCGTCCGACGGTGCTGGAAGAACTCGCCAACACGGTCGTACCTTAAACGATGAAGGTTGTCTCGACCAAGCGCATCTACGAAGGGCGCGTAATCAACCTGCGCGTCGATACGGTCGAAGCGCACGGCAAAGAGCACGTGCTGGAGATCGTCGAGCACAGCGGTGCGGTGGTGGTAATCGCGCAGCCCGCGCCCGACGAGATCGTTTTGGTGCGCCAGAATCGGCACGCGATCGGCGAAGACACGTGGGAGGTTTGCGCCGGCGGCATCGATCCGGGTGAGACACCTGAAGAAGCGGCGATACGCGAACTGCGCGAGGAGACGGGCTTTCGCGCGCGCTCCGTGCAGCGTTTGTGGTCGGCCTACTCGGCGCCCGGGTTTTGCAACGAGCTGCTGCACTTCTTTCACACCGACAGCTACGAGATCGGCGAACCCGAACCGGACGCGGAAGAAGAGATCGAGATCGCGACGTTCCCGCTCACGCGCGTGATGGAGATGATCGAGCGCGACGAACTGCGCGATGCGAAGACGCAGGTTGCCGTGCTGTGGGCGCTACGCCGGCGCTGAACGTCGAGGCGCTCGAAGCGTTTCTGCGCGAGCGCGATGCGGCCGAACCGGCGGTCGCGCCGGAGATGCGTTCGCAAGTGTTTCCCGGCACGGCCGGCGCGGGCGCCGTGGTTTTGCTGCACGGTCTCACCGCGAGCCCGCCGGCGTGGCGCGCCGTTGCCGAAGCGCTGGTTGCGCGCGGGCAAACCGTCGTCGTTCCGCGCTTGCTCTTGCACGGCCACCGCGATCGCTTGACGACCGCACTGCGCGCGATGCGCGCGCAGGCGTTGATCGACGACGTTGCCGCCATCGTGCGCGCGGCGCAAGCGCTCGGCGAAACGCTGACGGTCGCGGGCCACTCGCTCGGCGCGACGCTCGCGCTCGACTACGCCGCGCGCGGAACGGCGGCATCGCGCGTGGTGGCGGTCGCGCCGTTCCTGGGCATCGCCGGCGTGCCGCACGAAGCGCATCCGCTGCTGCTCGCGGTGCTCGGGCTGGCGCCGAATCTGTTTCTGTGGTGGGACCCGGTGCTGCGCGAACGGCTCGAGCCGGTGCACGGTTACCCGCGCTATCCGCTGACCGCACTGCGCGCCGGCATCTCGATCGCCGACCGGACGCGCGACGACGCGCGGCGCGTACCGTCGGTGGGCGAAATCGACATCGTGATCAATGCAACCGAGACGTCGGTGAACAACCGCACCGCGCAGCGCCTCGCCGACGATTGGCGCAAGGCAGGCGCATCGATCGCCGTGCACCGGCTCGCCGGCTTGAGCTGGTCGCACGACATCATCGAACCCGAACGCGTGCCGGCGCAACGCGCGCTGGCGACCTTGGTCGACATTCTGGCCAGCGATCATACGCCGGCCGATCGCGAGCACCGGATCGAGCCGGCTTAATCCGCCAGGGCGCTGCCGATCGAACGTCGCAGGCCCTCACCATGGAAGTGATTCCCTTCGTCCGGAACGCGTGGTACGCGGCCGCATGGAGCGAAGAGATCGGTCGGGAACTCGTCGAGCGCTGGATCTGCGGCGTCCCGATCGTGTTCTACCGCCGCGAAGACGGCACGGCCGTCGCCCTCGAAGGCACCTGTCCGCACCGTCAGTACCCGCTCGCCTTGGGCCGCCTTAAAGGCGACAACGTCGAGTGCGGCTACCACGGCATCACATTCGGTTGTGACGGCGCCTGCGCGCGCGTGCCGGGCGAGCGACGCACACCGGCCGCCATGCGCGTGCGCGCGTTTCCGCTGCACGAGCGCGGCGGATTGATCTGGCTGTACGCCGGCGATCCGGGCCAAGCCGATCCCACGCAGATCAAAGAACAGTGGCTGGCCGCGCCGGGCTGGACGTCCGTGCACGGCACGAAGATTCTCGAGGCGCGCGCGCAGTTGCTGATCGAGAACTTGATGGACCTCTCGCACGAGGCGTTCTTGCATCCCGAAACGATCGGCAACAGCTCGGTCGCTGAGACGCCGATCGTCACCCAGACCGAACCCGATTGCGTGCGCGCGACGCGCTTGATGAAGAACATCCCGCCGCCGGCGCTCTTCGCGAAGTTCGGCGTGAGCGAACGCATCGACCGCACGCAGATCGCGGAGTTCCATCCGCCCGGGATGGTGTTGACGCGCGCAAAGGCGGCTTCGACCGAGCCGGGCTATCCGACGTTGAGCTTCGTCGTGATCCACTGCGTTACGCCCGAGACCGCAACGCGCACCCGCTACAACTGGGCCGTAGCGCGCGACTACGCGCTCGACGATCCGGCCGTCAGCGAAGGCTGGCACAAGGGTTCGAGCGCGATCTTCGATCAAGACGTCGCGGCGCTGGCCGCGCAAGAAGCGCGCTTGCAGCGTTTGCCGCCCGAGCATATCGAGCTGAGCATTCCGGGCGACGCGGCGGCGCTGGCCGCGCGCAAGCTCGTGAAGCAGCTGGCCGCCAACGAGCGGCGCGGGGCGGTTCCGGCGGGTTGAAGCAGCGCACTCGTCTGACCTGGATTGCGGCGGCCGTGCTCATCTTCGCCTCGGTCGCGGCATTGACCGCACGCGCCCTGTTGCCCTCGGGACCGCGCGCGCCGGATTTCACGCTCACCGATCAGGACGGCAAACCGTACACGCTCTCCGCACAGCGGGGACATGCAATGGCACTATTCTTCGGTTACGCGCACTGTCCCGACGTGTGCCCGACGACGCTTTCGGCGTTGGCGCGCGCGAAGCGCAAGCTCGGCGCGGCGGGCGCGAACTTCGACGTCGTGCTGGTGACGGTCGATCCGGCGCGCGACAACCCGGCCGTGCTCAAACGCTACGTGCATTTGTTCGATCCGTCGTTCACCGGGCTCACCGGAACCGCGGCGCAACTTGGTCCGGTCTACGATGCGTATCACGTCTATCACGAGATCGCGCCCGGCAAGGGCAGCGCGAACGGCTACATCGTCGCGCACAGTTCGGCCGTGCAGTTCATCTCGCCCGAAGGCCGTTTGCGCGGCACCGGCGACTGGAGCGATTCACCCGACGAGTTGGCCACGCTGATGCAGCAGGCGCGCTCGTGATCGCAGCGCTCGCGATGGCTGCAGCGCTGACGGTTTCCGATGCCTGGTCGCGGCCGGCGATCGGCACCGGCGTCGTATACATGCGCCTCAGCAACCGCGGTGACGTACCGGACCAACTGGATGCGGCGCGCACGCCGGTCGCGCGTGTGGTCGAGATCCACGAGTCGATGGATGAGAGCAAATCGATGCCCGGCATGAAGATGACCGGCGTCATGTCGATGGAGCGCGTCCGCGCGTTAACGATTCCCGCCCACGGCAGCGTCACGCTCGCCCCCGGCGGCTATCACCTCATGGCAATCGACCTGCGCCACGACCTACATCCCAACACGCAATTCCCGTTGCAGCTCCACTTCGCGCGCGCCGGCTGGACGTCGGTTACCGTACGGGTGCGGCCAATATGAACGTGCTCGCAATCATCGCCGACATCACTTCACAACTCACCGCCCCCGAAGCCCCGGCCAAAGGCGGCATCTCGCAGCAAAATCTGATCATCGACGCGATCGTCTTCGTCCTCGGCGTCCTAATCCTCGGCGGCCTCCTCGTCATCATCGGCAAACGCATCTTCCTCGACGAAAAAGACTAACCGGCCACCCGCAGGGCTGTTGTTTATATGTCATTCCGAGCAGCGCCGAAGGCGCGTCGACGAGGAATGCGAGAAAATCTCGGCGATTAGCGTGCGACCGCGACGGCGGGAGCAGTGGTTACTTTTGTCTTTTTTTATCCACTGCTCGTGCCTTCGCACTCGCACTCGATGGCGAGGACGCTCTCGCGCCCCTCGTGGACGCACCTTCGGTGCTTTGCTCGGGGTGACAAGGGGCACTGCACTCGTTCAGAGTTCGCTGATGGTTCTTCGGAGGAAGGCTTGTTCGCTAGGGTGTTGCGTTTGGGTGAGAGCGCGTTCATACGCAGAGCGGGCTTCGGGGATGTTACCTAAGCGGCGCAGTGTGTCGGCGCGCGCGACGTGATAGAGGTGATAGGTGTCGAGTTCTTCGGTGGGGAGTGCGTCGAGGGCGGCGGCGCCCGCCTGCGGGCCTTGCGCGTATGCGATGGCGACGGCGCGGTTGAGGGCCGCGACGGGTGAGGGAGCGATCGCGCAGAGCTGATCGTAGAGCGACACGATGGCCGTCCAGTCGACGCGTTCGGCGGACGGGGCGTGCGCGTGCGCGGCCGCGATGGCGGCTTCGAGTTGATAGGGACCGACGCTGCGATGGCGCGCCGCGGCCGCGAGCAGCCCGTTGGCCTCCGCAATCGCATCGCAATCCCAGAGCGTGCGATCTTGCGTCGCGAGCGTGACGAGTGCGCCGGAGCCGTCGGTGCGCGCGCCGCGGCGTGAATCGTGATAGAGCAAGAGCGCGAGCAGCCCCATCACCTCAGGCTCTTGCGGCATCAGTTGCGCCAGGACGCGCGCGAGGCGAATCGCTTCGCGGCACAACTCCGCGCGGATCAACTGCTCGCCCGACGTCGCGGCGTAGCCTTCGTTGAAGATCAGGTAGATCACGCTGCATACGTCGTCGAGCCGTTCGGCTAAGCGCGGTTCGGGCGGGACGTCGAACGGGATCGCAGCGTCGCGAATCTTGCGCTTCACGCGCACCAAACGTTGCGCCATCGTCGCCGGCGGCACGAGAAACGCGTCGGCGATCTCCGCCGTCGACAAACCGCCGAGCGCGTTGAGGGTCAGCGCGATGCGCGCATCGAGTCCGAGCGCCGGATGGCAGCAGGCGAAGATCAAGCCGAGCCGGTCGTCGATCGCGCTCATTGCCTCATCCTCATTTTCGCCGGCAACGCCGGCGGCGGCATCGGCGGCATCGAGTACCGCCAGGCGCGCCAGCTTCTCGCGCCCGACGCGTTCGCGGCGCAAGCGATCGATCGCGCGGCGCCGCGCGGTGGTGAGGATCCACGCCGATGGATGGGCCGGGAAACCGTCGAGCGGCCAGCGTTCGAGCGCCACGACGTAGGCGTCCGCCACGGCGTCCTCCGCCAAGCGAAGATCGCCGACGGCGCGGGCCAGCGAGGCCACGGCGCGTCCGCCGTCGTCACGGAAGCACTGCGCGATGCGCTCGTCGGCGCTAGCCGCCATCCGCGCCGGGGCCGTCGATCACGGGCCGCAGCTCGATCGAACCGAACTGGGCCGCCGGGCACTTGGCGGCGATTTCGATCGCCTCGTCGATCGAGGGGCACTCCAGCATGTAGAAGCCCCCGAGCCACTCTTTCGTCTCCGCGAACGGCCCATCGGTGATCACGCGCTTGCCGTCGCGGATGCGCACGGTGGTCGCGGTGCTGAGCTCGGCCAGCGGCGATCCGTCGACGTAATAGCCCGTGCCCTTCACATATTCGTTGTAGGCGACGAACGGCTCGACCATCGCCTCCCACTCTTCATCCGTGCGGTCGCGCCCGATGTTGGGCGTGTAGATCAGCAGCATGTATGTCATCACGTTCCTCAGACGAACGGCGGGGTGCGCAATCGACATTCGCGGGCAAAGAAAAACCGCCCCGATGATCGGAGCGGTTGGTGGCTGTCCCTCGACAAGCTCGGGATGACAGTGGGGCCGTTAGGCCGCCGTCGTGGCGCCGTTGGCGTTTTTGGCGGTGGTGAGGAGCTGGGCGAAGGCGGCGTGGTCGTGGACGGCGAGTTCGGCCAGTGTCTTGCGGTTGACCACGACGCCGCTCTTCTTGAGGCCGGCGATCAGACGCGAATACGTCAGACCCTCGGCGCGCGCGGCCGCGTTGATGCGGGCGATCCAGAGCGAGCGGAAGTCGCGCTTGCGCACGCGGCGGTCGCGATACGAGTATGCCAGAGAATGGAGCAGTGCTTCGTTTGCGACGCGGTAATTGCGGCGGCGTGCCGCGCGGAAGCCCTTGACGAGCTTCATCACTTTGCGGCGATGCTTTAAGCCATGTACGCCGCGCTTGATTCGTGCCATCGATCGTTACTCCAGAAATTAAAGCAGGTAGGGGATCTGGGGCGCAAAGCGCTTCAGATCGCCGGCGAAAACGGGCTGGTCCTTGCGGAAATTCCGCTTGCGCTTACGTGTTTTCTTGCTGAGAATGTGGCCGCAGCCGCTGAATTGGTGACGGTGCGTAACGATACCGTTTCCGCTGACCTTCACTCGCTTCGCGGTTCCGCGGTGCGTCTTGATCTTAGGCATGAGCTCCCTCGACTGGTGGTGTTTCGTGGTGTTCCACGGATTCATGTGCGTCTTCGTGTTCGTCATCCGGATGTTCGCCCACGTGCGTGGCCTGCTCGTGCGTCGGCGCGGCTTCGTCTTTGTGATGGACGAATCGCGGCGGGCCGAGCGGCGTCTGCCGCGGGGCGAGGATGAGGAACATGTTTTTGCCTTCGAGTTTGGCGTCGCGCTCGACGATCGCGCTGTTCGCGAGATCGACCGAGATGCGATCGAGCAACCGTTTGCCGTACGACGTGTAGGTGATCTCGCGACCCCGGAACATGATCGTCACTTTGACTTTGCCGCCGTCGAGAAGCAGCCGTTCGGCCATCTTCGCTTTGACTTCGTAGTCGTGGGTGTCGATTTTCGGTCGCAATTTGACCTCGCGCAATTCGAAGTTTTTCTGCTTCTTGCGCGCGTCTTTGTCTTTCTTCGATTGCTCGTACTTGAGACGGCCGTAATCACCAATTCTACAGACCGGCGGAACCGCGGTGGGCGAGACTTCGATGAGGTCGAGGCCTTTTGAGCGCGCGAGGTTCATCGCTTCCTCAGTCGGCATGACGCCGAGCTGCGTCCCTTCATCGTCGATTACTCGAACGGTGCGGATACGGATCTGGTCGTTGACGCGTAGCGGTCGTGCTATGGGCTTTACTCCTGACAAAAACAAAAGAACGGGGACGCCGAAGCATCTCCGCTATTCACGAGACCCGTGCCGACGGGCTCCTGAGGTTGCGACCGGATCGCCGTGAGGCATCCGGTGAGCGTCTCTCGACGCTGCTTCGGCTCGCGGATCATACCACGGCTGAGGCAGAGGGGTCAAACGCGGGGCTTGGGTTCAGGGTAAAGATGAAGGCGTTGGTCTGGAAGTCGGCCAGCGCCTCGGCCTGGAGCTCGGGAAAGCGGAACGCGCCGACCGAGATCCGGTAGAGCGCGGTGCTGCCGGGGGCCGGCATCGTCCAGGGCATCAGGCGGGTCGGTACGCGGTCGGCCGGTCCCACGTCGAACCCGGCAGCGCGCATTTCCGCCACATACTCGGCGCGCCCGAGAGCGCGGCCCGGTGGAAGCGGCCGCCCGGCGAGCGCTTCCGTCATCGGCTCGAGCGAGCGCGCGTTGGCGGCGAAAGCAATCACCGTCGCACCCGTCCGGCGTAAGCGAGTGAGCGCCGTTTCGGGCTGGCGTTCGAGACCGTCGACGACGATCCACGCCGGCTCCGCCGCGGCGAGGTCAGCCGCATCGGTGAAAACGCCGCGGAAGCCCGCGCCGAATCGCTCCGCGGCGGCCTCGCTCCACACGCCGGGCTGCGCGGCGAGCACGGCCACCCCGGTTGCGTCGTCGGGGACGTACGCGAGGCAGCCGTGGGCGTGTTCGAGCAGCGCGGTGTGTTCGGGCGCGAGCGCGCTGCTTTG
Source organism: Candidatus Lustribacter sp. (assembly GCA_965277805.1). Lineage (GTDB taxonomy): Bacteria > Vulcanimicrobiota > Vulcanimicrobiia > Vulcanimicrobiales > Vulcanimicrobiaceae > Lustribacter. The sequence goes on along the minus strand of OZ255842.1, from coordinate 3,911,371 downwards.
ACGCCAGAGATAAGGCGCCCAGCGAGCATCTTCGCGTAGCGGCGCGGGCAGCGTGTCGAGGGAAACCTCGACGGTGCCCGCTTCTCCGCCGGCGCCTTCGTAATGGACGTCGAGGCGCCGGCGATCGCGCAGGTAGCGAATATCTAGTTCGGCGTGCGAAAACGAGCGCAGCTTCCGCTCCATGACTTCGCCGCCGCCAAAGGACGAAAAGTGCCAACCGCCGCTGACGACGTCGGTATCGGCGAACGGATGATAGCGCACGTCATTCAATGTTCCGAAGGCGGCGAGATCGCCGGCGCGCAGCGCGCGCGTTCCGTACCACGATGGCGCACCGCCGAAGTCGGCGCGGTTTGCGTAGCCGCGCATCAGGACCATCCGGTGCGTGACGATGCGGCCGGCGGCGGGTGGCGTCGCGAGCAGTCGCGGATCGGGAATCTCGTCGACGTCGCCGATGAGAATAACGTCGCCGGGCGCGCAGTCCGTGAGTGCGGTCGCGAGAAACGAACGTTGCGCGGCTTCGTTGTCCCACGCAATCGCGGCCGGAGGTCCGGGCAGCGCGATCAGCCGCAAGCGATCGCTCCAGGGTGCGAACCGCGCCGCTTCATCAGCAAAGTACAGCGGCTTCGGATTACCCCTGAACGTGAACGGCGCTTCACAGATCACGAACGTGTCGACGACGTCGCCGAGCGTGCGCAAACGCAGTTCGAGCACGTCAAACTCATTGAAGAACGTGAAGCAGTCGAGGATCATTCGCTCAGGCGGATGCGAGTTTGCAGAATAGCAAGCGGTCCGTCATCTGTGGCGGTCCCTCGAGCGCGAGCGAGGGTGCGATTTCGTTGAACGCTTGCGCGACGGGCGGCGAATCAATGTCATGCATCGCGAGCGTGCCGCCCGGTTTCAAGCTCGGCAGCCACATGCGCAAATCGGCCGCGACCGCGTCGTAGCTGTGATCGCCGTCGATGAACAGCAGGTTACACGGGATCACGGTTTCGCGGGCGTGAATTTCAGCCGACGTTCCGCGATGCGGCACGATGTAGTGCTCGAAGGACGCCGTGTTGCGGCGAAACTCTCCAAACGTGTCGCGTTCGCCTTCGGAGCCCATGGCGTTGTTCGTCCATGGATCGACGGCGTGAACGGTACCGTTTTTGTGCAGCGCGGAGAAGCCGAGAAAAGCCGTGCTCGCGCCCAAATAGCTGCCGATTTCGAGCGCCGTGAAACCATCGCCGGCATTCAGTGCGAGCTGCATGAGCATCAGACGCTCTTGCGCCGTCATGTGGGTGGGGATAGCAAAGAGCTGGCGAGCAAACGGCGACATCCAACGGGGCAGCGCGAGATCCGATACGGTCACAATCGGGATCGTCATCGTTACGTTGTCAGCCATGGACCTATGCTATCATGCGCGGTCGGCGATGACGAGGAAGCCCGCCGTACGTCCGCGCTCGAGGTCCTGCGGCGTGGCGCATTCGAAACTTACGTCGCCGACGGTCACCACCACGGGTGCCGAGTGCGGCTCGGGCAACGGTTCGTCGAGCAGTCGCTGGACGGCGAGCACCTTCCAGCCCGCGGTGCCGAACAGCGGTGCGATCTCGCTTTCCGAGAGCGGATGACCGGCGGCGAGGGGCCGGCCGGCGAAAAATGCGCCGAGGCCGATCAGATGTCCGGCGTTCGCGATCAGCGCGAAGATGCGAGCCTCGGGCAGCGACGCGCGGGCCGCGCGAAGATAACCCGCCGGATCGAAGAGATCGTCGATCCCTTCGAGCAGCAGATGCGGCGCGGTCGACGCGGGCGGTTGCGCTCCGAGGGGCACCCACGCAACGTTCGGGTCACCGCGCTCGGCCACTAGCTGCGCGAAGCCGGCCGCTTCACTCGCCGCGATCAGGACCGGCGTGCCGATCGGAAAGACGTCGATCGCCGCACGCCGGATCTGCGGGGTGATCACAGCGGATAACGCCGGTTTGGATACGGCGGGAACGCGGGCCGCGCGGGGACGTTCGCGAGCGCCGCCTGGATCAACTCGAGCCCCTTGTCCATCTGTGGATCGCGGCCGGCGGCTGAGTCCTGCGGCGCGATGTCCACTTCCACGTCGGGGTCCGTGCCGTAGTTCTCCACGTGCCAGCCCGCGTCGACGAACCAGAACGAGTATTCCGGCTGCGTCGTCACCGTGCCGTCGACGAGTTCGTGATAGGGATTGATGCCGACGACGCCGCCCCACGTGCGCATGCCGACCAGCGTTCCGAGCCCGTAGAGTTTGAAGCAGTGCGAGAAGATGTCGCCGTCCGAGCCGGCAAACTGGTTGGTCAGCGCGACCATCGGACCGCCCAGCGATTCGGGCGGATACGGCTGCGGCGGACCGTAGCGCGAAACGTCGTAACCGACGCGCTTGCGCGCGAGCTTTTCGAGCAGCAGCGGTGACACATGGCCGCCGCGGTTGTAGCGCACGTCGACGATCAAACCGTCGCGTTCGAATTCGGTCAGGTAGCCGCGGTGGAATTCCGCGAAGCCCCACGGTCCCATGTCGGGGATGTGCACGTAGCCGACGCGGCCGCCGGTGCGTTCGTGCACGAGCTTGCGATTGGCGTTCACCCACGAACGGTAGCGCAGCGTGCGTTCGTCGCGCATCGCATGCACCAGCACGCGCGTGGTCTTGCCGGCGCGCTCGATGTCGACCGCGACGTCGCGGTTCGCGAGGTTGACGAGCAGCTCGTCGGGCGTGCGTTCGGCCGAGACGCGCGTGCCGGCGATCGCTACGATCGCATCGCCCGGCGCCACGTCGACGCCGGGCTCGGCGAGCGGCGAGTCGTCGCCGCGGTTCCACGAATCGCCGCGCAGGATAGCATCGATGCGGTAGCCCTTGCGTTCCGGGTCCCAATGATAGTCGGCGCCGAGAAAGCCGCGTTTGTACTGCGGCGGAACGCGCAGATCGCCGCCGATCTCGTAGGCGTGCGAGGTGCCGAGTTCGCCTTGCATTTCCCAGATCAAATCGGAGAGTTCGGCCCGCGTGCGGATGCGCGGCAGCAGCGCTTCGTAGCGGACGAGCACCGCGTTCCAATCGATTCCCGACATCTGCGGATCCCAGAACTGTTCGCGCTGCAGACGCCACGCTTCGCGCAGCATCTGCGCCCACTCGGTGCGCGGTTCGACCAGCACGCCGATGCGGCCGAGATCGAGCCAGCCGCTGCGGCGGTTGGTTTCCGTCGGGGCTTTGTCTTCGGGATCGTCTTCGGGCAATTCGCCGCCGGCGTCGATCGCGCGCAGTTTGCCGTGCGATTCGTAGACCAGCGTGCGAGCGTCGGCGCCGAGCACGAAGCCGTCGATGTCATTCGCCAGCGTCGCGCTGCGTTCGCTGCGGAAGTCGTAGGCGACGAGCGCGCCGCCTTCCTCGTCGTCGTCGTGGCGCGAGCTCGTCTTGATGCCGTGTACTGGAAAGCGCGAAAACAGCGCGCGGCCCTTGACGCCGGCCACGCGCGCGTAGTTGCCCTCTTCGACCGGGAACGCGAGGATGCGGTGCGCCAAGCCGTCCGTGTCGATCAGCACGGGCTTGGGAGCTTTCTTTGCCTTGTCGTCTTTGCCGTCGTCGCCGTCATCGTCCGCATCGTCGTCTTCGTCGTCCTTCGCTTGGTGCAGCGGCGCAGGCACGGGAACGAACGGATTGGGCACGTCGCGGCGCAACGTCACGACATAGGGACGCATCGCGTGCGGAAAGCTCAGGTCGAATTGCAGCGCGTCGTAGATCGGGTTGAAGTCGCGCGCCGAGATGAAGTACAGATACTTGCCTTCGGGGTCCCACGCCGGCGCGCGATCTTCGCGCAGCGCTTCGGTAGCGTCGACGACGGTGCCGGAATCGCAATCGGCGATGCGCACGATCATCGTGCTGGATTTGGGCGACACGACGTACGCGAGCCACTTCCCGTCGGGCGAAAACGCCAGGTCGATGCAGCGCCAGGCTTGGCTCGCATCGAGCTTACGCGGTTCGCTGCCGAGATCGAGCACGAAGAGTTCGTGCCGGTGATTCGCAAACGCGATGCGGTCGCTGCACGGCGAGACCGCGAGTTCGGTGATGCGGCCGACGTCGGCCGTCGTCACGTAGGCAGGCGGCGCGCTCTGATCGACCGGCTCGACCGCGATGCGTTCGAACCCCGCGCTGTCGTCGACGTAGGCCACGCGCTCGCCGTCGTGCAGCCACGCGACCGCGCGGCGGCGCGCCGTCGTGCCGGTGCCGAGTTCGCTGACGGCCGCTTCCCACAACGGCATCGTGTACGCGCGCCCGCGCGAAACGAGCGCCAGCGCCTTGCCGTCGGGTGAGGGCGCGTACGCGCCGAGCAGATCGCCGGCGTCGACGAAGCGGCGCGCGGTCTGCGGCGCGGCCGACGGCGTTTCGATCGGCACGCGCACGGGCGCGCTGCCGGGCGCGAGCAGCACGATCTCGCCGCCGCACGCGTAGACGATGCGCGTGCCGTCGGTCGACGGGAAGCGCGCGAAGTACTCGCGCTCGTCCGTCAGGCGCTGCACGCCGGAGCCGTCGGCGTTCGCGGAGTAGAGGTTGCCGATGCCTTCGTGATCGGAGAGAAACGCGACGCGCGTGCCGAGCCACATCGGCCAGACCAGGTTGCCGTCGAGCTCCGCGCCAAGGCGCGCGAACGTACCCGAACCGGTCGCGTCGACCCACAGATGGCCGGCCGTTCCGCCGCGATAGCGCTTCCAGCGCGCCGGATCGATGTTGTTGCGTCCGAGCAGCGTGGCGCCGCCGGCCGCGACGTCGAGGCTCATCGCATGGCCGAGCGGCAACCGCCGGGGTTCGCCGCCGTCGCGGCCGATCGCGAACGCCAGCGTTTCCTTGACGAACGGCACGCCCGCATCGGAGGTGAAGAAGATCTCACTGCCGTCGCGCGACCAGCCGCAGACGTAGAGCGCGCTGCTGCCGAGGAAGGTCAAGCGCCGCGGCGGACCGCCCAGCGCCGGAATCGTGTAGACCTCCGGTGTTCCTTCATCACTGCCGACGTACGCCACGGTCGAGCCGTCGGGCGAGAGGCGCGGCAGCGCGACCGTGGCGGGACCCGCGGTCAGCCGGCGCGCGAGCCCGCCGCGCGCGGCGACGCTCCACAAATCGTCCTCACAAACGAAGACGATCGTGTCACCGGCGATCGTGGGGGTGCGGTAGTAGCCACGGGAGTCCATCGGCGCGGGATTGGCCGCCGGTGTACCCTGTCCTCGGGCCGAAGAGCGTAGGCCATGGAGGATCTGTTGGCGGCGTTCGACCGCGGCGAGCAGCGCGCGCTCGCCCGCGCGATCACGCGCTGCGAGTCCGGCCTGGGCGAGCCGTTGATCCGGGCCGTGTTCGAGCGGGCCGGCCGGGCGATGACGATCGGCCTGACCGGACCGCCCGGCGTCGGCAAGTCGACGCTAACCGCGTCGCTGGTCGTTCGCCTGCGCCGCCGGAACAAGACCGTCGGCGTCATCTCGGTCGATCCGAGCTCGCCGTTTTCGCACGGCGCCCTGCTCGGCGATCGAATCCGGCTGACCGAGCATTTCGTTGACGAAGGTGTGTTCATCCGATCGATGGCCAGCCGTGGCCACCTGGGCGGCGTCGCGGGCGCGACGGCCGATGCGGCGACGCTGATGGATGCGTTCGGCTTCGACGTGGTGCTGATCGAGACGGTCGGCGTCGGCCAGTCGGAAATCGAGATCGCCGAGATCGCGGACACGATCCTCGTGGCGCTGCAGCCCGGTTCGGGCGATAGCGTGCAGATGCTCAAGGCCGGGATCCTCGAGATCGCCGACGTGTTCGTCGTGAACAAACGCGATCACCCGATGGCGCCGCAGCTGGAACGCGAGATCCGCTCGATGATGGAGATGATCGAGTACGCCGGCTGGGTGCCGCAGCTCGTTGCGACCCAAGCGATCGACGGCCAAGGCGTCGACGCGCTGTGGAACGCAATCGCGGAACACGACGCCTACCTGCGCTCGTCGGGCGAGATCGCGCACAAACGGCGCGCGGCCTACGAGCATCGCGTGCGCGCACTGGCCGTCGGCGCGCTCGAACGGCGGGTCAAGGAGGCGGTGTCGGCGCTGCCGGACGGCGGCGATCCGTACACGGCCGCGCACGACGTGCTGGCACGATTCGGGACGCTCGTTCCGCCGTGACGCTCGATGCGATGTTCTTCGGCGCGTTCTTCGGTTTGGTTGCGGCCGTCGCGATCTATCACTTGCTGATGTACGCGATCCTGCGCGTGCCCGAGTTTCTGTCCTACGGCTCGTATCTCGCCGCGCTGACGGTCTTCCAACTCGCGCGCTACCCGCGGTATCTCTCGGTGCTCGGTCTCACGGCGGACGCCAAGCAGCTGTTCTGGTGGACCTTTGCCGTACTGGCGTTTCTGGGCTATTGGCTCTTCCGCACGTTTCTTTCGCTGCGCCCGCTGCAGCCGCGGTTGGAACGCGTCTTCTTCGGCCTGACCTGCCTGTTCGCGGTGGCGGCGCCGTTCGCGGTCTGGCGCGGCCCGCGCTATCAGGTCGCGATGGAAGCGCTGGCGCTCGCGCTGCTCGTTGTCGCCGGATCGGCGCTGGTCGCGGCAGTGCGTCAGCGGGTTCGCGTCGCGACGTATTTCGGCATCGCGTACATCGGGTTTTTCATCGGCTCGCTGATGTGGTACGTCGCGAATTCCGGCGCGCAACTCGGAGCGTTCGGTCCGCTCTTCGCGCGCGGTTTGGAGATCGGCACGGTCTTTCAAGCGCTGACGCTGGCGCTCGGACTCGCCGACCGAATCGCATTCGCCAACGAAGAACGCGATCGCGCGCAACGTCGCACGATCGAGGAGATCAGCACGCTCAACGTCGCGTACTCGCGCTTCGTGCCGCGCACGTTCCTCGATCTGCTCGGAAAAGACGACGTGCGCGACGTGCGGCTCGGCGACGGCATCGAGCGCCACATGACCGTGCTCTTCAGCGACGTGCGCTCGTTCACGACGATCTCCGAATCGCTCTCGCCCAACGAGACGTTCGGTTTCATCAACGGCCTGCTCTCGCGCACCGGACCCGTCGTGCGCGAACACGGCGGAATCGTCGACAAGTACGTCGGCGATGCGATCATGGCGCTCTTCCCGCGCGCGGCCGACGACGGCGTTCGCGCGGCCGTTGCGCTGCAGAGCGCCGTCGCCGCGCTCAACGTCGAGCGCGCGGCCAACAACCTCGCACCGATCGCGGTCGGCGTGGGCGTCCACTGCGGCTCGCTCATGCTCGGCACGATCGGCGAGCACGAGCGGATGGACGGCACGGTGATCGCCGACGCGGTCAACGTGGCCTCGCGCGTCGAGGGCCTCACGAAGTACTTTGGGGCGCGCGTGATCGTGACCGGCGAGATCCGCGCGGGGCTGACCGATCCGGATGCATACACGATGCGCTTCCTCGGTCGCGTCGCCGTGATGGGGAAGCGTCTAGGCGTTGGGCTATATGAGGTGCTCGACGGCGATCCGCCCGATCGTCTTGCCGCCAAGCGCGCGACCGCCGAGCCGTTCACCGCCGCGGTCGGCGCGTTCGTCGCCGGTGCGTTCGCCGAGGCAGCCGAGCGCTTCAACGACGTGCTGCGCCGCGATGCGGCCGACGGTGCGGCGCGCTACCTGCACGGGCGGGCTCTCGAACTCGCCGAGTCCGAGTCCCCCTGGGAGGGCGTCGACCAAGCGGCCAAATAGGCCGTGATGAGCGAGAAGATCGGTTTTGTCGGGGTCGGACGCATGGGCGCGAACATGGCGCGCCGCCTCAAGGACGTCGGATATGCAGTAAGCGCGGTGTATGACGTCGATCATGCGCGGGCGCGCGACCTGGCTGCGGAGCTGGGCGCGATGGCACCCGAGAAGCTTGCCGCCGTAACGGCTGCAAGCGATGTGATCGTCACGGTCGTCACCGACGATGCGGCGATGTATGCGATCTACGCGACCAGCGGCGATTCGCTTTTGACCGGCGCGCAGGGCAAGATCTTCATCAATGCCGCGACGATCACGCCCAGCGTCCACGTGGCGGTCGACGAGCTGATCGCGGCCGCCGGCGGGACGGCGGTCGAGGCGTGCATGGCGAGCTCGATTCCGCAGGCGCGCAACGGCGAGCTCTACCTGATGTGCGCGGGCGATGAAACCGCCTACGCGCACGTGAAGCCGATGCTCGAGAAGATGTCGTCATCGATGCGCTGGATCGGCGGGCCGGGGAAGGCCGCGCAGGTCAAAGCGCTGGTGAATATGCTGATGAACATCAACACGGCCGGTTTGGCCGAGGCGCTCGGTCTGGGCAACGCGCTCGGACTCGATCTTGCGATGCTGCGCGAGGTGTTCTCGCAAACCGGCGCCGCTTCGCGCGTGCTCGTCACCGACGGCGAGGACATGCAGAATCGCGAACACGAGACGTATTTCTCCGCCGCGCACGCGGCCAAGGATTCGGGCATCGCCTTCGACCTCGGACACGAAGCCGGCGTCGTCTTGCCGCTGGCCGCGGCGACCTTGAGCCAGTACGAACTGATGGTCGAAGTGGGACTGGGCGAACTCGATAAGTCGGGCGTCGCGGAGTTGACCTTCAACGATCGCCGGCCGGTCAATATTACGGGTGGCTAGCACAACGCGCACGGTCGATCTCGGCGACGGCACGGTCACCACGCTCGAGCAGTGGGGCAACAGCGGCCCGGCGGTGCTGTGCGTGCACGGCATTGCGAGCTCGCGCAAGTCGTGGGTGCGCACGGCGGAAGCGCTATCCGGGTCGTATCGCGTGTTCGCCTACGATCAGCGCGGTCACGGCGATTCGGCCGCGGTTGCGGGCCCGATGACGCACGCGCAATCGGTGCGCGATCTGCTCGCGGTGAGTGCCGTGGTCGGCGAGGTCTTCGCGCTGCTCGGACATTCCTGGGGCGGCGCGATCGTGCTGCTCGGCGGGCGCGAGCTTGCGTGCCGGCGCGTGATCGCGGTCGATCCGATGATCCGTCCGGTGCCGGGCCAGTGGAGGACCGAATTCGTCGACGATCTCGTGCCCTTGATGTCCACGCCGGCGAGCGCGCGCGAAGCCGCGGTGCGCGAGATGTTCGCGGGCTCGGCGCCGGTGGAGATCGACGCGAAGGTGCACGCGCTCGCGCACATGACGATCGATCCGATCGTCGCGCTCGGCGCCGAGAACGGTGCCGACGACGGCCGGTGGGATCTGCGCGAGACCGTGCGCGCGTATCCGAAGCCGTTGCTCGTTCTGCTCGCCGATCCGTCGGATTCGGTCGTCTCGCCCGAGGACGTCGCGTTCTTGCGGCAATACGGCGGGCCCAACGTGACGGTCGAGGTGTTCGAGGGCGAGGGGCACACGCTGCACCGCAGCGCGTTCGAAGCGTTTTTGCGGTCCGTCAACCGCTTTTTGAGTCAGGGCTAACGTGGGCAAGGCGATCGATCGCACCATCTCCGATCTGCCGTTGAAGCCGGTCTACGGACCGGCCGATGTGGCGGGCATCGACGTTGCACGCGACATCGCCGACCCCGGCGCGTTCCCCTACACGCGCGGCATTCATCCGCACATGTATCGCGATCGCCTCTGGACGATGCGGCAGTTCGCCGGCTTCGGCAACGCTCGCCAAACGAACGAGCGCTACCACTTCTTGCTCTCGCAAGGTCAGACCGGGCTCTCGGTGGCCTTTGACATGCCGACGCTGATGGGCTATGACTCCGACAACCCGCATTCGCTCGGCGAGGTCGGCAAGTGCGGCGTCGCGATCGACTCCGTGCGCGACATGGAAATGCTCTTTGCCGGCATCGACATGGGCGCCGTCACCACGTCGATGACGATCAACGGTCCGGCCGCGATCGTGCTCGCGCAGTACATCGTCGCGGCCGAGAATGCCGGCGTACCGCGCGCGGCGCTCGGCGGCACCTTGCAAGCCGATATCCTCAAAGAATACATCGCGCAAAAAGAATGGATCTTTCCGCCGCGGCCGCACGTGCGGATCATCGTCGACATGATGAAGTTCTGCACGGCCGAGATGCCCAAGTGGAACACGATCTCGATCTCGGGCTACCACATTCGCGAGGCCGGCTCGACGGCCGTTCAGGAACTCGCGTTCACGCTGGCCGACGGGTTCGCGTACGTCGAAGCGGCGATCGCCGCCGGCATGGACGTCGATGCCTTCGCGCCGCGCCTGTCGTTTTTCTTCAACGCGCACATCGACTTCTTCGAAGAGATCTGCAAGTTCCGCGCAGCCCGGCGCATCTATGCGCGCCGCATGCGCGACGTTTACGGCGCGAAAGACCCGCGGTCGTGGACGTTGCGCTTTCACACCCAAACCGCAGGCTGCAGCGCGACCGCGCAACAGCCCGAGAACAACATCGTGCGGGTGGCCTACGAAGCGCTCTCGGCCGTGCTCGGCGGAACGCAATCCTTGCACACCAACTCGATGGACGAAGTGCTGGCACTGCCCACCGAAAAATCCGTCGAGATCGCGCTGCGCACGCAACAGGTGCTGGCGTACGAGACGAACGTGGTCAACGTCGCCGATCCGCTCGGCGGCTCGTATTACGTCGAAGCGCTGACCAGCGAAATGGAACGTCAGGCGCTCGACTACTTCCGCCAGATCGCAGAGTTCGGCGGCGTGATCGAAGCGATCGAGGCCGGATTCTTTCAGCGTGAGATCGCCGACGCGTCGTATCGCTATCAGCGTTCGCTCGAAACCAAAGACCGCATCGTGGTCGGCGTCAACGCGTTCGAACGCGAGGAGTCGCAGGACGACCTGCACCTGCTCAAGATCGGCCGCGAGATCGAGCTCGGGCAAGCGCGCGACGTGCAGGCCGTGCGCGCATCACGCGACAGTGACGCGGTCGTAGCGGCGCTGGCGGAACTCAAGCGCATCTGCCGCTCGGAGCAGAACGTGATGCCGGCGCTGGTCGAGGCCTGCCGGGTGCTCGCGACCGAAGGCGAGATCGTCGATGCGATGGCCGAGGTGTTCGGCCGCTACATCGAGCGCGCGACGTATTAGAGGGCCGTGGCCGCGCTGCTCGGTAAGATGCTTTCCATGAGCGTGTCAGACGAGGCGCAGCGGCCGTTCCGCGTCATCGTTGCGAAAGCGGGTCTGGACGGTCACGACCGGGGTGCGAAGGTGATCGCGCGCGCGTTGCGCGATGCCGGTATGGAAGTGATCTACACCGGCCTCTTCCAGACGCCGGAACAGATCGTGCGCACCGCGATTCAAGAAGATGCCGATGGGATCGGCCTCTCGATCCTCTCCGGCGCCCACATGACGCTCTTTCCGCTGGTCGTCGAGCAGCTCGAGGCCCAGGGTGCGGGCGACATCGTGTTTTTCGGTGGCGGAACGATCCCGGCCGACGACGCCGCCGAGTTGAAGCGGCTCGGCGTGCGCGAAATTTTCACACCCGGCGCGCCGCTCGCCGACATTGTCACGTTCGTCCAACGCGAATGCGGCAAACGAAGGGAACGCGTTGGCTGAACATCGTCCGGTGCGCACGCGCATCGCACCCTCGCCGACCGGCGATCCTCACGTGGGCACGGCCTATGTCGCATTGATCAACTACTGCTTCGCGAAAAAACACGGCGGCCGGTTCTTGCTGCGCATCGAGGACACCGATCAGGTCCGCAGCACGCACGAGTCGGAGCGGGCGATTCTCGATTCGCTGCGCTGGCTGGGACTCTCGTGGGATGAAGGTCCGGATGTCGGCGGCCCGCACGGCCCCTACCGCCAGAGCGAACGCAGCGCGATCTATCGTAAGTACGCCGATCAACTGCTCGCCGAGGGCCACGCCTTCCGGTGTTTCTGCACGCCCGAACGGCTCGAGGAGATGCGCGAAGCGCAGCGGATGGCGAAGTTACCGCCGCGCTACGACGGGTACTGTCTACGCGTGCCGGAAGCCGAGTCGGCCGCGCGAGCGCAGACCGAACCGTACGTGGTGCGTATGAAGGTGCCGGATCACGGCACGGCCGTGATCGAGGATCTGCGCCGCGGCAAGATCGAGATCGAGTGGAACACGGTCGACATGCAGGTCCTGATGAAGTCGGACGGTCTGCCGACCTACCATCTCGCCAACGTCGTCGACGATCACCTCATGGAAATCACGCACGTCATCCGCGGCGAAGAGTGGGTTTCCTCGGCTCCCAAACATCTGCTGCTGTACGAATACTTCGGCTGGGAAGTGCCGGCGTTCTTGCACGTGCCGCTGCTGCGCAATCCCGACAAGAGCAAGCTCAGCAAACGCAAGAACCCGACCAGCATCCTGTTCTTCAAGGCGATGGGCTATCTGCCGGAAGCGCTGCTCAACTTTCTCGGGCTGCTCATGGTCTCGTCGGCCGAGGGGGAAGAAGTGATGACGCTCGACGAGCTGATCGCGCGGTTCGAGATCGAGCATCTCTCGCTCGGCGGCCCGGTGTTCGACTTCGCGAAGCTCGATTGGCTGAACGGCAAACGCTTGCGCGAACTGCCGCCGGACGCATTTGCCGACCGCGTGTTGGAGTGGGGCGGCGATCGCCGGCGGTTCGCAACGATGGCGGCGCTCGCGCAGTCGCGTGTCGAACGCTTGAGCGACCTCGGGCCGCTGCTGGCATTCTTCTTCGCCGGTCGCCTGAACCTGACCGAAGCCCAAATTCTCGAGGGGCAGAAGCTCGATCGCGACGGCGCGCGCCGCGCGCTCGCGCTCGCGATGTGGGAGTTCGATGCCGCGCCGAAGTTCGATAAGACGACCGTCGAGACCGTGCTCAAAGGCGTGGCCGAAAAGCTGGAACGCAAACTGCGCGACATCGCGCGCCTGTTCTACGTCGTCCTGACCGGCAGCCCGACGTCGGTGCCGCTCTTCGACGCGGCCGAATTGCTGGGCCGCGACATCTGCCGCGAACGCTTGCGCGGCGCGCTCAATACGCTCGGCACACCGAGCGCGAACGAACAGAAGGAGTGGCGCAAGTGAGCCGCGCGATCGTTTTGGCCGCGGGCAAGGGCACGCGTATGAAGTCGAAGCAGCCGAAGGTACTGCACGACCTGTGCGGGCGGCCGATGCTGTGGTACGTGCTCGAAGCGCTCCGGGCCACGGGGATCGATCAGATCGTCGTCGTCGCCAACGAGGAACTCAAGCCGCAGCTGGGCGAGTTCGGCGTGACGTGCGTGGTGCAAACGCCGCAGCGCGGCACCGGGCACGCGGTGCAGGTGGCGCTCGATGCGCTCGAGCCGCGCAACGAGACGGTGGTCGTCGCGTACGGCGACATGCCGCTCGTCGACGCAACGATCTTCGAGGACGTGCAGGCCGCCGTCGATGCGGATGCCGGCACGGCGCTCGGGCTCGTCACCGCGCGCATGCCGCTGCCGTCGAGCTTTGGCCGCGTCGTGCGCAAAGGCTCGACGATCGAGAAGATCGTTGAGTTTCGCGATGCCACCACGGCCGAGCGCGAAATCGACGAGATGAACGCCGGCATCTATGCCTTCGACGAACGAGCGCTGCGCGGCGTCATCGGCAAGCTGGACGACCAGAACGCCCAAGGCGAACTCTACCTCACCGATACGGTCGGCCTCTTGGCCGGCGCGAGTTTTCGCTGCGTGCCCGTGCAGGCCGTCGACTACCGGCTCGTCCTCGGCGTGAACGACCGGGTCGAGCTCTCGATCGCGCGCCGCACGATGAACGAACGGCTCTGTCACGCCCACATGCGCAACGGTGTCACGATCGTCGATCCCGCGACCACTTACCTCGAGCCCGGCATCTTCATCGGCAACGATACGATCATCGAGCCCAACACGTCGATCGGCGGCAACTCCGTGCTCGGCGAGCGCACGCATGTCGGCCCCAATTCGCGCCTGTACAACGTGCGGCTGGACGACGACGTGCGCATCACCGAAAGCGTCGTACTCGACACCTTGGTCGGGGCGCGGACGACGATCGGCCCGTTTGCCCATCTGCGTCAAGGGAACACCGTCGGCGCCGACGTCGCGATCGGCGACTACGTCGAGTTGAAGAACACGCGCATGGCGGCGGGTGCGAAAGCCAACCACCTGGCCTATCTCGGCGATGCGACGGTGGGCGAGAACGCCAACATCGGTGCGGGCACGATCACCTGCAACTACGACGGCGTCAACAAGCATCCGACGACGATCGGCCGCAACGCGTTCATCGGCTCCAACAGCTCGCTCGTCGCGCCGGTGACGCTCGGCGACGGCGCCGTTACCGGCGCCGGTACGGTCGTGATCCGCGACGTGCCGGCGGGCGACCGCGTCGTCGGCAATCCCGCGCGCTCGATCGGCGCGAAGAAGAAGGCCCCATCGACCTGATCGAACCCGCCGAACCGCTCCGCTACCCGTCGTTCGTTTACTACTGCTGTACGCGCATGTGCACGTCGCTGTCGTCGCAGATGATCGGCGTCGCGGTCGGCTGGCAGATGTACGACGTCACCCACAGCGCGCTGGCCCTCGGGTTCGTCGGGCTGGCCGCATTTCTGCCGCTGTTGCTGCTGGTGTTTGTGGTCGGCCACGTCGCCGATCGCTTCGACCGCCGCCACATCGCGCGCATCTGCGAGCTGGTCGAAGCGGTAGCGGTCATCGTGCTGTGCGTCGCGACGCTGCGGCACGCGGCGCAGCCGGCGCTCATCTACGCGATGGTGTCGGTGCTCGGGCTCGGCCGCGCGTTCGAGAGCCCGGCGCAGTTCGCGCTGCTGCCCAACGTGGTGCCGGCGGAGATTCTGCCGGCCGCGTCAGCGCGCGTATCGACCGCGCAGCAAGTCTCGACGATCACGGGCCCCGCGATCGCGGGCCTGCTCTACGCGTGGCATCCGGCGATTCCGTACGGCATCGCGGGCGTCATGTATCTCACCGCGGCGCTGATGATGACGCTGATGCGCACGCGCGGCAAGTCCGTGACGACGTCCGGACCGCCGACTCGCGAGTCGGTGTTCGCCGGCCTTGCCTTCATCCGCCGCTCGCCGCTCGTGCTGGGCTCGATTTCGCTCGACCTCTTCGCCGTGCTGCTGGGCGGGGCGACGGCGCTCTTACCGATCTACGCGCGCGATATCCTGATGACCGGCCCCTGGGGACTCGGCTTGTTGCGCACGGCGCCCGCGGTCGGCGCGCTCACGGTGTCGCTCTTCATCGGGCGTTATCCGATTCGCCGCCATGCCGGGCGGGTGATGTTCGGTGCCGTGATGATGTTCGGCATCGCCACCGTCGTGTTCGGGCTCTCGCACTGGATCGTGCTGTCGTTTTGCGCGCTAGTCGTGCTCGGCTCATCCGACGTGCTCAGCGTCGTGATCCGCTCGACGCTCGTTGCAATCCTCACCCCAGACGTCATGCGCGGCCGCGTGAACGCCGTCAACGCGCTGTTCATCGGCACCTCGAACCAGCTGGGCGAGTTCGAGTCCGGCGTGACCGCGGCGCTGTTCGGGCCGATCGCAGCCTGCGTCATGGGCGGCGTGGGCACGATCCTGGTCGCGATCGCGTGCTGGCGCATCTTCCCGTCGCTCGCTCGCGTCGATTCGCCGGTCGAGGTCGGACCTGACGTAAGCCCCCTTGCATCTAAACCGTCTCCCGCGTCGTAATATAGCTGCATCATGACGACTTCACGCAGACGGTTTGGCTTGGGACTCGCATTGGGATTCGTTGCGCTGGTTGCGCAGCTGACGCTGGCGGGCGGCTTGCCCCGGCCGGCGGCCGCGGCTCCGCTACAGCAAATCGTGCTCGCCGGCGGCTGTTTCTGGGGCCAGGAGCTGGTCTTCGGCAGCCTCAAGGGCGTCAAAGAAGCGATGCCCGGCTACTCGGGCGGCTCGGCGGCGACGGCGCACTACGAGCTGACCAGCACGGGCACGACCGGCCACGCGGAGTCGGTGCGCGTCACCTACGATCCGGCGCAGATCTCGCTCGAGCAGATCCTCAACGTGTTCTTCACCGTCTCGCACGATCCGACCGAACTCAACTATCAAGGCCCCGACGAAGGCACGCAATATCGCTCGGCGATCTTCGTGGCAAATCCCGAGCAGCGTGAGGTCGCGCAGGCGATGATCGCACGCCTCACGGCCGAGCACCGGTTCAAGTCGCCGATCGTGACGAAGCTCGAAACGTTCAAGGCGTTCTATCCCGCCGAAACCTACCACCGTCACTACGCGCAGCTGCATCCGGACGATCCGTACATCGTGATGAACGATGCGCCGAAACTCGTCGACCTGAAGAAAACTTACCCGCAACTCGTCGCCCAGAAGTAGCGCGTTCGCGCTCCGCCGAAGGCGCCCGGAATGGCGTTTTCAGCCCGGGTTCTGCTCGACAGCCGGTCCCCGTCGGGAGCGCGCCTCACGACCCTCGAGGTGCGCTATCCGCGTTTCATCCACAGTGAAATGATGACGCACCGCGTGTTCTCGCGCAACGCCGCGAGTTCGCGCGCGATCCCGATCAAGAAGATGATCGCCGCGGTGCGTGAGGAGCCCGCGCTGCCGGTTTACTGGGGCCGCAACCAGACCGGCATGAGTGCGCGCGAAGCCGTCAGCCCCGGCGTGGAAGCGCTGGCGCGCGCCGAGTGGCAGTCGGCACTCGAAGACGCTCTCAAGCACGCCGAACGGCTGGCCGAGAAAGACATCGACTTGCACAAGCAGCTGGTGAACCGGCTGCTCGAGCCGTTCGCCTGGATCACGGTGATCATCACCGCCACCGACTGGGCGAATTTCTTCACCCAGCGCTGCCATCCCGACGCGCAGCCGGAAATCAAGCACATCGCGGAGATGATGCTCGCGCAGTTTCTCGCCAGCACGCCGGCGCCGGTTGCGCTCGGCAGCTGGCACCTGCCGTTGATCCAAGACGACGAACGCACGCTGCCCCAAGAACAACTGTGCAAGCTGAGCGTGGCCCGCTGCGCGCGCGTCTCCTACCTCACTCACGACGGCAAGCGCGATGTCGAGCGCGATTTGGATCTGTACGAGAAGCTGCTCGAAGGTGGCGCCAACGGTCATTGGAGCCCGTTCGAACACGTTGCGACGCCGGCACCCGATGCGCACGCGCAATCAGGCAACTTTACCGGCTGGGAGCAATACCGCAAGCGGTTCCCCCAGGAGCACGCCGCTACGTTTCCCGACGCATACGCCGCTGCGATTTAAGTTAGCGCTCATCGCGCTCTTGCTGGTGCTGATGGCGCCGGTAACGGTGCGGGCGCAGACGAGCGAGGACCGGCACGTAACGTCGATCCCGGCGGCGGTCCTGATGCACGCGAGCGCACCGTCGCTCGTCGACCCGTTCCGCCAGCGCCGCGCCCGCGCGATCGCCGACTATCAGGACTTGCTCTTCGGCGGTTGGGCGCTCGCGCCGATCGTGGCGTTTTGGTGGCTGTGGCAGTCGGGAAATTCCGCCCGGTTGCGCGATACGCTGCGCCGGCGCATGCGCGCGCGGTGGCTCTACCGCGGCGGGTTCGGCGCCGCGCTCGGGGCGCTGGCAACGATCGCGGCGCTGCCGTTCGCGTTCGCCTCGTACCGCGTCGCGCACAGCGTGGGTCTTACGGTGCAGACGATCCCGAACTGGTTTCTCGCCGAGCTGTTGCGGCTCGCGACCGTCTCGCTCGCAACGGCGATCGTCGTGGCGCTTATTCTGGCGCTCGTCGATAGCACGCGCCTCTGGTATCTGATCTTCATCGGCATCCTCTACGTTGCGGCACTGACCGTGGTTGCCATCGAGCCCGTGCTCTTCTCCCCGTTGACCTCGAACGACCGGCCCGCGCCGGCGGCCCTGGTCGCGCAGGGCGATGCCGTCGCGCAGGCTCTCCGGACGTCGCCCGTGCCGCTGATGATCAGCGGCTCCGCGCAGCGCACGACGTCGCTCGTCGCGCGTACGTCGGGCCTCGGCCCGTTCGCGCGTATCATCATCGGCGCCCAGGCACTGCAGGGGATGACGCCGGGCGAGCGGGTCTTTCTATTGGCGCGACAGTACGCGCACCAGGCCGAACATGACGTCTTGCTGCTCACGCTCGCGGGCACGACGCTCTTCGTCTTCGCGGCCGCGCTCGCCGTGCTGATCAGCGACCGCATCGGCTTTCGCCGCGACGACGATCCGCTCGCGCGCCTGCCGCTGGTGGGCACGTTCCTCGGCATCGCTGTGCTGCTGCTCTATCCCGCGTTCAACTCACTCGAACGCGCCAGCGAGTGGCGCGCCGACGCGGTCGCGCTCAACATCGTCAAGGACCGCTCGGCCGGCGTGCGCCTCTTCGTGCGCCGCGCCGACGACGATCTGGTCGCGTTATGCGGACGCCGGACCGTCCGCTGGTACTTCGAATCGCGGCCGCCGCTCGGGTCGCGCATCGCGGCCATCAGCAACACCGCCGACCCTTGCCCGCGCTGAGCGTCGCACTATCCGAAAAACCGGACGATCTAGAGCACGATTTCGTACAGACCCACGCTTGCTCGTGACGTATCACTCGTGTATCTATGGATTCCATGGTCCTCTGCCGTTGCGGACATCCGTCGGCGCTACACACCAATAACGGTTGTCGGGCTGGCCGCTACCAGCCGTGTGGTTGCCTGCTTGATGCGGCCGCTGCACTGCAGACGGCCATCGATGCGGTGCGGGTCGGCGGCCCGAAGCCGCCCGACGTGAAGTCGCCGGGGACGCAGCACAAATAACGCCAACGTTGGCCGGGTGGAAAACGAAGCGATCGTCGCGGCGGCGCACGACATCGCCGGCTGGCTGGCCGCGCACGGCGCCGGGCTCGAGCTCTACGGCGAGGTTCCGAAGTGGATCGTCGCGATCGACGGCACGCGCTACTTTCAGGTACCGCGGCTAGAAATTTCGCTCGCACTTCCGGCAGATGCGAACCTGCCGCGCTACCGCCCGTTGCCGCGCCGGCATACTACGCGGCCGCAGCGCGACATCACCGTGCAGCATTGGGTCTATGCGAGCGCGTCCGATGCGACGACGACGGTCGCGGTGGCGCGGCTCGAGAGCGGCAACGACGACGAATGGACCGCGCATATCGGCCGCGGACCCTACACGCAATTCATCGACCGCTTCAGCGCGGGTGCATCAAACGGCATCGCGAGCAGCGTTGCGCCCGCGGCGGCGCACATCGCGCTGATCGCCGCCGACATCGTCATGCCGCTGCAAGCCGAGGTCGAACGGTTACTAAAGCCGGCTCAATAACCGCGCAGCGTTACTGGAGGAAGACCGTTCCCAGCACGCGCGTGCCGACGTGGCGGGCGGTAAGGAGCTCGACGATCGAGGCGTGCGCGATGCGCCCGTCGAGGATGTCGGCGGCGCCGACGCCGCCGCGCACGCCGAGCGCCGCGGCACGCATCGCCGCCCGCAGGTCGTGCGGCAGCGTCGTATCTTCGGCCAGCGCGAGCGCTTCGGCCGGCGTGAGCTCGCCGATGCACTCGCGCGTCAGCGAATCGATCACGCCGCCGTTCTCGTGGAAGAAGAGCGCGCGCTTTGCCGCCATCGAGCGCGCGACCGCGCTTGCAACCTCGTCGGCTTGTACCTCGACGTCGCCGCCGAACATTCCGAATGCGAGCGGCTCGACGACCGGGATGTAGCCGGCCGAAAGCAGCGTGTGCAAGAGCCGCGTCTGCACCGCGCCCAAACCCTCACCCGCGGCGGGCAACATGCCGGCGTCGGCGCCCGACACGCCGACGGCCGAATCGCTCGTGCGGTTTATCGTCTTCACGATCGTGCGGGCCGCGTCGGTCGACGGCGCGACGACGATCGGCTGCTGGCCGCGCTCGACCAGAAACGCGAGATCCGCGTAGAGGGTAGTGCCATCGGTCGCGAGCGTCGACTCGTCGATCCGAACGACGATCATCTATTTTTCTTTGGGCTCTTCGGCTTCGTTCCTCTTTGCATTTGGTGCGTTCGAAGCGTTCACGCGGTTCAACGCGCCCTGCATGTCACCACGCAGCCACAGCTCGATGCCCTCGATGCAGCGGTCGATTACGCCCGGCAGCGCCTCGATTTCCGCGGGCGAAAACGTGCCGAGCACGTGGCGAATCGCTTCACCGCTGTCGCGATCACGGCCGATGCCTACGCGCAGCCGCGGAAAACCTTGCCCGAAGACTTCGATCAGCGACTTGAGCCCGTTGTGTCCGCCGGAACTTCCCTCCGCACGCAGACGTAGCCGCGCGAACGGCAAATCCAGATCGTCGACGACGACCAGGATCCGCGGCGGGGGCACTTTGTAGAACGTCGCCACGCCGAGCGTCGGCGGGCCGCTTTCGTTCATGTATGCGAGCGGCTCGACGATCGCGGCATTGCGGCT
Organism: Candidatus Lustribacter sp.; assembly: GCA_965277805.1. Taxonomy (GTDB): domain Bacteria; phylum Vulcanimicrobiota; class Vulcanimicrobiia; order Vulcanimicrobiales; family Vulcanimicrobiaceae; genus Lustribacter. Next base: position 3,891,170 of record OZ255842.1, on the reverse strand, counting down.
GCGATCGAGCACGAGGCGCGCGTCGCGCCGCTTGGTCCAGTTCGAAAGCTGCCAGCGGCGCGCGAGTTCTTCGACGACCATGAACCCGATGTTGTGGCGCGTTCGCGCATATTCGGGCCCGGGGTTGCCGAGCCCGACGATGAGCCGAAGGTCGTCGATGACGCCGAACTACGAAGCGGCGGGTGCGGCTGCGGCGTCGGGCACCGGAGCCGGTGCGGCGGCCGCTGCTGCAGCGGTGAGCGCCGCATCGTCGGACGCCGTGCGCGAGCCTTCAACCGCCACGACGACGGTTTCCGCCGGCGTGATCAGGGTGAACCCGGCCGGCAACTTCACATCACCGGCGGTGATGTGATCGTTGACGTTGAGCGCGGTGACGTCGAGCTCGAAGTGCTCCGGCAGGCTTCCCGCCGGGCCCTTGACCTCGAGTGCGTGGGTCACGACGTCCATGACGCCGCCGCCCTCTTTCACGCCCGGCGCGACGCCGACGGTGACGATCGGCACCGAAGCGTTGATCGCCTCGGTCGACGAGACGCGCTGGAAGTCGGCCGCGATCGGACGGTGCGTGATCGGATCGCGCTGCACTTCACGCAACAGCACGGATTCTTTCTTGCCGGCGATCGTCGCTTCGACGATGTGGCTTTGGCCGCCCGATGAGAGCAGCTCGTTGAGGGTTTTCGCGTCGACTGCGATCGCTTGCGCGTCGCCGTGACCGTACAGTGCGCCGGGGATGCGGCCTTCGCGGCGTGCCTTCTTGGCGCCGGTGGTGCCGATTTCGGCGCGGGAATGGATCGTCACGTTGGTGACGCGTTGAACTTTCGCCATGACGGGGTTGGTGGTTCCTTAAACCGCAGCTGCGATCGCCGCTTCGGCGTTCGCTTCGTGGTGCGGAGCTTCTTCAGAGGGTTTTTTTTCGGAATTGTCGTCGGGAGGCGGCTCGATGCTGTCATCGCTCGCGAAGAGTTCGGAGACCGAACGGTTGGCGGTGATGCGTTTGATCGCATCGGCGAGGATCTGCGAGATCGAGAGTTGCTCGATCCGGTTGCCCAAACCGTCGGGATGAGCCGAGACGGGGATCGTGTTGGTGACGATCACCTTGCGGATCGCCGAGGATTCGAACTGCTTGATCGCGTCGCCGGCAAAAATGCCGTGCGTCGCGAGGCAGTAGACGTCGGTGGCGCCGCGCTTCATCAAGGCCTCGGAGGCTTTGACGAGCGTGCCGCCGGTGGAGATCATGTCGTCGACGACCACCGCGATCTTGCCCTCGACGTCGCCGACGATGTGCGTCACTTCCGAAACGTCGGGTTCGGGCCGGCGTTTAATGATCACGGCCAGCGTCGACTTCAGCCGCTTGGCGAAGAACTCGGCGCGCGGCACGCCGCCGGCGTCGGGCGAGACGACGACGATCTTGTCGCCGAAGAGTTTCTCGTTGCGCAGATGATTGCACATGTGCGGTGCGGCCATCAGGTTGTCGACCGGGACGTCGAAGAAGCCCTGAATCTGCGCGGCGTGCAGGTCGAGCGTGACGATCCGCTCCGCACCCGCGGTCTGCAGCATGTTGGCCAGCAGCTTTGCGGAGATCGGTTCGCGGCCTTTCGTTTTCTTGTCTTGCTTTGCGTAGCCGTAGTACGGAATCACGGCCGTAATGCGGTTGGCCGATGCGCGCACGAGGGCGTCGATCATCAGCAGCAGTTCCATCGTCGCGTCGTTGACCGACCCGCCCCACGGCGTGCGGCAAAGCGACTGAAGAACGAAGACCTCCGCCCCACGGACGTTCTCGCGAATTTCGATGCGACATTCGTCGTTCTTGAAGCGATCGACGAGCGCGTTGCCGATGCGCGTTTGCATCTTCTTGGCGATCTCGTCGGCTAGTTCGCGGTTGGACGTCCCGCTAAACAACAGCGGCGGCTGGATCACGGAGGTACTCCTTAACGCATCCCGCGATCGCCTGAGCGCACGGGGGAAGCCTTGACCTTTCCTCGCCGGAGCGGCAGTCGCCCTCCTGAAGCGGTTCGGACCCGTCGGGGTGTTATGGGGAGTTCTTATGCCCAAATTCGAGTTGGTCAGCCCCTACGCGTTGGCCGGGGACCAGCCTGTCGCCACCGAGGCCCTGGCCAAGGGGGTCCTGCGGGGCGATCACGCCCAGACGCTCCTCGGGGTGACGGGCAGCGGCAAGACCATGGCGATGGCCCGGGTCGTCGAGCTGGTCCAGAAGCCGACCCTCGTGCTGTGCCACAACAAGACGCTCGCCGCCCAGCTGTGCGCCGAGTTCCGGGACTTTCTCCCGCACAACGCGGTCGAGTACTTCGTCTCGTACTTCGACTACTACCAGCCCGAAGCGTATATCGCGCACACCGACACCTATATCGCCAAGGATTCCTCGATCAACGACGAGATCGAGCGCCTCCGGCACTCGGCTACCCAGTCGCTCTTGACCCGGCCCGACACGCTGATCGTGGCCTCGGTGTCGTGCATCTACGGTTTGGGCTCGCCGGCCGACTACATGGAGCTTTCGGCCGACATCAAGATCGGCGATACGATCGACCGCGACGAGTTCTTGCGCAAGCTGATCGGGATGCAGTACCGCCGCAACGACCTCAACCTGGTGCGCGGCACGTTCCGCGTGCGCGGCGATACGCTCGAGTTCGTCGGCGTCGAAGAAGAACTCGTGCACCGCATCGAGTTTTTCGGCGATGAGGTCGAAGCGATCAACGTCGTCAACATCATGACCGGCGAATACGTCGAGTCGAAGGACGAGCTGAAGATCTTCCCGGCCAAGCACTACATCACGCCCGACGAAAAGCTCAAACGCGCGATCGAAGACATCGAGATCGAGCTCGAAGACCGGTTGAAATACTTCAAGGACAACGGCAAACTGCTCGAAGCGCAGCGGCTCGAACAGCGCACGCGCTACGACCTCGACATGCTGCGCGAAGTCGGCTACTGCAACGGTGTCGAGAACTACTCGCGCCCGCTTTCGGGCCGCGAAGCAGGTTCGACCCCGTTCTGCCTGCTCGACTTTTTCCCCAAGGATTGGCTGCTCTTCGTCGACGAGTCGCACGTGACGATCCCGCAGGTCGGCGGCATGTACGGCGGCGACCGCTCGCGCAAATTATCGTTGGTCGAGCACGGTTTCCGGCTGCCGTCGGCACTCGACAACCGGCCGCTCACGGCGGATGAATTCCAAGCCCACCTCAACCAGGTGATCTACGTTTCGGCCACGCCGGCGGAGTTCGAAACGAAGCGTTCGCAGCAGGTCGTCGAGATGGTGATCCGGCCGACCGGGCTCGTCGATCCTGAAGTCGAGGTGCGTCCGACGCGCCATCAAGTCGACGATCTGATGGACGAGATCCGCAAGCGCACCGAAAAAGACGAACGCGTGCTGGTCACGACGCTGACCAAGAAGATGGCCGAAGACCTCACGGACTATTTGCTCGAAAACGGGCTCAAGGTGCGCTACCTGCACAGCGAGATCGAGACGCTCGAACGCATCGCGATCCTGCGCGATTTGCGCAAGGGCGAGTTCGACGTGCTGGTCGGCATCAATCTGTTGCGCGAAGGCCTCGATTTGCCGGAAGTCTCGCTCGTCGGTATTCTAGACGCCGACAAAGAGGGCTATTTGCGCAGCGGCACCGCCTTGATCCAGACGATCGGCCGCGCGGCGCGCAACGTCGAGGGCAAGGTGATCATGTACGCCGACGTCGTCACGGAGTCGATGGCCCGCGCGCTCGGCGAGACGAAACGGCGCCGCGAGAGGCAAGTGGCGTACAACCTCGAGCACGGCATCGAGCCGAAGTCGATTCGCAAAGAAGTGCGCGACATTCTCGCGCTGGTCAGTACGAGCAGCGTCGCGGCCACCGGGCTCAAAGGCGAGAAGCTGCCGCGCGAGGTGGCGATGGCCATGTCCAACGACATCGAGCGCAAGATGCGCGAGGCCGCGGCGAACCTCGAATTCGAGAAGGCGGCCGCGCTGCGCGACGAGCTGATCGAGTTGCGCAAACAAGTCGGCGGCAACGAATCCGTGCTCTTCCAGGGCAAAGCGCCGAAGATTTTCCAGCACGCGCTGCGCGAGCTCGTCGGGAGTTAGCTTGCTCAGATTGTTTCCTGGGAGATTCTTTCAGCCTTTTGACGGGCTTTTAGCAGTTTTCTGCAGTTACTTAACGCTCGATTAAAGTGGCATCTCAGACAAATGCGACTGACAAGTAATGTTACGTTACGTTACAATTAGTCCATCATGGAACGGAAAACTCAATTCTCACACGATGCCATCGACGCGCTGGTCGCGACGGTGCTGGGCTGGTTCAACGGACATCAGCATACGCAAGCCCCCGCGGAAGTGGCCGACGTGGCCTTCTCCGATGAGTGGGAGCGCAAGCAGATCGCCCGCGAGCTGCACTGGAACTAATCAACTCCAACGTAGACAACAACACCGCGCCGGGCTGAACGCAGCCCGGTGAGTTGGCGGGTGGGCGTGGACGTCGGCGGGACGTTCACCGATCTCGTCGCGACCAGCGCCGACGGCGCCATCTTGCGCTACAAGGTGGCCACAACGCCGGCCGCGCCGGAGATCGGCCTGCTCGAGGCCCTGCGCGCGTTGCTGCGCGACGTCGATGCCGGCGAGATCGCCGCCCTCTGCCACGCCAGCACGATCGCCACGAACGCCCTGCTCGGTCAGGTCAACCTCGATCTGCCGCGGGTCGCGTTCATCACCACCGAAGGCTTCCGCGACGTGCTCGAAATCGGGCGCCAAGCGCGCAGCTCGGTGTACGACCTCCACGTCGGGCGCCCGACGCCCCTGGCCCGCCGTGAAGACCGGCTCACGGTTCGCGAGCGCATCGACTACGACGGCAGCGTGCACGAGCCGCTGGATCCGGGCGGCGTTGCCGCGGCCGTGGCGACGATCCGCGAACGCGGGATCCGCAGCGTCGCCGTCGGCTTCCTCAACAGCTACACCAACGACGCGCACGAACGGGCCGTCGTCGCCGCCTTGCACGACGCGCTCCCCGGCGTGGCCGTCACGGCGTCGTCGGCGCTGGTGCGCGAAGAGCGCGAGTACGAGCGCTTCTCGACCGCCGTCGTCAATGCGGCCTTGCTGCCGGTGGTGCGCGGCTATCTGGAACGGCTGGCCGCCGGCGTGCGCGCGCTCGGCATTGCGGCGCCGGTCTTCGTCATGCAATCCAACGGCGGCACGGCGGCGCTGGCGTTCGTGGCCGATCGACCGGCGACGCTGGTGGAAAGCGGTCCGGCCAGCGGCGTGATCGCGGCGGCCGCGGCCGGGGCGGCGATCGGCGTCGCCGACGTGCTGTCCTTCGATATGGGCGGCACGACGGCCAAGGCCGGCACGATCGTCGGCGGCCGGCCCGAGATCGCCTATGAGTTCGAAGCCGCCGGCGCGACGCACAGCGGACGCGGCCGCGCGGGCAGCGGCTACCCGGTGCGCTTCCCGTTCGTCGACTTGGCCGAGGTGAGTGCCGGCGGCGGAACGCTCGCGCGACTCGACTCGGTCGGCGTGCTGCGCGTCGGGCCGCTCTCAGCCGGCGCCGATCCGGGCCCGGCCTGCTACGGCAAGGGCACACAGCCGACCGTGACCGACGCCAACGTCGTGCTGGGCCGCCTCAATCCGGTCGCGCTGGTCGGTGGCGCGTTCCCGATCGATGCGGCGCGCTCGCGCGCGGCGGTCGCGACGGTTGCGGCGCCGCTGGACGGCGACGTGGAGCGTACGGCGGCGGGCATCGTCGCGCTCGTCGATGCCGACATGGCGAAAGTGCTGCGCATCGTGTCGGTCGAGCGCGGGCTCGATCCGCGCGACTTCGTGCTGATGGCGTTCGGGGGCGGCGGCCCGCTGCACGCCTGCGCGCTGGCCGACGATCTCGGCATGCGGCGCGTCGTCGTGCCGCGCTACCCCGGTTTGTTCAGCGCGCTCGGATTGCTCGCCGCCGACGTCCGCGCGGCGTACTCGCGCTCGCTCGTCGCGCCGCTCGATGCGGCAACGCTTGCCGGCGCGCGCGACGTTGCCGCTGCAATGAGCGAAGAAGCGCGCGCGTCGTTGCGCCTGCAAGACGTACCGGACGAACAGATCCGCATCGTAGCGGAACTCGACTTGCGTTATGCCGGGCAGTCGTTCGACCTGACGGTGCCGTTCGACGGCGACGAAGGCGCGATCGCCGAAGCGTTCCATCACCGCCACGAACGCCGCTACGGCTACGCCGTCCGCGACGAACGCATCGAACTCGCCACAGTGCGCATCACCGCCATCGGCTCGCACTCCGCAGAGAGCGGCGCGCAAGACCTGTCATCCCGAGCTTGTCGAGGGACCGCCAAACCGTCCGCCATCGGCACGCGCCGCGTCTGGGACGCAGGCGCCTTCGTCGACACCGCGATCTATCAACGCGAACTTCTCGGTGAAGGAGACGCGTTCGAGGGGCCGGCGATCGTCGAGCAGTACGACACGACGACGTGGGTGCCGCGCGGCTGGCGCGCGACGGTGGACGTCACGGCAAACTTGCTGCTGGAGAAAAGCGCGTGATAACCGGCACCCTCGATCCGATCACGGCCGAGATCATCGTCTCCGGTTTGCTGTATGCGAGCGAAGAGATGGGGATCGCGGTGCGCAACGCCGCGTACTCACCGAACATCAAGGAGCGGCTCGACCACTCGTGCGCGCTCTTCGACGCACAGTTGCGGCTGGTCGCGCAGGCCGAACACATTCCCGTGCATCTCGGCTCGCTGCCCTGGGGTCTGATGCGCACGCTCGAACGCATCGCTGCGACGGGCGATGCGATGCGGCCGGGCGACCAGTGGGTGGTGAACGATCCGTATCTGTCGGGCACGCACCTCAACGACGTCACCGTCATCCGGCCGATCTTCGTCGACGGCGCGATTTTTGGCTATGCCTGCAACAAAGCGCATCACGCCGACGTCGGCGGCATGGTGCCGGGGTCGATGCCGCCCAATGCGCGCGAGCTTTTCGCCGAAGGCTTCATCATGCCGCCGATGCGCTTGATGCGCGACGACGTGGTGGTGCCGGAAACCGTCGCGCTCTTTCGCGCCAACTCGCGCACCCCCGAGACGCGCAGCGGCGATCTGCGCGCCCAACTGGCCGGCAACGTAACGGGCGAGCGCCGCGTGCGCGATCTGGTCGAGCGCTACGGCGCCGCCACGGTCGCGCAGGCCACGGCCAAGGCGATCGACGACGGCGAACGGCGCATGCGGGCCGCGCTGCGCTCGTTTCCCGACGGGGTCGCCGCGTGCAGCGACGTGATGGAAGATGCGAACGGCGAGCCGACGATCGTTCTCAAACTGCGGCTCGAGAAGCGCCGCGAGGCGATGCGGCTCGACTACACTGGTACCTCGCCGCAGCTGCCGATGCCGCTCAACGCCGTCTACGGCGTCACGCTATCCGGCGTATACTATGCGATCCGCGCGTTGCTGGCGGCGGATATTCCGATGAACGACGGCGTGTTCCGGCCGATCGAAGTGCACGTGCCCGAAGGCACGCTGTTGAACCCGCACCGTCCGGCGCCGGTCTCGGCCGGCAACGTCGAGACGTCGATGCGCAATGCGGATCTCGTGCTCGCGGCGCTCGGAATGCTCGCGCCCGATCGCGTGCCCGCGCAGAGCGGCGGTTCGATGAACAACGTCATGATGGGCGGCATCGACGAGCGCGGCGCGCCGTGGGCGTTCTACGAGACAAACGGCTGCGGAATGGGTGCGCGTCCCGAGGCCGACGGCGTCGATGCGATCCAAGCGCACATGACGAACACGCTCAATACGCCGATCGAGGTACTCGAGCGCGCCTTTCCGCTGCGCGTCACGCGTTATGAGTTCGCGGATGACACCGCCGGCGCGGGCCGCCGGCGCGGCGGCGCGGGGCTCGTGCGCGCGTTGCAGGTTCGCAGCGGCAGCGCGACGATTTCGCTCTTGGGTGAACGGCATGCCGTGCGGCCGCAGGGAAGTGCCGGCGGCGGCGCCGGCGCACCCGGACGGCATACGCTGATTGCGGCCGGCGACGAGGGGGAACAAACGATGCGCACGCTTCCAGCCAAGGTGACCCTGCAGGTGAACGCGGGCGAAACGCTCGTCGTGCAAACGGCCGGCGGCGGCGGATACGGTCCGGCGGGTGAACGCGCGGCGAACGCGATCGCACGCGACGCCGCCGACGGCATTGCGAGCGCATCCTGATGCAGACCACGATCGTGCCGGGTGTGTGGACGTGGTCGCGCTGGCAAGCCGATCGCGCGATGTTCTTCAACGCGTGGTTCGTCGCCGGCGACGGCGGCAACATGGTGGTCGACCCGCTCGAGCCGGATGACGACGATCTGGCGTTCGTCGACGAACGGGGTTTGGCGGCGGTCGTTATCACCAATCGCGATCACGAGCGCGCGGCCGCGCTGTTCGCCCAGCGCTACAACGTGCCGGTGATCGCGTCGCTGCCCGATGCGGACGAGATGAGCGTTCCCGTCGCGCGCACGCTTGGGCACGGCGAATCGATCTTCGGCTGGAGCGTCGTTGGCCTCGACGGATTCAAGACGCCGGGCGAATTCGCGCTCGTGCACCGCAACAATCGCAGCGCCATCACGGGCGACGCGTTGTGGGGCGTACCCGCCGGCGCGGTCCGGCTGATGCCCGATGAAAAACTCGAAGACGCGGCGCGCGCGGCGCTTTCGGTGCGGCAGCTGCTGGCGCTGGGCGTACGGCACCTGCTCGTCGGCGACGGCATGCCGGTGTTTCACCACGGCTGGGAAGCGCTGTGCGACATGCTCGATGCGCGCAACGGCGTGCTGACGCGGCGCGTGAACCTCGACGAGCTCGCTATCGCGCCCGACGACGGCCCGCCGCCGTACACCGGTTCGGCGGCCGAGGTCGGCCGGCTGCTCGGCGCGACGCGCTTGGGATACGCGCTCGGCGTGCTCGAGCGCGGCGAAGTCTACTGCCCCAATCATTGGCACACGCAGGAAGAAGAAGCGTTCGTCGTGTGGTCGGGCACGCCGACGCTGCGAACGCCCCAAGGCACCTTCGAACTGCGGCCCGGCGACGTGATCGCGTTTCCGACCGGCGAGCGCGGCGCGCACCGGCTCTCGAACGAAGGCGACACCTCGGCCGTGATCCTGATGTTCGCCAACATCGATGCGGGCGACGTCTGCCACTATCCCGATTCGCGCAAAGTAATGGTCGAGGCGACCGGCATCATCGTGCGCAGCGAACCGTCCCTCGACTACTTCGAAGGCGAACAGTGACGCGGCCGCGAGTGGAGATGTGATGTCACCCCGAGCTTGTCGAGGGGCCGCCTTCATCGTGGTCGCGCTCATCGTGGCGTTACTATTCGGAAGCGGCGCGCGAGCCGCGACGTTGCCGCGGCCGGCGCACGTTGTGGTCGTCATTGAAGAGAACCACACGCTCGCGCAAGTCGTCGAGAGCGGCAACGCACCCTATCTCGCCACGGTCGCGCGGTCGGGCGCGTTGTTCACGCACGCATACGGCGTCATGCACCCGAGCCAACCGAACTACTTCGCGCTCTTCGCCGGCCTCACGAATACCAATGGCGACGGTTGCCCCGCGCGCGACGTTCCTGCGGATGCACCGAACATCGCGAGCGAACTGCTCGCCGCACACCTTACGTTCGTCGCGTATTCCGAAGCGTTACCGAAGGCCGGCTTCGTAGGCTGTTGGGCCGGGACGTACGCGCAAAAACACGCGCCATGGACGCACTTCACCAACATCCCGCAGCAACTGCATCGCCCGCTCGACGACCTAACGTCGTTCGACCAATTACCGACGGTGACGTTCATCGTTCCCGACGTCGACGACGACATGCACAGCGGCACGGTCAAGGAAGGCGACGATTGGGCCGCCGCGCATCTGACGCCGCTCTTGAAGTGGGCGGCGACGCACGACACGCTGGTCATCTTCACGTGGGATGAAGGCTACGATGCGGTCAACTCGATACCGACAATGTTCGTCGGCCCGATGATCCGTGCCGGCCGCTACCCGCAGCGCATCAACCACTACAACGTCCTGCGCACGCTCGAAGACCTCTACGGCTTACCCCTCAGCGGCAAAGCCGCCACTGCGGCGCCGATCACCGGCATTTGGCTTTAATATGCCGCGCAAGAGGCGTCAGGCCTCGATAAACGCGAGCAGGTCGGCGTTGATTTGCTCCGCGTTCGTGGCCGGCATCCCGTGACAGAATCCGGGATATGACTTGAGCGTTCCGTGCTTCAGCAATTTCACCGATTTTGCGCCGGTCGCAAGGAATGGCGCGATTTGATCGTCTTCGCCATGCATCACCAGCACGGGGACGTCGATGAGCTTGAGATCTTCGTGAAAGTCGGTTTCTGAGAACACTTTGACGCAATCGTAGTGGGCTTTGATGCCGCCCATCATGCCTTGACGCCACCAGTTGTCGCGAATGCCCTGCGAGATCTTGGCCCCGGGGCGGTTGTAACCGTAAAACGGAATGGTGATGTCCTGGTAGAACTGCGCGCGATTGTAGGCGGTGCCTTCGCGAATTCCGTCGATCGCTTCCCGCGGGACGCCTTCCGGGTTCGACTCGGACTTGATGAGGACCGGCGGTATCGCGCTAATGATGACGGCCTTCCGAACGCGACCGTTGCCATGGCGCGCGACGTAGCGCGTCACTTCGCCGCCGCCGGTCGAATGCCCAATATGAATGGCGTCCCGAAGATCGAGCGATCGGACGAGTTCTGCAACGTCGGAAGCGTAGGTGTCCATGTCGTTCCCTGTGGCCGTTTGCGTCGACCGGCCGTGCCCTCGGCGGTCGTGTGCGATGACGCGATAGCCACGCTGTAAGAAGAACATCATCTGCGTGTCCCAGTCGTCGGCGCTTAGCGGCCAGCCGTGATGAAAGAAAAGCGGTTTCCCGGTACCCCAGTCTTTGTAGAAGAGTTCGGTCCCGTCTTTGAGCGTGAAAAACATTTTGGATGCTCCTTGTGCGGTAGTGGGTGGTGATGCGGCGGCGGTCGTGCGCGAGGGCGCGTTGAAACTAGGAGTCACGGCATGACCTCCGCGGAAAAGCAGCGAGTCGTAAAGAACAGAGCGTAGCGTCTGTGTCCTCCACGATATCGGGGCGACGGGGAATGGAACACAGACGATTCATACAATCGTCGCGGAATCGCGGCGGCGAAGATGGAGCCACGTGTCGTTTACGTTCGGGCTGCTCTTGCGGAAGTGGCGCCTCGAAGCGAGCCTGTCGCAGGAAGCGCTAGCGGAACTCGCTCAAATCAGTCCGGCTGCGGTGAGCGCGTACGAACGCGGTATCCGCGGAGTTCCTCACCGGGCAACCGTAGCGATGCTGGCCGATGTATTGGGCCTGTCGGGCATCGAGCGGGCGGACTTCGAGGCGTCGGCGCAGCGTAAGCCCGCGCAGAACAGGGCGTCGGAGCCGGCGCGAACGATGTCAAACCTTCCCGTTGAAGCAGACTCATTTTTTGGACGGCAAGGCGATGTGGCCGCCATTTCCGATATGCTGGGGCGCTTGAAGATCGTTACCATCACGGGAGACGGAGGCGTCGGAAAGACACGCACGGCACTTGCGGTCGCGCACGGCTTCGGGGGAAGGAAAAAAGACGGCCTCTGGTTTGCCGATCTTGGGTCGCGAAGTAATGAGGCTGACGTAGCGACCGTCGTCGGCGGAATTTTTGGCATCGATGTCCGAGCCGGTGCCAAAGGGGTCGAACGTATCGCCGCTGCGCTCCGCGAGCGAGATCTCTTGATCGTGCTTGACAATTGCGAGCACGTCATCGGAGCCGCCGCAACGCTCGCGAGCAGACTTCGCGAAGCGTGTCCTTCGGTGGCAATCTTGGCGACCAGCCGAGAGCGCTTACGCATCGCAGGCGAAGCCGTCTATCCACTCGCGCCGTTGCCGATTCCACCGGCTACGAGCAATGTCGAAGTCTTACGACACTCGCCGGCCGTTCAGCTGTTCATCGAAAGGGCTAGCGTGATGGCGCCGGAGGTTGCAATGCCGGTCCGGCTATCTGCGATCGCCGACATCTGCCGGGCGGTAGACGGAATCCCGCTCGCGATCGAAATCGTCGCATCGCGTGTTACTCCAGGCGGGCTCGAAGCACTACGTGATGAGGTTTCGAAAAGCGTCGGACTAAATCTGGTTGGCAACCGCGATCTGCCACCTCGTCAGCGAACGATGCAAGCCACACTGGACTGGAGCTTCTCCTCGCTCGGATTTAGCGAGCGGACACTCTATCGACGGCTGAGCGCGTTCTCCGGCGGATGGACCCTTGAAGCGGCGCAAACCGTATGTTCTGACGATGCGCTTTCCGAATCGAACGTGCGAGACGCAATGAGTGCGCTCTTCGAAAAGGCGCTCGTCCAATGCAATCTGGCTCAAGAGATTCCGCGGTACTCAATGTTGCAGGTTCATTGCGCATTTGCCAAGGCAAAGGCCGAGGAAGCCGGCGAACACCGAGCCATTGCCGATCGGCATGCCTCATGGGTTGCCGGCTTGGCCCGGCATGCCGTTGGGTTGCGCTCTTTTACGAACCGCTCCGACTGGCGCAGCGCGTTCTATCCTGAGTTAGATAATATTCGAAGTGCGCTTCGGTGGACGATGGGCGAAAGAGGCCGCCAAGCCGACGCGCTGGAGATCGTTTGCGGACTGCGCTCGCTCTGGTACGAGAGCGGACTTGATGAAGAGTTACGCGGCTATTTCGATGAGCTCTCCCCAACGGTCGACTTAAACGAGGTGTCTTGGACGGTTGTTGACGTCCTGGAATTTCGATCTCGTATTGTCGAACGATCTGCAGGCGTGGAGCTTGCACGCCGCGCCGTTGATTTCGATCGGGCGCTTGGTGGGGATGGAGAGGTAATGCTCCTCATTAACCTCTCTTCGAGGTTACGGCAATTGGGTGAGTTCGAACAGGCTGAGCGCGTACTCGAACAGGCATTCGCAGGCATCGAGAAAACGCCGAAGCGCCGCCCTCGCCTGGCAATGCACACGCATATGGAACGTGCGTGCATTGCAAAGGACTGCGCAAGACTGTCAGACGCCCGAGCCGACTTTTTAATTGCTCTCGAGTTCTGCAGGGCACTTGACGAAGAATTCTATCTTTCGCATATCGGGCACTATTTGGCCGACGTCGAATACCTCTCTGGTAACGTGCCGGCAGCAATCGCCGCTGCAGAGGCGGCGCTCGAAGATGCGAACCGCTCCGGCTCGCGACGAGATGAGATGTACCTCCTTTGCAATCTTGCGGGATATCGCATCGTCGCGGGCGACCTGCCGGGAGCGCATACCGCGGGCACGATGGCGGTCGCGGCGGCGCGCGGGAGCGACCAGCTAATCGTTTTGGTCGCGCTGCAGCATCTGGCGACCGTGGCAGCCCTAAACGGCGAGCTTGAATCAGCAGCTCGTTTGACCGGCTTCGTCGAACGCCGTTTTTCGCAACTCGGCATTGTTCTCGGGAAAACCGAGGCGCGGCCTCGTGAGCTTCTGATGAGCGCCCTGGACACGGGTCTTTCCAGCGCGTTGCGAGCAATGCTCCTAGAACGTGGAGCGCATGACGATGAAGATCAGGCAGTCAAGTTAGCCGCTTCGATCCGCACAAATTAGCTATGGCCGGCTGCGACGTCCGATAGGGCTTGGGGGAAGCGGGTGAGGGCGGAGTAGCGGTGGATTTCCAGCAGGTTGGCGGATTCGCCGGCGCTGCCCCAATCCTCGATGAACGCCATGTCGTAGCCGTTGGCTGCGGCGAGCTTCTCGAGCCGTTCGTCGTAGTTGTCTTCGGGATAGACGAGCGCGTAGATCTTATGGCCGAGGTGATACTGCAGCGACGTGCGCGAGAGCGTGAGCTCGTGCACCACATCCGCGTCGCTGAGCTGCCGCAGATCGGGCGGATGATTGGCGGTGAGGCTCTGGATCGTCATGATGCCGCTGCGCGACATCTCGAGCAACTGCGGCCAGGTCGTGTGCCGCTTGCCGTGCGTCGTCGTGCCGACGAAGTTCGAGTGCACGAACATTGTGGCGGGATAATGATACTGCCGTAGCAACGGGAAGGCGTTTTCGTAGATGCCGTGGCCGTTGTCATCGAAGGTCAAGGCGAGCGGCTTGCCCGGTAACGGTGCGCCGTGCTCGAGGTGCGCGCGCAACGTCTCGAGCGTGATCACGTGATAGCCGCCGCGCGCGATCGCGGCGAGCTGCGTTTTGAAGGTATCGAGCGGGGTGTCGAACCAAAGTTCCTTCGCCGGAACGACGTCGTGCCACACGATGACGGCGACGTACGGCGTTCGTCCACCGGAAGCGATCTGCGGAAGTCCGTCACTCGCTCCCCTTACGGGTGCTGCCATCAGCATGAAGCAAACGAAGGCCGTCCAGGCGAGGAAGCGGGTGACCATCAAAAGCGGTGTTGCTTCAGCGAAGCGCACGTTCCCTCGGCCCACGTGGCATCGCTACGCCGTCATCGGCGCGTGCATCGTCATCTTCCTCATCGCGTTCGCGGCCGCGGCGCACGATGCGATCGAGAAGATGGTCGTCGAGCGGGCGTTGTCGGGTGCCGTCGGCGGCAACGCCACGATCGCAAATCTGCGCCGTGAAGACGGGCTCACGATCCTGGAAGGCGTGAGTGCGCAGACCGCAAGCGGATCGGCAACGGTCACGGCCGATCGCGTCGCCTATGCGGTCAACGGTGACGCTTGGGACGTGCGTCCGACCGGTCTGCACGTTACGGTTGCCGTCGATCGCGTGACGGGCGATGAACTGAACGGTGCGCCGAGTGCCGCGCACACGCTCAATCTCGCCCATCTGCACGTCCGCTTGAATAATGCGACGCTGTCGCTGGTACGCAGCACCGGTGCAGCCAAGCTGGAGGTCGCCGGCTTGAACGGTACGCTCGATGCGGCCACGCACCTCACCTACGATCTGCACGGCAACGTCATCGGCGATACGGCGTATCCGTTCAGCGCGAACGCGGTCGACGACGGGCAGAACGTCGAGCAGCATTTGACCGCAGACGCGTTGCCGGTTGCGCCGGTCGCCGCATTGTTCGCCAACCCCGACGTGGTCTTGAGCGCCGGCGAAGCACATAAGGTCGCGTTCACGTCGGCGGACGGGTTGCACGGCAGGCTCGCGCTCGACGGCGTTCGCGGTTCGATTCAGGGGCACGCGCTGCACGCGCTGACCGGCAACGTGACGGTCGCGCCCGACGGCGTGGGCAGCACCGGCCTCGACGCCATCCTCGATGACGGCACGCCGGTGGCGGCGGTCGGCGAAGTGCACGACGGCATCGATTGGGGGCGAATCTTCGGCTCGGGAACGCGCGATCTGCGCGCGCTCGCGCACATGTTCGGGCTGATCGCGCAACAGCCGAACCTGCGCTGGATGAACGTCGAGACGACGGCGCCGGGTATCACGTTCGGCCAGTACGCGATGACGACCAAAGCGGTTCCGCACGTTATCCAGTTGATCGCAATCGATCCGAAGGAACCGACGCTGCACTTCGACACCGCGCTCTCGCACGATCACATCATCTCGACCGGCGAACGCACGTCCGACCTCGCGCTGCGCACGCACGCGGTCGCCGGCGCGAACGGCGACTACTTCGACATCGGCCGCACCTACGAACCGCAGGGATTGCTGATCAAGTCCGGCGTGCTCTATCACGGCCCGACCGATCACGAAGCGGTGATCTTCGATCGCACGAACAAACCCACGTTCGCGCGCTTCCATCTGCGCGCCAAAGCCGTCGACGGCACGCGCTCCTATCCGGTCACGCTCTTCAACTCGTGGCCGACGCGCGATGCGGTGATTATTACTCCCGATTTCGGCAAGACGCTGCCGGCGGCGCCCGGCGTGACGTTCGCCGCGCTGCAGCCGCTCGGCGATACGCGCTACCGCGTACTCTCCCTGCATCCGATGACGGTCGCGACCCCGGTGACGTGGGGCATCGGCTTCGGCCCGCTGGCACGCGAGCCGCTGCCGAAGCCCGGAGATGTGATCGATCTCAGCTATGCGATCGATCCGCCGGTGCCGGGCGCGGTGGCCGGCATCGGTTCGGGTCCGTTGCTGCTCAAAGACGGGCAATGGTACGAAGACAAGCACGCGCCTGCGCCCGACGAGCGTGACGTGCAATGGCCGGTGATCGCGATCGGCACGATGCCCGACGGCACGCTGATGTTCGCATCGGTCGACGGCCGTCATCCGGAACGCTCGATCGGCATGACGCGGCCCGAGTTCGGCGAGCTGTTGCGCGGCTACGGCATGATCGATGCGATGGCGCTCGATTCCGGCGGTTCGGTGACGCTCGTTTCGCGCGCGCCGGGCAATAGCGCGACGACCGTGCGCAATACGCCGTCGGACTTCAGCGAAGAGCGCTACGTCACCGACGCCTTGTTCGTCTATAGCACGGCGCCGCTCGGAACGATCGTCACCGCCCCGCGGCCCCACGTCGAACCGACCCCGCTGAGCAAACCGTGATCGCGCTGCCCGTCACCTTAGCGCCGCCGGCGCCGTTTCCGCTCGTCGTGGCGCAGTGGTCGGTGCCCGAAGATGTTGCGCCGGGCATTCGGCGCGCCGATTACCGCCTGACGACGAACGCCGGTCCGCTCGTGATCCACGTCGTCGCGATCGACACGCACGATCCGGCGGTGCGGTTGGAAACGGCGGTCGCGCGCGACCACATGATCTCGAGCGGTGAGACCGTATCGTCGATGGCCGTGCGCACGGGGGCCGTCGCCGGCGTCAACGCCGATTACTTCGACATCGGCAACACGAACCAGCCGCTCAACGTCGTCGTGCGCGACGGCGCGCTGCTGCGCACGCCGTCGAAGCGCGCCGCGCTCAACGTGTCGAGCACGGGCGACGTCGGCATCGGCTACGTGAGCTTTGCCGGCACCGTTGCGTACGGTGCGACGCAGCTGCCGCTCACCGGCGTCAACGAGTGGCCGCCGCAAGGCGGTGCGGCGCTGCTCACGCCCGCCTACGGCACGCTCAGCGCAAGGCCGAACGTCATCGCCGCGACGCTCGATCCGGTCGATACGCCGGCCGGATCGCCCGGAACGTATCGCGTCAGCGCGGTCGGCGCGCCGCCGGCGGGGCCGGTCACCGGTGCGCTGCTCGGTTTCGGTCCCGCGGCGCAAGCGCTGGGGCCGTTGCCGAACGTCGGCGACACGGTGACGCTCGCGTTCGACACGACGCCCGCGGCGGAGCAGTTGCGAGCTGCCGTCGGCGGCGGTCCGCTGCTCGTTGCGCACGGCGCTGCGATCGTCGATCCGTACAGTCCGGCGCCCGAGGAGAGCAACGTGCGCTTTCCGGTTGCCGGCGCCGCGCTTGAACCTGACGGTACGCTGCTGCTGATCGTGGCCGACGGACGCAACGCGGCGGTGTCGGTCGGGCTCACGCGACCGGAGTTCGGCGCGTTGATGCGCGGCTTCGGCGCGACCGACGGCCTCGCGTTCGATTCCGGCGGTTCGGCCACGCTCGTGGCGCGCCCGCTCGGCGAGGCTGCGCCGGCCGTGGTCAACGATCCGAGCGACGGACGCGAACGCCCGGTCGCCGATGCGCTGCTGGCGTACAGCGACGCGCCGATCGGCGCGCATCCGCATCTCGTCGTGCGACCGTCGTCGTTCATCGCGTATCGCGGCGCCGCCGTCGCGTTGCGCGGCGCGATCGTCGATGACGGCGATCATCGCATGCGCGCTGCCGACGTTGCGCCGCTGATAGCGGATCCCGCGCTGGGCGCGCACGTCGCGGTCGTGCGCGAACGCGGCAGCACGTTGACGGCCCAGGTTGCGTATCGTACGGTCGACCACGTCACGTCGCTTGCGATCGCGCCCGATCGTCCGAATCCCGCGCGCGGCGTTCAGCTCCCGCTGACCGTTACCGCTGCCGACGAACGCGGGGCGCCGATCGTGCTCGGCGACGCGCCCGTGCGCTGGATGCTCGGCGCGCAAACGGCGAGCGGGCCGCGCGTCGTGTACGACACGCAAGCCGGCGACGCAATTGCTACCGCGACGCTCGGCGCGGTGACGGCGACGACGCCCATTCGCGTCGGCAACCACACCGTCACCGTTCCGGCGTATCCGGAAACGGCGCTCGCGTATGATTTTACCGGCAGCGCGCGGGCGGCGTATGCGAACGTCGTGATACCGCTGCCCGGCGAACCGGTGCGGTTCACGCTCGAGGTCTTCGGCGACGGCAACGGCGTGCCGCTGCGCGCGTCGTTCGTCAATCGTTACGGCGAGAAATCGCTGCTCACGCTGGCCAAGAACGTCGACTGGACCGGCTGGCGGCGTATCGCGATCGCGCTGCCGCCCGATCTCAATCCGCCCGTAAGGTTAACGTCGGTATACGTCGTTCCGTCGCTCGGCGGGGCACCGGTGCACGCGGCCGGAACGTTGCGCTTCCGCGCGCTTGCGGTTATCGTTCCCGGGGGTTCTTGATGCGTCTCGTTTGCCTGCTCGCGATCCTCGCCGGCACCATCGCTGCCGCGCCCGTCGCGGGGGTACCGGTGCTGATGTATCACATGGTCGACCCGCGCACGCCGCCGGGCGCGGTCGGAAAGTCGCTGACGCTCGAGCCGTCGGCATTCGAAGCGCAGCTCGCGTGGCTGCGCGCGCATTCGATCCGGACGATCACGATGAACGATTTGGCCGACGCGCTGCGCCGCGGTCAGCATCCGCGCAACGCGGTCGTCCTCACCTTCGATGACGGGTACACCGACGGCGCCACGGTCGTCACGCCGCTCTTGCGTAAGTACGGCGATCGCGCGAGCTTCTACATCAGCGCGGGTTTCGTGGGCGACGCCAAGCACGCCGGTTGGAAACAGCTGCGCATGATGCGCGCGAACGGCATGGAGATCGGTTGCCACGGCACGCACCACCTCGACCTCTCGCGGGTGAGCGCGCAGGCGGCGGCGCACGAGGTGTCCGCCTGCGTGACGGCGCTCTCGCGGTACCTGGCACGGCCGACGACCTACGCGTACCCGGCCGGCCGGTGGAATGCGGCGACGCTCACCCTGATGCAGCGCGCCGGGATGAAGGCGGCCCTCACCGAGCGGCCCGGCGTCGTCACCTCGCTCGCCGCACCGTACACCCTGCCGCGCCGCCGCATAGACCGGGCCGCAGGCCTCGCATCCTTCGCCGTACTTGCCACCCCGTAAGAGGGGGCCAACAAGCCGCGTTGGGCTAACAACGCGGGTATGATCGCGGTTTTTCTGGCCGGTGTGCTCGCCATGGCGACCCCGTCACCGGCGCCGTGCCCGGGCAGCGATATTTCCGTCACCGATCTGCAGATCAAGGTGGTAAAAGGTTCCGTGCGCGCGGCAACTGCCGACCGCCTACTGATCACCGGCGTGTTCTCGAACATCGGCGTCGAGTCGCAACAGCCGCACACGGCCCAGCATGCCGAACTGTTGCGCGACGGCAACGTGGTCGCGGAGCAGCCGTTGCCGGCGCTCGCGGCGGGCGTGGCGTATCCGCTGCAGTTCCGTATCTTCCGTGCCACCTCGCAACGGACCGATCCGGTGATGGTGCTCGTGCGCTATGTCCTCGACGACAAGCAGCACGCGAAACGCAACAACTGCTCCCGCTCGAACGACAGCCTGCAAAAGACGTTCTAACGATGCGCGTGCGCCTCGAGCGGTGCGCTGCCGACGAGCGTACCGTCACGCTGCGCGCCACGTTCGCGTTCGACGGCCGGGCGTTGCGGATGAGCTATCCCACGCGCACGGGCGCTTTGTTGCGCATCGACGGTGCGATTGCGGGGGCGTTCGACGGGAAACATACCACGATCGATCTGCCGTCGATCGACGGTTCGCACGAGCTAACGCTGACCGTCGAGCGGCGGTCGCTGCCGATCGCGGGCCTCCCCGCCGGCGACGGCTTGCGCTGGCGTTGGATGCTTGCCCGCGCCGAACAGAAGCCGCACGAAACGCTGCACGTCGAGTCGATCCCTCATGTCATCCCGAGCTTGTCGAGGGACCGCGAGCATCGTGGCGTTCCGATGGTCGGCCACGCGCATCTCGATCTCGCGTGGTTGTGGACGTATGCGGACGCGCGGCGAAAGGCGCTGCGCACCTTTGCGACCGCACTGCGGCAGATGACGATCGACGAGCGCTACGTGTACGCGCAGAGCCAGCCGCAGCTCTATGCGTGGGTGGAAGCGGACGATCCGGATTTGTTCGCGCGGGTGCGCGAGCGCGTCGGGCGTGGCTGGGATGCGAGCGTGGCAACGATGTGGGTCGAGCCGGATCTGCACGCCCCGTCGGGCGAATCGATCTTGCGCCAATTCGCTTACGGCGTGCGCTACACGACTGCGAAGCTCGGCACCGTGCCGGATGTCGTGTGGCTGCCCGACACGTTCGGGTTTCCGAACACGTTGCCGCTGCTCGCAACGCACGCGGGCTTGCACTTCTTCGCCACGACCAAACTGCAATGGAATGAGACAACGCGCTGGCCGTATCCGCAATTCGCCTGGTACGGCGACGACGGCTCGCATATGGTCTCGGCCGTGATCGACAAATACGAGGGCGAAGCGACGCCGGCGCGGCAAGCCATCGCGCGCGATCGCAACGAGATCCTCGTGCACGGTTACGGCGACGGCGGCGGCGGCGTGACCGACCGCGAGATCGCGGACGTGCCGCAGAACGAGCGGCCGTGGGAGAGCGTGGCGGACTGGTTCGCCGCCGTCGACCGGCGCACGCTGCCGCAGTACCGCGGCGAGCTCTACCTCGAGACCCATCGCGGCACGTACACGACGCACCGCGACGTCAAGTCGCGCAACGCCGCGCTGGAGCGGGCGCTGGGCGAAGCCGAAGAACTGTGCGCGTGGTGCATCGGCGTGCGCGCGCCGGCGAGCGCGATCGCGCCGCTGCTCGACGATCTGCGCACCGCCTGGACGCTCGTGCTGCGCAATCAGTTCCACGACGTGATGGCCGGCAGCGCGATCGGCGCGGCCTACGCCGAGGTGCTGCACGAATACGAGCGCGCTGAACGGATCGTCGAACGCGTCGCCGCCGCGGCACGTTCGATCCTGCCGCGCTCCGACGTCGTGCTCGCGCCGGCGGCTCCGGTCGCGCCGGTCGCCGACGGCGATACCTACGTGTTCGCCAACGATTACGTCCGCGCGCGCGTGCGCCGCGACGGCACCGTGACCGAGCTCTCCGGCGTCGACGGCCGCAACCTCGCCGCGATCGCGAACGGGCTGATGCTTTACGTCGACAAGCCGCGCACCTACGATGCTTGGAACCTCGATGCGTCCTACGAGCGGCATCCCAAAAAGCTGAAACCGGCCGGCGCGTCGATCGAAGACGACACGCTGATCGTGAAGCTGAACGGCGACGGTACCGCAATTGCGATGCGCATCGCGCTGGGCGCCGGCGAACCGTATTTGCGGATCGAGCTCAACGTGGGCTGGCAAGCAAAGCACCGCATCCTGCGCGCGGAACACCGCTTCGCCGTGCGCACCGACGAGGTGCGCTTCGGCATGCCGCACGGCTCGCTCGCGCGCACGGCCAAGCCGCGCACGCCGGCCGAGCGCGCGCGCTTCGAGGTGCCGGCGCAGCGCTGGGTGCACGCCACCGACGGCGAGGCCGGCGTGGCGATCCTCGCGCCCGACACCTATGGGTGGAGTGCGTTCGCACTGCGTCACGGCGGCGTGCGCATCGGCACCTCGCTGTTGCGTTCGCCCCAGTGGCCCGATCCGCAGGCCGATCGCGGCGAGCATCACATCGCCTACGCGCTCACGCCGACCGCGGGTGCGACGATCGGCGCTCTCGAGGCCGCGTGGCGCGACTACGCCGAACCGGAACGCGTGCGCTTGTTCACCTGCGACGATCCAGCCGTTCTCGTCGTCGCGACGAAACCGGCCGACGACGGCGACGGCATCATCGTGCGCGTGCGCGAGTGCGACGGCGAGGGACGGCGCGTCGAGCTGCGCTGCGGCGGGCGCATGCGCACGGCGAGCCCGGTCGATGCGTGCGAACGCCCGGTCGCGGGCGAGGCGCGCGTCGACGGCGAACTGCTGAGCTTCGTGTTACCCGCCTTCGCCCTGCGCACGTTCCGCGTCCATCCGTAAGATGCACCAGCGCACGATCGACACCGTCCTCTTCGACCTCGACGACACGCTGCTCGACGATTCGAACGCGTACAAACGCGCCGCGCGCCGCGTTGCTGAGGAAGTCGCGGCCGAACGCGGCGTCGACGCCGAGCGGCTCTTTCGCGAGTACGTTCTGCAAGCGAACGGTTTCTGGAAGAAGCTCTCGCAAGAACATCTGACGATGCCGATCCACGATGCGCGCGCGCAGTTGTGGAGCGATGCGCTGGTCGCAAGCGGCGTGCCGCTCGATGCGGAACTTGCGGAACGTTGCGGCGAGCGCTACACGCGTTATCGCGCGGGCAACCTCGAACTGTTTCCCGGCGCCCTCGACCTCGTGCTCGCGCTGCGCGCGCACGGCTGCAAGATCGGGATCGTGACCAACGGCTTCGCCGCCACGCACAACGAGAAGGTCGACCGCGTTGGTTTGCGCTTGCACGTCGACGCGCTGTTCCTGGCCGACGAGATGGGGATGGTCAAGCCGGACCCGGAGATCTTTCGCCTCGCGTGCCGCACGCTCGGGACCGAGCCGGCGCGCACGGCGATGGTGGGCGACCGCTACGATCGCGACATCATCGGCGCCGCCGAGGTCGGCCTGTTCACGGTCCTGGTCGACGTCCACGCGATCCCGCTCCCCGAGGGCGCCCGGCCGCCCGACGCCGTCGTGAACGACATCGCCGGCGTCCTCGACGTGCTGCCGCTGGGCGACGCGCAAGGGGTGTCCTCTCCGTAATCGGAATGATTGTGGCGGTCCCTCGACAAGCTCGGGATGACAAGTGTCGCTCACGAGGAGAACGCCGTGCAGGTTCCGACCGTCGAGAACGTTTTTGCCCGCGCCTGGGAGCTGCTCACGCGGAATTGGGTGATCATCGTCCCCGGCATCGTCGTGGGCCTGGTGGTCGGGCTCGTCACCGGGGTCTACGCGCTCAACACGCCCGATACGTACGGCGAGCCGAGCGGCGCCGCCGTCTCCTTCGCGTACGGGCTGGGCGCTTTCGTGTCGGGCGTCTTCGTAGCCGTCATCGCGATTGCGGGCTACATCGTCACGCAGTGTTACACGGCCGGGATGGCCGGCGCGGCGTGGCAGCGCGGCGTGACCACGCTGGCGGACGGCACCCGCGCGGTGAACGAAGATGCCGGGAATGTGCTGACTGCCGCGGTCTGGCTGTTCGTGTTCGGCATCGTCGCGGTGCTGCTCGCGCCGTTCACGTTCTTGCTGTCGATCTTCGCCTTCTATCTGTTCACGCTGTACACGATCGCGGCGGCCGTCGTCGGCAACCGGCGCGGCCTGAACGCCCTGCGCGAATCGTATGCGATCGCTCGCTCGCGTTTCGGCACGACGCTGATCATCGGTATTTTGCTCGGCATCTTGCAGCTGATCGGTAAGTTGATCGCGCACGTCTTCTCGTTCGCGCCGCTGCTCGGCCCGGTCATCGCCGCGATCATCTCGCAGCTCGTCGTCGCCTACGCCGTCCTGGTCGTGGTCGGCGAGTACCTCGTCCTGCGTCCCGGGGTACCCCCGCCGCCGCCCTCAGCAACGATTTAAGCCCGGTCCGGGTTCAACAGAGATATGGCGCCGGCACCTTCGCGCGCCCTCGATGCGATCGTCATCAAGGGAGCGCGCGAACATAACCTCAAGAACATCGATCTGACCTTGCCGCGCAACCGGCTCATCGTGATCACCGGGCTCTCCGGGTCAGGCAAGTCCTCGCTCGCCTTCGACACGATCTATGCTGAGGGCCAGCGCCGTTATGTCGAGTCGCTCTCATCGTACGCCCGGCAATTTCTCGGCCAGATGGAGAAGCCCGACGTCGACTATATCGAGGGGCTCTCGCCGGCGATCTCAATCGATCAGAAGTCGACCTCGCGCAATCCGCGCTCGACGGTGGGCACGGTCACCGAAATCTACGATTACTTGCGTTTGCTCTTCGCGCGCATCGGCATCCCGCACTGTTATCAGTGCGGCCGCGAAGTCAGCGCCCAGTCGAGCCAGCAGATCGTCGATCAGATCATGGAGCTGCCCGAAGGCACGCGCATTCAGCTGCTCGCGCCGGTCATCCGCGACCGCAAGGGCGAGTATGCCAAGCTGTTCGAGGAAATTGGAAAAGAGGGCTTCGCGCGCGTCCGCATTGACGGCGTGATCCGCGAACTGCGCGAAAAGATCGATCTCGACAAGAAGAAGAAGCACACGATCGAGGTCGTCGTCGACCGGCTCGTGATGAAGGCCGACATCCGCAAGCGCCTCACCGACTCGATCGAAACCACGTTGCGGCTCTCGAGCGGCATCGTCGTGGTGCTGTATGAAGCACCGGGCTCGAAGAAGCAAGAGCAGCTCACGTTCAGCGAAGCGTTCGCGTGCGCGAATTGCGGGCTGTCGTTCCAGGAACTCGAACCGCGGCTGTTCTCGTTCAACGCTCCGTTCGGGGCCTGTCCGTCGTGCAGCGGTCTCGGCGTGAAGATCGAGATCGACCCGTGGAAAGTGATTCCCGATCGCACGAAGTCGATTGCCGACGGCGCGATCGTGCCGTGGTCGAAGTCGATCGGCGGCGGACGCTTCCCCTCGATGAACCCGTACTACTTGCAGCAGGTCGAGCGCGTGCTGCGTTCGCGGCGCGTAAAGACGACGACGCCGATCGAGAACATGCCCGAGGATCTGGTCGACACGATCCTCTACGGCAGCGACAAGAAGCAGAAATTCTCGTACGAAGCGCGCAGCGGTCACACCTGGGATTACGAAGCATCGTTCGAGGGCGTCATCGGCAACCTGCAGCGGCGCTTCAACGAAACCAGCAGCGACTACGTCAAGGAAGACATCGAGAAATACATGTCCTCCTCCGTCTGCAAGGTGTGCGGCGGGGCGCGGCTCAAGCCGGAAGTTCTGGCGGTCACCATCGCCGGCAAGAATATCAACGACGTCACGACGATGTCGGTCGAAGTGGCCGAGGAGTTCTTCGCCCACTTCGCGCCGACCGAGCGTGAGAACCAAATCGGTCATCAGATCTTCAAGGAAATCCGCGCGCGGCTCGGCTTTCTCACCAACGTCGGGCTCGGGTACCTCAATCTCTCGCGTTCGGCCACGACGCTTTCGGGCGGGGAGTCGCAGCGCATTCGCCTCGCGACGCAGATCGGCTCGTCGCTGGTCGGCGTGCTCTATATCTTGGACGAGCCGTCGATCGGTTTGCATCAACGCGACAACGACCGGCTCTTGGCGACGCTGCAAACGCTGCGCGACATCGGCAACACGCTGATCATCATCGAGCACGATGAAGATACGATGCGCCATGCCGACGTGATCGTCGATATCGGTCCGGGCGCCGGTGCCGAGGGCGGCTATATCCTCTCGGTCGGCCCGATCGAGGAGATCCTCAAGAATCCTGAATCGCTGACCGGCGCGTACCTCTCAGGCCGCCAATTCATCGCGATCCCGAAGAAGCGCCGTACCGGCAAAGCCACGCTCGCGGTGAAGAACGCCAAGGCCAACAACCTCAAGGGCCTCGACGTCGACATTCCGCTGGGCACCTTCACGTGCGTCACCGGCGTGAGCGGCAGCGGCAAATCGACGCTCGTCAACGAGGTCGTCGTCAAGGCGCTCAACCAGCATCTGCACCACCAGCCCGCCGGCGGGACGTACGGCAGCGTCAAGGGCGCGGCCGAACTCGACAAGATGGTCGTGATCGATCAGTCGCCGATCGGCCGTACGCCGCGTTCCAATCCGGCGACTTACACCGGCGCATTCGATTTGATCCGCGAGCTGTTTTCGATGACGCCCGAAGCGAAGCTGCGCGGCTACACGCCGGGCCGGTTCTCGTTCAACGTCAAGGGCGGGCGCTGCGAATCGTGTCAGGGCGACGGCATCATCAAGATCGAGATGCACTTTCTGCCCGACGTCTACGTGCCGTGCGAGGTCTGCAAAGGCAAACGCTACAACGCGCAGACGCTCGAGGTGAAGTACAAGGGCAAGTCGATCTCCGACGTGCTGGAAATGCGCGTCGATGAGGCGAGCGAGTTCTTCGCGGTCATTCCGCGCATTGCGAACAAACTGAAGACGATCGCGGAAGTCGGCCTCGGTTACATCAAGATGGGCCAGCCGGCCACGCAGCTCTCGGGCGGTGAGGCGCAGCGCATCAAGCTCGCGACCGAGCTCTCGAAGCGCGCCACGGGCCGCACGTTCTACGTGCTCGACGAACCGACGACCGGTCTGCACTTCGCCGACATCCACAAGCTGCTCGACGTGCTGCAGCGGCTGGTCTCGGTCGGCAACACGGTGCTCGTGATCGAGCACAACCTCGACGTGATCAAGACCGCCGATTACCTGATCGACATGGGCCCCGAGGGCGGGGACCGCGGCGGGACGATCGTCGGCACCGGGACGCCCGAGGAGCTTGCCGCGAACCCGGCGTCGTTCACCGGCCAGTATCTCAAAGCGGTGCTGGCCGACGAGCGCGCGCACGGCATCCACGTCGACGACGCCAAGATCGCCGCGCACGAAGCCGCCAACCTGCAGACCCTCGGCGATCTGGTCGCGGAGGACCGGGTTCCCGTCGAAGCCTAACGAAGAGAACCCAAATGACGGCCTTTGCTATGGCCATGCTTGTGTGTTCCGATTTGGCGCGTTCGCGCGCGTTTTACCGGGATGTGCTGTTGCTGCGCGTCGGCACCGACGCGTTTCCGGATTGGGTGGATTTCGAGCTCGGCGACGGCCAGCGGTTGGGTCTGCACCCCGATAGCGAAACGCTCGTCGTGCGGCCGGGTTCGCTGCAGCTCGGCTTCAACGTCGACAACGTCGACGCGTTCATCACCGACGCGCGCATGGCCGGTGTGCGCATCCTGCAAGATCCCTACGATCAGGCCTTCGGGCGCGTCGCGGTGATCACCGATCCGGATGGGTACGTGATCCAGGTGTTCTCGCCCAAACATGCCGGTGCCGCGCGCCGCTGAGCGCGCGGCCGCCCTGCGGAAACAGCTCGACGACGCGAACTATCGCTATCACGTCCTCGACGATCCGCAGCTGTCGGACGCCGACTACGACGCGCTGCTGCGCGAGCTGATCGACCTCGAGGCCGCCGACCCGAAACTGCGCACGCCGGATTCGCCGACGGTGCGGGTGGGCTCGGCGCTTGCCAGCGGCTTCTCGCCCTATCCGCACCGCAAGCCGATGCTCTCGCTCGGCAACGCCTTCGACGGCGACGAATTGCGCGCGTTCGACGAGCGCGTGCGCAAGTTGGCCGGCACCGCGACCGTGGCGTACACGTGCGAACTGAAGATCGACGGACTCGCGGTCTCACTGCACTACGAAAACGGCGCCTTCGTACGTGGCGGCACGCGCGGCGACGGCAGTACCGGCGAAGACGTCACCGAGAACCTGCGCACGATCCGCTCGATCCCGCTGAAGCTTCGCGGCAAGGGCGTGCGCGCGATCGACGTGCGCGGCGAGGTGTACTTCCGGCGAAGCGACTTCAACGCGCTCAACGCGCGCCGCGAAGCCGCGGGACAGCCGCTGTATGCGAACCCGCGCAATACGGCCTCGGGCGCGCTCCGCCAGCTCGATGCGCGCCTGACGGCGGAGCGGCGGCTGTCGTTCTTCGCCTACGCCGTGGGCGACGTGGACGCCGACGGCTTTCCCTCAACTCAGTTCGGTTTGATCGAATTCTTGCGCGCGCAGGGCTTCGCGACGAACCCGCACGTGGAACGCGCGGCGACGATCGAGGACGTGATCGCGTTCACCGAACGCTGGGACGGCGAGCGCGAAAAGCTCGATTACGAGATCGACGGCATCGTGGTCAAGGTCGATGATCTCGCGCTGCAAGAAAAGCTGGGTTACGCCGGCAAGGATCCGCGCTGGGCGATCGCCTACAAGTTCCGCGCGCGCGAGGCGACCACGCGGCTCGTGCGTATCGGTATCAACGTCGGCCGCACCGGCACGCTCAACCCGTACGCGGAGCTCGAGCCGGTGCAGATCGGCGGCGTGACGGTCAAGATGGCGACGCTGCACAACGAAGATCACATCCGCCGCCAGGATATTCGCGAAGGCGACGTGGTCGTCGTGCGCCGGGCCGGCGACGTGATCCCGCAAGTCGTCGGACCCGTTCTCGCCGAGCGCAAGAAAAAGCTCAAAGAGTTCACCATGCCCACGCACTGCCCGGTGTGCGGCTTCGCCGTCGATCATCCCGAGGGCGAGGCGATGGCGCGCTGCACGAACGCGACCTGTCCCGCGCAGCGGCGCGAACGCGTGCGCCACTTCGCCTCGCGCGGCGCGATGGACATCGAAGGCGTCGGCGACGTGTTGGCGTTCGCGCTGGTCGATGAAGGGCTCGTCGACGACGTCAGCGGCCTGTACGCGCTGACGGCCGAACGGCTCGCGACGCTGCCGCGCATGGGTGACAAGACGATCGCGAACGTGCTGGCCAACATTGCCGGCTCAAAAAAACGCGGTCTGGCGCGGCTGCTCTTCGGCCTCGGGATCCGGATGGTCGGCGCGCAGAACGCCGCGATCCTCGCCGGCGATTACGGCACGATCGATGCGCTGATGGCGGCGAGCGAGGCCGACCTGATCACGAGCGAGGGCATCGGCGCGCAAATCGCCGCCAGCGTGGTGCTGTTCTTCCAGCAAGCTGCCAATCGCGCGCTGATCGAACGCTTGCGCGCGGCCGGGGTCGATCTCACCGCACCCAAACGCGAACGCGTCAGCGCCGGGCCGCTGGCCGGCAAGACGTTCGTGCTGACCGGAACGCTGCCGAACCTCACGCGCGACGAAGCGAGCGAACTGATCGTTGCGGCCGGCGGCAAAGTGACCTCGGCCGTGAGCAAGAAAACGACCTACGTCGTGGCCGGTGAAGAGGCCGGCTCGAAACTCACGAAAGCGGAGTCGCTGGGAATCGAGATCCTCGACGAAGACGCGCTGCGCGCCCTGCTTGCCGCCGGCGGGTGAGGCAGTTCCGGCAGCAGCTCGACGCGCAATAACCACAATCGCGCGAGCGCGGCGGCCGCGTGCTGCGAGCGCGCGCTGCCGGAAACGCACGCGATGAACGTGCCGACACCGATCGCGAGCACGTGCCAGTGCGGGTCGTGGGCAATGCCGGCGGCGGCGGCAAGCGCGCAGCGGTAGGCGTCGAGCACTTCGCGGCGCACCGCGTGTAAGGTGCGGCCGTTGCCGGTGAAGCCGGTTGCGGCGATCGCGAGATCGGCGTCGAGCCGCGCGACGGCGGCGCTGTGTTCGTCGGTCAAGTGGAGCGTTTTCATTCGAACGATATTTCCGTGATGGCATGGCGTGAGCGTTGTAAGAAAAAGACGATCGGGATCATGATCGCAGCGATGGCGGCGGCGGCGTAAGCCACGTCGGCGAAGGCGAGCGTTTGGGCTTGCGCCATCGCAAGTGCGGCCAATTGCGAGGGCGAGATCGCCTGCATCGCGCTGCGTACCGCGGGGTGATCCAGCCCGAGGTTTCCATCGATGATAGCAGCGTGGAAATCGGTGCGGCGATCGATCAGCGTCACCAGTATCGCGCTTGCGACCGAGCCGCCGAGCTGGAAGGCCAGCGTGATGAACGAGCTCGCCTTCGGCGCATCTTCGGCCGACGTTGATGTCTGGACCGCGATCAAGAGCGGGATGAAGAGCATCGCCGTGCCGAGGCCGCCGATGACGAGTCCCGGCAGCAGTTGCGTGAACGAGGTCGAGCTCGTCGTGATGCCGGCGATCAGGAACGATCCGATCGCGGTGAGCAGATAGCCGGTGGCCATTGCGGCGCGGACGTCGACGCGGCCGGCGCCGACGAGCCCCGCCACGACCGGCGCGATCAGCATGATGGGCAGCGCCCGGAACAGCACGAGTTCGCCGCTGTCGAATGCCGTGAAGCCGAGCACGCCTTGCGCGTATTGCGGCAGCACGAAGGTCGTGGCGAAGAGCGTGGCCGCAATGCCCGCCGCGAGCATTACGCCGACCGCGACCGTGCGGTAGCGCAGAATGCGCAAGTCGACGATCGGGTTGCGGGTGCCGAACAACTCCCAGAGCACGAACGCGACGCCACCGATCGCCGCCATCGCCGCCGCGATGCCGATGCTCGCGCTATCGAACCAATCGCGGCGTTCGCCCTCTTCGAGCATGAACTGCAAGCCGCCGAGGGCGACCGTGAGCAGCACGATGCCGCCGGTATCGACGCTTGCGCCTTCGGGTTCGGTGGGATTGCGCAGCATCGTGCCGACGATGAGCGCCGAGATCGCGCCCGGCACGATGTTGATGAAGAAGATCCACTGCCACGAAGCAGCATCGACGAGATAGCCGCCGAGCATCGGCGCGATGATCGGGCCGACGAGGATGATCACGGCGAAAATGCCTTGGCTCAAACCGACTTCCGCAACGGTGAACGTGTCGCGCAGCGTCGCTTGCGCCGTCGCGATCAAGCCGCCGCCGAAGAGTCCCTGCACGATGCGCAGCACGATCAGCATTTCGATCGACCCGGACATGCCGCAGAGCGCGGAGGCGAGCGTGAAACCGATGACGGTGGCGGTGAAGTATTGCCGCCGCCCGAAGCGCGTTTGCAGCCACGGCGTCAGCGGAATGACGATCACGTTGGCCACGAGATAGCCGGTGATCACCCAGGCCGCTTCGTCGAGCGTCGCGCCGAGATTGCCCTGAATCGTCGGCAGCGCGACGTTGACGATCGATGAGTCGATCGTCTCCATCAACGGCGCGAACATCACGCCGAGGACGATGATCCAGCGCCGCAATCCGTATTCGACGACATCCGTTCGCGTATCCATGAGAGAGATACTACGGTGCGCGTTTTGGAGGCGGTAGGACGGATCACGGATGAGACATCGCACACCAGGCTTGGACAATCCACGGATTTTCTTATGGGAGAGCGACACTTTTCGTGCGCTTGGACGGTACTAGGGTGCATGGACTCGACCGACGGCCGGATCGTGATCATGCGTCCCGATGCGGTCGCTGCTTCGGCAATAATTTCCGACGAAGTGACTGAGCATTCGAAAACTGGCACCGAGCTGATCGTGGGCCACGACCTCGTCGTGTTCGTGGCGCGCGGCGAAGGCTGGTATCGCACGAGCGGCCGTAGCGGCGTTCTGGGACCAAACACGCTGTTGACGG
This sequence comes from Candidatus Lustribacter sp., assembly GCA_965277805.1. Taxonomy (GTDB): domain Bacteria; phylum Vulcanimicrobiota; class Vulcanimicrobiia; order Vulcanimicrobiales; family Vulcanimicrobiaceae; genus Lustribacter. The sequence continues at coordinate 3,860,008 of OZ255842.1, read as the reverse complement.
TACCGGCGGGTTCGTTCGCCTGCCAGCTCGGCGACGAGCGCGAGATGTACGTGCTCGCGACGCGTCAACCGGTGGCGTCGCCCGACGATCCGCACGGTTACCGCCCGTCGTTCGAGCGCAAACTCGCGCCGTCGGAAGGCCGGCGCTGGCGCGAGCGCATGGCTGAAGAGGCGGACCGCGTTCAAGCCGGACGTTTCGGCTTCGACGATATCCGGAGTTTGCAACGCGCCGTATCGCCGTACGTGTGGCAGCAAGAAGCCAACGGTACGCGCACGACGCTGCAGCATGTCTTCGCGTCGATCTGGTCGCACATGGCCGAACCGTTGACGCTCGAGCGTTTGGCCGGCGATGTGGGTTACACGGCGAACTACCTCAACGACTTGACGCGCTTGCATACCGGCCGTCCGCTCGGGGGCTGGATTGCCGAGATGCGCATGGCGCGAGCGCGCCGGGCGCTCGAACACACCGACTTGCCGGTGGCGGAAATCGGCATGATGTGCGGCTACGACGATCCGGCGTACTTCTCGCGCGCGTTTCGCCGCGCGCACGGCGTGCCGCCGGCCACCTGGCGCATCAGCGCGCGGCCGGTCGACTCACGCTACGCCGACGTTACGATTCCGCTCGACGTTCTCCACGAGATCGAGACGCTGCGCATGCTCCCGCAACGCTCGTACTCGTTCGCTTCCTAGCGCGGCTCTCCGGCCCGTCATCGCAGCGGCCGCCGCCGTCACCGCGAAGAATGCGTTGACGATCGCGAACGCATGCATCGCTGCGACCCGGCCGCCGGGTGCGGCGAGCTCGATGTAGATGCTGCCGTAAGTCGCAATGCCGATGACCGCACAGAGCGGCACGGTCGTAGCGATCACGCCGCTCAAGTCGGGCGCGCGCTCTTTGGGAATCGCCGAGGTTAGCTGCGTGGTGATTGCGGTTTGCAGCAGTCCGAAACCGAAGCCGCCGGCGCCGAGTAAAAACGTGATCAACCACGGGTTGGCGGCATCGAACGCTGCAGCGACTGCGGTAGCGCCGAACGACGTTGCGGTGATCAGCGCGCCCACCGAGCCGCAGAGAATCGCGATGCGGTGCGGTAAACGCGGGTAGATCGGCCCGGCGATACCATACATCAGCACCCAGAAGATCAGCGAGAGGCCCGAGACGAGCGCGCTCTCCCCGAGACCGTTCTGTACGAAGAGTGCAAGCACGAACAGAAGCGTGAAGTAGGTGACTCGTGCGAGCATCTGCGTGCCGAGTCCCGGAACGACGCCGGGTTCGCGAAAGAGCGTGAGGTTGAGCAGTGGGCTGCGATTGAGCGCGGCGAGATGACGCTGCCAGAGGAAGAACGCGGCCGTTCCCGCCACGCTCGCGACGAGCGACGCGAACGTCCACGGCGGCCACTGCATCTCGCGGCCGACGGTCAGCGGGAAGACCATCAACAGCATCGAGCCGCCTAGGAGCGCGACGCCGAGCCAGTCTAGCGACGGCCGCGGGCCGGCGAATGGTTCGTCGCGCGGCATGACGATCAGCGCCGGCACGAACAAGGCAATACCGATCGGCACGTTGATCAGGAACAGCGGCCGCCACGCAAGTCCGAAGAGGTCGACCGTGATAAGCCAGCCGCCGAGAATCTGCCCGACGACGGCCGCGAGCGAAAGCGTCAGCGTGTAGCTGCCGATCGCTTTGGTGCGCGCGTGGCCGGTCAAGGTGCGCTGGATGCCGCTGATCACTTGAGCGACGAGCAGCGCCGAGCCGAAACCTTGCACGATGCGCGCAACGATCAGCGTCAGCGTGTTGGGAGCGATCCCGCAGGCGAGCGAGGCGAGCGTAAACGTGGCGAGCCCGATCAAGAAGATGCGACGGTAACCGTAAAGCGTTCCCAGTCGCGCGCCGGTGATCAACAGCATCGCCGTGGCGAGCACGTACACCGACACGGTCAGTTGCAGCTCGGCGCCCGAGGCGTGCAGCGTGTGGCCGATCGAGGGTGTGGCCACGTTGATGATTGCCGTATCCATGTTGGCCATGAACTGGCCGGCCAGAATCACGCCGATGAACAACTGGGTCGCCGAAATCCGCATCCCGTCTATTATGCCCGAAACGAACGCTGCAACGCGACCCGATTCGTGCTTTCAAATTCTTAGACGACAAAAGTCGACCGGTGAACCGGAGACTATTCCCCGCTTCACGAAAGGAACAAGATGCCGTCGCTCGACCGCCTTTCGGAAACCGCGCGTCAAGGAATTCTCTCGCTCGCGATCGAGGAGGTCACGTCGACGCCGTTCCATCGGCCGGCGAAACCGCTCGCCCAATCGCGCGTCGCGATCGTCACGACGGCCGGCGTTCATCTGCCCGGCGACAAACCGTTCGTGGCCGGCGATCCGACGTACCGGATGATTCCGTCGGCGACCGATGGTGCGGATCTCTTGCAGAGCCACACCAGCCTCGGTTTCGACCGCACCGGCATCATGGCCGACCCCAACGTGGTGTATCCGATCGACCGCCTGCGCGAGATGGTGGCCGAGGGCAAGATCGGCGAACTCGCCCCGCGCTTCTACTCGTTCATGGGTGCGCAACGCGACGTCGCGCCGATCAAGAACGCGATGGCGCCCGAAGTAGCGGCGCACCTGCTCGAAGACGGCGTCGACGTCGTCTTACTCACGCCGACTTGACCGCTGTGCACTCACACGGTCGGTGTGATCGCACGGGTTTTGGAAGAACGGGGATTGAGCACGGTGGCGCTCAGTTTGGTGCGCGAACATTCGCTGCGCATCAAACCGCCGCGCACGGTGTGGGTGCCGTTTCCGTTCGGCATCTCCGTCGGCCACCGTAACGACGCTCGCGAACAGCGCGCCGTTCTCGATCTCGCGTTCTCGACATTAGCCGCGTCCGAAGGCCCGGTGCTACTGGATTTCGTAGCGGCTGAGCGGACGGAACGGGCTGCGCCGATGCAAGCCTCGGGCGTCGAGGTACAAGCGCAGGCGCGTTCGATCGATTTCGTCGCCGAAGTCGAAGCAACGCGCGATCGCGTGCATCCGAGAACCGGCGTGAGCCGCGTCGATCCCAAGGACTACGGTGCGCTGGCCCGCTGGCTCGCGCGTTACGCCGCCGGCGAGGTAAGCGATTTTCCGGGCCGTCCGGCAGAGCTTGAGTTGTTGGCGTTCATCCGTTTAGCGGTCGAAGACTTGCGCGTGATGTACGCTAGGGATCGTATGCAAACGCTGCCGGACGAAAGCAGCGACGATCGCCAACTCTGGCTGCTCGGTGCCACCGCATTCGGAGTGTTTCTGCGTACACTGCGCGACTACTTGGAGGCCTCCGACGATCCGAAGGTCAAGGCGGCCGGATTCGGCATCGCGCGCTGATCGCGTTACCAAATACGGATTGGATCGTCGTCGGGCGCGACGTCGGATGCGCGGCCGAGTGCGTCGGCAACGTCCCGCGCGATAACGCCGACCGGACGATCGGCCGCCGCGCACGAGCCGGCAAGCCCGTGCCAAAACGCGCCGGCACGCGCGGCATCGAGCGGTGCGAGGCCTTGCGAGAGCAGCGTTGCGATGATGCCGGTGAGAACGTCGCCGGTGCCGGCGGTTGCGAGCGCGGGCGTGCCGGTTGGGTTGACGTGCACGGTCGTACGATCGGCGATCAGCGTCGTGCGCCCTTTCAACAGCGTTGCGATGCCGTACTCGGCCACGAACGCGCGCAGGCGGGGAAGCCGTTCGCTCGGCTCGACCGTGCCTTTCCCGGAGAGCCGTGCGAATTCGCCCGCATGCGGTGTGAGAACGAGCGGCTTTTCTGCAAACTCCGGTAAGTGTTTACCGATGTGAAAGAGCGCGCTCGCGTCCGCGACCATCGGCAACGGCGTTGCCTTCATCACGCCGCGCACGATCTCGCCCATTTCGTCCGAGAGGCCGAGTCCGGGCCCGATCGCGATCGCGTTGCAGTGGTTGCTCAAATCGAGAATCGCCGCGATCGCCGCTTTGGGGTCGTTCTCGTCGTAGGTCACCACGACTTGTTCGATGAGATGGGCGCGCAGCGCCGCGGCGGCCGCCGCCGGTGCGGCGACGGTGACGTAGCCGGCGCCGGCGCGAGCGGCGCCGAGCGCGCACAAAATTGCCGCGCCGGGAAACTGTTCCGAACCTGCGATGACGAGCGGCGCCCCCGCGCTGCGCTTCTCCGATTCGTTCGGGCGCTTCGGGCGCAGCGCATCGAACGCATCCGCCGTCAGCACGTACGATGCGAGATCGATGCCGCGCGCGTCGCCGTCGTGCATGCCGATGGGCGCGCACCACAAGTCGCCGGTCGCATCGCGTCCCGGATCGAGGAACGATCCGAGTTTTGGCCGCCCTAGCGCCACCGTCGCGACCGCGCGCACGTGGGGATCACCGAGTGCGCCCGTCGTCGGATCGCAGCCGGTCGCGAGGTCGAGCGCGAGGATCGGCACCTGCGCATCGTTCATCGCGCGGACCCGTTCCGCCGTCGCCGCATCCAGCGGCAAACGCGCGTTCACGCCGAGCAGTCCGTCGAGCAGCAAGCCGGCGTCGCGCAGGTCCTCAGCGCTGACCGGATAGCGCCGCAATTCGACGCCGCTGGCACGGGCGCGCTGGAAGGCGTGCATGCGTGCCGCGCCCCAGCTGGCGCCGGGATCGTAGTAGAGGATGCGCCGGCCCTCGAGCCGCGCCAGCGCCGCAAAGGCGTCGCCGCCGTTGTTGCCGTTGCCGGCGAGTGCGATGATCGGCCCGTCTTGGCGGTAGCGGGGGACGACGCGGGCGATGGCGGCGCCGGCCTGCCGCATCAGGTCGACCTCGCCGTCGCGCGCGACCGCGGCCGCATCGATGGCCCGCATTTGTGCGGCGGTGACGGCGCGCATCAGCCCTCCAGGATCACGACGGCCGCGGCGGTCGTGGCCGTGTGCGTGATCGTTAGGTGGATCGACCGGACGCCGCGGCGCTCGATCAGTTCGGCGGCTTTACCGTAGAGCGCAATGGTCGGCTTTCCCGAGCGTTCGTGGGTGACGCCCACGTCGCGCCACGGAATCGCGTGCCCGAACGCCTTGCGCGTCGCCTCTTTCGCCGCGAAGAACCCCGCCAGCCGCTCGGCCCAATGACGTTTCCGCATGGCGTAGCGCATCTCTTCGGGCGTGTATACTTTGCGGGCGAAGCGCTCGCGCTCGGCATCGCTGAACTGGTAGCGCTCGACTTCGGCCAAATCGATCCCCAACCCGATAATCATTAAGGCCCGTTCGGTTCGCAGGCAGCCTTTCCCACGAGCACGAAAACAACATTCGCCGATGAGCGAGATCAGCGTCGTCCCGATCAACGTGATCGACCACCAAGTGCTGACGCGACTCGCATTGTGCCTCGAGGAGCGATTCCTCTCCACCTGCATCGTGCGCGCGTCGCTGCCGATTCCCAAAACGGCACTCAATAGCGTACGCAAGCAGCTGTTCTTCGGTTCGCTGGCAACGAAACTCGCGGCCGCGCACGAGAGCCGCGACGGGGCCGTGCTCGGCATCACCGAGTTCGACCTCTACAAGACCTCGCATCACTTCATCTTCGGCGGCTCGACCGAGACGCATCACTGCGCCGTCGTTTCGCTCCATCGCCTGCGGCCCGAATTTTATGGCGAACCGGCCGACGATAACTTGCTCTTCCAGCGGCTGCTCAAGGAGTCGGTGCACGAGATCGGGCACGCGATGGGCCTCAAGCACTGCTACAACGCTCGCTGCCCGATGTACTACTCGAACTCCGTGTTCGACACCGACAACAAATTCTCGAACTTCTGCGAAGCGTGCGAGAAGCGGAGCCGGGCGAACCGCTAGCCGTCAGCCGAAGATCGCGGCGACTTTGTCCGAGTTGTAAACGAACGTCTCGGTGAACTGCGACCAGACGACTTTCTTGTTGAGTTCGGTCATCGCGCCGACGAGACAGAACCAATTCAGCAGCTCGTGCTGGCCTGAGAATTCGATGTCGGCGAGCTTGAAGTTGCGCCACACGTCGGAATCGCCGCGCAGCATCGCATCGTAGAGGTTGCGGTCGGACTCGACGTCGGGCCAGAGATGTTTCGACTTCTCGGAGAGGAACGCGTGCGACCAGCTCGAGGACGCGACCAGCGCGATGCGCCACGGGCTATTCGCCAGCACACGTCCGGCCGCGCGGCCGAGATCGAAGCAGCGCTTGGGTGAGGGCGACGGCGGATCGAGCGGCTTGTCGGCCTCGGCATACGGAAACCCGAAGCCCTTGTGGCTGATCACGTAGCGCCCGTAGCAGTTCACCTGAAACGGAATCAACGGATAGGGAAAGCCGACGCGGTCGTAATCGAGATAGAGCACGGTGTTCATGAACGCGTGGGGCAGATGCGGAAAGTGCAACGGCCGATAGGCGTAGGCGATGTCGAATTCTGCTTCGATCATGCCGGTGGCGAGGTACTTCGAGATCTCCGGTGCGCTCTTGACGGTGAACGTCGTCTCCTTGTCCTCGTCCCAGTAGTTGGGCATCCCGCCCCACGGCTGACACACGAGATCGTCTTGATAGGCGAGGACGGAAAATGCCGGGATCAGATCTTCGCGGAAGTTTTCGTACTGATCGTCACCCCACACCACGATCGCGTCCGGCTTGAAGGCGTCGAGCGCTTTGCGCACTTCGCGTAAGCCCGAAGCCATCGAGTCGCGATGCTCTTGCGCGTGCGAGAGGCCTTCGTCCGTGCCCCATTCTTCTTGCATGCGCGGCGGCCACGTTTTGGGATCTTTCAAGTGCGCCGGGAGATCCGGATCTTGCAGCGTCCGCTTCAGCCAATACGACAGTTGCTCGTTCTTCTGACCCAACCGCGGCCAGTGTGAAATGCCTAGTCCCAAGATCTCGCCCATGTGGATTCGCCTTCGGCGAATCTGTTGCGTTCGGCCTTCGGCCGACTCGCGGTAGCTCCGGCGGGCGGCCCTAGAGACGCCGCGCGTCGGCGAGCGAGATCGCCTGTTCGACGCCGCCGACATCGAGGCGGAGCGCGCCGTCGGGCCCCAAGCCGCGTGCGATGCCGTCCAACTCGAGCGACTCGCCGTCGACCAGCACGCGGTAGGCCGCGCCGGCCAGCGCCGCGCGTTCTTCATACGTGCGCGCGATCGCCGCCGGCGCGTGGAGCGACGCGAGGCGGCGCTCGAAGGCCGCTAAGACCTCGCTCAGCACGACTTCGCGGCGCACGGAGGGCGCCGCATCGGAAAGGAACGCGGGGGGCGGTTCGATCGCTACATGCGCGCCCGCTGCCGGAATCACGTTGATCCCGACGCCGCAGGCGACGTGCGCGACGTCGCCGGCAACCCGCGAGATGCAAAGAATACCCGCGACCTTTCTGTTTCTAACGAACAGATCGTTGGGCCAGCGCGGGTCGGCGTGGACGGCACAAGCCCGCATGATTCCGTCCGCAACGCACAGCGCGACCCAAAATGGTACGGCCCACAGGTCGCTCGCGGGCATCGTGGCGGGCAGGATCGTGGTGAACAAAAGGCCGCTGCCCGGAGCGGCGATCCAACTGCGCCCGGCCTTGCGGCCGCGGCCGGCGGTCTGCTCTTCAGCGACTAAGGTCGTGCCCAGCGCGTCGCCGCGCGCCAGCAGCGCCGCTGCATCGTCGTTTGTGGAGCCCGTCTTCACCACATAGCGGACATCGCCGAAAAGCGTACCGGCCAGCGCCGTGCGAACGTGCGCGACGTCGAGCGGCCGAAAAGGTGCGGTCTCATCCGGCACGTATCACCCTCCTCTGCTATGGCAATTGAACGTACGCTCATTCTTGCAAAAGCCGACGCCGTCGTGCGCGGCCTGGTTGGGGAAATTCTTTCGCGCTTCGAGCGCCGCGGGTACACGATCGTCGGCATGAAAATGCTGCTGACCGAAACCGAGCGTGCAAAAAAGCATTACGCCGAACACGAGGGAAAGCCGTTCTTCAACGGCCTGGTGGAATACATCACCGGCTCGCCGATCGTGGCGCTGGTGATCGAGGGCAACGACGCGATCGAGGGCTGCCGTTCGACGATCGGCGCGACGAACCCGATCAAAGCGACGCCCGGTACGATTCGCGGTGACTACGCGCAGACGATCGGCCGCAATCTGGTGCACGGCAGCGACTCGCCTGAGAGCGCGGCCCGCGAGATCGCGATCTGGTTCACCGACAAAGAACTCTTCACGCGCGAACATCCGCTCGCATCGATGCTGGTGAGCAACTAAACCGCCATGTCGCTGGAAGCGCTGCGCGGGAGCGGACGCCCGCTCATCGAGAGCGTTCGGGCGCGCGAGATCCTCGATTCGCGCGGCAACCCGACGGTGGCCGTTGCGGTTGCGACGAGTTTCGGAGCCGTCGAAGAAGCAATGGTGCCTTCCGGCGCATCGACCGGCGCGTACGAAGCCGTCGAAAAACGCGACGGCGACCCGAAGCGCTACGGCGGCAAGGGCGTTCTCAAAGCCGTCGCCGCGGTGAACGAGATCCTCGGGCCCGCGATCGAAGGACTCGATGCGACCGCGCAGCGCGAAGTCGATACGGCGATGATCGAACTCGACGGCACGCCGAATAAGGAAAATCTCGGCGCCAACGCGCTCTTGGGCGTCTCGATGGCCGTCGCGCGCGCCGCAGCGATGTCGCTCGGTGTGCCGCTTTATCGTTATCTCGGCGGTCCGTCGGCGAGCACGCTGCCGGTGCCGATGATGAACGTGATCAACGGTGGCAAGCACGCCGAGGGCGCGCTTCAGTTTCAGGAAATCATGATCGTGCCATACGGCGCAACGAACATCGCTGATGCGGTGCGCTGCGGCGCGGAAGTGTTTGCGGCGCTCGGCAAAACGCTGCACGAGATGAAGCAGCCGACGCTCGTCGGTGACGAAGGCGGTTTCGCGCCGCGGCTCGATTCGATCGACGACGCGCTCAAGCTCTTGCTGAAAGCGATCGAACGCGCCGGCTACAAACCCGGCGATGACGTCGGCATCGCGCTCGACTCGGCGTCCTCGGAGTTCCTCAAAGACGGCAAGTACTATCCGCATTTGCCCGATCATCCGATGAACTCGGCCGAGATGGTCGCGCTCTACGAAGGCTTGTGCAACACGTATCCGATCGTCTCGATCGAGGATGGTCTCGGCGAAGACGATTGGGCCGGCTGGCAGTTGCTCACGCAGCGTTTGGGCAAGCGCATTCAGCTCGTCGGCGACGATCTGTTCGTGACCAACGTCGAACGGCTAGCGCGCGGCATCAAGGAAGACTCGGCAAACGCGATCCTCGTGAAGCTCAATCAGATCGGCACGCTCACCGAAACGCTCGACGCCGTCGAGATGGCTCACAAGGCCGGATTCCGGTCGGTGATCTCCCATCGTTCGGGCGAAACCGAAGATACGACGATCGCCGATCTCGCTGTGGCGACGGGCGCGGGCCAGATCAAGACCGGCTCGCTTGCTCGGAGCGACCGGGTGGCCAAGTACAACCGCCTGATGGCGATCGCCGACGATCTCGGCCACGCGACGGCACGCTATCCGGGGAAAACGGCTTTCAAGGCCTTTCAGTAGAAAAGACTGGGCCGGGCTTGGGCCCGTAGCTCAGCGGTAGAGCAGCCGGCTCATAACTGGTCGCGCGCTGGTTCGAATCCAGCCGGGCCCAGAGTTCCCAAGCCATCCACGTGGCGCCATAGTCTATCGGTTAGGACGCTGCCCTTTCAAGGCGGAGAGACGAGTTCGATTCTCGTTGGCGCTACCAAGTCAAACCCCGCTCCGGCGGGGTTTTTTTCAGGCGTTCCGCTCGGTTTAATCCCTCGATAAACCGGGAACCGGCCTGTGTGGTTCCCAAGCGCGCGAACCGCGAGTTTCGGCGATCGTATCCCGGCCACCCCAGCTTCGTTGCGGCGGCACGACGAGATCTTCGGTCGTTCGCTCGCGAATGTGGGCTCAGCCGTGGTGATGTCGACGACATCGAACAAGCTCTTGGCGAGGTCCTCGTGTGGATCGTCCAACGGCGACCCGGCCGCCGCCCCGGCTTCTTGGTGACGGCTCAGACCTTCCCCGATCGGATCGAGGTTGGGATTGAAGGCGACGACTACCGTGTCGGTGATCGTCCGGTGGTTTGGGACCCGGCCGGCACCCTAGCGCCGGCCGGCCTCGGAATCCTCATTGCCCGCAAAATGGTTAGCCGGATTGACGTCCAGGCCGACGGTCGGTATATACACCTTACCAAGCAAATCGGCTCCTAACCCCCGCCGATTCAGCGCCTCTTTATCCCGTTTTGCGGGCAAGCTTTTGCGGTAACGCTTCGCCGATTGACGCATCTCCGGAGCACCATGCAGCAAAACAAAATCGATGCCATCTATGCCCTTCGCGAAGCAGCCGAACAAAAGGGAAAAGCCGAAACCGCCGCCGATCGGGAAGGCACCGCGACCTCGCGCGATGCGTTGCTCGACGCGCAATTACTTCTCGAGTCGAGGACTGAGGATGCAATTAATGCGTGTCACGAATGCGGATTGTCGCACGCAGAGGACGAGCCGCATGGAGTGCCCCGCCGAAGCAACGTGATCAACGTTTCATTTGGTGAAGCCGACGATCGCGCGTAGCTTCCTGGAAGTTGTTTAGGACGTAACGCATAAGTGATCGGCATGGGCGTGCTTGAAAAGCTCCGCCGGCGCTTGTTGACGCTTCTCGCGTGCGCGGCCGGGATCGTGACCGTTACCGCGCTGGCGAGCGCGGCGCCGCTGCAACTCGTGCCGGCCCGGTACCCGGATTTCGACGTTTACACCTTTGCATTGACGTGGCAGCCGGGGATCTGCAGCGTCGATGACGGCCCGCTGCTCGGGCCCGGCCTTCACGACCGGTGCAGTGCCGGGCAGGCTCGTACGCCGCTGATCGGCGTGCACGGATTGTGGCCGTCAATGCCACAAGCGCTGATCAAGGCCAACGTGCCCGTGCAGCAATGGTTTGCGCGCGGCTGCGACTTGCTCCATCATAGCGACGAGCCGCCGCCGCTCTCCCGCGATCTCGAAGCGCAGCTCGCGACCGTGATGCCGCAGCTGAGTACCAGTTTGCTCACCCACGAATACGATAAGCACGTGCAGTGTTTCGGCTTCGATCCGGAACAGTTTTTTACGACGGAATTGCAGATGCGTCAAGCCGTCGCCGACAGCGCGTTCGGCCGGTATCTGTTGGCCCACGCCGGCGCGACGATCGCGCGCGATGACGCCCACGCTGCTTTCCAAAAGGCGTTCGCCACAGCCGATGGCCGAGCGCTCCAATTGGAATGTGCGACCGATAGCACGGGACGAGCGATCCTCACGCAGTTCTGGATCACGCTTCACACGAGCGCAATCAGCACATTTCCCTCAGGGCCGGCCCTGACGCACACCCCGCTCGATGAGGACGGTTGCCCGGAAGCGTTCTTGATTCCGTCTTGGTCGTGAGGCCGTCGCCGGCCTGACCAACGCAAGCGCAAAACGCGGCATATGCGCGCTGGGCGCATCGGGTGTGCTATAGTGAGTCACCCAAGACGTCCGCATTTCGGCACTTTGCCACGTGCGCGTTTTACTGATCGGAATGCCGTGCAACACGGCCAGGCGCCCCCCGCACCGTCCTTTGTGTCAGGAAACCGGTTGTTGGACTCGTTGCCGTTGAGCGATCGTGTCGATCTCGAGGGCGACCTTACGATCGTCGTGCTCGAAGCGCATGACAGCACGCACGTCGCCGGGGCCCCGATCGGCTTCGTCGACTTTCCGATCGACGCCGTGCTTTCGGTGGTCGCGACGCTCGAGAACGGCGATGACGTCGAAGTGGGAACGGTCGGCAACGAAAGCTTCGCCGAATCCGACGCGGCGCTCGATTCGAAATTCGCGCAGCGTACGTCGTTCTGTCAGGTGCGCGGTTCGGTGCGGCGCATGTCGCTCGGACGGTTCGAAGCGCGCATGGCCGCCAGTACGTCGTTCGCGAGCGGCATTCGGCGCAACGTGCGCGCCACGTTGTTCAGCGCGCAGCAGTTCGCTGCGTGCAACGTCAAGCATTCGATCCAGCAGCGCTGCGCGCGCTGGTTCTCGATGACGCACGACCGCGTCGGCGGTGCCGGCTTCGTGCTCACGCACGAGTTCCTGGCCATCATGCTCGGCGTGCGCCGGGCGAGCGTTTCGGAGGCGGCCGAGGCGTTGCAGGCGCTGGGCGCGATCTCGTATCAGCGCGGCGCGGTCGCCGTGCTCGACCGCGCGCTGCTCAACGCGGCGGCCTGCGAATGTTACGAGGCGTGCAAGCTTGCGTTCGGGGCCGCGCTGCTCTGAAGGTCGCTCCGCCGCACTGGACGTAGCCCCGTCCATGGGAATAGCGAAGCTTGGTCACGTGGGCATTCATTGTCACGACCTCGAGGGCGAACAGGCGTTTTACCGGGACGTTCTCGGGCTGACCGTCACCGACGAGGATCACGAAGCGGGCATGGTGTTTCTCAGCGCGCAGCCCGATCACGAACACCACGAACTGGTGTTGATGCGCGGCCGCGACGTGCCGAACGGCGCGCTGATGTTGCAGCAGATCTCATTCCGCTGCAACACACTCGCCGACGTGCTGCAGTTCTACTCGCGTTTCAAAGCGCATCGCGTGCCGTTCGACATGGTCGTGACGCACGGCAACGCCGTCGGCATCTACTTCTACGATCCCGAAGGGAACCGTTGCGAAGTGTACTGGCCGACGGGTCTGACCGCGCGGCAACCGTTTCTCGACGCGCTCGATCTCACGCAGCCGCCCGACGCGATCATGGCGCGCATCCAAGAGCTGGTCGGCAAATACGGCGAAACCGGCTACGTCGACACGTCGATGCTGGCGGCGCAAAACATCAACTGATTGCGCGCCTAATCGTCGCCGCTAACCCCCAAGCCTCGCCGGCATTCGCCAGCGCAACTTCGCAGCCGAGCGCCGTCAGCGCGGCATCCAGCCGCGTGAGCGCGCCCGGCGCGGCGGTAAGGCGATCCAGTTCGGCGCAGGCCGCCGCGCGGTGGCCCGGACCCGTTTCGCGCACATAGGCCGCGAGCGCCGCGGCGACGGTGCCGTACTGCGCGGCGAACTCGGCGTTGAGGTAGGCGCCGAAGAGCTGGCGCAGTTCGGGATAGACGGCGGTTTCCACGTGGATCATTGTTGGCGACTCCCTCGGGCATCGACCTCGGCGGGCCGGGTATCCGGATAGGTGGTGAGCACGCGGTAGCCTTCGGGAAAGGTGCGGTCTTTGATGAGGACGACCGTCGCGGTTCGTCCCGGGATGAGCACCGGTCGTCCAGCTTCCAGATCGGCGCGGGTGGCCGTCGTGCCGACCGTCCGGCCGGCATCGACCCGCTCGAGCGCCGTCCTCAAGCGCTCGGGATCGGCGAGGAAGGCGGCGATGGCGCGCTGGTTCGCCGGGTTCGCGATCGTGCGATCGGTGGCCAGCTGCGCACATGCTTCATCTGTATAGCCGCCGGCGGCCCGGATCTGCGGCTCGTCTTGCAGGCGCCGGATGTCGGCCGCCAGGTCGTTGCCGACGTGCTCGGTCAGGCCGTGCGTCTGGCCGTGCTCGTGCGGGTCGGCCGATTCGATCGCCCGCAGATCCTGGCTCGGGTACGCTAGCGGCCGGCCGTCGACGGTGCGGATCTGGTGGAGGCCGGCGGCGATCCGGGCCGCTGCCGCCGGGCTCGTCCGTAAAGCCACCGCGGGCCCGGCCGGGACGTGCCGCACGACCGGGGCGGCCGGCGCGAGCGGCCCGACGGCCGGCTGGGGTCGCGCCGGCGCGATGGCGTCCGCCGGCAACTGTACGGATGGCCAATCGGCCAAACGCACAGTCAAGGTGGCTTGAGTGGACGGCACCGGAGAGCGGGTCCCGACCGCCTGGATCACGGGATGGCTTCCATAGCGCCGGCCCTTCACGACGGGCAGCAACGTTCGCAAGGGGCAAAACGTTATCTAAATGAGGCTTTGCATCCGACCAATGTCGCTCGCTCCCGGTGACGCGCCTCACGTGTTATCCATCTGGATAGCAAATACACGAAAAAGACCCACTTGGGTCTTGCAATTGGCCAGGAGCGGTTGTATGCTTGCGATGGTCTTGTCCAAAGGGACAACGATCTCAGGAGTAGAGATGAATTTCGATCAATGGATCGACTCGGTTAACGATCAGGTCCACGCCCGCCTCGGCCGCCAAGTCCGCACGCAAGAACTGTCGTGGGACTCCGCGCACTGGGTCAGCAATGCCGGCGACGTCGTCGCCTCGCTGGACAGCAGCGAATCGGCTGCCACGATCACCTTCGATAACGGCGAGAAAATGTCGGTTGCCTTTCAGCAACCGGCCGGCGCGCCCGAAATCGTCGGCGAGACGATCGCCCAGCACCTTCGCTGAGCGCCGCCCCCGGTAAATAGAAGAACGGCCGTCTCCACCCTATCGGGCGGATGCGACCGTTTTCTAGTTTTTGGGCCTTTAGGCTAACCACGTGGCCGGTGCTCCGGCCGTTCCCAGGCCGTAAGCTTAGGAACGTGATCAGTGCCTCGTCCTCCTCAAGTCTTGCCGCTGCGGCCGCGCCGCTCTTTTCCAGTTTCGGCGACAACCTCACGCTCTGGCGTGACGGCAACGTGGTGCACTGGTCCTACGAAGGGCAAACGATCATCGTGGCTCAGCAAGCGGACGGCGCCGCCATGGCAACGTTCGTCGATGCGCCCACGCTCGACGGCGTCAGCGGTGAGCAGGTTTCCGCGATCTACCGCCGCACGGCCGAACGCCGCTACCAGATGACGGTGGACAGCTGCCGGGCGATGGTCTCGGACATGATGGCGTTCTTCTCCGGTGAACGCGAACCGATCTTCACCTTTACGGGCGCCCGCTCGCTCGACGCGTAATCCCGGCGCCTCCGGGCGCCGATGATCAATTGATGGAACCCGAGACCGCCGGATCGCCAGAACCGGTGCCGCGTCACGTCACGCAGTCGATGCGTGTCAGCGCGCAGCCCTTCGCCGGGGAAGAAGCGCTGACGCGCATCGATGCGCTGATCGAAGCCCACCCCGACGACGTCAAGCTGCGCTTTGCCCGCGCCTGTTGCTTAGAAGATCTCGCGCGCTACGATGCCGCCAAGTACGCCTACGCCGACGTCCTCAAGCGCGACCCGGTGAATTTCGGCGCGTTGACCAACCTCGGTTCGCTGCTGCACATGCACCAGCAATACGTCGTCGCGCGCGCGCTCTACACCAAGGCCGTGGTCGAACATCCCGAGGAGCCGATGGGCTACGTCAACCTCGGCAATATTTTATTCGAAGACGGCGAGAACGCCGCGGCCGAGTCGACGTATCGCGCCGGCCTGCGCGTACGTTCCGATCACTCGAACCTGCACTTCGCGCTCTCCGAGTTCTACCGGCACACCGGCGATCACGATTCGGCGCTCAAGCACCGCCAGTTGGCATTCGTGAAACCGATCGTGCTGGTGTCGCCGTATTTCGGGAAGACGGAACCGGTCGACGTCCTGCTGCTCCTGGCCGCACACGGCGGCAACATGGTGACGCACCCGTTCTTCGATAACAACGTCGTGCGGCTGTACACCCTCGTCGCCGAAGGCTATCAGCCGTGGCTCGAGCTGCCGCCGCATCACGTCGTGTTCAACGGCATCGGCGATGTCGACCGGTCGCTCGAACCGTTGCGGGTCGCGCGCGAAATCGTGGCACGTTCGGGCGCGCCGGTGATCAATCAGCCCGACGCGGTGCTCGCCACGAGCCGTGCGAGTGTTACGCAACGCCTGGCCGAAATCCCGGGCGTCATCACGCCGCGCACGCTCGTGCTGCCGCGCCACGCCGTAACGTCTGACGAATTGATCAAGCGCGGCTTCACGTTTCCGCTCTTGCTGCGTTCGCCCGGTCATCATACCGGCAATCATTTTTCCTGGGTGCAGACGCCGCTCGCGCTGGATGCGGTGCGCGATACGCTGCCTGGTCTCGAACTGCTCGTGATCGCATACGTGGATGGCCGCGGCGCCGACGAGATGTACCGCAAGTATCGCGTGCTGTTCATCGGCGGCAAACTCTATCCGCTGCACTTGGCGATCTCACCGCACTGGAAAGTGCACTACTTTTCCGCCGATATGGCGGACCGCGCAGATCATCGCGCGGAAGAAGCGGCTTTTCTGGCCGATATGCCGGCGGTGCTCGGCGCGCGCGGTATGGCGTCGCTCGAAGCGATCGCCGCAACGATGGCGCTCGATTATGGCGGCATCGACTTCGGACGCGACACCGCCGGCAACATTCTGCTCTACGAATCGAACGCCACGATGGCGGTCTTTCCGCCGGCACCGGACGAACACTTCGCCTATCGCCGGCCGACGTTCGAGCGCGTCATCGCCGCGATTCGGGGGCTCGTCCTCGACACCGCCGCGCGCGGCGGCTACGTCGCCGGAGTCGCCCGCTAGATCCGGTCGCCGAAGAGCGCGCGGGCGTTGCCGGAAAAGATCGCGTCGGTATCCGCGTCGCTGAGTCCCGACTGCGTGACGAAGTCGGCCGCGAGCTGATGCGCTTCGCCTTTCCAGAACGGCCAGTCGGTGCCGAATACGATCTTCTTGAGCCCGAACGTTTCGATGGCGAGCCGTAACGACGGCGGGTAGCCGTTGACGGTGTCGTACCAGAATTTGCTCAGCTCTTCGCGCGGCACGCCCTTGCCGGCCATGAAGCGTCCGGCCATGTGATCGAGCCGCTGAATGAGGAACGGCAACGTTCCGCCGAGATGCGGCACGATCACGCGCACGCGCGGAAAGCGCTGGGTGAAGCCGCCCTGCAAGAGTTCGAGGATCGCCATCGAGTCCTCGAACGGCGCGCCGAGCGGCCAGGCGAGGCCGGTGGTAACGAGCTCGGCCGAGCCGCACGCGAGTCCCGCCGGATGGATGAACAGCACGGCGCTGCGTTTGTCGAGTTCCGCGTAAATCGGATCGAACGACGGATCGGCAAGGCTCGTGCCCAAAATGGACGTGTTCATTGTGACGCCCCACATGTCGAGTTCGTCGAGCGCGCGGGCGAGTTCCGCGAGCGCCGCTTTCACGTGGGGCATCGGCAGGATGGCGAACGCGGCGAAGCGCGCCGGCATTTCGCGCGCGAGCGCGGTGTAGAGGTCGTTTGCGAAACGCGAACCCTCGACCGCGTGCTTCTCTTCGAGCGTGTAGGGCGAGACGCCGGACACGGAGAGGATCTGCTTGTCGACGTGGGCCCGGTCCATCGCGGCGAAACGTTCCGCGAAATCGGCCTCACGCGTTTGGTGCAGCAGCCGGTATCCCGGTTCGAGCCGGTCGGCGCCGAAGCCGTAGCTCTCCAAGAGCGCTACGTATTCTTTGGAAAAATAGTGCGCGTGCACGTCGAGTCGCATCGCCCCTCGATGCGCGTGCCGCCGTGGTGGAACCTTCTTGCAATATCGGTGCGCAGCGGTTATGATTCGTGGCGGTCCTTATGCGCTAGGCACATGAGAGTTCAACATGGATATCGACGCGTTGCGCTACTTTGCCGCCGCTGCAAAGGAAGAGCACTTCGGCCGGGCCGCGGACGTGCTCGCGATTTCGCAGCCGGCCTTGAGCCGGAGCATCGCGCGTCTCGAGCAGTATTACGGGGTGGCGCTCTTCGAGCGTGACGGCCGCGGCATCCGCATCACGGCGAGCGGTCGCGCGCTGGCGCGGCGCGTCGAACGGGTGATCGCCGAGCTGGAAGACGCCCGGCGCGAACTGCACGATCTCTCGGAGACGCGGCGCACGCGGCCGATCGCGCTCGGCTTTTACGCAACGCTCGGCGTCCGCACGGTGCCCGATGCGATCCGGCGCTTTCGCGCCGGCGATCCCGATGCCGAGTTCCGGCTGCTTCAAGGTCCCGGTCCGCTCTTGCAGCAGCGCCTGATGAGCGGCGAGATCGACCTCTGCCTCTCATCGCCGCGTTTCGCCGATGCGGCGATCGAATGGCTGCCGCTCTGGGACGAGGAGCTGGTCGCGCTCGTTCCCGATACCCATCGGCTGGCCGGCCGCGAAATGGCCGACCTGATCGAATTGGCCGGCGACCCGTTCATCGCGCTCAAGCCCGGCTACGGACTGCGCCAGACGGTCGACGACCTGTGCCGCGAAGCGGGCTTCGCGCCCGAGATCGCGTTCGAAGGCGAAGAGGTCGCGACGCTGCGGGGTCTCGTCGGCGCGGGCTTCGGCGTTGCGCTCGTACCGAAGCTCGGACCGAGCGCCGACGTCAACGCCGCCTCGCTCGCCGTTCGCACGCCGCGCTGCTTCCGAACCTTCGGCATCTCGTGGGCGCGCGGGCGCTACCTGCCGCAGGCGACGGCGAGGTTCCGCGACTTCCTGGTCGAGACGCTGCAACATCGCGACCGGCGTCCGCCCGCGGACAGGAAGAAAATTTCCGTCTCCCCAATCACACGGGCCACCACGGCCGCGGTTCCCGGAGGATCGGCGTAATGAATCGATGTCGCTTTGCCGTTATTTTGGCGTTCGCGATGCTGCTGCTCGGCGGCGATGCGGTCCTCGGACAGCAAGCGCCGATCAGAATCGGCGTCGTCTATTCGTTCTCCGGCGCCGGCGGCACGGCAGGCAAAGAATTCAACGACGTGGTCGCGCTCTTCCAGAAGCAGCACGGCGATACGATCAACGGCCGCAAAGTCGAGATCATCGAACGCGACGACGGCGGCATCGCGCCCGACAACGCGAAGCGGCTCGCGCAAGAACTGATCGTGCAGCAGCACGTCGACCTTCTCGCCGGCTTGATCTTCACGCCCAATGCCATTGCGGTCGGCGGCGTTTCGACGCAAGCCAAGATGCCGGTGTTCGTCGTCAACGCCACGACCTCGGGCATCATGGCCAAGAACCCCTACATGAGCCGCTACAGCATGACCGCCACACAAGTCACGGTGCCGTTGGCGCAATATGCCTACAAGATCGGCATGCGCAACATGTACGTCATCTTCATGGACTACGGTCCGGGGATCGACTCGGGACAAACGTTCGAGAACACGTTCACGGCGGCCGGCGGCAAAGTGGCCGGCGAAATCCGCGTGCCGGTGAACGCCGAAGATTTTTCGGCCTACCTGCAGCGCATGAAAGACGCGCATCCCGACGGCGTGTACATCTTCCTCAACGCCAGCGGTTCCGGCACGGCGTTCCTCAAACAAGCGAAGGCCGCCGGCTTCGATAAAGCCGGGATCAAGATTTTTTGCTCGGGCGATCTGCTCACCGAACAAGTGCTGCCGGCGATCGGCGATGCGGCGATCGGCGTGATCAGCACGATGAACTACTCCGGCGCGCATGATTCGAAAATGAATCGCGATTTCGTCGCGGCGTTCAAAGCGCAGTCCGGCGGCTTGCCGCCGACGTTCGGCGGGGTCGGGACGTACGACGCGTTCCAAGCGATGTACAAGGTGCTCGCCGCGCAGAAGGGTCAGATCGATCCGGATAAGACGATGGAGCTCGTGAAGCAGCTCAAATTCGAGAGCCCGCGCGGTCCGATCGCGATCGATCCCGACACGCGCGATATCGTGCAGAACGTGTACATCCGAAAAACCGAACTCAAAGGCGGTCAGCTCGTGAACACCGAGATCGACACCTACCCGATGGTTAAGGATCCGAGCGAGCATCCATGAACTACGTCGGCAACCTTCTCTACATCGTTTTCTCCGGCGTCGCGTACGGCGTGCTGCTGTTCCTGATGTCGGCCGGCCTTGCGGTAACGCAAGGTTTGATGCGGTTTGCGAACCTCGCGCACGCCGCGTTTGCGATGCTCGGTGGCTACGTTGCGGTGACGCTGATGAACAGCTACGGCTGGCCGTTCCTGGTCACGCTGCCGGTGGCCGCGCTCGTGACCGCGCTCTTCGCGGGGGTGCTCGAACGGGTGCTGTTCCGGCGTTTCTACAACGTCTCGCAACTGTATCAGATCATGCTGACGGTCGGCATCGTGTCGATGTCGGTGGCGGCGGTAACGTTCATCTGGGGTTCCGTCAACCAGCCGGTACGGATGCCGCCCTATCTGAGCGGCAGCATTCAAGTCGGCAGCTTCGACATCGACGTGTACCGCTTGTTCCTGATCGTTGCCGGCGGCCTCGTCGTGTGGGCGCTGATCTGGGGCATCGACAGCACGAGCTTCGGCGCGAAAGTGCGCGCGGCGGTCGACAACCGGCGCGTGACCGCGAGCTGCGGCATCAACGTCGACCGGCTGTTCATGCTGGCGTTCTTCATCGGCAGCGCGCTAGCCGGGCTCGGTGGCGCGCTCAGCGTCAACCTCGTCGGCCTCAGCCCGACGTTCGCAACCGATTTCTTGGTGTACGTTCTGATCGTGGTGACGCTCGGCGGTCACGGCTCGATGAAGGGCGCGCTCGGCGCCGCATTGCTGCTGGGCATCGTCGACGTTGCGGGCAAGTATTACATCCCGCAGACCGGCCCGTTCATCATCTACGCGCTGACCATCATCGTTCTCTTCTGGCGTCCGCACGGATTGTTTGCTAAAGCATGACCGCTATAGAAATTCCGGCGCCGCCCGCGCCGGCCACGACCTCCCAAGACCGGGCGCACAAGGTCTTCGCGTTTACCAGCCGCTGGCGCTGGGAAGAGATCGCGTTTTGGATTGCCGCGGCGGTCGCGATCGTCGTCTTCCCAACGCATCTCGTGCTGATCGCACAGGTCCTGATCACCGGACTGTTCGCGCTGTCGTTCGACTTACTGGTGGGCTACGCGGGCATACCGTCGCTCGGGCACGCCGCATTCTTCGGCATCGGTGCCTATACGGCCGGGCTGCTCGCGCGCTCGGGTTGGACCGAACCGCTCAGCGGCCTGGTCTTGGCCGCAATCGTGGCGGGTATCGCGGGACTCATCCTAAGCGTCGTCGTGTCGCGCCTGACCGGCATCGCGCTGATCATGATCACGCTCGGCGTCGGACAGTTCTTCTACGAAGCCGCGCATAGCGCGCGCAACATTACCGGCGGCGACGACGGCCTCTCGGGGATCAACATCGCGCCGATCTTCGGCATCTTTCCGTTCGACTTCTACGGTAAGACCGCGGTGATCTACACGTTCGTCGTCGTGTTCTTGCTCTATCTGGTCGCGCGCCGGATCGTGAATTCGCCGTTCGGTCTCGAACTCAAAGGCATTCGCGAGAACGTGCGGCGCGTGCCGGCCATCGGCATTCCGCTGCGCAACCGCTATATGGTGGCGTTCACCGTTTCGGCGTCGCTCGCGGGCGTCGCCGGCGCGCTGCTCGGCCAGATCACGCAGACCGTCGCGCTCAGCTCGCTCGACTTCAACCGTTCGGCAGCGGCGTTGATCATCGTGATGATCGGCGGCATGGGCACGCTGATCGGCGCGCTCGTCGGCGCCGCGGCCTACATGGTCGCGCAAGACCGCCTCTCCGATCTCAATCCCGTCTATTGGAACTTCTGGGTCGGCCTGTTGCTCGTGCTGTTCGTGCTGTTCGCGCGCGGCGGTCTGATCGGCGGCGTCGACCGGCTGGTCGTGTGGATCCGCTCGAAACGGAACAAAGCGTGAACCCGTCCGGCGATGCGCTCGCGACGATCGAGCTATGCAAGAACTTCGGCGCCCTGCGGGTACTGCGCGAGGTCAACTTTACGCTGCCGCGCGGCTGCCGCCATGCGCTGATCGGCCCCAACGGTTCGGGCAAGACGACCCTGATCAACGTGATCGGCGGTGCGCTCGCGCCGACCTCGGGCAAGATCGTGCTCGAAGGCGAGGACGTGACCGGCCTAACCGCCGACAAGCGCGTGCTGCGTGGGCTGACGCGCACGTTCCAGATCAACACGCTCTTCCCGCGGCTGACGCCGATCGAAGCCGTGACGATGGTCGTCTGTCAACGGCGCGGGATCGGCGCCTCGCTCTGGCGCAGCCTCAAACGCTCGCACGACGCGATCGACGAAGCGTATACGATTCTCGAGCAGCTCCATCTCGATGAGGACTGCGACCGGCCGACCGCGCAACTCGCGTACGGCCGTCAGCGTTTGCTCGAGATCGCGCTCGCGCTAGCGGCCCGGCCGAAGGTGCTGCTGCTCGACGAACCGGCGGCCGGGGTGCCGCAGCAGCAGAGCGGCGAGATCTTGCACGTGATCTCATCGCTGCCCGACGACATCGCGGTGCTCTTCATCGAGCACGACATCGATCTCGTTTTCCGCTTCGCCGAACGCATCACGGTGCTCGTCGCCGGCCGTATTTTGTGCGAAGGCACGCCGGCCGAAATCGCTGCCGATCCTGAAGTTCGCCGCATCTACTTAGGTGATGAAGTCCATGTCTGACAACGGCCCGCTCCTCCACGCCGAATCGATCACCGCCGGATACGGCGAGGGCATCGTCCTGCACGACGTCGGCTTCACGCTCAACACCGGCAGTTCGCTCGCCGTGCTCGGGCGCAACGGCGTCGGCAAGTCGACGTTGATGCTCGCGCTGCTCGGCCATCTGCCGTTGCGCAGCGGCAAGATCGTGATGCACGGCGTGGACATCTCCGACAAGCTGCCGCACGAGCGCGTGTCGGCCGGGCTCGGCTGGGTGCCGCAAGGACGCGAATGCTTTCCGTCGCTGACCGTCGACGAGCACTTGGTGATCGCAGCGCGCAAGGGGCCGTGGAATCGCGAGCGCGTGTACGAGCTGTTTCCGCGGTTGCGCGAACGCATCAAGAACATGGGCAATCAGCTCTCGGGCGGCGAGCAGCAGATGCTCGCGATCGGCCGCGCGCTGATGACGAATCCCGCCGTGCTGATTCTCGACGAACCGCTCGAAGGGCTGGCGCCGGTCATCATCGCCGAGGTCTCCAACTGCCTGCGACGCCTGGTGGCGGAAGAAGGCACGACGCTGATCTTGGTCGAGCAGCGGGCGGCGTTCGCGCTCGAGATGACGGCGGAGGCGATCGTGCTCGAACGCGGCCGCATCGTGCACAAGGGCACCTCGGCGGCGCTGGCTGCCGATGAGGTGCTGCTCGACCGGGTCATCGGGATGCGCAAGCTGCACGAAACGGCCAAGGAGCTCGCCCAAGACGAGGCCGCGATTCCGTAGGATGAAACACCGGCCGCAATTTTGCGGCGGCCGGAATGAGTCCCGGCCAGTCCCGGCGGAGCATCCGTGGCGGAGGCCTCCGCGGAGGATTCAACGATGCTCGAGCAAGCGAAGAACGAACTCGTCACCCGCGTCGGACCGGGAACGCCGATGGGCGACTTGCTGCGCCGGTATTGGATGCCGATTGCCGGCGTCAGCGAGCTCGAGAAGAACCCGATCAAGGCCGTGCGCCTCATGGGCGAAGACCTCGTGCTTTATCGCGATCTCTCGGGATCCTACGGCCTCGTGGACCGGCATTGCCCGCACCGCCGCGCGGATCTGTCATACGGGTTCGTCGAGAATTGCGGACTGCGCTGCAATTATCACGGTTGGGAATTCGATGCGAGCGGCAAGTGCATCGAGCAGCCGTTTGAGGACGTGGCCAATCCCGACGCGCGCTATCGCGACAAGGTGCGCATAACGGCGTATCCCGTCGAGGCCAAAGCCGGTCTCTTGTGGGCGTACCTCGGCCCACAGCCCGCGCCGCTCGTGCCCAACTACGAACCGTTCACGTGGCAGCACGGCTTCAAGCAGATCGTAATTTCCGAAGTGCCGTGCAACTGGCTGCAAGGTCAGGAAAATTCTATCGACCCCGTGCACTTCGAGTGGATGCACCGCAACTGGAGCGTGCGTTTGCGCGGCGACACCGGGCCGTATGCGCCGCGGCACCTGAAGCTCGCGTTCGATGAGTTCGACCATGGGTTCGTGTACCGGCGCGTGACCGAAGACACCGACGAGAGTGACTTGCTGTGGACCATCGGCCGCACGTGCTTGTGGCCGAATGCGCTTTACACCGGCGACCATTTCGAGTGGCGCGTGCCGATCGACGATGAGAACATGCTCAGCGTCACCTGGCACTTCGCGCGTGTTCCCAAAGAACGAGAACCCTACGTTCAGGGAATGATTCCGACGTGGCACGGACCGGTCAAGGACGAGTTGACCGGTAAGTGGATCACCACGCATGTGATGAACCAGGACTTCGTGGCCTGGCTCGGTCAGGGCAAGATCTCCGATCGCTGGAACGAGCATCTGGGCTCGAGCGATCGCGGCGTGATCATGGTTCGCAAGCGCTTTCTCGAGGATCTCGAACGCGTCGCACGCGGCGAAGATCCGAAAGCGATCGTGCGCGATCCGAAAGCCAACGAATGCATCCCGCTGCCGGTTGCGAACCGCCGCTCGCTCGTCGAGGGATTGACGCGCGCCGAACTCGACGCCCATCCGTTTGCGGGCTTCCGGCTCTATCCGTTCCAAGCCGGGCAACCCGATGAGGTGCGTCGCGCATACGAAGAAGCGATGGGCTTCAACGACCCGCCGCCGCCGGTCGACTCGGTGCTCGCGCAACTCGCCTCAGCCGCCGCCACGGTCGAACGCCCGAAGGCGAAAGTCTAAGCGGTTTGCGGTTCGTCGATGCCCTCGGCATCGGCGATGGGTGAGGCGTGCAGGGCGCGGATCGGCTTGCGCCGCCACACGCCGAAGTAATACGCGGATTGCGCGCAAAGCGAAACGGCGAACGTGATCGGATAGGCGTACCACACGCCGCTGAGCCCAAGCGGACCGTGCGAGAGTACGTACGCCGTCGGGACTTCGACGCACCAGATCGAGAGAATCGAGATGGTCGTCGGCCAGAGCACGCTGCCGCTCGAGCGCATCATGCCCGAGAGCACGCTGGTGTTGCCGAAGATCACATAGCTCCAGAGCGTGATCGAGAGCAGGCCGCGCGCCATCTCGAGCGTCGGGGGATCGGTGATGAAGAGCGAGAGAATTTCGTGTGCGAGCAGGTAGACGATCCCAATCAGAATGCCGCCGATGATGTAGTTCATCACGACGCCCGCGCGGACGATCTTGCGCAGCCGGTCGGTGCGCTGCGCTCCGATCGATTGCGCACCGAAGATCGAGGCCGTGATCCCGATGCTGACGGCGGGAAATTGCACGTAGCTCGCGATCTGGTTGACTGCGCCGTACGCCGCCGTGGCCGATGATCCGAAGCGGTTAACAAACGAGATGACGGCAATTTCTGATAGCGAGATCATCACGAATTGAATGCCGGTCGGCACGCCGAGACGGATCAGCGTGAGCAGAAGCGGGACGTCGATTCCGAGATAGTGGCGCAGTTTGCCGAAAGCCAGCGGGTTGTCGCTCTTCTCGAGATAGATCAAGAGCGCGAGTAGTCCGAGCGCCGTTGAGATCACGTTTGCCAGCGGTGCGCCGAGAATGCCCAGTTTGGGTAAACCCCACGGCCCGAGGATCAGGACCGGCGTGAGCACGACGCCGACGAGCGCGCTTCCGATCAACACGATCAGCGGCGAGCGCGAGTCGCCGATGCCGCGCAGAAACGTCGTATAGCCGAGGTAGATGAAGGTGATCGGCAGCGTGCAGAAGATGATGCGCGCATAGGCGACGGCGTCCTCGATCACGTCGGGCGGCGTCTTGATCAGCTCCATGATGTTGCGATCGTAGATCAGACCGACGATGCCGATGACGACGCCGAACACGACGGCGAACGAAAGGGTCGTGCCGGCCGACCGGCTGAGACGCGGCTGATCGTGCGCCCCATAGGCTTGCCCGATGAGAACCGTGCTCGCGCTCGATATCCCGAAGAAGAACGAGATCAAGAAGAAGAGCACCGGGAAAATCGAGGACGCGGCGGCGAGCGCGCCGACGCCGATCAGACGGCCGAGGAAGATACTGGTGAACGTCTGCGAGGCCGACTGCAGCACGTTCGAGAGCATCAGCGGGATGAGAAAGACGAGCATCGTGCGCCAAATCGGCTTCGAATCGTCTATGGCGGGTCCACGGCGCATCCGGTCAGCCTTCGCGCGCAAAGACGTGACGCCCGCTCCGGCGAAACGTGACGGCCCGGGCGATTAGCTCAGCTGGGAGAGCAGGTCCTTTACACGGACAAGGTCGGCGGTTCGAGCCCGTCATCGCCCACCATGAGCTTTCCGCCGCTCGCTCGCGTTTTCGGTTTCTCTCCATTGTGGTATCTGCTCTCGACAGCGACCTATCGAGGAGAGCGGACATGCGGAAACAGACGATGGCGGCCATCGCGCTCGGGGCTATGCTCGCGGCGACGTCCGGAACGGCGTTCGCGCAGAGCGCCGGCGCGGCCGGCGGCGGCACGGGCACAGCGGGAACGAGTGCTTCGGGCACCACGGCTGGCACCACGGCCGGCAATGGTGGGGCGGGCAGCAGCCAAACCGTGACGATGCCGGGCACGAGCGACAACTCGAGCGCAACCACCGGGCAGAGCGGAACCAGCGCGAACACTGACGCGACCGGCAATAATAGCGCGACGAACTCGAACGGCACGAGCGGCACGATGAATTCGAACGGCACGACGAACAATACCAACGGTTCGGGCGTGGGCGGCGGTGATGCGACGACGAATTCCGCGAACAACGGCGACGGTACCGGTCCGGCCGAAACGACGACGACTACAACGACGTCGAACGGCAACGGCAACCTTGGGTGGCTCGGGTTGCTCGGGCTTCTCGGACTCGTCGGCTTTGCGAAAAAAGGCCGCAAGGTCGTGACGCCTGACGAGGCCGTGATCAAGCCCAGTCGCGTGGAGCCCAGTCGCGTGGAGCCGGCCTAGCTCGATCGTACGCTGAGAAGGCCCCGTTTGCGCGGTGTTGCGAAGAGGCGTGCATGTTGCGTCTCCAGCACACCGAGCAGATGGGCGGGCGCGGATAATGTGGTCCCGGCGCGATTTCGTTGTGGCGTGCGCCGCGACCACAGTCGCACGTGCCCTTCCTGCCGTTGCGGGCGCAGCACCGGGGACGCCCGAAAAAACCGCGCTCACACTAGGCCTCGCCTCGTATGGCTCGAACTTTCTGCCGGTGTACGTTGCTGCCGCGCGCACGTTCAAAGCGCAAGGCCTCGACGTGACACTCATTCCGTTCCGCGGCGACGCCGAGATCTCGGAAGCGCTGGCGGGAAACTCGATCGACATCAGCTTGGCGTCGATGAACGGCCTGATCAACCTGATCACGTCGGGTCAGCCCGTTATGGGTTTTTACGCCGGCTTCGATCAGGCGGATTTCTCGTGGCTCGCGGCGCCCTCGATCAAGACGTGGGCGCAGCTGAAGAACAAGAAGATCGGCGTCGCGACGTTCGGTTCGTTGACCGATGCGTTGACGCTACGACTTGCGGAAGGAGGCTCGATCCCCGCGCTGCGTACAGATCATGCGAGGCGGCGCAGCGCAAAGCGACTTTAAAGCGCTCGAATCCGGGCGCGTCGATGCTGCGGGGATGGTGACCGCGCAAAGCGGCGATGTTGACCAACCGTGGCCGAATCGAAGTACTTCTACCGCCGGTACGTCGACAGTTCAAGCGTTGGGCACTATAAGGCAGATACGATTGTAAATACTATGCGTCCCGCTGCTAAAAATGGGGTACTGTTAGCCCATATCTTCACCGCGATCCAGACACGCGGTTACGCGACCGCGATGAGCTGGTAGCTTGGAGTTTCGCCAGTTGTAATGCGCTGGACATCTGCGAGCCCCAAACTCTGAGAACACTGTTTGAAGTCGACCCTTCCAGATGAATCTTCAACCGATCTAAAGAAATTATGAGTGTTTTGGAGATTGGCTACGCAATCTAGAAAATGGTCGCCACTGACTTAGCCAACCAACTTCTCGCGCCGGAGGGAGCCAGTGACAAATACTATTTGCGGCGGAGAGCTGCCGCTGTTCAGCGTCATAATTACAAATTATAATTATGCACGATATTTAGGTCAGTGCATCCGGAGCGTCCTATCTCAAGATTACCCGAACTTTGAAGTTATTGTGGTCGATGATGGTTCGCAAGATGATTCGTTGACTACAATTGAGTCTTTTGGGCCAGCTTTGAAAGTTGTGCGCAAAATAAACGGCGGGATGCTTTCGAGCTGGAACAGTGGCTGGATGCAGGCCCGTGGAGACATGATTTTGATTCTTGATGCCGACGACTTTCTCGTTCCCGGTGCACTCGCCGTTCATGCACGTGCACTAAGCGATAAAGCCGTAGTTCATTCTCAAGGGTACCAAATGATTGTAGACGAGAATGGACAGCCGAACGGTCGCAAGTATCCAGATCGTCGCCCACAGGACAGTGGATTGCTCGAAATTGTTCTTAGGTTCGGTCCGGGGGGCTACATTGCCACAGCCACATCCGGAAATGCCTGGTCGAGAACCTTCTTTGAGCAGGTCTTTCCTCTACCGGAAAGCAGAACGGTCGGCGGTGACGCACTTCTATTTGATATTGCTCCGATGTATGGCCGAACCGTGACAACGGAAACCGTTGTTGCGTCATACCGCTTTCACGGTGCGAGTATGGGTGACGAGAAGGCTGTCTTTAGCGCCCGGAACATTTCTGCGATCGTGGACGGACACGAATTTCGTGCAAGACGTGTACGAACAATTGCTGAATCTTTGGGCTATAAGGTCGATGCGCGGTGGCGAGCCCGCAATTGGCGCTTCGCAACGCTTCTCTACCTTCGCAGTAAACTTCTCGACAGTTCGGACGGGCCGCGCTTAATAGATCACCTCGCGGCTGCATTCGGCTGCCGGAATCCCATCAAGGCAATAGCAGTTTTTCTTGCAGTACTTGCGATACGGCTCTCGCCGACAGCGATCTCTATGAGCATCGCGAGCAGGATAATCCGATTGCAAGAGATGTGATGCCGGTTATTGGCTCCGTTTAATTAGCATCGCTAAAATACATCAACCCGCAGTGAATAGATCGTAGACGTGCGGGTTATCCTTGAACTGCTTGCGACTTGGTAATCCGAGCCGGTTACCATGCCGGAATCCTTGCGCCTCCACCATTGAAACCAAATCATCGGTACGGTCATCGTCCCATCCGATCAGCAATATACCATTCGGTCGGATGACTCTGCGGAGGCTTTCCAAAGTCTTGCTTTGTTCGTGCTCTTCATTAACACCATATCCAAAGATTCCATTCAATAAGATGACGTCGAAATATGCGGGTTCGAAATGCTGATCAACGTTGATGACGCTACCCGTCACGTGCCTGCCTGGCGATCCATACTTATGCGCTACATTCGGGTCAATGTCCATCGTCCAATATTCGCTACCGTTGGCCGCGAAATACGATTTATAGTGCGCACAAAACCACCGGGTACCGACATCTAGGATGTGCGGCTGATCCAGAAGCACGAACGCTGGTAGAAGTGTGTCTTCCATGTATCGTCGGTCTGGGAGATTTGCATAGCGCGTGCAGTGAGCAAAACGCAACAAAATCCAGTAATATACCCGCTTGGGAAGCAAGCTCTTGGCAACGGAGTTCGTCCGCGATCGAAGATGGCGGGCACAGGCCTTCAAAAAACGGAATGTATTCTGTGGACCGCCGTTTTCTGGACGGCCTCGGTCAGCGAACATTATGGGATCTTCGTCACTGAGCGGTAAGAGAACTTTCCAATTGTGCGGCTCGTAGCTTCTTTCTTGCCCCTGGCCTATCCCATTCCCGGAAGGCTCGATCTTTTTTGCATCACAAGAGCAAGCGCTGAGTTACCCCATTCGGGCAATGCTGTTTAACAAGGGGCAATACTGTATTGGATGGGGCTTTATGTTCCCCGATACGGGATGGAATCGTCGAAGCGGCGAACATGAAAATACTATTATCCGATCTGTTGCCCTCCTCACGAAGGAACTGCCAGCCATCTTCGCTTTGATACGCTACGAGAAATGTCCATGATCAAAACACTTCGGTTTGAAATGAAGTTAGTTCGAACGTTGACCGCGGTCTTAATGACCGCTCTTACAGGCTTTATGATCGCTCCCGTGGACGCAGCGCAACTCCGGATTGGTGATCAAGTTACCGTTCACGTGTTCAACTATCCGGAGCTATCAGCCGATTATACAGTCACGAGTGCAGGCACCATTCAAATGCCCCTCGCCGGCACAATCGTAATACAGGGTAAGGAGCCGCAAGAGGTGGCCCTGAGTATTGAACGGGCACTTGATCGCTATATTAGTCGGCCGTCTGTTGAGGTACAACTGCGTTCGGAACTGACGACTATTACCGTGTCGGGTTGGCCATTGCCCGTGCCTGACGGCGCTATCAAATACGCTCCCGGAGAGACACTAGCTGGAGCCATTTCGGCGCTTGAGGTAACCGTCAACAACTCAAATCCAGTGCGCTTCGATCCTTATCGTTCGCGAATAAATATGCGGCAGGTAATGGTGATGCGGGATAGTCAGCCCTTGGGAACCTACGACATGACCGCATTGTCTGCGGCAGGTCAGACCGGCCCGTCCTTGAGGCCGGGTGACGCAATTGCCTTTATCGACAAGCCGGTAGCGGTAAGCGTAAGCGGCGACGTCAAACAACCCGGTGTCGCATATTTGGATGTTGCGGAACCCTTATTGCAGGCGATCGACCAAACAGGAGGGCTTCAAGACAACGCCGCGTCAGGCAGTATGATTCTCACTCGAGATGGCCGGCAGTCAAAGGTATCAGTAGCTGACGCGACATTTTCAAGTCCGGCGCATCCTGGCGACAGTCTCTTTGTTCAGACTGCGCCGCTAGTTACGGTTTCGGGCGACGTTACGAAGCCGGGTACGGTTACTCTAAAAAGTGACTTTTCTCTGCTTTCGGCGATCTACAATGCTGGTGGGCCGGACAAAACAGGTGACATTGGCCAGGTCCGACTCGTGCACGACGGCGTTACTACGAAATATGATGTTACGCTGGTCCGAAATGGAGACTTCTCGCAGAATCCGCAACTATCAAACGGCGATGAGGTGTATGTTCCCTACACGCATAAGGGGAGCGTTGACGCGTGGGCGGGTCTCCTCGCATCTGTGCGATACATTATTTTTCCCTAGTCGGCAACCGTGAACCGACTAAGACAAAACGTGATCAAATTGATCGCTGCAGTACTTGCGATCGTTGCCGCTTTCATGTTTGCCAATTCATTGTCTCAAGGGAACGATGCCTTTGTCAGTGAGCGTGCAGCTCCAGCGGATTCACTCGCTGACGCAGTCGGCGTCAACACGAGTTTCAGGTACGTCGGGACACCATACGAGTCTGCTTGGACGGCAGTCCACGCGGCGTTACTCGCATCTGGGATCCGCCACATTCGAGATGGCGAGCCCGGCGCCCCAATGTGGTACTACAAACGTATAAACACTCTCGCTGCAGAAGGAATCCGAAGTTCGGGAGGGGTCTTTGAAGATAGTAGTGCGGCGCAGATTGCTCAATGGCTCGAGATTGTTCCTAGCGTCGAAGCAATCGAGCCCCCGAATGAATACGACAGCTCGCACGGTGCGAGCATTTCCGACTGGGCCGCTAGTGACGTCGAGATAACAAAGCGTCTTTCCGGCCAGATTAAAGGCAATTCTCGTTTTGCAAAGATCGTCGTGCTCGGACCTTCGACATCCAATGTTGTAAATGCGGCGCTGCTCGGAGATCTTTCGCACTATATTGATGTCGGTAATATTCACGATTATCCGTGCGATCACTATCCCGGGAACGGCGGATTTGGGAACGCGTATCCGCCCTTTGGGGCCTATGGGAGCATTGCGTTCACCATCAACGTTGAGAAAACGATCTCAGGCGCAAAGCCGATTTGGACAACCGAGGTTGGATACGATGACAATCGCGGCAGCGAGTGCTATACTCCGGACTCTGTAATTGCCAAATACTATCCACGAGCGCTCCTGGAGCGTTGGAATGCCGGGATCACGCGCGTGTACTTTTTTCAGTTTGCGAATGTCAGCGGAGATAAGCAGTTCGGAAGCTTAGGGATGCTGGACTCGGAGCAGCGCCCGAAGCCGCAATACTACGCGCTGAAGAACCTCATAGACCTGTTCTCGGATCGCGGTCCCAGTTTCGCGCCCAGACCGCTAATGTACAAAATAAGCTCAACGGTGTCGACGGTGCATCACGCGCTATTTGAGAAGCGCGATGGGTCATTTCTACTAGCGCTATGGAACGAAGTCCCGGCTCTTAATCCCTCAGGCGAGCAAAGCGACGGCGCGTCCAGAGTTCTCATTCGTCTTGAATTTGCGCGACCGCTGTCGAAGATTTTATCTCTCATCTTTGAGACTAGCGGCAGCGTTGTCAGAACATATCTTCCACGAGGATCGACAGTAACGATGAACGTCTCGGATAATCTCAGAGTGCTCCAGCTCTTTCCTAAGGAGCAGTAATACCGAGGTCGGAACAATATCGACGTGCTGATATTGTCAGAGCTTTGCGCTTGTTCGCAGAAGTGATTCCTGAAGCTCACTAAATGCGGTATTAACGAAGCCATGAAGCGCTGACACAAAGCGCTTCTTAGAGAAGCCTTCGGCATGATTACGGATGCGGAAGCGATCGAATCCGGTTCCCTCGAAGCGATGAAGGGCTTCCGCAAAAGACTGTTCTGTCTGATGATCGGCGAAAACGCCGGTAACTCCGTCGATAATTGTTTCGGATAGCCCGCCAGCCCTGTACGCAATCACAGGGCGTCCGCAAGCCATCATTTCAATTGGTGCCATCCCAAAATCTTCGAGCGCTGGGAAAATCAGGGCTCGTGCATTTCGCATTAAAGTTAAGAGTTCCGCGTCTGACACGTGGCCACGATACTCAACGTGCCTCGCTCCCCTCATGCTTTTATGATTCGGGCCGGCGCCGACGACGATTAACTTTCTATCAGCGGACCCGGTTGCTGCGACAGCGAGGTCCACGCGCTTATAAGGAACCAGCCGTGAAACAACGAGATAATAATCTTCAGGTTCCTGAGTCGGGCCGGGAGTGAAATGCTCGACGTCTATGGGTGGATTCAGCACGCTACTTTCCCGCTGATAGTGCTTGGCAATTCGACGTCGTGTTGTCTCGCTGTTTGCGATGAAACGATCGACACGAGATGTCGCTGCAAGGTCCCAGAGACGCAGCTGACCGAAAATCTGTTGCCCTAAGGGTCGCAAGACCCCAGGAAGTTCTTTGAGTTCGGCTGCTGGCCTTTCCCATAGCGCTCGCATTGGCGTGTGACAATAGCAAAGATGGTACTGATCGGCGTTTCGAAGAAGTCCCTTCGCTACTGTATGATGGGAGGAGAGGATGACGTCATACGGCGACAGATCAAAGGATTCGATTGCAGCCGGATACAGTGGAAGAAACAGGCGATGCTTTCGAACTGCGCCAGGGACCTTCTGAAGCGGCGACACGACGACTCGCTTCGCCAGTGATGCCGGCGCTAGCTTGTCCGAATAGAGCAGCGCAAATACAGGTGCGTCGGGGAACATGCCGGCCATAACCTCGACACAGCGTTCCGCCCCGCCGCGCTGTACCAAGGCGTCCGAAACAATTGCAACACGCGGCCGGTCCCATATACGCTTGTCCGACCTCGGTCGTTCCAAAACGTTCGTAGTCCTCAGTTTACGATCATTCTGCCGTTAGTAATTGTATAAGGAGGTGAACCATTTGGTGATGGACCTTAGATTTCTGCAAGCCATGCCTCGATGAGATCGCAGGCGTCAATGTAGCTGCCGAGCTTCAGGCGCGCCGTCGCCAATTGGCTTAGCGCGAGATCCCTGGGCACATAGTCACCGAGCCCATGGGTTTCATTGCGTAGATTCTCGAGTACCGTTCGCCGTTCAGTAACGCTCTGAACAGATAAGATCCCGCGAAGCGTTGCGACCGATGCCCACGTTTCACCGCGACCCACACGTGTCGGGTCGACCGCATAAAAAGAGATTCCCTTTGATGTGACGTACCATGGAGATCTTTCGACGGCGCCGCGATAGGCTTCTGGAACGTGTGAAAGCGATGTGGAGTTAACGTAGAGGGATTTCTGGAAAGGAATGACCTCAAGGCTATTTGGATCAACGAGAACATTATCGCTTGCCAGGTATTTCCAGCCGCGAACGTGCAGATGTCCCGCAATTGAGAGCGACGGTTCCCAATCGGTGCCTACGAGCGCTACGGCTTTGGCGCCTCGAGATACCACTACTGCGCGAAGGATGACGTACTTTCGTAAAGTAGCCACGTCGCTAAGTAAGGTCGAAACGGTCGCTCCCGCAACTCGTGGCGGCGCGCTTTCGGGTCCCAAGATACTTTGGGCACGGCTCGCGCTCCTAATTGCCCAGCTATCGTCGTCCGATCGAACAACCGAAACGGTCAACTTCGGAGAGTCTTGATGTCGAGGAACGTGTGTGAGAGTGGCGTTTAGAACCTCGACTAGCTCAATAGGTGCCGTAACCCTAACGTCTACGTCGGCGATTCTTAGGTCAATGAACTGATCCTGTTCACGCGGTGAGCTACGCAAAGGCAAGCCGTTTCTCCATGAACCAGCGATACGTTACGCGCAGTCCATCCTCAAGTGAAACGGACGGATGCCAATCGTAGCCGCGGGCTAGGGTCAGGTCTGGATTCCTGCGCTGCGGATCGGCCTCTCGCCCAGGTAGATACGTTGCCTTGTATTCGCACCCTGAGACACTTGCCAAAATTCGAGCGATATCCTCGACCGTCCGTTCATCATCATTGCCGACATTCACGGGCTGAAGCGTCTTCTGTGGTCTTTCCATTACGAGACGTAGGAGTGCGATCGCGTCGTCGACATAAGTCATCGACCGAGTTTGCTTGCCGTTTCCCTGAATCGGAAACGGAGCAGCATTGAGGATCGCATCAATGAGTCCAGGAATGAGACGACCGTCGAGCTGATTCATCATTGGGCCATAGCAATTGAACAGACGAACTATGCGGCCATCGAGGCCACGGGAGCGGACGGCGGTGGCAACGGCGGCCTCTCCAAAGCGTTTACCCTCGTCGTAGCAACTGCGTGGCCCTATAGGATCCACGTTGCCGTAGTACGATTCTGGCTGCGGATGGATCAGTGGATCCCCGTATATCTCTGAAGTTGACGCGAACAAAAACCTGGCGCCGTGCGCCAGTCCGTACTCAATTAACGACATCGTGCCTAAGCTATTGACTGCAAGGGTTTCCCATGGATGGCTGCTGTACGCTTCGGGACTCGCAGGCGATGCGAGGTGCCAAATTCGGTCTACGCGGGCGCCGAGGACTGCGTCATTTAGGAGTGAGGTAATGCGATCTGCCGAAACTGCTACGTCGCCAAAGACGTACGTAGCCCGCCCTGATGTAATAGAGTGCGATAGATTACGGACTTGCCCGGACGAGAGATTGTCGACGATGACAACTTGTTCGCCGTCGTTAACAAGCGCGTTTGCTAAGTGGCTACCGAGGAAGCCGGCGCCTCCGGTGATGATGTTCAGCATCGAATTATGCGCAGAAAGCTGAACGCGTACGCTGGTCCGTCGAGTGCACTTGACGTCTGGCTGGTGGCACCCTTTTCGAAAGCCATTTTGAGCAGCATTACTCTCAGCTGCCCGCCGCGACTGGTAACGCTTGTAGAACAGCGTCTCGTGGACGGCCGACGCCACGGTAAGTCAGTCCCGCTGCACTTACTCGCTGCGCGTCGAGGATATTTCGGCCATCTATCACGATTCCGCGGCGAATCGATGAGGCGTAGTCAATTGGCGCTATCGCATGAAATTCGGGCCAATCGGTGAGCACGACCAGGACGTCAGCATTAGCGGCTTCGAGTGCAGATGAGGCAAGGCGACTCCCATTTGGGAGAGTAGTCACGTGAACCGCAGGATCGTATGCAACGACGGTTGCCCCTCGCCTCACCATCATCTCAATGATACGCAGCGCGAGTGAATCGCGAACGTCGTCCGTACCGGCTTTGAATGTAAGACCCCAAACGCCGATCGTCAGGCCAACGAGCGTCGAGACCTCATCTTCTATTAGTTTGACGATTCGAAGCTGCTGTGTTTCGTTGACTCGTAGCGTTGCGGTGAATAGCTCACGACCAACATTGTGGACACCAGCCACATAGCGAATGCTCTTGACGTCCTTTTCGAGGCATGGGCCTCCAAAGCCGATTCCAGGCTTTAAGAAATCAGAACCGATTCGATGGTCGTAGCCAATTGTACGAAGTACGTCTTCGGACGTGCCACCGAGTGCTTCACAAAGATTGGCGACCTCATTTGCAAAGCTTATTTTGATCGCGAGGAACGCGTTCGAACAGCACTTAATTAGTTCCGCATTGCACGGTGACGTAAACACGACTGGAACCTGCAGCGATGCAAGCAACGTGACGTAGGGAATGGCGGCTGCCGTTGTTTCTGCCCCAACGACGATGCGGTCAGGATGAAGGAAGTCGTAGACGGCTGAGCCCTCGCGCAGAAATTCCGGCGCATGTACAAGATCCGCCCATCCCAGGGTCAGTGCTGCTAGGCTATCGCAGGTTCCAGGGGGCACAGTCGAGCGAACGACCACTGTCGGCCTTTCGGCGAATCGAATCTTGGAAAGTGCCTCAATAGCAGCGAACAATGACGACAAGTCGGCCGAACCGTCATCTCGTGTTGGCGTGCCGACTGCAATGATTACGAGCGAACATTCGATCGTGGCCTCTTCAAGAGACTCAAAAAATGCGAGACGGCCAACAGCAACGTGCTTCCTCAACGCATCCTCGAGACCAGCCTCGCGGTAAGGCGCGACGCCTTCTTGTAGCTTTCGAATGCGATCGGGCATGATATCGTAGCCGTTTACGCCCCAACCGAGTTCCGCGAGGCCGATCATCGACGCCATTCCGACGTACCCGGTGCCGATGACGCAAATGTCATGAGCCATAATGATCAGCTGGCTCCATCGAAGAGTCGGGCGTTGGTACGGAAGAGCGGGCAAAATTTAAAAGAATCAGAGTTATCACTCAAACGACCTTGAATAAATAGCGGAGGGCGCTCGAAAAAAGTTGGATAAAGGCAAGCAATGTTTATCGAAGCCGCTGTCAGGCGGCAAGCGCCTCCTGCGTCATAGCTCCCACATTGAGCCCTCAAGATTTTAAATTGGACTTGCAGGCGGGTGTGAAAAGCTTGATGTGCCGGCCTTTCCCGACGTCGGTCCGGTAAAACGAAGCACGCTGACCGCTCCACGTTTCCTGGCACGCTGAAGAACTTGCCAGTGCTGAATTGCTCCCGCTGACCACATGAAAGTTACGGATTGCCGTTGGCCTATGGAATGCGAACTTTATTTGGATTCATCGAACTTGCTCGTCGCCGACGTGCTTTGCGGTGAATCGCTGTGACAAGTTTATAAGGGATTTCGGGCACGCTGTAACGGGCCAAATGTCCCTAGTTGAAATGTGTTTCGTTGAACGAACGATTAAGAGTATGGACTCAAGCGTACGTGTGATTGCACGCTTATAATCGACCGGCTAACCGCTTGCTCATTCCCTTTTAAAATAACCACAACTAGCGGGTGTCAGCGCAGAAACGTCGATCGCAAAAACATCGGACGATCGGACGAATGTGCTAGATGCGTCAGCGCAGCCTGCCCAAATCACATGCGAGAAAACACACCAGCCGGACTGCCAATGAAGTCTACAGTCAAGCGTGCCGGAGCGTGCCAGACGGGGTTCAGAGAGAAGCAAGCAATTGGCGGAGCCGGTCGCGCGCCGTGGCCCAACTTGCGGCACCAAGCGCTCTAGCGCGACCGTTTTCGCCTAATCGATGGCGTCGAACCGGATCCGAAACAAGATCGCGAATCGCCGCAGCGATATCGGCGGCGTCATCGTTGTCAACTAAAACGCCGGTCATTTCGTGCAATACTGCGTCGGGTACCCCGCCTCTTCGAAGCCCGACCACGGGCTTTCCGAAACTCCCAGCCTGTACGTATACAATCCCGAAACCGTCCGAAAGTACGCCTCTAGAGGTGTGCTCATCTCTACTTAGCAGGCAAAATAAGTCGCATTCTGCATAGGCCTGAGCTAAGGATTCATCATCTAGGCGACCTAGAAAGTTTATTCGTCCGTCCAGGGTTGGCTGGTTTGCGATATCGCGAAAACGATCCAGCTCATTTCCGTCGCCGACCACGACCCATCGAATTGGCAAATTTTCTGCGATGAGGATCTGCGCTACCTCGACAACACGGTCGAACCCCTTATACCGATGATGAGACGATACTCGTGAGACGGAAAGTATGAAGAACTCGTCCTGTCCTATGGCATGGCTCTGACGAAAGCCCGTCGAGCTAGCTTGGAACTGGTGCGCTAGATTGTCACCGCCCGGCGATATCTTGACTAGTTTTTCAGGTCGCGCGCCGGCCTCGATGGCCAATCTGCGCGTGTACTCGCTAACAACAACCACCCGATCCGCGCGTCCAAGAAGCACCTTTGTACTCAAGCGAAAAGCAGGATGTGTCAATTCAAGCGCATGACACCAAACGACAATCGGTCCTCTTAAAAACGGGAAAAATGGTATGAGCGCCGGCGCCAGTGCAACATGACCGACATGTAACACATAGGGCTTCGATAACCGCCGCGGTAATTCGAAGATAATAGATAGAAAAAAGGTCAGCGTGGCCCTGACACTCGTGCCGCCTCGTAGGCGCCGGATCTCTCCGGGAAATGTTTCATCGAATGCGGCGTCGTTAGTATTCAGGCGCTGCGTGAGAACGGTTACGTCTCCGATTCCACCCTGCCCGAAAAGTTGACTGTAGTACTGCTGCACGCCGCCAACTGATGGGGGAAAATCGAACGTAAGCAGTAGGTTGCGTCTAGAATGTGTCCTGCCATGCATGAGGCGTAGCGCCCTTTTACTTTACTCGATCAATACCTTCGCATCTTCTTTCGCCGTGCTTCGGTCCGTTTCCGAGCTTAATCATTGTCGGTATGGAAACTCACACACTCAGTCAGCGTAGAACGTGGTCTGTGGCTGACTTCCTCGCCATGCGAGTGCGTCCCGGCATTTCGAAGTGAGCGCTACCAAACAAGGGCTAGGCGTGCGAAGGTTCGCAAATGGAGCCAAGCTGTCATAGCCTGCATCAGTGTTGCTGCTGTCGCACGCATTCGATAACCCCCTGAAATGAGGGGTATG
This sequence comes from Candidatus Lustribacter sp., assembly GCA_965277805.1. Lineage (GTDB taxonomy): Bacteria > Vulcanimicrobiota > Vulcanimicrobiia > Vulcanimicrobiales > Vulcanimicrobiaceae > Lustribacter. Next base: position 3,821,098 of record OZ255842.1, on the reverse strand, counting down.
CGCAAACACCCATACTGTGATATGACTCGGAGTCAACATAGGTCTGGATGTTTCCGTTGCCGAATCGAAGCGCCGTGCCGGGGGTAATCGCAGCGTATCACGGTCCCGGGTGGCGATTTTCAGGGATGTGTTCTCCGCGTCCGACGGGCGCCAAAGGAATAAAATGCATTCCAGACATCTTAGACCGTGCGCGACCGACCAATCAAATTGGGTAAAACGTCCAAGTTACGTCATGCAACAGACCCAGCAATCTTCTCCCCATGGACCGAGCTCGGTGTCGGGATTGGCTCGTCTTACAACCGCTCGTGAATCTGCACTCATCTCGCTCATATTGGGATTATTGTATGACTGACGTGACCAAAGTTCTTCAGGCATGTACGCGCCGCTGGTGGATCATCGCAGCGGTAGCGGTTGTGATGCTCTTATCGTATGCCTTAGTCTTGCGGTATGTGCATCAGTATACCGCAACCACCACGGTACTATTGCTCAACGATACAGCGGCCGGATTGCAGAATGGAACCAACGAGTCCACAAGAACGTCCGTTGCCCTGTCCTCAAACGACGTTCCTAGAGTGCTCACTACGAATATAGTGCTGGAGCGGACAGCCCGCGATCTCGGGCTGCCACCGACCCATATAGGAATGCTCAGTACCTTGCATGCGCGTGTATCCTTCGATACGAATATTTTGCCGGTTTCATTCACAGCGTCTGACGCGGACCTAGCGGTGCGCGGTGCGAATATGGCTGCTATGGAGCTATCGCGCTACAGCCGAGAAATTGTCAGAGGACGATATGATTCACTTATCCTAGAGTTGACCAAACAGCTCCAAGATACGAATGCAAAATTGAGCGTTATTGATAGAAAGTTGCAATCTAAACTGAACGCTGACCCATTTCTAGACATTGCAAATGGTACGGCGCCCATAAGCTCGGAGCTTCAGCAACTTGAATTGAGTCGCAATCAGGCGCAGGCATCGATGATGGCGGACAAGGCGCAGAGTGCGATCACGAATCAAAGACTTTCTAGTCTCCGCCCTCTCGCCGACGGCGAACTTCTTAAGGACGACCCAACCTACGGCAAGCTCAATGAGCAATATTCGACCGATGCTGCCCACTTGGCGGATATCAGGGCAAAGTATTCCCAAAACTACCCAGGTGCCGGCCAGCTCAAGGCCATTATAGATCGCGATGCCGTTTCGCTTGCAAACCGCTCGTCCGAGATTTTGTCGCGGAGTTCGCCGGCGGCAAGTCTGGACTATTCGCACGCTATTACTGAAGTCAACCAAGCTAGCGCGATTTATGATGCTGACCGAGCTCGCGTCGCCGCCATAGACGACCAGATCAATACCGTCCAGCAACATCTTGCAACGAGTGCGAGTGACGGCGTGTCCGTGGCGGAGTTGCGAAGAAATCGCCAATCGGATGAGCAAACGATGTCATCGCTATCCCAACGGCTCGCAGAGACCATTGCGGACCAGAGTCGAGCCGGTTCAACGGGAATCGTGACCGTTATCGACCCAGCCGTTAGCGCTAGTTCAGTTATATGGACGACACCCCGGGTACTCAGCGTTGCGTTTTTGGCACTTGGCTTGTGGCTCGCAGTCTCGCTGGCTGTCCTAATCGATCGGCTGGATAAGCGCTTAGACAGTGTAGACGATGTAGAAACGTTCTACGGGAGACCTGTTATTGCTACCGTGGGGGCACACTAATGCGCGTAGTTCGCGGACTTGACGAAGAATTTCAGGCGATCTGTGCTTCGATCGATCCCGGTGAGGGCGACTCCATTGTCATACTGGTGAGTTCGGCCTGTGAGAACGATGGCGCGAAGTTTCTCGCGTGCGGAGTGGCCCGCGCCTATGCAGAGCTTGGTTATCGCAGTGCCCTTGCGGACTTCAGCTTTCGTAACCCTGCCATCGGCGACCAACTTGGAGTTGACATTAGCGAGGGTGATCCCGCGAATCGAGGCCTAGCGAATGCCAGAGTTTTTAGGGCGCAACAAAGGAACTTTGAGACGATTGCATTCTCCGCGCGAGCTAGCCGTAATAGCCGAGCCTTAGCGCAGACCGTATCAGAATTGCGCTCACTTTACGAGATTACAGTGATTGCGGCGGATGCGCTCCCTACATCGAATCTCGCTTTCAATTTGGCGCATCAAGTGGACGCGGTGCTAATCGCTACGCAACTTGGTCGGCGGCTCTCCTCGGCTGACGTGAAGACCAAACGACTGCTATCGCGCATTGACAATAAGAACGTAAGCATGGTGGCGATGAAAACAAAAGGCCTTCACGTAAATAGCAATGCGGAATTGGAAGCTGAAATCGCGCGCACGTCTGGAATTCGATCGTTCGAGGTCGGGAAAGCGCCGCTCGTTAAATCTGCCGGCGGCTTGTGAAGGATTCGATGTGCGCACGAAGTTGGCTGCTTCGACGTGGGGCGCCCAACCGCAGGCTAGTTGAAGTTTTTCCGTAACGGATCGGAGTCGTAATGACTGCTGCGATTCGGCGTGACGCTGCGAATTCTCTCTTAGAGAAGCCTGCCTCTCGTGCGGGACAGTACTACGCACTTTTTGTTTTTGCCGCCTGGGTCTTTTACGCTTTCTTCCGTCGGATCATTGAATGGCGCACTAGCGGTGGCTTTGCGCTTGTGATTGACGCGGTGCCACTGCTGCTGTCCATCGCACCGGGTGTCGCGCTGCTGCGGGGCGACTGGCGCCACATAAATCCGGCAATGAGGGTACTAGGCTGGTGCTGGATTGGAACTAACGGATATGGATTCGCAATCGGTATTGTGTCCGGCAACGGGTTACCAACCGTTGCAAGTTTCGTCCAGTTCATGGCGCCCCTCATTTTTGGCCTGTGGCTAGCCAGCAATCAAATTGCCACGCCGAAGACCTACGACCGTGTGGCGGAGTTCGTTTTGTGGTGCGCCGCTCTCGCGAGCGTGTATGGCATAGCCCAGTACGTTTCCCCTACGCCTTGGGACGCCGCATGGGTAATCGCCTCGGGTTTGACAAGCATAGGTTCGCCAGAACCATTTGGACTTCGTATTTTTAGCGTTATGAGCTCGGCAGCCCCCTTCGCCGACTTTTTGGTGATCGCGCTGCTAATGAATCTTCCGCGTTTGCGCATTTCGCCTCTACCACTTGCGCAGTATACGTGCTGTACTTTCGCCCTACTTTTAACACAAGTTCGTGCGGATTGGATCGCGCTAGGCGTCGGTCTTTTGTACTACGTTTGTTGCACGCAACGTCGCGGCAGCGTTTTACAGAACGTCGGGGCTGTCATCGCTGTTTCCGTATTGCTGAGTGGCGCCTTACCCGCTTTAATCGGAACGGATCGCACCGGACAAATACTACAGCAACGCTTCGACTCTTTGAATGACATTTCTAACGATGTCTCAACTGCCAGCAGAATATATCAGACCGAAGAAACGCTATTCGATGCTCTGTCACGTCCGACTGGAGCCGGCCTTGGTGTCCTCGGGACGTCCACCCAAGTAGGTTCCACCGGGCAAACGACTACACTTGATAACGGCTATGTCGGGCGTTTCCTCGAATTGGGTTATCCCGGGTTATTTGGGTATCTAGGTACCATCATCTTAGCGCTCGTCATAGCAGTGCGCAGGACCATGCTTCAAAGGTCATGGCCCGCGATTGCTGGCTGCGCGATTCAACTCGCTTTGGTCTGGCTTGACGTCTCCGCGGATCACCACGATGGGTTTATGGGAATTTTCTTTTGGCTGGCTGTCGCCACCACGTTGCCAATGGTCAGTAACAAGCGATCCATCGGCGAGCACGCAGAGCTGGAAGCTGCCGCTTTCGGGCCTTTAACGCGAGAGTGAGCCGACCGTCGTGGATCGTCTTGATAGACTCTCCTCATCTAGATTGGCACCGGGCCTGTATTGATGCATTCATTTCCGCGGGCGTCAATACTGAGGTTCGTTCTAGTGTGGCGCGAACGAGGAACGCGGTCTTCGATCGGTTTGCTCTGCAGACAATGTCACGATGCCGAGCAGGGGTGTTACAAGAAGCTGAAATAGCGGTTTCGAGGTCGTCGTCTTCGTCTCTGGCAGGTCTCGACGTGCTCGACCTTCGGCGTTTTCCAGACGAACTCGACGCTGTCGGAACGGAGACATATGTTCGGTTTCACTTTGGCCAAGGTGGCTCTTTGCAAACGTTTCCCTTTATGAGAGATGTCGGCGAAGGCTCTGGAAGCTTCGAGATTACGCTTACCTGCCTGAAAGGAGGGGAAACGTCAACTGTGGCGTTCGGGCGATTTCCAGTCGGCTGGTCCTACACCGCAACCATTGATCGCGCTCTTCGTAGTTGCGCTTCGTGGCCAGTACGCTGGTTAAAGGGGCGTATGCCGCTCCCGGGGGCCGATGCATGCACGCAGCCCGTCCCATACAAGCACCCCGACCCAATAGCCTTTGGCACTCGGATTATTCGGGCGCCGGTAAAGAAGGTATTGGCTCGTCTTTTCGTTAGCGATGCGTGGACGATCGGAATTATGGACGGATCAGCACATGAAATTGCAGACACCGCCGGCACTGCCATTGCTTGGTCGCCTATTCGCAAAGGACGCGCCTTCATCGCCGATCCGTTCCTTTGGAACCGGAACGGTACAACGGCCGTATTCTATGAACTTTACGAAGAAGCACGAGGTCGCGGCGTCATCGCCGCCTCCACCGTCCTTACGGACGGTTCGCTCACCGATGAACGCGTAATCATCGAGGAGCCCCATCACCTCTCGTATCCCTTCATAGTCGAAGCCGGCGATGAACTCTACATCGCGCCAGAAAGTGGCGCAGCTCGCGCTGTTAATTCATATAGATGTACCTCTTTCCCGTACAGCTGGCGGCCTGACGTTCCATTCGTACGAGATCTTGACGTTACCGACGGCACGTTCCATTATGACGGCGAGCGTTGGTGGCTCTTTTGCACGCTTCAGTCGGCTGACCCGCTATTGAATCTCTTCATCTATTGGGCTGAAGACATACATGGCCCATGGATACCGCACTCTCAGAATCCGGTGCGAAGTGATATCAGCGCGAGCCGCCCCGCCGGACCGCTTTATTGTGTCGGGAAGATTCTATACCGACCGTCGCAGGACTGCTCGCTGAGCTATGGTGGTGGCATAACGGTAAATGAAGTGTTGACGTTGGAGCCGGATCGTTACGTCGAGAGATCTGTATGTCAGGTGCTGCCTTCTCGCTTTGGAAACTGGACAGGCCTGCATACAATTGCGTCAGATGGTTCGCGGACTGCCATTGATTTGAGGCAAGACAAGGTGCACTGCTTTCCGCATTTACGACCTCTAAGCGCGATTTGGCGAGGACGGAAGATGCGCTATGTATGACGAAAACCAGATGACAATCGTGCACGTTTTGCACGCTATTCGCGATAGAGGAAACGGAATTGCAAATGTGGTGGTCGATCTTGCATGCTCACAAGCGGAAGCCGGACATTCGGTAACGGTCGCAGCTGCGGACGGGAGTTTTCGCGGGCTCCTTGAGTCTTCCGGCGTCCAAGTTGTTGATTTGCCGGTGAGCCGAAATCCGCTAACGCTAATAATGCTTGCGTGGCGTTTTCGACGTCTTATCCGGCAGCTTAAACCTGACATCGTGCATGTACACGTGCTGGCTGCAATTGTTCTGGCCCGAATGCTACGTTGGCGCGACCGATACCGGATCGTCGGCACAGTACACGTTGCCTTTCGCCGAGATTCTGCGCTAATGGGACTGGCCGATGCCGTCATTGCAGTGAGTGCAGCGAATATCGAGCTTTTAGCTTCCAGAGGCATACCCCGAAGGAAATTGCACGTGATTCGCAACGCACCGATCGGTACGTTGAGGCGCCCATCAGCTGCGAACGCGGTTCCGGCCGAACTTCAACGTCCAGCGATCGTTACGGTTGCAGGGCTCTACATGCATAAGGGAATTGATGTAGCTATCGAGGCGTTCGCGAAACTTGCCGAGTCGGACGTCCCACCTCATCTGTATATTGTCGGTGACGGGCCAGACCGCGAAACGTTTACCAAACAGGCTGCGGCTACGGTCGCCTCTTCACGCATACACTTTGTTGGTTTCACGCCCGAGCCTGAGCGGTATTTGATCGCAAGTGATATTTTCGTGCTCCCCTCACGTCACGAGTCGCTAGCTCTGGCGATCCTCGAGGCGCGTGCAGCAGGGTGCGCAGTAATTGCCAGCGCGACCGGTGGTATTCCCGAGGCTTTGGACTTCGGAGATGCCGGAATTCTGGTCCCAGTCGGTGACGCGAACGCGATTAGCGATGCGATTATGGCCCTGCTTGGTGATCCTGACCTTCTCGCCACCTACCGTGAACGCGCGATGCACGGACTAGCTGCGTTCCAGGTGCACAGAATGGCGGAAGAAACCTTTCAGCTCTACCGGTCTTTACTAGGCCGTAACGCGATTTCTAACACGCCGCGGATCCCTACGGTTGTATCGCCAGGACCGTAAGGTGGTCAGTGATCGCGAGCGGCACTGTGGACCCCGTGGTGAGATTCGTCGAAGCGACTGATCCATCGTCTGCAAATGTTGTTTGACTGATGCTTCGAGGAGTCTTGGATAGCAACAGCGTTCCACTGACAACTGTTGAACTCGTCATCTGCTCAGTGCTCGGATTATAGCCTGCGACCTCATTCCACAGTGCAAGGTAGAATGTTCCATTTTGCTTTTCCATCAGCAACTGATGCACACTCGCAGGTACGCCCGCGAGCTGAAAAGTGAGCGAACCAGGTACGAAAGCTCCGCCAGGGTCTGCCAGCAGTGCGATAAAGTTCTTAATCGCAGCGAATTGAGGTTTCGCGTTCTGGTTATTGTCGAGCATTCCCAAGGTGCCCATCGTGACATCGCTTGGGACGTTCGCGAATTGGAAGAAGTACGTGCGACTTATCCCGCTTAACCACCGTTCTAGAACCTGCCGCGGATAGTAGCGCGCTATTATCGCATCCGGCAGGTAGCAACTGCTCGCCGGATTATCATCGTAGCCCGTTTCCGTCGTCCAGACAGGTCTATCGCCGGATATCAGCTTTTCTTGGCTTAGGGTAAATGCAATAGTGCCGTATATTCCATACGGTGGATGATTATTGCCGGAGCCGACAGTGTTTCCCGGATTCAAGTTGCACATTGTGTAGTCATGCTCAGTCCCTACATCCATAAACTGACTCAAATTGCCAACGTCTACTGCCGTGTCGATCTGCGCAAGTGAGGGACCCTCTACGAGTACACCGGAATAAGCCGGATTACTCTTAATATCAGCGAAAAGTTTTTGTTGACCGGCAATGTCAGTTGCTGCCCAGTTCGTGTCGCTCGAAGGATGACTGGTATCGTATTCGTTGCAATATTCAACGCCTTCAACGGCTGGCACAAGAGTTATGTAAGACGCGATCGTAGAATCGGTATCGCTTGTGCAGAAACCTGTCAGACTACGTATGCCGCGTGTTGCGAGCATGTTGATATCGCCGTAATACCAAGGTGGTGATCCAGTTGCACCGTCCCGGATGTGCCGGATCCCGGACGCGATAAGCAACGCTGAAATCGCAGACCAATCGGTCACGTACGGCGTACCTGAATTATTGAAACTGGTGTTGACACCAATAGCGTCGACAATTTTGTCGGACCAGATGGCGTTTGGCGCGTTAGAGCTGATCGAAGGTGCAATTGTAGCGGACACACTCTGAGGTGGGAGCGTGCTTGCGGGCGCCTGGTTCGATGTGGCACCACCGCAAGACGTTTCCAGTAGCAGAGCCAAGAGCGCTACGGCGCTGCGGTGACGCATTTTATCCTCGTGGATTCCCGAAGGTGAAAGTGAAGACTCTTCTTGAGGTATCGGCAGACGGGTGCAAGGACATGAACAAAGGTGACGACAGTTTTATCCGCGGATGGAGTCAGGCGCGCAATTTCTCTTCGCAATGCGTACGGCATCATGTCATTTTATTTACTCGGTGCGTAGAGTTGGCAAGCGCCTTACACCGCTAGAATTTAGACACCAAAAATAAGATGTCGCGGCGACAAAGAATTAGATTGGGTGCTTTGCGAGCCAATACCAACGGATAACATATCATCACGAATACTAACCGAAGAATCGTTGAAGCGAGCAATGAAAGAGCGGCGCCTAGTAGCCCAAAACGGGGGATCAACATCAGCATTAACGGGAGGGCTGCGGCGAGGCCCACGCCCTGCAAGATTGAAACGATACCAGGTCGGCCGCTAGTAAGAAACGCTTGAGCGAGGATGTACGTCAGATCGGCTATGGTGACTTCAGCCGTGAGTACTTGTGCAATCGGAACGGCCGGCAAAAAGGCGGCACCATAGAGTCTAGGAATTAGGAAGGGGAACGTAATAGCAGCGAGCACGGCACAACAGCCAGTAATGGCGAACGTGAGTCTCGCGGCACGCCCGATAAGGGGAAGCGCTTCCTCTAGTGCGAGCCCCGACGCACGCGGTAGCAAAACTGTGCTGAGCGAAGCTTGGACGATACTCAGTAACCGCGATGCACTCAGTGCTACGGTATAAAGTCCTAATTCAGAGGCTGTAAGTAATCTTATTACTAGCGCCTGGTCAACCTGAGTCGACAACGTCCTAAGGACATCGATGCCAAATGCCGGGATTCCATAGGACAAGAGACGTTTACTAAACCTCAGAAACGCAAATCGCAACACAATGAAACGTCGAAAGCTGTGCGCGCGAAAGGCCGTGAGGACGACAGTCGGCAATAGGTAAGCGAGTGACGTCAAGCGCGGTGTCGCCTGCCGCGAAATCAATAGCGCGATTAAAATCATTAACGTCAAACACGGCCCTGCGTAGAGAATGAAATTCGAGGTCCGAAAGTCAGCCCGCGCTTCAAGAAAAGCTTGATATACGACGCCCACCATGATCGCCGGCGCGAAGATCATGAGCATCTGAGCGAATCTCACGGTTCCTTCTGAATACCCGTGCAGCCAAAGGGGGATAAATGCAACGCCTATGGCCGTGGCAACACATCCAAGTGCGACGCCATAAACTAGTGCGACTGTGAATAGCGGAGCCGTGTCTTTGACGCTGCGCCGGATACTGTAGCGAAGCGCGGCCGGGATTCCGAGCGTGCAGAGGCCGCAAAGAACTTCCGGCCAAAGGATGAGGGCGGTTTGTTCCCCTCGCCCTGCCGGCGCAAGGGCGCGCGCTACCAGGACGCCATTAATAACATTAATGAGCGTGACGAGTCCGCGGGCTGCAAACGTGTGAGCGACTGCAGCCATGGACGAGCGCGCAGAAAAAATCCATTTGAACCGCTGCAAAACGCTGGAGGCAAAAGAAGCCATCATAAGTCTTCGACTTGGGGACGGCCGATGTCGAGGTATCTCACCTCGGTCACAATGAGATAACCTCGTGAAAAACAAGTGGTAAACTGGCGACGATCGCCGGATTCGACTGTGGCTGCCTGCAGAAGGGACAACGTCATCTAATGCGTACGTGTTTCCGCAATATGCTTGCGACTGCATCTCCATGTGCCGGAGCGGCAAAGCGAATTGAGGCTTCTTTGGCAGCTAATCCAAAAACCTGACGACGCTCGTCGATTAGGAGAAGAGAAAGCGCATCGGCGAAGGCGGCTTCATCCCCTGCTGTCACAATGTATCCGTTTTTTCCGCTTTCGATAATATCTGTTGCACCGCCGTCGTCGAAGGCTATGCATGGCACCCCGGCTGCAGCGGCTTCAATCATCGTTCTGCCAAAGGGCTCGCGTATCGAGCAGTTACAAAGGATATCGGTCGCGGCATAGGTCGTAGTGAGATCTTGCTGCCACGGCACGAAGTGAACGAGATGCTCGATCCGCAGATGTTTGGCAAGTTCACGCAGCTCAGGAATGAAATCAGCATCTCGAAACCGCGCCTCGCCAACGATAGCGCATCGGACCGGTTTTGTTTCGGCGACGGTTTTTATTATACGTAAGAAGACATCGTGTTGTTTCCAGCGGTTGATCCGACCCACGATGGATACAAGGGGCAGTCCGTCATTGGGAATATCGAGTTGAGCACGGGCCACCATGCGTGATGGCAACGCCGCGTATGCTTCAAGGTTAACAGGATTTGGAATCACTGTGGTTTTCGGAATATCGTACCATCGCGCCACCGCAGTTGAAATCGCAATGCGCGCGTCGCAGGCGAGGCTTCCAACTCCCTGAAGAAGAGCCTTGCCCGGTCCTGCTACCATGTCGCGGAGATGGATCACGCTTCCCACTCCGGAGAGACGAGCCGCAGGCGCAACAATAAGATGCGATTTAACGGTGTTCGTATGAACGACGTCGATTTGTTCTCTTCTCAAAAGATTCGCAACACGGACGACGGCGGCTGGTGTCTCGAACATGCCGCGAATACTAGGCCGCTCGCGCACGCTTTCGAGCAGAGCATCAGGCATAGTTAGCACGTGCACAATCACTCCCATGTCTCGGAGGCGTTGAGCATAGTCTCCGTCTCCAAAGAGTATAGAATGAAGTTCAAAATCTTGTGGCATGTGGGAAATCAAAAGCGCCAGGCTCTCCTCCGCGCCGCCTGTTTCGCCGCCAGATCGATTTGCGAATGCGACTTTTATCAAACTGGTACTTCGTTGTTCAGCAGATGCATGTCATAGAGGGAGCCTTTACCGCTTGCGGGTGTCGTGTTTGCGACACAGCCCTGGGGCATGTGACGCGTTGACCTGACACCGGCGGTCGATGCGGAGGACCAGTTTCGCGTTTTCCGGAGAACTTGAACAAGATGGAGGTTACGCGTTTACGCTTCGTTTCAGGGTATCGGACGCCTTGCGCAGTATTTCCCGCCCTAGGCTTCGTTTGAAGCGGATTTGATCACGACAATCGCTGGAGCGTAGATAATTGGGACTAGTTAGTTCAAGACTATCGAGGCGCCGACGAACGCCGAACGGAGGCCGTGGGCTTAGCTTTCGGTAGCGGCTTAGATCCTGTTACTTGGATCCTGTTAGATGTGATTGTTCGCAGAACTCATCCCGAACGTTCACGCACAAACCGATTAGTAGCTGCGCGTGCGCAATGGTTTGTTGATCTGCCGGCTACGTTGCGACTAATACGCCCCCTGCGTCGAAAAAATTCCACGAATGGTGGCAATCAGGATGGCAGAATCGGTTGCCGGAGATGCCGTCGCAATGTAGGCAATGTCGTACGCCGTTGCTTCAGGATGGTGCAGGGGAATTTTGGACCGCGCGCGGACCTGCCACAAGCCTGTGATGCCGGGAGTTGCAAGATGACGCAGGTGTTGCCATGGCTCATATCGGCGCACGAGGAATGGCATCTCAGGGCGTGGACCGATAAGCGTCATATCGCCCTTTAAAACATTAATGAGCTGGGGCAATTCGTCGATCGATAGCTTGCGCAACCAAAATCCGACACGAGTAATTCGCGCGTCGTTGCCAGAGCTGGGTGAAACCGCGTCAGCGTTTCGACCGAGTTTCATTGTTCTCAGCTTATAAATAGTAAAAAGGCGCTCAAAGCGACCGACCCGTCGTTGAGTAAATAATACCGGGCCGCCATCCTCTAGTTTGATGGCGATGGACGCTGCCACGAGTACGATTGCTGTCGGAAGCGTCAACATTAACGCGACTATTATATCGAATAGACGACGAGTGCTTCGTCGCGCTGGCTTATCGCTGAACGTGAAGCGCTCAGGAGGCATAACTTCCATGACCCTCTTTGGCCGGTAGTAAGCGGGCAGGGCACAAGTATTGCTGCCGCATAGTAACGATTCCGCCGAACTCGACAAGGCGCTTGCTCGCAGAGCCGTCCGATAATCGGATAAAATCTACCATTCTAACTCCCGCGGCGCGCAACTAAAAGAAACGGCGTCGAATCAAGCAAGTAACAGCCTAATTTAATGGTTTGCTATCAGGCTTGTGGTTCCAAGGTCGGCATGTTCGCCGACGAAGTGCCGAAACGACGAAGTGGCGAAACAATGGACATTCTCGCAGTCTGAGTTTAACGGGAGTTTGGTATTAGAGGTGACAAACGCGGAGATCCGTACACCGTATGATCGGTCGTTCTATAGGGAACAAGTAGACGGTTCTTTACGTTCGGCGCGCATAGTGCTAGAAAGAGTGTTTCAACTTTATCAGCCACGATCCGTGCTCGACGTCGGGTGCGGTCGGGGTTGTTGGCTCTTGGCTGCTGAGGAGCTCGGTAGCACCCTTCTTGAGGGTTTGGACGGTAGTTGGGTTCAGAGAGGAGAGTTAGTTAGTTCGAACATCAAATTTACGCCGGTGAACTTCGAACAGAAACTGAACATCCTGGACAGATACGACTTATGCATCTCGTTGGAAGTTGCCGAGCATCTCACCGAATCTCGTGCGAGGGAATTCGTGGGGACTCTATGCGCAGCGTCGGATATCGTGCTTTTCAGCGCCGCGATTGAACAGCAAGGCGGCACCAATCATTTGAATGAACGGTGGCAGTCCTACTGGATCGCCCTTTTTGAGAGTTATGGCTACGAGTGCTTGGATGTTCTGCGCAGCCAGTTTTGGGAAAATACAGCTGTCGAAGTGTGGTATAGACAAAACGCTTTCATTTTCGTTAATCGATCCGCAGAAAGCGTTCCTTTTCGATATCTGGCAGGGAAGCCGCCCATTATCGATATGGTGCATCCGGAACAGTATGCTGGTAAGATCCGTCAATACATGGAGCCAACGCTGCGTTTTTGTTTGGCGTGCTTTGTCCGTTACGGCAAAAAGATAGCCAAGGATTGGTTTAAGAAGGTTAAGCGATTGCGCCCCGCCGCGTAATCGCAATGCGACTGTCGCGGTCGAGTCTGCCGGTCCGACTATAAAGAGCGAACTGTACCGCCGTAGCCGCAAAACGAGCACGCTTCAGACGAGGCCTCGCCTGAGGCAGTAGAGACGCCCGGCAGCTCGGGCAAATGCGGTCCTCGTCAGCGGCCCAACGTATGCTCTGGGGCAACGCGTCGTTCGCCACCCGCTGCAGAAGCGCATTGAAACGATGCGTGCACATTGCGCGCGCTGCGAGTCGCTATGAGCTGACGAAGCGACAGACCGAAGTGCTTTTCCTCGTTCTCGAGAGCGCGAATGCCGGCAACGTTGCGCGCGCCTTGAGCATCGCCGAATGCACCGCTCAAGGTCACATCAAGGCACTGCTTGCAAAAAGCAGCATCGCACAATCGCGCTACAATGATCGCAAAGATCCTCGATTGGTCCGCAATGCGACCCGCGAAGGCGGAGCCAGAAAACGTATCGTTCGGCGGGAGTGCAACGCCGATCGCATAAGCTCATTTGAGAGCGTCGGCCGCTGTGTTCCGCGGGGCACCTTCCGGGCAGGCTAGCCTTCTGTCAACGCTCTCGCGGTGGGACGCCTTTTTCGCGCTCCTGAGATCCGAACGCTCGCTGCTTGCGCGGCAAATCCCATTTCCGCCCTGAAGTCTGATGCCGAGGGCCCGTGCTTGCTCAAGAAGCGCTTACCCATGGTACACACGGGAAATTTTGTAACGAGAGATCACCGAACATAGCAAAGAAGTGAGGCCTTTAGCGCTTTGCAATGTTCGTTGCGATCGGCCTCGACGACGAGCGCGAACAGACTCTCGCGCGCGCTCACTAATGGAGAAGACGCATCGCGCCACCGCCGGCGAGCAACAGGAGCGGTGGAAACCAGTGCGCGTTCCATGTCATCGATCATGGGCGCACTAGAAGCTCGATTTCCGGCAGTAAGCGGGTACCCTCGTCATTGAGAAAATGCGTTGCTTCGTGCGTCCGCTGCACTTCCATAAATGATGTCTTCACCTCGCACGACGCGTTAATGCTTGTAAGCGCCGAGTATTGTGCTTCGCGTACCCGCACTGAAGTGGTATCCGTTGCACGACGACGTTCGTAGTGGGCAACGCGCGGGTTCATCGCGGTTTCAGCCGGCGACGCGTTAGGAACAGCGCTCATCGGCATCTTGTTTAAACACGCGCTCAAGCAGGCCCACTCGTTCAGCGAATAAGTTCGTGCTAATAATTCTTGTGGCGTCGCGTTGGAGGGTGGAAGTGTTCATCCACAATTGCGTGATTTTCTTTGCGTCTACGGTAGCACCACCCATTTGGGCTATTGTGCTTTTCGTAAGCTGCGCACTATTGTTGCAAGTGCCCGACGTCGTTAGGGCGCACAGAAACTTTCTTTCTGAGTCCAGAAGATTGGCAACAACCTGATGCAAGCACCGAACTTCTCGCAAATTCTGGTTCGCGCGTTTTTCGCAGTTAGTCTCACGCTGATGCTGTGCACGTCTGCATTAGCAGCGGTTCATGCTGGTGACGATCTAGACGTAATTGTTTACAACCATCCCGAGCTTTCGGGCAAGTTCACGGTCGAGGCGTCGGAAGCCTTATCGCTACACCCTCGTGGGTTCCATCGATGTACGCGGGCTTGAGCTCTACCGAATCGCACAGCGAGTTGACGCCGCTCTTGTCGCTTATGTTCGTAATCCAAGCTGTTCCAGTCCGTCGCAACGGTATAGCGTTCATTGCTCATTGTCCCTGGGACGACCATCTGCGACCCTGCGAGGAGCCCATTTACGTATGACTCTGCGGCGCCCGTTGTCGGGATGACGTAGCTTTGAAGGCTGTACGTACCGAACGGTACGCTAAGCCCGTACATCCAATCTGTATACGCCGGGGCCAGTGGGACCGTCGCGCCCAACAGCCAAATGCCCGTAAGCGCGCTTTGAGAACCGTAGGACGCGTCGTATTAAGGCCATTTATTCCGTTTCCCCCGAACGCGTCCTTGGCTAGAGTGAAGATGTTGCCTTTGTTCGCCGAAGCGTCTTGGGAAAATACGAGTAATATGGTCGCAGCCGTCAGCGCGCTGCCGGTTCTCGGCTGGCTGACTAAGGCTTCGGTGCCACCGCCGAAGCGCAGCGTTTGTTGAGGCCATTCAACGCGCCGCTCGAAACAGTCGGACCGGCCATTGCTTTTGGTTGGAAATTCGGTCCGCTTTGGAGCGATGCCATTGCTGCTCTTATCGAGGACCTGCGTTACGTTCCCGCTACTCGATGTGGTAATCACCGACCGATCGGAGGCGTCTAGCCAGAAGGCTAAGCCATTCAAATCTGCGCCCTAAGCTTGTTGAGCACGGCGTTGAGTTGGATTGATAGACGCGCAGGTAACGCACGCTCATGGTCTGGGGCCATGTACTCGATGCATTGGGGTGCGCCGGCCACGATATCGCGGTGCCGATTTGCATAGAGAGCATCATGTAGTTACCATGAACGGCGTCAACTGAGGGATACGTTGTTTCGGGCACGCCATCCGTGTAAAAAGTGTGGGTAAGAGGCGTCCAAAGCACGCCGTAGCTATGATATTGCCGTCATCGACCCGGCTGGCGATATTTGCGTGGTGGTGGTCGCGCCTCCGACATAGTGCAGCGTCTGCTGAATCCAAGCATCAGCGTCGAGATGTTCCACGATGTCGGTTTCAGCGCCGCTTCCGTACGAATCGAGCATCCAGAACGCAGGCCAGGTACCTTGGCCGGTGGGCATTGCGATAGATGCTTCTACGTAACCATACTGCGGAATCTCGTGGGGATATGTCGATATCATCCCGCTTAGATAATCGAACGTGTGGCCGTTGCCGTCGGTCGGATAAGGGCGGGGTGCCGGTACCGCCGCGAGCGAAAGGCCCAATGCGTGATGGAAACTCGGGAAGCTTGATAATAGTCGTCACCCCCACCGGAAAGGTTGTAAGGACCCAGGGGTAGGCGAACTGGTAGTTGCCGGCGACGAGATTCGTGAACTCATCTCGTATGTCAACTGGTAATTCTCACTGCCAAAACATTTCGTACTCGAGCTTACGTTCGACGGCAGCAATGTGCGTGAAGTAATTGCCGCCCCGTTGGACGGCAACTCGGACGACCTGCCCCCGCACGCTGCGATGGAGGCAACAATGGGGGCGCACAGGAATGCCAAGAATCTGTAAAGCGGCATCTGTACGATGTCGTCACTGCAGTGGGCAATTCACACCCGCGGGCTAAGAAGTGATGTGGCCCGTACCGCAAGCGAGCCACATCGCGCGGCCCTATGTTAGAAGCGCGGGACCTTAACTAGCCGCATCCGCGTATCGAGCACCGCGTCGAACGGCGCGTCAGCCAGCATCAGCAGCGTCGCAGCGCAACTCGAACAGATCCGATCGTCCTCAGCGCCGGACGCGTGATCCGGGCAGCGCGCCGTTCCGCACCCGGTGCACAGCGCATCCGGACGCGCGCCGCACGACGCATCGGCAGCGGCCGCTTCGCAACGGTCGAATGCGATAGCGATCACCTCGCCGACGAGTTGTCCATCGGCTGAATTCCGGCGACCGCGAGATTTAGATGGGACGCGCGCTGGGCGTTCGAGAGTGTCGGTATCGACACGCAGCGCGGTTTTCCGCGACATTAAGAGGATACATGCGGCGCAATCGAGCGCGGCTCCTCTAATTTGCGGTACGCGCGCGCCGCCGGATTCTCATTACGTCAAGAGCTTATCCGGGGTGATCGGTAAGTCGCGAACCCGTTTCCCGGTTGCGTGATACACCGCATTTGCAATCGCGGCCGCCGCACCGACGATGCCGATTTCACCAATGCCCTTCACACCGATCGGATTGACGTGCGGATCGTCTTCCTCGACGATCAGGGCATCCATCAGGCCCATGTCGGCATGCACCGGGACGAGATATTCGCCGAGGTTTGCATTCATGAAGCGTCCCGTGCGTTCGTCGGGACGCGACTCTTCGAGGAGCGCCATCCCCACGCCGAAGACCATTCCGCCAAGATATTGGCTGCGAGCCGTCTTTGCATTGATGATGCGGCCGGACGCGAACGCGCCGATTTGTTTGACGAGCCGCACCGTGCCGAGGGCCGGATCGACGCGAACCATTGCGAACTGCGCGCCGAAGGCGTGCATCGAGTACTGCTGTTTCTCGGGTCCCGGGGCGGCATCGGCACTACCGGCCACGGCCGTCCCGCCATTCCTCGCGAGCAACGCCTCGAACGTTTCGCCGCGCGCCGGCGCCGAACTGAGCGAAAGCCGGCCGTTGGCGAAATCGACCGCCGCGGGGTCGGCCCCGTGAAGCGGAGAGCGAGTGTCGGCAACCGCAAGCGCGATCAAGCGCGAGCGCAGGTCGAGCGCCGCCAATCGCGTTGCCGATCCGAGGCTGGCCGTTAGCTGCGAGCCGCCGGCCACCGGCGCTTGGGGATAGGTCGAATCCCCGAGCTGAAAGGTGACGCGTTCCACCGGCAGCCCCAGCGTCTGCGCGGCGATCAACGTGAACGTGGTGTAGGCGCCGGTGCCGATGTCGACCCCCATCGCCTGGAACACGACGCTGCCGTCCGGCCGCGCTTCGCCGCGGGCGCTCGATTTCGACCGATTGGTGGGATACGACGCAGTTGCCATCCCCATGCCGACCAGATACCGGCCGTCGCGCATCGATCGGGGAGCCGCGCTCCGCGAACTCCATCCGATCGCATCCGCGCCGCGCTTGTAGCATTCACGGAGCGATTTGCTCGAGAACGGAATACGCTTGGTCGGGTCCATCTCGGCATAATTTGCGAGCCGCACCGCGATGGGGTCCATGTTGAGTTTGTAGGCGAGCTCGTCCATCGCGGACTCGAGCGCAAACGAGCCGGTCGATTCCCCCGGAGCGCGCATGTACGTCGGCGTACCGTAGTTGAGCCGCGATAGCTCGTGCGTCACGCGCAGCGACGGCGACTCATAGAGCATCGTCGTGATCGTCCCCGACGGCTCGACGAACTCATCGAACATCGACGTCTGCGATGTCGTCTCATGCACTTGGACGAGCAGCTTTCCGTCCTGCCCGGCGCCGAGCGCGACCCGCTGACGGGTCGACGGCCGAAAGCCGACGCCCCCCCACATCTGCGGCCGCCACATGGCCAATTGCACGGGACGCCCGACGACCTTTGCAGCCAGCGCGGCGAGCGCCGAGTGTGACCACGTCGATCCCTTGGAGCCAAAACCGCCGCCCGTAAACGAATCGATGACGTGGACGTTCTCGAGCGGAACGTTGAAGATACCCGCAAGTCTGGCGCGCGCGGCGACGACCCCTTGCGTGGCGTCGTACACGGTGAGGCGATCGCCATTCCACATCGCGACCGTCGCATGCGGCTCCATCGGATTATGATGTTCGACCGGCGTCGTGTAGACCGCATCGACCTTCACCGCCGCATCACGTAATGCCGAAACCGGGTCGCCGCGATGCGTCTCCGATTCTTCCCCGTGGATCTTGTTGGGAACGTAGAACTGACCCTGCGCGAGACGGGTTCGCGGATGGGCCGTTTCGTAGCGTACGCGCACGAGCGACGCGGCATGCTTCGCACGAGCGAACGTATCGGCAATGACGAGGCCGATCGGCTGCCGGTCGTAGAGCACCGCATCGCTTTGCAGAAGGTTCAACGTCCGATCGTTTTCGTTCGCGGGCTTTGCGTTGACGCGGGGCGCATTCTCGTGCGTCAGAACGTCGATGACGCCGCTCTGTTGCCGCGCGGCCGCGGCGTCGATCGAAGCGATGCGGCCGCTCGCAATCGTGCTTTGCACCATATAGGCATAGACGAGACCTGAGGGACGCCAGTCCGCGGCGTACTTTGCGGCTCCCGTGATCTTCAGCGGGCCATCGACGCGATTCTGCGCTGGGCCGACGAGCGGCAACGAGCCGGCGGTCATGCGGTTCCTCCTACCTGCCCGAGGGCGTATTCGACGGTGTTGCGCGCCAACGGGATCTTGAAATCATTCTTTCCGAAACCGCGCATGCCGCGAGAAGCGAGTTCGGCGGCGCGCGCATATGTCGATGCGCCGGCCGGAGCGCCGGTCAGCGCCGCCTCGACCTCGTGCAACCGCCACGGCTTCGGCGCGACGCCGCCGAGGGCGATCCGCGCAGCCCGGATCCGTCCGCCTGAGATATCGAGCGCCGCGGCGACCGACACCAATGCGAACTCGTACGACGCGCGATCGCGTACCTTCACGTAGATCGAATTGCGGGCAAGATCGCTCAACGGCAACTCGATCGCTTCGATGAGTTCACCCGGACGCAACACCGTCTCGATATTGGGACGGTCGCCGGGCAGGACGTGAAGATTTTCGAAGGCGATGACGCGGGTGCCGGCCGACGTCCGGGTATGCACGCGGGCGTCGGTCGTCATGAGAGCCACCGCGAAATCCGATGCGTGCGTGCAGATGCAGTTCTGACTCGTTCCGATCACGGCGTGAAACCGGTTTTCGCCCGCAATTGCCGAGCATCCCAATCCCGGGCGGCGCTTGTTGCACGGCTGCGAGACGTCGCGAAAATACGCGCAACGCGTCCGCTGCAAGACGTTGCCGCCGATCGTCGCCATGTTCCGAAGCTGTGGCGACGCCGACTGGAGCAGCGCCTGCGAGACGGCCGGGAAATGCGTTTTTACTGCCGGGGCGTCCGCGACGTCGGCCATCGTCGAGAGCGCACCGAGCCGCACCGAGGCGGCATCCGCCGAGATATCGTGCATCGGCAAACGGGTGATGTCGATCAGCATCGACGGCGCTTCAACGTCATCTTTCATGAGATCGATGACGTTGGTCCCGCCGGCGAGGTAATAGGCGCGCGAGTCGCTCTCGGCTGTGGCAATCGCGGCCGAGACGTCTTGGGCGCGAGCGTAAGCGATCGGATTCATGCGCGACCTCCGGCCGATTGGACGGCCGCCTGAATGTTCGCGTAGGCGCCGCAGCGGCAGATGTTCCCGCTCATCCACTCGCGCACGCTAACGTCGTCGAGCGGCCGGCCTTCGCTGAGCAAACCGACGGCCGACATGATCTGACCCGGCGTGCAGTACCCGCATTGAAATCCGTCGTGCTCGAGAAACGCCGCCTGCACCGGGTGGAGTTCAGTGCCTTTCGCGAGACCCTCGATCGTGGTGATCGGGCGGCCTTCAGTTAGGATCGCGAGCGTGAGGCACGAGTTGACGCGCTTGCCGTCCACGAGCACCGTGCATGCGCCGCACGTCCCCTGATCGCAGCCTTTCTTCGTTCCGGTTAAACCGATCGTATCGCGCAACGTATCGAGCAACGTCGCCCGCGGTTCGATCTGAACCGGACGCGATGACCCATTGACCATGAGCGTTACCGCAACCGGCTGCGGGCCCCGTGCCGGTAAGCGCGCTACGGTCGCCGCCTCCGCTACCCTCAGAAGGCGTCCGGATGACAGCCCCGAGACGATGACCGGTGAGAGTGTGCCGACGATGAACCGCCTGCGAGAAAGGCCGCCGTTGAGCCGTTGCATGCCGAGCGTTTACCCTTGGCGCTTCGAACTAATCGAGCGGAATGCAGCCGCGATCGCGGCTGCAAGAGAGCGGTGGCACGTTCGCTTCGTTTCAGATCAGTTTCAGATCAAGTGAAACTACTCGCGTATATTTACGAGATCGGTAACACCGACAATCCGCCGGCCGTCCCAGCGAAACTGCACGTGTTTGCGAACGTGCGCCTTACTCACCACGCGCGGGCGGAAGGCCACGATGCACTGCCCGCCGCTGCGGCGCACGCTGTTATACACGATCCCATCGACCCGATTGCGGGAATACAACTTATGCGCGTAGTGTTGCGAATAATCATAATCATCCGGCGCCGCTGCGTAGAGTTTCGAGCGCATCGACCGCCCGCGAATATCGTCGAAATCGCCCTCGATCGCCGCAACGTAAATGCGCTTGTCGACATCGATACTCGGCTGCTGCGTGGCGCGCAAGAACGCTTCGGTGTGGTAGCGCGATTCCGCGATCGCCGTCTCCTCTTCGCGTCCGGCATAGTACACGCCGTACGTCCCGTCGCAAAAGCGGCTCGCGCCCGAATACGCAAAGGACGCCATGATCGGTGTCGAGCCCGGCCCGGCGATTGCATCCTCGGGCCGGATCTTGCGGTACGGCGCGAGCTCTTCGCGCAGGCGCGGGTTCGTGAGCGCCTCGATTTCGAGCACCGTCGCGAGATTCGCCGGATCGCTGATGCGGTCGTAAATTCCGACGGTTGGATACTTCGAGGCGACGGCGCGGTAGGAGGTCGCCCAGCGCTCGTGCGCTACCACCCGCGCTCGGCGTCGAGGTAGCGGCGCACGGCCGCGATGTCCTCGAACTCGCCGCCCAGCATGTACTCGAGCGCGCTGCGTCCTTTAAAAAGCGGCGCGTCGTTCGGCCGGCGTACCCAGGCGTCGGCCGATTCGGCCCGCGGCAGCAGAAGGTTGATCGATTTGTAGATCGCCAGCAGATGCGAGATCCGCGCCAGCGTGTCGTGCGAGAGATGGGCCGAGCGCGGCGACTTCTGGTACTTATAGAAGGTCGACTCCGGCAGCGACCCGAGCAGAGTGCGAGCCTCGGCCGGGCTGAGCCCCCAGAGCTCGGCAATTGCCAGAAACAGCTCGAACGCAGCCCCCGAGAGCCGCGCGCTCTTGGCCGAATCATCACGCACAGCCGCCGCCGTCGTCATCAGGTTCTCATTATAGGGGAAGTAGCGAATTGCCTCTATATCGAGAATCGAGGCGGTCCCTCGACGAGCTGGGGATGACACGGGGTAACGAAACTTCTCTGCGTTGCCTTGCGCCGGAGACGAAGGCCCCCTGTCACGGCGCGCAAAACTGCGCCAACCGCGCCTTCAGCAGGAGAGACTAATGAATATTCGCCGCTTGACCATTGGTGCAAGTGCCGCGCTCGTTGCGAGCGGGCTGTTCCTCAGCTCGATTGCCGTCGCACAGGCGCCGCAGCCGGTGTCGATTCCGATCATTCTGCCGCTCACCGGCGGCGGTGCGTTCATCGGCCAGACGCACGAGAAGACGATGCAGATTCTCCAAGACGTCGTCAATAAGGACGGCGGCATCAAAGGCCGCCCGCTCAAGTTCGTCTTCCTCGACGATCAGACGAGTCCGGCCGTCTCGAAGCAACTCGCGACGCAAGCCGAAACCCAGTCGCCGATCGTCTTGGGCTCGTCGCTGTCCGCCATGTGCCAAGCGATCGCGCCGGTCTTCGAGGCAGGCCCGGTCAACTGGTGCCTCTCACCCGCCATCTATCCGCCGAAGGGGTCATACGTCTTCTCGACCAGCGTTGCGACGAAGGATCTGATCATTGCGACGGTGCGGTTCTTCCGTGAGAAGGGCTGGAAAAAATTCGGCTTGCTCGCATCTCAGGACGCTTCGGGTCAAGACGGCGTCACGGATGTCGGCGAAGCGCTGAAGCTGCCCGAAAACAGCTCGATGCAGCTGGTCGATACGGAGCGTTATGCCGCGAGCGACGTCAGCGCAACAGCGCAGTTGACGCGTATCAAGGCCGCCGGCCCCCAGGCCCTGATCATCTGGGCGCCCGGCACGCCGTTCGCCACCGCGTTGCGCGCCGTGCAAGACGTCGGTCTCGACGTACCGATCGTTACGACGAGCGCCAACCAAGTCGCGGCCCAGCTCAAGCAGTACGCGGCGTTCATTCCGAAGGAGCTGTACTTCACCGGCGTGACGTACGCCGCCGGCATCGCGCAGAACCCGCAAGTCAAACATCAGCAAGACGTCTACAACGCGGCGATGAAAGCGGCCGGCGTGGAGACCGATTTGCAGTCGGGGATGACGTGGGACGCCGGACTGATCACCGTCGATGCGCTGCGCAAGCTCGGACCGACGGCGACCGGCGCGCAAATTCGCGACTACATCGCGGGCCTGAAAAACTATCCCGGCATTCTCGGCGTCTACGACTTCACCAAAGAACCGCAGCGCGGCGCGGGCATCGACGATGCCGTCATCCAGCGCTGGAACGGCAACGGCTGGACCACGTCGAGTTCGTTCGGCGGAGCATTGAAATAGGCGTGCCCGGCGAGATCCGCGTACGCGGCGTCACCAAGACATTCGAAGGGGTCCACGGCGATGTCCAGGCGCTGGCGCCGATCGATCTGACGATTTCGGAGGGTCAGTTCCTCTGCATCGTCGGGCCGAGCGGCTGCGGCAAGACGACGCTGTTGCGGATCCTTGCCGGACTCGAAGCGCCGACCGACGGCGAAGTCGACTTCACGATCGCGCACGACGGAAAGCCGCTGCGCAGCGTCGTCTTTCAGGAGCAGGGTATCTTTCCGTGGATGAGCGTGCTGCAGAATACGGCCTTCGGGCTCAAGGTGCGCGGCATCGGACGCGCCGAGCGCGAGAAGGCGGCGAGCGCCTATCTCGATATGCTCGGCCTCAGCCAATTCGCCGACGCCTACCCGCGCCAGCTCTCGGGCGGCATGCGGCAACGCGTGAACATCGCGCGGGCATTCGCCAACGATCCGGCCATCTTGCTGATGGACGAGCCGCTGGCGAGTCTCGACGAACAGACCAAACTGCTCGTACAAGAGGATCTCTTGCGCTTGTGGGACGGCTCGCACAAGACCGTTGTGTACATCACGCACAGCCTCGATGAAGCGATCGTGCTCGGCGACCGCGTCATCGTGATGACGAACCGCCCGGGCTCGGTCAAGAGCGTCGTCGACGTCGATCTGCCGCGTCCGCGTAACGTCCTCGACATGCAATCGAACGAAGGCTTCTTCAATATTCGCAGCCGCATCTGGACGGCGCTGCGCGAGGAAGTCCTCACCCTCCGCCAACGCGAGATCTCAAGTGACGTCGCTTAAACCCAAGAAGAAGATGACAGCGCAGCAGCGCGACCGCATCATGGTCGTCGTCAGCCCGCTGGTCGTGCTGATCATTTGGGAATTCTGCTCGCGCATGAACATCGTCGACCGGCGCATCCTCGCCCCGCCGACGGTAATCGCGGCGACGATCGTGCAGCTGATCCAAACCGGCGGTTTGCTGAACACGGCCGGCATCACGCTCTCGCGTTTCTTCGTCGGGTTTTTCGTCGGCCTCATCCCGGGCACGCTGATCGGTCTCGCGATGGGCGTCTCGCCGTGGACGCGCTCGATTGTGGCCCCGCTCGTGGCGGCATTTTATCCGTTGCCGCGCATCGCGCTCTTTCCGATCATCCTGATCCTGGTCGGCCTCAACGAAACCTCGAACGTCATCTTGATTTCGCTCGGGCCGTTCTTCACGATGATCATCACGACGATGGCGGCGGTGCTCAACGTCGAGCCGATCTACAAAGAAGTTGCGAACAGCTTCGGAGCGCGTCCGCGCGATCTGTATTTCGATGTGATGTTTCCGGCCGCGCTGCCGGTGATCATGGGCGGCGTGAAGCTTTCCGTCGGTCTCGCATTGCTCAACACCGTCGCGGTTGAGTTCCTCGTCGCCGACAACGGCATCGGACATCTGATCTGGAATTCGTGGACGACGCTATCGATCAGCCAATCCGTTGCCGGTCTCGTGACCGCCGGAATCATCGGCTCGACGCTGTTCGCAATCGCCGGCGCGATCGAAAAACGCGTGATCCCATGGGTCCCCGAAAATCGCTGACTTCTCGACGTTTTGCCAGAAAAGCTGTGCATGAACACGTTCACCAAAGGGCAGACGCGAACTTGACGAACGTCCAAAGGATTGCTATTCTGCAGCGGCACAACATTCGTACACCGCGACGGTGGGCGCGCGGCTCCGATGTATAATCGTCGCCCACACCCGGTAGTAGGGCAACCTACTACGCGACGGCAGCAAGGCTCGCTCTGCGGGCCTTGTTGTTTTTCCTAGCGAAACCGCCATCCGGTGACTTCCCGGCGAATCGTTCTTATTATTCTGGCCATCGGTTTGCTGGCCGCGCTCTACGTGACCGCCCGGCGCGAGCACCGCGAGACCGCAAACCGCAACGTCGAGATCGTGATGGACGACGGCGACTTCAGCGCCCTCACCAAGGCCTACGCCTATAACGAAGGCGCCTTCCTCACCGAACTGCGCCGCGCGGGCCTGACGTCGCTCGCGGTAAGCGAAGAACTCGGTGCCAACATTCAGGCCGCCGGGACGGCAACGGTTTTCAGCGGCGGCGCGCTGCTCGACCAAGCGCGTGTCGGTACGCTGGCGGACCCGCTCTTCGCCGGACTCGCACGCACGAACGGCATCCGCAGCGATACGATGTACTTGGTCGCCTACGATGCGCCCACCGCGCAGCGCTATGCGGAGCAGCTGCCGCTGCACTTTGACGCGCGCGCGATCCGTTTGCTGCGCGCAAAGCTGCCGGCCGTGTGGGCGGTGCGAACGACCAGCGACTTTTTCGATGCGGAGACGTTCGGGCTGCCGTTCGACCGCGTTGCGCTCGCCAAGCGCTACGGTTTGCTGCTCGTGCCGCGCCTGCAGAACGATGAAGGGTTCACGCCGTCGCGTATCCGCGCGGTGCTCGACGACGCGACGCAAGGTCAGCGCGCGCGAACGGTGATCTTCTTCGGGCTGAAAAACGAAGTGCTGGGTTATCCCGACCACACCGCGGAGGCGGCCGCCGCGCTGACTGCCGATCACCTCAACTTCGGCGTCGTCGAGACGTACGATCCGAAGCAAGAACAGCTCGGCGATTCCGACCTGGCGCGCCGGATGCCCGAGCGCCTGGTGCGCGTGCAAGCGATCGCCAAGCCCGAAGCCGACAAGCTGAACCCCGAAGAGATCATCGCGCGCTATCTGCTCGGCGTGAACGAGCGCAACATCCGCGTCGTCTACCTGCGCCCGTACTATCACTCGTGGAACGGCCGCTCGATCGAGGCCACCAACGTCGAGATCGTGCGGCGCATCGCGCAGGGCATTCGCGCCGATCACCGCCGCATCGCATCGGCCTCGGCCTTCGGCGAGTTCAAGATTTCGCCGCTGACGATCGCGCTGGCCTCGCTGGCCGTGCCGGCGAGCCTCTTGCTCATCCTCGAAGCGTTCGGTATCGGCGGCACCGCGTGGATCGCGGCTTTCGTCCTGGCCGATCTGCTCCTTGTCGCGGCAGGGTACGTGACGCATCACGACATCGTCGTGCGCAAAGTGCTCGCGCTCGGGGCGGGGCTGACGTTCTCCGCGGCCGGCATGCTGGCCGTGGGCTGGGCGTTTCGCGGCGAGTCGCCGCCGTGGCTGCGCACGGCGAACGTGTACCTGCGCGGCCTGATCGCGCTCGTGACGGCGGTTGCGGTCACGCTCGGCGGCGCGCTCGCAATCGTCGGCTTGCTCAGCACGTTGCTGACGATGACCGAGATCGATCGCTTCCTCGGCGTGAAGTACGTACTGGTGTTGCCGCCGCTGATCGCGCTCGGCCTGTATTTCTTCACCGATCGCTTCGGTGCGAAGATCGATCCGCGCACGGCAGCGGAAACGCCGGTGCGCGTGATCCAGCTGCTGGTCGGGCTCGTGCTCGTCGCCGGCGCGTACATCGTACTGCAGCGCAGCGGCAACCAGAGCGATATCGCGCCGTCGTCGTTCGAGCTGGCGCTGCGCTCGCACCTGACGACGATTCTGCAAGTGCGGCCGCGCTTCAAAGAGTTCGTCGTCGCGTGGCCCGCGTTGATGCTCGTGCCGGCGCTCAACGCCGTCGATCGCCGCCGGTGGGGCTGGCTCTTCGTGCTGGCCGGCGGCATGGGTCTGGGCGACTTGATCGACACGTTCTCGCACTTGCACACGCCGCTCTTGGTCGGCGCCGAACGGGTGGTCAACGGCGGCGTCCTCGGCGCGATCATCGGTGCGATCGTCATCTTCGTCTACCGCCGGCTGCGGCGGCTTGAGTGAACGGACCGCGGGTGCTGATTTCCGGTTACTACGGCTTCGGCAACCTTGGCGACGAGGCTCTGCTCGACGTGATCGTGGCGCGCTTGCGGGCCGTCTATCCGAACGGTTCGATCGACGTGCTCAGCGCCGATCCGGCGGCGACCAGCGCGCGCTTGAACGTTGAGTCGACGCCGCGCATGGATCTCGGCGCCGTCCGCCGCGCGATCGATCGCTCCGACGTCGTGCTTTCGGGCGGCGGCGGGCTGCTCCAGAACGTCACGAGCCTGCGCAGCCTGCTCTACTACGCCGGCATCGTGCGCACCGCGACGCGGGCCAACAAGAAGACGATGATCTTCGCGCAATCGATCGGGCCGCTCGATGTGTTCGGCCGCGCCGTCGTGCGCGCGTGCTGCGGCGGAGTTACGGCGGCGACCGTGCGCGACGAGCGCTCGCGCCGGCTGCTCTCCACACTGTTGCCGAAGGTGCGCGTCGAGCGTACCGCCGATCCCGTCTTTCTGTTCGAACCCGGCACGGCGCCGCTCGACTTGGCGGCGGAGGGCCTCGGCGGCCCCGGCCCGCTGGTCGTCGTTTCGGTGCGCCGCTGGCCCCATAACGAAGCGACGATCACGTCGCTGGCGGCTGCGGTCGATCGCTTAGCGGACGAGCATGGCGCGCAGATCGCGTTCTTGCCGCTCGGCGGCCCCTCCGACGCCGACGTGTCGACAAGCGTCATCCGGCGCGCGAAATCGGCGCCGCTGCTGCTGCCCGCGATGAGTTTGGGCCAAGCGGCGCAGATCATCGGTCACGCATCGCTCGTGATCGGGATGCGCCTCCATGCGCTGATCATCGCGGCGCGCTTGGCCGTGCCGTTTTCCGCCGTGCCCTACGACCCCAAGGTCACGGCACTGCTCGACGATCTGCGCTATCCGCTGCCGCCGCTCTTCACGCCGGGCGACAAAGCGCCGGTGAAAGACGTGATCGCGCGCATCGACGACGCTTGGCAGCGGCGCGACGAATTAGCCGTTCACCTGCGCTCCGTAGCCGCCGAAACCGAGCAACTCGCGCAGCGTAACTTCGACGTTTTGGACGAAGTCGTAACCAACGACACACCATAAGTCGCAGGCGCTCGCGCCACGTGTGCTCGAACGTGACGTAAACGATGTCTCGCGCATTTCCGATCGGTCGTCTGTTTGGCATTCGTCTCGACGTTCACGCGTCGTGGTTTCCGATCTATGCGCTGGTGGCGGTAACGATTGCCAACGCCGCGCCGATCGGTGCGCTCGGCGCTGCCGGTGCCTATGCCGTCGGCGCCGCTGCAGCGCTCGTGCTCTTTGCCAGCGTCGTCGCGCACGAGCTGGCGCACGCGCTTACCGCGCGCCGGTTCGGCGTGCGGACGACCTCGATCGCGCTCTTTCTCTTCGGCGGCGTTGCAACGCTCGAAGCCGAACCGCCGACCCCGCTCGCCGATGCCGCCGTCGCGCTGGCCGGTCCGGCGATGAGCGCGGCCATCGCGCTAGCCGCCTTTGCCGCGATGCACGGCGTCGATGCGGTTGTCCCGCTCCGCTTCACCGACGCGGCCGCGTCGATCTTGGCCTATGTCACGTTCGCCAATGCCGTGCTGGCGGGGTTCAACCTGATCCCGGGCTACCCGATGGACGGCGGACGCGTGTTACGCGCGCTGCTCTGGCAGCTGCGCGGCAATCGCGACGGGGCCACGGCGACGGCGGCCCTGGTCGGCATCGGCTTCGGATTCTGTTTTGCGGCCGGCGGGCTGATCGCCGTGGCCGTGACCCGGACCTGGCAGTTCGCCTGGTACGTGGTGCTGGCGGGGTTCCTGGTCCGCACGAGCTGGGTGCAGTACCGGGCTTTGCGGCGGGCGCCGGTGGTCGTTACTTTGCGCCCGATGCTGCCGCAGCGCCCTGTTTCTGAAGTTTCTTCGGTAGGAGTTCGAACAGCAGATCGATGGTCTGTATGATCTCGGAGAAGTGAGCGCGCGGATTTTCTTCGATCCGGTCGAGATCCTTGGCGTGGACGTTGAGCACGGCTTGTTCGATCGTCTCGAGCTGCTGCGTCGCCCGTAGGCTCGCATCGGTGATCGAACGGCTCGCACCGTCGGTCTCGTTGCAGCGATCGATCTGCTTGCGGAACTCCGCGTAGGCTTCCATCTTCTTGTCGTACTCGGCGCGCAGTTCGGGGATCTGGGCGCGGAACTGCGTCACTTCGATGCGGTAGGCGTCGACCAGCCGCTTGTCGCGCGCCGCGATCACCTTGGCGACCTCGGCCTGATTGTTCTTGGCCCGGGCGAGCGCTCTCGCTTCCTCGTCGGTGTAACCGCCGCCGGTGACGCGATCCCGAATTTCTTTGTCGGCCCGCTCCATTTCGACGCGAAACGGCGCCGGCGGAAGGACGAAGACGATGTTGCTGCGATCGATTTCGATCTGGCGCCGCAGGGCGACTTCGCGCTCGCGGATCTCGCTCAGGGAATTCTTGAGGCGGTCGACCCAGCCCGACTCGACGTGCTCGTCGTCGAAACGAATCGTCAGCCCGCAGCCGAGCGTCGCGAGGACCTTGAACCCCCAATGCGCGGCCGCTCCGTAGAGCGGCTGCATGCGGACTTTGGCGCCCAGCGGCGGTTCGTCGATGCGATCGACGAGGCCGACGAGTTGCTCGCCGTCGTCGACGCACACCAGCGTGTGCTGCGCCGAGAAGCGCCGGACGAGAACGCAAAAGCCCTCGATCTTGACGTCGGGGACGGGGATCGGAACGACGACATCCTGGTAGCCGCGCGCCCACGCGACTTGCCACAGCCGCTCGCGAATGTCACCGGCGGCTTCACCGGCAGCGGAAAGGCTGTCGATCAGTAGATCGACACCGTTCGTTTGGAATCGCGGGTTCGCCATCTTGGCGATGTTCCTCGTAATCGGTCAGCAGGTGAAAAGTGTGATTTGCCTCTGCTTCGGCTCAGTGCCTGCTCAAGCGGCGCCCTCCTTGAGTGGTAATTTTCTCCACGAAGGTCGCTCCTGCTCCGGCGTGATAGTAGCCGGGGGAAGATGAGCACGTTCACACGCGATCCGGCGGCCTGGACCCGCAATTCGCTCGGAAGCGAGGCGGGCCGGTACGTCGTGCAGTTGACCCCAGCCGACCGGCAAGAGATCGCCGGCGCGATGCGCACCCTGCGCGAGCGCGGCCGGCTCGCTGCGCCGATCGATGAGCTGGCGAAAGAAGAATTCGCGTTCGGCCCGCTGGCGGCGAAGCTCGATTCCGCCTACGACGCCGTGCGCTCCGGACTCGGCTTCACGATCCTGCGTGGCCTGCCGCTGGACGACGCGTTCACGCTCGATGAGTTTCGCGCCGCCGTGTGGGGCATCGGTCGTTACTTCGGCGGCGAGATGCTCTCGCAGAACGCGTCGGGCGAACGCATTACCGAGGTGGTCGACGCGACGGCGGTCGATCCGACGCCGCGCATGTATCGCAGCAACGTCGAGTTGCGCTTGCACACCGACATCACCGACATGCTCGCGCTCGCGTGCTGGCACAAAGCGATGACGGGCGGCCGCTCGACGATCGGCAGCGGCATCAGCATTCACGACGAGATCGCGCGCCGCGACCCGCATGCGCTGGCGCTGTTGTACGGCGGTTACTACTATCACTTGCTTGGTGAAGAAGCCGACGGCGCGCCGCCGGTGACGCGCTATCGCGTTCCGGTGTTTGCGAACGTGGACGGTCAGGTCTCCGTGCATTACCAGCGCACCGGCATCGCGGCCGGTCATCGCGCGAACGGTGTCCCGCTCGGCGAGGACGACATCCACGCGCTCGACCTGTTCGACGAAGTCGCGCGCATGCCGGAGTTCCGCCTGGAATTCGATCTCGAACGCGGCGACATGCTCGTGATCGACAACTACACGGTCATGCACGCCCGCGCCGGCTTCACGAACTATCCCGAACCCGAACGCATCCGCCGCTTCATCCGCCTCTGGCCCGCCGGCAAGAACTTTCGCAACGTTCCCAAAGAATTCGAACACTTCGACGGCCCCGGCGTCCCCCCGCAACCGGGAAAATCATGCACCTTCGACTTTAAAGACCTCGCCGCTGCCGACCCCCGCGCCGTCGGCAGCGTCTCGTAAACGAAGAATGGAATTATTCATGGAACCTTCAGTAACGATCGTCTCGATTGGTGATCTGCCGTCGCGCAAGGCCGGCATCGGGCGCGAGGGCGGGATGCGGAGCAAGCCCCTGCCGCTCGAGAGTGGCGTCGAGGGCGTCGGCATGGAGATTTCGTGGGCCTACTACGATACGGGTTACGGCACGCCTCGGCACAAGCACACATTCGATCAGTTTCGCTTAGCGTTCGAAGGCGCGCGCGAGATCAAAGACGGCTACGTCAAAGCCGGTGAGTGCGGTTTTTATCCGGAAGGCGTCTCATATGGCCCGCAGCTGCAAACGGCGCCCTGCACCGGGCTCACGTTTCAGTTTCAAGGCGCCACCGGACTGCCGTATCTGAAGCACCGCGATCTGCATCGCGCACAGGCGGAGTTGGAAGCCGAGGGCGGTGTCTTCGAAGGCGGCATTTATCGCCGCACGTTGCCCAATGGGAAGGTCATTACGAAAGATAGCCACGCTGCGTGCGTCGAGCATCTCACGGGTCAGAAGATCGACTTTCCGAAGCCGCGTTTTTCAGCGCCGATCGTGATGTTGCCGGAGAACGCGCAGTGGGTACCCGATCGCAAGATCCCGGGCGTCGAACACAAGTACTTGGGCACCTTCGGCGTGCGCCGCTCGGGCATTCGCCAAACGCGTCTGCTGCCGGGTGCGGTCATCCCGGCGCGCGTTGAGGAAGATGCGGAGATCCGCTATCTGATCGAAGGCTCGATCAGGTACGACGGCAAGACGTGGCTCGGCGGCATGACGGAAGACCGCGGCACGCACATGTGGATCCAAGCCGGCGCGCACGTGGGTGAGATCACCTCGAGCGAGGGCGGCACGTTCTGGGTCATCGAACTCCCCCTACTCGCCGACATCATCGCCGAACGCGCCCGCGACTACGAAACCCAACTCGCATAATGTCGTCCCGAGCCTGTCGAGGGACCGCCGGTTAGAAGCCCTTCGCCACCAGATCCGCAGCGTTGACCGCGGCCGGTAATAAGCCGGTGTGAAATCCGGCGTCGATCGGCGGCGCGAGCAACTTCGGATCGAGGGATGACGGATACGTCGCGCGGTGCATCGTGCGAAACACGGCGGCATCGCCCTTCGCGTACTTCGCTAAGATCGCTGCCGAATCGCTCGGATGCGCGTTCGCCCACTTGCCGGCATCATAGATCGCGTTGGCAAAGCGCCGGGCCACATCGGGATTTGCCTTGATCCAGTCGTTGCGCGCGATCCAGACGCCGATGAAAAACCGCGGCGCGAGCGCGGCGAAGGGGTCGCCGAACACGCGCGCACCCTCTTGCACCGACTCCGTTAACGTCGGTTCGGGTGCGGTCGCGGCATCCACGCGCCCGCGTTCGAGCGCGTTGCGGATCAACGGCCCGGGGTTGACTTCGATGAACTTCACCTTGGCCGGGTCGACCCCGTTTTTCTGAAGCCACACCGTCGTGGCCGCTTGCAACTGATCGCCGAGTCCGGGTAGCCCGATTGTCTTGCCCTCGAGATCCTTTGGCGTGCGCGCGGTCGAGTCTTTGGGAACGAGGAGCAGTGTCGCCGGCGAGGCCGTCGTGTAGAGTCCCCCGCCGGCAATGATCGAGATCGGAATCCCCTTGGTGTAGGCTTGCGCGATCGAGAGCGGATTGGCCACACCGACGTCGGCGCTGTTTCCGGCTAGCGCGTTGATCGCGATCGCGCCGCCGCTGCTCCCGTTGAACTCGACGCTGATGTTACGTCGCGTGAAGAAGCCCATGTCTTGGGCGTAGTAGGCTTCGCCGAACGAATCGGTCGGGGTGCACATGACGCGCACGACCGGGAGTGTCTGCGCGGAAGCCGCTCGCGCGCTTGCGGCAAGGAGGCCGCCGGTAAGTGCGAGCGCTTCCAGTCGGTTCATGCCCGACCTATGCGCCGGATGCGAACCAAGGTACTGCGTCGAAACCAGCCCGTTCCATGCCCGAGACCGAAACGCCGCGGCGCGACTACCGCGCGACCCTCAACCTGCCGAAAACCGACTTTCCGATGCGCGCGGAGCTGCCCAAGCGGGAGCCGGATCGCGTCCGCTGGTGGGCCGAGCACGACACCTACCGCAAGCGCCTGGCGAAGAACGCCGGAAATCCGCCGTTCATCCTGCATGACGGGCCGCCGTACGCCAACGGCGACCTGCACATGGGGCATTTCCTCAACCGCGTTCTGAAGGACGCCTTCGTCAAGATCAACTTGCTCGACGGCAAGTACGCGGATTTCGTCCCCGGCTGGGACATGCACGGGCTGCCGATCGAACTCGAAACGCTCAAACACCTCAAGCTCGACTTCCATCACGTCGATCCGCTCGAGCTGCGCGAGAAGTGCCAAGAGCGCGCGCTCTACTGGCTCGATCGTCAGCGCGACGCGATCCTGCGCATGGGCGTGCTCGGTCACTACGACGATCCGTACATGACGATCAAGCCGCGCTTCGAGGGCGCGATCGTCGACGTGCTGGCCGACCTGGCCGATGCGAAGCAGCTCTACAAAGGCTTGCGCGCGACGTTGTGGTGCGTGCACGACGAAACGGCACTCGCGGAAGCCGAGATCGAGTATCACGATCACGTTTCCGATTCGATCTACGTACGTTTTCCCGCAACCGCCGCGCAGCGCGCCGACATCTCGAAGCGCTTCGGCGTGGCGGATGAAGACGTACCGCTGTCGATCGCGATCTGGACGACCACGCCGTGGACGCTGCCCGCCAACGTCGCGATCGCGATCAAGCCCGATGCGGAATACGCGCTCTATCGTGTCGGAAACGAAGATATCGTCGTTGCGGAAGCGCTCGCTGCGCCGCTCATCGAGCGCATCAGCGGCGCGCGCAACGGCGTGCT
Source organism: Candidatus Lustribacter sp. (assembly GCA_965277805.1). GTDB lineage: Bacteria > Vulcanimicrobiota > Vulcanimicrobiia > Vulcanimicrobiales > Vulcanimicrobiaceae > Lustribacter. Next base: position 3,787,500 of record OZ255842.1, on the reverse strand, counting down.
GCGCGGGATGACCGAAGGCGACAAACTCGCCGGTGCGAGCGTGCGCCATCCATTCCTCGACCGCGATTCGGTCGTCGTGACGGCCGATTACGTCGAGCTGGAAACCGGTACCGGCGCCGTGCACACCGCGCCCGGTCACGGTACCGACGACTTCCTAACCGGCGTGAAGTACGGTCTGCCGGTGCTCAACCCGGTCGACGGCGCGGGCAAGTTCACCGCCGAGGCGGGTCCGTACGCGGGCCAGTTCATCTTCAAGGCGCAGAAGCAAATCATCGAGGATCTGCGCGTGTCGGGACGCCTGATTGCAGCCGAATCGTACGAGCACTCCTATCCGCACTGCTGGCGCTGCAAGAATCCGGTCGTGTTCCGCGCGACCGCGCAGTGGTTCATCGCGATGGACGGCAACAACTTGCGCCGGCGCATCGTCGAGCAGTTGCCCGAGGTGACGTTCACGCCCGGCTGGGGCGAAGAACGTATGACGCAGATGATCGAGAATCATCCGGAGTGGTGTCTCTCGCGTCAGCGCACGTGGGGCACGCCGATCCCGGCAATGGTTTGCAATGCGTGCCAAGAGTCGATCCTCGATCCGGCGGTCGCGCGCAACGTGGCCGAGCGTTTCCGCCACGAGGGCGCACGCGTATGGTGGACCGATCCCGCCGAAGCGTTCCTGCCGCCGGGCTTCGCCTGTCCCAAGTGCGCGGGCACGACGTTCACCAAAGAGATGAACATCGTCGACATCTGGTTCGAGTCAGGCGTCACACATCGCGCCGTGCTCGAAGATCGCGGCATGCCGTGGCCGGCCGACGTCTATCTGGAAGGCGGCGATCAGTATCGCGGCTGGTTCCGCTCGAGCCTCGTCACCATGGTTGCGACCAAAGGTCATCCGCCGTACAAGCAAGTCGTCGCGACGGGCTGGGTCGTCGATCAGGACGGCCGCGCGATGCACAAATCGGCCGGCAACTACATCGGCGCGGTCGACGGCATGCAGAAGTACGGCGCCGACGTGTTGCGCTTATGGGTCGCGTCGGTGGAATACACCGCCGACGTGCGCCTCGGGGCGAAACTGCTCGAGAACGTCGCCAACGTCTACCGCAATTTGCGCAACCGCTTTCGCTGGTATCTCGGTTCGGTCGACGACCTAGCGCCGGAAGCCGTCGTGCCGCGCGCCGCGATGGAACCGCTCGACCAACTCGTACTCGCGAAGCTCGATGCGGTCGCGCGCGACATCGTCGTCGCGTACCGCGAGTTTCGCCTGCACGACGCGTATCTGGCACTGCAGCGTTTCGACGGCGACGACCTCTCGGCGTTTTACGTCGACGCGCTGAAGGACCGGCTCTACACGAGCGCACCCGATTCGGCGCGTCGCCGCAGCGCGCAGTCGGCCGTGTTGGAGATCTTCCGCACGGTCGCGGTCTTGACCGCACCGATCCTCTCGTTCACGGCGGAAGAAGCGTGGCAGTCGCTACCGGCCGGCTTGCGTGGCGGTACCGAGAGCATCTTCGATGTCGACTTCCCGAAGCTCGGCGCCGTCGACATCCCGGCGCTGGAGCTGTGGGATCAGGTACGTGCCCTGCGCGCGCAGGTTGCCGCCGCCGAAGGCTTGCGCGACTTCCAACTCGACGCCGAGGTCACCGTGCCGGCCGCCCACTTGAGTGCGTTCCAGGCCCTCGGCGATAGCTTGCGCGAGGCATTGGTCGTCTCGTCGCTGCGTTCGCTCGAAGCGTCGGCCGATGGGGGCAGTGCGGTGAAGGTGATGCCCGCAGCCGGTGAAAAGTGCGAGCGCTGCTGGAAGTATCTCCCGCTCGGCAGTGACGCCGAGCACCCGACGCTCTGCGCGCCGTGCGCGACGATCGTCCGGAGCCTCGACTAGAAAGGATCGCTCGATGAACACGCTGTGGTTGGATCTCCTGGGTGCTGAAGTACGCTATCGCGGGCGCGAGTTTAAAACGCGCACGATCGAAACCGGCGCGCACAACCCGAAGAAGCTGATTCTGATCCACGGCGTGGGCGGCCATGCCGAAGCCTACGCGCGTAACATGCAGCGCCTCGGCGAGCACTTCCACGCGATCGCGATCGACCTCGTGTGGCACGGCCTGTCGTCGAAGCCGGAATTCACGCCGGAAATGGTGCCGGTGTTCTCGCGCCAAGTGCTCGACATCTTCGACGATCTCGGCGTGCAGAAAGGCTTCATCGAGGGCGAATCGCTCGGCGGCTGGGTCGCCTGCTGGACCGCGCTGCATCATCCCGAACGCGTCGAAAAAGTCATCCTCAACACCACGGCCGGCATTTACTGGAATCGCGACAAGGTGAAGGTCGACGAAAACGCCGGCCGTAATGCGCTGCGCGACCGCTCGCTCGCGGCGATCGCGAACCCCACGCGTGAAACGATCAAGAAGCGCCTCGAGTGGCTCATGGCCTATCCCGACCGCGTGACCGACGAACTGATCGACCTGCGCACCGCGATCTACTCGCGCCCCGACACCAACGCGTCGTTGGCGAAAGTCTTCGGCGCGAGCTTCGGCGGCCGCTACGCACCCAATGTGATCGAAGAAGACGAACTCGGCGCGATGAAAGTCCCCGCGTTCGCGCTGTGGTCCGACAAAAACCCCGGCGCCGGCGCCGATGCCGGCGAACGCCTCGCCTCGCTGATCCCGGGCTCCGCCCACTACTGCATCAACGACGCCGCCCACTGGCCCCAATGGGAAAAGCCCGAAGAACACGACCGCGTCGTAACCGCCTTCCTCACCGGCGCTGTCATCCCGAGCGCAGCGCCGGTAGGCGCGTAGTCGAGGGACCGCCACGGTCTAGCCCCTTGAATTCAAATCGGCTGCAGCTTGCGAAACGCCCCGGCGGGCGCCGTAACGGCGACGGCATCGCCGGGACGCACGATACCGCCGGCTTCCACGACCGTCATGATCCCGGAGAGAAACCGCTTCGCGCGTTTGTCCTCGATCATCTCGGCGAGTAAGCCCGGCTGGAATTTGTCGATCTGCGAGCACGGGCTGCGCAGTCCGGTTACACGCAGCGTCGCCTCGCCGATCGTCAGTAACGTGCCTTCACTCAGTCCTAGCAAGTCGACGCCTTCCGTCGTGATGTTCTCGCCGAGCTGACCGGGTTCCACGCGAAACCCGCGTTCGAGCAAACGTGCAAACAGTTCGGCGTGCATGAGGTGGACTTGGCGCAAGTTCGGCGCATCGGGATTGCGCCGCTTCAGGTAGAGGTGCTGCACCGTCGCGCCGGCATGCGCGTCACCCTCGACGCCGATGCCGGCGATCAGCCGGATTGACGCTTGCGGTGCCTTCTGAAACGTATTGCCTCCGCTCAGCGAAACCCCAACGACGCTGCCCATCTTACTTGAACGGATATCCGCCGGGTTTGCTGACGACGGTGAAGTCGTTCTTCGCCGGATCCCACGTCACCATGATCACCGAGAGATCGTTGAGACCGTGGTTGTCGCCGGTGCGGAAATCGTACGTGCCGTCAACACCGTCGAAGCCGTGCAGCCCTTCGAGATAGGCGTGCAGCTGTTCGGCGGTGACGTTCGTGCCGAGTTTACGTAGCGCGGACACGACGATCCAGCCGGGATCCCAGCTGAACCCGCTCGACGGATTCACCTTCACGCCCGCATCTTTGAACGCGGCGTAGAACTTGTCGACCTGATCGCGCACGCCGCCGCGCGGCAGCGCATCGCGTCCGAAGAACAAGAGCGAGTTGAAGTAAATCGCCGGCGGCAAGAAGTTCTTGTACTGCTGCAGTTGATTTGCATCGAGGTTCGCACCCGAAGCACTCACCGGCACGCGCAGCCCCGCATCGTAGAGGCCGTGCAACACCGTGCCGAACGCCGTTCCGCCGGCGAGACAAATCACGCCGTCTGGGTGCGCCGCCAGCATGCGCTGCGCTTGTGCCGCAATGCTGATGTCGGTCGGGTTGAAATGCTCGAACGCGACATATTGCAGGTCTTTGTTTTCAGGCAGCGTCAGCGCGTACTGGAGCATCTTATCCGATGCCTGACCGGTGGCGTCGGTCGCGTCGATCACGGCCAGCCGCTTGTACCCGCGCAAACGCATGTAGCGCACCGATGCCGGCCCGACGTAGGGCAGCAATGCGGTTGCCGCGGCAAACACATAGCCCTTTGGCGGCGGCGTGTAGGCCGTCGAGAGACAATAGTCGACCGGCCCGTTCACGAACAGCGGCGCAACGGCCGCGCAGGTGCCCGACGACGCCGGTCCGATCACGACGGCCGGATGCTGCGCGATGAGCTGCGTCGCGATCTGCACCGAATTCGTCACGCTCGATCCATCGTCGTGAAATTCGAAGTGCAGCGGCCGGCCGTTGATGCCGCCGGTCTTGTTGACCCATTGCTCGAGGACGCGCAGCGCGCCGCCGTAGGTCTCGCCGACGAACGCGTTCGAGCCGGTGGAGTTGATGATCACATCCACCGTGAACGGCGGTTGGGTTTGGGCTGCAGCCGGCCCGACGGCGAGCAACACGGCGCCGATGGCGGCGAAAAGACGCTTCATATACTCCTCAAGAGTCCAAGGTAGAAGGATCGAAGAGTTCCTCGATCGCGACTTTGCGTTTGGTCAGTCCTTGATCGTGCACGTACCGCGCGATCGTTTCGAGCACCGGCCGCGCGGCCGCGATCCCGTAGGCGAGCGGATCGTGCTCCAAGTTCGCGCGTTCCTCCGCGCCGAGCAATCCGGTGGCGAAGTACGGCTCGAGGTTCGCGTCGCGCGCGGCGAGCACGCGATCCTTGGCGGCCACGAACGCATCGTACAAACTGCGCGCAACCCAGGGATGCTGCTCGAGAATCGAGCGCCGCACGACGACGGTGTGATTGATCGGAAAGATGCCCGTCGCGGCGTAAAAGCGCCGTGCCTCGGCGGCGCGATCGGGAAAGAGCAGCCGCACCTTCGGGTGCTGCCGCAAATCGATGCGGCTGCGATCGACCAGATTATTCAACGGAATGTACAACAGCGCGCCGTCGAGCTCGCCGGCCGCGACCATCTCACCCATGTTGGTGTCGCGCGAGATGTAGTGCAGCTTCACCCCCTTCGGCGGAACGAAGCCGGTCGAACCGCCGTGGCTGATCTCGGGCGGACGCTCCATGTACCACTCGATGTCGGCGGGATCGACGCCGAAGTGCTCTTTGAGCACGCCGCGCGACCACACGGCCGCGGTCTGCTGATACTCGGGCACGCCGAGGCGTTTGCCGCGCAGATCGGCCGGCGTCTCGATACCGCGATCGGTGCGCACGAGCGCTTCGGTGTAGTGAAAGAGCCGCGTGAAGACCGGAATCGCCACCCACGGCGTCGGTCCTTGCGAGGTTGCGATCAAGAGCGAGGACATCGAGAGTTCGGAGACGTCGAACTCGCCGAACTTCAGCTGGCGCCAAAACGTCTCCGAACCGCCGAGCGCCGTTCCCAGCAAGCGGATGCCCTTGGGGCTCACGCTGCCGTCGATCAACGGGCGGGCCCGCTGGTTTTGCTTGCCGAGCGCTGCGCTGAGTTCGAGCAAGCCGTCTGTGGTCGTCACGCGCACAGCTTACGAGGGTCCCGCGCGCCTCCCTCGTATTTCGTACGGAGACCGGAGGAAACAGATCATGCTGACACGCGAAGAAAACGAGCTCCTCTGCCGCGTCGGGCCCGATGCGCCGATGGGAAAGATGCTCCGGCGCTACTGGATTCCCGCGCTGCTGAGCGCGGACTTAGAAGCCGGCGGCGATCCGAAGCGCGTGCGGCTGCTCGGCGAAGATCTGGTCGCATTCCGTGGCGACGACGGGCGCGTGGGCTTGCTCGATGAGCTGTGCCCGCACCGCCGCGCGTCGCTCGTCCTCGGCCGCAACGAAAACAATGCCCTCGAGTGCCTCTACCACGGCTGGCGCATCAACTGCACGGGCAAGATCATCGATACGCCGGTCGAACCGGAAGACTCGACGTTCAAAGACCGCATTCGCGCGACGGCCTACACGGTCTATGAATCCGGCGGCGTGATCTGGGCCTACATGGGGCCGCCCGGTCTCGAGCCGCCGCCGTTGGATTTGCTCTTCACGCAGGTGCCGGCATCGCACGTGCATACGGTTCGCGTGCTGGAGCACGAGAACTGGGCGCAAGGGCTCGAAGGCGTGATCGATTCGTCGCACACGAACCTCCTGCACCGCCACGGCGTCCGCCCGAGCGCCGACGTGACGACGACGGAGCAGCAATCCGGCGGCTTCGCGCGCCGGCCATCGAACGATACGCGCCCGCGGATGGAATCGGAAGACACGCCGTACGGTTTCCGCTACGCGGCGATCCGCAAGCCGCTGGTCGACCCGGACAAACAGAAGTACGTGCGCGTCTCGCTCGTCATCGCACCGATCTATGCGATGTTCCCGCCGCCCAAAGGCTGGGTGTGGCTGCAAGCGTTCGCGCCGATCGACGACACGCACACGATGTTCTATTTCTTCCAAGTGTCGGAAACGGCACTCAGCGATGAGGACCGCGCGAACTTGCTCGAGAACGCGCACCTGCGCCCGGGCATCGACCTCGACGACGAGCACCGCCTGCAGGGCAATCGCGAAAACAACTGGCTGCAAGATCGTGCGGCGATGCGCCGCGGCGAAAGCCATACCGGCATCATGGGGGTCAGCCGCGAGGACATCGCCGTTCAGGAAAGCATGGGCCCGATCTTAGATCGCACCAAAGAGCACCTGGGCGTCAGCGACACCGCCGTGATCCGCTTCCGCCGCATGATGATCGATTCAGTGAAACGCTTTATGTCCGAAGACGCCGCTCCCGTCGGCCTCAGCGACCCGATCCCGTACGCCGACTTGCGCGCCGAAGAACAAATGCTCCCGCTCGACGCCCCCTGGCAAAACGTCAGCGCCGCCGGAGTATTGGTCTCACGTTAACGCAAAATCGTATCGGATAAAACCGGTAAACTTTGCCACGCGGTCATACAACCGCCGCGCCGTCACGTTCTTTTCTTGAGTGGTCCAATAAAGCTTGAAACACCGGCGTTCCCGCGCCGCAGTTGCGACCCCGTTTATCAGCGCGGTCGCATACCCGCGCCCGCGCACGTCGGCATCAACGAACAGATCCTGTAGGTAACACGCTTCAGCGCGCGACCACGAATGCGCATGGGTAAGGTAGTGCGCGATCCCCACCAGCCGTCCGCCATCGTCGCGCACGCCGAGCGCATGAATCGAGCCGCCCGGGTCCATGATGCGTCCCCACGTCGCCGCATAGACGTCTGCCGGAAGTTCGGTTTCGTAGAACGTGAGGTAGGCGCGCCACAACTCCGTCCAGCGCTCGTGGTCGCCGGGCTCGAGGATCGTGGTCGGATAGGCGTCGTTCGTCATCGTAGCCGCCGTTCGCGAAGAGCTTGTCTCGTCCCGGGCGTCCTGGTAGCATCGGCCCATGAGATCATCCAGCCGCCTTACCCGCGCGGAATTGCTCGCGCTCGGCAGTGCCGCGCTCGTCGCGCCGGCCGCACCGGCGTCTGCCGCCGACGCGCCCGCGCTGATGCCGCTGCACGCGGCCTCGTCGTCTAACGACGAGGTTACGCCGTTTCTCTACGCGCTCGACGGCGGGCTCTTCAAGAAGGCCGGCATCGATGCCAAGATCGATCGCCTGCCGAGCGGCTCGACGATCGTCGCCGGCGTGCTCAGCGGCGCATTCGATCTCGGCAAATCGAGTATGCCGTCGCTCTTGGCGGCGCGCGGCAAAGGCCTGCCGCTGACGTGTCTTGCGCCCGGCGCCGAATACACGGCAGATCATCCGTCGTTCGCGCTCGTCATCAAGTCCGACAGCCCGATCAAAAGCGGCGCCGACCTAAACGGCCTAACGGCGGCGGTCTCGGCGATCGACGATCTCTACACGATCGCGATGAAAACGTGGATCGATGCGCACGGCGGCGATTCATCCACCGTCAAACTCGTCGAAGTGCCGATGCCCGTCGCCTCCGAGGCTATCGCCACCGGCCGTGTCGCGTTCGGCACGCTCACGCAGCCGTTCCTCAAGAACGGCCTCGACAGCGGTAAAGTCAAACTGCTGGCCTACTCGGCAACCGCGATCGCGCCGCGTTTCATGATGACCGCGTGGTTTGCGCGCGACGACTGGGCGGCGAAGAATCCCGCGCTGGCCGCGGCATTCGTGCGCGTGATGCACGACGCATCGATCTACAGCAACGCGCATCACGCCGAAACCGCACCGATGCTCGCGACGTTCCTGTCCGTGACGCCGCAAGAGATCGCTTCACTCGGCGACCGCGTAACGCTCGGCACCGTGCTAACCCCGCAGCTGATGAAACCGCTCGTCGACGCAGCAACGCGCTACAAAGTCGCACCCCCAATAGATTCACGCGACCTAATCAGCCCAGCCGCCTTCCACTAGCGCGTGTCTCTGTCCGTGTCCGTGTCCCTGTCATCCCGAGCTTGTCGGGGGACCGCCACGCTCGCGCTCTTTGCGGCCGTCCTCATTACAGCGGTGTCCGCAAGTGCGCAGGGAGTGCCGCCGCGCCCGCCCGACGGCACCTACGTCTACGCCGCAACGTTCCGCGGGACGCCAATCGGAAAAAGCACGTTCACGATCGACGGCACGTCGGTGCCCGGCACGATCGTCGTCAAAGAATCCGCCAACTTTTCGGTACCGAAGTACTCGGCGACTACGGCCATGCACTACGATGCGGCGACGCTTCACGAAACCGGCTACAGCGCCGACTTCATCGTCGGCACCACATCGCAGCATACCGACGTGACGTTCAAGCCGGGCGTGGTGAGCGTCGCCGTGAAGCCCGGCCAAGGTGCGGACATCGTCGCCGATCCGTCGGCGCCGCTGGAGCTGCTCGGCGATAACCTCATCGCGAGCGGCGCGTTGGTCCCCGCGATCATCCACGCGACGGGCCTGAAGGCGTTCACCCTCGCCGTGCTTGCCGGCGGCAAACCGCTGCTCGCCACGATCGGCGCGGCCGGCGATGCGGCACGACCGCCGTCGGTACCGGCCGGTGACGCAAGCCTCGCCCTCGATTTCAACGGCTTGCACGAGATCTATTGGTACGATCCCGCGACGTTCGTCATGCACGACGTACAGATTCCCGAGCAAGGCGGGGAGTATCGCCTGACCTCGAGCGCGCCGCAAGCGTCGGCGGTCGCGACGCCCGTACCGCTGCCGGCCGCGCTGCCGACGCCGTTCCCGCACTTCACCAGCCGGGATGTCACGTTCACGTCGGCCGACGGCACGATGCTTGCCGGAACGCTCACCGTTCCCGAACGCGGCCACGGCCCATACGCGACGCTCGTGTTCGTGCACGGTTCCGGCGGCCAAGACCGCGATGAAACGATCGGCCCGAACCCCGTTTTTCTCCAACTCAGCAACGCGCTCTCAAACGCGGGCTACGCCGTGTTGCGTTACGACAAGCGCGGTATCGGCAAAAGTGGCGGGCGCACCACGCTCGGCACGCGCGACCAGCTCATCGACGACGTGAAAGCCGCGTATCGTTTCGCGAGCGCTCAACCGGAGGTCAATCCGAAGCGCATCTATCTGCTGGGGCACAGTGAAGGCGGCGAGTTGGTGCCGACGGTTGCGGCGGAAGACGCGCGCGTCGCCGGCATCGTGCTGATGGCGCCGCCGTCGCTTCCGCTGTGGCGCGTGATCATGCAACAAGCGCTCGCGAGCGTACCGGCCGATCAGCGCAAGGCCGTGGACGCCAAAGAACTCACCGACTTCCAAAATGCGCGCGAGGGTCACGACTCGATGCGCGCCTGGCTGCGCTCATCGATGGACATCGACCCGATCGTCGACATCAAACGCGTGCACGTACCAATCCTGATCCTCCAAGGCGCAGCCGACGTCCAAGTGCTCGCCGCCGACCTCCCGCGCTTAGTCACGGCGGCACGCGCCACCAACCATGACGTCACCGTGCGCATCTTCAGCAACGACAACCACCTCTTCGAATCCATCACCCCCGGCGTAAAACAAACCCCCTACGCCGCGCTCCAGCAATACCTCACCGTCCCGGCGCGTCTCGACCCCCGCATGCTCACCGCGCTAGAGAATTGGCTGAGGACTCACTCGACGAAGTAGGCTACCGCAGTGATTACTGCTTGCTGGCGGTGAACTCGCCCAATCGCACGCCGTTTTCCCAGAACGTTCCACTGAACGAGCGTTGGTCGGGAGCGAAATCGGCAAGGCGCACTTCGCCCGCAGACGTTGTCCCGGCGCAGTTCGTTTCGAGGAACGGAACCGTTTGCCGCGCTGCCCCCAGCATGACGGCGGCGTGGAGCGTGGTTGCACGCTCGCACGGTGTTGCGGGTTGTCCAGCAATTCTGACTTTGTGCGCGTTGAGGACCAGCGTCCCATTGTGCGTGAGAGCCGCTCCGCCGGCCCAAACCATGGAGCCGACCTGCACGTTCGCTTCGTTGATCTGCCATGTACCTTGCGCTGCTGATGTGCGACTCGTCGGCGATACGGTTGGCCGGACGATCGGCGCGGCCGTGGGTCGTATAGTTGGTGCGATCGTCGGCTGCATCGTCGCCACCGGGACGGGCGTTACGATGGCAAGCGAGGGCGGCGGAGCCGTATCGTCCGGCGCGTGCTTTGATAAACCCGCGAGTCCGACGCCGATGCCGAGCCCAACAACTGCCGTTAGCGCGAGGCCGACTTGCGGCGACAACAACGCGAGGCGTGGCCGGCGATTTACGTGCACTTCTTGCTCTGGTGGTTCCGGTGCGGGATCCGGCGACCGCTGCGCGGCCCTATTTGCATCGTAGCCCGGCAGCACGAGCCGGAGGGAGGAATGCTCCGGCGCCGTCGCCTTGCCCGATCGTTCGATCGCTTCTTCGAGCGTCGGAACGGCGTCGATCGGCCGGCGGCAGGCGTCGATCAAAGTACGTGCCAGTGCACGGGTAGCATCGTTTTCCAGCAAAGCCTGAAATAATGCGGAGCGCCCGTCGGAGACAAAGTCCTGCGCCCGAAACAGCATGTTATCGCCATCATTGAATTGCGTCCACAGCGCGGGCATCGACGCAAGGGCCACGAGCGCGGTGTAAATGACGAGCGAAGAAAAGTTGTCGAGCCGGCCATCATACCGTGCGCGAACGCGTCCCGGGTGCTGGTAATTACGATGCCCGTATGCGGCTTGCTGCAGACCCGACAATACCGGTACGAACATCGCGTCGTAGTCGATGAATCGCACTGCGCCGCCCGACACTTTAATGTTCGCGGGCCGCAAGTCGCCGTGCGCAATCCCCAACACAACGAGCGACCGCACGGCTTCCCTGAAGCCACCGGCTAAGCGCAGCATGGCCTTGTCATCACCCAGCACGGCTTCGATTTCGTCGGTCAGGGTACGACCCGGTATCCAGTCCATCTTAACGGCCGGCCACCAAATGCCGTCGACACGTATACCGTGAGCCAAATACTGCGTGCGCGACAATGCCGGACACTGCACGTGACCGAGAAACTCGCCGATTGCCCCGTATCGCCGTTCCAACCTGCTGTAGTCACGGTGGTAGCAGCGGAGCGCTACGTCGCCGTTTTCGGATCGAAGGCGAAACGTCGTCGTGAACGCTCCGCTGTACATGACGGGACGCCCATCGCCATCAATCTCAACGTTGCGGGACTGCAGCTCCGCGTCGCTTAACGCGCCGGGTTTACTTATTGCGTCGCGGTACGCTGCCGCACTCGGCCAAACCATAATGCCCATGCCGCATGCATACCCGCTTGGGCGCGCGAGCTACGACAGTCCGATCGTTTCCCGGCGACCATTCGAGCTGTTGTTGTGCCGATGTTCGAGAGCGCATCGCCGGCAGCGGCCCGTCTTCGTCCGCATGGAAATCGGCGCGCCGCAAGCACACGTCTTTGCGGGCGCCACGTCGACGTCTATTTCAGGCTCCGGCCGGAGACGTTCGCGCGGACGCATGGTTGTCAGCCGAATAAGCAAGGCGGCGTTTATCAAACCGATCGCCCCGAGTGTCACCGTCGCGACGACCACCGCATGTTCGAGGTCCGCTATTCCGCGCGGAATACTTACTGCGGACCGGGCCACTGACGAAATATCGAGGGCGTCCGGCGCCGTCCTCGGGACCGCCGCCGCGGCCGGGAGCGCGACGAGACTGACATGCACCGTTCGCGTATCCGACGGCCCGTGCGACTTCGGCATGAGCTCGGAAGCCGAAAGGGAGCATCCGCATAAGGCCAACAGTGCGAGCAGCAACAGGGCGGATCGCATTTCGCTACTATAGACGTCCGGTCCCGATCACTTCAAGGATAAGCGCTCACTCGCTCATTGTACGTACAACCGAAGCGTCGCCCTTAGAGACGCTCCGCAAGGCCATACAAACGGATAGCGTTGTCGCGAATGAGCTTGAGCTGAATCTCTTTCGGCAAATTGCCGATGTGATGCACGACGTTCTCGCGCGAGTACGGAAACGTCATGTTGAAGTGCGGATAGTCGTTGGACCACATCAAGTTGTCCTGACCCCACCACGAAAACTGCCGCGTCCCCGAATAATCCTCGAGCCACGTGCAGTACACGTGCTCGTTGAAGATTTCGCTCGGCAGCCGCGTGATGCAGAGGTCTTCCTTCGCGCGGAAGCGCTCGAAATAGTAGTCCCACTGCTGCAGCACGAACGGCAGCCAGCCGCATTCGCTCTCGGCGAGCACGATGCGTAACGTCGGATGCCGGTCGAACACGCCCGAGAAAATAACGTCGAAGAGCGCGTTGACGGTGTCGTTCTGCTTCTTGTTCACGGCGCCGCGAATTTTGTCGGCGCCGACTGCCTTCTTTTGCGTGAGTGCGTAGGAGTGGCCGGTGAGGATGTGCATGTGCACCGGCGCGCCGGCCTCTGCGGCCGCGGCCCAGAGCGGATCGTAATGGCGCGAAGTGAACGGCAACGCCGGATCGGGCACTTGCCATACCATCGCACCGAGCAGTCCCAAATCGAGCCCGCGATACATCTCCTTGACAGCGGCATCGATGTCGTACACCGACAGGGCCGTCACGCCGAAGAAATTCCGCGGCGCGGTCTTGCAGAACGCGGCCAGCCAATCGTTGTAGGCGTGAAACGCCGCCTGCTGCGCGAGCGGATCGGGCATTCCGAACACCGACATGCCGTCGTTGGGAAAGAGAATTTCGGCTTGAATGCCGTCGCGCTTCTGATCGAGCAGCCGCGCGTGCGGATCGCTTGCGCCGGGCGGCAGTTTATCGGCGCGGAACCCGATTTCGCTCAACCACGCGTGCACGACCTCGCGCTGCGGCGCCGGCATGTCTTCCCACACCGCGTGCGGTTCCATCACGTGCGAGTCGGTCGAGAAGAGCGGCGGCAACGCGGCAAGCGCTGCCTGCATCGCCGCATCCGGGCGCTCCTTGAGCGCCGCCAAACCGCGCGCTTCGGCAACAACGACCTCGGGGTGCATGGTATCCATGCCCCCATCATACGCCAACGGGTTTAGAGGTGCCAGAGGTACCCGAAGGCGGGCAGGACGGCGGCGTTGCGGTCGGAGAGCGGATGGCCCGGCACGTCGTAGGCGGCGGTGAAGTTCACGTAGCGCACGCCGAGGATCGCGTCCATGTGCGGTCCCACGTGGTGCACGTAGCGAATGTTCGTGTCGATCTGCTGGCCGCGCTCCGGATCGAAGCGCGACGGCGAGCCGTCATCGTAGGTCGTCACTTGCGTGCCGAGCAGCACGGGCGCGTAGCGCAGCGACGTTTCGAGCGTGCCGGCGCGGAACGGCAGGCGCACCACGGCTTCGTAGTGCGCGCCGGCGATGCGCGAGTATTGCCGTTCGCCCCCGCCCGGCCCGAAGACATCGAAGGCGTCGGACGTTGCGTAGTGCGTCGTTTGATTGTAGATCGTCTCGCCCGCGCCGATGCCGAAATGACCGCTCGGATCCCACACGCGCAGCGTCGCGTCGAGAATGGAGAGCCGCAGCGCGACCTGTCCTTGAATCGCATCGTTGTACGGAATCGCGGCGACCGGCGGTAATCCGTAGCCGGTCAACTCGAAGTTTTTGAAGTGCGCCGCACCCTCGAGCAGCGGGACCGGGATCGGCGGCAGATGGATCTGATCGTCGAAGCTGTCGTGGATTCCGCCCAGGATCGGATCGAGCGTAATGCCGACACCCGCGCCCGCCGAATTGTCGGCCAGCACCGGTGCGGTTGCGAGCGCGAACAGCACCGTCGCCGCCGCACACACGCGCGCGAAGAACGTCACGATGCCGCTACCGCCGGGTTGAGCGCGCTGTCGCGAAACGTCACCCAGCGTCCGGCCGCGATCGCGTCGCGCGCATCGGCCATCAGCGCTGCCAGGGCGGCGAGATTGTGGTACGACAACAGACGCGGACCCAAGAGTTCCTCCGATCGGAAGAGATGCGCGAGATACGCGCGTGTGAACGTCGTGCAAACCATGCACGAACACTGCGGATCGACCGGGCGTTGGTCCCGGACGTACGCCGCGTTGCGGATGTTGTATTCGCCGGAGCGCGTGATCGCCCGCCCGTGACGTCCGGCCCGCGTGGGGTAGACGCAGTCGAACATATCGATCCCGCCGTCGATGCCGGCGATCAAGTCGCGCACCGTACCGACACCCATGAGGTAGCGCGGCTTCGTCTCGGGCAAGAGCGCCGCTGTGAAGCGCGTGAACTGCGCCATCTCCTCGCGCGATTCGCCGACCGAGAGCCCACCGATCGCATATCCCGGAAGGTCGAGCGCCACCAGTTCGCGCGCGCTCTGCTCGCGCATGCGCTCGTCGAGACCGCCTTGCACGATGCCGAACAGCGCGGTTGCACCGCGTTGCCAAGCGGCCGTTCCGCGGCGCGCCCAGAGCGTCGTACGGCGCACGGATTCCGCGACCTCATCCGGAGCCGCCGGCAGCTTGACGCAGATATCGAGCATCATCGCAATGTCGACGCCGAGCGCTTCTTGAAACCCGACGACGTTCTCCGGCGTGAACCGGTGCGTGCTGCCGTCGAGGTGCGACTGAAACGTCACGCCATCGTCATCGAGCTTTCGCCGCGACTCCAAGCTGAACACCTGAAACCCGCCGCTATCGGTCAGGATCGGGCGATCCCACGCCATAAAACGATGCAGCCCGCCAAGCTCGACCAGTGTCTCGCGCCCCGGCCGCAACCACAGATGGTACGTATTCGAGAGAATGATCTGCGCGCCGATCTCCCGCAAATCCGCCGGCGTAATCCCCTTGACCGTCGCAGCCGTCCCCACCGGCATAAACGCCGGCGTCTCCACGCTTCCGTGCGCCAGCGTCAGGGTTCCGCGCCGAGCAACCCCGTCGACGCAATGCAAAACGAAAAACGGTGCGGTGGCGAGGTTATCGCGCACTGTCATCCCGAGCTTGTCGAGGGACCGCCACGATCTTGCGCAAGATTGGCAAGCGTCGTCAAATAATCCGCCGGCGGCTCCGCTTCAAACGTTAGCATCTCTTTCGTCACCGGATGCTTGAACCCAAGCCGCCACGCATGCAGCGCCTGCCCCGGCAACGGCGAGCGCGGATCGAGCTTGCCATAAATATGATCGTTGAAAATCGGATACCCGAGCGCCGCAAAATGCACGCGAATCTGATGCGTGCGCCCCGTCTCGAGCGTTAGATTCAACTCGGTCGCATCCTTGAACCGTTGCCGCAGCGTATAATGCGTAACCGCCGGTTTCCCATCGGCCCGAATCGCATACTTCAACCGGTTGTGCGGATCACGCCCGATCGCGCCGCGAATCACGCCGTCGAGCTCGCGTGGAACGCCGGCAACAATGCCGCGATACTCGCGTTTGATGTAGCGCTTCTGCATCGCGCGCCCAAGCGTGGTCAGCGCAGCTTCCGTCTTCGCCACGAGTAGCAATCCCGACGTATCGCGGTCGAGCCGATGCACGAGCCCGGCCCGCAACGGATCACCGGGCAACGCACCCGTATGCGCGAGCAGCGCGTTCACCAGCGTATTGTCGACCCACCCATGCGAGGGATGCGTCACCATCCCCGCTGCCTTATTGACGACCAGCAGCGTCTCGTCTTCGAACACGATATCGAGCGGCAAATCTTGCGGCAGCACTTCAAGTACCGGCGGCGCGTCAATCGTATAGGTTACGCTATCCCCCGGCTCGAGAATGCGGCTCGGCTTCGCGGTCTCGCCATTCACCGCCGCCGCACCCGCGCGAATTGCCGCGGCCACATGCGAACGCGAAAACCCCGTACGGCGCGTCAGTTCGACATCGATCCGCCCGCCCGACGACTCCTCGCTCACGGTGAACATCAAGAAAGAGTTCGGCGTAAAGCCGACGGGTTACCGCTTACGTGCCGGCGCGATGGCCGCGGTCCCTCGACAAGCTCGGGATGACATGGGGCCGGTTACCGCTTGGGATGCGACGAATCACGTGCGATGCGTATCGTTCGTGCCTTGCTCGTCCTTCTCGTCGCCGGTATTCTCGGTGCGGCGCCGGCGCCGGCGCAGATCACGGTCAAGCTGATCGCGATCAATGACTTCCATGGCTATCTCGAACCCACCGAATCGTTCGCCCTGCCTGATCCGGCGGACGCATCGAAGACGATCCGTGAACCCGTCGGCGGGGCCGCCTATCTGGCGACGGTGATCGGTCAGTTGAAAGCCGAGAATACGCGCAACGTCGTGGTCGGCGCCGGCGACATGGTCGGTGCGAGCCCGCTCGGCTCTGCGCTCTTTCACGATGAGCCGACGATCCAAGCCCTGAACGCAATGGGTCTCGAGTACACGTCGGTCGGGAATCACGAGTTCGACGAAGGCGAAGCCGAGCTGTTGCGCAAGCAGCGCGGCGGGTGCCGGCCGGGCGGGACGATCGGCATCGACACATGCTTGATCGACGGCACGTTCACCGGCGCGAAATACAAATATCTCGCCGCCAACGTGATCGACGACGCCACCGGCAAGGCGCTGTTCCCGCCGTATGCGATCAAGTACTTCGATGCCGGCAACGGCAAGCGCGCCGGCATCGCGTTCATCGGCGTCGTGCTGCACGACACACCCGTCGTCACCACCGCCACCGGCGTGCGCGGCCTGCACTTCGCCGACGAAGCCGACACGATCAACTCGCTGCTCCCGTCGATTTACGCGCAAGGCGTCCACGCGGTTGTGGTGCTGATCCATCAGGGGATCTTCACGTCGGTCGGATACAACGATCCGACGTGTGCCGGCGCCGACGGCGATTTGCTGGCGGAACTCAACAAGCTCGATCGCTCGATTCGCCTGGTCATCAGCGGCCACACCCACCGTGCATATCTATGCGCGAGCGGCCAAGGCACGACCAACCCCCACGTGTTCTACACCTCCGCCGGCAAGTACGGACAGATCGTCAGCGACATCAACGTCGACCTCGACGTCGCGACGGACACGATCGCCAACATCAGTGCGCACAACGACCTGGTCGTGAACGATCGCGGGCCGAACCCGCTCGCCGCCACGATTTCCGCCGTGGCACCGAATCACGCAATTGCCGCGCTCGTGACGCGCTATCACGGCGCTACCGCGCCGCTCGTAAACCGCGTGATCGGCCGCGCGAGCGCCGACATCTCCCTCGACGGTGCCGAGGTCGCCCGTGGCGGTTCAGGCGAGGACCCGATCGGCGACGTCATCGCGGACGCGCGCACGTTTGCCGTACCGGGTTCGATCGGCATCATCAACGGCGGTGGCGTTCGCTCGTTCCTGCACGGCGGCGACGTCACCTACGGGGCCGCATACAACGTCCAGCCGTTCGGCGATCTGCTCTATACGGAAACGCTGACCGGCGCGCAGCTCCTCACGCTGCTCGACGAACAGTGGATCGGCAAAAAAGAAGTCGAGCTGCTCGGAATCTCGCAGGGCCTCACCTACACCTGGGACGCGAGCAAACCCGACGGCGCGAGCAAAGTCGTGCCGGGCAGCGTGAAGTACAACGGCGCGCCGATCGACCCGACCGCCGACTACCGAGTCACGGTCGATGCCTTCATGTCCGACGGCGGCGACGGCTATGTTGTCTTACGTCAAGGACGCAACAAGACCGCCGGGATGGTCGATCTGCAGGCCCTCGACGCCTACATCACCGCAAAATCGCCCCTGGCGCCGCCGCCGTCAGACCGGATCGTTCGGCTTCACTAACCCCGCTTTGCGCTCGGTGCGCAGCGATGCGAGGATGAGCACGATCACGCCGACGGTGATGCACGAATCGGCGGCGTTGAACACGTTGGGCCAGATCGTCTTGAAGTCGATGAAGTCGACCACGTACTGATGCTGCAGCCGGTCGACGATGTTCCCGGCGGCCCCGCCGACGATGCCGCCGAAGGCGATGCGCACGAGCAGCGAGCTGCGCACGGAGTCGCGGAACGCATACGCAAACAGCGCGAGCACCAGCAGCGCGAGGCCGATCAAGAGCGCCGGCTGCGAGCCGAACATCCCGAACGCGCCGTGCGTATTCTGCACGTACGTCCACCACAACAGGTGCGGCACCACGATCGCGCTCTCACCGGGATAAAAGTGCGTGGCGATGAGCGACTTCGTCCAGCGATCGAGGAGGAAGACGAGGGCGGCAACGATCCAGAGAATCACAGACTCGGCGGGCTCACATACTGGTAGAACCAACCGGCAATGCGCGTAAACGTTCCGGTAAGCAGCACGATGCCGGTGGCGACCAGAAACGCGCCGGCGGTGATCTCGATCGCGCCGAGATAGCGTTTGATGCGGTTGAGTGCGCCGAGGGCGCGCGAGATCGCGGCCGCGGTCAGCAAGAACGGCACCGCCAGGCCCAGTGAGTACACGAGCAGCAGGCCCGTCGCAACGCCGTAGCTCTGCTGCGAGGCCAGCGCGAGGATGCCGGCCAGGATCGGGCCGATGCACGGCGACCAGCCGGCCGCGAAGCCGAGTCCGACCACGAACGAGGCGAGGTAGGAACGGTTCGCGCTGCGCCATTGCGGGCGCTTGTCCATCATCAGGAACGGGATCTTGAAAACCCCGATCATGTTGAGGCCGAGGATCACGACCACGACGCCGCCGACGCGGGCCACGATGTCGCGGTACTGCAAGAGCGCGTTGCCGATTGCCCCGGCGGTGAAGCCGAGCGCCATGAACACGACCGTGAACCCGCAGATGAACGCGACGGCGTGCCCGATGACCCGGGCCCGCTGCGCTGCGTCCTGCTCGGCCTTCAGCTCTTCTAAGCTCGAACCGGTGAGGAAGGAGAGATAGGCCGGGATCAACGGCAGGACGCACGGCGAGACGAAGGATACGAGACCCGCCAAAAACGCGGTGGCGACGTTGAGCTGGACGTTCACGAGTGTACGGTCTTTTTCGCGCGACGCGGAGGCTGCCTGCTGACGGTCAGCGTAGGACGAGGGCGATGACGCATTGGTTTACCTACCCGAACATCGATCCGGTGGCGTTTCGCCTCGGACCACTTGCCGTGCACTGGTACGGTCTGTCGTACCTGTTCGGATTCATTTGCGTCTTTTTGTGGATGAATCGCCCCGCGGGCCGGCGCCGGATGGGCCTCACCACCGACAACATACAGGATTTTCTGATCTACGCCCTGATCGGGGTACTGATCGGCGGCCGCTTGGTGTTCGTCATCGCCGACGTGATCACGAACCACAATTTTGCCGACTATCTGGCGAACCCGATCGACTTCATTGCGATCTGGAAGGGCGGCATGGCCTTCCACGGCGCGCTGATCGGCGTCATCATCGCGATCTTCCTATTCTTGCGCAAGCTTCCGGGCCTGACGTTCAACGTGCTCGCCGACGAGGTCGTCGTGCTGCTTCCGCTGGGCATCGCGACGACGCGCGTCGTGAACTTCATCAACGACGAACTCTGGGGCAAGGTCTGCGATCCCGACCACCCGTGGTGCATCAAGTTCCCGGCCGTCGACGGCTATCGCCATCCCTCGCAGATCTACGAAGGGATCCTCGACATCCTCGCGGTCCCGCTGCTCCTGATCATCTTACGCAAACGCCCGGCCGACGGTGTCGTCGCGTGGGTCTGGTTTACATATTACGGGATCACGCGCACGGTGGCGGAGATTTGGCGCGAACCGGGCTTCACGGTGATGGGCCTCTCGGGCGGACAACTCGTCGCGCTGCCGATGGTCTTCATCGGCGCATGGCTGCTCTACGTCGCCATCCGCCAAAATCGCCACGTCGTCGTCATGCCGGTCGAACCCGTCACGGCGTAGCAACGCGCGGGAGCACTGCGCGTGCGTGGTGAAGATGTACGGCCATGGCACTCGCCTCAACGATCGGCGAGCGCGTGGCGATGCTTCGCGCACGCGTCGATCGCGTCGCCGAAGCGGCAGGCCGGTCCGCCGGCTCCGTCGCCATCCTCGGCGTTACCAAAACGCAGCCCCGCGAGGCGGTACTAGCCGCCATTGCCGCTGGTCTGCCGGATATCGGTGAAAACTATCTGCAGGAAGCTCGCGAGAAGTACGTCGATTTGCCGCCGGTAACGCGGCACTTCATCGGCCACGTCCAGACGAACAAGGCCAAGGCCATCGTCGGCCTGTTCGACGTCGTGCAATCGATCGACCGGCTCGAAGCGGGCCTCGCGATCGGCAAAGCGGCGCGCGCGCTCGGGCGCACCGTGCGCGTGCTGGTGCAAGTGAACGTCTCGCCGTCGGAGCGCTTCGGCGTTGCGCCGGCGGGGGCAGCCGAGCTCGCGCAGGCACTGCGCAATGAAGGTTTGACGGTCGACGGCGTGATGGCCATCGGTCCGCTCGAAGGTGACGTCGACAGCGCGTTTGCGCTGGCGCAAGAAGCCTTCGGCGCGGTCGGCGGCACGACGCTCTCGCTCGGAATGTCGGCTGACTGGGAGCGCGCGATCGCTTTCGGGTCGACGATGATACGCATCGGCACCGCGATATTCGGCGCGCGGCCGGTGCCAGAAAGGGTCACGGTATGAACGGTATGTTCAACAAGATCGGTTCCTGGTTTGCGATTCACGACGACGAGATCGACGAGATCGAGGGCTATGACGCCGATCAAGCCCTTCCGAAACGCAATGTCGTTCCCTTAACGGAGGCCGGCCGCCGGGTGGGGCCATCGGTCGCCGTCTTCGCTCCTCGCGGCTTCGGCGACGTCACGGAGATCGCCGACGCCTTACGCGCGAGGCAAGTGGCCATCGTCAACTTGCAAGGGGCCGACCGCTCGCTGCTGCAGCGCGTCGTCGACTTCACCTCGGGCGTCGCCTACACCATCGACGGACGCATACAAAAACTCGCTGAAGCGATCTACCTCGTAGTCCCGGCCGGGGTCACGGTGAACTCGGCCAATTTGCGCGAACAGATGAATGACGACGGGATGCTCGATCTCTCGGCACGCTTTGGGAATACACAACGCAATGAGCGCTAATTCGAGAATTACGGTCGTCGACATCCAGCACCGCACGTTCAAGCGCGCGCTGCAGGGCTACGACCGCACCGACGTCGACAAGTTCCTCGACGAGATCATCGAGTCGCTGGAAGATGAAGCGACGGCCCGCGCGGCTTACGAAGCCGAGATTGCCGACCTCAAGGAACGCATCTCGCACTTCAAGGCGATGGAAGAATCGCTGCAGTCGACCTTGCTGCTCGCGCAGCGCACCGCCGATGAGGTCAAAGCGGCCGCCCACAAAGAGGCCGACCTCATCAAGCAAGAAGCGCGCCTGCAAAGCGAACGCGAGATCGGGAGCCTCGGCGACAAAGTCGAGGAGTCACGGCGCGAACATCAGCGCATGCTCGACATCGCCGAAAAAGCAAAAAGCGAGATCCGCAGCCTGCTGCTCTCGCATCTCGCCCTCATCGACCGCGCGCCCTACGACGCGGCCTCCGCGCCAACTCCCGCACACGCCGAGCCGGCCGTCTCCGTCGCTCCGCCGGCGCCGCCAACCCCAACGATCCCATCGGTAACGCACGTAACCGTCGAAGCATCCGTCATCGACGACATCCCGCTGCCGCCCAACCACGCGAGCGCAGCCCGCTTCGACCTCTGACGGTGGCCGGCCATGACTGACGCACAAGTTGAAAAGGACAACGCCGCTCTCGTGAAGCGCGGCTACGACGCGTTTGCAAACGGAGACATGGCGACGCTGCAAGGGCTGTATCACGCCGATGCGGTCTTCTACGCGGTGCCTCAAAAAACAGGGGACGGCACGCACCGCGGGCGCGACGCAATTTTCGCCTATTTCGGGACGCTCTTCAATGAAACCAAAGGAACGTTCAAGGCAAAGCCGGTGACGATCGCCGCAGCGGACGACCGCGTTTTCGTCTTGCAGGATATCAGCGGCGAACGCAACGGGTTCTCGCTGCACGAGCAAAGCATCATGGTCTTAACGATCGCCGATGGTCTCGTACGAGAGATGCGTGAATTCGTCGCGCCGGCTTCCAATATGAAAGCCTTCTGGGAAGCCTAACGCATTAGCCGCGGTTGATGTTGTTGGCGATGCGTTGCATTTCGTCGGCGGCTTGGACGCCTTTGGCATTGGCTTCGTAGGCGCGTTGGGCGGTCAGGATTTGCATCATCGACTCAATGATTGAGACGTTGGAGCGTTCGAGCATCCCAAACTGAATGTTCGGCCCCGTTGCGTGCCCCGCATCGATACGCCGTTCGGCACCGGAGTCGTGAGTAGCCGCGAACACGGTCCCACCAAGCGGCAACAATTGTTCCGGCGATGCGAACGTCGCGAGGCGAATCGTCCCGATGGTGCGCCCAGCTGCCGTAGGCGAATCGATGGTGACGCGACCGTTCGTCGCAACGTGCACCGCCGTAGCGTCGGCCGGAATGCGGACGTCGCGTAAGGCCCA
Source organism: Candidatus Lustribacter sp. (assembly GCA_965277805.1). Taxonomy (GTDB): domain Bacteria; phylum Vulcanimicrobiota; class Vulcanimicrobiia; order Vulcanimicrobiales; family Vulcanimicrobiaceae; genus Lustribacter. The sequence goes on along the minus strand of OZ255842.1, from coordinate 3,764,742 downwards.
ACCGTCGGCGTTGCGCAGCGTGCCGTCGGCGGCGCGCGAAAACTCGCCATTGCGCGTGTAGGCGAGCGTGCCTGCGCGCTCGACGCGGAAGAACCCCTCACCGTCGATCGCGACATCGAACGGCCCGCCGCTATGCATCAGCTTGCCCTGCGCGAACAGCGGATGTTTGCCGGCGGTCGCGGTGCCGAGGCCGAGCGAGCCGCCGGCGTTCACGTCGGTGAAGCTCGCGACGACTTGCTTGAACCCGGCCACGTCGGCGTTGGCGAGGTTGTCCGCGATGACTTCGAGATTCGTTTGCTGCGCGGCCATCCCCGACGCCGCAGCGTACATCGCGCGGTTCACTTCAGGCGCCCCACGTCGTTGACGGCTTTGTCGCGGGTTTGGTCGATCGCGACCAGTGTCTTCTGCGCGGTCTCGAAGGCCCGCTGGGCGGTCAGCACGCCCAACGTTTCCCCGATAGCATCGACGCTGCTCGACTCCAGCGCCCCGCTCCGGATCGTGGTGCCCCGCGGCAACGGCAGCGCCCCGACGAGCCGGCCGTCGTCGCGAATTGTCCCGTCCGGCCCGACGACCGCCGTTTCGGACAGCCGGATCGGCCCCGCCAGCCCCTGCACGCGCCGCCCTTGCTGGTCGGCAAGGTAGCCGTCACGGTCCCGAATGAAGGCGCCGTTCCGTGTCTCGCCGGCACCGGCCCGAAAGGTGCCCGGGCCGAGCAGGGCAAGGTCGAGGGTGCGGCCCGTTTCGCGAATGCCGCCTTGGGCCGGATCGGCCGATTCGCGGGCGACCAGGCCGCGTGCGGTCAGGCTGACCGCGGCGTGGACCCGGCGGTAACCGTCGCTTGCGACGTTGGCCAGATTGTGCGTGGCCGTTTCGAGTTGCGCTTGGGCGGCGCGCATGGCGCTCGCCATCCAGTCCATACCGTCCATGCCGCCCAGCGTACCTGGGGAGCATTTCCGGACGATGTCGTAGGAATTGCCGCCGCGGTTGGGACTTCCGGGGCCGCATGCAGAACACGGCTTCTTTCAGGAGGCGGTCTGGTTTGAACATTGGCATCCTCGGCGCCGGAAATATCGGTGCAACCGCGGCAAAGCTCTTCGCAGCCGCCGGACACGACGTCCGCATCGCCAACTCGCGCGGCCCGCAATCGCTGGCCGTGGCGGTGGCCGATATGGGTGCGACCGTGCGCGCCGCCACGCCCGAAGATGCCGTCGCGTTCGGCGACGTCGTGCTTATCGCAGTGCCGTGGCATAAAAAAGAAGATGCGATTCCCGACGCCGGCCCCTACGACGATAAGATCGTGATCGACGCGATGAATCCGTATGACGAAGACTTCGAACTCGAAGATCTCGGCGACCGCACGTCGAGCGAAATCATCAAGACGCTCGTGCCGGGCGCGCAGCTCGTCAAAGCCTTCAACACGCTCAACTACAAACGCCTTGCGAGCGAAGGCAAGCCGCACGGTTCAAAAGACCGGCTCGCGATCTTCATCGCCGGCGACGACGCGCACGCGAAATCCGTGGTCGCAAAACTCATCGACGAGATCGGCTTCGACGCGATCGATACCGGCTCGCTCGCGCAAGGCGGCCGCAAACAACAACCCGGCAGCAAGATCTACAACGTCACGCTTACCTCGCGCGACGCAAAGGAAACGCTCGCCGCGATCTGAGGGTCCAGCAGGGCACGCATGAACTACAGCGAGTACCTGCAGCTGCCCGAACTACTGGCTTGTCAGGAGCCTCTCTCCGGCGAACACGACGAGCTGCTCTTCGTCATCATTCACCAGACGACCGAACTCTGGATGAAGCTCTGCATCCACGAGCTCCGCGCCGTCGTGCAACACGTTCACGACGACGATCTCTCGCCGGCGTTCAAGATGCTCTCGCGCGTCGGCCGCGTTCAGTCGCACATGACCGAGTCGTGGGAGACGCTGGCCACGATGACGCCGGCCGACTACCTGCGTTTTCGCGGAACGCTCGGCACGAGTTCCGGCTTGCAGTCGCATCAGTACCGGCTACTCGAGTTTCTGCTCGGTGGCAAAGATGCAGCGATGCTCGAAATGCATCGCGACGATCCCGCGCACTACGCGGACTTGCAAGCTGCCCTGCGGGCACCGAGCTTGTATGATGAAACGCTGCAGCTGCTCGCGCGGCGCGGGTTCGCCATCCCGGCCGAAGCGCTGGCGCGCGATTGGACGCTGCCGTATGTACCGAGTGCGGAAGGTCGAAGCGGTCTGGCTGCAGGTCTACCATGACATCGATCGCTACTGGGATCTCTACGAGCTGGCCGAAAAGCTCGTCGACGTGGAGTACCGCTTCCAGAAGTGGCGCTTCGCGCACCTCAAGACGGTCGAGCGCGTGATCGGCTTCCGCCGCGGCACGGGCGGCACGGCCGGCGCGGCGTATCTGGCGAAGCGGCTCGAGAAGAGCTTCTTTCCCGAACTCCTCAGCCTGCGCACGGAGATGTAGTGGAGGCGCGACTCTCGCGCGCGGCTGCGGCCTTTCGCAACGAAGACACGGTCGAATTGATGATGCGCGCGCAGCAGCTTCAACGCGAGGGCCGCAGCGTCGTGCGCCTCGACATCGGCGAACCCGACTTCGACACACCAGCCCACATCACGGCCGCTGCGAAGACGGCGCTCGACGAGCACTTCACGCACTACGCGCCGGTGCCGGGTCTGCCCGATCTGCGCGCAGCCATCGCGCTCGACGCCGCGCGTTTCCGCGGCCTCAAAACTTACGCGACCGAAAACGTCATCGTCGGACCCGGCGCGAAGCCGTTGCTCTGGAACGTGTTCGCGGTGTTGCTCGATCCGGGCGATGAGGTCGTGTTCGCCGATCCGGCCTATCCCGCGTATCGCGCCGCGGCAGCGTATCTCGGCGCGCGCGCCGTCACGTTTCGGCTCGATGAAGCCCGCGACTGGCGGCCCGATCTCGACGAGTTGCGCGCTGCGATCACGCCGCGGACGCGCGCCATCGTGCTCAACAGCCCGCACAATCCGACCGGCGGCGTGATGACGCGCGCAGACCTCGAAGTTGTCGCGGACCTCGCGCTGCGTCACGATCTCGCGATCGTCTCCGATGAGATCTACAGCCGCAACGTCTACGGAGCGTTCGCGTCGATCGCGCAGATCGACGGCATGCAAGAGCGCACGATCGTCATCGACGGCTTCTCGAAAGCGTATGCGATGACGGGCTGGCGGCTCGGCTACTGCATCGCGCCGCCGGCCGTCGCCCGCGCACTGACGCTGCTCGCGAACAACACCTATCAGTGCGTTGCGACCTTCACGCAAATTGCCGGAATTGCGGCTCTGAAGGGCGGTGAGCAAGATGTCGTGGCAATGGGTGAACGCCTGCAACGCCGCCGCGATCTGATCGTCGACGGACTCAACGCGTTGCCGGGCGTGCAATGCGCACTGCCCGGAGGAGCGTTCTACGCGTTTCCCAACATCGCAGCGATCGAGGCCGACGATGTGGCGTTGGCCCGTATGCTGCTGGAAGAGGCCGGCGTCGCACTGCTCGGCGGTTCATCGTTCGGACCGGCCGGCCAAGGCCACTTGCGCATCTCATATGCCACCGCGAGCGCGAACTTGCGCGAGGCACTCACCCGCCTGCAAGAGGCACTCGAACGTAGAGCACGCCGGTAGCTTTCTCGTCGCTTTCCGGCAATCTGCGCCTGCTGTAATGGCGGCAGAATGGCAACGCAGGTTACCGGGGTCCAGCCGCCGGCCATCGCGACCGAGCGAGACCCGTCGACGTTCGCGACCGATGCGATCGAAGCGATCGTCTTTCGCGAGATCCTCAAGCCCCTAGCCGAAGGCATCGGTCCCGTCGGCGAAACCGCAATTGATTCGATCGCCGATTCGCTTTTCGTGCGGGCGAAGCCGTGAGCGAAGATCGCGCGGACGCGATTCGCCGGCTCGTGCCGCTGGTGCGCCGGATTGCGCGCCGGATCGTACGCCTGGTGCCGGGTGCGGATCTGGACGATCTCATCGGTGACGGCTGCGTCGGAATCATCCGCGCCGTCGACGGTTTCGATCCGACGCTCGGCACGTCGCTCGAGCAATACGCGCGCCGTGTCGCGCTCGGCGCGATGCTCAACGGCGTGCGCCGCCTCGATCCCGTCAGCGAACGCGTGCGGCGCGTGATTCGCGTTGCCGAACGCGAACGGTACGCGCTCGCCGTCGAACACGGCGCGTTGCCCACCTCGGCGGAGCTGGAAACGCGCTTTCCGCTCCTCAGCCGCGCGCGAACCGACGCGCACCGCGGCTCGCCGCTCTCACTCGACGCCCCGCTTCCGCCCGATTCGGGCGGCGCCCCATGCGGCGGCGAAGACCCGGCCGAGGCCGTGATTGCGAAGGCAGAACGTCACCGCATCCACACCGCCATCAAAGCGCTGCCGCGACGGCAGCGCGACGTGCTCGTCGCGCACTACTTCGCCGAGGAGCCGCTGCGCGAACTGAGCGAAAAGATGCGCGTCTCACCGCAACGCGTTTCGCAACTGCACATCGCCGCCATCCACCGCCTGCGGCACACACTCGCGTGAACGAAACCTCCTCCTCGCTCGTGCCGGTCGACCCCGCGCTCGTCTACCCGCTCGCGGTCGTCCCCGCGCTGCCGCCGATTGACGCCGAAGCGAACGGTCTACCCGACCTCCCATCCGATCATCCGCAATGGCAGCGCGACGTCGTCTCCATCTCGTCACGCGCTCGCGCGTTCATTGCGAACGTCGTTCCCGTCGTGGTTCGCACGCTTGCCTACTGGGACCATCGCGTTCGCGAAGTGGCGTTCGGCTCACGCACGCTCTCCGTCGACCCTGCCGGCTGCTACCGCTTCGGATAGGTCGACGGTTGAGCACCCGACAAGTTCGGCAAACGGTTATCGCACGTTGCTTGCGTAACTAAACGGCATGACGTTTCCGGAACTTCGTGCGCTCGTCGATGAGCAACTCGAGGCAGAGCCGCGCCTGCACGGCAGCGTGCGCGAGCTCAGCGGCGAGAGTTGCGAGTGGACGCGCGGGCGCGAAGCCGTAGCGATCAGTCCGTCAGGATCAACCGGCGTGCTCGTGGAGTTGATGAGCGGCGACCGTCTCGTCCGGAGCAAGATCTTCGCGTTGAGCCCGATGAGCATTTCGCGCATCGTCACCACCGTGGCCGAACACCTTACCGCCTACGCCTTTCACCGGACGCAAGCCCCGCGCTGACGAAGAGGCCGGTCAGCTATGCTCCTTTGCACCATGCTGACGTTTGCGATGTGCGCCGACCCCAGCGTCGAGGGCGCGATGATGATCGGCAACCTGACCGTGCCGATCGTCTGGTCGCACGCAACCGTGAGTTCGTGTGCGGACCTCGGCGCGCAGTCCACCCAAGACGGTGCGGGCGTGACGCGCCTCGAGACGGGCTGGCAGTCGACGCAATCGCTCGCGTCCGCTGAGGGCTATACCGGGCAACTCGTCGTGCGCGTGCTCGACGCGCGCATCGAACTGACCGCGTACTCCTGGGACCGCATGTCGGCCGCCGGTGCCGAGTCCCTGCGCAAAATTTATCGCGCCACGCTCTGGCATGAGATCGGTCACGTGCGCACGCTTCTGACGACGCTTGACGCGATCAACGCGGAACCGCAGTTTAGCGCGCCAAGCACCTCCGCATATCTCGAGGTGGCAAAGCAACACGGCAATGCTGCCGCCGTGCGTGTGAACGCCGATCAGACCGCCTACGACCGCGCCGCAGAACACGGCTTGCGGCAAGACGCGTTGCCGCCGCCGTTCGCCGGACCGGACACGGTGGTTATTTGCCCGTCAGGCGGGCGCTGACGCCGCCAACGCTCCGACGGAGCCGATTTTCAAACCCGCCGGCGGGAATGCTGCGAAGCATTTCGATGAATTGAAGATGTAGCTCGGCACGAAGTCGACGATCTCGACCGAACGGTTGAGCTCCGACATCGCGCCGGCCAGGCAGATCCAGTTCAGCAGCTCATGCTGACCCGTATCGTCGATTTCCGCTTCGGTGAGTTTGCCCCAGTTGCGGAACTCGCCGTTCTGCAATTCCGCCAGGCGGCGTTGATCGGCGTCGAGATCGGGATACAAGCGGCCGTGCTTTTTCGTGAGCGAACCGTGCGACCAGCTCGACGAGCCGATCAGTGCGACGCGCCACGGGCTCGCGGCAAAGAACCGCGCCACGCTCGCGCCCAGATCGAAGCACCGGCGCGGCGTCGGCGCCGGCGGTGAGAGCACGTTCTCGCCCTCGCCGATCATGCCGGCGGCCGTCTTCATCAGATCGCTGCCGTAGCAGTTCACGTGACACGGAATGATCGGGTAGGGAAAGCGATCGCCGTGCGCCTCGTAATCGAGATACAGCACGGTGTTGTTGAACGAATGCGCGAGGCCGGCCGGGTGGCCGAACTCGAGCGAGTAGGCGATATCGAACTGATCTTCGATCAGGTGCCGCGCGAGTTGCGATGCCGCCTTGCGGTGACCGCGCACGTGCAGCGGCGTCTCCGGCGCGAGGTTCCACACGTTCTCGGTCGTTTGAAAGACTTGCTTACCGCCGCCGAACGGGCGCACGTCGAGCTCATCGAAAATGCCGAGCGCGAAAGCCGGTACGCACGTCTTCTTGTAATTCTCGAATTGATCGTCGCCCCAGATCAGCACGACGTCGGGCTTGAACGCATCCAGCGCTTCGCGCAAAACGACGTAGCCGGCCAGCAGCCGGTCGCGATGTTCCTCGGCCGCGGCGAGACCGTTGTCGTCGCTCATCTCCTCGAGCATCGCCTTGGGCCAGCGCGATTTGTCTTCGTAGAGATCCTTGGGGATGCGGCCGACTTCCATGTTGCGCTGAATCATGCGCGACCAATGTTTGGGCGGCGCGACCGGCCCGGGATAGTGGCTCAGGCCCAGACCAAGAATTTCGCCCATCAGCGGCTCCTCTGCTCAGCTAGCATTGCTCATCTCAAACCACGGTGTCGTGACGTCGAAGGTGATGCATTCATTCTGCGCCGGATCGCGCACCACCGCAACATCGGGCTCTTCGCCGCGCTCGACTCTGTCGATCTGGTCGGCCAGCATTCGGCGGAAAAGGACGATTCCCCGATCCGAAGCGCCCAACGTCTCCACCGAGCGGTCGGTAATCGCGCCCTGGGTTTCCCAGACGACGCGGTCCTGGCCGTAAAACGTCGAGATGTCGACCGTCTCGACGGTGACGCCCGGCGGATCGACGGCGTAGGTATAGGGGACCTGGTCGGCCGGGCCCATCTCGCCGCCGGGGACGCCGGCGTAGAGGCCGATCCAGATGATCCGCGTCCACTCATCGTCGATCGGCACGCGGAAGTGCAGCGCTTCGACCGGGCCTTCCGGGATACGCAGAATATTCGGAAAGATCAGCGGCGGCCGCACTTCGAGTTCGGCTTGATCGCCGCCGTACTCGACCATTTTCTCGACGCCCCAGTGCGAGGTTTTCCAATCGTACGCTTTGATCGGACGATAGAAGTACGCCGAGATGCGATCGGGCACGCCGCCGTTCAGCACCGCCGCGCGATGACCGTGCAGATAGAACGTGTGCACGGAGTCCGCGGTGTTTTCTTGAATCTGCAGCCAGTTGCAATGATGCTCGGGCATCACGAGAATGCTCTTGCCCTTGTCCTCGCGCGCGAGCACGTCCCAGCGCGGCAGCAGCGGCGCTTTGTCCGGATCGGGCCCCATGTAGACGAAGAGCAGTCCGCCCAGCGCCTGCACCGGATACGTCTTGAGTTTGATGCCGGCGTGCGGCGCCGCCGGTTCGAACGGACGCTCGACGCACTGTCCGTTCACGCAGTCGAACTTCCAGCCGTGGTAGCAGCAGCGAATACCGTCGGGTTCGACAAACCCGAAGTAGAGCGACGCGCTGCGATGCGGACAGCGCTCTTGCACGCAGCGGATCGTTCCTTGCGCATCGCGGAAGAGCAGCAAATCCTCGCCCAGGATGCGGATCCGCTTACGGTCGACGTCGTGCGCGAGTTCTTTCGTCGGGCAGAGCGCTTGCCAATAACGGCGCAACAGCTTGCCGCCGGGTGTTTCCGGTCCGACGCGTGTTAGGCGTTCGTTTTGCTCGCGTGTCAACATGCGGAGCCCTCGTTCGGCTTTAGCTGCTCTTGGAGAGATCGAGAATGATCTTGGCGAGACGTTCGGGATGATCGGTCTGCACTTGATGTCCGGCGCCCTCGACGTATTCCCATTTCACGTCGGGCAGCAGTTTTTCGAGCTGCTGGCCGACCTTGACCGGCGCCATCTGATCTTCCTTACCCCACACCGAGACCGTCTTGATGTGTTTGGTGAGTTCCGGCAGCGACGTGCGCATGTCGAAGTTCCAACGCATGACGTCGCTTTGCAGATAGCGGTGGCCGACTTGGAACGCGGCTAGCGCTTCCTTCGCGCCCGGACGAACCGACGATTCGTAGCGGCCCTCGATCAGCTTGTCGTCGATCTTCGCATGGTTGTGCACGAGCGCTTCGAGCATTTTCTTCATGCCGTCGCGCGTGTAGTCGTAGTTCGCCAAGGCTTTGAACGCCGGCGTGAACTCTTCGGGGATGCCCATCGCGGCCGCGATCGTGGCGCTGCCGATAATCATCATCTTTTGCACGCGGTCAGGATGCAGGATCGCATATTTCGCGGCCACCCAAGCGCCTTGAGAATTGCCGCAGATGATGAACTTGTCGATCATCAGCGTATCGAGCACCGCTTCGAGGTGGTCGACGCGGCTCTGCACGCCGTAGGGCGTCGGCGCGTTCGTGTCGGTCAGGCCGAAGCCGCCGACGCCGTCGATGGCGAGCACGCGGAAGTTCGGCGCCAACTCGGGCAGCAGTCCGCCCATGCCCGCGTCACCGGATGAACCCGCGCCGCCGCCATGCAGGCAGACCACCACGGGGCCGTCTTCGCCTGCCTCGGTGTAGTGCGTGCGGATGCCGTTGGCGATGACGTAGCGCGAACGAGTGGCGGACATGCGGTTCTCCTTGATGGTTGTTGAAGAATTTTTCTATGGCGCCTGAGTTTACCTGGGGCGGACGACCCCGGCAACCCGGCGAATTTGATCCCGATGGCCGACAAGAGGATACTCGCTCTCACCGACGCGATGGTCCAGCCGCTCGAAGAGCAGTTTCCCGGGGAGTATAATCGCGATTCGACGCGCGTATTCTTTGCCATCCGCGCGCTCGCACAGCGTATCAACGACGAGGCGAACGGATGGCTCGCCGGCCTCGGGCTCAACTCGGGCAGTTACAATCATCTGGTCACCCTCTATGCGGCCGGTGCGGATTACACGCTGACGCAGAACGAAATCCGTCTCTACGTGCATACCACGCATGCGAGCGTCGCGCAGATGGTCCAGCGGCTGGAGCGCGACGGGCTGGTCAAACGAACCAAGAACCCGCGCGATGCGCGCAGCGTCGTCGTCAAGCTCACCCCGAAGGGCGTCAAGCTGATGCAAGTTGCTGCGCCGATGCACCACCGCATGATCGAAGAAAAGCTGCGCCACGTTTCAACCGCTGATCGCCGCCACCTCATGGAACTGCTACTCTCCATCAACCGCGGCTTCGAAGAAACAAAGCCCCCCGCCGCCTCAGTCCGCCGCGCCCGCAAGGTCGTCGTAGGCGTAGCGCAACAAGCCTCCTAACCGAGGTCGGTAAGAACACCTCGCGCCTGCGCGCTCGGCATCTCGAGGCGTGGCTTGGCGAGCTTCAGCGCAGCACTGCGCGACAACGACTATCGCTGTCCTCGACAAGCTCGGGATGACAATGGAGTTAGTCAGTTGGGCGGGTGAGGTTGTCGTGGGCTTGGCGGAGGAGGGTTCGCAGGGTTTCTTCGTCGGTTTTGGTGAGGCCGAGGGCGATTCGTTCGTTGACGGCGCGCATGTGATCGATTGTTTTTTTGCCCATGCGTTTGCCGAGCGGCGTGAGAAAGACGTTGATCTTTCTGCGATCGGTTTCGTTGCGCTGGCGGCGCACGAGTTTCAGCTTCTCCATGACCTCGACGATCGAGCCGGCTGCCGCATCTAAGTAGCCGAGTTTGCGGCTCAGTTCGCGCTGCGTGATCCCGTCTTCTTCGTAGAGGATGCGCAGCGGAAACCAAGCGCCGAGCGGAATGCCGTCTTTGGCCAGTCGCGCTTCGATCGATTTCAGCAGCACGCGACGCGTATCGCGAATCAGGAAATCGAGGCTCTCGTCGAGCGGCAACAGATCGCTCAACTATTCGCCTTTGAGGTGCTGGCCGATCGCTAACCAGTCGCCGAGATGCGTGGCTTGATCTTCGGTGACCGATCCCTTGCCGAGGAACTTCAGTTTCGCGAGATCGACCGGTGAAGCGGCCAGCGTCGTCACCGGTATCAAGTTGGCCGCCGCGATCGCCGACTGCGTGTCGCGGTCGAGCAGAAAATTCATAAACGCTTGGGCGGCGCGCGGGTGCGTCGCGTTCTTCACCATGCCGGTATACACGGCAACGAAAAACACGCCGTCTTTCGGCGCGATCCAGCGAATCGGTGCGCCTTTGGCCTGCATCGCGTTGGCATACGTCGAGGGGATCGCGATGGCGCGTCCGCCGCTCTGCACGGCGGCGTCGAGCTCCGGGGCGCGGCCGTACGTGCGCGGCCGCTGTTTGCTCACCAGGTTCTGATAGAAGTTATCGCCGAGCGTAGCGCGGCCGACCATCACGAGGCTGAGCCCCGCGCCGAGCAAGCCGATGTCGTGCATGCCGATTTGACCGGCGTATTTCGGATCGAGCAGATCGCTCCAGCGGCTCGGCTGCTGCGCGGGCGCAAGCGCGTTGGTGTTGACCGTCATGCCGAAGAGGATCAGATATGTCGGTACGAAGCGGTGCTGCGTATCGACGAGATCCTTGATGCGCGGAACGACGGCGCGTACATTGGGCACGAGATTGGGGGCGTACGTACCGAGGCCATTGACCGAAGCGAGCTGCCACATCGCCAGGTCGCCGAGCGTGATCAGGTCGGCCACCGGGTGTCCGGCGCGTGCTTCGGTATTGACCCGCTCCAGAATATCGGGCCCGTTGCCTTCTACTACGTTGATAGCGGTGTGCGGATGAAGTTTTGCCCACACGTCGAGCGCCGGCTGCACGTAAGCGCGCGTGCCGGGCGTGCCGTACCAGACGACCGTGTCTTCCAGCGCTTGGTCCGCCGGTCCGGCGGCCGAAGCGCCGCTGCCCGTAATGAGGGCGAAGGCGAGGAGAACGACTGCTATGCGTTTCACTATACTACCATAACATTTTTTTCCTAAGGGGTCTGCGTGTCCGCGAATAGCTCCGTTTCCGCTCCGATCCTCATCGTCGGTGCCGGCCCTGTCGGCCTCGCGCTTGCCGGCGATTTGGCCACGCGCGGTCAGGCGGTCACCGTGCTCGAGCGCAGCGACGGAACGATCGAACAGCCGCGCATGGACATGGTGGGCGTGCGCACGATGGAGTTCTGCCGGCGCTGGGGCATCGTGCCGAACGTCGAAGCGAGCGCGTACAACCGCGATCTGGCGCAAGACAACGTCTACGTCACGAGCCTCACGGGCTACGAGCTCAGCCGCGAACGTTTTCCGTCGATGCGCGAAAGCAAACCGCCCGAACAGAGCCCGCAGAAGCGCGAACGCTGTCCGCAAGACATGTTCGACCCGATCCTGACCGCATGGGCCCGTTCGTTTCCGCACGTCGACCTACGCTATCGCCACCAGCTCACCGGCTTCGAACAAAACGACGCCGGCGTCATAGCGCACGTCACCGATCTGACAACGGAAAAAACGTTCGACCTCGAAGCGCAGTACCTGGTCGGCTGCGACGGCGCGGGCAGCCGCATCGCGAAGCAAATCGCGGGCGGCATGGAAGGCACGCCGGTCCTCTCGCAAACGACGAACATCATTTTCCGCGCGCCGCAATTGCTTTCGCTGCATGACAAGGGCGAAGCGTACCGCTTCATCATCCTGAGCCCCGAAGGCATGTGGTCGACGATCGTCGCGATCAACGGCTGGGACCGCTGGCGCATGTCGATCACGAACTCGCCGCCCGACGGTTTTACGCGCGAAGAAATCGCGAACGAAATCCGCCGCGCGGTCGGCATCGATTTCGACTTCGAGATCCTCTCCGTTACGTCGTGGACGCGGCGCGAACTCGTCGCGCAAACCTATCAGCAAGGCCGCGTCTTCATCGCCGGCGATGCGGCGCACGTGATGTCGCCGACCGGCGGCTTCGGCATGAACACCGGGATCGGCGATGCGGTCGACCTCAGCTGGAAACTCGATGCAACGCTGCGCGGCTGGGGCGGCGCGGGGCTACTCGAATCCTACACGCCCGAACGGCGGCCGGTCGCCGTGCGCAACGGCCGCGAGTCGAGCGCGAACCTCGCCCGCATGCTCTCGCCCGGCAAGAATCCGGCGCTGTGCGACGCTACGCCCGAAGGCGAGGCCACGCGGGCCGAACTCGGGCCGCGGTACGCCAAGGCGATGAGCCACGAGTGGTACACGCTGGGCATCCATCTCGGCTACCGGTACGACGAATCGCCGATCAACTGGCCCGACGGCACGGTTGCTCCGCCGCTCGAAGTCGCTAGGTACGTGCAAGAGTCGCGCGCCGGGGCCCGCGCGCCGCACGTGTACCTCTCCGACGGGCGGTCGACGCTCGATCTCTTCGGCGACGGCTTCGTGCTCTTACAGTTCACGGCCGAGGCGCAGCCCGAGCCGGTCGCGGCCGCGCTGCGCGAGCGCAAGGTCCCGGTCAAGGTGGTCGATCTGTCGGGCGAACCGGCCGCGGTGACGTTGTACGCGGCGCCGCTCGTCTTAGTGCGTCCGGACGGACATGTGGCCTGGCGCGGCGCATCGATGCCGGAGCCGGGTCTGCTGGCCGATTGCGTGCGCGGTGCCGCGCCCTATGCGTGGAAGATACCTGGAGAACTCGTTGCGGGAGGTTAGGTCATGATCAGTGCAGAGCGTGTGCCGGCGGGCGTCGATACCGAGAAGTTTCGGCTGAAGAATTTCGTCGAAAACCTCGACGCAGAGCAGCTCGAACGGCATGACGAGCCGCTGTCGCTCGCCGCGGTGGCGGCGATTCTCGAAGGCAACCCGCGCGCGGTGCTCTTCACGAACGTCGGCCCCGATCATCAATCGCTGGTCGGCAACGCGCTCGGCAGCCGGGAACGCATGGCGCGCGCGTTCGGCGTGCCGGCCGCAGGCCTGCTGACCGAAATCATGCGCCGGCTCAATCGCAAGCCCGAATTCATCGAGCTGACGAGCGCGCAAGCGCCGGTGCATGAAGTGATCCTGACCGGCGCCGATGCCGACGTGACGAAGCTGCCGGTGCACGTGCATCACGGCCTCGACGGCGGCCCGTATATCTCCGCGGCGCTCGACATCTCGATGGATGCCGCAACCGGCCTCAGCAACGTCGGCCTGCGCCGTTTGATGCTGCGCGGCAAACACGAGACCGGCATCGATCTCGTCGCCGTCAGCGATCTGCGCAACATCTACAAGGCGTCGGTCGAGCGCGGCGAACGGCTGCCGCTCAGCATCGTCGTCGGCAGTCATCCGATCGACTACTTCGCTGCCACGATGCGCATCCCGGGCGATGAAATCGGCTTGATGTCGTCGCTGCGCGACGCGCCGCTGCCAACCGTCAAGAGCGTGACCAACGACATCCGCGTGCCGGCCGATGCCGAGTACGTGATCGAAGGCTATCTCGGCGACGAAGGCTACATCGAATCCGAAGGCCCGTTCGGTGAGTTCCTCGGCTACTACGGCGGCGTGAAGACGAATCCGGTGTTCCACATCACCGCGATCACGCATCGCAAAGACGCCCTCTTCCAAACGCTGAGCATCAGCGGCAAAACGCTCAGCCGCACCGATACCGCGCAGCTCACGACGCTGCGCACCGAAGCGCTGGTGTGGCGCGCGCTGCAGAACGCGATTCGCGAACCCGTCGCGGTGTACGCACCCCCGGCGACCGGCGGCGTCTACAACGTGCGCTGCGCGATCCGTCAGCGCAACGCCGGTGAAGCGCGCAACGCGATGTCGGCGGTGTTCGCCTGCATGGGCAACGTGAAGAACGTGTTCGTCGTCGACCCCGACATCGACATCTTCTCCGACGAGCAGATGGAATGGGCGATCGCGACGCGCCTGCAGCCCGATCACGACGTCTACGTCGAGAGCGGCTATCGCGTCTCGCCGCTCGATCCCTCGCTGCCGGCCGATCAGAAGGTCGGCTCGAAGTGCGGCTTCGACCTCACGCTGCCGTTCGGCGGCAAGAGCGGTCTCGAGTTCAGTTTACCGAATCCGCCGTCGTTCGTTGGTCCGCGTTTCGCCTCGGTGCGCGACGCGCTCGCCGACGGGCCGAAGTACTTCGAACAACTGATGGCCGCGCTCGGCACCGCCGACGGCCGCGAAGTCGTCGTGATGCTCGACGAACTGCGCAACGAAGGCGTGCTCGGCCGTGAGGCCGCTGAGGGCCGCTACAAACTGGTCGACAAGAAGGCAAACGCTTAGGATGGATCGCGCGCGCTTTCTCACCGCGACCGGCGCGACGGCCGCGCTCGCACTTGCGCCGCAACTCGTGCGAGCGGATACGGCGCTCACCGTGATGACGCTGCCGATCGATCAAGGCGCGCAAGCTTTCTACGCGCAGGACCTCGGGTTTTTCAAAAGCGCCGGACTCGATGCGACCGTATCGATCACGAACTTCGGCACGCAGGTGGCCGCAGCGGTCGCGGGCGGCTCGGTTCAGATCGGTCAGTCGAACCTGATCTCACTGGCCGCCGCACACGAGCGCGGGTTGCCATTCGCGCTGATCGCGGCGGCCGGCATGTACACCACGCTCAAACCAACCTCGATGATGATCGTGGACAAGAACTCACCGCTGAAGACGGCCAAGGATCTCAGCGGCAAGACCGTGGCGGTGAACGGCCTCAAGAGCATCACGCAGATCTCCGTGCAAGCCTGGGCCGATCAGAACGGCGGCGATTCGAACGCGATCAAGTTCGTCGAAATGCCGTTCGTCGAAATGGAGCCGGCGCTGGTCAGCGGCCGCATCGACATGGCACTGCTTGCCGACCCCGATGCAACGACCGCGCTAGCTGCCGGCCGCACCCGCCCGTTCGGCAAAGCCTTCGATGCGATCGGCAAACAGTTCATGATCGGCGGCTGGTTCGCCAAGACCGATTGGATCAGTGCGAACCTCGACACGGCGCGGAAGTTTGCCGCGGTGATGAAGCAGTCGGCGGAATGGGCAAACAAACCGGCCAACACGAAGCAATCCGCCGCGATTCTCGAGAAGTACACCAAGGTGGCGGTCGGTAATGCCAACCGCATCCTCTACGGTGAGCGTATGGATCCTTCGATGATTCAACCGTGCATCGACGTCGCCGCCAAATACGGCGTCCTAAAAGCCGCCTTCCCCGCAACGCAGCTCATCTCAACGGTCTAGTGTCATCCCGAGCGCAGCGCCGCAAGGCGCGTAGTCGAGGGAGCGCCACAATCGCATGACGACGACGCTGACGAAAATGATGGGCCAGTCGATCCCGCGCCGCGAGGACCAACGCCTCATCACGGGACAAGGCCGCTACACCGACGACATCGCGCCGCGCAACGCGTTGCACGCGTGCTTCCTGCGCTCGATCCACGCGCACGCGCGCATCGTGTCGGTCGACGTGAGCGAGGCGGCAAAAGCGCCGGGCGTGCTCGCAGTGCTGACCGCCGACGATTATGCCGCCGACGGACACGGCCCGATCAAGCATCTCCCGAACCCCGCCGACGCGGTCGACATTAGCCACGTCGCATTCGAGCCGCGCCCCGGCCATCCGGTGATCGAACCGCTGCAGCCGCCGCTCGCAACCGGCGTCGTGCGCTACGTGGGCGAAGCGGTCGTGATGGTCGTCGGCACGACGGCCGCCGCCGCGCGCGATGCGCTCGAGCTCGTCGACATCGAGTACGAGCACCTCGGTTCGGTCACGCAATCGCGCGATGCGATTTTGCCCGGCGCACCACAGCTCTTCGGCGAAGCGCCCGGCAACGTGGCATTCGACCTCGACTACGGCGATGCCGAGGGAACCGAAGCCGCAATAGCGGGCGCGGATCTCGTGATCTCGCACGAGTTCGTGAACCAGCGCGTCATCGCCGCGCACATGGAACCGCGGGCGGCCTTCGCGCGCTACGATGCCGCCAACGGCATCTACGAAATCACGGCCGGCGGACAGGGCGTCGTGCGGCATCGCGCCGCGGCGGCCGGCGCGCTCGGCGTACCGCTCGCAAAAGTGCGCTACGTAACGCCCGACGTCGGCGGCGGTTTCGGCGCACGCAACAATATCCACGTCGAACCGATCCTGTGCGCATGGGCCGCGCGCCGGCTCGGCCAAATCGTGCGTTGGGTCGCCGACCGGTCCGAAGGCTTTACCACCGACTACCACGGCCGCGACATCGTGGTGCGCGCGACGATGGCGCTCTCGCGCGACGGGTTGATCCAGGCGATGCGCTACGACGACCTCGGCAACGTCGGCGCCTACACCGTCTCGTTCGCCTCGCTGCAGAACGTCGTTCGCGTTGCGACCGGTCCGTATCACGTTCCGCACGGGCACGTGCGCGTGCGGGCCGTGCTGACGAACACGACGCCGACGGCACCATATCGCGGCGCCGGGCGCCCCGAGATCGTCTATGCGTTTGAACGGCTGCTCGATATGGCCGCGGAAAAACTGAAGCTCGATCGCGTCGCGTTGCGCGAGCGCAATCTCATCAAGCGCGAAATGTTTCCCTACCACAGCCCGCTCGGCCTGATCTACGATTGCGGCGATTTCGCCGGCAACATGCAGCGCGTGATCGCGCGCGCCGACTGGGCGGGGTTTCCGGCCCGCCGCTCCGCGAGTGAGAGCAAAGGTTTGCTGCGCGGCATCTCGGTCGCGAATTATCTGGAGACGCCGGTCGGCGCGCCGCGCGAGCGCGTGAGCGTCACCGTCGAGCGCGACGGCACCGTCGTGATCGTTTCCGGCACCCAATCCAACGGACAGGGACACGAGACGACGTTTGCGCAGGTGGTCGCGGATCTGCTCGACGTACCATATCGCAACGTCGTGCTGCGCACCGGCGACACCGATTTCATCGAGTCGGGCGGCGGTTCGCACTCCAACCGCTCGATGCGGCTGGTCGGTACGCTGCTGGTCGAGATTTGCGAGACGCTGAACGCACGCGCGCGCGAGCTCGGCGTGTCCAACGTGATCGCTGCGGCCGAACTCCTCGCCGAGCGTGAGGAGACGTTCACCGCGACGGCCGATATCGCGCGCCGCATTCCGGCATTTCCGACCGGGAGCGCGGTGTGCGAACTCGAGGTCGATCCGCGCACGGGTGCGATCGAGATCGTGCGGTACACATCGGTCGACGACGCCGGGCGCGTGATCAACCCGATGATCGTTGACGGACAAACGCACGGCGGCATCGCACAAGGGATCGGCCAGGCGCTCTTCGAGCATCTCGCCTACGATCCGGACAGCGGCCAGCCGGTGGTGAGCTTCATGTCGTACGCCGCGCCGCGCGCCTTTCAGGTGCCGGCCTACGATCTGGAGCTGACCGAGGACCGCACGTCCGGCAACCCGCTCGGGATCAAAGGCGGCGGCGAAGCGGGCGTCACCCCGTCGCCGGCCGTGATCGTCAACGCGCTGCTCGACGCGCTCAAGCCGTACGGCGTCAAAGACCTGGAAATGCCGGTGACCACGGAAAAGGTCTGGCGTTCCATCCAACAAAGGATCGTTGCATGAAAATCGCACGCTTTAATGGTGGCAAAATCGGTATCGTTACCGGTGACCAAATCGTCGACGTCACCGCAATCTGCGGCGTCGACCCGGGTGAATGGCCGCCGGTCGGCATGAACCGGGTGATCAAGAACTTCGCGACGCTGCGTCCGAAGATCGAAGCCGCGCTCAAGACCGCGAAGGCGGAGCCGCTCAGCGGCGTGCGATTGGAAACGCCGATCCCGTGGCCGCACAAATTGCTCGCTATGCCGTCGAACTTCAGAGATCACGCAGCGGAGATGAAGACGAACGGTTTCGGCGTTGCCAACAGCCTGCCGGCCGACGAAGCGGGCTTCTTCATGAAGTCCAACGCCTCGCTGATCGGACCGGCCGACGCGATCGTCATTCCCGATCGCCCGGGCCGCACGTTCCATCACGAGTGCGAGATGGCGACGATCATCGGCACCGGTGGCAACGACATTCCGGTCGACAAGGCGCTCGATCACGTCTTCGGCTACGCGTGTCTGATGGACATCACGATGCGCGGCGCGGGCGAACGCGTCATGCGCAAGTCGTTCGATACGTTCTGCCCCGTCGGTCCGTGGATCACGACGGCCGATGAGGTCGGCGCGCCCGATGACATCGACATGAAGCTGTGGGTCAACGGCGAGCTGCGTCAGCATGCGGTTGCGAACCAAATGATCGTCGGCATCCGCGAACAGATTCAGACCTGCTCCGATGTGACGCGGCTCGAACCGGGCGATATCATCGCCAGCGGCACGATGGCCGGCGTCGGCCCGCTCGTTCCCGGCGACACGGTCGAGATCGAGATCGCGCGCGTCGGCAAGATGAAGTTGCCCGTCACCTCGCGCGTCGCCGCCGCTGCGCGTACGTAGTGAGCGACAACCGTACCGAGCGTTTAGCCGAGAAGAACTTCTGGGGCGAACTGCTCGCCTTGCGCGACCGGCAGCGCGCCGAGCGCAAGGACGGCATGCAAGTGCTCAAGCGGCGCGACCTGCCGCTTGAAGCCAACCGCCAAGGGTTCATGCGCTGGTACATGCACCCCGAGATCAAAGACACGGTGCTCTCGACGTATCTCTGCTTCGAGCAAGAGATACCGCCCGGCAGCCGCACGGGCCGGGTAAAGTTTCAAGGCGGTCAAGTGATCTACGTGATCGAGGGCCGCGGCTATACGCTGCTCGACGGAGTGAAGCATCCGTGGGAAGCGGGTGCCGTCATCAACCTGCCGCTTCGGCGCGGCGGCATCGTCGTGCAGCACTTCAACGAAGACCCTGAGGCGCCGGCGCGTTTCCTCGCGGTCGAACCGAATCTCTACGCGTGCACGAGCGTCGATCGCGGCTCGGGCTTCGAGCAACTCGAAGACGCACCCGAATTCCAACGGCGGCCGGCATGACCGATAACGAACGCACCCGCACGCGCGAGCGCGAACCCGGTCAAGAACGCACCTACGACAAGATGCTCGATTTCTATCGCGAGCGCGTCGAACGCAACGCCATGGGTCCGGTTGTCATTCACAAGGACGACCGCGAAGTCGAGCTTTCGCGCCAGGGCCGCATCCGGTACTACCTCAACCATCAGATTCACAAGGACACGCCGCTGCAGCAGTGGCTCGTGTTTTCGCACGAACTGCGCACGACGTCGGGCAAGCACAAACATCAGGGCGGTCTCGTGATCTACGTGATCGAGGGCCGCGGCTACTCGATGGTCGACGGCGAGCGCTGGGAATGGGAAGCCGGCGACCTGATGCTGCTGCCCCTGCGCCCCGAAGGCGTCGAACATCAACACTTCAACCTCGATACGGAGAAGCCGTCGACGTGGATCGCGTTCATCAATACGCCGATCTCCGAACACCTGGCGCACGAAATGACGCAAATGCAAGATTCACCGGAGTTCCAAGGATGAAACGAGCCATATTCGCGGGCGGTATGCTCGCCCTGGGCGCCGCTTCGGCGGCACGGGCGCAGTCCGCGATGCCGACGGTACGCGTGGCGATGCCGCCGATCGATGCGGCCTCGCAAGTCTACTACGCGCAGGAGAAGGGCTTCTTCAAAAAAGTCGGCTTGACGGTACAGATCATGCCGATCAACGAAGGCGCATCGGTCGCCGCCGCGGTGGCCGGCGGAACCGCCGACATCGGGCAAGCCAATCTCAGTTCGCTGTGCGCCGCATTTCTGCGCGGCTTGCCGTTCGTTGCGATCGCCGGCGCGAACACCTACGATTCGCGCACGCATCAGAGCGAACTCGTTGTCGCCACGAACTCGACGTTGCGCAGCGCCAAGGACCTCAACGGCAAAACGATCGCCGTCGGCGGCCTCAAGAACGTTCAGGAAGTCGGCTTCAATAAGTGGATGGACACGAACGGCGGTAACTGGACCTCAACCCACATTGTCGAGATTCCGTTCTCGGCCACGGCCGAAGCGATCGTGACCGGCCGCATCGATGCGGCCATGATGGCCGAGCCCGAACTAGGCGCCGCACTGGCGGCCAAGAAAGTCAAGATTCTCGCAACGCCGTTCGATTCGATCGGCAAACAATGGGTGCTCGGGACCTGGTTCACCACGCAAGCTTATGCTAAAGCGCACCCCGACGTCGTCAAAGCGTACGCGCAAGCGATGGTGATGGCCGCGCAGTGGGCGAACCACAACCAAACCGAGTCGGCCAAAATCCTCGAAGCTTCAACCGGCATCCCGGTCGGAGCCAATGCATCGCGCGTCGTCTTCGCCGAGCGCCTGACAACCCCCGAAATGCAACCCCTCATCGACGCCTCCGCCAAATACGGCGGCCTCAAGAACAGCTTCCCCGCCTCGCAATTACTGGTTGGCTCGTAGCGAAGAAGTAGACGGAGGAGAAGGAGTAAACACCTCGCGCCTACGCGCTCGGCTTCTCAAGGCGACGTCGCCTCACGTCTATGTGTCATCCCGAGCTTGTCGAGGGACCGCGCGTGATCATCGGTGGCGATCGGGCTTAAGTACGGTTGGTCCCTCGACAAGCTCGGGATGACATGGGTCAACGCGGACTTCGGTGCGGATGGAGTTGGCGATGAAGCAGTCTTCGTGCGCGCGGTGATGGAGCGCGGCGAGTTGCTCGGGGGCAGGTGATGCGCCGGAGAAGTGGATTTGCGGTGTTAGGACGATCGTCGCGACGTAGTCGCGGCCGGCTTCGTTCTTGCCCATGGTCGCGCTAGCGGTATCCTCATACCGGTCGACGACGAAGTTCGCTTGCGCGGCGTAGTCCAAGAAGAAGAGCATGTGGCAGCTGGAGACCGACGCGAGGAACGCTTCTTCGGGATCGACCGCGTGCGCATCGGAAAATGGCGCGCGCACGATCAGCGGCGAGGCCGACGCCGCGATCTCGGCCCCTCCATCAAAGGCCCACGTATGCGCGCGACTGTACCGCCGGTCGTTGAACGCTTCATCGGCGCCGCGCTGCCACCGAATCGTCGCGGTGTACTGATGGCCGCTCATGGTGCGGAGGTACGCCGGCTGCGCGCAGGGCCTCCTTCATGCGATTCACAAATGCCTGACATGGCCAACAAAACTGACTTCGCGACGCAGCTCAACGAATTGTGCGCGTCGCACCGGATTCTCGCCGCCGAAGGGCACGAGGACCGCACGTCCGGGCACGTGTCGTGGCGCGACCCCGGCGGTCATGGCTTCTGGATGAAGCGCAGCCATATCGGCATGGACGAAGTCTACGGGCCGGAAGATCTGCTGCTGGTCGACTTCGACGGCAAGGTGCTCGAGGGCACCGGCAACCGGCACCACGAGTGGCCGATTCATTCCGAAATTCTCCGCGCGCGGCCCGACGTGCACGCCGTCGGCCATACGCACGCGTTCTACTCGCAGATCTTCGCCGCCACCGACGAACCGCTGCACCCGATCGGCAAAGAGGGCGCGTGGTTCGACGACCAGCCGAAGTTTCAAGAAACGTGCTCGCTCATCCGCACGCCCGAACTCGGCGTGAGCCTTGCCCAATCGCTCGGTGCAGCCGACGCGGTGTTTCTCATGAGTCACGGCGTCGCGTTCACGGGCAAGAACATCCGCGAGTGCACGATGGTCGGGATTTATCTCGAAGCGGCGGTCAAAGCGCAGTGCACGCTCGCGATGACGGGCTTCCGCTACAAGTGGCCCGACGCAGCCGACGCCCGTGCGAAGCGCGCCCAGACGCGCACCGCAGCGGGTATCGACAATTACTGGAACTACTGCATGCGTCGCGACGCGACTATGCGGATGGCTTCAACGCATAAGGGCTGATCAGCGCTTTCGCGTCGAACGGTTTCGCGATCGCGCCGTACTTCGCAGCCACGTTGACGAGCGGCTGAATGTCGGCCGCGCGCAGATAATCGCCGAACGTGATCCGTGCCATCCGTGCGACGACCTTCGGATCGATCTTCGCGCTATCGGCTACTAACTGCACGGTATCGGCGTGGTGGGCGTTGCAGTAGGCATTCGCTTCGGCCATCGCGCGCGCGAATTTCTCGACGATACTGCGGTTTTTATCAGCATAGTCGGTCGTCGTAAACCAGCCGGTGTTGGCGAAGCGCGGCGCGATCGCATCGAAGATCTGCGCGAGCGAACGCACTTTGCCGTCCTCGAGTCCGCGCGTGAGCGTCGGGGTGTTGAGGTCGGCGCCGTCGATGCGGCCTTGTTCGATCGCGGCGAGCGCCACCGGTCCCGACATCTCGACGAACTTCAGCGTCTTCGAGTCGCCGCCGTTGAGGTCGACCCAATTCATGATCGCGACCGTGTCCATGTCCTTGAGCCCGGCTGCGCCGATGATCTTGCCGTTGAGGTCGCGGCCGGTTTTGATCGGCGCATCGGCCTTCACGACGAACTGCGAGTACGGCACGTCCGAGGTGACGACGCCCGCCGGCGCGACCAGCGTAAACGGGATGCCCTTCTCGTGCGCCGCGATGATACCGACCAGACTCGAAAGCCCGAATTGCGCCGCTCCACCGGCCACCGCCGCCTGCCCAGCCGCACCGGTCGGCAAGATTTGCAACTGCACGTTGAGCCCGTACTTGGTGAACAGCCCAGCCTTCGCGGCGTAGAGCGCCGACGTCGCTGTATCGTTGATCAGCGTAGCCAGCGTAACCGCCGGCAAGTCCTGAGCCCCAACCCGTGAAGCCACGGCCGCCCCAGCCAGCGAAATCAAAAACGGTGAACGACGCATAGCGATCCTACTTGAAGAGGTCGGGGTACTTTGCCCGCACGGCCGCGGCGAGTTCGGGTGAACTCTGGGCGACTTGCGGGAACGAGTCGAGCCGCTCGTACGGGCGACACGCGTCGATGACCATGCGCGAGTTGTAGAGGCGCGAGTAATCGGTCACCATCGTGTCGAGGCGCGATGACCAGCATCGGTCGAGCAGCGTCGTCTGCGTCTTCGGATCGCAGCGCGTGCCCATCGCCCAGATCACGTCGTGAATGTCGGTGGGATCGACGTCGTCGTCGACAACGACGATCCAGCGCGCGATGTAGCCGACCGGATTCACTTGCGATGCGACGAGCCCGACTTGCGTCGAGTGGCCGAAATAACGTTGCTTGATCGATACGACCGCGAACGTGCGTCCGGCACCGGCCTGGTGCAGCCACGCGCCGGTGACGTCGGGAATGCCCGCGCCTTCGAGTGAGTCGAGCAGCGCGGCCGAACGCAGGAAGCAGCGTTCGAAGAGATGCGAGTGCGGCGGTTTCTGGCTCGCGGCGCACGTGAGGATCGGCTTGTTGCGATAGTACGCGCGGTCGATCGTGATCAGCGGTTCGTCGCGGGCTTCGCCGGCGTAGTAGCCGTGCCACTCGCCGAACGGACCTTCACGGGTCACGTCGCTCGGATGAATCCAACCTTCGAGCACGATGTCGGCGCGGGCCGGAAACGGCAAGCCGGTCGTTTCGCCTTCGACCAATTCCATCGGACGGTCCATCATGCCGCCGCACCAGTCGTATTCGGGCACGCTGTCGGCCATCGTGTACGCGGCGGCGAGATACGTGATCGGATCGATGCCGCAAATGATGACGACCGGACACGGCTTGCCGGCTTTGAGATACTTGTCGCGGTGAATGCGGCCTTGTTTGCCGTTCGAGATGTAGGACGCGAGGAGGTTCTTGCCTTTGACCATCACGCGATACGTGCCGACGTTGATGCGGCCGGTATCGGGATCGCGCGTCACCACGCCGCAGGCGGTGCCGATGTAACGGCCGCCGTCTTGTTCGTGATGGATCGGCACGGGGAAAATCTCGACATCGACGTCGCCGTCGCGCGCGATGTTCTCGAACACCGGACCGTCGTCGACGATCACGGGCGGGATCTGCTTATACGCCTTCTTGATGTTCTTGCGGAAGTAGTCGAGTTGCGCTTTGCGATTATCGGCGAGTGCCGTTTCCATGCCGAGCACGAGACCCAAACGATACGGCGAGCCGAACATGCCGTACGTGCAACGATAGCCCGGCTCGTAGCCCGGGATGTCGTCGAACACCAGCATCGGCGATTTCTCGACCTTTTGCCGGTAGAGCACTTCGGTGACGGCGCCGAGCTCTTTGTTCCAGTGCGCGTCGCGCACGGTCGCGAGTTCGCCATGCGCCTCGACCGAAGCGATGAACGTGCGGAGGTCGTTTTGCGGCGTATTCGGTCCGAGCTTAGCGGACGAGCCGGTACGTTCGATCGCAACGCTCATTGTCTACGCCTTCGCGGCGACCTTGGCGCGGAAAAACTCCGCTTTGGTCGCTGGATTCGGCCCTTTGCCCGTCGTGTAGGCTTGCAGGGCGTTGGTGTACAGCTGGTTTTGCTGCGCTTTGGAAAGCTCGGTCCAGGGCAGATCGAGACGGGGCTTCGGGGGCTTAACTTTGCGTTTGGCGGCCATACCCTACTCGTGCGCCTATACTGGGACGGAGTCCTCGGTCTTGGCGGGGGACTCGACGGTGGCGGGGAGCGGTGCTTCGATGTTGGCCACGATCCCCTCGATTAGCTGAGCAACGTCGGTGGCGCCGCGCTGCGAGGCGGCGATGACGGCGGCGTGCGAGGTGGCTTCGCCGGTGAGGTGCGCGTTCGTGATCAAGCTGAAGCCCACCACCGACATTCCGAGTGCGCGCGCTGCGATCGTTTCGAGCACGGTCGACATGCCGACGGCGTCGGCACCCATCACGCGCAGCAAGCGCGCTTCGGCCGGCGACTCGTAGGCCGGCCCCACGAGGCCCGCATAGACGCCGTCGTGCATCGCGATCGAATACTGCGTCGCCACATGTCGCGCGAGGTTGCACAAGTTCGGATCGTATGCGTCGACCATGTCGACGAAGCGGTCTTTCACGCCGGCAAACGGCACGCGGCCGACGAGCGGGCTGCGGCCGGTGAGGTTGAGCTGATCGACGATCAGCATCAGATCGCCGGGATGAAAGCCGGCGTTCACGCCGCCCGCCGCGTTGGTCAACACGATCGTCTTCGCGCCGGCGTGCGCCGCAACGGCGACCGGATACACGACCTCGAGCGGCTCGTAGCCCTCGTAGAGATGAAAACGGCCGCTAAACGCAACGATGCGGCGGCCGTGTAGTTGTCCGACGAGTGCCTCGCCGGCGTGCCCGGGAACCGTCGGTTCCGGCATGCCGATCTTCTTGTAGGCGACCGGCGTCGCCGAGATCCGGTCGCGCAACACGCCGCCGAAACCCGAGCCCAGGATGATCGCTGCGTCGAGCGTGCCGCCGGCGCGTTCGCGCAGCAGGTCGGCGGCCTCGTCGAGCTTCTTGCGTTTCACGCCGGAGCGGCCGGGGTGAGCAAGTTCGTGCCGGTCATTTCCGGCGGCACGGCGAGGCCGAGCAGCGGCAGCAGCGTCGGCGCAATATCGCCGAGACGTCCGCCGCTTTTCAAGGTACCCAGCGGCGGATCGCTGATCAGCACGAACGGCACCGGATTCGTCGTGTGCGCGGTCAGCACGTTGCCGTCCGCGTCGAGTTTTTCTTCAGCGTTGCCGTGATCGGACGTGACCGCGAGGATGCCGCCGGCTTTGCGCACGGCGTGATCGAGCCGTCCCAAACATTGGTCGAGCGTCTCCAATGCCGAGACCGTCGCATCCCACACGCCGGTGTGACCGACCATGTCGGCGTTCGCATAGTTCATGACGATCACGTCGTGGTGTCCCCGAGCAACATCTTCGACCGCGGTGCTGGTGATGTCGCTGGCAGACATCTCCGGCGCCAGATCGTACGTCGCGACCGACCGATTCGACGGGATCAGCACGCGATCTTCGTCGGGAAACACCGCTTCGCGTCCGCCGTTGAAAAAATACGTGACGTGCGCATATTTTTCGGTCTCGGCGAGACGCAACTGCGAGAGCCCCGCTTCGGAAACGATCTCGCCGAACGTGCGCGATTGCGGCCGCGGCCCGAAGAGAATCGGATTCGGAAACTCGTCTTCATACCGCGTCATCGTCGCGAACATGAGGTTCACGAACGGCTTGACCGGGAAGTGGTTGAAGTGCGCGTCGGAAAACGCAAGCGTGAGTTCGCGGCCGCGATCGGGCCGGAAGTTAAAGAAGATCACCGCATCGCCGTCGACGACGGGCTTTGCCTCGCCGACGGTCGTCGGCAGCACGAACTCATCGTTCTCGTCGCGCTCGTATGCGGCCGCGAGCGCTTCGCTCGCCGTAGCGGCATGGTGGGCTTCGCCGCCGGTGAGCATCGCGTAGGCTTTCTCGATGCGCTCCCAGCGCTTGTCGCGATCCATCGCGTAGTACCGTCCGCAGATGCTGGTGAACCGGCCCGGACTATGGTGCGCGTCGAGGTAGGCCTGAATGCGGTCGAGGTAGTTCTGCGCGGAACGCGGCGGCGTATCGCGGCCGTCGAGAAAGGCGTCGATCGCGAACGGCGTGCCGGCTTTTCCGCACGCGTCGATCAGCGCTTCGAGGTGATCGAGCGAACTGTGCACGCGGCCGTCGGAGAGCAGGCCGAAGAAGTGCAGCGTTCCACCGCTCGCCTTCACGTGATCGATGCAGGCTTGCAGCGTCGCGTTGGTCGCGAACGTTCCGTCGGTCACCGCAGCATCGATCACGACCAAGCCTTGCGGGACGATGCGGCCGCTGCCGATGTTGATGTGGCCGACTTCGCTGTTGCCCATCACGCCGGCGGGCAAGCCCACCGCTTCGCCGCTGGCCTCGAGCGCGGTATGCGGATAGCGTTCGAGCATGCGCTGCCAATTCGGCAGTTCGGCTTTCGCGATCGGGTTGCCGTAGGGATCCGCGCGTAGCCCCCAGCCGTCGAGAATCGCGAGCACCAGCGGCGGACGGCGGCTCATAGCTGCGCTCGCGCGTTAACCATCAAATCGTAGAACGATCGCGGGAGCAGGCTCGCTCCGCCGACGAGCGCGCCGTCGATGTGCGGTTGCGCAACCAGCGCGCCGATGTTTTCGGGCCTCACGCTGCCGCCGTAAAGGATGCGCGTCTGCTCGAGGCCGGCCACCGCCCCGCGAATTTGTGCCATTACGCCGTTTGCTCCCTCAGGGCTATCCGTCAGTCCGGTGCCGATCGCCCAAATCGGTTCGTAGGCCACGACACAGCGCGCTACATCGTCGGGCGTCACGTCCTGGAACGCGGCGGTGATTTGCTGCACGACGTGCGCGTGCGTGCGTCCCGCGGCATGATCCTCAGCCGACTCGCCGACGGCGACGATCGGCGTGATGCCCAAGCGCAGCGCGGTGTGAACTTTCCGGTTGACCGCTGCGTCGGTTTCGCCGTTGTACATGCGGCGCTCGGAGTGGCCGAGGATCACCCAGCGCGCACCGCAATCGAGCAGCATCACCGGACTGATTTCGCCGGTGTACGCACCGCTGTCGCGATCGCACATCGTTTGACCGCCGAGCCCGAGCCGGCTTCCGGACAACGCTTCGAAGGCGGCGAAGAGCGCGGTGAACGGCGGAAAGATCACGGCGTCGACCGCTGCGAAATCGGGGTCGAACGCGAGGAATTCCTCGACGAACGCGACCGACTCGCCGAGCGTTTTGTGCATCTTCCAGTTGCCCGCGACGAGCGGACGTTCTGCAAACATGTGCCGTTAGTGCTCGAGCGCGGCGACGCCGGGCAACGTCTTGCCCTCGAGAAACTCGAGCGTCGCGCCGCCGCCGGTCGATACGTGCGTCATCGCACCCGCGAAGCCGAGCTCGGCTGCCGCCGCGGCCGCATCGCCGCCGCCGACGACGCTGATTGCGCCGTCGCGGGTGGCCGCTGCGATCGCTTCGCCGATCGTGCGCGTGCCGTTCTGGTACGGCGCCTTTTCATACACGCCCATCGGACCGTTGAACACGATCGTCTTGGCCGCGCGCAACACGGCCGCGTACGCCTTCGCGGTCTCGGGCCCGATGTCGAGGATCATTCTCGCGCCGACGTCTTTCAGCGCCACCGTTTGGGCCGTCGCATCGGCGTCGAACGCATCGGCCACCACCGCATCGGTCGGCAGATGCAGGGTCACGTCCTTGGCCTTGGCGTGTTCGATGATCGATTTCGCGGGACCGAGATCGGGATCGCGCAGCGACTTGCCGACGTCGATCCCTTGTGCGGCGAGAAATGTGTTGGCCATGCCGCCGCCGATGACGAACGAGCTGACGCGTGCGAGCAGGTTCTCGAACACGCCGACCTTGTCGGCCACTTTCGCGCCGCCGATCGCGCACACGAACGGCTTCACCGGGTTCACGGTCAGTTTCGTGAGCGCGGCGAGTTCGGCTTCCATGAGCAAGCCCGCATAGGCCGGCAGATCGCTCGCAACGCCGACCGTCGAGGCGTGCGCGCGGTGCGCCGTGCCGAAGGCGTCGTTGACGTAGAGGTCGCCGCTCTGCGCGAGGTCGCGCGCGAACGCCGGATCGTTCGTCTCTTCTTCGGGGTGAAAGCGCACGTTTTCGAACAGCACGAAACCGCCATCGGGAACTGCGCGCGAGGCGGCGACGGCCGCCGCGCCGACGCAGTCGTCGACGAACGCGACCGGCATGCCGAGCCGCTCGCCGAGCCGCGCCGCGACGGGCCGTAGCGAATACTTCGGATCGGGCTTCCCGTCGGGCCGTCCGAGATGCGAGAGGATGATCGTCTTGGCGCCGCGCTGGCTGAGCCAACGCAGCGTCTCGAGCGACGCGACGATGCGCGTCTCATCGCCGACCTTGCCGTCCTTCATCGGGACGTTGAGGTCTTCGCGGAGCAATACGCGCTTGCCGCGGACGTCGCCCGCGTCGCGCAACGTCCGAAACGTCAAATCAGACCGCGGCCGGCATCTTCTTCAGGACCATCGACGTGACGTCGGCGAGACGGCACGAGTAGCCCCATTCGTTGTCATACCAGAGCCCGAGTTGAATGAGATCGCCTTGCGCGTTGGTCAGCTTGCTGTCGACGATCGAGCTATACGGATTGCGCTTGAAATCGGCTGAAACGAGTTCTTCCTCGGTATACTGCAGCACGTGCTTCAGCGGGCCGTCGGCGGCTTTCTTGAGCATCGCGTTGAGCTCGTCTTTGGTGGTGGCCTTTTTCGTCACCGCGACGAGGTAGACCATCGACACGGTCGGCGTCGGCACGCGCAGCGCGAAGCCGTCGAAAGCGCCCTTCACTTCCGGAATCGTCAGGTACAGCGCCTTGGCCGCGCCGGTCGACGTCGGGATGATGTTGGTGGCGGCGTTGCGCGCGCGACGCGCATCGCTGTGCGGCGCATCGAGGATGTTCTGGTCGTTCGTGTAGGAGTGAATCGTCGACATGAACGCCTTCACCCAGCCGAGTTCGTCGACGACGACTTTCACCGCGGGCCCGAGGCAGTTCGTCGTGCACGACGCGTTCGAGATGATGTGATGTTTGGCAGGATCGTAGTCTTTGTCGTTCACGCCCAGCACGATCGTGATGTCGTCGCCGGTCGCGGGCGCCGAGATGATCACTTTCTTCGCGCCGCCGCCGTCGATGTGGGCGCGCGCCTTCTCGGCCTTGGTGAAGAGGCCGGTCGATTCGACGACGACGTCGACGCCGAGATCCTTCCACGGCAGCTTGCCCGGATCGCGTTCGGCCAGCACCTTGATCGACTTGCCGTCAATCGTGATCCCGCTTTCCGTCGCGGTGACGGTCCCCGGGAACGTGCCGTAGTTCGAATCGTACTTGAAGAGATGCGCGCACTCTTTGGCGCTGGTCAGATCGTTGACGGCGACGATCTCGACGTCGGGGTGGCGCTCGAGGAGCGACTTCGTGAAATTGCGGCCGATCCGGCCGAAACCGTTGATACCAATGCGCATAGGACAGCGTGACTAAGCCGGATGCGTGCGCGGCTCCTGTTCGCGTGGCTCACGAAGTCGCCGGACCAGGCGCATCAGCGCGACGATCCGGCCGTTGATCGTCGCTTTTCCCACCGGCGGGGACGCGCGGCGGCCCAGCTCGGCCAACGTTTCCTCCGGATGGGACAGCCGCAGCTGCGCCGCCTCCCGCAGGGCCGGCGAGAGATTGCGCAGGCCGTAGGCATCCGCTAGGTAGGCGATCGCGTCCCGCTGCGCCGCCGCCGCGCTCGCGGCCCGGACCACGTTGGCGGTCTCGGTGTTCACCAAACGGTGGATGCGGTTCTTGGTTTCCTTGAGGGCGCGCACGTCTTCGAGCCGGAGGACGGCGCCGTGCGCGCCGATCGCGGAAAGCACGACCACGATCGCGTCCAGGCCCTTGAGATAGACCACCGGCCGGCCCTTGCGCAGCATGGTGCGCGCCTCGACGCCTTCCGCCCGGATGAGCCGCGCAATCCGCTCGCCTGCTTCCGGGGTCGGCGGCACGAATTCGAGGTGGTATCCCGCCTGCGGCGCCGCGAGCGATCCGCAGGCCAAGAACGCGGCCCGGAGTTCCATGCGCCGGTCGCAGCGCGCCCGGGGCCAGGGCGGTAGCGTCCCCGCGCCGTCGGAGTCGATCTCGAACATCGTGCTGCGATAGAGTCGCGGCTCGATCGTGCGCCGCACGTTGCCCTCGGCCGTGCCCGCGAGCGAACGCACGAGCCGCGCGATCGACGAGCGCCGGGTGCGCACGACGTGCCGCCCCGCGGCGTCGGCACCCGCGAAGTACGCCAGCCCGTCACGCAGGGCAGCGCGGCAATGCGGCGCGGCCGGAACGTCGCGCGCGAGCGCATCCTTCGTATCGATCGAGAGACTCGAACGCGTCAGAGCCAATCGCGCGCGTCGTCCTTGCGTTCGTCGACGATCTCGTACATCTCGGCCGGTTTCAGCGACGGCAGGATGCGTCCGGGAATCATCGCAACGCGCACCGTGAGAAACTTCGTGCGGTAATGGATCACCAGCACGTCCCCAACTTTTACTTCGTAACCGGGCTTGAGCGCGCGCCCGTCGCGCGTGATGCGCCCGGCCTCGATCCCATCTTTCGCCTCAGCCCGCCGCTTCGCCAACCGCGAGACCTTAAGATACTTATCGAGTCGCATCCATCCTCGAGTTATAGCACACCATGACTATCGGGTGATGATGAGTTCGGGGTTGCCCAGGTTGGCGAACCATTCGACCGCCTCGGCAACGAGATCAATTGCGATACGATCGGCTTGCGCGATCGGCAGGTCGATCGCAACGCTCGCGCTTTGACCCGGCTCGACGGGCGTTGTGCTCAGTGGGATTCGCGCGAAATTGTTGTTGGGGGCCGCGCCGCGCAGCTGCACGCCGACGTTGACTGCGCCGCGATCGGGCCCTGATGGGAGCCACGTTGCGCTGCCCGTATTTTTCACCGTCAGCGTTCCGGTGAGACGCGAGCCGTCGTAGCGCAAAGTACCGGAGAACTCGGCGGCGAGGCCCTGACGGTCGCGGCTATTGAGCGCGCGCGAACCAGGAGCGTACAAGAAAAAGATGCGGATGTTTGCCAAATCGCCGGCGATGTCACGCACGATCTTGCGCGCGTCACGGCCCGACACGCGGCCGGCAGCAAGCTTGTCGAATTCATCGACGCTCATCAACCGCGACTGCGGCGAAAACCAAGCCACGCGCATATCCGCAAAGCCCGCCGCCAGCGCCGACGCGCGGATGCCGGCGACGCGTATGTCGTTCTCGATCACGCCGAATGCGGCCATCTCGTGCTGAGCTTGCGGACCCAGCGAATGAAGCGGCCCCGGTTCGCTGAACGCCGCGATGCCGCCGGGTGCAAGCAGACGCGACAATTCGGCGAGCGTCGCCGGCACATCGAGCACGTGATGCAGCGTGTCGATGCCGATGATGCGATCGACCGACGCATCCGGCAAATCGAATCGCTGCCCGTCGAAGCGCAAGAACGACACGGGCAAATTTTTGGCCACGGGATCCGCGCGCAGCCGTTCCTCGCCGAAGCGCAGCGCGTTCGCCGAAACATCCGTCGCGATCACGGTGCAGCCGAGATACGCCCAGATCATGCTCGACCAGCACGTGCCCGCGCCGAAATCCAAAACGCGCGCGCCGGAAAAAAGATCGAGGTGCGGCAACAGCACGGTAAGCGCGCGCGTGAGCTGTTCCGCTTCGAGCGGATCGGCGAACGGTTTGCGCGCGTGAACGCTGTTCGGTCCAAGGCCGTCGAAGTACGCGTCGGCTCTCGCAACGTGGTCTTCCAGCGTGGTCGAACGCATCAGCTCGCGCACATCGATGAACCGGTCCGTGCGCAATCCGGCCACCGATGCGTTGATCACGTTCCACCAGCGGCGCATATGGCCGAATGGGCCGGCGGGCAACGGCGCTTGCCGAACGCGCTGCTGCAGGCGTGCCCGCAATATCGGAAGTTCGCGTGGCCGGAGTCGCGCGCGGAGAACCGGGAGAGCCTTGAGGATATTAGCGATTGTGGCGGTCCCTCGACAAGCTCGGGATGACAGCGAGGCTCACGCTGCGGTTTTTGCGGCCTGCCAGAGGTCTTCGAGTTCGTCGAGGGTCATGTCGCCGAGTTCGCGGCCGCTGGCGAGCGCGTATTGCTCCATGTAGCGGAAGCGGCGGTCGAATTTCGTGTTGGCGTCGCGCATGGCGCCTTCGGCGTCGATGTTCAGCCGGCGCGCGAGGTTCACGACCGTGAACAGCACGTCGCCGAGTTCTTCGCGGACGTGCGGGTCTTCGTAGACCGGCTTGGTCGCTTGCGCGCGTGCGTCGGCAAACTCGCGCAGTTCCTCGGCGAGCTTCTCCGTGATCTGGCGCGCGTCGACCCAGTCGAAACCAACGCGCGCGGCCTTCTCTTGCATCTTCTGGCCGCGCTGCAAGGCCGGCATACCGTTGGGGATGCCGTCGAGCTTCGAGGTGCGCGAGGCGCTCGAGGGTTCTTGCGACTTGAGCTGGTCCCAGTTCTGCCACACTTCCGCCACGTTGGCGGCCGCAACGTCACCGAACACGTGCGGGTGACGGCGGATCATCTTGTTCGAGAGCGCGTCGACGACGTCGGCCACCGAAAACTTCCCGCGTTCCGTCGCCAGCTGCGCGTGAAAGACGACCTGGAAGAGAAGGTCGCCGAGTTCCTCGCACAACTCCGCTTCTTCGCCGCTTTCGATCGCGTCGACGACCTCGTACGTTTCCTCGACGAGATAGCGCACCAGCGACTCGTGCGTCTGTTCGCGATCCCACGGACACGAGCGGCGCAGCCGCGCCATGATCTGGATGAGATCGTCCCAGTTCTGATGGCTCGAGCCCGGCGGCAGCGGCAACAGCGGCATCGTGATCGACGCCGAAAGCGTGGCGCGCGGCATGCCGGGCACGATCTCCGCGACGATCCGGCGCCGCTCGAGCGCGCGCAGCAGAATCGGCAGGCCGGCGAAATCGGAGAGCGGGTTGCCGAGAATCCCAAGCGCGAGATCGCTATCGTCGAGCCGCTCGACGAACCCGTCGATCACCTCGCTCGAGCCGCGAATGAACAGCGGCTGATCGGTGATCAGCCCGCGCAGAATCGCCACCCCCTCGCTCTCGAGGAAGAGGACGAGGTCCGGCGGAGCAAGCACGGTGACGGCACGCCCGACGGCGCGCATCGCCTCCCGGCTGCCGAGGGTGAGGAGATCGGGGTCGCCCGGACCGAGTCCGACGATGCGCAACATGCTTCATGCGCTTTCGCCGAATCGGTCGCGGGCGGCCTCCGGTGGGCTAGGTCTTTGCGGGGGCCGGTGCGGGAGCGGAGGCGGCCGGAGCCGGCGCTGCGGCCGACGGCGGCGGAGGCAGCGGCGGCGGGAAGAGGTCGGCAAACCGCGGGTCGTTGATCGAGATGTTCGCCTTCGCGCGCAGCTGCTGCAAGAAGATCGGGATCTGCTGCTGCTCGGCTTGCTGCGTGAGCGTGTCCTTGATCTGGGCTTTCGAGCCCGCCAGCGTCGCGTGGATCGCCGGGTGCTTCTCTTCAACCTGAATGATGTGCCAGCCGAACGGCGACTTCACCGGCGCCGACGTGGCGCCGACCGGCAGCGCGAACGCCGCTGCCTGGAATGCCGGCACCATTTGGCCCGCGCCGAAGAAGCCGAGTTCGCCGCCCTTGTCTTTGGTCGACGGATCGGTCGAATATTGCTTGGCGAGATCGGCGAAATTGCCGCCGGCCTTCAGCTTGCCCTCGATCATGTCGGCCGTCTTCTCGTCGGCGACGAGGATGTGGCGCGCGCGCACCTGCGGCGGCTTGTCGAGCGTGGCGTGGTTCTTCGCGAAGTAGGCGGCGACGTCGGCATCGGTGACGTGCACCATCGGCGCGACGGCCTTCTCGATGATCAGCTGCTGTTTGAGGATCGTCTGCACGTCGGATTCGGTCAGGCCTTGCTGCTTGAGGATCGTATCGAACTGCCCCGGCGGATACTTGCTCTTGATGTCCGCTTCTTTTTTGTCGATGTCGGCCTGCGGGATCGTGATCTTCTGGTCCTGACCGTACTGGTCGATCAGCGCTTGCTGAACGAGCTGGGTGAGGACTTGCTTCGCCGTCGGGCTCGACTCGAGACGGTTGTCGAAAGCGGCCTTGGTGATGTGCTGATCGTTGACGGTGGCGATGTCGCCGCCGCTGCTACCGCCGCTGCCGGAGCAGCCGGTGAACGTGATGCCGACGATCGCGGTCGCCACGGCAGCTGCCGTTCGAATGAGCTTGGACATAAATCTCCCCGGGGACTGACGCAGAAATGCGGAGCGTTGCTGCTCCGCACGACCAGGAGCGCTTCAAAGCCCATACGGCGGGGCCCTCCGTGGGCATGCGGGAAACGGGCGATGGGATGAGCGCGCCGATCCTGCTGTTTGCCACGCTGGCGGCGATCGCGCCGCTGGCCGTGCTTGCCAAATGGCTCAAGCTGCCCTACCCGATCGTTTTCGTGATCGGCGGGTCGGCGATCGCCTTCGTGCCGGGCCTCCCGCACGTGAACGTCGCCCCCGAATGGATCTTCTATACGGTCTTGCCGCCGTTGCTTTTCCACGGCGGCTGGGTGACCGACTGGGGCCTGCTCAAGAAGAACATCCGCCCGGTTATCTTGCTCGCGGTCGGCCTCGTCATCGCCAGCACCCTCGCGGTGGCGGCGATGGTCGAGTGGCTCGCACCGGGATTCGGGTGGGCGAGCGCGTTCGTGCTGGGGGCAATCGTCTCGCCGCCGGACGCCGTTGCCGCCTCGGCCGTCTTCGAGCGCTTCGGCGTGCCGCGCCGCGTCGTGGCGATTTTGGACGGGGAAGGGCTGCTCAACGACGGGACGGCGCTCGTGATCTACCGGTTCGCCGTGGTCGCCGCCGTGCTCGGACGCTTCTCGCTGCCGCGCGCGTCGATGACGTTCGTGATCGTCGTCGTCGTGGGAACGGGGGTCGGCGTTGCGCTGGCGTTCGCGGCCGAGGGGCTGCTGCGTCTCTTGCGCCGGCTCGACATCAGCGACACGCAGATCGATACGCTCATCGTGCTGATCGCGCCTTACGTGAGCTACCTTAGCGCCGAGGCGCTCGGGGGTTCGGGCGTGCTGGCAACGGTCACGATCGGCATCATTCTCGGCCGCCGCAGCTCGATCTACGCGAGTCCCGAAACGCGCCTCGTCTCGGGCGCCGTCTGGAACATCCTGATCTACTTGCTCAACGCGCTCGTGTTCTTGCTTATCGGGCTCGAACTGCGCGACATCATCAGCGACGGTTCGATCGTCTCGCAATGGTTGCCGCTCGCGCTGTGGCTCTCGTTGATGCTGATCGTGCTGCGCATGGCGTGGGCGTTCGCGCAAGCCTATATTCCGCGCGCGTTCCGTCCGGGCGAACGCAGTCGCGATCCCGCGCAATGGAAGTGGATCACGGTCATCGGCTGGACGGGACTGCGCGGCATCGTTTCGCTGGCGGCCGCGCTCGCGCTGCCGCTGCGCGATGCGCACGGCGGCCCGTTTCCGCAACGCGCGGCGATCATCTTCATCACGTTCTGCGTGATCGTCATTACGCTGGTCGGCCAGGGACTGTCGCTCTTTCCGCTCTTGCGCTGGCTGAAGCTGGAAGCCGGCGAAGACAGCGCTGCGTATGAAGCGCAAGTGCGCATCAAGGCGCTCGAAGCGGGCTTGAAACGGCTCGAAGCGCTGGCCGAAAGCGCGAACCAGGATGCGGAACGCGAGCCCGTGCAGCGCGCGATCGCCGAATACCGCAACCGCATCGACCACCTCGGCCGCCACATCACGCCCGGCCACGACGAGGAGAGCGAAGAGAGCCTCTTCGACCACAAAATCCAAGAGCAGGCGATCGCCGCCGAACGCCACGAGATCATGCGCCTGCGCGACGAAGGCCGCATCCCCGACGACATCTTCCGCAAAGTCCAATACGACCTAGATCTCGCCGAAACACGCCTGGTGTAGGAGCCCGATTTTGGGTGGGGAATTGGGGTGGTCCCTCGGACTACGGTAGGAGCGTTGAAATGGATATTTCGCGCCGGAGGAACCTCGCGGTCGTCGGCCTGCACCACGCGGGCAAGACGACCTTGACGGAAGCGATCCTCCACCACTGCGGGGCCATCCCGCGCCGCGGCTCGGTTGCCGACGGCACCACCACCACCGACTTCGAACCCGAGTGCATCGGTCACGCGCAATCCACGTGCGTCGGCTTCGCACACACCGCTTGCGGCGACATCGATCTCATGCTGATCGACGCGCCCGGCTTCGTCGACTTTCTCGAAGAATCCAAGATCGCGCTGCTCGCGGCGGATGCGGCGGTCGTCGTCATCGACGCCGATCCCAACCACATCGCGCAAACGCGCGCACTGGTCAACTTTCTCGAATCGCGGCGCATGCCGCATTTATTTTTTATCAACAAGATGGACCGCCCCGGCGCGCAACCCGCGGCGACGCTGCAAGCGCTCGTCGCAGCATACGGCATGCACGTCGTTGCCGAACAAGTTCCCCTCGGCGAAGGCGATGCGTTCAGCGGCGTCGTCGACGTCGTCGCCGCAACTGCCGGGGCGGGCGATGTCGCCGATGCGCACGGCAAATTGCTCGAAGCGCTCGGCGACTTCGACGATCATCTGCTCGAAGAATTGCTCGAGGGGGTCGAACCGCCGCTCGATGAAGTGCGCAAAGACTTGCACGACGAGTACGCGCGCGATCAAATCGTGCCCGTGCTCTACGGCTCCGCCGCGCGCGGCATCGGCATCAGCGAACTGATCGCCACGATCGCCGAACAGTTTCCCTCACCGCTCGACGTCGAACGCACCGACGCCGACGGACGCACGATCGAAGCGAAGCCCGGCGGTCCGCTCGTGGCACAAGTGTGCAAGACCGTCATCCACCCGCAATCGGGCAAGCTATCGGTCGTGCGCATTTTCAGCGGCACGTTGACCAACGATTCCGTTCTCACCGATACATCGCGCCCGGGCGTGCAATCGCGCCCCGGCGGCATCTACCGTCTGCAAGGAAAGAAGCAAGAGCCGGTCACGAGCGCGGGACCCGGAGAAATCGTCGCGCTCTCGCGCTTGGAAAACGTGCAGACACTCGACACGCTGACGACCGGCGGCGCGCACACGAAGATGCCGTCGCTCGATCTGCCGGATCCGGTTTTCGCGGTTGCGATCGCACCGAAGGACCGGCTCGATGAAGCGAAGCTCTCGCAGATGCTCGCGCGCCTGATCGACGAAGATCCGGCATTGCGGCTGATGCGCGCCGAGTTCACGAACGAGCTCGAACTCTGCGGCTGCGGCGAAGTCCACGTCGCGGTTGCGGCCGAGCGCCTCGAACGCAAGTATCACGTGGCCGTGCAGACGCGCGAGCCGCAGATCGCATATCGTGAAACGATCACGGCGGGCACGGAAGCGCACGCGCGCTACAAACATCAGACCGGCGGCCACGGCCAGTTCGGCGAGGTCCGGCTGCGCATCGAGCCGCGCGAACGCGGTCACGGTGTCTCGTTCGAGGAGAAGGTCGTCGGCGGCGCCGTACCGCGCCAGTTCTTTCCGGCGGTGGAAAAAGGCGTGCGCGAAGCGCTCTTGCGCGGACCGAACGGCTATCCGGTGACCGATCTGCACGTCACGCTCTACGACGGCTCGTTCCACGCCGTCGATTCGAGCGAGGCGTCGTTCAAAACGGCCGCCGCGATGGCGATGCGCGATGCGCTGCCGAAGTGCGGCGTGCGCGTGCTCGAGCCGATCACCGCGATCGAGGTGCGCGTGCCCGAACCGTTCGCGTCGGCTACGGTCTCGCAGCTCACGGCCAAGCGCGGCGTCGTGCAATCCTTCGGCCCCTCCGAAGATGCGGCGTTCTACCAGGTCTCGGCGCTCGTGCCGCAAGCCGAACTCGCCCACTACATCACCGAACTCCGAACCGCCACCCAAGGCCTCGGCTCATTCCGAAGCCACCACGAACGCTTCGAGCCGGTGGTTAACGGCTCGAAATAAACCCATCCAGGAGCTGGTTGAATTCGTCTGCGTGCTCGAGCTGTGCCCAGTGACCGCAGCGGTTGAAGACCAGCAGGCGCGAGTCGGGGATCATCGCGTTTAGCCGCATCGAACCTTCCAGCGGAACGGTGCGGTCGTCGCGCCCATGCACGAGCAGCGCGGGCGTCTTCGTGTTCGTCAGGGCGGCAACGATGTCGTCGCCCTGAACCGTGCCGTCCTTCTTGGGGTTCAAGAAGTTCTTGAGGTGCTGCGGGTTCGCAAGCGCGGCCTGCGAGCGCAGATTGCACAATTCGTCGGTGACGAACGATGAGTCGTAGACCATGATGCGCACGAGCCGGCGAATGTTTTCGGGCGAAGGATCGGCGTAGGTTTCGTTGAGGATGCGGATTCCTTCGGTGAAGCCGCCGGGGACGAGCAAGTTCACGCCCGGCCCGCCCGTGCCCATCGTCACGAAGTGCGAGAGGCGTTCGGGGAAATCGGTGAGGAATTGCTGCACGGCCCCCCCGCCCATCGAGTTGCCGACGACCGCCGCTTTGTCGATGCCGAATTCGTCCATCAGCAGCTTCACCGCGCGCGCGTTGGTCTTGCGCAGCGGTTCCTTGCCGGGTTCGATCTCCGAAGATTGGCCCCAGCCCGGCAGCGTTACCGCGATCACGCGGTACTTTTTCGAGAGCGCGATGATGTTGGGGCCGAAATTCGTCCAGCCCGTGGCGCCGGGTCCCGAGCCGTGCAGCATGATGATCGGATAGCCGCTGCCGGCTTCGTTGATCTGGATCTTCCATTCTTTCGTTTGGACGATGCGCAGGGTCGACTCGTTGGTGGGTTCGGCGGCCATCGGTGCTCCTGTTACGTTCCCGGACGCGCCGGCGTGCGCTCTTCGATCGCGCGCGCGACTTCTTGCGTGTCGGTATGTTCGCTCAATTGCTGCACTTCGGGATCGTTGTGCGTGGGAACCTGCGGTGAATCGCGCCGCAATTCGTCGAGCATGCGGATCAACTTTGCTGTGCGCCGCTCGTTGAGCAAGTTGATCTGCAAATCGAGCTTGTCACGCGAGGAATCGATTTGCGCCACACGGTTAGCGGTAGTCAAGATGAGGATCGCGACGAGCAACCCGCTCAGCGAAACCATTCCTTGCAGCCACGAAAACGGCGGCGGATCGAACGTGTGCCCGCTCGTGCGCAAGACGACGATATTCGACACCATCCAGAGCACGACGAACGTGACCACGATGTAGAACGTCAGCGGCCGGCCGATGCGGCTCGTGACGCGCTGAATCCAGCGGTGGTGGCGCGACGTCGCTTCCTGCGCTTCGCGCTCGAGATCGGCGATGGCATCGATTGCTTCGTCGGCGTGCGAGGTGACGCTATCGCTCATACCGGGCTCAGCGTGTTCAGCAGCGCGTGCAGCGTGGGCAGTTGTTCGGCCGCGCTGCGGGCCGGTAAGTCGATCGTGATCTTCCCCTCGCCGAAGCGGAACTTGTTCTTCGTGATCGATTGCAGCCGCGGAATCGCCGCCGGATCGAGCACGAACCCGGTGCCGACACCGAGCGTGAGCCGCTGTTCGTTGATCACCACGCGCGTCACGCCGGCCTGCAGCGCCAGCACGCGCAAGCGCGTGATCTCCGCCAGGTTCTCGAACGGTTGGGGCAGCGGCCCGAAGCGGTCGCGTACGCTGGCGACGATGTCTTCCACGCCGTCGAGCGTGCGCGCGGCGGCCAGCTGCTGATAGACGGCGATCTTTTGCGAGACCTGCGGGATGTAGTCGTTGGGCACGAACGCATCGAGCTTCACGTCGATCACGGTCTCGCGCGCATCGGTGACCGCTTGCGCGCCCTTGCGCGCGGTAATCGCTTCGGCCAGCAGTTGCGCGTACGTCTCGAAGCCGACGGCGCCGATGAAGCCCGACTGCGCCGCGCCGAGCAAGTTGCCCGCGCCGCGAATCTCGAGGTCGCGCATCGCGATCTGCAAGCCCGAGCCGAGGTGGGTGAACTCGCGGATTGCTTCGAGCCGCGCCTTCGCATCCTCGCTGAGCGCCTTGTGCGCTTGATAGAGCAAGAACGCATAGGCCTGGTGGTTCGAGCGGCCGACCCGTCCGCGCAACTGATAGAGCTGCGCGAGCCCGAACTTGTCGGCATCGTGCACGATGATCGTGTTGACGTTGGGAATGTCGATGCCGTTCTCGATGATCGTCGTCGAGACGAACACGTCGATCTCGCCGTCGATGAACTTCGACATGATCGGCTCGAGCTCGTGTTCGTGCATCTGGCCGTGACCGACCGCGATGCGCGCCTTCGGGACGAGCTGTTCGAGCGCGCGCGCCACGCCGTAGATCGACTCGATGCGATTGTGAACGTAGTACACCTGGCCGCCGCGATCGAGCTCGGCGGTAATCGCGTGCTGCACGATCGCGTCCGACTGCGGCACGACGACGGTCTTGATCGACATGCGATTGCGCGGTGCGGTGCGGATCAGCGAGAGATCGCGCACGCCCATCAGCGACATCTGCAGGGTGCGCGGTATCGGCGTGGCCGAGAGCGTGAGCACGTCGACCGTGGCGCGCATCTGCTTGAGCCGCTCCTTGTGCATCACGCCGAAGCGCTGCTCTTCATCGACGATGATGAGCCCGAGGTCGCGGAAGACGACGTCTTTCTGCAACAGCCGGTGCGTCCCGACGACGACGTCGACTTTGCCATCGGCGAGCGCGGCCAGCGTCGCCTGCTGTTCTTTTTTCGTCTTGAAACGCGAGAGCTCTTCGATGCGCACGGGATAGGACGCGAAGCGGGCCGTGAACGTGCGATGGTGCTGTGAGGCCAAGAGCGTGGTCGGCACGAGGATCGCGACTTGCTTCTTGTCGGCGATCGCCTTGAACGCCGCGCGTACGGCAACTTCAGTTTTGCCGTAGCCGACATCGCCGCAGACGAGGCGGTCCATCGGCCGCGGACGTTCCATATCGGCCTTCGTCTCGTCGATCGCCTTCGCTTGATCGGGCGTCGGATCGTAGGGGAACGCTTCCTCGAGTTCGGCTTGCCACGGCGTGTCGGGCCCGAACGCGTGGCCGGGCGAGCTCTCGCGCTCGGCATACAACTCGACGAGGCCGTCGGCGATCTTCGAGAGCGCTTCCGAAACGCGGCCTTTGGTGCGGGCCCAATCGGCCCCGCCCATCTTGCTGAGTTTCGGCGCCGCGCCTTCGTGCGCGCCG
Source organism: Candidatus Lustribacter sp. (assembly GCA_965277805.1). GTDB lineage: Bacteria > Vulcanimicrobiota > Vulcanimicrobiia > Vulcanimicrobiales > Vulcanimicrobiaceae > Lustribacter. The sequence continues at coordinate 3,723,058 of OZ255842.1, read as the reverse complement.
TACTTCGTCACTTGATGCATCTGATGCACCGGCACGAGCATGCGATCGGTGCCGGCGTACTTCAAGTCCATGTAGTCGCCGATGGCGCCGAGGATCGTCTCCGTGCGCAGCCCGAGATACTGCCCGATGCCGTGCACCGCGTGCACCACGTAATCGCCGACCTTCAGATCGGCCAGCGTAACCGGCACGCCTTCCTTGATCGCGCGCAGCTTGACCCGCTTCGCCGGCTGCCCAAAAATCTCGCGATCCCCGAGCACGTGCAGCCGCAATCCCGGAATCGAGAACCCCGCCTCGAGCGAGCCGGTGTCGACAAAGACGGAGCCGCTGCGCGACCCCATCGCTACGCCGTCGGTTCCCGTTGCACGCAGATGCACGAAGTTGGCGGTGCGCTCGACGGAGATGTCCGCCGCGCGCAAAATCTCGGTCAGTCGCGAAGCGCCGTTAACAACGAGCAGCACCGTGTCGCCCGCGGCGATCCACCCGCGCACCGCCTCGAGAAAACGTTCGATTTGCCTGCTGAACAACTCGCCAGGATGGGTCTCTTGCGCGTACCCTTCGACGATGCTCGGCAGCCACGGCAGGTCGCCGGTCTCGATACCGCCCGTGACCACCAGCACGCGCCGCGCGGCGAGCGCATCGCGATGCGAGGCGAGCCGCGGATACGGAAACGCGAGATCTGCAACGAGCGCCTCGCCGACTTCGTCCGTGCTCACGTCGAGTTCGCCCGATTCGACGCCGGCCAGCAACACGTTGGTCGCGCGCGAGTGCTCGTCTTCGAGCCCTCGGTCGATCGTCGCGAGCATGCCGGGTTCTTCGAGCACGACGACCGCGCGCGCGTCGAGATAATCGAGCAGCGTCGTGCGTTCGCTGTACGCCAGACCGAGCCACGGCTCCGGCACGTCGTTGCCGCCGGCGAGAAATTGCCGCACCGCCGAAACCACGCCGGCCTCACCGGTCGCGCCGCGCAGCACGTTCTCGCGCAGGACATCGTCACGAAGGATCTCGAGCCACGGCACGATCGTAATACGCTCGATCGAATCATCCGAACGTTGCGAAGCGATGTCGAACGGCCGTAACGACTCGAGCGTATCGCCGAAGAATTCCAGTCGCACCGGGCGATCCGCGGTCGCGGGAAACACATCGAGAATACCGCCACGCACTGCGAACTCGCCGGCCGCGCTCACGACGTCGACGCGCGTGTACCCAAGCCGGAAGAGACGCTGTTGCAGCGCATCCCAACCCGGCTCATCACCGGCGGCGAGCTCGAGCGTCTCCGCCCGGAACACGTCACACGGCATCACGTACTGCCGCAATGCCGCGACCGGCACGACGACGATCTGCGGCCGGTTCGCGCACAAATCGTGCAGCAACGTCATGCGCGCACTGCGTTCCGACGGCGAGTCAAGTGCTCCGACGGCTTCATCGCGCGCGCGCACGAGCGACACGGTGCGCGATTCCGATTCGCCCAGGTAGTACGTCAGGTCGGCAAAAGTCCGCTCGGCCACGTCCGCCGTCGGCACGACGACCATCATCGTCCCGCCGAGTGCCCCATGAATCCCGGCCAGCAAATACGGCCGCGCCGCCGCCGTCGTCTCGTGCAAGCCGAACGCCAGCCCCCGGTCCGAGGGCGTACGTAACCGGTCGATCAGCTCCGCCAGGGGCCTGCTGCTCGAGGGAAGAGCACGAACAAATGAGGGCGCTAAAACAGAAACGGCATCAGGCACGGCCTTACATCATACCACAAAAACAATGTTACTTCGTGAGATGCAGTGTCAGCGAAACGCTGGTGGTGCGTTTGTCGGCGGTGAGGGCAATGATGGTGACCGTATAGTCGCGGTTGAGTAAGAAGAACGGAATGCCGTTCGGGATCTGACCGTCGGAGGCGAACAGGCCTGGTCCCGCGGCTTGCATGCCATACGTCTGGCCCATTGCGGAAACGTTGATCGCAGTGACGTCGGGGCTCGTCTTGACGCGCACGCTGTACGGTGCGCCCGCGTGCAGCGTCTGGTCCAGCATCTCGATCTCGAGGATCGCGGGCTGACCGGCCGGCGGGGGCGAGGGCGTCGTGATGAAGTGATACGGCGATCCGCTCGCCGTTGCCGTAGGGCTGGGCGAGGGTGTAGGCGACGCCGGCGGTGCCGGTAGCGGCGCGGCCGTCGGTGCGGCCGGCGGCGGAGCGGGCGAAGCGGTGGCCGGGGCCCGCTCGGGCGTGGGGACGGGCGCCGGTTGCGCACCTGCGGCAGACGGCAACGCGCTCGCGACCAAGATGATTGCCAGCGCGGCCCGGGCGTGGGAACGCATGGGGGCGGGCTTCGAGCCGCGCGGGGGTAAACCCAAGCGAGATGACCGAGAGCTGGGTGCGGCAGGCACTGGATATGAAGCGGACCGGCGGGGTCGTTCCCGCCTCGACCTGGGAGCGGCTGATCGACGGGTACGTCGCCGAGACGATCGACGAGGCCCCGATCGCCGCGCTCCTGATGGCCTCCGCGATCCAGGGGCTGACCCCGGGCGAAACCCAGGCCCTGACCGAGGCGATGATCCGCTCGGGCGACACGATCACCTTTGCCGGCAGCGCCGTCGACAAGCATTCCACCGGCGGCGTCGGCGACAGCGTCTCGATGATCGTCGTGCCGGTCGTCGCCGCGTGCGGCGTCGCCGTGGCGAAGCTCTCGGGGCACGCGCTCGGCCACACCGGCGGCACGCTCGACAAACTCGAGTCGATCCCGGGCGTGCGGACCACGCTCACGCCGGATGAATTTCGCGCGCAAGTCGAACGCATCGGCTGCGCGATCAGCGCGCAGAGCGAGCGCCTCGTGCCGGCCGACAAACGGCTCTACGATCTGCGCGATCGCACCGGCACCGTCGCCAGCGTCGGCTTGATCGCGGCGTCGATCGTGTCGAAGAAAATCGCCGGCGGCGCGAGCGCGATCGTGTTCGACGTGAAGACCGGCGGCGGCGCGTTCATGTCGAAGCTCGACCAAGCGCGCGAACTGGCTGTCGCAATGGTGGAAATCACGGCACGCCTCGGCCGGCGCGCGTCGGCGCTGATCACCGACATGGACGAGCCGCTCGGACCGTCGATCGGCAACGCGCTCGAAGCGATCGAAGCGCGTGACTTCCTGCGCGGCGGCACGCAAGATCCGCGCTTGGGCGAAGTGGTGCGCGTGATCGCGGCCGAGATGCTGCGCGTCGGCGGCGCGACCGGCGACATCGAAGCGCAGGTCGAGACGGCGTTGACGAGCGGGCAAGCGTACGAAAAATTCGTCGCGCTGATCGAAGCGCAGGGCGGCTCGCGCAGCGGGCTCGAGGGCATGCGCGTGATGGAAAAGCGTGCGGCGGCACGGGCTCCGCGCGACGGGCGCGTCACCGCGGTGAACGCGATCCAGCTCGGCGAGCTGGCACGAACGGCGGTCGATCGCCACGGTTCGAGCGCCGGCATCATCGTGCGGGCGCGCGTCGGCGACGCGGTGCGGGCCGGCGACACGCTCGCGGAGCTGGTCGGCGCGGGCGACGATGTGGCCGCGATCGGCAGCGCCTTTGCCGTTGGCGACCGCATCGCCGAGCACCGTCCGCTGCTGCACGAAGTCATCCGGGATGCCGATCTCACGGTGCCGTCGAAGACCGCGCGCGGATGAACGGAACCTCACGTACGGGCCGGACAATCGTCACCGGTGCTGCCGGTTTGATCGGCAGCGCTATGGTGTGGGAACTCAACCAGCACGGGGTTGACGACGCCATCATCGTCGACCGCCTGGGGCGCAGTGAGAAGTGGCGCCACCTCGTGCCGTTGCGTTTCGGCGAATATTTCGAAGCCGAAGAATTCTATCCGCGCATCGCCGAGAACCCGGACGCCTTCGGCCCGATCGCCGAGGTCTACCATCTCGGCGCGTGCTCGGCCACGACCGAACGCGATGCGACCTACCTGATCGCCAACAACTATCGCACGACGCAAGATCTCGCGACATGGGCGGTCAAGCAAGGCGCGCGTTTCGTGTACGCGTCGTCGGCGGCCACGTACGGTTCGCGCGAAACGGATCTGCGCGAAGATCTCGATCCCTGCAGCCTCGCGCCGCTCAACATGTACGGCTATTCGAAGCAGCTCTTCGATCTGTGGGCACGGCGCGAAGGCCTGCTCGATCGCATCGTGGGGTTGAAGTTCTTCAACATCTACGGCCCCAACGAAGATCACAAGGGCGACATGCGCAGCGTCGTCGCGAAGGCGTACGAACAGATTACGGCCGAAGGCAGCGTGAAGCTCTTCGAAAGCTATCGGCCCGGCATTCGCGACGGCGAGCAGACGCGCGACTTTCTCTACGTCAAAGACGCGGTCGCGATCGCGCTGTACCTCGGCCGCTCCAAAGCAGCCGGACTTTTCAACGTCGGCTCGGGCGTCGCACGAACGTGGAACGATCTCGTCGCCGCAATCTTTACCGCGCTCGAGCGGCCGAAGAGCATTACCTACATCCCGATGCCCGATGCGTTACGTGGGAAGTACCAGTACCGCACGGAGGCCACGGTCGACAAGCTGCGGGCGAGCGGCTACACCGCGCCGTTCACGTCGCTCGAAGAAGGCGTGTGGGAGTATATTTGCCGCTATCTCGTGCCGGGCGTGACCCTCGGCGCCGAGGTGCCCTCGCCGACCGGCGCGGGATCGGCGCGTTCCACGCCCGCCAGCAGGTAGAGCGGCCGGCCTTTGATCTCTTCGTAGATCCGGCCGATGTACTCACCTAGGATTCCGATCCCGATCAGCTGCACGCCGCCCAAGAATAGGATGGCGAAGATCGTCGACGTGTAGCCGGGCAACTGGTAGCCGGTGAAGATCTTGAGCCCGATCTCGAAGACGCCGACGACGAACGCTACGCCTGAAACGATGAAGCCGAAGTACGAGGCGAAGCGCAGCGGCACGTCGCTGAACGACGTGATGCCGTCGATCGCAAAGCGCAGCATCTTCGAGACCGGGTACTTGCTCTCGCCCGCGAAGCGCGAGTCGCGATCGTACTCGAGCGCCGTTTGCGGAAAGCCCACCCACGACACGAGGCCTCGAATGAACCGGTGCCGCTCGCGAATGACCTTGAGCGCATCGACGACGCGCCGCGACATGAGCCGGAAGTCGCCGGCGTCGACCGGGATCGCGACCTTCGTCAGGCGTTGCGTCGTCCGGTAGAAAAGCCGCGCAGTCCAAATCTTGAAGCGGCTCTCGCCCTTACGTTTGCGCCGTACCGCATACACCACGTCGAACCCGGCCTGCCAGCGCTCGACCATCGCGGGGATCAGTTCGGGCGGATCTTGCAAGTCCGCATCGATGAGCACGACGGCATCGCCGCGCGACACGTCCAGCCCCGCGGTCGCGGCCAGCTGATGCCCGAAATTCCGCGACAACCGCACGATCACGAGCCGTGGATCGGCCGCCGCGTGCACGCGCAGCAACTCCACGGTCCGATCGGTACTCCCATCATCGACGAGCACGATCTCGTAGCCGTCGATCCCCGCGCACCCGTCCGCCGCCGCGCGCAGCCGCCGCACGAGTTCGGCGACATTGCCCTCCTCGTTAAATAACGGCGCCACAACGCTTAGGCTCGCCACCCCCGCCCCTTGTAAGACAGAAGAAGAAACCCCTCGCGACCCGCTCCCGCCGTTGGATATGAGTAGCCACCTCGCGCCTACGCGCTCGGGATGACAGCTGCTAGAGTTTGCTTAGGATGCCTTGTGCGAATGATGGTGCGAAGTGCGCGAGCGCTTGCGGGTTTTGCTGGATGTAGGCGATGGCGGCCGTTTTCAGCGATTCGGGATCGGATTCGGCGCGCGTGATGAGATCGCCGATTTCATTGGCGATCTCCGGCTGTCCGTTCGCGGACGCGTTTGATGCAGCCGTTTGGAGATTTTGGGCAACCTCCGCGGGCGGCAGCGACGAGACGTGATCGGTGGCCGCCTGCGCGACGGAGTCTGACGTTCCGCCGGACGTGACTTGCTTCAGTAGATCTTGAATATCCATGAGCGCCTCCTACCCCATTGCGTTGCGCGCGCAATCCAGATGTCTCCGCCCAACACGGCGCCTACTTGCCAGCCCCCGGTCGACACTCCGGCCGTGAAAATATTTAGTTTTATTTCGATTGGGGAATGATCGTCGTCACTTCTTCGCATTCGGCTTACAGGGGACGTCATGGATTCTTCGGATCTCAAATCGGTCGCAACGAGCGCGGCTAGCAAATCCCGGTCATTTATCAACGCGCAATTGGACGATCGCTCGACGCAACTTGGTACGACCATCTCGGCAACCGCCGGTGACTTGCATCGGATCGCGGAAGAACTGCGCAGCAACGAATCGGTTCCCGGCAGTGCGGACCTCGCCGAGCGGGGCGCGGCGTTTGTCGATCGTATCGCCACCTACCTCAAGGACTCCGACGGCGATCGGCTCATCAGCGATGCCGAGGACTTTGCGCGCCAACGCCCGTGGGCAGTCGCCGCCGCTGCTCTAGCGGCCGGATTCGCCGCCTCACGCGTGCTCAAGGTTTCGAGCGCACAACGCTATCGTGACGCAAGCAATTATGGAAGCTGACCTTACCGATCGCGGGATCGCGCAACTGCTGCGCGATTTATCGAACGACACGGCCACGCTCGTCCGCCAAGAAATGCAGTTGGCCCGCGCCGAGATCATGGAGAAGGCGAAACCGGTCGGCGCCTCCGCCGTATCGTTCGGCGGCACCGCGCTCTTCGGCCTAGGCGCCTTCGGCGCTGCCACCGCCTTTCTCATCGCCGTTCTCGCGCTCGTGATTCCAACGTGGGCGGCAGCGCTTCTCGTGGCGATTGTCTACGGAGCCGTCGCGTATGCGCTCGTGCTCAACGGGAAACGGAAATTGGCGAACGCCGAACCCCCGCTCATTCCACAAACCACTCAAACTGTAAAGGACGACATCTCGTGGGCCAAGACACAAGTCAAATCCAAAGCGAAATAGAGGCGACACGCAATCGTATGAGCGACACGGTCGACGCAATCGCGTATAAAGCCGACGTTCCGGCCCGCGTGCGCGACGATATCAACGGTCGCATTGAATCGGTAAAAGGAACGATCGGCGGGGTCTTTTCGGGCTCGAAAAAGGCCACGAACGATGCTCTGGATAGCTCTCGTTCGCAGCTCTCCGATGCCGCCGATTCCACGCGGCACGCGGTATCGATGGCGGTGGAGAATCCGTTAGGTTTGGCGCTTGGTGCGTTGGCACTCGGTCTCCTCGGCGGTCTTCTCGTGCCCGCAAGCGATCTCGAGCGCCGGCGCATTGGGCCGATTACCGACGAAATTGCCGGCCGCGCGCAGAACGCGGTCGACGAAGCCATCGAAGCCGGCAAGAGCATTCTGAACGATACGCTCTCAACCGCAACGGAGTCGGCACAACAGCACGGCAAAGAGATCGCGCGTCACGCCGTTGCCGGCACGCCGCTCGAACAAACGGATTCGAGCACCTCGTAAACAAGCTCTACGACGCTCTGATCGTCGGCGGCGGCGCGGCCGGCCTAAGTGCAGCACTGCTCTTGGGCCGAGCTCGCCGCACCGTGTTGGTCATCGACGATGGCCGGCCCCGAAATTCCGTCGTCGAGGTTTCGCACGGCTTCCTCACCCGCGACGGAGTCCACCCGGCCGACTTGGTTCGCATGGCTCGGGCCGAACTCGCGGCCTATCCCACGGTAGAACTACTCCAGGAAACGGCGGTGGCGGCGTCGTTGCGAGACGAGAGATTCGTCGTGACCGCGGCGTCGAAGACGCAGGTGGCCGGCAAACGGTTGATTCTGGCAACCGGTGTTTACGACGTTCTTCCGAAGATCGACGGCTTGACGGAGCGTTGGGGAAAATCGGTCTTCGTCTGTCCCTTCTGTGACGGCTGGGAGGTCCGCGATCAGCGCATCGCGGTCTACGGCAAGGGCCGTGATGCGGTTGAACTCGCGCAAGAACTCCACGGCTGGACGAACGATCTGATCGTCTGTGTCGAACGCGACGATCTGAGCGATCAAGATCGCCGCTGGATCGGGGCCGCGCGCGCGGCACTTCGCGTCGGAACGATCGTCGCCTTATCCGGACCGGATTGCTCGCCGATCGGGCTATCGTTCCAAAACGGCGCTGACGACGCGTGCCAGGCACTGTTCATCAGCGCGCCGCTCCGCCAGCACTCGCCATTGTTCGCGGCCTTAGGATGCACGATCGGAGCCGATGGCAACGTCGTTGTCGACGAGCATTCCAGGACGTCGGTGCCGGGCTGTTACGCTGCGGGAGACGCAGTCACCGCGCGGCACCAGATCGTCATTTCCGCGGCGAGCGGCGCTGAAGCGGCAATTACGCTGAACTGTAATTTGCTCGAACAGGAAGCGTTGGAGCTCGCCGGTTAGGTGTCGTCGCTCCAGGCTTCGACAGTGATCGTGTAGACGGCATTGGGCGTGCCGACGGCGATGTGCGGAGGCGGAAGGCGGCCTTTGGCATCGCGTTCGATGGTCGTGAAACTGCCGCGGGTGACGCGGAAGGCGAGGCGGCCGCCTTCTTCGAGCGGGAGTTGCAGACGGTAGCGGCGCGCGTCGAGCTGATCCATGCGGATTTCCGCAGGATTGAAACTGCTGCGTTCCGTTGAGAGATAGATGTCGCTGCCGGCCGGCGTCGACGGTGGGATCGCGACGATGATCGTAATCGTCACTTGCTTGGCTTCCGGTGCAGCCGCCGATGACGGCGCGAACGAAAACGCCGCGGCCGGTAGGTCGCCTGCCGGATGCGACGCCGGATCGAGTTTCCCGGGGATGACGCGCGTTTGATCGTCGAGCGTCACCGAGATCGCGCGTCCAGGGATGACATCTGTGCACGAACCCTGCGGCGAAACACGCAGCACCCCGCCGCCGGAAATCGACAGCCCGCTCGCCGTACACGCGAGCGGAACGACGCGGTAACTCAGCACTGCCGCTAATACGGCTGCGGCGATCATTGGAACACCGAGAAGTTCCAGCCGGGGACCCAGCGCGAGCCGTTCCAGCCGAAGTCGTACGAGCGGCCGAAGCTGAAGCCGATGTTCGGCGCGATCCGGATGCGCAAATCCGCGTGCACTTCGTTCGGCGGCCGGCCGGCGAAGAAGTTCACTTGCGGAAAGTCGTCGGCCTTACGGTAGGAGAGCCGCACCGAGGTGTACGGCCCTTGCACGTACTGCACGTCGATGTTTGCGAGGCGCCCGATCGCGTATCCCGCGTAGCCGTAGTCGGTCGGCAGCGGCGGATAGAAGATCGTCTGCGCGTTCGGAAAGATGTCGGCCGACCAGCGCGTGTCGTAGCCGAAGAAGAGCGTCATCGTCCGGCTCAGCCGCCGCGATCCGGTGACGTTCGTTTCGAGCGCGTTGTAATTGTGCGCGCCGTAGGAGTAAGCGGTGCGCGAGGCGTCGACTGTTGCGGAGAGCGTCGTGCGCAGCGGTCCCGCCACGACCGGAGAGGCGACGAACACGTCGAGGCCTTTCTGCCACACCGTCTGCACTTGCGCCGGACTCGGCGCCAGCGGATACACGCCGCCGTCCTGCGCGAGAAAGCCAAAGTTCACGCTCGTGTGCCAGGTGAAGCCGTCGAAGAGGCGATGATCGCGCGTACGCAGCGAGAGCAGGGCGCTCGACGCGCCGAGATTCGTGATGCCGTAGTTCAGCCGGCTCACGAGCGTGCCGATCGCCTGCGTGAAGCCGAGCGTTGCCTGATGGAAGCCGTCGTCGGTCGTCGCGCCGAGCGAGACCGTGCCGTCTTCGCCCAACCGGCGATAGCCGTTGAGACCTTCGTCGATCGCTGCGTGCACCGGCACATCGACCGCACCGGCGAGAAACCCGTCGTTGTTGTCGATGATGTTCTGCTCGATGCCGAGCGAAGCGCCCTCGCCGTTGAGGTAGCGCAAGTGCAGCGCGGTCAGCGCGTTGGGCGTGGAAACCAAACCGTAGGGCTGATCGAACGCCGCCGACGAGAGCGCGGTCGCGGCGTAGCCGTTGCCGGCCGCAAACGTGTAGAGGTACATCGGCACCGGCGGCGCGCCTTTGGACGTGGGAAACGCCGCCGGCCGAAAGCGCACGCTCGTGCGCGAGACGATCTCCGCTCGCCGCGCGCGGATGTAGGCATGGTTGTCGGCGAGCTCGGGAAACTCAAACGCGGCGCCATCGCGCGGCGAGGCCCGCAGCGCTGCGAGCGAAAGGTCCGTCTGCATGATGCCGGTATCGTTGCGCAGCACGTCGATCTTGCGGCCGGGGAAATCGAGCGCGATGGCATCGGCGCGAAGCGTCAACGCTCCGCGCACGAACTCCACATTGCCGGCGAACACCGCGCGATCCGAACGCAAATCGACGTAGGCCGCCGTGGCCGTGATGTGCGCGCCGTTGGCGAGCTCCGCGCGGATGCCGTCGCGCACCACGAGCGCGAGCGCGTCGTTGTAGAAGAGCACGCTGCCGCCGCGGATCTCCGCGATGGGCTTTGCCGGCGCGGAGAGCGGCCAGAGCGTGAGGAGCGCAAGCGCGCCGATGAGCGCTCGCGTCCGCACCTATTGATGTCCGGGCGGCGGTGTCGGGCGGATCGGGACTTGCGGCACCGCGATGCCGCCGGGGCCGCCGCCGAACGGGCTCGGATTGTACGGCGTCGGAATCGAGTTGGGCCCGGTGCCGAGCGAGGAACCGCGCTCGTCCGACCAGTGGTACACGGTCACGCGCGCGGCGAGCGAGTCGACTTCGCGCACGAAGAATTGGTGTGGCGGAGTATCGAGGTTGTCCTCGCCGCGCTCGACAGAATTCCAGCTGCCGCGCGTGACGCGATACGCGAACTTTGTGCCTGATGCGAAATACCGCAGCGCGCGATACTTGTATGCATCGACGCGATCGAGCTTGATCGCGGTCGGGTTCCAGTCGCTCGAGTCGGTCGATATGTAGACGCTATCGGTGAAGTTGGTGGTCGGCGGCACCGTCACTTCGAACACGACCGCGACTTGCTTGCCGGTGATGGCTTGACCGGCGATCTCCGGTGCCGCCGCCGGCGTCGATTTTGCGACGACGTACGCGCTCGCCGGGCCGAGCGTTTGCGACATCACCAAACGGTGCGTCGTGATGTCGAGCTCGATGATCTTTTTGGTCGTCGGGTCGAACACGGCTTGCGCGAACATCTTGGCGCGCGGCCGAACCGACGTCGGCTGGCTCGTCATGTAGTCGAGAATGCGCGGCAATTCGATCACCGGGAACGCATCGCCCGACGTGAAGTAGACGTAGTTGTTGCGGTAGTCGAGCAACTGCCCCACGTACTTCACGAGATTCGACGGCGGCGTAGGAGCGCCCGAAGCCGCCGCGGTCGGCGGAGCAGCGGCCGCAGGCGTTGCGGTCAACGCGGGCGACGGAGTTGCAACGGGCGGCGCGGTTGGAACCGCCGGCGGCGTCGGGATTCCTTGAACATTCGGCGCCGGCGTAGACATCGGATTCACCTGCGGCGGAGGAGTCGATTGCGCGTTCGCAGCGCTGGCCGCAATTGCAAGCACGAGGATGAATGAAGAGAGCGACTTGATCATGGCGAGAACTGGACCCCGTACTGCGGCGCCCAGCCTTCGCCGGCCCAGTTGAAGAAGTACGTACGCGAGACGTCGACGAGAATGTTGTGACTGAGCCGCACGCGTACGTCGGCCGTGAACTGGTTGGGCGCTTGTCCGCCGAGGCCGGGCACCGGTGCCGGCGACACGTTGAAGTTCTGCATCGTCAAGTTGAGTGCGAAGAACGGCGTCGGCGTGTAGACCATCGAGCCCGACAGGCTGCGCGAGGTCGCGAAGCCGCGAAACGCCGACAATCCCGAGAACGTCCCGTACGGCCCTACGAACACATCGGCTGCCGGCACGTAGGCCGTGAGCTGATTCGCGCCCCAAAAGTCGCCGATGTTCAGGACGTCGTACGTCAGCAGAAACGCGGGCAGCTTGACCGAGAGCGGCGTGCGCGCGAGCGTGGTCGACACGTCGGTGGTCACGATGTGATGTCCCGAGTTATACCAGGTCTCCAGCCGGTCGGCTTTCGCCGAGATCGAAAGCTGCTTTGCGACCCGCATCGACGACGTGTACGCCGTCACGCCGAGATACGTGTTGAAAATCGCGTTGTAGGTAACGCCGTTGAAATCAGGCGGCAAATCCAGCGCACCTGGGCCTAGCGTGGCGAGACCGTAGGAATTGTAGTTGTACCCGTAGCCGCCGCGATACTGAAACTTGACCGGCACCCCGAGATAGCGGAAGAGCTTAAACTCATCTTCGTAACTCTGCACCGAGAGCGTCGCGTCGAACGGATGGCTCGCTTGCACCACGCCGAACGGATCGGTCGTCACGGCACCGCCGGAAAGCAGGTTGTTGTTGTACTGATCGGTGTTCAAGCCGACGGCGTACTTCCCGACCTTCGCGTTCATCGCGAAGTTCCAGTAGCTCGCCGCGCTGACCGGCTGGCTCAGTCCTTGCGAGTCCGCCGAGAGCTGAAAGAACGTGCGCGCTTCCACCGCCGGCGAGAGCCGCTTGTAGAAGATCGCATTGTACTGACGCTGCGTTTGCGTGACCGGATCGACCGACAACACCGCGTAGTCGAGATTGTGCACGAAGTGCTGATCGAAGGCGGTATACCAGCCGCGGTACGGATCGTAGCGAATGTGCCCGGCCGACATGGCATCGGCCGCGGCTTTGAACGGAACGCCGATGTCGAGCGTCGCGCCCGCAAACGCGTTCTGGTAGAAGTTCGGGTTCGATGAATAGTTGACGACGTAGCCCGGCGTCGGAATGTACACGCCGAGCACGAGGATTCGCGCGCCGACCGGAAACTCGAGGTTGTTCTTGAGAAAGATCGTCGCGCTGTTCGAGACGATGTAGGGCCGCTCGCCGCTCAAATCGGGGAAGTAGAAGGCGTCGCCGGGTTGCTGGCGCCCGGGGTGTGGATCGCTGAAATCGACGCCGTAATAGGTATAACGGTCGGGTACGTCACCTTCGGTCACCATATAATCACGCGAGATGTCGGGGAATCCGGCAAAGGCCGCCCCCATCGCATGGATGTGCGGCCCGTCGAGATGCACGTTGCCGGCGATCATGAAGCGATTCAGCTTAAGATCCATCGTAAACGTGTCGCCGGTAACCATCGTGCCGTCGGTGAGACGCGCGCTGACGTTCCCATCGGCCGTCAAGATATAGCGGTTGCTATAAAAGTCGACCACGTTCGCGCGCAACTCGATGCTCCGGATGTCGTCGGCGGCAGCCGCAAAATTGGGGACGAGCAGCGCCAAAACCGAAACGAAGAGGCATAAAAAGAAAAATCGCATTAGGACTGTCCTGCGCGTTCACGCATAGGGGAGGGACGGTCCTGCGAGGACAGAACCGGATTTTGCTATGCCGCGGGTGCTCGCTTTCGTAATGGACTCAGCCGGCGTGGGCGCTTTACCCGATGCGGCGAGCTTCGGTGATGCACCGAAAGCTAACACGATCGGTAATGTCGCCGAACGCGTCGGCGGCTTGCATATGCCGAACTTCGAGCGCCTTGGGTTGGGTCGCACGACGACGATCCGTGGGGTCGCTGCGGTCGATCATCCAGCTGGTGCGGTGGGCCGTTTGCGTGAGAAATCACGTGGCAAAGACACAATCACGGGGCATTGGGAAATGGCTGGGATTGTGACGGAGATTCCGTTTCCCACGTATCCCAACGGCTTTCCGCCGGAGGTCGTCGAGGCATTCAGCGCCATCACCGGCAAACCGCCGCTCGGAAATATCCCGGCTTCCGGTACGGAAATCATCGCCGAAATGGGCGAGGAGCACCAGCGAACCGGCCGCCCGATCCTGTACACGTCAGCCGATTCCGTGTTCCAAGTCGCGTGTCACGAAGATACTGTACCGCTTGCAACGCTCTACGATTGGTGCGAGAAGGCGCGGGCCATGCTCGTGCGCCCGCACGAGGTTAATCGCGTGATCGCGCGCCCGTTTACCGGACCGCCCGGTGGGTATACCCGCACCGCAAACCGACGTGATTATGCCGTTGATCCCCCGCCCTCGATCCTCGACCGCATTGCTGCCGACGGCGTCCCTATCCACGCCGTCGGTAAAATTTGTGATATCTACTGCGGTCACGGCATCGTTGACTCGATCCGCGTTGCCGACAACACCGAAGGTGTCGAGCAAGCCCTGCAGATCGCGGACGGGCTCGACCATGGATTGGTATTCGTGAACCTGAACGATTTCGACTCGAAATACGGCCACCGGCGCAATGTCCGCGGCTACGCCGACGCCCTCGAACGACTGGACGGAATGATCCCCGCCATCTTAGAGCGCATACGTCCGGGAGATGGTCTCATTTTCACCGCCGATCACGGGTGTGACCCGACGGCCCCCGGGAGCGATCACACGCGCGAGTACGTGCCGTTCCTGGAATATGGCACCGCCCCCGGCGCCGACATCGGCGTGGTGGACGGTATGAGCCGGGTCGGCGAGCGCATGGCCGCGATCTTGGGTTCCACGCCAAAGTGAGTGCTCTCGAGACTCGCTTCGGGCCGCCGGCACCGTCCGCGCTCGGCACCCTGGGGGCACGCCAAACGCCGGCTTGGTATGGTCCGGCCAAGCGCGCCATCGACGTCACGGTCGCCTCCGTCGGCCTGCTGGTCACCCTGCCGATCACGCTGGCCGCCATGGCCGGGATCGTGCTGGTCACCGGTGAGGGCCCGCTCTATCGTCAGGAGCGCGTGGGACTGAACGGCCGCAAATTCAAGATGTATAAGCTCCGCAGCATGGTGACCGACGCCCACGAGCGCCGGCACGAGGTGCGCCACCTCAACGAGGCCGACGGCCCCGTCTTCAAGCTCCGGCGCGACCCCCGGCTGCATCCGCTGGGCGCACTCTTGCGGCGGACCAGCATCGATGAACTTCCCAACTTCGTGAACGTCCTGCTGGGCGATATGGCGATCGTCGGGCCCCGTCCCCCGCTCCCGGAGGAAGTGGCCCACTACGATGAACGCGCGCGGCGCCGCCTCACGGTGAAGCCCGGCGTGACGTGCTTGTGGCAAGTCTCGGGGCGGTGCGAACTCTCGTTCGAGCAGTGGATGGCATTGGATAACGCGTACATCGACACGTGGACCCCGCTCGGCGATTTCGGGATCATCGCCCAAACCATACCTGCCGTGATCCGCGGCGTGGGTGCCCATTAACCGTACCCCCGCGTAGCGAGGTCCGATGCAGCCTCGGTTGACCGTCGTCGGCGCGCACCACGCGCCGCAACGTGTCGCGCGTTCGACGATGATCGTCATGGCGGCGACGCTGGCATCGATGGTGCTCGGCTTCGGCCGCGAGGTGCTCAACGCGCGCTACTTCGGCGCGTCGGGCGACATGGACGCGTTTCTCGCGGCCACCGTGGTGCCGACGATTCTCTTCGGCGTGTTCAACGGCGCGCTCGTCAGCGCGCTCGTGCCGATTTTCTCCGATTACTACGTGAACGATCGCGAAGAAGACGCGTGGCAGTTGGCCAGCACGCTGATCCTCTGCATCACGGCCGGCCTCGTGCTTGCTGCGGCGCTCGGCGCGTGGTTCGCGCCGGTGTACGTGCCGTGGATCGCGCGCTTCCAGGGCCACCGGCTAGATGAAGCGATCGTGATGACGCGCTGGCTCATGCCGTGCATCATCGCGACGAGCCTGAGCGGCATCCTCGCGGCAATTCTCAACGCGTATCACCGCTTTGCGGCAACCGCGTTGCAGGGCGTGTTCGCCAACGTGCTCACGATCGCGTTTGTGGTAATCGGATTTCACAACTGGGGCATCGGCGCGCTCGTGCTCGGCACGCTGGCCGGCGCATTCGCGCAGCTGCTGGTCCAAGTGCCGGTTTTCTTTTCGCTGCGCCGCTTCCGCATCGTGATCGACTGGCAGCATCCGGGCTTGCGGCGGCTGCTCATCGTCTTGGGGCCGATCGCCATCGGTTCGGCCGCCGGACAGATCGCGCTGTTCTTCGATCGCTACTTCGCCTCGGGGCTGAGCGTCGGCTCGATCGCCGGCATGAACTACGCGGTGAAGCTGGTCGGGTTTCCGCAACAAGTGTTCGTCGCCGCAATCGCCACCGTTATCTTCCCCGTGTTCGCGAGCCAATTCGCGAGCAAGAATCGCTCTGCGATGCGCCGCAGCATCGCGACCGGCTTGAAGATCGTGCTGTTCTTGACGATCCCATCGGTGATGGGCCTGTGCATGCTCGCCGGCCCGATCGTGCAAACGCTGTTCGAACGCGGCGCGTTCACGCCCGAGGCCACGGTGCTTTGCGCGTCGCTGCTGCCGTATGCTGCCGTCGGGCTCGTGGCCGTGGCCGGCAACATCATCCTCACGCGCTATCTCTTCGCGTGCAACGCCGTGCGCGCGACGATCATCATCTCGGTTGCCACCGTCGTGGTGAACGTGCTGCTCTCGATCTATTGGCTGCCGAGCCTCGGCGCGCGGGGGCTGTTGCTTGCCAACGCGGTGAGTCAAACGCTGCAAACGCTTGCGCTGGGTGCGGTCGTGTGGCAGTTGCTCGGCGGTTTCGATGTGCGCGGCATTCTGGTGTCCGCGTTCAAGGTGCTCAGCTGCAGCGCGGCGATGGGCGTGGCGCTCGCGGTCGTGCAGATCTATCGCGTTCCGCCCGAGCCGACGTTCATCGCGCGCTCGACCAACCTCGTCGAGCATTTAATTTTCGGCGGCTTCCTGTTCCTCGCGCTGGCGCGCATCGTCGACAGCGAGGAACTGGATCTAGCGATCGACATCCTCTTCCGGCGGAAAGCGCGCGAACTGGTCCCCTTACCGTGAACGTGCCGTTAGAAGTACTTGTAGGTGACGGGGAACGTTCGCTTGACCTCGACGCCGTCGACCGACCGCGCGATGACTTCGAGATCCCAATGGCCGAGCGCATTCGGCGGCAAGAACGGCACGCGGTAGTCGATGTCGAACTTGCCGGACGCCGTTTGCCGGAACGGAACGTTCCAATATTTCACGCGGCCTTCAACATAGGTCACGTTGGGCGAGGTCACGACGGTCGCTTGAAGATTCGTCCCCGGACGGAGCTGCGCCGAACTCGTGAACTCGACGTCATGAATTTCCGGGAATCCGTGCTCGGGCGGACGTCCCGCGGCAACCGCGGCCTTCGTTTCGTCGCTTGCTTTCGGGCTGACGACATACGATTCGGCGGCGGCGATGCCGTTGAGCAACGCGATGAGCAGTACGATCAGGGGCAGACGCAACACGTTTCCGATCTTCGTCCTTCACGCTCATGATCCGCTGGCAACCGGGTTACGTTTTTCCGGCGGTGTGGGTGCCGCCGCACCTCGCGCTCGACCCGCTGAACGCGCTGTTCTTTGTGGTGATCGCGATCGGCGTCGGCTTGCTTGCGTACCGGCGGCCGTCGCTCGGCGTCGGCGCATTGATCCTCAGCGCGCCGTTTGCCGACGCGCGCTACGTGCTCGGCACCTCGATCACCGTGCCGAAGGTGGCGCTGATCGGGTTTGTGATCGGTCTGATCTTCCATCGCGCGTCGCTGCGCGTGCTCCGGGAAAAACCGGTCCGTGCGCTGCTGCTGGCGCTTGGCGGAGTTTTGGCCGCGATCGTGCTGTCAGCGCTCCACGCGCTGCATGAAGATGCCGTCGTGCGCGAGCTCTTCAAGTGGCTCGAATATACCGCTGTCTTCGCGGCCGTGGTCGTGGGCTTTGCGTTCGATCCTGATGATCGTCCGATCTGGGCGTCACTGATCGGGATTGCGTTCTTCGAGGCAGCCGTCGCTGTTTCGGAACTGCTGTTCGGGGCGTCGTCGGGACTCTACGTCGGCATTCAGAAAGTGCCGCGCGTCGCCGGCACGCTGGAAGGTCCCAACCAGTTTGCCGGCTGGTTGAATCTCCTGATTCCGGTGCTGTTCGCCCGGATGCTCACTGATCGCAATCCGTGGCTGATCGGTGCCGTCGTGTTGTCCGCCTGCGCCGAGGCCGCGACGATTTCGCGCTCCGGCATCGTCGCAGCGCTGGCGGCGTTCGCCGTCGTCCTCATCGTTACGCGACCGACGCGTCGCGTGGGACTGAGCTTCGCGGCGGGAGCCACGATCGTCGCCGCGATTCTCGTCGGGGTCGGGCTCGCCTTCGGTCTCGAGGCGCGGTTCTTCAGCGTGGCGGAGGTCTCGACGCCCGACCACCTAGGGACGCGCAACATCCTTTGGATGGCGGCGCTCAATCTGTGGCGCATGTCGCCGCTGGTGGGCATCGGCGCCGGTAACTTCGAATTCGAGCTTGGCCTCGTTGGGCATCCGGAGGTGCAGACGCATGCCAACAGCCTCTACTTGCAGGCGCTGAGCGAAACCGGCCTCGTGGGTTTCGCCGCGACCCTCTACCTCCTGTGGACGATTTTCGCGACGTTCGCGCGTTCGTTTTCGCGCCGGCCCCTGCTCATCGGCGTGTTTGCGGCCAACATCGCGTTGGCGCTCCACCAGATCTTCGACTACCTCTGGTTCTATCCGAAGGTCGGCGTGTTCTGGGCGATCTTGCTGGCCATCGGCGTTGTCGAGGTGTTGGCCGCACGCAACGACGTCGGGCCCGTACCGGAGTCGACATGAAGCGCATCGCGGTGATCGGCACGGGGTACGTTGGCCTCGTTACCGGTACGTGCTTCGCCGAACTCGGCAACAGCGTGGTCTGCGTCGACAACAACGAGGCGAAGATCGAGTTGCTGCGCGCCGGTACGCCGCCGATCTACGAACCGCAGCTGGCGGAGCTGATCGCGCGCAATCTCGGCGCAGCGCGCCTTTCGTTTTCGACCGATCTGGCGGAGGCCGTCCGGACCGCGGAGATCGTCTTCATCGCGGTCGACACTCCAACCGGTGAAGACGGTATGGCCGATCTCTCGGCGCTGCGCGCGGTAGCCGTTGCGATCGGCAACGCTCTCAACGGTTCGAAAGTCATTGTTTCCAAATCGACGGCGCCGGTGGAAACCGGGGAACTCATCGCGTCGCTGATTGCGGAAAATTCAACCGATCATCACCGCGTCGCCGTTGTCAGCAATCCCGAATTCTTGCGCGAAGGCTCGGCGATCGCCGACTTCATGCAACCCGACCGCATCGTGATCGGCGCGAACGACGCCGCGGCGGAAGCGATCGTGCGCGAGCTCTATCGTCCGCTCAACGCGCCGATCGTCGTCACCGACGTTCGCACGGCCGAAGTGATCAAGTACGCCGCTAATGCTTTTTTGGCCACGAAGATTTCGTTCATGAACGAGATCGCCAACATCTGCGATGCGGTCGATGTCGACATCGACACCGTGCAGCGCGGCATCGGCCTCGATCACCGGATCGGAACGCACGCAATGCGCGCGGGGATCGGCTTCGGCGGATCGTGCTTGCCGAAGGATCTTCAGGCACTCGAGCAGCTCGCCGCCGCGCGGCAATATGAGGCGTCGCTCTTGGGGGCTGTCGCGGGCGTGAACCGCCGCCAAATCGGCCGCACGTGCGACAAAGTGGCGGCAGCACTCGGCGGATCCGTTAGCGGCAAAATCATTAGCGTTCTCGGCCTGGCGTTCAAACCCGACACCGACGACATCCGGGAGGCGCCGGCGTTGCTGCTGATCGAGCGGCTTCTCGCTGCCGGCGCGCACGTTCGCGCGCACGATCCGGTAGCGCTGAAAAGCGTTCGCGAGCGTCTCGGCGAGCGGATTGTCGCCTGCGAACGGGTGTACGACGCGCTGACCGGCAGCGACGCGCTGGTGCTCGCAACCGAATGGAACGAGTACAAGACCCTCGACTTCGAGCGCGTCAAAAAAACGATGCGCGGCGACGCAGTGATCGACGGCCGTAACCTGTTCGATCCTGAGGCCGTTGTCGCGGCCGGCTTATCGTACACCGGGATCGGCCGCCGCAAAGCACGGGCGACGGAAGTTGCCCCTCGCCCGTCTCGCGAAAAGACGAGAGCAAGATGATCCGGTCTCGCAATCCGCGCATCGACGTCGACGATCTCGAACGCCGCATCGATGCCGAACTCGCCCGCGATCCCGAGGCAGGAGACGGCGAGGAACGTCTCGCCCGCCTAGCGGCTACGGTCCACGCCCGCGCCATCGAATCGCAGTTGAACTTCGCCGAGCAGCGCTCGACGCCGCGCGCCACCTGGCCCGCCGATCTCCGCGTCCCGCTCATCTCATCGTCGGAACGGCTAAAAAAAGCCGTCCTCTCAATCATGTCGATGGCGTTCCGCGACCAATACGAAGCCAACAACGCCCTAATCCGCGCCCAGCGCGAAACACTAGCCCTCATCCAAACCCTCCTCGACCGCATCGAAACCCTAGAAGTCCGCCTAGAAGCCGAACGCGCCACCACCCGAGCCCAACGCATCGCCACCCGCAGCGACGCAAGTGCCAGCAGCGGCAGCAGTGTTGGTGGCGATGTCATCCCGAGCAAAGCGCCCAAAGGGCGCGCCGTCGAGGGACCGCCCCCACCGTGAGATTAGCGCTCGTCACCCCATGGTACGGCCGCGAACTCATCGGCGGCGCAGAACGCCTCGCTTGGGAGATCGCCCACGCACTCGTCCGCGCCGGCGCAAAGGTCGACGTGCTATCAACCTGCTGTCGCTCGTTCCTCGACGACTGGGGGGCCAACTACCATCGCAGCGGCGTCACCGAAGACGGTACCGGCGTGATCCTCCGCCGCTTCCCCGTCGACACGCGCGATCGCGTCGCGTTCAACCGCGCCAACACCGTTCTCACGACCATGCCGCGCATCGGCCTGCGCGGCGACCGCAACTCGCTCGACCCCGTACAAACGCGCGCCTTCGTCAACGAAAACATCAACAGTCGCGCCCTGCTCGCGCATCTGCGCGATGCCGGCGCGTCGTACGATGCCGTAATCTTCGTACCGTACCTCTACGGCCCGGCACTCTCCGGCGTTTCGCTCGTCGCCGATCGCGCGTTCCTGATCCCATGTCTGCACGACGAAGCCTACGCCTACATCGACCCCGTGCGCGCGGAGTTCGCCGCCGCGAAAGGCCTGCTCTTCAACAGCGCAGGCGAAGAAGAAACCGCGACCGCGATCTACGGTCCGGGCGTGCTGGCGAAAAGCCGCGTGATCGGCCACGCAGTCGAGCCCGTAGCACCGCCGGCCAAGCCAATCACGGTCGGCGGCTTCGCCCCGCACCGTTCGCGCTACGTGCTTTATCTCGGCCGTCAAGACACATCGAAAAACGTCGACTTCCTCGTCGAAGCATTCAGCACGTTCCGCAAGCGTCGCATCTCGACGTCGCTGCAACTGGTGCTGGCCGGCCCGCGCAGCGCATCGCGCAGCGGCGACGGCATCCTCGATCTCGGCGCCGTCAACGAGCCGGCAAAGGCGGCACTGCTCACGTACGCGCGGGCGCTGGCGCAGCCCAGCATTCACGAAAGTTTTTCGCGCGCAATCTACGAAGCGTGGTTTGCGCGCCGCCCCGTTCTCGTTCACGGTGATTGCCGTGCAACGGCGCGTGCGGTGGAAGACGCCGGCGGCGGCTGGATCGGCACGTCGCTCGAGGACTGGATCCGCATGCTCGCGGCCGTGGACGAATCGGCCGACGAGGACGTCGATGCGCTCGGTGCCCGCGGCTGGGCTGCGGCGCTCGACAACGGCGGTTGGGACGCCGTCGCGCGCCGCACGCTCGACGCCCTCACCTCGCGCCTCTCTCCACCGGCCGGACCGCGCATTGAGAACGTCGTCCCGTTAGGCGACGCCCCGGTAGCGCGTTACGCGCAAGCACTATCAGAAGCGCTGAACGCCGCCGGCGCCGTTTCCACCGTCACGATCGCGGGATCGTTGCGGCCGCACCCGGATGCGCGCCGGATCTCGCACGTTACGGCGGCCTCGCCTCCGATTGCGGCCGACGCGTACGTCGCACACGACGGTGAGTTGCCCGCTTCGCGGCAAAGCCGGCCGGTTTTCGCGCCGTCACACGCGGTCGCGGCGCAACTGGAAGAAGCGGGCATCATCGCGCGCGTGCTTCCGCACGCCGTATCGCCCGCGCCGTGGGAGGGGCTGCACCCGGCGCACGATCGCTGGTCCGACGGCAAGTACGTGCTGCTCTCGATTTCGCCGCTCGGACCCGACGAAGCACGCCGGCTGCTCGATACGTTTGTTGCGTATCTCGCGTTCGAACGCGAAGCGCGTCTCTTAGTGTTCGCGGCCGACTGCGATGACGAGGCGC
The DNA here is from genome assembly GCA_965277805.1 of Candidatus Lustribacter sp. Classification (GTDB taxonomy): domain Bacteria; phylum Vulcanimicrobiota; class Vulcanimicrobiia; order Vulcanimicrobiales; family Vulcanimicrobiaceae; genus Lustribacter. Next base: position 3,700,891 of record OZ255842.1, on the reverse strand, counting down.
AGCGAACGCTGCTGCACGAGCGCGAGGAACTCGATCTGCACAACGAAGTCGTGCTCGTCGGCGACGGATCGACGGAACGCTACGCCGCCTATCGCGCGGCCACCGTCGCGCTCGCCGTGGGCCGGCCGATCTCGATTGAAAGCGCCGTGACGCCCCTCTGGTTCGACCTCCCGATCGTTGCGCTCGGCGACGTAACGGTGCTCGAGACGATCGAAGCCTGCGGTATCGTGGCCGACACCTTCGATGCTCGGCGGATCGCCGCGCTGGTGCGCATCGTCGCCACCGACCGCGGGCTGCGCACTGCAATGGCCGGCGAAGGCCGGCGTGTTCGCGCACGCTATGCCCCGGCCGCGGTTGCAACGGCGGTGCTAGAGGCCCTCGAGCAGATCCATCCGGCCACCGAAACCGCCGACGTGGAGTGATCTCCCGCCTACGCCGAAGCGAACTCGTTCGCCACGGCACGCTCGTGTTCGCGGGCGTCGTCTTCACGAACGTCTTCGGCTATTTGTTCTTCTCGCTGCTGGGCCGCCGTCTCGGCGTCGAACCCTACGGCGTCGTCACGTCGCTCGTTTCGGCGGAACTCGTCATCGGCGCACCGGCAATCGTCGCGCAATTGATTTGCGCGCGTCTGGCTGCGGATCTCGCGAATCGCAAAGACACGGCCGCCTTGCGCCGGCTCGCAGACGTGGTGACGGCGGGCTCATGCGTCGTCGCCGGTATCGTGATTGCGCTCGGCTATGTCTTTCGTGAATCGATCGCCGCCTATTTCCAGCTGAACGAGGTCGAGCCGGTCGTCATCGTGGTGGTGGCGCTGGCCGTTCTCGGGGTCATCTCCGTGCAACGCGGCGTGTTACAAGGCGCGCAGCACTACGGTGATTTCTCTCTGTCGCTCTCGATCGAGGCCGCAACGAAGGTCGCGATCGGCGTCGCGCTGGCCGGCCCGTTCGGCGCGAATGGTGCGCTCACCGGGGTGGTTTTGGGCGGCGTCGCTTCCGCGGCGTACGGAGTGTACGCGTTTCATGTCCGCTTCGGCGCTCAGCGGGAACGGCTTCGTCTCGAAGCCGGCGTCATCGGCCGAATCATCTCGCATGTGGGGTTGGGTCAGCTGACGCTCGTGATCCTGACGTACTATGACATTCCGCTGGTGAAGCATTTCTTCGATCCGCGCGCGGCCGGATTGTATGCATCGGCTGCGTTTGTTGGGCGCGCCATCGTCGCCGCGGTATCGTTCGTGCCGACCCTGGTTATGCCGAAAGTCTCCTCGCGCGCGGCGGCCGGTCAATCGACACTGCCCCTACTCGGCAGTGCGGTGGCCCTCGCGGCGGGGATGATTGCGATCGCGCTGCTCATTTCCGCCATAGCGCCACGCTTTATCGTAACCTTGATCTCCGGCCGTGCGTTCGGCGATGCCGCGCCGCTCGTCTTGACCTACGCGATCGCGAGCGGCTGCCTCTCGATGGCCTACGTGGTGTCGGCGTACAAGATGGGTCTCCACCGCTACGATTTCGTTATCCCCGCGCTGATCGCGGCAATCGCCGAAATCAGCGTCCTATCCCTTTGGCACCCCAATCTCGCCGCGGTTGTCGGGGTGTTGGCCGCGGGTCACGGGCTCGTCTTGCTATCGATGCTCTTCAGGGTGTGGTCGACGAACGCTGTTCCGCAGCAACCTCCCTGAGAACGCGCTCGTAGGCGCTGCGAATGACGGGCCACGTATAGTTGTCGTCGAGGTAACGTTTGCCGCTTTTGCCTAGACCGCGATTGATCTCTTCATCGCGGAGCAGCGGGATGGCGGCGGCAAACTCGAACTGATCCCCATACCAGAGCCCACCGCCGGCGCGACGGCACTGACCGACCATCACGTCGCTCGCGGCATTCACGAGAACCGGTCGCTCTTGGCTCCACGCCTCGAGTAAAACGAGCGATAGGCTCTCGAGCGCCGACGGCGCGATAACGAACTCGGCGCCGCGAATGGCTTCGTACTTCGTCTGTTCGTCGACGAAGCCGAAAAGCCGCAACCACGGATGTTGCGGCACGTCCATGACTTCGCGACCGATCATCAAAAGCTGGAGATCGGGTTCTTTGGCGGCTTCGAAATCGCGCAACATGACATCGCACCCTTTGGCGACGTCGATGCGCCCGAGATAGAGCGCGTACTTACCGAAGACGCCGAAGCGGTGGCGAAAATGATCCTCGCGTACGTTGTCAGGCGGCCGGATGCCGACGCCGACGACTTCGCCCTGCAGATTGCAATCCGCAAACCGGCGCAGCAGAAAGTCCCGCTCCTCTTCCGTGCTGTACACCAGACGCTGCGGGAGGCGGAAGAAGTCGCTCATCCCCGGCTGGTGGATCGGCCACTCATCATGTGCGAACGGCACGAGCACTGCGCGATCGGCGACGAGCGGCAGCCCGAAGAACGTCGTCGCGTAGAGATACGTGAAGAAGAACCAGCTATCGTACGCCTTCGCGTTGTCTTTGATGTACCGCAAGAGCGTGCTTGAGTAAGGACCTTGCGCCTTCATCCACTCTTCGAGTTCTTGCGGCGTTTGCTCAGAGCCGCGCCGGAGCGCCTTCACCGAGAGGTTGTTGAAGTGCACGCTGCGCGGATGGTCGACGCGGAAGCGGATGACGCGCACGCCGTCGATCATCGTTTCACCCGGCGGGTAGTGGTCGTTCCACGTTTGGTAGTCAAGCGCGCACGTGGTGATGATGTCGACGTCCCAGACGGCGCTCATTTCACGGGCTACATCGAGGCAGGCGGCTTCGGCGCCGCCGTTGACCTCGATGCCGCAGCGCTGAACGACCATCGCAATCCGCGGGCGGCCGCTCATGCGATATCCGCTACGAAAGCATCGACGATCGGCAGAATGCGCTCGGGCAAGAACGCCGCGCGGCGGACGCGCTGCGACGCGATGACCCGCCGCCGCAAGTCGAGGTCCGTGTAGATTTCGCGCGCCGTCAAGGCGATCTCAACGGGGTCTGCACCGGGATCGACCAAAATACCGGAATCCCCGAGCGTCTCAACGATGGCGGAGTTCGCGCTCGCGATGACCGGAACATCGAAGAACATCGCCTCGACGAGGGGAACGCAAAAGCCCTCGTGTTCGCTCATGCAAACGTAGAGGTCCGCGTTGCGATAGTGGGCCGTGAGCATCGCTTCGTCGACGACGCCGGCAAAAAACACATGTGCGTCGAGGCTGCGGTCGGCGACGTACGTTGCGAGTTCTCGCAAATAGCGGTCACCCCGGTTGTATGCCCCGACGATAACCAAGCGCGCCAACGGATCGATGCACACATAGGCTTCAAACGCCTCGAGCAACGGACGCAAGCCTTTGTTGGGAGACACGCGTCCGACGAACAGCCACCGCGCACCGTTGCCTTTTTCGCTCCGCGGTAGATCCGCCGGCGTGACGTCGAAGCGGGCGAAGTTCACCGGCACCGGGACGACCTTGACGTTCTTAAAGCCCAGTTCGCGCAGTTCGTGAGCGTTGTATGCGGAGTCGGCCGCGCATGTGCTGAACGCGCCTGCAATTTGAGCGAGCTGCGCGCGCCCGCGCTCCAAATGGTCGGCGAACACGGCGTCGTAGTCGCGGAAAAAGTCTGCCGGCGTAATGTTGTGATAGATCAGCGCCTTCTGACTCGGTGCGGAGAGGATGCGGTCGATCTCGTTAAATGCGATCGAGTGATGGTAAATCAAGGTCTCCGACGCACTGAACGTCGCGGACGCTAGCGGTCTGGCAGCATCGAAAACTCCCGCATGAATTTCGCGGGCGAAGATCGCTCCATCGTGGCCTTGCGTTTTGAGATGCGCCTGCAGGGTGACGGCATAGTTGGAGATGGCGTCGCCGTAGGCCATCGATTCGATGACCTGATCGACGCGCTTTCCTCGCGGAGGCAATTGTGCCGGGGCATCGAGATGCGTTGCGAGGCGAAAGCGTTCGATAACGCGCGGCCAATCGGCATGAAGCGCGGCATAAGCCGAGCCCCGCCGTCCGAACTCGGCGAGTTCTTCCGCGCTTGCCGTTTCCAGCCGTTGAAATGCGTTCGCCCAGTCCGTCGCGCTTTCCGCAACGATGCCACCACCCGACCGTTCCACAGCGATAGCGGTGGCCAGACACTGGGCACGAGCGACGACGGGAACCTGTTCTCGCCACGCCTCCATCATGACGCGCGAGTAACTTTCATTGAGACTCGGCTGTGCCAAACCGCGCGTATTGCGAATCAGCGCGCGTTTCGTCTTCTCATCGACGAATCCGAGATCGATGATTCCACGCTCGGGCGCATGATACGACGCATTGCCCGGACCCGCGAGGACCAGCGAATACGGCGACGAGTGTTGCTCCCGGTATTGCCCAAACGCATCGACGAGAAAGTCGACCCCCTTGGTTTCGTCGCGCCGGCCGAGGAACAAGAAGTACGGTCCGTTGACTGCATTCGCGGCGGCGCCGTTGACCGGCAGCGCGACGCCGGTGCCGATGACATGCGACTTATGCAGAATGCCGGGGCCATAGATCCGCAAGGCGAGCTCGGCTTCGCCCTCGCTGTTGAAGAGCAGCGTTGCCGCCCGGTGTATGGCATCTTCGACGCGTGGCAGCCGCGCGTAGATTTCGTCGTGCAAACACGGTAGGAGATGAGCGCGACCCGGAAACGCTTCGATCCCGCGAACGACGACGCCATAAAGGTAAGGAAGGAAGACGACCGCATCGTACGTTGCCGCTGCCTTGCCGGCGAGGTAGGCCTCGAGCTGCGGCGAGTTGATGGATTCGTTAACGAACGCTTGCGTGTCCCGGTGCAGCCGGCCCAGTGTGCGCCATTCCGAGCGAGGCATCTGCATGAGCTCGCCGTTGAGTCGATGGAACGCCGCGTCGTCGCGGCCGCCGAGCCGAAAGCGGAGAACGGCGTACCCATTGTCTTTGGTACGGCCGGGTTTGAAGTAGTCCTTACTCCAACTCGCGAGAAAGGAGCGCGCGGTCGTCGTAACGATCGTCACGTCATCGGTCGCGGATAGATGGCTGGCTAACTCGCGCGCGAGGGTCTCCGCTCCGCCCGTCGCCTCAGGTCCGTACCATGGCGTGACGATCGCGATGCGGCGTCGCATCACGTCTTATCGGTGTCGCTTTGCTGCCGTTCCAAGCGCTCGGTTATATCGGAGAGACGTTTATTGATATCGTTCAGGTCTTGGGCGGCAGCCACAATGAGTGCCGACATCTCACGCAGCGCGACGTTCTGAGCGGCGTCGACCTCGCGTTGTTGCTTAAACAGATAATTCACGATCCGCAACATCAATCGAAGCGGCGCATCACCGAAGGTGCGAAGCTTGGCAAGGCGCCCTGGAACCTGCGTTCGCGGCTGATTGCGATTTTCGGCGAGGGCCAAGTGTACGATGATCGCATTTTGGCGATCGATGATCTCGGGAAGCCGGTTCGTGGCGGCGTTCCAGCGCTTCAGCCGCGCATCATCGAGTTCGTTTCCCGAGCGAAGGCGCGCGGCTCCTTCGCGCACTCGAAGCATCAGTGCTTCCGCATCGACTAACGGATTGTTTGGTTTGATCATGGAGGCCGTCATCGCGTTACGTCGGGGCGCTCCCACGGCCCTCCCAGGAGGGGGGACGGGCCGTTTGACCCCCGAATCGCCCCCTGTTTCATGCTTTCAGCTCGTTCGCCAAAATCACTCTTGAATTCCGCAATCGGCGGACCAGATATTCGACGTTACTTCGAGCTGGTAACGACGATCGCCGAGCGCAATATCAAGGGCCGCTACCGGGGCTCGGTCCTGGGCGTATTTTGGTCGCTTTCTAACCCGCTTATCATGACCGTCGTGTACGCGATCATCTTCGGGACGGCGTTCGCGAAATACTATGACGGCTCCATCATCAACTACATCCTAGCTGTGTTCATGGGGCTCGTCGTCGTCACGTTCTTCTCGCAAGCAACGGGTCAGGCGCTCCAGTCGGTGGTTTCGAACGGGTCGCTCGTAAACAAGATTCGGATTCCGCTCAGCGTCTTTCCGGTCTCGGTCGTCGTTGCGAACTTGTTCCAATTTCTGGTTGGTGTTTTACCCGTGCTGGTGATCGTGACGGCTTTGTCCAGCCATAGCATCGAACGCGTCATCTTACTCATCGTGCCGGCGATCTCGCTACTTCTCGTCACGGTGGGAGCTTCGCTTGCAGTGTCGGCGCTCTTCGTGTTCTTTCGTGACTTGCCGTATATCTGGGACCTGGTTGTTTTCGTGTGCTGGATGACGAGTCCGATTTTCTATCCGGAAGAAATCGTACCCGCGAAATTTCGGGCTTTGATCGACCTCAACCCCATCGCAGCGATTGTTAACGACCTTCGACAGATTGCATTCTATCGCGGCCCGATACACACGCAGTGGCATTCTTTCGCGCTTACGTTCTTAATCGCCGTCGTCACAGCAGTTGCCGGCGGCGCAATTTTTGTTTCCGTGCAGAAACAGGCGATGGATCTGCTGTGACCGACGACCCGGCAATTCTCGTTCAGAACGTCACGCTGTGGCGACGGACGCAAGAAGAGTTTCACTACGATTTTAAGCGCTTCATCTTTAATTTGCTAAAGATGAAGTTTCGCGCCCCGAATCGTCGTCAGGTGCTCGAGAATATGAGCCTGACGGTGCGAGGCGGCGAGAAGATTGGCATCGTTGGTCCGAATGGGTCGGGAAAATCAACCCTGCTCAAAGTGATCTGCGGAATACTTCGTCCCACGACTGGAACCGTAGCCGTAGTCGGCGGCATTGCCCCGCTGATCGAACTCGGTGCGGGTTTCGACCCCGAGCTCTCGCTGATCGACAACGTCATTTACTACGGCCTTTTACTCGGGATCGAGCGCAAACGAATGCTTGCCCATCTCGATGCTATTCTTGATTTTGCGGAACTTCAAGAGCACCGTACCGAGCCGGTAAAAACGTTATCATCGGGCATGGTCGCGCGCCTCGGCTTTGCGATCGCGACGGAGTTCCGGCCGGACATCCTTATCCTCGACGAAGTGCTTGCTGTCGGCGATGAGTCGTTCAAGCGAAAGTGTCAAGAGCGCATCGATGCGCTGTGGGACGAGCACACGACGATCATCGTCGTTTCACACGACCTCGACTTTATTAGCCGTCAGTGCGATCGCGGGATATGGCTCGAAAAGGGTGCGCTCAAGTTCGATGGGCCGGCGCCTCAGGCCGTGCTGCGTTATAGGCTCAGTGTTGAAGCTGATCGGCGTTCGCTCGAGCACGGCTCGCCCGTCCTGCTGCTCGGTTCGCACGAGGCCAATTCGCCGCACGCGGGCCTGGTCTATGCTTTGGTCGATGGTCAGCGTCGATTGCTGCGCGACCAGGAATTTCTCGCGCTGCACAAACTCGAACTTAAGGAAGCTCTGCTCTTTGATGACGATGCGCTCGAGAGCATTCCGGAAGGACAGCCGATAGAGCTTTTGAGTAGCGCAGTCTCCCTGTAATGCTCTCGCTCATCTTGTACGGCCGTAACGATAGTTACGGATACAACCTGCACAAGCGCGCAGCGATAAGCTTAAATTGCATGGCGGAGATGCTCACCTCTCCTGATGACGAAATTCTCTTCGTCGACTACAACACGCCCGACGACTTTCCAACGTTTCCCGAGGCTATTCAAGACACACTAACGGGTCAGGCGAAGAAGGTTCTGCGTATCCTGCGCGTGCGCCCGAGCCAGCATGAGCCCTTTCGGCACCTGACGCGACTCGTGGCCCTTGAGCCGATCGCTCGCAACGTGGCGCTGCGGCGATCGAACCCGGCTAATCGGTGGATTCTCTCGACGAATACGGACATGGTATTTGTCCCTCAACGCGGTGAGACGCTCTCGGAAGTTGTCAGCCGGTTGCCGGATGCGTTTTACCCGCTACCGAGATTCGAAGTCCCGGAAACACTTTGGGAAAGTGCAGATCGTCTCGATCCAAAAGGCACGATCGAGGCCTTCGGTCGGTGGGGCCGTGAGTTCCACCTCAATGAGATCGTCGTCGGCGGCGACCCCACGGTGCACTATGACGCGCCTGGTGACTTCCAACTGGTCTTAAGGTCCGACTTGTGGGCAATGCACGGGTTCCACGAAGCGATGCTACTTGGCTGGCATGTCGATTCGAACTTGGCGAAGCGGATTTCGCTTTTGCCGCGCGTCGCCGGCGATATTTTGGACGACGTACTCGGCTACCATTGCGACCATACGCGGCAAGTAACGCCTGCTCACCGCCACCGGGCAGTAGAAAATGATCTCCGGGTCTTTTTCGACGACGTAACCACAGCCGGCGTCTCGGAGCAGGCAGAGACATGGGGACTAGCTGGACAGAACATTGAGGAAGTCAGCGTCAATTCTACTAGTCGCTCGTATATCGATGCGCTGGCGGCCACCACTCCTTTACCACTCGCCGGGAAGGCACCCCGGGTGTTCTATGCGCGCGAAAACCACAATCTCATCGATTATAGCGTCGATCACGTGCTGCCGTTTTTGGCCGACGCGTTCGCGAGTAGTCCGCGCCACACCGTTCTTGCGTGGTTCGGCAGCAAACGAACGCTGCTCGAACGATTTGCCCAAGTGTGGCGCGCATTGGGATTTACGTCGGATATTCTCGTCGGTTCCGCGATGTCATGGCTAGGTCCGGAATTGCCGGAGGGCTGCATTTGGTCTCCGGAAGAGCGCGCGATCGCGGAATCGGACGTTTTGCTGTTTGATTGGGGTCGCCCGGAAACGGCCTGGCCGAAGGAATGGGATTTCAACGCCAGCAAGCAGATCAGAGGCGTTTCAATAGCCCTACGGATTGCCGTTCGCGAAGAGCGCAGGCGACTCTCGGAAGATTGTCACCCTCGTCGTTTCATTGGCATTAATGCGGTTGCAAACGACGCAGAGCGACCGTTTCACGACTTGGTCGGGGCGGCGCGCACTCCAATTGCAACCCGAATGCGGCAAGGTTACGTCAACAATCTCCTTGAGCTGCAAGAGCTCTTGCCCGCCCTCAATTGCGGCGATGTTGGACGTAAAGTTGGAGGCTGCATCGTTGCCAAGAATGGGGAAGCCGGGTGTATTTTCTACGGCCCATACCTATTGCTCGACAGCGGTAGCTATAATTTAAGAGTAGAGTTCGACGCGGAAATCTCAGCCGCCGGGAGTCCCGGAACATCGGGCCTCGTTATCGAGGCCATTTCGAGTTCGAACCTACTCGGAAGCCGGGCTATCACCATCAACGAGGTGGTACGGCGCGAGTTTATTTTTGAGTTCAATATTCCGTCTGCTATGGGCGACGCGATGGGCTGGCCGGAAACGGAGTTTCGCTTCCGGACGGTCGGTTGGTCAGACATTACAATCCAACGTGCCGTACTGGAGCGGCCTACGGTCTCGGCACTAAATGAATTGCCTGCAACGTTCGATTTTCTGCCGCTGCTAACGGTTGGCAGAGCGGGCACCTACGGCGCACTGCCGGGTAGCGCGAAGAACGTTACGGATGTCGGAGCCCCGATCATCTACTCAAAGCCGGGCATTGCGGACTTCGTAGCGTACGGTCCCCACGTTTGGTTAATGCCCGGACATTACGAGGCGACATTCTCAATTTATTCACGGGTCTCGTCTCAGCGGGGCGGTGTCGTGGCGCGGATCGAAGTCGTTGCCCGGTTCGGTGAAGACCTCTACGCCGAACAGATCATCGATTGTTATGAAGCGCTAAGCAGTAGTCATGGTGCTTGGGTGCCCAGCAACGGCTTGTTGCAGTTCGACATTCCAGCGGCCGGCGGTATGTTTCGTGACGGCCTATTGGAATGCCGCATCTGGTCGGAAGGCGCTGAGTTTGCCGTAGTTGGTCTTGACGTACGGCGTACTGGAGATGCGGGCCCTGCAGAGCCGATCATGGGCCGGTTGTTTGACGGCCGACTCGATCCCGCTCGCGAGGCGCTAGCTCGTCATCTGGGTCGACCAAGTTCTCTCGGAGGACCCGCGCAAGACGCCCTGTGGCTTTCGCAAGCCGGACCCGCGGGCACGCGCGTGGCGCAATCAATTGTCTCGCTCGAGAACGTTTCGGGCGTGGTCGCGCAAGGACCCTACCTATGGCTCCTGCCCGGGGTATTTGAAGTAACGTTTGAGATCCGGGCAGACAATGTAACGCGACTAGTCAACGATGTTCGAATGGAGGTTGCGAGCGGACTTGGTCGCGACCTCATCGCCGGACACGTCCTTGAGCCAAAAGACGTGCTCGGCCGCGGCAAAAGCGCCCGGATTGCACTTACGTTTGAAATTGTCGGCGACGCGCCGCCTATCGAGACCGGTTTGCTCGAGTTTCGGGTTTTGTCGGCGGGTGTGGGCGCGTTTGAAGTTGCGGCGATAGAGTTACGCAGAATCGATGCATCGCAGTCTCTCTCGCGGCCGGACACCGATCCCGTCGGTGTAGAAAATCTTCTCTGGTGGTTGCGAGTCGGGCCCAACGGCCGACGGGTTGCCGGCGGGATCGAGGCGGTTCCGGATGGCGATGGCGCGATCGCGCACGGCCCATACATTTCCTTGCCCTCTGGGCGCTACGAGGCTGAGTTCGAAGTGGCGGCCGAGCGAGCCGAGCGGAACGCGGCTGTGACCTTCGATGTCGCGACTAAACAAGGCAGCGTAATCCTGGCTGAGCACACCGCGCGGGATCTGCTATGGACCGGACGCCGTTTCGAACGTTTCCTCGGAAAACGTCGCCGCACGTTTAGCAGCACGTTAGAATTCGAAGTTGCTAGCGAAACACCGAACGTCGAACCAGGGCTACTTGAATTCCGTATGTGGGGAGCGAACAAGCCTAAGGTTCGGCTTACGGCGGTACGCGTTCGCCGGTTCACTGCGGGCTAGGCAGAAGCCGAAGATATCGTCTCGTGATTGCCGTAGCCGAGCCAGGCAACGTCGAGAAAATCACCGACCGGACCGCGAGGTAGTTGCCGCCAACAATCGATCACGGTAAGCCGGCGCGGTAGTGCGGCGCTTTGCAATTCCGCATATTCCGGCCATGGTGTCACAATCACCGCAAGATCGGCATCCTTCACGGCTTCAAGCGCGGACGTCGCTTGCGAAACGCCGTCGCCCAGCTCTTGTGCCGCTGCGGACAGCGCCGCCGGATCGTGAATCGTTACGGCGTACCCCTCGTCGCTAAGACGACGCGCGAGCATTACACCCTGGCTTTCTTCGATAACGCCGGTGTCTTGTTTGTACGACATCCCGAGTATAGCGACGCGTGCCCCTTTAGAAACCCGCGATTTCACGGCACTCGAAAGGCGATCGATTTGGTAACGGTTGATCGAGTCCGTTGCCCGCGCAATATCGGCGTGCGCGCCGAGCCGGTCAGCCAGGACGCCGAACGCGATATTGTCGCGTGGAAAGCACGGACCACCGTAACCGACGGCTCCGCGTAAGTATTTGCGGCCGATGCGGCTATCAGAACCAACTGCGGCCGCGACAACATCGGCATCGGCACCCGGCAAGCGGTCACAAATATCGGCCAGCATGTTGGCGTACGAGATTTTCGTAGTTACAAATGTATTGACGGAGATTTTCGAGAGTTCGGCGTTGACGAAATTCATGCGCCTCGCGGACGGATGATTGGGGCAGACCGTTTCATAAACAGAAGCGCACAGGGTGCCGGCCCGCTCATCGCTCTCCCCGATTAGGAGGAAGTCGGGCTCGAGCATATTGTTGACAACGCTGCCCAGTGCGATGAACTCCGGGTTATAGCAAAGCCCAATGTCTTCGCCGACGCGGCGGCCGGAAGCGCGCTCGAGCGCCTCGCGAATCGGACCGTCCATCGATCCGGGCATAACGGTCGAGGTCACGACCAATACGTGATACAGCGACTTCCGTCGAAGTGCTGCACCAAGCCTTTCCAGGGCTGCGATCACGTAGTCGTTTGTGAAGGCCCCGTCCGGCCCGCTCGGAGTCGGCACAATGATAAAAGTGATGTCGCTTTTGGCGATCAGCTCGTCGTGGTCGAGCGTGGCGCTGAGGCGGGCACGGCCCGCGTCAATCATCTCTTGCAGCCGCGGCTCTTCGACCGGCGCCTTCCCCGCTCCGAGGGCGGAAACGAAAGCGGGGTTGATGTCGAGGCCGATCACGTCGTGCCCCTTTGCCGCAAAGACCGCCGCCATGGGCGCGCCGAGTTTGCCAAGACCGATAACGGAAACCCTCATTGTGCCGCATTTTCGGCCGCCCGGAGGCCTTTGCCTGGATGGCCGCTGCTCGGCAACAGGAGAGGAGCTGACACGTCCGCTAATTTCTGAAGCCATGCTCTGCCGGAGGCCACCCCATGGTTGAACTCGATACCCGCCGCTCGATCCTGATCGCTGGTGGCGGTGGCTTTATTGGTGGCTGGATGGTGAAGGAAGCCCTCGATCGAGGCTTCTCACACGTGCGCTGCGTCGACATCAAGCCGCGCGAAGAGTGGTATCAGGTGCATGCCGATGCCGATAACCTGATTCTCGATTTGAGCAACCCGGACGAATGCCGCCGCGCGGTGCGCGGGATGGATTATGTCATTTGCCTCGCGGCCGATATGGGCGGTATGGGCTTTATTGAAGCCCATCGCGCGAAGTGTATGATCTCGGTTTTGATCAACACGAATTTGCTATGCGCCGCACGCGAAGCCGGCGTCGAACGGTACTTCTATGCATCATCGGCGTGCGTGTATAACGTAGACAAGCAGCGCGAAGCGGATGTGACGCCGCTAAAGGAAGAAGACGCGTATCCGGCGATGCCCGAGGACGGCTACGGCTGGGAGAAGCTCTTCTCCGAACGCATGTGCCGGCATTTCCTCGAAGACTTCGGCGTTCAGACGCGCGTCGCGCGCTACCATAACGTCTACGGGCCCTTCGGCACATGGGAAGGCGGACGTGAGAAAGCGCCGGCAGCAACCTGCCGCAAAATCGCTGCCGCGAAGTTGTCGGGCAAACACGAGATCGAGATTTGGGGCGACGGCGAGCAGACGCGCACGTTCATGTACATCGACGATTGCGTAAAAGGCACGCTCATGCTGACCGCGAGCGACTTTGCGGAACCGATCAACATCGGCTCAGCGGAACTCGTCACCATCAATCAGATGGTCGACATCATCGAAAAGATCGCCGGCATTAAGGTCAAGCGCAGCTACGATCTCGATGCACCGAAGGGCGTGCGCGGCCGCAGTTCGGACAATACGCTTATTAAGAAGCAGTTCGGTTGGGAGCCGTCGATTTCGCTCGCAACGGGATTAGAGAAGACGTACCGCTGGATCTACGACCAGATGGTCGCAGGCAGCCGGATACCGGAGATCGCGAACAGATAGTTCGCGAATTACTCGGCGACGGCCGTGATGCAAAGATGCCAGCCGAAGTTCCGTTCGAACCAGCGGAACAGCGGAGTCGGCATCCAGCGGAAATACCACACTCGCTTGTACCGATATTGAACATACTCCGGAATACTGTACGGGAAGATGTGATCGACAAAGACTTCGGTCACGCGGTAGCCGCGCTTCTCGAGGATTTGCGACAGTTCGCTCTTCGTATAGGTGTAGGTTACCGGGCATCCCGTTTGTGCCTCGGAGTAGGTTGCAATTATGCGGCGCCAGTCCCAGAGCCGGCCGCGCCCATACCGCAGCACTGCCCAAATGACTTTCCACGAAAACGTGTAGTACATCATGAGTTTCACGGTGCTGCCGGGCTTCACGAACGAGCGTATCTGGTCAATGGCTCGTTCGGGGTGCGGCGTATGGTGCAAGACACCGAACGAGTACACGAGGTCGTAGGGTAAGGCAGCAATCGAGTCGCTAAGCCGTTCAGCATCGGCTTCAGCAAAAGCCACTCGATCCGAAAACCCATATAGATCTGCTCGGCGGCGCGCAAGTTCGAGGGACTCCTTAGAAAGGTCGACCGCCGTTACGGTCGCTCCTTCACGCAGAAAGCCGATGGTCGCGGTTCCGATCCCACAGCCGATTTCTAGGACGCGCTTCCCCTTCCAGTGAGGAAAGTCCGCAAATCGAAGGATGTGCGGCTCGACGAAATATTTGCGCGCCTCGACTTCGTCGAAATATTCGCGCGTTCCGACCGGTTTTGGCGAATGCCGAATATTACACGGGCGCCCATCCCAAAACTCACGAACGGCATCGATCGGTACAGCTTCGAAACTCCTCATTCCTCGCCTGGCATCCCCTCATTGCGAATACGGTAAGCTGGTCTTCGTCGCCGGCTTTACTAGTGGCCTTGTGGCGAGGGTTGCTGTGCCGCAGATCTTCCCATCTGCGCATCTGAGCGGTATCCGCTCAATTGTTTCTCCTGGAGAATGAAGAATACAGTTGGCCTCTTCGAGCGAAAGATTCGGCCAGATGAGCTTGAGATAGCCGACGATGTCGAATGGCGAAGCCCCGGCTAGGAATACCGTATTGGACGCGGCGCCGGTCCGGCGCGATGTGGGCCGAGGGTCGTCCGCGATTCTCTCTCTGAAACGAGCGTCGAGTTGCGCACACGTCGATGGGTAGCCCCAGCCAGATCGATCGGATAGTGCGTGATAAGTGAAGAACTGGAGATCGGGTCGATCGCGTATGATACCGCCCAAGATAGCAGGGCCAAAAACGATAGCTTGCTTGGGCAAGTCCGGTTCTATGGCTTCCTTGAAGGAAACAATACCCGCGGCACTTTCTGCCTGGGTCAATCCGCCCATCAAATGAATTAACGTGGCTGTTAGCGCTACCACAGTCGCCACGACAGCGAACCGTCTCGGCAAGAGGGAAATTCCATGCGCTGCAACGATCACCACGACCGGAACGAGAAAGATCAGATAATATGGATTCTTCAGTCTGAACAGAAAAGTGAGACATAGCAATACCGGTATGACCAGCAGCGTGCATAGCAACCGGTTACGGTAAACGGATAACAACATTGGCGCGGCGATCAAGATTGACTCCAGCACCTTGTCACCGGAAGAGAGCTGGCCGACGTAATCGGAAAGCTGCATCCACTCGCCGGCTACTAATGGGACAATTTGTGTCGCGAAGCTGCGTCCGGGCGCAATACTGCTCGACACAACAAATTTGTGAGCGAAGACGAGCAACTCATCGCGGTATGCGATAAACCAGATGATTTGCGGCAGTAACGCCAAAATTCCGAATGCAGCGAACATAAGGATCGGGCGTATGTTGCGGTCGCGCGACATCATGAAGACGCAGAACGGGATGCACCAAATCATCATAGGGTGCACGCAGACTGCGAGGGAGACTAGCGCGCCGGAAACTGGTTTACGGTCGACCGCTAGCACCGCTGCCCATACCCCCAGCGCGAGTGCAAGCGCGTCGATCCTCCCGTAGCGGTATGTCGTAAATGCCAGTGGAACCATAACGAGGAGCGCTGGTGCGACGAATGCCGTGCCCCGGACCAGACGCTTCCCTAGTTGCCAGACCGCAAGAATAAGCGCGGTCCCGACTAACGTCCCGGAAAGGCGGACGGTTATCTCAGGCGAGAAAACTGAGAGTCTCGCGATTGGCCAGAGAAGAACGTCCGATACAATAAAGAGCACATGGTTCGCGCCTAGCGCTGCAAAGGAAAAGCCGTTCCCTCGCAATGCTTCGAAAACTGGGAGATATGTCCAACTCTCGTCATCGTAATACGTGGGAAAGGTGAGTGGTGCGATAAAGAGTGGAATCACAAAAAGTAGCGTTGCAAGACAAACCAGAGGTACGTCTAGCGTGTCATACCATTCCCACGAAGTCCTCACGGGTGCACTAATAGTCGGATCTTCGGGCTTGCGGTTGCTTTTTCGTAAAGGATGCTGATAGAACGAACATTCGCTGTGCTCGCGACGTTTGCGCCATTACTGCAAAAGACGAGATCACCCGCATTCTCTAACGCTGGAATAGTTAGGTAGACTTCACGCTCCATGGACGAACTGTGGACGAACTTCCGATCCACCCAGGCGGTGCCGTCCTTCGTCGTCACGCCGACCCCCATGTCGCCGCTAACGACGCGGAGGCGCACGCGCATGAAAACGCGTGATGGATGAGCGCGCTTAATCTCTTGCGGAATCCCAAGTACGGCACCATAAGCCCACGCTTGTGCTGGTGTCATGATGTTGACACCTGCGTTTGAAGAAGTGGGCGACGGTACCGACGTAGCTGGAGCGATGAGCCCGGTAATCGGTAATTCCGTTCTCCCGAAAAACTGTGGATCGAGACCAACCTGCGCAATATCTAGACCGAAAGCAACGGTACCCCGCTGAACGCGCTTGATGACTGGTGCCTCCAGTATCAGATGATTGCGAGCCAGTAACGGCTCGACTCTCTTGGGCGGCAATTCGCTGGAACCAAGAAAAATAACGCGATCTCCAGGTGCGAACTGAACCGGGGTTGGCTGCAAGTACATGGAACCAAGGCTCAAGAAAATGTCCTGATCCTGCTCGCCCGGATACCACCAGAGAACGAAGCGATTCGTTACACTGCTGTCGATAATGCCGGCCGCATCGAAAGCTGCCAATGAGCGATCGCTGACTGCGGCATCCTCGGGCAGACGTATTCCGGTGTCGGTTGAAATCGACGCAATACTAAGTATGGAAAAAAAAGTAACCGGAAGAAGCAACAAGCTGCGAAGAGGTAGTAACCACATTCCAACTAGCAGCGCGGCTCCGGTAAGAATCCAAACGGCCTCAGAACGTTCCCCATAAAGAATAAGGGAGGGACGTATCATTATTTGAGTCGGAGAGTGGACCGGCGGCCAGAACGCAAAGGGTGCACGGATAGCGCCGAAAGCGCCCAACAGCCACGGCGCTATACAAATGATCGCCGCAGCAGAGGCTAAACCAAGCTGCAAGCGAGCTGAGGCATTCGTTAGTGGAAGTGAGAGGAAACCGCCTAGGACGACAAAGGCAAACGGCCAGAGAGTATTCGCTCGAAAAAATAGCGATAGCATGTCCCAGTGGAAAACCTGCATAACGCCCAATCCACATATGGTTAGAACATAAGCCGTCGCGAAAACCAGGAGGCTTGCTTCCGCGCTCCACGCCGGGCTGGTATCCTTCCGCCGCCAATTGTGAAAAATGACTTTGGCTCGGCCTACGAAAAAAACTACGCTCGCGATTGCGATTATGCCTGGGAGAATCATCCAGGAAGCGATGGGTAACCACCCATGCCATGGCGCGTAATAGACGTCTTTTGTCCCCGCCGGCGTTAGAGCACCCAAGACCGCCAGCGTCGGTCCAAAAAAATCAAAGCTCCCACCGACGATGCGATTTGCTAATCCCATCGCGACCACGGCCGCAAAAGCTCCTGCGACCCATAGCAAAGCGATCGATCGCGGTGATCGACGCGAACCCATGCGATCAAGTACTATGAAAAGCAGAATTTCGATCGGAATCAAAACTGCATTCATGAGGTAGATCGCGAGCATTGTCGCCGTCACTACGCCCCAAAGAACGGCTGCTATACGCCAATAACGCCCACGTGCGGTCTCAACCAACGTCGCCAAACTAAGCGAGATACACGCAATTAACGGTCCATCGACATAGTTCCAACCGGCTGCAAAAAGAAAAAAAGAATTCGTCCCGAGAAGGCATGCGGAAATGAAAGCTGCAGCGGCATTGTTGAAGAGTGTGTAAACTAAATAAAACAAAGAAAACGCTGACGCGTAAACAATCAGCATAGCAAGAACAAACAGGGACGCCTCTGGAGAGGCAACTCGGTGGACGGCCCAGCCTAAAACGGTCCAAGGTACACGAGAACCATAATAGGCAGACGGTATATCCTGTAGTAATCTTGCGATGTGCATGTGGTACCCAGAGTAAATCCACGCATCGATCCAACTCGTCGGCGGAAATACCCAAGAGTCATTAATAATTAAAAGAAGCAATGGGAAAACGAAGAGGCCGATCACATAAGGCGTCGGGAGCTTGCACACTGCGTGGTACAGCCGACTGCTAATAGTTGGGTTTGTCATGAGCGGTCAGTTATAATGACTTGCTAGCACGCCGCGCCCTTCGGATAGCTGGCCAGAGCACGATAACTTGCGCGGTAACGGAACTTCAGCGAATCCATTGCTTGCCGAGTTGCCGACCGATCGAATGAATCCGGTAATGCGCAACACCAGTATTTCATATTGAACGCCACCAAAATTAATCTCATATTTGGAGATCGGTTGATCCCGAGCGTTCAGATTTGCAAGAGCCTCTGATGCCCTTTGCTCTAAGTGATCTAACGAGGCCACCACTACAATCTCTTCCCCCGCCTTGAGTGGAGGCGAGTTAGTTGGATGGGCTGGAAAACTCCAGAAGTCGCATTGCAAGTACGATCTTGGATAGGCGACGAGTTCCGTGCCAAAACTGGGATCGGGCTCTAACCAAAAAACAGATGGAGCGGCCGTCAAGCGCAGACTATGCAAGTAGGTGAGCCCCTGTCGTACGCGAGCGTAGCTGCCGGCTGCTAACTGTTCATCAGTGCGGCTTCCGGACCACATTTCTGTGCCCATTTGTACCGGCCGGTCAACTAAAATTGCCGACGAGCCCAGTATCAGAATCAATACTAGCGCCAGTCCTCGCTTGTGCAAAGCAACAGCGGCAAAAAGCGCAGCTACTAAGAGTGCGGTCATGATCGAGGCCTGGCTTTGAGCGCTGCCTCCATATACTGACGGCAGTTTCGCAAATGGGAGTGAATTCGCGACGAAGCCCGCAGCGCAGAAAATGGTCACTAAGATGGTCAGAAGTATATCGGAGATCGGGCCGAGGAAAAGCAGCGGCGAAAAGATCGCCAGCGCCAGGTAGGGAACGAAAAATACGTAGTAGTAGTCGTATTGCAGTAGCACAAATCCCGCGATATTTGCTACCAGAAGTGCAGCTACGACGAAAAGTGCGCCGCTGGAAATGGCGAGAAGCTTCTTCCGATAGTCGGGGTTCTTCTCCAAGTCCCCCGTGCGCAAGCGGATAAGATTCAGAATAGACGTAGCGCCGGTCAAGGCGAGCATTCCGGTTACTCCGCCCACCGCATACCAGTTCGATTGCCAATATGTCGCACCGCCGCTGCCGGATTTGCCGAAGTTGAAAATTATCGATAGGAAGAGGTTGAACTGCGTGAATGCCTCGTCGAAAGTGCCATGGAATCCGAGCACGAGGAAACCGAGCAGCAGCATCGTTGCCAGCGCACCGCCCGCCGTAAAAAGTAGCGATACCAGGATAGCGTAAGCGCGCCTGCGAGTCGTTTGCGATCCGTCAGCAAGCACGTAGACAGAGTAAATCACATAGTTTCCCGCCGCAAAGATGCCAATTGCTACGTACGCGTTGAGGGCTAGTCCAAGAGCAATTCCAGAGGCGAATACAAGGGCGTAACGTCGTCGCGAATCGGGGCACGTCATCGCGGCTGCCACGAGGTAAAGGTTAACGATGTCCCACGTAACGGCCGGCGCATCCAGCGTCGCGGAATAGTTTCCCAGCATAAGCGGGCTGAGCGCCAGAAACAGACTGGACATGACCGCCACTTGGATTGTTAGTAATCGACGAACGGCGCCATAGAACGCAACGACCGAGATGCCCAAATTAAAAAGAAACAATACATAATCGGCTCCGACACCTGGAAAGAGTCGAGTAAAGATATACCCGGGCAAGATTTCCGTTAGCCGACTGACTTGATACGCCCCGGACCACCAATGCAGTGCACTCGGGAACGTATAGAACAACCCAAAGATGTACCAAGGGTCGCAGTGACCATCGTTCGCAAATGGGATCGAAGGATGCATGTACATCATGCTAAGTATTACTGCGATCAGCAGTACTGGAACGAGGAGGCGGCCGCGTGCGCAAGCGAATCGCGGCATACTAAATTGCTTCAACTCTACCTATCAAGACTTAAGCCGTATGACCCATATATTGTCCTTTTCACTCCGCCATGGGCAATCCCGGTCGTCTCAGTTACGCTCGCCAAAGAGACGTGCACGGGATTTTCGTTTGGTCGCAACGATATGCGTACTTGCGAGCGATCTCTGTCACTTCGCGCATAAGGCCGGACTGAAGGGTGATGGGTTCCAGGCCTAGATTCCGTAGTTGTGCATTTTCAACGTGAAGGTCGTTTTCGTCCGCTTCATTACGCGGGTTCTTCAAATACGATATAGGTACGTTCGTCATATCGGAGATCATTTGTGCCAAATCTCTCACCCGATGAACCTCCGTCATCTGATTGAGAATATTGACTCTGTCGCCACGATTCGGAGCGTTCAAGATCGCTAGCTCAACGCAACGCACGGTATCCTGGATATTGATAAAGGCTCGCGACTGCCCGCCCGTGCCGTGGACCGTTAAGGGATAATCGAGAGCCGCCTGCATCAAGAACCGGTTTAAGACGGTACCGTAGTCGCCGTCGTAATCGAAGCGATTGATTAGCCGTTCGTCTAGCATCGTTTCCCTCGTTTGCGTGCCCCAGACGATGCCTTGATGAAGATCAGTTATCCGGACTTTATCGTTTTTGGCATAAAATGCAAAAAACAATTGGTCCTGGGTTTTAGTTAAATGATAGATACTTCCGGGATTCGACGGGTAGAGGATCTCTTGATCTACGGGTTCGCCGCCAGGCTTGTCGATTTTCACGCGAAGATAACCCTCAGGTATCTTCATGCCTGCAGTTCCGTAGCCGTACACGCCCATTGTGCCAAGATGGACGATGTGGATGTCCAACCCCGATTCAACAACTGCGGCAAGCACGTTGTTCGTTGCATTGAGATTGTTATTGACAGTGTAACGCTTATGAAAAGATGACTTCATCGAATACGGCGCAGCACGTTGTTCGGCGAAATGCACTACCGCGTCGGGCTTCCATTCATTGAACAGCGTTAGCAGACGGTGATAATGTTCCGCGATATCGAACTGATGGAACAGAATGCTCTTACCTGAGAGCTCGGCCCATGTGTTGAGTCGTGTCCCCAGCGGGGCGATCGGGGTTAGAGACTGGACCTCGAGTTCGACGTCGATTTTTCGTCGCGAAAGATTATCGACGATCGTGACATCGTGACCTCGGGCTGAAAGGTGCAGTGCCGAGGGCCAGCCGCAGAAGCCATCTCCACCAAGCACGAGGATCTTCATTGTAGACAGGTTTTATCTGTAAGACTGTGCCCCTGCGTTGGCGATCCTGGAGTGCCTTTAGCCATCCTCCATCGCGCAATCATTTGACGGTTCCGATTATCAGGTCGAAAGCCGTAGCGCCTCGCTGGACGTGGCGCCGGAGCACTCCCGTTAGCGGGAGAGGATGATCGGAAAAAGGCGACACAGCCAGTAGGTCCTGGAATCCTGATGTGCGGATGAATACGACGCGGTCGCCGTGAGCGAGTGTTGCTGCCGGCCCCTGATCCAAGTACATTATGGCAAGGCTTGCAAACGTGGGCGCCTCGGGGTCAGTATGATCCCACCAGATAGCCGGGATACGGCTAAACTCGTGATCGATGAGTTTTGAGGCAGCAAACGTCGCCAGTGTCCGATCGCGGTCGGCCATGTCCTGCGGTAAGTGAATTGTACTGCCCGGCGACAACGTGGCGACGTTGAGTACTGCCATAAACACAACCAATAATAGTGCGATTACCCGATAGCGAAATAGCACCGTGCAAAAAAGAAGCGCAGAGCCAGCGAGGGTCCAGAGCGATTCGCGAACGACGCCAGTTAATAAGTTCTGATACACCTCGGCAGGTAGTGGCAGAGTTATGACCTTAAAATATCCCAGCAGCCACGGTGCGAAGAGTATTACTGCTGCGGCAATGGAGAATGCTACGGCAGCGCGGCGCGTTTTGCCTGAAAGCGCAACGGCGACAAAACCACCGAAAGCAAGGTAGGCAAACGGCAAGAGCGCGTTAGCGCGGAAGAACAACGCAAGAACGCTGAACTGCAACGCCTGCATGAGAAGGAAGCAGCAAGCAGCCACGATCAAACCCATTGAGAGAACCAGCGTGCTAGCTTCTTCGTCTCGTGCCGCCGAGCTAGGGGCTTGCCAACGACGTGCGAGTGTTTCACGTTTGGCGACGACCAGTGCAATCCCAGCGACAAAGGCGATTGATGGGATCAGCAGCCACGCTGCCTCGCGCACCCACGTGTGCCAAGGAACGACGTAGATGTAGTTTGTGGCCGCCGGCGTCAAAAGGTGCAGTGCGCCGACCGTCGCGCTGATGAAATCGAACTTCCCCCCAAAGGCCCAGTTAGCCAATCCGATCGCGACGATGCCGCCGGCGAAGCCTGCGACCCAAAAGGCGGCGATGTTTAGGCCGGCGCGTCGGTTTGCGAGCCGATCGATTCCGAGAAACAGCAATAGCTCTACCGGTAGTAAGATGAGATTGAACGGATAGAGCGCGACTAATACCGCCGACAGGACACCCCAAACGGCACTGCCGGTCCGGCACCATTTTCCGTGTGCTGTTGCGACCAACGCAGCAATGCTCAGCAGCGTACAGGCGATTGACGGGCCATCTACATAGTTCCAGCCGATTGCGAGCAGAAACCACGAGTTCGTTCCGAGACAGCATGCCGCAATAAATCCGGCTGAGGCATTCTTGAAGACTGCGTAAATCGCGTAAAAAAGCGAATAGGCCGAAGCATAAAAGAGCAGCAACGCAAGAATGATGAGCGACCTGCCCGGTGAAAAAAATCGGTGGACAATAAAGCCAAGCACGGTCCAAGGCGCGCGTGAGCCGTAATACTCGTGTGGCCAAGCGTCCCACATCATTTTGAAGTGCATATGGTATCCGGAATAAATCCAAGGATCGAGCCACCCGACAGGTGGGAACACCCACGAGCTATTAACGGCCAGTAATACTAGCGGAAAGACGGCTAGGCCGGCGAGGTATAGATAGAGAGTGGCAGGTTGCATTGAGCTGCCGGGACGTCTTATTTGGCGCACTCCATGATCAAGTGCGTGTATGGCACGGGTGCAGCGAGATTATCCACGTGGCATGCGATGTTTGCAAACGATGTATGCGCGAGGCGTTCGTACTCGGTCTGCGTGCGAACGAATCTGCCGCGGTCTTGCGAGAGCAAGAACCGGGCCAGCGGGTTTTGGCGCTTGGTGTAAACGCCGTCGAGGGTGACGAGTCTTCCACCGGGCCGCAGCGCGAGGAACGCATCCTTGAAGAGTTCGGTAACCTCGCTATCGGTGAGGTGATGAAGGACGCCGATGGCAAGCACGATGTCGAAGGTGCCGGCATGCTGAGCGGTTGCTTCAGCGACAGGTGCGCAAATGAACGTTCCTCTCACTCCCCAGCGCTGCTGCGCATTTTCGATGTATGCGGGATTTGAATCTAGCCCGATATACTCCACGTTGGGCAGGTACTCAACAATATCGGCGGGTCCGCAACCCAGATCCAGAATCCGGTCCCCGTCCTTCGCGCGAATGAATTCTGAAAAATGCGTACGGCCGCGAGTCCCGCCGACAACAGCCGTAAACGCTCGGTAGACCGCCGCATAATTAAGAATGTCACGGATGTGCATATACGTGCCGCGTTTCGAGCTAGCGGTTATGCGAACCTAGACCACGGCGAGGGAGGGTTTGCCCGTATCCTGGAGGCAAAGCTACAGGCGTGAGCGACCGAGTCCCCTTCAACCGCCCTGTGCTCATGGGCGACGAGGTCGGTTATATGACCGACGCCATCGCTCGCGCTCACCTGTCGGGTGACGGCCATTATACGAAGCGGGCAAGCGAACTGCTCGAACGTGCCACCGGCGGGCTCAAGGCGCTCTTCACCACGTCCTGTACGCACGCCCTCGATATGAGCGCGCTTCTGCTGGATTTGGAGCCAGGCGACGAAGTGATCATGCCGTCCTTCACGTTCGTGTCGACCGCGAACGCGTTCGTCCTGCGGGGAGCCCGCCCGATTTTTGTGGACGTTCGTCCGGACACCCTGAACATCGACGAACGCCTAATCGAGGCGGCGATAACGCCGCGAACGCGCGCGATCGCTATCGTGCACTACGCCGGCGTCAGCTGCGAGATGGATCAGATCAGCGAAATCGCGGCGCGGCACGGATTGCACATCGTCGAGGATAACGCCCACGGACTTTTTGGGGCGTATCGTGGCCGGCCGCTGGGCTCATTCGGGACCTTCGCGACCCAAAGCTTTCACGAGACCAAAAATATCGTCTGCGGTGAGGGCGGGGCGCTCATCGTCAACGATCCGAACTTTGTGGAGCGGGCGGAGATCGTGCGCGAAAAGGGCACGAACCGGAGCCGTTTCTTTAGAGGCCTCGTCGACAAGTATAGCTGGGTCGAGCCCGGTTCCTCATATCTTGGAAGCGATTTGCTGGCGGCATTTCTGTTTGGGCAACTAGAGAAGGCCGACGAGATACAAGCCCGCCGGGGAGTGATCTGGGATCGCTACCAGCGCGAACTCGCCGAATGGTGCTCGCGCTCCGGCGTGCAACAGCCGACCGTTCCCGAGTACTGCACGCAGCCGTACCACCTCTATTACATGTTGCTGCCGACCACTGAGGACCGCGATGCGCTGATCGCCTATCTCGCGCGCTTGAACATCGGCGCGGTGTTTCACTACGTCCCCCTCCATCTGTCGGAATATGGCGCGAAGCTCGGCTATCACAACGGACAATTTCCCATAACCGAATCGAGCAGCGATCGTCTGATCCGGCTGCCGCTGTACAATACGATGACTGCCGAAGAGCAGGAGCGCGTTATCCAAGCGGTTACCGCGTTTTCGGCCGGTTCGCCGGCGATTAGAGCGTAGGCACAAACGTGCCGCGCGTATTGATGATCGGGGGCAATCGCTCCACGATCGGGTCGATCAAGGCGTTGCGTGCTGCCGGTTTTGAGGTAGCCGTCGCAGATAAGCTGCCGCGGCAGTATGCGCTAGCCGAGGCGAACATCGGACTCGAAATCGCGCCTGCCGACGTCGACGCGCTCGACGCGGCCATTCGCGACATGGGCGGCGTCGACGGCATCATCGGTATCAATGAAGTCGCGATGCTCAGTGCCGCCGATCTGCAGCCGCGCTTTAAGCTTCCCGGTCTGCCACGCGCGATTATCGATCGCACGATTAGCAAGCTCGCACAGCGCCGCCACTGGGCAGATGATTCCGAACTCTTGGTGCCGTACGAAACCGTTGCATCCGCAGACGAGGCGATGCGGGCTGTCGACTCCGTGGGCGGCTTGCCCGTCATCATCAAGCCGGATATGAGTCACGGTGGTTCCCGCGGCGTGAGCCTCGTTTCCGATAAGGCCGATATCGCGGGCGCCTTCGCATTCGCGCAGGAGCATGCATTGCCAGGCTCCGACATTCTCGTCGAGCAGGCACTTTCGGGTCCGCAATTCAGTGCCGAACTGCTCGTGAGGGATGGAAAGACGCACGTTCTCGCCCTCGGACGGAAGATAAAGTCGGAACCGCCCTATCGTGTCGACTTGGCGATCGGCTATCCGGGCGAGACAGATCCCAAAACGGTCGCTGCCATCGAGCGGATGTGCAATAAAGCCACCGCGCTGCTCGGTATTTCGAAGGGTCCGGGGCACATCGAATTCACCCTGACGAGCGAGGGGCCGAAGCCGATCGAACTAGCCGCCCGTTGCGGCGGCAGCATCACGCCAGATCTTGCGGCGCACACCGGTGGTTATCATCCGATGGTTGAAGCCGCTCGTCTCGCGTGCAACGTCTCCGACAACGCTGACATCTCGCCGGCACACCGAGGTGCCGTGCTCATGTTTCTCGCTTTCCCCCCCTGCACGGCGCGCACGATGCATGTACCCGAAGGCCTGCCCGAAAGCGACGGCGTGATCGACTTCGACTACTGGCTACCGTCCGACGGCATCATCGAGCCGATCAGGTGGACGTCGCAACGCAGCGGTTACGTCGGCGTGGTCGCGGAAGATGGGCCGGCGGCGCTTGCGCGCGCACAGAACATTGCCTCGCAGATCCGACTCGAAACGACCGATGGAGCCTTTTGCCAACCCCTGACGTTCCTTGCCACTGCATGACCGGCAAACCATGATTGCGTGGGCAACGCGCGGGGTCGTGTTCCGGCCTGACTTTTCGATCGGCTGGATGGGCGGCGGCCTCGGGGCATTCTTCCCGCTCGTTTCCGACGACGGAACGGTTCGGCTTTTTCTCACGGGCCGAGATGAGTCGGTGCGGAGCAGAATCGGCATCGCAACCTTCAAGTGGGGCGACACGCCGCAACTGACGGGAATCACGCGAGAGCCGGTCTTTGATTTAGGCGAGCCGGGATGCTTCGACATGGACGGCGTGAGCTATCCCTGGATCGTCGAACGCGACGGCGAGCTTTGGATGTACTATGTCGGCTGGAATCGGCTCGGCGGCGATATCCCGTTTCGCAATCAGATCGGCTTAGCAATCAGCTCGGACGGCGGCAAGACGTTCCGGCGCGCCACGCGCGCGCCGCTGTTGCCGATGACCGATGAAGAACCGCTGGGCAACGGATCCATTTGCGTGGAGCGGGTGCCTGATGGCTGGCGCATGTTCTATACGAACTTTTTGCGCTGGGAACGCCGTCCCGATGGGCCGCGCCACTACTATCATATTCGTGAAGCGCACTCGCGGGACGGCATTCATTGGGAGCGACCGGGCACGGTGATCGTCGATCTTATCCCGCCCGATGAGTACGCGCTCGGCGCGCCCGACATCGATACCGTCGACGGCACGCGCTACATGTATTTCACCGCGCGCGGACATCGTTATCGCCTGTTCGCTTCGATCGAGGGACCGCCGAATACGTGGACCCGCTTGCCCGCCCCGTTCGAACTCGCCCGCAGCGACTTCGACAGCGAAATGCAATGTTACCCGCGCCTGATGCGGCTCCCGCACGCGACCTATCTCCTGTACGCCGGTAACGGATACGGCCGCGCCGGGATCGGGTATGCCGAACGCGTCGACGGACAACCTGCGGAGTGAACGACGACGAGAAACGCTCCACGCTCGAACGCTACAACGCGCGGCTCAAGCAGTACGGCCATGACGCGCGCACGCTCGGCTGGACGAAGCGTCAGCATATCCTCCGCTATGATATATTACTGTCGTATTGGAATCTTGCGAACGCCGACTTGCTCGATTTCGGCTGCGGCTTCGGCGACATGTACGACTACTGCCGGCAGAGCGGTCGCGCGGATGTGCGCTATCACGGGATCGATCTCAACCCGCGCCTGATCGAAGCCGGCCGCGAGCGCTATCCCGAGGCCGACCTGCGCGCGCTCGATATTTCGACGGATGGATTGCCGCAAGGCTACGACGTCATCGTGGCGTCGGGCCTCTATAACTTCCGCATGGCCGACAACTGGGGCTTTATCCGCGAAACCTTCGACCTCTTCCGCGCTAAGGCACGGCGGGGCTTCGCCGCCAACTTCATCACCGATCGCGTGGACTTCCGGGACGAGTCCTTGTACAACGCCGACCCCTGCGCCGTCTTGGACCTGGCGTACAGCTACTCCAAGCGTGTGGTGCTCAGGCAGGACTATATGCCGTTCGAGTTCACGATCTTTGTCGACTTGCAGGACGATTTCGACAAGAAATACACAATTTTCCCCGAATACCTTGGGTTCATCCCTACCGGCGAGGTCGACTCCGAATGACCCAGATTTTCGAAACAGCTCCGTTGAATGATCTGGTCCGAGATTCTGCGTGCCGTCAGGAGCTCTTGAAGCAGCTCGATGACGAGCGCATATGCATCATCCGGAACGTCGTTTCGCGCAAAGAAATTGCCGCGTGGATCGCATACCTGAGCCAGGTCGGCCGGGGCTCGCTTCCCGGCTGGCAAGCGATCCTCCCGAACTGTTCAAATTTTCATCGCATCAGCCACTGGGACGAGCGCTCGTATGTAAAAGCGTGCTTCCATCAATTTTCGTTCTTCCCGTGGAACGACGACGTCTTTGGCCTGTTCAGCCGGCTGCGGCTCATCTTTGAGTTGCGCAATCTGCTCTCCTGTGCCGAACCCGGTGCCTATCTCGGCTATGAGGCCTATGACGACTGCATCGCGCGCTTGTCGTTCCAGTTTTATCCGAAGGGCATCGGCGGGATGAACGAACACATCGATCCGGTCGGTCCGCACCAGGCCGTCGTGCCGTTGTTGATGATGTCGGAGCTGGGCCGCGATTTCGACGAAGGCGGCATCTTCGTCCGGGGCGCCGACGGCGAGATCGAGATGATCGAGAAGCACACGAGCCCGGGCGACGTCGTCCTCTTCAGCCCGAAGCTGGCGCACGGCGTCGCAAACATCGATACGAAGAAAGACGCCGATTGGCTCTCATTCGAAGGCCGATGGATGGCCATCTTTGCGGTCAATAAGCTTGCCACCAACACTCGGGTCGCCGAGGCCGTCGATCTCGCAGTAGCGCGATAGGTATATGAATAAGCCACTCACCTTACTCGATTGCACGATCCGCGACGGTAGCTACGCGATCGACTACCAATGGACGACGCAGCATACGCGCGCCATCTGCTCGGCGTTGGAAAATGCCGGCGTTCAATTCATCGAGATCGGCCATGGTGTCGGCCTCAATGGATCGCACCCGCAACGCGGCGTTGCGGCGGCGACGGATATCGAATACTGCGATGCGGCGACCAGCGTTCTCACGACGGCCCGGTTCGGTGCATTCATCATTCCCGGCATCGGCCGTGAAGAAGACATCAAGGCCGCACGTGAGCATGGACTCGGCTTCCTGCGCATCGGCACGAACGTGACCGAAGTTGCTCAGGCGCGGCCCTTCATCGAGTACGCGAAGAGCCTCGGCTTGTACGTTTCGTACAACGCGATGAAATCGTATTTGCTCTCACCCGAGGAATATGCCGAGACGGTCCGCGTGGTCGAGCAATGGGGTGCCGACGTTGTCGCGGTGGTCGATTCGGCCGGCTGCATGCTGCCCGATGAAGTGTCGGCGTACGTTCGTGAAACATGCGCAGCCGTGTCGATCCCGGTCGGCTTCCACGGGCACAACAATCTCTTGATGGCCAATGCAAACAGCTTGGCTGCCTACCGCGCGGGTGCGGCGATCGTTGATTGTACGCTTCAGGGTATCGGGCGCGGCGGCGGCAACGCGCAAACCGAAGCGCTCGTTGCGATCTGCAACAAGCTCGATGTCCCGACCGGCATCGACATTTACGGCGTGCTCGCTGCCGGTGAAGAGTTCGTTCGTCCCCTCATGGCGGACGGCGGCGGCTCCACCTCACTCGATGTCGCCATCGGCATCGGCGGATTCCACTCGAGCTTCCTCTCGCGTCTCCAAGGCGTGGTGCAGCGGATTCCGGTCGACCCGAAGCGCCTGATCATTGCCTTGGGCGACGTGGATCGGCTCGATCCGAGCGTCGAGACGATGGAGCGCGTCGCTTCGGGCCTCGTTCAACACGTCGAAGCGTGAGCGAAACGACCGCGGCGCACCCGCCGATGCAGTTGAGCCGGCGCGTCCGCAACATCGCCGAGTCCGCGTCGATTCGCATGAATCAAATCGTGGCCGATTTGAAGGCGAGGGGAGAAGACCTGACGGTCCTCTCGCTGGGCGACACGTTCTTTTCGATGGACTGGCCGAGCTTCGATGCCATGGACCTCGACAAGGGCAGCAACTACTCGGACAGCCGTGGTATCGCCGAACTGCGCGCCAAACTGGCGGAGTTTTATCGCGCGCATTACGGAGCGCAGGTCGATCCGGCGACTGAGATCCTGGTTACCGCCGGATCAAAAGTAGCGATCTTCATGGTCATGCTCGCGGCTCTCGAGCCGGGCGATGAGGTCGCGATCCCCGAGCCCGCCTGGGTGAGCTATCAAGAGCAGGCCGGCATCGTCGGTGCCGTGCCTCGCTTTATTCCGCACGACGTCGACATCGCACGGATTGCCGAGCAGTTCACGCCGCGGACAAAACTCCTCATCCTCAACAATCCCAACAACCCGGCGGGCCGCGTCTACGGCGCTCGCGAAATTGCATCGGTGTTCGCGCAGTGCCGCGAGCGCGGTGTTTATCTCCTGATGGATGAGGCGTATAGCGACTTTCTCTCCGCCGATGAGTTCGTGTCGCTGGCGTCCATCGTCCCGGATAAAGACGGCGCGATCGTTGTCAACTCGCTCTCCAAGAGCATGGGCATCGCCGGTTGGCGGCTCGGCTATCTCATTGCCGATTCGGCCTTCGTCAAACAATGCCTGAAGCTCAATCAGCACATTATTACCTGCGCGCCGACGATTCTGCAGCAATATGTCGCGCGCTATTTCGATGAGCTGACGGCGGCGACATTGCCGCAGGCGCGCCTTCTCGCCGAGCAGCGTCTCCGGATCGCCGGCATCATGGACGAGATCGGCCTCGTCAAGATGGCCGGTACGGGAACGTTTTACTACTTCATCTCGATTGAGAACTACCCGGGCAGTGCCGACGACTTTGCGATCGATCTCCTGATCAACGATAAGATCTCTGTTGTTCCGGGCTCGGCGTATGGCGCGAGTACGGACCGGTTCGTGCGCGCCTCGCTTGGCTTTGAACCCGAGGATCGATTCATTGCAGCCTTGCGCAAGATCAAGAGCCTTGCCGCGAGCGGGGTCCGGCGAAAAACCGATCTGCCCGGATGACGGGTCTCTTTGACTCTCTGGCACATCCGACACTCTCCGGCCGCTGGCCGAACAGTGACCGCGATGCGAGGGTCGAAACGCTCGTTGCGTCGATGCGAGACAATGGTTTCGCACGCGCTTGTGCCGTCGGTCTGGCCGGTATCGAGGGCTACGCGCATGCCGAGTTTGCGGCAATGTGCCGCCCGTATCCGGAACTCGTGCCGATCGCGGGCGTCGACCCGCGCGCTGCAGACGTGACTGCGCAGTTCGACGCGATCGCCACGCTCGGGTTCCGCGGCATCAAGATTCATCCGCGCAACTCCGGAGTTGATCTGCGCGATCCGTCGCTGGCGCCCGCATTTCGCGCGGCAGCCGAGCGTGATCTCGTGGTCTTCTTGTGCACGTACTTTCACGCCGGGGTCGACGCGTATCCGCGCCATGATCCCCTCTACGATCTGGTTGCGGCGCTGCAAGACGCGGGCGATTGCCGTCTGGTGCTGGTTCACGGCGGCGACGTTGAACTGATGCGCTATGCGCAGCTCGCTCGGCACTCGCCGAACCTGCTTCTCGACCTCTCGCACACGATGATGAAATACCAGGGAAGCTCGATCGATCTCGATTTGAAGTTTCTCTTCCGGGCATTTGAGAGCCGGATCTGCATCGGTGCGGATTTTCCCGACTACGGGCACGCAGCCGTGCGAGCGCGCTTTGAGGATCTCGCGGGCGGCCTCGATGACAAGAAAACGGAGGCAATCGGCCGAACGAACTTGGAGAAGTTTCTTCGCCTGACGCCCTGGAACAACGCCGCATGAAGCTGTCCATCGTGACGACGCTGTACCGGTCGGCCGGGACGATCAATGAGTTCTACCTGCGCGCCGTGGCGGCAGCCGAACCCCTCGGCTACGAGCTGGAGCTCATCATGGTCAACGACGGCTCGCCCGACGACAGTCTCGGTCGCGCCCTCGCGTTGCGGCAACTGGACCCCCGCGTCGTCGTGGTCGACCTCTCGCGGAATTTCGGGCACCATAAGGCGCTCATGACGGGGCTCGCGCATGCGAGCGGTGACCTCGTGTTTCTGCTCGATAGCGATCTCGATGAAGATCCCGAACTGCTCGGCATCTTTTACGCTCGTCTGATGGAAGGCGATTGCGACGTCGTGTACGGGTTTCAGCCCCAGCGGCGCGGCGGCTTCATGACGCAGTTCACGGGCGAAGTCTACTTTTGGCTCCTCGATAAGCTCAGCACCGACCGGATTCCGCGCAACATCATGACGGCCAGGCTCATGAAGCGAGATTATGTCGACGCGCTGCTCGAGCACCGCGATCGCGAGTTCCTCATCTCGCAGCTGTGGGCGTCGTCCGGCTTCCGGCAAGTCGGCATCGCGGCGACGAAGCATATGAGCTCGACGTCGACCTACTCGTTCCGCATGCGCGTGCAGTATTTCGTCAAGCACCTGACGACGTCGTCGACCAAGCTGCTCTACATGGTCTTCTATCTCGGCCTCGCGCTGACGGCCGTTGCTGCGGCGCTGATCGTGTACTTCGTGCTGCTTTACGCGTTTGCACGTGTTCCCGTCACCGGCTTCACATCGATCATCGTGTCGATCTGGTTTTTCGGCGCGCTCTCGACGGTCATTCTCGGCATTCAGGGCATCTATGTCGCGAACATTCTCTCGGAGACGAAGCGGCGTCCGCTCACGGTCGTCCGCAAGGTCTATGGCGGCCCGCTATCGGACCGCGTAGAGGTTCACGAAGGCAGCTAACCGCCCGTCGGCCCGATTGAAGTCGATGATGGTATCGAGATCGACGTCCTCGACGGCGTGGCGCGCGCGGCCATCGAATAGGATGAGCGAGCCGAAGCCGGCCGCCGTTTCGAGGTCGACCTTGGCGTCGTCGTTATCGATGATAATTCCGCCGCCCGTCCCGAAGTCCGTGCCTTTGCGACTGAGCAGCACGCAGATCTGATAGTACGGCTTGCCGATCTGCGCGTCGATGATCTGGGGGAAGTACGTATCGCGGTGGACGGCCATAAAACCGCCGCCGCGCGGATAGTGATGCACGCGGCAAGCGTCCCAAAAGCGATCGTGATCGGGATCCGAACCGAACGACTCGGAAACGCCCATGAGCTTGTTGCGCATGACGGTCATCATCTTGAACAACGAGCCGAGCCTCGGGTAGTTCGGATCGTCGAAATGAAAATACGTCGTCTGCAGATTCTGGGCGTACGCTTCGCCGAGCCCGTTGCCGGAGCCGATCGTCAGTTTGCGCCACGGATTCTTGATCAGGTCGGTATAGTGGAACCGGTCGCGTGGCGCGTGTAGCGTCGACGCCTCAAAGCACCGGTAGTATTCGTCGTGAGCGGCGCTGCACAACTCGGTCAGCGCTGCATCTTTGATAATGAGGTAGCCGCGCTTCTCGAGTTCGGCGTCGACGACGTTTGGTTCGATGGAGATCATCCGGCAGACTCCGGTTTGTGAGCGATGACGAGCAGTGATCCGCCGGCGGGAAAATTGACGCCTGCCTGGATCAGGGAGCGTTCGATCCCCAGAGCCCATTCGAGGATCGCGTTTTGATAGGCGGGGATTTTGAATTCGGCGTGGGGATCGAAAGACGCTCCCGTGTTTCGCCGCCGTGAAATCAGTAAGAGCGGCAAGAGGAGCGACACGAACGACGTCATCCGCGAAATCCGGAAACCGGCCGTGCGCACCTGTCGTGCGAAGTCCGCGGCGACATACCGGCGTTCGTGGTGAGCGTGAACGTCGCCCTGGCTCCAGAGCCAGGGATGCTGCGGTACGGTCACGAGGATGCCGCCCCCGGGTTTCACGGCGCGGTACATCTCCGCCAGCACGCGCGAATCTTCCACGATGTGCTCGATGACGTCGAACGCGCCGATCACGTCGAACTCATTCTCAAAGGGTATGGAGCGCGCATCCATCTGATAGAGCGTCGCGGACTTGATGCGTTTGGCGGTCAGCTCCAGCCCGCGATCGAGCACTTCGGTTCCGGAAAGCACCAGCTGCGGGAACGCTCGCTCCACTCCCGAGAGCACGAAGCCCGTTCCGCATCCGATTTCGAGCATCGATCGCGCCGTGCTGAAGTAGGCCTTCATTGCCCAGAGAATGAGTTCGTTCCGGGCGCGAAACCAAAAGTTGCTTGCCTCGAGGGCGAACAGGTTCTCGAAGAATTCCGGCTCGAAGCCTGCCGTCTCCGTCGCGACTTCCGGTGCGAAGCGAATGTGGGATGCCAACCGATCGGGTTTGAACGAACAATTCGGGCAGTCCCAATTCGGCCCGTCGTAGCGAGTGCTGCAATTGGTGCAAATCTTCAAGGCGGTGTTACGTTACCTGCGTGTGTTTGAAATACCCGTAAATTCGCAATTTGCATCGTAAGACGGCGCGGATCGGCGGGTGCCGCGATGGGCTGCGCGCTGGTGGTGAGCCGCAGGGCGGTTCGTCCGGGCGGAACGAGGAGTGTTTCATTGACGGAACTTCCTTGCGGCGAACCCTCGAGTATTGCGCGCGTCCCATTTGCGGCAGCCGTCACCTGCGCCGGCGCGCCGGTTGTCAACGTGTACTTCAGCACGATGCGTTGCGCCGGGCCATGGTTCAGAAGTGTCAGGAGGGCTGAGTTGCCGCACCAATGCCAATCCGATGTGGCGTTTCGCTCCGGCGCGTAGCAGCCCGCCGCGAAGGTGACGTCGATTGCCGTCGCCGGCGGCGTGCTCACCGCGTCGAGTAATCGCCCGGCCGTACCCATTGCCATAGCAATGTCCTCAGGCGGATGCTGGATGCCGCCGGGTACGGCGTGAATGATCGTCGCGCGTACGGAGGCCGCCTTATCGGCTCCGACGGCCGCGATGTAGCGCGCGTGCAGCTTGCTGAGGTCGAAGAACGCGGCCATGCGGTCGTCGCGAAGGACCGGGTCGGTTCCCAGCTGCGATGATAGCGCGCCGATCTCGGCGTTCCCGTTGTCCGCGTAGCCGGCTGTGTAGACCACGATGCCCTGGAACCCGGCAAGTACGAGTTCCATGAGCGATGCATGCAAGGGCAGCGCGTTCGTGGCGAGTTGCCAATCGTCGTCTTTGCGCCCGACGGTCGTCCCAAAGCTGTAGTGCAGGGTGTGCGATTGCAGGTAGAGCGCCGTTTGGTCCCAGGGTTGGAGCCGCTCGACTGGGGCGATGCTCGGGAACGCGACGTGCGGTAACTGATACACCTGCGCATTGGGCCCGAGGCGGCTTTCGAGCATTGTCGCGAATCCGGTATCAGCGTTATACGCTTGAATGTCGGCGTTATAGTTCGGCACGTAGGTGGCTGAGGTTTGATCGAAGATCGCAACCGCCGTCAAAAGCGTGAGGCCCATCGCCCACACGCCGTTCCACTCCGCGAGCCGGCGTCGCCGGATCGTATCGAGAACGAGCGCGACCGCCGCCAGAGAAACGAAGGCGATCAGCGGCGAGATGCGATTGTAGAGATCCAGCTGTGGAACGAGATAGTACGTGATCAGCGCCCCCACCCCGCCGATGGTCGCGATGAAAAACATCGCTAGATTCAATCGCGAGAGCTCGGGCCACAGATCGCCGTCGCGCTCGGTGCGCACGAGCAGCAGCGCCGCCAAGGTGCCGAGAAAGCCCAGCGCGCCCACCACTCCGAGCGTGGCTGAGGAGTTCTCGTTGATAAAGTCAACAAGCCCCGAATCAAACTTCGCCCGCATGCGAGCCAGTTTCGGGATGCGGTGGTTCTGGATCGGGAGGACGAGTTGCGCCAGCGTCAACGCGTTATACTCGGATGTCTGCGGCGCTAGGGAGACGATGGCGGCATCCTTGCCGTGCTGGAGCTGGTAGATGGTCGACGGCAGAAGTTCGATCTCGGCACCGGCGAAGATCACGATGATCCCCACGAGCGCCGCCGCTGCGCCGCGCCAAGCGCGCGTGCGTGCATACGACGCCGCCGCCGCGAAGGCGAGAAGCATCACGCCGAAGGCGGCATCGTAGGTGTTATCCCACGAGAGCGCGAGCAGGCTTACGAGAAAGATGTAGCCGTCTCGCGTCGGCCTGCGGCGGCCCGGATCGAACAGCGCGTGTTCGCGCAGAACCCAGACAACTGCGAGCACCAGCAGCGGCAGGATGTAGTACTGAGAGGCGAACAGGGCCCCTTCGTTGCGCATGAAGCGAAACGGCAACAGCGCGTAGATGACCGACATCGCAACGGCCGCGCCCGACGAGACGCCCAGACGCCGCAGAGCGTAGGTGCCGGCCAGTGCGATCAACGGAAAGCCCGCGATGAAGTAAAGGTTCACGGCAACCGGTGCGTGATGCACCACAAGGGTGATGACGCGCAGCACCAGGGTGTGCAGCAGGTCCGGGAGCGGATAGTCGGCCGTTGACATCGCAAACGGCGCGCCGAGGTGCGCGATCGTGCCGTACCATCCGCCGTCGAGCATCGCCTTCGTCCACGTAAGGACCATCAGCTCTTCGCCGCCGCGGCTGTAGTAGAGCGGGATGCCGACGCGCATGTGCCACAGGTGCATGACGACGACGGCGCCGATCAACGCAACGAGCGCGCTCCAAATGTAGGGGCCGACGCGAGTTCTGCTCAACGGGACGTCTCCGCGAGCAGCTGGTCGACGATTTTCGTCGCCGCTGTCAGCGACGTATCCCAGTCGACTTTGGGCGTCAGCAATTCTGTCCGCACGTGATCTACAAGCGCCGTGCCGGCGCGGGCTTCGTAGCTTGCTTGTAGTTTGCTGATATCGTAGGCTGCAATCGTGCCGTCGTCGCGGACGATCGGCGTTTGGCGCAGCAGCGAGCCGAGGTCTTTTTCGATCGCGGCGCCGTTGTCCTTATAGCCGCGACGATACACGAGAACGCCGTCGAAGCCGCCGAGGATAATCTGTTCGAGAAACTGCCGCGGGTCTTGGGCGGCAACGTACTCTTGCCACTCACCGCTGGGGCGTCCGTTCGTCGAACCGTAGCTGTACCGCAGGGTGGTCGAATGCAAATAGAGCGCCGTCTGTTCCCACGACCCGAGGTTCACGACGGTGGGCCAGACGGGGAACGGCACGTATGGGATCTGATAGAGGGCGGCGTTCGGGGCGAAGTGCTTCTCGAGCACCGCCGCATAGTGCGCATCCCCGGTGTAGGCTTGAAGATCGGCTGCGTATGCCGGGACAAACGCGTCGGAGGTTTGATCGAGGATCGCGAGCACGCCGATGAGGAGCAGCGCTGCGATCCAGGCGCCGTCCCGAGCGCGCGTTTCCGGCCAGCGTCGCCGGATCGCGTCGAGCGCGATTGCAACGGTCGCGAGCGATAGGAATCCGATCATCGGCGAGTACCGGTTGTAGCCGCGAAGGTCGGGCTCGAAATAGAATCCGATCAGCGCGCCGACTGACCCAATGGTGATCAAGAGAAACGTGGCGATGTTGAGCCGCGCGAGATCGGGCCAGAGTGCCTCGAACGCGTTGGCCCGGAACAGCAGAAATGCAACAATCGATCCTACGAAGCCGAGCGTCGCCAGGAGCCCGAGCGTGGCCGAGCTGTTTTCGTTCGAAAACATCGGTATGCCCGAATCGAAGCGAGCACGTACCTGCGCAAGAGCCGGAATGCGATGTGACTGAATCGGTAACACGAGTTGGGGCAGCGTCAAGGCGTAAAGCTCGGTGCCTTCTCCCGAGTAGGCCATCGCGACGGGGTTCTTGCCGTGCTGCTTGACGTAGAGTATGTTCGGAAGCATGCTCGCTTCCAATGCAACGACGAGAAGCACGACGCCGGCTACGGCGGTCATCGCGCCTTTCCACGTGCGCGTCCGTATCGCCGATGCTAGTCCCGCCAGCGCGAGGATCATAATCGCGAAGGCCGCGAGCAACGGGTTATCCCACGCGACGGCAACGAGCCCGATGAGATAAATGTAGCCGTCGCGGGTTGGGCGTCGCTTGCTCGCGTCGAATAGCCGTTCGCCCCGGTAGATCCAAAGCGTCGCGAGCGCAAGGATGGGATAGAGAAAGTATTGTCCGTACGGAAGATGCGCTTCGTTGCGATAGAAACGCATCGGCAACAGCGCGTATACGACGGAAACCATCATCGCCGCCGGCCACGAGATGCCGAAGCGTCGCAAGACATAAGCGCTCGATATCGCAATCAGCGAGAAGCCCGCGATGAAATACAGGTTGATCGCGGTTCCGACGTCGTGCACGATGAGCGTCAGAATTTTGAGAACGCCGAGATGGACGAGCGCCGTGACCGGAAAATCGCCGGTCGAAAGGGCGGTTGGTGCACCGAGGTGCGTGATCGTATTGACCCACCCGTCGTCCATCATCGCTTTGACCCAAACCAGCGTCGGTAACTCGTCGCCGCCGCGGGCAAAGTAGAGCGGGACGTTCAGATGCATGTCCCACAGGTGCATGATGAAGAATGCGCCGAGAAACGCGAGGATGGCCGTCGCGGCGTAGAACATCCACGATTTAGCGTGCACTCCCCGCGTTTCTTGTCCCTTGAATCCCGCCCCTCGCGTCTCATGAAGGAAGGAGCGGCATGCTCCGTTCGCGCAGGCCGCTAACGTGAACCAGCACTGGGTTGTCACGGGTGGTCTCGGCTTCATCGGATCGGCGTTCGTCCGGATGATCGTACGCGAGCGTCCCGGCCTTCACGTGACCGTGCTTGATGCGATGACCTATGCGGCCAACCCCGAGAACGTGCGCGAGGTCGCCGGCGACGCACGCTATCGGTTCGTCCGCGGCGACATCTGCGATGCGAGCGCGGTGCGTGAGGCAATCGGCACCGGCGCAACCGCGATCGTGAATTTCGCCGCGGAGTCGCACGTCGATCGCTCGATCCTCGCGCCCGAGCAGTTCATCAAGACGGACGTGCTCGGCACGCACGTGCTGCTCGAAGCGGTGCGCGAACAGAAGATCGCGCGCTTCCTTCAAGTTTCGACCGACGAAGTCTACGGCGACATCGAGCGCGGCAGCTCGACCGAAGAAGATCCGATCCGGCCGCGCTCGCCCTACGCCGCATCGAAAGCCGGCGGCGACCTGCAAGTCCTTGCGTACGCGACGACCTACGATACGCCCGTCCTCATCACGCGCGGTTCCAACACGTACGGCCCGTATCAATATCCGGAAAAGCTGATACCGCTCTTCGCGACCAATCTGATCGACGACGCGCCGGTGCCGGTCTACGGTGACGGCAAACAGATCCGCGATTGGATGCACGTCGACGATCACGCGCGCGGCATCCTGCACGTGCTCGAGCACGGCACGCTCGGGGAGATCTACAACCTCGGCGGCGGCAACAGCCGCGAGAACCTCGAGATCACGAAGGTCTTGCTCGCGGCCACCGGCCGCACGTGGGACACGCACGTGCGCCACGTGACGGATCGCGCCGGACACGACCGCCGCTATTCGCTCGATGCCTCGAAAGCCGCGCGCTTAGGCTGGACGCCCACCGTCGATTTCGAACGCGGGCTGCGCGACACGGTGGAATGGTACCGCACGAATGAAGCCTGGTGGCGGCCGATCAAGTCCGGCGAATTCCGCGAGTACTACAAGACGCAGTACGCTTCGCGCTAGCGCGGCGGTTAGAGCAGTCGCGAGCCGGCGAACGCCAATACGATAACGATCGCGGGACGCAGCCACGCGTCACCGAGCCAGCTGCAGAGTTTCGCGCCGATCCATACGCCGGGGACCGAGCCCAAAAGCAGCGCGCCGGCCATCGGCCAGCTGACGTTTCCGAACGCGCCTTGGCCGACCGCGGCAACGGGCACGAGAAATGCGGCGAACGCAATCTCCGAGCCGATCAGCCGCCGCATCGCGATCGCGGGCAGTGTGAGCAGTAGCAACGGCAGCGTGATCGAGCCGCTGCCGACCGACGTCAGCGCGACGAGCGCACCAACGACCGCACCGATTGCGGCGACCGCGACCGGGCGTTCCGGCAACGCGTTGGCCGATTCCGATTGCGGTGGGCGCGGACGGAAAATCAGCAAGAGCGACCCGCCGCTGGCCAAGAGGATCGCGACGCCGATGCCGTGCCGCAGGGCCGTCTCGAAGACGTCGACGGGCAGGTGCGCTCGCAACTCGCCGAAGGTGATGATGCCGGCAATCGCCCCGGGGACACCGCCGGCAAGGAGCATGCGCGTCACGGCCCAGTCGATCGTGCCTTGCCGATAGTGGAGCACGGCCGCGAAGATCTTCGTCGGTACGCTGTAGAGCAGGTCGGTGCCAATCACGAGCGTGGGCTTCACGCCCAAGAGCAAAATGAGCACCGGGGCCAAGATTGCGCTCCCGCCCACGCCGGAAAGACCGACGAAGATGCCCACGATGAGGCCGGCGAGCGATAAGCGCAGATCCATTGCGTTGGCCTATGTTCGCATGGACGGTGCTATCGCTCCCCTCGGCGAACCCGAGCC
Organism: Candidatus Lustribacter sp.; assembly: GCA_965277805.1. Classification (GTDB taxonomy): domain Bacteria; phylum Vulcanimicrobiota; class Vulcanimicrobiia; order Vulcanimicrobiales; family Vulcanimicrobiaceae; genus Lustribacter. The sequence continues at coordinate 3,661,010 of OZ255842.1, read as the reverse complement.
GACGCATGAAGGGCATCATTCTCGCCGGCGGACTCGGTTCGCGTCTACGGCCCCTGACGAAGGTCACGAACAAGCATCTGCTGCCGGTGTACGACAAGCCGATGATCTACTATCCGCTCGAGACGTTGTGCCAGGCAGGCATCAGCGAAATCATGGTCGTCACCGGCGGTAACTCGGCCGGCGACTTTCTGCGCCTGCTCGGCAACGGCCGCGAGTTCGGCTTGAACGATATCTCGTACACGTATCAGGAGGGCGAAGGCGGGATTGCCGATGCGCTCAAGCTGTGCGAACATTTCGCCAAAGGCGACTCGGTGTGCGTGATTCTTGGCGACAATATCATCGAAGACGACATCACGCCGTACGTCGAGAAGTTCAAGGCGCAGAAGAGCGGTGCGCGTTTGCTGCTCAAGGAAGTCGAAGATCCCGAACGTTTCGGCGTGCCCGAACTCGACGGCGACCGCATCGTCAGCATCGAAGAGAAGCCGAAGGTGCCGAAAAGCAAATACGCGGTTACCGGCATCTACATGTACGACGGTCGCGTGTTCGACTATTGCCGCGTCTTGAAGCCTTCGAAGCGCGGTGAGCTGGAAATCACCGACGTCAACAACGCCTATGTGGCGGCCGGCGATTTGCGCTATGACATCTTGGATGGCTGGTGGACGGACGCCGGCCAATTCGAGAGCCTTTTTCGCGCCAGCCAGCTCGTCGCGGCAAAACGCGCCGAGCACTAACGTGTGGGCGGATAGCGCACTGGCGCTAGAGAATCGGCCCGGATGATTGATGTCCGGGATTTGATTGCCCGGTATTCGCCGGAGGAACACGCAGCGCGGGCCGACGCGTATTTCGAAGGCATCGGCGATAACTGGCTCCTTCGGCGCAAGCCTTGGATGAACGCTATGGAGGCGCAAGGCATCACCCGCGCCCTGTCGTTGATTCTCGATAATCTCGACCTGCGCCCGGGCCTTCGCCTGCTCGATTTCGGTGCCGGCACGTGTTGGCTGAGCATCATCTTCGCGTATCTCGGTTGCGATGTGATTGCCACCGACGTGTCTGCACGTGCCCTCGAGCAGGGTGCGCGTATCAAAGCCGAGGATCCGATCGCGCGCGATTTGCCGATCGCGTTCGCGCGCACGGACGCCAAGGGCATCCCGTTACCGGATGAAGACGTCGACCGGATCGTCTGCATGGACTCGTTTCATCACGTCGCAGATCAAGCCGGTACGCTGCGTGAGTTTTACCGCATCCTTCGTCCGGGCGGCCGCATCGCATTCGCCGAGCCCGGCCCGGAGCATTCGCGATCGCCGCAATCACAATATGAAATGACGCATCATGACGTCATCGAAAACGACATCGTGATCGAGGATCTCGATCGCTTTGCCGGCGAGATCGGCTTCCTCCCGATGGAGGTCGCGTTTTATACGCCGGCGGCGAATCTGCTGGACGTCGCGTCGTTCAACCGCCGCATCTCCGGCCAATTTTCCCCCGGCGAAGCCGAGGCCGTGTTGGGTGCGATCGGGGCGAGTCTCGTCACCCGCACGTTCTTTTTGCGGAAGCCCGGCTCGGAAGCGACCGATAGCCGCAGTGCCCGCGGTCTTGCCGGCAACCTAACCTCGACGATCGACTACGGCGCGGACGGCACCGTCGTGACGTTCACTGCGCGCAATACCGGCACGGCGAAGTGGTTGCCGTCCGGTGAAACGATCGGCTCGGTCGGCCTCGGCGTACGGCTCGTCGGGCCGAACGGCGACATCGTCAATCCGAACTATGCACGCATCCCGGTATCGGCGGACGGCGTCAACCCCGGCGACGACGTCTCCGCGACGTTTTCGCTACCCGTTCCGCCGCCGGAACATCAGTTCTCGCTCGATCTCGTTTCCGAACACGTCACGTGGTTTGAGATGCTGCCGCGCGAGGCGACGCACTTCGAAGAACTTGTCCGGCCCATCGCGGAGCGAACGCCCCCGCTGCTGAAGGCCAGAATCCGCAATGTCGCGCGCCGATTTCTCGGACGCTAGAACGTCTTGATCTTCGAGAGTCCGGCGCTGCTGAACAGCCCCTCGACCTTGGCCACGCTCTTCGAGTCAGCGTGGTAGGCGACGATACTTCGGCCGGCTTCCAACGCTTCGGCGTAATTCTCGACTTCATCGTCGGGGATCGCGAAATCCGCGAGGCGTTCCCACAGCGATTCGGTGCCGATCTGGGTGATGCTCGGAGCACCGGAAACCCCGGGAACGCCGCTGCCGGTGAGGCCGGGAACGCCGGTCCCCGTTTCGAGTCCGCCCCCGGTCAAGATGCTCGTATCGACCAGTCCGGCGCCGATGTGAGATTCGCCCGTGCTCTCGGGGCCTAACACCTCAAACGCTTCGAGCGACAGCCCGGCCGCCGTTAGCGTCTGCTCGAGGGCAGCGGTGTCACCATCTTGGGAAATTCCGGTCACGACGAAAGGCACGGAAGGACCTCGCTTGGACGGGTAGCGGAACGGAGGGGCGTTTAGATTTGCCGCGTGGGCATCGGCGGCCCGCCAATCCCGACCCGGCGCATCGTTGCTATCGGTGATGTTCCCAAGAACGCGAGGATCGACGCCCCCAGGCCCACCAGCCACACGAGGGCGGTGACGGCCCAGCCGATGTACGGTACCGTCTCTGCGGCGCTGACGATCACGAGGCCCAAAATGAGGGCCCACAGCGGCGAGGGCGTGATCGACGGCATGATCAGTTCCGTCAGCCGTTTGCCGACCAGCAGCGCGATCGCGCCCGTTCCGAGCCAGATCCCGACGAACACCGCAGCGCATTCGAGGACGATCAGCGGGATGCCGACGATCGTAATCGCGAGCATGATGGCCACCGGAAAGAACGCCATCACCGCGGCGATGCCGGCGAATGCCGAGAGCCCCGGGTGCCGTTCCACCCGGTCGAGCGCCATACGCATGCGCACCGGAAAGAGTAAGAAGACGAGTAGGACGATCACGCTCGCGCCGAACCGCACCAACAGGTGCTTGTCCTGATTCTTGAACGCATCGAACGCGGCCGAGTTCATGAACCACGGCGCGAGCGCGCGCGCACCGTCGTCGGTGATGCAGTTGGCTTGACCGTCGACCTGCGCGCCGTCTTCGATGAAGCACTTGCCGAAGATCGTGTTGACGTCACCGCGGACGTGGCCGGCGACGTGCGCGTCGCCGAAAACCACGGTCAGGTCGCCGTCGACGGTTTCATCCGAGCCGATCGTGACGTTGTGAAAGAAGACCGTCTTGCCGTGATCGTCGATGTGCGCGCTCGCCGCGCGCGGTGCGATCGCCGCGAAGGCGAGCACGACGAGCGCGAGCAGCAGCAATGGGCGCAAACGCGCGATCACCAGCGCAAACGCTCGGCGATGAGCGGCCGTGCGGCGCGCAGCAAGAGCACGATGGCCAGCAGTACGATGCCGTCGGCCAGGAGCGCGCCGCCCGCAAGCGTCGTCACGGATCCGAGTCCGCTGCGATCGCCCAGGTGCACGAACGTATGCCAGAGTCCGCCGAAGGCGGCCATCACCGTGCCGGCCACGGCGAAAATGCTTTGGCAGGCAGCGATCACGTGTTGCGGCGCGATGAGCGCGGCCGCGCCGAGCAGTGACCATGCGCCGACCACGTATGCGATCAGCGTGGCGGCGAGCGGCGTCCGTAACGGGCACGGGTGCGGCAGCGCCTTCACGTCGGCCATCGTCGCGAAGGTGAAGTTTTCCGGCAGCTCGATCGTGCGCGGTGTCAGCAGCAGCGCATCGACGACGCGCAGCTCTTCCAGCAAGCCGCGGCATGCATCGCAGGTGTCGACGTGCGCGAGCAAACGCGCGCGTTCGCCGTCGCTCAGCTCACCGTCGATGAAGCGCTCGAAGCGCTCCTCACACCAGCTGCAGATCACCGTGTCCCCGTATAATGCCGGCGCCCGCAACGGCGGCGGCTTCGCGTTCGCGGAACTTCTGCGCAAGCGCGAGTTTGCCGCGATGGATCAGCGTCTTGACGTTGCCGAGCGAGAGACCCATCGTGGTCGCGATCGACTGGTAATCCATGTTGTCGTAGTAGCGCAGCGCGAGCACCGTGCGCGTGCGTTCCGGCAGATCGGCCAGTGCGGCGCGCACTTCGGCCTCGGCTTCGCTGCGCAGCACCCCGCCCATCGGGTCGGCATCGGCCGAGGCGTCGGGCAGGCTGTTCTCGAGCGTGCGGTCCTCGCCGAGCTCGGCGGCCACGGGGCGGCGCTGCGAGCGGCCGAGGAACGTCCGCACGACGTTGCGGGCGATGTGGTAGAGCCAGGTCGAGAACCGGCCGAGCTCGGCGTTGTAAGTCCCCAAATGGGCGTAGGCCCGGAGAAACGTCTCCTGGGTTAGATCCGCCACGTCCGAGGACGAGCGAACGCCCGCGCCGATAAAATTCGCGATTCCACGCTTATACCGCTCGACCAGGAGAGCGAAAGCGTCCCGGTCTCCGGCAAGTATCTGGCCGACGAGCTGCTCGTCGGCGGCCTCTTCGATGATCATCCGTCCCTCTGCGAGAGTGGGCACCATCCTAGATACGCAGCCCGCGCGCGAAAGTTCCAGCCTGGTGGCGGTCCCTCGACAAGCTCGGGATGACAAGACTACTCGAAGAGCGGCGCTGCGCGGTCTTTGGGGGAGAGGATCGGGTCGCCGGTGAGCGGCCACGTGATTGCGAACGCCGGGTCGTTCCACCGGTATGCGAACTCGCGTTGCGGGTCGTACAGCGCGCCGTGTTTGTAGGCGAAGACGACGTTATCGGTGAGCGTGAGGAATCCGTGCGCGCAGCCCTTCGGGATGTAGAGTTGCGCGTGGTTGTCGCCGCTCAGTTCGAGGCCTTCCCACTTCTTATAGGTGGGTGAGTCTTTGCGCACGTCGACGATGACGTCCCACACCTTGCCGGCGAGCACGGTCACGAGTTTGCTCATCTCCGGATCGCCGTGCAAACCGCGTAGCACGTTCTTGGTGGAAAACGAGACGCTGTCCTGAACGAACTCGTCGGGAATGCCGAGCGACCGGTATTTCGAGGTTGTGTAAATTTCTTTGAAATATCCGCGTTCGTCCCGGAACACATCGGGGGTGAATACGCGGGCACCGGCGATCGTCAGGTCGCGTACTTGGAGCGCCATTGCGCCGGGGGTTGGCCTCGCCGTTCGAGCGAACCTCCGCCGTGATGAAACGGATCCTGCTCATCGGCGGGTCGGGGCAGCTGGGAACCGCGCTGCGGGCGGAATTGTCCGGCGCGGAGATCTCTGCGCCGGCGCACGTTGCATTCGATCTCGTTTCCGACGATCCGGCAGCCTTGCTCGATGGCGCGAAGTACGATATCGCCATCAACTGCGCGGCGTTTCACAACGTCGATCTGTGCGAACGCGAACCGGATAAAGCGTTTGCCGCGAATACGCTGGCCGTCGACGGCTTTGCCCGCGCGTGCGCGCAACGCGACGTCCCCTTCATGACGATCAGCACCGACTACGTGTTCGAAGGGACCGCGCCGCGACCGTATCGCGAATCCGATGCCACCGGTCCGCGCACCGCGTACGGCGTCTCGAAACTCGGCGGCGAGTTGCTCACCCGTCGCAGCGGGCCCAAGCACTACGTCATTCGCACGAGCGGCGTCTTCGGCACGACCGGTACGTCGAGCAAGGGCTACACGCTCATCAACAAGGTGCTGGGCCAAGCCGAACGCGGCGAGCCGACGCGTATGGTCGCCGACATGACGTTCTCGCCATCGTACGCACCGCACGTTGCGCGCGCGATCCACGGTTTGATCGATGCGCAAGCGTATGGAATACATCACGTCACGAACGCCGGGGCGTGCACGTGGTTCGAGTTCGTGCAAGCGGCGTTTGTCAAGGCGGGCTTGGGCGATGCGGAAATCGAGCCCGTCCCCTACGCATCGTTCAACAATCCCGTGCAGCGGCCGATGTATTCGGCGCTCGATAACACGACGTTTGCCGCGTTGGGACTCCCGCCGCTGCCGCGCTGGCAGACGGCGCTCGATGAATTCATCGAGGCGCGTTGCTCGTAGCCGTTGCAGTCGCAGCCGGCCTCGGTTTGACGGCCGCCCTCGACCACATCCTCGCTGCTCCGACGCTGCACGCCGCGCACGTTGCGACGCTCGTAACGGCCAGCGACGGCCAAACGCTCTACAGCCACGACGCCGACGACACGATCCAGCCCGCGTCGACGATGAAGCTGCTCGTCGGCAGCGTCGCGCTCGAACGGCTCGGTCCCGCTTATCGCTTTGCGACCGTCCTCGCGCACGGCGACGGCGATACGCTCGTGCTCCATGGCGGCGGCGATCCGCTGCTGCACCGCGTCGATCTCGATGCGGCAGCCGATGCCGTGCAACGCGCCGGCATCGTCAGCGCGCACGTGGTGCTCGATGAGTCGCACGTGACGCCGGCCGAACGTCGCGCGCCGGGCTGGTCGGTCGACGACGTGCTGCAAGATTACGCGCCCGTGGTGAACGGGTTACCGTTCGAAGAGAACGTTCTCGCGCTCACGCTCGCGCCGGGCGCCGCAATCGGCGCGCCGCCGGTGTTGCAGCTGCCGGTGCCGTTCGTGCCGATCGATGCGACGACGGTGCCGTGCCGTCCGGGACCGACGCTGCTGGCGTTCACGATGGCCGCGCGAACGGTCGCGCAAGGCCGCGCCGACACGACGGACGTGCACGCCGGCCCGTGCGGCGACGTCGTCATCACCGGCGAGGCGCCGCTCGGCGCTCCCTCGCACGTCGACGCTGCGGTCGATCAGCCCGAAGTGCTCGCGCTGCGCTACTTCGCGGATGCGCTGCAGCGCCGCGGCGTGACGGTCGAACCGTCAATGTCATGGCCCGGCCCGATCCCCGATGTCGTCGACGCGCCGTTCACGCCGGCGCCGGCAGCCCCAACGGTAGTGTGGCGTCACGACGGCGAGCCGCTCGCCGCGCTGCTCGCCGACATGTGGCTGCCGTCAGACAACCTCATCGCTGAAGAATTGTTGCGCGAAGTCGACGTCGCGGCGAACGCGCATGCCGGGACGCTCGAAGGCGGCCACGCGCTCGAGCGGACGTGGTTGCGCGGCATCGGCGTCGATCCGGCCACGCTAACGCTCGCCGACGGCAGCGGTCTCTCGCAGTACAACCGTCTCACGCCGCGCGCGCTCGTCGCGATCCTCAGCCACGACTGGCACGGTCCGAATCGTCAAACCGTCCTCAACGCGCTGCCGATGGCCGGTGTGCGCGGCGACCTGCGCGGCGCGATGCGCGGGACGCCCGCGGAAGGCCACGTCATTGCCAAGACGGGCTCGATGTCGCATGTGCGCGGTCTCGCCGGCTACGTGATCACGCGAACCCACGGGACGCTGATCTTCGCCTTGAGCATCGATGACTGGATCGGCAGTGATGCCGATCTGGCCGCCGTCCGCGCGGCCTTCTGCTCGCAACTAGCCGACCTCTAGGCCGGAACTTATTCGCCCGCCGGGAAACCTATGAGATAATGCTCCCCGAGTTGCTTGCTTGGTTTACCGGCAAGGACGTAAATAAGCGGAAATATCCGCGAAAGCGCCGTCCGTATCGGGCAGCCTACAGCCTTGATGGCAAAACCCAGAAGTCGGCGATCGGGCTCGACCTGAGCGGCGGCGGCTGCTGCATTCTGACCCAGGAAGGCGTCACGCAGAAAGAGTTCGAGCTGCGCGCCCAAATCGATGAGCGTCAAGTCCGGCTGCGCGCGAAAACCGTGTGGACCGACAACGTCACGCATCAAGGCCGTAAGGTCTGGCGCTACGGCATGCAGTTCACCGGTATTCCGGCCGACGATTGGGACGCGATCATCCGCTACACCACCGACAAGCCGGTCGGCGAGTCGAATAAGGCCGCAGAAGATCTCACCAAGGTGCGCCTTACGCCCGACGACACCGCGCGCTTGCTGCCGCTCGCGCTGCAGACGCGACTGTTGAACATGCTCGTGCAGCGCGGACGCCTCGCACCGCTCGACGAACGCGCGACGCCGCTCGTGCAGTACTTTTATTCCGGCATCGTCAAGCACGAAGGCAAACCGATGCATCGTCTGATGATCCAATCAAAGGTTGCCAACAACGATGGGCAGCCGGAACTGTTCGAAACCCATTTCGTTTTCGATGACTCCGGTTCGAACATCGGAATCCTCGTCGACCCGCCGAAGCCCGACGCAACGCCGCCGGCACAATAGGAGCTATGAAGACTGCCCTCATCACCGGCGTTACGGGACAAGACGGCTCGTATCTGGCCGAACTGCTGCTTTCCAAGGGCTACCGCGTCGTCGGGATGACGCGCCGCACGTCGACGGATGTGCACGAGCGTATCCAGCACATCTTCGATGACATCGAGTTCGTCTCGGGCGACCTGCTCGATCAGAGTTCGATCACGTCGATCATCGCGGCCGTGAAGCCCGACGAGGTCTACAACCTCGCGGCGCAGTCGTTCGTGCCGACCTCGTGGGATCAGCCGGTGCTGACCGGCGAATTCACAGCGCTCGGAGTCACGCGCGTGCTCGAGGCGATTCGGACGACCAATCCCAAGATTCGCTTCTATCAGGCCTCGAGTTCGGAAATGTTCGGCAAGGTGCAAGCGGTGCCGCAGAACGAGGACACCGCGTTCTATCCGCGCTCCCCCTACGGCGTTGCAAAACTGTATGGCCACTGGATCACGATCAACTACCGTGAGTCCTACGATCTCTATGCGGTGAGCGGCATCTTGTTCAACCACGAGTCGAGCCGGCGCGGCAAAGAGTTCGTCACGCGCAAGATTACCGACGGCGTCGCGCGCATTAAGCTCGGCCTGGCGAAAGAACTGCGTCTCGGTAATCTCGAAGCGCGCCGCGATTGGGGTTTTGCCGGCGACTACGTTCGTGCGATGTGGTTGATGTTGCAACAGCCCGGTCCGGACGACTACGTGATTGCGACCGGTGTGACGCGCAGCGTCGGCGAGTTCGTGCGCGCGGCGTTTGCCAACGTCGATCTGGATTGGGAGCGCTACGTCGTCATCGACCCGCGGTTCTATCGCCCGGCCGAAGTCGATCTGCTCGTTGGTGATTCGAGCAAAGCGCGAGGCGTACTCGGTTGGGAGCCGGAGATCTCGTTCGAGCGGCTCGTTGAAACGATGGTGCAAGCGGATTTGGAGCGCCTGCGGCCCTTCGCCGCAGTGTAGCTCATGCGTGTCCTCGTTACCGGTGCGACAGGTTTCGTCGGCCGGCATCTGGTCGAGGCGTTGCGTGCTGCGGGCCACGAACCGATTCCCGCCGGCGGTCCGCACGATGCGCCGCCGCTGACGTTCGATATCCTCGATGCGGCGGCGGTGCGCGCTGCGGTCGATGCGGCTGCGCCGGATGCGATCGTCAATCTGGCCGGCCAAGCATTCGTACCGCAAAGCGTTGCCGATCCGTTGGCGACGCTCGCGGTCAACGCGACCGGAACCGCGCATGTCCTCGAAGCCGCGCGTGCGTATCGCGATCGAGTCAAGGCGCCGTTGCGCGTGCTCGTCGTGAGCAGCGCCGAAGTGTATGGTATCCAGCGGCCTGAGCGGATGCCGCTCGATGAAACAACCGTGCTGCGGCCCGGAAATGCGTACGCTGCCAGCAAAGTTGCGGCCGAAGCCTATGCACTCGCCTGGCATCGCTCATACGACCTCGATTCCATCGTAGCGCGGCCGTTCAACCATATCGGTCCCGGGCAAGATCCGCGTTTCGTCGTGGCGTCATTTGCCAGGCAATTGGCAGATATCGCGGCCGGCGCGCCGCCGTTGCTGCAGGTCGGCAACCTCGAGGCACAGCGTGATTTCCTCGACGTGCGCGACGTCGTCGCGGCCTACGTGCTGTTGCTTGCAAACGGACGTTCGGGCGAAGTGTTTAACATTAGTAGCGGCCATCCGGTCGCCATTCGAGAGGTACTGCGGCAGTTGATCACCATCGCCCGGGTTCCGGTTGAGATTCGCGAGGACTCGGAACGTATGCGCGCGTCCGAATTGCCGCTGCTCAGCGGTGACTCGACGAAACTGCGCGCCGAACTGGGCTGGGAGCCGCGGTTCACGCTGACGGAATCGTTGCGCGACATCTACCAGGCGGCTCGTTCGTGAGCGAAGGCGGCGATATCGACACGTTCGTCTTCGCGCGCCGCGGAGAATTGCTGGCCGTTCCGGCGGTCGTGCTTGCCGCGTTCGGACGTCCGAGCGCATTTTCTATCGCCGTCGGGCTGCCGCTCGCGTTCGCCGGCGAAGCCGTGCGCGCGTGGGCCGTCGGCTATTCCGGCGTGACGACGCGCGGCGATGCCGTCACCGCGCCGGCGCTCGTCACGAACGGACCGTACGCGTACGTTCGTAATCCGCTCTACGTCGGCAACTTCATCACGGCGGCCGGCTTTGCGATCGCGTTCACCGGCGCGAACAGCGCTGCCGTGCGCGCGGCGCTCGTCACCGGTGCGCTCGGTGCGATGCTCGGCGTGTACAGCGTGGTCGTGCCGCACGAAGAGCGGTACCTGCGCTCGACCTTCGGTGCCGAGTTCGACGAATACGTCGCCGCCGTGCCGCGCGTCCTGCCGCGGACGTCGCCAGGCGGCAGCCGGCAGGGCGAATACGACCCGGCGGTGATCGGGAGTGCCGAGTCGCGCACCTTCCTGACGTTCGGCGCGATGTGCGTCGCGCTCGCTGTCAAGGCATGGAAAAAATGAGCGGCCACCACGACCACGCGCACGACGATCATGGTGCAGCTGGTAGTGGCCAACTGAAGATTGCCCTCGTCGCGACGGCAGCCGTCGCGATCCTGGAAGCGGCCGGCGGCTTTGCAGCGCATTCGCTAGCGCTGCTCTCCGACGCGGCGCACGTCACGATGGACGTCGTCGCGCTCGCGATCGCGCTCGCCGCGAGCATTCAGTCGACGCGGCCGGCGAACGAGCGCCAGACGTTCGGCTTTGCGCGGCTCGAGATTCTGGCGGGGCTCGGCAACAGCGCGCTCTTGCTCGCGGTGACCGTGCTGATCGCCGTCGAGGCGATCAAGCGCTTCGTGCAGCCGCAGTTGCCCGAAGGCATGCTGATGGCGGAGATCGCGTCGATCGGTTTCGTGGTAAATCTTGGGATCGGCCTGATGCTGCTGCGCGCGAACAAACAATCGCTCAACATGCGCGCGGCGCTTTTGCACGTCGGCGGCGATGCGCTCGGCGCGATCGCGGTCGTTGCCGGCGGGTTCGTGATCCTCGCCACGGGGATGAGCTGGATCGATCCCGCGCTCTCGCTCTTCGTTGCGGCGATCATCCTTGCCGGCATCATCAACGTCGCGCGCCAGGCGATGCACGTGTTGTTGGAGTCGGTCCCCGATCACGCGCGCCTGCCGCTCGTGCGTGCAACGATCGAAACGTGCGACGGCGTCGTCGCGGTGCACGACCTGCACGTCTGGACGATCGGCACGGGCTCGCATGCGCTCTCGGCGCACGTCGTGCTCGACGACCGCCGGCTGAGCGAGGCGACGGCCGTCCTCAACCGGATCACCACGGCCATGCACGACGCTTACGGGATCGCCCACGTGACCGTCCAGTTCGAATGCGAATCGTGCGCCGAGGACGACCGCGTGGTCTGCACCCAAGTTGACCCGCATGCGAGGGAGCCCGTTTCCACGTCCGGAACGTAACGCTCCCCAAAAAAAGTAAGGAGCGCCCTATGCCGACCGTCGTTCTCGCTACCGCCCGTACCCCGTTCGGCCGCCTCGGTGGCGCGCTGTCGTCCCTCTCCGCCACGACGCTCGGCGGCGATGCAATCCGCAACGCCGTAGCGCGGGCCGGCATCGATCCGGCCGAGATCGAGCACGTGATCATGGGCCAGGTGCTCCAAGGGGGCGCCGGCCAGGCTCCTGCCCGCCAGGCGATGTTCAAGGCCGGCCTGGCCAAAACGACCACCGCCGAGACGATCAACAAGGTCTGCGCGTCGGGCATGGTCGCGGTCGCAATGGGCATGCGGCTGATCGACGGCAACGAGCACGATGTGGTGGTCGCCGGCGGCATGGAATCGATGTCCAACGCGCCCTACTTGCTGCCCAACGCGCGGTCGGGGTACCGCTTCGGCAACGGCGAGCTGGTCGATCTCATGATCAACGACGGGCTGCTCGACTACTACTTCGATGAGGCGATGGCGTCGCAAGCGGCCAAGGTCGCGGCCGAACTCGGCCTGACGCGCGAAGTGCAAGATCAGTTCGCGTACCAGTCGCATGCGCGCGCGCATGCCGCGCACGAAGCCGGATATCTGGCCGCTGAAATTGCGCCGATTCGCGTAGCGACGAAGGCGAAGGGCAAGATCGTCGTCGACGAACTTCCGATCCCGGCGCGCGAGCGCGTGCCGGTTGCCGCGGGCGGCAATGGCTCCGTCTGGGGACATCCCTCGGCGATGGTCGCCGATCCGAAGAAGTACAGCGCGTACGTCACCGGCGACGTGCCGGCGACCCTCGTCGATCGCGACGAACCGGTGCGTGCCGACGCGTCGATCGAAGCGATGGCGAAACTCAAGCCGCTCGATAAAGACGGTACCGTGACGGCCGGCAACGCGCCCGGCGTGAACGACGGCGCCGCAGCGCTCGTGCTCGCGAGCGCCGACTATGCCAAGCGCAACGGGGTCGAAGTGCTCGGTTCGATCGAAGGGCACGCCGGCGCCGCGTGGGATCCGCCGTATCTCGCACTGACGCCCGCGATGGCCACGCAGAAACTGCTCGATCGCATGAAGCTCAAGACCTCCGACATCGCGGTGTGGGAATTCAACGAAGCCTTCGCCGCGGTCGCGCTCACGGCGGCGGGACGCCTCGGTCTCGATCCGACCACGATCAACGTGCAAGGCGGCGCGGTCGCGTTCGGTCATCCGCTCGGCGCGTCGGGCGCGCGAGTGACCGCGTCGGTCATTCACCAGCTGCGCCGGCGCGGCGGCGGCCTCGGCATCGCCGCGATCTGCAGCGGTGGCGGCCAAGGTGACGCGATCCTGGTACGCGTCGGATAATCCATGCGTCTGATGGTTGTCGGTGCCGGCCAGATGGGAGCCGGCATCGCGCAAGTCTTTGCCATGCACGGGCACGAGGTACTACTCAACGACGTCGATGAGGTGCGCATCGCGCGCGGCATCGACGGCATCGCGAAGCGCTTGCAACGCGACGTCGACAAGGGCCGCATGACGGCCGATGCGCGCGGCAAGGTGCTCGAGCACATCGACGCGCGTCCGCACTTCGAGGATCTCGACGTGGCGCTCGCGATCGAGGCGGCGACGGAAGACTTCGATACGAAGGTCGATCTGTTCCACCGGCTCGATGAGAACACCGCGCCCGACACGATTCTCGCCAGCAACACGAGCTCGATCTCGATCACCACGCTCGGCGCGACGACGAGCAAGCCCGAACGTGTGATCGGGATGCACTTCATGAATCCGGTTCCGGTCATGATGCTGGTCGAAGTGATTCGCGGCATCGCAACGAGCGATGCCACGGCGCGCGCGATCATCGAGCTGGCCACCTCGCTCGGCAAGACGCCGGTCGAAGTGCGCGATTTCCCGGGCTTCATCGCCAACCGGATCCTGATGCCGATGATCAACGAAGCGATCTTCGCCGTGTACGAAGGCGTGGCGTCGATCGACGCGATCGACACCGTGATGAAGCTGGGCATGAATCATCCGATGGGTCCGTTGACGTTGGCCGACTTCATCGGTCTCGATACGTGTCTCGCGATCATGAACGTGCTCTACGACGGCTTCGGCGATTCGAAGTACCGTGCGTGCCCTTTGCTCAAGCAATACGTTGCCGCCGGCTGGCTCGGAAAGAAGTCGGGCCGCGGCTTTTACGACTATCGCGGCACGGTAACGGTTCCGGCGGCGGTGTGACGCCGTTCGAGCCGACTGACGACCAGCGCGCGGTCGGTGAACTTGCGCGCGAAATTGCCGTGCGCGAGATCGCGCCACACGTCACCGGCTGGGACCGCGAGCATACGTTTCCGCGTGCGCTCTTCACGACGCTCACCGATGCCGGGCTCATGGGGTTGCAAGTTCCCGAAGCGTACGGCGGCAGCGCGGCGGACTACGTCAGCTACGCGCTGACGATCGAAGAGATCGCGCGCGTCGATGCGGGCACGGCGACGACGCTCTCGGTGCATTCGATGATCTGCAATGCGATCGCGAAGCTCGGCAGCGAAGAACAGCGCGAGCGCTGGTTACCGGAACTCGCGACCAAGGACGCGCTCGCGGGCTTTGCGCTGACCGAACCCGATGCCGGCTCCGACGCGGCGGCGATCCGTTCGCGCGCGGTGCCCGACGGCGAGAACTACGTCCTCAACGGCCGCAAGCAGTGGTGCACGAACGGCGGTTACGCCGCCGTCGTCATGGCGATGTTCCGCACCGGCGACGCCGGCGCGCACGGTATCTCGGCATTTCTCATCGATATGTCGCTGCCGGGTGTCGAGGTGGAGAAAGTCACCGAAAAACTCGGCATCCATACGAGCAACACGGTCGATCTCGTGTTCACCGACGTGCGCGTGCCGGCGAGCGCGCGGATCGGTGTCGAGGGCACGGGCTTTACCTCGGCGCTCGCGACCTTGGGCGCGGGCCGTATCGGCATCGCGTCGCAGGCCGTGGGGATTCTCGCCGCGTGCCTCGATGCATCGGTGAAGTTCGCCACCGAGCGTGTCGCATTCGGACGGAAGATCGGCGCGTTCGAAGGCATCGCGTTCAAGATCGCGCAGATGGCAACCGATCTGGATGCGGCGCGCTTGCTGACCTATCGCGCCGCCGCGTTGTGCGACGCCGGTGAACCCTTCACGATCGCCGCGAGCAAGGCCAAGCTCTTCGCATCGACCGCCGCACGGACGCACGCCTCCGAAGCCGTGCAAATTCACGGCGGCTACGGCTACACGACGGAGTTCCCGGTCGAGCGCTATTACCGCGATGCCAAAATCACCGAGATCTACGAGGGCACCTCAGAGATACAGCAAGTGATCATCTCCCGCGATCTGGTCGGCCGCCTGGGTGAATAGGCTCGTCCAACGCCTCCGGCAGTCCGTCATCCGGCAAAACGTCGCGATTTCGGTCTTGATCGTCGTTGCGTGCCTCGCGCTCTACCGCTCGAACGGCGATACCTACATCTACACCTTCGACAGTGCGCCGAACTCGCTGTGGACGTTCAACGTGCTCGAACATCACGAGCTCGAATTTGACGACTTTCGCACCAGCTACTTTCAGGGTTTCGGCGCTTCATATATCTTTGTGCCGGGCCGAGCCGGCCAAATCACCTCGTTTTTCCCGATCGGTACGGCGCTGCTGAGCGCGCTGCTGTATGCGGCCTTCGACGCCCAGTTACACGCAAAGCATCAACCGGTCGACATAACGTCCGTCGACTTCGAACGCGTTCGCGTTCATTACGAGAAGTTGGCCGCAATGTCGCTCGCGGCGCTTGCCGCGGTGATGATGTTTCTCTGCGCTCGCCAGATCGGCGGCCTCACGCGCGCGCTGATCGTCACCGTGTTCTTCGCGGCCGGCACGGAAATGTGGACGATCGGCTCGCAAGCGTTGTGGCAGCATGGGCCGGTCAATCTCGTTGTGCTGACGATGACGTGCGCGTTGCTCGCCGCCACGCGCGCGCGCGGCAGGTCGCTTGGGTGGTGGCTGTTTTTCGCCGGCGTTTGCGCGGGCTTCTTGCCGGTGGTGCGCCCGACGGCGGCGCTCTTTCTCGTCGCTGCGTTCGCGTTTACGGTCTGGGAATTTCGCCGGAGTTCGTGGCCGTTTGCCGTCGGAACGGCGATCGGCCTCGCGCCCGGAGCGCTATGGAATGAGTACTCGTTCGGTACGCTGATCGGCGGTTACGGCGGGCTCGGTCCGCGCTACGTCGTCACGCTCGCGCAGTTTGCCGAAAGCCTAGTCGGCTTGCTGATCAGTCCGGGGAAAGGGCTTTTCGTCTTTACACCCCTGTTCGTGTTTTCGGTCGCAGGCGTGTGGTATGCCGCTCGTGCCCGTACGGCGCCCGCGCGCTTGGTGCTCGCTCTTACGGCGGCGGCCGCCGTCTTGATCCTGCAATACAGCTTCTTCACCGGATGGTGGGGCGGCGCGTCGTTCGGCGCTCGCTACCTGACGGACATCGCCGGTATCGGAGCGCTGCTGCTCATTTACGTTCTGCCGGAGAAGCCGTTCGAGTTCTGGCGCGGTAGCCTCGCTCGCACCGTCGTCTCCGCGGCGTTCGTGGTGCTGCTGTTTGCGTCCGTCGGGGTTCAATTCGCCGGCGCGAATGGTGAAGAGGAAAGTCAGTGGAGCGGAATCCCGGTCGACATCGACATCGATCCGGCGCGGGTGTGGATTGTCAACGACAGTCAGGTGCAGCGGGACGCCGCCGCGACATTCCGCAAGTTCCAGCGCAACCGGCTCGACGTGCCGCAATATCTCGCGCACGTCGCATTCGCGCCGACCAGCGTTCGTGAAGCCGGTATGGAACCGGCGCGGGTGCTCACCGCAAGCGCGGGCGAGCCGATCGCGCTCGTCGCGACGCTGCAAAATCGAGGTTCGTCTCGCTTGTATGGTTACCGCTCCGGATACTGGAACGGCCAAGCGCGCGTTCGTGTGGATGTGTCCGGTCCGGCGAGCGCGGCGGCGATACTGTTCGTTCCGGACACGATTGCGCAAGGCGAAACGGCGTACGCCCTCGGGAGGGTGGTCGCGCCGGCCGTTCCAGGCACGTACCGTCTCACGTTGACGCCGTTCCTCAATCGCATTCCCGATTTCCATCCCAACGACACCGAGAAGCTCGTCATCCCGCTTCAGGTTCGATGACGACCTAAGTCGTCCAGGGTGCGCCGGGACGTCCGGGGAACCGACTCGGGCCATGAAATTGATCGAATATCAGGGCAAGGACCTGTTCCGGCGCGTCGGTATCCCGACCCCGAACGGCGTCTTTGCCACCACGCCCGCCGAAGTCAAGGCGTTCATCGAGAAGAACCCCGGTTCGTGGGTCCTCAAGAGCCAAGTCATGATGGGCGGCCGCGGCAAAGCGGGCGGCATCAAATTCGCCGACACTGCCGCTGAAGGCGAAACGCTCGCGAAAGAATTGATCGGCAAGCACCTCGTCTCGATTCAAAATCCCGACGGGGAGACGGTGAAGTCGCTGCTGGTCGAAGAGAAGACGAACATCGAGAGCGAGGCGTACATCTCGATCACGGTCGATCGCGACGCGCGCCGGCCGGTGTTCATCTGCAGCGCCAAGGGCGGCATGGACGTCGAAGAAGTCGCCGAGCACGATCCGGATGCGATCGTGAAGTACGAAGTCGATCCGGCGATCGGCTTCTCGCCCTACATCGCGCGCTCGCTGTTCTTCGCCGCGGGGCTGCCGGCCGGTTACGGCAAGACGTTCCCGAAAATTTGCGCCGGACTCTACGAACTGTTCATGACGTACGGCGCGAACTTGCTCGAGATCAACCCGCTCGTCCTCACCAAAGAAGGCACCGTGATCGCGGCCGATGCGAAGGTCGACCTCGACGACAACGGCCTCTGGAAACATCCCGACGTGCAGGCCTGGAACAAAGCCGCACCGTCGGATGAGGATCAGGAAGCCGCGCTCGCGATCGGGCTCGGCATGTTCAACTATAAGAAACTGCTCGATGAAGCGGGCGAGCCGGCCAAAGAAATCGGCACGATCGCGAACGGTGCCGGCCTCGGCATGGGCACGATGGACGCGGTCAAAAACGCCGGCGGCGGCGCGACGAACTTCCTCGATATCGGCGGCGGCGCGCAAGCCGACCTCGTGAAAAAGAGCTACAACCTCGTCACGAGCGATCCGCGGGTCAAGGCGATGTTCATCAACATCTTCGGCGGGATCACGCGCGGCGATCAAGTTGCGCTCGGCATCGTCGATGCGCTCAAGGGCGACGACGTGCGTAAGGTGCCGATGGTCATTCGCTTGACCGGCACGAACGCTGAAGAGGGCCGCAAGATTTTGGCCGACGCCGGATTCTATCCGGTCGAAACGATGGATGAAGGTGCGGCCAAAGCTGTCGCGCTCACGAAAGGTGCGAAGTAGCCGTGGCGATCTTCCTCGATAAGAACTCTAAGGTGATCGTTCAAGGGATCACCGGCCGCGAAGGCCTCTTCCACACGCAAAAGATGATCGCGTACGGCACGAACATCGTCGGCGGCGTCACGCCCGGCAAGGGCGGCACCAAGATCGAGACCGGTCAGCCGGTGTTCAACACGGTCAAAGATGCGGTCGACGCGACCGGTGCCACGCACTCGATCATCTTCGTTCCGCCGCAGGCCGGCTCCGATGCGCTCTATGAAGCCTACGATGCGGGCATCGAGTTCGCGGTGTGCATCACCGAGGGCATTCCGGTGCACGAGATGCTCAAGGTCGTCGCGACGACCAAAGGCATGCGCATCATCGGGCCCAATTGCCCGGGCGTGATTTCGCCCGGCAAGTCGCTCGTCGGCATCATGCCGAGCCAAGTGTTCAAGGCCGGTAACGTCGGGATGATCTCGCGTTCGGGAACGCTGACGTATGAAATCGTCGACGGTCTCACGCGCGCGGGCCTCGGTCAGTCGACCTGCGTCGGCATCGGCGGCGATACGATCATCGGCACGTCGTTCGTCGACTGCCTGCGCGAGTTCGCCAACGATCCGGAAACGCACGCGGTCGTCGTGGCCGGCGAAATCGGCGGCGCGGCGGAAGAAGCGGCGGCGGAATTCATCGGCAAGCACATGCCGAACAAGCCGGTCGTCGCGTTCATCGGCGGCCGCTCGGCTCCGAAGGGTGCGCGGCTGGGTCACGCCGGCGCGATTATCTCGGGCAACACCGGCACGCCGGAGAGCAAGGTCAAAGCGTTCGAAGCGATCGGCGCGCCCGTTGCCGACCGTCCGTCGGACATTCCGAAGCTGCTCGCCGAACGTCTCAAAACCGTTCGCGCGTAGGCGTGCGCGTCGGGTATCAGTGCGAGGAGTGCGAGGAAGCCGTGTGGCTCGCAACGACGCGCACGGAGCTGACGTGGCTGCGCAATCGCCGTCACCTCGTGCGTGAAGTGCTCAAGCACGTGAGTGGCGGCCTCGACACGTGGATTATGGACGGCATGGAGTTTCTCGAACGCC
Source organism: Candidatus Lustribacter sp. (assembly GCA_965277805.1). Taxonomy (GTDB): domain Bacteria; phylum Vulcanimicrobiota; class Vulcanimicrobiia; order Vulcanimicrobiales; family Vulcanimicrobiaceae; genus Lustribacter. The sequence goes on along the minus strand of OZ255842.1, from coordinate 3,641,926 downwards.
ACGACGGCCATAGTTTAGTGATCGTCTCGAAGTCGAATTAAGCAGGCGAGCGCCCGGCAGCGCTCTCCGCATACTCCGAAAAGTCGGATATTCTCCTTTCAAAAAATCGAAAGGAGCGCAGATGATGCATGCGAACCGGCGGGCCCGTATGCATCGCTTCATGTTATGGGTAGCTGCAGCGTTTGCTGTTGGCGCGCTGAGTGCGTGCGGCAACGGCGGCGCAGTGCTAAGCACCACATCGAATCAAACGCCGAGCAACGTCTCCGTCAGCGTTGCCGCGCCGGTCAATGTTGCGCGAGTCGTTCCCGGCGGCAGCCTCGCACTCGCTGCGGTCGCGACGGCGGGATCAACGAACGGCATCCTCAGCAACAACCGGTTCCTCTGGAGCGCGACGCTCGTCTCGGGCGGAACGTACGCCTACGATGCAGCCGGCGATACGCGAGCATGCGCGACGATTACGAGGACGACGGGCGGCGTCACGACGCCGTACACGACCGACTTCTCGATCTACATCACGATCGATCCGACCAACGAAGCGAACGTGCTGTTCAGCCCGCCGCCCACGATTCCGGCGCCCGCCGGCTCAACGCTTACGACGACATATCCGTACTGCGTGACGGTTACCGCCAACGTCGTCATCGGTAATACGACCCCGGCGACCACCGGCGCCGGCGGCTCCATCACCGTTGCGGTTACCGATCCGCAAAACCCGCTGCAGTAAGGGGAGACCATGATCAACCGCATCGCTTCCCTCATCAGCGCAGCGTCCGTTTCGGCCGCGCTGTTCGGCGCCGCAACGCTGACCGCAGCCGCGGCGCCCTCGTACGAAATTCCCGAACCGTGGACGTACGCGGCGATCGACAAACTGGCCGCCGACGGTCTGCTCGACGGCTATCCCGATCACGCATTTCGCGGCGATCGTCCGCGCACGCGGGCCGACGTGGCGAAGCTGATCGCGCGCGCGATCGCCAAAGCTCGGCGCGCCGGCAATGTCTCGCGTGCGGATCTCGCGCGCCTGCAGCGTCTCGCAGACGACTACCGCTACGAACTCGTGCTGATCGGCGTTCGCATCACGTCGGTGAGCGACGCGTTGCTGCCGGCCGGTCAGCGGCCCTCGCAGCAAGGTTTCTCCGTGCAAGGCGCGGTGGTCGCGGACCAGTCGTTCCGAGATGTGATCCTGCATCCGGCAATGACGGGGACCGATCTCGACCCGTTCATCAACGCCTACTTGACGAGCCCGGCCGATAACGATCCCTTCGACCACCAGCCGAATACGAACGTCCTGCGTTTCGATACGAAGGTCAGCCCGACGTACGCTTTCAACGAAAACGTCGCGCTTTCGCTGCCGATCCACGTGCAGCAGTACGATAGTCCGTTCACCTCGCCCGGCGGTTACGTCTTCGAGCCGGCGCTCGTCCTGAACGTGGGGCACTTCGCCGGGCTGCACGACTTCTACGTGCGCGGCGGACAGCTCGACAATCTCGCATCATCGCGCCTCGGCCTCACCTACAGCGCGCCCGATGCCACGAAGCAGGGCGGCGATTTCCAAAATCCCGCGCAGCCGTATGAAAACGGCATCGAACTCGGGGGCCGGCTCGGCCGAACGACGCAGTTTCAAGTTGCGTGGTCGACGATCGATCAGTCGATGGTCGACACGTTTCCGGGCGCGCCCTACAACAACTACTTCTTGACCGTCACGCCCGGTCAGTCGAGCTACTTTCAAAGCGGCGCGGCGACGGCGCTGACGGGGACGGTGCACACCGATACGTACACGGCTAGTGCCGGCCCCGTTCCCTCGCTCTATCTGAGCCAGAAGGCGGCGATCGGCAGCGTCTACATCTCGGCGGTCAACGGCACCGTCTGCACGCCGGCCGGTCTCACGCCCGGCGGTGCGCCGTGCCCGATCCGCCCCGGCACCTGGTATTACATCGATCAAACGAACCAGGTCGTCTTTCAAGCGCCGCTGCCCGCCGGCTCGATCGTCCAAGTCTCGTACAACACCGGCGCCGGCACCGGGAGTAGTGCCGGCCCATCGCAATTCGGCTACACGCGCGAGCATTTCACCGCGCGCGTGAACCAAGAAATTCCGCTGCTGCCCGGCACCGAAGTCGGCTTCTCGCTCAGCCGCATCGTCGACGCCGGCACCTCGCCGACCGTTCCCACGTACTTCGGCAATGGCTACGGCGCGCTCAGCGACACGGTCATGGGTGTGGACGCGCGCATTCCGCTTACGTTCGTCCCGGCGGGTGTCGTGCGCGCGGTGCAGCCGGTGCTCTACGCCGAAGGTGCCTACAGCAAGTACACGCCCGATGCGTTCAACCTCGCTCCGGTTACCGATAGTGCCGCGGTACTAGGACTGCGCCTGCGCGCGTTCGGCGCGCGTGCGACCGTTCAGTATCAGGCCGTGGGCGCAAACTTCCTCGACGGCGGACCGCTCGAATATCTCGGGCCCGCGCCGGCAACGTTCGCCGGGTGGCGCGGCACCTTCATGCCCGGCTTCTTCGGCTTCGCGAACAACCTCGCCATCAATCAAACGTTCGACGGCGCCGTGACGCCCGGCTGCACCACCGCGTGCACGAGCCGCAATCCGGCATTGACCTATATCTATCCGGTCTTCAATCCGTTTGCCGCCAGCGGACCGGAATTCTTCAGCAATTACGCGCCCAATACGCGCGGCTTCTCCGGCGAGCTGACGATTCCGATCGGCAACGCGGTGTGGGGCAACTCGGTGTTCGTTCGCGCGCAACGGCTCTCCGAGATAACGCCCGATGCGTTCGGACAGATCACCTACGGTCCGGGTTTCGCATCCGGCACGGCGGCGAAGTTCGATAAACTCGAGGGTGGTTTCCAGCTCGGCCTGCCGCTGCACGGCTCGCGCGCCACTGCGAACTTGACGATCGGCACCGAACACCTCTCGCGCCGCGACCAGACCGCGTATGCCTACGTGCCGTTCAATCTCGCGAGCGGCAGCGCCGATTCTGCTGCCAGTGCGGCGGACAACGCTTACCTCGCGGGCGGCGCCACGCCGGTGCTGTTCTATCCGAACTTCGTCGATGAGTATCACGGCACGATCGCGCCGTCGGTGTCGGTCCCACTCACGCGTCATCTCACCTTCAATGCGGTGTACGACATGCAGACCTATCACGGCTCGTACGGTACGACGCTCGGTCAAAATATCGCGCAGCACAAGAACGACGCATCGGCGAGTTTGAATTACACGATTCCGCGCACGACGCAATCCATCGGCGTGCTCTTCGGCAACCAGCAGTACACCGACTACGTCGTGCCGGCGTTCAACTATAGCCAAAATCGTGAAGCGGTCGACTTCGCGGTCCGATTCTAGAGAGGTCACCGCAGTGATGAAGCATCATTTCGCGCGTCTGGCGGCGCTGGCCGCATTCGCCCTCACGGCTACGGCGTGTTCGGGTGGAAACGGTACCGCGTTGCCGTTTGCGGGAACGCCGAACAATGCCGGCGGATCGAGCGGCACCTATCAGCCCGGTGGAACGAGCACCGCGCTCTTGCGGTTCGTGGAGGGCTCGCCGGACTATGCATCGGCCGACGTCTGCATCGATCAGACGCCCTTGCTCGTCACCACGCCGTCGGTTTCGTACGGCAGCGCATCGACGAGTCTCTACGCCGTCGGCGGAGGCATCAGCCATACGGTGGCGGTTTATCCGGCGCTCGGCGCGTTCGCCGGACCCGCGGGTTCCGAGTGTGCGACCGCGCCGGGACCCTACTTCGGGACCTCAGCGATCGCAGTAACGACGATCGCACCGGGCGTGAACGGAAACGCGGCGCGAGAGACGATCGTGCTCGGTGGAACGGCGGCGACGCATACGCTCGGACTCTACGTGTACGGCGAGCCGAGCTTCGTCTCCGCGCCCGCCGGCGCCGAGGCGATCTCGCAGAACGCGGCGCCCGCATTCAGCGCGACAACCCCACTCAAATCGGTCGGCTTCGGCGACGTTGCCGGCGGCGTTCCGGCGACGCTTACGGGCGCATCGAGCGTCGCGGCGCCGGTGGTCTCGGCGGTGAGCGCGGCGGTGGTCAACCCGGCGGTAACGTCGGCCCTCGCGGCCGCACCCACCTCATTCTACGACGGTATCGGCATCGCGACCGGGACCGTCGTGCCGCTCACCACCGTCGCCGCGCCGTCCGCTACGCCGTACGTGGTAGAGTTGTATGGAATCGACGGGCCGGCCAATCACCTCAACCTGGTCGCCGTCGCCGAACAAGTCACGGGTTACGGCTTTTGAGGCATGGCGGTTGGAACTGGAAGGGTGGCACGACTTCTTCGTAGCGCAGGCCGGCGCGGGCGCCGCGCTCGCCGGCCTGCTCTTCGTCGCGCTATCGATCAACATCGAAAGCATCATCAAACAGCCGTGGTTGCCGCCGCGTGCCGGTGTAACGATCGTGCTGCTTCTCGGCTCGGTGATTGAAGCGCTGATTGGGCTCTGGCCGCATCAGCCGACGTTTGCCACCGGAGCCGAAGAGTTCGTGACGACCGCCATCGCCTTCGTGTTCACCGTCCGGCTCACGATCGCGGCCTCGCGCGCGCCGAAAGCGTACGCTTCGGGTACGCGGCTAAGCGCGTTCATCGTCCAGCTTGCCGCGCTGCCCGCGTTGGCCGGCGCGATCGCCCTCTGCTTCGGCGTCGAGGCCGGCCTGTACGCGCTGGCCTTCTCGATGCTCATCGCCATCATCGTCGCCTTCCTCAACTCCTGGGTGCTGCTGGTGGAGATCCTCCGCTAAAAACGCGGCTGGTGGCGGTCCCTCGACCAGCTCGGAATGACAGCGACGAGCTCGGGATGACAAATGCCGGGTGATGCGATATATGTCGGACCATGATAGTACAGAGACTATACCGGTTTGGCGTGGTTGGTCTGGTCGTTGGGCTGTTGGGCGCCGGCGCTCCCGGCGTGTCCGGCGCGCCGGTCGTGATCGATGCGATCGTGCCGAGCACGGGCGGCGGGGCGTTTCTGGCGACGGCGTATATCAATGCGTTTCGCGCTATCGAAATTCTCACCAACGAGACCGGCGGCATTCGCGGGCGGCCGCTCAAGATCGCCACCGTCGATTCGCAGACGTCGGCGCAACTCGGCGTGCAGATCGTGAACGGCTTCATCGCCAAACACGATGCGCTGTTCATCGACGGCGGACCGAGCACGGTGTGCAACGCCTCCGTTCCGCTGGTCGACAAGGCCGGACCGGTCGATTACTGTCTCTCGCCGCTCGTGAAGACGACGCCGTTCGGCTACGTCTTCTCGGCGAGTACGGGCGCGAGCGACATCATCAACGTCGGCGTGCGCAACTTCCGCTTGCGCGGCTGGAAGCGGCTAGCGATGATCACGTCGACCGATGCGACCGGCTCGGACTACGACGCAAAGACGATGCAGACGCTCGCGCTCCCGGAAAACAAGGACGTGCAACTCGTGGCGCGCGAACGCTTCGGTCCCGCCGACGTGAGCGTGTCCGCGCAGATCGCGCGCATCGTGGCGGCGAAGCCCGATGCGATTCTGTTGTGGACGACCGGTACGCCCGTTGCGACCGCGCTGCGCGCGATCAGCGATGCCGGACTCGACGTGCCGGTGCAGATTCCGAGCTCCAACTTGATTTACGCACAGCTCGCGGCGTATGAGAAGTTCTTGCCGAAGCGGTTATTCTTCCCGACTTTGCTGGCGTCGACGCCGGAGGGCACGCCGGCGGGTCCCATTCGCGATGCGCAAGCGGCGTATGTAAAATCGCTCAAGGCCGTCGGCGTGCGCCCGGATTTCGCGACCAACTTGCCGTGGGATCCGACGATCATGCTGATCGATGCGTTGCGTAAGTTCGGCCCGGATGCGAGTGCTGCGGCGATTCACGATTACCTGGTCCATCTTCATGGGTGGGTCGGCATCGACGGCGTGTACGACATGAGCGACGGCGGACAGCGCGGGATCGGCGAGAACGCCGAGGAAATGGCGCAGTGGGACGCCGCGAAACACACGTGGGTGCGAGCGAGCCGTCCGCACGGGTATTTACTATGAAGCAGAGTTATGACACGCAGCACTGAACGGATACTCACGACGCACACCGGCAGTTTGCCGCGGCCGGACGCGCTGGTCGATCTGGCAATGAAACGGGCGCGCGGCGTCGATGTGTCGGATTTGAAATACGATGCGGCCGTCGCCGACGCGGTCGATGCGATCGTCGAAAAGCAAGTCGCACTCGGGATCGATGTCGTCGATGATGGCGAGCAGTCGAAGGCCGGTTTTATCGCGTATCTGAACGAGCGGCTCGGCGGCTACGAGCCCTTTCCGACGCCGCCCGGGCGCGTTCCGTTTGCCGGCTCGCGCGAGCTGCTCAACTTTCCGGAATACTACGCGGAGCACCGCGGTCCGGGCGGTCACGTCGACAGCGTGATCTGCACGGGGCCGATCACCTACAAGGGCGACGCGCAGCTCAAGCGCGACTTGGCGAACCTCAAGCGTGCCACGGCCGGCAAGCCGGTCGCGGACGTGTTCGTACCGAGCGCCTCGCCGGCAAGCGTCGAAGGCTGGCAGAAGAACAGCTACTACAAAAAAGACGACGAGTATCTTTTCGCGATCGCCGATGCAATGCGCCACGAGTATCACGCTATCGTCGACGCGGGCTTCATCTTGCAGCTCGACGACCCGTTCCTCGCCATGCACTACATGGTCGATCCCAATTCAACCGTCGCGGACGTGGTGAAATGGGGAACGCTGCGCGTCGAGGCGCTCAACCATGCAGTTCGCGATATCCCGAAGGAGAAGATCCGCTACCACACCTGCTACGGCATCAACATCGGGCCGCGCACCTCGGATCTCGAACTCAAGCACTTCGTCGACCTCGTGATGAGCGTCAAGGCCGGCGCGTTCTCGTTCGAGGCCGCGAACCCGCGGCACGAACATGAATGGAAGCTCTGGCGCGAGGCCAAGCTGCCCGACGACGCGCTCATTATTCCCGGCGTGATCACCCACACGAGCCCGCTGGTCGAGCACCCCGAAGTCGTCTCGCAACGGATCATCCGCTACGCCCGCACCCTCGGCAAAGAGCGCGTGATCGCCGGCAGCGACTGCGGCTTCGCCACCAATCCCGGCGGCGTCCCCGAAATCCACGAGACGATCGTCTGGGCCAAATTCCAATCACTCGTCGAAGGCGCCAAACTCGCCTCGGCGGAGCTTTGGTCAAAATAGCGCGACCAAAGAGGCGTGGCCCAGATGCGTGTCATTCCGAGCGGAGCGCCGTGCCGAGCACGTTGCCCTTTTAGTGCCGACCGAATAGAAAAAGGAGCCGTGCTTGATACGGCTCCTTTCCTGGCCGGCGGTCCGACCGCGGCTTGTGCCCTAGGGCGAAGTTATTGGGGGATGCTGAGGTGCTGGCCGGGGGCGATCTCGGCGCCGTGGAGGTGGTTGACGGCGATGATTGCGTCGACCGTCGCTTGGACGTCGCCGCCGCGGGGCGTGCGATCGTCGGCCAGATTCCACAGGCTGTCGCCCGACTTGACCGTCACGTTCGTGTACGTGACCGGCTTGGCGGCGTGGAGCTGAGTGGCGGAGAGTGCGGGCAGCGTGACCACCAGGCTGAGGCCTGCGATCGCGATCAGCGGCATCAGGGTGAATCGTTTTCTCGGCGTTCCGCGCATTTCTCGTGTACTCCCTAGATATAGTGCCAAACGCTTGTTCGTCCACCAGATGATACACCCGCCGCCGGGCAAGCGTCAAGATGTCTCTCGAACATACGTTTGCATTTTGGGACGCAATCGTGCTAGGATCGGACCCAATACGGGCAGCGTGCGCTAACGCTGTGCCTACTGGGTGGCACTACCGATGAGCTTCGTTGAAGTTTTGGGGTCTGCCGCCGATCGGAGGAACCATGATCGATCGAGGAACGACCGAGAAGCAGCTGCGCATCCTCGACGTCATCCGCGAGTTTACGGCTGAAATGGGCTACCCGCCGTCCGTCCGCGAGATCGGCGAGCGCGTTGGGCTGTCCTCGTCGTCGACCGTCCAATCCCATCTGAAGACGTTGGAGCGCCGCGGCCTATTGCGCCGCGATCCCACGAAGCCCCGCGCCCTGGTGCCGGCCGACATGGTGCTGCGTGCGGTAGCACCACCGGCACGCCGCGAATCCGGCCCCGAGACGATCTCTCTCCCGATTGTGGGCCGGGTCGCGGCCGGTGTGCCGATCACGGCGACCGAGAACCTCGAAGATACCTTCGTGTTGCCCTCGAGCTTTGTGGGCAAGGGCGGCGGTTCGTTCATGTTGCGCGTCAAGGGCGACTCGATGGTCGACGCTGCGATCCTCGACGGCGACCTGATCGTGGTCCAACCCCAGCCCACCGCAAACAATGGCGAGATCGTCGTGGCGATGATCGAGGGCGAAGCAACCGTGAAGACGTTCTACCGCGAAGCGAATCGCATCCGGCTTCAGCCGGAGAATCGAACTATGGAGCCAATCTACGTCGACGATGTTACGGTCGTCGGACGCGTCGAGGCAGTCGTCAGACGGCTCTGAACCGCGTGTTGTCCAAGGGCTGAGCTGGCTCGAGCGGCGCGTTGCGCCGTTTGCCCAGCGCTTCGGCAACGCGCCGGCAGTCCTCGCGCTGCGGGAAGCGCTGCCGATCAGCTTCGGCGGATTGCTGATCGCGCTCGGCGTGCTGATCGTCTTCTTCGAACCCGGTTCGTTCGTCAATCGGCTGAAGCTCAGCATTCCCGGCGGTTTCGCCGTGATGTCGATCCTGCTGCTGCTCGTGCTCGCGGTGCGCTTGGCGCAACGCCTGGTCTTGCCGATCGGTGCCGTGCTCGGCGCGGCGATGTGCGCGTTCGGTTTCGCGTTGCCGCGCGCGGTGTGGAAGTCGTTCACCGTGCTGGCCGCAACGCTCGGCACGTCGGGGCTCTTCACCGCGATCTTGTGCTGTCTCGCGTCGGCCGGCGCGATCGTGCTCGCGCGCCGGTACGTTGCCGGTAGCGGCGGCACCGCGATCGGCATCGTCGCCGTCGCGGCGGTGTCCGCGCTGCTGTTCGCGGCGCACGTATCGGTCGCGGCGCTGCTTGCGGCGTTGCTCGCGCCGCTCGGATTTCTGGGCGACAGTTTCGTCGCGCTCTTCCTCATCGCGGGCATCGAATCGTTCCTGTGGCTCTTCGGCATTCACGGACCGGCGCTGCTGGCCGCGATCGTGTTGCCGGTGTACCTGAACTTCCAAGTGCAGAACACCGCCGCGTTCCATGAAGGCCATGACTTGCCGCACTACGTCGCCGTGTCGACGTTCATGTTCGTGTTCCCGGGTGGCTGCGGTGCCACGCTGCCGATGGTGCTGCTCATGTTGCGCAGCCGCGTGCCGCGTTTGCGCAAGTTTGCCTATGCCACGCTCGTGCCGTCGCTGATCAACACGAACGAACCCGTGATGTTCGGTTTGCCGATGGTCTACAATCCGATACTCGGTATCCCGTACTTGCTCGCGCCGCTCGCGCTCGTGTGCACGACGTATGCTGCGCTGTGGTTTCATCTCGTGCGCGCGCCGATCTACTACTTGCCCTCAACGCTGCCGTTGTTCCTAAACGTGTTCCTCACGACGCTCGACTGGCGCGCGATCCCGTTGCTCTTGCTGAACATCCTGGTGGCCGGCGCGATCTATCTGCCGTTCGTGCGGATGTATGAAGCGATGGAACTGGCCAAACCATGATCGATGCGATCCTCGGCGGCCGGACCGTCGCTCCGAAGGTGCGCACGGCGGCGGAGACGGCCCTGGCGCGCCTGAACGAACACGACCCACGCCGGCGCGCCGTGCGCATGCGCGTGCTCGATGCGTTTCTGGCCGAAGGCGTCGCCGAAAGCGACTTGGCCGGCTCGACCGGTTACGGCTATGACGATGCGGCGCGCGACCGCTACGAATCGCTGCTGGCGCGCGTCTTTCGCGCCGAGCGCGTGCTGGCGCGCTTGTCGATCGTCAGCGGTACGCACGCCATCGTCGCCGCGCTCGACGCGCTGCTCGTTCCCGGGCAATTGCTCTTGTGCGCGAACGGCGCGCCGTACGACACGCTGCGTTACGCGCTGGCCGATGCGCCGCATTCGCTCGTCGCGCGCGGCGTGCAGTACGGTGAGGTCGGGCGCACGCTCACCGGCGAGCCCGACCTCGTGGCGCTGGCCGAGGCGTTGCGCGACGATCCGCCGGCGGTCCTCTTCGTGCAGCGCTCGCGCGGCTACGCATCGCGGCGTTCGCTTTCGATCGCGGCGATCGAACACATCGTCGACGTCTGCAACGAGCACGCGCCGGCCACGATCGTCTTCGTCGACAACTGCTACGGCGAACTCGTCGAGGAACGCGAACCGCTCGAAGTCGGTGCCGACGTCATCGCGGGTTCGCTGATCAAGAACGTCGGCGGCGGGCTCGCGCCGACCGGCGGCTACATCGCCGGCACCACCGAGCTGATCGATCGCATCGCGGCCCGCGTGTTCGCGCCCGGCATCGGCGCCGGCCTTGGGCCCTCGCTCGGCTTCGGGCGCACGCTGATGCAGGGGCTCTTCTACGCGCCGCTCGTCATCGGCGAAACGCTGCGCGGGCTCGACTTTGCGGCCTCGCTGTTCGCGCTGCTCGGGTACGAGGTGGATCCGCTGCCGGGCGAACTGCGCACCGACATCGTGCAGGCGATTCGGCTGGGCTCGCGCGAGGCGCTGATCGCCTTTGCGCGCGGGCTGCAATCGGCGCTGCCGATCAACGCCCGTTTCATGCCCGAGCCCGGGCCGGTACCGGGATATACCGACCCGGTCATCATGTCGAGCGGCTCGTTCATCAGCGGGTCCACGATCGATCTGTCGTGCGACGCACCGCTGCGCGCGCCATGGGACGTCTATCTGCAGGGCGGGATCGTCGCCGAGCACACCGCTCTAGGCGCGATCCTGGCTGCCGACGCGGTCTATTCCGGGACGTCCTCGCCCATGAAGCCATAGAAGTAGTAGGTCACGCCATCGTCGGTTTCGAGCGCGATGCGCGTCTCTTCCACCCGCAGATCGCGGATCGTCCGGCCCACCAGGCGCTGCAGCATCGCTCGCGCTTGCATGAGTTCGGCTTCACGCAGACCGTCGGGGTCGATGTCGGCGGCAAGGTCTTCGGTCATACAGTCATTTCGTTTGGAGAGGACCGCCGGTCGCGCGCGGGCGAAGGCGGTCAGTGATGTATGTCTTGGAAGTGATGAGTGGGCCGCTCGACGGCAAGACATGGACCTTCGAGCAAGAGATCACCATCGGCCGGGATGACGCCGTAGCGGGCGCCTGTATCACTATAGATCGGTATATTTCCCGAAAACACGCGAAGCTCTACGAGGAAGCGGGCGATCTCCAGCTAGCAGATCTCTCTAGCCGCAATGGTACCCAGGTTGACGGCCGGCCCGTCGCATCACCGCAACCCTTGGCGGTCGGGCAAGCGTTCACGGTCGGGCGTACGATACTGCGGGTGATCAAAGGCTAAACATGGAGACCCTTCGGACTGCCGCGGAAGCGGCGCAGGCGGCGGCCGGCTTGCCCCGGCCCCTGGCGCTCGTCGCGACGATGGGCGCCCTGCACGCCGGTCATCTGGCGCTGGTGGCGCAAGCGCGTCGCGAGAACGCCTCCGTGATGGCGTCGCTCTTCGTCAACCCGCTGCAGTTCGGGCCGACGGAAGACTTCTCGCGCTATCCTCGCGCGTTTGCCGACGATGCGCGCCAGCTCGAAGCGGCCGGCGTCGATCTGCTGTTCGCGCCGAGCGTCGAGGAAATGTATCCGCCCGGTTTCGATACGGCCGTCGACCCCGGCGCGATCGCGACGCGTTTCGAAGGCGCGTTGCGGCCTGGACACTTCCGCGGCGTCGCCACGGTGTGCATGAAGCTTTTCGCGATCGCGCGCGCCGAGCGCGTGTACTTCGGCGCGAAGGACGCGCAACAGGTCGCGGTGCTGCGGCAGATCGTGCGCGATCTCTGCATTCCGACCGAGATCGTTGTGGTACCGACGGTGCGCGACGCGGACGGGCTTGCGCTCTCGAGCCGCAATGCTTATCTTCGCCCGCCCGAACGCGCGGCTGCGCCCGGACTCTATCTCGCACTGCAAGCGATGGCCGACGCCGTAACGCGCGGCGAAACGAACCGCGATCGCATCGTCGCGTTCGGCCGCGCGCAAATCGCCGCCCCCCTACGCGAAGCCTACCTCGATGTCGTCGACCAGATTACGTTCGAAGGAGTGAACGACATCGCGCATGTCACAGGTGGGCCGGACAGCCGCCTTCTTGCCATCGGCAGTGCCTGGCTCGGCTCGACGCGGTTGATCGACAATGTCGAGCTCGTTGTTCCGGCGGTGCCGACGAACGCCGTGCTGCACGAAAGCGTTTCTTCGTGAACGGACGCCGGGTGCTGCTCGGAGTGTGCGGCGGAATCGCCGCCTACAAGGCTGCCGCGCTAGCGAGCCGGCTCGTGCAGCGCGGCGTGGACCTCGACGTCATCCTCACCGCGGAAGCGCAGCATTTCATCGGCGCGGCGACGTTCGCGGCGCTCGCGCGGCGCAAGGTGTGGACGTCGATGTGGGAACGCACGGAAGAAATCCCGCACATTGCGCTCGTGCGCGAAGCGGACGTGTTTGCGATCGTCCCCGCGACCGCAAACGCGATCGCGAAACTCGCGCAGGGCATCGCCGACGATTTGCTCACCAACGCCGCGCTCGCGGCGCGCATTCCGCTCATCGTCGCGCCGGCGATGAACACGGCGATGCTCGAACATCCGGCGACGATGGAAAACCTGCGCACGCTCGAAGCTCGCGGCGTGACGATCGTTGCGCCCGAGAGCGGGTTCCTCGCCGAGCGCGAGAGCGGCGCGGGCCGCCTCGCGAATGAAGACGCCATTGTCGCCGCGATCGAAGCGGTGCTGGCCCGTACGCACGACCTCAACGGCGAGCGCGTGCTGATCACCGCCGGACCGACGCGCGAGCCGATCGATCCCGTGCGCTTTCTATCCAACGCATCGACCGGCACGATGGGAATCGAGCTGGCGCGCGAAGCGCTGGCGCGCGGTGCGACGGTCGACCTCGTGCTCGGGCCGACGTCGCTGACACCGCCCGGCGGTGCGCTCGTGGAACGCGTGACGACCGCGCGCGAGATGGAGACGGCGACGCTGGCCCGGGCGGGCGGCGCGACGATCGCGATCGCCACCGCCGCCGTCGCCGACTGGCGCCCGGCGGACACGCATGCGTCAAAGGTGAAAAAAACGGACGATGCGCCGCCGTTGCGGCTCGAGCGCAATCCGGATATTCTTGCCGCGCTCGGCGAGCGCAAGAACGGGATGTTCCTGGTGGGCTTTGCCGCCGAAACGGACGCGCACGAAGCGAACGCACGCGAGAAGCTCGTGCGCAAGCACCTCGATGCGATCGCGGTCAACGACGTCGCGGGCGAACGCGGGTTCGGTCCGGGCGAAAGCTCGCTCGTCGTGCTGTGGGGCGACTCCGGCCGGCGCGCGTTGCCGACGGCGTCGAAGCGCGTGCTGGCGGCCGGCTTGTGGGACGCGATCGTCGCCATCCGCCGCGAAGCGCGTAACTGACGATGCTGCTGGTCATCGACGTCGGCAATACCGAAACCAAGCTCGGCGCGTTCGACGATTCGGGCGCGATCGCCGGCACGTGGCGCATCACGACCGCGCCGCGCCGCACCGCGGATGAGTACGGGATCCTGTTCTCCTCGTTCTTCTCGGCCGCGCACTTCCCGATCCGCGACGTGACGGCGATCGTCGTCGCTTCGGTGGTGCCGATCGTCGACCGGCCGCTGTTCGAGGGCTGCGAGAAGTACTTCGGCGTGCGGCCGATCGCGTTCACGGCCGCCAAGCAAACGATCATGCCGATCCACACCGACCGCCCGGCGGACGTCGGCGCCGACTTGATCGCCGCCGCGATCGCCGCGCGCGAGCTGCTCGGCGCGCCTGCGATTGCGATCAACTTCGGGACAGCGACGACCTACGGCGTGATCGATGCCGAAGGCGGCTACGCCGGCGTCGCGATCGCGCCCGGGCTGCAAGTGTCGCTCGACGCCCTGGTCGGACGCACCGCGAAGCTGCCGCAGGTGGCGCTCCACGCCCCGGGGATCGTCGTGGGCCGCGACACGGTCACCTCGATTCAAGCCGGCATCGTGTACGGCGCGATCGGTGCCGCCGAGGCGATCGTCGCCCGCATCCGTGCCGAGATCGGCGCCAATGCCCGCGTTATCGCGTCAGGGGGTCTTGCGGCGGTGATCGGCGGAGAAACCCCGGTCATCGAACGCGTCGAACCCCATCTCGTGCTCTATGGACTGCGCGCTCATTACCTAACACTTTGAGGAGACTCCCGTCATGTTTCACGGCAAGAAAGTCATCGACTGCCACGGCCATATGTCGACGCCGCCGCAGTTTCGCGCATATGCGTACAACTTGATCGCACTGCGCACGCCGGGAGACGAACTGATGCTCTCCGAGCAGCAGATGAAGGGGCCGATCGACCGACATTTGCGGATGCTCGATTCGCACAACATCGACGTGCAGATGATCTCCCCGCGTCCGGTTGCGATGATGCACTGGGAGAGCCCGTATCTGGTGGAGCCGTGGACCCGCGTCACCAACGACATCATCAATTCGCAGTGCGAGATCTGGGGCGACCGCTTCGTCGGCATCGCGCAGCTGCCGCAGAGCCGCGACCGCGATAGCGACAACTGTGTCGAAGAACTCGAACGCTGCGCGAACATGGGCTTCGTCGGCGCAACGGTCAACCCCGATCCCGGCGCCGACGGCCTCACGCCCGGCATGAACGATCCGTACTGGTTCGCGCTGTATGAAAGCGCCGAAGCACTCGACATGACGCTGGTCGTGCATCCCTCGATCTCGAAAGACCCGCGCTTCGAGATTCTGCCGCACTCCTATCAATACAACAACGTCAAGGAAGAGTGGCTCGCGACGCTCTTGCTCGAGCAGAGCGACGTGTTTGCGCGCTATCCGAAGCTGCGCATCGTGATCTGCCACTGCGGCGGCGCGCTCAACCGTTTCCTCTACAAAGGCAAACCGGTCGACTACGTCAAGCAGTCGCACGGCGAAGACACGATCGCGACCGATAGCGGTGAAGAGACCGGCGGCAGCGTCGGCATCGCGAAAAAGGCGGCGCCCAAAAAGAAGAAAGTCGACGTCACGAACAACCTGTTCTTCGATACGTGCTGTTACGATCCGCACTTCCTCGGCGCGGTGATCAAGCAGCGCGGCGTCAACCGGATGGTGTTCGGCACCGAGGTCCCCGGCAGCGGCTCGGATATCTTCAATCCCGAAACGCAGGCCGCGGCCGACGACGTGCTGGCGCTGATTGACAGCTACGACTGGCTCACCACCGAAGACAAGATCGCGATCGTGCACGACAACCCGCTGCGCATGTTCCCGCGCATCGCGAAATCGCGCGCCATGCTCGCCGCGGCGGCCGTGTAACATGCTGACCAAAGAAGAAAACGATCTCGTCACGCAGACCGGCCCCGGCACGCCGGGCGGCGCGTTCATGCGCAAGTACTGGCATCCGATCGCGCTCACATCGGAACTGCCGCCCGGCGGCGCCCCCAAACCGGTCCGCATCCTCAGCGAGGATCTGGTGCTCTTCCGCGACGATGCCGGCCGGGCGGGGTTGCTCGGCCTGTTGTGTGCGCATCGCTGCACCGATCTGAGCTACGGGCGCGTCGAAAACGGCGGTTTGCGCTGTCTCTACCACGGTTGGCTCTACGACATCGCGGGCCGCGTGCTCGAGATGCCGGCCGAGCCGCCCGAGAGCACGTACAAAGACAAAGTGCGCCATCTCGCCTATCCGTGCGAAGAGCGCGGCGGCCTGATCTTCGCGTATTTGGGCACGGACGATCCGCCGCTCTTGCCCAACTACGAGTTCTTCAGCTACGGCGAGGAGCACCGGCTGCTCACCCGCACGTTCCTTAACTGCAACTGGCTGCAGTCGCTCGAAGGCGAGATCGATCCCTCGCATCTCTCCTATCTGCACGTGCCGATCGGGAAGGTCGACACGCGGCCCGTTCCGGGCGGCAGCGTGCCGGCCGATCAGCTCTACAAGGTCGATTCGGCGCCGAAACTCGAGGTCGAGAAGACGCACTACGGGATGCGCAACTTCTCGGTGCGGCGCGCCGGGCCCGACAAGCGCTACCTTCGCATCACGAACTACATCTTGCCGCACATGGCCGCGATCATCGGCAACGAGGGCCGCATCGGCGAGGGCTACAGCGCGCACTGGCACGTGCCGGTGGACGACGTAACGCACATGCGCATCGACTACGTCTTCAACCGCCACCACGCGCCGAACAAAGAGTTCAGCGAAGCCACGATGGCGGGCGAAATCCGTCCCGACGGCTTCCTCGTGCGCAACGCCGCGAATCGCTATCTCCAAGATCGCGATGAGATGAAGACCAAGACGTTCAGCGGCATGGGGCCGTACTTTCCCGCGCAAGACGCCTTCGCGACCGAATCGCCGGGCCCGATTCACGACCGCACGCGCGAGCATCTGGCCACAAGCGACGTCTGCATTACCACCGCGCGCCGCCTCATCATCGATGCGATTCGCGGCGTGCAGAAGGGCGAAACGCCGCCGCACGTCGTGCGCAGCGAGGCCGACAACGACATGAGCGATATCGCCGTCATCTCGGCGATCATCCCCGACAGCGTCGACTACAAGACGGGTTGGCGCGACGCGACGAAGACGCTGGTGCCGCGATGATCTCGCGCCGCCACGCGCTCGGGCTCGCGGCTGCTGCGCCGCTCGCCTTTACGGCGTTTCCCGCCCGCGCGCAAACGAACCGGCACGTGCGTATCGGTGCGGGCATCGACGATGCGTTCATGCAGCCGTACTACGCCGAGAACCTCGGGTTGTTCAAGAAGCTGAACATCGACTACGAGATCGTGCACGCCGCCAACCCGGGCGCCTACGCCGAAGCGCTGGCGGCCGGCGCGATCGACATCGGCATGGTCGACCCGACGGCGATCGCGCAAGCGTACGTGAAAGGCTTGCCGTTCGCATACTTTGCCGGAGGCCCGCTCTCCTCGCGCGATGCACCGACCCTGGTGCTGAACGTCGCCAAGAACAGCCCGATCAAGACCGCCAAGGATCTCGAAGGCAAGACCGTCGCGATCATCAGCCTGCACGCGACGATGGAGATCACGACGCGGGAATGGCTCACGAAGAACGGCGCGGATGCGTCGCAGGTAAAGTTTTTCGAGCTCCACTTCCCCGAGATGACGCCGGGACTGACCCGCGGCACGGTCGATGCGGCGCTGATCGGCGAGCCGTTCCTCACGGAAAACAAAGACGCGATCCGTCCGATCGGCGTGCCGTTCGACACGGTCGCAAAACTGTTCTACATCTTCGGCTGGTTTGCGCGCCGCGATTGGATCGCCGCCAACACCGACCTCGCGCACTCGCTCGCATCCGCCTTCTACCAAGCCGGCAAATGGGCCAACACCCACAAAGCCGAGTCCGCAACCGTTGAAGCCGGCATCACCAAAGTCGACCCGGCCGTCGTCCACACCATGCAGCGCAACCCACTCTCCACATCCCTAAACCCCGCCTACATCCAACCTTTGCTGGACATGGCAGCGCGCTACAAAGTCATCGAACGCCCAGTCATGGCCTCAGAAATAATCGCCTCCGGCTTCGCATAGTTTAGCAGTGGAGTAAAAAAACAGAAGAGTTGTCCACTGCTCGCGCCTTCGCGCATCGCACTCGAGATTATAGATCGTGGCGCGTTCCTCGTCGACGCGCCTACGGCGCTGCTCGGAATGACAATCTAAACACAAACTAATGACAATTTAGGGCTGCAGTCAGTGCATAAATGACTCGTGATTCCGTTTGTTTGATGAGGATGGCGCCGAGTTTTTCTACGGCGCGGCGGGAGCGCCAGTTCGTGGGGCCGATGCGGAAGATCACGCGGTTGACGTAGCGGAACGCGTGGGCGAGCATCATGCGCTTCATGTCGCGGTTGTAGGCGCCGCCCCAGTAGGCGCGGCCGAGGAACGTCCAGCCGATCTCGATTTCGTCCGGCCCAACATTGTCGCTCGAGAAGCGCGACCAGCCGGCGATGGCGCCCGTCTCCTTGGTGACGGCGACGAGTGCGCCGCCCGATGCTAAGCCCTCGGCGAAGTATTCAGCGAAGCGCGGTTCTTGATAGCGGTCGCTCTCCGGATGCAGTTCCCAGACACCCGGGTCGTGGCCGAGCCGCGAGAGCGCCTTGTAGTCCGCCTGCGTCACGGGACGCATCGTCAGCAATTCACCGCTCAGGTGCGGCTGATAATCAAACACTTATGCGAGTGCGTAGCCGGCGACGCCGGCGATGATGCACCACCAGATCGGGCTGATGTCGATGATGACCGAGATGATGGCGACGGCGACGGTGACGATGATGGGGACGGGGCTGTGGTCGACGGTAGCGGCGACGACGAGGCCCGAGGCGATCCAGAGACCGCCGGTGACGGGGCGGAAGCCGCGGCGGAAGCGGACGATCCATTCGTTTTCGTGCTGATGTAAGATGCGTCCGACGCAAAACGAGATGATGACCGGGAAAATCAGGAACCCGGTGATGCTGACGATGGCGCCGGGCCAGCCGGCGACGCGATAGCCGATCAGCGGCACCAAGAGGAAGTTCGGGCCCGGCGCGGCTTGCGCGACCGCGAGCAATTCGAGGAACGAGCGTTCGCTGAGCCAGTGGAATTGTTGAACGAACTCCGCATGCATCTGCGGGACGAGCATGCTGACGCCGCCGCCGACTGCGAAGAACGAGATCAGCGCGAAGTGCAGCGCTAGCGTCCAGAGTTGCTGTAGCTCACCGATCATGACTGCTTCTCGTCGATCGGGTCGATGGGGTCGACGGGTGGCGGTCCCTCGACAAGCTCGGGATTACGGGGGATGCGCCATTCCAGCAGCAGGCTGAGCGTTACGAGTACCACCATCGTCAACGGGATGAAGATGTGGAAACCGGCGACCATGACGATGCCGAGCGCGCTGATCGCGACGCGGGAGCTACGCCACACGAGCTGGAGGTCGGGCGTTTCGCTCCACAGCTGACCCATGACGCGGAAGCCGTTGGAGATAAAGATGCCGGCGACGGCCGCGGTCACGCCGACTTCGGCTGCCGCGAAACGGTAGTTGACCGCCGCGAGTTGCGTGGCAATGCCGGCCAGGGCGATCGCGATGATCAGCGAGGGAACGATCAGGCCGAAGAGCGCTGCGAGCGGACCGAGCGGGCCCACTGCACGGTCGCTGAACATCACCGCGATGTTGACGGCCGTCGCGCCCGGCAGTGCCTGCGCGACGCCGAAAAGTTCGGCCAGCGCGCCTTCGGAGAGCCAGCGGCGCTGCTTGACGACGACGTAGCGCAGGGGGCCGCCGGCGCCGCCGACGCTGGTGAGTCCGATGTTCGCGAACGCCACGATGAGGCTCAGCAGGGTCGGCGGATTCGGCGAATCGCTCACGTTCGCGCCGTACGCCCTCGGTGTGATACAATCCGCTCTTGTGACGCCCACCGTAAAGCCGCTCGAGATCGGCTCGATCAGCATCTGGCCACCCATCGTTCTTGCCCCGATGTCCGGGGTGACGAACCGGACGCTGCGCGCCCTCTACAAGCCGTTCGGCTTCGGTTTGACCGTCACGGAATTCGTCTCGTCGAACGCGCTGCAGTACAAGAACGAACGCACGATGGACATGATCGACCAGCACGGCGTAGAGCGTCCTGTCTCGACGCAGTTGTGGGGGAACGATCCCTCGATCATGACGCAGGCCGCGAAGCTCGTGCGCGAGTGCGGCGCCGACATCGTCGACATCAACTTCGGCTGCCCGGCGCCGAAGGTGACGAAGACCGAAGGCGGCAGTGCTTGCTTGCGCGACGTCGACCGCTGCGAGGCGATCATGCGTGCGGTCGTCGGGGCCGTCGATTGTCCGGTCACGATGAAGATGCGCCTGGGCTGGAGCGAGACGGATCTCGTTTACGTCGAAGTCGCGAAGCGCGCGCAAGCCGTCGGCATCAAAGCCGTGACGCTGCACGCGCGTACCGCGAAGCAGTTCTACAAAGGCTCGGCCGATTGGGACCACATTGCGGCGCTCAAACGCGCGGTCGACATTCCGGTCATCGGCAACGGCGATCTCGCCGATGCGCGCGATGCGTTTGCGAAGATGCGCGCGAGCGGCGTCGACGGCGTGATGCTCGGCCGTGCGACGCTCGGCAATCCTTGGCTCGTCGGCCAACTGCGCGCGCTGATGGAAGGCCGCGAGCCCGACGCCATTCCGAACGCGCCGGAGCGACTGCGTTTTGCCGTGCGCCACTATCACGCGATGGTCGAGGAGTGGGGCGAAGCGCGCGCGGTGCCGCAGATGCGCAAGCACTTGGGCTACTACCTCAAAGGGTTCCCCGGCGCGAGCGCGCTGCGCGAACGCTTGATGCGTACGGAAACCGCGGCCGAGACGCTGCGCATCGTGGCCGAGACGATCCTCACGCTCGAAGCGCCGCCGCGCGAATTCGCCGTCGCGTCGTGACCGACGGCGCTGACGCGCAGGCTCTTTACGACGAGACGTACGAGAATTATCGCGAATACGTAAACCCGCCGCTCGCGCGGGTGATGAAGCTCTCCGGCAGCCCGGTCGAAGTGTCGGCGCAGGGCGTGACGATCGTCGATCACAACGGCAAACGTTACCTCGATTTCGCCGGCGGGTACGGCGTGTTCACGGTGGGTTATCGCCATCCGCGCGTCGTCGCGGCGGTGCGCGCGCAGCTCGATGAAATGGCGCTGTCGGGCCGCACGATGTTCAACCCGCTCTTGGGACGCTTGGCGAAACGGCTCGCCGAGCTGACGCCGGGCGATTTGAAGATTTCGTTTTTTGCCAATAGCGGAACGGAAGCGGTCGAGGGCGCGCTCAAGCTCGCGCGCGCCGCGACGAAGCGTACGAAGCTCGTCGGTACGCACGGCGCGTTTCATGGCAAGACGTTCGGCGCGCTGTCGGTCAGCGGACGCGACGCGTTCCGCGCGCCGTTCGCGCCGCTGCTCGCCGATGTGGTGCACGCGCCGTTCGGCGATCTCGCGGCGCTCGCGGCACTGGTCGACGATGCGGCGGCCGTGATCGTCGAACCCGTGCAAGGCGAGGGCGGCGTCAACGTCCCGCCGCCCGCGTATCTGCGCGGCGTCCGCGAGTTGTGCGACCGGTCGGGCGCGGTTTTTATCGCCGATGAAGTGCAGACCGGCCTCGGCCGCTGCGGTGCGCTCTTCGCCTGCGATCTGGCCGGCGTCGTACCCGACGTGATGACGCTCGCCAAAGGGCTATCCGGTGGCGTGATGCCCATCGGCGCGTACGTCGCGCGCCCGGCCGTGTGGAACGCGGCCTACGCGAAGGACCCGCTACTGCACACCTCCACCTTCGGTGGGAACCCGCTAGCCTGTGCGGCGGCGCTCGCTGCACTCGACGTGCTGGTTGAGGATGACCTCGCCGCCAACGCGCGGGCGCGCGGCGCCGAACTGCTGGCCGGCGCACGCGAGATCGCAGCAAATTACCAGGATGTCATCGCCGATGTCCGCGGCGTCGGATTGCTGGTTGGTGTCGAACTGCGCAACGAAGGGTATGGCGGTACGATCATCCCCGAACTGCTCAAGCGTGGCGTCACGGCGGCTTGGACGCTGAACCAGCAGCGTGTGATCCGCCTCGAGCCCCCGTTGATCGTCGATGCGACGCAAATCGCGACGGCGCTGCGGGCGTTCGATGAAGCCGTCGCGGTGGCAGTCGAACGTCTCGGAGTTCTCGCGTGCCCTACGTAGCCACCTCGATCGTGATCGACGCGCCCGCCGCGCTGATTTACGAACTCGCCAAGGATCAGGAACGCTTTCCGCAGTTCATGCCCGACGTCGAATCGGTGACGGTCGTCGAGCGCCACGATGACCGCGTGCTGACGCGCTGGAAAACGCTGATCGAAGACGCGCCGATCGAGTGGCTCGAAGAAGACCGCTTCGATGACGCCGCGCTGCGCATCGACTACAAACTGCTCGAAGGCGACCTCGACACCTTCGAAGGCGCCTGGACGTTCGTCTCCGACCCCGCCGGCACGCTGGTCACGCTCGACGTAACCTACGACTTCGGCGTGCCGACCTTAGCCGAACTGATCGGCCCGACCCTGGAGAAAAAAGTCCGCGAAAACGCCGAGATGATGCTGGCCGCGCTCAAGGCAGAGGCGGAAACGTCGGCTAGGGCGCGGCGCGTCGTTCGCTAAGACTAGCCGGGCATGGTCCCGTTCTGTTTCGTTATCCATCCCCTGTCGTTCGAGGACGTGATCCGCTACGAGCCGGGCGCGGCCGGCAAGGGGAAGCCGATCGTGGCCAAGATCCTGGAGTGGATGCCGGCCTATGCGGCGGCTCACCTCACCGGGATACGAACCCCGGATGGGCGCGAAACCGAAGGCTGGTTCGTTGCCGCGCCCTTGCTCCCGGAGCAGATGCTCGCGTTTCCGCGCGATGATGTGTATGCGCGGATACTCGCGGCGATCGACGTGGGCGTATCGCTTGGCGCGAAGGTGGCCGGCCTCGGTGCCTTTACCGGCGTCGTCGGTGACGGCGGCGTGACGATTGCCGAACGTTCGCCGATTCCGGTGACGACCGGGAATTCGCTGACGATCGCGGCGGCCGTGCGCGGGCTCTTTCGTGGCGCCGATGAGATGGGCATCGATGTTGCAACGTCGACGGCCGTTGTAGTGGGAGCGACCGGGTCGATCGGCGCGGCCTGCGTGCAATTGATCGGGGACCGCGTCCACACGGTGATTTGTGTCGCCCGAAACGAGACGCGATTGAAGGCACTCGTGGCCGATTTGCAGCCGCGGGTGAAGTGCGAATTACGCTACACGGTCGATCTTGCCGCCGCGTTGCGCGAATCAGACCTCATCTTGACCGCGACATCGTCTACGCAGGACGTGATTGAGCCTGAGAATTTGCGCCCGGGCGCGGTCGTGTGCGAGGTTTCGCTGCCACACGATGTGAGCCGCCGCGTTGCACTCGAGCGGCCCGACGTGCTGGTCGTCGAAGGCGGCAACATGCGCGTCCCGGGTTCGTTCCGGGCCGAACGCGTGCGCGAACCCGGCACCGACTTCGACCTCGCGCTATCACCCGGTACCGCGCTTGCATGCATGTCGGAAACGATGGTTCTCGCACTCGAAAACCGCTGCGAATCCTACACCGTCGGACGCGGCGTCAATCTCGAAAAAGTCCGCGAAATCGATACCCTCGCCGCCCGCGCCGGCTTCGAACTCGCCGACATGCGAGCCTTCGACAAAGTCATCTCCCCCGAAAGCATCGCCGCCACCCGCGCCGCCGCCGACGCCCGAAAAGCGGCAACACGATGAAGATTGTGGCGGTCCCTCGACAAGCTCGGGATGACATGGAATGAAGACGATTGTTTCGGTTAGTCTCGGGTCTTCGTCGCGGGATCATCGGGCGATGGTGGAGTTGTTGGGGGAGCAGTTTGCTATTTCTCGGGAGGGGATGGACGGGAGCATCGATCGCGCGCTCAAGCGGTTGCGCGAGTTGGATGGGACGGTCGATGCGATCGGGCTCGGCGGGATCGATGTGTATTTGTATGCCGGCACGCAGCGGTTCGCGTTGAAAGACGGGCTGCGGCTGTTGAATGCGGTGAAGAAGACGCCGGTGGTCGACGGTAGCGGGCTCAAGAATACGCTCGAGCGCGAAGCGGTGGAGTATCTGCAGCGTGAACTCGGGATGGAGCTCGGCGGGAAGCGCGTGCTGATGGTCAGCGCGCTCGACCGGTTCGGAATGGCGCAGGCCTTGGTGGCGGCCGGGGCCGACATGATCTTCGGAGATTTCATCTTCGCGCTCGATCTCGACCGGCCGGTGCGCGGCCTCGATGAATTTGAAGAGATGGCGCGCAAGTATCTGCCCGATGCCTGCAAGCTGCCGTTTCAGTTCTTCTATCCCACCGGCAAGAAGCAAGACCGCAAGCCCGAGCCCAAGTATCCCGAATACTACGACGACGCCGATATCATCGCCGGCGACTTCCACTTCATGCGGCAGTACATGCCAGACCGGCTCGACGGCAAGATGGTGCTGACCAATACCCTCACCGCCAACGACGTCGAAGAGCTGCGCACGCGCGGCGTCGCGATGCTGGTCACGACGACGCCCGATTTCGACGGCCGCTCGTTCGGCACGAACGTCGTCGAGGCGGCACTGCTCGCGCTGCTCGGAAAAACGTGGGCTGAAGTCACGGCGGCCGACTACGAACGCGTGCTGATCGAGTTGAAGCTGCGCCCGCGCGTCGTGAACCTCGCCGCTTCGTGAACGTATGGCAGCGGCTCGCCGCGACGCAGCCGTACGATCGCATCTCGCCCTCCGGCGGCGAAGGCGGCGTTCCGCTGCGCCGCGCGCTCGGCGTGGCGGGGCTGATCGGCGTCGGCCTCGGCACGATGCTCGGCGGCATCTTCACGACGATCGGTTCCGGCGCGCAGGCGGCCGGTGCCGGCGGCGTGCTGGCGTCATTCGCACTCACCGGCGTCGCCTGCATCTTCGTCGCGCTGTGCTATGCGGAACTCGCAGCGATGGTCCCGATCGCGGGCAGCGCCTACACCTACGCCTACGCTACGCTCGGTGAATTCGTCGCTTGGATCATCGGCTGGGATTTGATCCTCGAGTACGGCATCAGCGTTGCGCCGACTGCCGCCGCCTGGTCGGGCTCGGTGCAAAGTTTCCTCACCGGGTTTCACATCACGCTGCCGCCCGCGCTGCAAGTCGCGCACGTCGTATTCGCGCCGGGTGGAATCGACTTCGCGCACTCGTCGATCGATCTGCTGGCGATTCTCGCCGTGCTCGGTATTTCGGCGCTGCTCGCGATCGGGATTCGCGAATCGACGCGCACCAACACGCTCTTCGTCGGCATTCAGATCATCGCGCTGATCGTGTTCGTGCTGGCGCTCTTCGGGGCGGTCTCGCCGGCGCATTTCATGCCGCCGTTTCCGCTCGGCGGCAGCGGGATTATCGCCGGCGCCGCGCTCGTGTTTTTCGCCTACATCGGCTTCGACACGGTGACGGTCGCATCGGAAGAGGCGAAGAACCCCGTGCGCGACGTGCCGCGGGCCGTGATCTGGTCGCTGATCATCGGCATCGTGATCTATATGCTCGCGGCCTACGTCACGGTCGGCATCGTGCCGTGGAAAACCGTCGACCCGAACGCCGCGATGGCCGACGCCGTGCATCATGCGGGCAACGCGAGTTGGCTGAATGCGGTCGTGTTCGCGGGCGCCTTCGCCGGCACGACGACCGTGATGCTCACCTCGCTGCTCGGACAGATCCGGATCTTCTTCGTGATGGCGCGCGATCGCATGCTGCCGCCGATCGTCGCCCGCGTCGACGCGCGCACGTGCACGCCGATCATCACGACGATGACGACCGGCGTGCTGGTCGCGATCCTCGCCGGCATCCTGCCGATTGCGGAATTGCTGGCGCTGGTCAACGTCGGCACGCTCTCCGCGTTCACGATCGTGTGCATCGGCGTGTTCGTGCTGCGCTTGCGCAAACCGGACGCGGTGCGGCCCTTTCGCGCGCCCTTCGGACTCGTCACCGCGGCGCTCGGCGCGATCCTGTGCCTGCTCGTGATGACGGGTCTCGGCACGCTGACTTGGATCCGCTTCGTCGTGTGGTTTCTCGTCGGCGTCGGCGTGTACGCGGCCTACGGTTACCGTCACTCGCGCCTGCGCGAAACGTAGGGCGTGCGCCGCGTCCTCGGCTTCGGCGATCTGCTGCTGATCGCCGCCGCGGCGATCGGCCCGGCGTTTTCGCTCGCAACCGCGTTCGGTCCGATGGTCGCGGCCGGCGGCAGCGCGACGCCGCTCGCGCTCGTCGTCGTCACCGCGATCATGGTGTGCGTCGCGATCTCGTACCGCCGGCTGGGTTCGCGCTATCCCGACGCCGGGTCCGCGTACACGTGGGTGCGGCTAGCGTTCGGCCGGTACGTCGGCGCGTATGCGGCCTGGGTGCTGATCGCGGCGAACCTGTTCGCGATCGTCGCGACCGCGCTGCCCGCCGGCGCGTACACGCTCTCGCTGCTCGCGCTGGCCGTGCCCGGTCTGCAAAGCACGCCGGTGGCCGACGGGCTCGCCGGCGCGGCCTGGGTGCTGGCGTCGGGCCTGCTGCTCTACGGCGGCTTGCGGCCGACCTCGCGTACGGCGAACGCGCTCGCGATCGCGGAGCTGGTGCTCCTTGCCGTTGCGGCGACGGTAGCGGCACTGCACGCACCGGCCGCGCACGCCGCCAGCTTCGCTCCACCGCCCTCGGTGGGGGAATTGATCGCCGCGGTCGCGATCGGCATCTGGATGATCGATGGTTGGGAAGTTTCCGCATCGACCGCCGAGGAGGCGTACGATGGGAGCACTGCGCCGGGCGCGGGCGGGCTTGCCGGGCTCTTGCTGACCGCCGCCGTGCTGTGGATCTGCATGACGGCGTTTCTGCGCGTCGGCACGCTCGACGGCTTCGCCGCGCACGAGGGCGATGCGCTGGCGTACGTCGGCGACGCGATCGGCGGCGGCGCATGGCGCATCGCGATCACGGTGACTGTGCTCGTGTCGCTGGCGGCATCGCTGCAAACGACGCTGGTCTATCTCAGCCGCAGCTTCTACGCGATGGGGCGCGACGGCGTGCTGCCGGAACGCTTCGGCACGCTCGACCTGCGCGCGCAGCCGGCGTTCGCGGTCGGCTTGCTCACCGCATTGGGTGTCGCCGGACTGGTTGCTTGTGCGTTCTTTCCGAGCGTGCGCGCGGCGTTCGACTTCATTCTTAGCGGCACGGCACTGTTTCTGGGCGTGCTCTTCTTGCTGAGCGCCGCGGCGGCGGTGCGGATCTTCGTGCTGGCACGCACGGCCTGGATCGACGGCGTGATCCTGCCCGCGCTCGCCACGCTGGCGCTGGCCGGCGTGCTTACCGTATCGGTAGCGGAGAGCGACCGGCCGACCCAGCTTTTCTTGCTGGTGACGGCAATTCTGGGGGTGCCGTTCGCCGTCTGGCGCGCCCGGGGCAGGTCCTCCGCCCCTCAGCTTTGAACTGCGGCGGTCGATATTTCCTTAAGAGTCGCAGCGTTTTGTTGCGCTCGGGCGCATAGTCCCAGGAGTCGGTTTTGAACGACAAAGAGATCATTCTGACGCGCGACGGACTCAAAAAGCTCGAGGACGAGCTCGACGAGTTGAAGACCGTCCACCGCCGGGAAGTCAACGAACGCATTCGCCAAGCCAAAGAGTTCGGCGACATCTCGGAAAACGCCGAGTACGAAGACGCGAAGCAAGAACAGGCCTTCGTGGAAGGACGCGTCCTCAAACTCGAGTCGATGATCCGCAACGCGCGCATCATCGATCAGAGCGACTTCGTCGCCGATGCCGTCCACCTCGGTGCGACGGTGAAAGTGAAAGAGCTGGTCTCCGGCCGCTCGCACGAGTTCACGATCGTCGGTTCGGCCGAAGCCGATCCGAAGAACGCGCGCCTCTCGAACGAATCGCCGGTCGGCGCAGCGCTGATGGGTCACAAGAACGGCGAGACCGTCGACGTCACGACGCCGCGCGGCTCGATGAAATACAAGATCGAAGCGATCAACAAAGCAACGAAGAAAGTGGCGAAAAAAGCATCGTAGACGATTCGACCGATCCCGGCGAGCACGGGAAACGCGAAGCAGAGCTGATAGCGGCCAGGCGTGCAAACCTGGCCGCCCTTCGTTCACATGGCGTCGACCCGTTTGCCGCAACGCGTTATGACGTCACCGCGCACGCCGGCGACTTAGCGGAAAAGTACGGGAAGCTCGGGCCTGAAGAGCACGCCGAATCCGACGTGTGGCAAATCGCCGGTCGCGTGATGTCCCTGCGCGGCCCGTTCGCCGACGTCTCCGACCGCACCGGACGCTTTCAGCTCTACTTCGCAAAAAAAGAACTGGGCGAAGCCTTCACGCTGCTCAAATCGCTCGACCGCGGTGACTTCATCGGCGCGCGCGGCTTCGTGTTTCGCACGAAGATGGGCGACCTCGCGCTGCACGTGCAGTCCTTCGAGGTGCTGAGCAAAGGCCTCGCGCCGCTGCCCGACAAGTGGCATGGCCTGGTCGACATCGAAAAGCGCTACCGCCAGCGGTACGTCGATCTGATCGTCAACCCGCACGTGCGCGACGTGTTCATGCAGCGCAGCAAGATCATCGCCGCGATGCGCCGCTTCATCGACGCGCAAGGTTTCTATGAGTGCGAAACGCCGACGCTGCTCAACATCGCCGGCGGCGCGGCCGCGCGCCCGTTCATCACGCACGTCAACGCGCTCGACATCGAGATGACGCTGCGCATCGCGACCGAGCTCAACCTCAAGCGCCTGATCGTCGGCGGCCTCGAACGCGTCTATGAGATCGGCCGGATCTTCCGCAACGAGGGAATCGACACCACGCACAACCCCGAGTTCACCATGCTCGAACTTTACGCGGCCTATTGGTCCGTGCACGAGATGATGGAATTCAACGAAGCGCTGATGTCGCATCTGGTGAACGACGTACACGGCAGCGACACGCTAATGTACAAAGAAGACGCGATCTCGTTCAAGCGTCCGTTTGCGCGCATTGCGTATCTCGACGCGATGAAAGAATTCGGCGGCCTCGAACGCGAGAAACTGCTCTCGTTCGGCGGCGCGCAGCAGATTTTGCAAGAGTTCGGTTTGCCGACGTCGCCCTCGCACGCCCACGCGCTCGACAAGATTTTCGAGCGCGTCGTCGAGCCCGAGTTATTGCACCCGACGTTCGTGCACGACTATCCGGTCGTGCTCTCGCCGCTGGCGAAGCGCAAGGCCGGCGACCCCGAGCTCACGGACCGCTACGAGCTCTTCTGCGCGTCGATGGAGGTCGCCAACGCCTTCACCGAGCTGAACGATCCCGACGATCAGCGGCGGCGCTTCGAGCTGCAAGTCGCCGAACGCGCGGCGGGCGACGACGAAGTTCCGCCGCCCGACTGGGACTTCGTGAACGCCTTGGAATACGGCATGCCCCCGACGGCCGGGATCGGCATCGGCGTCGACCGGCTGGTCATGCTCCTCACGAACAACGCATCGATCCGCGACGTCGTCCTCTTCCCGCTCCAGCGTCCCCTGTCGTAAGATTGCCACCCCGAGCTTGTCGGGGGGCAGCCACCCAGGTCGCGTACCGGCAGCACAGCGAACAGTCCAATCGTACGATTCAGTTCCATACCACCTTCGCCGAACGGAAAGTCACGCATGGATCTCACCAAGTCTTATCCCGCCAGCGTTCGTGAACAGATGCACGGCATCGTGCAACTCAAGCGCACGATCGACAAAGGCAAGGCTCAGGCCGCGGGAACGATCGGCGAGTACGTGTACGATTGTCCGATGGACAAGCACTTGTTCGAATTTCTCGATCTCGACGGCGACACGCTGCTCGATGTGATCAAGAGCGCGAGCAACGACGGCGAGATCAGCGAGTTCGTCGCGCCGTACGTGCATGCGAAGGAAGACAGCGAAATCGAAACGTTCAATCGCGATTGGCTGAAGCATGCGCCGGAGCCGGGTTCGAAGGGCGAGGAGTACTTCCTCAAACTGCGCAGCGAAGTCGCGCCGGATCGCACCGACGTCACGTCGTGGGCCGATCTGCTCGATCTCGACGAAAAGCGCTCGGTCCCGCACCGCGTAGCCGCATAACGTTTGCCGACCTATCGCGCCGTCGTCGAGTACGACGGCACGAACTTTTGCGGATTGCAATTTCAGCCTGAAGTGCGAACCGTTGCCGGCGAACTCGAGCGCGTGCTCGGCCTACTGTTCGCCGGAACGGTGAAGATCAGCGCCGCCGGCCGCACCGACGCCGGCGTGCATGCCTCGGGCCAAGTCATCTCGTTTACGAGCGAGCGTGAATTTCCGGTCGAACGGCTCGCGCTGGCGATGAACGGCAACCTCCCGCGCGACGTCACCGTGCGCTACGCCGGCCTCGCGCCCGACGGCTTCTCCGCGCGCTTCGACGCGGAGGCGCGCACGTATGAGTACCGGATCATCAACCGGCCGATGCCCTCGGCCTTCGAGCGCCGGTTCGCCCATCACGTCCATCGCGCCGCCGACGTCGAACTGGCCCGGGTGGCCGCGGCCGGCCTGATCGGCACCCACGACTTCGTGGCGTTCTGCGGCCTGGCGCCCGAGCGCGGCGGGACGGTCCGGACGATCCACTCGATCGACATCGACCGCAGCCGCGACCGGATCGTCCTGCGGATCGCCGGGCAGGGCTTCCTCCACCGCATGGTCCGGCGGATCACCGGCACCCTGGTAGAGATCGCCACCGGCCGCCGCCCCCCGGACGACATCCCCGCGATCCTGGGCTCCGGCGACCGCAAACGCGCCGGCTATACCGCCCCGCCCGAAGGCCTCTGCCTCGTCGGCGTCCGCTATCCCAACTTCGACTCAGAGCAAGCAAGCTAAGCAGCTGTCACCCCGAGCTTGTCGAGGGGCCGCCACCCAAGGCCTGGACATCCCCCGGCTCTCCCGGTATACTCCTTAGGTTGCCGTTCCGAGCCGGAGCGGTCTTATTCTCTTGCTGACAGATTAGAAGACATGCGCACCTACCAACAGACCACGGCAGAGGCCACGCACGATTGGTACATCGTCGACGCGGCGGGGCAACGCCTCGGCACGCTCGCGGTGAAGATCGCTCGCACGCTCTCGGGCCGCAAGAAGCCCACCTGGACCCCGCACATCGATGCCGGTGACTTCGTCGTCGTGATCAACGCCGACAAGATCGAGCTCGGCGGCGACAAGTGGAACCAGAAGGTCTATCACCGTCACTCCGGTTTTCCCGGCGGCCTCCACACCGAGACGGCGTCACAGGTTCGTGCGAAGTACCCGGAACGTTTGATCGAGCGCGCCGTTCGCGGCATGCTGGCGACCAACCGGATGCGCAACGTCCAGCTCGGACGTCTCAGCGTCTACGTCGGCGACTCTCATCCGCACGCGGCCCAAAAGCCCGCGGCGTTGGCGTAGGGCATGCAACCAGCAGAACTTTTTCTCGGAACCGGCCGTCGTAAGCGCGCCGTCGCGCGCGTCCGGATGACCCTCGGTCAGGGCGTCATCACGGTCAACAAAAAGCCGATCGACGATTACTTCCCCCGCGCGGTCCTGCAGCAAATCGTGCGGCAGCCGCTCGTTGTCACCGAAGCCGGCTCGCGCTTCAACGTCGACGTGAAGTGCGCCGGCGGCGGACCGGCCGGACAAGCCGGCGCCGTGCGCCACGGCATCGCTCGTGCGTTGCTCGAGATGGACGAAGCGCTGCGCGAACCGCTGCGCCGCAACGGCCTCCTCACGCGCGACCCGCGCGAAAAAGAATCGAAGAAGTACGGCCGCAAACGCGCCCGCAAACGCTTCCAGTTCTCGAAGCGCTAATCACGCGAACGCCTTGATCTCTCGAGGCGCCGAAAAAGGAAAGCCCGCGCAAGACGCGGGCTTTTTTTGTATGTCGTGACGTCGCCCCGACATATCGGGCTATCTTGGGTGCAGGATGAGTTTTTGGATGCGCCAGTTGAGGATTTCGGCGACGTAGATCGTGTTTTCCGAGGGGCACGCCATGCCGTGGATCCAGCCGAACTGTTTGGGCGCTTTGCCGGCCGTGCCGAGCATTCCGACGAGCTTCCCGTCGAGGGTGAGTTTGTAGACGCGGCCCGGATAGGCGTCGGCGGTGTAGAGAAACTGATGCGGGGGCGGCGTGATGCAGACGACCCACGGCGCGCCCGGCTTGAGCAGCGCCGGCAAGTTGTCGCCGTCCGGATCGTCGGCTTTGGGATAATCACCGAGTACCATTTGCGTGTTGGGCGGCACCGGCAAATCGATTGTGATCTGCCGAATGAACGTGCCGTTGCCGTCGAAGACTTGGATGCGGCGATTGCCGCGGTCGGCGACATACACGAGTCCGGCAGCATCCACCGCGATGCTGTGCGGCGTATTGAATTGCCCCGGTCCGGTCCCGGGCGTGCCCCATGTCGTCAGCCAGCGACCGTCTTTGGCGATCTTGACGACGCGCGAGTTGATGTAGCCGTCGCTGATGTAGCCGTTGCGTGCCTTGTCGAACGCGATGTCGGTGACTTGGCGGAAGAGGCCGTTCACCGGCGGTAGCGGCGGCTTCGGGTGCTTGAGCGGGCCCGTGCCTTCGTCGGACGCTTCTTGTTTGCGGCCGAGCACCATCGCGACGCGGCCGTTCGGTGTAAACTTGACCACCATATCCGAGCCCTTGTCGGCAGCCCAGATGTTGTCGTCGGGGTCGATCGCCACGCCGTGCGCGAACGACCATGCGTAGAGATTGTGGCCGATCTCGCGCAGATACTTACCGTTCTGATCGAATTCGAGCAACTGCGCGGCGGTGGCCGCATAGGCCGGGCCGGTTGAATTTCCACGCGAGAACACGAAGATGTGACCCTTGGAATTCACGGCCACCGCGGCCGCTTCGCCGAGATACATCCCGTAGGGGAGCTGAATCGGATTCGGCACCGAGTCGAACGGAATGATGGGCGGCGACGACTGCTGCGCGAACGCCGGAACGTTCATAAGCGCGAGCATCAAGACGCCGGTAAGCAAACGTTTCAAGTTGAATCTCCCAGTGAGAAAGATTTCTTCAATCACCCGCGCTTCCCCAAAGATTCGTGGCGGTCCCTCGACCGCCACAATCCGCGCTCATGGTTGCGCAACAATTCGTTCATGGTGCGGGGCTAGAGTTGCGGCATGAGTCTTGATATTGGGGACGCCACTGCGGCGGCGGCTGCCGGGGCGCGGGATGCACTTACTGCGGCGAGCCGGGCTGCGAATGAGCGGTCGATGGGCGCGGTGGCGCGGCAGGCGCTGTTTACCGAAGCGCTGCTCGGCGCGGTGAAGGCGCGCGTGAACGAGCTCAAGCTGGTGGCGAAGTGACGGATTTTGCGTTGCTCGACGTTGCGGCGCGCGGGATGAGCGCGCAGCGGACGATGCTCGACCTCGACGCGCGCAACGTAGCGGCTGCGCAAGCCGCGACGCCCGGACATCCGTATCAGCGTTTGGTTGCGCATCTCGTGGAAACTCCGGGTGACGGCGCCGAGGACGACACGACCGAAGCCTTCACGGTGTCGTCGGAACCCGGCACGGGCGATGCGTTGACGGAGCTGATCGCGACGCTCGATGCGCAGCGCGCGTATGAAGCCGACGCATCGATCTTCGACATCGGGAAACGGCTGGCGGAACGCACGTTGGACATCGAACGCTGATGCAGGTCGCACCGCTCGTTCCCGACGTTGCGCCCGACGCGCCGTCGGTCACCCCGCTGCCGCAAGCTGGAAGCGCGTTCGGCGATTTGGTCGATGCCGCGAGCGGCGCGCTCGCCGGAGCCGATAATGCCGAGCGCGCGTTTGCGGCGCATCGCGGCGGACTGCAAGAGATGGTCGTCGAGCGCGCGCGGGCCGACATCGCGCTGCAGCTCGCTGCCGCAAGCGCGCAACGCGTCACGCAGGGACTGCAAACGCTGCTGGGCCTGCAGATCTAGCCGATGGAGGTGTTCCGGCGCGAGCTTGCGCGTCTGGGCGCGTTGCCGCTGCGTCTCAAGGCCGCGCTGTTCGCGGGTTTCGTCGCGGCGATCGTCGCGCTCGGCTGGGGCGTCACCGCGACGCGCGACGTGCGCATCCCGCTGTTCGCCACGCCGCTCTACGCGGATCAGTTGACCGAAGTGCAGACGCGCCTCGCCGGCTGGGGCGTTCCTTACGCGCCGTTGGCCGACAACGTGCGCGTCGATCCGCGCAAACGCGCGGAGTTGCTGTTGCGGCTTTCGCTGGCCGGCGTTCCGCACCGGCATCTCGCCACGTCGGACGAAACGTTCGCGCACGTCAACGCGCTCACGCCGCAGAGCATTCTCGAAGCGCAGACGCGCGATGCGCTGGCTGCCGATCTCGCGCAAGGCCTGCGAGGATTGGACGGCGTCGCCGATGCGCGCGTGATCGTGGCGCCGGCGAGTTCCGGCGCCTATGCCGACGAAACGACGCGCGACGCATCGGCCAGCGTCCGCATCACGCTCGCGCCGGGCGCGCATCTTTCGCCGGCGGCGGTGGCGGGTATTCGCGCGTTCGTCGCCGGCGGTGTGCCGGGTTTGGATGCCGCGCGCGTGACCGTGCTCGACGATCGCGGTGCGCTCGACGGCGGCACGAGCGAACCCGACGACACGTCGCTGCAAGCCTCGCTGCAGTCGGCGCTCGATGCGGCGCTCGGCGCGGGCGCGACGATCGTCCGCGTGCATCGCGAACCGCTGGGCGAAGCGCGCGACGAGCACGACGTCAAACGTCTCCCGCTGGCCGGCGATCTCACCCGCACGAACGGCGACGAACGCTACGCGAGCCCGCAGAAGAAGTACCAGAAAACCACGACCACCGAAGAGCGCGGCAGCGAAACGCGCGACGTGCATCATTCCGCTGCGCCCGATGCGACCGCGCGCCTATCGGTCGCGATCTTCGTCGACGGCGCGCGCGGCATCGATCTCGATGCGATTCGCGCGCTCGCGGCGGCCGCGGCCGGCATCGACGCGCATCGCGGGGATACGTTGCGCGTCGAGGCCGTGCGCTTCGCCTCGACGGCGCCGGCCGCGGTACGCGGGATTGATGCGTGGGGCATTGCGGGATTGTTCACCGGCATGCTGCCGCAACTCGCCCTCGTCGCGGGTGCCGTCGTGTTGACGTTGCGCAGCGCGCGCCCGGTCTATGCCTTGCTGGTGCGCGCGGTGGAAGCGGCCGGCGTGCGCAAGTCATCGCGCGAATCAGCGGGACTTCCACCGGCGCGCGTGCGCGGCGCGCTCGCCGGCGAACCGCCGCACGTTGCCGCCGCCGTCATCTCCGCGCTGCCGGCCGCGACGGCCGCCGCCGTGCTCGAACTCTATCCGCCTGAGGAGCGCGCGCAAATCGTGCGGCGACTGGCGCGCGCCGCGAGCGACCTCGTGCCGCATCCTGAGGAGTTGTTGCGTGCCCGCGGCTGACGATGCGTTCGTCTCGTTCGCGCAGTTGTTGCGCGCCGCACCCGAAGCGACCGTCGCGGAGGAGCCGCCGGCAGATGATGCGCCGGCCGAACCGCAACCGCCGGCGCGTGCAGATGGTGCGGATTTCGCGCGCGACGTGCGCGTGTTTCGCGCGCGGCTCGCCGACGCGTTCGATGCATCGTGCGATCCCGCGCTCGGGAAGGCCGCGCGTGCAGCATTGGGCCGCGAGATCGACGCGGTACTCGCGGCGTTGCTCGAGCGCGTGTCATGAGTGCGCGCGTCGTGCTCGGAACGGCGCTGCTCGGCCGCGCCGTCGGTGCCGGCGGCTGCGTGCTGGACGGCGGTCCGGCTCCGATCGGACGGCGCCGGGCGGCCGCACCGCGCGTTCCGGAACTGCGCCGGCGCGTCGCCGTGACGACGCCGTTCCACACCGGGATCCGCGCCCTCGACGGCCCGCTCGCGTTCGGGCGCGGCGCGCGGATCGGGATCTTCGGCAGCCCCGGGGCCGGCAAGTCGACGCTGCTCGAAGCGATCGTCGCCGGCAGCTGCGCCGACGCCACGGTGGTGGCGCTGGCCGGCGAGCGGGGCCGCGAGGCCGAGCGCTGGCTGCGCCGGATCCCGCCGCGCACGACCGTCCTGTGCGCCACGAGCGACCGTCCCGCGGCGGAACGGCTGGGCGTGGCGGAAATGGCGTTTGCCCAGGCCGACGCGTTGCGTTCGCGCGGACTGCACGTGCTGCTGGTCGTCGACAGCCTAGCGCGGGTCGCAGCGGCCGCGCGCGAC
The DNA here is from genome assembly GCA_965277805.1 of Candidatus Lustribacter sp. Lineage (GTDB taxonomy): Bacteria > Vulcanimicrobiota > Vulcanimicrobiia > Vulcanimicrobiales > Vulcanimicrobiaceae > Lustribacter. The sequence goes on along the minus strand of OZ255842.1, from coordinate 3,606,124 downwards.
CTCGCCATCGCGCGGGGCGAGCCGGTCGGGCGCGCGGGTTTTCCACCATCGGTCACGGCTACACAGGCACGGCTCCTCGAGTGCGCCGGGGCGACGGCGGCCGGCAGCATCACGCTGGTGGCCACCGTGCTCTCCGAGGGCCCGCTGGAGCACGATCCGGTCGCCGAGGCCGCGCGGGCCGCGCTGGACGGCCACATCGTCCTCAGCGCGCGTCTCGCGGCCGCGGGCTGGTTTCCGGCGATCGATCTCCCGGCCAGCGCGAGCCGCACCCTGGGCGAAGTCGCAACGCCCGAGCATCGTCGCGCTGCGGCGCGCCTGCGGGCAGCTCTGGCTGCGCTCGATAGCGCTCGCGATGCCCGCTCACTCGGCCTCGATCCGGGTGCCGGCGATCCCGTCCTGGCCCGCGCGATCGCCGCCGAGGCCCGCATCGCGGGCTTTCTCAAGCAAGCGGAGGGGGGAGCGGATCCGGCCGAAACCCTCATGCAGATGACCGCAATCGCCGATAGCTTGGACGATGGATATCCTCAGTGACATCTCGGCGATCCAGAACCGGATTGCCCAGATTAGCGGAGCACCCCCGGCCGGCGCCGTCGTCACGACGCCGCCCGGCAGCGATTTCAACGCGGTCCTCGCACAGGCGCTGATGCCCGAACTCGCCCCGGCGAGCACGGAGAATCCCGACGCGCCCGCACCCGTTCCGCCCGAGCAGATCAACTCGCTCGTGCAGCAGAACGCCGACATCTGGCAAGTCGATCCCGCGCTGATCAAATCCGTCATCGCGAACGAGTCGTCGTTCAACGCCAACGCAACGTCGCCGGTCGGCGCGCAGGGGCTGATGCAGCTCATGCCCGAGACGGCCGCGTCGCTCGGTGTGAAGAACCCCTACGATCCCGCCCAGAACGTTGCGGGCGGAACGCGCTATCTGCGCGGCCTGCTCGATCGTTTCAAAGGCGACACGCGCCTTGCGGTCGCCGCCTACAATGCCGGTCCGAATGCCGTTGAAAAATACGGTGATGTGCCCCCGTATGCCGAGACGCAAAACTACGTCAAAAACGTCCTCGGTTCGCTCGACCAGTACCGCTCGCAACCGTAAGGGCGTTCTCTTTGCCGCGGCGCTGATTGCGCTTGCGTGCATGCCCGTTGCCGAAGCACGCGATATCGGCGATCCGCCGCCGATCACCGGCATTCTCGCGGCGTATCAGAAAGCCACGCACGGCCGCGACGTTGCGACGATGGAAACCACCGGCACGATTACGGGCGAAGGACTCAGCGGCGTCTTTCACAGCTGGCGCGACGGGGACCGCGAACGCGACGATGAGAGCCTCGGTCCACGGATGGAAACGACGCTGCGCATCGGCGATCGCATCTGGGCGTCGAGCGACGGCAACGTGCAAGAACTCACCGGCGTGCTGCGCCGGCGCGCGCTGACCGCGAACTTCATCGATTCGGGAAAATTTCTCACCGCGCCCGAACGCGCGCGCTTTCTGGCCTTCGGCATGGTCGGCGACCGGCGCACGTGGAACATCGAGGTCAACGCCGAGGGCGGCGAACCCGAAACGATCTGGATCGATACCGAGAGCGGCTTGCCGCTGCGCACGGAATATCTCGACGGCGACGGGCCGACGTACGTGGACCTGTCGGACTGGCACGACGTCAGCGGCATGGCGATGGCGTTTCACGCCGTCACGACCGACGGCGAACACGACTTCGATACGATCGTGCAAACGACGTCGGTGAAAGTCGGCGGCGCGATCGACGGCGCCCTGTTTGCGCCACTTGTGCCGCGGCGGTTGATCGCTGCGGGCGCGCAAACGGTACCGCTGCTCGATGACGGCACGCGCATCGCGTGCGTCGTGCAGATCGGCGGCAAACCGTACGCATTTCTCATCGACAGCGGATCCGCCGACGTGCTGCTCGATTCGCAGGTCGCGCAAGCGGCCGGTATCGGGCAAGAAGGCTCGATGGAAGTGCGCGGCGCGGTGCGCGCGGGCGGCCTGCACGTCGCGCGATTGCCGCGCTTGACGATCGGCAACGCATATCTCGACAACTTGGTCATCTCGACGATCGAGTTGGGTTCGTCGGCCGGCCACATGCGCATCGACGGCATTTTGGGCTATCCGTTCTTCGCCGCGAGCATCGTGCAGCTCGACTTCGCGCACCACGTGATGCGCTTCGGCCCGCCCGGTTCGATTACACCGGCCGGCGACCGCATCGCAATCGATACCGACCGCGACATTCCCGAGGCGGTGTTGCGCATCAACGACATCGACGCGCCCTTCATCATCGACACGGGCGACAGCAGCCCGCTCTTGATCTACGGTCCCTTCGCCGACGCGCACCCGGCGCTGGCGCCGGCGGTGGGCACCGGGACGGGCAGCTTCATCGGCGTGGGCGGCAGCGACAAGAGCTATGCCACGCGGATAAGCTCGCTGCGGCTCGGCTCGACGACCGTCTCGAACCAAGACGCCGACGTGATCCAAGCCAAGAGCGGCGCCTTCGCCGACCGCATCGACGCAGGCAACGTGGGCCTCGCCCTCCTGCGCAAGTTCACGGTCACCTTCGACTTCGCCGGCCACGCGCTGTATCTCGAACGGCCGGGGATGTAAGCGGGCTTATTGCCGCCCCGGGGCTGGAAGCGTAGCATCGCGCTATGAGTCTGGCACTGGCGATTCTCTCGTGCGCCCTCGCGGCCGGAACGTGCCACCCCTCGGCCGATCCGGGCGTGACCTCGTTTGCCGTGCGCGTCGGCGCCCCGGCGGGATCGGTCGTGCGGTTGCGCGCCGTGGACGTGCCGCGTGGCTGGATCGCCTCGTTCTGCACGCCGCACGTGTGCTCGCCGTTTCACGTGACGCTGCCCGTGCGCTCCGGCACTGCCGCGATCCAACTCTCGTACGTGCGCGCGGACAGCCATGCCGGCGCGCTGAGGCGGCCGCACGTCGTCGGGGCGGTGCTCTAGATGGAAGCCGAAGACACCGAAAACAAGATCTGGTATCTGAAGAAGAACCGGCTTTTCGCGAACGTGCCGGTCGAGGCGATCGCGGGCAGCGAGGGCATCTTCACGATGGAGCTGCTGCCCAAGCGCTCCACGTTCTTCGATCAGGGCGATGCGAAGAAGGTCGTGTTTCTCATCAAGACCGGTCGCGTACGCATCGCGCGCAACACCGCCGACGGCAAGGAAGTCACGGTTGCGATTCTCGGCCCGGGCGACATGTTCGGTGAAGACGCGCTCTTCGGCGGCGGTGAACGCACGACGGTCGCGACGTGCATGGAAGAAACGCTGATTTGCAAAGCGCACGCGGACGATCTGTTCGCGCTGCTCGCCGGCAACTCGGCACTCGCGCTCAACGTCGCGCAGATGCTCAACGACCGTTTGAGCGATGCGTCGGCGACGATCGAAGATCTCGCCTATGCGAAGATCAGCGACCGGCTGGTGAATCTCTTCGAGCGTCTTGCGGCCGAGCACGGCCGAACCACCGGTGACGGCACGCTACTCGACCTGCGGCTGACGCATCAAGACATCGCCTCGATCATCGGCAGCACGCGCGAAACGGTGAGCCTCGAGATGAACCAGCTCGTGCGCGCGGGCCAAATCAAACAAGAGGGCGGTTATATCACCGTTCTGCACCGGAAGGATTGACCGATGTTCCGCACCACACTGCTCGCCGGCATCGTTGCCACGCTCGTCGCCGGATCGGCAACGCATTCGGCCGCTGCCGCGCCGGTGCGCGCCGCGACGCTCGCACCGGTGTACGCCGCCTCGCAAGGCTGGCTCAACGGTCAACTGACGCCGGCCGAAACCGCGGGCAAGGTCGTGGTCGTCGACGTGTTCACGTTCGACTGCTACAACTGCCAGAACGTCGTGCCGAATCTGCGTGCGCTCAATGCGAAGAAAGCCGGCGATCTGCTGATCGTCGGGATTCACAGTCCCGAGACGCCGTTCGAGAAGAACCGTGCGAACGTGATCGAGAACCTGAAGAAGCAGGGCATCACCTGGCCCGTTGCGATCGACAACTCGTATGCGATCTGGAACGCCTACGGCGTGGACGCCTGGCCGACGCAGCTGTTTTTCGATCGCAGCGGAAAGCTGCGAGCGACGGTGGTCGGCGATTCGCAAGACGATGCGGTCAACCGGATCGTGCAGAAATTGCTCGCCGAGCACTGATGCTCACCGACAACGCGTTCTTCAGCGGCGTGGATGCGGCGTCGTTGATGCGCGTGTTGCCGGCCTTTCGCCTCGCGACGTTTCCAGCGGGCGCGACGCTCTACGAACGCGGCGGCGCGGCGCACGAGGTGTTCCTGATCCTCAACGGCAGCGTTGCGATCGTGCAGCGCACGGGACGCGAGCGCACCACGGTGGCGGTGCTCGGTCCAGGGGAGTTCACGGGTGAAGGCGCCTTACTCGAGCCGTTGCCGCGCCATCCGTGGTCGGCGGTCTGCCGCGAGGAGACGCACGTGGCGGTGGCAGACGGCGACGTGCTGCTCGCGGCGCTGACGGCGTTACCGGCGCTCGGCGTCAACGTGGCGCGTGGACTGTACCGCCGCGTTGCCGACGCCACGCTTGCGATCGACCAGCTGATCGCAAGCCGGTAACAACGCCGCAGTTTTGCGATGATTCCGGCACGCTACGCTGACGCCGGAGGGAAAACGAGATGAATGCATCCGACGGCGTGGCGGTGATCGCCACCCAGATCGCGCAGACCGACCGGCGCGCGCTCAGCGAAGCCTGGTATTCCGCGCTGCATTTGGCGCACGATGCGGGGCCGGCGCGAATGCCGGCCGCGCAGCGCAGCGCAGAGGATGCGCGTCCGGCGGTGCTCGCGCGCGTTGCTGCGGTTCCGCCTCACCGCGAACGCGTCATCGCGCCGCCGCCCACGCGCGTGCGGCACGCTGCAGACGCACGCGCGTCGGCGGTACCCGAACGGCGGCGCCCGCCGAGCGAGACGACACGGCGCATCGAGCGGGCGGTGGAACGGCTCAGCGCGCGCCGTCCGGTGCCGGCCACGCACACCCTCGACGTCGCGGGCGGGCGCGTGCGTCTGCTCGTTCATCACGACGGCACGGCGCTGCGCATCGTTGCGCTCTGCAGCAATCCGCTGCGTGATGTCGTGGAACGTGCGCTCGCGAGCGCGCGCTTCGCATTGGCCGGCAGCGGCGTGCGGGTCGGCGCGCCATGATGCTGCCGGCCGCCTCGCTCGATGCGCTCAAACGTATCGCCGATCGCGCGAACGACGTGCTCGCCGCCTATACACCGGGCGCGATGCCGCAATTCGGCGACGTGGGCGGCAATCTGCCGCCGTTACCGTCGGACGATCCGCTCAGCGTCGCGGCACCGCCCGGCGCGTGGTTCGTCGCGGCGGACGAGCGCGGTGCGCGCACGTTCACGCGCGCCGGCAGCTTCCATATCGGCAGCGACGGCACGCTGCAAACGGCCGACGGCGCGCGCGTGCTCGGCACGCCGCCCGGCGGCGGCGCGCTCGCGCCGTTGCGCTTGCCCGAGCCGGATCGCACGCTCGGCCGTGGCACCGACGTGCACCTCGAAGACGACGGCGTGCTGGCGTACACACGCACGTCGATCGATCCGCGCACGCGCGAACGGTCAGCCGAACGCGCGGTCGTCGGGCGCATTGCGCTGGCGCGATTTCCGGCCGGGAGCAATCCGCAGCGGCTCGATGCGACGCACTTCGGTGCGGTGGCCGGCATCGTGCCGCACGTCGGTGCGCCGGCCGACGGCGCATTCCCCGCGCTCGCGACGCACGCTCGCGACATCGGCAACGTCGACATCGATACCGGCTTGCAACGGCTCACCGAAGCCTACGTTGCGTTCTCCGCGCTGCAGGCCGCGAACAAAGCGCAGGGCGCGGGCTCCAAAGTCGTGATGGATTTGCTCAAGTGATCGCGACGCTTGCGTTCGGGCCGCGCCGCGGACGCGTGCGGCACACCCGTTTCGTGCCCCGTCCAAGCCTCCCGGTCGATGCGGCCTGCGTTCTTGCCAACGGCGTGCGCGAGGGCTTGCGGACACTCTTGGGCGAGGCGTGCAGCGTGACGATCGGCGAGCCGGTTGCCCTCGATGCGGCGGCCTGGCGCAGCCTCACGCAGGACGCGCTGCTCTTCGCGACCCCCGGCCGCGCGACCGATGTCGTGTTCGTACTCGCGGCCCGCGACGCGCGCCGGCTGGTGGCGGCGGCGTTCGGCGAAGATTCATCCGCGGATCAAGGTTCCTGGAGTGCGCTCGAGGCCGGGGCGATCGAACGCATCGTAGCCCGCTGCGCGAACGCCTGCGAGGCGCTGTGCGTGGAGCGGCGTGGGCCGACGCGCGCGGTCGAAGCGGCACAGGTCCCACGGTCGGTGGCCTATTTCGACGTTCGGGTCACGGCGCCGGTGGCGCTGACGCTGGGTGTCGGGATCGTGCGCGACCTGCCTGAGGCGCCGCCGTCGGCAACCGTGACCCCCGCCACGCTCGGCGGCGCCGCGGTGGATGTCCGGGTGCTCCTGGGACGCGGGGAACTGGCCGTTCCACGCCTGCTCGAGCTCCGAGTCGGCACCGTTGTCCTGCTGAGTACCAAGGTCGACGGCGAGGGCGAATTGAACGTCGGCGGCCAGAGGATTGGCTTCGGGACCTGCGGCCTGCAACATGGCCGGCCCGCATTCGAAGTACGGTCCATTACCCCGAGGGGAGATCCGTGGTGATCGCGCCGGACGGCAATAATCTCGATCTGTTGATGAACGTGCCGCTCACGGTAACGGCTGAACTTGGCACGGCCAAAATGTTGGTGCGCGACATCCTGAAGCTCGGGACGGGTTCGGTGGTCGAACTCGATCGTCTCGCCGGTGGTCCGGTGGACTTGCTCGTCAACGATCGCCTCGTCGCGCGCGGCGAAGTCGTCGCCATCGATGAAAACTTCGGCGTCCGCGTCACGGAGCTCATCGAAAAACCGTAACGCGGTAACATCGCGGCCATGCGCACCGTCTACGGTGGACGCATGGACGAGTTGCTTTCGATCGCGGGCCGCAATCACGCGGCGCTGCCGCTCGATATTCTGGCCGGGCTGACGCTCCTCTCGATCGCACCGTTCGTGCTGGTGCTTTCGACGTCGTTCGTTCGCATCGTCGTCGTGCTCTCGCTGGTGCGCTCCGCGATCGGCGCGGCATCGCTGCCGCCGAATCCCGTGTTGACCGGCCTCGCGCTCGTGTTGACGTTCGTCATCATGACGCCGACGATCGAGCGCATCGAGCACGACGCATTGCGCCCGTACGCCGCCGGTACGATGTCGCAGCGGCAGTTTCTCAATCGTGCCGTCGAACCGCTGCGCGCGTTCATGCTGCGGCAGACGAAACGGCGCGACATCGACGTTTTCGCGCACGTCGCGCACCGCCCGTCCGACGAAGCGCCCGAACGCACGCCGCTTACGGTTCTGATCCCCGCGTTCGTCGTCGGTGAACTGCGTAGCGCGTTCGCGATCGGCGTCGCGCTTTATCTCCCGTTCGTCGCCATCGACCTTGCCGTCGCCGCCGTGCTGATGGGCCTGGGGATGTTCATGCTAAGCCCGCCCATCATCTCACTCCCCTGCAAACTGCTCCTATTCGTACTCGTCGACGGCTGGGCACTCGTCTGCAACGGCGTCGTCGCCTCGTTCCGGTGAAATGAACGTGGCCCGTCAGCGCAACGCGAATTCGTGTGCGCGGTCGATGGAGAAACGCCGATCGTTCGAGCGTGCGATGGACGGCAGGTCGGCCTCGTCGATGGGCAACCAGTAGATGCTGACCGGCGATCCGCACTTCGAACCGTTGAACAGAATCCGAAACGGCATCAGGTTGAAGGTTCCCTCGGGACCGCGAGGGACGTCGACCGCTGCCGAAAAACGGCCGTCCGTTTGGCGAGACGTCACGGTCTTGCCCTTGCCGATCAAGCCGCTATCGGCGAGCCAGATGAGACCCCCCACGACCGTCTCGGCGGTTCCATGCGGAGCCGCATCCATGTAACCGCGGTAGACGACGTTTCCGCCGGATACCGGGTCGCATCGCCAAAGGATCGTCACACGCGAGAGCAGCGGATCCTCATACGACACGCGCGCGAGCCGGGGGAGGCTCGAAATCGCGGTCGCCGGCCAAATCAGCACCGCAGCCAGCACGAGAAGAGCAATGCTGAATCTTGGAACGTAGCCTGCCGCACGTGCGCTGCCGATCATCGACGCAGCGTCATAGACGTCGTGGAAAATGATATGTCGGCTGTCTTGCGATTGTCGGTAATCGCGAATACTCCGGACGCCTGCTCCGCGCCGCGGTACGCCAACCACGGCGTACGAACTTGCGGGACGTAGCCGAACGGCACCGCAAACGCGATATCCCGGAGCCCCTTGCCGTTCGCTAAATGAACGATCATGCCGTGCGTCGTCCGTTCGAACGTATCGTTCGTCGTGACGAACCGTTGCAGAAAGGTTGCGGATTGCGCCATGCCGGCCGTCAAGAGCCGGCCCGATTTCTCTAGACGTTGGACGGAGTCCAAGAAGCTCCTGAACGACGAGTCGAACTGATCGTTTACGAAGAGGTCGTAGCCATGGCTGTACACCAACATGATCGAACGCGTGCGCGCCGCGTACGCTGCCGAGGTGTCGAGCCAATGCAGAACGGCTTGTGGCTTGTCCTTCGCGACGGCCATCTCATGTAGGGATGCGGCGCGATCGTACGGCATGATCGGGAACGCCCAAACGGACGAGCTCACCATTCTTCCGTCGTAGAAGGCGCGCGTCGCCGACATTCCGGTATCGCCCGTATAGTAATACGAATTCATGCCCAACCGCGCCAAGATGTTTGTCATCAATGGTTGCGGTTGAGCGCCATCGGGAGCCGCGAAGCTGCGGATCGGCTTGCCGGTAATGCTCGTGAGGCACTCGTTGTTGCGCTTGATGAGATCGGTGATGCGGTTTTTCGCGAGCGTGCCGTCCTCGACACCCCAGGCGAAATAGTTGTGCGCCCAGCCGCCGTGAGATCCAATCGTGCCGTATCCCTCGAGTTCTCGAATCAGCGGTTCACCGAGTCCGCACGCGTCGAGGCCTTCGTGATCACCCGGGCGGTCGCGATCCGGGCCGGCCGTCGCGTCGAACTCCATCGGTACCGTTTTGCGAACGAGCCGTGCGGCAAATAGGTGCGGGATCGACTGCCACTCCGCATTCGAATCGAGGTGGACGTTGATGATAAGACGGCCGATGCCGCCCGGCGCGGGCACGAGATGCGGCACGCCGGCCGTATGGTCCAGAAACTGCTGTAAGATGAGTTGCATGGGAAAGGCATCGCTGTGACCCTTCAGGTAGCCCAGCGGCAGTCCGGTCCAAAGGACGTTCCCGCGACGGATGCGGCGCGTCGCCAGCACCGGGCTATTGCCACTCGATGCATCGATCCGAACGTCCGGTGCAATGACGACAGCCTTTGCGAACGGATAGATCAACGGGCCGTACTGATAGGACGCGATCTCCAATTTCGGCGTCAATTTTCCGAGCGGGACGCCCCATCGGGCCACCGTGGCGTCGTCGGCGAATTGAAACGATCCGTGAAAAAGCGACGTTTGCGGGCTGATTGAATATCGCACGTAGTCGACCCCGATCAGGTCGGCGGTCGCCGCGCGCCCGAGAAATTGCCCAAATCGATCCCGGGTTCCAACGTCTCCGATCAGCGCCACGTTACCGCCCAGGGCCGCATATCGACGCATCAATTGCGGCGTGGCGGCGGGGACCCAGGCGTCGACCCCGTCCCCGAAGACGAGGGCAGGAAACGTTGCGATCAGTTCGTCAGGCGTCTTCAGCACGAGATCGCTTGAGGCGACCATGGTGAACGGGATGCCGTTTTCCTCAAAAAACGACTGGTACGCCGCGAGCAGCTCCGACTCCGACGCCAGAGGTCTGGAGTCATACACCATTCCGACGACGATGCGGTTGGCCGGCGCAAACGTCGCAAGCGTGTACGCGCGATGAAACGTCGCGATGCAGAGCAGCAGGACGCCGGCCGCGAGGACGACCTGCCGATTCATTCGATCAATCCCCCGCGGTTCGTCACGATCGATCCAAAGACGCGCACTCCGGCGGCTAGCACGACGCGGCTACCGTAGACCGTCTTCGCGTTGAGACTGCTTCCGACGCGGGAGTTTGCGCCGAGCCTTATGTCGGCCGGCGATGATACGTGTCCCAAGACGATCGCGTGGGGCTCGAGCACGATTTCTCCGGAAGCGATTACGTTGCCATGTACTTGCGCCGCGCTTCCGACCCGAACGGCCGCACGCGACCGGATCGACCCGTGTATGACCGTCCCGGCCGGAATGTCGCAGTCACCGTTCGTCACGAGCGGGCCCTCCTCGCCCGCTAAAACCAATTGCTCCATCGCCGTGCCGGACGTCAAAACGTCCGCATAGGTGCATACCGGATTCCCATGCACACGTTGAAAGCGAACGCCGCGCTCCGCGTTGAGCGTGCCCTCGCTGGTTGCCGATCGGCCCAAGTCGCAGGCGGCCTCCGCATATGTGTCTACTGCCGAATGGCACCAACGCTCGATGCTCGATCCGTACATCAGCCGGAGGCTGCCCTCAGTAAGCACCGCGCGAGCGCGCGAATTCGGACCGAGCGTGACCGATTGGCGCGCATAGCAGTTGCCGAGCCGCGCTTCCGTGCCCGTCTCGATCGACGTCGTAGCAAAAACCGCGCGCCGCTCGTGACCACCGTTTGCGATGCGGAGCACCGACGCCAGCCGGACGTCCTTTGAAGGGGAGCTCGTATGCCGCCAGCTTGGAATCGCGAGTAAGGACTGAAACTCGGCGCGAAATTCCCGCGCAAGAACAAACGGATCTCGCGCGTACGAACGATCCAAGGCCAACGGCCGGTCGTCGCTGGGCCGCAGTATTTCGAAGAGGCCCGGCATGAAAGGGATCGTGACGACCGCCAAGAGCGTCGCCAAGATCAGAATGCTAACCAACGCCTGCATTTTCCACCGTCACCGCCGTGGCGAAGCGTTCGGTCTTTTCCCAGATCGGTATCCGCTGTTTGAGAACGTCGCCCCAGGCATCAAACGCTCCCGTCGTGACGCACCAGCAATTGAATGGAAACGCGAGAGCCATGAACGGAATGAGCATCAGACGGCGGTTTGCTCCGTCGAGCAGTTCGCCGGCGGCGATTTGATAAAACGGTGCAAAGCTTCCGAAGGCGTTGTACAGAACGATCAAAAGCGAAAGCGCCAGCTCTTCCCAAGCAAGAGCGGATCCTTGCAAGAACAACACGACGTTCGCCGCTGCAGCCGAAAGGATGAGCGGCGGCATCGTGAACTCACCCATGAGCAGGAAGGCATCGTATTTTTCCCGCCAGCTGCGTCTGCAGCGCAGTAACGCGACGCACGTCTTGATCAACGCGGTATTGTGTCCGCGCGACCAGCGGCGCAACTGCCGGAATCGCACGCTCCAGGTTTCGGGGACTTCCTCGTAGCACTCAGCGCGATTCACGTAGGCGACGCCCCAGCCGGCGATGTACATCCGAATGGTTAGATCGGTGTCTTCCGAAACGGCCGACGGGTCAAATCCGCCCAGTTCCATGACGACCGACCGTCTGAAGCCGCCCACCGTGCCCCCGTACTGCGGCAGCAGTCCGAGATTGAAGCGTGCTTGCTGATCGACTTGGTAGCCGCCGGTGCGCTCGAGCGAGAGTAATCGCGTCAAGAGATTCCGGCCGGTGTTCACGGGCACCACGCGTCCCATGCAAGCACCGACGGTCGGATCGAGAAAGACGGCCCCCAGTGTTCGAAGCAATCCGGGAGCCGGCTCATAGTCGGCATCGAACACGAGGACGATTTCGTACTTTGCGAGGATCAGCGCGCGATTGAGCCCCGCTGCCTTTCCGCGCGCGCCCTGCTTTATATGAAGTGCTTCGATGAACGGAAAGCGGCGCGTGTACGCGTCGACGATTTCGGCGGTTCCGTCTTCCGAATGATCGTTGATCGCAATCACTTGCAGCAGTTCTTTCGGATAGTCGCTTCCGGCCAAGAGTTCGAGGATACGGGCGGCGACTTTCTCTTCGTTGTGCATCGGAACCAGAACCGTGACCGGAGGTGGAGTTCGATCCTGCAGTTCGTGTAGGGCGGTGCGCTGGCACATCCATAGCCGGTTCCACGAAAACAGCAGGTGGCGCACGGCGTAAAGGCTCCCGATAACGGCTACGAAAACGATCCAGACACGCAGCGCTACATCCATTGCCACGCCTCGGGAGTACGTTGCAGGCGCGCTGAAACGCGGGTAAGGAGCACCATGAGCATCATTCCGATCGGCAAGATGTCGAGTAAGGGGCCGTAAAGCATATAAAGCAGCGGCAACACGATAGCACCCAGGTGAGCTGCGATGATGAGAAACGCGGCGTACCGCAGGACGGTCAGTACGAAATCATACGCAACCACCGCCAGCACGAAACCGATGGTTTCCGGCAGAGTCAACGGGAAGAGAACCCCCATGGCGGCCGCAAACAGCGCGAGCACCGGAATGGTGAGGAGCGCGGTATGAACGATCAGCGCGGAGAATTCCGTTCCATCGTAACCCGGCGCCGTTCCGGCGAGTAGGTACATCGCGGCGGCGATCACGAGGATGAGATGCAGATTGACGCCGTAGCGGATCGGCAACGGCAGACGGATTGCCGACACGATCGCGATCAGCGCGACTCCGCTTGCCGACAGAACCGTCAGCGTGCGGTAGTCGATGGGCGGCAGCGCCAATCCGATCACGGTAGCGCCGAGGTGCAAGAAATTGTCGTATATGACCGGTGCGCTTTGTCCGAGTGCTTGGAGAAGGCTTGCGTCAAGCATCACGCCGGCGCGCAATACGGAGGGCAAAAATGCGAACAGTACACCTTCGACTGCAGCAGCGAACGCAAGCAGTGCGATAAACGGCCGGTGCGTCCGCTTCAGGCGACGATGGGCACGGTGTGGAAGCATCTCACTGCTCGAAATAGAAGCCGAAAGTAAAGCCGCGTGAGGTAAAGACGGGTAGACCGCTAACCGCGTCGTGCTGTTGCTGCAGCACGCCGCCCAAGGCGACACCTACCGACCGGGTGATGTTCTGCTTGAAGGTCAACGTCGCGGCGTAGCCTTGATAGTTCGCGCGAGATGGCGGCAGCGACGGTGCCGCTGAAAGATAATCCTGTTGTCCGACTTGCAGGGTGCCGATGATGCTGCGGCCCGCGGCAGGGTCGTATTCAAACGTCGTAAGGGCGCCCAGTACCGTCGGACTCGACGTGTTGTGGTCGATGAGCGCCCGCACACCGGCGACGAATTTCGGCCAGTAGTACTCGCCGCCGATCGAAAGCAGGTTGCCGCCGAAGCCGGACGCATAGTGGTCGGTGCCGAGACCAACCGAAAGAACGAGCCGGCGGGAAGGCAATGTCTTGAAGTCGGCTTCGAGATATGCTGAAAGCGTCGGGTATGGGTTCGCCGTGCCTGCGCCGATCGCGGCAAACGTGTAGAACGTATTCGTCCAGTTTTGCGTGTTATTGAGCGAGACGAACGTCCCGCGTGAAATGTCCGACAACGACTGCTCGGTGGTGCCATAGTCCACTTCGCCGCCGTAGGTCGACCCGTTGGCATTGCTTTCGACCGTCAGCGAGGTGAAGTGCCAGGGACCGTACGTGTCCCCGGGGCTCGTGAAGTAGATGGCGCTCTGGCTCAGTTCCACTTCGGTCGTTGGCGCAGCCGACGCCGGTGCGAGGGCGTTCATGGTCGCCAACGCACAAGCACAGGCCAACGCAGCCGCTCTCATCCGAGCCACGCCGCATCGCTCAACGTTCGAACCGCCCAAAAACCGGTGATGAGTGCTTCGGCGTTGCTGTCGGTATGGAGACCGTCGGTCTGAAGCCCCCAGTACCAGCCTCCGTCCGGGGCACGCTGGCGCTCTAACAGCCGGCGCGCGGCCCGAGCGTCCGCCCCGTCGGCTTTGGGAGTCCCTGCGACAAGCGTGAGGTACATGCCGGACGCGACGATGTCGAAATAGGGTACGCTGAGGGGCAAAAACGCCGAATCCGACGTGTGCGCGTCCGTGTATCCGTAAAACGCTCCGTCGTGGGGTTTGAGCCAGTCGAGAAAGCGATCGACCTGCGGCTGTCCGCCGAGCCGCTTGATGCCCAACGCCGCCATGAGGACGTTGTCTGCGAGGACGGCGTCGCGACCATGCTGGCTCGAATAAAAGCGCCAGCGGTCGCGACTGTAGTGCTTCGGAGGGTAGCCCGGATCGTAATGATCGTAGAACACGCCGCTCGCGCTCTGCGCTTCTGCCAAGACGAATTGCCGCCCGCCTTCATAGAGGATCTGCGCATCACGGTCCTTGCTGAGCGCGGCATAATTCCCGAGCGCTTTGAAGCACATCAACGGAACGTCGGTTCGAATGGAGTTTTCGAACGTACCGTCCGGGACGACGTAGGCAATCGGAAACGACAAGTTCTTCGCCAAGGCGCCGAGGCGCTCGCCATCGGACAACCGTACGATGAAGCCGGCAAGTAGGCGTGCTGATTCGGCGTACTTCGCATCGTGCGTCACGGAATATAGCGCCATCATCGCGTCCAGGGCGATCAAGGCATCCCCTGAATAAAAGCCGGCGTTCTTCTTTTCCGGATCGCTCGGAATGCCGCCACCGACCAGTTTGTCGTGCTGGAATCGCCGCTGAAGCGCAAGCAGTGCATCACCGAACGCAATTGCCGCTCGCGGATCGTTCGCACAAAAGTAAATGATCGCATATGCGGTCGCGACGGTCGATTCGAGATCCGAAAGGGGGCCGAAGCGATAATAGCGCGCCAAGCCGCTCTTACTCACTTGGTTCTCGGTGATCCACGCCGCGAATGCGGTACTCCATTCTTGGAATGCCGCCGGCGCAGGAGCGTCAGCCGCGCGGGCTTGCCGCTGGGCACAGTTCGTCGCCAGCAAGTAGAAGGCAAACGAACTCAGCCAGCGGTGACGTATCACGGTCCCCAGCTCAAAACGGCAATCGGGGCATATTTGCGAGCCGGAGCAAACACGTATCGCTCCCTCGTTCAGACGGCCTAACTACGGCTCTGTAATGCTACTAAGTCGAGAATACGCTCGGCAATGGGTCGTTCGACCTACTGCACGGTATTATGTACGGTAGCCAACCATGCCCACTGTCATCCCGAGCTTGTCGAGGGACCGCCACTCACTTTTCCGTTAGCAAGTTTCCATGTTTTTGAAACAGCGTGAAGGCATGGTCGATCTCTTGCTTCGACTTGTCGGGGCCGAGCCAAAGCGCCGGCAGACTTGCTGCGGCAGCTTTCTGGATCAGCTCGGGGCTCTGCACGACCGTTTGGTAGGCGTGCAGTAGCTTTTTGTAGCGGTCGGGATAGAGCGTCTTGAAGTCGGCCGGCACGACGAATGCGCGGTAAGAACTCGGCACGAATTCGGGCGACTTCGCGCCCATCGGTTTGATCACGCTCTCGACCGACGGCAGCCCGGGGAATGCTTTATCGGGCGGTCCGAAGATCGCCAGCGGTTTCAGCAGCTGAATGATCGATGCGCTCGCATCGAGCGAGATGACGGCGAAATCGACTTGGCCGCCCGCGAGCGCCGTGCGCAGCGGTGCGCTCGATTCATACGTGACGACGCGAATCGCCGAGGGCGGCAAACCGAGGCTCTCGCGCATGATGCCGAAGTTATAGAACTCCCCCGAGTCGCGAACGACCGCGACGCTGAGCGTCCCCGGATGCGCCTTCACTTCGGTCAGCAGATCTTTGAGCGACTTGAACCGGCTGTCTTTCGGAACCATCACCGACGAGCGGTCTTCCGACTGAATGTTGAGCACGTCGAAATCGGCGAGTTTGAACGGTGCGTGCAATTCGTTGATGTCGGCATACCAATACGGCACCGAACCCACGACCAGGATCGTGTTGCCGTCGTGCGGCTGGCTTAGCAGATACGCGGAGCCGATCAGCTCGGAGCCGCCCTCCTTGTTGATGACCGCCACCGGAACGCCGAGTTGCTGGCCGAGCAGCGGGGCCGTCATGCGCGCCATGAGGTCGAAGCCGCCGCCGGCCGCCGTCGCAACCACGATCGTGAGCGGTTTGGTTGGCCACGCGTCGTCGGCAGCCATCGTGCGGCCCGCCGTGAGCGCGAGCACGAGTCCGAGAACGGGCAACAACCAGCGAATCAACATGCAGCGGGATCTTTCTCGGCGCGCCGGCCGAACGTGCGTACCCGGTCCATGACCGGGCGATAGACCATCGAACCGACGAGAAGCACGAAAAGTGTCAGCGCGATCGGCCGGCCTAAGAAGTAGCTGAGTCCGCCGCCGCTCACCTGAATCGAGTTGAGCAGTTGCTGTTCGATGTTCTTGCCGAGGATCAAGCCGACGGCGCAGGCGGGGATCGAATAATCGTGACGGCGCATGAACCAGCCGAGCACGGCAAACACCGCCATGGTGAACGGCCCGATCATGCTGCCGTCGAAGCTGTACGCACCGAACGTCGCGAGCGCCAAGATCGCCGGGATGAGGATGCGTACGGGAATGCGCACGATGTTTGCCATCAGACCGGTCAGCACGATGCCGAGCAGCAGCAGCACGACGCCGTTGGCGAAGTTCGTCATGATGATTGCGTAGACGACATCTTTGGACTTCGTGATGAATTGCGGGCCGCCGGTGATATTGTGCAGCGCAAAGGCGGCCAGCATCACGGCCGACGAGGCGCCACCCGGGATGCCGAGCGCGAGCAGCGTCGCCATCGAGCCGCCTTCGGAGCTCGCGTTGCCCGCTTCGGCGGCGACGACGCCTTTGGGATTGCCCGTGCCGAACGTTTCCGGGTGTTTGTCGGTGCGGCGCGTCTCGACGTAGGAGATGAGATTGCAGACAGATGCGCCGACGCCGGGCAGGCCGCCGATGGTCGAGCCGATCGCGAGCCCGCGCAGGATGACGACCGGGTACCGCAGCGCCGCGAGCATACCGCGGATGATCTCGTTGATGCGAACGCGGCGATGTTCGGCCGCATCGACGAGAAACTTCGTGCCCGCCAGATTGAAGAGTTCGCCGGCTGCGAAAAGCCCGATCAGCGCCGAGATGACGGGGACGCCGTCGAGCAGATCCGGTATGCCGAACGTGCCGCGAATCGCGCCGCCCGGACTGAGCCCGATCGTGCCGATCAAAATGCCGAGCACGCCGGCGAGCAGGCTGCGCGACATGTGTTTGCCGCGTAAGGCCGCGATGAGCGTCAGGCCCCACAGCATGATCAACAGCATCTCCGGCGGACCAAGCTTCAACACCGCGTGCGAAATCGGTTCGATCCACAAGAACAGCAGAATGTAGGCGCCGAGATGGCCAAGCACGGAGGCCGAAAGCGCGAGGCCGAGCGCGACGTTGTGTTCGCCGCGCCGCGACATCGGATAGCCGTCGAAAGACGTGGCGACTGCGGCCGCCGAGCCCGGCACGT
The DNA here is from genome assembly GCA_965277805.1 of Candidatus Lustribacter sp. Lineage (GTDB taxonomy): Bacteria > Vulcanimicrobiota > Vulcanimicrobiia > Vulcanimicrobiales > Vulcanimicrobiaceae > Lustribacter. The sequence goes on along the minus strand of OZ255842.1, from coordinate 3,588,689 downwards.
TCATGAGAATCGCGGGCACTGCAACGCCGAACAGCGAGCCGGTGTGGATTGCGGTGAGAAACACGAGCGCCGGCAGAAAATCCATACGCAGCGTCACCGGCAGCACGAGCGCCAAAATCAGCGCGCCGGAGACGCCGGGCAAGGCACCGCCGAGCATGCCGAGGATGACGCCCGGAACGACGAGCAGCCACGCCAAGTTTGACGATGAGAGAATCGTGAACGCCGATTGCAGCGCGTGGAGATCGATCACAGCAGCGCCCAGAGCCGGCCGAGAATCGCGGTCGGCAGGGGATAGGTCAGCGTCGCGAGCGCGCCGATGGTGAGCAGCACCGCGAGCGCGAGCGAGATGCCCGCGATCCACACGATGCGCCGCTCGCCGAGGTACCACATCACGGCGGCCATGAAGAAGAAGGTCGAGAGATCGAAACCGATGACCGGTGCTGCAGCGACGAAAACGAGAAACGCGATAATGACGGCGATCGCATCGCGCGTGCGGCCAACCGGCAAGCGATCCGGGATCGCTCCCGCGGCTGCGGCCGGCGCGTTTTTCTGCGCGATGGTCAACCCGATGACGATCGCGACCAGCGCGAGCCCGAGCACGCTGACCGGGCCGACCAAGAACAAGTTCTCAAAGGTCGCCGATGCGGCAGCGCTGTTCCAGAGATACCAGCCCATGAATACACCGAGCACCAAGACGAAGCCGAGGTGCTCGAGCGTCGAGGGGCGATCAGGCTCCGGTGTCGAGCCAGTCATACGTGCGTTTGTAGTTCGCCTCGAACGAATCGATCTTGTCGCCGAACGTTTTGGTTAGCGCGATCTCATCCAGACCGAGACTCAAGCAGCGCTTGCGCAGCGGCTTGATGTCGAACGTGTAGGTCGTGCCATTGGGCGCGATCACGGCTTGACTCGGCAGATCGACGGTGATCTCCGCGCCGCGTTCGGCTTGCAGTTGCTGCATGAGATCGGTCACCGCTTCGGCCGGCAGGACGATCGGGAGCAACCCGTTCTTGTATGCGTTGTTGGTGAAGATGTCGCCCAGGCTCGGCGCGATGACGCACCGGATGCCAAAGTAGACGAGCCCGAAGACCGCCGTCTCGCGCGACGACCCGACGCCGAAGTTGCGGCCGGCCACGATGATGCCGGCCTTCCGGTATGGTTCTTGATTGAAGATGAACTCGGGCTTCTCCGACTCATCCGGATTGAAGCGCCGGTCGTGCAGCATCACGCTCCAGAAGCGTTCGCCGCGCGGAACCTTGTTGAAGCGAGTCGGGCAGAGCTGGTTCGTATCGACGTTGGCTTCGTCGAACGGCACGGCGATCGCCGTGACGCGGGTGAATGGTTCCATTAGTTGTTGCCGGCGGAGAGTTGGCGAACGTCGGTGAGGTGACCCGTGATCGCCGCGGCTGCGGCCATCGCCGGGCTCATCAGGTGCGTGCGTCCGAGCGGTCCTTGCCGGCCGGGGAAATTGCGGTTTGAGGTTGACGCGCAGCGTTCGCCCGGCTGAATCATGTCGCCGTTGAGCGCCGTGCACAGCGAGCAGCCCGGTTCGCGCCATTCGAAGCCCGCCGTAATGAACACGCGATCGAGGCCCTCCGCTTCGGCTTGCCGTTTCACCGCAACCGAGCCGGGCACAACCCACGTCGGCACCACGGCGTGACCGCGACGCGCAACGGCGGCGGCGGAGCGCAGATCTTCGATGCGGCTGTTCGTGCACGAGCCGATGAAGACGCGATCGACGCCGATCTCGGTTAGCGGCATGCCGGGCCTGAGGTCCATGTACTGCAGCGACTTGGCGATTTCGGCGCGGCGTTCCGGATCGGCTTCGGCGGCCGGATCGGGGACGCGTTCGGAGATCGGCCGGCCCTGTTCGGGATTCGTCCCCCAGGTGACGTGCGGCGCGATTGCGGCCGCATCGAGCGTGACGATTTGATCGAATTTGGCGTCGTCATCCGATGGCAGGGTCTTCCAGTATGCGACCGCACGCTCGAAGTCTGCGCCCTGCGGCGCATATGGGCGGCCTTCAATATAAGCGTACGTGACGTCGTCAGGGGCGATCATGCCGGCGCGCGCGCCCGCTTCGATCGACATGTTGCAGATGGTCATGCGCTCGTCCATCGACATCTTGCGGAACGTCGAGCCGGCGTATTCGAGCACGTGGCCGAGACCGCCGCCGATGCCGATGCGCGCGATGATCGCGAGGATCAGGTCTTTCGGTGCGACGCCGAAGCCGAGCGTGCCGTCGACCACGATCCGCTTGTTGCCGGGCCGGCGCTGCCAAATCGTTTGCGTTGCGAGCACGTGCGTGACTTCCGAAGCGCCGATGCCGAACGAAAAATTTCCGAACGCACCGTGCGTGGACGTGTGTGAGTCGCCGCCGGTGATCACGAGACCGGGCAGCGTGATGCCGAGCTCGGGACCGGCAACGTGATGGATGCCCTGACGCTCGTCAGCGATGCCGAACTGCGTGATGCCGTGTTCGGTCGTGTTGCTCTCGAGCAGCTCGACCATGTGACGAATCTCCGGATCGGCAATTGCGGTCGTTCCCCGCTTGCGCTGCTCGGGATCGCTCGGCACGTAGTGATCGGCGAAAGCAAACACTTGCTTGTGACGCGCTACCGGCGTCGAGGTTTCGCGCAAGTTTTCGAACGTGTGACTCGAGCCCTCATGTAATAGACAGCGGTCGACGTAGAGGAGGGTCTCGTCTGCCTCTTCGAGGATGGCGTGGCGCTCCCAGATCTTGTCGAACATCGTCTTGGCCGGCATGGTAATTTTTGCCGTACGTGGCACAGGCCTGATCTCCTGCGCGCAGTTTGTCATCCCAAGCTTGTCGAGGGACCGCGAAAATCGTCGAGGTTTCGCAACATCCCGGTCATCGCGCGGTCATCGCGTAACGGCGAGTATGCGGTGTGGCCGAGTTTGAGAGCCTCTTACGTGACGCGCTGCTGGTAACGGCGCTGTTGACGATCCCGATTCTGACGATTGCGACGCTCGTCGGCGCGCTCGTGGCAATCCTTCAGGCAGCGACGCAGATCCAGGAACAGACGCTCACGCTGTTACCGAAAGTCATCGTCGTCGGCCTCGCCTGCGCGCTGTTCGGCCGTTTCGGCCTCACGCTTTGCGAGCAATTGCTGCTCGAGGCGGTGGCGCGCATCCCGCAGCTCGTGCGTGGATGACGCAGACGATGCTGCTCGTCTTCGCGCGCAGCGCAGGCATGATCTTCCGGGCACCGGGCTTCTCGCACCCAAGCGTGCCGCCGCCGGTGCGCGCGGCACTGGCGCTCGCGCTGGCTTTCGTCATCGCGCCGCACGTGCGCGCTGCGTCCTTCGACGGCGTCCGGTTCACGCTCGCGGTTGCCGGCGAGACGCTGCTCGGTGCGGCCATCGGCACCGGCGCCTCGCTGCTCTACGACGGTGCATATTACGCCGGGCGCACGATCGACGATTACGTCGGCGTGCGCGGCGCGGTGCCGAACGCCAACGTCACTTCGGCGCAGGCGTTCGGCCGTCTATGGTCGTCCGTCTTTCTGGCCGGCTTTTTTCTCCTCGACGGCTACGTGCCGGTCGTACGCGCGTTCGCGGGCAGTTTCGACGCCGTTGCACCCGGCGGGATCATCGCGCCGGCAGCGTGGACGCAGTTCGCTATTGCACTGCCCGCGACGATCGTTCGCGCCGCGCTGCTCATTGCGGCACCGGCGCTGGCCGTTGCGTTGACCGTGCAGGTCGCGCTGGCTGCGGTGGCGCGTGTCGTGCCGCGGCTGGCGAGCTTCTCGCTTGCGTTTCCGGTAGTGTTCGCGGTCGCGATCGTCGTTGCGCTGAGCGGCATCCCACTGTTTGCGCCGCTGGCCGCGCAGCCGTGGCTCGTGTTGCCGTTCGAGTTGCGCCCGTGAGCGATGACGGTGCGGAGAAACGGTTCGACGCGACGCCGTCACGGCGCGAACGGGCGAAGCGCGAGGGCAATGCCGCGCGCTCGCACGAACTCGCGAGCATCGCCGGATTTGCCGCGGCGGTGCTCGGGCTCACGGCGTGCTTACCGCTCGTTACGGCGGCGGCGGCGAACGCGGTGCGCGCGAGCACGAACGTCGCCGGACCCATCGATCCGTTGCCGCTGCTCGTGTTGACGGAGCTCGCGCTGGTGCCGGCAGCGTGCGCAGCCGCAGCCGGCTTGCTGACCACTTTCGCGCAAACCGGCGGCCTGCGCGTTGCGCCGGTAACGTTCGCATTCGCGAAGCTCGCGCCGCTGCCGGGCATCAAACGGATGTTCGGCACAGAGGCCGCCGTGGCGGCAGCGCGCGCGGGCGTTGCGTTCGTTGCGGTCATTGCGATCGTTGCACCGCTGGGCGTTCGGACCGTTGCCGCCGTTACGGCGACGACGTCGGTGCCGGCCGCGGCCGGCGTGGCGCTGGACGGCATGCTGCAGGCCTGCTTCGTCGCGGCCGGGGTCGGCGGGCTGTTCGCGCTGGCCGACTATGCGGTCGTGCGCCGGCGCTGGCTGCAGTCATTGAAGATGACGTTCGAAGAGTTCAAGCGCGACGCGAAGGAGCAAGACGGCGACCCGCAAGCGAAGTCGCGCCGCAAGCAACTGCACCGCACGCTCGTGCGCGGCGGGATCGCGCGCACGCGTGAGGCGTCGTTCGTCGTCGTGAATCCGACCCACATCGCGATCGCGCTGCGCTATGCGCCGCCGGCGGTCCCGGTGCCCGAGATCCTCGTGCGCGCGGCCGATGCGGTTGCGCTCGACGTGCGCGCCATCGCCGACCGCGCGCGCATTCCGGTTGTCGAGGACATCGCACTCGCGCGGCTCTTGTGGCGCTGCGGCGAGGCGGGACGTCCGATTCCGGCCGAATCGTTCGTCGCGGTCGCCACGGCCATCTCGGCGCTCATCCGCGCCGGCGTGCTCGCCGCATGAAGCCGAACGCCGTGTTCGCGGCGGCGGTGCTCTCGATCGTCGCAATCCTCATCGTTCCGCTGCCGCCGGCCGTGCTCGATGCGCTGCTGGCGCTGAACATCTTCGGGTCGGCGCTGATCCTGCTGCTGAGCTTGCGCGTCGAAGAGCCCTTGGAATTCTCGTCGTTCCCGCCGGCGTTGCTGCTTGCGACGCTGTTCCGCTTGTCGCTCGACGTGAGCGCGACGCGCCTCATCCTTACGCAAGGCCACCTGGCGGACGGCGTGGGCGCGATCATTCCGGCGTTCGGCGCGTTCGTCGTGCGCGGAAACATCGTCGTCGGTCTGATCGTGTTCGCTATTCTGATCACGATCCAGTTCATCGTGATCGCGAGCGGCGCGCAGCGCGTCGCCGAAGTCTCCGCGCGGTTCACGCTCGATGCGATGCCCGGAAAACAAATGGCGATTGATGCCGACGTGCACGCGGGCGTGGTCGACGCCGACGGCGCGCGCCGCAAACGCGCGCGCGTGCAGCGGGAGGCCGACTTTTACGCGGCGATGGACGGCGCGGGTAAGTTCGTCAAGGGCGATGCAATCGCGGCGCTGGTGATCGTCGCGCTCAACCTCGCCGGTGGCCTGGTGGTCGGCGTGTTCTACCACGGCATGGGACCGCTCGACGCGCTGCAGACGTTCGCCATTCTTTCGATCGGCAACGCGCTCGTCACCACGCTGCCCGCGTTCCTCATCTCCACGTCGATGGGGCTGATGGTGACGCGCGTCGCGGGCGAAGGCGCGCTGGCGGTCGACCTCGCGGCGCAACTGATCGCGCGCCCCGACGCGCTGCGCACGGCCGGTGTGCTGATGGCGGTGCTGGCGTTCGTGCCGGCATTGCCGGCGCCGGTGTTCGGCGCGCTCGCACTCGCCGCGTTCGGCGGGGCATCGGTCTCGGGCGCCCGCCGCAAGCGGGCCGACGACGCGCTCCGGGCGGCCGCCGAGCGGCGCCGCAAAGACGCGGTGCGCCGGCCTGAGTCGGCGTTTGCGCTGGTCGGCGTCGACGCGCTCTCGATCGACGTCGGCACCGACCTCTACGGATTGCTCGCGCCGCCGAACGCCGACGCGCTGCTCGACCGCATCGGCGACGTGCGCCGCGCGCTTGCCGCGGAGACGGGCATCGTCATCCCGGGTGTGCGTTTGCGCGACGACGGCTTGCGCGCACCCGACACCTACGCGATCCGCGTGCGCGATCGCATCGCCGGCGAAGGACGACTCCGGCTCGACCGCCTCCTCGCCGTCGCACCGGAACCCGTGCTCGCGCACATCGAAGGCGAACCGTGTCTCGAACCCGTCTACGGGCTCACGGCGAAATCGATTCTGCCTGAAGCGCGCGACCTCGCGCAAGCGGCGGGAGCACTGGCGTTCGATGCGATCTCGATCATCGGCTCGCATCTCTCCGAAATCGTCCGTGCGAACGCGGCGGAGCTTTTCGGCCGCCAAGAATTCCAGACGCTGCTCGAGCACTTGCGCGCGCAGGTGCCGTCGATCGTAAAAGACGTCGGCTCGGACGCGTTGCCGATCGTCACCGCGCATCGCGCCGTCGCGTTGCTGCTTCGAGAGCGCGCCTGGCCGCGCGATCCGATCGCGGTCTTCGAGGCGATGCTCGATGCCGCACCGCACGCACGTGAACCACGCGATCTGGCCGAAGCCGTACGCCGCATCATCGTGCCGCAGCAATTCCGCCGCGATTCCGTCACCCGCATACGCCCATTGATCCTAGCGCCGGAGTTCGACGCGGAGCTCGCGCGGATGTGGAACTGCGAAACCGGCCTTGCCCCCGACCCGCACACCGCCCGTCGCGTCCGCGAAGGCGTCGAGCAGTTTCTCGCCGATCCATCGTTCGCGCCGCATGCCGTGGTCGTCACCGCGTCGCTGCGCCCGCTGCTTGCGGAGTTCTTCGACCGCGTGGGCCCACGCGTCGAAGTCTACGCCTTCAGCGAAATCCCGCCCGGCGTCGAACTCGAGCCGGCCGCGGTCCTCGCATAGGCTACACCTTCGCGGCGATCAAGCCTTTCGTCGCGGCGAGGGTTAGTTCGAGGGAATGTTTGCGGGCATCGTGATCGTAGATGTCGGAGACGATCATGAACTCGTCGGCCTGCGTACGTTCCGCGATCGCTGCGAGGCGATCGCGTACGGTCTCGGGGCTGCCGATTGCGCTGCACGTCATGCGCTCGAGCACGTGCGGCTTCTCTTGCGGCGTCCAGTAGTCGTCGATGTCGTCGATCGGCGGCAGACTCAAGTTGCGCGCGTCACGCAGAATGTTGGTCGATGCCATCTGCGCGGTCGTCGCGAGGCGCTTCGCTTCGGCGTCCGTGTCGGCGGCGACGGCGATGACGCCGATCAGCGCGTACGGCGCGGCGAGTTGTTCCGACGGTTTGAAGTTGCTGCGGTAGACGTTGAGCGCGGCGTCGAGGCCCTGCGGCGCGAAGTGCGATGCGAAACCGAACGGCAGGCCGAGTTCGGCTGCGAGCCGCGCACCGAAGAGGCTCGATCCGAGGATCCAGATCGGCACGTGCGTGCCGGCGCCGGGTGTCGCAATGACCGCCTGGTTCGGTATCGGATCGTCGAGCAGTTGCTGCAGTTCCAAAACGTCTTGCGGGAAGCGCTCCGCCGCTTCGCCACCGCGGCGCAGCGCGCGCGATGCGTAGCCGTCGGTTCCGGGCGCGCGGCCGAGGCCCAGGTCGATGCGATCGCCGTAGAGGGCGGCCAGCGTACCGAATTGTTCGGCGATCACCAGCGGCGAGTGATTGGGCAGCATGATCCCGCCCGAGCCGATGCGGATCGTCGACGTGGCTTCCGCGATGTGCGCGATCACGATCGAGGTCGCGGCACTGCCGATCCCGCGCATATTGTGGTGCTCGGCCACCCAATAGCGCTCGAACCCGAGCTGCTCCGCGTACTTGGCGAGGTCAGCCGCACGATTTAGCGCTTCGCGCGGGGATGCATCATCCTTACGGATACGGACCAGGTCGAGGAATGAAAGCGCAGGCATAGCTTATCTAAGACCCGCTGCTCGTCGATCCGGATGCACCGACCAGGGTGGTTATTCGTGGAGGCGGGGGTGTCCGATGCCGAGCGGTTCGGCGTCGATCAGGACGAAGGCGACGCGCGCGTTTTCGATACCGCGGTTGAACCAAGCGTGGTTCGTGCCGCGCTGCACCATCACGTCGCCGGCTTTCAAGTGCACGCTCGAGTCGTCCATGTCCATATCGATCTCGCCGGCGAGCACCACGATGTAGTCGATCGTTTCGGTACGGTGCATCGTGCCGCTGTTGCCCGGCGGGTAGTCGATGATGACGAAGCGCGAACCGCCGGCCGGCGGTGCCGTGATGTGCGGCTCTTTGCCCGGATCGTCGATGGTTTCGCCGATCGCAATGTCCGCCGGCGTCGCTTTGGTGTTCCAGAGATGCGTGAGCAAGCCCGACTTGCCGCGCTTCACTTCGGTGATCGCGTTATCGAAGAGCACTTTCGCTTCGCCGTCCACGGCGTGGCCCGTTACAACGCGCCGTACGGGGTTCACTGCAGCGGCTCCGCGGTCGCGGGGATTGGTGCATTGAAGGCGTTGAGCAGCATCGCGATCATCGTGTACAGACCGGCGGCGGAGATCAGCTCGACCAGCAGATCCTCGCCGAAGAACGCGCGCGCCCGCTCGTAGGATTGCGTGCCCAGCTGGGTCGTTTGCTCGAGCTCGATCACGGTGTCGTACACGATCTGTTCGTCTTCACGCTCGAAGTGCGGCACGCGGTTGTGGCGAATCGCCTCGATCACGGCGGGCGGAACGCCGACCTCGCGCGCCTTGCGTTCGTGCGTCGCCCATTCGAACTGCGAGGTCCAGTGGCGCGCGACGGTCAGCACCATCAGCTCGAACAATCGTTCGCCGAGTTTCGTTCCAACGCACAACCGGTCGTAGAGTTTGTGCGCGTGATACAGAAGTTCGGGATCGCGCAATGCGATGGCCCACGGTCCGCGCACGTTGCCCGTATGGGCGGCGGCGACTTCGTCGTAGGCGCGTTTTTGTTCTGGCGTCAGCTTGGCCGGGTCGAGATTCGGGAGTCGTTGCATATCTAGTTCGCGCCGGGGGGAGTGTCGGAACAGCGCGCGCAGCGTCCGGTCACCACCAGCGCGCAATCGACGTTGTTGAAGCCGTGTTCTTGCGCGATCGTTTGTGAGAGCGCGAGCGCCTCGTTGACGCTCACGTTGATCACCTCGCCGCACTGCGTGCACACCAGGTGGTGATGCTTCTCGAGCGCCGCTTCGTATTTGGCGGCGGCGCCGGCGTGGGAGAAGATCTGCACGAGTCCGATGCTGCGGAGAATATCGAGCGTGCGGTAGATCGTTCCCAGACTGACGCCGGACAATTGCGCCCGTACGCGCTCGAGGATCTCCTCGGCGCTGAGGTGCCGCCCGTCTTCCAGGGCACGCAAAATTGCCGCGCGCTGCTTGGTCAGCCGGTACCGCGACTGCAGGAGTCCTGCATCGACGCCCTTGGTATCCTGCACGGCCCTCCTTCAAACGAAGGCATTGGTGGTTTGACGCTCTTTCCCGGACCTGCTACGATTCCGGGGTTCTCCCCTTCCCCGAAACAACGGTATGTGGAATAAGCTCAAGAGGCCGCTTCAAGCGGTCCTCCTCCTGGCCGTGGTAGGGCTGTGCATCTGGGCGATCCTCCCGATCCAGCAGAAGATCCACCTCGGTCTCGACCTGCAAGGCGGAGCACGCGTGCTCCTCGAGTTACAGCCGACCAAAGAAGTCCCGGTGATCACCTCCGACGTGCAAAACCAGGTCGAAACCGTCGTGCAAAATCGCGTCAACGGCCTGGGCGTCTCGGAACCCGTGATTTCCAAGGAAGGCACGAACCGTTTGCTGGTCGAGCTGCCCGCGGTCAAGAACGCCGACGAAGCCGAGCAACTCCTCAAGCAAGAGGCCGTGCTCGAATTCAAGATCGTGCCGCCGCAGGTCAGCGCGAAGGCGAATTCCGATACGAAGTACGCCAACGATCCCAACGGCGCATACAAGGATTCGGGGCCGGTCGTCTATAGCGGCTCCGAGCTGAAGGGCGCGCAAGCCGCCTTCGGCCAGTCCGGCGCGCCGCAGATCAACTTCCAGTTGAAGGACTCTAACAAATTCGGCCAGCTGACCAAGAACAATCTCGGTAAACAGCTCGGCACGTTCCTCGACAAGAAGTTCGTCCAAGACGCGACGATCCAGGGCATCATCACCGATTCGGGTCAGATCACGGGACAGTTCACCGAAGAGCAAGTCGCGCTGCTCGCAAACGAACTCAACGCCGGCGCATTGCCCGTCCCGACCGTCATTATTTCGAAGGACGACGTCGGACCGGTGCTCGGCGCCGAAGATCTGACGAAATCGCTGTACGCATCGATGGTCGGTCTCGGCCTCGTGCTGATCTTCATGGCCGTGATGTACCGTCTGCCGGGCTTGCTCGCCGACGTCGCGCTGGTCGTGTACGTGCTGGCGCTGTTGGCGCTGCTCTCGGCCGCGCACGCCGTGCTCACGCTGCCCGGCATCGCCGGCTTCGTGCTCTCGATCGGCATGGCGGTCGACGCGAACGTCCTGATCTTCGAGCGTCTCAAAGAAGAACTGTGGGCCGGCAAGTCGCTGCGCTCGGCCGTGAAGATCGGCTTCCGCCGCGCGTTCACGTCGGTGTTCGATAGCCACGTCACGACGATCGTCGGCGCGGGCGTCCTGTTCTTGCTCGGTACCGGTACGGTGAAGGGCTTCGCCTATACGCTGTTCTGGGGTACCGCCTTCTCGCTCTTCACCGCCGTGTTCGTTACGCGGTTCTTCGTCGACCTCGTCGTGGAGAACAACCTCGTAAACGATCAGAAGGCGTACGGCGCATAAGATGTTTTTTCGCCGCCTGAATTGGAACGTCGTCGGCTGGCTGCGCACCGTCTCGATCATCTCGTATGCGATCATCGCGCTCGGCATCGCATCGATGATCTATCACTGGGTCACGACCGGTACGCCGCTGCGTCTGGGCCTCTCGTTCACCGGCGGTACCGACGTCACCGCGAAGTTCACGCGCCCCGTCGATCGTGATGCGATCGTCAAAGCGCTGGCCGGCATCAAGGTCACCGACGCGCAGATCAACACGCTGAGCAAACCCGGCGAAACGCCGGGCGAGCGCTATACGATCGAAACGCAAACCGACTTCGGCAACGTGACCGATCCGCTGTGGAAGGCGCTGGGCAGCGTGGCTCCGGTCGATCGTGCGTCGTCATCGATCTCGACCGTGGGGCCGTCGCTTGCGACCGAGTACCTGATCAACGCGCTCAAAGCGCTGGTCATTGCGATCGCGATCCAGTTCCTCTACATCGCGTTCCGCTTCGGCTGGAACTACATCTTCGGTCTGGTCACGATCATCGCGCTCGTGCGCGACTCGGCGATGATGATCGGCATCTACTCACTGGCCGACAAGCGCGTCGACGATGCGTTCCTGGCCGCCGTGCTGACGGTCATCGGGTATTCGGTCATGGACACGATCGTGATCCTCGACCGGATTCGCGAGAACACGAAGATCATGGCGGGCGAACCGTTCGACAAGATCGTGAACACGTCGATCTTGCAAACGATGACGCGCTCGGTCAACACGCTTGCGACCGTGGTCATCACGCTCGTCGCGCTCTTGGCCTTCGGCGGCGCGTCGCTGCAGAATTTCGCCTTCGCGCTGCTGGTCGGCATTTGCTCGGGCGGCTACCACTCGATCTTTTACTCCGCGCCGCTCGTGGCGTCGTTCCAGAAGACGATCGGCGCGCGCGCGGCACTGCGCCGGGCATCGCTCGACGCGCAGCCGCGCACGGTGGCCGAAGCGCGCGCGCAAGCCCGCACCGACGCCGATCGCGCCGAGATCCTTGCAGCGCGCAAAGCGCGTCGCGAACGCGAACGCCAATCGCCGCGGCGCGCGCCGGGTGCCCCGCCGAAGTACAAGCGCCGCCGGATCGAAACGTCGACCGACACCGCCGTCTTCGGCGAGGTCCAGCACGATCGTGATCATAGCTTCACCGATGAGGAGTACGACGAGGTCGATCTCGAGCGCGAGACGCTCGAGGCCGACCGCCTCGATCCGCTCGACGCGCAAGCGCTCGGCCATCACGAGCGCGATTACGACCTCGGGCACGAAGAGATTCACCTGAATCTCGACGCGGCCGATGAAACCCCGCACAAGAACTGACGCGCCGCTGCCGCCTCCGACACCCTCGGAGGCGGCGTTCGAACGGCTGATCGGGTCGTTCGGTAAACCGCGCGTCGAGTCGCCCGCGACGGCCTTTCTCGACGAGCTCTACGCCAAGCGCGATGAGTTCCTTGATCGCGATCCGTACGCGTCGATCGGCGATTCGTTCGGTTTCAACACGAAGATCGTCGGCGTCACCTTCGAGGGCCGGCAAGACTTGATCGCCGGCTTGCAGCCGGGCCAGGAGCTCGAGCTCGTCCGGCAGCCCGAGAACCAGTTCGATGCGAACGCCGTGGCCGTGCACTTCGGGCGCTTGCAGCTCGGCTTCGTGCGCAAGCCGATTGCGGCGCGGATCGCGCCGAACATCGATGCGGGCGAACGCTATCGGGCCGAGGTTCGTCACATTACCGGCGGCGGCACGCGCAGCGTCGGCGTGAACATTTGGGTGTCGCGCGAACGCGTCGTCGTTGCGCCGGAAAAGACCGGCGTGCGAGCGCAGGCCGCCGACGTACAGCGGGCGCTGCTCGGCGATCGGCCGTTGCGCGACGCGCAGCGCGCCGTGATCGAACGGGTGACGGCCGGTAAGAACACGCTCGCGGTGATGGGCACGGGCCGCGGCAAGTCGCTGTGCTTTCAGCTGCCCGCGGCCACCGGCGCGCTCGAGCGTGGCGCGAAGACGGTCGTACTCTATCCGTTGCGCGCGTTGGCGAACGATCAATATGAGGCGCTGGTGCGCCGGCTCGAGCCGCTCGGGGTGCGCATCCTGCGCGCCAACGGTGCGATCGACGCCGCCGAACGCGCGGCGCTGATGAACGCGCTCGAAACGGGCGGCTGGGATATCATCTGCACGACGCCCGAGTTCATGCACTTCCACGCCGATCGCTTTGACAACGAGAAAAGCCGGCCGTCGCTGGTGGTCGTTGACGAAGCGCATCATCTGATCGAGAGCACGCACCGGCCGGCGTACCGCCGCGTGGCCGACGTCATTCGGAAACTCGGTTCGCCGAAGGTGCTGGCCCTGACGGCCACCGCCGATGACGAGGTGTTCGCGGGCATCCGGCGCGAGCTCGAGATCGAGGCGTGGGTGATCGATCCGACGATCCGCGAGAACCTTACGGTAACCGAAGCGCGCGGCATCACCAACAAGGTCGACTACATCCGCCGTAACATCGATCCCGAGGGCAAGGCGATCGTGTACTGCAACTCGCGTACCGAGGCGACCAAAGTGGCCGAGAAGCTGCGTACCAATCTCGGCGATATCGTGGCGTTCTATCACGCGGGCGTCGGTTCGGCCGAGCGTTTGCAAGTCGAGCAGTTCTTTCGCGCCGGTACGATTCGCGTGATCGTGGCAACGTCGGCGTTCGGCGAAGGCGTCGACCTGCCCGACGTGCGCGACGTGTTTCTCTATCACCTCAACTTCGATCACACCGAGTTCAACCAGCAGTCGGGCCGTGCCGGCCGCGACGGCGAAGCGGCGCACATCCACCTGCTCTTCGGCGAGCGCGACCGCAACATCAACGACTTCATCCTCGAACGCGACGCGCCGACCTTGCACACCCTGCGCAACATCTACCGCGAGATGAAGAAAATCGCGGCCGCCGGCACGATCCGGATGACGTACGCGGACATCGCCTCAGCGATCGACCTCGGCGATAAGGTTGCGGACAAGACGATCGGGTCTGCCGTGCGCATCTTCGCCGATGCGGGACTGCTCGAACTCGGCGAAGACGACGACGGCCGCTACGTGCGTTTTCTCGAAGTCGACGGGAAAGTAGATCTCACCCAAAACGAGCGCTTCGCCGAAGGCGAAGCCGAACGCGAGAGCTTCAAGGCATTCTGTGAACTCGTGCTCAAAGCCCAACCCGAAGTGCTGCAAACGATCATCAACCGCCCCATCTACCCCTCGAACGTCCCCCACCTCCGCTGATGAGAATGTCATCCCGAGCTTGTCGAGGGACCGCCACATGAGTACACGCATCGCGATTCTCGATGATTACCAAAACGTCGCCCTGACGTACGCCGATTGGGACCGCCTCAAGGGGCGTGCCGACGTCACGGTCTTCACCGACCATCTTGCTGATGAAGACGTCTTGGTCAAACGGCTGGAGCCGTTCGATGCCGTGGTGCTGATGCGCGAGCGCACGCCGTTTCCGCGCCGCGTGCTCGAACGGTTGCCGAACCTCAAACTCATCACGACCAGCGGCATGTGGAACGCGTCGGTCGATCTCGCGGCGTGCGAAGAACGCGGCATCGTGGTCTGCGGAACGCAAACCGGCGGCGGGGGAACCGCGCAAGTCACGTGGGCATTGATCTTTGCCCTCGCCCAGCAGATCACGGTCGTCGACCGCGACGTTCGCGAAGGCCGCTGGCAAACCGGGGTCGGCGATGAGCTCGCCGGCAAGACATTGGGCCTCATCGGGCTCGGCCGCGTCGGCGGCAAGGTTGCGCGCGCCGCGGCGGCATTCGACATGAACGTGATCGCGTGGAGCAGCAATATGACGGCCGAACGCGCGACGGCCGCGGGCGCGAAGCTCGTCACGCGCGACGAGCTCCTGGCGCAAGCCGATTACGTCAGCATCCATCTCGTGCTCGGCGACCGCTCGCGCGGGCTGCTCGGTAAGCGCGAACTCGCGCTGATGAAGCCGACGGCGTACCTGATCAACACCTCACGCGGCCCGATCGTCGACGAGGCCACGCTGATCGACGCGCTGCAGCAGAAACGCATCGCCGGCGCGGGACTCGACGTGTTTGACGTCGAGCCGTTGCCGGCCGATCATCCGTTGCGCCGCTTGCCGAACACGGTGCTCACGCCGCACATCGGTTACGTCTCGAAGGCGAGCTACGCCGTGTTCTACAGCCAGATGCTGGAAGACATCGAAGGGTGGCTTGGAGGCACGCCGGTGCGGCAAATCCTCAGTACGGTCACGCCCGACAAGCTCGCGCACGAGCCGAAGCCGTGATCGATCTCGCCCAGATCGACGCGATCGACGTTCACGTGCACGCGTGGGCGCCGGGTGCTGCGGAAGAAGACCCGATGCTCGTGCAAGCCACGAAGTATTTCGGCGACGTCAAGGCGCCTGCGACGCTCGATGAGATGGCGAACTACTATCGCGAGCGGCGCATGGCGTGCGTCGTGTTCACGGTCGACGGCAAGAATCAGACGCGCGCCCACGTCACCAACGACGAAGTCCTGGCCTTCGCCGAACGCAACGACGACATCGTGATCCCGTTCGTCAGCGTCGATCCCACACGTGGAACCGCCGGCGTGCGCGAGGCCGAACGGCTGATCGAAACCGGCCAAGTGCGCGGCTTCAAGCTGCACCCGCAAACCCAAGCCTTCTACGCGAACGACCCGGCGTTCTATCCGTTCTACGAAGTGATCGAGGCGGCGAAGCTACCGATCATCGTGCACAGCGGCCATAGCGGCATGGGCACGGGGATGCGCGGCGGCGGCGGCATTCGGTTGAAATACGGCAACCCGATGCTGCTCGACGATGTCGCGGTCGATTTCCCCGACATGCCGATCATCATCGCGCACCCGTCGTTCCCGTGGCAAGATGAAGCGCTCTCGGTCTGCCTGCACAAACCGCAGGTCTACATCGATCTCTCGGGCTGGTCACCGAAATACTTTCCGGCCAACCTCGTGCAGTACGCAAACACGCAGCTCAAGCACAAGATGCTCTTTGGCTCCGACTATCCGGTACTCACCCCCGACCGCTGGCTGCGCGACTTCGCCCAGCTCCCAATCAAAGACGACGTCCGCCCCCTCATCCTAAAAGAAAACGCCGTCCGCCTCTTCGGCCTCGAATAACCCCCCACTGTCATCCCGAGCGAAGCACCGCAGGTGCGTGCCGCACTGCTCCCGCCTTCGCGGTCGCCGCGCGAATAAGAAAGATGCTCTCGGGTTCCTCGTCTGCGCGCCTTCGCGCTCCGCTCGGAATGACGGGGGGGTAGGTTATTTTGGGGGGAGGCGGAGGGCGCCGTCTAGGCGGATTGTTTCGCCGTTGAGCGAGGGGTTTTCGATGATTGCGAGCGCGAGGTGCGCGTACTCTTCGGGTTTGCCGAAGCGGGCGGGGAACGGGATCTCGCGCACGAGTTTCTGCACGGCTTCGGGCGGCAGCGCGTTCATCAGCGGCGTTTCGAAAAATCCCGGCGCGATCGCCATCACGCGGATGCCGAACTGCGCGAACTCGCGCGCGGCCGGTAAGACGAGCGCGACGATCCCGCCCTTCGCTGCGGCGTAGGCCGCCTGACCGAGCTGGCCTTCAAATGCTGCGACCGACGCGGTCGCGATGAATACGCCGCGCTCTTCGCCGACGGGTTCGGTGAGCGACATCTCGCGTGCGGTCAGCCGCATGACGTTGAACGTGCCGAACAAATTCACGCCGACGTTGCGCTCGAAAGCGTCTTGTGACATCGGGCCGTCGCGGCCGACGATGCGGGCGGCGGTGGCGACGCCGGCACAATGCACGACGATGCGCAGCGGGCCATGTGCCTCGCGCGAGAGCGCGATTCCGGCGAGCACCGCCGCTTCGTTCGTGACGTCGCACTTGGCTGCGATCCCGCCGATCTCGTCGGCGATCGCACGCGCGCCCTCGAGGTTGCGGTCGAGGATCGTAACGCGCGCGCCGCGTCCGGCGAGCGCCCGGGCCGTTGCGGCACCGAGTCCGGAGGCACCGCCGGTAATGATGGCCGCGTGGTTGTGGACGTTCATCAGGCGATTGCAATCACGAGCGGATGCTCCAAGCTAGAGTAGAGGTGTTCGACAAATTCACGGCGCCGTTCGCGAATGATAGCATCGTTGAGCGAGCCTTTGTCGGTGATCTCGCCGGCGTCGATGGACGGCGGCTGGTCGAGGAAGATGGCACGTGCGGCGTGGGTCGAGCTGCCGGGATTGGCTGCGGCGATCGCCGCGAGCCGCTCGAGCACGAACGCGCGCACCGCCGGATCGACCGGATCGACCCCCGCGTCGGCGATTAGGAGCAATGCGAGATAGGGTTGGTCCTGTCCGCAGATCACGAGATCTTTCACCGCCGGTGCAAGCTGCGCGAGCAGCGCCGTGCGCAACGGCCCGACGCTCACCCACGTACCGGTGGAAAGCTTGAAGTCCTCGCCGATGCGCCCATCGAAGAGAAAGCCCGCGCTGAAATCGTCGGGATCGACCGGTTTGAGCCCGTCGCCCATCTTGTAGTAACCGTCCTCATCGAACGCCGCGCGTGTGAGATCGTCGCGGTGCAGATAGCCGGGCGTGATGCTCGGGCCGCGCAAGCGCATTTCGAGTTTTGCACCCGCCGGAACGAGCTTTATCTCGAGGCCGGGCAACGGCACGCCGATGTTGCCGCTCACGTGCGAATACCAGTTCGCGAAGGTCGCCGACGGCGCGGTTTCCGTCGACCCGATGCCGCTGGTCATCATGATCTCTTCGCCGCAGGCCCGGATTCCGAGCTGCCGCATGTGTTCGAACACCGGTCCCGAGAGCGCGGCGCCCGCATACCACATCATCTTGAGTTTGCGGAAGAACGTCGCGCGCAGTTCGGCGTCGTCATCGAGCACCTTGGCGAGCTCTTCGTAGCCGCGCGGCACGTTGAAGTACACGGTCGGTGACACGTCGCGTAAATTGCGCAGCGACTTGCCGAACTCGGCCGGCGTCGGCTTGCCGTCGTCGATGTAGAGCGTGCCGCCGTTGAAGAGCACCATGTTGAAAACCTGATTGGAGCCGGCCGTGTGATTCCACGGGGACCAGTCGAGCATCACCATCTCTTCGGCGAAGAACGGAAACGCTTGCACGTTCATCTGCTGGTTCGAACACAGCATACGCTGCGTGTTGATCACGCCCTTCGGCAGTCCGGTCGAGCCCGAGGTGAAGAGAATCTTCGCGACCGTGTCGTTCGTGACCAGCGCGTTGGCCTCGGCCACGGCCGGCGAAACGTTCGCTTCGAGCAGCTGCGCGAACCGTTCGCTCGCGCGGCCGGCGATCGCGCCGTCCGACACGACCACCGGAAGGCCGGGCGCGATGACGTCGCTTGCGAACACGCGTGCATAGCGCTCGTCACGTGCGTAGATCAAGCCCGGACCAAACACCGAAAGCACGTGGCGGAGCTTCGCAAAATCGGTGGAGAGCAGTGAGTACGGCGGCGACACCGGCACGTAAGGGATTCCGACATATTGCGTCGCCAGCGCGAGCAGCGCGTGATCGATCCCGTTTTCGGAGAGGATCGCAACGCCGGCGCTGGCCGTGCAACCACGATCGAGCAGCGCTTGCGCGATGCGGCGCGTCGCATCGAGCGCGGCAGCGTATGTGAGCGTGCGCCAGCCGTCGCCGTCGCGTTCGGCTAGGTAGACCTGCTGCGGCCGCTCGGCGGCCCAGCGCTCGAGGCGGTCGGTCATCGTGCGCGGATACGGTTGCAGTGCGTGCGGCGAGACCACGTGATAGCCGCCGCCTCGCAGCGGCGTCACCGCGAGATCGTGCGGTCCGAGGTTGACGCGCCGCTGACTCACTTGACCTTCGCGGCGCGCCCGGCGAGAAAGGCGGCGATGCGTTCTTGCGCCACCGGATCGCCCGCCGCCATGGCCGCCATCAGGCCTTCGAGCACGTAGCCGGTCGCGGGGTCGGCTTCGGCGTTGCGCGGTACGGCGTGCATGATGCCGTAAGCGCTCAGCGGCGGCACGGTCGCGATCTGCTTGGCCAGCGCGATCGCTTTCGCTTCGGCTTCGCCCGCCTCGACGAGGTACTGGCTCAGCCCCAGCGTGTGTCCTTCCTGCGCGCTGTAGATGCGGCCGGTGAACATCAGATCCATCATGCGATGCGGCCCGATGATGCGCGAGATGCGAACCGAGCCGCCGCCGCCGACGAAGATGCCGCGCTGCGCTTCGGGCAGCGCATAGTACGTCGTCGCATCGGCGACGCGGATATGGGCGGCGGCCGCCATCTCGAGGCCGCCGCCGATAACGGCGCCGTGCAGCGCCGCGACCACGGGCACGTTGCCGAATTCGATGCGTTCGAACGCGCGATACCAGAGCTGCGAGCGGCGCAGCGAATCGAGCGGGTTGGTATCGGTCAGCGACGAGAGATCGAGCCCGGCCGAAAAATGCTCGCCGCGCGCCGAAATCACGACCGCCCGCACACCCTCGCCCGGCTCGCTGAAGAATTGCTCGATGCCGTGCACGGTCTCGTCGTCGAGGGCGTTGCGTTTGGCCACGCGCGCGAGGTGAACGATCGCGATCTCGCCATCGCGCTGGATTTCGAGCGAGTTCATGCTTGCGCCATTGAACGCCGGCCTCGCGCGCTCATGCCGCAAAGCGGCAACAGCTTGAAAAAAGACTGAAAGTGCATTGCCCAGGACTTGCGAGGCCGCGTACGTGAAACGCCGAACATGGAAGATCGCCGGTTGTGGCTCGGCTTCACGACGATGTGCATGGGCCTCTTCATGGCCATCTTGGATATCCAAATCGTCGCCGCCGCACTGCCGCGGATCGCGACCTCGCTGCATACGCCGCTCGACGAGTTAAGCTGGATCCAGACGTCGTATCTGATCACCGAGGTCATCGCGATCGCGCTCAGCGGCCGCCTCGCGCGCGCGATGTCGACTCGCTGGCTCTTCGCCGGCGCCGCCTTCGGCTTCGTCGTGACGAGCCTCGGGTGCGGCCTCGCGCACGACTACGTCACGCTGATCGTCTTCCGCACGCTGCAGGGCCTGTGCGCCGGTACGATGGTGCCGACGGTCTTCGCCGCCGGCTACAAGATGTTCCCGAAAGCATTGCATGCCCGCGCGATCCTGGTCGCCGGCGCGCTCGCGATGTTGGCGCCGTCGGTGGGACCGTACATCGGCGGCTACGTGGCCCAGAACTTGTCGTGGAACTGGCTCTTTTTCATCAACATTCCGATCGGGCTCGCGATCGCGGCGATCACCGCTGCAGTCGTCGACGTCGATCGCCCCGACCGCACGGCGTGGCGCAGCATCGATGCGGTCGCGTTCGCCGCGCTCACCGTGTGTCTGGCCGCGCTGCAGATCATGCTCAAGGTCGGTCCCGAGGATCGCTGGACAAGCCCGCGCGACATCGGTTTGCTGCTACTGACCGTGGTCACCGGCGCGTTGTTCATTCGCCGCTGCACGAACACGGGCGAAGCGCTGGTCGACTTCGCCCCGCTGCGCGTGCCGGGATTTTGCGTCGCCTGCGCTTACAACTTCATTTTGGGTTTCGCCCTGTTCGCTTCGCTCTACGTCTTGCCGCTGTTTTTGGGCTTCGTGCGCTTTCATACCCCGCTCGAGATCGGAGAGATCATCACCGTGATGGGTGCCTCGCAGTTACTGGCCGCACCGCTGGCGACGCTGGCCGACCGCCGGCTGCCTGCGCGCTGGGTCGTGGCGATCGGCTTCGGCCTCTTTGCCGCGGGATCGTTCGCCAACGCATTTGAAACGCCGAAGACGGACTTCGCCGGACTCCTCGTCCCGCAGATTCTGCGCGGCGCCGCGCTGTTGTTCTGCATCGTTCCGATCACGAACGTCGCGCTGGACGAGTTACCGGCTGATGCGCTCTCGAACGCGAGCGGGCTGCTGAATTTCATGCGCAACATGGGCGGCGCGGTGGGCATCGGCGTCGTCGACACGATCGTCAACCTGCGCCCGCCGGCCATCGCCACGCGCTTGCTGGCCGACCTCGTGAAGGGCAGCGCTGCAACCGCCGCGTTCGTCGGCATTCCGAAGGATTTGCTCGCGGGCGTCAATCTCGCGCATGCGGATCCGGGCGATATCGCGTTCGTCAAGCCGATCATCGCGCGCGCGGCGGCGACCATTGCCTTCAACGAAGCCTGGTTCGTGATCGGCGCGCTGCTCGCGCTCTCGCTGCTCTTGTGTCCGTTCTTGTGCCGGGCGGCCGGCGCGGCGCGCACGATTGCCGCCGTGCTCGTGTTCGCGTTCGCCGGTTCCGTTGCGTTACCGGCCTCGGCCGCGAGCCTTCCGCGTCTGGAAGCGGATGCGCTCGGCGGAAATCATGTCGTGCTGCCCACCGATGCCGCGGGGAAACCGCTCGTGCTGTTGCTCGCCTACACGCCGGAGTCCGAACCCGACCTGAAGGCATGGTCACGCCGGCTGCTGGCGGATCATCTGGCGCACGATGCCGTGGTGTACGTCGTGGTCGTTGCGGCGAAGACGGCGTTTATCTCGCGCCGCCACATCCGGCAGATGGTCGAGGGCGCCGCGGTCGGTACGAAGGATCAGATCAACTCCAACGTGCTCGTCACGTTCGATGGGACGGGCTGGCTCACGCTCGTGCCGCCGGGTGATAAGAAGACCGCCGGCGTCGTGGTGACCGACGGCAGCGGCAACATCGCCTACGCGCAGCGCGTTCCGTTCACCGCCGCGAACCTTGCGGACGTGGAAAGAGCGATCAGGTAGCGCGGTCGTCGAGCCGCTTTGTGAGCTCGCGCGCCAGTTCCGTCGCGGCGTCAAAGCTCTCGACGGAGAGGCGGCGCGAGATCTCGTTCGACCACGTGATCTGGCGCGCTAAGGCTTCCTCGTAGGCGGCGCGGCCGCTCGGCGTCATGCGAATGAGGCGCGCCCGGCGGTGGTTCGGATTCGGGATGAATTCGAGCAGCTTGTCGGCGGCGAGCGCGTCGACGAGCGGCTGCACCGTCTGGCGATAGAGGCCCATGTTGCGCGCGATCTGCGAGGCCGTAAGCGGCTCCTGCGCAAGTGCGCCCATGATCTGCCAACGGGCGCTCGTGAGTTGCAGATCTTTGGTCATCCGGTCGCCCGACGCAACCAGCGCGCTGTTCAAGCGAAATACCGCCAGCACGAGTTGGGTGAATGCTTTCGCCGCTGCGGTATGGTTCGCCACGAGGGTGTTCCTTGCGAATCGATGTTGACAGCACCTTGTCGTTCTGCCACCATGCAGCCGAGACATCATCGAGGAGTTCAGATGGACGACCAAACCGTGCTCATCGGAAAACTCGCAGAACTGAGCGGCGTCACCGTATGTACGCTGCGCGTGTACGAACGGCGCGGGCTGATCAAGCCGCTGTATCGCAGCTCGAACGGCTACCGCTATTACGACGCGAGCCTGCAGCATCCGATCCGTGTCTTCGGCGCGGCGCTTTCGCTCGGTCTCTCGCTCTCGGAAGTCGGGGAGATCTTCGCGTCGGTCACGCCCCTCGAGCGCGAACCGGATCCCGATCAAGCGCGCAGCACGATGATTCCCGCGTGTACCGTCTACGAGCGCCACATCGCCTTCATCGACACCGAACTCCGCAAGCTGATGGCACAACGTGCGCTCTTAGAGCGGCGCGTCGCCTATTGCAAGGACGAACTCGCCGGTCCCGGGCCGGCCCGCATCGGGGTGCCGGCCGGCGTGCAGCGCCGAAGTCTACCGGGGCGAGTCGAGTACGTTCGCGTGTGAACGAGTCACGTGGTGCTTGAGAGCAGATCCTTCGTCAAGCTCGCGGCCGGCGACTCGTAGTTGAAGGCAAAGTCCTCGGGCGGTACCGGACCCCAGAGATAAAAGCCGTTTTCCGGACTTACGCGACGCGCTTCCCAGTTGCCGTTCGCCGGTACGTAATCGATGTCGTGGGAGTATTCGCAATAGCTGCCCCACGGATCGCGAATGTAGTGAAAGTAGTTGGAGCCCAGCACATGCCGTCCGAATCCCCAGCCGCGAACGTGACCGGCATCGGCCATCTGCATCGCGCCGAGGCCGACGTCGTTGACCGAACCCACGTCCCAACTGCAGTGATGGAAGCCGCGATAATCGGATTTCGCGAAAGCGACGAGGTGGTGATCGCTGCCATGAACGCCGTGCATGAAGGCGATGACGTCCGCGGCCGCATCCGAGAGTTCCAGGCCCACGATGGCCGAGTAGAAATCCACCGACCGCGGCACGTCGGTCGAGAAGATCAAGATGTGCGAGAGCCGTCGCGGCCGCACGAACGGCGCATCGGCACGCAGCGGCATCGCAACGACGCCCTCGGGCGTACTCGGATTGGAGGCGCTCGCCTTGCTGTCGGGCGAGCTCTTCTCTGCGACGCGCAGCTCGATCAGGTTTCCGTCATCGTCGCGAAACCACATTCCGGAGTCATCGAGCGCGTGCGGCGGCGCGGCCGCGATGGCCACGTTGCGCTCGGCGAGCCGCTTGCGAAACGCCGGCACGTCGTCTGCATATATGCCGAACGAAAGATAGTCGAGCACTTTCGAAGGCCCGGCATGATAACGTCCCCAGCGATGCGGATTCCCGGTGGTGTACATCTCGAGCGTGTCGCCGGCCGGCCTCATGTCGAGTCCAAAGCGCTGGTAGAATGTCGCCGCCTCATCGAGGTCGGGAACGACCAAGCTGAAGTGATCCAGGGAATGCACCCCGACCACGCCCGCCCGCCGCGTCATGCGATCCGTCCTGAGGAGTTTTTCATGCCCCTACAATTCGGAACGCCCGACGAAGCGTCCCGCGCCCATTGGCTGGGCCGATGATCATCTCCAAAGACGTCGCCGGTGCGGTTGTGATCGACGTGCTTGCGGTCGAGCCGGGCGGAGCTGACGCGCTTCTTGCACAGCTCAGTGAAGAGGCCACGACGGCGATGCGACGGCCCGGTTTCGTTTCGGCCAACCTGCACCGCAGTAAGGACGGCACGCGCGTGGCGAACTACGCCCAGTGGCGCAACCCAGCCGATGTCTCGGGCACGATCTACACCGTTGCTCACGTCGAACGCGCCGGCGACGAACCGTTCATCGTCGCGGGCAGTTCGCCGCTGACGCTCATCGTCGTGTTCACGTGCGAGCCCCACGAGCAAGACGAACTCGTGAGCTACCTGATCGGCATCGCGCAGGAACATAGCGTCAACGACGGTTTCATCTCGTGCACGATTCATCGCTCGCTGGACGGCACGCGCTTAGCCGAATACATTCAGTGGCGCGATCAGGCCGCGCTGTCGGCGATGGCCGCGAAGCCGAGTTCGCAAGCGCACTTCGCCCGCGTCAAGCCGCGCACGTCGTCGGCAATGTACGAGGTGGTCAAGACATTCGAAGCGCCCGCGAGGAACGCCTGATGCGCGCCGGCGTCATCAGCGAACTGGGTCGCGCGCCCGCGCTTACCGACGTTCCCGAACCGTCGGGCGGACGCATCGGCAACGTGCTCGTCGCGGCGATCACGCCGGTCGATCACGTTGTTGCGAGCGGCGCGTGGGGCAAGATCGCGCTGCCGTTCGTCACCGGCAAGGAAGGCGTGGCCGAGATCGGCGGGACGCGCGCGTACTTTGAGGTGACGCCGATGAAGGGTGGTGCCTGTGCCGAACGGATCGCGCTCGCCGAGAGCGACTTCGTCGTCGAGATTCCCGCGGCGATCGACGCGCGGCAAGCTGCCGGCCTCGGCGGCAGTACCGGAATTACGGCGTGGATGGCGCTCGAGTGGACGGCTAAACTGCAACCTGGCGATACCGTTCTGATCCTGGGTGCGACCGGACTCGTCGGGTCAACGGCGGTGCAGATCGCGAAGATTCTCGGCGCCAAACGCGTTGTCGCGGCCGGACGAAGCGCTGCCGGTCTCGAGCGGGCGCGGGTCGCCGGCGCCGATGCCGTCGTCAACGTGGCGGACGAAAAAGATCGCCTGACCGAAGCCTTCGCCGATGCCACGAACGGCGGTCCGAACGTGATCTTCGATCCGGTCTCCGGAACCATCGCCCAGTGCGCACTCAACGCGGCGCGACCCGGCGCGCGGTTCGTGCAAATCGGCCGCGCGAGCGGCGAAGGCTTTACCGTTCCCGCGACGCTCGTGCCGAAGTCGCTGACGATCGCCGGCTATGCGAATTTCTCCGCACCGCCGGACGTCCGCAAACAAACCTATCGGAAGATTCTCGAGAACATCGCGCGTGGAACGCTCCGGGCCACGGTCGACGTTCGGTCTCTCAACGACGTGACGCAGGCGTGGGAATCGAGCAAACGTCCCGATCACGCCAAGATTCTGATCGAACCGTAGGCACTACCGCGTTACGGTGCTCCGCCGTATTTGCTGACCGGCGTGAACGCGCGCTTCGAACCATCCCACTGCACGATCACCACGCCCCGTTCGTCCATGCCGCGCTGATTGCCGTTGGTAAAATCCATCAGCCCGTTGATCGAGGGATAGCCTTTGACGTGTTCGATATAGTCTTTGATCTGGGCAGCCGTCGCCTTCGTGCCGAGCTTGCGAAACGCATCGACGACCACGCGAGCCGGATCGTACGTCGATGCAGTTGGTCCCGCCGGCTCCGCCTTGAGCGCTGTTACGTCGGCAACAAACTGCTGCTGCAGCGCACGGACGCGTTGATCGCCCTGTAGATTGGGAGCCATGAAACCAAAGCCTGAAAAGAGCATGGTCGCCGGCAAGAACGAAGCGTAGCTCGCGATTTGGTTCGGGTTGATGTTGCCGGCGTTCGTGATGACCGGGATGTCGATACCGGCATCGTGCAAGCCGTGAAGCACGGTTCCAAGCGGGGTTCCCGTGACTTCGGCCAGGATTGCGTCGGGGTTTGCGCTTCGAATGCGCGCGACTTGCGCGCCGATGCCGACGTCGGCAACAGCGAAGTGCTCGGTCGCGACGAGCGTCATACCCTTATTTTCCGGCAATTCTAGCGCACTCTGGCCCTCGCGTTCCGCTACCTGTCCCGAGGCATCGGTGGTCGCGAGGATCGCCACGCGCTTCCAGCCCTTCGCGCGCAGATAGCGCACCATCGCGACACTCAAGTCGCGAAATGACGGACCAAGGCCGAATGCGTACGTGCCCGCTTTCGGGAAAACCGACGGCGATCCGCAATAATCCACCGGTCCGTTCTGGATGATTTGCGGGAAGACGGCTTCGCAGTTGCTGGTCAGCACCGGGCCCAAAATGACCGCAGCGCCCTTTGCAATGATTTGATTGGCGAGGGTAAGCGCCGTCGCCGGATTCGACTGATCGTCGACGATCTCGAAGTGAACGGGCCGGCCTTGGATGCCGCCTGTCCGGTTCACCTCGTCTTCCACGACGCGCAGCGCCACCGCGCTGCCCTGCCCGATAAATGCGGCGTACCCCGTCATGGAGTAGATCGCATTGATCGTGAACGGGTCCTCGCAGCGTGCGGGCACCGGGCACAGAAGGGTCGCGGTCAAGAGCGCTGCCGCGAGCGCTCGAACGCGGGCCGGTAGGGGCATCATCATGACGACCTCCTCGCTATGCTGCTACCCTAGCGCGCCGAAGTGCGGAGGCCCTTCCGTTCGAGCCGCGGGAGCACTTCGTCGCGGAAGAAGGGCAACTCGTTGAGGTAGTTCACGAACGAAAGGCCGACGCCGTCGAAACCGGCTTCGCTCAGCGTCGCCAGCATCGAGGCGACGCGGTCGGGATCGCCGACGAGCGGGAAACCATGGATGTGCTGCTTGCGCGCTTCGAGGAAACCGGGCATACCGGCCTTGATCGGCGTGCGATCGCTGATCTGCATCTGATGGTCGACGGCATCCCAGTCGGCCATCTCTTCCACCCAGTAGTGGTAGTACTCCGCGGCTTCTTTCTGCGTCGGGAGACAGGTGATGTCGGCGCGCGTGAATACGCCGATCTCGCGACCGATCGCCGCGGCCTTTTTGCGCACTTCATCGACGTGCGCGCGGGCTTGATCGACCGCCGGCGTCATCACACCGGTAGCTTCGTCGAACGACGACATGCGCACGCCGGTGAAGTACGCATCACAGTTGCGGATCGCAAACGCTTGGCCGTCGCCCGATGCGCCGGCGTTCATGATGACGGGACGCGTGCCGCCGTACGGTTTCGGCTTCACGCGCACGTCGCGTAGCTGAAAGACTTTGCCGTTGAAGGTGAAGTCGTCTTCGCTCCAAATCCGCGATACCGCGTCGATCCACTCTTGCGCTTCTTCGTAGCGTTCGGGCCGGTCTTTGCGGTCGACGCCGAACATGTCGAACTCTTCCGTATTCCAGCCGGCGACGATGTTGAGACCGAACCGGCCGTGACCGACGTGATCGGCGGTCACCATTTGTTTCGCCGCGCTGATCGGATGGAACAGCGGCACGTGCACGGTGCCGAAGACGGTGATCTGTTTCGTCAACGCGAGCAGGCCCGTTGCCCACGTGATCGTCTCGAAGCTCGTGCCTTGCCAATCCGTCTCGCCGCCGTAGCCTTTCCAGCGCGCGATCGGCAAGAGAAAATCGATGCCGCAGTCATCGGCCATCTGCCCCATCTCGGCGATTTCGTCCCAGTCAGCCTTCCAGCGTTCGGGCACGCGCGTCAGCGCCCGTCCGCCCGAGCAGTTCGCACCGAACAGACCAAGCTTGAGCTTGTTCCCCGTAGTCATCCCCATCCGCG
The DNA here is from genome assembly GCA_965277805.1 of Candidatus Lustribacter sp. Classification (GTDB taxonomy): domain Bacteria; phylum Vulcanimicrobiota; class Vulcanimicrobiia; order Vulcanimicrobiales; family Vulcanimicrobiaceae; genus Lustribacter. Next base: position 3,561,254 of record OZ255842.1, on the reverse strand, counting down.
GCATCGGTCAGCCTTTGCTCGGATCGAAGATCATGTCGCGCGCATCGAAGCCCTTGGGAATAAAGCCCGCCCTGACCGAGAGATCGATGACCGGCTGCATCTCCGCGGGGTTGATCGCGGTGCCGCCTTGCGGCCACGTCATGTTCGCGATGGACGATGGCGTTGCGCCCACCATTTCGGCGATCTGCGCCGAGAGTTCGCCGTGATGCGCGTTGGTGTACGCGGCCGATGCCTCGATGACGCTCGCGACTTTCTTGACCGCATCGCGGTTCGCAACGGCCCAATCTTTTGAAGCGATGATCGCGGAGAACCACCAGCGCGGCGCGATCTCGTTCAAGACGGGATCGAGAATCCGGTACTTGCCGGTGGCCAGCACTTCATCCATCACCGGCACGGTGAGAAACGCGATGTCGACCCGTTTAGCGTCGAGCGCCGCCGACATCGCGGACATCGGCACCTCGACGAACTTCACCACATCTTTGGCGACGTTGTTCTTTTGCAGCCAGAGTTCGGTTGCCGGGCGCGTCGGTTCGCTCAGGTTGTTGACGGAGATGACTTTGCCCGTGAGGTCGGCCGCCTTCTGGATCGGTGAGTCCTTGGGCACGATGAGCGCGCCGTTGGGGAACTTGCTGTCGTACACGACGCCCGGAGCAATCACGACGATCGGCACGCCGTGCGCAAACGCGGCGACGACCGCAAAGAACGTCGACTTGCCGATGTTGAGGCTGCCGCCGGCAACCGCGGCGGTCACCGCAGCACCGGTAGGCAGGCGGCCGAGATCGAGATCGATCCCGGCTTTCGAGAACATGCCGGTTTTCTGCGCCCAAAGAATTGGAGTCGCATCGTAGTAGACCGACGTGATCGCGCCCTTCACCGGCACCAGCGTTTGCGCGGCGGCTCGCTTCGGCAGCGCGAGCGCGGCGCCGGTGCCGATGAGCGCGCCGGTAAAGGCGCGACGAGATACATGCTTCATGCGAAACTCCCTCGCAGCGTGATCTAGTGGAAGATGAGACGGTCGGCCGGAAACGGCTGGAAGTTTCCATATTTCCCGGTAACGTCGATGGCCGGTTGGATCAGCGCCGCCGACAGCGTTTCTCCGAAGCGCACACGCTCCATCGCTTGAATCGTGCCTAAGTCGACCTTCGTATATTTGGAGAGGATCTCAGCGCTTTTCTCTTGATTCGATTTTTGGTTGGCCCAAATCGCCGTCTCGCGCATCGCGGCTGCAAAGCGGCGTACGATGTCGGCATGATCCTTCGCCCACTGCGGCGTGGTAAACCAAGCGCTCTGTAGAAACTGTTTCGCAACGGCGTTGTGTGAGTAGCCGATAATGCGCGTCGTCTTCTTGACGACCGCGAGGTACGGTTCCGAAATATAGGCGGCATCGATGCGGCCCGCATCGAGCGCTGCGGGCATCGCCGAGTAATTCAACTCGGTGAATTTGGCCGTCGTCGAGTCGCCGCCGTTCTGATCGATCCACGCGCGCGGGCTGTATTCGGCGAGCGTTGCCAAGCCCGGAATCGCGATGACTTTACCGGCGAGGTCTTTCGCGCTCTTTACCGGCGAGTTCATCGGAACGACGATCGCGGCCGTAGGTGCCGCCGATGTCCAGATCGCCGCCGGCGCGATAGCGACGAACGGAATGCCCTTAAGATACCCTTTGGCAAGCGTCACGAGGTCGGAGTAGCCGATGTCGACCGCGTCGCTCGAGACGGCCGCAGCGATTGCGCTACCGTTCGAGCCGGGCTCCATCTCGACGTCGAGGCCTTCCTTCGCAAAGAAGCCGAGGTCTTGAGCAAAGTAGATCTCCCCCGCCGAGTCGACCGGCGGCAGCAGAATGCTAACCTTGGCGATCTGCGCCCGGGCCGGCGCAACGTTACCCGCGAGCAACATGAGGCTGAGAATCGCAATAAAGGCGTTACGCATGTTGGCTTGACTCGTCGGGAAAGCCGCCCTTTCCTGGCATCCGCTTCCGGCGGGCTTCATTGGAGGCGGAAAACCATTGCGCAGAAAACCGGCCGCGGATATGAAGCTCGTCAGCATATACGCGCCGCCGTCCGGAAAAACGGGCGCGCTCATCGGAGATGAGGTTCTTGAGTTTGCGGCTGCCGGCGCGCGTATTCCGATGGCGGACTGGGTGCCTACCGATATGCGCGAACTGCTCGTCGCGGGCGAGCCGGCGCTCGAGCTCGTGCGCAGCATCGTGGACCGCGTGCGCGATGCAAGCGAATCCGAACTCGCGGCCCTGCGCGCGTCGCAAGCGTTGCGGCCGCGTTCCGCTGTCCGGTTGCTTGCGCCCATCCCGCGGCCGAACATGGTCCTCTCGCACGGACGCGCATACGCAAGCCATCGCGGCGAGATGCGGCGCGGAGAAGTTGCCCCGACCGGCGATACGCCGGTGGCCTTCATCAAGAACACGGGCTCGATCATCGGCACGGACGACCCCATCATCTTGCCGCCGCAGTGTCCCGACATGGTCGACTTCGAAGCGGAGTTCTCGGTCGTGTTCGGCAAGCCGTGCTGCAACGTCACCGAGGCCGAAGCGATGGATTACATCATGGGCTACACGATTGTCAACGACGTGTCGGCGCGCGATTGGGTGCTGGTATCGCGCAAGTCCGAATGGCCGGGCGATCGCGACATGAACCGCATGGGCAAGCAGTTGCCCACGTTTTGCCCGATGGGCCCCGTCATCGCCACCAAAGACGAGATCCCCGATCCGCACAACATCTCGGTTTCGTCGACGCTGAACGGGCAGCTGATGCAATCGGCGCACACCTCCGATTTGATCTTCACCGTCCCGGCGCTGATCGCGTTTTTTTCGCGCTGGTATCCCTTCGAGCCGGGCGACGTGTTGACGACCGGCTCGCCGGCCGGCACCGGCTTCGGCCGCACGCCGCAAGTCTTCTTGCGACCCGGCGACGTCGTGGACATCACGGTCGAAGGCGTAGGCACACTCTCAAACGTCGTCCGGGCCGCGAGCGGCTAACGATGTATCCGTTCAAGGATCACGTCGATTTCGTCCGCAATGCGTGGTACGTCGCGGCCTGGTCATCCGGCGTTGGGGGGACGCCGTCGGCGAATCGTTTTCTTGACGAACCGGTCGTGCTTTACCGCACCGGCAGTGGCGAAGTCGTGGCGTTGGCCGACCGCTGCATCCATCGCGGCTATCCGCTCTCGCTCGGTGCGGTAGACGGAGAGCGGATTGTCTGCGGTTATCATGGCTTCACGTACGATTCGGACGGCCGGTGCGTTGCGATCCCGTCGCAAGCGCGCGTTCCGCCGGCATATGCGGTGCGGCGTTATCCGACGCGCGAGCGTGGCGGCGCCGTGTGGATTTGGATGGGCGAAGACGCTGCGGCCGATGACGCGCTATTGCCCGACGTCAGCGAGTTGGGCCTCGTCAATGCGCAGTTTCACATGTCGATCGGCGGCACGATCCGCTTTCGCTGCCGGTCGGAACTCATTCACGAGAACCTGCAGTTCTGCCCATCCACTTATCCCCTTCCAAGTCCAACGCCGTACTAATCGTCTTTCAGTGAATTGCGAAATTTGAGCACTTTCGGCTGTTCCCAGTGGTAGCGGTCCATGGATTTGTCGTAGATAGTTTCATATTTGTTGCCAAACATGTCGTAATAGACTGCTTTGCATATTGGATATTCACGCGATAACACATCGACCTTTTCATAGAAAAGTTTATCTATTGGTCTATCCTCAACACCCGCAGCAATGGCAGATATGAATTGTTCAATTTTTGGCTCAATCCAATCGTAAACGTATTTTTGCGGAATAATCGTCGGGTCAGAATAAGCGAACGGATTTTCTTCATAATCAATCTCGCCTTCAGGGTCATAAACGTAACGCCCGATTTTACTGGAGGCGACTATGAAGATTTGAACGTTGAGTGCAATCCCCCGTCCGATGTTTCGAATCATGTAGTTGTGCCACATCTCGTCTCGCCCAGTAGATACCCTCATACCCATTTCAAGCAACGGTGCATACTCACGCTGGTGACGACGTTCTTCGCTGGAAATCACATCGCGTGTTTGCAGCACGTTCCACGCCGTAACGCCAGCTAGTGCGAGTGTACCGATTGAAACGCCTAGATTGACCCAAAAGTCAATGCGCTCAGGAAAGTTCAACTGTGCTAACCAATGTGGACCAAAGACGGCGCAGATGACGACGACAAAGACAAATGTTAGATAACCAAAGCCTGGTAACGCGGGCATCCAATCTTCACGGCGCATTACCAGTTATCAAGAAAGGTTGCCATCAATCCCTCTAGGGTACAAATCGAACATGTATGATAACTTTGGCCCTGAAGTTAGAGCCTTTTTCGCAAAGAAAGCAAAACTCAAAAAGTATATATGGCCAACCGCGCTCGCTTTCTTAGCAGGAATAGCATGGGTTAAATGGCCTCAAATAATGTCACGACTCAGCAGTAAGTGGAAGAAATAATAACATGAACACTGAAGTGACCGACATCATCACTACAGATGATGCAGTATAACGATGAGGAAATCAAAGCACGGCAGCTCGTCACGCAACTCATGCGGCGAGAGCGCGCCGGCTCGGGCGGCTAAGGTCGAGCCGGCCCGCGCACGACGCGGTTGCGGCCGGAATCCTTCGCTGCATACAGGGCTTGATCGGCAGCCGCGATCAGTTCGTCGCCGCTCGCGATGCCGCTGCGGAACGTGGTGACGCCGATGCTGGCCGTCACCGCAACGGCCGTGCCGTCGCGAGCCTGGATCGGCTCGCCGGCGATCTTCGCCCGCATGCGTTCGCAGACCGTATCGGCTTCGCCGTCGCCGCAATTGCTGAGCACGACGAGAAATTCTTCGCCGCCGTAACGGCCGATGCGATCGAAGTCGCGAACGGCGCTCGCGAGCCGGGACGCGACCTCGGTCAGGACAGCGTCGCCCGTTTGATGACCGTACGTGTCGTTGACGTTCTTGAAGTGATCGATGTCGACCATGGCGACGCTCAGCGGCGTGCCGCGCTCGGCGCGGGTCACTTCGCCGGCCAGCAGTTCCATGATCGCGCCGCGGTTCCAGGCATGCGTCAAACTATCCACCGACGATTTCTCCAGCAACTCGTCGCGTTCGACCAGCCACTTGCGCTGTGAATCGGTCAGTTCTTCGCGCTGCAATTCGGCTTCGACCAGGGCCGCGAGGTCGCGCAACGTGGCGCGATCGGACTCTTCGAACTCATGCGGCTTACGGTCGATGACGCACAGCGTGCCGATCGGCATGCCGTCGGCGGCGTGGATCGGATGGCCGGCGTAGAAGCGGATGTCGGGGGATCCGGTGACGAGCGGGTTGTCGGCAAAACGCTCGTCGTGCGTGGCGTCGTTGACCACGAGCGTATCGCTGCCGAGAATCGCATGACCGCAGAACGAGACCTCGCGCGAGGTTTCGGCGGCGTCGAGCCCCTGCGCCGACTTGAACCACTTGGTGCGCTCCGCGACCAGCGATACGAGCGCGATCGGGGTGCCGAGCAGCCGCGACGCGAGGCGCGTGATGCGGTCATAGCGCTCCTCGGCCGGAGTGTACAAGATGCCCAAGTTCTTCAGTGTCGCGAGCCGGGCGGTTTCGTCGGGCGGGATGGGCGGCTTGAGCATCGCCGGGCTTTCTTGCCCAATTTCGGCCGTTCTTTCAACACAGGAGAGGATGCGGCGAGCGACACATGTGGCGGCATGGCCTCCCATGGAATGTCACGATCTGCGGCGCTCGCTGCCATCGGCGCTGCCTCCGCGCTCGGGTTCCCCGCCGCGGCACGTGCGCAGACGCCGCCGGCCGACATCAGCATCGGCGTGGTGCTGGCCGAGCCGTACATGGAGCCGTACTACGCCGACAGCCTCGGCTATTTCAAGCGCGCCGGGTTGAACCCGAACATCCAAATCTTCCCGAACGCGTCGATCACGCTGCAAGCGGTTGTCGGCAACGCGCTCGACATCGGCACGGCCAATCTGATTCAGTTGGCCAGTGCGTTCAACCGCGGCGTCGACGTCACGATGATCGCCGCGGGCGGGATGTTCACCTCGGATCAAACGACGATTCCGCTGTGCGTCGCCAAGAGCAGCGCGATCCAGAACGCAAAAGACCTGGAAGACAAGACCGTCAGCGTCACCAACCTGCAAGGCACCGAGGGCATCGCCGTCTCGGAATGGCTGAAGGCCGGCGGGGCCGATCCGAGCCGGGTGAAGATTTTCGAGATCCCGTTCGCGCAAGTCGGGCCGGCGCTCGCGCGCGGGACCGTTGCGGCCGGTTTGCTCGGTGAGCCGTTCACGAGTCAGTACGCGGCCGACACGCGCGCGATCGGCTACCCGTATGCGGCGATCGCGCCGGCGTTCTATACGGGCGTGTGGGTCGCGCGCCGATCGTATCTCGCGACGCACGGCCCGCTCGCGCGCAAGCTCGTTGCAACGTTATATCAGACCGCGACGTGGGCCAACACGCACAAGGCCGATGCGGCCGCGCTTTTTGCGAAGATGTCGAAGCGCGATCTGAGCTCGTTGCTCAGCCAGACGCGCATTCCGTTTGGAACCGCGCTCGAAGCGCGCTACGCGCAGCCGCTGCTCGACAAGGCGTTTGCCTACAAACTCCTCGACAAGCCGGTCAGCGCGAAAGACCTGTTCTGGACTTAGACGACCGCGACGGTTTTCAGCTCGTCGAGCATGATGAACGCCTGTTCTTCCGACGCGTGCGCGACGGCCTCGACGTACCCGGCGGAATCTTCGCGCGCGAAACCGTGACCGGCACCGTCGTGCACCACGATATCGCCCGTCTTGCCGGCTAAGGCGGTCCGGATCGCTTCGAGCGCCGCGGGCGGAACGAGATCGTCTTCGCTGCCGAAGTGAAAGCTGAACGGCTTCGTCACGCGCGGCGCTTCGTCGAGATAGTTCTCGATGCTCGTGCCGTGGTACGACACGCCGGCGTCGGCGCCGAGCCGGGTGAGCCCGAGGAACGCATGCTGGCCGCCGAAGCAGAAGCCGACAACGGCGAACTTGCCGTTCCATTCCGGAAGCTGCTGGAGCGCGTCGCGCGTCGCGCGTAGATCATCCATGCCCGGGCCGATCTGATAGGCGTTGAGGCGTGCCATCGCTTCGGCCCGCTCGTTGCTCTCGATCGGTCCGGGGTGCGTGCGCCAGAAGATATCCGGCGCAACGACGATGTACCCGCGTCGAGCGTAGCGCTCGATCGTTTGCTTGAGGCCGCGGTTGACGCCGTAGATCGACGAGACCACGATCAGCGCAGGCGCCGGCCGTTCTTGCGGCAACGCAAGGTAGGCGTCGAACGAACCGCCGTCATCGGCTTGGATGCGGATCGTCTGCGACATCGAGTTAGAGCATCCGCGTGGGCATGTTCATCGTGCGCCACATGTGCGCGCTCGGCGAATCGTCGAAGCCCAAGCCCTCTTCGGGCGTCCGGAAATGTTCCGCGATGAGGTCGGTGAAATCGTCGATGTCGACCGTGACGTCTTTGTCGAACGAATAGATGTCCCAAACCGTGATCATGCGCGAGGTCATATACCACTTGTGTTTGCGCGCGCGTTCGTACTCGCGCTGGATGTGCGGGTCGGGTTTGTAGTCGGCGCCGAAGTTCGTGATGTACACTTCCGGATACTCGTAGCCGACGTCGGGATCGGGATAGAAACGCAACGCTTGGTGCGCGCGCACGGCCCAGGTGATCTCTTCATCGACATACGGCTCGATCATCTGCGCGCCCCAGTAACCGTGGTCGCCTTGAATGAAGCCGGCAACCGCGATGTCGTGGAGCAGGCATGCGAGCACGACTTTGTCTTCGAGTCCGTTCGCGCGCGCCAGCCGCGCCGACTGCAGCATGTGCATCCCCGCGAAGCGCAGCTTGAAGAAGTCGATCAGCGTCGGTTTGGCCGGCATCGGCGCGAGGCGCGGATCCGGTCCCATCAGCTTGAGTTTGCCCTGAAACTTGGGGTCGCGCGACTTCACCAGCGGACCGTCGCGCGGATCGCGTTCGCCGGACATGTAGATGACCGACTTCACCGGGGTGACGTTCTCGAGCGCGAGCGCCATGGCGGTTTCGAGCTCGTCGGCGCGCTCTGACAGGGACCGGCTATCAAGCTGCATCCCAAACCCGTTCGCACGGACTGGCCGGGCGGCCTCCGGCGGGCGCGGCTGCGTCTAGGACGGCACTTTCGCCAGGCACTCGATCTCGACGAGGGCGCCGAGCGCAAGCCCGGTCGTTCCGAACGCGCTGCGCGCCGGGAGACGGCTCGCCGGAAAATACTCGAGGTAGATTTTGTTGAACGCGGGCCAGTCGTTCATGTCGGCGAGCATCACCGTGCACTTGAAGACGTCTTCGAGCGCGCACCCGGCGAGCTTCAGCGCTGCGATCATGTTGTCGAGCGCGAGCCGCGATTGCCGCTCGAGTCCGGGCGGTACCGAGCCATCCGGCAAGATCCCGATGTTGCCCGACATGTAGGCGATGCCGTCCACGATGACGGCGGTGGAGAACGGCAGCGCCGGGTCGATGTGCGGAACGAATTGCATCCGGAGGCCTTCGACGCCGGCCGCCGCCTTTCGTTTGTTACTCAGCGGTAACCGCGCGCGAGCAGGTACTTCGCACCGGCTTTAAACGTCTCGGCACCCGGCACATCGAATTCGAACGTGTCGGCCAAACGATTGATGATGTTGAATGCGAAGGCAACGGCAAGCGCGTCCTCGATCTGCGCGCGCGAGACGCCGGCAGCCAGCGCCGCGCGCACGTCGTCTGCGCTTACGGAGTTGTCTCGGGTGAGTTTACGCAGCAGACGCAGCGTCGCGCGGAGCGGTTCGCCGATGTTTGCGTTGTCGATATCCTCGAGTGCTGCGCGCGTCTTCGCCGAATCCTGGTAGGCCAGCGCCGACGTCGCGGTGTGGGCCTTGATGCAATATTCGCTGGCGTTCACGGTAGAAACCGTCGCGGCCATCAGCTCGCGGTCGCCGACTGACCACGCCGACGGCCCGCGCATCGCCTCGTGCGTAATGGCTTTCATGTTATTTCCGAAGAATTCGGGGCGATACGCCAGCAGCTTGAGGATGTCGGGGACCGGTTGCCGCGACACCGTGCGAATAAACGCAAAGAACGCCTTGGTACCGAAAGCGTGGCCGCGTTCGAGGACCGTCAAGCGCATGGTCAAGCGCCTTGGGTCGCGGCGTCGAGGGCCGTGAGCGCCACTTCATATTGGCGCGTCGCCGCTCCGGCTGCCGCGCAAACGCCGAGCTCAAAGACCTCGTCTTCGCTGAGTCCCGCAGCTAAAACCGCCCCGACGTCCGCATCTCCGACCGCGCCGGCGTCATTCGCCACCTTGTCGATCAGGCGGCCTAGATCGCCGGGAGGCGCTGCATTGTCGAACGCTGCGCGGCGCTGTGCGGACGAGGCCGTACCCGGCCCGTCAAGAAGACGCGCCGCGAGCGCGCTGCGAGCTTGCCTGATATCCGACATCGTATCCACGATAGCGTATCCGCGTGCCCGGTGTGAGTCAACGGCCGGACCGGATACACGAGGTCGAACGCACGCCCGATCGGACGTTCACCGGGCATTACAAGCGCAATGCCCGCCGCAGAAGCCTAGCTCAGAGCACTCACTCGGCGAACATTGCTTGGAGTTTGCCAAGGATGTCTCGCATCGTCCGCGTGTCGACTTTTCCAACGCGCTCCCCGAGACGCGCAGTATCAACCGTTCGCAGTTGATCGAGAACGACGGAAGATGGCCGCCCGGCAACGCTCGTTGTCACCCGAAACTGATATGGACGAATCGTGCCCGTCAGCGGAGCGACGATGACATGTTGCAGACGCGAATTTAGTTCGTCGGGTGAGACGATAACGCACGGCCGTGTCTTACGTATCTCGGTGCCTACTGCGGGATCGAGGCTGACCCAATAGACCTCGCTGCGCCGGGCTACCACGTGTGCCCGGCGCGAGCTTTTGCGTCGAGATCGGCTTCGAGCCAATCGCGGTCCTCAGCGTCATAGGTGACGAGTGCGGCGTCCGCTTCCCACCCCTCACGGGGATGAACCGCGACCTTACGCAGCACGATCGTCGTGCCGTCGACCGCGATATCGATCGGCGAATCAATTGCTAGGCCGGCTTCGTCGAGCATGCTTTTTGGAATTGAGACGCCCTGGGAGTTGCCGAGCCGGCGAATGACCGATCGCATGTAGAACATTGTACTACTCAGGCGAATGCCGTACAAGGCTCAGGCAAGCAGGGCTTTGTCCAATTTGGCGGCGCCGACTTCTTTGTAAAAGGCGGTGCGCGTTTCGCTGACCTTCGGCGCCCACGGGTCGAGTTGGCCGCGATTGGTCGCGAAGTGCACGGTCGGTCCAACGGCATCGCGGTAGTCGGCTCCGCCGAAGGCGGCGAAATCCTTGCTCTCCTTGTGCGCGAGCACGATGTCGCCGACTGCCTTCGAAGCGGCCGCAGCGGCGCTACGAACGTCGTTCGAAAGACGCGTGTCTCGCGCGAACGTGTCGTAGAGGGCGATCGCCGGGCGATCGGCGTGCCAGGGCAGTTTGCCGTCGTCGAAGCGCACCATGCCATCGACCGAGCGGGCATCGTCGAGAATGGCGGCTCGCGCCGGGTCGCTGCTCTTGGCCGCGGTCGTGAGAGCGCTATCGAGCGTCTTCACTGCCGAACGCATCGCGCCGATCTTCGTTGCGTCGAGATCGAGCACGTCCATTGCGGCGGCCGGCGTGTACGAGCCCATGCCGGGCATGCCGTACTTCGTGTGCATCGTATCCTTCACGATCGCCTTCGCCATCGCGGCTGGATCATCGATGTGACTGGCGATGTCTTCGGCCACGCTGGTCGGCGTGCCCGGTGCGAGCATCGTCTCCGGCGATGCCGCGAGATACTTCACGCCGTCCTGACTGAGCGCGTCGGCAAACCCCAGCGTCGACATCAGACATTGGTTTGCGACAACGCCATCGATCGTGCGGCCGGCATCTTCGGGATGCGCTTGCGCGTGCAGTGCGATGCCGTCGGCGATCGCGCCGGCCATATCGGTCGATGACATGATCCCGTGGTGGCTGTCGCTTTCGAGGCCGCCGCCGTCGCCGCCGCCGTGATCGACGAGGTCGATCCAGGTTTGTTTGGCATTGTTATGCTGCGCCGCATCGAGCGTGCGGGCGACGAAGCGCGCGAGGTTCTCGCGCGAGGATGGGTCGTGCGGCGCGTCGACCTGCACCGGACCGTCGATCTCGCCGCCGCGCAGATCGTAGGACTCGGTGCGCCGGCCGCCGTCTTGAACGAAGTCGCGCCGTGCGGTCGTATCTTCGACCGTGACGGCGATTTGGGCGTCGGCGGCGCTGACGCGGAAGGCTTGATCGATGACCGGTGACTGAACCGTATCGAGGTTATTATCGCCGTCGCGATAAAGGCCGAATTGCAGAGCGGTGATGTTCATGCCCGCCCACTGCGACGAGCATCACGGGCGGCAAGGCCTCAGAGTGTGACGATGATGTTCCGCGCGGGGAAACTCTTCGAGATGATTCCGTAGTGCGCGCTCGCATCGATCAGGGGCTGAATCGTTGCGGGATCCAGTCGATCCTCGTAGTCCCCGCGACCCATGCCGGCGATGACGTCGGGCGCCATCTTACTATATTTGACGAGGATGTTACCGGAGTCCGTGCGATCGTGGTTCGCCCAGTTACCCGCGTCGCGCATCGCCGCGGCGAAGGCGCGCGCGGTGGCGCCATTCTTCGCCACCCAGTCGCGCGTTACGATCCAGCCGCCCTGCATGATTGCCGGGGCGAGCGGATTTTTCACCAAGTAATCCACGTGAAGTCCGGCTTTTACGGCTTGGCTGAGAAACGGTTCCGGTGCGGGATAGCCATCGATGATCCCGCGTTGCAGCGCCGCGGTCATAGCCGGGAACGGCATCTCAACCCACTTTAGGGTTTTTGCGTCGCCGCCGTTGCGGTCGATCCACGCGTCGCCCAAGACGACGGCGATGTTTTGCAGCGCATTTACGGCAAACGTTTTCCCGTTGTAGCTGCTCGGCGCGCTGGCATCGCGCAAGATGATGCCGAGCGTCGGAGCCTTGGGCGTGTGGAGCAGTCCCGCAGCGATGAAGACGAACGGCTGATCGTGATCGTAGGCTTTGGCGAGCGTCACGGTATCGACTTCGACAACGTCGAGATCTCCCGCGACCATTGCCGCCGCACCGGCCGGGCCGGATGTCAGCGCCGTGATTTGCGCGTCGAGGCCGTGACTGTGGAAAAAGCCTTGATCGGCGGCATAGAACGCCTGTCCGGTCGCCTCCGATGCCGTGGAGCCGATGCGAATGGACGTGAGCGTGGTTTGCGCCGACGCGCGTCGTATCGTCGAGGCGCCGAAGGCCGCCGTCGCGCTCATTGAGGCAAGGAATTGGTAACGATGCACGAGTGATACGTTAGCGCCGGTTTTCAGCGCAGCCTGCGCATGTAATTGGCCATAGGGAGTGAAGCAGAACGAAATGATACGCGATCTGACTGTTCTCGGCGCGCGACTCGCGGTGGGCGGCGGCATCGCCGCACACGGTGCGCAAAAAGCTCTTGGCTGGTTCGGCGGGCCCGGTCCGCAAGGCGCCGCGAAGATCATGGACGGCTTCGGCTTCCATCCGCCGGAAAGGTATGCCGCAATTGCGGCCTGGACGGAAATCGCCACGGGCGCGCTGATCGCGCTCGGCTTCGGCGGCCCGGCCGGCTCGTCGATGCTCATCTCATTCATGATCGTCACTCAAGGCTGCGTGCGGTTGAAGTACGGCTTCTTCGCGCAGCCGGGATCGATGGAAGTGCCGATGCTCTACGCAGCGGTCGCGCTATCGCTCGTCGGAACCGACTACGGCAACGTCTCGATGGACGCAATGCTCGGCACGCGCAAGCCGCTGCGCAATCCGGTCTTCACGACGCTGGCCATCGCCGGCGGCATGGTGGTCGCGATGGCGTTTCTCTCCGTGCGCAACGACTCTCCAAAGGAAGGTGGATCCGCCGAATGATCACGCGTCGCGAAATCATCGCTTCTGGTGCTGCGCTGTCGCTGGCTGCGGCGGCATCGCCGTTGCGCGCGCAAACCGCGAGCTTGCGGGTTGGAACCTCACCGTCGGGATCGTATGCCGAGCCGCTGTTCTTTGCGCCCGCCGAGCCGGCGCTCAAGACCGGCATCACGCTGGACGTCAGCCTGTTCTCGAGCAGCACGGCGACGGCCGCAGCGGTCGTCTCCGGTGCGCTCGATGCAGGCGTTGCCGATCCGCTCGCGATCGCGAACGGCGTCATTCACGGTATCCCGTTCCGCATCTTTGCGACCGGAGCCGTGTACACGCCTACAACAGCGACGTCGTATGTCTGCGTGGCGCAATCATCGCCGATCAAAACTGCGAAAGAACTCAACGGTGCATCGCTCGGGGTCGTCACGCTGCAATCGTCGATGTCGTTCGTCATGACGAAGGCGTGGCTCGCCGCTAACGGAGCCGATCTCACGACCATTCACTTCGTGGAGATGCCGTACTCGACAATGGCCGCGGCGCTCGAGCGCGGTACGATCGCCGCGGCAACGATGGGTGAACCCTACATCTCGGAGTTACCGCCGACCGTGCGCATTTTTGCCAATCCGTACCAAGCCGATTACGCCACCAGCGTCTGGTTTGCAACGGAGTCCTGGCTCAAGCAGAATGCCGCCGTCGCGCGCCAACTAACGTCGGCAATATATAAAGTCGCGCGCTGGGCCAACGATCATCCGACCGAAACCGCAACCGCGCTCGCCACCGCAACGCATCAGGATGTCGCGCGCGCTGCGAAGCAGCACCGGTCGTTCTACGCGCCGGATGCCCAGCTGCAGTCGATCCGCCTCGCGCTCGCGGCCGGGCTCAAGTTCGGCTCGATCAGCCGCGCGGTTGCCGTCGAGGAGCTGCTCGCGACCTAGGCCGGCACGGGCTCCACGCCGGCCGCGCTCACCGCATGCCACGATTCATCGATCGGCAGCATGCGCTCTTCCGCGCGCAAATCCGCGTAGGGAATCGATTGGCCCAGGCCCACCGGCGTTGCGCCGCGCTCGGTGAATTGCTTGACCGCATCGAGCATCATGCGACGGAAGCGAATCACCGCGGTGTCGCTCACGCCGAGATGTTCCTTGCTACGGTCGAGGATCGGCCCCATGCTTTCCTGGACTGCGATGTCTTCCGGACTCACGCCGCCGCCCATACCGGTGTGGCTTTCGCCGCGCCGCATCGCGCCGCGATCTTGCAGCCAGTTGTTCGCACGGTTGCGGTTCAGGCGGAACTCATCGTCGAGCTCGACTCCGGGCCGCAAGCACATCGATTCGAGCAGTTCCGCGCGGCGCTTCTCATCGAGCGCCGTCTCGGAAACTTGCCAGAAGAAGAACATCGTGTGCTCGTCGTCGATCGGCGTGAACGCTTGCAGAAAAATCCAGCCCTTCGGCGGGGGAAACATCGCGAAGATCGGCGCGATGAAGAGCGACACGCGGACATACTTCTGCGTTTCCGGATTCGTGAGCGGTTTGCGAATCGCGGCATAGCGAAAACCATACGGCGTATCTTGCACTTCCATGCGCGGGCGCGTATCGTTCGACGGCCGCTTGGCAACGATGCCGGTATCGAGCGTCGTCGTCGTCACGTCGGCGCTCGGACGCACGCCGTGGCGATGCAAAAGGTTCGTGTGCGATGAATCGATCACGCCCTCGAGCCCCTGGGCCCAGTTGGCGTTGATGTTCACGCGCACCGTCAACACGTTTTCCTGCGGCACTTGCGTGAACGGAAGATCGACCGGAGGCGGTTCCTGACCGGGCTCGCCCATGTAGGCCCAGACGACGCCGCCGGATTCATAGACGGAGTAGGCCGTAGCGCGAATGCGATCCTTGAAGGTCGATTCTTCGGGTTCCACCGGTGCGTCCAAGATGCGCCCGGCGCAGTCGACGCGCCAGCCGTGATAGAGGCATTCGAGCGCGCCGTTCTCATTTCGCCCGAGCGCGAGCGACGCGCGCCGATGCGGACACAACTCATCGAGCAGCCCGACGCGTCCATCGTGGGTGCGGAACGCGACCAGATCCTCGCCCAGCAGTCGCACGCGCTTCGGGTCGCCGCCGGCTTCCAAGTCGGCGCTCAGCAGCGCCGGGATCCAGTAGCTGCGGATCATCTTGCCCATCGCGGTACCGGGCCCGACGCGACACAGCAGCTCGTTTTCTTCATGGGTCAGCATTGTTCTAGTATACCTCGGTCAGCGGTATTGGGGTAAGATGCGCAGCGCGTTTTCGTAGTCGATGCCGCGCAGTTCATCCGCCGACAATCCCGCATCGGCGAGGCCGGCCAGAATCGTCGCCGGGGTAAACCATGGGAAGTCGGTGCCGAGCACGATTTGCGACGGCGGTACGATCATCTTGAGTGCCTGCATGTTGACGGCGTTCGCTGAACCCGCCGTGTCGTAATAGAAACGGCGCAGCTGACCGAGCTTCGTGTTAAGCGGCACATCAGATGCGAGCGTCGCGCGTGCCACCTGCGTGCCCAAATAGCGGCCGGCAAGCGCGGCGATCGTTCCGCCGGCGTGCGAGAAGATGAAGCGGATGTCGGGATAGCGTTCGGCGGTGCCGGTTTCGATTAGGTTGATGATCGTGCGCGCGGTATCGGTGTTGAACTCGATCGTGGTCGGATCGAATCCCGGCATGACCGTGCGGCAGCACTCGGGCGCGGTCGCGTGGCTGAACACGACGGCCTTGCGCCGGTTGAGCTCGCTCCACACCGGACCGAACGACGGATCCCCGAGCCACTTCGTGCCATAGCTCGAGAGCACGCCGATGCCGTCGGCCTTCAGCGTATCCATCACGTAGGGAATCTCGAGCAGGCTCGCTTCGATGTCGGGCAGCGGTAAGCAGCCGAAGAGACCGTAGCGTCCCCTATACTCGCGCACGATGTTGGCGCCGAAGTCGTTCATGTTGCGCGCCATTCGCCGCGCATCGGCGTCGTTGCCGAACCAGACGCCCGGCGTGGTCGTCGAAAGCACCGCGGTCTGCACGCCGGCTTCGTCCATCGCCTCGACGCCCGCAGCCGCCGACCACGTGCTCAACCGTTTGTTCCCGGGAAACGGATAGCTCTTTTCGTGGTGTTCGGTGAGGTACGCGAACCACTCGGGCGAACAATAGTGGTGATGAAGGTCGATCCGTCGCGCAAGCACGATATTCACCTTATGAGAATGCACATCGCCATCCTGTACGCCTATGCCCTGGATTGAAGTCAACGGAACCAGTTTCTACTACAAGCTCGAGGGCAGTGCCGGACCGGTCGTGATCTTGCTGCACGAACTCGGCGGAACGCTCGACAGCTGGGACGGCGTCGTCCCCGGGCTGACCAAAAACTATCGCGTTTTCCGCTACGATCAGCGCGGTTTCGGATTGTCCGAAAAAGTGCGCGCGCAATACACGCTCGACACGCTCGTCGACGATCTGCAAGCGCTCCTCGGTGCACTGAAACTTGCCGGTCCGTATAACGTGGTGTCGATCGCCGCCTCGAGCATGCAGGCGCTGCTGTTCATGGAGCGCGATCCGAAGAACGTCGCGTCGCTCGTGTTCTGCAATCCGGCGCCCGGCGTCGATGCGTCACGCGCTGAAGCGCTCGAGAAAATCGCGTCGCAAGCCGAACGCGAGGGCATTCGCGGCGTGTTGCCGCAGATGCTCGACCGCTCATACCCGCCCGAACTTTCCGACCGCGAGACGTACGAAAATTATCGCGGCCGCTATCTGGGCAACGATCCGGTCGGCTTCGCGCTCGCGTTCCGGCTGTTGGCGACGACCGACAAACGCGGCTCGCTCGGCAAGGTCGCGTGTCCCGCGATGGTGGTCGGCGGTAATCAAGACGTCGTGCGTCCGGTCGCGGGGTCGGAAGCGATCGCGGCGCAAATTCCGGGCGCGCGTTTCGAAGCGATCGACGCCGGACATTTCATGCCGTCGACCAATCCGAGCGGGCTGCTCGCGCTTCTGCTCAACTTTCTGCCGCGCTGAGACGTTTAAGGTAACGAATGAAGATCAA
Organism: Candidatus Lustribacter sp.; assembly: GCA_965277805.1. GTDB lineage: Bacteria > Vulcanimicrobiota > Vulcanimicrobiia > Vulcanimicrobiales > Vulcanimicrobiaceae > Lustribacter. The sequence continues at coordinate 3,544,221 of OZ255842.1, read as the reverse complement.
AGCGAACGGCATTACGTTCAACGTCGAAGTCGACGGGCCCGAAGGCGCGCCGTGGATTGCGTTCAGCAATTCGCTTGCGACGAACGTCGGCATGTGGGATGCGCAAGCGGCGTACTTCAAATCGAAGTACCGCGTGCTGCGCTACGATCAGCGCGGTCACGGCGGCACCGAGGTCACGCCCGGGCCGTACACGTTCGATTTGCTGGTGGCCGACGTCATCGGGCTCTTCGATGCGCTCGAGATCGACAAGGCGTACTTTGCCGGCGTCTCGATGGGCGGCATGACGGCCCTCGGGCTCGTCGAGCAGCATCCGGACCGGGTCATCGGCGTCGCGCCCTGCGACTGCTCGTCGGCCTCGACGCCGGCCTCAACCCAGCAGTGGGAAGAGCGGATCGCGATCGCCCAGCAGTCCGGGATGACGGCCCTGGTCGACTCCACGCTCACCCGCTGGTTCCCGACCGCCCTCACCCCTGAGGCGCCACCCTTCATCCCCAAGGTCCGGGAGATGATCCTCTCTACCCCGCCCGCCGGGTTCGCCGGCTGCTGTGGGGCGCTCGCCAACTTCAACTATCAGCCCGGCTTGGCCGCGGTAAAGCGGCCGGTGTTGGTGATTGTGGGAACGAAAGATGCAATGCTGGCCGGGTCCCGTCAGATCCACGCCGATGTCCCCAGGTCGACGATCGTCGAGCTGGAGGGCGCCGGGCACCTTTCGAACCTCGACCGGCCGGACGAGTACAACCGCGCACTCGAAACGTTCATGCAAGGAGCACAATAATGGCCACCGTCATCGATCCGAAAGAGGGAACCGGCCGCAAGGTCGTTCCCGTCAAAGCCCGCGAGTTGATGGAGCAGCTCAATCTCGAAGCTGCGGAACACAACTTCTGGCTGCGCACGGAGATGAACGCGCCGGCTCAAAAGGCATGGTTCTCCGACACGAGCGGCGCGGGTGCGAAGACCTCCGGCCGCGTCGCAACCAACCAGCTCAAGGCGCTGCCGTATCGCTGGAAGTGGGCCGACTACGGTCCCTACCTCGACCGCATCTCGCAGATCGCGGCGAAGGCCGACATTCCGCCGATCGAGTTTGCCGACCGTCAGAGCATTCTGCTTTGCAATCCCGGTCTCGGCGGCCGTCTGCAAGTGACGAACACGATACGCTGCGCGATCTCGATCTACAATCCGGGCGACATCGCGCCGGCGCATATCCATAGCCCCAACGCCAGCCGCACGATTCTTTCCGACAACGGCGGTTACACGAACATCGAGGGCGAGCGCTGCGAAGCCAGCCGCGGCGACCTCATCCTGACGCCCAACGGCACCTGGCACGATCACGGCAACGAAGGCACGACGCCCGTCATCTGGATCGACATGCTCGATTGGCCGTTGATGGAGATGTTCGACTGCGCGTGGGTCGACCAGGCGTATGAGGATATCAATCGCCCCGGCGCCACCTCGCAACTGGAAACCGTTCCGTGCGGCTACTCGCACAATCTCTACGGCACGGGCGGCCTGAAGCCGGCATTCGTTTCGCATCAGCGCGGCTGGGGACAGAAGGCCGCGCCGCTGTTCCACTATCGCGGTGAAGACGTGCGCGCGACGCTCGACAAACTGCGCGTCGAATCGGGCGATCCATACGAAGGCATCATCATGCAGTTCGTCAACCCGATCACCGGCGCTGCGGTGTTCCCGACGATGAACTACTCGGCGCAACTGATCCGTTCGGGTGAAGAGCTGCGCTATAAGCGCGAAACCTGCGGCACGTTCATCGTGGTGATGGACGGGGAAGGCTACAGCGAAATCGGTGGCGAGCGCTTCGACTGGAAGCCCAACGACATCATGGTCGTGCCCCCGTTCACGTGGCGCAAGCACGTCGCGACCGGCGCGACCGATGCGGTGCTCTACACCGTCACCGACTCCGAAGTCCTCAAACACATCGGCCAATACCGCGCCCAGGGCAAACTGCCCGACGGCACGATCGAGCAAATCGTAGCCTAACCGCCACAAAAAAAGTTAGCGTTCGTCGGCTACTCTCGCGCTTAGGGTGCCGATGCTCGTGATCTCGACCTCTAGTACGTCGCCGTCCTTCATCCAGAGGGGCGGCTTTCGTTTGGCGCCGATGCCTTCGGGTGTGCCGGTGAAGATGATGTCACCCGGAGCCAGCGGCGTGAAGGCTGAGACGTACTCGATGAGCATCGGCACGTCGTAGATCAGCAAGTCGACGCCGGTGCGCTGCACTTCCTGACCGTTCAGGCGTGTCATCAACGTGAGCTTCGAGGGATCCGGAATCTCATCGGTGGTGACCATCCATGGCCCGACCGGTGAACTCTGCGGGAAGTTCTTGCCCGTAATAAGCGATGCCGCGATGAAGTCGCGTACCGAGGTGTCGCAGCCGCAACTGTAGCCGGCAACGTATTCTAGTGCCTTCGCCGCCGGAATTGCGCGACCGCCGCGCCCCATGACGACGACCAACTCGCCTTCGTAGTCGAACTGGATGGATGCTTTCGGACGGATCATGGTGCCGTTATGGCCGATGAGGACGTCATCGAATTTGGTGAAGATGTTGGCTTTCGCACCGCCGTGCTCGGCGGCGTGCGAGCCGTAATTGATGCCGACGCAAAGCGTCTTGCCGGGATGCGGGATCACCGGTAACATTTCGAGTCCGGCGAAATCGCGGTCCGGGGCGGCGCTCTTCGCGACCGCGCGGATTTCGTCGAGTGCGCCGCCGGCGAGCGCCTCGCGCAGCGAAGCGTAACGCTGTTTGAGGCGGCGGTTCAGCGTGACGACGCCGTCGCCGGTTACGGCGCCGAACGACGGCACGCCGTCGGCGACGTAGCTTGCAAGTTTCATCGCGCGCTAGACGCCGTCGGGTTTGTGGAGCATCTTGCCGACGCCGGCTTGATTCGCCCAGTACTCCCACGCGCGCCACGTCTCGCTCGAGTACGGGCTGTAGCCGCTGTTGCGCGCGGCGATTTCGCCGTCGGTGAGGTAGCGCAGGTCGGTGCCGAGTTGGCGCGCGTTGAGCATCACGCGCGCGTTACGCGGCAAGTACACCGAGATGCGCACGACTTCGATAATCGAGCGGCCCGCGGCGGCGAAGCCGTGGCACGCCATCAGCGCGACGTTGCCGTCGCCCAAGTGTTTCGCGAGACTGCGGCCTTGCGCGACGTTGCCGACGAGCAAGTTGGTGTCGCCGAAATGATCGTGGATGTCCCAGATCGGAATGTTCGCGCCGAGGAAGCTGCCGGAGTGAATGACCGGCCGGATGGGCGTCTTGTTGTCTTTGGTGATCCCGAACGGCAACGTTTCTTCGGCATGCGCGTGCACGACCGACATGATCTCCGGCCGCGCTTCGTAGATGGCGCCGTGAATGAAGCGTTCCAGATACGGCGGCCGCTTGTCGCCGTTTTGGACGTTGCTCTCGAGGTCGAACTCGAGGATGTCGTCCTTTTGCACGAGATCCGGTGCCAGCGAACGTGCGAGGAAGTAGCGGTTGGGATTCTCGGGGTGGCGCACGCTGATGTGTCCGTAGGCGTCGACCACGTTTTCATTCGAGAGAATGCGGTTGGCGATAATGAGATCGTTGAGGGCTTGGTCGACGGCGTTCATAACAATGCGTGCTCCGGAAAGAAGGTGAGGAGAGATCAGGCTTCGTCGATGACGGCGTTGCGCAAGGTGCCGATCTGCGGCACCGACACTTCGACGACGTCACCGGGTACGAGCCACTTCGGCGGTTTCTGGTGGCCGCCCGCACCCACGGGCGTGCCGGTGAAGATCAGGTCGCCCGGGTTTAGCGTGGCGAACATCGTGATGTAGCGGATTAGCTCCGCGAAATCCCAGGTGAGGCGGTCGGTGGTATCGTCTTGGCGCAGTTCGCCGTTCACGTAGGTGGTGAGGTGCAATGGTTGAAACGGCGGAACCTCGCCGGCCGGCACGATCCACGGACCGATGCTGCCCGAACGGTCGAAATTCTTGCCCTGCGTGACGTTGAGCGTGCCGTGCCGGATCCAATCGCGCAGGCTGCCTTCGTTTCCGAGCGTTAGGCCGAACACCATGTCTCGCGTTTTCTCGCGCGGAACGTTGCGTCCGCTCTTGCCGATCACGATGACGATCTCGCCCTCGTAATCGAACTTATCCGAATGCTTGGGGCGCACGATCGGCATGTCGTGGCCGACGAACGAGCCCGGAAAGCGCACGAATAGGTTCGGGTATTTGGGTTTTTCGCGACCGTCTTTGTACTCATCGGCGCGCTCGGGATAATTGATGCCGACGCAGATGATTTTCTCCGTGCCCGGAACCGGCGGCACGTATTCGATCTCGCCAAGTCGCAGATCGACGGGGGCGCCGGCGGCGCGCGCCGCAGCGAGTCCGGGTGCGCCGGCGGCGATCAGGGCTTTCAGGGTCGGGTACGTTGCGCCGATGCGCTGGCCCAGATCGGTGACGCCGTTATCCCACACGGCGCCATAGCTGTGGTGTTCGTTAGCGATAAAACTCGCCAAACGCATCAAATAATGACCTTCGTCATGACCCCTTTGGGAAACATGTCCTCCGGGTCCATCTTGCGATGGGCGATCCCTTGCTGGAACGTGTAGAGCGTGAGCGCTTCGAGCGTCGTGCGGTTTTCATCGATGCCGAACGGGAACGGATCGCCGTCGAAGATGTCGCGCATCTTGCGCGCGTACGTCGGCAGCCAGGCCAGCGGATAGCGCGAAACGGCCGGATCCATGAAGCGCTCGATGCTGCGGCGCTTCGATTCGAGGAACGCGTTGTAGAGGCTGCGCGCGATCCACGGGTTGTCGGCGAGGATGTGCTTCTGCATCGCAATGATGTGCATGATCGGCCAAATGTGCGTGCGCTTGTAGTAGTCTTCTTCCATCTCGAGATAGTCGGGATAGAGGCGCACGACATCGGGGTGGCCTTCGAGGAAGCACGTCGGCGGGCGCGCGATGATCGCACAATCGATCTCGCCCGACGCCAGCATTTCACTCAGTGACTTATCGGCGATGCGCGTGAGCTTCGTGCCCTTGGGCAGATCGAGCTCGACTTTCTCCTCGCGGCCGGGGGCGTTGGCGCCGGCTTGATACCAGTGCACGTCCTGCAGCGGGATCCCGATGTCATTCATCATCCAACCGCGCATGTATACGGCGGCCGAATGCGCCCACTCGGGCGACCCGATTTTCTTGCCGCGCAGATCTTCGACTTTCTTGATGCCGCTGTTCTTGTTGATGTAGAACGAGCTGAAGCGGAAGAGGCGCGAGCAGATCACCGGTAGCCCGATGATGTCGCTATCTTCACGGCTGACTTGGGCCGCGAACTTAGCGAAGGACAATTCGCTGACGTCCCACTCGCGGTTAAGCGTGAAGCGGGCGAAGACCTCATGGTGCCCGTGCATCGACCAGGTGTGGTCGATGCCCTCCGCGTTGACGACGCCGGTACGGAAGTCCCGGAAATGGTCGTAATCGGTTGTCGCGATCGACAGGTGAATGTTGCGCAGGCTCACCGCTTGGTCTTTGGCGCCCTCGTTTCGGGGTCCTAGGATTGGACGAAAGCGCAGAGCAGGCTGGCCAGCATCATCTCGTAGGGCGTCCGGCAACGGACTTCGAGCAGCTGCGGCGAGCAAACCAGCACCGACAGACATTGCGCGCGCGAGATCGCGACGTTGAAGCGGTTCTTCTCGAAGAGAAAGCTCATGTCGCGCGGCATGTCCTCGCCGCTCGATGTCGCCATAGAATAAAAGACGACGGGCGCTTCCTGGCCCTGAAACTTGTCGACCGTCCCGACGCGCACGCCGGCGTGACCACGCGCCGCGAGCGCGCGCGAAATGCGCTGGCGCTGCGCGTTGTACGGCGTGACGACCAGGATGTCTTCGACGGTCATCGGCCGCTCGGGTTTCGCACCGGCCACCACGCTGCCGCTCAGGAGTGCGTCGATTTCGGTCGCGATCAGCTCGGCCTCTTCGGGCGACTCGCGGCTGTTGCCGCGGTGCTCAACCGGCAGATAGCGCAGTCCCGCGCCGTGCAGCCTGGGCGAGATAACGCGGTTGTTCGCGGTGACGGCGGCCGAACGCAGGCGTCCGTCGTAGACGGTGCGCGAGATAAACGCACAGATCTCCGGATGCATGCGGTAGGAGATGTTGAGGAACACGCCGCGTTCGGGCGGCACGGTATGATCCTCGCCGAGCAAATGCTCGAGCACGGACGGTCCGCTGCCGAGCGGGTGCGAGCCTTGCGAAACTTGCGCGAGCTGGAGCGGATCGCCGAGCAGCACGACGTTGCGCGCCGCGCCGGCGCAGGCGAGCGCGTCGGCGAGCGAAAGCTGTCCGGCCTCATCGATGAACAGCACGTCGTATTTGCCGGTGAGTTCTTCGCGTGCGAAGAGCCAGGGCGTGCCGGCGGCGAGCTGGTGCTCCTGACTGACGAAGGCGTTGTTGTCGCCGGTGCTCACGATCATCGGTTCTGGCAAATCCGATTTGTACGCGTGCTCGTCGCCCGAGTGTTTGTGCACGCCCACAAACGTGACGCCGCGTTTGACGGCCGACTCTTCGACTTTGTCGAGCAGGTTGCCGATCGCGGCATAGCCGCGCGAAACGATTCCGACGCGCTTGCCCGCACCGAGCAGTGCCGCGATCGCATCGCCGCCGGTCGTGCTCTTGCCGCTGCCGGGCGGTCCTTGCACGAACAGATAGCTGCCGTCGAGCGCGCCGACGAGCGCGGCGACCGCATCGCCCGTGATCTCGGGCGGCTGCAACGGCGCGCCGGGGGTGATGTTCGTCAAGCGCGGCGTCCGGCGCAGCAGAATGTCCAATGCTGCGGGGAAGCGTTCGCCGATCGTCCCATTTTCGTACGCGGATGCGATGCGGTGCAAGGCATCTTCGAGCACGTGCGTGCGGATCGGCGGTCCCGGGATCAGGGCGATCAGCTCGAGCGGCGCGATCTTGCTGGACAGCTTGATCTCGAGACGGTTCGCGTCGTCGTCGATCTTGATCAGCTCGCCGGCACCTTGTTTGGTGTAGGGGCAGAAGACGCTGCCACGGCCGAGATTGTACAGCTGATCCGGAAATGTGTAGGTGTGGACGAGGTTCCGATCGTTCGCCTTGGCCTTGTACGGCTTGACGTCGGCGCACCATGAAAGCTCGCCGATCGCTTCATGATCGAATTCCATCAAGCGATCGGCATTCTCGTGACGATCGTGAATCTTCCACCAGCCGGGCTTCGCTTCGCGGCGGTGATACTGCAAGAGATGGCCGAGCAGCCAGCGCGCGCGAGCGCTTTCGTCCGCCGCGCGCAAGTCGGCATTGGTGCGCAGCTCCGGCAGATCGGCCAGCAGCCGGGCAGCAAGCTCGTCGCCGGGCGCCGGTTCATCCGGTTTCGGCGGCGTAGGCGGCTCACGCCACGGCACTTCCGCGTCGAGCGTGCGCTCGAGTTCTGCGCGCCGCTCGAGGAGCCAGCGATGCAAGAGCCACGTCGAGCGGCAGTCGTCTTCGTTGTAACGCTCGATGTCCTGGAGAATCTCCTCGTCGCCGTTGGCGAGCCAGGTCTCGAACTGCACGATCGAATCGTCGCCGCGCTTGACGTCGGTGTTGCGCACCATGCCGTAGAACGGTTCGAGCTTCTTGATCGAGTAGCTCGGCTGCGAGATGCGCACCGACTGGCGCACGACCGCATACAGGTCGACGAAGACCTGGCCGCGCAGCAGCGTGTCGAGTTCCGCCTCGCGCGTGCCGTAGACGCCCATCAGCCGCCGCAGCGCGGTCGTTTCGTACGGCGCGTAGTGATAGACGTGCATGTCGGGATAGCGCTGCCGCCGCTCGACGATGAAGTCGATGAACTGCTCGAACGCCGCGCGCTCTGCGCTCAAATCGCGTGCCCAGAACGCCCGGTACTCATCGCTCGCGCCGAGGTGCACGCCGAAGAGGTATTCGAGCCCGCGCTCGGGCGTGTAGAGCGGATCGCCTTCCATATCGAAGTAGACGTCGCCCTCGGCCGGCGGCGGCAAGAGCGAGAAGCCGCGGCGCTCCTCGTGTTCGAGCAGTTCGTGCAGCAGGCGATCTTCGGTGCGCTGAATGTGCTGGAGCCGCGCTTGCGCGCGCAGCGTGTTGAACGTCGTTTCGATCATGCCGAACGGGCGCTGCTCGTCGTCCGCGGCGCCGAGCGCGCCGATCGTCGTGATGCCGTTCGCGCTGAGCTTATCGATCTGGCTCTGGCGCATCAAGGCAACGATACCGAGGTAGTCATCGGCTTCGCGCTGCGCGTTGCACGAATCGGCCCAGCGGCAGACGGTGCAGTGGCCGATCTCCGCCGGATACGCTTCCACCGGCTGCGCCGCGCGCGCAAGAAAACTGCGCTTCTGGTGGCGGTAGTATGCGAGGTAGTCATCGATGCGGAAGCGTGCTTCCGCGCCCGAACCGAGCACGAGATAGCCGTAGGCCGGCATCGTGCCTTGCAGCCGCGCGACGTGTTCGCTGTAGTTGCATAACTGCAAGAGAAAGTGCGCTTTGGCGTGCAGCGCGAGTTTGGTGTCGATGACCTCGTAGCTCCACGCCCAGCGTTCGCTCGGCGTCTCGACGCGCCGCAGAAAGTCGGTGCGGCCGAGAAACGTGCCGTCGAAGAACGTCGCTTGATAGATCACGGGCGCGCCGCTGGCCATTGCGGCGAGCGTCTCCGCTTCCGCCGCCGCCATCTCCGCGAGCGTGTAATCCTTGAGCCGCGTTTCGAACACGATCATCGCGTCGCCGTGCAGCCGCCGCAGATCGTCGAAGTAGCGCGCTTCGTGCGCGTCGCCTTTGCCGGCGATGAGCTCGACGGCCGCACCCGTTTCCGGCCGCACCCACAGCCCCGACGCGAGTTGGTTCTCGAGCCAGGTTAAGCGGCGGCACTCCAGATCGTTGTTGAGATCCGACGCCGAATAGATGAACCCGCCTTCAACCCGCTGCACGATGAGAGTTTACGCCGGTTGGTCGCGCAGATACTTCGGCTGCAGAAAGTCGAACAGCGCTTCGAGGTTATCGCCGTTGCCTGCCGCGACGTAGCGTTCGATGCAGTGGAAGAACACGTGCCGCGTGACGATCACGTCGGCGAGCGCGCGGTGCGGCCGGCGGCCGTCCAACTGCGGATCGTCCACGCCGAAAAAGTTGCCGAGCGTCTGATTCTTGTGATTCGGCGCTTCAGGCACCACGAGCGAGGCGAGCCGCCACGAGCACGCCGAGGGCTGCGCGGCCAAGAACGGCAGAAAGCGGCGGTCGAAATCGGCGTTGTGCGCCACGATCACGGCGCCGCGGCAGAGCCGGCGCAGGGTGGGGACGAGCTCGCGCATGTGCGGCTGCCCCCACACCATGCCGTCGTGGATGCCGTGGATCGCCTGCACGAACGAGGGGATGCCACGCAGCGGGTTGACCAGCGACTCGAACGTCGCGACGATCTCACCCGCCTCGACGATTTGGCATGCCACCTCGACGACCGCGCACTTGCTCGGGTCGAAACCGGTCGTTTCGACGTCGACGAAGGCGAAGCGACCCGCCCGGATCGGCAAAGCGGACATAGGCCGCAGTATCGCGCCCGCTAGTGCCACCTGGGTGGCATTCCGAATCGTGCCGTCCCAGCGGGCAATGGCTCGCTTGCCATGGGACGGTTCCCACCGCGCCAAAGACGCAACCGGCCACCTGGTTCTTCTGATGGGAGTCCTTTATGAAATCATCCTTGTTTGCGCGAATCGCCGGCGCCCTCTCCGTCTTCGCCGTAACGGCAATCGCCGCGCCGGCGTTCGCGGACGTGTACTATCTCAAAATTCCGCCCGGTCAAATCGAGGGTTCCGAGCCCAAGGGCGAGATTACGCAAAAACCGGCGGATATGTACAAAGTCACGAGTTTCTCAATCGGCGTCGGTCATCCGGAAAATATCGGCAGCCAATCCACCGGCGCGGGCGCCGGCAAAGCGACGATGGAGTCCATGACCGTCACCGGAGCGGATTCCGAGGCCGCCAACGTACTGACGCAAGATGCCATCAGCGATAAGCACCTTCCGGAACTGGTGCTCGTCATCGGCAAGAACGTCAGCGGCAAGGTCGTGCCCTACCAGCTGTTCATCATGAAAAATGTCTACATCACATCGTCGCAAATCACCGCAAACTCGAAGGGCAAGCTCGTTGACACCTTCGATATCAACTACGCCCAAGTTGCCTACGAGCAGGCAAAGGTCGATACGACCAAGCCGCTGACGAGCGACACGCTCACCAAACTGCAGTGGAACGTAGTTACGAACCGGCCGGCGCCGTAGCTCAGGCTAGCAGCGAATCGGTGACCTCTGCGGTCGTGCGCACGTCACCGAAACTCTGATAGAAACTCGTCAATCCGGCCAGGTGGTCGTCGTCATAGCGCGCGCCGTTGGCATCCGCGACCATCACGACTTTGTAATCGAGCATCATCGCGTCGCGCGCCGCCGATTCGCAGCACATATTCGTGGCGGTTCCAACGACGATGAGGTTCTCGATTCCGTGCGGCTGCAGGACGTCCTGAATGTTCGATGCGCCCGCGATGAACGGGCTGAAACGCGATTTATAGACGATCTCATCCGACGGTTGGATGTCGAGATCGGCGTGAAACGCGTGCGCGGGGTGACCGGGCGAGAGGCCGTCGCGGTGATTGGCGCCCCGTTCGGGGGTGAAGAAGTTGTCGTGATAGACGTGCCAGCGGCTCTCGCCGTTTTCGCCGGCGCTCATCCCGACCCAAACGATCAAGCCGCCGAGTTCGCGGAGCCGTTTCGCGATGCGGTTGATGTTCGGAATGATCGCGAGCACCGAGGGGATCTCACCGACGTAGAAATACTGCATGTCGATGCACAGCAGCGCGGTCTTGAGCGGGTCAAACCGCTCGAAGACCGCCAATCGCCCGCGCTTCGCCATCACGCGTTCGATCACGTATGGCGGCATGCCGTAGGGCGTGTCAGGCACGATTAGGCGCGGGGTGAGCCGCCCATGTCTTTATCGAGTTTGTCGAGGGTTTGCATGGCGGGTAGGATTTGGGCGAAGCTGGCGTTGGGTTCGCGTTTTTCTTTGATCGCCGAGAAGAACTCGCGGTCTTGCAGTTCGATGCCGTCGAACGAGACGGCCACGCCGGTCAGATCGATCTTATTGCCCTTGCCGTCGCTGAGATCGTCGTAATAGGCGAGGTACGTGCCGTTGTCGCAGATGTAGCGGAAAAACGTTCCGAACGGGCCGTCATTGTTGAACGAGAGCGAGAGCGTGCAGATCGCGCCGCTCGGCACCTTCATCAAGATGCCCATATCCATCGCGATCTTGAGGTTCGGATCCATCGGGCCTTCGACGGCATGCGCGACGGTTGCGGTTCCGCCGGTTTGGTACTGGAAGAGATCGACCGTGTGACAGGCATGGTGCCAGAGAAGATGGTCGGTCCAACTGCGCGGCTGGCCGGCGGCGTTCATGTTGGTACGGCGGAAGAAGTACGTTTGCACGTCCATCTGCAGTACCGTGAGTTCGCCCGCCTTGATCTTGTTGTGGATGTATTGATGGCTTGGGTTGAAACGGCGCGTGTGACCGCCCATGCCGATCATGCCGGTTTCCTTTTGGACGGCCACGAGACGTTCGGCTTCGGCCAGCGTGTCCGAGACCGGAATTTCGATCTCGACGTGTTTGCCGGCGCGCATCACTTGTTCGCCCTGCTTCGCGTGCATCTGCGTCGGCGTCGCGAGGATCGCGGCCTCGACACCGGGCTGCGCGAGCGCTTCGGCGAGATCGCCCGTGTAGTGCGGGATGCCGTACTTCGCCGCTACGGCCTTCGTCGATTCCTGATTGCCGCCGACGAGCGAGGCGACTTCCACGCCGTCGATGCGCGCGATCCCATCGAGATGCTTCTGACCAAAAGCACCTTGGCCAGCCACTACGACCTTCATATTGTTCGAACTACCCCTTATGCAACGTTTTCGAGAATCAAATGTCCCACGGCCGTGTTCGAGGCGGGGACGTGATAGAACCGGTAGATTTCTTTGGCTTTTTCGTCCATGGCGCCGCGCATGATCAGCCACATCACGAGCTCGATCGCTTCCGATCCGGCTTCACGCACGTACTCGATGTGCGGGATGCGCATCGCCGCTTCGGGATCTTTGGAGAACTTCTCCAAGAACGCGTTATCGAATTTGCTGTTGATTAGGCCGGCGCGCGGGCCTTGCAACTGGTGCGACATGCCGCCTGTGCCGAAAATCGCGACGCGCAGCGGCTGGTCGAACGATTCGATGGCGCGGCGAATCGCCTTGCCGAGCATGTAGCAGCGGTGGCCGGTCGGCGGCGGATACTGCACGACGTTGACGGCCAGCGGAATCACCGGGCACGGCCACGCGGTGGGCTGTCCGTACATCAGCGAGAGCGGCACGGTGAGGCCGTGATCGACGTCCATCTTGTTGACGATCGTCATGTCGAACTCATCGAGAATCGTCGACTGCGCGATGTGCCACGCGAGTTCCGGATGGCCTTTGACCACCGGCACCGGGCGCGCGCCCCAGCCTTCGTCGGCCGGCGCGAACGAGTCCGCGCAGCCGATCGCAAACGTCGGGATCATCTCGAGCGAAAACGCCGAAGCGTGATCGTTGTAGACGAGGATGATCACGTCGGGATTGAGTTCGGCGATCCACTTCTTCGAGGGCTCGAACCCTTTGAAGAGCGGCTTCCAATAGTCTTCGCCGGTCTTGCCGTTGTCGATAGCGGCGCCGATGGCCGGCACGTGCGAGACCGCCACGCCGGCAACGAGTTTAGCCACGGTTCTTCCACTCCGATTTACTGCGATTGCCGTCGACCGATCGGCCGCCGGCGAGCATCATGTCGACATACTCTTGCTGTGTCTTGCCGGTCATCTTCGCGGCAAGCGCTTGAAACGAGAGGCCGTCGAACGCCCCGAGCTTCGAGGTGAAGTAGATGTTGCCGCCGAGTTCGAGCATCTTGTTCCAATCGCGATCGGTGACCGCTTTGGATTGCTCGGGCGTCATCGGGAACTGCTTCTTGTAGCCCTCTTCGTCGGCGCGGAAGGCGTCGCGGTTCTCGGGCTTCATCAACGACATGCAAAACATGTTGAGGTGATAGCCCCGGCGCGAGCGATCGGCATCGAACAGCAAGGTGCCGGGGATATCTTCGAATTCGGGTTCACTCATGCTCGAACGTCCTTTTCGTTGCGGGCGCGACCTCCTTGTGCGGCCGGTTGCCTAGGCGACTTTCCGGAAGACGTCGACCAGCGCTCCGGCTGACCGTGACCAGCTCATCGTCCGGGCGCGTTCGATGCCGCGCCGGCGCAGAGCCTCGGCGAGCGCCGCATCGCTGAAAATGCGTTGCACGGCCTCGGCGAAGGCGGCCGTGTCATCGGCCGGCGCGTAGAGTGCCGCATCCCCGCCCGCCTCGATGAGCGACGAGCCCGCGCTCGCGACGACAGGAGCCCCGGCGAGCAGCGCCTCGAGGATCGGCAGCCCGAAGCCCTCGTAGCGCGACGGATACACGAACGCGCTGCAGCCGCGGTAGAGCGCCTGCAAGGTGACGTCGTCGACAAATCCGAGCGCGCGCACGTTCACGCCGTCCGGCGCGGGCAACGAGCCGACGACCCGGCCCGCAATCACGCAGGTGACGTCGATCCCCCGCGCCCGCAGCAACTCCGCTGCAGCGATGAACCGGTCGACGCCCTTGCGCGAATCGGTTTCGCCGACGAAGAGCAAATACGAGCCCAGCGAAGCGATGTCGATCGCCGGGGTGCCCACCGGCAGCGGTGCGACACCCGGCAGGACGACGCTGATGCGTTCGGGCTCCAGCGGCAAAACGCGCAACAGTTCGGTGCGCGAAAACTCCGAGTCCGTGACGATGTGTTCGCAGCGCTCGGCAGCGCGCCGGAACGGAGCGCGCGCTTCGTCGGAAAAACCCGGCAGCGCAAATGTGAGCGCGTCGTGCAGCGTCGCCACCGACGGTCCGCGAAAATCGTCCCAGCTGGGTCCGTTGAACGGAAACCAAAGCAAGTCGAAACGGCGTTGCCGCGCGACACGACGTGACACTACCGGCAGCGTTGCGTCGCCGATTGCGCGCAGATAGCGCCTGCTTGCGAGCGTCGGTGGCCATTCCGGAATGACGAGCGTGCACGCGACTTCGCTGCCGTGCTCGCTGCGCAAGCACTTTACCATTTCGCGAACGTAGCGGCCGATGCCACGAAGATCGTTCGGTAGATTCCACGCGTCAATGCCAACGCGGATCAACGGATATTTTCTCCAAAGGGTGCGCCGATTCGCTGCGGTAATCGAGTCGGATGCGGATCGTGGTTGCCACGACGTTTGCAGTGTTCCCAGCAACGAGCGGCGGTCAACGGCGAATGGCAGATGTTTATTGTGCGCTTGCCGACACGGGTGCTGAGATCGTAATCGTTGCGCTCACGCCTTACAACACCCCGAGCAAGAAAAGTCGACCGTACGCCGGTATTGTCGAAGAACGCTTCGCCACGAGCAAAGCGCAGCAACGTTCGTACGGTAGCGTATCAAAATCACTGGGCGTCGTTGTCGACGACGTGTTAGCTGACGAGACGCCGCGCCTCACGCCGGGCTATGTCGAGCGGCTGCGCGCAAACGCGGCCGACGCCGATATTATGATTGCTTCCCGGCCATATCTCATATCTGCGATCGAACACGCGTGGAACGGGCCGCTTGTATACGAGGCGATGGACGACGAAGTGCGGCTAATGGAGGCGCATTTGCCGAGTAACGAGCGCGGTGCCGCGTTATTGCAGCAGGTCGCCGCGCTCGAGACGCGCGCCGTGCGCCGCGCGCAACTCACGTTTGCCATTTCCAATGACGTTGCGCGAGCGCTCACCGCTCGCTACCCCGGTCTGCGCGATGTGATCGTCGTTCCACCGTTTGGGGACCCGGCCAAGTTTGCGCCGCCGTCGATTGACGCGCGAACCACGCGCCGCCGTTCACGCTTCGGCGACCGGCCGGTCGTCTTGTTTGTCGGGAGCTCGCACTGGCCGAATGTTCTTGCCGCACGCGAACTCGCCGGCGTTGCCGTGCGCGCGCCGGACATGGAGTTCGTCGTAGCCGGCAACGTTGCGGGTGAACTCGATCGTCGCAGCCGGCCGAAAAACATGCGCGTGCTCGGGATCGTTACCGGCGATGAACTCGCCGCGCTCTTGGCACTGGCCGATCTGGCCGTGAATCCGGTGCGGTTTACCGGCGGCGTCAATATGAAGATGCTCGACTACATCGGCGCCGGCGTTCCGGTTCTTTCGACGACGGCCGGCGTCACGGGTCTTCCGCCGGACGTCGCTGCGACGCTGTTCATTTCGGATGACGACGATTGGCTCGGCGCCATCCGCAACGCACTCGAAACGAGCGCGGGCGAGCGTGAGGATCGCGTGGCCGGAGCGCAGCGCGCGCTGGCGGCACATGGCAGCGCGATCGACGCGTTCTACGCGCGGCTCGAAGCGTTAGCGCAGCGCTAATGCTGCTGCGGACACTCTTGGAGGATCGTCGTGCCGTCGGAACGCGTGTGGTTGAGGATGTAGCGAATGGTTTCCGGGTAGCGGCTCACGTCGGCGCTGGACGGCGGCTGCTGGACACGCGTGATGAAGTTCGCATTGGACATGTTTTGCGTCGACCACGGATCGTCGGCCGGGTTGGCGTAGACCCAGCGATAGGGAAACTCGTCCGTCTGCGTGTGGCCGTCCGGAAACGTCACGGTGGCGCGGATGTGCTCGTAGGTGAGCGCGCCCGCATGATCGGGCGATTGGACCGGGATCAGATCGACGCTGCCGCACGGCGCATCGGCATTGACCGTTCCGCTGCCGGTGCCGCCCGTGCCGTTGCCGCTGCCGCCGGCGTTGCCTGCGCCCTCACCATCGCCGGTTCCCGTCCCGGCGCCGCCACCGCTCCCCGCGACGACCACCGACGGCATCACGACCTGCGGATGCGGCTTGGGCGCGGCGTGTCCGCCGCCCGAGGCATGGACGGCACGGGGCGCCGCGCGCTCGGGAACCGGCGCGAGCGTCACGCGCGGGACCGGCGGTAAGGTGGGCGGCGGTGTCGGCGGACGCGGCGTGGGGGTTGGCGGGGCCGGTGTCGGGGTCGGCGGCCGGCGTTCGAGCACCACGGTAGCGGGCGGCGCGCTTTCGGTGACCGAGCGTTCAGCCGGTTGGCAGCGGCCCAGCGCAAAGCACAACACCGTAATAACGATGGCACTCGGGACGGCAACGGCGAAGCGCCTGACGGGATCGTCGAAGGCCGGTGCTCCGACTTTTGTCTTCATGCGCAGGCACAACGATTCGAGCGTGCCGCGGGGTTCCCGTTCGAATGGGGCGAACGCCGGGGCGTGCAGCTCGAAGCTTTGATCCGCGCGATACCGGATTTTCCCATTCCCGGGATTCTTTTCCGCGATATCACACCGTTACTCGGCGACGCCGCCGGCTTCAAGGCGATGGTCGACCTGTTTGTCGACAAATACCGCGGTGCAGGCATTGAATATGTGGTCGGCATCGAGGCTCGCGGCTACATGCTCGGCGCGCCGGTCGCGTATGCTCTGAATGCCGGTTTCGTGCCGGTGCGCAAGCCCGGCAAACTGCCCGGCGAGAAGTTCACCGAAGAATACGAGCTCGAGTACGGCACCAACACGATCGAGATCCACGCCGACGCCGTGACCAAGGGCAAGCGCGTGCTTGTGATCGACGACCTGCTTGCCACCGGTGGCACCATGGCCGCCACCCTGCGGCTGCTGGCGCGCCTCGAGGCCAAGATCGCCGGCGTGGCCGTGCTGATCGAGCTGGCTGACCTCAACGGCCGCAAGGCCCTGCCCGGCGTGGATATCACGTCGTTCATCACGTACTGACGCACCTTATGCGGCATGCGGCGGGTTGTAAGGCTTAGATCCTATGACGATCGCGGATCTCGTTGCTAATGTTCGCCGTTATGACCCCTCCCTCGACCCCGCGTGGCTCGAGAGCGTATATGCTGTTGCCGAGGGCGCGCACCGCGAGCAGCGCCGGGCCTCGGGCGAATCGTACATCGAGCACCCGCTGGCCGTTGCCGCGATCCTGGCCGATCTCGAAATGGACCGCCAGACGATCGCCGCCGCGCTGCTGCACGACGTCGTCGAAGACACGGTCATCACGAGCGAAGAAGTCGGCGAACGCTTCGGTGAGGAGATCGCCTCGCTCGTCGACGGCGTCACCAAGCTGACGCGCATTCCGTATCAGACGAAGGAAGACGCGCAGGTCGAGAACTTGCGCAAGATGTTCCTGGCGATGGCTAAGGACATCCGCGTCATCATCATCAAGCTCGCCGACCGGCTGCACAACATGCGCACGCTGGGATCGCTCCCGCCGGCGAAGCAGCAGACGATCGCCCAAGAGACGATCGAGATCTACGCCCCGATCGCGCATCGCTTGGGCATTTGGCGCATGAAGTGGGATCTCGAAGATCTCTCGCTGCGCTACCTCGATCCGGCGGCGTATCACGATATCGCCGAACGCGTCGCGAAGAAACGCGGCGAACGCGAAGCCGCCGTGCAACGCGTGCTCGACGAGCTCAAGGGCCAGTTCGAAGCGATCGGTCTGCATGCGGAAGTCAACGGCCGTCCCAAGCACTTCTACTCGATTCACAAGAAGATGCAGAAGGGCCGCGACTTCTCGACCATCTACGATTTGACGGCCGTCCGCATCATCGTCGATTCGGTCAAGGATTGTTACGGCGCGTTGGGCGTCGTGCACTCGATCTGGAAGCCGCTGCCGGGGCGCTTCAAAGATTACATCGCGATGCCCAAGCCCAACATGTACCAGTCTTTGCACACGACGGTCGTCGGGCCGGGCGGCGATCCGCTCGAAGTGCAAATCCGCACGCTCGAGATGCACCGCACGAGCGAGTACGGCATCGCCGCACACTGGCGATACAAAGAAGGCGCCAAGGGCGACACCTTCGAGCAGAAGCTCACCTGGCTGCGTTCGCTGCTCGAGTGGCAGAACGACATGCGCGACTCGCGGATGTTCATGGAGAACCTCAAGCTCGACTTGTTCGAGTCGCAGGTGTTCATCTTCTCGCCCAAGGGCGATGTGTTCTCGCTGCCTGCAAGCGCGACGCCGCTCGACTTCGCCTACCAAGTGCACTCCGGCGTCGGGAATCATTGCGTGGGCGCGAAGGTCAACGGCAAGATCGTGCCGCTCGACTTCGGATTGAAGAACGGCGACATCGTCGAGGTGCTCGTCAACAAGTCGAGCGCGCGCCCGTCGCTGGATTGGCTCTCGATCGTCAAGACGTCCGGCGCGAAGCACAAGATCAAACAGTGGTTCCGTAAAGAGAAGAAAGAAGAGAACGCGGTGCTCGGGCAAGAGATGCTCGAGAGCGAGCTCGTCCATCTCGGCTTGCGCATCGACTCCGCGCGCGGCGACGTGATCGAGAAAATTGCCGGCAAGCTGAACTACGCCACGGCCAACGACCTCTACGCGGCGATCGGCTTTGGCGACGCCAACGCGGCCTCGGTTGCCAAACGCCTGCGCGAAGAACTCAAGACCGACAACGTCGTCGACATCCAGACGCTGCCGCGCCCGACCTCGACGCGTCGTGTAGCGCGCAACGCATCGGGCATCCGCATCGCCGGCGTCGACGACGTGCTCGTGCGGCTCTCGAAGTGTTGTTCGCCCGTCCCGGGCGACCCGATCATGGGCTTCGTCACGATCGGCCGCGGCGTTTCGGTCCATCGCGCGGACTGTCCGAACGTGGCGTACATGAACGCCGCACCCGAACGTATCCTCGAAGCAACGTGGGCCGACGTCACCCACATCCAGCACGCGGTCGACATCGAGATCGAAGCCAATGACCGCTCCGGCCTACTGCAAGACGTGATGGGCGTCTGCGCCGAGTTGAAGACCCCGGTTTCCTCGGTCAACGCGCGCGTGAAAAAAGAGGCGGCGAACATCTCGATAACCGCGCAAATCACGAACATCGAGCACTTGCAGAAACTGCTCTACAAGCTCGAACACCTCAAAGAAGTACGTGCCGTCTACCGCGTCACCAAACGCGAAGCCCGAGTCAGCGCCAACTAACCGCTGTCATCCCGAGCTTGTCGAGGGACCGCCACGATCATGGCAATTGAACTCACGTTCGGTCGCGCCAAAGCATGTAAATGACGCCGGCGCACTTGCCTATCGAAGAGACGCTGGTCTCGTAGGCCTCGGTGTCTGCCAGCATCTCGTCGTTCTCCGGGTTTGCTCCGCGCATACCGAGCGACACGATCGGGGAAAAAAACATGACCGTCCCGGGGTCCTTCATGAGGGGCTCCACGCATCTTCCCGAGCCGCCATGCCATGGACGTAGCCGGCGCACCAGGCCTCAGCGTCGTTCGGTAGCGAGACATCGAGCAAGGGTTTGAAACGCAACGGGTTGCGGGCCAGTTCATCGGCAACGCCATTGTAGAAGCGCATCAGTAGGCCGACGATACGCCCCATTTGGACCTCGCTATCGAAGCGAGGTCCTTCCTCACCCCATATCTCGGGTAGCCACTCGTTGGGCATTATCATCGGGCCCGAGAGAATCGCGCAGAGAAAACCGTGAAGCATGGTGATGCTCATGCAGTCATCCGATGCAGGCCGTGATGCCAAGTATGCGCGCAGCTCTTCGCGCTCGCGTTCTGTTAGCGGGCCGTCGACGCGAGACGCGTTCGGGGCCCGTTTACGCTGCCGCTTTGACTTTGGCGCCAATTAACTCCCGCCGAACGTCACCGTGAACTGATACGTGCTGGCCACCGGGCGGCACGCAAACGATTCGGTGCGGTACGACGACTTCTGCGCTGCAGCCAGCGCGGCGCGATCCAATGGCGCGTAGCCGCTCGAACGGACGATCCCGGCACCCACGACGGTGCTCGTCTCATCGAGATCGACGCGCACGACCGTCGTCCCGGTCGCGTGGACGGCGCGCGCGGCGGGAATGTCGTCCGGCTGCACGGGCAAAATCGCGCGCGGCGGAGCGTAGGGCTGACTGCACGATGCAACGGTTGCCGCACCGAAACTCGTCGGCTGCACGGTCGGCGTTCTCGTGGAGAAGTTGTCGCGCAATGCCTGACGCGCGGCGTCGAGAGCGGCGATCGTGCGCGGATTCACCGGCCGGGGTGCATCGGCGGCATACGGCCGCGTGATCGGGCACTCCATGCGCGAATTAGGGCTGAGCCCGGTGCTCTCGATCCACGCGGTTACGAGCCGTTCGCCCGGCGGCATCACGAAATAGCGCCGGCCGCTCGAAGCGGCGTTCCCGATCGGGCCGATATCATTGAAGTCGACCGCGTAGTGCGTGGTCGCAGAGTCGACACGCATGCGGACGCTCGCAGTATCTCCGGGGTCGAAGTCGAGCAACACGCCGTAGGTGTCTTGGCGGCCGAGGATGGCGAGGTCGGTGACGGCGGCGATCGTGACCGGGCAGAAGACGTTGGCGCGGGCCGGCGCCGGCGGGGCCGTCATCACGAGCGCGGCGGCGGCGATCGTGGCGGCGAGGGCGGAGGCGAGGATCTTCATCGAAGGGGCGGCTTGGCGGCACGGACCTCTCCGCCCTTGGCGTTGGTCGCCTCGGCGTGATATACTTCCGGGGTTCTGGCCGGGCACTGCCCGTCCGCTACCCGCTGGTCGGCCCGTCCGACCCACCGGCTCCGCTGGTGTCCGCAGAGGGAAACCCCCGTGCCCGCAATCGACTACGAAGTCACCTATATTCTGCGTCCCGCGCTCGAAGAGACCGACATGGACGCCCGCGTCGAGGCCATCGCCGAGTCCATCAAGGGCCAGGGCGGTGAAGTTGTCGGCGAGATCGAGAAGCTGGGCAAGCGCCGCCTGGCCTATGAGATCGACGATGTTCGCGAAGGCTACTACGTCGTGATGAAGTTCAAGAGCGAAGCCGTCGCTTCGAAAGAGCTCGAACGCCAGATGCGTCTCAACGAAGACGTGATGCGCGCCCTGTTCATTAAATTGGAAAAGTAGTGTAGAAATCAGTGGACAACAGTGCCAGGCAGGTGGCACTGTGGTCCCGCATAGTGAGTTTGCGCGCTGACCGGTAGGCAGCGCATCTAAGTGAGGTAACGTGTCATCGCTGGATCCTATAACAAAATTATCTTGGTCGGAAATCTGACCCGCGACCCGGAGATCCGCTACGTCGGCTCCGGCGCAGCTGTCACCAAATTCACGCTCGCGGTCAATCGCCGCTCGAAGCAGCAAGAAGAGACGGATTTCATCGACATCGTCGCTTGGGACAAGCTCGCAGAAACGTGCAACACGTATCTGAAGAAGGGCATGTCGTGCCTGGTCGAGGGCCGTCTGTCGATTCGTTCTTATGAAACGAAAGACGGCGAAAAGCGCAAAGCAACGGAAGTCGTGTGCAACACGATGCAGATGCTCGATCGTGCCGGCGGCGGAGGCCGCAGCATGAACGGCGACGTCAGCGAACCGTACGAACGCTCAGCCGCACCCGCGCGTACCGGTGCATCGGCGTCCGCCGGCTTCGACGAAGACGCCGCACTTGAAGACGAGATTCCGTTCTAGCGTTCTAGCAGTCAAGTACAAACTTGATAAACAACTAAGAGCAAAAGGCCTCGCTTATACGAGGCCTTTTGTATGTGCCATACTGTTGGCACTGCCATCGCTTACGCTAGGTAAAGATGGGAGCGCCGCGACGACTCAGTCCGGGTGCAGCCAAAACGTGCAATCGTTGCGGCGAACTTAAGCAGCCTGAGCAGTTCTATACAAATCCGTCTTCGAGTGACGGTCGACGGAGCCATTGTATCGTTTGCTCGAAACAATCTTACTACGAATTCTATGCAAAGAACAGCGATCGCTTACGAGCGAAGACTGAAGCATGGCGACAAGAAAATTTGGATCACGTTGCGGCATATCGACGAACTTGGTATTCGCGAAATGCTCAGCACGTGCGAAAGAGCATTGATGATTGGCGAGCGCGTAATCCCCTAAAAGCTGCCGCGCATTTCGCGGTCATGTATGGGCTCAAGGGCGGTCATATTCAGCGTTCACCTTGTGCAGTTTGTGGCGCCGAAAAGGTCCAAGCGCACCACGACGACTATACTAAACCGCTCGAAGTTACATGGTTATGCTCCATTCATCATGGCCTAGCCCACCGTACAGCCAGCGAAGAACTGCCTTTGGCAGACAGGTTTCGCTGCGAATCATCCTCGTAACGGTGCCTTGACGAAAATTGGCCCGGAGAATAGCGATTGAGATCGCATGGTCGATATAAAGTTCTTTATGACCTGGTGCGAACACGGCGGTTCCGAAAAGATTCAAGCGCATCACGCTTATTCGAAGCCGCTCGAAGTGGAATGGTAAGACCGTCTCACAATTTGATACGATAACATCACTACGGTGGTGACATAATCCGCAACTGGCTCGCGCGCTCGACGAGGTACGCCACCATCGCTCCAGCGACGTCCACGCCCCCAACGAGCTGCGCGTGCGGAAAGTAACACGGAACGTTCACCTCGAGCACGTAGGCGCGACCGCTCGGGTGCAGGAGAATGTCGACGCCGCCGAATGCGCTGCGCACGGCGCGGACGGCTCGTACCCCGAGCGTCGCCAGCGGCTCACGCGGCGTTGCGGTTACCTCATCGGCACGCTGTGTGCCTGACGTCCGAAAGTCGCCGGGGTCTGGCGGGTTGCGATATGCGGCGATCGGCCGGTCGCCGACGACGACGACGCGCCAGTGTTCCGCGTCCGGTATGTACGCCGCGAGCAACGGATGGCGGCCGAGCGCGAGCGCGAAGTCGATCAGCGAGAAGAGCGCCGGCTCTGAGTCAGCACGCAGAACGCCGACGCCGCCCGAACCGCCTTCGAATTTCACGACCACTGGGAAGCCGCCGAGATGCGAGACGTACGCGCGCAACAGTGCGCGGTCGCCAGACGAGCAGTACACGGTGCGTGGGACGGGCAGACCAGCGCGCTCGAGTAAGAGCGGCGTCGTGTTCGGGGTGAAGAAAACCGTGTCGGGCCCATCGTCGTAGAATGTGGAGACGCCGGGGGCGTGGAGGAAGCGTTCCACGCGCTCCGCGGCAATCGAGATGGCCGGGCGGAAGAGCATATCGCCGGGCGCGAGACGCCGGGCGGGATCCCAATCGAACTGCGACGCTTCGATGACCTTGAAGGGGACGTCGCGCGCAGCGCACGCGGCTCGCAGCGTTTCAATTGACGCTTCGGGACAACCGTCGTCAATGCAGCAGAACCATCCGGAGGCGGAAGGCGGCAGGACGAAGCGCTGGCGGTGGGGATCGTAGGCGAGCGCGGCTGCAGCGAGCGGCCCGTACACAAACTGCGTCAGCGTCAGCTTCTCTCCGCGGCGCACCGCGAGGGCGGCGTGCTTCGAGGTCGGGTCAAGCGAACCGTCGGGACGGTGAGTGAACCACAGTAGGAGCTCGCCGGCGCGCGCGGGGAGCGCAAGGGCGCCTTTGACCGCGTCGGGGAAGACCGTTTCGCCGCCGTCCTCGGTGTCGGTCAGGTTCAGCATCGCCGTAACGAGGAGATGCGCGCCGTTGATCTCGTACGCATCCAGGTGAGCGGGGTGCGACGTACCCGGCTCGTAGCGGCGGTAGCGCAGCGTGCCGCCGCACGCATTCGCGATGCCGAGCACGCGCTCGACACGCGCGAAGATCTCTGCGACGAGCGGATCGACATCGAGCGGCAACTCGCACGACTCGCCGGTCTCATCCTCGCGCCGATCGGGGGCTTCGCGCACATACTTGGCCGCCACGGCGATGAGCCGCGCACATTCGTGCGGCGAACAAAACTTCGCCGCACGATAGACGCGCGGCTTATCCGAGAGAACGTCCAGGGCAGAGGCGGCGCTAGGCGCGGTTCTTGTGGTGCTGCTCTTGTCCGCGGTCGGCGATCTCGGGTCGCAGTGGTGCGTTCTTGTGGTGCTGCTCTTGTCCGCGGTCGGCGATCTCGGGTCGCAGTGGTGCGTTCTTGTGGTGCTGCTCTTGTCCGCGGTCGGCGATCTCGGGTCGCAGTGGTGCGTTCTTGTGGTGCTGCTCTTGTCCGCGGTCGGCGATCTCGGGTCGCAGTGGTGCGTTCTTGTGGTGCTGCTCTTGTCCGCGGTCGGCGATCTCGGGTCGCAGTGGTGCCTTCTTGTGCCCCTGCTCTTGTCCGCGGCCGGCGATCTCGTCATGCGGGGCCAGACGCGATACGGCACCGGACGTCACCAGCACCGCAGCCGCCGCGATCGCTGTAGCCCGCGACATCGAGGAGGAGCCGGCGGGGGGCGTCACGCGGCGGTTAACCAGGCCGAGGTCTGCAAGGCGGTCGAGCGCAGCAAAGATCGCCTCCGCGTCGAGGGCGAGGGCTAGGCGAAGCTCCTCTAGCGAGCGCTGGCCGTCGCACAACGCCCAAACGCGGGCATCGTCGCCGGACAGGCTCACGCACGTATTGTCGAGAGTCACCGTGTTGTTCTCGGAAAGCGTACCAAGAGCCGACGGAGATGCAATGCGCATGGATTTCCTCCGGGACGGAATGAGAAACGTCATCCGGTAGGTACCACCGTGACGGGGTTCCGCCCTCTTCGGACCCTAAGCCTAGCGCGGTCAGCGTTGGGGTTACGATACCGTCGGGACCGGATCTCCTGAAGCAACGCTTGGTTGCCCCAGCTTTGCAGGAAAGCAAATGGCGTCAGATAAGGGGCCGCGGTAGCTCAGATCAACCCTGGCTGGGGGTGTGCGGTGGGCGCGCTATCTTTGAACCAGGTACTCGACATTGCGATCGTGTTATTCGCAATATATGCGTCGTTGGCTTGCGTTTCTTCGTGGATTCACGAATGGATCGCGTCCCGATTGGCGTTGCGCGGATGGGATTTGTTTCGCGGCGTCTCCGCGCTTGCCGGCGGCGACGATATCGCGGCCAAAATCTTTAATCACCCACTCGTTCTCAATACCTCGCCGAAGCCACAGCTAAAAGTCGCTGAAACTCCCGACGTCAACGGCTTCCGGCGCTTCCTGAACGTTGTCGGCAGCGGTCCGCCGTCATACTTGGACGCGCGGAACTTTTCACTTGCATTCTGGCAAGTGGTCTATACTGCGGCCAAGGCGCCCAGCGGCCCGAATACCCCCGACGCAGCAGCACAGCAATCGAGTGAGCTCGCGCAGCTCGTTGCAATCGCTAATCCGACTGCGGCGATAACCGCGTTGAAGAGTACGGTCGCCGACATGCATCCGAGCCCAGTACAAAAGAGTTTGCTTGCACTCATAACAGCCGGCGGGGACGATTACGAAAAGCTTCTGCGCACGACGGATTCCTGGTTCAGCGCCCAAATGGACCGCGTGTCGGGGTGGTATAAACGTCGGACGAAAACCATTCTGTTCTTCATCGCTCTGCTGCTCGTGTCTGTTTCCGGCGTGGATAGCATCGCGGTCGTCAAAGTGCTCTCCGCAACGGATCCGGACTCGTTGGCCAAGTTGGCCACATCAGCCGGATTGAGCGTCAACCTCGGAGCCTCGCCTTTCGACATGACGCAATTCGCGAGCCCACGTCCGGATTTTTGGAATAACTGGGCTTGGAGCAGTGGTTCCCTGCGCTGGCCCGGACTCGCCTTGACGTGGCTAGCCGTATGGCTTGGCGGCCCGTTCTGGTTCGAGGCCCTTTCTTCGCTTGCCAACGTCCGGGCGGCCGGGCGCAAGCCCAAACGCACCGATCAGCCACCACGATGACGCGCGAATACGATATCGTGATCCTCGGCGCCAGCTTTGGCGGCGTATCGGCCGCTCTTGCCGGTGCGCGTTACGGCAAGAGTATTGTTCTTGTTGATTCCGGCGAAGGCGTGGGTGGGCAGGCGACGACGCAAGGATTGACACGCTGGGACGAAACGGCGGAGATCAGTTCGCCGAACAGGTACGGAAGCTCAAAATCGTATCAGTTACTGAAAGACGACATTAGGGGCTGGTATCGCTCGAACGCAGTTCTTGCGGCCGGCGTCAACGGCCAGGAGTTCAACCCCGGTTTCTCTAGCTCGGGCCATCCGTTTTCAGCTGATTGCAACGTCACCCAAACAGTGTTGGAGCAATTGCTGAAGGACGTGGCTTCGAACGTTACGGTGATGCTTCGTACGGATGTGGCGACGGTCAACGTCAACGACGGGCACGTAACCTCGCTCGTACTGTCAAACGGCGATACGATGAGCGGCAAAATCTTCGTCGATGCGACCGACCTCGGTCGACTCCTTCCGAAAGCCGGCATCAGCTGGGTCATCGGCGCAGAAGCAAAAAGCGACACGGACGAGCCGCACGCGGAGCCGACCCCGAATCCGGGCCACATTCAGCCAATCACCGTGTCCATTGCCGTCGAACGCTGTCCGGCCGGTGAGAATCATGTGATCGCGAAGCCGGGCGCCTACACGCCGGAGCTGATCGAGGCACAGGACTTTCAGATGTACGACAATCGCAACGGCTACATCGGCGGTGTGCTCTCGTCGGCACATTCCGATCATCCGGAGTGGGAAACGATATTCAATTATCGTCAGTATCTCGATCACGCAAATTTTGCCGACGCGGACTACCCGAACGACCGGAGCGTCATCAATGTCGGCTGCAACGATTACCAAGCGGCCGTCATCCCCACTGGAGATGATGCCGCCGATGCCGCCATCGTCGAGGCCGCGCGCGGCGCTTCGCTGGCGTATCTGTACTGGCTGCAAACCGAAGCGCCACACGACGATGGAAGCCCGGGGAAGGGCTACCCGAATCTAAAAGTGCGGACCGATATCTTCGGTCGCGAAGATGGAACGGCTCCGCAGGCGTACATCCGCGAGTCACGCCGCCTCGCGCACCCCATCGTCCGCGTCCTCGAGCAGCACATTTCCGTGGAAGACAGCAAGTCTCCACTTGCCCGTGCGCCGATGAACTTCGCGGATTCATGCGGGATCTGCTATTACGGCATTGACGTGCATCAATGTTACGGGCCGCCCGGAACACCGTGGGTGGGCGGCATCAGCGTCAGGCCGTTCCAGATTCCCCTGGGCTCCCTTATCCCAACCGACGCATCCAATGTGATCGCAGCGTGCAAGAATATCGGAGCCACGCACATCACGAGCGGGGCATATCGCGTTCATCCGGGAGAATGGGCCATCGGGGAAGCTGCCGGTACCTTGGCCGCATACTGTGTTGGTCAAGGCGTTATGCCGGCCGATGCGCACGGAAACACTGCTCGCCTTGCCGCGTTGCAGCTGCGTCTTCTCGAATACGGAACGCCGATTTTCTGGTGGGACGACGTTACGTTTGACGATCCGAAGACGTTTGCAGCAGCGCATCTGCTGGGTGTGCGTGGCTTTCTGAGCGACCCGAACTCGCTGCACTTCCGTCCCTCCGATCCCATAACGCAGAGCGAACGTGACGCCGTGAACGATCACGCCGGAAAGGTGCTCCCGTGGCCGAGCGCGAGCATGACGCGGGCTCAGGCAGCGCTCTGGCTGTGCGCGGAACTCGGCTTGCCGTCGAACGAGGTTGTGGACCAGTGGAACTGGTAGACGCGGCGCAACTGTCACCCGAGCAGATCGCGCAGCCGTACATCGACGCGACGTATCCCAACTCGCCAGACACCCCGTTCTGCGACGTCGTAATGAAAGGGGGGGTCACGAGTGGCGTAGTGTATCCGCTTGCCATTTGCCGGCTCGCGCAACGCTATTTGTTCCGGAATATCGGCGGGACGTCCGCCGGTGCCATCGCCGCTGCGTTGGGGGCCGCGGCAGAGTATAGCCGACGTGCCGGTGGCGACGGGTTTAAGCAGCTCGCGGCGCTGCCGATTTTTCTCGCGCAGAACAACGGCTTACTGAATTTATTTCAACCGTCGATGGCGACAAAGCCGCTATTTGACGCGCTACTCGCTGCAACCCAGAATCGACCGATACCCGCGATCGTTCTTCGGGCTTTCCGATCGTATTGGCCGTGGTCGGTCGGTCTGGTCCTCCTAACGGAAGCACTGGCGTTTCCGATTCAGAGAAGCCTCCTTAACTCGCCCGCGGCATTCTCATGGGCGCTCCTGCTGACGGTGCCCTTTGCCGGCCTAGCGGCGACGCTCGGTGTCTCGTTCGGCCTCTGGCGTACAATACGGACGAGGGTTCCGGAAAATTACTTCGGGATGTGCACTGGTATTTCGCAACAGCGCGGAAAGCCGCTTCCGCTGACGACGTGGCTCTACCAAAAGATCAACGCATACGCAAATCTTCCCGGGCCGGCGCCCCTGACGTTCGGTGACCTTTGGGGGGCGAAAGCACCGTGGCTGCCGGGTGGCGTCATGTCAGAATGCACGACAACGGGCAACGATTACTTGGACGATCTCCAAAACCGCGGTTGCCGGTCGATCAACCTCGAAATGGTGACGACGAATGTGACGATCGGGCGACCTTATCGATTGCCGTTTAGCCCGCTCAACCTGTACACGTACTATTTCGATCAGCGTGAGATGGCAGATCTGTTTCCGCCGCAAGTTGTGCAGCACTTGCTCGTTACTTCGAAGAACGCGGGGCTTCCGCAAGAACGTTACACCGATCCCGAAACGAAGCAAGCCGTCGTGTTGGACCCGCTGCCACCCCCTGAAGACTTTCCCGTGGTCATGGCGGCGCGGATGAGCCTGTCGTTTCCGCTTCTCTTCAGCGCAATTCCCCTCTATGCGGTTCCCAAAGCTGCTAATCCGCAGCAGACGCCGCCCCAAAAGTGTTGGTTCAGCGATGGCGGAATTTCGAGCAACCTACCGATCCAGTTCTTCGACAATCCGCTGCCGCGTTGGCCGACATTTGCTCTCAATTTGCGCAACGTCGTACCTGGTTCCGCAAAGCGAGTGGCAATGGCCGACGCGAATGCCCCTGACGTCAACGAAGTTTCGGAGTCGGGAGGCAATCGTCTTCCCTCGTTCCTGGCCGCGGTTCTGGACGCAATGCAGAACTGGAATGACAATATACTCATGCAGCTATCGGGTTACCGCGAGCGCGTCGTCGAGATCCAACTCGACGCGACTCAGGGCGGCCTCAATCTTGCCATGGCGGACACAACGATCAAGACGCTCATGCAAGACGGAGCGCAAGCCGGCGATGAATTGATCCAACAGTTCTTCGCGCCTCCGTTACAGGCTCCGACGACGAGGTGGGAAGAGCAGCGTGTAACGCGCCTACGCTCCACACTCGTCGTGTTCGACGAGTACGCGCGCGCGGTCCATGACGCAACCTCGGTCGCACCATATGAGCAGACGATGGCGGGGGCGATGAAGCCGTTTCCTTGGGCATCGGCTGCGCAGGCGAGGCTCGGTCAGCGGCTTTTACGCGTTGTGGCAGTGACTGGCGGCTGGCTCAAATTAAGGCCGGCGCCGCAAGACCCGATGCAGGCGGCACCGGTGCCCGGTCCCGAGACGAAGCCACGCGGCAGGCTTTAACGCGGTGCTGCACACTGATACTGTCATGGAGACTCAGAAGACGCTGCTTTCGGGCTGCCCGATTTCGCTTCAAGCCGGATGAATGCGCTGCTCGGGCAACTCGCGCTGATCCAGCCGTGGCTTGCGCTGGGTGTGATCGTAAGTACTGCGACAACCGATGCCGTGTACGTTGCATTTACGGCAGCGGTTTCGAGCCGCAACCGCATCGCCGCGGCAAGCTGGAGCAGTGCGTGGTATTTGCTCTCCTCGTTTGCGGTCATCAGCTACACCCGAAACTGGGTGTACGTCATTTTCGCAGCGATCGGTTCCTGGATCGGCGCGTATCTCTCGATCACGCTCATGAATGCCGGCGCCGTGAAGCGCAGCGCAAAACGCTAAGGCGTCGGCCGCGTTATGAGCGCGTCTTCACGAAATGGTGAAATTGGGAGAACCTGCGAGCGGTCAGGGGCAGTCGGGGTTGATGCCGGCTGCGATCGCGCGGCGCTCGGCGGTTGCGGCGAACCAGGGCGCGTCGGCCGGTAGCAGTATCGCGTCCGAGCGCGTGTAGTAGCAATCCGGGTCAGCGATCTCGCCCGGCACGGTCTCGCGATCGCGCAACTCTTTGGCGGCCGTCAGCAAGCGTTTACGAACTGCAATGATCGCCGAGTCACTCGTGCCGAGGTGCTCGAGGTTGCGCTCGCAGATGGCACCCATGCTGACCTGCATCGCTGCATCCTGCGCCCAAAACTCCGGAATACCCGAGTACGAGCGAGTCTGCTGTAGCTCGCGGTCTTGGAAAAAGTCATTATCGATCGACGCCAGCGCGCGATATCGTCCGAACGGCTTTGAGGTGGCCGGCGCGCGAAACTCCGGCGCTATATTGGAGACCGATGAACGGGTCAGCTCGAGCGCTCGCTCCTCGTCGGTGAGCGCCCGCAGCGGATGGTACATGACGCCGAGCACGACCACGGTATGATCGTCCATCGGCACCCACACCCGCCAAAAGCGCTTCGGATTGGGACCGTATGGGCCGGTCATCGAATAGTTCGGCATCAGATGCTGGGTGAGACGCCAATAGCGCTGGCCGCCGGGAGCCCTGCGGCCTGCTGCGATGCACGTGCCGTACGGCGTTGACTCGACCTCGAAGACGGGGTGGCGATCCTCGGCCCGGATGCGGTCGACGAGCGAGGTCGTGATGGTCGCGTTTTCTGCATCGCTCACGTCGAGCCGACTGTGCAAAAATGAAACGTGGCTCTGGTCGAAATCCCCTTCGAGTGCTTGTGCCCAATTCGAGCACTGCACGCGCATTGAGGCGATCAGCCGCTCTTCGGGAAGTTCCATCCATTCGAATCGCGGCAGCGGCGGGGCTGGCAGTACGCCCATGTACGTCCAAACGAAACCGCCGCGCTCGACACAGGGATAGGACGCGATGCGAATCTTATCTTTGAACGAGCTGCCTTCCGGCTCACTCGGCTGATCGATGCAGGTTCCGTGGACGTCGAATTTCCAACCGTGGTAGATACAACGAATTCCACACTGCTCGTTGCGGCCGAAATACAAACTTGCGCGCCGGTGCGGGCAGCGTTCGGCGACTAAGCCCACCGCGCCGTTCGTGTCGCGAAAGGCCAGCAGATCTTCACCAAGCAGTTGCAACCGTTCCGGCTTGCCGTCGGCATGCACGTCGCGACTGAGGAGAAACGGGAACCAGTAGCAGCGTAGCAGGTTGCCCATCGGCGTGCCGGGTCCGATGCGGGTGAGGAGTTCGTTGTCTTCTTTGCTCAGCATGGTTGACTCGTGAGGTTGGCGATGATCTTTTCGATCGTCGTTCGGAAGTGCTCGAATTCGGCTGCCGAAATGCCCTCGACTGCCGTTGCGTTAACCGTGGCCATCGCGTCGAGCACCGGTTCACGCAGCCCCTCGCCGCGAGCCGTCAGAAAGATGCAGACACGCCGGCGGTCATGCGGATGTGGCGCGCGGCGCACGAGGTCCTGGGCCTGCATCGTGTCGAGCACGTTTGTCACGGTAGCGCGGTCCATACCAATGCGCGCGCTCAGTTCTGCCGGCGTCAAGCCGTCCTGTTCGAACAACGCTCGCAGATAAAAATAGTGGTTCACCGCGATGCCGAGTTCGGACAGTACCTCACCCATCGTGCTCGCGACGGCGCGATGCGCGCGACGAATGAGATGACCGGGGCCGCCTGCGGACGGAATCTGTCGAGAACGCGGCGAAAGCGCCGGTAAAGTCATTTGGTACCAAATTATCTGTCCCCAAATGGCCTTCCTTCCGAACTCGAGGATCTCTGGAGACCATCCGATGAAACGATCGCACTTTGTTCGCGTGGCAGGTTCAGCAGCTGCGTTCATCCCTGCCGTCGTTCGTGCGGCCGCTCCGAGCCTGCACGCCGGAACCGGCCCGGTCGAGGAATTCGCGCTGCCATATTACGCGGTGCAAAAGGGCTTTTTCCGTGACGCCGGTCTCGACGTCGATGTGGCGCTGTTCAACGGCGGCGGCCTGGTAACGACGGCGGTGATCAACGGCACGCTCAACGTCGGCGTGACGAACAGCGGCTCGCTCTCATCGGCACACGTGCGCGGCTTGCCCATCTATGTGATCGGACCAGGAGGGCTCTACTCGCCGAGCGCACCGCTGGCGCACATGATCGTCGCGCCCAACTCCCCGATCGACGATGCCAAGGGTCTCGCCGGCAAGACGATCGGCGTCACGACGCTCAGCGACATGGTGCAAGCCGCCGCGATGGCCTGGATCGACAAGCGTGGGGGTGATTCGCACGCGTCGAAATTTTTCGAGATTCCGATGGTGCAGATGGGGCCGGCGATCTTGGCGGGACGTCTTGACGCCGCGGTGATCGTCGAGCCGGGCTATAGCGCGATCAAAGACAAAGTGAAGACGATCGGCTTCCCCTACGAGGCCGTCAACGACGGAAAGCCGTTCC
Organism: Candidatus Lustribacter sp.; assembly: GCA_965277805.1. Lineage (GTDB taxonomy): Bacteria > Vulcanimicrobiota > Vulcanimicrobiia > Vulcanimicrobiales > Vulcanimicrobiaceae > Lustribacter. The sequence goes on along the minus strand of OZ255842.1, from coordinate 3,511,897 downwards.
AGACGACCGGCGCAATCAGCAACAAGGAATGGGCTACGCAGAATCCGGAGCTCACGCGCCGTGTTGCCGCTGCGCTGCTGAAGACGGCAAACTGGACGAACGGCAACCACGCCGAGGTCGCGGTGCTCTTAGCGCAGCTGACGAAGATCGACCCGGCAGTGATCGCTTCGTATCCGCGCACGGTCTTTGCGACGAAGATCGACCCGAGCCTCATTCAGCCGGTCATCAACGTCATGGCTCGCTACGGGTTCATTCCGCAGCCGTTTTCGGCCGCGGAACTGCGCGCGCCCGGCGTGTGATCTGCATCCCCAAGCGCGCCATTGAAGGCTCCTTTGCGTTAGTAGGCGGCAAAGCGACGCCTCACTTTCGTGGAACAAGCTGCCGATTGAGATCGTATGGTCAAACGTTCATTCGTCTTGGTTGTCAGCTTGGCTTGGATTTGTCTCGGCATGACGCCCAGTCTTGCTGCCAGCCCCGTTTCGATTCAAAAAGTGAGCGGTGACGCGCAGAAGATGAACGTCACCAAATTCCCGGCGACGTTCCCAAATACGTTGTCGGCGAAATTACTGGTGCAGACGCCGCTCGGCGTCGAGGGTTCGAGAAACGTCGTTTGGTCGGTCGATGCTGCCAACGATTCGGCTCAGTGCAAAATAACGCCGGTCGTTGATGCGCTTTCGCCCATCCAGTCCACCATTTCGGTGACGGCCTCCGCCGCCGGCACGTGTTTGGTGAATGTTACCGGGCCCTCGAACATTCCCGCGAACGTCGAACCGCACGAGTCGTTCAGTCTAACGGTGACGACGCCCCCTCCGCCGGCGTACGTCGCGAAGATCGTGTTCGGGAATAATCAAACCGCCGTTTGGCCGGCGAACCCACAACTTCAAACGGGCGGCGAAGCATATTTCTCGGGCATGGAAGTGCAAATCGTCGACCGCGCCGGTAATCCGGTGCCGAATGTCCAGGTGATGTGGGAGTGTCTGATGCCGAATCGCGCGATGCATTGCGACATGAAATTACCGGAAGTCGGCGGTCTCATCAGCCAGAACGCGGAGATGACCTTCACGGATTCCTCAGGGAAAGCCGATCTCCCGATGTTCATCTTAACGCCGAGCGGTGCGCAAAGCCCGTTGGTCATAACGAACGGAAACGGCCCACTCACCATAACGGTGGATAGCATCAAGGGTCTCTTTGCTCCCGTCGTGTTCAACCTGACGGTTAAATAAGTCAGCGGCCCGTTGGTGCCGATGCCTCGATCCTGCCCCGCTGGCTTACGGGTACAACGATCCGGATAGAAGGCGGGGAAATCCGCTCCCTATAGGAGATCGATGCATGCCAACACGCGGCTTTGTCGGCCGCCGCTCGGAGGATTCGGGCGGACGGCTCCCCCCGGGACAGCACCTGACCCAAGACTTCCCCGTGCTCTCGTTGGGCCCCACGCCCAAAGTTCAACTCGACAAATGGACGTTCGCGCTTCGCGTTGGGCCCAGGCCCATTAAGACGTGGACGTGGGCCGAGTTCAACGCGTTGCCGCAAACGAGCGTCATTCGCGATATCCACTGTGTTACAACGTGGACAAAGTTCAACACAAAGTGGCAAGGCGTCGCTGTCGACGATCTGCTGCGGGACGCCGGGTTAACTGATCCGCTCCCCTTTTTGCTTGCGCATTCCTACGACGGGTACTCGACTAATCTGCCCACATCCGACGTGAGCAACGGCAAGGCGATGGTCGCCCTTAAATACGATGGTATGCCGATTCCACCCGACCACGGTGGCCCCGCTCGGCTCCTTGTTCCGCACCTCTACTTCTGGAAATCGGCCAAATGGGTGAACGCGATTCAATTCATTTCGAAAGACACACCCGGCTTTTGGGAGACGCGCGGTTACAACGACCACGGCGATCCGTGGAAAGAGGAACGCTACAGCGGTGACTGATGCACCGCGAGTTGCGCCTGTCACACTGCGCTGGCAGGACGCCACCATTACGAGAATCGTCGAGAACACCCCACGCATCAAGAGCTTTTTCTTTCGCCTGCCGCAGTCGCTTCGGATCCAAGCGGGGCAACACGTCGACATCCGCCTCACGGCGGCCGATGGCTACCGGGCTGAACGGAGTTACTCGATCGCATCCGGGCCGGAAGACAAGGGCGATCTCGAACTTGCAATCGAGAAGGTCGATAACGGCGAGGTCTCGTCGTTCTTCCATGATGTCGCAAGGGCGGGCGACATCATCGAACTCCGCGGACCAATCGGCGGCTACTTTGTCTGGGACGTCGCGGACGGAGGGCCACTCCTTCTCATCGGCGGCGGCTCAGGCACGGTGCCGCTCATGTCGATGCTGCGTCATCGCCGTGCGAAGAAGTCGCTCGTGCCGGCGCTATTACTCGTGTCGGCCCGAACGTGGAGCGACATTCCTTTCCGCGGAGAGCTCCTGCAATATGCTAACGACGATCCGACGTTCAAGCTGGTGTTCGCGATTACGCGTGAACCGGCGCAGCGTCCCGGCGACTACATGCGCCGAATCGACGGGACGATCGTTCGTGAACTTCTCAGTCAACTGCCGGCACCGCCAAAAGCCGTCTTCGTCTGCGGCACGAACTCATTCGTTAACGCGGGTGCGGACGGCGCCGTCGCCGCCGGCGTGCCCTCCGGGCTCATCCACACCGAACGGTACGGCGGCGTGTAGATTCTTGTTTGTTTATCTCGACCTGATTGTTTTCATGCCTAAAGTTCGGCGCTGTCGTCGGCCGAACGTAAGAACGGCCTCACGTTGTGGATTGTCCCGGCCGATGACAACAGGACGTGAGTTCTATGCATCACCTTTTGCGACGCGGTTGCGCGATACGCTTTTTTCTTCTGATGACAGTCGCGCAGGCAATGGTGAGTTGCGCACCTTCGACGGTCCAAACGACGCCGATTACCCCTGCCCTTCCGTTTTCTGCGACGCAAGCCTCGGGCGGTGGCGGTAGCACATTCGCTCTCACGTTGCCCCCGACGCAAGAGATTCTCTCGGGTACGATCGCGGCCCCGGCGCCGCTGCTCGGGCTCGCCGGCGTAAGGTTCGTGGTGACGGTGCAGCCGTCGCCGGTAAAAACGTTGCCGTCCCTTCCGATCAGTAGTTCCGCGCTGACACGAAAGCCGCTCGGCCTCGCGAACATCGACACCGTCTCCTCGATCATCGTTACGTCTTCGGCAACGATCTCGTTCGGCGCGGCGCCGGTGTTCACACTTGAGTTGCCGGCGAACACGATTGTTGCGGGGGCGACGTACATGCTCGCGTTCTATGATCCTGTAACGGGCTGGAATCTGACCTGGGCAGGCCCGGCAACGATCGTTGCATCGACGTTGACGTTCGCATCGAGCGGATTGCCGTTTGCTCTTGCGGCAAACGTCCCGGCAAATTTTGCTCTGCTGCGATTTACCGCGACAGCTTCACCGGCGCCTAGCCCAACCGCCGCTCCTGCGACCGTAGCGGTGAGCATCACGCCAAATAGTGCAGCGCTCGTGATCGGCGGCTCGCCGACGGCGCAGACGCTAACCGTGACACAGAGCGGCTTCGCGCCGACGTTCATTCCAACAATGGCGTGTACCATAGGAGCGAATAGTCTCCCGGGCACTGTCGCAACAATTGCCGCCGTCGGTTCGTCCACCGCTTCTGCACCCGGAGCGCCGGTGATGTTTTCCGTTGCAGTGTCTGCACTCTCGCCGGCAGCGGGGACCTGCACCGGGTCGATCTCCAGCAGTGCCGGCGGCACGGCTGCGCCGTTTACGGTGACCGTCACCCAGACCAATGCCGTCATTCAATCGTTGGGCCACAGATGAGAGAGGTGCGCATAATGCAAACGCAACGTCTGCGGCTCGCGCTGATCGTCAACGTCTTAGCATTGGCTGCATGCAGCGGCGGGGCCAGCAGCAGCGGCAACGTTGCTCCGCCTGTTTCCACGACGCTCGCGAAGACGAGCCTTGAATTGACGGTCATTGTGCCTGCACCGCGGATGGCGGCTGGACGGCTTCGCCCGACCTACGTCTCGCCATCGACACAATCGTTGTCGGTCGTCGTGCAAGCGGGCGCGGCCACGGTGCTGCAGCAAGCCGTTGGGTTGACCGTTGCTAGCAATCCGGCGAACTGCTCGGTTTCCGCCGGAGCCACGACGTGCACCGTGCTGCTCGGACTCGCGGCCGGCTCGTACACGGGGACATTTGTCACCTACGCGGGGCCTGTTGTGAGCGGAGCCGCGACGGGCGCGGTGCTATCGAGTGGACAGAGTATCCCGATGGTCGCCGTCGCCGGCCAAACGAACCTCGTCGCGATCACACTCGACGGCGTGCCCGCGTCGATCGTCATCGCACCGGCATCCGGATCGACCATCACCGGTACACAGACGGGTGCTGGATTTGTCGTGGGGTATACAGCGCAAGCGCTCACCGTCGAAGCGCTCGACGCCGCTTCGAACATTATCATGGGTGCGGGCGCACCCACATTCATCGCCGGCACGACGGGCAACAATTTTAGCGTCACGCAACCGCAGGCCGGCACGCCGAACCAGGTTCTGCTCGCAGCATCCGCCGCGGGCAGCAGCACCCTCACGGTCACAGCCGCACCATCCACCGGTGGATTCTCGTGTACGAGTAGCGGCGTCGTTTGCAGTGCGAGTGTCGCCATCTCGACTCCGCCGCATAAGTTATTCGTGGCCGGCTTCCACGGCTTTGCAGCGTACACGTCGCCGGACGATGTGACGTGGACGCTCGCGGCGTCAAGCACCGGCACCGTCTCGGATCCGGAAGGGGTGACGTACGCACCGAACGGTGACGCAATCGTGCTCGACGCGGGCTCGCCGCCGTTTCCCCCGCCCGGCTCGCCGGCAAGCATCTCGATCTTCGTGCCGCCCTATTCCGGTGCACCGGTGAGAAATACGAACGTCGGTCTGCCGACCGCTCCCGCGATGACGGCTTCGGGTAATCTGCTCTTCCAGGATTCCGGAAATCTCAAGGAACTCGCGGCACCGTATACGGCTTCGCCAATGACGGTTGCAAGCGGAGTGAACGCGTTCGGGATCGTCATTGATTCGTTCGGCAACGCGGTGACGACTGAGACATATCCTAGCGCGACGACCCTCTCATTCGGGCAGCCGGCATTCTCGGCGCCGACAATGCTTGCGACGGGAATCGGCGGTTGGATCGCCGTTTCACCAGGGGGCACGGTCGCGGTCGGCACGCTTCCGACGCCATACGAATTGGCGGTTTTCTCCGTTCCGTACGGAGCTCCAACTCTGATTTCGCTCGGCGGCTCTCAACCGGACGGCGGTGTCACATTCGATTCCAACGGAAACCTCTGGGCGCAACTCAACGACGTGAGCCTGCGCAAATATTCAGCACCATTCACCACGAACGAGAGCGCGAGCGTTCAGGTGACGGTGGGCTTTACAGCCAATATGATCGGCGCGGATTCTAGCGGCGACGTTTTCGCACTCAACGGAACGAGCGTCAAGATCTACGGTCCAACCGGCACCTTGACACAAACGCTCACGCCGGCCGGCGGTGCCGTCGCGATGACGTACGTCAAGTAACCCTATCAATAGACCTAGGCGCGGAGCGCGGCCGGGTCGATGATTTGCGCGGCCGGGAAGGGCGCCGGAATCGATTTGATGCGCGCGGCGAAGTCGATCACAGCCTGCAAGGGGGCTCGGTCGATCCCGACGCCGATGTCGAGCGGCATCTTCTCGATCAGCGCCCGGTCCAACTTGGTGTAGTCGGCGATCACCGGGACCACCTCGCTCGGGTGCGCGAGCGCATAAGTCGTCGCCTCGGCGAGGCCGCGGCGGAAGCGCGCGAGGATGTCGGCATTCGCTTGGGCGTACGATTTGGCGCAAAAATAATACGTCACCCCGAAGCGCTTCGCAATGACGTTGAACGCGTAGCCGAGGGTGCGGCAACCGGCATCGGTCGCCTCATGATAGTACGGATCGACGAGCATCGCGCCGTCGACGCGTCCGGCCGAAATCGCGTTTGCGATCAGGGGGATCGGAAGTTCGATGAAGTTGCTGGCCTTCGAATTGCCGCCGTTCGCGTCGATCCAGGCGGCGCTGACCGTCGAGAACAGATCGCCGAGGGACGGGCTAGCGATCGTCTTTCCGGCTAAATCACGCGGCCCGCCGATCGGGCTATTTTTCCCTACGACGAACGCTGTATTGGGTGCGTTCGCGTCGTAGATGTCGGCCACGGCTTCGAGGACCAGCGGCACGCCTTTGTTGTACGCCGCGATCAGGCCGAAGACGCTCGACTTACCGATGTCGATCGACTCGCCGATGACCCCCGAGACGGTTGCGGAGCCGCTGTTCAACCGCTGTACTTGCACGTTCAGCCCGGCGCGCTCGAAGATTCCGGAGCGCACGCCCCACAGGGTGCCGGTGATGTCCGTATCGGGAGTCCCGGCGACGCGCACGGTCGTCAGGTCGGTGGCGAGCGCCGACGCAGTGCACGCTGCCAAAGTGCCGGCAAGGAATGCGGGTCTCTTCATGCGACATCCCTCCGGCAGCAATCGTTATGCGTGCGGCGGAGCCGAACCTGGATCTTGTCGCGATGAGACGCTCCGTGAGCGGACTGTCGTGCGACGATGACGCAATCTGACGCTGTGTCCGACGCGAGCTTTTGGGACAAACGCTATCGTTCAGCCGACGAGATCTGGTCCGGCGATCCGAACCCGCAGCTGGTTGCCGAGGTTTCCGGGCTCATGCCCGGAACCGCGCTCGACGTCGGCTGCGGCGAGGGTGCCGACGCAGTGTGGCTCGCCGAGCGCGGCTGGCACGTCACGGCGATCGATATTTCCGGCGTGGCGTTGGAGCGCGCGCGCAAAGCCGCTACGAATGCCCCCGTCTCGGAGCGGATCGACTGGCGGCAAGGCGACATAGCGACGTGGACGCCCGAACGGTCATACGATCTCGTGTCGGCGCAGTTCATGCAGCTTGCCCCGCCGCTGCGCGACGCCGTATTTCGGCGTCTCGCTGCGGCGGTGGCTATTGGCGGCACGCTGCTGATCGTCGGGCATCATCCCAGCGATCTCGAAACGACGGTGCGCCGGCCGCGCATGCCGGGCGTGCTGTACACGGCAGAGGAAATCGCGGGGCTACTCCATCCGCAGGCATGGGAGACGCTCGTCCAAGCGGCGCGTCCCCGCGACGTCACCGACGCAAGCGGCGCCGCCGTAATCGTGCACGACGCGGTGTTGCGCTCGCGGCGGCGTATCTAAGTCTTCGCGGCCGCTTTCTGCTGCGCGAATAACTCGATCATCGCCCGGTTGAACTGCGGGATGTCGTCAGGCTTGCGGCTTGAGGTGATGTTGCCGTCGGTGACGCTCGGCTGGTCGACCCAAGTCGCGCCGGCGTTCTTCAAATCGGTCTTTAGGGAAGGCCATGACGCAATTCGCCGCCCGCGCACGACGTCGGCTTCCACCAGTGTCCACGGTCCGTGACAAATGACCGCGATTGGTTTGTTCGCGTCGGCGAATGCTTTGACGAACGCGACAGCGTGGGGGTCCATCCGTAACGCGTCGGGATTCATCACGCCGCCCGGCAGGAGCAGTGCGTCGTAATCGTTGGGACTGGTTTGATCTAGCGTGCGATCCACTGGAACGGAATCGCCTGGATCGTGATGATTGAAACCCCGAATTTGCCCGCTTTCCGGCGAAACAACGTACGTGCTTGCGCCGGCTTGGTCGAGGGCCTTCCGTGGTTCCGTCAGTTCGACGTATTCGAAACCTTCGGTTGCGAGGATGGCGACTTTTTTTCCGGACAGTTCATTGCTCATGGAGTTCGTCTACCCGCGGGCTACTGCGTTTACGCGGAATGTTAACGCATTATCGTATGTGTCGTATTATGCGTTATCGCGTGCTTCACGCCAGCGATGCGCGCTGCAAACATTTGGCGGGCAGACGTGTCAACGCGCATCATGGAGAATCCGTCGGCCGTACTGTTTACGCCGTTCGAGCTGGGTCGCTCGCGGCTCCGCAATCGCGTCGTCATGGCACCGCTGACGCGCAATCGCGCGACGCCCGGAACCGACGCGCCGAACGCGCTCAACGTCGAGTACTATCGACAGCGTGCGAGTGCCGGCTTGATCATCGCCGAAGCGACGCAGATCTCTCCGTATGGCAAAGGCTACGCCTTCACACCGGGGATCTATTCACCCGAACAGGTTGCCGGCTGGAAAAGCGTGACCGACGCGGTTCACGCTGAAGGCGGAACCATCTACCTACAGCTTTGGCATGTCGGCCGCTTCTCGCACACCTCGCTGCAGCCCGGCGGCCTCCTGCCCGTCGCTCCGTCGGCGATCGCTCCGCAAGGCGCGCGCACGTTTCTAGAGAGCGGGGATTTCGCCGACGTCGAGACGCCGCGTGCGCTTGAGCTCGTCGAGTTGCCTGGCCTCATCGACGACTACGCCGACGCGGCGACGAAGTCAATCGCCGCGGGATTCGACGGCGTTGAAATTCATGCTGCCAACGGATATCTGCTCGACCAGTTCATGCGTGACGGCAGCAACCGTCGGTCGGACCGATACGGCGGCTCCGTCGCGAACCGCATCCGCCTGACGCTCGAGGTGACCGCGGCCGTGGTCGCTGCGGTCGGCGCCGATCGCACCGGGATCCGTATCTCGCCGGTCTCGCCCGCTGGGGGCGTGTTCGACAGTGATCCGCAGGCCGTCTTTTTTCCCCTGGTGAGCGAGCTCAACGGCTTCCGTCTCGCCTACTGCCACGTGATCGAAGGGCACACGCAGGGCCCGCGTGATTTCCACGGATTCGATTTCGTGAAGCTCCGCGAGAGCTTCGACGGTCCGTGGATGGTAAACAACGGCTATACGCGCGAGCTCGCGACCGAAACCCTCGCATCCGGCCACGCGGATCTGGTCGCCTTCGGGCGGGCGTTCGTGGCGAACCCTGATCTCGTCGAGCGGCTACGCGTTGGGGCCCGCTCAACGATGTCGATTGGGACCACTGCTTCGGCGGGGACGAACGCGGCTACACGGACTACCGGACGCTCGAAACAGCGGGCGTCGGCTAGCTTCCGATGTTAGCGGGCATGCCGGCAGCCGCCAGCGCGCTCGCGAGATCCTCGTAGCGCACCGCGCGCGCGATCCGTTCGTCGCGAACAGTAAACACCGTTGCGATAATGCGCTCCGGAGCTTCGGTGCTGTCTGCGCCGGCCGCCCAGCGTGCCGTTTGCTCAACAACAACCACATCGCCGCGCGCGAAGGCGCGCATCGTCTGCAGGCCGATACCCGTCTTGCGCACCCACTCCTCGGCGAAGGCGATGCCGCGACCGGGACCCCGTGAGCCCACAATCTCAATGTCGTCAGTCGACAGGGCGCGGAGGCCTTTGAAGTCTGAAGCAGACACGGCTGCTTGCCATCGCGCAATTACCGTTAGTGGATCGATGACCATGAACTCGTTCTCCGATCTATGCGTTGCTTCGCACGGCAGATCGTTAGAGCAGCAGGTTGAAGATTTGCATTGCGCCTTTCCAGTTTCGCTATAGCGGAAATCGAGTGGCGGCCGGGCGACCTCCTGATCGAGGATCGGCCCCAACGCGACGTCCTTGTCGATGCTTCTCTAAAGAATCGCTCGTATTTCGAGACCGCGATCAGTGGCATCGCTGTGCTCCTCGCCCGTGTTGCTGCAGGCGTTCGCCTTACCCGGGTCGACGACGGCGACCCGTCGGTGACCTGGGTTTCCCGTTCCTAGGATGGGCATCAGGGGTTAATGCCGTTCGGCCGAAATGAGAACGCATGTCGAAGGTGTTGTGGCTGAATTGGTCCGGCGGCGGAAATCTGCCTCCGAGTCTCGGCATCGCGCGCGAGTTGACGGAGCGGCGTCACGAGGTCTCTTTCGCCGGGCGGCCAGAGATGGTTCCGCGGGTGCAGCGGGCGGGCTTTCGCGCGATCGAGCTGACGCGCGCCTACGAGCAAGCCGAACGATATCCGCAGAAGTGGCTTCCAAAGGCCGCGAGTTTTCTCACTTCGCCGGCGACGTCCGAAGAAATTCGCACTGTGATGGCATTGGAAGAGCCGGATCTCGTGATCATCGATGCGATGTTCCCGGCGGCCCTGACGGAGGCGGCGCATTTCGATTGTCCGACTGTGGCCATGTGTCACACTGCTGTCCTCCGCATCATCGAATTCTGGCGAAAGCAATTGGAATCCATCGTCGGGCTGCGCACGGAAGCCGGTTTCCCACCGCTATCCGCCGACCTGGACACGCTGTGGATGTCGCGGGACCTGCTGCTGGTCTCGACGCTCAAAGCCCTTGACGACGCGCCGAACAGCCTCGCCCATGCCGACAAAGTCCGTCACGTGGGACCGATTTTGGAACGCGAACGGCACGGTGCGCGCGTCGAACTCCCCTGGCGCGACGACGATCCCGTGCCGCTCGTTCTCGTCAGCTTCAGTACGATGCCGGAACAAGGCTCGCCGGCCAAATTTCAAAACGCGATCGATGCGCTCGCCGCACTTCCGGTCCACGGTGTGGTGACCGTCGGCGATAGTGTCGATCCTGCGACGCTCAAGAGTGCCCCAAATGTCGTGGTTTTCGCGACGGCCGATCATGACGCCCTCATGCACCGGGCAGCGCTCGTCGTGACGCATGGCGGTCATGGGACGTTCATGCGCGCGCTCACGCATGGCTTGCCGATGGTCCTCATCCCGGGCATGGCGCACGATCAGGCGCCGAACGCCGCGGCCGCACAGCAGTGGGGCGTCGGGCGCTCGCTGCCCGCGGACGCGAGCGCCGAAACGATGCGTAAGGCCGTGCAAGAGGTTCTCTCCAACGCAACGTATCGCGAGAAAGCTCGGGCGATTTCCGTTCAATTGGGGAGCGTGGACGGTGCAAAGAACGCCGCAGCCGAGATCGAAAGCTTGCTGATTAAGCACCTTTAGTCACGACAACGGAGGGAAACCCGCGTGAAGCGTTCGTCTGCTCTTGGTCTACTCTCGGCGGCCGCCATCGCTCCGCTGGCTCCGCGCATGGTACGTGCGGAAGATTCGCTGGTCCGGATGGCGATGATCAACATCGACAGCGGGCTCGAGCCGTTTTATGCGCAGGAGGCGGGTTTCTTCAAAGGTGCCGGACTGCGGGCCGAATTCCAGCAGTTCAACAACGGTCAAGCGATTGCAGCGGCCGTCCTCGGTGGGGCGCTCGACATTGCGGTCTCCAATCCGGTCGCGCTCGCGCAGGCGCGCAACCGCAACGTGCAGTTTTCGATCATCGCGCCGGCGGCACTGTATCTTTCGTCCGCTCCGACGACGTCGATGATGGTCCCGAAGAATTCGCCCATCAATGGGCCGAAGGATCTGGAAGGCAAGACGATCGGCATGAACGGCATCAACGGAATTCCGGAATATTGCGTTCGTGCGTGGGTGGATAAAAACGGCGGCAACTCATCGACGGTCAAGGTCGTCGAGATGAACTTCGCGCAGATGATGGACGCGCTCGGCGCTTCGCGCCTCGATGCGGCGTGTGTAACCGAGCCCTTCATCACCGAAGCGAAGACAACCGGACGCGCGATCGGGCTTCCTTTTGACGCGTGCGGATCGCGCTTCTTGTTGTCCGTCTATATTTCCACGCCGCAGTGGGCCGCGGCGAATCGCGACACGGTAAAACGTTTTCAAGGCGCGATGTACAAGACGGCTGCTTGGGCCAACAGGAATCATGACAAAACCGCAGCCATGCTCACGGAGTATACGAAGCTGCCGGAGGCGACGGTTCATACGATGCGCCGGGCACCGTTTGCAGAGGCGTGGAACGCCGCCGACGCGCAGCCGCTGATCGACCTCACCGCGAAATACAGCAACTTCCCGACGTTCCCAGCCGGCGATCTGTACGTAGGAGCGAGCCAGTGAAACGATCGAGCGCCCTCCGTTCTTTGTGCGGCGTCGCCGCGGCGACGACGATACCCGGGATTGCCCTCGCAGACGACCTCCCGCTGCGGATGGGTACGATCAACATTGACGCCACGGCCCAGCCGTATTACGCCCAGGACGGCGGATTCTTCAAAAAAGCCGGGCTGCGGGTCGAAATTCAGGCATTTAATACCGGTGCCGCCATCGCGGCCGGAATCGCCGGCGGGTCGCTCGACATTGGGGCCACGAGTCTTGTCTCGATCGCGCAAGCGCATCCCAAGGGGCTGCCGTTTGTGATCCTCGCGCCGGGCGGGCTCTATCTGGCCTCCGCTCCCACCACGGTGATGGCTGTCGCCAAGGCGTCAGCGCTCAACGGGCCGCGGGACCTCGCCGGCAAGACGATCGGCTGCAACGGCGTCGGCGGCATTCAAGACTTTTGCATCCGCGCATGGCTCGACAAGAACGGCGTCGATTCGTCGAGCGTGAAGATCGTCGAGTTAGGTTTCGCGCAGATGCAGGACGCGCTCGCGGCCGGCCGCGTCGATGCGGCCATGGTTTCGGAACCGTTCCTCGTACCGGCGATGGCGATCGCGCGCTCCATCGGCGCTCCGCTCGATGCTTGTGCGCCGCGCTTCCTGGTCGACGTCTTCATTGCCACGCGTGACTGGGCTCAGGCCAATCGCGATACCGTTCGGCGATTTCAACGCGCCAATGCCGAAGCAGCGGTGTGGGCGAATCACAATACCGACAAGACCGCCGAGATCCTCATAAAGTATACAAAGCTTCCGGAGTCTGCCGCACGCACGATGATCCGATCTGCGTTCGCCGAGAAGTGGGTTCCGGCCGAAGCCCAAGCGGTCATTGACATGAGCGCAAAGTACGGAAACCTGCCGCGCTTTCCAATCGACGAGATCGTGTTCAAGGCATAATTTGCGCTACGGGCGTCAACATCAGGTCGCTCAAAGTGGCCAAATCTCCACAACGCCGTATGCCACAGCGCAGGGCGTCTGGGCGACCTGGTTGATCGCGTCCTCGATGTTCTCGGCATCGATCAAAGCGAAGCCCGCGAGCGGCAAGTCTGAGCGCATAAAAGCGCCCGCGGTCGTCTGGACGCCGTGCCCCTCAGGATTGCGGACTTGCACCGGAGTTCTCGCGATCCCGACGATTGCACCCGCTTCTCGCAACAGTGCGTCATGGCGGTGTGCGGCGTCACGAATGGGGGCTGGTGTGCGATTGTAGCCGGCTTCGTCGCCGTACCCGATCGTAAGAAATTTCGGCATGAAATCAACGTGGTCCGTTCATGAGGACGTATCTGCCCATTCGGCGCCGAATGTATCGCTGACCGCCGGTTGCTCTACAGTGAGGGTAGGCTGACGACCTTTTAGCGGCCAGGTTTCCTTGCAGGGTTTCAGAAAAGGTTGCGCCGAGCTGAGGCTACTCTCGTCAGGTTAGTGAGATCATGACATGATTGTCCGCAAAGAAGCCAACGGCGAAATGCTCTTGCTCGCTCAAACCGATCATTCGCGGTTGGCGGGCCAGTTCGCAGCGCATTGGGGTAACGCGGAGTTCGCCTCACTAACCCCGTACGAGTCCGTCGCACGCGCGGCCGCGTTTCACGATTTCGGTTATCTGCGCTACGAGACGGCGCCGGCATACGACGAAGCGACGGGCGGTACGCCGATGTTCCGGAATGTGCTCACCGATGAGCGTCGCTTAGAAGAATATCGATGGTGTTTCGATTGGCTATTGGCGCTCGACCCATATGCCGGCTTGCTTGTGAGCATGCATCGTACCGGATTATGGCGACAGCGCTATAAAACGATCTCGTCAGCCATCCAAGACGTACGAAAGCAAAAGCCTGAAGTCGAAGCGTTCATCGACCGGCAAGAGGCGCTACGTCCGCAGCTCATCGCGCAGCACAATTTCGACCCGCAGCAGCTTTGGATCAATTACCGCTTGCTGCAAGTCTGGGATCTCTTGAGCCTCGCTTTTTCGCTGCACGCTCCTGAGGCGGATGCATTCGAACCCGTTCCCGTCAGCTACAACGACGGCGAAAAGGACGGGGTGAGGCTCAGCATGACGCCGCTCGACGCTAAGACGGTATCCCTCGATCCGTATCCTTTCGACGTTCCGGCTTTGCGCATTGCGGTGCCGGTGCGTCGTTTGGCGCAATCAACATTCGAGTCGCAAGACGCTTTCCGGAAGGCATACTTTGGCGCACAGCTCGAGCTATTGGAGTTCCAGTTGGTAGATGCGGTTGGCGTGCGGGATCCTCAGCCGGGGCTCGAGAGGTTGGCGGTCTAGCAAATTCTCGTCCTCAGTGCCTGTGGTTGCGGTCAACCCCGTCGGCTTCGGCTGCATCCGTCAGGTTGCCGATGACGCGGTCGAGGAGTGCCGAAAGCGTCTCACGCTCCTGGGCGGACAAGCCTTCTAGCGCGAGCGCGTTGAGTGCGCCGTTCTCGTGCAGAATGGCATCGCGCAGCCGCTCGCCGCGAGCGGTCAGCAAAATTGACGACTTCCGTTTGTCGCCTTCGACTCGCCCGCGCCGCACGAGTGCGGCCTCGACGAGCGAATCGATTGTCGCTACCGTCGCCGGTTCCGAAACGTGCATCCGTTGCGCGATCACCCGTTGCGTGACGCCCTCTTCCTCCCACAGCTCGCGCAGCAGCCGGAATTGGTTGAGGCTTAATCCGTAGGGCCGCACCCGAGCGCGGATCGATTTTACGTAAAGGTCGGAGGCATCGCGAATCTTCGCGGCGATGTTGACCCGCCGAAACGGAGCGTGCAATCTACCCCTCCTGAGAGTACCGTTGACACGGGGCTCGAAGTACGCTAATACTTACTGACAATAAGTATATCAAATTCCGCGGGCAGTTTCTACCGGTTCCAGAGGTGCGGCATGTTCAGCGTGAATGAAGCGGTGGTGGTCAACGAAGAGGGAAAGGTCCCACTAACGCGGGCCGATGTTTGGCGTGGTCTCGAACTGAAGGCGCGCAACGCGTTGCCGTTCATTCCGGCGATGACGCACTGCGTTGTGCTCAGCGAAGAGTCGGAGAACGTCTTCTTTCGCGAAATCATCTTTAAGGGTGACCGCGCAAGGCAGCGCGTCACGCTCGATCCGCTGCACGGCGTCACGTTCGAACGCTTGACGGGCAAGTCGGTCGGCGTCATCCGCAACCTCATCGACGAAGACGAGCGCGGAGAGCTCTTGTTGCGCTTCACATTCGACCTCGAGCTTCCGGGCGTTGCGGCGGGCAGCGAAGAAGAAGCGGCCTACGCGCGGGACATGCGTTTAGAATATTTGAGTGCGCTCGATGCCACGCTCGCCGCCATTCGCCAGCTGAAGCTGGAGGGTGCGGAACCCGCGAACGCACCGCGCAGCTAGCGCAAGGATGACATCGACGATCGATTACCGCGGAAACCGTTTCGCGCTGCATCGCACGGGACGCGGCGAACCGCTGCTGTATCTGCACGGGCTCGACGGAGCGCGGCCGGCGTTGCCGCTGGCCGAAGGCCTCGGGTCGGCGTTCGACGTTGTTGTGCCGGAACAGCCCGGGTTCGGCGAATCCGACATGCCGGACTGGCTCACGCGGATCGACGACCTCGCGTACTTTCAGCTGGAGCTACTCGATCGACTCGGGCTCGACCGCGTGCATCTGGTTGGGCATTCGCTGGGCGGGTGGGTTGCCTTGGAACTTGCCATCCGCTATCCGCAGCGCTTTCCAACGCTTACGCTCGTCGCCTCGGCCGGCATTCACGTGATCGGCGTTCCAAAGGGCGACCTGTTCATGCGCGCGCCCGATGTCGTACTCCGCAGCATGTTCGCCGATTCGGCCCTGGGTGACGCGCAGGTCGCGAAGGTCCATTCCTCGCCGGAAGCAGAGTTTGCTTTCAACAAGAATCGGAACGCCGTTGCTCGAGTCGCCTGGCAGCCGCCGCTCTTCAATCCGCAGCTCGAGAAGTGGCTGCATCGCGTCAGCATGCCGGTGCACCTGATCTGGGGCGACACCGATCGCCTGTTTCCGATTGCGTACGCGCATGCACTTGCGGCATTGCTCCCCAACGCGCGGACCACGATCCTCGAAAACTGCGGGCACTATGCCCACATCGAGCAGCCCGAACGCCTCCAACACGCGATCAACTCCTCATTCGTCGAGGCTATCGGATGAAATTTTTCTTCTTTCACCTCATGCCGTACGCGCCGCTCGATCCGGAGATTCGCGCGCGCTACGATTCCGCTTGGATGGTCTTGCCGAATTCGGCCTACGACCCCGAAGAGGGCCACGCGCTCTACAATCGCTACCTCGACGAACTCGAGTTAACGGAAGAGCTCGATTTCGACGGCGTCGTCCTCAACGAACACCACATGACGGCATACGGCCTGATGCCCTCGCCGAACCTCATTGCGGCGACGCTTGCGCGCCGAACGAAGCGCATCAAGATCGCCATCCTCGGGAACGCAACGCCGCTGCGCGACCACCCGCTCATGGTGGCCGAAGAACTGGCGATGCTCGACAATATCATGGGCGGCCGGCTCATTAGCGGCTTCGTGCGTGGGATTGGGATCGAGTACTTAGTGTGGGGCGTTAACCCTGCCGATTCGCACGAACGCGCCCACGAATCGCAGGAGTTAATCGTTCGCGCTTGGACCGCGAAAGAACCGTTCGCCTTCGAAGGCAAACACTATCACATTCCGTGGGTCAACATCTGGCCGCGGCCGTATCAAAAACCTCATCCGCCGATATGGATCCCAACCAACGGCAGCAGCGAAACGGTGGCGTGGGCCGCTCGTGATGACCATCGCTACAAGTACCTGCAAAACCTGAGCACGGCCGCCGCTTGCAAGAAGTACATGGATCTCTACCGGGAAGTCGCGAACGAGGCGGGCTGGACGGCCGGCCCGGAGCAGCTTGGCTGGGGCTGTCCGATCTACGTCGCCGACACGGACGAGCGCGCCCATCGCGAGATGAAGCCGCATATCGAGAACATGTACAACACGTTCTTCCGAATGCCGGGACATCGTTTCTTCCCGCCGGGCTATACGTCGCTCGAATCGCAGCGCCGGATCGCCCAGGACAAGACGCCGATTTTTGGCGAGCAAACGTTCGAGAACCTCATGCAGCACGGCGTCATCCTGTGCGGAAGTCCCGACACGGTCCGCCAACAGCTCGAGCGCAACGCGCTCGAATGGGGCTTCGACACGCACGTCGGCGTCTTTCATTTCGGGACGCTGCCGCACGATCTAACGGAGAATAGCTTGCGTCTTTTTGCAAGCGACGTGATTCCCAAACTGCGTCACCTCAACGAGCCGCTCGTTGCGTAAGCGCCGGCCACCCTGGAGGCAGTCCGTGCAGAAGTCTAATTCGGTTGCAAAGTGCCTCGCCGTCATGGCAATGGCGGCGCTGCTCGTCACGACCGCTCCGCGGGCGAACGCTGCGGAACCGTACGAGATCAATGCAATCCTCTCGCTTACGGGGCCGTTAGCACTCCTCGGCGCCGGTGAACAGGCATCGCTGCTCACGGTTCAGGACGTCGTCAACAAGTCGGGCGGCATCCATGGACAGCCGATTCGATTCGTCATTGCCGACGATCAGTCGCAGCCCGCGACCGCCGTACAACTCGCGAACGGCATCATCGCGAAGAACGTGCCCATCATCATCGGGCCGAGCTACATCGCCTCGTGCCTGTCGATTCTGCCGCTCGTTCGCAACGGACCGCTGATGTATTGCCTCGCGCCGGCAATTCATCCGCCGGCCGGCAGCTATGCCTTCTCAACCTCGGTGTCCACGCTCGACCAAACGCGGGCCTGGTTCAATTTCGCTCAGTCCTTGGGATGGAAGCGGATCGCGGTGCTCTCGTCTACGGATGCGGCCGGTCAAGATCAGGATCAGCAGATCGACATCGTGTCGGGCATGGCCACGTACGGAGCGGTTCACATCGTGGGCCGCGAGCACTTCGGAATCGGCGACGTGTCGCTTTCAGCGCAAGCCGCTCGACTGAAAAGCACCGATCCCGACGCGATCATCATCACGTGCGTTGGGACGCCGCTCGGAACGGCTCTGCACGCGCTCAAGGATGCGGGACTCGAGAAGGTCCCCGTCATGACGAATTTTGGTAACCTCGTGCACGCGCAGCTCGCCCAATATGCGTCATACGTACCGGAGCACTTCTACCTCACCGCGCCGCGATTTGTGACGTACGATGTTTCAAACAAAGGGCCCGTGCGCGATGCGCAGCGCGTCTTTTACGAGAAGTTGCGCGCAAAGGGCATCGAACCGGACGCCCCTCACAGCCTTTCATGGGACCCGGCATTGATTCTCGTGGAGGCGCTGCGCAAGCTCGGCACCACCGCGACGGCGAAAGACTTACGCGATTACCTCGAAACCTTTCATGGTTACGCCGGGACCGTTGGGATATTCGATTTCCGCGACGGCAGCCAACGCGGTGTCGGCTTGTCGTCCGTGGTCCTCGTCCGTTGGAATCCTGCGAAGAACGCGTGGTCGACCGTAAGCGAAATCGGCGGGAAGGCGGGTCCGACCGCAAACCGCTAGCTCGCCTGCAAAGCGGTACGTGTCCCAACCCGGAACGGCTGATAGATGCCAGAAACCGGACAGGCAGCTAAAACGCAGTTGAGTTCGAAGCGAGGACTGCGCTTTGACAAGGTTGCGCTTGGGCTCATTGCCGCTATGCAGAATGCGTTGCGCGATGACGTCCCGGATGGTATGACGCTGCTTTTTACCGTAACCGCGCCGATTCGCGTGCCGGGCAAAACGGCCGCGGAGCTAACGGACCGCGTGCGCGCCTGGCTTCACGGCCGTAATGCACCAGCCGCGACGCGCTACACCATTTGGGGCAACGCGATTCGCGTTCGCGTCGTGAACGGGCGAGAAAAGCGCGAGCCGAACATCCGCGGCTTCGTGCACAATGTGGACGTCGACGTTGCTGCGCTATTGGCCGAAGCTGAAGAAATGATCCGGAAAAAGTGAGCAGCCTTCCACGTGAAACCGTTATCTTGCGTGGGCGGCGGGATGAAGACCGGCCTCTCTGGGCATGGGTCGCAGGAGACAATGCCGCATCGCGCCGGGTCCTCGAACGCTGTGGGTTTCACGAAGCTGGCCGCGAGGTGAGCTGGTCTGCTCGTCCCAGGAGCGGGGCATAAAACACCTCGGCTGGAACGATCGTCTCACGATGAAATTCGGCGTCACGGACCATATGGACCGCGCTGCGGTACCGTTGTCACAGCAATACGATGACCGCTTGCGCCTGTACGAAGAGTGCGATAAGTCGGGCTGGATCTATTGCGTTCACATCAACGAGCACCACGCCACCCCGCTCGGGATGGCGCCGTCGCCGTCCCTCTTTCTGGCGGCGCTCGCGCAGCGGACGAAGACGGTCAACATCGGTACCTCCGTCTTTACGCTCGCGATGTACAACCCGTACCGGCTCTACGACGAGATCTGCATGCTCGATCAGATGAGCCATGGGCGCATGCAGCTCGGTATCGGCCGCGGTATCTCGCCGATCGAACTCGGCTTCATGGGCGTGCCGCTCGAGGACGCCAACGAGATGTATGCGGAGGCGCTCGAGGTCATCATGCGGTGCTTTGCCGCCGCCGAGAGCGGCGCGACGATGACGTTCCAAGGCCGTCACTACCGGTATACGAACCTTCCGGTCGTGCTCGAACCGTATCAGAAGCCGCGGCCGCCGCTCTGGTATGGGATCGGTTCACCGGA
Organism: Candidatus Lustribacter sp.; assembly: GCA_965277805.1. Taxonomy (GTDB): domain Bacteria; phylum Vulcanimicrobiota; class Vulcanimicrobiia; order Vulcanimicrobiales; family Vulcanimicrobiaceae; genus Lustribacter. Next base: position 3,492,281 of record OZ255842.1, on the reverse strand, counting down.
TACGGCCGTGTGGGCAACGGAACACAACGTCAACTTGCTCACCAACCATACGGCCGCAGCGGCCCGCGTGCTGCACGATCGCTTCGTGCAAGAGTGGGCGGTGGCCAAAAAGGACCCGGCGGACATGCCGTTCTTCGGAACGTCGAAGCACATCGTCGTGGCCGATACAGATGAAGAAGCGCGCGCGCTTGCGCGGCCGGCGCACGGGCGTTGGATTTATCACAACACGCTGCTGCCTCGTCAGTTCAACGTGCCGAAGAATCGCGCGGCGGTCGAGGACTTCGATGAAGCCGTACGGCTGGGAATCGTCTTTGCCGGCAGCCCGGCGACCGTGCGCGACGGCTTGATCAAGTACATCGAGGAGTCGGGTATCAATTATCTCAACTGCCGGATCGCATTCGGCGATCTCACGTTCGAGCAGTCGAAACGTACGTTGGACTTGCTCGCGAGCAGCGTCTTTCCGGATCTCGTGGACTATACGCCCGCGACGGCGAGCCATTGAAGCGCGCGAGAAACGCCGCACCGGCACTGCTGGCGGCGTGCGTCCTAGCCTTCGGCCTGCCCGTCGGTGCGCAGCAACCAACGCCGTACGCGTTGACGGCCGTGCTCTCGGAGACCGGCGCCGGCGCCTTCGTCGGCCAGGCGGCGGCAAAATCGATGGTCGCGATGGAGTCGTACATCAACGCCACCGGCGGAATTCACGGGCGCCCGCTCAAGGTGACGGTACTCGACGATCAGTCGAGCCCGCAGGTCGCCGTGCAACTCGTCAACGGGCTGATGGCGCAAAAGATCCCAGCGTTCATCGGGCCCGAGCTCACCGCATCGTGCGAAGCCGTCATTCCGCTCATCTCCAAAAGCGGACCCGTGGCGTACTGCGACTCGCCGTTCGTGAACTCGCCGCGTGGCGGCTACATGTTCATGCAGCAGGGCTCGGCACTCGATATTGCGATCACCGGGCTGCGTTTTCTGAAAGGCCGCGGGCTCAAACGCATCGCGGTGCTCGACGCAACCGACGCCAGCAGTCAGGCTGCCGACGGCGGCTTCGAGCAGGCATTCGGCCTGAAAGAGTTCGCCTCGCTGCATCAGGTCGCGCACATCCGGTTTTCGCCCTCCGACATCACGCTGACGGCTCAGGCATCGCAGATCAAGGCCTCCAATCCCGATGCGATCGTGACCTGGAGCGTTGGGGCGCCGTTCGGGCTAACGCTCCGAGCGCTGCACGACGCCGGCATCAACGTCCCGGTGGTATCGAACAGCGTCAACGAGACGGCCGACCAAATGCAGCAGAGCGCGGATGTCTTGCCGCGCGACATCAATTTCATCGGCGGCGCGTCGTGGGTCGTCGGTGCGCACGAGCCGGCCGCCGTCCTCAAGCAGCAAGAGATCTTGCGGAAGTATTTGAGCGCCGCGGGATTGCCGACGAACGGCGGCTATGCGGCGACGTGGGACATCACGTTGGTGCTCATCGACGCGCTGCGGCACGTGCCGGAGAATCCGACCGCGCAAGAAGTCCGCTACTACATCGCACACCTCTACAACTTTCCGGGCGCAAACGTGATCTACGATTTCCGCTTCGGGCAGCAGAGCGGCGCGCTGCAGAGCGACATCGTTTCGCGCTGGGACGCGGCGCACGGCCAGTTCCGGCCGGTCAGTTATCCCGGCGGTCGACCCGCCGAATAAGCACCCTGGTGCTCGAGAACGATTTCGCGTCCTTCGTCGGATGACCGCAAGATCGCGGTGCAGGCCTCGAGCGTCGCGAGCGCATAGCGGCCGTCGTGCGTCAGCGGTTTGCCATGCGTCAAATGGTCGTAGAGCTCTTTGACGTCGGGGAGACCGATCGGGTCGAGCTTTACCGGGACTTCGTGCCGCCCGTCGTCGTCGTAGATGAAGATGCCGTGCGGTGATTGGCGGATGTCGCCACGCTCGCAGCTGACGACGGTCAAACCGAACCACGGTGAGATTTTGTTCACGTCGTTCGGATCGTCGAGCAGCGGCGCTTCCCCGGCCGCGCCGAAGCGCATCGCTTCTTTGCCGCCCGCGCCATCGGAGGTGCCGCCGCGCAACTCGCGCCGCACGGTGACGCGCTCGGCGTCGGAGTATTGGCGGTTCCCGATCCCCCACGTCAACTCCGAGGTATCGAAGTAGCCGTAACCGTTGTAAGAGATGGTCGCCGGCGTCCCGTCCTCGAACGACAGAAACGCCGAGAAGTTACCGGCGCACGGGCGTTCGGGCATCCAGCGGCCGACCGAACCGCGAACGCTGCGCAGCCGCTTGCCGGCAAGTACGCGCGCGGTATCGACGAGATGCGGGCCGTGGCGATAGAGCACACCGCCGCCGAGCGATTCGTCGAGCTCTTCGGGCACGCGCGGTTTCAAGAGCCAGTCGGCGGACATCGCCATCGTGATCGCGATGACGCGGCCGAGCCGGCCGGACGCGACGACCTGCGCCATCGCCTGAATGTCCGAGGCCATGCTATAGGTTTGTCCGCACAAGAGCGCAACGCCGTTGCGCTCGGCGGCCTCGCACATCGCCGCGCACTCTTCGACGGTCAGCGCCATCGGTTTCGTGCAGATGATGTGCTTGCGATGCGCCGCCGCGAGCAGGGTATGTTCGCGGTGCATGTGGTTCGGTGTCGCAATCCAAACGACGTCGACGTCCGGATCAGCGCACAACGCCTCGACGCTGTCGTACGTGCGGCCGCCGTAACGTTGCGCGAACGTTTCGAGCGCTTGCGGCCGCACTTCCGCGGCCGCGACGATCTCGACGTTGGGTTCCTGGTCGATGCTGCGCAAGAACATGCCGGTCCCGACGCCGAGACCGGCAAAGCCCAGGCGCAGCTTCACCGCGCCGCGGTCGCGCCGGCTACGGTCTGTTTGTAGTTGTGTCCGAAGTCGCGGTCGTACTCGAACGCTTCGTGCGAGCTGAGCTCGCGGCCGCGCTCGATGTTGATCATCGGCTCGTTCTCAGCCCGATCGCGGATGACGGCGATCGGCTCCTCGCCGCGTTCGACGCGGTCCATGTTTTCGAAGAGCATCTTGTGGTAGAGAATCACGCCGCGATCGCTCGCGCCCAGATGTTCGCGCGTGCGGTCGGAGACCGGTCCTTGGCCGACCCAGGCGACCATATCCTGATTGCCCACACAATCCAGTTTTCCGATCAGGCGCCGGTTCTGATCGAACATCTCGGTCAGCTTGAAGACGGTGGGCGCGGGTTGGGCCCCGGGCTCGCGCGGCGAGGTCCAGTACGTGTAGTTACGCGAATTGACGTCGTCGATCGGGACGCGGAACTGCAGATGCGCGTGCGCTTTGTCGCCGACGGCCAGGATGTTCGGAAAGAGCAACGGGTGCCCGATCCGCCACTCGGTCGAATCTTCGCTCTCGCCCTCGGCCAGGCGCCGCTTCATCATCCCGTAGCGGAACACGTCGAACTCGATCTTGAGGTGCTTCGCCTGCTTCATCGAGGGCGGCAAGCCCATGCGCTCGAGCTCGTAGTTTCCCCAGTAGGCGTGCAAGAACTCGAAGTGCACCGGATCGGCGGAGTTGTCCATGCACTGCAGCCAGTTGCACGGCAGTGGGTGAACTTCGATTGCCCGGTCGATGTCGTCGCGCACGAGCAAATCCCAGCGCGGCAACAGCGGTGCCGGCTGCGGCCCGAGGTAGGCGAAGAGCAGGCCGCCGAGTTCTTCGACCGGATACGCCTTGATCGAGACCTTGTCTCTGAACCGGGCCTCGGGATGCATCCGGTCTTCGAACGGCGCTTCGACGCACTTGCCGCCCAAGTCGAAGAGCCAGCCGTGGTATCCGCAGCGGAGTCCGTGCGGCTCGGGGACGCCGTACTCTAATGAGGCGCAGCGATGCGGGCACGTCGTGTCGATCAGCCCGAACTCGCCCGAGCGGGTCCGGTAGAGGACGAGATCTTCGCCCAGCAACCGCACCAGCTTCACCGGATTCTCGGCAAGTTCGAGCGCGGCCGCGACCGGCTGCCAGTAGCGCCGCAAGAGTTCGCCGCCCGGCGTTCCGGGGCCGACTTGCGTCAGGCGCTCGTTTTCTTCCGCGGTCATGGCCATGGTGCTGCCTCCTAAAGACTCCGAGCCTGAAACGTTCCGGCGGGTGAAAATTCCCTCCTCCGGAAGCTACCCGCAGTTTGCCGGAGGGAAATGCATGCTTCGCTTTCGCGCCTTTTCTCGCGTTGTGTTGGCCGCCGTCCTGTGCGCCACGGTCCTGGGCCCGCGGCAGAGCAGCGCTGCGGACCCGTATGAATTGACGGCCATCGTCTCGCTTACCGGGGTCGGCGCCTTCGTGGGCACGACGACGCAACAGGGACTGCAAGCGCTCGAGCTTTACGTGAACAAGAACGGCGGCATCAACGGCCAGCCGGTGAAATTCGTCTTTGAAGACGATCAGACCAACCCGCAGACGGCGGTACAGCTCGCCAACGACGCGATCGCGAAGAAGCCGGCGGTAATTTTCGGCGGGTCGTTCGGTTCGACGTGCGGCGCCATCTTGCCGATCGTCGCGAAAGACGGACCGGTCGACTACTGCCTCTCGCCCGCGCTGCGTCCGCCGCCGGGCAGCTACGTGTTCTCGGCCAGCACCGGCATCACCGACACCGTCGCCGTTTCGATCAAATATCTGCGGGCGCTCGGTCTCTCGCGCATCGCCGCGATCACGACGACCGATGCGAGCGGTCAGGAAGCCGATCGCGCGATCGATGCGGCGTTCGCCGCGACCGGCGGCGCGCTCGTCGCACGCGAGCACTTCAACCCGGCCGACCTGAGCGTGACCGCGCAACTGGCGCGGATCAAGGCCGCGCAACCGCAAGCCTTGATCGCATGGGCTGCGGGAACGCCGGCCGCAACGGTTCTCCGCGGCATCCAAGACGTCGCGCTCAACATCCCGGTCGTCACCTCGAACGCGAACTCGACCCACGTGCAGATGAAACAGTACGCGGCGTTCCTACCGAAGGAGCTGTATTTCCCGAACCCGGAAATCGCCGCGGTCGACGGCGTAACCGACGGTCCGACGAAGAACGCGCAAAAGGCGTTCTTCGATGCAATGGCGGTGATCGGCGTCAAGCCCGACGTCACCCAGAGCACGCCGTGGGATCCGGGCCTTCAGGTGATCCAAGCGCTGCGCACACTCGGCACGAATGCGACCGCCGCGCAAGTGCACGATTACCTGGCGAATTTGCAAAACTTCACCGGCGTGAACGGCCGCTACGATTTCAAGACCTATCCGCAGCGCGGCCTCGGCGAAAGCGGCGTCATCATGGTCCGCTGGGACCCGGTCAAGAGCGATTGGTTCAGCGTGAGCAAGCCCGGCGGCGTGCCGATTAAAAAATAGCCGCAGCGCGTTCGCTGAAGAGTATCCCTACGACAGGACGTATCTGGATGAACCCTTTTTACGCGCGTATATCGAGACCGCGCGCTGCGTCGTTCGCGAAAAAGGTGATATCCGTCATTGATTTTTTCCCTGAGAGTACAAGGTTCCCTCACGGTTACTTGCCAGCCAAAATACAGGATCGGTAGTGTAACAAACCTCTTACACTACGCTTACAAAGCTCAAAGGCTTTGGTCCGAAGGCAACCTAACACGATAGCGGGCGCAGCACGATACCCACGACATTCGGTTCAATGCGGCGCCCATTTTCGTGCGTTAATTCGAGAGGGTGTTCTTGGTTTCGACGCAATCGCTTACGCGGTTTTGCGAAACTCTATGCAGGGTTTTGTTTGCGCTCACCCTAGCGTGCCTCTCGCAGACGGCAATCGCTTCGGCAGCGGCGGTCCCCACCACCACGACGCTCACCGCCACTCCGGGATCGCCCGACGGCTACGGCACGTCGGTCAAGTTCACCGCGACGACCAAGGTCACGTCGACCGGCGTCGTCGTTACCGGAACGGCCACGACGACGATTACCGACACGACGACGTCGACGACGCTCGGGTCGGGCGCGGTCGCCAGCGGCGTCTTCACGACGCCCGCGACAACGAGTTTGTCGGCCGGCACGCAGCCGGCTCCGAGCGCATCGAATCCGCCCACGACGCTGATCTCCGAAGCGCACACGATCACGGCGTCGTATGCCGGCGACGCGAACAACGCCGCCAGCTCCACGTCGATCAGCTATACGGTCGACATGCCGGTGAACATCGCATGTTCGGCGTCATCCTCGACGATCGCGCCGTCGCAAAGCGTAACGTTGACGTGTCACGCGACGTCGCCCGCAACCGGCGCCGCCGTGGCCACCGGAAACATTTCGATTTTCGACAACCTCACCAGCACGACGCTCTCGACCGGTGTCGCGGTGGGAGCCGGCGGCGTCATGACGTTCACGACGACCGGCATTTCGCAAGCCGGCGTTCACGCAATTGCGTTCCAATACTCCGACGGCTCGCCGTACGTGTTTGCGACCACGATCAACGTGACGGTTGGAACGGGCACCACGACCACCGGCAGCGCGAATCCGACAACGCAGACGTTCGGAAGCAGCGTGACGCTCTCGTCGACCGTGACGAGCTCGGGCGGCACGCCGAGCGGCACCGTCAACTTTACTGAAGGCACGAGTCCGAATGTCACGGTCATCGCATCGGGCCCGCTTAGCGCCGGCAGCGCTTCGGTAGCGACGACCGCACTCGGCGGCGGGACGCACTCGATCACGGCGACGTACGTGCCGCCGATGGTCTCGCAGTTTTCCGCGTCCAGCGCCGCGTCGCCATTCACCGTGACCATCAACCAGGCGGCGACCACGACGACGGCCGGCACGCCGCCTCCGACGACGACGGCCGGTTCCAACGTTTCGCTCACGGCGAGCGTGACGTCATCGGCGGGCGTCCCCGGCGGCAGCGTTGCGTTCGCCGACGGCTCGAGCAATTGCTCGTCGAACGTACTTGGAAATGCGCCGCTCGCCAACGGAACGGCGACGCTGGTCACGACGCAACTCGGCGCGGGTTCGCACACGATCACCGCCTGCTATTCGAGTTCGATCAACTTCGCCGCATCGCACGGCACGATGGGCGCGTTCACCATCACGCCCGCCAATACGGCGACGACGCTCGCCGCAGCAACGACGGCGCCCGGGTTGAACTCCCCGGACCTGCTGACGGCCACGGTCTCCATAAGTGGGACGACGACACCCGTGACGACCGGAACGGTGACGTTCTCCGACGGCGCGACGACGCTGGGTACCGGACCGGTCAACGGCGCCGGGCAAGCGACCTACAATTGGACCGCGACGCCGACCGGCAGTCACAGCATCACCGCGACCTACGCTGCGACGACGAGTTTCAACGGCTCGGGGTCATCGGCGCAGACCGTGGTCGTCGGCAACGCGTCGACGACGACCGCACTGACGATTTCGCCGGCGACGCCGTTCCTCGGAACGAATCCGACCTACACCGCCGTCGTCACCGCTTCGGACGGCTCGACGCCGACCGGCAACGTACAGTTCACCGACAACAGCAGCGGCATCGGAAACCCGGCCCTCTCGGGCGGCCAAGCATCGGTGACGGTGAGCAATCTGTCCGGCACGTCGCACACGATCGTTGCAACGTATAGTGGCGCAGACGGCGGGTCAACGGCGACTGCGACCTTCACCGCTTCGAAAGCGACGGCAACGACGAACGTTGTTGCGGTCCCGAACCCGACGACGCCGTTCACGAACGTCACCTTCACCGCGACGGTGACGAGTACCGGCGCGTCGCCTACGGGAACGGTTGCGTTCACGAAAAATCCCGGCGGAACGCCGCTCGGGACGCCGGCGCTCTCGGGCAACTCGGCCAGCGTGTCGCTGTCGACCCTCAACACGGGTCAGTACACGATTACCGCCGCGTATAGCGGTGACACGAACAATACGGCCGCTCAGGGATCCGTGATCGAGAACGTCGGCACGAGCTTGAGCTCGACCGGATTGAGCGTTGCACCGTCGTCCGCTGCGCCGACCCAGAACGTCGTGCTAACGGCGACGGTTACGGGCTCATCGCCTCCCAATGGAGGCACCGTCAAGTTTTTCGACGGCGGCACGCAGATCGGCTCGACGCAAACGCTCGCCAGCGGCTCGGCAGCGATTACCACGCAGTTCAGCGGAGCGGGCACGCACAATTTGACCGCGACGTACGGCGGCGACAGCAATGATGGTGCGAGCACTTCAGCGATCGTCGGGTTCGTGGTTGCACAGTTCGCAACGACGACGGCGCTTTCGGCGACGTCGAGCAGCGCTGCACTCGGATCGCCGGTAACGTTCACTGCGGCGATCTCCGGCAGCGTCCCCGATGTCCCGACCGGCACCGTTACATATAAGGACGGCGGCACGACGATCGGCACGGCGTCGCTCGACGGGCACGCGCGCGCAACGTTGACCACCACGTCGCTAGCTGCCGGATCGCATACGATCACCGCAAATTACGGTGGCGATTCCGAAAATCAATCGTCGATGTCGTCGGGTGTTACGTTCAACGTCACCAACGGCAACGTCACGGATTTCGCCATCGGTTCGACGATCGCGAACCAGCAAACGCTGGGCGCCGGACAGAGCATGACGATTCCGGTCACGTTGACGGGCGCGTCTTCATTCAACGGTACGGTAACGGTCACGTGTTCCGGACTGCCGACGGGAGCCGTGTGCACGTCATCGCCGGTCACGGTTTCCGGTACGACGCCCGTGAGCGTGAACGTGACGCTGACGACGACGGGATCGAACAGCGGTTCCGTCACGCCGATGGCACGCGCGATTCGCCATGCCGCGCTTCCGATTGCCGGCGGCATCTTCACGCTGTTCGCATTCTTGTGGCGCCGCAATCGCAAAGTTGCGATGGGCGCAGCGATCTTGAGCGTCGCCGTATTGGCGGCGTGCGGCGGCGGTGGTGGCGGAAGCACGTTGCCCGGTGTCGGCAGCGGTAATGGTTTCGGCAGCAGCGGTCCGTCGCTCCCGACGCCGACGCCGGCAACCGGCGGCAACGGCGGAACGCCCGGCCCCGGTCAAGGCACACCGAATCTGCAAAACGGCACGGGCGACATCGTCGCCGGTACGGGGCAAGTCGGCGCGGTCTCGACGAATCAGCTGCCGGCCGGCGTCGTGACGCCGTCGGCAATTGCGCCGGGCACGGTCATTGCCGGTACGCTCGTGCCCGGAACGTCGTCGGGACCGTCGGGCAACACGCAACAGGGCACGTATAACATCAGCCTCGTTGCAACCGGACCGAGCGGCGTCGCGCATACGTTGCCGATCAACATCGTCGTGACGCCGTGAAACATAAATCGTTTGCGGTAACGGTTGCGGTCGTCGTTGCAACGCTGATCGCAGCATGTTCGCCGCGCGCTGCGCAAGCGAATCCAACCGACTGCTCGACGCTGCCGAATCCGAACGGTTACACGATTTCATGCATCGGCGCGCAGTCGATCAACGACAGCGGCGGCGACGGCGGCAACGGCCGCGACGGCGCATTGTTCGTTTCGCCCGACAGCGGCGGCGGCGGCGGTAACGGCGCATCGCCGGGCTCGCCGGTCAACTATTCCAGCGGCAATCCCGGCACCGCAATTTTCACGTCGTCGGGCAGCGGTTTCGCGATCTTCGACAACGGCGGCAACGGCGGCAGCGGCGGCACGTACTATCTCGGCGGCGGCGGTGCCGACGGCGGATCGGGCGGCAACGGCGGCTCGCTGACGGCCACGATCAACTTGAGCAACCTGCTCGGGATAACGACGACCGGGACGAAAGGCTACGGCGTTTTCGGCTCGAGCGACGGCGGCGTCGGCGGCAACGGCGGCGATGGTGACGGCTTCGTCGGCGACGGCGGCGGCGGAGCGGCGGGCGGGCTCGGCGGCAGCATCAACGTCCAAGTCCAGACCGCCATCCAGACCTACGGCGACGGCGCCCACGGGATGTTCATCGAGTCGGTCGGCGGCGGCGGCGGCAACGGCGGCGGCGGCTTTGGTCTCTTCTATGGAAGCGCCGGTTCGGGCAGCAACGCGCAGTCTGGCGGCAGCGCCACCGGCGAATTGCAGACCGGCGGTTCGATTTTGACCGAGGGCGTCTCCGCCTTCGGCATGTTCGTGCAGAGCGTCGGCGGATTCGGCGGCAGCGGCGGCAGCGTTGCGGGTCTCGCATCGTTCGGCGGCAACGGCGCCAACGGCGGCTCGGGCGGTAACGCGACGGCGATCATGGATGCCGGGTCGAGCATCGAAACGACCAACAACGGTTCGTACGGGATTTTGGCGCAATCGGTCGGCGGCGGCGGCGGCTCCGGCGGCAGCGGTTCCGGCTTGGTCGGATTCGGCGGCGCGGCCCAAACGGGCGGCGCGGGCGGCGACGTTGTCGTCAACACGCAAGGTTCGATCGTCACCTACGGCGTGGCGTCCAAGGGCATTTTCGCGCAGTCGGTCGGCGGCGGCGGCGGCGACGGCGGCAACGGCAGCGGCGCGTTTGCGGTCGGCGGCACCGGCTCGTCGACGAGCGGCGCCGGCACCGTCAACGTCACCAATTCCGCCAACGTCACGACTTGGGCGACGGGATCGAGTCTGTTCGTCAACGGCCAGCAGGCCACGTACGGAGCTCAGGCTATTTTCGCACAGTCGGTCGGCGGCGGCGGCGGCAACGGCGGCAGCGCGACCGGCTGGTTCTCGGTCGGCGGCGGCGGCGGTGAAGGCGGCGACGGCGGCAACGTCAACGTCACGAACTCCGGCAATCTCGAGACCCGTTCCAACGATTCGTCGGCGATTCTGGCGCAGTCGGTCGGCGGCGGCGGCGGCAATGGGGGAAGCGCCGCGAGCGCCGGGTTTAGCGGCGCGATTGCGATCGGCGGCAACGCCGGTTCCGGCGGCGTCGGCGGCAACGTGTTCGTCGACACGACCGGTTCGGCCAGCATCCAGACGTTCGGCGACCGCTCGAGCGGCATCCAAGCGCAGTCGGTCGGCGGCGGCGGCGGCAACGGTGGTTTCGCTTTCTCGGCTGCGGTCGGTTTGGCGGCCGTCGCGATTTCCGTCGGCGGGACGGGCGGCGCCGGCGGCGACTCCGGCACGGTCAACGTCATCAACAGTAATTCCATTTCCACCAGCGGCCAGTTGTCCGACGGCATCTTCGCGCAGTCGATCGGCGGCGGCGGCGGTTCGGGCGGCTTTGCGATTTCGGGCAGCCTCGGGCTCGCCGCGGGCGGACTTGCGGTCGGCGGATCCGGCCTGCACGGCGGCGACGGCAACACGGTCTACGTTAACAACAGCGGTCAAATCAACACCGCGAACGCCGACTCCAACGGCATCCTCGCCCAATCGATCGGCGGCGGCGGCGGCAACGGCGGCTTCAGCGTTGCGGCCACGATCTCGGCGGTCGGGGCCGGCCTCGCCTACGGCGGTTCGGGAGCGGCGGGCGGCATCGGGCAATCGGTCACGGTGTTTAACGCGGCCGGCATCGGCACTACGGGTGACGATTCGAACGGCATCTTCGCGCAGTCCGTCGGGGGCGGCGGCGGGACCGGCGGGCTGGCGGCCTCGCTCGACTTCAGCGCGGGCGCCTCGGCGGCCGTCGGCGTCGGCGGATCGGGCGGCAGCGGCCAGACGGCCAGCACGGTCACGATTTTCAGCAGCGGCGGCGCGATCACGACGGTCGGCAATCGCTCCTCGGGCATCGTTGCGGAGTCGATCGGCGGCGGCGGCGGCGACGGCGGCGCGAGCGTGGCCGGGAACTTCTCGTTCGGATCGGGCGCGGCGCTCGCGGTCGGCGGGAGCGGCGGCAGCGGCGCGTCTTCAAATAACGTCTACGTTCAAAGCACGAACAGCATCACGACCCGCGGCGACGATTCGGACGGCATCCTCGCCCAATCGCTGGGCGGCGGCGGCGGCAACGGCGGGCTCAGCGTCGGCGCGGCGCTCGGCGGCGGCAGCGCGGCGTCGTTTGCGATCGGCGGCGGCGGCGCCGCCGGCGGATTCGCGCAGTCCGTCACCGTGTACAACGGGCTCGGCTCGGCCGCGAACATCACGACGAACGGCGCGTATGCGTCGGGCATCGTCGCGCAGTCGATCGGCGGCGGCGGCGGCAGCGGCGGGTTCAGCGTGGCCGGCGCGGCTTCGGTCGGTCCCAGCATCGCTCTTTCGATGGGCGGCGCGGGCGGTTCGGGCAACGACGCGGGCTCCGTCTACGTCTATAGCAACGGCAACGTCGAGACGGGCCAGGACGGCTCGGGCAATTTCTCGGACGGCATTTTAGCGCAATCGATCGGCGGCGGCGGCGGCAACGGCGGCTTCGCGGTTGGTGCCGATCTTTCGGCCACGGCCGGCGCGGCAGTCGGATTCGGCGGTTCGGGCGGCGGCGGCGGTAAGGGCCTCGACGTCACGGTGAACAGCAACGGCACCGTCAAGACCAACGGCGAGGGCGCCAACGGCATCGCTGCCCAGTCGATCGGCGGCGGCGGCGGCAACGGCGGATTCTCCGTCGCCGGCTCGCTGGCGGCCGCGGCGGGCGGCAGCCTGAGTTTCGCCGGCGCCGGCGGCACGGGTAATCAGGCGAGCTCGGTGACCGTTAGCAGCACCGGCTCGGTGATCACGACCGGCGACGACTCGGCCGGCATCCTCGCCCAATCGATCGGCGGCGGCGGCGGTCAGGGCGGCTTCAGCATTTCGGCAGCGGTGAGCGCGGGTGCGGCACTCGCCGCCTCGTTCGGCGGCACCGGCGGTCCTGGTTCATTTAGTAGTGCCGTGACCGTTTCGAGCGGCACCGCGGGCAGCGAAGCGATGATCGCCACCGAGGGCCAGCGGTCCGACGGTATCCTCGCGCAGTCGATCGGCGGCGGCGGCGGCGACGGCGGCTTCAGCGTGGGCGCGGCCGGCTCGGGTGAAGCGTCGCTGGCCGCGTCCCTCGGCGGCGGCGGCGGCACCGGATCGACCGCCGGCAACGTGACGGTCACGAGCTTCACGAACATCATGACCGGCATCGACCCGGCCACCGGCAAGTTCACCGGCAACGGCGACAGTTCCAACGGCATTCAAGCGCAGTCGCTCGGCGGCGGCGGCGGCTCGGGCGGCTTCAGCATCGCCGGATCCGCGTCGTTCGGGGTCGGCGCTGCCGGCTCGATCGGCGGTAAGGGCGGCTCCGGCGACGACGCCGGCATCGTCACCGTCACCAACGTCGGTTCGATCTTCACGGCGGGCGAGCAGGCCAACGGCATCGAGGCGCAATCGATCGGCGGCGGCGGCGGCAACGGCGGCTACAGCATCGCCGGCAACCTGACCATCGACGCCGGCGCCGGCCTCTCGCTGGGCGGCAGCGGCGCATCGGGCGGTAAGGGCATGGCGGTGACCGCTACCAACGTCGGCAACATGGGCACTTACGGCGACGATTCGGACGCGATCCTTGCACAATCCATCGGCGGCGCCGGTGGAAACGGTGGGTTCAGCGTGGCCGGCGGCCTCAGCACCGGCGCGTCGGCAGCGCTTTCATTTGGCGGTGCAGGCGGCACGGGATCGTCGGCCGGCAACGTCGTCGCGGGCAACGGCAGCACGGCGTTCGAGGGAACGATCATGACCGACGGCTCGCGTTCGTCCGGCATCGTCGCCCAATCGATCGGCGGCGGCGGCGGCAACGGCGGCTTCAGCGTGGCCGGCGCGGTGGCGAACGGCGCGATCAGCGGCAGCTTCGGCGGCTCCGGCGCGGCCGGCGGCAATGCCGGTACCGTCACGGTCACCAACTACAGCAACATCTATACCGGCGACAATCCGTACGCCACGTCGCTCGAGGGCGGCCCGCTTCCGGCGCTGGTCGACAACGGCATCGCCGACGACAACTCCTCGAGCGGGATCATCGCGCAGTCGATCGGCGGCGGCGGCGGTAACGGCGGCTTCAGCATCGACGGCAGCGCCAGCACGTACGCGTCCGGTTCACTGAGCTTCGGCGGACACGGGTCGGGCGGCGGCGTCGCCATGGGCGTCTCGGTGTTCAGCGTCGGCAACATCGGCACGGCCGGCGACAACTCGGCGGGCATCCTCGCGCAGTCGCTCGGCGGCGGCGGCGGCAACGGCGGCTTCAGCGCCGCGGGTGCGCTCAGCGGCGGAGCATCGGCGAGCCTGACCTTCGGCGGCGGTGCCGGGACCGGCGCGCAAGGCGGCGCGGTCACCGTTGCCACCTACGGCTCCATCACGACCTTGGGCAATGACTCATCGGGTATCTACGCGGAGTCGGTCGGCGGCGGCGGCGGCAGCGGCGGCTTCAGCATTGCCGGGACAGCGTCCGGCGACGCCGGCCTGAGCGCGTCCTTCGGCGGCGCGGGCGGAACGGGCGCCACCTCGGGGGCGGTGACCGTCAATAACGGAACGATATCGACCGGCCCCGGCACGTACCTCAATACGGTTCTCTCGAACATTACGACGTCGGGCGATCGGTCGGACGGCATCACGGCCTTGAGCATCGGCGGCGGCGGCGGCTCGGGCGGCTTCAGCGTTGCGGCCAATGCGAGCGGCGGCTACTCCCTCGGCGCGAGCTTCGGCGGCGCCGGAGCGGCCGGCTCGGATGCGGCTGCCGTGAGCGTGGAGAGCTACGGCGCGATCGCAACCGGTACGGGCAGCGGCCAGGACGACGACTCCGACGGCATTCGGGCCCAGTCGATCGGCGGCAGCGGCGGCGACGGCGGCTTCAGCGTCGCGGCCTCGGCGACGCTATCGGCGGGCGGCAACGTCAATTTCGGCGGCAGCGGCGGCGACGGCGGAGCGGGCCTGTCCGTGTTCGTCGCCAGTACCGGACAGATCACGACCGACGGCGAGCACTCCGTCGGCATCTTGGCGCAGTCGATCGGCGGCGGCGGCGGCGACGGCGGCTTCGGGATCTCGGGCGGCCTGGCGGCGGGATCGACCGCAAACCTCAGCTTCGGCGGCAGCGGCTCGGTGGGCGGCACCGCCTCGACGGTGACCGTCAGCAGCACCGGCAGCATCGGCACGACCGGCGATGACTCGTCGGGCATCGAGGCGCAGTCGCTCGGCGGCGGCGGCGGTTCGGGCGGCTTCAGCATCGCCGGCAGCATCGGTTCGGGCGCCGCGTTGAGTCTCGGCTTCGGCGGTAAGGGCGCCGGCGGTGGCGCCGCCAACAACGTCTCGGTTACCGAGGCGGGCACCATCATTCAGACGGACGGCTCGCGGTCGGACGGCATCTTAGCGCAGTCGATCGGCGGCGGCGGCGGCGACGGCGGCTTCAGCGTGGCCGGATCGGCCGGCAGCGGTCCGGCGATCGCGGTCGGCTTCGGCGGCAAGGCCGGCACCGGTTCCGACGCCGGCACCGTGACGGTCGTCAGCGCGGCCAACATCCATACCGGCGCCGACGGCAGCGGCGATTTCTCCGACGGCATCCAAGCGCAATCGATCGGCGGCGGCGGCGGCAACGGCGGTTTCTCGATCGCGGCCTCTGCCGGTACGAGCCTCACCGGTTCGGTGGGTTTCGGCGGATCGGGCAGCGGCGGCGGCAACGCCATGGCGGTCAGCGTGACCAGCACCGGTACGATCCAAACTGACGGTTCGCATGCCGACGGCATCGCGGCGCAATCGATCGGCGGCGGCGGCGGCAACGGCGGCTTTGCGATCGCCGGCAGCCTCTCGACCAGCGGCACCGCGTCGGTTTCGTTCGGCGGTTCGGGTTCCAACGGCGGCACCGCCTCGACCGTGACGGTGCACAGCCTGGGCGGCATCGAGACCGACGGCAGCGATTCCAACGGCATCCTCGCGCAATCGCTGGGCGGCGGCGGCGGTAACGGCGGCTTCAGTATTACGGGCTCGCTCAGCGGCAGCGGTTCGCTCTCGGCCGCGTTCGGCGGCAAAGGCGGCTCGGGCGCGACCGCCGGCAACGTGTTCGTGACCAGCGGCAGCTCGGCGGTCATCTCCAACATCATCACCGACGGCGACCGTTCGAACGGCATCCTTGCCCAATCGATCGGCGGCGGCGGCGGCAACGGCGGCTTCAGCGTCGACGCGGTCGCCGCCGGCGGTCCGGCCCTCGGCGCGAGCTTCGGCGGCACGGGCGGCGCCGGTTCGAACGCCGGTATGGTCATGGTCACCAGCGTCGGCTCGATCATGACCGACGGCGTGGAATCGAATGGTATCGCGGCGCAGTCGATCGGCGGCGGCGGCGGCAACGGCGGCTTCGCGGTCGCCGGCGCTCTGACGACCGGCGTGACCGGCACGGTCGCATTTGCCGGCAACGGCGGCTTGGGCGACGACGGCAAGTTCGTCAAGGTGACGAGCACCGGCAACATCGGGACCGGCGACAGCAACTCGGCCGGCATTCTCGCGCAGTCGATCGGCGGCGGCGGCGGTAACGGCGGCTTCGCTGTCGACGGCGCGCTGACGACCGGGTCGGCAGCCGGATTGGCGTTCGGCGGCGGCGGTGCGCAGGGCGGCGACGCCGGCAACGTCGTCGTCAACAGCACCACGACCAGCACCGCGCCCGGCAACGACGGCATCATCATGACGGTCGGCGATGACTCGTCGGGCATTCAGGCGCAATCGATCGGCGGCGGCGGCGGCAACGGCGGCTTCGCGGTCGACGGCACCGTGACGACCGGATCATCGGCGTCGGTCGCACTCGGCGGCAGCGCCGCGGCCGGCGGTACGGCCGGGAACGTCACCGTCGCAAGCCAAGGCGCCAACGGCGGCGCCGCTGCGATCGTCACGGGCGGCAACAGCTCGGCCGGCATCCAGGCGCAATCGATCGGTGGCGGCGGCGGCAACGGCGGCTTCGCCGTCGGCGGCAGCATCGGCAACGGCACCAACGTTTCGGTCGCGCTGGGCGGTTCGGGCGCGAGCGGCGGCACCGCAGGCATGGTCACCGTCACCAGCAATACGGCGATCACCACCGGCGGCAACGGTTCCGTCGGCATCCAGGCGCAGTCGGTCGGCGGCGGCGGCGGCAACGGCGGCTTCAGCGTCGTGGGCGACATCTCGGGCAGCGGGCGCACGATCGGCGTCAGCCTGGGCGGCAGCGGCGCCGCCGGCGGCACGTCGGACGCCGTGACCGTCACCAACGGCTCGACCACGAGTTCGGTCGACATCGTGACCGGCGGCAGCAGCGCGGCGGGGATCCAAGCGCAATCGATCGGCGGCGGCGGCGGCAACGGCGGCTTCAGCGTCGCGGGCGGCTTGTCGGCCGGCAACAGCATCAACCTTTCCATCGGCGGAAGCGGCGGCGGCGGCGCGTCGTCGGGCGCGGTCAGCGTCACCGACTACGGCGACATCTCGACGAGCGGCGTCCAATCCGACGGCATTCAGGCGCAATCGATCGCGGGAGGCGGCGGTAACGGCGGCTTCAGCATCGCCGGCGGCGCGAGCAACGCTCCTTCGGCGTCGTTCAGCCTCGGCGGCAGCGGAGGCAGCGCCACCTCCACCACGGCCGGCGCCGTGACGGTCGTCAGCGTCGGGAACATCAGCACGCGCTTGGATCAGTCCGACGGCATTCTCGCACAGTCGATCGGCGGCGGCGGCGGCAACGGCGGTTTCAGCATCGCGGCAACCGGCGCCAACGGCAGCGCCGCCAGCATCAGCGCCGGTGGTACGGGCGGCGCGGCGGGCGCATCGGGTAACGTGGCGGTCACGAGCACCGGCAACATCCAGACGATGGGCAACGAGTCCGACGGCATCGCCGCGCAGTCGCTGGGTGGCGGCGGCGGTAACGGCGGTTTCTCCGTGGCCGGAACGCTCTCGAACGGGACGAGCGCGGCGATCTCGCTCGGCGGCAAGGGCGGCACCGGCGGCGCAGCCGGCACGGCGAGCGTAACCAGCCTGACCGCGGTGACGATTCAGACCGGCGGTTCGAGTTCCAATGGTATCCTCGCGCAATCGCTCGGGGGCGGTGGCGGCAACGGCGGCTTCAGCGTGGCCGGCGACCTGAGCAACGGGTCCGGCGCGTCGGTCAGCCTCGGCGGCAACGGCGGCATGGGCAGCACCGGCAACGACGTCACGGTGACGAGCGACGCGACGATTATCACCAACGGTTCGAGCTCGAACGGCATCGAGGCGCAATCGGTCGGCGGCGGCGGCGGCAACGGCGGTTTCTCGGTGGCCGGAACGCTCGCGAACGGCAGCGACGCGGCGCTGAGCTTCGGCGGCTCGGGCGGCGGCGGGGCCAAGGCCGGCAACGTCAGCGTGACCAACACCGGCGCCGGCATCAATACGGGCACCGGCGATTTCAGCAACGGCATCCTCGCGCAGTCGATCGGCGGCGGCGGCGGCAACGGCGGCTTCAGCGTCGCGGGCGCCGGCAGCACCGGCAAGGCCGCGTCGGTCACGATGGGCGGCAGCGGCGGCGGCGCAAGCGATGCGGGCAACGTCACGGTGATCAGCGGGTACGGGACGGTGGCCGATTCGATCGTGACCGGCGGCATGCAAGCCGACGGGATCCTCGCGCAATCGATCGGCGGGGGCGGCGGCAACGGCGGCTTCGCGGTCGGCGCGTCCGGGTCGAGCGGTTTCAACGCCGCGGTCACGCTTGGCGGCAGCGGCGCGCTCGGCGGGGCGGCCGGCGACGTGACGGTTGCGGCGAACACCCAAGTCCAAACGACCAACGCGTTTTCGGCGGGCATCGCGGCGCAGTCGATCGGCGGCGGCGGCGGTAACGGCGGTTTCGCGGTTTCGGGTTCGGTCTCGAACGCATCGAGCGCCGCCCTCGCGCTGGGCGGCAGCGGCGGCGGCGGCGCGATCGCGGGCGACGTCGACTTGAGCAGCTTGCAGTCGATCAGCACCGGCGGCGACCAGAGCGTCGGCCTGCTGGCGCAATCGATCGGCGGCGGCGGCGGTAACGGCGGCTTTTCGGCAGCGGGCGGCGTCAGCAACGGCACGAGCGCCGATATTTCACTCGGCGGCGCGGGCGGCGTCGGGGCGCATTCCGGCAACGTGATCCTCGACAGCGGCCAGGCCGGCGGTGTCGTCTCGATCACCACCGGTGGCGAAGGCTCGGACGGCATTCTCGCGCAGGCAATCGGCGGCGGCGGCGGCTCGGGCGGCATGTCGGTCGCGGCGGGCCTCGCGACGACGCGCGTCGTGCCCCTCAGTGAAGGCGGGACGGGCGGCGGTGGCAAGGACGGCGGCACGGTTGACGTCGAGAGCTATTCGACGATCGCGACGACCGGCGATCAGTCGGCGGGCCTGGCGGCGCAGTCGATCGGCGGCGGCGGCGGTGCCGCCGGTATGGCCATCGAGGGCAAACTCACCAAGACCGGCATCGGCGCCGGCATGGGCTTCGGCACGGGCGGCGCCGGCGGCAACAGCATGGCCGTCACGGTCGGCAGCTTCTCGCAGATCACGACGACCGGTGATGAGTCCGACGGCATCCTCGCGCAATCGATCGGCGGCGGCGGGGGCTACGGCGGTATCGGCGTGCTCGGCGACGTCGAGTCGGATATGGGCATCCTGATGGGCGGCAACAGTACCGACTCCGGCGGCAATGCCGGCACGGTCACGGTCACGAGCACCGGATCGATCGGCACGACGGGCAGCGTCTCGAACGGCATTTTGGCGCAATCGATCGGCGGCGGCGGCGGTGACGGCGGCATCACGGTCAAGTTTGCCGGGACGACGTCGGGCGGCGCGGCGAGCGCCCTCAGCCTCGGCCTCGGACGTAGCGGCGGCGCGGCCGGCGGCGCCGATGACGTCACGGTCACGAGCACGGGAGCGCTCATCATGACGACCGGCGCGTCGTCGAACGGCATCGAGGCGCAATCGGTCGGCGGCGGCGGCGGCAACGGCGGGCTGGTCGCCACCGGCAGTGCGACGCCGGGGTATGCGGTCGGCTTCAGCTTGGGCGGCTCCGGCGGCAACGGCGGCGACTCGGGCAACGTCACGGTCACGAACTCGAGCATGCTCGTCACCACCAACGATATTTCCGACGGCATCCTCGCGCAGTCGCTGGGCGGCGGCGGCGGTAACGGCGGCTTCGCCATTCAGGCGATCGCCTCGGGCAGCCGCACCGGCCAAGTCGCGATCGGCGGCTCGGGCGGCGCGGCCAGCAACGGCCACGACGTCACCGTTACCAACTCCGGCAACATCACGACCTCCGGTATGCAGAGCGTCGGCATCGCGGCGCAGTCGATCGGCGGCGGCGGCGGCAACGGCGGCTTCGTTATCGCCGGCACGATTTCGAACGGCGCGCAATCGGCGGGCCTGACGCTCGGCGGTTCGGGCGGCGGCGGCGGCAGCGCGGGCGACGTCACCGTCAGCAACACGGCCTCGATCCAAACAGCTCTCGACGGGTCGCACGGCATCGAAGCGCAGTCGATCGGCGGCGGCGGCGGCAACGGCGGGTTCTCGGTCGCCGGCGGCATCAGCGACGGCAGCAGTTTCCGGGTCGCGCTCGGCGGCTCGGGCGGCAGCGGCGGCATCGCGGGTGACGTGATCGTGAACAGCGGCACGACGACCAGCACGACCACCATCACGACTGCGGGCCTCAATTCCATCGGCATTCTCGCGCAGTCGGTCGGCGGCGGCGGCGGAGCGGGCGGCTTCGGCGCGGCGGCTTCGGCCGGTACCGGCGCAACGCTCGACCTCGGCATCGGCGGCACCGGTGGAACGGGCGGCGATTCGAAGACCGTGACGGTCTCCAACGATTCGGGCATCGGAACGCTCGGCGATTACTCGGCCGGTATCATGGCGCAGTCGATCGGCGGCGGCGGCGGCGACGGTGCGTTCAGCATCGCGGCATCGGCCACGCTCAAGACCTCGGGCGCAATGGGCATCGGCGGGTCGGGCGGTACGGCCGGCAACGCGGGCGCCGTGACCGTGACGAACAGCGCCCTGATCTCGACCGGCGGCGCGCACTCCGACGGCATCGAGGCGCAGTCGGTCGGCGGCGGCGGCGGCGACGGCGGCTTCACGGTGGCAGCGGCGCTGACGGCGGCCAACGGCGCGGGCATCAGCCTGGGCGGCGCGGGCTCGGGCGGCGGCAACGCCGGCGCGGTCAGCGTCACCAGCACCAACAGCATCAGCACCCTCGACGATGAGTCGAACGGCATTTTTGCGGAATCGGTCGGCGGCGGCGGCGGTTCGGGCGGCATGGCGATCACGGGCGGCATCACGGCCGGCAGCGGCAACATCGGTTTGGCCTTCGGCGGAAACGGCTCGGGCGGCGGCAGCGCGGCGGCGGTCAACGTCACCAGCGGCACGAGCACCGCGACGGCCCTCACGACGACGGGCGCCCATTCCGACGGCATCCTGGCGCAGTCGATCGGCGGCGGCGGCGGCGACGGCGGCATGAGCGTTCAGGGCGGCATCAGCAGCGGCGCGTCGATCGGCTTCTCAATGGGCGGCAGCGGCGCAGGCGGCGGTGTGGCCGGCACGGTCAACGTCACCGATTCGAGCGCGGTCGCAACCACCGGTGATTTCTCGGCGGGCATCGCCGCACAGTCGATCGGCGGCGGTGGCGGCTCCGGCGGGCTCAGCATTTCGGGCAACGCTTCCAACAAGGTCACCGGCAGCTTCGCCATCGGCGGCGGCGGCGGTACCGCGAGCAACGGCGAGGCCGTCGGCGTGACGGTCTCCGCCAACATCGTCACCACGGGCGAACACGCCGACGGCATCTCGGCGCAATCGATCGGCGGCGGCGGCGGCGACGGCGGGTTCTCCGTGGCCGGCACGATTTCGACGGGCACCGGCGGCGCGGGCTTGACGATGGCCGGCAGCGGCGCGGGCGGCGGTGTGGGCGGCACGGTGGCGGTGAACGACATCGCGAGCGTCCAGACCAACGGTAATGATTCGCACGGCATCTTCGCGCAGTCGATCGGCGGCGGCGGTGGTGCGGGAGGCATGGCCGTGACCGGCGGCATCAGCGCGGGCAGCGGCCAGATCGGCCTCGCCTTCGGCGGCGCCGGCGGTGCGGGCGGAAATGCATCGGCTGTTTCCGTTACCACCGGTCAGAACGTGACCGGCACCGAGATCCTGACCGGCACGTCGACCACCGGCACGCATTCGGACGGCATCCTCGCGCAGTCGGTCGGCGGCGGCGGCGGCGACGCCGGCATGGCGATCAGCGGCGGCATCGGCGTCGGCACGCAAGCGGCCTTCAGCCTCGGCGGCAGCGGCGGCGCGGGCGGCAACGCCGGCACGGTCACCGTCGTGAACAACGCGCTGATCGCAACCCAGCAAGAGTATTCGCACGGCATCGCGGCGCAATCGATCGGCGGCGGCGGCGGCGACGGCGGCATGGCCATCACCGGCACCGTGGGCAGCGGCCTCGCGGCCGACATCGGCGTCGGCGGTTCGGGCGGCACGGCCGGCAACGCGTCGGCCGTCAGCGTGACCGGCACCTCGCAGATCACGACCGCCGGCGATCATTCCGACGGCATCCTCGCGCAATCGGTCGGCGGCGGCGGCGGCGACGGCGGCATGGCCGTCTCGGGCAGCATTTCGAAGGCCGCGAACACCGCGTTCACGCTCGGCGGTTCGGGCGGCGGCGGCGGCGTCGCGGGCAATGTCGCGGTGACGCAGCTCGGTTCGATCCAGACGGCCGGCGATACGTCGGACGGCATTCTCGCGCAGTCGCTCGGCGGCGGCGGCGGCAGCGGCGGCTTCGCGCTCGACGGCACGTTCAGCGGCACCGGTTCGCTGAGCCTCGCATTCGGCGGCAAGGGCGGCACCGGCGGCGACGCCGGCACCGTCACCGTGCTGAATTCCGGCGCGACGCCGACGACCGGCGAGATCCTCACCGGCGGCCTGCACGCCGACGGCATCCTCGCGCAATCGATCGGCGGCGGCGGCGGCGACGGCGGCTTGAGCGTTGCGGGCACGATGGATAACGGTACCGGCATCGCGTTCAGCATGGGCGGCAGCGGCGGCATCGCCGGCGCCGGCAAGGCCGTCGCGGTCACCAATCAGAGCAGCATCACGACGACCGGCGATCTCGCAGCGGCGATTGCGGCGCAATCGATCGGCGGCGGCGGCGGTTCGGGCGGTCTGGCGATTTCCGGTTCGGTCGGTTCGCCGTCGGCAGCTGACGCGGCTTCGGTCGACGTCGCGATCGGCGGCGGCGGCGGTGCGGGCACGAACGCCGGCAACGTCACCGTTTCGAACACCGGACAAATCACGACCGGCGGCACCGACAGCTACGGCGTGTTCGCGCAAAGCGCGGGCGGCGGCGGCGGCAGCGGTGGTTTGTCGGGAACGCTCGCCGCTGCGACCGGCAGCGATGCGAAGAACGTCAGCGTTTCGATCGGCGGCACTGGCGGTAGCGGCGGCGCGGCCGGCAACGTGACCGTTGCGAACAACGGCGAAATTCAAACGACCGGCGTTGCGGGCACCGCGGTGTACGCGCAATCGGTCGGCGGCGGCGGCGGCGACGGCGGTTACGGATTAGCGGTCGATCTCGGCGCGAGCACCGGCGCCGTCGATCTTTCGGTCGCACTCGGCGGACACGGCGGCAGCGGCGGCGTTGCCGGCGACGTCACCGCTTCGAACAGCGGCATCATTTCGACGACCGCAAACAACGCCGAAGGCATCTTCGCGCAATCGCTCGGCGGCGGCGGCGGTAACGGCGGCATGTCGGTTTCGGCCGGCGTTTCGGTTTCGACGACCGGCAAACAACTCGGCATTTCGCTCGGCGGCAGCGGCGGCACCGGCAACAACGCGGGCAACGTGCTCGTCGACAACACCGGCACGATCGTGACGACCGGCGACAAAGCGAGCGCGGTCGATGCGGAATCGATCGGCGGCGGCGGCGGTAACGGCGGCATGTCGATCGCCGGTGCGATCGGCGGAACGAATCTCACCGTTGCGCTCGGCGGCAGCGGCGGCGACGCGGGCAACGCGGGCACCGTCACCGTCACGAACGCCGGCGACATTTCGACCGGCAACGCGCTCACCGGCACCGGCACGCAATCGTACGGCATCTTCGCGCAGTCGCTCGGCGGCGGCGGCGGTAACGGCGGACTTGCGTTCGCGGGTTCGGCCGGAGTCGGCGGCAACGCGCAACTTTCCATCTCTGTCGGCGGCAGCGGCGCGGGCGGCGGAACCGGCAACGCCGTCAGCGTCAGCGATAGCGGCAACATCTTTACCAGCGGCGCGCAAGGCAACGGCATCTTCGCGCAATCGATCGGCGGCGGCGGCGGTAACGGCGGCATGGCGTTCGGCGCATCGCTGCTCGCCGGCGGCGATAACGTTGCGTTGTCGGTTGCAGTCGGCGGCACCGGCGGCAGCGGTAACACGAGCTCGACCGTTACGGTCGAACACGATAGCGGCGTTATCTCGACGACCGGCGATCAAGCGATCGGCATTCTCGCGCAATCGATCGGCGGCGGCGGCGGCACCGGCGGGCTTTCCGGCACGCTCGCAGCGTCGGCGGGTGCGGATGCGAAGAACATCGGCATCAGCGTCGGCGGCAGCGGCGGCAGCGGTGCGGCATCCGGCGACGTCACCGTCAACAACGACGGACAAGTCTACACGAACGGTCTCGCAGCATCGGCGATCGTCGCACAATCGATCGGCGGCGGCGGCGGCGACGGCGGTTACGGCATCAGCGCGCAACTCGGCGTGTCGACCGGCGCAACGGATCTGTCGGTTGCGCTCGGCGGCAGCGGCGGAACCGGCGGCACGGCCGGCGATGTCGGCGTCACGAACACCGGCACGCTTTCGACGTACGGCGATAACGCGAACGGCATTCAAGCGCAATCGATCGGCGGCGGCGGCGGCACCGGCGGCATGGCGATCTCCGCGGCGATCAGCGTTTCGCCGACCGGCAAACAACTCGGCGTGACGCTCGGCGGCAACGGCGGCAGCGGCAACGACGCGGGCAACGTTTCCGTCACCAACACCGGCACGATCGTTACCGTGGGCAACACCGCGAGCGGCATCGATGCGGAATCGCTCGGCGGCGGCGGCGGCGACGGCGGCATGGCGATTTCGGGCGCGATCGGCGGAACGAATCTCACCATTGCGCTCGGCGGCAGCGGCGGCGATGCGGGTAACGCCGGCAACGTTTCGGTAACGAACACCGGCGACATCGGCACCGGCAGCACGACGAGCGGCACGCAGTCGTACGGCATCTTCGCGCAGTCGCTCGGCGGTGGCGGCGGTAACGGCGGCATGGCGTTCTCCGGATCGGCCGGCGCCGGTTCCGATGCGTCGGCGGAAATCAGCGTCGCGCTCGGCGGCACCGGCGGCGGCGCAGGCACTGCGGGCAACGTCGACGTCAACGACAACGGCAACATCGTGACGAGCGGCGATGGGGCGCACGGCATCTTCGCGCAATCGCTCGGCGGCGGCGGCGGTAACGGCGGCTTCACGTTCGCCGGTTCGCTGCTCGCGGGCAGTGCCGGCGGCGCGAATACGACGATGACGCTCGCGTTCGGCGGCAGCGGCGGCGCGGGCAATACCAGCGGCACGGTCACCGTGTTGCATCAAGGTGGAATTCAAACGTCGGGTGACGGCGCGTACGGCATCGATGCGGAGTCGATCGGAGGCGGCGGCGGTAACGGCGGCTTCAGCGGCGCGCTTGCGGCCGGTACCGGTGCGGAATCGAAATCGATCAGCGCAACGTTCGGCGGCGCCGGCGGTGCGGGCAGCGCGTCGAGCGACGTCAGCGTCACGAACACCGGCGACATCATCACCACCGGCAGCGCCGCCACCGGCGTCGATGCGCTTTCGCTCGGCGGCGGCGGCGGTGACGGCGGCTTCGGGTTGGCGGCGTCGATCGGTCCGTCGTCGGGCTCGACGAATCTTTCGTTCGCATTCGGCGGCAGCGGCGGCGGCGGCGGCACGTCGGGTAACGTCAGCGTGAACAACACCGGCGGCATCTCGACGCAAGGCAACAACGCGCTCGGCATTCTCGCGCAGTCGATCGGCGGCGGCGGCGGCGACGGCGGCATGTCGATCGCGGCCGATGCATCGGTCGTCACGAGCGCGCGTCAACTTTCGCTCGCGTTCGGCGGCAGCGGCGGCACCGGCAACGATTCCGGTACGGTCGGCGTAACGAACAGCGGCACGATCGTGACGCAAGGCGACAACGCGGCGGCGATCGATGCGGAATCGATCGGCGGCGGCGGCGGTCGCGGCGGCATGGCGATCGCGGGCGCGCTCGGCGGCATGAACCTCACGCTCGCGTTCGGCGGCAGCGGCGGCGATGCGGGCAACGCGGGCGCGGTCACGGTGAACAACACCGGCGACATCGGCACCGGCAATGCAGCGAACGGCACCGGTCTCGATTCGTACGGCATCTTCGCCGAGTCGCTCGGCGGCGGCGGCGGTAACGGCGGCGCATCGTTCTCCGGTGCGGCATCGGCCGGCAGCGATCAAGTGCAAGCATCGCTCGCGCTCGGCGGCGCGGCGGGCGGCGGCGGCACGGCCGGCGACGTCGGCGTTACCGACAACGGCACGATCGTGACGTCCGGCGCCGGCGCGCACGCGATCTTCGCGCAATCGCTCGGCGGCGGCGGCGGCAACGGCGGCATGTCGTTCGCCGGCGATGCATCGCTCGGCGGTGCGAACATCGCGCTGACGATTGCGATCGGCGGCGGCGGCGGCGCGGGCAACACCAGCGGCAACGTCAGCGTGACGCACGGCGGCGACATCGCGACGAGCGGTCAAGGCGCGGAAGGCGTGCTCGCGCAATCGATCGGTGGCGGCGGCGGTAACGGCGGCTTCAGCGGCACGCTCGCTGCGGGCACCGGCGCCGATGCGAAGAACGTCGCGATCACCGTCGGCGGCGCCGGCGGCAGCGGCAGCGCATCGGGCAACGTCACGGTCGGCAATACCGGCAACATCGTGACCACCGGACAAGCGGCGACCGGCGTCGATGCGGAATCGATCGGCGGCGGCGGCGGTAACGCAGGCTTCGGTCTCGCGATGGCTCTCGGCACGTCGAGCGGCTCGACGAACGTTTCGCTCGCGCTCGGCGGCAAAGGCGGTAGCGCCGGTACCGCCGGCGACGTCAACGTGACGAACAGCGGCACGATTTCAACGACCGGCGACAACGCGCTCGGCGTGCTGGCCGAATCGATCGGCGGCGGCGGCGGCAACGGCGGCTTCTCGGTTGCAGCGGACATCACCGCGGCGGCATCGTCGAAGCAGCTCGGCGTCAGCATCGGCGGCGCGGGCGGCACCGGCAACGACGCGGGCACGGTTGGCGTCACGAACGCCGGCACGATCGTCACCACCGGCAACGCTGCGGCGGCCATTGCGGCCGAGTCGCTCGGCGGCGGCGGCGGTAACGGCGGCATGGCGATCTCGGGTTCGCTCGTCGGTTCGAACATCAACCTCGCACTCGGCGGCAGCGGTGCCGGTGCGGGCAACGCGGGCAACGTGAACGTCTCGAACGCCGGCAACATCGAGACCGGTAACGCGACGGCCAACAGCGGCACGAACTCGTACGGCGTGTTCGCGCAATCGCTCGGCGGCGGCGGCGGCAACGGCGGGCTCTCGATCGGCGCCGACGCCGGTAACGGCAGCGCGCAAATCGGTTTGTCGATCGGCGGCAGCGGCGGCGCAGCGGGCACCGGCGGTGACGTCACCGTCGCCGACAGCGGCGTGATCATCACCAACGGCACCGACGCGCACGGCATCTTCGCACAGTCGGTCGGCGGCGGCGGCGGTAACGGCGGCGCCGGATTCGCCGCGTCGGCCGGAACGTCGAACGCCAACGCGCTCGACATCGCGCTCGGCGGCGGCGGCGGTGCCGGCACGAATTCCGGCAACGTCACGGTCACGCACGACACCGGCGATATCGACACGCTCGGTCAAGGTGCGAACGGCATCTACGCGCAGTCGCTCGGCGGCGGCGGCGGCACCGGCGGTTTCAGCGGCACGCTCGCGGCCGGCACCGGTGCGAGCACGAAGCACGTTGCGATCGACATCGGCGGCACCGGCGGCGACGGCGGCGCGGCCGGCAACGTCAGCGTTTCGAACACGAGCAACGTCGTGACCACCGGTTCTGCGGCGAACGGCATCGTGGCCGAGTCGCAGGGCGGCGGCGGCGGCGACGGCGGCTTCGCACTAGCCGTGGATCTCAGCAACGGCGCGGGCGCGACGAACGCATCGATGTCGTTCGGCGGCAACGGCGGCAGCGGCGGCAGCGCCGGCACCGTCACCGTAAACAACACCGGGATCGTCTCGACGTCAACGGATAATTCGACCGGCATCTTCGCGCAGTCGCTCGGCGGCGGCGGCGGTAACGGCGGCTTCGCGGTTGCGGCCGGCATTTCGACCTCGCAAACCGCGAAGCAACTCGCGCTCAGCCTCGGCGGCAGCGGCGGCACCGGCAACGATGCATCCGGCGTCACCGTGACCAACAGCGGTACGGTCGTGACGACGGGCGACAACGCGATCGGCATCTCCGCGCAATCGCAAGGCGGCGGCGGCGGCAACGGCGGGCTTGCGGTGTCGGGTGCGCTCGGCGGCATGAACATCGCGCTCGGCCTCGGCGGCAGCGGCGGCGATGCGGGCAACGCCGGCAACGTCAGCGTGACCAACACGGGCGATGTCGGTACCGGTGATGCAACGAACGGCACCGGCACGAATTCGTACGGCATCTTCGCGGAATCGCTCGGCGGCGGCGGCGGTAACGGCGGCCTCGCAATTTCGGCCGACGCCGGTTCGAGCACGGATGCGAAAGCGGAAGTCGCGATTTCGGTCGGCGGCACCGGCGCTGCGGGCGGCACCGGCGGCGACGTGAACGTCGACGACAGCGGCAACGTCGTCACCAGCGGCAACGGCGCGCACGCGATCTTCGCGCAGTCGATCGGCGGCGGCGGCGGCAACGGCGGCGGCAGCGTCTCGGGTTCGGTCGCGAAGACGACGACCGACGTGAACACGGTCGCGCTCTCGCTCGGCGGTTCGGGCGGCACCGGCAACACCGGCGGTGACGTGACGGTCACCCACGATACCGGAGGTATCTCGACCTCTGGTGACGGCGCGTACGGCATCGACGCGCAATCGGTCGGCGGCGGCGGCGGTACCGGCGGTTTTGCGGCGACGCTTGCTGCCGGCACCGGCACCGACACGAAGCACGTCGCGGTTGCGCTCGGCGGAACGGGCGGCACCGGCGGTGCGGCGGGCGACGTCACCGTGCAGAACGACGGCGAAGTCTATACCAGCGGCGCGGCGTCGACCGGTATCTATGCGCAATCGCTCGGCGGCGGCGGCGGCGACGCCGGCTTCGCGCTGGGCGTCGCGATCGGGCCGACGATGGGCGCGGTGAACGTTTCGGTTGCGCTCGGCGGAACGGGCGGCACCGGCGGCGTCGGCGGCAACGTCAACGTCACGAATACCGGCAACGTCATCACCAACACGGATAACGCCGAAGGCATCAACGCGGAATCGATCGGCGGCGGCGGCGGCAACGGCGGCGTTTCGGTAACGGCCGACGTTTCGAACAATGCCGCGAACAAGAATCTCTCGCTGAGCCTCGGCGGCAGCGGCGGCACCGGCAACAACGCCGGCAACGTCAACGTGAACAACACCGGCGCCGTGTCGACGGTCGGCGACAACGCGGCCGGCATCGATGCGGAGTCGGTCGGCGGCGGCGGCGGTCGCGGCGGTTTGTCGGTGGCGGCGGGCATCAGCGGCATGAACATGTCGGTCGCGCTCGGCGGTTCGGGCGGCGGCGCCGGCAACGGCGGCGACGTGACCGTGAACAACAGCGGCGATGTTCTCACCGGCAGCTACGATCCCACGACCGACGTCATCACCGGCACGAAGTCGTACGGCATCGAGGCGACATCGATCGGCGGCGGCGGCGGTAACGGCGGCATGTCGTTCGCGGCCGGCGCGGGTTCGGGCAGCAACAAAGCACAGGCTGAGATCGGCGTCTCGGTCGGCGGTTCGGGCGGCGCCGGCGGCACCGGCGGCAACGTCGCCGTCAACGCCGACGGCAACGTGTTGACGATCGGCGCCGAAGCGCACGGCATCTTCGCGCAATCGATCGGCGGCGGCGGCGGCAACGGCGGTTTCTCGTTCGCCGGCTCGTCGCTGCGCAACACCGACAAAGGCGGCGCAAACGTCAGCGTTGCGATGGCGGTCGGCGGCGGCGGCGGCACCGGCAACGACGGCGGCACCGTTACGGTCACGCACGACACCGGTCAGATCGTCACGATCGGCGACGGCGCGATGGGCATCTTCGCGCAATCGATCGGCGGCGGCGGCGGCAACGGCGGCGGCTCGCGCGCGTTCACGCAACTGAGCGATGCGAAGAAGTGCGATGCGGGCAGTACGACGTGCGGTACGCAGAATTGGAATCTCGCTGCATCGATCGGCGGCAGCGGTGCCGGCGCGAGCAACGGCGGCGCGGTCACCGTCACCAACGGCGGCCAGATCTCGACGAGCGGCGGCGACGCGGCCGACATCTTCGCGCAATCGGTCGGTGGCGGCGGCGGCACCGGTGGCGACGGCAACAACGGTTTGATCGGCCCGGCACTCAACGCGCTCGTGGGCATCACGGGCGTCAGTGTGCCGTCGTCGGATGGTTCGCGCCGCAGCGAACAAACGGTCGGCGGTGCGCAAACGGAAGCTGCAACGACGCCCGCGCCGGCAACGCAATCCGTACAGCAGAGCGTGTATCAGAACTTGCAGCTCAACGTCGGCGGCAGCGGCGGCAGCAGCGGTAACGGCGCCGACGTCAACGTGACCAACAGCGGTGCGCTCTTCGCGACCGGCGACGGTGCGCAAGCGATCTTCGCGCAGTCGGTCGGCGGCGGCGGCGGTGTCGGCGGTGCCGGTTCGACCGGCGTCAAGGGCGGCATCGGTATCGGCGGCAGCGGCGGCTCGTCCGGCAACGGCGGCGACGTGGCCGTGACGAACACCGGCATGATCACGACCGGCGGCGCCGCAGGCTACGGCGTGTTTGCGCAATCGATCGGCGGCGGCGGCGGTGCGGCCGGCAACATCAATCGCGGTCTCGGCAAGCTCGACCTCGGTTCGGGCATCGCGGTCGGCAACACCGGCGGCGGCGGCGGCAACGGCGGCAAAGTCACGGTCAACAACACCGGCGACATCGTTACCGCGGGCGCGGGCGCGGAAGGCATCTTTGCGCAATCGATCGGCGGAGGCGGCGGCGTAGCGGGCAGCAGCGGCAACAGTTTGACCGCGACGTCCGCAGTTGCTGCGCTGGCACTCGCGGGCAGCGCCGGTGCGGCGGGCGCCGGCGGCGACGTGAACGTCGTCGAGACCGGAAACATCACGACGAGCGGTGCGAACGCCGACGGCATCTTCGCGCAATCGGTCGGCGGTCAGGGCAAGGGCGGCAACGTCAACGTCACCGTGATCGGTTCGGTCGTCGCGCTCGGCACCGGTTCGGACGGCGTCGTCGCGCAGAGCACCGGCGGTACGGTCGCCGCCACGCAATCGGTCGCGACCAACGTGCGCACCGTGCAAGGCTCGCGCGTGGGCATCAACAACACGACGGTAACGCCGCAAGACGCGAGTGCAACCAGCAACAGCGGCAACGTCACGGTGACGATCACCGACGGCACGACGATTCAAGCCGGCCCGGGTGCGGTCGGTGTGCGGCTCGTCGGCGGCGCGAACAACATGCTGATCAACGACGGCACGATCATGACCTCCGACGGACTGAACGGCACCGCCGTCTCCGATACCGACGGCAACAACACGATCCAGAACAACGGCTATCTCGTCGGTTCGCTCGCGCTCGGGACGGGCAAGAGCGATCTCACCAACACAAAGGGCTACGTTGCCGGCACGACCTTGGGTCTGGGCACCGGCACGTTCACGAACCTCGGTCAGTTCTCGGTCGGCGGCACGAGCAACGTCGGCGTGACGACGCTGACCGGCAGCTTCGTGCAATTCGGCGGCGACAGCCTCGTCGATCTCGACCTCAGCCACAAGATCGCCGACCAGCTCAACCTGAACGCGGTCGCCTCAATCGGCGGCAACATCGACTTGACGCTGCTGAACATTCCGACCGCGCTGCCGGGCACGTACAAGTTTGATATCGTCACGGCGCAAGGCGGCCTCACCGCGCCGAACGTGGTTCTGAACGCGCCGGTGTCGGCGATCGCAACCTACGCGCTCAGCACCGTGAACAACACCGATCTGCGCCTGACGTGGACGATCAACTACTCGCCGAACTTCGGCCTCGACGGCGACTCGCTCGGCTACTCCCGCTCGATGTTCGGCAACTATCTTGCCGCCATCCAGAACGCCGGCAGCAACACCGCGTTCGGTAACTTGATCTCCTCGATCTTCGCGATCCCCGACGGTGCGACGCTGGCGAACTTGTACTCGCACATCAGTCCCGGATCGCTCGCGCCGATCGAATTCACCACGCTGACCTCGAGCCAGCAGTTCGCCAACAGAATGATGAGCTGCGGATACATCGCGAGCTCGTGTGAATGGGGCAGCCTCGATAGCTTCGCGCTCAACCAATCCGTCACGGCAAATACCGTCGGCGTCGGATCGCTCGGGGCCGGGTTCAACTATGGTTCCGAACAGGCGATCGGCCGCGGCTGGTCGCTGGGCGGCGGCATCCAGTACGAACAGCACTCGATGACGCTCAACGGCGGCGTCGCGTCGGCGTCGGGCGATCTGCTGCAAGGCGGCTTGTTCGTCGGACACCGCACGGCGCACGGCACCTCGGTGAACGCCGGCGTTACCTACGGCTGGGAAGACGACAGTACGCAGCGCAACGTGAACTATCCAGATCCGTCGATCGTCTCGCTGGGCCGGCTCCAGTCGAGCGTGATCGGCACGCATCTGCGGTTAGCGCACGAGTACGACCGCTCGACGACCGCATTCACGCCGTACGTTGACCTCAGCGCGACGCGCATCAATGTGATGAACGATCTGGAACACGGCAACGCCGGCTTCCTAACCGCAAATCTCGCCGGCCACGGCGATACGTTCACCGCGGGTCAGGCCGGCATCAACATCGATCCGCGGGCCGGCATCGGCAACACCGGCTTCACGCCGTCGCTGCGCCTGGGGATGACGCAGTCGCTGGGCAACCCGCAGACGACCGTCGCCGGATCGCTGATCGGCGCTCCGGCGGGCGTGCAGAACTTCGAGCTGCCGTCGAAGTTCGACAAAACCGCCTTCGACGTCGCGCCGTCGCTGTCGACCAACCAGCGTCCCGGACAGATGAACGTTCGCCTGAGCGGCGACTACCGTGTGTCCGGGCGCTCGCAAGGCCTCACGGCCTCAATCAACCTGGAACAGCGCTTCTAAGCTTACTTGATTTTGTCGAGCGAGGCGGCGAAGCCGTCGAGCGGCAGCGACACCGTGATCGTTTGTTTCGCCAGCGTGGTGGGATTGATCAGGTTGTAGGCGATCTTCAGGGGCTGTTTGCTCGTACGCATTTTCTCGAGCAAGCCGTCGGTGATCGGCGCGCGCGCAAAACAACCGGGGCGGTCGCACGTCAGCGCGGGAAACGGTTCCGACATGTTATCGCTGCTCACGGTGATCGGATCGGAGACCGCCAGCTGCAGCGGAACTTGAATCGTCAGGACGGGCTTCTTCGTATCGGCGGCCAGCGTGACGCCGAGTCCGGCAACGACGACGTTCGTGCTCTGTTGCGCTGCTTGATCCGTGACGCGGCAATTCAAGCCCGCGGCTTGCGAATCGCACTCGACGCGCCAGCCGGTAATCGCGATTTGACCGCCGTTCTGGGGCGGAGGGGTTTGAGCTGTCGCGGCTTGCGTCAGCGCCGCGCAAAAGACCAAAAATGCCGTAAAATATCGCATTTTCACTGCTTCGCCTAGGTGCCGCATTGTCATCTCGCGCGCGATGCGGGGCTCAGTAAGTCGTTGGCCGGAAACCGGCGCTTGATCGCGCCGTAGCGGAAGGCAACGTCGATGACCGGCTGCAGTGATTCGAGCGTTAAGGTGGGCGCGAACACGGCCCGCGGCGTCGCTTGCAGATCGTCGATCGAGAGGCCGCTTTGTTTCGAATAGAAACGGACCTCGTCGGCGGGGTGGCTATTGGCCCAAGCCGAGTAGCGCTGAAACACCTTGATGAACGTTTGCGTGAGTTCGCGATGTTGTTCGACCCACGGCGCCGTCGCATACCAGACGCCGGTGAGGAATTTCGGTGCGATCGCATTGTACACGTTGGCAACTTCGCGCAGCGCGCGCGATTCGGTTGAGTGCAGCGTTAGCGCGTCGGTCGTGCCCGCGTCGATACGCCCGGTAGTGATCGCTGCCGGTACCGAGGAGTTGGGAATCTCAACGAAGCGCAATGTCGACGAATCGCCGCCGCCGGCGTCGACCCACGACCGGACGGCGTAGTTCTGCGTACCCCCGAGCCCCGGGACGCTGATGGTCTTGCCGTTGAAGTCTTTGCCTGTGCGCAGCGGCGAGGACGCGGCGGCCAAAAAAATGCCCTGGACCGGATTCGTTGCGCTGTGGAGGTCAGTGCCCATGACCAGCGTCACGGGCAGGCCTTTGTCGTAAGCGATCACGAGCGAGAGCGAACTCGCGAAGCCGATGTCGGCCGAACCCGACAGGACCGCGGCGATGCCGGCCGGACCATTGCTGAGCGAGATGATCTGCGCGTCGATGCCGGCGTCCTTGAAGTAACCCAGATCGTGCGCGTTGATCATGCTGATCGGGATCTCGGTCGGCGCGGTGACGATCCGCAGCGGCTGCAAGGCTGTCTGAGCAAGCACGCTCGCCGGATCACCGGCCACGCCGGCAACAAGTGCGGTACCGGCTCGCCGGCAGAAATCGATTCGTCGCATCGCCGCAGCCTTCGAGACGGGAATGGCAGTTGCCGCTCGGAAGGAGGGTCTCTGTGCAGACTCGCCGTTCGATCGATTCGCCCGCTGATTGGCGGGGTCCGGAATTAGCCGAAAGCACCGACTGGGTGTATCACCTGACCGCTGCCGACGTGGCCGATGTCGATCGTGCGTTCCGGACTGCCCGCGAGGCGGGTGCCACGCTGGACACGCTCACGCGTGAGACATTTCCGCTGCAGTCATTCGGCGAACGGCTCGCGTTCGCGCGCGAGTTCATCGAAAATCAGCGCGGCATTTACGTCTTGCGCGGTTTGCCGACGGCACCCTACAGTAAAGACGACCTGCGTTTGATCTATTGGGGCATCGGGCGTCACCTCGGCACTGCGGTTTCGCAAAGCAAAGACGGCGATTTGCTCGGCGACGTCCGCAATTTCGGGGTCGACGTCGGTAGCGCCGAAGGCCGCGGCTATAAGAGCAAACAGCAGTTGTCGTTTCACACCGATTCCGCCGACGTGGTCGGGCTCATGGTGCTGCGGACGGCGATGAGCGGCGGGACGAGCATGATTGCCAGTTCGCTGTACGTCCACAACCGGATCGCCGAGCAGCGGCCCGATCTGCTCGACGTGCTGTACGAGCCCTTTCCGTGGAGTTGGCAGGGGCAAGAGGCAGCGGGCGAACCCGGCTGGTACCTGCAGCCGCTCTTCAGCTTCTACGACGGTAAGTTCGCCTGTCGCTACATTCGCAATCACGTGAAGAACAGCCAGCGCTTCGGTGACGCGCCGCGTTTGACCCAACGTCAGATCGAAGCGATGGATCTCATCGATGAGCTCGCGTGGCGTGACGACGTGCATCTGTCGATGTCGTTCGAACCGGGCGACATTCAGCTGCTCTGCAATCACACGTGCTTTCACTCGCGGCGGTCATTCGAGGATTATCCTGAGGAAGACCGGCGGCGGCATCTCTTACGCATGTGGCTCTCGGTGCCGAACAGCCGCACGCTGAGCCCGCAGTTCTCGACCATCTATCGCGATCAACGCGGCGGTGCCGTACGCGGCGGCTTTCCGTCGCGGACCGGGCAGCATCACTACCACACGATCGGCGCGCTCGCCGACTAACGCTCTAAAAGGCCCCGCAAGTGGATGGGAGAAAGCGGCGGCATGAATATTGTTGTTTTCGGACCCGCGCGCCGTGCCGGCGTTTTGGATGGGGAACGCATCGTCGACCTCAACGCCACGGATGCTGAGCTGCCGGCGGCGCTGCTGCCGCTGATCGAACTCGGTGCTGACGGCAAAGGCCGCATTGCCAAAGCGGTGGCGCAAGTACGCGGGGCTGCGGTCGACGGCACGAAGGTGCTGGCGGCTGCCGGCGTGCAGCTGCACGCACCGTGGGCGGGAAAACGCGTTGCGTGTGCGGGCGGAAACTACGCCGAGCATTCGTACGGCATGGCGGTCAATCGCGGAACGAAAGACATCACGCTTGAGAAGATGGCGGGGCAAATCCGCGCCTCCGGAAACTGGGGTTTCTGGAAGGTTCTCGATGAAGCCGCGGGACCGGGAACCGAGGTCCCCTATCCGACGCGCGCCGACTACTTCGACTACGAGGGCGAAGTGGCGATCGTCATCGGCAAGCGCGGTAAGAACATTCCGGCCGCTCAGCTCAACGACTACGTATGGGGCGTGACGCTGGCGAACGATTGGAGCAATCGCGACCACGGCGCCGCGCAGCGCGCGATGAGCTTCAACTTGCAGAAGAACTTCGATTTCTCGCTCTCGATCGGACCGAGCATCGCGATCGACGGCGTCGATCCGCAAAACGTGCAGCTCGAAACGCGCGTTAACGGCGCGGTGCGTCAGAGTTACAACAGCAAGAGCATGGTGTTCTCGTTTGCGGAGTACCTCGAGTTTCTGTCGGTCGATTTCACCTTCGTTCCGGGCGACGTCATCCTCGGCGGAACCGGCGCCGGCACGGCGCAAGACAGCACCAAGCCCGCGGCCGACGGCACGCGCCCGCGTGACCTGTTCCTGAAGAAGGGCGATACGGTCGCGATCTCGTCGCCGTCGATCGGTACGCTCGAAAACAAGATCGTCTGAGGCTTAGGCCAGCTCGACGTCGATATCGACCTTCGGCGGCGGACCTGCGTTCCGCCGCCGGCGCATCAAGAAGATCAGCGGCAGACACACGACGGCGACCGTTCCGATCGCCATCGACGCGTCGGCATAGGACAGGATCGTCGACTGCGTATACGCGAGGTTCGCGAGCGTGAGCGGAGAGTGGGTGGCCAGGAAGTCGCGCACCGTGACGTTCGCTTGCGTCAGCGTGCCGCCGATGATCGTCGAGTGGAACTCCTCGCGCTGGTGAATGAACACGTCGAGCATTGCGACCGAGATCGAGCCGCCGAGTTGCAGCGAGAGGTTGATGAACGCCGAGGCCTTCGGCCCGTCTTGCGGCGTCGTCGAGCCGAGCACGGCGATCGTCATCGGGATGTAGAGCGTCACCGAGCCGAGGCCCGAGAGCACGAGCGGTATCGCGAACGTCCAAAACGAGGCTTGCGCGGTCATGATCGACGCTTGCATGTAGTTTGCAAAAGCGATCAGGCAGAAGCCGAAGCCGAGCATAAAGCGCGGATCGACCTTGCCGGCAACGCGGACGATCAGCGGCGTACAAAATCCGATCGGTACGGCGCGTAGCAGAAAGAGCAAACCGCTCAGCTGCGGCGTGAACCCCAGCGGCCCTTGGTTGAACTGGGGCAGGACGTAGCTCGAGCCCAAGGCTGAGACGCCGAGCGATAGGGCGAGCAGCGATCCGGCCCACACGCTGTGATTGCGCAAGATGCGCAAGTCGACGACCGGGAAACGCGTACGGAACAGTTCGTGGTACGCGAACGCCGCCAGGCTGATCGCGCAAACGGCCGTCATGAGGAGAATCGTCGAATCCTCGAGCCAGTAGTGCTGCTCGCCTTCGGTGAGCACGAATTGCATCGATCCGAGCGCGATCGCCAGAAGGCCCAGGCCCGGGAAGTCGACCGCGGTCGGCTTGCTGCGCTCGGGATCGCGTAACAGCGCGAGCATCACGAGCGCAGCAAAAATACCCGGCACGATATTGATGTCGAAACACCAGTTCCACGACCAGTTATCGACCAGGTAGCCGCCGAGCGGTGGACCGAGCGCCGGTCCCATGATTGCGCCGATCGCGTAGAGGCCCTGACTCGTGCCGAGCTGTTCCGGTGGAAACGTATCGCGCAAGATCGATTGACCCGTCGCGACCAAGCCGCCGCCGAACGCGCCCTGGACGGCGCGTGAGATGATGAGGAACGTCAGCGATTCCGACGAGCCGCACGCGACCGATGCGAGCGTGAAGCCGGCGATCGACGCGACGAAGTAGTTCTTGCGGCCGAAGCGGTTCTGCAGCCACGGCGTGAGCGGGATGACGACGATCGCGGAGATGACGTACGCCGTGATCACCCAGGTCGCTTCGTCCTGGCTCGCGCCCAGGTTGCCTTGGATCGTGGGGAGCGCAACGTTGGTGATCGTCGAGTCGAGGCTCTGCAGCATCGACGCGGCCATCACGCCCAGGACAATCAGGATTCGCCGGAGGCCGGTTTCCGATACGTCATAGCGCCGCGGGCTAGCGACGGCCATGTTGTGGTAAAGTAGACACGATAAACCCACCTTACCAACTGCGGGCGGTTCTTCCCCATGGCATATCAGGTAACGAAACTGATCGCGGGCCGCGAGTACCGATACCACGTCGAAGGCTTCCGTGACCCCAAGACCAAGCGCGTGAAGCAGCGCTGGACGTATCTAGGGCGCGTGAAAGGAAACGGGGTTGCGGCGGTGCGCCGGCGCTCGCGCGACGACGTGCGCGCGCGCATCATCGCAGCCGCGCTCAACTTGCTCGACAAGCGCGACGTTTCGCACGTGACGATCGACGTGCTCGTTCGCTCGGCTCGCGTTTCGCGCGCGACGTTCTACCGGCACTTCGCCGGGCGCGCCGCCGTCCTCAGCGCGGCGGTGGGATCCGTGTACGATCAGCTGCTCGAGGTGCCGCTCAGCGCCGACGAGCCGCTCGTCTCGGCGCCGCGCGAACGCGCGCGCTTGGCGTCCTGGGTTGAATCGCTGTTGCGCGCGATCGTGCAGCGGCCGGGCATTCAGCGCGTGATGCTCTCGGGAGAGAAGGTCGGCGCCGAGCGCGCGAAGCAGGCGCGCGCCAACCGCGAGACGGTGTTGCGCAGCCTCGTCGCCTACCTCACGCGGCTCGACGAGGCCGGCATTGCTGATGTCGGCGATGCAGCGGTGCTGGCAAACGGCATCAGTTGCATGACGGCCGGCGTCGTGAAGCAGCTCGTGTACGATCGCCGCGATTGCGCGCCCGAACTGCTGATCGCCGGCGCGTCGGAACTGATCTGCCGCGCGGTGTTTCCGAAACTCGCTAGCGTTTGAGCGGAATTCCGCCAGGCTGGCTCGCCGGCGCAAAATCGCCTTTGTCCTTATCGTAGGCAATCACGACGACCGCGTCCGGCCCGAGACCGTGCTGATCGCCGCTCGAAAAATTATAGTAGCCGTTCATCCCGGCGAAGTGTCTTTGACCGAGGACGAACGTTTTGAGTTGCTCGGCCGTCATGGTGGGACCGAACTGCCGGAACCCGGCCAGCGTGAGCTGGAGTTCGTCCCAATTCAGCCCGTTCGTATCGGTCGGGACGACGCCGATTTGTTTGAAGGCATCGGTGAACGCGGCGATCTGGTCGCGAATGGTTTTGTCGCGCAGCTGATCGCCGAGGCGCAGGGCGAAGCCGTTGAAGAAGACCTCGTGCGGCAGCACGTCCGACAGCGATTTCAGTTGCGGCAGGTTGGCGTTGGCCGTCGTGGTGATGACGGGGATGCTCAGGCCGGCATCGCTCATCCCGCGCATGACGGTTGAGAACAATGTTCCGGTCGTGGACGTGTAGAGAACGTCCGGCTTCGCCGCCTTGATCTTCGCCATCTGGGCGGCGGCGGAGATGTCCGAATTGCTGAGCCGCTCGTCGGCGACCAGCTCGATGTCACGTAGATCGGGCTGCTTGAGCGCGGCGGCGTAGACCGCCGCCGACGCGATGCCGGTGGCGTCGGTCGAGAGCAGAAATGCGATGCGGCGAAAGTTGCGCAGTTTGGCGTAGGTGAGCTGCGCGTGCGCGGAGCTGGCAATCGTGGTCGTGCTGGCAAACGCGTA
Source organism: Candidatus Lustribacter sp. (assembly GCA_965277805.1). GTDB lineage: Bacteria > Vulcanimicrobiota > Vulcanimicrobiia > Vulcanimicrobiales > Vulcanimicrobiaceae > Lustribacter. The sequence goes on along the minus strand of OZ255842.1, from coordinate 3,452,463 downwards.
CGAGTTCGGCGGCGGCGAGTAGCCGGGCGACCCGCAGAACTCCACCGGCCCGTTCGCGGCGACGGCGGCGCCGATCGAGGCGCACGTCGCCGTAACGCCGGAACCGAGGATTACCGGAACGTGCCGCGCGATTGCGGCGTTTGCCAATTGCAGCGCGACTTGGGGACTCGTTTGATCGTCGCTGATGGAAAAGTGAATCGGCTGGCCGTGCACGCCCCCATGCGCGTTGGCGTACTTCTCAAAGGCGGCGACCGTTTGGGCGAGCGCCTGCCCCACGAACGCGGATGGGCCCGTCAGCGGTAAGACGACGTCGATGGTGATCGGCGCGGGCTGCGCTTGTGCGGGCGCGGTGCCGATCAGGGCAGCGAGCAAGGCCGCCGATAGCGCGCGGAAATCAGACACTCTCATAAATCTTCCCCTTCGCCGATCTCGCTGTCGGACCCGGGAACCGCGAATCGCGGTGACGGAGAACAGCGCGTGAGCATCGTCGGTTTGGAGGCACTCGTCTACGGCGTCGAAGATCTCCCGCGTGCCGCCGCCTTCTATGACGATTGGGGCCTTGCGCGCGCACACGAGGCGGCCGGTGCCGTCGATTTTGCGCTGGCCGACGGGACGCAGATTCGCTTGCGCAAAGCCGGCGATCCGGCGCTGCCCGCTGCCGTTGTCGGCGGTTCGACCGTCCGCGAGATCGTCTGGGGTGTCGCATCGGCGGCTGCGCTGCGCGATCTGGGCGCCGCGTTGGGTGCACGCGCGCAGACCGGCGCTGACGGAACCGTGCGCGCCGTCGATCCGCTCGGCTACGCGCTTGCGTTCGCGCCGGCAACCGCGCGCGCGTTGACGCCGCCGCACGCCGCCCTAAACACCGTCGGATCGATCGGCCGCCGCGATCGGCGCGCCGAAGCGGCCGAGCCGTATCGCGTGCGGCAGCAGCGCATGATTCATGCGGTCCTGTGGGTGCCGCGTAAGCGCGAAGAGATGCGCGCGTTCTACTGCGACGTGCTCGGCTTCCACGTCACGGAGTCGGTCACCGGGGTCGGCTGGTTCCTCCGCGCACCGCTCGGCCACGATCACCACAACCTGTTCTTGCAAACACGCGGCAACAACGCCGGCTTTCAGCACGTCGCGTTCGAAGTGCGCAACATCGACGAGGTCATGCTCTGCGGCCGGCACATGGAAGCCAACGGCTGGCGCTCGCACGTCGGTCCGGGCCGGCACGTTGCCGGTTCGAACGTGTACTGGTACTTCGAGAATCCCGCCGGCGGTTTGGTGGAAGTTGGTTGCGACATCGACTACATCACCGATCATTGGACACCGCAAGAGCACGAGAGCATTCCGCACGGCGGGAGTTCGTGGTTCATTCGGAACGAAGACGCCGGCCGGCGTCCGGGCTGGGGAGACCACTGGCCGCAACACGTCGATCGCGATTGACGCGCGCGCATGTCTGAAGACGTCGACGTTGCGATCGTCGGGCTCGGTCCCGTCGGCGTCACGGCGGCGGCGCTGCTCGGCCGGGCCGGACGCCGCGTCCTCGCCGTCGATCGCGAGCGCGAGATCTACGCGAAGCCACGCGCGATCGGCTTCGATCACGACGCGATGCGCATCTTTCAAGCTGCGGGCGCCGCCGATCGCGTGGCCAGCATCGTCGACCGCTTCTGTCCGAGCGAGTACCGAGGGATCGACGGGCGGACGATCCAGCGCATCGAGTTCGCGCCGCCGCCCTACGCCGCCGGCTGGGCGCCATACTACAGTTTCGTGCAGCCCGAACTCGAAGCGGAATTGCGCGCGACCGCTGCGAGCTATCCGAGCGTGGAGCTCGCCCTCGGCTGCGAGATGATCGCCTGCAACGAAGGCGACGACGCCGTCGAGCTGACATTGCGCGGCGGCGCCGGACGCCCACGAATCGTGCGCTCGAAATACGTCCTCGGCGCAGACGGCGCGGCGGGAACCCTACGCCGCACGATCGGCGCGACGTTCGAGGATCTGGCCTTCGATCAGCCGTGGCTCGTGGCCGACGTGCACGTCGATGCCGCGGCGTTAAACCGGCTGCCGCAAACGAACGTGCAATACTGCGAGCCCGCGCGGCCGTGTTCGTATGTGATCGGTCCGCGCAATGTACGCCGCTGGGAGATGATGTTGTTGCCGGGCGAGGATCCGCTCCAAGCATCGACCGAGGCCGGCGTGTGGCGCTTGCTGGAGCGCTGGATCACGCGCGCCGATGCGACCTTGTGGCGGGTTGCGCCGTACCGCTTTCACACGCTCATCGCCGATCGCTGGCGCCGTGGCCGCATCGCGCTGGCCGGTGACGCCGCGCACGTCACGCCCCCGTTTCTCACCCAAGGCCTCTGCCAAGGTTTGCGCGATGCGGCGAACCTGGCGTGGAAGCTCGACGCGATACTCTCAGGTGGCGCGAGCGATGCGCTGCTCGACACCTATCAGCGCGAACGTGCGCCGCACGTGCGCGCGACGACGCTGGTCGCAAAGACGTTCGGGGAACTGATCGGCGAACGCGATCCGGCGGCCGCTCGCGAGCGCGACGCGCGTCTGCTCGCGGAGGGCAACGGCGCGCCGCCGGTGCGGATTCGCAGCGCGATCGTTCCGCCGCTGACCGATGGCTGTTTGCACGCCTCACCAGCCGCCGGCACGATCTTCCCGCAGCCGCTGACGTCCGGCGGAATGCTCTTCGATGACGTGCAGCAAGGCTTCCGTCTCGTCGACATCACGGCAACCCGCGCCATCCGGATCACCCCGGTCAAACTTGCAAGCGATGGAATCGCGCTTGCCGATCCCATCCTCGTCGAGGAACGCGACCCGTTCATCGCCGCGTGGTTCGCCTCGGCCGGGGCGTCGTGCGCGCTCGTCCGCCCCGACCACTACGCGTTCGGCACCGGCGACCCGCCGGTACTCATCGCCGCCTTGGAAAGCGCGCTAACCGGGCTCGCGTAGTCCGAGCCGCTCGAGCCGCGGCAGCACCTCGTCGCGGAAGTACGGGAACTCCGTGAGGTAGTTCACGAACGAAAACGCGAACCCGGCGAAGCCCGCTTCGTGCAGTTGCTGCAAGCCGGCGGCGCACTCGTCGGGCGTTCCGACGATCGGGCAGCCGCCGTGTCCGACCGCGATGCGCCGGCGCCGTTGCATCATCATCTCGTTATTGCTGTCCATCGGCACGACTTTGCCGGCCGCGGATAGCTCCATCATGTGATCGATCGCGTCCCAGTCACCGTTCTCGTCGGCAACGTAGTGTTCGTAGTCGAGCGCTTCTTTACGCGTCGGCCGGCAGACCGCGTAGCCGGACGTGTAGATTCCGATGTCCCGACCGCTTGCCGCGGCCGCCGCGAGAGATGCCGCATTGTCCGCGCGATTTTCTTCCAGGCTGCGCCAGTTACGAAACAGCATGTCGGCGTGCGTTACCGCGAACTCTTGCCCGCGCGGCGACGTTCCCGCGTTCATGATGATCGGCCGCGTTCCACCGAAGGGCTTGGGCTCGGCTTCAACGTGCTTGAGCTGGAAAAATTCGCCGTCGAAGTCGAATGGTTCGGCTTCGCTCCACATGCGCTTCACCGCCGTGATCCACTCGGCGCCGTGCGCGTAGCGTTCCGCGTGCTCGCGCTGTTCGACGCCGAACATCTCGAACTCATCGGAGTTCCAGCCGCACACGAGATTGAGCCCGAAGCGGCCGTGGCTGATCTGATCGGCCGTGACGAATTGCTTCGCGGCGAACACCGGGTGAACGAGCGGCGCGTGCACGGTTGCGAAGACCGTGATGTTCTTCGTCGCCGCGAGCAGGCCGCACGCCCACGCGGTGGATTCGAACCCCGCGCCTTCGAAGTTGGTCGCGCCGCCGTAGCCTTTCCAGCGCGCGACGGGCAGGTGGAAGTCCATCCCGGCGTCGTCCGCCAATTGGGCGGCCTTGAGGTTATCGTCCCAGTTGCCGGACCAGCGTTCCGGCACTTTGGTCGCCGACCGGCCGGAGGAAAGGTTCAACCCGAAGAGGCCGAGTTTGAACGCATTGCGGCTGAAGGTGGATACGCGGCTGCGAGAGCCGGACGCCGGCTGAATCATCGCTGAGAGATTCGTCCACGGGTGGAATCATCCGCCACAGCGCGAAGGGTCCGTCCAGACACATTGCAACGACTGGAGAATATCACGCATGTCAGTAAAAGTCGGCGACCAGCTACCGGATGGCGAACTCAAAGAGACCACGGAATTCGACTCGGCCACGTCGTGCGCGATGGCGCCGAAAGACGTTAAGGTCGCCGATGCAGTAAAGGGCAAGAAGGTCGCGATCTTCGGCGTGCCGGGTGCCTATACACCGACGTGTTCAGCCAAGCACGTCCCCGGCTATCTCCAACATTTTGATGACTTGAAGAAGGCCGGCGTCGACGAAGTCTGGTGCGTGGCCACCAACGATGCGTTCGTGATGGCGCATTGGGGCCGCGAACAAAAGGCGCTCGGCAAAATCCGCTTCCTGGGTGATGCAACGGCCGACTGGTCGAATGCGTTGGGACTCGTCCAAGGCGGGCCGGGGATGGGTGCGCGCACCAAACGTTTTTCGGCGCTGGTCGACAACGGCAAAGTCGTGCAACTGAACGTCGAGGAACCCGGTAAATTCGAAGTGTCCAACGCGGAGACGCTGCTCACGCAATTGGCCTAACGGGACGGTCGTTTGCGTACTCCTCGAGCCACCGGTACGGACCGGTGGCCGATGGGTACGCTAATCATCACGAAGCGGTCGCCGATCATCGGCCGGCTCTTTGCAAAATCGTACGCTTTGGATTTAGTCCCGCAGACGTGGCCCGCCAAGTACGACATGCGCGACGTTACCATGTGGTGTTCCAGGTCGCGCGTTCGAATGCCGCAATCGGCGGTGCCGGCGATCTCGACGTCGGCATGGGTAACGCGCCGCAAATCGCGGCTGCCGTTGCCAAAGGTTTGCCGCTGCAGATGATCGCGCCGGCATCGCTCTATTCGAAGAAAAAACGCCGATCCTAATCTCGTTGTCGCCAAAGACTCGCCGATCAAGTCGGCCCGCGATCTCGCCGCCGGGACGATCGGTGTATCGACGCTCGGCGACTTCAACCAGCTGAGCGTTCTCGGCTGGTTCGATGCGAACAGGGTACCGCACGACAAAGTGAAGTTCATCGAGCTGAAGTTCAGCGAGATGGGGTAATCGCTGCAGCGCGGCATCATCCAGGCGGCGATCATCACCGAGCCGCAAAAGACCGACGCGGTGCGTGCCGGGCTGATTCGGGAGCTCGGCGGTCTTCGCCAAGGTTGCCAAGCTGGATCCCGCGCTGGTGTCCCGGTGGTGCTTGACCGGGCCAATATATAATGATAAGGTTATATAACATTATGGTTAACAGTCCGGGAAACCTCGACGCGGTCTTTGCCGCCCTCTCCGACCCGACCCGAAGGCGCATCGTGGAGCGCCTCGCGCGCGGGCCGCTGACGATCGGCGAGATCGCCGCCGAGTTTCCCATCTCGCAGCCGGCAATTTCGCGGCACGTGCGCGTGCTCGAAGATTCCGGCGTGCTCGACCGGCGCGTCGTCGGCCGCGTTCACCACTGCACCCTCGCGCCCGAGGCGATGAGTGCTGCAGCAGGCTGGATCGGCAAGCAGACCGCGTTCTGGAACCACGCGCTCGACCGGCTCGGCGAGGTCCTCAACGAACCTGCTCCCCGAAAGAAGAAAAGAACATGACGAACTTGCAGTCGCCGGCGGTGGCCGCACTCGTACTCCGGCGCACCTATCCCGTTCCGCGCGAACGTGTTTTCGCCGCGTGGACCAACCCCGAAATCGCCGCGCGTTTTTTGGGACCCGGCGAAATCAAAGCGACGGTCAGTCAGATGGACGTCAAGGTGGGCGGTGCATTTTGCATCGAGATGGACACGCCCGAAAGCGGACGCTTCGTCGCGCGCGGCACCTATCTCGAAGTCAACGCGCCACAGCGCCTCGTGATGACGTGGCGCTGGGAAGAAGACGATCCGGCCGAGGAACACGAGTCGCTGCTCTCACTCGACTTCATCGAGCGCAACGGCGCAACCGAACTCGTGCTCACGCATGAAAAGCTCGCGAGCGTTGAGTCGCGCGAGCGTCACGAGGAAGGCTGGACCCAGATCATCGATCATCTGGCGACGGTGTTGGAAGCATCATGAACACGCCGCCGGTCGTAACGCCCGAAGAGTGGGAAACTGCGCGCGAGCAATTGCTCGTGAAAGAGAAAGCCTTGACGCATGCTCGCGATGCGCTGGCCGCCGAGCGGCGGCGCATGCCGTGGACGCCGGTCGAGAGACCGTATGCGTTCGACGGACCGAACGGCGCGGTGAGCCTCCTCGACCTCTTCGAGGGACGCCCTCAGTTGATCGTCTACCGCGCGTTCTTCGACCCGGACGTGTTCGGGTGGCCCGAGCATGCTTGTCGCGGCTGCTCGTTCGGGGCCGATCAGGTCGCTCATCTCGCGCACTTGAATGCGCGCGACACAACGCTTGCGTACGTCTCTCGCGCACCGCAGCCGGACATCGCGCGGCTCAAGGCACGGATGGGTTGGCAAATGCCGTGGTACAGCATCACCGATAGCTTCGATCGCGATCACGGCGTCGATGAATGGCACGGTCACAATGTCTTTTTCCGCGATGGGGAACGCATCTTCCGCACGTACTTCATCAACGGCCGCGGCGACGAAGCGATGGGCAGTACGTGGAGCTATCTCGACCTGACGCCGCTCGGACGCCAAGAAACGTGGGAAGTCTCGCCGCCGGGTTACCCGCAGAGCGAACCGTACACGTGGTGGAACTGGCACGACAATTACGGCGCCGATGCCGATCCCCAGTGGAACTCGGTATTGGAAGCCGCCCAAGCGACATGACGGGAATGCCGGGCATGGCAGATGCCGTGCCCGTTTTCTCGACGTCGATGGCAACGATGGTTGCCATGATGGTCGTGATGATGCTGCCGGGCGCAGTGCAGCACTGCAAGCGCCGCGGCATCGCATTCGGAGCCCTCTACTTGTTTGCGTGGGCCGTGGTGGGCGCGGTCGTGGCCGTCGTGCCGGTGGGCGCCGGTCTGGTCACCCTCGCCGGCATTTCGCTCGTATCGTGCCGCATCAACGTGTGACGCCGAGCCGTAAAAGGCACGCTTCGCCGGACTGCTCGACGCTGCGTATCTCGAGTTCTCGCGGGCTGTAGCCCTCGGGGAAGAGCCGCCGGCCGCTGCCGAGCGCGACCGGGAAGATGAGGAGACGATACTCATCGACCAGATCGTATTCGCGCAGTAGCTGGACGAGGCTGTCGCTTCCGATGATGATGAGATCGTCGCGTTCCTTCCGGCGACGAAGTTGGCCGATCGCGTCGCCGGTAAGCAGTGTCGAGTTGTTCCAAGCGTCCACGCGTTCGAGTGTGCGGCTCACGACGAGCTTCTGTATCGCGTTCATCTTTTGTGAAAAGTCGTCGGTGCGCGCCGGCCACAGGGTTGCGAAGAGCTGCCAGGTGCGTCGGCCCAGCACGAGCGTACCGGTGTCCAGCAATGGGCCGAGTTTGAACTTGTCGCCTGCGACGGCTTGCGGTCCGTAACGGAACGCCCAGCGGCCATGCTCGGATCCCTCGGAACCATCGGGGTCTTGGGTCACGCCGTCGATCGTGACGAATTGAATGACGATGATTTCGCTCATGCGCAGATGACGATCGGTCCGGGGCAAAGGATTCGCTCGGCGGGAAGCGATCCGCCCAGTTGCGATATCGACAAGTTGACGACGTCTCTCTTGTCATACCTATCGAGCGACCGCTAATGGTAGGGATTTCCCCCATATCGCCGCTTCATCGCGTGCCGCTAATCTGCGAACATGCACGTGACGCGATCGTTCCGGCTCTGTCCCGCCCCCTGGCACGCGGCCCTCGTCCTTGCGGCCGCCGTTGCCGCGGGGTGCGGTGGCGGAGCCACAAGCACGACTCCGATCGCATCCGCCGGTCCGACTGCTCCGCCGCTACCGGCCGAAGGCGCGTTCTCGGCGATCGGAACGACGTCGCTCGCAACGGCGCCTCAAACCAACGGCACGATCGCGGTCGCGCTGCCATCGGCAGGCCCGTATAGCGGCACGCTGTCGCTGAGCGCGCCGGCTACGATTCCATCCGGGACGACGCTCGCGATCGCTCTCGCAAGTTCGAACGCGGCGCTCGGCGCGGGCGTGCCGGCGCTCGCGCTTTTGCGCACCACGTCGCGCAGCGTGCAAAGTGTCGCGCCGCATTCGACCCTGTTCTATATGAACGTTGCATCGTCGACGACGTTCACCGCGCCCAACGCACCGGGCTTCACGTTTACGGTCCCGTCCGGGCTGCCGTCCGCAAGCTACTATCTCGCGCTCTACAACCCGCTCGAAGCGTCGCTCGGCTGGCAACTCGGCTTCGAAGGCCCGGCAACCGTTGGTGCGACGTCCCTCGTGTTCGCGGCTCCGAACCCCGCGACGCCGGTGACATTTTCGGCGAACGTGCCGTACTCGCTCGCCGTGTACGCGGTGAGCGCACAAGCAGCGGCGCCGACACCCGCACCGGCAACGACGCCGGCCGCGCCCCCTGCGCCGCCGATCGCCTTCACCCTTAGCACCACTGCGGTTTCGTTACTGGCGCCGGGTGCCTCCGCGACGTCGACGATCGCAGATCCGAGCGGCTACACCGGCAGCTACGGCGCGAACAGCTCGAACGCGTCGGTTGCGACCGCGACCGTTAACGGCACGACGGTCACCGTCACCGCAGTTGCGGCCGGCAGCGCCACCATCACCGTCAGTGACGCGCAAGCCCGCACGGCGACGATCGCCGTGCAGGTCACCACCACCACGCTGCCCGTCCAGTGACGGTGCGAGCGTCCCATCCCGCGGAGGATCGTCGTGCGTAGTTATTTCGTCTTGCTGTGCCTGCTCGTGGCGGCGGTCGTCGCGGGCTGCGGGGGCGGCGGCACCGGCACGAACGGTTCGCTGCCGTCGCAAAACGCTGCGCACGGCGCCGCCGGCACGCGCTCCGCAACGTTCACGCTCACCATTCCGCCGCGCAGCGCAGCTGCGGCGAACGCGCGCAACCCCGCGTTCGTTTCGCCGAACGCGCAATCGATCTCGATCGCGGTAGCGAACGGAACCGGCTCGCCTGCGCCCGCATCGACCGTGAACCTCAGCGCGACGTCGCCTGCGTGCAGCAGCACCACCGGCGGCGGCCTCGCCTGCGCGATCGTCGTCCCGGCGCCGATCGGCAACGACACGTTTGCGGTGACGTTGTTCGCCGGTGCGAACGGGAGCGGCAGCGTGCTCTCGACGGCCACCGTTGCCGGCAGCGTCACGATCGCGCAGAACAATACGATTCCGATCGTGCTCGACGGCGTCGTTGCCTCGATAGCAGTGAGCGTGACCAATGGGAACGGCATGATCCCCGGCGGCTACGCGACCGCGCTGCCGGTGGTGATCACTGCGAAGGATGCCGGCGGTGCGACGATCGTCGGCGGCGACCCGTATGCAAATCCGATCACGCTGACCAATGCCGACACGTCCGGTGTCACGACGCTCTCGACGACGAGCGTGACGTCGCCCGCCAGCGCGGTAACGCTCACCTATGCGCCGAGCGACGCGAATACCGGAGTGCTCGCCGTTAGCGGTCTGCCGGTAGGCGCCACGCAGATCGGCGCGAGCGCGAGCGGCGTCACGGCGTCGAACACGAGCGCGGGCACCTTCCAATACATCGCCGACCGCTTCGCCGGCTATGGTCTCAGCCGCACGCTCAACGGCACCGGCACGGCAACGATTACCACGTACAACGTCCATGGCACGCCGTCGCCGAGCCCATCGACCTACGCCTATACGATCAGCGCCGTGGATACCGTACACGGCGGCGCGACCTTCAACGGCGTCTCGACCTCCGATACCAATCACGTGATCACGTATACACAGACCTCGCCGGTAACGAGTGCAACGCCTGAAATGACCACGCTCGACGATTATCGGGCGTACACGCTCACGTCCACCGGCGCGATTTATTACCGGTACGGCGAAAATGAGCTCGACGCCAACAACGACGGCTTCACCTCGCCGATGACCGGCAGCCTTGCCGGCACGGTCGGCACGCTCTTCACCTACCCGAATCCGGGTGCGTGGGAAGACGACGTCCTGCCCCATGTGAGTACGACCTGGGCGAACAACTCCGTGCCGTTCACCGAGGTGTTCTCGCAGGCAGAAACCGCGACGTTCCAGATCAACGCCGACGGATCGACAGCGTTCAGCGAGAGCTCGCCCGCGTCGATTTCGCTGACACAAACTGCCGATGGCAGCGGCACGAACGTGCAAGGCGGCGTCACGACGACGATCGGTTTGCCGGTTGCTGCAACTCCGCCGGGGACGGGCGACGTGATCCCGGTTGTGCAGCAGAGCCCGTCGCCCGCGCCGGCTGCCACGTATTCGGCGGCCGACTGGTACCCGGGTGGCGGGTCGCCGATGCAGCCGCTTTACTCATGGACCTATACCGAGGCACTGGTCGCGATCCCCGGGTCGTGCAACGTTCCCTCGACGATTGCGACGCAGGCGTGGGAGATCGTGAACCAGCAGGCCGCGGTGCGCGTCCCGAACTTCCAGTATCGCGTTCGCACGCAGACCGATTACTACGTGCCGGGCGGTATCGGCTGGGTCTGCCAGGCGTACACGGAGACCGACAGCAACTATCGCTTCGCGACCGGCATCATCTCGAGCCAGACGCAGATCGCCTATGTATTCGGCGTCACGAGTACGGGCAGCCTCAGTTTGCTCCGGAAGCACTGAGCTCGTCGAGCAGCACGCTTGCGTCGAGCGCGCTGCCGTCCAATGCCAGTTCGGTGAACCGTTCCGCGCCCAAGCGTTCGCGCAGTGCATCGTCGATCGGATCGCTCGCGTCGTCGCCGCCGGACCGGCGCATCGACGCCGCATAGCCGCAAAAACGCGCTGCACGTTCCGGCGCGTTCGGGGCTAGCGCTTTAGCGATCCAGGTCGCGCACTCTGCACGCAGCAGCGGCGCGCCGAGGCTTGCGAAGTAATGCAGTGCGGCGCCGGCTGCCTCGGCCGCGCCGTCGAGGTTTCCGCAGGCGAATTCGGCGCGCGCGAGGTCGATGCGTGCGCGGGCCAGCCGCATCGGCGCTGCCAGCCGCTCGAAGATCGCTGCCGCGTCGCGCGAGAACCCGCGTGCCGTCTCGCTTTCGCCAAGTGCGGTCGATACGATGCTCAGATTGCTCAGCGTGATCGCTTCGAGCAACGGATCGTCGAGCGCGCGCGCGATCGCGAGGACGTCACGAAAGTCGGCCGCGCGCTGCTCGTCGGTTTCGGCGATGATTGCGAGCGCGGTGAGCGCTGAGGCTTCGGGCCGTTTGAGCCGCTGCTCGCGGAACATCGCGAGTGCGCCGGCAAGATGTTCGCGCGCGGTCGCGATATCGCGCAGGGTCGCAGACGCCGAACCGATCGCGAGCCGGCACATCGCGATGTCGACCGCGTCGCCGCCTTCGAGCGCGTCGGCGAATGCGTGCCGCGAGGCCTCGACCGCTTGCGCACCGGCGCGCATGATATCGAGCGCGCGCGAGCGGGCGAGCCAGAGCCGTACGCGTACGCGCGGCAATGCCGTCTCCGCGTGGCGCAAGGCTTTCGTCAGATACGGCTCGAGCTCGGGTTCGCGGGCCAGTTCGGACCAGATGCGGGCGGCGTTGGCGGTCATGCGAACGCCGCGCTCGAGATCGCGTTCTTGCCCGAGCGCCCAGTGGATCGCGGCGAGGATGTTATGGCTGTCGCCCTTGAGCGGTTCGAGCCATGCAGCGATCGGGCGCACGAACCATTCGTCGTCGGCGATGGCCAGCAGCTCGTCGTAATAGGCAGCGAAATTCCTGAAGGCGGCGCCGTCGTCACCGTGCGCGCGCAGTTTTGCGAGCGCAACGTCGCGCACGACCTGCAGCATGCGATAGCCGCCCGACGGCAAGACTTCGATCAGCGAGGCGTGGCCGAGCCGTTCGAGATGGGTGCGCGCATCGGCGCCGAGCAGTGCTTCCGCTGCAGCGAGCGGAAACGCGCCGTTGAAGACGGCGGCACCACGAAACGCTCGTTGGGCGGCGGCCGACAGCGGCTGGTAGCCCCATTCGACCAGCGCGTCGATCGAATGATGCCGCGGCGGGATGCCGACGTCATCAGTCGCGAGCACCGGAACGTGGCCCTCGACGGCATTCGCCAATGCTTCGATCGAGAGATCGTAGAGGCGGGCCGCCGCAAGTTCGATCGCGAGCGGAATGCAGTCGAGGCGATCGCAGATCGTTCCGGCCAGCCGTTCGTCTGCGAGCGGCGTGCCGGCGGCCGCTGCGCGTTCGCGAAAGAACGCGGTCCCGTCCGTGTGACGCATCGGTCCGACTCGAAAGACGTTCTCGCCGAATACGCCGGCGCGTTCGCGCGAGCTGATCACGATGCGCACGCCGGGGCCGGCCTGGAGCAGCGCGTACACCGCGCGTCCGAAGGCCGGCAGCAGATGCTCCGCGTTATCGAGGACGAGCAATATCACGCGATCGGCGAGCCACGCCGTTACGGTTGCATCGAGCGCGCGCTGCGGATCGCGCGGGATGCCGAGCGTTGCCGCAAGCAGTGGCCACACTCCGCTCGCTTCGGCAATGGTGGTTAGGTCGACGAACCAGGCGCCGTCGGGGTAGGTGCCGGCTTCGCGTCGTGCGATTTCGCACGCCAAGCGTGACTTACCGCTGCCGCCGGGTCCAACCAGCGAAAGCAAGCGGTTGCGCCGCGCGCGCTCGTGCAGATCGGCGAGTTCTTCGGCGCGTCCGATGAACGACGTCAGGGGTGTCGGCAGGTTGCCGGTCGTGACGGTTTGGCGATCGCGCTTCGGCGCTAGCCGTCGCGCGAGCTGGACGCGGCGAGTGACGCCGAGCTTTGAGTAGATCGCGGTGACGTTTTTTTCGACCGTTTTGACGCTGATGTTCAAGCGTGCGGCGATCTCTTTGTTGGCGAGCCCGGCCGCAATCAGCGCCGCGACGTCGCGCTCACGCCGCGCTAAGCTCGAAAGCGGGTCGGTCGCATTCGGGTGTTCCGCGGCCGCGAGCCGGGCAACGTCGTGTGCCGCACCGGCGCGGCGGTATGCGCTCTGCGCCGAGCGCACGTCGCCTGCGAGTTCGGCCGCACGCGCGGCATAATATGCCCAGCCGGCGCGCGCGTAGTCGCGCTGGGCCTTTTGGGCGGCAGGACGGGTTGCGCCGTTATCATCTCTGGCCCGTCCGACGAGCGCCGTCGCGTGCGCCGCAATGCCGCGCAGCTCGGGCGGCGCATCGGCGGCGATCGTGTCGATGCGCTCGAGCACGTTCGCCGCTAGAGCGCGGTCACCGCACTCGGCTGCGGCCAGCAACGCTTCGATCGAAGACGCGACCGGCGGCGTCCGGCTGAATACTGCCTCCAGGATCTCGCGCGCCGCGAATGCGTCGCCGATCGTGCTCGCATAGGCGCCGCCGAAGAAGGCGATCGCGCCAACGTCGTCGTCACGTAGCACGCGTTCCCAGCACGCTGCCGCATCGACGCCGCTCACGAGCGTGGGATCGGCCGTCGCTTGCGCGACGAGCAAAGCGGCGCCGGCGGCGTAGGGGTCGCCCACGGACGCTTCGAGCGCCTGCGCCGCGAGCGAACGGGCCGAGCGTAACTGACCTTCACGCAATCGGCGAACTACCGCCTCTGCATCCTCCCGGGCACGCGGGTTCTGATCGGCATGGTGCCCGGTTGCAAAAGTCCGCACGACGTTGGCAGATTGGCGCCGGTCAAGCGAGGCCCTTGCTCGGTCTACCGCCAGGACAGGACAGGCATACGATCTCAGGAACGGGCGTCAAATGTCCGGGCGAATCGTATTCGGAGTGTTCTCGATCGTTTTCGGCGTCGTTGCGCTCGTCTGGCGCGATTCGGATATGTGGCAGCGTCTGCAGCCCCTGCATTGGCCGGGGGGTACGATCGTCGGCTGGTGCGTCGTTATCGTACAAGTTGCCGGCGGCGTCGCGATCATCATTCCGGGGACCGCGCGCGCGGCATCGCTCGCCCTCGCCGGCGCCTACGGATTGTACGTCCTCGCGTGCCTCGGCAGCATCATCGCCGCTCCGGGCGAACCCGGCGGCTACATCGACGGTTTCGAACAGTTGGCGATTGTCTGCGGTGCACTCGCGTCGTACGCTGCGCTTGAGACGAATCCGGCACGGGCGGTCGTACTCGCGCGAATAACGCGCATTGCGCTCGGCTTGTGCGCGGTGTCGTTTGCGTGGGCGCAGGTCGTCTATCTCCAATACACCGCGAGCTTGGTGCCGGTGTGGATGCTGCCGAACCAAGTGTTTTGGACGAACTTCACGACGGTCGCATTTGCGCTTGCGGCAGCTGCGATGCTCATCAATCGCCTGGCGTCGGTCGCGATGCGCCTGCTCGGCGTCATGGTAGCGCTCTTCGGCGTCTTGGTTTGGGTGCCGATGATCGGGGCCCATCCGGCGACGCTCGCCAACTGGAACGAAATTAGCGCGAACTACCTGATCGCCGCCGCAGCCTTCCTCGTTGCCGACATACAGCCGTAGGTCGTGACGGAAGCTGTTGCCGACGGTCTGCCACAGCCGCAGCGACGGCTCGCGGTCGTAGCGATTGCTCTCGCGTCCATTATGGGAACCGTGGACGTCAACATCGCCAACACGGCGCTGCCGGCGATCGCGCGAGACCTCGACATCGCGCCGGCCACATCGATCTGGATCGTCAACGCATACCAGATCGCGTCGGTGGCATCGTTGTTCACCTTTGCGGCGCTCGGCCAGCTATACGGCCCGGCGCGCGTGTACCGGCTGGGTGTCATCACCTTCATCGTCGCATCGGCGCTATGCGCGCTCTCGCATAACTTCGGATTGCTGCTCGGGGGACGCGTTCTGCAAGGGATCGGCGCGTCGGCGATCTTCGCGATTACGCCGGCGCTCTACCGCGAGGTGTTCCCACGAGACCAACTCGGGCGGGCGCTCGGGATCAACGCGACGATCGTTGCTGTCAGCACCGCGGCTGGTCCGGCGCTGGGCGGGTTCATCCTCGCGATCGCTCCGTGGATGTGGATCTATGCGATCAACATTCCGTTCGGCGTCGCGAACGTCGTGCTCAATCGTGTGTTGCCGCGCGACGATCGGAATGAAGGCCGCCTCGACATGGCGAGCGCCGTGGCGAGCGCGCTCGGTTTTGCGCTGTTGATTTCAGGCTTAGGTTCGTTTGCGCGCCACGGCTCGCAGACGCTCACCGCGGCATCGCTCGTTGTGGGAGCGCTTACATTCGGCTGGTTTCTGCGGCGGCAGACGCGCTTGGCGCGGCCGATGCTCGACGTACGGCTCTTCCGTATACCGGCGTTCTCGTTGGCCGGCGCGACGTCGTTCGCCGGGTTCGCCGCGCAGGCGCTCGCGTATGTGAGCCTTCCGTATCTGTTTCAGCGGGTTTATGGCGCGGCGCCGCTCGCCTCGGCATTGCTGATGATCTCGTGGCCGATCATGCTCGGGTTGACGTCTCCACTGGCCGGCCGTCTCTCCGATCGCTTCTCGCCCGGTCTGCTGGCGACGGTGGGGCTCGGGTTCCTCAGTTGCGGGCTCGCGCTCTATGCCGTCATACCGCTGCATGCGGCAACGTTCCAGATTATCGTCGCCGGCGCCGTGTGCGGAATCGGTTTCGGTCTCTTCAAATCGCCCAACGATCGCGAGTTGATGACGAGCGCACCGCGCGAACTCAGTTCGAGCGCTTCGGGTGTGCTCGCTGCGGTGCGGCAGTCAGGTCAGGCCGTAGGCGCGACGCTCGTTGCGATCACGTTCGCGGCGTTCGGGACGTCGCTCACGGGCGCAGCAGCCGACGCCTCGATTGCGCCGGCCGCTCATGCTGCGCTCTGGCTGGGGCGCGGGTGCGCGTTCATAGCAATGCTCGCGAGCGCTTCCCGGCTCCGCAACGTGCTTCCGGCCGGAGCGGTGCGGTGAGCAGCCGACGTGGGTACGTGTTCGCCGATGAACGAGAATGATGCTACTCCGATCGCGGGGAGTGAACGCGCGCGTCCCGCTGCCGACGAAATCGGTGCTGCCGACCCGGGTGAGCGAACGAGCGTAACGATTCTCGTCCGTCCGGCGAGCGCGCCGTCGCCGCAGGCCTTCACCGCGTCGTTGAGTGAGCGCCGTTATCTCAGCCGGGAAGAACTCGCGAAGCTGCGCGGCGCGCGCCCGGAGGATCTGAAACTGGTCGAGCAATTTGCGCGGCAGGCTGGTCTCGTGGTGCAGAAGAGCGATGCTAAGCGGCGCATGGTCACGGTCGAAGGAACGGTCACACAACTTAATGCGGCGTTCGGCACCGACCTTCGGCGCTACAAATCTGAGGGCGCGGAATTCCGCGCGCGGAGCGGCGCGCTGTCCGTTCCGGCCGGCCTCGATGGCGTGATCACCGGCGTGCTCGGCTTGGATGAGCGGCCGCAGGCGCGCACGCACTTTCGCATTGCGACGCCTGAGGCTGTCGAAGTGTCGTACACGCCTCCACAGCTTGGCGAACTCTATGGCTTTCCGGCAAATGCCGACGGCCAGGGGCAGACGATCGCGCTCATCGAGCTCGGTGGCGGCTACAAAGCGGCCGACCTCAGCGCATACTTTTCGTCGTTGGGCATCCCGGAGCCGGACGTCGTGAGCGTGAGCGTCGATAAGGCCACGAACGCGCCGACCGGGAGCGCGAGCGGTCCGGACGGCGAGGTCGACCTCGATGTGGAGGTGGTGGGAGCGCTCGTGCCCGCTGCGCGCGTCGTCGTGTACTTCGGACCAAACACCGATCAGGGGTTTCTCGATGCGATCACGACGGCGACACACGACGCGGCGAATCATCCCGACATCATCTCGATCAGTTGGGGCTCGGCAGAATCCGAGTGGACGCAACAGGCGATGACGAACTTCGATGACGCCTTTGCCGACGCAGCGATGCTTGGGATCACGGTGTGCGTTGCAGCCGGTGACGGCGGATCGGCGGACAGCGTCACCGACGGCAAGGCGCACGTCGATTTTCCAGCCTCGAGTCCGCACGTGCTGGCTTGCGGCGGAACGACGCTGCGCGCCGCCAACGGCGTCATCGCATCTGAAGTGGTGTGGAACGACGGCGCGTCCGGCGGTGCAACGGGCGGCGGCATCAGCAGCGTGTTTCCGGTGCCGTCGTGGCAGGCCGGCGCAAACGTTCCGCCGTCGGCAAACGGCGGCACCGGCCGCGGCGTTCCGGATGTGGCGGGCGATGCCGATCCGGAAACCGGCTACGCGGTACGCGTCGATGGTTCGTCCACGGTGATCGGTGGAACCAGCGCCGTCGCGCCGCTGTGGGCCGCGCTCGTTGCCCGGCTCAATCAACTCGCCGGCAAGCCTTTCGGTTTGCTGAACCCCATCTTGTACGCGAACCCGTCGGCGCTGCGCGACATTACCTCGGGGAACAATGGTGCGTATACCGCCGGGCCCGGCTGGGATGCGTGTACCGGCCTCGGCACGCCGAACGGGGCCGCACTCACCGCGCTGGCGTAAGCTAACGGCCATGCACACCACCCTGGAATCCGGCGACTACATCGACGCCGGCAGCTACCGGACGCACTATCACGAAGCCGGCGCCGGCGATGTAGTGGTGTTCATCCACGGTTCGGGACCGGGTGTAACGGCCTGGGCGAATTGGCGCCTTGCGCTGCCGGTGTTTGCCGCCGATTATCACGTGTTGGCGCTCGACGTGCTCGGCTTCGGCTATTCGGATCGCCCGGCGGGAATTCGTTACAGCAAGAGCGTCTGGGTCGAGCACATCCTGGCGTTTCTCGAAGCAAAGAATATCAAACGCTGTCATCTCGTCGGCAATTCGATGGGCGGCGCGCTCGCCATCGCGCTAGCGGTTCGCGCTCCGGAACTCGTCGACAAGATGGTGCTGCTCGGATCGACGGGTCTGCCGTTTCCGATTACGCCGGGCTTGGATGCGGTATGGGGTTATGAGCCCGACCTCGGCCGGATGCGCCAACTCATCGCGGATTACTTCGCGTTTGACCGGTCGATCGTAACGGATGACCTCGTCGAGCTGCGTTACGCCGCGAGCATCCAGCCCGGATTTCAAGAATCGTATAGCCGCATGTTCCCCGCGCCGCGGCAAGAGGGCGTGAACGATCTCGCAACGCCGGTTGAAGACATCCAGCGCATCGCGGCGCCGACCCTGTTAGTCCACGGACGCGAGGACCGAGTTATTCCAGTCGACGTCAGCTACGAGCTTTTCAAACTGATCCCCAATGCCCAATTGAATATCTTTGGACACTGCGGTCACTGGACGCAAATCGAGCGCCGGGCTGAATTCAACGCCCTCGTCACTGCATTTTTCCGTCAGTGAGAGGCAAGATACTTGTCGATGATCGGCGCGATTTCGGGCGCCTTCACGAAATTATAATGACTGTAGCCGGGGACGATTGCGAGGCCCGCCTTGGAAAACTGGGTGTTTATCCAGCCGGGTTCGTTCACGCCGCCGCCGAGTAAGGCAAAAAACTCCGCGATGTGCTTTTGAGAAATCGAGTCGTTGTCGGCGAAGACGAGCAGCACCGGCATCGGCAGTTTCTTCACCTCGGCGGACCAGTCGTACGTCGCGCCCATCATCTTGCCCATCTTGTCGAGGAACTGCGGAAAGCGTTCCGGTTCGGGCCATCGCAGCGAGAATTTCCCCGTCGGCATCTGCATGAGTTGTTCGGCCATCGCTGCGCCGACGTTCCCCATGCCCTTGCGCGCTTCGGCGTACCATCCGCGCTTGGCACACGGATTCGAAATGACGACGAGCCGGCGGACCTTTCCCGGATGCTGAATTGCGGTGCGCAAACCGACGGCGCCGCCGAGCGACAAGCCTACGATATCGGCGCTCGGAATATCGAGCTCGTCGAGCAGCGCGGCAATGTCGTCGCCCATGATCTCGAATGAAACCGGACGCTCGGTGTCCGCCGTGCGACCGTGTCCTTGCAGCTCAACTGCAATCACCTTGCGGTTCTTTGCCAAAGGTTCGAGCAGCGCCGACATTTCGCCGATCGTCATCAGGCCGCCGTGCAGAAGAACGAGCGGTTCACCCGTCCCGTGCACCTCGTAGTAGAGCTTAATGCCGTTCACGTCGGCATAGCCGCACGAATGGGGAATCAGCAGCTTTTCCACGCTTGACACTACGCCGCCGGCGCGGTTGAATGCCTGCGCGCAACCGTCCGGCAAAATGGCGGAAACCGCTTGCGCTCTCCGAACATTGATCGATATCTATTTTCGCCCGAGAGGTACGACGATGCGACGTTTTGGGGCTTGGCTCATTTGCGCGCTGCTACTGGCGCAACTCACTGCCGCCACCGCTGCGGCCGACCCGCCGGCGATGGTGCCGGTCAGCATCGTGAACGGCTTAGCCGGCGAAACGATCGAGGTCTACGTGGCCAAGAACGAAGGCTTCTTTGCCAAGCACCACATCGATGCAACGCTGACGTCGATCGGATCCCCGCAAGTCGTCATGACCGGTCTTTTCTCCGGGCAAACGCAGATCGCGATGAGCAATCCCGTGCAGCTCCTGACCGCGGTCAACGGCGGCCTGGACTTCGTCGTGATCGCCGGCGGTACGCGGGTGACGGCCGCGAAGGATCCGGTCGGGCTCGACCTCCGCACCGACGTTCCATATTCCACGCCGGCGGATCTCAAGGGGCTTTCGATCGGCGTACCCGGGTTCAACAGCGCGGCCTTCATGGCGTTCAAAGGCTGGCTGCTGCAGCGGCACGTCGATCCGGCGCAACTGCACTTCGTCGAAGTGCAAATGTCGGCGGAGAACGATCTGCTGCAAGGGCACAAACTCGATGGCGTGCTCGCGATCGAGCCGTACCTCTCCGAGATTCCGAAGAACGGCGCGGGCAAGCTGATCTCGCACTTCATGCACGACCTCGCACCCGACCGGCCGTCGATCTTCTGGATCTCCACCCGCGCGTGGGCGCAGAGCAACCCGCAAGTCGTCGCTGCGTTTCGCGAGAGCTTAATTGAGGCGGCGCGTTACATCAATGCCAATCAGGATAAGACCCGGGCGCTCGAGGTGAGCGTGTTCGGCTCGGCCGATCCGATTCTCGGATTTTTTACGCCGGGCGTTGCGCCCAAGGATCTCGAGACGTTCTACGTGATGGGCAAGCAGCAGGGGGTTTTCACGAAGAACATCGACACGAGCTCGCTGATCTTCAAGTAACGAACTACTCTTCGGTTACGGCCAGCTGCCGCAGCGCGGGCAAGTCGTCCGCGATGCGGCGCCAGCTCTCGCCCTCGTCGTCGGACTGCAACACCCAGCCGCGGCCGGCCCAGCCCATCGCGTAACCGCGTCCCACCTCGCCGACGGCCGCGAAGATGCTCCGCGGTTCGGTCGGATGCGAGCGCAGCGCCCAGATCATCGGATCCATTTCCTCGGGGAGATCTGGTCCTACGCCGATGCGGCGCCACGACCGTGCGGCGTCGTCGCTGCGGAAGAGCGCAAAGCGCGCGCCACGCGCTCCGGCGGTCCACTGACCGTCGCCCTTCGTTGCTTCCCACCGCGCCGGTGAATTTTCGCCGGTGCACACGAGCAGCGGCGGTGCCGCTCCCGGCGCACTCGGTAGCGCCAAGAGTTCGTGGAAGTAGTTGCGGTCGATGCCGTTTTCCGCTCGCGACCAGCCATCCAGCGGATCGGCCGCGGCGTACAAACCGCGGGCCGACGAGACGACGTAGCAGTCTTGCGTCATCGGCAGCCGGATCAGCTTGTGGATGTCGAGGTAGTCGATGCCGGCGCTGGCGTCGTCCCACGTCGCGCCGCGATCGACGGAGCGCGCGATGCCGCCATGCTCGATCGATAACCAAATCTCGTTCGGGTCGTCCGGGCGCACGAAGATCTCGGTGACGTGGCCGATGTACGGTGCGATCGGAAAGGTCCACTCTTGCCGGCCATGACGGAACGTCGGTTTGGAGAAGTCGTAATCTGCTGCGCCGGCCGCGACGCCGAGTTTGACCCGCGTTTCTTCCGGCAGCCGCTGCAGCGACTCGATCTCGGTCCAGGATTCGCCGGCGTCCTCGCTGCGGAAGAGCTGCACCGGCTCCGTGCCGACGTAGACGATGCGATCGTCGCTCGGATCGACCTTGATCGCGCGCACGCGGCCGTCGTGGAGTTTGCGCCAATTCTTTCCGCCGTCGTCAGTGCGGTAGAGCCCGCCCTGCGTGTCGCCGGCGAAAACGGAACCCGGCGTGTTCGGCCGCGGCTCGACGCAGTCGATGATGCTGCCGCGCAAGAACTCGCTCGCGACGGTCCATGTTGTGCCCTGCGGCGTCAAGACGGCGACGCCTTCGTGAGTTGCGCAATAAATCTTCAGCATTTATGTCCGTGTGTCGACGACGGGGCGTTCGTTGGGCTGTAATGCCGACTGTTCCGCGATGTGCGTGGCGAGGCGACCGAGCCGTTCGACTTCACACTCCACGGTCTGACCGGTTTTCAGGCCGCGCTTCTCGCCCGGCGGCAGCGGCAATTCTTCCGGCGAGCCGGCGAGGATGACGTCGCCCGGATGGAGCGGCATGATCCACGACAAGTACTCGACCAGCTCGTTCACTTTCCAGATCATGCCGCTGGTGCTCGAGTCGACGCGCAGTTCGCCGTCGACGCGCACCTTCAACGCAAGATCGTTGGCGTCGCCGACCACGTCACGCGGGACGATCACCCGGCCCATCGGCGTGTAGCCCGGAAAGTTCTTCATGCGAATGTTGTCGTTGAGGCGCGTGTTCTGGCGGATCGTTCGCCACCAGCCGAAGTGCATCGTCAGGTCGTTCGCGATCGTGTAGCCGGCGACGTACTCATCGGCGCGCTCGGCCGGCACACGAAATGCGGTCTTGCCGATCACTGCCGTCACCTCGAGTTCAAAGTCGAACTCGATGCCGCCGTGCTCGCGTTCGACCGTATCGCCATGGCCCGACAGCGCCGACCGCGATCCGAGAAACAGATCGGGCAGCACGCGTTCGGCTTTGGGGGGATCGACTTTGCCCGTCGTGCTGCTCGGCCGGACGTAGTTGTGAAACGTGTGGAAGATGTTCACCGGATCGGGGATCGGCATCGTGAACTTGACCGTGTCCATGTGCTTCCAACCGTCGTCGACGGACGGGCGAAGGTCGAGTCCGCGCAGCCAGTCGTACCAGCGGTCCCAGTCGTCGAGCACGATACGGACCGGCGGCGCAACGGCGTGCGGGGTCGAGTAGCGCCTGACGATTTCGCGCAAGGTCAGCATCTGATCGTCGATGACGACCGCGGTTTCGGGCTGATCGCCGAGCACGACGGTGCCGATGCCGAAGGTGACTTCCGGTGTTGTGAGCGCCATCGGCTAACGCACGATCAACGTGTTGACGTCGATCGGTTTCGTAAACATGCCGAGCTGCTTTCCGATCGTGTAGATCGTTGCCAGATCCTTCGGCGTGACCGTCGGGTTGAACGCCGGCATCTCGCCGTCCGACGAACCGAAGGCCTGTTGCTCGATGGCCTTCGTCTGATCGACGTGGGCCGGAATCCAGGCTGACGCATCCGCCAAGCTCGAGCGGAAAGCCGCGACGAGTTGGGGATTCGCTTGCGCCCACGCGCGTGTCGCGACCCAGAAGGTCGCCGGCTGATCCGGAATCACCTCGGTATAGAACTTTGCCACCAACTTGCCGGTTCCGGCGCCGACGATCTGCGTGCGAAACGGCTCGGCGGTCAGGACTCCGTCGACCTTGTGTCCTTTGAGCATATCGCCTTCGCTGGGCATCGAACTTTCCACGAAGTTGATCTGCTCGGCCGGCACGTGCTTCGTCGCCAGCCACTCCTTCAAGAGCATGAACGTGCCGCTATTGAAGCCCGGCACGGCGATCGTCAAGCCTTTGAGGTCTTCGGGCGACGCGTACTTGGCGTCGGGCCGCAACACGAGGCCGATCGGGTCGTTGCTCTTGTTCATCCGGTTGCCGCCCGCGATGACCACGAAGTCGAGCCCGCCGTTGACGGCGGTCAAGAACTGCACCGTATTGCTCATGATGATCTGCAAGCTGCCGGCGAACAAGCCGGTCAACAGGTTTTGCGGATTGCCGATCGGCGTCAGCGTCGCGTCGATCCCGTGTTTGGCGAACATGCCTTCGTTTTTGGCCACGTAGATACTGACCACGTCGCTCGTAAAGCCGTGCCCGATCGTGAGCTTCACCGGGTCCGCATTCGCCGGCGCGGCCGGAACGTTGATGATGAGCGCAACTGCGGTAAGAACGCCGAGCAGCCAACGTGTCATGGAAACCTCCCCGTTTCGGTTCCTCGCCACCGTAAGAGCACGGCTTCGAGGCCCGCAACGATGCTTGCAGTGATGATCCCTAAGAGTCCCAAAAGAATGACGCCGGCGAAGAGATCGGCGGCATGGAATGAACGGCCGGCGAACACGATCCACTGGCCGAGCCCGTCGCGGCTGGCCATCATTTCACCGAGCACGGCCAACACGAGCGCGAGCGTCACGCCGACGCGCAAGCCGGCCAGGATGTCGGGCATCGCGCTCGGCAGCGCGATCTTCCGCGCGACATCCCAGCGCCGCATGCAGAGCGTTTGCGCCATTTCGTAGAGCTGCGGTTCGACCGACTCGAAACCGTTGACCGTTGCCAGCAGTACGGGCCACAGCGAACCGAACACGATGACCGTGAGCGCCATCGTATCGTTGAGGCCGAGAAACGCAATGCAGACCGGCACGACCGCCGACGCCGGCACCGGGCGCATGAGCTCGACCGTCGGCCCGAGATAGGCTTTCGCCGTGCTCGATATCCCGATGAGACAACCGAGACCAATGCCGATGACGGACGCGATGACCCAACCCGCCAGCATGCGCGTCACCGTTTCTCCGAGTTGAAACCCGAGCGTCCCGGTGGTGAAGCCGGTAACGATACTGGCCCACGCGTTGCCCGGTCCCGGCAAGAAGATCGGCGACACCCAGCCGGCGTCGGTGATTACTTTCCATACGAAGATCAGCCCCGCGAACACGAGCACGCTCGCGACTGCGGTGAGCAGCAGGCGCGCGTTCATCGCGCCCACAAGCGCCGCTGCGCCTGCACGAGCACGACGTTCAGCGTCCAGCCGATGAGTCCGAGCCACACGATGAAGGCGTACATGAGTCCCGGTCGCAGCGTTTGTTCGGCCGTCATCAAGCCGTTACCGATGCCGAGCGGATTCGCGCTGATCTCGACCGTCACGGCGATCACGAGCGCGAGCGCCGCCGCAACGCGAAAGCCAACGAAGATCTGACTCAGCGCTGCCGGCAGCACGATGCGCCAGATGCGCTGCCAGAGATTGAAGCCCAGCAGCCGGGAGACTTCCAGCAGCCGCGGCTCGACGGCGCGCACGCCGGCGCGCGTGAAGATCAGCACGGGCCACAGGGTGCCGTGCGCCACCAGCAGCATCTCCATGCGGTAGCCGAAGCCGAAGATCAACAGCGCCACCGGCACGAGCGCCACCGACGGAATCGGCCGCACGGCTTCGACGCTGAGCAGCATTGCGCGGTTGAGCGGCGGCCATAACCCGAACAGCAACCCCAGGGCCAAACCCAAAACCGTGCCGATAGCCAAACCGCCGAGGGCCGACCCCAACGTTTCGAAGGTCGCGCGGAGCAGTGTTCCGTCGGCGACGGCGTGCCAACCGGCGACCGCAATGGCCGTGGGCGCTGCGATATTGTCGAACTTGACGCGTGAGGTCATGACGTAAACCTGCACGATCACGATCGCGGCGATGGGGACGACCGCACCGCGCCAATCGAAGCCGCGGCGCTTCACGGAGCGACGCCTTTGATGAACTCGAGGAGCGCGCGCCGCAGGCGCAAGAATTCCGGGTGCTCCGGCGTGTCCAATTGATTGCGCGGGCGCGGAATGTCGACGAGGAATTCGGTCACCGGACGCCCGGGTTTCATGCCGATCACGCGGTCGCCCAGGTAGATCGCTTCTTCCAAATCGTGCGTAACGAAGAAGATCGTTGCGCCGCTGCGCGCCGTGATCTCTTGCATCTCGTCCTGAAGCGATTGGCGCGTGAGCGCGTCGAGCGCACCGAACGGCTCGTCCATCAGCAGCGCGACCGGGTCTTGAGCGAGGCAGCGCGCGATTTGCAAACGTTGTTGCATGCCACCCGATAACTGCGCGGGAAATTTCTTTTGCTCGGCGACAAGGCCAACGCACGCGAGCAGCTCTAACACGCGCTCCACGCGCGCGTGCTTATTCAACGGCGAATCTTCCAGCGGCAACGCGACATTATCGAATGCATTGCGCCAGGGCAACAGCGCTTTGCTGTAATCCTGGAACACGACCGCGATGTCGCGGCGCGGCTGCGTCACCGGTTTGCCGTCGTAGAACACGGCGCCCGACGTCGGATGCAGTAACCCGGCCAATAGCCGCAGCAGCGTGGTCTTGCCGCAGCCGGAGGCACCAACGAGGCAGACGAACTCGCCCTTGTTGATGCGCAGTGAGACGTCGTCCACAATCGAACGGTCGCCGAGCGTGAGGCTCGTGTTCCGGAACTCGATGAGCGGAGCGCTCGCGCTCGCTCCGTTTACGGGTGCGCTGAGCGCGGGATCGGCGATGTTACGCATCGGAGGCCTTCCGCTGCGCCGCGAAGAGCGCCCGGCCGCCATCGATGCGGCCGCGATCCCAATCGTTGCTGGGCTGCTGGATGCCGGCCAGCACGTCGCGGAACGAACGTTGGAACGATTCCGAGAGCTTCATTTGACTCGCGCCGGCGGCTAACATCAGGCGATTGATCGCTGAGTACGACGCTTGCGCTACGAACGTCATGAGCAAGTGCTCGTAGCCCGCGTCTTTGCCGCCGGCCGGTAAGATGCCGTCGTCGTCGCGCTCGAGACCACCCCAGGTTGCCATCAGCTCTTGCAGCTTCACGCGCAGCAGCGTATGCGCCGCATCCAATTCGGCGGCGGACTCGCCCACGCGCATCTGCATGCTCTCCGTTGCGCTCAAGGCGAGCGCGCGGCGCGTACGCTTGGCGGTGAATGCGATGAACTGCTCGAGCGATCCGAGCGCAATGCCGAGCAGGACTGCCGGTAAGGCGTACGGGCCGCCAAGGTGCGGCGTGCGAAAGAGCGCGCCCTCGAGTGCGGCGCCGCTCGGCGCTTTGCCGGGATACCAAATGCGGTGGCCGGGAACGAACAGATCCTCGAACGTGAGATCGTTGCTGCCCGTGCCGCAGAGGCCGACCACGTGCCAGGTGTCGAGCACCGTCACATCGCGCCGCGGAATCACCATCGTCACGGTCTGCGCCGATCCGACGACGGGCATGTCCTCGACGATCACCCAATCGGCATTCAAACAACCGCTGCTGTAAAGTCCGCTGCCTGTCGCGCGAAAACCGCCGCTGACAGGAGTCAACTGGCCGCTGCCGCGGCGGCACGATGACATGAGCGCGCGCGGGTTCTCGCCCCACATCTCATCGAGGAAGTCCGTCCCAAACCGGGCCGCAACCGGCGCATGGCCGCCAACGACCGCATAGACCCAGCCGGTGGAACCACAGCCCGACGCGATGGCGACCACGGCTTCACAAAACACGTCCCAGCCGAGTTCGAAGCCGCCATAGCGGCGCGGTTTGACGATATCGAACAGGCGGGCTCCGTGGAGTGCATCGATCGTTGCGTCGGACACGCGGCGCTCGCGCTCGCACGCGGCCGCTTGGGCGCGCAGCACGGGCACGAGTTCGTAGGCTGCTGCGATGACGTCGGACGAGGTCGCCGCGCCGGCGGCCGCAGCCGTCGACATGTCTTAGGAGCCCCGGCGCAGATCGTCCATCGGATTTTCCGATGGACGGTGGAACGTTTCCGTAGCTTGGCCGGCCGTGGCGCGCACGCGTTCGTAGTATTGGCGCAGCAGCGACTTGCCGTAGTCGTTGCCGTTCGGCGTGCGAACCAGCGTGTGCGCTTGCCGGCGCGACGGCAGATCGTTGGCGAACATCACGCCGGGCTGATGGACGAACTCGATGACGATCGCCCGATTGTCGACGCGGTAGTAGAACGCGCTCTCGCCTTCCCATCCGCCGATCACGGTAAAGCGCGTGTCGTCGAGGTGCGCGAGCACCGCGGCGAGCCGGTTTTGCCCATCGCGTTCGCGCGCGGTGTAGATGCGAATGAGATCGGTCAGCAATTCGCGTTGCGCCGGGCTCATCTCGGCAGTGCTGAGGCCTTCGTCCGGCACGACGTAGTCGTCGTTGAATGCGTGCCCGAAGACGTCGAACGGCAGTTCTGTTCCGACCACGGCCTTGGCCGCTTGTTCGGGAGTCAGCGATTCCATCAGCCGCAGCGCGCGGGCTTCCTCTTCAGCGAGAACGCGCGTGCCGGCGTACGGCCCACTGTCGGCCGACACCGGTTCCGAGCCCATGAACGTCGGCGTCAGAACGACTTGATCGCCCAGCACGAAGCAATTGATGTTGAGGTGGTGGCCGTCGAGTTGAAAACCCCAGGGTTCCGTGGCTGAGGGCATGCCCATGATGCTCAGCCAGTAATACCACTGACCGAATTCGTCGGGACGGCCGGTCACATCGCCCAAGTATTCGTTGAGCCGCATGATGTTGCGCGCGGTCTCGAAGCCGGCCTCGCCCATGCTTTCCTTCAGCAGTGTGAGCGCGAGGTCGCGCTGCGTTTCGCTGAGATCGTGTAGAACCGCGCCGCGGCGAAAGAGAAACGAGTGGAAGTTGCACCACGAACGGTACACGTCGCTTTCGATGCCGACGTGACAGCCGTAGCGCTGCTCGAGCGATAGGCTATCCAGAAATGCCTGTGCTGCCGCGACCATCGACGCGGTGGAATCGCCGGTCGACCGCAGCGGTGCCGGTTGCGGCGGCTCCGGATCCGACAGGCGCCTCACGCCGACGAAAGGCCGGGCACGCGTTTCAATCGCGGAAGCGATGAAGTTGTGCATGAAGCCCGACGCGGGGATGCTCAACGGGCCGAGCGCGGGGCTGAGGCGCCGCTCGCGGGGGATGTAGCGTTTCTCGGCCTCGGTCTGCTGTAGGAGTTCCACGTACACATCCCCCGTTTGCGGGTCCGCGGGTCGCTATTCGGCCTGAATCATACCTTACGGAACCGCCGGGACGAAGCCCTGCGATCACGGGACGGGCGTGATGACCGGTATTTCTAGATTGGGGAGCACGAGCTTGTGGGCGCGTAGCCACGCAGTGCACTGACGCTTCAACGTTGTGGTAGGAGCGACCAAGATGACCCGCTCGTACAGGAGCGTCAAACCGAGCGCCTTGATCAGCCAATCGTCCAAGCGCAGCTTGTAGAGGCTCTGATCGCGGTAAGGCCCGATGATGATCGCCGCGACCGTCCACTTACGAGAACCGTTCGGGCGAAAGCGGAAGTCAACGGCCGACTTCGATTCGCGCTGTGACGCGCGTGATTCGCACTCGAATCCGGCGAGTTGCTTGCAGAGTACCGGCCCGACCCGCTCCCGGCACGCGCTGACGAGCGATTGTCCAATACGTTCGGGTTTACTCACCGCGCGCGCCGCGTGCTCCGCAGCCTCCAGCGCGGCGATGGTGTACAACCCTTGCCGGACCCGCTGCGCGGCGGCGTTCGCGCCGGCCGGATCGTAGGCGTGCCAGCGCGCGATATGCTCGATGGCCGCCACCGGAGCCGAGCGCAGCGTGCGTTTCGCTGAGGTTCGCCGGCCCTCGATCGCCTCGACGAACTTCAGGGCCGAGAGCGATCGCCGTAGCGTTTGGGGACTGATGCCGAACTTCGAGGCAACGCGCTTGAGGCCCAGTTCACGCGAACCGAAGCGCAACTCCTCGAGTTGTGGCCGGGCGGACTCGGCGATAACGCTCCAGTGCATTTTGCCCGGCCTTCGTCTCGCGGCGAGCGGACCCTCCGCTTTCGGCAGCGTGACGTAGCTCAGGCGAGTTGGAACGAAATATCACAGCCCGAACGCAGTGTCTTCTGAATTTCAGTGACCGTGTCGGTGTGGAGCAGAAGATCGCGAAGTCGTTGCGGGTCGGAGGCCGACTCCGCGCGGGCACGATAGCGAACGTTCCGTGCAGGCTCGCCCGGGGCACCGAACTCCCCTTCGACCGTCACCTCCACCCAGTCTACGATGATGTCTTGTTTAGCAGCTTCGCGGTAGAGATCATTGCAATAGCACGTCGCTAATGCCAAGAAAAGCAGTTCACCGCCGTTTGCGTCGGAACCGTTCCCATCTGCCTTTGCCGGAATCTCGATGGTGTGAATGCGTTCGTTTGTCCGCAGCTCGACCTCGTGCTGCTTATGGGTATTGGTGACGCGGGCAACGACGTTCATCTGAAGCAGTCCTCGGCATAGTGAAGAAGCGCTGACCGTACGAAGATTATGTAGTTTGCTCCTTTTGAGCGCTCCGTAAGCCGCTACACGGGAACTGGTTGCGGAGATGAGGCGCCCTTGAACGACGTATCGCGCGAGGCTTCTTCGAGTTCGAGGCCGTTTGGTTCCGGCAGTAGTGCCCACGTGAGGGCGAGACCGATGATCGATGAAATGCCCGCGACCCACATCGGACCGGGGAGCCCGAACTTTGCCTGCAACAGCGGGAAGCTGAACGTGCCGACGGCGGCGCCCACCTTCCCGACCGTCGCGGAAATGCCGTGGCTGGTCGTGCGCACTTTCATCGGGAAGATCTCTGCCGGCAAGACGAACGTCGTCGTGTTCGGGCCGAACTCTGTGAAGAAGTAGTTCAGGCAATAGAGTGCGACGAACGGGACGATGATCGACTTAGCATCGCCGAGCAGGGCGACGCCGATGAAGCTCGCGGCCATCATCGCGAAGCCCAGCAGCTGGATGTTCTTGCGACCCCACTTATCCATTCCGTAGATCGAAAGCAGATAGCCGGGAAAGGCCGCGAACACGAAGACGAGCAGCGACACGAAGAGATCGTGAATCTGCGAGGCGTGTACGCTCACGGCCGATACGAATTGTTGATTGGAGATCGTGTTGCCGTAGTAGGCGAGGTCGAGAAAGAACCAGGCGAGTGACGTCCCGACGAGCCACTTCACTAGTTGCCTGTCGCTGCCGAACGCCTCTTTGAGCGCGGTCACGAAACCGATACGCTGCGCCTCTTTGCCGACTTCATCTTTGCCCTCGGTTAGCTGGGCAAAGCGCGGGGTTTCCTTGAGATGGCGCCGTGCCCAGAAGACGGCCAACGGCGGAAGCGCGCCGGCCGCCAGCAAGATGCGCCACACCAGATCTTGCGGGATTTTCAGCGCCAGGAGCGCGATCGCCAGCAGCGGCCCGACGATCAGGCCGATCCCTTGCATCGCGAAGACGCTCGAGATCATCAGCCCGCGCGTCTTCTTGCCGGCAAACTCGCTCGCGATCGTTGCACTGACCGGATAGTCGCCGCCGATCCCCAAGCCGAGAATGAAACGAAACGCGACCAGCCACCAAATACTGGGGGAGAAGGCGGAAGCGATCGCGCCCGCACCCAAAACGAGCACCTCGAAGCCGTAGATGTACTTGCGGCCGAACACGTCCGCCACTCGTCCGAACACTGCCGATCCGATCGCCGCCGACACGAGCGCCGTGGCGCCCACGATCGCCGTTTCAAACGATCCGATATGCCATTCCGATTTGAGGAGTTTGAGCACGACGCCGATGATGAACAGATCGTATGCGTCGGTGAAGAAGCCCATGCCCGAGATGAGGACGATGCTCCACTGCTCTTTGCTTATGCGTTCGTCGTCGATCTCCGAGAAGCGAGCGGCCGAAAAGCGGGACTGCGTTTGCATTGCGGACTCCTTGCCGCTCCCTCGTTTCCGACCGGTCGCATTGCAAAACGTTAAGCTACATTAACCTCGGACGGAAAGTATGCTTCGCTATTCAGGTCGTCAAGAAGCGAAGGTTCGCTCGGATGCCACTCAAGAAAGTGCCGCGTTTTGACGCTCGACGACGGCGCGTCGATTTGTGCGAAGTGCGCGAACCAGCCGAAGTGCTGCGCGATCTCATCGCCCGAGACGCTCACGGCCGGGACGTTCAGCTGACGTCCGATGACTGCGGCGATCTCGCGGAACGGAACACCCTCTTCTGCGACCGCATGATAGATCGCGTGCTCTGCACTGTGCTCGAGCGCGAGACGGTAGAGACGGGCCGCATCGCGGCGATGCACGCCGGGCCACCGGTTGTTCCCATCGCCGACGTATGCGGAAACGCCGTGCTCGCGGGCCATGCCGATGACGGCCGGCACGAACCCGTGATCGCCTTTTCCGTGGACGGACGGCGCGAGGCGAATTACGGAGACGTGCACGCCGCGCGCGGCGACCGCCGCCGCCACCGTCTCGGGGTCGCGCGGAAACGGCGCGCCGGGATCGCGGACATCGTCTTCCGTGATCAGCCGTCCGGGCGCAATCAGGCCGACGCCGGACGTGACGATGAGCGTCTTTCCTGTCCCGGCCAACGTGTCGCCCAAGGCCTCGATGGCGAGCCGCTCGGCCGCGCCGTTTTCGGCAAAGCGCGAGAAATCGTGGTTGAAGGCGGTGTGGATGACCGCGTCTGACGCTGCCGCGCCGGCGCGCAGGCTCTCGAGGTCTTCGAGGCTCCCGCGCTGCACGGCGACCCCGGCGCCTGCCAGGGCAGCCGCCGCCGCTTCGGATCGGGCCAAGCCCAGAACGGTATGGCCGGCGGACCGCAGCTCTTCGATGACGGCCGATCCGACCCAGCCGGTGGCTCCGGTTACAAAAACACGCATGATACGGACGCTCTCTTCGTTGATGACAGTGACTGACATAGAGCATAGCACGAATGTCAGTCGCTGTCATCATGTATGATAGGGGAATATGAGCCGCTGGCAACCGGACGCCCGAGGCCGCCTCGAGAAGGCCGCCTACGAACTTTTCCTCGAGCGCGGGTACGAACAGACGACCGTCGCCGACATCGCCGAGCGCGCCGGCCTCACCGAACGCACGTTTTTCCGGCACTACGCGGATAAGCGCGAGGTGTTTTTCGGGGGCTCGTCCGCGTTGCAGGACGAGCTACTGCGGGCGCTCGACGCAGCCCCGGCGGCGCTGCCGGTAATCGAAGCGGTCCGGCTAGCGGTTGAAGCCGTCGCCACGCTCTTTCACGGCCGGCGCGCGTTCGCGCGCGAGCGGCAGCAGCTCGTGACGAAGCACGCCGACTTGCAAGAGCGCGAGATGATCAAGCGCGCGACGCTCACGAATGCACTCGCGCAGGGTCTGCAACGGCGCGGCGTGCCGGAATCCTCGGCGAGCATCGCTGCCGACATGGGGATCGGCGTGTTCTACGTCGGTTTCGTTCGTTGGCTCGACGATCCGGCAGCACGCGAACTCCTCGCCGTCGTGCGCGAGGGATTCGATCAGCTCAAAGCCGTCGCGTCCGGAACCTGACGGCGCTCAGGCGCCGTGAAGCATGTCCAACGCTGCGCCGGCGAGCGCGCGTGCGCCGAGCAGCAAGCAGCGCTCGTCGAGGTGAAAGCGGGGCGAATGGTTGGGAACGCCGGCCGCGGCTTGTTCCGCATTTGCGCAGCCGACGACGAAGTACGTCGTCGGCACGTGGTGGCCGAAGAACGCGAAGTCATCCGCGGCCATCATCTTGTTGCCCTGACGCACGTTTGCGGGCCCGGCCGCGCGCTCGAGCGCCGGAACGATTTTTTCCGCGAGTGCGGCGAGCGAAAACGTCACCGGATATTGCGATTTGACCTCGACGTTCGCCTCGACACCCGAACTCGCCGCGATCATCTCGGCCGTCCGTTTGATGCGGATGTGGATGTCCTTGCGCATCTCTTCATCAAACGTCCGCAGCGTGCCGCCGAGCTCGGCGGTCTCGGGCACGATGTTGTGCCGTATGCCGCCCCGGTTGATCGTGATCGACAGGACCGACGGCTCGTGCGTCACGTCGATCTGACGGCTGACGATCGTCTGTAAGCCAAGCACGACTTGGGCGGCCGAGACGATCGGATCGATTCCCGTCCAGGGCCGGGCGCCATGCCCTTGGCGCCCTTTGAGTTTGATCGAGATGATGTCGGCACTCGCGAGCATCGCGCCTTTGTAGTACAGGATCTGATCGCTCGGAATCGGCGAGACGAAATGCAGTCCCATCATCATGTCGGGCTTCGGATGCTCGAGCACGCCCTCGCGGATCATCAGCGCCGCGCCGCCTTCTTCGTCGTCGGGCGCGCCCTCTTCGGCCGGTTGAAAGATGAACTTCACCGTACCCGGGAAATCGCTGCGGTGTTTCGCGAGCGCCTCGGCAACAGCCATCAGCACGGCAGTGTGCCCGTCGTGTCCGCACGCGTGCATAACGCCGACAGACTCTCCGTTATAGGTCGTCCGTTCTTCGGACCGATACGGAACGTCGACTTGCTCGACGATCGGAAGCGCATCCATATCGGCGCGCAAACCGATCACGGGACCCGGGCGCGCCCCCTCGAGAACCGCGACGATGCCGGTGTGCGCGACGCCGGTCGTCACCGTCAGCCCTAAACGCTCGAGATGGGCCGCGACGATGGCTGACGTGCGTGTTTCGCGGTTGCCGAGCTCGGGATGCTGATGAAAATCACGCCGCCAGGCGATCAGGTTCGCTTCGATCTCACGCAAGTAGCGGTCGACCGAGCTGCCCAAATCGCCGGGCGTTTTCATCGTGACGGCCATCAGTGCACGCCCGACGCACCGTGCAAGGGGATGCCGCCTGGTCCGCTGACCGCAGAGAAGCTCTGCTTTTGCGGATTGAAGCTCGTGATCACGACCGCATCGTCGGTGAGTCCGTGCTGGTCGCCGCTGCGGAAGTCGTAGGTGCCTTCGACGCCCGTGTAACCGTGGACCGAGAGAATATATTGGCGCAGTTGATCCGCCGTCGCCTCGGTCCCGAGTTTGCGTAAGCCGCTCAGCACGATGCTGGCGGGATCCCACACCGAGGGCGCGGAGCCGGGCTGCGGCGTCTTGCCGTCGGCCGCGTAGGCGGCGTAGAAGTCGGCCCGTGCCTTTTTCAGCGCCGGGCTTTGCACCGCCGGCGGCGTTAGGTAGGCCGGCCCGGGCATCACCATTTCGCTGGGCAGAAATTTCGCATAGCCCATCAGTTGTGCCACTTGGCTGTTGGCGTTCGACGTTTCGACCGGCAGGTTCAGCCCGACGTCGTTGAAGTTGCGCAGGACGGTCCCGAACGGCGTTCCCGAAACCCAGGCGATCACCGCTTGCGCGTCCGAATTCTTGATGCGAATCGCTTGCGCGTTGACGTTCACGTCGGTCGGATTGAAGTGCTCCCACTGCACGACTTGAATGGCGCTGTTTTCGAGCAGCTCCAGCGAGGCTTTGGTAGCGGTGTCGTCGACGAGCCCGGAACCGTCGGTGCTGGTGATGATCGCGATCTTCTTCCAGCCGCGCAAACGTAGATAGCGAATCATCCCGTTGACGAACGGATTGAGCGCGATCTGCGCGGAGAAGACGAAGCCGTCCTTGGGCGGATAGATCGATGGTACCAGGCAGTAGTTCACCGGGCCATTTTTGTAAAGCGGCATCATCGCGCCGCACAGCGAGCCGCCGTCCGATCCGAAGACGACCGCCGGGTGGTTCGCGAGCAGTTGCGTGCTCAGCTGGACCGCGTTTGCGGGCGACGACTGATCGTCGTGGATCACGAAGTGGATCGGCGTTCCGCGAATGCCGCCCGTGCGGTTGGCGTAATCCTCGAACACTTTGAAATTGTCGGCTTGCTGATTTCCGACGAACGCGTAGCTACCGGTAAGCGAGATGATGACGTCGATGTTGTAGGGCGTCGCCGGCACGGCCGAGGCGGCGCCCAGGGCCACGATCAACCCGAGTGCCAGCGCCACCGCGCCGGTGCGAAAATTCTTCATGGGGGACTCCTATCCCGCGGATGTCCTCAACCCTCTCGGGCTCATAACAACTTCGGCCGGCGACTTCAATCCGATTGCCGAAAGGACTGCGCGACCGGATCGAATGCGGGTCCGCCGCGCGCGGCGCGCACGTACTCTTCGCGCGGCGGAGAGAAGAAGTCGATCACCACGGCGGGTTCATCGCCGAGCACGATCGTGTGCCCGTGCGGAATGCCCTTCGGTGCGTAGTACATCTCGCCCGGACCAAGCTGCGAAACCACACCGCCGATTTCGAGTTCGATCCGTCCGCTGACGACGATGCCGAATTGTTCGTGCTCGTCGTGGTGGTGAATGCCGGTACGCTCCATATCCGGAGGAAACTCCCACCGCACCGCCGTCGACCGTTCGCCGTCGATCACCGCGCCGGACAAGCCCGGCCGGATCTCGGTTTGCACGTAATCATCGAGCGTATAGAAGCTGCGGCTCATGGAGAGTCTCCAACAGGGCGTCGTGGTGGCATGCGATAATTCGCGGACATGGCGGATTTGTTGCTGCTGGTCGAATTGCACGCGCTCGAGGCGGAGTACTGGTACGAGGTCGACCAGAGCTACGGCCGCTCCGCGCCGGCGTTCTACGAACCCGACGGAACGTTCATCATCGGCGATACCGTGCTGCGTGGGCGCGACGCGATTGCCGGCTTCTACCGGCGGCGCGAAGAGCGCGGCGATCGGACGGCGCGCCACCTCATCACGAATCCGCGGCTGACGGTCGTGAGCGACGATCATGCGCGCTTTGAAACCGTCATGTCGCTGTTTGCCGGCGACGGCGTGCCGGTGCTCGACTCGCAGCCCGCCGTCATGATCGCCGACGTAACGACGGAGTACGTGCGCGCCGGCGGGACGTGGAGCGTGCGCTCGCGCACACTGCGGCCGATCTTCGAAGGCGGCGTCGGTGCAATCAAGGCTTGAACGAGGCTGCTCGCAACTGCGCCCCGATCCGGTTCGCGGTCTCGCCTAAGCGCTCGATCGCGCGCCGCCGGAAGCGTTCGTTCAGCTGATACGAGAGGCCGGTCACCGACAGTCCTGCGACCACCTTTCCGTCCGGGTCGAAGATCGGCGCCGCAACGGAAGAAACGCCGGTGATGAACTCATCGCAGCCCAGCGCGTAGCCGTTTTGCCGCACGGCCTCGAGTTCGTGCTTGAGCCGGCGCGGGTTCACGAACGTCGCGGCCGTAAAGCGCTCGAGGATCTGCGCCGTGAAGCGATCGATCGCGTCGTCATCGCAAAACGCGAGGTGCGCTTTCCCGCTGCTGGTTGCGTGCAGCGGAACCCGCTCTCCCGGGTTGAGCGGAAAGCGTT
Organism: Candidatus Lustribacter sp.; assembly: GCA_965277805.1. Classification (GTDB taxonomy): domain Bacteria; phylum Vulcanimicrobiota; class Vulcanimicrobiia; order Vulcanimicrobiales; family Vulcanimicrobiaceae; genus Lustribacter. The sequence continues at coordinate 3,416,269 of OZ255842.1, read as the reverse complement.
CGAGTTCGCCGGCGCGCAGCCGTTCGATGTGAACGATCGATCCGTGACTGCGGTCGAAGACGGACAGGTGCGTGCTCCATCCGACCGTCTGGCGCAGGTCGAACATTTCGGCGCGCGCCAGCGCGCGAATGGCGTTGCTGCCGGCGGCAACGCTCGCGTAATCGATGAACCTCAGTCCGAGCCTATACGTGCCGGCCGGCGTCCTGCGCAAATGCCCGTCGCTGCACAGCGCGGCGATCAGCCGCGACGCCGTGCTGCGCGGAATATCCAGGCGGCGGGCGATGTCGGTCACGCCGAGGACCGGGCCGTCGACCGAAAATTCGCGAATGACGCGCAGCGCTTTCTGCACGGTTAACGATGTCTCGCCGGCTTGGTGACTCACGGCAGCTCGGCGCCGATCGCGTGCGATGCTTCACGCAGCAGCGCAACCGTCTTTCCGGCCAGCGCCGGATTCCACGACGAGAGCGGCATCTCGACGCTCAGCGCGCCCGCGCACGCGCCCGCCGCGTTGAAGATCGGCACGCCGAGTCCGCGCCAACCGATCTGCGACTCCTCGATTTCGACTGCGTGGCCGTCGCACCGCACATCGTCGAGCGCGCTCGTCAACGCTGCGCGCTGCGTGAGCGTGTGCGGCGTGCACGCTTCCTTGGCGCGGCGCAAGACTTCGTCGACGAGGGTGTCCGCCGCAAACGCCAATATCGCCTTACCGCCGCTCGTTGCGTAGGCGGGCCAACGCCGGCGCGGCGAACGATCTTGCTCGCCCTCGAATGCGCCCAGCCGCTCGAGTACAACGACATCGACACCGTCGAGTACCGAAACCGTCGTCGCGAGCCCGCACTCCAGCCGCACGCGCACCGCTTCGGGCAAGGCGACGTCGTAGAGCTCGGAGCCGCGCGTGGCCGAGAAACCGATCTCGCGCAGCATGAGATTGAGCCGGTAGCGCTTGGACGGCGTTTGCGCCAAAAAGCCCTCGTTGCACAGCGCGCCCACGAGCCGGCTCGCCGTTGCTTGCGGCAGCGCGTACGCGCGCGCGAGTTCGCGCACGCCCCACTCGGGCCGTTCGATCGAAAACGCATCGAGCAGCGCGAGCGCGTTGTGAACGGTGGCTAACGGCTTGGAGGGCATCAGATGCTCGCAACCTCCCGCAGGGCAGCGTTTGCGATCAGGGTCGTATCTTTGAAACACGTCACGAGCTGAAAGCCGCGTTTGGCGAGGCGGCCTGCCGAGGCTCCGTCAACGCAGTGGATGCCGGCAATGATTCCGTTACGACGGCAAGCGGCAGCAATCTGCTCGAGCGGCCCGTTGAGCTGCGGCGACTCCGGCCCGGCCAGGGTCGCGTGTCCGAGGCCGAGCGTGAGATCGCTCGGCCCGATGTAGATGCCGTCGAGGCCCGGCGTTCGCGCGATCTCATCGACGTTGCGCAGACCCAGTTCCGTCTCCACCATCACGAAGCAGAGTACGTCCTCGAAGCCGCGCGGCGTCTCCGGCCGATCGAAGAGCTGGGCGCGGGTCGGACCGTACGAGCGCGTCCCGCGTGGTGCAAAGCGGCATGCTGCCACCGCAGCAGCCGCAGCGATGCCGTCTTCCACCAGCGGCACGATCACGCCGAGCGCCCCGGCATCGAGCGCCTTGCCGATCATCCAGGAAACGTTCGCGGCGACGCGGGTGAGCGGCATCGTGCCGCAGCGTTCGATCGCGCGGAAGCCGTCGACAGGGACGGGTCGTCGAAGAAGCCGTGCTGCTGGTCGAGACACGCATAATGAAGGCCGGGCACGCACAAGACCTCGATCGCGGCCGCCGACGGGATGGAACACCACGCGCCGAAGGCGGCCTTCCCGGCCTGCCAGTCGGCTCTCAAGCCGGCGATCTGTTCGCGGCCGGATCGTGGGGACATGAACGCACCTCGTGCGCTGCGTTCCGCATAGTGGACGCGCAGCGTTGCGCCAGCCCCCTTCCGTTGCTACGGTCTTTCTGCCTTGGGGCTCTGGAGGAACGGGAAGAGATGCAATTAGAGAGTGAGCGAGCCTTCGCCGCGGTCGACGTACCGCTGGAACTCGCATACGATAAGACCGGTCCGAACACGCCGGCGGGGCGCTACCTGCGCCAATTCTGGATCCCCGTCGCCGAGATCGCCGACGTCAAACCCGCGCGGGCGAAGACGATCACGATCATGAGCGAGCAGTTCACCCTCTACCGCGGTGAATCGGGGGCCGCGCATCTCATCGGACACCTCTGCCCGCATCGCCACGTTGCCTTGGCCGTCGGTCGCGTCGAAGGTGAATGTCTCCGGTGCTTTTATCACGGGTGGAAATTCGACCAAGACGGCGCATGCGTCGATCAGCCCGCGGAAGACGAATCGTTTAAGGACAAAGTGCGCGCCCCGGCATTCCCGACGCGCGAGTATCTCGGCCTCGTGTTCGCGTTTCTCGGAACGGGCGAGCCGCCGCCGTTTCCGCGGTTCAAACGGCTCGAGCGTCCGGGCGAACTGATCAACTCCAACTACGTACGGCGCACGAATTACTTCAATACGATGGAGAACGGCGCCGATCACGTTCATGCGAACTTCGTGCACGAGCGTTCCGCCTTCTCAACAGTCGGCGTCAACCGGGAGATTCCCGAAATCGAACCGTGGGAGACGGACTTCGGCATCGCGTTCAACACGAAGTACAAAGATGGAAAGAACGGCCGGCACTACGTCGTAATGCCGATCGCCGCGTTCATCATGATCGCCGAAGCGGGTTTCGATCAACTGATCGATCATCTCGCGTTTCGCGTTCCGGTCGACGACCAATCGCATCGCTCGTTCATCGTCAACCTGTTCGAGGTCTTCGGCGAAGAGCGCGACCGCTTTCTAGAACGGCGCATGCAACAACGCGCGGCGATGGCGAGTCTTCCGCCGCGCGACGAGATCGTTCAAGCCGTCATTCGCGGCGACATGCACATCGACGAGGTTCCTGACCGGCCGGATCTCGTCGGGATTCAGGATAGCGTCGTCATGGAGACGCAAGCGGGAGTGACCGAGCGCGAGCCGGATCAGCTCGGGCGTTCCGATCGCGCGGCGATCTTGCTGCGCCGGATCTACGCGCGCGAGATCGAGGCGCACGCGCAAGGAAAGCCCGTGAAGCGCTGGACGTATCCGGAAGATCTATCGCCCGTCGCGGCGGTGTGAGGTTCGTATGAAACGTCTTTGCATTTGTCTTGCGTTCGTGCTGTTGGCGGGCGTCATTCCGGCCGCGGCCGCCGACGAACCGCTCACGATCAACGTGATCGTATCGCTTACGGGACCCGCCGCATTTTCCGGAGCTTCGGACAAAGAGTCCATCGGGGTCTATGAGGGCCTGCTCAATAAATCAGGCGGCATCCGCGGTCGCCAGGTGCACTTTCAGGTTTGGGACGACCAAAGCTCGCCGCAAGTCGCTTTGCAGCTCGCGAACAGCATCATCGACAAACACGCGCAGGTCATCCTCGGCCCGGCGGTCACCGGGACGTGCGCCGCAATCGAACCGGCGGTGCGCAACAGCGGACCGGTTGAATACTGTCTTTCGCCCGGGCTGCAGCCGCAGAAGGGCACGTTCGCTTTCTCCAGCTCGCGATCGCTCGACGCGACACTCCTGGCCGAAGCACGGTTCATGAGCGACAAGGGATACAACCGTTTGGGCGTGCTGACGGCGACCGATGCGTCCGGTCAGGCCGGATCGCACGCGCTCTATGACGCGCTGCCGAGCTATCATGCGCTGCAGATCGTCGATGAAGAAAAGTATCAACCGACGGCGATTGCGCTCAATGCGGAGATCTCCAAGATCATGCAATTGAAGCCGCAATGCATTTGGATCTTTGCAACGGGGCCGGCGTTCGCGACGGCGCTGCGCGGATTGCGGGATGCCGGCGTCGATCTGCCGGTCTTCACGTCGTCGGCCAATTTGAACAAAGACCAGCTCACGCAATATGCGGCGTTCTTGCCCAAGGATTTGTACTTCGACGGCTTCCCGTTTCAAGTCGGCGTGCCGATGGGCTCGGCGGGTCAGCGCAACGCGTACGCGGCGTTCAACGAGGCCTTCAAAGGCGCCGGAATCGTCCCGACGACCACGAGCGCTTATGCCTGGGATCCGACCAGCATCGTGATGTCGGCGCTCAAACAGATCGGACCGGATGCGACGTCGGCGCAAATTCGCGACTACATCGCGAACCTGCACGGCTTCGGCGGAGTGAACGGCTCCTACGACTTTCGAACCGGCGACCAGCATGGGCTAGGGCCCGACTCGGTCGTCGTCGTGAAGTGGTCGCCGTCCGCGGGCGCCGTCACCGCTGCCAGCGGCACCGGAGGGAAACCACTGTGAGCAGCGTGCACGAAGTGAAGAGCAACGAGATCGTCGACTTCAACGAAACGACGGCCCTCGACCTCATTCTGGCGACCGTTAAAGACACGCCGGACCCGCGCAACCGCGCGCTCTTCGAATCGCTGTTGCGCCACCTGATCGGATTCATTCGTGAAGCGCGGCCGACGCCGCAAGAATGGCGCACGGGTCTCGAGTTCTTGAAGCGCACCGGGCAAATGAGCACCGAGATGCGCGATGAGTTCGGTCTCATAGATGCGCTGCTCGGTACCGAGATGCTCATCGATCTCATCAACCGGAACCGCCCGGAGAACGCGACGCCGAATTCGGTGCTCGGACCGTTCTTCAATCCGAACGCACCCCGCAGACCGTACATGGCCGATATCACGGGCGGCGTTCCGGGCGAGCGTGTGGTGCTCTACGGCGAGATCAAATCGCTGGACGGCAAACCGGTCGCCGGGGCTGACGTCGATGTCTGGCAGACCGACGAAGACGGGAAGTACGACGCGCAGATGCCGGGACCGTTCGAGATCAACCTGCGCGGCAAGTTTACGACCGACGCGCAGGGGCGCTACGCATGCGTGACGGTTCGAGCGCACCACTACGACGTGCCGACCGACGGAACCGGCGGTGAAATGCTGCGCGCGATGGGCCGTAAGGCGGGCCGCCCGGCGCACATCCACATGATGGTCGAGGCGCCGGGCTACGACACGGTGATTACGTCGATCTTTCCGAGCGGTGACCCGCTGATCGGCAGCGACGCCGGCTTCGGCGTGCGCAAGAAGCTGATCGCGCCCTACACACAAGCAACGGCACCGGACGCCGAGCGTTTCTCGCTGCCGCTGCCGTTTGCGACGATGAAGTTCGACTACGCGCTCGTGCCGGTGCGCTAGGCGAGGTCGAACCGGTCGAGGTTCATCACCTTGCTCCACGCCTGGACGAAGTCGTCCACGAACTTGCCCTTGGCGTCATCGGCCGCGTACACTTCCGCCAGCGCGCGCAGCTGTGAGTTCGAACCGAAGATCAGGTCCACGCGCGTAGCGGTCCACTTGAGCTGACCGTTCGCGCGATCGCGCCCTTCGAACGTCTCCTCGGCTTGCGAGGTGCTCTTCCACACCGTTCGCATGTCGAGCAGGTTCACGAAGAAGTCGTTGCTGAGCGTTTCAGGCCGGTGCGTGAAGACGCCGTGCTGTGACTGGGCGGTGTTCGCGTTCAACACGCGCATGCCGCCGACCAGCACCGTCATCTCGGGCGCCGTCAGCGTCATGAGCTGCGCGCGATCGATCAGCAGCTCTTCCGCCGACACGCCGAGCGGCGAGGCCTTGAGGTAGTTGCGGAAACCGTCCGCGAGCGGCTCGAGCACGGCCATCGCATTGACGTCCGTTTGCTCCGCCGACGCATCGGCGCGTCCGGGCGTAAACGGCACCGTCACCGTCTGGCCGGCGTTCTTCGCCGCGAGTTCGACCGCCGCGCAGCCGCCGAGCACGATCAGGTCGGCGAGCGAAACCGCTTTGCCGCCCGTTTGCGCCGCGTCGAACTCGCTCCGGATGCGCTCGAGCGCGGCCAGCACGGTTGCCAATTGCGCGGGCTGGTTAGCCGCCCAATCTTTTTGCGGTGCCAACCGAATTCGTGCGCCGTTGGCGCCGCCGCGCTTATCGGAACCGCGGAAGGTTGCGGCCGACGCCCACGCCGTTGCGACCAGTTGCGATATCGATAGCCCCGCAGCGAGGATCTTCGCTTTAAGCGCGGCGATGTCGGCGTCGTCGATCGGCTTGTGCGTGACGGCGGGAATCGGATCTTGCCACAAGAGTTCTTCCGCGGGCACGAGCGGCCCGAGGTAGCGCGAACGCGGCCCCATGTCGCGGTGCGTCAGCTTGTACCACGCGCGCGCGAACGCATCGGCGAACTCCGCCGGGTTTTCATGAAAGCGCTTCGAGATGGGTCCGTACTTCGGATCCATGCGCAGCGCGAGGTCGGTGGTCAGCATCATCGGCGCATGCCGCTTCGTCGAGTCGTGCGCGTCGGGTACCGTGCCTTGGCCCGCGTTGCCCTTCGGCGTCCACTGTTTTGCGCCGGCCGGGCTCGTCGTCAGTTCCCAATCGAACTGGAAGAGATTGTCGAAGAAGCCGTTGTCCCACTTGGCGGGCGCCGTCGTCCATGCGCCCTCGAGGCCGCTCGTGATCGTCGCATCGCCGTTCCCGCTGCCGAAGCTGTTCTTCCAGCCGAGTCCCTGCTCTTCGATCGGTGCGCCCTCGGGTTCGGGACCGACGTACTGCTTGGCATCGGCCGCGCCGTGGACTTTCCCGAACGTGTGGCCACCGGCGATGAGCGCCACGGTTTCCTCGTCATCCATCGCCATGCGCGCGAACGTTTCGCGGATATCGCGCGCTGCGGCGAGCGGATCGGGATTGCCGTTGGGGCCCTCAGGATTGACGTAGATGAGGCCCATTTGCACGGCGCCGAGCGGATTGGCCAATTCGCGGTCGCCGGAATAGCGTTCGTCGCCGAGCCACGTCTTTTCAGTGCCCCAGTTGACGTCTTCTTCGGGTTCCCACACGTCGATGCGGCCGCCGCCGAAGCCGAACGTCTTGAAGCCCATGGATTCCAGCGCGCAGTTCCCCGCGAACACGAGCAGATCGGCCCACGAGAGCGCCTTGCCGTATTTTTGTTTGATCGGCCACAGCAGCCGGCGCGCTTTGTCGAGGTTCGCGTTGTCGGGCCAGCTGTTCAGCGGCGCGAAGCGCTGCGTGCCGCTGCCTGCGCCGCCGCGGCCGTCGAAAATGCGATAGGTGCCGGCGCTGTGCCAGGCCATACGAATGAACAGCGGTCCGTAGTGGCCGTAATCGGCCGGCCACCAATCTTGCGAGTCGGTCATCAGCGCGAACAGGTCGTTCTTGAGCGCGTTGATGTCGAGTTTCTTGAACTCCTCGGCATAGTTGAACGCCGGACCCATCGGATCGGTGGGCGCAGCGTTTTGATGGAGGACCTTGAGGTTCAACTGGTTCGGCCACCAGTCGCGATTGGTCATCAGCCCCGCCGGCTCGTGCGTGCCGCGCGGCACGCCGTGTGCAACCGGGCAACCACCCGTTTTCTCAAGTTCCGTATCGGCCATGGTGTTTCTCCTAACGTCGTCAGCAGGTTCGTCGTACCGGCTCAAGATAGCACAACGCCATTCCCAAGTGAAATCGAATTACCCGAAGGATTTCAGAGGAGAAACCGATTAATGAGCGGGATGCTGCCGGCGCCGCTTTCATCCCTCTCGCTGCGCGATCTCGAATACGCCGTGGCCGTTGCGCGGGAACGCAATTTCGGCCGCGCGGCCGAGTCGTGCGCCGTATCTCAGGCGGCGTTGAGCGAACAAGTGCGCAAGCTCGAATCCGTGTTGGGCGTGCAGCTTTTCGAGCGAACGACGCGCAAAGTCGAGCCGACGGTGCGCGGGCGCGAGATCTTGCAACAAGCGGAGGCGCTGCTCGGCGATGCCCGCCGTCTGCTCGACGATGCGCGCCGCAGTGCGGAGCCGTTCTCCGGCGAGTTGCGCCTCGGCGTGATCGCGACGCTCGGACCGTACTACATGCCGTCGGTCATCGCGCTCTGCCGCGAACGCTTTCCGCGCTTGGCGTTACGGCTGCGTGAGTCGACCACCGACCAATTGCTGGCGTCACTGCGTCACGGCAACCTCGATGCGGTGCTGGTTGCGCTGCCGGTTCCGAAGGACGATCTGGTCGCCGAGCCGCTGTTCTTCGAGCCGTTTCGCCTCGCGTGTTGGCCCGGTCACGAACTCGCGCAGCGCCGCAAACTCACCGTACGCGATCTACAACGCGGTCCGCTGCTGTTGATGGAGGAAGGTCACTGTTTGCGCGATCAGGCGCTGTCGCTCTGCGATCCGAGCCGGTTGCAGCACCAGAGCCGCTATGCGAGCTCGCTCGAGATGCTGCGCCACATGATCGCGGCCGGTGAAGGCATCTCCGTCATCCCGTCGCTGGCGGCGGGCGAGCACACGACGATGGGCGGTATGATCGCGTACCGGGAACTCGACGGCGTGCGCGCCGGACGGACGATCGCGCTCGTTTGGCGCGCGACGGAAACGCGCGCGGCCGATCTGCGCGAGATCGCGGCGGCCTTGCGCGGCACGTTGCCCGCCGCTGTGCGCGACCCATGACGAACGTCTTTAGCCGGACGACGCTCGAAAAGTTCGAGGACGCGTCGGCGTCGATTCCGTTGCGTCAGCTGGTGCGGGCATTTGAAGGCTCGGGCATTCGGCTCGGCGCGGATCCCGGCGGACCGGAAGGCGCGCGCCGGGTGCAGTTCCGCCGCTACGTTGCAAGCATCGATCAACGCAAACCGCAAGAGCTCGCGCGGCTCGGCGCCGTGCTCGGCGCGCTGATCGACGAGGTCGCAACGTCGAAGCAAGACTTCCTCATCAAGGCGGCAGAGAGCGACGGCTTCGCTTTTGCGGACGGCGTCTTTCGCCGTGCGGTCAAAAACGAAAAGTCCAAAGGTGACGTGCGCGCAGCCGAGGAGCAACTCGAAGCGGCGTGCCGCACGTTCTTGCGCCTGAGCGGCGCGCCGGCTCCCGCAAAGAGCACCGATCTCGTTGCCGTCGTCAACGCGACGCTCAAGGCACTCAAGCAGCGTTAAACGCGAACACGCCCGCCGGAGGAGGGCGGGCGTGTTGCGTTTGTCGCGTTAGGGTTCGTGGTTAGCGGTGACGTTGCTCTTGGGGAGCGCGTCCGGCCGGAGCGGCCGGGCGTTGTGGCGGTGCCGCGGCCTGACGTTGCGGTGCTGCGAACGAACGCTGTTGCTGTGCCGGTGCGGCGAACGAACGCTGTTGCTGTGCCGGCGGTGCGAACGTGCGCTGTTGCTGAGCCGGCGGTGCGGCGAACTGGCGTTGCTGCTGAACCGGCGGAGCGGCGAACGTGCGCTGTTGCTGAGCCGGCGGTGCGGCGAACTGGCGTTGCTGCTGAGCCGGCGGTGCCGCGAACGTGCGTTGCTGCTGAGCCTGCGGTGCGGCGAACTGACGTTGCTGCGGCGCGTAGGAAACACGGTGTGAGGATCCGGCATTGTTGCCGACGTAGCCGTGCGGGCGGTTCTGCCAGCCCTCGGGCGGCGTTACCGGCCGGCGAACTTCTCCGCCGTAGGCGAACGGGCGTTGCTGCCAGCTGCGCGATCCGACGTTGAAGACGAGGCTGAACGACGGGCCCCAGCCCGCGGCGTAGCCCGGATACCACGAGCCGGGACCGTAGTACACGGCAACCGGAGCGGGTCCGCTATATTGATACGGCGTGTCGATTTCCATCGCGTCGAAGTTCGGTCCGTCGGCGTATCCGTCGATCGTCACGCTCATGCCCGGCTCGAGGGTGAGCCCGGTCGGATTGATAATCGTGCCTTGGTGCAGGGCCACGCTATCGGCATATCCGTTGGCGTCGGCGACGGTGATGTTCCACGTCCCGTTGATGGCAGCGACCGTTCCTTGAATTTGCGTATCTTGGCCGGCGGACGCATAGTCTTGCGCTGAGGCGATGGCCGGCGTGATGAGTGCTGCCGAGAGAATCGCGGCACCGAGGAGCCGCTTGCTGAAGGTTGATTTTGCTGATTTCGTCATAATTGGCCCCGCCTTTCGCAGAGCGTGTACGAGAAACGCGCTCGACAAATGCAGACGTGCCCAGCCCAATCAAGTTCTCATCTAAGACAACTAGGCAGTGACCCCCGTCACCAGCATCTTATCGCTCGCCCGGTTGAAGCGGTAGCGCGGCAGCACGTCCAGATCGGTCCCGGTCACGCGGACGACCCACGCCTTGCCGGGCTGATTCGTCGAATGAATCGCACCGGATGGGTAGCAGCGCGCTTGGCCCTCGCCGAGAACGTAGGTGTCGGCGACGGTCAATTCGGCGTGATCGTCGTTTTCCGGATTGACGCGCTGCCAGATCGTCATTTCCGTCGCGCCCTTGGCGTTGCCGTAGACCGCCCACGAGGTACCGTGGCTGTGCGGCAGGCCGGGCTTCAGCGACGGATGGTGGACGTGGGCCAGCACGTAGACGTCGGTTTGCGCATCGTGGTGCAGCACGCGCTTGCCGGGCGGCATCGCGTCATCGAACGTCTCGCGCACGAACGCCGGATTTGCTAATAGCAGTTGCAGTTTTTCGGCCACCTGCGGTAAACCGGCCTGTCCCTGTTCTTTCACGATGGTGTGGATGTCGGCGGCGAATTCGGTCAGGTCGTACGTGCTCATGGGCCCTCTCTTCGCGATATAATAGAGGCCGACTGCCGAGGCAGCCAGCGCCGTGGCGGCGGCCACGCCGAGCGACCAGCGCACGCCGAACGTATCGGCCACCCAGCCGAGGATCGGCGCGCCGACCGGCGTTCCGCCCATGAAGATCGCGAGCAGAATCGCCATCACGCGTCCGCGCATCGCCGGCTCCGTCCCGAGCTGCACCGTGCTGAGCGTCGTGGTGCTGACGGTTTGCGCGGCGAGGCCGACGATGACGAGTGCGGCGCCGAAGAGCCAGTAGCTCGGCATGACCGCGGCGAGAGCAAAACCGCCGCCCAGCACCGCGGCAGCACCGAACAGCAATCCGGCGTGTGACTTCGCACGTCCGGCCGCGAGGAGCGCCCCGGCGATCGATCCCAGCGACATTAGCGAGGTCAGGATGCCGTATTGACTCGCTCCCACGTGGAACACTTTCACCGACATCGTCGAGATGAAGAGCGAGAAGTTCAATCCGAACGTGCCGATGAGAAACGCCATCAACAGGATGGCCTTGAGGTCGGGCCGCTTCCACACGTAGCGAAAGCCTTCGGCCAGGCTGCCGCGCTTGCGCGGCGCGCGCGCACCGCGCGTCAGCGCTTCGACCCGGATGAACAGCAGCGAGCAGATCACCGCGGCAAACGACGCTGCGTTGATGAGAAAGACGATCCCCGATCCGACGGCGCCGATGAGCAGCCCGGCCACCGCCGGTCCGATCATGCGCGCCAAATTGAACGAGGCGGAATTCAGCCCGACCGCGTTGGGTAGATCCGCCTCGCCCACGAGTTCGGCCACGAACGTTTGCCGTGCCGGCGCATCGAACGCGGTGACGCAGCCGAGCAGAAACGCGAAAATCAACACGTGCCACAACGCAACGTGTCCGGCGATCGTGAGAACGCCGAGACCGAGCGCGAGGAGCCCCATCGCGGTTTGCGTAGCGATCAAGAGTTTGCGACGGTCGAAATGATCGGCGGCGAAGCCCGTTACCGGCAGCAGCAGCACTTGCGGCGCGAACTGCAGCGCGATCACGACGCCGAGAGCGGTGGCGTTATTGTGCGAGAGCTGCGTGAGGACGAGCCAGTCCTGCGCGATGCGCTGCATCCAAGTGCCGACGTTGGAAACGATCGTACCGCTCGCCCACACCCGGTAATTGAAGCCTTGCAGCGAACGGAAGGTCGCTCTCACACGAAGCATAAATTCGTCCCTTCTACGAGCGACCGAGGTAGTACTAGTATGGCGTCAGCGAAATCATGGATAGCAGCGATTGTCGCCGGTGTGTTGTTGCTTCCGGGCAGCGCGACGGTCGCGCAGGGCTTGCAAAAGATCACCATTACGTATGCGTCCAACGATGCAAATCAAAGCGCACCGCTCGTCGCCTTGCAGAAAGGCTACTTCGCAGCCGAAGGCCTGGATGTCGAGCTCACCTACGCGGGCGGCGGCACCGCGACGCCCGCGCTCATGTCGGGCACGATTGCGGCCAGCGGTTCGGCGGCTGCGTCGCTGACCGCGATCCTCAAGGGCGCGGCGCTGCACATCGTGGGCATCACGGCCGATAGCCCGACGTACAGCATCTGGGTCACGAACGACATCAAGACCGCCGCCGATCTGAAAGGCAAGACGATCGGCGTCGCATCGCGCGGCGACACGCTCGAGGTCGCATCGCGGTTGTACTTGCAATCGGTCGGCATCTCACCGGATGCCGTCGGCTATCAGCCGTTAGGACAGCCGTCCGGAATCGGCGCGGGCCTCGAAACGGGCGCGCTGTCGGCCGCGGTGATTGCGACGACCGACTCGATGCTGATGCTCAAACGCGGCCAGCTCAAGAAATCCCACGTGCTGGTCGACTTGAAGAAGATCAAGATGCCCTATGCGGGGATCGCGATGTCGGACAAGACGCTCTACGGCGATCCGGTGCTGGCCAAAAAGATGCTGCGCGCGATCATCAAGGGCTTCCGCTACATGAAAGCGTTCAAGGCCGAGACGGTGGCGATTCTTGCGAAGAGCCGGAACACCGATGACGAAAAATCCGTCGAGGAAGGCTACGACGTTGCGCTCAAGGCCATGACGCGCGATTATACGGTGGGCGATTCCGTGATCGTGCCGGACCTCGAGGTGCGCGCCGGCCTGCTCGACATTCCGAAAGACAAGATTCCGCCGGTGAACAAGATCTACGATTTCACGCTCGCGCATCAAGTCAACGCTGAACTCGACGCGAGCCACTGGAAACCGGCGAAGTAGGAACATCATGGCAATCCGCACCTTCGATCACTCGGGCTTCATCGTGGAAGACATCCCGCGCGCGCACGAATATTACGACAAGCTCTTCGGAGCGCGGCCGCTCTTCATGGCCAATCTCAAAACGCGCACGTATGACGGCTGGCCCATCATCTCGTTCGTCGAAATGGGCAAGCACCGCTTCGAGCTGTGCCTCGCGCGGCATGCGTTGCCGCCCGCGGCGGAATCGCGGCCGGTGCCGCGCATCGGCTTCGCGGTGTCGCGCGATGCGCTGGCGGATCTTCCGCAGCGGCTTGCCGGCCTGAAGATTTCCACAGAGCCGGCGCCCGCGTTGCCTGCCGGTCTCGGAATCAGCGACTGCCTGCGTTTGCGCGACCCCGACGGCAACATCGTCGAGCTTGCGGCGTGGGACGGTCACGATGCGGGCGATGCGCCCGCCGGTCGCGGCGCCGTTGCCGTGACCGACGTCTGCCACGTCGCGCTCGAAGTCAGCGATCTGCCGCTCGCGGAGAAGTTCTACACCGAGGCACTCGGCATGACGTTCCTCCATCGTGATGCGGGCGAACTCGGCAACGGACGCGTGATCCTGCGCAACGGCGAGGGACAGGTGCTGTTTCTCGAGGCGGTCGACGAACTCTCGGAGCGGTCGCTCTTCTGCGGCCCCGATGCATCGACGGCACCGAAGGTCGGCAGCGGCCGCCCGCATGCCGGCGCGCACATCGCGGTTTCGGTGGCGGATTTCGCCGCCTACGACGAGATCGAAGCGAACCTCCGCGCCTGGAAGGTCACGACGGACGGTGATGTGCGCGCGGCCGAGCGTCCGGCCGGCGAACGCAGCGAATACTTCTACGATCCCTCCGGGAATCGGCTCCAACTGATTGTGGTGAACTAGCGGATGTCTCGATCGATCACGCGCGGCGGCGCACTCAGCCTCCTGGCGGCGAGCGCCGCGCTTGCAACGCCGCTGCGGGGCAGCGCACAAACGGCGGCGCAGCCCTTGCGGCTCGGCAGCAACATCTCCGATGCGTTCGCCGAGCCGTGGTACGGCGTCGACGCCGGCTTTCTGCAGAAAGCGGGAATCGACGCGACGCTGCAGATTTTCCCCGGCAGCGGCGCGACCGCAACGGCCCTCGTCGCCGGCGCGATCGATCTTGCCGTCATCGATGCGATCTCGGTTGCCAACGCGATCTCACACGGCGTTCCGCTCGTCGCGCTGACCGCGTCGGGAATGTTTCGCGTCGACCTTCCGTCGAGCGTGCTCTGCGTCGCGAAAGCCTCGCCGCTCAAAACGCCGCACGATTTGGCGGGACAACTGATCTCGGTGCCGTCGTTGAATTCGCTCACCACGGTTTCCATTCAAGCCTGGCTCAAGCGTGGCGGGGTCGATCCGAACGCTGCGAAATTCATCGAGATCCCCTTTGGGGGCGTCGATGCCGCGCTCGCTCACGGCACCATCGCGTGCGGTTATATCGGCGAGCCGCTGCTGAGCCAAGCCCTCACGACCGACGCGCGGCAATTCGCCGTTCCCTATGTCGTCTTCGGGCCGGTGTCGGTGATCAATATGTGGGTTGCGCGTCGCGACTGGGTCGAGCAGAACCGCGACCTGGCGAAGCATTTCGTCTCCGTGATGTACGACATTGCTGCATGGGCCAACGCGCACACCGATCTCACGGCGCCGATCGTTGCAAAGTACGCGAAGATTCCGCTGGCCCAGGTGCGCTCGATGCGGCGCGCGACCTACGCGGCCTCGTTCAACCCGGCGACGCTCCAGCCGGAACTCGACATTGCCGCCGAGTTCGGCGCAACTCCGCGACGCTTCACCGTCGACGAGATCATGGTCAAACTTTGATCGAAACCGAACGGCTGCGCATGCGGCGGCCGACCCCGGATGATTTCGATGCATCGCACGCGATGTGGTCGAATCCACGGGTCACGCAGCATATCGCTAACGGCGTGCCGTCGACGCGCCAGCAATCGTGGCTTCGGGTTCTCGCCGCAATCGGCCATTGGGCCGCGCGTCCATATGGGACGCTCGTGGTGGAAGAAGCGTCAACCGGAGCGTTCGTGGGCGAGGTCGGGTTGTACCATTTCAAACGCGACATCGTACCGTCGATCGATGACGTTCCCGAGGCGGGCTGGGCGCTTGCACCGGCCATGCAAGGCCGAGGGTATGCAACCGAAGCCGTGGAGGCGATGCTTGCGTGGGCCGACGCATCGCTCGATGCGACGCGTATCGTGGCGCTCATCACCGAAACGAATGCGGCGTCGATCGGCGTTGCCGGGAAGACCGGCTTTCACGAACACGTCCGCACCACGCTCAACGCTCAGCCGGTGATCATGTACGAACGCTTGCGAAAATGAGTTCGCGGGCCGGGAACGTTGCGAAGTTATTGTATTTCGCGGCGACGTCGATGAGGGGCTGTAAGGCCCCCGGATTCAGGTCCTCGGCGAAATGACTGCGGGCTTGCGTTGCGATGACCGCCGGATCGGCTTTGGTGTACCTTGCTAGGACCTGTGCGCTCGCCGCGTTGTTCGTGTTGGCCCACACCGCGGTTTGGCGCATGACGGCTGCAAAGCGCCGCACGAACGCCGGGTGATCGTTCGCCCACTGTGCGGTCGTGAGCCACGCGGTTGAGATGAAGCGCTTCGCGACGGTATCGAATCCGTAGACCAGTACGCGGCCGTTTTTCTTGGCTTGCTCGAGAAACGGTTGCGATATCCATACCGCATCGACGCGTCCGGCGTCGAGCGCGGCGGGCATCGCCGCGAGCGGGAGCTCCACGAACTTGCCCAGCGATGAATCGCCGCCGTTTTGATCGAGCCACGCCTCAGCGACGGTGTGAGTGATGCCGTTGATCGCGGTAACGGCGATCGTCTTGCCTTTCAGATCTTTCGCCGTCTGCAGCGGAGACGCGGCCGGCACGACGAGGGCCGTGGTTCGCGCGCTGGCCGGCACGTAGTCCGACGCCGCGGCGATCAGGACGAGCGGTACGTTCTTCTGATGGATTGCCGCGACCGCATCGACGCTGCCGAAGCCGATGTCGACCGCGTTCGAAACGAGCGCTGCCGCAATGCCCGGCCCGGTCGTCATCGCCGTAACGTCGACATCGAATCCGGCTTTCGCGAAGAAGCCCATGTCCTGCGCGTAATAAACCTGTGCGCCGGGTTCGATCGGTATGGTGGCGATCCGGAGCTTGGCAGTGTCTTGCGCACGGAGCGCGGCAGTCGACGCACCGAGTGCGAGGCCGCCGAGCAACAGCGCCGAGGCGCGCTTACGGGAAAGCATGCCGCTCATGCGCGGGCGCTCACGAGCCAGAGGCCCGCGCCGAGTTCGACTTCGCCGGAAGATTCGTAGTCGCGCAACGCTTCCTCGAGGGCGGCGGTGACGGCCGTTCGCTGATCGTCGTTTGCGCCTGCGAGCGCTCGCGAGAGCGATCCGACGCGCGAGAAAAGCTCCACCGCTTCGGCGCGCGTACCGGCGGGAAGCAAGACATTGAGCGGGCGCAGTTCGATCCCGCCGAAGCCGGCCGCGCGAAGCACGGTTCGCAGATGATCCGGATCGGCAAGCGATGTGGGTCCGGGAGCCGTCGGATTACCCGGCGGCGGAACGTTGACGTGTTTCCGCGCCGCGGCGAGCGGCACCGAAAACCAATCGTTCTCGATCAGGCTGCGAAAACACGCGATGCGCAGACGTCCGCCGGGGCGCAGCGCATCGTAGAGGTTCGCAAACGCGCGGACGGTATCGTCGAAGAACATAACGCCGAGCTGCGAGAGGAGCAGATCGAAATGCTGCGGCTCGAATGCGTGCAATGCGGCGTCGGCTGCGATGAACCGCACGTTCGATAGCCCCGCCTCGCGCGCGCGCCGTTCGGCGACCGCGAGCATCGGCACCGAGAAATCGACGCCGAGGACGCTGCCCGCCGATCCGGCCGCGCGCGCGGCAGCGAGCGAGGTGACGCCGCAACCGCAACCGACGTCGAGCACGGCTTCACCGCCCTGCACATCGGCGAACTTCAACAGCGCGGACGTCACCTCGGCGAAAAGCCGGTCGGTGCGATCCGCAAGCGTCGCCCAACGCGGTCCCGCGGCAGTATTCCAGTGGGTGGCTTGCTCGGCGTTGACCACGTGTTCTCCTATCGGACGGCTCGGCGCGAGCGGTATTCTTCCAAGAATCGCCGGCTGCGCTCCGCGCACAGACGCGCACGTTCCACGATCGACTCCTCCGCATGCTCGACGGTCGGGCATTCGATCTCGATGACGATGTCACTCGGCAATGCATCGAGTAATGCGTCCAGCGGCAATTCGCCTTCGCCGGGATAGAGCCGGCGGTTGACGGACTCATCGCGCAGCCGGTCGGGCAGCGGAGCAGCTGCGGGCGCATCGCAGAGTTGCACGACGCCGATTTGACGCGGATCGAGCACCTGCAAGCCGGCCGGCGTTCCGCCCGAGCGCGCGAGATGCAACGCATCGACCAGCACGTCGAGGTTCGGCGCGCCGGCGGCGGCGAGCAGTCCGGCGGTGTCGGCAACGGTGCGCACCGCACTGTATGGCATGAACTCGAGCGTCACCGTCATGCCGTAAACGGCGGCATCAGCGCAGAGCGCGGCGAGGTTAGCGATCAAACGCGTCCGGTCGGGATCCCAGCCGACGACCGATACGCGCCGAGTTCCGATCTGCGCCATCGTCTCGAGCACCGGCGCGACTTCGGCGCGGTCGAACGCAGGCGAGAGCCAACTGCACGACGCCTCGAAGACGCGCACGCCCGTCGCCGCGGTCCGCGCGTTGATCGCGCGAATCAGCGCTGCGTTGCCGACTGCCGGCGTCACGGCACCGCACTTCACGTTAAAGGCGGCCATCGCCGGCGGCGGGATCAGCCACATGTTGACGGAGTCGAAGCCGGCGCCGGCCGCCGCATCAAGCAGTTCGAGCGGACCGGCATCGGCTACCGTCAGGTTTGCGAGGCTGAGTTCGTGCACCGCGCTTAGCGCTTCGCCCCAAGTGCGAGCGGGCTGATCATCTCCTGCGCCGGAAACGCGCGGTCGATCGCCTTGTATTTCGCCGCCGCGTCGATGAGCGGCTGGATGTCGCGCGGATCGAGGGCGTCGGCGAAGACGACGCGGGACATGCGCGCGTAGACTTTGGGATCGCCCTTGAAATAATCGGCAAGCAGCGCGGCCGTCTCGGCGTGGTGGGCGTTGGCGAGTTGGGATGCTTGCCGCATCACGTTCGCAAAGCGGGTGACCGTATCCGGATTGTTTTTGGCATAATCCGCCGTCGTGAACCAGCCCGTGTTGGCGAAACGGCTGCCGAATGCATCGAACACCGACGCCATGATGCGCGTCTTGCCGCCCTCGAGCGCGATCGTGAGGGTCGGCGTGCCCACGTTGCCCGCGTCGACGCGGCCGTCTTCGATCGCGGCGATCGTCGCGGGCGCCGAGAGCTCGATGAACTTAAGCGTGCGCGAATCACCGCCGTTTTGATCGACCCACGCCATGGCCGCGATCTGATTGAGGTCCTTGATGGCGGGAACGGCGAACGTTTTGCCGTTGAGGTCGGCACCGGTCTTGATCGGCGAGTCGCTGCGGACGAGCGCCGCGGCGTAGAGCGAGCCGCGGGTGATGATGCCGCTCGGTGCGATCAGCGTGAACGGAATGCCGCGCGCGTGCGCATCGATCAGCGTGACTAAACTCGATTGGCCGAATTGCGCCGCGCCCCCGGCCACGGCGGCGGATGCCGCAGCACCGCTGTTCATGCCTTGAAAGTCGATGTTGAGGCCGGCTTTTTGAAAGAGCCCGAGCTTCATCGCGTAGAGGATCGCCGAACACGTGTCGTTCGTGACCGACGCGATATGGATCGTCGGCAACTCTTGCGGCCGCACCGCTTGCGGGCTCGCGAGCGCGAACACCAGCACGAGGGCAGACAGACAGCGTGTGAGCATGGACGATCTCCTAAAAACCGCCGGGTTCGTACGCGACGCCGAGCTTGCGGCACCAGTATTCCCACTGCCGTTGGCCGGCGGGCAGGCTGAGATCCGTTGCATCGCGCAGCGCGACCTCGCCTTCGGAGAGCGGTACGACCTCGCCGCCGGCGTGCATCGTGTCGAGCAGAATGCGTGCGTTGCGCGGCAGCGCTGCGGCCATCTTCAGCAAGTAGATCAGCGAGCTGCCGCCGGCGGCGAAGCCGTGGCCGCGCATGAGGACGATCGAGCCGCCGGCCATGGTGCGCGTGAGGCTGCGGCCCTGATCGATGCTCTCCACGAGCAGGTTCGTGTCGCCGAAGTCCCGGCGAATGTCCCACACCGGCACGGGCTTGGCGCCGATCGAACTCGCGGCATGGAACACGGCTTGAAGCGGAAGCTTGCTGATCGAAAACGGCAGCACGTCGTCGGCGTGGGAGTGGATCACGGCCGCGATCTCCGGCCGCGCTTCGTAAATCGCCGCGTGGATGAAGCGCTCGCGATAGAGCTCCTTCGCCGCCATGCCGTCGACGTTGCCGCTGAGATCGTGGACGAAGATGTCGTCCGGGTCGACGATCTCGGGACTGCGCGAACGCGACATGAGAAAGGAGGCCGGATTCTCCGGATTGCGCACGCTCACATGACCGTACGCATCGAGCACGTTCTCGAATGCCAGAATGTGGTTCGCAAGCACCAGCTCGCGCACGATCCGGCCGTTTTTCGCAGGGGCATTGCTCATATCAGTGATTTACCACCGGTCCCGTGTAGGCGAGGTATTTCGCGCGCAAGCTGTTGACGAGCTCCGTGTTGACGACGAAGGCGCGATACTCATCGGCAATGTGATACGAAGAAAGCGGCCGGTAACCCGGCGGCGGCGGCACATCGCGGCGGGCCGACCAGTTGGCCGTAATCTGCTGCTCTTTGGAAAGATACCAGGCGGTGAAGAGCTTGGCCGCGTTCGGATGCGGCGCCGCGCGCAAGATGCCGCTCGTGTTGTAGAACACCGGCGTCGGATCGGCCGGCGAGAACACCACCGCGAGCGGCGCACCTTTGGCTTGCGGATCGGCGACCATATGAGCCGAGCAATCGAACGATACCGATTTGGTGCCCGCAGCGATCGCCTGCACGACGCCGGCGTGCCCCTCGACGAACGCCGGTTTGTTCGCCATGTACTTGTCGACGAATTCCCAGCCGTATTTCTGCTGCAAGGTGTGAAAGAGATAGAGCGTCGCGTCGTCGTCGTGCGGATAACACGTAATCGTCCGGCCGGCAAACTTCGGTGCGAGAAAGTCGAGCGCCGATTTGGGAACGTCGGCCGCCGCGACCTGTTGGGTATTATAGAGATAGGTCAGCGGGTTGAGATTCGTCGCCATGAACGCGCCGTTCGGATCGCCGTAGTGTGCGTCGAAGAGCTCGTAGCCGGGAAACTTGTAGGGCAAGATGTCGCCCGCGGCATTCCAGCGCACGAAGTCTTGCACCGTCTGGAAGCTGATGATGTCGGCCGTGACCGTGCGGTCGTGCAACTGCTGCTCGATGATCGCGTCGTTGACGTTGCTATAGGCACCCACGACCGTCACGTCGATGCCGGGATAGCGCGCGTTGAACGCTTTGACGACCGGTGCCGAGTTGATCGACGCGCCGCCGATGTACATCGTCAACGCGCCCTCGGCGCGAGCGGCCGGGTAGAGATCGTCTGCTTGCGCATCGGCGCCGGTT
Source organism: Candidatus Lustribacter sp. (assembly GCA_965277805.1). Taxonomy (GTDB): domain Bacteria; phylum Vulcanimicrobiota; class Vulcanimicrobiia; order Vulcanimicrobiales; family Vulcanimicrobiaceae; genus Lustribacter. Next base: position 3,395,784 of record OZ255842.1, on the reverse strand, counting down.
CTCGCGGCGAGGACGAGCGGTGCCGAGAGAGCGAGTTCGAGGGCGGCACGTCGGTTCATCGGTATACGTTTACCGGACCGGTGTATCCGAGCCTGCGATTGGTTATCCGGCTTTGGTGAACACCGCGGCATCGCCGCCGCCGAGCGGTGTGAGATAGAGTTTCGACCCGCTCACGCGATAGGAGTAGGCCAGGTGAGTGGTGCCTTCCGCAATGCTCAGCTTCGAGCCGCCGGGCGTCGCGTACGTATCGTTCTCCGTCTTGACGCTCGGCGAACTGCCGATGGCCGCGCCGATGCCGCCGGCGACGTAGTCGGCATTGAGCGATCCATCGGCGGCGAAGGTCAGCTTTGTGAACTGCGGCCCGCTGCCTCCGGTCCCTCGGGGGGTGTTGCCGTCGCGCGTCCACGTTCCGATCAGCGGCGAGACGGACCGCTCGGCCGTCTTTTCCGTATGTTGGCTGCAACCCGCGAGCATGAGGCCGACGCCGAGCATGGCCGGAATGACGTTCGTTCGAAAGGCGCGCATGAGCACACTCTTTCCCCTCGATCGCGAAAGGAAACGAACGATGGCAACGTGGCGTGACGTCCGGAAGATCGCACTCGGACTCCCGGACACGGCGGAAAAGAACACGAGCGGGGAGAGCGCGACGTGGACGGTGCACGGCAAATCGTTCGCTTGGGAGCGGCCGTTGCGGAAGTCGGACCTCGCGGAGCTTGGTAAGCGCGCTCCCGGCGGCGCGATTCTGGGAGTTCGCACTGCGGATTTGGAGATGAAAGAGGCGTTGCTGGCCGCAAACCCGCGCGCGTTCTTTACGACCTCGCACTTCGACGGCTATCCGGCCGTGCTCGTGATCCTGGCTAAGATTTCAGCGGCTGAATTGCGCGGCTTGCTCGTCGAGAGTTGGTTGTCGCGCGCGCCCAAGCGCGCAGCCGCTGCCTTTCTTGCCATAGGGGCGCCCAAGACGCGGTGAGAACGTAGCGCGATGACCACTTCGCCGCAGACGTTACTCGACAAGATCTGGGATGCGCATCGCGCCGGCGTGCGCGGCGACGGTCGCGAGATCATCTACATGGATCGCAACGTCGTGCACGACTTGCACGGCTCGCACGCTTACGCGAAGCTCGAGCAAACGCAGCGCACCGTCCGGCGGCCCGACCTCACGTTCGGCGTGCTCGATCACTCGCCGGCCACGACGCCGGGCCGCACCGATGCGACCAATCCGAAGTCGCTGCAATTCGCGCAAGGCATGCGAGCGGGCGCCCAACGCTACGGCTTTCGCCTGTTCGACGTCGGCGACGCCGAGCAAGGCATCGCGCACGTCATCGCGCCCGAACTCGGTCTCGTATTGCCGGGTTCAACGTACGCGTGTCCCGACAGCCACGCTTGCACGGTCGGCGGTCTCGGTGCGCTGGCGTTTGCCTGCGGTACGAGCGAACTCGAGCACGTGCTCGCGACGCAAACGGTCGCGATGCAAAAGCCGAAGCAGATGCGCATCTGGCTCGACGGTACGCTGCGCGACGGCGTTACGGCGAAAGACGTGATCTTGCACCTCATAGGCATGATCGGCGTGGCCGGCGGCCGCGGCTTCATGGTCGAGTATGCGGGCGACGTGACGCGCGCGCTATCGGTCGAGGCGCGTTTCACGTTGTGCAACATGACGATCGAATTCGGCGCGCGCACCGGCATCGTTGCGCCCGATGAAAAGACGATCGCCTACGTCGACGGCCGCCTGCTCGCGCCGCAAGGCGCGGATCGCGATGCCGCGCTCGCAGCGTGGCGCGAACTCGCGAGCGATCCGGGTGCGGAGTTCGACCGCGAAGTGCACGTCGACTGCAGCACGCTGACGCCGCAAGTCACCTGGGGTACGGACCAGAGCCAGGTGGTCGGCATCGACGGCGTCGTTCCCGATCCCGCGACCGCGGACCCCGAGCGCGCGCCGGCGATCGAACGCGCGCTCGCGTATATGGGCCTGACGCCGGGAACGCCGGTTGACGGACTCGTCATCGATCGGGTGTTCATCGGATCGTGCACGAACGCGCGCATCGAGGATCTCGAACTTGCAGCGGCCGTCGCGCGCGGACGGCAAGTCGCGGCGCGCGTGCGCGCGATCGTCGTGCCCGGATCGTCGGGCGTAAAGCGCGAGGCGGAAAAGCGCGGTCTGGACCGCGTGTTTCTCGACGCGGGCTTCGAGTGGCACGAGTCGGGCTGCTCGATGTGCGCTGGGGCGAACGGCGACTTGGCCAAGCCCGGCGAACGCAGCGTCGCCACCAGCAACCGGAACTTCGAGAATCGCCAAGGTCCCGGCGTGCGAACGCATTTGGTCGGGCCGGCGATGGCGGCGGCCGCGGCGATCGCCGGACGCATCGTCGACGTAACGCGGGCGGGTGGATGGGAGAATGTGAACGATGCAGCCGTTTGATCGCGTGACGGGCGCAGCCGCCCCGCTCTTGGAAGACGATATCAACACCGATCAGATCGCGCCGGCGACCGCGGCCTTCAAACCGGACTACGCGGAACTGCTGTTCTCGCGCCGGCGCCGCACGACGGACGGTACGGAGAATGCGGATTTCGTCCTCAACCGCGCGCCGTTTCGCCACGCTGCCGTGCTCGTCGCGCGCAACAATTTCGGTTCGGGAAGTTCGCGCGAGAGCGCCGTCTGGGCGCTATTGGGCTTCGGCATCCGGGTCGTCGTCGCGCGCTCGTTCGCCGACATCTTCCGCGAGAATTGCCTGAAGAACGGCTTGCTGCCGATCTCGCTCGATGCCGGCGATGCCGCCGCATTCGAAGACGCGGTCGTTACCGCCGACGGAGCGACGCCATGCACCGTCGACCTCGTCGCGCAAACGATCGCCGGACCGGGCCCGGCGACGTACCGGTTCTCGATTGCGCCCGCCGAACGGGATGCGCTGCTGCGCGGACTCGATGACATCGGCCTGACGTTGGACGCGTTACCGTCGATTATCGATTGGGAGCAGCAGATGAAAGACAAACAGCCGTGGCTGCAGCGGATTCCGAACGCCGAGGCGGTTCAGCGCTAGCCGGTTGCGCGATCGTATCGAAGCGGTTGCCGCAATGCGCCGCAACTTGCCACCGGGGCCGTTCGTTCCTCCCATGGAGCGCTTGCGCGAGTGGGCCGCGCATCGTGAGTGGAGTCGCCTGCGCCTGCTCTCGGACGACGGGCCGGCGTTCGCCCGGGACCGTCATACGTACACCGCGCACCCGGTCCTCGAGGATCGTGGGCGCGGGATCGATTTGCTGACGCCGTCTTATAGTTTGCTCGATCTCACCCCGGCCGGCCGCGGCGACTGGGACCCTTCGAATGAAGCGATCGACGCGGCTTTGCGCGTACTCACGTAAGCGCGTTCCGCGCGGCGATCAGCCCCTGACATAGTGCGCGCGCGAGCCCGTGCTGGCTGAAGCCACCGGCTGATTCGCCGCCGCAATAGAGCCCCGGAATGACGTCACCGTGCAAGTCGATCACTTCGCACTTTGCATTGATGCGCACGCCGGCGCGCGAATCGTGCACGACCGGTGTTGCCCAAGCGGCGTAGAACGGCGGCGTCTCGATCTTATACTGCGGTTCCGGTTTGCCGAAATCGTCGTCTACGCCTGAGTCGACGAAGGTGTTGTAACGAGTCACTGTCGCTTCGAGCTCGCCGGCGGGCATCGCCACGCGTTGATACGGCATCGCGATTGCCGCGGCGAGTTCGGCGACGGTGTTTGCGCTGAAGAAGAAGCCGGCCGCGGTATCGACGTTCGGCGGTTGCGGATCCCAGGCTTCGCGTTCGACCGCGGCCGCATCGAAAATCGCCCAGATCGGCCCGCCGCCGTTGCGAGTTTCGCCGATGCCCGCCAGCGCCGCGTTCAGCCAGTTGTTGGGTGCATAGCGCACGTTCTGTGCGTTGCGGTAGCTGAGCGGCTCGTATGGATCGACCGAGCCGTAGTTGTTGGCGGAAAAGTGCGGCCCCGTCTCATCGTAAAAGCGCCGGCCGAGCATGTTCACGAGGATGACGTCGTGCCAGTCCTTCACGCGCAGACCCGACGCGCGCGCTTTGTGAAAGACCGGGCTGCCGGGCATCCACTGGAGGTTGACGTAGTTGTACTGGCAGCCGATGAGTCCGGGTTTCGTGATCGGCCAGCCGAATTCGCCGACCTGATTCGCGAGCCCCCAGAGCGACGCGCCGACCGCCATGGCGGCCAGCTCGCCGCTCGCGTCTTGATCCGACCACGGCATCCCGGCAAGGCCGCAGTACTCTTCGGTCAGACGCGGATCGAACATGCGCCGGAACTCGATGTTGCCCTGCGAGCCGCCCGTTGCGACGATCACGCCTTTGCGTGCCCGGATGTTGCGCGTCTCGCCGGCGTGTGTAACGGTGATCCCGAGCACGCGGCCGGCGAGCGGCGCTTCGCGTTGGATCGCCGTCATGCGGTGTTCGAGCAAGATTTGCACGCCCGCCTTGCGCGCGGCAACTTCGAGCGGACGCATCAGACCGTTGCCGGTCGAGAGGGTGGCGGCGACATCGGCGGCGGCCGGCCGGCCCGTTTGCGCCAACGGCCAATCCATTGCGGCGGCGTGCATCTCGCGAGGCGCGGAGTTGCCGATCGCGTTGCCGCCGCGCGTGTCGGGCTCCTTATCGACGAAGACGACGCCGTGGCCGACGAGCCAATCGAACGTCATGACGTTGGCATCGGCGAAGGCCCGCACGATCTCGCGATCGTTGTAGCGGTAATCGGGATGCCCGTTGGGCTCGACGATCGACCAATCGGTCAGATCCTGGAACAGGAGATCCGGCGTGTCCTCGATCCCGTATTTCTTTTGCGCGCTCGTGCCGCCGCCGAGCGGAACGTTGCCGCCGCTGACCATGGCGTGGCCGCCGATGTCGGCCTCGGCCTCAACGACGATTACCGACGCGCCGGCCTCGCGCGCAGCGATCGCCGCCGGAAGCCCCATCGCGCCGGCACCGACGACGACGACGTCCGTTTCCTCGTGCCACATGCCCTAACGCCGCGAAATCGGAACGCTGGCGGCGAGCACCGCGCTCGCATCGAACGGTTTGTCGATGATCCCGTACTTGTAGGCGAAATCGAGCGGCCGCTGCACGTCGGCCGGCGTGATCGCATCGGCCGTGATCGAGCGCACGCTGTGCTGCAGCAGCGCCGGATCGAGTCCGGAAAACGTTGCGACCAAGTTGATCGTTTCGAGCGGGTGCGCGTTCGTGTAGCGCGCGGCCTCGCCGCAGGCCGCGACGAAGGCATTGACGATATCGGGATTCTTTGCGATGTAGTCGACGGTCGCAACCCAGGCCGAAAGCAGAAAGCGCGGTCCGATCGCATCCAGCGGCTTGCCCAGCATCCGAAGTTTGCCCGAGTCGAGGCCGACGGTGAAGAGCGGGGCTTTCAGCACGCAGGCATCGATGCGGCCGGCCTCGAGCGCGGCGAGTTGCTCGGCGGGCTGCAGCTCGATCGCGCGGATCGACTTGCCGTCGCCGCCGTTTTGATCGACCCATGCGCGCGTTGCGGCAACGTAGATGTCGGTCGACGTGTTGCCGCCCATGCTCTTGCCGCTCAGATCGCGCGGCGAGCGGATCGGCGAGTCTTTATGCACGAGCAGCACCGAGTCGGGCTGCGCGCTCTCATATAGCGAAATCGGCGCGATGATGCGCAGCGGCACGTTGTGGTTGTACGCGCTGAAGACCGGAAAGAGACTGCCGGCGCCGAACTCGGCCGAGCCGCCCAGCAGCGCTGCGAAGATGGCCGCGCCGCTGCCCAGCGGCTGGACGTCGGCTTGGATGCCGTGCTTGCGGAAGAGTCCCGCTTGCTGCGCGTAAAGCAGCGCCTTCGATCCGTCGGAAGGGACGGAGAGCATGCGCACGGTGCGAAGGTCTTGCGCCGCCGCCGTCTGGGGCCCGCCGGCGAGGCCCGTCAGTGCGGCGATTCCGGCGAGTTTGGCGAAGTCACTGCGGCGAAGCGGCATGAAGCGCGTCCTTTCGCGGGAGATTTCAGGTCCCTTGTGCGATAACGGGTGAGAGGATGGGCGCTAAACGATGAACATGATGCATCCCGAGACCGACGCGACCGAAGCCCGTACGCTGGCCGCGCTCGGCGAACTGAGCGCTGCGGATCGTGCCGCGATGAACGCGCTGCCGCTCTTGATCTCGACCGATTCGCACGTCATGGAGCCGAGCGACTTGTGGCAGCGGATACCGGATCCGTTCCGCGCGCCGGTTTTGGAATTGGTCGGCCTCGTCGGCTTCAAAACCACGAACCAGCCCGCCGGATCGGGCGATCCGCTGGCGCGACTCGCCGACCAGCAGCGCGACGGCGTCGAAGCCGAAATTCTCTTTCCGAACGACGGCATGGCGATCTTCGGACTCGACGACGGTGCAACGCAGCAAGCCGCGTTCGCGGTGTACAACGACTGGCTGGCCGAATTTTGCCGGACCGCGCCGAAGCATTTCTTCGGCGTGACGTGCATCGCGTCGTACGACATGGACGCGGCCGTCAAAGAATTGCACCGCGGCCTCGATCTGGGCCTCACCGGCGCAATGATCTGGCAAGTGCCGGATGCGGCGCTGCCGTTTACGTCGCGTCATTACGAACCGCTCTGGGCAGCGGCAGCCGAGGCCGGCGCTCCGGTGCACATGCACATCCTCACCGGTCACTCGTACGCGCGTACGATGAAGAGCCTCAAGGGTTCGGAGAAAATCCGCGGCGCGGTCAACAAGAAACAGAACGATACCATCAACGCGCTCTTCGACCTCATCTTCTCGGGCGTGTTCGACCGGCACCCGAAGCTGCGCGTGGTCCTGGCCGAGAGCGAATGCGGCTGGCTGCCGTTCGTGCTGCAGCAATGGGACTACTATTTCGAGCGCTTCCGCGCCAAGGAAGACCTCGGCATTACGCGCCTGCCGAGTGAGATCTTCAACGAACACGTCTACTGCACGTGGCTCGAGGACTTCTCGGGTACGCGCCAGTTCTCGTGGTGGGGCCATGACAACTTGATGTGGTCCAACGACTACCCGCACCCGAACATGACGTTCCCGCACTCGCGCGAGAACGTGATCCATCACATCGGCAACCTGCCGAAGGACCTCCAGAACAAACTTATTCGCGACAATGCCATCCGTCTCTACGGACTGGCCGACCGACTCGAGGAGAACGCATATGTCCGTTGAGACCGACGTCAAAACCACGCCCCAGGCGCAATTCTTCAATCTCGATTCCCCGCTGCTCGCGCAGGGCCGGTTCGACAACCACGTAGCCAAGACCGATCTGCTCAAGCTGACCGTGAAAGTCTACGCGTCTGGCGGTGAGAACGCGCTGCACATGCACAAATACGAGGATCACTCGTTCATCGTGTTGCAGGGCGAAGCGACGTTTCACATCGGCACGGAAGACACCGTCAAGGTGCTCACCAAATACGAGGGCGTGATGATTCCGCGCGAGGTGTGCTACTGGTTCGTCAGCAGCGCGCCGGAAAATCTCGTGATGCTGCGCAGCGGCGCGGCCGAACAGTGGCCCCGCGACGGCCGCGCGTTTCCCGACGGCCGGCCGTTCGACGGCAAGTCTGCCGAGAACAAGCAAGTCGAGATGATCCCGCTACCCGGACAGTTCTTCACCGCTTGACGATGAAGCGTTCGTCCGCGTTGCTTGCGCTCTCGGCGCTGGCGCTACCGCGTCGCGCCGGCGCACAAGCGCTCACGAAGGTGACGCTCGTCTCGACCGCCGGAACCGCACCGGGCCCGGCCGTCTACGCCGAGAAGGTCGGGCTCTTTCGCAAGTACGGCTTGGACGTCGTGCACGCGCAGATGAACAGCGGCGCCGCGATCGTGGCCGCCGTTGTGGGCGGTTCGGCCGACATCGGCAGCGGCAGCGCGTTTTCGGTCGTGACCGCCTACGCCCACGGCATTCCGATGCAGATGTTCGCAGCGGGCCCGGTGTTCAACGCCTCCGAGACGGTTCCGTACGGCATGATCCTGGTCGGCAAGAACGCGCCGTTCAAAACGGCGGCCGACCTCAATGGCAAGACGTTCGGACTCGCGATCGCCCGCGGCGATCTCAACGCGACCGCAACGCAGGCCTGGATCGAACAGCACGGCGGCGATTGGTCGAGCATTAAGGTGCTGGAGATTCCGCAGACGGCGATGGTCGCGGCGTTGGATGCGGGCCGCATCGATGCGATGACGTTGCAGAGCCCCAACGCCACCGTCGCGCTCGAAACGGGCAAAGTGCGTTTGTTCGGTAAGCCCTACGATGCGGTGGCCCAGAAGTTCATGATCGCGCCGTGGTGGGGCTTGGCGTCGTACGCTGCCAAAAACCCGGACGTCGTGCACCGCTTCGCGCAGGCGATGGCCGAAGCGTCGCGCTATGCGAACGCGCATCCGCAAGAGATGCTGCCGTTGCTGGCGGCGTATTCGGGCGTCGATCAAGCCGTGCTCGAACACGCGGCGCGGGCGCCGTTCGGCGATCATCTCGACCCGGCCGATTTCCAACCCGTCATCGACCTTCAAGCGAAGTACAAGGTCATCGACAAAGGCTTCGACGCGAAAGAGATCCTCGCGCCCTCCGCCATGGGGCGCTTATAAGGGTATAGGCTGCCCATGCCGTGCATGGGCGTTCGCCGACTAGCCGCTCTCTTGGTTGCTCTGGCGGCATGTGCTGCGCTCACCACCGCGCCGGCGCCGGCGGGGACGGACGAGACGTCGGGTCCCGCGAGCGGCGCGTCGCCGATCGAGATCCTGAGCAGCACGGCGGATGCCGGACTCACCTTCGAAAATCACGCGGCCGCAGCGGCAACGTCGATCGAATTCACTTATCTGCTCATCGACGGCAACGGCGCCGCAATCGGCGAAGAGCACACCTCGACCCGCGGGCGTTTCGCGCCGCAGGTTGCGATCGTCCACGATCGCGCCGCGAGCGCGCACTTTCCGAGCTACGCATCGGGATCGGTGCTCTACGCGGGCGATCAGGACACGAATCTCTACGAGCCGATCGCGCACATCCTGGTTTCGGTCGACGACGCGACGTTCGCCGACGGATCGAAGTGGCAGGGCAAGACGCGCGAGACGTCCGCGCTACCGCCGCAAACGACGCACGATCCGAGCACCGATGCCGCGCACATTCGCATCTTGCGCATCGTCTCGCAGCGCGCCAACAGCCTCTACGATCGCGTGGACACGGCGCTGTCGTTTGCCAATGACAACGAGAAGCGCATCGACGCGATCCAATTCGCCTACACGTTCTACGATCGCGACGGCAACCCGATCCAGCACCAGACCGCGCTCGTGCGCGGCGCGTATCCGCACGGCGCGATTTCGACGCTCAATACATCCACGCGCATCACCTTTCGCGGCGTGGTGATGAACGGCGGTTCGGTGTGGCTCGGTTGGGGTGATGCGGCGCAGTACGTCGCACGGATCACCGCCGGCGTCGATGCCATTCGCTTTGCCGACGGCACGATCTGGACGGCGCCTGCGCCGGCGTAGCAGGTTGGCCCGGCCGGCGTAACGGAAGACCTGCGCCGAGGTGACTTGACGATGCGCTTTCGCACTCTCGGACTACTCGCGCTTGTTTTAACGGCCGGATTCACGATCGAACTCGCGGGTTCGCTGCGAGCCCAACAGCCGCTCGCGGTGGCGCTCAGCGGCGTGGTGAGTTCGAGCGCCGAGGGACCGATGGAGGGCGTCGACGTCACCGCCCGGTCACCGGGCTCAACGATCGCCGTTACCGTCATCACCGACGAACACGGCGTCTATCGCTTTCCGGCTTCGCGTCTCGCGCCCGGCGCATACGGGCTGACGATTCGCGCCGCCGGTTACGTACTTCCGAAAGTCGCAACCATCTCGGTCGCGCCGGGTGCGCCGGCGCATCGCGATCTCGCACTCGCGAAGGCCCGCGACCTCGAAGATCAGATGTCCAACGGCGATTGGCTCATCAGCATGCCCGGCACGACGGAACAGAAGAACGGTCTGCTCGGATGCGTCGACTGCCACACGATTCAGCGCGTCGTCGATTCGTATCACACCGCGGCCGAATTCAAGAACATCGTGCTGCCGCGGATGGTCAATTACGCCAACAACAGTTTCTGGCTGCGGCCGCAGGCGTTCAAGACGAACCGTCCGCGGCCGCCCTTCCCCGATGAAGTGGCCGACTATCTCGCGACGATCAATCAGAGTTCCGGTCCGCGCAAGTGGGCGCTGAAAACGCTGCCGCGGCTCAAGGGAGCCGCGACCCACGTCATCATCACGTCGTACGATCTGCCAAGCAAAATCGTTCAACCGCACGACGTGATCCAAACGCCCGACGGCATGCTCTGGTACTCGGACTTCGGTCAGCAAAACCTCGGCATGCTCGATCCGAAAACCGGTAAGGTGACGCAATACGCGGTGCCGGCGAACAAGCCGGGCTACATCACCGGCGAACTCGAACTCGACCAGGATCCCGACGGCAATCTCTGGCTCGCCAATATGTTCCAGGGTCAGATCGATCGCTTCGACCGCAAGACGAAAACGTTCACTACCTACCCGGTGCCGGCCGCGACCCATCCCGACTTCACGCAAGAGTCGATGGTGATGCCGGTGCACAGCAGCGTCGACGGCAAAGTGTGGACGAACAATCAGGATGACCACTCGTTCCGCGGCCTCGACGTCAAGACCGGCACGTTCCAATCGCTCGGGCCGTACTATTATCCGGGCTCGACCACGCATACGTTCAACGCCTACGGCATGGTCTCCGATAGCGCGAATACGCTCTGGCTGATGGACTTCGGCGGTGCTGCGATCGCGCACTTCACGCCGGCCGCCAACGCGTTCAAGATCATCCAGACGCCCACCCCGCTTTCGCATCCGCGCCGCGGCCGCGTCGATGACAAGACCGGCCTGTTCTGGTTCGCGGAATACGGCGCCAACCGCATCGGGATGTACGACACGAAGGCCGATGACGGCACGATCAAAGAGTTCGAGCTGCCGACCCCGTTCGACTCGCCCTACGATGTGGTGGCGGACAAGAACGGCGACGTGTGGACGGGCTCAATGGTGACCGACCGCATCACCCGGCTCGATCCGTCGACCGGTCAGTTCGCGGAGTGGCAGTTGCCGACCGATACCAACACCCGGCGCGTTTGGGTCGACAACTCGACGAGCACGGTCACATTCTGGACGGGCAGCAATCACGGCGCGCAGATCGTGCATGTCGAACCGCTGCCGTAAGGCAGAGCCCGGGTAGTCTTTAGTCCCGGTTATGCTTGTGCGGGCGGATTCGGGGGAACGGCCGCCAGATGACGTCTGGAGAAGAGCGCGGCGCTGGGGGCGGACGATGGGGCCCGGCGGGCCTTCTCGTGCTGCTCTTGGGGGCGTCGTGCGGTCCGGCGCCTCAGACGACGGCCCCGGCCGGCACCCCGCCCCCCCGTGAGGCCACGGCCGGCGGAGCGCAGCCCAATGCGCAAGATTTCAATCGGCTAGCCTATTCGGGGCATTGGGAGTTCGTCCACGACCGGTTCGACGGACGCTTTCTGGGCCGGAGCGCGCGCAGCTACCATCCCGGCGACGCCTTGACCATGATCTTCAACGGTGAAGGGTTCCGCCTGTACGGCGTGTCCGGCCCGAACGGCGGTATCGGCACGATCGTCGTGCCGGGCCGGCCGTCGCGGCAGATCAGCTTCTATTCAGCGCAGCGGCGCCCGCACGTTTTGCTTTACACCAGTCCGCGCTTGAAGCCGGGCGTGCACAGCGCCGGCGTGGTCGTAACCCATCCCGCAAACCGCGAACGCGGCTACGTCAACATCGATGAAGTTCAGATCGTCGGTCACGCGGCATATTTGGGCTTCACGCATCATGAGGGGTTTTGAGGAATGCGCTTTTTCAACCGTCTGGCTTTGGCCGGCATGCTGGCCGTCGCGATGCCCGCGGCGTCCTGGGCGACGGTCTATCACGGGTTTCCGCACCTGCATTTGACCATGGCTGTGGTCGATGCGGGTGGAGGCGCCGGCCGGTTCGATTCCCATCGGCTCATGCAACGCCTTGCGGGCTCGCAGGCCGCATCCGAAAACGACAAACTGATTCGGCAATATGGGGCGGCTCGCGTTGCGTCGTTTTACGACGTTTTTACGTTTGCCGTCGACGATGCGCTGAAGAAAGCTCATAACATGCTGATTCCGCTGCCGAGGACGGCGCAGCCGGACCCGGCCGCGAGCTCAGCGCTGGCCAGCGCGCTCTACCATGCCGGAATGACCCCCAACGGACGCTACGACGTGGGTTACATGCTGGAAGTCCTCATGTCGCATCAGATCCATCACGACATCATGGGCGATATGGACAAGCACTTCACGCCGGCCGTGAACGCGGACTTTCACGTCATTTTGACGACTGCCATGCACGACGTCGGCCGTGAATACGGCGTCGGTAGTTAACTAGTCCGAATGCCGGCGGTCGGCGCCGCGTTTGCGAAATGGCCGTGCGGGCTCGAGGCAGCCCGGACAGCTCACGCGATCGCGATGACGAACCACGTGCACGCCGCACATCACGCCCTTGCACGTACCGCACCGCCAGCGCGGGATAGCGCGGCACCGTTTGCCCTCGGATGTTACGTGTCCGCAACTTCCGGGGCCGGAGCGGCGTTCGCGCGTCCTCTCCTGTGTTCCCATACGGAAAAGCATACCCCGCGCTCGGAATTAACACCCGCTTTTTTGTATGTTTTGTGCATACCGTCACGCGTGCGTTGGGCCGATTGCCGACTTTCTCTGCCCGAAGGTTTCATGACCGCACCCGGCCGCGGTGCTACGCTCTGCGCGTGAAAGCTCGAACCACCGTCGCACCGGCGAGAGCGTTTTGTTATCTCTGTCCGGAGCAGCATGAAACGTACGTCGCGAACGATCAGGGCACCACGAGGCCGCAGCTCACGGCCCTCATCTGCCGGAAGCCGGCCGCCAACGGTCAGCCGTGCAAACAGTTTGCGTTGTATGTCGATCGGCCGGCATAAAACCGTAAAGCGTTGGTAAGAGCGGTTTCGTACAAAAGGAGCCGCACCGGCCGTCGGATGAAACCACGCGTGCGTGAATTTCCGGCGCGGTGTTTCAACCGTTTCGAGATTCGCGGCTGCTCTTTGTGCGGCCGCGGTTTTGCTGTTTGCGCGAGCGCCTCGATCCGACGCCCAAAGCACCTTGGTTTCAAAGCATATCCCGCTCAGAATTATGGCGCTCGGCGACTCCATCACCGCCGGTGTGGGCGCATTCGGAACGGCGGGCAGCGAAGGCGGTTATCGCGGACCGCTGGGATCGCTGCTCCAGCAAAGCGGGTACCATGCGACGTTCGTGGGATCGCGCTCCGACTTTTCGGATGCGATCGAAGAAAAACGGCACGAGGGATGGCCCGGGTACGTCTTGCGCTCGTTCCCATCGGATCCCGGTCCCGGTCAGTTGTACGGATCGCTGTTGCGCAAAGCGATGGCCTCCGACGACCCGGATGTGGTCCTGCTCATGGCCGGCACGAACGACATGCTTCGCCTGGAGCAACACGACGCCGGTTATACGCTGACGAACATCGTTGCTTCGATGGATCTGGTGCTGGGCCAGATCTTCGCGGCCAAGCCGGACGTGTACGTCATCGTTGCGCCCGTGGTCGACAGCCCGAAGGTCGAGCCGTGCGTGCTTCAAGCGTTCGCTGGAGCAAAGACGTGCGGTGCGCCGGCGCCGAGTCTCAAGTCGATCGTCACGGCGTACGCAAATCGCGGAATGCACGTGACGCTTGCGTCCGCAATGGCGACTGCCGTGCCACGCGACAGCGCGCATTTTCCGGATGGCATTCACCCCTGCGGAGCGGGCGGATATGCAGCGATCGCCGGTGTGTGGTTGAGCGCCATCGAGAGCATCACGCAGCCGGAATAGTTTTAGACCCGGCCGGTCCGGGGCATTAGCGAGAATATGTCGAGATCGGAGCGGCTCGATGTTCTCGACGGCTTGCGCGGCATCGCCATCACTCTCGTCGTTCTCTATCACGAATGGCTGGTGAGCGGGCAAGCATTGGGTCCCTTGAACTTCATCGCCGAAGCCGGATTTCTCGGCGTCGACCTGTTCTTTTTCATCAGCGGCTTTTGTTTATTCTATCCGCACGCGCGGGCGATGTTCGAAGGCCGGAGCGAACCGGGCACGCGGAAATTTTTCGAGCGCCGGGCGCTCAAGATCGTTCCGTCATACGTGCTTGCGGTCGCGGTTTTCGCCCTCGTCTATCGCGGTCAATTCTCGTCGCCGGCGGACGCCGCCAGGCAGGTGTTCGCGCATCTGACGTTCCTGCACACGCTGAGCACCGCAACGTTCGGGTCGATCAGCGGACCGTTGTGGACGATCGGCATCGAAGTGCAGTTCTACGCGATCTTCCCGTTCGTCGCGCCGCTCTTCCGGCGCTCCCCGTTGTTCGGCTACCTGGCCCTGGTCGCGCTTTCGGAGACGTACCGGGTCGTCATTGCCGTGCTGGGACTCGGAACGAGCTTCCTTTGGATGAACCAGCTACCGGCCTTTCTCGACGTTTTCGGTGCGGGCATGTTCGCGGCATACGCGTTGCTGTGGTCGCGCGCGCGCGGCGTCTCGATCACCGCGACGTCGAGTGCCCTGGCGGCCGCCACGTTCGCAATCGCCCTTGCGGCGCTGGGCGCGGCAAGCCGCGTCGGTGCAACCGTCAGCGCCGATGCGGCGCACGGCTGGCTGAACGATCACCGCGTGCTGATCGGTCCGCTCTGTATCGTCCTCGCGCTCTCGACGTCGTTCTCGAGTCAGACGCTGCGCGGCCTCGTCGCATCCAGAGCGATCGTTTTCCTGTCGGCGATTTCGTACAACCTCTACCTGTGGCACCTCGAAATCTCGGTCTGGCTGCACGCGGCCGGAGTTGCCGGGCCGTGGCTCTACGTGTTATCGCTGATCGTTTCGATCGCGTTCGCGAGCCTCATCACCTACCGGCTGGAGCAGCCGCTGCTCAAGACCGGCTTCGCGCCGCTGCTCGCCGCGATACGAGCGCGTCTCGATCCCAGGTACGAAATCGAGCCGCTGAAGCGGGCGGCGTAGGCGCGCCGATCGGCCCACCGGTTTAGGGCAGCTTGACCCATGCGCATGGGAACCGCCCACGATACCTTTATGCAATGGATGCATCGCTGCTCGAGCTCCGGCTACGTCTCAAAGAGTGTCCGCTCGCCCCGCCGGCGGAGCCCGTTCTCCGAGTCGGCACGACCTGCGTCGGCGCATTGTGGGAATGCGGTTGCGCCTGCGTCGGGGAAGACTTTGATTCCGTGCACTTCGTCGGATGCGCAGTGCACCGTGAATACATGGCGCGTCCCACGGGCTCGCGCGAGGCCGTTGCGGCGGCCACGCGGTATGCATCGACGATCAAGGGCGATTTGCCGAGTCCGGGCGTGCATCGCCGCCCCGTGCGTTAATACCGCGCGACGCCGTTTGAATGCGCGCAGCAACTGCCGAACGCGCTCACGCGCGGGCTGAAGGAGGGGTCTCGACGCTCGCGGTGCTGCTCGGCATCGCGCTCTTTGCCGTCGCGATCCGGCTGGCGTGGCTCGTCTGGCATGGACCGAGCGAGATCACGTGGGACGGCGCCGAGTACGCGAGAATCGCGGCCAACCTCATCGCGGGGCACGGATACGTCGGTCTGCGCGGGACGACGATGTTCGTCTTTCCTCCGTTGTACCCGCTCGCCATCGCAGCGCTGCTGCCGTTGGCCCATGACGTCGCGCAGGCCGGCTTGGACGTGTCGCTGCTCAGCGGCGCAGCGTTCGTCTTACCCATGTACGGCATCACGGCAAGCTGTTACGGACGAAAAGCGGGCTACGCCGCCGCGCTGCTCGCGGCCGTTCTCCCGTTTGCGGTCCAGCTTTCGACGGTCGTCCTTGCCGATATGCTCTTTCTCACGCTGGCGGCAACCGGCATGCACTTCTTGTTACGCATCGTCAACGGCGGGCGCACGGCCGAAGCCGTTGCCTGCAGCGTCGCGTTCGCGCTCGCCTATCTGACGCGGCCCGAAGGAGTCTTGCTGTGGGGATTGGCTGCCGGCGTCGTCCTCGTTCGATTCGCGCCCCGGCGCGCGGGCCGGCAGCGCGGTGCCGTGCTCATGCTCGCGCTCGTCCTCCCCTTTTTGGTGCTGTCCGCGCCGTACGTCGCATTCTTGACCTCCCACGCCGGCCACATCCGCATCGAGGGCAAGAGCCTCTTGAACCTGGATATCGGGTTGCGCATGGACCGCGGCATGAGCTACACCGTTGCGGCCGACGGCATCGACCGCAATTTGAAGCAAGTCGGCCCCGAGCTCGACCAGGCGTATTACTTCGAGCCGCGGGACCGGGTAAAGCCGGCGTTCGGCACCGTCGCCCGCTTCGGCGCGCAGAATCTCATCCGGCACATCCGCGAGATCGCTCACGTCATCATTTCTCCGCTGTGCGGGAGCGTGGTCTTCTGCGTGCTCGCTGCGGTTGGTTTTTTCGCCGGATCGTGGTCGCGGCGGCGGGTGTGGAACCAGGCCATTCTGGTCGCGTACGGCGCCGTTATCGCAATCGCCCTCGCCTCCGTCTTCCATTTTTGGGATCGCTACTTCGTCGGCTTCGTGCCGCTCTTGATCGCTTGGGCCGCCAACGGCATCGCCGTGGCCGAAACCGCGATCGCTCGCCGTGGCGTTCTTGCTCGCGCTTTTGTTCTCGAGCAAAATCCGTTTCGTCGACGACTCGCAATGCTCGTCGAATCCGCGTGTTCCATGTGGGCTTCGTGCACTGGCTTGAGGATGCGGAAGTGCCCGAGCTCGCCCGCGATCGTTCACGACGTATTCGACCGGCGCAAAGCCCTCGTCTCCGGCGCCTGAGCGTGCTAAGACTGGGGGGGCGTCGCAGGGTTTTGCTGATGCGCCGGACACGAACCGGCCGCGACCGACTCTGGCGAAATCAAAGCGCAGAACGCTAATGCGAACGAAGCGCTCCCGTTGCGCGAGTTTGAAGCGCGCCGGAATCGTGGCGAGAAATCGCTTCGAGATCGGCTCGTTTTCCGGATCGTCTCGAAGCGGATCAAGTATAACCCACAATCTGCACACCGACGGAGCCACTGAAGGGAGCGACCCTTGACGCGTGTCCGTCCGCGTGTCAAGCGGGAAGACGTCCGATTCCGCGGCCGGAAAGATGACGGTGGGACGCTGCAGGCGCAGACGACGCGAATAGTAGTCGAAAACGACGATCCCGGGGGCGGGAAAGACCGCGACTTCGTCAGACGGCAATTGGTTGCCCAGCACCGATTGCGCCGCTCCGCGCCAATCTTCGACGACATTCGTATACGATGCTCGAATACCGGGAACCGCGAGGACAGCCCATAGTACCACAACTCCGACGGCGAAGACGCGCGGAAGCAGCGATGCCGCGATCGCGATACCGATGATAAACGCGGGCAGTGCCTCGACCAGATAGTTAGCCACGAAAATGGGCTTCAGGAAAGAAACGCTGTACGCCACGACTATCGGAATGACGAGCCAACTCGCTACGAAAGCGACTCGCCATCCCGCTATCGTTGACGGTCGGTTGCGAGCGATCCATATGGCCGCGGCAACCACTAGCCCAGCCAATACCAGAGGCACGCGCGAGCCAGCAAAGGATACGAGAAGTCCGACGATCGCCTTTGGAGAGCCGGTCGCGGAGATCCACGAGTTCGGCGCGCTGTAGGTTGAGACAACGATGAGGATCGGCAGCACCCCGATGCCAATCCCGACGGTAGTGAGTAACAATCCCGTTCGAAACAGATCGCGCCGGAAGAGTGCCGCCCAGATGACGAACGCCAAAACGGCCAGCAATGCGAAGAGGTGAACGTATGCCGCGATCGTGGCAGTAAGCGCGAATCCGATCCAGTTCCCTGCCGTCGGCCGCCGCTCAGCGCGGAGAAATGCCAGCGCCGTGAGCGCGCTGAAGAGCAACAGCATCGAATACGGGCGTGCTTCGCGCGCCAAACTGAGCCCGAATGGATTTGCAACCGTCATGATCGCCGCTATTACTGCCGCGCGCGGACCGGCAAGTCGCCACGCGACGGCAGCGATCGCTCCCACAGCGGTGGCAGCGCACATCGCCGATAGCATTCGCAAGGCCGTTTCGCTGTCACCGAACGGAACGCTCCACAAATGAATCAGTGCATAATAGAAGACAAAAAAGACGTCGCTCTTGGTCATAGCATGAGCGAGAGCCGCCCAACCTAGGCGCGCATAAGCGACCGTCGCGCCCTCGTCAAACCATAGACTTGCGCGGCCAAGGGCAAAAACAGAAAGCCCGAACATGACCGCGCAAACAGCGACGATAAGGAGTACCGCTGGTTGCGCTACCGAAACGCGCGCTACCGCTGGCCGATCATCGGCAGGCTGCAATCCCTGGACTTCCCCTCCGCATTTTGTGCGCCTTAATGTTCATCGCCGTGGTCCGATCCAAAACACAGGATCCGCCGTTGCGTCCAAGCGAGTTTACCACGAATCGGTGGGCCAAACCGTTCGAGTGCGGCATAGGTCCTAACGCTCACCGACTAAAGTACCAAAAACACTGAAGGTTCGGCACCGCTGCAAACGCTAAAACATGCAGCTTTACTAACCAAAATTCTCGTTTGAACATCCGCACTCTGCCGGTGTTTCCGGCATTTGTCGTAAGGCGGCACAGCGATGGCTTACTCCGGTTCGAACTTGCTAGCGCAAACCGTGCTTCACGTGGAAGAAGCTGAAAGCGGCCGGGCAGCGCGTGCGCTGAAGTTCTCGATCGTCGTACCGACCTACAATGAGGCCGCCGGCATCGAACGGCTAATTGCTTCTCTCGTCTCTGTATTCAGGGCACATCGCCTCGATGGTGAGATCATCGTCGTCGACGACAACTCGCCCGACGGCACCGGCGCGGTCGTCGATGCCTTGGCTGAGGTGTATCCTGTGCGCTGTCTGCATCGGCCCGGCAAGCTGGGTTTGTCATCGGCCGTGATCGACGGCTGGCGCTTCGCCAGGCCGGAATCCGATGTCGTGGGCGCAATCGATGCGGACTTCTCTCACGACCCAAAAGTGATCCCCGAGATGATTGTGGCGCTGGCCTCGGGCGAGTATGGCTTGGCGATCGGGTCGCGCTATGTGCCGGGAGGCGGTATCGAGAACTGGCCGATGCGGCGCCGCATCACTTCGCTGGTTGCCATCGCATTAGCGAAGCCATTGACGCGCGTGCGCGATATCACGTCGGGCTTCTTTCTCGTTCGGCGCTCGTCGCTCGACGGCATTGAAATCGACCCGATTGGTTTCAAGATCGGTCTCGAAGTGATCGCCAAGGCCCGCTACGGCCGCGCGCTTGAAGTACCATACGTGTTCACGGATCGTCTCGCGGGCGACTCGAAATTGAATCAAAAAGAAATCTTCAACTATCTCCGTCAGCTGGGGCGGATTTATCGCGGCCGCCTTTTTGGCCGCCGTCGATTCTAGCTCATTTTCCGGAAGCCTACTTTAGCACATAGATCCGGTAGGCCGGCGCCTCGGCGAAAGGCTGCAGCACGTGACTCAGAAGCGGCGATGTTATCGGTTCGAGCGGACGCAGGTGGAAGTCCGACGTCTCATAGTTTTCACGGCTCGAATGACGGTAATCATATCGCGGCTGGATGACGAATTCGCCCACCTGAGGCGATGCGACGAACCGCAAGCCCCGGTGCACCACGCCCGTTCCAAGATATTCGAGCGATAATTCATCGTTATATTTGTCTGGCTCTTGAAAGACGGTCGATCCGGCAGGTAATGACTGGAGAGCGGCAACCATATCATCCACTGTCATGACCCGTTCCGCTCCCGCCTTGGAAACCAAATAATCCGCATCGAGCCGGGCGTTCAGAAAGAGGGAAATTGCGATCCAGCCGGCCAGCAATGCGACGCCGGTTCTGCCGCGCCAACTTCCATCGAACCTCGCCGCGATGAACGCGGTAAGAACGATCGGCACGAGCAGTAACGGCAACTTGTAATGGATATAGTTTGGATTAGGATAATAGTTCGACGAAGCATAGAGATAGACGGCCCATAGAAAGACGAGAATCGCGAGAAGACGGCGATCGCCACGAAAGCGCAATAGCACCGCGAAGATCGGCAATGCGACCAGGACGGAGATGCCAGCGAGCTTGAGCCAGGGTCCGCCATCGACGAAGAACACTTGCTCGCTCATCGACGTCCATGCCGCCCGTACCGTATTGAGGCGGATCAGAACTGTCGGTGCGGCGGACCCGTGTGCGAAGATCGAGCTAACGAACGCACGGGAATTTGCCCATCCGCGTGTCGCCTCGCCGGCCCAGTAGGGCGTCAGGCAAAGGCCCATGGTGAGTAACGAAACGAACGGTGCAATCCACCGGCGCGGATCGCGAGCGCAACGGCTTATGTCAAACGCGGTCACGCCCAAGAAAACGACGGGCATTACGAGGAGCGTGCTGCCGTGCAAGCTCTCGAGAATTGCCAGGCAAATACCGATCGCGACCCATATGCCGGCCTTTACGGCGAGACGGGGCTGCCGATGCTGCTCGGTCAGAAGCAGGACGAAGCAGAGCATGAAAAACGGAATGGAACTCGGATTCCATTCTCGGTTATTGAGGAACAAGTCGGCGAATAAAACGCTCCACCAAAGCCCGCACACCGACGCGATGATACGGCGACGTTCTTCGTTGACGCCCTCGAGCAGGCGATAGACCAGAAGCATCAGCAATGCGACTGCGAGCACTGAGAGAACGGCGTTCGGAAGTGCTTGCAAGAGCGGATGCGGTCCGAAGAGCGTCGCCGGAAAGATCAGGTAATAGTAAAGGGGCGGCAGCTGCCACCCAACCTGCGTTTCCGGACCCAGTGTAGGCCAGGACCCGGCGTGCATCGCGAGGACTCGAAGCGCGTCACGAGCCTCGTCACCGAAGAAATCCGTGTAGCGGAAAATCCCCCCGATGCGCGTGACAGCTGCGATCGCAATAGCGAGTATCGCGATCGTACCGGCGGCTATGTCGATTTTTGTGCGGGAGGGGTTGTCAGGCATGTGGGGCCGATCGCCGACTTCCGGGCGACGACGAACCGGTTGGTACCATGGCTTTGCATTGTACCTCGCGTCGAACACCTAGAGCGAGGGGCCGCGGTTCCTACGCGCACCATGCCATATGACCCTCGACGCTAGGCGCCGTGAAGCATATCCAACGTCGCGCCGGCGAGCGCGCGCGCCTATACAGAAAACAGGGCTCTGAAAACCGTGCCGCGTCTGAAGGGCGCGGCCACCCACGTCATCATCACGTCGTACGATCTGCCGAACATTTGGTGCAGCAGCACGATGTGATCCAAAACGTCGACGGTCAAATTTTATACTCGGATTTCGGTCAGCAAAATATCGGCACACTCGATCCGCCGACTGGTAAGATAACCCAGTACGCGGTGGCGGCCAATAAGCCGGGCTACATCCCCGGCGAACTCGAGCTCGATCAAGCTTCACCGGCGACGCATCCCGATTTCACGCAAGAGTCGATGGTGGTGCCGCCGCACAGCAACGTCGACGGTCGACCACGCACACGTTCACGCATACGGCATCGTTTCGGATCCTCGAACCCGCTTTGGCTCATGCGCTTCGGTGGTTCGGCGAGCGCGCACTTTGCGCCGGCCACCAACACATTCAAGATCATTAGGACGCCGACAGCGGGTTACCGTCTTGTACAGTCGCTGCTCAAGGCGGGCTTCGCAGCGACACGAACGCGTCTCGGTCCGGCGCATGGCGTCGAGCCGGTCAAACGAACGGCGTAGGAGCACCGATCGGCCCTGCCGTTTTGGGCAGCTTGACCCATGCGTTGCGGCGCCGTGCGCGCTAACCTTATTCGATGGATGCACTGCTCTCGATCCGTTTACGCCTCAAAGAGTGTCCGATCGCTCCGGCGGCGGAGCCGGTACTGCGCGTCGGCACGACGTGCGTCGGTGCCTCGTGGGCCTGCGGCTGCGCGTGCGTCGGAAAAGATTTCGACTCGGTCCACTTCGTCGGCTGCGCCGTGCACGGTGAATACATGGCGCGCCGCCGGAGTCCCCGCGAGGCCGTTCCGGCGGGCACCCGGTTTGCAACGACGATCAAGGGTGACGAGCCAGGACTGCGCGCTCCGCGCCGTTCGCTCCACTAAATTCCCTCGTCCATCGTGTCGACGCGCGTAGCGACCGCCGGCGGATCTCAGGCACGGGCCGTAGGGCACGTGTCCACGGTCGTCATGCTGCTCGGCATCGCGCTCTGCGCGCTTGCGGTCCGCATCGCATGGCTCGTTTGGCACGGGCCGAGTGAGATCACGTGGGACGGAGCCGAGTACGCGAGAATCGCGGCCAATCTCGTCGCCGGGCATGGATATGTCGGCTTGCGCGGGACGACGATGTTCGTCTTTCCGCCGTTGTACCCGCTCGCAATCGCCGCGCTGCTTCCGCTTGCCGGCGACGTCGCGCAGGCCGGCGTCGACGTGTCCTTGCTCAGCGGCGCGGCGTTCATCTTTCCCGCGTACGGCATCGCGGCCACCTGTTACGGACGGGCGGCGGGATATGCGGCAGCGCTCATAACCGCCGTTCTCCCGTTTGCCGTCCAGCTCTCGACGGTCGTCCTCGCCGATATGCTGTTCCTGACGCTGGCAGCCACCGGCGTTCACTTCTTGTTGCGCATCGTCAACGGCGGGCGCGCGGCCGATGCCCCCGCTTGCAGCATCGCACTCGCGCTGGCCTATCTCACGCGCCCCGAAGGGGCCCTGCTATGGGGGCTGGCCGCCGTCGTCGTGCTCGTCACGTTCGTGCTGTGGCGCGCCAACAGCCGCAGCGCCGCCGTCGTGATGCTTGCGCTGGTCCTTCCGTTCCTTGTCCTGGTCGCGCCGTACGTCGCGTTCTTAACCTCGCATGCCGGTCACATCCGCATCGAGGGCAAGAGCGTCTTGAACCTGGATATCGGATTGCGGATGAAGAGCGGCATGAGTTACACGGTTGCCGCCGATGCCATCGACCGCAATTTGAAGCAAACCGGGCCCGAGCTCGACCAGGCGTACTACTTCGAGCCGCCGGGCCGCGCGAAGCCCGGGTTCGGAACCGTCGCGCTCTTCGGGCTGCAGAATCTCGCCCGGCACGTGCGCGAAATCGCTCACGTCATTATCTCCCCGTTGTGCGGGACCGTGGCGCTCAGCCTGCTCGCAGCATTTGGATTTTGTGCCGGACCATGGTCGCGGCGCCGGGTTTGGAATCAGGCGATCCTGGTCGCGTACGGCGTGGTCATTGCGATCGCCCTGGCCTCCGTTTTTCACTTTTGGGATCGCTACTTCGTAGGCTTCGTGCCACTCTTGATCGTTTGGGCCGCGAACGGCATCGCCGTGACCGAGGCCGCGATCGCCCGGCGCGTGTCCAATCGCTTCGTGGCCCTTGCAGCGCCGGCGCTCCTCGCTGTGTGCTTGCTCGCGCTCTTGTTTTCGACTAAGATCCGGTTCGTCGACGATGCTCAGTCGCTCGTCGAGCGGACGGCCGGGACGTGGCTCGCGCAGAACGGCGGCGCCGGCGCGCGCATCCTGAGCATCAGCGACCAGTCGGTATTCTACGCGGGCGGCACGTGGTGGATGCTACCGTACGCGCCCGATGCCGCCACGGCTTTGCGCTATGTGGAGCAAGTCAATCCGCGCTACGTCGTACTCGACAGCGAGTACGCGAGTGAGCGTCCATACGTCACCAAATGGCTGGCTGCGGGAATTCCGGATCCGCGTGCGCGCGTCGTCTTTACTCTGAAGGACCCAACCGGCCCATCGATCGCGATCGTACGCCGGCAACAGCAATAGGCCATTGGTCCCGTAACATTCGCGACTTCCAGCGCTCGTGCGTCTGCGAGCGCCCGTTTATTCTTATTCTCGTCCGCAGCTTCTATGGAGAGGGGCCACCTTGATCATCCGCTTGAACGGCCAATTCGACTCTTGCGCACAGCCGGCGCTGCACGAGGCCTTCGGCTGGGCCTCCGGCCCAGTGACCATCGATCTCACTCGCGCCTGGCTCGGGGCTGCCGCATTGGCGGAAGTCGTTTTGCTCACGCGCCGCCTGGGCGCGGAGAACGTTTCCCTTGTAAATCTGACGCCGACACTACGCCGTATCCTTATCGCCGCACGGATGGACCGTCTCCTTCGTATCGTGCGGAGCGACGCGCCGGAAACCGTTTCCCACAATGCCCACTCGATGTACGTTCACCAGCCGTCGCCTAGGGCAAAGGCCCTAAGCCGAACGACCCGTGCAGCACATCCGGCGCCGCGCATGACATGGTAGTCTCTCGTCACAGACTTCAGGAAGGCACGCCGATGATTGCTCAACGAATTTTTCTCGCCGCCGCATGCGTCGCATTATGCGGAGCGCCCGCGTTAGCGAAGCCGACGGTCATCGCCGAGCTGGGGTCCGCGCCGTTGCTCGGCACGAGCCGCTCGACAGCCGAAATGCGCGCTAGCGTGGCCCGTAACGAAGGTATCGTTTCGGCGGCGGCGGCGCGTCTCGGCCTGACTCCCGGAGAGTACGCGCAGTTTCACGCCGCTATCGACTCGTCGCGCGTTGCCTGGGTCACCGTTCCGCGACATCTCGATTCGATGACCTGGCAAGCCGGCGGCAAAGTCTACGCGCTGCACGACGTCATCATCCCGGCCGGCACGCATGGCTGGGAAGTCGACGTTCCTTCGCACGGCCAGGTCTTGGCCCTCTACATGCCTGCGAAATGCGGCAATCTTTCGCTCGTGCGTCAGCCAGGCAAGGTGATCGCCCATCGAACGGCGCCGCCCGCGCACGTCGCGGCGGTCGTGCCGCCGGCGCCCGTTGTCCCCGCAGCCGCACCGGTAGCGGTGGCGGATGTGCCCGCTGCGCCGCCGGACGATCAGCCCGTCGCAGTAGCACCCGCGCCCCCGACCGAATTTCCGCCCGCGCCGGTGGCTGCGAAGCATAACGCACTCTTCCTCGCACCCTTACTCTTCGGCTTAGCGGCGCTCAGCGCCGGCAGCGGCAGCGGTCCGATCGCGGCACCGCCGGTCGGATGCCCGTAAAGCGAGCGGCCTTCTTGGCCGCCGGAGCGATGAGCGCGGCTTCGGCCGGACTTGCGCTCCCGGCTTCGGCTGCGAGCGCAACGTTCGACCGCCCTGCCTTCGAAGCGCGGCTACGCTTGCCGTTTTCGCATCGTCAAGCGTTTGCGAGCGGGCAGGTCGCCGACGGAGCGGTGTTCGGGTTCATGTACAACTCGCTCAACGCATACGAAACCGGATTCGGTGAGGGTCCGGGGACGCTTCACGCCGCTGCCGTGTTCTATCGCAACGGCGTCGCCCTCGGATTGGACGACGATGCGTGGAATACGTACGCGCTCGCGCAGCTGCTTCGAAGTGCGGGCGACCGCGTAACGTCCACAACGGCGGGAAATCCGTTTCTGCGCGCGCCGCAGGGCTGGGCGATCACCGACCTGCAGCGCCGGCATGCCTCCTTTTTTGTTTGCCAAAACGCCCTGACCCAACTCGCCAGCCGTTGCGGAACGTCACTGCAAACGCTGACCGGTCATCTGCTGCCCGGCATGATGCTGGTGCCCGCCGGCGTTGCGGCGGTCAACGCGTTGCAGGAAGAACACTTCACGCTCTTCGTGGCCACGGATTGATGCGTTTGATCTTGGCGCTGTGCTGCGCCGCGCTGCTTTCGACCACCGGAACGCTGTTGGCGGATTCGCCGCCGCCGCAGACGGTGGTGCATGCCGGCGATCAGCTCAACGTGCAGATCTCGGGTGAAAGCGACATCTCGCAACAGGTTACCGTTGCGAGCGACGGTACGATCGGATTGCCGCTGATCGGTGAAGTTCGCGTTGCGGGTGCGACACCGCAGGGGGCGAGCGATGCGATCGCGGCCGTCCTGAAGCGTTACGTTCGCGATCCGCGCGTGTCGGTAAACGTGATCAGCGCGGGACATATCGACGTCCTCGTCCTTGGCGACGTGACCAACTCCGGCGAATACGCGCTGGCTCCCGGCGCACGGCTCAGCGACGCCATTGCGGCGGCCGGCGGAATGGATACATCGATCAACGGCGAGTATCCGGTCGCGCGCATCGCGCTGCAAGACGGGACGACCTACCACATATCGCTGGACAAGCTGCTGCGCGGCGGCGACCCTGACCGCGATATCCGCTTAACAGATCGGGCCGCCGTCTACGTACCGGGCCCGGCGACGTTCGACATCAAGGTTCTCGGCGCGGTCAATCATCCGGGCGTGCTCTCGCTCAACGAGGGCGACCGGTTGTCGATCGCAATCGCCAAGGCCGGCAACGACGCATCGTCACAGGCCGATCTGACGCGCGTCGTCGTCACGCGAACGGAAGACGATGGAAAGACGGCTTCGCATCCCGTCGATCTTTACCAGGCGCTGGAGAAGGGTGACGCTCGCTTCGACCCACGCATGCGCAAAGGCGACACGGTGTACGTTCCCATCGCCAAGCAGTCACACGGCAATCTTACGAACGCGGTCTTTTTGCTGACCCGTTTGCTCTTCTTGTAGTCACGTCGGAGGAATCGAAGCCATGTATCAACTCGCATCCGGGCAAGCCCCGCGACCGGCCCAAGCGGAGGCGGCGCCTGAATTTGAGTGGACGCGTTTGTGGCAAGCTCTCCTCCGGCGCAAGCGGATCTTTGCGTGTGTCGCCGCCGGTTCGTTCTTGCTCATCGCTGCGTATACGATGTTCATGCCGCGGAGCTACACGACGCACGTGAAGCTGATTGCGGGCAGCGGTGGACCGGTCACCACTCCGGGTGCCGAGAGCGGGAATACTACGCTGCCGCTTTTGAACGCGCTGCTCGCGGCGACGGGAGTACAGTCTTCCGAAACGTACGCCGAATTGTTCCAGGAAAATCCGGTCGCCAACGCCGTCATCGACGAGCTGAAGCTACCGATGTCGCCCGGGGCACTGCTCTCGCACGTGAAAGTCCAGAGCGTCGTCAATACCAACATCCTGGACCTGGCGGTGACGTGGTCGAGTCCCGAGATGTCGGCGACGGTTGCCAACGCGTTCGCCGGGGCGTTCGTCGATCACGAACGATCGCTCGTCGGACAACAAGCAGACGACGCCGTCAAGACACTGTCGGCTCAGCTTCCGGCGGCGCAGCGCAAAGCCGCCGTGGCTGATGCGGCGCTCACCGCGTTCCAAGCGAAAAACAACATGGCCGACCTGCAGACGCAAACGCAGAATGTCATGAACGCCGCGGCCGGGCTGGAAGCAAAAATCAACGCGACCGAGGTCGATCGCGGTCAAGCGACGGCTCAGCTGGCGAGTATCACCGCGCAACTCAACCACATCGGCCCCACGGTCGCCGGCCAAACGGAGGTCCAGCCTAACCCCGTCCTGAGTCAGCTGCAGCAGCAACTCGCCCAAGCGAAGGTGCAACTTCAAGTAGCCGAACAACAGTACACCGACCAGCATCCGACCGTGATCGGCCTCAAACGCCAGCAGGCGGAACTGCAGCACGAGATTGCCCAGTCGCCGGCGACGATCGTGGCCCAGGCGGAAACGATGCCGAATCCGCTGTACGTTCAACTCACCCAGCAAGCCGCTGCTCTGCGCGCGCAAATTGCCTCGGACTCGGCGCAGATGGCGCAACTGAATCGGCAGCGCGGGGACATGCGACCGCAGCTCGCATCGTTGCCTGGTAAGGCAACAAGCCTGCTGGGGCTGCAGCGTGACGCTAAACTTGCCGAAGATGTGGTCACTGCCTTGCGCCAGAAATTAAACGATGCGAATATCGGCAAGGCCACCGCATTGAGTGACGTTACCGTCACCTCGCCCGCCTCCGCAAACGACGCGTCGCAGCGTCCCGATCTCAAGCTGAACATCGTGCTAGGAGCGTTTTCGAGTCTGGTTTTGGGCATTATCGTGACGCTGCTCGTGTTTATGTTCGATCGGCGCATCCGTGACGAAAGCCAAATCGAGGACGAACTCGAATTGCCGGTGCTCGCGTCGGTACCGCAACTCGGCGCGCTGCAGCGGCTCCCGAACTCCGGGAAACTGCCGCCCGCGCCTTCCGCCGCCGACGATACCGACGAGCCGTGGCTGCGCTCGTTTGCAATCGAGTCGTTCCTCCAACTCGTAACGTCACTTCGTTACAGCGCAACGGCCGATAAGCGCATGCGTTGCATCACGGTCACGAGCCCCTCTCAGGGTGATGGAAAGTCGACGGTCGCGCTGAACACCGCCATAACGATGGCACACGTCGAACCGCGCGTGTTGCTGATCGACGCCGACCTGCGCCGCCCTTCGCTCCACGATAAGCTCAACCAGGAACTCGGCCGGGGTCTGAGCGACGTTCTCGTCGGCACGGCCGAGTTGCGCGACGTTGTCATGGCCACGGAGCACGAAGGCCTAGATCTGCTCACGAGCGGTACGCGTACGCCGAACTCCGTCAAGCTGATTCAGTCGCGGCGGTTCGACGAATTGCTCGAAGAGCTGCTGGAGACGTATCAGACCGTTATCATCGATGCGCCCGCGCTCATGCCGGTCGTCGACGCGGCGATCCTGGCGGCCAAGGCCGACGGAACGGTGCTGGTCCTTTCGATCGACTCGACCGATTCGCACGACGTCCGCCGTTCGCTTGCGAAACTACACAACATGGGGGTCGCGAACGTGATCGGTACGGTCGCGAACCGGGTGAAGCCGCAGCGTTCGCTCGTCGACGAAGACTACTTTTTCGTTGCCGGAGCGGCACTGCGTCCTGCGCTTGCATCCGATGCGGATGCGGATCGGAGTCTCGGATGAACACGACGCGGGCCGGTGCGGCCTTTGCTTTCACGTTCGCGCTTCAGGCGGTACTGGCCGTGCCGTTGCTCGCCGCGACGGGAGCGCCCACCGCTGCCGACTACCATATCCATGCGGGCGATCAATTGGCCGTCTCGGTTTACGGCGAGCCGACCTTGACCCAAACCGTTACCGTGCTGCCGGACTCGACGGTGCAATATCCGATGATCGGGCGCATCTCGCTCGGCAGCGAAACGCCGGCCGAGGCCTCGGCGACGCTGACGCGTGCGCTCTCGAAATTTCTGCGTGCCCCGATCGTGTCGGTCGGCGTGGTGAGCGAAGGGCAACTCACGGTGATGGTCCTCGGGAACGTCAAGACGCCCGGAAAATACACGCTGCCCTTCAACAGTCACGTCACCGATGCGATTGCGACCGCCGGCGGCATGGGGCCGACCAACGGCGACTACCCGGTGGCGCGCATCAGCGATGTCTCGGGCGTCCGCGATGCGTCGCTGCAAGACATCCTTCGCCGCGGCAACACGAGTGCCGACGCCGTGCTCTCGAACGACTCGGTTGTCTACGTTCCGAGCCCGGTAACCTTCAACGTCGAAGTCGTGGGCGCCGTCGACAAACCCGGCGAGGTCTCGATCAGCGAAGGTGACCGGTTATCGACGGCGATTGCAAAAGCCGGCAATTCCGCGAACTCGAATGCCGACCTCAACGCAATCCGCGTCACGCGCGATCTCGGCGGCGGCCAGACGAAAGTGTACACGGTCAACCTCTACAACGAATTGCAAAAGGGAGACATCGCCTCCGATCTGACGTTGCAGAAGAACGACGTCGTTTACGTACCGGCTGCTCGCAAAGGCGGTTCCGCCGTGACGAGCAACATCTTCGGACTCCTCGGCCGGTTCATCGGCTTCTAGCCGCCCGCGGCGGCGGCGAATCGGCCTTCGAGCGCTTCCGCAAGGATAGCGCTCGTTTCGTTGAGGTGGCGCGTGATCGCGGTCAAGTGCGTGCCCGGAATGATGCCGCCCTCGACGGCGTTGGGCGCGACGCGTTTCCAGGTGCGCGTCAGACCTTCGGAACGCGCTGCCATTTCGCCGGTCCACAACAGCGTCGTGCGCCCCGAGTAGCGGGCCGGCACATAACGCGCCATCGCGTCGTACCATGATTCCACCAGGCTCTCGTGCCGCACTTGCCAGCTCGCGAGCTCTGCGTCCGGCGGTACCACCGCGCGGCCGAGCCCCAAGCGTTGGAGATGACGGCGCGCTTGGCGGCGCATGAAGTCCGAGAGCGCCGAGCGTTCGGTGTTGAAGATGAAGCCGTCGACGATCGCGAGCCCGGCGACGGTAACGCCGGCGCGTTCGAGTTGGCGCGCCATTTCGTAGGCCACGAGGCCGCCGTTGCAGTAGCCGCCGAGAATCACCGGGCCATGCGGATAGCGCTCGCGAATCGCGGCGCAGTTTTCGCGGGCCATCGACTCGATCGAGCCGGGGAAGTCATCGCCCTCGGTGCCGTGCGGCGAGAGGGAGAAGAACGGCCGGCCGGGTGAAACGCGCCGGGCAACCTCCGCGCAATACCGGCCGCCGCCGATGAGATCGCCGTGCAAGAAAAAGACAGGGGCCAGCGAGCCGGTGGCGCGCTCGGCACGTAGCCGCTGCGGGCGTAGCGCCCGGGCGTCGTGACGCAGCTCGCCGGCAACGCGGCTGAGCGCGGCGACCGTGGGAGCTGCAATCAGATCTTGCACCGTCAGTTGCGGGCCGAATATCTCCCGCAGGCGCGCGACGAGCCGCATCGCGCGCAGCGAGTCGCCGCCGCAGGCGTAGAAGTCATCATCGAGACCGACATCGTCGAGGCCGAGAACTGACGCCACTTCGCCGGCCAGCGCGATCTCCAGCGGCGTTTCCGCTTGCCGCCGCGCGACGGGTTCGTCATCGCCGGCGAATGCAGCCGGATCGGGCAGCGCTTTGCGGTCGAACTTCCCCGTCGCCGTGCGCGGGATCGTGGGCACGAAGGCGACGGTGGATGGGATGCTCGGTGCGGCGAGACGCGTTGCAAGAAACGCCTTGACCTCGCGCGCGTCCAGCGTCGCGGCCCGGCGAACGACATAGGCTGCCAGCTGCTTACCGGCGGCGCCGGATCCCCGCGCGACGACCACCGCTTCAGCAATCAGCGGATGATCGGTGAGGGCCGACTCGATCGCCCCGAGTTCGATGCGAACGCCGCGAATCTTCACTTGCGAGTCGACGCGGCCGAGAAAATCGATCGTGCCGTCGTCGCGCCAACGCGCGAGATCGCCGCTGCGGTACATCGTTGCGTCCGGCTGCGTCGAGAACGGATCGGGAACGAACCGTTCGGCCGTCAGATCGGGCCGCCCGAGATAGCCCAGAGCGACGCCGGCGCCGCCGGTGTAGATTTCACCGGGCACGCCGACCGGAACCGGCCGCTGCTTCGCATCGAGGATGTAGACCGTTGCGTTGGGGATCGGTGCGCCGAGCGGAATGGGTGCGTTGGGCGGCGACGCGAGCGGGTGCGCGGTGATCAGGACGGTCGCTTCGGTCGGACCGTAAACGTTGACGAGCTGAAGCGCGGGGAACGCGGTCATGATACGGCGCGCATGCGCGGGCGACATCACGTCGCCGCCGACGATCAATTGCCGCAGCCCGCCCAAGTGCGAGAGCGCTTCCTCGACGACCTGTTCGAAGAGCGCGGTCGTCAGCCACAGGGTCGTAACGCCTTGCGCCTCGATCGTGCTCGCCAGTACGTCGAGCGACGGCAAGCCCGGCGGACACAGCACGAGCCGCGCGCCATGGAGCAAGGGCCCCCAGATCTCGAGGATCGCGACGTCGAACGTCAGCGGCACGAAAGCGAAGAACGTTTCGCCGGCGGCGAAGCGCAGATAATCGGTGCCGCAGACGGTACGGACGATCGCTTGATGCGGTATCACGGCGCACTTCGGAGCGCCGGTCGAACCGGACGTATACATCACGTGCGCCGGTTCGAGCGCGCCGGTGTACGCGGCGTGGAACGGCGGACACGACGCGCCGGCAAGCGGGGCGATGTCGAGCATCTCCGGCGCGTCCGATCCGAGGAGCTCGAGGACCGGACGCAGCTCATCGAACAGCGGTGCCTGCACGAGGATGATGCGGACGGCGCCGTCGCGCAGGACCGTCGCGAGACGGTCGGGCGGGTAGTGCATGTCGAGTGGAATCGAGGCCGCGCCGGCTTTGAGGATGCCCAGCAAGCCGGTCACCATCTCGAACGAGCGCTCGGCATGCAGTGCGACGAAGTCGCCGCGCCCGATTCCGCGCGCGCGCAACTGCGCGGCGATCGTTCCGCTTTGGCGGTCCAGCTCGCGGTAGGTCATCGTGGCCGTACCGAGCTGGAGCGCAATCGCCGTGGGCGTGCGCAGGGCCTGTGCGTGGAAGAGTTCGTGAGCCGATGCCTCATGCGGGTAGGGCGTCACGCGGTTCCACTGCGTGATGAGGCGCGCGCTCTCGGCGGGCGTCAGCGACGGCACATCGGCGACGGAGCCGCCGGCATGTTCGGGAAATGCGCGGACGATCGTGACCACTTCGTCGATCAGGCGGGCCGCATCGCTTGGGCCGAACCGGGCCGTATCGTATTGCAGACGCATCTGCAGTTCGGTGGTACCGGCCGCGTGCAGGCTGAGCGGGAAGCCGGTATTCTCATAAAGAGACGCACGTTGAATGCCGAGCAGGCCTTCCGGGTCGACGTCATCCGCAACCGCGCGCATGAACGTCTCACGCTCGTAGACGACCAGCGTCTCGAAGAGCCGTTGCGGGGCCGGAATCTCGCTGCTCGCGGCGATCGAGCGCAACGGAACGTGCTCGTGGTCGCGAAGCTCGTCCCAGCGCGCGCGCACCTCGCGTAGCCAGGGCACGAGCGGCGCGCGTTCATCCACGTTGACGCGCAGCGGCGGCGTCGCGATTAGCAAGCCGACCGCATCGGCCCCGTCACTCGCGTGCCGGCCCGCGCGGACGGTGCCGAAAACGACGTCGGCCGTGGCGGCGTGGCGGGCGAGCACGAGCGACCAGCCCGCCTGCACCAGTAGGCCCACGGTGAGGTTCTGCGCGCGAGCAAAATCGAGCACGCGTTGGGCCTCGCTGCCGGTCAAGGTGCGCTCGACCGATTCGGGCAGGCCGGTGCTCTCCGGCAACGCATGGAAGGCCGCCGGCAGTGGGGTCGGCGCCGCAAAGCCGCGCAAGCGTTCGCGCCAGAACGCGTCGGAAGCGGCGAACCGCTGCTCTTCGAGCCACGCGATATGACGGCGGTATGGGGTCGCCGGCCGCAGCGGCGTGAGGTTCGAGTAGGCGTCGACGATCTCGCGCAACACGATGCGGCGCGAGCGCCCGTCCATGATCGCGTGGTGATTCGTCCAGATGAGGACCTGCGCGTTCTCTCCGAAGCGAATGAGCCGCACGCGTTGCAGCGGCGGCTCGTCCAGCGCGAAGCCGCGGCGGCGCTCCGTTTGAACGCATGCGCGAACGTACCAGTCACGTTCGTCGGGACCGCTGAGCGCGACGTCCTCGACCGTGAACGGCAGATCGGCGAAGCCCCGGACGTGCTGCAGCGGGCGATCCGCCGTGAGCGAGAACGACGTGCGCAACGCGTCGTGGCGCGCGGACACGCGTTGCCAGGCCGTCTCCAGCCGTTGCGCGTCCAGCGTGCCGTGAAGCTCGAGCACGAGCACCTCGATGCCGCGTCCGGAGCAATCGCCGCGGAGGCTATCGAAGAGCATCCCTTCCTGGACGGCCGAAAGCGGGTAGGCTGCAGGTTCGGCGCCGGCACTCGGCAGGCGAGCGGGTGAGCTCATGCATAAACTGTCTCACGACGGGCAGCGGCGACGGAGAGACCCCGGGGACGGCACTAGCGGGACGTTTGGGTAAAGACCAGCGTGCTGATTGCTTGGGCCCACCCTGACGATTTGAGCGATCGGTCGTTACGTCTTCTGGCAAACCAGCTCGACGACTGCGAACGGCGGCGGGCGTCGGAATTGGTGCTCGCGTCCGACCGCAATGCGTACGTTACCGCACACGGCGTGCTTCGCATGGCGCTCTCCCGGGCCGGAACCGGGCATCCGGCGGATTGGCGATTCGAGCGCACGGAGACCGGCCGCCCGGTGCTCGCCGGAAGCAGTCTCACGTTCAGTTTGACGCATGCGCGTACGCTGGTGGCATGTGCGGTTGTGTGCGCTGGGCCGGTCGGCATCGATGCGGAAGCGATTCCGGAGCACGAGCCGGAAGCGGCGCTGATCGAGGCCAGCTGTACGCCGGCTGAGGCGGCGTCGATTCGCGCGCTAGCTCAGCCGCTGCGCGCGCGTGCATTCACGTTGCTATGGACGCGCAAAGAAGCCGCCGCCAAAGCGCTCGATCGCGCGCGGAATTTTCAACCACAGGCGTTCGCATTCGACGCCGGCGGTGCGTTGCGCGCGCCGAACGCGCCCGGCGAGCTCACGTTCAGCAACGTGTCCGTCGACGAGCGGCACGTTCTCACGGTCGCGTGCTCGGCCGGCGCGGACGCGGCCGGCGAGCGCGAGATATTGCACGTCGACGACGAGTGGGTGACCTTTGGACTAACACGCCGGGACGCCTGACTCTCGCTCCTGTTAGACCGCAATATTACGATTGCGTAGGGTACCGATTTGGTACCTTGCACCTCTTTCGTTGCCAGCACAGGAGCGCGTTGATCATATGACAGCAACACCGCCGTTAAAGGTCGCGATCCTTGCCGGCGGCACCGGTTCCCGCCTCGCTGAAGAGACGGAAACGAAACCGAAGCCGATGGTGGAGATCGGCGGCATTCCGATCATGTGGCACATCATGAATCATTATGCCGCCTACGATCATAAAGATTTCGTTATCGCGCTCGGCTACAAAGGCGAAGTCATCAAACGTTACGTGCTCGACCAAACGGAGCTCGGGCACGACCTCTCGGTGAGCCTTGCCGACGGCCGCGTGAAGGTTCATAAAGGCCAAACCGTCGACTGGAACATCCGGCTCGTCGATACAGCGCTGCAAACGCAGACCGGCGGCCGCATCAAGCGGCTCGCACCGTATCTGGGCTCGTCGACGTTCATGCTCACCTGGGGTGACGGCGTATCCGATGTGGATCTCGACGAACTGCTCGCGTTCCACCGCTCACACGGCAAGCTCGCAACGTTGACGGCCGTCCGTCCGCCGGCGCGCTTCGGCCACCTCGAACTCACCGGCGATCAGATCGTCGAGTTTTCGGAAAAACCGCAGGCCCAGGAAGGCTGGATCAACGGCGCCTTCTTCGTCCTCGAACCGGAGATCTTCGACTACATCGACGGCGACGCAACGCATTTCGAAAAGGAACCGCTGGAGCGTCTCGCGCGCGCCGGCCAGCTCATGGCGTATCGCCACGAATCGTTCTGGCAATGCATGGATACCATTCGCGAGAAAATTTTGCTCGAAACGCTCTGGCAGAGCGGCAACGCACCCTGGAAAATAAACCGTCGAAAGGATCGGGAACCATCAGATGCGAGTACTACTGACCGGACACGCCGGCTATATTGGGACAGTCATGAGCCGGGTACTGTCGGAGCGCGGTCATGACGTCACGGGGCTAGACAGCGAACTTTTCGCCGAGAGCACCTACGGTCCCGAGCCGGCGGCAATTCCCGCCGTCCGCAAAGATATTCGCGACGTCGTCGTCGCCGACTTCGACGGTTACGATGCGGTCATTCATCTGGCCGGCCTTTCGAACGATCCGCTCGGCGATCTGAACCCCGAGCTGACGTACGAGATCAACCACCGCGCGTCGGTTCGCATTGCGGAGCTCGCGAAAGAGGCGGGCGTCGAGCGGTTCATTTTCTCTTCGTCGTGCAGTTATTACGGCGCCGGCGGCGACGGCTTCCTCGCCGAGGATGCGCCGTTCAATCCGGTTACGCCGTACGGCACCTCGAAGGTGTGGAGCGAACGGGATATCACCAAACTGGCGGACGACCGTTTCTCGCCGACCTTCATGCGCAATGCGACCGCGTTCGGCGTGTCGCCCCGCTTGCGATTCGATTTGGTGTTGAACAACCTCGTGGCGTATGCGGTCACTCAAGGCACCGTCTACATGAAAAGCGACGGGATGGCGTGGCGTCCGATCGTCCACATCGAAGACATCTCGCGGGCCATGGCAGCGGTGCTCGAAGCGCCGCGCGCTTTGATCCACAACGAAGTTTTCAACGTGGGCCGCACCGAGGACAACTACCTGGTTCGCGATCTCGCCGAAATCGTGCGGGATACGGTTCCCGGCTCGCGGGTGGAGTTCGCCGCCGGCAATAACGCCGATTCGCGCACGTACCGCGTCAACTGCGATAAATACGCGCGCACCTTCCCCAAGACACCGATGATCTGGAATGCCCGCCGCGGCGCGCGCGAACTCTACAAGACGTACACGCAACTCGGACTTTCCCTCGACGACTTCGAAGGACCGCGCTACAAACGGATCGCGAAGCTGCAAAGCCTGATCGACTCCGGACGCGTCGACGAAGGGTTGCGCTGGCTGACGGCGCGTTCGCAAACGGAGGTGCCCGTTGCTGCAGGCTGAGCTCGCCGGCGAAACCGCCGCAGTCTACACGAACATCACCGCCTGCCGTTCGTGCGGAGAGAGCGGGCTCCGGCCCGTTCTCTCCCTCGGATCCACGCCGCTCGCCGACGCGCTTCCGACGGCCGAGCAGTTGGGCGAACCCGAACACATCGTTCCTCTCGACGTGCTGTTCTGCCCGGCGTGCTCGCTCGTGCAGATCGCTCAGACCGTCGATCCGAGCATTCTGTTCTGCCGCTCGTATCCGTATTTCTCGTCGGTCTCGCCCTCGTTGATGAAGCATTTCGCGGACAGCGCGGAGGATTTGATTGCCCGCAAGCGCCTCGGCCCCACGAGCCTGGTCATCGAGGCCGCGAGTAACGACGGCTATATGCTGCGCGTTTTTCAAGAGCACGACATCCCGGTTCTCGGCATCGATCCCGCCGACGGCCCGGCCGGCTCCGCCAACACGCAGGGCATCCCGACGATCAACGACTTCTTCACCGCCCGGCTCGCGCGCGAACTGAACAGTGCCGGGCTGAGCGCCGATCTGTTCTTAGCCAACAACGTTCTGGCTCACGTTGCCGACCTGAACGGCTTCGTCGACGGCATCGTCACGCTGCTCGCGCCGACCGGGACGGCCGTCATCGAATGTCCGTACGTTGCCGACCTGATCGAACACCGCGAATTCGACACGATCTATCATCAGCATCTGTGTTATTTCTCGGTTACCTCGCTCGACCGTTTGTTTCGCAGCCACGGCTTGTACTTGAACCGGGTCGAGCGCACGCGGATTCACGGCGGATCGCTGCGCGTCTTCGTCTCGCCGTTCAAAGCGGTCGAAGACAGCGTGCGCGAACTGCTGGCGGCCGAACAGGAAACGGGGCTGCTCGATTTCGCCTTCTACCGTGACTTTGCAGAGCGTATCGACGCCCTCAAAGGGCGGGTCATGACGACGCTGCGCACGCTCAAGGCTGACGGCAAGCGCATCGCGGCCTACGGTGCAGCCGCCAAGGCGAACACCCTCCTCAGTTATTTCGGCATCGACTCGAGCCTCGTCGACTACGTGGCGGATCTCAACCCGTTCAAGATCGGCCGCTATATGGGCGGTAGCCACATTCCGATCGTCGATCCGGCAGAAATTCTCAAGGATCCGCCCGACGTGCTCTTGATCCTCGCTTGGAACTTCGCCGAGGAGATCATGACGCAGCAGGCCGCTTATCGCGCCGGCGGCGGAACGTTCGTAATCCCGATTCCCGAACTTCGCTTCGAACCAAAGGACGTTGAACATGCGACCGGTTAGCGGTTTCTGCCCGAGCTGTGCGAGCGAGGCGCTCCAGCTTTTTTACAGCGTGGACAACATCCCGGTGAACAGCTGTCTCGTGACGGAATCACGCGAAGCCGGACGGGCGTTCCCGCGCGGCGACCTGCGGATCGCCGTCTGCGACGTGTGCGGCTACATCACCAACACGGCCTTCGATCTCAAGCGCCTGCGCTACGATCCGGCGTACGAGGAAACCCAAACGTTTTCCGCCACCTTCTCGGAATTCGAAGACGCGCTGATCGAACGCCTGCTCGCCGACCACGATCTGTTCGGGAAGCTCGTCGTCGAAATCGGTTGCGGCAAAGGGACGTTCCTCGCGCGCATGGCCGAACTCGGCCGCGTGCGCGGCATCGGCATCGACTCGACGTCGGTTCACGAGCGCCTCACCGGCGTCGCTGCCGAAAACGTCACCTTCTTGAACGAATTCTACGGCCCGCAGCACGCCTCGATTCCGGCGGACTTCATCGCTTGCCGCCATGCACTCGAGCACATTCCCGATGTCGCGGGCTTTTTGCGGACGATTCGAGACGCGGTCGGTAACCGGCCCACGCCGATATTTTTCGAGCTGCCCGAGATGCGCCGGATCCTGCGCGACACCGCATACTGGGACATCTACTTCGAACATTGCGGCTACTTCACGCCGGGTTCGCTGGCCCGCGCATTCGAAGCGCAACGCTTCGACGTCACGGACGTTCGCGTCGGATACGACGATCAGTACCTGATGCTGGAAGCAAAAACGGCCGAACGGCCCGGCCCGCGTTACTCCCTAACGCTGGATCAGCCGGCCGACATCCTAAGCGACATCGAAACCTTCGAGCGGAACGTGGGCGAAACGGTGGCGGCGTGGAGCGAGTACTTCGAGCGCGCCGGCCGGCTCGGGAAGCGCATCGCCATCTGGGGTTCCGGCTCCAAGTGCGTGGCGTTCATGACGACGCTGAAAATCGACGACGAGATCGCCTACGTGACCGACGTGAACCCCTACCGGCACGGTAAGTTCCTCATCGGAAGCGGTAAGGAAATCGTGGCCCCCGAGCGGCTGCGCAACGAGCCGCCCGATGAGGTGATCGTCATGAACTCGATCTACCGCAACGAGGTGGCCGAGAAGCTCGAGTCGCTCGAGATCTATTCGCGGGTCATCACGGCCGATGCGCCCTTAGGAGCAATTGCGTGAACACGATCGAGATCGATCCTTCCTTCGACGAGGCCGAGCGCCGGCGCCGCATCTATGAGGGACGCGTGTTCTTGCTCACGCGTTTCGATGCGGATCTCCAAATCGTCAAGCACGCCCGGCTCATGCTCGAGGAAGCCTTTCCGGACGTGGATCCGTGCCTCGCGCAGCATCACATGCCGGTCGAAGAGTTCGCCGCCATCCTGGGCCGCGTGAAGCCGGAGTTCATCCATCACCCCGTGTCGTGGGCTGAGATTGCCGCCCGCCTTGCCGCGTCCGGCTGCGATCCCGAGACGACCTATTTAGACGTCCCGCGTCTGCGCATCTCGACCTCGCACGGCTATTTGACCTCCGGCGTCGCCTACGCGCACCATCCGCATCGCGACACGTGGTGGTCGTCGCCGTTCCAGCAAGTGAACTGGTGGATGCCGATCTACGAATTCTCATCGGAGAGCGGGATGGCATTTCATCCGCGTTATTGGGAGCGGGGCGTCGTCAACGACTCGCGCCTCTTCGACTACTATGATTGGAATACCAATCAGCGGAAAAATGCCGCGCAGCACGTCAAGAGCGACACCCGCTGGCAGCCGCACGCGCTGGAGGAACTCGAATTGCAACCCGAGGTGCGCTTGGTGTTCCCGCCCGGGGGCGCGATTGCGTTTTCGGGCGCGCAGATGCACTCGACGGTCGCAAACACGAGCGGCCGCACCCGCTACAGTTTCGACTTCCGGACGATCGACATCGAAGACGTCATCGCCGGGCGCGGGGCACCCAACGTCGACTCGGCTCCCGCCGGCACGTCGCTGCGCGATTTCAAACGCCTGTGCGACGGCGCGCGCGTTCCGGATGAAATCGCCGCACGTTTCGATGGCCAAACGCGGGCCGATCGCAACGGCCTGATTTTCCAGCCGGCGTAAGATGACGGACGAAGTACGCAATCCGGCCGTCACGATCGGGATGCCGGTGTACAATGGAGCGCGCTATCTCGAAGAGGCGCTGCGTTCGATCTTGGATCAAACGTACCGCGATTTCGAGTTGCTCATCTCCGACAACGCATCGACCGATGCGACGGAAGCGATCTGCCGCCGCTACGCGG
Organism: Candidatus Lustribacter sp.; assembly: GCA_965277805.1. Lineage (GTDB taxonomy): Bacteria > Vulcanimicrobiota > Vulcanimicrobiia > Vulcanimicrobiales > Vulcanimicrobiaceae > Lustribacter. Next base: position 3,355,887 of record OZ255842.1, on the reverse strand, counting down.
AAAGCGATCCGCGCATCAAATACTTTCGCAACGAGCAGAATCTCGGTGCCGCTGCAAACTACAACCGCGTTATTCACCTCGCGCGCGGGCGCTATTTCCGGCACGCGGCCCACGACGACGTGCTCGCGCCGACGAATATCCAGCGGTGCGTCGAGGTACTCGATGCGGCGCCGGACGTGGTGCTCGCTTACCCGCGGATGATCATGATCGATGCCGACGGCCGGCAAATCGACACCCGGGAACACAGCTTGGAACTGGGCGAGCCGCGCCCGAGCCAGCGGTTCGCGAAGTATGCGTACCGCTGCGACGAGGGGTCGATGTGCGACCCGGTGTTCGGCCTGTTCCGTACGTCGGCGCTGCGCGAGACGAATTTGCTCGGGGCCTACATCGCGGCCGACATGATCTTGCTTGGAGAGATCGCATTGCGCGGACGCATCGTCGAGATCCCGGAGTATCTGTTCTTCGAGCGTTACCACGCCGGCGGCTCCGTCTTGTCGAATCCGACCCTCGACGACCGGGCCGCGTGGTTCGATCTGAACAGCCGCGGAAAGTTGATCAATCAGACGCCGCACTTTCGCTGGTTCTGGGAGCTCTGCGCGGGGATCGCTCGCGCTTCGCTCGACCAGCGCGAACGTATCGCGTGCTACATAGCGATGCGCCACTGGCTCTGGCACAACAAGCGCGGCATGGTCGAGGACACGCTGCGTCTGTTCAGACACATTGCGCGACCCGCTCCCCAGCGCTGAGCCGCAGGCCGCGCCGGCCGGGCTCGCCCGGTCGCGGTCGCTGCTGCGGCGCATCGCCGGGTTGTTCTCGGTCGGCGTGCTCGGGCAACTGGCGGGCATTGCCGCCGGCATAGCCCAGGCGCGCACGCTCGGCCCCGACGGCAAAGCCGTGCTCGCGTATGCCGTCATCGCGCTTTCGATGGTGCTGATCGGTACCGACGGCATCACCGGCGCGGTCCTCATGCAAGCCGGCCGCAAAACCGACTCGATTGCGCGCATCTACGCGGCGACGATCGGCGTCGTCGCGGCGGCGGCAATCCCGTGCGCGCTCGTCGCGCTCGCAATTGGGCTCATCGCGCCCTCGCAGCGCCCGTTGCTAGGCGCGGCGCTGGCAATTCCGTTTGCGCTTTACGCGCAGGGTGGCCGCGGATTGCTGCTCGCCATGGGCGCGACCGCGGCGGTTGCCTGGCAGGGGGCGATCACCTCGGTCGCTTTCAGCGCTGTTGTCATCGCCGCGCTGGTGATCTGGCACGTCTCGAGCTATCAGGCCTTGGCGCTCTGGATCGTAGCGCAAGCCGCTGCTGCAGGTTACACGGCGCTCGTGTTACGGCGCCGCATCGCGCGCTCCGGTCCGAGCCGGAACGAACACTCGCTAGCCTTCCTGATTCGCGAGCAGCTGAACTTCGGGAGCCGGTCGAGCTTGGCAACGGTTGCCGGCTACATCAATCTTCGCATCGATGTGTTCTTGATCAGCGCGCTGCTGGGACCGCGGTTGCTCGGCATCTACACCCTGGCCGTTTCGACCGGCGAGCTGCTGTGGAGCCTCAGCTTGCCGGTGATTTGGGCCGCGCTCGAAAATATTGCCGGCGATGCGTTTGCTGAAGCGGCCAAGCTCACTGCCGCCTTGATGCGCAGCATGGTGGCGCTGCAGGTAGGGCTCGGCGTCGTACTCTTCGTCGCCGGGCCGTGGCTGATCGTGCACGTGTACGGCGCCGCATTCGCCGGTGCTGGAACGGTTTTGCGGATCCTCCTGCCGGGACTCGTGGTCTACGCCGTCGAGACGTTTCTCGGGTACTTCATCCTGGTCCAAGTACGGCGGCCATTGTTGATATTCGCGATTCAAGGAACGTCGGCGGTGCTGTGCGCGGTGCTGACGCTATTCTTGCTTCCGAGGTTCGGGATGAACGGTGCCGCGGCGGCGACGACCGTCACCTACGTCGGTGTGGTCGCGTTCAAGTCGCTGTACTTCCGGCGCAAGACCGGAATCGGATTACGCGAACAGTGGCTAGTGACGGCCGACGACGTGCGGCTGTTTTATCACCGCCTGCGACGCCACGTGCCGCAGCCGTCCTAGGCACGACGGCCGCGCCGGACGAGCGCGCCAGAGCGACCTGAGGGTGCGGAAGCAACTCCGTCCGCTCGCATTGTTCAGCGCGTGCGCGAGGGCGAGCAAAAGCACGGCAGCCGGCGAAATCCGCACGGCCGCCGCCGCTCGCGCGAACCCGATCGCGGCGTCAAAGCGGCCCAGACGCAACGCGATGCGGCACCCTTTTTGCAGCATGGCCGGCCGCCGCGCTTCGATCAAGCGGGCGATCCCGGCCGGGTAGCGGGCCGGGCGGTCGAGGATCGATCCCCACATGCGATCGATCGATGCGACTTCGGCCAGCGGATCGACCGATAGCGAGCTATCGCGCCGGTGATAGATGACGAGCGGGCGCTCGATCGAGACGGCCGGCGCATGACCGGTCAGGCGCAAGAAGAACTCGTAGTCCTCGGAAAGGCGCATGCGCTCGTCGTAGCCGCCGCTGGTGATGAAGAGCGATCGCCGCACGAGCACCGACGATTGACGGACGAACATCGAGCGCGCCAGCGGTTCGGCTAAGGCCCCGCAATCGAAGCGGACCGCGCACCCGTAACGCGCACTTGCCTGGCCGTACGCGTAACCGCCGTCGCTGGTCATCTCGTGTGCCGATATCGCGCCTTCGGCGCTCACCACGTCGTAGTCGGTGAAACAGAAACCGGCTTCGGGCCAGCGCTCGATCGCTTCCCACTGCGCCGCAAGTTTGCCGTTGAGCCATACGTCATCGGCGTCGAGAAACGCGAGCCACGGCTGGCGCGCGGCGATCGCGCCGGCGTTGCGCGCTGCCGCGGGCCCGAAATTCGCGGGCAGACGGATCACGCGTGCGCCGAATTCCGCAGCGACATCGCCGGTGCGATCGGTTGATCCATCGTCGACCACGATGATCTCGGAAGGCGTATGCGACTGCCGTCCGGCGGCACTCTCTAGTGCGGCACGAATGAAACGTTCGCTGTTGTAGGCCGGGACCACGAGACTAACGGGGAGACGGCGCGGGAGTGTGCGCATCGGCCCCTTATCTGACCACGAAGCAAGCAATTCGCTCCAGTGCCGAAAGACCCCGTACTCTTGCATCTTCCGGCCGTTGGCCGTTGACGGGGCCTACGCTAGTCTGAGCGAGTGGCGGAATCGAGGGCGCTTCGCGTCGCCCACCTCGTCGATGCAATGAACGGCGGCAATCGTTATTTGTGGGGCAAAGAACGTGTCGTCGCGTTGCTCATGCGCGAACAGCGTGCAAGCGGAAACGTCGAACCGTCGCTGGTCACCTTCTCTCCGAGCGAGCTCGGACTGGTGCTTGCCGCTGAGGGATTTCCGGTCGCGAGCTTGAGCAATCACTACTCGCACGGTTTCGACAGCGCGATCACGAAGCTCGGTCAACACTTCGCGCGCCGGCCCGTCGACGTCGTTCACTCGCACGGTTACCGCGCGAACATCATCGCGCGTGCGGCGCGGCTCGCCGGCCGCATCCGCGGCGTCCGCATCGTCAGCACGTGTCACGGTTGGGTCGACACCGGACCAAAGCTCCGGCTCTACAATACGGTCGACCGCTGGACCGCGATGTTCAGCGATGTAACGACGGTACCCGACGCCGGCATGCTGCCGCGGATTACACCGCTCGGAACGCGCCGGCACGTGCTCAACGCGGTCGCGGATTCCGATGCGGCGGCAACGCGCGCGCCCGCCGTTCGCATCGGCAGTTTCGTGGCCGGAACGCTCGGCCGCCTCAACGAGGAGAAGGGCATCCTCGACTTCTTGGCAGTTGCCGCGGACTTTCCCGATCCGGACACCGTCTTTGCGGTGGCCGGAGCGGGGACCCTGACCTCGCGCGTACAGGCTGCCGGCAGCAACGTGCACTACGCCGGCTATATCGAGCAGTCCGAAGGCTATCTCGCGGGCCTGGACGTCTACGTTCAGGCCTCCCACGCGGAGGGCTTGAGCCTCGCATTACTCGAGGCCATGCGCGCGGGCTGCGCGATCGTGGCAACCGACGTCGGCGCAACTCGCGCCGCGGTGACGGACGGAGAGAGCGCGCTGCTGGTGCCGGCGCGGCAGCCGGCCGCGCTGCGCGATGCGCTCCTCACGCTGCGGCACGATCCGGAACTTCGCCGGCGATTGGGTTGCGCAGCTCGAGCGCGTTTCGAGCGCGACTTCCACATTCGCCGTCAGCACCAATCGTATCTCGCACTCTATGCGCCCGGAGAACGTTATGGCTAAGCCCCGAGTTTTATTCCTGTGCGGTCAAGCGCCATGGTTGCGTAACGGCGGTGCATTGCTGCGCAACTACTGGATGATCGATGCGCTCTCGAAGCGCTATGCGGTCGATCTCGTCGTTGCCGACGAGCCGGGCGCGATCCCGGCTGATTTCGCCGCCATCGTCGACGATTACGCGAGCTTCCCGCGCGGTACGAATTCACGCGGCGGTTTCGGCCGTCTCGCGCGTGCGGTGCTGCCAGGCGAATCGACGCTCACCGCCGGCTGGGCGAGTCCGGCGCTGCGCGAGTACGTTGCCAATCGCCTCGGACGCTTTCCCTATGTTGCGATTCAAACCGACTTGCCGATGCGGGCCGCATTGCCGCGCCTGGACGCGATCCCGATCGTCTACAACGCTCACAATTGCGAGTCCGCGCTGTTGAGCCGGCGCGCGCTCACCGAATCGCCGGCGGCGCGCGTTGCGCTGATGTTCGATGCGATGCGGGTGCGCAGCCAAGAACGGGCGCTGATCGATCGCGCGGCACTCGTCGCGACGTGTGCCGAAGGGGATCTGGCCGACTTCGAGCGTTTCGCACCGGGCGTGCGGTCGAAAGCGGCAATCGTAGCCAACGGCGTCGACATCGCGCATTACGCGCCGCTCCGTTCGGTTCAGCCCGACCCGTGCACCGTGCTGATCACCGGCAGCATGGATTGGCGCCCGAACGTCCTCGGGTTGCGCTGGTTCTTGCGCACCGGCTTGCCGCGCCTGCGCGCGATCATTCCGTTCGTCGTCGTGCGCGTCGCCGGACGCATGAGCCCGGCGCTCGAAGCGGAGCTGCAGCGCTACCCGAACGTCGAGGCGGTGGCAAACCCGGCATCGATGGACGAACATCTGGCAGCGGCGACCGTCGTTGCGGCGCCGATCGTCGCGAGCAGCGGAACGCGGCTGCGCATCCTCGAGGCGTGGGCTGCGGGGCGTCCGGTGCTCACGACGACCGCCGGCGCGTTCGGTCTCAAGTGCAGTCCGGGGGTCGAGTTGATGGTCCGCGACGAACCGCTTAATTTTGCCGATGCGCTCGCGGGGCTGTTGTCGTCGGAAGGCGCGCGCTATACGCTCGTGTCAGCGGCCAACCGGCGCGTTACCGAGTACGATTGGCGCTCGATCGGGTCGGAGCTGTTAGCGGCGTACCGGAGCATCGCGATCGAGCCGGTGTTGCGCCGGGTGGAGACCGTCAGCGAAGACGACGTTGCCGTCGCTTCCGCCCGAGCCTGAGCCCGCGCAAGGTTTCGCCGAAGATCCACCACTGTTTCCAGAACCGGTTGCGCAGGTCGCGCGCCGCCTCGAGTTTTTCGTAGAGATAGAGAATGTTGGTGCGGCGCAGCGCCATGTAGGCCGTCGCATCGTGGCGATTGGTGGATGAGTGCAGGTGGCGCACGCGCGCCTCGGGCACGATCGTGAGCGCGCCGTGACGGGCCGCGCGCTTGGTGAGATCCCAATCTTCGGCCAGGCTATATCCCGGCAAGTTTTCATCGAAGTTTTCGTAACGCAGCAGATCGTAGCGGTAGGCCGAGGCCAAACCGTCGATCAAGCGCGGAATCGCCTCGCCGCGACGCTTCTTCGGCCGCGAATCGAAGAAGCCGTGTTCGAAGATGCGCGTCGAAACGTCGTAGAGCGAGGGCGGCGCGTCGTCCCACGGATTGTGAATCGCGCACTGGGCGCCCACGAGTTCGGGGCGTGACGCGAACGCGCGCGCGATTTCGCCAACGCAGTCCGATTCGAGCACGACGTCGTCGTCGAGAAATAGGATGACTTCTCCGGCGGCGATCCCGATGCCGTAATTGCGTGCCGCCGAGGCGCCGCCGATTCGCGGGTCGTGCACGTGCAAAAGCTCCGGAAACGGCTCGAGTTCGTAGGCGCGAGCCGATTGGTCCACCACGATGACTTCGAGGGGCCGGGTCGGCTGTGCACGCACCGAACGGAGCATGCGCGCGATCTCTTCGGGCCGGTCTTTCGTCGGAACGACGATCGACACCAGCGGCAGGAACGAGTGTGCGGCGATCATGGCGCCCTCCGCGCCGCGCTCCAGAGCGATAAGCCACTGACGTCTTCACCCTGATCGCGCCGCAGAACCGCGGTCTGCGCTCGCAGGTCGCGAATAGCCGCGGGACCGGTGTCGCCGTCGGCATAGACCTGCCGTAAAACGAGGCCGGATTGCGCGAGCGATTCGCGTACGCGCGCTGTCGGGTCGAGTACGAACGTACCCGGCGTGCCGGCGACGCGCGCCCCGCTGCGGCCGAAGACGAATTGCTGCACGCCGGCGTCGGGCCGCAGTTCGTTGCTCAGCGCGAGCGACGCGAAATCGAATCGCGCGGGATCGGCAATGTAGACCACCGTCGGATGCGCGGTAGCGTTGACGATGCGCGATATCGGTCCGAGCCCGGCAATGCTCTTGCCCTCGGCCCAACTCGTCTCTCCGCGCGCGTCGGCCGACACCGAGGCGAGGCCGCACACGGCGAGCGCGCAGAATGCGAGCAGTGACATCAGCCGCCGCGGAAACGGCCGCGCGTTCTGCAAGCCGCCGGCGAGGAGGTAGGCGACGGCCAATTCGATCGCAAGCCACGCCGGCAGGAGGTAGCGCGCGACGGTCGACCGGCTTTCGTGCCGCACGAGATCGGGCAGCAGAAATGCCAGCGCGGTCGTCGCGCCGAGTGCGTATACCGGCACCCAAATGCGCGCCGGCGCGTATTTCGCCAAGGCGACGAAGGCGGCGAGCACGAGTGCGAAGATCGGCACGAGCAGCACCGCCGCGGCGACGTGCTGGTAGTCGAGGTCGAAGAAGACCGCTCCGGTATTGAAGATCCACTTGAGCGCGAAGATCTTCGCCGGCAACGCCGCGCCGAGATAGTCGTTGTTCGTGAGCAGGTTGCGCCCGCGATAGACCGCCAGCAACCACGGCGCGTATGCCGCGAGCGCGGCGGCCGCCGCAATCGCAAAACGCACGACAGGGCGAACCGTGCGCTCGTGCACGGCAACGGCGGCCACGTAGAGCGCGTGCCCGGCCAGAACGTAGGCGAAAATCAGATCGGTATACAGTCCGAGTGCCGCAGCCGCAGCGTACCAGAGCCAGCTCAGTGTTTCGCCGCGCATCGCCCGCACGAGAACGGCGCTGGCGACCGCGATGCAAAGCCCCCAGAGCGCGTACTCCCGCGCTTGCTGCGAATAGATGACGAAGAACGGTGAAACGGCCATCAGCGCTGCGCCGATCAGACCTGCATCGACCGATCCGAAAATTTCGACGCAGAGCCAAAAGACGGCACCGAGCAACAGCGTTCCCGCGACCGCCGACACGGCCCGGCGTTGCGCGACCGTATCGCCGAATGCGTTCGACCAAGCACGCTCGAGGAGATAGTACAGCGGCGGATGCTGCGGATCTTCGACTGCCAGCGAACGGACGGCAGCGGCAGCGTCTTTCGCCCCGGTGACGTGCTGATAGGCGAGGAACGATGAATTCGGCACGACGCGGCCGTCGAAGGCGCCGCCGTAGTAGTCTTCGAGCGTGTAGCCCGCGGCGCGCAGCGACGTCGTCGCTTCATCGTAACTGTAAAGCTTTCGCTCCAAGCCCGAAAAACGCAACAGGATTCCGGCCACGATGACGGCCAGTGCGAGCACCCTGAAGGTGTTGGTTAAGACGGCGTCGCGCGAAAGACCACGGAACCGGACCGCCGCCGCAGTGGTCAACTCACCATCACTTCACGGGCATCGCGAGCGTATGTCTGCACCGTGAGGTTGACGCGTGCCGGCGAGCGCTGGAGGTCGGCGATGAGATAGAGCGGACGCGCTTTGATCTCGTCGTAAATGCGGCCGACATACTCGCCTAAAATGCCGATTCCGACGAGCTGAATGCCGCCGATGAAGAGGATGGCCAGCATCGTCGAGGTGTAACCCGGAAAGTTCAGATGAGCGAACTGCAAGGCGAGCACGACGATGGCGTAAAGAAAGGCAAACGTGCTCGTCGCGAACCCAAGATAGGTGGATATGCGCAACGGGATTTGTGAAAACGATGTGATCCCGTCGATCGCAAACTTGAGCATCTTGGAAAGCGGATATTTCGTTTGGCCGGAGTGGCGTTCGGCCCGATCGTATTCGATGCCGATTTGACGGTAGCCGACCCAGCTGACCAGTCCGCGTAAGAAGCGGTGACGCTCGCGGGTGCGGCCGAGTGCGTCGACGACGCGGCGGCTCATCAATCGGAAATCGCCCGTATCGACCGGTATGGATACGTTGGTCATCGCCTTGATGACGCGGTAGAAGACCTTCGCCGTGACGAGTTTGAACACGCTCTCGCCGCGCCGCGTGCGCCGAGTCGCGTAGACGACGTCGTAGCCTTCGCGCCACTTGGCAACGAATTGGGCGATGAGTTCGGGCGGATCTTGCAGGTCGCCGTCCATGAGGACGACCGCATCGCCCCGGGCGATGTCGAGGCCGGCGGTGGCGGCGATTTGATGCCCGAAGTTGCGCGAGAGATTGACGATCACGACGCCCGGATACTCTTCCGCTGCGCGCTGCAATTGCGCCAGGGTGCCGTCACTGCTCCCGTCGTTGACGAAGCACATCTCGAACGCCGGCCGTCCCGGCAGGGCGGTCAAAATGCCGTTGATCCGCCGAACGAGTTCGCCGACGTTCCCTTCTTCGTTGAAGACCGGGACGACGATGCTCAGTTCGGGGGCGCTCTCCGTCTCCATCGATCAAAGTGTAAGGAATGCCACCCGCCTGCTACAGGGCTAAAAGTCCCCGCGCGGCGCGACTATTGACGGGCCGGGCTCGTTTGTTTATTCTCCATTCGAGCGTGCAGGCAAGCGTGCAGGACATTTTCGAAATTGCAAGGCCCGTTCGGGGAATGGTTGTGTAAAGTTTGCTTGCTTGTCTGTCGGTGTTTTGGCGGGGCATCAGGCACCATGCGCAAGTATGCTTTTAGGACCCGCACATACGAGTCGTCTCTTGCTGCTTTGCCTCCTTGCCGGGTGCGGTGGGGGCGGAGGCGGCACGAGCGCCCCGCAAGCCCTGCCGGCAACCGGCGGTACGGTTCCAGTGACGACGCCGGCCAATTCACCAACCACGACGCCGGTGGTAGCCGGCGCGACGCCGACGCAGGGGCCGGCGCCGGCCGCGACGGCAACCGGGGGGTCGGCGACAGCGTTTAGCACGGCCGTTTTTGTAAACGCGCAGGACTACCCGGTCAGTTTTACGCCGTACGCGTCGACCTCGCCCTTCAATAACAAAGTCTCAGCGCATCCGACATACCTTGCCTCGAGCGCAGCGATCGTTGCAAATCAGTTTCCTGGGGGCCTGAACACCCAGACGATCCGGGCCAACGAGGCCGGCATTTACGACTACGGCCATCCGCGTTTCATCGCAACGGCTACCGACCCGCTCGTTTCGGTGAAGTGCACGCTCTATTGCGGCGCGCCCGACAACGGCGGCATGCCCGCAACGATTCACATCCCTGCCGTCGCGCGGCCCGCGGGCGGAAGCGATTCACATTTGGACGTGGTGCAGCCCGACGGCACGGACATCAGCATGTGGGGCGTAACGAAGCCCGCCGGTAACTGGCAGTCGGGGCAAACGCTTTCTGCGTCCAATACTGCCAACTGCGGCTCGATCGTAAGCGCTTCCGGTTGGCTCAGCGCGGGACCGGGTCCGACCGCGGCCGGTTACTGCACCAATGCCGGCATCATAACGGCGGCGGAGTTGATTGCCGGTCAGATCAATCATGCGATCATCATCACCGGCCAATGCGCGATCGGTGCGCAGTATCCGGCGGAAAACGGCGCCTCGACGCAGCAGTGCACGAGCGGCGTCGGACCGCCCCTCGGCGGACGCGAATGGTATGACGTCCCGTGCTCGACGACCCAGGCAAACGCTGCGCTGCACCCCTGGGAGAAGGCAATTCTCTGCGCGCTCAACGTCTACGGCGGCTACATGGGCGATAACGGCGGTGGCGGCACGTACTTTACCGGAACCGGCGCCGGCGTCGAAGACGAAGAACCGTGGTATGACTTCAATGGGCCGAACTATATCAGCCCTTTCGCAACGCTGGCCGCGCAAGGCTGGTCGTCGATCAAGGTGCAGTCGTACGGCAGCGCGCAGGGGACGCGCTGGGTCGGTGCAAGCCCCTGGAATCCCAGCGGCGTCGATTTCGTCGATCACATTCACTGGCTAGCGCCATGCAGCGCGCAGGGGACCTGTTAGACGGGCCTCCGGTTGTGGCGCGCGCGTTGCGAAAAACGTGGCGGCGACAACGAGGAACGTCGCCACGTTGACCGCTGAGCAGACGTGTGCCACCAGCAGCGTCAACGGATGGTGCGCGCCGCCGTAAAATCCGCTCAGGATGAAGGCGCAGTTGACGCTGAAGGTCGCCGCAAATGCGAGCACGGTAAAGGCGTGCCGCCGGTCGGCGCAGGCCACGATTGCGCCGACCACGAGGGCCGGCATCAGGTACCGCTCGTGCATGCGCGTGCTCAACACGAAAAACCCGGCCAGCACGACGTAGGCGGAAGTCAGCAGTTGTAAGCGCGCCGGTGATTCACGCAGCAGAACGTTCAGCTTCACGGTGACGCCGGCCAGCAGGGCGAGAAAGAGCGCTATACCCCAGGTGTGCAGCGGTAGACCGAGGACCGTCTGCGCGTCGCTTTGATAATAATTTCCCGAGATGCCGTAAAGCGTGAAACCGCCGGTCGTGTTGTACGGATATTTGCTGATGCCGTTGGTGTATCGTTCGAGCAGCCAGCGGAACGCGGCAACCGGTGCGTGGTCCGCCATGAACGGGAGCGTACTCAGATAGGCGATGATCGCGGCCGATCCGAGACCGGCCGCGAACCGTGCCGGCGTTCCTCCGGCGCGCCATTCCCACACGAGCAGTAACGGCAGCAGCGGCGCAGCTTGCGGTTTAATCAGCACGGTGCAGGCAAAGAGCGTCCACATCACGATCCAGCGCCGGCCGGCGGCAGCCCATAAGGTGAGCAGCAGCGCGAAGCACGCGACCGAATCGACTTGTCCCCAGTACGCGGAAACGATCCACAGCGGCGGCAGCACCAAAACCGCGGCGGCGGCCACTCGGGCGCGGCGTTCGGTGGCGATCGTCCGGGCGATGCCATAGGTCGCGAACGCGACGCCGAAGTCGGCCAGAACGGCCGGCAGTTTCTCGAGGATTTTCAGCAGCAGCCCGTCATCCGTGCTGCAGTGGCACAGCTGCGTGTACAGCTTTCCGACGAGCAGCAGAACGTACATGTATCCGGGCGGGTAGTCCAGCACCGGGTAGCGCAAGCCGCTCGTGTCGGCATAGAAACCCGCCGTTCCGGTCGTACCAAGGGCAAGCGCCCACTGTTCGAACGCCGAGATATCGTCGGGAAAACCTTTGCCGGGAAGCAGCGCAACGCGGATGAGGATGCCCGCGATGACCGCGGCTGCGGCCGGCCACCATTTCGCCGGTGATTTGGCGATCGCGCTCATTCGAGCACCGCCGCCGAAACGGGCAGCCGTCGCGTACGTGGCCGCGCCCGGTGCGGCGTGATCGCGCGGTGCAGCGCGCGGGTCAACGGACGCTCGATAAAGCGGAAGATCGCAAGCGAGACGGCGATCACCGAGCCAAAAGCGACCGCTAGCAGCACGATGTGCGAGAGGACGCTCCGCGCGTGTAGATGTGCGACGAGCAGTCCCAGTGCCGTGAGCACCGGGATGTGCCAGAGATACATCGCGTATGAGGCGTCACCGAGTGCATCGAGCCAGCGCGGAAAAATCACGCTGCGCGCCTTCTCGAGCACGACCGCGCCGTAAAGAATCGCGGCGAATCCGAAACCCGCTCCGACGGCGCGGCCCCAGAGCGTCGGATCGAGACCTTTGCCGACGGTATCGTGAATCATGAGCACGACCACCGGAAGGAGCCCTACTGCGATCGCCAGGGCGGGGCGTTTCAAGATGCCTCGCATCACGAGTGTCCCGGTACCGATCCCAAATAGGAACTCGATCGGTAGGGGGTTGCCGAGAAAGCGCAGCGCAGCGTTCGGACTGCTCGACCACTGCCAGGCGGCAAATACAATTCCCAATGTCCATAGCGTCAAAACGACCGGCAATCGACGGCGTCCAAACATCAGGGCGACGGCAAATACCAGGTAGAACGCCATCTCGAAGACGAGGGTCCACGACACGAGCAGCAATGGCTCGCCGTTCTGAGGAAACAGTAAAAAAGACGCCAAGATATTCGGCGGGCCGGCGGCGTGTGAGTCGACCAAGCCGGGGCGAAGCAGATAGACGATCAGGATCGGCACCAAGGCGACCCAGTAAGGTGGATAGATGCGCGTTATCCGCCGCAACAAGAACGTGAACCCGTTCTTCGCGCTCCCGAAGAGCGACCAGGTCGTTACCGTCATGATGAAACCGCTAATGACGAAGAACAAGTCGACGCCGTACCAGCCGGCCGTGCCGAGGACGTGCGTGAGTACCGGAGACGGTGACAGATAGCGCGCTTCGAAACCGTTTGCATTCCCGACATGCACGCCGACGACCAGCAGCGCCGCTGCAGCGCGCAACGCCTGCACGTTTCGAAATACCAAACTGCCCTCCCCGTCGTCGGCTAGGGGAAGTGTCGCATTTTTCGCGGGCTGTGGGAGGGCCCAAAAGCCCCAAGGCGGCCCGGCGGTGCGGGGCCGTCCGGCACTCTAAGCGAGCGTTCGCGAAGGTTTAGAATTCCCTTATCATGTTGTGCGCGACCCTCGTCATGCCGGTTTACAACGAGATCGAAAATCTCGGCGACGTTCTCGCGAGTCTCGACGCGCAAGACGTCGGCTTCGACCGGCTGTTCTTCGTGATCGTCGATAACGGTTCGGACGACGGCAGCCGCGAGTTCGCGGAACGCTGGTTTGCCGGCTCGGAAATCGTCGGCATGGTCGTCAGCAATTCGCGGCGCTCGATTCCGGCGTCGCTCAATGCCGGCATCGAACATGCGCGGCCGGACGAAATCATCATCCGCCTCGACGCGCACACGACGTACGCACCGGACTACATCCGGACGATTCTCGAGGCGTTCGAAGCCGCGCCCCCGACGGTTGGATGCGTCGGCGGCTGCCAGGTTCCGCAACCCGAATCATCGTTCGAGCGCGCACTGGTCGTCGCGCTTTATACGAATCCGTTCGGCCTAGGCGGCGCCGGATTCCGGCGCGCTGCGGCGGTGCGCCAAACGAATAACGTTTACTTGGGCGCCTGGCGTCAGCAGGCGCTGGCGGCGGCGGGCGGCTTTGACGAGCGCTGGAAGGCGAACGAGGATGCGGAACTGGCCGCGCGCCTCCGGCAACTCGGTTACCTCACGTTACAAGTCCCGGCGATCAGCGCGTATCGCGTCAAACGCGGCCCCTTCGCCGCGATTCGGCAGTGGGGCAACTACGGTTATTGGCGCGCGCAAACGCTGCGCCGCCATCCGAACGAGCTCCGTATGCGGCATCTGCTGCCGCCGTTCGCGCTCGTCGCTGCCGCGCTGCTGCTGCTCACGCCGTCGCGCCGGCTCGTCGCCGCGCTGTTCGCATGCTACGCGATCGGGATTTGGCTTGCGCGGCCGCGGTCGGAGAGCGCGCTCGTCACGGCGGCCTCATTCGTGTTTTTCCCCGCCTGTCAGATCGCTTGGGGCGCCGGATTGCTGAGGGGCCTTTTGGCGCGGAACCCGCGCAGGCGCGCGACGATGGCCCGCGCCGCCTGACGCGCTTCGAAGTGCAGGTGATTGCCGTCGACGGCGATGACGTCGCCGCACACGTTGGCCGTGTGCAGCCCGTCGGCAAAAGGTCCGGCCGGATCCGGTTCGACGATGCTCACCGCGCGTTCGCGAAAACCGTCGGGCGATAGTTCGAGCAGCTCGTTGACGATGAGCCGGCGCCCGTAGCGGAGCGTGCAGTCTTGTGACGGACGATAGGTCCGGCCTTCGATGACGAACGGACGTCCGGCCGGACGCGTGCCCGCGAGGTCGCGCTTGACCGGATTCCCCGGGTGCGGCTTCCACGTGCCGAACAACTCATCGGCGTACCAGGCGTGCAGTTCCGCATTCCAATGCGCGCGGCCGTCCGTCGCCAGCATCCACCAGCGGCCGTTGTGCCGGAAGATCGTCGGATCGACGCCTGCAAAGCCGTTGATGAGGGTGTGGCGCTCGTACCAGCCGTCGGGGAAGTTGCGTGCGGCATACGCGATCACGCGCCCGCTCTCGCCGGCTTCCGGAATGCACAAAATCTCGCCCTCGTGCCGCAGCAGATAGGGATAGGAGAGATGAAACGGCGCGACGATGGCGTCGTGAACCTGCGGCCTCCCCGGTTGGCCGTCGAGTACCGCATACGCGATCTTGCCGCGATTAGTCGCATACGGCAATGCCTCGAAGAAACAGAATCGACTGCCGCCTTCTTCGATGAGAAACGGATCGGCCGCAAAGGCGCGCCGGTCGTGTAGATGCAACCACTCGATCGGCGGAATGCCACCCGCAATCAGCGCGGCGGCGCCGGCGCGGATGAGTCCGATGGCCCACCCATCGTGCCGGTATAACGTCTGCAGCATCGTAGTGAGCGCAATTGTGGCTGCGCATTGGGCGCACCTTGGACGAGAGGGACCACAAGACTACCCCAATGGGCCCTGCCCGAGCTACTCACGACGGGATACGCTGGGCATCGAATGCAACCAGCAAACAGCGCGAGCTCTTTCTCGATACGGCAGCTGCCTCGCATTGGCCGATTGCCTCTCCTACTGCTGCTCGCGTTGGCGGTGCTTCTCGGGCTCGTGGTCTCGGGTCAGGGGTTAGCGAACCTCAACTTTCCGGTCAAGCTCGCGATACTCGCAGCGATCGGTGCCGCGGCGGCGTCGCTTTGCTTCGCGCGTCCGGTCCTGTTTCCACTATGCGCCTACGTTTTTGTCGTGCCGTTCGATACGCTTTTACAGACCGGCGGAGGCACGATCACGAAATTTCTCGGATTGGCGTCGGCGATCGCGATGGTGCTCGTGCTGACCGACCGGCGTCGCGTCATCGGCGCACCGGCGGTGGCGATAGCATGGGCGGCGTATTTGGGCTGGAGCGTTGCGTCGTA
Organism: Candidatus Lustribacter sp.; assembly: GCA_965277805.1. Taxonomy (GTDB): domain Bacteria; phylum Vulcanimicrobiota; class Vulcanimicrobiia; order Vulcanimicrobiales; family Vulcanimicrobiaceae; genus Lustribacter. Next base: position 3,340,506 of record OZ255842.1, on the reverse strand, counting down.
TATGTGGTCGGAAGTTCCGATGTACCATAACGAGGTCCTCACGGCGACTATCGAGCTGTTCCTTATCTTCGTCATCGCGTCGATGATCCGAATAAGCGAGGGCGAACTGTGGGCAATTCTCGGTGCGGCATTGGGCGGCGGAACGGCGTTCGCTGCTTTCGGCGTCTGGATCTTCCAGCATGCGCCCAGCCGCATTAGTGGCGCTACTGCGAACGGCCGCCTGGCCATCAAGATGAACGACACGTCGTATGTGAACGCCGACCACTTCTCAGCTGCACTACTCATGCCGATCGCCTTGGCTCTCGTTGCGATGCTCCATTTCAAGGGCTGGCGTAAAGTGCTTTTCGCCGGGGCACTGCTGGTGATGTTCGCTGCCGTGTTCGTCAGTGGTACCCGCGGCTCGTTCATCGCGATCGCCATCATGTGGGTTTATCTGATGATTTTTTACGGCGAGCGGGTACAATTAAGTCTGATCGCCGGGGCCGGGTTGTTGGCTAGCATACCGTTTCCCAACGTCTGGATCCGGTTCACCGATCCCGGCCAGGCTGAGGCGGGCGGCCGCTACTCGATCTGGGGCATCGCGTTAGATGCATTCAAGCATCGCCCGTGGTTCGGAATCGGCGCGGACCAGTTCCGACTCGCTTACACGCAATCGTACCTCGCCAACGCGCACGGTCGCCTCATCGCCCCGTGGTCGCAAGATTCGCACAGTCTGATCGCGAGCAACGCTGTCGAACTAGGCATCATCGGCCTCGCGTTGGTGCTCGCCGCCTGGTTTTTCCAGTTTCGCATCGCTCGCATGATACCGCGTTCTTCACCGGCACTTTTCAGTGCGCGGAGGGCAGTTGAGGCCGGGATGCTCGGACTTTTCGTGAATTCGCTCTCGCTTGATTTGATGTTCTACAAGTATCTATGGGCCGCGTTTTTGCTTGGCGCGTTTGTCCGGAGCGCGTATTTGAGTCAACTGGATCAACGCCGAATCGCAAGTTCAGCATGATCGCATTGGACCGGTCTTCATTTCGTGCCGGGCCCGGTACGGCCCGCCTAGCAGGTCCCTTGCGCGGAGCAAGGCGCAAGCCAATGTATGTGATGAGGAAAGTCGACGCCGGGTGGATTCCAAACGTCGGCGCCGACCCAGCGCGCGCGTGCCGTGCCTTGTTTGTCGGCGTTCGGAATCGTGATCGAGTACCAGCCCTGCGAAGCAAGCGCTGAAAACGGGTCGGGCTGCCCGAAGTCGAACGCCGATTCGGTTGACTCGGTTCCGTCGACGCCGATTCCGGTGAAGTACGTACCACCGCCGCCGCCGCTGTCTTCCATGTACGCGCCATAATCGTGTAGCGCGCACAGGATGGCTTTCTCCCAGGGCCGCAAACGCGAATTCGCTTGCGTATCAGTACATGGCACGTCGTACCACTCGCGCGCTCCCAACGGTGGACCGATCCCGCTCGTGCATTCGTTCGTCGACGCTTCTGGCACGGCCGGGTATTGGCGGCCGTGCGCGCACGCACCGGCGGCAAAGAGCGCGTGATTGATGTGCCCTGCGAGAAGTTCTGCCGCAGTGATTTCACCGGCACGCAGACACGCGCCGCCGGCAGTCGGAGCCGGGCCAGCCGGCATCGTGCCAGGTCCGGTGAAGAAGCTGCCGCAATTCGAGATATTGCCAGCGGTGACAGTATCGCCGGACTGCCAATCGCGCTTGGGGGTGCCATTGGTCGCCCACATCCCAATGTCGGTACCGTCGGGCTGGATGATTTCGAAGTGCGCGTCGGTGCCTCCGGCCGGCCGTGCTTTGGCTGGTATGCGAATTCGCGGCGGAAAGGTTCCGCAGTACTGGTTGCAGCGGGTGTTCACCAGCGGATCCGACGCCGCCGCGTAAAAAATTGGATGACCGTAGTCATAGATGCCCGCTTCGTTCGAACGGAACGGGCGGTCGTTTTTCCCGGCGGGAAATTGATGCTCGAGGACGCCGGCGCTGAATTGCGCGATGAGCGGGTGGTCCGAGATGCGCCTGTTCCATACCGAATTTGCGCCATATGGCCGGAAGGTCGCCGCATATTCTAGTCCATTCTGTAAGCCGCCCGGGCCGGGACCACCGGGCGTAACGGTCAGGGTCGAACCCTGCGCGGACGCTGCTGCCGACGCGGCGCTGCCCGAGGTCCCTAACGTGGAAATCAGCCGGGCGGCAGCGCCCTTGGTCGCGCGCGCGGCGATTCTCAGCGCGGAGCCGGCGGAAGAAGACGGAGAGAGCACTGCCGCGCCCATTGCAACGAGGACCATCACGCACGCGAGGAGCGCCCAAACGAAATACCGGCGCATCACTGCGCCGCGACCCGGCGAGGCTGCAGGAGCCTCCGCAGCATCTGCCCGACGTGCTCGAGGTCGGGGCCACGTACGAACGTGAAGCGTGCCAACGGCGTGCCGGTGCTGTGCGCAAAGAGGAGCGCTGTCGCAAACCAGGTTGCGCCATAGGTCACGACGGTAGCAAGTGCGGCGCCGAGGACGTTCAGATACGGGATCGTGAGGACGCTGATTGCCGCACATGCAAAGACAGAGACCGTTTGAACCGTCAGCATTGCGAACGGCCTCCCATCTTTGGCCGAAACGAAGAACCCGAGCGGCATTTGCGCAGCATATAGGATAAGCCCGGGGATGAGCGCGCGAACGATCGTGGCCGATTCGGCATATTGCCGGCCATACACCAGCGCAATTGCCGCGGGGGCGACGAGAAAGAGCAGTGCACCGAGTCCGGCTTCGAGCGCGACGATTGAACGCGTGATGGTGGAGGTCAGCGCTATCGCCTGCTCGCGGTCGGCGGCCGCGACGCGGCCCATCGCGCTGAACGCGAGCGGGCGGCTCAACTGCCACATCAGCTCGCCGGTCGCCACTGCGAGGCTGTATATACCCAGCGTACGTGCGTCGAGCATCGCGCCGATCACAAAGACGTCGACGCGCAAGTTGAGAAAACCAGCCAGCGATGTCGCGCCGCTTTTTAGCCCGTACAAGGCCTGGTCCCTGAGCGCGTCGCGGCCGCCCGCAAGCGTGAGGGGGGGCAGGTAGTGGCCCAGTCGGACCATCGCGTAGCAGGCGGACACCGCAAACATGAGGGACCAAATACCCAATACCGCCGATAAACCACCGTGAAGGAGCGTCAGCGCCGGAATCGTGAATAGGGCGACGCCGAACGGCGGTATCGCGGCTTGGATGACGGTCGAACGGATGTCGCCGTGCAGCATGAAGATGGCATTGGCGATCTGACAGTAGACGGCAAACGGGACCGCGCAGGCCACATACGCCAACGAGGCGTGTTGCGGGTCGACCACGGCGGCCACACCGAGGGCGAGGGCGGCCGGAAGCATCACGAGCCCGAGCAGCCGCAGGGCGGTTCCGTAGGCGATGATTTGCGGCTGCGCGTTACGTCCGCAAGCATGCATGATGCCGGACTGTACGCCGCTGCCGAACGTCGTAAACACGGACATTACGAGCATGGCATATGCCGCGACGCCTTTGCCGGCGGGGCCGAGCGTGCGCGCCACGACGATGCCGGTCACGATCGCAACGAGGTAGCCGCTCGAATTTCCGAAGAAGACCAGCCCTGCTTGGCTGGCTAGGCCGGGCGCTCCGGACCGCGGCATTACGCCGCCCGGTGAAACAAAAACTCCGCTGCCGTCTTCACGACGACGGACACGTCCATGAAGAAGGACCAGTTCTCGACGTAAAACAGATCGTGGCTTAGTTTCTCCGAAACGTCGCTCACGGACAGCACGCGTTTCATGTGTACTTGCGACCAACCGGTGATCCCCGGGCGGACGAGGTGGCGTTCGTCGTAGCGCGGCAGCTGGCGGCGAAAGTCTTCCACGAAAACCGGGCGTTCCGGTCGCGGACCGACGATCGACATCTCACCGCGCAGCACGTTCAAGATCTGCGGTAGTTCATCGATGCTCGTGCGGCGTAAGAACGAGCCGAGGCGAGTTTTGCGCGGATCGCGCGCGCTCGCCCAAACCGGACCGGACACGCCTTCGGCGTCGACGCGCATCGTGCGGAATTTCAGGACTTCGAACACCTGGCCGTTGCGCCCGACGCGCGACTGGGTGAAGAAAATGGGGTGGCCGGAATCGATCAAAATAGCCACCGCCGCCGCCAGCATCACCGGCGTCGCGACGATCAGTGCGACCGAGGCAAGAACGAGATCGAAGGCGCGCTTGGTGACGCGCGCAATCGGACGGCACGCGCTGAGCCGGAAGGGCACGATGAGCGCTTGATGACCGTCGGTGCGGAGCGTGTACTCATAGGCATGGGCGCACAGGCGCGGCGGAGCAAACGCGATTTTAATGCGGTCCCGGGCCGTGGTTTCCAGCAGTAGCGGCAACACGTGCGGCGGCAGGATCTCGGTCATGAGGATCGTGTCGGCGCCCCAGGCCCGCGCTTGGCGCAGCCACGGCACGCGGTTGAGGTTTTCGTCTTGCGTGAGGTTGAGATCGAGCAAGGTCGACTCGACGTCGGGCTCGATCAAGGGCAGCACGCGCGTGCTGGGCGGAAAATTGAGCGATTGCAACGCCGAGTCGAGCCGCGAGGCGTGACCGACGACGGCGATGCGCGGCGGAAATTGTTCGCTGAGACGAGCGCGCGAAAGGTGCAATAGGGCTCGAGTGGTCCCGACTGTCACCGAAGCGATGGCCACGGATAATAGCAGCACGGAGCGCGACGACGATACGGACGGCACGAAGGTGAAGAGCAGAAACTGCGGTAGCGCGCCGAGCGCGAGCGCCGCGGCCGTATAGTAGATTTCGTCCTTGACCGTCGTCGCGAACGATTGGCGATACAGTCCCAGACGTTCGAAGATGATGAGCCAGAAGGCCGCATAGATCATCGTCGATACCAGGATGCTGTCGGCCGGTGCCGGCACGTAGCTGCCGGCTTTGACGATTTCGGTTGCCGTCAGGGCTGCCAAGAGAAACATCGTGACGTCGGTGACGACGAGCAATGCCGCCCAGCGGCGACCGAAAACTTTCGGCCGGCGTTTGGTCGGCGCAATGGTTAGGCTCGGAGTGTGGTAAGAAGTGGTCGCTTCTCCACTGACACTTGCGCTCACGTGTGGTCCCTGCGTCGTTCGGGTAGAGGCACCCATCGTAGCGCAGTGACAGTGAGGCTTAGAGAGTCGAACGTCCTAAGGGCGGCACGACTTTTCGACCGTAACGGTTGCGACTAAATTTCTTCGGAGGACTCGTCTTCGCCGTCGAAGCGGCGATCGACGTACGACCCGACGCGCATCGCGCGCTGAATGCCGGCCACGATCTCCGTGGGTGCAGCAGATTTGCTGATCACGCAGTTGGCGCCGGCCCGAATACACGCTGCCGCCCAGCCTTCGTCGGCGCGGCCGGTATACGCGCAGACCGTAGCGTTGGGTACGATCTGCCGTATTTGGCGCAGTGCATTGATCGGATCAACTTCGATGAAGTCGATATCGATGAATACCACCGTCGGTTCGTTGCGCCCGAGTTCGTCGAGCGAAAGGCTTTCGAGCGAGATGACGACGCTGAAGCCGGCTTCGGATAGCACCTGGTTCAGGAACGGTGCGAAGAGTCGCTGCGGCTCAATGATCCCGAGTGGGATCGACTTCATATTCCCGGAGGCTTCGCGAGTTGAGGGTGGATGCACGATGTGACGTTACGCACATGCGGTGCATCGCACAAGGGACTTTTGGTAACCCTTAACCCCGCGTTCAGACTAACCCCGAGCGCAGCGCATATACTGCTGCCTGCGTGCGCGCCGTACAATTGAACTTGGTAAAGATCCGGCTGACGTGATTTTTGATCGTTTTTTCGGAGAGGTGCAGGTTCGAACTGATTTCCTTGTTCGACATCCCGGCGACGATCAACCGGACGACTTCGACTTCGCGCATCGAAAGATCGCAGGGATCGGGGTAACGCTGGGGGCTCGATCGCCTGCGCAGCAGACGACCGGCGATGCGCGGGTCGACGTAGGTTTCGCCCGATGCGACCGATTTGATGGCGCGCATGAATTCGTTAGGCGAAACGTCCTTGACGATATAACCGTCGACGCCGGCGTTGAGACAACGTTGCATTACGTCGGGTTGCAAGTGCATCGACAAGGTGCAAATTTTCACATTCGGCGATACTTTGCGACTGCACGTTACCGCTTCGGTTAGATCGACGAGGCCGCCGTCGATATCGATCAGGATAATATCCGGACGCGTCGAGGCGATGTAGGCTTCGCTTACCGAAACGGCATCGCCGACGACTTCTATCGACGAATCCAGTGAGAGCACTTGAGCCAGTGCCTTCGCGAAGAGAGCTTGGCTTTCAATGATCAGCGTGCGATTTGTCAGTTGCGGCGGCATTTGTAGGCTCCTAGGAATTTAGGTGGACCTGCGACGTTAGGTACGTCGCGTTGCAGGAAGATATGTAACTAAATACCCGGGACCAGATATCGCGCGCACTCCCCCGAACACGGGATATTGGCACTGAAAATGCCCATTTGTCTGCGCGTTGCTTGGGTCAATAGTCCATTGCAACGGTCCATACAAAAGCATTACGCTGTAGCCATCCATCCCAGCCTTACGCGCGTTTCGCGGCACGCTGAATGGGCAAAAGAATGCGCCTTACTCAACGAGTCGGGACGTTCGTGCGGTAGGAACCGTATACAATGCGCAGCATTGTTGCCGTACGAGGGTCGGTTCTAATGGAGAGTTGCTGAGTCAGTGTCTATCGCCCGCAGATCCGATGAATATGAGGAGCCAGTGAACTCGCGTGGCGAGCGGGCGCTCGCACGCTTGCAGCGCCGGGATGCGCCGAAATTTTTCATCGTGAACCGCAGCGGTCAAGTGGAATTTTCCTCGCCGAATCTGGTCAACAGCAAGCTTCTGGGGGCAAGCCTGGCGCATCTGAGGGAACGCAAACTGGCCGGCGCGTTCCGCGAGCCGGCCTATGAAGAACTCGGGGCCGGTCTGATGCTTCGCGTGGTCCCGCTCACCGGAGAGCTCGACGGCTACGTGGCGGCGTTTCTCGAGGACATCGGGGCGCGCAGTAACTCGCTTGCATTGGCGAGCAAGAGATTCAAGTTGACCAACCGGGAAAGCGAAGTTCTCGGATTCATCCTGAAGGGCTACAGCAGCCCCCGAATCGCGGCCGATCTGTTCATCAGCGAGGGCACGGTTGGCGACCATGTGAAGAACATTCTGCGGAAGGCCGGAACGAAATCGCGCTCAGAGCTGCTGGTCCGCGTGCTCGACCGTGAAACCGATCACAGCGGCGACGCCTAGGACGAACCGCAGGCGGCGGACGGATGCCGGCTGCACGGCATGAACGACCAGCCCTCCTCGTAACAGAGACCGCGGACGTTGACGGCTTCACACCCGCAACGCCAGTAGCACCGATGTATAGCTGCGCGATCGTGCTGTTGGACCTCCGGCCTACCAAGTAACCGGGCGATATCAGAAATTTTCACGGCTGATCCTTTCGTTTCTTTCATGCGTCGGCGTGTTCCGGAAGCCATCGCTGCACGACGCGGCGCAGTTCGGCGAGCGTCACCGGCTTGGCAACGTGGTCGTCCATGCCGGCTGCGAAACAGGCCTCCCGGTCCTCCGGCAGCGCGTTGGCGGTCATTGCAATGATCGGAACGTGTCCGCCGGTCGCTTGCTCCCGGCGCCGCAGTTCCGTTGATGCTTCAAAGCCGTCCATCACCGGCATCTGCAAATCCATGAAGACGAGGTCGTAGCGCGAACGTTCCAGCCTGCCAAGCGCTTCGCTGCCGTTGGCTGCGACGTCGCTGTGGAGCCCCAAACGCTGCAGCATGCGCGTGGCGACGCGTTGGTTGACTTCGTTGTCCTCGACCAGCAGGACGGCTTCGTGGCGCTCGTCGCCGGCGGCGTTCGATGGAGGGCCGCCGGCCGGCGACGCGGCGGCAACGGCCGAGAGGACGCGTAACGGGACGCTGAGGGAGAAGGTCGTGCCCGAGCCGGGGGTGCTGCGTACCGCGATCGAGCCGTTCATCATCGCGGCCAGGTGGCGCGAGATCGATAGTCCGAGTCCCGTGCCGCCGAAGCGGCGGGTCGTGGACATGTCGGCTTGCCGAAAGGGCTCGAAGATCGTCTCTTGCATCGAGGGGTCTATTCCGACCCCGGTATCGATCACGTCGAAGCACAGCGTCGACCGTTCGTCGATGATCGGGCCCCCTGCGACCGAGACCGTGACGGACCCGGCCGGCGTAAACTTCACGGCATTTCCGATGAGATTGGCGAGAATCTGCCGCAAGCGCAACGCGTCGGCGTCCACCGTCAGGGGGACGTTTGCCGCAATGTCGACGCGCAAATCCAGGCCCGCGTCCCGCGCTTGCCGCGAAAAAAGCGCAGCCGTTTCGCGAACGAGCGGCTCGACCATGACCGGGCCGGCGTTTAGCGTCAGCGCCCCCGCCGACAGCTTCGAGAAGTCGAGGATGCCGTTGATCAGCTCGAGCAGCAGCTTGCTCGACGTACTGATGGTTTCAACGTATTCGCGGAGCGGCGGCGCGAGGTCGGCTTCCGCCAACAGCTCGCTCATCCCGATCACGCCGTTGAGCGGGGTCCGGATTTCGTGGCTGATCGTTGCGACGAATGCCGACTTCGCCCGTGAGGCCGCCTCGGCTTCGCCCAGCGCGACCCGCAGCTCGGATTCCCGCGTGCGGATGGTCGACGCCATCGTTCGCAGCGCGTCGTCGAGGTGGGCGATTTCGTCGCCGCCGCCGACCGGGGGAAGGGCTGCCGCATCGTCCTTCGTCTCGTATGCGTGCGCCCGGCGCTCGACGTACTCGATCCGGCGCGCGAGATGACGGCGCGCCACGATTGCCAAGACGATCGTGACGCAGAGACCGCACGTGAGCGCCACTGCGATGAGGGCCGCGCCTTCGTCCCAAAGGTGCGTGAGCCCGCCCAGACGGCGCGCGCGGAGTTGATACGCGGTGTCCGCGAATTGTTTTTGAGCAACCGAGAACATTTCCGTTCCGCCGCGATCGCTTTGCGGGAGCCGGCTTGCCTGCCGGGTGCGCACGGCCGCATCCAATTGCGCGAGCGTCTGCCGAGCGAGGCGTTCCAACCCCGGAACTTGAGCTGCGAGGACCGGTTCGGGACGCGAGTCGGCGTACAGATGTGTCATTTGGAAGTCGAAGGCTTGGCGCGTGCCCTCATAGGCGTCGAGATCGCTAACATCGCCGGTTGAGACATACGCTCGCGCTTGCAGCTCCAATTGCAGCAGGCTCAGCGTGAGTTCGGAGACGCTCGAATAGAGCTCCGAGACGCGTTGGGCGTCGCCTTCGGCTTGACGCGTTGCCTGAGCGAGGGCGATGAGGCCGGCGGTTGTGCAGACGACGAGAACGAGCGGTACGAGCACGAGAATCGCCAGCCAGCGCCGGAAGTTCATCGCTGCGTCCGCGCCGAGTGAGTTAATGAGCGGTTAGTCGCTAGCCATGCGCAATTTAGGAACACGTCAGAACATATGTACAGCATCGGTATGCGCCGGGAAACGTGCTTGGCGAAAGGTTTACGTGCCCAAGAATTTGATGGGGACGAAGGTCCTAGTACGTGTGGGCCGCGAGCATCTTGGCGCTACCTTCGTTTGGTGTGAATATCTATTGTCATGCGGATAATCGTCACCGGCGGAGCCGGATTCATCGGCTCACACATCGTCGATGCGCTCGTTGCCCGTTCGCACGACGTCGTCGTGATCGACAACCTGTGGCAGCATGGTGGCGGACGGCGCGAAAACGTCGACTCGCGCGCGTCGTTCGTGCACTTGGATATCCGCGACGCCGGCGTCAAAAGAATATTTCACGAGTTCAATCCGGAGATCGTCTGTCACCATGCGGCGCAACACAGCGTCGCAATCGGATCGCGCGATCCGCAATTCGACGCCGGAGTGAACGTGATCGGATTGCTCAACGTGCTCGATGCCGCGGTGGCGTCCGGAACGCGAAAGGTGATCTTCGCATCGAGCGCCGCCACGTACGGAGATCTCGCGCAACTGCCGGTGACCGAGGCTTCACCACAGCGCCCGGTCTCTCCATACGGCATCACCAAAATGGTCGCGGAGCACTACCTGCGCTTCTATCAGGCCGAACATGGGCTCGACTTCACCGCGCTGCGCTACGGCAACGTCTACGGACCTCGGCAGGACCCGAACGGCGAAGCCGGAGTCATCGCGATCTTCATCGGAAAATTTCTTGCGCGAAACGGCGTGCGAATCGATTGGGACGGCGAGCAGACGCGCGACTACGTGTACGTGGGAGATGTCGTTCGCGCGAACCTCGCCGCACTCAAGCGCGGGTCGGGTGAGATCTACGCGATCGGGACCGGACGGAAGACGTCGGTCAACGCGATCTACGAGGCGTTGTGTTCGGCCAGCGGGTTCAGCGCGCCGATCGATCACGCGCCGCGACGGCCGGGAGATATCCGGGACGTGTACTTCGACTGCGCAAAGGCGGCGCGCGAACTCGACTGGACGGCCGAGACGGATCTCGCGAGTGGTCTGCGCGCCACGTTCGAACATTTTCGTGAGAAAATTCCGGCCGCATTGACCTGACGGCAGAAGGTTTCCATGTCGGCCGAACCAAGTATCGCCACATGCGAATTCTCATCGGCCTCGCCGTCTCCGCATTCTTGGGTCTTTGTACCGGTGCGCTGCCCGCTTCCGCACAATCGGCCCCGGGTGCCGCGGCGCTGCGCCTCAATGCCGACGTCGTCACGAGCGCTCGGCAAGGCAAAGGCGTGCAGGGCGCGTTGTGCGTGACGCAGAGCGTCTTTGCGCCCGGCGACACGATCATCTTCCGGGCCGTGGTGGCCGATGCGAACGGCGTCCCGCTAACGGGTGAGCAAATCACGCAGCGCGGGGTCAAAGTCGTCGTCACCACCGGTGAAGGCGCGAAGGTCCCGCTCGTGTATCAGCCGCATCCGCCGCCGAACGTTCCGGTGCCCAGCCACGCCCTCTACTTCGCAGCGGCGTACCCGGTCTCGCACGACCATCCGACGGGCACGCTCACCTGGACGGCCGCGGCCACGGACAACGCGGGGCATACCGCCGCGTTCGCGCCGATCGGTCAGGAAGTCGGCGTCGCCGTTTTGCAGATCGTCGCGAAGACGGACCCCGCGGCCGCGAAATGATTCGCCGGCCGCTCGCGGTGCTAACCGCGGCGGCAGCCCTGTGCTGCGCCGTCGTTTCCGCTGCGACCGCGCAGAGTAGCGAGGCGCGTCTGACGTTCGCACCGGTCGCGGCGAAGGTCGGAACGACGGTGATCGCACGCGCCACGGGCCTGCCGCCCGGGGCGCGCTTCGCGCTGGTATGGCGCAGCGCGCGTCCGAACTGGCGCGTCGAGGGCCCGAAGTTCTACGGCATCGTTGCGCCCGAATCGGCGCAAACGCTGCTGGTCGCATCGAGCGACGCCGCCGGAGCGTTGACCGCGCGTTTCACCGTACCGGAAGATTTCGGTTACATCCACGACGTGGAACTGCATCCCGAAAGCGGCGGCGCGCTTGTCGCGCATCAGGGCTTCACCGTGATCCCGCACCTGACCATGCAACCGGTTTCCGGTCCGTCCGGCACGCCGATCACGATCACGATGACCGGGATCGGTTACCGCTTCTATCAAGCCGTGTGGCATCTGCTCTACGACGGCGCGCAAACCGGCTGGCTCTCCGGCATCACGACGCACGGCACGGCACGCGTGACGATCCGCGCCAGCGGTGAACCCGGTTTCCACACGCTGCAAGCGATCGAAGGTCACGCCGGCCCCTACCTCAACTTGCAGCAGAGCCCCGACTATCAGGCGATCATCCCGATGATTCTCGCGGCGCGTTTCCGCATCGTTGGCGGACCGGCGCTCGCGACAGCGCCGGCAGCTGCGCAAGCCTTGCCGCGCGCGGTCGCGGTCGATCCGCCGCCGCTACCCGGCACGCCGCACCTCGATGTCGACTACACGAGCGGCGCCGTCGGCAGCCCGCTCACGCTGCACGGCAGCGGCTTTGCCCCCGCGAGCGCGATCGCGGTCGAATGGGAGACCGTCGTCGGAAACCGCTTGAGCGCGACCGGCTGGGAAACGCAGCGCGGTCCCCTCACGACCGTGCGCAGCGACGCCGGCGGCGCGTTCGTGCTGCACGTGAAAACGCCGGCGGATCTGGGAGGTCCGCACCACATCGTCGCGCGCGCCGCGAGCGGGCCCGACGCATCGGTTGAGGCGACGGTCGCATATTCGATTTTGCCGGAGCTCGATCCGATCGCGCCCGCCGCCGTTCACCCCGGCGACCCGGTGTCGATTCATCTCACCGGCATCGGCTGGTCGGAAACCGGCAACACGTATACGCTCGATCTCGACAACGGCTACTTGGGCTACGCGTGCGGCTTCAACAGCCAAGGCGACGTCGCGATCACGATTCGCGCGCCCGGCCGCATCGGGCGCCACTACATCGACTTGTATCCCACGATCTATACGGGTCAAATTCTCGGTCCCGGAACGCCGGCCGACGTCAACGCCGTTGCCGGCGGCTACTTCTTGCAGCCGATGCTCAACGCGCGCGACCATCCGGGCGAGCGTTATCCGGCGTATCACCTCGCCTTCGACGTTCGGTAGGACACCATGATGCGCCGCGCTGCTTTCGTTACGAGCCTGATGTCCGCGCTGGCGGCCGTGCGCTCGAAGATGCTGCGCGCCGCAACGCCGGCGAAGCTCCACGTCATCGTCATCGATGCCGACGGATTCCAGGCGTTTTTCGCACAGGAAACGGGCATGTTCAAGCGCGCCGGTTTGGACGTCGAGATCACGAACTTGACGAAGGGTCAAGCGGCGATCGAGGCGATCGCCACCGGGAACGCGCAGATCGGCATCGCCAACACGCTCACCCTCGCGCAAGCGCGCGAACACGGCATCCCGATCAGCTGGATTTCGCCGGCGGCCGTGGCGGTGAACAGCAACCCCTCCAACGCGTTCGTGGTGTGGCCGTCGAGCCCGATCAAGACGGCCAAGGATCTCAGCGGCAAGACGGTCGGGACGATCAGCTTGAGCGGGCTCATCCGCTTGGCGCTCAACGCCTGGATCGACCGCAATGGCGGCGACTCGACCGCGGTCAAGTTCGTCGAGCTGGTGCCGGCGCAAGTCGCTCCGGCACTCGAACGCGGCACGGTCGACGCCGCCACGCTCACCGACCCGATGTTGACCCAGGTGCGGCCGCAGATTCGCACGCTCGGCAACCCCTTCGACGGCCTCGGCAACCCGCGGATCATCGTGTCGGCCTGGTTCGGCACGAACGACTGGATCGCGCAGAACCCGCAAACCGTGAGCGCCTTCGCCGAATCGATGCGCAAGGCCGCGCGTTGGGCCAACGATCCCAAAAACGCCAAGCAAGCCACGGCGATCATCACGAAGTATACCGGTCAGCAGCAAGACATCGGGGCCAAGAGCTATGCGCTGACCTTCGAAGTGCCCGCCCTGCAGTCGATCTTCGATGCGGCCGTGAAGTACAAAATGCTTGCCCAACCGATTACGGTTGATAAACTGGTGATGAATCATGCGTGAAGACCTGATCCGCGCGGTGGCCGCGATAAAGCTCAGCGTGCCGCTCGCTCCCGAAGAGGGCGCCGCGGTGCGCGCGGTGCTGACCCCGTATCACGAAACGGAGCCGTATGCGAACTTGCGCGTGGTGCGCGACGAGCAGTACGGGCCCGACCCGCGCCATCGGCTGGACATCTTCGCTCCGGCCGAGGCCGCCGGCGCGCGGCCGGTGGTGCTCTTCGTTCACGGCGGCGCCTACATCGGCGGCGACAAGCGCACGCCGGGAACACCGTACAACGACAACGTCGGCGTGTGGGCGGCGCGCAACGGTTTCGTCGGCGTTACGATGACCTATCGCCTCGCGCCGGCCCACAAATATCCCGCCGGTGCGGCCGACGTCGGCGCGGCCGTTGACTGGGTGCGGGCAAATATCGCGCCGTACGGCGGCGATCCGGACGCGATCACGCTGCTGGGACAATCCGCCGGCGCGACGCACGTGGCGTGCTACGGTGCGCGACCCGATCTGCACGCGCGGCCCGGCGGCGGCGTCAACGGGATCGTGCTGATGTCGGGATCGTACGAGTTCAGCGCGTCGGCGCCGCACGTCGTCGCCTACTTCGGCAACGACGCGCAGGCGCGCGCCGAGGCATCGTGCGTCCCGGGGCTCGTGGCGTCGGGTTTGCCGGTGATGATTTCGATCTCGGAGTTCGACGCGCCGGGTGCCCACCGTCAGTCGTGGAATCTCGCCCAAGCATTCTTCGAGCGCGACGGCCGGTGGCCGAACGTGCTCTACTTACCGCATCACAACCACGTTTCGCAAATCGCGCATCTGAACGCGAGCGGCATCGACGAGCACTTGCTGAGCGATCGCCTCACCGATTTCGTCGTCAGTTGTGCGCGGTCGGCGCTCCATCCCGCTTCCGCATAATCCCGGAGATACGAACATGGCCGACGAGTCGACGCTCTACGTTTCCACCGAAAACGGTCTCTTTGCGGGCCGCCTCAACGGCGCCGTGCGCGACGTGCAGCCGGTGGGCCTGCAGGGTCAAGGACGCGTGTGGCCGATCCTCGCCGATCATCGTTTGCCGAACCGGCGCTACGCCGTTACCGGGCGCGGCGGCGTCTTCCGGTCCGACGATGGCGGCAAGACGTGGGCCGAGAAGAACAACGGCATCATCTTCAAGCAATGCTGGTGCATCGCGCAGCATCCGGACACCGGTGAAATCTACGTCGGGACCGGACCGGCGGCCGTCTTCAAGAGCGTCGACTACGGTGAGTCGTGGACGTTCAGCGAGCAGATGCACACGATGCCCGAAACCAAAGAATGGACGTTCCCCGGTCCGCCTTACATCGCGCACGTCAAAGGCCTCGGGCTCTCGCGCAGCGATCCCAAGCGCATCTTCGGCGCGATCGAAGAAGGCTACATCATCCGCTCGGTTGACGGCGGCGAAACGTGGGCGACGATCAAGAACGGGGCGGAATTCGATTCGCACACCGTCACCGTGATGCCCGACAACGCCGACGTGATCGTCACGACGAGCGGCAAAGGCTGTTTCCGCAGCGAGGACGGCGGCGAGCACTTCACGTTGGCCAACGACGGCCTCAGCCGCAGGTACATGTCGCAGCTGGCCGTCGATTCATCGAAGCCCAACGTGCTCTTCACCGCGGCATCGGCCGGTCCGCCGCTCACGTGGCGCGGCCCGCAGGGCGCGAACGCCGGACTCTTCCGCAGCGAAGATCAGGGCAAGCACTGGACGATGCTCAGCGGCGGCGGTTTGCCGGAAATGATTCTGCCCTCGCCGCGTGCGGTCACGACGGATCGCCGCACCGCCGGGTCGTTCCTCGCCGGCATGAGCGACGGTTCCGTATGGATGTCGAGCGACTACGGCGATTCGTTCAAGCAGATCGTCACGGGCTTACCTTCGATCTTCGGGTTGTCCGTCATCAACGACTAGAGTTCGGGGATCACGTCGACGGCGACGTCGACTTCGTGCTCGCTTCCGCCGGTGATGATGCCGTGGATCGGCGTCACGTCGCCGTATTCGCGGCCCCAGGCAACGGTGATGTGTTCGCTGCTGGGCAGCATGTCGTTGGTGGGGTCGAAGTCGACCCAGCCGAAGGGCGGGATCCAGACCGAAAACCACGCGTGGCTGGCATCCGCGCCGATGAGACGTTCGCGCCCCGGCGGCGGATGCGTGCGCAAATAGCCGCTGACGTAGCGCGCGGCGAGGCCCATCGAGCGCACGCACGAAATGCCGACGTGGGCGAGATCTTGGCAGACACCCGCCCGTAACGCAAAGGCTTCTTTGACCGTCGTGTGCGTGTCGGTCGCTTTCTTGTCGAACGCGAAGTCGGCATGAATGCGCGAGTTGAGGTCGAGGACCGCGGCGAAGAGCTTGCGCCCGGGCGTAAAGCTCCGGCGCGCATACGAGACGACACCGCGATCGCTTTCCGTCAGGGGCGTATCGAACGTGAACTGCACGACGTCGAACATGTCCGGCGGTTGCGGCGGCTCGAACGACGAGCGGACGTCCTCCCAGGCGGTCCCCGGCACCAACGTGTAGTTCGGTATCGGTTCGACCGACACGCGGCTCTCGGCGGTGACGTCGAGTTCGTCGTGCGGCTCGTCGATGATGCACCAGCTGGTGGTGTTGCCGAAAAAATCCGTGCGCTCGAAGCGCTTGAGCGGTTTCGGCTCGACGGTCACCTCGGTAAAGAGCCGCTGCTGGCGCGGCGTCTCGCGCGGGACGAGATGGGCGACGATGCGCGAGTAGGCGACGTCGGATTCGTAGGTGTACGTGGTCCGGTGGCGGACGATGTATGTGCTCACGCGCGGTAGCGCCGCAGATGCTGCAGGTAGGCGTCGCCGACGACTTCGGCAATCCGCGAGACCGCGCCCTCGGTCGCGTCCAGCTGCGCGATCAACGCCGTCCGCTCGCGTCCGGCGCCGATCGTTGCCAGGGCGTACGCGTCGGCCGAGGCGATCTCCGCCTTCAGGCTCAGCGCGATCATGCGACCCTGCGCGTGCTGCTGCGCCTCGGTGATCATCGGCAGATCGCCGGTGTGCCGCGCGATCGCATCGATCTGAAATGCGACGGCGCGCGGGTTGCTCGCATCGAGCAAGAGCAGATCGATCGCCGGCGCGGCTTGAAACGCGTTCTGGTAGCGGTACGAATAGGTCATCGCGCTGTCCGCGATTTCGAGTGCGACCTGAATCGCGCCGCTCTCACGCTCGTCGGCAACGGTGAGCGTGCGGCGCAGCACGTCGCACGCGGCGAGCGTGCGCTCGATGCGACGTCCGAGATCGAAGAAGAGCCAGTTGTTGCCGCGCGTCATGTTTTCATCGGCCAGGCCGGAAAGCGCGGCGGTGCGCCGGATCAGCATGTCGAGATATGCGAGCGCGCCGGCCCAGCCGAACGCATCGGGCGTGTCGTCGGGCGTATCGCGCGTGGTCAGCGCGTAGATGGCGCGCCACGTATCGAGCGAGAGCCGGTCGCGCGCGGCCCACGCCGTCCGCGCGACGCGCTGGAGCAGCCGCTGCAGTCCGATCAGCTCCTTGCCGAAGATGACGTCGTCGACTTCGTCGCGCAGCGCGGCATCGTTGCCCGCAACGGCTTCCTCGACGGCTTCCTCGGTGACGTACTTGAGCGGGAGCAGCAAACGCTGCACGAGCGCGACGGCCGTCATCGTGGTGGTCGACCCGCCGTCGCCGGCCAACCGGATCACCACCGCGCGCAGAACGCGAACCAAATGCTCGAGGCGCTCGGCGTATCGCGCGAGCCAAAACAGATTGTCCATCGCGCGGCTCGGCGCTTCGTTTCCGGAGCGTCGGATCTCCACGCGCGCCGTCGGCGGCCGCAACAGGCTAAACGTGTCGACCGGACCGCTGGCGAGCGCCCACACATCCTTGCTGGCCGAGCCCGACTGCATCGAGATCGCGCGCACGGAATCGTCGCTCGCGATGCGGGCCAGCCCGCCCGGCATCACCACGTAACCGTTGGGCGTCCAGGCCGCAAAGACGCGCAGCGTCATCGGCCGCGAGGTGAAGTTCCCGCGTTCGAACGTCGGTGCGACGCCCAGCGGAACGAGATCCTGAACGACCATCGTCGCCCCGCGCCGCTCGATCGTGTCGGCCACGGCGACGATTTCGTCGGCGCCGAGATCGCTGCCCGAACGCGCCGACGAGCCGCGCGAAAAGATCGGCCAGGCGTCGAACGCGCTGCGAACGATCCCTGTGCGCAGGCGCGCGAGCCCTTCGGCACGGCCCCACGACGTGCCGCACCAGACCGTGGGAATGTCGCGGCAGAGCAGATCTTCGCCGAACAGCGCGCGCGCAACGTTCGGCAGATAGGCATCGAGTGCCGGAGATTCGACGACGCCGCCGCCAAGCGCGTTTGCCATGACGACGTTGCCGGCGCGAATCGCTTCCACGAGACCGGGAACGCCGAGAGCGGAATCCGCGCGCAGCTCGAGCGGATCGGCGAAGTCGGAGTCGAGCCGGCGGAAGATGACCGAGACGCGCTCGAGGCCGCCCAGCGTGCGCAGATAGACCATGCCCTCGCGCACGGAGAGATCGTCGCCTTCGACGAGTTCGAGACCTAAGTAGCGCGCCAGATACGCGTGTTCGAAATAGGCTTCGTTGTACGGACCGGGCGTGAGAAGAACGGCGTGACCGGCGACGCCGCCGGCGAGGTTCACGACGGCGTCGCGATGATGCCGGAAAAACGTCGCTAAACGCTGGACGCCGAGATCGCCGAAGAGTTCCGGAAACGTCTGGCTGACGACGACGCGGTTTTCGAGCGCGTAGCCGAGCCCGGTCGGCGCATCGGCGCGGCTGGCGTGGACGGTCCACGAACCGTTGGGCATCCGCGCGATGTCCATCGAGTAGAGGTGAACGTGCACGCCGTTCGGCGGAACCACGCCTTGCAGCGCGCGCAGATACTGCGGATGACCGAGCACGAGGTGCGGCGGCACGATCCCCTCGCGCAGAAGGCGCTGCTCGCCGTAGAGATCGTGCAGGATCGCGTTGGCCAGCCGCGCGCGCTGCCCGGCGGCGGCTTCGATGATCGCCCAATCGCCGGCGCTGACGACGAACGGTGCGATGTCGAGTTGCCAGAGCCGGTCGAGCCCCGACGCTTCGTCGTATGCGTTGTACGTGACGCCGTTTTCGCGCACCATGCGCGTGGCCGACTCGATGCGATGCCGGTATTCGTCCGGTCCCATCGCGGCGAAGGCCGCGGCCAAACGCTGCCAGTGCGGACGCACGGCGCCCGAGCCGTCGATCAACTCGTCGTAACGTCCGAGGGCCTCTTCACCGAAGAGCGGAGCTGCATTGGCCACGTTTGCGCTAGCGACGCCGCAGATCGAGCGTGTGCGGAAAATCCGGGTTCGGCGTCAGCGCCGGCGGCACGAAAACGCCCGGCGTAAAGCCGAACGGCTCGAAGCGCGCGAGCCGCCGGCCTTCCGCCTCGTAGGCGTTGACGGGAAAGGTCGTGTAATTGCGGCCGCCCGGATGCGTGATGTGATACGTGCAGCCGCCGAGCGAACGCGACACGGCCTCATCCCAAATCTCGCAGACGAGCGGTCCGTGCGGCGCGATCGTGGGGTGGAGCGCGTGCGGACCGCGCCACGCGCGATAGCGTACGCCGCCGACGGCCGCGTCGATCGCGGTCGCCGTGAGCGGCACGCGCCGGCCGTTGACGATCACGTGGTGCCGGCCGGCCGTGAACCCGGAAATCGTTACTTCAAGACGCTCGACCGAGCCGTCCACATAGCGTACGGTTCCGCCGGCGGTACCTTCTTCGCCCATTACGTTCCAGGGTTCGAGCGCGCCGCGCAATTCCAGCTTCACGCCGTCGTATTGGACGCTTCCATAGCGGGGGAAG
Source organism: Candidatus Lustribacter sp. (assembly GCA_965277805.1). Lineage (GTDB taxonomy): Bacteria > Vulcanimicrobiota > Vulcanimicrobiia > Vulcanimicrobiales > Vulcanimicrobiaceae > Lustribacter. The sequence goes on along the minus strand of OZ255842.1, from coordinate 3,321,094 downwards.
CGAAACTCCCAATGCGGTTGGAACCACGCCGGGTCGAAGGTGAAGCCGTGCGCTTTGAGATCGCGCAGCACGTCGAGGAAATCGGTCCACACGAACTGCGGCAGCATGAAGCGATCGTGCAGGGCGGTGCCCCAGCGCACGAGACCGGCGTCGTAGGGTTCGTCCCAGAAGCGCGCCATCAAGGCGCGGATCAGGAGTTGCTGCGCGAGGCTCATCTCGGCGTGCGGCGGCATTTCGAACGAGCGGAATTCTACCAGCCCGAGGCGTCCGGCCGGACCGTCGGGTGAGTAGAGCTTGTCGATACAGATCTCGGTGCGGTGCGTGCTGCCGGTAACGTCGATCAGGAGATTGCGAAAGATGCGATCGACGAGCCACGGCGAGACGCGCGCGCTCGAACGCGGCGGCACCTCGGAGAACGCGATCTCGAGTTCGTAGAGCGAGTCCAGCCGCGCTTCATCGACGCGCGGCGCCTGACTCGTGGGCCCGATGAAGAGCCCTGAAAACATGTACGAAAGCGAGGGGTGATTCTGCCAGAACCCGACGATGCTCTTGAGCAAATCGGGGCGGCGCAGAAACGGGCTGTCGACGGGCGTTGCCGCGCCGACGACGATGTGATTGCCGCCGCCGGTGCCGGTATGTTTGCCGTCGAGCTGGAACTTCTCGGTCGTCAGACGTGCTTGATGGGCTTCTTCATAGATCGTGGTCGTGATCGCGACGGCGTCGCGCCAACTGCGCGCGGGATGGATGTTGACTTCGATCACGCCCGGATCCGGCGTCACCTTGATGACGTTGATGCGCGGATCGTACGGCGGCGCATAGCCCTCGATGTGTACGGGCTGCCCGAGTTCGGCGGCGCTCTGCTCGACCGCGCCCAACAGTTCGAGATAGTCCGCCGCGGATTCCGTCGGCGGCATGAAGACGCACAACCGGCCGTCGCGCGGTTCGATCGAGATCGCGGTGCGCACGGAGCCGTCGATCGCGATGCCCTGCTCGACGAATTGCTGCATCCGCCGCGGATCGGCCGCGCCGGCCGAGACGAATTGCTGCGGCGGTGCGTACGGATCGTCGGCTGCGGTCGTATCCGGCAGCGGCGCGAGCGAAGCGAACGGATCGCGCGGAACAACCGTCGGACGATCGTTTTCTTCGAGATGCGGCAGCGATGCGAGCGGCAGCCGCAGTCCGGCCGGCGAGTCGCCCGGCACGAGATGCAGACGGCCGAGCCGTGTCGTCCAGTGCTCGGAGCGCCAGCGTCCCGCGTGAATCGCATTCCAGCGCTGCACCGGCAGCACATACGCCGCCGGGACGTTCAAGCCGCGCGTGAACGATCGCGCCAACCGCGCGCGCTCTTCGGGATCTTCCAGCTTGGAATCGAAGGCGGTCACGTTTTCCGGCAGGTCGGCTTCCTTGACGACGAGCGTGCGCGCATCTTCGTAGACCGGCGCGACGAAGGCCGGATCGACGTTGATGCGCTCGGCGACGCCGCGCGCGAGTGCGGCCGCATCGGCTTCCGTCGGCTGGGCCGACGCGCGTTCGCGGGCGATGAGATCGGCATCGTGCCACATCGGTTTGCCGTCGCCGCGCCAGTAGAGTGCGAACGCCCAGCGCGGCAACGGTTCGCCGGGATACCACTTGCCCTGACCGTAGTGCAGCGCCGCGCCCGGCGCGAAGCGATCGCGCAATCGACGCACGAGCGTATCGGCGAAGTCGCGCTTGGTCGGCCCGACGGCGCCGGTCGTCCATTCCTCGGCATCCATGTCGTCGACGGAAACGAACGTGGGTTCACCGCCCATCGTAAGGCGCACGTCGCCGGCTTCGAGCGCCTGGTCGACGTGTTCGCCGAGCGCATCGATCGCGCGCCACTGCGCTTCGCTGTATGGTTTGGTGACGCGCGGCGGTTCGTACACGCGCGTGACCGACATCTCGAAGCCGAACGTCACCTCGCACGGATCGACCGTGCCGGAGATCGGGGATGCCGACAACGGGTTCGCCGCGCACGCGAGCGGGATGTGTCCTTCGCCCGCAAAGAGCCCCGACGTCGGATCGAGTCCGACCCATCCGGCGCCCGGCAAATACACTTCGCACCACGCGTGCAGATCGGTAAAGTCTTGCGTCGCACCCGAGGGACCGTCGAGGGCCTGCACGTCGGCTTTCAGCTGGATGAGATAGCCCGATGCAAAACGCGCCGCGAGCCCGAGGCGGCGCAGCAAGTTGACGAGCAGCCAGGCGGAGTCGCGGCACGAACCCGAGCCGAGTTCGAGCGTTTCATCGGGCGTTTGCACGCCCGGTTCCATGCGAATGACGTATCGCACGTCGTGCTGCAATCCGGCGTTCAAGCCAAAAACGAACGCGGTGGTCGGCTTCGGCGTGCGATCGATCGCCGCGAGGTAGTTCTCGAAACGTTGGCCGAGCGGTTCCGCGACGAGATACGGCGCGAGTTCGAGCGCGAGTTGCGGATCGTAGGCGAACGGATACTGCTCGGCCGACGCTTCGAGAAAGAAGTCGAACGGGTTGATGACCGCGAGATCGGCGACCAAGTCGACGGTGACCGAGAGCTCCGTTGTCGGATCGGGCACGAGCACGCGCGCAAGCCAGTTCGCTTGCGGATCTTGCTGCCAGTTGAGAAAATGATTCGCCGGCTGCACGTCGAGGCGGTAGGCCGTGATCGGCGTGCGGCAGTGCGGTGCGGGCCGCAGGCGGATCACCTGCGGGCCGAGGTTGACCCGGCGGTCGTAGGTGTAGCGTGTCATGTGGTGGAGCGCCACCCGAATACTCATGCTCTCTACACTCGCGTTTATATGGCTGGGGCCTACCGTACAATGGGACGAGTTTGAGCCGCACGGCGTCCCGCGCGGCGAGCGAACGGGCGTTCGATCAGGGCGGAAGCACCGTCCGGCCGGCAAACCGCAAGGCCGCGAAGATAGCGAGCCCGGCCACCATCCAGGCCACCGCGGCCAGCTTGGCATTATTTTCGGCATTGACCAGCACGTAGGCAATGATGGCGAAGCCGACGGCCGGGGAGACGAGGTAGCGGAGCCAGTTGCGGCTGCGCTCGCGCACGATGAAGTGCGCCACGACCGACACCTGGAGCAGCAGAAACGCCAGCAGCGCACCGAAACTCACCATCGAGGTGAGCAGTTCCAGGCGGCCGGCGAGCGTCGTGCCGGTCACGAGCGTGACCGCCGCGACCAGCAAGACCGTCCGCGTCGGTACTTTGCGTTGGGGGTCGATGTAGGCGAGTGCCCGTGGTAACGCGCCGTCGCGCGCCATGCCGAAGAGGATGCGCGCGGTGGCGGCTTGCGCCGTGACCGCGCCGGCGAGCGACGAGATGAAGATGCCCGGCACGGCGAGCAGAAACTTGAGCACCGGGCCGCCGGCCAGCGCGCTCGCGTCGTAAAATGCGCCGTCGGTTGCGGCGCCCGGCGGCAGACTCGTTCGGCCCAAGTCGAAGAGCGACGCGAGCCACGTTTGTGCGATGAACAGCGCGGCCGAGGCGCAAAGCGCGAGGATGGTGGCGCGGCCGACCATGCGCGGTCCCTCGCGGCATTCTTCGGACAGCGTCGAGATCGCATCGAAGCCCAGAAAGCTGAGCACGGCGAGCGAGAGCGCGCCGAAGATCAGCGCCGGCGTCACTTCGGCCGGATTGTAGAAGGGTGCGAGCGAGAAGTGCGCCCCGCCGGCGTGGTGTGCGACCGCTGCGAACGCAATCACGCAGAAGATCAGCAAGATTAAGATCTGGAACGCGAGCAGCACGAAGCTCGTGCGCGCGGTGGCTTCGATACCAAGATAGTTGATGACCGTCGCGATGACGATCATGACGATGATGCACAGCGGGCCCGAGACGTTCGGGAACACCGATTGAATTGCGATCGCCGCGACCACGTACGAAAGCGTCGGAAGCAGCACGTAATCGAGCAGAATCGCCCAGCCCGCGAAGAAGCCGGCGGCGGGGCCGAGGCTCAACGACGTGTAGGAGTACACCGATCCCGCCACCGGAAACGCGGCCGACATCGTCATGTAGCTCAGCGCGATGAAGAGCATCGCAACGAGCCCGATGACGTAGACGAGCGGAACCATGCCGTGACTGGCATTGAACACGATGCCGAATACCGCGACCGGCGCGATGGGCACGATGAAGACGAGACCGTACGTGAGCAGGTCGACGAGGCCGAGCGAGCGCTTCAGCTCCTGCTTGTAACCAAAAGCTGCGATGTCGTCCGTGGCATCCACGTGGTGCGTAGCTTTGACGGCATGCGGAGGGTGCCTCGTGCTGATCTGGAAGAAATGTTGCGTTTGACGAGAGAAGGGAAGAATTTGCGTTGCCGGTTTTGATGAACCGCGCGCAGTCGCTGCGCGCATTCGGCGCGTTCGCGGGTGCCTTTGCCGTGCTCGGGGCCGATGCGCCGCTGGGCAAAATTGTCGTCGGGCCGGGCGTTTCGCCCGACATGGCGGCATTCTATCGCGGCATCGAGTCGGGCGCATTCAAGAATGCCGGTCTCGATCTCAGCGTCGAAACGGTCGGACCGGGCGGCACCGGGATCGCGGCGGCGATCGGCGGTTCGGTCAACGTTTCATACGCGAACGTCTTCACGCTGGCGGAAGCGTTCAGCCGCGGCATACCGATTCGCTTGGTCGCGCCCGGCACGCTCTATCGCTCGACGACGCCGACGGCGCGTCTCTTGGTGGGGGCGAACTCGGACGTGCACGTGCCGGCGGATCTTGCCGGCAAGATCGTCGGCTTGAACCAGCTGCACGATCTGCTCGGCCTTGCTATCTATGCGTGGCTCGACAAGAACGGCGTCGACCGCAACAAAGTGCAATTCGTGGAAGTGCCGCCGCGTTCGATGATGCCGGGCCTCGAGTCAAAGCACCTCGATGCGGCGTTCATCTTCGAGCCGTTCACAGGGTCGATGATGGCGCAGGGCGCGAAGGTGCTCGGCACGCCGTTCGACGCGATCGCCGCGCGCTGGATGCCGGCCGCGTGGTTCACCGTCGATACGTGGTCGAAGGACCACCGCGCGACGGCGCAGCGTTTCGGCGAGGTGCTCACCAGCATCTATCCGTATGTCAACGCGCACTACGCCGACCTCATCCCGATGATCTCCGGGTTTTCGAAGCTGTCGCCGGACACGCTGCGCACGATGACGCCCGTCTTTGCCGCGCCGTCATTAGATCCGGCGACGCTGCAGCCGGTGATCGATGCGGCCGTCAAATACGGCTGGATCGCGAAGAACTTCGACGTTCGCGCCATGATATTGTAGGAGACCCGAGTGACTGAGAAGATCCGGCTGCGTTCGATCGAGGGCATGGGCGAAAACTGGGCGACGATCATGCGCTGGGCCGATGCGGCCTTCCGCGCCGCCGGTTTCGAAACGGAACTCGAACGCAAGGGCCGCGACGGAATCGACACCTGCCGCTGGCTCGCCTCGGGTGAAACCGACGTGACGGTCAGCCTCACATCGGCGGCCGCGATGGCCGATCGGTCGAGCGGCGTGTTTCGCGGCGAGAACCTGCGCGGCGTGCGCGGCCTCGCGGGCATGATCCATTCGGGCCATTACTTCCACAACATCGTCAAGGCCGACACCGGCGTGCGAGAATTCGCCGATCTCGCGCGCTTGAAGCCGAAACTGGGCCTCTGCATCGCAACTCCGGGCTTCATCGCCGGGCAGATCTCGCGCGCGTATCTGAAACACTACGGTGTCGATGTCGATCGCGACATCGCGGCGTGGGGCGGCACGATGTATAACGTCATGCGCGAGTCGACGGCGCAGTGGATGGACGGCCGCGCGAACGCGCTGATGCGCGAGAACACGCGCTTCCAGGCCGTGGGCCAGGCCTCGGCGATCTACGATCTCGCGTTTCTCTCGCTCGATCGCGACGTGGCCGAAGCCGTTGCGCAAGAGTACTGTCTCGACATCGTCGAGGTTCCGCCGCGTTCGTTCCGCGGCCAAGAGAAGACGGTCACGACGCTCGCCAATCCGGGCTACTCGATCCTCGTGCGTGAGGGTCTCGCCGATGACGTCGTGCAGCGTCTCGCCAAGGCGCTCGACGTTTCGAGCGCGAGCCACGCGGTCAGCGAGGACATCTTTTACAGCACGCGTCACGCTCCGCACGCGGGCGCGCCGCTGCATCCCGGCGCCGCCGCCTACTACGACGACGTCTCCTCGCGTTACGCTACGGCGCGATGACGATCCCGGTTTGCCCCGGCCCCGTTCGCGCGACGAAGAAGCCGTCATACAAGGCGCCGCCGGGCGCGACCGATACGCACGCGCATATCTTCGGCCCCCCCGATCGCTTCCCGTATGCGGAAGCCCGCACGTATACGCCTGAGGACTGCACCGCTGACGACTACGCCGCGATGCTCGCGACGATCGGGTTCACGCGCGCCGCGCTCGTGCAAGGCGGCGCGCATGGAACGGACAACCGCGCGATCCTCGATGCGATCGCGCGCAATCCCGACAACTACCGCGGCGTGGCGGTCATCGCGCCGGGCTTGCGCGAAGATCAGCTCGCGATGCTCGATGCGGGCGGCATTCGCGGCGTTCGGCTATCGACGATGTCCGGCGCCGGGATCACGTTCGAGCGGCTGGATCAGCTCGCCGCCGAGGTGCGGGATTTCGGCTGGCACATCTTGCTGCACTTCCGTGAGTCGCGTGAACTCATCGACGTCGTGCCGGTGCTCGAGCGAGTGCAAAACGTCTTCATCCTCGATCACTTGGCGCGCGTGCCGGTCGCCGAGGGCACGCATTCGGCCGAATTCCGCGCGCTGCTGCAATTGCTCGATACCGATCGCTGCTACGTGAAGCTCGCGAGCTTGTACCGGCTTTCTCAAGAGCCGTATCCGCATCGCGACCTGCTGCCGCTGATCCATACCGTCGTCGCCGCGCGGCCCGACCGCATCATCTGGGGCAGCAACTGGCCGCATCCGATCCACTATCACGGCATCATGCCCGACGACGGCGATCTCGTCGATTTGATCCCGCTCTGGGTCCCCGAAGCGGCAAACCAGCAGAAGATGCTGGTCGACAATCCGAACGCGCTCTACCGCTTCGTTTAAGCTCGCGGCACGACGTCGCTGAAGAGCTCGGCGGCCGGATACTCTTTGTCGATCATCTTGAATTTCGCCGCGGCCGCGATGACCGGCTGAACGTCGACCGGGCTGAGCGCCGTCGCGAAGACGGCGCGTTTCATCTTGAGCGCGGCCGCGCGGTCCATGCCGGTGTAGTCGAGCACGTCCTTGAGCGTGTCGTCGGGGTGCGCGTTCACGTACGCCGACGCATCGCTCATGACGCGCGCGAAACGCGCGGCGACGGCGTGGTTCTTCGTCACCCAATCGCGGGTCGAAAACCAGCACGTGTTCGCGAAGCGCGGCGCGAGATTGGATGCCACGCGCGAGAGCAGCCGGACCTTGGGATTCGCGATCGCTTCGGCGTACGCGCTGCCGGTCAGCACGATGCCGTCGACGCGGCCCGCGTCGAGCGCGGCCAGGGCCGCCGGTTGCGGGATCTCGACGATCTTTACCGCGTGCGGGTCGACGCCGCCGCGATCCATCCACGTCCAGATCTCGAGGCTGACGATATCGTTCAGTGCGGCGGCGGAGATCGTCTTGCCGATGAAGTCTTTCGGGCCCGCGAGCGGCGAGTTCGCTTGCACGAGCAATCCGCCGTCGGCTTCGGGATACATCATCACGTTGGCGGCCGAGATCAGCGTGAACGGAATGCCGTGCGTGTGACCGATGATGATCGCGAGGATGCTCGTGCCGCCGAGGTCGAGTCCGCCGCCGGCCACTGCGGCGGCAACCGCCGCGCCGCTCGACATCTTGTCGATCGTCAGCGCGATACCGGCCCGCTCGAAGAGGCCCGAGCGAATCGCGTAGAGGGCCGGCGCCGCCGTTTCGGTCGGCGGATGTCCGGCGTGAATGGCTACCGGTGCGGTCTGCGCGGCGACCTGCGCGGGCGCGAGCGCGAGCGCACCGAGTCCCGCGAGCGCGGTGCGGCGATCGATCATCAGACGAGCAGCGGCAAGAGCTGATCGCGGGTGAGCGGTGCGATCGTCAGATTGCCGGGAGATGCCGGGTCGATCCATGCGAGCTCCTCGATTTCTGCGGCGGCCGTGACGTGCGCATCGACGACGATGGAGAACGCCTCGGCCACGACGGTGCCGGGCTCGTTCACGGCAACGTCTTCAAACCGGCCGAGATAGGTGAGATCGGCCGGAGCGATATGCAGGCCGAGTTCCTCGCGCACCTCGCGGCACACGGCGGCCGCGGGTTCTTCGCGCGGTTCGATCTTGCCGCCGGGCTGAATGAACGTCGAGGTGCCGCGTTTGCGCACCAGCAGCGTGCGCCCGTCGGCGCGGCTGACGAGCGCGACGGCAATCTCGATCGGGCGTGAAGTCACCGGCGGCCCTTCGAGCGTGCCGGAACGAGTGCCTCGGCGTCGAAGATCGCCACCCTTACTCTATAACCCGATTGAGGAACACCCGACATGCTTCTTAGACGAATGCTCCTATCGGCTGTTGCACTCGCTGCGTTGGCGGCGCCGGCGTTCGCGCAGAACATGCCGATGAAGTTACCGCCGGGCATGACGCCGACCATCATGAAAATGATGATGCAGCCGGGGCCCAAGCACCCGGCCGGCCTCCCGAAGGACGTCGTTCCCGTGGCGGGCTGCATCCCGTCGATGGGCTACCACTATTCGAAGGCGAAAGATTGGCCGCTCGGTCCGATTTACGGCTGGTACAACGGCAAGCCGGTCTTCACCGAAGTGATGATCTCGAAGGCGCAGTTCGCCAAGGGCATCGATCTCGACGGCATCAAAGCGCTCCCGGGGTACACGATCAACCACATCGACATCTGGTACGAACCCAACGGCCACCCCGGCATGTCGATGCCGCATTACGATATCCACGCGTGGTACGTTCCGCATAGCGTGCACATGACGTTCTGCGGTAACAAATCCGGCAAACGGCCCAGCTTCGTCTAACGCAGGCCACCGTCTTCGCGCGCGGAAGCGTCGCGGCATGAATCGTTCGACGGCGTTGCGCCTCGGAGGTTCGGCCGCGGCGGCCGCGGCCGGCTGCGCGTTTTTCCCCGCGCGCGCCCGAGCGCAAGCTCCGACTATCCCGCTGCGAATCGTCGGCGCGCGCAACGATTCGGGCGCGGAAATCTACTACGCGCAAGATCTCGGCATGTACGCCGATGCGGGGCTGGACGCTTCATCCCGAAGCGCTCAACGCAACCGCAACGATCGCCGGGGCTGTGCTCGCCGGTGACGTCGTCATCGGCGGCATGACGATCCCCGGTCTTGCGCTCGCGCACGAAAAAGGCTTGCCGCTCGTGATTATCGCCCCATCGGCCATCTATTCGAGCGCCGCGCCGACCGCCGGGATCTTCGTGCTCAAAGACTCGCCCTACAAGAAAGCGTCGGATCTCAACGGCAAAACGCTGACGACGCTCGACATCTCGAACATGGGGTACTACGGCGCGAAAACGTGGATCGACCGGAACGGCGGCGACTCGAAGACGATCAAGTGGTTCGAGATGCCCGAAAGCGCGGCGCTCGCCGCGATGCAAGCGGGACGCGTCGACGCGGCCGAAGTGAGCGAACCGGCCCTGGACATCGCGATCCACGGACCCGATGCACGGCTCTTGGCGCCGTGCTATGACGCGATCGGCGACAAGTTTCTCATCAGCGCGTTCTTTACGTCGGCGGCGTTTGCCAAAGCGCATCCGGATATCGTGCAGCGCTTCTGCGACGTGATTCTCAAAGCCGGCGCCTGGGCCAACAAGAATCACGCGCAGAGCGCGAAGATCCTCGAAAAATACATCGGCGTGCCGATTCCGCCGTCCAACACGCGCGCGACGTATAGCGAACGCGTGCGGCCGGCGGACGCGCAGCCCGTCCTCGACGTGCTGCTCCATTATGGGGCGCTGAAAAAGCCGCTACGCGCCGCCGACCTCTTCGCGCCCGAGATACGCGTCGAGTCTTAGCGTTCGAGCTGCGCCATCATCGATGATTCGTAGCGCTCGCCCGCGACGCCGGATTTGAGGGCGTCGAGTTCGCGCATGTCTTCGGGTTCGAGATGCACGTTCACGGCCCCGACGTTGTCTTCCAAGTAGCGGACGCGTTTCGTGCCCGGGATCGGCGCGACGTCGCTCCCTTGCGCGAGCACCCAGGCCAGCGCGATTTGCGCGGGCGTCGCTTTGCGGCGGCCGGCCACCCGCTTCACGACCTCGACCAATCGGAGGTTCTGGGCTTCGTGTTCCGGGCTGAAACGCGGGTTCGTGCGGCGCCAGTCATCGGCTTGCAAGTCGGCGACCTTCAGCGCACCGGTGAGGTAGCCGCGACCCAGCGGGCTGTACGGAACGAGGCCGATGCCGAGTTCCCGGATCGTCGGGAGGATCGCCGCTTCGATGCCGCGTTCCCAAAGCGAATATTCGCTTTGCAACGCGCTGATCGGATGAACGGCGTTTGCGCGGCGCAGCGTTTCCGGTCCCACTTCGGATAAACCGAGGTAGCGGATCTTGCCGGCCTCGACCAGCTCTTTCATCGCGCCGACCGTTTCTTCGATCGGCACGTTCGGGTCGCGGCGGTGCTGGTAGTAGAGATCGATGACGTCGATGTTGAGCCGTTTGAGCGACGCATCGGCCACGCGCTTCACGTTAGCGGGCGAACCGTCGAGCGAACGCACCGGGCCGTCGAACTTGAACCCGAACTTCGTTGCGATGACGAGGCCCGCACGTTTGCCGGCAATTGCGCGCCCGAGGAGTTCTTCGTTGGTGAACGGACCGTAGATTTCGGCGGTGTCGAAGAAGGTTACGCCGAGTTCGATCGCGCGGTGCACGGTGCGAATCGATTCGGCTTCGTCCGCGGCGCCGTATGCGTAGGTCATTCCCATGCAGCCGAGCCCGAGGGCGGAAACCGTTAGTCCTTGCGTGCCGAGTTTGCGTTGTTCCATGTTCGCGGTTTCGCCGCGTTGGAGCGGATGATCTCCGTCGCGGGAAAAGCTTGTGCGCTCCTGGTACTCCAAACTCGGCTCGTATACGGGGGTAAGGAAGCGGTAGATGCAGGCATACGAACATCGGCAGTGGGCCCCTTGGAGTATCGTTATGCTGCTCGTCATCGTCGCCGTTGTTTTCACCAACCACGGCTTGCCCGAAGCGATGTATGCGCTGCTGGTGTTCGTGGCGATTTGCGTCTTCGGTTTCGCCCGGCTGACGACGCAGGTCGACCGGAACGGCGTGCTGTGGTCGTTCACGTTCGGCGTTCCCGGCGGCCACGTTAGCTTCGCCGACCTCGATCATGCCGAGATCACGCGCACCAACCTTTTCGAGGGCTGGGGCATCCATTGGACGCTGTGGCACGGGTGGCTGTGGAACGTATCGGGCTTTCGCGCGGTGGAATTGTTCTATCGCAATGGCCGGCGCGTGACGCTCGGAACCGACGATCCGCAAGGGCTCTTCGATGCCATCGAACGGTATCGCCGAGGAGTGTCGTGATCGGGCGCGGCACGTTCTCACGCATGCAGAATCGCTGGAGCGGGATCTTCGCCATTGCGCTCGTCATCGTGACCGGGTCGATTGCCGACCGGACGACCGGTCAGCCGCTGCCCGGCGTGGCGGTCGCGATCGGCAGCGCGCACACGGTCTCGCGCGCCGACGGGAGTTTTCGTCTCACCGTTGGGAAGGCCGGCGCGGCCGTCGTCTCGGTCAGCTCCGACGACGTTCCGCCGCAACAGTTCAACGTCAAAGTAAGCCCGGCCGCGCACGTAAACCTGCGCGTGTGCAGCACGACGCTCGACTACAACTGCGGCCCGCCGCAATAAACTAGAGCGGTAGCCCTCCCGGTTTGCTGAGTGCGGTCCACGATTCGGTTGCGGTGTTCCAGCGCACCATCACGACCGAGTCGTCGCCTAAGCCGCGCTGCGGCTCTTTGACGAAGTTGTAGCGGCCGTTGATCCCGGGCCAGTTCGTCTGCGAGGCGACGTAGTCGCGTACTTGGGCGCTGGTGGTGTTCGAGCCGAACTTCCGCAGCGCTTCGACGAACAGCCGCGCGCCGTCGTAGCAGTTGTTGTTGCCCCAATCCGGCTTGCTGCCGCCTTGCGCGACGATGCCGTCGTTGAATGTCTTAACGGCGGCGATCACGCCCTTATCGGCAAGCTGCGAGGCATCGAGGAAGGCGGCGCCCGGAAACCACAGGTCTTTCGGCAAGAATCCCTTGTACTGTTTCATCTGACCGTAGGTGATGTTGCCGTTGGTCGACAGGATCGGCACGTCGATGCCGACGTCTTGAATGCCGCGCAGAACCGTGCCGAACGGCGTGCCGGTCGTCCACACCACGACCGCTTGCGGACTCATGCCTTTGATGCGCGCGAGCTGCGCGGTCACGCTGATGTCGGTCGGGTTGAAGTGCTCGTGATCGAGCACGGTGACCCCGTCCGCGGCCGCGGCGGCGTCGATGTTCTTGTCGCCGTCCTGCCCGGTGGCATCGGTCGATGAGATCATGCCGATGCGCGTGATGCCTTTGGCTTTCAGATAGCGCATCGAGACGGCGGTCGTGTGCGATGTGTCGGCGCCGAACGCAAAGACGTAGCCGCCGTCGACCGGACGGGGGCCGGGCGTAAAGCACCACGTTGCCGGGCCGTCCTTGACGAGCGGCATCAACGCGTTGCACTGCGCCGTTAGCGTCGGCCCGAGCAGCACTGCGGGGTGCTTGGCGAGGATTTGGTTCGCGAGTTGGACGTCGACTTTCGCGTCGGTCTGATCGTCGTTGATCACGAACTTCAGCGGGCGGCCACCGATGCCGCCCGCTTTGTTGACGTTCGTTTCGATAATGTGCAGTGACTGCTGCTGCGCGACCGCGTAGAACGATGCGCTGCCGGTCACCGGCAACAGCACGTCGACCTCGAACGGGTCGGCCGCGCCCGCGCCGAGGGGTGTACCGGCCAAGACGAGGGCCGCGCCCGCGGCAGCGATGCGGAAAAAGCGTTGCATGAAAATGCGCTACGGTGGGTCCCGCCGCTTCCCTGCTTGAAGGGCGCGGCCATGGCAACCTCGCGCTACGTGCTCCTGATCTCGTCGGTCGCGGCGCTGGGAGGGTTGCTCTTCGGCTACGATACCGGGGTCATCGCCGGCGCGATCCTGTTCATCCAGCAGACCTTCGCGCTCGATACGCAGATGCAAGAGACCGTCGTCAGCGTGGTCCTGATCGGCGCGGTCGTGGGCGCGTTTTTGGCCGGCGGAATGGCCGATCGGCTCGGCCGGCGCTGGACGCTGATCGCCGCGGGCGTCGTCTTTGCCGTCGGTGCCGTGCTGTCGGCGTTCGCGCCGTCGATTGCGGTGCTGATCGCGGGCCGGCTGATCGTCGGGACCGGCATCGGGATCAGTTCCGTCGCGGCGCCGCTCTACATCTCGGAAGCGGCGCCGCGCGCGACGCGGGGCGCGCTCGTCTCGCTCTATCAGTCTGCGATCACGATCGGCATCCTAAGCGCTGCGCTCGTCGATTACGCGTTTGCGGCGTCGGCGAATTGGCCCGCCATGCTCGGCATCGCCCTGATCCCGTCGGTCTTGCTCCTCGCCGGGATGATCGTGATGCCCGAAAGCCCGCGCTGGCTCTACGCGCACGGTCAGGAGGCGCTGGCGCGCGACGTCCTGGTGCGCACCCGCGATGCCGGCGAGGTCGAGCATGCGATCGCCGATATCAAGAGCTCGCTCGGCGCGCACCAGGGCGAATGGCGCGATCTGCTCTCGCCGCACGTGCGCGGGGCGCTGGGGATCGGCATCGGCCTCGCGATATTGCAGCAGATCACCGGAATCAATACCGTCATCTACTACGGCCCGCAAATCTTCAAGCTCGCCGGCTTCTCTTCGAACGCCGTGTCGATCTTGGCGACGCTCGGCGTCGATCTCGTCAACTGCCTGATGACGATCGTCGCGATCGTCTTGATCGACCGGATCGGCCGCAAGCCGTTGCTTTACGCCGGGATCGGCGGCATGATGATCGCCTTGTTCACGCTCGCCTTCGCCTTCTCGCGCGGAGCGAGCGGGTCGCTCGGCGCGGTGACGCTCGTGGCGCTCATGGTCTACGTCGGCTGCTTTGCGTTCAGCCTCGGGCCGATCTTGTGGCTGCTGATCTCCGAGATCTATCCGCTCCCGATACGGGGCCGCGCGATGTCGATCGCCACGCTCGCGAACTGGGTTGCGAACTTCGCCGTATCGTTCGTCTTTCTGACGATGATCCACGTCTTCGGCTCGCCGCTGACGTTTGCGATCTACGGGACGATCTGTCTCGTGACGATCTGGTTCGTGTGGACGTTCGTGCGCGAGACGAAACGGCTCGAACTCGAGGGCATCAGCATGGTGTCAGCGTAACGCCAGCGGGCTGATCACTTCGCTCGCCGGGAACGATTTGGTGGTGGCGCCGTATTTCGCGCCGGCGTCGATCACCGGCTGCAGCAGCGCCGGTGAAAGCTTCTCACCGTAGTACGAGCGCTCCATCTTGTTGGCGACCTCGGGCGACATCTTGTTCACGCTGACCAGGATCTGCGCGCTCTGTGTGCGATTGGCATTTCCCCAGCGCGCGCTCTCGAGCATGACCGCCACGAACTTCTTGATGACGTCCGGCTGTTTTGCGGAGAAGTCGAGCGTCGTCGCCCAGCCGGAGAACATGTACTCCGGCGCAAGGCCTTTCTCAGCCGCCGAGATCTTGCGGAAGTTGCCCGTGGCCATGGCGTTGGTGAAAAAGGGTTCGGAGATCGATGCACCGTCGATGCGGCCGTCGAGAATCGCCGCGCCCATCGTCGGGAACGGCACCTCGATGAACTTCACGCTCTTGCTGTCGCCGCCGTTGTTGTCGATCCAGGCCATCGTCGGTACCTGTAAGATGTTCTTGAGGGCGTTCGTGGCCAGCGTCTTCCCGTTGAAGTCGTGCCCGGCGTGGATCGGCCCGTTGGCGGCGACCATGATTTCGTAGGCCGGGAAGGCGCGCGTGTAGATCGTGGCCGGTGCGACGTAGGTGATCGGGACTGCGCGCGTGTGCGCCTCGGCCATCGTGAGCGCATCGGCGATCGCGATGTCGACTGCGCCGCCGACCAGCGCCGATGAGGCTGCGCCGCCGCTCGGAAAGGTTTGGATGTCAACGGTCAGTCCGGCTTTTTTGAACATGCCGAGCTCGCGCGCGTAGAACACTTCGGCGGTGTTGTCGAGCAGCAGCGCGCCGATTCGCAGCGTATCGTCGGCGCGGGCCGGGCGACCGGGGAAGAAGGCTGCAGCGCCGGCCGCGGCCCCCAAGAGAAAGTGAGAACGCCGGATTGTCATGAGTTGACCTCCGCCGCGCAGGTTCGGCCATCGTACGCCGTCCCCTACCAGGTGCCGGATGGTTTCGCCCGTAAATTTTGCGCATCGACAAGGTGAGCAGCCGGCGTAACATTGCGGCATATTTCTTCGCGTTTCTTTCGAGCGAAAGTGCGAATCAAGTCCTCGGCGTAGCGGTCGCCTGGACCGTGTACAGCATTCATCACCGCCCGTTCGATCTCGGCCTCGTGGGCCTCGTGATGTTCGCGCCGCAGTTGTTCCTCGTGTTCGTTGCCGGGCACGCGGTCGATCGCTTCAACCGCAAACGTATTGCGATGATCGCCGCAACGGCGACCGCGTTCTTCACCTTTGCGCTCGGAATGCTCGCGCTCGCGCACGTCGACAATTTGCCGCTCGTGCTCTCGGTGCTGTTCTGTCAGGGCATCGCACGCGCATTCGGAAATCCGGCCGAGCGCACGATCCTCGTCAATATCGTCGAGACCGAAGACTACATGCGGGTGCAGGCGACCTACGCGTCGGCGCGCGAGGTCGCCGTTATCGCGATGCCGGCGCTCGGCGGCGCGATCGTCGCAGCCTCGACGGTGGCGGCATTCGTGCTCGCCGGGGCGCTGACGCTGGCCGCGGTGTTCGGCTTTTCGATCCTGCACGTTCGCGATACGATCCGCGCGACCGGCATCCGGAAGGACTCGGCGCTCGACGGGGTGCGTTTTATCCGCTCGAAACCGATCGTCATGGGGGCGATCACGCTCGACCTCTTCGCCGTGCTGTTCGGCGGCGCGACCGCGCTCTTGCCCGTCTACGCCGTGCAGATACTGCACTCGGGCGCGGTCGCATTCGGAATGCTGCGGAGCGCGAGCGGGATCGGTGCATCGGTGATGGCGATCGTGCTCTCGCGGCGCACGCCCAACCGGCGCGTGGGCAAGACGATGCTCTTCGCCGTCGCGGCCTACGGTTGCGCGATCATCGCGTTCGCCTATTCGCGCAATCTCTGGCTTTCGATCGCGTGCTTGGCGATTGCCGGCGCGTGCGACATGATCAGCGTCGTGATCCGGCGCGGTCTCGTGGCGCTCAACACGCCCGATGCAATGCGCGGGCGCGTGAATTCGATCGAGAGCTTATTCATCAACGCGTCGGGCCAACTCGGCTCGTTCGAATCGGGCACGGCCGCGCAAATCTTCGGCCCCGTCCTCGGCGTCGCGCTCGGCGGCGTCGCCACACTCGGCGTCGTCCTCACCTGGGCACTCGCGTTCCCAGCCCTCCGCAACAGCGACCGCCTAACCGGCGACCCCACCGACTAACCAAAACTTGAGCAGTGTTGCGTGATTTCAGTGTCGTCCTGAGCGGAGCGCCGTAGGGCGCGCAGACGAAGGACGCGCCGATATCGTGCGATTTGCCACGGCAACGCCGCAAATGTGCCAGATAAATTCCAGACAGTCAGCGCACTCCCGATGATGGCATTGCCCTTGCTTATTGCCATGATGGTGGCGCGTTCTTCGTCTACGCCCCCCTTCGGGGCTCCGCTCAGAATGACAAGGACTAAGGACTAATGACAAGGGGGGCTAGCGGGGTTTGGGTTTGGCGGCTTCTACGAGGGCGGCGGCGGCCCAGGCTTTTATTGCGCTCGCTTCAGGTTCGCTGAACCCGCAGACGTCGCGCAGCGTGACGTGTGCTTCGATGCCCAGGCACAAGCTCAATGCGCCGACGAGGCGATCGAATTCGGCATCGGTGAGTGAGCGGCGCAACGGTGCTAGCGCGTCGTTTAGCCACTGCCGGCGGTTGGCGGGGCGCCGGGGCAGTTCGTCGCCCTGGCCGTCTTCGAGCGAGGAGCGCAAGAGCGCGCGGTATTGTGCTTCGTGCAGACGGATCGACTTGTCGCTCGCCGCCACGACGGCTTGCACGCGCGTTTCGGCATCGGCCGTCTGCGCGAACGCGACGTCGAACGACGGGAAGTCGTTGCTGGCGACAAACGTGAGCACCGCTTGCGCGCGCAGCGATTCTTTCGTTTTGAAGTACGTGTAGGCGGTCGCGCGTCCGACGAGCGCCGCATCGGCCACGTCGGCGACGGAAAAATCGCGCCCCTCACGCACGAACGCGATCGCGGCGTCGACGAGCGCCTTGCGCGTGCGCGCCTTTTGCTGTACGCGGCCCGTCTCGAGGCTCGCGGTCGGCCTTGACACTGGAGGCATGTTCTATTACTGTACTCCTGTCCAATAAAGAACCCTTCACTTCAGAGGGCTGGTGTGCCGTGGCCGTCGATCATCTTGCATCGCGCAAACAACGTCAGGAACGCCTGACGCTCGTCGGGCCGGGGACGCCGATGGGCAAATACATGCGCTGCTTTTGGCAGCCGGTTGCCGCCGTTGCGGAACTGACCGAGAATCCGGTGATCGCCGTGCGCGTGCTCGGTGAAAGCCTCGCGCTCTATCGCACCGAGGACGGCAGCTATGGACTCGTCGCCGAGCGCTGTCCGCATCGCGGCACGTCGCTCGCGTGCGGGATGCTCGAAGACAACCATCTCGTCTGCGCGTATCACGCGTGGAAGTTCGACGCGAACGGCAACTGCGTCGAAACGCCGGCCGAACCGGCGAACAGTAAACTCAAGGCGCGCATCAAGATCGCCGCCTACCCCGTGCAAGAGATGGCAGGCCTTTTGTGGGCGTATCTCGGCGAGGCTCCGGCGCCGCTGTTGCCGCGGTTCGAGCACATGGTGCGCGACGATTGGGAGTGGGACATCGGCATCAGCCGCATGCCGTGCAACTGGCTG
The DNA here is from genome assembly GCA_965277805.1 of Candidatus Lustribacter sp. Classification (GTDB taxonomy): domain Bacteria; phylum Vulcanimicrobiota; class Vulcanimicrobiia; order Vulcanimicrobiales; family Vulcanimicrobiaceae; genus Lustribacter. Next base: position 3,303,020 of record OZ255842.1, on the reverse strand, counting down.
CAAATCGCCGAGAACACGCTCGACCCGCTGCACATCGAGTACTTGCACATGAAGTACACGAACTACGCGCGTGGCCGCTTGGGACTCGCGCCGGTGAAGATCCGCCATCACGCCAAGATCGACTTCGAACTCTTCGAATTCGGCATCATCAAGAAGCGCCTCTGGGAAGGCGACACCGAAGACTCCGAAGAGTGGAAGACCGGTCACCCGCAGCTCTTCCCGGGAATCGCGGTCGTGCCGTACACGGCGGAGTGGGTCCAGTATCAGATCCGCGTACCGGCGGACGACACCCACACGACGCACTACTGGCTGAACTGCCGCGAGCGCGATACCGGTAAGCCGACGCGCGCGCACAGCCCGATCTGGGAAAACCCGTGGCTGACGCCGGATGGCAAGTACATGCCCGACGTGCTCAATGCTCAGGACATGATGGTGATGATCTCGCAAGGCGACATCACCGACCACAGCGTCGAGAACCTCGGCGAGAGCGATCGCGGTGTGGCCCTGTACCGCAAGACGCTGCTCGATCAGGTCGAGCGCGTCGAACGCGGACTCGATCCGCTCGGCGTCGTGCGCGACCCGCAGAAGAACACGCCGTGGATCGAACTGCCGGTCGAGAAACACCTCGGTTACTCGCTCGAAGGCGTCGCGGCATCGACGACGTACGACTTTCCCGAACGCGAAGTCACCGTCACCTAAACGCGCAGCAGCAGAGCGGAGTGGTAGAAGTGAAGACGGCCATCACGCGCGGTCGCGCGCTTGCACTTGCGGCATCCGGGGCGGCCGTCGCGACGGGATTCCCGGCGCTCGTGCGCGCGCAGACCTCGACGATCCGGATCGCGGCGAGCTCCGCGGCGACGCAAGCCGAAGGATATTTCGCCGATCAGCTGGGCTTTTTCAAACAAGCCGGGATCAGCGCGACGATCACGACGACCGGACGCGGCGCGGAAACGCTGGAAGCCGTGGTGCGCGGAGACATCGACATCGCGAGCGCAACGCCCGAGGGCGTCGCGAACGCGATCATCCATAACATCCCGCTGCGGATCATTGCAGTCGGCACGATCTTCGTCGAACCGGCGCCGGTGATTCTCGCCGTTGCGAAGGACTCGCCGATCAAGAACGCGGCGGATCTGGTCAACACGACGCTCGGGGTGAACTCGCTCAACGACAGCCAGACGCTGGGCGTGTGGCAATGGATGACCAACAACAAGATCGACCCCACGAGCGTGAAGATCGTCGAGATCCCGTTTGCGTCGATTTCCGCGGCCCTGCAGCGCAAGGAGATCGCATCGGGCTGTTTGGTCGAGCCGTTCGCGTCGGCCGCCAAAGCCGATACGCGCGCGGTGCCGGGCGTCTACAGCACGCTCGGCCGCCATTGGGCGCTCGGTGTGTGGTACGCGCACGCCGACTTCATCGCCAAGAACCCGGCGCTCGTGAAGCAAGTCGTTTCCGCGCTCTACGCAACGGCCAAACGCGTGAACGCAAACCCGGCCTCGGTCGAGCAGCTCCTGGTGACGTATACCAAACTGCCGATCGAGACGATCCGCACGATCGTCCTGCCTGTCCTCGCGGAGAAGGCCGAGCGTTCGTGCATCGAACCGCAGCTGCAGTCGGCGGCGCGATTCAAAGTGATCTCACGCCCGGTCTCCTACGAAGAGATCATGCTGGCGTGATGAACATGTCGCGCAAAGTCGTCATCGCCGGCGGCGCGCTGCTGCTCGCGACCGGCCGCACCGCGTACGCGCAATCCGCGCCGACGGCAGTTCGGGTTTCGAGCAATCCGGTCAACGACGTGACTCCCTTGATCTACGCCCAGAACAACGGGCTGTTCAAGAACGCCGGACTCGACGTGACGCTGCAAAAGGCGACCAACGGTTCGGCCGTCGCGGCGGCGCTCGCCGGGGGCGCGATCGATATCGGTAAGGTCAGCTCGACGGCGATCATCACCGCCCACGCGCACGGCATCCCGCTCACGATCATCTTTCCCGACCGGCTGCACACGTTCGGAAACGATTCCGAATCGCAAATCGTCGTGTCGCCCGACTCGCCGATCCGAACCGGCCGCGACTTGAACGGCAAGACGGTCTCGGTCGGCGCCATCAAGGATTCGACCTGGATCGGCGCGCGGTTGTTCGTCGACGCGGCCGGCGGCGACTCCACGACGGTGAAGTTCATCGAGTTGCCGTTTTCGGCCGTAACCGCGGCGGTACTCGCGAAACGCGTCGACGCCGGCGTATCGAACGCGCCGTACCTTAAAGACGACGTTCGCGCGGGCAAGGTGCGCGCGCTGGGCGACCTCCTCGGCGCGCTCGGGCCGCACTTTCTCGAGACGGCGTGGGTTGCCACTGCCGACTACATCGCCAAGAACCGCGACACGGTGGCGAAATTCGTGCGCGTCATTCGCGACGCGCAGGTGTGGTGCAACGCGCATGTTTCCGAGGCGGGCGATCTGACGTCGGCCTTCACCGGCATCGATCGCGCGACGGTTGCGGCGACCAAAACGATCTTCGCGACCGAATCCGATCCGCGCGAGATGCAGCCCTACGTCACCGCCTGTGCGAAGTACGAAATCATTCCGAAGTCGTTTGACGCAGCCGAACTCTACGCGCGCCTGACGTGAACAAACTCGCGCTTTCGCTTGCAACCCTGCGCTACGATCACGTCGCCGATCTGATCACCGGTAACGTGACGGCTGAGGGCATCACCCTCAACCACCTCGAGCTCTCGTATCACGATATCTTGCTGCGCGGCGTGCTCTTCAACGACTTCGACGTTGCCGAGATCTCGTTTGCGAAGTACGCGGCGATGCGCTCGAACGGCGACGACTCGCTGATCGCGATCCCGGTGTTTCCAAACCGCATGGTGCGTCACGGTTCGTTCTACGTGCTGGACGGCGGGCCGGTCAAAGGCCCGGCCGACTTAGCCGGCCGCCGCATCGGATTGCCGGAGTGGGCGCAGACCGCCGCCGTCTACGCGCGCGGCCTCTTGGCGCACTACTATGGAATCGATCTGCGCTCGATCGATTGGGTCCAAGCCGGCGCCGACGAACCGGGCCGCACCGAGAAGGTCGCGCTGAGCCTGCCGGCCGGCCTGCGCCTGACGCCGGTCCCCGATCGCGCGCTCTCCGACATGCTGCCGGCAGGCGAGATCGATGCGATGATCAGCGCGCAGGCGCCGCGCTGTTACGGCGCCGACCCGCGCGTACGCCTGCTGTTCGAAAAGACGATGGAGGTCGAGCAGCAATACGTGCGCGAGACGGGAATCTATCCGGTGATGCACACGATCGTCATTAAGAAAACGCTCCTGGACCGCGCGCCGTGGGTTGCGGCGAACCTCTACGCGGCCTTCGAAGAAGCCAAGCGCAACAGCGTCGAACGCGCGCTCTATACGGGCGCCTCGATGTTCCCGATCGCCTGGCACGCCGATTACGCCCAGCGCACGAAAGGCATCATCGGCGACGATATTTTTCCCTACGGTATCGACCGCAATCGCGTGACGCTCGAAGCGTTCCTCGATTACGCCTACGAACAGGGCGTGTGTTCGCGCCGTCTCGCGATCGAAGACCTGTTCGCCCCGCAGACGCTGGTGCAGGCGCATGTCTAGACTGGTCGCGGGCTTCGCTACCTCGCACACGCCGTTGCTCGCGCTCATGGCCGAAGAGTGGGAAGCGCGCGCCGTCAACGACCGTAAGAACCCGCAGCTTTACGACACCGAGGGCGTGCGGCGCGACTACGCCGAGATCGAAGAACTGGTCGGCGGACGGTTCGCTCCCCTCGCGGTGCCGGCGCGCTGGAACGAACAGTACGAGGCCGCGCAGCGCGATCTCGACCGCCTGGCGGATGCGCTCGCCGCCGTGGCGCCCGACGTGCTGGTCATCGTCGGCGACGACGAACAAGAGCTGTTCAGCTTGGCTAACTTTCCGGCCGTGTCGATCTTCTACGGCGAGCCGGCGACGATGACGCGCTGGGCGATTTCGCCGGATCCGGAATACAAGTGGATGCAAACGGTCTCCGTCGGTTACGGCATGGACCAGCATTACGAACTCGCTACCGCACCGGCGCTCGCGCGCGCGCTGATCGATCACCTGATGGATGACGGCTTCGACATCGCGGCGGCGGCGTCGGTGCCGAACCCGGTGGCGCAAGGTTTCGGACATGCGTACGGCTTTGTCGTCACGCGCCTCATGGCGGGGCGCACCATTCCGATCGTGCCGGTGATGGTGAACTGCTACTACCCGCCGAATCAGCCGAAGCCCGCGCGGTGTTACGCGCTCGGCCAAGCCTTGCGGCGCGCGATCGAAGCCGCGCCGGGCGATGCGCGCGTTGCGATTCTGGCGTCGGGCGGCTTGAGTCACTTCGTGACGAACGAAGCGCTCGATCTCGCTGTGCTCGATGCGTTGCGTTCTCAAGATCGCAGCGCGCTCGCGAAGATTCCGTCTCAACTGTTGAACTCCGGTTCATCGGAGATCCGTAATTGGATCACGGTCGGCGGTGCGCTCGGTGAATTACGCAACGACTTCTGTCAGTATTATCCCGTTTATCGCACGCCCGCCGGCACCGGTGTCGGAATGGCATTCGCTTCCTGGTTATAACGCGCGTCCGATCTAGGGGAAAATCTTTCGACGTGCGAACGGCGTAGCGTTTTGTCTTACGCAGCAACGTTCAACTGAACCGGGAGGAACAAACTCCGGCGCGCGAAGGCCCGGCGATTTCGTGGGAGGCGTTCCTCGCTACGTATTTGCCGGCACTGATCTTGGCATTGGGAACGGGAATCGCGGTGCCGGCGCTGCCGACGCTCGCTAAATCGTTCAACGTCAGCTTCGGCATCGCAAGCCTCGTCGTAACGATGTTCCTGATCGGGAATTTATCGGGAACGATTCCATCCGGTTGGATGATCGATCGCTTTGGACGCCGTCCCGTACTGATCGCGGGGCCGTTGCTCGCGGCGGCGACCGGATTTCTCGTCGCCGGTTCAAACTCGTTTCCCGAATTGCTCGTGCTGCGGTTCATCAACGGCTTCGCGGCGCAGATGTGGATCATGGCGCGCTTGGCCGCCATCTCGCACGGCGCCGCGCCGTCGCAGCGCGGACGGCTGGTCAGTTGGATGTTCGGTATGGATAGTACCGGCCGGCTGGCGGGTCCGGTGGTCGGCGGCCTCATCGCGACCGATCTCGGCGCGCGCGTTCCGTTCCTCGTCTTTGCGGGCCTCGCGCTGATCGCGCTCGTTCCCACGGTGCTCTTTGCGAAAGATACGCCGCGCCGCGAGCGCGCGAACGGGACGAGCAGCGCGCCGGTTGCGAAGCTGTCGTTGCGCGAATTGGTGATGCCGCGTCTGCCGTACTTCGGTGTCGCGCTGTTCGCCGGATTGACGCGCGGTCCGCAAGGCGCCGACCTCCTGTATCTCTACGCGGCGTTCGCCTATACGCTCGGACCGCGCCCGATCGGTTACCTCGCGACGAGCGCGTCGCTGATCTCGTTGCCGATCGGTTTCCTCGCCGGCTGGATGATGGACCGGTTCGGACGCAAGCGCACGATGGTGCCGGGCTTCGCCGGCGTCGCGTTCTCGTCGCTCGCGCTGGCGCTCACGGCGTTCTTGCACCTGAACCTGACGTGGTACGTCGCGATTTTCCTGATCGGCGTCGCGCTGCAGGCGTTGACCGGCGGTTCCATTCAGACCGTCGGCACCGACGTTGCTCCCGAGGAAGCCCGCGGTACCTTCCTGGGAATTTGGCGCTTCGCGGGCCAGGGCGGCCAAGCGTTGAGCCCGCTGATGTTCGCGTTCCTCGCCGACCAGCTGAACTACGGGTCGGCGTTCCTGTTCATCACGCTCTCGGCCGTGACGGTCAGCTACCTGCTGATCCGATACATTCCGGAGACCAGGACCACCGAGTAAAGCGGAGTAAACCTCCGAACACCCGTTCGCTGCGAAGGAGCCGTGATGACGTCAACGATTGAGGCCGCCGCTAAGAAGGCTCGTCTCTACCAAGACCCCTACTTGGACTGGATCGAGCGCGAAGGCATTCACGTGGTCGAAGGCTTGGGCTTCGATCTGCACACGGTCGAAACGAAGCCGTGGCCGCGCTTCGGCGTCAACGGCGTCGCAATTCACCTGACCGGCCGCGGCGATTGGGCGAGCTGCTACGCGATCGACATCCCGCCGGGTATGTCGACGACGCCACAGCGCCATCTGTACGAAGAGGTGATGTACGTCGCCGAAGGCCGCGGCAGCACCGAGATCGAGTTGCCGAACGGCAAGACGCACAGCTTCGAGTGGCAAGAGCACAGCATGTTCGCAATCCCGTTGAACGTGCGCTACCGCTTGCACAACGGCGACGGCAAGAAACGCGCCGTCGTCGCGTCGGTGCACGGGCTGCCGCTGACGATGAAGATCTATCACGATGACGAGTTCATCTTCGAGAACACGCACTTCTTCAAAGACCGCATCGGCAAAGACGATTGGTTCACCGGCGCCGGCGATCTCTCGCTCGTGCGCGCCGGCCAGAACATGTGGGAGACGAACTTCGTCCCCGACCTCAGCGCGATCGAACTGACCGCCTGGAGCGAGCGCGGTGCTGGCTCGATGAACCTGATGTTCCTTCTCGCCAACGGCAACATGCACGCGCACACCTCCGAAATCGCGACGGGCACGTACAAGAAGGCGCACCATCACGAAGCGGGCGCGCACATCTTCACCGTCAGCGGCAAGGGCTATTCGCTCTTGTGGCAGGAGGGCGAGCAAGATTTCATCCGCGTCGATTGGTATCCCGGCATGATGTTCGCGCCGGTCGAGCGCCAGTTCCACCAGCACTTCACGACGAGCCAAACACCGTCACGTTATCTCGCGCTGATCGGCGGCGGCAACGCCCGCTATCCGCTCACGCAGAAGAAGCGCGACTACAGCACGAGCAAAGACGGCGGCCAAGGCACGATCTCGAAGAGCACCAAAGAGGGCGGCAGCCAAATCGAGTATGAAGATCAGGATCCGCGCATCCATGAAATTTGGCTCGAAGAAATGCGTAAGAACGGCATCACGCCGCAGTTCGAAAAGTTCGGCGGCCCGCAGCCGAAGCAGGCCGTCGCCGCTCGATAAGAAGCGCTACCCGGCGATCATGTCCTTCGCATTGAAGTTCGCCGGGATCGCTTTGTACTTGAACGCGGTGTCGATCACCGGTTGAACGTTGTGCGGATCGAGCTTGGCAGCAAGTCCGGTCCGCGCCATGTGCGTGATGACGTCGAGCGGAATCTTCGTAAACGTCGCGAGCGTTTCGGCGGTTTGCGCTTGGTGCGAATCGATGTAGGCGCTGGCCTCGTCGATCGAGCGCACGAACTTGTCGATCGCCGGACGATTTGCGGCAAAGTAGTCCTTGGTAACGAAGTATCCGGCCTGGATGAAGAAGCTGCCGATCGCATCGAACGGATGTCCGATCGACGTCACCTTCCCCGTGGCGAGCGCTTCGCTCAAATTCGGGTTGGTGAACGAAGCGGCATCGACCTTACCGTCCACGATCGCCGCGGCGGCGGCGGAACTCGGAAATTCGATGAACTTCAGGGTTGACGAATCACCGCCGCGCTGATCGACCCACGCTCGAACCGACACCGCGAACTGATCCTCGAGCGCTTGGACGGCGATCGACTTGCCGTTGAGATCTTTGGCGGTTTTGATCGGCGAGCCGGTCTTCACCAAAATGCCGACGGCCGGAAATTTGGACGAATAGACGCCGGCCGCCGCGATCAGGACGATCGGGATGCCTTTCGAATGCGCCGCGATGAGCGAAAAGAGACTCGATTTTCCAATGTCGATCGAGCCGCCGACAACGGCTGCGGCCACCGCTGCGCCGCTATTGCTCGGACGCAGATCGACATCGAGACCGTTCTTCGCAAAGATGCCGTGCTGCATCGCCCAGACCGTGCCGAGGATGTCTTCGTCGGCGGCCGACGCAACGCGCAGGGGCGTGAGCCCTGACGGCGTTTGCGCGACGGCGGAGGCCGCCGTCAACCCGAACGCGGTTCCCAGCGCGATGAACCCGCGCCGTGAGTGATGGTGGAGCGCTGCTTTCATGGGGTCGCGGTTCGGTAGGATCGCAGATGGCCCCTCGGCAAGAGCGAATGCATGTCGATCGTTGAAGAAAAATGGTCTCCTGAGTGGAGCAACGCCGTATTCAGCCTCGAGGAGCGCGACCGGCGCTGGGCGCTCGTACGCAAGCTGATGGCGAAGGCCGGCATCGACGTGATCGTGTGCTTTCCGCTCACGCATCAGCACGGACGCGGCGCGGCGGATTCGCGTTACCTCACGCAACTCGGCGAGAACAGCGATGAAGTCACCGTCGCTTTTCCGATCGAAGGCGAGGTCACGGCGTGGCTCTCGCGCGGCGGCGTGTGGCCGTCGTCTAATTGGTTCACCGACATCCGCGCGGCCGAACGCGGCATGGGCGGCAAGACGATCTCCAACTATTTGAACGCGCATCCCGAACTCGCCAAGGGAACGATTGCGATCGCGGGCTTGACGTCTACGCCGATCTCACACATTCGCAGCTTCGAGGGCGTCGTGAACTGGGGCTCGTACGAGACGCTGCGCAACAACTTCCCCAATGCGAACATCATCAGCGCGACGCCGGTGCTCGGCGAAGCGCGCTGGCGCAAGAGTCCCGAAGAGATCGCGTTCTTGCGCAAGGGCGTTGAAGTTGCGGAGATCGAGCTGCAAGCGCTGCGCGATCATGCGCGACCGGGCGTGCCCGAACGCGAACTCTACGCGCACATGATGTTTGCTAACGCCATGGCCGGCGGCAGCTTCCACCCGATGGTGGGCTGGGTCAGCGGACCGGCGACGCGGCCATATCACCGGCTCGAACAGCCGTCGTTTCGCAAGCTGCAGCACGGCGACGTCGTGAGCGTCGAGGTCGAAGGGATCTGGGGCGGCTATCATGCGCAGATCGATCAGAGCATGGCGATCGGCGATGCGCCGCCGCACATGCACGATGCGATGAAGTGCGTGTGGGAAGCGTTCGACCGGGTGGTTGCGGCGATGAAGCCGGGCCTCAAGATCGGCGAGATGATGGAGCTGGCCGAGCGCACGGGCCTCGTCGGCGGCCGCGTGCGCACCGGCTTGGGGATGCACGGGCGTGGCACCGGCAACGACGGGCCGCTATTGGTTGCCCGCCGGCCGGAGCCGCCCGAGGTACGCGACCTCGTGCTCGAGGAGGGCTGCTGCTTCAACGTCAAGCCGTCGGCCGGCATCGACGATGTCGACGACTATATGCGCTGGGGCGACAGCGTGGTCGTGACCGCGACCGGAGCGGAGCGGCTCGGCACGCGCGCGAAGGAGCTACCTGTCCTGAAATAGGAGGCGACCCATGTTTGCTACCGTCGGCATCGACGTGCCCATCGAAAAGATCATGGACGATTGGGATTATCTCGATGAGAAGATCGTCAAAAAGTTCACGACCTGGCAAGAGACGGGTCAGAACATCATCGGGATTCGCCGCCGTACGATCACGCTCAAAGAGATCGTCGATCCGAAAAAAGGCACGTTCAACTCGGTCACGATGACCCCCGACGGTTTGCTGTCCAAGCAGCACAAGGCGATGAAGATTCACATCACGCCCGGCGGCGTGCCGCACCGCGTCGAGCACAGCTTGGGCTTCTGGCACATCAACGACATGGACGAACTCTACCTGCCGATCCCCGCGCGTCCGGGCGAAGAGTACGGACACTTCATCGTGCTGATGCAGACGCCGACCGGCGACGATCGCGAGAGCTACGCGCAGTACTGTCAGAAGTGCCTCACGCTGCTGTTCGAATATCCGTACCTGTCGGGGCGTTTCGGTCTTAACGGCATCTTTCGCGCTGAAGAAGAGTCCGTGCGCACCTACAACGCGGATCCCAAGCTGCGGCTCTGCCCCGAATGCGGCCACGATAACCCGCTCGGCTACTGTTGGAACACCGTGAAAGATTCGCCGGCACAAGCGGAGGCGCGTCTGCTCTGGTGAGTACGCCGTACACGCCCGCCTACGATATCTATCTCGGCGAAGGTGACGGCAGCTGGCAAGAGGCGAGCAACTACCACATTTGGACGCGGAAGGATGCGGCCGGCGATCCGCCGCTCAGCGTGATCGAGCGGCGCGACGGCAACATCTTGCGCGTTCCCGAACGCACGCGCATCATGCACCGCATCCCCGGCGGCACGCCCTACCACATCGAACACCTCTTCGGCTTTTGGCGCACGACCGCCGCTGATACGATCTTCATCCGCGCCGAGATGGACGACGGCATCTACTACACGCTGGTGGTCGCGACGACCGGTAAGACGGCAAGCAAACTCGGCACCGAAACCGTCGGCTGGTATTGCCCAAAGTGCAACACCGATCTGATGAGCGATGCGTTTGCGGCCGGCCGCTTCGGACTGCGGGCGTTCTGGGATCACGCGCTCGAACAAGCCCGCGCATTCAACACCTCTGCCCGCACGTGTAAGAGCTGCGGCAACGTTCATCCGTATGCGTACGGCTTCGATGCGCAAATCGACAGCGAACACGAACGCGAAGGCCGCGCGCAGTGGTGAGATGGCTCGTGTGCGCACTGGCGCTGGCGTTCGGGACGGTTGCCATCGGAGCCGCGGCACCGGCGACGGGCGATCCCTACGTGATCGATGCGATCTTGCCGCTCACCGGCACGTCCGCGTATTCGGGACAGATTCACGCTGAAGCGCTGCGTACGTATGAGAGCGTCGCCAACGCAAGCGGCGGCATCCGCGGGCGGCCGGTGCACTTCGAGATTCACGACGACCAATCCAATCCGGTCAACGCGGTGCAGCTGACGAACCAGATCCTGGCCAAAAACCCGGCCGTGTTCATGGGCTCGGCCTACGTTGCTGCCTGCGCGGCCGAGGCGCCGCTGGTCTTGAATAAAGGGACCGTGGAGTTCTGCGTGTCGCCGGGACTGCTGACGACGCAGAAGAACGTCTTCGCGTCGTCGGTCGCGATCACGTACATCGTACCGGCGATCTATAAATTCATGCGGGAAAAGGGGTTCACGCGAGTGGCCGTGATGGTGGCCACCGACGCGACCGGCCTCGCGTCCGATTCGCTTTCGCAAAACGCGTTCGCGCGGCCCGAGAACAAGAATCTGCACGTCGTCGCCTACGAGCACTTCAGCCCCACCGACATCAGCGTGAGCGCGCAAGTCGCGCGCGTGAAGGCCGGCAATCCGCAAGGCATCGTGGTGTTCGCCACCGGCACCGCGTTCGGCAACGTACTGCGCTCGCTGAGCGATAGCGGAATCAACGTGCCGATCGTCACCAGCGCCGTCAACATGAACCACACGCAGCTCGAGGGTTACGAACACTTCATCCCAACCGAGGTCGTGTTCAATTCGGCGCGCTTTTACGCTCGCGACCAGATTCGCGATGCGAAGCTGCGCGCGGCGATCGACGAGTTCTACAGCGGGTACCGCACGCTCGGCCTCACGCCCTCACCCGAGAGCGGCCTATCGTGGGATCCGGCCAAGATCGTGGTCGCGGCGCTGCGCGCGCTCGGCCCCGACGCCACCGGCGCGCAAGTTGACGATTGGATCAACGGCCTTCACGACTTCGCCGGCTCGAGTGGCATCTACGACTTCCGCCCCGGCGATCACCACGGCCTCACCGACGCCGATCTCGTCTGGGTAAAATGGCTGCCCGACAAAAAAACATTCGGCATAGAAACCCGCCCCAACGGCACCCCAATGTAGAACTCGCAAGCGAAGATGTAGCGCCCTGTCATTCCGAGCGAAGTGCCGCAGGCACGTAGACGAGGAGCGCGCCACCATCTACGAGCTTGGAGTGCGACCGCGAAGGCGGCAGTGGATAATTTTTGTCGCACTCGGTAGCAGCGATTCGGGGCGGTCCCTCGACGGCGCGTCTTCGGCGCTGTGCTCGGGATGACATTATGATGACATTATAAGGGAATGTGGCGGATGTTGGAGCGGCGGGCTTCGTCGAGGGCTTCGGGATAGCCGGCGTCGGCGTAGCGCATGATGCCGAGTGAGGTGTCGTTGGTTTGGGTGAGGGTGAGGCGTTGTTTGGCGGTGTCGGTGCCGTCGGCGACGACGGTGACGCCGGCGCTCGTCATATAGCCGCTGTAGCCGCCGCCGCCGGAGTGGATGGCGACGAGATCGGCCATCGACGAGCAGTGCATCATTGCGTTGAGCAGCGGCCAGTCGGAGATCGCGTCGCTGCCGTCGATGAGGTTCTCGGTCATGATGTTCGGATGCGTCATCGCGCCCGCGTCGAGGTGATCGCGCGTGAATGCCACCGGTGCGGCGAGTTTGCCCTCGCGCACCATCTCGTTGACGGCGATGGCGAGCGCGGTGCGTTCGCCGTGACCGAGCCAGGCGATGCGGGCCGGCAACCCCTGGAACGGCACGTGTTCGCGTGCGAGCGCGATCCAGTTCGTCACGATCCGGTTGTCCGGGAAACGTTCGAGCACGTATTCGTCGATCTTGCGGATGTCTTCGGGGTCGTTCGAGAGCGCAACCCAGCGGAACGGTCCGATGCCGCGGCAGAAGAGCGGCCGCAAAAAGGCTTCGGTGAAGATCTGGATCTCGAAGGCGCGCTCGACGCCGGCTTTCTTCGCTTGCGTACGGATCAGGTTGCCGTTGTCGAAGACGACCGCGCCGCGGTCCATGAAGCCGAGCATGGCGGTGACATGTCTGCCGATCGATACGAGCCCATCGCGCATCAGCTTCGCCGGATCGTCGTCGCGCAGACGGCGCACGTCGGCGAGTGAGTAGCCCGACGGAATGTAACCGTAGATGAGATCGTGCGCGGAGGTCTGATCCGAAACGATGTCCGGGACGACGCCGCGGCGCAGGATCTCGGGATAGACGTCGGCGGCGTTTCCCTCGAGCCCGACCGAGCACGCTTCTTTGCGCGCTTGCGCATCGCGTATCAACGTCAGCGCCTCGTCGAGCGACGCGGCACGATGTTGCAGGTAACCGTCGCCGATGCGTCGCTCGATGCGCGCCGAATCGGCCTCGATCACGAGGATCGCGGCGCCCGCCAGGCGTCCGGCGAGCGGCTGCGCGCCGCCCATGCCGCCGAGCCCGGCCGTCAAAATGAAACGTCCGCGCAGTTCGTTATCGAAGTGGCGTTCGGCGATGCGTGAGAAGATCTCGTAGGTGCCTTGGATCACGCCCTGCGAGCCGATGTACTGCCAGTCGCCGGCGGTCAAGCCGCCCCAGCAGATCAGGCCCTGTTTCTCCAGCGCATAGAAGTTCTCGGCCGTCGCCCATTGGCCGACGACGTTGCAGTTAGCCATGATCACGACGGGCGCGTGCACGTGCGTGCGGATCACGCCGATTGGCTTGCCGGACTGCACGATCATCGTCTCGCCGTCTTCGAGTTCCGTCAGCGTGCGCACGATCGCGTCGTGCGCGGGCCAGTTGCGCGCGGCTTTGCCGAAGGCGGCGTACACGACGAGGTCCTTCGGGTTCTCGCCGACGGCCAGCACGTTTTCGAGCATCCGCAGCAGCGCCTCTTGGCGCCAGCCTTTACAGCGCATATGAGGCGATGTCGATGCCGAGCGCCTTCTCGACGACCGGATACACCGACGGATCGAACACGCTGGCCGAGAGCGGGATGCGCGTTTTCGGCACGTGGAAGATCGAGAGCTGGTCGCCTTCGCGCACGTGTCCCGCGCTGACCGGCCGTCCATCGGCGTCGAGCGTGGTGATGACGTCGGGATAGGTGGCGCAGCGGTTGTCGCCCTCGGTGACGGCCATGTACTCGTTCATCACGTGGATGACGAATTTCTTCGCGCCGTCGGCGATCGTGATCGTACCGATGTCGAACGCTTCGTTCGTGTAGACGAGCGTCTTCGCCGTGACCGTGCCGCGCGCGAGCACGTCGCCCTTGCACGTATCGCGGATCGCCTTGATGACGGCGGCGCCCCCCTTCGGTTCGGCCGCCTCAATGGCTTCGCCGAGTTTGAGCGCGAGCGAGATCCCGCCGAGCGCAGCCTTCTCGCGCACGAAGCTTGCGCGCATCGGATTACGCGCGCTCGCGATGAAGCCGCCGGCTTGATCGGCGGCGCGCCGCAAAACGGGCGAGACGCCGGCCGTCGCGCCCCGCACGACGAGTTCCATGTACTGGTTCTTCGCGCGATTACCGCCCGCCGCACTCTGGATCGTTTCTTCGGGCGAGTTCGCCATGCCGAGGGAACCCATGTCGCCGGTTGGATGCGCGCGCAGATCGCCAACCGCATCGATGACTTTCGTGCCCAAGAGCGCGGACGGCAGCCAGCCGTTCAGCGTGCTCGACATGCCGTTCTGTCCGATGATCAAACCGTAGATGGGCTCGCCCAGCGCTTCTTGAAGCAGCTCGACCGCGCGCACGTAGTCGACGCCCAGCATCTGCCATTCGGTGAGGCCGCCGGGTGCGCCGATCGCGGCGCTGGTCGCGATCCACGCGTCGCCGGGCACATCGGCGATGTCGACGAGTTCGGGCCGGCCGACGGTAACCGCGGTCGTCCCGAGTTCGCGGCCGTGATCGGCCCAGCCGCCGCCGCCGCAGGCGAACACCGAGCCGCCCTTGACGGCGAACTCTACGTCGCGACTGGTGAGTATGCGGCCCATGTCTTCCCTTTGCTGTGATCCGGGCGGAGAAACGTTCCAAAGCCGGGCTCGACCAAAATCTTGCCGTGATCGAAGACGCGCGTTCCGCGCACGATGGTTGCGACCACCTTCCCGCGCAGCTTGCGGCCCTGGTAGACCTTCATGATTTCCTTCGCTTTGCTGAAGGCATCGTTCATCTCGAACGCCCACGCTTCGTCGAGGTTGACGATCGCGAAGTCCGCATCGCAGCCTTCCTCGATCTTGCCCTTCTGCGGCAGCGCGAAAAGTTCGCAAGCGCGTGTGGCCGTGAGGCGCGCGATATCGGACAGCGAGAGCTTGCCGTCGTGATAGGCGGTCAGCATCAGCGGAAACTGCACTTCGAGTCCCGGAAAGCCGGACGGCGCGCGGAAAATGTTGTCGCTTCCGCGTTCCTTTTCTTCTTCGGTGTACGGCGCGTGATCGCTGCCGATCACGTCGATTGTTCCGTCTTGCACGTACTTCCAGAAGGCGTCGCGGTCGGCGTTGCTACGCAACACGGGATTGCACTTCGCGTAGGGGCCGAAGATGCGCAGTTCGTCTTCGCTGAGGAATAGATAGTGCGGACACGTTTCGCCGGTCACGCGCACGCCGCGGGCTTTCGCTTCCTTGACGAGCTGTGCCGCCATCGGGCTCGACATGTGCACGACCTGGACGTGCCCTTTGGTTTCGGCGGCAATGGCGAGCATCGTTGCGACCGACACGTCTTCGACGACCGTCGGGCGCATCTCGGCGTGGGCCATCGGGTCGGTGCGGCCGCTCTCGACGAGCTTGTGCTCGAGCGCGTGCAGCATCGCGTTGTTCTCGCAGTGAAACGTGTGGGGAACGCCGGTCTTGGCGACCTCGAACATCAGATCGCGCAAACGTCCTTCGTCGATGCAAAACAGGCCGACGAACTCGTGCTCGCGGCCCGGCATCGGCGCGTGCAGGAATGTTTTGAACGCAATCGCACCCTCGGCGACCATCGGCGCGATCTCATCGAGGTTGTCGTGGCCGGCCGCGCCGTAGAGCGCGTAGTCGACGACCGTTTTCGGCCCGACGATCGCGCGCCGCGCGCGGAAGACTTCGGCCGAGTTGACGGTCGGTGTGGAGATCGGCATCTCGAGGATCGTGGTGATGCCGCCGGCAGCCGCGGCGCGCGTACCGGTCGTAAAATCTTCGCGTTCGGTATGGCCGGGATCGCGCAAATGCACGTGCGTGTCGACGAGTCCCGGAAAGACGTGCATCCCGGTCGCGTCGATCACGTCGAGTGCGGGCGGGCGTTCATCCGGCGCCAGCAGACCGGCGATCTTTCCGCCGCGCACGGCGATCGTCGCGGCGAACGTGCGCTCGGCTGTGATGAGCGTGCCGCCGGCGACGATCGCGTCGTAGGGTACAAAGGCCAAGGCTTTCCTCTATTCCGTCTTATTCAAAAGTGGCGTCAACTTCGAGCAACGTGCCGAGCAAGACGCGTGCTCCGGCAATGCACTGTTCGGGTTCGGTGAATTCTTCCGGCGCGTGGCTGATGCCGGCGCGGCTCGGGACGAAGATCATCCCTTGCGGCGCGAGCGTGGCAATGCACATCGCATCGTGTCCGGCACCGCTGGGCATCGTTTTCTGCGCGATCCCAAGCTCTGCGCAGACCTTCGTCATGTCGCGCATGATGTCGGGCGCGCTGCGCACCGGATGCTTATCGGACACGGGTGCAAACGTAGCCCCGCTGCGTTCTGCAATCGCGCGCAGTTCGGCTTCCGCGCCGTCGAGCAGCGCTTCCGAAATCGCGCGGATCTCCACGTCGAGCCGCACCGCTCCGGGAATCACGCTCGGTGCGGCGGGGAAGATCTGCAGCGTGCCGATCGTGCCGACGATACCGTGTGCGATCGCGACGCGCTGCACCTCGCCGATAAACGGTGCGGCGAAAACGAGCGCGTCCTTACGGGCGGCCATCGGCGTCGTGCCGGCGTGGTTTGCGATCCCGTGATAGGTCACGGCGTAGCGGCGAATGCCGACGATGCCGGCCACGACGCCGATCGGAATGCCTTCCGCTTCGAGCACGCCGCCCTGTTCGATGTGCAGTTCGAGGTACGCCGCAAAATCTTCCGCGGCGCGCTGGGCGCGGCGCCAGTGCGCGGGATCGAGTCCGAACGCGCGCATGTGTTCGGCGAGGGTTTGGCCGTCAAACGCCTTCGCCTCGAGCAATTCGGGCGGCAGCAGTCCGGCCATCGCGCGGCTGCCGACCGTCCCGCCGGGCATCGTCGCTTCTTCGGCTGCGAAGTCGATGAGCTCGACCGGATGGCGGAGCTGCACGTTGTGGTCGAGCAACGTGCGGAGCACGGCGAGGCCGCCGAGCACGCCGAGCACGCCGTCGTAGTTGCCGCCGCTCGGAACGGAGTCGGTGTGCGATCCCATCGCGATCGCTTTGCAAGTCGGATCGGTGCCCTCGCGGCGGCCGATCACGTTGCCGACCGCGTCTTCCCGCACGTCAAGACCGATCGCCCGCATCTCGCGGATGAGCCAGTCGCGCGCTTCGCGATCGGCCGGCGAGTACGCGATGCGATCGTAGCCGCCCGCTGCGGAGCGGCCCATCTCGGCGAAGGCCGCGATGTCGCGCTCGAGATGCGCTCCGTCGAGCAGCGCGGTCACTTTCGCAGTTTCACTTTGCGAAACGCTTCCTGGCATAGTGGAACTGGTACCTCCACGCGTTCTGTAAGGCCTCTATCCAATTGGAGCAGCAAATATGAGGAGATTGGTGCGGGCGGCCGGCGAAAGCTCGGTGACATTTGCCGCGAAAATGATACTATGTTCATCAAAGTGGAACCGATGCAGAAGTCGAGTCAGGGCGGCGAGCTCCAAACCGTCACCCGCGCCCTTCGTTTACTTGCTCTCTTTACCGAACGGCCGACGACGGGCTGGGCGCTGACCGAAATCGCCCAGGTCATGGGCTTGAGCAAGGCCACGGTCTCGCGCCTGCTATCGACCCTGCTCTCTGCGCGTTATCTGCAGCGCGATCCGCAGACGCTGCGGTATCAACTCGGCCCGGTCGTGGCCGGGCTCGCCGGCGCGGCGCTCGCGTCGCTCGACATCCGTCAGATCGCGCTTCCGGTCATGCGTTCGCTCACGGAGCAAACCGGCGAGACGTCCCTGCTGCACGTCATCAGCGACTTGGAGTCGGTGTGCATCGAGAAGATCGAGTCGGCGCAGCCCGTGCACGTCGCTTACGAGATCGGCCATCGCGGACCGCTCTACGCCGGCTGTTCGGGTAA
Source organism: Candidatus Lustribacter sp. (assembly GCA_965277805.1). GTDB lineage: Bacteria > Vulcanimicrobiota > Vulcanimicrobiia > Vulcanimicrobiales > Vulcanimicrobiaceae > Lustribacter. Next base: position 3,285,160 of record OZ255842.1, on the reverse strand, counting down.
GAGTCTGCTCGCGTTTCTGCCTCCGCCCGAAATCGAAACGATGCTGGCGCGGCTGAATTTCCGCACGTACACCCGCCGCACGATCGCATCGGTCGAGCAACTGCGGCCCGAACTGCAGGAAACGCGTCAGCGCGGCTACGCGGAGAGCACGGGCGAACTCGATGAAGGCGTTTCCTCGGTCGGCGTGCCGGTTCTCGACGTTTCGGGTGCGGTGCGTGGTGCAGTGGTCGTCGTCTGCCCCACCGCGCGCTGGAGCGGCAGCCACCGCCAACGGTGCATCAGCGCAACAATCGAGGCCGGCCGCGAGTTATGCCGGAAACTACAAGGAGAGCCAGCACTCACATGAACGGCTTACCGTACGGCATCATTCCCTCACCGCCGGTCGTCTATACCGATGCGACCTGCCGCGCCGTCGACGAAGAAGCGTATCGCGCGCATCTGCGCTACCTGCTCGACCAGGGCGTTCACGGATTGTGCGTCGGCGGACATGCCGGCGAAACGGAGTGCCTCACGATGGACGAGCGGCTGCGCGTGATCGATATCGCGCGCGAGGAAAGCCGCGGCAGCGTTCCGGTGATGGGCGGCGTCATCGCCGACTCGACGTGGTCGGCGATCGATCAAGCCTCGGCGCTCAAAGAACACGGCGTCGACATGATCCTGTACTGCCTGCCGAATATCGTCGGCTGGGATGCGGAAACGGCCGATGCGATGGCGATCGCGCACTTCTCCGCGATCGACCGGGCAACGAAGGTGCCGTTCCTCATCTACGGCGGACCGGGCGATAAGAGCAGCTGCCGCATCATGCCGCAGACGTTCGAGCGCCTCGCGACGACGTGCGAATATCTCGTCGGCATGAAGATCGCGGTGCGCGGCATCGCGACCGGCGAAAACTCGTTTACCGATTGCGTCTCGGCGCTGCGCCGCGCCGGCGAGAAGACCGGCCGCACGGTCAACGCGCTGATCGCCGGCGATGCGAACCTGGTCGGCACGTTCGACGCCGGCGGCATGGGGACGATCAACGCCTGCGAGAGCGTGCGCGTCGAGGAAAACATCGCGCTCTACACGGCGTACATGGCCGGCGATCACGTCACAGCCAACGCGATCCAGGCGCGCATGAAGCCGCTCGCCGATGTGATCTACGGGCTCGCGATCGGCCGCAGCTTCACCTATTTCCACTATCGGTTCAAGATCGCGTCGTGGATGCTCGGACACATTCCGAACGCGTACATGCGTCTGCCGCAAGTGCCGCCGCCGGCCGACGAGATCGCGATGATCTATGACGCGCTGGTGAAGGTCGGCAAGCACCCGGTCCACCGGCCGGAGGAGTTCGCCAACGCGGAGCTCGCGCAGTCCGCGGCCTGATGAGCGGACGCCTATCGCTGCGCGACCTCCAGCTGACGTATCAGACGAGTCGCGGCCCATTAGAGGCCCTCGGCCCGCTGAGCTTCGATCAGGAAGACGGCGAGTTCGTTGCCGTGCTCGGCCCGTCGGGCTGCGGCAAGTCCACGCTGCTCAAGCTGCTCTCGGGTTTGCTCCCTGCGACGCATGGTGAAGCGCGGCTCAACGGCGAGGTCATCGACCGGCCGCGGCGCGACGTCGGCATCGTGTTTCAGAAGCCGACGCTTCTGCCATGGAAGACCGTGCGCGAAAACGTGCTGGTGCCGTTGCGCGTGCTCGGCACGCAAACGCCCCACACGGAGAAGCGCGCCGACGAGCTCGTCGCGATGGTCGGCCTCGAAGCATTCGCGCAGTATTACCCGCACGAGTTGTCGGGCGGCATGCAGCAGCGCGTCGGCATTGCGCGCGGCCTCGTGCACGATCCGGCGCTGCTCTTGATGGACGAACCCTTTGCGGCGCTCGACGCGCTGACGCGCGAGCAGATGACGCTCGAACTGCAAGCGATCACGAACGCCGCAAAAAAGTCGGTCATCTTCATCACGCACTCGATCCAAGAAGCTGCGTTCTTGGCCGATCGCATCATCGTGCTCTCGGAACGTCCGGGGCGGATCGTCGAGGTCGTGAGCGTCTCGTTACCGCGCCCGCGCGATCTCTCGAGCATGGTCTCGCCGGCCTTCATCGAGATCTGCGATCATTTGCGCCGTTTGTTTGCGCCGGTGCACGCACATGCGTGACACGCGCCTCGGCAACGTCTTGCTCCCCACCGCAACGGCGCTGGTGTTTCTGGCGGTCTGGCAAGTCGGCGTCGGCTTCTTGAGCGTCCCGTCCTACCTGATTCCTACGCCGTGGTCGGTCATCGTCGTGCTCGTGCAGAGCCTGGTGAGCGGCTTCCTTTGGACCGATATCTGGGCCACCGTCTCGGCGATCATCATCGGGTACGCGATCGGCTGCGCGCTGGCGTTCCTGTGCGCCGCCGCCGTGAGCGAGTTCTCAGTGCTCGAGCGCGCGTTCTATCCGCTGATCGTGGCTTTCCAGTCGGTGCCGAAGGTGGCGCTCGCGCCGGTGATCGTGGTGTGGTTCGGTTTCGATCTCGCGTCGAAGGTCGTGCTGATCTGCCTGATTTGTTTCTTTCCGTGCTTCGTCAATACGGTCGTCGGTTTGAAGTCGTGCCCGACCGATCTGATCGACCTTTATCGTGCCTTCGGCGCGCGGCGCGCTCAGATTTTCTGGAGCATCAAGGTACCCTCGGCGTTGACGCAAATTTTCGCCGGGCTCGAGATCAGCGTCGTGCTGGCGCTGTTGGGCGCAGTCGTCGCAGAATTCGTCTCCTCCCGCCACGGGCTCGGGCACGTCATCCAAGCCGCAAGCGCCGACTTCAACGTCGCGCTGATGTTTGCATCGGTCGTCGTGCTCTCGATCATCGGCGTGCTCTCGACCCAACTCATCTCCGCGATCCGTAAACGCGTGGCATTCTGGGAGCCGGGTCAATCGCCGGCGCGGACCTCCGCACCATGACCACGTCTGCCGCGCGCTCCGCACCACCCGAACGCGCGTACATGGATTTGCACGATCAAGTGCGCGCGCTCGACGAAGCAGGACTGCTGATCCGGGTCGACGTGCCGATCAACAAAGACACCGAAATGCACCCGCTGATGCGTTGGCAATTTCGCGGCGGCATCGATGAGAACGATCGCAAGGCGATGCTGTTCACGAATGTGGTCGATAGCAAGGGCAAGCACTACGACTTCCCGGTGCTGCTCGGCGCGATGGGCGCGAGCCCGGCGGTGTTCGAAATCGGTGTCGGCTACCCGGTCACCGAGGTGCGCGACGCGTGGGCGCGCGCGTACGCAAATCCGATTCCGCCGCGCGTCGTCGAGGACGCACCCTGCCACGACGTCATCATCGAAGGCGACGCGCTGGACGAACCGGGCTGCGGCGTCGACGCCCTGCCGGTGCCGATCTCAACTCCCGGCTGGGATAACGCGCCGTACTTCAGCACGTCGTGTTTCGTCACCAAAGATCCCGACACGGGGGTGCAAAACGTCGGACTGTACCGCTCGCAAGTGAAGTCGCCGCGCCGCGTCGGGATGAACCCGTCGGTCGAACTGCGCGCCGGGATCTACGCCCACTGGCTGAAGCACAAGGCGCGCGGCGAGAAGATGCCGGCGGCGATCGCGGTCGGTGTGCCGCCGTCGATCGCCTATGCGGCCGTGCAGAAGGCCCCCGAGGGTCTCGATGAATTCGCGCTGGCCGGCGGGCTCGTACGCAGCCCGATCAACGTCGTGCGTGCGCGCACCGTCGATCTGCTGGTACCGGCCGAGGCCGAGTTCGTCATCGAAGGCTTCATCGACACGGAATATCTCGAGCCCGAGGCGCCGTTCGGCGAATCGCACGGTTACGTGAACGTTCAGGAATACAACGCGTTCATGGACGTCACGTGCATCACGCGGCGCGAGCAGCCGATCCTAACGTCGTTCATGGCGCAGCTGGCGCCGAGCGAGGTCAGCGTCATGCGCCGGCCCGGGCAAGAGTTCATCTTCATGAACCACTTGCGCAACGCGCTCGGTATCAAGGGCGTCACGCGTGTCTACAGTCACGAGCGGCTGACGGGCGGCTACAAGACGTTCGTCGTGCAGTTCGAGCGCGGCGTCCCGGACGACGAGGTCTGGCGGGCGATGTACGGCATCGCGACGATTCAGCGCTCGTCTGGCAAGCTCGTGATCGCGACCAACGACGACATCGATCCCACGAACGCCGACGCCCTGCTATGGGCGATTGCCTTTCGCTCGAAGCCGCATCTCGACGTGCAGATCCTTCCGCATCGCCACGAAGGTCACGGGCCACGCGACAAGACCCGCGGCACCGAAGACTCGACGCTGCTCATCAACGCGACGTTACGCCAGGACTTCCCGCCGATCTCGCTGCCCAAGCGCGAGTACATGGAGCGCGCGCGCGTCATCTGGGAAGACGTCTTGCACCTGGGCAAACTCAAGCCCGAGGCGCCGTGGTTCGGCTACTCGCTCGGCGCGTGGACCGAAGAGCTGGAAACGCAAGCGCAGCGCGCCGTCGAGAGCGACTACTGGCAGACCGGGCGCGAGTTCGCCGAACGCCGGCGCAACGACGTCGAGATGAACACCGAAATCCGCGATGTTACGTGATCGAAACGCTGCGCAGATGCCGCTGCTTGGTCACTTCGCGGGCGGGATCGGGATCAAGCACGCGGTCGAGGATCCAGTTCTGACAACCGTGCACGAGTTGATCGAGCGTTGCGAAGCGGCCCGTCTTGTAGACGGGCGAGTGCATCGAGCGCTGCTGCATCTCGAGAATCGGCACGTCTTCGTTCTGCACGACCTCTTGCGATTTGAGGTAGTTGGCCAGCGTCGCTTCGTAGTCGGGCAGTTCGGTGTAAGCCTTGGGCACGAGGAAGTCGCGCTCGATGCGCATGCGCCCCGGGCCGTCGGGCAAAATCTGCACGCAGAACAGCGAGTCGATCGCAAAACCCATGCCCGCGGTCGGATACACCCACGGATAAAACGTGCCGCGATCCGCTTCGGGGATCGGGATCTCGGGGAACGACGCTTCGCCCGGCAACACGCTGCGCGTACCGTCGAACCAGGCGCGATGCATCACGTAGTTGCCGCGGTAGATCGCCGGGTCGTGCAGCTGGCGCCGCTTGACGGGCTTGAAACTCAGCGACGAGCGGTGCACGAACGGCACGTGATACGGGTCGGAGAAGTTCTCGTAGTACTGCTTCCAGTTCGCCTCGACGAAGTACGTCTTGTGCGACGCCAGCGCCATCTCTTCGGGCTTCCAGGCCGCAACGCGTTCGGGCAGATCGCCGAGATACGAGTAGAGGCTCTCGGCGTGCGGATCGAAGTTGATCCAGAGAAAGCCGCCCCAGCGTTCGAGCCGCACTTCCGTGAGGCCGTAGTCGGCCTTACGGAAGACGTCGCTCTCTTCGAACATCGGCGTCCCGATCAAGTCGCCGTTGAGGCCGAACGTCCACGCGTGATAGGGGCACTTGAAGGCGGCGCACTCGCCGGAACCGCTGGCGACTTCGCCGCCGCGATGCCGGCACGCGTTGACCAGCGCGCGAACGACGTCGTCCTTGCCGCGCACGACGATCATCGGAACGCCGACGAAGTCAAAGGTGTAGAAACTGCCGGGCGTTGCGACGCGGCTCTCGTGTCCGGCACAGATCCACTGCTTGAGAAAGATGTGCTCGCGCTCGCGCTCGTAAAAGGCTTGCGAGGTGTAGCACCAATTCGGCAGCGTCTCCGCGACCTCAACGGGGCGGCGGCACGCTTCGTAGTGGCGCGGATCGAAAACGTCGGCAGGTTCCGTGACGATCATGCATTCCGGTTCGCCTCGCGGAGGTTCGTTCCCGTCGCATGAGCGTTGACTGCGAAGCGTTCGGGCTACGGCGCTTTCTTGCTTCGTTACCGGCCGGCGACGTAACCGAGTTCGCCGCGCCGGTCGCGCTGACGGAGGTCGCGGCGATCCTCGATCGCACGCCCGAGGCCGTGCACTTCCGGTCGGTGGGCCCGGAAGGGGCCGAACTCGCGGGCAACGTGATGTCGAGCCGATCGCGTTTTGCGCACGCGTTCGGTGTTGCGGCGCCCGACGTGCCGCGTGAAATCTTGCGCCGCCTCGCCAATCGCGCCGAAGTGATCGAAATCGCGCGCGCCGCGGCGCCCGTGCAGCAGCGCGTGCTCACCGGCGACGATGCCGACCTGACGCGTTTGCCCGTGCACGTGCAGCATGGCTTCGACGGCGGGCCCTACATCTCGGCGGCGCTCGACGTTGCCCGCGACGCGCAAACGGGATGGTCGAATGTCGGCGCCCGGCGGCTGATGCTGCGCGGGCCGCACGAAGCGGGCGTCGACGTCGTGGCGCCGAGCGATCTGCGGACGATGTACCTCGCCGCGGTCGAGCGCGGCGAAACGTTGCCGGTGAGCTTCGTCGTCGGCTGCCACCCGATCGATCACATCGCCGCGACCCTGAAGGTGCCGGTCGACGAGCTCGGACTGATCTCATCGCTGCGTGGTGCGCCGCTTGGCGTGGTGAAGTGCGTCACCAACGATTTGCTCGTGCCGGCGGATGCCGAGTACATCCTCGAAGGTTACTTCGACGCGCGCGGTCACGCCGAGGGGGAAGGACCGTACGGCGAATTCCTCGGCTACTACGGTGGGGTCAAGCAGAACCCGGTCTTTCATCTCACCGCGATCACGAGCCGGGCGGATGCGCTGTTCCAAACCGCGTCGATCGGCGGCTACGCGATGAGCCGCACCGACACCGCGCAAATCTCCGCACTGCGTACGGAATCGATGGTGTGGCGCACGCTCGAGACGGCGGTGCGGGAGCCCGTTGCCGTGCACGCCACGACGTCGAGCGGCGGCAGCTTCAACGTGCGCGTCGCACTGCGTCAGCGCGCACCCGGCGAAGCGCGCAATGCGATCCACGCCGTCATGGGCTCGCTCGCCAACGTGAAGAACGTCTTCGTCGTCGATCCCGATATCGACATCACGTCGTCCGACCAAATGGACTGGGCGATGGCGACGCGCTTCCAAGGTGACCGCGACATCGTCGTCGGCGAGGCGATGCGCACTCTGCCGCTCGATCCCTCGCTCGACGGCCGGCGCGCCGGCGCGAAGACGGGCTTCGATCTTACCTGGCCGTTCGGCGCGAGGGCAACGCTCGAGACCAGCGTGCCCGCGCCGCCGGAATTCACCGGCGTGCGCTTTGCTTCGGTGCGCGATGCGCTCGCCGCCGGCCCGAAATATTTCACCGAGTTGCTCGCCGCCGTGGGCAGCGCCGACGGTCGCGAGATCGTGCGCGAACTCAACGCGCTCCGTGCGGTTCCCGGTTTCGGCCAGGACAAGCTGGGGCGGTATCTCTTGCCAGGCACGCCCGCCTAGATGCCATCACTTCGTTTCCGTCTAACTCTTACTCGCCATCATCCGCTCATTGGAGTTCGCATGCGTTTCTCGTCCCTTGTTCGCGGTCTTGCGCTGGTCGCAGCGTTTGCCGCCGCGACCATCGTTCCGGTGCGCGCGGCCGGACCCGATTCGATCGTCTTCGCGTGGCCCGGCCCGCTAACAATCGGCTTCGCGCCGTGGGTGTTCGCGCAAGACCTCGGGTTCTTCAAAGAAGAGAACCTCGAGATGTCGGTCGTCAACCTCGACGGCTCGGGCGTAATTCTGCCGCAGTTGATGAGCGGACAAGTGTTCACCACGTTCAGCACGCTCGATCCGCTGATCATCTCGCGTCAGCCCGGCCGCCCGAACTTCGACTTCCGCTTCGTTTACAACTCGGCGCGCAACTCGATCTGGGAAATCTCGGTGCTCGATAACAGCCCGATCAAGTCGGTCAAAGACTTGGGCGGTAAGACGATCGGCGTCGGCGCGCTCACGTTCGGCAACGTTTCGATGACGAAGGCCATCCTCAAGCAAGCCGGCGTCGATCCGGCCAGCGTGAACTTCGTTGCGGTCGGTACCGGCGTTCCGGCCTTCCAAGCGCTGCGTACGGGCAAGATCGATGCCTTGAACCTCTTCGATATCATGGATGCGCAGATGAAGCTCGAAGGCACGAAGATCCGTCTGCTCAAGTTCCCGCCGGAATTCACGAACGTCGCGAGCCACGCGTTCCCGGTGACCAACAAGATGATTCGCGAGCGTCCGGATTTGGTCGCGAAGTTCGGCCGCATCAGCGCCGAAGCAACGGTCGCGTGCAATGCCAACCCGACGGCCTGCCTCGAGTCGTATTGGAAGCACTATCCCGAATTGCGCCCGGCCGGTTCGGACGCCGACGCGCTGAAGGAGAACCTGTTGCTGCTGCAAGTGCGCTTGAACAACATGATGATCTGGCAAGACGGCGAGCCGCACCAGTACGGCCTCTTCAGCCCCAAAGACTGGACGACGGAGATCGTCTCGCTAAAGGTCGGCGGTCTGATCACGCAAGACCCGCCGCTCGATTCGCTCTACACCAACCAGTTCGTTCCCGAATTCAACAAGTTCGACGTCGGCGCGGTCGTGCGCCGGGCGAAGGCCTACAAAGCATCATAGGATGATCAGCCGAGCGCGCGCTTCGGCACTTTTGGCGGCCGGAGCCGCGCTGGGGGCGTTTCCGCTGCCGGCCCGCGCCGTTCCGACGCCCGTGCGGGGCTTGGAAAAGATCGAGCACATCATCGTGATCTATCTCGAGAACCGTTCGTTCGATCATCTCTACGGCATGTTTCCGGGCGCCGACGGTCTGGCGAATGCGGCGCATGCTGCGCCGCAAGCCGATGCGAGCGGGAAGCCGTACGCCGTGCTGCCGGCGTTCAACGGACATCCGCTCGATGCGGCCTACCCGTCGCTCGCGATTCCGGCATTGCCGAACCGGCCGTTTGACCTCGGGGCGTACGTGCCGATCGATAAGCCTTTGAACGCGTCATTCGAACAAGCCAACAACTTCTATCAGGCGCAGCGCGCCATCAACGGTGGGGCGATGGACGGCTATGCGTCGATTTCCGGCAGTCCGGTGATGGGCTACTTCGACGGGCGATCCTTGCCGATGTGGCTATACGCGCAAGAGTTCGTGCTCGCCGACCGGTTCTTCCAAGCCGCGTTCGGCGGTACGGCGATGAACCACTATTTTCTCTTTTCGGGCGGCGTGCCGCAGTGGCCGGACGCGCCGGCCGAGCTGGTTGCCCAAGTGGCGCCCGACGGGACGCTCATCAAAGATGGCTTGATCACGCCCGACGGCTACATCGTCAATAACCTCTCGGTCGAGGAGGTCGCCCGCGCGCCGAAGCAGACGCGGCCGCATATCGGTAACCGGCTCGATGCGGCGGGCATTTCGTGGGCGTGGTACGCGGGCGGCACGACGCCGTCGTCGCGCCCATTCATGATCTTCCGCGATGTCACGGCCGGCACGCCTGGTTGGACGGCGCACGTGAAGAACGATGAGGGCGTGTTTGTCACCGACCTGAAGAACGGCACGCTGCCGCGCGTCGCGTTCGTGAAACCAGCCGAAAACGAGCACCCGAAAGAGATGCGAGGCTTGCTCGAGGCAGATCGGCACGCGGCCGATTTGGTGCGTGCCGTGCAAGAGAGCGCGTACTGGAAAGACAGCGTCGTCATCGTGACGTATGACGAAGGGCATAGTTTCTGGGACCACGTGGCGCCGCCGAAGATCGACCGCTGGGGGCCCGGGCGGCGCATCCCGGCGATTATCATTTCGCCGTTTGCGAAGAAGAGGCACATCGATCATACGCCCTACGACACGACCTCCATCTTGAAACTGATCGAAACGCGTTTCGGTCTCGAGCCGCTTGGACCGCGCGATGCGGCGGCAGCCGATCTCACCGCGGCGCTGCAACTCACGTGAGCAGCCGTATTGCCGTCGATATCGGCGGAACGTTCACCGACGTGACCGTCATGGACGTCGGGACGGGCGTGGTGACGTTCGGCAAAGCGCTAAGCACGCCGGACAATCTCGCCGACGGCGTGTTCGCGGCGATCGAACGCGCCGGCACCGCACCGTCGACGGCGGAATTCGTCATCCACGGCTCGACCGTTGCGATCAACGCGATCCTCGAACGCAAGGGCGCGCAGACCGCGCTGATCACGACCGAAGGCTTCCGCGACGTCTACGAGATCGGGCGCATCAACCGGCCCGATTCGTTCAACCTGTTCTTTCGCAAACACGTACCGCTGGTCGCGCGCGACCGCGTGTTCGAAGTGCGCGAGCGTATGCTGCACGACGGTTCGGTCTGGAAGGCCTTCGATGAAGGGGCTGCGACGACGCTGGCCGTCGACCTCGTCGCCGCCGGCATCGAGTCGGTGGCGATCGTGTTTCTGCACGCCTACGCGAACGTCGATCACGAGGACCGGATGCGCGCGATTTTGTTCGCTGCCGGCCCGAAACTCTTCGTCACCGCCTCGCACGACGTTTCGCGCGAGTATCGAGAGTACGAACGCACGTCGACCACTGTCGCGAACGCCTACGTCGGCCCGCGCGTGAGCCGCTACATCGAAGATCTGGATCAACGTCTACGCGCGGGCGCGTTCGCCGGCGAACTGCTGATCATGCAGTCGAGCGGCGGTTTGTGCGACGTTGCGACGGCGAAGTCGCAATGCATCCAGATGCTCGAGTCGGGGCCGGCGGCCGGCGTCGTCGGCGCGAGCGTGCTGGCGGCAGGGCTCGATACGCGCGATCTCATCTGCTTCGACATGGGCGGCACGACCGCGAAAGCGTGCGTGCTGCAGGACGGGATTGCGAACCTCTCGCCGGATTTCTTCATCGGCGGTTACAACGAAGGGCTGGCCATTCGCATCCCCGTGCTCGACATCAAGGAAGTCGGCACGGGCGGCGGCAGCATCGCCTGGATCGATGAAGCGGGCGGCCTGCACGTCGGCCCGCAAAGCGCCGGTGCGAGCCCGGGCCCGGCGTGTTACGGACGCGGCGGCACGAACCCGACCGTGACGGACGCGCATCTGGTGCTCGGACGGCTTTCGCCCGAGCGCTTCGCCGACGGACGATTGCAGCTCGATGCGGCCGCGGCCGAACGCGCGATCCGCACGCAAATTGCGGAACCGCTCGGCATCGATCTTGCCGAAGCAGCCGAAGGGATCGTCGCGATCGCGACCACGCAGATGGCGTATGCCGTGCGCACCGTCTCGACCGAACGCGGCCTCGATCCGCGCGACTTCGTCTTGATCGCCTACGGCGGCGCCGGTCCGATGCAGGCGGTCGACGTGGCCCGCGAACTCGCGGTGCGCGACGTCGTGATTCCGGTTGCGCCGGGCCACTTCTCCGCCTACGGCATGCTCACGGCCGATTTGCGGCGCGAATACGCGCGCACGTTCGTCGCACCGCTCAAAGCCGCGACGCTCGCATCGGCGATCGCCGGCATCTACGCTGAACTGACCGCGGAGGCGGCGGCCTGGCTGGCGTCGACCGGCATCGCGCCGGCGACGGTCACGTACGAACGCGCGGCCGACGTCCGCTATCAGGGGCAAGAGCACGCGGTGACCATCCCGTTTCCGGCCGCGCTCGACGCGCCGGACGCCGAGCAAACCATCAAGGCCGCTTTCGATGCGCAGTATCTGCAGCGGTACGGACACAACGCGCCCGAAGAACCGGCAGAATTCGTTGCCGCGCGCGTCTCGGTCGTTGGCGCGCTGAACAAACCGCAGCCGCCGCGCTTGCTTTCGGGCGATACCGATCCGTCGGAGGCGTTGATCGAACGCCGCGCGGTGCGGTTCTCGGCGGGAGCGCCGGTGCAGACTGCAATTTACGACCGCGACCGCCTCAATGCGGGCATGACGTTTACCGGACCCGCAATGATCGAAGAGCCCGGCTCGCTCACCTGCATTCCGCCCGGGGTGCACGTGGTGGTCAATCCCTATGGCCATCTGATCCTGACGGTGGAAGAAGCATGACCGCAACCATCAAGCACGCCGGAAATCCGGTGACCGCCGAAATCATCCGCAACGCCCTCATCGCGATCACCGATGAGATGAAGACCAACTTGATGCGGACGGCCTACAATCCGATCATCTACGAAGCGCTCGACTTCACGGTCGGTCTCTTCGACCGCAACGGCGATACGATGTCGATCGGCCTCGGCTTGCCGATGTTCATTCGCGGGCTCTCCGATGCGATCAAGGCGAAGATCGCGTTCTACGGCCTCGAGGGCATCGAACCGGGCGACATCCTGCTTACGAACGACGCCTATATCATGGGCAGTCACCTCAACCATCTGATCTTCACGCTGCCGATCTTTCACGACGGCAAGATCGTGGCGTTCGCTGCCTCGATGGGCCATTGGATGGATATCGGCGGCGCGCTCGGCCGCACGCAAGACATCTTCTCCGAAGGCCTGCAACTGCCGATCGTCAAGATTTTCAAGCGCGGCGTGCAAGACGACGAGCTCACGCGCATCATTCGCACGAACGTGCGCATTCCGGAACTCGCAATGGGCGACTTCCGCGCGCAAGTCGCCTCGATCCGCACGGGCGAACGGCGCTACACGGCGCTGGTGCGCAAGTACGGGATCGAGGCCGTCGATACGTGCGTGACCGACATCTACGCGATGAGCGAACGCAAGGCGCGCCTGGCGGTGGCGTCGATGCCCGACGGCGTGTACGAAGCCGAATCGTTCATGGACGACGACGGCGTCGGCGATAAGACGATTCCGATCAAGGTGCGCGTAACGATCTCAGGCGAGCAGATGACGATCGATCTCACCGACGTCGGCGCGCAGGTGCCGGGTTACTTCAATAGCGGCGACACGGCCGGCCGCAGCGCGGCGCAAGTCGCCTTCAAGTGCCTCACGACGCCGACGCTCTACCCGATCAACGACGGCTCGTTTTCGCCGCTCGAGATCGTGTTGCCGCCGGGGCGCGTGATCAGCGCGGTGAAGCCGTCGGCGATGCGCATGTGGATGACGATTCCCATGACGGTTGTCGACACCGTCTTCAAAGCGATGGCGCAGTGCGTGCCGGACCGCACGATCGCGGCGCACCATGCCGATCTGTGTTCGGCGACCTTCTACGGTCTGAACCCTAAGACGGGGCGGTTTTTCACGCGGGGCGCCGGCGTGCTGGGCGGCGGCTTTGGCGCGAAGTACAACTCCGACGGCATGAGCGGCACCGTATGCCAGAACGACGGCGATACGCACAACTCGCCGGTTGAAGCGACCGAATCGAAGATCCCGGTGCTGATCGAAAACTACGCGCTCCGCCCCGACTCGGGCGGCGCCGGCGAGTTTCGCGGCGGGCTTGGGATCGAACGCCGCGTGCGCGTCACCGCACCGCTCACGGTCAACACCAACGCCGAACGCACGCTGTGCGCGCCGTGGGGTTTGCTCGGCGGTCTCGCCGCGCTGCCGAACCAAATGCAGGTGGAACGCGCCGACGGCACGCTCGAGAATCCGGCGCGGCACGGAAAGTTCCACTCCGTTCGCCTCGAGCCTAACGATACGATGATCACGCGCAGCGGCGGCGGCGGCGGTTTCGGCGACCCCGCGAAGCGTCCGCGCGAAGCGGTGCGACGCGACGTCGCTTGCGGCTACGTCACGCCCGAAGCCGCAAAGCGCGACTACGGCTTTCCCGAGTGACGCTTTCGCGCCGTGCGACGCTAGCCGCACTGGGAGCGGCCGCGCTTATGGCGCAGCTGCCGCGCGCGGCGATCGCGCAAACTCCGCCGCTGACGATGATTCGCGTCGGCACGGTGCCGACCGATTCGATCGCGCCACTCTTGTACGCGATGCGCACGGGCGCGTTCGAGCGAGCCGGATTGAAGATCGACTATCAGAGCCTCGGCGGCGGTGATGCGGTTTCGCAAGCCGTCGTCGGCGGCGCGCTCGACATCGGTCTCACGACGCTCGTTGCGCTGATGCAAGCGCACCGGCGCGGCATTCCGGTCAGCATCATCGCACCGGGCGGGCTGTGGATCGATGCCGACGTCGGCGGCCTGCTCGTGGCGCGCGATTCGCCGCTGAAGACGGCGCGTGATTTCAACGGCAAGGTCATTTCGGCCGCTTCGCTGCGTTCGCTCGCGACGGTCGCCATGGATGCGTGGATGGATCAGAACGGCGGCGACTCGAGCACCTTGCGTTTTCTCGAGTTGCCGTGGCAGGCCGCGGGCGCGGCGCTGCAGCAAGGCCGCATCGATGCGGCGGTGGTCGACAACCCGGCGTACGCGCAAGCGCTCGCTACCGGTTCCGTGCGTACGGTAACGAGGGTCAACTCGGCGATCGCAAAGCGCTTCTTGCTCGGCGTGTGGTTCGTGACGGGGAGCTATCTCGCGCAGAACCACGCGGTTGCCGCGCGCTTTTCGCGGGTGATCGCCGATGCCGCTGCGTTCACGCGCGTCCACAATGACGCGACGGTCGGCGACGTCGCGCAGATCACGAAGCAAGACCCGGCGTTCATCGCGCACATGCAGCGCACGTGGGTCGGCACGACGATCGACCTGAACGATATCCAACCGGTCATCGAAGCGGCGGCGAAATACCACCTCATCGACCGTTCGTTTCCGGCCGCCGAGATCGTGAGCGACGCCGCCGTGCGCTGAGGGGAGCTCACCGAGCGCATGCGTAAGTGCGCGACCATGATGACCCGGTCGCGCGCATCTGCGCTCCTGTTCGGCGGTGGTGCCGCAACGTTGCTTTCGGCGCACCATGCAGAGCTGCGCGCACAGACGACGTCGGCTCCCATTCGCATCGGCATCACGCTCAACGACTCGGGGCTCGGTCCGGTGTACGCGCAAGAGCAGGGCTACTACACGAAGGCCGGCTTGAATGTTGAGTTGATTCCGTTCGGCGGTGCCGCGGGCGCGGCACAGGCTGCCATCACCGGCGCGGTCGAGGTCGCGATTTGCGACTGCATTCAGGTTGCCAACGCCTACATTCACGGGCTTCCGCTGGCGATCTTCGCCGGGGGCTGCGCCTTCGCGAAGCAAAGCCCGACGCTCGTCATGGTGACGGAGAAAACGAGCGCGATCCACAGCGCCAAGGATCTCGAGGGTCAAACCGTCGGCGTGGTCGGCCTGAAATCGCTCAGTTCCAGCATGGCGACGGAATGGCTTCGCATCAACGGCGCCGATCTTTCGAAGATCAAGTTTTTCGAGCTGCCGTTTCCCGACATGAACACCGCGCTGCAGCGCGGCACGATTGCGGCCGCGCTGCAGGGCGAGCCGTTCCTCACGGCCGCGCGGTCCGAACAACGGCCGCTGGGCATCCCGTTCGAAGCGATGGGCAAACCGTTTTATGTCAACGTCTACGCTGCATCACGCTCGTGGCTGGCGGCAAATACTCCGCTTGCGCACCGGCTTGCGGCCGCGCTCTACGACACCGCGCGCTGGGTGAACGTCCATCGACCCGAAACGGCGGTCATCGAAAGCCGCTTTACGAAGATTCCGATCGAAACCGCAAATTCGATGGCGCGCAATACGTTCGCCACCTCCTTCGACCCGCAACTGATCGAACCGGTGCTGAACATCGGCGCGAAATACGCGCTCACCGAGCGCGCTGTGCACGCACCCGAGATCTCGGTCACGGTCTAAGCGACGGTGAGCCTGCTTCCACTCACGTACGGCGGCTGGAACTACGACCGCACCTTAGCGCTGCAGACCGGCGACGTGCGCATCGAAGGCGTCGATCTGAACGTCATTCCGCTGCGCATCGAAGAGCTGTTTTACCGCGTCTTTCACCACCACGAGTTCGACATCACCGAGATGTCGCTTTCGGCATACATGATGGCGATCGACAAAGGGCCGTGGGAATATCAGGCGGTGCCGGTGTTCCTCTCCCGGATGTTCCGCCATTCGGCGATCTTCGTGCGGACCGACCGCGGCATACGTGAACCGAAGGAGCTGATCGGCAAACGCGTCGGCGTGCCGGAGTACACGCAGACGGCCGGCATCACCGCGCGCGGCATTCTGCAAGACGAGTACGGCATCACGCCCGATCAGATCACGTGGGTCAACGGCGGGCTCGAAGAGCCGGGGCGCCACGAGAAATTTCCGCTGCAGCTGCCGCCGGGCGTCGTCGTCGAGTCGGCCACGAAGAAGTCGCTGAGCCTGATGCTGGCCGAAGGCGAACTCGACGGCATGATCAGCGCGTCATCGCCGTCGTGCTTCGAATACCGCACGGCACCGGTAGCGCGGCTGTTCCCCGATCATCAGCAACTGGAGAAGGCGTACTTCCAGAAGACCGGCGTGTTCCCGATCATGCACACGCTCGGCATTCGGCGCGCGCTCATCGAGCAATATCCGTGGCTGCCGGTCAGCGTCGTGAAAGCGTTCGCGCAGTCGAAAGACGCCGCGTTACGCGACATCTACGGCACGGGCGGCGCGCTCAAGGCGAGCGTGCCGTGGCTGGTCGAGGCCGTGGAAGAAGCGCGCGCGATGTTCGGCCCCGACCACTGGCCCTACGGCATCGCACGCAACCGCGCCGCCCTCGAAGCCGCTGCGCGCTGGTCCCACACCCAAGGCCTCACCTCGCGCCTCTTCACCCCCGAAGACCTCTTCGCCAAATCAACCCACGGCGAATTCAAGATCTAACAACGCTGTAAATGGTATAGGAAGCAGGAGAGACACGCTCGGCCCTACGCCCATCGGCCGCGCACAGCATCACCAAAAAAAACGGTGCTACACGAAAATTCTACACGCACGCCCTTCATGCGCAGGGTTAGCTCAGATAGGCGCGGGAGATGCCGGCGATGTTTTTGGCGCCGGCGAGGCGCATCGTCATTTCGAGTTCGCCGTTGAGGTGTTGGAGAACGCCTTGTACGCCCATCCAGCCGCCGAGGGCGAGACCGTAGAGAATGGGGCGTCCGATTGCGCAGACGTTCGCGCCCATCGCGAGGGCTTTGAAGACGTCTTGGCCGCGGCGGATGCCGCCGTCGACGATGATCGGGATGCGTCCGCCGACGGCTTCCGCGATGCGCGGCAGCACGGTGAACGATGCGGGCGTATCGTCGAGTTGACGGCCGCCGTGATTGGAGACTTGGATACCGGCTACGCCGTGTTTGATCGCTTCGGTGGCGAGCGCCGGTGAGAGCACGCCTTTGATAAACACCGGCAGGCCGGTGGTGTCGCGGATGAAGGCGATGTCGTCCCAACCGAGGTTTTCTTTGAAAGGCGTGGTTCCGTAACCGCGGCTCACCACGTTCGGGAAGTTGGCATTCGGTAGGCTCGAGTGGAAGTTGTTGCGGATGTCCGTCTCGCGGTTCGAGGAGACGAAGGCATCGATCGTGACCGTGATCGCCTTGTATCCGGCCGCTTTCGCGCGCAGGATGACGTCGCGCGTCACGCCGCGGTCGGGCGGAATGTAGAGTTGGAAGAATTTCGGATTGTCGCCGGCCTTCATCGTATCTTCGAGCGTGACGTTCGACTGCGACGGCGCGATCATCAGCGTGCCCGCTGCAGCTGCTCCGCGCGCGGTGCCGGCTTCTGCCGATGCGTGCGCCAAACCATGGCCGCCCATCACGGTCACGATGATCGGCATCGAGAGCTTGTTGCCGAGCAGCGTCGTCGACGTGTCGGCGGAAGCGAGGCCGCTGAGATAGTGCGGCACGATCGTGACGCGCTTGTAGGCCGCTTCGTTCTCGTGTTTCGTCCACTCATCGCCGGCCGCGCCTTCGATGTAGCCGAAGCCGCCGGGCGGGATGACCTTTTGGGCCGCCGCTTCCAACTCGCGCAAATTGATGATGTTGACCGGCTTGACGTCGGTCGGTGCGGCGTAGGATCCGAAGTTCTGGAGCGGCGGCGCCGGGTGCGATGCGTCGGCGTCGCCGGCTGCTGCGAGCACGGGCGAGCCCAATAGGGCGGCGCTGCTGGTCAGGGTTGCGGCAACCGCTCCGGTCGCCAAAAAGTCGTGCCGAGTCTGCGTCATGGCCATCCCCCCGAAGAATGGGTAAGGCAAACGCCCTTCGCGACGGTGCCACCAAGGCGCCTACCGTTGCGGTTCTAGTGACTGGACTCTGATAAGGAGAGAAGAGATGAGTGCATCGACCGAACGCGCGATCCTGGCCGGGGGCTGTTTCTGGGGCGTCCAAGATTTGATCCGTAAACAACCCGGCGTGATTTCGTCGCGCGTCGGCTACTCGGGCGGCGACGTGAAAAACGCAACGTACCGAAACCACGGTACGCACGCCGAGGCGGTCGAGATCATTTTCGACCCGAGCAAGACCAGCTACCGGGCGATCCTCGAGTTCTTTTTTCAAATCCACGACCCGTCGACGCTCAACCGTCAAGGCAACGATCGCGGCACGAGCTATCGCTCGGCGATTTACTACACGAGCGACGAGCAGAAGCGCATCGCGGAAGACACGATCAAAGATGTCGACGCATCGGGAATTTGGCCCGGCAAGGTCGTGACCGAAGTCGCGCCGGCCGGCGAATTCTGGGAAGCGGAGCCCGAGCACCAAGATTACTTGGAGCACTATCCCAATGGCTATACGTGCCACTTCGTGCGTCCGAACTGGAAATTGCCCGTACGCGCGGGTGCATGATTTAAGTAGTTAGAGAGCTAAACGGATTTCCCAACTGAGGGGAATCCGCATGACCGACGTCGCCGCGCTCTTCGAACCGTTGCAGATTCGCAGCTTAAAGGTTGCGAATCGCTTCGCGATGTCGCCGGCGAATCGCAACAGTTCGCCGAACGGCGTGCCTGACGAAGGGCTGGCGCAGTATTTTCGCCGGCGCGTCGACGGCGGCATCGGCCTCGTGGTTGTCGGCGGGGACGGCGTCGATCATCCGGCATCCGTCGGCGCGGGTGAAGGACGCGGTTGCGCGATTCCGGTGCTGCACGGCGATGCCGCGCTCGCGGGCTGGCGGCGCGTGGTCGAACTCGCGCACGCGGGCGGCGGCAAGGTCGTGCCGCAGTTGTGGCACATGGGCGTGAGGCGCGAATCCGGCACGGGCTATCATCCCGAAGCGGAAACGGCGATGCCGTCGGGGATTTGGGGACCGCTCGGCCGGCGCACGCTGCTCAGTCCCGAACACATCGAGCATCTTGCCAAGCCCGGCCGCGCGTTGACGGATGCTGAGATTCTCGAAATCATCGATGGTTACGGACGCAGCGCACATAACGCCGCGGAGCTCGGTTTTGACGGCATTGCAATTCACGGCGCGAATGGCTACCTGCCCGATTCGTTTTTGTGGGGCGAGACGAATCTCCGCACCGACCGCTGGGGTGGCAACCGCCGCGAACGTACGCGCTTCGGCGCGGAAGTCGTGCGCGCGATCCGCCGCGCTGTAGGCGATGCGCTGCCGATCTTCTATCGCTTCACGCAGTGGAAGCACCAAGACCGCGACGCTACCAACGCCGATACGCCGGCGGAGTTCGCCGACGTGCTCGAGCCGCTGGCGGAAGCCGGCGTCGACGTGTTCGATGCGGCCGAAGGCATGTTCGACAATCCCGCGTTCCCCGGTTCCGATCTCAACCTCGCCGGCTGGGCGAAGAAGATCACCGGCCGCGTGACGATCACAGGTGGCGGAATAGGCATCGGGCGTTCGTTTTTCAGCCCGGGCGCGTCCGGTCCGCCGCAGTCGACCGACAACATGGACAAGGTCATGCGGCGCTTCGAGCGCGGTGAATTCGATCTGATCGCGTCGGCGCGCGCGATTCTCAACGACGCCGCGTGGGTGCGGAAAGTCCAGCGCGGCGAGCCGTTGAAGCCGTACGATACCGCGACGCTGCGCGCGGTCGTCTAGACATTTCACGCGTCAGCGATACCGCGTAGGAGGCGGGCGACATGCGTATACTCATCACCGGCGTGACCGGATACGCCGGGTTTTATGCCGCCATCCGGCTGGCTTCGGCCGGCCATCAGGTCACTGGACTCGCCCGCAATCTCGAGTCGCCGCGGCTCGACATCCTGCGCATGCACGAGATCGCGATTCTTCGCGGCGACGTGAGTCAACCGGATACCTATCGCGACGTGCTCGAGCAAAGCCACGTGATGGTCTACACGACGTTCGATAAAAAAGCGATGAAGGAAACCGATCGCACGCTGTTCGCTACGCTCGCGTCGTTGCCCGAACAATCCGGAACGTGCCGCCGTCTGATCTACACCACCGGCTGCTCGATCATGGGCGATGTCGGCGGCCGTGTTTTGGATGAGACCATCGAGCCCAACCCGGCCTATCCGTTGGGTTTCCGGCGTGCGCTCGAGATCGAAGCGCTCGGGATTGCGAACGTCGGCACCGTGGTGCTGCGGCCGTGCTTCACGTACGGGAACGGCGGCTTCAACAGTCAGGTGGCGGATTGGTTCGAGATGGCCAAATCCGGCGATGTCGCGTATCGCGGCAACCAAGAGAAAGCGTGGTCGTGGCTGCACGTCGACGATCTCTCGGAAGCGTACTTGCGCGCCGTCGAGGCGGACCGTTCGATCGACGGCGAGGTGTTCTGCATCACCGACGGGACGCGCTACCGCTGCTTGGACGTGATGCGCGCGTCGCTCGCGGCAGCGGGCTATACCGGCGAGATCCGTTTCGAAGGACCGATGAAGGGCGACAGCGCGAGCACATGGTTCGATCGCAACGAGGTCAGCTCGCCCGAGAAGGCGCGCCGAGTGCTGGGCTGGGCACCGCGCAGGCTGAGCGTGCTCGATGCGATGCCTGCCACGTACGCGGGCTGGGCCGCAGCGGAAAAACTGCGATAGCGACGACAGTAAGCCAACTTTTTCTGGGTCACTCCATATTCTTGCGATCAATAGGTTGTTTAAACAATCGCCGCCGTTCAGTGCGAGGCGATGATTCAGCGGTGAAAGCGATATCAGAATATGCCGCTGCGGGAGCAGCTATAATGGTGGAATCTTGAATGAGGCGAGATTGGACCTCACATAAGCAATATATTTGGCCAGTTCAGTGCCCGGCGACTGGAAGCTTGTCACGACCTGTTCTTCCAGTAGTTGCGCACGCGCCGAGGTAAGGTCAGGGAATGGGAGATGCGACGAGGATCCGTTAGTAACAACTTCCCTTAGCGCTGTCATAAGCGCGTACGTGACCTTGAAATCTTCTTGAAACCTCGGCAGACTTGCCGCCTTCGAATAACCGAGCACGTCCCCAGCGCTCACGATGCCCCGAATTTTTTCTGTTCGGTTCGTATCGCCGGCAATTTCGGCGTAAAAGTACTCGAGCCCGTATGACTGGCCCTCCTGATATGCACCCTCTCCGGCAACGCTACCACCGACGTGCCCGGTGTGCGAAAGCTCGTGTAGTAATAAAGTAGCTAGCTGCGTATCACCGTAGCCCAAAACGACTGATTGCAGCGTTGTCGTGGTGAACCCCAAGGTTGTGTCCGTCACCGCCAAGCGATTCCCGAGCGACTTTTCCTTCTCTTCCTCGAGAGGCGTCATTTGTCTTATGCTGTTGTTAAAATGCGAATACACGTTGAAAAACGAGTACGCTACTTCATAGGTTCCCGATTCGCTGGCGAGTTTGTATATCCCCGATCTAATCTTACTCAACGTATCCGTTCCTAGATTAGAGTTGTTATCCATAAATGCTCGAGCGGCATCACCCAGCTCTTCAGAGTCGTGCACGCCTTCGCTCGTCTTGCGAGCCAAAATTGGGCCATTTACAGGTCCCAGCTCGAACGCCCGTCCGTCAAACACAGCTTGTGCCGCCTCGTCAGCCTCACGCTCATAGGAGCCGCTGGTGTTACCTATCGGAGGCTCGGAGTCCGGGGTGTTTCTCGAGCGCTGCTGAACTGCGTGTGCCAGCTCGTGCGCCAGCAGTTGCCGTCCCTTCGGAGTTGCGGGTTGATATTGACCGGCGCCGAAAACGATGTGGTTGCCAACTGTGTATCCAAGAGCTCTCACCGCATCCGCCGACAGTGCAGCGTTGGCGTCGGTGTGGATGCGTATAGAGCCAAAGTTGAAGCCGAAACGAGGCTCAAAAAAAGCCCGGGAAGACTGATCTAGCGGCTGGCCTGGCTCGCGAAGCACTTTTTGCACGATTGGAGGCGCGGCGGCGGTCAGGCTTGCAAGGTCAGCCTCTTGCTCGTCGTGGCCGTGAAGTTCGCTCTCACGAAGGTTCGTTGCCCGTTGGGCCACTCTCCTGAGCGTTGCTTGATTCCCAATGCTCCGCTCGACTCTAGTCGCTGCGCTTGCGGTGGCCTGCGTCTGTGGTTTGGCGACCTTCGGGGCGAACATGCTTGCACTTTCCTATCGACACGTGAAGGCAAATAAGAGTGAATGCTGCCGTTAGTCTAGCCAGTCGAGGAGGGGCGCCCCGCGTCACTGCTATCGGGGTAGGCCCCACCCAGGTGGAGCGATGAGACAAATTCCCGTCTTAATAGCGTTGTGAGAATTCTGACACGACATCATGGCTACGTCTAGAGTCTCGCGCCGTTCCGCACAGGCCATCTATTGGGCGCGTCGAGCGCGTTCCTGATATCCCGTCCGCTCAGTATCCGATGTGACGAACATCGAGTTCCCTACGGTCGAGAAACAGTTCTTAGCTACTGCGCAAGTAACTCACGCGCGTCGAAGCTCGCCGGGATCGCCTTGTATTTGGCGGCGAGTTCGATGACCGGCTGAATCTGCGCTGCGTTGAACGAGACCGGCGTGAACGAATGGTGAATCTGATTGGCGAGCTTCGGGTCCATGCCGGAGAGCTGGACGAACAGCGGCAGCGTCTGCGCTTCGTGCGTATTGGTGTACTTCGCCGCATCCTGGACGACTTTTGCGAAGCGCGCGATCGCCTCGGGATGTTTGCTTGCGAAATCGCGGGTGGTGAAGAACACCGATTCCAGCGGGGGGCTCGGATAACCGTCGAACATGTCGAGCAGCAGCCGTACTTTGCCGCTGCGAATGCTCTCGGTCAGATGCGGCTCTTCCGTGACGCCGGCATCGATGCGGCCCTCTTCGACGGCGGCCGGCGTGAGCGAGCCGTTCATCTCGATGAACTTGATGAGCGATGAGTCGCCGCCTTGAGCATCGACGAGCGCGCGCAACCCTAGATAGGCGATGCCGCCGAGCGCGGAACAGCCGACGACCTTGCCCTGCAGGTCGCGCCCGGTACGCAGCGGCGAGTTCGTCGCCACGACGACACCCGAGGTCGGTGAATCTTGCGGTAGATCATCCGCTCACCGCTTGCGCCGTGGTCGAACCGTTGCCCGTTTGCATCACCACGTCCAAGCCGGCTTGTTTGAACATTCCCGTGCTGAGCGCGTAGAGCACCGGCCGCAGATCGTCGCCGGCTTGCGCGGCGAAGCGGATCATCGCCGGCGGTTCGGCCTGCGCGAACGCCTGCGCCGGCATCGCCGTGAACGCGGCCGCGGCAGCGAGAAAGTTCCGGCGAATCATGATTGGCTGCGCCGCACCTCGTCGATCCACATCTGCCAGATACGGTCGACGCCGTGGCTTTTGCCGACGTTCGGAAGACCGGCTCCGCGCGACATCATCGTCTCGGCTTCGGTATCGTTGAGATACTCGATCGGCCGTCCGAGCGACAGCGTTTGCAGCAACAGGCGTGCATTGAGCTCGGTGTAAATCGCGCGCGACACGGTCTCGCGGATGTCCGGGCCGACGACGGTGTTGCCATGCCCTCGCATGAGCACGACGTTGTTCTGCGCCAAACTCGCGACGAGCGCTTTGCCGAGCACCGGCGAGCTGACGAGCGGGCTCTTCGCTTCGGGGACGAGGCGTGAGTTGTAGATCGGCACGCCGGTGTGCAAGAACGACGCCGTTTGCATGATCGGGCGCAACGGAACGTCGGTGATGCCGAACGGGATGACCGTGGGCGAGTGGCTATGGATCACCGACTGCACGTCCGCGCGCGCACGATATACTTCGGCGTGAATGAAGCGTTCGGAATACGTCGGACGGTCTTCGCCGGAAACGATCTTGCCGTCGAGGTCGAGCTCGAGAATATCGCCCTCTTTCACCCGGCCCGGCGCGACGGCCGCGGCGATGAAAAAGCGGTCTGGTTTATCTAGATGCCGGAAGCTGATGTGGCCGTATCCGTCGACGATTCCCTGATTGTAGAGGATGTGATTTCCGGCAACGAGGTCTTCGATGAGGAGGCGCAATTCCGGCATGTTCGAGCTTTCTTGCAGAGAGATGGTTGGAGGAAGTACCTTAGCGTGGCTAAACAATCTTCCCGTTCGAGGGAGGGCTTGAGATCAGTACGATTCCACGGCATGTTTTTCGCCGCTTTTCGATCGCCGAGCGCGATCGTCGCTGGGCCGCCGTCCGGCGTCTCATGGAACGCGACAACCTCGCGGCGATCGTCGCCCCGGCCAATCCTGGGAATTCGACCGATTGGCAAGCGGACGCGCGATATCTCTCGCACTGCGGCGGAGGCGCCGACGCATCGATCGCCGCGCTCATTCCGCTCGAGGGCGACGTCACCGTCGTCGCAACGTCGGCCGCGGAACGCTGGGGACCGTCGATTCAAGATTGGGTCACCGACGTGCGCGAAGCCAATCGGCGCTACGGCCGCGTGCTGGGCGAACGGCTGCGCGAACTCGGCATCACGAACGAACGCATCGGCATCTCGGGCCTCGGCGGCGGCACGCGCACGCCCGAGGGCACGATCATGTACGGCAACTACGAAGCGCTGGTCAAAGCGTGCCCGCAGGCCACGTTCGTCGATGCATCCGATCTGCTGCAAGAAGTGCGCGAGGTCAAGAGCGACGAGGAAGTCGCGGTGCTGCAGTGCTCGGTCGATTTGATCGAACGCGGCGTCGATGCGCAAACGTTCGCGGCGCAGCCCGGCGTGCCGGATTACGTCGTTTGGGCCGAGACGATGCACGCGATGTACGCGCGCGGCTCGGAGCAGTCGGTGCACTTCAACTGGATCGCCGCGCCCTTGCCCGGCCGCACGCTCTCGCGCCCGACCGGCCGCCCCTTAGACGAAGGCGACGTCATCGTTTCGGAAATCGAATCGTCGGTCATCGGTTACCGCGCGCAGCAGATCCGGCCGATTGCGGTGCGCCGGTGCGATCCGGTGCTGCTCGAGCTCGCGAAGATGCACGCCGAGCTCTACCCGCGCCTGCTCGAGGTCTTGCGGCCCGGAATCACCGTGGCCGAGCTGATCGACAAGACGATTGCGGTCGGCAAGAGCGTCGCGCTGCGCAGCGGTCCGCTCGCCGACGTGAAGTCGTCGCTGATCGTGCACGGCCGCGGTCTCGGCGACGATCGTCCGCTTTTGTTGACGAACCTCGACGCAAAACCGATGTACGAAGGCACCGAGAAGGCGATGGATTTCCGTTTTCCCGAGAACGGTGTGTACATCGTCAAGCCGACCATCGCGACGCCCGATAAGAAGTACCAATTCATTTGGGGCGACTCGGTGCACGTATCGTCCAAGGGCGCGCGCCGCATGGGACGCGCGCCGCTCGGCATGATCGTGGCGGAAGCCAGCTCGTTTGCGAACTGGCCCACCGACGTCACCGCATACGAACGCTGATCCCGCCGGCCGCCGCGTGCGTTTCGTAGTTCGGTAGGGGAAACGTCGCCGGGCCTTCCTCGATGTGCCCGTCGTCGAGCGAGAAGCGCGAACCGTGCCAGGGACAGCGCACGCAACGCCCCACTTGCTCGCCCTCGGCGAGCGGCGCGCCGCGATGCGTGCACACCCCGCCGACGGCACGCGTCGTTCCGTCAAAGCGTGTCACCAAGACGGGCAGTTCGTTCGCCTGTGCGGGATGCATCACGCCGTCGGTCAGCTCGATCGTATCGAGAACGTGCACGAAGTCGAGCGGCGGTTCGTGCGGGATAACAGTGTGCTTGACACCCAGCTGCATGCCGAAGGCGAGTTCGCCGCCCAGGTAGCCGGCGAGCGCCATGAGACCATAGCCGCCAAACGCCGCCGCGAGTCCGAAGCCGCGCGCGCCGGTGCGCCGCGCGAGCAATGACGCAACGTAGCTCGTCAGCGCCGCGCTGTTGAGCATTGCGTGCAGCAGGCCCAAGCGTTGCGGCTCGTCTTTCGTGTCGGACCAATCGGCGAGACCGGTAACGGCGGCGCCCACCGCTCCGAGCGCGCCGATCGCGATCGCCACATCGGCGGCGTCGCGATAGCGCTCGACGCCGGCGAGTTGGAGGGCATCGCACACCGCCGCCACGGTCCACGCGCCGATCGGAATATCGGTCAGCGGCGGGTGCAGCGGATGACCGAGAGACGTGCCGTGCAGCAGATCCTTGATCGGCCGGCGTGCGCCGTCGTCGCCGTCGAGCAGCGCTCTGACGGCCGGCTGAATTGCGTCCGCTATCGCACCTAACGTCCGATTTTTAGCCCACGGACGCAGCGGACCCTCAGGCGTGAACTCGGGATTCATATGCAGGCGTTTACCCGCCGTTATCCGGGTATGAAGCACTCCCATGGCTGATTTTCCCGAAGACTTTCTGCGGACGGCCTCGGCGTTGATCGTGATAGCGCCGCACCCCGACGACGACGTGCTCGGCTGCGGCGCGCTCATCGCGCGCGCGTCGATGCACTTGCCGGTGCGCGTGATCTATCTCACCGACGGCGCGGCATCTCACGAAAACTCGTCGGCCTATCCGCCGGAACGCCTGCGCGCTGTGCGCGAAGATGAGGCGCGGCGTGCGCTCCGTCGTCTCGGCGTGAAGACCCCGCCGCAATTTTTGCGTTGGCCCGACGGCACCGTGCCGGCGGCCGGCGACGACGGCGCGGCTCCATTGCTCGCGGCGCTGCGAGCGGCGATCCCGGACGACGCCGACGTGGCCGTGGCGACACCGTGGCGGCGCGATCCGCACTGCGACCATCGTTCGGCGACGTCGCTCGTCGATGTCGTGCTGGCCGAACGCCCGCGCGCGTTGCGGTTCGAATATGCGGTCTGGCTCGGCGTGATCGGCGATGCGTCCGACGCGCCGTTGCCGCACGAAGGCGTCACGGTAGAAGTGGCCAGCGGGCCGTGGTTGCCCGCGAAACGGGCCGCGCTGAGCGAACACCGCTCGCAACTCGGGAAGCTTGTCACCGATGCGTCGTGGGCCTTCGAATTGCCCGAAGATCTGTTGCTGCTGGCGCTCGGGCCGTACGAGCGTTTCGTCATCCCGGCCGGCCGTTCGTAATGTCGCTCAGTCGCGAGTACTTCGAATCGATCTACGCCGAAGCCGACGATCCGTGGGCGTTCGCCAGCAGCCCGTACGAACGCGAAAAATACGATCGCTCGCTCTCGGTGCTGGCGCCGCATTACGGGCGCGTGCTCGAGATCGGCTGTTCGATCGGCGTCTTCACCGAACGGCTCGCACGCCGCTGCGACGAACTGATCGCGGTCGACATCAGCGAACTCGCGATCCGCAGCGCGCGCGTGCGCTGTGCGCACCAGCCGCACGTCCGCGTCGTGCGCGCGGCGTTTCCCGAGCAGTGCTCGCCGTCGATGTTTGATCTCATCACGTGCTGCGAAGTCGGCTACTACTGGTCGGACGCGGATCTCGCGCGCGCCCGCGATACGATCGCCGATCGCCTCTTGCCGGAGGGTGAGCTGCTGCTCGTCCATTTCTTACCGCACGTCGACGACTACGTCCGCGAAGGGGACGCCGTACACGAGGCGTTCCTGGCCGACCGGCGCTTCGAAGCGAAGGAGCATTTTCGCGCCGAACGGTACCGCCTCGACCTGCTCGTACGCAAGTGATCGCCCTCGATCCGTTTGCCACCCTGCCCGCGCCGCACCCGGCGTGCCGGATCACGGTCGTGATCCCGGCGCGCGACGAGGCCGCGTTCATCGGCCGGACGCTCGATGCGCTGGCCGGTCAGCGCGACACCGACGGCTCGCGCCTCGCGCCCGCAACGTTCGACGTGCTCGTGTATGCCAACAACTGCTTCGACGATACCGCCGAGGCCGTTCGCGCCGCCGCTCGCCGCCATCCCGAGCACGCGATCTACGTTGCCGAGGAGTCCCTGCCGCCGAACGTTGCGCACATCGGAACGGCGCGCCGTACCGCGATGAACGCCGCCGCCGCGCGCTTCGCCGCAGCCGGCCTGCCGGATGCCATTTTGGCCGCGACCGACGCCGACAGCGTTCCGTCACCGACGTGGCTCGCGTGGACGTTGCGCGAGATGGAACACGTCGACGTCGTCACCGGCCGCATCCAGGTCGACCCCGCCGATTGGCGCGCGCTGCCGGAAGCGACGCGCAACATGCTGCTGGAAGAAGATCGCTATCACCTGACCATCGCGCAACTCAAGACGCAATTGGATCCGCGACCGTACGATCCGTGGCCGCGGCACTGGCAGCGTTCGGGTCCCAGCCTCGCCGTTCGCTTAAGCGCCTACAATGCGGCCGGCGGCGTTCCGCCTGTGCGCGCGCTTGAAGACATCGCGCTCTACGATGCGCTCGATCGCATCGGCGCGCGCATCCGCCATAGCCTGCGCGTCCGTGTGGCGACGTCGGCGCGTTTTCAGTCGCGCGCGGCAGGCGGTTTCGGCGCGCGCATCCGTCTCTGGCACGAGCAGGGCGAGCTCTATCGTCAGTTGCGCGTCGAGGATCCGGAGATTACGGTTGCGCGCCTGCGCGGTGAAGACGTCGGCCCGCCGAGCGAACATCCGGCATGCGTACCCGCGGCCGAGGCCACGGCCGTCCTCCGTCAGCTGATCGCGCGCGGGGTCAGCGACGACCGCGCGACACGCAGCAGCGTGTCGTCGATCGCGGGTTGACGGAGATACATCCGCAAGTCGCGTAAGCGGCGCGCAAACGGTTCGGTTTCGAGCAGCCCGCGCGCGCCCACGCCGCGTTCGACCCGCTCGGCAACGTCGAGCGCGGCACGCTCGACGGCGGTGCGTGCCGCGTCGACCGTGATCAGCAACGTGCTTTCGGTCAGATCGCCGGGCGCAGCGTCGTAGCGCATCCAGCACTCGGCGCAGGCATCGGTCCACATGCGCGCCGTTCGCGCGGCGATCACGCATTCGCCGAAGCGCGTCAGCTGGATCGGATCTTCGTGCACTTCGCGCCGTCGCAGGAACGCGCCGAAGTCGCCGGTGAGTTGCTCGATGCCGCCGGTTTGCACGGCGACGAAACGCGATGCGCCGGCGGTGAACCACGGGCTGCGTTCGTAGTCGTTCGGGCCGCCCAGCAGGTCCTCGCACGACAAATGCACGCCGCGGAAATCGATCGCGAAGCTGTCGGAATCTTCCATGCCGTACGGGTGCCAGAACGAGCGATCGATGGTCGTCGCGACGCGATCCAGCGGGATGATGCTGAGCTGCGTCGAGCCGTCGGGCCAACCGATGGTAACGATCGCGCGCGCGACGCGGCCGGCACCGGAAGCAAACGTCTTGCGGCCCGCGATCGTGACACCGCCGGCATCGACGTCCACCACGTGCACGCCGTCCGCCGCCTGCGTGTTCCAGACCCCGAACAGGCAGCCGCGCATCACGTCGTCTTCAGCCTGCTGCCGCTGGCGCGCCGTGCCGAGGCGCGCGATGAGCTGGAGCGCGTTGACGTGGCCCTCGTAGAGGCGGCCCCAAGCAAGGTCGGCGGCGCCGGCAGCGCGCAGGCGATCGTGTTCGCCCGCGCGCCCGATGCGCGGCACGCCGCCTGCATCGGCGAGCCCGCCGTACAGTGCGTCGTCCGCGATCGAGAGCTCGGCGGGCCGCCAGGGAACGTTCACCTCACCCGTGTTCCCAGAAAGCCGGGCTTTCGATCAGCCCCTGCTGCGGTCGAACGATCCGAGCACAAACGCGACGATGAGCGCGGCCCCGGGCACGAGGCCGATGAGGGCGATGTTCCGGTCGATGATGAACCCGCCGAGCGCCGGCGCCGCCATCAGCGCGAGGTTGCTGATCGCATCGTTGAAGCCTAGTGCTGCGCCGCGTTCGCTTGCCGGCGCGCGTTTGGAAAGCAGGGCCGAAAGCGTCGGTTCGACGCACGACGCGCCGGCCGACCACACGACCAGCACCGCGCAATACGACCAGAGATCGTGCGCAAAGCCGAGCCCGGCATAAGCGATGATGCTGAGCGCGATGCCGGCTTGCGCGACCTTCGCATCACCGTACCGTTTTGCGAGCGGCCCGACCGCGGCCACCAGCGTGATGCCGCCGACCGCGCCGCAGCCCGCGATCAGCCAGCTCGAGAGCTGTGGACCGCCGTGCAGCATGCGCTGCACGAACAGCGCGAAGATCGTGAAGAAGTAGGTTACCGCGAAGATGAACAGGCCGTGCCGCACCACGAGACTGCGCACCGCCGGCCGCTCGAGCACGTGGCGCATCGCTTGCTGCAGATTGAAGCGCTGTCCGGGTTTGCGCTTCACTTGCGGCAGAAAGCGCAGCGTCAACACGATGTTGATCGCTTCGATGCAAGCCGCCGCGAGAAACGATACGCCGTAGCCGAAGTGCACGAGGAATCCGCCGGTCACGGGGCCGAGGACGATGCCCAAACCGAACACCACGCCGAACGCCGCATACGCGCGATCGCGATAGCGCTCGGGCGTGACGTCGGCGATATAGGATTGCGTGACGCCGAGGTTGCCGCCGCCGATGCCGGCGATGCCGCGCGCGATGAAGAGCATCCCGAGCGTTGGTGCGAGCGCTAATGCGACGTAACCGCCGAGCGAGACGAACTGCGAAATGAGGACCACGGGTTTGCGGCCGACGCGGTCGCTGAGTGCGCCCCACACCGGTGCCGCCACGGTCGACGCGACGGCCATCGTGGCCAGCAGCGCTCCGACCTCGACCCCGCTGGCGCCGTACTTCTGCGCCAGATACGGCAAGAGCGGGATCATGATCATGTATCCGAAGACGTCGATCAGCGTGATCCCGTAGATCGGGACGAGCGGAGCGATGATCTGCCACGTACCGGATTTGCGCCCCGCCATGCGAGGAGCTATTCCCAGAAAAAGCGCGGCGGCGCCGTTTAGGCCGGCACACGTGCTCCGTTCATCGACGGCACCTGTGCCACGGGCAGGCGGATGATGAAGCGGGCGCCGCTGCCGGGCCGGCTCTCGACCACGAGCGTGCCGCCGGCGCGTTCGATCGCGCTGCGCGCGATGGGCAGGCCGAGGCCCGACCCGGGCACGTCGCGGCGCAGCGGCCCGCGATAGAAGCGGTCGAAGATGTGCTGGGCCTCGTCTTCCGACATGCCGGCGCCGTGATCGGTGACGGCGATGCGAATGAAGCGCTCGTCGTAATCGAGCGTAACCTCGATCGGGCTCTCGGGCGCGTACTTGATCGCGTTATCGACGAGGTTGGTCAACGCGTACGAAGCGCCGATCGGGTCGATGCGCGCCATCGCGCCGGGCCGGATGTCGAGTTCCACCGTGCGCCCGGGCGAAGCCTCAGCGATCGGCATAACGACGTCTTCGACCAGTTGCGAGACGTCGACCACTTCAGGCTGCGAGCCGCGCTCGTGCTGCCACACGTCGAGCAGAATCAGCTTCTCGATCAGCGAGCCCATCAGCATGCACTGCGCGTTCATCGTGGTGAGGATCCCGGCGTGATCGGCGGGGCTGCGCAGGTCGCCGCGCAGCAGCACGCCGATGAAGCCGCGAATCACGGTCAGCGGCGTGCGCAACTGATGCCCCGCGTCCGACATGAACTGCCGCATCGATTCGTGGGCTTCGTCGCGTTCGGCGAAGGCGTGCTCAACCTGCGCGATCGCGCCGTTGTAGGCGCGCGTCAGATCTTGTAGCTGGTGGTCGGCGTGCGCCGGAATGGTGCGCGGGGTCAAATCGCCGGCCGCAAAACGCTCGAGTGCCGCAGTGACATCGTTGAGCGGGCGCAACGCCTGCAGCACCAGCACGCGGCCGAGCAAGATCCCGAGGATAACCGCGCACACCAGTGCGACGCACAACATCGGCAGCAGCTGCGCGACGTCGTGCACGAGCGCGGTCTCCTGAACCCGAACGACGACGAGCAGGGGACCGACCGTGGTGCGTTGCGGGACCAAGCCGAAGAACGTGGCCAGCGCCAGCGCCGTTCGCGCCGGGAACGTGTCGATCGGGTATTCGCGCACCGCGTCGTTGCGGCCGCTCGTGCTAAAGACGTACGGCATCGTTGCCGAGCGGCGGTAGATCTCCACGCGCCGGTGCTGATCGAGCAGCGAGATGCGCATTTGGTCGCTGAAGAAGTGGGCCGAAAGCCGCCGCGCCGCCACGCGCGCATCGCTCGGCGGGCCGCCGGCATTTTGCAACACGCTCTGCACGTCGACGATCGTGTCGAGCACGTCGCGGTTGAGCGTGCTGACGTAAGTCGAAAACGCGAAGAGGGTAAACGCGATCACGATCGCTACGAAGCCGCCGCCGATGACGACGGCTGAGATGATGGTTAGGCGCCGCTCGAGCGAAGCGCTCATCGCTCCATGGCGCGCAACGCGTAGCCGACGCCGCGCAGCGTCTGGATCAACTTGACCGGTTCGTTGCTGTCGATTTTCGCTCGCAAGTAGGAGATGTAGGTCTCCACCGTATTTGGGACTACGTCGCGATCCACGCCCCACACCAGATCGAGCAGCATGCTGCGGGTGAAGACCTGTTCGGGATTGCGCACGAACGTCAACAGCAAGTCGAATTCGCGCGTCGAGAGATCGATGCGGCGTCCGCCGCGAAAGACCGAGCGCCGGCCGACGTCGACCGTTACGTCGGCGTAGCGGAATTTTTCGCGCAATTCCATGCGCGGCCGCCGTAATGCCGAATTCAAGCGCGCGATCAGCTCTTCGAGTTCGAACGGCTTGCCGACGTAGTCGTCGGCACCGCGCGCGAGACCGGTGACTTTCTGCGCCGTTTCGGTTTTCGCGCTGAGCATGATGATCGGCGCGTCGGTCAACCGCCGGACCGACGGCAAGAGCGTGAAACCGTCGACGTTAGGCAGCATCACGTCGAGTACGATCACTTCCGGCGCCCAGTCGGAGATCGCGCGCAGCATCTCCGCCCCGTCCGCCACCGTGCGCACCGAAAAGCCGGCTTGATGCAGCCCGTAATCGAGCATTTCCCGTAAGGCGTCTTCGTCGTCGACGACCAGAACGCGCGCGCCGATGTTCTCCATTGCTCGCTTAGTATCTAACGCTTTGCTGGGATAATGTGCACACGTTTCCAAGAAATTTTCAAGGATCGTCAACCGGGGCGGCGGCTACACTGATGGGTGCCGTGAAGACCATGATCGCTCGTTCTCATCGCCGTGCCGCTCAAGCAGCCGCTGCCTGCGTTCTCGGCGCCTCCCTCGCCGCGTGCGGCAGCGCTCATAAGGCCATTGTGGCGCAGGCCCCGTACGTCGAGACGACCGTGGCCGTCCAAGGCGCGATCGTCCCGGGCGAGCAGCTCGCCGGCGTCATCGCGCCGTACCAGAACGTCGCCATCTCATCGACCCTCACCGAACCGGCCGACAGCGTCAACGTCGCCGAGGGCGACGTCGTCCACCGTGGCGAGGTGCTGGCGCAACTCGATACCGCCGATCTCAACGCGGCCTTGCAGTCCGACCTCGCGCAAGCGCAGAGCGACCACGCGGCGACGAGCCACAACACGTTTGCCGGTTCGCTGTCGATCGCCCAGGGCGTCGACTCCCTGCGTTCCGCGCAGACCGCCGTGCGCCAAGCGCAGGCGAACCTCGCCCGCGACACGACCGACCTGCACCGCTACCAGCAATTGCTCTCGAACGGCTACGTCGCCGAGCAGCAAGAGGCGCAGCAGCAAACCACCGTCAACGACGACGCGCAAACGCTGCGCGCGGATCAAGCCGCGGTCGCGAGCGCCGCCTCCAACGTTACCGCGAACGGTTCGTCGTTGAACGCGCCGGGTTTGCAGTCATCGACCGTGCAGGCCTCACAGGCGACGGAAGCCGTCGCGCTGGCCAACGCCAACCAAGAGCGCGTGCAGATTGCGAAAGCCACGATCGTCTCGCCGATCGACGGCGTGGTCGTCAACCGCAACCTCAATCCGGGCGAGTATCCCGGCACGCGGCAGATTTTCACGCTGCAGCAAGTCAATCCGATCTACGCGATCCTGCGCGGTTCGGGCCAGCAGATCGCGCAGATCGCGACCAACGCGCCGGCGACGATCCTCAGCACCGACGCGAAGCGCTCGCAGCGCGCCGGCAAAGTGGCCGGGGTGTTGAACCAAATCGTGCCGGGCTCGACCGACTTTCAGGTGAAGGTCGTGTTGCCGAACGGTGACGGTTCGCTGCGTCCCGGTATGGCGGTTTCGGGCAGCGTGCAGCTGCCGGGCGTGCACGGGATCCGCGTCCCGGAAACCGCGTTCACCGACGACAATCACGATGCGATCATGGTCGTGCAGAACGGCACGGTGAAGACCGTGAAGGTCGTCGAGGTCGCCGATGACGGCGTCACCTCGATCGTCAGTGGGATCGATCCCGGGGTGCGCGTGGTCAGCAACGGCCAAACGAGCATCGGCGACGGCGAGAAGGTTGCCGTCCGTTGAACCTGACCCGCCTGTTCGTCGCCCGTCCCACGCTGGTCTTCGTCCTCATCGCGCTGATGTCGCTCTCGGGCGTCATCTCGGTCATGACGATCGTCAAACAGCTCTTTCCCAACGTCGATCAGCCGACGGTGACGATTTCCGTTCAGTACAACGGCGCATCGGTCACCGAAATGCGCGACAACATCGTAGCGCCGATCGAACAGTACCTCGCCGGCACGACGGATTTGCAAACGTTCAGCTCGGTGGTGGAACAAGGCCAAGCCTCGATCCAGGCCACCTTCGTGATTACCTCCGATATCGCGACCGATCTCGCGCTCGTCAACAAGGACGTGCAGTCCGCCGAGAAGGTGCTGCCGACCAACATCACGCCGCCGACCGTTTCGATCCGCGACCCCAGCGAATCGACCGTCGTGACGATGGCGATGTATTCGCAGAAACTCACTCCGGGCGAGCTCTCGCTCTACGCGCAGAACGTGATCGCGCCGAAACTCGAACAGCTGCCCGGCATTTCGTATGCCAACGTCGGCGGCGTCGTGACGCCTGCCTACGAGATCAACGTCGACCCGGCGAAGCTCGCGGCCTCGGGCTTGACGCTCGACGACGTGATCGCAACGGTCGGCGCCGACAACTCGCGCGTTCCGGGCGGGACCGTCTATGAAACCAACCGCCAGACGACGGTCGACGTTCGCGGCGACATCCAGAATATCGCAACCGTTGCGCAGCTGCCGATTCAGCAAGCCGCGGGCGGTTCGTCGGCGGCGGCGTCGGGATCGACGCCGGGCGCGACCGCGACGTATTCCAGCGGGCTGAACGGTTTGCCGGGCAGCGTGGATACGTGGACGGCGAGCAATGCCGTGCGCCGCATCGAGGACGTGGCGAACGTCATCTCGGGCTACGAGCCCCGCCAGGTTTACGCGCAGATCTCGGGACGCCCCGGCCTCTTTCTGCAAATCCAGAAAGCCTCCGATGCGAGCGAGGTCGACGCCGCAAACGCGGTGCTCTCCGCGCTGCCGTTGATCAAGGAGCAGTTTCCGGCAATCGAGTTCAAGATCATCAACGTCCAGTCGCGGTTCACCGAGCAGCAGATCGATCTCGTCATCCGCACGTTGCTGGAAGCGGTGGCGCTGACCGCCATCGCGATGGTGTTCTTCCTGCGTTCGTGGCGCAACGCGCTGGTCGTGTGCGTGTCGATCCCAACGTCGCTGGCGATCGCGTTTTCGGCGATGAAGGTGCTCGGCTTCACGCTCGACACGATTTCGCTGCTGGCGATGTCGCTGGTTATCGGAATTCTCGTCGACGACTCGACGGTTGTGCTCGAGAACATCGAACGGCATTTTACCGAACTGCACCAGACGCCCGAGAACGCGGCGATCGAAGGCCGCGCGGAAATCGGCGCGGCGGCGATCGTGATCACGTTCGTCGACGTGGTGGTGTTCTTTCCGATCGCGTTCATCGGCGGTCAAGTCGGGCGGCAGCTGGTCGAGTTTGCGATCGTGGTCGTGATCTCGACGCTCACCTCGCTCTTCGTCTCGTTCACCGTGACGCCGACGCTGGCGGGCCTCTGGGCGCTGAAGTCGCATTGGAAGCCCCCGGCCTTCATCGATTGGTTCACCACCGGCTTCGACAACGTGCGCGACTGGTACGCTCATCGCGCGCTCCCGTGGGGCTTGAACAACGGCGTGCTGGTCGCGGCCTTCTGCGCGGTGACGTTCGGCATCGCCGCAGCGCTCGTGCCGCTCGGGATCGTCGGCGAAGAGTACATTCCGACGACCGATCGCGGCCAGATCTTCATGCAGCTCACCTATCCGATCGGCACGCCGCTCGCGCACGTGCGCGATGCCGCGTTCAAGGTCGCACATGCCGTCGATCGGCAGAGCGACGTCGACGCCGAAGCGACGACGGCCGGCGGTTATTCGGCCGCGTTCGGCGGATTCGTCGTGCAGAGCAACGTCGCGCAGCTGACGATCTTTCTCAAAGACGACCGTAAGTTCAGCACGGCCGACTGGGTGCCGAAGTTAACGGCGGTCGCGCATCGCGCGGCGCCCGACGCCAATACCGTCGTCGTTCCGTCGACCGGCCAAACGGGTGGAAACAAACAGCCGATCGACTTCATCGTCTCCGATATCACCGGCGGCGATCCAACGCCGTATGCCACCAAAGTGCTGGCGTTGCTCAAGAGCACCCCGGGCGCCACCAGCGTGAACAGTTCGGGCACGTCGCTCGCGCCCGAAGTCTCGATCGAGTTCAACCGGCAGAAAATGCAAGCGCTTGACGTGAGCCTCGGCTCCGCAGCCCAAGCTGCGGGCGCCGCGTTCGGCGGCGACGTTGCAACGCAGTTCGAAACGCCCGCGGGTCTCGAACAAGTACAGGTGATCTACCCGCTCAGCGACCAAACGGCGCTGCAGTCGCTCGGCGAGGTGCCGATTCGCTCGCAGAACGGTTCGATCGTCCATCTGAGCGATTTCGCGACGTTCAGTTCGACGCCGACGTCACCCCTGGTGACGCGCACCGACCGGCTGAACGTGATCCACGTCGATGCGAATTTCGCACCGGGATCGTCGCTCTCGAACGTACAAAGCGCGTTCGTCCGCGGCCTGCCCTCGCTGCACTTGCCGCCGAACATCACGGTCAAGCCGGCCCCGCTGGGACAGCAAGACTTCATGAACCAGACTTTGCGCGGACTCGGCTCGTCGCTCGTCCTCTCGATCTTACTCGTCTTCTTGCTGATGGTCGCGCTCTACAACAGCTATCGGGATCCGTTCATCATCATCTTCTCGGTTCCGGTCGCGGCGGTCGGGGCAATGACGGCACTGGTGCTCACGCACCGCACGCTGAACCTGTTCTCGCTGATCGGCACCATTCTGCTCGTCGGCATTGCCACGAAGAACGGCATCTTGCTGGTCGACTACGCCAACACGCTGCGGTCGCGCGGCTACGGCAAACTCGAAGCCATCAAACAGAGTGCGTTTACGCGCTTCCGGCCGATCGTGATGACGAGCTTCTCGGTCATTTTCGGAAACCTGCCGCTCGCGCTCGCGCTCGATCCCGGTTCGGGTTCGCGCTCGAGCCTCGGCATCGTGATCATCGGCGGCGTGATCAGTTCGCTCGTCCTCACGCTGTTGCTGATCCCGAACATGTATATGTGGCTCGCGCCCAAGGAATTGCCGCAGTCGCACGTGCGGCCGCGGCCCAACGGTCACGTGCAGCCGCCGGCGGAACCGGAGCCGGTAGGAGCGCACTAGACGAATCCGAACGCCCCCGCGATGGTGAATAGAGGGGCGTTTCTCGCTGGTTTGACTGCGGCCGCCGCGTGCGCGGGGCCGCTGGTCGCGGCTGGGCAGAGCGGTGGTCCGCGGAGCATCGACGTGCATCGGCACGTGAGCCCGCCGGGCTACGCAGCCGAGATCAAGGGCGCGTATACGAAGCCGTTTCCGCCCGTTCTCGCGTCGTGGACGCCCGAAACGTGTCTCGCCGACATGGATGCGGCCGGGATCGAATTGGGCATGCTCTCGATGCCCGCGCGGCCCGGCATGACGTTCGGCGACGTCGCGTTCTCACGCAAGTTCTGCCGCGAGAGCAACGAGTACATGGCGGAGTTGCGGCGCCTGCACCCGGGCCGCTTCGGCGTCTATGCCGCGCTGCCGCTGCCCGATGTCGAAGGCAGCATGACCGAACTCGCTTACGCGCTCGACACGTTGCACGCCGACGGCGTGGGCGTGTGGTCGAGCTACGGCCAGCGCTATCTCGGCGATCCGTTTCTCACGCCGTTGTGGACGGAGCTTAACCGCCGCAACGCGGTCGTGTTCTGCCATCCGACCGACGCCGCGTGCTGCGTGAATCCGGTCGCGCCGGTGATGAGCGAAACGGTGGTCGAGTTCGCGGCCGACACGACGCGCACGATCGGCAGCCTCGTGTTTAGCGGCACGTCGATGAAGTTTCCGAACATCAAGTTCATCTTCTCGCACGGCGGCGGCCTGATGCCCTACGTGATCGACCGCTTTCACAACGATCAGCGTCTGCCGAAGAACGCCGGTCTGTTTCCGAACGGCGTCGAAGCGGAACTCAAGAAGTTCTATTATGACACCGCGTTCGTGTCGTCGCCGAGCGGCATGGCCGGGCTGCTGAAATTGATCCCGCCCTCGCACATCGTGCTCGGCACGGATTACCCGTATGCACCGGGAAAAGCGACGACCGGCGAGCTCGCGGTGTGCGGGGCTTCGCCGGCCGATTTGGCAACGATCATGCGCGCGAGCGCGCTGCCCCTCGTCGGAGCAGCGTCGCTGCGCGCGTAACCGCTACCGCGGAGCGCCCGAAGGCTCGGGACGCGCAACGGCCGCGGCCGGTGCGTGATGCACGTAGACCGGAATGCTCGTCACCGGACGCGTTGCGGCTGCCGGCGGCACGACGGCTGCGGGATGAGCCGGTGCTTGACCTTGCGGCCGAACGAAGGCCGGGCGCGGGGGTGCTGCAGCAGGCGCCGCGGGTTGCGGACGAACCGCCGGACGCGCGATGAGCTGCCCGCCTGCGCTGCGATCGTTCGTGGTGACCGGAACGGCGCCGGCCGGTGTCGCTGCGTGCGTGAACGGATGCGGCGCGGCGACGACCGCGGGTTTACCGGCATTGACGGTTGCGAGGTTGCGGCGATCTTGGCCGGCGACTTGCGCGTGTTGTTGTTGCGTCGGGGTCATCGGTTTATGCGGCGCGCGCGCTGCGGTCGCTTCCGCTGCGGTCGGTTGGACGGCCACACCGTGCGTGCCGCCATTGTAACTCGTGTGATTGTTGACGGTGGTGTTGTTGTTGATGACGGTCTTATCGACGTACACGTTGTGAATCACGTTGCGGTTCACAGGCGTGACGGCGGTGTTGTATTGAAACTGATTGCCCGACCAGCGCCCGCCGACGTAGCCGCGGCCGTAGTAGCCGGCGCCGTAATTGATGCCGCCGTAGAATCCGACCGTCGGACCCCAATAGCCTTGATGCCAGACGTAGGCGTTGTTGTTGTTGGCGGACCAATAGCCGGGCGTCCATAGATAATCCGGCTGCGGCGGCTGCGTCCACGTACCGGCGACCCAGTAGTAGCCGCCTTCGCCCCACGCCCAGTAGCCGGGCACCCAAATATCATTTTCTGCCGGCGCGGGCGGCGGCTCGTACGCCGGAATCGCCGGCGGCGGTGAATCGACCCAGTCGCCGTCTTGCGCGTTCGGAACAGCGAGGTCTTGGGGCTGCACTCCGGCCATGCTGATCTCGACGACACGGTCGGTGTTGTCCCACTGAACCCCCGCACCGAGCGCTTGCGAGACGAAACGCAGCGGAACGTAGGTGCTCGCTCCGACGATGAACGGCGCAACGTCGATCGTTTCCGATTGTCCGTTGACCGTCGCCTGCGTCGATCCGATCTCGAGCGCGATCTCACGTCCGTTGCCGGTCGCATCGATCCGGCCGTTGGCGTAGTTCACCCGGGCGCCGAGGTTCTCGAACACGCCGCGCAGCGGCACGAAGACGCGCCCGTTTTGGATCAGCGGCGACGGCGATACATCGACCCCGTTGCCGTTGATGCTGATCGCGACTTGCGCGCTCGCTGCAAGCGTCAGCAGCAAACCGAAGGAAAGCGCCGCTGCGCTCCCAGCCAGGGTTCTGGTAGGTAACTTCACGGCGCCGCTTTACCCCGAAATCGGAAAAGCAACCGGGCGCTGGTTAGATTTTCGTGAGTTTCACGAAATCTTCAAGCCGGAGCGCTAGTAGTTACGTCATGCAACGAATCCTCATCGTCATCGGCTTGATCTTTGCGGCGGCGCCGGCGTTCGGCAATCCGGTGCCGATCGACGTCGCGCACTCGACGATGAGCGTGGCGGTATCCAAGCAAGGCGTGTTTTCGCTGTTCGCCGACAATCACGCCATCGACGCGCCGATCGCCTCCGGCACCTATGACGACGCGCAGAAAGCCGTGACCCTCACCGTCGACGCGACGCAAATGCGCGTGCTCGATCCGAAGTCATCGGCGAGCCGGCGGGCGGACGTGCAGAGCAACATGACCGGGCCGCAAGTCCTCGACGCCGGCACGTACCGCACGATCGTGTTCCGTTCGAGGAGCATCACGGCCACCGATCCGGCACATTGGACCGTGAACGGCGATCTCACGCTGCACGGACAAACGCATCCGATCGCGTTCGCAGCGGTGCGCGCGGACGCGACGCACTTCAGCGGATCGGCGACGGTCGTTCAGAGCGCCTTCGGCATCACGCCGATCCGGGTTGCGGGCGGCGCGGTGACCGTGAAGGACGCGGTCACGGTCACGTTCCGGATCGTGCTCGGGAGTTAGGCTCCGGTGGCGTTGGGATCGCGCCAGGCGCGTTCGAACGGCAAACGCCACGCGTGCGGCGCGACGAGCTGGTGGATCGACTTCGGTCCCCACGAGCCGGGCGGATAGAGCCGCACCGGCGGCGGCGCTTCCAGCAGCGGACGCGAGACTTCCCACAGTCGCTCGATGCCTTCCGCGGTCGTGAAGAGCGTGTGATCGCCGCGCATCGCATCGAGGATCAGCCGTTCGTAGGCCTCGAGCACGTCGCCGATCAGGCCCGTTTCGTGCATCGCGAACTGTAAGCTCAGCTTTTCGAGTTTCATGCCCGGCCCCGGCCGCTTGCCGTAAAACGAGAGCGACATCTTCGATGCGTCGGCGAGGTCGAACGTGAGGTGATCGGGGCCTTCCGCGCCGACGCCGGAACCCACCGGGAACATGCTCTTGGGCGGTTCGCGAAACGCGATCGAGATAATGCGCATGCCTTCCGCCAGGCGCTTCCCGGTGCGCAGGAAGAACGGCACCCCGGCCCAGCGCCAGTTATCGATCATGCACTTCAGTGCGATGAACGTTTCGGTGTCCGACTCGGTGTCGACGCCTTCTTCGTGCCGGTAGCCCGTATATTGGCCGCGCACGACATCCTTCGGATCGATCGGCAGCATGCAGCGGAAGACTTTGTTCTTCTCTTCGCTGATCGGTCCGGGTTCGAGCGACGTGGGCGGTTCCATCGCCATGAACGCTACGATCTGCAAGAGATGCGTGACGACCATGTCGCGAAACGCGCCGGTCTGCTCGTAGAACGCTGCACGATGGTCGAGCGAGAGCTTTTCCGGCACGTCGATTTGGACGTGATCGATGAAATTGCGATTCCAGATCGGCTCAAAGAGGCCGTTAGCGAAGCGAAACGCGAGGATGTTCTGCGCGGGCTCCTTACCGAGGAAATGGTCGATGCGGAAGATCTGCTCTTCGGCGAAGACCTCGTGCAGGTTGGCGTTGAGCTTGACCGCGGTTTCGAGGTTCGTGCCGAACGGCTTCTCCATGATGATCTGCGAGCGTTCCACGAGTCCGGCTTCGCCGAGCATCCGCACGGCCGAGAGCGCGGCGTTCGGCGGAACGCTGAGGTAGTGCAGCCGGTGGCTCTCGCCGCCGAGTGACGCCTCGGCCCGTTCGACCGCGGCCTTGAGCGCATCGGGGCCGGCCGATAGCGGCAGGTAGTCGAGTGTCTGCGCGAACTCGGCCCACGCGCCATCGCCGACCTTGCGCGTCGCGAAATCATCGACGGCCGTGCGCGCGAACGTGCGAAACGCCTCGACGTCGAGGTCATCCAGAGAGACGCCGATGATGCGGCAACCCGGGATGAACCCGACGCTCGAGAGGTGGAAGAGCCCCGGCAAGAGCTTCCGCCGCGCGAGATCGCCGGTAGCGCCGAAGAGCACGACGACTTGGGGAAATTTCGGGCCGACTCCGGGTGCGACTTTTTTCAAGGTGCCCATCCGACGCAGTTCATGTTGCTAACACTGCCATGCGAGCGGACGGACGCCTATCGACGAATGTGACATCCGTCGCTGCTGCTGCCTACCAGTATTTCGAGCAGGCCCCACCGGATGCGTTGCAGACCGCGACGTAGCCGGTGTGCTCCCAAGAGCTATCGGTATCGTCTTCGGTCCAGTCCACGCCTTGGCTCGAAGAGTTATCGTAGTAGTAGCGGCCTTGAACGTAGACGTAGTCGCCGACGGCCACCCAGGGCCACGTCGAGGGCGGTTTGCCGGTTGAGGCTTCGGCCATCGCGTCGAGATTCGAGACGATCTCGATCTGATAGCCGGACGGCATCTGCACGTAGAAGTAGCCGTGAGTGCCGCTGCTGGTGGTCTTCTTCGCGAGCACTTGCGTTACGTTGCCGCAGATGTCGACGAGTTGATCGGCCGAGATCGAGCCCGCGGCGAATTCGCTCTGATCGGTGAGGAACTGCGTGTTATTGCACGCGAACGCGGCGCTCGGCGTTGGGGTCGGGGCCGGCGTCGAGGTCGGCGCACCGCTTGGTGTCGGCGACGGCGACGGAGTCGGCGAGGCGCTCGTGCCGGTCAGCGAGACGTCATCGAGATACTCGTAGACGTAGTCCTTGGAATAGCCGTTGCCCTTGACGCCGAAATACAGTTCCACGGTTTGGCCGGCATAGGAACTCAGGCTGAACGTTTTCTGCACCCAGCCGCCGGTCGATTTCGCTTCGGAATACAATTGCGTGAGTTGCTTGCCGCTGGTGCTGCGGATGTCGGCTTCCTGATCGACGTAGGTGATCGTATCGGTCGTGCCTTCATACACCCAGAACGTCAGCGTCGCTGCGGCCGGAACCGTAACCGTTTGGCAGAGACCGGCCGTGCCGTTGACTTCCGGCGTCTTGGTGGAACCGATCAGCGCGCTGTCCGTGCCGGCGTGCTCCTTGGCGGTCGAGACGGCGGGCCCGCTCACGCTGCCGCACGACGTCCACGGCGAGAGCGAACCCGTTTCGAAGCCCGGATTGACGACGACGTTGCTGCCGATGGCCTGCGTCGCAAGCCGCGTTGCGGTGCTCGCGTCGCTCGCGGCCGCGTCGGTGGTGAGGCCCGAGCCGCTCGGGACCGCCGTGTTCGCGCTCATGCCGCCGCCGGCACACCCGGAAACAATTGCCAACAGCAGACCTGCGGCAAGAAAACGATTGCGCAAGACCAACCTCCCGAAGAACGTGCAGTAAAGGGAAGTGAATTAACTGCAGTATGCGACCCCGAAATTAAGCCCTGCTAATCCCCTCACCAATACGTGCGTGCCGCCCGCGTCCTTAGTGTTCCCTTAATCTCTCGTGCGGTATGCTGCTAGGCGATGAAGCGCGTCGTCGCATTGTGCGTTGTTCTTTCATTTTTTGCCGCAGCGGGATCGGTGCCGCTCGCGGCGCAATCGGGATCCTCGACCGCGACGCCGATCAAACACCTCGTCGTTCTCTACGGTGAGAACGTCTCGTTCGATCACTACTTCGCGACGTATCCGAAGGCCGCCAATCCACCCGACGAGCCCGTGTTCCGCGCCGCACCGGGGACGCCGGCCGTCAACAACTTAGCCATGGCGAAGTTCTTGCGCTACAACCCTAATTTGACGAATACCGGTAACGGCGCCGACGCTGCCAATCCGTTCCGCCTCGACCGGACCCAGGCAAACACCGCCGATCAGAACCACGCGTACACGGCGGAACAGCTCGCGACCGATGGCGGCAAGGCGGATCTCTTTCCGAAATATACGGGCAAAGGCACGAGCGGCGGCGTGGGCGCGTTCGGTTCGCGCGGTCAAGTGATGGGCTACTTCGACGGCAACACGGTGATGGCGCTGTGGGAATACGCGCAGCATTATGCGATGAGCGATAACGCCTACACCGACGTCTACGGTCCCTCGACGCCCGGCGCACTCAACGTGATCTCGGGCCAAACCAACGGCATGCTCGCCATCGACACGACGAAAGAGCCTGCGACCGTTGCCGCACCATCGTACTACGTCAACGATGGTCAAGGCGGTTTGACGATGATCAACGACGTCGATCCCGCCTCCGATGCGTGCTCGAGTCAAACCGACGATGTGTTCATGGCTGGGAAGAACATCGGCGATCTGCTCAACGACGCGGGCATTACGTGGGGCGGCTTCATGGCCGGCTTCGATC
The DNA here is from genome assembly GCA_965277805.1 of Candidatus Lustribacter sp. Lineage (GTDB taxonomy): Bacteria > Vulcanimicrobiota > Vulcanimicrobiia > Vulcanimicrobiales > Vulcanimicrobiaceae > Lustribacter. The sequence goes on along the minus strand of OZ255842.1, from coordinate 3,240,963 downwards.
TTACGGCATCGAATCCGAACGGCACGACCGGCTGCAAGCGGGCGACCTATTCCACGACCGTTGCAGCGCTCGTCACGGATTACATCCCGCACCACAACTGGTTCGCTTACTACCCGACGACGGTCAACTCGACACATGCGCGTCCGCTGACGGTCCGAGCGATCGGGCACTCGAACGATCCCGACGGCACGAAGGATCCGGCCAACCACAACTACGACCTCAACGATTTCTATGCCGCGGTGAAGGCCGGTAATTTTCCGGCCGTCTCATACCTCAAAGCGCCCGCGTTTCAAGATGGCCACGCGGGCTACTCCGATCCGCTCGACGAGCAAACGGCAATCGTCACGCTCGTGAACTTTCTCGAACAACGGCCGGAATGGAAAGACACCGCGATCATTCTGGCTTGGGATGATTCGGACGGCTGGTACGACCATGCGTCCGTAAAAGCGACGAGCCCGTCGTACGATCAGGCCGATCAACTCGACGGGCTGGGCACCTGCGGATCGGGCCCCGCGCTGCCGGGGGTGAACGGCAAGCCGGTGAACGGCCGCTGCGGACCCGGCACGCGCATTCCGTTTCTCGTGATCTCGCCCTGGGCGAAACGCAACGCCGTTTCCCACGCGCGCATTTCGCAAGCGTCGGTCGTGCGCTTCATCGAGGACAACTGGCTCAAGGGCGAGCGCCTCGGAGGGGGTTCGTTCGATGCGAGCGCAGGTTCGATCATGGATATGTTCGACTTCCGTAGCGGCGGACGCACGCCGAAGCTCTTGCTCAGCCCGCGAACCGGAATTCCGGTAGCCGCGCGCTGACGCGAACGCTCGCCCTCGCGGGCGTCGTTGCCGTTGCGCTGAGCGCGGTGCGTCCGGACGGGGGCAATCCGCACCCGGTTCGCCTGATGCGTCCGGAGGTTGCGCCGTTGTCCGCGATGGCGCAATTGGGCCGGCTTGTGTTCTTCGATCCGACGCTGTCATCGTCGGGCGCGCTGTCGTGCGCGTCGTGTCACAGCCCGCAGCACGCGTACGGTCCGCCCGCCGATTTGGCCGTACCGGCGGGCGTGCGCGCCATTCCGTCGCTGATGTATCTCGAACGGCAGCCGAACTTCAGCATCGGTCCGGATGATGCGGAGAACGAAGCCACTCCCTCGCCGCTATCGTCGAACGCGCCGGCGCTTGCGGTGAAGAGCGCGCAGAATACGGCGCAGAGCGCACAGAATCTCGTGCCGCAGGGCGGCTTGTTCTGGGACGGCCGCGTCAACACGCTGCAAAGCCAGGCGCTCGAGCCGGTGCTCAACCCCCTCGAGATGAACGGCGGCAGCGTCGGACGCGTCGCGGAAAAGCTGCGCCGCGCGCCGTATGCGGCTCGCTTCGCGCAGCTGTTCGGCCCGCGAATCTTCGATCGCGCCAGCATGGCCGTGGGCGAGGCGTTGTTCGCCGTCGCGCGCTACCAAATCGAGGATCCGTCGTTCCATCCGTACTCGAGCAAATACGATGCGTGGCTCGAGGGCAAGGCGCGCTTCTCGGCGGCAGAAGCGCGCGGCTATACGCTTTTTCGCGATCCCAACGGCGCGAATTGCGCCGCCTGTCATCTCGACCGCCCCGATGCGAACGGATTGCCGCCGCTCTTCACCGACCATCAGTTCGAAGCGCTCGGTGCGCCGCGGAACATGACGCTCGCCGCAAACCGCAATCCACGCTACTTCGATCTCGGCATCTGCGGTCCGATCCGCACCGACATGAAGCGTGCTGCGCCGTACTGCGGAATGTTTCTGACGCCGACCTTGCGCAACGTCGCAACGCGTCACACGTTCTTCCACAACGGCGTCTATCACACGCTGCAAGCGGTGCTCGACTTCTACGATTTCCGCAGCACGCGTCCGCAGCGCATCTACCGTCACGGTGCGCCCGACGATCTGCCGCCGTCCGCGCGTGCTAATCTCGACATCGCCGATGCCCCGTTCGACCGTAAAGCCGGGGCCGCGCCGGCGCTGAGCCCACAGCAGGAACTCGACATCATCGCCTTCTTGCAAACGTTGACCGACGGGTACCGCCCGGCGCGGTGACAAAGGGGCCGGTATGTTCGGTGCCGGCAACTCCCTCAGCGCGGCTTTGCTCGCGCTTCTCGTCGCGCTGACCGCAGTGCCGGCCCGCGTGGCTGCGGCGCCGCTGCAAACCGTGCGCATCCAGACCATCGCGACCGACGATGCGACGCCGATCCTCTACGCGCAAAAGGCCGGGCTCTTCGCCAAAGCCGGAATCGACGTGCAGATCGAGCGCGCCGGCAGCGGCGCCGCGATCGCCGCCGCCGTCTTGGCCGGCTCGTTCGATATCGGCCTTTCCAACCTCGTCACGCTGATGAGCGCGCACGTGCGCGGCGTCGGCTTCACGCTGCTGGCCCCGGCCGGCACGTACTACAGCAAGACGCCGTTTTCGGAACTCGTCGTCGCGCACGACTCGACGGCGAGCAGCGGCAAGGATCTCAACGGCAAAACGATCGCGACGCCGGCGCTGGATTCGCTCTCGACGCTCGTCATCTCGAACTGGGTCGACAAACACGGCGGCGATTCACGCACGCTGAAGTTCGTCGAGATCCCGATCAGCGCCGCGCAAGCGGCGATCGAACTGCACCGCGTCGACGCCGCGCTGATGAACGACACGGCGCTGGCTACCGCGCTCGCATCGGGCAACGTGCGTATTCTTGCGCCCGCCATGGACGCGGTCGCGCCCGAATTTCCGTACTCGGGCTGGTTCGCATCGTCGGATTGGGCGGCCAAACATCCCGATCTCGTGCAAGCCTTCGCGCGCACCGTGGCCGAATCGACCGCGTACACGAACGCGCATCATGCCGAAACCGCCGCGATGCTCGCCGCGTTCACCGGCCAGACGCTCGAGACGATCGAGCACGCGAACCGCCCCGAACTGGGGACGGTGCTGCACCTCTCGGAGATTCAGCCGCTGATCGATCTCGCGGCAAAATACAAACTCATCGCGCATCCGTTCCCGGCGCGCGAGCTCGTCGATCCGAGCGTAGCGAAGCCTTAGTTACTGTAATTCGTGCTTAGATAATCGAGGACGGTTTTTTGCTGGCCGGCGCTGAGCGGGGCGCCGAGGTAGACCATCCGGTTCACGATGCTGGTCCACTGCGCGCGCGTGCGTTTGGTCGCGACGACGCGGTCGACGCCGTGACAGAGACTGCACCGGCTCTGCACGATGTCGGCCCCGGTGCCGGCGGGCAAATCGACGTGCGCGGGCGACGGACCGGGATACGGGATGCCCGGACCGAGGTGCGTTGTGAGATAGTTGACCATCACGTCGATCTCGCTCGGCGAGACCTGCGCGCCGCGCTCGATCATGTCGTAGATCTGGTGGCGCCACGCCTTCGCGCCTTGGCGCAGTTGCGTGAGTGCATTGAGGCCGTGACATTGCGAACAGGTGACCGCGACAATGTCGCGGCCGTCGCCGGGCGGCAGCGGGTTGTTGTCTTGCTGTGCGCGCAGCGGCAGCGCGGCGGCGCCGAGCGCCGCCACGAGCGCGAAGAGAAAGAGCGCCGGTTTATACATGGCGCGTCCGCATCGCCGCAACGGAGAACGGCGGATACCAGGTCGAACCGGCGCCGACGCCGTCTCGTTGAATGAGAACTTCCAGCAAGTACGGTCTCCCTTCTGCGGTCGCGCGTTTCCCACGCGCGATCGCGGCCTTGATCTGGCCCGGCTCTTTCACCAGCTCGCCCTCGACGCCGAATGCTTGCGACGCCTTGACGAAGTCGACGTCGGGCGAGCCGTTGTAGCACGTCATGTCGAGACCGGATTTGAATTGCTGTCCCGAGACGAACGTCCAGATGCGGTTGCGCTCGTTGTTGTAGCTGCGGTTGTTCAGCACGATGTTCAAGACCGGAATGTTATAGCGGGCTTGACTCCACAGCGGTTGCGGGCCGCCGAAGAGGAACGCGCCGTCGCCGAGGATCGCGACGACCGGCGAATCCGGCCGCGCAAGTTTGGCGCCGGCGCCGGCCGAGAGTCCCCAGCCCAGAATGTTCGGACCGTTGCCGACGTAAGTTTTTCCGCCGGCGCCGAAGGTCATGAAGACGTCCATCTTCTTGCCGGAGTCGGTGTCGTTGACGTAGATCGTATCTTTCTCGAGCCCGTTCTCGAGTTCGTACGCCAGCCGTTCGAGCGTTACCGGCCCGCCGTCGGCGCTCGGGAACCCGGTGAGCATTGCTTCGCGCATCTTTTTCATGCCGTCGGTGTAGGCTTTGGTGCGCGCGAGACGGCCGGCGGCGATCTGACGCAAACGATCGGCGGTCGCGATGCTCTTCACCGCCGCAACGAGATCGGCAGCGGCGAGTTTACTGTCGGCCACGAGCCCCATGTCGACCGGACCCACGCGGCCGAGGCTCGTCGGATCGCGGCGTATCGAAATCAGCGTCGTGTTCGGCCCGGAAACCTCGCCGTACTGGTTGCCGATGTTCAGCCGCACGTCGACGTCGCCCGGGTACTTCATGTTCTTGAGCACGGGCCCGAGGTAGAGCGGGTGCATCGTCGGGAACGGTTTCGACCAAACGCCGAATTCGCCGCCGCCCGCCGCCGGCAAGCCGAGCAGTTCGGCCAGCTGCAACACTTCGGCCTCGCCGTTGCACATCGTGATCTCGTCGCCGACCGAGAGCAGCGGGTTCTTCGCTTCGATCAGCATGCGCGCGACTTTTTCGACGTCGGACGCATCGGCGCGAATCTTCACCGGCACGTCGTAGCCCGACTGGTCGTAGATGTCGGCGGCGGCGGGCTGGCCGAGGATGTCATCGGGAATCGAGACGAACACCGGGCCGCCCGGCGGCGTCGTGGCGAACTTCATCGCGCGGCGCGTCGTCTCCGGAATGGCGGCGCCCGATTCCGCCATCCAATACCATTTGGTCAGCGGCTGCAGCATCGTTTCCTGATGATCGTAGTCTTGCGGGCCGTCGCGGCCCGATTGCTGCGTTCCGAAGGCAGCGATGACCAGCAGCAGCGGTATGCGGTCCTTGTAGGCGTTGACGAGCTGCGTCATGCCGTTGGGCAAACCGACGTTGGCGATCGTGCACACGCCGGTCTTGCCCGACATCCGCGAGTAGCCGTCGGCCATCGCGATGACCACGCCTTCTTGAATGCCCTTGATGAGCTGGATGCTCGGCTCGTTGGCGATCGCGTTGAAGATCGGCGCATCGCCGGTCGACGGGTTGAAGAAGTAGTACTTCACGCCCGCGGCCTTGAGCTGTTGCACGAAGAGCGTGCCGCCGGTATCGCGCAGGTTGCGGACCGCGCCCGCCGCGGTCGCCGCGCTGACGTTCACCGGCGCCAGCGATTCGGCGATCGTGCTCGCCGCTGCAGCGCTCAGGCCGACGGCGCCGAGGCCTTGGAGCAGTTTGCCCCGCGAGATATTTTGGTCGAGGTATTGTTTGAACAGCTCTTGCATGACGAAAGGCGTCCTCCCGGAACTGAATTCCGTGTTGGAGTTCCGGCGTGCAGCCTGGCGTTCCCCGCTAGCCGTCATTGCTTCCCGGGAACCCAACTCGAGCGCCCAGAACCGTAATTGGTCGTGGAAATCTCGATTGACGGGCCCGCTGCGGCCCTCGCACCCGGTTCGCGGCTCGGCATTATCGGTGCCGGGGCGATGGGCGGCGCGCTCCTGCGGGGCGTGCTGGGTAGCGGCGTTCCCCTCGATGCGGTCTGGGCCGCGACCAAATCCGCCGCGTCCGCGCAGATGGTTGCCAACGAGTTCGGCATTGCGGCGCACACCTCGTATGCGGAGCTGACCGCCGGGAGCGACGTGCTGCTGCTGGCCGTGAAGCCGGCCCAGCTCGAGGCGGCGCTGCGCGAACTCGTCGCCGCCGGCCTGGAGCCCGAGGCGCTCGTGATCTCGGTAGCGGCCGGCGTCTCGATCGCGCGCATCGAGGCGGCGCTCGGCACGGCGAATCCGGTGGTGCGTGCGATGCCCAACACGCCGTCGTTCGTCGGGCGGGGCATGACGGCGATCTCCGGCGGCAGCCACGCGAAGGCGGCGCACCTCGCGATTGCAGAGCGCCTCTTCGGCGCCGTCGGGTTGTGCATCACGATTGAAGAGCGTCAGCTCAACGCGGTCACCGCAATCAGCGGCAGCGGTCCCGCCTACGTTTACCTCATCATTGAAGCGCTGGCCGACGCGGGCGTGCGGATCGGTTTGCCGCGCGACGTCGCCATGACGCTGGTGGCGCAGACGGTGCTCGGCGCCGCCGTGATGGTGCAGGAGAACGATCGTCATCCGGCCGCGTTGCGCGACGACGTGACGACGCCCGCCGGCTGCACGATCGCCGCGCTGCTCGTGATGGAAGACGGCAAGCTGCGCTCGGTGCTGGCGCGCGCGGTCGAAGAAGCGCGCAATCATCTCGACGGCGCCGGCTGATGACGTCGCGTCCTGCCGCGGAGCTCGCGGCGTCCACCGGGCTCGCTTCCGCGCGCCGCCTGATCGTCAAGGCCGGCTCGGCGCTGCTGGTCGACGAAGCGTCGGGCGACATCCGCCGCGATTGGCTGGCGGCGCTCGCTGAAGACATTGCGCGCTGCCGCGCCCGCGGACAAGACGTGGTGCTGGTCTCTTCGGGCGCGATCGCGGTCGGACGGCGTCATCTCGGTCTCGTCGGCCGTACGCTACGGCTCGAAGAGAAGCAGGCCGCGGCGGCGGCCGGACAGATCCGTCTCGCGCACGCGTATCTCGAAGCGCTCGCGCGTCACGACATCAGCGTCGCACAGATTCTGCTCACCCCCGACGACACCGAGGAGCGCAGCCGTCACCTGAACGCGCGCGCCACGATCGAACAGCTGCTCGCGCTCGGCGCGGTGCCGGTAATCAACGAGAACGATACGGTCGCCACGGCCGAGATCCGATTCGGCGACAACGACCGTTTGGCGGCGCGCGTCGCGCAGATGATCAGCGCCGACACGCTGGTGCTGCTCTCCGATGTCGACGGTTTATATACGGCCGATCCGCGGCGCGATTCTGCCGCGCGGCATCTGCCGGAAGTTCGCGACATCACTCCCGAGATCGAAGCGATGGCGGGACGCGCGCCCGTGGGCTACAGTTCGGGCGGAATGGTGACGAAGCTCGTGGCCGCGCGCATCGCGATGGCGGCGGGCTGCCGCATGGTGATCGCGCGCGGTGAAGAACTGCACCCGCTGGCGGCGATCGAAGCGGGCGCGCGCGCGACGTGGTTCATTCCCGATGCGGAACCGGGCACGGCGCGCAAACGCTGGATCGCGGGCGCGGTCAACGTCACGGGCGCGCTCGTCGTCGACGACGGCGCGGTCAGCGCGCTCGCGCGCGGTACGAGCCTGCTGCCGGCGGGCGTAATTGCGGTTGAGGGAACCTTCGAGCAAGGTGATGCGGTTATTGTGCGCAGCCGTGCCGGGCTCGAGCTCGCGCGCGGGCTCTCGGCGTATTCGAGCGTTGACGCGCAAGCGATCGCCGGGCATCGCAGCAGCGAGATCGAGGCCATCCTCGGCTATCGCGGCCGCGACGAAATGATCCATCGCGACGACCTGGTGGTAAGCGGAAAACGACTATGACGGCAGTTCAACCCGGTATAACGGATCTCGATCGTGAGATGCGCTCGATCGCAGCGGCGGCCCGCGAAGCCGCGGGCGTGCTCGCGCGCGCGCCGGCCGCGCAGAAGACGGCCGCGCTGCAGCACGCCGCGCAAGCGGTGCGTGCCGCGCGCGCGGAGATTCTGGCTGCGAACGCCGCGGATATGGCGGCGGCGAAAACGGCCGGCGTTTCCGGCGCGCTACTCGACCGGTTGCTGCTCAACGACAAGCGGGTCGAGGAAATGGCCGTCGGGCTTGAAACGATGGCCGCGCTGCCCGATCCGATCGGCACCGAACTCGCGCGCTGGACGCGCCCCAACGGCCTCGACATCGCGCGCGTGCGCATTCCGATCGGCGTCATCGGCATCATCTACGAATCGCGCCCCAACGTCACCGCCGATGCGGGCGGCTTGTGTTTGCGTGCCGGTAACGCCGTTATCTTACGCGGCGGTTCGGAGAGCTTCGCGTCGTCCGGCGCGATTGCGGCGTGTTTGCGCCGCGGCATCGCGCAAGCCGGTTTGCCCGAAGATGCGGTGCAACTCGTACCGACGCGCGATCGCGCGGCCGTCGGCATCATGCTCGGCATGGCCGAAGCGATCGACGTGATCGTGCCGCGCGGCGGCCGTTCGCTGATCGAACGCGTGCAGCGCGACAGCAAGATTCCGGTGATCGCGCATCTCGAGGGTCTCTGCCACACCTACGTCGATGCGGGGGCCGACCTTGCGAAGAGCCGCGCGGTAACCGTCAACGGGAAGATGCGGCGCACCGGCGTCTGCGGCGCGACGGAAACGTTGCTGGTCGATCGCGCGGTCGCGGCCACGCACTTGCCGCCGATCCTCGCCGATCTGCACGCGGCCGGCTGCGAGATTCGCGGCGACGCCGAAACGCGCGCGCTCGATCCGCTCGCGCTCGCCGCGACCGAAGACGATTGGACGACCGAATATCTGGATGCGATCCTAGCGGTGCGCGTGGTTGACGGCGTCGCGGGCGCGATCTCGCACATCAATCACTACGGTTCGCACCACACCGACTCGATCGTCACCGAGAATGCGGATGCCGCGGCGCGCTTTTTGGACGAAGTCGAAAGCGCGATCGTGCTGCACAACGCGTCGACGCAATTTGCCGACGGCGGTGAATTCGGAATGGGTGCCGAGATCGGCATCTCCACCGGCCGTCTGCCGCCCCGTGGTCCGGTCGGCGCGGAACAACTCACCAGCTACAAGTACCTCGTGCGAGGCACCGGCCAAATCCGTCCCTGAGTGGATTCACGTTCCGTGAATCCTTCGCGTTTGGGCTTCGCCCAAGCCGCCTTCGCTTCGCTACGCGTTTATGTTGACGTAGATGCCTTGGCCGAATCCCTGAAGCGTATTGATCGGGAGCGGCGTGATGCCGATCGACTCGATCGTGAGCTTCGCGGTGGTGTCCTGAATGGTTCCGACCGGCGAGAGCGTGATCCGTTGATCGGCGATATTCGCTGACGGTGCTGGGGCGGCGACTCCGGTAGCCATTTCCTACTGGCCTCCTAGGCGGGAGTGAGCATTATCAAAGTTCTGCCCGCCAAGCCTCAATCCCCCGGCTAGCACCCGGGAGCATCTGTAAAGAAGCGTAAACCAGAGGGAACGCCAGCGCTACAATGCATTGACGAAACCGGCACCAAGCATTGACAAAACGCGCCCGAAATGCGTTGCGGAATCCCCTGCAAAAGCCTATTATGACCGCAAATGGCAGGGTAAAGTGACCGTCTAGATCACGACAAACACCCCCCATATGTGGAACCGAGTATGGCCACCATGACAACACCAGAAGTCCGTCCCCAAGGTCCGCCGCCCCCGGCGGTACCAAATTTTCGCGAAGACGAGCGGGTCCAGGCCCGCTACAAATCCATGATCGAGCGGCGCATCAAAGACTTTGCGTCCGAGTACGACAGTTCGGTCCGTCGCAACGCGTCCTCCAAGCGCGAGGAGCTCCGGGAAGAACTCGCAGAAGCGAATGCCGAGTGGAATCGGCGTACCGAAGCCCTCGAGGCCGCGCGCGAAGCCTACCGCAAAGTCTGTCCCGCGCACGTCAAAAAGACGCGCATCGTCGAGCCGTCGATGATCGAGAACATGAGGAGTCTCGGCGCGGCGAACAAGCTCTATCACGCCGCGCAAGACGCGTGGAAAGCGGCCGAAAACGCGGCCAGCAACATCCGCCGGATCGAACACAACGAACCCCAGGTCGAGATCGAGATGCAGAAGGCGCTCGAACGTGCGCCGCAGGTCGTGAAAGAGGTCACGACCTCGGAGAAGTGGCTAGCCGAGATCCATCAGGACGAAGAGCTGGCAAGCACCAAGGCCAAGGTCGACGAGATCAACGCCGAGCGCGAAAGCTATGCCGAGCGGCTCGCCGCCGGCCGCGTTTCCAACGAGGAGCTGCGTCTGCGCACCTTCGGCGAAGGCGACGTGAAGAAGTTCCAGATGCCCGTCAGCGGCGTCATGTTCGTGCGCATCGACCAATTCGGCCCGGATGCCTACCTGATTCTGCGCGATACCCGCAAGGGGCTGAGCGCGCTGCCGTACGACCGCCGGTTGGAGAATATCCTCGACGGCGTCTTCGACTTCACCCGCAACGGCAAAGAGTTCGAGTTGCGCCGCGCGCAATTGCCGAACAGCCCGCTCCCGCTCTCGCTACTCGAGCACTTCAAGAAGTGCACCGATACGCCCGAAGCGGCGCAAGAGGCTTACGCCGCGCACCAGGCATTCGTCAAAGAAAAACGGGCGCTCGCAACGACGCCCGTCAACGAACTCGACGAAATGGAAACCAAAGCGATCGAACTCCTGGTGAAGTTCGCCGAGGAAAAATCGCAGTAAACGGTTATGCCGCCGGCGCTCGTTCGATTTGCGGGAGGAAGCCCGCGAAGAGTCCGATCGCCGGCAAGAACGCGCAGACACCGTAGACGAACTCGATGCCGGCGCGATCGGCGAGCAGGCCGAGCACCGCGGCGCCGAGTCCGGCCATCCCGAATGCGAAGCCGAAGAACATTCCGGAGACCGTGCCGATCTTGCCCGGGACGAGTTCTTGCGCGTACACCACGATCGCCGGGAACGCCGAGGCGAGGATCAAGCCGATGATCATCGTGAGCGGGCCCGTCCAGAACAAATTGGCGTGGGGCAGCAGCAGCGTGAACGGCAGCGTGCCCAAGATCGAAAACCAGATGATGTACTTGCGGCCGAAGCGGTCGCCGAGCGGGCCGCCCGCGATCGTCCCCACCGCAACGGCGGCGACGAACATGAACAGGTGTAGCTGTGAGGTCTGTACCGAGACGCCGAACTTCTCGATCAGGTAGAACGTCAGGTAATTCGTGATGCTGACGAGGTAGAAGTATTTCGAGAAGATCAGCACGAGCAGGATCGCGATGGCGGTGACGACTTGGCGGTGCGGGATCGCCACGTCGAGCGGATGGCGTTTCACGGCGGCCTTGAGGCGCGTGAGGCCCTCGGCGCGGTACCACTGCGCGATGAACCACAACACGGTTGCCGCGAGCAGCGCGAACATCGCGAAGAACACGAGGCTCGTTTGACCGAAGCGCACGACGATGAGCGCGGCCGCCAGCGGCCCGAGGGCCGAGCCCAAGTTGCCGCCGACTTGAAACAGCGATTGCGCGAGGCCCGGCTGTCCGCCCGAGGCCATGCGCGCGACGCGCGATGCTTCGGGATGGAAGATCGCCGAGGAGATGCCGAGCAGACACGCGCCGAGAACCAGCAGCCCGTAATTGTGCGCGACGGCCAGCACGCACAGACCGCCCATAGCGAAAAACGTGCCGAGCGGCAATGCCAGCGGCGTCGGGCGTTTGTCGGAAAAGAGACCAACGACCGGCTGCAAAAGCGATGCGACGATCTGATAGGCGAGCGTCACGAAACCGATCTGGGTAAACGAGAGGCCGAGCGCTAGCTTGAGGTTCGGATAAATTGCCGGCAGTAGCGACTGCAGCAAATCGTTGCTGAAGTGGCAGTAACTGATCGCGACGAGCACGCCGAACGCGGTCGTTGCTGCGGGCCGCGGGCTCAGTATTCCGGCCCGAATCGCTTGCTGGCTCATAACCGCACTATTGTCCGCCCGTTCGGGCAGCCTGCGAAGAGGGAAAAGTCGCTATTTGATGCCGAGCGCTTTACGCGCGTTGCGCGCGTAGGACTCGTCGATGAGTTCCGCGATGGGCACGTTTTTCTGCAGCATGTTGAGTTGCAGCCAGAGCTGCTCTTGACGGGTTATCGATTCGACCGAAATTTTGCCGATGCCGGGATATGCCGGCCCGGGGATCGCTGCGATGACGTCACGGCTCTGCCCCGACCATTTCACGACTTCGTCGATCAATTCGGGCGTCCACTTCCCGTTGGTCGCAGCGATGTCGCGGCACGCGCGCAAGTAGGCTTGCACGAAGCGCCCGACGTCGTCGTGATGTTCTTTGGCAAACTGCGGCGAGATCGCAAGATAGCCGGTCTGGTAGTACGGAATTACGTCCTGATAGCCGAGCCACCGGTGTGCGATGCCCTGCTTCTCGAACTGCGTGGCCAATGGTTCGGGCACGCTCAGTGCATCGTACTGTTTGTTCAGCAGCGACGGCAGAAAACTCGTCGTGCCGGTCAGCATCACGTTCATGTTGACGTTGGACATCGTGAGCCCGGCTTTGGCGAGGATCTCCAGCGTCAGGAAATCGTTTGGCGAACCGGTGGGCTTCGGCAGTTTGAGGCCGCGCAGGTCGGACGGTTTGCGAATCTTCGTGTTCCACAAATCCTGACGCACCATGAAGTAGACGGTGTCGTTCCAGCCCTTGTGCGTTTCATCGAGCGTCGCGACGACCTTGATGCCGAAGCCCTGCGTGTACTGATTGAAGAACGCCGGCACCATCACTTGCGGCGCAACGTCGATGTCGCCGCGCGCCAGGAACGGTACGATCAATCCGAGCGAACCCGGCGTCTTCGTCACGCGCACGTCGAGGTGAGCGTCGGCAAAATAGCCCTTGTCGAGCGCAAGTTCCAACGGCAGCGCGTCGTAGATGCCCGGATTGAACATCAGCTTCACGACGTCGGCGTCGGCGGCGCGGCCGGCGCCGGGCACTAGGCCCACGAGGAAGACGGCGACGATGACCCAGAGCAGGGCGGCCTTGACACGGATGCGGCGCACGTTTACAATCATTCCAGAATGTATGTAAAGCCCCTGCCGGCGGAGGCCACCTTAGAAGACGTTTCGGGTGAGGGCTATGCCGAGTGCACGCCGTGGAAACCGGTCGTGGTTTCGCGCGAGCAGATAGCGGCCGAGATCGCGCGCCTGGCCGATGAGCCGCGTCCGGCCAACGGCCGGCGGGCGGCGCTGGTGGTGCATCCGCAAGCTACGGCGCCCGGCCTCGGCTTCGCGCCGGGCATCGACGTTACGATCAACGTGCTCAAGCCGGGCGAAGAGACCGTGCCGGTGCGCCGCAACTCCAATCAGCTCGAGATCTGCATCGGCGGCAGCGGTACGGTGCGCGCCGGTGGCGAGCAGTTCGTGACCGAAGATCACGACATCTGGAACATTCCCGCGATGCAGACCTACACGCATCGCAACACGGGCACGGAATTGTGGGCGCGGCTGAGCTACTCGAACGCGCCGTTGCTCGAAAAACTCGGCGCGCACTACTTCGAAGAAGATCCGCCGCCGCTCGTGATCGATGCCGCGCTCGCAAGCAGCACGCAGCAGAAGAATAAGTACGCGCGTGAAAATGCTCCCGACTTCGTGGTAACGCCGGAGGGCGCGCGTCTGCGCGGCTACGAGTTTCTGGTCGACATCGAGGTGCTCGAGTCGAAGGCGATCCACTGGCCGTGGAAAGCCGTTCGTCCGCATCTGGCGATCAGCGGGAATCCCGATGCGCGCGGGATTCTGCTGCTCTACAATCCGGCCACCGAACGGCGCAACGGCACGACGCACAGCTTTTTCGCAACGCTCGGCGGCATGCCGCCGAATACGCCGCAGAAAACCGCACCGGCCGGGCACCGGCACACGTCGGCGGCGGTGAACTATCGCTTCATCAGCGACGGCGGTTACAGCATCGTCGACGGCGAGCGCTACGATTTCGGCGGCGGCTCGCTGATGCTGGCTGCGCCGAGCTGGACCGACCACGCGCACTCGTATCGTCCGGCGCCGACGGGAACGGTCTCGCTGACCGTTCAGGATCACCCGCTGCACATCGGGATGGAATCGCTCATCTGGCAAGAGGATCTCAACCTTCCCATCCTTACCCTTGGCTCGCAGGCCGGCGTTACGGGATACGTCGGTCCGCGTAAACGTGGAGATTGACACAATGATATCCGAGCGCAACGAATTCATGGTCGACGTATCGGGCACGGGCTACGCGCCGAACGAGTCGTGGTCGCCGATCGTCGTGCCCCGCGCGACGATCCTCAATGAAATCGAACGATTGGCGTCGGAGCCGCGACCGGCAAACGGGCGTCGGGCCGCGCTGATCGTGCACCCGCAAGCCACACGCCCCGGGCTCGGATTTTCGCCCGGCATCGACGTAACGATCAACGTGCTCAAGCCGGGCGAACAAACCGTGCCGGTGCGGCGCAATTCCAACCAGCTCGAGATCGTCATCGGCGGAACGGGCGTCGTGCACGCGGGCGAGCGCGAATTCGCGGTCGAGGCGAACGACATTTGGAACGTGCCGGCGATGCAGACGTATTTCTACCGCAACACCGGCAAGGAGCTGTGGGCGCGCCTGAGCTACTCGAACGCGCCGCTGCTCGAAAAACTCGGCGCGCACTACTTCGAAGAAAACCCGGCACCGCTCGTGATCGATACGGAGATCGCGACCAGCACGCAGCAGAAGAACAAGTACGCGCGCGAAAACGCACCGGATTTCGAAGTGACGCCCGAAGGTGCGCGCTTGCGCGGCTACGAGTTTCTGGTCGACATCGAGGTGCTCGAGTCGAAGGCAATCCTATGGCCCTGGAAGGCAGTGTGGCCGCACCTGCGCAGCAGCGGCAATCCCGATGCCCGGCGCATTCTGCTGCTCTACAATCCGGCAACCGAGCGCCGTAACGGCACGACGCACAGCTTCTTCGCGACGTTGGCCGGCAAGGAGCCCAACCGCGATCCCGGTCCGGTCGGCCGCGGGCATCGGCATAGTTCGGTTGCCATCAACTACTACTTCCTCGGTGCGGGCGGCAAGAGCGTCGTCGACGATGTGACGTATGAGTGGGGTGCCGGGGATCTGATGCTTTCGGCGCCGAGCTGGTCCGAGCACGCGCATTACGTGAGCGCCTCGCCGGTCGGCAACACGACGCTGACCGTACAAGACCATCCGCTGCACATCGGCATGGAGTCGCTGATCTGGCAAGAGGAGATGGACGGCCCGATCCTCACGCTCGGTTCGCAAGCCGGCGTCACGGGATACGTCGGCCCGCGCCGCAAGGGCAAGTGACGGCCCTTGCGGCGCCGCGCGCGCGCCGCAGCCAAGAGCAGCGCAGCGCGGAAACGCGCGAGCGCCTCATCGTCGCCGCGATCGAGTGCATCGAGCGCGTCGGTTACGTTGAGGCAACGACCACGCTGATCGCGCAGCAGGCGAACGTGAGCCGCGGCGCGCTGCAGCATCACTTTGCCACCAAGGCCGACTTGATCGTGGCGGTGATCGACCGCGTGTCCGAAGAACTGAACCTGCGGTTCGACGTCGCCGCGCTCGCGCAGGCGCCGCTCGAAGCGCGCGTGGCGGCGATCGTCGATCGCTATTGGGAGGTGTTCACCGGCCCGTCGTTCCGGGCCGTGCTGGGCATCAGCCTCAGCATCGCCGGCGAACCGGCACTGGCAACGCGGCTGGCGGATTCGCTTGATGAAGCGCGTGAGAGTTACGGCGTCGTGTGGCACGAGCTGTTTCGCGATGCCGGCCTCAGCGCGGCGGAGCTGTCGGCGATCCGGCGGGTGGTGATGTCGGCCGCGCGAGGCTTCGGCGTGCTGAAGATGCTCCAGCCGCTCGGCGATCACGACGCCGACCGCACCACGCTTTATCAGATTGCCTTGCGCGAGTTGCGCAATCGTTCGCATTAGGAGATCGTTTGCGTCTGGCCACGTTCAACCACGATAACCGGCAGCGCTGGGGAGCGGTGCTCGGCGATGAGGTCGCGCCGCTCGATCACGCGTGGCCGAGTTTGAAGACCGCGCTCGGCGCCGGCAACCGCGCGATCGCGGCGGCGCTGGCCGAGACGACGGCGCGCGCGCCGCTCGCGGCGGTGAAATTGCTGCAGCCGGTGCCCGATCCCGAGAAGATCTACTGCGCGGGCGTGAATTACAAGTCGCACACGAGCGAAACGGGCCGCGAGAACAAAGCATACCCGTCGATGTTCATGCGCTTTCCGGATTCGCAAGTCGGTCCCGACACGCCCATCGTGCGGCCGTTTCTCTCATCCGAATTCGATTTCGAAGCCGAACTCGCCGTGATCATCGGCAAAACCGGCCGGCACGTTGCGAAAGAGCACGCGTTCGACTACGTGGCGGGCTACTCGTGTTTCGGCGACCACACGCTGCGCGATTACGGACGCCACGAACGCCAGATCACGCCGGGCAAGAATTTCCACCACAGCGGCGCGTTCGGACCGTGGCTCGTGACGGCCGACGAAATTCCCGATCCGGCCGCCCTCACGCTCACGGGCAAGCTGAACGGCGAGGTGATGCAGAGCGCGTCGACCGGCGACTTGATCTTCGACATCCCGTTCTTGATCGCGTATTTGAGTTCGTGGTCGGTGTTGAAGCCGGGCGACGTGATCGCGACCGGCACGCCGGCGGGCGTCGGCTTCACCCGCAAGCCGCCGCTCTGGATGAAAGCCGGCGACGTGTTCGAGATCGAGATCAGCTCGATCGGTATTCTGCGGAATACCGTCGTCGACGAACTACACGGCTGAGGGTTTGCGGCCCGAGCGCCAGCGGGCCGGGACGCCGCGCTTCGGCTTGGGAATTTCCATGCCGATGCCCTTGGCGCGCGCGCGCTCGTAGACCATCTTCGCGACCGACAGATCGGAGATGCCCATGCCCAGCGCCTTGAAGAGCGTGATGTCCGCATTCGCCGGCCGCGTCGTCTTCGCGGCGATGATGGCGCACAGTTCCTTGACGTCGTCCCACGAGCCGCCGCCGTCGTCGTAACGTTGGCGGAATTCGAACGAAGCGATCTTGGCGTTGGGAATGTGGTCGACCACGACCATCGAGGCGCGGTCGAAAATGTCTTGGTGGAATTCACCGAACTTCGGCAAGATCGCACCGACGGCGTTGAGGTGCGCGCCCCGGTCGATATCGGCGGCGGAGAAGAACGGCTCGCGCGCGCGCGTCATGATCGTGATGATGTCGGCGCCCTGCGTTGCCTCGCGCAGCGTCGCGCTTTCGACGACGTCGAAGGCTAGCAGCGAAGAGGCATTCTTCACGAATTCCTTGCGGTGTTCTTCGGTCGGGCTGAAGACGCGCAGGCGCTTGAGCGGCCGCACCGCAGCGATCGCCGCGACTTGCAGCAGCGCCGACTTGCCGGTGCCGATCAGGGCCATCTCGCTCGCGTCGGGCTTCGCCATCCATTTCGTTGCCAGGCCGGAGATGCCCGAGGTGCGCAGTTGTCCCAGCACGGCGGCCTCGATGACGGCCATCAGCGCGCCCGTTTCCGAATTGAAGAGCTCGAAGATCGTACCGGCGCCGTGTTTGGTGTTGGCCCACGTCTTGAAGCCGACGTAACCGGCATCCGGAAACATCGAGCCGAGCGCGTGCATCGAGTTGCCGTCGCCCCAGGTGCCGAGCGCTTTGGCCACGTTCCGTGCTTCGCCGCGGCCTTCGAGCGCGAGACCCTCTTCGAGCGCCTCGATCGCGTCCTCGAGCGAGACCAGCTCCGATACGTCGCTGTTGGTGAGCCAGATGATGGGGGCGTCGCTCATGATTTCTCCGTCATTATTTTTCCGAATCCGCCGCCGGGATCACCGGCTGCGAACTCTTGCTTTGGATGTGCCAGCCGTCGGCGAGACGCACGAAGTCGTCGGTGCCGTACAGCACGCCGCCGGCGCGAATGAGCACCGGCTCGCCGGGCTTCGCAATTTTTTCGCGCAAGCTCAAGTAGTAGTGAACGCGCGCGCGATCGGGATCGAGCGCTTCGGCCCACACGTTGGTCAGCATGTGCGCGGTCGAACGGTCCGGCGAGCGCTTATCGAGCGCCGCCAGCACGTCGGCGGGGCCGTTGAGCAGTACGCCTTGGCGATGCCACGTGCCGTCCGGTGCGAACATCGCGGCCACGGCGGCATGATCGCGCGTGTCGAGGCTGCGATAGAAGCGCAGCGTCATCTTCGTACACGTTGCCTCGATCGCCGGGTTGCCGTCGCTCGGAAACATTCGTTCCAGATTGTATGTATTCAAGGACGCCCCTGTCAACGCGCCGTAGGGATTTGCATGCTTCGATTCCGTTCCATTGCTGTTGTCTTGGCGGGGGTAATGACCGCCGGGCCGTTGGCGGCCGCCGCCGCACCGTCCGCGCCGCAGGTCGCGATCGTCACGTCCGCCGGCACGATCGACGTCGTGCTCGATCCGGTGCACGCGCCCGTCACGACGAAAAACTTCCTCGACCTGGTCGATCATAAGTTTTACGACGGCGGCACGTTCTTCCGCGCCATTCCCGGCTTCGTGATCCAAGGCGGCAACAAAACGCGCGAAACGGATCACGACAAGATGATCCCGCTCGAAACGCCGCTGAAGACCGGCGTGAAGAACGTCGACGGCTCGATCGCGATGGCGCGCACGTCCGACCCGAACTCGGCAACGTCGGAATTCTTTCTCGACGACGGCGATCAAGCGCGGCTCGACGGCGCGCCGGGCGAGCCCGGCTATGCTGCCTTCGGCCACGTTACGAAGAACATGGACCTCGTTCGCAAAATCGCGCGACTGCCCGTCGCGGGAGATCAGCTGGTTGCGCCGGTCAAGATCATCAGCATCCGCCGCATACCGTAGTGCGGCACTGGTTGCCGTTCACGCAGATGAGCGGCTTCGACGCGCGCGCGCGCACGTTCGTGCGCGGCCGCGGCACGATGCTCACGGATGCCGCCGGAGCGGAGGTGTTCGATGCGATCTCTTCCGTATGGACCACGATTCACGGCCATAGCCACCCGCACATCGTCGAGGCGATCGCGCGGCAGGCCGCGGTGCTCGATCATGCCACCACGCTCGGCGCGACGAACCCGTGGGCCGACGAACTCGCCGAACGCCTGTGCGCGCTGACCGCACTCGACGCCGCGTTTTTCGCGAGCGACGGCGCGAGCGCGATCGAAGCGGCGCTGAAGATGGCGATCCAGTACTGGCAAGAATGCGGCGAGTCCCAACGCGTGAGGTTCGTGCACTTGCGCGATTCGTATCACGGAGATACGGCCGGGGCGATGTCCGTATCCGGCATAGCAGCATTCCGCGCGCGCTTTGCGCCGATCCTGATCGAGTCGGTGTGTTACGACGACGTGCCCGATGCGCTCGCGCGCGATGACGTGGCGGCGATCGTCTTCGAGCCGCGCGTGCAAGCGGCGGCCGGGATGCGCATCGTCGCGACGGAACGGTACGCGGGCATGCGCGCGCCGCACCGTCCGCTGCTGATCGCCGATGAGATCGCGACGGGGTTCGGCCGGACCGGCACGATGTTCGCGTACGAATCGCTCGGCCTCGCCCCCGACCTCGTGTGCTTGGGTAAGGGCATCTCGGGCGGAACGCTCGCGCTCTCGGCCGTGCTGGCGACGCAGCGCGTCTACGACGCGTTTCTCGGCGCACCCGAAGCGAATCGCCAGTTCTTCCACGGCCACTCGTATGCCGGCAATCCGATCGCGTGCGCGGCCGCGCTCGCCTCGCTCGATCTCTTTGCGGCGGAAGGCACGCTCGCGCACGTGGCCGAGCTCGATGCCGCGCTGGACGAATTGCTGGCGCCGCTCGCCGCGCATCCGAGCGTGACCGGCGTGCGGCGCGCGGGCCTGATGGCGGGCATCGACGTCACCATGCCGGCCGGGCGCATTGCCGGCGCGTTATACGAGCGCGGCCACTTCACGCGGCCGATCGGGCAGACGGTACAGCTCGTGCCGCCGTTATCGTCGACGCGGGGTGAAATCGCGTCGTTCGTCGCCGCCTTTACCGGCGCGCTGGACGCGATCGGATGAGCTATCTCGATCGCGTGCGCACCGAACTCGCGGTGCTGACGGCCAAACAGCGCCGCCGCGCTGCGCGCACGCGCATACCGGACGGCGCGATCGACTTCTCATCCAACGATTACCTCGGGCTCGCGCGCGACGAACGCGTGCTGGCTGCGCTGCGCGGCGCGACGCGGGTGGGCAGCGGCGGTTCGCGGTTGCTCGGCGGCGCCGCGGGCGAATACGCGCAGCTCGAAGCCGCGCTGGCCGAATGGACGGGCCGCGAGCGCGCGCTGCTTTTCTCCTCGGGCTATCTCGCGGCGATCGGCGCGATCACGGCGCTCGCGCCGTGCGTCACCGCGGCGTATTCGGATGCGCTCGTGCACGCGTGCATCATCGACGGCCTGCGCTTGACCAAGCTCGAGCGGCACATCGTTCCGCACGCGGCGCTGCCGGATCGTTCGGCCGGGGCCGGCGGCGCGCTGATCGTGACGGAGTCCGCGTTCGGCATGGACGGATCGCGGGCGCCGATCGCTACGCACGTCGCGGACTTGCGCGAAGACGACGTGCTCGTGATTGACGAAGCGCACGCGCTCGGCGTGGCCGGTCCGCACGGAGCGGGCCACGCCTCCGCGTTCCGCGACGAACGCATCGTGCTGATCGGCACCCTGTCCAAAGCCTTGGGCGCCGCCGGCGGGTTCGTTGCCGGTCCGGCGGAGGTCATCGAACTGCTCGTCAGCACGGCGCGCTCGTTCATCTTCGACACGGCGATGCCGCCGGCGATCGCCGCGGCCGCGCAACGTTCTCTCCGCATCGTGCGCGATGCCGAAGGCGATGCGTTGCGCGCGCGGCTCGACGCGTCGGCAGCGCGCGTGCGCGGCGAACTGCGCGAGCTCGGCTACGACGTGCCCGGCGACGCCGGGCCGATCGTCCCGGTCGTGCTCGGCAGCGAGAGCGCAGCATTGGGAGTAGCCCGCGCACTCGAAGAACGCGGCGTATATGCGCCCGCCGTGCGGCCGCCGACGGTGCCGGCCGGGGCGTGCCGGCTGCGTTTGTCGGTACGCGCGAATCACACCGATGCGGAGATCGGCGCGCTCGTGCAGGCGCTGCGCGAGCTGCGCGCGGCGGATTTGGTTGCGACGGACTGATGCGGCTGTTCGTGACGGGTACCGACACCGACGTCGGCAAGACGCGCGTTACGGCTGCGTTCGCGGCGATGTGCGTTGCGCGCGGCGAAACGCCGACGATCGTGAAAGCGGTGCAAACGGGGCTCGAGCCGGGCGTCCCGGGTGATGCGGCCGAGGCCGGCGCATTGGCCGGCTGTACGGCGCTCGAGTTCGCGCGCTTTCGTTTGCCGGCCGATCCGTGGTCGGCGGCGGAGGCGGAGAACGCGCCGCTGCTCGATGCAAACCGCTTGGCAAAGCGGATCGAGGCGGTGGCGGGCACGGTGATCGTGGAGGGCGCCGGCGGTGCGGCCGTTCCGATCAATCCGGCTCAAACGATCACGACGGTCATCGCGCAGACCTCGTGCGAGGCGGTCGTCGTCACCGGCATGCGCTTGGGCTGCATCAGCCACACCTTTCTCACGCTGGCCTACCTCGAAGCGCATGGGGTTCCCGTGCACGGCGTCGTACTGGTGGAGCGTTGGGGGCCGTGCGATGGAAGCGAACGCGCGCGCATCGCGGGCGCGATCGAATCGCGCGCGCCGGTGCTGGCCCTCATCGAATACGATCCCGACGCGGCGCGCAGCGTCGCCCGCGCCGCCACACTCTTGGACAAGGTTGGAACCCGTGCTTGACGCCCTCCCCACTGCGCGCCGCATCGCCCTCGACGAGAACGGCGTGCTCGGCCGCGACGTGCTGGCCGGACTTGCGGCGCTGCCGCGCGAGGACGTCGGCGGTCTGTTGACGCTCGCCGATGACGTGCGCCGCCGCGCGTCGGGCGATGCGGCCGCGGTCGAGGTGCTGTTCAACGCGAAGAAGGGCGGCTGTTCCGAGGATTGCCACTTCTGTTCGCAGAGCGCGCGCTACGCCACCGACGTCTTGGCGGAACCGCTGCGCGAAACGCACGAGTTTCTCGAAGCGGCGCGCGAAGCGCACGCGCGCGGCGCCGGCGAGTTCTGCATCGTCGTCGCGGTGCGCGGTCCGTCGAACGCGCTCCTCGAGCGGGTCTGCGACGCGACGCGCGCGATTCGCGCCGGCCTGCCCGGGATGCACGTGGCGGTTTCGCTCGGCATCCTTACCGACGCGCACTGCGCGCAGCTGGCCGAAGCGGGCGTGCACAAAATCAACCACAACCTCGAGACCTCGCGCCGCCACTTCCCCGCGATTTGCAGCACGCACTCCTACGACGAGCGCTGGGAAACGTGTCTGCGCGCGAAGCGCCACGGGTTCGAACTGTGCAGCGGCGGCATCATCGGGATGGGCGAGACGGCGGACGACCGGCTCGATTTCCTGTGCGCGCTGCAAGAACTCGGACCGGTCGAAGTGCCGATCAACTTCCTCAACCCGCGGCCGGGAACGCCGCTCTCCGACCGCTCGATCGTCGATCCCGTCGAAGCACTGCGCTTCGTCGCGATGGCGCGGCTCGCGCTGCCCTACGCGCTCGTGCGCCTAGCCGGCGGACGCGAGATCACGCTGCAAGGGCTGCAGGACCTCGGCATGCAGAGCGGTGCGTCGGGGATCGTGCTGGGCGCCTACCTCACCACCGCCGGACGCGACGATGACGACGACTTCGCTATGCTGCGGCGAACGGGGTTCGCGGTCTAAATCGAGGGACCGTGCACCGGCGGCATCACGCCGACCGAAACCGTCGTGCTGCGCGAGACCGGATCGCTCACGGTGAGCGTGCACGAACCGGCGGCGAGCGAGGTGACGGTGAGCGAGCCGTTCGTGACGGCGCCGGCGATGACGATGCCCTCGCAGCCGCTCACGGTGTAGACCTCACGCAAGAGGCCGGGATCGGTGACCGCGATCGCCTGGGTTTGGCCGGCGGCGGTGAAGGTCAAGCTGGCCGGCGAGGCTGCCGGGCCCATCGGCGCAATCGGGGTCGAGTCCACGCCATTGGCGCTGCATGCCGCGAGTGCGGCGAGGAGCGGTAAAGCCAGCTGACGGTGCGCGAGACGGGGCATGCTCTCCCGTTTTCCACCCGACCGGCCGAACGCCTCGCTGCGGGGGCGGGAGTGGGATCACGCTTTTGGTAAAGCCCGGCTTAATGATCATTGATTGTCACGGCCACTACACGACGGTCCCCGAAGGCATGCAGACCTTCCGTCAAGCGCAACTAGCGCACACGAAAGACTCGACGCAGCCGGAGGCCATTCTGCCCCATTTCAGCGACGACCAGCTACGCGAGACGCTCGAAAACGCCCAACTGAAACTGCTGCGCGAGCGCGGCATCGACGTGACGATCTTTTCGCCGCGCGCTTCGACCATGGCGCCGCACGTCGGATCGGTCGAAGACAACATCGCCTGGGCGCGCGCGTCCAACGACCTGATCCACCGCGTGTGCGGGCTGTACCCGAAGAACTTCATCGGCGTGTGCCACGTGCCGCAAACGCACGGCGCCGATCTCAAGCCGGCGATCGCCGAACTCGAGCGCTGCGTGAACGAGCTCGGCTTCGTGGGCGCGAACCTCAATCCGGATCCGTCAGGCGGCCACTTCGACGCCCCGCCGCTCTACGACAAGTCCTGGTATCCGTTCTATGAGAAGATGGTCGAGCTGAAGGTGCCCGCGATGGTGCACGTGAGCGGTTCGTGCAACCCCGTCTTCCACGCGACCGGCGCCTACTACATCGCGGCCGACACGACCGCGTTCATGCAGTTCATCCAATCCGCGCAAGTCTTCAAAGACTTCCCGGAACTGAAATTGATCATTCCGCACGGCGGCGGTGCCGTGCCCTACCACTGGGGACGCTATCGCGGGATCGCGCTCGACATGAAGCTCGGCGAGCTCGACGATCTGCTGATGAACAACATCTACTTCGACACCTGCGTCTACCATCTGCCCGGCATCGAGCTGCTGCTCGACGTGATCCCGCTCAAGAACATTTTGTTCGGTTCGGAGATGGTCGGCGCGGTGCGCGGGATCGATCCGGAAACCAAACACTACTTCGACGACACGAAGAAGTACATCGATGCGCTAAAGCTGGACGCGAACACGCAGAAACAACTGTTCGAAACGAACGCCTACAACGTGTACCCGCGCCTCCAAGCGCAGCTCGCCAAACAAGCGAAGTAAAAAAGGACGCGCGAACATGGATACCTTGGACCTCAACAAATTTCACCCCAACCCCTCGAAGCCCACGTTCGTCGTGCCGCCGGGATCGGTCGACGCGCACTGCCACATCTTCGGGCCCGGCGACGTGTTCCCGTATCACCCCAAGCGCAAGTACACGCCGGGTGATGCCTCCAAAGAAGATCTCTTCCGCCTGCGCGACTTCCTCGGGCTCTCGCGCAACGTGATCGTGCAAGCGAGTTGTCACGGCACCGACAACACCGCGACGCTCGACGGCATCAAGGCGGCCGGCGAAAGAGCGCGCGGCATCGCCGTCGTCGAGCTCGACATCACGCTCGATGAACTCAAAGCGATGGATGCGGGCGGCATTCGCGGCGTGCGGTTCGCGTTTCTCAAACGGCTCGTCGACCCGACGCCGCCCGAGCGCTATCAGCGCGTGATCGAGATGTGCAAACAGCTCGGCTGGCACGTCGTGGTGTACTTCGAATCGCAAGACCTGGAAGACCTGGCGCCGTTCATCGAGGCGATCCCGACGACGGTCGTGGTCGATCACATGGGCCGCCCCGACGTGAAACTCGGACTCGACCATCCGCAATGGAAGCGCTTTCTGCGCATGCTCGACGAGCACACCAACATCTGGGTGAAGGTCACGGGACCCGAACGCATCAGCGAAACCGGACCGCCGTACGACGATGTCGTGCCGTACGGCCGCGCGCTGGTCGAACGCTATCCCGACCGCGTGCTGTGGGGCACCGACTGGCCGCATCCCAACATGGAAACGCACATGCCCGACGACGGCAAACTGGTCGACTTCATCCCGCGCGTCGCAACCACGAAGGAACTGCAGCAAAAGATGCTCGTCGACAACCCGATGCGGCTCTACTGGCCGAAGTGACCCGGCTCGGATCGCTGCTGCGGCCGGCAGCGATCGCGCTCCTCGTGTGCTTTTGCGCGTTTGCGCCGCGCGCCGCCACCCAGCGCGCGGCGGCGGCCGAACCGGCCTGCAGCGCGCTCGAGACGGCCGGGCTCGTTGCGAATACGGCCGTGACGTCGGCGCGCATGGTCGCCGCCGATGCCGCGCCCGGTATGCCGGCCTACTGCGAAGTCGTCGCGACGATCCGGCCGGTGCCGGGATCGAACATCGGCGTCGTTTACCGGCTGCCCGAGACCTGGAACGGCAAGATGCTGGGGATCGGCGGCGGCGGTTTCGCGGGCGACGTCACGCTCGCCGGCGCCGCGCAAGGCCTAACGAAAGGCTATGCGGTCATCGAGACCGACACCGGCCATCCGGGCACGAGCCCGACCGACGGCTCGTTCATGCTCGACGGTCCGGGCAAGATCAATCGCGTCACGCTCACCGACTTCGGTTTTCGCGCCGTGCATGAGATGACGGTCGCCGGCAAAGCGATCGTCGCGCGCTACTACAGCCGCGTTCCGGCGAAATCGTACTTCGAGGGCTGTTCCACCGGCGGCCGGCAGGGCTTCACCGAAGTGCAGCGTTTTCCGGACGACTACGACGGCGTGATTTCGGGCGCGCCGCTCTACGATCTGCGCGCGCAGACGAGCGCGATCTTCCGCTTGCAGTTCTTTCAGAAAGACCCATCGAGCAAGATCACACCGGCCCAAGTGCAGGCCATCAATGCCGACGTGTTGCGTGCGTGCGACCTCAACGACGGCGTGCGCGACGGCATCATCCAGGATCCGTCCAACTGCAAATGGGATCCGGCGGCGATCGCCTGCAAAGGCGGCAGCGACGCCGGCACCGGCTGTCTCACGGCGCGCCAAGTGATGGCGGTGCGGCGCAGCTACAACGGGATCGGAACGCCCGACGGCCGCATTGCCGCGTTTCCGCTGCCGCGCGGCGGCGAACTTCCGTGGACGCAATTTTCGATCGGCGGCACGCCCGCCAACCCGTACGGCCTGAATTACCCGTTGGGCGCGCAGTATTTCATGGACGTCATCTACGCCAACCCGAATCAGGACTGGGATTCGCTCACGCCCGAACAGGCGTTGGGCGACATCGGTCAGAGCGAGACCGCACCGCTCGTGACGGCGAACAACCCTGACGTCTCCGAGTTTTTCAAACGCGGAGGCAAGTGGATCATGTGGCACGGCGTTTACGATCCCGCGCCGAGCCCGCAAGCCACGCTCGAGTACTACCACGCCGCGCTGACCGCATCGGCGAAAAAGATGGGGGTGAGCGAAGCCGCGCTTGCCGCCGACGTGCGTGTGTTTCTTGCGCCCGGCGTGTACCATTGCGGCGGCGGACCGGGACCAGACCGGTTCGACATGCTCGCGGCGCTCGACGACTGGGTCGCCGGCGGCAAACCGCCCGTGCGCATCATCGCGACGAAAACCGGCTCGCCGCTCACGCGTCCGCT
Source organism: Candidatus Lustribacter sp. (assembly GCA_965277805.1). Taxonomy (GTDB): domain Bacteria; phylum Vulcanimicrobiota; class Vulcanimicrobiia; order Vulcanimicrobiales; family Vulcanimicrobiaceae; genus Lustribacter. The sequence continues at coordinate 3,214,639 of OZ255842.1, read as the reverse complement.
GTGCGTGTATCCGGCGCAAGCGCGCTACACCGGCACCGGCGACACCAACCGCGCCGAGAACTTCGTCTGTAAGTAAGCGACCGGCCGGACCCGGCGTCGTTTGGGTGCCGGGCGGGTACGATGAAACATGAAGATCCGAGACGTGCTGTGCGCGGCGGCGGCGCTGGCGATTACGGGATGCGCATTCGCGCAACCGGCGACGGCGCAAACGCAGCCCTCGTTCGCGACGCCGCTGGGCAACGAGCGGCTCGACGGCATCGTCGTGCGTTTTACACAAGGCACCTACGAACTCGGTCTGCGCGATGACAAGGGTTTCGTCGACAACGTGCGGCTGCACGACAAGACGATCATCTTCCCGATCGGGCTGACGCTGCGACCGGGAATGCGCGTGCGCATCGTCGGCTTCAATCAAGGCAACGCGTTCACCGCAAACGAGATCGACGGTCTGCCGCCGCGCCGCGTCGCGTTCGCCCGCGAGCCGCAATGGTACCGCGAGTGGAACGGCGCCGCGCAGCCGGACGGGCAGCGCTACATAAACGCCCCCGCCCCGCCATTCACGAATCCACCCGCCCCATAACCTGTGTCATCCCGAGCAAAGCGCCGTTAGGCGCATCGTCGAGGGACCGCCACCATCGCGAGGAGAAGCGCGTGAGATGGCATTTCGCACGCGTGGATCGTTTATCGCTCTGACCGGCGCGGCACTTGCCGCGCCGTCGTTGTCCCGGGCCGCCGATTTGACGGCGATCAAAATGGCCGGCGTGCCGGAAGATTCGGCGACGACCGTGCTCTACGGCATCCAGAGCGGCTTGTTCAAGCCGTATGGCCTCGACGTCGACATGCAGCCGCAGCACAATGGCCCCTCGGTGATGAGCGGTGTGGTCGGCGGGAGCTATCAGGTCGGAAAGTCGAGCACTCCGCCGCTGATCGCCGCGTTCAGTAAGGGACTGCCGTTCACGATCATCATGCCGGCCGGCATCTACGATACGCGTGCACCGATCGCATCGCTGCTGGTTCCGGCCGATTCGCCGATCAAAAGAGCCGCCGACCTCAACGGCAAGACGATCGCCGTCGGCGCGCTCAACGACATCCATTCGCTGGCGACGATCGCGTGGATGGACAAGAACGGCGGCGACGTCACGAGCATCAAGTTCGTCGAGATCCCGATCGGCGAGATTCCGGTCGCAATCGAGCAAGGCCGCGTGACGGCCGGCTCCGTCAACGAGCCGGTGCTCTCGGCGGCGCTCACCGACAGCAAGCTGCGCCCGCTCGCCCATCACTTCGACGGCATCGCGCCGCGCTTCATGTACACCGCGTGGTTCACGACCAAGACCTACGCCACCGCGAATCCGGCAGTCGTGAAGAACGTCTCGCTGGCCTTGCGCAAAGCGGCCGACTACTGCAACGGGCACCACGCGCAAACGGCGGACCTGATCGCGAAGTTCACCTCGCTCGAACCGGCGCAGGTTGCGAAGATGACGCGCGTCGAGCAAGGGACGACGCTCGATCCGAAGCTCGTGCAGCCCGTGATCGACACGATGCTGCGCTACAAGACGCTAACGCAGCCGATCGAGGCCCGCGACATCATGTTCTCCGGTTAGGATCCGCCGCAGCGTTTCGCGCGCCGCCGCCGTCTGCTCGGGCGGCCAGCCGCCGAAGGCCGCGTTCGCAACGAATTTCGCTTCGATCTCCGCCGCGGTGAGCGGTTCTTGCGCGCCGCCGCGAAAGTGCGGCTGACGTTCTTCGATCACCGTTCCGTCGTTGAGCGTGGCGCGGAGGTGTCCCGTGAACGCGCGCGGGTACGGGTTCTCCGGATCGATGCGGTAACGGATCTTCGCGGCCAGCGTGCGCACCTGCGGATCGTGCGCGGCTTCCTCGGTGAACGCGCCGAGCCCGACGTCGCCGCGGATGAAGCCGAGCGCCATGCAGAACGGCGTGCTGAATTTTGCCGCGTACGCGTTCGGAGGCGTCTGTTTGACGGCCAGCGGTTCCCACAAGCGGTGTACGATGCCCTCGGCCGTATCGCACTCGATCGATGCGATCGCATCGGCGCTCACGCCGCGAGCCGCGAGCCGGATCGCGCAATCGATGTAGGGATGGATCATCGTCCCGCAAGCGTAGGGTTTGAACGCGACTGTTTCCATCAGCCACTCGCGGCCGAAACCGCCGGTCAGCGGCGTGAAATCGTTGCCGGCGGTGTTGGCGAAGCCGAAGAAGAGGCCGTGCGTTCCTTCGAACACCGTGCGCGGGCCGACGAAGCCACCGCGCGCCAAGAGCGCCGCGCGAATGCCGGATTGCGCGGCCCAGCCCGCGTGCAGCCGTTTGGTCCACGCACCTTCGGCCAGATACTCGATGATGCCGCCGGCCATGCTGCCGACGATGCCGAGCGCGTCGACGGTTTTCTGCTCGTCGAGCCCGAGCGTGACCGACACGGCGAGTGCGCTGCCGATCGCGCCGAACACGCTGGTCGGATGGAAGCCCGCTTTGTGCACGCGCATCGGTGCGACGAGCCCGAGCCGGCACATGATTTCGGTACCGCTCGCGAGGCCGCGCAGGATCGCATCGCCGGATGCGCGGTAGCGCTCCGCCACGGCGAGCACCGCCGGCACGATCACCGCGCCCGCGTGCACGGGCCCGCCCTCGAACGTGTCGTCGTAATCTTCGCCGTGCGCGGCGATCCCGTTGATCAGCGCGGCGTCGAGCGCCGTGAAAGCGCCCGGATGACCGATCGCGGTGCACGCGCCGCCGGGCTCGACGCTCTGCAGCACGGCCGCGATATAGTCCGTGCCGCGCGCAGCAACGCACAAGCCCGCAACGTCGAGGATCAAGTCGGCGGCAACGCGCCGGACGGCGGCCGGCAGTTCGTTTGCGCGTACGCCCTGCGCGGCGTGGGCAAGCTGCTCGGCAATCGTGCTCATCTTCGCTAGTCGTGAAGGTGAGGCACGTTCTCCTGCGGAGAAACGATCCGAAATGGAAGCGGAACTCAGCGGATCGGTCGTGCTCGTTACCGGCGGCGCGCGAAACATCGGCGCCGAAATCGCGCGCGCGTGCGCGCACGGCGGGGCAGCGGTCGTCGTCAACGCAAAGTCATCTGCGCAAGCCGCGGCAGAGCTGGTGGCGGAGATCGAAGCCGGCGGCGGCCGCGCCGCGGCGATCCTGGGCGACGTGGGAAATCCCGCCGACGTCGCGCGCGTCGTCGACGAGACCGTCGCGCGTTTCGGACGGCTCGACGTTCTGGTGAACAACGCGTCGCTGCGCCATGAGTCGACGTTTGCCGAGCTGACGCTAGAACAGTGGCAGGCCGTGCTGCACGTCGCGCTCGACGGCGCGTTCCTGTGCAGTCAGGCTGCGTTGCCGCACTTGCGCGCGAGCGGCCGCGGCGCGATCGTGAACCTCGGCGGTTTGACCGCTCATACCGGAGCGCGCAATCGCGCCCACGTCGTAACGGCGAAAGCCGGCATTGCCGGCTTCACGCGCGCGCTGGCGCACGACTTGGGACCCGATGGGATTACCGTCAACTGCGTCGCGCCGGGACTGATCGAAACCGTACGCGACTTCATCCCCTCGCATCGCGCCGACCGCGTCACGCTGCTGGGCCGTAAGGGGGTGCCCGACGACGTCGCCTCGGCCGTGCGCTGGCTTGCGGGGCCGGGAGCGCGCTTCGTCACCGGGCAAACGCTGCACGTCAACGGCGGCCTCTACTTGGGCTGAACGGTGCTTCACGAGGGTACATCCCCGGTGTGGACTCCTCCGGCATGGTGCGCGTGCGCGGTGCCCGCGAACACAATCTCAAGGATATCGCCGTCGACATTCCGCGCGAGGCGCTGGTCGTATTCACCGGCGTGTCAGGATCGGGAAAATCGTCGCTGGCGTTCAGTACGCTCTACGCGGAAGCGCAACGCCGCTATCTAGAATCGGTCTCACCGTACGCACGGCGACTATTCCATCAGATGGCGGTCCCGGACGTCGACGAGATCGACGGTCTTCCGCCGGCCGTCGCCTTGCAGCAGCAGCGTGGGTCACCGACGGCGCGTTCGTCCGTTGGGAGTGTTACCACGCTTTCGAATCTGCTGCGGATGTTGTATTCGCGCGCCGGTCTCTACCCGGCCAAGCAGCCGCATCTCGAGGCCGAGGCCTTTTCCCCCAACACGCCGGCCGGCGCGTGCCCGCGCTGTCACGGTCTCGGCCGCATTTACGACGTCACCGAACGCTCGATGGTGCCGGATCCGTCACTGTCGATTCGCGAACGTGCCATCGCCGCGTGGCCGACGGCGTGGCACGGACAGAACTTGCGCGACATTGCCGTGACGCTCGGCTACGACATCGACAAGCCGTGGCGCGAGCTGCCGAAGAAAGATCGTGACTGGCTGCTCTTCACCGAAGAACAGCCGCAGGTTCCGGTGTACGCCGGTTACACTCCCAAAGAAGTGCAACGCGCGCTCAAGCGCAAGGAAGAGCCGAGCTATCAGGGCACGTTCACCGGCGCACGCAAGTACGTGCTCCAGACGTTTGCCAACAGCCCGAGCGCCTTGATGAAGAAGCGGGCCGAGTCGTTCATGGTCGGCAGCGTGTGCCCGCTCTGTAAGGGCAAGCGCTTGCGCCGCGAATCGCTGTCGGTCACGTTTGCGGGCCTCGATTTTGCCGAGATGGCGTACTTGCCGTTGTCGCGTTTGGACGCATTACTGCGGCCGTACATGCATCCGGGCGATGTCGAGCCGGCGCGCTTCGGCGCCGCGCATCCCGAGCGGGCGCTGGTGGTCGCGCGAATTGTGGAAGATCTCATCGCGCGTCTGGCCGTACTGCTCGATCTCGGTCTCGGCTATCTCGCACTCGCGCGCAGCACGCCGACGCTTTCGCCCGGCGAACTGCAACGCTTGCGCTTGGCAACGCAAGTCCGCTCGAATCTCTTCGGAGTGGTGTACGTGCTCGACGAGCCGTCGGCGGGCTTGCATCCCGTCGATACCGCCGCGCTCTTGCGCGCTCTCGACCGCCTGAAGGCCGCCGGGAACTCGCTCTTCGTCGTCGAGCACGAACTCGACATCATCCGGCATGCCGACTGGATCGTCGACGTCGGCCCCGGCGCGGGGCAATTCGGTGGACAGATTCTCTACAGTGGACCGCCGGCGGGGCTGAAGCGCGTCGCCGCGTCGGAAACGCGGCGCTATCTCGCGGCCGCGCCACCGCTGCCGGCCCGGCCGCAGCGCGTCCTCAAGGAGGCGTTGCGTTTGCGCGACGTGACGCAAAACAACGTGCGCGGCCTCGACGTCGATTTTCCGCTCGGCGCCTTCACGACCGTGACCGGCGTGTCGGGTTCGGGAAAATCAAGCTTGGTCAGTCAGGCGCTGGTCGAGCTCGTTGCGCGAAAGCTCGGCACCGAGCTCGAGCCGGAGGCGGACGAACGCGAAGACCTGGAACGCAATCCGGCCGCGCCGGCCGGCGGGCGCATCGACGCCGGGATGGACGCGATCGCGCGGCTCGTGCGAGTCGATCAAAAAGCGATCGGCCGCACCCCGCGCTCCAACCTCGCCACCTACACCGGCCTGTTCGACGCCGTGCGCAAACTGTTCGCGGCAACCCCGGCGGCGCGCACACGGCACTTCGACGCCGGCCGGTTTTCGTTCAACGTTGCCAAAGGCCGCTGTCCGACGTGCGCCGGCGAAGGCTTCGTGATGGTCGAACTGCTCTTTCTTCCCAGCGTGTACGCGCCGTGCCCGGCCTGTCACGGCGCGCGCTACAACCCCGAAACGCTCAAGATTCAGTATCGCGGCAAGTCGATCGCGGACGTGCTGGACCTAACGGTCGACGACGCGTGGGAATTCTTCGCAGGCGAGCTGACGGTACGCCGCGCGCTCGACGCGCTACGTCAAGTCGGGCTCGGATATCTGCGTCTGGGCCAGCCCGCGACCGAGCTCTCCGGCGGCGAAGCGCAACGCATCAAGCTGGCCACCGAATTGCAGCGCACGCAACACGGCGATACGCTTTACGTGCTCGATGAGCCGACCACCGGTTTGCATCCGGCCGATGTCGAGAAGCTCATGCGGCAGCTCCATGGGCTGGTCGATTCCGGAAACACGGTGATTGTGGTCGAACACGACATGCGCGTCGTTGCGGGAAGCGATTGGGTCATCGACATCGGTCCCGGCGCGGGCGACGAGGGCGGCCGCATCGTCGCGGCCGGTACGCCGGCGGACGTCGCGCGGTCGCGGGAGAGCCGCACCGCGCCCTATCTCGCGGAGTTCCTCGCCACCCATCTCCAGGAGCGAAACGGCGCAGCGATAAGAACGGCTTCATGACGTTCACACCCGGCCGCGCGGCGTTTCTCGCAACGCTGGCGGCGTTTGCATCCGTGCCGCGCTTCGCGAGCGCGCAGACGCTGACGAAACTGCGGCTCTCCGGCTCGCCCGATCACGACATCATCGGCGCGCTTTGGGGCCAGCAGGGCGGTATCTTCGCGAAGTATGGTCTCGACGTCGACGTGCGCAGTTCCAACAGCGGTGCGGTCGTGACGGCGGCCGTCATCGGCGGTTCGCTCGAGATCGGAAAAGGCAGCCTGCTCTCGCTGCTCAACGCGCACGCCAAAGGCGTCTCGCTCGTGCTCGAAGCGCCGGGCTCGATTTGGAACACCGACGTGCCCGAATCCGCGCTGCTGGTCGCCAAGGATTCGCCGATTCGCACCGGCCGCGACCTCGACGGCAAAACGATTTCGGTGCCCTCGCTCGGCGATCTCTACCAGATCGCAATCTCGTCGTGGATGGACCAGCGCGGCGGCGACTCGCGCACGGTGAAGTTTCTGGAATTACCGCATCGGGCGGCCGCCGAATCGATCGCCGCCGGACGCGTCGATGCCGCCAACATCGCCAATCCGATCCTCGGCGATGCATTGCAAAGCGGGCGATTCCGCGTAATCGGCCACGGCCAAGACGGGATCGCCAAACACTTCATCGTGACCGCGTATTTCTGCACCGCCGACTTCGCCGCAAAGAACGCCGACGTGATGACGCGCTTCCGGCGCGGCCTCTACGAAGCGGCCACGTACGCCAACGCCAACTTCCAGCAGATGATTCCGCTGCTCGCGAAGTACAGCGGCATCGAGGAGAAGGTCATCGCCGCGCAGTCGCTCTCGCCGGTGGCGACGAATGCAAAGCAGCTCGATCCGAAGATGATTCAGCCGATCATCGACGCCGCGGTGAAGTACAAGGCGCTGGCGGCGGCGTTCCCCGCCAAGGACGTCATCGACCCGAACGCCCTCGCTTAGCGAACGCCCGCGGGTTCTTTGCTGAAGGCGGCAAAGACCGCGCAGATATCGTCGGCGAGCGCCGAGTACTTGGCCGGCGAATGCCGGAACCCGCGCTCGAGACTATCGGCGTAGTGCGCTTTGTTGCGTTCGAGTGCGAACTGGATCACCGTGTTCTTGGCCGGATCGCGCACGGTGCCCATCGGGTCTTTGCCGGCCGCGACGTTGGCCAGTTCGCGCTTGAGCATGTTGCGAAAGTGAATCACCCCGACGTCGGTCGTGCCGAGTTTTTCGAGATGCCGCTGCGCGATCGGTCCCTGCGTCTCCCACGCCATCACGTCTTGCACGTTGATGATGTCAAGGAGATATTCGCCGTTCGCGTCGCGCGTCGGGATCTCGAAGTAGTCGAGGTTGTTGAGCAGGTGCGGCGGAACGTCGACGCCGCTCGGCGGCGCGTAGGCGGAATACCAGTAGTGCATCGTGTGCTCGTCGTCCATCGGCACGCGAATCTGGTAGCGGTGAAATTTCCACACGTCGCCGCCGCCGCTGCCGACCGCGAGGATGTTGGGGAAGAGCACCGGATGACCGACGCGCCAATCGTCGGAGTCTTCGGAGTGGCCCTCGAGCAGGCGGCGCTTGTAAACGCCGTACTCGAACTCTTCGAAAGCGATCTTGAGATGCTTCGAGGCGATCGCAAACTTCGTGCCTTGTTTTTCGCGGCGGAACTCGAGCAGCGCGCCGTGCAGCCATTCGGTGTGCACCGGGTCGACCGAGTTCTCCATGATCTGCAGCCAGTTGCAGTTGACCACGTTCCAGCCGCAGATCTGGATCGTGCTCTCGCCGGCGAGACCGTCCCAGCGCGGCAAGAGCGGTGCCGGCTGCGGCCCCAGATACGCCCATAACAGGCCGCCCAGCAGTTCGACCGGATACCCGGCGGTGATGCCGAACGCGCCGTCGCGGTTCTTGTAGAGCACGAGTTCTTCGCCCAGCAGGCGGATGCGTTTGGTCGCGCGGTCCGTCAGCTCGGACGCCGCGCCCACGACGTGCCAGTAGCGTCGCTGCAGGTCGCCCATCGGCGTGCCGCGTCCGATGCGCGTGAGCAGTTCGTTTTCTTGCTGACTGATCAAGGCAGCGTTTGCACCTTCACCGAATTCACCGGCGGGAGATAGCTCACGATCGGCATCCAGCTTTCGCCCGAGTCGCTCGAGCCGTACACCGCGCCGGCGCTCGTGCCGAAGAACAGGCCGCACGGGTCGAGACCGTCGGCGCACAACGCATTGCGCGCCACGCTGACGTAGCAGTCACGCTGCGGCAACCCGGTCGTAAGCGGCTCCCATTTGGTGCCGCCGGCGCGGCTGCGATACACGCGCAGCTTGCCGTCGACGGGGTAATCTTCGGCCGCGTTCTTCATCGGCACCACGTAGATCGTCTCGGGTTCCATTGAGTGCACTTCGACAGTATAACCGAACGGCGAAGGCAGGCTGCCGCTGACGTCGTTCCAGGTTGCACCGCCGTCGTTGCTGCGCATGAGGCCGTTCGCGGTCTGGCCGTAGATCAGGTTGGGGCTCGAGGCGTGCACGGCTAAGCGCTGGACGTCGAACCCGGGTTCGCCGAGCGCGCGCCACGATGCGCCCCCGTCATTGCTTCGAAACGCGCCGCCTGCGGAGCAAACGTAAAGCCGGTCCGCGCTCGAGGGATCGAGCATGATCGTGGGCCGCAGCACGAGACCCGCGCCCCCGGCGTACGGACCAGGCAACTCGTCCCAGCTCTCGCCGCGATCGGTCGACCGCAGCAGCGTCCCGTCCTCGCACGCGGCATACACGGTGTCGGTGAGGTTGGGCGAAGCGACGAGCGAACTGATCGGGCCGGGCATCACGCCCAGCGCCTCCCAGGTGAATCCGCCGCTTTCCGAACGGTGGACTTGCGGGCCGGGTTCACCGGTGTTTTGCGCGGCATAGAGGCGGCTGGGCTGCGCCGCCGAGCCCACGACGTCGGAGATCGCGCAGCCCGGAAAGTGCGGGCCGCCGACTTCCCACCGGTCGCGCTTGCCGTCGGCAGACAAGATGAACGCCCCCTTGTGGGTACCCACGAGGACTCGAACGCGGCTCATACGCGGCGGCTTCGGGGAGAGTTTCGTTAAATCCGCGCCTCGGGGCGGGGCTTTCCGCCGCTTTGCCTAAGGCCAATCGCATCACGTTAGGAGATTGTGATGGACGTCAATGACCTGCACGCCCTACGCGACGGTGCTTCCGTCCGGCGCCGCCGCACGTTCAATCCGTTCATCCATCTCTCGACCGAGACGCCGCTGATGCAGATGCTGTTTTCGATCACGCGTCCGGGCGGCATCAACGATCATCATCCGGCGCACAAGCGGGTCGTCCGCAAGAAGGTCGTCAAGGCATCGCTGCTGCCGGCCGGCTCGATGGTCTCGTACTCCAAAGAGCGCATCGAGAAACTCAAACCTAAGCCTTAAGTCGCCGGTTCGATCGACGTTCCGAGCAGCGTTCCGCTGGCGCTGACGACTTCGTTGTGCAGCCGCTGGGCGTAGAGCTCGGCGACTTCGAGCGTCGTCGTGGCGACGATGCCGCGCCCGAAGAAATCGATCTCGCGCGCCTTCCGCTCCGCATCGCGCAGGCCGGTGCCGACGATGCGCATCAGCCCGAAGATCACATCTTCGAACGTGTGACAGTCGCAGTTGTGGACGATCGTATGGTAGAGCGGCATCGGCTGCGTTTGCGCCGCATCCCGCTCCTGCGTCTTGGTCCTGCTGGGCACGGCGAATTCTTGTCCGCTGGATGCGCCAGCGCCTCGTCCGGCGAAGCCGCGTCGTCGCATGACGCTCTCGAACGCCAACCCATTCAAACGCGCGCTGCGCGAAAACCGCACCCAGATCGGGATGTGGCTCGCGCTCGCTAACCCATACACTGCCGAGATCTGCGCGACCGCCGGTTTCGACTGGCTCCTGATCGACGGCGAACACGCACCCAACGACATCCCGCTGATCCTCTCGCAGCTGCAAGTGCTCGCCGCCTATCCCGCGCACCCGGTCGTGCGCGCGACGACCGGCAACTCCGTTCTGATCAAGCAGCTGCTCGACATCGGCGCGCAAACGCTGCTGATCCCGATGGTCGAAACGGCGGAACAGGCGCGCGAGCTCGTTGCGGCCGTGCGTTATCCGCCGCGCGGCATCCGCGGCATCGGCGCGAGCATCTCGCGCGTGTCGCGCTGGATGGCGTTCCCGGACTATCTCGCCAACGGCGAGGACGAGATCTGCTTGCTCGTGCAAGTCGAATCGCGGCTCGGTCTCGACAACGTTGCGGCGATTGCCGAGGTCGACGGGATCGACGGCGTCTTTCTCGGCCCCTCGGATCTTGCCGCATCGCTCGGGCATCGCGGCAATCCCGGTCATCCGGACGTGGTGGCCGCGATCGAGGGCGCGATCGCCACGATTCTCGCCACCGGAAATCCGGCCGGTCTGCTCACCCCCGACGAGCGGCTCGCGCGCCGCTATCTCGAACTGGGCGCCACGTTCGTAGCCGTCGGTACCGAAGCGACGCTCCTCGCCAACTCCGTGCGCGCACTGGCCAAGAGCTTCGATCGGACGTTATAGACAATCCAAACCGCGACTTGCTCCGTTGGGAGTGCGTAATCGTACTCTCATCCCGGAGGTTTGGATGTTCAAACTCGCGCTACTCCCCGTCGTCGCCGCGGCGGCGATTCTCGGTTCTACCCTCGCTGCCGGCGCGCAGACGTCGAGCATGTCGTCGTCGGCGATGTCGTCGATGGGCAGCATGGAACACGGCATGCCCGAAGGCACGATGGGCGCCGACGGCATCGCCTATACCGGTGCGCCCGATCTGCAAGGAGCGGTATCCCTCGTCGTCGCGGGCGGCCCGATCGGCCACTTCTCGATCACGAAGGCCGTCACGGCGCTCGCCGGCGCGTCGACCGCCAATGCGGAAGTCGCCAAGCTCACGAAGCAATACGGTGCCGCGAAGGTCACCTCGTTCGTCACCGTGCAGAACTTCGCCGTCGACGATGCGGTGAAAGTCGCCACGGCGGCCGGCGTCAAGTTTCCGGCCCCGGCAGTGAAGGGCGGCGCGTTGGCGCTGCGCGTCACCAAGGCCGGCCTCATCAACGGCACGTACTACGAAGGCGTCATGCTCGATCATCTGGTCTCGCATAAGGTTCACGAGATCGTCATGGTCGACATCGACAACAAATTCGGCGCGGCCGCCGACGGCAATTACCACCGCATCGCCGATCAGGCACACGTCGACCTCGCACACGCGCTCGGCGTGAACACGGTCAAGCTCGCCGCTTACCACTAAGCGTCCGGTGTGACGGCGGGAGTCGCGCGTTCCGCCCCCAGGGTGAGCGCGATTCCCGTCATCGCGAGCGGCGCGAGGAAGACGTAGTAGACGCTCGACGTCCACCGCGCCAATACGAAGGTTGTTGCGAGCAGCGCGCAGCCTTGCAGCAAGGCTGCGCCGATGCTCGGCGCCGGCCGTCGCCAGAGCGCGACCGCGAGGCCTACGAACGCGGCCAGCATGATGACCGGAATCAGCGGTGCAATCGCCACTTCGCCCGGCTCTAAGCTCAGCACGTCGTGCCACACATTGCGCCCCCAGATGTTCTGATGCAGCAGCAGCGCGCCGCCGACGTTCGATACGAACGCGCCCGGATTCCAAGCGAAAAACGGCAGCACGAACAGCGCCGTCGTCGCGGCTGCTGCGACGATCCACCCGCGCGCGCGCCGTGCATCGCTGCGCCACAAGAACAACGCGATGAAAACGGCGATCGGCAACGCGTATTCCTTGAAGGCGACGACCCAGCCCAGTGCGATCGCCGACGTCCACCACAACGCTTGTCCCGGCCGCCCTCGCACGTCGTACGACCAGACGAGAGCAACGATACCCAGCAGCGCCAGAAACGCCGCGGCCGTATCGTTGCTGCCGTCGGTCGAGTGAAAGATGAGGTCGACGGCACCGGCGAGCGGCATGATGGCGAGTGCGGCCAGACCGTCACCGATCAACGGCGCGAGGCTTGCGATCAGGCCGAGAGCGATGATGCCGGCCAGCATGTCGACGCGGAACACGTTGAGGCCGGCCGCGTGCGCGAGCCCGTAAAAGGCGAGTTCGCCCGGCGGATAGCCGAAGGGTCCGCCCGGCGGATTCGTCATCGCGTAGACGTGCGTATACGGATCGCCGCCGCTCGCGAGCACCCTGAGCGCTTCGTTTGTGGTCAGCATGACGTCGCTCGCGCGATTGTCGCCCGCCAGGGTGCGCAAGTAGGCGCCCGCGGCCAGTACGGTGAGGAGAATCGTGAGCCCGGCCCAAGGCTTGCGCAACAGGGCCCCCGCGATGCCGGCGCCGGCCGCGAGGAACAGGGTGAGGTGGACCGGATCGGGGTGCTCGTAGTCGCCGCCGAACCCGATGATGAGGATCGGGAGCGCGGCGGCGATCAGGGCGGTCCGGTCCATCCCGCGGTCTACCGGTTGCTTCGTGAGCATTCCCGCGCGGGACCCGCGTCACAAATGCGTAAACGCCGCTTGCTTCCCAGCCACATCCGGGCGGGCCGGTGCTATAGTGAGGCCATGAGCGGCATTTCTTCAATCTCGTCGGGATCTTCCAGTTCGCTTCCCAACGGCGGGCTGTCGTCCGTCGGTGCTTCCCTCCTTAGCAGCGGAAGCGCTCCGAATCCGGTGCCGGCCGCAGCCAAGCCGTCGAACACCGAGTCGACGTATCAAACTGAGTATGCGAACCTGCAGCAGTACGACAACCAAGAGCTGCTCTACGCATCGTTTCTTTCGCCGTCGGACAGCCTCGCCAATACTGACTCCGTGCTCCAACAGGCCGCGGTGCTGCTCGGCAGCCCGGGTCATCCCGGCACGTTAGCGACGAGTGCGGCTGCGTCGACCACGCCCGCGTCGTCGACGTCGTCGGCCTCGAGCGCGCTGACCAACGTTCCGTCCGTCCAGTCGATTCTCGACGCGAGCGACCAAGAGGCGCTGCAGACGATCCAAAACTACGTGAACGCGCCGGCCGGTTCGTCGATTCTCGATTACCAAGCCTAACGTTCACGCTCGGTAGCAAATGCAAAGCTCGCGGCGACGTTGGTCACCGCGAGCTTTTTTGTGTCCGGTGCTAGTGTCTAGCGGTGACGGTCGCCGCCGCCGCCGCCCCCGACGTGCTGCGGTGCGTGTGCAGCGCCGTGCGGGACGTAGCCGCCGTGCTCGGGCCGAGCGACGTAGTTGCGGCCCTGGTAGGCTCCGCCGCGGTAGACGTTGTTCACGTGCACGCTATTGTAGACGCGCGCGCCGCCGCCGCCGACGTAATGGTAGCCTCCGTGGAATGCACCGCCGTGCCACCAGCCGCTATTGCCGAAGAAGAAGCCGAGGCTGATGCTCGGACCGTAGTAGTTCCACGGATGACCCGCATAGTACGGGACGCCCGAGTAGTACGTGTACGGCGTGTCGACTTCGTTCGCGGCGAAGTAGTCGCCGGCGTTATAGCCCATGATGCTCACGACCATGCCCGGCGCCAACGTGAGGCCGGTTGGATTGATGATCGTTCCTTGATGCAGCTGGACGTTGTCGACGTAGCCCTGTTCATCGCGAACCTGGAGGGAGTACGCGCCGTCGAAATTGAGGATCCGACCGTGGATGTTCGCGTCACCGTCATCCGCGGGGCCGGCCGCATATGTCGGCGCCATTTGAGCGTTAGCCGCTAACGGTGCGGCGAGGAAAAGGGCCGCAATGACTGCGGCGATGAGTCTCATCATAATATTCTGCAAACGTACCCATTTTTCCAAAGGGTGCGTTTCTAATGCAATTTAAGTCTTTGGAGAATTACGGCGTTGCCGCCGGCGGCACAGGAGCCGGGGAGCCGCTCGCTTCCGGACCTGGGGTTTCGCTGGCAGTTTGTTGACCGTCGCGCAGAAAGTTCTGTTCGGCTTGCGCGTTGAGCACGACGATGCTGATGCGCCGGTTGGCCGGGTTCGTCGGATCGTTTTTCAGAAACGGCAATGCGTCGGCTAGCCCGCGGATCTGCAAGATCTTGTTGGCGCGCATGCCGCCGGTGAGCAATTCGCGCCGCGCCGCGTTGGCGCGTTCGCTCGAGAGTTCCCAATTGGAATAGCCGTCCAGCATCCCGCGATACGGGAGCGAGTCGGTATGACCGGCGATCGAGATATGATTGGGCACGTTGTTGAGTGCGGGCGCGATCTGATCGAGGATATCTTTGGTGTAGCTCTTCAGCACCGCATCGCCCTTATCGAACATCGGGCGGTTCTGATTGTCGAGGATTTGAATGCGCAGGCCTTCGCTCGTGATGTCGATCTTGATCTGATTCTTGAACGCCTTGAGTTTCGGGCTCTGCTCGATCAGTGCATCGAGTTTCGTCTTGAGACTCTGCAGCTGGTCTTCTTCGTCCTTGCGCCGCGCCTGGTCGTTTTCTTTTTCGGTTTGCGGCGCCGTCGTTGCGGTGACGCCCGGGCCTTGCGTGAACAGTGCCTTCAACGGCCGGTTGAAATAATCGGCGATGCCTTGCAAGTCGCCCTGATTGGTCGACGAGAGCAACCACATCAACAGAAAAAACGCCATCATCGCGGTGACGAAGTCGGCGTAGGCGATCTTCCACGAGCCGCCGTGCGCGTCGCCGTGACCGCCTTTCTTCTTGCGGCGAATGACGATCGTGGGCGCGCGAACGTGCGTGAGTGACGGCGCGGTCGTGCCCGAGACGAAGGTCTTCGGTCCGAGTTTTGCAGCCCGGTCTTCCGCTTCGGTATCGCGCGGCGCGGCAGTCTCGGGCGTTACTTCGCCCGACGTCGCCTCGCCGGCAACGTCGGTGTCGGCGACCCCATCGGAAGCGATGCTCTCCGCTTGCGAATCGTGCGGTTGCGGATCGCGTTGCTCCTCGTCCGGATGCTCCCGGTCGTCCACGGGGCCGCTACGCCGGCGTCGGCACGGCGTCGGGGGCACCGTCGACCGATGCCGGCTTTTCCTTGGTGGCGCGAACGGCGTCTTCGAGTTCCTCAAAGCTCGGCCGGTCGACCGAGAACACGACCTTACGTCCGAACTCCACCGCGACAGTGGGCGAGTACCCGCTCATCGACGCGAGCAGCACCGACTTGACGCACTCGAACTTCTTCGCCTCTTCTTGTGAGTTGGCTTCGATCAGGCTCGCGAGCGGCCCGATGAACCCGTAGCCGAGCAAGATGCCGAGGAACGTGCCGACGAGCGCGGCCGCGACCATCTCACCGAGCACTTTGGGCGGCGCGCCGACCGAACCCATCGTGTGCACGACGCCCATGACGGCAGCCACGATACCGAACGCGGGCATCGCGTCGGCGATGCGCTGAATCGCGGTAGCGGGAATCTGCGCTTCGGCATGGTGCGTGTCGAGCTCGGCGTCCATCAGCTCTTGAATCTCGAGCACGTTGAGGTTACCGCTGAGCATCATGCGCAAGTAGTCGTTGATGAACTCGAGCAGGTGCGTGTCTTCTTTGACGCTCGGGTACTTGGTGTAGATCGAACTGGCTTCGGGATCGTTGACGTCGACTTCGAGTGCGAGCAGACCCTCTTGGCGCGCTTTCTGCAGCAGCTCGTAGAGCAGCGCGATGAGCTGCAGGTACTTTTCTTTCGAGTAGTCCTTGCTCTTGAAGCACGCCGGAATGGCTTTGAGCACCGAACGCAGCGTCTTGGGCGGGTTGCTCACGACGAACGCGCCCACGGCGGCGCCGGCGATGCACATGAATTCAAACGGCTGCAGCAGCGACAAGATGTGGCCGCCGCCGAGGACGAAGCTGCCGAAGACGCAGATGGCGACGACCACCCACCCGATGATGATCAGCATCGCCTCTCAGCCGTTCTTTTTGAGAACTTGAATAATTTCACCGAGCACGCGGTCGGCATCGGCCGGTGCCGGCTGACAGGTGCCGGCGCCGAAGTGGCCGCCGCCACCGTAATGATCCATCAGCGAACCGACGCTGGTCTTGCAGGTCCGGTTGAAGATGCTATGTCCCACCTGAATGCTGTTAAACGCGTTGTTCGCGCCGTCTGCGATGCGTACCGAAACGTTCGCTTCCGGGAAGAGCGTGTAGATGAAGAAGCGGTTGCCGAGCGGGGACTCTTTGAGACCGCGCACGTCCGAGACGATCACGTTACCCTCGGCGCGGCTCGTTTCGATCAAGTGCTCCATGAACGACCATTGCTGATCGCGCAGGATCGCGACGCGTTCGGCGACTTGCGGATCGGCCAGCACCTTGTCGGGATCGTTCGGATTTGCCTTGACGAGATCGAGCACGTGTTTGAAGTAATCGCGGTAGCGCGCCATGCCGGTGCGCGGATCGAGCGTGTAACCGACGAGGATCCAGCCCTTGGGATCGGTGACGTCTTCGGGCTCGAGGTCGGCGGAGTCGAGCCGGTCGGTTTGATGCAGCAGCTCGGTGTACGCGCTAAAATCGGCGTCCGGATAGTGTCCGGCGACGACGCGCGCGGCGCTCGGCGCGGTGGCCTGGAAGCCGCCCTTCGTTACGCCCTCTTTCCACTCGTCCGTCTGGCTTGCGTGATGATCGAAGATCATGCCGGCGCGCGGATCGTGCGGCAGATTCGCCAGCACGTCGTTGGAGGTGATGTCGACCTTCCCGTCTTGCACGTCTTTTGGATGCGCCAGCATCACGTCGTCGATCGTCTCGACTTGTGAGAGGAGAACCGCGCAGGTCAGGCCGTCCAGATCAGCACGGGTAATAAGGCGCATGGTTCCTCCAGGAAAATGAGGCGGGAAGGGCTTGGTCGTTCACCGTTCGTCCCGCTGAACCCCGCGCTACGATGCGCTGGGGCGGAGGTACCAGTCGACGCTGAGGTGGTCGGAATTGAGGTGTTCCAGGCGCCGTTTCACGACGTCGGCGACGCGGTCCAAACCGGCGCGCGTCGGGGCGAAGGCGTCGAGCCGCAGGCCCTCGGGCCATGCGTGCAGGTCGAGAATTCCGTCGGGCAACTCGACGGTGCCGGCCTCGGCCGACCATTCGGCCGTGAACTCGAGGCCGAGTTCCTTAGTGACGTGGGCCGCGACCGCCGAGGGGTGGTCGGTCAGAACGAGCGCCTGGGCGTGAAACATTATGGTTACTTAGAGGAACGAGAGGTCTTTGGCCTGCGGCACGACGCCGTTCTCTTCCAGCCAACCGGCATTGTAGATGCGCGAGCGATAGCGGTCGCCGCCATCACAGAGGACGGTCACGACGCGGCTGCCGGCCGGAAGCGTCGCGGCATAGCGGGCTGCCCCGGCGACGTTGAGCGCGGCCGATCCGCCGACGAACAGCCCGGTCTCGCGCAACAGCCAGTGCGCCATCTCGACCATCGTTTGGTCGTCGACGCGCACGGCATCGTCGACCGGTGCGCCTTTGAAGTTCGCCGTCAGGCGTTTGATGCCGATGCCTTCAGCGTTGGAGTCGCCCTCGGCTTCGAGCTTGCCGTGTTTGACGAAATTATATAGCGCCGAGCCGTACGGATCGCACAGCACGATGCGGATCTTCGGATCGTGAGCCTTGAGTGCGCGCCCGGTGCCGGCCAGCGTGCCGCCCGTGCCGGCCGCGGCGATGAACGCATCGAGCTGGCCGCCCATCTGCGCGACGATCTCGGGGCCGGTCGTGCGTTCGTGCGTGTCGCGATTGACGGTGTTCTCGAATTGGTTCGCCCACACTGCGCCCGGAATCGATTCCGCGATCCGCCGCGCTTCGTGATAGTAGTTGGCATCGTTGGTGAACGGCGCCGCTACGACGACGCGCAAGTCCGCGCCGTAGGTGCGCAGCAGGTCGTATTTCTCCGGGGCTTGATCGTCGGGCATCACGATGATCGTGCGATAGCCGCGCGCGTTGCCGACCAGCGTCAAGCCGATGCCGGTGTTGCCGGCAGTGCCTTCAACCACAACCCCGCCGGGCTTCAGCAGGCCGCTGCGTTCGAAGTCTTCGATGATCCCGAGCGCCGCGCGATCTTTGACCGAGCCGCCCGGGTTGAGGTGTTCGGCTTTCCCGAAGATTTCGCGGCCGACGTGGGCCGAGAGCTTCGCGAGGCGGATCAGCGGCGTGTTGCCGATCGCCCCGCTGAAACCGTCGACGACCGTCATGCGGGCTGCGGCAGATCGGACAGCAATTTCAGTTTGACGATCGTTCCCGGTTTGATCGTGATGTCGGATTTCATCGCCGAGACGATCGCGAAGCCGGCGGCTGCGCCGCCGAGCGTTCCGCCGCCGACGTGCGTCTTCTTCGAGACGACGTGTCCGACGACGGCCGAGCCGACGATGATGCCGAGGTCGCGGACGTGATGCGTCTTCGGTTCGAAAGCCGACACGTTCTTCACCGCCACCGACACCGGTTCGGTGCGTCCATCGGCGAACTTGATGTCGTCGAAGATCACGCTCATCGAGGCCTTGCGCGTCGGCGAGGCGGCGACGACGTCTTCGAGATGACCTTCGATCGTTGCACCGTGCAGTTCGGGATGGTGCACGAACAGTAAGTCGGTCTCGGTCATCGCGAACGGATCGCCGGAGTGCGAGGTCTTCGAGCTCAGCGGCGTGAGGACGCGCACGTCGACCTCCGCACCTTTCTTGGTCAAGGTCGCGGACTGGGCTCCCGCGACGCCTGCAGTGATGGAGACCAACGCAAGCGCGGTGGCGAGCGTGCGAAATGAGTTGGGGATGTTCATGAGGTCCCGGCGTTCGTCGTCTTGTCACCCCGAGCTTGTCGAGGGGCCGCACCCATCCGGACGATTGAGGGCCTCCCCCCGGCGAGCTCGGGGTGACATTGGGGGTCGGGTCTGCTAGAATAGGTCGCTCGGGCCACATTCACGCGTGGGCTGTTCGGACGAGAAGGGTCGCCCTTGTGGCGGCCTTCTTGCTGGATCGCCGGAAACGCGTGAACGATGAGTCCCGGCTCCGCGATGCGGAGATCGTGGTGAGGATTGCCTCGCCACGTGTGTAGGGCCGGACTGCGATCCGGCCATCAACCACCTACATGAAAGTGAGCCCATGCCCCCTCCGAAGAGTAAATCCAAAAGCGCGGCCAAAAAAGAGCGCCGCCCCAAGCGCAAAGTCTGCACGTTCTGCGCCGACCGCCTCGAGCCGATCGACTACAAAGACCAGACGCGCTTGCGCAAATACATTTCCGAACGCGGTAAGATCTTGCCACGCCGCATCAGCGGCAACTGTGCAAGCCATCAGCGCGCGCTGACCGTGGCCGTCAAACGCGCCCGCGTCATCGCCATCCTGCCGTTCGTGGCGCAGTAGAGGAGCACGATGAAAGTCATTCTCCTCAACGACGTCAAGACGCTCGGCAAGCGCGGCGACGTCGCCAACGTGGCCGACGGTTACGCAAACAATTTCTTGCTGCCGCGTAAGCTCGCGACCGCGGCGACGCCAGGCGCGATCAAGCAGCTCGAACAGCAGAACCACGCGAAGAAACGCCGTCAGGCGGAAGAAGTCGCGAACGCGCAAGACGTTGCAACGCAACTCGAAGAGCAGACGTTCGAGATCATGGCGAAGGCCGGCGGCAACGGCCGCCTGTTCGGCACGGTCACGAACGCCAACGTCGCGGATGCGATTGCGGCAGCGCTCAACGTTGCCATCGACCGGCACAAGATCGAGATGAAAGACGGCATCAAAGCCGTCGGCACGTATCCGATCGAAGTCCGGCTCGGCAACAACGTCATCGCGAAGTCGAACATTCGGGTCGTCGCGGCCAAGTAGCTCATGCCCGCCGACCCCGAGCGCCTCGACGCCGACCGGTTTCGCCGTAAATACGGCGGCGGCGAGGGAGTGCGCCGCCAAGTCGCGGCGCTTTTCGACGTGCTTGCCGGCGCGCTCGGCAAAGAAAAGGTCGTCATGCGCGCGGGGAAACTCGGCGCGCTGAAACTGATGCGCTCGGCGTCGCTCGGCGAGCGCATTTTGGCGTTGCAGCGGCTGGTGTTCGAAGACCCCACGCTCGAACGCATCACGCCCGCATCGCAGTACAAGAAAGCGATCGCAGAGATCGAGGACGCGCTGGCCGACATCGTCGCGCAGCGCACCGTCGAAGACGAAGTCGAGCGGCGGGTCAACGAGAAGATGGTGCACCGGCATGCCGAGTACGTGCGCGATCTGAAAATCGAGGCGCTGCGCGAAGCGGCCGGTCCGGAAACGCCGGCTACGCAACGCCGGCTCGAGGATCTACGCGCGCTCGACGAGCGGCGCCTGAATACGAACGCGCTCGACGCGCTGCGGCCGAAGACGCTCGCCGGGATCGTCGGACAAGAAGCCGCGGTCAGCGCGCTCCTGGCGAAGCTCGCCTCGCCGTTTCCGCAGCACGTGATCCTTTACGGTCCGCCCGGCGTCGGCAAGACGACCGTCGCGCGGCTCGCGCTCGAACTCGCGAAGAAGCGCGCGCACACGCCGTTCGCAGCGGCCGCGCCGTTTGTCGAAGCCAGCGGCACGACGCTGCGCTGGGACTATCGCGAAACGACGAACCCGCTGCTCGGCAGCGTACACGATCCGATCTACCAGGGCAGCCGGCGCGATCTCGCCGAGAGCGGCATCCCCGAACCGAAGCTCGGCCTCGTGACCAAAGCGCACGGCGGCGTGCTGTTCATCGACGAAATCGGCGAGATGGCCCCGGCGTTGCAGACAAAGCTGCTCAAGGTTCTCGAGGACAAACGCGTGCTCTTCGAGTCGTCGTACTACGACGAGCACGATCCGAACGTGCCGGAATACGTGAAGAAGCTCTTCGCCGACGGCGCACCGGCGGATTTCATCCTGATCGGCGCCACGACGCGGGAGCCCGACGCGATCGATCCGGCGATCCGTTCGCGCTGCGCCGCGGTGTACTTCGAACCGCTCACGCAGGCGCAGATTCTGCGCATCGTGCAAGAGGCGGCGAAGCGCCTGGGCGCGCGCACGATGAAGACCGTGCCGGCCCTGATCGCCACCTACACGAACGAAGGCCGCAAAGCTGTGCAGATTCTGGCCGACGCGTACGGCCACGCGCTTTACCGCCAAGGCGCAACGGCTGCGCGCGGCGCGCTGGTCCGTGATGAGGACGTGATCTCGGTCGTGCAGGCCGGCCGCATCGTGCGTAGCGCGCCGACCCGCCCGCGCAAGAAGAAAGAGATCGGCCGCGTGCACGGCCTCGGCGTGCTGCAATACGTCGGCTCGCTGATCGAGATCGAGGCGGCAGCGTTTCCGGCGCGCGAACCGCGCAAGGGCACCGTGCGCTTCAACGATACCGCCGGCTCGATGTCGCGCGATTCGGTCTTCAACGCGGCCTCGGTCGTGCGCGCGATGAGCGGGCTCGATCCCAGCGACTTCGACCTGCACGTCAACGTGATCGGCGGCGGCAACATCGACGGGCCGTCGGCCGGGCTCGCGTTCTTTCTCGCGCTCTACTCCGCGCTGACGCAAACGCCGCTGCCGCAAGATATCGCGGTAACGGGTGAAGTCTCGCTCGCCGGCAAGGTGCGCGCGGTCGGCGGCGTGGTCGAGAAACTTTACGCGGCGCGCTCCGCGTCGATGCGCGCGATCGTGCTGCCCGCGGAAAACGCGAAAGAGATCGAAGCGACGCCCGACGGCATCAACGTGATTCCGGTGTCGACCATCGCCGAAGTGCTGGCTGCCTACGGCTTGCGCATGCCCGCGATCCCGCACGCGCGCGGCCGGGGCGTGCGCGGATGAGCACGGCGCCGTTCGTCTCGCTCGTCGACCGCATTCCGCCGAGCAACCTCGAAGCGGAGATGGCGCTGCTCGGCTCGGTGCTGGTCGATAAAGAGATGATGGCGGCGGTCAGCGAGATCGTGCGTCCGAACGACTTCTACGCCTCGCTGCACGAAACGATCTATCTCGCGCTCTACGCGCTCTACGAGAGCGGCAAGCCGCTCGACAAGGTCGCGCTGGCCGAAGAACTGCGCTCGCGCGGGATGCTCGACAAAGTCGGCGGCCTCGCGTATTTGTCGTCGCTGATGGATACGGTGCCGACGGCGGCATCGGCCGAGTACTACGCCAAGATCGTGCGGGAGAAAGCTTCGTTGCGCGGACTCATCCACGCCGGCACGCGCATCACGCAACTCGGCTACGAATCCGAGGACGACGTGCCTGCCGCGCTCGATGAGAGCGAGCAGATCGTCTACGAAGTCGGCAATCGCGACGCGCGCGGTTCGTTCTCAGCGGTTTCCTCGCTTTTGCTCGATACGTTCCACGAACTCGAGAAACGGCACTCGCAGCGCGGTGACCGCACCGGCGTCACGAGCGGTTTTGCCGACATCGACGACTATACGGCCGGGTTCCAAAAAGGCAACCTGATCATCCTGGCCGCGCGCCCCGCCATGGGCAAGACGTCGCTCGCGCTCAATATGGCGCTGTTCGGCGCGCGCGAAGAGAACACGCCGGTCGCCGTCTTCTCGCTCGAAATGACGAAGCAAGAACTCGTCGAGCGCTTGATCTCGAGCGACGCCGGCATCGATGCGAGCAAACTGCGCCGCGGTGCGATCGAGGGCAAGGATTGGGAGCGCATCGGCAACTCGATCGGCCGTCTCAACGAATTGCAGCTGTTCCTCGATGACTCGGGCGCCGTCACGGTAAGCGAAATCCGCAGCCGTCTGCGCCGTCTGAAGTCGACGCACGGTCTCGGCATCTGTTACATCGACTACTTGCAGCTCGTCCGCCCCTCGGCGCTCGGCCGCAACGTCAACCGCAACGAAGAACTCTCCGAGATCTGCCGCACGCTCAAAGCGACCGCTAAAGACCTCGAGATCCCGATCGTCGCCCTCGCCCAGCTCAACCGCGCCGTCGAGACCCGCCAAGACAAACGCCCCATGCTCTCAGATTTGAGAGACAGCGGAGCGATCGAACAGGAAGCGGATATCGTTACGTTTTTGTATCGCGATGCATACTACAACAAAGAGACGTCGCCCGAACCCGACGTCACCGAGCTGATCTTCGCAAAGCATCGCAACGGCCGCGTCGGAACGGTGAAGCTGCGCTTCAAACCCGAACACACGCTCTTCCAACCCTACGGCGACGACTCACACTACCCGGCACCGTAACAGCAATCGCAGCAATAGCCCAGCGCACTCCCCCGTGCGTGCGCCACGCTCGGGCTTTATGGGCGCCGCGCTGCTAGAGGACGGTGGCGAACATTGTGGAGGCTTCGAAGCGTTCGGGGATGACGTTGTAGCGGGCGCAGACGTCGATGGCGGGCTGGATCAGTTTCGGATCGAGCGCCGTGCCGTTTTGGACGCGGACCATTTTCGTTATGACGGCGGGCTCGATTTTCGTGAAGGCGGCCAGGGCGGCGACGGCATCGGCGGGATGGGCGTTCGTGTAAGCGGCTGCTTGGCGTTCGGCGCGGACGAAGGCGGCGATGTCCGCGTGACGGCTCGCGATGGTCTGCTCGGATGAGAACCACGCGGAGAACATGAACGTGCCGGCGATCGCGTCGCACATGTCGCACAACACGCGCACTTTACCACCGTCGAGCGCGGCTTGCAGTTGCGGCATGCCGCTCGATCCGGCGTCGATGCGCTTTTGCGCGAGTGCGGCTTCGATTTCGGCTTGCGGAAGCGAGAGCAGTTTGAGGCTCGCGGCGTTGCCGCCGTTTTTGTCCACCCAGGCTTTGAGCCCGAGCGTGTAGAGATCGTCGGGCGACGAGACCCCGATCGTTTTGCCGTTGAGGTCGGCAGCGGTCTTGATCGGCGAGTCGCTGGAGACGATCATCGCGATGTTCGGCGCAGTCGAACGATAGATGCCGCCCGGCGCGACGAGCTTGACCGGAATCTTTTTGCTCATCGCGATGATCAGCGGCACGATGCTCGACTTCCCGACCTGATAGCTGCCGCCGACGACGCCGGCCGTGACGGCGCTGCCGCTGCCTTGCGGCGTGAGGTCGACGTTGATCCCCGCGCGCCGGAAGATGCCGCTCTGCACGCCGTAGAGTACCGGCGTGGCCGAGTCTTCCGGAACGCCGGCGACTTCGAGTGTCGGGATCGTTTGTGCCGTGGCGAGCTGCGGCGCAACCGTCCCCGCAGCGATCAGTGCGAGGGCGGACGCGCGGTTCATGAGGTAGCCGGCTCCGCGGAAGCGCTCGTTTCGACGGTTTCTTGCATTTCCGGGTCCCCGATGCTTTGGGCGAGGTAGGTGCGCGAGAGGCGCACGTAGCTGGACGGCGTGTTCTCGACCATGTGCAGGCTGACGCCCTCGAGTTTGCGTTTGGTCACGGCCGGCGTGCCGACGTTTAACGTTTCTTCCGGAATCCGGGCGTTCGCCGATACGACGGACCCGGCTGCGACGAGCGCCTTGCGCCCGATCGTCGCGCCGTTGAGGATGACCGCGTTCATGCCGATGAGCGCCCCGTTCTCGATGACGCAGTCTTCCATCGTCACGTTGTGACCGACCGTGCAATCATCGCCGACGACCGTCGTCGAGCCCGGGCTCACGTGCATCACCGAATTGTCCTGGATGCTGGTTCTGGCACCGATGCGGATCGGACCGTTGTCGGCGCGGATCACCACGCCGAACCAGATGCTCGATTCTTCGCCGACTTCGACGTCGCCGATCAAGACGGCGGTCGGTGCAACGAAGGCCGTCGCTGCGATCTTCGGATGCTTTCCGCGAAATTCGATGAACATGACGGGCCTCCAGAGAACGTTGACGGCGAGGCACCATTTGAGCGACCACCGCCACCGTACCCCCTTGCGGGGCACCGAAGTTATACCGCGACCGAAACCCGACAATCCGGAATATTCTGCTGTGAATTACCGTTATGCCGGGCAGACCGGACATATCCACGAGGTCGTCGAGATCGGCGGGCGCGAGCTGGCGAAGGTCGGCTTCGACGACCGGAAGATCGTGTATTACTTTCTCGAGGATCTCGAACGTGACGACGGCGCGCACAAGCGCACGTTTCACGACTTGCCGGAATAGTCCAAAGCCCGAGCCCGATGGTCTTTGCTCCGGTGACCGCCCCCCAACCGCTGGCGCAGCGCGGTCCGTTTGCCGCGCTGACGATCGACGCTGCCCGGCGGCGCGTCTTCGCGGCCGGCGCACGCTCGGTGGCGGTTCTCGATGCCGACAGCGGCAAGTTGCTCGCGACCGTGCGACTCGGCGGTGTGCGCAGCCTGGCGCTCGAGCCGCTTGGCGGCCACGTCTTCGCCGGCACGGGCGACGGCAAGATCACCGAGATCGATCCCGACCGGAAAACGATCGTCCGCTCAGTCGACGCCGGCGGCGCGGTTGAGGACATGGTGGACGACGCCGTCACCGGGCGGCTGTATGTCGACGGTGCTGCGCGCAGCGAACTCTCCGTTTTTGATACAGGTTCATTTTCACGCGGCAAACCCGTCGCATTGCCGGGCCGCGCGCCGGCGCACTTCGTCGCCGATCCGGTCACGCGTGAACTTTACGTCACCTTTGCAGATCGGCCCGAAATTTCAATCGTTGATCCGCAAGGTGGAAGCATCCGCTCGTCGTTTCCGACACCGGGCCTGGCCGGGCGGCGCGTTTTGCGCATCGATGAAACGTTCGGTCAGATCGCGGTCGCCGGCGCCAACGGCATTTTGGACATTTACGATCGGGCCGGAACGCGGCGCTTTCGCATCGCCATACCGGAAGGCGTCGCGGCGTGCGACCTGGATACCAGCAGCCACGTCCTGGCGTGCACCGGCCCCGATTTCTTAATCTTCGTTCAGCTCATCCGCGAAGCCGCACCGCAACTAACGGGCAACTCGACGGTGGCCGGACCGGCGCTGGTGGCTCTCGACGGCAAGACAAACGACGCCCTTGTGGTGCGCTCGGTTGCGGGCGGCAGCGGTGCCGTTTTGGAGCGCTGGAGTACGTCGCCGCCGCCCGCGAAATCGCCGCTTTAAGCGCGTTCGCGTGCTTAATCGGAAGGGACAAACAATAACATCCCTAATGCCTCGCTTTCGCTGGTGCGAAGTTCCGGAGAGTACCCTACTCGTGCAGAAAAAAAAGTCATCGGTAAACTGGGGCGGCTACGCCTTCTTCCTGGTTTGCGTTGTAATCGTGGAGTTTGTCGCGCGTCAGGGGTGGCTCACGAGCTACGTCCCGCCGCCGACCCAGGTTTTCGCGGCCTTATGGACCGGGCTCATCAATGGTGACATTTCGAGTCAGATCGGCGTTACGTTGTCGGTGTACGTCCGCGGCTTGGCTCTGGCTACGGTTCTTGCCATCACCATCGGGATTCTGATGGGGACGTACAAGCCCGTGTTCGACGCGCTGAAGATCATCGTCGAGTTCTTGCGTCCGGTCCCGTCGGTCGCGATGATTCCGCTGGCGATTCTGTTCTTCGGCCTCGGGGCCACGATGCGCATCTCGGTGATCACGTACGCGGCGTTCTGGCCGATGCTGATCAACACGATCTACGGCGTGCGCGCGATCGACCCGCAAGCGCTCGACGTCGCGCGCAACTTCGGCATTACCGGCTACGAAGCGCTCTGGCGCGTAACGCTGCCGTCGGCCGTTGCGAGCATCGCGACCGGCTTTCGTATTAGCGCTACGATCGCCCTGATCGTTACGATCACGACCGAACTGATTGCCGGCAACAGCGGCATCGGCTTCTACATCTCGCAGATGGAACAGGCGAACCGCCTGCCGCCCATGTACGCGGCGATCATCCTCACCGGAATTCTCGGCTACCTTCTGAACACGTTGTACTTTACGCTCGAGCACAAGGTCGTCTTCTGGACGCCGGCCGCGCGGGAACGGGTGACCTAACGTCATGAGCAAGGTTTTCAATCGCGGCAACGCCGCCGGGATCATCACGGTCGTCGTGCTGCTGCTCTTGTGGCAGCTCATCGCGATGTGGAAGCAGACGGTCTACGTGCCGCCGGTCTCGACGATCTTCTTGACCTTCCTCAAGGAGTGGTTCTCGCCGACCTTCGGTCAGCAAGCCGTGCCGAGTCTCTACCGCATGGTGGTCGGCTACACGTTCGCTTCGCTGATCGGCATCACCATCGGCATCGTGATCGGTTCGTTCAAGCGGATCTATCAGCTGCTCGACCCGGTACTTCAGTTCTGGCGCGCCATTCCGGCGACCGCCATCATCCCGGTCGGCATCCTGCTGATCGGTATCGGCGACCAGATGAAGATGGTCGTGATCTGCTTCGGCGCCATGTGGCCGATCCTCATCAATACGGCCGACGGCGCGCGCCTGGTGCCGACCGAACGGCTGGATACGGCCAGGATCTTCGGCCTGACGCCCTTCGAAACGCTGATCCGCGTGATTCTGCCGTCGGCCACCCCGATGATCGCGGCCGGCATGCGGACCGGGCTCTCGATCGCGTTTATTATGATCGTGGTGTCTGAAATGATAGGCAGCACGGACGGTCTCGGGTATTATATCCTCCAGGCTCAGCGAACGTTCGCGATCCCGGAAATGTACGGCGGCATCCTACTGCTGGCAATCCTCGGTTATCTTCTCAACACCGGTTTCGTGTGGGCAGAGCACAAGGTGCTTGCCTGGCACTACGGACAGACGGCCCGCCCGGTCTAACTGTCCGGCGTAGTTATAAAGAAAGGTCAACGCATGTCGAATCCGAGCGAGATTCTCCTCGACGTCAACCAGCTGCAAAAGCGGTACGCTGACGGCACACTCGCCGTTCAGGAGATCACGCTCAACGTCCGGGCGCGCGAATTCGTCTCGATCGTCGGTCCTTCCGGTTGCGGAAAGACCACGCTCCTCAAGACGATTTGCGCGCTGCTCGCGCCGACCAAAGGGTCGGTCAAGCTTCACGGGACGTTGATCACCGAGCCCCCGCCGCAGATGGTGCTCGTTTTTCAGGACTACGCGCGTTCGCTCTTTCCGTGGCTCACGGTCACCGGCAACGTGATGTTCCCGCTGCGTAAGCGCAAGGACATCACGCAAGCCGAAAAAGAGAACGCCTCACAGCGCGCGATCGAAGCGGTCGGCCTGACGAAGTTCGCCAAGCACTTCCCCTGGCAGCTTTCGGGCGGCATGCAGCAGCGCGTCGCCATTGCGCGCGCGGTCGCGTTCCGGCCGGAGATCCTATTGCTCGACGAGCCCTTCGCTTCGGTCGACGCCCTGACGCGCGCCGATCTCGAAGATCTGACGCTCGAGCTGCGTGATGAATTCGGCATCACAATGCTGCTCGTCACTCATGACATCGACGAGGCCGTCTACTTGTCCGATCGCGTCTTCGTGCTCAGCACCCCGCCGTCGACCGTGCTCGAGGAGATCCCGATCCCGCTTTCGCAGCCGCGCGATCAAGTCGGCACGCGCTCGGAACCGAGCTTCCTCCAGCTGCGCAACCACATCCACGGTCTAATCGGCAAGAAGAAAGAAGACAACTCGAAGTCGTTCGTCCTCGACACTCCGGTCCCGCGCGCCGTCGAGTTAGAGGGCGACCCGGTCTCCTAGTCGAGGCTTTCCCGGTCGATCCACGCCAGCAGATGTTCGACCGCGAACGTCTGGGCGTCGGTGTAGAAATGATCCCCATTCGGGACCACGACGAAGTCGAGGTCCCGCTTCTTTTGGCGCACCTTCGGATAGCCGCCGGGATAGTCGCGGAAGGTCGAGTCGGAGAGCTCGAGCTCGCCGACTAGGGCGAAGACCGGGCACGGAATCTTGGCGGCGTTCTCGAGGACGTCGTATTTGGCGCCCATCCCGTACTTGGCGAGGTACGCCTCGGCCCCGCTGATCGAGCGAAGGGGGAACGTCGTCGGCATCAGCTCGCCGGGGGTGCCCGCGGCCACGAGGGCCTTCGCCCGCTCGAGGGTGGCCCCGAACTCCGGCCCGCGTTCGGACGCGAGCATCAGGTCGGTGTTGAAGCGCGGCGGTGAGGCCAACACGCACCCTTGGACCCGCGGATCCGGCTGAGTCGCGAGGTAGTACGCCGATTTGACCGCGCCGAGGCTATGCCCGAAGAGCAGAATGCGGTGGTAGCGGCGCGACTGAAGGAAGCCGAGCCACGCCTGCCAGTCGAGCACGCAGTCGTCGAGCCGCTCGAGGGCCGCGCCCTGGAGCGTGCCGCGGCCGTTGCCGCGGTTGATGACGTCGTGGCCGCGGTTGTTGGCGCGCAGCGTCGTCACCCCGCGCTCGACAAGCGCGGCCGAGAAGTTGCGGTAGAAGCCCTCGCTGAACGCGCCGGCGGCGCCGTGCATCATGAGGACAGCGTCGAAGCGCGGCGTCCCGCCCACGCGTTTGGCCGGCTTCGCGAGCGCGCCCGCGTGCACGACGTCGTCGCTCGTGTGGACCTCGACCAGCTCGACCAGCGGGAGCGCACTTGCCATCCTCGGCGAGTCCGCCGAACGGCATCGGCAGCCCTCCGCCCGGTTCGCGGGAGCGCCCGCACCCGGCCACTAAAGGAGTGTTATGGCAAGCGATAACGGCAACGGACAAAAGCGGATGGACTACGGCGCGCAGACCGACCGGGTTTTCGTGCGCGGGATCCAGGGCGAGTACAACCTCAGCCACGAGCTGAAGCGGTTGCGTTCGCTACCGCGCGTGATCAAAGGACGCGAAACGCCCTTCCACAGCGGCCCGCAGCAATTCAGCAAGCACTACATGGAACCCAAGGACGGCTTGGGCCAAACGCTTCACATCCATCTCGAAGAATATTCGCCCGGCGGTTCTTCGCAGAAGCACGGCCACGTCAACGAGGCCGTGTTCTACATCCTCGATGGTGAAGGCGCCGAAGTTCACGACGGCATCCGCTACGAGTGGGAAGCCGGCGACGCGGCGATCGTGCACAACAACTGCGTGCATCAGCACTTCAATCGCAATCTGCACAAACCGGCGCGCGCGCTCGTCATGAAGACGAAGCCGATGTATCTCTTCATGAACATGCTCTTCCAGAAGATCGTCGACAAGATGCCGGCGCAGCCGACGCCGACGCAAGGCGACTTCGTGCCGCGCGAAGATCCGCCGCCGCACCAAGATCAAGAACCGCAACGCATTCCCGAACACGCGCACGGAGATTAGGACAATGGCAGAACAAGCCCCGTGGGATGAATACGGGAAATATCTCCAAGGCAATTTGACCGGCAGCCTGTACGAAGATCAGCTCGACGATGCCGCGACCGCAGCCGAACGCAACGCCGATCGTCCGAAGGTCGTCAAGTCCTCGCAGATGCCGTGGGAAAACGCGCCCGACGGACTGCTTAAG
Organism: Candidatus Lustribacter sp.; assembly: GCA_965277805.1. GTDB lineage: Bacteria > Vulcanimicrobiota > Vulcanimicrobiia > Vulcanimicrobiales > Vulcanimicrobiaceae > Lustribacter. Next base: position 3,184,250 of record OZ255842.1, on the reverse strand, counting down.
CACATCGTGAACGAAGGCATGAACACGCGCGCCGAAACGGTCGACGCGTACATGCAAGTGATTCCGCCCGGCAGCCGTTCGGGCAAACACCGGCAGCTCGCCGAACAGGCGTGCTATGTGATCGAAGGCCGCGGCTACGATATCCACATGGATTGCGATCTGTCGATTCCCGACGGCGAGAAGTACATGTGGGTGCCCGACGGTGATGAGAAGCGCTTCGAGTGGGAAGCGGGCGACTGCATCTACGTGCCGCCGAACACGATCGTCCAGCACTTCAACGCCGACGAAACGCGCCCGGCGCGGCTCGCGGTGATCACCAACCGCATCTATCGCAAGAGCGGGCTCAACGACCTCGAGCAGATCGAGAACGCGCCCGAGTACGATCCCAACGAAAAGCTCACGGCCGAGAAACTCAAGCGGTACCTGCAGCCTAAGTCCGTTCCGAGCCGCTGATGCCGTCTGCCGTTCTCGACGTTCAAGCCTTTGCCGACGAGCTGTTCGCCGCCGAGCGCGACCGCGTTCAGATCGAGGCGTTTTCGTCGCGGGCAACGCTGACGGCCGGCGACGCGTACGCGATCCAGCTGGCCAACGTCAAACGGCGTCAGGCGGCGGGTGAGAAAGTCGCCGGCATGAAGGTCGGGCTGACGGCCAAGGCCATGCAGAAAATGCTTGGGGTCGATCAGCCGGACTTCGGGCACCTGTTCGCCTCGATGCGGCTCGCCGACGGCGATGACTGCCTCTTGAGCGAGCTGATCCAGCCGCGCGTCGAAGCCGAGATCGGGATCGTTCTCGCGCGCGATCTCCGCGGGCCGGGGCTCACCGACCTCGACGTGCTGGCGGCGACCGACTATCTGGTCCCGACGCTCGAGATCGTCGATTCGCGGATCATGAACTGGAAGATCACCTTCGTCGACACGGTGGCCGACAACGGCTCGTCAGCGCGTTTCGTCGTCGGCAAAAAGCGCACGTCGCCGCTCGGCATCGATACCCGGACCGTCGGCACCGTCTTCGAAAAGAACGGCGAGCTGGTCGGAACCGGAGCCGGCGCCGCGGTGTTGGGCGCTAACCCGTATCGTGCGGTTGCTTGGCTTGCAAACACTTTGGCTGCCGACGGGTTGGAACTGCATGCGGGTGACGTCATCATGCCCGGCGCTCTGTGCGCCATGGTACCGGTCGCTCGCGGTGACGTCGCCAGCGCCGATTTCGGTATCCTCGGTTCGGTTTCGATTCACTTCGTCTAACACTCATCGCTCACTCGAGGCACACACGCAATGCCCCCACTAAACGTCGCGGTCATCGGTTCAGGTAACATCGGGTCCGACCTCATGTTCAAGATTTTCCGCAACAAGAATCTCAAGATGATCGCCCTCGTGGGTATCGATGCCAAAAGCGACGGTCTGGCGCGTGCGCGTAAACACGACGTCGCCGCGATCGACACCGGCATCGAAGGCTTGCTCGCGCGCAAGGACTTGATGGATCAGATCGATCTGATCTTCGACGCCACGAGCGCGAAGGCGCACGAGTACAACGCGCCGCTGATCAAGGCCGCCGGCAAGTTCGCCGTCGACCTCACGCCGGCCGCAGTCGGCCCCTACATCATTCCGCCGCTGAATCTCAAGGAGCACCTCGAAGGTGACGTCACCAACGTCAACATGGTGACGTGCGGTGGTCAGGCCACGATTCCGATCGTCGGCGCGATCGCGCGCGTGCAGCCCGTTGAATACGCCGAGATCGTGGCGACGATCGCTTCGAAATCGGCCGGCCCGGGTACGCGCGCAAACATCGATGAGTTTACCGAGACGACGTCCAAGGCGGTCGAGCAGGTCGGCGGCGCCAAGCGCGGCAAGGCGATCATCATCCTCAACCCGGCCGAGCCCCCGCTGATCATGCGCGACACGGTCAACGCCATCACCGAGACGACGCCCGACCAAGCTGCGATCACGGAATCGGTGCACAAGATGGTCGCCGACGTGCAGACCTACGTGCCGGGCTACAAACTCAAATCGGGTCCGGTGTTCGACGGCAACCGGGTCAGCGTGTTTCTCGAAGTCACCGGTGCCGCCCATTACCTGCCTGCGTACGCGGGCAACCTCGACATCATGACGGCGGCTGCCGTCCGGGTCGCCGAAGAAGTCTACGAGCGCCGCAACGCGCTGGTTGGAGCCAAGTAACATGCCGAAAGTCCGCATCACCGACGTCAGCCTCCGCGACGGTTCGCACCCCGTTTTCCACCAGTTCACGGTCGATCAGATCGTGCGCGTCGCCGGCGCGCTCGACGCGGCCGGCGTGCCGCTGCTCGAGGTCACGCATGGCGACGGCTTAGCCGGTTCGTCGATCCAATACGGCATCTCGAAGGTCGATGAGCTCGAGCTCGTCGAGGCGGCCGTTGCAACGGTGAAGCAGGCGAAGATCGCCGTGCTGCTGCTGCCCGGCGTCGGCACTATTCACGACCTCAAGGAATCGCGCAAGCGCGGCGCCAGCGTCGCCCGCATCGCGACGCATTGCACCGAAGCGGATATCTCGGCGCAGCACATCGCGGCGGCCAAAGACATGGGCATGGAAGTCGTCGGCTTCCTGATGATGTCGCATCTGATCGAAGCGCCGGAACTCGTCGTGCAAGCGAAGCTGATGGAATCCTACGGCGCCGACGTCGTGTACGTCGTCGACTCGGCCGGCGCGCAAACGATGGACATGGTGCACGATCGCGTCTCGGCGCTTCGCGCGGAACTCCAGCCGAAGACGCACGTCGGTTTCCACGCCCACAACAACCTCGGACTCGGCGTCGGTAACGCCGTTACCGCGGTCAAGGCGGGTGCGGACAACATCGACGGCGCGTGCCGCGGCCTCGGAGCCGGCGCGGGCAACGCGGCGACCGAAGCAATCGTCGCGGTCTTCAACAAAATGGGCTGGGAGACGGGCATCGATCTCTACGGCGTCATGGACGTGGCCGAAGACATCATCGGCGGCGAGATCGGCATCACGCCGATCGTCAACCGCCCGGCGCTCGTGCTGGGCTACGCCGGCGTGTACTCGAGCTTCTTGCGTCACGCCGAGAACGCGTCCAAGCGCTTCGGCGTCCCGACGGCCAAGATTCTCGAAGCGGTCGGCGCGCGCAAAGCGGTCGGCGGTCAAGAAGACATCATCGTCGAGTGCGCGATCGAACTAGCCGGTGCGAAGGGTGAAAAGCCGGCGCCGGAACTCGCGGCGGTCTGATGACGTCGGTCGCGACCGATAAAGCCGCGGCGGCGCTCGGCAGACTTCAGGCGGCGAACGACGGGCGGTTCGAGATCGAACCGCTTACCGACACGTGGCCCGAACTCGACGAGCATACCGCCTACGCGATTCAGAAACGGCTCGTGATCGGGCAGACGAAGAGCGAGAACACGCGGATCTCCGGGCTCAAACTCGGCTTGACCAGCGTTGCGAAACAGAAGCAGATGAGCGTGGGCGAACCGATCTACGGTTTGCTCATCGCCTCGCGCATGATCGGCGAAGGCGATCCGCTCAGCGTCGCGTCGTTGATTCATCCCAAGGCCGAACCCGAGATCGCGATCGTCACCGGGCGCGATCTGCAGGGTCCCAACGTGACGCCGGAACATGCGCGCGCGGCGATCGAGTCGGCGTGCTGCGCGATGGAGGTCATCGACAGCCGCTATAAGGATTTCCGCTTCACGCTGACCGACGTGATCGCCGACAACACGTCGGCCGCGCGCCACACGATCTCGGCCTATCGCGTTCCCGCGAGAGACCTCGATCTGCGCACGCTGGGCGTCGTGTTCGAGAAGAACGGCGAGGTCGTCACCACGGCGGCCGGCGCTGCGATTCTCGGCGATCCGGCGATCGGTCTCGCGTGGCTTGCCAACAAAGTGGCGGAACACGGCGAATCGATTCCGGCCGGAACGGTCGTGATGACCGGTGCGCTGACCGATGCGATCTCGATCGCACCCGGCGACGTCGTGCGCGTATCGATCGCGCACCTCGGCTCGCTCAGCCTGCGCTGCACTTGACGCCGGCGGGGCTCTAGCGATGCCGATCGTTCGCATCGAGTCGTCGATCCCGCTGCCGCCGCAGACCTCGCGCGCGGCCGCCTTCGACGCCGTGCTGGAATTGATTACGCGCGGGCTCGGCGTGAAGCCGGTGCAGGTGCGCGTGGCGTTCGACGAACTGGATCCGGCGAAGGTGATGGTCGCAGGCAAAACCGGCGCGGAATCGCCGCCGTGGCTCGTCGCCTGGACGTCCATTCTCGAAGGCCGGCCCGAAGAACAGCGCGCGGCGTTCGTCGCCGAGTTGCTCGAGCTGCTGGCCAAACTCTACGCCGTGGATGAGAGCGTCGTCCGCGTGCTGGTGACTGATTTTCCAAGCGTGCACTGGGGCATGGGGCGCGCGACGGCAACGACAAAGGGGTAATCGTGTTACAGGAACTTCGCACGCGTCCGCGGACCGGCATTCTCGACGTCAAGCTGTTCATCGACGGCCGCTACGTCGATGCCAAGAGCGGGAAGACGTTCAACGATACGAATCCGGCGACCGGTGAATTGATCGCCCGCGTCGCGGAAGCGGACTACGCCGACGTCGATCTCGCAGTCAAGGCTGCGCGGCGCGCGTTCGACGAAGGCCCGTGGCCGAAGATGACGGTCGCCGAACGTTCGGCGATCCTGATGAAGCTCGCCGCCGGCATCAAGGCGCGCATGACGGAGCTGAGCGAGCTGGAATCGCTCGATACCGGCAAGCCGATCCGCGAGAGCTCGCACCTCGACATCCCGCGCTCGGCGTACAACTTCGAGTTTTTCGCCGAGCTGATCAAATACGTCGGCACGGATTGCAATCCGGTCGACGACAAGTTCCTCAACTACTCGCTGCGCGAGCCGGTCGGCGTCGCCGGCTGCATCAGCCCGTGGAACTTGCCGCTCTTGCTGCTCACGTGGAAACTTGCGCCCGCACTCGCGTGCGGCAACACCGTGGTGTGCAAACCGGCTGAGTTCACGCCGATCACCGCGAGCTTTCTCGGCGAGATCGCGAACGAAGCCGGCCTGCCGCCGGGCGTGCTCAACATCGTGCAGGGCTTCGGCCCCAACGCCGCCGGTTCGGCGATCACCGAGCACCCCGGCGTCGACTGCATCTCGTTCACCGGCGAAACGACGACCGGCAAAGCGATCATGAAAGCGGCCGCCGAGGGTCTCAAGGAAGTGTCGTTCGAGCTCGGGGGCAAGGCTGCCGCGGTGATCTTTGCCGACGCCGACCTCGACCTCGTCGTCACGCAGACGATTCGCTCGACGTTCCTCAACCAAGGCGAAGTTTGCCTCGCATCGCCACGGCTGCTCGTGCAGCGCCCGATCTTCGATGAGTTCTGCAAACGCTATCAGGCGGCGGCGGAAGCGCTCGTGTTCGGCGATCCGCTCGACGAAGCCACCTCGATCGGTTCGCTGGTCGATAAAGAGCATTACGACCGCGTTCTCAGTTACGTTGAGATCGCGAAAAAAGAGGGCGCGCGGCTGCTCTTCGGCGGCGAGCGCCCGAAGCTGCCGGCGCCGTTCGACAAGGGTGCCTTCCTCAAGCCGACGGCGTTCGTCGACGTGAGCAACGACATGCGCATCTGCCAGGAAGAAGTGTTCGGCCCGGTCGTCACGATCGCGCCGTTCGACACCGAAGACGAAGGCGTGGCGCTGGCCAACGACGTCAAATACGGGCTCGCAGCAACGATCTTCACGCGCGATCTGCAGCGCGCGCACCGCGTGGCGCGCCGCATCCGCGCGGGTATCGTGTGGGTGAACTGCTGGTTCGTCCGCGATCTGCGCACGCCGTTCGGCGGAATGCGCGAATCCGGCATCGGCCGCGAAGGCGGCCGCCTCTCGCTCGAATTTTATAGCGAACTCAAAAACATCTGTATCGCGCTCTGATATGCTGAAACCGCAGGATAACGAACGTCTCACTCGTGTCGGGCCCGGCACGCCGGGCGGCGCGTTGTTCCGGGCGTATTGGCAACCGGCGCTGCTCAGCCGCGAACTCCCCGAGAACGACGGCGCACCCGTGCGCCTGCGCATTCTGGGCGAAGATCTCGTGGCGTTTCGCGATACGAACGGTGAGATCGGCATCGTCGATGCGTTCTGCCCGCACCGGCGCGCGCCGATGTTCTTCGGCCGGAACGAAGAGTGCGGCTTGCGTTGCGTGTATCACGGCTGGAAATTCGACCGCAACGGCACCTGCGTCGACATGCCCTCCGAACCGCCGGATTCGCTGTTCAAGACCAAGGTGACGATCAAGGCCTATCCTGCGTGGGAAGGCGGCAACATCATTTGGGTCTACATGGGGCCGAGCGAACTGCAACCACCGCCGCCGAATTACGAATGGGTGCGCGCGCCCGCCACGCATCGCGGCGTTTCCAAAACGTACGAAAACGCGAACTACCTGCAAGCGCTCGAGGGTGGGCTGGACACCGCGCACTCGTCGTTCGCCCACAATGAGAAGCTCGGCGACATGAATTGGGTCCGCAATCGCGACGGAGCACCGCGCCTCGACGTCGAGCGTACCGACTACGGCTACACCTACGTCTCCACGCGCAATCTGGGTGACGACGGCAAATACGTGCGCGTCTATCACTACGTGATGCCCGCGCAGCAGATGCGCGGCGGCGTCACGTCGTGGACCGGTACGGGCAAGGCCGACGTGCCGCGACTCGACGGGCACATGTGGGTGCCGATCGACGATACGTCGACGATGGTCTACAACATGATCTGGAGTTACGACGAAAACGTACCGATCACGCCCGAATGGTACGCCAAGGATGACGCGCGCTGGGGGCGCGGCGCCGACGATCTGATTCCCGGCACGTTCAAGCTCAAGAAGAACATGTCGAACGACTACATGATCGACCGCCAGATGCAGAAGACGAAGAACTTCACCGGCATCGTCGGGCTCAACACGCAAGACTACGCGCTGCAAGAGGGCATGGGACCGATCGTCGATCGCTCAAAAGAGCATCTCGGAACCAGTGACAAGGCGATCATCGCGTGCCGCCAGCTGCTGCTGGAAGCGGTCGACGCGGTTGCGGCGGGTCAGCCGCCGCGCGGGGTCGATCCGTCGACCTACGAGCGCGTCAGACCCTATGACGCGGTCGTTCCGCCGGGCAAGACCTGGGAAGTCGAGTTTGCCGAGGAGCTGGTCGCGAAGTTCTAAGCGGCTGCGTTGTCGATCGAGAACAGTTTGTTGAAGCCCACGATGTGCAAGGTGCGCAGCACGAGCGCATTGGGATGGCGGAGCACGATGCGTTCGCCGCGATGCTGGCGCCGGAAACGCGCCAGTTCGGTCAGCGCTTGGGATGAGAGGTAGGGCACGCGCTCGAGGTCGATCGCGAGGTCTTCGCCGCCGGCGTCCTTGAGGGCCGCCCGCAGGTTCGCCGTGCAGTCACCGTCGCTGTCGGGGAGAAGCGGGATCATCGTCATGCGACCTAGCGTAGTCTTGGAACCTGTAGCGGACTTGAGGCAATGCTGCGATTTTGCCAAGAGCCGGGCAGGAGACGCGCCGCAAGGCGACTGAGGGGAGCACATCATGGCTACCGACACCCTGCGCGCCGCGGTCCAGATCGCGCCCAAACAAACCCAGATTCAAGAGTTCGAGCTGCCGGAGATTCCGGCCGACGCCGGGATCCTGCGCGTGCTGCGTGCGGGCATCTGCGGCGCCGACGTGCCGGGGTACGCCGACGCCACGCGTCTGCCGCGCATCCTCGGCCACGAGAACGTCGGCATCATCGAGAAGCTCGGCGACCTAGCTGCCGAGCGTTGGGGCGTGAAGGTCGGCGATTACGTGGCGCTCGAGGAATATCTCCCGTGCGGGAGCTGCGATCTCTGCCGCGCCGGCGAATACCGCGCGTGCTCAGGCACCAACCGCATCAACGGCGGCTTGCGTTACGGGTCGACGACGACGACGGTGTGGCCAGGCCTGTGGGGCGGCTATAGCCAGTTCCAGTACATCCATCCACGCGCCGTGATGCACAAGGTGCCGGCCAACGTGCCGCCGCGCATGGCCGCGATGGCCCTGCCGCTGGGCAACGGTTTTCAGTGGGCATTTCTCGACGGCGGCGCGAGCGTCGGCGAAACGGTCGTCGTGCAAGGTCCGGGACAGCAGGGCTTGGCGTGCGTCGTTGCCGCGAAAGCCGCCGGCGCGCGCACGGTGATCTCGACCGGCCTCGCGAGCGATGCTCAGCGGCTCGAGGTTGCGAAGAAACTCGGCGCCGACTTCACGATCGAAGTCGACAAAGAATCACTGCGCGACCGCGTCAACGAGATCACCGGCGGCAAAGGCGCAGACCTCGTGCTCGACGTGTCGTCGGGCGGCGCAAGCGAAGTGATCAACGCCGGACTCGACATCCTCAAAGCGCGCCACGGCCGCTTCATCGCCGCCGCGTTCAAGCACAAAGCGATCGACGGTTTCGCGCTCGACACGATCATCGGTAAGACGATCAACTTCCGCGGCGTGCGCGGGCATAGCTTCAAAGCCGTCGAGATGGGGCTCGAATTGATGTCCTCGGGCACGGTCGACCTCGAAGCGATGTCGACGCACGAGTATGGTCTCGAAGGCGTCGATGAAGCGCTGCGTCTGGTGGGCGGCGAGATCCGCGACAAATTCGGCAATCAGGCCATTCACGTCACGATCGATCCTTGGCAGCACGCGACCTGACCGCCCGCAAATAATGGCGACCGCAGTTCTCGACGGCATCTCCACGCGCTACGAAGTAGCGGGTTCCGGGCCGCCGCTTCTCATGTATTCGCCCGGCGGCTTCGAAGCGACGATCGAGAAGTGGTCGACGATCGGCGTCTATGCGAAGGTCCACATCCTCGATCACCTGACCAAACACTTCACCTGTATCATGTTCGACCGCCGCGACACCGGCGCATCGGGCGGCCGGGTCGAGTTCTTGCGCTGGTCGCTCTACGCGACGCAGGGGAAGGCGCTGCTCGATCATCTCGGCTTCGACAAAGCGCACGTCATGGGCGGCTGCATGGGCGTTCCGTGCGCGCTGGCCTTCGGCGTGAAGTACCCCGAAGCGACGCTGAGTTTGCCGTTGATTTTCCCCGTCGGCGGCGCAGCGTATCGGATGAACTCGCACCTGCGCTACGCGCAGCACCTCGCGTTCGTGCAGCAAGAGGGTCTGGCCGGCGTCGATGCACTCGTGCAGAGCGAAGGCAAACATTTCGGCAGCGATCCGCGCGTCGGCCCGTGGGGCGCGGTGCTCAAGCACGACCGCACCTTTGCGGCGTCATACGTGAAGCTCGACGTCGCGAAATACAGCGCACTCGTCGCCGGCATCGTGCGCACGATGCACGCAACCGATACCGCGCCCGGCGCCGAACCCGAAGAACTGATGAACCTCGACATCCCCGCGCTCATCATCCCCGGCGCCGACGCCGCGCACGCAACGTCCGCCGCACGCTATCTCGCCGAGTGCCTACCGCGCTCCGAATACTGGGATGTCGCCCCGCCCGACCAAACCGAAGCCAACACCCCCACCCGAGTCCTAAATTTCCTCGGCATCAACTAGCGCACTCCCCACCCCATTGTCATGCCGAGCGGAGCGCGAGCCGGGGCAGCTCCACTCAGCGTTGACGGTCGTCACTCCTCCGGCCTACGCCGTCGGATACTCGGCGACCATGATTGTGGCGGGTTCCTCGTCTTCGCGCCTTCGCGCTCCGCTCGGAATGACAAATGGGGTTTAGGCGCTTACTAGATCGCGTACGCTCGGTGTGAACATTTCTTCGACGGTGAAGGGTTTGGTTAGGATGCCTTGGGCGGTGGCGGTGGCGATGATTTCTTCGAGGACTTTGCGATTGGGTTCGATGCCGTAGGGGAGCGGGTCTTTGCCGCTGATCTCCATCACGCGCTTGTGCATCTCGTCGATGGGTGTCGGCTTTTCGATCGTGCCGGCGCGGAGTTTCTCCACGTAGAGCTCCTTCGACTTGGCGAACGTTTCGAACACGTCGGCAGCAAGATCGGGGTGTTCGGCGAGCGTGGTGTTGCGAATCGAGACGAGGTGGTTGATCGGATAGTGGCCGGTTTTCTTGAACGCGGCGAGGCCCGCTTCGAGCCCGTTCGGAATCAGCGGACCGACGTTGGGATCGTTCGTCCCCTCGAGGCCGATCGCCGCCACCAGTTCACCCGAGATCAGCATCTCGTCCATCTTTTTGCCGGCCTCGATCGGTACGACGTTCGGCGGCGCGACGTACGTTGCGACGTGTTCGTCGCCCGAGAGCACCCAGGTAATTTTCTTCAAGTCGACGCCGTACTCGTTGGCGAGGATGCTGCGCGCCCAGACACCCGTCGTCACGGTGTAGCCGCGGTTCACGCCGACGCGTTTGCCTTCGAGATCTTTCGGTGTTTTGATGCCGGCGTTTTTGTTGACGAGGATTGCGCCGTGATGGAACGCGCGCACGAGAAACACCGGCACCGCGGTGAACTGGATGCCGTGTTCGCGGGCGGTCAGGTAGGTCGTGATCGCCATCTCGCAGATGTCGAATTCGAGCCCGCGCACCATGCGGCGAAAGCCGTCGACGAGCACCGGGATCTCGATGAATTCGGGCGTGAACGTGCGCGGTTTGACCACGCCCTCCTTGAAGGCCTGATTGTTTCCTTGCGTGCGGGTAACGGTCGTAAGCGTCATGAAGCCCAAATGCCATGCAAAAAGTCACGATTCCCGCACTGCACCAGATGAAGCGCGACGGGCGCAAGATCGTGGGTGTGGTGGCGTGGGATTATCAGATCGCGCAGCTCGTCGACCGGGCCGGCGTCGAGATCATTTCAGTCGGTGACACGGTCGGGATCAATCTCTGGGGCCAGCCCTCGCCGCTCGAGGTCACGATGGACCAGATGGTGCTGGTTTGCCAAGCCGTGCGCCGCGGAACCGAGCGCGCGCTGGTCAGCGTCGATTTCCCGTTCGGGCCGCTGCAGGAGGGCGTCGACAGCGCGGTCCGCGCGGCCATTCGGCTGGTCAAAGAGGCCGGCGCGGACATGATCAAACTCGACGGCGCGGCGGCCTTTCCGGAGGCCGTACGGGCGCTGGAAAAGGCCGGGATTCCGGTGTTCGCGCACTTCGGCATCACGCCGCAGACGGCGCTCCGCTACGGCGTCGACTACTCCGCGATGCAGAAGGGCGCGCAAGTGCCGGCCGAGATGACCCAGCAGCTGGTGGCCGAGGCGAAGATGCTCGAGGAGGCCGGCGCCTCGCTGCTCGACTTCCAGAATTCCGGCCCGATCGTCGGCCCCGCGGTGACCGCGGCGGTCAAGATCCCGGTGATCGGCGGCTTCGGCGGGGGACCCTGGCTCGACGGGCGCATGCGCATGGCCCACGCGGCCATCGGATACGCTGCGTCGGCGGCCGATTCAACCGCCGATAGCTATGCCAACGTCGCAAAAATCACGCTCGAGGCGATCGGCGCCTATGCGACCGACGTGCGCGAGGGGCGCCACATCCGCGGCCAAGTTCCGACGTAGGAGCCGGTTCTTCCGAAGTGAACCCTTTGTGTCATCCCGAGCTTGTCGAGGGATAGCCACAGCAACAAAGATTGAGGCGGTCCCTCGACAAGCTCGGGATGACAATACGTCCGAGAGAAAGAGTTATTCATGGCAGAAATGGTGCCTTGCGCGGTCAAAACGGGCCCGAGCACAACCGAACTTCGCGAATTCAAGATGCCTGAGATCGACGACGAGTCGGCGATCCTCAAGGTGGAAGTTGCCGGCATTTGCGGCAGCGACGTGAAGAATTACAAAGGGTCGATCGACAACGTCATCATGGGTCACGAGAACGTCGGCCGTATTTACAAAGCCGGCAAGAAGTGGCTCGAGCGCAAGGGCCTCAAGGAAGGCGACTTGGTCTTCCTCGAGCACTATCTGCCGTGCACGAAGTGCGAGTGGTGCCACAAGGGTGAGTACCGCCACTGCTTCTTCACCGACTGGCACCACAATCCGGGTGCGATCCGTTACGGCTACACCACCTCCGACATCGCGCCGCATCTGTGGGGCGGTTTCGCGCGCTATCTCTACATGCCGTGGAACGCGGTCTGTCACAAAGTTCCCGACGGTGTGAGCGCCGAGCTCGCCGGCATCGGCACGCCGATGGCCAACGGCGTGCAGTGGACGCTGTTCGAAGCGGGCATCGGCTACGGCTCGAAAGTGCTCATTCAAGGTCCGGGTCAGCAGGGCTTGTGCCAAGTCGTCACCGCGAAACAAGCCGGTGCCGATCTGATCATCATCAGCGGCACGTCGAAAGACAAAAAGCGTCTCGAAGTCGCAAAGCAGCTCGGCGCCGACGTCATCATCGACGTCGAGCAGACCGACGTGCTCGAGAAAGTCCGCGAAGTGACGTCCGGCAAGGGCGTCGACGTGTCGATCGACTGCACGGCAGGCGCCGGACAGAAGGCGTTCTTCACCGGTTTGCGCGCGCTCAAGGGCAAGGCCGGCACGCTGGTCGTGCAGGGCAACGAATCGAAGACGTTCCCCGACTTCCCGATGGAAGAGCTGACGCTCAAGTACGTCACGATCAAGAGCGCACGCGGTCACAGCTACGCGGCGTGCGAACTCGCGATGCAGCAACTGGCTTCGCACCGCTTCCCGATCGAGAACGCGCTCACGCACACGTTCTCGCTCGACCAAGTCGATCTCGCGATCCGCTCGGTCGGCGGCCAGGGTGAAAAAGACTGCATCCACGTCAACGTCAAGCCCTGGAAGGAAGCCGCCGCTTAACAACGTGGCAAAACTGAGCCTCTCACTCGCGTGCTGGGATTACGACCGCACGCGAGCGATGCGTGACGGGCGCGTGCAGGTCGATGGCGTCGACCTCGTCTATCAAGCGCTCGAGGTCGAAGAGACATTCTTCCGGATGCTGCGCCATCGTGAGTTCGACGCGTGCGAGATGTCGTTCTCGTCGTATTGCCTCTCGAAGTTCAAGGACGATCCGTTCATCGCGATCCCGGTGTGGCCGTCGCGGTTCTTCCGGCATTCGTGCATCTACGTCAACGCGAACAGCGGAATTCGCGAACCGAAGGACCTGATCGGCAAACGCGTCGGCAATCCGGAGTACCAGATGACCGCGCCGGCGTGGATTCGCGGCATCCTGGCCGACGAATACGGCGTGCCGGTCGACTCGGTGCAGTATTTGACCGGCGGCGAAGAAGAACCGGGCCGGCCGGAAAAAATCGCGCTCGACTTGCCGCCGAATATCAAGCTCGAACCGATCGGCCCCACCGACACGCTCACGCAGATGCTGGTCGACGGCAAGATCGATGCGCTCTACACCGCGCGTAAGCCGTCGTGCTACGGCAAGGTGCCGCACGTCAAGCGGCTGTTCGAAGACTACGTTCCCGTCGAGCAGGCGTATTACGCGAAGACGAAGATCTTCCCGATCATGCACACGGTCGTGTTGCGTCGCGACGTGTACGAGAAGAACCGCTGGCTCGCGAACGCGCTCTACAAAGCGTTCGTCGAATCGCAGCGCATCACGTATGCGGACTTGCACAACACCGCGTCGCTGCAAGCGATGCTGCCGTGGGCGTCCGCCGAAGAAGAAGCCGCGCGCAAGCTCATGGGCGACGACTACTGGCCCTATGGATTCGCCGCGAACAAGCACGTGCTCGACACGTTCACGCGCTATTCGTTCGAGCAGGGGCTCTCCAAGCGCAAGCTGGATCCCCAAGAACTCTTTGCGCCCGAAACGCTGGAGGCGTTCAAGATCTGATGATCACCATCGCCGAGGCCCAAGCCGCGATCGCGAAGATCGTTGCTGCGACCGAGGCGGCGGGATTCATCGTAGCGATCGCGATCGTCGATGAGAACACCGATCTCGTCGCGGCGTACCGCATGGACGGTTGCCGTCCGCGCTGGATGCGGGTGTCGCAGCGCAAGGCGCACACGGCGTGCTCGATGGACCGCACGACCGAAAACTTCGGCGAAGAGATCATCCGCCGCCAACTGCAGATCTCGTACTACGGCGATCCGATGTTCACTGCGCTGCCGGGCGGTATTCCCATCGTCGGTAAGGATGGTTCCACCATCGGCGGCATCGGCGTCACCGGCATGACGAAAATGCGCGACGCCGAACTCGCCGCCGCCGGCCTGCCCTGCTTCAAAGACGCAAAAGTCTAACCATCGACTTCGCCGGCGAGTGCGTCGATGAGGGGCTGGAGGTTTGCGCGGAACGTGCCGGCGGATTTCACGCTGGTGGAGTAGATCGGCTGGCGGGCCTGTTTGTAGCTGGCGGTGCGGATCGGGCGCTCGGTTTCGTAGAAGCGCAGCACGGCGTCATCCCACGCAAGATCGCAGAAGGCCAGCAGTTTGCGCGCGCTGCTCTCAACGTCCGCGACGACGTCCTCGTAGGCGATCTCGAGCATGATGCCGGCCGGTAAGATCGCGCGCCAATGCGCCATCAGTGCTTCGTAGGCGCGGTAGTAACGTCCGCACTCGGCGAGATTCCACGAGAAATCTTGGCGGCCGCTGAAGTTCGTCGTGTAGCACGAGAAGCACGTGTCGAGTGCATCGCGCGTCGTGTGCACGAAGCGCGCGCGCGGCAGCGCGAGATGCAGCAGGCCGAGGTGCCGGAAGTTGCTCGGCAACTTATCGACGACCCGTTTTGTCGCCGGTGCCACCTCGTCGACCAGTGCGAGGTAGCGCGCGCCGAGCGCGGTGAGATCGTCGACGCCGGCCTCCGCGATCGCGCGGTCGAACAGCAGCAGCTCGCCCGCACCGTGCACGTCGGGATGGGAGGCGAGAATTTGTTCGACCAGCGAGGTTCCCGAGCGCGGCATCCCGAGCACGAAGATCGGTGCGCGCGACGCATCGCCCGCGCCGCCCAACGCGCGCAGCTTCTCCGGCGTGAAGAACGCGATCGTGTCCGCCGCGAAACGTTCGTCGTCGGCGACGTCGTAGGTGATCGTGCTGCGCCGCAACGCGTTCCCCGCGCCGAAGTGCCGAAATGCGTTTTCCGGATCGCCGGATTTGCGATACGCTTTCCCGAGCGCGAAGTGCATGAACACACGGGCCTCGAGCCCGCGCAGGTTGGGCGAGTTCGCGAGGAACGATTCCATTCGCGCGAGCGCCGGATCGCCGGGCGCGAAATCGAGCAGCTCGGCGAGCATGCTCCATGCGCTCGGCAAATCGGGCGTGATCTCGAGCGCCGTTTCGAGCACGCGCCGGGCTGCGTCAATGCGCCCGAGCTCGAGCAGGCCGCCGGCCTTGAGGACGAGGATGGCGGCGCGGTCGTGGCCGAGCTCGTAGGCGCGATCGAACGCGGCGAAGGCTTCTTCGGGCCGGCCGAGACCGCGCAACGCGCAGCCCAGCGTTTCCAAGAACAGGCCGTAATTCGGACGCATCGCAAGGGCGTCGCGTGCGGTTGCGAGCGCTTCATCAAAACGTTCGAGGCGCAGCAGACAGTAGCCGCGAGCGGCGATCGCGCTCGGGTTCTCGGGCTCGCGTACCAGTAGTTCGTCGATCTGCGCCAGCGCGATGTCGTAGCCGGACACAGCGCCGTCGATGAACGCGGTCGTGATGCGGGCCGGCGTCGACGCCGGTTCGATCTCGACCGCGCGCCGCGCGTGCACGAGCGCTTCGGCGTTCCGTCCCAAGACGTGCAGGGCCGCCGCGGCGTTGGCATGGGCGGCCATCAAGCCCGGGTTATGCTCGACGGCGCGGCGGTAGCTCTCGATCGCGCGCTCGTTGTCGCCCATGCGCACGAACGTGTTGCCGAGGTTATTGTGCGCCGATGCGAAGGCCGGATCGAGGTCGACGGCGCGCCGCAAAGCGGTGTAGCTGTCGGCAAGCTCGCCGCGCAACTGGTGCAGCACGCCGAGATCGTGCCAGGACTGGGCGGATTCGCTATTCGCCGCGACGGCCAGCTGGGCGGCGGCAAGCGCACGATCGAGTCGCTCAGCTTGCTCCTGAAGATCCATCCACGCTATTTCACCGCGCCAAGCTTAGAGGGCGCTTGCGGTCCGCTGGATTCGCAGCCGCAGAGCCTTCGCGCGCGCGCGGCAGCGCGTGATGGCGCGTTCGAGGCCATCCTCATCCGAACTCTCGTCGCGGATGTACTCGGAATCGTTGATCGCCGCTTTGGCCGTCTTGGCCGCGAGCGCGAACAGCCGCGACGCATCGCGGAGCGCACTGCGATGCTGGGCCTCGACGCCGGCCCGCTCGAACTCGCCGACGGCCTCGGCGAGGTGCCCGGCCAACACGTAGAGTTCGGCACGGCGCGCGATTGCGTACCAGTCGCCGTTATCGATCAGGAGTACCGCCATGCGCAACGCCTCGAGCGGACCCGGCAGGCGCCAGCTCTCGGGCAGCAGATCGCGCAGCACGCGGTAGGTGATGCCGACCTCGCCCTCCGGTGTCGAGCGCACGAGGCCGGCGCGCTTGAGTTTCGACAGCGAGGAGTTGACGGCGCCGGGCGAGATGCCGAGCAGCATCGCCAGCAGCTGGGGGCCGACGAACACGTCGAGCGCCACCAGCGATTGCAAAAGCGTCCGGTCGCGCGAGCGCAGCCGCCCGAATTTCTCGTCGAGCAGCGCCCGGGTGATCGCCAGGTCCGGACCGGGGGTCATTGGGGGCGTTCCCCGGTTTTTGACCGGCTTTCCTTCATCCAGGCGCAACCGGAAGGGGCCTCGGGCTAATCGAAGTGGATAGCATGAACGAAGTCAGTGAGCGCGTCCGGGGCTGGTTCGCCGAGGGCAAGCGCGTCGTGCTCGCCACACTGGTCGATACCGACGGGCCGTCGCCGCGCGACGCGGGCGCGATGTTCGCCGTGTCGAGCGATCACGACTTGGCCGGCGCGATCAGCGGCGGCTGCGTCGAGTCGACGCTCGTCGACGTTGCCGATTCGATCTTCGACGGCGGGCCGCCGCGGCGCAATTCGTTCGGTCCGGACGACGACTTCGACGGCGGACCGACCTGCGGCGGTACCCTGCACGTCGTCACCCGCGAACTCGACCGCGACACTTTCGAAGCATTCGTCGCCGCGCAAGAAACCGGCGAGCCGTTTGCGCTCGCGCTTGCGATCGATCCGCCGTTCACGATGCGCGTGCTGCACGACGACGATGCGATCAACCGCTGCGATGAACGCACGTTCGTGTTGCGCTACGGCCAGCCGCCGCGCATGTACGTCATCGGTGCGGTCGACGTCGCCCGCCCGCTGCTCACCTACGCGAAGACGCTCGGGTTTGCGGTGACGATCATCGATCCGCGCGCGCCGTTTGCGGTGCCCTCGCGCTTTCCCGGCGCGGAAGTGCTGGTGGCGTGGCCGGATGAAGTGCTCGAAGGCGCGGCGATCGACGCACGCACGGCGATCGTCTCGCTCGCCCACGATCCGAAGTTCGACGTGCCCGGCATCGCGGCGGCGCTGCGCAGCCCGGCCGGATACATCGGCGCAATGGGCAGCCGCGGCACGACCGCCCGGCGCGCCGAAGCGCTGCGCGAACGCGGTTTCACCGACGCCGACTTGGGCCGGCTCCACGCACCGATCGGTCTCGATCTCGGGGCACGTTCGCCCGAAGAGATCGCGCTGGCCGTCGTTGCCGAGATCGTCAAGGAACAGCACGGCGCCGCCGGTTCCTCGCTGCGCTACGGCACGGGGCCAATTCGCAGCAAGGTGATGGTTCCGGCCTGACGATCGTCGTGCTCGCGGCGGGCGCGTCGCGACGGATGGGCCGGCAGAAATTGCTCGCGCGCATCGACGGGCGCTCCTTGATCGGGCGCGCGGTCGACGCCACGGCGGCGTGGCCGACGGTCGTCGTGGCATCGGATGCCGTGGCGGCGGAATTGGCGGCGCTGGGTGTTGCCGAACGCGTGCAAATCGTTTCCAACAACGAGCCCGAACGCGGGATGAACCGTTCGCTCGCGCTGGCCGACGCGGCGATCGAGCCGGACGAACCGATCGCGGTCTTGCTCGGCGATCTGCCGGATTGCGACGCGGCAGCAATCGCGCGCGTGCTCGCTGCCTACGGTGATGACGTTGACGTCGTCGTGCCGCGAGCGGGCGAGCGGCTCGGTCATCCGGTGGTCTTCGGCCCCGTGGCGCGGCGCGCGATCGCAGCGCTTCCCGACGGCGACGGGCTCAATCGCGTGCGCGACGCGGCGGGCTTGCGGCGGCGCATCGTCGACGTCGGCGATCCGCGCGCGTTCGAGGACATCGACACCGAAGCCGAACTCGCCGCACGCATCTCCCGTCGTTAGCACTTCGGCCAAAGGCGGGGTGCAGCGACGCACGAAGCGGTGCCCATCGAACGCGATTCAAGCGCGCCCTTACGAGCGCGCGTTACGGCTCTGGGACGGCTCGTCGGCGACGTGCTGGTCGCGTATGCGCGACCGGGCACCTTCGACTACGTCGAGCGCCTGCGCGCGCTCACCAGGCGGGCGCGCAGCGAGCCGGGCAGCGTCGCTGAGGGCGAGATCGACGCGATCCTCGATGCGCTGAGCATCGACGATGCCGTCGACGTGATCCGCGCCTTCACCCTGTACTTCCAGATGGTGAACTTGGCGGAAGAATTGCATCGCGAACGGCGGCGGCGCGAACGCGCGATCGCCGGCGAAGCGCCGTTACGCGGATCGCTCGAAACGCTTCCCGCCGCAGCCGCCACGCTGCTGGACAAGCTCGAGATTCGCTTGGTCTACACCGCGCACCCGACCGAAGTGCGCCGCCGCACGACGAGCGAGAAGCTCGCGGCGATCGCCGCGCTGCTGCGCGCGAGCGACGAGCGCGTCCTCACCCGCGAGGAAGAGGCGGACATCGAAACCGAGCTGCAGGCGCAACTCGTGCTGCTCTGGCAGAGCAAAGAACTCTACGCGACGCCGCCCACGGTCGCCGACGAAGTGCGCAACTTGATGGCGCGCTTTCGCGAAGCGATCTTCGATGAAGCGACGCTGCTCTTCGAACGCCTGGAAGCGCAGCTCGCCACGGCGGTGCCGTCGTTCTTGAGCTTCGGCAGCTGGATCGGTTCGGATCGCGACGGCAACTCGAACGTCGCCCCCGATGCGATTTTGGGCGCGCACGAGCGAGCGCGCGCGTTCGTGCTGGAGCGGACGATTTTCGCGGTGGAAGAACTGCAGGCGCGTTTTTCGCAAGACGTCGTGCGCGGGGCCGTGGCGCCGGAACTGATCGCCTCGCTCGAGCGCGACGGCGAGGAGCTGAGCGACGTGCGCTACACGATCGGTCCGCGGCAAGAAGCCGAGCCGTACCGGCGCAAGCTCGCCTTCATTCACCGCCGGCTGACGCTCGCGCGCGACGATGCGCCCGGCGGCTACCCGGACGCCGGCGCGCTCGACGCCGATCTGTCGTTGATCGACGCGAGCGTGAGCGCGAGCAGCGGACCGAGCGTCGTGCGACCGCTGCGGCGTTTGCGCCGCGCGGTCGCGATGTTCGGCTTCCACCTGTGCGCGCTCGAGTGGCGGCAGCAGAGCGGCAAGGTCGTGCGCACGCTCGACGAGATCGTCGCCGCGATCGAACCCGGGCAGCCGCCGCTCTCGCAGCGCCCCCCGGCCGAACGCGCGGCCTGGATCGAACGCGAACTTGCGACCGCGCGGCCCCTGCTGCCGCGCACGCGTGCATTTTCCGACGAGGCCACCGACATCATCGTCTCGCTCGAATCGGTCGCCGCGCTGCGCGCGCGGCGCGGACCGCAGACGGTCGCCTCGATGATCCTGGCCAATTCGGAAGAGCCGTTCGAACTGCTCGCGCTGCTGGTACTGGCGCGCGCGTGCGGTGCGCTGGACGCGGGGCCGCTGCAAGTCGTGCCGCTGCTCGAGAGCGCAACGTCGGTTGCCAACGGGCCGGACATCGCCGAAGCACTCCTGGCAAGCCCCGGCTTCCGCGCGAACGTCCGCGCGTGCGGCGATTTGTGGGAAGTCATGCTCGGATATTCCGACAGCGCGAAGGTGGCCGGGATCGTCTTCAGTTCGTGGTCGATCTACCGCGCGCAACTGGCGGTGCACGACGTTGCGGGCAAGCACGGCGTCACCCTGCGCTTCTTTCACGGGCGCGGCGGCTCGCCCGGACGCGGCGTGGCCGATGCGCGGGAAGCGATCGCCGCGCAGCCGCCGCAAGTGCGTGAGGGCCGTTTCAAAGTCACCGAGCAAGGCGAGGTGATCAGCGACCGCTACGGGCTGCCGTCGCTTGCGCGGCGCAACCTCGAACTCGTGGTGACGTCGGTGCTCGGCGGCATCGGTGCGCCGGCGAATTTCGCGCCGGAGTGGTTTGCACTGCTCGACCGGATGGCGGCCGGCGCGCAGACCGCGTACGTGGACTTGATCGCAAGCCCCGGCTTTCTGGATTTCTTCGCGGCCGCAACGCCGGTCGATGAGATCGGCGAAATGCAAATCAGCTCGCGGCCGGCGCGGCGCGGCGAGCGGCGTTCGATCGAGGATCTGCGCGCGATCCCGTGGTCGTTCGGCTGGGCGCAAACGCGCGCGCTCCTGCCGGGCTGGTATGGGTTCGGCAGCGCGGTCGCGGCGGAACGTGAGAACCTCGATGTCTTACGCGCGATGCTGCGCGATTTTCCGTTCTTCGGTACGCTGGTGCGCAATGTCGAACGCGCGCTTGCGATCGCCGACCTGGCGATCTTCGAGCGCTACGCGCGCGAGCTCGTCGACGACGAAAAGGCGCGCGCGCGCTTCGTCACGCGCATTCGCGAGGAGCACGACGCGTCGGTCGCGGCGCTGCTCGACATCTACGGCCATACCCGCTTGCTGCAAGACGACCCCACGCTGGAGCGCAGCATCGCCCTGCGCAATCCGTACGTGGATCCGCTCTCGCTTTTGCAGGTACGCCTGCTGCGAGCGTATCGCGCCGGTGGTAAGACTGACATGGCGCTCGCTAACGCCATTCGCCTCTCGATCAACGGCGTAGCCGCCGGTTTGCGCGTTACGGGTTAAGCCTGAGCCAAGCCGTGTCCGATGCGAAGGGACCCGGGTACAAGCTCTTCAAATGGTTGGCATCACCGTGAAACAGCAGCTGAACCGTCGCGTGGAAGATCGCCGCAGCGACCGTACCCTCGTTGTCGAGTTCGCGCTGGGTGATCTTGATCCGCGCGCCGGCGACCGGCGGAAATACCACCGCCGTCGCGGCGACGCCCGCTCGGTTGCGGAGACGCTCGCCGCCGGGACCGACGGTGCGACCATGCTGTTTTCGCTCGGCGCTACGCGCGAACGCCAAAGCGCGGTGTTCAGCTGCGGCTGCATCGCCGTCGATTCCACGATGCCCACCGGTCACGTGGAGCTGTTGCAATGCCGGACGCATGCGGCGCTCCAAGCACAACTCAGGCGCCGCCGGACCGACCGCCTCTAAGCGACCGAGAACACCTGGCTTCGCGTGAGCGCGGCTTCGAGATCGGCGATGAGATCCTCGACGTCTTCGATGCCGACCGAGATGCGTAGGAGATCGTCCGTCACGCCGAGCGCGATCTTTTCTTGCACCGGCATCGAGCCGTGGGTCATCACGGTCGGGATGCAGATCAGCGATTCAACGCCGCCGAGCGACGCCGCCAGGTTGAAGATCTTCGTACTGCGCGCGATGGCGAGCGCACGATCGGCGCCGCCGCGTGCGCGGAACGAGAGCACGCCGCCCGAACCGTGCATTTGGCGCTGCGCAAGTTCGTACTGCGGGTGGGTTTTCAACCCCGGGTAGTAGACGTCGGAGACGTCGTCGCGCCCGGCGAGCCACTCGGCCACGATCTGCGCGTTCTTCACGTGCTCGCGCATCCGCACCGCCAGCGTCTTCGCGCCGCGGAGCGTCAGGAACGAATCCTGCGGTCCGGGAATCGCGCCGACCGCGTTCTGGTGAAACGCGATCTGCGCGTGGATATCGGCGTTGTCGGTGATGACGATCCCGCCGACCACGTCGCTGTGGCCGTTGATGTACTTCGTCGTCGAGTGCCAGGTGATGTCGGCGCCGAGTTCGATCGGCCGCTGCAGGTACGGCGAGCAGAATGTGTTATCGACCGCGACGATTTGGCCGGGTTGGCGGATCGCACAGATCGCGGCGATGTCGATCACGGTCAACAGCGGATTGGTCGGCGTCTCGACCCAGAACAGCTTCGTCGCCGGCGTGACCGCGGCGCGCACCGCTGCGGCGTCGGTCATGTCGACGAACGTGGTCGTGATGCCGTACTTCGGCATGATCACGGTCAGCAGCCGGTGGACGCCGCCGTAGATGTCCTTGGTGGCGATGATGTGATCGCCCGAGGAGAGCAGCGAAGTGACCGCGTGCGCAGCCGCCATGCCCGAGCCGAACGAGATGCCGTAACGGGCACTCTCGAGATCGGCGAGCTGGCGTTCGAGTGCGAGCCGCGTCGGGTTTCCCGAGCGCGCGTAATCGAAGCCCTTGTGTACGCCCACGGCTTGCTGCGTGAACGTCGCGGTTTGGTAGATGGGGACAATGGTTGACCCGGTCGCGCTATCCGGATCTTGTCCGATTCGGATCGCTCGAGTAGCGAATCCCTTGTAGGGAGAAGCTACGTCGCTCTCACGGCCGTTGGGCCGTGAAGTCGACTGCGAGTGAACCGACGGTTCGGTCGGCATGAGTGCACTCCACAGAAGGTAAGCGTTGTTTGATATTGCCAGCGTCCATGATGGACGACGGCGCAACGCGCGGTCTACGGTTTTTCTCGTGCAGGTACCTCCTTTTGCGGGGTACAAGCGCCAAGCAAACTCGTTGGAGGCACATCATGGCCGTCAAACCCACCATCGACCTCACGTCGATCATCTCGCGTGCCGTTTCGGGCCTGCGCCTGGGCGAGCGCGTCGGAAACACGCCGAGCGTGAAGTCCAAGCGTACACAGGAGCTGGCGGGCCGGGTCAAAGGCGCGAAGCCGGTGGTCAGCCTCTGTCCGTACTGTGCGGTCGGCTGCAGCACGCTGGCCTACGTTAGCGATGAGGGCAAGTTGCTCGATGTCGAGGGCAACCCCGATAGTCCGGTCAGCGGCGGACATCTGTGCCCCAAGGGCTCGGCGATCTTCGGCTTGACGGTCAACGACCAGCGCTGGACGACGCCGAAATACCGCGCGCCCTATAGCAGCGAGTGGGTTGACGTCAGCTTGGATTGGGCGCTCGACCGGATCGCGGAAAAATTCAAGGCCGCGCGCGACGAGACGTTCGTGCGCGCCGGCGACGACGGCAAACGCCGCAATCATACGCTCGGCATCGCATCGCTCGGCGGCGCGACGTTCGGGATCGAAGAGAACTACTTACTGCAGAAGCTCTTCAAGTCGGCCGGCGTCGTCTCGATCGAAAACCAGGCGCGAATTTGACATAGCGCGACGGTGCCCGGTCTGGGTGCCTCGTTCGGTCGCGGCGGCGCGACGACGTTCGTTCAGGATCTGGTCAATGCCGATTGCATTTTGATCGAAGGTTCGAATTTTGCCGAATGCCATCCGGTGGCGTTCCGCTTCGTCATGAAAGCGAAAGAACGCGGCGCGAAGATCATCCACGTCGATCCGCGCTATACGCGCACGTCGGCCGTGTCCGATCTCTACGCGCCGATCCGCAGCGGCACCGACATCGTGTTCCTGGGCGCGCTGATCAACTGGATGCTTACCAACGAGCGCTACTTCAAAGAGTACGTCACGGCGTTCACCAACGCGTCGTATCTCGTGCGGGAAGATTTCCAAGACACGGAAGATCTCGACGGTCTGTTTTCCGGCTGGGTCGGCGAAACGCAGGGCGACGCCGGTGCCGGTCACGGAACGCAGGGAAACGAGGGCAGCGCCGCCGAGCACGGCAAGTCGAAGGTCTCGCCCGGCAGCTACGACACCGAGACGTGGACGTTCGAGATGGAAGACGTGCCGCGTTTCGACGGCGAGGGCACGGTCAAGATTCCCAAGCGCGACGAAACGCTCGCCCATCCGCGCTGCGTGATCAACCTGCTGCGCAAACATTTCTCGCGCTACACGCCGCAGATGGTCGAAGACGTGTGCGGCATGCCGGCCGAAACGATGGAGCAAATCGCAAACATCCTCGCCGATAATAGCGGCCGCGAGCGCACGACCGCCTTTGCGTACGCCGTCGGCTGGACGCAGCACACGGTCGGCGTGCAGTATATCCGCACGGCGGGCATCCTGCAAACGCTGCTCGGAAACATGGGCCGTCCGGGCGGCGGGATCATGGCGCTGCGCGGGCATGCGAACATCCAAGGCGCAACCGACATCCCGACGCTCTATGACTTGCTGCCGGGCTATCTGCCGATGCCCTCGACGCTGCGCGATGAACAGACGTACGCCGGGTATCTCAAGAATGCGTCCAAACCCGGCTGGTGGTCGAACGCGCCGAAGTACATGACGTCGCTGCTCAAAGCGTATTACGGCGATGCGGCCACGCCCGAGAACGATTTCTGCTATGACTATCTGCCGCAGATCTCGGGCGACTACTCGGTGCTGCCGACGCAGATCTCGATGAAGGACGGCAACGTCAAAGGCTACTTCGTCATCGGCATGAACCCGGCGTCGTCCGGTCAGAACGCCGAACTCGCGCGCGCGGCCCTCGAACGCTTGGAGTGGATGGTCGTCATCGATTCATACGAAACGGAGACCGCGTCGTTCTGGCGGCGCGAGGGCGCCGATCCCGCGAAAATCGGCACCGAGACGTTCTTCTTGCCGTGCGCAACCGTTCTCGAAAAAGACGGCACGATGGTCAATACCAATCGGATGCTGCAGTTCCACGACAAGGCCGTCGAGCCGGCCGGCGACGCCAAGTCCGATCTGTTCTTGATCTATCAGCTCGGCATGCGGCTGAAGACGCTGTACGCGAATTCGACCGATCCGAAAGACCGGCCGATTCGCGATCTCACGTGGGAGTATCCGCACGAGGACGAACACGAGCGCAAACGCGGCGAACCTTCGGCCGTCAAAGTGCTGCAAGAGATCAACGGCTACAAAGTCGAGCCCGGCAAACGCGGCTATGAGTGCGAGCAAGTTACGGGCTTCGCCGACCTCAAAGACGACGGCTCGACGGCGTGCGGCGCGTGGATCTTCTCCGGGGTCTGTCCCGACAAAGAAACAAACTGCGCGCGCAATCGCGTCAAAGACGATTGGACGTCGCTCGGCTGGGGCTTTGCGTGGCCGGCCAATCGCCGCATGCTCTACAACCGCGCCTCGGCCGACCCCGACGGCAAACCGTGGAGCGAACGCAAGAAGTACATGTACTGGGACGACGAGGCGAAGAAGTGGGCTGGTCCCGACGTCCCGGACTTCCCGCTCAAGAAGGACCCGCGCACGCCGGGCAAACCCGGCGCGACCGGCATCGACGCGCATGCCGGCAGCGATCCGTTCATCATGCAGCCCGACGGGCGCATACAGCTCTTCGCGGCCGGAACGCTGAAGGACGGCCCGTTGCCGGCGCACTACGAGCCGCTGGAGTCCGTCGTGCGCAACCACGTCTACGGCCAGCAAAATAATCCGGCGCTGCGCGAATTCGATCGCAACGACAACCGCTACAACCCTCTGCAGGACCCGGAGTTCCCCTACGTGCTCACGACCTACCGGTTGACCGAGCACTCGGGGATCATGACGCGTTACGTGCCGTGGCTGGCCGAACTGCAGCCGGCGCTCTTCGTCGAGATCGATCCGGAGCTTGCGGTGTTGAAGGGCATCAAGAACGGCGGCTGGGCGACGATCAAGACGCGCGTCGGTGAGATCGAAGCGCGCGCCCTGGTCAGCGGGCGCATGCGTCCGCTGCGGCTTGGCCGGGGACAACGCGTACATCAGATCGGCATACCGTATAATTACGGCACGCTCGGATACACGAGCGGCGACGTCGTGGGGGATCTCATTCCGCTGGCTATGGACCCGAACGTTTCGATTCACGAGGCCAAGACGCTGACGTGCACCATCCGGCCGGGGCGCCGCGCGGCGTACGGCGGGACGGAAGTCGACGCACCGGTGCCCGCCGCGCAGCACACCAAGGCCGGCGAGTCGCACGCCCACGGGATCGATCATGGCGGTGACCGTGGCTAGCGGCTTCTTTACCGACACGACGCTCTGCATCGGCTGTAAAGCCTGCGAGGTTGCGTGCAAGCAGTGGAACCAGTTGCCGGCCGACGGCTACGAGTTCTCGGGAACCTCGTACGACAACACGCGCGAACTCGGCGGCACGACCTGGCGTCACGTCGCATTCGTTGAGCAAGCCGCACCACCCGACGCGCCCGCGGCCGACACGAAGTGGCTGATGATGAGCGACGTGTGCAAGCACTGCACGAACGCCGGCTGTCTCGAAGCGTGCCCGACCGGCGCGATCATCCGCAACGAGTTCGAGGACGTCTTTATTCAGCCCGATGTCTGCAACGGCTGCGGATACTGCGTGCCGTCATGTCCGTTCGGCGTCGTCGACCTGATCGCGCACGCCGATTACGATGCGCACCGCGGCTTCGTCTCGGACGGCCGCACGCACGACGACGCGACGCAGCACCACGGCGGCATCGCCGGTAAGTGCACGCTGTGCTACGATCGCCAGAAGATCGGCCTCACCCCGGCGTGCGCGAAGGCTTGTCCGACGGAATCGATCCAGTTCGGCAACGTCGAGGAATTGCACGCGCGGGCGAAACAGCGCGTCGAAACGCTGCAAGCGCGCGGCGTGCAGGCCTATCTCTACGGCGTTGACGACAACAACACCGTGGGCGACCTCAACGCGTTCTTCTTGCTTACCGACGCGCCGGAGGCGTATAACTTGCCGGAACGGCCGGTGTTGCCGTCGACGCGTCAGCGTGCGGGTTATACGGCCGCTGCGGTAACCGCAGCCCTGCTCGCGTTCGCCGGCTGGGCCGTTTTGCGGAGCGGCGATTGAGCACGGCGCAGCTTCCGCCGCAGCCGAACGATTCGGATCGCGGCGCCTCGCGCGGCGACGGAATGCCGGCGCACGCTTCGCCGACCTATTACGAACAGCCGCTGCTCAAAAAGCCGCACTGGGAATGGTCGGTCATCACCTACCTTTTCCTCGGCGGCATCATGGGCGGCTCGGGCGTCCTCGTGATGATCGCGGACGAGCGACCCGAACGCGAAGCCGACCTGGCCCGCAGCGCCCGCTACGTTTCCTTTGCGCTCGCCGCGGCGTGCCCGCTCGTGCTGATCAGCCACTTAGGACGTCCCGAACGCTTCTTGCACATGCTGCGCATCGTGAAGTTCAAGTCGGTGATGTCGATGGGCGTCTGGGGCCTGATCGCCTACAGCGGTCCCGCGACGCTGGCGGCGGCGGCACAGCTCTCGCAGGACGGCATTTTGCCGAAATGGATCGATGCGTTGGAGCCGCGCCCGGTGATGAAAGTGCTGCAAGGCATCATCGGCGCGTTCATGACCGGTTACACGGGTGTGCTCCTCAGCGCTACCGCGATTCCGCTGTGGGGCAAAGGCAAGATCTTCATTCCCGCGTTCTCCGTGTGCTCGGGTTTTGCAGGCGCGTGCGCCCTCAACGCTGCGATCATCGCGCTGATCGGTAGCGAGCGCACGCGGCGCAAGCTCGAACGGCTCGAGCTGATCGCATCGACCGCGGAGTTCATCTTGCTCGAAGCGTTCCGCCGCCATGCCGGCGAGGCCGGCGCGCCGATGTACGGCGGCGAGCGCGGGCGCAAGCTGCGTACTTTCACGGAGATCGGCGGCATCATCGTGCCGGCGCTGCTCGGCCGCTTGCCGTTCGGCGGCCGCACGAAGGCGTTGTTGGCGAGCGCGCTCACGCTCGCGGGCGGCTACATCTTGCGCGAAACGCTCATCGAAGGCGGCAAAAATTCGGCCGACGACCCGCGCGCGGCGTCGCGTCAGCCGGAATGATTTCGGGCGAAAACCGGCCGGGGACCACCGTCGAGGCGGAGATCATCAGCTACGACGGCGACGCCGTCGCGCGGCGCTACGATCGGCTCGCAACGGAAGAACCGCTCGAGATCCGGATGCGCGCCGGCGGCCAAACCCGCACCGTCGCGATAACGATGCGCACGCCGGGCGCCGACTTCGAACTCGCCGCCGGCTTTCTGTTCAACGAGGGCGTGCTGCCATCGCTCGACCGGTTGAGTGGGATCACCTATTGCGTCGATCGCGACGTCGCTGAAGAACAGCGCTACAACATCGTCAACGTCGACCTGCACGGCAGCGAACTGCCGCCGCTCGACGCGCTCGAGCGCCACTTCACGATGACGAGCGCGTGCGGGGTTTGCGGTAAAGCCAACATCGACGCGTTGCGCGATCGCGGCTTAGCGCCCGTGCGCTCGGAACTGCGGGTCGAACGGCAATTGATCGCCGCATTGCCCGAACGTCTCGCGGCAGCGCAGCGCGTGTTCGCGACGACGGGCGGACTGCATGCCGCGGCGCTGTTCGATGCGGGCGGCAACGTGATCGCCGTGCGCGAGGACGTCGGCCGGCACAACGCGCTCGACAAGATCGTGGGCTGGGCCCTCATGAACGGCAGGCTTCCGCTCGGCGCGCACGTGGTGCTACTCAGCGGCCGCGCGAGCTACGAACTCGTGCAGAAGGCGATCTCAGCCGGCATTGCCGTCGTGTGCGCGGTCTCGGCGCCCAGCAGCCTGGCCGTCGATCTGGCGCGCGAGTTCGGCGTTACGCTGGCCGGCTTCGTGCGCGGCCCGCGCTTCAACGTGTATGCCGGCGCGGGGCGCATCGTTTGAACATTCTCTTACTCGGTGGTTACGCGTTCCTCGGCCGCGCGATCGTCGACGCGGCGCAAGCACGCGGACACACCGTGTCGGCGTTCAATCGCGGCAACCACCCCACGATGGCGGGCGTCGAGCAGATCACCGGCGATCGCAACGCGCTCGTGCTGCCGGATCGCCGCAGCTGGGACGTCGCCATCGACACGAGCGGCCAGGCGCCGCGCCACACGCGCGGCGCCGCCGAAGCGTTGCAGGGCCGCATCGGCCACTACATCTACACCTCATCGGTCAGCGTCTATCCGGATCCGATGCCTGCGGGCGTCAACGAGTCGGCGCCGGTCGCGCAATTTCCGCCCGATGCCAATCGCGAAGACGCGCGCGACACCGCGAACTACGGCGCGCGCAAGGCCGCGTGTGAGGCTGCACTGGCAGCAGTCTTGCCGGCGAGCAGCATCTTGATCGTGCGGCCGGGCTTCATCGTCGGCCCATGCGATTATAGCGACCGCTTCAACGAGTGGATCGAGCGCGCCGCGCGGCCGCAGCCGTTCATCGTTCCCGGCGATCCGCAGCAGCCCGTACAGATGATCGACGTACGCGACCTCGCACAGTGGATGATCGCGATGGCTGAACGCCGCGCAGCCGGCGTCTTCAACGCCACCGGCCCCGAACGTCCGCTCCGCCTGATCGACGTCGCGCAAACATGCATCGATGCGACCGGCAGCAGCGCGACGCCGCTCGTCATCCCGAGCGACGACTTGAAATCCGCCGGCGTCATCCCCTGGGACCACATCCCATTCTGGCTCGACCCCGAAGACTACGGCCTGATGGAAGTCAACATCGACCGCGCCCTCAACGCCGGACTAACGTTCCGCCCCCTCACCGAAACCGTCCGCGACACCTACGCCTGGCTAAAAAACACCAACCACCCACGCCGCATCACGCTACCACCCGAAATAGAAAACGCCGCCCTTAATAATTAAATAATCCACTGCTCCCGCCTTCGCGGTCGCACTCCAAGTCGAACGATGCTCTCGCATTCCTTGTCTACGCGCTGCGCGCTTCGCTCGGAATGACAATGATAGCTGGGGGTTAGTCGATTTCTCTTGCGTTTAGGTCGACGAGCTCGCCGTTGATGCCGCTGGAGCGGTCGCTGGCGAGGAAGGTGAGGACGTCGGCGACTTCTTGCGGAGTGGCGGCGGCTTCGATGTCTTCGGGTTTTCCCTCGCGGCCGGGGAAGGCGACGCCGCCGAGGACCAGCGCGTTTGCGACGATGCCGTCGGCTTTGTGTTCGCGCGCGATCGCGAGCATCAACGCGTTGACGCCGGCTTTGGCAACCGCGAACGCGCCACGCCCCGGCGCCGGCGACTTCGACGAGCCGGCCGTCACGGTGACGATGCGTCCGCGCGAGAGCGTTCCCTCGCGAAACGGTTGGGCCAGCATTGCGCGCAGCGCCGGCATTGCGAGGTTGTACGCGGTCTCGGTGTAGCCGGCCAGCGATTGCTGCAAGTCTTCGAGTTTCGATTGCACGAGCGGAACGCGTTGCGGGCCGCTGCCGGCCAAGTTGATCAGCGCATCGATGCGTCCAAACGCTGCGACGCTCGCGGTAACGGCTGCGGCCGCCGACCCGGCGTCGTTCAAGTCGGCCTCGAGCGGCAGTGCGTTTGCGACCTCGCCCGGTTCCAGCACGGATGCGATCGTTGCCGCGGCGCGAGCGCGGTCGCGCGAAAGCACCGCCACGCGCGCGCCTTCGCGTACGAGCGTAGCGAGCGTCGCACCGCCGACGCGTCCAGTCGCACCGGCCAAGAGCACGACGTCTCCGTCGACGAGGTTCACCGGTCGGTTAACCGCGCGGTGAGATCGAGCAATGCGCCGTTGATGCCGCTCGAACGATCGCTGGCGAGAAACGTCAGCGTGTTTGCGAGCTCTTGCACCGATACCGCAGTTTTGCGCGCTTCATCGGAGCGGAAATGATCGGCGCCCGGAAACGCGACGCCGCCGACCAGCAGCGCGTTCGCGACGATGCCGTCGGCTTTGTGTTCGCGCGCGATCGAGAGCATCAGCGCGTTGACGCCGGCTTTCGCCGTCGCGAAAGCCGACATGCCGGGATTCGGCGCTTTGGCCGTCGTGGCGGTCGTGGTCACGATGCGGCCGCGCGAACGCGCGCCGTCGCGATACGGTTGCGCCAGCATCGCGCGCAGCGCGGCTTGTGCGAGGTTGGACGCCGTCTCGATGACTTCGGCCAGCGTCTCGCGCAGATCGCCGAGCGACGCGTCGGTTATTTTCTTGCGCCGCCAGCCGCTGCCGGCTAGATTGATCACGGCATCGAGCCGCCCGAACGTCTTGACGCATTCGGTAACCGCCGCCGACGCGGAGACCGGATCGTAAAGGTCGGCCGCGAGCGCCATTGCCCGCTCGCGCACGCCCGGTTCGAGCGCCGTCGCAATGGCCGCCTCGGCTCGCTTGCGATCGCGCGAGAGCACCACCACGCGAGCGCCTTCTGCCACGAGCGTCGTCAGCGGTGCCGAACCGATGCGGCCGGTGATGCCGGCGAGCAAAATTACGTCGTCTTTTACGAGGTTCATACGGGCTCTTCGACCAACTTGGCGCTGATGGCGACGATCCCTTCGGTAGAAACTTTTCAGTGGGAAGATCCGCTGCTGGCCAGTGAATTACTGACCGACGAAGAGCGGATGATCCGCGACATGGCGCACGATTACGCGCAGTCTAAACTGATGCCGCGCATCCTCGAAGCCAACCGCAACGAGATTTTCGATCGCGCGATTCTCACCGAGATGGGTGCGCTCGGATTGCTCGGTTCGACGATTCACGGTTACGGTTGCGCCGGGACGAGTTACGTCGCCTATGGTTTGATCGCGCGTGAGATCGAACGCGTCGACAGCGGCTACCGCTCGGCGCTTTCCGTCATGTCGAGCCTCGTGATGTATCCGATCTTCACCTACGGCACCGACGAACAGCGCGAACGCTTCTTGCCGAAGTTGGCCACGGGCGAAATCATCGGCTGCTTCGGCTTGACGGAACCCGATCACGGCTCCGATCCCGGCAGCATGACGTCGCGCGCGAAGAAAGTGGACGGCGGCTACCAGCTCAACGGTGCGAAGAACTGGATCACCAACTCGCCGATCGCCGACGTGTTCATCGTGTGGGCCAAGGACGACGACGGTAAGATCCGCGGCTTCATCCTCGAGAAAGGCATGAAGGGCCTAACCGCGCCGAAGATCGAGGGCAAGTTCAGCCTCCGCGCATCGAGCACGGGGATGATCAGCATGGACAACGTGTTCGTGCCCGATGCCAACCTCTTGCCGAACGCCCGCGGACTCGCCGGCCCGTTCGGCTGCCTCAACCGCGCTCGTTACGGCATCATCTGGGGCGCGCTCGGCGCGGCTGAATTCTGCTGGCACCAGGCTCGCAAGTACACGCTCGAGCGCACGCAGTTCGGCCGGCCGCTGGCGGCAACGCAGCTGATCCAGATCAAGCTCGCCGACATGCAGACCGAGATCTCGATCGGCTTATTGGCGGCGATGCGTCTCGGGCAGTTGATGGACGCGGGCCGGGAGCAGCCCGAGATGATCTCGATGCTCAAGCGGAACTCGACCGGCAAAGCGCTGACGATCGCCCGCGTTGCGCGCGACATGCACGGCGGCAACGGCGTTTCCGATGAGTATCACGTCATCCGCCACGCCATGAATCTCGAGGCCGTCAACACCTACGAGGGCACGCACGATATCCACGGGCTGATCTTGGGCCGCGCCCAAACGGGAATTCAAGCGTTCAACTAAGACGCTGCTACGGCTGGCTTTAAGGCAGGTTGCGGGTTAGGACGCTTGTGAGGTAAAGCGCGTTTCGCTGCGCAGACGGTCGACGGCGGTCGCGTATTCGGCGAACCACCGGTCGAGGAGTTCGCCATCGGCGAGTTCCGTCTGCAAGTCGGCGGGAAGTGCTGCCCGGAGGGTAGCAAGGATCCGCCGATTGCTCAAACGACCGAATTTATGGCGAAGCGTACGCCGCGCCACCTCTTGGGCGTCGGCACGCAACACGGCATCGAGCCGTCGTTGGGTATCCGAGGTTTCCATCTTCGCTCCACGTCAACGAGAGGAAAGACCGTATTATAGCATGTCGTGACAAACCGTGCAAACGCACGCCTCGTAGCGGCTGAAGTGGACGAGCCCGAGTTCGTTGAATGCGCTCAATTCGAGGGCCACACGTGGAAAATGCCGTTCACGCTTCAGCAGCGGGTGGGCGCGTCGCGAACCGGCCGGTGCCGACGACGCCGGGCATTTCGTTGCCCCTGGCCCTGGTGCTCGGCCGGCTGCTCCGGCCCCAACGCCTGTTTTACGCCTTCGCCGTGTGGCTCGAGGCAACGCCCTGGGCCTACCGTGCGTTCACGGCGGTTGAAAAAGCGGTCAAGGGCAAGCTCTTCGGCTGCCGGATGTGCGCGCAGTGCGCGCTGCCCAGCACCGCCTATGCTTGCCCGATGAGCTGTCCGAAAGAGCTGCGGAACGGCCCCTGCGGCGGAGTCGGCGCGAACGGCGACTGCGAGGTCTATCCCGGTCTGCGCTGTGTGTGGCTCGTCGCATACGAACGCGCCGCGTCGGCGGGCCGGACGTCCGATCTGCGCCGCCTGCAGCGGCCGATCGATCAGCGCCAATGGGGCCTGAGCTCGTGGGTGAATTACTGGCAGAACCGTGACGCCGGACTGTGGAGCAGCGACACGTCGTTCGCGCCCGCGCCGCCGATCGATCAGCGATGACCGCGTCCGGCAATCGACTGCGCGACGCCATCCGCGAGCGCCGTTTCGCCGTGACCGCGGAACTCAGCCCGCCGCGCGGGGCCGATCCCGATGCGATCCGCAAGGGCGCGCGCGTGCTGCACGACTGGGTCGATGCTGCCAACGTCACCGACAATCAGGGCGCTATGGTGCGGCTCTCCAGTTTGGCCGGCTGCGTGCTCGCGCTCGAAGAAGACGTCGAGCCGGTGATGCAACTGCAGTGCCGCGATCGCAACCGGCTCGCGCTGCAATCCGATCTCCTCGGCGCGGCCGCGCTCAACATCCCCAACGTGTTGCTCTTGACGGGCGATCATCAGAAGTTCGGCGATCACCCCGAAGCGCGCGGCGTGTTCGACCTCGACTCCGTGCAATTATTGTGGACGGCGCGGACGATGCGCGATCAGGGGAAGCTGCTCTCGGGAAAAACGCTGAAGCCGGCGCCGGCCTGGCTGATCGGCGGCGTCGAGAACCCGTTTGCGCCGCCGCTCGCGTTTCGGGCCGAACGTCTCGGCAAGAAGATCGCCGCGGGCGCCGAGTTCGTGCAGACGCAGTACGTGTTCGACGTCGCGCACTTTACGGCGTGGATGCAAGCGTCACGCGATCTCGGGCTCACGCAGCGCTGCGGCGTGCTCGCCGGCGTCGGGCCGATTCGCTCGCTGCGCGCGCTCGAGCGCATGCAGCAGATTCCCGGGATCGTCGTTCCGAAAGCGGTCGAAGCGCGGTTGCGCGGCGTGCCGCCGGAGCGCGTGCACGACGAGAGCATTGCGATGTGCGCCGAGATCATCACCGAACTGCGCGCGATTCCGGATCTCGCCGGCGTCCACGTGATGGCCTTCGGCGCAGAGCACTTGGTTCCCGAAATTCTCGAACGCGCGGGACTCGGCCGGCGGGCGCACGCGCGGGTGAACGAACATGTTAGTTGATCTGCGACCCACGGAGCGCTTGCGCAAAGACAACGGCGCTGCCGTGGCGAGCGTGCTCGGCTCGATCATGCACGCGGTCGGTGACGAATCGCTCGACCTCGATCGCCTGCGCATTGTGTGCGACTGGGTGCAGTACAAGAACAGTTTCCGCGAAGCGGTCGAAGTTCGGCCGATTCTCAACGGCAGCGCGCACGAGCGGCTCGAAATCGGCGTCGACCTGCGGCGCACGGCGGGCGCGCAGCACGACGTGAACGCCGAAATGACGCGCGCGCTCGCGCGCCGGTCTGAATCGGACCGCCACTATCTCGAACCCTGGAGCCGCACGACGGCGAGCATGATCTGGAGTTTCAACGGGCTCTACTGGAAGGCGCTCGGTTTGTGGGAAGCGGTGTCGGGCCGGCCCTACGAACAGGCGTTGCCGGGCGGCGAGAGCGACGCGCGCAACTCAGCCGCCGCGC
Source organism: Candidatus Lustribacter sp. (assembly GCA_965277805.1). GTDB lineage: Bacteria > Vulcanimicrobiota > Vulcanimicrobiia > Vulcanimicrobiales > Vulcanimicrobiaceae > Lustribacter. The sequence goes on along the minus strand of OZ255842.1, from coordinate 3,149,483 downwards.
GCGATACGATCACGCGCCTGTTCGCGATTTGGGATGGGCTCGCCGAACGGCGCGCGCTGCCCGATCAGCTCCACGTGCTCGAGATCGGCGTCGGTAACGGCAGTCAGGCGCGCGTGTGGCTCGACACGTTCCTCGAGATCGACCGCGAAGCCGGCCGCGATTACTACCGGCGTCTGCACTACTTGATGGGCGACTACTCGCCGCATTTGCTCGAAGTTGCGCGCGAGCAAGTGCGTCACCACGAGGACCGCACGAGCACGATCGTGCTGGATGCGACCAAGCCGTCGAACACGCTGGGTTTTCTCAAGTACAAGACGTTCTTCGTCTACATCTCCAACGTGTACGACAACCTGCCGACCGACGAGATCGCGCGCATCGACGGACATCTCTTTCAGGTGGAGACGCGCGCGTATCTGGCCGCGGCGCCGGCAGCGGCGATCGCGGCGAGCATCAACTCGAGCGCCGGCGAATTGCCCGATCTCATCGCGCGCTTGCTGCGCCTGGGGCCCGAACTACTGGCGGAAACGGAGCCTCGCCGCTTTGCCGACGCGCACGCGGCCGTGCGGTTTTGGGCCGCCGTGTGGGAAGCGATCGGCCTCGAGGAGCGCTACGTGGCGTTGCCGCCGCTCGATGAGTACGAGTTTGCGCCGGGGATCAACGGCGAGGTTTTGCGGCCGTTGATGGAGGCGCACGGCGACGTACGCATGCACGTCAGCAACGGCGCGGCGGCGAGCTTCGTCGACACGCTGCCGCTCTTGCATCCGCACGGGATCCTCGAGTGTCACGATATCTTCGTCACCAACCTCGAAGGCTACGCGAACGCCTTCCGCGGACCGGGCAAGTACGAAGGCTCGGTGGTGAACTGGGTAAACGGCAACGTGCTCGCGGCGCTGGGCGGCCGCCGCGGCTTCGACGTTGCGTTCCGGAAGTTTGCGTTTCGAACCGGATCAAACATTACCACGATGACCGCAGAGGTGCGTGAATGAGCGAGGATCTGCTTCCGACGACGGTCGTCGGTTCGTACTCGGTGCCGGAATGGCTCGAACGCGCGAAGACCGACTTCCACGAAGGACGCATTAGCCGTACCTCGCTCAACGAGATCTACGACACCGCGATCAAAGCCGCGCTCAAAGATCAAGAGCGCGCCGGAGTCGACATCGTCTCCGACGGCGAGCTGCGTCGCGACAACGACATCGACTACTTCCTGGAACGCATGCCCGGCATCGAGCTGCCGAAGCTCGCCAAAGTGCACTACTACGACTACTACGACGCGGCGGTGCGCGCGCCGCTGCCGAACCCCGAGGACGCGGCGGGCTTGCGGCTCGCGGCCGACTTCCAGTTCACGCGCGAGCAGACCGATAAACCGATCAAGTTCTCGTTCACCGGTCCGTTTTCGCTGTCCAAGCGCATTCGCAACGAAGGCTATCCCGACGCCGAGGGCCTCGTGCTCGACATCGCGCGCATGCTCAACCGCGAAGCGCGCGAGCTCGCCGCGGCCGGTGCCGCGCTCTTACAGATCGACGAGCCGTTCTTGGCCGGCTACCCCGAAGCGGTGCCGCTCGCGGTCAAGGCGATCAACCTCGTCGTCGAGGGCGTCGACGTCGAGTGGGCGCTGCACATCTGCTACGGCAACCGGCACGCGCGCCCGGCGTGGGAAGGTCACTACGACTTTCTCTTCCCGGCGATCATGGATGCGCAGGTCGATCAGCTCGTGCTCGAGTTTGCGCGCAAGGGCTACGACGACGTCGCGCTGTTCAAGAAGTACCATCCGTCGTTCAAGCTCGGCCTCGGCGTCATCGACGTGAAGAGCGAGACGGTCGAAAGCCCGCAGCAGGTCGCCTCACGTGTCGATCGCGCGCTCGCCGTCATCGGCCCCGAGCAAATCGTGGTCAACCCCGATTGCGGCCTGCGCCATCTCCCAACCAAAATCGCCCTCGCCAAACTGCGCGCCATGAACGCCGGCGCCGCCCTAGCCCGAGCCAAAGTCCGCGGCGAAAAAATCCCCCAACTGACATAGCGGCGCTCCGCTCGGCATGACATTCACGGTTATGTTGTTTTGCCGCGGGCTTCGATGGGCCAGTGGTCGATGACGGTGCCGCTGCGGTGGATGATGTATTCGTCGTGGAGGTTGATGGTGGTGTCGCAGTGGCTGGGCAGGATCTGCAACGTTTGGCCGAGCGTGACCGGGGGTGCGCCGGTGAAGCGCAGTTTGCCGTGTTCGTCGCCGCCGAATTCGAACGCAGCGTCCAGGCCGATGATGCGCGGTGGGCCGGCATCGTGGCTGAGCGACTTGCGGCCGGCGTCGAGCACCGCCCAGCCGTCGCGCACGCTCAAGACCGTCGTCAGCAGCGTGAGCGCGGACTCGTACGTTACGCCGTCCACGTCGCCGTATTGTGCGTCCATCACGACATACGAACCCGGCTGCACGTCGGTGATCGCCGGATAGGCGGCGGAGAAGAGCGCCGTTCCCGTGCCGCCCGTCGTGACGATATCGGTAGCGAGTCCGGCTGCAGTAAATGCCGCTGCGGTTTCGCACAAGAGTGACATCGCGCTCGCGTTGGCCGCCCGGCGTTCATCCATGCCGGCGATGTGCTGAACGTGCCCTTCGTAGCCTTGCAGGCCGCGCAGACGAAGTCCCGGCAGTTTGTTGACGACGATACCGAGTGCGACGGCCGGTGCGCCCGGGAGCGTTCCGGTGCGATGCTGGCCCACGTCGACGTCGACCAGCGTATCGAGCTGCAGACCGGCGGCGCCGGCGGCGGCGGCGAGCGCTATTGCCGCTCGCGCGTCATCGACCACGATCGTCACCGCGGCGCGCGCGGCGAGCGCGAGCAGCCGCCGGATTTTCGCCGCGCCGATAATTTCGGTCGTGATCAAGATGTCGGGAACGCCGCCGTCCGCGAGCACTTCCGCTTCGGCGAGCTTCGCACTGCACACACCGATCGCGCCGCGCTCGAGTTGCATGTGCGCGATGCGGGCGGTCTTGTGCGTTTTGGCGTGCGGACGCAGCTTCACCGGCGTTGCCGCAACGAGCGCCGCCATGCGGTCGAGGTTGCGCTCGACCCGGTCGAGGTCGAGCAGCAACGCCGGCGTGTCGACGTCCGTCACGTTCACGGTTACGTCCGGCGGATGAAGTCCGCGATCAGCGGCGCGACGTTCGAACGCCAGTGCGAACCGCTGAAGATCCCGTAATGGCCCACGCCGGGTTCGATGTGCGATTCGTGGCGTGCGGCCGGAATATTCGGCGTAAGGCCGTGCGCGGCGGCGGTTTGGCCGACCGCCGAGATGTCGTCGAGTTCGCCTTCCACCGTGAGCAGTGCGGTCTTACGAATCGCCGTCAGATCGACGCGCTCGCCGCGATGCATCCAGGTGCCGAGCGGCAGCGCATGGCGCTGAAACACCGCGTCGACGGTTTCGAGGAAATAATCCGCCGTCACGTCCATCACCGCGAGGTACTCATCGTAGAATGCTTGGCGGCGGTGCGCTGAAGCGGTGTTGCCGCGCACGAGATCGTTGAACATGCCGACATGCGCATCGATGTGCCGGCCGGGGTTCATGCTCAGAAACGCGCCGATTTGGACGAAGCCCGGATAGACGCGGCGTCCCGCTCCGGCGTAGCGTGCCGGCACCGTTGCGATCAGTTCGTCGGCAAACCAGCTCAGTGGACGCGAAACCGCAAGTTCGGTCGGCACCGTCGGCGCCACGCGCGTGTCGACCGGACCGCCCATAAGCGTCATCGAGCGCGGTTGCGCGGGATCGTTGCTCGCGGCCATCACGGCGATCGCCGCGAGTACGGGCGGGCACGGCTGACACACCGCGATCACGTGCGCATCCGGTCCGAGCATGCGCATATCTTCGATCATGTAGTCGACGTAGTCGTCGAGGCCGAACGTTCCGGCGCTCATTGGAACGTCGCGTGCGTTGCTCCAGTCGGTGACGTAGACGTCGTGCGCGCCCACGAGCGCGGCAACCGTCGGTCGTAACAGCGTCGCGAAGTGACCCGAAAGCGGCGCGACGAGCAACACCCGCGGGCGCTCGGCGCCGGCGCCCGACGAGAAGCGTAAGAGACGGCAGAACGGGCGTTCCGTCACGACGGTCATCTCGGCATCGAGGTTCCAGTCGGGGTGGCCGTGCGGTTGCAGCAGGCCTTCGGTGACAGTCGCGGCGGCTTCGAAGGCGCGTCCGATCGGGGTGTAGTGCCACGGGTTGAACGGGTTGGCGAGGAGGCTGCGGGTCGTTTGGGCCGACCAGCGGAGCGGGGATGCGGCGAGCTGGGAGTTTTCGTACGAGGTATAGGACGCGATCAAGGGGTCTCCAGACTACAGAGGTGACGACACCCTCTACCCATTACCGTACGCAGGCCTCGGTTGGTTCCAGCGCTTATCCTTCGCTATGGATCTTCCGCGCTTCGATCCGACCGATCCGTCTAGCTGGTTCCTCTCCTGGAACGCCGCCATGCGGAACATGCTCCCGACCGCCTTCCGGTACGAGCAAATCGACCCCAGGGTGCAAGAGATCGCGATCCTCGCCACCATGCACAACATGGCCTCGCTGCTCCACGATTCGGAGTCGCTCAAGGCAGCAATTGCCGAGCAGCTCGCACAGCGAGCCGCCAAACTCGGCAAGGGCTAGCTTGGTGTAAGCAATCTGCGACAAAAGCAGTGAGAAATCCCGCGCGTGCTGCGTATACTTAGCACGTAGCCCGAACCCGCTCGCCGCACCGCAGAAAGCAGACACGCCATGCCCGCAACCTACCTCGAACTCCTCGCCCAAATGCAAGAACAAGGTCTCGAATCGCTCAAGGCCGTTCAAAGCGCGTACCTCCAGTCGCTGACCTCCGCCAAAGAAATGGTCGAGAAGCTCCCGGCCTCGGCGCAGCTCCCGACGATCCCGGGCGTCCCGACGATCGCCGAACTCACCGAACTGAACACGCAGTTCGTCGACAAAGTCGTCGCGCAGCAGAAGGCGTACGCCAAGCAAATCGCCGACGTCTTCACCCCCGCCGCCGTCTAAAACAAACCGCGCCGCGGACTGCTAGGTAATCCTCGCAGTCCGTGGTATCCCGTCGGAAAAGATCGAGCCTCCAAACGTGAAGGGCGGAGCAAATGATTTTCGACGGAAAAGTCGCTATCGTTACCGGTGGAACTCGCGGCATCGGTGCCGCCATCACCTCGCTTCTCGCAAAAGGCGGCGCCAAAGTCGCCGCCGGGTACAGCCGCGATACCGCGGCTGCCGACAAACTACGATCGGACCTCGGCAACGACGGCAAGAACGTCTCGCTGCACCAAGGCCGCGTCGATGACGCCGAGGACTGCAATCGCGTCGTCAAAGAAGTGCTCGACCAGCACGGCCGCATCGACTTCTTGATCAACAACGCCGGCATCACCGTCGACAAGACGGTCCGCAAAATGACGGTCGATGACTGGCACAACGTGCTGGGCGTCAACCTGTTCGGCGCGTTCGCGATGACCAAAGCCGTCATCGAGCACATGATCGAGCGCGGCTCCGGCCGCATCGTCAACATCAGCTCCGTCATCGGTGAGACCGGCAACGTCGGTCAGGCCAACTACGCCGCCTCCAAAGCGGGGCTCGTAGGCTTGACGAAGAGCTTGGCGCTCGAGATGTCGCAGCGCGGCATCACGATCAACTGCGTCGCGCCGGGCTTCATCAAAACCGAGATGGTGGCCGCCATTCCGGAGAACGTGCTGGCGAAGATCGTCGAGAAGATCCCGCAACGCCGGCTCGGTGCTCCGCACGAGGTTGCTCGCGTCGTGGGCTTTCTGCTCGAAGAAGACTCCAGCTACATCACGGGCGCCGTGTACACGGTCAACGGCGGCTTAGACATGTGAACATCCCGCCCGAAGAGCTCCAATACGGTTTTGATGTCGCCGGGCTCGACCCGGCGGCGCTCGGCGAAGCCGTGCAGGCCGTGATCAAGGACGCGATGAGCGATCCGATGAGCATGACGATGTGGATGACCCAGATGGGGCTCGCGCAGCAAACCGCCGGCCTCAATTTGCTGCGCCGTCTCAACACCAACGGCGAGCCCGAAGCCTCAACTGCCACCAAGGACAAGCGCTTCGCCGATCCGGCCTGGAAGCGCAACCCGTTCTTCCTCGGATTTGCCGAGACGTATCTCGAGCAGGCGCGCGCGGCGATGGCGCTGGTCGATTCCTCGCGTCTGCCCGAGGCGACGCGCCGTAAGGCGAAGTTCGGGATGCAGCTGATGTGCGACGCCTTCGCGCCGAGCAACGTACCGTGGCTCAACCCGGCCGTGCTGCGCGAAGCGATGGACACCGGCGGCATGAGCCTCGTGCGCGGCATGCAGAATTTCGCCGACGACGTGCGCGACAACGGCGGCATGCCGCGTCAGGTCGACGCCACGCCGTTCAAGCTCGGCGTCAATCTGGCCGCGACGCCGGGCCGGGTCGTGTTCCGCAACGACTTGATCGAGCTGATCGCCTACGAACCGCAGACCGCGCAAGTGCACGAGATCCCGCTCCTGTGCAGTCCGCCCTGGATCAACAAGTACTACGTGATGGACCTTGCGCCCGGCCGTTCGTTCATCGAATGGGCCGTGCTCCACGGTCATCAGACGTTTGCGATCAGCTACCGTAACCCCGATGCGTCGATGGCGTCGCTGCGCATCGAAGACTACATGAAACACGGCCTACTGGCCGCGCTCGGCGCCGTAGAAGCGATTACCGGCCGCCGGCGCACGAACCTCGCCGCGCTGTGCCTGGGCGGGACGCTCGCGACGATGATGCTCTCGTATCTCAGCGCACGCGGCCAAGGCGATCGAATCGCGAGCGCCACGTTGACGAACACGCTGGTCGACTTCAGCGAACCCGGCGAACTCGGCATTTTCACCGATGAGGAGTCGATCGCGCGGCTCGAAACGCAGATGCACGAAACCGGCTATCTCGACTCTGCCGAGATGGCCGGCACGTTCAACTGGATGCGCGCGAACGACCTGGTCTGGAGCTACGTCGTCAACAACTGGTTTCAGGGGAAGAACCCGCCGGCGTTCGACATCCTGGCCTGGAACGCCGACTCGACCCGCATGCCCGCCGAGATGCACTCGCAGTATCTGCGCACGTGCTATCTGCGTAACGCGATCATCAAACCCGGGGCGTTCGCCGTCGACGGCGTGCCGATCGACCTCGGCAAGATCGAAACGCCGCTCTACGTGGTCGGCGCCGAAACCGATCACATCGCGCCCTGGCGTTCTACGTATCGCACGATTCAGCACGTCGGCAGCGACGACGTGCGCTTCACCCTTACCAACTCCGGTCACATCGCCGGGATCGTCAACCCGCCCGGCGGTTCCAAGTCGGAACATTGGACGCTCGATCGCCCGCGTAGAGATGCGAGCGCTGATGAGTGGCGCGCGGCTGCCGAACGCCACGCCGGAACGTGGTGGGAAGACTGGGCGATCTGGGCCGATGCGCATGCGGGTCCGCTGGTGGCGGCCGCGAATTTGCCGCCCGGCGAACCGGCGCCCGGCCACTACGTGCGCAACGAAACGGCACCGCCGTACAACCCGCTCAAGCGCAAGACAGCCGCGCGGAAATCGCGCGCGAAGAAACGCGCGTGAACGATAACTGGAAGAACCTCGGCGAATTCATCAAAGCGCAGCGCGAACTCGCGAACCTCTCGCTGCGGCAACTCGCCGACATGGCCGACATCTCGAACCCCTACCTGGGACAGATCGAGCGCGGGATGTACAAGCCCTCAGCGGACGTGCTCAAGAACCTCGCCTCGGCGTTGCGCATTTCGGCCGAAGCCATGTACTCGCAAGCGGGCTTGCTCGATGAAAAGTCCGCCGCGCCCGGCGACCGCACGGTCGAGGACGCGATCAAACTCGATCCGGCGCTAACGACCGATCAGAAAGAAACGCTCATCCGCATCTATCGGGGCTTCACCGAGCGCAGCTAGTAGCCCATGGCGCCGGGCAGCGGGTAGAAGAGGTCGTCGATCGGGATCGCCTTCGGGATGAAGTCTTGCTCGACCATGTACGTCATCAGCGCTTCGAGCGTGGGGCGGTTCGGCTCGACGCCGTAGGGCCAGGGATCGCCGCCGAAGAGTTCGTTGATCTCATCGACGTCGGGATTTTGCCAGGGGAACATCGTGTTTTGCGAGCCGGTGAAGTTCATCCGCGCCAGCGCCCACTGCTTCGCCTCGACGAAGGCGCGATAGAAGCTGTTGGCGACCCACGGATGCTTTTCGTGGATGTCTTTGCGGATCGCCACGAGGTGCATGATCGGGAAGATGCTCGTCTTCTGATAAAATTCGCGCTCGACGTTGCGGTAATCCGGAAACAGCCGCGCAACGTTCGGATCTTTGCCCAGCGTCAGGGGTTGGCGCGAACCGATCAGGGCATCGATCTCACCCTTGGCCAAGAGTTGCCCGAGCGAGTTCGGGCTCTCGTTCTCGCTGATCTTGACGGGCTTGAGCAGCGGCAGCGCGTGCGGTTTGCCGTGCGTGCCGGCGAGTTCAACGCCGCCTTGCACCCAGTCGAACGTGGTGTAGTCGACGCCGTATTCGTGTTTGAGGTGACCGCGGATCCAGATTGCAGCGGTCTGCGTGTAGAGTGCGACGCCGACGCGTTTGCCCTCGAGGTCTTTGGGCTTCGTGATCCCCGACTTCTTGTTGATGTAAATGAAGCCGTGACGGAACATTCGCGACGGGAACACCGGGATCGCGACGAACTGGCTCTTTTGTGCGCTGGTGAGACAGATGTACTCGGAGCTGGAAAGTTCCGAGACGTCGAACTCGAGTCCGCCGACCATCCGATCGAAGATCGCGCGCGGCGATTCGATCGCGATGTAGTTGAGGTCGACGCCTTCGACGCGGACTTCACCGGTGCGCAATGCTTCGGTGCGGTCGTAGCGGCCGCACGCAAAACTCAAATTCAGAAGGCTCAAGCCGTTTAACCTCGGGGCGGTGTGTAGATCAACTCTTCGGCGCGAAATGCGGGAAACTTTCCGTACCGTGCCGTCATGTTGATTTCGGATTGGATGAGTGCGGGCGTCATGCGCGCGGGAAAGGTCGGCAAGCCGGCCGGCGAGATCGTCGCCGGATCGAGCTTGAAGTGCTGCGCCAAGATGTCGATGCACTTCGCCGGATTTTTCGCCGCCCACACGTCGGCGTCGCGCATCGCGGCATCGAAGCGGGCCGCAAGTTCCGGGTGGGCAGTCAACCACGGTGCGTTGGCAAACCACGCCGTGATCACATACGCCGGCCCGATCGTATCCATCTCGCGCGCGAGCACCCGGGCGACTTTGCGCGTTTCGGTGATGAACGGCTCGCCGACGAACGCCGCATCGATGCGTCCGTTGGTAAATGCGGCCGGCATCTGCGAGAACGGCATCTCGACGAATTTCAGCGTGTTCGAATCGCCGCCGTTCGCGTCGACCCAGGCGCGCACGCCATACTCGCCCATCGTCGCGAGTCCGGGCGTGCCGACCGTCTTGCCGTTCATGTCGACGCCTTTTTGAATCGTCGTTTGGTTGCCAACGAAGAGCCAGCCGGTTGCCGGCTGCGAGGAGACGTACTCGGCCGCCGGCGAGACGATGATGAACGGGATGTTCTTCGAGTGCGCGATCGCGAGCGTGGTGATCGTGGCGATACCGATGTCGACGGCTCCGGATGCAACAGCGGTCGCAACCGCGGCGCCGTACGCGATCGACTGCAAGTCGACGCTGATGCCGGCTTTCTTGAAGAAGCCCATGTCCTGCGCGTAGAGCACCTGCGCGCTGTACGAAAACGGCAAGTACGCGACGCGAATCGACGGCAGATCTTGCGCGCGCGCCGGCCGCGCGAGTGCGGGCACGAGCGCCGCCGCCGCAACGAGCTTGACGGCGGCGCCGCGGGTGAGGTTAGACATCGCTTGGCACCTCAGATATGCACCGGGACGAATTTCGTCGTGATGTACTGATTCGGATCGATGGGATGATCGAGGACGCCGAGGTCGGTGAACGATTTCGCGAGCAGATTGAGCGCGGACTGATCGAAGGCTCCGTTTTTCGACATCATCGGCATGAGGTCGGTGTACGCCTTCGCCATCGTTTCGTTGCTGAAGCCTTCGGCTTGCGCGGCGAACGTGACCGTCTGCTGACGATGGGTCTGCATGTAGGCGATCGTTTGGAACCACCCATCCAGAAATCTCTTCACGAGGTCGGGATGGTTTTGAATGAACTCGGTGCGCGCGAAGATCAGGTTATTGTGGAAATGCTGCACGATCTCGTGCCCGAAATTCAGCACGATCGATCCTTGATGGTGCTCGATCAGATCGTAGCCCACATCGACGGAACTCACGAACCCGTCGACGGCGCCGGTCTTGAGACCGGCCAACTCGCCCTTCGCATCGCCGAGCGGCACGATCGTAATCGATGACACGGGCCAGCCTTGCTTCACGGCGATCTGCTGCGTCAGCCATTCGGTCACGGCACCATGGGTCGTGACGCCGATGCGCTTTCCCTGAACGTCGCGAATGGTTTTGATCGGCGAGTTCGGCCCGACGATGAGGCTCATTTGATCGGGTGGTCCCGATAATGCGGCGACTGCGAGTGCCGGCACGCCCTTTGCGAGAAACGCGAGGCCGGGCCCGGATCCGATGCCGATATCGATGCTGCCGGCCGTGAGCGCCTGGTGAATTTGCGCGTCGCCCTTGAGCGCTTCGCCCTGGACGTTAATGCCGACTTTCTTCCATATTCCGGCGCTTTCGCCGATTTCGATGGCCATGAACGTGAGGGCCGCAGCTTCGGGCTTGCCGACGCGCACGACGGGCAGGTCCTGCGCCCGCAGCGGCGTTGCCGGCGCGAGTGCCAGCAGCGTGACGAGGGCAAGGATTGCCGGCCGGACGATGTTCACAACGGCGCCCTTCTGCCGTGGCACCGGGGGAGCCTACGACGCGGCCCGTCGAAGGCCAGGCAATCATCGAAGAGGATGCAGCTTGAGCGTGCAACCCGCCATCGCGATTGAAGCCCAGGACGTGTCGCACGCGTTTTCGCAAGGCTCGGCGCCGCTCGCGGTGTTGAGTGACGTTTCGTTAGCGATCCGGGCGGGCGAGATGGTGTCGCTGCTGGGTCCCAGCGGTTGCGGCAAGAGCACGCTCCTGAACATCATCGGCGGTCTGCTGCCGCCGAACGCCGGCAGCGTGCGGCTCGACGGTGCGGCGTTGAGCGGCATCATGCCGCACAAGATGTCGTTCGTGTTTCAAGAGAACGCGCTTTTTCCGTGGAACACCGTGCTCGAAAATTTGCTGGTCGCGCTCGAATTCCAAGGCGTGCCGGCGGCCGAGCGGACTCCGCGCGCGGCCGCTGCGCTCGAAGCCGTGCATATGTCGGAGTTCGCCGCCTTTTATCCGGCGCAGCTTTCCGGGGGCATGAAACAGCGCGTTGCGCTCGCGCGCGGACTGAGCTTGCAAACCGACATTCTTTTGATGGACGAACCGTTTGCGGCGCTCGACGAGCAGACGCGGATGGTCTTCGGTGAAGACCTCTCCGTGCTGCTGGCTGAGACCGGCAAGACGATCGTGATGGTCACCCACAGTTTGAGCGAAGCCGTGTTCTTATCGGACCGAATTTTCGTCATGACGTCGCGCCCGGGCAAGATCAAGGCCGTCGTCGAGGTGAAGAAGGAGCATCCGCGCACGCCCGACTTCGTGATCTCGGAGCAATTCGCGGCGATCCGCAGCGAGCTCTACGAACTGTTGCACGATGAAATTCGCCGTAGCGTGGATTCGGCGCAGCAGATCCGCAAACGCGGCAATGGTTAAAGACGATCGGCTCGCTACGCGGCTCGTTCAGGCGGCGTTCTTCGTCGTGCTGTTGGGAGCGTGGTCGATCGAGTCGGCGATGCACCTGATCAACCCGATTTTGTTCCCGCGTATCGGCGACGTTGCGAAGAACTTCCTCAACGTCGTTACCTCCCCCGCGACGTTGACCGACATCTGGACGACGATGTCGACGTTCGGCACGGCCTACATCATCGCGATCGTGCTCGGCATTGGCGTCGGCTACGTAGTGAGCACGTCGCGCCTCTTCACCCGGACGTACGAGCCGATGCTGGCTGCCTTCTACACGGTGCCGCTGTTGATTTTCTTTCCGACGTTCATCTTATTCTTCGGGACCGGCGTGAAGTCGAAGATGGCGCTGGGGTGCCTGGCCGCGTTTTTTCCGATCGCGCTCAATACGATTGCCGGCTTCAACAGCGTCGATCTCAATCTGCGCACGGCGGCGATGTCGTTCGGTGCCTCGCGCTTGCAGATGCTGCGCCGCGTGCTGTTGCCGGGCGCGTTTCCGATCATCCTGACGGGTTTGCGCGTGGCCTTCATTCCCTGTTTCGCGTCGGTCCTTGCGGGTGAGATCATCGCGTCGGATTCCGGCCTCGGCCATCAGATCTCGCAAAACGCTCAGATGATGGAGACGGCGCGGATGTTCGCCTACGTCCTCCTCGTCATCATCATCGCCGCGCTGTTCAACCTGCTGCTCTCGACATGGGAGTCCCGGCGGGCACGGACGACCGCATGAAGACGGCGTTTCGCGGCAAGTACGGCCCGCTGCGGCTGCGCATCCTCAGCATCGCGGTGCTGCTGGTGCTTTGGGAGATTGCGGCGCGATGGTTCATCGACCCGGCGTTCGCCAGTCCCCCCTCGGCCGTGGTCACCGGCTTCGGGCATCTGTTTGCCGACCCGAAGGTCGGCGCTGCCGTCGGCTCGTTCTTCCTAGAACTGGCCGTTGCGTTTGCGATTGCCGTCGTCGCGGGGTTGATCGTCGGCCTTGCCGTCGGAGCGACCCCGTTCAACTACCGCAGCGTGTTCCCGATCGTGCTGCTGCTGTATGCCATCCCGCAGGTCACCGTTTTGCCGATGTTCATTCTGTTCTTCGGCCTTGGTGCTGCTTCGAAGATCGCGTTCGGAGCGAGTCACGGTGTCTTCCCAATTATCCTCAACGTCGTCGCCGGGATGAAGGGTGTGCGTCCGATTCACGTGCTCAGCGCGCGTACGATGGGCGCAACGAAGATGCAGATCCTCCGCAGAGTCATCTTGCCGCAACTGGTGCCGAGCATTTTCGTCGGAATGCGTCTGGCGATGGCCGTTACGCTGCTCGGCGTGGTCCTGGCGGAACTCTACGTCTCGACCACCGGAATCGGTTATTTCACCCAGCTCTTTTCAGAGAAATTCGACCCCACCGATCTTTTCTGTCTGATTACGGTTCTCGCCGCAATCGCCATCGGCGTGAACGAACTGACTCGCCGGCTCGAGTTGCACTTCAGCCGCTGGCGCTCCGAATAAGGCCAACCGCAGACCGCTTGACATAATACGATGTCGTATTATACGATATCGGCATGTTAGCGCACGTCATCGTCACGCTGCTCATGCATTTTACCTCACCCCGGCCGGCGGTAACGGCCGCATTCGGGCCGGTCAGCGAGTCCGTTTGGGAGCCGGACTTCAAGCCGAAGTTCATCGCGCAGCCCGAACCGCTGCAAGCCGCCGGTGCGGTGTTCACCACCGGGTCGAGGGTCTGGCTCTTGCGCGAATTCGATCCTTCGAAGGGCGTCGTGCAATACGTGATTTTCGAGCCGCAGACGTTCGTCGTTACGCTCACGATCGATGTCGTCAGCGCTTCCGCCGGCAGCGACGCAACGATGACCTACGATGTCGTACCCCTTAACGATGCCGGTGCGGCGCACGCCGAGCAGATCCGGTTGCACGCGCATGAGATGTCGGCTGAGATGCAGTCGGCGATCGCGGCCTACCTCGCCTCGCATCCGGGTTCGTGAAACGTCTAGTCGCGATTCCTAAGATCGAGCGCATCACGCACGCGGTAGCCCTCTATCTCGCCGGACGAGCCGATCTCGACGTTAATCAAGCCGAAGCGCACGTGCTGGCGTATCTTCACATGCATGGTGACGCGCGAATCAACGATATCCATGCTGAGTTCGGCCATCGCCGCTCGACGCTGACGAGCGTCCTGGACCGGCTCGAAACCCGCGGGGCAATCAAGCGTGAGGCTGATCCAAGCAACCGGCGCTCGGTGGTCGTGTTCTTGACAGCCGCCGGACGGACGCTGAGCGCTCGGATCTATGAGGCGCTCCGGGAAATCGAGGCGGCGGCCCTACGCGGCTGCCCGGCCTCAGACCTGGCCGCCTTCGCGCGCGTGCTCGATCGGCTGACGGAAATGTCGTAGGGGGAGGGCGAGGGCCTCTCCACCGAATTGGGGTAGGCTGCGGTCGCAAGACCGATGATGCCGACGTAGCTCAGTTGGTAGAGCAGCTGATTCGTAATCAGCAGGTCAGCGGTTCAAGTCCGCTCGTCGGCTCCAGTTCAAACCCGAGAAACCGAACGCCGGCAAGCGTGCAGCTCGCAGGGCGGAAGGTTCTTACCTAGCGCGAAAAACGCGCGATGCCTAATTTCTCTCGGCGAATTGCGCTCGCAGGAAGCCTCGCGTCCGGCGCTTCGCTTGCGCTAGCGACACCGGTGCCTGCGCGTGCGCAGAGCCTTGATACGCTGCGGATCGCGTATCTGCCGTTTCAATATAGCGCTCAGGTGCTGTTCGCCCAAGAAATGGGGTTCTTTACCAAAGCGGGCATCGCGGCGGAGTTGCAGCAGATCGCCTACGGTTCGGCGCTTGCCGGGGCCGTCGCGGCGGGTGCCGTCGACATCGGCATCGCAACCGTCGCGACGCTCGCGCAAGCGCGGCACAAGAACGTTCCCTTCGTCATCGTTGCGGGCGCTGCACTTTACTCGGCCAGCACCGTGCCGCCGATCGCGTACCTCATGGTCGGCAATCAAACATCAATTCGAACCGCCAAGGATATGAACGGCAAAACGATTGGTACGCCCGGCCTCGCAACGATGGGCGTCTATGCCGTACGCGCATGGGTCGACGCCCACGGCGGCGACTCATCGACGTTGAAGTTTGTTGAAATGCCGTTTTCGCAGATGGCTTCCGCCTTTGCTGCCGGCCGCATCGATGCGGCGGAGCTCGGAGAACCGTTTTTGAGCGATGCGCGCAAGGTTGCGCGTCCGCTAACGGGCGCGATGTCGGCGGCGGTGGCTCCGTCGTTCGTAGTGACCGCATGGTTTGCGATGAGCTCGTGGGCGACGGCGCACGCAGATCTCGTTTCCCGGTTTGCGTCCGCCATGCGCGAATCGGCTGCTTTTTGCGAGAAGAACCCCGCAAAGTCCGTTGAAATCATTACGCGGACATTCGGACAAGCTCCGTCATCGCTATCAACGGCGTCGCTAGCCACGTTTGCGCAGCGTACGACGCCCGCGATGGTTCAGCCCGAGATCAACGTCGTGGCGCGCTACGAAAATTTCCCCGCGTTCCCCGCTACCGATTTGATCTTCAAACCCCAGTAGTTATTGCGCGGCTTGGAACTCGACCCGTAGGCGAAACTGGTCTGCGGCTGCTTTCCCAACCGGAATCGATTCGTTGAGTGCCGGATCGCGAATCACGCCTGCGGGATCTTCACCGGCTTGAACCTTCTCGATCTCTTCGCGCAGCATCTTGCGGAAGAGCGTGATCCCGCGGTCCGATGCTCCGAGCAGTTCGGTCGAGCGATCATAGACCGCACCCTGCGTCTCCCACGCCATGATATCGTGATTGACGAAGGTCATGAGGTCGTACTCGCCGTCGGGTCGCCGCGGATGCGGTAGGTAGCTGACGGGTATTGCTTCATCGGGCTGATCCACTCGCGAACCGTCTGCGCTCGGAACGAATTCCGACCACAATATATACGTGTGCTCGTCGTCGATGGGCGTACGGAAGTGCATCACGATTTTATCGCTCTGCGGGTTGACGAGTGCATTAGGGAAGATTGCGGGATGGCCGAGTTCGCGTTGCGGTTTGTCGCCGCCGAACTCACGGGTCTTGCGGATTCCGGTCCACGCCGGCTCGCGGCAGACCTCGAAGTCGTAGTTCTCGAGCGGGCGAGTATAGTATGCGATTGCGCCCTCGTTGCCTGCCGGCTGAATCTCTTGGAGCATTCGTCCGTGTAGGTAGATCGTGTGAACCGGATCGTGCGAGTTCTCTTGCGCCTGCAACCAGTTGCAGTGGTGGATCGGCAGCACCGTGACCGCGCGCATGCCATCGTCGCGGATGAGTAAATCCCAACGCGGCAAGAGTGGTGCCGGATCTGGCCCAAGGTAGCCCCACAGGATGCCGGCAAGCTGCTGCACTTGATAATGCGGCCGGCAGGCCAGCGCGCGCAACTTGCTGTCGGGCGGCTCGAACGGCTGCTCCACGCAGTTGCCTTCCGTGTCGAAGCGCCAGCCGTGATATGCGCAGCGCAATCCACCCTCTTCACCGAGAAATCCGAAGTAGAGCGAGGCGTGGCGGTGTGGGCAACGCTCCGGAATCAGGCCTAGCTTGCCGTGCGCGTCACGGTAAAGCACGAGGTCTTCGCCGAGGATGCGCACGCGCTTCTTGGGACGTTCCGCGGAAAGCTCACTCGCGGGCGCCAGCGGGAGCCAATAGCGGCGGAACAACTCGCCGCACGGCGTCCCCTTACCGACGCGGGTGAAATCATCGTTCATCTCAGGAGTAAGCGCCACGCGAAGAACCCTCCAAAAACTTCGCGTTCGACCGTGTGAGCAGCGACCCTGCCGGCACGTTACATCCACAGGACCTGTGCGTTGCCCCGCAAATCGGGCACACCATGACCGAAGCCGAACGCACCCCGCAGCGCGAGGGCGAAGAACGAGAGATGCGGTTCTGTGTCGACTCGTACCTTGAACCGCAAGTCAAAGTCGCGTCCTGATGAACCCCGCGCGCTCGAGTGTATCGGCGGTCTGATCAGCATGCGGACGCTAAAGATTGGGGTTCTTGGTTTGGGTCAAGGGGCGGCCAATGTTATGCCGACGATTGACTCGATGGACGGGATCCAGCTCGCTGCGGGAGCCGACGTGAATCCCCGCATGCGCGAGGCGTTCGAGCGGCGATATCCGGATCGCCCGGTCTACGAATCTGCAGAGGCCATCTGCAAGGATGCCAACCTCGACGCGATCTGGGTGTCGACGCCCAACAAGTTCCATGCCGAGGGTGCGATCTTGGCGATGCGAAACGGTAAGCACGTCGCGGTTGAGAAACCGATGGCGGTAACGATCGAGGACGCGGACCGCATGGTCGACGCGAGCGAGAAGTACGGCGTCGCGCTAATCGCGGCGCACACCTCGAGCTACGGCATTCCGATCCGAGTCATGCGCCGGTTGGCACTGAGCGACGAACTGCAAGGCTTCCGCCACGTATTGATGTGGTCGTTCATGGACTGGATGTTACGCGCGCGAACTCCGGAAGAGTTGTCGCTCGAAGCCGGTGCCGGAATTGTTCACCGCCAGGGACCGCATCAGGTCGATGTGCTGCGCCTTCTTGGCGGCGGCAAGTTGCGCCGGGTCTCCGGGACGACCGGCCAGTGGATGCCCGAGCGCGCGGTTCCTGGGTTCTTTACCGGCTTCTTTGAATTCGAGAACGGGACGTCTGCGACGACGGTCCTGAACGGCTACGGCTATTTCATGGCCGGCGAGTTGTTCGAAGGCGCACCGATTAACTGGCGATACGACGACGAGGACCGATTGCGCATTCGGCGCGAGTTGGCGGCTGGAACACGCAATGAGCAGAGCGAGAAGGAGGCATTCCGCATCGGCGGCGCGTTCGATCCAACCCAACGCATGGCCGATTCCGACCGCTCTGCCTGGTTTCCGACGGACCTCGGAATGACGGTAGTGAGCTGCACTCGCGGGGTGCTGCGTCACGCCAAACACGGCGTGTACGTCTACAGCGACAACGGCAAGCGCGAGATCGATCTGCGCTCGATCGAGCATCGCGCTCGCGATCTCGAGGGCGGCGCAACGATCGGCGCGTTGACCGAGCTGCGCGCGGCGGCCTTCGACGGTCTGCCGCCCTATCACAGCGGTGCCTGGGGGCGGGCGACCCTCGAGGCAACGCTCGGGTTGGTCCAGTCAGCGCACGAGCATCGCGAAGTAACGCTCCATCGCCAAGTTGAGCTGCGCTCCGATTACGACTCCGAGTTGCTCAGCGCAGTTGAACCGGAATCCGCCCCCATCAGGAGTACTTCATGAACCGCCAACGGTTTCTCGGCACCTCGGCCGCGCTCGCTCTCGGTTCCGCGACGTATCCGGTCGCAGCGCAGACAACGACCCCCGTCATCGTGGCCCCGCTATCCGGTCCGGACAACGCGAGCGTGTACTACGCTCAACAGCAGGGGTGGTTTCGCCAAGCTGGGCTCGACGTGACAATCCAGCCGCAAACGTCCGGAGCAGTCGCCATGGCGGCGCTGATCGGTGGTAGCGCGCAAATTGCTAACAGCAACGTGCTCTCGCTCTGCCTGGCGCATGCGAAGGGAGTCCCGGTTGCGATCGTCACGCCAGGCTCAACCTACGATGGCACCATTAGCGAAAACATCCAGCTGGTCGCGGCGCCCGGATCGGCGGTCCGTCGAGCCAAAGACCTCAACGGCAAGAACGTTGCGGTACCCGGGCTGAGCGATCTCTTCACGGTCTCGATCAAGGGTATCGTCGATCAAGACGGCGGTGATAGCTCGAGCGTGCACTTCATCGAGATGCCGCCACCATCGGTTGCGAGTGCGTTGCAGGCTGGAAAGATCGATGCGGCCGGCGTGTACGATCCCTTTCTCAGCGCCGCGCTTGCAATTGGGGCCAGATCGATCGCCAAGCCATACGATTCGATCGGACCGAAGTTTTTGGTCGACTGTGACTTCGCGTACCGCCCGTGGGCCGAGCAGCACCCCCAGGCAGTGTTCGATTTTGCAAACGCCTACAACCGCGCGTCGGTGTACATCAACGCCCACTACCGCGAACTCTACCCGCTGGTCTCGCAGTTCTCGCACATCCCGGTTGACGTACTCGCGCACATGCAGTACACCGAAGTTGCTTTGACCATCGACCCGGCAATGATTCAACCGGTCATCAACGCAGCAGCCAAGTATCATGTCATTCCACGCGCGTTCGCCGCCACGGAATTGATCTTCGCCCAATCGCGGGGGGTGCGCAATGGCGGCCAGCGTGACTAATTGCGCTGACGATGCGGAGTGCCCGGACGGTTCCAAAGCTTCGCATCGGTGGAAGCGTAGTCAGCGACATTGCGGGTTCACTCTACGCTTCCTTAACGGCCGTTAGCTGCAGCTCGGCTCCGGCGGCGAGCTAAAGGGGGAATGGAACCGGGCATCAACAAGCGCCGGACATGAATGAGATAGACGATATTCGCGAACGAGTCGCGCAGGCGTGTCGCGTGCTCGGAACGCTAAACCTCACGAAAGCCGCTACTGGCCATGTAAGCGCGCGCCTCCCCGGAACAGAGCGTGCGTTCATCCGCGCACGCGGACAAGACGAACTCGGCGTTCGCTATACCACGCCGGACGAGGTCATCGAGATCGATCTCGACGGGCACGCCATCGGTAACCGGCCTGGACTTGTTGCGCCCTCCGAGGTCTTCATTCACACGGCGCTCTATCGCGCGCGACCGGAAGTCAACGCCGTTGTCCACATCCATCCGGCAACCGTCGTGCTGTTTACGATCTGCAGAAAACCGCTGCTCCCGCTCTTCGGTGCGTACGACCCTTCCGGTGCCAAGCTGGTACTCGATGGAATACCCACGTACGAACGCAGCGTTACGATTAACACGCCGGAGCTTGGAGGCGATTTAGTGCGTGCGATCGGCTCGAAGCGCGTGTGTCTGATGCGCGGACACGGAATCACAACGGCTAATCAGAGCGTTGAAGAAGCGGCGCTGGATGCGATCACTCTGAACACCCTCGCGACGATGAACTACGAGGCGCACTTGCTCGGCGATCCAGAACCGATTTCCGAGCAGGATCAGGCCGTCTTTCGCGCTGAGCGGGAGAGCCCGCAGTATTCGTCCGCCGGCGCCGGCAAGCCGGGCGGGCGTGCAAAAGCTACTTGGCGCTACTACACGACGCTGACTCAGTCTGGGTAGCAGCAACTTAATCTTTGGGCATGCAAGGCAATTGACTAAGCCGACCCGCGCCGAATACAGTGGAGCATGGAATTCGGCATCACGCTCTTTGCGGACGTCGCGCCGCACGAGAAATCGCCGGCCGTGTACTTAGGGCGTTGGGTTTAGTACCGCCGCCGGGTACCGATCTCTGCGGCGTTACCGACGTGCCAGTCGGAACCGCCCGCCTCTTCGGGCGCGTAATCATCGTACGCAGCGCAGAAGGCATCTTCGCTTATGAGAACCTCTGCCCGCACGAATCCATCACGCTAAACCTCCAGAAGAACGTGCGCACGATCGGTGCCTACATCTTGTGCGATCATCACTACGCTCGCTTTCGATTCGACGACGGCATATGCGACGATGGTGTTTGCGCGGGCGAGAGACTCCCGCCGATCCCGGTCGTGATAGAGGCTGGCCGTATCGTTATCGGCTCGCCGAGCTAATAAGCTCGGGTTTTCGCGGCCGGCGGTGCGTGAGGACTACCGCGGTTCGCCGCCCATTTTGCTCACCGCTTCGAACGCCTTCTTATCTTTATTGTAGCGGACGACGAGCGCGGTACTCGTGTCGAGGCCGCCTTGCACGTGCGCCTGGTAATCGAACGATCCGAACGCCCCGGCATATTTGAGGGCGGACATAAAGTCGCGCATCTGTGCGGACGTCATGCCGGCGCCATATTTGCGGTACGCTGCCACAATGATGTGGGCGGCATCCCACGGAATCGCAGCGAGATCGGGCTCCGTGCCCAAGGACGTGTAAGCTGCGCGCAGCGCCGCGACCGCGCGGCGAACGCCGGGATCTTGGATGCTTTCGGGCACGACGAGCGCGGGATAGGTCGGGAAAAAGGTGTTCGGCGGCAGGATCGAAGCGTACGCGGCCAGAGTCGCGTAGGTAACGTTGCCGGCGCCGCCGAGAACCGGTATATCCAGACCCGCGTCTTGGATGCCGTGCAGGACCGTGCCGAACGGGGCGCCCGTGGCCCAAGCGATCAGCGCTTGCGCGCCGCTGCTGCGAATGCGCGCTATCTGTGCGCTGACGCTCGTGTCAGCGGGGGAGAAAAACTGACGATCGACAATCGTGAGTTCCTTATTCTCCGGCAGCGCCATCACCGAATCGATGACGCGGCCGGCGTCCTGACCGGTCGCATCGTTCGGGATGATGAGTGCGAATTTCCGCAAGCCCCGCGCGCGCAGATAGCGCAGTGACGCTGCGATTTGATCCTGACTCGGAACACCCATGACGAACTGATAACTGCCGGCTGGGGGATGCGCACCGGTTGAAAAGCACAGATCGACCGGGCCATTCGAAAGCAGCGGTAACATCGCGCCGCATGCGGATACCAGACCCGGCCCCACGATGACCGGCACATTCCGCGTGATGAGATCGTTGAGGATCTGCACGTCTTGCTGCGCTTGCGACTGGTCGTCGTGAACGACGAACTTGATCGGACGCCCGTTGATGCCGCCCTCAGCATTTAGCGCTGTTTCGGCCGCCGTGATCGCTTGAGCGGTACCGGCTCCGAGAAATGCGGCGTACCCCGTCAGCGAGGCGATGGCGTGGATTTCGATCGGGGTACCCGACGTAGCGGCTGCTCCGGCGCAGTTCGGGGTCGCCGGGACGAGCAGTAGCGCCACGAGTGCGATACGAAAGATGCGTGCTAACATAGACGATCAGCTTTCATGAGCAAAGGAACGTGTAACGATGCGAACCCGACCGATCCTCGAAACCTCCGATATCGCGAACATCATCGCGCACGCCAAAGCCGAGGCGCAGAAAAACGGCTGGAACGTTTCGATTGCAATCGTCAACGACAGCGGCAATGTTATCCACGTCGAGATCGTTGGCGAGCCGGGTGTTCCGGGAGGCGAAGTGGCGCTCGCTAAGGCCCGCGCGGCCGCGCTCACAAAACGTCCGACAAAAGAGCTGGAAGAACGCATGAAAGACCGGCCCGGCTTCGTAAATTTTCTCAATCCGGCGAATCTGTTGCAAGTTCAGGGTGGGCTGCCGATCATCTATAAGGACGAATGCGTCGGAGGCATCGGGGTTTCGGGCCGGCCCTCGCATGAGGACGAAATCGTCGCGCGTGCCGGACTAGTCGCCATTAGCTGAGGCGAACACCGATCGCGACCCGGCCGTGCCGTCATCCGGCTGTAGCTCGTTCGTTATGTTCGCGAGTCCGCGGTGTACCGAGAGCTCGATGATCCGATTGAGTTCGGCATCGCGAATGACCCCGGCCGGTTCCCCGCCGTTCTGCACCAGTTCGATCTGTTCGCGCAGCAATTTACGGTACATCAAGATGCCCTTGTCGGACGCACCGAGCAATTCCGTCGATCGGTCGACGATGGGGCCTTGCGTCTCCCACGCCATAAGATCCTGATTCGGAAACGTTGTCAGATCGTATTCGCCGTCGGGGCGCAGCGGATGCGGAAGATACGTCACCGGGATATCCTCATCGCGCTGGGTCACGCTGTGCTCCGCCGGCGTGAACTCGGACCAGAAGATTCGCGTGTGCTCGTCGTCAATCGGTACCCGCCAATGCATCGTGATCTCACGGCCCTGCGGCGCGACGAGAATGTTGGGGAAAATGGCCGGATGACCGCTTTCGACTTCCGGCCGATCGCCGCCGAAGGCCCGCACTTTGCGAATGCCGCTCCATGCCGGCTCGTGACACAGCTCGAAGCTGTAGTTCTCAATCGGCCGCAGGAAGTACGCGATCGCGGCGCGCTCAACTTCGGCTTGACCCTGCTCTTGCATCATGCGGCCGTGCAGATGGTAGGTGTGCACCGGATCGTTCGAATTCTCTTGGCTCTGCAGCCAGTTGCAGTGATGCTCCGGCAGCACGACGATCGAGCGCGTTCCATCGTCGCGCACGAGATACTCCCAGCGCGGCAGCAGCGGCGCCGGCGCGGGCCCCAGATACGCGAACAGGAGGCCTGCTAGCTTCTGTACCGGATAGGCCGTGCGAGCGGCAAGGGCGCGCAGCTTCGAGTCTGCCGGTTCGAATGGTTGATCGATACAGGCGCCGCCGGCGCTGAACTTCCAGCCATGGTACGGACAGCGCAGTCCGTCACTTTCGACAAAGCCGTTATAGAGTGAGGCATGGCGGTGCGGGCAGGCCTCGGGAATGAGGCCGTAGCTGCCGGTACCGTCGCGGAAGAGCACGAGATTCTCGCCCAAGATTCGGACACGCATCTTGGGGCCGGCGTCCAGCGCCGCCACCGGTGCGATCGGCATCCAGTAACGCCGCAACAGCGCGCCGCCGGGGGTCCCTGGGCCGACTTGCGTCAGCAACTTATTGACGTCGGGAGCTAGCGCCATGGCAAGGCCTCGAATTCACAAGAATAAGCTTTAAACAGTATACGGATCGGTTTGGGATCGTCAACGCAGCACCGCTCGACGGCGAGCACGTGCCGCGGAACGGCCTTCGCCGCCCCGGCGCCGGTCCGCTCGCCGGCCCAGTTCCAAACCCCCGAGAAATCGGGGGATTGAACGGGGTTAACCGCCATGGCGCTGT
Organism: Candidatus Lustribacter sp.; assembly: GCA_965277805.1. Taxonomy (GTDB): domain Bacteria; phylum Vulcanimicrobiota; class Vulcanimicrobiia; order Vulcanimicrobiales; family Vulcanimicrobiaceae; genus Lustribacter. Next base: position 3,125,963 of record OZ255842.1, on the reverse strand, counting down.
GGGTATGAACGTTCATGTAGCTGCCATCCGGCCGCGCAATATGTCAGAAAGGACGTACCCGTGAGCATCCTCGACATCATCAAAAAAGAGCATCGCGACGCGGCGGCAATGTTGGACGAAGCGGAAAAACTCGAACCCGACGACGCGCAATTGGCTGACCTGGCAAAGCGCATCGAGCACGCGCTCACGACGCACGTGGAAATCGAGGAGCGGCTTTTCTATGCCCAATTGCGTAAGCGAGCGGAAGAGCAAGATGAGCGCGTCGACGTTTTCGAAGCCTACACGGAACACGAAGTCGCTTCGCATTTGATCGCAATGCTGAAATCGCGGCGTAAGCGCGACGAGCGCTTCAAGGCCGAGCTCCAGGTTCTCGGCGAAAGTATCAAACACCATGTGCAGGAAGAGGAATCGACAATTTTCTCGCTTGCGAAGAAGTTGCTCACGCAGGCTGAGCTTGACGATCTTGGTAAGAAATGGGAAAAGGCGCGTCAGCAGCTCCCTGCCGACCCCGCCAAAGTGCCGCCCACGCGAAAAAAGGCTGCCTGAGCAGATCCGCCGCCGGCTCCAGTTTAAACCCCGAGAAATCGGGGTTTTTTCATTGCATGCGAATCGGCCGCGAGCACGGAAGACGGCTACCCATGATCAGTGAGTCCTCTACAGAGGGGTTCGTCGAAGCCGGCGGTTTTCGCGTCCGGTGGGTTCAGGCGGGGCATGGCCACCCGATCATCTATCTGCACGAAGCCGGCAGTCTGCAACGCTCACCCAGCCGCGAATTACTGGCGCAAACCTTTCGCGTCATCGCTTTGGAGCTGCCGGAGAATCGAGGCTCGGCCTCCATCGAGGATCTTGCTCGCCACGTGAATGCTGCGGCTGCTGCGCTCGGCATCGAGCGGTACAGCGTCGTGGGGACCGCGCTCGGATCGACGGTCGCGTTGTGGATGGCGATCCTTCAGCCGGAATCGGTGGAAACGATCGTCTTGAGCGCCCCGGCCGCGTCGCCGCCCGACGAATCATTTGAGAAGCGCGTCGCCGAGCTGGCGCAACCGGTGCTGATCCTTTTCGGCGCCGACGACAAGGTAGCGCCGGAGGGCGCGCGCCTCTACCGTCAGGTCTTGCGGAGCTGCCACGTCGTGTTCGTTTACGGCGCAGCTCAAGCGATCGATGCCGACCAACCTGAGGCATTCGCATCGGTGGTCGGAGATTTCTTGACCCGCAAGGAACAATTTGTCGTCCGCGAGACGCGCGCTCTCGTTCACCCTGAAAGATCGTAATGAAGGCTTCACTGTTTTGCAGCGCCCGCTATGCGGCGACGGTACCTGATGATGTCTGGCCTTTGCCGGGAACGTTCTATGAGCCGGACGTCGCGGTGCATTCGATGCAGACGACATTCGATCAGTTTCGTCTCGCCGACGAATACGGTTTCGATTGGGTCACGTGCGCCGAGCACCACTTTTCGCCGATGTCGTTGACGCCGAACCCTATGGTCATGGCCGGCGCGCTGTGCCAAATCGTGAAAAGAGCAAAGATCGCTGTCCTCGGACCCACCATTCCGATCCTCAACCCCATTCGCGTGGCGGAAGAATTTGCGATGATCGACGTCATGTCCAATGGCCGGCTCGTGGCCGGAATGATGCGCGGCACGGGCAACGAGTATGTCACCTACAACATCAATCCGTCTGAATCGCGCGAGCGTTTTGCCGAGGCCGTGGCTTTGATCCGGCGCTGCTGGACGGAGATGGAGCCCTTCGGCTGGGAAGGGAAATATTTCCAGAACCGGACGGTCTCCATTTGGCCCAGGCCGGTGCAGAATCCGCATCCGCCGATGTTCATGTCGACGTCGAGCCCGGAAGCGGCGGAATTCGCTGCCAACAACCACATCGGCGCCGGATTCGCCTTCACCACGGTTCCGCTCGCGAAAAAGTCGGTCACGCATTATCGAGAGTGCGCTCGCGCCGCCGGGTGGGAACCAACTGCCGAGAACGTGATCTACCGCGCCGCATTCCACGTGGCGGAGACGGACGAGCAAGCCTTCGCGGATATGGCCACGCTGCCGCCGCGGGTGAGCTTGACCAACCAGAACAAAGCGCTTTCGGAAGCCGTCACCAAATCGGGATACTTCGGCAGCGATTATAAGGGGCAGACGACGCGCAACGCAACGCGACAGTTGGCCGAGCGTATCGAACTGGGGCAACTCGTCGTCGGCAGTCCGGAGACCGTCTTGAAACAAGTGCGGCGGATACACGACGAACTCGGCGCCGGCCTCATTGACCTGCCCGTGGGCGTTCAGCTCGGCGAACGCACGATGCGCTCGATCGAATTGTTCGGATCCAAAGTGCTACCGCACATGCACGAGTTTTAAGTATCGAGATCCGGCAGCGTTTCGCGTTACCAGTTGAGGAAGAAATCCCTCATGAGATCGTAGCCCTTCAACGTGGCATGCTCGTCATAGCGTTCGGCGGGACTTGGCTTGCAGTAGGGCTCGGTGAAAGAATGGAGGCCATTCGCAAACATCACGGTTTGCCAATCGACTCCGGCGGCAGTTAGCTCCGTTTGGAGCGTGTCGATGTCGGCCTTGGATGTAACCGGGTCGTTTGCTCCGTGCAGGATCAAACAGCGCGCGCGCAGTTTGTTTTCGGCCGGCGGCCGCGCCGAGTTGGGCAATGTGGAATGGAAGAGCGCACACGCTTCGAGGCTCAGACCGTTACGCATCTGATCGAGCATCACGCCCGCCCCGGCGCAGAAGCCGACTCCAAACGCAGGCTTCGACGCGTCGACACAGCCCTGCTTGACCGCCTCCGCCATCAACGCGTCGAATGCGGTATTCGAACATGGAAGCGTGAAGCCGTCAACGTTCGTGTGGAGGTGCTTCACTTGCTCCAAACGCTCCGGCGGAGTGAGGGCCTTTTCGAAGTGGCCGGCGCCGAACATGTCGGCCAGGAGAACGACGTAGTCTCGCCCCGCGATGCTCGCCGCTTGTGCGCTGTTCTTTTCGCAGACGCCGTACCAATTCGGCTGCATGTAGAGCGCGGGTCGCGGACGCTCGAGGGTCTCATCGTAGACGACGCTTCCCTCGTGCGGCCGGCCGTTGACTTCATATGCAACCTTGATCTCGCGCATGGATGACCCCTTAAAACACGTGGGTTTGTTGGACGTGATTCGGACTGAGTTGGTTCACCGAGCCCACGCCTAGAAGTGCGAGAACCCGTTCGGTTTCGTCTGCCAAGATTTGGATAGCGCGCGTGACGCCCGCCTGGCCTCCCGCAGCAAGTCCGTAGAGCGTAGCGCGTCCGATCAGAACGCAGCGGGCTCCGAGCGCAAGCGCCTTCACGATGTCCGCTCCCCGGCGAAAGCCGCTGTCGATCATGACCGGCATGTCGCCGGCGGCTTCCAGCATGGCCGGCAAAATGTCCAACGTCGCCGGCGCGCCATCGAGAGCGCGACCGCCGTGATTAGACACGATGACGCCGTCTAGGCCTTCCTGCCGGGCTCGGTGCACGTCTGCGGGATTCAACAAACCCTTGACGATGAGCGGCCGGTTCCACGTCCTGCGCAGCCACGCGATATCGTCCCAGTTATAGTATGTGTTGCGCTGGCGCCGCGTGTAGTCCGCAAGTTCGAACGCGCTCGTCCCGGGTGGCAGTAACGGTGCGATATTCTTGAGGCTCGGCATTCCGCGTGGAAGCCAGGTGGAGAAGAGCCAGCCCGGGTGCAGCAAGCCATCGACGACCGTCCGCGGCGTCATGTGCAGCGAATGAGCAAAGCCATTGCGCCGATCGCGCAGGCGATTACCGGGAAAGAGCGAGTCGACGGTCACGATGAGCGCGCCGAATCCTGCAGCCGCAGCGCGATCTGCGAGATGCGAATGCAACTCGCGACCGCCCCACGGATAGAGCTGGAACATCCGGAATGTGCCACGCGTAGCGACGGCTGCGACTTCCTCGATGGAGTTGTTGGAAGCTGTTGCGAGGGCCATGCCGATGCCGGCCTCATCGCACGCTCGCGTGAGTTGAAGGTCGCCGTCGGGCTGGAAAATGCCGTTGAGCCCGGTCGGACCGACGAAGAACGGCGCGGCCAACTTGTGGCCGTAGAGCTCGATGCCGATGTCTTGCTTGCCCTCGCCGGTCGCCGCGCGCGGTGTGAACGCGTAGCGGTCAAACGCCCGGCGGTTGGCCCGCAGCGTTTGCTCCTCCTCGGCGCCGCCTTCGAGGTAGTCCCAAAGGACGCGCGGCAATCGCCGCTGTGCCAAGATCTTGAGATCATCGATCGTGATCGCGTCCTGCAAACGAGGCATGATGCGCGGCAGCCTTGCGGCTATGAGACCGTGTGGAGTGCACGCGTGAGGGGGCTTTGAAAGACGTCCTTCGCGGCGGCCCGTAACACTTCACGATCGGCTTGGCCGTCCTTACCGGCGGCGACGCGGAGCACGGTGTCGCGGGAGTACGTCGGAATCGGGGTCTGCGTTTGCGTCGCCCACGTCGATGGAACGTGTCCGCTTTCCAACGCACGAATTCCGTGCCGGACGAGCTTACGGTACATGATGACGCCGCGGTCGGATGCAACGAGGTGCTCGCGATCGTGATTGGCGATGGCGCCTTGCCCGACTTGGGCCTCGTAATCCCCGGGCACGCGTTGCCGATCTTCCGGCGTCCGGCTCTCGTCGACCTCAAAGTTCAGCGTTGCGGTTACGCGTTCTGCGCCGGGGCCATGACCTTCCTTATTGTGGAGCAAGATGAAACGAACCGTGTTCGTATCGTCGACGGGCACGATCCAGGCCGTCAGCATCGGCGGTACGCCGCTCTTTTCCTCATCGGCCGTTTCCCAGTAGGGCGGCGTTTGATTCATGTTCGGCAGAATGATCTCGGTGATCCGCACCCACGCCATCTCGCCGACCCGCCGCGTTGCCGAATAGATCATCCCGACGGGCGTTTCCTGAAAATCCAACTCCGGGACGACGCCGAACTGCTCGGTGAACTGCGCGCCGCTAACGATCGTGTGGAGAAACGCGGTGTGAACCGGATCCATGTTGTTCTCGCGCACCTGGAGCCAATTGCAAGGCAGGTAGTGGCGCGGTCCGGGCACCGACGTGTAGCCGGGCATGTTCCAGGTATCCAACATCGCGAATTCCGGCTTTTTCTCGGGCGGTCCCATGTAGGCGAAGATCAGCCCGCGGAACTCGTGCGTTGGATACGCCCCGTGGCATAAGCGATTCTTCAGTGTCCCTTCGGGTTCGCTTGGAATATCGAGGATGGTCCCGTCGACGGCGTAGTGCCAGCCGTGATAGCAGCAGCGAATGCCGTGGTCCGCGATGATTCCGAATTCGAGCGACGTTCCGCGATGGCTGCACGCCATCTGAAGAAGTCCGACATCGCCGCTTCGGTCTCTGAAGATCACCAAGTCCTCACCCAGAATGCGGATGCGCTTGGGGATGTCGGTGAGGTCGCTCGCAAGCGCGACGGGCTGCCACGCCGTTCGTAGATACTCACCACACGGCGTGCCGGGGCCCGTTTGCACGAGCTCGAGGTCGCTCTGCGGCGCGATGCGGTTGTAGTGATACGCGCCATAGGGGCGCGTCAGGAACGTTTCTTTCAAGTGGATCTCCCTGCGAGCGGGATTCTTCACGGAAACCGTGAATGCCAGTAATAGTTAATAGTATTATCGAATCGAGGTTCCTGCTTGCGAAATCGCCAAAAACGTAGCTCGACGGCGCCGCCGATTCACGGTTTGGGCTTCAGCCTCGACCCCAAGGGCAGCCTCTTCTACTTGCTGCGCGACGCATCGAAAGCGGTAATGTCGGCTTTCCAGCAACGCATCGAAAAGCACCAGCTGACGCTCGGCCAGTACTTCATTCTCCGCGAACTCTGGCAAGATGACGGGCTGACGCAGCGTGAGATCAGCGACCGCGTGAGCGTGATGGGCCCGGCGTTAACGATCGTGTTGGACGCGATGGAGGAGCGCGACTTTGTCGTTCGCGTCCGCAGCACGGAAGATCGGCGGCGCATCAACGTTTTCCTGACGGAGAAGGGGTGTGCGCTGCGCCCGATCATCTTAGCGTATTCGGCCGAGCAGCATGACGCCGTGCTTGCGGGCAAGTCCAAAAAGGACGTGGACTTTGTCCGCGACTTCCTGATTTCCATTCGCGATAACGCACACGCGCTTCGGTTGCGCGAATTAACCGCCTAGACCTCGCTCTCTGAATCAAGTTCCGGAGGCATCATGTCCGCTATCCGAACCATTGTCTTGTTTGCGCTCATCGGCGCCGCTCTTGGGGCGAGCAGTCCGGGCTATTCGCAGGCCGCTCCGCCTGCGGCCGTGCGCCTGGGCGTCATTCCGTCGATCGGCGCCGCCCTAGGTTACATTGCCCAACAGCAGGGCTATTTTGAAAAACACAACTTGAAGGTCGAACTCGTACCGATGAATAGCGGCTCCGCGATCGCCGAAGCGGTCGCCGGCGGTTCGCTCGACGCCGGGTTCTCCGATGTCATCAGCATTGCCAACGCGCGCTCGCGCGGCTTGCCGTTCGAATACATCGCCGCGGGCATCCTCAATACGCCGGCGTTCTCGCAAGGCGGATTGATCGTCAAGTCCGATTCGCAACTGCAAACGGCGAAGGCTTTGAACGGGCAAGTGGTCGCCGTCAACGCGCTCAATTCGATATCGAGCCTTGAAGCGCAGGTGTGGATCGATGCTAATGGGGGCGATTCGAAGACGGTGAAGTTCATTGAGGCGCCGCTTCCGCAGATGCCGGTTGCGGTTGCGCAGGGGACGGTTGCGGCCGCGGTTGCCGGTGAACCGATCTTCGCGATGGCTGTCGCGCGGGGCGACATGCGGGTCGTCAGATTTACCAAATCGGGCATCGCTCCGACGTTCATGCTGAACGGCTGGTTTTCAACGACGGATTGGGTGGGCAAGAATCGCGCCGCAGCCGTGCAGCTTGCGGCAGCCATGCACGATGCCGCGGTCTGGGCGAACGCGAATCGAGCCGGAACGGAACGGATTCTCGTCGATTCGCTTAAGCTTCCGCCGGCGATCGCGCAATCGTTAGTGGCCCCGCCGTTCTACGGTGATGCACTGCGCGTCAGCGACCTGCAGCCCATCATCGACGTCGCGGTGAAATACGGCGCGATTCAAAAGCCCCTGCGAGCGCAAGACCTCATCGCGCGATTCTAGCGGCCGCTATCCGTTATTTCTTAAAGGGAACAACGTTATCGACGTAGTGTGGTGCATCCGCCGCATGGGTGTGACCGCATTCGTGGCAAGCCTCGACTGCATCCTGAGTCTTGGCTTCGAGTTCGAGCCGCGCCTCGAGAAGCGCATCGCGTGCCGCGGGCGTTGGATTTGCCTCAGCTTTCACTTCAGCGAGGGCCTTGGCTTCAGCAGCCTCGCGTAGCGAATAAATCGCTTCAGTTTTCTTGTTTGAGGCGGGGTTGCTTTGAGACCCCGGATCGTCTTCTTGGCTCATTCTTGCCTACTCGCTACCCGTTTCTAGACGCTTTCGAAACCAGACCGTCCGACCATCATTTCTGAACTCCAACTCATCCACCAACGTCCGGATCAGGAAGAGGCCGTAGCCGCGCGGTGAGTGCGCCGGCGGATGATCTGCCGAAACCGGGCCGCGTAAGAAGAATCCGGGGCCATCGTCCGAGATCGATGCTTCAAGGTACCCTTTGGTGAGAGTGCCCTCGACGCGGATCGTACCGTGGTTTTTGTGGCCGTGCTCGGCGGCATTTGCAAGCGCTTCGCCGACGACCGCCTCGATGTCCGCAACGAGGTCCGCGCTTACACGAAAATGCTCGATGAAACGGATGAACTGCCTTCGAGCGTGCGACGCCGCTGCAGCCGTGTTCGGCAGCGAAATGTGAAAGCCGTGGCCGTCCGAACCAATCGGATCATGGGATGCCATGAACCGAGCCTCCATGCGGGACCTATTAGATGCGGACGCGAGGAATAGCTGCGTGCTGTTAGGCTGCGTACGCCAACGCACGCACAGCTACTGCCACTGCGGCACCAGCCGGTAACGATTGCCCAGTCGTACCACTACTTAAACAAAATTCTTAGCTCCTCCGTACGTGCTCAGCGCTCGATGCGCGTAACGTCGCTGACGCGGTGAAGCGCGACGCGCTCGGGCGAGCCGAGATCGTCGAGCAGCGCGTCGATCGCGGCGTGCAGTGCATTGTAAAGAGCCGGATCGGTCGGCGTGAACGAGTTGCTGTCGGTGTAGACGTGCAGGGCCGCGCGGTCGAGCGGTTGCGCGAATGGAAAGGCCGCCCGCGTCACCGCATTCGGATTGAGCGCGAGGGCGTGATCGGTTAAGTTGCCCGGCATCTGCGGCGTGCGCGTTGCGAACCGCCAGTACGTGTCGCGCCATGCTTTGGTTAACGCGTCGGTCTCGTCGAAATAGATCTCGAGGATCGCGAGCCGGCCGCGCGGTTTGAGAATGCGCCGCACTTCGTCGACCACAACGCCGTGATCGAACCAGTGCCACGCCGTACACGCCGTCACGATATCGATCGACGCGGCGTCGAGCGTCGTGTGCTCGGCCGAAGCGTTCACCGAAACGATCCGCGGATGCGGCTCGGCGACATCGCGCATGCCGTCGTTCGGCTCGACGGCCCACACCGTTGCGCCGGCGTCGGCGAAGGGACGCGATGAGAGCCCCGTACCGGACCCGAGATCGGCCAGATTGATGGCGGCCGGGTCGCCGAAGCCGTCGAGGACGTAGTCGATCGCCGCCGGCGGATGCGCCGGCCGCGTCGCGGCGTAGGCGCGTGCGCGCTCGGTGAAGCGATCGGTATGCATGCGCGGTCGTTCGCCGTCTCGCGTGGTCGAACCATGTAGAGAAGGAACGTGCGACCAACCGGCTGCATTGCTCGGACAACCGATTCCACCATGCTCGACAGGGAGCCGTTATGGTTATGAACCGTTCACGTGCCATGAGCATTATCGCCGGCGCCGTTGCGGCGCCCGCGCTCGTTACCGGGTTTCCGGCGATCGTACGAAGTCAGTCGCTCACGCCGCTCAAGATCGGGATCATCCCGGTCGACGTTGCGGCCAACGCGTACTACGCGCAAGACCTCGGCCTGTTCACGAAGGCCGGTTTCGCCGTTGAATTCCAAGTGATGGCCAGCGGACCGGTGCTGGCGCAAGCGGTTGCCGGCGGCGCGATCGATATCGGTATCTCGAATGTGGCCACGCTCGGAAACGCGCGCTTGCGCGGGCTTCCGTTTCGCGTGATCGCCCCGGCGGCCGTCGTGAACCCTGGTCAAAAACCGACCGACGTCGTGATGGTCTTGCAAGATTCCGCGATTACGCCGGGTGCCGGGATGAACGGCAAGCTGATCGCGATCAACGGCTTGAAAGATCTGCAGGAGATCGAAGCGCGCGGCTACGTCGACAAATTCGGCGGCGACTCGAACACGGTCAAGTTCGTCGAAGTCCCGTTCCCCGCGATGGGTGGAGCGCTCCAAGAGAAGCGCGTCGACATCATCTTTCCGACCGAGCCGTTCAGTACGTCGGATACGAACGTCGGCAAGGTGATCGGTAACGCGTTCGACGGTGTCGGGCCGCGCTTCTTGCTGCTCGGATGGTTCGCATCCGAAGACTGGCTGGCGAAGAACGGCGCGACCGCCAAGAAATTCGTCGAGATCATGCGGCAAGCATCGGAGTGGGCCAACGGTCACCAAGCCGAAAGCGCCGCGATGCTCTCCAGCCACACGAAGATGCCGGCCGAAATTGCGAGCAAAATCGTTCGTGCGGTCTACGGAACGACGCTCGACGCATCGATGCTGACGCCGGTTCTCAGCCTCGGATCGCGCTACGGCTTGATCCCGAAGCCCGTTCCCGCGACCGATCTCATCTGGAAAGGCTGAACCGCGCTACGCTCGTCTAGTGGTTGAACATCGCGTGCCAGTCTTTGACGAATGGCACGTACGATTTCGCGTAGTCGGACGAGCGAATGTTATACAGGCTGCTCGATGGCGGCATCGCGACGCCGGGAACGACCGCGGCCGGTGCGTCGCGGCGAATCGAGTACGAACCGATCGATGATAGCACCGTGGCGCCGCGTTTGCTGGTAATCCAGTTCATCCACACTTGGGCGGCGTGTGGATGCGGTGCAACGCTCGTGATGCCGCCGAAGATGCCGTACGCCGGTCCGCCGGTGGGCAGCACGATCTTGATCGGTGAGCCGGCAGCGATGCCGGCGATCATCGATTCGATCGGGTCGACGACGATTGCGGATTCGCCGCGCGCGAGGTCGGTCGCAACGGGCTGCGCGGAATAGCCGATGCGCGGGTTTTGCGCCGCTGCCTTGCGCCACGCGTCGAGTCCGTAGCGCTGACGCAGAAAGAACCAGAAGCTGAAGGACGTTCCGCCGGCGTCGATGTTGGCGAAGCTGATCTTCTCTTTCCATTTCGGATCGAGGATGTCGGTCCACTTGGACGGCATGTCGGCCGGCTTCACCAGCGCCGTGTTGACGCCGATCGACATCACCGAGCGCAGGATGTTGTACCACTTGCCGCCGCCGTCGCGCAGCACCGGCTCGAGGTTGCCGAACTCCGGTACTTTGTAGCCGGTTAGAATTCCGCGATCAGCGAGTTTTTGCGTCAACGTGACGTCGGTCGTGTCGACGTAGTCGGCGGCCAAACGATGCGTCGAAAATTCGGCCGTCGCGCGGTCGAACATCTCGGCCGACGGCAGGCGAATGACGTCGACGGCGAGGCCCGTATCGGCCTTGAACTTGTCGACGATCAGTCCCATGCCGTGCGCCTCGTAGGTTGCATACAGCAGGAGCTTGCCTTCTTTTTTCGCCGCATCGAACAGGGACGCGTCGGCAATCTGATCCCCGTCAATCGCTAGTCCGCCGGCGGCCGAGGCTTGCCCCGGTGAGAGCAGCGGCGCGGCTGCGCACAACAACGAAGCTACACGAATCGCATGACGTCTATTCATCTGTTATCAGTGCGCGAAGATTCCGTGCCATTCCTTGACTTGTGGAACATACGATTTCAAGTAGTCGGAGACGCGAATATTGTAGACACTGCTTGCCGGAGGCATCGCTACGCCGGGAACCGATGGCGTTGAGGCGCCGCGCCGGAGCGAATAGGCGCCGGCCGCGGCCAATACCGCGCTCGCGTGCTTGCTGGTCATCCAGTTCATCCACACTTGCGCCGCATGCGGATGCGGCGCGACGCTCGTGATGCCGCCCGAGATCCCGAACGCCGGACCGCCCGGCGGCAGAATCACCTTGAGCGGAGCACCCGCGGCGATTTGCGTCATGATCGACTCAACCGGGGTGACCACGATCGCCGCTTCGCCACGGGCAAGGTCGATCGCGACGGGCTGCGCCGCATATCCGATGCGCGGGTTCTGCGCTGCGGCCTTGCGCCAGGCGTCGAGGCCGTAGCGCTGGCGGAAGAAGAACCAGAAGCTGAACGAGCTGCCGCCGGCGTCGATGTTCTCGAGTTCGATTTTGCCCTTCCACTTCGGATCCAGTATGTCGGTCCACTGCGAGGGCAGATCGGCGGGTTTCACCTGTGCGGTATTCACCCCGATCGCCATCATCGAACGCCACAGCGTATACCACTTGCCGTTGCTCTCGCGCAGTGCCGGCTCCAGTGTGCTGAAATCCGGCACTTTGTAGGCGGTTAGGATGCCGCGATCCGCCAGCTGCTGCGTGAGGGTCAGGTCCGTCGTATCGACGTAGTCGGCAGACAAACGATGCGCGGCAAATTCGCTCGTGGCCCGGGCAAACATTTCGGCCGACGGCAAACGGATGACGTCGACCGATAATCCGGTATCGGCTTGGAACTTCGCAACGAGTTCCGCCATGCCGTGCGTCTCGAACGTGGCATACAGGAGCAGTTTGCCTTCCTTCTTCGCCGCATCGAGGAGCGGAGCGTCGGCAATCTGTACGCCGTCGAAGACGAGACCGCCGGATGCGGCCGAGACCGTGCTCGGGCCCGATAGCAATGCGAAAGCGCACAAACACGCGCCCAGCAGACGGGCACGAACTCTCGTCAAGGTGGCACTCCCCGTTCTTAGACCCGGTTCTGAAGCCAGCGCCGGCCGCCCAGCGTCACCAGCGCCAGCGCGATGGTAAAGAGGACGCTGATCGACGCAACCTGCGACCAGCTGCCGGAGATGTACTTCTCGTAGATGACGATCGCGAGGGTGCGCGTGTTCGTCGTGTAGAGGAAGAGCGACGCCGTGAGTTCGCGCAGCGAAAGAATGAACACGATGAAAATCGATGAGGCGACGCCGTCACGGATCAGGGGCAGCATGATGTGCCAGAGGATCTGCGGACGGCTCGCGCCGCCGATCTGCGCTGCGTGTTCGAGGTCGTCGTGGACTTGCATCATGCTCGAGGCAACCGCCCGATAGCCTTGCGGCAGAAAGCGCGCGATGTAGCCGATCGAGAGCAGCGTCAGGGTGCCGTAGACGGGCAACGGCGAGGCGAGCCACGTCCACAAGATGCCGATGCCGAGCACCAGCGCGGGAATCGCGACCGGGATTGTGGCCAGATATTCGAGCGGGGCGCGGCCCGGCAACTTCGTACGATGCACGACGTAGGCGATGCTGAAGAAGATCGCGGTGCCCACGAGCGCCGCACCGAGCCCGGAGCCGAAGCTGTTGAGTGCGCCGCTCAGGACGACCGGGTCGGTTACGGCCGCGACGAGCGGGGCGAAGCTGAGGCCGGCGGGTGAAAACAGCGCGCCGACATCCGCGATGTACAAATTCGTGCGGAACGTGCCCTCGAGCAAGGCGAACCCGGGCAGTACCATCGCGACGACCACGTACACGATCACGCCGGCGAACGCGAAATTGCGTGCCCAGCCGAGCCGGAAGCGGCGCGTTTGCATGCCTTTGCCCGTTACGGTGCGGTAGTCGTTGCCGCCGAGCAGGCGGCGCTGCATGAAGACGAACACCGCCGTCACGCACATCAACAGCACGCTCAACGCGCTCGCCGCATTTTGCTGCGTCGGGGTGTGCGTCATCAGGTTGTAGATGGCAACCGAGAGCGTTTGGATCCCGACCGGCTGCCCGAGTAATTCCGGCACCGGAAAGTCCTCGGCCATGAGCGCGAAGACGAGCAGCATCGCTCCGAGCAGCGCGGGCTTGACGAGCGGGAACGTGATCTTCCGCAACGTCGTGACGATCGATGCGCCGCCGAGCGCTGCCGCCTCCTCCATATCGGAGTGGACCAGCGTCAGCGCACCGTACATAAAGAGAAACGGATACGGCGCATAATACAAACCGAAGATGAACGCGATGCCGGTGCGCGATTCAACGTCGACGTGCCATGGGATGCCCATGCCGGTGAGCAACAGGTTGATGTAGCCGGAGTGCCCCGATGCCAGCGACGACCACGCTGCTGCCGCGACGAGGACCGACACGAAGAGCGGCATGATCCCGGCGAGATAGACGAACGACGGTGCGGCGACATCCGTGCGTGCGGCAAGCCAGGCGAGACCGCAGCCGATGACGAGCGCGAGCGCCGATCCGCCGAGCGCGATCGTGAACGTGTTGAACGCGGCCATGCCGATGCTGGCGTTCCAAAGCTGTCCGTAATTGGCGGCCGTCACCGCGAGTGCGCCGGCTCCGCTGAAGGGCGGCACGTTCAAGAACGATGCGGCCAGGATCATCACGATCGGGATGACGACGAGCACGCCGAGCACGACGTAGAGCACCGCCGGAACCGTGAACTTTGCGAGGGTAGCCCGCATTATCCGGCTGTGTCGCTGCGCGTGCGCGGTAAGACCAAGACGCGGTCCGCAGCGACGTGCACGAGCGCCTGCGTGCCCATGACGATCGTTCCCGCAACGTCGGGGCTCACGATGTCCCAGATCGTGCCGCCGTCGGTACGGGCGCGGTAGTGGACCTGGGTTCCCTCGAAACTCGAGAAGATGACCTCGGCCAGATACGTGTTTTCCGGCAAGTCGCTCGCCGCCGTATTCGACGGAACCGGCGTCAAGCGGATATCGTTGGGCCGCACGCACACGGCGGCGCTCTCCGGCGCCACGGACGTTCCGCTGGTGCCCTTCACCGGTAAGCCGCACGTATCGAGCACCGTATCGCAGGCCGAACCTTCGCGCCGGCGGACGGTCGCATCGAAGATGTTGCTGTAGCCCAGAAACTGCGCGACGGCGCTGCTGCTCGGCGCATAGTACATCTCCATCGGCGCGCCGCGCTGCAGTACTTCGCCGGCTTCCAGCACCACGATGTCGTCGGCCAGCGCGAGCGCCTCATGCTGATCGTGCGTGACGTAAAGGGCGGTGATCTTGAGGCTCGTCTGAATCTCGCGCAGCTGTACGCGCAGGTAGTCGCGCAATCGCGCGTCGAGGTTGCTCAGCGGTTCGTCGAGCAGCAGCACCGACGGGTTGGTCACGAGGCTGCGCGCGAGCGCGACGCGCTGCATCTGGCCGCCGCTCAACTGGCTCGCGCCGCGCGCGCCCAAATCGCGCAGCCCGACCAGCTCGAGCATCGCCTCAACCCGGGCTTTCGTTTCGGCGCGCGGCGTGCGCGCGATGTCGAGCGAAAAGGCGACGTTCTGGTAGACGGTCATGTGCGGCCAAATCGCGTAGGACTGGAAGACCATTCCGACATTGCGCTTGTCGGCGGAAACGTTCACGCCCGTCGCGCTATCGAAGACGACCTTGTCGCCGATCGAGATACGGCCGGCCTCGGGCGTATCCAAGCCGGCGATGCAGCGCATCGTCGTCGTCTTCCCGCATCCCGACGGTCCGAGCAGCACCAGCATCTTGCCGTCATCGACGTGCAAGTCGATTCCATGGACGACGGAAACGTCGCCGAACGACTTGCGGAGGCCGGTGACGCCGATGCTCACGCTTTCGCGAGCAACGCGGCGGCCTCGTCGTAGCGGCGCTCGCGTTCGTTGTGCTCGTCGAGCCCGACGATCTTGTTGTAGTCGTCGACCGTCATGAGATCGTCCACGATGCCGGTGAGCGAGCGCATGCGCGCGAGCGCTTCCATCGCCCGGTCGACCGCGGTTGCGGCCGCGTAGAGCGGGAGTGAGGGAAACGACACGACCGACGCGCCGAGCTTTTCCAGCTCGGCGATCGTCGTCGCGACCTTGCCGCGCGCATTCGACATGTTGGCAAAGCGCGGTCCGGGGACCTCACGCATCACGCGCCGGAAATCGTCGGGTTCGTCGGCGCCTTGCAAGAGCACCATATCGGCGCCCGCCTCCATGTAGCGCTGAGCGCGGTCGATCGCTTCATCGAGACCGTAGATGGCCGCGGCGTCGGTGCGCGCGACGAAAAAGAAGTCGTCGTCGATGCGCGCATCGAGTGCGGCTTTGATCTTCGCAATCATCTGCTCGGCCGGAATGAGCGTCTTGCCGGGCAAGTACCCGCAGCGCTTCGGCGACTGCTGATCCTCGACGAACATGCCCGCGATGCCGGCGCGCTCGAACGCGCGTACCGTGCGGCGTACGTTATTCGGTCCACCGAAGCCGGTGTCGGCGTCGGTGAAGACGGGAACCTCGACGGCCTGCGCGATGCGCCCGTACTGATCCACGTAGTCGTGCATCGTCATCTGCCCGACGTCCGGTTCGCCGAGCAAGGTGCCCGTTGCGGCGTAACCGCCGGCCACCATGACTTCGAAGCCGTGCTTGACGATGATGCGTGCCGAGAGAGCGTCGTACGCACCCGGCATCAACGTGATGTTGGGCTGTGCGATCAGTTCGCGCAGCCGGCGTCCCGGGTGCTGCATGGACATGTGTTTTCTCCCAGCCGACGTTCGCAGAGCGTCGCGTTCAAGCAATCACGCTTAAATTGAAACGCTTACGGTCCGGGTCCTTCAACGCGTTCGGTTGCGAATGCCGCGAGCACGGCGGCGGCGAGTCCGGCGCCGGTAAGCGTGGTCGCGATCCAGCCGCCGCCCGCGTAGGTTGCACCGGCCAGCAGCGAACCGATGGCCGCGGCGATGAAAAGGCACGTCATGTAGATCGCGTTGATGCGGCCGCGCGCGTGCGGGTCGAGGTTGTAGATCACGCGCTGACTAATGATCTGATTGGCTTGGGCGGCCGCGTCGAGCACGATCGCTGCAAGCGCCAGGATGACGACCGCGCCGGCCACGCCGGCCCAGCCGGCGATGAGAAACGCGACGACCGCGGTCGAAATCGCTCCGGCCGTGGCGACGCGCGTGAAGCCGCGGTCGGCGAGCCGTCCTGCGATCGGTGCCGAGAGCGCACCGCCCGCACCGGCCAGCGCGAACAACGCGATCCCGCGCTGATCGAAGCCGAAGCGTTGCGTGAGCACGAAGGGTACCGCAGTCCAGAACAAACTGAAGATGCCGAACATCACGCTCTGATAGAGCGCGCGCCGGCGCAGCGCCGGATGAACGCGCAGCATTGCAAGCGATGATTTCAAGATGCCGCCGTAGCTCAATTCCGAGAGTGGAATCCGGCGCGGCAGCCACAGCCACAGCACGGCGAAGATTACGACGGCGAGCGCGGCCGCGGTACCGAACACCGCTCGCCAGCCGAAGGCCGAGGCGATGAAGTTTGCCGCGGGCCGCGCGAGCATGATGCCGGCGATCAAACCGCCCATGACGTTGCCGATCACGCTCCCGCGCTGCTCGTCTTTCGCCATCGTTGCCGCGAACGGGATAATGATCTGCGCGCCGACCGAGCACACGCCGGCCACGGCCGAGGCGATCATGAACGATACCGCATTTTGCGCAAGCATCGTGCCGATGAGGCCGGCCACGGTTCCGGCAACGCAGAGGAGAATGAGCCGGCGATTCTCGATCAGGTCGGCTAGCGAGACGAGGAAGATCAGTCCCGCAGCGTACCCGAGCTGCGTCACCGTGACGATCGCACCCGCAAAGTGCAGCGGTATCCCGAGCGCGGGGCTGATCACCGTGATCAGCGCCTGCGCGTAGTACACATTGGCGACGAGCGCCCCCGCGGCAAGCGCGAAGACGAACGTCAGCGCCGGCGAAAGTCCTGCGCCGGCCACCGCATGTGAAACCGATGGTGCAAAGCGCCGGCTTATCGCGGACATAACGTTCGCATAAACCGGCTGCGCGTGCGGGCGTTGCGCTACGTGCGGCGCTTGAGGGCGTTCTGAACCGAGAGTTCCCAGCGATAGCCGTCGGGGTCATGGAACCACAGCCCGCAATGCGGCGAGCCGGGGGCTTCCGGCCCGATCTCATCCCCCGGATCTTCTAATTCGACGCGGCGCTTGCGCAAATCGGCCAGCGCCTCGCGTAAAGCGCGCATCGAGCGAAGATGAAACGACATGTGGCCGATCGTGCTCGGCCGCGGCGTACCCTTCTTGAGCACGATCGTGATGGCGTCGTTTTCGATTGCGACGCCGCCCTCAAACGCGAACGCTTGTTTAAAGCCCAAGTTCTTGATCCACCAGCGCGCGCTCTTCTTCGGATCGCGCACGGCGAGTCCGAAGTGCCCAACTGTTCCCACCGACCATGACATAAACGATCCTCCCTCTCTGCAGGGCGCGTATACCCACTTGGCCAACGCGCGCACTCTCGGTGCAATGCCGCAGGAGGCGATGTTATGGCAGTCACCCGCTTACGCGTCGTTCAGGGCTTGGCCGCGACAGCTGCGTTCCCGTGGTGCGCCGCGCCGGCGCAAGCGCAGACGATGCCGCTTGTTCACGCGGCGATGATTCCGAACGAGCCTGCCGCATTGATCTATTATGCCAGCGAAAACGGCTACTTCAGCAAGGCCGGCTTGAACGTCGAGATCACGCAAAACGCATCGACGCCCGCGATCGTCGCTGCCGTCGCGGCCGGCACCTACGACATCGCGGCGTTCGCAAACATCTCGACGATCGCCGTCGCGCACGTGCGCGGCTTGCCGTTCGTCTGCATCGCGCCCGGCGCCGGCTGGCAACCGGGAAAAATTGTCGGCAGCATCATGGTCGCGAACACTTCGACCGCGAAAACAGCGGCGGATTTCAACGGCAAGACGTTTGCGACGCCGGGGCTCGGAACGATCGGCGAGTTCCTGCCGCGCGCGTGGATGGATAAACACGGCGGCGATTCATCGACGGTGAAGTTCGTCGAGATTCCGTTTCCGCTCGAGGCCGACGCGCTCACCTCGGGCCGCGTGGACGCGGCGTACATGGTCGAACCGTTTTTAACGACCGCGCTGAAGTCGGGAACGGTTCGCTCGTTCGTGTATCCGGACGACGCACTGGGGACGAGTTATCTCGCGACGGTCTGGTTCGCCACCGCCCCCTGGGCCAAAGCGCATCCCGATCTCGTCGCGCGTTTTGTCTCGGCGATGCGCGATGCCGGACGTTGGGCCAACGCGAATCCGGCGAAGACGATACCGATTCTGGCGAAGGACCTGCACGGCGATCCGGCCGTCATCGCGCAATCCAACCGGACCTATTTTTCGGACCGGCTGATCGCGGCCGAACTCCAACCGTGGATCGACGTGACGGCAAAGTACGCGAAGTTCGCGCCGTTCCCGGCGTCCGATATAATGTATAGTGCCGTTTAGGTATGGCTTTCCCGGGTAATTTGGTACTATAACGGACGCAGTACTGCCGTACCGCTAGCCCGTCCATCCAAATCGTAGGGCCTTTGCTCTATGGGAAGGCTTCTGCTATGCGAGCACGGCTCTCACGCAATTCGTTGCGGTAAGCGTCTCTTTTGCTGCGCTGCTCTTAAGCGGCGCCGGCGCGCGAGCGGCCGACTTCGGTAGCCCGCCGGCCGCTGAAGTTCCGATCCTCTTCAACGACCACACCGTCTATGCCAAGCCCGACTTGCTCGAGCAGGCGCGCGTGCTGGCCGCGCTCGTTAAAGACGGCGAGATTTACGTGCCGTTACGTAGCATGTTCGAACAGATGGGCGCAAGCGTCTCGGTTTCGGCGGACGGCAAAACCATCACCGCAGCGAAGCCGGGGTCGAGCGTCTCGGTCACGTTAGGCAAAAACGAAGTCATCATCAACGGCGAGTCGCGCGCGCTCGACGTGCCGCCGATGCTCTACAAGGGCGTGGTTCTCGTTCCGGTGCGCGTGATTTCCGAAGCGATGGGCGCCTACGTGCAATGGGTCCCGGAGCGGCGCGTCGTCGTCGTACGCTACATCGCGTTGCCCGCGCCGCCGCCTCCGAGCGCGCCGCCGGTCGTCGTACCCACCGCGACTCCGGTCGTCACACCGAAGCCGTCCGCGGCCGTTACGCTGCCCGTCGCGATCGCCGTGCCGCCTACTCCCGTGCCGCTCGAACCCTCGTATACGGCCTTCCTCCAAGCCGCGTACTCGACGCCGAAGAATTACAACGAGTTCGTGGCCGGAACGTATTGCGATACGTTCATCTTCAACGCCGCCTTCGCGCCGCAGAATTCACCCATCGCGCTCAAAGCCGATTTCCGGCAAGACGCCTACGTCACGAGCAGCAACGCCGTTGATGGAATCGGCAATCACTACACGCAATTTGCGACCATCGACGGCGGAACGGCATTCACACCGGTGTTCATGGCGCGCCAAACCAGCCTCGACATCCGGCTGGAATATCAAGTCCTGAAGCCGCGCATCTACGCCGGCGTAGCCTACCTTCACGACGCCAACAACTACGGCTATCCGAACTTGAACGCGGTCGGCGTTGGGCTCGAAAAGCTACCGGATCTACGGCCCGGGCTGAGCTTCTACGGTTCCGCATTCTATTATCCGAGTGCCTCGGGCACGTATACCGTCAGCAATGCGGCGAGCCCCAACGCCGGCACCAGCTATCAACAGCAGTATCAAATCATCAAATACGATATCGGCGTCGCGCTCGTCATCGCGCACTCGCCGGTCTATCTCTTTGGCGGATTCAGCGGCGATCATTACGCCGCGACCAAAAACGCACCGATTGGTCAGATCCATGACGGCCCGTATATCGGTCTCGGCGTGAAGATCTAGCCGTGATGAGGATGAGCAACATGTTCAAAAAACCGCAGCGGTTCGCAGCGCTCGCTTCCGTCTTGTCGCTGGCCGCGTGCGGCGCGTGTAACTGCAACGTCCCCGGCTTTACCGCCGGCGCAGCGGCGGGTCCCGTCGGAGTTCCCACGACCGCTCCGACGACATTTCCAACGACGGGGCCGGGCGGTGTGCCGACGACGGCTCCGACGACGGTACCCACAACCGTACCGTTTGTTCCCGCCGTTGCGTGCAGTCAAGGCGCCGGAGCGTTGGCGCTCGGAACGGCGCTGACGCCGTTCGCATTGCTAGCCGGTTCGACGATTACGAACACCGGCTTGACCAATGTGACGTATGCGCCCGGTGCGACCACCGGAAGTTTGAATGACGATCTGATCGGCGTGTCGCCCGGGACTGCCGTGGTTGGATTCTATCCGCCGGGTACGGATGCCGACGGTCCCGCCGCCATCTACGCTATCGGCGCCGGATACAGCAATCAGCCGGCCGTCACGCTCGCGGCCCAAAGCGCCTTGACCGTCGCGTATAACAACTTTGCCGGCGTGGCGTCGACCGTGACGTTCCCCGGCGGACAAGATCTTTCGCAGGCCAGCGTGCCCGGCCACCCGACCGGCACGTTACCTCCGGGCGTTTATAAGTCGGCTTCATCGATGAGCATCTTGGCCGGAAATCTGACGCTCGACGGCGGCGGCAACGCGCAGAGCGTCTTCATTTTTCAAGCCGGGAGCACGCTCACCACGACGCTCAACGGAACGAACAGCGGCAACGTGAACCTGATCAACGGCGCCAACGCGTGCAACATCTACTGGCAAGTCGGCAGTTCGGCAATCCTCGGCGCCCAGTCGTTCTCCGGCAATGTTCTCGCGTTGGATTCGGTCACGCTAACCTCGGCCACGCAATTCACGGGCCGCGCGTTAGCACGCACCGGCGCCGTCACCGTCTCGATTGCCTCACTGATCACGAATCCCGGCGGCAAATAAGCAGCGGTCACCCTCGGGGGCCGCTGCTCGCTTGTGCGCGCGGGCTGCGTCAGTTATTCGGGTTGCCGTTGAAGCCCGGATATGTCGGTTCGAGCTGCAGTTCGTCTCTAAGGACCGTCATCGCCGTTTGCATTTTCGCCTTTTGATCGGTGCTCAGGTTCGAATTCATCACGGCGTTCATCGCCGTACGGATTTTCTCCACATTGATTACGTGGCACACAACCGGCGCGTTTTGGATGTTCGCGGTCGCCGTTTCGCCCGCGTTCGGCGTGCGGCAGACGATCGTCGTCACGCTCACCGGGGCGGTCTGCGCGGAGGCAATGGCCGGCGCCCCAACGGCGGCTGCGAGTGCGACCGCAAAAATGTACTTCTGCATGGTCTTGCTTTCTTGGAAAAGACAGAGAGATACGCTGTCTCTCGATCCCATCGTAGCCGGGCCGGCGGCGGCTGATAAGGGCGAATCTTTCGGTGCTGCGGCGGCCCAAAGCATGAAGGCGATCCAGCGGAGCGCGAGAACACCGGACGCATCGAAATCAGAGCTTTCGACGAAGACGCCGACGATGCGTTTCTAGAACGCATCTGTGTTTTTGCTGGCCCGTCGTTGCCGCCCGCCGACCGGCTCATGCTTCCCGGAGTCACGTACGCGCCGCCGGCAGCGCGCGGTGACGTCGCGCGTGCGGCCGAAACGTTCGGTGCCGTTTTGCTGCTGGATGGCGTCTTTCACCACGAACTCGCGCCGACGCCGAAAG
This sequence comes from Candidatus Lustribacter sp., assembly GCA_965277805.1. Taxonomy (GTDB): domain Bacteria; phylum Vulcanimicrobiota; class Vulcanimicrobiia; order Vulcanimicrobiales; family Vulcanimicrobiaceae; genus Lustribacter. The sequence goes on along the minus strand of OZ255842.1, from coordinate 3,104,327 downwards.
AAGTTCTCGCCGCAGCGCGCCGCGTGCGGCTCTACGGTGCTGCCAGTATGGGCGCGCTACGCGCCGTTGAATGCCGTCCCTACGGCGCCGTTGCGCTGGGCGCGATCGCGCGCTGGTACGAAAGCGGTGCGATCGACGGCGACGACGAGGTCGCGGTCGCGATGCATCCGCAAACGCACGCCCCCTTGAGCGTTCCGTCGGTGAACGTCCGCTACGTTGCGTGGCTCGCCCTTCGCCGCGGGATCCTCGATGGTACCGCGGCTCGCGACTGGATCCACGAAGCGCGCACGACGATCTACTACGCCGAACGATCTTGGCCGGGCGCCGTAGCCTGTGCGCCGGCGGCGGCCCAATCCGCACTGCTCGACATCGCACGTCGCGAAGGCGATCTCAAGCGCTGGGATGCGCGCTTTGCGTTGCGCCGCGTGTTGCGCGCACGTACCCGGGTGGGCGCCGTTGCTTGAGCTTGTGCGTTGCGCTCCGAAAGCGCCGGGTTCGTTCGACCGCTGCGTGCCGGTGGAACAAACGCTCGCGCTGATTCCGCAACTGCGCGAGCGCTTCGGCATCACGCGCATCGCCGACATCACGCACCTCGATCGAATCGGCATTCCGGTAATGAGCGCGATCGCCCCCGGCTCACCGGACGTCATCAGCGTCTACAACGGCAAGGGACCGACGCGCGAGAGCGCGCTCGCCGGAGCGGTGATGGAAGCCGTTGAACGGCAGGTCGCGGCTGCGCCGCGTTTGCCGGCGTTCGTGCGCGATGCCAAGACCGTGCTGGCCGCAATCGATCCCGGCGGCCACTGGCCGCCGCCGCCGGCGGAAGAGATCGTCTGCGTCGCTGGGACGGATTTGCTCACAGGCGATGCGCTTGACGTCCCGCTCGCTCTCGTGCAGTGTCCGTGGCATGGTGAACGCGTCATCTTCGGCGACTCGTCCAACGGACTGGCGAGCGGAAACACGTATGCCGAAGCCGTTTACCATGCGGTGACGGAGCTGGCCGAGCGCCATCTTTGGGCGGTTGGACACGCCCGGGGATATCTTCGTCCGCGGGCGATCGTCTCGCGCTTTACCGGCGGAACCGGATCGATCCCCGGGTTCATCGATGACCCGATCGCTTCGGATATCGAGGTGCCCTCCGGGTTCGCGATGGTGGATGCGCTCATCGATCGGATCCGTTCGGCGGGCCTGTCGTGCCGGCTACGCGCGCTGGAGGTCGATCCATTTCCGCTTCTTGTCTTAGCGACGATCGCCGACCACGCGGGCGGTGAATCCGCGGCGCACAGCGGCGCCGGCTGCTCGTTGTCGCCCGAGCATGCCGCGATCCGCGCCCTCACCGAAGCCGCTCAAGCGCGCGCTTCCGACTTTTTGGGCGCGCGCGAAGATCTGTGCCGTCACGATGACGCGAACGTTCCTGATTACGGCATTCGGCGCACGTTCGGCGTTCCGTCGGGGCGCTGGTTCTACGATGCGCCGGCCCCCGCGCGCGCGCTAAGTTCGTTCGCCGATCGATCGACGAGCGACGTAGCGCTAGACGTGGGTGTGCTCGTCGCCGCATTGCGCGCCGCGAACGCCGGACCAGTCGCGCTCGTCGATCTTTCCCCGACGGACCTTCCCCTCTACGTCGTGCGGGCCGTTGCGCCACGCCTTGAAACTCCCGCGTCCGGCAATACGTACGGACCGGCGGTCCGCGCCATTCTCAACCTCGTTCCAGTCCCTACGTTCTAAGGAGCACCATGACAGACATCGATCAAATCACCCGCAGCTGGGTCGGTCATCTGGCGACGAACCCACGGGTACGCGAAGCATTAGCCGGCGCGGGAAGCAGCAACGAGAAAATAGCCAACCTCATCAACGAAACGGTCATGCCGCAGAATCTCGTCCAACCCGGGGACGTCCAGAACATCATGACGCTGGCCGCAAGCATGATCGTTGTAGGCGATAAGCCCCCGCCGGGCAATTTTCAAATCGTTAACGTCATCACGCATCCCTGAGGCTAGTTCAGGGCGGACAAGAATGAGTGAACGGCGTCGTTTGCTTCGGCAAGCGACGATCCGCCGCCGGCCGTCAGCCGGAGGGTGCTCGCGGTTTCCGTTATCCGGGCGGCATCATCCGGCCGATCGAACGCAAGCGCGATCGGCGCCAGTGCGTCCATGCACACCGAACGTGCCCGGACGGCGCTCGGCGCTAGGTTTTCGATGGCATCGCCGATCAGCCGGGCGGCTTTGACCGGTTCATTTTCTGCGAGCAAACGTCCGAGTTGCACCGCCGACGACGACACCATGAACTTGTCGCCGATCGTTCGCGCGCTTTCGAGAGCTTCGGAAAAACGGTCCGTCGCACTCGCGCGGTCATTTCGCGCGAGCGCCGCTCCGCCCAACTCAAAGGCGGCTGACACGATGAGCCAGGGATCGCCGAGGCGTTGCGCGCGTTCGTAGGCGTCGAGAACCGCTGCATCCGGACTCTCGCCGGCGCGCGAACGTCCCCAACAGACGGCTAACGAAGCGTAGATGCTCACCCACTCATCGCCGCACGCCTGCGCGGCTTCGTGGGCCCGCGCGGCATAGGCGTTTCCCTCGGGAAAGCGCGCCCGGTTGAACTCGATGAACGCGCCGCCGGCGCATGCCCAAGCGACGCCGAGCGTCGGTTTCCGCGCATCTTTGGTGAGCGACTCGATGCGCGTCGATGCCTCGGTTAACGCGCCCGTGCGCATCCAATAAAATGCGAGTGGCCCCAGCGCTCGTAAGCCTAGTTCGTGCAGCGCCGGATTTCCGCCGCTCAGCGTCAAGGCGGAACGAATGTTGTCCACTTCCGCCGACAGACGGTCGATCGTTTCGCCTTGGAGAGCGCTGCGCAGTGCCGGGCCGGACGCAATCACCAACTCAAGAAAATGCGTCGCAAACCGGTGCTCGAGTTGGGCGATTTCGTTGGTGCCGGCGAGTCGTTCCCGGGCGTAATCGTGAATCGTCTGCAGCATTGAGAAGCGCGGCGGATTAGCGCGGTCGACATCGACGAGCGACTTGGCATGCAGCCGGGCGAGGAATTCCCAGATGGGACCCGGTTCGATCCCGTCGAAGGCGAGAATTCGCTCCACGTCATCGAACCGGCCGCCGCCGGCAAAGATTCCGAGGCGCCCGAACAGCCGCGCTTCGTCGGGGTCGAGCAGTTCGTGACTCCAGTCGACGAGCGCGCGCAGTGTCCGATGGTGCGGAAGCGTGGTGCGAGATCCGACCGAGAGCAGCTTGAAGCGTTCGCGCAGCCGGGCGAGTATCGTTTCGAGGTCGAAGATGTCGGCCCGCGAGGCGGCCAATTCGATCGCCAGCGGAATCCCGTCGACGCGGCCGCAAATTTGTGCGGCAACCTCCAATTCGTCCGGTTCGAAGCGCAGGTGCGGCGCAACCGCTTTGGCGCGGTCGATGAAGAGCTGCAGCGCCGCTTCGGGTTCAAGCGGGCCGAGCCGCAGAATGTGTTCGCCCACTACGCGCAACGGCTCACGGCTCGTCGCCATCACGCGCACGTTTGGACAAACGCTCAGCAATGCGAGCACGACTTCGGCGCACGCATCGAGCACGTGCTCGCAATTGTCGGCGATAATGAGCCGGTGCCCCGCACGGCAAGCCGCGACGACGCGGTCGAGCAGCCGTATCTCGCCCTCGTCGGCGACGCCTAGCGCGGTTGCGAACGCGCTGACTACCGACGCTCCGGCTGCAATCGGGGCCAGTTCGACGAGCACCACGCCGTCTGCGAAACGGTCCCCGGATCGCCGCGCCGCCTCGAGTGCGAGCCGGCTCTTGCCGACACCGCCCGGGCCGACGAGCGAAACCAGGCGCGCGCCGGAGATCGCCGCTTCGAGGACGTGCAGATCGCGTCCGCGTCCGACGAACGACGTCAGCGGTGCCGGCAGACGCAATGCGGAGGCCACGCCGGCCACGCTCGGGCCACTTTCGCGCCGGCGCGGCAACGACGGTCGAATCGCGGCCTGCTCGAGCCTGATGCGTTCCTCGCCCTCGACCCGCAGCGCATCGATCAGCAGCGCCAGCGTTTGGCGCTGCGGCGCACGGCGCGAGCCGCGTTCCAGCGAGCCGACCGCTTCGGTGCTGATCCGCGCACGCTCGGCGAGGGCCTCTTGCGAGAGGCCGGCGGCAATTCGCAAGCGGCGCAATAGCGGCCCGAAGGCTGGAGCGCCATCGATTACGCCGGACCTGGCGTCGCTGCTCAGCGCATTTCCCCCAAACGAGAATGAGGGACAATCGGCTACTGCTTGTCCCGCGTACGATTACGGGCGAGGGGGCTGACACTCCCCCAAGCGCATGCCGCGAGGAACGCCGCAAGGCGAAGGAGATACATGGCATCGGCCGGGTTCATCGCGCGAACAGCTGCGTGAGGTGGGCCGGCGGCGGCACGTCGAGTTCGTCACGCAGCGTCCGGCAGAAGGTGCGAAAATGGCGCGCCGCCGCATCCTGGCGGCCGAGCAGCAACTGCGCGCGGATGAACAGTTCCGCCGCGACGTCGTCGTAGGGATCGAGGGAGACCAGCTCTTCCGCAATGCGTGCTGCGTACGCCGTGTCACCGCGCAGGAAGGCGTCGTGCACGAGAAGGCGCGCGAGTTCGACTCCGATCGCGACGAAACGGCGCTCCAGTTCTTCGTAATATTCGAGCGAGGCGATGCGACGGTAGAGGCGGTCCTTGATGCTCTCGAATGCCCCCGCGACGATCGCGAACACGTCGCCGCCGAGCGGGTCGTGCGAAACGTCGTGCCGGCGCGCTATCTCCTCGAACCGGTGGACGTCGATCGCGACGTGCCGCCCGAGGCGGTAGCCGTTGCCCTGGGTTTCGATGATCCCAGCCGTGCCGAATTTGGCGCGTATCCGGTGGACGTAGACTTTGAGGAGGCTGGCGGCGGAATCCGCATCGCGATCCGGCCAGAGCTTATCGCACCACTCATCGCGGTTGAGGGCCTGACGGTTCAGCGCCATCGCCGCAAGGATGGCGAACTCGCGGTCGGTGAGCTTGATCTCGCGGCCGCCGAAGAACGTCGTCCCGTCGAGGATCCGGACTTCGATCCGATCGTTATCGTAGAGTGGAGACGCGGGCGCCGGTGCTACTGCGATCATGTGCGTTAACTCGCTTTTGGTTACGAGGGGGTTAACGCAATTTTGCAATTAGCGGGCGAGCGCGAACACGCTCATCCGTACGTCTTATCCGTACAAGTGGGCAGTAACCGGCTTTTTACCGCGGCTGACTAGTCTCTCCTCAGGCCCGCATTTGCGTGGCCGTAACAGGAGAGCCATATCGTGAATACGTCTACCACGTTTGCCCGTTTGACGGTCGCCGCGTTTTTTGCGGTCGCGCCGCTGGCGGCCGGCATCACTCCCGCCGGCGCACAGGGCGTTGACGCCCCGGGCTGCAGCGTTCCGAACGTTCAAGCAGCGACCACGTACGCCGCGGTTGCCGACCGGCCCGACATCGCCAACCAATTCCACCTCGCCGGCAAAACGCTGGTTCAGGTTGATATCGATGCCTCCGGCAACCTCATCGGTGCTGAGGTCGCGAAATCATCCGGCTACGGCGTGCTCGACCGTGCTGCGCTCGACGCCGCTCGCGCCAGCAAGTTCAGCCCCGCCGTTCAGAACTGCACTGCGACCCCCGGGTCGTATCTGTTCGAAGTTGACTTCGACAACTGACACCCTTCGACACGCTCCTCGTGGTTATCGCCTTGGCGCTATTCTGGTTGGCCGATCGAATAGCGCCAAGGCGCGAGCCGCATCTCGAGCCACTTGAGGAACTCGGTGCTGCCGACGCCGGCGATCGCGAGGATAATCACGCCCAGGAAGACCGACGCCGTATCGAACGTTTGCGCCGATGTGAGGATCATGAACCCGACCCCCGCGCGAGCGCCGAAGAATTCCGCGACCACAATGCCGACGAGCGCACGGGCGATCCCCAGACGCAAACCGACGATGATGAACGGCAGCGCTGCCGGGAAACGAATGAAACGGTAAACTTGCGATTCGTTGCCGCCGAACGAGTACGCCACTTCCACTAGTTGCGGATCGGTTTCGCGCAACCCGGAGACCGTGTTGAGCAAAATTGGAAACACCGCGGTGAGGAAAATGACCGCGACCTTCGCGGTCAGGCCGATGCCGAGCCACAGGATGAAGACGGGCCCGAGCGCGATCAGCGGGGTCGCGTAGAGCATCGACACCCAGGGGTCGATGTAGTGCCGTGCCTTTTGCGAGTGCGCGAGCAAGACGCCTACGCCGATTCCGACGACGGCCGAGAGCGCGAAACCGATCGCGAATTCGCTCCAGCTCGTCAGCAGATTTTTCTGTAACTCGCCGGTGCCCCAGAGTTCGACGCTCTTTTGAGCGACGGCGATCGGGCCGGCGAGAAACAGCGAATTATGGACCGCGAAACGCGCGATCAGTTCCCAACCGGCGATGGCAGCGGCGAAGGAAACGGTGCCGCGTGCAACCGCGACTTTATTCAAGGAAGGAAGCTATGGTCAACGTATTTCGAGGGCGGCCCGGCGGATTTTAGATCGCCCGAGACGACGAGATAATCGGACACCGTTTTCACGTACGCGTCGGGGAGCGCCATTCCTTTTGCATACGGGTGCAGGTCGTTCACGTAGTAGTCGTACACGCGGGCGGCCGTCGGTGCGTCGACCTTCGAGAACTCGACGAGCGCATTGATCGACGCGTCCCGATTCTTCTTGTCGTAAAAGTAATCGACGGCATCGGCGGCGGCTTTAATGAACGCGCGTGCGGTCGCGCCGTTCGTTTGCAGCCAGGCCTTGCGCGCGACGAGCGCGTCAAAGCCGAAATTCGGTGCAAAGATGCTCATCTGGATGAATTTCTTGAAACCGCGGTCTTGTGCCATCAGATCGAGCGGTTGCAATACGGGCGCCAGCTGGACAGCGCCGGCCACAAGAGCTGCAAAGCGGTTGGTGGAGGAGCCGTCATACACGATTTCGACGTCGTCGGGCTGGAGATGATTCGCTTTCGACCAGCGCGCCCACGTGTAGGAAAGATAGCTTTTCGGCAGATCCAGGATGATCTTCTTGCCTTTGAGGTCGGCCGGAGCATTGATCGATGTCGCGGCCATGAAGTTGTACGGAAACTTCAGCATGACGCTCGAGATCATCACGATCGGCGCGCCGCTCTCGACGGCGCGGATCGCCGTCTCGACGGTGGTGAGCCCGAGGTCGAGCGCGCTGCCGACGACCTGTTGCGCGACACCCGGATTGTTGCCGACGTAGGTGGTGTCGATGTTGAGCTTTTGCTTGGTGAAGAAGCCGTTGACGCGGGCGATTTCCATCGGCCAGCTGGTGGCGGTTTTCGACACGTCTCCCAGCTCGAGGTTGGTCATGCTTTGGGCCGAGGCGTTCGACATCATCGAACCGGCCAGCACCGCTGCGGTGCCGGCAACGAAGTGACGTCGGTTTTGGATCATCAGGCTGCCTCCACGTCATCGAAGAAGTTGGATAGGGTCGAGCAAAAGCGATCCGGTGCATCGTACTGAATGTAGTGGCCCGCACCTTCGAAGACCGCATAGCGCGTGAGATTGGGGAGCTTGGCGGCGATCCGGTCGCCCAGATCCGGCGGGTTGAAGCGTTCGGCGGTGCCCCACATCAGCATGAACGGTATCGAGAGCTGCGGCAACGTCTCCTCGAGGCTGCCGGCTGCCGGGGCGGCGCCGTAAGCGCGAAGCGCGGCGAGAACTCCCGGCGCCCTCGCGACCTCCAGGCGATGGGCTGCGTCTTCGTCGGCGTGATCGTCGTTCGCGCGCATCAGTGCGGCCAACGCGCGCACGTTCTCGAACGAAGGATCGGTGAGAACGCGGGCCATGGCCGCGTGACCGTCGCTGTGGTACTTGAGGCCGACCGAACCGCCGCCGGGCGCGACCATCACCGCGGCCGCCACGCGCGCGGGATGCGCGACGGCGAACCGCGCGACGGTGGTAGCGCCGAGCGAGTGGCCGACGAGAATCGCCCGGTCGAGGAAGAGTACGTCGAGCACGTCGAGTAAGTGCCGCGCGATCAACGCGCTGTCGTAGGTCAGCGCGGGCGCCGCGGAGCGGCCAAAGCCGACCGTGTCGAACGCGTAGGTGCGGCGCGCGAGCTGCGACATGGCGCCGAGCCAAGAGTGGGAGTCGGACCCGAGTCCGCCGCCGTGCACGAACACGACCGGGTAGCGGCCGCCTTCACCCGCTACGTAAACGTGCGTCTTGATGCCCCCGGCGTTGATGAAAAGCGGGAGCGGCACGGTCATGCGATGTCGAGCAAGTCGTAGATGCTCTTGCGGCGCGGATTTTGGGAGCTGAAGCTGACGGCGATGCAATGCTGCGGACAGTCGTCCTGGCACAGGTAGCATGCCTGGCAGTCGTTGGCATAAGCGATCGTGACTTTCTTTGCGTCCGCATCCATGCGCAGCACGTCGGTCGGACACGAGTCGACGCACACGCCGCAGCCGTCGCAGAGCGTGAGGTCGATGACCAAACGGTCGTTATGCATAGGCGGCGGCATCGTACGTGCCGTTCATCATCGCGGCCACCGGGCTCAAGCGGCGTCCGCCGATGAACGGCGGCTGCAGCGGAAAGCGTTCCAGTGGAATGCGTTCCCGGTCGAAAACCGCGCTGCCGTCCGCGGCACGCGTGATACCGTGCCAAGCGAACCATTCATCGTCATTCGTTTCCGGAAAGTCTTCGCGGTAAAACGATTCGCGGCTTTCGGTGCGATCGAGCGCCGAGAGATACTGCGCCCGGGCGAACTCGACGATGTTGCGCGCTTCGTGAAACTTGGCGAGCTCGTGGGGATCGGGCGCGTGACACGCGTCGAGCGCGGCCTGCATCTCCTCGACGACCCCGAGTTTGCGGTGCAGCTTGCCGGCGTTGTTCAGCACCCCGTCCACGACCGAGGTTTCGAGCCATGCCATGCGATCGTGGATGTCGTCGGGCGAGAGACCTTGCCGCGGGCGCGTCAGCGGTGCGCGCATCGCTTCGATGAGGTCTCGCACGTCGCCGGTGTTGAGTTGCGGCAGCGGCAGGTCGCGCGCTTCGCGGGCCGCGGTTTGCCCGGCGTAGTATCCGCTGTTCATCGCGAAGGCCGTCGGGCTGCCGGCACTGGAGTGTGTGCCGGTCGCTTTGTTCTTGGCGTTCGATCCGGTGGCGAAGAGGCCGTCGAGATTGGAGCGGCACTGCAGATCGATCTGCACGCCGCTCATCCCGTGTGCCCAGGCGCCCCATTGCGGTTCGATCAGCAGTGGGTGCTCGCGCGGATTGGGGATGTGATCGGAAAGGAGAATCTGCGAATTGCGCGACCAGACCGTTTCGAGGTCCGACCAGTACGACGCATCGCAGGTACGCAAATCGATGTAGCACGGGCCGCGCCCGTCGTTGATCTCTTTGACGAAAGCCGCAACGACGCGCGAGAGTTCGCTGCGTTCGAAGCGTAGCGGGTCGTACTGCGCCATGAACCGCTCGCCCGCCGCGTTGATCAGTTGCGCGCCGTGCGCGACGGCGATGTTGTAACCGCCGAGATCGTAGTTCTTCATGAGAACGGTGAACGTGCCGCCGCAACCCATCTCGAGATCGACGAGCCGCGTGCCGGCCCGGTACGCGATTGCCGCGCCGTCGCCGGTGACGTTGTCGATGTGCCATTTGCCCTTCATCGCCATGACGCCCATTGCGAGGATCGTGCGTTTGGCGCGGAAGATGTACGACATGCCGTCGCGCACGCCGAAGCCGAGGCAACCCGTGATGCTGCCCTTCGTCGGGTGCAGGCCGTCACTCGTGAGCAGATCGACGGCAGCGACGCGATCGTAGATGCGCACGCCCTGGGCGAGATTGCGGCGGCGCAATTCTTCCATCGTCTTTTTCGGGTGGTACTGCATACAGCGGACGTCGACCATGCCGCGGCTCGCGAAGCGCCGGATTGCGCCGTCCTCGTCGCGCGAGATCGGTATGTCCCATGACGCGATCGTCTTGACGCGCTCGCGCGCGCCCTCGAGCAACTGCCACGTCCAGTCCTGATCGCACATATAGGCGCCGTGGGAGATGAACTCTTCGGCCCAAATGTTCAAGTCGTCGGAATCGATCGGGCAGGTCGTTACGCCACCTGACATGGTGGACGCACCGCTGCGTGCCACGTGCGCCTTTTCGACCAGCACGACGTCGGCACCAAGCTCGCTCGCGCGCAGCGCAGCCCAGGCGCCTCCGAAGCCGCCGCCGAGCACCAGGACATCGGTGTCGATCACTTCGGCGGCGATGGATACGGCCACGCTACCACTCCTCGAACCGGGCGCAATGTTTTCGCTAGGCGAACATTTGTACGCTCTACGAACGCGGATCGGTTCTTTCCGGGACGCGAACGCCCTCCCGAATCCCTCGTGAACCGTGTGCTCGGAGGGTTAATTACGCGCGAACTTCGATTCACGGCCGGCTACCGGTTCTTTACGCAGCACGCTCTATGGCGGCGCAGGATCACCCAAGCAAGGGGTTGGATTGTGGGGAGCTTATGGGGATCGAAGACATCCTGCGCGAGAACGACCAGAAGCGCGGCCGTAGCGATCCACGACAAGATGCGTATGAGCGCGAATTCCAAGCGCGCTTTCTGTACTCTGAAACTGTCGCGGCGGCGCTCCTTGGCGGCCTTTTGGGGCTGCGGGATAAAGCCATCGGCGAACCAGTGCGCTTACCAATCGCCGCCAAACCGTCGGAGACGCCGGTATTCATCGAGTGCGAAGGTCTGGTTCGGCTCACGCTATTGTGCCACGTTCGGGCCGACCAAACCGGCACCGCGCATTGCTCCACGATCGATCTCGGCATGTCGCGCAACGGCGGCCGGATCATCCGCGGCTCGTTCGAGCCGGTGCGTCCCAATTCGGGAATTCGGCCGGGTAAGCTCGGCGTGATCGAAAAGCATTTCGCCGTCGACCACGCCAAGTTTCGCGCCGCCATCGAGTCGCTCGCCCGCCAGCTCTAACCGTTCGGCTCAGCTCTTGTGGTGGCGGCCCCGCATGTGCTTATCGGCGGGCGGCAGGTTCGGATTCGTCCAGGTCGTTTGATCGGCGTAGACGATGTGCAGCGGCACGCACTTCGAGAGCGCCGTGCGCAGCGGAAAGACGTTGCGGTCCAAACCGAACTGGTGCTTGATCTCGATGTGCGGTGAAAATTTGCCGACGTCGCGTACTTCGGCGACCAGCTTGCCGCGCGCCACGAGGCCGAAGTCGATCGTGGTCATGACCTTGCTCGTGACGTTCGTGTAATCGATCGACAACGTGCCGTTGGCCGGGATCGGCGCGAGCTGACTGTACTGGAACCCGTACGGGTCGTTCCAGTAGTAGGGTGCGAACGGGTAGTACGCGGGCGCGAACGCCGAATACGCTGCGACCGTGGTGGACTTTTGCGGATCGCAGGTGCCAACGTTGATCAGCGCGGCCGGCGCGGGTTGCGCGACGGCGGAACGGGCCGTGGCCAGCAGCATCAACGCGACGAGAATCGGAAGGCGCATCATTTCTCCTTGAGTACGAGCAGGTTCGCCGCGTCGCTGCGGTCGTGGATATCGGCCAGCAAGCCGGCATCGCTCAGGTCGAGCGGTGCGGAATTTTTCCAATCGTGGTGTGCGGTTTGCTGCAAGCGGCCGATGACGATATCGTCGTGCACTTCGATCGCGAGTTCGCGGCGGCCGTCGAGGCTGCCCGGCGCGAGGTTGATCGAGCCCACCAGCGCCGCCCGGCCATCGGCGAGGAACAGTTTGCCGTGCAACTTGAGGTGGCGCAGCCGGTGCACTTTCACGCCGACGTCGTCGAGAATGCGCAATCCCCCGACGGCTTCGACGAGCTTGTCGAGTTTGAGCGTGTGGGGCGCCGGAACCATCGCGTGAACGGCCACGCCGCGGCGCGCGGCGCGCACCAGACGCTCGATGACGACCGTATCCTGGTAGCGCTCGTTTTGCACGAAGAGCGTCTCCCGGGCGGCATCGATGAAACGGCAGATGCGGTCGCGCCCGGTATCGGGGCACCAGATCAGATGCGAGCCCTCCGGCGGCACGAACGCCTGACGGCTCCAGTCGGCATCGAAGCAGCCCGCGACTTCACGCACTTCCTTGACGTGGTTGGTGACGATCGCGTAATCGCGGGTCTCGGTGAGGTCTTTCGTCGTCCAGTTGAGCGATTGGATAAAGGCGGCGGCCTCATCGACGACCATCGACTTCTCGTGGGTGAGGTCGAAGGCGGGCGAACTCGCCTTGACGGCGACGCCTGCGGCGATGAGGGCCGCCCGCGTTTCTCGGCAGTCGTCTTCGCCGTTACGGCGAGCCGGATTGAGCATAACCCGCACGTCGATCCCGCGCGCCTTCGCCGCGATGACCGCGGCGAGCAGCTCGGCGTCGTCGAACACGAACATCTTGATGCGCAGCGAACGCTGCGCGCCCGCAATGGCGTCCACGATCGCCTTGGGAGAATCGTCGGGCAGCACGAGAACGGAGCGGGATGCCATGAACGTCGAGCCTCTAGGATGCAGGTGCCGGACCGAACTGCGCGTTGTTGAGTTCGGCGTAGGCGCCGCCGCGTTGGAGTAGCTCGGCATGGCTTCCCTGCTCGCAGATTCGCCCACCTTTGAGCACGATGATGCTGTCGGCGTCCCGGATCGTGCTCAGCCGGTGCGCGATGGTGACGACGGTGCGGCCCTTCATCAACCGGCCCAGCGCCTCGATGACGAGCCGCTCGGATTCGGTGTCGAGCGCGGCCGTCGGCTCGTCGAGCAGCAGAATCGGTGCGTCGCGCACGACCGCGCGGGCGATCCCGATGCGCTGGCGCTGACCGCCCGAGAGCGTGAGGCCGCGCTCGCCGACCGCCGTATCGTACCCGTCGGGCAGCCGGACGATGAAGTCGTGTGCGTTGGCGACGCGCGCGGCTTCGACGATCTCGTCGGCAGTCGCATCGGTACGCCCGTAGGCGATGTTCTCGCGGATCGTGCCCCAGAAGAGCACGGTATCTTGCAACACGAACGCGATCTGGCGCCGCAGGGCCTCGATCGTGTAGTCGCGCACGTCGATGCCGTCGACGGACACGCGCCCGCCGGTCGCATCATAGAAGCGCGGGATCAAGCTCATGATGGTCGACTTGCCGCCGCCCGTCGCACCGACGATCCCGACCGTTTGTCCCGGAGCGACGGAAAACGTGACGCCGGCCAGAACCGGAAACGCGGTATCATACGCAAACGTCACGTCGTCGAATGCGATGGCGCCGCGCACGCGGCCCGGATCGTACGGCTTGGCCGGATCCGGGATGAGCGCGTCGATCTCGAGCAGCGCGCGAACGCGTTCGATGCCGACGCCGGCCTGGGCGATCGAATTCGACATCTTGGCTAGATCTTGTACCGGCTTGAAAAATTTGTTGAGGTAGGACAGGAAGACGGTGAGCGCACCGATCGTCATGGCGCCCGTCAGGATCAGCGCCGCGCCGCGCCAGAGCACGAGCGCGGTGCAGAGCGCCACGACGACGGAGGCGACCGGCGCGAGAATCGACTTCACGCGCCGGGCGGAGAGCGCCGCGTTGACCGTTGCGCGGCTGGCGTCGCGCAGGTGCGCCGTTTCGAGCGTTTCGCGGCCGAAGGCTTTGACCGAGCGGATCGATTGCAGACCCTCTTGGAGCACGGCCAGCACGTCGCTTTGACGGCGCCGTACTTCGCGCGTCGCGCGCTTCACCGCACCTTTGAGCCGCATCGCGATCAGGAGGAGGAACGGGGTCGTTCCCAGCGCGATCAGCGCGAAGTCCCAGTTCAACCAGAACATCAGGCCGATCATGCCGGCAATCGTCATCACGTCGATGAGGATGCCGAGCAGTGCGCCGGAGGCGAAGTTCTGGATCGTGATGATGTCGTCGGTCAACGTGCTGAGCAGCTGGCCCGTTTCGTGCCGATCGTAGTACGCGAGCGACACGCGTTCGAGGTGCGCGTACACCTCGAGCCGCAAGTCGTTCGCGACCCACTGTCCGACGCTTTCGGTATAGTAGTTATCGACATAGCTCGCTACTGCCCCGAGCGCGGCGATGACGACAAACGCGCCGGCCGCGATGCCCGCCAGTTGCAGCTTGTCGTTGACCGCGTTCCCCAACGCGCGCTCCAACGCCGGCGGGAGATGGTGCCGGCCGACGACGTCGTCGAGGATGACTTTGAGCGGCCACGGTGCGGCCAAGCTCATCGCCGTTTCGATCAGCATCGCAGCAAAAATGAGCACCAATACCGGTGCATACGGACGAACCAAACCCGCGATGAAGGGCCGCATGCCGACGGTGGACGTTGGCGCTCGCGGCGCTGAAAACCCTCGGGCCGGTCCATCGCCGAGCCGGCCCGAGGCGGAGTACTGCGAAGTGTCTTGATGGAGTCTATTAGAACGATGACTGGCGCCGGCTGAGGTTCTCGTCTTTCGTCCAGGTCGTGCCGTCGGCGAACGTTGCAGCTTCGACGTCGAAGCCCGCTACTTTGTCGAGGATCTGGTCGAAGGGTACTTGCGCCGCGATCTTCACGCCGGGCGAGAAGGTGCCGCGGTTCTCGTACTCGTCGACGACGCGGCCTTTACTATCGAGCATGCCGAAGACGACGTCGGTGGCCGGCTGCGTTTGCAGGTTCGTAAACGAGACCGTGATGTAGCGCGGCAGCAGGTTGTGTTCGCCCGCGGTGAACGGCGGGAGCTGCATCTGATCGATGCGGATCGGTGCGGTTGCCGCCGGCGGGGTGTAGGCGAGATTGGCGGCCGTGCCGGCGGCGTTGGCCTGCACCGTGCCGGCCAGGACGGCCGCGGCGGCGATCAGGGTGCGGGGCAGAAGCGTGTTCATGTGAGGAGCCTTTTTCTTCCCGATTTTTTTCGGGGTCACGGGGCGGGGTCAACCCGCCGTGGCTTTAGGCTACCGCTCCGCGATTGATGCGTCCAATATTTTGTTTGTCTGATATTGATGCTTGAAAAGTATCATTGAGCTTTGAGCACGCGCGTCGCGGTTTCCACGAACGTGCGCATGATCGGCGTGTACCGGTCCGTGCGCCAGCTCAGCGCTTCGTTATAGGCGATATTTACCGAGAGTTTGCGAAAGGCAATGTCCGGCAACTGCAAGACCGACCACGGGAACGGCGCCAGCGCAACACCGAAACCGGCCGCCACGAATCCGAGCATCGTCAACCCTTCGAAGAATTCGTAGACGCGCGCGGGCCGGAAGCCGTTCGCCAAACACAGCGCGAGCGTATCATCGTGAAGCACCGGTGTGACCGACCGCGAGAGGAGGATCAACGCGTCGCCGGCGAGGTCGCCGATCGCGACGACCTTGCGCTTCGCCAAGCGATGGCCGGCCGGCACGGCCGCGACCAGCGAGTCTGCGGTGATGATCGCCGACGTGATGTCCGGATCGGGCGGCGGAATCGTCCACGCGAGATCGAGCGTTCCGGTATGTAGCGCCGACTGCATATCGGGAATCGACATCGAGTGCGCAACGATGTCGACATCAGGAAAGCGCTGCCGGTGTTCGCGCAGCACCAACGGCAAGTGCGTCATCATCGCGCCCGCGATAAAGCCCAGGCGCAGTTCTCCGCGCGTGCCCTCCGCATTTTCGCGTGCGTGCCGCATTCCGGCATCGGCGGCGTCGAGCGTGCGCCTTGCGTCGGCGAGGAAGGTGCGGCCGGCGGCGGTGAGCTCGACATTGCGGTTGTTGCGCTCGAAGAGCGTCGCACCCAATTCCTCTTCGAGCTGCTGGATCTGCCGGCTGAGCGAGGGCTGCGCCGTCATCAGCGCTTCTGCGGCGCGTCCGAAATGCAAGTGCTCGGCGACGGCCACAAAGTAACGCAAATGACGAAGTTCCATGTGAAAGAGGATGCTATTCGCATCGTAGGGGACTGTCAAGAAATGAACGGCGACGACGTATGCGCGCTCGGGCGGCGGGCGTTTCTCGGCACGGGCGCGGTGCTGCTGGCAGGTTCCCACGCTGCGCTCGCGCAGACACCGGGCCCGCGGCGCATCGACGTGCACAATCATTTGGTTCCGCCGCCGTATCTGGCGATGGGACGCAAGCAAATCGAAGCCGGCGCCGACGTGAATCCCGATGCCGTGCTCAATTGGAAGCCGCAAGCGGCGATCGAAGAGATGGATCGCACGGGCGTGGCGACGGCAATGCTCTCGATGTCGACGCCCGGGCTCTCGATGCTGAGCAACAACCGCGATACGGTGCGCAAGCTCGCCCGCGCGTGCAACGAGTACGCGGCGGGCCTGTTGCGCGACTATCCGGGCCGCTTCGGAAACTTCGCCGCGTTACCGTTGCCCGATGTCGACGGCTCGCTGGCCGAAGCGGCATACGCGCTCGATGTGCTCAAGGCCGACGGCATCGGCTTGCTTTCGAGTTACGGCGAGAAATACCCGGGCGATCCATCGTTCAAGCCGCTCTTTGCCGAGCTCAACCGGCGCAAGGCCGTGGTGTTCGTCCACCCGACGTCGCCGCAATGCTGTGCGACGTCGTTGCCGGGGATTGCTGCGTCGCTGGATGAGTTCATGTTCGAGATCACGCGCACGCTCACGAGCATGCTGTTCGGCGGCACGTTCTCGCAATTTCCCGACATCCGGTTCATCTTCACGCATGCGGGCGGTACCACGATGCCGATCTCGGCGCGCATCGAAGCGTTCGGCGCGCGCCATCACGAATTCGATGCGGCGATCCCGCACGGCGCCATCGCCGAACTCAAGCGCCTCCACTACGACATCGCGAACTCCACCAACCCGTCGGCGATGTCGGCGCTGATGAACCTCGTGCCCGTTTCGCAGATCTTGTTCGGCAGCGACACACCCTACGTGCCGATTGCGGTGACCGCCAGGGGTTTCGATGCGACGACGCTGCCCGACGACGTGCGGACGGCGATCAATCGCGGCAACGCCCTAAAGCTCTTTCCGCGGCTCGGAACCTAGCGGCTCGAAGGTTAAGGCTCGACGGCGTTGCGAATCTAGGCCCAAGCCCGCCGGCGCTACATGAGGAGCCTCCGATGCCGAGACCACAGATCCGCCACATTGCACTCTTTGCGGACGATACCGCGAAGATGGCGAAGTTCTACGAAGACGTGTTCGAAATGGACGTCGTCCATCGCAGTCCCTCGGGCTCGGGCGCGGTCTTTCTGAGCGACGGCTATATCACCGTTGCCGTGCTGCCGCACGACGCCGACGGACAAGCCGTGCGCGGGCTCAACCATTTCGGTTTCAAGGTCGACAGCAACGCCGTGATCGGCGAGCGACTCGCGCGCGCCGGTGTGCCCGCGCCGCGTAAGCGTCCGGCCGACCGGCCGTATGCCGAACAGCGCGCGCTCGATCCCGAGGGCAACATGTTCGACATCTCGCAGCACGGTTTCCAACGCGTCGAGACGGAAGTCGAACGTTCCGGAGAGACGGCCAAAGAGCCGGTCGGCGCCGCGCCGCGATGATCGATCGTCCGGGCCGCGGCGCGTGGCTGGCCGGCAGCGGCGCGCTCATCGGCGCGATGAGTCTCAGCGGACGGATCGCGCGCGCGCAAAGCGGCGGTGCCGTGCGCATCGCGGGCGCGAGTACCGAAGGGCTCTGCGAAGCCTACTATGCGGAAGAGCTCGGTCTCTTCAAACGCTACGGGCTCAACGCCGACGTGCGCGTGCTCCCGACCGCGGCGCCCATCGCACCGGCCGTTGCGTCGGGCGACCTGCACATCGGTGCCGGTAATGCCCTGCAAGTCGGCGTGGCCCACGCGCACAACATTCCCTTCGTCATCATCGCCACGGCCGAAGTGCACGACAAACGCTTTCAAAATAGCGCGGTCGTGGTGGCGAAGAATTCGCCGATCACCTCGCCGCGCGATCTGGGCGGCAAGTCGGTGGCCGTTTCGACGCTCAACGGCCTCGAAGCGCTGGCCGCAATTGCATTGATCGATCAGGCCGGTGGCGACGTCTCGACGGTGAAGTTCGTCGAGATGGGGCCGCTCCTCGTCACCAATGCGATCGTTACGGGTCGCGTCGATGCGGGCGTCTTGCCCGAACCGATGCTCTCGGCGGCCAAAGATCGCACGCGTTCGATCGGCAGCGGCGACGATGCGATCGGGGCGCACACCGTGCAGACGGTGTGGTACGCTCTGCGGCCGTGGCTCGAAGCCAACAAAGATGCGGCGCACCGTTTCGCCTCCGCGATCTATGCCGCCGGCGATTGGGCTACGGCGAATCCCGAGAAAGCGGCCGTCGTGCTGCACAAGTACATCTCGATCAACGAGCCGCGCGCGTACGGCCGCTTCTCGACGAAGCAAGATGCAGCCGGCATGCAAGTCGTCTACGATGCGGGCGCCAAGTATAAGTTTCTGCCGCAGGTCAACGCCGCCGACTTCGTCTGGGACGGCAGCTGATTACATAACGACGGCGATTTTCCCGACGTGCGCGTCCGCTTCCATAAACGCTTTCGCCGCCGGCAACTCGTCGAGTGAATAGACGCGGTCGACGTAGGGTTTGAGGCGGCCGGCTGCAATCAGCGGCAGTAAATCCGCCTTGAACGCGCGCACCGCCGCTGCCCGCTGCTCGGGCGTCCGGTTGACCGCGGAGACGCCGAATAACTTCAAGCGTCTGGCATGCAGCGTCGCGAGATCGATCGTGCTCTCCAGCACGCGGTCGAGGTAGCCGACCATTGCGAGCCGTCCTTCGTAGGCCATGCTGCGCATGCACTCACCGAACACCGTGCCGCCGACAGCATCGATCACGAGGTCCGCGCCTTTTCCGCCGGTGGCTTCCATGACGCGATCGTAGAAGTCCGGACCGCGCGTTTCGATGCCGATGTCGAGACCGAGTTCGGCTAGCTTCGCGAGTTTCGCCGGCGATCCCGAGGTGCCGATCGTCTTGGCGCCGAGCGCCTTGGCCGCTTGGATCGCGCCCACGCCGACACCCGAAGATGCGCCGGCAATGAAGACCCACTCGCCGGCCGTGAGCTTTCCTTGCGCGACGAGGATGTCGTGGGCGACGAGAAAAATCAGCGGCGTGCAGCCGGCTTCCGCCCAGCTTAGCGTGTCGGGCACCGGCATCGCGACGGCCACCGGCATGATCACGTACTCGGCAAACGTGCCGCGGCTGGTTGCCATGACGCGATCGCCGGGCTTGAACGCCGTGACGCCCGCGCCGATGCGCACGACTTCACCGGCGCCTTCGGTGCCGGCCGGGCGCGCTTCGCCGCCCGCGCCGTGCAGGTCGTGACGGGACAGCAGTTCGCCGCGGTTGAGGCCGGCCGCGTGCACGCGCACGAGCAACTGACCATCGGCCGGTTCGGGAGTCGGAACGTTGCGTTCCTCGAGCACGGTGCCGTCCGCAGTGGGACGAATCCAAAACGATTTCATATAAGATTCTCGCGAAACCACGCGATCGCTTCGGCGAGGGCTGCGTCAGTTGCGCTCGGGTCGTAGCGTGCGCCGACATCACGCATGAACGCGTGCTCGGCGTCGTAAAGCGAAATACGATGACGAATGCCGGCCGCATCCAAGCCGCGCTTGACCGCTTCGCGTCCGGCTGCGTCGGTGTGCGGGTCGGTGGTGCCGAAGATCGTCAGCAGCGGACCGCGAATCTCGGCGGCCCGCGCGAGCGATCCGGCATCGCCGTCGCCGGCGAGATCGCCGGCGTGCAGTCCGGTCGGATAAAAGAGCGACGTCGCTTTCACGCGTGACGAGAGTGCGGCGCGAAATGCCACGTGACCGCCGAGGCAAAAGCCGACGGCGCCGATTGCGTCGGCGATGACGTCTTTGCGGGAGGCGAGGTAGGTCAGCAGCGCGGCGATATCGTCGTCGAAATCAACCGCACGCATGCGCTTGGCATCGGCTTGCCCGCGGTCGCGTCCGGCGTCGTCGAACACCAACGCCGTACCCGGTGCTTCAAAACGCCAATAGATCTCGGGTGCCGCAACGACGAAGCCGTAGCCGGCAAAGCGCAGCATCGTGCGTTGCGTCGATTCGGTAAGCTGAAAAATGTCCGAGTAAAACGCAAGCGCGGGCCGCGGAAGGCCGTCGGCCGGGCGCGCGAGCATCACCCGC
Organism: Candidatus Lustribacter sp.; assembly: GCA_965277805.1. GTDB lineage: Bacteria > Vulcanimicrobiota > Vulcanimicrobiia > Vulcanimicrobiales > Vulcanimicrobiaceae > Lustribacter. The sequence continues at coordinate 3,084,279 of OZ255842.1, read as the reverse complement.
ATCACACCGCCCCCGCGCGGCAGGTCGACGAACTCGGTCTTAACGCGCATCAGGCGGCCTTCATGCCCTAGCAGGACTCCCCCTTGGGTGGCCGTAGTCCCGGCCTGAGGGGACCGCTATGTTTGCAAAACTGAACCACGTCGCGATCGTGTCGGACAACTACGCCGCGCAGGGCGTTTTCTACCAAGGCCTGTTCGATCTCAAGTCGGGCTCGACGGCGAAGTTCAACACCGGCGCGCTCGCGATCGGCGACGGTTACGTGGGCATGAACATCAACCCGCGTGTCTGCGGCCGGCAAGCCGGTTTGGATCACTTCGGCCTTCAGGTGGAAGACGTCGATACCGTGCGCGCTCGCGTGGCGAAGAAGTGGCCGCAGATCGAAATCACGCAGCGGCCCAGCAATCGTCCGTTCGCCGGACTCGGAATACACGACCCGATCGGCACGTACTTCGACCTCTCGCAAAAGGGGATGAAAAACCGCGACTTCGTGTACGAGAAGCCGGCCTGGGAACAGGACCGCGTGTTCACGCACTTCGCGCTGCGCACGATCGAGCCCGAGCGGCTGGCCGAATTCTACGGCGAGGTGTTCGAACTGAACGTGACCTCGGAGAACGGTTCGTTCAAACTCTCCGACGGCCGCATCAGCCTCGTCATCATCCCGTGGAAGCTTTCGGATTACAACGGCAGCGGCATCGAACGCCCGGCGATGGACCATCTCGGCTTCGAAGTCGAAAGCCTCGAAGCGTTTCAAACCGACCTCAAACGCATCACGCGCAATCCCGACCTGCACCCGAAGAGCTTCGAGTTCAGCGAAGAAGGCGCCGTGCGTAAGAAGCTGTTCGAACGCACGAATCTCGGCGACGTCTACATGGCCGATCTCGACGGCGTGCTGCTTGCCATCCGGGAGCGCAAAGCCGCCTGATGCGCGCGGCGCGGATGCTGGGCGCGGCCGCGCTGGTGCTGGCGCTCGGCGCCGCGCCCTCGCTCGCGCAGGACGACGCGACGATCGTCATCGCCGGCACCGCCAACGATTCCGGCGGCGAGATCTTTTACGCGAAGGATCTCGGTCTCTTCGAGAAGGCCGGCCTGAAAGTCGACGTTCAGGCGTTCAACAATCCCGGCGCGACCGCGGCCGGCGTGGTCGGCGGAACGCTGACCGTCGCGGCGATGACGATTCCGGGTATCGCTGCCGCGCGCGAGAGCGGGCTGCCGATCAAGATCATCGCGCCGTCGTCGATCTATTCGAGCGCGACGCCGACGTCGGGCATCATCGTGCTCAAGAACTCAACGATCAAGAAGGCCTCCGACCTCAACGGCAAGACGATCGCGACGCGCGACATCTCGAACATGAGCTACTACGGCGCGAAGGCCTGGATCGATAAGAACGGCGGCGATTCAAAAACGGTCAAGTGGGTGGAAGTCAGCGATCCGCAGACGGTCGCGGCGATGAAGGCCGGCCGCGTCGATGCCGCATCGGTCAGCGAACCGGCAATGGACGACGCGCTGCACGGGCCCGACGCGCGCCTGCTCGCCGCATGTTACGACGCGATCGGCGATAAGTTCATGATCGCCGCTTACTTCACCACCGAAGACTACGCGCGCGCGCATCCCGACATCGTGCGGAAGATCAACGCGATCGTCCTTGCGGCCGGCGCGTGGGCGAACAAGAATCACGCGGCCTCAGCCAAGATCCTCGAGAAATACTCGCACGTGCCCATGCTCCCGGAGTACACGCGCGTGACCTACGCCGAACGGATGCGTCCGGCCGACGTACAGCCCGTACTCGATCTGTTGGCGAACTACGGCGTGCTCAAGTCACCGATGCGCGCGACCGACCTGTTCGCGCCGCAAATCCCGCTCTAGGCGTTCGCTTCGCGGTCCTGCGGGGACATCAGGTAGGACTGCAGTGAGATGGCGCGCGTGCCGCAGGGCACCAAGCGCGCGAGCAGGTTGCGCAACTGCGCGAACTCCGCGGCACTCAGGCAGTCGAAGAGCGCATCGTTGACCGGCGCCTGCAGCGCGGCGAGCTCGTTGAGCAACTTACGGCCGGCCGGCGTGACGGTCAAGAGCACGCGCCGTTTGTCTTTCGCGTTGACGCCCTTGTGCACCAAACCCGCGCGGACGAGTTTGGCGACCTCGGTGGTGATGAACGCGCCCGAGAGGTGCAAGTGCTCGGCGATGGCGTTGACGCCGATGCCGAAGCGGCCTTGGAGGTGGGCGATCGAGATGAGCGTGGTGTAGCCGATGCCCGTCATACCGAGGTACGCGCCGAATCCGGCACGGATGTCGCTGACCAGGGCCGAGAAGGCGAGAAAATCGTGGATGAACGAACGGAACTCGGTGTCGACACCGTCGACGAGGAGCTGTGGCTTCGATACCGTTTGGTGACGCGCTTTCATTTATGACCGATCTTCGATGAGCGCACGCAAACGTCCGGCGTCGGCGTCGATCACATCTTCGCGTACGTCGACGGGGGCGAACTGCGCGCGTGTGAAACGGGCCCGCTCCTCGAATGGTACGGTGGCATCTATGCCCAGCTTGGCGCGAATGCCGTTCGCTCCGACGCGGACGTATTCGTGACCGCGGGCGCCGGGAATCGTGAAGAGGTCGCGTGAGGCTTCCATGCGCGTCGCGACCGCGTACTCGACGTCGGCCGGATCGCGGATGTCGATGTCGTCGTCGACGACCGTGACGAGATCGAGATCCTTGAGCGCGCCGAAGGCGGCGAGGATCGCGTTGCGCTGCAGGCCGTTATGCTGCGGCGCTGTCTTGCGCACTTGGATCACGGCGTGGAAGCGGTGCAATCCGCCGGCCGTCATTTCCGCATCCACGACGATCGGCACGGATGCCGTGAGCACTTTGAGCAGGCTCGCTTCGAGCACGTATTTGCGCAGCATGACGGTCTCGCGACCGTAACCGTTGATCGCGTGGTAGATGGGCTTCGTGCGGTGCGTGATCGCGGTGATCTCGACCAACGGCGCTTGTCCCGGCGGCGAGAGATAGCCGACGAATTCTCCGAACGGTCCCTCCGGCACCGTCTGGTCGGGAAGGATGCGTCCTTCGAGAATGATCTCCGTTTCGGCCGGCACGATCAGCGGTTGCGTGATCGCATCGGTAACCGGCAACGGGCGCCCCGCAAGACCGCCGGCGACGGCGAGCTCGTCGGTCGTTTCGGGCATCTGCGAGCCCATCGTCGCGGCCGTGTACTGCAGCGCGATGTCGGTTCCGATGCAGATCGCAATCGGCAGCGCCTCACCGCGCGCTTTGGCACGCTCCCAGGCCACGCGCAAATGCCGTCCGAGATCGAGCTGGATTGCGGCGGTATTGGGGCCGACGAGTTGCAGCCGATGGTAGGATGCGTTATAGACGGACGTTTCCGGATCGCGCGTGACGACTACGCCGGCGGTGATGAAGCGGCCGGAATCGGCGGCGGTGTGCTTGAGCACGGGCAACAGACGGCCGATGTCGATGCCGCTCGTGATCACGTTCTGGTGCACGGGTGCGGAAGAAGCGGGTTCGGGCGTCAGCGGACCGGCGAGTGCGCGGACGATGAATTCGCGGATCGTCCGGTAATCGACGCCGAAAGCCGCTTCGCAGTTTTCGCGTGCGGCGAGAAAATTGCCGATGACGGGAATCGAATAGCCGCGCACGTCGGTGAACAGCAGCGCGGGGCCGCCGTCGAGGCGCTTCATCAGGCCGGCGGTTTCGAGTTCGATGTCGACCGGAGCGTTATACGCGCGCAAACGCCCGCGCTGCGCCATGCGCGAGAGCGCGGCGCGAAAGCGCGTATCGAGGACGCCGGCCGGAGCCGTTGCGGTTGCGCTCATCGGACGAGCGCGATGGCCGGCGTGCCGGCAGGCAGATCGTAGGAGTCGAGAATCGCGTCGACGAGGCTGGTTGCGCGCTCCCAGTCGTAGGTGCGGAACGAGTGCCCCTTGGTGACGAACATCGCGCCCGCGTAGAACATCTCGTACTGAGTGTGACGCGAACCGAACTCGGAGCCGACCGCATCCCACGCCAGTTTGTAGAACTTGACCTTGTCGTGCGCGTCGCTCAGCGGCGACTGCTGCGTCGCATCGATGTACTCTGCGATTTCGGGGTTGGCAAAGTCGAGGTACGACGACGGCTGCGCGATCATGCCGCCGCCGGCGATCTCGCGCAGCGTGTGCGCGACCTTGGGATACAACTGCTGGGTAAGCACTTGGGCCGCGTAGAGCGTATGCCGGTCGGGCACGTAATATGCACCGTGCATCGTCCCTTTGGCTTCCATCGCGACGACGAGCGCATCGACCATCGCGGTCTCCGCCGCCAGCTGACCGAGCATTTCGCGCACCGGCGGAAGACCCAGGATGCCGTTCGTCTCGGCGGCCCGGCGTGCGATGCCGAGCATGAAGCGCAGTTTCACCGTCAGCCGGATCATGGACTGGTAGTTCTGATAGACGTGCGCGGGGGTCGCGTGGAACTGCTTCTGGCACATCTCGAGATTGGTGTCGACGAAGACGCGCTCCCACGGCACGAGCACGTCGTCGAAGTAGATGACCGCATCGTTTTCATCGAAGCGCGCGGCCAGCGGGTTGTCGAACACCGACACCGCGCTTTCTTCGTATGACTTACGCGAGAGAATCTTCAGACCCGGCGCGTTCATCGGAATGACGAATGAGACGGCATACTTCTCATCGCCCGGGCGCAGCGGCTGGATGCACGTCACGAAGATTTCGTTCGCGAACGGTGCGCCGGTTGCGAGCATCTTGGCGCCGCGAATCGTCAGGCCGCGCGCGTCGCGGTCGACGACGCCGGCCGCCAGGAACTCCGTGCTCTGTTCGGAGGCGGTCTTCGAGCGGTCGGCCTGCGGGTTGATCAGCGCGTAGGTGAGGTAGACGTCGTTGTTGCGCGCAAAGGCGTAGTAGTCGCTGACCGCCGCGGCGCGCTTGGGATCGTAGGCTTCAAAAACCTCGCGGCCCATGTGCAATCCCGCAATGCACGAGGCGACGTGATCGGGTCCGCGGCCGACGAAGCCGCCGTTCTTTTCAGAGAGCGTCTCGAGCGCGTGCCGGCGTTCGACCAGATCGTTGTAGGAGTTCGGAAGCTGCCAAATGCGGTTCGCCCGCCGGCCGTCGTCGAGCGCATAGGTCATGCGGTCGGTCAGCTCGGGCGAACTCACGACGTCGTACAGGGATGCAATCGAGGCCGACGCGTTGGCAAACGCCGGATCGCTCGTGACGTCGTCCACGCGCCGTCCGTCGATGAAGATCGTCCGCCCGTCGCGCAACGATTCCAGATGAGCGCGCCCGGTTTTGAGCATCGTCCTTCTCCTTGCGTTAGCCGGGAACGCCGGCGACGACTTCGATCTCGACGAGCATATCCGGATTTCCGAGTTCGCAAAACGCGGCGGTGCGGGCCGGGAACGGCTTCGGCATCACTTCCACGTACACGGCGTTGAACGCATCGCGGTCTTCGACGTTGCGCAAGTACACGGTCACCTTCAGCGCGTGCTCGAGCGAGGTTCCGGCGGCTTCCAGTACCGCCGACAAGTTGGCTAGGCAGCGACGCGCCTGATCGGCGACGTCGCCCATCTTGCCGGTTTCGCGGTTGCGTCCGGCTTGTCCCGACGTGAAGACGAGATCGCCCCAGCGGATCGCCTGATTGAACGGCCCGGTGGGGATCGGTGCGCCTTCGGTTTTGATCGGGATCTTTTTCACGCGTGCGTCTCCGCGAGCGAGGTGACCGCATCGTGTGCGATATCGTCGTCGAATTTGGGCGAGCCGCCGCCGACCCCGATCGCGCCGATGCATTCGCCGTTCACGAAGATCGGATAACCACCCGGATTGAGGGTGACCCCGCCCGGAATGATCTCGGTCAGGCTCATCGGATACATCGGGCGGTCGGCCCATTGTTCGAGCAGTTGTTTCGTGCCTTTGCGAAATGCGGCGGCGAGCCGCGCTTTGCCGGCCGCCATATACGGACCGTGCCACGCGTCTTCTTTGCCGCGCGCGATGACGACGGGATGACCCGCCGCATCGAGCACGGCCACGCTGACTTCAACCCCACGCTCGGCGGCGATGCGTTTCGCCGCCTCCACGTAGGTCATCGCCGTGCGGTAGTCCACGCGTTTGCGCTCATTTGGTTGAGAGCGCTCCCATCCGCAAGTAGGCATCGGCATTCGTCGCGAGCAGATGACGCATGCGGTCTTCGCCCAGCACGTCCATCCACTTCAGGACGTTGTCGACCGAGTGCGGCCAGTCGCACTCCGGATGCGGGAAGTCCGAGGAGTACATCAAGCACGTCTCGCCGAGGATGTCGAACACGGCTTTCGTCATGTTCGGACCCTCGTGCGCTTCGATGCAGATCGCGACGCGGCCCATCTTGGCATATTCGCTCGGCAGGTACTTCAGCTTCGGCACCACGCCTTTGACGTAGTGCACTTGGCTGTCGAGGCGCAAGAGCCAGTTCGGCAGCCAGCCGTGTCCGGTTTCCGCGAAACCGACTTTGATGTTCGGATAGCGGTCGAGGATGCCGCCGGCGATGATGTACGCGAGCGAACGCTGCGCGCCCCAAGGATGCGCTGCGGTGCGCGCGATCGCCGAGTTTCCCCAGATGTCGCGTGCGCCCGGGAAGTACGGCGGTTCGTAAAAGAAGCTGTGGTGCATGATCGGCAGGTGCAGATCGTTCATGATTTCCCACAGCGGGTTGAGATCGGGATCGTCGATCGGCATGCCTTCGGGCAGTGACGGCCAGACGGCGCATAGCCACGGCTCGTTTCCGATTTTCTTCAGTTCCGCAACGGCCCACGCAACGTCGTGACCCGGCGCGAGGAAGAGGCCCTTGAGGCGGTTCGTATCCGCGCTGCAGAAGTCACGCATGTAGGTGTGATAGGCGTCGTAGAGACCCGTCGTGAGCGGCGCTTCGAACGAACTCGATGCGGGCGCCCACGTGCCGGGGATCAACACGTTGACGTCGACGCCTTCGAGCGTCATGTCTTCGAGCCGGCCTTCCGGGTTATCGTGCTGGATGCGCTCGTGGCAGACTTCGGAGGAGATGTTCTCGACGCGGCCTTCCACGGCACCGGCGCCGCCTTTTTCGATCTTCTCAGCGCCGGCTTTTTGGCCCGCGATGCGGTCGTAGGGAATCGGGCGCACCTTGATCGTGTGCCACGGGCCGAGCGGATGCCCACGTCCCGGGGGCGAGTTCATCTCGCGCATGAAGGGCGAAAACTCGTCCCACCGGTCGCGAATCGCTTGACCGGCGTACCGGTGAAGCACTTCAAAAGACGGGGTAACGTGGCTATCCACGTCGATGACCCGGTATCCGTTACGCATGGTCCCTACCTTAGCTCAAAAAAGGTATCTTTTATATAAGATAGCTTTGTTACAAAGTCAATGGGCGTTCAGAGAGCGTTTAAATCGATCGGCGCGCGATCGATCCCGCGGGCTTGCCTTTCCTTAACCAGCGCGCGGAAAATCGCGCGGGTGTCCTCGATGCTTTCGATCGGTTTCTCGGCGAAGCCGTCGTTCGGCCAGCTCGGCCAGCTCGCGTACTCTTTTGCGTAAAGCTGAGCGCGAATCGAGGTCGGGTGGAACGGCCGCGTCTTCGAAAGGCGCAAGTCGTTGAGGTTGATGCGGCATTTGATGGTCGCCTCGCCCGGCCCCTGGATCTCGTTGGTGATCGATCCGTCGAAATAGTGGATTGCTGAATCACCGTGGGAATCGTGCAAACCGCGCAGACCACCTTCGTAAAGACCGATGTTGGCGGCCGCCAGGTAGCACTTGTTTTCGTAGGCGCGCGCGGTCCGCAGGCCCTTCCAGTTGCGGGAATCGCCGTGGCTCATGTTGTTGGGCTCGGAGGTAAGATGACAGAGCACCTCGGCGCCGTTCATCGCCGTGCAGCGCGCATTTTCCGGGAACCCGAGCTCGCCGCAGGTGATCAAACCGATATTTCCGATCTCGGTTTTGGCGACCGGGAAGAGGTTTTCGCGCCCGAATTTCGCCACGAACTCGGTGTAGATGTCGGCCGGAGTCGTGTAGGGGAAGACCCAACAGTTGTTATTGTTTTTCCAGTGCTTGATGAGGATTTTGCCGTCGGGTCCGAAGAGCATCGAGCAGTTGAAGAAGCGGCGCGGAAAATCGGGGTGCACTTCGAGCATGTTGACGGCAAGATAGATTTTCCGCGCCTTGGCCTTCTCGGCGAAGATGTCGGTGTACGGGCCCGGCACGGTCGTCGCGATGCGGCACCACGCGTCGAGGTTGATCACGCGGAAGTTTCCGTTGACGGCGTATTCGGGCGTCACGACCAGTTTGACGTCGGAGTTACCGAACGAGGTAACGTAGTCGATCAGCTCGCAGATGCGCGCGATGTTGGCGCGGATGTCGCGGTCGAGCTGCTCGTCGTCGGTGAGCGAAACCTGCCGCGTGATCGTTTGCAAACACGCGACTTCGTAGTTGATGATGTCTGGCATCGGGAACTCCTAACGGCTCATCAGCGCGGGGCTTTCAATGCCGCCGGGCTGATGATTTCTTCGGCCGGGAACGCTTGCGGAATCATTCCGTACTTGGCCGCGAAATCGATGATTGGCTGGATGAAACGGGGAGCCGCGTAATCCCCATCGAGCGAACGGGTGGTGCGTGCGATCACGTCTGCGGGCACGGAAGTAAAGCCCGAAACGAGGCGCACGGTTTGCGACAGATGGGCGTTGTTATAGAGGGCAGACTCGTGCATGGCCTTCGCAAATCGCTCCATCGCCTCGGGATTGGCCGACACGAAACCGGTGTTGGCGACGAAGACCTGCGATTGAAAGCGTTCCGAAATGGCGGTTTGCGGGCGCGCAAAAATGCGCACCTGTCCGGTTTCGAGCGCCATCGTGAGCAGCGGTTCGGATAGCGCCATCGCATCGATGCGGTGCGAGGTCAGCGCCGAAACAGCCGAGGGTGAAGGCACTTCGATGACGTGCAGCGTGTTCGAGTCGCCGCCGTTCTTATCGATCCAGGCGCGCATGGAAACGGAGTTGAGATCTTGCAGGGACTGCGTGCCGATCGTCTTCCCGTTGAGGTCGCGCGCCGTCTTGAACGGCGCGTCTTTGGCGACGAGCATCGCGTTCTGCGGCCGTTCGCTCATGAAGATCGTGGACGGTGCGATGATTTGAAACGGCAGACCGTGCGCGTGCGCTTGCAGTACGGGCACGATGTTCGTATACGCGACCGCATACGATCCGCCGGCTAAGCCGGCAAGTACGACCGCGCCGCCGTGAACGATGCGCGGCTGCACGTCGAGTCCGTATTTCGCGAACAAACCCGACTGCACGCCATAGTAGACATCTTTGAAACCTTCGTCGGGCGGGCCCGCAACGATAATCGTTGTCGGACCTTGCGCAAACGAGAATTGCGAACAGCCGAGCATGATTGCGAAAAACACCAGGACACGCTTGAGCATCGCAGCGCCTTCTTTGTGTTTGATTTGAGGCCTCTCTCGAAAATCGCGTCTATGTGTTTGGCTCACGGTCGTTCTTTTACCCTAACCATTCGGCCCATTGACGACAACGTTAAGCAGAGGTTATAATCCCAAAACTAGCTTTGTGTCGAAGGTTCCCCGAGGGACCTGACAAGGAGTGTCCCCGTGCGCATGGTCTACGGTGCAGCGGTTGCCGCTATTCTGGCGCTTTGCGCCTTCGCCGGGCCCGTCAGTGCGGCGCCCTTAGCCGGCACGAGCGTCGCGCAGGCAACGCAGACGGCGACCGTAACGGGTCAGGTCAGCGCGGCGGGCGGCGGGGGCGGATTGAGCGGCGCGGCGGTGATCTTCGATGGTCCCTCGCACGTGACGACCACGACCGATGCATCGGGAAACTTTTCGGTGACGGTCCAGCCCGGTGTCTATACGGTTACCGTCAACAAGGGCGGCTACCAGGGCGGCTCGGCGCAGGTCACCGCCACCGCCGACTCCCCGGCGACGGTGAGCGTCGAGTTGACGGAATCCACGCTCAGCAATCTTCAAGTCATCGGCCGCACGGTCACGAACACCGGCGGCAACTTAGCGAAGTTCAACATCTCCTCGAGTGCCACGTCGACCCTTTCGCAGACGACGATCCAGCAACGCAACGTGCCGGATCTGCCGAAGCTCGTGGCGACCATGCCGGGCATCGTCGCCTCGACCAACTCGGCCACGAACAACAGCTTTTTCCGTCTCCACGGCCTCGGCCAGGAGACGATGGTGCTGATCGACGGTCATCCGATTTCGAGCGGCGTTTCCGGTACGTTCCTCGGCCAGTTCACCAACACGGGTCTGCTCGGCGGCATCGACATCCTCGATGGAGCCGGTCTCAACGGCCCGACCGCGGGCGAGTCGGCCGTCGGTTCGCTCAACGTCCGCACCCCGGATTTCAGCACGAAGGACTCGGGCTACATTCAAACCGGCGTCGACAACTTCGGCGGCAGCCTCTATAACTTACTCTTCAACTTCAACATCGGCAATAAGTGGTCGTTCGTGCTCGGTAAATCGTTCAGCGGTTACCTGGGCTCATCGAATCAGGCGTACGCGTACGGCGTCACCGGCACGCGTCCCAACGCGACCTTCACCTACGCCCCGCCGTACCCGCTCACGGCCAATAACGTCGGCTATTACCAACCGCTCACGAGCCCGCAAGAGATGAACGCGCAGCTCGCTAAGGTCCGTTACAAGTTTTCTGACGCCACCTCGCTTGCGTTCGAATTCTTCGGACTGCAGGCCACCCTCGATCCCGAGGGCGCCGAGTTCGCGCAGTTCGTCGGCTATGCGAATATCCCGCAGTGCGTCGCGGGCGGCAAACCTGCGAGCGGTGCGGGCTGTACGGCAACGTCCAGCTACAACTCACCGTTCTTGCCCGGTATCGCCGGCCAGACGAACGTCCCGCTCTATCAGTTCGCCCCCGGTACCGCGATCTCGAACAACAACCCGAACTTCAACCTCGACTTCAAGACGACGATCGGCAACGATACGCTGCTGCTGCGTCCCTACACCGCGACGATCACGCGTTTGAGCGACGGTTCGCAAGCCACCTCGATCTACGGCAACGGCTCCACGGCGCAAGCCTCGTTCCAAGTCACCAGCAACGCGAATTGCCAACTGCAGTTCGTCGCGGCGACGGCCGCCGGAGCGAAGGGCCCCTGTTATGCGTTCGGCGCGTTGCCCGGCACCCCCGGATACGTTAGTGCGCTCGGGCCGGCGGCGTTCGGCGTAACGAACAACGCGAACGGGCTCGTTTGCAGCGCTGCTTCGCCCTGCTACACGACGAGCACGGCGCAGAACAACGCCGGCGTCTGGGGCTTCGGCACGCCCGTCGATTCCCTCGAGTACGACAAGCTCGGCGGCTACACGTTCAGTTATATCCATCCGGTCGGTAACAATATCTACAACGTCAGCGTGGACCATTATTACAACGACACGACGAGCTACTCGGGCGACCTGACGCCGCTCGCAGCCGGATGCTCGTTCACGCAGTCCGGCGGCGCGGCGCCGGCCAACCATTTGGACCCCGCCTACCAGCCGGGCTGCGGTTTGGTGGCCGGCTATAAGGCGACGCCGCTCGCGATCCCGGAGACGTTCGCGTCGGTCACGTCGATCGCGCTCACCGCGCAACTTCAACTGACCCCGAAACTCGAGTTCGATCTCGGCAACTACTTCACGGTCTACAAGATCCTCGGTCAGCAAGAGAGTCCGGACTTCCTCAACTCCTTCGGCGCAGCGCAAGTCGCGGCCGGTGACAAGATCAATCTCGGTCTCGCGCCGATCGTGCTCTCGCCGTTCATCAACGGTTCCTCGCACTACGATCCGCACTTCGGCTTCGTGTGGCGGCCGACCGGGAATCTCTCGATGCGCGCGACGGTCGGTTCATCGATCGAGGTGCCGTACGCGAGCCTCGTCTCGGGCCTCGTTTCGCAGACGACCGCGACGAACGGCTTCGCGTTCACCGTTCCCGACCCGACGATCTTGCCGGAAGAAGTCGTCGCCGAAGATCTTGGCGGCAGCTACCGGTGGAAGAACGGCACCGTTCTTTCGATGGACATCTTCAACGTCTTCGTGCACAACACGTGGCTGCAAACGCAAATCGCGATTCCGCCGCCGCCCGGTTACGCGACGAACGTGTCCTACTTCCAGGAGATCAACCTCAACGGCTCGGGCCGTCAGTCGCGCGGCGTCGAGTTCACGTTGGCCGATCTCCCGCCCGCCGGCTTCGGCTACAGCGTCACGGGAACGTTCAATCGCCTCAACTACGTGAATTTACCGGTCTCGTTCGAGCAGCTCGGCACCTACACGGGCGACCTGGTTCAAGACTACGGCTACCCGTACGCCAAAGGCTACGTCAACCTGCAATGGGCGACGAAGTACGGCTCGCTGATACGCTTCGGCGCCGACTACGAAGGCGACAACAACTCCTACAACACGACCGCATACGTGATGCTCGACGCCGGCGTGCAAATGGGGCTCGGCAGCGGCTGGTCGCTGCAAGCGTCGATCGAGAACTTGAACAATCTCAACTTCGGCGCGAACCTCGCTCACGCGGTCTACAACCAAGGCACCGTCCCGATCCAGCAGATGATCAATCCGGACGGCTCGATCTCCTACAGCAACGGTCCCGGACGCGGCCTCTCGGCCCCGTTCCCGCGCACCGCCCGCATCTCACTGGTCAAGCGCCTCTAAACCCCCACTGTCATCCCGAACTTTGTCGAGGGACAGCCGCTATCATCACACGCGGTGGCGGTCCTTTGACAAGCTCGGGATGACGGATTATTTGGAGACGACCGTGTGGTATTTCCCGCGGTAGAAGACTAGCGGTTCCTGATCGCCGGCGGAACATACGGCGCGGACGACTTCGCAGACGAAGATCACGTGGTCGCCGCCGTCGTACTGCGCGTATGGCTTGCACTCGAAGTGCGCGAGCACGTCGGCGATTACCGGTGCATCGCCGAAGCCCGGCGAGTGGTTGACGTCGGCCCACTTATCTTCGCGCGAGCGCGCGAAGCGCGTGGAGAGATGCTGTTGCGGGCTGCCGAGCACGTTGATTGCGTAGCCGCGCGCGGCGCACATTTCGGGCAAGCTCAAAGCTTTGCGGTCGACGCTGAAGAGCACGAGCGGCGGATCGAGCGACACCGAGTTGAATGAGCTCATCGTCATCCCGACCGGTTCGGATCCGGCATTGCGCGCGGTGACGATCGCGACGCCCGTGGCGAAGCTTCCGAGGGCTTCCCGGAACGCGCCGGCCGTCAAAGGCTCGGAGGTCGTCATGACCTCTTTATAATTTAGCTTTGTTCCAAAGTCAATATGGGCCGGATCACCAGCCTGCAGTCGTGGCCGCTCGGCGGTAATCGGCGATCCCGATGAGTCCCTCCGGGGTGACGGTCACGGCCTTGATCGAGCCGAAACTGATCCAGCCGCTCGGCATGACGTGCGCGCCTTCGGTCGCCGCGAGCACGGCGTCGCGCAGGGCCGGCGCCATCGTATCTTCGACGACCAATTTGCCTTGAAAATCGACCGACCAGCGCGGGGGCCCGGCGGCCTCGGCAATGTCTTGTCCGCACGCGTAAACGCGGGCGAGGATTTGCGCGAGCGTGCACGTCTGCCCGACCGTGCCGGGCGTACCGATGCTCATCGCCAGCGCGCCGGCCTGCGTGACCATGCACGGTGCGAGCGTGTTGGCCGGCCGCTTACCGGCGGCGATCCCGTTGGCATGTGCGCGGTCGGCGTTGAAGCCGGCCATGCGGTTGTTGAGCAGTATGCCGCTCCGTTCGAGCACGACCCCCGAACCGTATGGAGCCGACACGCTCTCGATCAGCGAAACCGCAAGTCCGTTGCCGTCGATGACGATCGCGTTCGTGGTGCACCGGTCGCGCGCTTCCGGCGGCGGCGGTGCGGTCACGGGCGTTCGCGCGAGCAGCGCCGCGGCGAGCAACTCGCGCATCGGCGCTTCGGCGACGGCCGGATCGGCGATCCACTTCGCCGCTTGCGCGTACGCGCGCTTGCGTGCCGCGAACCCGCGCGTAATGAAGTCCGCGCTTTCCGGATCGACGGCATCGATGTGCTGCGCTTCGAGCTCGAGCAGCTGAAAGAGCAGCGTCGGCCCGTAGGAGTTGGGCGGCATCGTCCACACGTCGCGGCCGTAGAACGGCACAGCCAGCGGCGACTGCCACAGCGATTCGTGCGCCGCGAAGTCTTCGAGCGCGAACGTCCCGCCGATCGCTTGCGCGTCGCCGACCAATTGTTCTGCGATCTCGCCCGAGTAGAATGCGCCCGGACCGCCCGCCGCGAGTTCGCGCAGCACGCGTGCGACGTTGGGCTGTTTGAACGTCGTGCCGAGCGCGAGCGGTTTGCCGTCCGGTAGGAACAGGGCGCGTGCGGCCGGATCGCGCGCGAGCAGTTCCGCGCGGTCGCGCGTATTGTCGGCCAGTGTCGAATGCACGGCGAAGCCGTCGCCGGCGTATGCGATCGCGGCCTCGAGCAGTGCGCCGAAGCTGCGCGAGCCGTAACGTTCGAGCAGATCGCCGAGCCCGCGCACGAGCGCCGGAATCGTTGCCGAGAGCACGCCCACGCGCAACGCATCCGCCTGCACGTCGCCGGCGGTATCGCGCGGCGAACGGCCGGTGGCGTTGAGACCCTCGACGCGTTTGGTCGCGGGATCATAGACGAGCGCATACAGATCGCCACCCAGCGTGCACGCGTACGGGCACACGACGCTGAGCACGAACGCCGCGCACGCCGCGGCGTCGACGGCGTTGCCGCCGGCGCGCAGCACGTCGAGCGCAGCATCGGTCGCGAGCGGATGTCCGGTCGACACCACCCCATGGGTACCGCGCGCGGTCTGGATCACCGCTGGTAGAATTCCGACTGCGGGTCGGAGGCGACCATGTCCTTGATGCGCTCCCACAGATAGTGCCGCATTGCGACGAACTCCGGCGTCGCGCGCGCGTCGTATTCCCAGCGCGGGTGCGGCAGCTTGACGTCGACCACTTCGGCGACTTGGCCGGGCCGCGGCCGCAACAGCACGATGCGATCGGAGAGCAGTACGGCTTCGTCGACGCTGTGCGTGACGAAGACGACGATGCTCTTGTGGTGCGACCAGATCTTGGCCAATTCGATCTGCATGAATTCGCGCGTCTGGGCATCGAGGGCGGCAAACGGTTCGTCCATCAGCAGGTAACGCGGCTGTGCGATCAGCGCGCGTGCCAGCGCGGCGCGCTGCTTCATGCCACCCGAGAGTTCGGCCGGATACGAATCGGCAAAACGGCGCAAGCCGACCATGTCGAGATAGGTGTCGGCGCGGTCGCGGCGCTCGGCCGCGTTCATCCCGCTGAGTTCGACCGGAAAGGCGACGTTCTCGCGAATCGTGCGCCACGGTAAGAGGCGAAACGACTGAAACACGAAGCCCATGTGCGGTCCCGGCGCCGGCCGAGCGCCGCCGACGAGAATCTCACCGGTATCGGGCTGGATCAGGCCGTTGAGCATGCGCAACAGCGTCGTCTTGCCGCAGCCCGACGGGCCCACCAGCGAGACGAACGTATTCGGTTCGATCTCGAGCGTGACATCGCGCAGGGCTTCGACCCCGTCGTGCGATTTCGCGCGCCGGAACGTCTTGCCCACGCCGCGCATGCTGATCGACGAGGGCGCAACGCTCACGCGGGGAGGTCGGCCGCTTTGTCGACGCCGGTTGCGCGCAGCGTGTTTTTGATGTA
This sequence comes from Candidatus Lustribacter sp., assembly GCA_965277805.1. Taxonomy (GTDB): domain Bacteria; phylum Vulcanimicrobiota; class Vulcanimicrobiia; order Vulcanimicrobiales; family Vulcanimicrobiaceae; genus Lustribacter. The sequence goes on along the minus strand of OZ255842.1, from coordinate 3,068,590 downwards.
GCTGAGATCGATCCAATCGCTCGGATCGACCGGCGGCAGATCCTTGAAATCCGGACCCTTGTAGAGCGTGTCGGTGGTGAACTTCAGCGCGCTGAGGTTGAGCCCGCCGTTGACGCTCCAGCTGTTCTGATAGGCCGTTGCCAGCGTCGTCAACTGTGCCTTCGAGACATCGGAGCGCGCGGCCGCCATCGCGTTCACCCAGATCTGCGGATGGGCAGCGAAATCGCGCGAGGCCGCAATCAGCGCTTTTACGACGGCCTGGATGTCTTTGGCGCGATTCTTCACCGCGTCGTCGGTGACCACGTTGAGTTTGGTCACGAACGGGGCGTTCTTGAAATAATTTGCTTGATCGACGAGGACCTTGATGTTGCTCTTGTCCGGCAGCGTGGTGTAGATACCGATCGAAAACGTCGTGGCATCGATCTGGTTCGCCAGGAGCGATTGCGCGCGCACGTCGGGTTGCCCGATCGCGAGATACTGCACGGAATCCGGGTTCACGCCGAGTTTGGCCAGCACGACCCGCGTCATCTCGTAGTCGACGCTGCCCACGCGCGCGACGCCGAAGGTCTTGCCGGTAAGGTCGCCGATCTTGCCGATCGATTTTTTGGCCGCGATGACGAACGGCAGCGCGCGATCGGGTGAAATCACGCCGTGCAAGTTCATCTGCTTGCGGCCGATGAGCTGCAGCGCGGTGTCGGTGGCGATGTTCGCCATCTCGCCGCCGCCCGACCGCAGCGCGGCGACGGCCGACGGCGTCTGTCCGACCTCGATCAGGTCGACGTCGACGCCGGCGCGTTTGAAGTAGCCGAGCGAGAGCGCGAGCCACGTGACGGAATTCGGAACGAGCGGTATCTGCGTCTCGGTGATGATGATGCGAAACGGATCCGCGGCCCGCGCCCGGAGCGGCAGCGCGGCGGCGGCAACGGCGGCGGAACCTGCGGTGATGAATTCGCGACGGCCGGCGTTCATCATCACAGCGTCCAGAACGCGATCGGGCAGGTGCCGACGCCCTTGACCGGCTTGTGTTTGATGAACGTGGGCAGTGTCTCTTCCACCACGCCGAGTGCGGTGACGTAGTTGAGGAACTCGGTCGTCGAGTTGCCGGCTTCGATCAGCCGCTCGACCGTGAGTTTCTCGAGGATCTCGTCGCGCTTGCCCTCGCCCATGAGTTGGAGCAGATAACGCGCGAAGGCGAAGTCGATGTTGCCCATCAGCGGGCCGCCGACTTCGACGGTGAGGTTGAACGAGCAGATCAGCGCCGCGCGCTCCGCGCCCGGCCACGCCTCGACGGCGCGCTTGATGAAGTGGCCGAGTTCGTACCAGCGGCGGTTGTTGGCCAGCGGGTAACCGAAGGCGTTGGTGACGATCGGCACCACCGGCAGATCGGAGTCGGGCCGCAGGAACGAGAGCGGAACGGTGAAGGCATGGTCGAGGTGGAGTTCGCGCGCCTGCGAGAACTGGATCCCGGTCTCGACGCCGTCGCGCAAGATGTATTCGGCGAACTTCTGATGGATGTCGAACTTGTAGTGCGGCAGCGCCATGATGTCGCTCTCATACCAGAACGGACCCTCGGCGCTCTTGCCGGTACCGACCGAAAACGTCGGCAAGTTATCGAAGAAGAAGTTGTCGAGGTGATCGTTCGCCACCGCCACGATGAGATCGGGCTTGGTGGCTGCGAGCATGTCCTTGACTTCGGCGAACGTTGCGTAGAGCTCGTCCATGTCTTCCGGCGTCGCCTGATCGCGATTCCAGAAGATGCGCGGGTTGTGGGTCGATGCGACGACCGAGACGATCTTAGCCACGTGCAGTTCCTTTAGTGGTGTTCGCTATCGTAACGCCAGCGATCGGCGTTGCGTTCGAGGATCCGGAGCGATTGCATGACGATGACTCCCAGCGCACCCAGCACGAAGACGACGACGAAGTAGGGCGCCATGCGGAAGCTGTTGCCGTACACCGAGAGCAGGCCGCCGAGACCTTTCACGGCCGTGTAGAGTTCGGCGACGACGGTGTTGATGAGCGCGAGCGAGGCGCCCACGCGCAGGCCCGCCGTGATGTAGGGGAGCGCGCCGGGCAGCATGATCTTGCGGAAGACTTGGGGTTCGGTCGCGCCGGCCGAGCGCGCCATCTCCACCAGCTCGCCGTCGCAGTTGAGCACGCCTACGTAGGTGTTGATGAGGATCGGCATCGCCGCGCCCAGGAAGACGATTGCGATCTTGGCCGGAAAGCCCAAACCGAGAAAGACGATGATCAGCGGGATGAAGGCCACGCGCGGCATCGCGCTCAGCGCGTCGACGTAGGGTTCGAACGCCTTGCCGACCACGCGCACACCGCCCATGATCAGGCCGCACGGAATCGAGATGATCGCTGCCAGCACGTAGCCGCTGAGGAAGACGATCGTCGTATCGAGCGTGGCTCGCCCCAGCGTGCCGTCGCTGGCGATTGCGATCGCGGCCGCAACGGTCTGCGGCGGCGTGGGAATGAAATTGCCGCCGGCGAGTTTGGCAATCAGCCACCAGCCGGCGATGCCGGCGATGAGGATCGCCAGCCGCCACACGTTGATGTTGACGTGCCGGCGCGGCCGGATCGCGGCGGCCATTGCGATCAGGCGGCCCCGGCCGGCCGTTTGCCGTAGAAATCGTAATATTTGTTCGGCACGCCGGCGATCTTCGGAACGACTTCGGCGAGGTACCATTCGCGCGGGTTGAGCACGGCCGAGAGATGGAACAGCAGCACGGGGTGTACGTTGAGTGCCCAGAGCTTGGGAAAGTCGCGTCCTTCGAGTGCAGCGCGTTCTTCGGCGCTGAGGTCGAACGCATCCAGCGCCGCGTAGTTACCGTCACGGAACGCGGCGGTGCGTTCTTTGTTGGTGTAGACGTGGTGGATGCTCCGGTTGAGCTCGTACTCCGACATGAATCTACCTTTGCAACCTAGTTATCTCGCGCCTGCAACTCGCGCCGTGCCTATGGCCGGCGTGCGGCGAGGTTCGTGCCCCAGATGTCGTGTTACCCCCGAGCAGGGGGGGTGCTGCGCGCGTGAAAGACGTTTGCAAAGATGATTTCGCGCCAAGCGTTGCTCATGGCGGGCGCTTCGTTCTCGCTCGCATCGGCGATCCCGCAGCGAACCGTCGCGCAGACGGCGAGTTTCGCGTTGCCGGTGGGCACCGCACCGAATGACTCCGCCGGCCCGACCTTTTACGCCGAAGCGTTGGGCTATTACAAGCAAGCGGGACTGAACGTCACGCTCAGCTTCATGAACGCGACGACGGCCGGACTCGCCGGCGGCGCGCTCTCGATCGCCGCCGTGCCGGTCACGCTCGCGGCGATCGCGCGCGACAAAAACGTGCCGTTCGTGATGATCGCGCCGCTCTCGCTCTACGTCAGCACCAATCCCGACCATGCGCTGGTCGTGCTCAAAAACGCACCCTACCGCACCGCGGCCGATCTGAACGGCAAGACGATCGGTACGCGCGATCTCGGCAACATGAGTTACTTCGGTGCCCGCGCGTGGATCGACAAGAACGGCGGCGACTCGAAGTCGATCCATTGGTTCGAGCTCTCGGATCCGCTCGACGTCGAAGCGATGAAGGCAGGCCGCCTCGATGCGGCGTCGATCAGCGAACCGGCCCTCACGCCGGCGCTGCGCGGCGGCGACATCCGCGTCCTCGGTCCGGTGTTCGACGCGATCGCGCCGCGCTTTCTCGTGGCGGGTTGCGTCACGACCGACGCGTTCGCGAAAGCGCATCCCGATGTCGTGCGCACGTACGCCGACGTCATCGCGAAAACGGCGCGCTGGGCCAACGCAAACCAAGCCCAGTCCGGCGTCATGCTGGAAAAATACACCCAGTCGCCGGTGCCGCCCGGCGCGTCGCGCGCGCTCTACGCCGAGCGCCTGCGCGTCTCCGACGTGCAGCCCGTCCTCGACCTGATGTTCGCGACCGGCCAGATCAAAACGGCCCAGCGCGCGAGCGATCTCTTTTCAACCGCGGTCCCGACCAGCTAAGGAGCTCACATGGCACAGATCCGTCACATCGCAATCGTCGTCGACGATGCCGAAGCTACCGCCAAGTTCTACACGTCGGCGTTCGGGTTGAAGGAAGTCTTCCGGCAGCGCAACGACGAGACGGCGCCGCAGTGGGCGATCTATCTCACCGACGGCTACATCAACCTCGCGCTCTTGCCGGTGAAGCGCCCGTTGGGCGTCGATCACATCGGCTTTGCCGTGGACGACGTCGACGGCGCGCTGCAAACGGCCGTCGCCGCCGGCGCCGTACCGCCCAATCGCGTGAACCCGAAGGACGGCCGTCAAGCCGAGACGTTCGTGCGCGATCCGCTGCTCGGCATCAAACTCGATCTTTCGCACGGCTGGCTCACGGCCGTTCCCGACGGCCCCGCGTCGGTCGATACCACCACCGCTGCCGCTTCCGTTTCGTAGGAGTGACCGTGCTCGTTCGTTCCCGTCTTTCACGTGCGCAGATGCTGGCAGCGACCGGTTCGGCGCTGGCGCTGTGGCCCACCATCCTGCGCGCGCAAACGCTCGACAAGGTGCGTCTCGCCGGTGTCGCGACCGACGATCTCACGCCGGTGTATTACGCGATCAAAGCCGGCCTGTATCAGAAAGCCGGACTCGATGTCGAGGTTGTGGCGACGTCGAGCGGCACGGCGGCAACCGAAGCCGTCGTCGGCGGCGCCTACGAGCTCGGGAAAGGCAGCCTAATTGCATCGCTGGTCGCGCATCTGAAGGGCTTGCCGCTGACGATCGTCGCCAACGGCGCCGTGTGGGATCCGAAGTCGCCGTTTACGCAGATGGTCGTTGCCGCCGATTCCACGGTGAAGACGGGCGCCGATCTCAACGGCAAGACGTTATCGACGGCGGCGCTCAACGACCTCAACGAGCTCGCAGCATGGGCCTGGATCGATAAGACCGGCGGCGATGCGAAAACGACCAAGTGGATCGAGCTGCCGAATTCGGCCGCCGGTCAAGCGCTGGCGGAACATCGCGTGGAGGCTACGAGCCTCAACGAGCCGCAACTCAGCGCGGCGGTTGCGACGGGTAAGGTGCGCATACTCGCGCCAAGCTACAGCGCCATTAGCGACCACTTCGCGTTCACCGTGTTTTTCGCGCAACCTGACTGGGCCGCGAAACATGCCGACGCGATCAAGCGCTTCAATCGCGTTACCTATGCCGCGGCGGCGTACGCCAACGCGCATCATGCAGAAACGGCGCAGATGATGGCCGACACCACGAAGATCGACGTCGCGATCTTCTCGAAGATGGCGCGCACGAACGCCGCGACCAGCGGCGATCCCGCGCTGATCCAGCCGGCGATCGACGCTGCCGCGAAGTACGGCTACATCTCGCGGGCATTCCCCGCGAAAGAAGCCTACTTTGGAACGTAAGAAGTAGCCTACTTCGGGGTGTAGATGACGTCGCTCGCCGGGAAGGGCGCGAACTTCGCGTACTTCGCGGTGACATTGATCCAGGGTTGCATCAGCGATGGCACGAGGCGGTCGGCAAAGTGCGGCCGGTGCTCGGCGGCGGCAAGCGTGGGGTCGGCCTTCAAATACTTGACCAAGTAGGGGACGACCTTATCCTGATTGGCGTTGCCCCAGTGCGCGGCCGCGACCATCGCGCCGACGAACTTCGTGACGAGGTCAGGATGCGCGGTCGCCCACTGCGAGGTGGCGTACCAAACGGTTGAAAGAAAATCGTTCCCGATCGCCTCGTCGCCGGTCGCCAGGAGGCGCACGGTGTTGCTGCGCGTGGCGACCGTGATGAAGGGCTCGACCAGATATGCGGCATCCACGCGGCCGGCGTTCAGCGCCGCGATCGTTTCGGGAAATGGAATCTCGATGAACCTTACGGTCGTCGAGTCGCCGCCGGTTTTGTCGATCCAAGCGCGCGGCTGATACTCGGCGATCGTGCCGAGCCCCGCGCAGCCGAAGGTCTTGCCGTTGAAATCCTTGCCGGTCTTAGCGGTTGAGGCTGTCGGCACCATGATGGCACCCGCGATCTCGCCCGGTACCGTTTCGATTCCGGGGGTGATAGCTACGAACGGCAACCCGCGCGAGTGCGCGACGGCGATCGTCGAAATCGGAGCGTAGGCGACGTCGTACGTCCCGGACGCGACCGCGGCGGCGAGCGCCGGCGTGGACGGATTCTGGGCGATCTGGACGTCGATGCCGGCCTTGGTGAAGAAGCCGTTTTCAACCGCGTAGTAAATCGAGACGGCGGGCTCGATCGGGATCATCGCGGCGCGGATCACGGGCAGCGTTTGCGCGCTCGCGGTGCGGATCCACCAGGGTGCGGTCGCGGCGGCCGCGACGGACTGGAGCGCTCGTTGACGGGTGACTCGCATAGCGTTGCCTCCGGAGCATGAACCGCAGTTGGTGGGCAGCGTTCGACGGCAGAGGGTCCCGGGGCCTGGGCCGATGAAGGGCTCGCGACGTCTCCAGTGTTGTGAGGTTTCGATGATGGCGGTAACCGAACGCGAACTACAGCGCCCGCGCACGAAAGTCGATCTAACGACGACGAAGCCGGGCACGCCGGGCGGAACGTTCATGCGGCAGTTCTGGCATGCGATCGCCCGCAGCGAGGATCTCGCGCCGGGGCATGCGATGCCGGTGCGCATCATGAGCGAAGACTACGCGCTTTTCCGCGGCGCGAGCGGGCGCGCGCAGCTCGTCGCGCAGCGTTGTCCGCATCGCGGCGCGCTGATGCACCTCGGCTGGGTTGAAAACGACGATATCCGCTGCGTCTACCACGGCTGGAAATACGATTGCACCGGGCAGTGCGTCGAAGCGCCGGCCGAAAAGGACGGTTTCGCTAAGAACGTTTCGATCGCGACCTTCCCCACCGGCGAAGCGTTCGGTTTGATCTACGGTTACTTCGGCCAAGACGAACCGCCGGCGTTTCCGCCCTATCCTGAATCGCAGGGCGAAGGCTACATCGAAGGCTGGCCGGTCGAGCACGTGCCGTGCAACTACCTGCAGTCGTTCGAGAACAGCATGGACGAAGTGCACGTGGCGTTCACGCACAGCCCCGGCGGATCGCACGCCGCGCTTTCAAAAGATTTGCCGATCATCACGGCCGAGGAAACGCCGTGGGGCATGCTGCGTCACGGCAAGCGCGCGAGCGGAATGGTGCGCGAAACGCTGCACATCGCGCCGAACATCGTGCGCGTGATCGTGCCGCCGCTCTACGGTATGGACGGCGTTGGCGGCTGGCCCGAGATCACGTTCCACTTCACTCCGGTCGACGACGACAACCATCTCTGGATCGTGACGGCCAAGGTGCAAGTCACCGGCGACGACGTCGCCGCCTATAAGGAAAAGCGCGCTCAGTTCTACGCCGCGCGCGCCGCCGCGCCGCGCATTCAGAGCGTCGTCGACGACATCTGGGCGGGCAAGGTGGCGTTCGACACCGTGCGTCATCCGGAACTCGCGATCGTTCAGGACATCGCCGTGCAGGCGGGTCAGGGCCGCATCCAAGACCGCAGCACCGAGACGCTCGGACGTTCGGATGCGGGCCTTGCGCTCTGGCGGCGCATCCTCGAACGCGAACTGCAGATTATCGCCGGCGGCGGAACGCCGAAGAAATGGCAACGCACCCCCGACGACGTCGTTCCCGTCGTCGGCATTCCGGGGAAGCACTAATGGCCGTTACCGACCGCATCACGCCGGCGCGCAAAGCCGACCGCAGCGTCGAGCTCGCAACCACCAAGCCCGGTACGCCGGGCGGCATCTTCATGCGCCAGTTCTGGCATGCGATTTGCCGCACCGTCGACTTGCCGAAAGGCCGCGCGCTGCCGGTGCGCGTGATGAACGAAGACTACACGCTCTTCCGCGGCGAGAGCGGCCGCGCGCAACTGATCGCGCAGCGCTGCCCGCACCGCGGCGCGCTGATGCACCTCGGCTGGGTTGAGAACGACGACATCCGCTGCGTGTACCACGGCTGGAAGTACGACTGTTCGGGCCAATGCATCGAAGCGCCGGCCGAAAAGGAAGGCTTCGAGAAGAACGTGCGCATCGCGACGTTCCCGACCGGCGAAGCGTTCGGGTTGATTTACGGCTTCTTCGGTCCCGACGAACCGCCGGCGTTTCCGCCGTATCCCGAAGCCGCCGGTGAAGGGATCATCGAAGCGTGGGTGCCCTCAGACGTGCCCTGCAACTACCTGCAGTCGTTCGAGAACAGCATGGACGAAGTGCACGTCGCGTTCACGCACGCGCCGGGCGGCTCGCACGCGAAGCTGTCGGTCGATCTTCCGATCATCACGGCCGAGGAAACGCCATGGGGCATGATGCGCTACGGTAATCGCGCTACCGGGCTGACGCGCTACACGCTCCACTACGCGCCGAACATCGTGCGCACGATCGTTCCGCCGCAAGCCGGCATGGACGGCGTCGGCGGCTGGCCGACGATCACGTTCCACTTCACCCCGGTCGACGATGAAAACCACAAGTGGTTCGTCAGCGCGAAGGTTGCCGTGACGGGCGCCGAGATCGAACCGTACTGGGTCAAACGCCGCGAGTTCTTTGCGAAGTGCGCCGCCGCGCCCGACATCGATGCCCTCGTGCAAGATATCTGGTCGGGCAAGGTTGCGTACGCCGACGTGCGCCATCCGATCCTCGCGCGCGTTCAAGACATCGCCGTTCAGGCGGGTCAAGGGCGCATCGAAAACCACGCGACCGAAACGCTCGGCCGCTCCGATGCCGGCATCGCGCTGTGGCGGCGCATCTTGCAGCGCGAACTGGAAACGATCGCCGCCGGCGGCACGCCGAAGAAATGGCAGCGCGCCCCCGACGACGTCGTGCCCACCGTCGGAGCTTAATGCCTAGCCGGCGCGATTTCACCGCAGGCTTGGCAAGCGTAGCGGTGACCGCGTTCGCGCGTCCGGCCGGCGCGCAGAGCGGTTTGACGACGCTGCACGTCGGCACTAACGCTGCCGACGACGTGACGCCGCTGCTGTGGGCAAAAGCGACCGGTATGTTCGCCAAAGCCGGTCTGGATGTCGACATCCAGAAACTCACGTCGGGTTCGGCGGTGACGGCGGCCGTGCTCGGCGGCACGCTGGACATCGGACGTTCGAGTCTCTTGCCGCTCGTCAGCGCGCGCAGTCACGGCGTACCCGTGCAGCTCATCGCGCCGGCCGAGTTGTCGGTGGGCGAAGATCCGAGCGCGGGCATCATCGTGCTCAAAGATGGGCCGGTGAAATCCGCGCGCGACCTCAACGGCAGTACGCTGCCGTCGCCGTCGCTGCGCGATTACTTCTGGATCGCGGATCGCGCCTGGATCGATGCCAACGGCGGCGATTCGAAGACGGTGAAGTTCATCGAACTGCCGATCTCGGCGATGACGGCGGCGGTCGAGACCGGGCGCGTCCTGGCGGCGGGGTTCCCGAACCCGTTTCTCGCGAACGCGATGGCGAGCGGGAAGTTCCGGATTCTCGGGCGGCCCAACACGGGGATTGCGAAACGCTTTCTCGTGACCGCGTATTGCGCGACCGAAAGCTTCATCGCGCAGAATCACGATCCGCTGGTGAAGTTCGGCCAAGTGCTGCGTGACGCGACGTTGTACACCAACGCGCACCAAGCCGAGACGATCGCCGTCACGGCACCGTTCTGGGGGCTCGATCCGGCGGTCGTCGCGAACATGGCGCGCTCGCCTTCCGCCCCGGCGCTCGATGCCATAGACATCCAGCCGATGATCGACGTCGCGGTGCGCTACGGCGTCATCGACAAGGCGATGCGCGCCGAGTCGATGATCGCCCCCGTGGCGGTGCGCGCGAAGTAAGGCGAAGTAACGCTTTGCGCCCCCGCCATGACATATAGCCGTTGCTACATCGCGACTTTGTCGCGTTAGGCGAAGCGTACCGAGATCGAGCCGAGCGGGCCGTAGTCGACGTGGAACGTGTCGCCCGCTTTCGCTTGGACCGGAGCGGTGAACGACCCGCACAGGATCACTTGGCCCGGTTCGAGCGTGACGCCGTGCGGGTGCAGTTTGTTTGCAAGCCAGGCGAGGCCGTTGGCCGGATGGTTGAGCACGGCCGCCGCGACGCCGGATTCCTCGATGACGCCGTTGCGGTAGAGCATCGCTGCCACCCAGCGCAGGTCGACTTCGTTGGTTTTGACCGGGCGGCCGCCGAGCACGATGCCGGCGTCGGCCGCGTTGTCGGAGATCGTGTCGAAGACCTTGCGCGTCACTTTCGTCTCCGGATCGATCTGCTGGATGCGCGCATCGATGATTTCGATCGCGGGCACCACGTAATCGGTCGCCGACAGCACGTCGAAAATCGTGCACTCGGGTCCGTGGAGCCGGGCTTTGAGAATGAACGCGAGTTCGACTTCCACGCGCGGCAGGATGAAGCGGTCGATCGGCACGTCGCCACCGTTGGCGAAGAACATGTCGTCGAGCAGCGCGCCGTAGTCGGGTTCGGTGATGTTGGACGAGCGTTGCATCGCGCGCGAAGTCAGCCCGATCTTGTGCCCTTTGAGGGTTCGCCCGCTCGCCAGTTTCAGTTTCATCCAGACGCGTTGAATCGCATACGCGTCTTCGATCGTGATATCGGGATATTCGAGCGAGAATTGACGCAGCTGTTTGTGCGTGCGTTCCGCTTCATCGAGTGCGCGTGCGAGTTTTTCGACGAGATCGGCGGCAAAAGGCATGTATCGGCGGTTATCCGAAATCGACGTTTTTCCCGTCCGGAGGCGAACCGCGGTGTCAGAAAAGCTTTCCCTGACCATGGCGCTCAGCGACTACGATCACACGCGCGATCTCGCGTACGGCCGCGTAAGTGCCGAAGGCATCAACCTGCTCGCGCTCGATTTCCAGGTTGAGGAAATCTTCTACCGTTCGCTCAAGCACCATGAGTTCGATGCGTGCGAGCTTTCGTTCGGGAAATACATCTCGCTGATTTCGCAAGGCGACACGACGTTCAGCGCGATTCCCGTCTTCCCGTCGCGGATGTTCCGGCAGTCCTCCGCGTACGTGCTGCGCGACGGTCCGGTCAAGACGGTCGACGATCTGCGCGGCCGCAGAGTCGGATTGCCCGAGTGGGCGCAGACGGCTGCGATCTACTCACGCGGTTTTCTCGAGCAGCAGTACGGTCTGAAATTGACCGACGTGCAGTGGGTGCAAGCCGGCACGAACGAAGCAGGGCGCGAAGAGAAAGTCGAACTCCGCCTGCCCGCCGGCGTCAAGCTCGAACCGGTGAAGGGCAAGAGTCTCAACGAGATGCTGCTCAGCGGCGAGATCGCCGCGATCTTCGCCGCGCATCCGCCGCACGCGTTTGAAGCGGGCGATCCGCGCGTCGTGCGCCTTTTCGCCGATTACCAAGCGGTCGAGCAAGCCTACTACGAAGCCACGCGCATCTTTCCGATCATGCACGTGCTCGCGATCAAGCGGCCGATCCTCGAGCGTAATCCGTGGGTGGCGCGCAATCTCTACAAGGCGTTCGAGGAAGCGAAGGCGCGTAGCTATGCGCGCGCTCTAGAGGCAACCGCCTCGCGCTTTCCGGTTCCGTGGAGCGTGTACTACTTCGAACGCGCGCGCGAACTTTTCGGTCCCGATCCGTTCGCCTACGGAGTCGAAGCCAACCGCGTCACGCTCGAGGCGTTTGCCGAGTTCGCGCACGTACAGGGCGTAGCGCACCGCCGCGTAACGCTTTCCGAGCTGTTCTGGGAAACGATGGGCGGTTCGTTCCGCGTTTAGGGAGGTCTGAATAGTGGCATGAAGCGATCCGCATTTCTGGCTAGTTCTGCCGCCGTGATACCGCTCGCCGCTACCGGCCAAACGCTCACGCAAATCACCGTTGCCTCCGCGCCGAACGACGATCTCGCCGGATTGTTCTGGGCTCTCGAGACCGGCGCTTTCCGCAAAGCCGGCCTCGATGTCGCCGTGCAGAAAGCCAACAGCGGGTCGGCCGTCGCCGCGGCGGTCGCCGGTGGTGCGGTCAACATCGGAAAGTCGAGTTTGGTCTCGCTCCTCAACGGGCGGTCCAAGGGCATTCAGTTCGTGCTGGTCGCGCCCGCGGGAATCTACAGCGGCGATGCCCCGACGGCGGGACTGATCGCTGCTGCCAACTCGCCGCTCAAGACCGGAAAGGACTTCAACGGGAAGATCATGGGCGTCGGCGCGCTCAACGACCTGACCGCGCTCGGGACGATGGCATGGGTCGACCAGACCGGCGGCGATTGGAAATCGTTGCGCTACGTCGAGCTCCCCGCCTCCGCAATGGCCGCCGCGGTTGAAGCCGGCCGCGTCGATGCGGGAACGCTGCCGAACCCGCAATTCGGTCAGGCGCTGGCAAGCGGCCGCGTCCGCTTGGTCGCCTACGATAACACCGCGATCGCGCGCCGCTTTCTGCAAGCCGGCTTCTTCGCAACGGCCGACTACATTGCCAAGAACAAGGCGACTGTCGCAACCTTCCGGCGCATCATCAACGAGGCGAGCGCGTTTTGCAACGATCACCGCGATCAGCTCGCGCCGGTGATCTCCAGGTTCACCGGCGTTGACCCGGCCACGATCCTCGCGCTGCCGCAGCAGATCCTGGCAACGTCGCTCGACATCCGGCTCATCCAGCCGATTGTCGACGCAGCGATCAAGTTCAACTTCGTCCCGTCCGGATTCGACGCGAACGCAATGATCGACGCTGGTTAGGTGCCCTTTTGGCCGCCTAAGTAGAAGATGACCTTGAGAATCGCTTGCGGCACCGTGGTGAGCGTATTCGGGTTGCCGTAAGCGAGATAGAATTCTTCGTTCGTTAGGCGCAAGTGATAGGCGACCGAGACGTTCGTGCACTTGCCCATGCAGTTGCCGCCGCCGTTGGGCTGCGGCGGATTGCCGGTCACGCTGCGCAAGCCGACGGCAAACGACGATTGCCGGTTGACTTGATAAGAGTACGCGACGCCGTCGAACCACTGGATGTTGTCGGGCGCGAGGCCGCGCATCCACTGTGAGGTATTGTCGATCGTGAACGTGACCGTGCCCTTGTCGCCGGCGCGGATGGTCGAGCTGCGCAGCCACGTGTCGAGGCGGCCCGCACCGTAGCGGCCGGTGGAGTAGTTGATCGTCGTCGGCGTCGCCGTCGTGCCGTGCGAGGGAAAGTTGCCGGAGTTGTTCGTCTGCAGCCCGCTGTGATAGGTGATGTTGAAGCCGCCGTTCTGCGAGACGGGCTCGAGCGTTGGCCCGAAACGCCAGTAATCGGAGCCGGTGATGACCTCGAAGTCCCACGCGCTTTTGGTGAGGACGTCGAAGAGCAACTGATTGTCGCTTTGCGATTGGCCGTAGTTCATGCCTTGAAAGCGATCGAGGATGCCGCTGATCCCGACCGCGGCCAGCACGTCCTGCGGTGCGAACGTCCAGATGCGCGCGCTGTAGAGCGCGTAGCCCGCGATGTCGGGGTGCGCGACGTAGCCGTCGATGGGATTGAACTGCGCGCCGACGCTGCGAAGGGCGCCGTATAATGCGAAGTGCGGCGAGCCGTACCCGCCGCCGACGTCGATCGCCTTGCCGAGGTTCGGACGGGTGACGAACGTGCCGTTGTCTTGCGCGTAGTTCGCGTAGGCACTGAGGTACTTCAAGTCGGACCAGTTGAAGCCGATCTCGTTCGTTTCGTCGGTCGCCCCGGTGAGATCGGTCGTGACGTGCTGGAACGATGCGTTCCAGCGGTTGTCGGGTGAGGTGTAGTCGAGCACGCTCGCGATGTCGCTGCGGCCGGGCCCGATCGCATCGAAGCCGGCGAAGCCGTACTCGCCCTGCTTGCCCTCGAACGCGTAGCCTTGTGAAAATGTCGGGATCGCCGGCGTGTAGAGCGTGATGCGCCCACCCAAACACACGTCGCAACTGAACGTATTGAAGTACGACGCGGCTTGGGTGAAGAACGGACGCACCTCGCTGAACTGGCGCGAGTACACGCTCGGCGAGATCGTCTGCTGGTCGAGTTCGACGTTTGAATAGTCGGGATGAAAGGTCGCGTAGAGCGCGGCCGTAGGCGTGACCGGAACGGAAATGTCCGCGCCCATGCGCGAGGTCGAGCCGCCGGCCGGGGCGCTCGCCAACGCACCGAGCCCGTAGATCGCGGCGCGCGGCTTCGGCAGCGGGGCCTTCCCGCTCATGGTGATGGTAAGCGTGCCGGCGCGCGTCACGTCGTCGGGGTTGTTCTGTGAGGCATCGAACGACCACACGTATTCGGCACCGGTCGCGCGCACGTAGCGGATGAATTGCGCGCGCCACGCACCGTCGTGCGCGCCGTGCAGCACGTTCAGCGGGATCGCCATCGTGACCGTGTAGCCGCCATCCCGGATCGCCCCGTGCGACTCCCACTGCGGTGCGAACGCCGTGTTCTCGCTCGAACTTTCGTTGTGCGAACCGTTCGGATTGGCTTCGAACTGGTATTGGAATCCGGTCGCGCCGGTGGGCCACAAATCGACCCACACCGCATCGTCGCTGCTCCACGCGAGCGCGCCGCCGTTGCCGCGGCTGCCGCCGGTGATCGTGTCGTTGCTGTGTTGTGTCGCCGACACCGGTTCGATTTGCGTCGCATCGAAGCGCACGAAGAGATACGTGCCGTCGGACGCAACGTGCACGCTGGTCGGCTCGGCGGCGTTGCGGGCTGACACGACGTCCCAAGGCAGCGGGAGCACGGGGTCGGCGGGCCAGCCGGTCACGGCCGCCTGCGGGTCGAGCACCGGCGGCGGCGCGACTTTTTGCACCGTCGCCGACACGACGGCGGCATCGGCGCGGAGGCTGCCCAAAGCGATCGCCACCGCGATCGCAAGACCGGCTAGAACGATCCGCACGTCGCCCCCTTTCGGGCAAGGTACGGACCAACTATGGATATAGTTTCACGCGGCACCAGCGCAGGCTACCGGATTGGGGCCGATATGTCAACTAAAGAATACGTTCTCGGCTGAGAACGGCGCTGAGCGAGACCTAAAGAGCGGGACCGCGATGCTTCAGGCGCGTTTCACACGGCCCGGCTAGGCTTGGGGCCATGCGTACTTTCACTCTCTGGACTGCCTTGATCATTGCCGCGCTCGGCATCGTCGCGTGCGGCGGCGGCGGATATACCGCGCCGGCCGTGGCCGTCGCCACTGCGACCCCGACGGCCGCGCCCACGTCGACCGCAATCGCGACCGCCGCTCCTACAGCGACGGCCGCGGCCGCGACGACCCTTGCTACCGCGACCGTGCTCGGAGCCCCGGGCTTCGTGGAGCCGTCGGGCCGAACGACGTATGTTCTGTCCGACGACACCACGACGTCGCTTGCGTGCACCGTGGCCAGCGGGTGCACCGGCGTCTGGCCGCCGATTGCGCCGCCGGCCGGGGTTGCGCTCAGCGCGGGCTTCACGACGTTCGCGCGCCCGGACGACGGCGGCTTCGTGCAGCTCGCATACATGGGGCACCCGCTCTACCTCTATGCCGGTGACTCAGCCGCCGGCCAGACGAACGGCAACGGTCTCGTGTCGTTCGGCGGCACGTGGACGGTCGCGCGCCCATAGGCTAAACGCAACCGAGGCGGCGAACGATGTTCGATGCGCCTCGGCGACGTGTTCAAGATCGGCATCGGTCCGTCGAGTTCGCACACCGTCGGGCCGATGCGTGCGGCGATGATGTTCATCTCGCTGCTCGCCGAGCGTCAAGCGGCGATCGCGCGCATCCGGGTGGAACTCTTCGGTTCGCTCGCGCTGACCGGCCGCGGCCACGGCACGGACCGCGCGCTGCTCTTCGGTCTCTCGGGTTACGCGCCCGACACGATCGATCCCGACACCATCGCGACGCTTCCGGAGCGCGTTGCCGCGGAGCGAACGCTGCGTTTGCCGGGCGGTGCGGCGATCGCATTCGATCCGGCAGCAGATATCGCGTTCATCTCCGGCGCGACGCTGCCGCATCATCCCAACGGCATGCGCTTTATTGCGTTCGACCGGGACGGGAACATGATGAAAAGCGCGGAGTACTTCTCGATCGGCGGAGGTGCGGTTGAAGGCGAAGGCTTCGAGAGCCTGCGCCGCAGCGAAGACGTACCCTATCCCTTTACCTCGGCGGAAGAGCTGCTCGCAATCGCGGATGCGGGCGGGCTGAAAATATGGGAAATCGTTCAAGCGAACGAACTCGCGTTCCAGTCGGCCGAAGAACTACAGCGCGAGCTTGCCGCGATCTGGCGCACGATGGATGAGTCTGCCGAACGCGGACTCCAAACCGAAGGCGTTCTCCCGGGTGGTTTGAACGTGCGCCGCCGAGCGCCGCGCTTGTATGCAAAGTACTTGGCGCGCTCCGAAGACAAGGGCCTCGAAGCGATGGACTACCTCAACGTCGTCGCCATTGCGGTCAACGAGGAGAACGCCGCGGGCGGACGCGTCGTTACCGCACCGACGAATGGCGCGGCGGGAATTATCCCGGCCGTGATCCGGTACTATCGCGACTACGTTCCGGATGCCGATGCGGCCGGGATCGAGCGGTGTCTGCTCGCGGCAGCGGCGGTCGGAATGCTCTACAAACGCAACGCGTCGATCTCGGGCGCCGAAGTCGGCTGCCAAGGCGAAGTCGGCGTCGCGTGCTCGATGGGCGCGGCTGGGCTGGTTGCGGCGCTGAACGGCACGAACGCGCAGATGGAACATGCGGCCGAAATCGCGATGGAACACAACCTCGGCATGACCTGCGATCCGATCGGCGGCCTCGTGCAGATCCCGTGCATCGAACGCAACGCGATCGGCGCCGTTAAGGCGATCAACGCCGTGCGCATGGCAATGGGCGAAGACGAACACAAGGTCTCACTCGATCAAGTCATCGCCGTCATGTACCAAACCGGCCTCGACATGCAATCCAAATACAAAGAAACATCCCTCGGCGGCCTAGCCGTCAACGTCGTAGAGTGCTAAGTTTTTCGCATTGTCATTCCGAGCAGGCCCCGAAGGGGCGCCGACGAGGAACGAGAGATAATCGCGGCGATCAACGTGCGACCGCGAAGGCGGGAGCAGTGGTTACTCCAAAAATTTTCTTCATCCCACTGCTCCCGCCTTCGCGGTCGCGCTCGGTACTGGAGATCGTGGCACATTCCTCGTCGACGCGCCTACGGCGCTGCTCGGAATGACAGTTCTGCCGCGCTCCTCGGAATGACAGTGCACGATGCTACTTCGTGGGGGTGAAGTTGGTGGCGTCGTTGGGGTCGCCGGTGCCGGTGTAGTGGGCGTAGAGCGGGTAGGGGTAGACGGGGCGGGTGCGGGTGACGACGGTGTCGTGCGTTTCTTTGGCGATGACGTGGTCGGGGGTTATGTGTGATTCGACCCAGGCTTCGATCGGGGCGATGAAGTCTTCGGTGGCGATCACGGGGCCGACGCCGGTGGGGCCGTGGTATTCGCCCGGGATCATGTAGAGTTGCACGAACGTGCGCGCGGCGGCGGCTCCGCCGGATGCGGCGATGATTTGCTGGTAGAACTTCAGCGTGGCGAGCGGCGCCATGTCGGGGTCGGCCCAGCCGGTCCACATGATCAGTTTACCGCCGTGTGCGCGGAACGGGTGCAGGTCCGGATTCGTCGCGTCGTACAACGGCGCGAGCTTTGCCAGCCGTTGCGGATCGCGATCGAAGTTGTAGCTGAAGATGTCGTACGACGGACCGGCGTCGGGCACGAACGCCAAGTAGCGCAAATAGTCGAGGCTGTACTCGGCGATGCGTGAGATCGGCGAGGTGCCGTACGGCAGCCGTTCGGTCCACAGCAGCTCGGAGCCGCGCATCATGCCGCCCGGATAGAGTACCGTGCCCTTCGATGTGTGCGGCAACTCGTAGAATTTACGCGCGACCGCAACTTGCGCTGCGGTCAAACACGCGCCCGGCGCGGCAGCACTGGTGCACAACAGGCTCTGCGGTTCCCAATGACACGTGCGCGGGTCGGCGATCAGGCCGTCGTGCACGCCGTCGCCGCCGTCGCAGGCTTTGGTTGCGGCGTCGTGCAGCAGCGGAAGCTGCGCGGGCGTGAGAATCGGCCGGCCGTTCGGGCCGCGATTGGCCTCCTCCGTCCACATCACCGATGAGCCTTTCATCTCCGAAGACCAGAGCGGCGCCGGTCCGGCGATGATTCCGTTGAAATCGTCCGGGTAGCGTTCGGCTTCCATCAATGCTTGGCGGCCGCCGGTCGACCAGCCGCCGAAATACGAATAGCTGATCTTGCGTCCGTAATACGCCGTGACGATCGCCTTCGCAGCGAGCGTCGCGACGTGCGCGGCGCGATACGCGAAGTCGACTTTGCCCTGCATGCTCTGATACGCCCAGCCGCCGTCGTTTGCGCGGTTGTGATGGCCCATGTCGTTGGTCGCCACCGCAAAGCCTTGCGCAAGCGGAACGTCGGTTTCGCCGGTCACGTACTGTCCGCCCATGCCGTGATTGCCGTTCATCCAGAACCTGCCGTTCCAATTCGCGAGCGGCAGCCGCATCTGCATGCTGACCTGTTGCGCAATGTGGACGTAGAGTTCGCAGTAGCGCTGGCCGGCGGGCGTCGTTGCAACGGCCGCGGTCGTCACCCACGCCGGCGCGCCCGGCACGTTTTCGAAATCGTGCAGACGGAGCGCAGTGCAGGCGGCGCTCGCCGGATCGGGCGCGGGTGGCGGTGATTGGGCAGCGACGGTGGAATTGAGGCCGAGCGACAAGGCACAGGTCAAAATCAGCGCGCGTTTCATACCGCATCGTGCTGCTCCGCGCGTGCACGCGCCTGCTACCGTGCTGCGCGAGGAGGTGGCTGCGTCCGCGTGACGAGAACGCCGCGCTTATGAGCACTCGCACGCCGCTCCGCATCGTGGCTGGGTTCGCCGCCTCTGTTTTACTGGCTGCACTCCCCGCGATGTCGCAAGCGCAGCCGGCGCCGGTCGACATCACGGCGGTATTACCGCTGAGCGGGCAAGGCTCGTTTGCCGGCAAGGGCGTGCAGACGGCGCTGACGCTGCTCGAAGGCGTGGTCAACAAACAGGGCGGCATCAAAGGCCGGCCGGTGCACTTCGTCTATCTCGACGATCAGTCGAATCCGAGCGTCTCGGTGCAACTGACCAACGACCTGACGGCGAAGGGCGTGCAACTCATGCTCGGCCCGGGCGTCGCCGCGAGTTGCAAAGCCACCGAACCGTTGTTGAAGACGGGCCCGGTGCAGTTCTGTCAGTCGCCCGCCGTCCATCCGGCGAAGAACAGCTACCTGTTCTCGGCCAGCCTGTCATCGTCGGATGCGGTGTATGCGATGGTGCGTTTCGCGCGGCAGCGCGGCTGGAACCGCATCGCCTGGATCAGCTCGACGGATGCCGTCGGTCAAGACGGCGACACGGCATTCGATACGGCCTTGGGTTTTCCGGAAAATGCGCCGCTGCATGTCGTGCGGCGCGAGCACTTCAATCCGGCCGACCTGAGCGTGACCGCGCAGATGTCGAACATCAAAGCGGCCAACCCGCAGGTCGTCTTTTTGTGGACGGCGGGAATCGCGTTCGGCACGCTGCTGCACGGCGTCGCCGACAGCGGCATGAACCTGCCCTACATCACTTCGGGAGGCAACATGACGTTCGGGCAGATGCGGCAGTTCACCAACATCACGCCGAACGAGCTCTACTTTCCGGGACTCGGCTACATCACCGACACGCTCTCACCGGGCGCCGTCGGCGTGCAGCAAAAGCTCTTCCGCGATGCTTTGCACGGCGCGGGCGTGGTGCCGGATTTTCAAAGCGCGCTGCTCTGGGACCCGGCGCTCATCTACGTCGATGCGCTGCGGCATCTGGGACCCGATGCGAAGGCCGCCGACGTTCGCGACTACATCGAAAATTTGCACGGCTTCGCCGGCATCTGCGGGATCTACGATTTCCGCGACGGCAGCCAGCGCGGTTTATCGGCCGACAACGTGCTCGCGCTGCGCTGGGATAATCCGAAGGGTGATTGGGTCGTCGCCGGTTCGGCAAGGGGATCGAAATGAGCGTGATTGCGCCGAAACAGCTGCTCGCCGCGGGCGTGCCGCTCGAGTATCTCGACATCGGCGGAGGCGCGCCGATACTGGTGCTGCACGGTGCGGGCGGCTTGCAGCCGCAAGCGCCGTTCCTGGGCCTGCTCGCCAAGCACGGTCGGGTGATCGCGCCGACACATCCCGGCTTCGGCACCTCGGAGCTGCCCGATTGGATCGACAGCGTTGACGATCTAGCGTATCTCTATCTCGATCTGCTCGACGCGCTCGACCTGCGCGACGTGACGCTGATCGGTTTCTCGATGGGCGGCTGGATTGCCGCCGAGATCGCGGTCAAATCGACGGCGCGCATCGCGCGGCTCATCTTGGTCGACGCGGTCGGCATCAAGGTGAGCGATCGCCTGACGCGCGATATCACCGACATCTTCGGGACCGATCCGGCCGAACTGCAGCGGCTCACGTATTTCGATACGAGCAAGGCGCCGAAATTGTCCGACTTGTCCGACGAAGGGCTGGAGATCGTCGCGCGCAATCGCGAAGCCTCGGCCATGTATCTTTGGGAGCCGTACGGGCATAATCCAAAACTGACGCGCCGGCTGCACCGCATCAAGGTGCCCACGCTGCTCTTGTGGGGCGAACACGACGGCATCGTCACGCCGGCGTACGGCCGCGCGTTCGCCGCTCGCATCCCGGGCGCGCTCTTCGACGTCATTCCCGCGGCCGGCCACGTACCGCAAAACGAACAACCCGAAGCGTTCGTCGAACGCGTTGCCCACTTCATCGGCGAACGTTAGGAGCCCGACCGTGCGTGCTTGGTACTTCAGCGAAAACGCCTATCCGTATCTGCCGGATGCGGCGACGTACGATTCGATCCGCGTCAGCTTGCCCAATCGCAACTTCGACCCGAAGGTCGGAGCCGAACTCTATCACCGCTATCTCGACGAGTGGCAACAGGCTGAAGAGCTGGGCCTCGACTTGATGCTCAACGAGCACCACCAAACCGCGACGAACCTCAACCCGTCGGCCGCGGTCGTGCTCGGCGCGCTCTCGCGTATCACGAAGAAGTCGCGCATTCTGGTGCTCGGCAACCCGATCGGCAACCGGCGCGATCCGGTGCGCGTGGCCGAAGAGATGTCGATGGTCGACAATTACTCGCGCGGGCGGCTCGAAGTCGGCTTCGTGCGCGGGGTACCCTACGAGCTCTCGCCGGCGAACAGCAACCCCGTGCGCACCGCCGACCGGCTGTGGGAAGCGCACGACCTCATTCTCAAAGCGTGGACGACGCACGACGGTCCGTTCAACTGGGAAGGCCGCTACTTCAATTACCGTCAGGTCAACATCTGGCCGCGGCCCTACCAGCAGCCGCGCCCGCCGGTGTGGATCACGGCCACCAGCACCTCGCAAGTCGCGAAGGTCGCCGATCACGGCCACACCGTCGCAACCTTTCTCACCGGCTTCGATCAAACGAAAGCGATCTTCGATGCGTACCGCAGCCAGCGCACGGCGAACGGGGAAACGACGGCCGACGACCGGCTCGCCTACGCCGCGCTCGTGTACACCGGCGATACGGACGAAGCGGGCTATGAGGGCGCGCGCAAGCTGTTATGGTACCTCACGGCCAACAAGGTCGCACCGCAGTGGAAGAACCCGCCGGGCTATGCGTCGCTGAAGGCGTCGGTCGCGTTGATGCGCGGCGCCGCCACCGCCTTCGATCGCGCGTCGAGCCTCGAGCAGTGCATCGAGCGCGGCATCGTGTTCGCCGGCAATCCCGATACGGTGTACAAACAGATCGCCAAGCACCACGCCCACGTCGGCGGCTACGGGCATTTGCTGATGATGGGTCAAGCGGGTTTCCTCGAACACGACGAAACCGTGCGCGGCATGACCAACTTCGCCACCAAAGTCTATCCGCGCCTAAAGGAACTCCTGATTACCGCATGAGCAAGAACTCGTTCAAGATCGCGACGATTCCCGGAGACGGCATCGGCAACGAAGTCGTTCCCGAAGGTATCCGGGTCGTCGACGCGGCCGCGAAACGTTTCGGGCTGCGCTTCGAGTGGGAGCACTTTCCCTGGAGCTGCGAGTTCTATAAAGCGACCGGCGCGATGATGCCGCCCGACGGCATCGCACAGATTCGCAACCACGACGCAATTTTTCTGGGCGCGGTCGGCTTTCCGGGCGTTCCCGACCACATCTCGCTGTGGGGATTGCTGATCCCGATCCGGCGGCAATTCCAGCAGTACGCGAACGTGCGGCCGGTGCGGCTGATGCCGGGCATCGCTTCGCCGCTGGCAAACCGCAACACCGGCGACATCGACATGATCATCGTACGCGAGAACAGCGAGGGCGAGTACTCTTCGGTCGGCGGACGCTTCGCCGAGGGCACGCCGGATGAGATCGTCTTTCAAGAAACGATCTTCACGCGGCGCGGCGTCGACCGCATCCTCGCCTACGCCTACGAGTACGCGCGTAACCGGCCCAAGCGCCACCTCACGTCGGCTACAAAATCCAACGGCATCATGATCACGATGCCGTACTGGGACGAACGCGTGAAGCTCATGGCCGAACGCTATCCCGACGTGCGCACCGATCAGTACCACGTCGACATTCTGGCCGCGAACTTCGTGCTGCATCCGGATTGGTTCGATGTCGTGGTCGGCTCGAACTTATTCGGCGACATCCTCTCCGATCTCGGTCCGGCCGTGGTCGGAACGATCGGCATCGCCCCGTCGTCGAACCTCAATCCCGAGCGTGAGTATCCCTCGATGTTCGAACCGGTGCACGGTTCCGCACCCGACATCGCGGGCAAAGGCATCGCCAACCCGATCGGCCAGATTTGGTCCGGTGCGATGATGCTCGATCATCTCGGCTATCCCGAAGCAAGCCTCGCGATCGTCAAAGCGATCGAAACCGTGCTCACGAACGGCCCGCGCACGCGCGACATCGGCGGCACGGCGAATACTGTGGAAGTGGGCAAAGCGATCGCCGAGGCGGTTGAGAACGGTTGAGGCGGTCCGTCGGCAAGCTCGGGATGACACGGTAGGGAAGCCCGACGCGCGATAATTGGGAAAGAGACCATTATGAACGACGCATCTATTCATCAGTCGATTGAGGCGCTGGTTGCCGAGGAGCACGAGTTGTGGAAGCGCGGTGAGGACGGCGGGCTCGATGCGGCCGGGCGCGCTCGGCTGTCGGAGATTACCGTCCAACTCGACCGGTTCTACGATTTGCTGCACCAGCGTCAAGGTTTGCGCGACGCCGGCTCCAATCCCGACCGCGCGAAGATGCGCGATGCGAAAACTGTCGAGGGTTACGTCGAGTAACCGCGTGCGCTGCGCCACCAGGCCAGCGTGCGCGCGATCCCCTCGCGCAGGGGCGTAACCGGCTCCCAGCCGAGCAGCGTGCGAGCGCGGGTGATGTCGGGCTTACGGCGTGTCGGATCATCCGGCGGTAACGGCCGGTGCTCGACATGGAGCGTCACGCCGGCGGCTTCGGCGATGATCGCAGCGCAGGCTGCGATCGTCGTCTCTTCGGGATTGCCGAGGTTGACGATCGCGCCGCGCGCTTCGGGGTGCGCGGCGAAGCGCACGATGCCCTCGACGAGATCGTCGACATAGGTGAACGAGCGCGTTTGGTTGCCGTCGCCGTAGACGGTCAACGGTTTGCCGGCCAGCGCTTGGGCGAAGAAGTTCGGTACGGCGCGACCGTCGTTTTCGGCCATGCGCGGGCCGTAGGTGTTGAAGATGCGCACGATCCGCGCGTCGAGCGGGCCTTTCCGCAGGCGCGTCGTGATCAGCGCCTCGCCGAAGCGTTTGGCTTCGTCGTAACATGCGCGCTCGCCGACCGGGTTGACGTTGCCCCAGTACGATTCGGGTTGCGGATGCACGAGCGGGTCGCCGTAGACCTCCGAGGTCGAGGCGAACAGCAGCCGCGCGCCGTTGCGCTCGGCGAGATCGCAGGCGTGCCCGGTGCCGATGCTGTTGACGGCCAGCGTCTCGAGAGCGAGCCGCGCGTAGTCGACCGGGCTTGCGGGTGACGAGAAGTGCAGCACGAGATCGACTTTGCCGCGCACGGGCAGCGGTGCCGAAGCGTCTGCGCGCACGAACGTCAAGCGCGTGTTTTCGCTGGCGTCGTCGAGGTTCTGGAGCGATCCCGTGCAGAGGTTGTCGATCACCACGACCTCATGACCGTCACGCAGATAGCGTTCGACCAGGTGCGAGCCGACGAAGCCCGCGCCGCCGGTGATGACGACCCTCACTTGTCCTCCATGAGCCGGCGCGTGAGATACGTAAACTCGAGCGCAGTCGTGAGCGACGTCTCCTTCGCGTTGGCGCCGGCGCCGTGACCGCCTTCGGTGACTTCGTAGAACAGGTAGGGGATGTGCATGGCCTCCAGTTTGGCTGCGAACTTGCGCGCGTGTTGCGGGCCGACCCGATCGTCCTTCGTCGTCGTCCAGATCAGCGGTTCGGGGTAGTGCACCCCGGCCTTGATGTTGTTGTAGGGCGAGATTTTGGCCAGGAACGCGCGCTCGCTCGGAATCGAAACGCTGCCGTACTCGCCGACCCACGACGCGCCGGCGGCGATCTGCTCGTAGCGCAGCATGTCGAGCAGCGGCACCTGAATGTCGACCGCGCCGTAGAGTTCCGGATGCTGCGTGAACTCGACGCCCATCAGTAAGCCGCCGTTCGAGCCGCCCATGATGCCGAGGCGCTGCGGGCGCGTAATCTTGCGCGCGATCAGATCGCGCGCGACCGCGGCGAAGTCGTCGAAGACGCGCTGGCGATGCGTCTTGAGGCCGGCGTCGTGCCAGGCCGGACCGAACTCGCCGCCGCCGCGAATGTTGGCCAGCACGAACACGCCGCGGGGCGTCAGCCACAGGCGGCCGAAGATGCTGCTGTAGAACGGCGTCTGCGAAACGCCGAAACCGCCGTAGGCGTAGAGGATCACCGGTGCGTTGCCGTCGTAGGCGAGGTTCTTCGGACGCACGATGAAGTAGGGGATGCGCGTGCCGTCCTTCGACGTCGCTTCGTTTTGTTCGACGACGTCGTGCGAGGCGTCGAAGAGCGCCGGCCGTGCCTTCGCGACGCGCGACGTGCCGTTCAATGTATCGAGCTGCAGAAGCGTCGTCGGTCGCAGGAAGCTCGTGACGGTGACGTAGGCCGTGCTCCCGCGGTCGTTCGTCCCGGTGAGCTGCACCGTTGAGTAGTCGGGCACGGCGAGCGAGCGCTTCGACCAGCCGCCGTTCGGCAGCGGTGCGTACACGGCCACCCGTCCGCGCACGTTCGCATACGACGTGACGATCAGCCGATCGCGCGTGCGGCCGGCGTCTTCGAACGATTCGCGCGGACCCGGCGCATAGACGATCGACGGCTCGAGGTGTGCGGGATCGGCCGTCGCGGCGGCGAGATCGACGGAGACGAGATCGCCGGACGGGATCGTGCGGTTTCCGACGCGCCACGGCTGCTCGAGCGAGATCAGCAGCCGCCCCGCGACGAGCGCGCGCAGTCGGTTTTTCGGCGGCAGATCGAGCGGGCGCAGTCCGGACGGCGTGACGATCGAGGTGCGGCTTTCGAAGAATGAGACCGCGCGCCGGACCGCCAGCATGCGATGCCCTTGGCCGTCGTGGAGTTCGACGGGTGACGTATCGACGTCGGATTTCGTGCCGCGCGCGAGTTCGACCGCATCCGCGAGCGCCTCTCCGCGCTTGAGCGTCTTGACGATGTAGGAGTAGCCCGACGCCGTAACGTCGGTGGGCTCCCATGGCCGCGCGACGAGCAGCGTGTCGTCGTCGACCCACGCCGCCGTTTGCTTCGCGCGCGGCAAAACGAAACCGCCGTCGACGAAGGTGCCGCTCGTCAGATCGAATTCGCGTATTGTGGAAGCGTCCTCGCCGCCGTCGGAGAGGGAGATCAGACAGCGCGTTCCGCTCGGCGATTCGCAATCATCACCCTGCCACACCCAGTTCTTGCCCTCGGCGGCCGCCAACGCATCGAGGTCGAGCACGGTTTTCCACGGCGGTGCGTGTTGCGCGTAGCCGGCGATCGTCGTCATGCGCCAGATGCCGCGCACGTGATTTGCGTCCTGCCAGAAATTGTAGACGTTCCCGTCGATCACTTCGGGCACCGGAATGCGCGTCTGCGATTGCGTCAACGCCAGCGCCGTGGCCCGGAACGGCGCGAAGTGCGGGTCGCGCTGCAACACGGCAAGCGTCTTGGCATTCTCGGCTTTCACCCACGCCATTGCCCGCGCGCCGTTGACGCTCTCGAGCCAGAGAAAGGAATCGCGTGCGGCGAGCGGAGCGGCGCCGATGATGCCGGCGATGAGTGCGACGAGCGTGATGGCGCGGAAGCGCGGAGTCATGACGTGCCGCCATTGGCGGCCCGCCGCGCTCATCCTACACCAGGCCGAATGCGCCGACCACGGCCGAAACGGCGAATACCCACAGCGGGTTCCAGCGCGTTACCGTGCCGACCACGACGACCGCCGCCGTAATGAGGTAACCCGCGATGTTGTTGTCGGCGGCGCGCACGAGCAGTACGGACGCCGCGCCGACGAAACCAACCGTAACCGGCAAGAGGCCCTCTTGAATGGCGACGCGCCAGGGCGCGGTCTGGAAACGGTCCCACACCTTCACGAGCGCAAACACCAGCAGCGAGGTCGGGACGAGCAGCGCGAACGTTGCCGTCAGCGCGCCGAGCACGCCGGCAGCCTTGTAGCCGATCAGCGTCACGACCATGAAGTTGGGTCCGGGCGACACCGACGCGAGCGCGAAGAGGCTGACGAAATCGCGGTCGGTCATCCAGTGCTGCTCGTTGACGGCTTGATGGTGCAGCGCCGGAAGAACGGTGTTGACGCCGCCGAACGAGATCAGCGCCAGGGTCGAGACACGCGTGAACAATGCCACCAGTGCGGGCCAAACGGCGTGCCCGGCATACATCACTTGCGGCGAAACCAGGCAATCGCAATGCTGACCGGACCGAGCGCGAGCAGCGCGAGCGGAATCGAAAGTGCGCCGCTAAGGACAGCCGCGCACGAAACCGCCGCCGTCGGGAGCGTGACGGCCGGTCGCGTGCGGACGAGGGTGCGTAGCAAGTTGATGACGAGCAAGAGGAAGAGTCCGGCAGCCGCCGCGGAGAGGCCGTTGAGCGCGCCCCGAATCGCCGCGATGCCGGTGATGCGCTCGTAGAGCGCGCCCACACCGATCAGGAGGATCATCGGCGGCCCGCACAATCCGATGACTGCCGCCAATGCGCCGCGCACGCCGCGAAAGCGCATGCCGACCGCGATCGCGAAATTCGTGATGTTCGGCCCGGGCAAGAACTGGCAGAGCGAGAGCGTCTCGGCGAATTCGCGATCGGTGATCCACTTGTGCCGAACGACCATGACGTTATGCACCCAGCCCATCGCGCCGCCGAACGCCAGCAGCGTGATACGCAAGAACATGAAGAAGATTTCGCGGGTGGTGGGAACCGATGTCATCGGGCGCGCGTCACCCGAAGCGGAAACCCGATGTGGCCGCACCCATGATGGCGTTGCTGTACACGCGCCGCGCGGGTTCGCCTTCGCCGGCGCCGGCGGCGACCATCAGCGGCAGCAGATGCTCTTCGCGCGGATGGGCGAAGCGCGCTTCGGGCGCCGCGGCCCACGCAGCTAAACGCTGATCGCGCAGCGCCGGATCGCCGGTGACCGCGTCGTCGAGCCACGCATCGAAACGTTGCGAGCGCGTCAGGACGTCGCTGCCGGCGTAGAGGGCGCGCAGGTTGTGAAAGCTCATCCCGCTGCCGACGATCAAGATGCCTTCGCGGCGCAGCGGCGCCAACGCGCGGCCGACCGCGATGTGCTGCGCCGGATCGAGCCCTTGGACGAGCGAGAGCGGCACGACCGGAATCGTCGCTGCCGGATCGATCAGCATGAACGGCACGAACACGCCGTGATCGTAGCCGCGCGTGTGTTCCGCCGCGGTGGGAATGCCGGCCGCGGCGAGCGCTTCGAGCGCGCGCGCGGCGACCTCGGGCGAACCGGGCGCCGGATATTGCAGCGCGTACGTGTGTTCGGGAAAGCCGTAGTAGTCGTAGAGCATCGAGTAGTCGCTGCGCGACGTCACCGTCGGCACCGGCTCTTCCCAGTGCCCGGAGATCACGAGGATCGCGCGCGGCGTCGTGCCCACATCGGCCAGCAAGCCGTGCAGAAATGCGGTCAGATCACCAAGCTCCGCCGCGCGTTCGGGCATGAACGGCCACGGTCCGCCGCCGTGTGGGATGAAGTAGGTCGGAAGCACGGTCGAGTTCGTCATTGGGCGAACGTCACCTCATCGTCGGCGTCGAGGATATCGAGCATTACCGAGAGGTCGGGACGCTCCGCCATCACCGGATGCCGCTCGCGCACGAGGACTTGATCTTCAGCCGACATGCGTTCGACGACAAACGATTCCAGTTTCGCATTTACGGCCGGGGCGAGCGAAATATCGACGCGCGCGGCGAGCCATGCAACGACGGCGTCCTCATCGGGCGCGTCCGCGACGGCCTGGCGGAAGTCGTCCATCTCGAGACCCATGCGGCGGACGACGTACGCGCAGAAACCGGTGGCGTGGTTCACATACGGGCCGAGGTTGCCGCCCGGAAGTTCAGCCCGCAGTTTATCGATCGTGCGCGGTACGAGGTAGAAGCCGAGGATCGTCGCGCGCACGGGCCGCGGCCGGTGCGTGCGCAAGTCGAGTGGGGTCAAGCGAGTCCTTTTTTGGCAAGTCCCTGGTGCCACGGCTTGCCCGTTTCGAGGAAATACACCAAGTACTGGGCGACCTCTTGCGGTGTGGATCCGATCGTCCCCGAGTAGCTGCCGACCAGCGCCTCGCGTTTGCCGACGGTGTAGAGCTGAAAACGAACGGCGGTGCCGTCGGTTTCGCTGGCGCGAACCTGATGCTCGCCGAGGGTCCAGGTCGCTTTAATGTTGTCGAATTTGATCGCTACGGCGCGCGTCCGCAGACGCATTGCCATATCCATCGCCCGAAGATACCCGCGGTAGGTCACGCTATGCGGCTTGCATCGGCGTAACGACATTACCCTCCGTGTGCCTGTGGTGTGCGTAGATTTTGGTGAACTCGGCACCGAGTAAGAGGATCGCCGCCGAATAATAGATCCAGATCAGCACGGCGAGCAAGGCCCCGGCGGCGCCGTACGCCGATGCGACGCCGGCGCGACCGATGTACAGACCGATCAGGGCTTGCCCCACGACGAAGAGGATGGCGGTGATGAACGCGCCGACGGCGACGTCGCCCCAGCGAATCTCGACATCGGGCAAAATGCGGAAGATCAACGCGAAGAGCACGGTGATGACGCCGATCGAGACGAGCCAATTCACGCCGGCCACGAGCGGCCCCGCGCCCGCCGCCGGAAGGACGTTCGCGAGGTGCGACGTGGCGAAGGCGATCGCGACGTTGAGCAGCAGCGACGCCATCAGAAGAAAACCGATGACGAGCAGCATCACGAGCGACATCGCGCGGTCGCGGAGCATGATCAGGATGTTCTGATGCGCCGGCGGCGGCTTCGCTTCCCAGACGGTATTCAGTGCATCCTGCAGCGAGGCGAACAACCCCGATGCACCGGCGGCGAACGCAATCCAGCCGAGCACCTGCGCGAGCACGTTTTGCCGCGGGCGGCCGAAGCTGGCGTCAACCATCGTGCGCACCATCTGCGCTGCCTGCGTCCCTGCGGCGCGCGAGATTTGCGCGAGCAGCGAATTCTCGACGGCCGTGTGCGGATGGGTGGTTCCGGTGAAGCCCAGCACGGCCCCGACGATCGCGATCGTGATGATCAGGAGCGGCGCGATCGCAAAGATGGTCGAGTACGCAATCGCTGCCGCCAGCCGCGGCGCCTTGTCGGCGTTCCAGGCGGCCAGCGTTTCTTTGAAGAGATCGAGACCGATGCGCGGCGTCACGTGTGTGATGTACCCCACGAAACGGGTAACGAGTCGTGTTGCGGGTAATCAGCGTGCATGTTTCGCCGGTTCATACCGCTCGCCGTGTTCGTTGCTGCGTTGGCGGCGGGGTGCGCGCACAGCGACGCGCAAACTGCTGCCGGATCCACGCCGGCGGCGGGAGCCGCACTCGGCGACCAGTCGCGCGGCGCGGAGGTTTTTCGCGCGAACTGCGCGGTCTGTCACACCGCGAACGGCGCGGCCGCCGGGGTCGGGCCGTCGCTCGTCAAGGAAAAACAGCGCAAGAATTACGATCAAACGGTCGCTTGGATCGAAGCGCCGGATCCGCCGATGCCGAAGCTCTACCCCGCTCCGCTATCGCAAAAAGACGTCCAAGACGTCGCCGCCTACGTAGAGTCGCTTTAAGTCAGCGGCTGCGCACGATCATCAACGCACCGAGAAAACAGAGCGCAACGATGGCGAGTCCGGCGGCCGCCGGCGCGACGACGAGGCCGAGCAGCAGACCGGCCAGCGCGAGACCGATCCAAAACGGCGCCGGGGAGTGCAGGACGAACGTGCCGATGCGCTCGCCGCGCGCGCCGGACGGTGTGGCGTCTTCGTCGTCGGCAAAGAGTCCGGCGTTACGCTCGGCAACGATCATGTAGATCGCGATCACGAGCAAAGCTGCCGTCATGAAGGCGAGCAGCACCGTGCCGGCCGGATCGTGCGCGACGAGCCAGTACGACACCGCGAGGACCGCAGTGAACGCGGCCGATGAAAGGAAGAGCCGCAGCGCGATCATCACGGCGTTTGCGGGGCCTCCGGATGTTCCACGTTCCACAGCGGCCGGAACGAACGGATCGGCGGCAGCTGCGTGAAATTGTGTTCGGGCGGGGGCGAAGTGGTCGCCCATTCGAGCGTATACGCCTGCCACGGGTTGTCACCGGCCGGCACGCGCCGCCGTGCGGAGACGATCACGTTTGCGACGAACACGATCGCCCCGGCGAGCATCAACGCGGCGCCGCAGCTCGCGACCAAGTTCAGCCCCGGCAGCGCGCCCGTATCGGGATACGTGAACACGCGCCGCGACATGCCGAAGATGCCCATGAAGAACATCGGCAAGAACGTCAGGTTGAAGCCGGCGAACGTCAGCGCGAAGCCGATCTTGCCTAGCCGCTCGTCGAGAAACCAGCCGTACACCTTCGGCCACCAATAGAAGAGCGCGGCGAAGAGCGCGAAGAAACTGCCGCCGCCGAGCGTATAGTGAAAGTGCGCGACCAGAAAGTACGAATCGCGGGCCTGGAAATCGACCGGCGGTGAGGCGACCATCACGCCGGTTACGCCGCCGAGCAAAAAGTTCATCAGAAAGCCGAGCGCGTACCACATGGCGGTCGTGTAGCGAATCGAACCGCCCCACATCGTCGCAATCCAGTTGAAGAACTTGATTCCGGTCGGTACCGCGATCAAGAACGAGACGAAGCTGAAGAACGGATCGTTGACGGCGCCGGTCGTGAACATGTGATGCGCCCAGACGCCCATCGAGAGCCCGGCGATCGCCATGGCCGCCAGCACCATGCCGGTGTAACCGAAGATCGGCCGGCCGGAAAACGTGGCGATCACTTCACTCATGATGCCGAAGTAGGGAAGGATCATGACGTAGACTTCGGGATGGCCGAAGAACCAGAAGAGATGCTGGTAGAGGATCGGGCTGCCGCCGTAGGCCGGGTCGAAGGCGTGGCCGCCGAAGTGGCGGTCGACGAACAGCAACAGCAGCGTTGCGGTCAGCGACGGAAATGCCATGAAGACGAGCAGCGACGTGGCGATCATCTCCCAGGTGAAGATCGGCAGCCGCCACATCGTCATGCCCGGCGCGCGCAGCACGAATGCCGTCGTCACGAAATTCACCGCGGCGGCGATCGAAGCGACCGACACCATCGCGATGCCGATGATCCACATGTCCTGGCCTATGCCGGCCGAAACCGTAATCTCCGATAGCGGCGCATACGCGGTCCAACCGGCGGCGGCCGCACCGTCGTTTGCCGCCGCACCGGCGAACACCGTCAATCCCCCGAACAGAAACACCCAGAACGACGTTGCGTTGAGGCGCGGAAAGGCCATGTCCGGCGCGCCGATTTGCAGCGGGATGAGATAGTTCGCGAGCCCGAATCCGAACGGCGCGATAACGAGAAAGATCATCGCGGTGCCGTGCAGCGTGAACACCGCATTGTACGCTTCGGGCCCGAGCAAGGTCGCATCGGGGCGCGCGAGCTGCGTGCGGATCAGCATCGCGAGCAAGCCTGCGACCAGCAAGAACAGCAAACTCGTGCCCATGTAGAGGATGCCGACGCGTTTGTGATCGGTAGCGGTGAACCACGAGAGGATGTCGTGGCGCTCGGCCGGCGCGATCACTGCGTTGCCTCGGAGGTGCGCCAGCGCTCGTACTCGGCCGGCGAAACGACCCGCACCGAAAACGTCATCAACGCATGATTGAGGCCGCAGAATTCTCCGCACCGCCCGAGGTACGTTCCGGGCGTGGTGGGCGTGAGATCGAACGTCGTTGCACGTCCCGGAACGGCGTCGCGCTTGAAGAGCATGTCGGGGACCCAAAACGAGTGGATGACGTCGCTCGACGTAACGGTGATCGCGGCAGTGCGCCCGGCCGGCAACACCATTTGCGGCGGATGGAGCGACGTGCCGTCGATCGTCGGTCCGCCGGCGTACGCAAACGTCCAGCCCCAGCGGAAACCGTTGACGGTCACGCGTACCGGTGCGTCGGCGGCCAACGCTTCGACGCCGGCCTCGATGCGATAGGTATAGATGAAGAGACCGACCACGATCAGCAGCGGCACGATCGTCCATGCGATCTCCAGCGGCACGTTGTTGGCACGCTGCGAGCGTGGTTCGGGGTTTCGCTCCGTACGGCGGAAGCGAATCGCAGCCACGATAATGAGCGCCCACACCAAAATCGCCAGGCTCAGAGCCGCGCAGGTGAAGATTACCCAGTCTTGCGCCAGCGCTGATGCCTGCGTACTGCTGACCGCAGGCCAGGACGGACCGTGCACGAGACGACCGTACCCGGTTTCGCCAGCTATGAACCCGGGTAGTGTGCACCCATGCGATCAGTTGCGATCCGAGCGCATCCGCTCGTGTTTGGCACAGTCGTATTCCTCGCTTCGGAATCGATGGTATTCGCGGCATTGCTCGCCGCGTATTACTATTTGCGGGGAATGACCGCGGCATGGCCGCCGGCGGGCGCGGAACTCGATCCGGCGAGCATGACGATCGGCACTGCGTTGCTCGCTGCCGGCAGCGTAACGATGACCATCGCTCAGAACGCGGCGATGCGCGGTGGCCGCGTTTTGGCGCGCGCGATGCTGGCGCTTACGATTCTCGTAGCGATCGCGTTCCTCGCGCTCGAATGGAGCGATTGGGCGCACGCAAACTTCGCCATCAACGGTTCGGCATACGGAACGATTTATTACGTGTTGACCGGCACGCACTTCGCGCACGTGTTGGCGGGGGTCGTGCTGCTGGCGGCGGTCGCGATCTTTCTGCGCATGCCGGCGTTCACGCGCGATCATCATGCGGCGGTCGAGGCCGTCGCCTACTATTGGCACTTCGTCTTCGTCGTTTGGCTGGCGCTCTACGCGACGATCTTCTTGATCCGATGATTGCGGCCGCGTTTCTCGTGCTCACCATTGCCGGCGCGCTCGGTGCCATGGCTGCCGCCGCATCGGGCGCGCCGCCGAGTGCATTCGCGGGAGCGCTCGCGCTCGCGTTCATCGGCATTGCCGGCGCGTGCAGTGCGGCGGCGAGCGCGCTGCACGCGCCGAGCGACTTGCAAGAGCCGCGCACACCGCACGGTCCGACGCACCCGCCGCCGCTGCCGGACGATGTACGCGTCACGCGGCCGCGCTTCGCCGGTCTCTGGTTCGGTGCGGCAGGCGCGCTGGCGCTGCTCGGACTCGTTCCCCTGATCGCGCTAGCACGCAAACCCGGTCGTTCGATGCGTACCGGTTGGGGCGCGGGCATTCGGCTCGTCGATGAAAACAACGCGCCGATCGGTCGTGACCGGCTCGTGCCCGGCGGCATCGAAACGGTCTTTCCGCAGGGCTCGGCCGATCTGCCGGAAGCACCGGCCGTGCTGATCCGCGGCGACGACGGCACCTATCGCGCGTTCTCCAAAGTCTGCACGCACGCGGGCTGTCCGGTCGCGCTGTACCGGCACGCGTCGCATCAGCTGATCTGTCCGTGCCATCAGTCGATCTTCGACGTGAACGACGGCGCGAAAAACATATCCGGGCCGGCGCCGCGGCCGCTGCCGGGCCTGCCGCTGAGCGTCGACGCCGGCGGCTACCTCGTTGCGCGCGGCGACTTTGATGCGCCGGTCGGTCCCGACGATTGGGACCGGGTGCTATGATCGTTCGCCGCACGGCCGGCTGGCTGGATGCGCGCTTCGGCACCAACGCGTTCGTGCACGCGGCGTTGAAGAAGATCTATCCGGATCACTGGTCGTTCTATCTCGGCGAGTTTGCACTCTACTTTTTCATGGTGCTGGTCGGCACCGGCATTTGGCTTACGTTCGCGTTCGACGCGAGCTCACAGAACGCATATGCGTCGGTACTCGTGCTGGCCGATCGCCGGCATCCGATCGGCTACGTGATCCGCCAGATCCATCACTGGGCCGCGGTCTGCTTCGTCGCCGCGATCCTCGTGCACATGGCGCGCATCTTTTTCACCGGCGCGTTCCGTAAACCGCGCGAGCTCAACTGGATGGTGGGCTTGACGATGCTGATGCTCGCATCGTTGACAGGCTTCACCGGTTACTCGCTGCCCAACGACGGCCTCTCGGGCACCGGTCTGCGCATCGCGTACAGCGTGGCGTTATCGATCCCGCTCATCGGCCGCTGGGCGGCCGGCGTGTTTGCCGGCGGCGACGATTTTCCGGCGCCGCTGCTGACGACGCACCTCTACACGCTGCACGTGTATTTTCTGCCGATCGCGATTGCCGGGCTGCTGAGTCTGCACCTGTTCCTCGTGATCTACCAAAAGCACACGCAGTTCGTGCGCGATCCGCAGCACGTCGTCGGGCGCCGTTTCTGGCCCGACTATGCGTTGCGCACGGTGGCGGCGTTGGGCGCGACGCTGGCCGTGCTGACGCTGCTGGCGGCGTTTTTCGAGATCAATCCGGTTGCGAACTACGGCGTGTATCGAACGTGGATCGTGATGAACGGCGCCGTGCCTGACTGGTATGCGGCGTTTCTCGAGGGAGCGCTGCGCCTCGGACCGGCGACCGAGTTGCGCATCGCGGGTCATCCGATCCCGCCGGTCTTCTGGCCAGGGCTCGTGCTGCCGTCGCTGACGTTTTTGTTCCTGTTGCTGTGGCCGTTCATCGAGGCGCGCGTGACCGGGGATCTCGCTTCGCATGACGTTCTGCAAGGCGCCTCGCAGGTGCCTTTGCGCGCCGGCGTCGGCGCGGCGCTGATCTTCGACGGCCTGCTGCTCACCCTCGCGGCCGGTGATGACCAAACCGCCGCCACTCTGCACGTCTCGCTCGACGCGCTGGTGTGGACGTATCGCATTCTGCTCGTCGCGGGCCCCATCGTCACGGGCGTGCTGGTCGCGCGCATCGCAGCGGAGATGCGCGCGCGCCGCTCCGGACGCGACCCGGCGCCGGACGTCGTCGTGCTCGTGCGCAACGAGCGGGGCGGCTATGACGAAGAAGAGCCTCAGGCGGGCTGACGCGATGGTACTGTTCGCATTGCCCGTGCTGCTTGCAGCGGTGCTGGGCGCGTCATCGCCCGGCGCGCGCATTTACGCCGAGAGTTGCGCGTCGTGTCACGGCGCGCAGCAGCAGGGTTCGGCCGACGGTCCATCGCTGCGGCACGTCGGTCTGGCCGACGTGGATTTCTATCTCACGACGGGCCGGATGCCGGCCGCGGCGCCGTGGGTAGAGGTCGCGCATCGCGACGAACGCGCGGGGCAGCAGTTGCCGCTCGAACAGATCCGCGCGCTCGAAGCCTACCTCGCGCCGGTTGTGGCGGGCGGACCGCCGCTGCCGGAAGTGATCGACGGGCAACACCCCGATCGCGGACAGCTGCTGTATCAGATCAATTGTCAGCAGTGTCATGCCGTCGGCGGAACCGGCGGCAGCATCGGGCGCGCCGATTGGGCGCCGGCGCTGCATCAAGCGACCATCAACGAGGTCGCCGATGCCGTGCGCGCGGGGCCGGGCGAGATGCCGCGCTTCGGTGAGCGGCAACTCACGCCGTCCGATCTCGACGATCTGGCGGGGTTCGTCCTGTCGATGGATGCCGCGCAGCCGGGCAACGGCGGCATTCCGTCTCCGTCGACCGGGCCCGTACCCGAAGGCGCGTTGGGCTACCTGGCGATCGTTCTGCTCATTGTCTTCGTTCTCTGCATCGGTCGCGGCACGGCGGGAAAGCGCG
This sequence comes from Candidatus Lustribacter sp., assembly GCA_965277805.1. Taxonomy (GTDB): domain Bacteria; phylum Vulcanimicrobiota; class Vulcanimicrobiia; order Vulcanimicrobiales; family Vulcanimicrobiaceae; genus Lustribacter. The sequence goes on along the minus strand of OZ255842.1, from coordinate 3,032,311 downwards.
AGCCGTGAGGATTCAACGCCCGTACGCATTCTCGGCCGGCTGCGCGATCGCGATCGCCGCCGTGCTGCCGCCGATGGATGCGTGGGCGCACCGTTCGCTCGTGGGTCACATGGTGCAGCATCTCGTGCACACCGATATCGTGCCGCCGCTAGTGCTGTTCGGCATCCCGCTCCTAACGCGGCCGTTCCGCGTCATCCCCGCGCCGTTCGCGCTCTTCGCGTCGCTCGCGATCATCTGGGGCATCCACTTCGGCCCGCTGTTCGAAGCTTCGCTGGAAAGCGCGCCGGCCAACGTCGTGGTGCAGGCGCTGTTTCTGATCGCCGGATTCCTGATGTGGGCGCCGGTGTTCGATCCGCAACGGCTCTCGCACGCGGCGCGGCTCGGCTACGTGTTCCTCGCGATGCCGCTGACCGGCTTCCTCGGCTTCGTGCTCTATTCCGATCGCCTGCCGCTCTACGCGCACTACGTTCGGATCTGCGGCGCCGGGGCGCTCGCCGATCAGCAGGCCGGTGGCGAGCTGATGTGGATCGGCGGCAGTGCGATCATGTTCGCGGGATTCATGCTGTTAGCGTTCGAGTTCGCCCGTCACGAAAGCCGCATCGCCGCGGCGAGCGAGAGCGGATCGCCGTAAATCGCCGCGCGCCGGCCCGGCGCGCGGCGGGCGGCTATTTCTTGCGCGCGGTCTTTTTGGCCGTCTTTTTGGCGGTCGACTTCTTCGCCGTCTTCTTGCGTACGTTAACGCGCTTTTCGACGGCGTTGATCGTGCTCTCAACGGCGGCCGCGCCGCCTTCGATGAAACGGCCGACCTTTTCCAGCGTGCTGCCGATGTTGGTCGCGCGACGCGTAGCGGTGTGCGCGGCCGTCGATGCCTTCTTTGCGACCTTCTTGACCGAGCTCGTCGCCTTTTTCGCGGTCGAAGCGACGCGTTTCGCGGCCTTCTTTGCGCGCGCGACGGGTTTGGCTGTTTTCTTCTTTGCTGCAGACTTTTTAGCCGCCATGAAAAACCTCCGGATGGGCAGCGGTTGATTACTTGCAGCGTTACCCGTTTGGCCGACGATCAAACGCGCGCTTGCCCGCAATGCGCCCGAACACCAGCGCGCGCAGCACGGACGTGCCGCCCGGCGCCTTGCCGTAAAACTGCCCGGTGATCTCGCCCGCGGCGAACAAACCGGGAATCACGCCGTTCGCGCCGAGCACGCGGGCTTCGTCATCGGTCGCGATTCCGCCGAACGTGTAACAGATCGCGCAGACCAGCGGGTACGCGGTGAACGGCGGTCGTTCGATGCGGCGCGCCCAGTTGGACTTGGGCGGCGTGAGCCCGGCGGTGGCGAGACCGTCGGTGCGGGTCGCTTCGAACGCGGCGGCGCCGGCCGGGGCGGCGGCGTTGTAGGCGGCGACCGTCTGCGCGAGGGCACCGGCATCGATCTCGAGCGCGGCGGCGAGTTCGGCGAGCGTCGCGCCGCGCAGCGGTTCGCGATCGGTGCACACGGCGCGGCCGTAACCGGGAATGTCCTCGAGCGAGGCGTCGAAGATCGCATACGCGATGCGGCCCGGCGTTCCGAAGTGGATCGTCCGCGCGAGCGTTTCCCACGTTTCGTCGACGCGGCCGCCGCCTTCGTCGAAGAACCGCCGGCCGGTTCGATCGACGACGATGCCGTACGGATACGTCAGCACGACGGCTTCCGGCCGGTCGCTGCGCGGATCGACGGGCTCGACGTGCATGCCGTTCCAATCGCCCGCGGTGCGCGCGCCGGCCGCCAGCGCCAGCCGGATTCCGCCGCCGGTATTGTAGGCCGTGCCCGCGGTGATCGGGCGAATGCTCTCGGCGCCGTCGCCGAGATGCTCGCGCATTGCGAGCGGGTCGCACTCGAAGCCGCCACAGGCGAGCACGAGCGCGCGCGTGGCGAGGCGGCGGCTCGCGCCGCCGGCGAGGCTCACATGAACGGCCGCCACCGCTCCGGCGGCGGTGAGTTCGATCGCGCGCGCTTCGGTTTCGTAGAGGAAGGCGACGCCGGCCGCTTCGGCCGCGCGCGCGAGTGCGTCGACGATTGCCGCCCCGGCACCCACCGGCTGAATGCGCGGTGCGGCCGCGGTCAAGAAATAATTGGGCGGCCGGTCGAACGTGATGCCGTGCTGCTGCAGCCACGCCAGCACCGGGGCCGCGTCGCCGGCTAGCCGGCGGATATACGCCGGATCCGAACGGCCGCCCGACGTCTCCATCATGTCTTCAATGAAGCGCGGCGCCAGCCGGTCGGGCGCTTCGAGCCGCATGTACGACGGGCTCCAGCGCGTGTTGCCGCCGCGCATTGCCTGCGGTGCGCGCTCGATGACGAGCACGCGAGCCGCGCCGCGGCCGGCTTCCGCCGCCGCTAGTGCGGCCGCGAGGCCGGCCGCGCCGTGCCCCACGACGACGACGTCAAACGCTGCTTCATCCATCCGCGCGACCTTCGTCGCGGGCGAAGGCATTCCGCGAACCGGCGCGAGAATGCGCCCTCATGGCAGCGAACGACAACGATCCCCGTACCGCGCGGCTGAAGTTCCGCGAAATTCTCGCTCGGCCCGGCGTCACCGTGATGCCCGGCGGCTTCAGCCCGTTCTACGCGCGCATGTGCCAGGAGATCGGCTTCGAGTGCTTCTTCGTCGCGGGCTCGCAGATGTCGGCGTTTCTGCTCGGCGTGCCCGACAACGGCATCATGGGGTTGCGCGATCTCGTCGACCACGTGCGGCACGTCGCCGCGCGCACATCGATTCCGATCCTGGTCGACGCCGACACCGGATTCGGCAACGCGGTCAACGTGCACTACACGGTCGGCGAAGTGATCCGGTCGGGCGTCGCCGGGCTGCAGATCGAAGATCAGGAAGCGCCGAAAAAATCCGGCACTCTAGCCGGCCGGCGTTGCATTCCGATCGATGAAGCGGTCGGCAAGATCAAGGCCGCGGTCGAAGCGCGCGACGAAATCGACCCGTCGTTCGTGATCTGCGCGCGCTGCGACGAACTCGGAGCCGAAGGCGGCACGTTCGAGTCAACGCTCGAACGCTGCATCGCCTACGTGCGCGACGGCGGCGCCGATCTCGTGTGGTTGAACTCCGTGCAGTCGCGCGAAGAATTGCGCACCGTGTGCCGTGAGGTTCCGGGTCCGGTGCTGGCGATTTGGGGCGGCACGGTCGAGGCCGCGCCGACGATCGAAGAGTACGGCGAACTCGGCTTGCGCATCGCGCTTTATCCGACGCTGGCGGCAACCTCGGGCGCGCAAGGCGCGTGGGAACTTCTCAACGATTTCTACGATCGCGGAACGCCGGCGCTCGCCGACCATGCCGCGCGCGCCAATGCCGGCAAGTGGGGCCGCGTCAACCATCGCACGATCACCGGCAACGCGCGCATTCGCGAGCTCGAACGGTTCGTGCCGGCCTCACAGCAACGCGATTACGAGAACACGTGGGGTCACGAACCGTTCAGCGAGAAGAAGTAAGCGGGCGACCGTCGAGCCGCTTGATCAGCCGGATCCGCGCGCCGCACCCGTCGTATGCGACCTCATCCATCAGCGTGCGCATGAGATAGATGCCGAAGCCGCGATAACCGCCGGCGTCCGGCGCGGGCCGCGCGAGCGCCGCAGCGGCGTCGAAACCGCATCCGTGATCGTCGATCTCGATCACCAAGCGGTCGCCGTCGAACGTCGCGGAGATGTCGAAACCGGGGTTGCCGGCGACCTCGCCGTGTTCGGCGGCATTCGCAAGCGCTTCGCCGGCCGCATTTTCAACGTCGGCGAGCGGCGTGTCGCGAAAGCCGCACTTCTCGGCAAACGTGCGAAGCGCGCGCCGGGCTTGCCGAACGGAATTGTGTCCTCGTGGCAGGCTGGCCCGGTACGTCAACATTACCTTAAGGCTCTACCCAGCAAAGCCCCACCGTACGCCTAGCGGGCGCGAAGAATTAGTTTGCGGGCGCGGCTGTTTGCGCGAAGAGTTCGAGCATCGCTTGACGGCCCGCCGCAACGAGCGGCCGCGCTGAAGGATGCTTCCCATAGATTGCCTGGTGAGCAACGAAGTAACGGCGCGCGCCGGTGTTGGAGCGGTTCGAGCCGTCAAGCCGCACGTAGTAGATCGAGGTGACGTCCGGTACGCGCGCCCACTCGCGGCCCTCGGCCAACCGGTACCAGAACTCGTAGTCCTCAGCCGCGGTCAGCGATTCATCGACGGTGCCGATCGAGTCGAGCAGCGAACGGCGAAACATCACGGCGGTCGTGGCGAGCGCGCCGGCCCACTGAATGTCGGCGTGGTCGAGCAGCGCTTCGTGCGCGGCGAACGATTCGATCTCCCAGCGCCCGTCTTCCGCGCGACGCACGAAGGCGTTGATCATCTGTCCGTACGCGACGTCGAGTTCGCTCGCGATCAGCGCGCCGGCGAGCGCTGCAAGGTGATCCGGAAACATCTCGTCGTCGTCATCGAAGAGGGTGACGAACGTTCCGCGCGCATCGGCCAGCCCGCGATTGCGTGCGGCGGCCGGACCGCGGTTCTGCGGTTGCTCGAGCAGGCGCGCGCGCGGAAACCGGTCAACCACGTCGCGGACGTCGGTGCCCGCATCGTTGACGACGATGATCTCGAGGTGCGGATACGTCTGACGTTCGATCGCCGCCAGCGTTTCGCCCAAGAGGACGGGCCGGTTGTGCGTTGCGACGACGACCGAGATCAGCGGCGCGCCGGCGCCGAACGACGATTGCGCACGTTCCTGCGGGCCGCTCGTCCAGTGCAGCGCGCGCACCGCTGGCGCCGGGGCGCCCAACGCGTTGGCCACCGCTGCGAGGATGCTGCGCCGGTTCCACGGATCGTAGATCTGCACGCCCTGCAAGACTTCGCGTGCTCCACTGCACGACGACACGGCGAGCGGGCGTCCGAGTGCGGCGAGCGCGTGCGCGGCGGCGGGCCCGTTGCGGCTCGCATCGACGATGACGCGCGCGCGTCCGAGCGCATCGGCGGCGCCGGCGGGTGTGACGAACGCTACGCGTCCGGGGATCGTGGGCGCATCGCGCGCGATAATCGTCACCGGCACCTCGTAGTCGCCGAGTGCGGTCACGAAATGTCCGAGCTCGTCGGCACGATCGGCCGGCGCGTACACCACGACCGTGGACCGTTCGTCGGCAACGGTCGCCGGAATCGCTGTATCGGCGGCGATCGCGATCTCGACCTCGCACGGCACGGCCCCGAGCGCGTCGGTCAGCCGAGCGTATTCATTCCAGGAACCGACGGTCACGACGTCGGCGAGGCGCAGCGCCTCGAGCAGCTGCGAGCGTTCGTTCGCGGAGACCGCCGTGCGCAAGTCGGCGACCGTCGATCCGAAGCCGTCGAACATCAGCCGGACCTCATCCCAGCTTGCATACGTCGCGCAGAGCTCGCGTACGTAGTCGCGGATGCGTTGCGCGCGCGCGTCTTCCAGGGTGAGCGCGAGGGCGAAGTGCGTTCCGGCGCGCCGCAGCGCGACCGCTTCGCGCAGGGTCGCCGCAGCCGCCGCCGGTTCGCAGGCGAGGACCGCGAGGGGAGCCATGTTCTTAAGAGTCGGCAATCGGTAGACGGACCTTTATCGGGCCCCGCCGTAACCGCCCGGAATGGCTGCGACCCGGTCTCCGTTCACTGCCCCGCTCCGCACGACCGTCGTTGGGAGCTACCCTCAGCCCGATTGGCTGGTCGACCGCTCGCAACTCGGGGCCCGGCTTCCACCGCGCGTGCGGGCCAACGAGATCTGGCGGGTGGCCGATGCCTGGCGCGAGCAGGCGCAGGATGACGCCACGCTGCTCGCCATCCGCGACCTCGAGCGCGCGGGCATCGACCTGATCACCGACGGCGAAATCCGGCGGGAGAGCTACTCCAACCGCTTTGCCACGGCCCTCGACGGGATCGACATCGACAACCCCGGGACCGCTCTCGACCGCACCGGTCACGCCAACCCCGTGCCGCGCATCGTCGGACCGATCCGGCGGCGCGAGCCCGTGATGGTGCGCGACGTGGAGTTCTTGCGCGCCAATACCGATCTGCCGATCCGGTTCACGATCCCCGGGCCGTTCACGATGGCGCAGCAAGCGCAGAACGATTATTATCCCGACCTGGCCGCGGCCGCGCTCGGATTCGCCGAAGCGGTGAACGACGAGTTGCGCGATCTCAAACGCGCCGGTGCAGATATCGTTCAGATCGATGAGCCGTATCTGCAAGCGCGTTCCGCGGAAGCGCACGCATACGCGTTGCCGGCGATCGCCCGCGCGCTCGAAGGCATCGACGGCATCACCGCGCTGCACACCTGTTTCGGTTACGCGCACGTCGTTCACGCGCGTCCCGAAGGCTATCCGTTTCTGGCCGAACTCGATGCCTCCGCGGCGCAGCAGATCGTGATCGAATCGATGCAGCAGAAGGTCGATCTCGCGATGCTGGCGTCGCTGCCGCACAAGCGCGTCGTGCTCGGGGTCATCGATCTCGACGACAACGCCGCAGTCGAGACGCCCGCCGCGGTGGCCGCGCAGATCCGCGCGGCATTGACGCACATCACACCCGACCGGCTGATGCTGGCTCCGGATTGCGGCATGAAGTATCTCCCGCGCGCAACTGCGTTCAAAAAGCTTTGCGCGCTGGTCGAGGGCACGAAGATCGTCCGGCGTGAACTCGGCATCCCCGACTGACGAAAAAACCTCCGCCTTTTGTCGAGTCCGGGGCCGGCTCTCCGGCTGATTGTCCAAGCGGCCGGGCGCTCGTCAATCAAGCCTCAGTAAAGGGCTTGAAACCGGCTGCGTTTCGTGCCAACCTAAGGAAGACATGACAACGGTCCGCACGACGTCCTCCCTGTTGAACTCACGTTTAGGTGAGCCGTCATCGATGGAGATGGACTCGGTCGCCGGCGCGACGATCATGACCTATAAGTTGAGCTGGAACTGCGGTTGCCGCGCCGAGGGCACGGGCACCGATTACGTCTGCAAGCCGTGCGCTAAGCACGCCGCGACGTTCTCGCTCGCAGGCTAGGCCGCTCGTACCTCTGGAGCACGCCGCGAGGCGTGCGATGGTAAGCCTGCCGTAACGCGAAGATAGCGCGATGGCGTTTGACGTCCGCGCGATGGAAAACATCGCGACGGCTCCGGCTTCCCGGAAAGACCGCATCGTAGCCACGTGGGTCGCCGGCGGCATACTCGTTGCGTTCATCGCGCTCGTTCCGTTCAGCGGACTCCAATACGCACCGACGACGGCATTCGTTCCGGCGGTGCTCAGCGCGGCTGTGTTCGCGCAGATTCTGACGGCGCTGCTCTTCTACGTGCAGTATCGCGTCGCGCGGCAGTTGCAGCTTGCGGTTCTCTCGCTCGCGTACGCGTCGACGGCCGTCCTCACGCTCGGCTTCATGCTCACGTTTCCGGGCGTCTTCTCGGCAACCGGATTGCTGCATGCGACGCCGCAGACCGCGCCGTGGCTCTCGGTGTTCGAGCGCGAGCTTTTCGGCGCGTTCTTGATCGCGTTCGCGCTCGCGGACCGCTTCGGCTGGTCGACCGGGCGCGCGCAAGTCCGCCGGCTCGCGGGCGGCGTGGCGGTGTTGCTCGCGCTCCTCGTCGCCGTCGCAGTCGCGGCGCCGCTGCCGGAATTGGCAACGGGCGTGCACACGAGCGCGTTCTTCAATCGTTGGCTACTGCCGCTCAACGTCATCACCGCATTGATCGCCATGCTGATGCTGGCCACGAGCGGCATGCGTACGGTGACGCAGGTTTGGCTGCTGGTCGTGGCATTGTTGTACTTCTGCCAGACGATGGTCAACAGCGTGTTTTCGGGCTCGCGATATTCGCTCGGGTGGTACAGCGGCCGTTCGTTCGTCTTCGTCGGCGCGTCCGTGATCTTGGCTGTCTTTTTGGTCAAGATCAACGATTTGATCGTGCGGCTCGCCAGCCGCAATGCCGAGGGCGAGCAGCGTTATCGCTCGCTCGAGCGGCGCACGCGCGAGCGGGCGGCGTTTCTCGCCGCTGCCGGAAACCGGCTTTCGGCTTCGCTCGATCTCCAGACGACGGTCGCAACGATCAGCGACGTGCTCGCCGGCACGATCGTCGGCTGGTCGCGCGTCGATCTCGTCGGCGAAAACGGCCGTTTCGACGGCGCGCCGGGCGCCGCGCGGCTGGCCGAAGTGCTGGCCGGCGGTGAGCCGGTGATCGAAGGCGATCTGGAACTGCTGGGTGCGCCGGCGCTCGGTGGCCGCGCGATGGTGGTGCCGCTGGTGAGCGGCGATGCGCCGCTCGGCACCCTGACGCTCGTCTACGCCGATCCGGCCCATCCCGACGTCGAGCACATCGCCATCGCGAGTGACTTCGGGCGCCGCGCGGCGCTCGCGCTCGACCACGCCCGCCGCTATCAGGTCGAGCGTACGACGGCCGACTCGTTTCAGCGCGCGGTGCTGCCGGCCGTGCTGCCGCGTCTCGAGAACGTCGCGTTTTCGGCGAGCTACTCGGCGGCGAGCGAATCGCGCCGCGTCGGCGGTGATTTCTACGACGCGTTCATGCTGCCGAACGGGCGCGTCGCGCTGACGATCGGCGACGTCACCGGGCACGGTCTCGAGGCCGCGGTGATCATGGGCGAGATTCGTCAGAGTTTGCGCGCCGTTGCGATGTTCGAGGACGCGGCTCCATCGCAGATTCTCGATCACGCGAGCCGGCTGCTCGTTGTCAGCGGCCGGTCCGTGTTCGTCACGGCCGTGTACGGTGTGTTGGATCCGCGAACCGGCGCGTTCGAATACGCGACGGCCGGTCATCCCTCACCGGTCGTCTACGACGGCCACACCTTGCAGCGCTTGTCGGGATCGGGGCTGCCGATCGGTCTGCGCGACGGCGAAGGCGTGGATTTTTCGCTGGCGTTGCCGCCTGCGTGCACGATCGTGCTCTATACCGACGGCCTGATCGAGTTCGGGCGCGATTTGGCCGAGGGCGAGCGGCGTCTCGATAACGCGATCGTTTCGCTGAACGGCGTGAGCGAAGGGATCGCCGCCACGATCATGCAGCGCGTGTTGGGCGACGATCAGGCCACCGACGACATCGCGATCCTCACCGCGACGATTCGCGCATTACCGGAACGCGCATATGACGAAATGCGCGGCTGGAAGTTTTCGTCCAGCGACGAGAGCACCGCCGTGCTGGTGCGGCATGAAGTCGGCGCGCTGGTCGCCGCGTGGACGGGCAACGACGCGTACCGGCATGCGGGCGAACTCGCTTTCGGCGAGCTGTTCTCCAACGTCGTCCGGCATGCGTCCGGACCGCTCGAGGTGCGCCTGATCGCAACCCGCGACGGCACCGAACTCAGCGTGAGCGATCACGGCCCGGGCATGCACCCGGCATTGCACGCACCCGAAGGATTGGCCGAGAGCGGGCGCGGTTTGCACCTCGTGCAACAGCTGGCCGACGAGATGACGATCGAAGCCGTTCCCGCCGGCGGAACGACGGTTCGTGCGCGCTGGCGGCGCTCGAGCCCTTGACCGAGGACGTAGCGCATGTTACGTTCGCGAAATGCAGACGACCCCACCGCCGGCCTCACTTGACGAAGCCACCACTGTCTGGTTCGATGGGCAGCTGCAACCCGACGCGTCCGTTGCCATCCACGGCCTCACCCACGCGCTGCATTACGGGTCGAGCGTGTTCGAAGGAATCCGGCTCTATCCGACGCCGCGCGGTCCGGCGATTTTCCGCTTGCAAGATCACGTCGACCGCCTCTATCGCGGTGCGCGCACCTACGGATTGGAGATGCCGTATCCGGCGCAACGTTTCTGCGAGATCATCGTCGAGGTAGCAAAGGCGAGCGGACGCGATGCGGCCTACATCCGGCCGCTCGCGTTCTACGGCGGCGACACGGTGCGTCTCGCGCCGGCACACGTCTGCGAAACGCACGTGCTCGTGGCGGTGCTGCCGTTCAGCGGTTTGATCAAGGGTGAAGAAGCGCCGCGCTGCGCGGCGACCGTTTCACCGATCATGAAGTCGCCGTCGGCCGCATTGCCGTCGTGGGTGAAAGCCGGCGGCCACTATACGAATTCGATCCTCGCGCTCTCCGATGCGCTGGCACGCGGTTTCGACGAAGCGATCTTGCTCAACGATCGCGGCAACGTCGCCGAAGGCAGCGGCGAAAACATCTTTGTCATTTGCGACGGCGTGTTGACGACGAACGACGGCGGATCCGATATTCTCGAAGGCATCACGCGCGGTTCGGTGCTCGACATCGCGCGCGAGCTCGGCATCCCCTCGAACGTTCGCACGTTGACGCGCGCCGATCTCGAGACGTGCGATGAAGCGTTCTTCACCGGTACCGCGGCGGAAGTCGTGCCGATCGTGCGCATCGACAGCCGCATCATGCCGGAAGAGCGTCCGATCACCGACCGTTTGCGCACCACGTACTCGGACATCGTGCGAGGCAACCGCCCGGCTCCTGGGAATTGGCTGACGCTCGTCGGTTAGGTTAATTGGAAAGTTTCCGCCCGGACTGCGCAGGCTGGAGTTTTAGGCCGATAAAATAGAGACAGATGGTCGCGCGTCGTTTGGTCGTCGGATTCTTGGCCTTGGTCGGGACGAGCCTAGGGCTTGCTCTGGCTGGTCTCGGCGCCCCGGAGGACGTCGCCCCGGTCGTCGCGTCGCCCTCGCCGGCCGCTAGCGCCTCCACCGGTCCGCTGCCCTCGCCGCCGCGCGTCGAGCCGAGCGTCGCGGCCTCCCCGTCCGGCTCGGCACCGCCCGCCGGGATTACGAACTTTCCGTCGGTCTTGCGCGCGCTCGTCCCCCTCGGCGGTGCCAGTGCCGCGCCCACGCAGAGCTATGCGGCGTTCATGCGAGGCGCCGAGCACCAGGACGGCGTCATCGACTTCGTGCGCAAGGACGATCAGCTCTATCTCGACCTCAAGCCCGCGGACTTCGGCAAGCCGTTCATCATCTTGCCGTCGATCACGAGCGGCGTCGGCGGCGACGCTTTTGCCGGCCGCGTGTACGATCCGCTGGTCGTGATTTTCAAGCGCGTCGGCAAACGCGTGATGTGGGTTACGCCGAATACGCACTACATTGCCGACAAGGGAACGTCGGCGGCCGCGTCGCTCGCCGTGAGCGTTGCCGACTCGGTGATTCAGGCGACGCCGGTCATCGCGGAAGATCCCGATAAGTCGCACGTCGTCATCGAACCGACGATCTTTCTCTCGGACTTCGAAGGCATCGGAACCGATCTCGGCAAGAGCGTCGCCGCGCCGCCGTCGTTGCCGGGCTTACTGATAATCAGCGTGCGGCCGTCGTTCAGCGTCGACGCAACGAAGTCGTACTACCTGAGTACGAAGGGCTTTCCGCTCAACGACGAGATCTCGGTCAACCTGACCTTCAACGGTCCGGCCGCCGCGCTGCCCACCGTGCCCGACGGCCGCGGCATTCCGCTCGTCGTGCACTACAGCATCGTAGCGCCGCCCGCGCACGATCCCAACTACGTTCCACGCTATGCCGACGACCGCGTCGGCTACTTCATCACCGCGCGCAAGCATTTCGGCAACGACGTCTCGACGCTGCCGACGCAACGGTTCATCGATCGCTGGAATCTCGATGCCGGCCCGATCGTCTTCACGTTGACCAACGAAATCCCGCCGATCTACCGCAACACCGTGCGGCGCGGGATCTTGGCCTGGAATGCGGCGTTCGCCAGAATCGGCTACCCGCACGCGATCGTCGTGAACGATCCGCCCACCGATCCCAAGTTCGATCCCGAAGATGCGCGCTACAACAGCGTACGGTGGATTACGTCGGACGCGCCCGATTTCGTCGCGCTCAGCCCGCACGTTTCCGACCCCGATACCGGTCAGATCATCCGCACCGAGGTGGTCGTCGACGGCGAATCGATGCGCGCGGTGCGCCGCGGCTACGTGGACCGCGTGTTGCCGGTGTTGCAGATCAAACGCAACGCGTTCGAAGCGATGAACCAGCTTCAACCAACCGTGACCGAGACCACCAACGACTTCATGACTTCCGGCGACATGACGTGCGATGCGGAAGAGAGCGAAGCGAATCAGGCCGCGCTCGGCATGGAGATGCTGATCGGTCAGCAGCACGGCACCGTCGCCAAGCGCGAAGCGTATGCGCAAGCCTTCCTGTATTCGACCGTGATGCACGAGGTCGGGCACACGCTCGGTTTGCGCCACAACTTCGAAGGCTCGACGGCGTTCACGTACGCCGAGCTGCACGACCCCGCGTTCACGCACGAGCACGGCACGACGGGCTCGGTGATGGACTACACGCCGGCCAATATCGCCGCGCCCGGCGAGCGGCAAGCGGACTACTTTCCGAACCAGCTCGGTCCGTACGACTATTGGGCGATCGCGTACGGCTACTCGCCGCTCCACCAGCACAGCTCGGATGCGGAACAGCCGTACCTGCACAAGATCGCCGCGCGTTCGACCGAACCGGGCCTGGCCTACGGGACCGATGAGGATACGATCGATCCGTACGCGGTCGATCCGCGCATCCAGCGCTTCGACCTCTCGAACGATCCGCTGGCCTTTGCCCGCGACCAGTTCCGCATCGACGACGACCTCGCCGCGAAACTGACCCACCCGTATAAAGGCGATTCGCGCAGCTATCAGGATTTGCGCCAAACGCTGATCAGCGTGCTCAATAACGACCTCGCCAACATTTCGATGGCGGCGCGTTACGTGGGCGGCGTGTACACTTCGCGCTCGCATCGCGGACAGCCCGGCGGCTTGCCGCCGTTCAGCGCGATTCCGCGCGCCGAGCAGCGCAAGGCGTTCGATCTGATCGACCGCTACGTGCTTTCCTCGCACGCGCTGAAATATTCGCCGGAGCTGCTCAACGACGTTTCGCCGATTCGTTACGGCGCCGATTGGAGCACGGGCGGGATCCGGCGTACCGATTTCCCGATCCGCGAGGTCGTGGCCCAACTCCAGGATGCGGCGATCTCCGAACTGTTCAATCCGGCCAGCATCTCGCGCATCGCCAACGAGTCGCTCAAGGAAGCGCACCCTGGTCAGACGATGAGCTTGTCCGATCTCTTCGAGTGGACGAATGCTGCGGTGTTCGACGATCTCGGCGCCCACACGATCCCGGCCCCGCATCAGGATCTGCAGCGGCGCTTTGCCGATCTGGAAATACAGATCGCGTTTCTGAGCAGCGGTTCGATGGATCAGCTCGGCGTGCCGCGCGAGATCCAAGCTCTTTCGCGCTACGAGTTGCGCCAGGTACGCGGCCGCCTCGACGCTGCTTACCGCGCAGCGACCGATGTTGCGACGCGCGCGCACATCGACGATCTGCGGTCGCGCATCGATACGAGCCTTCACCCCAGCTCGACGCGGCCGCTCTGACCGGCTCCTTACGTCTGCGGGATCGCACGCTCGATCTGCGCGACGAAGCCCGCGTGATGGGGATCGTCAACGTGACCCCGGATTCATTCTACGATCGCGCGGCGGGACTCGATGACGTCGTCGCGCGGGCGCGTGCGATTGCCGCGGCGGGCGGCGCGCTGGTCGACGTGGGCGGCCAGTCGTACGCGTCGTGGAACCGCCGCATCACGGCCGATGAGGAACGCGAGCGCGTGGTGCCGGCGGTCGAAGCGATTCGCGCGGCCGGGATCGATCTGACGATCTCGATCGACACGTTCAAGGCGAGCGTTGCCGATGCGGCCCTCGCTGCCGGTGCCGACATCATCAACGATTGCAGCGGGCTCTCCGATCCGGATCTCGCCGGCGTCGTGGCTAAACACGATGCGGCGCTCGTGGTGATGCACCTCAAGGGTGAACTGAACGTCCGCGATCCGGCCGGTTACACCTACGTCGACGTGATGCGCGAGATCATCGCGTTCTTGCGCGAGCGCACCGACCGCGCGATCGCGGCAGGCGTGCGGCGCGATGCGATCGTCATCGATCCGGGCCTCGAGTTCGGCAAGGAACCGCGCACGGATCTCGAGATCCTCGACCGGTTCGGCGAACTGCGCGAGCTCGGCTATCCGATTCTCTTCGCCAGCTCGCGCAAGAGCTTCATCGGGCGCATCTTCCGGCGGCCGGCCAAGGAGTTGCTGGTGCCCTCGCTCGCCACGGCCGCGATCGGCATCGCCGCCGGCGCGCGGCTGCTGCGCGTGCACGACGTGGAAGAGACCGTGCAGCTGGCGCGGATGTTCGCCGCGATCGCGCCGGGCCGGCGCGCGACGCTCGATCTCGCCGACGTCATGCCGGGCACGCCGGGCGGCAACTCCGGTGCTTCAGCGGCGGTCTAAGCCGCGTATGCATTCCGTCCTGATCGGCCTCGGCTCCAATCTCGGCGATCGCCAGGGCACGATTCTCGGTGCCCTGCAAAAGCTGCGCCGCCAAGCGCGCATCGAGGCCGTGTCGTCCTACTACGAAACGCCGCCGGCCGGCGGGGTCGCGGGACCGGCGTTCCTCAACGTTGCCGCCCGTGTCACGACCGAACTCGACGCGCAGGCGTTCGAGACGTTCGTGCGCGGGGTCGAGGTGGCGATTGGACGGCAGCAGACCGCGATCTTGAGCGCGCGCCCGATCGACATCGACATTCTCTACTTCGACGATCTGGTGGCCGACTTCGGCCGCTTCGAAGTTCCGCATCGCTATATCGCGACGCGTCCGTTCAACCTCGTGCCGTTGGCCGAGATCGCCCCGGAGCACCGCGACCCGCGGCTCGGCCGGACGATACGCGAGATCGCCGATGCGGCAGACGTACGCGGTATCGCGCGCAAGGCCCGCGCGATGCACTTCTTTGCCAACCGGCAAGAAGAAGCACCCGACGTGCGGCTCTCGCTCAACCGCGTCGGCGTCTCGAGCGTCAAGCACATCATCCGGCTCAACGTCGGCGGCGCCGAGCGCGTGTTCAACGCCGACTTCACGATGGTCGCCGACCTGCGCCCGGACAAAGCCGGCGTGCACATGTCGCGTTTCTCCGAACTGCTCGAAGCCGCGACGCTCGACGTGCTCGGGCGTCCCGATCGTCCCGCGCGCGTCGAGGATCTGGTGGCGCAAATCGCGCGCGAGATCGTCACCTCGCAGGATGCGATCCGGGCCGACGTGCGCGTGCGCGCGGAGTTCGCGCTCGAACGCTGGACGCCGGTCAGCGGCAAACGCACCGAAGAAACGTATACGCTGGTCGGGATCGCGCACGCCGATGCGACGCGCACGCGGCGGCTGGTCGGCATTGAGGCCGAGGGCATGACCGCGTGCCCGTGCGCGCAGTTGATGGTGCGCGAACACTCGCTGCACGAACTCGAGGCGGCCGGCTTCACGACCGAACAGGCGAACCGCGCGCTCGATGCGTTGCCGGTGGCAACCCACAACCAGCGCGGCCGCGGCTCGGTGCTGATCGGCACCGACGGCGAATTCGCCGATCACCTGCGCGCCGAAGATCTGGTCGAGATCGTCGAAAACTCGATGTCGAGCGAAACCTACGACTTGCTCAAACGGCCCGACGAATTCTTCATCGTCAACAAAGCACATCAGAATCCGAAGTTCGTCGAGGACGTCGTGCGCGGCATCCTCGCGCGCGCGCTCGACGTGTATGCGGATTTCCCCGACGACACGTTCATCAGCGCGACGCAAGTGAACTACGAATCGATCCACAAGCACGATGCGTTTGCCGAGGCCTTCGGCCTGTTCGGTGAGTTCCGGCGCGAACTGCGCGACGGCGTGCACGTCGACGCCAAGACCGACATCGCCACCTGGCTCGGTACGCGGCCTTCGCCCGTTCTGTCGTGAACCCGGCGCCGCCCGCGCGCCCGGTCATCGTCCTCGTTCCGACCCGCGGCGCGATCTGGGCAGAACTGGGCCGTGCGCTGATCCAAAACACGCCCGGCTCCGATCCGTACGTGTTTTGGATCGATAGCGTCAACCAGGCGACGCGTTCGTAGTGCTGCCGCTCGAACTTTGGGCGTCGCCCGAGCCGACGTTCGCCCGCATCGACGCGAACACGACGCGCGATCAAGCGGCGGAGACGGGGCTCGACGTCCGGTCGGGCGATGCGGAACGGATCGCCGCGCTCGGCGTGACGGCTTCGCGGACGCCGGTGTTGTGGGAGCGCGTCGCTCCGGATAGCCCGCACGAGCACGACTTCACCGAACCCGAGCGCCGGCTAAACGCGCTGCGCGCGGCGGGCATCGAGCCGATCGTGACGCTGCTGCATCACGGCAGCGGACCGCAGTACACGGATTTACTCGATCCCGCATTTCCGTTGTGGTTCGCCCAGTACGCCGAGGCGGCGGCGCGCGCATTTCCGTGGGTCCGGCGCTGGACGCCGATCAACGAACCGCTCACGACCGCGCGCTTCTCGACGCTCGACGGCGTGTGGTATCCGAACATGCGCGACGATCGCGGGTTCGGGCGCGCGATGGTGAACCAAACGCTCGCCCAGCAAGCGGCGCTGCGCCGCATCCGCAAGGTCATCCCGGACGCGCAGTTCGTTCTCACCGAGGATCTGCAGCGGTTCACGGCCGGCGACGACGGCGTCGCGGATTACGTTGCGTTCTTGCGCGAGCGGGTCTTCTTATCGGCCGAACTCGTGGCCGGCCGCGTCGGCGACGCGCATCCGCTGGCGGAGTTTCTCACCGAACACTGCGGCGTGAACGAACTGGAATTCGCGATGATGCAGCGCGACGCGGCCGTGCCCGATCTGGTCGCGTTCAATCACTACCCGCACTCCGAGCGGTACTTGTTTTCGCAAGCCGAGGCGGCCGGTGACGTTCCGGCTGTCTACGTCGAAGGCGAACCGGCGCCGGCGATCGGGCCGATGCTGCGCGCGGCCGCCGAGCGGTTGCAGTTGCCGCTGGCGGTGGGCGAAGTGCACGTCCATGCGCCGGCACCCGAGCGCATCCGCTGGCTCGTGCAGCACGCGGCCGACGTGCAGGCGTTGCGCGCTGACGGCGTGGACGTGCGTGCGCTCGGTGCGTGGGCGGCGTTCGGCATGGTGGATTGGCATTCGCTGTTGCGCGAGCGCGGCAGCGTGGTTGAGGACGGCATCTATACGTTTGCCGGACGGGACGGAACGCCGCAACCGACCGTCGTGGCCGACGCGCTGCGCGAATTGGCAGCGCACGGGCAGATCGCCGATACCGGCGTGCGCGGCTGGTGGGAGCGCGCGGATCGCGCGTTGCCGTTGACGGAACTGGTCGCGATGCGCGATGCGGGACGCGCGGAAGGCGATCATTTGCGCGCGGCCGGCAAAGCACCGGCGTGAACGCGCCCGAGATCTTCGTCGCCGGCTTGCACTTGCGTTGGGACGGCGTCTGGCAGCGCCCGCACCATCTGCTCACGCGGCTCGCGCAACGGCTGCCGGTGATTGTCGTGGAGGAACCGTACGGCGCGGCCGAAGATCGCGACGAAATCCGGCAGTTCGGTAACCTGACGCTGGTCAGGCCGCTGCGCCGGCGCGGCTGGGGCGAGCCGCTGATCGACGGGCAGGCGCTCGCAACGGCGCGCGAGCTGGCCGGCACGCGGCGTGCCGGCGCTTGGCTCTACACGCCGATGATGAGCGAGCTGATCGACGCGTTCGCAGCCGCGCCGGTCGTCTACGACGTGATGGACGATCTAGCTAACTTCGACTTCGCGCCGCCGGGGATGCGCGAGCGCGAAGCGGCGTTGCTCGCGCGCGCAGACATCGTCTTCGCCGGCGGCCGAACGCTGTATGAGAACCGCCGCGCGCTCGGAGCGAAGCTGCACCTGCATCCGAGCGGCGTCGAAGTCGACCGCTTCGCCGCCGACGTCGGGCCGCATCCGCTCGCGGCGATGTTGAGCGCGCCGGTAATGGCGTACGCCGGCGTGATCGACGAGCGCTTGGACTACGCGCTGATCGCCGCGTTGGCGGATGCATTTCCGCGCGGCCATGTCATGCTGGCTGGGCCGATCGTGAAAGTCGATCCGGCGCACTTGCCGCAACGCGCGAACGTGCACTACACCGGACGGCTGCCTTACAATTCGTTGCCGTCGCTCTTGGCCGGCGTCGACGTGGCGCTGATGCCGTTCGCGATCAACCGCGCAACCGCGTCTATCTCACCGACCAAGACGCTCGAATACTTCGCCGCGCGCCGTCCGGTCGTCTCCACCCCGATCGCCGATGTCGTCGCCGAATACGGCGACATCGTGTACGTCGCTGCCGGGGCGGAAGCGTTCGTCTCGGCCGTGATGGAAGCGCTCGACGCGCCGCGCGAACGCATCGAACGCGGCTTCGCCGCCGCCGCAAATCGTACGTGGGATGCCGTCTTCGGCCGCATGTGGAGCCAGCTCTTCGCGTGAAAAGGCGAGAACCGTTCGATGCGGCGCGCGCGTTGCGCTGGCTGCGTGCGCTGAAGAAGAACAATGACCGCACATGGTTTGCGGCGCATCGCGACACCTACGACGAGCACATCCGCCCCGAGTGGGAAGACCTCGTCACCGCGTTGCTGGTGTCGGCCGTACGCTTCGACGAGCGCTTCGCCTTCGTCGATCCGCGCAAGTGCCTGTTTCGGCTCGCGCGCGACATCCGGTTCTCCAACGACAAGACGCCGTTCAAGACCCACGTCTCGGCCTGGCTCTCACCGCTGGGGAAAAGCGGCGCTAACGCGGGCTACTACGTGCACGTCGAGCCCGGGGGCATACGCTTTGCCGCCGGCATCTACACACCCGAAAAGCCGGTCCTCGAAGCCTTACGCCGCAATATGGCGGCCGATGCGCGCCCCTTCGATCGCATCCTCAAGGCAAAGTCGCTGGCCCCGTATCTGCCGTTGCGTACCGATGCGCTCATTCGCATGCCGCGCGGCTTCCCGAAGGATCATCCGCGCAGCGAACTGATCCGCGCCCGAAACTACATCGTCCGCCGCACGTTCACCGATGACGAAATAGCGAAGAACGGCACCTACGCTTCCTTCGCAGCAGCGATCCGCGACAGCGCCCCGTTCGTCGCCTATCTCGACGCGGTAGCTACGCCACTCGTCAACGCGGCCTTCGAAGAGTACGAAGACTAGCCACTATTTGTCATCCCGAGCAAAGCGCCGAAGGCGCGACGTCGAGGGACCGACATAATCTCGCCGATTAGCGTGCGACCGCGAACGCGGAAGCAGTGGAATATTTCGACGTTCGCTATGAGACGTTCGCTATGACAAGTTGGTTGGGGTTTTTTCTAGGGCGGCGATGCGGGAGCCGAGGGAGGGGTGGGAGGAGAACAGGACTTCCGCCCACTTCGGGCCTTCGTCTTCGGCGAGGTTCTGATCGCGCAGGCGACGGAAAGCGCGCGCTCCGCTGGCCGGGTCGTTTGTGGCGGCGACGGCGAAGCGGTCGGCGCGGCGCTCGATCATGCGCGAGAACGCGTTGGCGATCGGGAGCGCTGCGAGCTGGCCGATGGAGAGGTAGAAGCCCAAGCGCATCGAGGTGCCGATGTCACCGGCGTCGCGGCCCGTGCTGCGCCGCACGACGGCGTTGCCGATCAAGAGCGGCAGCGCGATGAGTCCGGTTCCGAGCGCGATCGCCACCCATGGGTCGCGTTTGACGTAGTGGCCGAGTTCGTGGGCGACGACGAAGAGCGTTTCGTCTTCTTCGAATTCATCGAGCAGGGTGTCGGCGATCGCGATTCGCTCGGTGCCGAACACGCCGGTCACGAAGGCGTTGGCTTTCTTCGTTTGCCGGCTCATGTCGAAGCGCAAGATCGTGGCGCCGCCGACGCCGTAGCGCGCGGCGAGTTCGCGAATTTTCTGCTCGAGCCGCCCTTCGAGCGGAATGTACTTGTTGAACAGCGGCATGATGAACGTGGGCGCAACGACGTTCGCAAACGCCATCAGTGCGGGCGTCCCGGCGATCGCGATCCATGGCCAGCGCTTGGGCGCGCGGCGCATGATCGTGCCGGCGACGCCGGCGAGCACCATGCCGACGCCGCCGCCGACGAGCGTCGCTTTGAGACGGTCGTTGGCCCATGCTTCCGGCGTGCGTTCGCTGTTTCCGAAAATCCGTTCGAGCTGATACTCTTCGATGTATTCGATCGGCCAATCGCGCGCGGTTTCGATCGCGGTGATTAGCCCGACGAACACCGGCAAGCGCAGCGGAAGTGGAACCCACTTGAGCGCGCGCTCGAACACGTCGGACAGACCGAACGCCCACATTGCGCCGGCAGCCGCGGCGCGCGCGTGTCCGACGACCATCAACAGGCGCCGCGTATCGCCGTAACGTTTGGGATCGCGCTCTTTCGCCGGTGCGGGCGATGAGCGGTCGGCCAGCATGTCGCTGACGCGCTCTAGGGTATAGCCGATCGTCAGCCCGGAGGCGATGCCGAGGGCGAAGCGTGCGAAGGGAACCCGGTTGCTCAAATGATCGAAATCGTTTCTTTTACTTTGGGCATTGCTGCGACCGCGCGCTCGAGCGCGGCTGCCAGCTCGTCGACGATCGGATCGTCGATTTCTTCCACCAAACCCGCATCGGCCTTTTCCACCAGATACGGGTTGATCGGGAGGCGTCCGAGCATCGGCGCGCCCGCGAGTTCGGCCACCGAGTCGGCGTACGAGGGCCCGAAGACGTCATAGCGCACGCCGGTATCCGGCGCCACGAAGTACGACATGTTCTCGACCACGCCGAGGATGGGTTTCTTCAACTGATGGATCAAGTTCGCGGCCTTGCGCACGATCATCGTCGCGAGCTTTTGCGGCATCGTCACCAGCACGACGCCGTCGACGGCGAGCGACTGCAGCACCGTCAGCGGCGCGTCGGATGTGCCCGGCGGCAGATCGATCAAAAGATAGTCCAAGTCGCTCCAGAGCACTTGCTCGTAGAATTGGCGGATGACACCGGAGAGAATCGGGCCGCGCCAGATCATCGCCGTGTCTTCCTTGTCGGTGAGCAGGTTCGCGGAGACGACCTCGATCGCCGAACGCGTGACGGCCGGCGTCATCAGCGGGCGCGGCTGCGTGCCGGCCGGCGTGTTGGGGTCGCTCTCGATGCCGAGCGGCGTGGTCAAACCGAAGAGGCGCGGGATCGACGGTCCGGTGATGTCGCCGTCGAGGATGCCCACCCGTTTGCCGGCGCGCCGCAAGCCTACCGCCAGCAGCCCGGTGACGAGCGACTTGCCGACGCCGCCTTTGCCCGACATGACCGGGATGACGTGCGCGAAACGTGCCCGCCGCGCGAACTCGCCCGGCGCGCGCCGGTGCGGGACGAGATCCTCGTTGTTGATCGTCGGTACCCGGCCCGAGAGCCGCGCTTGGCTCAGCGCGGCGACGATGGGCTCGGCGCGCAGGCCGTGCGCGGCGGCGCCTTGGGCGATCGTCTCGTATTTGTTCACGCCGCAGCCCGAACAGTGGAGGCCGAAGCGGACCAGCACGTCCTCGGCGATGGGGAGCGCGCCGACGAGTTCGCGGATGTTCGTCTCGGGACCGATGGAAATGGCTGTTGACATGGAAAGGCAACTGTTCGGCATGCAGGCGAACGTTGCTTTTGATTCTCCCCGACCGACGGCGCCGCTGGATGCGATCATCGTCGGAGGCGGCCCGGCAGGACTAGCAGCCGCCAAGTACCTGGCCGACGCCGGACGCTCGGCGCTGGTGCTCGAGAAACGGCCCATGCTCGGCGGCAAGCTCTCGTCGTGGCGCGACCGCGACGGCGACGTGCTCGAGACGGGGCTGCACTCGTTCTTCGGCGGCTACGATACCGTGCACGCGCTGCTGCGCGACGTCGGCATCTCGCACCACGTCCGCTGGCAACCGCACACGCTGACCTTTGCCATGCCGCCGGGTTTCTCGCAGCGTGTCGGTGCCGACCCCGTTTTCGAGGCGTTTCACTTCGTCGATGCGCCCTCGCCGTTCAACGGCATCGGCGCGGTACTCAACGCGCGCTACGTCTTCAACGCCTGGGAGAAAGTACTCTTCGCCGCCGGAACGCTGCCGATTCTCGTCGGCGATCACGCGTACGCCGATCGTCAGGACGATATCACGTACGCCGAGTGGCACCGCCGGCGGGGGATGTCCGATCACATGCTGCGGACGTTCTTCGCACCGATGGCGCTCGCGCTGAACTTCACGCCGGTCGAGGCAATCTCCGCCGAAGCGATGCTGCGCGTGATGGCCTACTTCGCAAGCTCGCGCGATGCGAGCCGGGCCGGCTTTCTCGATGGACCGCCGAACGAACGCCTCATCGAACCGATCGCCGCGCACGTGCAAGCGCAAGGCGTGCGGATAGAACGAACCGCCCGCGTTGCGGAGCTGCTGTTCTCCGGCGGCGTCTGCAGCGGCGTGCGCACGGACGACGGCCGCACCTACGAGGCCAACAACGTGATCCTTGCGACGCCGGTGCACGACGCGGCGAAGCTGCTGCCCGCCGAAATGCTGCGCGATCCGCTCGTACACGGCGTCGGCAAGCTGACGTCATCGCCGGTGATCAACGGCCACTTCTGGTTCGACCGCCCGATCTCGCCGCACACGAACCTGATCTTCGGCGCCGGCACGCTGCTGCCGGTGCACGCCGATTTGGGTCAGGCGTCGCCGGGCTGCGGCTGGCCGGGCAAGTCGTTCCTCGAAGTGTGCATCGCGCCGGCCGACGACCTGATGGCGCTTGACGACGACACCGTGATCGCGCGGGTGCTCGCCGACATGACGAAGCTCTATCCGCTCGCGACGAACGAGACGCTGGTCAAAGCGAAACTCGTGCGCGTGCCCAAGAGCGTGTACCGCGCGAGTCCCGGCGCCGAGAAGCTGCGTCCCGGCTCGCGCACGCCGGTCGCGAACCTGTTTCTCGCCGGCTGCTACACCAACCACCGTTTCCCCGCCAGCATCGAAGGCGCAATGCGCAGCGCGCGCGCTGTCGCCGACGCCGTACTCGCGCGCACGCATGCTCCGCGATAACGCGCTGACGGCGGCGCCGCCGGAAATCGAGGGCGCCCTCACGCTCGACGGCTGCTACGCGCATTGCGGTGAGATCGCGCGCCTCAAGTCAAAGTCGTTCTACCTCAGCTCGCGCTTCTTGCCATATGAAAAACGCCGCGCGGTGTGGGCCGTCTACGCGTTCTGCCGCACGGCCGACGACATCGTCGACCGCAATACGAGTCCCGGCGGCCGTCTGGATGCGATCAACGCGTGGGAATTGCAGCTGCACGCAGCCTATGGGGGCCGCGCGAGCACGCCGGTCTTCATCGCCCTTGCCGACGCGGCCGCACGCTTCGATATGCCGCTGCACGCCGCACTCGATCTGCTGCGCGGGGCGCGCATGGACGTCACCGTCAACCGCTACGCAACCTACCGCGAACTCGCCGGCTACTGCTACCTCGTCGCCTCGACCGTCGGCGTGCTGGTGACGCCGATTCTCGGCGCGCTCGATGATGAGGCTCCGCGGTATGCCGTCCTGCTGGGTCAGGCGATGCAGCTGACCAACATCCTACGCGACGTCGGCGAAGACGCGCAATTGGGCCGCATCTACCTGCCGGCCGAAGATCTGCACCGCTTCGGCTACTGCGAGGACGACCTGTTCGCCGGGGCGGTCGACGCGCGATTCGTCGCGCTGATGCGGTTTGAGATCGAACGGGCCCGCGCGCTCTATCGCGAAGCCGAACCCGGCATCGCGCTGCTGCAGCCCGACAGCCGCTACGCCGTGCGCCTAGCGCTGCACCTCTACCGCGGCATCCTCGACGCGATCGAATCCAACCGCTACGACGTCTTCAGCCGCCGCGCATTCGTCCCGCTCAGCGCCAAGATCCTGACCGCCTTCCGCCTTTTGCGCTAGGGGCGAGGAAAATGCCACGGACTAACGCATCCTCTTGAAATGCGTTTGTTTGCGGTAACCCTGCTGGCCGTCTGCCTCGCGCTGGTTCCTTTTGGGGCCTCGGCTCAGAGCAGCCCGGCCTCGCCGGCGACGATTCGCTTAGGCGTCATCACGGTGGAAGCGGCGGCCGAGGCGTTCTACGCGCTCGACATGGGCTTCTTCAAGAAACAGGGCCTGGACGTCGACCTGCAGATCATGCAGAACGGCGCCGCGATCGCGGCGGCCGTCACCGGCGGATCGCTCGATGCCGGCTTCGCCGACACCGTCTCGATTTCGAACGCGCACGAGCGCGGCTTGCCCTTGATCTATCTCGCGCCCGCGTTGCTCAACAGCTACGCGGCGCCCACGCTCGCGATTCTGGTCAACGGTACGGGCCCGATCCACGACGCGAAGGACCTCAACGGCAAGACGATCGCCGTCAACGGGATCAACAACATCACGATGCTGCCGGTCGAAGCGTGGATCGATAAGAACGGCGGCGACTCGAAAACCGTCAAGTGGATCGAAGTTCCGATCTTCAACGAGAACGATGCCGTTTCGGCCGGCAAGGTCGACGCCGCCGTAACCGGCGAGCCCTTCATCACCTTCGGTGCCGACAAGGGGCTGCGCGCGATATTTATGGACAAGAACGCCATCGCGCCGCGCTACATCCTCTCGGGATTCTTCACGACCAAGGACTGGGCGGCAAAAAATCCGGCGGCGGCCGCAAAATTCATCGCCGCGATCAAAGAGACGGCGCAATGGGCCAACGCCAATCCCGCCGCGGCCGGAGTCATCCTGGCGAAATACACCAAGCTTCCGCAG
This sequence comes from Candidatus Lustribacter sp., assembly GCA_965277805.1. Classification (GTDB taxonomy): domain Bacteria; phylum Vulcanimicrobiota; class Vulcanimicrobiia; order Vulcanimicrobiales; family Vulcanimicrobiaceae; genus Lustribacter. The sequence goes on along the minus strand of OZ255842.1, from coordinate 3,007,785 downwards.
GCTGTCGTCGACCGGATCAAGCATGGGCAATTCGCCGAGACGCTGCTCGTTTCGGATTACCAGCCGGTCATCGACGTGGCCGCGAAGTACGGCGTGTTGCCGAAAACGTTTCCTGCGCCCGAGTATTTCTACCGGTAGGCTGCGCATGACTGCGGAAGAGGCGATCGTCGACGTCTTCGAACGCCGTTCGGAAACCGCGCTGTTTGTGACCGAAGTGCAATACGGGATTTCGCCGCAGCGCGACCCCGTGGAATTCGCCGCCGCGCTGGAGCGGCTCGTCGAACGTGGAGAGATCATCATCGTCACCAAACCCGCTCCCGATATTCATCTTGCCGACGCCGACTTGCGCATCGTCACGCGCCCGGCGCCGGATGCCGAGGCCGCGATCGAAGCTGCCTGGAACGGCTGGCTGCGCGACTTTCTCTCCACCCATCGCTGTTCGTGAGCGGTAAAGCCCTCCGGATCGGCGTCGACATCGGCGGCACGTTTACCGACGTGACCGTGATGGATACGAGCGACGGTTCGGTGACCTTCGGCAAGTCCTTGAGCACGCCCGACGATCTCGTGCGCGGCATCCTCGATGCGATCGGCGTAACCGGCCGGCCGCCGCGCGATGCGGAGTTCATCATTCACGGCTCGACCGTCGCGATCAACGCGATCCTCGAGCGCAAGGGCGCGAAGACCGCCCTGGTCACGACGCAGGGCTTTCGCGACGTGTACGAGATCGGGCGCGTCAACCGGCCCGATTCGTTCAACCTCGCCTTCCGCAAGCACGTGCCGCTGATCCCGCGCGCGCTGCGGTTCGAAGTCGCGGAGCGGATGCTCTACGACGGATCGGTGGAGAAGCCGATCGATGAAGCCGATGCGCGCAGCGTGGCGCAAGCCGTCAAGGCGCAGGACATCGAGGCGGTGGCGGTGCTGTTCTTGCACTCCTACGTCAACGTCGCGCACGAGCAGCGCATGGTCGAGCTGCTGCGCGAGGCGCTACCCGATGCGTTCATTACGGCGTCGCACCACGTCTCGCGCGAACAGCGCGAGTACGAACGGACCTCGACCGTCGCCGCCAACGCCTACGTCGGCCCGCGCGTCAGCACGTATCTCGCTCGCCTCGAAAAGCATCTCGCGGATGACGGCTTCAACGGTAACCTTTTGATCATGCAATCCAGCGGCGGATTGTGCGACGTCGGAACCGCGCGCGAGCAATGCATTCAGATGCTCGAGTCGGGACCGGCCGGCGGTGTAGTGGCCTCACAGGCGGTTAGCGCGGTTATGGGGCTCGAGAACGTGATTTGCTTCGACATGGGTGGCACAACCGCTAAGGCGTGCGTTTTGCAAGCCGGCGCGGCCGCGCTTTCGAGCGATTACTTCATCGGCGGCTACAACGAAGGTCTGGCGATCCGCATTCCGGTGCTCGACATCAAGGAGATCGGCACCGGCGGCGGCAGCATCGCGTCGGTCGATGAAGCCGGCGGTTTGCACGTGGGCCCGGAAAGCGCGGGCGCGAGTCCGGGGCCGGCGGCGTACGGCAACGGCGGCACGCTGCCGACCGTCACCGACGCGCATCTGCTGCTCGGACATCTCGCGGCGGAACGATTTCTCGGCGGCCGTATGGCGCTCGACGTCGGCGCCGCAACGCGCGCAGTGCAGGAGCACATCGCGGCGCCGCTTGGTCTGGACGTGCCGCTGGCCGCCGGCGGCATCGTGGCGATCGCGACGGCTGCCATGGCGAACGCGGTACGAGCGGTGACGACCGAGCGCGGGCTCGATCCGCGCGATTTCGCCTTGATCGCCTACGGCGGAGCGGGGCCGCTGCACGCCGTCGACGTGGCGCGCGAGTTGGCGATCCGCACGGTCGTGATTCCGCAAGCGCCGGGCACGTTCTCGGCCTACGGCATGCTCACGGCCGACCTGCGGCGCGAGTACGCGCAAACTTATCGCGCGCCGTTGACCGATGAGGGCTTGCGCGGCACGACCGAATTCTTCAAGACACTGGAAACCGAAGCGTCGGCCTGGCTGCGCTCGGCCGGCGTGCCGAGCGAACACACGCTGCTCGAGCACGCGATCGACGTGCGGTACGTCGGCCAGAACTACTCGGTGACGATTCCGCTCGCGCCGGGAAGCGCTCACGCAGCCGTGAAGAGCGCCTTCGACGCAGCGCACCAGTTACGGTACAGCCACAACGCGCCGGAAGAGCCGGCGGAGATCATCGCGGCGCGCGTCTCGATCGTCGGCCGGCTCAGCAAACCCGTGCTGGCGGGGCTGGCTGACGGCAACGGCATCCCGGGAGAAAAGGCGCTGATCGGCAAGCGGCGCGTACGCTTCGATCCGCGCACCGAGATCGAAGCGCAGGTCTACGACCGGCAGCACCTGCTCGGCGGCGATTCATTCGACGGCCCGGCGATCGTACAGGAAGACGGTTCGGCCACCGTCATCCCGCCCAACGTGCGCGTCGACGTACAATCTTCCGGCCACATGATCCTCACGGTGGACGCATGACGACCGCGCGCAACGACCACGACCCCATTACCGCCGAGATCATCCGCAACGCGCTGATCGCAATCACCGATGAGATGAAGACCAATCTCATGCGGACCGCCTATAACCCGATCATCTACGAAGCGCTCGATTACACGGTCGGGCTCTTCGATGCCAACGGCGACACGGTGTCGATCGGCCTCGGCTTGCCGATGTTCATCCGGGGCCTCTCGGATGCGATCAAGGCGAAACTCGAGTTCTACGGCCGCGACGGCATCGAACCGGGCGACATCTTGCTGACCAACGATGCCTACATCATGGGCAGCCATCTCAATCACATGATCTTCACGGTGCCGATCTTTCACGAAGGCAAGATCGTGGCGTTCTCGTCGTCGATGGCGCACTGGATCGACATCGGCGGCACGCTCGGCGCGCGCACGCAAGACATCTACTCCGAAGGCCTGCAGCTGCCGATCGTCAAGATCTTCAAGCGCGGCGTTCAGGACGACGAGCTGACGCGGATCATCCGCACCAACGTGCGCGTGCCCGAACTCGCCATGGGTGATTTCCGCGCGCAGATCGCGGCGATCCGCACCGGCGAACAGCGCTACGGCGCGCTCTTGAACAAGTACGGACTGGCCGCGGTGAACGGCAGCATCGCCGGGGTCTACGCGCTGACCGAACGCCTCGCGCGGGCCTCCGTGGCCGCCATTCCCGACGGCACCTACGAAGCCGAATCGTACATGGACGACGACGGCATCACCGACGCGCGCATTCCGATCAAGGTGAAGGTGATCGTCGCGGGCGACCGGATGACGATCGATCTGAGCGACGTCAGCCCGCAAGTGCAAGGCTACTTTAACTCCGGTGCGACGGCGGGGCGGTCGGCCGCGCAAGTCGCGTTCAAATGCGTCACGACGCCGACGCAGTACCCGATCAACGACGGCGCGTTTCGTAATCTCGACATCATCTTGCCGCCCGGGCGCGTGGTCAGCGCCACCAAACCCGCGGCGATGCGCTGGTGGATGACGATTCCGATGACCGTTGTCGATACGATCTTCCGCGCGCTCGCGCCGGCGATTCCGGAGCGCGTGGCGGCCGGTCACCACGCCGATCTCTGCGTCGGCACGATGTACGGGATCAACCCGCGCACCGGCCGCTTTTACGTCGGATCGACGAATCCGCCCGGCGGCGGCTGGGGCGCAACGGCCGGCGGCGACGGCATGAGCGCGGTCGTGTGCATCAACGACGGCGACACGCACAATGCGGTGCTCGAGGCGCTGGAGGCCAAGAACCCGATCGTGATCGAGCGGTACGCGCTGCGGCCCGACTCCGGCGGCCCGGGCGAACGACGCGGCGGACTTGGGTTGGAGCTGCGCGTGCGCGCGGCAGCGCCGATGCGCACGAACGTTCACGTCGAGCGCACCAAGTGCGCGCCGTGGGGACTCAACGGCGGGAGCGAAGCGCTGCCCAACCGCGTGCATCTCGAACGCGCCGGCGGCGAATCGTTCTCGAACGGCAACGGCAAACTCGAGGGCGAGCCGCTCAAGCCGGGCGACGTGCTGGTGATCGAAAGCGGCGGCGGCGGCGGTTACGGCGATCCGCACGAACGCCCGCGGGCAACCGTGGCGGAAGACGTGCAGAACGGCTACGTGACGCGCGCGGCAGCGCTGCGCGACTATGGGATGACCGAAGCCGAACTGCCGTGAATGCGGTCCGCAAACACGGCGGCGGCTTTCTCGTTGAGATCGTCGTCAACGTCGCGTTACCGTACGGCGTGTACAGCCTGCTGCAGCCGCGCTACGGCGACGTGCGCGCGCTGCTCGCATCGTCGGCGCCGCCGATCCTGTGGAGCCTGGCCGAGTTCGCGCGCAAGCGGCGCGTCGATGCGGTCTCGCTGTTCGTGCTGCTCGGGATCGCGCTCTCGCTCGTGGCGTTCATCGGCGGCGGTTCGGTGAAGTTTTTGCAGTTGCGCGAGAACCTCGTCACCGGTGCGATCGGGCTCGTGTTCCTCGGCTCGGCGGCGATCGGCAAACCGGTCATCTATCAGCTCGCGGTGGCCGGCGCGGCGCGGCAATCGTCCGCCGCGGCAGCCGAACTGGTGAACCTCAAAGACAACGTGTCTTTTCGCCGCACGATGACGTTCATGACGCTGGTGTGGGGATTCGGCCTGCTGGCCGCCACTGCCGTCGCCTGCGTGCTCGTGTTCGCGCTGCCGATCAAAACGTATCTGCTGGTTAGCCCGTTCGTCGGCTACGGCATCATGGGTTTGCTGGCGCTCTGGACGGTGTGGTTCAGCCGTCGTGCTCGTGCGCGAGGACGAGCCCGAGCGTCTTCTTGAGCGTCGCGAGTTTGGAAGCGCCGATCGTTGTGGCCACCGCCGTCTCGGTCTCCTCGATCGAGCCGACGATTGCGATCAGCAGCCGCCGGCCTTTGGCAGTGTAGCGTGCGATCTTCACGCGTCCGTCGCTCGGATCGTTGACGAGCCGGATGAAACCGAGGTCGACGAACTCGGCGACGAGTTGCCCCGTCGCTTGTTTCGTCATGCCGGCGCGGCGCGCGATTTCGCTGATGCGCGTGCCGTTCTCGTCGACGTTGCGAATCAGCGCGATGTGCACGAGCCGGATGCCGGCGAAGCCGCGCGCGTGCATCCGGCGCGTCACCCCTTCGGCAAACAGCAAATCGACGCGTCCGAGCAGCCACCCAAGATGCTCGTGACGCTCCCGATCGATGTTCGAGGCCTTCGGCCGCTTCGTTACGAGGGTCGGGGTGCGCAGGCGGTGTCGCCCAGGCATCTATGCCATCGTGTGTTTGAGCGTGCCGACCTTTTCACACCAGAGTTCGAGGCTGTCGCCGGGTTTGAGAAACTCGTTGCGGCCCGCGCCGACGCCCGCGGGCGTGCCGGTCATGATCAGGTCGCCGGGGTGCAGCGTGATGCGCAGCGAGAGTTGCGCGATCTGCTCGGCCAGGTTGTAGATCATGTTCTTGGTGTTGGAGTCTTGCTTGACCACGCCGTTCACGGATAGCCGGATACCGAGGTTCTGCGGATCGCCGATCTCGCTTGCGGGAACGATCCAGGGACCGATCGGTGCCGAGCCGTCGAAGCTCTTGTGCGCGAGCCAATCGCTGTAGAAGGGCGAGGTGTTCGGCACCGGCGGGCGCCAGCCGAGATCGCGTGCGGAGAGGTCGTTGGTGACCGTGTAGCCCGCGACGTACTTGAGCGCGTCCGCTTCGGAGACGCGCTTCGCCGTCTTGCCGATGATCGCGCCCAGCTCGACTTCCCAGTCCATCTTTTGCGTTTCGGGCGGAATTTTGACCGCGACGCCGGGCCCGACGATCGCATGCGCAGACTTGATGAAGTGCCAGGGCTTCAGGCCGAGCGTGTGAGGGTCGGGCTCGGGACCCTTGCCTTGCGCGGCATTCATCTCCGTCACGTGGTCGCTGTAATTGGCACCGGCGCAGTAGATCGCGGCGGGCCGAACGGGCGCTTGAAGCTGAGACCAGTCGAGCACCGTGCTTTTAGTGTTCGTGTCGGCGGCGAGCGCGGCCAGCTTCGCCTCGGCGGCCTCCCAGTCGGCGAAGATGCCGAGCGTCGTTGCGTAGGCGGCGTTGCCGCTCGCTTCGGCGGCATCGATCAACCGGTCGCCGGCGACGATTCCGGCTCGCGAGCCTTTGCCGGCGTCATACGTAACGATTTTATAGCCCATGCTTGCTCCTAATACCGTGCTGAGAGTGGTCACGGGCTTCCCGTGAAGGAAATAGTTTCCTTGCGTTACTATCTCGCTCACGTGAGCACGACCGATACGAAACCCATCGCGCTGGTGACGGGCGCCTCGAGCGGCATTGGCCGGGCCGCGGCCGTCGCCCTGGCCGCCCATGGCTTTGACGTGGCCATCAACTACAGTTCGAGCGAGAAGAGCGCGCTCGAGACCGTGCGCCTCGCCGAGGCCAAGGGTGCGAAGACGCTGCTCCTCAAGTGCGACGTGAGCGACGATCCGGGCGTGAAGGCGATGCTTGCCGCAGTCGAATCGACGTTCGGACGCCTCGACGCGCTCGTCAACAACGCCGGGATCACGAGCGAGATCGGTCCCAAAGACATGGACGCGATGACGCCGGAAGAGTGGGATCGCGTGTTCGCCGTCAACGTGCGCGGCATGTTTCAGGTCACGCGGGCCGCGGTGCCGATGCTCAAAGCTGCGCGCGGCAGCATCGTGAACACGGCCAGCATCGTCGGCCTGCGGCCGGGCCTGCAGCCGCTCCCATATGCCGCGAGCAAAGCCGCGGTGGTCAGCCTGACGAAACTTTTTGCCATCAACCTCGGGCCCGAGATCCGCGTCAACGCGGTTGCGCCGGGCTGGATGGAGGGCGACTGGATGCAGCGGACGCTCGCCGATCGCTATGACGATCTGATGACGCGCCGCGCGAAGGCCACGCCGCTCAAACGAGTGATCGATGCCGACGACGTTGCGGAAGTCATCGTAAACCTGCTCGTCTCCAACAAAATGGTCAACGGGGAGATCGTCGTCGTGGACGGCGGCTTCGCCTCGTCGACGTGAGGATCGCCGCATGTTAGAAGGGGTCGTTAAGTTCCCGCCCGAGTTCGCCGCGCGCTATCGCGCCGCCGGGTATTGGGAAGACCGTGCGCTGCGCGAGGAGTTCGGGGCGATGTTTGCGCGCTTCGCGGAGCGCGTTGCGCTGATCGACGGCGAGCGCACCTACGAATACGCCGACATCAACCGGCTCTCGACCAACCTCGCGCTGAACTTGCTCGAGTTGGGCCTGAAGCCGCTCGACCGCGTCGTCGTGCAATTGCCGAACGTCGCCGAATTCGTGATCTTGTATTTCGCGCTGCAGAAGATCGGCGCGATCCCGATTGCCGCGCTCGTCACCCACCGTTTTGCTGAGATCACCCAGTTCGCGGAACTCTCCGGCGCCACGACCGTGGTGACGCCCGATAAGTCGCGCGACTTCGACTACACCGCCATGGTGGCGCGCATTCAAGCAGCGACGCCGGCTTTGAAGCACGCAATCGTCCTCGGCGAGGCACCGGCCGGTTCGGCCTCGCTCGTCGATCTGATCGAGCGGCCGGCCACCCTCGCGCGGCACGAACTCGAATCGATCGTCATCGATCCCACCGACCCGGCGGTATTTCAACTCTCCGGCGGAACGACGGGCATTCCGAAACTCATTCCGCGCACGCACAACGACTACGCGTACAACTCGAAAGTCGCGGCCCAAGTGTGCGGCGTCGATCAGGACGGCGTGCTGCTCGTCGTTCTTCCGATCGCGCACAACCTGCCGCTCGCGTGCCCGGGCATTCAGGGGTACATGCTCAACGGCGCGCGCGTCGTGATCAGCGCCAGCACGAAGCCCGAGGACATGTGCTCGCTGATCGAACGCCATAAGGTCACGCACCTCAAGGTCGTGCCGGCGCTGCTGATCCGGCTGCTCAACGATCCGGCCGTGACGAAACACGACCTCTCGTCGCTCACGACGATTCAGAGCGGCGGCCAGCGGATGCAGCCCGAAGTGCGGCTGCTCGCGCGCAAGCTCATCCCGAGCGCGTTCGTGCAAGAGAACTTCGGCATGTCCGAGGGTCTTTTGACGTTCGTGCGGCGCGATGATCCCGAAGACGTGCGGCTCGAAACGGTCGGGCGGCCCGTCTGCCCCGACGACGAAGTGATGATTCTCGACGAGGACGACAACATCGTCAAACCCGGCGAAGTCGGTGAGATGTGCTGCCGCGGGCCCTACACGCTGCGCGGCTACTACGGTGTCCCCGAGTATAATGCGCGCCAGTTCACGGCCGACGGATTCTATCGTTCCGGCGACTTGTTCAAACAGCATCCGTCGGGCAACTATATGGTCGAGGGTCGCAAAAAAGACCTGATCAACCGCGGCGGCGAGAAGATCAGCGCCGAGGAGATCGAGAATCTCATCCTCTCGCATCCGGCGGTGAAAAACGTCGCCTGTATCGCGGTCCCCGATAAGGATCTGGGCGAGCGGATGTGCGCGTGCATCATCTTGCGCGACAACCAAACGCTGACGTTCGACGAGCTCAAGACGTTCCTGGCCGGCAAAGAGATCGCTAAGTACAAGCTGCCCGAACGTATGGAGATCATGGACGACTTCCCGCTCTCGACGTTCGGCAAAGTCTCGAAGAAAGATCTGGTCGCGACGGTTTCCGCGAAGATGGCTGCGGCGGGGTAGCGTGCGGATCATCGACCTGCACACCTATCCCAACACCCAAGAGTGGATTGCGTGTCAGCAACCCTACGTCGATGCGCTCGCGAAGTACTGGGGCCGCGGCTGGGTGGCCAAAGACGAAGCGGCCGTCGTGCAAGATTTCACCGACGCCGGCGTCGAGTCGGTGCTCGTCGCGCTCGATTTGGAAACGACCGTGCACACCCCGCCGTGTTCCAACGACTACGTGTCGGCGATGCAAAAGCGTCATCCCGAACGGATCATCCAAGCCTGGGCGTCGGTCGATCCGTTCAAGGGCGAGGAGGCGATTCGCGAAGCCAAACACGCGATCGAAGACCTCGGCATGCTCGGCTTCCACTTCCATCCGATCATGGGCCACTATGCGGTCAACGATCGCGCGCTCTATCCGCTCTTCGAGACGATCGATGCGCTCAAGGTGCCGGTGATGATCGACGTCGGCACCACCGGCATGGGCGCCGGCATGCCGGGCGGCATGGGCGCGAAAATCCGGCACGCACATCCCGCCGCGATCGACGAGCTGGCCGCTGATTTTCCGAACCTCACCATTTTGGCCGCGCATCCCGGGTATCCGTGGGTCGACGAAATGACGGCGGTGGCGTTGCACAAGGGCAACGTCTATTGGGAACTCTCCGGCTGGGCGCCCAAGTATTTTCCGGCGCAGCTCAAAGTCGACATTCGCGCGCGCCTCAAAGACAAGGTGATGTTCGGCAGCGATTACCCAAGTCTGCCGTACGAGCGCATCCTGCGCGAGTGGACCGAACTCGGCTACAAGGATGAGGTCATGGAAGGCATCTTTCACGGCAACGCCGAGCGCGTTTTAGGGTTGTAGCATCCAGCATGGCAGAATTGCGTGAAGTCGTCGTCGTCGACGCGTTACGAACCCCGATCGGTCGCTGGGGCGGCGCGCTGGCCACGGTCCGCGCCGACGACCTCGCCGCGTTCACGATTCGCGAACTCGTCGCGCGCACGAAGGTCGACCCCGACCGCATCGACGACGTGTTCTGGGGCGCGGCGAATCAAGCCGGCGAAGACAACCGCAACGTCGCCCGTATGGCCTCGCTCTTGGCGGGGTTGCCGATCACGGTTCCCGGGACCACGGTCACTCGCTTGTGCGCGAGCGGTTTGCAAGCCGTCAACTCGGCGGCACAGGCGATCGCGAGCGGCTGCGGCGACATCATGATCGCCGGCGGCGTCGAATCGATGACCCGCGCGCCGTACGTGATGCCGAAGGCCGACAAGGTCTACGACCGCTCGCCCAAGATGTTCGACACCACGCTCGGGTGGCGCATGGTCAACCCCAACATGCCGGTGGAGTACACGGTTTCGATGGGCGAGACGGCCGAGAACGTCGCCGATCAATATAAGATCACGCGCGAAGAGCAAGACGCGTTTGCGCTGGCCTCGCAGCAGAAAACGAAGTCGGCGGTCGAGCGCGGCGCGTTCGCGGCGGAGATCGTCGTATTGCCGCAGCTCGCCGCCGACGAACATCCGCGTCCGCAAACGACGATCGAAGATCTCGCGAAGCTCAAGCCGGCCTTCAAGAAAACGGGCACCGTGACGGCCGGTAATTCGTCGGGTATCAACGACGGCGCGGCGGCACTGCTGTTGTGTTCGGCCGATGTGGCGGCGAAGAACGGTTGGGAGCCGCTGGGGCGCGTGGTGACCTCGGCCGTGGCCGGCGTCGATCCGGCGTACATGGGCCTGGGGCCGATTCCGGCGACGCAAAAGGCGCTCGCGCGGGCTGGTCTCACGATCGGCGACATCGACCTCTACGAGATCAACGAGGCGTTTGCGTCGCAGAGCATCGCGTGCATGCGCGATCTGAAGATGGACCCGGCCAAGACCAACGTCAACGGCGGCGCGATCGCGCTCGGGCACCCGCTCGGGTGCAGCGGCGCGCGGCTCGCCGGAACGGTGCTGCATGAATTGCGCCGCCGCAAGGGACGATACGCCCTCGCGACGATGTGTATCGGGGTCGGTCAAGGGATAGCGACGATTTTCGAGCGCGTCTAACCGTCGAACTCTGAAGCTGGAGGTATCCGTGCGTATCCGTTCCGTGATCTCGCTCGCGGCTGCAGCCGTTCTGCTGGCAACGCTGCCCGTGCCGCTGCGCGCGCAGGCGCAGGCGCCGGTGGTCATCCCGGTCCTCATCTCCCTTACCGGTGCCGCCTCGTTCATCGGCAAGAGCGATCAGCAGTCGCTCGTGCTCATCGAGAAGCTCGTCAACCAGCACGGCGGGATCAACCACCGTCCCTTGCATTTCGAATATCTGGATGATGGAACGAATCCGCAGACCGTCGTCCAGCTCGCGAACCAAGTTATCGCCTCGAAGGCCCCGATCGTCATCGGGCCGACGCTCACGCAGCAGTGTCTGGCCGTCGCGCCGCTCTTTCAAGCGAACGGTCCCGCCGACTACTGCCTGAGCCCCGCGATCAATCCGCCGGCCGGCGGCTACATCTGGTCGACGAGCATCAGCGCCAAGGATCTCAACGACGTTGCCGTGCGTTACTTGCGCGAACGGGGTTTCAAGCGTTTGGCGATCCTATCGTCGACCGATGCAACGGGCCAAGAAGCCGACCGGGATTGGGCGCACGCGAAGACGCTGCCGGAGAACCGCGACGTCGATTTCGTTGCGCAGGAACACTTCGGCCTCACCGACGTCAGCATCGGTGCGCAAATGTCGCGCATCAAGGCGGCCAATCCGCAGGCGCTCTTGACGTTCTCGGTCGGTTCGGGCTTCGGTACGGAACTCCACGGCATCGTCGACTCCGGGCTCGACGTCCCGGTCTATGCGAGCAACGGCGACATGATCGTCGAGCAACTCAACGGCTATAAGGGCTTCATGCCCAAAGAACTGCTGTTCAGCGCGGTGCTGGCGTTCGGTCGCGGCGGTTTGTCCAAGGGCCCGGTGAAAGATGCGATCGACGTATTCTACAGCGCCTTCAAAGAAGCCAACTTAATCCCGAACTTCCCGAACACGCTGTCATGGGATCCCGCGATGATCATCATCGATGCGTATCGCCACCTCGGCAACAACGCGACCGCGGCGCAATTTCGCGAGTACATCAACGCGCTGCACGGATTCGCCGGGATCAACGGCATCTATGACTTCCGCGACGGCACGCAACACGGTATCGGTGAAAACGGCGTCGTGATGGTGCGCTACGATCCGGCCAAAGACACGTTCAACGACGTCAGCAAACGCGGCGGCCACGTGAAGTGACAGCCCCGGCTCTGGCCGGCGGTGCGAGTTCGCCGGTCCGCACGGGCTGGGCCGTCGGCGGCGCGCCGTACGTTGCGGTGCGCGGCGCGGGGGCGTACAGTTACGACGCCGCCGGAACGAGGACGATCGACTACGTGATGGCGTACGGCCCGCTCTTGTTCGGGCACGGCCATCCGGCGCTTTCGACCGGCCTCGACGTCATCGCGCAGCGCGGAGCCGTTACCGGCTCGACGCATCCGGACGAGCTGCTGCTGGCCGAGCGCATCCGCGGCCATCTGCCGTCGATGGAACGGCTGCGTTTCACGACGACCGGCAGCGAAGCCGTGCAAAGCGCGATCCGGGTCGCGCGCGCGTTCACCGGGCGCGATGTGATCTTAAAGTTTGCCGGAAATTACCACGGCCACTTCGATCTCGCGCTCCAAGACGCCGGGGCCTCGGCGCACACCGACACGCCGCAACGGTCGGGGATCCCGCGCGCCGTCACGCACGATCTCGCCGTCGCGCGCTACAACGATCTCGACGACGTCGACGCGCACCTCGCGCGTTGCGGCGATCGTCTCGCGGCGATCGTGGTCGAACCGGTGGTCGGCAACATGGGTCTGGTCGTTCCCGACGCCGGCTTTCTGGAAGGCTTGCAGAGGCGCGCGCGCGAGCACAAGGCGCTGCTGATCTTCGATGAGGTGATCACGTGGCTGCGGCTGGGTCTCGGCGGCGCGCAAGGACGCAACGGAATCGTTCCGGATCTCACGACGATCGGCAAGATCCTCGGCGGCGGCTTTCCGATCGCGGCGTTCGGCGGCCGCGCCGACGTGATGGCGGTGCTGGCGCCCGATGGACCGTGCTTCACCGGCGGAACGCACGCCGGCAATCCTTTCGCCGTCGCGCTGGGGCTGCGCGTGCTCGACCGGCTCGAACAGCATCCCGACGCGTACTCGGCCATGGACCGCCGCGCACAGCGCCTCGCGAACGGCATTCGTGCCGTGGTCGGCGAGCGCGGCTGCGACATCGCCGTCACGCAGCTCGAAAGCATCGTCGACTTCAAGTTTCGCCGCGGCGGCCCGAACCGCAACTACGACGACGCGCGGGCGGCAAACCGGACCACGTATGCGGCCTACTATCACGAGATGCGCGAACGCGGCATCCTTTTGCCGCCCTCGCAAAACGAGGTCATGTTCCTCTGCACCGAACACAGCGATGCCGACATCGACGAGACCGTCGCCGCGATCGGCGAGTCGTTCGAAGCCCTCGAATCGCGCGGGCTCCTGGAGGTCGCTCATGCCGCAGCCCTTACCTGAAGATGCCATCGTGCGCAAACTCGCCGCGCTGCCGGGCTGGAAGCGCGAAGGCGAGGAGATCGTGCGCGTGTTCGATCGCGGCAACTTCAACGGGTCGATCGCGTTCGTCAACGCGGTCGCTGGTGCCGCCAACGCCGCCGACCATCACCCCGACATCGCGATCTCGTGGAACAGCGTCACCGTGCGCCTCTCCTCGCACGACGCCAAGGGTCTGACCGACCGCGACTTCGCCCTCGCGCAAACGATCGACGGGCTCGCCGGCTAGCGATTGGATCGTATGCCTCGCGTCGCCGTCGTGGTCGGCAGCAACCGCCCGCAGCGCATTTGTCCCGAGATCGCCGAATGGGTGCGCGAGAACGCACAACGCGATAGCGCGCTGACGTTCGAGATCGTGGACCTGCGCGAAATCGCGCTGCCGTTCCTCGACGAACCGGAACTCGCAGCCCGCGGCGTTTACGTGCACGAACACACGAAGCGCTGGAGCCGCCTCGTCGCTTCCTACGATGCGTTCGTGTTCGTGTTCCCCCAGTACAACTGGGGTTACCCGGCCGTATTGAAGAACGCGCTCGACTTCTTATACGCCGAATGGGCGAACAAGCCGGCGGCGCTCGTCACCTACGGTACGAAAGGCGGCGGCCGTGCCGCGGCTCAGATGCAAACCGTGCTGCAGGGCCTCCACATGCGCAACACCACCACGAACCCGGCCCTAAACACCAACGTCACCCAACTCGACAGCGAGAAAAAGTTCATCGCGATCGAAGAAGCCCTAGCCCCGTTCGTCGCCGACATCACCACTATGGCCGCCGAACTAGCCGCAATGATCCCATAATGTTATCACCACGGAACCGTACGTCCCTGATAGTCGAGATACTGCAGCCCCGGCTTTCCGTGCTGCGCGTCGATCGTGCTGACGAGCTTCGGAATGCTCTCATCGACGGTGAACGTCGCTTCCGCCCCGCCCATATCGGTTTTCACCCAGCCCGGCGCCATCAGGAGCAGCGTGCGCCCGTCGCCGGCATGACGGGCGGCAAAACTGCGCATCAGCGTGTTCAACGCGGCTTTGCTCGCGCGATACACTTCATAGCCGCCGTTGGTATTATTGGACACGCTCCCTTGACCCGACGTCATCACACCGATCGTCCCATTGGGACGCACGAGATCCTGGAAGGTCTCAATTACGCGTAACGGGCTCAACGCATTGGTTACCATGACGCGGACGAACTCTTCGGTCGAGACGTCCGCAATCGTCTCGCGATCGTCGTTTTTGACGCCGGCGTTCACGAAGACGAGGTCGAAGGTGCGGCCTTGCAGGCGCGTGCGCAACGCCGTCACTTGCTCCGGCACGGTAACGTCGACGGTCTCGATTTCGAGCCGTCCTTCCGAATGCGTGAGGAGGTCGTGCAGCTTCGAGTGCGATCCGGCGCGCTCGGTAGCGACGACGTGCGCTCCACGCTCGAGATAGTTCTCCGCGATTGCCAGGCCGAGCCCGCGCGAAGCTCCGAGAATGAGGACGTCTTTCTGGACAGTGGTTACCGTGGGGGTTGTCATGTCAACTTCATTGTGTCATACTGCGGTTGTCATGTCAACCAAGCCGCTGACACCACGCGAACTCCGGCTCTGGCACGCCTGGGAGCGTTTTAGCGAAACCGTTTTCTCCCAGGTCGGTCACGACGTTGCCGAAGCGACCGGTCTTTCTGCCGCCGATTACGGGGTGCTTTCGCGCCTTATCGATCTCGGCAATGGGCAATTGCGCCAGCGCGAGTTGGCGATCGCCATGGGTTGGGACAAGAGCCGCATCTCGCATCAACTCACGCGCATGCAAGCACGTAATCTGTTGACTCGTTCGAAGACGCCGGAAGGCGGTTCGCGGGTTGTCATTTCCCCGGCCGGCCGCAAGGCGGTCGACCGTGCACGGCCGGTTCATGCGGTCGCCGTTCGCCGTCACCTGACCGAACGGCTCACTTCAGAGCAGGCGGCTGCAATTCTCGCCCTCGCCGAGGCCGGCTAAGGCCTACGCAAGGCCGATCCGGGGCCATGTTCGTATGCTTGCGCCATCGTGGCAAAACTACCCGAGCACCAGGGCAAAGAACTCCTGCGGCGAGCGGGCATCGTTACGCCTGCGGGGCAAACCGTTGATGGCGCGAGCGGCGCTGCTGCAGCCGCTCGCACGATCGGCGGACCGGTGGTGCTGAAGGCCCAGATTTTGGCCGGTAAACGCGGACTTGCGGGCGGCGTCGTCTTCGCCGATGATCCGTCCGAGGCAGAAGCGAAAGCGGCTGCGCTGCTGGGCAGTACGCTCTACGGACGCACCGTCGAGACGCTGCTCGTCGAAGCGAAGTGCACGATCGAGCGCGAGCTCTACGTGGCAGTCGTATCGGATACGATGGCGCGGGCGCCGCTCATGGTCGTGTCGACGAGCGGCGGCGTTGAAATCGAAGAAGCGGCGGCTGCCGGCATAGGCGAGACCGTCAGCGGCGCGGTGGACATGCGCCGCGGCGCGCCGGTGTACTGGTGCCTCGATCTCGTGCGTTCGCTGACGCTCCCGGAGCCCGTGCTGGTCGCGTTGGCGGGCGTGCTCTCGAAGCTCTACGACGTGTACAGCGGCTACGATTGCACGTTGGCCGAAATCAATCCGTTGGCTGTAACTGCGGACGGACTCGTTGCGCTCGACGCACGCATCGCCGTCGACGACGACGCGCTGTTTCGTCATCCGGAGCTGAATATCGAGAGCAGCCAAGAGGTCGGTGACCGGCTGCCGACGGCGCTCGAACTCGCGGCGGCGAAGATCGATGAGAACGATCATCGCGGCTCGGCGCATTTCGTGCAGATCGATCCGGATGGTTCGCTCGCGAAAGCGCAGGGCAAGGTGTCGATCGGATTCGACGGCATCGGCACCGGCGTCAGCATGGCGGTGATGGACGAACTCGTGCCGCTGGGTTTTCTGCCGATGAACTTCTGCGATACTTCCGGCAATCCGACTGCCTCGAAGCTGTACCGCATCACCAAGGCGATCCTGGCGCAGCCGTTGATCGAAGGGTACGTTTTCGCATCGTGCCTTTCGAGCCAGCAACTGGATGTGACGGCGCGCGGACTGATCAAAGCGTTCAAGGAGATCTTCGCGCCGCACGGCGGTGCGCCGACGATCCCGTGCGTCTTTTCGTTTCGCGGCGCCTGGGATGACGTGGCGATCGAGCTGTTCCGCGTGCACGGTCTGAGCGCGCATCCGTGGGTGCGCGTGTTGGGACGGGATTCCACCGAGCGGGAGCTCGCCGAAGCCTTCAAAGACTTACATGCGTGCTGGCGTTCGCAGCGCGGAACGGCGGTCGCATGAACGCGTTGGCGTGGAACGTCTTTTCCGGCGGCACCGTCACGATCGATCTCGACGTCTGCACCGGCTGCACGACGAAGGCGTGCGTGAGCGCATGCAACGTGCCGAATCTCGGTTCGGCCCTCAAGCTCGGAGAAGACGGTTTGCCGGCGTTGGCGATCTCGCCCGACCGGGCCGCCAAGGGCGGCTGCATCGAGTGCCTGGCTTGCGACTTAGCGTGTGCAGCCGATGGCCTCGGCGCGCTTTCGTTCGTGTTGCCGACACCGGAAACCGATGCCTACCTGGACGCGCTGCGCGCCGCCGGCGACGCGCCCGGAAGGGGCTGGTAACATGGCGATCCTCATCGATGAGAACACGCGCGTCTGCGTGCAGGGCATGACGGGGCGCGAAGGCCGCCTGCGCACGGCGCTCATGGTCCAAGCCGGCACGGTCGTGTGCGCGGGCGTCACGCCCGGACGCCGCGGCGAATCCTTTCAGGGCATCCCGGTGTACGACACGGTGCGCGAAGCGTGCGAACATCATCCTGAGATCAACGCGAGCTTCATTCTCGTGCCGGCCCGGTTGGCCAAGGAGGCCGCGTTCGAAGCGATCGATGCGGGCGTGAAAATGATCCACTTCATGCCCGAGCGCGTGCCGCAACAAGATACGATGGCCGTGATCGCGTTCGCGCGCGAACGCGGCTGTCTTTTCATCGGCCCGAATAGTCCCGGGGTGCTGAGTCCCGGAAAGGCGACGCTCGGCGGGCTCGGCGGACGCCTCGAGATGATGAACACCGCGTTCAAACCCGGTCCGATCGGCATCATCTCGCGCAGCGGCGGCAATACGATGACGATCGCGTATTATCTCACGAAGGCGGGCTACGGCACGAGCACGGCCGTCGGCGTCGGCGGTGACGGATTCATCGGCACGACCTGGGCGACGTTGCTCGAGAAGTTTGAGGCCGATCCGGAGACCAAGGCCGTCGTGTGCTACGGCGAGATCGGCGGCAGCAACGAGGAAGGTGCGGCCGACTTGCTGCGCCGCGGCGGATTCACGAAGCCGCTGATCGCCTACATCGGCGGTCGCTACGCGCGCGAAGGCATGCGCTTCGGCCACGCGGGCGCCGTGATCTCGGCCGGCCGCGGATCGGCGGAAGACAAGCGCGCCGATTTGCGCGATGCGGGTGCGATCGTGGTCGACCACTTCGACGATATCGCGACGGCCGTTGCCGCCGCGCTTCCCGGAGGAGCGTCGCATGCCGTTTGAGCACATCACGATCAGCGAGGTCGGCGCGCGCGACGGGATCCAAACCGAAGCCGCCTTTATTCCGACGGAGCGCAAGATCGAACTGATCGACGCCTTGAGTGCGACCGGCCTCAAGCGGGTCGAAGCCGCGAGCTTCGTTCATCCGAAGGTCGTACCGCAGATGAGCGACGCGATCGAGGTGATGCGCGGGATCGCGCGCCGTCCGGGCACGCGCTTCGGCGCGTTCGTTCCCAACGCCAAAGGTGCCGAAGCAGCCCTCGCCGCCGAGGTCAACGATCTCAAAGTCGGCAGCGCGGCGAGCGATGCATTCAACGAGCTGAACGTGCGCATGCCGCTGGAGAAAAACCTCGCCGTCTTGCGCGACATCGCATCGCTTGCCGCCGGCAGCAAGAGCCGGTTAGTGGGTGTGGTCGGCACGGCCTTCGGCTGCCCATATTCGGGGCCGGTCGACGTCGAGCGCGTTGCTTACATCGTCGAAGTTTACGGCGAGCTCGGCATCGAGCTCACGTACCTCGCGGATACGACGGGCATGGCGAGCCCGCGCGAGATCCGGGCGGCGCTCGAAATGCTGAAGCCGCGTTTCCCGCAGATGACGTTCGGTTTGCATCTGCACAACACACGCGGTCTGGGCATCGCCAACGCGCTGACCGGACTCGAACTCGGGGTGCGTGATTTCGAAAGCTCGATCGGCGGGCTCGGCGGCTGCCCGTTCGCGCCGCGCGCGGTCGGGAATATCTCGACGGAGGACTTCGCGCACATGGCGGTCCAGATGGGATATTCGATAGACGCGGACATCGACGCGCTGATCGCGTGCGCGAAGCTCGCCGAAGAAATCGTTGGACATACCATATCGGGGATGGTGATGAAGGCCGGAAAAAGCGCCGATCTCCACGCCGTGCCCCGCGAAAACGCCGCTGCACCCCGCTAAGGAGATTCGTATGCGTGCTCTTCGTCCAACCATCGCCGCGGTGATCGCCGTGTGC
Source organism: Candidatus Lustribacter sp. (assembly GCA_965277805.1). GTDB lineage: Bacteria > Vulcanimicrobiota > Vulcanimicrobiia > Vulcanimicrobiales > Vulcanimicrobiaceae > Lustribacter. The sequence continues at coordinate 2,989,011 of OZ255842.1, read as the reverse complement.
GCGCTCAGCCTCGCACTCGTGCCGGCGCGGCTGCCGGGCGCCGATCTGCCGGTCATTCGCGTCGGTACGGCGCAAGCGGTGTCGCTCGCGTTTCTCGCGATCCAGGTCGGCGAAGCGGCCGGCATCTGGCAGCGCGAAGGCATTCAGGTGCAGTCATCCGCGCTGCGCGGAGACGGTCAAGTGCAGCAGGCTCTGACGTCCGGGAACATCGAGATCGGTCTGGGGTCGGGACCCGGACTCGGGTTTCTCGCCAAAGGCGTGCCGGCGATCGGCGTCGCCGAACTGGCCGCTTCGCCGTACAACATGGCGCTGATGGTTTCGAGCGACTCCCCGATCAAGAGCGCCGCCGATCTGAAGGGGAAACGCATCGGCGTGACCACGGCCGGCTCGCTGACGGACTGGCTCGCGAAACAGATTGCGGTGAAGAATCAATGGGGTCCGACGGGCATTGCGACCGTCGCGCTCGGCGACACGAAAGCCCAGACGGCCGCGCTGAAGACGGGCGAGGTCGACGGCTTCATCGCGGCCACCGAACTCGGTTACGACATGCAAGAGCATCAGCAGGGCCGCATTCTGATGAACTTCGGCTCGACCGTGCCGCATTTCATCACGCATGTCATCTTCGCGCGCAATGATTTCGTGGCGGCGCACCCCGATCAGGTCAAGAAGTTCCTCGATGGCTGGTTCCGTTCGGTTGGCTACATGAAAAGCCACCGCGCCCAGACGATCAGCATCGCGGCAAAATACGAGGAAGTCAGCGAGGCGTCGATGGGGCAATCGTACGATGCGATCATGAACATGATGTCGAGCAACGGCGCCTGGGATAACGCCGCGCTCCAAGTGCTCGCCGCTTCGTTCGTCGATCTCGGGATTCTCGACAAGAAGCCCGATCCCGAGACGCTGATCACGCGTAAATTCGTGCCGGTCCATCTATAGGGGTCCGCAGAGTTTTTTAAAGCGAGCTTTACAATGTGACGCGTGTCGCATTGCAATCTTTGAACATCGCGAAAATGTTTAGGCGGTTTATGCGGCAAGCAGGGGGGTAATAACTCAACCCATCGCTTGACCATGAGGGTTGGGCGTTTACCTGATTCCCAACGTACAAATGCAGAGGAGACTATGCGTTTTCGCTGGCCAATGTCGGGCCTCGTTTTTGTCGTGATGTGCGCAGGATGCGCCGGCGGATTACCCACGACGACTGCGACGACGTCCGCTTTCGAATCCGCCGCCCTATCGGCACACCGGCCGCTCGCATCGGTCTCCACCCAAACGATCGATCGCCGGGATACTGCAGCACTAAGCGCTTTCCCCGCGCCGTTGAGCGCGTTTCCCGCGCCGTTGAGTGCATTTCCGGCACCTTTAAGCGCGTTTCCGGCCATCGGTCAAGTCAACGGAACGACCAGCAGCGCTCTATGTACCCTCGCGGGAAACACGCCCGGCCCGGCTGGCTGTCACGCGAAGGTTCGCACCGATGTGCCTATTCAGCCCTCTTCTACGCCGGCCGAACTGCTCAGCGGTATGTTGCCGGGCTGGATCCAGCAGATCTACAACTTACCCCCGCTCAATCTCAACGACGGCGCACACGTAACGGTGGCCGTCGTGGTAGCCTTCGACGATCCGGCGGCCGAAGCCGACCTCGCCGTCTATCGCAACACCTTCGGGTTGCCGCCATGCACTACCGCGAATGGATGCTTTAAGAAAATAGCTCAGGACGGTAGCACGAATTATCCGGCGCTGAACGTTGGCTGGGCCGTCGAGGCCGCCACCGACATTGAGACGGTTTCTGCGGTCTGCCCGGCCTGCAATATCATGCTGGTTGAAGCGTCGAGCTCGAACATTCCCGATCTCGCAGCGGCTGTCGACCGTGCAGCAGCCGCCGGCGCGAAGGTGATCAGTAACAGCTACGGTGTTCCCGAAGCCTCGGACAACGTCCAATACGACTCGCATTACAATCACCCGGGCGTCGCAGTGGTCGCTTCTGCCGGAGACCGCGGCTATGGGGCCATGTTCCCCGCTTCCTCGGAGTACGTCATTGCGGTCGGCGGAACGACACTGTATGAGTCAGCGGGCGGGCTCTCTGAAGTCGTTTGGCCGTTGACGAACAGTGGGTGCAGCGCGTTCATCAAGAAGCCGAATTGGCAGCACGATCCCGGATGCAAGATGCGAGTGATGAACGATCTCGCCGTCGTCGCCGACCCGTCGACCGGGATGGCCGTGTACGACAGTATCTTAAATGGTTCGAGCGGCGGCTGGACTGTCATTGGGGGAACGAGTATCGGGTCTCCGATCGTTTCAGCGATCATTGCCATGGGACCGCATCCGGAACACTACGCCGGCGCGCAGCAACTCTACAATCATGCAAACACGTTCTTTTCGATCACGTCGGGAAGCAACGGCACGTGCGCAATAGCGTACTTTTGCCAGTCCCAGCCCGGCTACGACGGACCCACCGGGATCGGCGCGCCGAACGGTAATCAAGCCTTCAACTCATGACCTCCGCAGCGCCGGGCAGTGTGGCCCCGGCTCGAGTTGCACGGCCGCGCGTCACGCGGCGGTTGCGCGTGTCGGCGCGCCGCCGCATCGTGGTGGTTCATGGACGCGCGGGATGCGGTAAGAGCGTGGCCATCGAGCAGCACCTCGCGATGCTCAAGGAACCGGTCGTGACGTTCGCGGTTGGTGCGGAACACGCCGGCGTCGCCGCGTTTGCGCGCGGGTTAACGGAGGCGTTGGCGCCCGTAGCCCCCCGGGCGCTCAAGCTTTTGCCGGCAGCCGTTTCCAGCGCGCGGCGCCAATCGAATTCGTGGCGGAGTATCGCGACGTGGTTGGCCGAACAACTCGAGAGGCCGGTCGTCATCGCGGTCGACCAGTTACATCGGATCGATGAAAGCGACGCCGCGTTTGGATTTCTCGTCGCCATGGCTGAAGCCAGCGGCGGCTACGTTCGCTGGATCCTCGGAACCCGTTCGACGGCGGCGTTGCCGTTACCGCGGTGGCTGGCGTCCGGACTTGCGGACGCTTCGGTGGACGAGTTCGCACTGCGGTTCGAAGCCGGCGATGTGCCCGACCTTGCGGCGTCACTGGAGACCGACGCCGCGCTGATCGAATGGCTCCGGGAGCGCAACGACGGCTGCATCGGAGCGATCGTCGCCGGCGCCGGCGACGTAAGCGCGCCGCGCGAAGACCCCGGCGCTCCTGCCGGCAACTGGGAGGCGGCCGCACGATCATTGGAGGCGGCGGGCAATTTCGGCGCGGCATTGCAATGGTACGTGGCGGCTCGAGCACATATCGACGTGAAGCGGATCCTCGATTGTTACGGATTCGATCTTCACGATGGTGACGCAGCAGACATCGTCTTTGCTGCGATAAGCGCACTTCCGCCGGAAACACGCCGCGAGATCCCGATCGCCCTCATGCTCGAGGCGATCGATGAATCCTATCGCGGCCGCTACGACGTTTCCGAGGCATGGTTCGAGAACGCTCTCCGGCTGGCGCGAGATGAAGCGCAACGCTTGCGAATCGACATCGCATTTGCGGTCGAACTGCTGCGGCGCGGGCGAACCGACGCATTCGACCGTCTTGAAGCGCTCTCGCGGCATGCGGGCGGCACTCACGCCGTGTCGATCTTGGCATCACTCGCGACGGCTCATGCAAGCGCCGGACGGCAGGCGCAAGCCGAAGCCTGCGTCGGCCAAGCCGTTGCCGCGCTTGAGCTCATCGACGACGTTGCCGTACGGGCGACCGTGCATCAGCGGGCGGCGTTCGTGGCCCTGAGCGCGGCCGACCCTGAGCGAGCCCAGAAGCACGCGCAACTGGCGGCGTCCCTTGCCCAGGAACACGGAAACGACGATCTCATCGCGGTCGCTCGCAGCGTCTCGTACGTTGTTGCTTTTTCATATAATGACGACCAGCTGCAAGCTCTCGAGGCGCTAACCGACATCGGCAAGGCCGCAGCGCGCCTCGGCAACGCAATTTTTCGTCGCTTCGCGCTGATCGGCACATATCTGATCGAAGCGGAGCGCTGCAACGCTCCTGCATTGGCGAAGTTGGATGCTCAGCTTGCGGGTGAAGAAATCGAAGCAAGCCTGCAGCACGTCGAGGAAGGCTTGATGCCCGCTCGGGCACTCCAAAGTACGTGGTCGGGTGCGTTCGACAACGCCTATGCGCTGCTCGTTGCAAGCGGGGGAAGGCAGAGTTCGCCGGAGACGCGCGCTCTTCGGTGGGCGGAAATCGGTCTGTACGGCGCGATCGCCGGCATGACCGGCGCCCCCGACGCGCTCGCATGTGCGCATGGCGAACTTGCGGCGGTTGAAAGCAGGCACAGTGTCGAAACATTGCGCGCGGAACTGCTTCTGGCACTGGCGGCACTCGTGCTGGGGCGGATCACCGGCGCGCGGGAACTCCTGGATGCGACCGCAACGGAGATCGTGCGCTGGCCGCGTTTCGCCCCGTTTCACGACGTTCTGGCGGCGATTGCGGGATCAAAACAGGAGTGCCGCAGCGAGTCTTTGCTGACGCTTCTCGAACAGATGCACGCGAATGGGCTCGGTGGCTGGGCTCGCATGATCGCGACCATTCCATACGGGCGGCTTGCCATGCCGTGGAGCGCCACGTGATGGTAGCGGCAGATCTACCGCTGCGACGAGAATTCGCGGCAGCCTTTGTGGCGGAAACTGACGCCCAACCGACCGTCATGGTGCATCTCGTGGCGATGGCGTTTGCGGAGCGTCTCGACGACGCCCGCAGTGGTTCCGGCTCATTGCAGTTGGCGCAGTGGGCACAGGGTGCGTGCGAGCGCTACGGTGCCTTTCCGAATATCGCAGCGTTGTTGCGGGCGGCGTGCCCTGTTGCGCAACGTGAATTGCGGCGCCGGAAGCTAGGCAGTGACTCACTCGAGAGCGACTTGCAGGCACTCGAGCGCGCGATAGCAACCAAACTTTCTGAACTGAAAGCCGCCGGCGACCCGCAAACACACGTCATGTCGGACGGCATCGACGAGTCCATCGGGGCGTTTTTGGTGCGCCTCGATGATACGGATCCGCTGAGTGCCGAACATTCGCGAGCCGTTTCACTGTGGTGCCGCCGGCTTGCGCTCCGGTTGGGACTTCCCGAGGAACAGCGTTTGTTTGTGGCGCGTGGCGGGCTGCTCCACGACGTGGGAAAAACGCTGACTCCGCGCGAGATCTTGCTCGCTCCGCGTATGTTGACCGAGGCGGAGTTCGCGACCATGCGCGATCATACGACAGCCGGCGCCGCGATGGTTCGCGAGGTCGAACGCCTGCGGCCCTTCGCCCCGCTGGTTGCGAGCCACCACGAACGGCCAGACGGCAAGGGCTATCCCGACCGCCTCGCCGGCGACGAAATTACAGTGGATGTGCGCATCGTCAGCGTCGCTGATTGCTTCAATGCCATGATCGGGCGCAGGCCGTATCGTCAGGCGATGTCACCCTCGCTTGCCCTCGACCAATTGGTCAAACACCGCGAAACGCAGTTCGATCCGCTGGTCGTCGAAGCGATGATCGACGTGGTGGAGCATCCGGAGGACTGAACTGCCGCGAACGGAAGCGTTGCGCAAATGAGCGCTGTTACGTTTCCGGTTTCCGACGTGGATCCGTACTCGACGGACGCGATGACCGATCCGTATCCGCTGCACGCGGTGCTGCGCGATTTGGGTCCGGTCGTGCGCCTCAGCCAGTACGATTGCTGGGCGGTCGCGCGTTACGAAGACGTCAACGCCGTGCTCCTCGACTGGGAAACGTTCGCATCGGGCGCGGGCGTCGGCCTCGCGAATTTCCGCAACGAAAAACCATGGCGCGTGCCGAGCATCATCCTCGAAGCGGATCCGCCGTTGCACACGCGCACGCACAAGATCCTCGCGCGCGTCATGACGCCGCAAGTGCTGCGCGATTTCCGGCCGGTCTTCGAGGCCGAGGCGAAGCGGCTCGTCGAAACGCTGCTCGAGCGGCGCGATGTCGACGGTATGGCCGACATCGCGCGCGCGTTTCCGGAGAAAGTCTTCCCCGACGCCGTCGGCTTGCCGAGCGAAGGCCGCGAGAACCTCGCTCCCTACGGCGACATGGTGTTCAACGCCGTCGGTCCGCGCAACGCGCTAGTCGAGCAGTCGATGGCGAGCGCCGGAACGGTGATCCCGTGGATCATGCAATCGTGCTCGCGTGCCGGCCTCACCACGGATGGGCTCGGAGCGGAGGTCTACGCTGCGGTCGACGCGGGCGAGGCGACCGAAGAAGAAGCCGGGATGCTCGTGCGTTCCCTGCTTTCGGCAGGCCTGGATACGACGATCGCGGCGATCGGGAACGCGCTCGTTGCGTTCGCGCGCTTTCCGGAGCAATGGGCGCTGCTCCGCGAAACGCCGTCGCTTGCACGCTCGGCGTTCGATGAAGCGATGCGGCTGGAATCGCCGGTCCAAGCGTTCTTCCGGACGACGTCGCGCGCGACCGAACTCGCGGGCGTACCGTTAACGGAGGGCGAGAAGGTGCTCGTGTTTTTCGCCGCGGCAAACCGCGATCCACGGCGCTGGGATGACCCGGACGTCTTCGACATCCGGCGCAAGAGCGGCGGTCACGTCGCGTTCGGCGTAGGCATTCACCGCTGCGTCGGCGAGGCACTCGCGGAAATAGAAGGGGAGATCATCCTCACCGAACTCGCGCGCCGCGTGCGCACGATCGCGCCCGCGGGCGAGCCCGTGCTTCATCTCAACAACTCGCTGCGCAGCTTCGCCCGGATCCCGTTACGCCTGACGGCGGCTTGAGCTACCCCACGCAGCGCTGAAAATCGTGCTCCGACTGGCGGTTGACTTGCAGGCCGAGCGTGACGCGCGTTCCCTCGCCGGGGATGCTGCGGACGCTGCACAGGTCGGCGCATCGCTGCATGATCGGCAGGCCCCGTCCGCGTTCGGCGAAGGCATCCGGCAGCGCCTTCGCAAGTGAACGGTCGTTCACCGGGAACCCGACGCCGTGGTCGCGTACCGCGGCGAACAGCCGGTCGTCGAGCAGCCAGGCGGTCACTTCGATGGGCTCGATGCTGTGCGCGTGCTCGATGGCGTTGGCGAGCGCTTCGCCCACCGCCGTCATGAAATCGGTCAGGTCTGCGTCGCCGATCCCGTTGGCCTCGGCGAACGTCAGGAGCTCTTGGCGAACGTACGCGCCGAGACGCGGGTCCGGGGGTACGGATAGGCGCAGCTGCGCCCCCCGCGCCGTGTGCCGTCGCTCGTTGTCCGTCATTCTTTGCACCGCTTCCGATCCCGCGCCCGCCGGGATGCCGCCTGAACGCGTCGATCCTTACAATACCCTGTTAGAAGGGACCTATAACGGCGGGCACCCTCATCTTCCGCGCCGTAGAACGCCGCTATATGGCGACCTACAGTAAACCAACCGGCGATGAACTGACCGAACTCGCAAAAGAGGCAGCAAGCGCTCGCGCTCGCATCACGACCGAGAAAGGTGACATCGTCTTCACGTTCTATCCCGATGCCGCTCCGCAACATTCGGCGGCGTTCATCAAGCTGGCGCGGGCCGGCTTTTACGACGGCCTCACCTTCCACCGTGTCGAGCCCGGCTTTGTGATCCAAGGCGGCTGCCCCGACGGCAACGGCACGGGCGGACCCGGCTATAACCTCGATGCGGAATTCAGCGACAACCCGCACATCACCGGAACGGTCGCAATGGCGCGCAGTTCGAACCCGAACTCGGCCGGCTCGCAGTTCTACATCTGTCTCGGCGACGCGCCGTTTCTCAACAAGCAGTACACGGTCTTCGGCCACGTGGTCGAAGGGCAGTCCGTCGTCGATGCGATCCGCAAGGGCGACGTCATGACGACCGTCACGATCGAAGAAAAACCCTAGTGGCTGATGCGGCGCATTGCGTTGTCGATGCGCTGCGCAAACTCGGCGACCTCGCCGTAGGCTAAGCCCGGGTAATCGAGGTCGCGAGTGAGCAGCACCAGGATGTACGGTGCCTCGCTCAGCGGGTCGACGATCGCCGCATCGCTGCGCACATTGTCGAGCTCGCCCGTTTTGTTCGCGATCGGCACGTGCCGCTTCACGCCGGCCGGAATCATCTCGCGATACTGCTGCCCGAGCATCGTCTGCACCATCGCGCGGCATGAAGCCGGCGAGGCGACGGTCGGAATACCTTCGTGTGCGCCGCGCTCGATCTCGTAGAGCAGCACGCCGATGTCGTGCGGCGTCGTCACGTTGAGGTTGCGCCGTCCGGGCGGAACTTCGCCGGCAAAGTGGCGTGCCAGGACCGTTTTGGTCATCCCGGCCTTGCGGATCGTCTCGTTGATCGCGGTGAACCCGAAGTGGCTGATCAGGGCGTTGGAGGCGATGTTGTCGCTGTACTTGATCATCGCGTTGACGAGCACGCCGATCGGCCAGCGCTGGCCCGAATGCGCGTCGCCGAGAACCGGTGCACCTTCCGTAATGTCGCCGGGCAGCAGCGTGACGTACTCGTCGGGCGAGGCGGTCTTGCGTTCGTAGGCGCGATAGACCGTCAGCATGATCGGCAGCTTGATGATCGAGGCTGCGGCAAAGACTTCGTTCGCGCGCACGGAGACGAGCGGCGGCGCGGGCGTAAGCGTGCGGCAGTAGATGCCGATGACGCCCGGAAAGCGGTCGACGAGATCGGCCACCGGAATCGTCTGCGCGCGAACGGGCCGCGGTGCGGCCAGGGCAGCCGCGCTGCCGGCCATGAATGCGCTGCGCTGCATCAGCGCAACTGCCCGATGATGAAGTGGGCGGTGAATTCCCCCAGCTCGCGCAGGCGCGGCTTCAGCCACGCGGCCTGCGCGGGACACGTCAGCTCGCCGTACTCGATCAGCATCTTTTGCGGCGCATCGACCTTGCGAAAACCGTAGTAGTGCTCTTCATTCGAACTGATGTTCTCGCCCGCAACATGGAAGGGGAAGTAGCCGCGATACGCGCGTTCCCACGCGGCGACGAAGCTATGCGCGGTCGTGGCGGGGAAGCCGACCGACGTCCCGCTCGCGCACGGCGGCTCGGCGCCGTCGAAGTGGATGAAGATCGCGACCCGCGCGCTATCGTGCTGCGGGTAGTCGGCCGGGCGCCGCGCGACGCGCAATCCGGCTGCGCGCAACGTCGCGGTCATCGCGTCCGCAACGATCGGGGTCCACGCGATTTCGCGCCCGGCCGCCGAACTTGCGCCGATGTTGCAGGCGTGCACGTGATTGGGGGCACATGAGGCGGGCCGGCCTTCATGACCGGCTTGGACGACCACGTCGACCGCCTCCGCGCGGGCCATCGCCGCGGCGGAAAGCCATGCGGCAATGACGGCGACGAGAAAGCGCTTCATGCACCTTCCTTCAACTCCCGGTGCCTTGATACCGGTCGAGACCGATGCGCCAAAACGCGTACGCGATGCCGAGGCTCACGATGCCGACGAGCGGCGTGAGCAGCCCAACCGCCGGATTGAGATTCAGCCCGGTCTCAGACTTGTGTAAGAGAAACGTTGCCGGAAAGTAGTTCATGAACGCAAACGGCAAGACGAAGGCGAGCGCGACGCGCACGCCGCGCTGGTAGACGGAGATCGGATAGCGCGAGAAGTCCTGTTCGAGCGACATGATGACCCAGCGCAGCGAATCGATGCGGATGAACCAGAACGAGATCGTCGCGATCACGAGGTTGATGCCGAAGTCGATCAGCGCGCCGCCGATCGCCACCAGCGGCACGTACGCCAGGAAGAGCGCGTCGACGTGCACGCCGCTGAACGGCACGACCACGGCAAAGTAGACGAACGAGAGGATCAGCTCGTCGGGCCAGATCTGCTGGGGCACCGTCATCGCTTGAAACAGCGTATCGAGCGGGCGCACGAGGAAGCGATCGAAGCGCCCCTCGCGGATGAACTCGGGCACATTGCCGACCGAGAAGAAGAACGTGTTGTGCACGGCGTGGCCGAGAAACCACAGCCCATACATGAACGCCGTCTGGCGGAAATTCCAACCGTTGATCGAGGGAAAGTTGCGCAGCGTCACCCACAGCGCGACGATCGCCGTCGCGTGGTAGATCACCGTGAACCCGCCCCACATCAGGAAGTTGGCGCGATACTCGAGCATGGTGAGCAGGTTGATGCGCCAGTATCGTGCGTACGTGGTCAAATAGGATCGCCGGTGTACCACCGCTTCCCGGTTGTCTGCGCCGGAAAGGCATCCCTGGGACCCGAAGGCCTCACCGTGTCCATTCGCATCGGCGTGCGCGAGCCGTACCGGCTCGATCTCACCGCCAACGTGCTGCGCCGGCTCTCGACCAACGTGGTCGACCACTTCGACGGTACGACGTACCGGCGGCTCATCGGCGATGCCACGTCACCGGCGCTGCTGAGCGTCTCGCAAACCGGCCCGGCCGAACTCACGGCCGAGATCGAAAGCTCCGGTGCGGCGTACGATGCGCGGGTGCTGGTCGAACGCATGCTCGGGATCGACGTCGATCTCGAGCCGTTCTACCGCGCCGCCAAGAGCATCGCGTGGCTCGCGCCGCTCGTTGCGGGCGCGCGCGGTGTAAAGCCGCCGCGCTACCCCACGGTCTGGGAAGCGTGCGTCAACGCGATCGTCTACCAGCAGATCAGCATTCACGCGGCCGGCGCGATCCTGCGCCGTACGATCGAGCGTTTCGCTGCGCCCGTGCCGCTCGGCGACGCAGCGCTCTACGTTTTTCCCGGTCCGCAAATCATCATCGACGCGGATGCCGTGGAATTGCGCAAGCAAGGGTTGAGCATCAACAAGGTCACATCGCTGCGTGCGGTCGCGCGCGCGATCCTCGATGGTGAGATCGACGAAGCGGCGCTGACGTTGCTACCGACCGGCGAACTGATGGCGTCGCTGGCCGCCCACCGCGGCATCGGCCCGTGGACCGCCGCCGTGATCGCCTTACGCGGTTTCGGCCGCCTCGATCTCTTCCCCATGAACGATTCCGGCGTTGCGCGCAGCGTGAAAGACCTCTCCGGCAGCACCAACGTCGACGTCGAGGAACTCCTCGGCCGCCTCGGCGATCAGCGCGGCATGCTCTACTACCACTTGCTGCTCGGCCGCCTCGTCGCGCGCGGCGACGTGGAACTCGCCCCAATACCGCCGGTGTCCTAGGCAGCATGCTCAACGATCCGGTTCCATGCACGCACTTGGACACCATCCGTCCGGTGCACCCGAAGACGCACGGCTGCGAAGAGTGTCTCAAGATGGGCGACACGTGGGTGCACTTGCGCTTGTGCCTCGAGTGCGGCCATGTCGGCTGCTGCGACGATTCAAAGAACAAACACGCCACAAAACACTTCCGCATCACCGAACACCCGATCATCCGATCCCTCGAGCCGGGCGAAAACTGGAAGTGGTGCTTCGTCGATAAGGTCGGCTGGGAATAAGCACCGCGCGGGTCTTGGCAGCGCTGCTCTTCGCGGCGTTGGCGGGGTGTACGCGGGTTGCGCCGGAGGGCGCCGCGGCGGTGCGGCATACGTGGACGATTCCGGATACGCTGCGGGTTATCTCGGCGAATATTCCGCGTACGCTCAATCCGATTCTGGCGACGCAGACGGTTGAAGCATCGATCGGGCGGTTGACGACCGATATTCTGGTTTCCGCCGATGCGCACGGTACGTTGGTGCCGCGGCTGGCGCGCGAGATTCCGTCGCGCGCGAACGGCGGGATCAGTGCGGATGGGCTGGCGATCACGTATCATCTTCGGCCGGGCGTGCGCTGGCAGGACGGCGTTCCGTTCACGAGCCGGGATGTGAAGTTCACCTACGACGCAATCATGAATCCGGCCAATGACGTGATCTCTCGCCACGGATACGACATCGTGCGTAGCGTCGACACGCCCGATCCGCTAACCGTGCGCTTCCATTTGCGCAAACGGTTCGCGCCATTCGTTTCGGTGGTGTTCGGCGAGAGCGATAGCCCGTACGGCGTTCTGCCCGCCCACGTCCTGGTGAAATTCGCGAGCCTCAACGACGTGCCGTTCAACTCGGCGCCGATCGGGACGGGTCCGTTCAAGTTCGTGCGTTGGGTGCGCGGCGACCGCATCGAGTTCGTCAGCAACGAGCAGTACTATCTCGGCGCGCCGAAGATCAAACATCTCATTTGGCGGTTCGTACCGGATGAGAATACCGAGATGCAGCAGATGCGGGCGCACGAAGCCGACTGGATGTACGAGGCCTCGGTCGGTGCCTATAACGCGATCCGCGCGATCCCCGACGTCGCCGTCGTGTTGCCGAACGTCAACGGCTACGAAGGGTTGATGATCAATTCGGGCCGCGGGCCGACCGCGGATCCGCGACTGCGCCGCGCGCTCGTGATGGCGCTCGACAAGGTCCGGCTCACGAGCGATCTCACGTATGGCGCCGGCACCGTTGCCACCGGCGACCTGCCCGCCTTCATGTGGGCATACGATCCGCAACTGCGCAACTTGCCCTATGCGCCCGACGAAGCACGCCGGCAGCTCGCCGCGCTCGGCTATACCGCGGCGAAGCCGCTCGTGCTCGATATGGTGTACGAGCAGAGTCAGGCCGTTTCGCGCTCGCTGGCCGTGCAGATCCAAGAGGCACTGCACGGTATCGGCGTTGAGGTCCACGCGCGCGCGCAACTGAGCACGCAAATGTACGCCGGCTACGCCGCGGGCGGGACGCTCACACGCGGCAACTACCAAATCGCGATTTACCAATGGTACTCGGGCATCGACCCGGACAACTCGGCAACGCTCTTGTGCTCGAGCCGTCCTCCCGGCGGCTACAATCAGTCATACTACTGCTCGCCTGCGATGGATGCCGCGCAGGCGGAGGCGCTCACCAACTACGACATCCCCGAGCGGAAACGCGCCTACGCAACGATCGAAGCATTGGTCATCCACGACGCGCCGATCGATTTCTTGTGGTGGTTCCGCAACATCCAAGTCCTGAATCCTGACCTGCACGGCTTCGACCCCAACCCCGTCGTCGAAACGTGGGATATCCGCAGCTGGTCGATCTAGCCGCCTTGCACGACGACGCGCCGGAGCGCGCCGCGCCACACGAACATCGCCAGGATCGCGAAGCCGGCGGTCCAGGCGAGCTGCGTTGCGAAGGCGGCGGGGTACGCGCTCGGGGGAATGTTTCCGAGATAGATCAGCAGCGGCGTTGAGTACACGGCTGCGAACGGCAGCGCGAGCACGATTTGCTGCAGAAAGCCCGGGAAGAAGATCAGCGGTACGATCTGGCCGCCGAGCAGATCGCTCACCCAGCGGATGATCAGCTGAATGGCAAACGTCTCGAGCGTCCAGAACGCGATCGAGTTCATCAGGAAGTTCATCAAGAAGTTCACAATGTAGCCGAGCGCAAAACTCACGGCGAACGCGAGCAGCACCGGCGCTGAGGGCACGTCGATGTGCACGATAAAGAGCGCGAGCAGTAGCGAGGGCACGATCAGCACCGCGTGCAGCAGCGTTTGGCCGAAGCCGTCGCTGAAGAAGTAGAGCGGCAGGTTGATCGGTTTCATCAAGTCGGTCGCGATCGAGCCTTCGCGCACGCGGTCGCGAATGATGCGGGTGCCGTCGATCTCGAGTACCAGCGACATCAAGAGCGCGATCGAGGTGTACGTCAGGATAGCGTGCAACGGTACGCCCGCCGGCGCGACGTTCTGCGCGTAGAGCGCAACCCACACCATCTTCATTAAATAGAGACGTGCGAGCAGCGAACCGACATTGGTGAAGACCTCCATGCGGTAGGTTGCTTCACGCGCGAACGCCTTTTTGGCAAACTCGAGATACGGGGCGGCGCGGAACTTCACGTGGCGGCTGGTTCTCCGTCGGGCTCGATGACGTACCCGTCGCGGTAGATGCGGCGAATGATCGACTCGAGTTCGGGCTCCTCGATCGAGATGTCGCTGACCGCGTAGCATTCGGTGACGCGGCGGACCAGCGCCTCGGCCGACATCGTGCGCCGGTCGAAGCGGAAGCGCGCGATCGTCGGCGTCGTGAGTTCGGCCTCCGTGCCTTCGATCTCGACGTGCGTTTGGGGTTCGCAAAGCTCGACCACCAGCGTGCGGTGCGTGCCGTACTCATCGCGCAGCGTCTCGACGGCGCCGTCGAAGATCAGCGTGCCGCGGTCGATCAGCACGATGCGCCGGCACAAGCGCTCGACGTCGGCCAAGTCGTGCGTCGTGAGGATGAACGTGGTGCCGCGTTCGCGGTTGATGTCGGCGATGAAGGTGCGAATCGCTTCCTTGGCCACCACGTCGAGCCCGATCGTCGGTTCGTCGAGGAAAACGACGCGCGGGTCGTGCAGCATCGCCGCCGCAAAATCCCCGCGCATGCGCTGACCGAGCGAGAGCTGCCGCACGGGCGTGTTGAGGAAGTCGTCCATTTCCAGCAGCTTGGTAAAGTAGTCCATGTTTTCGCGATAGCGCTGCGCCGAAACGTCGTAGATCGCGCGCAGAAGTTCGAACGACTCGACGAGCGGCAGATCCCAGTAGAGCTGCGAGCGCTGCCCGAACACGACCCCGATGTTGCGCGCGTTCTCGCTGCGCTTTTCATACGGCACGATGCCCGCGACACGCACCTCTCCCGAGGTCGGGACGAGGATGCCGGTGAGCATCTTGATCGTGGTGGATTTGCCCGCGCCGTTCGGCCCGATGTAGCCGACCAGTTCGCCCGCGTCCAGCGACATCGTCACGCCGGTGACGGCGACCTTGTCGACGTACTCGCGGGAGAAGAGCGTTTTGAGCGCGCCGCCGGCCCCCGGAGTCCGCTTGACGGAGCGGAAGACCTTCCGCAGCTCGCGCGTCTCGATGATCGGCATGGGTTTGCGTTTCGACCCGGACCTGCCGGTCCATCCGCGGAAGCAGGGGCTCGTGATCATCACGATTTCGCGCGAGTACGGGGCAGCCGGCCGGGCCGTCATCCACGGGCTCGCCGAGCTGCTCGGGTATCGCTTGCTCGACGAGGATCTGCCGGTCGTCGTGGCCGCGCGGCTGGGCACCTCGCCCGAAGCCGTCGAGGGCATCGAGTACCAGAATACCGGTTTCGGACGGCGCCTCTTGCGCTCGCTCAGCGTCGCGATGCCCGAAGCGTTTCAGCCGGCCCCGGAGGTCGAAGACCTCGAGGCGATCACCCAGCGCGAGATCGAGCGCCTCATCCACGAAGCGGCCGACGGCGGCAACGTGATCGTCGTCGGGCGGCTGGGCAACGTCGTGCTGCGCGAACGCTCGGACGTGCTGCGCGTGTTTCTCACCGCGCCGCTCGAGTGGCGCATCGCGCACATCGCGGAATCGCTCGGCATGACCCCGGCTGCGGCGCGCACCGAGATCGCGCGCGTCGACGGCGGCCGGCGCAATTACGCGCGCGAGCAGTACGATTTCGACTGGGGCGATCCGCACTACTACGATTTGGTCTTGGACGTCGCGCGCTTCGGTGTCGCGGGGGCAATCGCGCTGATCGATGCCGCGCGCGGCACGATCGGATGACGGCGGCCGAAAAAGCGATCGGCGCGGGCGAACGCCCCGTCCCCAACATCCAGGGAAGCCTGCTCGGACCGTTCCGTTACCGCGACTTCTCGCTGCTCTGGAGCGGGCTGTTCGTCGGCAACATCGGGACGTGGATCCAGTTCACCGCGCTCGGCTACTACGTTGCGCGGCTCGCGCCGAACGCCGGCCTCGGCTCGTTCTACATCGGGCTGCTCGGGGCATCGCGCATGATCCCGGTCCTGCTCGCCTCGCCCTATGCAGGTGTTCTCGCCGATCGCTACTCGCGCCGTCCGATCTTGCTCAGCACCAACATCATGACGATGATCTTGGCCGTGATCCTCGCCGGGACGCTGCTGACCAACACCGCGTCGCTGCCGGTGATCTTAGCGATCAGCGCGATGCAGGCCGCGACGCAATCGTTCGATGCGCCGGCGCGGCAGAGCTGGGTCTCGATCCTCGTGCCGCGCGAGCTGGTGGGAAATGCGATTGGGCTGAACTCGTTCGCGTTTAACACGCCGGCGGTCGCGGGCCCGCCGCTGGCCGGAATCCTGATCTTCGCGGCCGGCATCGCACCGTGCATGATCGTCAACGCGATCGTGAAGTTCGCGGTGGTGCTGGCGCTGATCTTCATGCGGCCCTCGCCGCCGAGTTCCACCAAACGTACGCCGTTTTGGCCGGCCTTTCTCGAGAGCGTGCGCTTCATCTACGCGCATTCGGCGTTGCGCTGGATCTACTTGATGATGATCGTCACCGCGCTTTCCGTGCGCTCGTATACGTTTCTGCTGCCGGCGTACGCCGTGCACGTGCTGCACACGGACGCGCGCGGATTGGGTGCGTTGATGGCGGCGTCCGGAATCGGGGCGGTCGTCGGCGCGCTCCTGATCGCGGCGTTCAACGTGCGCAAGCGCGCGGTGCTGTGGTTCGTTTCGGGCTGCATCGCCTCGCTCGGCGTCGCGACGCTCGGCGTTACCGACAGCGTCCTGTGGGGCTCGCTCGTGCTCGGCTTCGTCGGGCTCGGCACGCAGAGCTTCATCGGTTCCTCGAACGTGCTGGTGCAGACGCTGGCGCCCGACGAGATGCGCGGACGCGTGATCTCGGTCTACTCGATGATCGCGCTCGGCCTGGTTCCCGGCGGAGCGCTCGTGATCGGGACGCTCGCGCGCTTCACCGACTTGCGGCTGGTCTTCATCGTGGCGGGGATCATCTGCACGGCCGTGGGGGTGTGGACGTTTAGCGCCCATCCGAAGTTGCGCGCCAGTTGAGCGGAGCGGGCGAGGTCACGATCTTTCTGATCCTCGCGCTGATCGCGGCGCTGGCGGTCGTGGCGAAGTGGACGCGTCAGCCGTACCCGATCGTGTTCTTACTGGGCGGCATCGCGCTGGCGTTCGTGCCCGGCGTGCCGGTCATCAAGCTGGCGCCGGATCTGGTCTTCCTCGTGTTCTTGCCGCCGCTGATTTTCGGCGACGCGTTTGTCACTGATTTCCGCCGATTCAAACGTTTCATCAAGCCGATCGTGCAGCTCGCGACCGGGCTCGTCGTGCTGACGTCGGTGAGCGTGGCGTTCGTTGCCCACTGGGTCATCGGCTTGCCGCTCGACGTGGGCTTCGTGCTCGGCGCGATCCTCTCGCCGACCGATACGGTTGCCACCGACGCGATTGCCGAGGAAACCGGCATGCCGCTGCGTCTGCTCACCGTGCTCGGCGGCGAGAGCTTGATCAACGATGCGACCGGGCTCGTGCTCTACAAGTTCGCCGTCGCGGCGGTGATGATCGGGACGTTCTCGTTAGGCAGCGCGGTCGCGCAATTCGCCTACGTCGCGATCGTCGGGATCGCGATCGGCATCGCCGGCGGCGTGGTGGCCCGGCGGGTCACGCGCTTTCTCTACGATCACAACCTCACTGACGACGTGATCTCTGTGACGATCACGCTGATCACGCCGTTCCTCGTCTATCTCGCCGCCGACCGGCTGGGCGGTTCCGGTGTGTTGGCGGCGGCGGCGGGCGGCATGTACCTCAGCCGTCAGGGCGGCGGCATGTATACGCCCGAGGCGCGCCTGATCGGCCGCAGCGTTTGGAACACGCTGTTCTTCGTGTTCAACGGGGCACTGTTCATCATTCTCGGCCTGCAGCTGCGCTCGATCTTTACGGAGTTGGCGATCTTCCCGGCGGCGACGCTCGCGCAGTACGCCGGGGCTATCGCCGGCACGGTGATCGCGGTGCGGCTCGCATGGGTGGCGGTGGCCGCGCTGACGCGGCGGTTCAACGTCCGCACCGTCGCCCGCGAGGGCGGCACGCTGCCGTGGTCGTGGGCGTTCGTTTTGGGCTGGTCGGGGATGCGCGGCATCGTTTCGCTGGCGGCGGCGCTGTCGATTCCGGAGGACGTGAACGGCGGCTCACCGTTTCCCGCGCGCGATCTGATCCTGTTCATTACGTTCGCGGTGATCTTGGTCACGTTGCTCGGACAGGGCCTCACGCTACCCTGGTTTATCCGCTGGTTTCACGTCGTCGATGACGACACCGGCGAGCGGCCGCGCGCGACCGCGCAGGTGCGCGTGGCCGAAGCCGCGCTCGCCCGGCTGAAAGAGCTGGAAGACACCTTTGCGACGGCCGCGCAGTGGGAAGTCGCCGGACGGCTGCGGTTCCGTTTCGAAGAGACGATCGAGCACTACAGCGCGCAGGCCGATGACTCGCAACACAACCTCGAACGGGACCTCATCCGCCAAACCATCGACGCCGAACGTACCGCGCTCGATGATATGCGGCATGCCGGAGAGATCGCCGACGAGGTCTTCCGCCGCATGCAATACGACATCGACCTCGCCGAATCGCGCCTTCTCTTAGACTAGTTGTGCAGTTTGCGGGACGCGACGAAGTAGTAGTCGACGAGCCGGAAGCCGCCCCGTTCGAGCGAGAGGCGGGCGCGTTCGTCGAGCAGGTGGATGCCGGCGCACACGAGGCGCCCTTCGGTCGCAACGAGCCGATCGGCGGCCGTCGCGGCGATCGCCGCGCCGTAGCCGTTACCGCGGTGCGGCTGGTGGACCGCGATCCGCAGCTCCGACCAATTCTTGTCGATCACGTCGGTGATCGCGACGCCGACGGCTTCATGCCCGATTTCGGCGATGAGGATTTTGGGGTCGTCCATGGCACCGGATTGCTCCCGGGCCATTTCGCCGAGCACCAGGGAGTCGCGCATCGACCCTTCGCGCAGCGTCACCTTGACCGGCAGCGGCGGTGCGTGGCGGAAGACAAAGGCGTAGCCGTCGATCGTGACGTCGAGTTCGAGCCCTTTCAGGGCGCCGCGGATCACATCGTCGCCGCCGAAGTACCGAACCGATCCGGCGTTGGTCTGCTGGAACGCATCCGCCATCCGGCGCGGGGCCTTCTCGCCCTCGGTGACGTCGAACCGCACCATCGTGTCGGCGGAATGAATCGTGCCGTCCGCCATCCAGGCGATGGCGACGGCGCGGCCGCCGTCGCGAATCGGCACGCCCCGAGCGCGTTTCCGCACCAGGCGGGCGTAGGCGAGTTCTGGGAATCCGTCGAGATACATATATAAAAAAAAGAGCGAGCCGGTTTTAGCGACTCGCTCGTAACCTCCGTGGTCGCAGTTAGGCCGCTGCTGCTTTTTTACGGCGAGGAGCGGATTTCTTCCGGCGAGCGGTCTTGCGGACGACCTTCTTGGCCCCCGCCTTCTTGCGCGACGTTTTCTTCTTCCGAGTGGTTTTCTTAGCGGTTTTCTTGGCGGCTTTCTTACGCGTGGTCTTCTTGCGAGCCGTCTTTTTTGCGCCCTTTTTCTTGGCGACTTTCTTACGGGGAGCTGCCTTCTTGCGTGAGGCCGACTTCTTCGTGGTCTTTTTAGCCGAAGTCGACTTCTTACGCGTGGCTTTCTTACGAACTGCCATCGTTTCGATAGTCCTCTCTCCAAACGCTTGCGCGAGTGGTGCTACCGACGGGGCCGTGCGGGCATCCGCCGGCTAGTGTTGCACACGTTATATCATGCAGGAGGATTTTGTGCAACCCGAGCGCGTGATGCGGAACACTTCACGCCGTCGTGGTGTCGACCAGCGATGCGTATCGGGTTTCGATGACCCGCCGTTTCAACTTGAGTGTCGGCGTCAGTTCGCCGTCTTCGATCGTAAGATCGCGGACCAATACGCCGGCCCAGCGAATCTGTTCGAACGTCGCCAGGTCGGCGGTTTTGCGGGTGCATTCGGCGGCGACGAATCGCCGGACGTCGTCGCGCGCGGCGAGTTCCGCGGCCGGCGTGCCGGGTGGAATCTCCATGCGACTGCAGAGCGCCGCCCAGTTCGGCGAGATCAGCGCCGCCGGATGCGGCATCCCATTTCCGAACACCATCGCCTGCGCGATGAACGGGGAACGCATGACCGCGGCCTCGACCCGGGTCGGCGAGATAAATTTGCCGCCGCTCGTTTTGAAGATCTCGTCCTTGCGGTCGATGACGCGCAGGTAGCCGTCGGCATCGAGGGTGCCGACGTCGCCCGTCGCGAGCCAGCCGTCACGTATGCGCGCGGCGGTCGCGTCGGGATTGTGGAAGTAGCCCTGCATCACGTTCGGGCCCCGCACCAGAATCTCGCCGTCCTCCGCGATCCGCACGTCGACGCCGGGAATCGCGCGGCCGACCGTACCCAGGCGTGACGCGCCGGGACGGTTCACCGTCACGACCGGCGAGCATTCGGTGAGCCCGTAGCCTTCCATGATCGGCATTCCGGCCGCTTCGAACGTCAGGGCGATATCGAGATGCAGCGCCGCGCTTCCGCTGACGAAAACGCGCAGCCGGTCGCAACCGAGTTGCCGCCGGAGTTTGCACAGCACGAGTTTTCGTGCGAGCGCGTACTGTAGCCGCAGGCCGGGGCCGCGCGCGGTGCGGTTGAGTTCGGCGCGCTTGTAGTGCCGCCCGATCGTAAGGGCCCACGGCACGAGTTTGGCCGTGAGTCCGCCGGCTGCGCGCGCTTTCGCGACGATGCCGGCGAAGGTGCGTTCGAAGATACGCGGGACGCAAAACACGATCACCGGCCGCACCGAGCGCAGGTCGTCGAGCAGCGTCTCGATCTGCCGATTGACGTAGATTTGCGCGCCCCGGATCAGGTAACCGAAGACGTTGATGCTTTCGTAGATGTGCGCGTAGGGCAAGATCGAGAGCACCGGATCGCCGGGCCGAATCAAGTCGGGAATCGGATCGAAGGCCGCGTGCGCGTTCGAGCTGAGGTTGCCGTGCGAGAGCATCACGCCCTTCGGCGAACCGGTCGTGCCTGAGGTGTAGATGACGACCGCGAGGTCGCCGGCGGTGATGGCCGCCGGTTGTGCGCCGGGCATTCCGCGGCCGTGAGCGATCACCGCACTCAGCGAATTTTGATCTTCGGCGGCGCCGTCGAAGACGATCGGCTCGAGCGCGATCCCCTCGGCGCGTAAGCGGCCGGCAACGGCCGGGGTGTCGACGAAAAGTTCGCGCGCGCCGGAATCGGCGATGATGAAGCGCACTTGGTCGATGGCTTGGGTCGCGTAGATCGGCACCGTCACACCGCCCGCGAAGAGGATGCCGAGGTGCGCGAGGATCCAGTCGACGCGGTTGGGCGACATCAGCGCAACGCGATCGCCGGGCGCGAGCCCGCGATGACGCAGCGTTGCAGCGATCGCCGTCACACGGGCCAAAACGTCGGCGCTGCCGAGTGCGCTCCAGTCGCCGTCTGCTGCACGTTCGCACAAGACGGGGCGGTCGGGTCCGGAAAGCGCAGCGCTAACGAGATCGACGAGCGTCACGAGGCACCCTTCGTCCAAAACCCGAAGCAGGCCCGGTGATTTCGACCAATTCCGAATTGCGCGGCGCGGTGCAGGCGGCTGCCGAACGGCTGCGCGGCGGCGTCATCCGGACGCCGACCAATCGCTCGCGCGCGCTCTCGCAAGCGATCGACGGCGAAGGCTACTTGAAGCTCGAGACCCGTCAAGTCACGGGTTCGTTCAAGGAACGCGGCGCGCTCAACGCGCTCTTGCTGCTCACCGAAGAACAGCGGCAGCGCGGCGTCGTGACGATGTCGGCCGGAAATCACGCGCAGGGCGTGGCCTACCATGCGGCGCGGCTCGGCATCAAGGCGACGGTCGTGATGCCCGACGGCACGCCGTTTCTCAAAGTGCGGCGCACCCGCGATTACGGTGCGGAGGTCGTGCTGCACGGCGCGACGTTCGAGCAGTCGTCGAAATACGGTTACGAGCTGGTCGAGAAGACCGGCGCCACGCTGATCCACCCCTACGACGATCTCAACGTCATCGCCGGTCAGGCGACGGCCACTCTCGAATTGCTCGAGGACGCGGGCACCGATCTCGATGCGATCGTCGTGCCGGTCGGCGGCGGCGGCTTGATCTCGGGCGCCGTGCTTGCGGTCGAGCTGTTCGGCTCGAAGGCTGAAGTGATCGGCGTCGAGACCGAGTTCTACCCGGCGCTCTACGCCGAAATGAAGGGCCAGATTCCGATCATCGGCGGCGTGACGATCGCCGAAGGCATTGCGGTCGAGAAGGTCGGCCGCATCCCGCTCTCGATCGTGCGCGATGTCGTGCGCGACGTGCTGCTCGTTTCGGAACCCGCGATCGAGGGCGCGATCGCGTTCCTGCTCGAGGATGAGAAGCTCGTCACCGAAGGCGCGGGCGCGGCCGGCGTCGCGGCGATCCGCAGCAACATCGAACGCTTCCGCGGCAAACGCGTCGGTACGCTGCTCTGCGGCGGCAACCTCGATCTCGGCATGCTTGCATCGGTGATCGTGCGCTCGCGCATGCGCGCCGGCCGCGTCGTCCAGATCCGGGTGCTGATGGTCGACAAACCGGGCGGCCTGGTCGCAATCGCGACCGCCGTCAACGACGCCCACGCCAACGTGCTCGACGTGCTGCACCATCGCCTCTTCGGCAGCGTCCCCGCCAAATACGCGCAGCTCGATCTGACCTGCGAGCTGCAGCGCCCCGAAGACATCGAACAAATCCTCACCAACATCGCCGCCCGCGGCTACGAAGCCACCGTCATCACCGGCTAACTGCCTTATTGCTCGTCGGGTGAGCCGCCGAGGTAGATTGCTCGGACTCGGGGGTCGGCGCTGAGTTCTGTTGCCGGTCCGGACAACGCGATCTCGCCGTTTTCGAGGACGTAGGCGCGGTCGGCGTGTTGGAGCGTGAGGTAGGCGTTTTGCTCGACGATGAGGATGGCGGTGCCGCTGCGTTTGAGGGCGGCGAGGATGTCGAAAATCGTTGCGACGACTTGGGGAGCGAGGCCGGTGCTCGGTTCGTCGAGCATCAGCATTTTCGGTTTGGCCATCAGCGCGCGGCCGATCGCGAGCATCTGCTGTTCGCCGCCCGAAAGTGAGAACGCGGTTTGCGATTTGCGCTCGGCTAAGACGGGGAACTGCGCGTACACGGCGGCGGCGTCGGCCTCGATCGTCTTGCGGTCGACGCTGAAGGCGCCCAGGCGAATGTTGTCGTCCACGGAGAGTTCGGTGAAGAGCTGCCGGCCTTCAGGCACGTGGAGGCAGCCGAAACCGACGCCTTGCACGGTCGATGCGCGCAGCAGATCGTGACCGTCGAACACGATCGCACCGGAGCGTACGGTCGTGTCAATGCGCGAGATCGTGCGCAGCAGCGTCGACTTCCCGGCGCCGTTCGGGCCGAGCACGGCGACCATTTCGCCGGCCGCCACGCTGAGATTGATCCCGCGCAAAACCTCGAGTTCGCCGTAGCCCGCGTGCAAGCCGGAAACGTCGAGCAGCATCAGTTCGCCGTTCCCAAATAGGCCGCGACCACGGCCGGATCGTTGCGCACGGCATCGGCCGTGCCGTCGGCGATCATCGTGCCGAACTTCAAGACCATCACACGCTCGCTGATCGACATCACGAGCCGCATGTCGTGCTCGATCAAGAGCAGCGTCATGCCGGCATCGCGCAGCTTCAATAGGTCGGCCGTGAGCCTGGCGCGTTCGCCGGCGTTCAACCCGGCGGCGGGCTCATCGACGAGCAAGAGCCACGGATCCGAGGCGGTCGCGCGCGCGAGTTCGACGCGCCGGCGGTCGCCGAAGGCGAGGTCCTTGGCGAGCGTCGCTGCGAGCGGTTCGAGCCCGAGGCGTGCCAGCGTGGCGCGGGCGCGGTCGGTCGCCTCGCGTTCGGAACGGCGTGACGACGGCAGCGCGAACAGGTCGCTGCCGAAGGACGTGCGTTCGGTGCGAAACGCCCCGGCGACGACGTTTTCGAGCACGGTCATTTCGCCGAAGAGGCGCGCGTTCTGAAACGTCCGTCCGACGCCGAGCTCGGCGACGCGATGCGGCTGCCGGCCGGTGACGTCGGCGCCGCCGATCCTCACGCGGCCCTCGCTCGGGCGGCCGATGCCGCTGATCGCGTTGAACAGCGTCGTCTTGCCCGCACCGTTGGGGCCGATCAGCGACGTCAGCGTGCCGCGCGTCAGCGCGAAGCTGACGTCGTTCACCGCAACGAGTCCGCCGAACCGCTGGGTAACGTGCGATACCTCGAGCGGCGCGGCGCTGCTGTCACCCCGAGCTTGTCGAGGGGCCGCCTCGATCGCCGACTTTGGTGGCGGTCCTTCGACAAGCTCGGGATGACGAATGACACCAACTTCGCGCGCGCCGGCGCCGCGCGCTGCGAAGCGGGAGCGGATCAGGCCGAACATTCCGCCGGGGGCGGCGATCACGACGCCGATCACGAGAATACCGTAGACGACTTCGCGCGTGTTTTCGAACTGATGGCCGCTGATGTCGAGGAAACCGAGCAGTGCTGCGCCGATCAACGCGCCGGACACACCGCCGCTGCCGCCGAGCACAACCATCAAGAGCAAGCTGAACGAGAGTTGAGGGCCGACGGCGTCGGGCACGACGATCCCGAGAAATGCGGCGTACACCGCACCGGCGAGTCCCGCGAGCGCGCCCGAGTATGCGAAGGCGAGAATTTTGTAGCGCCGCGTGGGCACGCCCAGCACTTCGGCTGCGAGTTCGTCGTTGCGAATAGCTTCGAACGCGCGTCCGGAACGGCCGCGCAACAGATTGAGCGTGAGCAGCGCAACGCCGAGCGCGATGATCCACGCGAACCAATAGGCCGGATAACCGGAAATCGTCAATGCGCCGAAGCGCGGATACGGGATGTCCTCGATGCCGATCGCGCCGCCGAAGAATTTCGTTTCGTGAAAAATGCCGGCGCAGATCAAGCCGAACGTGAGCGTTGCCATCGCGAGATAGTGCCCGCGAAAGCGCAGCGCGATGAACCCGAGGCCGAGACCCACCAGCATTGCGCCGGTGATCCCGATCAGCGTCGCGAGCGGCCACGAGAGCCACGCGGGCAGATTCCACCACGTCGTCAGCGACGCAACCGCGTAGGCGCCGATGCCGAAAAAACCCGCTGCACCGAGCGAGATCTGGTTGACGTTGCCGAGCAAGAGCGAGAGCCCGATCGCAGCGATCGCGAATATTGCAGCATACGTTCCGGCTTGGGCGAAGGTCGCGTTGCCGGCCGCGAAGATGCCGAAGACGCCGACGATCAGCGCGAGCACCGGCAACGTGCGCGTGTCGGCGCGCAGCCGCGCGATCAATCGCGCACCGCGCTGCGCGCGCCGAAGAGCCCTTGCGGTCGCAGCAAGAGAGCGACGAGCAAGAGCGAGTAGACGACCGGATCGGACACGCCGTACGAAACGCCGGGCAGCCCTTGGATCAGTTTCTCGACCACGCCCACGAGCAGACCGCCGGCGACGCAGCCCAACGGCGACTCCAGTCCGCCGATAATTGCCCCGACGAAGCCCTTGATCGCAATCGCCGTCCCGCCCGCGCCGCCCACGAGCGTGATCGGGCCGATGATCGTCCCGCCGTACGCTGCAAGCGCGATCGCGAGCCCGACGCTGACTGCGCGAGCGCTGGTCACGTCGATCCCGACCAGCTTTGCCCCGGTCGGGTTGTTGGCCGCCGCGCGAATCGCCTTGCCGTAGTACGTGCGTTCGAAGAAGAGATAGAGCGCGGCCAGCGCCGCCAGCAGCAGTGCCAGCACCCACATCGACTGGACCTGGATCGAGACGCCGCCGATGACGATCGCGTCGGAAGCATCGCCGGTGAAGGCCGGCAGCGGCTGCGGCAAGCTGCCCCAGCCCGGGATCAGCGCGTGTCCGTACAAGAGGATGAAGACCGTCCCCAGCGTCGCGATGGTGAGCGGAATTTCGCCCGAGCGCCCGGCCGGCCGCAACACCAAGCGTTCGTAGAGCAAGCCGAGCACGAAGCCCGCGATCGTCGCCCCGGCTAGCGCGAACCACGTGTTGACGTGGAAGAGCTGCACGAACGTCAGCGCCAGCAAACCGCCGACGATCGTGAACTCGCCTTGGGCGAAATTCACGATCCGGGTGGCCCGAAGGATGATGTGAATTCCCAAGGCCACGAGCGCGTAACCGCTGCCGACGGTCAGTCCCGCGACAAGGAGTTGGAGCATAGCTGGCCTAGAATCCGAATGGAAGAAACTTTCTCCTGTGTGCTAAGGGGCTTATCTTGATGCGTTTACTGCGAAATTTGACGTGCGGCGCGGTGCTGCTGGCACTCTTCACCGCTCCGGTGACCGGCGCGACGAAGCCGTCCGGCGCGCCGGTGACGATCGGTGCGATCCTCTCGATCACCGGGCCTTACGCGCCGCTCGGCGAGCCCGAGCGCAACGCGATCCAGATCGCCGTCGCCGACATCAACGCGTCGGGCGGCATCAACGGACGACCGCTGCAGGTTACGATTCTGGATGACGAGAGCAAGGCCGACGTCGCACAGCAACTCGCGACGCAACTGATCGGGCAGAAGGTCGCCGCGATCGTCGGCGGTTCGATTTCGCCCACCAGCGAAGCGATCGCGCGCGCCGTCAATGACGCCAAGATCCTTCAGGTCTATCTCACGCCGACGCTCAGCGTGTGGCAAGCGAAAGACGGCATCCGCAAATACACGTTCGAAGCGACGCCGCACAACGAACTGGAAGTGACGAAGCTCTTCACGTTCATGAAGAATACCCTGCATGCGAAGAAGCTCGCGGTGCTGCACGACGATCAGCTCTACGGAACGCAGGGCACACAAGTTGCCGAGGCCGAGTCGAAGGCGCAGAACGTACCGATCGTCGATGAAGAAGCCTACGCCGTCACCGCGACCGACGTAACGCCGCAACTGCAAAAAGTCAAAGGCGCCGGCGCCGACACGATCCTGATCTACACCGCCGCGCCGTCGGCCGGCATTCTCGTGCGTCAAGTGCATCAGCTCGCGGTCGGTACGCACCTGATCGGTACGACCGGTATCGTCTCCGACAACTTCCTCAAGGTTACGGGCAAAGACGGCGACGGCGTCTACGCCGACATGGATCTCGACCGCACGTTTCCCAACGCAATCCAGAAGAAGCTGCTCGCGGCGTACCGTTCGGCGTACAACGCCGGTGCGAATAATTTCGCGTCATTTGCGTGGGATGCCGTGCATTTGGTTGCCGGCGCACTGCGCACCGCGAAGAGCACCGAGGGCGACAAGCTCGTCAGCGCGCTCGAAACGATGAAGCCGTACACCGGAACCACCGGCACGTATAAATTTACCCCGACCGACCACAACGGGTTCAACGCGCAAGACATCCGCATCGTGATCGACCACAACGGCGTGTGGGAGACGCTGCCCAAGCAGTAGGCGAGCGCAAGCCGGAGAGACCAAAGGGAGGTTTGGCACTGGGGTTTTCCTGGGCAAGGAAGCGCAAACGCCGATTACCACCGAGGAGAAACCCTATGCGCCCGATCTTTAGACTCAGCCTTATTCTTCTAGCCCTATTCCTGGCCATCGCGCCGGCGATGACGCTCGCGCAAACCACGGGTACGTCGAATACGAACTCGACCACGACGACGCAGTCGGCGCCCGCAGCCGGGACCTCGACCACCGTAACCGCACCGGGTTCGTCGGCCGATAAGACGACGACCACCGATGGTACGACGACGACCACCACGACCACGAGCAACGTGCCGTGGCTCTGGATCGTTGTCGGTGCGGTCGTGCTGGTTGCGATCGTCGGGATCATCGCCGCTAACGGACGCAACACCACGCGAATCGTGAGCTGATGACCGATTCCGGCAGCGAACGCAAACGCTGCGATAACCTAGCGTGCCTCTGCGAGGTTCCGCTCGCAGACGCCACGTGCAGCGCGTATTGCGACTCGCCTGAAGGGCGCGATCCGGCGAACATCCGTTGCGGATGCGGACACGCGTCCTGCGAAAAGCAGATGCAGACGCAACTGCACGGCGGAATCGGCGCCGAGAGTCCCTAACCGTTAGGGGTGATCAGCACAACACGAACGGCCCCGCTCGTCCTCGCTCCAAAAATGGCTTCGGCCATCTGGGGCGGGGATGCGCTCGTTAAGCGCTACGGCAAACCCGGCGACGCCTCAGCATTGCTCGGTGAGTCGTGGGAATGCTGGGATGAGAACACCGTTACCGGCGGCGCGTACAGCGGTGAAACACTGGCCGCGGTGCGCGCGCAGCTCGGCCGCGATCTCACCGGACCCGCCGATCCCACGCAACGCTTCCCGGTGCTGACGAAGATCATCGACGCGCATGCGGCGCTCTCGGTGCAAGTGCATCCGGACGATGCGTATGCGCAGCGCGTTGAACATCAGCCCGTCGGAAAGACGGAGTGCTGGTACATTCTGGCCGCCGAACCCGGCGCGGAACTCGTGCTCGGCTGGACGCGCGACACCGACCGCGCGGAATACGAACGCCGCGTCGCGGACGGTACGCTCGGCGACATCCTGCGCCGCGTGCCGGTCAAGCCCGGCGACGCCTACTACTTACCGGCCGGAACGCTGCACGCGATCGGCGCCGGGATCCAGCTCTTCGAAACGCAACAAGCCAGCGATCTGACCTACCGCATCTTCGACTGGAATCGCACCGGCGCCGACGGCAAGCCGCGCGAACTGCACGTCGCCAAGGCCGGTGACGTGCTGGACTTCCGCGCGACGTTCCCGGGGGCGATGACGCAGTTGACCTTCACGGCGCGCGGCGTCGAACGTACCATCGCGATCGCCGACCCGCGCTTCGTCGTGGAACGCTTGCGCATTTCGAACGCCGGCGCGTCGATCGGTACGGGCGGCCGGCCGCTGGCGCTTATGGCCATGGATACGCCGCTCACGGCTGCAAGCGGAGCGGGCGCCGTCGACCTCCGGGCGTGGGAAACTGCCGTCGTCCCGGCGGCGGCCACGCAAGTCACGTTCGGCGGCCCGGCTGACGCGTTGCTCGTGCGAGTCGACCCGGACTTGGCCCGGCTGCGTTCGGCGGCCGGCGCGGCCGGTGTCGCGCCCGCGGAGCTCGAGCACTTCCTCGGTCAGTTCAGCGGCGCTTCTCGGCCCGCGTAGGGCCGACGCGCGTCGGCCACAGCAACGGTTCGGCCTGGGGTTCGTCGCGCACCACCCCAACGATGAAGGCGGCCGTCAGGACGATGAAGCAGCCGGACGTCACGAGGCCGATGCCCGGCACCGGGCCGTCGTGGGCGTACCGCCAGCCGGCGGCGAGGCCGTAACCGGCCGTGGCGACCCAGCCGATGCTGGTCCACGGCGCTCGCGTGCCGAGAACGGCCAGCGAGCGTATCGCTAAGATGGCGACCGCAACGTCGACGGCGACGTAGAACAGGTTCATCGGGGCGACCCTTCACCGGATGGTGATGCGCGTCATGCCGTTCCGGCTTGCCTTTCCCGCCCCGGCGGGGCACAATATGCCTATGGGCAGCACCGGAGCTATCGACACCGCCGTTTCCGCATTGAGCGCGGGCGGACCCCAAGCGTCGATCGCCGTTTCGATCATCAACCAAACCGAGAACGCCGAAGCGGCGCAGATGGCGACGCTGTTCAGCTCGATCGGCCTCGGCGGACACATCAGCGCCCTAGCCTAATAAACCGGCGATGCGAATCGCCGTCTGTACGATCGCCACGCGAAATTATTTCGCGAAAGTGCGATTGTTGCTCGCGTCCGTGGCGACGTTCGAACCGGATTGCGATCGTTTTGCTTTCGTCGTCGATGACGTCGATAGGGTGGAAACGCTTTCGGAGGGCACGATCGTGCGACCGGCCGCTGTATTTCCACCGTCAGACTACGACGAGTTGGTGCGCAGCTACGACGCGAACGAGCTCTCCACGGCGATAAAGCCAGCGCTCGTGCGGCACCTACTCGATCGGGGCTACGATCGCGTCGTATATTTCGACTCCGACATTCAGGTTTTCGCGCCGCTGACTCCGCTGATCGAGCCGCTCGCGTCCAACGACATCGTACTCACCCCGCACGCGACCGATGCCGGCCCGATCGACGGACGGGTGGGCATCGAGCTTGCGATTTTGCGGACCGGCGTGTACAACCTCGGCTGCATCGGCGTTGCGAATACGGCCAACGCGCGCGCGATGTTGGATTGGTGGAGTGCGCGGCTGGCCGCGTTTTGCCGGGTCGACGTGCAGTCCGGTCTGTTTGTCGATCAGCGCTGGATCGATCTCGTGCCCGGCATTTTCGAGCGTACGCATATCGTACGCCATCGCGGTTGTAACGTCGCGTATTGGAATCTGTCTGCGCGCATGCTCGACAGCGGTGACGAGCTACGGCTGCGCACGGGCGAGCCGGTGGTGTTCTTTCATTTCAGCGGTTTCGATCCGCGTCGCCCGGACCGGTTGTGCGCGCTGCCCGTACGCATCCGGCCGAGCGAACATCCGCGGTTGCGAGCGCTGCTCGAAGCCTACGCCGCTGATTTGATCGAGCGCGGGCATCTCGAGCGGGCGCGTATTCCGTACGCGTTTCCGTCACCGCTGAAGGCGCGTTTGCGAGCGTTAGCCCGGCGGCTGTTCGGCTTGCGCGTCCGCTTGCGTTACAGCGGCTGATTGCGGCCACATCGCCGAGCCGCGCAGCCACCCGACGATCGTTCCGAGACCATAGGTGAAATGCGTGAGGTAGATGCCGGCGGCGACGAGCCACGGATCGGCGCGTTCGGTACGCGCCGTGCGCACCGCTTCCCACGCGACGAGCGCCGCATACACGCCGACGATGAAGCCGCCGGCGAAGCGCCAGCGCGGCCGGCTGAGGGCTGCGAGCAGCAACGCGTGTCCGAGCACGAACGTTGCCGGCGCGGCATACGCGGCATCGCTGCGCGACGTGCTCAAACGCCGTAAGAAGAAGCCGCGGAAGCGTCCGTAGGCCCACACCTGGCGCAGATGTCCGGCGAAGACGGCGCGCCGGTGGTGGTAGACGAGCGCGGTCGGGTCGTAGACGATACGCGCGCCGTCACGCGCGGCGAACATGCACAGTAAAATGTCTTCACCCGGCCAGTAGCGCACGCTCGCCTCAGCATCGCGCAGAAACGCTTCGCGTCGCACGAGCAGATTGCACGAGGCCAGCGCCCCGACGTCGCGCTGCGCTTCCGCAACGTAGCGGTGGCGCGTCGTAGCGGTGACGAGTGCCGATGAGAAGATCGCACCGCTCGCGCGTTCCCGGGGTGAATCGCTGGATGCGGTTACGGCGGGGCCGCCCGCACCGACGACGTTCGGGTCGTCGAAATGCCGCACGGCGTTGGTGAGCCAATTCGGATCGGGGTATGCGTCGTCGTCGATGAAGGCGAGAATGTCCGCGGTACTCGCTTCCGCGGCGATCTGGCGCTTACGATTCGGCAGCACGGGTCCCGAGGCGATGACGTGCAATCGTGCATCGCCGAGCGTCAGCGGCGCATCCGGCACAACGTAGATGTCGAAGTTCCGGTATGTCTGACGGGTGAGGTGTGCGAGGCACTCACGCAGATTCGGCCCGGCCGTCCGCAGCGGAATGACGACCGAGACGGTCGGCGTTGCCGGCGCGTCAGTACGAGATACGATAGAAATACTCGTGACCGGCGTGGAGCCCGTCGTCGTAGGCCGCATACAAGTAGCCGTTGCGGCCGTCGAAGATTCCCGTGAGGTATCCAATGTTGCCGCCCGGCGGCGGGATGACGAGCGTCGAAGCGGCGCCGCCGGACGTGACCCCTTGAATCGTTGAGGCTCCGTCCGTCGTGTAGGCGCTGCCGTCCGGACCGATCGCGAGGTTGTTCGGCTGCGTCGAGGGCGTGATCGTGAACGCGTTCGCCGCCGTGTATTGCTGCATCGAAGGCGAGCCGTTGTACACCCACACTTGTTTGTTGGCAGCGCCGAGGGCATAGATGCGGCCGTCTTGCCCGTTGCGCAACGACGTGAGGTGGTCGCTGCCCGCCGTCGCGGCGATCGTCGGGTTGAGACCGTCGAGCGTGTTGTTGGTGGTGCCGGTGAGAAAGTAGAGGCTTCCCTGGAGCGCGATCAAGTCGTGCGGGTGGTTCGCGCCGTAGTTCTGCACGACGGCGTTACCGCTGAGCGTCGACGGTCCGGTAAACGTATCGACGTCGAGGTCGCCGTTGTTGTCGCCTTCGAAAACTTGGCTGCCGCTCGGATCGAAGGCGAGCGATTTGGCGAAACCTCCCGCCGGGCTCGTGTACGGCGTGCCGCCCGCGCACGCAGGCCCGGTATTGGTGAGTTGTCCCAGCGGGTAATAGACGAGCCCCGTCGGGGGCGACGCGACGTTATCGGCCCCATTGAAGGCGCTGACGATGCCGTTCGTTATCGAACCGATACCGAGCGTGAATCCGCTCACGACGCTACAGTATAAGAGACCCTCGTTCGCGCTGTTGAAGTAGCCGAGATATCCGCCGCCGCTCGCCGTCGTGTACGAGAACGCGAAGCCGTTCGGCACGCCGGAGACGAGCGTGCTGTCGGACGGCGCGAAGTAGACGTCATCCGGAAAGAAGGTAAGCGACGCCGCGAGCTGCGTCGAGTTCAACGTGCCGCTCAGCGCGACGAAACGCGTCAGGTTGAACGCAGGTAGCGTTTGGCTCGAACTATTCTTCACCGACACATACGTGCCTAGCACGTTGGCCGGCGCTTGGAGTTGCAACGTGACGGCATCGGCCGGTCCCGCAACGGTGATGCTCGTTGCGGCCTGAGCCCCGTCGTGGAGCAGCACTTGTTGCGGCGTCCCTAGCGAGAGGGTGAGCGGCGCGGCAGCGCCGGTTGCGTCGGCGAAGGTCGCGGCGCCGACGATCACGTTGTTGCTCGCGTCGTAAGCGGTGATCACAACCGGAACCGTCGTGGGCGTGCCCGCAGTAAGCGTCCCGTTGATGACGACGTCGACCGATTTCGGAATTCCACCGAGGATCAGCGGCGTCGTGATATTCGAGACGCCTTCGGTTACCGCCGCGGTGAAGTTCGACGCGCCCGATAGCGCGGTACCGGTATGCATACCGCTGGTAAACGACCCGTTGTAGAGCACCAGCGTGAAGGTGTCGGAAGCGCCGATCGGGGCGGCGACGCTGATCAAACAACTGCGTCCGTTAATAATCGTCGTACAGTTCGGGCTCGCGAGGCTGAGGTCGAGTTCGGTTACCGGTCCGGCGTTGACCGCGATCGTTCCGGAGAGCGTCGACGGCGAGACGAACTGCGCCCGGCGCGCGCCGGCGGGTGCCGCACTCGCGTTCGGGATCGTCAAACTGAACCGCGCCGTCGCTTGCGCGCCTTTGGTGCCCGAACCGGATGAGCCGGATGCGGGGCTCGGCAGAGCGTGGCTCCCACCGCCGCCGCAACCGGCGAGAATGCCGATTGATGCGACGAGCGCGAGTGCGCGGTACATTATCGGCTCCGCAGGTGACCGGCGATTGGAATCAGCGTGTTCGTTACGCTCACGGTGAATGTCACGGTGGCGCCGTTGCCGGTATCGGTTAAGAGCACGGTCGTCGTTCCCGAACCGACGGACGTGACCGTGACGTGATTTGCGGCCGCGGAGGCGGTTACGACGCTGGTGTTTGCCGATTGCGCGCTGAGGTTGAAGTTCGCCGTCAAACCGCTCACGGTGAGCAGATCGGATTCACCGGTGGCCGTGAACGCTTCGTCGGCCGGAACCGGCATTTCCGAACTCTGCGTGAACCCGCTGCCCTGGTATGACCCGAACGAAAGCCCGAAGACCGTGTACGGAATCGTCGTCGGCGTGCCGAAACCGCTGGTAAACGAGAACGTTCCATTGCCCGGACTCGTCGGCGTTGCGTCGATCGACGGCGGGCTGCCGGCGTTGAACATGAAGCCGCTGATCAGCGGAGAAGCCGTGACATTGGTGACCGCGTTGGGCAGCGTTGCCGAGTAGAATTTCGCGCCGCCGCCGCTGCTCTCGAAGAGCATGCCGATCGCGGCCGGCAGCGTCGATCCGAACGCGTCGGCGCTCGCGACGATCGCATAGTACGCCGTCTGATTGCCGCTGGTAACGATGATCGCGTCGTTGCCGAAACCGCTCGGCGTGATCGTGAACGTATTGCCGCCTTGCGAGACCGTCGCGTATTGACTGGTCGTCGTTCCGCTCGAGATGAAGAAGTAGCCGTACGTTCCGGTGCCGCCGACGGCCGTGACGGTCGTCGGCGAGAGCGGGCTCGTGGGGCCGCCGATCGGCACCGTATACGAAACGCCGCCGGCGGAACAGGTCGTACCGCCGCAGACGCTCGCGGTGAGTAGAATGGCCGGCGCGATGAACGTCACCGGAATGGTGGTGTGCGCGCCGACATGATCGGTCACGGTGATCGTCGACGTCCCCGCCGTGCCGTAGCCCGCGGCGGTTACGGTAAACGGTCCGGTGCCGGAAATCGTCGCGACGCCGGTATCGCTCGAGACCACGGTGTAGGGCGCGGTGCCGCCGGAAACGTTGATCGTGCCGGTCTGTCCGACCGCCGTAAACACATAGGAGGAGGACGAAACGAACTGCGCGCCCGACGGGCTCGCGCCGAGTCCGGGCGAGCTCACGGAGACGTTGCGGCTCGCGGTGATGCCGCCGCCGGCGTTCGCGGTGATCGTGCTGCCGCCGCTCGTCGCGACGCCGTCGTAGTTGACGACGATTTGGTCGTTGGGGCTGACGATCGTGCCGGATTGACCGGTGTTCACGCCGTCGGTGATCAGCGAAACGTGGCCGTTCACGGAACTGCTCGACGTCAACGCGATCGACGGGTTGTAGTTGCCCGGGTTGACGATCTCGGCGCCCGATTGATCGAGCGGAACCACGATGACGTTGGCCGTGCCCGGCGTGCCCGATGCGAATTGCGTTTGCGAAAGATACATCTGCAGGCTCGCGATCGTGCCGCCGACCGAGAGCGCGATGCTGTTCGCCAGGTTTTGCTGGATGCTCGCCGTGATCGTCGACGTGCCGAGCGAATGTCCGTTCGCATCGAGCGTGCTCGCGGTGAGCACGTCGTTGCCGATCGGAATGTTTGCGTTGAGCGTGCACGTCACGACGCCGTTCGTTCCGCTGCAGCCGGGCGAGGTCGGGCTGACCGGAAACGTCGTGGGCGTCCCGGTCACGCGCGTCCCGTTCACCGAGATGACGGTCAGCGAGATCTGCGCGGTGGCCGGCGACACGTAGGCCGCGCGGCGCTTCGTCGCCGAGGTGTCGACCGGCGAATATTGCCGTAGCGAAAGCGTGATCGACGCCCCGGCAGTGCCTTGGGCGAAGGAGCCCGGGGTGCTGGTGACGTTGGGCACGGGCGCGCCTGGCGCGCCGGATCCGCCCCCACCGCCGCCGCATGCCGTTACGGCGGCCAGCGCGAGTGAACCGCCAACGGCAAAACCCAACGACTGCAACCGGGCATTCATTACCGTATCCCGATTAGACGGCTTCCGGGCGCTTCCCCGTATTGCCGGAGCGGGCCGTTACTGAATGTGATCCAAGGCGACGTACACCGCTGCGACCTGCGAACCGGAGCCGATCCGTCCGTCGCGGACGGCCGTGTGCAGCTCCTGGATGGTCACCGTTTCGACCACGATCGCCTCGGTCGTGTCGAGCGACTGGGCGAATTTCGGCACCGCGTTCTCGATCAGGAACACGTGGAAGCTGGCGTTGGAACTGGTCGGGTCGGCAAAGAGCGTTCGGAGTAGCCGTGGCGGCTCGCCCGCGTACCCGGTTTCCTCGGCGAGTTCACGAATCGCGCACGCCTCGGGCGCTTCGCCGGGGTCGATCATCCCGGCCGGAAGCTCGAGCACGATCTGCGCGATACCGTGTTTATATTGGCGTACCAAGACGATCCGGCGGTCCGGCGTGATCGCGGCCACAATCGCAAAGCCGCGGCTCTCCCGCACGAAGTAGTTCTCGATGACTGTACCGTCGGGTAGTTCGACCGTATCGCTGCGAACGCGCAGAAACGGCTCGTTTACGCGATAAGTTGACGAGCGTACGGTCCAGTGGCGCAGCGGTTGATCGCTCATGCGTTATGGGGAATTTCGAGCGCGATGCGGAAACACTCGGCCAACGCGCACGACGTCGCGCAACGGAGAAACCGAACCATCGAACCGATACGCATCGGCACCTATTACGACACCACGTCCGGCACCCTCTGGAAAGACGGGACGTATTACCCGCAAGGGACGCGCGTGCTCGTGACCGGCTTGCACATCGACCAGGGTTACTGCGTGCGCTTCCCCGACGAAGACGGTCGCGAAGTCGACGACGAGACCGAGCGGTTGGAAACGTGGGAAGACTGGGACGAACTCGACTTCCTCGCGCCCGAAGGCACGGTCGAACGCGGCGGAACGTTACCCGCGAGCGTCCTCAGCGAAGCGCGCGAAGTGCTCGATGACGCCGAAGACGGCTCGCATCTGCACTTGCACGAATCCGACGACGACTAGCGCCTGCGGTGCCGGTGCGGGCGCGGCGCCACTACCGCAAAGACGCGGTACGTGGGTAGGGTGCTGTCGAGCTCACGCAGATTGGCCCACATCGGATAGATTCGGAGTGCCGCTAGCGGACTGACGAAGAGGATGACCGGGCGCGTGCGCGCCCAGGATTCGTAGCGGTTGCTGAATTGATTCGGCCACGCATCGACGATCGTTCGCCCGTCCAGCGAATGCTCGACGAAGGTGCCGTATCCGAGGGCGGTCGCGTCGTTCCACTGCGCGACGACGATCGCGTTTGCCGGCGTGTCGTGGCGAGCAGCCGCGATAATCGCTTCTCCCGGAACATCGAGGCGGCTGGGGGGCAGCGGTGCATTATTCGTCCCGGCATTGA
This sequence comes from Candidatus Lustribacter sp., assembly GCA_965277805.1. GTDB lineage: Bacteria > Vulcanimicrobiota > Vulcanimicrobiia > Vulcanimicrobiales > Vulcanimicrobiaceae > Lustribacter. The sequence goes on along the minus strand of OZ255842.1, from coordinate 2,952,466 downwards.
CCGCAAGTAACGCGAGCGCGATGAGGGTAATGGTTCGCACGGCCATATCGGGCACGCGCGGAATACGCAGTTGCGTGCTCGCCGCGGCGACCGCTGCGGTAACCGCAAACGAAACGATGAGGTAACGGTCCAGGTGGGTGTCGAGGCGGTACGTGTACGCGAAGGCAATTCCGCCGAGCGTGCCGGCGATGAGAACGGCCAGCGCACGACGATTGCTCTGCGCGAGCGCGACGAGTCCGGCGCCGGTGAGCAGTAAGAATAGCAGACGGTATTGCGCGAGTGCGAGCGCGATCCAGGTGTTCGCCGCCTGGGGAAGCGGGCCCGGATCGAGTGAGCGGAGGACCGCAACATCGCCGTGTCCCACAAAACGTTGCGCGGGGCTCCCGGAACCCTGTAGTGTGGCTGTGCTCCAGTCGAACGAACCCAAGCCGCCGAAGGGCGCTGCGGCCAGCGGGTCGAGCCCATGCGCTGCGATCACGTGCGCGCGAAGCGGAACGTAGGCATACAACGAGAGCGGAACGATGAGTACCAGTACGCCGAGTGCCACGACCTTGACTGATAAGCACCGCCATTGTATGAGCGCAGCCACGATCACGCCGGGGACGATCCAGATTACGGCCGGATGCGCCGCGATTCCGAGTCCGCAGAACCCGCACGCGGCGACGAGCGTGCGCGTGCTGCCGTCACGCGAAAACCTGACGCTGGCCCAGAGGGAGTAGATCCCCAACGTTGCAGCAAGCACTTGCACGTTCACGTGCAATGCGCCGTTCCAAATCGTATTGCCGAATGCGAAAACGAACGCCGCTGCAGCCGCCGCAAAAATCCCGGCCCCGAGTTCAACCGCGAGCAGAACGATGCCGGCAGCGCCCGCAGCCGTGCATGCCGCGTTGAAAGCGTTCATTCGCCACGCAACGCTCGCGAACGGTATGGCATGTGAAGCGAGCCAGCCCGCGAGCGTGAACACGGGAAAGCCGGGTGTATGCGCGATCCCGAGGATGTAGGGAACCGTTTGCGCTTCCGCTTCGTCGCCGACGCCGACGCCCGCCGGTACCTGTGGGAGGTATACGGCCAGCGCCACCGCCGCCACGACGGCGGCGGTGACGAGCGTTGTGTTTCTAGCCGTCGTTTTGGATGTCGATGGTGCCGTTGATAGTCGGGGTGCTGAGCTGATAGAAATTCTGGCCCAACGTGTCGTTGAACACGTAGACCAGGTTCCAAATGCCCTGGTTCGGCGAACCTACCTCATTGTAATAATGGTAGTCGTTATAGTAGTTGTAGTAATTGGTGTTAGTGACGTCACCGTAGATCGAATACACGGGGTTCGGTGCCGTAGCAGATGCCTCGACGCCGTCGCAATTCGAATCCCACGAGACGACGTAAACGCCGGCTGCAGATGATTGCGTGAGCCTGGACGTACCGCCATTGTCCGACGTTCCGGTGAGAACCGGATTCGAGGTTCCACCGTAGCCCGCGACGGGAATAAACACGCCGTTGAAGTCCGCCGTAAAGGCGGTGAATTGCGATGTTCCCGGACAGGATCCAACGAGGTCGTACCACGTCCCGCCCGTCATCAGCTGCGGCCCGTTGAAGCTGAGATCGGTGACGCCGATGTACTGCGCGTTCTCCTGCATCGTCACCGTCAGATTCACTGCACTTCCCGGGCTGAAGTTGCCGTAGTTCGTTTCTCCCAATGCCAGGATACTCGAAACGTAAGGATCCCACTCAACCACGACGACTTCGTTGTTGCTGCTGGAGAAGAGCGGGACGTTAACGGTCTGCGTTCCGTCGATCGAGCTCTGAACGCAAAGCGAATCGGGTTGTTCGCCCTGGCCATCGATTGCCGGAATGAGTGAGCCGTCGACATAGATGTCGATGACGTTTCCTTGACAGACGCCCACGCCCGGCGCGGGAGATGGATCGACGAATTGCGCATGGCGACCGGTTGACGCCGTGGTGGCCTTCCCGTGCGGAATTGCTCGTACCACGTTTGCCGTCGTGCTACCGCGGAGCGCCTTCGGCAGGGCGAGGGTAAGCTTCGCCGTGCCGTATGACGTGCGGCCGGCTGCCGCCGGCGGAGCAACCTTCGTGATGGTGGTAGGCGCGGACTGCGCGTTGCTCGGCGGCGCGGCACTGCTGCCGCCGCCGCCGCCGCATCCCGCAAGGACGATCGCTGCCGTTAGGGCTGCAGCACCGGCCCGAGAGAGGCGGCTCATTAATGGGCCCTCGCTTTATTCTGAATAGTCAGTGTAGAACTGTCGACGAAGATCTGCAGTTGGGTACTGCGCGGTGTGGCCGCGTCATCGGTCGCCGTGACGATACACGCCGCCGTGTTACTGCTGGAGTTCATCGTGATCAGAACGTACGGGCTCGTGTTGAGCTGGGAGAAGGGATAGGTACCGAGAGTTGGGGTGTACGAGGAAACGACGCTCGATACGCACTGGCCGTTATCGCTGAGCGTGATGTTTCCGCTGAACGGGATATTCTCGTTGAGCCCAAAGGTGTACGTGCTGGTATTGGCCGGGTTCGGGAACTCGGCCGACCAGTAAGTGACGTTGGTACCGGTGCCCTGCGACGCAATCACCGGATCACCACTGCTTTGCGGGTATCCCTGCGGATTGGTCCAGCTAAGGGCCACTGGATTGTCGGTGATGGAGAGGGAGCCGACGTTTGTGCCGGGACTCGGCGTGCCGTCAGAATAAGGGCCGCGCTCGTTCGTCGGGACGATCGGGCTTCCGACGGTGTTGGGGGTCGCCGTCCAAACGACGCTCCCCTCGGTACCGGTTCCACCGAAGGTGTACGAGGTCGTCGGGAACGTATACGTGTTGATCGAGTTTTGCGCCAACACCGGCACGTTCAACGTTTGCGGCCCCGACGGTGTGACGTCGGGGTAGGCCGATGAGAGCGCCAGCGTCACCGAGGTGATTTGATGGAACGTCGAGTCAACCAGAACGCCGGGCGTGGTGACGACGTTCTGCTGGCTGTTATTGTAATACTCTGCATCGAGCGGCGTCACCGAAACGTTGAACGTTTGCGCCTGCGACGGATCGGCGATGAACGGAGTCGTCGCGGTTGCGGTGACGTCGAAATAGGCGACGACGGGGTTTAACGTGATCGTGAGCGGCGCGTTCGAACCGGAGACGATGGTCACGTTCGATGCCGCGCCGGCGGAGAGCAAGTAGTCGCAATCGTCGTATAAGTAAAGCGCTGCAGTGAAACCTGTGCCCACCGGAACGTTAAACGTTGCCGAGCACTGGTTAGAGGATACCGAGCAGTAGGCCGTTTGATCGGAGACGTTCGTCGCGCCGGACGACATCACTAATTCCATATAATACGTGCCGGGCGAAACGTACTCAGGGCTGCGGCCCGTCTTTAGCTCGATTTGTTTCGCCGACTTCTCCAACTGCGCGCCGGCCTGACGAATCGATGCCGACGGCGATGTGTTGGCCATCGTGCGGATCCGGGAATCCGAACTCTTCGCTCCGTAGAGCGCGTGGATGCGTTTGCTTACCAAAGCGTGTGCTGCGGCGGTCGTCGTGACATGTTGCGGGATGGCGATGGTGATCGTCATCGGCGCGGTCGGTCCGGTCGGCGTTATGCCTTGCACGACCGGCGGGATCGACGACGACGGCAGGGGCACCGTCGACTGAGACGACGATGACGAACCGCCGCCGCACGCCGTCAGGACGCTGCCGATTACCGCTGCGGCTCCGAGAGTGTAGAATGTCGTTCGCATTCCGCTGCGCCTCATTGTCCGATCACCGTGATATTGCCGGGCGGGGTGGTGGGATAGATGACGTAAATATCAGCAAACGAGTTCGTTGCCGGGAGCGAGGCTATCGGCGCTGGGGTCGTGTTTGGCGCCGGCGTCGGAAGCAGTAAGTTCGAGTTGGTCTGTCCGAGAACGTAGGCGTCCCATGACGGACTCGCGAGGACGTTCGGCGTCATGCTGGCGGTAACGATGTCGCTCGGCGAGCAGAGCGCAAAGCTCGTATACCAGCCCGCGGCCGTCGCGCTGCCTCCCGTGCACGGGGCCGGATCGTTCGCCGCATAGGTCGCCGTCAAGGTGACGTCGGCCGTCATCGGCACGCCACCGGAGAGGCCATCGGTGTAGTCATACGCGAGTTGAAGGTAGACCGGCGAGCTGTAGGTCGATGGGTTCAAAATCGTGTTGCCCGAACTATCGACGGCCACGACGAAGACCTGCGTCGACGACACGTTCGGGTACACTGTTCCTTGAGTCGCGATCTGCCGAAGCGCGGACGTGCCGGCGCGTCGCGATATGGCCTGCGAGTTCACGTAGTTACCGAGATAGAAGCTGCCGGTGACGACGAGCACCGAGGCGACCTGTGCGTTGAGCACGATCGAGGCGGTATTCGTGGAATTGATGCCGACGCTGAGCGCTACGGCCCCGCTTCCGGTCAGGCTTCCCGTGCCGTTCGCATTCGAGTAGGTCTGCGCGAGGAAGACGTCCTGTCCGACGGGAGCGTTGACCGGCAGAACGCAGGTCAACGCTTGGGTGTTCGGATTCGTCGTGCACCCTGAGCTGGAGCCGGTCAAACCGAAGGTCTGCGGCGCGCCGGTGAGCGGCACCCCGTTCTGCTGCAAGAGCGTAAATACGATCGACTGCGTGCCCGTGCCGATAGCCTGGACATTACGGGTCGAGGCGGCGACATAGGTGCCCTTCGCCATGGTGATCGAGACGCTGTCGACCGCGTAGCCGGCCGGCAGCGCCGGCGTGGATGTGGCGATCGCGCCCGGCGTCGGCGTCGCGGTGACGGAGCTCGGGCCGCTGGGAAGCGATGCCGTGCCGCCGCCGCCGCCCCCGCCACACGCGGCAAGGACCGCTATAACGGCGAAAGCGATCAGATTTCGTTCCTTGGTCATCGTGCTCGTGTCCCGACTCCGATCGAAAAACACCCAAAGGGTATGCTTTGAAGGCCGCCTTAGCAGCCGCCACCCCACTCTAGTAGTCGTCCCGATGCCCGTTCAGCATTAGCGCCGACGCAATCGACTGGCTGCCCGCATACCGGACGAGCGTTCTTACGGGACCGCTTTTACCGTGCCCTGGCCAAGCCGCTAGACTGTGACTTCACGCTTAGTCAAATTGTTAGCCTTAGTAAGCATTTTGACAGACGACGGCGCCGGCGCGGGGAAGAAGCGGCGGGCAAGGGGCGGCGAACACGGCCGGGGTGACCGTTTCACCGATGCGGCCGTGGCAGAACGCGCTGGCCATCGTGGCTGCGTTTCTCGTGGCCGGTGCCCTCCTGCCTTGGGAACTGCGCCTGGCGTGCGCATTCGGGGCCATCGGGATCGTGCTGCTGCTGTTCGTCATGCGCATCCGTTCCCACCGGGTCAAGGTGACGAAATCCCGGACGGCCGATGTCTATAACCAGGTCGAGCGGCTGCGTGCCGCCCGCAAGAGCCGCCTTGAACGGAAGATTCGCTAAATGATTACCGCCTTCGTTATGCTCAGCGTCGAGCCGGGCCGCGTCAAATCGCTCGCCGAGGAGCTTCTCTCGGTCAAAGGGGTGACCGAGGTATACAGTGTCGCGGGGCCGTTCGACCTCATAGCGATCGTGCGCGTACGTGAACACGACCAGTTGAGCGATCTGGTGACCGAGGTGATTGCGAATCGGCCCGGGATTACGAGTACGGAAACGATGATTGCGTTCCGGGCCTTTGCGAAGCGCGAACTCGACGCAGTTTGGGATATCGGCGTCGATTGACGCAAGCGCGCCGGCAGGCCGTCGCGGCGGCGATCGTCGCCTTTGCCGGAGCGCTGATCTGCTACCTACCCTCGCTTTCATCGGCCGTCTCGGCGGGTGACAACGCCGAAGCCCAAACCGTTCCTTACATCCTCGGCATCGCGCATGCGACCGGTTTTCCGGCATATACGCTGCTCGGTTGGCTATTCACCCACGTCGTGGCATTCGGAACCGTTGCATGGCGGCTAAACGTGTTGACGGCCGCGGCCGTCGCGCTTTGCGCTTCGGGTGTAACCGTGCTCGCGCTGACGCTTGAAAGTCAACCAATCGCGGCGCTGGCCTCCGGTCTCACGTTTGCCTTTGGCCTTATCTCGTGGCAACAGGCCGAGCAAGCCAACGTTCAAGTCTTCGCGGTTCCCGCGATCATTTTCGCGCTGGCGCTGAGCGTTTCGTTCGCCCGCTCCGGCGACCGCCGCACATTCGTTGCGGCGTGTGCGTGCACGGGCTTGGGGATCGCCGCGCACCCGCTCGCGCTGTTCGCCGTGCCGGGTGTGATCGTGTCCGCGCTGTGGCAACGCCAACGCTTCGACCGCCGCACGCTCGGCTTCGTCATGCTCGCCTTCCTCGCGCCTCTGCTGCTCTATCTCTATTTTCCTCTGCGCTCGTCGATCGTGGCCGCGCAACATCTGGATCCGACGGCGGCCGCACCGCTGTTCGGCGTCGAATCGATCGACTGGGATACCAACCAGCCGCGAACGCTCGACGGATTTCTCAATGAAGTCTTGGGACGCAAAGAACACGCGAGTACATCGCTTGCGCATATGCTCGATCTCAACGTCTATCCGAAAGCCGGCGTCTTTGTCTTCAGAGCCGCCGGCGAAGAGTTTTCATTCGGGCTCCTGGTACTCGGCGCGATCGGATTGGTTGCGCTTGCGCGAAGCGACCGGCGCTCCCTGAGCGTCCTTGCCTGCGGCAGCATCGGCGGTATCGCATTTGCCCAGATCTACCGCAACGATGACAACGTGCATGGTTATTTGCTTGGATCGTTGGCACTGATCGCAGCACTCGCGGCCACGAGTACACGCCTTGCGCTGCCGAAGGTGCCGCAGAAGATAACATCCGCGGCGGCGACAATCGCTCTCGTTGCCGTCGTGCTGGTGGCGGCGTTTTCTCCACGGGCGTTCCCTCTCGGAGGGACGTATCCGAGCAATCAGTCCGCCATCGACGACGTACTGAGCACCGTCCCGGACGGTGCGATCGTAGTTGCGGGCTGGTCCGATTCCCACTCACTCGGCTACGGCGCGGCGGTTGAAAAAGTGCTCGGCTCGCGGATCATCGTCGACGATTCGCCGGCCCAGTACGTGCGCGAGTATCCGGATTGGGCGCGCTGCCGGCCGGTCGTCCTAGACGCCGGCCCGCAAGGGTTCAGGCGTATCGGATCGGTGCCGGCGAACTGGTTGCATCGTCTGTCGAGCACGTCACGAACGCGCATGTTTTTCCAGGTCGTTCCGCCCTAGCGCTTCGGCGGCGCGGAAAATGCCGCCGCGGTCGCCGCGGTCCGTCGCCCCGAAGCGTGCGATCGCCCTTTGGTGCAGGTATTGATCGAAGGCACTGCGCGTCGCGTCGTCAGGCCATCGTACGGGACCGCCGGCGCGGACGCCGGCAAGGTCGATCGTGAACGCATAACGTGCCGCTCCAACAGCAAGTTCGCCGTGATACGTACCGGCGGCCGGTATCGAAGACCGATCGGGGGTTTGCAACGTGAGGCCGTCGGCCGATGCGGCCACGATGTCGACCGCATAGGCCGTTTGCGGATCGTCCGTACGCTGGATCACCGCCGGAAGCCGTTCGCCGAAGCGCGTCGTCGCACGGCGATTGTGCGCGCAGCGCCATTCGAGCGCCAAGAGGCGCGCGCCGGTGCTGACGTGATACGCCGCCCATATGATGACCAGCGCGAGCGCGCCGCGGCTGAGTTGCGAGCGGCCGCTGAACTCTTCGATGCACGCGAAGGCGATCGCGGCCGACGAGAGCGCCAAAACGGCTTCCGCGAACCGCATCTCTGCGGCGCGTTCGGGAGCGCCGAGCGCTTTCGGCGTCACGCGCCAGCGGTGCGCACCGTGTGCGGTGAAGACCGCTAGAATTGATGCGGGTGCGCGGGCGAGGTTAAAGATTGCGCTTTCGTCAACGCGCAGATGCCCGCGCGCGAATTCGCTGAGGGTGATGTTCGTGGCCAGAAAGTACGGCACGAAGTGAAGCAGAAAGCTCGTCGCGCTCGTTTGCAGCGGGAGGATGCCGGTGAACAGGATCGCGATCGGGAGCGCGTAGATGAAGACGTGCCGCCACCCTTCGAGGTTGCTTGCGGCGTGGATGATGTAGGCCAAGCGCTGGCGCCAGGTCAGCGTCGGATGTGCGAAGAGATTTTCGCACAGCAGTAACTGCAGCGTGTCTTGCGACCAGCGCAAACGCTGCGCGCAGTAGGCAGCGGCGTTGAGCGGTCCCATGCCGGCCGAGAGAATCTCGGGATGGAAAACGGATCCCCAACCGGCGGCGTGCAGTCGGAACGAGGTGTGCACGTCCTCGCTGATCGTGCCGGTGGCAAAGCCCCCGATCGCATCGAGTGCCCGGCGGCGCAGCACGGCCGATGAGCCGCTGTAGATCGTCGAGTTCGATGCGTCGCGGCTGCGCTGGATCACGCGGTGGAAGAACGACGCACCGTTTGACGTCGTGCGCTGGGTTCTCAGGTGATCGAATGAATCGGTGTTGAACAGCTCTTGCGGCGTTTGTACGAACGCGAGCCGTTCGTCGCTGAAATAGCCCAGCGTGCGCTCGAGGAAACGCGGATCGGCGACGTGGTCGGCATCGAAGATCGCGATGAAGTCGCCCTGCGCGAGCCCGAGGGCATGATTGAGATTGCCGGCCTTTGTATCGTTGTGTTCGGTGCGGGCCGCATAACGGCAACCAATCTCCGCGGCGAGCGCACGCATCTCGGGGCGTTCACCATCGTCGAGGATCCAGGTCTCGTGCGGATACGTAAGCCCAAGCGCCGCAAACGCCGTGCGCCGCACGATGTCGACGGGTTCGTTAACCGTGGGAATGAAGACGTCGACGCTGAGCCCCGGCGGCGCCGTGGCCACGTCGTCGCGATCTGGAACGCGAACGGACACCAGCAGAAACAGAAAGGTCCGCGCGAAGCCGATGAGCTCAGCCGCGAAGACGATCCACGAATAGACCGGGTGGGCCGGATTGAACACCCCGATGCGCCACTGGAAATAGTACAGCGCAGTCGCGGATGTAAGCAAAAGCAGCGCGTAACGAACGGCGATGAGCGGCGCCGGCGCGGAACGGTCCACGCTAGCGTTCATTCGCTAACCAGTAGCCCTGCAGCCCCTTTGCCGCGCGCTCCACGTAGCGCTGGAAGCCGTCGAGGAGCCGCACCTCGTCGTCGCTCAGATCGGGATGCCAGAGGTCGACCACCAGCACGATGCGCTCGCGATCGCTCTCGTTCCAGACTTCATGGGGAAACGAATCGTCGAAGACGAGGCAGCGGCCGTTCTGCCACGTGGCCGTCGTTTCGCCGGCGCGGATTCCGCAGTCCGGCGGGATATCGATGCCGAGATGCGCGCGCACGCGCATGTTGGTCGGCCCGGAATGCCTGGCCACGCGCGTGTGCGGCGCTAGGCGCGAGAAGTAGACGAGCCCGGCGAGGCTGCGCACCGTGCGGTTCCCCTCGACGATCGCCGTGACCGTGGGAAATGACGCGCAGCGGTCGTCGTGCCGCTTGCCGCGTTCGTAGAGGATGAACACGTCCCACGCGCCTTCGCGGCTGATCGGTTCGTTTTCGGGCACGAACGCGCGCGGATAGAGCCGCCGAAACTCCGCCGAGATCTGCGGAGCGGCACGCTCGAGTTCTCGCGCGGCCGGAATCGTGGCCGGATCGTACCACGGTTTCGACGGCAACCCGGGATAGCGGGCCATCGAGAGCTCATCACCGGGTTCGCGGAACCTGGCGATGTATTCGGCGAAGCGTGCGGGTAGCGGTTCGCCGCTCATAGCGTGCGGTCGTCTTCAGTGTTCGGCGTCAACACGTTCGCGGGTCAGCATCTCTTCGTAGATTTCCACCACGCGTGCTAACGTGTCCGCCTCGGCGGCCGGTTTGTCGGGCCGCAGGCGTACGATTCTGGGGAAACGCAGTGAGAATCCGCTGGCGTGGAGATCGCTGCGCTGGATGATGTCGAACGCGATTTCCACTACGATCTCCGGCTCGACGACGATTTCGTGCCGGCCGAGTCCGAGCGCGGTGTAGACGCGCGCGGCGTCGCCGTCGGGTAGGCGGTGCGCGAGAAACCAGGCCGTCATTTCCGCGATCTCGGCGTCGGTGAGGCCGCTGAACGCTTTGCCGATCGGCACGAGACCGTGCGGGCCGCGGACGGCGAAGGTGTAGTCGGAGAGCACTTGCGCGCGCCGGCCGTGGCCCCATTCGACGCCGACGACGACGCAGTCGAGCGTGGCGAGTTCGCGCTTGAGCTTGAGCCACGATTTGCCGCGGCGGCCCGGCGTGTAGGGCGAATCGGTGCGCTTGAACATGATGCCTTCGTGGCTGCGCTCGCGCGCCGCAGCGAAGATTTCGGCGATGTCACCCCGAGCCGGGTCGAGGGGCAGCCACTCGGCGACCTCGACGGTGGCGGGACGCCCTTCGGGCTTTGCTCGGGATGACACATCTACCATGACGGCTTCGGCTAAGATTGCCCGGCGGACCGACAATGGTTCTTCGAGTAGGAATTCGCTGTTGTGGGCGAGGGCGTCGAAGACGATGTACTGTACGGGGACTTCGGCCATGAGTTCGGGGGAGGGGTCTTTGCGTTGCAGCCGCGCTTGCAGATAGCGGAACGGGAGTACGCGGCCGTCGCGGATTGCGACGACCTCGCCGTCGAGGATGAGCGATCCCGGTAGTGCGCGCAGCGCGGCGACGACTTCGGGATATGATGCGGACACGTCGTTGTGCGTGCGTGAGAAGAGCGAGACGCGCTCGGGCGTGACGTGCGCTTGTGCCCGGAAGCCATCGTACTTGTCCTCCACGAGCCACGTTCCGGCGGCGAGGTCTTTGTAGTCGCTGCCGTAAGCGATCGGCGTTGCGAGCATGAACGCGATCGGGGCGTGATAGGCGATTGCGATCGCATCGAGCGTACCGTGCTTCGCGGCAACGGCAACCGCGCCGATATCGCCGGCCGCGCTCGCCGCGCGCCGCACCGCTGCCGGTTCCGCTGCAAACGCCTGCGCGATCGCATCGCCGATCAGCCCTTCGCGCAAGCCGATGCGCAACTCGCCGGTGACGATCTTGATGACGTACGTTGCTTCCAACGGATCGGTGCACGCGCCGAGAATGCGTTCGCACAGCACCTGGCGGCGACGTTGCGCGCTCTTGCCCGACGCCGCCGCAATTTCAACGAGATAGTCGAACAGCACGGCCGGCGTCAGCGTTTCGCGAAATAACCCGAGGTCGACCGGAGGGCGCACGAACGGGCCGAGTGCCGCGCCGAGATCGCCGGTGCCGCGATAGGCCGCGCGCAAATCATCGTTGCCGACGCCCCACGCAACGTGCGCCGCCGCCACCAGGGTCCGGCCGCCCAGTCCGAGCGAACGCTGATCGGCCGACGCAAACGGATTTCCGGTGAAATACCGCGCCGCCGGCGCGAGATCCGCATCGTCGAGTTCGCGCAAATACTCCGCGAGCAATGCGACTTTCTCGAGCTTACTTGCCGTCGCAGCAATCGCCGCGCACGTCCGCGCAAACGCTAACACGCGTTACCCGAACAACGCGAGTTGTTTGTGCGCTTCGAGGTATTCGGCGTTGATGCCGAGGCGGCGGAGGTGGTGCACGAACTCCGGCGTGCCGTGGTTGAGCCACACTTTCTTCGGCTCGGCACGTTCGATGTAGGCGAGCAGTGATGGAAAGTCGGCGTGGTCGGAGAGCGGGATCATCGAACCGACGCCATAGCGGTAGCACGCGCCGGGATCCATCGCCCAGCCCGTCAGCATCACCGTTCGCAACGCGCGTTTGTTCGCGCCCTTGGGTCGCTTGCGGCCGGGCGGCGGCCACACCAGCGCGCTCGAGCCGTCATACGTGTTGGCGTCGTAGATCTCGTAGGGGCCGAGCTGCACGCCGGCTTCTTCATACACGCGCGACATTGCATGCACCGCGCCGTGCACGGTCACCGGTATGCCGGCGCGGGTAAGAATCGCGATCGCCTCTTGCGCTTTGCCGAGCGAGTACGCGTAGAAAATCGGTGCGTACCCGTCGGCGAGCGCGTGCATCGCGTAGCTTATGATGAGCGCCTCGACTTCGTCGCGCGGCGGAAACGCGTACTGCGGGCAGCCGAACGTGCACTCCATCAGCAGCACGTCGCATTTCTTCACTTCCGGCGCTTCGCACGTGTACGACGGCGCGAGCTTGAAGTCGCCCGTGTACACGCACGTGCCGTCTGCGCCTTCGATCAGCAGTTGCGAACTGCCGAGCACGTGGCCGGCGGAAAATAGCGTGAGCCGGTGTTCGCCCTCGGTCCACGGCTCGTTGAAGGCGTGCTCTTCGTAGATCACGTCGTCCGCGGTTTTGCGGCGGAAGCGGTGGCGGCAAATGCGCGCGCTGTTGACGGACGCGACGACCCGGCCGTGCTCGCGCGCGTGGTCGGAATGGCCGTGCGAGACGTAGCAGCGGCTGCGCTCGTGGGCGGAGTCGATCCAGAGGTCGAGCGCCGCTACGTAGAGCGACTTGTCGGTCAGCGAAAACACGGTGGAAGCGAACGTACGTTCGGGCCCCAGGCGCCGCGCCCTGTTGCAGCTTTTGGACCGGTCCAGTAGTCTAAGTCGGTACTGCCTCAAGGCGCTCTCCATCATTGAAGTGAGGAATCCACGACCGTGGCTCGGATTTACGACAGCATCATCGACACCGTCGGCAACACGCCGCTTGTCAAAATCTCCCGGGTGAACAAGGGGCTAGGCGGGACCGTCCTGGTCAAGCTCGAGTCGTTCAACCCTGCCGGCAGCGTAAAAGACCGCATCGGTGTGGCGATGATCGAAGCGGCCGAGCGCGATGGCCGCCTGCGCCCCGACACCGTGATCGTCGAGCCGACGAGCGGTAACACCGGCATCGGGCTCGCCTTCGTGGCAGCCGCCAAGGGCTACCCGATCATCCTGACGATGCCCGAGACGATGACGCTCGAGCGGCGCAGCCTCCTCAAGGCTTACGGCGCGCAGCTCGTGCTGACGCCCGGCGCCGACGGCATGAAGGGCGCGATCGCCAAAGCCAAGGAGATCCACGCGAGCAACCCGGGCAAGTACTTCATGCCCGGACAGTTCGAGAACCCAGCCAATCCGGAAGTCCACCGCCGCACCACGGCCGAGGAAATCTGGCGCGATACCGACGGCAAGGTCGACGTGTTCATCGCCGGCGTGGGTACCGGCGGTACGGTCACCGGCGTCGGCCAGATCCTCAAGGAGCGCAAGCCGGGCGTCACGATCATGACGGTCGAGCCCGACACCTCGCTCGTGCTTTCGGGCGGCAAGCCCGGGCCGCACAAGTTGCAAGGCTTCGCGCCGGGCTTTGTTCCTGAAGTCCTCGACACGAAGGTCTATAGCGAAGTGATCACCGTGTCGTTCGACGATGCGATCGCAACGTCGCGCCGGCTCGCGCGTGAAGAAGGGCTGCTGCTCGGCATCTCGTCGGGCGCGAACGTCTGGGCGGCGCTCCAAGTTGCGGCGCGGCCGCAGTTCGCCGGCAAGACGATCGTCACGATCGGCTGCGACACCGGTGAGCGCTATCTCTCGAGCCCGCTCTACGCCGAAATCGACAACCCGGTGGTCGAGGCAGCCTTAGTCTAGTCACCGAACGCGGGATACCCGTGAGCGAGCTTGCGGGTATCCCGATGGTCGACGTCACGCGCGGCGAGCGCATCGAGTCGACCCACGACGTCGCCGCGTGCGCGTGCGACGATTCCGGTGCGATTCTGCTGAAGCGCGGGACGATCGACGTGCCCGTGTTTTTGCGTTCGTCGGCAAAGCCGTTCATCGCCGCCGCAGCCGTGCGCGCCGGTGTGGTCGAGCGCTTCGGGTTGACGCCGGCCGAACTTGCGCTGATGTGCGGATCGCACATGGCTGAATCCGTTCACCTCGAAACGGCTGCGTCGATTCTGACGAAGATCGGCGCGAGCATCGACGATCTGCAGTGCGGCGGCAAACCGAGCGCGCTCTACAATAACTGCTCGGGCAAACACGCCGGCATCTTGGCGCTGGCGCGCCTGCGCGGCGAACCGTTCGCGGGCTATCTCGACGTCGCGCATCCCGTGCAGCGCGAGATCCTCGAATTCTGCGAGCGCAGCTTCGGCGATCGCTTCACGCCCGACCGCATCGGGGTCGACGGCTGCGGCATTCCCACGTTTGCGGTCACGCTCGCAATCGCGGCGCGGACCTTCGCGCGCTTCGCAACGTTGCGCGGTTTTGGGGATGCCGATCGCGATGCGCTCGCGACCGTGCGCGCGGCGATGACCGCCGAGCCGCTGATGGTTGCCGGTAGCGGCCGCTTCGATACCGATCTCATGATCGTCACCGGCGGCCGCGTCGTGGCGAAGGGCGGCGCCGAAGGCGTCCATGCAAGCGCGTTGCTTGGACCCGGGGCCGGGCTGGTGCTCAAGACCATCGACGGCGCGGCGCGCGCTGTCCCGCCGGCGACCCTGGCGCTGCTCGCCCGCCTTGACGTTCTCGATGCCGCCGCGAAGGAGCGGCTCAGCGGCCATTCGCGGCCGCCCGTCCGCAACGTGGCCGGCCGGATCGTCGGAGAAGTTCGCACCCGACCGCTGGGCTGAGAGCAACCTTGAGCCGCTTACCGACGTCTACTTCAACGTGATCGATTTCTTCTTGAGGCGGCCGGTCTTCGCGACGGTCTGTGCTCTCGTTATCCTCCTGCTCGGCATCGTGTCGATTCCGCTTCTGCCGATTGCGCAGTTTCCGAACATCGCGCCGCCGACCGTGACCGTGAGCGCCGAATATACCGGCGCGAGCGCGGAAGCGGTCGAGGCCAGCGTGACCACGCCGCTCGAAACGGCGATCAACGGCGTTCAGGGGCTGCGTTATATGTCATCGCAGTCCACGAACCAGGGCGGATCCACAATCACCGCAACGTTCACACTCGATACCGATCTCAACCAGGCGGCGAACGACGTGCAGAACGCCGTCAACCTCGCGCAAGGCGTCCTGCCGGCCGAGGTCAAGCTGACCGGCGTCGCCGTTTCGAAGAACAACGGCACGTTCGTCATGGGCATCGGGTTCTGGTCGACCAATCCGAACCTGTCCAAAGAGCAGATGACGGATTACATCGAAAACAACGTCACCAACGATTTACAGCGCGTTCCCGGCGTAAGCGGAGTGCAGGTCTTCGGCGAGCGTAAGTATGCGATGCGCCTGTGGGTCGATCCGAAACGTTTAGCCGACAACGGTCTCACGGCTGCTGCCGTAACGGCGGCGCTCTCGAATCAGAATATTCAGGTTGCCGCGGGCGCCATCGGGGCGCCGCCAACCAACGGAAACCAGCCCTACGAGTACACGGTGCGCTCCAACGGACGCCTGCACGATCCAGCCGGCTTCGGCGACATCATCCTGCGCACGACGCCGGACGGCGGCTACGTGCGGGTGCGCGACGTCGGCCGCGTCGAGCTCGGCGCGCAAGACTACTCGGGCAGCATCTGGTACAACGGCATCGACTCGGTCGGTGTCGGTGTTTCGCAGCTGCCCACCGGCAATGCGCTGCAAGTCTCGCAGCAGGTGCAATCGGAGCTGAGCCGGCTTTCCCAAAAGTTTCCCGCCGGCATGAAGTACGCAGTCGCGTTCGACACGACGCTCTTCGTCAGCGAGTCGATCAAGGAAGTCGTGACGACGCTCCTGATCGCGATCGCGCTGGTCGTGCTGGTGATCTTCCTCTTCCTGCAAGATTGGCGCACGACGCTGATCCCCTCGCTCACGATCCCGATCTCGCTATTGGGCACGTTTTTCCTGATGAAGGTTCTCGGGTTCTCGATCAACACGCTGACGCTCTTCGGCCTCACGCTGGCGACGGGACTCGTCGTCGACGATGCAATCGTTGTCATCGAGAATATCGCGCGCTTCATCCAAGAAAAAGGGATGGCGCCGTTCGAGGGCGCGCGCGAGGCAATGGCCGAGATTTCGGGCGCGGTGCTCGCATCGTCGCTCGTGCTGCTGGCGGTCTTCGTTCCGGTCGCATTTTTCCCGGGCACGACGGGGCAGCTCTACAAGCAGTTTGCGCTCACGATCGCCTGCGCGATCACGATCTCGCTCTTCAACGCGCTGACGCTGACGCCGGTGCTCTCATCGATCTTCCTCGGCAACATCAAAGACGAGAAGAAGTCACGCTTCTTCACACCGGTCAATCGCGCGATCGGCGCGACCCGCCGCACGTATCATAGCTGGCTACCGAACGTTTTGCGCCGGCCGGCGATTACGTTCGCGTGCTTTGCGGTGCTGCTCGCGATTACCGGACTATTCTTCTTTAACACGCCGACCGGCTTCATCCCCAATGAAGATCAAGGTTACTTCATCGTCAGCGCGCAGGGCCCCGAGGGTACCTCGATCGACAATTCGCACAAAGTGCAGCGGATGCTCGAATCGATTATTGCGCGCCAGCCCGAAGTCCTCAATGTCTTCGATATCGCGGGCTTCAGCTTTACCGGAACCGGCTCGAACAAGATCCTGATGTTCGTGCTGCTCAAACCGTGGGAGCAGCGCCAGGGTTCGCAGCACACGCTCGACGCGATGCTCGGCCGGCTTGCCGGACAGTTGTATCTCAACCCGATGGGCATTCAGGCGTTTGCCGTCAACCCGCCGGCGATCCCGGGACTCGGCTTCCAGGGCGGATTCGACTTCGAACTCGAGGACCGGGGTAACAACGGCCTCGGGCCATTGCTCGGCGCGGCCTATCAAGTGATCGGTCAGGCGTACGCACCACACAGCGGCTTAGCCGGCGTGTACACGCTGTTCACCAACAACTCGCCCGTCGTCAACGTCGACGTCGATCGGAACAAGGCCCAGGCGCTGGGCGTCAACCTTGCCGACGTCTACAACACGATGCAGGTGTATCTCGGCTCGGTGTACGTCAACGACTTCGACTTCGGCGGTCACTCGTATCGCGTGTACGTTCAAGCCGATCAGCCGTACCGTTCGCGTTTAGCCGATTTGCAAAACATCTACGTCGCCGGCTCGACGACCGTCAACGGCGTCACGACGCCCAGCGCACCGATTCCGCTCAGCGGACTCGTCAACGTGCAGAAGATCCAAGCTGCGCCGACGATCACGCACTATAACCAATATCGCTCGATCTCAATTTCCGGCAGTGCTGCGCCCGGCTACGGCTCGGGTCAAGCGCTCGATACGATGCAGCGTTTTGCCGCGCATCTGCCGGCCGGCTTCGCGTACGAATGGAGCGGCATCTCGCTCGAACAGATCGAGGGCGGCGGGGCCGCAGCTCTGATCTTCGCGCTCGGCATCGTGTTCGTGTTCCTCGTGCTCGCGGCGCAGTACGAATCGTTCGCCGATCCGCTGATCATCCTGCTGGCCGTTCCGCTCGCGCTGTTGGGTGCGTTCATCGGACTCAAGATACGCGGTACATTCGATGTCGATTCAGGCGTATCGGACGTCTTCGCGCAGGTCGGCTACGTCATGCTGATCGGCTTGGCCAGTAAGAACGCAATTCTGATCGTCGAGTTTGCGAACCAGCTGCGCGCGGCGGGCGTGCCGATTCGCGAAGCGGCGCAGCGCGCGGCCGAAACGCGGTTGCGCCCGATTCTGATGACCTCGATCGCCTTCATCTTCGGCGTTACGCCGCTGGTGTTTGCTAGCGGCGCCGGCAGCGCGTCGCGGCATTCGCTCGGCACGGTCGTGTTCGGTGGCATGATCTGCTCGAGCATTCTCAACTTGTTCATCACACCGACGCTCTACGTGATCATCGCGTCGATCGAGGATAAGTTCCGTCCCACGCGGCACGGGCCGGCGTCAAGCGACACCGAGGGCACTGTTACGCCGAGCACGCCGGCGCCGGTCTCGATCTAGGCTTGGCGAAACTCTACTTCCGGTACTCGGCGATGAATGCCGGGAAATCGATGGCCCTGCTCCAAGTAGCGCACAACTACGAGGAGCAGGGCATGAACGTGGTGCTCTTCACGTCGGACCTCGACAACCGGTTCGGCCATGCGAACATCGCCTCGCGGCTGGGCGTGTCGCGCAAAGGTCTCACGTTCACGCGCTGGACGAACTTTTACGAGCGGCTCAAGGACGGGAAAGAGCTCTTTCTCGACGACAATCAGGTCGTCGACGAAGGGATGCGCGAATACTTGGCCACGACGGCGAAGCCGATCGCCTGCGTGCTGATCGACGAAGCGCAATTCCTCGATCCCGAACAAGTGCGTCAACTACACAAGCTCGCGCACGTCGCCGATATCCCGGTGATCTGCTACGGCATTCGCAGCGATTTTCTGGGCGAGCCCTTTCCCGGCGCGGCCTACCTGCTCACGCTCGCCGACGATATCGAAGAGCTCAAGAACATCTGCGCGTGCGGACGCAAGGCCACGATGAACGTGCGCATCGACGATCGCGGCGCGCGCATTACCGAAGGCGAACAGGTCGCGATCGAAGGCGCGGTACGCTACATCCAAACCTGCGGTCGCTGCTTCTACGAGGCGTCCTGAAGACGTAGCTCGTATGGTCGGGGATGCTTAGACGGACGGTTCTGGCGGGGCTCGGTTCGGCGCTGATTTCGCCGTTTGCGGACGTGCAGATCGTACGCCCGGCGGATCTGGTGACGATGCGGGTCGGCAACGTGCCGATCGACTCGAGCTCCGAGATCTTCGCGGCACAGAGTGCCGGCTTTCTGGCGAAGAACGGAATCGCGATCGAAATTCAGGATTTTACGAACGGCAACGCGATTGCGGCCGCGGTCGTGTCGGGTTCGCTCGATTGCGGCGGCATCAACGTGCTCTCGCTCGCCTCTGCGCATGAGAAAGGCCTGCCGTTGAAGATCGCGGCGTCGGGATCGACTTACACGACGAAAAACCCGACGACCGTGATGCTGGTGCCGAACAACTCGCCGCTGAAGACCGCCCGCGACCTCAACGGCAAGGTCGTTGCGGTCAACGTGCTGCAAGGGATCGCGCACGTCTCGGCCGAGTCGTGGATTGACAAGAACGGCGGCGATTCGAAGCAAGTGAAGTTCATCGAACTGCCGTTCTCCGCGATGCCGGCCGCGCTCGTCGCCAATCGCGTCGACGCCGCGGTTTCTGCGGAACCGCAATATACGCAATCGCGCAACGATACGCGCATGCTCGGTAAGTCCTACGATGGTATCGCCGATTTGTGGATGATCGATGCGTGGACCGTCAGTCAGGCGTGGCTCACCGCCAATCCCGATGTCGCGCGCCGCTTCAGCAACGCGATGCAGCAAGCGGCCGTCTGGGCAAATCGTAACCACGACAAGACGGCTGAACTGGTGAGCGCTGCGACCAAGATCGATCTCTCGATCGTGCGCGAGATGCACCGCGCCACGTTCCTCGAGCACGTGAACCTGGGCGTCGTGCAACCGGTCATCGACGTCGGCGCAAAATACGGCGCCCTCAGCGCGCCCTTCCCCGCCGCCGACCTCTTTTATCCCGGAGCCTTGCATTAGGGCGGCTTGGGCACTAGCCAGTTGGTACAAGGGGGGTGCGGTCGCCCGCGCGTACCTTTGCCCGACTCGCCTTCCGGAGTAGTTCTATGTGGTTTTCGATTGTCACGCGTGCGTGCTTCGCGGGTGCGCTCGTCGCGCTCGTCTCGGCGTGTTCGTCCTCGACCACCTCGACGAGCTCCACGGCGGCATCGAGTGCTCCCGTTTCGAGCGCGGCGCCGGCGGCGGCCGGATCGGGCGGGACGATCAAGATCGGCGTGGATTTGCCGGTGAGCGGTGCGGATGCCGCGATCGGCGTGCCGACGCAAAACGGTGCCGTGCTTGCAATTGAGGAAGCCAACAAGAACGGCTTCACCGGCGGCACGTTCAAACTCGAAGCGAGCTTACTCGACGATGCGGTGCAAGGCGTGCACGATCCGGCCGCGGGTGCTCAAA
Organism: Candidatus Lustribacter sp.; assembly: GCA_965277805.1. GTDB lineage: Bacteria > Vulcanimicrobiota > Vulcanimicrobiia > Vulcanimicrobiales > Vulcanimicrobiaceae > Lustribacter. Next base: position 2,932,612 of record OZ255842.1, on the reverse strand, counting down.
ACGTCAAGACGTTCATCGCCGACTCCGCCGTGCTTGCAATGATCGGGCCGTTCAACTCCAACGTCGCGAAGTCGGAAATCCCGCTCACCAACGATGCGGGACTCGCGCAGATCTCACCGTCGAACACGAACGACGGCTTGACGGTCGGCGACGATGCCAAAAAATTGCGAACGGCGCATCCCGACACAAACGCCTATTTCCGCGTCTGCACGAAGGATAGCCGTCAAGGTTCGGCGCTCGCGCAGTTCGCGCAGAAGCTCAACTACAAGAAAGTTTTCATCGTCGACGACAACGAGACGTACGGCAAGGGTTTGGCCGACAACTTTGAGTCCTCGTTCAAGTCGCTCGGCGGAACGGTGCTCGGTCACGAACACCTCACGGCTAACCAGCAAGACTTCAAGGCGCTGCTTACCAAGATCGCCAGCACGTCGCCCGACGCGGTATTCTTCGGCGGAACGACGTCCGCCGGCGGCGGGCTCTTACGCCGTCAGATGGGCGACGCGGGCATGACGAAGACGCCGTACATGGGCGGCGACGGCATCAGCGATACGGCCGAGTTCGTTAAAGAAGCCGGTCCAACGATGTCGCAAAACGTGTACTACAGCTTCGCCGCGCCGGATGCCGACAAGCTTCCCTCGGCGAAAGCGTTCGTCGCGGCCTACAAGGCGCGCTTCAACGCCGACGTCGGCCCCTACAGCGCGCCGGCCTTTGCCGCGACGCAGATTATCATTGCCGCAATCGAGAAAGCGGTCAAAGATGACGGCGGCAAAATGCCGACCCGCGCCGACGTGCTCAAGAACATCGCCGCGACCAGCGATTTTCCGACACCGATCGGCAAGATCGGTTTCGATGCCAATGGTGACACGACGGCGCCGATCCTGACCCTCAAGCGCATGATCGCCGGCGGCAAGACCGAGACGGTCACGCAGCTCACCCTCAAATAGTTTTGGACCTCTTCCTTCAGCAACTCGTCAACGGTCTCTCGCTGGGCGGCATCTACGCCCTGATCGCGCTCGGCTACACGATGATCTACGGGATCATCGAGTTGATCAACTTCGCGCACGGCGACGTGTATACGCTCGGTACGTTCTTCTCGCTCGCGATCCTCACGCTGCTCGGCGTCACCGGCGTGGTCACGGGGCCGTTGCTGGTCGTCGTCGTGGTCGTGACGATGCTGGGGGCGATGATCCTGTGCGGGCTCACCGGCGTCGTGATCGAGCGGCTAGCGTACCGCCGGCTGCGCAACGCCCCGCGCCTCGCGCCGCTCATCACCGCAATCGGCATGTCGTTCATCCTCGAGAACGTGATGCAGTACTGGCGCGGTCCCTCGCCGATCCCGTTTCCGCAAGTCATTCCGAATCCCGACGTGCATCTCGGCGCCGTCACCATCGCGACGAAGCAGATCCTCGTCGTGCTGCTTGCCGTGGCGCTGATGATCGTGCTGCGCGCGTTCGTCTATCGCACGAAGCTCGGTAAGGCGATGCGCGCGACCGCCCAAGACCGCGATGCGGCGCAGCTGATGGGCATCGACATCAACACGACGATCGCGCTGACGTTCCTGATCGGCTCGGCGCTCGCGGGTGCGGCCGGTTTCGTGTCGGGCGTGTACTACGGCTCGACGTGGTTCTTCAACGGCTTCGGTGCCGGGCTGAAGGCGTTTACGGCGGCCGTGCTCGGCGGCATCGGCAACCTGACCGGCGCGATGCTCGGGGGTTTCCTGATCGGTTTGATCGAGGCGATGACGACGCAGCTGATCTCCGATCAGTGGAGCAACGTCGTCGTGTTCTCGGTGCTCGTGCTGGTGTTGATCTTCAAACCGTCGGGCCTGCTCGGCGAATCGTTGCCGGCCAAGGTGTAATGGGCCGCCTGCAGCCGTTCGCAATCTTCGCGGCGGCGATCGTGCTGCCGCTGATTTTCTCGAACGGCGGCTTTGTCAACTTTCTCGCCGACGCGGGAGCGTTCGTGCTCCTCGCGCTCGGCCTCAACGTCGTCGTCGGGTTCGCCGGCCTGCTCGATCTCGGCTACGCGGCCTTCTTCGCGATCGGGTCGTACACGTTCGCGATGCTGGCGAGTCCGCAGTTCGGTATTCACGTTCCATTCTGGGTGATGCTCTTCGTCGCATCGGGCGTGGCCGCGGTCTTCGGCATTTTGCTCGGCGCGCCGACGTTGCGCTTGCGCGGCGACTACCTCGCGATCGTGACGCTCGGCTTCGGCGAGATCGTGCCGCAGACGTTCCTCAACCTCTCGCAGTGGACGGGCGGGCCAAACGGCATCGGTTCGCTCGATCAGCCCGCGATCTTCAACTTTCGCTTCGGCTTCCAAGCGCTGCCGTACTACTATCTGATCCTCGGTTTGATCGCGGTGGCCGTGCTGGCGGCCAACAACCTGCGCTTGAGCCGCCTCGGTCGCGCTTGGATGGCGATTCGCGAGGACGAACTCGCCGCCGCGCACGCCGGTATCAACACTACGACGACGAAGCTCGCGGCGTTCGCGATCGGCGCATCGTTCAGCGGATTGGCCGGATGCGCGTACGCATCAAAACTGCAGCTGGTATCGCCCGATCAGTTCGGCTTCAATGTGAGCGTTGCGGTGCTCTCGATGCTCGTCCTCGGCGGGATGGGCAACATCCCGGGCGTGATCGTCGGCAGCCTCGTGATCTCATCGCTCGACCGCTTCATCTTGCCGCAGCTCACGAACTTCATGCACGGCTTCGGCATCGCGATCGACCTCACGAACTCGCGGTTCATGATCTACGGCGTCATCTTGGTACTGACGATGCTGTTCCGTCCCGAAGGTTTGATTCCGAGCCGCCAGCGCAAAGCCGAACTGCGCGCGACACCCGACGCCGTGGCGGCGGAGCAGACGCTCTACACGGAGGCCGCACCCTGATGGCGCTTCTGCAGCTCGAAAGCGTCAGCTTGCACTTTGGCGGACTCATCGCGGTGGACAAACTCGACTTCGCGGTCGAGGCCGGTTCGATCGTGACGATGATCGGACCGAACGGCGCGGGCAAGTCGACCGTGTTCAACCTGATCACCGGCATCTACGCGCCGAGCGGCGGCAAGATCACGTTCGACGGCCGCACGATCTCGGGCCTGAAGACGAGCACGATTGCCGCCGGCGGTATCGCTCGCACGTTTCAGAACATCCGGCTCTTCGCGTTCATGTCCGCGCTCGATAACGTGATGACGGGCGAGCACGCGCGGATGCGAGCCAACGTACTCGATTCGCTCTTGCACACGCCCGCGCAACGGGCCGAAGAGCGCCGCGTGCGCGAACGCGCCTACGAGCTGTTGCGTTTTGTGAACCTCGAACATTGCGCCGAACACTACGCGCGCAATCTCGCCTACGGGATGCAGCGCCGGCTCGAGATCGCGCGCGCGCTGGCGGCCGAACCGAAGCTGCTGCTGCTCGACGAGCCGGCGGCGGGAATGAACGCGAACGAGAAGGGCGAGCTGATCGACTTGATCCGGCGCATCCGCGACCTCGGCGTAACGATCTTCCTGATCGAGCACGACATGCGTCTGGTGAAGCAGATCAGCGAGCGTATCACGGTGCTCGATCACGGTGAAAAGATCGCCGAGGGACTGCCCGACATCGTGTGTGCCGACCCGAAGGTAATCGAAGCGTATCTGGGTGCGCCGGCGTGAGCCTGCTCGAGGTCGAGAACCTCGTCGCGCGCTACGGCCGCATCACGGCGCTGGCCGGCATCTCGCTGCACGTCGACGAGGGCGAGATCGTGGCGCTGATCGGCGCCAACGGCGCGGGCAAGACGACGACGCTGCGGGCGATCAGCGGGCTCGTGCGCCCGGCCTCGGGCCGAGTCGTCTTCGACGGCACCGATCTGCATGGCCGCGCGCCCCACGCGATCGTGCGCCTGGGGATCGGCCACTCACCCGAAGGGCGGCGCGTCTTCCCGCGCATGACCGTCCGCGAGAACCTCGAGCTGGGCGCCTTCACCCGCTCGTCCAAGAGCGAGATCGCGGCCGACACCGAGCACGTTCTCGTTACGTTTCCCCGCCTGCGCGAGCGGCTCGGCCAGCAAGCCGGCACCATGTCCGGCGGCGAGCAGCAGATGCTGGCGATCGGCCGGGCGCTCATGGGCCGCCCGCGCCTGCTGCTGCTCGACGAGCCATCGCTCGGCCTCTCGCCGCTCCTCGTCCAGACCATCTTCGGGGTGATCCGGGAAATCAACGCACGTGGTACGACTATATTGCTCATCGAGCAAAATGCCACGCAAGCGCTAGCCGTGGCTAACCGCGGGTATGTACTGGAAGTGGGCTCCGTCACACACGAGGACAGCAGTGCGAATCTGAAGGCGAGCCCCGCCGTCGCCGCCGCCTACCTAGGGGGGGCTGGGTGATCCAGGAGGGAAAGAAAGCGGCCGGGTTTTTCATCATTTTCTCAGCCAAATCGCCGATACTCTAGGTACCACTATGTTGGTTCTCCGGGTCCCCCAGCGCTTGCGTACTTTGTCCGTGGCGGTTTTTACCGCGGCGATCATTGCTGCGTTCGCGGCGCCGGCGTTCGCTCAAGATACTCATGCGGCCGCAGCCAAGCGTGGGACGACGTCGCTCGTGAACTCGCAGCCCTCGAACGTGACGGGCGCGGCGCAGGGACGCACGGGCATTCCCAACGGGTTTCTCTACTTTCCGGGCGCGCAGACCGGGATGAATATCGGCGGCCGGCTCAACGTCACCAAGCACGTCTACGTGCCGTACTACGGCAACGTGAGCAACGACCCGGCGCATCCGGGCGTGCAAGGCACGGCCGGCATCGCGTATGGGTTCCGCACCTGGGACATCTCCGTCCTCAACGGCGGCTTCGGCACCGTGCAGCCGGCGATTCCGGGCAGCACGAACGAGGGGCCGAAGGTCAACCCCGCACTGACGTTCTCGATCCGCTTCTAAATCTAACTCTTGCGGTGGTGTAGGATGAAGCCGTTGCCTTCGGAGTCGTTACCGAAGGCCATGTAGCACACCGGCGTGTCTTCGATGGCGCCGTCGCCGGCGAATTGCACGCCGCGTCCGCGAAGTTCCGCCACGGCCGCCGCAACGTCATCGACCGCGAACATGATGCCGTCGCAGTGTTGGTACTCCTCACCCTTGTAGAGTCCGAACGACGCGCCGTCGCCGAGTTCCCACTCGGCGAACATCGCGGGCACCACCATGCCCGGTGCCGCGCCGATCAACGCGGTGTAGAACGACACCGCACGATCGAAATCTTTCGCGTAATAGTACGTGGCGTCGATGCCGTTGACTTTCATATGCGCCCCTATCGTGGGTTGAAAATGAGGCCGAGGATCTTGCCGTCGCGGCCGAGGTAGATGCGCGCGCTGTAGCGTCCCTTCGCAAGCATCACGTCGTAGGTGCCGTCGCCGGTGGGGAAGATGTTCCGGAACGCGCCGGACTGCGCCTTGATGCCTTCGAGCATTGCGACGATATTGTCCATCGGCACCGCCGCTAAAAACAAATCGTCGAACCAGGCCGTCGGAACCTGGCTCGCCTGCAAGAGGGCGGTGATGCGTTCCTCGGCCATCTTGCATTGCATGCGGTTGAACGTGAGCGTCGCGAAGGCGCCGTCGTCATCGAGCGTCGCCTCGGCCTGAACCGAACCTTTGGCGAACGTCAGCGCGAAGCTCGTTCCGTTCGGGGCGATGGCTTGATACGCGCCGAGCGTACCGCTGAGGTCGGAAAGAATCGAAGCTGCCTTCTCCATCGGCACGGCCGCGAGGAACGTTGCGCTGAACCACGCCGGGTCAAGGGCCGGTTCCGTGAAGAGCCGTTCGATTGCTTCTAACGTGGTCACGGCCGGTCGGTTTCGGCGCCCGCAGAAGGGTCGCCTAGTGGGGCGGGAAGCTGAGCAGAAGTGCTGCCGCGAGTGCCGGAATCGTCGCCAGCAGTCCGATACGCGCGAAGGCGAACGGCGGCACGGCGATGTTCGCCCGCCGCACGATGCGCAGCCACATCAACGTCGCGAGCGAGCCGTTTACCGTGGCATTCGGTCCGAGGTTCACGCCGATCAGCGCGGCCGCGCTCATGTGCGCCGATGCGTGCATGGCGGGCAGCGTTTCGCCGAGGTTCAGCCCGACCGGCAAGTTGTTGATCGCATTCGATGCGAGCGCGACGAGGAATCCGCCCGCGAGCGCGGAGCCTGGGAACGGCAGGCCCGCGCACCATGCGAGGGCGCTTCGGCTCGCATGGAAGCCTCCGGCGTCGTCAAGCGCCGTGACGATGACGAAGAGCGCCGCGGTCAGCGCGATGATGCGCCACGAAATCTCACGCACGATCGTTGCGGCGTCGCCGGGGCGCCGCAACGCCGCTGCAATGCAGGCGATCGCCCCGCACGCGAATGCTGCCGTCCCGAGCGCGCCGCCGCGCGCAGATGTGGCGATGATGACGATCGCCGACGCGATCACGAGCACGACCGGCAACGCTTCCGGCGCCGGCGCAGGGCGCTCGGGGACGACGACCCCGGGGCCGGACAAATCGCGGCGAAAGGCCCACCATGCGACGGCAAACGTGATCGCGATTGCGGCAATCGACGGCAAGCCGAAGAGCGCGAGCCACGTCGTGAGCGCCGGCATCCGGCCGGCAAAGACGAGCAGATTGGACGGATTGGAAATCGGCAGCACGAAGCTGGCCGCGTTGGCGACCAGCGCGCATGCGGTGACGTACGCCAGCGGCGGCGCATCATAGCGCCGCAGGATGCTGATGACGGCCGGCGTCAGCGCGACGATCGTCGCATCGTTGGAGAGCACGGCAGTGGTGACGATGCCGGCCGCATAGACGAGCGCGAAGAGCCGCAGGCGTGACGTTCCGGCGATGCGTAACGTGCGCACGGCGATCCAGTCGAAGATGCCCGCGAGCTGTGCATAGGCCGCCAGCGCCATCATGCCCGCCAGGAAGAGATAGACGTCGGTGCCGCGCCCGAGCGCGGCGAGCAGCCAGTTAAGCGCGGGCGCGCGTGGGGCGGTAGAGGTGGGCGGCGCCGTGCACGATCGAACCGCCGACGATCGTCGCCAGCGGCTGATGCTCTTCGCTCCACACCCCGATGTCGGCGCGCCGTCCCGGCGCAATGGTGCCCATCTCGCGCTCGAGGCCGAGCAGGCGGGCCGGGCTGCGCGTGGCGTGAACGATCGCCGCCTCGAACGGGATGCCGGCGTACATCATCAGATTGCGGACGGCTTGATCGATGTGCAGCGCGCTGCCGGCGATCGTGCCGTCTTCGGAGCGGACGACGCCGCCTTCGATGCGGTAGTTGCTGCCGGCCGGCGGCATGTTGTCGGTGGTGAGCACGAGCCGGTCGCCAAGCGTGCGATAGAGCAGATCGACCATCGGCGGCGAGACATGGTAACCGTCGCAGATCAACTGCACCGTCGTGCGTTCTTCTTGCATGAATGCCGCGAGGATCGACGGATCGCGATGATCGAGCGGCGGCATCGCGTTGAAGGCATGCGTGAGCGTGCGGAAGCCTAATCCGATCGCGAGCACGCCTTCGCGGTAATGCGCCGACGTGTGGCCGGCCGAACACACGATGCCCTGATCGAAGAAGAGGCGTGTCAGTTCATCGACGCCGTCTTGCTCGGGCGCCATCGTCACCATCACGAGTGCGCCGCGGCAGGCTTCGATCATTTCGTGCGCGCGATCGAGCGTGGCCGGAACGATCCAGTCAGCACGGTGAACGCGGCGGAATTTTGGATTGATGAACGGGCCTTCGAAATGCACGCCCAAACAGCGCGCTCCCGGATAGTGTCCGGATTCTTCCAGCTGGTTTGCCGCTTCCGAAATTTCGCTGCCGGCGTGGATCATCGATTCCCACGGCGCGGTCATCACGCCGGCCACGTAGCCGGTGGCGCCCATGCGGGCGTAGGCGCGCGTGGCGACGTCGACGGCGTTGCCTTGATCGCGGTTGAACAGCACGTCGTCGGCGCCGTTGGTGTGAACGTCGATCAAGCCGGGCGCGATGATCGCGCCGGTCGGCGGAACGAGGTCGCTTGGGCCATCGTCCGGGAGAAGCTGAGTGATGCGCCCCTGCTCGACCGCGACGCGGCCGTACACGGTTGTGCCGTCGCCGCACGCCACTTGGGCCGGACCTAGAACAAAGGAGGTTTCGGACACGCCCGCCTCATTTCGCGAGGTTGAAAACGGCACCCTGGAGATCGCCGCCTTTTACGCCCGGCCCAGCAGCCGGTCGAAGAGGGAACGCCGCCGTTTTTCGCCCCCCGTGGTGACGGCGGCGGCCAAGCGTTCCTGCTCGGCGCGTTCCCGGTCGGCTCGTCTCAGACGTTCCATATGTTCCTCGGCATGGGCAACCAGCGTTGCGCGCAACGCCCCTAATTCGTTCCAGGCACCATTTTCGCGTGTCGATACCGTAAGCATGCGCTGCGGCACAATCCCGCGTTCTCGTAGATACCGGTCTGCAAGCCGTACGACATTCCGCCGGTCGTCGGGGGTTTCGTTGTCCGCGATTGTGTGGACAAACGTCATCGGCTTGCCGAGCGGAGCGAGCCGACTGTACAATTCGAGTTCGCGTTCGGAGAATTGACGCGAGAAGAGCGCGAGGATCTCGCTTGCACCGGCCGCGGCCGCGCCGACGATATCCTCGGCCAACGGAAAGCCGGAGTCGAACGGTGGCGCGTGTACGAGCACGAGTTCGCGCGGCAGATCCCACGGCGTCTCGACCAGCACCGGGGTGCGCAGCGCGGCTTCGGCCAGCACGGCAACGGGAATTTCGTCCCACGCGGCATCATCGGACAGCGCGTACGTCCTTGGTACGGCGCCGTACCGAATGTGCACCGGAAAGCGAAGTTCCATCGCCGACCCCTCGTCCGGCAGCACGCGCGTACCGGCGATGGCGTTGATTAAACTCGACTTCCCGCGCTTGAACGCGCCGATCACGGCGACACGCCAACGCTCGGGACGCAGGCCGTGCTCGTAGGTATGCGGATCGAAGCGCACGCCGGACGGATCGACGCGCTCGCGTCCGGCGTCGGGATCGAGCGGAATGGCCGCGTCGGCGTGTTCGTTGCGTTCGGCGCGGCTCTCGCGGGCGAAGCGCTCGCTCTGCGCCTCAATCCGGGTGGCGAGGCTCGCAACGGCCTCGGCTGAAGCGCTGAAGCGCTGCGCGATGTCTGCGGTGCCGGCGGCATCGTCGCCGGCCGCGAGCGCGCGATCGATCGAGCCCAGCGCTTCGCTGCGCACGCGGCGCGCAATCGCGGCAACGCGTTCGCCCAATCCGCCGGCAACGCGTTCGACGCGCGCGCCCACGTCGTCGACGAAGCGTGCGACTTCGGCATCGAATGCATCGTAGAGACCGCTGTTGAGGTCGGCGATCAATTCGCGCTTCATGTACTGGCCGCCGGGCGACCCGGCGAAGCGGTCGCCGATTGCGGTGACGAGCGAAACCGACGGCCCGCCGAGCGCGCTGAGCACGATCGTGCCGCGCAAGCCCGTTTCGAGATCCACGCTCCACGCGCCGCTCGACGCATCGGCACCGAAGGCGCGCGCCGCATCAGCGGTAACGGGTAGACGTTCGGCCGCGACGGCGGCGAGAATCGGTGCCAGGCGCGTTCCGGCTGCGACGTCGGCGACGATCGGCGCGACGGCAGCGCGCGATGCCGCGCGCAGACGCTTCGCGGTGAGATCGGCGACGTCGCCGGCGAAGCGGCCCATCACGCTGGCGAGCGTTTCGTCGACCACGATGTGCAGCTTCGCACGATCGCGCAAGCGTGCGATGTCGGTCGTGTCGAAGGCGCGCGAGAGCATACGGTGCAGCGCGTCGCGCATCGCCGAACCGGCGTCCGCGATCTGCGCGTGCAGTTGCGTGCCCGTCGTGTTCAGCGCGTCGCGCCCCGCTTCGGCCGCGGAGTCGACGGCGGCGAGCAGCGGCTCGAGAGCGGCGCGTTCGGACGTGAGCGTCGCGGCATCGGTGGCGAGCGCCGCAACGTCGAGCGCCAGCGCGTCGGCCGCGCGGGTTGCGATGCGCCGTGCTTCCGCCGCCGCGCGGCGCAGACGCGAACGACCGGTCGTGGCGACGAGCGAGGCGTCGAGCGCGGCGAAGAATTCGGCGAACCGGCTCTGCGCCATCAGCTCCGCGTTGCCGGTGAGCAAACCTTCGGCATACTCGCGCGCCGAGAGCGGGAAGACCGGCGTATCCGGCGCATGCACGGCGGCTTGCGCGACGATGCGCGCGGCCGCGGCTTGCCACGCTTCGCGTCCGCCGGCAGGATCGGTCATGCGCCACAGATCGATCTTCGTCTGCACGATGAACATGCTCTCGATGTAGCGGCGGATGATGCCGAGAAACGACGCGTCGCCGTCGGTGAACGGCTGTTGCGTGTCGATCAGGTAGAGGACGGCATCGGCGCCGGGCAAGTAGGACAGCGTCGCCCGCCGGTGGGCGGGATTGATCGACGCGAGGCCCGGCGTATCGGCAACGACAAAACCGTTGGCCAGAAACGGCGACGCGACGCCTATGCGCACGAGTGAGGGCGCGTCGCTCTCGTCGTCGGTCGCGTCGTGCAGTTTTCCCTCGCCGCCCACGCCGCCGACCGCAACGAAACGCGCGAGGCCGGCCATCGGAACGCGTTCGGTGCGTCCGCTCGGATAGTACGCCGTGGCGGTTTCTTCTTGGGCGTAGGACAACTCGGTGATCGTCGCGGTCGAGGGGTTGATGTCGGTTGCGAGCAGACCCGTGATGCGCGTCGAGCCGGCCCGTTCCTCGAGTGCGATCTTGCCGAGCAAAGCGTTGAGCAAGAACGATTTGCCGCTCGAGAACTCGCCGACGACCGCCAAGACGAAGCGCCCAGTGCGCAGCCGTTCGGCGTAGCGGCGCAGTTCGCGGAGATCGTCGTCGGCGCCGTGCCAATGCGCGACCGGTTCGAGCGACGCCGACAATTCCTCGAGCAGCACGGCGACGTCATCGCGTGCCGACGCGTAGCGGGCGAGGGCGTCCGCCACTTAGCCTCGGATGATGGCGAGCGCCTCGTCCCGGTGGCGCTCCATCACGTCCTGGCTGTCACCTTCGACGTTGAGACGCAGTAACGGTTCGGTGTTCGATGGCCGGACGTTCATCCACCAGTCGTCGTACTGGATCGTGACGCCGTCGAGGAAGTCGATCTTCGCACCCTTGAAATGATCTTGCAGCTTTTGCAAGGTCTGCGGAATGTCTTTGACCTGCGAGTTGACTTCACCGGAACGCGCTCGCTTGTCGATCGGCGCGATCACGCTCGACACCGGACCCGACGCGCGGCTGAAGACGTTCAGGCACTGCATCAGCGCGATCATTCCGGAGTCGGCGAACCAGTTGCGCTTGAAATAGAAATGCCCCGAATGTTCACCGCCGAATGGAATGTCTTCGTCGCGCATCGTCTTCTTGATGAACGAGTGCCCGACTTTCGAGCGAACCGCAACCCCGCCGGCTTTCTCGATCGCCTCGGGAACGCTGCGGCTGCAGATCAGGTTATAAAGAATCTTCGCGCCGGGATTGAGCCGGATCGTATCGATGCCGACGAGCGCGGTGACGATGTCGCCGCCGATCAGTTGCGCTTTCTCATCGACCAGGAACATCCGGTCGGCATCGCCGTCGAACGCAACCCCGAAATCACATTTGTTCGCGGTGACCGCTTTTTGTAAGTCGACCATGTTTTCGGGTTCGATCGGGCTCGCCGGATGATTCGGAAACGTGCCGTCGAGATCGAAGTACATCGGAATGATCTTGCACGGCAAGCGCGAGAACACGCGCGGCACCGTTTCGCCCGCCATGCCGTTGCCGGCGTCGATCGCAATCGTGAACGGCTTGATCGCGCTGATGTCGTCGATGAAGGAGAGGCAGTGATCGGCGAAGCCTTCGAGGATGTCTTGCTGCTTGACCGTGCCCTTGTGCGCCGCGGCGGGTTTGAAATCGCCCGCGATCGCTTTGTCGCGAATTTCGGCTAAGCCCGTTTCGATCGAGATCGCGATCGCTTCTTCGCGGCAAAACTTGAAGCCATTGTACTGGGCCGGATTGTGCGACGCCGTGATCATGATGCCGCCGTCGAAGCCGTAGTGCCCGACGGCGAAGTAGATGGCATCGGTGGAGATCAGGCCGACCTGGGTAACGTCGGCGCCTGCATCGGTCGCGCCGCGCGAGAGGGCTGCCATGAACGCTTCGCCCGAGGGCCGCATGTCGCGGCCGATGCAGATATTCTTACGGTCGAGCACCTCGACGAACGCGCGGCCGATCGCGTAGGCGATATCCTCGTTGAGTTGCGCCGGAACGATGCCGCGGATGTCGTAACTCTTGAAGATCGACGTGTCTATCTCGGTGCGCATGTGGTGCCACGCTTTCGGAGGGTGAAATGGCGAAACCTATGGTCGTGGTCACGCGAGCCGTCCCGCGTGAGGCGCTGGAGCTGCTTGCCACCCACGCAACCGTGGACGCCAACGGCGCCGACGTTGGCTATACCCCGGAAGAACTGGTTTCGCACGCGCGCAACGCGGACGCGATGGTGTCGCTGCTCACCGATCGGATCGACGATTCTATCCTGGCCCAATGTCCCAAGCTCAAAGTTGTGGCCAACGTTGCGGTCGGTTACGACAACATCGACGTCGCGGCTGCGGCGCGCCGCGGTGTGACGGTGACCAACACACCCGGCGTGCTCACCGACGCGACGGCGGACTTCGCTTGGGCGCTCTTGCTCGCCGTGGCGAGAAATGTTGTTCCGGCCGACCGCTACGTGCGGGAGGGCCGGTTCCGCGAGTGGATGATGATGGAGTTTCACGGTGCGGAGCTGGCCGGACGCACGCTCGGCATCGCCGGCTTCGGACGGATCGGCACCGCGGTTGCGCGCCGCGGCCGCGGGTTCGGCATGCACGTCATCTATGCGAACTCGCGCCGCGTCGCGCAGGCGATCGAAGAAGAGACGGGCGCGCACTTTGTCGATAAAGAAGCGTTGCTGGCATCGAGCGACGTGCTCTCGCTGCATCTGCCGCTGACGCCGGCTACGCGCCACTACCTGAGCGATGCGGAGTTCGCGCTGATGAAGCAATCGGCGTTCGTCATCAATACCGCACGCGGCCCGGTGATCGACGAAACGGCGCTGGCGCGTGCGCTTACCTCCGGCGCAATCCGCGGCGCCGGCATCGACGTGTTCGAACGCGAACCCGCCGTCGATCCGGCGCTGCTCGCCGCACCGAATACCGTCCTTGCCCCGCACATCGGATCCGCCACCACAGAAACCCGCACCAAGATGGCCCTGATGGCGGCTGAAAACGTCATCGCGGTCCTCGCCGGCCGCGCTCCCGTAAACCCGGTCACGCCGAAGGAATGATCGCGGGCCCGTTGCGGCACTAAGCCGCGTATGCGGCGGGGCGAGGCGGGATTCACGCTGATCGAAACGATCGTGGTGACGGCAATCGTCGTGATCGTCGTCGGAACGATCGGCACGTTGTTTCTCGCCGGCGCTTCGCCGGCGGTCGCGTCCGCCGGCCGAGACGTCGGCGCGGTTTTCGACGAAGCGCGCCGCACGGCGATTGCCTTTGATGCGGCGACCGTCGTGTTCGCGCCGGCGCAAACCGGCAGCGGTTATCGCGCACGCGTTTACGCGCGCATGCCGGGCGATCCCGCGTTTGCAGCGCGCAGCGGACCATCGTACGACAGCACGGTCGCAATCAGCGAAACTGCCGCACCGCTCGGCGCGCCGGGATTCGCGTTCGCAATCGACAGCCACGGCTCGATCACCGCGTTCGCGAATTTCGTCGCCGGCCGGACAAACGGAACGAGTCACTCATGTCCGGCAAGCGGTGCGTTTGTTCTGCATCTCGCCTATGCGACCGATGTGCGGAACGTTACGATCCCCTGTCAGGTCCCGCTCAGCAGCAGCATGCCGGTCGCGTTTGAGACGCCGCCGCAAGCACCGTCCGCGCAGCCGCTTCCGAGCCCAACCTGTCCCGGCACCGAAACGTGCACGCTCGCGCTCATCACGCCACCGCCCGCGTCGTGTCCGGCGGGGTACGCTGCCGATCTTACGACTCCAGGTGTCTGCGATGTGCTCGCCGTGCCAACTCCGAGCGGACCAAGTACGTGTCCGCCCGGCTACGCCGGTCAACCGCCGAATTGTGAGTTCGATGCTCTTCCGACCTCTACGCCAATTGCGCCAGCCGCCTGCGTTGCCAGCACCCCGGACCCAATCGGATTTTCGAGTTGCCTCGAATCCAATCCGATTCACATCACGGGGAATGCGGTTACCCGTCAGGGCTGCGGAACGCATACGCCGATCACCGATCCAGGCGGCAGTTTCTCAGTCATCCTTGATGTTTGGCGAGACGGAGCGCCGTGGGGTTCGTACGCGATCGAGGTCGGTGAGGTAAAGTCGAAGTGGCTGGATGTCACGTTCATTCCCCCACAGCAAGTATGCGGATTGGCCTATACGCTTGTATTCTACGTCGCGGCGGTCGCGCCGAGCTCCGGCAACGCTGTGTCGACACCTTTGCAAGATACGAACGATCCGGCATTCGCAAACGATGGGGTCGATCCTATTCTCAAGCCGCCGGTTGGAGCCTGGGGCAGCAATACGTAAGTCTAGATTATCGGTGCGCGCCGTTCGTCGGCAGGATGCGGACGGAAAACCGAGCAGCGTCGGTACGATGGATCCGACCTTTCGCGAAGCCGGCCCGGAAGAAGCCGGAGAGATCGTTCGATTGATCGCTGGAGTTGCCGCCGAAAATCAATGGATCCGCACAGAGCTTCCCTTTGACATGGAAGAACGCGCGCGGCGAATTGCGATTGCGCTCGCGGCCGGAAATATGGTCACGATCTTTGTTGAAATCGACGGCGCCGTCGTCGGCGAAGTCACGCTATATTTTCGCGAGCACCGTGCGGCTTTGGCGATGGTGATCGAGGCGGCGTATCGCGGAAAGGGAATCGGCCGGATGCTGCTATCGTTGGCCATCGAGAAAGCACGAGCACGGAGAGCTACATACATCGAACTTGCCGCGTACTCACATAACGCGCAGGCATTGAGACTTTACCGGTCAGTTGGGTTCGTCGAATTCGGCCCGGCCACGACGGAGATCCGATCCAACGGAGAACGTTGGGAAGTGATTCCGATGGAACTGAATCTCACCCTGAAGTGACAGCTTCCAAAAACTAAGGGACCGGCAGACCTGTCCCTTGGATCCGAGCATGAGCCGGGTCCGATGTCGCGGCTTTCCCGCGGGAACCATTCGAGTATAGCGCACTATTGCGCAATCTATGAACTGTTAACCATGGTTCCGGGCGGGCAAGGTGTGGATACCGGGTAACCGGATGCGCCGGCAATTGCGTCGATGGCGTTCGGGGTGACCAGTTCGTAATCAACGTTTGCGAAGGCTGGAGCGCTCGCGTCGACGATGGCTGCGAGGCCGGCCCAAAGATGTGCGCCGTCAACCAAATTGAGATAGTGACCGCCGGGAGGAGTTGTCGTTTTCTCGGCCAGGAACCCCGCTTCGGAGTACCCGAATGCGATGGCACCCGTGCCGGAGACGAGCGCGAGGCTCTCGCCTGTAAGCCCGATTGCGCCGGCGGCGAGGTATCGCGATGATGGACCGACGTTTTTGGTGTCGTAGTGGCAGGTGTAATTGGCCGACGATTCATCGCTTGCGTGGAGCCGCGCTGCTTCTTGGGCGGATTCATCGAAGATCAGCGGACCGGCGCCGTTGGCGGCGCGATCGGCATTTACTGCGGTGAGCGCCGCGGCTTCGGCAGTGGATGTGCTTGAGACGCGCAGCACGACGCCCGTGCCTGCGGCGATGAAGCGATGCAGCGGAAGCGGAGCGCCGGCGCTCTTGCCGTCGGTCGCTGCGCCGAACACTTGGACGTAGTAGCCGCTCGCGGGCGATACGAAGCCCGTGAGATTATCCGGTGGAATCACGAACGGTTCGGCGCTCGATGCCGGTGCCGGTGCGAGCGGCGGAGTCAACGCGAACGCGCCGTTCGCATCGGTCGTCGCCGAGACGTCACCGGCCGGCAGATGCGCCGGGGGCGTGGCGCCCACGATCGGCACGGGCCCTACAATCACCGTGGCGTTGGCGAGCGGGCTGGTTTGCGATGCATCCGCGGATGCGTACGTTGCGCCGGCAATTGCCGCCGGTCCGTACGCATCCGCCGGTATCGTGACCACTCTACCGTCAACCGTCGCTCCGGGCGGAGTTGTGGGACTCGCGCTCGGGGCTGCGGTCGTGGAGGCTCCGGTCGCGCTCGGAGTCGCGATCGCGGATGTGCCGCCCACGCTCGAAATGCCGCCGGTTCCTCCGCCGCACGCGGCGAGCGCGAGGACCATGGGCGCAACGAACGTTGGCTTCACCGCGTGGCTAGTGCCCGCGAGTCAGGATTATATGCCTGCCGCGACTACCGGCATCGCGAAGCGGGCACTGCTGCGCTCATGCACGCGAGCGGAACATCGCGCGAGGCCGGCTTCACGCTGATCGAAGTGCTGGTTGCGACGGCGCTGTTCGTGTTCGTCGCGCTGGCCGGGTTTGAGGCCGTGCGCCAAATCGGCTGGAACGTGAACCTGCTCGCGCAGCGCGCCGATGCGGCGGCCCAACTCGACGTCGTTTCCGGAATGCTGCGTTCGGATGCGCTCTCGGCCGTCGCGGTGTGGAAGCCCGCTTCGGGCTGCGGCGACGCGATCGAATTCATGCAGCGCAACGCCGGCGGCACATCGTTCGCGCTCTACGTGGCGCAGCCGCCGGCACTCATGCGCGCTGCCGCGGCCGGTCCGTTGAACCCATGCGATCCCGCGCTTCAAGCCCAAGTTGCGGTCTCGCCGATCGCAAGCCTGACGGTCACCACGATTCCGGCGCCGGCACTCGCGTCGCACACCGACCCGGTTTCGGGAAACGTGGATGGCGGGCTCTTCAACGCAGCCGGGATCACGGCGGTCGCGGCCGATTCGCACGCGCTGGACGTTGACGGCTCGCACATCACGACCGGTAACGACGTCGTCGAAGTGACCATCGACGCCGATCCGGTGCAGACGACGATCGATCTGGTCGCCGGTAACCGGCCGTCGGCCTACACCCAAGTCTTGACGTACGCGTGTAATGGGCGCTGCGAAGCGAATACCGCATTTCCGGAAATACGCAACGGTGCATTCACCGATTGCGCGCCTGGGTACGATTTCCAAAACACTCCGGCGTACTACGTTCCCGCAGCGTACGGCTATTCGGCGCTGCCGAACGGCAATCAGCGTATCGTCGTCACCGCCTATAGCGTCACGGGCGGCTACACGTTCACGTTTACCGGTCCCGCGCCGGGCAACGCCGAGCGGACGTGGCCGGTTGCGCTGTGGCCGCCGGCCGGGTCTGCGCTGGCCGGTACCATCGCCGATCCGTATCCCGTCAACTATGCGAGCAATGCCGTGCAGGCGCGCGGCGCGCAGCAGGTTGCGAGCGACCTCGGTGAACCGGCCGCCTTCTCCGCCGCGCTCACGGCCTGCGCGGACATGCACGCCGATCCGACGTTCGATGACTGAGCAGCGCAGCGACGGCGGGTTCAGCCTGATCGAAGTCGTGGTCTGCGTTGCGCTGCTCGTCGTGGGCAGCGTGTACGCCCTTGCGCTGTTGCCCTCACTCGCTCGCGCTTCGCAGGCGCAACTGCTGCGCGGCGCGGCTACCGGCATCGCGCGCAACGCGATCGAACGCGCTCGCGCGGCCGCCGCCTACTATCCCGCCGCGAAGGTTGCCGATCCCGCGCAGCGCGCCACGGCGACGGCCGATCACGCGTGGGCGTTCGCATCGGCCGCGAACTACGTCGCGGGCGTGCGCGTGCATCGCGCGTATTGCGGTTCGGCGAATGCTACGAGCATCGTCTCGATGAACGTCAACCTCACCTACGATGCGCCGAGCGATACCCTGACTGTCGCGGTCGCCTATCCGCCCAATCCGTGCAACGTTGCGGTGCAGTCGACGGTCACGCTCGCAACGCAGCTGGCGCCCGCGAGCTACGCGCCGCAAACGCAACTGCCGGCGGCGATCGCAGACCCGGCGCTGCAATAGATGCTCGCGCAAACGCTGGTCCTGATCGCGATGCTGACAATCTTGGCCGTCTCGGCAGTGGCGGGCGTGGCCGGCACGGCGCGCGCTGCGAGCGTTGCCGAAGCGAAAGCGTTGATCGTGCCCGGCGTGGAGACCGCGCTCGGCCGCTACGAGCGCTACGTTGCCGCGACGATCGGTGCGCAAATCGCGGCGGCGCCCGCAACGCTCACGACCGAGCCCGCGGCGATCCCCGCGCTCGAAAGCGCATCAGCGTGGAGCGTCCAGCACGATCTCGAAGCTCCGGCAGCGTCGTCGTCGCCGCTGCGCATCGCGGTCGACGTGACGCCGACGGCCCAGAGTGTTCCGTTGTGCGGCACCGCCGGCGGTGGTCCGGATATCGCGATCGACGTCCAGTGCTCGCCGTTCGTGCAAGAATCGCGGCTCTCGCTCGCGATCACGAGCGACGCCGGGCCGGCGGATGCAAACGGCACCGTCAGTCCGCTCGCACACGGGCGGTATACGGTCACGTTGCGCCTCTTCGCGCAGCCGCCGTACGTCATCGTCAGCGGTGTTACCGACGCGGCGAATCCGGCCGGTTATCACGAAGGCGACGATGCGGGTTGGAGCGGCCCGTTACCGGCCTTCGCTTCACCCGCCCCCGACGACACGACGATTCACGTCGTGTACTCGTGCGTGGCCGGAACCGGTTCGTGTGCCGCGAGCAACCCCGCACCGCAAGACGCGCCGGCCACGCTGCCGTGGAGCAACGGCAACGGCCTCCCCTAGTTCTGGAAGGCCTCGATGGCGGCACACATGGCTTCGGGTTCTTCTTCGTGCGGCAGCAAGCCCGAATTTGCGAACGTCACGAGCTTCGCGTGCTGCGCGAGCTTGAGAAATTCACCCGCATTGGCGAGCGGTGAGAACGACGACGCGTGTTCGCCCCAGGCAACCAGGATCGGTGCGTCGACGAACGGCAGATCTTGCGCGATGTTGCAGTTGAGCATCCCGCCGACGAAGTGCGCGGGAACGTAACGCGCGCCGGGCTGGTGCGCGACGGCGTAGTAATGATCGATGATCTCCGGTGTTGCGCTGGCGGGGTCCGCGTAGCTGGCTTGGCCCAAGAAGTAGCGGATCGACGGCCGCGAGGCAAGGCCGTTGAACAACGCTTCTCCGAGCAGCGGCGTGCGCACGGTGCCCGTGAGCGCAAGCTGCGCGCCGTTGGGCGTGCGGTCGAGCACGCCGCCGAGGCCGGTCGGACAAATCGCGACCACGCCGGCGATGCGTTGCTTCGAACGAGCTGCGGCGCGAATAGCGAAGGCCGCGCCGAGCGATGACCCGACGACGGTCACCGGCTCCGCACCGCCGGCGTCGGCCATCGCGTCGATAACGAGCTCGGTGAAGAGATCGGCGGAATAGCCCAGATTCGGACGATCGGAGAGACCGCAGCCCAGCAGATCGAACGCCACTACGCGATGGTTTGCGGCGAGCAGCGGAAAGAGTTTGCGATACTCGTACGACGATGCGCCTGCGTAGACGCCATGCACGAGCACGATCAGCGGACCGGTGCCGGATTCGGTGGAGAAGATGCCGTGGCCGCGCCAGTTCCAGCGCCGAACGGTACCGCCCAGCGCGTTGATGGGTTCGGGTCCGTTGCTCACACTGCGATTGAACACGGCGAGCGCGCCCGTTAACCCGGCACCCGCTGCGAGCGGACGAACGAATTTTTTCACGTACTTGCTCGTTCCCTGAAAGTGCGAGCGTTACCCAGCAAGAACAGCGGCTGCGCCAGGACAGCGGTCGACATTCGGTGCAGAGGGCCGCGTGGTACGTTCGGTCATCGCCGCACTGCTGGCGGCGCTATGGTTTTCGGCGCCACCGGCTGACGCGAGTTCGTGCTCGTTGTCGACGGGTGCCGCCGTCGTTTTGCGCTCGAGCGATTTCGATCCTGACGTGCTCGTGTGGGATTCGCGTCAGCGCGCGATCGATTACGTCAGCGGGGCCATGAAGAACACATCTGACGTCCTCACGCATACGGTGCTCTCCAAGTCGGGCACGCATGCGATCGTCGTTGCGTGCGATCCGCTGAGTTCCAAGCCGCGGTACTCCTCCGTCGCTCAGGATACGGTAGGGGTCAAGCTGACCTCCGGCCCCAATCGGGGCCACTACGGCTGGGTCTCGTCCGGCGACGCGCACAGCGGCTTCACCGCGCAGTCGCCCACGCAATAGTCGCAGGCCGTTCGAGGACCCGCCTGCTTGCTGACTCGCCATTTGCATAGAAAAAAAGGCGACCTCTCCTACCAATAGTGGTTGCCGCTAGTCGAATCGTGGGATAATATTAACAGGAGGTCAGTCCTCGCGCGCCTGCGCGGGGAGCCTTGTCTCCGTTCGGCCGTTTTCCCCGGAGCCGCGTGGCTGTGGGGTCCTTGCACGGGCGAACGCTCTTTATGAGAAAAGGAAACACTTGAAACTACGACTAGCATCTCTCGCCGCAATCGTTGGGGCGATTGCGATGTGGAATGCATCACCTGCGGGCGCAGACGAAGTGGTGGCGCAAGCCGCACCCGCTCCTGCACAACCTGCACCGGCGCCCTCCCCCACACCGACTCCGCCGCCCCATTTGCTCCAGGTTAGCGGATACGCTGACGCGGGTTACACCTCGGCCTCAATTGCGAGCGCGGTGGGATCCCCCGGCGGCTCGTTCATCTCCGGGCGCGTCTTCGACGATCTCAATCAGCAAATCCAGTTCCACAACTTCAACCTTCAAGTCGCCTACAACGGTCCCATCGGCGGTAAGGTTGAGGCGATCTTCGGCGATGACGCCAACGTCACGAACTCGTGGCCCAAGAGCCAACTCGACGGTGCTCCGAGCCTCAACGGCACGGGAACGGTCTTGTCGGGTCCCTCGATCGATCTCACGCAGGCCTACCTGCAATTGAGCAGCGGTCAATTCACCGGTATCGTCGGCCGATTCGAAACGCTGGCCGGCGCCGAAGTCATCGAGAGCCCGAGCGATCTCAACTTCTCGCGCTCGATTCTCTTCGGTTACGCGGTGCCGTTCACGCACACCGGCGGCCGTCTGACCTGGGCGATGAACGGGAACCTCTCGTTCGTGGCCGGCGTCAACAAGGGCTGGGACACGGTCTGGGCGTTGAACGCGCCGCAGAACAACTTCCCGCCCCCGTTCAATAACTTCGGCGGTGCTCCCGAAGCCAACGACTCCAACTCGTTGACGATCGAGGGCGGCGCGATCTGGAATCCGAGCAAAGCCTTCTCGGCGACGGTCGACGGTTACACCGGCCAAGTCGAAGAAGCGTATGCCATGGCCACGCCGGGACTCTATGTGGTCTCACCGGCGCGTCCGAACAAGAGCCTCATCGACGTCGTGTTGACGTGGAATGCGCTCCCGAACCTGAAGTTCGTCCTCAACGGCGATGCCGGTCAACAGACGAACTCGAACATCCTCAACGGTCCCGGCACCGCGATCATCGGTTACGGTACGGGCACGTGGGATGGTCTCGCGGGTTACGTCAACTACACGATCAACAGCCAATGGAGCGCCACGCTACGCGGCGAGGGCTTCGGCGACTACGGCGGTCTTCGTACCGGCGAATCGATGCGCTGGGGTGAAGCTACGGCGACAATCCAGTACGCTCCGAACAACAACGTCATTCTCCGCGGTGAAGTCCGCGGCGACAAGACGAGCCAACCGTTCTTCGTCGGCATCGGCGGGAACAAGTACTACTCGAATGCCCAGTTTGGTGTCGAAGCCATCGTCAAGTGGCCGTAAACCCGGACTGACGTAAACGATACGTCGTCAAGCGCGCCTCGCAGATTCGTCTGCGGGGCGCGTTTGTTTTTGCGCGGCGAGGAGTGAACGCGGCATCGCTGAAGGGCCGTTCGATGACCCTGACGCTGCGTCGCAGCATCAGCCTCGCGGCGCTGATCGTGTTCTTGCTCGTTGCCGTCGCGGCCGGCGTGACGATCGGTTCGGTCAACCTGCCGCTTTCGAGCGTGCTCGGCGCGCTCGCGCACCCGCATGCCGGCGGAGACGCCGGCGCAATCGTCTGGGCACTGCGTTTGCCGCGGGTCACGATCGCGATGCTCGTCGGCGCCGCGCTCGGCGTGAGCGGAAGCCTGCTGCAAAGCATGTTGCGCAACGGCTTGGTCGACCCGTATCTCACCGGCGGCAGCGCGGGCGCCGCGTTCACCATCGCGATCGCGATCGCTCTGGGCGTTCCCTCGCCGTTCTACGCCGGCATTGCATTTGCGGCGGCACTTGCAACGACCGTCGGTGTGGCCGCGCTCGCGCGCCGCGGACGCGGGGTGTCGCCCGAACGATTGATTTTGGCCGGTATCGCGGTCACGTCGCTGTTTGCGGGCATGACGACGCTCGTCATCATGCTCTCGCCGAGCGCGAGCGTGTCGCTGAGCATCCTCGCCTGGCTCGGCGGCTCGCTCACCGGTCACGGTTGGACCGATTTCGGTTGGGCGGCGGCGTACGCCGCGCTCGGCTTCGCGTTCGCGGCAGCGGTAGTGCCGGCGCTCAACGCGATCCGGTTGGGCGATGCGCGCGCCGTGGCGCTCGGCGTCGATCTCTCACGCACGCGCTGGCTCGCGCTGATCGCGTCGTCGCTGCTCGTTGCCGCGGCGGTGAGCGTCAGCGGCGTGATCGGCTTCGTCGGGCTGATCGTACCGCATCTCGCGCGCGCGATCTGCGGATCGGATATGCGCTGGACCGTGCCCGCGAGCATTCCGGCCGGCGCCGCGATCGTCGTGCTGGCCGATACTCTCGCACGCTCGGCCGCTCCGCCGATCGAATTGCCGATCGGGGTGCTGCTGTCATTGATCGGCGTGCCGGTGTTTCTATTCATCGCGTTTCGGCGCCGGCGCGCCGCATGATCGACGCGCGCGGGCTCGTGCTCGGGTACGATGGCCGGATCGTGTTGCACCGCGTCGACCTGACGTTGCGTCCGCACGAATTGGTGGCGATCGTCGGGCCGAACGGATCGGGAAAATCGACGCTGCTGCGCGCGCTGGCCGGATCGCTCGCGCCGATGCAGGGCAGCGTGGCGGTGGACGGCACGCTCGTGCACGGGCTCTCACCGGCCGAACGCGCGCGCCGCGTAGCGCTCGTTGCGGCGGAAGAACACGCCGACGGCGACGTCACGGTGCGAGATGCGGTGGCCATGGGCCGGCTCGCGCATCGTGCGTGGTGGCAATGGAGTGGGCCGCCGGAAGATGAGGCAATCGTGGAAACGGCGCTCGAGCGCGTCGGCCTCGTACCGTTCGCGGAACGTTTGCTCGATACGCTCTCGAGCGGCGAACGTCAGCGCGTGTGGATCGCCACTGCGCTCGCGCAGCAGACGCCCACGCTGCTCTTCGACGAGCCGACGAGCCATCTCGATTTAGGCGGCGCGTATGCGACGCTCGACATCCTGCGCGGGCTCGTCGCCGACGGCGCTGCGATCGCCGTCGTGCTGCACGATCTGAATCTCGCCGTAGCATCGGTCGATCGCATCGTGCTCGTCGGCGACGGCACGGTCCTCGCCGACGGCCCGATCGACGCCGTCTTCCGCGCCGACCTCCTCACGCGCGCCTACGGCGCGGAAATCGCCGTCGGCCGCACCGAAGACGGCACGATGGTAGCCCTCCCCCGCCGCCGGACGGCACCAGCTGTCATCCCGAGCGGAGCACCTTTAGGTGCGCAGACGAGGGACGCGCCACCAATTTAGCGATCGAGTGCGAGCGCGAAGGCACGAGCAGTGGCTTAAAAAAGGACTTGAATTAACGACTACTCCCGCCTTCGCGGTCGCACGCTGATTGCCGCGACGATCTCGCATTCCTCGTCTACGTGCCTGCGGCACTTCGCTCGGAATGACAGTGCTGCGAGGTGTTTTAGCGGGTGGCTAGTTCTAGTTGCAGGGTGCGGGCGGGGGCGGGGTAGCCGAAGATTGGTGCGTAGTATTGGTTGGTGAGGTTTAGGACGCGTGCCGAGATGATGGCGGATTTGGTGATGCGGTAGCGCAGAAATGCGTCGGCTGTGGTGTAGCTGTCGTAGGGGTCGGCGAGTGACGGGCCGCCGCTGAAGTTGGGGACGTCCGGTGATGAGCCGACGATGCGCAGGTGCGCGCCGAAGGCGAATGGGCCCGCATCGAACGGGTGCTCGATGCCGAGCGTTGCGACGATCGGCGGCGTGCTTGCGAGACGCACGCCGGTGGTCGTGTCGATCGCGCGATACACGTTGGTCACGCTGGCCGAAACGCGCAGACCGGCGATGGGCGGTGCTGCAATCGTGAACTGCAAACCGTTCACCGAGATGCGCGAGGCGTTGAACGGAAGAAACGTCGCCGGGTCGAGCACGATCAGGTTCGAGCCGTCACGGCCGAAGTAACCCGCCGAGATGCCGCCGAGGATGTGCGGAAAGGCGAGGGTCGTATCGAAATTCGAGAGCTTCTCGGGCAGCAAGTTCGGGTTCGAGAATCCCGGATAGTAGAGATCGACCAAGGTCGGGACGCGGAACGATTCGCTGACGTTTCCGCTGAGCTGGGCGGCGCCGAGTTGCACGCGCGTGCCGAACGACGGGGCGAGCACGCTCCCGGCAGGCCCGTCGTTCTCACCGCGCAGGCCGAAGATCAGCCGAACGGCGGAGCCGGCGTTATAGCCGCCCTGCGCGTAGAGCGCTGCTTGCGATTGGGCTGCGCCGATCGCGCCTTGCGGCGGCATCGAGGGCGGGAACGTGAGCAGCGCGGTCTCGCGCGCGAGATCGACGCCGGTAACGAGATCGGTGTTGGCACCCGACGTCGCATAGCGCAGCGACACCTGCGAGCGCGCATCGAACGTGTTCTGTTCGCCGAAGCCCGGGCCGCCGCCGGTGAGGTCGGCGAGCGTATCGAAGTATCTCAGCTTCTGCACGACGCTGGACAGCGTGACGTCGAACGTCGTCGGCCCCGCGGTATGCGCGATGTCGAGCAGGCCATCGGTGCGGTTCGTGCCTTGCTCTGCGGCCGGCGTCAGGAACGACAGCCCGCCGGGAACGCCGGCATCGATGCCGTTGTCGCCCGCGGCGAGATGGGCCGTCCAGCCCCCGCCGAGCTGCGCGAAGTAAGACACGCGCGCGACGGTTTGCTGACCGCCGGCGTTGACGCGCGTGCCGGCCGGCGTTGCGTTGCCGCCGGGATAGTTGAACGCCGGATAATCGTAGATGTTCGTCGCGGTGTGACGTTCGAACGAAACGGCGAGGCCGCCGATGCCGGCTTGCGCGGCGATGTCCTGATTGCCGTAGGTGCCGTCGGAATAGCGCGCGTAGGGCTGCGCTTCGACCGACGTGATGATGTTGATCACGCCGCCCGTCGCGCCGCTGCCGTAGAGCGTCGAGCTGCCGCTTTCCACGACCTCGATGCGCTGCACGCCGATCGTCGCGAGCGAACCGAGATCGACCGTGCCGTTGGAACCGGTTGCGATCGGCATGCCGTCTTGCAGAACGAGCGTTTGCGCCGACGTCGTACCGCGAATCCCGTAGTTGTTCGCTGCGCCGAACGGTCCGTAGGAGAACACGTTGACACCCGGCACGTTCGCCAGCGCTTCGCCGACCGTGCGATAGCCGTTCGCTTCGATCGTTTTGCGATCGACGACGAACGTGGGATGTGTCGTGTTCGCAATTGGTTCGTTGTGCCGGTCGCTCGTCGTAACGGTGCCGATCTCGGGCAACTCCGATGCAGACGGGGCGGGGGCGGGAGTTGTTTGGGCCGTGCCAAGTGACGGCGCGCCGAACAGCGCAACGCCCAGGACGCACGGCGCCAGAAGCGCACGCGCGCGTTGAAGGGAAACCATTGACCGATACCAACCTTTTCGCGAGGCGGAAGTGCAGTTGTTACTCGCGGGCTCGGTATCCTGACTTGCGGATCAGTGCCTTAGGCCGGTGCCTTCCCCCGACGGATCGGAGTGACGTGCCGGCGGCTCCCCGCATACAGTGGCGCGACCGTGCCGGATTCCAACCGGCTTCCCGTTCACGCGAGTACGGCCGAATTTGCGCGGCGCAGGCCCACCGACCTGCCCGGCGTATCGCCAGCGAGTGTCCTTCGTACGCGTTTTCGCGCTGGCCGCAGCGCTGGCGATCGCCGGTTGCGCGGCACCTGCGCCTTCGCACGTCGACCTTCCGCGGCGCATCGTCTCGCTGATCCCCTCGTTGACCGAAGACCTGTTCGCGATCGGCGCGGGCGCGATGGTCGTCGGCGTCTCGCAGTACACCGACTATCCGAAGGCCGCAACCGCGCTGCCGGTCATTTCGAGCTACGCTTCCGCCGACGTGGAGCGGATCGTGCGTTTGCGGCCCGACGTCGTCGTCGGCATCAATTCACAATCGGCGCCCGCAGCCGACATCCGCAAGTCCGGTATTCGCACGGTGTTGCTCAACGACAACGGATTCGACGACATCTTCGTCGACATCGAAGCGTTGGGTTTGCTCACCGGCCGCGACGATGCCGCGCACGCGCTCACCGACCGTTTGCGCGGCCGGACAACCGCGTTGATGCGAACCGTGCGCAAGCGACCAGCACCGTTGCGCGCGTTCGTGGTGCTCGGGACCGGGCCGATCTTCACGGTCGGCACCGGATCCTACATCGCCAAGCTGCTCGAACTCGCCGGCGGCGTCAACGCGGCGCACATGACGGGTGCCTACGGAGCATATAGCGCCGAAGCGCTGATCGCGATGCAACCCGACGTGCTGATTGCTGATCCGACGGTACAGTTGCAATCCGTGCTCGATCGGCCCCCGTGGAACGCGCTGCGCGCCGTTCGCGAGCATCGGATCGCATATCTCCCGGACCCGGCGATCCTCGAGCGACCCGGTCCCCGCTACAACGATGGACTCGCATGGCTGATCCGGATCTTCAACACCACCCGCGTTTGAGCACGGTGGCGCCGCTCCCGCAGCGGGCGCTTCTCGTTGCCGTCGACTTGAGCGACCGCGCGGCGCCGCTAGCACCGGAATTCGCGGAGTTCGCCGCGCTCGCGCGCGCGACGGGCGTCGTGATCGTGGGCGAGGTGATCCAGAAACTGCCGCACGTCGATCCGGTGACTTTGGTCGGGAGCGGCAAGGCGCGTGAGATCGCGGAACGCGCGAAAGAACTCGACGCGGACGTGCTGATGGTGTTTAACGACCTGCGTCCGAGGCAGCGCATCAACCTCGAGAAGGCGGTGCCGCTGCCGATCGTCGACCGCACGATGCTGATCCTCGATATCTTCGCGCAGCACGCCCGTTCGCGCGAAGGACAGTTGCAAGTCGAACTCGCGCAGCTGCGCTACCGTCAATCCAACCTGATCGGTTCTGGCATCGCGCTCTCGCGCTTGGGTGGCGGCGTCGGTACCCGCGGCCCCGGTGAAACGAAACTCGAAGTCGACCGGCGCAAGATCGCGGCGCGCGTCACGCTGCTCGGGCGGCAGCTCGACGAAGTGCGAAAACAGCGCGCCACGCGGCGCTCGGGCAGTGGCCGCGATCCCTACGTTGCGCTGGTCGGATATACCAACGTCGGCAAGTCATCGCTGCTCAACCGGCTCGCGGGCACCGGCGGCAACGCGTTCGTCGCCGATCAGCCGTTTGCCACGCTCGATCCCACCTTGCGCCGCGTCTACATCGGCGACGGCCGCAGCATTCGCCTCGCCGACACCGTCGGGTTCATCACCGCCTTGCCGAAGGAACTGATCAACGCATTTCGCGCAACGCTCGAAGAGCTCGACGTGGCGGACATCCTGCTGCACGTAGTCGACGCGTCGAATCCGGATTGGCCGCGCCAGCGCGCGAGCGTGGAAACGATTCTCGGCGAACTCCACCTCGCGGACAAGACGACGCTGCTGGTGTGCAACAAGATCGATCGCCTGGATGACGCCGCGCGCGCTGCGCTGCCCCCGGAGGCGATCCAAGTGAGCGCGACGGCCAACGACGGCATCGATCGCTTGCGGGCGGCAATCGTCGCGCGTCTGAATGCCGGCGCGCGCTCGGCTTGATGTTCTCGCTGCGCTGCATCGCGCTTCTCATCGTGATTGCGTTGACCGCCTGCGCGCGCGCCGCGCAGCCGGTCGCCGGCGGGCCCGAACCGTACACGCAGCTCTACGAGCGTCTGCACCCGTCGGTCGCGCTGATCACGATGCAGATTCCGGCCGACGATCCCAAGCGCAAGGGAAAGTGGGACGAAGCCTACGGCAGCGGCGCGATCATCGAGAGCGGCGCCTGGGGCTCGCGCATCCTCACCGACGCGCATGTCGTGGCCGACGCGCGCGACCTGCGCGCGAAGGTCGGCGATGCGGGCAAACCGGTCCCGCTGCGCGTGATCGCGGTGAGCGACGATGACGACGACCTCGCGCTGCTCGAGATCCCGACCCCGAACCTCAAACCCATCACCTTGGGCGACATGTCCTTGGTGGTCCCCGGACGCGACATCGGCGTTCTCGGTTATCCGATTCCGGACGCGTTCGAAGACGAACGCCTCGACGCCGTCGTTTCCTTGTATACGGGCCGAATCGCGAGCGTGCGCAACGGGACGATGGAGATCGACGTGCCGATCATTCCGGGCGAGTCGGGCGGCCCGGTGTTCGATGCGGCGACCGGCACGGTCATCGGACTCGCCGAGTCGCGCTTCGACGACGAGCGGGCGATCGGTTTTGCTACCCCCGTCGACATCATCCGGCGTTTTTTGGCAGTCCACCGGCGCAACTGAACGCTTGCTCATATAGCTTACCGGGCAATCAGCTCAGCGGGCGAGCGCGGACGGCAGTCCGATGACGCCCGTATCGGCGCCTGTATCCCTCTCCACAGTGACCTGGCCGGTATAGGTTTTCCACCCCACCGCGGAGATCGTGATCGCATGCGTGCCGAGCGGCACGTTGCGCAATGTGAACTCGCCTTGGTCGATGGCCGCGGTCACGGCAACAATGTTCCCGACCGTTATCGTCGCACCGGAAATCGGCTGCAGTGACTGCGTGTCGACGACGCGTCCGGTGACTGTACCATAGGCGGATGCGCCCAATCCGTTCGGTCCCATTGTGCACGCTGCTAGCGCGCAGGCGGTCAGTCCGAGGGCGAAGGCGCTCCGCACCCGTTTCGTGAAGTTTTTCACATCTATGACCCCCTATGGTCCCGTCGCACTGTATCTCCTCGTTGCTTTCATCGCCGCATTGCTGTTTTGCAGTTTGCCCGGTCAGATGGGACGCAAGAAGCCGAATCCGGTCAAGAGTGAGGCCTACGAATGCGGCGTCGAACCGACCTCTGAGGTAGCGGGACGCTTTCCGGTCCGGTTTTACTTGATCGCGATGCTGTTCGTGATTTTCGATGTAGAGGCGGCGTCATTCTATCCGTGGGCGGTGCAGATGCACCAGCTGCGGACGTTCGGTCTGGTGGAGATGGTGTCGTTCGTCGTCGTGCTCGCCATCGGTTATGCATACGTGTGGCGACGCGGAGGCTTTCAGTGGCGGTAAACGACATGCCCGGCCAGTTTTTTCTGGCCAAACTCGACGATGTTGCGCGCTGGGCGCAATCCTCGAGCGTGTGGCCGTTGACGATGGGACTCGCCTGCTGCGCGATCGAGATGATGACCGCGACGGCGGCCGAGTACGACATCGCGCGCTTCGGCTCCGAAGTGTTTCGCGCGTCCCCGCGCCAGGCCGACTTGATGATCGTCTCGGGCCGCGTGGCGCAGAAGATGGCGCCGGTCGTGCGGCGCCTGTGGGAGCAGATGGCCGATCCGAAGTGGGTGATTTCGATGGGCGCGTGCGCATCGTCGGGCGGCGTATTCGACAATTACGCCATCGTGCAGGGCGTCGACACGATCGTTCCCGTCGACGTTTACGTGCCGGGCTGCCCGCCGACGCCCGACGGCTTGCTCTACGCCGTCAACCTGATCCAGCAGCAGATACGCCAAGGCGGTCGCGGCGGAATTCTCGCGCGAGCATAGAGGCACGACGTAAATGCCGAGCTCACAAACTCCCCCGGCCGGGGCAACTGCCCTCGACCCGACTGCCGTTCGGGCAGACATCGGTGATGCGCGCGTCATTCGCGTGACGCCGGCCGACGTGCGCGCGACCCTCGAAGCGCTGCGCGCCGAGGGCTTCACGATGCTGATCGACATCGGCGGCGCCGATTATCCGGGCCGCGAGCCGCGTCTGGACGTGGTCTATCATTTGATCAAACTCGCGAGCACGTCGACCACGCTCGCGCAAATCGGTCAGCCGGAACGCGTGCGCGTATTGTGCGGCGTTGCGGAAAACGATCCGGTCGTGCCGACGATGACCGACCTGTGGCCGGCCGCCGATTGGCCGGAACGCGAAGTGTACGATCTGTTCGGCGTCACGTTTTCGGGCCACCCCGATCTGCGCCGCATCCAGATGCCCGTCGAATGGGAAGGCTATCCGTTGCGCAAGGATTACCCGTTGCGCGGGCCCGGACGTGAGAAGACGCCGCGCCCGTCGTTTGCGCTGAAGTCCAACGTGGCCGCGGGAACGCCCGCTTCGGGCCGCACCGCCGCCGCGCTGCAGCGCCAAATCGCGGCCGCGCGCGGACAAGCCGTGAAAGACGACGCGCAATGACCGACGCCGTCGTGGTTCCGACCGCACCGGGCTTGGAGATCGCACCCAGCGGCGATGGCCGCATGGTCATCTCGATGGGGCCGCAGCATCCGTCGACGCACGGCGTGCTGCAAGTGCTCACCGAACTCGAGGGCGAGACGGTAATGAAAGCCGATCCCGAAATCGGCTACCTGCACACCGGCATCGAGAAGTCGGCCGAAAATCTTTTCTGGACGCAGGCGTCGACGGTCATCGAGCGGATGGACTATCTCTCGCCGCTCTCCAACGCGTGCTGCTATGTGATGGGCGTCGAAAAGCTGCTCGGCATTTCGGGCGACATCCCGGTGCGCGCGCAGCATGCCCGCGTGCTGCTGTGCGAACTGCACCGCATTGCGTCGCACTGCGTTTGGCTCGGCACGGGCGGCATCGATCTCGGCGCGATCTCGGGCTTTTTCTACGCCTTCGACCTGCGCGAGCGCATCCTCGATTTGACCGAACTCTCGGGCGGCGCGCGGATGCATCCCAACTACCTGCGTATCGGCGGGCTGCGCGACGATCTGCCCGAGGGCTTTCTGCGCAAAGTCGACGAGCTGATCGCGATGTACTACCCGCGCATGCGCGATCTGCGCGCGCTCTTGCAGAAGAACCCGATCCTGCAAGACCGCATGATCGACGTCGGCATCCTCAACGCCGATGACGCCGTCGCGTGGGGCATCACCGGACCCTCGCTGCGCGCGGCCGGCGTGCCGTACGACGTGCGGCGCGCGTTCCCGTACAGCGGTTACGAAAACTACGAGTTCGACGTGGTTACGCGCACCGAAGGCGACGCCTACGCGCGCTTCATGGTGCGCCTCGACGAAATGGACCAATCGATGCGGATCATCGAGCAGGCGCGCAAGTTCCTCAAAACGCCGGGCCCGGTCATGATCGCCGACACGAAGTACGCGCCGCCGCCGAAAGAGACGATCGCGCTCTCGATGGAAGCGCTGATTCATCACTTCAAGATCGTCAGCGAATCGTTCCGCGTTCCGCCGGGCGACGTCTATCAAGCGATCGAAGGACCGCGCGGTGAACTCGGCTACTACATCGTGTCCAACGGCGACAACCGGCCGTGGCGCGTGCGCACTCGTCCGCCGTCGATGTACAACCTGCAAGTATTGAAGAAGATCGCGGTCGGCGAGTACATCGCCGACATGGTCGTCATGATCGGCTCACTCGATCCCGTCTTCGGTGAGGTCGACCGATGAGCGATGCCACCACAACGCCGGATGTGGATCTGGTCGCGGATTGGGATCCCTATATTACGCGGCCGGGCAATGCGTTCGACGAGCTGTTCGTCAAGCTGAAGCCGGAATGCGAAGAGCTGATCGGGCTCTACGAAGATTCGCGCAGCGCGCTGATTCCGATGGCACATCTGTTCCAGGAGCACGAAGGATACACGTCGCCCAATGCGCTCGCGGCCATCGCGCACCTGCTGGATCAGCCGCTGTCGGTTGTCGAGTCGACGATCTCGTTCTACACGCTGTTCTACCGGCGGCCGGTCGGCAAATACATGCTGCAAGTCTGCCGCAATCTCTCGTGCCTGATGAACGGCGCCGAGGAGATCATGGCGTACTTCCGCGAGCATCTCGGCATCGGACATCTGGAGACGACCGACGACGGCTTGTTCTCATATGAAGAAGTCGAGTGCCTGGCATCGTGCGACCGCGCGCCGTGCATGCAAGTGAACCTGCGCTTCAAGTACGATCTGACGCCGAAGATGATCGACGACATGCTGGCCGCGATGCGCGCCGGCACCTACGACGTCAAGCCGCGGCCGCAGACCAAAGCGCCCGAGCGGCACTGGAAAGTCGAAGCCGAGACGGGCCGCAAATCGGCCGGCGGTGTGGGCGTCCCGAATCCGAACAACGCCGGCGGCGTCGGCGATCGCAGCGGCGTGATCATGCTCGACCGGATCGTCAGCGATTCGGCCTTCGCGGCGCGCTCGAACGAGCGGCTCGCGCACGAACCGCAATTGCGCCCCTCGTCCGGAGACGGAGGACACCACTAAATGGCTAGCCCGGTCGTCGAGGTGCTGACGAAAGGCATCGGCGAGCTCAACCTGCGCGATATCGAGGTCTACAAATCGACCGGCGGCTACGCACAGCTCGAACGCGCGGTCAAGGAACTCGGCCAGAAAGCCGTGATGGATCTCGCGATGGGATCGAACTTGCGCGGCCGCGGCGGCGCGGGTTTCCCGACCGGCCGCAAATGGTCGTTCCTCCCGGACAACGGCCGCCCGCGCTATCTCGTCTGCAACTGCGACGAGGCCGAACCCGGGACGTTCAAAGATCACATGCTGCTCGAACAGACGCCGCATCAGATCATCGAAGGGATCTTGATCGGCGCGTATGCGATCGGCTGCCATCACGCGTTCATCTACATCCGCGGCGAATTCCAAGACGGTTTCGAAATCATGCGCGACGCGGTGAAACAAGCGCGCGTGGCGGGCTACATCGGCAAAGGCATCTGCGGCGGCGACTACGATCTCGAGTTCACGATCCATCGCGGGGCCGGCGCTTACATTTGCGGTGAAGAAACCGGACTGCTCAACTCGCTCGAAGGCAAACGCGGTGAGCCGCGGCTCAAGCCGCCCTTTCCGGCGATCAAGGGCCTCTACGGCGAGCCGACGGTCGTCAACAACGTCGAGACGCTCGCGTATCTGCCGTACATTTTGCGCAACGGCGCCGAGTGGTTCGCCAAGGCCGGACCGGAGCGTTCGCCGGGCTTCAAGGTCGTCTCGGTTTCCGGTCACGTCAAGAAGCCGGGCAATTACGAAGTTCCGCTGGGAACGACGATCCGCCAGCTCATTTATGACTGCGCGGGCGGACTGCGCGACGGCCGCACGCTCGTCGGCGTGCAGCCCGGCGGCGGTTCCTCGGCGTGTCTCTTTCCCGAGCACCTCGATCTCAGCTACGACTTCGACACGATCTCGAAGGCCGGCTCGATGCTCGGTTCGGGTGCCATGGTCGTATTCGACGATACGACCGATTTCGTAAAGGCCTCTTACGCGTTGATCCGTTTTTACGCGCACGAATCGTGCGGTCAGTGTACGCCATGCCGCGAGGGCGGCAGCTGGATCCAGAAAACGCTCGAGCGCATCCTCGACGGGCGCGGCCTTGATTCCGACATCGACATCCTCAAATCGGCGTGTCATCAGATCACCGGTTTGAATCTGTGCGCGCTCGGCGATTCGATCGAACCGTTCTTCGGCTCGGTGCTCAACCGGTTCGAAGACCAGTTCCGCGGTTACGTGAAGCGCGCCGAACCCGTCCCCGAGCGAGTTGCTTCATGAGCGCTACCTTACCGGCGACCGATCAGGTCACGCTGACGATCGACGGCATCGAGATCACGGTGCCGAAGGGCACGCTGGTCGTTGAAGCCGCGAAGCTGATCCAGCGCGACGTGCCGGTGTACTGTTATCACCCGAAGCTCGGCCCCGCGGGTCTGTGCCGCATTTGTCTCGTCGAGATCGAGGGCACGCCGAAGCTGCAGATCGCGTGTAACACGCCGGTCGCCGACAAGATGGTCGTGCACACGCAGAGCAAGATGTCGAACGAAGGCCGCCGCGCGGTCCTCGAGTTGCTGTTGATCAATCATCCGCTGGATTGTCCGATCTGCGACAAGGGCGGCGAGTGCGATCTGCAAGACTACGCGATGGCCTACGGTCAGGGCGCCTCGCGCCTCGCCGATGCGAAATCGTCGAAGCCCAAGGCCGTCGATCTCGGACCGACGATCGTGCTCGACGAGGAACGCTGCGTGCTCTGTCTGCGCTGCGTGCGCTTCGATGAGATCATTACCGGCGAACAGTCGCTGCGTACGGACGACCGCGGCGCCCACGCGATCATCGCGACCGCCACCGGCGAGCCGTATCACTCCGATTTCAGCGGTAACGTCACCGAGCTGTGCCCGGTCGGCGCGCTGACCTCGAAGACCTATCGTTTCAAGTCGCGTCCGTGGGACAACCACCGCACGACGACCACCTGCATGCAGTGCAGCGTCGGCTGCCAGATGCACGTCGATTCGCGCGTCTCGATGGTTCAGCGCACGATGAGCGTTGAGGAAGACGACGCGATCTCCGACGGCTGGCTGTGCGATCGCGGCCGCTACAACGTCGGGTACGTGAAAGACGACCGCCGGCTCACGCAGCCGCTCTACCGCCAAAACGGCGAGTGGGTCCAAATCAGCTGGGACGATGCGATCACGCTTTGGAAGACCGCGCTGCGCGAGGGAATCGCGAAGAGCGGTGCGGGCTCGGCCGGTGCGGTCGGCGGCGGCCGGCTCTTGAATGAAGAAGCGTTCTTGCTGCAGCACATCCACCGCGCGCTGGGCGTCGAGAACCTCGACTGGCGCAGCAGCGGACAGCATCAGGCCTTCCCGGGCGCCACCGGCGGAACGCACGTCGATCTCGAGAACGCCGAGTGCATCATCACGTTCGGACGCTCGCCGGCGCAACTCGCGCCGGTGCTCGACCTGCGGATCCGCAAAGCCGTGCGCCGCAAGGGCGCGACGCTGATCACCGTCGGCGACCACGCCACGCCGCGCGGCATGCGCAGCGTGAGCGCCGCGACGTTTGCCGATGCGGTCAAGGCCGTACCGAAGAATGCCAAGCGCATTGCGATGGTGTGGGACGGCGTGCCCACGAGCGAGAGCGGCGCGGTGAAGAAGTGGGCGACGGAGTTGCCCGAAGGCACGAAACTCCACACCTACGTGCTCGGCGAACAGCCGAACGCGCGCGGTGCGGAAGCGGTCGGAATGTTTCCGCGCAAAGACGGTTTGGGCACGCAAGCGCTGCTCGAAGCGGGCCGCGACGGCAAGTTGACGACGCTCGCGCTGATGGGTGTGAACCCGGTGCTGCACTGGCCCGATCGCGAACTCGCGCTCGAGGCACTGAAGAAG
The DNA here is from genome assembly GCA_965277805.1 of Candidatus Lustribacter sp. Taxonomy (GTDB): domain Bacteria; phylum Vulcanimicrobiota; class Vulcanimicrobiia; order Vulcanimicrobiales; family Vulcanimicrobiaceae; genus Lustribacter. The sequence goes on along the minus strand of OZ255842.1, from coordinate 2,897,123 downwards.
ACGCCGTTCGTCGTCGTCAGCGATCTCTTCATGACGGAAACGGCCGAACTTGCGACGCTGGTATTGCCGGCGTGCAGCGCGTTTGAGAAAACCGGCACGACGACGAACCTGGCCGGCGACGTGCTGCCGGTTGTCGCCGGCGTACCCGCGCCGGGCGAAGCGTGGGCCGACGGCGACATGCTCGTCGCGCTGGCCGAAGCGCTCGGCGTGCAGTTGCCCGCGGCCGATGAGATCGAGGGCCGCATCGGCGTCCTCGTCTCGCAAGCTCCGGCGATTCCCGATATGCCCGAACCCGAGAAGGTTCCGCCGCGCGCGGCCGTCGAGAGCGAGACGCTGCGCGTGATCGCCGCCGCCAACATCCTCAGCGGCGGCGGCACGATGGCGCACGACACGACGCTCGCCGGCCTTCGCATCGGCCCGCAAGCATCGATCCATCCGCGCACCGCGGCGGCAATGAAGCTCGGGCGCGGCGACCTCATCGACGTCGCCGGACCCGATCGCGGGCGCATCGACGGCTTGTCCGTCGTGCTCGACGAGCACGTGCCCGAGGGCGCAGTGGTGCTGGTCGAAGGCGTTCCCGGCGCGCCGCTCAACGCGCTGCGCGGCGCGGTCAACGTTCACGTGGCCGGCAAGCGGAGCGCGAACGCACTGCTCGAGGCCCAAGCGTGAACGCCGCAATTGCGGCCGTGCCGCTATGGGTCATCGTGCTGATCAAGTCGGCGATCTTGCTGCTGATCGTGGTCACCACGTTCGCCTACTCGATGCTGGCCGAGCGCAAGATCATGGCCTGGATGCAGCTTCGTCCCGGTCCGAACCGGGTCGGTCCGTGGGGCATGATGCAGCCCGCCGCCGACGCGCTCAAGATGATGTTCAAGGAAGATTTAACGCCCAATACGGCCGATCCGCTGATCTACAAGCTGGCGCCGTTCATCTCGCTCATCACCGCGATGGGTACGTTTGCGATCATCCCGTTCACCGGTGACGCGAACGGGGCGTACAGCGTCGGCGACGTCAATGCCGGCATCCTGTTCATTTTTTCGCTGACCTCGATCGGCGTCTACGGCATCTCGCTCGCCGGCTGGGCGTCGGGTTCGAAGTTTCCGCTGCTCGGTTCGGTGCGCTCGACGGCGCAGATGATCTCCTACGAGCTCTCAATGTCGATGTCGGTCATCGGCGTGCTGATCCTCACGGGTTCGACCTCGCTCGCCGCGATCGTCAACTCGCAGGCGCGCGTGTGGTTCATCGTGCCGCAGATCGTCGGCTTCCTGATCTATCTCATCACGGCCGTAGCGGAAACCAACCGCGCGCCGTTCGATCTGGTGGAGGCGGAAACCGAACTCGTCGGCGGCTTCCACACCGAGTACTCGGGATTGCGCTTCGGCCTGTTTTTCATCGCCGAGTATCTCAACATGATCACGGTATCATGTCTTGCGACGCTGCTGTTCCTCGGCGGCTGGAACCCGCTCTTCGGGCCCGCGGGCAATCCGTGGATCGGCCTCGTGTGGTTCCTGATCAAAGCCGGTGCGTTCTTGTTCTTCTATATCTGGTTGCGCTCGACGTTACCGCGCCTGCGCTACGATCGCCTGATGGACTTCGGGTGGAAGGTGCTCTTACCGGTGGCCACACTGAACCTGGTCGTTACGGCCGTCATCATCGCGGTGCGCGGATGAGCGTCGACAAGCGGAAGAACCTCTACAACGTCATGGCGCTCGTCAAGGGCTTCATGACCACGTTCCACTTTATGTTCGTGAAGAAGCCGACGATCGAGTACCCCTCGGTCAAGAAGCAACACGCGCCGCGCTTCCACGGACTGCACGAACTGCGCCGTTACGCCGACGGCAAAGAGCGCTGCATCGGCTGCGAGCTGTGCGCGATCTCGTGCCCGGCGAACGCCATCACCGTGATCGGCGCGGAGAACACGCCGGCCGACCGTCATTCGCCCGGCGAACGCTTCGCCGCGCGCTACGAAATCGACGAACTGCGCTGCATCTTTTGCGGCCTGTGCGAAGAAGCGTGCCCGACCGACGCGATCGTGTTGACGCCGCGTTTCGAAATGGCCGACTATCGCCGCGGCGCGTTCGTGTACGCCAAAGACCGCCTGCTCGTGCCGCCCGAAGCCGGCGTCGGTTCTGCACCCGACGAGCGCCCCAACGGCATTCCCTCGGACCTCGGCACGGTCAGCCACGTGAAGTCGACGGTCGACATCGCCACCGGCTACGAAGCCACCAACCGCGGGACGATCCTCAAGGAGCAGCGTCGAGGGCTGGCCGGGTGATCGGCTTCGTTCTACTTTCGCTGGTGATGATCGGCAGTGCGATCTTCACCATAACCGCGAAGAAGCCGGTGTACAGCGTCGTCGGCCTGCTCTTGAATTTCATCGCGCTGGCGATCACGTACCTCACGCTGCACGCGGAATTCTTGGCCGTGATGCAAATCGTCGTCTACAGCGGCGCGATCCTGATCCTGTTCGTCTTCGTCATCGCGCTGCTCTCGAGCGGCACGAAGCCGTTCGAACCGGGCCCCAACCGCATGCCGCGGGCGCTCGTGCCGGCCGTGATCTTGGGCCTGATCGGCTTCGGGGCGATCGTCGCAGCGGTCGCCGGCACGGTGTTCGCGCCGGCCGCGATCGTGGGCGCCACCGGCGAGGCGAATGTTTTCGGCTCGGTGGCCGACTTCGGCACCGCGCTCTTCACGCGCAACCTGCTGCCGTTCGAAGTCACGGCCTTCGTGTTGATGGTCGCGATCATCGGCGTCGTGCTGCTGGCGGGCGATGAAACGCCCACGGCACGCCGGCCACCCAAACGGACGCGCGAGCCGATCAGCCCGCCGCGGGAGCCGATCGCACGATGAACGTACCGGTCGAAGCCTACATCACCGTCTCGGCGATCCTGTTCTTCATCGGGGTCGTCGGCGTCATCGTGCGCCGCAATCCGCTCATCCAGCTGATGTCGATCGAGCTCTTGTTCAATTCGGCAAACCTCGCGCTGGTCACGTTCGCGCGCTCGTGGGCGAATAACGACGGGCACATCTTCGCTTTCCTCGTGATCACCGTCGCCGCTGCGGAGGCCGCTATCGGCCTCGCCATCGTCGTGATCGTCTTCCGCAAGACCACCTTCGTCGACGTCGACGAAGTTGCGACGCTCAAGGGCTGACCATGCAAGATTATCCGTTGCTGTTTCTTGTCTGGCTGCTGCCGCTCTTCGGGGCGGTGATCTTGTGGGCGTTCGGGCCGCAGCTCAAGAGCATGGCTGGGCCGATCGGTTCTGCGCTCGTGGGCGTGTCGTTCTTCGCGGCGCTGGCGTCGTGGAACGATGCGACGACCGGGACGGGCGCGCATCAAGCGCTGTTTTCGTGGCTGCCGCAGTTCACGTTCGGCCTGCAGTGGGATCGCATTGCGCTGATCTGGACGATGATCATAACCGGCGTCGGTTTCCTGATCCACGTCTACTCGATCGGCTACCTCGCGGGCGACAAGGCGTTCGCGCGGTTCTTCGCCTACCTGAATTTCTTCATTTTCGCGATGCTCACGCTGGTGCTCTCCGACAACTTCGTCGGGTTGCTCGTCGGCTGGGGCCTCGTCGGCCTCGCGTCCTACTTGCTGATCGGTTACTACACCGAGCGCCCATCTGCGGTCGCCGCCTCGCGCAAGGCGTTCGTCATCAACGTCGTCGGCGACATCGGCATCCTGTACGCGGTGTTCGTGATCGTGGCGAAGATCGGTGCGATCGGCTATGGCGACGTGTTCTCGCACGTCTCAAAATTCTCGTCGGGCGAACTATTCGCGGTCTGCCTCGGACTGTTCATCGGCTGCGCGGCGAAGTCGGCGCAAGTCCCGCTGCACACCTGGCTGCCCGACGCGATGGAAGGCCCGACTCCCGTCTCCGCGCTGATCCACGCCGCCACGATGGTCACGGCCGGCGTGTACTTGATCGCGCGCTGCGCGCCGTTGTGGAACGCATCGAGCGATGCGCGCATGCTTGTCGGTTCGATCGGCGCGCTGACCGCGATCACCGGTGCCGTGCTTGGCTGCGCCCAGTGGGACATCAAGCGAATTCTGGCCTACTCGACGATGTCGCAGATCGGCTACATGATCATGGGCGTGGGCGTCGGCGCCTACGACGCGGGCATCCTGCACTTCCTCACGCACGCGTTCTTCAAGGCCCAGCTCTTCCTCGGCGCCGGCATCGTGATCCACAACCTGGCCGACGAGCAGGACGTGCGCTTGATGGGCGGCTTGCGCAAGCAAATGCCCTTCGCGTTCGTGGCGATGTTGCTCGGCGTGCTCTCGATTTGCGGCGTTCCCGGCTTCAGCGGATTCTTCAGTAAGGACGCCGTGCTGACCGAAACGCTGGCTCACGGTCATCCGATCATGTGGGCCGTGGGCATGATTACGGCGGGCATCACGGCCTATTACATGTTCCGGATGCTTTTCGTCACGTTCTTCGGCGCGTACCGCGGCAACGTCGATCCGAGCGAACTCGGTTTGCGTCATCCTGAACTCGCCGGCACCGCAACCGCGCATCACGGCGAAGACGACCACGGCCACGCGCACCACGCTCCGGCCTGGCTCATGAGCGGGCCGGTCGCGCTCCTGATGATCCCGACGGTGCTGATCGGCTGGCTCGATTTCGGCGGAGATAACAGCGCCTGGGGTCAGTTCTTCACCCCGGTCTTCGGACATTTCGAAGCGCCCGCCGGCACGTTGCCCGAGATGGTGACGAGCCTGATCGTGCTCGCGCTCGTCGTAGCCGGCTTCACGGTCGCGTACATGCGCTACGGTAATCCGAGCGCTCTGCTCGACGCGGTACCGCGGCTGCGCGCAGAAACGGTACACATGCCGGCCGCGCTCAGCAATGCGTTCTACTTCGATGCCGCCATCGATGCGCTGTTCGTGCGGCCGTCGATTGCGCTCGGCAAGTTCTTCTCGAGCGTGGTCGATCCGCGCGTCATCGACGCCGGCGTGCGCGAGGCGAGCATCTCCGCGCAGTGGCTCGGCCATCTCTTTCGCAGCTTCCAAACCGGGCTCGTCCGCGCGTACGCGCTGGCGCTGGCCTTCGGGGCGGCGTGCTTTGCGATCTACTACGTCGTGATCGGAGCGGGCAAGTGAGCGTCACCGTTTTGGTGCTCGGCCCGATCATCATCGGGCTCATCCTCTACGCATTGCCGAAGGGTGCCGGCGGTTTGGCGCGTGGCATCGGCACGGCCGTTGCAGCCCTGACGTTTCTGCTGATCGCGATCAAGCCCGACGCCCCGGATGCATCGCTGCCGTGGCTCTCGCGGCCGTTTACCGCCGCGTTCCACCTCGGCTACGGACCGGTCTCGTATTGGATCGTGCTGCTCTTGGCGGCGATCACGTTCAGCGGCCTCGTCGCGCTGCGCATTCCGCGCGAGCGCGAGTTCACCGCGCAAATGCTGATCTTGCAAGGCTCGATGACCGGCGTGTTTTTGGCCAAGGACATGCTGCTGTTCGCGCTGTTCTGGGATCTGATGCTGATCCCGGTGTTCTTGATGATGCTCGGCTGGGGCACGCCGGCGCGCGGACCGCGCACGCACGGTACTGCCGCCTGGCGCTACCTGATCTACAACGTCTGCGGCGGTTTGACGCTGCTGCTCGCGACGGCGGCGTTCGGCGTCGTCAACGGTTCGACCGACGTCATCGGCACGCACGCTGCGGCGGTTAGCGTCGGATACGTGTGGGGCCCGTGGATCTTTGCCGGATTCGCGTTCGCATTCTTGATCAAGACGCCGGTCTGGCCGCTGCACACCTGGATGCCGGATACCTACGCCGAGCTTCCGCCGCCGGTCGTCGCATCGGTCAGCGCGATTCAGTCGAAGGCGGGCTTGTACGGTTTCATCGCGATCGGCTTGCCGTTCCTGAGCGAACAGATGCACGCCGCGGCGCCGCTGATGTTCGCGCTCGGACTGATCGCGCTGCTTTACGGCGCGTTCATCGCGTTCACCGAAGACGATGCCAAGCGCGTCATGGCGTATAGCTCGCTCTCGCATCTGGGCTTGATCCTGATCGCGATCTTCAGCTTCAATCCGATCGCCCTCGCCGGTGCCGCGGTGTACATCATCGCGCACGGCCTGTTCAGTGCCAGCGGCTTCCTCACGCTTGGCTTCATCGAGGAGCGCGAGGAGACGCGTAGCCTCTCGCACCTCGGCGGCCTCTGCCTCGACAACCCGCGCATGAGCGGCGCGCTGCTGATCAGCGCGCTGGCCGCGCTCGGTTTGCCGGGTCTGGCCGGTTTCGCCGGCGAGCTGCTGATCCTGACCGGCGTGTACTCGGCCGGTTTCTGGTGGGTCGCGATGATCGCGCTGATCCCGATCGTGATTGCGGCCGGTTACATGCTGCGGCTCTTCCAAACGATCATGCAGGGCCCCAAGCGCGCCGATCTGCCCGAACGCCGCGACCTCACTTGGAACGAAGGCTTCGCGCTCGTGCCGTTGGTGATCGGATTGCTGCTGCTCGGAATCAATCCGCACGCGGTCGCCGCGTTTGCGACCGATACGACCCACGCGGCCGCCGTCTCGCTGGAAAATGGAGTGAACGTTGTTGCCCGTAGCCGCTAATTTCGCGACGGCCGCCGACATCAGCGCGTTGCTGCCGGTGTCGATCGTGGCACTCACGGCGCTGGTCGCGCTGTTCTTCGATCTGATCGTTCCGAACGCGACGCGCCGCCTGCTGGCGATCGCGGTCGCGGTGATCGGTCTCATCGCTGCGGGCGCCGTCCTTTGGACGCAATACCCGAGCTCGTACTTTGCGTTCGGCGGCGCGTTCTTGCAGGGCGGCTACAGCACGGTGTTCTCGATGATCATCGTGATCGCGACGCTCGCCACGCTCACGCTCGGCCTCGGCGTCGGGCGTGACGATCAAGTCGCCGGTTCGACCGCGCTGATCCTATGGAGCGCCAGCGGCGCAATGCTGATGACCGGCGCCGGCAACCTGATGACGATCTTCCTCGGGCTCGAGCTGCTTTCGCTCGGCCTGTATTGCCTGTGCGCGATCTCGGTGCGCGCGACCGCGCGCGAATCTGCGCTCAAGTACCTGATCCTCTCGTCGATGGCATCGGGCTTCTTGCTCTTCGGGATGGCGCTGCTCTTCGGTGCGAGCGGTTCGGTGGCGCTCTCGGCGCTGGCGGCCGCGAAGCCCAGCTTGCTGCTGTTCCTCGGCGCCGGGCTGTTCCTGATCGGCATCGCGTTCAAGTTGAGCCTCGTGCCGTTCCACGTGTGGGCGCCCGACGTGTTCGAAGGCGCGCCGCTCTCGGTCAGCGCGTTCATGTCGGTGGTAACGAAGGCCGGCGCGCTCGCCGTGCTAGGGCGCTTTGCCTACGCCGCCGTCGGACCGCAAAGCGCGACCGCGATCCTCATTCCCGTATGGACGGTCGCCGCGCTCTCGATGGTGATCGGCAACCTCGCCGCGCTCTCACAAACCGACATGAAGCGGCTCTTGGCGTACAGCGGAATCGCGCAGGTGGCGTACATCGTGGCCGCGTTCGCGGGCCAGACCGCGATCGGCGTGCGCTATGCGATCTTCTATCTCGCCGCGTATACCTTCATGAACCTCGGCGCGTTTGCCGTCGTCGCGCTGATGTCGCGTGACGCGGATGCCGTGGTCGGCGTCGGGCGCTTCGCCGGGCTCGCCTATCGCCGTCCGTGGCTTGCGGCGCTGATGACGTTCTTCTTGCTCGGCCTCGCGGGCTTGCCGCCGACGGCCGGGTTCACCGGAAAGATCCTGATCCTGGCCGCGACCGTCAGCGGTGGTTACGCGTGGCTCGGCGGCGTGCTGATCCTCGGCACCGCGATCTCGATCTACGTGTACTTCAAGATCGTGCGCGCGATGTTCACGCGCGTGGACGAAGCGCACGTGCGCGACGAACGCTCGCCGAACGGACTGCCGTGGATCACGGTCGCGGTGTGCGCGGCCGCAGTCTTCGTGCTCGGCCTCTATCCATTCACGCCCTCTAACGTTCTACCGCTCGTCCATTAGCGGCGCGTCATCGTAGGCGCTGCCGATCGGCGCGCCTTCGGGTGAACGCCAGGCCGCAACGCGATTGCGGCCGGCGTTCTTCGCATCATAGAGGGCGGCGTCGGCCTGGCGCAACAGCGTCTCACCCGTGCTGCCCGGCAAGCGGGCCGCAACGCCGACGCTGACCGACAGCAAGCCGCCGTTCGGGCTCGGAATGCCGGCATCGAGCACGGCGCTGCGTATCCGTTCGCCGACGCCGGCCGCGCCCGCCAGCGTCGTATCTTCGAGGATGACGACGAACTCTTCACCGCCGTAGCGCGCGGCGAAATCGCCGCTCCGTTCGACCGATTCCGCGATCGCTTGTGCGATGCGGTGCAGCGCAACGTCACCCGCCTGATGACCGAATGCGTCGTTGTAGTTCTTGAAGTGATCGATGTCGATGATGGCCACGCCGATCGGGCTCGAACGGCGGATCGCCGACCCGAACGCACGCGCGAATTCTTCATCGAAGCGCCGCCGGTTCGGCAGGCCGCTCAGAATATCGGTGTGCGCTTCGCCCTCGAGTACCACGGCGCGGGCGATCAGGTCGGCGTAGACGTGCGCGGCCTGAACGAGCAGCACCGCGAGCACCGCGCTCGTCGCCAACAGCGCCACCGCGTGGGAGCAATACCAGCCGATCGTGAACGGCGCGCCGCCGATCAACGTGAGGTACATCTCGACGGCCACGCCCAACGCGACGATACCCATCCAAAGGTCGAGGACGTTGGCGCGCCGCCGCGAGCGAAACGTCTCGATCACCGCCGCCGCCGCGAGCAGCACGACCACCGGTATCATGAACGAGGACACCGTGGGGGCCCAGCTGCCGTCGTCGAGCGTGAGCGAGTATACCGGAAGCCAAATCGCGAGCGGCGTCAGCACGATATACGCCAACGTCAAACCGGCAATCACCAGGCGTCCGCGGACCCGGGCCGTCGGATCGCTGCGCTCGGCGAGACGCAGCCATTGGTAGGCGAGCAGCGCGATGAGCAAGGCGGCTTGCCACAAGAACCAGAGATATCCGTGGGCGCTGGAGCTTGCGTGCAGTGCATCGGCGAGGCCGGGAAACATGCCGGGGTAGAGCATCGCATACGGGATCGTCGTCGCGGCGGCATAGGCGAAGCCGGCCCCGAGCACCGCGGTCGGCACCGATCCAACCGCGCGGGCTTGCACGAGCAGCAGCAGCGCCGTGATTGCCGACGCCATGATCGAGGCGGCGAGGAGCATCGCAAGGAGCGGATACGAAACGCCGAGTGCGATGCTTGCTACCGGCGTGATCACGAGCGAAGCGACGACGAGAATGAGACCGTAGCGCGTCACGCTGCGAAATTCGCTGCCGGCGCCGGGCCGTTCGATGACCTCCACCGTGTCGACGGATGTCTTCACACTCTAGCCTTCGGCAGAAGGCAAGCGCTAACTAGCGAAAATGAAAAGAAGTGAGGCAGCCCCCTTGACCATCTCACTTCTTTTGTATCGTTCGTGTAACGCTAGCGTTACAGCAGTGTAACGGCCCTATGGGTGCGTCATATCGGCTGGAACGACAAATTTGTCGAAATCGTCCGAGCTGACGTAGCCGAGTTCGAGCGCCGTTTCTTTGAGATTTTTGTTCTCGTGGTTGGCCTTTTTGGCGATTTCCGCGGCCTTGTCGTAACCGATGTGCGGGGCGAGCGCCGTGACCAGCATCAGGGATTCTTTGAGATACCGCGCGATGACCGGCTCATTCGGGACCAGCTCTTCGACCAGATGTTCGCGGAACGAACGGCACGTGTCGCGGATCAGCGTCGTCGACTGCAGGAAGTTGAGGATCATGACCGGGTTGAACACGTTGAGTTCGAAGTTGCCCTGCGATCCCGCGAACGAGATCGCGAGGTCGTTTCCGAACACTTGCACGGCGACCATCGTCATCGCCTCGCACTGCGTGGGATTGACCTTGCCCGGCATGATCGAGGAGCCCGGTTCGTTCTCGGGCAGGATCAGTTCGCCGATGCCGGCGCGCGGACCCGAGCCGAGCCAGCGGATGTCGTTGGCGATCTTCATCAACGATGCGGCGAGCGTCTTGAGCGCGCCCGACGCGTACACGACTTCGTCGTGCGATGCGAGGGCCGTGAACTTGTTCGGATGCGAGCGGAACGGCAGGCCGGTGAGCTCGGCGATCTTCCGCGCGGCGCGCTCGGCGAATTCAGGATGCGCGTTGAGGCCCGTGCCGACGGCCGTACCGCCGACCGCGAGATCGTAGAGACCGTCGAGCGCTTCGCGGCAGCGCTGGACGTCGCGGTCGAGCTGCGTGACGTAGCCCGAAAATTCCTGACCGAGCGTCAACGGCGTCGCATCTTGCAGATGCGTGCGGCCGACCTTCACGATGTTTGCCCACGCGACGGCTTTTTCGTCGAGCGCGTCGCGCAATTTTTCGACCTGCGGAATCATCGCGACCATGCCCGCCGCGGCGGCCATGTGCATTGCCGTCGGGAACGTATCGTTCGAGGATTGCGACATGTTGACGTGGTCGTTGGGATGGATCGGTTTCTTCGAACCCATCTCGCCGCCGGCCATCTCGATCGCACGGTTCGAGATCACTTCGTTGACGTTCATGTTCGTTTGCGTGCCGCTGCCGGTTTGCCACACGCGCAACGGGAAGTGCCCGGCGAGTTTGCCCGAGATCACCTCGTCGGCTGCCGCAACGATCAGTTTGGTCTTCTCGTCGTCGAGTTTGCCGAGGTCGTGGTTGACGAGGGCGGCGGCCTTTTTCAAGGTGCCCATCGCCTTGATCACTTCGGCCGGCATCACGTCGTCGCCGATGTCGAAGTGGATCAGCGACCGGGCCGATTGCGCACCGTAGTACCGGTCGTTCGGTACCTCGATCTTGCCCATGCTGTCGGATTCGGTGCGCGTTCCGGCACCATTGAGTGTTGTGCTCATGAGGTACTCTCCGGCGCGGGCGCGGCGTTCCCCTCGGCGATTTTTGTCGTTTCGCGAGAATGGCCGCTTGCGTTGGTTAGGCCCGGGCGACGGCCTCGATTTCCACGAGCGCACCGAGCGGCAGCGCGGCCACGGCGATCGTGGAGCGTGCCGGTGGCGGCGTGCCCATACGCTCGCCGTAGACGGCATTGACGGCGGCGAAGTCGTTGATGTCGACGAGAAAGATCGTGGTCTTCACGATCGACTCGAACGTCAAGCCGGCGCTCGCGAGCACCGCGGCGAGGTTGTCGAGAACTTGCCGCGCCTGCGCGCCGACGCCGCCCTCAACGATCTTGCCGGTCGCGGGATCGAGACCGACCTGACCGCTGCAAAAGACGAAGCCGTCGCTGCGGATCGCTTGGCTGTAGGGGCCGACCGGCGCGGGTGCACCGGCGGTGAGGATTGCGGTGTGTTCTGCCATGTGCGTGAACGCTTCGGCCCGGGCGTAGGGCCGTCTTGCCGCCGGGGCAAACCGGTCGGGCGTGAGTGCAAGACCGTCGGATATCACTGAAGCGGGGGCATTTCGCGAGCGGTTCGCGCGGGTGGCGGCTTGGATCGAAGAGTACCTGCGCGATACGCGCCGGTATCCGGTGTTATCGCGCGCGAAGCCCGGCGATTTGATCGCGGCGCTGCCGGCGTCGCCGCCCGACGAAGGCGAGTCGTTCGATGCGATTTTCCGCGATTTCGAAACGCTGGTCGTGCCGGGAATCACGCACTGGAATCATCCGCGCTTCTTCGCGTATTTCTCGATCAGCGCGGCGCCGGTGACGATCATGGCCGAAGCGCTCGCCGCCGCGCTCGACGTCAACGCGATGCTGTGGCGCACGTCGCCCGCGGCGACGGAACTGGAAGACGTCACGCTCCGCTGGCTGCGCGAGATGCTCGGCCTCCCACCGGTGTTTCACGGGATCATCTACGACACCGCCTCGATCAGCGGTTATACGGCCCTGGCGGCGGCGCGCGAATCGCTCGGACTCGAGATTCGCGAACGCGGCATGGCCGGCCGCACCGATCTGCCGGTGCTGCGCGTATACATCACGGATCAAACGCACTCGCACATCGAAAAAGCCGCGATCGCGCTCGGCGTCGGGCGCGAGAACGTCGTGAAGGTCCCGGTCGACGATGATTTCCGCATGCAGCCGGACGCGCTGGCGCGTGCGCTCGACGACGATCTCGCGCACGGCCGGCGGCCGATGTGCGCGGTCGCAACCGTGGGTACGACGTCCACCACGTCGAGCGATCCGGTGGCCGCGATGCGCGCCATCACGCGCGCGCGAAACGTCTGGCTGCACGTCGATGCCGCCTACGCGGGACCGGCGGCGATTCTGCCCGAGTTCCGCTCGTTGCTCGATCCGGCGCACGGTGCGGAATCGATCGTCGTCAACCCGCACAAATGGCTGTTCGTGCCGATCGACCTTTCGGTGCTCTACGTGCGCGATCCGGAACTCTTGCGCCGCACGTTCAGCCTGGTCGCCGACTATCTGGTGACGCCGGAAACCGACGTGCACAACTACATGGACTACGGGCTCCAGCTGGGGCGCCGGTTTCGCGCGCTCAAGTTGTGGTTCGCGATCCGCACCTACGGCGTGCATGGATTGCAGCAACACCTGCGGGCGCACATCGCGCTCGCGCGCGAGTTCGCGAGCTGGGTCGAAGGCGAGCCCGGGTGCGAAATCGCCGCGCCCTACCCGCTCTCGGTCGTGTGCTTCCGGTTCGTGGCTGCGGACGGCGACGATGCGGCGGCGGACGCGCTCAACGCCGCGATCATGGATGACGTGAACGCGGACGGCCGGATCTTCATCTCGTCGACCAAGCTGCGCGGGCGCACGGTCTTGCGCCTGGCGATCGGGAACGAGCGCACCACCCGTGAGGACGTCGTCCTCGCGTGGCAGATCATTCGCGACGCTTCGATGCGTCTGCGGTAGTGCTCCCGCGCGTCTCGAGCACGACGCGTGCGTGGCTGCCGCCGCCCGGTGCGCGCGAGATCGTGAACTCGCGCGCCAGCTCCGCGACGATGAACAGTCCGCGGCCGTTCTCGGCATAGAAGTCGGCCGGCAGGCGCGGGTTGCGCTCGAAGCCGGCGCCGGAATCGATGATGTGCACCACCGGCACTTCGGCTGAGGAATCGAGGATGACGTCGACGCGTCCGCCCGCGTAGCGCACGACGTTGCCGAGCAGCTCGGCCACGATCATTTCGGCCACCACCACGTTATCTTCGTGCATCCCCGCTGCGCGCAGATCGTCGGCCAGTTCGTGGCGCGCGGCCGACGCTTCCACAACGTTTTCGACGTCGAAATTCCAGCGTCGCGCGAGGACGGTCCCGGCGCTTTCGGTGAGCCGTTCGGCGAACTCGACCAGTAAGATCGCGACGTCGTCGTGCGCGGCTTCGCTGCCGAGCACGGCATCGCGCAATTCGCGCGCGGTCGAGCGCCCGCTGGACGCGGTTTCGGCGAGCGCCGCGGCGAGCAGCGCCTCGTCGCGTAGCGCGTCGCGCGAGCTCTCGATCAGGCCGTCGGTGAAGAGCAGTAGCAGCGCACCGGGTTCGACGAAGGTGCTGTAGGTCGTGCGCCGCTGCGCGAGCGATCCGGAAAGTCCGAGCGGCAAGCCGTCGGCTTCGAGCAGGCGCACCGATGAGTCCGGATCGCGCACCATCGGCTGCGGATGTCCGGCCGAGGCATAGCGCAGTGAGAAGTCGATCGGATCGATGATGCCGACCCACGCCGTGGCGTAACGATCGTCCGGGCTGTCGGCGAGAATACGATCCGCCGCGTCCAACAAGATCGCCGGATCGGGATTGATTGCGGCCGCCCCGCGGATGCTCTGGCGCGCCTCTCCCATCGCAGCAGCGGCCGCAAGACCGCTGCCGACGACGTCGCCGATCGTGAGCACGATCCGTCCGTCGGCAAGACGGAACGCATCGAACCAATCGCCGCCGACCAGCGCTTCGGCCTTGCCGGGTTCGTACAGCGCATCGAACCGCAAGCCCGGAATATCCGGCAGCCGCCGCGGCAAGACCGCGTTCTGAAACGTTTGTGCGATCCGGCGTTCGCGTTCGTAGATCTCGGCACGCGCGAGCGCCGGCGCGATGCGCCGCGCAATCTCTTGCACGAACGGCAGATCCGAATCGGAAAATGCGCCGGCCGCTTCGACCATCGCAAGCGTGAGCACGCCGCGTACGCCCGCTTCCACCACGAGCGGCACCGCCACAGCGCTCGTGAAGCCGGCCGCGCCCGCGTCGGGTGCGGAGCGTTCGCTGTAGGTGATGGCGGCGCGGCCGCTCTGGATCGCCTGGTCCCCGACCGCCAGCGTCGTGCCGTCGCTCGCGCGCCGGCCGAGGAGGCGGTGCAGTTCGCGACGCTGCACCGGCACGGCGTGTTCGGCTGCCGCGACGTAGGTCGCGCCGTCTTCGACCAATTCGACCATCGCCCAATCGGCGAAGTTCGGAACGAGCGACTCGACCACCGCGTCGAGCGTGGCATCGAGCGTGGGCAACGACGTGAGGCGCTGACCGAGTTCGGCGAAGAACGCGAGCTGCAGGGTCGCGCGGCGTTCCGCATCGACGTTCGTGGTGGCGCCGTACCAGCGCGCGATCGCCCCGTTTTCGCCGGTTTGGGGAACGACGCGCGTAAGAAACCAGCGGTAGACGCCGTCGTGCCCGCGCAAGCGATGCGACATCTCGAACGGTTTGCCCGCGATCAGCGAGCGCCGCCATTCGCTCTGGATGTCGGCCAGATCGCGCGGATGCTGCACCGATTCCCAGCCCAAGCCGGGCGCGTCGGCGGGCGTTTGCCCGGTATATTCATACCAGCGCAGGTTGTACCAGTCGATCACGCCGTCGGCGCGCGCGGTCCAGAAAATTTGCGGCACCGCGTCGGCGATGGCGGCAGCGCGGCGCTCGTTGTCGCGCGAGAGCGCGTAGACGTGCGCGTTCTCGAGCGTCGCGGCGGCACGGCGCGCGAGTTCTTTCGCGGTGTCGAAATCGTCGCTGGTGAACGGGGGCACGCTGCCGCTGCGGCCGAAGGTGAGCACGCCGAAGTTCCGGCCGCGCGCAACGAGCGGGACGGCCATGATCGAATTGACCTCGAGCGCGCGCAGCGCCTGGGCTTGTTCGCGATCGGCCGACGTGCGTTCGATCCATGCATCGTCGACGGGCGAGTAAAAGCGCGGTTCACCGGCGAGTAGCGCCCGATCGGCGCCGCCCTGCCGGCGCCACGGCAGTTCGTTCGGCCCGGCGTTGTCGAAGCGCAATTGCCAGATCGGATCGCGATGCATCGCCGCGCGCCGCGTGAGGGCGCCGTTTGCATCGCTGCTGTCGTAAAAACAAAAGGTGGCGAACGTACCGACTGCGAGCGTAGCGAGATCGGAGATGACGTGCGGAGTTGCGAACGAGCGCTCGAAGATCGTCTCGGCTTCGGCCAGCAACTCGGCCCGGTTTTTCGCGCGCGCCAACGCTTCCGCAGCGCGCTTGTGTACGTCGATGTCGGTGGCGGTGCCGAACCACGCTGTAATCGTTCCGTCGAGCGCGGGTAAGGGCCGCCCGCGCACCAGGAACCAGCGGTACGCATCGTCCCGTCCGCGCATGCGGAACTCGACGTCGATTGACGTGCCGCCGCTAATCGAGGCGACCCACCGCTCTTGCGTCACCGCTCGATCGTCGGGGTGGATGACCATCGTCCAGCCGGTGCCGTGCGATTGCTCGACCGTCAGGCCGGTGTACTCATACCAGGCCGCGTTGAGATAGTCGTTGAGCCCTTCCGGATCCGTGCGCCACACGATAACCGGGATCGCCTCGGCGAACGCCAGCAAATCGTTCTGCCGGATTGCGGCGCTCGATGCCGTGTCCACACAAGGGGCTTCGGTAAGCGACGGGCCTTTACTTCAGGTAGGTTGCGAGAAACGCGAGCGCCTTGGCGTCCGAATCGCGATCGGCACCGGCATCGTAGCGCAGGGTATGGCCCAGATACGTCCGTTGCGGACCGGGAAGATTGAAGGCGTGCGTGGCTCCCGGATAGGTCGTGATCTGCACGGTTTTGCCTGCCGCCGAAGCCGCTTGCGCGAGCGCCGCGCAGGGCGGCGCCGGATTCCAGTCGTCGGCATCGCCGTCAAGGAGTTGCAGCGGCACGCTGACGTCTGGCCGCCGTTGCGCGCAGTCCGGATAGAAGGCGACGGCAGCTTTGAGACCCGGCGGCGGCGCGTGCGGCACGAGCGGATCGACCAGACCGAGTATTTCGTTTGCGCCCATGGAGAAACCGATCACGCCGAGATGGTCGGGGATGATCCCGGGTTGCGCCGCTAGCCAAGCGAGGCTCACATAGGCAAGGCGCGCCGACTGCGCTGTAACGCCGCCGCTCCCGCTGCACGCGTTCTTGATGCCTTGCGCTGCCAGTACGTCGAGCACGAGCGCGGCGTAACCCTGCTTCACGAGTTCGCCTGCCGTCTTGCCTTCGAGCGAGCTGATGCCTTCGCAACCGGCCAGGATCAGCACTGCGGGAAACGGTCCCGGGCCGTCGGGCCGCTGCAGGTTGCCGGGAATGGCCGGCAGCGAACCGGCGGCGGGAATCGTGACGCTCGCGGCGCGTGCGGGCGCGGCGCACGTAAGTGCGGCGCCCGCGACGATCGCTGCCAGGCCGGCGCGCCACCACAGATTCAGGTGCATGGGCAGATTCTACCACGGACGAAGGACGTTCGAATGCGTGTTCTCGTTGCCGGTGCCGGCGCCATCGGCGGATATTTTGGTGCACGGCTGGCTGCCGCCGGACGCGACGTCACGTTCCTGGTGCGCGGGGCGCGCGCCGAACGCTTGCGCGCGGACGGCCTGCAGATTACCGGTCAAGATCGCGACTTCACCCTGCACGATCCGCAACTCATCACCGCGGCGGATATCCGCGCGCCGTATGACGTCGTGTTGCTGGCGGTGAAGGCGTTCGCTCTCGACGCGGCGCTCGATGACATTGCCCGCGCCGTCGGCGGTGACACGACGATCGTTCCGGTGCTCAACGGGATGCGCCATCTCGATGTGCTCGAGCGGCGTTTCGGCGAACGCGCCGTGCTCGGCGGGCTGTGCGTGATCTCGTCGACGATCGACGAGCGCGGCCGCATCGTGCTGCTGTCGCCATCGCAGGATCTCACCTACGGCGAACTCGACGGCGAGCTCTCCGCGCGCGTGCGCGCAGTCGACGCGACGCTGCAGAATGCCGGTTTCAACGCTCGCGCTTCAACCAACATCATCGCCGAGATGTGGCAGAAGTGGGTGATGCTCGCGACGCTCGGTGCGGTTACGTGTCTGATGCGCGGCACGGTCGGCGAGATCGTCTCCGTTCCGGGCGGAACGGAATTCACGTCGGCGATGCTCGATGAGGTCATGGCGGTATCGGCTGCCGCCGGCTATCCGATGCCGGCGGCTTTCGTTGAACGCGCGCGCGCAAGTTCGAGTTCGAGCTCGATGCAAGCATCCTCGATGTATCGCGATTTGCAAAGCGGCAACGACGTCGAAGCCGACCAGATTCTCGGCGATCTGGTCGAGCGCGCGCGCGGTTTCGGGGTTGCAACACCCCTCCTTTCCGCCGCCTATACGCAGCTCAAAGTCTATCAAAGAGGGCGCCCTTCCCTTCGGTAGAAGCGCTGCCCTCGATGAAACGCAGCACCGATCGAATCCTCGCCACGCACGCCGGCGCCTTGCCGCGGCCCGACGATCTCAAAGACATGGTCTTCGCGAAAGCCCGCGGGGAGACGTACGATCCGAACGTGCTGGCGCGCCGTTTGCGCGAGAGCGTGGCCGACGTCGTGAAACGTCAGGTCGAGTGCGGCATGGACTTCGTGAACGATGGTGAGATCAGCAAAACCAACTTCACCAATTACTGCCGCGAACGCTTGACGGGTTTTGAAACGCGCCACTTCGGACCGGGCGAGGGGCCGCCGCCGCTCGACATCTCGGGCCGCGATGAGAAACTGTTCCCCGAATACTTTGCTTCCGGCCGCGGCAACACAATCGGGCAAGCCGGACGCACGCAAGCGTTCTGCGTTGCGCCGCTGCAGTTCACCGGTCACGATGCGCTCAAGGCCGACATCGACAATCTCAAAGCGGCCGTCAAGGGTCTCGACGTTGCGGGCACCTTTATGAACGCAAACACGCCGGGCACGATCGAGCACTGGCTGCACGACGAATACTACAAAAATACCAAGGATTTCTTGTTCGCCATCGCCGAGGCGATGCGCGTCGAATATTTGGCGATCGTCGAGGCCGGCTTCATGCTGCAGATCGACGATCCGGATCTGCCCGACGGCTGGCAGATGTTCCCCGAGATGTCGACGGCCGATTATCGCGCGTACGCGCAGCTCCGCGTCGACGCGCTCAATCACGCGCTGCGCGGCATTCCGAAAGAGATGGTTCAGCTGCACGTATGCTGGGGCAGTTTCCACGGCCCGCACCAGAACGACATTCCGCTCGCCGATATCATCGACATCGTGTTCGGAGTCAACGCCGAGCGCTTCTCGATCGAGGCGTCGAACCCGATGCACGAACACGAGTGGCATCTGTTCGAAACGGTGAAGCTGCCGCCGAACGCCGTGCTCGTGCCGGGCGTGGTCGGCCACTGCACCGACTTCATCGAGCATCCCGAGCTCGTCGCCGAGCGGATCGAGCGTTACGCGAAGGTCGTCGGGCGCGAGAACGTCATCGCCGGCACGGATTGCGGCATCGGTCCGCGCGTCGCGCATGCGAAGATCGCGTGGGCGAAGTTGCGTTCGATCGCCGAGGGCGCGCGCATCGCAACCAAACGCTTGTGGAGCGCAGCCGCCTGATGCACGCCGTCGTCGTCGAAGAGATCGGCGGACCGGAGAACCTGCTCTGGCGCGAACGTCCGGAGCCCGTTCCCGGTCCCGGTCAGGTAACGGTGCGCCTGAAGTTGACCAGCGTGAACTTTGCCGACATCGCGGCGCGGCGCGGTACCGGCGTGACGCCGGTACCGTTTACGCCCGGGCTCGACGGCATGGGCACGGTCGTCGCCATCGGCGAGGGCGTAACGCGCGTGAAGCCGGGCGATCGCGTTGCCGTGAGCCCCGACGGCGGTTCGTACGCGGAGGTCGTGCTCGCGCGGGAAGATCTGGTGTATCCGGTCGATGCATCGATGTCCGATGAAGCCGCCGCATCGATGACGGTGCTCGTCACGGGCTGGAACATCTTGCATCTTGCCGCGCGCATTCAGCCCGGCGAAACCGTGCTGATTCACGCTGCGGCCGGCGGAGTGGGTTCGGTGCTCGTGCAGATGGCGAAGGCCGCCGGCGCCGAGCGCATTTTCGCAACGGCGGGAAGTCCGGCGAAGCTCGAGATCGCACGCGGTTTCGGCGCCGACGTGGCGATCGATTACACCAAGGACGACTTCGCGCAAATCGTGCTCGACGCAACGGAGAAGAAGGGCGTCGACGTGATCGCCGATGCGATCGGCGGCGATGTCTTCGCCAAAGGCCTCACCGCACTCGCGCACTTCGGTCGCATGGTGACCTACGGACAGTCCGGCGGTCACCACGGTTCGCTCTCGACCGACAAACTGCACCGGCAGAACCAGGCCGTGCTGGGTTATTCCAGCGGACACTACCGCCGCAATCGGCCGCTCGCCATCCGGCCGGCGGTCGAGGCCTCGTTCAAGCTCGTCGCCGACGGCAAGGTCAAGATCCTCGAGGGCGGCCGGTTCCCGCTCAGCGAGGCGGCCAAGGCACACGAACTGGTCGAGTCCCGTCGCAGCACGGGCCGGGTGTTTCTGACGATTTAGGGCGGATGACAGTGGCGTGGCAGGGGGTTGGGCGGTCGGCGGCGCAAATTGAGCATGCTCAAAATTGCACGAAAGACGGATTCACGCCATGCAAAGCATCGAACGCCCCGCCGATATCATCGCCAAGACCGCGCCCAGCGACGGAATCGTCAAGAACGCCTGGTATCTCGCCGCGTGGAGCGATGAGGTCTCGCAAGAGTTGTTGCCGCGACGGATCGCGGAAGAGCCGATGGTGTTCTATCGCAGCAGCGACAGCACGGCCGTCGCGCTGCTCGATCGCTGCCCGCACCGCAAGTACCCGCTCTCGGCCGGCAAACTCACCGGCGACGTCGTGCAGTGCGGCTACCACGGCTTCCGTTTCGATACGGACGGCACGTGCTTGAGCGTGCCGGGCCAACTGAAGGTGCCGCTCTCCGCCAACGTGCGCAGCTTTCCGCTGGTCGAGCAGTTCGGACAGATCTGGGTGTTTCCGGGCGATCCGGCACTGGCCGACGCCGCGAAGATTCCGCACGTGCCGTGGACGAGCGAGTGGTGGAGCACGACCGGACTCGGGCCGTTGAACGCCCGCGCGAGCCTGTTGATCGACAACCTGCTCGATCTCTCACACGAAACGTTTCTTCATCCCGGCATCGGCTCGCCCGAAGTTGCCGAAACGCCGATCGAGGTGGAACGCGACGGTGACGTGCTGTGGGTGCGGCGCAAGATGTACGGCGTCGAGTGCCCGCCCAACTACGCCAAGAGCAGCGGCCTCTCGAGCCCGATCGATCGTTCGCAAGAGATCCAATTCTTCGCGCCGGGCTTCTACGTGTTGCACGTGCGCGTCGCCGCAGCGGGTGATACCGGACCCGGTCATCGGACCAAGGTGGTCTACGGCATCACCCCCGAGACCAAGCACACGACGCACAACTTCTACGGCATTTGCCGCGATCTGCCGCGCGATCCGCACAAGCGGCCGTTCAGCGGTCAGCGCATCACGGTGCAAGAAGATAAAGAAGCGCTGGAGCGCCTCGAACGCGCGCTCGTGGCCGATCCCGACAACGTTCCGGAAGTGAGCATCGGCATCGACCGCGGCGGCTTGCTCGGCCGCCGCATCATCGCCGAGATGTTACGCAGAGAAGCCCAGGTCTAATGCCGGACGCCGGCAGCTTTTTGGGCGGCCGTGATGAAGCTCGGATCGGCGAGCGTGTCGATCGAATTTTCGGCCTGCACTAAACCGAACGTGTGCCAGAAGCGCTGGACGATCTGGATCGACTCGGTGTGGATGGTACCGTATTCGC
Organism: Candidatus Lustribacter sp.; assembly: GCA_965277805.1. Classification (GTDB taxonomy): domain Bacteria; phylum Vulcanimicrobiota; class Vulcanimicrobiia; order Vulcanimicrobiales; family Vulcanimicrobiaceae; genus Lustribacter. The sequence goes on along the minus strand of OZ255842.1, from coordinate 2,876,118 downwards.
CGGTGTACGGCGGCGTCGGAATCGCCGCGATGATATCGGGCGCGAGTCCCGAGTACTTCGCGAAGATCGCCAGCACGTCGGGCGTCCACTTGCCGTTGCCGTCGGCGATGATCTTCGACGCCTTGACGTAAGCGATCAGAAAGCGCCGGATCACGTCGGGCCGCGCCTTCAGCGTGCGCGCCGACGCGCCCAAATAGGCCTCTTGATAGCTCGGATCGACGTCCATGATCGAGAGCCAGCGATGGGCGATTTTCTGCTGTTCGAACTGCGTGACCGTCGGTTCGTAAACCGCTTGCACGTTGTTGATGTTGCGCAGCGACGAGAGCCAATCGCCGGCGGTGGTGAAGCGTTCGCTGAACGTAAGATCGGCGGGCGTGAGCGCGGCCTCGGTCAGCACGTGGCGCGATAGATACCAGCCTTCGCCGCCGGGCGTCGCGCCGTCGAAATGCTTGCCCCGCAAATCGTCCGGACGCCGGATCGTCTTCGCGTCCCAATCGGCTTGGCGCACGACAAGCCACACGATCGGATTCCAGCCCTTCTTGCTCGAGCTCGACGACGCGATGATCTTCGCATCGAAGCCTTGCGCGAATTGGTTGAAGAAGCCGGGGTTTGCGGAGATGCCCGCGATGTCGACGTCGCCGCGCACGAGTTCGGGAATGATCGTCTGGCTCGAGCCGCTGTGCACGACGACTTGAACGTTGATGTGCTGCTGCGCGAAGAGGCCTTTATCGATCGCCACCATCAGCGGCAGATCGAAGATCAGCGCCGGATTGATCAGCAGCTTCACGTTGTCCGGCGGTGCCGGCGTTTGCGCGACGCCCGAGACCGGTAGCAGCAATAGGGCGAGAAGGACGGCTATGAATTTCATCTAGTCCCTTCCAGGTCGGCTCGGCCGGGGCTTCAGTGGGCCAGGCGATATTCCTGGAACACGATACGGCCGACCGAGGCTAGCACCGCATAGTGCTCGGCACTCGAACCGCGCAAACCGGTGGAGTACGCGGCGACCACGATCGGTGCGCGCTGCGGCGGCCAGATCACGGCCACGTCGTTGGTCGTTCCGTGCGCGCCCGAACCGGTCTTATCGCCGGTGATCCAGGTCGCCGGCAGGCCGGCGCGCAGCGCGTCGCGGCCGGTTTCGCACGCGCGCATCCATGCGACGAGCCGCGCGCGCAAGCGCGGCGACAGCACCGTGCCGAGCACGAGCGCGCGGGCATCGCCGGCCATGGCCGCGGGCGAGGTGGTGTCGCGCGGGTCGCCCGGTATCGCACTGTTGACGTCGGGTTCGTCGCGGTCGAGGCGCGTTACCTGATCGCCGAGCTTGCGCGCAAATTTCGTCACGCCGGCCGGCCCGAGCAGCGAATGCAGCAGCAGGTTGGCCGCGGTATTGTCGCTCTGCACGATCGCCGCTTCACACAACTGGCCGATCGTCATCGAGGCGAGGTTCAGGTTGGTCTGCGTCACGGGTGAGTTGTCGAGCATATCGCTCTGCGTGAACCCGACCCGCCGGCCCAGATCTTCGTTGTGCTGATCGACGCGCGCCAGCACCGCGCCGACGGCGAGCAGTTTGAACGTGCTGCACATCGGAAAGCGTTCGTGCGCGCGGTGTTCGAACGTGCGTCCGCTGCCGGTGTCGATCGCGAAGACCCCGAGCCGGCCGCCGGCGCGGCGTTCGAGGCCGTCCAAACTCGCCGGCCGCGTGGCCAGCGCACTGGCCGCGCTGGCCAGAAAAACCGATCGCAGCATGTCTCGTTACGCCGCGAGTTCGGACACGACCGTCGCGAGCATCGTCGCAAACTTGGCCGACGCGCGATCGGCTTCGAACATGACCTCTTCCGACGTCGTCGGCGCGCCGTCGTGAACGTTGGTGATCAGGCTGATGCCGAGCACGCGCACGCCGTACGAACGGGCGTAGATCGTTTCGAGCACCGTCGACATGCCGACGGCATCGGCGCCGAGCAGCCGCAGCATCGCGACTTCGGCCGGCGTTTCATACGACGGCCCGAGCAATCCGCCGTACACGCCTTCGTGCGCGCGCAGGCCCGCTCGCTCGCACGCGACCTTCGCGACGACGCGTAAGTCTTCCGCATAGGCGTCGCTCATGTTGACGAAACGCTCGGTGACGCCGGGCGGTAATGTCTTGGCCGCGAGCGGGTTCATGCCGGTGAGGTTGAGGTGATCGCGCAACAGCATCACGTCGCCCGCTTCGAAAGTCCGGTTGAGTCCGCCGGCGGCGTTGGTGAGGATCACGGTGCGCGCGCCGGCGGCAATGGCCAGTGCCACCAAGCTCACGACCTCATCGGTCGTGCGGCCTTCGTAGAGATGGTAGCGGCCGCAAAATGTGACGACGCGCTTTCCACCGAGCGTCCCGGTCAGCGCTTCGCCGACGTGTCCGAGCGCGCTGGGCGCCGGCAGCCCGCCGAGCGCATCGTAACCGATCGGGCTGAGCGTGCGGACGCCGCGCAGGGCGCGCGCCAAACCGCTGCCGAGCACGATCGCGCAGGCGATGTCACCGCCGGCCCGCTCGCGCAATAGCGCCGCGGCGCCGGCGTTAGAATTTACGAAGATACTCCTGGTGCTCCCACGGGTGAACCGCAAGGCGATAGCGTTCGAACTCGGCGAGCTTCGCGTCGCGGAAAGCATGATAGATATGATCGCCGAGCGCGCCGCGCATCACGAGATCCTTGTCGAGCGCGTCGATCGCTTCGCCAAGCGAATGCGGCAGCGTGCGAATGCCGTGATCCTTGCGATACTTTTCGCGCAGTTCGTAGGTCGAGCCGGTGAACGGATCGCCGGGCAGCGTGCGCGAGCGGATGCCGTCGGCGGCCGCTTCGATGAGCACCGCCAGCGCCAGATAAGGATTGCACGCGGAGTCGGGGCTACGAATCTCGAGCAGCGGCGGGCCGTCGATCGGCGGCGGCACGCGCACGAGCGCGTTGGCGCTGCGTTGCGACCACACCGTGTACACCGGCGCGTCCCAGGCCGGCATCAAACGCTTGTACGAATTCACCGTCGGGTTGCAGACCGCGGTGAAGCCCGCGGCATGGTCGAGCAAGCCCGCGATCGCGTGCAAGCGCACGACCTCGTCGATTTCGCCCAGGCCCACGTAGACGTGCAAGCCGCTGCCGGCCGACGACTCGATCGGTTTGGGCATGAACGTCGCGTGAATGTTGTGCCGGGCTGCGATCTGTTTGACCACGCTGCGCACGGTGACGAGACGATCGGCCGTGCCGAGCACGCCGCCCGCGGAGAGGTCGAGTTCGTGCTGTCCGGCGCCGTGTTCGTGGTGCGCGCTCAACACCCCGATGCCCATCGTTTCGAGCGCGGCCGCCATCGCGGTGCGCGCGTCGTCGCCGCGATCGGACGGCGAGTAGTCGAAGTACGAACCGGCGTCGACCGTGCGCGTCGTCGGGATGCCGTTGGCGTCGCGCTCGAAGAGGTAGAACTCGACTTCGAGCGCCGTCTTGACGTCGCGCATCACGTCTTCGGCGTCGTCGATCACGCGCTTGAGCGTGCTGCGCGGGCAGCCCTCGAACGGCGTGCCGTCGGGCATCAGGATGTCGCACAGCATGCGCGCTTCGGGTGCGCCGGTATCGAGCGTCCAAGGCAAGATCGCAAACGTGGCCGGATCCGGCCGCAGCAACATGTCGAGTTCTTCCTCGCGGATGAACCCGTCGATCGAGCCGCCGTCGAACGTCACGCGGCCGTTCATCGCACGTTCGAGTTCGCTGACCGGGATCGTGATGTTCTTCTCGATGCCCGCGATATCGACGAACGCGAGGCGAATCCACTTCACCCCGCGGTCGCGCGCGGTTTTTATGATGTCGCGGCGCACGTTGCCCGCGTCCTTAACTGCCGAGAGCATCGATGGCGATGGCCGCACGCAACGTGAGTTGATCGTGTGGGCTGTCGAGGTCCAGGCGTCCGATCTCACCGATCTGACGCAGGCGATAGAAAACGGTGTGCCGGTGCACGTTCAGTTGGGCTGCAGCCACCTTGATATTTTGTCCCACGTCGAAGAAGAGGCGAAGCGTCCGCACCAATTCGGTTTGATGTTTCTCGTCATACGCGCGTAACGGCTCGAGGACGCGTTCGGCGAACGCCTTCCATTCCTCGCGTTGCGCGCCGCCGCGGTGCAGCAGCGGATAGATGCCGAGGTCTTCATACGGCATGACCTTGCCGCCGCCGAACATGCGGCGCGCGATCGTCGTGGCTTCGCGGGCCTCGTCGACCGAACGGGCAACGTGCAGCATCTCGGCATGCCGGCCGATCCCGCCCACGACGTTCACGTCGATGCCGGCACGCGAGATGCCGCGCGGGATCAGCGTCGCGGCCGTGCGCGCGTTCGATGCATCGATGTCGAGCGCGGCCGGAACGAGGAAGAAGAAGCCGCCGCCGCGTTCGATGACGACGACTTCGCCGTTGCGCGTGCCGAGGACGTCGAGACAGACGCGCCGCAGTTCGGCGTTCTTTTGCGCGGCGACGTTTTCGTCGAGGCCTTCGCCCTCGACCGCCACCGCAACGTAGCCGGGCGCCAGCGTGATGCCGCGGGCATGCGCGTCCTCGCGGGCCTCGAGCGGATCGTCGTAGGCGCGCGAGAGCAGGCGGTCCCAGAACGAACGCCGCCGTCCGCGCCCGCCGCCGGCGTCGCGCGAAAGCTCGATTGCGATTTGGGCCGTCGTCAGCCGCACCAGCGGCCGCCGCTCGGCCACGGTTCCGGAGCGCGGGAAGATCGAGAGCCAGCCCAAGCGCGCACCGCCGGCGCGAATCGGAAAGGCCCGGCTGCGCGCGTCGGCCGGCGGCTGGAGCGCCACGCCGTCTTCGGATTCACCCTCGAACGTATCGGGCAGCAGGTTGCGTACCGAAGGCGGAACGGCCTGATCCTTGCCGGCGGCCAGCCCCAGGTGCTTCCACTCGGCGTCTTCGACTAGGACCCCGGCGTCGATGGCCGTTGACAGTTGGGAGGCCAGCGCTTGCGCGCCGCCACCGGTCGCCGCGATGCGAGCCAGCGCTTCCGCGTAGCTCAGCAAAGCATCAACCCCATCGCGGCGAACCCGCCGGGTATGGACAGCGTTCTCGTCGTGCACTTGTGGCTAGGTATCCTCGTTGCCGCGTGCGCAGCCCTGTTTGTGTGGTTCAGATTGGGCCGGCGGATCACGCTCTACATTCTCTCGCTCCAGATCTTGCTCGGGCTCGTACTGCTCGTTTTGGGCCACCGCGCGCCCACGCCGCACTACGTGCTGGCTGTCGTGGGATGGGCCGGATACATGGGGGCCAACGTCATGAGCCGCCAGCCCGACTCGCGTCAGAACGTCCTCGTCCTGACGATCCTCTCGAGCGCGATGATCTTGCTGGCCGCTTATATCGGAGCCGTGGGCATGCGGCTCGGCGCCTAGCCTAGGCCGAAGACCGACTGGGCCACGTAGACGATCGCGAGGCCGCCGATGACGATCGCGGTGGCCCAGGCGATGACGTTCACGGTCCGCGTGTTCACGTATTTGCCCATGACCCGCTTGCGGTTGATGATGATCAGCATCAGGACGAGCTCCAGCGGCAGCACCGCGCCTTGCATCACCTGCGCGTAGAACGTGAACTGAAAGAGCTTGTCGGCCGGCAGCAGCAGCACGAGCCCCGCGCCGAGGACGATGCCGCTCGCGAAGAGGCCGTAGAAGAACGGCGCTTCGTGCCAGCGCCGGTCGACTGCGGCTTCGAGCCCGAACGCTTCGCAGATGATGAACGCCGTCGCGAGCGGCAGCACCGTGGCCGTGAACAGGCCTGCGTTGAGGATGCCGAAGGCGAATAGGTCGGCGGCGAATTTGCCGGCCAGCGGCTCCAGCGCGCGGGCGAAATCGACCGCTTGTGCGGTGTCGATATCGAGCGGCGGCTTGTGGTTGATCAGCGAGGCGTGATGGATGGTCGCGGCGTTCGCGATGATCATGAACCCGGCGATCGCGATGCCGAGGATCGAGCCGACGAAGATGTCGGCGCGGACGTTGAAGAGGTCGCGCGGCCCGGAGCCTTTGTCGACGACGGCCGATTGCAAGAAGAACTGCATGTACGGCGAGATCGTCGTGCCGATCAAACCCACGACGGTTACGAGAAAACCCGTTTCCGGCGAGAACGTCGGGACGAGCGTGCCGTGGATGACGGCGCCCCAATCCGGCTTCGCGTCGATGCCGGAAACGACGTAACTCAGGTAGATCAGCGAGAACACGACGAAGACGCGCTCGACGATCTTGTTGCTCAAGCGCAGCACGAGCAAAAAAACGACGACCGTGGCCAACGGGACGACGATGTAGCGCGAGAGGTGCAGGATCTGCGCCCACGCAGCGATACCGGCAAATTCTGTCGCCGTGATCCCGGTGTTGATGAAGAAGAGCGCGGCCATCGCGATGAACGTCAGCCGGATGCCGAAGTTCTCGCGAATCAATCCGGCTAAGCCCTGACCCGTCACCGCGCCCATCCGGCCGGCCATCTCTTGGACGACGATCAGCGAGACCGTGAGCGGCACCAGCGTCCACAGCACGATGTAGCCGAACTTTGCGCCCGCGGCGGAGTAGGTGGCGATGCCGCCGACGTCGTTGCCGGCGGAGGCCGTGACGAAGCCGGGCCCGAGCACAGCAAAAATGATCAGCGCCCGGCGCCACCAGCGGCGTATGTTCATGCGCTAGACGTGCTCGATGCGCTCGTGCCGATGGCGCTTGGTGAAGCGCGGAAGCTGTTTCTTGAGCCGCTCGGGAATGATCGCGTCGATCGCGTCGTCGACGGTCACGATGCCGAGCATCTTGCCCTCTTCGTCGAGCACGGGACACGCGAGCAGATCGTAGCGAGCGATCGTCGACGCGACTTCGGTCGCCTTGACGTCGGGATGGACGCCGACCACGTCGCCGGTCATGACGGTGTGGATCAGATCGTCGGGCGCGGACAGCAGGAGCGTGCGCAGCGAAAGCACGCCGAGCAGCTTCTCCGTTTCGTCGGTCACGTAGAGATAATAGATGAATTCGGTCTCGGGCGCGAGTTCGCGAATCTTGGCAATCGTGGCGGCGACGGTGCGGTGCGGGTAAATCCACATGTAGTCGGTCGTCATCAAACCGCCCGCGGTGCCTTCGTCGTAGGCGACGAGCTCGCGCAGATCTTCGGCCGTTTCGGCGTCCATCTCGCGCAGCAGCTGCTCTTGCTGTTCGGGCGGAAGATCGCCGAGCAAATCGGCGGCGTCGTCCGAATCCATCTCCTCGATGATGTCGGCGGCGCGGACGTGACCGAGATCGTCGATGATCGAGCGCTGGGTCTCGGCATCGAGATGCTCGAGCGCGTCGGCAGCCGTTTCGTCATCGAGTGAGGCGACGACGCGCGCGGCATCGCGGGCCGAGAGATCGCCGATGATCTCCGCCAGGTCGCTCGGGTGCAAGCGCGCGAGGCGCGAATCGGAAACCGAGAGCTGGATCTGCGTAGGGTTGAGGTCGTGCAGGGGCGCGACGTTATCCCAGGCGATCAGCGTGCGCGGTAGGCGGTCGCCGAGATTGCGGCCGAAACTTCCGCCGCCCAGACGCCGCACGATGCCGCCGAAACCGATGTCGGCCGCGACGACGCGCAGCGCGCCGCCGGTGCGCGCGACCTCGATATCGTTGATGCGCACGACCTTGCGGCCGTCGACGTCGACGATCTGTTTGTCGAAGAGATCCTCAACGAGATAGAGCGCCTCATCGTCGGGCGGCGCGACGCGCGAGGGAACCTCGCTCAAGATCAGCTTGCCGTCGGATTCGAAGTCGAGGATGCTGCCGATCGGCGCGAGATGCTTGCCGCTGCTGCTCTTGATGACCAGCGCATCGATCTTGGGGAACGTATCGTCGGGGTGTTCGACCACAAAATCCATGATGCGGCCGACGGCAAGGCGCCGGCCGGCGGTGTCGACCACGGCCGTGCGTCCGATCATCTCGGAGAGAAACCCATCGTGGAACGCCATGGCGGATCGCTACGCGTCTCCCCGGACGGCCGCCAGGACGAGCGCCGCCAGCGCCAACACGACGACGCCGCCGTAGACCTGCGTCGAGCGCTGGTGCAGTTCGGCAAAATCGGCCGAGTGCACGTCGGTCATCGCGGCGAGCGCCGGCACGACCGCGAAGCTTTCGTACGCCACCAGCAGCAGCGCGACCAAAATCAGCGCGGCCCGAACGATGTCGTTGGTGCGATCGGACGCGTCGAACGAGCGCACGAGCGCGACGACGATCGCGATCCCGCCGCAGATCGCGCCCACGTACCCGAGGACGCGCAGGTTGGTCGCGGTGAGGTCTGCGAACTGCGTGATGTCGCTGACGATCCGGAACGCGGCCGGTGCGGAAATGAACGCGAAGCCGCAGAGTGCTCCGACCCACAGGCCGATCGCGGGAATCTCGACCGCGGCGAGGATGCGATCGAGCCGGGTCCGATACGCTCTTCGAAACATCAGCCGACGTGTTCCGAATAGGAGAAGTGTGGACCCGCTCGATTTCGTCACCGGCCTCGCCCATCACGCAGCTGAGCTGTTGCGCGAGCGCTTCGACGATGTCCACGAGGTGGTGGAGAAGAACCCCCGCGATATCGTGACCGAAGCGGATCGGGCCAGTGAAGCTGCGATCGTGGCGGCGGTCCGGACCGCCTTTCCGGACGCCGCCATTCTCGGTGAAGAGGGCGGCGTTTACGCCGGGACGAGTGACGAGCGGTTCATCGTCGACCCCCTCGACGGCACCACAAATTATGCGCACCGCTACCCGATGTTCTGCGTCTCGATCGCCTACGAGCGAGGCGGGGTGCTCGAAGCGGCGGCGATCGAAGCGCCCCTCTTGGGGATGCGGTTTGCCGCCCGGCGGGGTGGCGGGGCGACCCTCAACGGGAAGCCGATCCGGGTTTCGGCGACCCCATCGCTGCGGTCGGCGCTGATCTGCACGGGCTTCAACCCGGCCCAGTACGACCGCAACGGGCGGTATTTTGCGGCGATGTCGCGCCTGGTGCAGGGTGTACGCCGGGATGGTTCGGCGGCGCTCGACCTGGCCATGGTGGCCGCCGGCCGCTTCGATGCCTTCTGGGAATGGGACCTCAAGCCGTGGGATGTGGCGGCCGGCGCGCTCCTGATCGAAGAGGCGGGCGGCCGGGTTAGTGCGATCGACGGGTCGCCCCTCGACCTGGCCGCGGGGTCGATCGCCGGATCCAACGGGCTCCTCCATGCCGAATTGTGTGCCAGCCTTGATTTGCCGGGGCTCACTATTACGCAAGGTTGAGCGTCCGGGGGTAGCCGCTCGAGCGCTCGATACGCTACAGTAGGAGAGTAACGGAGGGGCCCCATGTCGATCAGCACTGGGCCGGCGCTCAACTCCCTGGCCTACTACCAGCAACAGTTGACGTTGGCATCCAATCAAGCTTCGAGCGGAAACCGGCTAACGAGCGCGGCCGTCGACCCGTCCGGCTTGGCGATCTACAACGCCCTCGAGTCCCAAGCGCAAGGCGACGATACCGCCAACCAAAACATCAGTCAGGCCAGCGACGCGATCAACGTCGCGCAAGGCGCGACCAGCGGCATTCAGAACGCCCTGGGCCAATTGCAGAACCTGGCCATCGAGGCCGGCAACGGGTTCAACTCGCCCAGCGACAACGCGGCCCTTCAGGACCAGGCGAATGCGCTGCTGCAGCAGATCAACGGCGACGCGAGCACGGTGAACTTCAACGGCACCGCGCTGCTCACCGGGCAGAACTCCGGCTCGACGCCGTCGACCTCCGCATCGGCGACCACGACCAACGACGATATTCTCGCCGGCGGCGGCAACGTCGTCACCACGGCAACCGCGTCGGCCGCCACGACGAGCGGTACGATCGGCGTGACCATCGCGAACACGGGTTCGGGTGCCGTCGCCAACGTGACGTTCACCGATTCGACGACGCAGCAAGTCACGAACGTCGGATCGTTCGCGGCCGGCTCGACCACCACGGTCAACGGTACGCAAGTGACGTTCGGCAACTTCACGACCGCCGACACCGGCACGGGCGCCACGGTGCAGACGCAAGCTGCCGCGGCCGGTTCGATCAATCCGACGATCGGCGTCCAGAGCGGCGCGACCCAGGGCCAGCAGACGCAAGTCTCGATTCCGAACGCCACGACGACGGGCCTCGGCATCACGAACATCGATTTCTCGACGCCGCAGAACGCGACGAACTCGCTCGGCCAGATTCAGAACGCGATCTCGAAGCTCGGCGCCGGTCAGGCACAGCTCGGCGCGCAGACGAACTCGCTGCAGAACGCGTTTGCCAACAACAACATCGCGTCGAACAACCTGACGAATTCGGCTTCCGACATCGGCGACACCAACGAGCCGTCGGTCTCGAGTGAGCTGAACTCGCTGCGCATCCAGCAGCAGATTTCGATCGCAACGATCAACAACGCCAACGTCACGAACGGCTACCTCAACCGCTTCTTCAGCGTCTCCGTTTAAAAAAAAGAAAAAAAAGAGCCGCCGGAAGATCCGGCGGCTCTGCTGTTGGAGGCAGCTCTTGTTAGGCGGGCGTTTGCGTGTATCCCGGGATCGGATCCATACCGTGGATCGCAAGATCGCCGCCTTCGACATCGCCGTCGCTCGCACGAAGCGGGATGAAGAACGAAATGATCTTGAGGATGACAAACGTCGCGATGATGTTCCAGATGATGATGAACGCCGCAGCTTCGGCTTGCAAGATCAACTGGTGCGGGTTTCCGTGAGCCAGCAGGCCTTCGATCGAGAAGGCCGGAGCGGACGTGGGATCCCACTTCGGATTCGGAGTACCGGGAGCGCTGTAGTACTCGATCATGTTCGGATCGGCAACCACGCCGACCATCAAACCGCCGATGAGACCGGCGACACCGTGCGTATGCAGTACGCCGAACGTATCGTCGACTCGCTGCAGCAGTGCGGTGTTGTTGAGTTTGTTGAGCGAGAACCAGACGATGATACCGGCGACGAGGCCGATGCCCATCGCGCCGAAACCGTTCACAAAACCGGCGGCCGGCGTGATTGCGACGAGGCCGACGATCATACCGTTGATCATCGATACCGCGTTGACCTTACCGGTCGCGAACATATCGAGGATCAGCCACACGAGCAGCGATACCGCCGTCGTGATGTTGGTGTTCAGTACGGCTGCGGCCGCGTCGTGGTTGGCGAAGTACGGGTCACCGCCGTTGAACCCGTTCCAACCGAGCCAGAGAATACCGGCACCGGCGAGAGCGATGATCAAGTTGTTCGGCTCGAAGTCCTTGCGGTCGGCGAGCAGTCGGGGACCGACCATTGCGGCCGTAACGAAACCGGAAATACCAGCCGCCAAATGGATGACGTAACCACCTGAGTAGTCAGCGGCACCAAGTTGCGAGAGCCAGCCGCCGCCCCAGAGGCTAAACGCGCCGACCGAGTAGACGATCGTGCTCCAAATCGGAACGAAGATCATCCACGCTTTGAAGTTCATGCGGCCGAGCACCGCACCCGCGATCAGCAGCGGCGTGATCGCGGCGAACACGAACTGGAAGTAGATCATCGCGGAGCCGGCAAAACGCAGCGGCGGCAACGCGGCTGCGGCCGCGGGAATTACCGCTTGACCGATCTCTTGCGCCGCGCCGACGGCGGGCGACGGGAAGCCTAAAAAGCCGTTACCGGCCAGCGTCAACCACTGTGTGCCGAAGGAGCTGTTGTAGCCCCAAAGCGACCAGGTGATCAACACGATCGAGAAGGCATAGAAGCACATCACGGCCGAGTTGAGCGCCCACTTTTTCTTGACCAGACCGGCGTAGAGAATTGCCAGGCCCGGAATGCTCTGAAGGCCGACGAACGTGCCGGCCGTGAGTTGCCATGAAGTGTCGCCCGCATTGAGCCACGGTGGATCCGGGATCAATGTCGGTGCGGGGGTCGGCGGCGGTGTCGCAGCAGCGATCTGCGTTACGTCGCCCAATAACGTCAACAAAAAACTATCCCTCCCTCGAATGGGTCGCCATTAAAGTTACAGGGCGAGGAGACTTAGCGCATTCGACAACCGCCTAAGGAAACGAGCGGCTAGCCCTCTATGTTGATAACGCCTAGGAGGCGGCGACCCATACCGCTTCGGAGAACGGTTCCTAAATAGTGCTGGTGCCGCCGTCGATGACGATGTTTGAGCCGGTGACCCACGAGGCTTCGTCGGAAGCGAGGTAGAGCGCCGCATAAGCAACATCTTCGGGCTTGCCGAGGCGTCCGATCGGATACCACTTCTCGCGCTCTCGCCGTTTGACGGGGTCGTGGAGCCAACGCATAGTGATCGGCGTTTCGACCAGCCCTGGCGAGAGAGCGTTCACTCGAACGCCGTGCGGGCCGCCCTCATAGGCGAGCTGCCGAGTAAGAGCGATGACGCCGGCCTTCGCGGCGACGTGCGCGCTATAACCTTCGCCGCGCGTCACGAGCGCCATCGCCGAGGCCGTGTTGATGATGTTGCCGCGGCGCGCGAGCAGATAGGGCCACGCGACCTGACAGGCGTGGTAGACGATGTCGAGCTCGTTGCGCAGCGTGAAGTTCCACTCATCCGGAGTGAGCTTCGCAAACGGATTCATCTTCGGAGCCGACGCGTTGTTGTAAAGGATGTCGAAACCGTCGCAGGTTTGCGCGGCCCATGCGATCCACGCCTCGACTTGCGTCCGGTCGCTCATATCGACCGGTTGCTGTGAATACATCGTGCCGCCGGCATCGCGCACCATGCGCTCGGTCTCGAGTGCGCCTTCGACGTTGAGATCGCAGCCGACGACCGTTGCGCCATGTGCGGAAAACAGTATGGCGGCCGCGCGGCCTTGCCCGCCTGCGGTACCGGTGATGAGCGCCGTCTTGCCGACGAGGCGCCGGAGATCGTTTCGGCCGGAAGTCTGCACGGATGGAATATTATTGTTGTTCTTTCAGCATCCCCCGTTATGCGAGGATGCGTGACGCCGCCGTCGTAGGCGCGATGAATGAAAATCGCGCGCTTTGACGGTGGCCGCATCGGTGTCGTGATCGGCGATCGGATCCACGACGTCAGCGATGCTTGCGGTGTCGATCCGGCCGAATGGCCGCCGATGGGCATGATCACAACGATCGCGGCATTCGACGAATTAGTGCCCGGTATCGAGCGCGTCCTCGCACTCTCAGTCGGTTTGCCGCTGTCCGGCGTGACGCTGGAAACGCCGATTCCGTGGCCGCATAAGCTGCTGGCGCTGCCGAATAACTTCCGCGCGCATACGGCCGAAATGGGCGGCGATCCGAGCGTCCCCGGCAGCGAAGGCTTCTTCATGAAGTCCAACGGCGCGTTGAGCGGGCCCGCCGAACCGATCGCGATCCCCGATCGTCCCGGTCGCAACTTTCATCACGAATGCGAACTCGCGATCATCATCGGCAAGTCGGGCCACAAGATCGCGCTCGAAAACGCGCGCGAGTATATCTTCGGTTACGCGTGTCTGATCGACGTCACGATGCGCGGCAAAGAAGAGCGCGTGATGCGCAAGTCGTTCGATACGTTCTGTCCCGTCGGACCATGGATCACCACCGCCGATGAAGTCGGCGCGACCGACGACATCGTGTTACGGCTGTGGGTCAACGGCAAGCTCAAACAAGAAGCGCCGGTGAACGATATGGTCGTCGGCATCTCCGAAGCCGTCGTGCTCTGCTCGTCGGTGACGACGCTGCAGCCCGGCGACATCATCGCGAGCGGCACGATGTCGGGCGTGGGCCCGATCGTTCCCGGCGACACGGTGCGCATCGCGATCGAGAAAGTCGGCGAGATGTCGATCCCTGTCGTCGCCGACGCGCCCGTTACCGCTTAGCGGAACTTCTCTTCGAGCAAATCGAGGCGGCGCAGCACTTCGCGGTCGGTCGTGAAGAAGAGGCGCGTCCGCTCGTTGGCACGGTGGGTCACCCACTGCCGGCTCGGTAGCGAGAAGACGTCCTTCGCTTCCCAGTCGATCGTGGCGCCGTCGGACGTCGTGCTGCCGGAGCCTTCGACCACGGTTACCACCGAATGGCTCGAGGTGTAGAAGGGCGCCGTCTCGCCGCCGGCCTCGATCTCCATCAGCGTGCAGTCAAGCAGCGTCATGGTGGCGCCGCCGGTCACCGGGTTGACGTACCGCAGGCGGCGGGCGCCGTCGGCCCCGCGCGGGGCGGCAGCGACTGCGGCCGCGGCCGCGGCCCAGGGGTAGCGGAAAACCGGGCTGTAGGCGGCCGTCTCGGGGATCTCCGGCAGCAGGTTGGCAAAGGCGAAGGAGGCATCGGGGGTGGTCGGCGGCAGATCGTGCACCGGACCGGGCTCGAAGGCATCCGTGCCGAGATAGCGGTGGAGCGAGGCATCGAGGACGTCGAGCCAGACGATCTTGTCTTGGCCGGGGTGAACGTGCTCGTGCCAGGTCCAGCCCGGCGTGAGGATCAGGTCGCCCTCGAACATCGGGCACGCCTTCCCGTCGACGACGGTGTTAGCGCCGTTGCCGTCGAGCACGAACCGCAGGGCGTTCATCGAGTGCCTGTGCGGCCGCGCCGACTCGCCGGGCAAGAGGATCTGATAGCCGGCGTTCAGGTTCGTGATCGTGAAGGGGAAGCCGAGCGCATGGGGGTTGGCGTGCATGAGCGAGAGCACGCGCCGCTCGACAACGGCCGTCGAGTTCAAGGCGGCCGCGTCTTCGATGAGGGGCTTCATCGCCTGCCACGCCCACAGTTGCGGGCGGTCGGGCGGCGGGGCGCCGCCGTGCGCCATGCGGTTCTCCCATAACGGGGAGACTGCCGCTGCGTCCCAAGCAGCCCGGCGCTCGTCATCGGTCAGTTTTACGGACGTCTCGATCATGGCCTGAGATTCGGCGCCCGCGCGGGGCCCCCATTCGTCCCCTTCGTCAAGCTCAGGGTTATAACGAGTTGTTAGAAGAAAACGAGACCCGATGGAATTCGGCGTCCAATTCTTCCCCGACGTGCGGCCCGAGGACAAGTCGCCGGCGGAGTACTACCGCAACTGCCTCGAGATCGTCGAACGCGCGGAGCCGCTCGGCTACACGCACATCCGCACGGTCGAGCACTACTTTCATTATTACGGCGGCTATAGCCCGAACCCGTTGCTGTTTCTCGCCGCGGCCGCGGAGCGGACGAAGACCGCGCGGCTCGTGACCGGGGCGTGCATTCCGGCGTTCAACAACCCGCTCAAGTTGGCGGCCGAAATTGCGGAGCTCGACGGCATCAGCAACGGCCGCGTCGACATCGGCTTCGCGCGCGCGTTCCTACCGCACGAGTTTCGCACGTTCGGCGTCTCGCCCGACGAATCGGTCGCGCGCTATCGCGAAGGCATCGAGCAGATCGATCTGCTGTTGCGCGAAGAAAACGTGACGCATCACGGCACATTCCATTCCTTCGACAACGTGACGTCGCTGCCGCGCCCGACGCAAAAGCCGCGCCCCAAATTCTACGTCGCGGCAACGTTCACGCGCGAGTCGTTCGAGTATGCCGGCCGCATGGGTTACTCGATCATGGCGATTCCGATGGCGGCGGAGAAATTGCGCGAAACGCTCTTTGCCTATCGCGACGCGTACCGCGCGGCCGGCCATCCCGGTAATGGCGAGGTGATGCTGGCGCTGCACATGTTCGTCGATGAAGACGGCGAGCGCGCGCGGCGCATCGCGCGGCCGCAGATCGATGCCTACTTCCGTTCGTTATTGGAAGCTGCCAACGACTGGACGACCGGTACGTCGTCGGCCGACTACAAGGACTACGACAAGAAGTACGAGCGCCTGAGCCAGCAGACGATGGAGTCGCTGATCGCCAGCGGCAGCGCGCTGATCGGAACGCCGGCCGAGGCACGTGAATCGCTCATCGCGCTGAATGAGCGCATCGGCGGCTTCGAGCACGCGTCACTGCAAGTGAACTTTCATCTGCTCCCGCAAGCCGAAGCCCTACGCTCGCTCGAACTCTTCGGCCGCGAAGTGATCCCGGCCCTGGGGCGGCTTGGCTCTGTTAGTGCGGACGCATTCGCCGGAACGCCCACATCGTAACGGCGATAATCAGGAGAACGACGGCAGTAAAAACGGACCAGAACAACAGTGCCGCGTTCGGCGAGTTGTACCAGTCCGTGTATTGATCGAGGCTGAACCGGAGGGCGAACAGTACGCTGGCGAGTGGGTCGAGGAAGGTCATCGACGGTTCCTTCTATACCACGACAGGCGCTACGACGGCCGATCTAGCGGAGGGCACCGTAACGGCGAGCAAACGCCGCGCGGTCTTTTTCGAACATATCCCGCACCCGGCTGGACTCGGCTTCGGCATCACGTTCGGCTTTCGCGCGCGCCTTGGCTTTGACCAAGGCTTCGGCGATGCGGGCCGGCGAGGCGGCGCCGGTGGCTTTTTTCGTCATCTCGATAGAATTGCTCTCCCGGCTGATTCCGCCTCTTGACCCCGTTCGAATGCCCGCAAAGAGGTGGCTACGGTGGGTTGGTATCGCCCACCGCGACCGCCATCGCACGGTAAACGTTGAGCCGCCCACAGCCCTCGTGCGTATCGAAGATGTCGTCCGCGGTGGAGCAGAGCAACTGTTTCATCATAGCCGGGCTTTGGTACGACGGCTTGACGGCAAGAATCAGCGCGGCTGCTCCGGCCACATGCGGGGTGGACATTGACGTACCAGCTATCAAGGTGCGGCAATCTGCGACCGAACTAGTGTTCAAGTCCGACGTGCAGGTGCCCTGAAAGTTGGCATCGAGCGGCGTCGTCGTCCAGATGTTCTCGATCCAGTGTAAGTTGTCGCTGTCGTTGCTGGTCAAGCCAGAACCCGTCGGATCGCCGCCGGGTGCAACGATGCCCCAGGCACTTGCGTTATGGACGCTCGCGCCGGGACTGCCGAACTGCGAGTATGATGCAACGTATTCGACGGGGTTCGCTGCGGTCGCGTTAACGGCGGTCGTACTCGTGAAGTCGCCGGTCGAACCAACGGCCTGACCATCGGCGATGGCGGTTGCGCCGACGGCAATCACGCCGTTGTCGCAACCCGGTGCGCTGAGACCGGGACTTCCGTTGTTATCATTGCCGGCTGCGGCGACGACAATGATGTTGTGCGTAATCGCATTGTTGACGGCTTGGCCCTCGACGGAGTCGTCGTCGACCCCGTTGTTACACGAACCGCCTCCTATGCTCATCGATATGACGTTGACGCCACGGCTCACGGCGTCGTTGATCGCGTCAGCGATGTCGGTCGTCCCCGCCGAGCACGTATCGTCGCCACCGGTATCCGAAAGGCAGGTATCGTCCGGGGTCGGAAAGACACGGTAGGCGTAGATTACCGCTCTGCCGCCGGCACCCGTGAAGCCGAGCGCATTGCCCGAATCCGCTGCCGCGATGCCGGCAACGTCGGTCCCGTGACCGTCCGCGTCGGTCGCAAAATTGCCGGTCGACTGCGACGTGCCCGCGTCGTTCGTGATGAAGCACTCTTGGTTCTTGATCTTATTGGCAAGCTCGGGGTGATTCGCGTCTTCGCCGGTATCGATTATTGCGATTTTTACGGATGACGAACCCAAGGCTGCAGGACTGAGTGTGTAGTTCGGGCCGGCTTGACTGTACCCGTACGCGTGCTCGAGCCCGATCACGTGCATATCCCACTGCCCGGGAACCGTTGCGCTCTCCGCAAAGGGGAGCGTCTCGAAATTGTTCGGCTGGAACCCGGTGAAATATGGGTCGGCGGTGTAGACCGGGGTCGTCGTCATATGAAAACGGCGTCCGCCGGTAACGCCCACGCTTTGGACGCCGGCCTGCGTTTGGAGACTCGCCTTCACTTGCGCCACGTTGGCGGTCGGAACTGCGATGATGTGTTGCGTTACGTTGCTCGACGGATAGTCGAACGTCTGGACGAGGTTCGCACCGGCGGCCTGCTCGCGTCCGGCAACTTGCCGCGCGTTGGATGCCAGCGTCGAACGACTGTAGTTCACCGCCAGGAACGTCGTGCCGGACGCCGTGGTGTGAAACGACGGCTTGCTGACGTGACGGCGCACCGCGTCCGTCGAAACGGACTCAGATCCGAGCCGTGCGACCGAGTTCAGCGCACCGGTTGCCGGGCAAATAAATGATTGCGGGTTCAGCGTGGCGCTCGCGCGCGGTGAAGGCGTCACGGTGGGCGTCGCCGTCGGGATTACGCCAGGAGTGGATCCGCCGCCACCGCCGCCGCCGCAAGCGGCCAGGAGTAACGACGTTACGACGAGCGCTGCCGCGGCGGGCGCGAACTTACCAGCGATGATAGATCACCGGTCCGAAGCCGATTCCGACCGAGACCGGATACGGATACGCGGGAACGAACCCGTACGATGCGTACGGCGTGTCGATTTCGTTTGCCGCAAACGAGCGGCCGCGGTTGTAGCCCATGATCGTCACGGCCATGCCGGGTTGCAGCGAGAGGCCGGTCGGATTGATGACCGTGCCCTGATGCATGTCGACGCTGTCGACGAAGCCGCGATCGTCGTGCACGTTGAGGTGGTACTTCCCATCGAACGAGTCGATCCGGCCATGGATCGTCTCTTCACCGTTAGCGGGCTCGCGCGCGTACGAGGGCGGCGGCCCGGCCGGAGGCGCAGCGGGCGCTCCCTGCGCGAATGCTGCGAGCGGTGCGGAGAATGCCGCAATGCCGAGCGCGGCGGCAAAAATTCGAAGGATCCTCATGACTCATACCTTTCGCGTCCGGTACCCGTGGATAATGCCGATGGTGGTCATTCTTTATAATCGGGTAGCCGCAAGAATAACGTAACGTGGTCGCCTAATCGTTCCGGGAACAGAACGGTACCCCCGCTTATAACGAGGGCACCATGCTGAGGCCATTCTGAGAGTGGCCCGCTCACATTTATGGTTTACTCAGTCGCGCAGTATGACGCGGTCGGCGATGAACGTTCCGTTGCTGTAGTAACCGGTGACTGCGACGCGCTGATTCGTCGAGGGCGTTTGACCGCGCGGGAAGATGCGCGTGCCGTTTTTGAGATCGATCGTCTGAACGGTGCCGTTGGGGCGCGCGATCTGCAGACGGAAGGGCTGGAAATTCGTGACGGTGCCGACGATCACGTGATTGCGGTCGAACTGACCTTGATCCCAACCGGGTTGCCATTGACGGTAGCCCGGGCCGTTCGCTTGCGCCGATGCCGGAACGGCGTTGACGCCGAGGGCCGCGGTCAGGACGCCGAGCGTGAATAATGAGCGGAGGTTCATGGATTCGTTCCCTTTCGATAGGACTGGACGGAACGACAAGTACCCACGAAGCGTACTCCATGCACGAACTTGAATCACTGAAGCCGCGATGAGAATTCGCTCGCCAGGCGCGCACGGAAGCCTTCGCTCAGCCCCCCAACACGAGCGACAGGCGCAAGCGCCCGCTCGTCCCGAAGGTATGCCCTATGGGTCGAGTGACCGTCGTTGTTATCCAACGCGAGGTTTTTGGCTACACCGGGCGTTCGCTAGATAGCTTGTACGCGAACGCCGGCCTGCCGTTCGACCTCGTCTACGTCGACGCCGGCTCACCGCGCGCGATTCGCGAACTCATTGAGGACCAGGGACGCCGGCGCGGGTTCCGGGTGCTCCGGCATGAACGTTTTCTCGCCTGCAATGCAGCGCGCAACCTCGGTTTGAACGCGAGCTCGAGCGAGTACGTCGTATTCGTCGACAACGATCTGCTCTTCGCCGCCGGCTGGCTCGAGCGGCTCGTGGCGTGCGCGGACGAAAGCGGAGCCGATGTCGTGGGGCCGCTCGTGTGTCACGGTGAGCCGGCGTTTACGAAAGTCCATCTCGCCGGCGGGGAGGCGCGGATCGAGAACACGCCCTCCGGCCGCCGCTTGCGCGAATCCATGCGCTACGTGGCCCGCCCCGTCGCCGCCGTCGCCGCCGGGCTGGAGCGTGAACCGGTGGAGATGTTCGAGATGCATTGCCTGCTCGTGCGCAGATCGCTCTTCGATCGTATCGGCCGTTTCGATGAAGCGTACCTGAACGGTAACGACCACGTCGACTTCTGCTTTACCGCGCGCACCGCGGGCGCAACGCTGATGTTCGAGCCATCATCGGCCGTAACCCAACTACTTCCGTCGCCGTTCCCGGCTGATCTGCAGAGCTTGCCGTTCTTTTCGTGGCGCTGGAGTCGCGAGAACAATCGCTCGAGCTTCGAACATTTCCGCGATCGATGGAACCTCCCATCGGACGACCCGGCGCTGGTCTCGTCGCTGAACTTTTGCAACGATCGCCGCGACATCTTGTTTCCCTACCTGCCCCTCGGCGTTTTCCGCCACGGCTTGCGCCGCTTGCGCCGCATGGCGTCCGCAGTCGCAGCCAGGCGCGGCGGCGCCGGAGTGAGAAATGGCGAGATCGGGTCGGGCTCCATCGGGAGAGATGGCAGAGCGGTTTAATGCAGCAGTCTTGAAAACTGCAGAGCCTTCACGGGCTCCGTGGGTTCGAATCCCACTCTCTCCTCGGGATTTACGAGGGAAAATCGGCCTTTATTCGCCCGCGGTTGCCATTCGGTCCATCGAGCATGACATTGCGTGCAAGGCGACCCCATGCAGGAACGAGCACGGCATCAACACCATCGGCGAGCAGCATCTCGATAAGCGCAGGTGGTGACGGCGCCTTTTGCTGTTCTGAAGTCTGCGCGCGTGCGGCGTACAGAGTGAAGCATTTGACTCGGCAGCGCGCGAGCTTGGCGCTTCAGTGGTGAAGCATTTGCCTCGCGCCGTTGGATTGAGTCGGCGCTGGCGATTCAATTGCGGCCTTCGCCAGTTGTTCTCTTTTTCGATTGTTTCGCTCGTTGGCGTGCTGCGGCTCAGGGCATCACCCTTTTGGGTTATCTCGCTTTGGGATCGTTGTGTCTTGGTCGGGTTCTGCTGAGGGGGCGAAGCGGTGGGCTCTCACAATTGCGGCGTGAGTGTGCGGGCGAAGCGTACGCAGTTCGAGCACTTGGGCGCGAAGGTGTCGGCGACGACTTCGGCCGCGGCTTCAGCGAGATGCGCGCGGCAGGCGGTGACGATGACGCGGTCGGCCTGCACGCGGAGCGATTCTGTTGATCGTTCACCGAGGTCGAGATGGGCGCGGCCGGAAGCCCCCCGGACCCAGCGCGCGGGCCCTTTGGTCATGGCCCAGTCTAGCGCGGTGCCCGCCGTACAAGTGTGACGGAGGGCCATTTGTAACGCGATCTTAGCGAGGTCCCGAGGGAGCGCGAGCGGCGAAGTGATGGGGCGCGGCGCGATCCGGCATCACGTGTCGCGCGTTTTCGCCGCCGATGTAGCTGCGAGCAAATCGGCATGCGAACCGCAGCAAACGACGTTCATCGCATGATCGTCCGGCCCGTGAGCAGAACAGCCGCACGGCCAATTATACGCGAAGGACTTCCCGTCACTCGAACTCTGGGTTATGCCAAAGCGCGGCGTGCCGGGCAGCGCCAAACGCAAAGCGTGAAGGTCTCGAAGCATAGCAACCCTCGTGGCGCGCGATGAATGCGTTTTATGCAGTACATCGGAAGCGGATGCCTCTCGTCTGACAGTTAGCGTGCGCTGGGACCATACGGGTTCACGGGTCGGGACCACGGGATGCTTGAGTAATGGCCGGATTGTTTCTTGCTTGTGGCAGCGTAGTACGCGATGGCGGCCTAAATGTCCCCATCTTTCGACCGCTCCCACTTAAGGGCAGTGGTTTGCGCGAAGTGACGCGGGGAATAAAGCAA
Source organism: Candidatus Lustribacter sp. (assembly GCA_965277805.1). Lineage (GTDB taxonomy): Bacteria > Vulcanimicrobiota > Vulcanimicrobiia > Vulcanimicrobiales > Vulcanimicrobiaceae > Lustribacter. The sequence goes on along the minus strand of OZ255842.1, from coordinate 2,854,431 downwards.
GAATTGATTTTGGCTTTACCCCCCAGCGGGAGATCGCAGGCAACGCTTATGGACCCCGACCACGATGCGAACGAAGACAGCTTTGCTGACAACGAGCGCGGCTATAACGGGATAACGGAGCCGGTACAGATCGAGGCGATTGACCACACCAACGGGCCCGCCATTATCCTCGGCGAGCTTCGCCAAGACGGGCATGTGATTAGCGCGGATGCCAAGGGCGTGCTGATCGTCGAAAGCCCGGTCACGCGGCAGGGCAAACCGGATCACAGCTAACAGCCGGGCGTGGCCGTGGCTCGTCGGCGTGTTTGCTATCGGCACCGTGTTCGGGTGGCTCGAAGTCAGGCGCTACCCCACCGATCCGTATGCCTGGATTGCGGGGATCGCGACGACAATCGGCGTCCTGCTGGCCGGATGGAAGATGGCGCGCAGCGGGTCCGATGGATGAACGCCAATCGGGTCCGGCGCTGTCACCGTTGGACTTCGGCACGATCGTCACCGAGTGGACGCAGCGCCTGCTGCCAAAGGTCGGTGTGGCCTGGGTAAGCGACGATTGCTTTGAATGGCGCTACGCCGATCTCACTGTCACGCTCTCGGCTGCACGCGAGCCCTGGCAGTTTACGTTTCGTAGGAATGGCGAGCCGGTAGAGACGTGTCTCGATGAGCCCGTCGAGCGGCATGACCGCGAAAGTGCGGTGCACTATGCCATGACATTGCTTGAGTATTTTCAAACCGAGTGACGGCGCGGAATCACCGCCGATATTCTGTCGCCTTGCGCTGACTGCTCGGCATAGCGGAACCGCCGCGAAGCCAACCGGCGCGAGCGCACCACGGCACACGGCGGCGTACTGCGAACGGCATGACTGCTTCACGGCCGGGTGCGTCGGCGGAACGCTGCTCTCGTTCTTCAGCGAGCTTTGCACGCCCGAGCGGCAGCAATGACGGCTACCCTTGCGGCCACCATCGTCGGCTTCGGCATCATCATGGCGGCCGGAGTCTTTGGATGGCTGCGCTACTGGAAGGATCGCCCGGTAGATCCCGTCGTTGCGGCTTAGGCCCCTCCGCTCCGGCGCGCGCTGATGGCGCTTGCTCTATCGAGAACGATGGAGCAACGTCGAGGTCTTGCATCAGGTGTCGCTGTACGCCCTATACTCGCGAAGCGCACCAGCAGTGTTTCCGGAGCGCACGTACGCGCGAATGAGCAGCTCGTATGCGGCCTCGCTCGCGCTATCGGCCTCGCGCAGCTCTTCGGCTAAAGCAAACGCATCGGCGATCTCGCCTCGGTCCAGGTCGTCCTGAGCCAAACGCTCGACGACGCGGTGCCGGACGGCAGATATGGCCGCATGGATGGAAGGACTCGACTGACGTGGTTGAAGCTGGTTCGACCGAAGAGATCCGGAAATATACCGAGCATTGGCCCGACGTCGTCACGATGGACATATTGATGGACGGCCACAATGGAATCGTCGCCATTCAGGCGCTTCAGCGTTTGGACCGCGAAGTCAAAATCGTCGTCTGTTCGGCGACCTCCGACAGATCGTTCGTCGCCGGCAGCGCGGCGCTTGGGGTCCGAGCCTATCTTACGAAACCGATCAATCGAGAGAGATTGTTAGCCGCGATCGAAACGGCAAGGGAAGCGTAACGAATACGGAGCTGCTCCTGCTATGCGTGCAGCAGCATGCCGGCGTCGTAGCTTTCCGGCATTGCGACTTGGCGTTCGAGGATCACTTCGCGGTGTTCGCGCGCAGACGTCACGATGCCGAGCGTGGCCTCGAGCGTCGCGCGGCCCCAGGCGCCGCTGTGATAGATCGGCTCGCCCGTGGTGACGGCGTTATAGAGTTCCATCACCGCGCCGAGCGTTGCGCCGCCTTCGTTGGCGTAGCCCTCGCGTTGCAGGTGATCGAGGCTCACTTCTTTCTTGCCGTCATCGCCGTAGACGTACACGCCGTGCGCGGAGTGGCGCATGTCGCCGCGGTCGCACGTGACGATCAGCATGCCGAGGTCGACCGGTCCCCACGGCGTCGGCCCCGCCTCCGCGCCCTTGACCGTCGGATCGCGGCGGCCGCCGATGCGGAATTCTTCCTTTTCCTTTTCCTCATCGCGGCTGCCCGAGCGCATCGCTTTGCGCAGGGCGACGCGATCGTCATCGTTATAGCGCCAGTGATCGAGCTGACCCGGCATCACTTCGCCCGCCATGAAGTAGCCGTAGCCGTTGAGCGTGATCGTTGCCGACGTGCCGTTCTCGAATTCGAAGAACGCGGAGTAGAAGCCGGGGATCGTGCGCTCGGGCATCCACGCGCCCATCGTGCCGCGCACGCTGCGCAGTTTGCCGCCGCCGAGCAAACGCAGCACGTCGATCTGGTGCGGGCCCTGCCGGTGCACGATGCCGCTGCCGGCTTCGGCCGAAAGCTCTTCCGGCGTGCGCGCGCGGAGCATCCAGTCCATGTACGACCACATCAGCACCGAACGTACGGTGCCGAGTTCGGCCGCGGCAATCTTGCGCATCGCGCGCACCGGCAGGCTATAGCTCGAGGTATGCGCGGCGACGAGATGCACGCCGCACTCTGCCGCGGCCTCCACCATCCGATCGGTTTCCTCGATCGTGACGGCCATCGGCTTCTCGACGATCACGTGCTTGCCGCTGCGCATCGCCGTCAGCGCATGCTCGCAGTGGAAGCGGTTCGGCGTGGCGACCCAGACGGCTTCGACTTCCGGATCCTTGCACAGCGCCTCGAGCGAATCGTAAGCGCGCGTTCCCGGAAACCGCTCGAGCAGGCCCGCACGCATGCGCTCGTTCGGATCCGCGCCGGCGACGAGTTGGGTTTCGGGCAGCGTGTAGAGTGTCGGCAGAACTTGAGCGGCGCCTTGTCCGAGGCCGACGACACCCATTTTGAGTTTTCGCAAGGCTTCAAAACTACGGCAAGGACGAAGCACACCCTGTTCGGTACTCCCGTTCCGTGACGATGGCCGCCGAACTCAAGATTCTGGGCATCGCGTTCGCGGTGGGTCTCGACGTTCTCGCGCTTTCCATCGCGATCGGCATCATGCGGACGCCGTGGCGCAACCGGTTGAAGTTGGCGATCGCCTTCTCGTCCTCCGAAGTGCTGATGCAGCTGGCCGGCTACGCGATCGGCAGCGGCGTCGGACACCTCATCGGCGCGATTGCCGACTACGCCGGCTTCGCGGTTCTCGCCGCCGTCGGCATCTTCATCATCCGCGAGAGTTTCCAGGACGCCGAATCGGTCATGAACACCGACAAGCCGCTCGGGCTGATTGCCACATGTCTGTCGATCAGCTTGGATTCGCTCGGCATCGGCGTGTCGCTGCCCGGCGTCCCGCTCCCGCTCGTTCCGCTGCTGGCGACGGTTGCGGTCAGCACGGTGATCTTCACGTCGGCCGGGCTGAAGTTCGGCACGTTGCTCGGCGAGCGCTACGAACAACTCGCCGAACGCGGTGCCGGAACCGTGCTGGTCCTATTAGCGCTGGTGTTTACGATCCAGCACTTGAAGGGTTGGGTGCAATGATCGTTCCGAGGTCGACCGTGCCGTCACCGGAGACGCCGACGCCGGGCTGACTGATGCGCACGGTGCCGTCTTTCCGCACCGTCAGCGTGTACGTATCGGCCAGCACGCCGATGAGCGAGAACTTCCCGCGCGAGTCGGTGTGAGCCGTGTAACGCCCGTTCGGCCCTTGGAGCTGGACATCGGCGCCCGCGAGCGCGACGTTGCTCCCATCGACGATCGTTCCGCGAATGGCGCCGGTTTGACCGCCGGCTGCGAAGGCCGGCGCAACGGTTGCGAGTGTGAGCGCGGCACCGGCAGCGAGGGCGAGAAATTGTTTGCGTTCTAGCATGCACGGTTTACGCACGCGCAATTCGCTTTGTTTCGCTAGAAAATCACGAAGAAAAAACTAAGTTTTTTGCTAAGCAATTCGCACCCGCCGCCGCCCCCGCGGAGTGCCCGGCCGGGGGCAGGGGACCGGGGCGGTTGATTTTCAGGCGAGGTGGGTACGAGGATGCTTGTCTACTCATCGGGGCGCAATTGCGCGGAAAGTCGTCTGTATGAAAAAACTGTCATTATTGATGCTCAGCCTCTTCCTGGGAAGCTTCCTGGCCGCTCCGGCCAGCGCCGCAAAGGTCGGTTCGGCGAACGTTTCCGGCATCGTAAACCACGTGTCGGACAATAACATCAAGATCACCGACGGAACGGGCAAACAGCTCAGCTTCATGATCTTGCCGAAGTTCGACCAAGTCTTCTCGGGCGATGGCAAGACCACGTACCAGATGCGCGCCATCAAAGCCGGTCAGTACGTCAAGGTCTACTACGACCAGAAGTTCCTCGGCCAGCGCCATGCCGACCGCATCCTGCTGCTTCGTCAGAACAACAGCGTCAAAAAAGTCGAGTAATCTACCAGCGCAATAGCGTGCCGGCGTGGACGAGACCGCCTCCGAACCCATAGAGGAGGAGGCGGTCTCCGCGTTTGATGCGGCCGTCTTCGATCGCCGGCATCAGTGCCAGCGGAATCGAAGCGGTCGACGTGTTGCCGTAGTGTTCGATGCTCGTGAGCGTACGCTCGCGAGCGATTCCTGTTCGGGCGCAGAGCGCCTCGACGATCCGCAAGTTCGCGCTATGCGGAACGAACCAATCGATGTCGCCGGGCGTCAGGTTCTCCGCGGCGAGCATGTCGCGGATCGCCTCTGAGATTCGCCGGACCGCCCACTTATACACATCGGAGCCGGACTGCCGTAAGAGTCCGGTGTCGTCTTCCTTTCCGGCGATCTCGTGACGGATGTTGGTGCGGTAGAGATACTTGCCGCCTTCGCCGTCGCACGCGTAGGTGCAGCGCTCGATGTAAGATTGCTCGTCGGCCGGAACCACCAGCGCCGCGCCCGCGCCGTCGCCGAAGAGAATGCACGTCGAGCGATCGGTGTAGTCGAGTGCTTTGGTCATCACTTCGCCGCCGACGACCAGCACTTCGCGCGCCTGTCCCGAGGCCACGAGCGCGCTCGCGATGTTGATTGCGTAAGGAAAGCCCGCGCACGCGGCGCCGACGTCGAATGCGCCGGCGTGCGGCAAGTTCGCGCCGAACTGCACTTGCGCGGCGAGGCTCGGGAAGACGTAGTCGGCCGTCGAGGTCGCCGCGATCACGGTGTCCACGCGGTCGAGCGAGCCGACGCGATCGCGGAGACGGCGGACGGCTTCCAGACACAAGTCGCTGGCGTATTGATTGCCGTCGGCGATACTGCGTTCGTGAATTCCGGTGCGTTGCACGATCCATTCATCGCTCGTCTCGACCATCTTCGCGAGATCCGCGTTGGTGAGACGGCCGGCCGGCGCAAACACGGCGATATCGGCCACGCGAGCGCGCGGGATCGAGGCCGGCAATGGATGAAACATTCCGGTCCTAATGTTTAACCCCGCGAGCGAACTCCTGGACGATGTGCGCGGATACCGTCCGATCGACGATCGCGAGCGAGCGATGCGCGACCGGCTCGTCGCGTTTCTTGAAATGCACGGCGCCCGTGCGTTCGATCGGGCGCTGGTACCGGGTCACGTTACGGCGTCGGCCTGGATCGTCGATCCGCAACGCGCGCACGCGGTGTTGCTGCACCATCGCAAACTCGAACGCTGGCTGCAGCTCGGCGGGCACGTCGACGGCGATCCCGACGTGCGCCGTTCGGCCTTGCGCGAAGCGCGCGAGGAATCGGGCTTGCGCACGTTGCGGGCGATCACCGACGACATCTACGACATCGACGTTCACGCCATCCCGGCCCGGGGCGGCGAACCCGCGCACGATCACTACGATCTGCGTTTCGCGCTCGAAGCGGATCCGCGCGAACCGCTGGTACGCAACGAAGAATCGCACGACGTGCGCTGGATCGCGCTTACTGATCTCGAGGCGTACGCAATCGACGACTCGGTGCGGAGGCTTGCGGCCAAGACTGCCGCACTTCCGCGATCGTGAGCGCCGGCGTTGCGGCGCGGCGCAGACGGTCGCGCACGGCGGCGTTCGCTTCGATATCGGAGGGCACCGTGACTACGATCGTGTCGTAGCCCTCGGCATCGAGCGCGCGCAGCGACGCGTAGAGCGAACGCGCGGCGGCACTTGGATCTTCCGGGAGCGTGAGCTCGGCGACGTGGCCGCCGCTCGCGCGCAGTTGCGCGGCGGTCGCGGCGGCGGCGCCGTCTTCCGCGAGCACGAGCGCCGCTCGCGGCGCGTAGTGCGCGGCGAGCATGCCCGGCGCGCGCACCGTCGAGGCACTCCCGGGCTGATCTGCAACCGGCGTGCCGAGCGCGACGGCGAGTTCGGTTGCGCCGATCGCCCCGTGACGTAAAATCGTGGGCACGCTGCCGGTGAGATCGACGATCGTCGACTCGACGCCGATGCGGGCCGGGCCGCCGTCGACGATCAGATCGACGTCGTCACCGAGATCGGCGTGCACGTGTTCGGCGGTGGTCGGGCTGACGCGTCCGAAGCGATTCGCCGACGGCGCCGCAACTGCGCTGCCGAAGCGCGCGAGAATGGCGCGCGTGAGCGGATGATCGATCGTGCGCAGCGCGACCGTCGATTGTCCGCCCGTGACATAGAACGGAACTTCCTCCGCCTTACGCAGCACGATCGTCAGCGGCCCCGGCCAGAACGCCGCGGCGAGTTTGTGCGCCGCGTCCGGTACGTCGACGGCGTACCGTTCGAGCAGCTCCGCGCCCGGCAAGTGCACGATCAACGGGTGATCGAGCGGCCGGCCTTTGATCGCGTAGATGCGGCGCACGGCGGCCGCGTTCGTCACGTCGGCCGCGAGACCGTAGACCGTCTCCGTGGGAAGTGCGACCACGCCGCCGGCCTGCAAGAGCCGCGCGGCGTAGACGATTACCGCGGCGTCGACGGGGGTTCTCCGCGCGTGCCGCCGCCGGGCTCGATCGACGTGAAGCCGGCAAACGGCTGCAATGCGGGCGGGATGTCGATACCGCCGTCGGCGCGCTGGTAGTTCTCGATGATCGCGACGAGCGTGCGCCCAATCGCCAAACCTGAGCCGTTGAGCGTGTGCACGAACTCGGGCTTCGCCTTCGCGTCGCGCCGGAAACGAATCGCCGAGCGCCGCGCTTGAAAATCGGTGCAGTTCGAACACGAGCTGATCTCGCGAAACACACCGCCGCCGCTGGGCAGCCAGACTTCCAGATCGTACGTCTTCGCAGAATTGAAGCCCGTGTCGCCCGCGCACAGCAGCATCACGCGATGGGCGAGGCCGAGCTCGGCGAGCAGCGACGATGCGTGCGCCGTGAGCCCTTCGAGGTCGTCGAACGAACGCTCCGGCTGCGTCAACCACACGAGTTCGACTTTCTCGAACTGGTGCTGGCGGATCAAGCCGCGCGTGTCTTTGCCGGCGGCGCCGGCTTCTTTGCGAAAACACGGCGTGTGCGCGGCGTACTGCAGCGGCAGCGCGTCGGCGCTGAGGATCTCGTCGCGATGCATTGCGGTCAGCGGCACTTCGGCCGTCGGAATCAGGAACAGATCCACCGTCGGATCGCTGAACATCGCATCGGCGAACTTCGTCAATTGGCCGGTCGACCACATCGTCGACTTCGTCACGAGCACCGGCGGCTCGATTTCGAGATAGCCGGCGCGGGCGGCGCGATCGAGGAAGAAGGCCGCGATCGCGCGCGAGAGCCGCGCCCCCGGGCCGCGCAGGATCGCAAACCGGCTGCCGGAGATCTTCGCCGCGCGTTCGGTGTCGAGAATCCCCAGCGCTTCGGCGATCTCCCAATGCGGCTTGGGTTCGAACGCAAACGTTTGCGGGGTGCCCCACTTGCGCACGAGCGCGTTTTGCTCTTCGCCCGTGCCGTCGGGCACGGTCGGGTCGAGCACGTTGGGAACCTCGCTCAGCAAGGCGTTCATCCGTTCGTCGAAGTCCGGCAGCTTTTCGGCCGCTGCCGCGATGCGCGCGTCGAGCGCCGCGATTTCCGGCTTGAGCCGCGCGGCCTCGGCGGCGCGATCGGCAGCTTTGGAGATCGAGGCCGTCAGCGCATTCTTCTCAGCTTTGAGGCCTTCGGCGCTGGTGAGCGCGGCGCGGCGCTCGGCGTCGAGTTCGAGGATGCGATCGACGAAAGCGTCGCTTTGGCCGCGCCGGCGCGCCGAGATACGGACGCGCTCGGGATCGCTGCGCAAAAGGTTGAGGTCCAGCATTAAGGGCACCCGCTTTCGCCGGAGCACGGGTATTTGCGTGCAACGCAGAATTTTGGTTTCATGGCCGCACCGCAAGTTCTCAAACCGGGCGAGGGGTTCGACGTCGAGCAGCTCCTCACGCCGGAGGAAGCCCGCGCCGCGTACTTCGCAGCCGTCACGATCGCGCCGCCGGCAGTTGAGTACGTTGGGCTCGCGGATGCGGCCGGCCGCATCCTCGCCGTCGCAGCCGTGGCCGATTCCGATTATCCCGCCGATGCGCGTTCGACGATGGACGGCTTTGCCGTGGTCGCGGCCGATGGCCGCAGCGGGCGCCGGGTTACGGGGGAAGTACGGATGGGCCATGCGCCGCCGGCGGGCATCCGCCCGGGCGAGGCGATGCGCATTCCGACCGGCGGCGTCGTCCCGGCCGGGGCCGACGCGGTCGTTCCGGTAGAAGACACGGTCGAAACGCAGGCCGGTGACGCCCCAATGATCGTTCCGATCGAAACCCTCGAGCCCGGCGAGAACATCACGCCCGCCGGGTCGGACATGCGTCCGGGCGACTGCGTGCTCGAAGCCGGCCGCCGGATCGGCGGGCCGGAGTTGGCCGTGCTGGCCACGCTCGGGATCGCCAGCGTACCGGTGTACCGGCAACCCCGGGTGGCCATCGTTTCCACCGGCGACGAGCTGGTCGACGCCGCCAGCAAACCGGGCCGCGGCCAGGTGCGCGATTCGAACCGCTGGGCCATCGCCGGCTCGCTGATCGCTCTCGGCTGCCTGCCCGTACAGCGTCCGGTGGCCATCGATACGCCCGAAGCCCTGGCCGATGCACTGCGCTCGGCCCTCGCCGTTGCCGATGCGGTCGTGCTGACGGGCGGATCGTCGGTCGGCGTGCGCGATCTGACCCCGCGCGTCATCGACCAATTGGGAAAGCCCGGCGTCATCGTCCACGGCCTGCGGGTGAAGCCCGGCAAGCCGACGGTGTTCGCGATGCTCGACGGCAAGCCGGTCATCGGTTTGCCCGGCAACCCCGCTTCCTCGTTGATGATCCTGGAAGCCGTGGCGGCCCCGGTCTTCTCGCGCCTCGCCGGCGAGTCGGCGACCCCGGACAACTCGATCGCTGCCGTCGTCGAGCGGCCGTTCGCCGGGCGCGACGGCTGGACGTGGTTCATTCCGGCTGAAATTCGCTACGCCGGCGGCCACGTGTACACGTCGCCCTTGGCGTTGCACTCGGCGAACACGAGCCTGTTGGCGCGCACGCACGGCTACGTCGTGGTCGGGCCCGGCAATGCGAGGATCGACGCCGGCGAAACCGTCAGCGTGCGGCGCTACAGCAGCGGCGGCCGCTGATGTCCGTTCACCCGCAGCCCGCGCCGGCGATCCGCGCCGTGCCGGCGACGACGCCGTTCGTCGCGCCGGAAGAACTCGCGCGCCGCGTCGGCCGCGCGACGCTGGTTCGGCTCGGGGCGAACGAGAGCGCGTTCGGGCCCTCGCCCAAAGCGCTCGCCGCGATGCAAGCCGCGCTGCCGCTGATCTCCCATTACGGCGACCCGGAATCTGTCGATTTGCGCACGGCGCTGGCGGCACGCCACGGCTGCAAGATCGAGAACATCGTCGTCGGCTCGGGCGTCGATGAACTGCTCGGCCTGATCTGCCGCACCTACGGTGCGCTCGGCGATCCGGTGCTGATGTCGCACGGCAGCTATGCCACCTTCGCCTTTCAGGTACGCGGGCACGGACTCGAACTGCACACGGTGCCGCCGTTTTCCGATGGCCGGGTCGACGTCGATGCGATGCTCGCGCGGGCCCATGAACTCCAGCCGAAGATCGTCTATCTGGCGAATCCCGACAACCCGAGCGGCACCTTCATCGACGCCGCTGATGTCGTGCGCCTGCGCGACGGCTTGCCGCCGCAGACGCTGTTCGTGCTCGACGAGGCATACGCGGATTTCGTCACCAGCGGAACGCGTTTGCCCGAGGGCATCGACGAGCGCACGATCCGCCTCTATACGTTCTCCAAGATGTACGGCATGGCCGGAGCGCGCGTCGGCTACGCACTCGCCTCGCGCGAGGCCATCGCTACCTTCCAGAAGATTCGCAACCACTTCGGAGTGAACCGCACGGCCCAGATCGGCGCGCTCGCCGCGCTCGACGATCGCGCGTTCGCGAAACACGTCGTGGCCGAGGTGGTGCGCGGGCGCGATGAGTACCAGGCGTTCGCGGCGCGGACCGGCGTGCGCACGCTGCCGTCGCAAACCAACTTCGTGTGCTTCGAGATCGGCTCGCGCCAAGCGGCCGAAGCGATGATGCACGCGCTGCTCGAACGCGGCGTGTTCGTGCGTAAGCCGGGCGAACCGCCGATCAACGGCTACATCCGCGTGACCGTCGGTACCGCCGAAGAGCGGGAGCTGTTCTACGAAGAGTTTTCCGCCGCGCTCGACGCTTTGCGCGAACGCGTGAGCTGACGTGCCGCGTTACGCGGTCCTCTCGGACGTTCACTCGAACATCGAGGCTCTCGACGCTGCGCTCGCGCTAACGCGGCCGGACGACAAGCTCCTGTGTCTGGGAGATATCGTCGGCTACGGTCCCAATCCGAACGAGTGCGTCGCCAAGATCCGCCACCTCGCGACCGCGGTCGTGCTCGGCAATCACGATGTCGCGGCGATCGACAATTTCGGCTTGAATTACTTCAACCCCGCGGCGCGCGAAGCGATGCGCTGGACGCAGCGCGTCATCAGCGCCGAGAGCAAAGCGTGGCTGAATTCGCTGGGTTACGAATTCCGCATGCCCGAGTTCTTGCTCGTGCACGGCGCGCCGAAGAACTACTTCGAGTACATCCTCGACAAGGCCGGCGCCGGGCGGGCGTTCGCGGCGACGGATGCGCCGATCATCTTCATCGGCCACACGCACATCGCCGAATACTACGGGCTCGAGCCCGACGGCACGATTTCGCACAAGCATCTCCAGCAGGGCGGCCAGGTGGTGCTGGAGCCGGGTACGCGCTACATCGTCAACGTCGGCAGCGTCGGGCAGCCGCGCGATCTCAACCCGCGTTCGTCGTTCGCCCTCTACGACTCCGATGCGCGAACGGTCGACATCGTGCGCTTCGATTATCCGATCGCGCAAGTGCAGGAGAAGATCGTCTCCGCGCACCTGCCCGAAGCGCTGGCGCGCCGTTTGCTCGTCGGCCGATGACCGCCGTGGGAACGCTCTTCGCACACGCGACCCTGGCATTCGCGGTTGTGACCGGCGGCGCGTATGCCGACGCGGCCTTCAACGCGCCGCTCGATAGCGGTCTGCGCGCGTTCTATCAGCGCGATTTCACCGCGGCGAGCACGAAGTTCGAAGCAGCCCTCGCCGCCGCACCCGACAACACGCTCGCGATCGCATTTCTCAATGCCGCGGCAGCGCAATCCCCGGGCAATTTGGACGCGTTGATCGCGACGGAAGAAGACCGGCTCGTCGCCGATCCGCACGGCTACACGACGCAGCTGCGATTGGGTTTCTCGTACTTGTTCGCGACTGCGGCCGGACGCGATCGCGACGCCGATGCGCGCGAAGCCTTCACGGCCGCGTTGGCCGCCGCTCCGGACGCGGCCGGCGCGCACGTCGGCCTCGGCATCCTGCGCATGAACGAGCGCAGCGCGAACCGGGCCAAGGTGGAGTTCCTCGCCGCGCTCGCGCACGATCCGAACGACGTGCTGGCGCGCGAATACCTCGCCACGCTCTATCAAGTCGATCTCAAGGATCCGCAGCGCGGCCTGAGCTACGCGATCGACGTGCCCAACGTCGTGCCGCAGTACGCCGACATCGACTTCCACATCGCCTCGCTGCTGGACGATCTGCGGCAGTATCCCGCCGCCGCCGACTATGCGACGCGCGGTCTCGAGATCGACGTCGGTCACGTCGGTGAGGCCGGCCGGCACGGCTATACACTCCTGGCCCGCATTTACTTGGACGAGAAGCGCCCGGCCGACGCGCGCCGCGTCTTGAATGCATCGATCGCGGCCGGGGTCGACGTAGAATACGCGCGGACGCTGCTGGCGAAGCTGCCCAAATGATCGAAGAATTTGTTGACGACCGGCGCTGCTTTGCGTGCGGGCCGCATAACCCCGACGGCCTGCATTTGGAGTTCGAGCCGGACGGCAGCGACGGCGCGCGCAGCCAAGTGATGCTGGGCCCGCGCCTGCAGGGCTATCGCGGCGTGACCCACGGCGGGATCGTGATGATGCTGCTCGACGAAGCGATGGCGCACGCGTGCCGTTTCATCGGCGAGCGGGCGACGACCGCGTCGTGCGAGATCCGCTTTCGCAAGCCCGTGCCGCTCGGCGAAACGCTCGTGATGCGCGGCCGCTACAAGGAGCGCCGCCGCAACGTCCTCTTCCTCGAAGCAAGCCTGACGCTCGAAGACGGCACGGTCCTCGCAACCGCCGAGGGCACCTTCGTGTCTCTTGGTCCGCTATGAAATCCAAAGTCGCGCGCAAAGCGGCGGCCGCGGGCGAGCAGAAGAGCGCAGCAAAGGAGCCGACGTTCGACAATCGCCGGGCGCGCTTCGAATACGAGAAACTCGAGTCGCTCGAGGTCGGCGTTGCGCTCAGCGGCACCGAGATCAAGTCGATTCGCAACGGCAACCTCAGCCTCAACGAGGGCTTTGCCCGCGTGCGCGACGGCGAGCTGTGGCTCGTCAACTTCACCATTCCCCCGTATAAGGAAGGCAGCATCTTCAACCACGAGCCCGGCCGCCCGCGCAAGCTGCTCTTGCACAAGGAGCAGCTCGAACGGCTGACCGGACGCGCGGCCGAAAAGGGCCTCACGCTGATCCCGCTGCGGCTGTACTTCAAGCGCGGGCGGGTGAAGCTCGAACTGGGACTGATGCGCGGCAAGAAGATCTGGGACAAGCGCCGCACGATCGCCGAGCGCGACGCGAAGCGCGACCTGGAGCGCGCGACCAGCTAATGCGCGGCGCGCGGCCGGGCGCGTTTCTCGATAACCGCGTGCGGCGCACGCTGCGCGTGCCCGCGGGCGCGACCGTCGTCGTCGCGACGTCGGGCGGCCCGGACTCGGTCGTGCTGGCGGCCGTGCTCGACCGCATCGGGCGGGCCGATGATTTCTCGGTCGTGCTCGCGCACGTCAATCACGGATTGCGCGCGTCGGCGTGGCAAGATGAATGCGTCGTGCTCTCGCTCGGCGCGCGCCTCGACCGTCCGGTGCGCGTTGCGGCCGTGAGCGCGGACGATGATGAAGCCGCGCTGCGCACGGCGCGCTATGCGGCGCTGGAGGCGATCGCGCGCGACTGCGGCGCAACCGCGATCGCGACCGCGCACTGCGCGGAAGATCAAACCGAGACGGTGCTGCTCGCGCTCTTCCGCGGCAGCGGACTCGACGGCCTCGCGGGCATGCCGCCGCGCCGCCCGCTTGCCGAGGGCATCGATCTCGTGCGTCCGTTCCTGCGCGTCACGCACGCCGAACTGCACGCCGAACTGCGGCGGATCGGATTGCCGTACGCGCTCGATCCGACGAACGCGCACGTGCGCTACCGGCGCAACGCGCTGCGCGCGCGGCTCGACGATTTGCGGGCCGACTTTCCGCAACTCGATGTATCGGTCGCGCGCTGCGCCGAGATCGTGCGCGCCGAACGTTCGGGCGACGAGCGTGCGCGCGCGCGCAAGGATCTGCGCGAGCGCCTGCGCGAGCGCGACCTCTTGCGCGACATTCCGTTCGAGCGCATCGAAGCCGCGCTCGACGCGGCGCCCGGCGCGCGCGTGTTTCTGAAGCCCGGCGTCGAAGCGGTCAACGGCGAGATCGAACCCGGCGCGTGAACACGCGGCGGTATTGGCTAGCCAGCTTTGCGTTGCTGCTGGCTGGTTTTGCAACGTTTGCGGCGCTCTACGACGTGCAGCCGCTGCTGCCCGCGCTCGCGCGCGAGTTCGCGGTTGCGCCGGCGACTGCGAGCCTGGTGCTCTCGGCCACCACGCTGGCGCTCGCCGTCGCGCTATTCGTCGCGGGCTCGCTCTCGGAGACGCTCGGCCGCAAGCTCCCGATCGTTGCGTCGCTCGCGATCTCGAGCGCGATCACGTTCTTGTGCGCGGCCGCACCGAACTTCCCCACGCTGCTCGGGCTGCGGCTGCTCGAAGGCGTTGCGATCAGCGGCGTGCCCGCGATCGCGATGGCCTACATCAGCGAAGAGGTGGCGCCCGCGGCGCTCGGATTCTCGATGGGCCTCTACGTTGCGGGCACCGCGCTCGGCGGCATGTCGGGGCGCTTCATCGTCGGCTTCGTTGCCGATGCGGCGGGCTGGCGGATGGCGCTCGTGGCGATCGGTGCGGTCGGCATCGCCTGCGCGATCGCGGTCGCGCTGTTGCTGCCCGCGTCGAGCAACTTCACGCCGCGTCCGCAGTCGCCGCGCGAACACGTCGCCGCATACCGCGCGCACATCGCCGACGCCGGTTTGCCGTGGCTCTACGTGACGAGCTTCCTCATCATGGGCGCGTTCGTGACGATCTACAATTATGTCGGCTTTCGCTTGGCCTTGCCGCCGTTCGCGCTCAGCCAATCCGCGATCGGCGCGATCTTCGTCGTGTATCTGCTCGGCAGTGCCGCATCGGCAGTCGCGGGGCGGCTCGCCGATCGCTTCGGCCGGCGCAACGTGCTTTGGATCAGCGAGCTGATCTTTCTCGCCGGCGTGCTGATCACGCTCGCCGGCAATCTGATCACCATCATCGGCGGCATCACGGTGCTGACGATCGGGTTCTTCGGCGCACATTCGGTTGCAAGCAGCTGGGTCGGGCGCCGCGCAATGCAGGGCCGGGCGCACGCGACCGCACTCTATCTCTTCGCCTACTATTTGGGGTCGAGCGTGCTCGGTTCGCTCGGCGGCATCGTATACGGTGCGAGCGGATGGACCGGCACCGTGATCGCGGTCGCGCTGGTGCTGACCGCGGCGCTGGCGATCGCCGTCGTCGTGCTGCGTGTCGTTACGCCCGCGGCCGCGACGGCGAAGGCAACGCTCGGCTAGTTTCGCGAAGGCCCGGGGATGACGTCACAGCCTTCGGCGCGAGCGCTCCACCCCGATCTGGAATGCGTGCTGTTCAGCGAGGCCGAGATCGCCGCCGCGATCCGCTCGCTCGCCGAGCAAATCGCCCGCGACCACGTCGGCGAGGACGTGCTGCTGCTCGGGGTCCTCAAGGGCGCAGTCCACGTGCTCTCCGACCTCGCCCGGGAGCTCGACGGGCTCCAACCGGGCCCGGCCCGGGTCTACCTCGACGTGATCGCGGTCTCGAGCTACGGCAACGCCAGCCGCTCCTCCGGTGAGGTGCGCCTCATCCAGGATACCACCCACGCTATTGAGGGGCGCCGCGTGGTCATCGTCGAGGACATCATCGACAATGGTCTCACCCTTTCGTACCTCAACGCGCTGCTCTCGGCCCGGAAGCCGCTGTCCTTGCGCTCGGCGGTCTTGCTCGACAAGCCCTACCGCCGGATCGCCAACGTTAAGGCCGATTACGTGGGATTGACATGTCCTGACGAGTTTATCGTAGGGTACGGTTTGGACTATCAAGAACGGTACCGGACTCTGCCCTACATCGCGAAACTCCGCCCGGACATCTTCTCAGATCCCGAATAGGAGCTCTGAGATCTTGCCACGGTATGCCGCCGACATGGGTTGAAGCGAGAAACGTTCGGTCAGAAAGAACGGTACGAAAGTCTCACCAACCATGGGCAAGCACCTTAAAAGCATCATCGTCGTCCTCGGGATCTTCCTGCTCGTCATCGTTATCGTTGACCGGCTGATCCTTCCGCAAAACCCCAGCAAGACGCTGGCGTACTCGGCTTTCTACGACCGGGTGGTCGAGAATCAGGTCAAGGACGTCAAGCTGAGCGGGAGCGAGATCAGCGGCACCGAGAGCAACGGCGACAAGTTCACCACGACCGCGCCCGCGGGCAACGATCCGTCGCTCATCCCGACGCTGCGCTCCCATCATGTGACGTTTTCGGCCGAGGCCAGCAACACGAGCCCGTTCCTCGGGTTCGCCGTGCAGTTGATCCCGTTCATCGCGATCGCGCTCGTGCTGGTGTTCATCCTGCGCCAGGCGCAGAGCGGCGGGAGCCAGGCGCTTTCGTTCGGGCGATCGCGCGCCAAACTGCTGAGCGAGAACCGGCCGAAGGTCACGTTCGCCGATGTCGCCGGCATTGAAGAAGCGAAAGAAGAACTGGGCGAGGTCGTCGAGTTCCTCAAGTATCCGAAGAAATTTCAGGCGCTCGGCGCGCGCATTCCCAAGGGCGTGCTGCTGCTGGGACCGCCGGGCTCCGGTAAAACGTTGTTGGCGCGCGCCATCGCGGGCGAAGCCGGCGTGCCGTTCTTCTCGATCTCGGGTTCGGATTTCGTCGAGATGTTCGTCGGCGTCGGCGCGAGCCGCGTGCGCGACCTTTTCGAGCAGGCTAAGAAATCGGCGCCGTGTATCGTGTTCATCGACGAAATCGACGCGGTCGGCCGCCAACGCGGCGCCGGCCTCGGCGGCGGTCATGACGAGCGCGAACAAACGTTGAATCAGTTGCTCGTTGAGATGGACGGGTTCGATCAAAACACCGGCGTCATCCTGATCGCCGCAACGAACCGGCCCGACGTGCTCGATCCGGCACTGCTTCGTCCCGGCCGCTTCGATCGTCAGATCGTCGTCGACCGCGCCGACGTCAAGGGCCGCGCTGCGATCCTCGCCGTGCACTCGAAGAACAAGCCGCTCTCCAAAGAGATTTCGCTCGACACGCTGGCCAAGCGCACGCCGGGCTTCTCGGGTGCGGATCTCGAGAATCTGCTCAACGAAGCGGCGCTGCTCGCCGCGCGGCGCAACAAGAGCGTCATCGAAATGGCCGAGTGCGAAGAAGCGATCGATCGCGTCCTCGTCGGGCCGGAACGTAAGTCGCTCGTGATGTCGCAGCGCGAAAAGGAGAACACGGCCTATCACGAATCGGGCCACGCCGTCGTCGGCGGGCTCACGCCCAACAGCGATCCGGTGCACAAGGTCACGATCATCCCGCGCGGGATGGCGCTGGGCCTCACATGGTCGCTGCCGGATGAAGACCGCCACTCGCAGACCAAGAACGAACTCTTCGCGATCGTCAAACGCATGCTCGCCGGGCGCATCGCCGAAGAGATCAAGTTCGGCGACGTCACCACCGGCGCGTCGGACGATTTCGCCAAAGCGACCGAAATCGCGCGGCGCATGGTCACGCAATACGGCATGTCCGACTCGCTCGGACCGATTCAGTACGGCCGCGGCAACCATCAGGTGTTTCTGGGCCGCGACTTCGGGGAAGATCGTAACTACTCCGAGGAAGTCGCGTTCAAGATCGACACCGAAGTTCGCAAGATCATCGACGATTGCTACGGCGACGCTCGCAGAATTCTCGAAGCAAATTGGGATAAGGTCGAGCGTATGGTGGCGTCGTTGCTCGAACACGAGACGGTTGAAACCGAAGAAGTTCTCGCGATCATGAACAACAAGGCGTGGCCGCCGTCGGCACCGGAAGTCATTCCGGACCTCCCCGCTGCGGCCAAAACAGCCGACCCCGAACCGCCGGCGCGCGAAAAGCCGAAACGGCTGCCGCCGACGATTTCGCCGGAGCCGGCGTAACGGTGCGCATCGGCGCCGTCGTGAGGGCCGCGCTGGTTGGCGCGGCCCTCGTTGTTTCTACGGCCGGCGCGGGCCCGGATCCAGCGGCACCGGCGGCGCTCACGGGCTCGCTGGCCGGCGGCGGCACGTATCTGGTGCGGCCCGAAGGCGGCGCCTCGGTCGCGGCCGTCGCGCTCTGGTACCGTGCACCGGCCGCCGGCTTTGCGGGCGATGCGGTGCCGGGTCTCGGCCGTCTCGCGGCCTCGGCGGTCGCCGCCTCGCAGCCGGTCACCGGCACGTCGCTCTCGGCCTTCGTGCACCAAGCCGGCGGACGGCTCAGGATCAGCACGTACCCGGAGAGCATCGCGATTTCGGTGGTGGTGCCGGCCGATCGCGCGGCCGACGCGGTGCGCGCAATGACGCGCTCGTATTTTTCACCCGTCATGAGCGAGCCCGGCCTCGTCGCGGCGCGCCGCAGCGTGATCCAAGACGGCACGGTGCGCGCCTACGATCGCGGCGCGGCCATCACCGATGCCATCTACGCGGCACTCTTCGCGGCCGGTCCGGCGAAGATTCCGCCCTATGGTTCGAGCGGTTCGTTTTCTACGCTCACGATCGATGCGGTGCGTTCCTATGCCGAGCGCGCGTTCCGGCCCGCGAACGCGGTCCTCGTCGTCACCGGTGCGGTCGACACGTCGGTGCTCGCTTCAGCGTTGCCGGGACGTGAAGACGCGGCGGCCGGAGCCGAGAAGCCCGCTCCGGAAACACTGGCCCCCATCAGCGGTCCGGTTTCGGCCCGCGGGGTCGAGCCGGGTTTTGGACTCGGCTGGGCCGGGCCGCCGATCAGCAACGAACGCGAGGCGACGGCGTTCGATTTCATCGCCGACTACCTGTTTTATCCGGAGACCGGTGTCGTGCAAAAGGCCGTTCGCAGCTCGGGTTCGAGCGTCGTCGGAACGTTCGTGACCTATCACGATCCCGGCGTGTTTTTGATGACGGCCAGCGGCGGCGACCAAGCCGCTGCGCGCACCGCGGTCGATGCGGCGCTGCAGGCGATCCGCCGGCCGCTGAGCAGCGCGGCGTTCGAAGCGGCGCGCCATCAATTCATCTACCACATCCTCAGCGACGGCGAGACCCCGGCCGAACTGGCCGACACCTACGGCTGGTACGCTGTGGAAGGCAATGCGAGCTACGCGCCCGGCGAAGGCGGAATTTCCGGCGCTTACCTGAGCGCGGCGAACGGGCTCACGCCTGAGTTCGTCGCGGCGACGGCCGCCAAATACCTCGATCGGCCCGGCGTCTCGATCAGCGTCGCGCCGCAACCGGCGATCCCCCAATGATGCTGCCGCTGCTGCTGGCCGCAGCCGTCGCCCTTTCCGGTCCGCCGCACGCCGTCGATCTCGGCGCAACGAAGTTCTACGCGCAAAGCGACGCCGGCGCGCAACTCGTCGGCATCGATCTCGTGGTAAGTGCCGGCACCGCGCGTCAGATCGCAGCCCAAAACGGCCTCGCGGCGTTGACCGCGCAGACGCTGCTCTTCACCAAGATCGACGGCACGCGCCTGACCGACCGCATCGCGGCCGCCGGCGGATCGGTCGACTACGCGGTCGATCCGGGCGTCGTGCGGTTTTCGTTTGAAGTGCTGCCGAGCGCGCTGCCCGCCGTGAGTGCGGATATCGCGCGCGCGTTGGCATCGCTCGACACGTCGCCCGAGACGGTGAATGCCGCCCGCGCGCGGCTCACCGATCGCATCGGCGACGACGAGCAGAATCCGGTAACCGTCGGCGTTGAGATGCTGCGCAACTCCTATTATCGCGGCACCGCCGGCGCGCCGTCATTCGGCACGAGCGCGTCGTTGGCGCAACTCGGGCCGGCGGACGTCGCCGCGTTCTTCGCCGCCCACTACCTGCGCGGCGATGCCTTCGCGACCGCGACCGGGGCGGTCGACGACGCATCGAATACCGCGATCAACGCCGTGATCGGCGCGCTGCCCGCCGGCAGTGAGGCGCCGCCGGTACTCGCCGCTCAAGCCTTCGGTCCCCAACCCAAGCACCTCGTGACCTCGCGTGAGATCGGCGTTCCGTTCGCGTTCGTCGGTTTTGCCGCGCCCGCCATGAACGATCCCGACTTCGGCGCGATGCTGGTGCTGCGTTCGATGCTCAACGACGTTGCCTCGCGCCAGAGCACGACGACGCCCGAGGCCTTCGAGCGCGGGATCAACGTCGTCTACACCTACGACGTCAAACCGTCGTCGTTCATCGTCGCGATCAACGGCAGCCAGGTCGATCCGAGCGCCGGCCTGACCGTGCTGCAAGCGATCCTCAAGAGCGCGGTGACCAAGCCGCTTGGGGCGGACGTGATCAAGCGCTACAAGGAAAGCGCGCGCGGCGATTGGGCGCTCGAAGCAGTGACCCTGAACGATCGCGCGTGGCAAATCGGCGCCGCCGTCAACGAAGGCGCGGATCCGGCGCTCGCGCAAACGATCGGCGCGCAGATCGATCGCGTCACCCCAGCAGACCTCCAGCGCATGGCCAAAGTTTATCTGCAGCACTACACGGTAGCGCTCGTCCTCCCGCGCAAGTCCTAATCCTAGACCCCTGCGCGTCGCACTCGTTCACGATTACCTCAACCAGCGCGGCGGCGCGGAGCGGGTCTTCGCACATTTTCTCACGGCGTACCCCGGTGCTCCGGTGTACACCTCGATCTACTCGCCCGACCTCGCCGACATCGTTCCGCAAGCGCTCGTGCACACGTCGTTCCTGCAGAATTTTCCTTTAAAACAAAGGCTTTTTCGCGCTTATGCGCCGTTCTATCCGGCGGCGTTCGAGTCGTTCGACCTGCGCGGTTACGACACGATCGTCAGTTCCACGACATCGTGGGCGAAGGGCGTGATCGTGCCGCCCGGCGCCGTGCACGTGTGCTACATCAACACCGTGAGCCGTTTCGTTTTCGATGAAGGACGCTACGTCGGCGGCCTCACCGGCAACCCGCTGGCGCGTCCGGTCGTCGCCGCGCTGGCGAAGTGGGACGTGCGCGCCGCGCAGCGCCCGACCCGCTTCGTCGCCAACTCGCGCAACGTCGCCGATCGCATTCGCCGCTACTACGGACGCGACGCCGACGTGCTCCCGTGCGCGGTCGACGTCGATCGCTTCACGCCGGGCGCCGGCCGCGGCGACTACTTCGTCGTGATCTCGCGCTTGCTCTCGTACAAGGCGGTCGACCGGGCGATCCGCGCGTGCGCGCAGGCCGGCGTAGCGTTGCACGTCGTCGGCAGCGGACCGCACGAGGCCGCACTGCGCGCGCTCGCCGCCGGCACGCAGACGACATTCCACGGCTATATCGACGATGCGGCGGTCAACGCGCTGGCGGGCGACGCGCGCGCCGTGATTCTGCCGGGCGAAGAAGACTTCGGCCTCGTCCCGCTCGAGGCCGCCGCCGCGGGCACACCCACGATCGCCCTGCGCGCCGGCGGCGCGCTCGAAACGATCGTCGAGGGCCAAACCGGCACGTTCTTCGACGACCCCAACGACGCATCGCTCGCCGCCGCCATCACCGCCTTCGACCGCACCCGCTTCAACGCACAAACCCTGCGCGCGCACGCCGAAACATTCGCTCCGCCGCGCTTCATCGCACGCTTGCGTGCGATCGTCGACGACGTTCGCTCTGCGGCCGGGGGCGGGCAAGAGCTTCGTCCGGCCTAGCGAGCCGTCGTGCTGCAACAGCTGTTGTTTCCATTAGCGGCGCGTTTCGTCGCGGGAGACTCGAGCGACGATGCGATTCGAGCCGTTCGGCGGTTGAACGGCGACGGCCTGAAGGCAACCATCGACGTCCTCGGCGAGGATGTCAAAAGCGCTGCTGATGCCGACGGCACGCGCGACGCCTACCTCGCGCTCATCGAGTCGATCCGGAACGAAGGTTTGAAAACGACGAACCTTTCGCTGAAGCTCAGCGCACTCGGCTTGACACTGGGCGATGCCGGCACGATGGGGCGCTACGAGGCGATTCTGAACGGCGCCGAGGTCTTGGCCGACCCGTTCGTCCGGGTCGATATGGAAGGGTCCGCGCTGGTCAACAGCACGCTGGAAACGGTGACGTCGGCGTTCGCAGAGCATTCGAATACCGGACCGGTTCTCCAGGCGGCGCTCTATCGGACGTACGATGATGTCGAAACGGTAACGAGGTTGGGCATGCGCGTTCGTCTTTGCAAAGGCGCCTATCGCGAACCGGCCCACGTTGCGATGCGCGATGTGGCGGAGATCCGCGCGAACTTTCTGAAATGCGCGATCGCGCTGTTCGGCGGCGGACACTTGCCGGCATTTGCAACGCACGACACCTATCTCATCGACCGCTTGCGCCGGTTCGCCGATGAACGCGACATTCCCAAGACCGCGTTTGAATTCCAAATGCTCTACGGCGTTCGCCCCGATCTGCAGCGCTCGCTCGCGAAAGACGGGTATTCGGTGCGAATATACGTGCCGTTCGGATCACATTGGGCGAGATACTTTCGCCGCCGGATGCTCGAACGCAGGGAGAACACGGTCTTTGCTCTGCGGGCTGCGTTGGGCATGGGGAGTAAATAAGCGATGACGGAACGGCCGGCGAACGAACCTGTGGCGACCTACGCGCCCGGAAGCCCGGCAATCGAGACGTTACGACTCGAGCTGGCCGCGCTTTCGCAGCAGCCGGCCGAGGCGCTGATGCGGATCGGCGATCACGACGTCGCCTCGAAGGACGTGCTGAAGCTCACGGCGCCGCACAATCACAAGCTGGTCGTCGCGCACGTTCATCAAGCGAACGAATGGGATATTCGAAACGCGACTGCCGCGGCCATTGCAGCCGCATCGGATTGGGCAGGGCTGCCACTCTCGGAACGATCGGCGATCTTCCGGCGCGCGGCCGATCTGCTTTCCGGCCCATGGCGCGCGCGTCTCAATGCCGCGACGATGTTGGGTCAATCGAAATCGGTGCATCAAGCGGAAATCGACGCCGCGTGCGAACTCGCCGACTTCTGGCGCTTCAACGCCTACTTCGCCGAGCGCATCGAAGCCGAGCAGCCGTTCTCGCCGCCCGAAGTCACGAACACGCTCGATTATCGTCCGCTCGATGGGTTCGTGCTGGCCATTTCGCCGTTCAACTTCACCGCGATCGGCGGCAACTTGCCGAGCGCTCCGGCGTTGATGGGCAACACCGTCGTGTGGAAGCCGTCCGTCGGTCAGGCGTTGTCCGCGCACTACACGATGCTGCTGCTGCGCGAGGCCGGCTTGCCCGACGGCGTGATAAATCTCGTGCACGGCGACGGCGCGCTGGCGGCTGAAATCGCGATCGCCGATCCGAAGTTTGCCGGTCTGCACTTTACCGGTTCGAGCGCCGTCTTCAGCTCGCTGTGGCGGCTGATTGGAAATAACCTCAACGCGCAAAGCACGTACCCGCGCCTGGTTGGCGAAACGGGCGGCAAGAATTTCGTGCTCGCGCATCCCTCGGCCGACGTAGAAGCCTTGGTGGTCGGCCTCGCGCGCGGCGCCTTCGAGTATCAAGGCCAGAAATGTTCCGCCGCCTCCCGAGCCTATATTCCACGCAGCCTTTGGCCGCGCGTTCGCGACGAGCTCGCGGATATTGCCGGCGAAATGCGGATGGGCGACGTGGCCGATCCGCGCACGTTTCTCGGCGCCGTCATCAACCGCGCGGCCTTCGAGCGCCTCGCGGGCGCGCTGGCCGCCGCACGAAACCGCCGCGACGAGCTCGTCTGCGGTGGCGCCGCCAACGACAACGCAGGCTGGTTCATCGAACCGACGGTGTTGCGCACGGACGATCCGCATTCCGAGGGCATGACGCGCGAGTTGTTCGGCCCGATCCTTACGGTGTTCGTCTACGAAGACGCCGATTGGGAACGCACGGTCGAATTGGCTGTAAGCACGACCCCATATGCGCTGACCGGTGCAGTATTTGCGACCGAGCCTGCGGTGCCGGCCGCCGCGACGAAGCAGTTGCGCGGTGCCGCCGGCAATTTCTACATCAACGACAAGCCCACCGGAGCCGTCGTCGGTCAACAGCCGTTCGGCGGCTCGCGTGCTTCAGGCACAAATGACAAGGCCGGATCGATGCTCAACCTGCTTCGCTGGACGTCGCCGCGCACCATCAAGGAGCAACTCGTTCCCATCCGCGACTGGCGCTATCCCCACCAGGGAGGTTAGGTTTTCGCCACCGAGATCAGGGCGACGTTGATGAGGTTGAAGAGCGCGTGGGTCAGCATCGCGGCGGTCAGCGAACCGCTGCGTTCGTAGACGTAGGCGAGGACGACGCCGCTCGCGGCAAGCGGGAGAAAGGCGCTCGGCGAGCCGTGTGACGCGCCGAAGATGATGCCGCTGATCACGGCCGCGGCCCAGATCGGCATGTAGCGCAGCAGCGCGTTGAAGAGGAAGCCGCGGAAGACGAACTCTTCCATGAACGGCGCAACGACGGCCGCCAAGAACGTGAACGTCACGATCAGCGCGGTGTCGTGGGTTGAGGTGAAGAGCGAGATCGCGGCTTCTTCGGGCTTCTGATGCGTGATCAGAAACTGCACGTTCGCGATGCCGATCGTCACCACGTACATCGCGAGCGCGCCGAGCACGCCCGCGATCACGGTCGTGCGGCCGAAGCCGCGCAGTCCGAGTTCGCGCAGTGACCGGCGGCTCAGCCACGGCATCGCAATCAGCAGCACCACGAGCAGCGGCACGTAGCTGACATACTGGCCGATCGCGATGCCCCAGGTGAGGTTCGACGCGCTGAAATCGTGGCGCGTCGACCCCAAGTACACGGCGATCGTGGCGTCGAGCCGAAGCCCGAGATAGAACGCGAGCCCCAGCGCCACGAGCACGGCCAGCGAGCGCTGCCAGGCGAAGGCGTCAGCCGGCCAGCGCGTCGGCGAGAGCGGCGAAGGTTCGGAGATCGAGGGCTTCTCCACGGATGTCGGCGTCCAATTCGAGGGCGAGCAGCGCCGCTGCGATCTGCTCACGCGGGAGTGCGAGTGCGAGCGAAAGCGAGTTGGCGAGCGTCTTGCGGCGGTACGCGAACGCGCCGCGCACGACCTGTTCGAAGCGTTGCCGATCGCGCACGTCGACCAGCGGCGCCTCCAGGCGGTGCAAGACGACGACCGACGAGACGACTTTCGGCCGCGGAAAAAACTGTCCGGGCGAAACGTTGAACGCGCGTTCGACGCGCATCGTGACCGACAGCGCCACGGTGAGGCTGCCGTACGCGGCGGTCCCCGGCTGCGCGAGCAACCGATCGGCGACGTCTTTCTGAATCATCGCCACGATGCGCTCCGGCGGGCGCTCCATTTGGGCGAGTTTGATCAGCAGCGGCGTCGCGATGTTATAGGGAAGGTTGCCGGCGACGCGCCACGGCTGTTCGCCGCCGTACTCCGCATAATCGAAATCCAGCGCGTCGCCGTGCTCGATGCGAACGTTCGTGAGATCGTCGCGCGAACGCAAGATGTCGACCAGGCTGTCGTCGAGATCGAAGGCGGTGAGATCGGCCCCGGCCGCGAGCAGCGCGGCGGTGAGCGAGCCGGTTCCGGCACCGACTTCGAGCACCCGGTCACCGGGTGCGTCGACCGTCAGCCGCGCGATGCGGGCCGACGTGCCGGCGTCCATGAGGAAGTTCTGTCCGAGCGACTTCTTGGGGCGCAGCCCGCGAGCACCCAGGAGTGCCCGCGGGTTCATGAGCTTCTATCTACGGGTGTAATACGTAGACGGTAACAGACCGGCGTCCGAATTGCATGGCGTCGGAGTTGCTGTTGAAGCCGAGGTCGACCCGGTTGCCGTGGATGGCGCCGCCGGTGTCACCGGCGATGGCTTGGCCGTAGCCGGGGATATAGAGGTGGGAGCCGAGCGGGATAACCCGTGGGTCGACCGCCACGATCCCGTGGCCGGCGTGCTGCCCGGAGGCGGTCAGGCCGGAACAGCCGTAGCAATTCGCGGTGTAGGCGGTGGCCACCATCGAGATGGCGTCCTTGGCCAGTTTGATCGTCCCGTCGATCCCGCGCTGCGCGAAGGCGGCGAGGGAGCTGTAGTCGCCGATGCCGGCCGCAATGATGCGCGGCTGGGGCTTGCGGACGATCCGCGAGGCGAGCTGAACGTGGCGGGGCTTCTCGGACCGGTCGTCGCTGCGCGTGACCCGGTATGAGATCTCGCGGATGCCCGGCGTCCCGTTCTTCAGGACTTTGATGTGACCGACGGCCAGCTTGAACGAGATCAGGTGCTCGGTCGGCGGGGCGACGGGCTTGCTCACCCGTTCGACCCACGAACTGACGTGGTCGACCCGGATCGTGCCGTCGGCCGTAACGGCGGTGGGCACTGTGGGCATGACGCTGTCATGCGCGTCGAAGGCGACCGCTTGCTGGGCCAGAACCTCGCCGACGGTCTCGGCGGATGTCTGGACGGTTTGGGTCTTCCCGTCGACCACCAGCGTGACCGGTACGGCCGCGCGATACGCGATGGTCTCGCCGTCAGAGAGCGGGGACGAGGGGTCGACATCAAGGGCGTCGTCCGGCGCGCGCTCGATGTTCTGTTCGCTGAGAAGATCTTTGACCGTCATGGCTCGCGTGCGAACCGGCTCGGCCTGCCCGTTGCGAACGAGCGTGATGGTTTTGGTCTGGCCTTCGACGCTGCTCGTAAGCATGCCGACGGCCCGGTCGGTGAGAGGTCCAGCGCCTAAGGGCAACAGTAGCCCGAGCGAGAGGACGCCGATAGCTGCGATCGGCGACGCGGAGTCGCGTCCGATACCCGTCTCCTTTCCTGGTGGAGGCAAACGATAATCTATCCATGCATGCGTGCCGGATAAATGAGGCCGTTCTGCCCTTTAGAGGGAACTCGACGAGCGAGCAAGCTGATTGCTCGGTCGGTTTGCCGGCAGCCCAAGGCCGCGCGACCTGGGGATAATAACACACGTCGTCAAGGGTGTCGATTTGACAAGTGCTCCAGATCATGCTTCATGCGACCTTTGTAATATATGAGCTGTTGATGCGCGCACCCCTACATTCAACCGCAGTCGCATTCTTCACGGAATGCTATCGTCCGGTCATCAATGGAGTGGTTGCCAGCATCGATGGGCTGCGCGATGCGCTCGCAAGCGTGAACGTCGGCGTGACGATCGTCGCGCCGCATTTTCCACACGAACGCGATGCAAACGATGCGATCGTGCGTTTGCAATCGCTGCCGTTACCGACATCGACCGGTTATCGTTTGTGCGTTCCGTATCTCTCGCGCACGGTACGCGAGCGCATCGGCAGCGCAGCGCTCGTGCACGTGCACTCACCGTTTGTTACGGGCTGGCTCGGTGCGAATTTTGCGCGCCGGTCTCGCGTTCCGCTCGTCTTCACGTATCATACGCGCATCGATGAGTACGCGCACTACGCGCCGTTCGAACCGCACGTCGCGCGCGCGGCGCTGACGGCGCTGACGCGCACGTTCGCCAATCGTGCGGATGCGGTGATCGTGCCGACCGCTGCAATGCATCAGCGTTTGCGCGATTTCGGCGTTCACGTTCCGATCGCGATCGTGCCGAGTTCGATCGATGTCGAGCGCTTCGCCGCCGGACGCCGCACGCGTGAAGTGCGCGCGCTGCTCGGCGGCAATGACGACGCGCGCATCGTGTTGACGGTGTCGCGCATTGCAAAAGAAAAACATCTCGAACTCGCGCTCGATGCGCTCGGACGCACGCGCGATCTGCATTTGGCAATCGTGGGTGACGGTCCCGATCGGGCGCGTTTAGAACGGCGCGCGAGCGCGCTCGGCGTGCGCGATCGCGTGCGCTTCACCGGCGCACTTGATCCGTCGGCGCTGCCGGACATCTATGCGTCGAGCGATGCGTTCGTGTTTCCGAGTCCGACCGAAACGCAGGGCCTGGTGCTGGCCGAAGCGTTGGCCGCCGGGCTGCCGGTGGTCGCCGCCGACGGGGCGGTCAACCGGGAAGTGCTGGGCGGATTCGGCCGGCTCGTGCCGCCCGACCCGCAGGCCTACGCCGATGCCCTGACGGCCGCCGCCGGCGCCGCGCGCGACCCGGCCGGGGTGGAATCCGCCCGGGCGCGCTTCGGCCGGGCCCGTCAGGCCGAATCCGTCACGAATGTCTACCAGTCGGTTTCACTGTGCCGTACATTTGGCACTCCGGTGCGAGAATATGCTCCTGGAAGCAAGACCTACCGTTGACTCGAACGTATGTTCGATCTACAATGTAAATCAGGAGTACCGAACGTGAATCGCAATTCAGCTGCCGACGTCCTCATCGGCTTCGCCCACGACGGCACCGGCCGGGGGATCGCATATGCCGCGGTCGCCAACGGCAGCGGCCGGGGCGTGATGCGGATCCCGTTCAGTGCCACGCCGCTCGCTCTCTACGGGGGCCTCGAATACGGTTATGCCGCGGTTGCGGCCCTGGCCGGCGAGCTGCGCAAACGGGGGTTCGCCCGCATCCGCGTGCGGGTAGGCGATGAGCGGGTCGTGCGGGACCTCTCTTCGCCGGCCCACGTTCCGCCGGCCCTGGGCATGCCGTACGTGAAGGCGCGCTGCGCGCTCAACGGCTTCGCGGCCGCCCGCGTCGAACGCGCCGACCCGCGTGAAATCGCCGATCTCGAAGGGCGCGCCCGCGCCGAGCTCCAGCTTCGCACCGCCGCATAGACGTCTCCGGCGCGCCGACCTTCCGGCGGAAACGCTGGAACTCGCGCGCTTCCTCATCGGCAAACTGCTGATTCGCCGGCTCGACGACGGCACGGTATTGTCCGGCCGCATCGTCGAGACCGAGGCGTACGGGATCGACGACCCCGCCTCGCACGCCTATCGCGGTGAGACCAAGCGCAACCGCGCGATGTTCGAACCGCACGCGCATCTCTACGTGTACCTTATCTATGGTACGTCGTATTGCGTCAACGTCAGCACCGAAGCGCCCGGGATCGGTGCCGCGGTGTTGATCCGGGCGATCGAGCCGCTGACCGGTCTCGACCGGATGCGCAGTCAGCGCGGGCGCGACGGGCTGCGCGATGACGAACTCGCGCGCGGGCCTGGCAACGTCTGCCGGGCCTTCGGCATCGGGCCCGCGCTCGACGGGCTCGACCTCGATGCCGGTGACCGCGTCGTGATAGCCGACGACGGCGCCGCGCCGGCGATCGGGACCAGCGTACGGATCGGTATAACGAAGGCGGCCGAGCGTCCGCACCGCTTTTACGCGCGCGGAAGCCGGGCGGTCAGCGGCCGGCGGTCCTTGTCGCCGTGAATTGCGGTGTGCTATAGTCCTTGCGTTGCCGGGCGTAAGACCCCGTCCACGTTGGCATGTTCCTAACGGCGTTTCGCGTCGTGATGGATCCCGGTAGCCTCACCGGTCGATCCCCACGCATGCGGGCCCACCCTTCCGCGAGAGAGCGACTCCGCTGCAATACGATAATCGACCCCCGCAAAATGGCCGCCCCGAAGGTGGTGGCCAGCGCCGCCGACGTTCGCGCCGCCACCGCAACCGCAACGAAAACGGCGCGCCGTCGCAAGCCGACGTCTTCGCCCAACCCGAATTCCCCCAGCCGGTCGGGCCGCCGCAGCTCTCCGCCGAGCAGCTCGGCGAGATGAGCAAAGCCGAACTCAACGAGCTGGCCAAGACGTTCGACATCGCGACCCCGGTCAAGATCAAGAAGGACGAACTGGTCGCGGAGATCCTCGAGAGCCAAGCGCAGCGCTCCGGCGTCGAGAACGCGAACGGCGTACTCGACATCTTGCCCGAGGGCTACGGGTTCTTGCGGCGCGAGGGCTACCTGCTCGGCGCCGACGACATATACATCAGCCAGTCGCAGATCCGGCGATTCGAATTGCGCCGCGGCGACCTGGTGGCGGGCCAAGTCCGCCGCCCCAAAGACAACGAGAAGTACTACGGCATCGTCAAGGTCGAGACGGTCAACGGCTACGACCCCGAATCGATCCGCACGCGCCGCTCGTTTGAAGATCTCAACGCGATGGTGCCGGCGTCGCGCTGGAAGCTCACCGTCAAGGGCGATCCGGCCACGCGCGCACTCGATCTCTACGCGCCGCTCGGCAAAGGCCAGCGCGCGCTCGTCACCGTGCCGCCGCGGGTCGACGCCACCTCGACGCTGGTCACGCTCGCGCTCGGAATTCTGGCCAACGCGCCGGACGCGCACTTGATCGTGCTCTCGATCGACGGACGGCCCGAAGATGCGGCGACGCTGCAGCGGCGCATCGACTGCGAGATCGTCGCGACCACCTTCGACGAACATCCCGACCATCACGTCGCGACTGCCGAACTCGTCATGGAACGCGCGAAGCGGCTGGTCGAACTCGGCTCCGACGTCGTGATCTTGCTCGATTCGCTCACGCGTCTGGCGCGCGCGTTCGGCACGGGACCGGCCCAAGGCCGCCCGATCAACGACTTCACCGTCGCGGCGAAGCCGAAGCGGTTCTTCGGTTCGGCGCGCGCGTGCGAAGAGGGCGGTTCGCTCACGATCGTTGCGACGGTCGCGGTCGATGGTCCGTCGACGTTCGACGCCGTCATCGCCGAAGAAGCGACGGCGATCGCGAACTGCGAGATCGCGCTCTCGCGCGAACTTGCCGGTGCGCGCGTCGAACCGCCGATCGATCTGCGTCTCTCCGGAACGCGCGACGACGAATTGCTGCTGACCGAATCCGAGCTCAACGGAGTACGCGAGAAGCGAACGTCGTTTGCGACGCGCTCGTCGCTGGACGTCGCCGCGCTCATCGCCGGCTAGCCATGAGACTTCAGCGTTACCTCGCGGCGAGCGGGGTCGCGTCGCGGCGGCGCTCGGAAGAGTTGATCGTCGCGGGTCTGGTGCGGGTGAACGGACGCGTGGTCCGGGAGCTCGGCACCTCGGTCGAAGACAAAGACGTCGTCGAGTTCGGCGGGCGGATCGTCGCGCCCGCGCTCGAACCGGCGTACATCGTCATGAACAAACCACTCGGCGTCGTCACCACGATGCGCGATCCCGAAGGCCGGCGTACGATCGCCGACGTGTTGAAGCGCAACGGCTGGGAGCGGCGCGTCGTTCCCGTCGGCCGGCTCGATTACGACACCGCCGGCGTGCTGCTGCTCACCGACGACGGCACGCTCGCGCACGTCCTCACGCACCCGCGCTTCGGCGTCGAGAAAACCTATCGCGCGACATTGCGCGGGCGCTTGAGCACGGAACAAGTTGCGGAGATGCAGCGCGGCATGAAGCTCGATGACGGGCCGGCGCAACCGGCGCGCTTGCGCGTCGTCGCCGCGCGTCGCGACGCGTCGAGCGTCGACGTCACGATCCACGAAGGGCGCAACCGGCAAGTGCGGCGCATGTTCGAGGAACTCGGTCATCCCGTGATCGGTTTGACGCGTTTACATTTCGGCCCGATCGGCCTCGGCACGCTCGCACCGGGCGAGATCCGTGAAGCGACGAAACGTGAGGTCTCCGCCCTGCGCGTGATTGCCGACGTCGCGAAGGCCGAAGAGGGAGCAGAATCATGAGCGCGGTGCGCGGCGTGCGCGGTGCAATCACCGTCGAACGCGACGATGCGGAGTTGCTGCTGAGCGCGACCGAACGGCTGCTGCGCGAAATCGTGACCGAGAACGGGATCGATTCCGACGACGTGGCCTCAGCGCTCTTCACGCTCACGCCCGATCTCGTCTCGCAATTCCCGGCGGCAGCCGCGCGGCGCATGGGCTGGACGCGCGTGCCGCTGTTGAACTTCACCGAGATCGCGGTGCCGGGCGGGTTGCCGCGCGTGATTCGCGTGCTGCTGCACATCAACACCGAGAAGCGGCAAGACGAAATCGTCCATGTCTATCTCGACGGCGCGCGCGTGTTGCGCCCGGACCTCGAGCGCTCGTGAAAGGTACCGTCCTCGGCATAGCCGGTATCGGGCTGATCGGCGGTTCGCTCGCGTTGCGGGCGCATGCCGCGGGCGCAACGGTGATCGGTTACGATAACGATCCGGAAGCGCTGCGCGCCGCAACCGCTGCCGGCGCGCTCGACGCAACCGCGCGCGGGATGGACGAACTTGCGGAACGCTGCGCGGTCGTCGCGATCGCGTTGCCGGTCGATGCAACGATCGACGTTTTGGCAAACGCCGCGGCGCTCGCGCGCGCGGAGATGGTGTTCGATGTCGCATCGGTCAAGCTGCCGGTCGTGGCGGCGGCCGTCGGTTTGCCGCGGTTCGTTGCCTCGCATCCGCTGGCCGGGCGCGAAGTCGGCGGCTTCGGCGCGGCCGACGCAACGCTCTTCGAGGGCCGCACGTGGGCGATCGTTCCGGCACTCGACCCGGCCGTGCAGACGCGGCTCGAAGCGCTCGTGACGGCACTGGGCGCCCGGCCGCTTATCGTGACCGCGGCCGACCACGATCGGCTCGTTGCGGTCAGCTCGCATCTCCCGCAAATGCTGTCGGTCGCGCTCGGCGCCGTTCTCGCCGCGACCGGCGATGCCGACGGGCGGGTGTACGATCTGTGCGGTCCGGGTATGCAATCGATGCTGCGGCTCGCGCATTCGGACGCAGCACTGTGGGCGGGAATCGCGCAGGCCAATGCGAGCGCCCTCGCCAGTGCGCTGGAAGACGTAGCGTCGGCGCTGCAAGCGACGGCGGCCGGTCTGCAAGCCGGAAATATCGACTCATTGCTCGCAGCATTCGAGGGAGCTCACCGGGCGGTCGACGCACTGGAACGTTCCACCGGCGCCGCCCGTTCTCTACCGTATGCCGTACCTAAGGGGTAAGAAGTTGAACCAGCCGTTTCGCCTGATCGCTTGTGTCTGCATCGCCGCGTTCGGCGCGCCGCTCGTCGCCGGCGCACAAACCCAACCGGCGCACATCGCGCCGAAACTGCTGAAGCGCGGAACGAACACCACCGCTCCGGCCGGCGCCGGCGACGTGATGATCCAGGTCTTCGTCAAAAAAGACGGCACGTTCAAAGTTAATAAAGTCATAAAGTCTTCGAACCCCGGCGACAATACTGCGGCGCTCGAAATCGCGCAGACCTCGAAGTACCGTCCGGCAACGAACGGCGGCGCGCCGGTCGATGAATACTACGATTTCAAGGTTTCGTTTGCGGGCGATACGGCCGCGATCGGATCGGGACCGCTGGCGTCGATCCTCGCGGAAATCCGGGCCGGCAAGTACGATCAAGCGAAAACCGATTTGGCAACCTACCTGCAAACGAACCCCAACGACACGCAAGCCTATACGCTGCTGGGCGTGGCGAATGCATTCGGCGGCGATCCGGCCGCAGCGTCGGCTGCCTTCGCGAAGGCCGGCACGGTTCCGGAGCAGTACCAGACGCTCGCCCTGCAGTCGTACCAAAAATATGCCAACGCCGCGCTCGAAAACAAGAAGTATTCCGACGCGATCGATGCGGCCAACCACGCGATCGCGCTGAGCCCGCAAAGCCTGCAGGCATACTACACGCGCGGCCAGGCCCAGATGGGCGCGGAAAATTATACCGCCGCCATCGCCGACTTGCAAAAAGCAATATCTATCGCGGTTACCGCCAAGAGCGACGCGCAAACGATGTCGACACTGGCGTTCACGCTGGCGGTCGCGCAGATCGACGCCGGACAGTTCGGCGAAGCCGCGCAGACGGCAAAAGATCTCTACCGTAACGATACCAGCCGCTCGGCCCAACTCGACAAGTACGCATACACGGCCGCGATGAACGCGGCGATCACTCTTGCAAATGCCGGCCAAAACCCCAATGCGATCAGCCGTTTGGAATCGGGTGCGGCGGCATTTCCGAACGACGCGGCCGCCCTGACAGCCGAGGCCGCGTACATCATGGCCATCGATAAGAAGCCCGATTGGGATAAAGTCAAAGCCGAGGCCCAAAAAGCGCTCGACCTCGACCCGAATGCAGGCAAGGCCGATTTCGTCCTCGGGGTTGTCGCATCGCAAAAAAACGATCCGAAGACGGCACTCGACTACATGAACAAGGCCAAGGCGTCGCCTGCATACGGCTCCGACCCGTCTTTGGCCAAACAGATAAACGACGCGTTAACCAAGCTAAACGGTACGGGCAAAGCGCCAATGTAGAACGGCCGGGCGCTCCTAGGGTGACGAGGAATCGGCACCCTATGGGATAACTCACACGTCCTCGCCGGCCGGGACCTTGCCCTGAGAGTTTTCCTGTTGCCGCATTCGCAGACGCCAAACGTAGGAGGCCCTGGGAGCAACCGTGGATATCGGTGGATTTTTACAAACAATCATTAGCGGCGGCCCGGCCATGTGGATCTTGCTCGTGCTGTCCGTCGTGGCTATCGCGATCGTCATCGAGCGGTTGCTGTTCTTTTCGAGCCAGCACTCTGATTCCAAGGGCCTGCTGCGCGCGCTGGGACAAAAGATCGCCGCGAACGACTTAGCCGGCGCGATCAAAGTGTGTCAGCAAAATAAGGGCATGCTGCCGAAAATCCTCGAGTTCGGTCTCAAGCGCGGTGAGAAAAACCGCGCCGACATCACCGACGCTCTGTCGATCGCGCTTATGGAACATCTCAACGCGCTCGAGCGAAATCTGGGCATCATCGGAACGATCGCCGTCATCTCGCCGTTCGTCGGTTTGTTCGGAACGGTGCTCGGTATCATCCGCGCCTTCCAAGACATCGCGCTGAAGGGCAACTCGACGCCCGCCGTCGTGGCCGCCGGCGTATCGGAAGCGTTGATCACGACGGCCGCCGGTTTGTTCGTGGCCGTCGTCTCGGTTATTTTCTTCAACTACTTCAAGTCGCGTATCAAGTCGTATAACCAAGAGATGATCGTTGCGGCCAACCAGCTCGCCGAGATGCTGCACTTCCACAACACGGGTGCGCCGATTCCGACCGAGCTGTATCAGCCCTCCCCGACTCCCGCGCGCTGATCGCCCGCAACCGCTCCAAGGGATAACCCCCGATGTCGATGCTCTCTTCGGCCGGCGACGACGAAGTGATGGCGGAGATCAACATTACGCCGTTTACCGACGTGCTGCTGGTCTTGCTCATCATCTTCATGATCCTCGCAGCTCTCGTAACGCCGCCCGGCTTCCAAAAGAATCTGCCGGACAAATCCGATAATTCGCCGATCACGCAACTGAAGAAGAACGACAACATCCAAATCCTGGTCAGCGAAAAAGGCGTGATCTACATCGATAACAAGAAGACCGACACCGATCACATCTACGCCGACATGGCCGAGGTCAAGCGCCACCGCGGGAACAAACACGTTTCGCTGACCGCCGACGTCAAGGCGCCATATCAGGCCGTCATCACCGTATTAGACGCCGCGCGCCTCAACGGCCTCGACGACGTCGGGTTCGTGACCTCGTAATGGCCGTCAATACCGGGCCGGCTGAAGATGAGGTGATGTCGACCATCAACATCACGCCCTTTACGGACGTGCTGCTGGTGCTCTTGATCATCTTCATCATTCTGGCGTCGGTCACCAAAGAACCGAAGCTGCCCGATGCCAAGAACGTGTTGAAAGTTCAACCGTCGGAAATCGTCGTGCTCGTCAGCAAGGACAACAAGGTCCAGGTCGGCTCGCAGGTCGTCGATCAAACCGATGCCGGCCGCGTCTTTCACGACCTCGTGCAGCAGACCGGCGGACGGCTGAAGACCGTGATCATCAAGGCCGATCCGCACGCCGACTTCGGCACGATCTTGCGCGTGATGGATTCCGCCAAAAACGAGGGCCTTACCGGCTTCGGTCTGGCCAATCACATCGAAGGCCAACCGGAAGGCCAGTCTCAATAGCATGAGTGCTAAGCCCCCGACGAAAACGCCGCCGACCGTGCGAGAACGGACGCAGAATTTTCTGCTCTACGGTTTTGCGCTCTCGATTCTGCTGCATTTGCTCGTCGGGCCGCTGATCAAGTTCAACCGCACGCCGGAAACCGCGGAAAAAGTCGAGACCATCAAGGTCGACAAGATGCCGACGCCGCCGCCGACGCCGAAGCCCACGCCGACGCCGCCGCCCACTCCGCCGCCGACGCCGCCGCCCACGCCTCCGCCGCATCAAACGCCGGAGCCGCCGAAGCCCAAAGAAATCAAGATCAACACGCTCAAGACGAACGCCCATGCCGGCGGTCCGTCCGAAGAGGCGAACACGCACACCCAAGGCTCGACCACCGGCGTTCCGAACGGCTCGCCGACCGGTCCCGCAACGTCGGCTGCGACCGCACCGCCGACGCTCGCCCCGACGCCGGTGCCGCCGACGCCGCCGCCCACGCCGAGCTGTGCGGTGCCGAACTCCGATGCGAAGACGACCAATGCCGTGCAAGCCGAAACGCCGCCGATCGCGCAACAACAGGGCATTAGCGGCGAGGTGACCGTCGTCGTGTCGCTCGATGAGAACAGCAAACTCGTCTCCGCGACGGTACAGAAATCGCCCAGCGCCTTGCTGAACAACGCCGCGATCAATGCCGCCAAGGCCAGCAAGTTTCAAACCCGGGTCGTGAATTGCAAACCGGTCGCGGATTCGTACCGCTTCATCGTAGAATTCCAGTCGCAATAGTCGCAGCGTCATGACCTTCGCGGAAGCGATGTTCCTGGCGGTCTTGCAGGGCGTCAGCGAACTCTTTCCGATCTCGAGCCTCGGACATACCGTGCTGATCCCGCCGTTGCTGCATTGGAACGTCGACGAGCGCGACGAGTCGTTTCTGGCGTTCGTCGTGGTCTTGCACCTCGGTACGGCGCTCGCGCTCTTGACGTTCTACCGCAAAGAGTGGGTACGCATCGTGCGCGCCGTCATTGGGAGCATCGTGCGCGGCCGGCTCGACGGCTCGCGCGACGAGCGCCTCGGCTGGCTCTTGGTTGCCGGCACGATTCCGGTGGGACTGCTCGGAGTGCTCTTTCAAGACAGCGTGCGCGGATTGTTCGCCTCGCCGATACCGGTGGCGATCTTTCTCATGATCAACGCGCTCGTGATGTTCGGCGGCGAAGCGTTGCGGCGCCGCCAGAGCGGGCGCAGCACGAAACCGATCGAGCGCGTTACGTGGCTCGAGGGCGTGGGCGTCGGCTTCGCGCAGAGCCTGGCGCTGCTGCCCGGGATCTCGCGTTCGGGGGCATCGATCGTGGCCGGTCTGCTGATCGATCTCGATCACGAAGACGCGGCAAACTATTCGTTTCTGCTCGCGACCCCGGTGATTCTGCTGGCCTCGGTGCTCGAGATCCCGACGCTGTTCAAACCGGGCGTCACCATTGGCCCTGTCGAAGCAATAGCCGGCTGCGTGGTGGCGGGGATCACCGCGTACGCGTCGGTAGTATTTCTGACCCGGTATTTCCAACACAACGACTTGCGCCCGTTCGGCTGGTACTGCTTGCTCGCCGGAGCCGCGGCGCTGATCCTCTTTAGTACGAAAGTAGTTTTATGAAGTCTCTCGCCATCGCGCTCGCCGTGATCTTCGCGCTGTGCGCCGTGCTCTCGATCATGCATCCGCTGGAGCCCAACGAGATGACGCGCGCGCTCGGTTTCTCGAGCGACAAGGCGCACGCGAAGCATCCGTTCCTCTATCTCGTGCTGGCGGTGCTCGCGTTGATCTGGCTGCGCTTTCAATCGGCAGCGCCCGCGCGTTGAGCTCCGGCGAGCGGTCCTCGCACATCGCGGCCGACGGCTCCGTCACGATGGTTGACGTGGGCGCGAAGGACGTTACGCGCCGCACCGCTCGCGCCGCTGCGCTCGTGCGCCTGCCGCCGGCCGCAGCCGAAGCGCTGCGTTCCGCGACGCTGCCGAAGGGTGATGCGTTCGTGGCCGCCCAGATTGCGGGCATCTTCGCGGCGAAACGAACCGGCGAACTGATCCCGCTGTGTCACCCGTTGCCGTTGGATGCGGTCGAAGTGCGCTTCTCGTGGGATTCGGATACGGTGCTGCGCATCGAGACGCGGGCGATTACCAGCGCGAAAACCGGCGTCGAGATGGAAGCGATGGTTGCGGCGAGCGTCGCGGCATTGACGATCTACGATATGTGCAAGTCGGTCGATAAGGGCATCGTGATCGAGCAAACGCACCTGCTGGAGAAGACCGGAGGCAAGAGCGGTGACTTCCACGCCGGGTAAGCCGTACACCGCGGCGGTCATCGTGCTCTCCGATCGCGCGGCGAGCGGCGAGCGCCCCGATGCATGTATCCCGGTCATTCGCGACGGCCTCGGTGAGGCGTTTACGATCGCCGACGAGCGGGTGATCGCCGACGATGCGGCCGCGCTGCAAGCGGCGCTGATCGAATTGTGCGACCGCGGCGTGGGTCTGATCCTTACCAGCGGCGGCACCGGACTTGGTCCCCGCGACCGCACGCCGCAGGCGACGAGCGCCGTGCTCGATTACGAGGTGCCGGGAATCGCGGAGGCGATGCGCGCTGCCTCGCTCGCGATCGTCAAGACGGCAATGCTTTCGCGCGCCGTGGCCGGCGTACGCGACCGGACGCTGATCGTGAACCTGCCCGGCAGCCCGAAGGCCGTCCGCGAGACCCTCGCGGTGATTCTCCCGGTCCTGCCCCACGCACTCGACCTGCTGGGCGGCACAGTCAAAGACGGTTAAAACGGGAGCGGCGACGTGAATCACGTAGAAATGACGTAGCCGTGAATTTCGCCAGCGCGCAATCCTATCTACTCGGTCTCATCAACGAGCACGCCTCCCGCCGTTCGCCGAACCGTCTCGACCGCATTCGTGCGTTCGTCGCCGCGCTGGGCGATCCGCAGCTGCAGTACCCCACGCTGCACGTCGCGGGTACCAGCGGCAAAGGTTCGACGGCTACGATGCTGGCCGCAGCGCTCGAGGCGAGCGGTAAGCGGGTGGGGCTGCATACGAAGCCCCACCTCATCTCGCCGACCGAGCGGATTCGCATCAACGGCACGCCGATCTCCGAAGATGCCTTCGGTGAGCTGCTCACCGACATGATGCCGGCGATCGAATCGGTGGCGCGCGAACACGGCAGCCCATCGTACTACGAAGTGCTGCTGGCGCTCTCGTTCGTCGCGTTCGCGCGCGCCGGCGTCGATGTGGCGGTGATCGAAGCCGGCATCGGCGGACGCCTCGACGGCACGAACGTGCTGCAGCCGCAGGTCGCGATCATCACCAACGTCTCGCTCGATCATACCGAGATCCTGGGCGATACCACCGCGCTGATCGCGCGCGACAAAGCCGGCATTGCGAAGCGCGGCGTGCCGCTCGTCTCGAACGCGCGCGATGCCGACGCGCGCCGCGAGATCGAAGCCGAATGCGCGCAGGCCGGCGCACCGTTCGTTTCGGTCGCCGATACCGTGACGGTCGAGCCGCGCAGCGGCGAGCGCTACGGCCAATCGTTCGACGTCATCACGCCGATCGACCGCTACGAGCTCTCGTTGCCGGTGCTCGGAACGTTCCAGCAAGAAAACGCCGCGACCGCGATCCGCGCCCTGGAATTGCTCGGCGACGGCCTGCGGCCAACGCGCGCGCAGATCGAGGAAGGCTTCGCGCGGCTCGTGATCCCCGGACGCATGGAGTTCTTTCCGTCGCACCCGAGCGTGGTCTTCGACGTCGCGCACAACGCCGACAAAACCGGTCACCTCGTCGATGCCCTCAAAGCCGCGTTTCCGGACCGGCGTTTCTCGTTCGTCATCGCGATCGTCGACAGCAAGGACGTCACGACGATTCTGCAGCCGTTCGCGGGATTGCCGGCAACGTTCACGTTCACCGGCTTCTTCGGCATTCCGGGCCGGACGGCAATCCGTCCGCAACGCCTCGCGAGCATTGCCGAAGATTTGGGGATCTGGGGCCGCGCGATCGGCGATCCGGTCGATGCGTTTTCGATCGCGCGGCGCAATGCCGATGCGAGCGACATCGTCGTGGTCACGGGCTCGACCTTCGTCGTCGGAACGCTACGCGAGTGGTGGTTCACCAACGTCGTGAGTTCGGGTGTCTGAATCCGCGACGCGCGGCGCGTTGCGCGTCCGCGGTCGAAGCCTCCCCTGGGGGCAACGCACCTACGTCATGGGGATCGTCAACGTCTCGCCCGATTCGTTCTCGGGCGACGGCGCAATCGACACGGCGACGGCGGTTACGCGCGCGTTCGAGCAGCGCGACGCGGGCTGCGATCTGGTCGACATCGGCGGGGAGTCGACACGGCCGGGCTACGATCCGATCGATGCGCCGACCGAAATCGCGCGCCTGGTACCGGTAATCGAAGGGCTGCGCGCGCGCGATCGCACCACGATCGTTTCCGTCGACACGTTCAAGGCCGGCGTCTATCGCCGTGCGCACGCTGCCGGCGGCGATCTGCTCAACTCGATCTGGGGTGCGAGCGACGAGCTGATTGCGGCGTGCGTCGAAACGCGTTCGCCGATCGTCGTGATGCACAACAAGGCCGTTGCGATCTATGAAGGCGACGTCGTCGACGAGGTCTTGGCGAGTCTGGGTGCATCGGCAGAACGCTGCGTGCGCGCGGGCATTCCCCCCGAACACGTGATCCTCGATCCGGGGATCGGCTTCGGCAAAACGCCCGAACACAACATCAGCGTGCTCGGCGCGCTGCCGCGGCTGGTAGCGCTCGGCTTTCCGACGCTGCTCGGCACCTCACGCAAGTCGACGATCGGGCGTCTGACGGGACGCGACGTCGACGGCCGCGCGTTCGGCACCGCCGCGACGATCGCGCTCGCTGCGGCCGCCGGAATCGATATCGTGCGCGTGCACGACGTCGCGGAGCAAACCGACGTCGTGCGCGTCACCGACGCGATCGTGCGCGGTTGGCGTCCGCCCGGCTGGGCGGATCGTCTCCGCTGATGCTCGACACGATCGAACTGAACGGGATCCGCGCGTTCGGACATCATGGCGCGGATCCCGGCGAGAAGATCGTCGCACAGCCGTTCGACATCGACGTTAGCTTGGAGATCGATCTCGCGGCCGCGCGCGCGAGCGATGCGCTAGACGACACGCTCGATTACTCGACGTTGCATGCGACGATCGTGCGCCTGGTGCGCGAGCGCTCGTACGATCTGATCGAACGCCTGGGAGCCGACCTGCTCGATGCGATCCTCGCCGATCCGCGCGTGCAACGCGCGCGCGTGCGCATTGCGAAGCCCGGACTGCTCGGCGGCGCGACGCCGGCGGTGGTCTTGCACGCTGCCCGCGCGTGAAAGCGTTCCTGGGATTGGGCGCCAATCTCGGCGATCCGGTCGCTACGCTCAATGAAGCGAAGGGACGGCTGGCGGCGCTCGGCCGGGTCACTGCCGTGTCATCGCTCTATCGCACGCCGCCGTGGGGCGTCACCGAACAGCCGCCCTTCGTGAACGCCGCGCTCGCGCTCGAGACGGCACTCGACCCCGATGCGCTGCTGCTCGCGCTCAAGGCGCTCGAACGCGAACTGGGCCGCGTGGCGAGCGTGCGCTGGGGTCCGCGCGCGATCGACGTCGACATTCTCGATGCCGAAGGCGTGAAGCGCGACGATCCCAACCTGACGATCCCGCATGCTCGCCTCTACGAGCGTGCGTTCGCACTCGTGCCGCTCGCCGAGATCGAACCGTCGTATGCCGCCGCTCGCGACGCGTTGCCGCCGGACGATCTCGCTGCGGTTGAACGAATCGGAGCGTTCGAGAGCGAAGGGGGGCCGTGATGAAATGGCGCTCCGTCGCGGTGCTGCTTAGCGCGCTGTGCCTGATACCGGTGACCGCGCGCGCCGATTCGTTCGATCCGATCTCGATCGGCGCGCACATCGGCACGCTCGGGGCAGGCGTGACGCTCGAGCGCCCGCTGCTCTTCGACCTAAGCGCGCGCGTCACGACCGGTGCGCTCTCGACGACGAACCAGCAGACGTACAACAATGCGCCGTGGACGTCGACGTTCCACGAAAACAACGTTCTCGTCGCGATGGACTGGCGACCCTACGGCGGGCGCTGGCGTCTCTCGGGCGGCCTGCTCTTCGGCGGTGACTACGTCAACAAAGTCGCGCAGAGCAACAGCGGCAACTACCTGCTCAACGGCAACAGCTATCCGGTGAGCGGCGCGGGCGTCGTCTCCGCTCGCGTGTCGTACGCGCGGCCGGCAATCTATGCCGGCTTCGGCGCCGGCACCGGCATCCTGCGCGGCCTCACGATCGCGTTCGACGCCGGCATCGTCGTGCGCAACGGCACGCTCTCAACGACGGCAACCGGCCCGCTCGCAGCCAACCCCGTCTTTCAATCCGACCTCGCCGCCACCGCCTCGCAATTCCGAACCCGCCTCATCCAACCCGTCATCGGAATCGGCCTCGTCTACCGCCCGTAACTTCCGAAAGGGCGCTGTGAAAATTAACGGCATCGACTCGATGACATCAATTCATTCTCCATCAACGCAAACCCGCGGGTT
The DNA here is from genome assembly GCA_965277805.1 of Candidatus Lustribacter sp. Taxonomy (GTDB): domain Bacteria; phylum Vulcanimicrobiota; class Vulcanimicrobiia; order Vulcanimicrobiales; family Vulcanimicrobiaceae; genus Lustribacter. The sequence goes on along the minus strand of OZ255842.1, from coordinate 2,812,379 downwards.
AGTCGTTGACGAATTGCGGAGCGGGCGCGAGGTTGATCGGCGGGAGACGCCACGGGTCGATGCCGTGGTCGTGGAAGCTGCGGTCGACCGTGACCGACCACGTTTGCGGCGGGTTATCGACCATCACGACGGAGCCTGCCGAAAGACTTTCGAGTGCGCGCCAGAGATGGCGTACGATGAGGCAGCGCGTGAACTCGTTGAGCCGTCCGAACGGATCGGCGGCGAGGAGTTCGAGCCGCGTCTCTTGCTCGCGCTTCCAGACGGAATAGCTGAGAAAGATCTCACCGTGCTTTTCGTTCGGTCCGTCGAACGCGGCGCGGATTGCGTCTTCGAGGTGCGGTTGCCGGCGGGCTTTGCTGCGCGGCGTGGCGCGCAACTTCTCGGCTTTGCGCAGGCGAGCGCTCTCGGCGATGAAGATCACCGCCAAAATGATTGCTGCTACTGCGACTAGAGCTAAAGCAAACATGGGCGTGGTAGCGGCGTACGGGTGTGCCGCGGCAAGCACCTGGACCGCGCCCAAGCTTGTGATTTAGATCATGTGACCCGCGTCATGCCTATGTCTTGGCGACGTCGATCGTCTCGTAGACTTTGCGGGCGATGAAGAGGTCGAGCAGCTCGCTATCGACCTTGCCGCGCTGGGCAAATTCCTTGACCAGGATGTCGAGCGCGCGGTCGATCGGCATCGCTGCTTTGTACGGCCGGTCCTTCGCGGTCAAGGCGTCGTAGACGTCGGCGATCGTCAGCATGCGTACTTGCGGCGCGATCTCGGTGTCCTTGAGCCCGCGCGGATATCCGGTGCCGTCGAGGTGTTCGTGATGACCGTAGGCGAGGTCGGGCACGTTGCGCCACGGTGTCTTGGCCCACGGGATTTCACGCAGGAAGTAAAACGACTGCGTGACGTGCTGTTCCATCTTCTGGCGTTCGTCATTGGAGAGCGAGCCGCGCGGAATGCGCAGGAAATCGAACTCGGCCGTATCGAGCAGCGGCTTTTCCTCTTCGAGATCGCGATACGTCTTGCCGATGATGGAGTCGAGCAGCGCGCCGATTTCCGCCGCAACCACGCGCGGTTCGTTCGCCGACTCGACCGTCGCGAGCAGGGCCTGCAGCTCGCCCGCGTGCGAGGTCGTATCGGCGTCGATCTCCACGATGCGGTGATCGTCGAGCGCGACGCCCGATTGCAGCAGTTCGAATTTGCGCCGCGCACCGAGCGCTTCGATCTGGTTGATCGCGAGGAGAAACCGCAGGCGGATCGCGTCGAGTTTGCCGTCGGGCAGTTTCTTCGCTTTGCCGAAGATGTACTCGGGCACGGCGACCTTGCCGAAATCGTGCAGCAGCGCGGCGTAGCGCATCTCGCGCAAAGCATCTTCGTTGAAGTGCAGTTGCGCGAACTTGCCGGATTCGACCGCATTCGCGGCAATCGCTTGGGCGACGGTCAGCTCGGCGACGCGCGAGGAGTGGCCCTGCGTGGACTTGTCGCGCACTTCGATCGCCTTGACCGACGCGCGCACGAACTGTTCGAAGAGGTCCTGGATCGATTCGAGCAGCGCTTTGTTTTCCAGCGCGACCCCGGCCTGCGAGGCCAATGACAGCAAGACGCTTTCGTCGCGCGTGGTAAACGGCTCGACGACTTGCTCGGTCATCGTCGGCGAGGTCAGCACGAGTTCGAACTCGGGTTTGCGATTGATCAGCTGAATGACGCCGACGATCGCGTTCTCGTGGTCGCGCATCGGCACGACCATCATCGACTTCGACCGGTAGCCGTTCTGTTTGTCGAACGATTGGTTGAAGCGGAATTCCGACTCTTCGGGAATTTCGTAGGCGTCGTCGAGCCGCACCACCTCGCCGCTGAGGGCGACGTAGCCTGCGACCGAGCCGCGCGTGAGCGGCAGCACGGCGCCCAAATGCGTACCGGCGTCGTCGGGGCCGGTTTGGGCCACCGCGAAACGCAGCTTGTCGGTGCCGCTCTCGTCCTTTTCGACCAGGAAAAGGCTGCCGCCGTCGGCGCGCGTCAGTTCGCGCGCGTTGCGCACGATCAGTTCGTGCAGCTTCGAGATGTCGCGTTCGGCCGAAAGTGCGACGCCGATCGAGAGCAAGCGGTCGGTCTCTTCCGTCATTGCCACGGCCATCTCGCTCATGCGCCCGGCCTCGGCGCGGTCTTTGAGCATGCGGCGGGCCGCGGTGATCGTGGCGATGACCGCCACCGGATCGAGCGGACGGACGAGCCAGCCGGCAATGTGCTCGCTCTCGGCCAGCCACATCATCGCGATCTCGCCGGGGTCGGCGACGACGATCGTCGCCGCGGAGCCGGCGTGTTCGATCAATTCGAGCGCGTGCCTGATCTTTTTATGCGAACCCAGTGCGGCCAAGCGCTCGGCCTCGACCAAGTAAGCGACGCTGACGTCGTCGCCGCCGTCGCCGGTATAGGGGAAGGTTCCGGCCTGATGGGCGATACCGGCCGCGTCGAGGGCATGAGCAAGCGAACCGGGCAAGTTGAAATCTTGCGGATAGACGACGCGGAACCACGAGTCGAGGTTAACGGTCACCTGAGTTGCGCTCAATCGCCCTCTCCGAAGACAATCGCTCGTTCGCCTATTCTATATGGCCCAGCGGGACCGCTCCCGGTTGTCTCGAAAATCGGCCTTTCGATGTTCCAAGACACAATTGCGGAGCGCGTGCGCCCGCTGGCCAGGGCCTTCAGCGATGGTGGGCTCACGCGGCTGCGGGTGAAAGATGGCGAGTTCGAGGTCGAATTCCGCCGCGCTCCGGCGACGCTCACGGGCGCCGGGGCCGCAGCCGGCCCGGCGAAGGAGCCGGCCGCCGCGCGTCCCGTCGAGGCGATTCTGGCCGACGTCGTGGGCATCATCCGCTACTTGCGTCCTGCGGTGAACGAGGGAATGACGCTCGAGGGTGATCGCGAGCTGGCCTACGTCGAAACGCTGGGCATCCGCAATCCGGTTCGTTCGCGCGGCCCGGGACGCGTCGCCATGATCTACGTCACCGACGGCCAACCGGTTGAATACGGTCAGCCGCTGTTCGCGATCGAACGGTAACTCGTGTTTCGTAAGGTACTCATCGCTAATCGCGGCGAGATCGCGCTGCGCATCAATCGCGCATGTCACGAACTCGGCGTCGCGACCGTCGCGATCTTCAGCCAAGCCGATCGCGGCTCGCTGCACGTGCGCCACGCGGACGAAGCGTTCTGCGTCGGTGCGGGTCCGGTCGCATCGTCGTATCTCAACATCGCCAACATCATCTCGACCGGGCTGATCTGCGGCGCCGATGCGATCCACCCCGGATACGGTTTTCTCGCCGAGAACGCGCGCTTCGCCGAAATCGCGCGCGACCACGGGCTCACGTTCATCGGGCCGGAACCGAGTGTCATCGCCGCGATGGGCGACAAGGCGACGGCGCGCCGCATCATGGACGAGTCGGGCGTACCGACGACCCCCGGCAGCGGCATCCTCACCTCGCCCGAAGCCGCGGCCGCGTTTGCCGCCGAGATCGGCTACCCGGTGCTGCTCAAGGCAACGGCCGGCGGCGGCGGCAAGGGCATGCGCGCGGTAGAGTCGCCGGCCGAGATGGCCTCGGCATTTGCAAACGCGTCGGCCGAAGCCGAGGCGTCGTTCAAAGACGGCCGCATGTACGTTGAAAAACTGATCCGCTCGCCGCGGCACATCGAAGTGCAAGTGCTCGGCGATCAATACGGCGACGTCGTGCATCTGGGCGAGCGCGATTGTTCCGTACAGAAGCCTTCGCATCAAAAGCTGATCGAAGAAGCGCCGGCGGCGGCGCTCGATCCGGCGGTGCGCGATCGCCTGCACGACATCGCGGTCACCGCGGCGCGCGCCGTGAAATACACCAACGCCGGGACGCTGGAATTTCTGGTCGACGGTCCCAACGTGTACTTCATGGAGATGAACACCCGCATCCAAGTCGAGCATCCGGTCACCGAGATGGTGTACGGCGTCGATCTCGTCAAAGAACAGATTCGCATTGCGGCCGGCGAGCGGCTCGGCTTCACGCAGGCCGACCTGCAGCCGCACGGCTGCGCGATCGAAGTGCGCGTTAACGCCGAGGACCCGGAGAACAACTTCGCGCCGGCGGCCGGAACGCTCGGACGCGTTGAATTCCCGGGCGGCCCGGGCGTGCGAGTCGACACGCACGTGTACTCGGGATCGGTCGTGCCGCCGTTCTACGATTCGATGCTTGCCAAGATCATCGTGACCGGCCGCACCCGCGAATCGGCGATCATGCGAATGGAACGTGCGCTCGCGGAAACACGTATCGAGGGCGTGAAGACGACGGTCGAGTTCTGCCGTGAGATCATGCGCGACCCGGATTTCCATCGCGCGGGCCTCGGCGTGGACTGGCTCCCCCGCTACCTGGCGCAACGCGTGCCGGCAGCGGTATGAGCTCGTCGCGGCGGTTTGCGCGTGAGCTGGCTTTGCAGACGTTGTACGGTACCGAAGTCGGTCACCGCACCGCCGAGGATATGCTCGTCGAAACGACGGCCCGCATCGACGGCGCCGACGGCCGCGCGTTCGTGAAAGACCTCGTGTTCGGCACGCTCGAGTTCGCCGAGGAGAGCGATGCGCTGATCGGACCGCTGCTCGAAGGCTGGACGCTCGAACGTTTGCCGACGATCGACCGCATCGTGCTGCGCATGGGCGTGTTCGAGTTGCGCCATCGCACCGAAACCCCGCAGCCCGTCGTGATCAACGAAGCCGTCGAGTTGGCGAAGAAGTTTTCCACCGAGGATTCGGGCCGGTTCGTCAACGGCGTGCTCTCGCGAGCGGCACGTGGCGCGTAGCGCGGCGCGGCCCCGCGCGAAGTCGCGCACGCGCAAGCGCGCTCCGGGCCGGCCGGGGAGCAGCGTTCTGCGCATCATCGGGCTCATCGCGATGTTCGTGGTGCTGCTCGGCGCGGGCATCGTCGCGGGCCTCGTCGCGTCGTACTCGCGCAACTTGCCCGACATCAACCGGATGGCGGACTATCAGCCCTCGCGTTCGACGCGCGTCTTCGCGCGCGACGGCTCGCAGCTCGCGAACCTCTATACCGAGAACCGGATCTGGGTGCCGATCGCGCAGATCCCGGTACCGGTCCGCAACGCGTTCATCGCCACCGAAGATCAGCATTTCTACCAGCATCACGGCGTGGATTTCGGCGGCATTCTGCGCGCCGGCATCGCCGACTGGCGCCACGAACAGTTCCAGGGCGCCTCGACGATCACGCAGCAGTTAGCGCGCCGTCTGTTTCTCAACGGTGAGGTGTCGCTCTCGCGCAAAGTGCAGGAAGCGCTGCTGGCGATCGAGATCGAGCGCTACTACACGAAGGACGAGATCCTCGAGCGCTACCTCAACATCATCTACTTCGGTTCGGGTGCCTACGGCATTCAGGCGGCCGCGCATACGTATTTCGGCACCGACGTCTCGCACTTGACGATCGGTCAGGCCGCGATGCTGGCCGGTTTGCCGGCGGCGCCGTCGGACTATTCGCCATTCGTCAATCTCGATCGCGCGAAGGAGCGCCAGCACCACGTCCTCGACCGCATGGTTGCGAGCGACTTCATCTCGCAAGACCAGGAAGATGCGGCACTTGCCAAACCGCTCGGACTCATTCACGAACGCCCGACCGGTTTGCAGTCCTACAAGTATCCGTACTTCACGACGTACGTGACGCATTTGCTCGAAGCGCAGTTCGGTTCGCAAGCGACGTTCGAAGGCGGCTTGCAAGTCTACACGACGATGGATCCTCGGATGCAGCAAGCCGCGCAGGACGCCGTCGATTGGGGCATCGCTCAGGGCAAGTCCGAGGGTATCGGCGCGAACGAAGGCGCGCTCGTCGCGATCCGTCCCTCGACCGGTGAGATCTTGGCGATGGTCGGCGGCGCCGGTCCGTTCTCGCTCAACAACCAGTTCAATCGCGCTTGGCAGGCGCGCCGTCAGCCCGGTTCGTCGTTCAAGGCGTACGTTTACACCGCCGCGATCGACAGCGGCATGTCGCCGACCACGACGATCGACGATTCGCCGATCTCCTATCCGATGGGCGACGGCACGCGCTGGGCGCCGCAAGATGACGACCATCGCTTCCTCGGTCCGATCACGCTGCGTTATGCGCTCGCGCAGTCGCGCAACGTCGTGGCGGTGAAGCTGGCGGATCAGCTCGGCATCGACAAAGTGATGGAGTACGCGAAGCGCATGGGCGTCAAGGCGCCGCTCGAAGCCAACCTTTCGCTCGCGCTCGGCACCAGCGGCGTCGCGCCGCTCGATCAGGCGGCGGGCTACGCCACGCTGGCCAACGCCGGCATCCACATCGATCCGACGCCGATTCGCATCGTGCGCGATTCGTTCGGAACGCCGGTGCTCGACAATTCGTATCCGCAGCAGACCGAAGTCGTGAGCGCCGGCACCGCCTACGTCGTGACCTCGATGCTGCAATCGGTGATCAACGAAGGCACCGGGTATCCGAACGCGCAGATCGGCCGGCCCGCGGCCGGCAAAACGGGCACGACCTCGGACTTTCGCGATGCTTGGTTCGTCGGCTTTACGCCCGACTTGGTGGCCGCGGTGTGGATCGGAAACGACAACTACCACCGCATGAACGAGAGTTACGGCGGCGACGTGCCGGCGCGTATCTGGGCGCGCTTCATGAAAGCGGCGCTGGCCAAAACGCCGAAGCACGATTTCACGCTGCCGGCCGGCGAGGTGCGACGCGTGACGCTGTGCGATACCGGCCGCTCCGAAGTGTTCATCAGCGGCACCGAACCCTCGCACGTGTGCGGTGACGGCGCGACGCCGAATCCCTACGTGCCGAAGAATGGCAGCGCGGTGAAGAAGGCCGCCGCAACGGTGCCCAAGGCCGCGATCGCCGAGCCGGCGGCGCCGGCGACGCCGAACGATTCGATCGGTGACGGCACCACGTTCGAATCGCTGGATAACAAACCGCAGGCCCAGCCCACGCCGTGAGCGTGTCTGCGGGTACCAAGACGCCGGTCATTACGCCCAGCCGGCTCTCGCGCTACCTCGACAAGAAACTCAACGACGACCGGCACCTGCACTTCGTCGGCGTGCAGGGCGAGGTCTCGAACCTCAAAGTGCAGCCCAACGGCAACGTGTATTTCTCGCTGAAGGACAAAGAGTCGGTGCTCAACTGCGTCGCCTTCGGCGAGCGTGCAGCCGCGTTTCCGGCCTTCGACAACGGCGCGGACGTCGTCGCGTACGGCGAGGTGAAGATTTACGCGCGCGCCGCCTCGACCTACCAGCTCGTCGCAACGAAGCTCGAACTGACCGGCGTCGGCGCGCTCCATGCAAAGTACGAAGAGCTCAGCGCCAAACTGCAGCGCGAAGGCCTCTTTTCGGCCGGGCGCAAGAAGCCGGTACCGCGCTATCCGTTCCGCGTCGCGCTCGTCGGTTCGCCGACCGGCGACGGCACGCGCGATTTCGTCACGCAGGCGCGTCAGCGTGCGCCGCACGTCGCGCTGAAGTTGTTTCCTACCGCCGTGAACGGCGTCGGCGCGGTACCGGAGATCGTGCACGCGATTCGCGCGGCCGATGCATCGGGCAGCGATCTGCTCGTCATCGTCCGCGGCGGCGGTTCGTACGAAGATCTGTTCGGCTTCTCCGACGAGCGGGTCGTGCGCGCGTTCGCGGCGTGCGCGACGCCGACCGTGGCCGCTATCGGTCACGAACGCGACGTCCCGTTGATCGAACTCGTGGCCGACGTGCGGGCGTCGACGCCGTCGACGGCCGCGCAAACCGTACTGCCCAAACGCGACGATCTGTTGCGCCTCGTCGGCGAACGCGCGGCGTCCGGGAGGCGTGCGTTCGCGAATCGCTTGGCGCGCGCGCGCTCGGCACTCGAACGCATCGAACGCCGCTCGCCGGTCGCCGATCCCGGCCGCCTGCTGCAAGCGCGCCGGCAGGCCGTCGACGTGTTGCGCAACGCGCTGAACTCCGCCGCCGAACGGCAAATCCGGCGCTCGCGCACGCTCCTGCAGCCCCTCGACCGGCGCTTGACCCTCTCATCTCCGCGCGCGCTGCTCGAGCGGCGCCGCGGCCGGGTCACGAACCTGCGCGACGCCCTCGAACGGCTCGGCGGCGAGATCACCGTCAAGCGGCGCGCGCGTCTCGCGCCGCTCGTCGCCCGGCTGCGGCCGGCGTTCCTGCGCGTCGTCGCCCGCGATACGGCCAAATTGGAGATGCTCAAGGCGCGATTTGATGCCAACAACCACGAAACATTGCTGAAACGCGGTTATGCGATCGTTCGAGCCGGGGGGCGCCTGATTCGCGATGCGGCCGACGCCCCGCCGGGCACGGTCATCGAGGCCGAACTTGCTCGCGGAACCCTGCGTGCGCGCGTCGAACGCGAAGGAACGGATGGCGGAGAACAAATCAACCTCTTTTGAGAGTTCGCTCGATCGCCTGAAGGCGGTCGTTGACGAATTGGAACGCGAAAGCGTCGATTTGGAACGCGCGGTCGAACTCTTCAAAGAAGGCCGCTCGCTCGTCGCGCGATGCGAGATCTTGCTGAAGAACGCCGAAGAGACGCTCCGCGCCGCCGACGGCCCACCCGCCGGGCCCGCTCCCACGGGCGACGAGCGCATCGACGACGAGACCCCGTTCTGATGCGCGCTACCCTCGAGCGTTAGTGGCTGCCACAAAGCATGCCTCGAGTGGTTCTAGCCGGCGGCTCGACGAGGTCGTTGCGGCGCAAGCTGAGCTGACGCGCTCGCAAGCGCGCGGCATGATTCTGGCTGGGCGCGTGCGCGTGGACGGTGAGCCGCGCACCAAGCCGGGGCAGAACGTGCGAGCCGGAGCTGAAGTAATCGTCGACATCCCGGCGCGCTACGTGAGCCGCGGCGGAGAAAAACTCGAGGGGGCTCTGGCCGCGTTCGCTTTCGATCCGGCCGGCCTTGACGTGCTCGACGTCGGCGCATCGACGGGCGGCTTCACCGATGCGCTGCTGACGCATGGTGCGCGTTCGATCGTCGCGCTGGATGTCGGTTACGGCCAACTGGCGTGGAAGCTGCGTCAGGATCCGCGCGTCACCGTGGTCGAGCGGACGAATTTCCGTTTACTGGCCGATGATGCGTTTCCCGGCGGTTTCGACTTGATCGTCGTCGACGCGTCGTTCATCTCGCTGCGCACGATCGTGGCGCGTGCGATTGCGTATCTGCGTCCGCACGGCACGATGATCGCGCTCGTCAAGCCGCAGTTCGAAGCGGGCCGCGACCGGCTCGGCAGCAACGGCGTCGTGCGCGATCCGGCGGTGCACGCGGCGATCTTGCGTGAGGTGCGCGACGCGCTCGAAGCGCTCGGCGTGCACGCGATCGAGGCCTGCGCCTCACCGCTGCGCGGCCCCGCCGGGAACGTCGAGTTCTTCTACCGGATCGCGCGCGAGGGTGCTGCGATCGATGACGAGCGGATCGACACCGTAGTTACCGAAGCGAACGCAGCGTGAAGACCATTGCGATCCTGGTCAGCGCCGACCGGCCGAAGGCCCTCGAATGCGCGAACCAGATCATCCGGATGGCGAAAGATGCCGGGGTCGCGGTCGCGATCGGTGACGACGCGCCCGGTCTTGCCGCCGCGCGCGGCGCGCTGCTGGATGCGGCCGAACTGGTCATCACGATCGGCGGCGACGGCACCCTGTTGCGCGGCGTGCGCATCGCGGTGCCGCTCGACGTGCCGCTGCTCGGGGTCAACACGGGGCGTTTGGGTTTTCTGACGGAGATCGAGACGACTGCCGAGGGAATGGCGCGCGTGCGCCGCGTGTTGCACGGCGACTTCGTGGTTGAGGAGCGGCTCGGGCTGCAAGCGTCGGTCAACGGTGGGCCGCCGCACTTCGCGCTCAACGACGTCGTGGTGCGGCGCGGCGCGGAAGCGCGCATGGCGCCGTTCGGTCTGTCGCTCGACGGCGAACGAACGACGCACATCTCCGCCGACGGCATCGTCGTCGCGACGCCGACCGGCTCGACGGCGTACTTCCTCTCCGCCGGCGGCCCAATCATCGCGCCGGCCGTCGATGCGTTCGGCGTCGCCGCGCTCTTGCCGCACACGCTCTTCGCACGCCCGATCATCGTGCCGACGTCCTCGACGATCCAGATCACGTGCGATTCCGAAATCGTGCACGCGAACCTCGAGACCGACGGCACGGTCGTCAGCGACCTCTCTTCCGGCGATCTCGTAACCGTGGTGCGCGCACCGCACGCGGTGAAATTCGCGCGCGTCGCCGATCAGGCGTTCTTCGCCCGTCTCGAAGACAAACTGCAATGGGGCGTCCCGATCAAACGCGGATGAAGTCCACGCTGCTGCGCTTGACGATCGATGGTGTCGGCTTGATCGCACACGCGCAGGTCGAGTTCGGCGACACCTTCACGGCCTTCACCGGGGAGACGGGGACGGGCAAGACGATGCTGCTGGGGGCGTTGGACGCGGCCCTCGGCGCCCGCGTCGAACGCGAGCTGGTGCACGGCGAGCGGCTGCGCGTCGCGCTCGAGATCGCGGCCGACGATGGCCTGCGCGCGCTGCTAACGAGCATGGGTATCGACCTCGAAGCCGGCGACGACGTCGTGATCGTGCGCGAGGTGACCGCGGCGGGCCGCTCGCAAGCGCGCATCAACGGCATCGCGGTGAGCGCGAGCCAACTGCGCGCGCTCGGTGCTCACGTTGTCGATACGGTCGGGCAAGGCGAAGCGCACCGGCTGCTCGAGCCGGCCTTTGCGCGCGATTTGCTCGATCGTTTCGCCGGCGAACGCGCGCTCGCGCTGCGCGAGGCCTTGCGCGAGAGTTACGAGACGCGGCGGGCGCTGCGCGAAGAGCGCGATGCGCTGGCGCAGGGCGGTGACCGGGCACTCGCGGAGCGCGAGTTCGCGCGCTTTGCGCTGGCCGAGATCGAAGCGGCGACGCTCGAAGCGGGCGAAGACGATCGCTTGCGCGAGCGCCGCGACGTTCTCGGCAACGCCGAACGCATCGCGGATGCGCTCACGCGTGCGCGCGCCGCACTCGAAGACGAACGCGGTGCGGTCGACGCGCTCGGCGATGCCACCCACGGGTTGACGTCGATCGCGCGCTTCGGCGCGGCCTTTGCCACGCTGGCCGAGAGCGCGGGTGCGCTCCAGGCCGACGCGAACGTGCTCGCGGCGGAAATCGCGCGCGCGCTCGACGACGTGGAACTCGATCCGGGCGAACTCGAAGCGGTGAGCGAGCGACTCGACGCGATCGAAACGCTGAAGAAGAAGTACGGGGCGTCGATCGAGGCGGTCCTCGCCGCACGCGACCGCTTCGCCGCGACGCTCGAGCAAGACGTCGGCCGCGACGAACGTCTGGCCGCGCTCGAGCGCGAACTGACGGCGCTCGATGCGGCGATCGCGCGCGACGCCGCGGCGCTGCGCGCAGAGCGTTCCGCCGCGATTCCGCTCTGCGAAGAGCGCGTGGCGGACGAACTGCACGCGCTGGCGATGCCGGCCGCGCGCTTCGCCGTCGCGCTCGAACCACTCGATGAGATTGCCGCTCACGGCGGCGAGCGGATCGAATTTCGCTTTTCCGCCAATCCGGGCGAACCGGAACGCGCGCTTGCGCGCATCGCATCGGGCGGCGAGCGCTCGCGCGTGTTGCTCGCGCTCGTCGTCGTGCTCGCCGATCGTCACGATGCGCGCACGTTCGTCTTCGACGAGATCGACGCGGGGATCGGCGGCGCAACGGCGGTTGCGGTCGGTGCCCGCTTGCAACGGCTCGCGGGTGTCGCGCAGGTCGTGTGCGTGACGCATCTCGCGCAGATCGCATCGTGGGCCGACACGCACTACGTTTTGCGCAAGTACGACGACGGCGGCGAAACGACGATTGAGGTCGTGCCGCTTCAGGCGGATGACGACCGCCTGGCCGAGATCGCGCGCATGCTCTCCGGCGATACGAAGCGCATTTCGCTCGAACACGCGGCGACGCTGGTGGCCTCAACTCGCGGCGGTCGCTAGGCCGCTTGCCCGGGCGGCCGGATGAGAAAATGATTGCGAACGCTTGAATCGGATGGCGGCCTGACGTACTATCGCGCCATGGGGCGTCAGCCGTTTCGCTATCGCCGAATTGCCGTGCTTCTCGCCGGCCTGCTGTTCTATGGGAGCGCCGTTCGCGCCGACGAGATCGGCCCGCTGGGAGCGGCCGCCGCCGCACCGGCCATCGTGCTGGCGCGCCTGTCCGCCGATCCGCGTACGCCCGAAGGGTACTCGGCGGATCTCGAGCTGCACGTAAAGCTGCATTCGTTTCCGTTCATCGGGCTCACCGTTCACGGCACGAGCACCTACCGCAAACCGGGGCTCTACCATTATCAGCTTCAGAACTTGCCACACATCGCGGCGAAGTTCAACGACCTGCATTACGATTTGGGCGATCCGGAAACGTGGACCGCGCGCTACGACATCACGATGTCGCCGCTGAGTACCTCAGACGCGCCCGTGCTGCGGCTGACGCCGAAGAAGCCCGGCGGTATGGTAACCTACTTGGACATCCAAACCGACAACAAGAACGGACGCATGCTCCAAGCGACGTGGAAGCGCCGCGACGGCGGAACGATCGTGCTGACGCAGACCTATGCGCCGATCGGTCCGAACGATGTCGTTACCGCGCAGCACGCGACGTTCGACATCCCGCACATGCGCGCCGAGCTCACCGCGACCTACACCAACGTCGTCGTCGATACGCCGATGTTCGCCACCGTCAACGATCGCTAACGCGGCCTCCCGGCGCGCCGGCATGAGGGAGGGATAGAAGTCCCAAAGTAGGCGGACATGGATGCAAAAGCGAGCTACACGCGGGTCGGGCTCATCGGCGCCGGCGAGATGGGCAGCGGCATCGGCGGATGGCTTGCGGCGCACGGCGCCGATGTTCGAACGACGCTCGCCGGCCGCAGTGCGGCCAGCGCCGAGCGCGTCCATCGAGCCGGGATCGGCACGGTCGAAGATCTCGCCGCCGTTGCGCGGACCTGCCCGCTGGTGTTGTCGATCGTTCCGCCGGACAAGGCGCTCGAGGTCGCGCGCGGTTTTGCGGCGGCTTTCGTGCGCGGCTCGGCGCGGCTCGTCTACGTCGACTGCAACGCGATCGCTCCCGAAACGGCGGCGGCAATCGGCGAGGTGATCGTGCGTGCAGGGATGGGGTACGTCGATGCCGGGATCATCGGCGGACCGCCGCACGACGGCTACGACGGTCCGCACATCTACGCGTGCGGCCCCGACGTCGCGGCGTTCGAAGTGCTGAACGCTCACGGGCTCTTCGTCCTCCCGCTGGCCGGCGACATCGGAATCGCTTCGGCGCTCAAGATGTGCTACGGCGGTTTGACCAAAGGCATCACGGGCATCGGCTCGGCGATGTTCGCGTGCGCCGAATACGGCGGCGTAAGCGAAGCGCTCAAGAACGAATTCGGCACGAGTCAACCGGAGCTGTACGCGTGGCTCACGCGTCAGATCCCGCGGATGTATCCGAAGGCCTACCGCTGGGACGGCGAGATGCGCGAGATCGCATCGTTCGGCAAGATTGAGCCCGGCGTGGAAAAGATGTACGAAGGATTGGCGGATCGCTATGCGGCGATCGGCGTCACACAAGCAGCGAAGGGATCGAAGTAGTGGCGGACAAAACGCGCGTCGCGTTTCTCGGCTTGGGGGCGATGGGGTTGCCGATGTCGGAACACATCTTGGCCGCCGGCTTCCCGCTGACGGTTTGGAACCGTACCGCTGCGAAGGCCGACGCGCTGGTTGCCGCCGGGGCCGTGCGCGCCGCGACCCCGCGCGAGGCCGCGCAAAATGCCGACGTGATCCTGACCTGTCTGCCGACGCAGGATGAAGTGCGCGACGTGCTGACGCGCGCCGATGGTTTGCTCGCCGGCTTCGCGCGCGGCGCGGCGTTCGTCGATACGTCGACGATCGATCCGTCGGCTTCGCAGCAGCTGATCGCCTTGTGTGCGGAACGCGGCGTCGACATGATCGAAGCGCCGCTCTCCGGCGGCACGATCGGCGCGAAATCGGGCACGCTGACGATGATGATCGGCGGTGAGGCGGCGATTCTCGAGCGCGTGCGTCCGGTGCTGGAATCGATGGCCAAGAACATCTTCCACATCGGCGGCCCGGGCATGGGGCAGACGCTCAAGCTCTGCAATCAGATGATCGCCGGCGCGCAGACGATCGCGCTCGCCGAGGCGTACGCGATCTTGCACGCAGCCGGCGTGGATGCGAAGCTCGCGACCGACGTGTTCGCGGTGTCGACCGCCAATTGCGTCGCGATCCAGCAGCGCGTGCCGGTGCCGGGCGTGCTGCCGAACAGCCCGGCCACCAACGGCTGGCAGGCCGGCTTCGCCACGGAGTGGATGGCGAAAGACCTATTTCTCTCGCTGCAATTCGCGCGCTCGCTCGACATCCCGGTCGCGCAAAACGCTGCCAACCTGCAATGCTTCGAACAAGCGATCCAAGCCGGCTACCGCAAACTCGACCAGTCCGTCTACGGCAAAGTCCTCATCGACGCCGTCGAAGCGCACAAAACCCATATCTTTGATGACGTATCTTTGACCGACACTCGACCTTCGTCAATCGCGAACTAATTACGGGAGGCGGTGAATTTTTAAGACGTTCGTGCCGCCGGCGCCGACGGGCATGCCGCTGGTGATGGCGATGGTTTCGCCGGGCTGGGCGAGGCCGTCGGTGATGACGCGCTGTTCGGCGATCTCGATCAGCGTTTCAAAATAGCGATAGTTCTGCACGAGGACCGACTCGACGCCCCACGCCATCGTCATCTGGCGCGCGATCTCCGGTAACGGCGTGAGCCCGATGATCATCGCCTTCGGGCGGAACGACGAGATGTAACGCGCGGTGTTGCCGGTGGTCGTACCGGTCACGATCAGCTTTAGGTTCAATCGCTCGGCGCTGCTGGCGGCCGCTTCGGCGATCGCTGTGGCGATATCGTCGCTGGCGCGAATGTCCACGTCGCTTTGGTGACGGCGGAAGAAGCGCCCGTGCGGATACTGCTTCTCGACCGCGGCAGCGATCGTCGCCATCGTGCGCACCGCTTCGAGCGGATATTCGCCGCGTGCCGTTTCGCCGCTGAGCATGACCGCATCGGTGCCGTCGAGGATCGCGTTGGCGACGTCGGTGGCTTCGGCGCGTGTCGGGCGCGAACTCGAAATCATCGACTCGAGCATCTGCGTCGCGGTGACCACCGGCTTCGAGGCGCGATTGGCGCGCGCGATCAGGTCTTTCTGGATCAGCGGCACGTCTTCGAGCCGGACCTCGATGCCGAGGTCGCCGCGCGCCACCATGATGCCGTCGGCAGCCAGCACGATGTTGTCGATGTCTTCGAGCGCTTCGTGCTTTTCGATCTTGGCCATGATCGGAACGCGTTTGCCGCGCTCGTCCATGAACGCCCGCACGCGCTCGATGTCGGCTGCGCTGCGCACGAACGAGACGCCCACCCAGTCGACGCCGGCGTCGAGGCCGAAGGCGAGATGTTCGAAGTCGCGATCGGTGACCGCATCGAGTTTGAGCGTGCCGTCGGGATAGTTGATGCCTTGCATCGGCCGCAGCGCGCCGCCGCTTTCGACCCGGGTGTGAACGTCGCTGCCCACGACCGATTCGATGACGAGCGAGATCGCGCCGTCGGCGAGATAGATGTGTTTGCCGGCTTCGACGTCGGCCGCCAAACCGGCGTACGAAACGCTGACGCGCGCAGCCGTGCCGGAGACGGCATCGGTCGTGAGCGTAAACGGCGCGCCGTTGGCGAGCAGCACCGACGGTGCACCGTCGGCCAGCGGACCGGTGCGCACTTTGGGTCCGGGCAGATCTTGCAGCACCGCGACGTGCATCCCCAGTTCGGCTGCGATCGCGCGGACGTCGGCGATGACGGCCGCGTGCTCCGCGTGCGTTCCGTGCGAGAAGTTCAGCCGCGCGACGTTGACGCCGGCCCGAAACAGCTCGCGCAGCATGTTCGGTTCGCGGGACGCCGGCCCGATCGTGGCCACGATCTTGGTCCGCTTAGTCATTGCCCCTGCGTTCGGAACAAAAGCGCGCAGCCATTTTGTGTCACATACTTGGAAAGGCCATCGACCTGCCCGGACGGTAGACTGCGGCGTGCGTCGCATGCCCGGCGACCGGCGACGATTCGCCGTGGCGTATCTCTGCTCGATCCTCATTCATGCCGTCGCGCTCGTGCTGTTGGCCGCGTTCGTCTTGCGCGCGCTCATCGAAGGCGGCGCGCCCGAATCGGTCGTGGCCGACACGCAACTGACGATTCACACGGAGACCGCGCCGCCCGTGACGTCGCCGCCGCCGGTCGTCATCCACACCGCCGCGCCGGTCGTGCGTCCGCGTGTGGTACCGGTTCCCGTTCCGCCGCGTCCGCGACCGAAAATCGTTCCGACCGTTCCGCCGGTGGCGCGCGAACTCGCGCGCATCGTTCCGAACGCAACGCCGCAACCACCAAGCCCGCCGCCAGTCATTGCGCCCGAGCCGCTTCCGCCGGAACCCACCGTCCGTCCAACGCCGGAACCCACGATCCGTCCGACGCCGGAACCAACGCCGGAACCGACCGTCCGCCCGACGCCCGAACCGACGATCAGGCCGACGCCCGAGCCGACCGTGCGGCCCACGCCCGAGCCGACGGAACGCCCGACACAAGCACCGGCCGCGGTCCCCACGGTCGCGCCGACCGCCGCCCCGACGACGCGCGCCACCGCCGCCCCGACCGCAGTACCAACGGCTGTAGCGACGGCCGTCGCCGAACGTGCGGTGCCGCGTCCCGCCGCCGTCGCTGCACCGGGGCCCGCCACCGCCGGGCCCGCACCGCTGCGCGTTGCACTGCCGGCCACGCCGATTCCGGCGCCCGTCCACGTTCCGGTTGCACTGACGACGCCGTCAGCGGTGCCCCGGCCAGCGGCCACGACGGCGCCCGCCGCGGGACTGGGCAATTTGAACGATCGGCTGCGCGCCGCGCTGCCGACCAAACCGACGGCCGGCATGCAGAAGGTCGACCTCGGCTCGGGCTACACCACCAACCGCGTCCTCGACGCCTACGAAGCCGCGCTCGCGCCGCCGCTTGAGATCCTGGCGAAGACCTTCGGTTTGATTTACACCACCCGCACGGTCAGCCGGGCAGACTCAGTGGAGTACGTCTACGAACACGTCCACGGGCTGCTGGGTAAGGATGTGTGCCGCGCATACAAGATCACCGAGCACCCCCTGCGCCCGGTCGACTCCGCGCCCGACGTCTCCAAACCCGGCGCCCTCACGCTGCCGGGTCCCTTGCGCGACGTGAAGCCCGACATCGAAACGGTCGAGATCCCGTGCGATACGCCCGGGATGATCAAGGTCGAACCCGGCAGCATCACGACCCCGGTGCCGCGCCGCCGTCCGTAGAACACGCCGGCATGCATGAATCCGCGAACGCAACACCCTTCGCCGAAGCCTTCGAGCGTATCGTTCGCGCCATTCCGCACGAGCCGGCCTTTCGTGCGATCGAGATCGTCACATCGGGAATCCGCCCGGGACGCACGTCGGCCCTGATTGTGATGGTCGATCGCGAAGGCGGCGTCGACATCGAAACGTGCGAGCGCATCGCCGCGCGTATCAACGTGGCGCTCGATGCGTTTCCGGATGAATACACGCTCGAGGTCAGTTCGGCCGGCGTCGACCGGCCGCTGGTCAAAGAATCCGACTACGACCGCTTCAGCGGACGCAATGCGAAGATCGTCACCACGCTCGCGATCGGCAATGCCAAAACGCACCGCGGCGTGTTGCGCGGCGTGCGCGGCAGCGACGTCATCCTGCACACCGGCGCCAAGGGCGAAACCGAACTCGCGATCCCGCTCGCCGCAATCAAGTCGGCCAATCTCGAATACGACATCCGCGCCGACCTGCAGCGCGCGAAGCGCGAGAAAAAAACCTAACGATGCGGGATGAGGTTGCTGAAGACGATCATCGCGGTTGGAATTGACGGCGACGCGAAGAGCACCCACCCGAGCGCCACAAACGTAAACGTCGCTGCAACGGATGCGCCGTGCCAGTACGCGCCCCGGGCGAGAAACGGAAAGCGGGGCACGACGAACTCGCCCCAGGCCGACGTCGAGGCGATCGAGGTCGACGACGTGAATGCCGGGACCGGCCATCAAGCTAGCGATGTGCTTCAGGTTCGCGGCGTAGGCCGGGTCGCTCGTCGTGTCGGATAGCAAACGATGGTTCGTCGGCGTGAGAAAGGCGATGGTGGGAATGTGTGCGCGCACGAGTTCGTTGCGCAATTCGCCCAGATAGATTGCCTCGACGTTACCGGACCCGATCGGATCGAGGTTGTAGGTTCCGAGAAACGCTTCGGGTGTCGGCCGGTGCGCCGATTCGTAGCGTTGGGTCTCACCGGTGAGCTGGTGAATGCCGGCCGTCACCAGGCCCGTGAAGTCGTCGTACCCGAACAGCGCGACGCGAACGTCGACGCGGTTGCGGTAGAGCGCCCAAATGCGTGATACCGCCGCGTCGAGCCGGTCGGCGATCGTCGGGGCGGGCAGCGTCGTGAGCAGCGCGCGGTCGTGCGCGCTGAGGGTCGGCGCCATCGCGCGTTCGAGCGCGGGCAAAAGGCGTTTATACGCGCTGTCGGACGCGTTGAATTCCTTGCTATTGAGGTTCACGATCACGGCGCTCGGACGCACGCCCCGCGAAAGCGCCAGCCGCAGCGCATAGAGGCTGTTGACCACGCTGCCGCCCTCGTAGCTGAGGTTGAGGAACGCATCCTGTTTGCGCAGCGCGGCGAGTTGCTCGACCGGCGCCTCGCCGGCCGGCAACTCGTAACCCCAAAGCGCGGAGTCGCCCAGCACGACGACGGGTGCCGCGCCGCGTTCGGCATCGACGTACGCCTTCAAGTACGGCGTCGAGAACTGCTCGGGCAGGCGCGAGGGATGCGGGTGCCACAACGCGCGAAAAACGAGGTCGAGCAGAATCAGTACGGCCGCAGCCACGGTGATCGCGAGCGGCCACGGCGCGCGCAGCGCCGCTTCGTGCTGCGCGGCCGGACTAGAAATCGGTGTAGATGAAATGCGAGTCAGCCGACGGAGCCAGCACGATCATCGCCACGATCACCACGGCGAGTGCTAGCCCGAGGACGATGGGCCCCACGATCCCGCCGCGGCGCGCGAGCGGCCAGAACGGCGCGCGCGTCAAGACCCAAGCGGCCGCATAGCGGTCGCTGTTGCGTTGTAATGACGGTTTTTGCGTCTTCCCAATCCGGTGCGGCGCTCACGACGCGGGCACCGCCTTTGCGACCCGCCCCAAGAACGTCTGATCGGACATCAGCGAGGCCACATCCCAGAAGCCGGTCGAGGCAGGGCCGTGCATGAAGAGGCCTTTTCGAATTGCCAGACGATTGCGCGCGGGCGCCGCGCCGCGAACTCCGGCGATTCAAGATACTGCACCATCGTTTCCCACGGTCCGGCGTTGCCGAATTTTGCCGTCACGCCGACCGGCTCGTGCAGCGTCTCCGCGAGCATTTCGGGGAAGCCGAGATAGGGCATCGAGAAGCTGTTGCCGACGATGTGCACGTCGGCCTTAGCGGAGTCGAGCAATTGCACGCGCGACGCGTCGATCACGCGCGTCGTGATCGGTTCGGCTCCGATGCTCTTTTGACGATCGGGCGAGAGCAGCGCCTCGAGGTCGCCTCCATGCGACTCGGTGTAGAATGCCGTGAGCGGCGGGAGCGGCGTCGGTGCGGGCGGCAACGATGCCATCGACTGCAGCGCCTTTGCGGCAGCTTGTGCGACCGCTTCGGCGCTCCACTCGGTCCAATGATAGTCGGTGCGCAGAAACATCTGCTGAGTGACGGTGCGCAGCACGGCATCGACGTCGAGGTTGGCGACGCCCGCCGCGGTGAGGCCCGCGAGAATCGCGCCGTAGCGGGCCGTGACCGCGGGCGTCATTGCGACCCCGTCCGGTAGGCGGTCGGGGTAATAACGTGCTTTCATCGGCACAACCTCGACGAGCAGCCCGATTCCGGCGGCTTTAAATGTACGATTTGCCGCTGCGATGATTTTCGTTGCCGCGGCGATGCCGGCCGTGCCGGGATCCGTGAGGCTTTCCCACGCCGGAAAGAGCCAGTCGCCCTTTCCTTGGATGATCAGGTCGGCCGCGAACGCCGGCCGGGCAGTAAGGCTGAGGGCCGCCGCACCGAGGGCGCGCAGAAAAAACGTACGTGGTAAGGGCTTGAATGCTTCAACCTTGGGTAGAAGGTGTAGTGCGATCCTTCGTTCCGCTCGGGATTGCGGCCATCGCGTCGCTGACGACGATCTTCACGAGCTTCCAACCGGTAGCCGCGCAAAGCGGGTCGACGCAAAGCGCCATGGTGGAGCGCGAGAAGGCGGTCTTCTATGCGGACGTGCGCGCCAAGCGATACTCCGCGGCGGTCGCTGAAGGCGCGCTGGTTCTCAAGCGCGATTCGGCCGACGACCGCTTCGCACTCGACTACGCCTATGCGTTGATCGCCGACCATCGGCCCGACGAAGCGACGGCGCTGCTCGAACGTTTGAAGAACTCGCATGTTGCAGCCGTGAGCGCGGCTGCCCAGCGTCAACTCGCCGCTCAAGCGCCGGCGCCCGCGCCGGCACAGCCGGTCTTGCCGCCGACGGCCGCGGCATCGCCGCCGCCGTTCACCAACGCGTATGAGTTGCTCGCGGGCGGCGATCTCGCGGCGTCGCGCGACGCCTTTCTCGCGACACTCGCGACGCACCCGGACGATTCCGCCGCCTGGCGTCAGGTTTCGTATATCGACTTCATCCTCAAAGACCGGCCCGCGCAAATCGCCGCGCTCGATAAGTACATCGCGCTCGTCCCCGACGACGATAAGGCCCGCTTAGAACGCGCATACGCGCTGTTGGGGCAAGGCGAGACGGCCCGCGGCACGGCCGAACTCAACGCCCTCACCCATTCGTCCGATCCCGACGTCGTGACCGCAGCGAAGGCCCAGCTCGCGGCCGGCGCGGGCAGCGGCGGCGGCGGCAAGCCGACGCGCTACGACGCCTTCGGTTACGGCCTCAACGAGAGCCGCTTTCACGACACGTTTTACGGCTTGGACGCGCACTATTACGTGGCGCCCACGCGCATTCAGCCGTATATCGCCTTTCACCTCACCAACGACGCGAAGGCCAGCAGCGTGCCGGCCAACGAGATCCTTAACGACAACGTCATCATTCTCTCGGCCGGCCTGCGCACGAAGATCGCACCGATCGCGTACGCCTTCGTCGAGGGCGGCCAGGCCACGTCGCTCCTTACCGGACACGACGAGTCGGACTTACGCTATGGCGTGCTCCTCTCCACGCGCATCGGGGCGGGCGGTTACAAGTCGCAAACGCAGATCGATGCCAGCCTCACGCACTACAGCCGGTACGTCAACACCATCGGCTACGCCGACGTGACCCACAACTTCTACATCGGTTCGAAGATCGTGCGGGGCTTGGCCGGGGTGGATTTGGCGCTCGATACCAGCCGCGCGTTCTACAACAACGCCGTCGATGGTCTCGCGGGGCTGCAAGCGCGCGGCGGCATCTTCACCTACCGCGTCTACGCCGATGTCGGAACCTACCTGCCGCGCGGCAGCGGGATACCGGTCGCGCGTAGCTACTCCTCGATCAACCTCGAAGTGCTCTTTGGATATTCGCATTAGATGGTAGAGTTCAGTTACCACGCAGCGGCCCTCTTCAGCGTCCTGACCATCGTCGTTGCGGCGGTGTACGTTCTGCTCGGCCTCGACGATGTCGTCGTCGACCTGGCGTTCTGGTCTCGCCAGATCATCCGCAGCTTCGAGCGCCACAAGTTTCCCAAGCTGACCATCGAGAAATTGCGCTCCAAGCCCGAGCAACGCATTGCGATCATGATTCCGTGCTGGCACGAGTCGCCGGTCGTCGAACGCATGCTGGAGTTCGCGACCACGTCGCTCGAATACCATCGCTACGATATTTTCGTGGGCGTGTATCCGAACGACGAAGAAACGGTCGCCGCCGTACAACGGGCGGCCGCGCGCCACTCGCAGGTCAAACCGGTGATCAACCCGATGCCCGGCCCGACGACGAAGGCGCAGAACCTCAACTCGATCTTCGCCGAGATCGAGCGCACCGAAGGTGCGGAGCAGTACGAGATCATGGTCCTCCACGATACGGAAGACGTGATCCATCCGCTCTCGCTGCGCATGTACAACTTCTTGATGCCGCAACGGCAGATGATTCAGCTCCCCGTTTTGCCGCTCGAGCGCCCGCCGTTCGAGTGGACGTCGTGGACCTACGCCGACGAGTTCGCCGAAAATCATCAGAAAGACATGATCATCCGCGAGGCGATGGGCAGCTTCGTGCCGTCGGCCGACGCGGGTTGCGCATTCAGCCGGCCGGCGCTCAAGATCATCTCCGTCACGGCCGAGGATGTTTTCCCGAGTCAAACGCTGACCGAGGATTACCAGACAGGTTTGCGGCTGAAACTGGGCGGGCTCTCGACGATCTTCGTGACCAGCAGATCAGCGCGCGGCGCGGTCAGCGTTACGCCACCGCCGCGTCCTTCATCGCACGTGCAGCGTTCTCTCTGCCGACCGCAACGATGCGTCGGTCGTTAACGTCGAGGTTACCGGCGACCCGAACTAATTAAGCGCTGATCGCGGCTTGCACGTGCGAGAGGAAGAAGTCGGGGCTCATGAGCGAGGTGATGCCCCACCAGCCCTTTGCATCGGAACCGAGATGCAAGTTCGCTTCGGTCATCTGCCAGACCACGACGGCGGGAGCGCGTTTGGGCAGCGTGGAGCGAAGATTCATCAGCAGCGCATGATACGGCCCGGCGTCGCCGTTGAAGAACGTCAGCCCAACGTCGGTGCCGAGCACGTTGGGAAGCTTCTGCGGCAAGCCCCACATCGGGCGCACGAAACCGCTGCCGACGAGCTGCACGGCCGGCGTGTCTTTCGGCTGCGGATCGGTCGAACCGGTGTACTCGCTGTAGCGTTCAAGTTGCCGCCGTACGCGGTGCGGAGGCGGTATGTCTCGGGTCCGACCTCCTTTTGCAATGCCGGCGGAAGTAACGTTGCGAGATCGCCCAAGCGTTTGTCGATGACGAACGGCTGCAGCGGCGTGTGTTTCCCTTTGTCGGGAACGCTCCAGTTGGCGCGCAACGCGGCCGCCAGCGCATCACCGGCGGCGTCGACGCTCTCCCACGTCCAGTGCTGATCGGTCGGATAGTAGGCCGCTTGGACGGGCCGCAATGCGCCCTCGAGATCGACGGTCTTCAGGCCGCGCGACTGCAAGGCGGTCAGCGACGCCGCGTAACGCGATGCAATCACCGGGGCCAGAGAGCCCGCCGGGAGATTGGGACAGTAGCGCGCCTTGAACGGGATCGACATCAGCAACAAGCCGATGCCTTTCGCCGCGAGCATTTTGGCCGTTTCGCCGACGAGATCGAGCGTTTTTGCCGTCCCGGCGGCGTCGGGGTCGGTCAGGGTTTCCCAGCCCGGCAGCAGCCACCGGTCGTCTTCGATGAGGACATTGTTGACCCGCTGCTCGCTTGCGAGGGCGGGTCTCCAGAGGGCGGTGGTGGCCAGCGCAGCGGCGCCGGTGACGAAAGCTCTTCGGGCAAGGGACGGCATGTTTGTAGGGTCTCACCGCAGGCCTCGCCTTGCCAAACCGCGTCCGGCATGCCATAATTCGAGCCAGAGTACGCTAGAAGCGTGGGCACTTGCCCGCGCTTCTGTTGTGTCGGGGCCTCCCCCGGCCCCCCGACGTTTGCCAATGAAGCAGAGCAGAACATGAACGCAGAGATGATCGCGGCCCTCCGCGAGATCGAGAACGAACGGAACATCAGCTTCGAAAGCCTTCTCGAAGCGCTCGAATCGGCGCTGATCTCCGCGTACAAGCGGAATTTCGGTCCCGATGCGAACGCGATCGTCGCGATCGACCGGCAAACCGGCGACTACAAAGTCTATCATCGCCGCAACGTAGTCGAGGGCGAGCCGGAAGATCCCAAGCTCGAAATCTCCAAGGCGGAAGCCGGTTCGAAGTACGAGGCCGGCGACTTCTTCGATAAGGAAGTCACGCCGAAAGACTTCGGGCGCATCGCCGCGCAAACTGCGAAGCAAGTGATCGTCCAGCGCATCCGAGAAGCCGAGCGCGACACCGTCTACAACACGTACTCCGCAAAGCTGCACGACATCGTGATGGGCTCGGTTCAGCGTTACGAGCAACGCAACATGTACGTGCTGCTCGATAACAAGAACGAAGCGCTGCTGCCGTTCTCCGAACAAGTGCCACGCGAAAACTTCCGCATCAACGATCGCATTCGCGCCTACGTGCTCGACGTGCGCAAGACGAACAAGGGACCGCTGGTCGTGCTCTCGCGCGCGGCCGAAGGCCTCGTGCAGCGCTTGATTGAGTTCCAGGTGCCGGAGATCCAAGACGACATCGTCGAGATCATGGCGATCGCGCGCGAACCCGGTTCGCGCACGAAGGTCGCCGTGCACTCCAAACGCCCCGAGATCGACGCGGTCGGCGCGTGCCTCGGACCGAAGTCGAGCCGCGTAGCCAACGTCTCCGACGAACTGCGCGGTGAGAAGATCGACGTGATCCGCTACGCGCCCGACTTGCAGACGTTCATCTCGAACGCGCTGGCGCCGGCGAAGGTGCTTGCGGTCGAACTCTTCGAGGACGACGGCATCGCGCTCGTCACCGTCCCCGACCATCAGCTCTCCCTCGCGATCGGTCGCGAAGGGCAGAACGTCCGGCTCGCTGCCCGGCTGACCGGCTGGCGCCTGGACATCACCAGCGATTCCGAAGCGGCGGAGGCACGGGCCCGCTACCTCGCCGAGCGCGAAGCCGTCCCGGCCGAGGGCTACGCGGCCGACGATGCGGTCGCCGAAGAGGTGCCGGCTGAAACGGAAGAGGGCGAAACCGCGTTGACGATTGACGACGAGTTGCTGCGCCGGCTTGAAGAGTTCAAGCGGGAGCAATTCGGCAGCGAGTAATGGCGACACCGGCGCGGACGTGCGTTGGTTGCCGGACACGGCGCGAGCAGCCCCGGCTGCAGCGCTTCGTCCGGCGCGACGACGGCTGGTCCGCCGATGGGGCCCGGCGCAGTGCGGGACGCGGAGTTTATCTCTGCGGCGTGCAGTGTGCGGGCGCCGTCATCAAGAACAAGAGATTTCCGGGTCTCGGCGCGTTTGCGATCACGCACTACGAACTTCAGGACACACACATGAGCGATTGAGGGAGTCGGCCGCAGCCTTTTCGGGCCAGGCCGAGTTACGATAAAGGACACTATGGCAACCGGTAAGGTACGGATTTTCGAGCTCGCTAAGGAGCTCAACATGTCGTCGAAAGACCTCATGGCGCTCTTTGGGCGTTTGGGTCTCGAGGCGAAAAGCCAGCTGAGCGTCGTCGAACCGAAGGTCGCCGACCTTCTTCGCGCCCAGCTCAAGGGCGCGGCTAAGCCCGCCCCCAAAGCGGCTCCGGCCGCCAAGGCCCCCGCAGCCGCCCCCCCGGCTGCTGCCGTCGCTGCTCCCGCGGCGGCTGCCCCCGCCGAGGCTGCGCCCGTCGCCGCTGCGCCGCCGGCTGCTGCCGCCGTTGCGGCCGAGCCGGTGCCTGGGCTGAAGCCGGTCGCCGCACCGAAGCGCGCGAAAGCGGCTCCCGCTGCACCGGCCGCCGAAGAGCCGGCCGCTGCCGAGCCCGTCGCCGTCGCACCGGCGGCCGTCGTGCCGCCCGCTCCGGAAGCGCCGCCCGAGGAACCGCCGGCCGCCCCGGTTGCGCCGCCGCGGCCTGCGAGCCCGGCGCCCCGTATTGCGCCCGGAGCTCCGACTCGCCCCATCCCGGGCTCGGTCGCCCCGCGCATCGCCCCGGGCGCCCCGCCGCGTCCGCCCGTCGGCCCGATGCCGCCGCGCCGCCCGCTCTCGCCCACCGAATCGGTTCCGCAGCTGCGGCCCGTGCCGGCCGGCCAGGCCTCGATCGTTGCGCCCCGTCCGGCCCCGGTCAACCCGAACTCGGCCTCGCCCAACGGCGTCGGCGGAATCCCCGGCCGCCCCGGCGTTGCGCCGCGGCCCGGCATGGGCGTTCCCGGCCAGGGTTATCAACAGCAGCGCCCGGGCCAGCCGCCCGTACCCGGTCAGCCGGTCAACGGCGCCCCGGTCCGGCGCCCCGCCGGCAACGGCGTTTTCCGTGCCCTGCCCGGCGGCAGCGCGCCGCCCCGGCCGTTCGTCCCGCGTACCGGCGGTGGCCCCGGCGCCCCGCTGAACCCGGGCCAAGGCCCTAGCCCGAGCTCCGGTCCGTCCGGCGGCGGCCGTCCCGGCCAGCGCCCCAACGCGCGCGACCGCGACGAGTCGAAGAAAGACCGCGAGACGGAGATGCTGCTCGAGAAGCAGCGTCAACGCAAGGGCGGCCGCATGATCGACGGCGTCATTCAACCGGCGCCGACCAAGCTCGAGTCGATCGAGATCCCCGACGTCCTCACCGTGCAAGAACTCGCGACCTCGATGATCGTGAACGCCGCGGACGTCATCAAGGAACTCTTCCGCATGGGCACCATGGCGACGATCAACCAGAACATTTCGAGCGAACAGGCCATCGCCGTCGCGCGCAAGTTCGGTTTCAACGCCATCGTCAAAGAGGCCGGCGATGAAGTCGTCGTCGAGCAAGAAGAAGATCGTCCGGAGCTGCTCACGCCGCGTCCGCCGGTCGTCACCGTGCTCGGTCACGTCGACCACGGTAAGACCTCGCTGCTCGACAAGATCCGTTTCGCCAACGTGGCGGCCGGTGAAGCCGGCGGCATCACGCAAAAGATCGGCGCTTACACCGTCGATAAAGACGATCGCAAGATCACCTTCATCGACACGCCCGGTCACGAAGCGTTCACCGCCATGCGCGCCCGCGGCGCGAAGGTCACCGACGTTGCGATCCTCGTGGTCGCGGCCGACGACGGCGTCATGCCGCAGACCAAAGAAGCTATCGCGCACATCAAGGCCGCGAAAGTGCCGATCGTCGTCGCCATCAACAAGATGGACAAAGAAGACGCTCAGCCCGATCGCGTCAAGCAGCAGCTCACCGAAGAAGGCCTCCAGCCCGTCGAGTGGGGCGGTCAGATCGAAATGGTCGCCGTCTCCGCCCGTACCGGTGACGGCATCGAGAAACTGCTCGAGACCGTCCTCTTGGAAGCCGATCTCAAAGAGCTCAAGGCCAACAAGATGCGCCGCGCGACCGGCGTCGTCATCGAATCTGCGCTCGATCGCGGACGCGGTGCCGTCGCAACGGTGCTCGTGCAGAACGGCACGCTGCGTGTCGGCGACGTCATCGTCGTCGGCTCGGCATACGGCAAGATCCGGGCGCTTACCGACGACAAGGGCAAACAGGTCAAGAAAGCCGGGCCGTCGATTCCGGTCGAAGTCATGGGCCTCTCCGACGTTCCCTCGGCCGGAGACACGCTGATGGTCGTTTCCGACGAACGTGCAGCGCGCGAAGCGGCAGCGAAACGTACGACCAAACGGCGTGACGTTCGTATCGCGGCGACATCGGGTCAGCGCGTCTCGCTCGAGACGTTCATGGCGATGCCCGCGGACGGCGGACAGAAAGCCCTCAACCTCATCCTCAAAGCCGAAGGTCAAGGCTCGGTCGAAGCGCTCCGCTCGCGTGTGGAATCGCTCTCTACCGCTGAAGTTGACATTCGCGTCATCCTCGCCGGCGTCGGCGGGATTACGCCGAACGACGTCAACTTGGCCTCAGCTTCGAACGCGGTGTTGATTGGGTTCAACATCCGTCCGGACGAGTCGGTCAAACGGCAAGCGGATTCGGAGCAAGTCGATCTTCGCTTCTATCAGGTCATCTACGATGTAGAGAACGATTTGAAAAAGGCCATGGTCGGCATGCTCGCGCCGAAGTTCCGCGAGATCATACTCGGGCGCGCGGAAGTTCGCGAGATCTTCAAGGTCTCGAAGGTTGGGGCGATCGCGGGTTGCTACGTGCAGTCCGGGAAGCTCGTCCGCAATGCGAAGGTCCGTGTCATCCGCGACTCGGCTGTCGTCTGGGACGGCGAACTCGAATCGCTCCGCCGCTTCAAGGACGATGTCCGCGAAGTTGCTGAGAACTTCGAGTGCGGCGTTCAGGTGGCCAAGTTTGCTGATCTCAAGCAGGGCGACGTAATCGAGGCGTACAGCTCGGAGCTGGTTCCGGCAGAACTGCAGCCGGCTTGATCGTGGCTCAGTTGCGGCGGAACGCTGCATTGCTGCGCGGGGGGCGTTCTGATTTTTCCGAGCGTCCCGCCGCAACGGCAGCGTTTTCATGAAGCAGCAGCGGCAGGCTCGCATCGATCACGAGATGCAGCGGGCCGTGGCGAAAGTTATCTCCGAGGATCTTAAGGATCCGCGGTTGGGGTTTGTTACGGTCACGCGGACTGAAATCACCAGTGATATGATGAACTGTAAGGTGTTCGTTTCCATCATTGGGGATCGGCATGTGGCGCGACAGTCTATGGATGCGCTGAAGAGCGCTTCGAAATTTATTCGGGGTGAGGTTGGAGCTCTGGTGAAGCTTCGGCATACTCCGGAGTTGGTGTTTGTCGAGGATCGGTCTACCGAACAGGCGATCGCGATGTCTAAGACGCTCGAGCGTGCGAAGGTGATTGATGAGTAGTGTTGTTGAGTCGGCTTCGGCTACCACCGAAGAAGTCGTTGCGGAGCTAAATCGGCGCTCGTCGTTTATGTTCGTTTCGCATGTGAAGCCTGATGGGGACACGCTCGGAGCCGGCTTGGCGCTGGGATTGGCGCTCAAATCGCTGGGTAAGCGCGTTGGGTATTTTCAGCAGGATGCGGTGCCGCGGAATTTGCGGTTTTTGCCGGATACGGAATTTGTGTCGCGCGCGGTGCCGGCTGATCTTCCCAAAGATACGCTTTGGGTGTTTGGGGATATGAGTGATTTCTCGCGGGCTGGGGAGTATTTGCCTCAGATCGATCGCGCGAACATGCTCAATATCGATCATCATCTCGGCAATTCGAAGTTTGGGTTTCTGAATTATATTCTTGAGACTGAGGCTTCGACCGGGACGTGCGTGCTGCGCATTCTCAAGGCGATGAAGATTCCGGTTACGCCGGATATCGCGACTTGTATTCTTACGACCATCATGACCGATACGGGTGCGTTTATGCACACGAATACGACGGCGGATGTGTTGCGCATGTCGGCTGAGATGATGGAGTGTGGGGCAGATAAGCCGCTCATTACTGAGTGGATTTTTGCTAACAAGCGGTTTGCGGCGACGAAGCTTGTCGCGCATGCGGTGGCTGCAGCTCGGCTCGAAGAAGATGGGCGTTATTGCTGGACCGTCGTTGATGAGGCGATGCTCAAGGCGTTTGATGCTGATGGGGAAGATACTGAAGAAATCATTCAGCATCTTCGTGCGGTTGAGGGCGTGGAGGCTGCGGCTTTGTTCAAAGATTTTGATGGCGCCGTTCGTGTTAGTTTGCGGTCTAGCGGTAAGGTGAATGTTCAGGCTGCGGCTGCTACTTTGGGTGGCGGCGGGCATTTTATGGCTTCTGGGTTGACGTATCCCGGCGATTTGGACGCGGCGATCGTTGGGGTTCGTGCTGCGCTCAAGGCTGAGGGATTGTAGGCGCTTCGTTTAGCGGAGCCTTATGCTCGGATTTCTCAATCTTTTTAAGCCGGCGGGGCCGACGTCGACGCAATTTGGTGCGCGGTTGCGGAAGATGTACGCGACCGAGGATGGGTCCAAGTTAGCGGTCGGGCATTTGGGGACGTTGGATCCTCAGGCTGCGGGTGTGTTGCCGGTTGCGCTGGGGCGCGCTACGCGCCTTTTGCCGTTGATTGAGGATCGGCGTAAGGCGTATGCGTTCACGCTGGTGCTTGGGCGGGCTACGGATACGGCCGATGGGGTTGGGGCAGTTATTGCTACGTCTCCCGTTGCGGATGATGTAGATGCGCGGCTGGATGTTGCGGTGCGTTCGTTTGTCGGCGCCATCGAACAGACGCCGCCGATGTTTAGTGCGGTGCATCATGAGGGGCAGCGGCTGCATGAGCTTGCGCGGCGTGGGATTTCTGTTGAACGGGCGAAGCGGGCGGTAACGATCTATGCGTTGAGCGTGCTCGGGCGCGAGGGCGATACCGTTCGGATGCGCGTGGCTTGCAGTGAGGGGACGTACGTTCGTACGTTCTGCGAGGATCTTGCTGCGGCTTGCGGGACCGTGGGGCATATGGGGGCGTTGTTGCGTGAGGCTTCGGGGCCGTTTGTGCTCTATGAGAGTTTGACGCTCGATGAAGTCGCGGCGAATCCGTTGGGGTCGCTGGTGCCGCCGGAGCGGGTTATTCCGATTCCCACCGTCGTTTTGGATGGGCGGCGGGCGACGGATTTTCGGGCCGGGCGCGTGGTGCCGTTGGATGAGCCGTCGGCGGATAAGCACGTGTTCGTGCGCGACTCGGCGCGGGTGCTGGTCGGCGTTGGGGAAACGGTGGGGGCGTTGCTGGCGCCGCGTAAGGTATTCTTGTGAAGCTGCACTATGCGTTGCCGGCGGATGATGCGTATCGGGCGGAGCGGGCGCGGCATCCGTTGTGCGTCGCGGTCGGCGTGTTCGACGGGTTTCACGTCGGGCATCAGGCGATCGTGCGAGCGCTGCTCGCGGCGCGGCGCGCGGGGGAACGGACCGCGGTGTTGACGTTTGCGGCGCATCCGATGACGTTTTTGCGGCCGGCTGAGGTGCCGCCGCAGATTGCGACGATGGCGGAGCGGGTCAATGCATTTGCGCGCGCGGGCGTCGATGAGATGTTCGTGCTGACGTTTGACGAGCAGTTTGCTTCGCTCTCACCGCAGGCGTTTCTCGATGACGTGCTGATCGGGGCGCTCGGTGCCCGCGCGATGGTTGTCGGGGTGAATTTTCGCTTCGGCTCGAAGCGCGTGGGCGACGTGGCGTTCGCCCAAGCGCATCTGGCGGCGCTCGGGCGTGAAGCGATCGGCGTTCCGAATGCGCTGGTCGACGGTCAGCGCGTTTCGAGTACGCGCGTGCGCGCGGCGGTGGCTGCCGGCGATCTCGCGCTGGCCGACCGGCTGCTGGGATCTCCGTATACGGTGCGCGGCGTCGTCGGCTTTGGGGCCGGGCGCGGACACGATTTGGGTTTTCCGACCGCCAACGTCGTCGTGCCGGCGGAGAAGATGCTGCCGCCCGACGGCGTGTATGCGATCACCGGGCGGCACGAAGGGCGCGATTATCCCGGGCTCGTGTCGATCGGAACGAATCCCACGTTCAACGGGACGGCGCGCACGGTGGAAGCGTGGCTGCTCGATTTCAACGGCTCGCTTTACGGTGAGGAGCTGGCGTTGCGCGATTTTCGCTTCGTGCGCGAGCAGATGCGGTTCGATTCGGTCGAGGCGCTGCTGGCGCAGATGGAACTCGACGCAAAGGCCGTAACGTTTCCCTCGTTCAGTTGACTCGCTCGGAGATTCGCCCGATGATGCTCGCTCGCGTCCTTCCCCTGCTCGCAGCCGCGGTGCTGGCACTCGGTGCGCCGGCCTGGGCGATTCCGCGGCCGGGCGACGCCGCGCCGCCGTTCAGCCTCACGTCATCCGACGGGAAGACGATCAGCAACGTCACGATGCACAACCGGCCCGTCTACCTGAACTTTTTCGCGACGTGGTGCGGGCCGTGCCGGCTCGAGACGCCGAGCATCGTTGCGCTCAGCAAGAAATATGCGCCGCGCGGGCTGCGCGTGATCGGCATCGACGTCGGCGAGAGCATGGGCAAAGCGCAGGGTTTCGCGCACGACTTCAGCGTGCCGTACCCGTTGGCGGTCGATCCCGACAATTCGACGCGGTCGAGCTACGGCGGTGGTTTATACTTTCCGCTGCACGTGTTCATCGACGCCAAGGGCATCGTGCGGATGTATCATCCCGGCGAGATGAGCGCGAGCGAGATCGAATCGGCGATCGCGCACATTCTAAAGTAACTGGAATAAGCTACATCGGCGGCGAGATGTCGACCGGGACGCCGATTTTGGTAATGACGACGGTGGTGCCGTCGGCGTTGTCGATTTCTTTCACGAGCCCGCGGTCGAGGAACACCGTTGATGGGCTCTTACCGGCTTTATTGGTCATCATGTAGGCGTGCATGGGTGCCGCGCCGCTCAACGGGGTTTTCATACCGAGGTCGGTTACGACCAAATCGTCGGCTTGGCTCTTCGCCATCTCCATCGCCCCGGTGATGCTCGCCGTCATTTGTTCCACGCCCGGAAAGTTCATCTGGCGCCATTGACCGCCGACCTTGACCCACATCGTCTGGTCGATCTTGATCATTTCCATTTGCGGCGAGTACATGTGCATCTTTGCCGGCAACGCCATGTCGGCTTCCATCTTTTGGGCTTTGCCGTTAAAGCTCATATGGTATGTGCCCGCTTTCTGCAGCTGAATCCAGCCCGCCATCAAGTCGGACTTGGGGTCGGCGAGTGCCGGCGCGGCGGCAAAAGCGAACAGGGCCAGAGCACATAAAAAGCGTTTCATGCCCGGCCCTTCGCGCCGTCCCCGTCCGGGGCTTGCCGCGGACGGGGGCTGTGATCTAGAGCCGGAAACCGCGCCGGGCCGGAGCGGCCGTCGCCAGCGGCGGCATCATTTCCGGGGTGGGCGTTTGCGCGAGCGCGGGATCGGGTCCCAGCGTCGCGAGCGGGATCGGCTTATAACTCGTCATCGGGATCGGCGTCGACGGGGCTTGCGGCGCGGCAGCGGCTTGGGCGGCCAGTGCCTGATTTGCGGCCGCGCAATAGTCGACGACGACTTTCGAGGCGATCTCGGACGTGCGGTAGTCCTTCGCGTCGAGCGCGGCGGCTGCGGCCGCATACTGCTGCTGCACCTGGGGCGGGTTGGATCCGGCAACGCCGCAGACCAGCATCGAGCGTCGCGCCAGCGCCAGGTAGCCTTCC
This sequence comes from Candidatus Lustribacter sp., assembly GCA_965277805.1. Classification (GTDB taxonomy): domain Bacteria; phylum Vulcanimicrobiota; class Vulcanimicrobiia; order Vulcanimicrobiales; family Vulcanimicrobiaceae; genus Lustribacter. The sequence goes on along the minus strand of OZ255842.1, from coordinate 2,779,457 downwards.
GCGTCGGCTTGATCGGCCCCGACGAGCAGCGGCATCTGGTAGTACACCGGCTGCGGGATCGACGGCGGCGCGATCGAGGGCGCCGGGAGCGGCGGCACAGGCATGGCCTCTCCCATCGCGGCGATCGCGCTCATGCGCGCCCGGTCATAATCGCCCGCGTTGTACTGCTGGACCGCGGCTTGATATGAGAGGGCCGCGTTCTGGGCCGCGCCGGGGTTGCTGCTGGCCGCGCGCGCGACCGCAAGCATCGCATCGAAGATCGTGGTCGAGGTCGGGCGGCCGGGCGGCGGCGGGGTGGGCAGCGTTTGGGCGCCGGCGACGTTCACTAGGGTAATTGCGGCAGCCAAGACGGCGGCCGCCGCAGGGACGAGCTTCATTCGAGAACCTCTCAAGCAGCGTTGACGGTGATCTCTTTCCCATCAAACGCGACCTTAGCGGTCTGGCCGGTACGAATTTCTCCCCTCAGAATCGCGCCCGAGAGGGGCGTGGCGACGTGGCGCGAGATCGAGCGGGCGACGTTGCGGGCGCCGTCCCCGGCCGCGATGCTCTCGGTGGCGAGGAACACCCGCGCGCGCTCGGTCAGCTCGAGCTGCATCGCGTGTGCGCCCATGCGGTCGGCCAGCAGCGCGATCTGGAGCGCGACGATCTGCTCGATCTCCGGCAGGCCGAGCTCGTCGAAGACGATCACTTCGTCGATGCGGTCCAAGAGCTCGCTGCGCAGCGCGCCGACGAGGTCCTCGCGGTCGAGGTTGCTGGTCAAGACGATGATGGCATGGCGGAAGTCGATTGCCCGGCCCTTGGCGTCGGTCACGCGACCGTCGTCGAGGATCTGCAACAGGATTGCCGCGACGTCGGGGTGCGCTTTTTCGATCTCGTCGAACAGCACGACGGAATAGGGGCGGCGCCGGATCGGTTCGGTCAACTGGCCCGGTTCGTCGTGGCCGGCGTAGCCGGGCGGTGCGCCGAGCAGCCGCGAGATCGTATGCGCTTCGGTGAACTCGGAGAGATCGAGCCGGATCAGCGCGTCGTCGGTGCCGAACAGCGCATGCGCGAGGGCGCGCGCGAGTTCGGTTTTGCCGACGCCGCTCGGGCCGATGAAGAGAAATCCGCCGACCGGCTTGCGCGGATCTTTCAGCCCCGCGCGTGCGCGGCGCACGGCTTCGGAGACGCGCTTCACCGCATCGCTCTGGCCGATGACACGCGCTTCGAGTTGTTCTTCGAGCGCGAGCAGCCCGGCGCGCTGCGCGTCGGTGATCGTGCCTTGCGGAATGCCGGTCCAGCGCGATACGACGGCCGCGACGCGGTCCACATCGACGTTGGGCGTGCCCGACATCGCGGCGGTTGCCGCCGCTTCGTCGACCACGTCGATCGCTTTGTCGGGCAGAAAACGGTCGGCGATGAAACGCGCGGCTAGCGTTGCCGCGGCTTCGAGCGCGGTGTCGTCGATGGTCACGTGGTGGTGCGCGCTGTACTTCGGCCGCAGGCCGCGCAAGATCGCGATGGTCTGATCGATCGTCGGCTCTTCCACCGTCACCGGCTGGAAGCGGCGCTCGAGCGCCGCGTCGGACTCGATGTATTTGCGGTACTCGTCGTACGTCGTTGCGCCGACGCACTGCAGTTCGCCGCGCGCGAGTTCGGGCTTGATCATCGAAGAGAGGTCGAGCGATCCTTCGGCCGCGCCGGCGCCGACCAGCGTGTGCAATTCGTCGATGAACAGGATCACGTCGCGCGCGGCGCGCTTCACCTCATCGAGGATGCGCTTGACGCGGCCCTCGAATTCGCCGCGGTATTTCGTGCCGGCAACGAGCGGTCCGAGGTTGAGCGCCAGAACTTTCTTGTCGCGCAGCGCAGCCGGGACGTCGCCGCGCACGATGCGCTGCGCGAGCCCTTCCACGATCGCCGTTTTGCCCACGCCCGGCTCGCCGACGAGCACCGGATTGTTCTTGCTGCGGCGCGCGAGAATCGAGATCACGCGTTCGATCTCGTCGTCGCGTCCGACGACCGGATCGAGTTTGTCGGCGCGGGCCATCGCGGTGAGATCGCGCGAGAAGGCGCCGAGGGTCGGCGTTCCGCCGCGCAGCGCGCGCCCGAGATCGGTGAGCGGATTGGGCCGGTTCTGGTTGTCGGGATGCGGTTCAGCGCCCGGCGGCGGATTACGCCGCGAGATCGAATCGATCGCAAATGCGGCACCGGCGAAGAGCGCGGCCGCGGCCGTTACCGCGCCGACGTAGGGCAAGATCGCGCGCCGGCGCGTACGCGCGCATTCATCGCATACCGCGGCCGCAACCCAGCGTCCGCCGTGCAGCGCGTAATCTTGCGTGCTGGCTGGTCGCAGGCGGCAGATCTCGCACTCGGCCTGAGCTTCCATCATCGGGAGTGTTCCATCATCGTGAGGTACTTGCCCGGTTCGGGCACAGTTTCGCCGCTATCCGTGCTCCGGCGCGATCTCGTATTGCACGGTGACGTTAGCTTGGACGGTCAGGTTCCCGGGGTCGATCGTGGTCGGGACGGCGGCCGACATCATGACGGGGCCGGCGCGTTTGAACAATGGCTGCGGAACCGCTTCGCCCGAGGGCGAGATCGCAAGGATGCGTACCAGGCGCATCTTGGCGGCGGCGGCCAGGCCGCGGGCTTGCGCGGCGGCATCGGCGACCGCTGCGGCCTGCGCACTGCGCATGGCCGCGTGTCCGTCGCGTAGCGTGAAGGCGACCCCGTTCACCCCGGTGACCCCGGCTGCAACGCCGGCGTCGACCACCGCGCCCGCGCCGTCGACCGAATTCGCGATCACGTCGATCGTGCGCTCGACCGTATAGCCGTAACGCTGCGTGGAGGCCGGATCGGGCTTGACCGGGTGCGGGTTATAGCTCAATCCGTAGCCGGTGGTGGAGATCGCGCTGGCCGGAATGCCGAGCGGCGCGAGCTTGGCCGTCAGCGCGTTGGCGATGGCCGAGTTGGCCGACGTCGCGGCAGCCGCGACATCGTTCGTCGTCTCGATGCGGAACGTCACCGTTGCGCGATCCGGTGCGCGGGTGACGGACGCCTCGCCCGTCACGGTTAGCGTGGGGGTGAGACGGCGGCCGGACGTTTGCGCGTTCGCTGCCGCGCTGCTACCGGCGGCGATCGCGAACGCAGCAAGCGTTGCGAGGATGCGATGCTTCATGGCTTTGCAACGCAGCCGCAGATGCAATCGTGCGGCGGTTTCACGTGAAGTTTTCTGGGAACCAGTTCCTGCAGGATGCGGCGCCGAGCCGCGGATCACTTTTTCGAGGGGGAGAAATCATCATGGGTTTGTTGGGCTGGTTGATCGTGGGTCTCATTGCCGGAATTCTGGCGAAATGGGTCGTGCCGGGCGAGGGGCCCGGGGGTGTTCTCGGTGACATCGTCGTCGGTATCGTCGGCGCATTCATCGGCGGCTGGGTCTTCAATTTCTTCGGTCACGTGGGCGTCACCGGAGTGAACCTCGGGAGCATCGTCGTGGCGTTCATCGGCGCCGTGATCCTGCTCTATATCATGCGGGCCTTCTCGGGCCGGCGCTCGATGGTCTGATCCGACCGTGCGGTGCGCGCCCAGGCCGAGCGGGGTCTGGGCGCGCTCCCGCCTTTTATCGTAAAGGACCAGGCTTGTGCTCACCCGTAGTCCCGTGGGTTCCCCCTCTCCTAGCGAGGCTACATCGACCTGACGATGTCATATGTGATCACCGAACCCTGCATCGGAACTAAGGACAAGTCTTGCGTAGACGTATGTCCGGTCGATTGCATTCACGGCGAAGACGAAGACAAGCAGCTCTTCATCGATCCGGAAGTTTGCATTGATTGCGGCGCCTGCGTATCGGCGTGCCCGGTCGAAGCGATTTACGCCGATTCCGACGTCCCCGATAAGTGGAAGTCGTTCATCGACGCCAACGCGGCCTACTACAAAGCATAATCGCGAATCTTCCGGTCGTCGTTTCCGACGCGCGGAAAACGTATCCCGCCGCCGACGCACCCGTTCGTGCGCTCGACGGCGTGTCGCTCGAGGTCAGTCGTGGCGAAATGGTCGCCTTGGTTGGCCCGAGCGGGTGCGGTAAGAGCACTCTTCTCAACTTGGTCGGATGCGTCGATTTACCGACGTCCGGCCATGTTTTTGTTGACGGGCGCGACACTGCCGAGCTCGACGACGACGCGCTGACGCTCTTGCGGCGCGATCGCGTCGGCACGATATTTCAGTTCTTCAACTTATTGCCGGCACTCACGATTGAAGCGAACATTGCGCTGCCGCTCGTGCTGCAGGGCGTCGCGGCGGCGGAGATCGCGCGGCGTACGGCACCGGCGTTGGCCGCCGTCGGCCTCGGCGATAAGGCGCGCGCGTTTCCGGCGCAAGTGTCCGGCGGCCAATTGCAACGCGCGGCGATCGCGCGGGCGATGATCCACCAACCGGCCGTTTTGCTCGCCGACGAGCCGACCGGCAATCTCGATTCGCACAACGGCGAAAACGTCTTACGGCTGTTGCGTTCGCTTGCCGACGGCGGCCAGGCCATTCTCATGGCGACCCATAGCGCCGAAGCGGCAGCGGTGTGCGATCGCACGATCCGCATGCACGACGGCCGCATCGTGCCGTGAGTCCGGTCTTCGCGGCCCTCGTTTGGGGGCACATCGGGGCGAACAAACTGCGCAGCGCCGTTACCGTGCTGGCCGTGGCGCTCGGTGTTGCGATCGCGCTCTCGGTCGATCTGGCGAATACCACCGCGGTCGCGTCGTTTGCATCGAGCGTGAACGTAATTTCCAACCACATCAACTTGCAAGTGCTGGGCGTCGGACGTGGATTCGACGAGCGCACGATTTTGCGCGTGCAGAACGTGCCGGGCGTGCTCTATGCGAATCCGGCGATCGAGGATTCGCTCACCGTCGGCGCGCGCGCCGGCGATGCGTTCTCGGGCGAAATCTTGCGCGTGCTGGGCATCGATCTGCTGCGGCCGGTGCCGGGTTCGAGCGGTGTTCTCGCGACGCCCGGCGGTGTTGCGACGGGAACGTCGGCGCCCGATCCGTGGTTGCTCGTGAACGGACACGGCGCGTTTATCAGCGCGCGCGTTGCCGCCAAGTATCATTGGCAGGCTGGCTCGATCATCTCCGCGCTCGCGGGCGACCGCAACGTCGAACTGCGCGTGGCGGCGGTCTTGCCGGCGAGCGTCGCGGGCGTCGATTCGAGCGTCGTGTTCGTCGACATCGCGACGGCGCAGGAGATCTTCGGCAAAGTCGGCCGGCTCGACCGCATTGATTGCATCGTCGATCCGGCGCAATTGGCGACGACGATCGCGGCGGTGCGGCGCGTGCTTCCGCCCGGCGTGCGCGCGATCGAACCGAAGGTCCGCACGGGCGAGATCCAGCGCATGCTGCGTTCGTTCGAACTCAATCTGGCCGCGCTCTCGTACATCGCGTTGCTCGTCGGCATGTATCTGATCTACAACACCGTCGCGATTTCGGTCGTGCAGCGGCGGCCGGAGATCGGAACGCTCCGCGCCCTCGGGGTGAAGCGCGGGCAGATCTTGCGCACGTTTCTGGCCGAGGGCGTGCTGTTCGGGGTGGTGGGCTCGCTGTTCGGCGTGGTGATCGGGAGCGTGCTGGCAACGTTTTCGGTCGCGGCGGTTTCGCGGACCGTCGATACGCTCTACGTTGCCTCGCACGCGGATCATGTCGTGTACGATCCAGTCGTGTTGCTCAAGGCGTTCTTGATCGGCGTGGCGGCGGCGGCGATCGCGGCGCTCGTACCGGCGCTGGAGGCTGCGCGGACGCCGCCGGCGATCACGATGCGCGCGCAAGGCTACGAGCGGCGGCTCACCGGGCTTGCGCCGCGGGCGGCGATCTTCGGGCTTGGGCTGTTGCTCGTCGGCTGGGCGTGCACGTTGCTGCCGCCGATCGGCGATGTGCCGCTCTTCGGTTACGCGGCGGGGCTGCTCATCATCTTCGCGGGGTCGCTGTTTGCGCCGCTGCTCATTGCAGGACTGGCGCGCCTGGCGCGTGCGGTGCTCGTTTCGCGTTCGGCGGCGGGGGAAATTGCGGCGGCGAACTTAGGCTCGTCGCCCGTGCGCAATAGCGTTGCTGTTGCCTCCTTGATGATCGCGATCGCGATGACCGTTGCGGTGGCGATTCTCATCGGATCGTTTCGCACGACGGTGGTGGCGTGGGCCAACGATACGCTCAAGGCGGATCTTTTTGTGCGGCCGCTGGGATTGGGAGACGCCTCCTCGGATGCGACGTTTTCTTCCGACGTGGCACGGACGATCTCGCGCTTGCCCGGGGTGGCGTCCATCGACGTGATTCGCGAGATCAGCATTCCGTTTCGCGGGCGTATCACGGGGCTCGCGGGGACGAATCTGGCGGACTTTGCTTCGCGGCGTACGGTTCGCTTTATCGGGCGCGTCGACGAGGATACGCTGCAGCGCGGGTTGCCGGGGTCGGAGAACGTGCTCATCAGCGAGCCGTTTGCGACGAAGTTCTCGCTGAACACGGGGGACCGGTTTACGCTCGATACGCCGTCGGGGATGACCACGTTCTCCGTTGCTGCGGTGTACAACGATTACTCGTCCGACGCCGGCGTGGTGTTGATGGACCTGGCGACGTTTCGGCGGCTGTATCGGGATCCGTCGCTTACCTCGTTGGCGGTTTATGCTCGGCCCGGTACCGACTTGGTAGCGCTTCGGAATTCCATCGAGCGGAGCGTTTTGCCGTTGCGGGTGGATACGCAAACGACGCGGGAACTTCGCGCGCTCGTCATCACGATTTTCGATCGTACGTTTGCTATTACGTATGCATTGTACGTTATCTCGATTACGATTGCGGTGCTGGGCGTGGTTTCTACGCTGTTTGCGCTGGTGTTGGAGCGGCGGCGTGAGATCGGGCTGCTTCGTTATCTTGGGTTGCGTACGCGGGATGTGCGGCGGATGGTTTACTTTGAGGCGGCGTTTATCGGGCTGCTTGGGGGGATCAGCGGGGTCGTCGTCGGCGTGCTGCTCGCGCTGTTGCTCATCTTCGTCATCAATCGGCAGGCTTTTGGGTGGCTCATTGAGTTGCACATGCCGTATGACTTTTTGGCGGAGGCGGTTGTGCTGGTGGTGATTGCTGCGTTGGCGGCTGGGATTTATCCGGCGGGGGTGGCTGCTCGGATACGCACTAGTGAGGCTGTGCGGGCGGAATGACGCGCCGGCTTGCGTGGGTGGTGGTGGATGGGTGGCGCGGCGGCGTTCGTCGCGCGGGGCACGCTCGGCGCGCACTTCCTGTGCGCGCTGTCGCTGCCTTCGGGCTTGCTCTCGCCATCTTGGCTTCGCAAGCCCTCAGAGCACCCCGCGCGACGAACGCCGCCGCGCCACCCATCCGGCATGATGGTGCTCAGGGTGCGAATGGCCACTTCCTCAGTGCTGGGTTACCGTGGCGTTTTCGATTTCCGCGAGATCATGCTGCGCACGATCAATTCGCGTCAGAATGGTGGTATTTTACTGGGCATGTTCGCGCTAAGGATGGGCGGCGGTTTGGGTATGAGTTGACGTTTTTTCGTGTTGGATTGAGGCCGGGGGACGTGAAGGCGGCTCGTGGGGGTAGTGCTTGGCGTGGGAATGAGTTGTTTCCGGCGCACTTTGCTCTTACGGATGAGGCGGGGAAGACATTCGTGCATTACGAGCGGTTTGCGCGGGAGGCGTTGGGGGCGGGGAGTGCTTCGCAGACGCGGCTTGATGTGCGGGCTGATGGGTGGTCGTTGACGGGGCCTTCGCCGTTTCGCTTGCACGCGGCGGTGGATGGGAAGGCGATTGATTTTGCTCTCGTCTCGGAAAAGGCGCCGGCGGTTCATGGGCATGATGGGATTTCGAAGAAGGGGCCTTGTGCGAATTGTGCTTCGCACTATTATTCGATGACGCGGTTGTGGACTTCGGGATCGATGATATATGGCGGGGCTCGGTTTGGCGTGGATGGGATTTCTTGGATGGATCATGAGTTTGGGTCGGATGAATTGCAGGATGGGGTTGTCGGGTGGGATTGGTATTCGATTCAGCTTGATGATCGGCGTGAGGTTATGTTGTATGTGTTGCGGCGCAAGGATGGGTCGCTTGTTGCGGAGTCGAGTGGGAGTTTGATTGATGCCCGGGGACGCGTTACGTATTTGGCGCGTGGGGCGTTCTCGGCGGTGGCGAGTGGGTCTTGGACGTCGCCTCATACGGGCGGGGTCTATCCGAGTGGGTGGCGCGTGAGCGTTCCGTCGGCGCATGTTGATGTTGTGTTGACGCCGGTGCTGCTCGATCAGGAGTTGGCGAATACCGTGGGTGGGGTTTCGTATTGGGAGGGAGCGGTCGATGCGCGCGACGGCGTCAGTGGGCGTGGGCTTGGGGTTGGTTACGTTGAGCTTACGGGGTATGCGGGGGCGGTTTCGCTGTAGGATCGGGCGGGAGGAGTCGAGTTTGGAGTGCCTAAGTCGATCGTTAGGTTAGACTTATTCATGCGTGAAAGGCCCTATGTTTGCTTTTCGGACTCCCATCTCGGCGCCGGCGGCGGCGCCCTCTCGGCTGCAGTTGCCGGTGCTCGATTCGGGCGCTTCCGGCGGGGACGAGGCCGTGCGGTTGCGGGCGGATTGGCCGGCCGTGCTTTCGATGACGCGGTATGCCCGGCGGGCGACCTGGTTGTTCGGACATGGGGCGGCGGCGCTTGAATGCGTTGAGGGGCGGCAGCGGCTGTGCCGGTCGCGCTGCGGGTCGGGGGATCGGACGACCGTGCGGCTCGATTTCGGCGGGTGGATGAGCGTCGTCGCGCGGCGTGAGGGTGGCGCGCGATTGCTCGAGTTTTTCTCGACGCATGGCGCGCCGATCGCGGCGGTGCGGCTGGAGGACGTGAGCGCGGAGTTTGATGAATTGATTTGGCTGCTTGCCGACGATGGGCTGCCGAAGAGTTACGCGCATGCGCTGCGGGCGCCGTGGCGGCGGTATGCGGACCGGTTGCGCCAGGTGTTGCCGCTGCTCGAGCGGCGCGAAGATTTTGACCGGCTGATTGCGCAGCATGCGGTGCCGCGCAGTGATGCGTTCGTGCTCGCCGGGCCCTACGTTGCTACGGCGGTTGCGACGGATGCGGTGGGGCGTGTGTTGGAGGCGGCGACGGCGGCGGGGATTCGCGTTCGCGTGCGGCTCGAGAATCGCGGCGGCAGCGTGTGTTGGGCACCGACACTTCAAGCGACGTCGGTAACGGCGGATTACCTGGAATTGCGTTCGCGCTTTGGGCGCCTGCACGTGAGCAATCGCATCGGGCCGACGTGGGTGGTGCATTTGTCGGGGGCAAACGGCGACGGACCGTCGATCGAAGCGGAATGTCTAGCCGACGGCGGCTGGGTGCGTGTCGACGTTGATGATTCCGTGCAGCGCGACGCTTGGCGGGAGATCTGTCTCGAGGTCTGAAACGGCGCGCGTATGAATCGCATCTCGCGCGAAGTCTTTCTAGCAGGCGGAGCGAGCGCTGCGGCGCTTGCGATCGGCGCCGGTTTGGTTGGTCCGGCTGAGGCCGCCGGACCTTCGAAGCTCAACGACATCGATCACTTCATCATCTTGATGCAAGAGAACCGCTCGTTCGATCATTACTTCGGGTCGTTGCGCGGGGTGCGCGGGTTCGACGATGCGCATGCGGCGAAATTACCCAGCGGCGCGCCGGTTTTTCAGCAGCCCGATCCGGTGCATGCCGACGGCTACGTGCTGCCGTTCCATCTCGATACGGCGAAAACGAGCGCGATGCAGCTGCACGATCTCAATCATAATTGGGATCCGCAGCACGAGTGTCTCAACGGCGGCAAGATGGACGGCTGGGTGGCCGCGCATCGCGTTGCCGACGGCGTGTCGGGGCCGCTGACGATGGGCTACTACACGCGCGCGGACATTCCGTTCTACTATGCGCTGGCGGATGCGTTCACGATTTGCGACGGGTACCATTGCTCGATGCTCTCGTCGACGTATCCGAACCGGCTGTACTGGATGACGGCGTCGATCGATCCGGGCGGCAAGCACGGTGGGCCGGCGCTCAACAATGATGCGATTCTCGGGCGTACGACGTATACGTGGGAAACCTACCCCGAGCGGCTCGAGAAGGCCGGTATCTCGTGGCAGCTCTACTACGATATGTACGACGACTATCTCATGAACGTGCTGCGCTTCTTTCCGCCGTTTCAAGCCGCGAATTCCAACACGCGCTTGTTTCAGCGCGCGCGTCGCGGGCATCCGTTCCAGCAGTTTTTGCAAAACATCCGAACCGGGAATCTGCCGCAGGTCACGTTTGTCATGGCGCACGCGGAACAGACCGAACATCCGGACTTCTTTGCGGCGCAAGGCGAGAATTGGGTCCATACGATTCTCGATGCGCTCTGGTCGAGTCCGAAAGTCTGGGCGAAGACCGCGTTTATCCAAGTGTACGACGAGAACGACGGGCTCTTCGATCACGTGATTCCGCCGTTGCCCGACCCCGGGACGCCGGATGAGTTCGTCGGGGGAAAGCCGATCGGGCTCGGCTATCGCGTGCCGGCGCTCATCGTCTCGCCGTTCTCACGCGGCGGCTATGTGTGCGGTGATACGTTCGATCACACGTCGGTGCTGCAGCTCCTCGAAAAGCGCTTCGGCGTCGAGGTCCCCAACATCACGGCGTGGCGGCGCAAGACCTGCGGCGATTTGACGACCGCGTTCGGCTTCGGTGAAGCGCCGCGTTACGACGTTCCGGCGATGCCCGAGACCGCACAGCGGTTAGCCGATATCATCGATACGGTGAACACGCTGCCGAAGCCGGAAGCGCCGGCCGTGCAGCACATGCCCACCCAGGAGTCAGGGACGCGTCCGCGCCGGGGGCGGGAATTCCGCGCATAGGTCTTCCGCAGCACGGAAGCACGACTTCGCACGGGCCGCACGCAGTTCGGTTTCGCTCCCATGTCCCCAGAGGACGCCGTACGGTGTGAGGCCGTTCGCGAGCGCGGCTGCGACGTCGAACATGCGATCGCCGATCATGGCGGCGCCGGAACCGTCTACGCCTTCCTGTTCGAGGAGCCATTGGAGCAGCTCGCGCTTATCGGCGCGGGTGCCGTCCAATTCGCAGCCGTAAATTCCGGCAAAGTGTTTTGAAAGATCGAAGTGCTCGAGAATTCGGGTTGCAAATGTGCCCGGCTTCGATGTGCACACGAAGAGGCGGTACGATTCCGCGAGCGTCGCGAGGGCTGCCGGGATTCCGGGGTACACGACGTTCTCGAACAGGCCGATCGTCGAGTAGCGTTCGCGGTAGGCGATGATCGCGTGGGCGACGAGCTCCGCATTGCCGTCGCTGAGTGCGGAGAAAACCTCCTGCATCGGAGGACCTATCATGCCGCGCAAGTCGCTGTCGGGTAGCAGATTGAGGCCGAGCTTCTCCCGCGCGTATTGATACGACCGCGTGATGCCGTCGTACGGATCGGTCAGCGTGCCGTCGAGATCGAAGACCAGCGTTTCGAAGTTGCTCAGATCGCCTCGACCGCGGTGATTTCGGGGACATCCTCGAGAATCACGGCTTCAATCCCGTTTTTGAGGGTGAGGTGCGCGGCGGCGCAGCCGCCGCAGGCACCGAGCATCTGCACGTATGCGGTGTGGTTGTCGACGCGGATCAGCCAAACGTCGCCGCCGTCGGCGGCGATGGCTGGACGGATGCGATCGAGCGCCGTGTTGATACGCTCCTCAATCGGCGTCGCCGTGCTGCTGGCCATACGGTCTCTTTAACCGCGCAAACGCGGGGACATTTTCGGTTGCACGGTTCGGGGCGACAAAGGTCGGGAGAGGAGCCTTCGCGCGCCGGGCGGTAGCCGGACCGGCGTGCTGTTCGGTGCTATCGACGTTGGGACCAACTCGATTCATCTCATCCTGGTGGAATTCGACTCCACCTTCGATACGACGCGCGTCGTCTACAAAGACCGTGAGATGGTGCGGCTCGGCAGCGACGATGCGCTCGAGCGCGGGCGCCTCTCGCCCAAGGCGATGGTTAAGGGAATCGATGCGATCTCACGGTTCGTTGCCGCTGCTCGCGCGCGCGGTGCCGAACGCGTGCGCGCGGTCGCGACGAGCGCGGTGCGCGAGGCCGATAACGGCGATGAGTTCCGGGTGCAGGTCGAGGCGCAGGCCGGCATCGCGCTGGAAATTTTGAGTGCGCAAGAAGAAGCGCGGCTGATTCATCTCGGGGTTGCCAGCGGGTTTCCGATTTACGATCAGTTGGCGTGCATCATCGACATCGGGGGCGGCTCGACCGAGTTCATCGTCGCCGACGGCGAGCGGCCGTATCTGCTCGACAGCGTCAAGCTCGGCAGCCTGCGGCTCTACGACCGCTACCTGCGCGGCAAATCGCCGCAGCGCGGCGCGCGCGAGCTCAACAAGCACATCCTGGCAACGCTGGGGCCGCTGATCGACCGGGTGCGGCGCTATCGGCTCGATCTGACGATCGGCACGTCGGGAACGATCATGGGATTGGCGGCGCTCGACGCGGCTGCGCGCGGCGTCAGCCCCGGCCGGGTGCACGGTTATAGCGTGACGCGCGACCGGCTCGAAACATTGCAGCGGGAAATGCTCGGCATGAGCGAGGGCGAGCGTCGCCGCATGCCGGGCATGAACCCGCGCCGCGCCGATATCATCGTTGCGGGCAATGCCATTTTGATCGCCGCGCTCGCCCAACTCGGACGCGATGAGATCGTGGTCTGCGAGCGCGCGTTGCGTGACGGGATCATCGTCGACATGGTGGCGCAGGATCGGGCGCTGGCCGACCGGCTGGGCGACGAACGCGTGCGGCGCATCGAAGGCATCGAATCGCTCGCGCATCACTACGAACATCTGGGCGGACATCAACGCCATGTCGGACGCCTTGCGCTGGCGTTGTTCGAACGGCTGGCCGGCCTGCATCAGCTGGCGCCGTCGGATCGCGACGTGCTGTACGCGGCCGCGATCTTGCACTCGATCGGGCGCTTCGTCGCGGAGAGCGCGCATCACAAACATTCTGCATATTTGATTCGCAATTCGCCGCTGCCGGGCTGGCGTGACGACGAACGCGAGCTGGTCGCGCTCGTGGCGCGCTACTACCGCAAAGCGATGCCGAAGCCGAGTCATCCCGAATTCATGGCGCTGGCGCCCGTCGACAAGCACCGTGTCGAGGTGCTGGCGTCGATCTTGCGCATCGCCGACGGACTCGACGAGCGGGAGCTGGGCGTGGTGGGCGATGTCACGGTTCGGCGTGAAGACGGACGAATTGTGATCGTCGCGCAGGCCGAGGGCGATGTGTCGGGCGAACTGGGCGCTGCGATGTTCAAGGCTGATCTGTTCGAGCGAACCTTCGGCGTCCGGGCGACGTTCGAATCGGCAATGCCGGAGCCACGACCGTGATCGTCGCGCCGCCGCGGAAGAAAATTTTGCTCGTCGACGACGAGGCGGCGATCGTACAATCGCTGCGCTACAACCTCGAGCGCAGCGGCTACAGCGTCACGGCTGCCGGCGACGGCCGCAGCGCGGTTGCCTTGGCCGCGAGCGAGCAGCCGGATCTGGTCATCCTCGACATCATGCTCCCGCTGCTCGACGGCATCGAGGCGTGTAAGGAGATCCGCAAGACCTCCAGCGTGCCGATCATCATGCTGACCGCGAAGGATCAGGAGTTCGACAAGGTCCTCGCGCTCGAGCTGGGCGCCGACGACTACGTGACCAAGCCGTTTTCGCTCGGCGAGATCATCGCCCGGGTCAAAGCGCGCCTGCGCCGCACTGAAGTCGACCTCGAACAGCGCGACGAATCGATTACGATCGGGGAGATCACGATCGACCGCTCGCGCCAGCGTTTGACCGTACGCGGCGAGATCGTCGCGCTGGCGCCGAAGGAATTCCGGCTGCTGCACGTGCTGATGGAAAATCGCGGCCGCATCGTGACCCGGCAGATGCTGCTGGAAAAAGTTTGGGGTTACGACTTCGAGGGCGAGCACCAGACGATCAGCGTCCACATCCGGTGGTTGCGCGAGAAGATCGAGGCCGATCCGAATAACCCGCGGCACATCATCACCGTGCGCAGCCGCGGATACATGTTCCGCGAATAACGCCCGATGCTCGACGCGCTCGTTGCGGCCGCCGCCGGCCTCATCGCCGGCAGCCTCGTAACGCTCGCCGTCGGGCGATTCCGGTCGGCGCGCGCGCCGTACGCCGCACCGGTCCGGCCGGCGGCCCTGGATCCGTACGAAGACGGGCGCACCCAACGGGTGCTCGCCGCATTTCCGTTCGCCGCGTTTCTGATCGACTCGGGCGGCATCGTCCGGTACGTCAACGCAGCGGCCGAAGAGCTGTTCGAAATTCACGCCGAACGAGCGGTCGGACAAGCACTGATCGCGGTCGTGCCGTCGGTTGCGATGGAACGTCAGGTGCTCGCGGCGATCGGCGGCGAGACGTCGATGAACGATATCACGATCGGCGACTTCGCGCGCGAGCGCACCCTCGGGATTACCGCGCACCCGTTCGAAGGCGGCGCCGTGGCCGTCGCTGCCGACCGTACGGCGCTGCTTGCGATCGAACACGTGCGCCGTGAATTCGTGGCCAACGTCTCGCATGAACTGCGCACGCCGCTCTCGGCGATCAAGCTGATGCTGGAAACGGTGCTCCTCTCCGACGACGATGCAGAAGCGCGCACGCTGTTCTTGCCGCAAGTTGCCCGGGAAGTCGACCGCATGATCCGGCTGGTCGAAGACTTGCTGGAGCTGGCGCGCTCCGAATCGGGGAACTTGCTCCTGCGGCGCGAGATCTTCGATCTCACCGACGTCGCGACGTCGGTGGTCAACACGTTCTCGCAGCGCTCGACTACCTTGGGCATCGAACTCGACCTCGATGCGCCGGAGGAAGTGTTCGTCGCGGCCGACCGCAACCGCCTCACGCAAGTGGCGCTCAACTTGCTCGACAACGCGTTACGGCACACGCCGACCGGCGGAACGGTCACGGTCGAAATCGCCAGCGAGGGGCGAAACGCGCTGCTGCGCGTGCGCGATACGGGACGCGGCATCCCCTATCACGATTTGCCGCACATCTTCGAGCGATTTTACGTCGTCGACCGCTCCCGTTCGCGCGAACACACCGGAACCGGGCTCGGCCTCTCGATCGCCCGCCATCTCGTCGAAGCCCACGGCGGCTCGCTCACCGCGCACTCGATTTACGGGCGTGGATCGACCTTCGTTTGCCGCTTGCCGCGAGTCGTCGACGAGAAAGATTAAGAGCACTTAAGCTAGCGTTAATGTTGCCTTATCTTGCTCCTGGGACGATGGGTTCCGGTGCGTGGATTGCGCGATGAGAGCGTGATTTAGCGCGTCGTAACGGACTTTTTCTTGGAGGTATCTGTGTTCAGGAACGCTGCGCTTGCGGCTCTCGTCCTCGGCTTCTCGGTGGTGACCACGGCAATGCCCGTGTTCGCCGACAGCTCGCTGACCATCGCTGGTTCGACGGCGCTGCTGCCGCTCGTCAAAGATGCGGCCGGCGCGTATCAAACTTCGCATCCCGACGTAAAAATCAGCGTCTCGGGCGGCGGTTCCGGCACCGGAATCAATCAGATCGCCGCGAAGGCAATCGATATCGGCGACTCCGACATCCTTGCGCCGGACAAACCCGCACTCACCGATAACCGCGTTGCGGTCATTGGTTTTGCCGTCATTACGAACCCCGATCTCAAAGTCAAAGGACTCACGCGGAAGCAAGTTCAGGACATTTTCTCGGGCGCCGTCACCAACTGGAAACAAGTGGGCGGACCTGACCAAAAGATCGTCGTGATCAACCGCACCCGCGGTTCGGGCACGCGCGTCGTGTTCGAAAAGACGGTCATTGCACCGAATAAGGTCGTCGAAAGCGGACTGACGGAAGATGCGACCGGTACGGTCATCAGCGTCGTCAAACAGACGCCGGGCGCAATCAGCTACGCGGCGTTCTCCGGCACGCACGGTCAGCCGGTCACCGAGCTCGCGATCGACGGCGTCGCCGCGACCGAAGCTAACGTGATCACCGGTAAATATCCGTTCTGGTCCTACGAGCACATGTTCACCTACGGTGCGGCCTCGGGCGACGCGGCGAAGTTCATCGACTTCGTCAAATCGAACTCGGATCTGCTGAACAAGAACTCGTTCATTAAGATCGGCGACATGAAGACCTCGGAAACCGATCGCTAAAACCGGCCCGTATTATTCTGAAAAGGCTTCGGAGAGGCGGCTGTCATAGTCGCCTCTCTGTGCTTTCGCTAGCGTAGGATCGACGTGATCGCCTCAACCGCCCAACGCGCCCATCGCAACGAGCGAATCGCCCTCACGGTTTTGCGATTTGCCGCGGGTTTCGTCATCTTCGCGATGGCGGTGATTCTCGTGTACCTTGCGATCGAGGGCACGAAGACATTCTTCGTCGATCACTTCTCGTTGTGGTCGTTTTTATTCTCGCCCAACTACGATCTCGATTCGAATCATCCGGGTGCCGCGATCTTCATCGTCGGCACCCTGCTCGTCACGGTGTTTGCGATCGTGGTCGGCGGGCCGTTCGGCATCGCGGTCGGCGTTTTTCTCTCGGAGATCGCGCCGGCGCGGATGGCACTCGTGCTCAAGCCGGCGATCGAGTTGATGGTCGGTATTCCCTCGGTCGTCTACGGGTGGCTCGGCCTCACGCTCCTGGTGCCGATCATTCGCGAGCACACCCCATCGGCATCGGGCTTCAGCCTCGCCGGCGCCGGCATCGTGCTGGCGATCATGATTCTGCCGACCGTCATCTCGCTGAGCGAAGACGCCTTCAACTCGCTGCCCCCCTCGCTCAAGGAAGGCTCGCTGGCGCTCGGCGCGACCCGCTTTCAGACGATCATGCGCGTCCTGCTGCCGAGCGCGTCGAGCGGTTTGGCCGTGGCCCTCATCCTCGGGATCGCGCGCGCAGTCGGGGAGACCCTGGCGATTCAGCTGGTGATCGGCAACGCGACCGCGTTTCCGGCGGGTATCTTCGGTCCGACGGCGACTTTAACCACGGTTATCGTCGGCGAAATGCCCTCGGCGACCGAAGGCTCTCTTCAAGAGCATGCCCTGTTCTCGATGGCCTTCTTACTGCTCATCATCGCAATGATACTGATCCTTCTCGTGCGTTTCGCGCTACGGAAGCGATCCTAATGGACATCATGGCAACCACACCGCGCACGATTACTCTCTCCGCTACGAGCCCGGGCGTCCGGGCCCGGAAGTTCGCCGATTGGCTGGCGACGGTCGTGTTGTGGGTGATGGCATCGAGCATCATCTTGCTGCTTGCCATGTTCATCGTCTACATGTTCTACCTCGGTGCGCGCTATCTCACGCCGTCGTTCATCTTCGGACTGCCGGCCGAAACGAGCGCGGGCGGTGGCATCGGTCCCGAGATCTACAATTCGTTTTACATCCTGATCATGACGCTGATCTTCACGGTGCCGATTGCCGTGGCTGCGGGCGTGTATCTGCACGAGTATGCGAAGCCGGGGCGCTTCCGCGAACTCGTCGTGTTCAGCGCGGAATCACTGGCCACGGTCCCCTCGCTCGTGATGGGACTGTTCGGGCTACTGGTGTTCGTCTATCTGTTCAAGTGGAAGTTCACGGCGCTCGGCGGCGCGCTCACGCTGACGCTGCTCAATTTGCCGGCCCTCATGCGGGTCACGCAAGAAGCGCTGGCAAGCATCCCCGATAGCTACCGTGAGGCGTCGATGGGCATCGGGGCCACGCGCTGGCAGACGATCCTGAGAGTGGTCTTGCCGAGCGCGATCGGCCGTATGACGACGGGTATCGTGCTGATCGCGGGCCGCATCTTCGGTGAGACGGCCGCGCTGATCTTTACGGCCGGCCTCAGCGTTTCGAGCAACGCGCCCTACGATCTCAACCCGTTTCACACGGCCGAGACCCTGGCCGTGCACTTATGGTATACGCATACCGAATCGATCGTCCCCGACGTTGACCGTATCGGTAACGGCTCGGCGCTGGTACTCTTGATCATGGTGCTGATCTTCAATGTCGTCGCGCGCGTCGGCGGCCGGGCCTTGAGCAAACGCCTTACCGGGAGACCAACGTGATCGACTCTCAGTCGCCGATTGCGACCGCCGAGAAGCTCGTCGCAAACGAAGTCGACATCTACTACGGGTCGTTTCACGCCATCAAGAACGCCAGCCTCAAGATGCACGAGAACTCGGTCACGGCGCTGATCGGTCCCTCGGGCTGCGGCAAATCGACGTTCCTGCGCGCGCTCAACCGCATGCACGATCTCACGCCCGGCGCGCGCGTTACGGGCAACATCTTGCTCGACGGACTGAACATCTATGCTCCGGATTCCGATCCGGTGATGATCCGCCACCGCATCGGTATGGTCTTCCAGCGTCCGAACCCGTTTCCCAAAACCATTTTTGAGAACGTCGTCTACGGTCCGAAGATTCACGGCGAATCCAATGGCGCGAAGCTGCGCGAGATCGCCGAACGTTCGCTGCGCCAAGCTGCGCTGTGGGACGAAGTCAAGGATCGGCTCGACCGCTCGGCGCTCGACCTTTCCGGCGGTCAACAGCAGCGTTTGTGCATCGCGCGCGTGCTGGCCGTGAATCCGGAAGTGATCCTGATGGACGAGCCCGCATCGGCGCTCGATCCGATCGCGACCTCGAAGATCGAAGATCTCATCGGCGAGCTGAAATCTCAGTACACCGTGGTAATCGTGACGCACTCGATGCAGCAAGCCGCGCGCATCTCCGACATCACCGCGTTCTTCCATCTGGGTGAAATCGTCGAGGTCGGAACGACCAATCAGATCTTCACCAAACCCCGCGAGAAGCGCACCGAAGACTACATCACCGGCCGCTTCGGTTAGGCAACCGGTTAAACGGTCACCATCAGTTTGAGGTCGTGCCGCTGGAAGATGCGGTGCTCGGGGACCGTGATGCGCTCGTTCGAGAGCGTGTTTTGTTTGGTGCGTACGACCACGTCGTAGGTGCCCGGTTTGATGGCGTGGAGGATGAAGGCGCCGAATTTGTCGGTCTGCCCGGCGTAGGTCTGCTTCCCGGGTCCACCATATAGCGGCGTTCCCGGCGGGGGCACGAGCGTGGCCGTCACGGCGGCGTCGACCAGCGGATGGCCCAGCCGGTCGGTGAGATAGCCGCCGATGGCCGAGGCCGGAATGCCGTCGTGAACTTCTTCCTCGCCCGGAACGAACGCGCGCAAGATATGTTGCGTGTGGCCGGCCAGCACGCCGATGCCGCGTAAGGTGAGCGAGAGTTCGCCGCGAGCCGAGATGACGAGGTCGAACACGCCCTGCGGAAAGTCGGCGCGGAACTCGCCCCGGGAGTCCACGTCGACCTGCACGATTCCGCCGCCGATGACGCAGGTGACGCGCGCGTCGGCCAGCGGGACGCTCGAGCGGCGGTCCACCAGCGTGCAGAAGAGGGTGCCGTGGGTTTCGCTGGCCGGAGCCGGAGAGTTCATACGCTTTGCTTCGGCGCCGCCGGAGTTGTTGGCTTTGTGTTTCAAGTCAATTTTCAGAAAGGCCGGGTTCGGGCACGTCGACGAGGAGGCGTTCGATGTCGAGGATGACGGGATACGTAGCCACGGGGACCTTGCAGGGCGGGTTCTGCGGCTCTCCGGTGATGATGTCGAATTTGCCGAAGTGGAGCGGGCACTGCACGGTGCGCCCGTCCAGATACCCGTCGGAAAGACGCGCGCGCCGATGCGTGCAGATGTCGTCCGTCGCGTAGAAGTCACCGTCGTAGTTATAGAGCGCAATCATTCGTCCATCGAGCTCGACGTGCATCATCGTGCCCGGCGGCAGATCCGCCGCATCGGCGACGGAATAGATCACGCCGTCACCACAGCCTGCGGCTTGCGCGCCAACAGCTTCTTCGCTTCGTCTTCGAGCACCGTACCGGCAAAGTAGCCGGGATTCATTGAGAGATGCATCATGGCCGGATTCTCGTACACGAATTCGCGGAAATTGTTTTCGTCGATGAGCCCGCCGTCGACGAGGCTCCAGGCCTCGGAGAGAATGGTCGTGGCGTCCATGACGTCCCAATGCCCGATGTCCGACCCGAACACCGGCTTGAGTTTGCCGCCCACCGGATTGAGGCGGCGGTTGAACGCCACTGCGGTCATGCGATCGTCGGCCTCGCAGCCGAAGTAGAAGCGATCGATGAACAGCGCCTTGAGATCGTTGACTTCGGTCATCCCGCAGGGCGCGAACTCATCGAACGGTACCGGACGAATGAGGTTCGTTTCCCAGTTCTCGAACGTTGCGGTCTTGATGCGCTCGGCGGTGAGATATTCGTTGCCGTACTCGCCGAAGAGCCGGCTCAGCAACTCGATGTCGAGTTTGGCCGGATCGAGGTTCGTCTCCATGTGCTCGACGTTGCGCTTCTCGAAGTGTTCGACGATGTTGTTGAGCAGTGTCAACGCCCAAGCCGCTCCGCCCTCGAGGAAGCCGAAGCTCAGCGTCGGGAAGCGGCGCGTGACGCCGCCCATGAACAGCGCGCGGCAGAAGTAGTCGGCGCCGGTTGCAAAGCCGCCCAGATGGTTGAAGACGTAATTGCTCGGTGAGTTGCGGTAGGCGTTGAAGATCGCCGCGGTGTGACACACCGGCGTCACTTTCAGCTCGACGCACTTGGCCCAGAACGGATCGTAGTCGTGCGGCGGATCGATCGCGATCGACTTCGTGAGATAGGGTGCATCGTCGTGCGCGCCCGGAACGGGACGGATGTGTTCGGTGCCGATCATGATCGCTTTGTGTCCGAGTTCCTTGACGGCGAACTCGAGTTCGGCGATCGCCTCTTCGGGCGTGAACGTCGGGATCAGCGCGACCGGGCGCACGCGGTCGGCGACCTCGCGGAACATGTCGGCGTAGAGCATGTTGGTCGCGCGACAGAACGCTTGACGCACTTCATCGTCTTGATAGTACAAGCCCGGAATGCCGGCGGTCGTGTAGAGGTGCGCGAAATCGAAGCCGATGTCGTCCATGCGCGCGCGAAAGAGTTTGGGCAGCATCGACATCGCGCGATCGCTCGTGTGCGGACCCGACGGAACGCCCCACCAGAAGCCGCGGCTGGGCTGATTGTACTGGCGAAAGTTTTGGCACTTGAGGTAACGCGCGACCACGCTCGGGCCGGCCACGTCTTTGAGAAAGTCCTCGATCGCGAAACGCGCCTCGACGACGTGCGCATCGCAGTCGATCACGGGATGATCGAGCCGCGCGCGCACCTCAGAACCGGGGAAGTCGGCAAACCCGGACATAGTCACCTCCGAACGCATTTGGGTTTCGAGGTGGACGGGCGTTGCTCATCGTACGGGGCGCCTTATGAAGAGACTTGGAATGCTCCAATCGTCCTCTGCCGCGCTCGTTTCCGCGGGTTTTGCGCCCGCCGCGGCGTTGGCCGCCCCGGCCGATCCGTTCAAGGTCGGCATCGTTTGGTCGTATACCGGCGGCGGACCGGCCTCCGGTCCCGAGCTCGATGGCGCGATGGCGGCGTTCCAAAAAGTCCATGGCGATACGGTGGCGGGCCGCAAAGTCGTCATCGTTCGGCGCGACGATACCGGCGTCGCGCCCGAAACGGCGCGGCGTGCGGCCCAAGAACTCGTGGTTCAGGAGAAGGTCGACATGATCGCGGGCCTGATCTTCACCGCGAACGCGATGACGGTCGGCGACATCTCGAATCAGTCGAAGACGCCGGTGATGCTCGTCAATTCGGTGGCGACCGGGCTCTTGCCGAAGTTTCCCTACATGACGCGCTGGTCGTTCACCACGCTCGAATTGACCGACGTGCTCGGCAAGTGGGCGGCGAAGAACGGCTACAAGAAAATCTACACGATGTATGCCGACAACCAGTCCGGCGTCGATGCGCACGTCGGCTTCAGGCGCGCCTTCGAAGGCGCCGGCGGCACCGAAGTGGGCGTGAGTCCGATGCCGCTCGAAGCCACCGACTTCTCGGCCTACATCCAACGGGCGAAAGACGCGAAGCCCGATGCGTGCTTTATCTTCTTGCTCGCCGGCGGCGGCAGCGCGCAATTTCTCAAGCAGTACGAAGCGGCCGGAATGCAAAAGGCCGGTATCAAGATCCTCGCCACGGGCGACCTCGTGAGCGAGAACAACTTGCCGCAGATGGGCGATCCGGCCACCGGCATCGTGTCGGCGTATCATTATTCGTCGGCGCACAAGTCCGCGCTCAACGCGCAGTATCAGCGCGAGACCACGGCGATCACGCACGGCAACCCGAACGCGAGCTTTGCCGGCTGTGCGATATGGGATATCCTCGGCGCAACCTACAAGGCGCTTGCTGCGCAAGGCGGCAACTGGGATCCCGACAAAACGCTGGCGTTTCTCAAGGGGTATAAGGCGGAGAGCCCGCGCGGTCCGATCATGATCGATCCGGCCACGCGCGACATCGTGCAGAACATTTACCTGCGGCGCGTCGAAAAAGAAAACGGCATGCTGGTGAATGCCGAGTTTGCGACGTATCCTATGGTGGTCAGTCCGGAGAAATAGATTGCGCGTTCTCGCCCTAACGATCGCCCTGCTGGTTGCCTCGACGAGCGCAGCCTTTGCCGACCCAATGCCGATCCCGTCGATCCCGCCCGAGGTGCAAAACAATCCAATCGTGCAGAGCGTGCTCAATGCGCTCGGCAACGTGCTGTTGCAAACGACCAACGGCAATACGGCGCATGGTAAGGTGACGTATTTCCGGCACTTCGATCTGCAGCTCGAGACCGCGCCGAACGTCTACCGCGACGTGCACTTGCATCAGGGAACGGTCATCAATCCGCGCGGCGCGACGCTGACGCCGGGAATGACCGTGGACGTAACCGGGTCCGCGCAGAGCGATCACTCACTCAATGCGGACACGATCACGACGCACTAAGAACTAGCGGTGGTTCTGGTTGTGGTAGGGGTCGCGTGCGACCGGATATTCGCGTTCGGGCACGTAGGCTTGGCGCGTGTTGCCGGGATGGTGACCGCGGTAGTATTGGGCTTCTTGCTGGGTGACGTAGTAGCGATGATTATTGCGGACGTAATACGGATGGTTGCTGGAGTCGTAGAGTAGGGCACCGACGATGCCGGCCGCGCCGGCAATGATCGCTGCGGTGCTTGCAGTGTCGGCCTTCGCGGGAGCCGGAATTCCGGCGACCGAGCCAAGGACGAGCAGTCCACCGAGCGCGGGCAAAGCGAGGGATGATATTTTCATGCAACCTCCCTTCCCAGCTTACCGAGCAGTCTAACAGGCGAATACTTCCTGGGAAAAGGCTGGGCAGGACAAGCTGCGACAGCGTGGCTACTTCCCTATCGTGCGGCTTCATGTAGGGGCGTGGTTTTTTGTCGTTTGCGCGCTGCTTTGCGCCTGCGGCGGCGGCGGTGGCGGTGGAAGCTCGGCGCCGTTTGTGACGCCGAGCACGGCGTCCGCACCGACCGCCGCGCCCACGCCCGCGCCGCCGGCGTCCTCGAATGCCTCCGTGCAGACCGGCAGCAGCGTCACGGCAACGCTCGCGACGATCGCATCGGGCTACGGCGGTTCGGTCGTCTTCCCGACGACCGGCGGAAGCGCGACGGCGAACCTCGTGTTGGGCGCATCGAACCCCATAGCGGTTCAGTCGTCGGCGCGCTTGCCGAAAGCGATCGGCGGCGCACTCGTGCCGCTGGCGTACGTGACGCTGACCATGACGGCAACGGTGACGTTCCAAGCGTGGCCCACGTTCACGTTCATCTTGCCCCCCGGCTTCTCGCTGCCGTCGGGAAACCTGTACCTCGCCTACAATCCGGGCGATACGCTCGGCAACTGGTCGACGCTGGCCGGGCCCGCGACGATCAGCAACTCGACGGTTACCTTTGCGCCGTCGACCGGGCCAATCACGTTCGCGAGCGGGACGACCTACGCGTTCGCCCTGTTCTCAACCGCGCAGCCGCTCGTCGCCCCGACCCCGACGCCGATCCCGACGCGCGCGCCTACGCCCACACCCACACCCGTTCCGTCCCCGACGACATCCGCCGATGTCGCGGCTGCATTCACGTGCCCGGCAACCGGTGCGGCGTCGGCATCGGAAGCGCGCACGAGCGCAACCGGTGACGCGACGCGGCGCCGCCTATTGCATGCCGGATCGGTTGCGGCTGCCTCCACCACGTTGCTCGCGGTCAGCTACGATCGCGGCCGCGCTCAATCGCAAGCCGTGGCCATTGCGTCGCGCGAGCATCAGTACGGAATGAGCGTGCTGCACACGTTCGATTTCGTGCACCGGAACATCGCGATGCACGTGGTCGCCGTGCCGACCGCATCCTTGGCGCAAGCCGAAGCGGTTCTGCGCTCCGGCGACGGCGTGCAAAGCGTTGCGCTAACGGGGCAGCGCCGGTATCGCTTCACCACGACGCCCGTGTATACGAACGATCCGTACTTCCAAGGATTTACGCCGTTCCACGAAGCCGCGCCCTACGCCGAAAGTTCGAGCGTGCCGGGGCAGTGGGACATGCACGCGATCGGTCTCGAGCACGCCTACGGCTACAGCCAAACCGGCGCCACGTATACTGCCAATCCGGCGGCACTCGGCTCGGCGTCGGTGAAGATTGCGATCATCGATACGGGTGAGGACGCAAGCCATCCGGAGCTCAGCAGCAAGATCGTCTATCAGCACTGCTTCATCACCAACGAAAGCGGAACGTCGCAATCGTCCGGCAGCTTCAGCACCGATGCCGACGGGCACGGGACCGACGTCTCGGGCATTGCGGCCGCCGCTTCGAACAATGCGCTCGGCTTTACGGGCTCCGGCGGCAATTCGTCGATTTACGCCTACCGCGTCTTTCCGACGCCGGACGACGCGTGCGCGCACGACGGCAACGACGCGCAGTGTTCCGCCGATACGGCCGACATCGCATCGTCGATCGAAGATGCCGTCAACAACCAGCACGTCAACATCGTCAGCATGAGCCTCGGCGGCGGCGGTTGTGACTCGGGCGGAAACGACACCGATCCGGTTGAGGGCGCTGCTATTGCCGACGCGATCGCGGCGCTCGTGATCGTCGTCGCAGCATCCGGCAACGGCGCGCCCTCGTCCAGCGGCGTTTCGGCGCCCGGCTGCGATACGGGCGTGATCGCGGCCGGCGCGACGAGCCTGGCCGACGGCACCGCGACGGGGACGTCGCTGCGGACCGGCTATACATCGAGTGCGGCAACGACGGCGACGCCGGCGAACCCGGTCGAGTACGTCGCGTACTACTCGCAGGCCGGAACGCCGGCCGCGAACGTGCACAGTTCGTCAGCGTGGGGAATCGTTGCGCCGGGCGGCGACCCGTCGAGCGATAGCGATGCCGACGATCTTCATTGGATCGAGAACATCTGGACGTCGACGCCGCTGGACGCGAACTTCGCGGGCGAGTGTTTGCCCGATTTCAACACCTCGAGCATTAGCGATTGCCGCACGCTGATCGCGGGCACGTCGATGGCGACCCCGCACGTTGCCGGAGCGGCAGCGTTGATCCTCGCCGTCAGCGGCTCGACCTATCAGAACCCAAGCGCCATGAAGACGCTCCTCTGCTCGACCGCCGACGATCTGCATGACTCGCGTCAAGGCTGCGGCCGCCTCAACATCTACCGCGCCCTAGCCACCGCCATAGGCGACACCAACCCACCCTAACAAATCAGTCACCCATAAATCTGTCATGTTGCACAGGGCGAGTCTAGGCGAGTTTGCCGGTGTGGGCTTCGAGTAAGCTCCACGCGGCAGTGCCGAACGTGGCTTTCCAGCGGCTGTAGAAGCCGCTGGTTTCGAGGCGCGCGCGGAAGCTGCGCGTGTCGGCTTGGGAAACGGTCATGCCGCGCCGGGCGAGCTGGTCGGCGAGCGAGGCATTGCGCAGTGCCGTCGCGCGCCGTTGCTGGAGCGCGTATCTGGTGAGGTTGCGATCGACGATCGCGCGGACGTCGGGCGGCAAGGTTTGCCAGGCGTCGTTGTTGCCGAGCAGATGGTAGGCCGACCACATGTGATTGGTCACGCTGAGGTAGTGCTGCACTTCGTAGAGGTGCGCGCTGTCGATGATCGCGTACGGGTTCTCTTCGCCGTCGACGACCTTCGTTTGCAGCGCGGTGTACGTTTCGTTGAAATTGATCGGCGTGGGTGAGGCGCCGAACGACTTGAACAGATCGACCCACAGCGCGCCGGCCGGCGTGCGAATCGTGAAGTTGGCTAGGTCGGCGGCGGTGTGGATCGGTTTCGAACTCGACGTGATCTGACGCATCCCGTTCTCCCACATCTTGGGATGCACGTAGAGGCCCTTCGCCGCGATCTCTTTGCGCACGTAGTCGCCGAGCGGGCCGTCGAGCGCGCGAAATGCGTCGGCGGAATCCTTGAACGCAAAGCCGATCCCCTGGATGGCGGCAACCGGAACGACCCCTTGCAGAATGCCGCCGTCGAGCGAGAAAAACTGGACCGCACCCGAACGCAGTTGCGAAAGCACCGCGGTGTCGCCGCCCAATTGGCCATTGGGGAACATCGCGACGTCGAGCCGCCCGCCGGTTTCGTGCCGCACGGCGTCCCAGCATTGGCGCATATAGACGTTCAGCGGGTGGTCCACCGAGAGATTGCTGGCGTAGCGGTAGTTCCACGTCGCCGCGCGCGCGGGCGCCCGAACGGCGGCAATCGTGCCGAGCGCGGCGGCTGAAGCTGCGAGAAATTGCCGGCGAGTGTGCGGGGGGCGCGATTTCATTGAGAGGCACGTTCTCGCCGCGACGGACCCGCTACTGTGGCGCCTGATGCCCCGCTTAGCCGAAGGAGTAGGCGCTTGCCTTACAAAATGCTGGCAACGTCCGAGAACGAGGGGTACTTTTGATGCCGCGTTTGCTTCGCATATCCGGATCCGTGCGCGCCCTCGTTGCGGCTGCGCTCACCCTGGCCTTCGTCTTCGCCGGCTTGCCGCACATGACGCGCGCCGCCGGCGAAAGCAAACAGTTGCAGCACGTGCGCGGGACGATCGGCTGGCAAACCGCCGCGGCCGGCACCGACTTCAAGCCGGTGTTCGGGAAGTTCGACCTGCCGGACGACGATTTCGCGAGCACCCGCGCGCAGTCGGCGGCGGTGCTGGCAATGCCCGATTCCTCGCTGATCTCACTTGGTGAGAACACGACGGTGAAGGTCGGCGCGCTCAACACCGGCGCCGCCGGTCCGGGATCGACGATCACGATCAACGGCGGCGCGCTGCGTTTCGACGTTAGGCGTCCGCAAGGCGGCGTTGCGAACTACCGCTTCGTCACGAATACGTCGGCGGTCGGAGTGCGCGGCACCATCGGGTTGATCTCTTTCGCAAACAACGTCGAGACGGTGGCATGTCTGTCGTGCGCCGCGGACAGCGTGACGATCACGACGGCGAACGGACAAATTTCGCTCCTGACCGGACAGATCGCCACGATCTCCGCGGCCGGTGTGGTCACGACGTCGGCGATCACGACGACGGTACTCGGCACCTTTACCGCGGCCGGCGTACCGACGAGCGCGGACGCGACGGCGGTCGCTGCCGGACTGCCGGCTTCAACCGGAACGATCGCCGGCATGAGCACCGGCACCGCGGCCGCGGTCGGTGCAGCCGCGGCCGGCATCGGGACGGCGATCGGCGTCGTTTCGGGCCCGGGCTCTCCGCAGCCGCAGTCCAATTCGAATTCCACTTCCGGTAACACCAACACCACCACGCAACCCGGCAATCTCAATCTCAACGACGCAGCGCGTTTGCTCGTGCGACCGACACCGTCGCCGTCACCCGCCGCGCGCGCGTTGCCCGCGTTAAGGCGTTAGCGCGGCCGAACTGATCAGCGACTGCGGCTGAACCGCCGTCTGCAGCGCCTTGTACTTGAGCGCGGCGTCGAGGATCGGCTGCATCGTTTTCGGATCGAGCGTCTCGCCGTACGTGGCGCGATTCATCTTCGGTAGCAGCTCGGGCGGGAACGGCGTGTACTTGTTGAGGATCTCGCCCGACTTCGCGTGATTGGCCGGATTGTTCGCCCATACCGCGGCTTCGCGCATCGCCTGCGCGAACTTCCGCGCCAAGGCTGCGTTCTTCGCGAGCCAATCAGCCGACGAATACCACACGTTCAGTTGCCACGTGTTGCCGACGCTCTGGAAATTGTTTCCGAGCACGCGGCAGCAGCTCTGCGATGCAACGAGGCTCGGCTCGTTGATGACGGCCGCGGCAACGGTGCCGCGGTCGACGGCGGCGGCCATGTCGACGGCCGGCAGCTCGATGAACGAGACCTTGTCGAGCGCGGCGCCGGCGTTCTCGAGCCACAGGTTGGTGGCGATGCGCGATGGACCTTCGGGTGAGATCAGCGCAATCGACTTGCCCTCGAGATCCTTGCCCGACTTGATCGGCGAATCTTTGGCGACGATCACTTCGGTCGTCGGCGCCGATGCGCGGAAGATGCCCGACGGTGCGAGCAGCACGATCGGAATGCCGCGCTGATGCGCGTTGGCAGCCGACACGAGGTCGCCTTCGCCGATGTCGGCGGAGCCGCCGGCAACCGCAGCCACGGCCGCCGCGCCGCCGCCCTTGCGCAAGAGCGTGATCTCGGCGTTGATGCCGTACTTCTTGAAGATGCCGAGGTCTTGCGCGTAAAACGCTTCCGCGTCCACGTCTTGTCCGGCGTCGACGATGCGGATCGTCGTGAGTCCCGGGACGTCGGCGCCTTGAACGGAGACGCCGTTACATACAAGCGCAGCGGCCACGATAAGCAGCCGCGCGAAAAACGTTCGTTGACGCATAGGTCTCCTAGGGCTTGCGGTGCGCGCAGACGATCGGCGCGATGTTGGCGGGCAGTGATTTCATCAATTCAGCGACGGCCTTCATGCACGCCGGGCCGCTGCTATACGGGCCGCCCACGATGCGATTGCCCTGCATCATGTAGTAGCCCATCGCGCTCGGTGCGGGCTGCACCGGAATCGGAACCGGGGTTGGTGCCGTTTGCGCGAGCGCGGGCGCGGCCGCCGGCACGATAGCGAAGGCGACCAAGAGCGCGAGCAGAACGCGCTTGCTGATGTCCCGACCGGTTTTGGGAGCGGTGGTGCTGGTTGCCATCTTGTCTCTCCTTCGCGCCTATGCCGCGTTCAACTTTCCCTTGACCCTGGACGAAGCCTATTACTGGACTTGGAGCCTTCATCCGTCGTTCGGCTATACCGACCATCCGCCGATGGTTGCGTGGCTGATCGCTCTGGGCGCGCTCTTCGGCCATAGCTATGGCGCCGTGCGTTTGCCGTTCATCATCGCCGAGGCACTGGCGGCGCTCGCCGCCGGGATGGCAGCGAAGATCCTCACCGGCAGTTCGCGTGCGGGCGCCTACGCGGCGATCGTCTTCGCGCTGATCCCGCAAACGAAACTCGAGTTCGCGGAGTGCATTCCGGACGGCGCGTACATCACGTCGTGGGCGTTCGCGCTGTGGGCTGCAGCCGCAGTCGGCCGGCGAGCCTCGCCGCAAGCCGTGCTCGGCCTGGGTGCCGCGCTCGCGGCGTGCGTCTATTCGCGCACGTTCGGCTGGGCGCTCGTATTCGGCATCGCCGCGTGGGCGATCGTGACGCGGCGCGATCTGCTGCGGCCCGTTGCCGTCGCATGCGCGATCGCAGTCGTCGCGTACATTCCGTTTCTGGTGTGGAACGCGTCGGTCGGGTGGGAGACGTTTGCGTTTGAATTCGTGCACCGTCAATCGATGACGTTCGGCCTCGCGATGTTGTTCAACGTCATCACTTTGCGCACGCTGCTCTACGGGCTGCTGATCGTCGGGTTGACGTGGTTCGTCGCCTTGCGGCGCGCTCCGGCGCTGCCGCTCGTTGCGTGGACCGCGCTGCCGCTGCCGATCATTCTGTTCGCGCTCTCGGTCGCAACGCAAACCGAAACGTATTGGATCCTCGGTCCGGCAGCGTCCCTGGCGATCGGTTGCGGTGCGGTCCTCGCTCGAACGAGCGTGCTCTGCCGGAGCATCGCGTTGACGATGCTCGGCATCGGCACGGCCGTGGCGACCGTCCCGGCGATCTTTCTGGCGCTGCCCGAGCGGGCGCAGGCAGCGGCCTTCCATGCCGCGCCGTCGCTGCGGCGGCAGTTCGCGTCGGGCATGTATGCGTTTCGTCCGCTGGCGGATGATCTGCGCGCCGATGCGGCACGTGGTGTGACGATCTATACCGATCGCTACGAGACCTCGTCCGAGCTGCTCTGGTATGGGATCCCATCGTACATCGTCGTTCAGCGGGGACAACTCGCGCAGTGGATGCGCTGGTATCGTCCGGCCGCCGTCCCGCAACATGCCGAGCTCGTGCTGCCCGCAACGAATACGGGCGCGCCGTTCGACATTCCCACATATCTATATACAGCGTACGCTCACGTGGGCACGGCCCGCCGGCTCGATTATCGCTTTGCGGGCGAGCCGGAAGCGACGTTTTACGTGACGCAGCTGGACGACGCGCTGCCGGCTTCGCGGCGGGTTTTGCCGGGTATGTAGCAAAGGCTCGGCCATCTGCTCGAGCTTGGAGGGCTTTTACATGGTTAGCCAACTTCGCAGCTATTGGTGGCTTTTTCTCATCCGCGGATTGTTCGGACTTGCGTTGGGCGTGTTGGCGCTGATCTTTCCGGGCGCGACGCTGGCCGTCGCGGTCTTGCTGATCGGCGCCTATCTTATCGTCGACGGCGTCGTTGCGATCTGGAAATCATTCAGCATCATGCGCTCCGACGCGCACTGGTGGGTATTGCTGCTCGAGGGCATCTTGGGCGTCGTGGTCGGCCTTGCCATCTTCGCATGGCCCGGACTCAGCGCGCTGACGCTCGCATACCTGGTGGGCTATTGGGCCATCATCACCGGCGTGCTGGCGATCGTAACGGCGTTTCGCGTGCGCGCGCACGTCCCCGGTGAATGGCTCTACATACTTTACGGCGTCGTCTCGGTGATCTTCGGATTCATCGTGCTCTTCGCGCCGGCGACGGGCCTCGTCTACATCGTGCTGATGATCGCGATCTACGGTTTCGTCATCGGCGCAACGATGATCGCGCTCGCGTTCCGCGCGCGAAGTTTACCGGCCTGAACGATCCCCGGCTGATCCTACGGCGGGATCAGCTGGGAGAAGTTGACGAACGTGTTGCCGTACTGACCGGCCCAAACGACGTTCGGCGCCGAGATCGACGCTCCGGTTTCATAGCGATTGGTGTTGTTCACGAACGAATACACCGGCGGTTGATTCACGTTGGCGTAGATCGCGATGACGAACGAGCTGGGCGGATTGTTGGTCGAATCCAGCGGGACCGCAAGGTAGCTGCCGTACTGCACGCCGGTGGAGCAACTCTCAACATAGAGCGTGCCGCCGAACGGATCGGCGGGCTTGGGCAGCGAGCCGCTACAGGAGGAAACGACCGTCGGCGTTCCGGCGCTCGGATACGATAGCGTCGCCGTGAGATTTTGCGCGTGCGAATCGGTGACGGAGAGCGTACACGTGCCGCCCGCGGGATCGCCGTAGACGTTTACGCTGGCGCTGCCGTTGCTCGCGGTAATGCTCGTCGCCGGATCGAAGTTACACGACGTGCCGCCGCCGCTGAGCGTGAACGTGCCGCTGCCGTAGCCGCCCTCGCTGATCGCAACCGGATTGGGTGTGCTGCCGTTCGCGGCGCCGCAGCCGCTCGAGCACCCGACGACGAGCGCCCCCGGAATCTCTGTGATGGAGGCCGGCGTAACCGTCGCGCCGCTCACCGTTGCGCTCAGGGTCAGCGGCGATGCGAAGTAGCCGCCGTTGTAGGTCAGCGTCACGATTTGACCGGGAGCGGTGAGCGTGGTGGTCGAGAGTGTCGTCGTGCCGGAACCGTCGGTGTTCGTCAACGTGATCGGATTCGCGTAGGCGCCCGGCCCTACGATAATATTTCCGCCGGCATCCTCCACGACGACCGAAACCGGAATGGTCGTGGAAACGCCGCCGTTCACGCTGGTGACTTGCGGTGCAACGACGACCGACGCCGGGACGCCGTTGAGGATCAGCGGCAGAACGACGTTCGTTTGTCCCTCGGCGATGGTGAACACCGTCGCCGGCGACTGCGGCAACGACGACAGCGTCGCGCCCGTCTGATTGAGGCCTTGGTAGATCGTGACGCTGAAGCCGGCTTGACCGATCGGTGCGGCGACCGTGACCGTGCACTGGAGCGGACCGCTGCCGGTGCAGCCGGGTGCGGTCGAAACGAGGTTCTGATTGCTCGTCGCGAGTGCCGGTCCGTATGGTACGCCGCCGGACACCGCGTAGCTCGAGATCGAAAGCGATTGCGCGCTCGCCGAAATGAAGGCCGGCCGGCGCGCCGCCGCCGCACCCGTCGCTGCTTGTGGAACCGTGATCGTGATCGAGGCTTGGCCGAGCTTTGCTTGCGGCGCGGCGCCGGCGGTCGGCACGACAACGGCGGGGGTTTGCTTCGTGCTGCTTCCGCTACCCGCGCACCCGGACATGACGAGGCCAACGGCCACCAAACAGGCCGCCAGACGGAGCGCATGAACCGGTACTCCGGCATAGGCCACGACAGCCAATTCCCGCCGCGTTCCCGGCGGTCCCCGTACGTCGAATCACTTTAGTGCGCCGTTGCCGCCAACGGTTCGAGCACGTCTCCGACGGCGATCGTGCGGCCGGATTGCCCGGCTCCGGCTTGCGTGTTCACGGTCAGGCGATAGAAGTGATCGAAGCGGCTGCGGTCGGCCCAACGCGGCAGCGTGGCCGCGCGCTGCTGCGAGACGACTTTGGCAAAGGTCGGAAGCGCGACGCCGGTTCGCGCGTCGCGGCCGGGGACGATGCACCGAGCACATGGGTTCGTGCCTTCGAGCACGGTAGCGCCGATGCGAAACGGCACAACCTCGCCGGCCCGCGTGAACAGCCCGTCTTCCCAGAAGGCGGGGACGCCGCCGAGTTCGATGTTGGCCCGCAAGCGCAGGCGCACGTCGTCGGCGGAGAGACCCGGAAACCAGCTGGCGATTGCGGCCAGCGTCTCCGTTGATACGAGCGTCGGTCCGGGTGCTTTGAGATCGTCGGGGAAGCCGCCGTCCAAGTCGCAGCGCACCGTCACCGGCCGCTCGAAATGTACGCTCAACCAGCTTTCGAGCGCCTTTGTGTCGTCATCGAACGCGAAGCTGAACGGCGTCGCGATGCGCGGGCTCACGAACGTCGCGCGGGTGACGTCCGCATCGTACCCGACGCGCAGTTCGTGCACGCGCGGTTCGCGCTTCGCATTGACAAAGCCGCCGTTCTCGTCGAACAACGCGAACGCGCGATCGGATCGTAATCCGCCGCGCGCGACGAGCGCCGACGTTTTCACGTCAGCGCCGTCCAGCGACTTGAATGGAAACACGCGTAGCCGGGCGACGAACGGTTCTATGATCGCCCCTTCAAGCTGCTGCAGCATCGGTTGCGAGTTCCATCGGCTCCGTCTGCGGCCTGCTGCGGCGAGCCACGAAGACTGCGAGTCCGACGAGGAAGTACAGCAGGAAGGCGTAGACGAACGTGTTGACCGGCGGCGCGGGAACCGGATAGACGCTGCCGATGGCGGGTACGAGCAGGCACACGAGCGCCGCGACCGAGTAGGCAATGTCGCGCGGGCGCAACTCTCCGATCTTTTTCAGATGCATCGGTGCCGCCACCGAGACGAAGATGTACGCGCCGAGGAAACCGAAGGCCCCGAACGTTCCGGCGTCGTTGAAGACGTCGGTGACGGCCAGACCTTTGAACGAGAGGATGATCGCCGGGATCCCGAACTCGAGCAGCGCGTAGATCGTAATCGCGACATGCGGCGTTTCGTTGGTCGAATGCGCGTTGCCGGTGGCTTCGTGGAAGTACCCTTGGCGGCCCATTTGGAAGATCACGCGGGCGCCGGCGTTCATGCACGAGAGCGCGAGCGAGAAGAAGCTCAACATGGCACCGAGATCGATCGGGATCTGCAGCACGTCGAGGTGCATCATCGTCGCGAGGGTGGAGAGCGGGGCGGTTTGAGCATCGAGCGACGGCTTCACGCCGCGCAGGCCCAAAACTTCGACGTAGGTGATGAAGATGAAGAACACGCCGGTGAGGATCAAGCTCACGATCACCGCGCGCGGGATATTCTTGAGCGGATTCTTCGCTTCTTCACCAAACGCCGTCGCCGCTTCGAAGCCGACGAGGCTGAAGATCGCGACCACGACGCCGAGGCCGAGGGTGTTGAGGGTATTGCCCTTGAGCGAGAGCTGATCGGCGTCGAGCGCAAAGTTGTGGTGTCCGAGGACCGCGAACGCGAGGACCACGATGAGCGCGACCGAGACCGCCTCGAGCACGAGCATCAGCACCGCCGAGAGTCGGACGTCTTTGTAGGCGCAGTACCAGCAGATCGCTGCGCACAGCGCAAACAGCGCGACGGCCGGGACGTTGACGTGCATCATCACGAGCAGCTGTTGCGCGAAGATGGTGAAGCCGCTGACCCCGGCCGTTCCGATGAACATGTAGGCCCAGATCAGGCACCAGCCGGCCATGCCGCCTGCGGTTGGCCCGAGCCCCGCCACCGAATACAAGAACATCGATCCGGTGTGCGAGGAGCGGCGTGCGAATTGGTTGAGGTTGAATGCGACGAATAACAGCATGATCGTGCCGAACGCGTAGGCGAGCCAACTCGCGTTTCCGGTCGTGCCGAACATCAGTGGTACGATCAGCACCGCAGTCATCGTCGGTGAGATCAGCGCAATACTCTGAGCCAGGACGGTCCAGAAGCTCAGACAGTGGGTGCGCAGGCTTGTTGCTTGCGGTAACATGGTTGATTGCATCTCCTGAACGACATTGAGGGGCGTTGACGTTAGGAGAACTATAGAGGAGATCGCGCGCGACAAGAATGTCAATTTGCGACGCGCATCACGACGCTGAGTGGTCGTTTGTATAAAATTGCTGAAGACGTCGTGACGTGACGGAAATCAGTTCCACGCATGCTTCGCCGTCTTGCACGCTGGAGCGTACGCAAGATGGACAAAACGGAACTGATTCGGTGTCACATAGCGTAATGGCGCGAGTGGTCGTACTCAAGTACCATTTTGGTGGAAGGAGAGCATACCACCGGAAAGCATGGAGTTGCCGCTCGAACTCGACGCGTCGAGCAACGTTCCGTTGCATCGGCAACTCTACGAAGGACTGCGTGGGGCGATTCTCAACGCCCAGGTTGCACCGGGTACGCGGCTGCCTTCAACGCGCGCGCTCGCCGAAGCGCTCGGTGTTTCGCGCTCGACGATCGTGTCGAGCTTCGCGCAGCTTCACAGTGAAGGTTATCTGCAAGCAACCACCGGCTCCGGCACGTTCGTCAGCGCGGAGTTGCCGGAGGGTCCGTTACCGCGCAGCGCTGATGACGCCGAAGGCGGTAAGGCGTCCATCCGGCTTTCCACTTACGGCGCGTCGCTCACCGAGGCTGGGCCGCTCGAACCGCCGCGCCGCGCGGGTCTTATCGATTTTCGCGACGGCCGCCCCGCCTTCAGCGCGTTTCCGCACGCCGAATGGCGCCGAGCGCTTTCCGGCGCGTCACGTGACGGATCGCTGCTCGACTACAGCGCCGATCCGGCCGGCTATCTGCCGTTGCGCGCCGCGATCGCAGCGTATTTGGGACGGGCGCGCGGGATAGCGTGCACCGCGCGCGACGTGACGATCGTCAACGGTTCGCAGCAAGCGATCGATCTGGTCGCACGCGTGCTGGTCGAACCCGGCGATGTCGTCGCGCTCGAAGAGCCCGGCTACCTCGGTGCCCAGCGCACGTTCAGCGCGCACGGTGCCGACCTGCGCGCGATCGCCGTCGACCACGACGGCATCCGGGTCGACGCCTTGGAGCGGTACGCTGCGGGCGCGCGGCTGGTGTACGTCACGCCGTCGCATCAATTTCCGCTGGGCGTGCTGCTGGCGGCGACGCGGCGGCGTGCCTTGCTCGCCTGGGCCGAGCGCAACAGCGCGATCGTGGTCGAAGACGACTACGACAGCGCCTACCGCTACGAGGGCCGGCCGATTCCCGCGCTCTACGGCATCGATACGTCGGGACGCGTCGTGTACGTCGGGACGTTTTCGAAGACGATGTTTCCGGCGCTGCGCATCGGCTACGTCGTGGCGCCGCCGGCCCTGCGCGACGTGCTCCAGGCGGCCAAGGGGTTCGCCGACCGTCAGTCGCCGATTCTCGAACAGCGCGCGCTCGCGTCGTTCATCGTCGACGGCGGTTTCGAACGTCATTTGCGGCGGATGC
The DNA here is from genome assembly GCA_965277805.1 of Candidatus Lustribacter sp. Lineage (GTDB taxonomy): Bacteria > Vulcanimicrobiota > Vulcanimicrobiia > Vulcanimicrobiales > Vulcanimicrobiaceae > Lustribacter. Next base: position 2,743,255 of record OZ255842.1, on the reverse strand, counting down.
GGGTCCTCTACCGCGCGCGGCGCGCGGCGCTGCTCGATTCCTTGCGGCGCCACATCGGCGATGGGCTCGAGGTGAGCGGCGAAAGCGCCGGCATGCACCTCGTCGTGCGGTTGCCGCTCTTGGAAACCGGCCGCTTCATCGAGCGCGCACGCCGCGCCGGGGTTGCGGTGATGAGCACCGCGCCGCATCATCTGCGCGATCCGGTACCGGGTGAATTCATCTTCGGATTTGCCGAGCACGATGAGGCAACGATGGAAGAGGCGATCGCGCGCCTGGGCCGCATCTTGCCGGAATGTCGCTAGATGCGCAAGACATCGAAGCAGCAGCCGCTTTGTTGCGGCAGGCGCAGCGAGTGTTCGTTCTTACCGGCGCGGGGCTCGGCGTCGCCTCGGGCCTGAAGACGTTTCGCGGCGACGGCGGCTACTGGCGCGAGAAGCGTTTCGAAGAACTCGCGAGCCGCGCGGGCTTCGAGCGCGATCCGGTGCTCGTGTGGACGTGGTACAACGAGCGGTTCGAAGCCTATGCCGTCGCCGAACCGAACGCGGGGCATCGCGCGCTGGCCGAACTCGAGCGCGTCGTGCCGCACGTGTTTCACGCGACGCAAAACGTCGACGGCCTGCAGAAGCGCGCGGGTTCGCGCGCCCTGGTCGAACTGCACGGCGATCTCCAAACCGTCCGCTGCACCGGCTGCGCGTATCGCGAGACGCTCGATGCGCCGTTCGATCTCGCGCGCATCCCGCACGCGTGCGGCGGCAAGTTGCGGCCGAACGTCGTGTGGTTCGGGGAGTCGTTACCGGAAGGCGCGTGGGAAAGCGCGGCGCGCGAATCGCAAGCCGCCGATCTCATCATCGTCGGCGGAACCTCGCTCGCGGTGTATCCCGCCGCGTCGCTCGGACGTGTCGGGGACGCGAGTGTGAACGTGATCGAGATCAACCCCGACGCAACCGGCGGCCCGAACGTACTCGCTCTGAACACCGGCTCCGAGATCGCACTCCCCGCAATTCTCGCGGCTAGTGTGTAGCGGCGATGCTGCTGAACAGATCCTTTGCCGCGATGGGCTTTTGTAGCGACTTCTGATCGTAGGCCGCATCGAGCAGCGGCTGGATCGTCGCCGGATCGAAGTACTCGCCGTACTGTGCGCGATGCATCTTCGGCAACAGGTCCGCGCTGAACGGCGTGTACTTCTGAAGTATGGCTGCCGACGCGGCGTGATTTTTCGGATTGTTCGCCCACACGGCCGATTCGCGCACGGCCGCGACGAAACGGCGGGCAACGTCGGGGTTGGCCTTGACCCAGTCTTCCGTCGCGAACCAGCTCGTGACTTGCAGCGGGTTGCCGATCGCATCGTAGACGTAGCCGAGGACGCGCACGTCGTCGAGTGCGCCGGCCAGGTTCGGTTCGGTGGTCGTCGCGGCGGCCACGGTGCCACGGGCGATCGCTGCGGCCATCGCCGTTTGCGGAAGTTCGACGTACTTGACCGATGCAAGATCGGCACCGTTCTTTTTCAACCATGCAACGGTTACCAGCTTCGCCGGACCGGTGAGGGACGGAACGGCGATCGTCGCACCGTTGAGATCGGCACCGGTGTGGATCGCCGAGCTCTTGGCGACGATCAGCGCGCTGACAGGCGCCGGTCCGCGATGTAGAAATGACGGCGCGATGAGAACCAGCGGCAGCCCATGTTCGCGCGCGGCGGCTACCGCGATGATGTCGCCTTCGCCGATGTCGAGCGCGCCGCCGATCACCGCGCCCGCGATCCCCGCGCCGCTGCCGGTGCGGATGGTCTGAATCTGGGCCGTGATTCCGTACTTCCGAAAGACGCCGTTCTCGAAGGCGTAGTAGGCGAGCGCGTTGCCGTCGTTGCCGGGCGTTCCGATCCGCACCACCACCGGGGTTTGCGCACTTCCCGCGGCGGGGAAGGCGAGCGCCGCGCCCGCCATGACGGTGAGCGCGTGAGCACGGGAAACGACCATGATGCGAGATCCTCCGGAGGCGGCAACGAGAGCGCGCAGAAAACGCTTTTCGAACCCCATTCGTGCTCCCCGCCGCTTCGCATCTTAGGAGACCCACCGCGTATGTTGACGCCGCAAGAAAACGAACGTTTGACGCGCGTGGGCCGCGGAACGCCGATGGGTGAAACGCTGCGGCGCTACTGGCTGCCGGCGGCGCTCTCGAGCGAACTCCCGGAGCCCGACGGCGCACCCATACGCGTGCGTATCCTCGGCGAAGACCTGGTCGCGTTTCGCGACAGCGACGGCAAGGTCGGGCTCGTCGACGCGTTCTGCCCGCACCGCCGCGCGCCGATGTTCTTCGGCCGCAACGAAGAGTGCGGTTTGCGCTGCGTCTATCACGGTTGGAAGTTCGATCGCAACGGCACGTGCGTCGACATGCCGTCGGAACCACTGGATTCGCTGTTCAAAACGAAGGTCACGATCAGCGCCTATCCCACCTACGAAGCGGGCGGTATGCTGTGGACGTACATGGGGCCGCCCGAGTCCCAGCCCGAACCACCCGACGGCGAACTGCTGCGTGCGCCGGCATCGCATCGCCACGTCTCGAAAACGTACGAGGACTGCAACTACCTGCAGGCCGTCGAAGGCGGTTTCGATTCCGCGCACGTGCTGATCTTGCACAACCAGAAAATCGGCGACCGTTCGTTCTTGAGCAACTACGACGCCACGGTGCCCCGCATCGAAGTCGAGCCGACCGACTACGGCTATCTGTATACCGGCATCCGGTCGCGCGGCGATTTGCAGCACGTGCGCGTCTATCACTACGTGATGCCGGTGATGCAGATTCGCGGTCAGAACCACGCCTTCGACCCGGAGATCCTCACGATCAACGGTCACTACTGGGTGCCGATGGACGACACGCACACGGTGATCTACAACTTCATGTACTCCGATAATCCGGCCGTGCCGCTGACGCAGAAGTTCATCGAGGAGTCGGAGCACGAGATCGGACGCGGTCCGGAAGATCTCGACCCCGATCGTCCGTTCCGCCTCAAGGCGCAGCTCTCCAACGACTTCTTCATCGACCGCGAGTTGCAGAAGCGCACGTTCACCGGCATTCCGGGCATCAACACGCAAGACATCGCGCTGCAAGTGGGCATGGGCCCGGTCGTCGACCGCTCAAAAGAACATCTCGGCACGACCGATCGCGCGGTGATCGTGCTGCGCCGCCTCTTGCTCGAAGCGGTCGATACGGTCGAAGCCGGCGGGTCTCCGCGCGGCACCGATCCGGCCACGTTCCGCGCGCTGCGCGGCGGCAACCATACGGTTGAAAAGGGCGCCGATTGGCACGAAGCGCTGCAGTCGGAGCTACTGGTCCGCTTCTGATGGCGATCACGCGTGCGGCGATGATCGGCGGCGCGGTGGCTGCGGCGGTAACGCCGGCGGCGCTCGCGCAAAATGCGCCGCTGACTCCGGTGCGTTTCATCGCGTCGGTAGCCGATGCCGTGCGCCCGTTTCTCTACGCGCTGAATACGGGACTCTTTCGCCAGGCCGGTCTCGACGTCGATTGGCAGCAGGCCACGACCGGTGCGGTCGTTGCGCAATCGATCGTAGGCGGAGCGAAGGATATCGGGATGGCGAGCATTACGTCGATCATCGCGGCGTATGCGCGAAACCTGCCGTTTGCGATCGTCGCCCCATCGATCATCTACCGCAAGGACGTCGCGACCGCCGGCATCGTGGTGGCCGCGAATTCGCCGCTGCGCACGCCGCTCGATCTTCAAGGCAAGGTCGTCTCGTGCTCTGCCATCGGCGACATCGCCTACCTTGGTCTGCGTGCGCTGATCGACGCGCGCGGCGGGGACTCCTCAACGGTGAAGTTTATCGAACTGCCGCCGACCGCTGCCGTGTCGGCTGCAATCGAACAGAACCGGATCGACGCGGGCCTGATCGCCGAGCCCGTGATGATGCAGGACGTGCGCGCCGGCAAGTTGCGGTTCTTCATCGACGAGCTGACCGGCTACGAACGCCCGATCCTCGAAGTCGTCTACTTCTCCAGCCGCGAGTACGCGGCGAAGAATCAAGACACCGTCGCGCGCTTCGCCAAGGTGCTGCAGCGTGCCGCTGCCTACAGCAACGCGCACATTCCGGAGACGAGCCAGATCATGGCGTCGTATTCGGGCATGGATCCAAAGGTCGCGGTCGACATGCGCCACGGCTTCACGCCGCCCACGGTCGAGCCGTCGGCGATTCAACCCGTGATCGACCTGATGGCGAAGTACAAGAACATTCCCCAGCGCTTCGATGCGCGCGAACTGCTGCAAACGGTCGTTTCTACTTGAGGCGTTTCTGGAGCGCGGCGCTGTGCACGGCGCTGCTCGCCGGCGGCATCACTTCGGATGCGAACGGCCAGGCGGTATCGGCCGCGCAGGCGCATCTGGCCGCAGCGACGGCGCTCGTGTCGCCTCCGGGCGCGAACGCGAAGCCGTGGCAAACCTACAGTTCGATGTTCAAGTTAATCTGCTCGCAGCCGAAGCCCGCTGCGAAGCCGCCGTTCGTCGGCGCCGGCGAACCGGAAGAAAAAGAGAAGCTCGTGCCGACCCCGCGCGATCAATGGTACGTCCCGCCCGTTCGCGTGTTCGACAACCTCTACTACATCGGAACGCAAACCGAATCGACCTGGGCGCTGACCACCTCGGCCGGCATCATTCTCCTCAACACGAATTTCCCGTGGGTAACGCCCGAACTCGTGAACGAGCTGAAAACGTTCGGTCTGGATCCGGCCAACATCAAATATGCGATCGTCGTACGCTCGCACTCGGATCAATCGTGGGGCATCAACGCGCTGAAGAAGATGGTCCCGAACGCGCACGTGATCATGTCGGCCATCGACTGGGACCTGCTCGCCAAAGACAACTCCCCCGCCGGCGTCAAACCGGTGCGCGACATGGTGGCCTACGACGGCGAGAAGCTCACCCTCGGCGACACGACCGTTACCCTCTACTCAACGCCGACGTCCACACCCGGAAATCTCTCGCTGATCTTTCCGGTGAAAGACGGCACCCAGCGGCACATGGCCGGAATGCTGGGCGGCGACTTCATGCGCCTCGTCCAGGAGGGCGTGCAAATGTTCCCCGACATGGCGACCATGGCTACCACCTACATCGCCTCATCCCAGCGCTTCAAAGACCTCGAAGACAAAGCCGGCGTCGACACGATCATCCACATCCACGCCGAATACGACAATACGTTGCAAAAACTCGACGCCGTCCGCGCCCGCAAACCCGGCGACCCCAACCCCTTCGTCAACAAAGACGACGTCGACCGCTTCATGAACCTCCACACCGAATGCGCCCGAGCCCAACTAGCCTGGGCCCAAGGCCAATAATCACCGGTGCCGTGAACATATGTCATCCCTCAGGGTGACATTGTGCGACGTTCTTCGATAAACCCGAGAAACGCGTCATACAACGTCTGCGTGCTGGTCGGCAGCGTGCGATAATAATACGTGCTCGAGATCATCGGCATATCCCGCGCCGTCACCCTCTCCCGTCCCTCACGCGCGAACGCCCCAAGCGCGGCCGTCACGGGGCTATCACTCCCCGGCCAGTTGAACCAATACGCACCGAGCCGCCCGTCCTGATGTAGCCGCGCGAGCACCGCCGTGCAATACGCAGCGTTCTCTTCATCCGTATAATACGGATAGGACGGATTTCCAAACCCGCTAACAAGCACCGGCTTGTACGAGAATCCCGCCGTGATCATCGCAAGAAACGGCAGCGCTTCAGCATCGAGGCGATCGCGAACGAACGGCAACGACACGTTCGACCCTTGCATCGACGCAAACCGCAGCGGAGCGCACAGCGTCGCAAGGCGCACGTTGTTATCATGCATGAGATCATCGCTCGTCGTGCCGACGGTCGCCGGTAGCGCCGACGACGTGCGAAACGAATCGGCGAGTTTCTTCGACCAGCCCGCGAGCATGCGTTCCGCCACGGGCTCGCTCCCATGCTCGCCTGTACTGAGTTTGCCGCCCGGCGGCGGGCTCGCAAACGTAAACGCATGTCCGATATCCCAAGCCGTGATCGCCGGATGCGCCCGCAACCGCGAACCCGCATCGTGCGCAAAAGCGACTTGCCGTTCGAGTAACGCTCCGCCGTAAATGTTCCCGATGCCCGGACTGCACGTCAGCGACGGCAGACACCGAAGACCCGCGTCGGCAACGCGGCCGACCAGCGACTCGAGATCATCGACCACCGACGGCGGTCCATCCCAGGGCACCAAAAATCGCACGTCGGTGATACCCGCCGCGGCGATGCCGGCAAGATCCGCTTGGATCGTGCCAGCATCATCGGGAGCGTAGTTGACGCCTACCGCGAAGCGCACGAACTACGTAGGCGGGATGTCTTCCCCATCGACCAGTTCGACGACGTGTGTCTCTTCGCTTTGGACCATGCCGGTAGCGTCCGCCGCCAGGACACCCTCGCGCTTGTCTTCGACCGCCCGTTCGATTTCGTCCTCAAAGTCATCGTCTGCCGGTACGTTCTTTGTATCCATGCCGAACGCATACCCAAGAATCGGGCGGACCCCCAGGAGGGCTGCGCGAAGCCGCCAGCGTGATGGGCAAAACGCTGTTCGAGAAAATCTGGGACCGCCATTTGGTCAAGGATCTAGGTGACGGCTTCGGCCTCATTTTCGTCGACGCGCAGATGCTCACCGACCTCTCGTCCCCGCAGTTCGTGCAACTCGCAGAACGCGGTCTGCCGCTGCGCTTTCCCAAGCGCACGTTTGCCGTGTCCGACCACACGGTACCCACGCTCGTTGAAGGTCCTGCGCAAGCCGCCTCGCGGCGCAACTCCTGGACCACGATGATGCACGACAAAGCGACGCAATTCGGAGCCACGCATTTCGACGCGGACGATCTCGATCAGGGCATCACCAGCATCGTCGCGCCGGAACTCGCGATCGTCTGGCCGGGAAGCACGTTCACCGTGCTCGACAGTCACGCATGCACCTCGGGCGCGCTCGGTGCGATGGCGTGGGCCTCGACAGCGAGCGACGTGCTGCACACGCTCGCCACCCAAACCGTCATCCTCAAGAAGCCGCCGGTGATGCGGATTTCGCTCGTAGGAACGCCCGGCGCCGGCATTACCGCGAAGGACATGATGCTGCACGTGCTGCGCGAGCTGAGCATCGCCGGCGCTGCCGGTTACGCGGTTGAACTTGCCGGGCCCGTGATCCGCGCGATGCCGATGGAAGGCCGCCTGACGTGCTGCAACGTCGGCGTCGAACTCGGCTCGCGGGTGGTGATGATCGCACCCGATAACACGACCGTCGATTACCTCAAGGGCCGCAAATATGCGCCGTCGACCGACGATTGGGATGCGGCGGTGCGCGATTGGCTGCAGCTCGGGTCGGACGGCGACGCCGCGTTCGACCGCGACGTCACGATCGATGTCAGCCGCGTCGAGCCGCTGATCACGTGGGGTCCAGCGCCCGATTTCGTCATCGGAATTAGCGAGAACGTTCCCGATCCCGCCAACGAGCCGGATAGCGAACGGCGCGCCGTGCTCGAAGCAGCGCTGGCTTATACGAACCTCGCGCCGGGCGCACCGATAGCCGGAACGCCGGTGGATTTCGTCTTCATCGGCTCGTGCGCGAACAATCGCATCTCGGATCTGCGCAGCGCCGCCGCCGTTGCCAAAGGCCGCACGGTTGCGAAGTCGCTCGATGCGTGGGTCATTCCGGGATCGAAAGCGGTGAAGCGTCAAGCGGAGGCCGAGGGGCTCGACGTCATTTTTCGAGCCGCAGGCTTCCACTGGGGTGAGCCCGGCTGCTCGATGTGCGGCGGTCAAGGCAACGGCTTCACGGAGCTGCTCGGTCCGCGCAAGCGCGCGGTGTCAACGATCGCGCGAAACTTCCCGAATCGTCAAGGTCCGCAAAGCATCACGCACGTTGCGAGCCCGGCGACTGCCGCGGCCGTTGCCGTGGCCGGACACATCGTCGACGTCCGGGAGTTCGCGTCATGAGCGAAGTGACCGGCGCGGCTGCAGCGATCCTGCGCCCGAACATCGACCCGATGATCATCGCTCCGCGCACGCCGGCCGAAAAGGGTGGCGCTGCAACGCAAGGTGCGGCCGAATCGGTGAAGTCGACCGACCTCTTCCGTTTCTGGCGCTTCAACGATGACGGTACGGAAGTGACGGACTTCGTCCTAAACCGGCCGCCGTTTCGCGAAGCGCGGTTCGTTATCGCGGGGCCGAACTTCGGCTGCGGCAGCGCGCGCGAGCACGCGGTGTGGGCGCTGCTCGCGTTCGGCGTTCGCGCCGTCATCGCTCCGAGCTTCGGTCCGCTGTTCCAATCGGGCTGCTTCAAGAACGGGATCGTCCCGATCGAACTCGACGAGAGCGAGACGGTACAGTTGGCGGATGAGTGCGCGGCCGGCGCTCCGGGCGCGCTGCTCACGCTCGATCTCGAAAACCTCACCCTCATCTCGCCGCGCGGACGAAAGCTCACCTTCGCGCTGCCCGAATTTCGCCGCCGTCAATTGCGCGACGGCCTCGATGAAATCGACACGACGCTGCAGTCGCTCGGCGAGATCGAGCGTTTCTACCGGCAAGCAAGTACGGATCGGCCGTGGATGTACAACGGCGAGGAGTTAGCATGAAGGTCCCGGCGGCGGTGCGGCGGTTACTTCTCCCGGCGATCGTGATCGCCGTTATCCTGACTGCTATCACCGGAGTTCGCGCCGCCGATTACCCGACAAAGCCGATCACGTTCATCATCCCGGCCGCTCCGGGCGGCGCGTACGACATCAGCGCGCGGCTCTTGATTCCCGCACTGCAGAAGGCACTGGGCGTGACGATTCTCCCGCAGAACTTCAACGCGGGACCGGTCGCGCCGACGCAGCTCTACAAAGCACGACCGGACGGCTACACGATCGGCATCGTCGCGATGCCCGGAACGTTGCTCCTGCAGTTGATGGGCAGCACCGACTTCGACATCGACAAATACACCTGGCTCGGCCGCGTCGCGCACGAGACGTATGGGTTGGCGGTCGCGGCGAATTCGCCGGTCACCTCCATTGCAGGACTGAAGACTCTCGGTCGCCCGGTATCGTTCACCAGCGCCGGCCCCGGCTCGACGGCGTACGCCGCCACGCAGCTCGCGATGCGGCGGCTCGGATTGAACGGGAAGATCATCACCGGCTACCCGAGTGCGCCCGAATACATCCTCGGCGTCATTCGCGGTGACGGCGATGCCGTGATCACCAACCTGACCGCGCTCTCGCCGTACATCACTTCGCATCAGGTGAAGCTGCTGCTGTCCTTCGATGACGGCAACGCGGTGCCGGGCGTGCCGAATTCTCGTGCCGTGCATCAGACCGACCTCGCGAAGATCTCGCTCGACACGCTCGTCGGCGCACCGCCCGGGCTGCCGCCGGATATTCGCAAACGTCTCAGCGACGCGATCGCGGCGGCCATTCGCGATCCCGACACACAGGAACGTGCGAAAACGGCTAGCGCAAATCTCGCCCCCGGCAATGCAGCCCAAGCCGCGGCCGTGGTGGCCACGCAACACGCATTCTTCGTCAAGAATGCGGAGCTTATCGGGAAGCCGTGATCTGGCAAGCCTGGTGGACGGGGTTCGCGAGCCTCGTTCATCCGGTGCAACTCCTGTTGCTCGCGCTCGGCATGGCCTACGGGTTGTTCGTTGGTGCGCTACCGGGGATCGGCGGCGCGACCGCGATCGCGCTCGCCGTTCCGTTGACGTACGGCATGGATTCCTTCGGCGCGATCGCGTTTGCGTGCGGCGTGATGGGCGCGGTGCCGATGGGCAGTTCGATCACCGCCATTTTGCTGAACACGCCCGGCGCGGCGCCGAGCGCCGCCACGTTGATCGACGGTTATCCGCTCGCGCGCCAAGGCAAGGCGGGGCTCGCGATCGGCGCCGCGGCGAGTTCGAATTCGATCGGCGGGTTGATCGGAACGATCTCGGTGCTGGTCGTCATGCCGCTGGCGCGCCGGATCGTGCTGCTGTTTCGTCCGCCGGAATTCTTCTTGCTCGGCATGCTGGGGCTCGTCGTCGTCGCGTTGTCATCGCGCGGCAAGATGCTGCGCGGGCTCGTGACCGCGGGCCTCGGCCTCATGATCGCTTGCATCGGGCAGGACTTGGTGACCGGCGAACTGCGCTTCACGCTCGGGAGCCAGTACCTCTGGAGCGGCGTGCGCATCGTGCCGGCGCTGATTGGGCTGTTTGCGATTGCCGAGATGATCAACTTGTCGGTGAAGGGCGGCGCGATCGTTTCGAACGCCGACGCCCACGTGAAAGTCGAGCGCATGACGGCCGGTTTGATGGAAACGCTCCGTCATTGGCCGACCGTGCTGCGCGGTTCGCTGATCGGCACCGTCGTCGGCGCCGTACCCGGCGTCGGCGGCACGGTAGCGGCGTTTCTTTCCTACTCGATCACGTCGCAAGTGTCGAAACAGCCGGAGACGTTCGGGAAGGGCTACATCGAGGGCGTGATCGCGGCGGAATCGGCGATCAACGCAAGTGACGGCAGCCATCTCATCCCGACACTCGGCTTCGGCATCCCGGCCGGCGCCGAGATGGCAGTATTTCTCGGCATCTTGATGCTGCACGGACTCCAGCCCGGCCCGTCGATGCTGATCGATCATCAGCCGGAAATCTACGGCATCGTCTGGGCGCTTACGCTCGCGTGCGTGCTGGCATCCTTCATCGGCTTGCTCTGCGTTCGTCCGTTAGCGGCGATCACGCTCGTGCCCACGCGGGTGCTGGTGCCGATCGTCGTGTGCCTCGCGCTCGTCGGTTCGTACTCGATCGATCAAAGCATCGGCAACGTCATCGTCAGCGGCGTCTTCGGCGTGTTCGGTTACGTCCTGATCCGTCAGGATTACCCGCGCCTCACAATCGTCATCGGCATGGTACTCGGCGGCATCATCGAGCGCAGCTATCACCAGTCCCTGATGATCTCGGACGGCAGCTGGGGCATTTTCGTCGCGAGCCCGATTTCGGTGACGTTGGCCGTGCTCATCGTCGCTGCGCTGGTCGTGCCGCCGGCGCGTTTCGCATTGCACAAGGCGCGACAGAGCTGATGCCGGCAGCGATGCGCACGTTCATCGTGCCGGGCGTGATCTGGCTCGTCACCGCGGCGTTCATCATCGCCGCCTATCGGCTCGGACCGGTCGCGCGCGCGATGCCGCTGCTGGTCGGGTGGATGACGTTGGTGTTCGTCACGCTGGACATCGTCGCACGCACCGATATGCCGGCCGGTCGAGCGCTGACGAGTGCCCTCAATCCGGCGGCACTGGTTCCGGTTGAAGCCCAAAGCACCAGCCCCGCGCGCGCATTCTGGATCGGTGTTGCGCCGATTCTCGCACTCATCGCCGGGTTCACGCTGATCGGCGTGTTAGCGTCGGTGCCGGTGTTCGTCTTCGCCTCGCTGCGCTGGCGCGCGCAGCGGGGGTTCGTGACGAGCGGAGCCACCGCGGTTGCGGTGACCCTGTTCGTCTACGGTATGTTTTACAAGGTCTTGCAGTTGCCGCTCTATCCGGGACTTCTCTTCGGCGGCGTGTGGCAATAGCGCTACGCAGGTACCGGCACTTTCAGGTAGCGTTCGAAGAAATCGAGCACGTCGTTCCAGCCGGCGTTGGCTGATTCGCGATCGTAGCCTTCCGGACGGCGGTCGTTCATGAACGCGTGTTTTCCGTTCGGATAGATGTGGATCTCGGCCGTCTTGCCTTGCGCGAGCAGCGCGTCGCGAAACTTCTCGACCGACTCGACCGGGATCCCGGCATCGGCCGCGCCGTAACCGCCGAAGAGCGCGCAGTTCATCTGCGGTATCAGATCGATCGGTGAGGGTCCGTGCATCGTCGGACGATTGATCGGACGGCCGTAGAAGGATGCGGCAGCGCGGATCTTCTTGCTGCGCGCGGCCAAGAACCACGCTTGCCGGCCGCCGCCGCACCAGCCGACGACCCCGATCCGCGCGCCGTCGACATACGGCAGGCCTTCGAGCCAGTCGACGGCATCGCTGAGGTCGCTCGAACTCTGCTCGTCGCTTGGCGAGCCGGTGATCGTGCCGCCTTCCATCGTCGGCTGTTGCCCGCGGGCGGCGTAGTAGTCGGGGACCGCGGCGACGTAGCCGTTTTCCGCAAACCGCGCGGCGCAGTCGCGCATGTGGGGCGCGCCCGCCGGGATCTCGAGCATGCCCCAAAATTCGTAGCCGAGGACCAGCGCCGGATACGGCCCCGCCCCGTCAGGGCGCGCGACAAACGTTGAGACCTGCACGCCGTCCTTAGCTTTATACGTGGTCGTCTCGGTTACAATGCTCAAACGAATCTCCTTATGTAGTGCTAGTGGTCGCGCCGTTGCGCCGGTACTCCGACGGCGTCACGCCGGTCAGCTGGTTGAATACCGCGCTGAAATGGCTCTGATTGGAAAAACCCAGTTCGTTCGCAATCTCATTGACCGGACGCGACGTCGTCTGCATCATCATGCGCGCGACGCTGATTCGCCGTTCGATGACGTAACGATGCGGGGTTTGACCCATCGCCTTTTTGAACGCGCGCGTGAAGTGGAAGCGGCTCATCTCGGCGGTCGCTGCGAGGTCGTCGATCGACAACTCATCACCGAGATGGGTCTCGATGTACTGCTGGCAGCGCCGTAACCGTTGCGGCGTGAGGCCGGTTCCGTGAACCACCACGTTCGACGCCTGCAAGTGGCCGCGGAGCAGATGTCCGATCAGCGCGGTCGCGAGCGCTTCCGTGTACGCCGGTCCGCGATACCCGCCCGGCCCGAGTTCGTCAGCGATCGAGGCCATCAATTGGTGCACCGTCGCGTCGGTCAGCTTCTGGAATGGAAGCGACGCTAACGGATCGTCGAGGCCGATTTCCCCGGCAAGCCGCATCAACAACGAATCATCCACCGAGATGAGCAAATTGTCGCCGCTTGCGCGGAAGAATGACTGACGTGCGAGCCACGGCGGTAGCAGGCAAATTTCACCATGATCGTAGCGCATGCGCTGACCGTGGTCGATCTGCATTTCCCAGCCGTTGCCGAGCGTTGCCACGATGCGGAGTTTGCGGCTCGCCTTCGCCGGAAACGCGCCTTCATGGATGAGGACGCGCTCGATCCGCAGACCGCCCAAGACAAGGGCTTGTCTCGAGGAGACGGGGAGCATTTCATCGGCGGGTGACACCACGCTCATCGGCGGTAGCTACGCCGCCACCGGCGGCCCATCCCCGCCTGGGGAGCACTTTTTGAACAATATTGGCAAGGCGCGCGCAAGCAGAGGCGGCGCGGTTCTTCGAACGTTGGGATCATGGGCAAGTTGGAATTCGGTGTGTTCGACACTATCGCACCCGATCAACGGGGCGATCTCGCCGCGGCATACGATGCGCACATCGACCTCGCGCGTTCGGCAGAGTCGCTGGGGTACGAGTACTACTTTTTTATCGAGCACCAGAACGCGCTCTTTCCGGTCATTTCCTCACCGAACGTATATCTCGCCGCGGTCGCCCGCGAGACGTCGACGTTGCGCTTCGGCGCGATGGTCTTTCAGTTGCCGATGCACCATCCGATCCGTCTCGCGCAGGATGCGGCGATGGTGGATCAGCTTTCGCACGGACGTCTCGAATTCGCGATCGGCTACGGGACGCAAGCGCGCGAGTTCGGCCCATGGGGCATCGACTTCACGCAGCGCCGCGAACTCGGCCTTGAAGTCATGGACGTGGTTCAGAAAGCGTGGACCAACGATCTGTTCTCCCACCACGGCGCGCACTTTACGTTCGAGAATGCCCAACCGCAGCCGCGACCGTACCAGCAACCGGCGCCGCCGATCTGGATGGGCGGTCACAGCCCCACGTCGATCACGTATGCAGCGGCAAGCGGCTTCGGCTTCGCGCAGAACATGGACGTCGAAAACGTCATCGCCGAGAAGTTCGCGAGCTACCTCGAGCAATGGAAGACCTACGGCCACCAGAAGTCGCCGCGGCAACTGCTCGTGCGTCACGTGCACGTCGCGGAAACGGACGACCTCGCGCGCCGGGAAGCCGAGCCGTTCATGCTGGAAGGCCTCGCCGGCCAGCGCGGTGTCGCCCGGGCGCTCAATTTGAAAGAGTCGGAGAAGACGCCCGAGATGCTGGAAATCGGTCGCATCTATATCCAGACCGCGAAATCGTACGACTTCTGGATTGACGAGGGTCTGGCGTTCGTCGGAAGCCCGCAGACCGTAGCGCGTGCAATCGAACGTCAGCAGCAGCTCTGCGGTTACGATGTCTTGCTGACGCATCACCAAGTTACCGGCATGCCGGCGCACATGGCGACGAAGTCGTTGCAGCTCTTCGGTGAGCGCGTGATTCCGGAGTTCGGCAGCCTCAGCGCGACGGCAGCGGGGCTCCGCCCGGTTGGCTGACGGCCACCATGAGTTTTTGCTGCGGATCCCAGCGCGACACGATAACCGAGGAATCGGTGAGTCCGTGCTGGTCGCCGGTCCGGAAGTCGTAGATCCCGTTCACGCCGGCGAAGCCGTGCAATTGCGAGATGTAGTCGCGGAGTTGCGCGGCCGTTGCGCCGGCGGGTAGCGCACGCAACGCGCTGACGACGAGCCGCCCGGCGTCCCACGTGAGGAGTTCGGTTGCGCCCGGCGTGCCGCCGTTGCCGACGCGCAGAACGGTCTCCAACTCATCGCACGCGTCCTTCAAGGGTCCCGGCGGAAGCAATTTGCGGCCGTCGTAGAGCGACCCGTTGACGATCAGCGTCGTCGGCAAGATCTGCGCGTAGCGTGCGAGTGCGGTCGGCGTCGTATTCGCCGAGCTCGTATCGACCGGGAGGTCCATGCCGGCGTCGCGCAGAGCGCGGAGAATCGTTCCGAACGGAGCTCCGGCCGCAAATGCGATGATGACCTGTGGGTTGGCCGCCTTGATCTTGGCAACTTGCGCTGCAACGCTGACGTCGTCCGGGTTAAAGCGCTCGAGCGCAACGATCGTCGCGTAGCCTTTCTCGTGCCCGTTGATCGCGCGCTGATAACCGCGCACGCCGACCTGACCGCTCGTGTCGGTGGTCGCCAGCATGCCGATGCGCCGCCAGCCCATGTCGTGAATGTACCGGACGGTTGCGCGTTCGATGGCTTCGGTCGTCATGTACGCACCGAACATATAGCTCCCATTCGGCGGATAGACCGCAGGCGAGAGGCAGTACAACACCGGACCGTCTTTGACGAGCGGCTCGGCGGCGAGGCATGCAGCGGAGACGGACGGGCCGAGGATGACCGCCGGTTTTGCCGCCTGCATGTTGGAGACGACTTGCACCGCGTTCTGCGGGATCGACTGATCGTCGAGGAAGTCGAAGTGCAGCGGCTGGCCGTGAATACCGCCGGTATCGTTCACGCGTTTTTCGAGCAGGCGGAGAATGGCGAGTTCGCCCTGCCCGAAGAGGCTGCCGGAGCCCGTTTGCGGCAGATCGACCGGAATGACGTAGGTATCGGCCGCCGGCACCGGCACTGCGCCGCCGATCAAGAGGGCAAGTATTCCGGCGAACGACCGAACGGCCAATTTCCGCGTCTGCGTGCTGATGCTCATGCAAAGCCTCCGTCCCACGTGCTCGCGAGCCTTACGGCATAACGGACCACGCGGCTTGTGCGGAAACTTGCTATTCTTGTTCGATTCGTGCTATCGCTGCCCGCGCCGCGTTTACGCCGAGGGCAAGGTCGCCCCAAGACGGCAAAGAAGGACGGCGCGTGAAGCCGATTCAGATTTCCTCACGGGGACAGTTCGTTGGCGCGTGCATTAGCGCGGCAGCCTCGCTGGCGCTCGCGCGGCCTGCGCTGGCGCAAACTGCACCCGCCGCGGCGTCCAATCCGGTCGTGGTCGGGCTGTTGCCGTCACCGGATATGGCAACCATCCTATACGGCCGCAGTCAAGGCATGTTTTCGAAGGCCGGCCTCAACCTGCAGCTTCAAACGATGCAGAACGGGGCCGACATTCTTGCCGCGGAGGTGGGTGGCAGCGTCCAGATCGGCTACTCCGACTCATACACGCTGGTGCAGGCCTTTCAAAAAGGCATTCCGCTCAAGCTCATCTCGCCCGGCGGACTTTACCGGTCGGTGGCCCCGACGGTCAAGCTCGTCGTTCCCGGCGACTCGACCATTAAGTCGGCGAAGGACTTGGCCGGCAAAACGGTCGGCGGCGTCATGAAGAATATTCTCGGTCTGTCCATGACCGCGTGGCTCGCGCGCGAAGGGGTGGACCCCGCCTCGGTGCACTTTCTCGCCGCGCTGCCGAGCGTTGCGGTGACGGCGTTGCAAGGGCATCGCGTCGACGCCATCATGGCGTTCGAGCCCTACCTGAGCGCGGCCGAAGCAGCGGGCGCGCGCGTCATTGCGACACCGTTCGATGCCATCGCGCCGGCCTTTTTAGCGTCGGCGTGGTTCTCGATTGCGCCCTGGGTGACCGAGCATCGCGATGCCGCGACAACCTTTGCGGCGGTCATGAAGAGCTCCAGCAGCTACGTCAACGTTCACTACCAAGAGATGCTTCCGATGCTCGCGGATTTTTCGAAAATGCCGCCGGAAACGTTGGCGAAAATGGGTCAGTCGCAGGTGCCGTCGTCGTTCACGCCCGCGCAATTGCAACCGGTGATCGATGCGGCGGTAAAAACGCAATACATTCCCACGAGCTTCAAAGCCGAAGATATGTTCCTCATCAAGGCGGCCGCGTGAGCGAAGTGATCCGCCTTCGGTCGATCGAGGGCATGGGCGAAAATTGGGCGATCGTCATGCGCTGGGCCGAAGCCGCGTTCAAAGCCGCCGGTTTCGAGACGAGCTTCGAGCGTAAGGGACGCGACGGGCTACAAACCGTGCGCTGGCTCTCGGACGGCGAGGCGGACGTGTCCGTCAGTCTCACGTCGGCAGCGCAGATGGCCGGACAGTCGAGCGGGCTGTATCGCGGCGAGAACCTGCGCGTGCGCGGACTCGCGGGCATGATTCACGTCGGGCACTATTTCTGGAACGTCGTGAAGGCCGATACCGGCGTGCGCGAATTTGCCGACATCGCGCGCATCAAGCCGAAGCTCGGCCTGTGCGTCGCATCGCCTGGCTTCATCGCCGGTCAAATTACGCGCGCGTACTTGAGCCGCTACGGCGTCGATATCGATCGCGATATTCCGGCCTGGGGCGGCGAAATGTTCAACGTCATGGGCCAAACGACGGCTCAGTGGATGGATGGGCGCGCGAACGCGCAGATGCGCGAGGGCACGCGCTTCATGGCCGTCGGCCAGGCGTCGGCGGTCTACGATCTGTCGTTCCTCACGCTCGATCGCGACATCGCCGACGAAGTCGCCGCAGAGTATTGCCTCGACGTCGTCGAGGTGCCGGCCGGGACGTTTCGCGGTCAAGACAAGCCGCTCATCACGGTAGCGAATCCCGGTTACTCAATCGTCGTGCGCCAAGATCTCTCGGACGATCTGGTGTACCGCTTGGCCAAGGCACTCGATGTCGATAGCCCGACGCACGGCGTATCCGAGGACATCTTTTACAGCCCGCGCCATGCGCCGCACGCCGGTGCACCAACGCATCCCGGCGCGATCGCCTATTACGATGAGGTCTCGGCGCGCTATAACGGGCGCAAGGCGATAGGCCGAACCTAACGGCGCGCGACGCTTGCGGGTGTTGTGCTCCTGAACGGGCTCGTGAAGCGCCCGGCTCGGGACGCCATTGGGATTAAGGCGCGGATCGAGATTCGGCCCTTCCTGTACGCCGGAGTTGTAGAACGCGACCACCTGCGCGAGCGTCGAGAAGCGGCCGTCGTGCAGCGTAACCTTGATCCCACAAGCTGCCCGTCGTAATCATGCTGCGCTCGAACTGCGTGACCGCGTTTTGCAAACCGGCAACGGTGATCGCCGCGCTGCCGCAGACGAAGTTGAAGAAGGCACCTTAGCATGCTCGCTTGCTCGTGAAAAGCGTTCTGGGCTACGTTTTGTGGAATGCCCGCCGATCGAGCCAGAAGGCGATGCCGGCGAAGGCGACCGCGAGCAGGAGCAGCACTTTGTGGTGGAGGGCTATATACAGCAACGCCCCGAGCGAGGCTCCGCCGATGTAGGCGAAGAGCACCCACACGTTGCGCACCGCATCGCGGCGGTGTTCGTCGGGGGCGCCGTGCGAGAGGCCTCGCGTCATAGCCGTGATCAGCGTGCCCGTGACGTAGGTGGTCGAGATGCCCGGCAGCGCCGCTTTGCTCGCCACCATGCTCTGTGCGCCCATCGCAAAACTTACGAGTGCGATGCAGAGCGGCACGACGAAAGGCGCATGAATGAACGCATACGCGATGGCCGCGATCGCGACGAGCACGCCTTCCCCCAGTACGACCGCGCCCGCCCGGCGCGCGTGGAGACCGGCCGGAAAGAGCGGCAGCGGCGCAAGCGCGCCCGCCATGAAGGCGAGGATCGCGATCAGCGGAGCGACGAAGCCGATCGTCACGGGCAGCGTCCCGAACCGAGTCACGGCCGCAATGCCCAATAAGACCATATTGCCCGTCATATTGGCGGTGAAAACTTGGCCGAAGCCGACAAACGAGATCGCATCGACGCAACCTGCGGCAACGGACAATGCATAGAAGGGTCCAACGTGAACGCGCACCAAGCACGCGCAGTTCGATTAGCGAACAGCGCTCTCCCGCGGTAGCAGTGAGCGCGAAGGTGATTTAATGTGAGGCCGGCGGCTTCAGGAGGACGGAGCTCATCATGTCCTCGGCCCTGAACGGCTTCGCGATCATTCCGAATTTCGCGCTCGCGTCGATCATCGGCTGGATGTCCTTGGCGTCGAGATACTGAGCGTCGGAGCCTTTCATCGTTCGCGCGATGAGCGCCGGATCGAGCTTCGTGAACGACGCTAGAAGCGAGATGATCACATCGTGATGTGCGTTCACGTATGCGCTGGCGTCGCTTACCACGCGCTCAAATCGATCGAGCGCATCGGGGTTGCTCGCGGCGAAGGCTGCGGTTGAAAAGTACGCGCTCATCAGAAATCGGGGAGCGATCGCCGAGAAAGACTTGCCGATCGTGCGTACCTTGCCGCTGTCGAGTGCCAGGGTCACCCACGGCTGGCCGATCGACAACGCGTCGATCCGTCCATCGAGAAGCGCCCGTGAGAGGATCGGATTCGGGAGCTCGATCACGTGGGTCGTTTTCACATCCCCGCCGGTTTGATCCATCCAGGCGTAGGCCGATACCGTATCGAGGTCTCCGATGGACGCGGACCCCAGCGTCTTTCCATTCAGATCGCGGCCGCTACGAATCGGCGAATCGCTACGAACCAGCATATATGCGTAGGGATCGTCGGCGGAGTAAACGCCGCCAGGCGCGACGAGTTGGAAGGGGAGTCCGCGAGCGTGTCCCGTGATCAGCGCAGAGAGGCTCGAAAAGCCGATCTGCCCGGTACCACCGGCAATTGCGGCCGCAATCGTCGCGCCGTTCGGCAACTGCGTGATTTGGACGTTCAGTCCGGCCTTAGTGAACAGGCCCGCGTGATCCGCGTAGAGCAGCGGGGCAACGTCGGTGCTCGGCGGCAAGATGACGGAGATGACGGGACGGTCTTGCGCATCCGCGGCGCCGAGAGAAAGCGCCACTACCGTAGCCAACAAAGCGAACCCGCGGATCAGTCGACGCATCTTACTCTCCAATCGTAGGGCGATAAAACGGCTTGTCTCCGCAGATCGTGGTCCGATGCATGCGCCGCACGTCGGGTAACACATAACCGCCGGTCGCCCGGTGCGTGAGGCATCGATTGTCCCACATCACGAGATCGTTGTCATGCCAGAGATGGCGATAACGGAACTGCGGCTGTTTCATAATTTCGAAAACGGCGATGAGAAGGCGTTCCGATGTGTCGGGATCCATGTCATCGATTGCCAGCGTGAACCGGGGCGACGCGTACACCGCTTGGCGGCCCGTTTCGGGATGAGTGCGAACGACCGGCTGGTGAACGTCGGGATACTTGCGCTCAGCCTCTGCGTAGAAGTCCTTGGCATCCGGTCGATCCTTCGAGATCGACACGCGCGGATTGCGAGCCTTGCTGACGTGATGAACGGCCGTGCGTCCCGCGATCGCTTTACGCAGATCATCCGGCAGCGCGTCGTAAACCATATACATGTTGCAATATTCGGTATCGCCGCCGGTCTTCGGGTTCTTAACCGCATACAACGTCGTTGCCTTGACCGGTTCCGGCATATGCGAAGAATCAGAATGCAAGAAGTCGCCGGCATCCACGACCCCGACGGGATTACCGTCGGGCCCAATTTCATTCGAAAGGATCAGGACGTCGGGATCGTCAGCGTGGACGTACTGCGATCGCTCCTGTGGTTCCAGGACACCGAATTGCCGCGAGAATGCGGCTTGTTGCTTCGGGGTGAGAACCTGATCGCGGATAGCAAGAATCGGGTATTCCAGAAATGCCGCCTGTAGTGCGGCGAGCACTTCCGGGCCAAGCGGGCGCGAACAGTCTAAGCCCTTGACCTCTGCGGCCCCGGCGTCGCCAAGCGGCTTTACAACCACGCCGGATGCAAATGACGGTAAGACGTGAGCCATAACCTTAATCCTAGCATTATCCGGAGCACGGCAACAAGGGCTCTGAACACGGGACCCCACGGTGTAATCCGTCGAAGTATCCCCGACTTATGCCAGAGCATCATGGACACGATCACGATCACGGCTCCGAGCTCAGCGAGATGCAGTTGCGGGTTCGAGCGCTCGAGACGATCCTTACTGAAAAAGGCTACGTCGAGCCGGCCGCGCTTGACGAGATCGTTCAAACCTTCGAGACGAAAATCGGTCCGCGCATCGGTGCCGAAATCGTCGCTCGCGCATGGAGCGATGCGGCGTTCAAGCAGCACCTGCTCGAAAACGCGACCGAGGCTATCAACGCCCTGGGACATCGCAGTCCGGTCGGCAGCGATTTGATCGCCGTCGAGAATACACCGGAGATTCACAACATGGTCGTCTGCACACTGTGTTCGTGTTATCCGTGGGAAGTACTCGGCTTGCCGCCCACCTGGTATAAGTCGGCGCCCTACCGGTCGCGTGCCGTTCGCGATCCGAGGGGTGTGCTCGCCGATTTTGGCGTAACGCTCGCGCCGCAAACTGCGATTCGTGTTTGGGATTCGACTGCCGAAACGCGCTTTATCGTGTTGCCGATGCGGCCCACGGATACGGAGGGCATGACCAAAGACGAACTTGCCGCGCTCGTGACGCGCAACAGTATGATCGGAACGGGTGTTGCGCTGCGTCCGGCCGAGGTCGCGCGATGAATTCGATACACGATTTGGGCGGCATGGACGGCTTCGGTCCAGTGATCGAAGAAGCGAACGAGCCCGCGTTCCACGCTGCGTGGGAAGGTCGTGTTTACGGGATCAACCGCGTCATGGGTTATGCCGGGGCGTGGGTGATCGACGAAAGCCGCGCGTCGATTGAAGCGATGAATCCGGTCGATTACCTTCGTTTCTCGTACTACAAAAAATGGTTTACCGGGATCGAGAAACGCCTGATCGACCGCGGTTATATCGGTCCCGACGAAATCGCAGCCGGAAAGTCGCTACGGCCCGGAAAGGCGGTCGCGCGGGTCATGACGCCGGCCGCGGTCGCAACCATGAAGCGCGCCGACTTCGGGCGTCCGCCGTTGACCGCAGCCCGTTTCAAGCCGGGTGATCACGTACAGACGCGCAATCTCAATCCGATCACCCATACGCGGTTACCGCGATACGCTCGCGACAAGCGCGGTACGATTGAGGCCGTGCGCGGCTGCCACGTGTATCCCGATTCGGTCGCAATCGGTCAAGGCGAACAACCGCAGTGGCTCTACACGGTCGTCTTTTCCGGGCGCGAGTTGTGGGGTGACGACGCTGATCCGTCGACCACCGTGTCGATCGAAGCATTCGAGCCGTACCTGATACCGGCATGAGTTTACCACCGCCGGACGTGCTGCCTGACCTTCCTCGAGATGAGGAGGGTCCCGTCTTTCGCGAGCCCTGGGAAGCCCAATCGTTTGCGATGGCCGTAGCGCTTTACGAACGCGGCGCGTTCACTTGGCCCGAATGGGCCGCCGTCCTCGCAGATGAGATTCGCATCGCCGAGAAAACCGGCGATCCGGATACGGGCGAAAACTACTACCTTTACTGGCAAAATGCGCTTGAACGCATCGTTGCGGAAAAGCAGCTAACGGATCGAGCAGCGCTCACGCGCTATCACGATGCGTGGGATCACGCAGCCGATCGCACGCCGCATGGATCACCGATCGAACTGCGACCGGACGACTTCGATTAATCGAAGCTAGAGCAGCGGGAAAGGCCCGCGGCCGATGCTGGCATCGGCTTTGGCGACGTACGATTTGTCGAGCTGCTTCAGCGCGGTAATGCCGAGCAGGGCCATCGTCGTCTCGACTTCGATCCGCAGCAGCTCGAGCATGCGCTCGAGGGCCGTTGTGCCGCCGGCGCCGAGCGCCCAGGCATGCATCTTCCCGCCCGCCACCGCGTTGGCGCCAAGTGCGATTCCCTTGATAATATCAGTGCCGCGCGTGAAAGCGCCATCGACGATCACCGGAATCTTGCCACGCACCACGTCGATGACTTCAGGGAGAACGTCGAGGCCGCCGCGCGCATGATCCAGTTGCCGGCCGCCGTGATTGGACACCCAGATGCCGTCGACGCCACGCTTCAGCGCGATACGCGCATCTTCGTGCGTCTGAATGCCTTTTACGATCACCGGCATCTTCGCCAGGCCGCGAATCTTATCGAGCATCTTCCAGTCGAGCGCCGCCTGAAAATCCTTGCCCCCGGCGCGCTGCCCGTCGGGCACGAAACTATGCCGCTTTTGGCGTTCGCGATTGCTGTAGTGCGCAACGTCGACCGTAATCACGAGCGCTTTGTAGCCGGCGGTTCTCACGCGCTTGAGGATCTCGGCAATCCAGTCGACGTCGCCACGCACGTAGAGCTGGAACCACTTGTCGCCGGCGGCCGCCGCTGCCGACTGTTCCAGCGAGGGCTCCGTCACCGAACTGATCACGGGCAACGTGCCGAATGCGCAGGCGCCGCGCACTTGCGCTGCTGCGCCGTCGGGCGTGATCGTCTGCAGCGAACCGACCGGCGCCAGAATGTACGGGATGCGAAGCTTCGTGCCGAGCAGCCGCGTCGACGTGTCGACGGTGCGCACGTCGCGCAAGACGCGCGGACGAAACGCTAGGCCTTCGATCGCCTCGCGATTACGGCGCAGCGTCATTTCCGTCTCTGATCCGCCGACGATGTAATCCCAGGCCGACGGCTCGAGCGCAGCCTGCGCGGCGCGCACAATCTCGGTGGTCGTCAAAAATTCGGTCACGGTCGAACCTCGATAGCGAACGGGCCTGAGTGGCAGTAGTGGCCCATCCTCTCAAGGAACGGTGCGGGGATTTCATTCTCCTCGCTCCATCCTGGAGGGAATTTCAATGGCGGCTAAGTTCCGACGCCTGCTCCTCGCCGTTGTGGCGTGCGCCACCCTTGCAGCCGGAGCCGCGACGCCGCTGCGCGCCGCGACCGATCCGATCACCATCAATCTCGGCGTGCAGCCGGGCGACGCCACTGGCGAGGGCTTTTACGCGCAAGACATGGGGTTCTTTAAAGACGCCGGCCTCGATGTCAAACTTACCCTGCTGCTCAACGGCCCGGCGCTGACCTCAGCCATGGCATCAGGCGCGATCGACGTCGCGGTGGCGAGCGTCGGCGTTGTCGCAACCGCGCACGAACACGGCCTGACGATGCGCTACATTGCACCCGGCGCGATGTATGGCGGACCGCCGCCGACGACGACGCTCGTTGTGGCCAAAGACTCGCCCGTCAAGGTCGCAAGCGATTTGAACAACACGACGATCGCCGTCAACGGACTCAAAGACCTCACGCAGTTCACGACGGAAGCGTGGCTCGACAAAAGCGGCGCCGACCTTAAAACGATCAAGTATATCGAGATCCCGTTCTCGGAGATGGCTGCGGCTGTGCAGGCGCATCGGGTTTCTGCGGCGCTCATGAACGAGCCGTTTCTCAGCGCCGCGAAGGACGTCGTGCGCCAGCTCGGTAACGCCCAGAGCGCCATCGCGCCGAAATTCCTGATCATGGGCTGGTTCGCCAATGACTCCTGGATCGCGAAGAACGCGGAGGCGATTCGCCGTTTCCGCGTCGCAATGCAGCATACTGCGGTGTGGGCGAACGCGCATCACACCGAGTCGGGCGTTATCTTGCTGAAATACTTGAAGCTTGACCCGGACGTCGCGAAAACCATGACGCGCGCCACGTATGATACGTCGGGCACGCTCAACCCCGCCTACATGCAGCCGGTCATCGACGCCGCTGCAAAATACGGCACGCTCACGAAGTCATTCCCGGCCTCCGAACTAATCGCGTCGCCGTAACCTATGCAGCCGGCGTATCTCGCGGCTCAACTCTTGCGTTTCACCGGAAGCTTCACGGATGTCAGATTGCGCTCGCCCTGTCGCAGGACTCGTAGGTCCTCGCCAAAGTGGTTGATGATGTAGAGTCCGCGGTGATGCTCGTCGAGCACGTCTTTCGGAAGCGAGGCGTCGAATGCGTAAGCTGGTCCGGCGTCCCAGACAGCAAGAAGCGCTTGCCCATCGAGCCATGTGATGCTGATTTCGACCGGTCCAGGTGCGTGCGCGACGACGTTACCGAGGAGTTCGCCGAAGATAAGTTCCGCGCCCATGAGGTCGGAAGCGTCACTGGCATGTGATGATAGAAATGCGACAACCGTCGATCGCACCGAATTGGCGCGTGCGGCGTCGTCGTCCTGAATTCGCAACGTTTCGCCGCACGTTGACAGCTTTTTCATGGGCGCCGTTCTTGAGGAATCACTGCACTGGAGACCAACCGGAAGTCCTCGAAATGATCACGGGCGCGTTCGTCGCTGACGGGTTCACGAAGCGGCGCGCCGGTCTCGAGGAGCTTTTCGCGCCGGAGGCGTTCGCGCTCGGACAACGTTAAGCGTGTCGGGCGCGTGCGCGCTGGCCGACGCCAATAACCGCTCCGAATGCTTCAACCACGGTTAGGTCAAACTGCGAACCACTATTGCCCATCAGTTCTGCCATGGCGGTGGTAGTTGCGGATGCACGCCGGTACACATGCGGCACCGTCATTGTGTGGAACGCATCGACGACTGCAATAATCCGTGCCTCCAGCGGAATTTCGCTGCCGATGAGTGCATCGGGATAGCCCGACCCGTCCATGCGCTCGTGATGCGCGCGCACGATTGGGGCAATATGAGCGAGAGACGGAATACCGCTCAGCAGCCGATACCCATGGACTGAGTGACCCGTCACGATTTCCCACTCCGCTTCCACAAGCATTCCAGGATAGGTCAAGACCGACTTGTCGACACCGAGCCAGCCAACGTCATGCAGCAACCCACCAAGGTGGCAATTCGTCACTGTCTCCTCATCGAGACCCATCGTTCGGGCGACGCGCTCGGCAAATGCCGCGGTCGCTATAAGATGTTGGCTCATGTCCGGGTCAAACACGTTCATCGCGCCGATTAAGCCGATCGCTTCCGGGATCAGCTCATTATCCATGACTGTCCTTCTCGTCTACCGGCTCTAAGTTGCAAACTCTTCCGACTAATTCTATCCGCTTCGAGGCCCCAAACTTACGCATCAAGCTCTTAACATGATCTGCGGCGGTAGTCTCAGCAATACTCAACACGTCAGCGATCTCGGAATTTGATTTGCAGTGCATTATCAGTTGTAACACTTCAACTTCGCGCTTCGTTAAACCGAATCGCTTGGCGGCCTCGAAGACCGAGCCACGATGGCTGTACGTATCAACGAAAATGGCAACACAGCCAAACAAACCACTAGAAAGCGGGACGATCCGTAGTACCGTCTCATCGTCATATGGATGGAATACTGTCTCGTTAGAGGCGAGGCTTTGACGGCACTGGGGTTTGAGCGGCTCAAGTCCGCCTTCAACTGAAATTATGGATTCCAGGCCGGGAGTAGCGTACAACACCGCCATCGACGCATCGCAAATGATAAAGCGTGGCGACTCGCGCCGCTTCGAGATCCCGATGGCCCGGCGACGCATGGCAGATGGATCGGTCTCGCCATTCCTAAACATCGCGGCCTGCAGACCTTGCTTCACTCATGTCCTTCCTTGATGAATCCCACCATACGTCATCGATACCGACGACATGACGGTATGGGCCCTATCATACCCTGGAAATCTGGCGCAGGCCGTGGTACGCGTAAAAGCCGTGTAAGGATTTTGTCCAGCCGCAGTGTGCTGCGGTGCACACACGTGCAAATAATTGACTCGTCGTTCCCGGCATTTGCTTCGGACCTGGCACGTGACCGCGTTCGTTCGTCTTGTACTAGGTACGCGGTAAATTATCGTACACCGCATTGAGAAATCGCAGCGTTAGGACTTCCGGCCGTACGGCACGTCCCTTAGAACCCTACGCAATAAAACTTTGCATGGCTATCGTTTATCAGCACGCACGCTGCAGATAGGAATGCAGCGTACGGCATCCACGAAGTCGGCGACGCATGAGTCACCGCCTGGCTTCGCACTGCAAAAAATGAAGGAACGACCATGAATATTAATGTGAAGAAGGCACTTTGTGCTTTCGCGACGTCGGCGGCAATCAGCGCGCTTGCGCTTCCGGCAAGCGCCGCCGGTCTGTCAAACGTAATCTCTTCCAGCTCGACCCAGGTCAGCGGTAGCATCAACAGCACGTCGAGCTCGTGGGACCAGTATGCCGGTGCCCAAGTTACCGTTTCGGAGACCAGCAGCCAGAACGGCTCCCTTGGCGCAAATCTAACCGGTCTGGGCTCCAACAGCGCGCTCGGCGGCAACCTGAATCTGTACGGTCAGAACTCCCAAGACTGGGCGGCCCAGGCCAACGTCACGTTCTTCCAAGGTGGCGATAAGTCGACGCAGACCATCCACGGCACGATAAACCAGACCCAGACGTCTTTCTCGACCGGCGTGCAGACGTCGTTCGGCAACTAAAGACGCTCGACAGATTGCGCCGGTGTCTCGGCTCCGGCGCAGTCACGTCCATCCACGCCTTGAGGTATTATCACATGCGAACTCTCATAACGTTTTGCGGCGCGATTGCGATCACGCTGATGACCATTGCACCGGCATACGCGCAGTCGGCACCCGGCCAAACCGTAAACATAACCCCGAATCAACAAACCACGCAGGCGACCGCTGTTTCAAATCCCACCGGACAAAATATCAGTCAGCAAAACAACTTTTTTGATCCCTCGGCCAACTCGTTCGGCCCGGGTATTAGCTGCAGTGGACCATATGTTGCTTCGAGCATCTATCGGGACGACACTTCGTCAGCGTTAGCCGGCATCGGCGGCTCGGGTTACTCGGATACCGGCGGCACGATCGGTTTGGTCATCCCCCTCAACGGCACCAATAAGAAGTGTCAGGAATTCGTGAACGAAGTGCTGTTCCAGCGTCAGATCGACACGTGTTTATCCATGATGAAGCAAGGATTTGCTTTCGATCCGAACGGGCAATATGCGAGCCTCGCAAAGCGCTGCGCGGGCATTAAATTCACTGGTTCAACAAACCCGAGCGCAAACCCGATTTCGCCGCCGTCTCCGCCGACGGTGATCACGGTTCCCGCGTCGCCGAACGCGAATAGTGGAGCGGCACTACCGCCCGTATCAAGTTCGCACACTGTGGGCGTCGTAGCGGCTCCGGTGCCGGCGCCCGTTGTTTCGATGGTTAGCGCTCCGGCTTCTAATCCGCCGCTCGTTGCAGCTGCAACGCACGCGGTTACGGCGTTGTGTCAGCCGCTCGATGCCAAACAGAAGAAGGCCCTGATTGCGATCGTGCGGTCCGGCACGAAAGAGCGCTCGGATGACGCCTTGGCGCGGTTGCACGCCGCCTGCATGTCGGATCGAGAGATCCTCGCTCTCGTACTTTGAACCGTTTACCCGCATGTTACCGATCACTTGGTATCCTTCGACCGATGTCTCAACAGCGAAGAGCGCGCGAACGCCGTTCGATTGGGGCGAAATGCGCCCACATCAAGACCAACGGCTTGCCCTGTCGTGCAATCCCGGCCTGGCGCTGCGGCGCCTGCGGAACGGTAATGTGCGGCGTACACGTGATGCGAGTTGAGCGGGCCGCACTCTGTCCCAGGTGCGATACGCCCGCAACGATGTTTCGAAAGCGCGGCTCCGATCGAAGATCCCCAATCGGCTAATGCGCAGCCGATTGACAAAGACAAAAGCCCGTGTTACGGGCTTTTAAACGCGCCGATCCAATTCCATACGAAACTTACGCTAGCTTGATCGCTTCGGGGGTGCGACGGCCGCCCATGAACATCCAGCACCGGGGCAATAGTCTGGTACGTTTCCCACAAGCGGCTCGGTGAACGGCGGACGAAAAGGTGACTTCGGCGAAGGCCGCCGGATGCCGATGTTTCTACAGCCCAGGCCTGAACTCGTCACCCGCGAGGTGCGCGAGCGCTTGCCTGACGTCCGCACCGGCACGACGGTTACGTTGTCGCACGGCAGGCAGACGCTGAGGGTCGACGCCTCCGACAGCAAGACCTGGTGGGCTCGGTTCGACCGCGCCCTGGTAACGACGAGCGGCACAACGCCCATAGCGCCAGCGTCACGCCGCAGAACGCCGTTGCGGACTTCACCTAAGCGCCGCTACCTGCCGGCGGTATCCGTGTGTGAATGATTCTTTTGCGGGGGGCTTTGACGCCGCAGCTTGCGCGGCGATCGCCGCCGATTACCTGCTCGATGGTCAGGGCGAGCTAGATGAGGACGAGGCTATGCGCTGCCGGGCGTGCGGGTTCATATCGCGCCTACCTGGCACCCCGGTCACCGTGTGGCGCCGGCGCCGCCCGGACCTCGAACCGCGGATAATCGAGCTATGCGAGATATGCAGCGCCGCGGCCGCCAAGGGTCCACCACCCGAACGTCCGGCAAGGACCGGTAGATCCTGAGACAATTCGAACAAATCGCGGCTTCGCGGTCACTATTACGAGCTCGGCTTTTTACGCGAGCAAATTGCCGACGTCCGCACGAGCAAAGCGGCATATCGTTAAGCTATCATTACACAATCTGGCACGAATCAGAAATTGCGCGCTCTCGCTTGTAATCTCTACAATACCTTTACAAAAAGATTCCGCTTGCGTTTTAGACTGATCGAAAACATCGAGACGTTTCGTTAAAAGTTCGTGACAAAAATGCACAGATCGGACACTTTCACGCTTAAGTCCGGCTAAGTCTCGAAGAGACTCCCCTATTCACGGGATATAGAACGCTAAATGCACCGGGTATATTGGGCACACATACCACCGCAATGCAATCTAGCATTGCAATAAGTAAGGATTTTTGAAGTGCTCGCCGTTTCTAGCCGGACTCTCATCGTCGGAAACCAGGTTCTTTTTTCAAAAGCGCTTGGCCACATGCTCGCACAGGATTCAGCATTTGAAGTTATTGGTGACGTTGACGCGCTCACGGAAGAAGTTCTGCGTTCGCTGCGTCCGCACGTCATCATCATCGATATCGACAGCAGCATGGATCTCGTGGAAGTCGTCCAAATCAGCCGCAGCGCCTCACCAGACGTTCGTATCTGCGCGCTGTCAATGCATTTGCAGCCCGAAGTCATGCAGCGCTGCCTGAGGGCCGGCGTTGACGGCTATATCGTGAAGGATGTCACACCCAGCGAGTTTCTTCGCGCCGTCAAGTCGGTCGCGTTGGGCGAAACGTACGTCGACTCCCGTCTCGCAGGACGTTTGATTCATCGCGGCTCGAACCGGCAACCCGCGGATTTGCTCGATCTTTCAACTCGCGAAGTAGATGTCATCCGGTTGATTGTCGAGGGCATGTCGAACAAAGAAATCGGCGGAAATCTCCATCTGTCGGAAAAGACGATAAAAAATCACGTGAGCCGCATCTTCACGAAATTCAATTGCACGGCGCGCACGCAAGCAGCGGTTCACGCCATGCGGGTGGGCTTGGCGTAGATCCCGCTGAATGGCGCTAGCCCTTCAATAGCCTTTCTCGATTACGCGTCCGTTCATCGAGGTACTCGGCATACGGCTGCGACCCAATTGATTGCCGGTGGGATCGAAAGCTGCAGGCGCCTAAGCATTGAGCGCCCCATTGTCTTGCGACCACGACGGGCTGCCGCGCACCCAGGTCGACGCCAGGCTCGCCGAGTTGTACGCGTAATTTGTCCTACTGTCACTCGCGAAGCACCCTTCGGCGAGCGATACTGCGCCTGTGCATATTTTGCTCAGATTCTGGTACATTCGTGGCGCGGCACCACGCGCGAAACAAACACCGGGTGGCCTTCCGTCTAAGGCGAGCATACAAGCGTCGTCGACTCGGCTGCGGCTAACGGTGTCCTCCATCGCTGCGATCGGCGGCCACATCGCACGCCGGGTATCGCCGCTTCTCGTATTGTGGCTTGTAAGCGCCGCTGCGAACGGTCTCGTTCAACGGCTCCATGCGCCCCTATCTGGGAACGCGCTTGCAGTTATCGTGATGTTTGCGTTGCTGGCGATGGTTCGATCGGCGCGGTGTTTCTTCGAACCGACCGCGTTACTACTCACGCGCCACCTCTCTCTATTCTTCGTGCCGCTCGCAATCGCGATCCTCGGCTCTTGGAGTATGCTCGTTCCGATCGTGCTCCCGCTTGCAGTGACCCTCAGCGTCAGCGTTACTGTCGGCATCGCAATAACAGGCTTAGTGGCGCAACATCTTTGTCTTTATAGGAATTGCATGTGATGGCAGGGGTCGTCTTCGGGGTCGTTCTCACGATCGGCGCCTATACCGTGAGCCTAAGTTTGCGCCGGCGATGGCAGAATCCAGCAACTACGCCGGTGTTCAGCACCGTGGTCCTTGTCATTTCGGTGCTCCTGCTCGCGCGCATTCCATACGCGGCCTATGAACCCGGCGGTGCGATACTTTCCGGCTGGCTTGGGCCTTCCACCGCTGCGCTCGCGGTACTCATAGTCAAACACCGAGATATGCTTGTCTTAAATGTGCGTGCGATATTCTTAGCGCTCGGCTGCGGCTTCGTAGCATCGGTAGCGTGTGCACTTCTACTCGCGCATGTACTCGGTTTGCCGGCGAGCTTGTCCGGTGTGCTCGTCTTAAAATCCGTGACACTTGCAATCTCGTCTCAGCTAGCCCCGTTAGCGCACGCACCGTCGGCGGTGTTGGCGATTTCCGTCATCGCGGTCGGTGTCATTGGTGCCAGCATCGGTCCGGCTTCATTAAATGTCATCGGCGTGCGAGATCAACGCAGTCGCGGACTCGCGCTTGGCGCAATCTCTCACGGCATTGGTACAGCACAGGCAGCAACGGAAAGTGAGACTGCGGCTGCCGCATCGTCTCTCGCAATGTGCTTAATGGCGCTAGCGATGTGCACGATCGGATTACCACTCGTCATTGCCGCTGGCCGCTGGTAACACGGATGGCGGCGGAGCCTCATGTCGCCAATTCAGGCGTAATCGCGGCCGACTGCTATACCCGCCAAGGGCGCGGAACATGAATTACGTAGAGTGGTCCGTCCCGCGCTGGCACGGCAGCTAAATCACCATGAATGCCGGGCTCGGCAGTAATCGGCCCGTCGGTACGCATCGTCCAATGTAGGGATCTCCGCGCCTGTTGCCGCGACCCAGCGAACCTCGCCGGAGGAAGCGATCCATCGCACCCCGCTGGGTTCCACTACGGGCAGGGCCATCTGGCCGTGACATCGGTCGGGGCGACCGTGTTCAATTGGCTTCACGCCTTCCTCTAACGCTACACGGGCTGGCCGCTACCGCTCAACCTTTGTGGAATAGCGCGCTGAACGGTTCCCGGCGGGAGCGTTTGCGGCGGACATAGATGCCAGCCCTTTCCGTTCGGTTGGATGTCAATATTCTCCATAATGCCGATGTCGATCGTCGCGCCGACGGTGTTTGGAAGGAAGGCGTCGGGAATAGGCTGGTCGACCCCATTGTCCACATTGGCGGAAAAGACCGAAGAGCCGCCGGTCGTCAGACCGTTTCCGTCGTGGGAGCTCCAGCCAACGTAGATCTCACTACCAGGCATTAAGTTCGTGCACTGCACGTACGCCTGAAATCCACCTTGTTCAATATAGGCATTAGCCGTCGGCGAATACGTTTGGCCCACGTAGAACAACGAAATGCGTCCGTCCATTGCGGTCATTGGCGAGAACGCCGTAGCCGGAGTAACCCGGTTGCCGCCGGTAAACATTCCGTTCTGCGTGGCTTCCCACGTGCTGTACGCGTACCCGTCGATTCCCTCGTAGAAGAGTTGTAGCCGGCCGTCGGCATTGCGCCCGAGCGCCAATGTAATGCCCCCACCGTCGTAGATGGGAAAGTCGGGGTCCGGATTTTGATAGGCCCGGATATCTCCACCCCATGTACCGGAATTCGGCGCGACTTGGGAATTGTGGTAGATGTAGCCATCGAGACCAATGTAGAAAATGCTGATGCGACCGTCGCTGTTGTTACCGGTTACGATCGTCTGAGCACCGCCGCTGAGCTGCGCCTCCAACCATGGGCCTGCAGCTGCCTTCTGTTGCCACGCGTGGTAGATCTGACCGTTCAAGCCGACGTAGAAAAATTCGAGGCGACCGTCGGCGTTGCGAGCGAGCGCGATTTGTTTTGCCGCCCATGGCGTTTTGACCGGAATCTTCCAGTCGAGGTTCGGTGGTGACTGCCACGTATCGTAGATGAAGTTGTCGGCGAGGCCGATAAATAAAATTTCCAACCGGCCATCCAAATTCATAGCAATAGTGAACTGTTTCACCGCTTGCGCGCCAAAGGATGTGAGGGGCGACCAATTACCTGCGACGTTGTGCGTCGTGTAGAGCTGGTCGTCTAGGCCGATATACACGAGCGTCAATTGATTTAGGCTGTCGCGCGTAAGTGCGAGTTGCTTTGCGGCACCGCCGAATGCATTTGCGCCTTTCCAGGGACCAAAAGTTGCCCCCGAGTTTGCCGAAATCTGCCAATTATGGAAGATGTTATCGTTCTGGTCAGTCCAAAAGACTTCCAGCCGACCGTCACTGTTCTGATATCCTGCAACAAGCTTTGCTTCGCCGCCAAGCTCGACCGGACTACTCCAGTTTCCATTGGCCTGACTCTGTTGCAACAGACACACGTTAGCCATTGAAGAGCACCCTTTCAATCATGAAGCGCTGCGATGTCGCCGCAGCTTTTGCGATCGTAAGGGGAGGCGCGCGATGGCAAAAGGCACATGCATACAGTTTACGCGGACATCTACTACACGAGCGGGAGCCTTGCACGCCGCGAGATCATTAACCACCGGCCGCTTGCACTTCCAGGAGCGGAAGCTACCCAGCCGCGATAGATGGCGTGATGTCCGATATGAGCGCCATGGCTTCGTCGTCGTCGAGTTCGGCGCCCTCAGCAATGAGCGCGCGACAGACCTCGGCAGTAAAGGCCTGATTGAGGCGTCTCTGCAGCGAAACATACTCTTGGAGTTCGGTCGATTGATGACGATCGTTACGTTGATGTAATCGTGCCTTCGCGTAGCCGCATAAAAGCGCTGCGTCATAGGCGTCGTCGCACAACGCTAAAATTGCCGCGATGTGGAGGACCGAATAACCGGCATGTACTCGATAGGCGTGCGCGAGTGCAAGGTCAAGCGATGAACGCGCATAAGACAGAGCCTGTGCGAGGTCACCAGCTTGAATCAAGTATCCAGCGATATTCTGGGTCGCCGTTACGACAAGCAGCGTTGAACCGAGCCTTCGCGCGCTCGCAAGTGCATCGCTCGCACGCGCAATGGCCTCGTGGGTGTTGCCGAGGTGAAATTCTGCCTCAGCAAGATCGATTGTCGCTTCGGTTGCTGGCCGAGCATTTCCAGCGTTGCGAAAGCGCGTTGCGAGTTCGGCAAGGCGGCTACGAGCTTCCTCGAAGTCGCCGGCAAGAAATGCAACCGCCGCCAGCTCGTAGAAGGCGCCGGTCAATCCCCGGTCGTCGCCAAGTTCTTCAAAAATTTCAGCCGCCTCTCGCAGCGCTGCGCGCCCCAACTCCGACTCTCCGATTGTCATCGCGGGATGTCCAGTGAGTAAGAGTGCGATGGCCCGGTGCCTGCGATCGTCTACCGATGCGGCAAGCTCAGCGGCACGATGCCCGATGTCGAAGGCGCGGACATACTCGTGTAGACGGCGGGCAAGTCGCGCTGACCCGATTAAAGCACGAACGCGCGGCGCAACGTCGCTTGGCTCCAGAGCAGCGAGTGCCTCCTCGATCCAGTTCAAGCCTTCTTGATGCGCGCCGCGAAAATCCCAGGCCATTGCCGCATCGCCTGCTATAACAGCGCCGAGCGACACATCGCCGCGTAACGTAATTGCCCAGCGCAGAGCTGCACGCAGAGATGCCGTCTCGATTCGCCGGAACGGGAGGTCGTCACCACTTCGCCACGCCTCGGACGCCTCCAAAACAACATTGCGAAGACGCTCGGCCTGGCGCCGTTCAATTAACGCGGACTCGCCAGCTGCGCGGGCTTGTTCGAGCGCATACGCCTGCGTCGTTTGTAGGAGCCTGTAGTGACGCTCTTCGGGCGCTTCGAACGCGACGATCAACGAGCGGTTCACGAGGTCTCCGAGGGCCGTTATCGTCGCCCAGCGATCGAGAAGATCGTCGCCTACAACCGAGACGGCGTCGTCAAGCGTCCAATTGCCAGGCCAGACGGCAACGCGCCGAAGCACAATGCGCTCGGCTTCGCTCAAGAGGGCGTTGCTCCAATCGAGCACACCGATAAGGGTTTGATGCCGAGCTGCGGCGCTCCGATCGCCACGGTTCAGCAGCTGGAAGCGATCGTCCAGCAGGCGCTCGATTTGTCGTGCGCTCATTAAGGGCGTACGAGCAGCTGCAAGCTCAATTGCTAGGGGGATCGCATCTAAACGCACACAAATGGCGGCGATTGTGCGCAGCTCGGCCGCGTAGTTGAAGCGTACGCCCGCACTCTCAGCCCGATCGAGAAACAACCGAACCGCCGGCGCATTTGCTAAGACGGGATCATCTGGGTCGGGCACCGGTAACGGTTCCAACGCGAACACCCTCTCACCCCCGATTCGCAGTGGTTCGCGACTGGTACATACGATTGTGAGCCCCGGCGCGTCGCTCAATAGACGCGCGACAACGAGGGCGCATTCCGCGACGAGATGTTCGGCGTTATCGAAGATAAGTAGCGCCTGGAGGTTGCGCAGTACATCTACGATCGTCTCGAGTAGCGGCCGTTCCGTTTCTTCGCGAACGTCGATTGAAGCCGCGATTGTTCGCAGGATGTCCGCCGGGTTGGTCAGCTCCGCCAATGATATGAAAAAGATGCCGCCCTTAAAGCGCGTAGCGGCGAGCGAAAGAGTCTCCATGACGAGGCGAGTCTTGCCGATACCGCCGCTTCCCCACACCGTGACGCACGATCCAGCGCGCAGTAATCCTAATAGAGCTTCGCTCTCGACAGTTCGGCCGACGAATGACGTCGGCGTAGCGGGAACGTTCGCAGCCGGTCCGACCTCTTGGTTATTCGCATCGACGCTATCGTTTCGCCGGGGGTGCCGGGTCGTCGATTGGCGGGCCGCATCTTCGAGAAGAGCGAGTTGATTCGCGTCCAGCCGAAGCGCCTGGGCTAACAGTGTTAGCGTTTGCCGTTGCGGCGCGTGCCTGGCCCCGCGTTCCAGAGAGCTAACCGCGGCGCGACTGATGTGCGCTCGCTCAGCCAGCAACTCCTGAGAAAGGTCCGCCTCGATGCGTAGGCGGCGCAATAGCGCGCCGAACGCGGGCCGTTCCACCGGCATTTCGCTTGGCATGTCGTCAGCATCCTACAATTCGCGTTGTCGGGACGCGCACCCCGCACAAGCGAGCGAGCGCACTCTTTTCGTGTCTCGTACTCACAGATCCCGAGATTTGTTCACATGGGCGAAATTAGAAGCTTATCGACTATGCGTTCTAGTTTACTTTTCGAATCCTCGATCGCTCTCGTTGAGAGCGGCAACCCGCGGGCGCGGCCGGATCTCGTCCCTTTGATCGCGACGGAGTTGATCTGCGAAACCGACTGACGGATGGTCACCCGGCCCTCATTGAGATCAACATGTTCCCAGTTCTGCCACAGGGCTCGCCGCGGCGTGCACCGATCGTTAGCGCATGGACGACGAACGCTTTCCAGCGCGAGCCGCGGGAAACAAAGAGAAGAGACGTGATCTCGTCAGATGTGAATGCCCTCGCCTTTGACGGACGGACACCCGAGACCAACGTGCAAACCTTACGTGCGACGAGCTGCACACGTATTCCCCACGAGAGAGCCGCACTTCGTAACGTCAATGCCGGTTAAGACACAGAGGCGGTGCAAGAGGCCGACCAGCAATGTGGACGGGGCCTCTACCGGGACGAGGGGCAGCTTTCACCGATGAGCTGGGAGAGCGCCTCACGCCCAAGGCGGCGAAACAACGGGTTCGCTCGCCTAGCTCTCAAGGCCGGGCTATCGACAACGCGACTGCACGACGCGCGGAATACGGCGGCGACTACGATGCTCTCGAGCGGGGTCGATCCAACGATGCTGCAGCGATCCTCGTCCACAGTGGTCCAACCGTCGCTGCAAATTTCTCGTTCCGGGCGCGCAGCACGGTGCGCTGGATCGGCTCGGAGCGCATATCGAGTCGCTTGTTACGACCGACTGCAACCAAACTACAACCAGCATCCAAAATGCAAAGAAAAAAGCCCGTGTTACCGGGCTTTTAATGGTTGCGGGGACAGGATTTGAACCTGTGACCTTCGGGTTATGAGCCCGACGAGCTACCGGACTGCTCCACCCCGCGATGGGCGAGCCTCAGTCTACCGGTTCGGGTATCAGGTTGTCAAACACCAATGGTCGAAGTAGTCGAAAATGGCCGGTCACACCCACTTCGATGAGTCCACGGAAGAGTATTTGGAGGCCATCTACCGCCTAGATCGCGAGGGGCCGGGTGTCACCACGTCCGGCCTCGCAGCCGACCTCGGGGTTGCTCCGGCCTCCGTATCGGGGATGCTCAAGAAGCTCGCCTCCGAGGGGTATCTCGCTTACGTTGCTCGCGGTGAGGCCAAGCTCACCGAGCGCGGTCTAAGCGTCGCGGTCCGGGTCATGCGCCGCCATCGTCTGGCGGAGTGCTTTCTCACGACCATCTTGGGAATGCCGTGGGACGAAGTGAATGAAGAAGCGTGCCGGCTCGAACACGCGATCAGCGCCCGGGTCGAGGAACGCCTCGTGGCGGTCCTCGGCGACCCGAAATTCTGCCCTCACGGCCTCCCGATCCCGGCCGCCGACCTGAGCGAGCCCAACCGGATGGACCGCAAGCTGGCGGACGTTGATGCCGGCTCCAAAGTGCGCATCGTCGATGTGGCCGAGGACGTGCCGGAGATGCTCCGCTTCCTCGACGAGATCGGCATCCGCCCAGGGGCGGCCGTCGATGTCGTTTCGCGCGCCCCGCTCGGCGGTCCGGTCACCCTTACCGGGCCGAGCGGCCGCCACGCCATCTCGCTCGAACTCGCCCGCCTCATCTCGGTCGAACTTAGCGAAACGTCGCTCCGCAGCGCGTAACGCGTGCTGACGAAACTGCTCGTCGCGATCAACGTGATCGTGTACCTGTGCGAGCGTCTCGTTTGGGGTTTGGAACCGGCCCAGCTCTACGCGCACGGCGGCCTCTACGGGCCGGTGCTGCAAAACGGGCAATGGTGGCGCATCGTCACGTCCGCGTTTCTGCACGGCAGCGACATGCATTTGCTCTTCAACATGATCGCGCTCTACCAAGTCGGCACGTTCGTCGAGCTGATCTACGGCACGCCGCGCATGGCGATCATCTACGCGGTGGCGGGGCTCGCCGGCGGGGTGGCCGTCACCGAATTCACGCCCGACGTCGTCACGATCGGCGCCAGCGGTGCGATCTTCGGACTCTTCGGCGCGCTCGCCATCGCCGGGTTCCGTTTAGGCGAGCGCGGCCGCAGCATCATGCAGCAAACGACTGGCATCATCGTGATCAACCTCGCGATCAGCCTGTGGCCCGGCTCGAACATCTCGATCGCCGATCACGTCGGCGGCTTGATCGCCGGCACGCTGTGCGGCCTCGTGCTCTTTCGCATTCCGCGC
The DNA here is from genome assembly GCA_965277805.1 of Candidatus Lustribacter sp. Taxonomy (GTDB): domain Bacteria; phylum Vulcanimicrobiota; class Vulcanimicrobiia; order Vulcanimicrobiales; family Vulcanimicrobiaceae; genus Lustribacter. Next base: position 2,705,113 of record OZ255842.1, on the reverse strand, counting down.
CAGCGCGTGGCGGTTGAAGCAGACGGGCCGCAGTACGCGCAACGCATCGGACCGGATCCGGGCGTCGTCACGATCGAACATTCACCGGAAGATCCAGCGTCCGAACATACGCCGCGGGCCTGATGCAGATCGACGAAACGTTCGGTCCTCAGGGCCCCATCGCAAAAACCCTGGCGGGTTTTGAAGCACGCCCGGGTCAAGTGCAAATGGCGCAACTAATCGAGCGCGGCATTCTCGAGAACGCCCACACGTTGGTAGAAGCCGGTACCGGTGTCGGCAAGTCGCTCGCGTACCTCGTGCCCGCATTGCGTTCGGGGAAGAAGGTCGTGATCTCGACCGGCACGATCGCGCTGCAAGAGCAACTCGTGCGCAAGGACATTCCGCTCGTCGTCAACGCGCTCGGCATCACGGCACGCGTCGAACTGCTCAAGGGCCGCAATCACTACTTGTGCCGGCAGAAGTACGAGAAGATGAGCGCGGAGCGGCTCGTGGCGCCGAGCGCGGCGATGGAGAAGCTCTGGCTCTGGGCGGATCGCACGGAAACGGGCGATCGCGCCGAGCTCACGTTCACCCCGCGCAGCGACGACTGGGAAGCCCTCGACGCCGATGCCGACGATTGCGTGGGCGAGTTCTGCTCGCGGTTTGCCGACTGTCATTTCTTCAAACGCCGCGACGCGGCGCGCTTCGCCGATATCGTCGTCGTCAACCACGCGCTGTTCTTTCTCGATCTCGTGGCCGGCGGTACGCTCTTGCCGTCGTATGACGTCGCAATTCTCGATGAAGCGCATCAGTGCGAGAAGTACGCGACCGCTGCCCTGACGGCGTCGCTCTCGGCCGGCGGCGTAGGACGCATGATGCGCAAGCTGCATCGCACCTACACGGTGCCGGCCTCTCACGATGCCGAAATCGACGAAGCGATGCGACGTTTGCAGATGGTGCTGGCGCGCGTGCCGGGCGAACGCTATCCGGTCGCTGCCAACGACGAGATCCTCGACCTGCTGCCGTCGATTCGCGAATCGTTCTACCGGCTCGAAAATTGGGTCCACGGCAATTGGATGACGGCGTTACGGCGTCCGAGCGACAACGAAGCCGAGAGCGAACGCAGGCGCGATCTCGCACTGCGTGCCGTGACCGCGCACATTGCGACGGTCGACCGCATCGAATCTGCGGCCAAACAAGCGACGAGCGGCGAAGTGCCGGCCGACGAACGCGACACGATCGCGTGGGTCGAACGTGGCGATCGCGATGCGCGCTACGAACTCAACGCCGCGCCGTTCGAAGTCGCCGAGTTTTTGCGCGTGCATCTGTTCGCGCGTACGCCGAGCGTCGTGCTGACCAGTGCAACGCTGGCCGAAGGACGATCGTTCGCGTTCCTGCGCGAGATGCTCGGTATCGAGGCCGCGCAAGAATTGATCGCGCCCTCGCCGTTCGACTACGCATCGCAAGCGCGGCTCTACATTGCACCGGGAAATCTCAACCCGAAGGACAAGGATTTCGCCAAAAAAGCCGCGCCGATCATCGAAGAATGTCTCGACCGCACCTCGGGGCGCGCGTTCGTGCTGTTCACGTCGTATGCGCGCTTGCGCGAAGTGCACGCGATCCTGGCCGAACGGCTGACGTTTCCCACCAAACTGCAAGGCGATTTGCCGCGCACCGCGCTGCTCGATTGGTTCCGCTCCACCAAAAACGCAGTGCTGTTCGGCACGGGTACGTTCTGGGAAGGCATCGACGTCGTCGGCGATCAGCTCTCGTGCGTGATCATCGACCGGCTGCCGTTCCCCTCGCCGGCTGATCCGCTGGTTGCCGCGCGCATTGCCGCGCTCGAGGCACGAGGCCGTTCGGGTTTCGAGGCGTACATGATCCCGAGTGCAATCGTCCGTTTGAAACAAGGATTCGGGCGGCTCATCCGCTCAAAAAGTGATCGAGGTCTCATTGCATTATTGGATGGGCGTGCCTTGAGTATGCGTTACGGGGCGACGATCGTCGATGCGTTGCCGCCGGCAACGCGAATTGCCGAGCTGGATAGCCTCGGCGCGCTGTGGGATGACGTGCCATCCAACGTATAGTCATGCGTCCCATCGGCACGGTGGCACCCGTGGTTTGTTGGCATTGCGGTCAACCGATCGACTTCGAATCGGGCGAACAGACGGCGCGCTACCTTTACCGTGGCGATCAACCGTTTACCGTCGTGATCGAGGACTGGATGCATTGCGCGTGCGGCGCATATCAGAACGTCCGGCGACTGAACGAGATCAGCGTCGATACCCTCGGGAACACCTAGGGACTTAGCGAAGGGCTTCGTTCATGCGCGTATCATCACTTTTTGCGGTGCTGCTCGGCCTCGTCCTCGTAGCGCCCGCCCCGGCGTTTGCCTGGGGTGCGGTCGGCCACCGCTTCATCAACGGCGATGCCGTTCAGACGCTGCCCGACAGCGTTCCTCCGTTCATTCGCACGCCTGACGCAATCGCCGAGATTACGGCGCTCGGACCGGAGGCCGACCGCGACCGCGGCTCCGGCAAGACGCGCGACGGCGATGAGGATCCGGCGCATTTCCTCGATCTCGAAGATGACGGCACGATCGGCGGCACGCTCAAGCTTTCGGCACTTCCGATCACGCGCGAAGCGTATGACACCGCGCTGCGTAAGGGCGCCAAACCGACCGACGAGTACAACCGCGGCTTCTTACCCTACGAAATCGCCGACGGCTACGCATTGCTCGTGAAAGATTTCGGCATCTGGCGCGTCGACTCGTTTGCTGAAGCGAACGCCACGAACCCGGCAGACAAGACGTTCTACGGCAACGATCGCCAGCTGCGTGAAACGCTCATCCTGCGCGACATCGGCTACTGGGGCCACTTCGTTGCCGACGGCTCGCAGCCGCTGCACGTCAGCGCGCACTTCAACGGCTGGGGCAGCTACCCGAATCCGAACAATTACACGCAGTCGAAGAAGATTCACGCGAAGTTTGAGAGCGACTTCGTGAACGCGCACACGACCGCCGACGCCGTGCTCTCGCACATCGCCCCGTACGTACCCGCGCCCGGACCGGTGTTGCCGCGCGTCGAGGCCTACCTAGCGCAGACGAACTCGTTCGTGCCGCAGGTGTATCAACTCGAAGGCGCCGGTGCGTTCGACGCGGTCACCCCCGACGCTGTGAATTTTACGCTCGACCGGCTCGCTGCCGGCGCCAAGATGTTGCGCGATCTCATCGCCGACGCGTACGCCGAATCAACGGCGTTAAAAGTCGGCTACCCGCAAGTTCCCGTCCAAGACATCCTCAACGGAAAAGTTCAGATCACGCACGGCCTCGCCGACGGGGGCTAGTGGGTCACTCTTCCTTGTGCGCTTCGGCGGCGGCGCGTTCTTGGAGTTCGGCGACGACGCTCGAGTCGGCGAGGGTCGTGGTGTCACCGAGCATGCGGCCTTCGGCGATGTCGCGTAGCAGCCGGCGCATGATTTTGCCGCTGCGCGTCTTCGGAAGTTCTTGCGTGAACGTCACGTACTTCGGATACACGAACTTGCCGAGTTTCTCGGAGACGTGTTTGCGCAGCTTGTCGGCGAGTTCGGGCGAACCGATGGCGTGCGACTTCAGCGTGACGAACGCCGCAATCGCTTGGCCGGTCACGTCGTCGTTCTTGCCCGTCACCGCGGCTTCCGCAACGTCAGGGTAGTCGACCAGCGCCGACTCCACTTCGGTCGTCGAGATGCGGTGGCCGCTGATGTTCATCACATCGTCGATGCGGCCCATGAACCAGTAGTCGCCGTCGGTGTCGCGATTGCAGCCGTCGCCGGCGAGATACTTGTGCGGGAAGCGCGACCAGTACGTCTCGGCGTATCGCTTGTCATCGCCGTAGATGCCGCGCATCATCGAGGGCCACGGTTTCGTGAGCACGATGTAACCGCCGCCGCCGAGAGGCACGCTGTTGCCGGCCTCATCGAGAATGTCGACGCCGATGCCGGGGAACGGTTTCGTTGCGGAGCCGGGCTTGAGCGTCGTAACGCCGGGCAGCGGCGTGATCATGATGCCGCCGGTTTCCGTTTGCCACCAGGTATCCACGACCGGGCAGCGTCCGCCCCCGATGTAGGTGTGGTACCAGATCCACGCTTCCGGATTGATCGGTTCGCCGACGGAACCCAACAGCCGCAGCGAGCTCAGGTTGTGCTTTTCGACGTACTCCGTACCCCACTTCATGAACGTGCGGATCGCGGTCGGCGCGGTGTAGAGAATCGTCACCTTATAGCGCTCGATGATTGCCCAGAGCCGGTCCTTGTCGGGGAAATCGGGCGTGCCTTCGTACAGCACGCTGGTCACGCCGTTGCAGAGCGGTCCGTACACGATGTACGAGTGGCCCGTCACCCAGCCGATGTCCGCCGCGCACCAGTACACGTCGGTTTCGGGTTTGATGTCGAACACGAGATTGTGCGTCGCGGTCACTTGCGTGAGGTAACCGCCGGTGCTGTGCTTGATGCCCTTCGGCTTCGCCGTCGTGCCCGACGTGTAGAGCAGAAAGAGCAAGTCTTCCGCGTTCATGCGCTCGGGCTCACACGTCGACGGCTGATCCTTCACGACGTCGTCCCACCAATGATCGCGGCCGGCCACCATATCGACTTTTTCGCCGACGCGCTTGGCAACGATCACGTGCTTGAGCGAGGGCATGCCCTTCGCGATCGCCTCATCGCAGTTGGCCTTGAGCGGCACGACTTTGCCGCGGCGCCAGCCGGCGTCGGCCGTGATCAGCGCCACGCACTGCGAGTCGTTGACGCGATCGACGATCGCATCGGGCGCGAAGCCGCCGAAGATCACCGAATGCGTCGCGCCGATGCGCGCGCAGGCGAGCATCGCGACGGGCAGCTCGACGATCATCGGCATGTAGATCGCGACGCGATCGCCCTTCTTCACGCCGAGCTTGCGCAGGCCGTTGGCGAACCGGCACACCTGATCGAGAAGCTCGCCGTAGGTCACGCTCCAGCGATCGCCCGGTTCGCCCTCGAAGTAGTAGGCGACGCACGAGGCGAGGCCGTTGCGCACGTGGCGGTCGAGCGCGTTGACCGACGCGTTGAGTTCGCCGTCGGCGAACCAGGTCGCGAACGGCTCGTTCCACACGAGCCCTTTGGTGAACGGCTTCATCCATTCGAGCTTGCGCGCCCAGCTAGTCCACCAAGCCTCGGAGTCGGCGGCTTCCTCATAAACGCCGGGCTTGGCGTTTGCCTGGGCGGCGAAGGCCGGCGGCGGCGGAGAACGGCGTGCTTCCTTGAGGAGGGCCTCGATGGCTTCGGGTTGCGCGGGCGTCGTCATGGCGTAGGGCTTTGTTCCGCCGAGGCGATGCCCTTTCGGTCGCGAAGTCTGTAGGCCATGGTACGCTGGTCGGACGGGCTCTACGGCGGCATTATTGCCGGCTTGGTTTCGGCGTTGTTCTTCCTCTTCGTCGGGGTCGCCATCGTCCACGAGCCCGTGCTCGGCGACTACTTCGTGCAATTCGCCGTCGGCGTGTTCGGGCCGCGGATCGAGGCGGTGCCGCTGGTCGGCCTGCTCTTCGGGCTCTTTCTGCACTTTTTTTCGGCGGCGATTTTCGGCATTTTTTACGCCAGCATGGCCGCGCGCTTCAAGCCCAGCTGGACGGCGCCGACCTCGGTCCTGTGCGGCATCGCCTACGGCTTCTTCATGTTCTTCATTACGGAAGACGTGGCGGTGCCGATCATGCGGGTGGTGAGCACCACCCCGCTCTGGGAAGCGCTCGTCGGCAACGTCTTTTTCCATGGGGTCGTGATCTCGGAATACATCACAATCGCCCACCGGCGACACCTCGCCGGCCTGGCTTGACCTTGACCCCTCCGGGGCGACGTGGTACCTTGAGCGATAGCCTAGCACTCTCCGGTGCAGGCTGCTAAAGCGATGAACGACAGACCCGAACTCGATAAACGAAAAGCATTCATTCTGGCCACCGTGGTGTACGAGTACATCAACACGGCGGAGCCGGTCGGCTCGGTGACGCTTACGCAGAAATACAACCTCGGCGTGAGCTCGGCGACCATTCGCAACGAAATGGCCGAACTCGAGGCCGGCGGCTACCTCGTGCAGCCCCACACCTCGGCCGGTCGTATCCCCTCCGACTCAGGCTACCGGACGTTCGTCGACCGGCTGATGAAGCCCGAGCCGCTGGCCGAAACCGATGCCCGCCAGATCCGCGACCAGTTCCGCGAGGCCAGCCGGGAGCTCGACGAAGTGATCGATCAGGCCACGCGCTTGCTCTCCGGCCTCTCGCACAACGTTGCGCTCGCCATCGCGCCCTCGCGCGACACGCACGCGTTCAAGCACGTGCAGCTGCTGTGGCTCTCGGCGCGCACGAGTCTGATCGTGATCGTCACGTCGATGGGCGTCGCAGCGCAAGAGATGGTCGAGTGGAAAGTCGACGTCGAGGCCGATCAGCTGACGCGGCTCTCGAACGCGCTCAACGCCGTGCTCGGCGGCAAGGTGATGGAAGACATTTCGCCGGCGGCGATCGATCGTGTGAGCGAGAGCATCGCCGTATCGCCGGAGATCCGGCGCGCCCTCCAGACCGCGTTTCGCAACGCGCGCCGCAGCGATCCCCAAATCACCGCGGCCGGCGCGCAGAACTTGCTCGACCAGCCCGAGTTTCACGACTTGCGCAAGCTACGTTCGATCCTCCGAATGGTCGAAGAACAAAAGGTGCTCTACGATCTCATTGCCGACGACCTCGCGCATCCCTCGGAGACCCCGCACGTGCACATCGGTGCCGAACTCGGCGCCGACGAGATGGCCGAGTGCAGCGTGGTGACCGTTCCCTACCGCTTCGGCGACCGCGGCGTCGGCTTGCTGGCTATTCTCGGACCGCGACGCATGCCGTACGGCCGCTTGATGGCGCTTGCCAGCGGTACGGCGCAATCGCTCGGGGCGTATCTCGATAACGTCGAGATTCGATAGCGCGTGCCGGCTGATTATTATGAAGTCCTCGGCGTACCGCGGACGGCGCCCGAAGGTGACATCAAGAAAGCGTACCGCCAACTCGCGCGCAAGTACCATCCCGACGTAGCGACGGATAAGGCCGGCGCGGAGAACCACTTCAAGGAAATCAACGAAGCCTACGAAGTGCTCTCCGATCCGCAGAAGCGCGCGAACTACGATCGCTTCGGTCATGCCGGCGATCAGAGCGGCGGCTTCGGCGGTTTTGCGGCCGAAGGCTTCGGCGACATCTTCGACATGTTCTTCGGCCAGCAGCGCGCCGGCGGCGGTGCGCCCGGGCGCGCCAACGGTCCGCAGCGCGGCAGCGATCTGCGCTACGACATCGAGATCACGCTCGAAGAGGCGTTCGCCGGAACGCAGCGCGAGATCTCATTCCGTCATCTCGCGGCGTGCGTCACGTGTAAGGGCAGCGGCGCCGAACCAGGCACCCTCGTCGTGCCGTGCGATCGCTGCGGTGCTACCGGCATCGCGCGCCAAGTGCGCCAAACGCCGCTCGGCCAGTTCGTCACGCAGACCACGTGCGGCAAGTGCAACGGCGACGGGCAAGTGGTGCAGCAGCCATGTCACGTGTGCCGCGGACGCGGGCGCGTCGAAACGGACAAGACGCTGACGGTGAAGATTCCGGCCGGTGTCGACGACGGCAGCCGCATTCGCCTGAGCGGCAGCGGCGAGGCGGGCCTGCGCAATGGTCCCGACGGCGATCTGTACGTCTACCTTTCCGTGCGCAAACACGACCTCTACAAGCGCGACGCGCTGAACATCTATGCCGAAGCGCCGATCTCGTTTCCCACGGCGGCCCTCGGCGGCGACATTCGCGTCACCGCGCTCGACGGCGAACACACGCTGAACATTCCGGCGGGCACGCAGACCGGTTCGCAGTTCCGGCTGCGCGGTCACGGCATGCCGGCCGTACGCGGCGGCGTGCGCGGCGATCATCTGGTCACGGTTCGCATCGCGGTGCCGACGAAGCTCGGCAAACGCGAGCGCGAGCTGCTCGAAGAGTACCAGCGCGCCAACGCCGACGAAGACGGCGACCGCTCGTTCTTCGATCGCGTCAAAGAAGCGTTTAAAGCCGAATAGGCGATGGCCTCGCTGCGCGATCGCTTCTTCGTCGAAGGCGTGCACGCGATCGGCGCGAGCGTCACGTTCGCGCCCGACGATGCGCGCAAGATCGCGACCGTGCTGCGCGGGCGCACCGGCGATCGCGTGCACGTCATCGATTCGTCCGGCAGCGCCTTCGCGGCGTCGCTCGCGGTCGCGGAAGGTGCGGTCACGGCCACGCTCGATGCGCCGATCGAACGCGGCACGCGCGAAACGGCCGTGCGGCTCACGCTCGCGCAAGCGATCCCCAAGGGCCAGAAGATGGACGTGATCGTCGAGAAGGCGACCGAGCTCGGCGTTGCGGCGATCGTTCCGCTGCGCTCCGAGCGTGTGGTCGGCGAACGCACCGGCGATCACAAGGTCGAACGCTGGCAACGCATCGCGAAGACCGCAGCGCAGCAGTGCGGGCGTAACGTCATCCCGGCGGTGGCGCCGATCGCCGCGTGGGATGAACTGATCTCGACGTTCGGCACGTACGACCGCGTCTATTTGCCGTGGGAACTGGCCGATGTGCAGCCGTTGCGCGACACGTTCGACGTCGATGCGCCGGCGATTACATCGGCGCTGTTCGTCGTGGGGCCGGAGGGCGGCTTCTCCGCGCACGAGGTCGAGCGCGCGGCGGCGGCCGGCGCGGTGGTGGTGTCGCTCGGCACGCGCATCTTGCGCACCGAAACCGTCGCGCTAGCAGTGCTCGCGGCATTCGCGTACGCACGCGGAGAACTTTAGAGAGAAGTTTTCCTGTCATTCCGAACAGAATGACCAAAAAATTTTTAGGCGCTCAGCGCCTTGCCGTCCAAGGCCATGGTTAGGAAGATCGTGGTGTGTGACTGGTTGGTGCGAATTTCCACGCCGTCCATCAGCGCGCGCATCAACGGCAGGCCGCGGCCGCGTTCCTCGCGTTTCTGCGCCTGCTTCCAGCGGCCGTCATCTTCGACCGTCACGTGCAGCGCGCCGTCGCCGTTCGCAATGCGCAGGCGCACGATGCCCGGCCGGTCGGGATAGGCGTGCTCGACGGCGTTGGCCATTGCTTCGCCGACGGCCGTGATCAGCGCGTAGGTGCGATCGTCGTCGAGGCCGAGACGCGTGGCATAGCGGTTGAGCGTCCGGCGCACGATCGGCACGGCTAGCGGAATCGCGGAGAAGTCGAAGGCGAAGTTGTGGCGCGGCGCATCGCTCGTCGCGACGAACAGCGCGGCTGCATCGTCGCTGTTCTTGCTGTGGCCGAAGACGCGGCGCATGAGCGAGAGCGCGGGCGCCGTGCTGCGATCGCCGATCTCGGCCCGCATCGCTTCCACCAGCTGCTCTTCGCCCGCGACGACGTCTTTGGAATGTTCGATCAGCCCGTCGGTATAGAACGCGAGATAGGCGCCGGGCGGAATCGTGAACGACCAGTCGGTGGCGTCGATCGTATCGGCGATGCCCAGCGGAATGCCGCCCGTCGGCAGCCGTTCGACCAACGAGCACGGCAGCGCGAGGATCGGCGAGGGATGGCCGGCGGCGGCATAGGTGATCGTGGCCGTCGACGGATCGATGATGCCGAAAATCGCCGTCACCATGATCGGGTTCTGGCGCATGTTCACGATCGTGTTGGCGCGTTCGAGCACCACCGACGGTGAGGTGGGGTTGAGGGCGGCGGCGCGGAAGGCTTGGCGCACTTCGCCCATCACGATCGCGGCGCGCAGTCCGTGGCCGGCGACGTCGCCGATCGAGAGCGCGATGCGGCCGTCGGGCAGCGTGAACGCGTCGTACCAGTCGCCGCCCACGATTGCTTCTTCGGTGGCCGGAATGTAGGCCGCATCGAAGTGCACCATCTCGTGCTCGGGCAGGTCTTCCGGCAAAAGCGCGCGCTGCAGCGTGTCGGCGACGTGGTGTTCGCGCGCGTAGATCTGCGCGCTGTCGATGGCCACGGCGATCCGAACCGCGAGCTCGGCGAAGAGCTCATTATGGAAGTCGTCGAGCTGCGTCACGCCGTGGTGGCCCGCGATGCAGAGCGCGCCCAGCGTGCGCTCGCGCGCCACGAGCGGAAAGGTAAAGACTTCTTCCTCCGGGCCGATCGGACCGGTGGTGAAGACGACCGCGTGCGTCCCGAACTCATCCAGCTCGACCGCAAAGCCCCCGGCGAACGCGGGCACGGTAAGCTCCGCTACGCGCTTAAGCGTAAGCGCGTAGTCGAACGTCGAGGCGAGCACCTTGCTGGCCGTGGACAAGAAGCGCAGGCCCAAGGCCAAACGCTCCGATTCGGAAACAGTCATAACGGGTTGATGGGACATAGCCCTCACGGTCGGGTCAGGCTTACCCTTGCTTGCGAAGCAGTAAACATTTCCCGTGGTACCGTGCCCAAAACCGGAGGTTTAACGCACCCCTGGCGTGGGGAACTTCGGATGCAAGAAACCGCCTGACGCTCGCTAGTCACGGATGCCTAGCAAGCGATTTGGCGTTTATTTTCCGGGGAGTTGCGAATGAGTGCCACGGTAGCCGCCACAAAAACGCGATCGAACGGCAAGGCCGGTCATAACGGAAAGAACGGTGCCACCGGGGAGGCAGCTCAACGGGAGCTGCTTTCCGCGTTGCGCGGGGTCGCCAAGGGCGACTTCACCATCCGTCTGTCGACGGCTAAGCCCGGCCTCGACGGCGAGGTCGCGGAGGCGTTCAACGACCTCGTGACGCTGAACGCCCGATTGCTCGGCGAGTTCCAGCGCATCTCCGAAGTCGTCGGCCGCGAAGGTCGCATCGCGCAGCGCGCGTCGCTCGTATCGGGGCAAGGCGCGTGGTCGAACTACGTGACCTCCGTTAACGAGCTGATCGACGATCTGACGCATCCCATCGCGGAGACGAGTCGCGTGCTCGGCTCGGTCGCGCGCGGCGACCTTTCGCAGCAGATGGTGCTCGAAGTCGACGGCCGGCCGCTCAAAGGCGAGTTCCTCCGGTCCAGCAAGACGATCAACACGATGGTCGACCAGCTCAACGCGTTCGCGTTCGAAGTCACGCGCGTCGCTCGCGAGGTCGGCTCCGAAGGGAAACTCGGCGGTCAGGCGCAGGTACAAGGCGTCGCGGGCACGTGGAAAGACTTGACGGACTCGGTCAACTCGATGGCCGGTAACCTGACGAACCAAGTCCGCAACATCGCCGAAGTCACCACCGCCGTTGCGAACGGCGACCTTTCGAAGAAGATCACCGTCGATGCACGCGGCGAAATTCTCGAGCTGAAAGACACCATCAACACGATGGTCGACCAGCTCAACGGCTTCGCATCGGAAGTCACGCGCGTTGCGCGCGAAGTCGGTTCTGAAGGCAAGCTCGGCGGACAGGCCGAGGTTCCGGGCGTCGCCGGTACGTGGAAAGATCTCACCGACTCCGTCAACTTCATGGCCGGTAACCTGACGTCTCAGGTTCGTAACATCGCCGAAGTCACGACGGCTGTCGCGAACGGCGACCTTTCAAAGAAGATCACCGTCGACGTGCGCGGCGAGATCCTGGCCGTGAAGAACACCGTCAACACGATGGTCGACCAGCTCAACGCTTTCGCCGGCGAGGTGACGCGCGTCGCGCGCGAGGTCGGTACCGAAGGCAAACTCGGCGGACAAGCCGAGGTCCGCGGCGTGGCCGGTACCTGGAAAGACTTGACCGACTCCGTGAACGGCATGGCCGGTAACCTCACGGCGCAGGTCCGCAACATCGCCGACGTGACGACGGCCGTCGCCAACGGCGACCTCTCGCGCAAGATCACGGTCGATGCGCGCGGCGAAATTCTCGAACTCAAGGGCACCGTTAACACGATGGTCGACCAGCTGAACGCCTTCGCCGGCGAAGTGACGCGCGTTGCGCGCGAGGTCGGTTCCGAAGGAAAGCTCGGCGGCCAGGCCCGCGTCGAAGGCGTCGCCGGCACGTGGCGCGACTTGACCGAGTCGGTCAACGGCATGGCCGGTAACCTCACCTCGCAAGTGCGTAACATCGCCGAAGTCACGACCGCCGTCGCGAAGGGCGACCTTTCCAAGAAGATCATCGTCGACGTACGCGGCGAAATTCTCGAGCTGAAAAACACGATCAACACGATGGTCGACCAGCTCAATGGCTTCGCATCGGAAGTCACGCGCGTCGCGCGCGAGGTCGGTACCGAAGGTAAACTCGGCGGTCAAGCCGAGGTTCCGGGCGTCGCCGGTACGTGGAAAGACCTTACGGACTCCGTGAACTTCATGGCCGGTAACCTGACGTCTCAAGTGCGTAACATTGCCGACGTGACGACGGCCGTTGCGAACGGCGACCTCTCGCGTAAGATCACGGTTACCGTTCGCGGCGAGATCCTCGAGCTCAAAGACACGATCAACACGATGGTCGACCAGCTCAACGGTTTCGCGTTCGAGGTCACGCGCGTTGCGCGCGAGGTCGGCTCCGAAGGCAAGCTCGGTGGTCAAGCGCAGGTCGAAGGCGTCGGCGGTACCTGGAAAGATTTGACCGACTCGGTCAACTCGATGGCCGGTAACCTGACGAACCAAGTGCGTAACATCGCCGAAGTCACGACAGCCGTCGCGAACGGCGACCTCTCGCGCAAGATCACGGTCGACGCGCGCGGTGAAATTCTCGAGCTGAAGTCGACGATCAACACGATGGTCGACCAGCTGAACGCCTTCGCCGGCGAGGTGACGCGCGTCGCGCGCGAGGTCGGTTCCGAAGGAAAACTCGGCGGACAAGCTGAGGTCCGCGGCGTGGCCGGTACGTGGAAGGATCTCACCGACTCCGTCAACTTCATGGCCGGTAACCTGACCTCTCAAGTGCGTAACATCGCCGAAGTGACGACGGCCGTCGCCAAAGGCGATCTTTCGAAGAAGATCACCGTCGACGTGCGCGGCGAAATCCTCGAGCTGAAAAACACCGTCAACACGATGGTCGACCAGCTCAACGGGTTCGCATCGGAAGTCACGCGCGTCGCGCGTGACGTCGGTAACGAAGGAAAACTCGGCGGCCAGGCGCTCGTGCCCGGCGTCGCCGGTACGTGGAAGGACCTTACCGACTCGGTCAACTCGATGGCCGCGAACCTCACGAACCAGGTGCGAAACATCGCCGAGGTCACGACGGCCGTCGCCAACGGCGACCTTTCGAAGAAGATCATCGTCGACGTGCGCGGCGAGATCTTGGAGTTGAAGAACACCGTCAACACGATGGTCGACCAGCTCAACGGGTTCGCGTTCGAAGTCACGCGCGTCGCGCGCGAGGTCGGTACGCAAGGCCAGCTCGGAGGTCAAGCCGTCGTGCCGGGCGTCGCCGGTACGTGGAAAGACCTTACCGACTCGGTTAACTCGATGGCATCGAACCTCACCGCTCAGGTTCGAAATATCGCGAAGGTGACGACCGCCGTCGCGAACGGCGACCTTTCGAAGAAGATCACCGTCGACGTGCGCGGCGAGATTCTCGAGCTCAAAGATACCATCAACACGATGGTCGACCAGCTGAACTCCTTCGCCGGTGAAGTCACGCGCGTCGCGCGCGAAGTCGGCTCCGAAGGAAAACTCGGAGGTCAAGCCGCGGTGCCGGGTGTTGCCGGCACGTGGAAGGACCTTACCGACTCCGTCAACCTGATGGCCGGGAACCTCACCGAACAAGTGCGCGGTATCGCGCGCGTCGTCACCGGCGTGGCCAACGGCGACTTGCGCCGTCAGCTGACGCTCGAAGCGAAGGGCGAAATCGCCGAACTTGCCGATACGATCAACGGCATGATCGTCACGCTGGGCCGCTTCGCGGATCAGGTTACGACCGTTGCCCGTGAAGTCGGCTTCGAAGGAAAACTCGGCGGACAAGCGGTCGTGCCGGGTGCGGCGGGTCTGTGGAAAGATCTCACCGACAACGTCAACCAGCTCGCCGCGCAGCTGACCTCGCAAATTCGGGCGATCGGCGGCGTCGCAACGGCCGTTACCAAGGGCGACCTCTCACGAACGGTCGAGGTCGATGCCCGCGGCGAAGTCGGTCAGTTGACGGAAAACGTCAACGAAATGATCCGCAACCTGCGTGACACGACGCGCGTCAACGCGGAGCAAGACTGGCTGAAGACCAACCTCGCGCGCTTCACCGGTATGTTGCAGGGTCAGAAAGACATCAAGACCGTTGCGAAGCTGATCATGTCGGAACTCGCGCCGCTGGTCAACTCGCAAACTGCCGTGTTCTATCTGAACGAGCCGGTCGACGATCAGCCGTTGCTCAAGTATATGGCCGGCTTCGCACCGCCGAAGCGGCACAACTTCCAGCAGTTCCGTTCGGGCGAAGGTCTGGTCGGACAGTGCGTGTACGAACGCAAGAGCATCCTGGTCAAGAACGTCCCGCCGGATTACCTCGAGGTTACCTCGGGAACCGGCTCCGCGCGGCCGCTGAACATCATCGTGCTGCCGGTGCTCTTCGAAGGCGACATCAAGGCCGTCATCGAGCTGGCATCGTTCGATACGTTCAGCGACAACCACTTGCTCTTCCTCGATCAGCTCACCGAGTCGATCGGTATCGTGCTCAACACCATCGCTGCGAACATGCGCACCGAGGAACTCCTCAAACAGTCGCAATCGCTGACGACCGAACTGCAGTCGCAACAAGAAGAGCTGCGCAGCACGAACGAAGAGCTCGAAGAAAAAGCCCGCCTGCTGGCCGAGCAGAACGAAGAAGTCGAGAAGCGCACGCGTGAGATCGAAGAAGCGCGCCGCGCCCTCGAACAAAAAGCCGAGCAGCTGGCGCTCACCTCGAAATACAAATCGCAGTTCCTCGCCAACATGTCGCACGAGTTGCGCACGCCGCTCAACTCGCTGTTGATCCTCTCGAAACAGCTCGGCGACAACCGCGAGCAGAACCTCACCGGCAAGCAAGTCGAAATGGCGTCGACCATCCGGCGCGCCGGTACCGACCTGCTCACGCTGATCAACGACATCCTCGACCTCTCGAAGATCGAGTCCGGCACGACGTCGGTCGATATCGCCGAACAGCGGATCACCGATCTCTGCGAAGACGTCGAGCGGACGTTCCGCGGCGTCGCGCAAGAACGCGGGCTCGCATTCCGCGTCTCGGTAGCCGACGACGTGCCGAGCGTGCTCGAGACCGACAACACGCGCCTCATGCAGATTCTCAAGAACCTGCTCTCCAACGCGTTCAAGTTCACGGCGCACGGGAGCGTGCAGTTGGAACTCTCGCGCGTCGATCGTCCGGGCTACGACGGCGTTGTGGCGCCGTACGTCGCGTTCTCGGTGGTCGATACCGGCATCGGTATCCAGCCCGACAAACACAACGTGATCTTCGAAGCCTTCCAGCAAGCCGACATGAGCACGGCGCGCAAATACGGCGGCACGGGCCTCGGTCTCGCGATCAGCCGTGAAATCGCGGGCCTGCTCGGCGGCGAGATGACGCTCGAGTCGGAACCGGGCGCCGGCAGCACGTTCACGTTCTACCATCCGCTCAACCGCGTCACGCGTCCGACGGAAGAACTCTCGGCGGTGCGTCCGCCCGAGCGCACGACGCAGCGCATGTCGTCACGCAGCGATCTCTCGCCGGTGATGCCGGAAGCGATCGAAGGGATCGGCAGCGACGACGATCGCAACGTGATCAGACCGCACGACCGCGTCATTCTCATCATCGAGGATGAAGCGACGTTCGGCCGCATCCTGCTCGGACTCGCGCGCGACCGCGGCTTCAAAGGCCTCTTCGCCCGCTCGGGGACGGAAGGGCTCGCGCTAGCCCGTCAGTACGTTCCGGACGCGATCACGCTGGACATCGGGTTGCCCGACGTCGACGGCTGGGAGCTGCTCGACCAGCTCAAGCGCGATCCGGCGACGAAAGCGATCCCCGTCCACGTCATCTCCGGCGAGGAACAGTGGCAGCGCGCGCTCGACTCCGGTGCCTTCGCGCACTTGCAAAAACCCGCGACCGAAGAAGCGCTCACGTCGGCCTTCGACAACCTGCTCGGCTTCGCCGATTCGAGCGCGCGCAACGTGCTCGTGATCGAAGACGACGTTACGCAGCTCTCGGCGATGGCCAACTTGATCGAGAGCGGCGAGGTAACGGTCACGGCGGTGTGCACCGGCGCCGAAGCGCTGCGTGCCCTCGAGCTCGGCACGTTCGATTGTGTGATCGTCGACCTCGGCTTGCCGGACTACGACGGCGTCTCGCTGATCGAAGCCATCAAGCAGATGCCGCGTCATGAACGCGTTCCGGTCATCGTCTATACCGGCCGCGAACTGGTGGCGGAAGAAGAAGCGGCGTTGCGCCGGTTGAGCGAGAGCGTGATCATCAAGGACGTGATGTCACCCGAACGCCTGATCGACGAAACCAACTACTTCCTCAATCAAGTCGAAGCGCGTTTGCCGGAAACCAAACGTCCGGCGAACGGCAGCAACGGTTCGGCATCGCTCGTCGGCCGCAAGATCCTGATCACCGACGACGACACGCGCAACATCTTCGCGCTGCGTACGGCACTCGAAGAGTACCACATGGACGTGTTCACCGCGGAAAGCGGCGCCGAGGCGATCGACGTGCTCGGCGAACACGATGACATCGACGTCGTCTTGATGGACATCATGATGCCGGAGATGGACGGTTACGAAACGATCCGGCGCATCCGGGCCAAGAGCCAGTGGCGCTCGCTGCCGATCATCGCGCTTACGGCAAAAGCGATGAAGGGCGACCGCGAGAGCTGTCTTGCTGCCGGCGCCTCGGAGTACATCAGCAAACCGGTCGATATCGATCAGTTGATCGCGCTCGTCCGGGTCTGGTTGAATGTCTCCGCTTGATCGCTGAGGATCGGCCGCGCGCGATGGGCGTAACGTCGCCGGCGGTCACCGACCTGGAACTCCAGTTGCTGCTCGAAGCCGTGCAGCGGGTGTCGGGTCATGACTTCCGCGAGTATGCGCCGGCAATGCTGCGCCGGCGCGTGCTCGAACGCGTTCGCTCCGAGGGGGCGACGACGATCTCCGGCTTGCAAGAGCGCGTGCTGCACGAGCCCGGTTCGATGGACCGTTTCGTCGATGCCCTCACCTTCAACCCGAGCGCACCGTTTGCCGATCCCGCGTTCTTCAACGAGTTCCTCAGCCAGGTACTTCCGCGGCTGCGGACGTTTCCTCACGTGCGCGTGTGGGTTGCCGGCTGCGGTGCCGGCGATGATGCCTATGCGCTCGCCGCGCTCTGCGGTGAAGCCGGCTTTCTCGACCGCATCCGCATCTACGCGACCGATGCATCCGAATTGGCCATCGATCGCGCGCGCGCCGGGATCCTCCCCCGGGCCGACCTCGAAGAGATTCAGCTGCGGTACGCGCGCTCGGGCGGCAAGAGCCGCATCGAGAACTTCCTCGAGCCCGACGGCCAGCAGCTGCGCTACGCCGAGAGCCTGCGCTCGCACATCGTGTTCGCGCAGCACAACCTGGCCACCGATGGATCGTTCAACGAGTTTCACTTGGTCGTCGTGCGCCACGTGCTTGCGAAGTTCAACCGGGTGCTCGTGTATCACGCGCATCAGGTGGTCTATGAGAGCCTGGTCCGGCTCGGATTTCTCGCGCTGGGTGCGAAAGAATCGCTGCGCTTCACCCCGCACCAAAAGGCGTACGACGCCGTGCCGCAGACCCTGGATTTCTACCGCCGCATTCGCTGACCGCGGTTGCTTGCCGCGGGGGTTGCGATACGATGTTTGTCGAAGGACGCGTGCTGATGGCACGTACCCTGGAGACGCTCGATCTTGGAACCCCGGTATTTTGCGGCGAAATTCGCGTCGGTGAGGTGCGCGGTTTATATGCCGAGGGCAATTCGCGCGCGGTCGAGTGGGTGGTCGTCGATTGGGTTGGTCGCGGCAACGTTGCGGTGCCGGCGATCGATATCGGCAGCGTCGACGAGCGCGGGGTGACGTTGATTCAAGAGAACCCGCGCGACTACGAGGGGCTGCCGGCTTTCAGCGAAGAGCGCTTTCCGACGGTTCGCAAGCTGGCATGACGACCGTGACTTCGACGTCGACTCCTACCGCGAACGCGCTCAAGTTTTCGATTGTCATCCCGACGTACAACGAAGCCGGCGGCATCGAACGGCTGATCGTCTCGCTGAACGAGGTGTTCGCCGCGCATCATCTCGACGGCGAGATCATCGTGGTCGACGACAACTCGCCCGACGGCACCGGCGCCATCGTCGACCGCTTGGCGGCGACGTATCCGGTGCGCTGTTTGCATCGGCCCGGCAAGATGGGTTTATCGTCGGGCGTGATCGACGGTTGGAAGTTCGCGCGTCCCGAGTCCGACGCCGTCGGCGCGATGGATGCCGACTTCTCGCACGACGTCAACGTCATTCCGGCGATGGTCGCGGCGTTGGCCGGCGGCGAGTACGGTCTCGCGATCGGCTCGCGTTACGTTCCCGGCGGTGGGATCGAAAACTGGCCGATGCACCGCAAGGTCACCTCGCTCGTTGCGATCGCGCTCGCGAAACCGTTGACGCCGGTGCGCGACATCACGTCGGGCTTTTTTCTCGTTAGCCGGCGCGCGCTCGAAAACGTCGAACTCGATCCGATCGGTTTCAAGATCGGACTCGAAGTGATCGCCAAAGCGCACTACGGGCGCGCGCTCGAAGTTCCTTACGTGTTCACCGATCGCATCGCCGGAACGTCGAAGCTCAATCAAAGCGAGATCCTAAACTATTTGCGTCAGCTCGTCCGCATCTATCGCGGCCGGCTCTTTGGTCGCCCTTGATCCCGGAATGGTTGCGCATTCGGCGCGGACCGCAACACGCGCTCGAAGATGCGGCGCAATGGACGAAGTGTCCGAAATGCTCGACGATGCTCTATCGCCCCGATTTGGCGGCGAATCTTTTCGTTTGTACGACGTGCAAATATCACTTCCGGATGCACGCGTTCGATCGCATCGCGATGCTCGTCGATGCGGATTTTGTTGAGATCGGCAGCGACGTCATGCCCGGAGATCCGCTGCAGTGGACCGACAAAACGTCATATCCGCAGAAGCTCGAACGCGATCGCGAAAAATCGAAACTCTCCGAAGGCGTCGTGTGCGGCTTCGGCTCGATCGGCGAGATTCCGGTTGCGCTGGGCGTGATGGATTTCAACTTCCGCGGCGGCACGATGGGCACGGTCGTCGGCGAGCGCCTCGTGCGCTTGTTCGAAGGGGCGCGCGAGCGTAAGCTGCCGGTCGTCGTCTGCACGGCGTCCGGCGGTGCGCGTATGGAAGAAGGCATGCTGGCGCTTATGCAGATGGCGAAGACGACCGTCGCGCTGCAACGCCTGCGTGATGAGGGCGGCTATGCGATCACCGTGCTCACGGATCCGACGACGGGCGGCGTATCGGCGTCGTTTGCATTTCAGGCCGACGTTATCGTCGCCGAAGCGCGCGCAGCGATCGGTTTCGCGGGCCGCCGCGTGATCGAGCAAACGATTCGTCAAAAGCTGCCCGAGAATTTTCAGACGGCGGAGTTTCTGCTCGAACACGGCGCGATCGATATGGTTAGCGAGCGCGGCCAACTTAAAGCGCTCCTGACGCGCTTGCTCGATTACGGCGTCGGCGCGAAACCCGCCGTCGCGCCGCCGGCGACCAACGGCCGCCCGACCGCGGGAGCGAACTCGTGAACGCGATCGTCGAGCGCGAACGCGGCCTGCTCGAGCTCGAGGGCCGCATCGCCGATCTCAAAGCGCACGCCGCCGATCAACCGGTCGATCTCAGCGCCGAGATCAAAATACTCGAAGACAAGTACGCGCAAATCCAGCGCGAGATCTTCGGGCACCTCACGCCGTGGCAGCGCGTCAACATGGCGCGCCATCCCAAACGGCCGCTGGGCTCGGCGTACTTGGCGGGGCTCGACCAATTCGACGAACTCCACGGCGACCGCCACTTCGGCGACGATCCGGCCATCGTCGGGGGCTTCGCCAAGCTGCGCGGCCGGCGGATCATCGCGATCGCTCAAGACAAGGGCGTCGACACGAAGGAGAAGGTCCACCGGAATTTCGGCATGCCGCGCCCCGAAGGCTATCGCAAGGTGCAGCGCCTGGTGCGCCTCGCGGGTCACCTGGGCATCCCGGTCGTGACGTTCGTCGATACATCGGGCGCCGATCCCGGCATTGCCTCGGAAGAGCGCGCGCAGTCCGAAGCGATCGCGCAGTCGATCGCGGCATTGGCCGAAGTCCGGATCCCGATCGTGGCCACGGTGATCGGCGAGGGCGGCAGCGGCGGCGCGTTGGCCCTGGCATTGGCCGATCACGTCATCATGCTCGAGCACTCCGTGTACTCGGTGGCCTCGCCCGAGGGATGTGCCGCAATTCTGTGGGGCGATGCGAGCAAGGCGGAAGAAGCCGCGGCGCGTCTGCGACTCACCAGCGACGATCTGCTGGGCTTCGGGATCGTCGATGAAATCGTGCCGGAACCCCTGGGTGGTGCGCACCGGGACCCGCATGGTACGATTAGCAATGTCTTGTCTTCTGTCGAAGGCGCGCTGACGCGTCTGGTTACCGTCCCCACCGGCGAGCTGCGTGCGCGCCGGTATGATAAGTTTCGACGGATCGGTTCCCCGGCATGAAGTCCCCGCTGCTGGCGTGGCTTGCCCGTTTGGGCGTCACCGCTATCGGCGGAACGTTCGCGGTGCTCATCGCCGTGCAATACGTGCGGATCGTCGAACGCAATGTCGCCTACATTCAGCAGATTCACGGCGTCAATGCCGACGTCACGGCACTCGAACAAAAGCGCGACCAGCAGCTGCGGCAAATCCAACGCTTGAGCGATCCGCGCGGTGCGATCCCGGAGATTCATGACCGCCTGCACATGGTCGGTCCAAAAGAAGAGATCATCTACCTCAAGCGCCACGACGCGGGGACCAGCGGGCCGTGAGCGAGCGCGTCCGCGGAAGTGTGATTAACGTCCACGCCCTCGGCGCAGCGGTGCGGCTGGAAGACGGGCGGCTCGTCTCCGTACCACTCGTGGACGTGAACAAAAATCGCGCAAGCTACACGCGCGCACTCGGTACAAAGACAACGTTGCCGTTCGACCTCGATGGTCGCTCCGTTCGGCTAGCGACGACGCGGGTTGATGAGCCAATTGTCCCGACATCGACTACGACTGTTGTCGAGGACCCGACTTTTGAGGCTCAAATCGCGGCATATTTGAAGCAGACGGAATCGTGGGCGCCGGCCGACGCGCCGCCCCCCGCCGAGCGCCATTTGTTCCGGAAACGCACGCGGGCAAAGCAATTTCGAGGCGACTCGGCGCCATAGAGCGAACGTGAGGCGGGATGACTACCTCGCGCGTTGACGCCGTTAAAGTCCCCGGGTGCTTTGTTAGAATCGAAGGTGCCTACGCAACCCTTCGTGCCGCAGAGCAGAGGGTAGCCGATTTCATCCTAAAGCACCCTGACGAATTGATTTACCTCACGGTAACCGAGCTGGCGGAGCGTACCAACACGAGCGAATCGACCGTTGTGCGGCTGTGCCAGAAGATCGGGTACAAAGGTTATCAAGAATTTAAGATCGTGCTCGCCCGTGATTTGGTCGAGCCGACGTCGGACATCTATGCGGAAGTCGAATCGGGCGACGATCTGACCACGATCAAGAACAAAGTGTTTCAAGCAAACGCGCAAGCGTTGCGCGACACGATCGAGGTGCTCGACGATTCCGATCTCGAACGCGCGGTCGCCGCGTTGGCGACGGCGCGTCGCGTCGACATCTACGGCGTCGGCGGCAGCGACCCGCTCGCGATCGATGCGTATCACAAGTTCCTCAAACTCGGCATGGTGGCGGTCGCACTCTCCGACGGCGACATGATGGCGATGTCATCAGCGCTGCTCGGCAAAGGCGACGTTGCGCTCGGCATCTCGCACACCGGTGCGAGCCGCGACGTCACCGACGCGCTCGAACGCGCGAAGGGGAACGGCGCGACGACGATCTGCATCACGCACCGCTCGACCTCGCCGATCACCAAGGTCTCGGATATCCGCCTGTACACGGCCGCCAAGCAGACCGCGTTTCGCAGCAGCGCGAGCTCGAGCCGCATCGCGCAGTTGACCATCATCGATACTCTGTATGTTGGGATCGCACTCCGCGCTCACGACCGTTCGCTCGAAACGATCGGCAAGACCCGCGAGGCGACCGAAGCAAAGCGCTACTAGGATTCGTCCGAAAGCGCTGATTTCGATCGGCACCAACTCCACCCGGCTGCTCGTACTCAACGAGGCAGAGACGCTGGCGGTGGAGTCGCGCGGAACGCGACTTGGAACGGGACTGCAGCATACCGGGCGGCTCGATCCCGACGCGCGCGAACGAACGCTCGCGGCAATAGCCGATTATATGAACGGCGTGCGCGAGCACGAAGCAGCGATCGCGTGCATCGCCACTAGCGCGATGCGCCGCGCCGCCGACGGCGCCGACTTCACCGCAGCGGTCAAGGCGCTGACCGGCGTCGAGCCGCACATTCTTTCGGGTGATGAAGAAGCAACGTATTCGTTTCTCGGCGCAACGCAAGCGGGGGGCGGCGATGAAGCCGTTGCGGTTTTGGATGTCGGCGGCGGCAGCACCGAACTCGCGATCGATGTGCCGGCGACGGCGCAAGTGCGCGGATCCGTCGCGTATACATGCTCGGTCGAGGTCGGCGCAGTGCGATTGGCGGAACGGCATCCGCTGTTGCTCGGCTCGCGAGCGCTCTCACCGGAAGAACGCGCGGAGGTACTCGCCGCATCGCGCGCCGATGCAGCGGCGATCCTCGAGCCGTTCGCGTCGGCGCCGCGCCCGACGCGACTGATCGTCGTCGGCGGTTCGGCTTTCACCGCCGCCGCGATGGTCGCGAAGGCGCCGCTGCGCGACGGCGTCACGATGAACCCCGCGCAACGTGCCGATCTGCTTGACGAACTCCTCGCGCGCGATCTCGACGAACGTAAGGCGCTCCCGTTCATCCGCCCGCAACGCGCCGACATTTTACCCGCCGGCATCGCGATCATCGATGAAGCTTGCCGTATCCTCACCGTCCCGGACGTCCTCGTCAGCGTCGACGACCTACTCGCCGGCTACCTCGCGTCGGAGGCATACGGCGTGCGCGCAACGAGCGCATGACATGAAGAACCCCGGGTGATGAACACTCGGGGTTCTCCTGGAACGTCCGGCGCGATCGGACCCACACCCGACCGGACGTTAATGCCCTAACGTTTCGCTAGACGGCTACAAGGCCGTTATCGCGGAACATGTCGGCAAAAACAATAACCAAATCGGCGTTGAACTGCGTGCCCGCGCAACGCTCGAGTTCTTGCAGCGCCTCTTTCGGCAGCCGCGTCGAGCAGTACGGACGTGGGACGGTCATCGCGCAGAACGCATCCGCGATCGCAATAACCTGGCTCTCGATCGGGATTTCAGGCTGCGTGAGGCCGTACGGGTAGCCCTGGCCGTCAACGCGTTCGTGATGCGCGATCACAATGGGCGCGAGATGCTTGAGACGCGGTAATCCGGTCAGCGTGCTTCCGCCATAGGTCGGATGCATCTTCAGCTCGAGCCATTCCGCTTCTGACGGCCGGCCCGGTTTGAGCAAGGTACTGCGGGAGATTGCCAACTTCCCGATATCGTGAACGCGTCCGCCTAAGAGGCACGCCCCGATCGTTTCAGGCTCCATCCCCACACGATGTGCGAGCAGCATCGACATCGTCCCGACTGCTTCGAGATGCTCGGCAGTATCCCGATCGAAACCGGCCATGACGCGAATCAAGACGTCGACTTGCTCGCGTTCTTCGCTCGGGATCCATTCTTGGACTTGTGCGAGGATTTGGGGTGCCTGACGAATGACCGCAGAGCCGGCACGCATGCCGGCTTCGCGGATCCGCAGGGTTTCGTTAAGTGGCATACGAGATGTTAGGCCGATCGGTTTGTCCGGCGTCGATAGTGAAGTAATTGGAGGGTTGCGTAGACGACATCCGGATCGAATTGGGCCCCGGCCGCCCCGATTAATTCGCGACATGCGTCGTGTGGGAGCAATGCCTCGAACCGCGTCGTTGATGTCACCAGGTCGACGAATGCCGCCGCGACGGCGATAATCCGTGAAGCAAGTGGAATCTCGTCGCCGCGCAAGCCGTCGGGGTATCCGAGTCCGTCGTAGCGTTCGTGATGAGCGCGGACGAGCGGGGCCAAACGAGCCAACGATGGGATTCCGAGCAGGAACGATTCGCCGGCCTGCGCGTGGCGCTTGAAGCGTTCTTCGTCCCGTTTTGTGAGACCGACGGCCTTGTGACGGACGGCGAGCGGAATTTCCAGCATGCCGATATCGTGAAGACTGCCGGCGACGTAGGCGTCGAACACCGTTGCCGCTGGGACTTTCATCGATCGCGCGAGGCGCTCGGAAAAGGTTCCCACGGCCTCGAGACGCTGGGCCAGAGCTGGGTCGTTCATGGCCGCTAGTTGGACGTAGCCATTCACGCACTGGCGCAGCAGCACGGCGTCGGGTGACGTCTGCGGCGCGCTGTCGCGCAATTCAACCATCACCGAGGCTATGACCGCTCGTGCGTCGGTCACCTGGGCGACCGTTTCCGCGCTGCGGGCTGAGTAGCCGTCGGATGCGACGGTATCGCAAATGGTATCCGCGAGAGTCTGAACGGCGTCAAGGCTCGGCGCGTGCGCCATGGACCGGACGGCGTTGGCGATGCGATGAGGTCGATTGGATGCGATGGCGGCACGGAGATGCTCTGCACCCGTACGCGCAGTCATCGTCACCCATTCCGTGTTTCCGAAAACGGATTCAGGAAGTCGGGCGATGACCTTTTCGGCCAGGCTACGTCGCGCATCGTGCCGGTGATCAGACAGTGCTATCATCGGCGTATACGTCGTTTCGGTTCCGGATTTACAACGGCGGCGGGATGATGTCGGTGGGGCTGATGAAGGCTAGGAGTTGAGCAACGTGCGCCGCAGCGGCAGCAATGACGGTGGCGATCTCGTGCATTTTACAAACCTTCCAAGATTCGAGTGAAGCTTGAAAGGATCGTACCGTGGCGGTCAGCTATCCGGAATGATTAGATTTAGCTATTGGTCGGGTCGAGCCACCCGCGCTGCCGGGCATACGCCAGCGCCTCGGCGCGGCCGGAGCAGCCGATCTTCTTGATTGCGCTCTGGATCTGGTTCTGGACCGTATAACGGGACTTGCCCAAGGCCTTTGCGACGTCGACCGCGCGCCCACCGTACCGGTCGAAGACGCGAAGTGTCTCGATTTCCGTTGAGCTCAGTGCCACTTCGTTGGCATCGCGCTCGACGAGGCGGCGCACGAGGGCAGCATAGGCGCCGAAGTCCGCCTCTTCAAGATCGTTGCAAAGAGCGGCGGCCGCGCTCCGGTCGGGCAGCGGATGGCGGAACTCGGTCAGGGTACGCAGCGCTTCGACGAGGATGCGATAGTGTTGCGGAAGCTCGGTGGCGTCGAAACCGAACGAGCGACGTGCTTGAACGGGCCGGTCGAGCATCCAAAAGGCGACCGCGCGAAAGGCATAGGCGCAGCTGATCCGCGTGCGGCTGTAGTTGTCGAGCGACGCTTCCATGAGCAGCGCGCGTTCGAGCCCCAGCGCCGCGCCCGCACGCTCGCCGCGGGCAAGCATCAGCAGAATGAGCAGGGCGTCCCGGAAAGCCGCTTCGGCGGGGGAGAGGTCGGAGGCCGGCGCCGTCAGGGGCGCTTCCGCCTTTTTAAGGTCACCGCTTGCGACGTAAAGTAGGGCGCGGCTCGTTCGCATTGCAAACGAATCCCGATACGTGCGAGCGTCGACGAGTTTGGAGAGGGTCGCATCGAGGGAGCGCGCCCGCTCCGTTTCGGCATTCACTGCGGCGAGCACAAACTCGGCGCGCAACGCAAACACCCGCAGCGCGGTATTAGCCGCGCGCTCGGCGGCGGCAGCCTGGTCGCGTAAGAATTCGCGCGCACGCCGCGTATTGCCGTCGATGCTGGAAGCAATGCTGTAGAGGGTGCCGTAGCAGAGCGCCGCGAGCGTGTCCATCGAGAGGTCGACGGCGAGCAGTGCGCCGCGATGCGCGAGGCGTTCGGAGACCTCGAAGTCGCCGATATAGAACGCTGCGACTGCGAGCCGTTGCAGGATCCGTGCTTGCGTTACCGCGGCAACCGACGTCAATGCTTGGTCGACGTGATCGATCGACTCGCGGATGGTCGCGGTTTCGCCGTTCATCGCCCGAACGAGCGTGCAGAGGGCTCGCATGACGAGATGTTCGTCGGCGGAAAACGTCGGGTCTTCGGCGGCCGGTAAAAGCAGCTTCAGGGCTGCCTGAACATCACTGCGCGACAGATAGCTCATCGCGAGACGATGCGTTACTTCGCATCGCATTTCTGACGGAAGATTGTGCGCCAACGCGCGCACGTAAAGGTTCGCCGCGTTGACTCCGCTCCCGTCCGAGTTGGCAAATGCCGCTCGAATCGCCAGCACGACGCCATCGTCGTCGAGTTCATTCTCGCCGAGAAACGTGATCGCGGTTTGCACGATCGTGCGCTGCCCGGTTTCCACCAGGTTGAAGGCGTGATCGGCAAGTGCGTCGCGCACGCCGGCGACATCGGCGGCGGCTATGAGCAGCCGTAATCCATCGGCCGGATTTCCGCCGGACACAAGGGCTGTACCCATACGCGTCACGACGGCCGTTCGTTCAGCGGCGGGACGAGGAGTCTGGGCCGTCACGAACTCGCGGAAGAGATCGTGTATTGCAAAAGAGTCGTCGTCGATGGGTTGGATAAACGGCACGCGCGAAAAGATTCGCGGGATGGCGTTGCGCGCGTCTGAGAAACCAGCGGCCGTGAGGGTTGTAATGGTCGGCGCGGCCATCAGTGCCGCCGACGAGATGATCTCGCGCAGTTCGGGTTCGAGTGGTTCCCAGACTTCGTCACCAAGCAGGGCGAAGAGCGCTTCGCGCGTTTGCACGCGCGTCTGGCCGAGAGCGCGTTTGCGCGCAACCAGGCTCAGCGCGAGCCGGACACCGATCGGCCACCCAAGCGTGTCTTCGACGATCGCCTCGAGGTCGTGCTCCGAAATCGCGATGTTGAGGATGTCGGCCAACTCTCGTGCTTCATCGAGAGTGAACCGGAGATCGTCGCTGGTAAGAGGCAAGCCCATCCAGCCGCGAGCGATCCACGACCCCATTGGGAAGCGTGGTGCCTCGCGCGATGCAACGACCCAGCGCATACGACCGTGCGTTGCGGCGATTGCGTTCACGAGAACCTGTGCTACGCGAACGTCGCTCGCGGTTCGATGGAAATCGTCGATAATCAGCGTTCCGTCAAACGCTCGCAGGCGAGAGACGAGCCAGTCGCCGGCCCGCGCATCGAGATTCTCGTCGCTCGATCCATCAAAGACCGCGCCCACGGAATGCAGAGCCTCCGGCACTGCAGCCGCGATCACGGAACGCACGAAGGCTTCGAGATCCGCGGCTTCCGGGAGCGCCACGAAGACCGCGCCGGAATCGTCTCCGGCGTAGTCGCGCAGAATCGTCGTTTTGCCGTACCCGGGCGGCGCGATCACGAGCTCGACGCTGGTCAGCGCCGAATCCGCGAGCAGCGCCGTCAGGCGTTCACGGGGGAGGGACATTCACTTTTCATTATCGTGCATGCGATGATGCCAAACAAGCTTTCGCCGGGGGAGGCCCTCGTTGCGACCGTCGAAGAGGCCCCGTAACGGCATCCGGGATGATGGTGGAATAGGCAGACACAGCAGACTTACACGTGAGCCGGCCGAACGGAAACGCCGGCCGGGATGCGCTCAAATTCGGTGAACTCTGAGGCACACAGTGCCCTGACAACGCCGAGCCAAGCCGCCGGTTACCTGCCGGCGGAAGGTGTAGAGACTGGACGGGCGCGGCCTATCGGAGTCCACTCAGGCGGACCCCCACGGTCAAGGCACAGTCCAGACCACGAACCGGCACTCCATCGTGAAGGCCGGGCGGCGGAAGCCGAAGTGGTACGAAAATCTGCCGCCCGCGAGGGCATCCGAGTTCGAGCCTCGGTCATCCCAGCTGTCCGCCCCCTCCTCTCTTCGAGGTGGGAGAACGCCGACCGCAAGAGAAGTCGGAGGCGTGCGTCAGCAAGCCTTGCCGCTCGTAGTTGCGGCTTCCATTCTCGTTGGGATTGCCGGCCTCGAGCGACCCGCCGGGGCGCAAAATGCGCCCGCCGCGGACCCCGCCGTGGTCGCGCAGTCCGTACCGAGTCCCGCCCCGACGGCGAAGCCCCCCTCGAGATTCAGTTTGAAGATCGAGACGTACACGTCCGGCACCAACCAGCAGCTCACCGGCCCGGGAACGACCCCGGCCGAGGGCCCGGCCTTCACCGCCGGCGGCGTTCCCGCGCCGGGCACGCCTTACGACTTGTTTTCGGGCGGTCCGCTGGTTACCGGCGAGGGCATCAGTCAGGACTTCTTGCTGAAGCCGGTTTATGCGATTACGCCGAGCGTCGACGTCACGACGACGATCGGCTACGGTTCGGCATCCGGCACGGGCAACGTCGTCAACTATTGGGGCGATGCGATCATGCCCTCGATCAACGCCAACGTCGGCAGCCGCGCGTACACGCTCAAGCCCGCATTCCCGACGCACAACGGACAAGATCCGATCAGCGCGACGAAGCTCGGTTTTCTCTCGGGCTCGATTGCCGATCACACGGGCCGCGGAGCACTCACCGTCGGCTGGTTCAATTTGCATCAGAGCGTGCCGTGGGCGTTGAGTCAGGCGCCGTGGACCAACACGCCGTTCCAACTCGCGCCGCAGTTGCCGCAATCGATCGGCAACGGTCCGCCGACGAACGATGTGCTCAAAGAAGGCCCGACGATTCTTCCGCTTTCGGGCGCCGACTTTTGGGTGAAGGACGACATCAACACGCTCGAAGTCACGAGCGCCGATCTGCCCGCGCCGTACAACGCGCCGGCGCGTATTCTCAGCGCTTCGCTGATTCAAGATCACGGCGCCGGCCTGCGCTATTCCATGCAACTCACCGGCCTCAATACGAGCGGTCCGGACACGGGTAACGTTCTCTTCGGCACCCTGCCGACGGTGACGAACGGCGTCGGACAATCGACCGTGCTCGGGCAGAAGATGTTCGTCGCCGGCGTCGGCGCGACGTTCAATCTGCCGGCCGCGAGCGACGGCGAACTGCGTTACGGCTACTCGTGCTACAGCGCCGTCGGCGTCGTCAATCCGACGCCGGGTTGCACCAACGGCAACTACTACTACGCGAAGGTGCATCACGGGTTCACGCACTTCGACGTTCAAGTCGAAGGCGTGCGCTTCGAGCCCACCTACGCGCCGGCGGTTCTCGATTACGGCACGCTCGAAAACGTCTGGTCGTATCCGGCCGCGTGGCCCGGCACGTTCTTGCGCGGCGACTATCAGCTCGTCGATAATTCGCAAGTGGGACCGAACCGTCAGGGCGGAAAGATCAACACGACGTTCATCGTTGCCGGCGTTGAAGTGCGCTTAGCGTTCGCGCAGTATTCGCAAATCAGCGCGCTCAATCCGGGCAATGCATTTCAGCCCGGTTTCATCGAGCCGTACTTCCTCGTGCAGACGACCAATCCGGGCACGACCGGATACGAACAGCATTGGGAAGGCTGGTTCAACTACCACGCGAGCTTCGCCGACATCACGCTCGATCTCGGTCAGGTGAACACGTGGCGTCAAGCTCCCGCCGGTCAGCCGCAAGACAACGTCAACGTGAACTATCCCGCCGGCGTGCTGACCTTCGCGCGTAACTTCGGCCCCAAGGTGTACGGCGCCGCGGGCGTCGGCCGCTTCGGCCTCAACGGCCAGTTCGATACCTCGGGCCCGAACAACGCGCAGCTCGCCGAAGATCTCGTGTTTGCGGGCCTCGAGTTGCGACCCAACGGCACGACCGGTTACGGCTTGCAGTGGCGTCTATACTCTGTCTCAGGATTGCCGACGATACCGGGTGGACTCTCGCCTGCTTTCCACGGTCCCCAAATCCAGTTTTACCAGCGCTTTAAAACGTAAATTACTAGGAGCCCGCTGCATCCGGCGGGAACCCCGAGTCGTTCCGAAGCCCGGCACACGAGCCGGGTTTCGCGTGTCGGGGGTTGGGCTTCTTGAAGATCGTCGTCACCGTAAAACTCGTCCCGGACACGACTGCCGAAAAACGCATCGATCCGGCGACGAAGCGCCTCGTTCGCACGGGTGTCGATATCGTGCTCAACCCGTTCGATGAATACGCGATCGAAGCGGCGCTGCAGTTGCGTGACAAACTCGCCGACGGTTCGACCGTTACGATTTTCTCGATGACGCCCGAGAGCGGCCGTGAGATCGTGCGCAAAGCGCTCGCGATGGGCGCCGACGATGCGGTGATTCTCTCCGATCCCGCTCTCGCCGGTTCGGATCTGTGGGCGACTGCGTATGCGATCGCGCACGGCATCAAAGCCGGCGGCTTCGATCTCGTGCTCACCGGTACGCAATCGACCGATGCGATTTCGGGTGATTTGCCCGGCATGCTGGCGGAGTATCTCGGCGTGCCCGCGCTCACGTACGCGCGCGCTCTCGAAATTGACGGCGGCCGGCTGCGCGTCAAGCGTGAAACGGAAACCGGCTACCAAACGATAAGCGCGCCGTTGCCTGCACTGGCGAGCGTGACGAAAAGCGCGAACGAGCCGCGCTATCCGTCGCTCAAAGGCATCATGGGCGCGAAGAAAAAGGACATCAAGACGCTCGCGCTTGCGGATCTCGGCTTGACGAAGGCGGTCGGCAGCGACGGCTCGCGTACCGAAGTGCTGGCGCTCGCAACGCCGCCCGGACGCGAGAAGGGTCGCACCGCCACGGCGGCCGACGGCGCGGACGGCGCGCGCATCGTGCTCGAGTTTCTCAAGAGCCGGCAACTGCTGTGAAAGACGTCATCGCGTTCATCGAGCACAAGAACGGCAGCGCGCGCCGCTCGTCGATCGAGGCGGTCTGCGCCGCGCGGCCGGCCGCCGACGCGCTCGGTGGAATCGTTCATGCCGTCGTTGCGGGCGCCGGCGCTGCCGCGGTCGCGGAGTCGCTCAAGGCGTATCCGGTCGACCGCATCCACGTCCTCGACGATGCCGGGCTCGGCCGGGCCGGCGTCGACCCGCTGGTCGATGCGCTCGAGGCCGTGGCGCGGGCTGCCGGTCCGGCATTCGTGATCATGGCCAACACCTTGATCGGACGCGACGTCGGCTCGCGCTTCGCCGGGCGCGTCGATGCGGGGATCAACGCCGACGTGACCGCTATCGAGGTCAGCGAAGCGCGGGTCGTGTGCGCCTCGCCCAAGCTCGGCGGAACAACGATTACCAGTTGCGCGTTCAAGAACTGTGATTACGGTGTGGCCGCGATACGGCCGAACGTGTTCGCCGTGACTCCCAAAGCCGGATCCGGCGAGATCGTGGCGCTTGCCCCGAGCGGTAAGTCATACGCAGTTACCGTCGAGGACGACGTCGAGGAAGCGGCTGCCGAGCTAGGCGTCGAGGAAGCGTCGGTCGTTGTTTCCGGGGGGCGCGGCATGGGCGGTCCGGAGCCGTTCACGGGCATTCTGCACGATCTCGCCGAAGCGTTTGGGGGCGCGGTCGGCGCTTCGCGCGCGGCCGTCGACGCGGGCTGGGTCTCGCACGGCCATCAAGTCGGACAAACCGGAAAGACCATCAGCCCGTCACTCTATGTTGCGGTCGGGATTTCCGGTGCCATCCAACATAAGGTGGGCATGCGTACCGCCGCGACGATCGTCGCGATCAACAAAGACGCCGGCGTTCCGATTGCCGATTTCGCGGACTTGCTCGTTGTGGGCGACGCCTTCGCCATTGTCCCCGAACTCACCAAACTCGTTCGTGAGGCGAAAGCCGCCCACGCGTAACACCCCGAAAGAGCTGCTCGTGATCCGTTTCCGTTCTTCCGTCCTGTTCGCCGCCGGCGCAATTGCCGCCGCGGTCGCCGTCGGTATCTCGAACCCCGCCGGTGCCGCAGGCAAGCCCGCCGCAGCGCCGTCCGCATCACCATCGGCTGCGCCTTCCCCGACCGCGACCCCCGAAGCGCTGGATCACGCGATCCCGCGTCTCGAAGCCGCGCTGAAGGCGAACCCCAACGACAAAGACTCGATGATGCAGTTGTCGCTGATGTATCTGCAGGCCAACCGGCCCGACCTTGCCGTGCAGTTGACGCAGAAGCTGCTCGCCGGCGGAACGAAGAACGCGCAGGTCTACTTCGTCGACGGCGCCTCGCAGGCGGCGTTGGGTAAGGCCGACGCGGGCATCGCGAGCATGGAGCAAGCGGCGAACCTCGAGCCGACCAACATGCAAGTGTTGCAGGCGCTCACGCAGATGTACATGACGGCGAACCGTCCGGCCGACGCCGAGCGCGTCGCCCGCCGTGCGCTGACGTTCAACGCCAACTCGACCGAGGCGGCCGAAAATCTCGGCTTCGTTCTTGCCGTTGAGAAGAAGTACGACGAAGCGCGTGCGCAGTTCGAATCGGTCGCGAAGGCCAATCCCAAAGACCCGCATCCGTACATCCTCGAAGCGCGCACCTACGAAGACCAGAACTCGCTCGCCCTCGCGATGCCGCTGTTCGACAAGGCGCTCGCGCTCGATCCCAAAGACTTGGAAGCGCTGGCCGGCAAGGCCGAGCTCGCCTCCGCGCAGCACGACGTCAAAACGTCGATCGATACGTACAACACCCTCCTGGGTCTGCTTCCCGATCAGGCGCAGAAGGCCGGCATCACCGATCAGATGGGCCTCGTCTACGCGCGCGAAAAACAGAACACCGACGCCGACGCGGCCTTCCGCCGCGCGATCGACAGCTACGGCAACTTGCCGCAGTCGCACCTCGCGTACGGCGACTATCTCCAAGCGGTGAACGACAAAACCGGTGCCCTGCGCGAGTGGACCACGGCCGCCGGTCCGAATAACGACAACCCGGAAGCGCTCGCGCGTTTGGGCCAGGCCGCCGCCGAGTCCAACGACTTCAACAAAGCCGTCACGAACTACAAGCGCCTGACGGAAGTCGACGCCAACGATCCGCGCGCGTACATGCTGCTCGGTCAAGCCTACCTCGCGGCGAAAAATCCGAACGCCGCGCGCGATGCCTTCAAGGCATCGTTCAACTTGGCGAAGACGCCGGACGCGCTCGTCGGGCTCGCCGCCGCCGATCAAGCCTCGAAGAATTGGCCCGAAGCGGTCCAGATCTACGAGACGCTCGACAAGAACGCCGCGCCGCTGGTCAAGGCGAATCCGGGCATCCTCTACAGCATGGCCACGGCCTATCAGGGCGCAAACCAGCCGCAGAAGGCGAAGGCGACCTACGTGCGTTTCCTCACCTTCCTCAAGCCCGGGACGCAAGGCTACACGCAAGTGCAGCAAATCATCGCGAGCTACGATCATAAATCCGCGGCCAAACCGGTTTCAACCACGGCCCTCAAGCCGAAACCGAAACCGAGTCCGAGCGCGGCTCCGAAGCACTAACGACGATGCTCGTCGCGTATGACGAGTCGCTCACCCGTCACCTCGCCGGTGTCCACCATGTCGAGCAGCCCGACCGCGTTCGCGTGGTGGCGGCCGAGCTGGAACGCCGGGGATTGCTCGACGAGCGGATCGATACGCGGCGCGCAACGGAATCGGAGATCGCGCTCGCGCACGACACAACGTATATCGAGTTGGCGAAGCGTGAATGTCAGCGGCTCGACATCAACGAGTACAACGAGCTGACGACCGGCGATACCGATATCGGCGCCACGTCGTTCGAGGGCGCACTGCACGCGGCGGGCGGGGCGTTAGCCGCGCTCGCTCACGCTACGGCAGCGAAGCGCGCGGCGTTTGCGCTCGTGCGCCCGCCCGGACATCACGCCGAACCCGCGCGGGGCATGGGCTTTTGCCTTTTCAACAACGCGGCGATCGCGGCGCGCGCGTTCTCGGCCGAAACCGGCCGGCCCGCGATTATCGCCGACATCGACTACCATCACGGCAACGGCACGCAGGCGCTCGTCGGACGCGGCCTCTCGTATCTTTCCACCCATGCGATGCCGGCGTATCCGGGAACCGGTTCCGCGCGCGACAATCGCGCTGCCTCCGACGGGCAGCTCGTCAACGTCCCGCTTGCGGCGTCGGGCATTTCCACCGAAGCGTTCGTTGCGATTTGGACGTCGGCGTTACGCACGCTCGCCAAGCGCGTGAAGCCGGGCATCATCATCGTCAGCGCGGGTTACGACTTCGTGGCCGGCGATCCGGTCGGCGATCTCGGCGTGTCGACGAGCGCGGCCGGTCAGATCGGCCGCTTGATCCGCGAAATCGCCGATGACTACTGCAACGGCCGCGCGCTGTTCGTGCTCGAGGGCGGTTACGACCCGAGCGCGTTGGCGGCGTGCGTCGCCGATACGATCGTCGGTTACGACGACGCGCTGCCGGTCGACCCGGCGCAAACCGGGGCGATCCCGCCCGAACAGCGCGCCGTGCTGGAAGCAGCAGCCGCGCGATGACCGCGCGCGTGATACTCGTCTTGCGCATCGCCCTCGGCGGGGTGTTTCTTGCGGCCGGCGCGCTCAAGGTCGGCCATGCCGACGTATTCGCATCGGAGATCGCCGGCTTCCAACTGTTGCCGCATCCGCTGATCGCGCCGCTCGCGCTGCTGTTGCCGTTTCTCGAATTGATGATCGGCGCGTATCTCGTGCTCGGTTTGTTCACGCGCTTTGCCGCGTGGTTTGCCGCGGCCGAAATGGCGCTGTTCTCGGTCGCTATCGCATCGGCCGTGATGCGCGGCATCAGCACGTCGTGCGGTTGCTTCGGCCCGAGCGACAAAGCCACGACGTCGTGGCCCGAAGTCGGTCGCGACCTCGGCTTGACGCTGGTGGGCGTCATCATCGCCTGGAAAGCTCCCGGGGCGCTGGCCCTGGATCGGAGAATGGAGAGTCATGAGTAAGGCAGCAGCACCCCCGTCCGGCTGGCTCAACCGGAAGACCTTGATTTACATCACGGTCGCGATCGTCGTCATCGCTGCCGGTCTGGCGATTCACTTCGCCAACACCGGTGCGATTTCGAACGCCGCGCAGACGGTCAACCCGGATGCGACGAAGATCAAGGTCGGTTCGACCGCGCCGACGTTCCAAATCACGAGCAACGCCGGTCCGTTCGATCTCGCGACCGTGAACACGCCGGTCTTTCTCGAAGTGTTCGCGTCGTGGTGCCCGCACTGTCAGCACGAAGTTCCGATCGTCGATGCGCTCGCCAAACAGTATGCCGGCAAGGTCGCCTTCATCGGCGTTTCCGGCAGCCCGTACGGTATCGACGGCAGCTCGCCGGAAAATCAGGCCGACATCAACGAGTGGGTGCAGAAGCTCAACGTCACCTATCCGATCGCGTTCGATCCCGATCTGAAAATCGCCAACGAGTATCTGCAAGGCGGCTATCCGACGATCGTGATGATCGATAGCAACAAGGTTGTCCGTTACGTCAACAGCGGCGAGCTCACGCCGCCGGAGCTGCAAACAGCGCTCAACGGCATACTCTCATCGCATTCTTAGGATGATTTGCGGCTCCCCGACGTAGGGTGTATACACCGCTTTCGTCGAGGAGTTATCCCGTGGTTCGACATCATCTAGGAGCGCTCGCGTTACTCGCAGCCTTCGCCATGCCGCTGGCAGCATCAGCGCAAACGTTCCCCAATCCCGGTGCTCCCGGATCTGCACCGGCGGTCCAACAGCAGCAACAGCTGCAACAGCAACCCGGCCGTCACCACCGCATTCGCAATCCGTACATGCGCGCGATGCGCGGGCTCGGTCTCTCTCCCGCGCAGCAACAGCAGATCGCGGGCATCATGAAGAACTCGCGTGAGACCGAACGCCGGCAGATCGAAGGCGTGCTCACGCCCGATCAGCGCACCCGCTTCCACGCGCAGTTGGCGCAAGCGCGTCACATGAAACCAAACGGTCCTCGGCAGGCACCCGCGCAGTAAGGTTCTTTCTCGGGCTGACCGAATATCTAGAACGGCGGGGTCGAAAGGCACCGCCGTTCTTCTATGAGTGATAACGTTCCGGCGGACATCCGCGATTATCTGAAGCTGCTCGAACGAGTCCCCGAGACGTTCCGGCGGTCGTCGGATGCTATCGCGATTTACGATCTCGAGGGCCGGGTCATGGCCGGAAACGCCGTGGCAAAAGCCATGCTCGGGACCGAGCGAGCTGCCGATATGCTCGGGCGCCATTTCGCCGAGCACATGACGCTCGAGGCGGCCACGAAAGCTGCGCGGGCGTTCGCGCATTGCGTGACGCACGGCCAGAGCGTGGAAGGCACCAGCACGTTCGTCGGCGCCGACGGCCAGCCGATTCCCGTTAGCACGCGGCTCGTGCCGGCGCGCCTCGACGACCGGATCGTCGGCGTCGTCGGCTTTGCCCGCGATCTGCGCAAACGCCAAGATGTGCTCGGGCAGTTCATGCGCTCCGAACAGCAGTTCCGTTCGCTCTTCGAAAGCCACCCCGACGCGCTTGCGCTGCACGATCTGGAGAGCCGGTTTCTGCGCGTGAACGGCGCGTGCGAGCGCCTGACCGGCTACACGGTCGACGAAATGATCGGGCAAACGCCGGCAATGTTCGGCCCGGAAACCGGCTACGACGTCGAGGCAGTGCGCGATGCGATGCTGCGCGGCGAGACGACGGAGTTCGAGCACCCGATCCACACCAAAAACGGCAGCGCCCGCGACATCAGCGGCCGGCGCGTGCCGTTGCTCATCGACGGCGAAGTACGCGGCTTCTGCAGCATGATCCGCGACGTCACCGAGGGGCGGCGGGCGGCGCGCAATTCGGCCCGCCAAGCGACGCGCATCGCCGAGCTCTACCGCATCGCCGCCGCGGCCAGCGTCGCGCAGGACGAACGCGTGAAAACGGCCCTCGAAGCGGGCCTGGCGGAGCTGGGTGCGGAGTGGGCCTACGTCGCGCGTTTCGATGACGAAAGCTTCAGCATCATGTTCAGCGCCGGCACGCGGCCGGAGAAGATCCCGCACGATGCGGAACGCGGGCGCATTCGCGCCGAACTCGAGACCGAAGACGTGTTCGTGTTTTCCGACCCGTCGGCATACCCGCCCTCGCTGGCCGGCGTTGCGCTCGCCGTCGAGGGCCGCCATTACGGCGCGGTCGCGTTCGTGCAAACCGGCGAGCCGATGAATATCTCGACGATCGATCGTGACTACATCCGCGCGCTGGGCGTGCTGATCGGTTCGGCGATCCAGCAGGGCGAACGCACGAAGCGGCTCGATACGCTGGCGTTCGGCGACGCGCTGACCGGCCTGCCCAATCGCGCGCTGCTGCAAGACCGTCTCGAACAGACGCTGCTCTCGGCGCGCCGTCACCGGCGTTCGTTCGCGGCGCACTACGTAGACATCGATCACTTCAAGACGATCAACGACACCTATGGCCATCACGTGGGCGACGCCGTGCTGATCGCGGTCTCGTCCTGGCTGCGCTCGGTGCTGCGCGATAGCGATACGATCGGCCGCATCGGCGGCGATGAGTTCGTGGTGCTGCAGCCGGAGATCGACACACAAAAGCAGGCCGAAGAACTCGCCGCCAAACTCTGCGCGATCCGCGATCAAACGCTGCACGCCGGCGCGCACGACATTCGCGTCACGATCAGCGTCGGCTGCGCCGTCTTCCCAATCGACGCCGAAAACCCGGTCGACATGCTCAAAGCCGCCGACGCCGCCCTCTACGAAGTAAAACACCGCGGCCGCAACGGCTACGCCATCGGCTTAGCCCCATCGTAAAATTGTCATCCCGAGCGAAGCGCCGCAGGGCGCGGCGTTCAGGATGACAGAATTTTAGGGGACGACGCTTATCGCTATTTCGGTTAGGTTTTTTAGGTCGAGGTCGCCGATGAGGGCGAAGGCAAGGCCGTGTTCGCGCCAGGTGAGGAGCGTGGTGGGGCCGTCCTTGACGTACTGCGCGTCGTGGCCTTCGAAGTGGGTGATCGACGGCTTCACGTCGCCGAAATCAGGTTCGGAGTCGGAGTTGTTCTCGAAGAGCGAGAGCGTGCGAATACCGTCGCTGTAGAGCAGATGCAGGTTGTGCAGGCCGCGGAAGATCGAGTTCTCCGCGCCGATGATGTGGAAACCATCGGGGAGATACTTCGGATTTTCCGGCTTGAAGCCGGCATCTTCGAGCGTCTGCTGCAGATCGTCGTTGATGTCGGCGAAGCGCCGGCCTTCGACTTGCTGGAAGTCGGACGGAATCGCGGTTGAGAAGATGCCGTTCGGGATTTCACCGGTGAAGCGGATATCATCGAAGCGCGAGCGCCATGCCAGCGATCCGTCTTGGTGGTAGGCTTCTTTCGCCAGCACGACTTTGGTGGCGTTGTCGATCCACAAGCGCATCATGCGTTCGCCGGTGTAGCGGTTCACGAGCGAAATCGTTGTCGCCGGACGCGCCGCGACGATCTCGACCGGACCTA
Organism: Candidatus Lustribacter sp.; assembly: GCA_965277805.1. GTDB lineage: Bacteria > Vulcanimicrobiota > Vulcanimicrobiia > Vulcanimicrobiales > Vulcanimicrobiaceae > Lustribacter. Next base: position 2,666,661 of record OZ255842.1, on the reverse strand, counting down.
TGACTGCGCGGTAGTTGGCGACCAGCAGCGCGATGTTGCTGTTCATCGCGATTTCGTTGTCGGACGACGGGTTTTCCGAGACCATCGCGCGGCGCTGCTTGGGATCGATCTTCGTCGTGGTCGTGCCGAGCGTGATGTCGTACTCGCCGTAGAGCGCTTCGGGCGCGAGGAACGTGCGGCGCGTGCTCGAGGGAGCGAGGTGCTCGACGCGCTGGATCGTCGCGTTGGCCACACGCGTGCCCCAGCGGATCGTTTGCATTTGCCCGACGTACGAAACGTGGCGCGGCGCTTCGAGCGCTTCGCGCACGAGCGCGTTCGCGTCGGGCGCCGGCGGCGTGGCCGGCTTTTTCGCCGCCAGCGCGGCCATAGGCAACATGAACGCCGCTCCGATCGCGAGCGCCGCTGCGAGCCGAAGCATCGCTACCGGTCGGATGCGGCCGCCGTATCGGTCGCTTCGATCAAGCCGCTGGTTTGCCGATCGTCGACCATCGATGCGGGTACGATCAGGCCGCGATCGGCGAGCGGGTTGTCGGAGGCGAGAGCAGCGTGTTCTTCGAGCAGATACGTCGCCGCAACGCCGGCCGGTTGACCGCTGCCGTGAATTCCGGGCACCCCAACGTACACGAAGGCCGCGAGGACGGCGGCAATCGGCACCGCGATCATCGGGCGCCACAAGGCGCGCAAGCGATCGGCGAACGACACCGGTGCGGGTATCGCGCGCACGCGTTCCCACACGCGTGCTTTGATGATCGAAGGAAACTCGCGCTCTTCCGCGCGGGCCGCGTTCTGCAGCCAGTCGCGCACCGAGGCGCCTTCGTCGTAGAGCGCGCGACACGTCGCGCAGCCTTCCAAATGAGCGTGAATCGTTGCGTCGCGTTCGGGTCCGAGCGCGCCGTGCAGGTAATCGTCAAGGGTTTCGGCGTTGTAATGCATAGTTTTTATGGTTGAGCTTGCTGCTGTTCGCGAATGACTAGGCGGCGGAGCAACGCGCGAGCGCGATGCAGGCGAGACCGTACCGTTCCGATCGAGCACCCCATGATTTCGGCAATCTCCTGATAGCTGTATTCCTCGATGTCGGCGAGGACGATGACTTGTCGCTGGTCGGGGGAGAGCTGAGAGAGCGCTTTAGCCAGCGGCCCGCCCAACTGCTCCGCCATGTAATCCTCGACGGGGTCCACCGCGAGCGGTTTGGACCCGCCATACTCTTGGGGCGCGTTGTCTTCCGGTATCTCTTCCTGGAAACGTCCTTTTTGCCGCCGAAGTTCATCCCGGTGCAAATTCGTGACGATCCGGTAAATCCAGGACAAGAAGGACGTGCCGGGCACAAACGACCGCCAGGCACGGTAGACGCGAATAAACGCCTCCTGGGTCAGGTCGCGGGCATCGGCCTCGTTCCCGGTCAGGCGGTAGGCGAAGTTGTACGTGGCCTTGCCGTACTGCTCCATCGCGCGTTCTAGGAACTCCGTCGCCTCTTGCGACGGCGGTTCCGGCGGCTTCCGCGGTACCCCCATCAGCCGTAGCGCGTTCGTGGAAGCGACGGCCCGAGCCTGGGCTGGGGGATTTCGTTACCGCGGTGCGTGAATGCCATTTAGGTGAGCCTCACTCGTCCCCGGACGGCCATCCCGCTGGTCGCGTTGCTGACATCAGCCGTGCTGGCCATGCTGCTGGCCGCCCAGACGAGCCTCACCTGTACCGATAAGATCGCGCTCCCGATGGCGCCGGGCGCGATGCCGATGATGCCGGGCATGGCGGGCATGGACATGAGTTCGCCGGGGCCATCCGCGATGATGATCTGCCCGATCGTGCTGGCGCTCATCATCGCGAGCGCGCTCCTGACGCTGGCGGCGATCGTGATGCTGTGGCGCGATCCGCATCGCGCGGTGACGCGGCGAACGATCGCCGGGGCACTCGCACACCTGCCGCCGGCCCGCACGGCCGTCGTGCTCTTGATCGGCGGCGCCACTGCGGTCGTAGCGATGCTGGGTCTCGAACGCTCCACTCCGCCTGCCTTACCCGTTTGTGCGATGCTCGTCGCGCTGCTCGTCCTCTGCGCCCTCGCCGCGACCGCACTCGGCATCGCTGCCGGACGCATCGCGCTTGCGCTCGGGCGCCGGATCATCGTCGCCCTCGTTGCCGTTGTTGCACGCGCCGCCGACGCCGGCCCGTTGCACGTGCAGCGCCTCCCGCCTCGCGTCGATTTCGGCTACGCGATTCCGGTCCTCGCGACCGGGCGTGGCCTGCGCGCGCCGCCGTCGTTCGTGCGCTGATCCAACGCCCCACTGCGGGGCGTACATTGCACAACTGACGGAGAACACATGACGACGCAATTCTTCCACGCGATCGCCGGTGCCGGTATGGCATTGACGATTGCGGCGACGACGCCGCAAACGATCGCGCACATTCACGGGACGATCGTGAAGATCGATCCCAAACGCGACACGTTTATGATCCACCACGATCCGTTTCCGATGATGCCGATGGCCATGACGATGGAAGTGGAACCCGTGCGGCACGCCGACCTGCGCAAACTGCACGTCGGCGAGGTTATCTACGCGACGATCGACACGTCGATCGTGCCTTGGCCCGGAACCGATATCCGCCCCGATCCGAAGCACCGTCGCTAACGATGTTCGGACGCAAGATAGCAGTGCTGCTCGCAGCGCTCGTATTACCTATGCTCGCAATGCCGGCGCTGGCCGCCGTGACCGGTACCGTTCGCGGCACCGTGACGATCGACGGCGCGGCCGCAGCGGGCGTTCGCGTGACCATCGCCGGCGAAGGCACGACCGAGACCACCGTCACCGGCGCCGCAGGCCGCTTCACATTCGGGCAAATCGCCTTTGGACGCTACACCGTGCGCGCGGAGAGCGCCGGAAAACCGCCCGCTCAAAGCGAGGTCGACGTATCGACGGATTCAGTCTCGGACGTTGCGCTCGCGATCGGCGCGCCGGCCGAGATCGGCCGCACCGCCGCAACGACGCGCGGTGCCGGCGGTAACCCGGTGTCGGTGGCCACGTTTACCAGCGCGGACATCGCTGCGATGCCGCAGGCGCAAAGCCTCAACCGGCTGGTGGAAACGGTGCCCGGCATCGTCGAGTTCTCGTACGACGAACCGGTGGCGCACGGCTTTCACGGCGTCAGCTATGAAGTCGACGGCGCACCGGTGCCGCTCACGACAAGTTCGAACTTCTCGGAACTGATCGATCCGCGCAACATCGATTCGCTCGAGATCTTCACCGGCGCCTTTCCGGCGGAGTTCGGCGGCCAGCGCGCGGGCGCGGTGATCAACATCGTGACCAAGCGCGATATCGACATCCCGAACGGGTCGCAGACGTCGTTCTCGGCGGGGATCGGAACGTACGGCACCTCGCAGTTCTCGTTCTCGCAAGCTTCGCGCATCGGATCGACCGACGTGTTCTTCGATGCGAACACGCAAGGCACCAATCGCGGACTCGATGCGCCGACGCAGGCGCAGGTGCACGACGGCGCGAGCCTCTCGGACGTGTTCTTGCGCACGATCACGAACATGGGCCCGCACGACACGCTCGCGTTCAACTACTCCAACCAGTTCAACACCTATCAGATCCCGATCAACCCCACCCTCACGCCGGTCGATTCGATCGTCAACGTCCCGGGACAAGACGACGTGCAGCTGGAGTACACGAGTTTCGGCAGCGCGAACTACACCCACACCTCGCCCGGCGGTGCGTACACGCAAGTCATCCCGTGGTTTCGTTCGAGCCGCGTCGTGTACGCGGGCGATCTGGCCAACGACATCCTGGCGCTCGATTACAGCGACGACGACTGCGCGCCCGCCGCGCCGCCGTGTTCGCTCGACGGGCTGAACTCCGATCGCCGCGCAACATCGTTCGGATTGCGCACGGTCTACGGCCACGACAGCGGCAGCCATTCGTTCAAAGCCGGCCTCGAAGGTTCGGCCGAAAACTTCAGCGGCGCCGAGACGATTGTCACGGCCGGTGCGCCGCCGTTCTTCGATAATACCGCGCAGCACGGATCGGCCTACAGCGCATACGTGCAAGACAAATGGACGCCGACGGCAGCCTTCTCGCTACAGGTTGGTCTACGGTATGATGAGTCGAACGGGTTCGTGCAGGGCAATCAAGTGCAGCCGCGCATCGGCGCGAACCTGCGCGTAGCGCCGGACACGACGTTTCACGTCTACTACGGCCGGCTATACGGTGCACCGTCGCTCGAAGACACGCGGCGCGATGCCGTCGTCGCCGGCGGCGGATCGCCGTCCGGTGCGTTGCCCGTGTACGATCTCAAGCCGCAGACCGAGTCGTACTACGAAGCCGGGCTCGCGCACTCGTTCGGCAACGGGATCGACGGTTACGTCAACGTCTGGCAGCGCAACGTGTGGAACGTGCTCGACACGACGCAGATCTTTCCGACGCCGATCTTCGCGGTATTCAACAACGCGCTCGGATTGGCGCACGGCTTCGAACTGCGTCTCGAAGGCCGCCAACCGCGTGCGAACTGGTACCTCTCAGGCACGTTCTCGCAGTCGGTGGCGGGCGGCATCTCGGGCGGAACGTTTCTGTTTCCACCGGACGCGATCAGCAATACGTCGCTGCAGCCCGAGGATCACGATCAAGCCGTCGCGATCAAGGACGGCTACGCGTGGCGCTTTGGCCGCAACGGCGAGTACACCGCATCGATCGGCTCCGATTATGGGACGGGCTATCCGGTGGAGTTCGAGAACGGCACCGGGCGGTTGCTTCCGCACCTGACGTTCGATGCATCGATCGGCCGCAAGGCCACGCCGCATCGCCTCGGATTCGCCCTGAGCGTGCTCAACCTGAGCGGCTATCAGTACGTGATCAAGGTCAACAACGGGTTCAACACGACCCAGTGGTCTGCCGGAGCTCAAGGTCTCCTGACGGTAACCGCGGTCATGTAGTTATTGAAAATGAGAAGTCAGTCGCAATAACGAAGCGGCTTTGGTGGCGATCCTTCGACAAGCTCAGGATGACGTGGCGCCCTGGGCAGGCCTGACGCGAGGGGTTCTGCTGGCCGCCGCGCTCGCTCTCGCGGGCTGCGGCGGCTCCGCGGCTTCAGGGCCCGCGGATTCGGGGGCCGCGGCGGTGGGGCATCTTGATGTGCTGGCTACGACGACGTTGCTGGCCTCGCTGGCCTCGGTCGTGGGGCATGGCCGGGCGGTCGTCACCTCCCTGATGCCGGTCGGGGCTTCGCCCGAGACCTACGAGCCGAGCCCAACCGACATCGTGCGGGCGCACGATGCCGGTCTGATCCTCGAAAACGGCGCCGGCCTCGAGGCCTGGCTCAGGCCCCTGCTGCGTTCGGGCGCCACCAAAACGCCGCTGGTCGATTGCAGCGCCGGTTTGCAGATCGTCGATGCGAACCCGCATTTGTGGCTCGATCCGCAAAACGCGCGGCACTACGTCGCGCAAATGCGTGACGGCATGATCGCGGCCGATCCGGGCGGCGCGCAAACCTACCGCGCGAACGCGGCCGCGCTCGATGGACAGCTGGTCGCGTTGAGTGCGCGCATCGCCGCCCAGATCGCGACGATTCCGCCGGCCAACCGCAACATGATCGTGTTCCACAACGCGTGGCTGTACTACAACAAGCGCTTCGGCTTGCGCACGCTCGGCGCGATCGAAGAAGTTCCCGGCAGCGAACCGAGTGCCGGTCATCTCGCGCAGCTGATCGACGCCGCGCGCGCCGCGCACGTGCGCGCGATCTTCACCGAGCCGGAGTACAACGTGAAGCTGGTCAACGCGGTCGCGCGCAGCGCCGGCATTCCGCACGTCGCGATGCTCTACGACGACTCGGTCGGAACCTCACCCCAGACGCGCGACTACATCTCGATGCTCGAGACCGACACCACCACGATCGTCACGGCGCTCAAGTGATCGACGCTCTCACGGCACCCTTCCACTACGACTTCATGCAGCGCGCGTTCGTCACGGCGCTGGTCGTCGGCGGCCTGTGTTCGACGCTCGGAACCTACGTCGTGTTGCGCAAGCTCTCGTTCATCGGCGACGGCGTCGCGCACGCTTCGTTTGCCGGCATCGTCATCGCCTACATTCGCGGACTGAACTTCGAACTCGGTGCGGCGGTCGTCGCGGTGCTGACCGCGCTCGGCATCGGCTACATCAACCGGCGCGGCCGCGTCTCGCTCGATACGGCGATCGGGGTCATATTTACCGGAGTTTTTGCCCTCGGCGTGTTTTTGATGAGCCAGGTTCGCACCTCGACCGTCGACCTCCAGGACTTCCTCTTCGGCAACATCCTCGGGGTCGGTCCGGACGATTTGTGGATCGATTTGGGCCTCGCCGCGATCGTCGCCGGTGCCGTTGCGTGGAACTACCGCGCGCTCTTGTTCACCGCGTTTGACCCGACGGTCGCGCGCGCGTCGGGCCTCCCGGTCGTGTTCATCGACAACATGTTGCTGGTACTGCTGGCGCTCACGATCGTGATCTCGCTCGAGTCGATCGGCATCATTCTCGTGGCCGCGCTGCTGGTGACGCCGGCAGCCGCCGCGGCGCAAGTGACGCGGCGCTTTGTTCCCATGCTGCTCACCTCGACCGCGATCGGGATCGGCAGCTGCGTGGGCGGGCTCTACATCTCATACTATGCCGGCGCCGCCAGCGGTGCGACGATCGTGCTGGTCGCCACGGCGGCGTTCTTCGTCTTACTTGCGATCGGCCGCCGGCGCCGTCGCTCGACGTCGGTTTCGCCCGTACGATGAGCATCGAGCGCAACACGCGGCAGCGCCGGACGATCCGCGACGTCGTCGAGCGCGCGGGCCGGCCGCTAAGCACCGACGAGATTCTGGCAGGCGCGCATGCGTCGCTCCCGACGCTCGGACGGGCGACCGTGTATCGCTCGATACGCGCGCTCTTAGATGAAGGCTGGCTCACCGCCGTCGACATTCCGGGACGCACGGCGCTCTACGAACGCGCCGGCAAAGCGCATCACCACCACTTCGAGTGCACGCAGTGCAAGCGCGTGTACGAACTCGACGGCTGCTCGAGCGAGATCCGCGGCGAGCTGCCCCCGGGGTTCACGGCGACCGGCCACGACGTGATGATTTTCGGGGCGTGCGCGGCGTGCTCGCGGTCGAGCCGTTGAGTAGAACGACCAACCGTACGGTGAAAATTTCTCCCTAGCGGGGGACTCTCGAAGAGTGATTGAGGGGGGAGGCTACCGGGCCGGAGGTGACCGGGAAGTCCCCGGCTGAATAGTGGCCCCCCACCCCGGAGCAGAGAGAGAGCACCAGTGTACCGCCCGCGCAACGCCTTCGAGTCCGCCGACACGGTCAACCGTGTTGTCGCGCTGTTGGTGCGCTTCCCGGAGCTGCACAGCATTCGCTCGAACCCGGCGGACGCGACGCTGACGCTCACCTATGCGGTCGGCCGGCGCCTCGACGCGGCGGCGATGCGCGCGCTGGAAGAATTCGTCGGCGAACACGTGCGGTCGTTCCACGCCCTCGGCGGCGAACCGATCGAACGGCTCGCGGTGACCTGCGAGCAGGACGTCAAGGTCACGTTCATCCACGTGACCCGCGACCTTGCGACGTTCTCGCCCGAAGAGCTGGCGCTGCAGGCGTCGCTGTTCGTCGCGCGCTTCGGCGACGCGCTGCTGACCAATCCGCAGGCCGAAGAAGCCGACGAGGATGAAGCCGGAACCAGCGAAGAGTCGGTCGAGTTGGCGCTCGATGCGCTGCGCGATCCGAGCCAGCGGCAGCGCCTGGTCGGCGTCCGTGAGGAAAAGCGGGTGATCGTGTACTTCGTTCATCCCGCCAAGCGAACGAAAGCACGGGCGCGATCCTAAAGCAAAATATCTCGATCCTCGCCATTGCCGACGTCGTCGGCGCTCCCGGTCGCGAGACGCTCGCCAAACATCTCCCGCTGGTTCGCGAACAGCACCACGTCGACGTCGTGATCGCCAACGGCGAGAACGCCGCCGGCGGCTTCGGCCTGACGAGCCAGACGGCCGACGAAATGTTCGCGAGCGGCGTCGACTTCATCACGTCCGGCAACCACATCTGGGACAAGCGTGAGTTCCGCGGCGCGCTCGACGAAACCGACCGCATCATCCGGCCGGCGAATTATCCGCCCGGTTCGCCCGGCCGCGGCAGCGGCATCGTCGAGGTCGACGGCGTGACCGTCGGCGTGCTCAACGTCATGGGCCGGGTCTTCATGCCGACGGTCGACGATCCGTTCCGCGTCGCGCGCGAGATGGTCGACATGTTGCGCCATCAAACGCCGGTGATCGTCGTCGACGTCCACGCCGAGGCGACGTCGGAAAAGATGGCCATGGCCCGCTATCTCGATGGCCAAGTCTCGTTCGTCTACGGTTCGCACACCCACGTCCAGACCGCCGACGAGCAGATCCTCACCGGCGGTACGGCCTACATCACCGACGTCGGCATGACCGGCCCGTCCGACGGCGTGATCGGAATGGAGACGGCCGGCGTGCTGCAACGGTTCACGCAAGCGTATGGCGAACGGTTCAGCGTGCAGAAAACCGGACCGCGCCAGTTTTGCGCCGTGCTCGCAACCGTTGAGGTCGCATCGGGGCGGGCACTGGACGTCAAGCGCATCAACCTGAGGGGCCTGGCGTGATCGTCGACTTTCACTCGCACACGCGCGAGTCGGACGGGGCGCTCGCGCCCGAAGAATTAGTGGCGATGATGCGCGCCAAAAGCGTGCGTATTTTCTCGATCACCGACCACGATACGATGCGGGCATACGGTCAATTCGTGGCCGAATTCGCGACGATCGTGCCGGGGATCGAGATCAACACCACCTGGAACGACAACGAAGTGCACGTCTTGGGCTACGGCCTGCCGCTCGGCGACGACACCCCGCTGGCAAACGTGATCTCGGAGAACCGCGAGTTCCGGCGCACGCGCATCGACCGCATTACGGAGAACCTTACGGCGGCGGGCTACCCGCTCACGCGTGCCGAGGTCGAGGCTCAATCAGACGGCGGCGATGCGCTCGGCCGGCCGCATGTCGCCAAGGCGCTGATCGAGAAGGGCCTGGCGAAGGACGTCCAGAGCTGTTTCGACCAGCTGCTCGTGCGGGGCAAGCCGGGCTACATGCCCTCGAACTACATCACCCCCGAACAGGCGATCGACATCATTCGTCAGAGCGGCGGGCATCCGGTGCTCGCCCATCCCGGCCGCCTCAAGGACGAGAAGATCATCGACGAACTGATCGCCTACGGACTGGACGGGCTCGAAGTCTTCTATCCGACGCACAACGCGTCTCAGACGGCGATCTTCCGGGAAAAGGCAGCGAAGAACGGCCTGGTGATGACCGCCGGTTCCGACTTCCACGACATTCGCTGGAATACGCGCGGGGTCGGCATGGACGTCGATGAAGCCGACATCAAGCCATTCCTCGATCTCGTTTTATAAGCACCTATATAAGGAGAAGATCCATGACCGACGCTGAGATCAAGCCGTTCATCGGCAAACCGATTCGCCTCATCCTTGCCGACGGCCGCGTTCTCGCGGGGACGTTGCACTCACACGGCGACGAAGGTCACGGACACGTGCACTACGCCGTCGTCTCGGACCCGATCAAAAAAGGCGGCGAGCCCGTCGTCGAAATGTTGCACGGCGGCGATCAGATCACCGAGATCTCCGACGCGAGCAACGACCCCGCTGCCGTCGAGTAGACCCTAACCGATCGCCGCAGCGGCGCGCGACTCAAATTCGCGCGCGGCACGGGCGAGGGCCGCGAGACGCTCGCGCTGTTGTGCGACCGTCGCTTCGTCCGTGATGTAGCGGTGATTCACTTCGACGTTGGCGGCGCTCGCGTCGAAGGCGGCGCGCGCGAAGCGCATCGCGCAATCGACGTCGCTCATCAAGTTCGCGTTGTGGAGCTCCGCGGTGCGCGCCGTGAGCGCGAACGCATCGCGTGCCAACTGCGCCGCGTGGAGCGGCGCTTCGGCCGCCCCGGCGAGCGCCGCCTGAAGCGCATTGCGGCGCACGGCTTTTTCGGCATCGTTCGCGCGCGGCATCGCTTGGGCAGCGACGACCGCTTGAAAGGCCGCTTCGTCGATCGGGCGCAGTTCGACAAACCGGCGACGCAAATCGTCGGCCTCCGCCACGATCGCCGCGGCCTCCGCATGGACCGGCGCGAGCTTCGCCGAGGTCAGCGAGATCCGGGCCACCATCGCGCACAACGCGGCCGCCAGGGCTCCGACCAAGGTCGCAGCGCTGCCGCCCCCCGGCGTGGGTTCGGCCGATGCCAGCGCGTCGAGGTAGGTTTCGAACTCCATGGTTGCCCATTTGGCCCGCGATAGCGCGCAAACCCACCCCTTGGCTGAAACGGATGCCGGGGTCATCGGATCGAAGACCGTAACGCCGTTTAAAGATTGTTTCAAAGATCAGCGGTGACAATACACACCCGTCCACCACAGGTGTCACCCCGAGCAAAGCGCACGAAGTGCGCGTCGTCGAGGGGCAGCTGGCTGGGCTTTCTATTGAAACGGACAAAATGGCAGTACTCGAACAGCAGAAGGGCCACGTCAAAGACATCGGCCTAGCCGATCAGGGCAAAGACAAGATCGAATGGGCGGCAACGTTCATGCCGGTCCTCGCGCAGATCCGCGACCGCTTCGCAAAGACGAAGCCGCTCGCCGGCGTGCGCATCGGCGCGTGCTTGCACGTGACCACCGAAACCGCGAACCTCATGCTGGCGCTCAAGGCCGGCGGGGCCGAGATCGTACTCTGCGCGTCCAACCCGCTCTCGACGCAAGACGACGTCGCCGCGGCGCTCGTGAAGCACTACGAGATCCCGACGTTCGCGATCAAGGGTGAAGACGAAAAAACCTACTACTCGCACATCGAAGCGGTCATCGCCTCGAAACCGCAGATGTCGATGGACGACGGCTGCGATCTCGTTACCACGATCTACACCAAGCATAACCACTTGCTGGCGGACATGATCGGCGGCTGCGAAGAAACCACCACGGGCGTCATTCGTCTGCACGCGATGGAGAAGGACGGCGTGCTGCCGTACCCGGTCGTCGCGGTCAACGATGCGCTCACCAAGCACATGTTCGACAACCGTTACGGCACGGGCCAGTCGACGCTCGACGGCGTGATCCGCGCGACGAACGTGCTGATCGCCGGCGGCACCGTTGTCGTCGTGGGCTACGGCTGGTGCGGCCGCGGCGTTGCGTCGCGTGCCAAGGGCCTCGGTGCGAACGTCGTGGTCACCGAAATCGACCCGCGCAAGGCGCTCGAAGCTGCGATGGACGGATTCCAAGTGATGTCGATGGCCGAAGCTGCGAAGCTCGGCGACATCTTCGTCACCGTGACGGGCAACTATCACGTGATCCGTCAAGAACACTTCGAAGCGATGAAGGACGGCGCGATCGTCTGCAACTCGGGTCACTTCAACGACGAGCTCGACCTCGACTCGCTGGAGAAGATCGCCAAGAGCAAGAGCAAACCGCGCCAATTCGTCGACGCCTACGTCTTGCCCAGCGGCAAAACGGTGCGCGTCCTCGGCGAAGGCCGCCTGATCAACCTCGCCGCCGGTGAGGGCCATCCGGCCGCAGTGATGGATATGTCGTTCGCCAACCAAGCGATGGCGGCGTCGTACCTGGCCGAGAACTACAAGAGCCTCGAGAAGAAAGTCTACTCGGTACCGACGGAGATCGACGAAGAAGTCGCGCTGCTCAAGCTGGCCGCGATGAAAATCACGATCGACAAGCCGACCGCCGAGCAAGTGAAGTACATGGCATCCTGGAGCGAGGGAACCTAAATGGCGTATCGCCGTCTCTTTACGTCTGAATCCGTAACTGAGGGACATCCCGACAAGATTGCGGATCAAATCTCCGACGCCGTGCTCGATGCGATCCTCGCTGAGGATCCCATGGGGCGCGTGGCGTGCGAATCGTTCGTCATCACGGGCCAAGTGCACGTGGCGGGCGAGATCACGACCAAGACGTACGTCGACATTCCGAAGCTTGTCCGGCAGACCGTGTCGGACATCGGCTACAACCACTCCGGCATCGGCTTCGACGCCACGACGTGCGGCGTTTCGATCTCGGTCGACGAACAGTCGGCCGACATCGCGATGGGCGTCGACGAATCGTTCGAAGTGCAGCAGGGCGGAAAGAAAGACCCGTTCGAGCTGACCGGTGCCGGCGACCAGGGCATGATGTTCGGGTTCGCCTGCCGCGAGACGGCGCAGTTGATGCCGCTGCCGATCGTGCTCGCGCACGATCTCACGCGTCAACTCGCCAAAGCGCGCAAAGACGGTACGCTGAAGTTTCTGCGCCCCGACGGCAAGTCGCAAGTCACCGTCGAGTACGAGGGCCACACGCCCAAGCGGGTCGACGCCGTCGTCATCTCGACCCAACACGACGACGACATCTCGCTCGAAGATATCCGCAAGCAAGTCACCGAGGCGATCATCGACAAGATCATCCCGAAGGAACTCCGCGACAACGACCTGCGCATCTTCGTCAACCCGACCGGCCGCTTCGTCATCGGCGGTCCGCACGGTGACGCCGGCCTGACCGGCCGCAAGATCATCGCCGATACGTACGGCGGGATGGCTCGCCACGGCGGCGGCGCCTTCTCCGGCAAGGATCCCACGAAGGTCGACCGTTCGGCGGCGTACGCGGCGCGCTACGTCGCGAAGAACGTCGTCGCGGCCGGGCTCGCGGAACGCTGCGAAGTGCAGGTCGCATACGCGATCGGCGTCGCGCATCCGGTCAGCGTGCTGGTCGAGACGTTCGGCACCGGCGTGATCCCCGAAGAGAAAATCGCCGAGCTCGTCGCTGCGAACTTCGACTTGCGTCCGGCAGCGATCATCCACAACCTCAACCTGCGCCGCCCGATCTACAAACAGACCGCGTCGTACGGCCACTTCGGCCGGCCCGACCTCGATCTGCCGTGGGAGAAGACGGACAAAGCGGAAGCGCTGCGCGCGGCCGCCGGCCTCAAAGGCGGGGTCGAAAAGGAACTCGTCCGCGCGTAGAACGTACGGAGGGAACACCTTGCGAAAGCCGTCTGGAAACAGGCGGCTTTTTCTTTGCGTGACAACGGAACCGGCTGGCCTTTGCTGGGGTTTTGCCTGACATGGCAGCCGTTGTTAGCCGGGAAGATATTTCAGCTGACCGTTCGCTTTCGATTCTGCGGACGTTGTTCGGCCCGCGTTTCGCCCGTGATTTTGCGATCGAATTGTGGGACGGCACGCGCATCGACGCGGCCGAAGCGCCGCTCTTCACCCTGAAGATCAACGAACCGTTTGCGCTGCGCGCCGCGTTCGCGCCGCCGCTCGATCTCAGCCCTGGCCGGGCGTTCGTCGAGAAGTGGATCGACATCGAGGGCGACATCGAAGCTGCGATCCAGACGATGGAGGGCGCGATCGGCGCGTTCCGGCGGCTCGCGCTGCCGAAGATGATCGCGCAGCTGTTGCAGCTGCCGAAGCCGCCGCCCGCCACGGACGACGGCGTGCAACTCAGCGGAAAACGCCATACGAAGAAACGCGACGCGGCGGCGATCGGCTTTCATTACGATCAGCCGATTGCGTTCTATCGCGCGTTTCTGGATTCGCGCATGGTGTATTCGTGCGGGTACTGGGACGACGGCGTGCAGACGCTCGACGATGCCCAAGTCGCGAAGATCGATCATACTCTGCGCAAGGTGCGCCTGCGCCCGGGTGAACGGCTGCTCGACATCGGCTGCGGCTGGGGTGCGCTGGTCATTCGCGCCGCGCAGCAGTTCGGCGCGCAGGCGCTCGGCGTGACGCTCAGCCGCCGTCAGCACGAAGAAGCCCAACGCCGCATTGCGGAGGCCGGCGTCGCCGATAAGGTGCGCGTCGAGTTGCGCGACTATCGCGACCTGCGCGGCGAAACCTTCGACAAGATCGTCAGCGTCGGCATGGTGGAACACGTCGGCCGCGAGCGCTTGGGTCAGTACTTCCGCACCGCTTACGATGCGCTGCGCGACGGCGGACTGTTCCTCAACCACGGCATCACGCAGCAATCGCGCGACGGTAAAGGCTATCGCGTCAGCGGCTTCATGGACCGCTACGTCTTCCCCGACGGCGATCTCGTCAGCGTCGACACGACGCTGCGCGGCGCCGAGGCGGCCGGCTTCGAAGTGCGCGACGTGGAGAACCTGCGCGAACACTACGCACGCACGTTGCGCGCCTGGTACTCGAACCTCGAGAACCGCCGCGACGAGATCATCGCCGCAACCGACGAGCGCACCTACCGCATCTGGAAGATCTACATGGCCGGCAGCGCAAGCAACTTCTGGCGCGGCCAAATGGGCCTGATCCAAACCCTATTGGCGAAAACCGAAAACGGCGGCCCCGCAAAGATACCCCCGACTCGACGCGATTTGTACGCGTAAGTCTGAGTGTCTGTCTACGGTCATTCCGAGCAAGTGCCGAAGGCACGTCGACGAGGAATGCGAGATAAGCGTGGCCGCTAGAGTGCGAGCGCTCGTGCCTTCGTACTCGGTAGCGTGGATCGTGGCGGTCCCTCGACGACGCGCCTAACGGCGCGCTTTGCTCGGGATGACTTTAGGGTTAGCCGCCGGCTTTTTTTACTCGGCGGTTGCGTTCGGTGAAGTAGGCGATGATTGTGTCGCGGTGGTCGCCTTGGAGTTCGACGATGCCGTTTTTGGTGGTGCCGCCGGTGCCGCAGCGGCGGCGTAGTTCCTTGCCGATGGCGTCGGTCTCATGTGCGAGTAGGCCGTGGACCGTTGTGACGTGGCTGGCGCGGCGTTTTTCGCGGAAGACGCGGATCGTGCCGTCATCGGGGACGGCGTTCTTTTGCGCGGCGGGCGCGGGTTTGCGCGCGCCCGCCTTCGGCAGCGGCATTGAGCCGTCGGTAGAGTAGACGAGAACGCGTTCGTCTTTCACGTTAGGGGAGCGGTTTGGTTTCGCCGGCTTGCAGGGGTGGGGTGTGGATCGCGACCAGCTTGACGTGGCCGCTCGTCTCGATCGTTCCGCCGTGCGGCGTGTTGTGCGGAATCAGCAGCATCACGCCCGGTTTGAGCGCGACTTGTTTGTCGCCGAGCCATTCCGTACCGGTGCCTTCGACCACGTACTGGATCTCGTCGGCGTTCTGATGGAGATGCTTGCCGGCCGGGCCCATCTGCACGTCGACCGTCGCGCCGTCGTCCGACACGAAGTTCTTCACGTGCAGCGGGCTGTTGGGTGCTGCGGCGGGGAGATCGGCGTAACCGATCGCGCCGACGTCCACGGCCTGCGCCGTGAACGGCACCGGCGCAGCAGCCGCGGGTGCGGTCAGGTGAGCGACACCGAAGCCCGCGCCGAAAGCGAGCAGCACCGCCGCGAGCGTTGTGGCGACATGTTTCATGAAATGGTGTGCGACGGCGCCGCCGGGGTTTCCCTGGGACCGTCGAAACTCAGCGCATGACCTCGGGGGATCTGACGGCGCGTCTGGTTGCGGCGCAACGCGATTGCCGCGGGATCGATCCGCCCGACGTCCTGCGCTCGCTCTCTCTCGCCGATGCGTACGCCGCGCAAGATGCGCTCGTTGCGGCGCGCGAAGCGGCCGGCGCGCGGCGGTCAGGCTGGAAACTCGGCATTACGAGCCCGGTCAAGCAGCGCGTCATGGGCATCGCGCATCCGCTCTTCGGCCGGATGTTCGACGACGGCGAGCGGGCGAGCGGTTCGCGTGTCGACCTCGCCGGCTTCATCGCGCCACGCACCGAACCCGAACTCGCGATCGGCCTCGCGGCGGAGATCGATCCCTCGATGGACCGTGCCGCGCTCGCGCGTGCGGTCGCGTGGATCGCGCCGGCCATCGAAATCACCGACAGCCGCTATCGCTCCGGCACGCGCACCGCGGTCGAACTCGTCGCCGACAACACGTCATCGGCAGGCTACGTTATCGGACCGCGGATCGCGGTGGGTGACGCGCCGCCGTACGAGGCGCTACCGGCGGATCTCGTCCATAACGGCAGCATCGCGCAGCACGGATCGACCGCCGATGTGCTCGATCATCCGCTCAACGCGCTCGCGGCGCTGGCCGTGCACCTCGCGGCGCGCGGTCTGCGCGCCGGTGCCGGCGACATGATTCTCAGCGGTGCCATTACCGACGCGATTCCGGTCGCCGCGGGCGATACGGTCGAAACGCGCATCGCCGGCCTCGGAATCGCCTCGGTGACGTTCTTCTAGCTCGCGATCGCGACGAGTTCCGCGAGTCCCCGCATCGTCCACGCCGGCGGCGGCCCGAACGTTTCGGCCGGCGCGCCGATGCGATTGCACCACGCAACCCGCATGCCGAAGGCCGCCGCACCCGTTGCATCCCAGCCGTTCGACGTCACGAAGATCAGTTCGCCGGGGCTCACGCCGTAGTGGGTGGTGACGAGTTCGTAGACGCGCCGGTCGGGCTTGAAGACGCCGGCCGATTCGACGCTCAGTGTGACATCCAGCAAGTCCGCGATGCCGGCATTCGCGATCGCGGCCGCGGCCGTTGCCGGCGTGCCGTTGGTGAGCACCGCGTTGCGCACGCCGGCTTTGTGGAGCGCCTCCAGCACCGGCACCGTGTCGGGGTATGCGCTGACGTTCTCCCATGCCGCCACCAGCCGCGCGTGCGCGGCGGCATCGAGCGCGACGCCGTGCTTCGCCGCCGCAAAGCGCAGCCCGTGTCCGGTCATCGCATCGAAGTCTTCATGCGTGCCCATGATCGCGCTCGCAAAGGCGTAGGCGATCTGCTTCTCACGCCACGTTGCGACGAACGCGACCGGATCGCTCGCGACCGTTGCCGCGGCATCGCGCAGCGACGCGATATCCAAGAGCGTACCGAACAGATCGAAGACGACGGCGACGGGTTTCATGCGGGCATCCTTCCCGCCGCCGACGCCGATTTACTTTGGCAGAAACGACGTATTGATGAACGTCGAGTAATCGGGAACCTGCGTGATTTCCTTGAGCGCGATCATCTGCTGACCGTAGTACTTCGCTTTCGCGAGATAGTCGGCGTCGATCATGTAGTCGAAGGTGATGTTCTTCATCGCCATGTCGAGCGTTTTCTTGTCCGGGCCGAGCAGCTTCGTCGTCTCGGCTTCGAATTCGTCGAGGCTGCTGGGTTTGCCGGCCCAGGCCATGGCCTGACAATGCGTCTTCACGACCGCGCGCACGTAGTCGGGCTGTTTCGCCACGAGGTCGGAACGCGTTGCGAACGTCACGTTGATCTGGCCGACCGGCGTGTTGTAGGGATAGAGCAGAATCTTGCCCTTGCCCGAGAGCACGTTGATCGAGGGGCCGGGTTCGGAGCCGACATATGCGTCGACGTCGCCGCGCGCGAGCGCGTTCGCCATGTCGCCGAAGCTCAAGCGGACGAGTTGCACGTCGGAGTTCGACATCGAGTTCATCTTCATGAGTTCGCGCAAGACGACTTCTTGCGTCGAGCCGGGCTGGTAGGCGATCTTCTTGCCCTTGAGGTCGGCGAACGTTTTAGCTGGGCTCGCGGCATCGACGACGACCGCCATCGCCTTGCCCCCGGCCGCCGCGACGACGGTGACGGGTTGGCCGCTCGCGGCGCCGAGCGTGGCTGCGGCGAGACCGAAGATGCCGAAGTCGACGCTGCCGCTGACGACTGCGTCCTTCCCGTCGGGCGGCGTATCGAAGACGACGACTTGATAGGTATAACCGGGCGCGGCAAATTTTTGATAGAACTGCGCCACGACGGAGTTGGCGGTCTTCAGCATGCCGACTTTGACGGTGCGCGCATCGGCGGCTCGCGCAATCGGCGGAACGGCGCTCGCAGCGGTAACCGCTGCAGCTGCGGATAGGAACGAGCGGCGATTCGTAATCATATTCGGTAATGTTGTCGAACCTGCACGTCTCCGTTCGCCGATTGCTGCGGTAGGGGACACCTCGATTGTCCGGTTGGACAGAACGGCACGCGGTTTTCATGCGAACGGTTCGAACATGGCAGATGATTCGCCGGCAATAGCTGCATATGTGGATGCAGCGGCGGCTGCACTCGGCATGCCGCTCGACGCGCAGCATCGCACCGGCGTCATCGCCGCGATGACGCGGCTCGCCGCATTCGCTGCCGACGTCGCCGAGGTGGAACTGAGCCTGGATATCGAGGTCGCGGGCGTGTTCGTCCCATGACCGCCGCCGAGATCGCGCGCGTGGTACGCGGCGGGACGGTGACTGCGGCCGCGGTCGTTGCGGGCACGCTGGCCCGCATCACCGCCGCCGACCCTGAGTTGAATGCCTTTACGGCCGTCTTCGCCGAACGCGCACTGGCCCGTGCGCGGGCGATCGATGCTGCGATTGCCGCCGGTCGCGATCCGGGCACGCTCGCCGGCGTCCCGTTTGCCGCGAAGAACCTCTTCGACGTTGCGGGCGTCGTGACGCGCGCCGGAGCCAAGGTCACGGCCGGTGATCCGCCGGCGCTCGCCGACGCGGCGGCGGTCGCGGCGCTGGAACGGTGCGGTGCCATCCTGGTCGGCGCGACGAACATGGATGAGTTCGCCTACGGCTTCGTGACCGAAAACGCGCACGACGGCCCAACCCACAATCCCCACGATCGCACGCGGATCGCGGGCGGTTCGTCCGGCGGTTCGGCCGCCGCGGTCGCAGCCGAACTCGTGCCGCTCGCGCTTGCGTCCGACACCAACGGCTCGATCCGCGTACCCGCCGCGCTCTGCGGCATCTTCGGCATCCGGCCCACGTACGGGACGCTCTCGACGCACGGCGCCTATCCGTTCGTGAACAGCCTCGATACGATCGGGCCGTTCGCGCGCACGGCGACCGATCTCACCGCCGCATTTGCGGCGCTCGCGCCGGGCTATGATGCCGGACCGGCCGGCGCGGTACGCAGCGCGCGGCTCGGCGGATATTTCGATGAGGCGCTCGTGCCGGAAGCGCGGCAAGCCGTCGACGTTGTTTGCGCCGCGCTCGGCGCGAACCGGATCGTCGAACTCGCGCACGCGCGCCAAGCACGGGAAGCCGCGTTCGTGATCACGGCGGCCGAGGCGGGCGAACTGCACGCGGCGCGCCTGCGCCGGCACGCTGCCGATTACGATCCCGCCACGCGCGACCGGCTGATCGCGGGGGCGCTGATGCCCGCCGGCTGGTACGTGCGCGCGCAGCGCTTCCGTTCGCTCTTCCGCGCCGAGATTGCCGCAGCGTTCGCGGACTGCGACGTTCTCGTCGCGGCCGCGACGCCGTATCCGGCGACCGCGATCGGGCAGCGCACGATCGTCATCGGCGGCGTCGAAACGGAGATCCGGCCCAACGTCGGCGTGTTCACGCAGCCGATCACGCTCGCCGGCGTGCCGGTCGTCACGGTGCCGATCGTCGAGGACGGTGCGTTGCCGCTCGGCGTGCAACTGATCGGCCGTCCCGGCAGCGAGAGCATGTTGCTCGCGGTCGCGGAAGATCTCGAGCGCCGCGGCGTCGCCGGCGCCGGCACCGTTCCGGTGTTCGCTTGAACGACCTGCGCGCGCTCGCCGCCGCATATGCCGACGGCACGACGCCGAGCGAGATCATGGCGAAAACGCTCGGGGCGATCGACGCGGACGATCCGGTGTGGATCTCGTGCGTGCCCCCGGATGCCGTCATGGCGCGGGCGCGGGCGCTCGACGCATGCTCGGCAGCGGAACGCAGCGCGCTGCCGCTGTTCGGCGTTCCGTTTGCGGTCAAAGACAACATCGACGTCGCCGGGATGCCGACGACGGCGGCGTGTCCCGATTTCGCATACGTGCCGGAATTTTCAGCGACGGCCGTGGCGCGGCTCGAGGCGGCGGGCGCGATTCTCGTCGGCAAGACCAATCTCGATCAGTTCGCCACCGGACTCGTCGGTACGCGTTCGCCCTACGGGGTGCCGAAGAATCCGCACGATGCGCGCTACATCCCGGGCGGTTCGAGTTCGGGTTCGGCCGTCGCCGTCGCGCGCGAGCTCGTGACGTTTGCGCTCGGCACCGACACCGCCGGTTCGGGACGCGTGCCGGCGGGCTTCAACGGCATCGTCGGTCTCAAACCGACGTTCGGCATCATCAGTGCGGCGGGCGTCGTGCCGGCTTGCCGTTCGCTCGACTGCGTGTCGATCTTCGCGCGCAGCGTCGACGATGCCGAAGCCGTTCTCGACGTAGCCGCGGGATTGGATGCCCGCGATGCGTTCTCGCGGCAGCGCGGCGATGGTATGCCGGAAATTCCGGAGCGCTTTGATTTCGCCGTACCTGCCGTCGAGCAGCGGAAGTTTTGCGGTGACGCCGAGGCGCAGCGCAGCTTCGAACAGGCGGTTGCGCGACTCGAAGCGTTCGGCGGAACGCCGGTCGCGGTCGACATGACGGCCTGTTATGAAGCGGCGGACTTACTTTACAACGGGGCGTTCGTGGCCGAGCGAACGGCCGCGTTCGGGGACTTCGCGGCATCGCATCCGGACGCACTGCTCGACGTCACGCGCACGATCGTCGAAGGCGGCCGGCGCTTCAGCGCGGTCGACGCGTTTCGCGCCGGCTACCGGATCCGCGAACTGCGCGCCGCCGCGATGACGATCTTCGAACGGGCACCGGTGCTGGTCGTGCCGACGTCGCCGACGATCTACACGCTCGAGCAAATCGCCGCCGAACCGCTCGCGCTCAACGCCACGCTCGGTACGTACACGAACTTCGTGAACTTCTTCGACCTGTGCGCGATCGCGATTCCCTCGGGCCGCTATGCGAGCGGCGTGCCGATCGGCATCACGCTGATCGCGCCAGCGTTCGCCGACGGCGCGCTCGCCGCGTTCGCGCGCCGCGCAATCGAGCCGGCGCTGCACTAGATATCGAGGTCGAGCGGATCGCCCCAGCTGCTGAACGGGTTGGGATGAAAGCCGGTGAGATGTGCGTCGAATGCCGACAAGAAGCGCCGCTGATAGATCACGATGCCCGGCACGTCGCGATCGAGCATGCGCTGCATCGTGCCGGCGATCGCCTTCCGCCGGCCGGGGTCGAAGGACGTTTCGTATTGGGCGTTCAGCGCGTCCAGGGCGGGATTGCAGTAGCGCGTGAAGTTGAAGCCGTGCGGCGGAATCGAATCGCACGTCAAGTTGTTGCGAACGCCGACGTAGAGCACGCCGCTCGCCTGTGAGAACAGCGCGGCGTCGAACTTTCCGCCGCGCAGCGGACCGCCGGCCTCGGCCGGTGCGAAGTACGATGACATCGCCCACGGATGGATCGCGACTTGAACGCCGATGCGTCCCCAGTCCGCGCTCAGGATACCCGCTTCGCTTTCGCTCGGCGGATAGCCGGCGGGGACGGCGAGATCGATGGTGAGCGGCGTTCCGTTCTTCGAGCGTTTTCCATCGGGGCCGGGACGCCAGCCGGCGGCGTCGAGCAGCGCGCCGGCGCGAGCAAGGTCGTACGGCAGCAGCGGCAACGGCAGGTAATCGGGATTCACGGTACTCACGAGCGACCGCTGCGGCGAGCCGTTCCCAAGCGCGACCTTGTCGACCATCGTGCGCTGATCGGTCGCGTAGCGCAGCGCCTCACGCACGCGCGGATCCGCGACCACCGGGTGCGTGACGTTGAAGTAGATCCCGCTCAACGCACCGCCGTAGGTCGTGGCGATCGCCTTTCCCGGCAGCGTTTGCACGCGCTGCGCGAGGGTGCCGTTGATCAGCTGCCAGAGATCGATCTCGCCCGTTTGCAGTTGCGTGTAGAGCGTATTGTCATCGGTGATCATCTTGTAGACGATGCGCTGGAGCTTGGCATGGCCGCGCCAGTAGTACGGATTTGCTTCGAGCTCGACGTCGTTGCCGCGATGAAATGCGGTATAGCGGAACGGACCGGCGCCGGCCGGCAGCGCGTTGTAGGCGGCCTCGTTGATCGCCGTGCCCGGTCCGAGCAGATGCCGGGGCAAGATGCACGAGTTGCTGAGCGGTGAGAAGTAGTCGCTCAAAAACAGCGCATACGCGGCTTTGAAGTGGAACACGATCGTGTACGGATCGGGTGCCGTGAGTGCCGTGAGCTTCTCCCACGGAGCGCGCGTGGCAAGGTTGTTGGCCGGATCGGTCGCGACGCGAAACGTATAGACGGCGTCGTCTGCCGTCAACGGCGCACCGTCGCTCCAGCGCAAACCGTGCCGCAGGTGCCAGGTGATCGTGAGGCCGTCGCGGCTGATCCCGCCGTTGGCCGGCGTCGGCACCGTCGTGGCTAACTCCGGAATCGCGTTGCCGTGCGCGTCGAAGCGCACGAGGTCCGCCGCCGTCAGTTCCGAGAGCGTGCTGACGGGCGAGGTCGTGTTCAGAAACGGGTTGAGCTGGACGAGGTCTTCAGAATCGTAGTTGTAGCGCAACACGTGCGCCTGATTGGCACCCGCCGGCGGCGCCGCCAGGGCGATGAGGAAGAAGATCGCTAGCCGGATCGCCAGCGAGCGGGCTACGATGCCTCCGCGGCCGCTTCTACCGCAATATCGGGGGCGATCGCGTCGAGCATCTCGCGTTTGAGGCGGTTGAAGTCGACCGAAGCAATATCGCGCGGGCGCGGCAGGTCGATCGGGATTTCCATTTTCAAGCGGCCCGGATGCGGGCTCAGCACGATGACCCGATCCGCAAGATAGACCGCTTCGTCGACGCTATGCGTGATGAAGAGGATCGTCTTGCGCGCCTTTTCCCAAATGTGCAGCAAGCTCTCTTGCAAACCGTTGCGCGTGATCGCGTCGAGCGCGCCGAAGGGTTCGTCCATCAAGATCACGGCGGGATCGTTGGCCAGCACGCGGGCGATCGCAACGCGCTGCTTCATTCCGCCCGAGAGTTCGTGCGGGTAGCGGTTGCGGAACTTCTGCAGCCCGACCATGTCGAGATACCGTTCCGTCAGTTCGGCGATCTCGGCTTTCGGTAAGCCCGCTTGGCGCGGACCGTAGGCGATGTTCTGGGCCACGCTCAGCCACGGGAAGAGCGCGTAATCTTGAAAGACCATGCCGCGATCGGGACCGGGCCCGGCGATCGTCTTGCCCATGACGTGCATCTGCCCGGTGCTGAGCGTCTCGAAGCCCGCGACAATGCGCAGCAGCGTGCTCTTGCCGCAACCGCTCGCGCCGATGATGCAGATGAACTCGCCCTGCGCGACGGTGATGTTGATGTCGCTCAGCGCGTGCGTCTCGCTCAGCGAGCCGTCGCGGCTCTGCGAGATGTAGGTTTTGTCGAGCGCGCGCGTCTCGATCGCCGGGATGAGTTCAGGTGCGAGCACTGGGATTCCACCACAGCGCGCGCCGGCCGATCAGCATGACGACCCGGTCGCTCAGAAACCCGAGGATGCCGATGTACACCATCCCGCTGATCACGAGATCGGTGCGGCTCAACTGACGCGCATCCATGATGTTCGCGCCGAGTCCGGTCGGCACGCCCGTCATCTCGCCGACCACCAGCAGCACCCACGCCAGCCCTAAGCCGATGCGGATGCCGGTGAAGATCGACGGCGACGCCGCAGGCAGAATGACGCGCGCGAAGATCGCGGTCTTCGGCGTACCGAGCATCTCGGCGGCTTCGATGAGGCGCGGCTCGACCAGCCGCACGCCGTCGACCGTGTTCAAGAGCATCGGAAAGAACGTGCCGAGCGCGATCAGCGCGATCGTCGCCGGCGGCCCGAGACCGAAGAGGATCATCGTCAGCGGCAGCCATGCGGTGACCGGGATCGGGCGCAAGAACTGCAGCGTCGGATCGATGATGTTGCGCGCGAGCTTGCTCCGGCCGAGAATCAGACCCAGCGGAAGCGCGACCGCCATCGCGACGAAGAAGCCGGAGAAGACGCGGATGATGCTCGCGATCGCGTTGGCCGCGAAGGTGGCGCTGTACGGATCGTTGCGAATGCCGCCGAAGGCGTAGTCCCACGCCGTCAGCACGACGGTCGACGGGGGCGGAATCAGCGAGTACGATTTTCCGCCGGTGGAGAGCTGCCACGCCGCGATCAGGATGACGGGCAGCGGCAACGCGTACAGCCAGCCCGGCAACGACCGCGACACTACTGCCTTCGGTGTCGTAACCGAAGGGCTGATTGACGTGGCGGCTCCCGAAACGGTGTCCACGGTTCGTTCATTGTGGATCGGCTCGCAAAGCTCGTCTGCCAAACCGGACGCCGTGGGCCGGGCACGTTGGACAAAGTGCGGGACGCAACCGGCCTCGCTTGCGGGGGGTTCCAGCGACGTGACCTCGCAACCCGGTACGCTGGCCATGCCGGCCGCCGATCCGCACGCCGTCGAAGCAATCGCCGCGATCGGCCGGTTTGCATCCGCGCGCGGCTGGGTCGCCGCGACCTCGGGCAACTTCTCGTGCCGCCTCGACGCCGGACACGCGCTGCTCACGCGCTCGGGAATCGACAAGGGTGCCATCGGTGCCGGCGACGTCGCGGTGGTGCCGCTCGCCGGCCCGATTCCGCCCGGCATGTCGGCGGAGACGCCGCTGCACCTCGCGCGCTACCGGGCCGCGGCTGACGTCGGCGCAATCGTGCACGTGCACACGATCGCCGCGACCGTGCTTTCACGCGCCGATCTGGCGCTCGGCTACGTGCGCTTGAGCGGCTATGAGATGCAGAAGGCGCTGAGCGGAATCACGACGCACGAGAGCGTCGTCGACGTGCCGGTGTTCGCCAACGCCCAGGACACGGACGCGCTGGCGGCGACCATCGAAAGTCGCCTGGCCGGGAATGCCGCCGTGCCGGGGTACTTGCTCGCCGGACACGGCCTCTACGCCTGGGGCGCGACGATGGGCGATGCGCGCCGGCATCTCGAATGTTTGGAATTCTTGCTGACGTGCGCGCTAGAAGAACGGAAACTGCAACGATGACGACTGCCACACTGCTACGCTCGAAACTCAACGTGTACGATGATAACGCGCCGGCGACGCCGCTGGTCGCGACGACCGACGGTGCGGAGATCGCGCGCCTGCTGGGCGAAGTCGGCGTTCGCTTCGAACGCTGGACCGCGGAAGCGGAACTCGCGCCCGACGCCGATTCCGCCGCCGTGCTGGCCGCCTACGCGACCTCGGTGAAGCGCGTGCAATCCGACGGCGGCTACGGCACCGTCGACGTGCTTCGCCTCGCGAAAGGGACTCCCAACACGGCACCGATGCGCGCCAAGTTTCTCGAAGAACACATTCACACTGAAGACGAAGTGCGGTTCTTCGTCGAGGGATCCGGCGCGTTCTATCTGCACCTGAGCGGCAAGGTGTATCAGGCGATCTGCGTGCGCGGCGACTTGATCAGCGTGCCGGCCGGCACGCCGCACTGGTTCGACATGGGGCCCGATCCCGAGTTCACCGCGGTTCGCTGGTTCAACAATCAAGAGGGCTGGGTGCCGCAATATAGCGGCACCGCGATCGCCGCGCAATTTCCCAAGTACGAGTGATCGTCACCAGCGCCATCCTCACCGACATCGAGGGCACGACCTCGGCGATCAGCTTCGTCAAAGACGTGCTCTTCCCGTACGCCGACGAACGGCTCGATGCATACGTTGCCGCGCATCGCGACGATCCGGTCGTCGTCGAAGCGCTGAGCGAAGCGACGGTCGAGATCGGCGAAGGCAACATCGATGATGCCGCGATCCTCGCGCACCTGCACGCCTGGCTTCGCGAAGACCGCAAGTCGACGCCGCTCAAAACGCTGCAAGGTCTCATCTGGCACGTGGGGTATGAGAACGGCGATTTACTCGGTCACGTCTATCCCGACGTTCCACCGGTGCTGCGCGCCTGGAACGAAGCGGGCATCGAACTCTACGTGTATTCCTCGGGTTCGATCGTCGCGCAGAAGGTGCTCTTCGCGCACACATTTGCCGGCGACCTTACGCCGCTCTTCACCGATCACTTCGATACGACGACGGGCCCCAAGCGCGAAGCCGCATCCTACGAAGAAATTCTCGCCGACACGGGTTTCCATCCGGGCGAGATGCTGTTTCTCTCCGACACCGAGGAAGAACTCGATGCGGCGCGCGCGGCGGGCTTACAAACCGCGCGTTTGCTGCGGCCCGCTGACACGCCGCCGGGAGCGACGACGACGCATCCGTCTTACGTCGATTTCGCCGCGCTTTCGGCGGACGTCACCGCCGCGTAATCCGGCAACAGCGCGCGTACGGCTGTCGTCGCGAGCGTGATCGCGTTCTCCAGACCCAGCACCTCGGTGTTGATGACGAGGTCGTAGAGCGCGCAATCGTAGATATGCGCGTTGAAGTAGTGCTGCTGATAGCGCGCGCGGGCTTCGTCGGTCGACTTCACGCGCCGCGCGGCCTCATCGCGGTGGATGTTGTAACGCCGCGCGAGCTGGTCGATGCGCCAGTCCTTGCCGGCCTGCAGCAGAATCGAGAGCACCGGGATGTTCGTCGGGCGCCAGCCCAGCATGCTGACGCCGCCATGGCCGATCACGACGACGTGCCCCGCTTGGGCCGACTCGAGTACGAGCGCCCGAACCGCGTCGATGATCTGTTCGTCGGGCATCTGCAAGGTGGTGGCGCCGGGGACCATCGCGGTGGCGCGAGCCAGCGTGGCGATGAGGCTCTCGCCGAATTTCGGCGGCTGCTCGAGGCGCCGCTCCAAATAGTCGCTGGAGAACTGATAGCGCTGGGTCAACTGCGCGAGGAACCAGCGCTCATCGAGGAGCGCGGCACTCAACGCTTGGGAGAGGGCTTCCCCCAGCGTTCCGCCGCCGGCACCGAGTTCACGCGAGATCGAGACGATCATGCGTCATCAGAATACCCCGTTTAGCGCCGCTCCGATAGTACCGCGCGCGAACCGAGCAAATTGAGCGCCAGCAGCAGAAACGCAAAGCCCGAAATGGCCATGACCGCGCGCGTCCCCAAATGGTCGGCGGCGATGCCGCCCAGGATCGAGCCGGGGACCATGCCCAGCAGCACCAGCAGGCGGATCACACCGAACACGCGCCCGATCATGTCCTCGGGGATGACGCGCATGCGCCAGCCGACGATCGCGGTCATCTCGTAGGCGCCGCACCCCGCGCACAGCGTCACCGCGCCGACGGCCAGCGGCAGCGAATGCGTCCACGCGATCGGGAGCCAGCACACCGCGTCGATGATGTAGACGATGACCAGGGCGCGGCCGAAGGGCCAGTGCGTGCGGCCGGAAATCATCGACCCGGCCACGGAGCCCAGCGAGAAACAGCCGAAGGCGATGCCCACCGTCTGATCGCCGGCCCCGAACTCGTGCTTGAGGAACGGGATCATGGCGACGAAGCCAAAGATCGCGACGGCATTCATGCACGTCGAGGAGTACGTCAGCGTACGCATCGTCCGGTCGCCCATGACGAACCGGAAGCCGGCCTGGACGTCGCGCACGATCACCGATACCGGCGGGAAACCGCCCGGGCGTTCGGGCCCGAACGAGGCCACCGAGGCGATCGAGAGCTGCGAGGTCAGGTAGGTGACGGCATTGAGCGCCAGGGCCGGCACGGCGCCCACGAGGCCGAAGATCGCGCCCCCGAGCGGCGGCGCGATCAGGTTCACGCCCTGTTCGGTTGCCACCAGGGTAGCGACGGCGGCCTTGGCCCGGTCCTTCCCGAGCAGAAACGGGATGCTCGAGGCCTGCGAGCCGAGGAAGATGGCCGCGCAGACCGAGAGCAGTACCACGCCCGTGTAAAGCAGGGGCAGGCTCAGGACGCCGCGCCACAGGGCCAGCGTGAAGCCGGTCATGATCAGGAAGCGCACCGCGTCGGCGCCGAGCATGAGCTTCCGGCGGTCGAGGCGGTCGGCGAGGGAGCCGCCGAGCAGGCTGAACACCGCAAACGGGAGCAGCTCGAAGGCGAAGGTGAGCCCGAGCGAGACCGCCGACCCGGTTAGGTGAAAAACCAGCAGTGGGATGACGAGCGTGCGGAGCCCGTCGCCCAGGTAACTGAGTGCCTGGCCGGCATAGTAGCGGCAGAATTCCGACGAGCGAAAGACGCTCTGTGGACGTGGAGCGGATCGGACCATGTGAACGTTCCCAATGTTATGCGGCGAGGGGAGAGGCGCGTTGGCGCAGGCCGTCAATAGAACAGGGGGACGTTAATGAAACATGGTCTCGCTCAGGTACTGTTTTACCCCAGAAACACCTCTTGGAACTAGTTACCAAGAGTCGGCGTGTCCATTGCGGAATACTGTTCCCCCGGTAGAACACTCATCGCTCAGAGAGTCGCGTCGGACAATTACGTATATCGCCCACGGATTCGCATCGGAGTCGAGATGGTAGTCGCGATCATCGACACCAGCGAAACCAACCAGAAAGCCTACGCTCACATTCTTTCACGCATTGCAGACGTGAAGGTGAAGCCGTTCACGTCTCCGGATGCGGCGCTGGTTTGGTGCGGTAAACAAGAACACGATCTCGTCATCCTCGACTACCGCATGGGGCAAGTCGAAGGCATGGATGGGCTCGACTTCGTCAAGGCCTACAACAAGGCGCACGGCGATTCGCAAACGCCGCTCGTGATGATCACCGGCGAAAAAGATCGCGAGATCCGCCATCGCGCGCTCGAATTCGGCGCCAGCGATTTTCTGAACAAACCGGCCGATCCGGTCGAGTTTCTCTCGCGCGTAAAAAACTTGCTCGCGTTGCGCGAGAGCCGCAAGAAGCTCGAGAGCTATGCGGCGTCGTTGGCAGCCGACGTTGCTCGGGCAACGCAAGAGATCGCCGACCGCGAAGAAGAGACGATCAACCGGCTCACGCGCGCGGCGGAATTCCGCGACAGCGAAACCGGTTTGCACATCGTGCGCATGGGGAAATACGCCGAGGTGCTGGGCCGAACGCTCGAACTCGACTCCGAAGACCAGCGTCTGCTGCGCTTGGCCACGCCGATGCACGACATCGGCAAGGTCGCGACGCCCGACGGCATCTTGCTCAAAGAAGGCCCGCTCAATCCCGATGAGTGGGAAATCATGAAGCGCCACGCGCGCGCCGGGTACGACATCCTCGTCGGCAGCTCGTCGAAGGTACTGCAGCTGGCCTCGCAGATCGCGTTGCGCCATCACGAACGCTGGGACGGCACGGGTTATCCCGATCATCTGCGCGGCACGCAGATTCCGTTGGCCGCGCGCATCGCCGCCGTCGGCGACGTGTTTGATGCGCTGATCTCGAAGCGTCCGTACAAGCGCGCGTGGACGACCGACGAAGCGCTGCGCGTGATTCAGAAATCGTCCGGTTCACACTTCGACCCGATGGTCGTCGACGCACTCAATGCCAGTTGGAATCAATTTCTGGACATTCAGAAAGAGTACGCCGACACCGGTCACGCGGCATGATCGATCTGCGGCGCATTCGCTACGTGCGCATCGGCACGCCCGATCTGGGCGAAGCCGCCAACTTTGCAACGAAGGTGCTAGGTCTCGAGGCGGCCGGCCGCGAGCGCGGCATGGCGTACTTCCGCAGCGACGATCGCGACCACACGATCTGCTACGTCGAAGGCGACCCGGCGCAGCATGCGATCGCCTTTGAAGTCTCGGAGAGCGCCGACTTGCAAGCGATGGCCGCGGAGATCGAACGCGCCGGCTATCCCGTGCATGCCGGCACGGCGTCCGAACGTGAAGCGCGGCGCGTCCTCGATTTCATCGCGTTCAAGGATCCGACGGGAAACCAGATCGAGATCGTGTGGCGCGCCCAAGCCGCGACGCGACGCTATTTTCCGTCGCGCGATGCCGGGATCACGGGCTTCAGCCATATCGGCTTGCATACGAACGACGCTCCGCGCGACGAGAAGTTCTGGACGCGCGTGTTCAACGCGCGCCCCAGCGACTGGATCGGCGACGCGCCGCTCTTGCGCATCAACGAAGTCCACCACACGATCGCGCTCTTTCCGAGTTCGCACGTGGGCGTGCAGCACATCAACCATCAGGTCGAATCGATCGACGACGTGATGCGCTCGTGGTATCTGCTGCGCGAACAGCGCGGCATCCGGATCGTGTTCGGTCCGGGCCGTCACGTCTCGTCGGGTGCGGTGTTCTTGTACTTCGAAGGCCTCGACAAGATGGTCTATGAGTACTCGTGCGGCGTGCGGATCATCGAAGACGAGTCGAGCTTCATTCCGCGTCAATTGCCGTTCACGGCCGAGGCGTTCTGCGCGTGGGGTTCCAAGCCCGATATCGTCGAGTTCCGCGCACCCGATCCGCTCGTTAGCCTTTAGGCCGGGTCGCCGATGTTAGCACCCGAAGCGGCCGTCGACTGGAGCGACTGGTTTGCCGGCCGCGTGTCGCGCATGCACGCCTCCGAAATTCGCGAGCTGCTCAAGCTGCTCGAACGCCCCGACGTGGTGTCGTTTGCCGGCGGCATCCCCGATCCGGCGCTCTTCCCGATGGACGCGATCCGGCGCGCGTACAGCGAGATTCTCGCCGATCCGGTGCTGGGCACGTCGTCGCTGCAGTATTCCGTCAGCGAGGGCTACGGGCCGCTGCGCCGCTGGATCGTCGATTACATGGGCCGCCGCGGCGTTCCGTGCGAGCTCGACAACATCGTCATTACGTCGGGCTCGCAACAGGGCCTCGACTTCATCGCGAAATTGTTCATCCACCCGCACGATACGGTACTGGTGCAAGAACCGACGTATCTCGGCGCGCTGCAAGCCTTCAACGCATACGAACCGCACTACGACGTGCTGTTTAGCAACACGGCCGCCGAGTACCGGCGCAAGGCCGCGGAGAACGGCGGACGCGTCGCGTTCGGCTACGTCGTGTCGGACTTTGCCAACCCATCGGGTGAAACGCTGAGCCTGGCGAACCGGCGTGCGCTGCTCGATCTCGCCGCCGAGTTGAACGTGCCGGTGCTGGAAGATGCCGCGTATGAAGCGATTCGCTTCGACGGCGAGCCGGTGCCGGCGATTGCGGCGCTCGCGATCGAACGCAGCGGCAGCATCGAGCGCAGCCCCGTGATCTACTGCGGGACGTTTTCGAAAACCGTGTGCCCGGGTTTGCGCGTCGGCTGGATTTGCGCCGCGCGCGAGTTCGTGGGCAAGATCGTGCTGGCGAAGCAAGGCGGCGATCTGCACTCGGCAACGATCAATCAGATGGTGGTGCACCGCATCGCGAGCACGATGTTCGACGAGCACGTGCGCACGCTCGTACCGCCTTACCGGCGCCGGCGGGACGCGATGCTGAACGCGCTGGCCGCAAGCATGCCGCCCGGCGTGACGTGGAGCAAGCCCGAAGGCGGAATGTTCGTCTGGGTGACGTTGCCCGAGGGCATCGACGGTGCGGAATTGCTCGAGCGCTCGCTACTCGAAGAGCGCATCGGGTTCGTGCCCGGCGGCGCGTTCTCACCCAACGGTGCCGTGCGCAACACGATCCGGCTGAACTACTCGCTCGCACCGGAAGACGTGATCGCCGAAGGCGTCGCGCGCCTGGGAGCGCTGGTCAGCCGAGCGTTGTAACGAGGTCGGCGGCGCTCAGTTTCTTATCGATCGCGTTGTACTTGTACATCGCGGCGAGCACCGGATCGAGCAGCTTCGCATCGAGCGAGGTGGCGTACTGGCAGCGGCCCATCGCGCTGACGGCGACCGGATCCATCTGCGTCCACTTGGCGAGGATCTTGCCCGATGCGGGGTGGTTGGCGTTCGCCCAGCGCGCCGTATCGTACACCGACGCGACGAAGCGGCGGATGACGTCGGGGTTTTTCTTCACGTAGTCGGTGGTCGAAAACCAGTTCGCGATTAGGAACTGCGGGCCGAGCGCGTCGTAGGCGTTGGCGAAGACGCGCAGCGTCTTGCCGCGCACGGCGGAGAGGAACGGTTCGCCGATGATCGCGGCATCGAACGTGCCGCGGTCGAGACCCGCGGCCATCTGGTTCATCGACAGCTCGACGAACTTGACGCTGTTCGGCTCGACGCCGCTGCGCGCGAGCCACGCGCGCGTGCCGACTTCGGTGAGATCTTTGAGCGCCGTAACGGCGATCGTCTTGCCGGCGAGATCGGCCGGTTTCTGCAGCGGTGAATTCAACGCCACCATCAGCACCGTGGTGGGATTGCTCGCCGTGTACATGCCGGCGCCGGCGATCAGCGTGAACGGCGCGCCGTGCGCGATCGCGGTCGCCAGATTGCCGGTGTTGGAGAGACCGATGTCGAGCGCGTTGCCGCCGGCCGCAACGAGAATCGCACCGCCGGAATTGAAGACCTGCTGATCGATGTTGAGACCGGCCTTGGCGAAGAAGCCTAGGTCGGTCGCGTAGTAGCCCTCGGCGAACGTGTCGGCATTGCCGACGCCGATGCGCACGGGCGCTCCCTCCGCACGCGCCGATGCGCCGAGTGCGGCCGCACTCGCGAACGCGGCGAGCCCACCGAGCGCTGCCCGGCGATCGATCGACCGCACCTAGACCACGCCGGCCGGCTGGCGCTCCCGGTGCTGCACGAACATGTCGACGATTTCGGGGCCGCGCGGGCAGAAGCGCCCCTCGTGCCGGCTGAACATCGCCCGCAGGTTGGTGATCGCGAAGCCTTCGCCGCGCGCACCCTCGGGGCTGAGATCGCCTTGCGTGCGCTCGAGTTCGAGCGGCAGATCCATCGTTTCGGGCTCCGCGCCGCGGAAGACGTTCATCGGATCTTCGCCGTTTTCGACGCGCTTGAGTTCGCGGCGCAGCATGTTGCGGTACGTGGTGATCCCGCGGTCGGTCGTGCCGAGCGCTTCGAGCGAGCGATCGGCGATCGGCCCTTGCGTGATCCACGCCATGATGTCTTGCGCGTGAATCGAGTCGAGCAGATACTGCCCGCGCTCGTCGGTATAGGGCACGTCGTAGGTGTGCACGGTGTCGGCGAGATCGGCGGGGATTTCCAGATCGGGCGGCGGCGCGATCACGTGATACCACAGGTGAAGCGTGTGCGTGTCGTCCATCGGCACGCGGAACTGATAACGCATGTGGCAGGCTTCGTCGCCGGCATTGCCGACGAGCAGCGTGGACGGGAAGACGACCGGGTGACCGATCTTCCAGTCGTCGCCGTCTTCGGTGTGCCCTTCGATCACGCGGCGCTTGATGATGCCGTAGGGGAATTCATCGAACGCCGTTTTGAGATGCTTGCGCGTGAACTTGGTCTTGAAGTTCTTGTGCTCGAGCACGAACTCGAACAGATGCCCGTGCAGCCACTCGGTGTGCACCGCGTCGACCGAGTTCTCCATGATCTGCAGCCAGTTGCACGGGATCACGGCGCTGCCGAGCAGCCGGATCGCATGCGGCGAATCGATGCCGGCAAGCGGCGGAACGTTCGGCGCGGGCAATGGGCCCATGTAGGCCCAGAGCAAGCCGCCGCGCTCTTCAACCGGATAGCCGGCGATCTTCACGCGGTCTTTGAACGTGCTGTCGGCGGGCTCGTTCGGCTGTTCCAAGCATTTGCCGGTGCCGTCGAATTTCCAACCGTGATAGGGGCAGCGAATGCCGTCCGCTTGCGGGATGCCGTAGAGGAACGACGCGCGCCGGTGCGGACATGATTCTTCAATCAACCCGAAGCGGCCGCTGCGGTCTTTGAAGAGGACGAGCGATTCGCCGAGCAGGCGCACGGATTTGGTCCAGCGGTCCTTCATTTCCGAGGCCGCGGCGATCGGTTGCCAATAGCGGCGCATCAGCGCGCCCATCGGGGTTCCGGGGCCGACGCGGGTCAGCCGTTCGTTCTCTTCGAGTGTCAGCATGATTCGAGTCTAGCGCGGCCGGGTGCGTTTGTCCAAGGTTTACGGTGCCCGGCGAAGGAGATTGCCGCGTGCGACAGTTGCGAATGGGGATGGCAGGCCTGGGTCAAGGAGCGGCGAGCACGATGCCCGCCATCGACGTGATGCCGGAGTACGCGCTCGTGGCCGGGGCCGACATGAACCCGGCGATGCGGGCCGGCTTCGAGGCCGCCTATCCCGGCACGAAGACGTACGCGACGGTAGCGGAGATGTGCGCCGCCGATGACGTCGATGCGGTGTGGGTCGCGACGCCGAATCGCTTTCATTGCGAGCACGCGATCGAGGCCATGCGCCACGGCAAGCACGTCGTCGTCGAGAAGCCGATGGCGGTCGATTTGGCCGAGGCGGACCGCATGGTCGAGACCGCAGAGAAATACGGCGTGCGCCTTGCCTGCGGCCACACGCGCAGCCTCTCGATCTGGAATCGCGCGATGCGGCGGATCGCGCTCGGCGGCGCGCTCGGCGCGGTGACCGCGATCCATATCTGGGCGTATACCGATTGGCTCATCCGGCCGCGCACGGCCGACGAACTCGATCCCGAACAAGGCGGCGGCATCGTGTTCCGTCAGGGTCCGCATCAAATCGATACGATCCGGTTGCTCGGCGGCGGTCTGGTGCGCAGCGTGCGCGCGCAAACCGGGCGCTGGCTCGAAGCGCGGCCCGTGCCGGGATACTACACCGCGTTTCTCGAGTTCGAGGACGGCACGCCGGCCACGATCATGCACAACGGCTACGGCTACTTCGTGATGTCCGAATTGTATCCGTGGGTCGCGGCGGACGAGCGATTCAGCGATGCCGATCGCGCGCGCATGCGCCGCGACTTGCTCTCCGGCACGCGCGACGAAGACGGCGAGAAAGCCGACTGGCGTATCGGCGGGCGCCGCGATCCGACGAAAAAGAAACACGCCGGCCGTCAGGGATGGAAGCCGTTCGACCTCGGACCGGTCGAGGTGAGCTGCGAGCGCGGCATGATGCGCAGCGCGGAGAACGGGATCATCGTTTATAGCGATCGCGGCCGCGAAGAACTCGATCTACGCGACCTGCAGCGCCCCGAAGCCGATCCCTCCGGCGGCCTGACGCTCTCGATCCTCGGCGAACTCTACGACAGCGTCGTCAACGGCCGGCCGCTCTTCCACGACGGCGTGTGGGGCCGCGCGACGCTCGAAGTTGTGGTGGCGCTGATCGAGTCTGCGCGCGAGCGCCGCGAGATTCTGCTCTCACGCCAAGTCGCAATGCCCGCCGCCTACGACGAACAGTTAAAGGTGGAAGTTTAAGCCGCTCGCGAGATAGTGCGCCTTGGCGTTCGACACCGGGTTGAACGTCGTGCCGAGGCCGACGGCGAAGGTGCAGTTCTTGCGCAGCCGTTCGCTGACCGCGATGTCGCCGTACGCTTGCGCGACGGAATGTCGTGTAACGACGCGCGCCCCGACATCGGTCGAGAACTGCGTCGCGACGCTCGAATCGTAGGCCATGCGTACGGCTGCTGCCGGGAAGACTTGGTTGAAGCCGACTTGACGTGAGGACGAGCCGCTGGCAATCGCCGAGAGCGTTGCGTGGGGCAGCAGATGGTAGCCCACCGTGAAATCGATCACGTACCGAGGCTGCGCTTCGTTGACGGTAAAGCGCGAGCTCGGCGGCATGACTTCGGCCCCGAACGCTGCCGCCAAGCGCGCGTTAGCAATGGCCGTGTAATTCAACCCGTAACCCATCTGCGTGCGCGGATAGAGACCTGCACCGTTGAGGCCCGACTCGGCGATTTGCGAGGGCAGATCGACGACCAGCTCGACGCGGCGCACGATGCCGCTGCGCAGACGGAAGAGCGGATATGCGGCTAGCGCCGTGCCGCCGATGCGCGATGCGTTTTGGTAATAGAGCGTTTCGATCAGCAGCGATCCCGGCGTCACGACGCACGGCGAGGCGACGCCGCTGAGATCGTCGGTGGTGAATGCCGGATTTTGCGTCGAGCACGCGCTCGGCGGACTTGCCGGCGCGAAGTCCGGTGTGTCCGCGCTTACGGGTGCGGCGCCGATTGCGGCGGCAAATAGAAAAACCGGAAGCGGCATAAATCGGCGCATCTTGCTGGCGTGCAACGCTAAAGCTTTACTTTGGCGAGCCGCCCGGCTTACTCAAGACGATGAACGTCTTGGCCTTGGGATCCCAGCGATCGACGACGATGACTTGCGCGCCGATCCCGCGCTGACCGCCGTCGCGGAAATCATACAGACCGTTCACGCCGGCAAACCCGTGCAGGTTCTCGATGTAATCGTGGATTTGCGCCGCCGTCGGGTTCATACCGAGATGCGCGTAGGCGCTCAACACGATCATCAGCGGATCCCAACCCGTCACCGATGCGGCGTCGGGTTTCAAGTTTGCGCCCTTGAGCGCGCTGAAGAAGACTTTTTGCGCGTCGCGGATCGGGCCGGGCCGCACGTCGCCTTCGATCATGGCGCGGTACGACGGGAAATCCAGTTCCTTCGGAATGATCGCGGCGAACTGATCCATCTCCTGATAGAGCATGTTGCCGTTGACGGCGACGATCGGGATATCGAGGCCGACGTCTTGCACGCCGCGCAAGATCGTGCCCATCGGCGTGCCGACCGTGCCGGTCAGCAGCACTTGCGGATCGGCCGCCTTGATGTGCGCGATCTGCGCCGACGTGCTGAGGTCGGTCGGGTTGTAGTGCTCGTTTGCGACGATTTGAAGCTTCTTGTTTTCCGGCCGCCCGAGGATGGTCAGATAACCGGCCTCAAACGCGTGACCGGTGGCGTCGGTGGTCGAGATGATCGCGAAGCGCGTCATGCCCTTCTCGCGGAAGTACCGGATCAGCGCCACGGTGAGATCGGCGGCGCTGGCGCCGGCCGTGAAGACGTAGCTTCCGGGCGGCGCGCTGACCGGTGGCGACAGACAGAAATTCACCGGACCATTTTTCGCGACGATCGCAAGAAACGAGCCGCAGGCCGATGCGAACGGGGATCCGAGGAAGACCGGCACGCCTTTGGCGATGAACGAGTTGGCGAGCTGCAGCGCCACTTGCGGGCTCGATGCGTCGTCCGAAATCACGATCTTGATCGGCCGGCCCTTGACGCCGCCGTGCGCGTTGACGGTTTTCTCCGCGGCCTGAAAGGCAGCGAACTCGGCGTTGCCGAGAAACGCGGCGGGTCCGGTCATCGAGAGCATGATGTTGATCTCGAGCGGAGCGGGTTGGGCCTCGGCCGGCGGCCGCAGCGAGAGAAGCAGCGCCCCGAGGACGAGCAGAGCCGGAAAACGTTTGATCATGCCTCCGTGCTCAGACGCCCGTGGGCGCGAATCCTTTGGCAAAAAGACGAGCCCGCCGGGTACAGCCCTGGCGGGCTCGCGTGGTGTTGCGCCGGTAAAACGCTAGAAGAGTTTTTGCTTGTAACTCAGCAGCATGCTCGTCGGCGCAATGTGGTTCATCAGGCTGCCGGACGTTAGCGTCGTCGTGACGGCCGACAAGTACGGTTGCGAGTTGCCGACATTGTAAGCGTTGAACTGGAATATTCCGCGGCCCACCCGCCAGGTCAGATCGAAATCGAGCAGACCGTAGGGCTGGACTTGCTGGGCCGGATCATTGTAGTTCGCCGCGGACGCTGGGCCCGTGTACGCGTTGAGGTATTGGAAACCGATCTGTTTGTAGATCAGCGACGAGTCGAGATGTTTCGATTTATAGAGAAGGCCCAGCGCGGCCGTCATCTCGGGTACGCCCTTGACTTGAGTGTTGTACGTCAGCTCTTTGGCTTCGTCGGTCGAAAAGTTTGCGTAGAGCGCCGCGCCGCCGCCGAGATTCAGCGTGCCTTCAAATTCGAAGCCTTGATATTTCGCGCCGCCGACATCGAAGTACGCGGTGTAGTTGCAACCCGCCGCTGCCGCCGCACAGAGATTGCCGGCTGCGTCGACACTGAGCGCGCTCTGCAGATCGGAGAAGTTGATCGTGTAGTAGTCGACGTCCCAGAGAAATTCGTTTGACGTGCCGACGAACCCGGCCTGATAGGTTGAGGTCGAGTTCGGTGTCGGCGAGTTCTGCAGGGGATTGGCCACGTAAAATGTCGCGAGATCGGGAATCTCGTAGCCGCGACCATACTGGAAGAAGAACGCACTGTTCGTGTTCGCGCCGGGATTTTTCGTGATCGGCTGATTGATCGAGAGAAACGGCAGGCCCGCTTGGTAGAGGATCTTGTTGGTGGAGTTGGGCGTGCGCGACGTATTCTGAATCGCCGCGTCATCGTAGCGTTGGATGTTCAGCCACTTGAAGCCGGGGTAGATCGTGGTGCCGCTGGGCAGCACCCACTGAAATTCGACGAACGGTTGGGCGTTGAGGATCTGCGACTGCTGGTCGAACTTGACGGCTCCGATGGGCACGCCGTTGAGCAGCGCGCCGGCGCTCGGACCGGGCAATTGTTTCAAACCGGCCGGAAGACCGGCGGCCGACGCAGCGCAGTTCGGGGCAATGACCGTCGGGGCCGCTGCACCGGAGATCTGTCCGGCGCCGAGGGCCGTGCCGAAGAGGCAGTTCGAACCATTGACGTAGTTGTAGGCGCCGTCCGTAAGATCGACCGAGTACTGGTGGCGATCCGTGTCGGAGTGTTCGAGCCAGATGCCGGCGCGCAGGAAGCTGTCGCCGAACGTTTTCGTGCCCTGGAGAATGTCACCGAAGGCGATGTATTTGTTGCGCTTGAGATAGCCGCCGATATCGGTCGGGTTATACTTTAGGCCGTTTGAGGCGAGCGATCCAGGCGTGAGCGGAGCCGTACATGCGGCGGGGCTCGCGATGCACGTGATCGTGCCTTGCGAGGGATACTGTCCGGCTGCCGCCATTGTCGAGGTCAGACCGACCGTATCGGCCGCCGTCGTCTCGTTGTCGTAACGGTAGGTGTAGAGCTTGTTGTCTAGATAGGCACCGCCGCCGAGATCGGTGCGCAGGCGTAAATAACCGAGGTCGGTGGTTTTGATTTGAAAGTTATAGCCGGTATATTCACCGCTGGCCGGGTTGTTGTTCAGGCTGTAGTCCGCGCCGAAGGTTTGAATCTCGTAGGCCGTGGCGCCGGGGCCGGCGTCGGCAGCATTAAACGCTTGATCGTTCCAAGTCGCGAACGCGTCCAAGAGCGTCTTGCTGCCGAGCGGCACTTCGTACTTGAACGAGTAGTTGCGGCTCCAAATCGCGTTGCCGGTGAGATACCCTTGCGAGCCGAGGTCCTGGTAGGTGGCGATCAGCGTTCCGTTGCCGAGCCATTTCTGGCGGCCGCTTTGATAGCTCAGGCTGCCGATGTACGTGTTCCACGAACCGTAGGAAAAGGCGGCATCAAGCGACTTCGTTTCCGACGGCGCGAGGGTGTACACGTTTTCAGAACCGCCGAACGTGGCATAGCCCATGTTGCTCGCATAGCCGGGGCCGCGAACGACGTCGACGCCGCCGACGATCAGTTCCGGGAAGAACGAGGTGGAATGGTAGGACGGATCATTGGTGTCGCTGACGGGGATACCGTCGAACGTGAGGTTGGTGAAGTCTTTTGCCATGCCGCGAATGATCAGCGTTTGCTCGGAGAGCCCCGGTCCGTTGACCGCACCCGTGTTGGTGACGCTCGGAGCGATCGTCGCGATGCGCGTAAATTCCGCGATCGGCGACGCGTTTTCTTCGATGAAGTCCCGCGTGATCAACGAATGCGCTTCCATCGAATGAACGTCAGCCTGGGTGGGTGCTATTGTTCCGATTGCCGGCCCGCTCGACGTTGCGCCGCCAATGATCTGGAAGGCACCCGCTTCCGTCGTTTGACCCACCGTGCCGAGGTTGATGAGGCCGGTCACGTCGGTCTGCCGTACGTCGCTCACGCTCACGAAGGCGACACCGCCGGCACCCGTGAGTTCGTTGTCGAACGCAAAGGTTACGCCGCCCGGGTTGACGCTCACGGCGTCGATCGCGGCAGCCGTACCTGGCTGCGCCTGGCCTGCAGTCGGATTCGCACCGCCGAGGTATACCTTATCGAAGGCCGCTTGCGCGAGCGAATCCGTTCCGCGGGTGACGACCGCGATCGGAACGTTTGCGCCGCCGACCTGGCTCCAATTGGTCACGGTGCCGTTGAAGACGCCGGCGACCTGTCCTCTCGTTAAGGTGCCGACACCGGCGCCCGGGTTGATCACGATGCTTATGCCGAGCGACGGTGGACGGCTATCGCCGGGTGCGGCTGCGATCGTCTTGCTGGTCTGCGCGTCGATCGCGACGTGCGGCAGTGCGATCGCGCACATGACAAAAAAAGCCGCGCTCAAGGTACGGATGCGCAACGAACCCTCCAAAAAACAAAAAGTCTCGAGCCGAGGCCCGACTTAGCCGTACGTTAAAAGTCTGCGGTAAAGCTTAAATTAAGGGCAGATTTCGAACGTCTTAAGGCGTCCTTACTTGCCGTTCCAGAGCATCGTCTTGCTGTCGACCGGGCTCGAAAGAAAACCGTACTTGGCGCCCAGATCGTACATCGGCTGAACGAGCGCCGGGTCGAGCCTGTCACCGAATGTGGACGTAACGCGCGGCTCCGCCATCGGGATGTACTTCGCGAGCATCTGCGCCGCCGCTTCGCGATTGTTCATCGCCCACACGCCGGCGTCGTTGATCACGCCGGCAAATGCTTGCGCGGCGCGTTTGTTCGCAGCGAGCCAACTGCTATTCGTGAAGTAGGCGGTTAGGATAAACCGCCGCGCGATGCTGCTCAAGGGATTCGTCAGAATGCGGATGCGCTTGGAAGCGATCGCATCCGAGAACGCCGGGTCGGTTACGTGCGCCGTGTCGACGCGGCCCTGCAGGACGGCGTCGACCATGACGCTGGCCGGCATTTCAACGAACTTCACGCCTTTGTGATCCGCGCCGTCGCGGTCGACGTACGCGAATACGCCCAACTGATCGGTTCCACCGAGCACGGTCGTTCCGACCGTGCGGCCGACGAGGTCGCGCCCGCGCGTGAGCTGCGAGTTGGGCGCGACGATCAACCCCGCGTTGGGGCGCGCGGCATCCCACAAGCCGCCCGCTGCGATCATCATGAACGGTACGCCGCGCAAGCGTGCGACCGCTAGCGAGAGAATTTGGGAGGCGCCGATGTCGACGGTGCCCCCGATCACGGCGGCCGCGATGGCTGCTCCGTTTTGCAATTGCACGAGCTCGACGTTGAGCCCGGCCTTCTTATAGAGCCCCAGCTCCTGAGCATAGTAGGCCGGTCCGCTCGGCTCCGCGTAGGGCAGGCCGATTCTGAGCGCGGGCGCATCCTGCGCGACCGCTCGCGAAAGCCCCGCACCCGCGAAGATCCCCGACGCCGCGCTTGATGCCAACCATTGCGAACGCTTCATCGTCATTTGAGTGCAGCGGCGGCAGGGGCGAAACCTCGTGGACGTGCCGAATACGGCGCCCTATGCTGCTCGACGATTCGCTTCACGTTTCCGAAACCGAACTTCGCGGCCGGCTGGACCGCGTGCGCGCGGAGATGGCGAAGAAGAAGATCGCGACGCTGGCCGTCTACGATAGCGCGCAGCACGACATGACGCGCATGGGCGAGCTGTTCTATCTCACCGACTTCTATGCCGTCGGTCCGTGCTGGCTGCTGCTGCCGCTTGACGGCCGCCCGACGCTGTTTGTGACGCCCGCATGGGATGCGCCACGCGCCCAACGTCGCGTTCCCTATGCGGACGTCGTTGCGGCCAATGCAAACGGGTTGATGCATGCGGCGGCCGCATCGATCGCGCAAGCCCCGCGGCCGGTCTCGCTGATCGGCGGCGATGCGCTCCCGGTACGCGCGGTGGATTCGTTTCCCGCGCTCGCGTCGCTGACGGACGAAAAGGAAATTATCCCGCGCCTGGCTGCGACGAAATCGCCGGCGGAGATCGCGCGCATTGCACGCGCCGCGGAAATTGCCGACGCCGGCTTTGCAAGGATCTGCGAGGTTGCCCGCGTGGGCATGCGGGAGTACGAGTTGTCGGCCGAAGTGGAAGCCACGATGAAGTCGCTCGGGGCGGCCGATAATTTCGGCTTGATCGCCGGCGGAAGCCATAACACCGCCGTGCGCAGCGCCACCGAGCGGCGCTTCGAAGCGGGAGACGTTATCGTCGGCGAAATCACTCCCGCATTTCACGGCTATCACGCCCAATTATGCCGGACGTTCGTCCTCGGCGAGCCGACGCCGAAAACCGTGGAAAATTTCAACATCCTCGTCGAAGCAGAGCGCCGGGCCTTCGCGGCGGCATTACCGGGGCAGAGCAGCTCCGCGATCGCTGAGGCCGCCAACCAAGTGATCGCGGACTGCGGCTACGGTGAGTTTTGCCGGCCGCCGTACATGCGCACGCGCGGTCACGGTCTCGGACGAGGGTCGGTGCTGCCGGGCGATCTCGACCCGGAAGGCGGTCCGACGCTCGAAGAGGGCATGACGTTCGTCATCCATCCCAATCAGTATTTTCCCGACACCGGCTACCTAATGCTCGGCGATACGGTAGTTATCGAAAACGCGCGGCCGCGGGTGCTGACGAAGACGCCGGCGAAGCTTTTCTGGCGCACGGTCTGATGCAAACCGTTCACACGGTCATCAAGCATGGCGCGGTCTTTTGGGATGCCGACCTCGTGCCGGCGGCGT
The DNA here is from genome assembly GCA_965277805.1 of Candidatus Lustribacter sp. Taxonomy (GTDB): domain Bacteria; phylum Vulcanimicrobiota; class Vulcanimicrobiia; order Vulcanimicrobiales; family Vulcanimicrobiaceae; genus Lustribacter. The sequence continues at coordinate 2,624,429 of OZ255842.1, read as the reverse complement.
TGCTGCAATCACGGCTCGAGAACGTGCAGGCGGCCATCCGAGCCGCCGGCGATTCCGCTTGGCTTTTCTACGGGGATGCGCAGCGTTGCGGAGCGCTCGCGTACGTCGCGCACTATTTTCCACGCATCCGCGATGCCGCCGTGCTGGTGACGCTCGATGCGCCGCCGGTCGTGTTCGTCAACGGCGGCGCGCGGACGTTGCCCTCGATCCGTCCGGTGACCTGGATTGCCGACGTCCGCATGTTTGCGAACCTGGCGAAGAAGCTCGCCGAAACGCTGAAAGAGCAGGGTCTTGCAAAGGCTCGTATCGGAACGATCGGGGTGGTAGAAACGTTTCCGGCTCGCGAGTGGGATGCTCTCCGCAGCGCCGTCCCCGGCGTGACGTTCGTGCCGCGCGATGCGGAGTTCGCGCTTTTGCGCCGCAACAAAGACGCGGCTGACTTCTCCGTCGCGCATAAGGCCTCGCGCGTTCTCGACGCCGCGTTTGCCCTGGCCGCGACGCTGTTGCGCCCCGGCGCGTCAACGAGCGAAGCCTTTGCGCAGATCGAGCGCGCGATCCGGCTGGCCGGCGCGGAAGACGTGCGGATGCTCACTTCGGGCGGCCCCGGCCACAACGAGCTCGCGCCGCCGCTCGAGCGCCGGCTTGAAGACGGCGACACGGTTATGTTGTTTTTGGGCGTCGAAATTCAGCGCTATTGGAGCGAAGCCGCGCAAACGTTCGCAATCGGCACGCCGAACGCCCGGGCCGAGCACCTTGCGTCGCGCGCCCGCGCGGCGGTCGATGCGATGGAAGCTGCGGCCATCGCCGGCGCGCGCGGCAGCACGATCGCCGCCGCGGCGCAAACAGCGCTAAACGACGACGCCTTGCTGGCCTTTGCGAGCGGTTACGGACTCGGGCACGGCATCGGCATGGACGTCGAAGATGCACCGTCGATCGCCCTCGATAGCGACGACGTACTGCACGCCGGAACCGCTCTCGCGCTCCACATCGTACTTAGGGACGGTCCGGCGGGTGCGATTGCGGGCCGGACGATCGTCACCTAGGCGCCGGCGACTTCGTGTACGCTAGCGAGCCAAGTATTGCCTGGCTCCAAATGTGGGCAAGAAACACGCTATAATGAGTGATTCGGCACCGTGCGGATATCTCGCGTGTCTCTGTACACGACCATACTCTTCAAAGGTTCTTGCTGCGGGCACGCGCCCGATCGATCCCAACGCCGAATATTGCAGCAAGCGGTGCGAGGAGTTGGCTCGCCTAGACCGGCACGTTGCGTGCGAGTGCGGTCATCCCCAGTGCACGCCGCAAGCGACGCCCGATATTCCGCCGATGCAGTAAGCCAGCGATACTAGCGCGAGGAGACCGGCCGCTGCGTCATGAGTTCTGCGCGTAGAGAGACGGACTGTTGCATCGTCGGCGGCGGCCCCGCCGGGCTCATGCTCGGTTATCTGCTGGCCCGTGCCGGCGTTGACGTCGTCGTGCTCGAGAAGCACGCGGATTTCCATCGCGACTTTCGCGGCGACACGGTGCACCCGTCGACGTTACAGGTGCTTGACGAACTCGGCCTCCTCGACGACTTCTTACAGCTTCCGCACGCGGAGTTGCGCGCGTTTCACGGCATGGTCGGACCGCGGCTCATGCGCGCGGCCGATTTCCGCAACGTGCCGGGCCGGTGCAAGTTCATCGCCATCATGCCGCAATGGGACTTCCTAAATTTTCTCGCGGAGCGCGCTCGCGCGCTGCCGGCGTTTCGGCTCGAGATGAATGCCGAAGCGACGGACCTGGTCGAGACGGGAACGCGCGTGACCGGAGTTCGTGCGCAGACGCCGCACGGCTCGCTGACGATCGGCGCCGATCTGGTCGTTGCGGCCGACGGGCGCCATTCGGCGATGCGCAGCCGTTCGGAATTGCAGCCGGTCGAATTGGGCGCGCCGCTCGATGTCCTGTGGTTTCGCATCTCGCGCAATCCGGCCGATCCGGCGGTTCTGCTCGGCTACGTTGACGCCGGGCGCATCCTCGTCGCGATCAACTGCGGCACGTACTACCAGTGCGGCTACATCATCCGGAAAGGAACCTACGATGCGGTTCGCGCGGCCGGCCTCGCGCTGCTGCGCGAACGGGTGTCGGCATTGATGCCGGTGTTCGCGGACCGGGCCGGCGAACTGCAGAGCTGGGACGACATCAAAGTGCTTGCGGTCAAGGTCGACCGTCTGCGCCGGTGGCACCGTCCCGGATTGCTGTGCATCGGGGATGCGGCGCATGCGACCTCGCCGGTCGGCGGGGTCGGTGTCAATCTTGCGATTCAGGATGCGGTTGCCACCGCCAACCGTCTAGCGAAGCCGCTACGTCGTGGCGTTGTTTCGGAGCGGGATCTCGCGGGCGTGCAAGCCCGGCGCGAGCGTCCGGCGCGCTTGACGCAAGGCATGCAGGCGATGCTGCAGCGGTTGATCTTCGATCGCGTCCTGGCGGCTGAGGGAACGTTCTCCGACGCGCACTGGCTCGTTCGCGTGCTGGCCGCGATCCCGGTCTTTCCGTTGCTACTGGCGCGCGTGTTCGGCGTCGGCTTTTGTCCCGAGCACGTCGAACGCAGCGTTCTCGGACCGGATGCGCCATGCGATCATCATGAGGTTGAGCACGCCGAAAACCAGCGCGTGCCAAACGAGACCGAGCGCCAGCGAGACGCACGGCAGCTCGAACGCGACGACGAGATAATTCGGGTGCCGCACGAAGCGAAACGGGCCTGACGTCACGGGTGCGGCCCAGGGCGTGATGATGATGCGCGTCGTCCAGCGCGCGCCGAGCGTTCGCAGCACCCAATATCGGCCGAATTGCAAGACGATGAAGAACGCGACGAATACCGGCACCAGCGTCCGGTTCCAGCCGAAGATCCACAGGGTCAGCAGCCACGTCGCGTGGAGCGCGATCATGATGGGGTAGTGTCCGGCGCCGGCTTCGTAGGCGCCGCTCGCGAGCAGTCTGCGCGTGTTGCGCTGCGCTATCACGAGTTCGACGAGGCGCTGGAGCGTTACGTAAACGAGAAGCAGCAGGCCGTTAGACATCGCCGACGTTCAGTGTCGCGAACGATGCAGTGAAACCGGGGCCGAGGGCCGCCAGCACGGCCGTTCCTTCGAATCCCTCCGTCAGCAGGCGTTCGAGCACGAAGAGCACGGTCGGTGACGACATGTTGCCGAAGTCCCGCATCACGGAGCGCTCGAGATCGAACGTTCCCGCCGGGAGATCGAGCGAGGATTCGATCGCTTCGAGCACCTTCGTTCCGCCGGGGTGACAAACGACGCGCGCGATATCGGCCGGCGCGAGGTCGAGGCGGTGCATGCCGCGATCGTACTCGAGCCGATAGTTCTGCGCGACGAAATCGGGCAACGAGCGCGAGAGAATCACGCCGAGCCCGGCCGGGTCGGTGGACCAGCCCATGATGTCGAGCGTATTTTCCCACAGATGCTCGGTCGCGCCGCCGACGCGTCCGATGGCCGGGCCGTCGCCGCTGCGAAAGATTGCTGCGGCCGCGCCATCGCCGAACAGAGCTGCGGAAACGATATCCGCCTTTTCCGCCCGGTCGAGGCGAAACGCCAGCGTGCAGAGTTCGATCGTCACGAGCAACACGGTGGTGCCGGGTTCGCTCGCCGCAATGCGCGATGCATTGGCAAACCCCGCCACGCCGCCGGCGCAGCCCAAACCGAAGATGGGAATCCGGCGAACGTCGGACCGGAAGCCGAGGCCCGGCAGTACGCGCGCCTCGAGGCTCGGTGTTGCGACGCCGGTCGATGAGACCGTCAGTACCGCATCGATTTCGCTTGCATCGAGCTGCGCGGCATCGAGCGCCTTGCGAACGACGTCTTCGAAGAGCCGGCTCGCGCCGTCGATGTAGCAGGCGGTGCGGTCCGGCCAATCGTGACTCTGGCCGAACCAAGCCAGCGGCATGACGGAGTACCGGCGCTCGATGCCGGTCGATGCGAACACCCGCGAGAGCGCGTCGTAGCGGGGCATGCGATCGCCGAAGAATGCGCGCGCCATCTCAGCCGCTTTGCTCTGCTCGATAACGTTACTGGGAAGCGCGGTTGTCAGCGCCAGCAGCTGCGGTGATGGGCTGGGAAAAGACGAACGCAAAATGACCACGCTCCGTAAAAGCCGGGCAAACTAGATACACCGTAATCCGCGAAGCTAAGTGGGGTCTGAGCGCGGAGAAAAGCGAGCGGACGTTTCGCTTCGTCGCTGGAGGAGGCTGAGTACATGCTTTCGGAAGAGCCCCACCGTACTCATTTGATAAGAGCCTGAGGAAAAAAACGCGCATGACGACGATTACCTTGGATCCGCGCGTAGGCGCGGCCGCAACGGCTTTTCTGCAGCGCAAGCACCAGCTGCTCATCGACGGCAAATGGGTCGACGCGCAGTCCGGTAAGACGTTTCAGACATACGATCAGCCGCGTCACGCCCGCCGATCGCACCAAGATGATTTGGAAGCTCGCCGATCTCTTGGAGCAGCACTCCGAAGAACTCGCGCAACTCGAATCGCTCAACAACGGGAAACCCGTTGCCTCGGCGCGGCTCGAGGTAAAGTCGAGCGCCGACGTCCTGCGCTACACCGCGGGCTGGGCGACGAAAATCACTGGCGAGACGATCACGCTCTCGTCGCCGGGCACGTTTCACGCGTTCACCGTGCGCGAACCGATCGGCGTCGTCGGACAGATCATCCCGTGGAACGCGCCGCTCATGATGTGCGCTTGGAAACTCGCGCCTGCGCTCGCCACCGGTTGCACGGTCGTCTTGAAACCGGCGGAGCAAACGCCGTTGACCGCGTTGCGGCTCGGTGAGTTACTCGCCGAAGCCGGCATCCCCGACGGCGTCGTCAACATCGTTCCCGGGTTCGGTGAAACGGCCGGCGCCGCGCTCGCAGCGCATCGCGGCGTCGATAAGGTCGCGTTCACCGGATCGGGCGAAACCGGCCGGCTGATCATCCAAGCCGCCGCGGGCAACTTCAAGAAAGTCTCGCTCGAACTCGGCGGCAAGTCGCCCGTGATCGTGTTCCCCGATGCCGATCTCTCGGTCGCCGTCCCGGGTGCGGCCCGCGCGATCTTCAACAACGCGGGTCAAGTATGCGCCGCGGGTTCGCGCTTGTTCGCGCACGAGAAAATCTTCGATCGCATCGTCGAGGGCATCGCAGCCGAAGCCGGCAAGATTCAAGTCGGTCACGGGCTGACCGAAGGCTCGCAGATGGGCCCGCTCGTTTCGCAAGACCAGTTCGATCGCGTGACGGGCTATCTCGACCAAGGCCGCGCCGACGGCGTCACGGTCGTCACCGGCGGCCGACGCGTCGGCGATGAGGGCTACTTCGTTGCGCCGACGGTGCTCACCGGCGTCAAGACCGATATGTCGGTGTTTCGTGAAGAGATCTTCGGGCCGGTGTTGTGCGCGATGAGCTTCAACGACGACGATCTCGATCGCATCGCCGATGAAGCCAACGACACGATCTACGGTCTCTCCGGCAGCGTGTGGACGCGCGACCTGAGCACCGCACACAAGATGGTGCGGCGCATTCGCTCGGGGACGGTCGGCGTAAATACGCACGGCGGCGTCGATCCGGCACTGCCGTTCGGCGGGTTCAAGCAGTCCGGCTGGGGCCGCGAAAAGGGCAAAGAAGTGCTCGATCTCTACACGGAAGTAAAATCCGTGATCATGTCGCTCTGACTAGTGGTCGACGAACTTGCTCGCCTCGTTCATCGTCGGGTCGAGGCGAAGATCTTCGTGCGCAAACTTCTTGTCTTGGTGCCCGCCGCCGTCGGCCTTGACGCGCACGACGACCTCGTGCGGATGAACTTCTTTGACCGTGCCCTCTTCGCGGGTCCCGTCAATATAGACATGATCGCCGGCCTTTAACATTGCAGCAGCTCCCCCAAACGATTCGCTAACTCCCACAGCATAAACCCGAGCGCCCTTGCTGCGAGCGTTCGGATGCCGGAAAAGAGAGAGGGGACCCAGCTTTTGCCGGACCCCCTCGTCGAACTGGCTCCCGAAGTTGGACTCGAACCAACGACCCGCTGATTAACAGTCAGCTGCTCTACCAACTGAGCTATTCGGGACCACGACCCGCATCGGTTCAACGACCCGCGAGACCGTCCTGCCCCTGTTGCTCGGGTCGTATTCGGCTTCTATTAAGGATAGCAAGCGGGGCCTAGGCGATGCCGGCTCCGCCTGTAAGTTTTTTGCAAGGCCGATCCCACTGAACGGGACATTTTAACAGGAGGGCGTAGTGGGGGCGGGACGCCGCGGGAACTTTCCTGGGAAATTGGCGATAGCGCTCGATAGGAATACGCGTACAATGCTGGATATGTGCGATAATAGCCGCCCTTTAAGGACGGTCGTTGTAGCGCTGGCCGCCGCCCTGTTTTTCGCAGGGTGCAGTCATGCGCAGCAGCCCCGGAGAGTCGCGACGGCGCAGATCCCGGTTGTGGCTGCGGTCCCCGGATCGGTGGTCCCGAAGAGCACACTCGGCGGTCTGATCGTGCCGTTCCAAAACGTACAAATCACCTCGACCCTCGTTGAACCGGCCGACACCGTGCTGGTCCAAGAGGGGCAGCACGTCTCCAAGGGTCAGTTGCTCGCACAACTCGACACCCAGGATCTCGCCGCCCAATTGCAGTCGGCGCTCGGTACCGTGCAGAGCGATCAGGCTAAGACGAAGCAGACGTACATGCAGTCGGGTCTCACGATCGTACAAAACAACAACTCGATCAATTCGGCGCAAGCTACCGTCCGTCAGGCGCAGCAGACGCTGACCAACGACAAGATTACGTTGAGCCGCGACGCGCAATTGCTAAAGTCCGGCTACGTCGCGCAGTCGACCTACGATCAGCAGAACACGGTGGTCATGAACGACACGCAAGCCGTGCGTTCGGCCCAGGTCAACCTGCAGAACACGATCCAGCAAGTTCAGGCCAACGGCACGACGTCGTCCGGGTTACAAGGTGAGACGATCGAATCCGTGCGGGCGGCCGAACAGACCGCGATGGGCGCCGCCAACCAGTTGCGCGTGCAGATTGCGAAAGCCGCAATCGTTTCGCCGATCGACGGCGTGGTCGTGAACCGCAACATCAACCCGGGCGAGTATCCCGGCACGCGCCAGATCTTCACGCTGCAAGAAACCGACAAGGTGTACGCGGTGCTCAACGGTTCCGGCGGTCAGATCGTCGGCGTGCAAACCGGTTCGCCGGTCAAGGTGGTCTCGAGCGATCACGCGACGCTGCACGGCACGGCCCGCGTTTCCGCCGTGCTCGATCAGCTCACGCCGGGCTCGACCAATTTCGTCATCAAGGCCGTGCTGCCGAATCCCGGCAATCAGTTTCACTCCGGCATGGTCGTCACCGGACAAGTTCAGCAGCCGATGACGAGCGGCATCAGCATTCCGCGCACGTCTTTTACCGACGACACGCAGACGACCGTGCAGACGATCGTGAAGCGGCCCGACCCGCAGGGCGGCCCGCCGCTCGGCGTGATCAAGACGATCCCCGTCACGATGGTCGCGGAAGACAACAAGAATGCGATCGTCCAGGGTGTGCATCCTGGCGAACAAATCGTGATCAACGGCCAACTCGGGCTGAGTGATGGTCAGCCTGCCGAGCCGGCCACTCCCGGCGGCGGACGCAGGCGCCGCACCGTAGCGGAGCGCTAACATATGTGGTTGACGGGCCTCTTCGTCCGGCGTCCGACGCTGGTCTTCGTGCTGCTGGCACTCATCGCGGTGGCGGGCTCGATCGCGTGGTCAACGCTCGTCCGCCAGTACTCGCCGAACGTCTCGCAGCCCACCGTCACCGTCACCGTCAACTATAACGGCGCATCCCCGACGGTCATGCGCGACTCGATCGTGCGGCCGATCGAAGATCAAATCGCCGGTGCGCCCAACCTGCAGACGCTCAACTCGACGATTCAGGGCGGCCAGGCCACGGTCTCATCGATCTTCACGATCAATTCGAACGTCAACACCGACCTGGTCAACATCCAGAAGGCGATTCAGCAGGCCAGCAAAGCGCTACCGAGCGATCTCACGGCGCCGTCGATCAACGTGCGCGACCCCAGTGAGTCGATCGTCGTCACGCTCTCGCTCACGTCGTCGTCGCTGACGGCGAGCGAACTCGGCCTCAAAGCAGTCGGCCGCGTCGAACCGTTCTTCCAGCAAATTCCGGGCGTTTCGTTCGTCACCCCGAACGGCAGCGTCACGGCCGCCTATGAAGTCACCGTCGATCCGCGCCGGCTCGAGGCCTACCACCTCACGCTGACCGACGTCGTCAACACGGTCAGCGCCAGCAACGTGCGCGCGCCGGGTGGCATCGTCTCAGCCGAAGACCGCGAGACGAACGTCGACATCCGCGGCGACATCATGGATCCCTCGTCGATCCTCGGCTTGCCGATTTCGGTCCCGTCGAGCGGCACCCCGACCACCACCGGCATCGTCGGCCCGATCAACGGCACCGTCGGCGCTCCCAATCCTTGGACGTCGGCCAGTGCCGTGCTGCGCCTCTCCGATGTCGCAACGGTGTCGGCGAGCTACGAGCCGCGCCGCCAGTATGGTTCGGTCAACGGCATCAACGGTATGTTCCTCCAGATTCAGAAGACCTCCGACGCTTCGGAAGTCGATGCATCGGACAACGTGCTGGCTGCCTTGCCGCGCGTGCGTACGCAGTTCCCCGACATCAATTTCAACGTCATCAACGTCCAGTCGAAGTACACCGAACAGCAACTCGACAGCGTGATGCGCACGCTGCTCGAAGGCGTCGTGCTTACCGGCATCGTGATGCTGTTCTTCCTGCACTCGTGGCGCAACGCCATCGTCGTGCTGATCGCGATCCCGGCCTCGCTCGGTGTGGCGCTCTTCGTCATGAAGATGCTGGGCCTGACGCTCGATACGATCTCGCTGCTCGGCATGACGATCGTCGTCGGCATTCTCGTCGACGACTCGACCGTCGTTTTGGAGAATATCGGGCGGCATAACGAGATGGGCGAACCGCCCATGAAGGCCGCCATCACCGGCCGTACGGAAATCGGCGTCGCAGCCATCGTCATCACGCTCGTGGACGTCGTCGTCTTCTTGCCGATCTCGTTCATCCAGAGCCAGATCGGTCATCAACTCGCGGAGTTCGCGATCGTCGTCGTCATCGCGACGCTCACGTCGCTGTTCGTGTGCTTCACGATCACGCCGTCGCTGGCCGGCAACTGGGCGCTGCGCTCCACCTGGAAACCCTGGTGGATCATCAAGAAGTTTAGCGTCGGCTTCGACAACGTCCGCGATTGGTACGCGAACCGCGTTCTGCCGTGGGGCTTACGGCACAAAGTTCTCGTCATCGGCGTTTGCGTCGTGTCGTTCGTCGGCGCACTGGCGCTCGTGCCGCTGGGCATCGTCGGTGAGGAATTCATCCCGCCGGTCGATCGCGGCGAGCTCTTCATTCAGTTGAACTTCCCGGTCGGAACCCCGATCGCGTACACCCGGCAATCGGTGTTGGCGGTCGAGCGGCGCGTTCGCTCCAGCCCGGACATCGATGACGATACGGCCGTTGCGGGCGCTTACGCGGCGCCGTTCGGCGGCGTCGTCATTCAGGGGAACTCCGGCCAGATCCACATCTGGCTCAAACCCGACCGCGTGAAGTCGACCGACTATTGGGTCGCCGAATTCAGGCGCGAGGCAAAGGAAGTCGTTCCGAACATCGACCCGATCGTCGTACCGTCGACCGGCGTGGCCGGCGGTAACACGCAACCGCTCGACGAACTCGTCACCGACGTCGCCGGCGGCGATCCGACCGACGCGGCCATCAAGATCCAAAAGATTCTCGAAGCCACGCCCGGCGCGCGCAACGTGATCAGTTCCTCGCAAGCGCTCGAACCGCAAATGGACGTGATTTTCGATCGCGCCAAAGCGCAGGCGCTCAACGTGAGCATCGGCACGGCGGCCACCGCCGCCCGTGCGGCCTTCGGCGGCGCCGTGGCAACGCAGTTCGAAACGCCCGATGGCCTCGAACAAGTTCAGGTCATCTATCCGAACCAGCTCAAGACGAATTTGGCCGAGCTCGGGAACGTGCCGGTTCGATCGGCAACGGGGCAACTCGTACGGCTCAGCGACTTCTCGCACTTCCAGTCGGATCCGGTCTCACCGCTGATCACCCGTACCGACCGCAACACGGTCATCCATCTCAGCGCGAACATCACCTCGGACGCATCGCTCTCGAACGTGCAGAACGAGTTCCTCAACCGCGTTCGTGCGATGAATCCGCCGCTGCCGAAGAACATCGTTGTGCGTCCCCGGCCGCTCGGTCAGCAAGACTTCATGGCGCAGACGCTCGTCGGCTTGGGCACGAGCCTCGTGCTCTCGATCATGCTGGTCTTCTTGCTGATGGTCGCGCTCTACAATAGCTACCGCTCGCCGTTCATCATCATGTTCTCGGTACCGGTGGCAGCCGTCGGTGCGCTCGGGGCGCTCTGGATGACCCACTCGACCCTGAACCTGTACTCGCTGATCGGCACGATCTTGCTGGTCGGTATCGTGACCAAGAACGGCATTCTCTTGGTCGATTACGCGAACACGCTGCGCGAACGCGGTGAGAATAAAGTCGCCGCCATCTGCGGCAGCGCGTTCACGCGCTTCCGGCCGATCATCATGACCAGCATCTCGGTCATTGCGGGCAACATACCGCTCGCTCTCGCGCTCGAACCGGGCTCGCAGAGCCGCGCGCCGCTGGGCATCGTCGTCATCGGCGGCATCACGAGCTCGCTTATCCTGACACTGGTCCTGGTCCCGGTGATGTACGTCTTGCTGGCGCCGGAGAAATTCCACGCCGCCGACGACGCTCACGATCCGGCCGGTACGGGCGGCAGCAACGGTCATGCCGGAACCAACGGCCACGGCCGGCCCGGCGCCAGCCAGCCGGCGCACGCGTAGGCAAGTAAGCGCCCGCCGTTTGTAACGGCGGGCCTTACCGAATTGCCAGGGTCTTGACGGTAGACCCTCATCCTGGCTTAAGCACGTAGGCGAGCGTGCGGGCGTTGACCCTTCAGAATACTTTCTGCGGGCAACCCATCATGAAAATCCTCGACCGTCCATCATCCAACGGGCAAACCAGCAGCCGCGTTGAGACCATTCTTCTGGACCCCAAGCGCTGGTCGAAGCGGCCGTGGCGAGCGATCGCCGCGGTTGTGCTCGTCGTCGCCCTCGTCGTCACCGGCGTGCTCGTGTTCCGGGCCCGTACTTCGGGCTCGGTTGCGTACGTCACGACCCCCGTCGCCCAACAGGATCTCGTGCAGACTGTCTCGGCAACGGGTACCGTGAACCCGCAAAACACGATCAACGTCGGTACGCAAGTTTCAGGTACCGTGAGCGAAGTCGACGTCGACTACAACTCTAAAGTAAAAAAGGGCCAAGTCTTGGCGCGTCTCGATCCGACCGCGCTACAGGCACAGCTCAATTCCGCTAAGGCCCAACTCGCGCAATCCGAAGCCCAAGCCGCCGCCGCGCAAAACAGCGCGACCGGCGCGAACATCGGCATCGATAGCGCAAACGCCGCGGCGCAAGTTGCGGCCGCCACCGCGAAGGCCGCGCAAGCCACGGCGCTCTCGAGCCAGCAAGCGATCGCGAGTGCCGATTCCGGCGTGACCAAAGCGCAGAGCGCGCTGCAAGTCGCGCAGTTGACCGTGACCCGCGACAACGGCTTGCTCGCGCAAGGCTACGTCGCGCAAGCCACGGTCGACAACGACAAGTCCAACCTGGTCGCGGCGCAGAGCGCCGTTCAAGCCGCCCAAACGGCCGCGCAGCAAGCGCGCAGCCAAGCCGCGGCGAGTTCGGCTCAAGCGCAGGCGAGCATCGCTCAAACGACGTCGCAAACCGATGCGATCGCAGCGGCGCACGTTGCCGCAGCCGGCAGTGCGGATACGGCGCAAGCCAGCAGCGCGGCCATCGGCATTCAAGAAGCCAACGTGCAAACGGCGGAGACGAATCTCGCCAACAGCGTGATCAAGTCGCCCGTCGACGGCACCGTGATCGCGCGTGACGTGTCGGTCGGTACGACGGTTGCCGCAAGCCTCCAAACGCCGACGCTCTTCGCGATCGCGCAAGATCTGAGCAAGATGGAAGTCGATCTCGCCGTCGGTGAACCGGACATCGGTTCGGTGAAAAACGGTGAGAACGTGGACTTCACGGTGCTCGCGTTCCCGAACCGCACGTTCCACGGCGTGGTCTCGCAAGTGCGCAAGAACCCGGTCATCACCTCGAACGTCGTTACCTACACCACCGTCGTGCTCGTCGACAACAACGATCAAGCGCTGCTTCCCGGCATGACCGCCAACGCGACGATCGACGTCCAGAAAGCGTCCAACGCGCTCGTGGTGCCGCTCAGTGCGCTCTCGTTCCAGCCCTCGTTCAACGGCACGCACAAACGCGCTGCCGGAGCAACGGGCACGCGTCCCGCGGCCAAAGCGGGCAGCGCTGCACCGGCCAATGCCGCGCCGTGGGGCAACACCACGGGCTCCGCGTCCACCGCGATCGTCGCGGGTTCGCAAGGCCACGTGTTCGTCCAGCGCGACGGCAAACTGGTTCGTGTCCCCGTCAGCATCACGCTGGTCTCGGGCACGCAAGCCGCGGTCGCTCCCGCAGGCGACGCGACGCTCGCCGCTGGTGACCAAGTGGTCACCGGCGGCGGCGCGACCGCGCCGGCTCGCGCACCGCGCACCCAAGCTGCAGCCAATCCGCTTGCCGGCGGTTCCGGCGGCGGTGGCGGCGCGATGCGGGGGATCCACTAATGGACAGCGTTGTCGAAGTCCGCAACTTGCGCCGCGTCTACCCGCTCCTCGAAGAGCCGGTGATCGCGCTGGCCGGGGTCGATCTCACGATCGATCCCGGGGAGTTCGTCGCCGTCATGGGACCGTCGGGTTCGGGCAAGTCGACCTTCATGCACATCGTCGGATTTCTCGACCGGCCGACCTCGGGCTACTATGCCTTCAACGGGCATGATGTAACCGAACTGCCGGAAGACAGCCTCGCCGATATCCGCAGCCGCGAGATGGGCTTCGTCTTCCAAGCCTACAACTTGCTGCCGCGGACGAGCGCGGTCGAAAACGTCGAACTGCCGATGCTCTACGCGGGCATCGGCGAGAAAGAACGCCGCGCTGCGGCGCTCTCCGCGCTCGATGAAGTCGGTCTGCTTAAATACGCGCAGCATCATCCCAACCAACTTTCCGGCGGACAGCAGCAGCGTGTCGCGATCGCGCGCTCGCTCGTGAACAGCCCGAAGCTCATTCTCGCGGATGAGCCGACGGGTGCGCTCGACGTGCGCTCGACCAACGACATCATGCAGCTCTTCCGCAAACTCAACGACGAACGCGGCATCACGATCATGCTCGTCACGCACGAGCCGGACGTCGCCGCCTTCGCCAAACGTACCGTCACGTTCCGCGACGGCCACATCCTCTCGGATACGGCCGCGCCCGCGACGCCGCTTTCCCTCGACAAGCTCGGGATGACAATATCATGAAACGCTCGATTATCGCCCGTATGGCAATCCTCGCGCTCTTGCGCAACCGCTCGCGCTCGCTGCTCACGATGCTCGGCGTCGTGATCGGCGTCGCGGCCGTGATCATCACGGTCGCGATCGGCACCGGCGCGCGCACGTCGGTGAGCGATCAGATCAACGCGCTCGGCAGCAACATGATCATCGTGCTGCCGGGCAGCCTCAACTTGGGCGGCGTGCGCAGCGGCAGCGGCGGCGCGTCGAGCCTCACGCCGGCCGACGGTATGGCCATCGCCAAGCTCCCCCACGTCTCGGCCGTTTCGCCGACGGTTACGCTGCGCACGCAAGTCGTGGCCAACGGTAACAACTGGCAGACGACCGTCACCGGCGTCGCGCCCAGCTACACCTACATCCGGTCGTGGCCGCTCGCGACGGGCACGTTCATCTCGCAAGCCGATACCGACAGTTCGGCCAAAGTCGCGGTGCTCGGACAAACCGTGATCAACAATCTCTTCCCGAACGGTACGAACCCGCTGGGTGCGACCGTCCTGATCAAGAACGTGCCGTACGTCGTGGTGGGAACGCTCTCGCCGAAGGGCCAGAGCGGCGTCGGCCAAGATCAAGACGACACGATCGTCATTCCTTATAGCTCGATGCTCGAACGCCTCACCGGACAAACCACGCTCGCGTCGATGGACGTCTCAGCCGATTCTTCCGACAGCGTCGACACCGTGCAAACCGAAGTCACGCAGCTGCTCGAGCAGCGCCACAACATCGTCAACGGACGTCCCGACGATTTCATGGTGCGTAATTTGCAAGACATCGCCAGCGCCGCCGCATCGACCGCCGCGATCCTGCAGCTCTTGCTCGCCGGCGTCGCGACGGTATCGCTCGTGGTCGGCGGCATCGGGATCATGAACATCATGCTGGTCTCGGTCACCGAACGGACGCGCGAGATCGGTCTGCGGCTGGCCGTGGGCGCGCGGCGCAGCGCGATCCTCTGGCAGTTCCTGATCGAAGCGGTCGCGCTCTCGACCGCCGGCGGCGCGATCGGCGTCGTCTTCGGCACGCTGGGCTCGGTTGCGGTGTCGCTCGGCGCCCACTGGCCGGCCGCCGTGCCGCTCAGCGCGGTCGTGTTCTCGGTGGCGTTCTCCGCCCTGGTCGGTGTGTTCTTCGGCTACTACCCCGCCGCCAAAGCCTCGCGCCTCGACCCGATCGTCGCCCTGCGCTTCGAATAACCCGGCATTAGGTGCCCATGTCGTCGGTCACGGAACGGACACCGCTCGTATTGCGAGCGGTGTCCACCGCTGCCGTGCGCACCTTCGGATCGACGATGTTGCCGCGCAGGGTCACGGCGCCGTCGTGGACGTCGACCTTGACGCCCTTGCCGGTCTGGGTGAAGATCGCCCCGGCGATCCGCCCGGCCAACGCGGCGTCGCTCAGCTGCTGACCGGCCTCGCCCAGCCGTTGCCCGACGTCGGGCACGTTGGGATCGACCCGCAGCTGATCGACCACCTCGGTGATGCCCTTGACCGAACGCGCGGCAGCTACGGTCTTGGCCCGCGCTGCGGGCGTTCGAACCGCCCCGGTGAGGGTCGCGACACCGCCCGAGACGTGGACGCCTAGCGAGGCCGTGGAATTGACATCGACCGTGATCAGCTTGGCCTTGACCTCGGTCGCGAGCAAGGCGTCGTTGGCGATCCCCTCGACCTGTGTCACCGAAGGGCCGGGGGCGTTCTGGGTCGAGCTGCTGCAGCCGGCTCCCGCGAGAGCCACGGCAGCTACGAGGGGGAGAAGAGCGCGCTTCATAGCCGTCTTTTACCCGTCGCGGCGGGCCGGGTCCCGTGCGCAATCGGCCCGAAATTGTAGCAAGCGAGCGCCCTATGAGCCGGGCTTAAGTGCCGGACTCGACACGCCGATGATATTCTCAGTACGTCCCTTTGTGAGGGTTGCATTTCGCACATGGAAGTCCCCAGCAATCTCGATACCTTTCTCAAGGATATGCTCGCCGAAGAAGAGGCGACGGTCCAGCTTGATGCTGAAGACCGCGCCTTCGTCGATCGAATCTTGAAGTCGATCACGACGGGGAGCAAAGGTATTTTCGTCGTTCTGCATCCCAACGATCGGATGCAGTACATGCTGCTGAACACGAATCGCGCCGGCGCAATCGCCTTGCTCGCGCGCGTCATGCAGCGTACGGCCGAAGCCCTCGAAGCGGACCTCGATTAAGGCCCTTCACCCCATTGACGGGTATCTGCTCGACGGCCGGCCTTCGAAAGACCAGGCCGTTGCGGCGGTGCTGGCCGACCGGCAACCGGCGCCCCGCGCCCAGGCGTTTTACCGCGCCCTCGAGCTGCTCGGTCCGCGGGTGGCGGACGAGGCGCTGATCGCTTTGCGCTTGGCCCTGATCGGCGAGGCGGTCGACGACGAGGGCGTGCTGCGGCTGCGGGGACTTCTGACCGCCGCCCGCAACGGCGATCCCGAGGCGCGGGCGGCCTATCTCGCGGCGGTGGAAACGGCTTGAAGGGTACCTGCGTTCTATACGGTGTGATGCTTCGACGATTCATACTCGCGCTGGGACTCGTCATGCTTCCGCTCACGGCGCTGGCCGATCCCACGGCGGCGCCGGCCGGCGGTACCGATCAAGTGCACAACGGCGGCACGATCAACGGGCGCGTGACCACGATCGATTATCAGCGGAGCATGCTCGGCGTCGACGCGCAGGGCCGCGGCCACATCGTCGTGAGCGTGATGCCGTCGACCAGCATTCAAGGCAAAGACGCGGGCTACCATGCGTTCACCGATCTCAAGCCCGGTCAGCGCGTGCAGATCCTGTGCAGCATTGCGGGCGGGAGCTACGTCGCGCAGATCATCAGGATGCGCTGACGCTCGACCTCGCCCGGAGCGTCATCGCCGTCGGCTTCGACGGCAATCGCGTCGAAGACGCGCCGCTCGCCGAGCTGCGCGCGTTCGCGCCGGGCGCCGTGATCTTATTTGGGCGGAATACCGGTCCGGCCGACGCGCTGCGCGCGCTCGTCGCGGAGTTGCGCGCGCTGACGCCGCTGCCGCCGTTGATCGCGGTCGATCAAGAAGGCGGCCGGGTCGCGCGCATCGGCGATGCTGTCGCGCAGTTGCCGGCAGCGATGGCGGTCGGCGCGGCGGGCGATGTCGCGGCCTGCGAACGGCTGGGCATGTTGCTCGGGCGCGATCTCGCGCGGCTTGGGATCAGCGTCGATTTCGCGCCGGTTGCGGACTGCGCGGTCGAGCCGGCCAATACCGTGATCGGTACGCGCGCCTACGGCAGCGATCCGCTGATGGTCGGGCGTTTCGCGGGCGCGTTCGCGCGCGGGCTCGAGACGGGCGGCGTCGCGGCGGCGCTCAAACATTTTCCGGGCCACGGCTCGACCACCGTCGACTCGCACCTCGCACTGCCGCACGTCGAACTCGACGAGGCGACGTTGCGCGCGCGCGATCTGCAGCCGTTCGCGGCGTGCATCTCGGGCGGGGCCGCGGAGATCGTGATGGCAGCGCACGTCGTCGTCGACGCGCTCGACCCGTTACTGCCGGCGTCGCTGTCGCCGCGCATCCTCACCGGGCTGTTGCGCGACGAACTCGGCTTCGAGGGCGTGGCGTGCACCGATTGTCTGCAGATGGACGCGATCGCGCGCGCACCGGGTACGGTCGCCGCGGCCGTCGCGGCGCTGGTGGCCGGCGCCGATCTGCTGCTGGTGAGTCATTCGCTCGCGCTGGCGAACGAAGCGGCGGATGCGATCGTCGCGGCCGTGAAGGCGGGAACGCTCTCGCTCGAGCGGTTGCGCGAGGCGGCGGATCGCGTGCGGGCGTTGCGCGAACGGTATGCAACGCCGCGGCCGTACGGCGGCGAATTCGGCCCCGATCTGCCGCTGACCGCTGCGCAGCGCGCGGTGACGGTGCTGCGCGGCGATTTGCGTTTGCGCGACGAACGCGCGGTGACCGTGATTTCGTTCGAGGGCGAGACGTTCGACGGCGCCGGCGGAGTGCGCATCGAACGGCCCTCGCTCAGCACGGCGCTGCGCGCGCGGCGCTGGAAGAGCGAGGTCATGCGCGTCGCGCTCGATCCGGATGACGACGATGTGGACTTGCTGCTCGGCTACCTGCCGTCGCTCGGCGATCGCAACTTCGTCATCACCACGCGGCGCGCGCACCTGCACCCGCTGCAGACGCGCGCCGTCGAACGGATCCTCGGCGTGATCCCGGATGCGGCGATCGTGTCGTGCGCCGAACCCTACGACGCGCAGCTCTGGCCGGCCGCGCGCACGGTCGCGTGCATCTACGGCGACGATGCGGTGGCGTTTGCGGGATGCGCCGACGTGCTCTCGGGACGGGCGAACGCGTTGGGCCGCCTGCCGGTGACGATCTGATCGTCGACGCTCTGCTGGCGGCGCATGTCGGCACGCGCTACAGTGCGGCCGTCGTACGGATCGAACGCGGCGGGCGCGCCGTGTACGAACGGGCCGTCGGAACGTTGCGCGACGACGGCGGCGGCAGCGCGTATGTCGATACGCGTTTCGATATCGCGTCGATCACGAAGGTGTTCGTCGCCACGGTCGCGCTGGCGCTCGTTGCGCGCGGCGTCCTCACTCTCGACGAGCCGCTGGTGGGTGCGAGCACGCTGCGCATGATCCTCGCCCACACCGGCGGTTTTCGCAGCGGGGCCGACTACCGCACGCTCTTGGACGAGCACATCGAAACGTTCGCGCTGCGTGAACCACTCGTTGCCGCGCCGGGCGAACGCGTCGTGTACAGCGACTTGGGTTTTCTCGCGCTGGGCGCGGCGCTGGCCGCGCGCACGTCCACCGCACTCGAGCCGCTGATCGAAGGCGAGTTGCGCGCGCTCGGCAGCGAGCGCGTGACGTTTGCGCGGAACGCGCGCCGCGAGGACGTGCCGGCGACCGAACGCGATGCGTGGCGCGGCCTCGTCCAGGGCCGCGTGCACGATGAGAAGGCGGCGCTGGCGGGCGGCGTTGCCGGTCATGCCGGCCTGTTCGCACACGCGCTCGACGTGGCGCGGCTGGGAGAGTGGTATCTCGCGCCCCGTTTCGGCCGTCCGTCGCCGTTGCCGGCGGCGCTCGCGCTCGAGGCGACGACCGAAGCGGCGCCGGATGCGGTGCTGCGGCGCGGATTGGGCTGGGCGCTGAAGACGAGCGACGAGAACTCGTGCGGCGCGCGCATGTCGATGGAGACGTTCGGCCATACGGGCTTCACCGGAACGTGCATCTGGGCCGATCCGCAACGCGATCTCAACGTCGTCATCTTGACCAACGCCGTGCACTTCGGGCGCCACGATCTGCGCGACGTCCGCGCCGCGCTGTGCGATGCCGCCGTGGCGGAGTTCGCGCCGTGATCGCGATCGGTTTGATGTGCGGAACCTCGCTCGACGGAATCGACGCCGTGCGCGTGGCGATCCATCCGCGCGCGCACGGCTATGCGGTGGAAACGCTCGCGTTCACGACGGTCCCGTTCGAGGCCGCGTTGCGCGGGCGAATCTCGCCGCCTATCCGCCGGCGGCGCTGCCGGCGCTCGCGTTTTCGGCACTCCATGACGAGGTCGGCGAGGCATTCGGAGTTGCCGCACTCGCCGCCGGCGCTCAGGACGTGGACTTCGTCGCGTCGCACGGGCTGACGCTCGCGCACGACGGCGACGCGCACCATACGCTGCAAATCGGCGATCCGTTCCGCATTCGCGAGGCGACCGGGAAAACCGTGATCGCCGACTTTCGCAGCGCCGATACAGCGGCCGGCGGGACCGGTGCGCCGCTCGTGCCCTACGTCGATGCGCTGTTGCTCGCGCACGCACGCGAAGCGCGCGTCGCGCTGAACCTCGGCGGCATTGCGAACCTCACCGTGCTGCGCCCCGGCGCCGCGCCCGGCGACGTGCTCGCATTCGACTGCGGTCCGGCAAACTTGCCGGCCGACACCTACGTCGAGCTGCGCACGGACGGCGCGGCGCGCTTCGATCGTGACGGAACGTTGGCGCGCGCCGGCACGGCCGACGAAGCGTTGCTCGCGCTGATGCTGGCCGATCCGTACTTCGCGCGCCGGCCGCCGAAGTCGACCGGCCGCGAGCAGTTCGGTGCGCCGTTCGTCGCCCGCCATCGCGCGGCGCTCGATGCGCTGTCACTCGCCGATGCCGTGCGCACGCTGACGGAGTTGACGATCCGTACCGTCGCTGCGGCGATGGCGGGCGTTGCGCCCGCGACGGCGCGCACGATCGTCAGCGGCGGCGGCGTGCACAACGGCGCGATCCTCGACGGCTTGCGGGCGGCGCTGCCCGGCGCGGTGGAGTCATCGGCCGCCCACGGCATCGATCCCGACGCCAAGGAAGCGATCGCGTTCGCGCTGCTCGGGTACGAGACGCTGCGCGAACGGGCGGCGGGATTGCCGCACGTCACCGGCGCGCGGGGACCGCGGGTGCTGGGGTCGATCGCGCCGGCGGGGCTCGCAGCATTGATCGCGAGGGTCCGTGCGGAAGAAGCCCACGATGAGTGAAGATGAGTGATTTGATCGCGGTCGGCGTCGACGCCGGTGGAACGACGACCCGGGCCGCCGTGTCGGAAAACGGCACGCCGGCCGGTTCGGCTGAGGGTCCGGGCGCCAACGCCACGACGCTCGGGGTCGACGACGCGGCCGATGCGATCGTTCAGGTGGTGCGCAAGGCGCTCGACCACCGCAAACCGGCCGCCATCGTCATCGGCGCCGCCGGCGCAGGCCGGGCATCCGTGGCCGGCGCGCTGGAAGAACTGATCGGCAGCGCCTTTTCCGATTGCCGTGTGTCGGCGGGAGACGACGCGGCGATCGCGCTGCGTGCAGCGATTCCCGAAGGCCCCGGGATCGTCTTGATCGCGGGCACCGGTTCGATCGCCTACGCGGAGAACGGCGAGCGCCGGGTGCGCGTCGGCGGGCTCGGCTATCTCGCCGGCGACGAAGGGTCGGCCTTCGCGCTCGGCATGGCGGCGGTGAAGTTGTACGGGCGCGTGCTCGACGGGCGCGCGAAGGCCGACGAAACGACCGATCTGGTCGCGCGCGCGCTCGATGCGCCGGATCGCGATGCGTACTTGCGCGCGCTCTACGATGCTCCGCTCGTGCCTGCCACGATCGCCGCGCTCGCGCCGGCCATCATCGCGTTTGCGGGTAAGGGCAATCGCGTGGCGACGAAACTGGTGCAGACGACGGCGTCGGATCTCGGCGATCTGATTCGCGATGTTGCGCGCGCAAGCGACCTGAAGGAAGCGTCGCCGTCGGTGGCGCTCGCCGGCGGTTTGTTCGGCGAGAACAGCTTGCTCTCGTACTTGCTCGAGCTGCGCATCATCAACGAACTGCCCGGCGCGTCGATTTTGCGCGGCGGCGACGGGGCGGCGATCGGCGCGCTGCGCCTCGCCGAGCTGCTCGCGGCGCAATGACCGAGCGGCTCCCGTCGACCGAGGGCGTCGACGGAAACACGGTCGACATCGATCGCGTCGACACCGCCGCGCGCGTTCGGCTGTTGATCGAATCGCAACACGGTGCGGTCGACGCGGCGCTGGCCGCGGCGGATGCGATCGCGCAAGCCGCCGACGCCGTCGCCGCAGCGCTGCGCGCGGGCGGCCGGGTGATCGTACTCGGCGCGGGCACGAGCGGACGGCTGGCCGTCCTCGATTGCTCCGAACTGCGGCCGACGTTCGGTTTTCCGCCCGACCGCTACGAGGGCCGGATCGCCGGCGGTGACGGCGCACTGCGGCGTTCGATCGAAGGGGCCGAAGACGACATCGGTGCTGGTGCGGCGATGGTTGCGGATGCCGGACCCCACGACGTCGTGATCGGGTTGTCGGCGAGCGGTTCGGCTGCGTTCGTGCGCGGTGCGCTGGTTGCGGCGCGGGCCAACGGCGCGCTGACGATCGCGCTCGTCAACGCGAGCGATACGCCGCTGGCGCGCGAAGCGGATCTCGCGATCGAAGCCGTAACGGCGGCCGAACCGATCGCCGGTTCCACGCGCATGCGCGCCGGAACGGCGCAGAAGATCGTGCTCAACACGATCTCCACGGCCGCGATGATCGCGCTCGGAAAAACCTACCGCAACCGCATGGTCGACGTCGTTGCCTCGAACGCCAAGCTGCGCGCGCGCGCGTTGCGCTTGGTGACGGACCTAGCCGGTAACGTCGATGCGGCGTCGCTGCTCGATGCGTCCGGCGGGCACGTGAAGACGGCCGTTGTCATGGCGCGCCGTAACGTCGGCCGGGAGACGGCCGAACGATTGCTCGACGAAGCGGGCGGGCGCCTCGCCCAGCTCATGGACGAATCGTGAACGACGCGCTGTTGAGCCGGTACCCGCGCGCTTCGAAGAAACCGAGCAGCGAGGGATCGGCGCCGCACACGGCCTCGATGCGGGTCACGTCGAGCGCCTTGAGCCGGCCTTGCAGGGTGATCAGCAGCGCCGAGCCGATGCCGTGCCGGCGCTGGTCCGGCAGTACGAAGAGATCGCGTACCGTCGCGAGCAGACCGCCGGTCTCCGTATCGATGCCGAGCGAGGCCGAAGCGCACGCCGCAGCATGATCGTCGAGGTAGGCCAGCCAAACAAATCCGAAATCGGGGCGGTCGATGAAGAGCGAAAGCGCTTCGCCGAGCGCCGCCGTATCGGTGCGGAAACGCTCCATCAACGCAAACGCATCGTAGCGTTCGGCGCTCGCCATCGTGCGGCACTCGATCATGAAAGGATCACCATGACGTCCCTCTTCGCGCTGCTTCGCCGGTTGCTTGCCGCAGCGGCGCTCGCGACATTAGTCGCCGCACCGGCGCTGGCACAGACGCCGCCGCCTGACGACAACGGCACGCTGCCGCCCGGTGGGAAGTTCAAGGAGTGCCACGGCTACGTGCGCCACGTCTCGGACTTGAACATGCGGGTGCACTGCATCGACGGCAACGCTTCCGATCAGTCGTTTCTCTACCTTCCGCGCTACACGAATCTCCGCGACGGCAAGAGCGTGCAGACGACGCACCTGCAGCCCGACACGCCGGTGCACGTTTTCTACACGCAGTCGCTCGGCGTGAAGAAGGCCTATAAGATCTTCGTCGCCGATCCGAACGGACACGGACTCTACGGTTTCCGTAGTTAGCCTGCTGGCGCTTGCGGCGACGTTCGTCCTGGTTCCGCTGGACGATCGCCCCGTGACGCTGCAGCTCCCGAAGATGCTCGGTGCGATCGCCGGCGTGCGGGTCGCAACGCCGCCGCGGCCGCTGCTCGGCAACTACCTTACCCCGGGCGATCCGCAGGCGCTGGCGCGCTGGCTGCGCGATGAAGCGCCGCGCGACGCGTCGGCGTTCATCCTCTCCACCGACATGCTCGACTTCGGCGGGCTCGTGGCTTCGCGCGCGCCGGGAACGCCGGCGTACGTCGCGCAGACGCGCTTGCGCGACCTCGCCGCGTTTCGCGCGCAGCGGCCGGAGGCGCGGTTTGCGCTCTTCGGCACGGTGATGCGGCTCGCGCCGACCGGTGTGCCCGCGATCGGCGGCGCCGCGCAGTTCTTCGCCGCCGGTCCGCCGGTCGATTGGCTCACGCAGTACGCCAACTTGCCCGATCCGCCGCAGACCGCGGAGCAGAAGGCCTTGGCCGCAAAACTTGCCGGTCAGCTGGGCGGCGATCTGCCGGCGTATTTAGCGACGCGCGCGCGCGATCGCGACGTCGACCTGTTCGCGCTGCAGCTCACGGCCGAAGGATCGTTCGACCGCATCGTCATCGGTCAAGACGACGCCGGCCCGGTGGGGCTGCACTTGCGCGATCTCGCCGCGCTGCGATCGTTCGCGCAACGCTGGCTGCCTCGCGATCGCGCGTCGATCGAACCGGGCGCGGATGAGCTGGGCATGATCCTCACCGGTGCCGAGATCGCGCGCGCCGCGCATCTCTCGCCGCACATTCGCGTGCGCTATTCGCGCGCCGACGGCGGCAGCGTGCAAGACCCGCTCGAATTCGCGCCGATCGACACGACGATCGGCGACATCATCCGCGCCTGCGGCGGCACGCGCGTTCCCGGCGGCGATGCGAACGCGGACATCGATCTCTTTGTCCGCGTTCCCGGCACGAGTGATGTCGATGAGAGCACGTTCGTCGATGCGATTGCGGCCGAAACGGTTGACGGCGCGAAGACGCCGCGGCCGGCGGTCGCCGACCTGACCTTTCTCGACGCCGACAACATGGACGAACAGCGCGCGCTGGTGGAAGCGATGATCGCGCGTGGCATCGCCGGCAAGATCGATGCCTTCGCCTCGTGGAACACGACCGCCAACACGATCGGCACCGCGGTACCGGTGGCGATTGCAACGCTCGCCGGGCAGGTAACGCAAAGCTACGATGCGGTCGCGCACGCGCAATTCATGCTCGATCGTTACGCCGACGACTACGCGTTCCACGACTTCGTGCGCGGCGCGGTGAACGGCGATCTGAGCAAGCGCGGCATCGACGACCACACCTACCTCTTGCCCGATGCCGCCAGTTACGCCGCCTCGCAAAACCGCGCCGCTCTCTGGCCGCAAGCCCTCAAACTGCTAGCGTCGATTTACCCGCTCTACCAAGACATGGGCCTAACGATCACGCTCCCCTGGGACCGCACCTTCGAAACCGAACTCAACATCCGCCTCGCCCCCCACTAGTCCCCACGGTGTTCGCAGAGTTCGATCAACACGCCGCCGGTCGAGCTCGGGTGCAAAAACGCGATAGTGTTGCCGTTAGCGCCAAGCCGCGGCCGCTCGTCGATTAGCCGCACACCTTGCGCTTTGAGCCGCGCAAGCTCGACCGCGATGTCGGTGACTCGATACGCCATATGATGGAGCTTCGTCGCAGCAGTGCCGCGGAATTTCGCGATCGGCGAGTTCTCATCGAGGGGGCGCAACAGCTCGATCGTCGCATCGCCCGCGCGCAGCCCGATCAGTTCGATGCCCTGATCCGCAATGATCTCGCGATGCGTTTCGGTAAACCCGAGCGTCTGCGTATACAACGCAACCGCTTCGTCGAGGTCGCCGACGACGATCCCGACGTGATCGATCGGCGCGTCGATCATCGCGCCACGCGTCTTGCGCTTACAATATAGATCACCATCAGGAGCAACTGCAGCGGCATCGGCCCAAGCGTTTTTAGCGTTGCCGGTGCGTGACCGCGCGCGATTTCGATCGCCGGCAGCAGGACGCCGAATGCCTGATCCAGCGCGCAGAGCCAGAGCAGCGGCCGCCAGCGTTGCGGATCGCGAAACACGAACGCGTAGATGCCGGCGGCGACCAGCAATTCGCCGCCCGCGATGGTGGTGACGGCGGGGTCCTTCACCGGGATGTCCAGCAACGGCTGCAGCAGCGGCTGAGCGAAGACGCATAAGAGGCCGACGAAGAAGTCGATGCAGAAGCCGGCGGCTAGGGCGATGCGGAGCACACCAGCTGCTTCGGCCGGCATGGCGGCGCACCCCGTATCCGGGACTGCCCACCCCCAAGTCCGAAGACCGCCGGATGGCCGGTGAAGATGTCACGGTTGTGTCGGAGATGGTATTTCCGAACCAAACGAACCACTACGGGACGCTGTTCGGCGGGGAAGCGCTCAAACTCATGGGCACGGCCGCCTTCATTGCGGCGTCGCGCGACGCACGCAAACACGTCGTGATGGCATCGCTCGATCGCACAAGCTTTCACGAGCCGATCCGGCAAGGCGACTTGGCCGAGGTGCTCGCGCGCGTCGTGGATCGCGGCACGAGCTCGTTGACCGTGGAGACCGAATTGTTTTCCGAGAACCTCCTCACCGGCGAGCGGCGCCTGTGCAGCGTGTCGCGCTTCGTCATGGTGGTCGTCGATCACGACGGCCGGCCGGCACCGCGCGTATGAGCCTCTCCGCGGGCGGGCGCTTTCGCGCCGCCGTCGCCGCAGAGAAGCCGCTGCAAGTCGTCGGCGCGATCAACGCCTTCGCCGCGCGGATGGCCGAGCGGACCGGCTTTCGCGCGCTGTACTTATCCGGCGGCGGCGTCGCGGTGAATTCGCTGGGCTTGCCCGACCTCGGCATCAGCACGCTCGACGACGTGCTCACCGACGTCCGGCGCATTACCGACATCACCGAGCTGCCGTTGCTCGTGGACGCCGACACCGGCTGGGGTGGTGCATTCAACATCGCGCGAACCGTGCGCTCGATGATCAAGGCCGGCGCGGCCGGCATCCATCTCGAGGACCAGGTTTCGGAGAAACGCTGCGGTCATCGTCCGGGCAAGGAAATCGTCTCGAGCGATGAGATGTGCGATCGCATCGTTGCGGCGGTCGACGCGCGGACCGACGATCAGTTCGTTATCATGGCGCGTACCGATGCCGTCGCCTCCGAAGGCCTCGAGGCGGGCATCGCGCGCGCGCGCGCCTACGTGGCCGCCGGCGCGGATATGATCTTCGCCGAAGCGGTCGCCGATCTCGACTCGTATCGCCGCTTCAAAGCTGCCGTCGGCGTTCCCATCCTCGCGAACATCACCGAGTTCGGCGTAACGCCGATCTTCACCAAGGACGAGCTCGCGAGCGCGGACGTCGACATCGTCTTATACTGCTGTTCCGCGTATCGCGCGATGAACTTGGCGGCGCTGAACGTCTACGAGACGATCCGCAGCACCGGAACCCAGCGCGAGGCGATCCCGTTCATGCAGACGCGCAACGACATGTACGAATTTCTCGACTACTACGCTTACGAGCAGAAGCTCGACGAGTTGTTCAAAGAGGACAAGAGCTGATGACCACCACCACCAATACCCCCAAAACGAAGCGCTCGGTCGCGCTCTCCGGCGTCATTGCCGGGAACACCGCAATCAGCACCGTCGGACACGGCGACGATCTGCGCTACCGCGGCTACGACGTGCGCGACTTGGCGGCCCACGCCGAGTTCGAAGAGGTCGCCTACCTCGTGCTGTACGGGAAACTGCCGACGCGCGCCGAGCTTGCTAACTATAAGTCGAAGTTGAAATCGCTGCGCGGCCTGCCGCTCGTCGTGCGCAACGTGCTCGAACAGATCCCGGCCGCGGCGCACCCGATGGACGTTTTGCACGCGGGCGTCGCGGCGCTCTCGACCGCGCTGCCGGAGCCGCTCGATCATAACGACGTCGGCGCGCGGGATTGCGCCGACCGGCTGCTGGCGTCGTTCGGGTCGATGCTGTTGTACTGGTATCACTTCGCACGGTCGGGGCGGCGGATCGAGGTCGAGACCGACGACGACTCGATCGGCGAACATTTTCTGCACTTGCTGCACGGGAAGGCGCCGTCCAAAGAGTGGGCGCGCGACATGCACATCTCGCTCGTGCTCTACGCCGAGCATGAGTTCAACGCGTCAACCTTCACGTCACGCGTCATCGCGAGCACCGGGTCCGACATCTACTCGGCAATCGGCGGTGCGATCGGCGCGCTGAAAGGCCCCAAGCACGGCGGTGCCAACGAAGCCGCGTTCATCGTGCAGAGCCGCTACGACGACCCCGATGCGGCGGAGGCCGACATCCGCAAGCGCGTCGAGAACAAAGAGGTGATCATCGGCTTCGGCCATCCGGTGTACACGAGTGTGGATCCGCGCAACGTGATCATCAAAGGCGTTGCACGCGAACTCGCCCAGGCCCGCGATACGATGACGCTCTATTCGGTAGCGGAACGCATCGAGTCGGTCATGTGGGATGCCAAGAAAATGTTTCCCAACCTCGACTGGTTCTCGGCCGTGAGCTACAGCCTCATGGACGTCCCGACCGAGATGTTCACCCCGCTGTTCGTGATCGCGCGGACCTGCGGCTGGGCGGCGCACATCATCGAACAGCGCTCGCAGGGGACGATCGTCCGTCCGGGCGCCAACTACATCGGCCCCGACGATCTTGCCTACGTCCCGATCGCGAGCCGCAAATAGTGGCGCAACCGTTCGATCAGGTTCTGCTCGACATCGCCGACTACGTCCTTAACTACGAAGTAACGAGCGAGCTCGCGTTCGAGACGGCGCGCAACTGCCTGATCGACACGCTCGGGTGCGGCCTCGAAGCGCTCGAGTACCCGGCCTGCACGAAGCTGCTCGGCCCGATCGTCGCGGGAACGGTCGTTCCCAACGGCGCGAAGGTGCCGGGGACGTCGTATCAACTCGACCCGGTTCAAGCAGCGTTCAACATCGGCGCGATGATTCGCTGGCTCGACTTCAACGATACGTGGCTCGCGGCGGAGTGGGGCCATCCCTCCGACAATCTCGGCGGCATTCTCGCGACCGCCGATTGGCTCTCGCGTACGGCCATTGCCGGCGGCGGTAAACCGTTGACGATGCGCGCGGTACTCGAAGCAATGATCAAAGCGCACGAGATTCAAGGCTGCATCGCGCTCGAGAATTCGTTCAACGCGGTCGGGCTCGATCACGTTGTGCTGGTGAAGGTCGCCTCGACGGCGGTCGTCTCGCGCATGCTCGGCCTCACGCGCGATCAACTGCTCAACGCGCTCTCGCTCGCGTGGGTCGACGGCCAGAGCCTGCGGACGTACCGCCACGCCCCGAACACCGGCTCGCGCAAGAGCTGGGCCGCCGGCGATGCGACCAGCCGCGCCGTGCGTCTCGCGCTGATGGCAAAGACCGGCGAAATGGGCTATCCGTCGGTGCTCACGGCCAAGACGTGGGGCTTCTATGACGTCTCGTTCCGCGGCAAGCCGTTTACGTTCCAGCGCCCGTACGGGTCCTACGTAATGGAAAACGTGCTCTTCAAGGTCGCGTTTCCGGCGGAATTTCACGCGCAGACGGCGGTCGAGGCCGCGATGGCCTTGCACCCGCAGGTCGAGCATCGCATCGCAGACATCGCGAAGATCACGATTCGCACGCATGAGGCGGCGATCCGCATCATCGACAAGAGCGGCCCGCTCAACAACCCGGCCGACCGCGACCACTGCATCCAGTACATGGTCGCCGTCCCGCTGCTCTTCGGCCAGCTTACGGCGGAAGATTACGAAGACGCGCGCGCGGGTGATCCGCGCATCGATGCGCTCCGCGCCAAAATGATCTGCATCGAAGACCCGGCGTTCACGCGGGACTACCACGATCCGGAGAAGCGTTCGATCGCCAACGGCATCACCGTGGAATTCACGGACGGCACGAAGCTGCCCGAGGCCGTCGTCGAGTACCCGCTCGGCCATAAGCGCCGCCGCGCTGAGGGCATCCCGCTGCTCGAGAAAAAGTTCGTCACGAACCTCGGCCGCCGGTTCGCAGCCGAGCAATCAGAGCGGATCCTCAAGGCCAGCCTCGACCGGAGCGTGCTCGAGGTCACCCCCGTCAACGAGTACGTCGACTTGTTTGTGTCACCCTGACATGGGCACCAAGGACCACAACATCTAGTCGCCGTATAGGCCTCCCAGCACTATATATAGTGCTTCTCGGTGGGTGACGCGCAGGCGTCTCAAAAGGGAACCCGGTGCAAATCCGGGACTGTCCCGCAGCGGTAAGAGGGAACGAACGCCACAGACCACTGGCCTCGCGGCTGGGAAGGGTGGCAAGTAGGCAGCGCAAGCTGGGCCCTCGAGTCCGAAGACCTGCCCAACGAGATGGACACTTCGCTCGGAGAAAGCGAACGTTGTTTGAGCGCACCGGGATCGGCCGATCCCCCGGCGGCGGCAGCAGCTTCTCCCCGAGCGTTCACTTCTCGAGGGGAACGGCATGGAAATCTCAACTTCGGTCGCCGGTGCGATGCAGGTCCGTAAGCGCAACGGCTCACTCGAGCCCGCTGACGTCAACAAGATCGTCCGCGCCGTCTCGCGCTGCTGTGAAGGTCTCGCGGGCGTCGACCCACTGCGCGTCGCGACCAAGACCATCAGCGGTCTGTATAACGGCGCCACGACGCAAGAGCTCGACCAGCTCTCTATCCAGACCGCGGCCATGCTGACCACAGAGGAGCCGGCCTACTCGCAGCTTGCCGCGCGCCTGCTCTCGACCTACATCGATAAAGAAGTCGGCGGTCAAGAGATCCATTCGTTTTCGCAATCCGTGGCCGCGGGCTACCGCGTGGGCCTGATTGCCGAAGATCTCGCCGGCTTCGTCATGGCGAACAGCCGCAAGCTCAACGACGCGATCGACGATTCGCGCAGCGTCCTCTTCGAATACTTCGGCCTGCGCACGCTCTACGACCGCTATCTGCTGCGCGATCCGAAGAAGCGCACGGTGATCGAGACGCCGCAGCAGTTCTTCCTGCGCGTTGCCTGCGGCGTCGCGGCGTCGGCGCAAGAAGCGATCGCGTTCTACGAGCTGTTCTCCTCGCTCGACTACATGCCGAGCTCGCCCACGCTGTTCAATTCGGGCACAGCGCACCCGCAGCTCTCATCGTGCTTTCTGCTCGATTCACCCAAAGACGATCTCGAAGCGATCTACGACGGCTACCGCGACATCGCGCTGCTTTCGAAGTTCTCGGGCGGCATCGGCGTGGGCTACACGCGCGTGCGCAGCCGCGGCTCGCTGATCCGCGGGACGAACGGAAAGTCGATGGGCATCGTGCCGTTCCTCAAGACGCTCGATGCGTCGGTGGCGGCCGTGAACCAAGGCGGCAAGCGCAAAGGCGCTGCGTGCGTCTACCTCGAGCCGTGGCACGCCGACATCGAAGAGTTCCTCGAACTGCGCGACAACACGGGCGACGACGCCCGCCGCACGCACAACATCAATCTTGCCAACTGGATTCCCGACCTCTTCATGCAGCGAGTGGAGCAAGATCTGCCGTGGTCGCTTTTCGATCCGCAAGACGTGCCCCAGTTCACCGATCTGTTTGGTGAGGCGTTCGCCTCGGCGTACTGCGCTGCGGAGGCCGCCGGTCTCGCCGTGCGCGAGGTGCCGGCGCGCGACATCTACGGCAAGATGATGCGGACGCTCGCGCAAACCGGCCAGGGCTGGATGACGTTCAAAGACGCCTCCAACATCAAGAGCAACCAGACCGCCGAAGGCGAGAACGTCGTTCATCTCTCGAACCTGTGCACCGAAATCATCGAGGTCACGCGCGCGGGCCGCACCGCCGTGTGCAACCTCGGCTCGATCAACCTCAAGCAGCACGTGACCGAAAACGGCTTCGACTACGCGAAGCTCGCGCACACCGTGCGCCTCGCCGTGCGTCAGCTCAACGCCGTGATCGACAAGACGTTCTATCCGATCGAATCGGCCGAAGCCTCGAACAACGAGTGGCGTCCGGTGGCGCTCGGCATCATGGGCTTGCAAGACGTCTTTTTCGTCCTCGGCCTGCCCTTTGACAGCGAGGAAGCGCTGAAGGTCTCGACGCGCATTCAAGAAGAGATCTACTTCCACGCGCTGCTCACGAGCTGCCAACTCGCTGAGGAACAGGGGCCGCACCCGGCCTTCGCGGAGAGCCGTGCCGCGCGCGGCGAGCTGCAGTTCGACGCTTGGGGCGTAACGCCGGCCGACCCGGAGCGTTGGGAGTCGCTGCGCGCGCGCATCAAGGCCCAGGGCCTGCGCAATTCGCTCCTGATCGCAATTGCGCCGACGTCGACGATCGCCTCGATCAGCGGCTGCTATGAGTGCATCGAGCCGCAGATCTCCAACCTCTTCAAGCGCGAGACCCTCTCGGGCGAGTTCTTGCAGATCAACTCCTACCTCGTCAACGATCTCAAGAAGCTCGGTCTCTGGACGGAAGACATCCGCGAGCGCATCACCCACGCCGAGGGCTCGATCGCCGACATCGAGGAGATTCCGGCGGCGCTGCGGGAGCGCTATCGCACCACGTGGGAACTGCCGCAGAAGGCACTGATCGATCTCGCCGCCGCGCGTGGCGCCTACGTCGATCAGAGCCAGTCGCTCAACCTCTTCGCCGAGAGCCCGAACATCGGCAAGCTCTCATCCATGTATCTCTATGCGTGGAAGAAGGGCCTGAAGACGACGTACTACCTGCGTTCGCGCCCGGCGACGCGCATCGCCAAGACCACGCTGCGCCCGGCGGAAGCCGTCGCGTGCTCGCTCGAAAATCCGGAAAGCTGCGAGGCCTGCCAATGATCGAACGCGAGCCGGCGCCGTCGTCGATCCTCGATCCGGGCTTCGAGCTCACGCTCCGGCCGATGCGCTATCCCCAGTTCTACGACATGTACAAGGATGCGATCGCGAATACGTGGAGCGTCGAGGAGATCGAATTCAGCACCGATCTCCACGACCTGCGCGAGCGGTTGAGCCCGGCCGAGCGGCACCTGATCCGCCGCCTCGTCGCGTTCTTCGCGACGGGCGACACGATCGTAGCCAACAACCTCGTGCTCAACCTCTACAAGCACATCAACGCGCCCGAGGCGCGGATGTATCTCTCGCGCCAGCTCTTCGAAGAAGCGCAGCACATCCAATTCTACCTCACGCTGCTCGATGCGTACGTGCCCGACGACCGCGAACGCAGGCTGGCGTTCGCGGCGATCGACAACATCCCGTCGATCAAGACGAAGGCCGAGTTTTGCTTCAAATGGATCGGCTCGATCGACGGGCTCGAGCGCATCGAGACCAGTGCCGGCCGCCGCGCCTTCCTGCTCAACCTCATTACGTTTGCAGCGGCGATCGAAGGCCTGTTCTTTTTCGCGGCCTTCGCCTACGTGTATTTCCTACGCTCGCGCGGCGTGCTCAACGGCCTCGCCGCGGGAACCAACTGGGTGTTCCGCGACGAGAGCATGCACATGAACTTCGCATTCACCGTGATCGACACGATCCGCTACGAGCACCCGGAACTGTTCGATCCCGCGCTCGAAGGCTCGGTGCGGCAAATGCTCGCCGACGCTGTCGAGTGCGAACTCGCCTTTGCGAAAGACGTCTTGAGCGAGGGCGTTGCCGGCTTGTCGGTTGCCGACATGAAAGACTACCTGCAGTACATCGCCGATTGCCGGCTCAAGACGCTGGGCTTCAGCCCGGTCTACGGCTCGAAAAACCCGTTCGACTTCATGGCGCTGCAAGACGTCCAGGAACTGACGAACTTCTTCGAGCGCCGTTCATCCGCATACCGCGTCGGCGTTGAGGGTGACGTCCGGTTCGACGAAAGCTTCTGAGGGAAGGCCTCAGGCTTTCGGTGCCTCCGGATACATGCCCATCGCGTGGTAGCCGGCGTCGACGAAGTGGACGTCGGCCGTGACCTGGCTCGAAAGATCGCTGGCAAGATAGACCGCGCAGTTGCCGACGTCGTCGGCCGTGATCGTGCGCTTGAGCGGCGCGGCGGCCGCGACCTTGGCGGGCATGGCCGAGAAGCCGGCGACTTGACGCGATGACGCGGTCGAAATCGGGCCGGCCGAGATCGCGTTGACGCGGATGCCGCGTTCGCCGAGATCGAAGGCGAGGTAGCGCACGATCGATTCGAGCGCGGCCTTCGCGATGCCGGCGACGTTGTAGTTCGGCACGATCTGCGTACCGCCGAGATAGGTCAGCGCCATGATGGAGCCGCCGTCGTTGAGGTTATCCTTGAGATGGCCGACCAGTGCGATCAGCGAGTACGAGCTGATGTCCATCGCCATGGCGAACCCATCGCGCGAGGTGTCGTACACCTTGCCGCTGAGGTCTTCTTTCTTCACGAAAGCGATCGAATGCACGATACCGTCGATCTTTCCGATCGAGGCTGCGAGCGCATCGAGCGAGGCGTCGTTGGTGACGTCCGCTTCGAACACGGGACCGCCGCCAAGTTCGGCTGCGGTCTTGCGGACTGAATCCTCGACCCGCTCGCCCTGATAGGTCAGGATCAGGCGTGCACCGTGTGCGTGCAACCGTCGCGCGATGCCGCTGGCGATCGACCAGCGATTGGCGACGCCGGTGACGAGGATCGTTTTGCCGTCCAGAAGACTCACGTTTACCGTACCTTTATTTTCCGAGTAGTTCTTGCACTTTGTTCATCGCCGCTTCATGCTGTTCCGTGACGAATTTCAACGTGGAGGTATCCATGTAGTTGGCGCCTCGCCGGGGGAACAGATACGCCGGCAGCCCGTCGTATGTCACGTCGGTCCGCAAACTCGCCGATTGGGTTGCGTTAGCATAGATTGTTTGGCCTGCGCGGCCGGCTACCCAGTTGACGAACAGCTTGGCCGCATTCGGATGGGGCGCTTTGTTCATGAGGCAGACGAGTCCCCAACCGGCGTTGATGATGCTGGGTCCGTCCGTGGGCAGCACGGGCTCCACGGGATAGCCGAGTTTCTTGAACGCCATCAGTTCGGATGTGTCCGGACCGATCAGAATCGGGTAGCTGCCTTCGGCTAACCACTGCATCGCCTGGCGTGCGTTGCGTGAGAGCACGGGTTGCTGCGTCTGGTAGAGCGTCTTCACGTAATCCGGCCCGAACGTCAGGAAGAAGTAGCTCGGCATTTGCGAGCCG
Organism: Candidatus Lustribacter sp.; assembly: GCA_965277805.1. Taxonomy (GTDB): domain Bacteria; phylum Vulcanimicrobiota; class Vulcanimicrobiia; order Vulcanimicrobiales; family Vulcanimicrobiaceae; genus Lustribacter. The sequence goes on along the minus strand of OZ255842.1, from coordinate 2,590,610 downwards.
GCGCCCAACGTCAGCGGATCCTTGGCGATGATTTTGCCTTGCCATTTCGGATCGAGCAGCGACTTCCACGTCGTGGCTTCGCCGCGTCGCAGAAGCTTGGTGTTGACGGCCAGCCCCGGCGCGACGGTTGAGAGCACGTGCAAAATGGTGTGTGCGTCGTCTTGGTACCAAAGGTGGCCGTCGCGCCACTTGCGAGTGTCCAGTACGTCGGGCGCTACGAGGACCGGTTCGATGCGATCGAGCCAGCCGCTGGGGAGAAACGTCAGGCACGCGGCATCGGCGCCGCTCAAGAAGACGTCGAGCACGTACTTGCCGGCGACGCGCTCCGCGCGAATGCGCGCGCTGGACGATGAAGACCCGCTCGTAACGTACGAAATCGGAATGCCGTATGCGCGCTGGAAGCCGCTCAAGAGCCCTTGGCGCGCGATGTCGTTCGGCGGCCCATCCACGACCACGCTGCCTTCGGCTTGCGCCGCGCTCACGAGCGTAGCGAGCGCTGCCGATTGTGCGTGCGCCGGCGTTGCGGCTGTTGCAACCAGCGCCGCACTCGCGCCCGCGATCGCCGCGCGGCGCTTCACTCGCCGAGCAGCTCGCGCGCTTTGGCCAGTGCCGGGTCGCGCTGTTCGGTGACGAACTTGAAGTCGTAGGTATCCATATACTTCGTCCCCTTCTGCGGAAACAAGTAGCCGGGCATGTCGACGTAGTGGATGTCGGTGCGCAGGCTGAGCGATTGCGTGGCTTTGGCATACGCGGTTTGCGCTTCACGCCCCGCGAGCCAATTGATGAACAGCTTCGCGGCATTCGGATGCTGCGCTTTGTTGAGCAGGCCGATGAGCCCCCAGCCGCCGGTCAGCACGCTCGGCCCGTCGGTCGGGAACACCGGCTGCAGCGGATAGCCGAGTTTGACGAATTGATCCATCGCGGTCGTGTCGGGGCCGATCAGGATCGGATACGATCCGTCAGCCAGCCACTGCGCCGCCTGACGCGCGTCGCGCGAGAGCATCGGCTTCTGCTCGACGTAGAGCTTCTTGACGAAGTCCGGGCCGAAGACGAGATAGAAGTAACTGGTCAGCGATGCGCCCGAACCGCCCGAACTCGCCGGATCCTTGGCCACCATTTTGCCTTGCCACTTCGGTTCGAGCAGCGACTTCCACGTCGCGACCTGTTTCGGCTGGACGAACTTCGTGTTGACGGCGAGCTCGGGCACCACGTACTGCAGCACGCGCAAGATCGTGTGGCCCTCGTCTTCATACCAGAGGTGCCCGTCTTTCCAATTGCGTTTGTCGACGACGTCGCGCGCGACGAGCACCGGTTCGATCTTATCGAGCCAGCCGCTGGGCAGAAACGTGATCGTGGGCGTGTCGGGGCCGCTGATGAACACGTCGAGCAGATATTTGCCCGAGGCGCGTTCGGCGCGCACGCGAGCCGCCGTGGCCGAGCCGCCGCCGCTGATGTACGTCACCGGGATGCCGTAGGCGCGTTGGAAGCCGGGTCCGATCACTTCGCGCACTGAGTCGAGCGGAGGACCGTCGACCACGACGCTGCCTTCGGCCTTGGCCGCGGCGATCAGGGATGTCATTGCTGCTGATTGCGCGTCTGCCGTCCGGATTGCAGCGGCGGTAAGTGCGGCGCTTGCGCCGGCGATTGCGGCGCGACGGGTCATTGGCTGCGTGGGCCGATGGAGGGGCATTGCCCTGGCGTTGGCCCTTGGTTATCTCTGTCCCTCGACTTCGCGCCATGCGGCGCTTCGCTCGGGATGACAGCGAGGGGGGCCGTTGTCTCTCAACGCCGCTAACGGCCGAAGAGCAGCGATTTTACTACCACGGGGACGCCGCGTGCGAGTTCGACTGGTTTGCCGATGTCGACGAAATCGAATTCGCCGAGTTCGAGCGCATCGATGCAGAGCAGCGGGCGTTCGACGTGCAGTTCGTGTTGCAGTAGCCGGCCCAGCGACTGGCCGATGTCGCCGTCGATGATGAGCACGAGCGGTTCCCCGCCCGAATCGCGGACGCTCTTGGCGATGCCGGTGGCGAGCGCCGTGAGCCGTTCGTAGTTCGGCGTGCCGCGAAAGCTCACCGCGATCGCATGCGCGGCGCCGCGCTCGACGTCGAGCCGTTCGCGCGCCAGCTCGATCGCCTTGGCAACGATGTCCGGATGAATGTCACCGCCGGTGTGCAGGTGCGGTGCGACGACCGGCAAGTTGCGCAGCGGCAGCGCGACGGTGCCGAGGAAAATCGTGCGTCCGCTGACCTGCACCGTGAATTGCGAGACGCCGATGGCGGTGGCGCGAATGCCCGCGCCCGGATCGACGAGTTCGAGCGGGAGTTCCGCGCAGGCGGTGCGCACGGCGCGCGCCAGCGGCAGCGCGACGTCGCCGAACGTGCGCGATTCGCGGCCGTAGATGTACTCCGACACCCCGCCCGAGAACGTTAGCAGTTCGGGCAGCGATCCGGTGAGCGGCTGCGTGAGCAGCAGTTCGCCTGCGAGCCCGGACGGCGGGTCGCGCCGGATGTAACCGGCGACCGTGCGGGCCATCGCGTCGACGATCGCCGCGATGTCTTCCGGCGCGGGAACTTTGCCGACGGCGAGCGCGACGTTGCACGCGCGTGCTGCCGTCGCGGCCGGATCGTCGAGCCGCGCGACCGCGCGGGTCTCGTCGAACGCGATCAGCCGCCCGCCGACGGCGAACGCGCACGTTGCGATCACGTGGCCGCCGCTGCAGAGTCCGAGCTTCGTCGTTCCGCCGCCGATATCGCAGTTGAGCACGGTCTTGCCGGTGCTTTGCGAGAGCGCGGCCGCGCTCGAACCGTGCGCGGCCAGCACGCACTCCATATGGTGCCCGGCCGACGCGCAGACGAACTTGCCGGCGTCGCTTGCGAACAGCGCCGCGATGGCCGCGGCATTTTTGCGCTTGACGGCTTCGCCGGTAAGGATGACGGCGCCGGTGTCGACGGCGTCGCGGGAGAGGCCCGCGCTGCGATAGGCGTCGTCGATGAACGTTGCGAGTTGCGCGGCGTCGATCGTGTCGTCATCGAGGAACGGCGTGAGCCGGATCGGCGACGACCAGAGCGTGCTGCGTTCGATGACGACGAAGCGGCTCGAGAGCTGGTGCGCTTGGCGCTGCAGGTGCACGCGGGAGAACATCAGGTGTGAGGTCGAGCTGCCGACATCGATGCCGACCGTGGTGAACTCGACGTTGTCGAGGCGCCAGACCGCATCGGTCAGCGTGGCCTTTTCCTCGTCGCTGAGGTGTTCGTGCGGCATCGCATCTTCGTGCAGCCGCCACATCGGCGGCCGTAGCGTTGCCGGCGGCGTCCAGGTGTATGGATACATCGGCGCCGTTAGGGCGCGAGCATGACGACGGCGGCGTTCGGATCGGGTTCGAGGAACACGACGTCGCCGCGCTTGAGGCCCGCCTTCTCTTTGTGCACGCGCACGCGCAGCAGCGTACCGGCCGACTCAACGTGATAGTCCCAGCAGTCACCTTGATAGATGCAGAACGACACCGTTCCGGTCCACACGTCCTTAGCCGGGCGGTCGCGGTGCAGCACGAAGTCTTCCGGGCGCAGAAAGAGCTGCACGCTCTGTCCGTGAGTGAGGTCGTTACCCGCAACGCCGCTGACGCTGCCGTGCGAGGTCACGATGTTCGTCGCGCCGCTGGTGCGCTCGACGGTTCCGGCGAGCTCGTTGGCCACGCCGACGAACGTGGCGGTGAAGGCCGAACGCGGCGAACGGTAGATCTGCTGCGGCTCGCCGAGTTCGACGATCTCGCCCTGCTCCATCAGCATGATGCAGTCGGAGATGGCCAGCGCCTCGTTTTGATCGTGGGTAACGTAGACGGCCGTGATGCCGAGTTTTTGCTGGACCTCGCGGATCTCTTCGCGCATCCGTTCGCGCAACTGCGCATCGAGGTTGCTGAGCGGTTCGTCGAGCAGCAGGATCTCCGGTTCGCGCACGAGCGCGCGCGCCAAAGCGACGCGTTGCTGCTGGCCGCCGGAGAGCGCGGTTGCCGAGCGCGACGCGTACTCCGCCAAGCCCACGAGTTCGAGCGCGCGTTCGGTTTTTTCGCGCACGACGTCTTTGGCCGGTTTGTTCTTGCCGACGGTCAGCGGGAACGAGACGTTCTCGAACACCGTCATGTGCGGCCACACCGCATAAGATTGGAAAACCATGCCGATCGGCCGTTTGTTGGCCGGTACCGCGATGTTCTGCTTCGCGTCGTAAACGTGCTTGCCGGCGATGCTGATCTCGCCCGCATCGGGCCGCTCGAGGCCAGCGATCATCCGCAGCGTCGTCGTCTTGCCGCAGCCGCTCGGTCCGAGCAACGTGAACAGCTGGCCGTCGGGCACCTCGAACGAGATGCCGTTGACGGCGTTGCGGGTGATATCACGGCCCGCGTAGCGTTTAACGAGACCGTGGATCGAGATCATCGCACGTCGGTGTTGTAGTTGAAGGCGGGCATCTTCGACTCGATGCCGGCGTCGCCGAGGATCTTCTCGTAGTCGGTTTTGATCCGCGGATCCTCGTCTTCATACTCGATCAGCGTGCCGCCCTCGCGGTAGCTGACGTACACACCGAGCTTGCCGTTCACGACGCGCGTGCCCGAACGGCGGAAGCCCGTCGGATTGTTCGAGCTGCCGCCGGGACGGAAGGCCAACTGCCGCGCCGTTTCGTTGCCGGTGTTGAAGTGCTGGTGGAACCACTTCGTCGGCGGGCAGAACACGGAGTACAAGCCCCAGTCGAGCCGCACGATCTGATCTTCGAAATGGTTTTCGTACGGCCGGACGCCCAATTCCTGAGGCCACATCAAGCTGTAGCCCTCCGAGCGCGCGATCAGCAAGATCGCGCCGCCCTGATGGTGATGCGCCTTGTGATAGCGGCCGACGGGCCACTCGGTGAGATGACCGGCGAACGAGTTCTGCGCCATGTCGAACACGGTGATCTTGACGCCTGCGCCCTTCGCTTCTTGCGCGTCGACCAGCGCCTCGCTCACGTTGTCGATGAAGTTCGTCTGCCACATCACGCCGGAGCCTTCGAGAATCCGTTCTTCCCGGGTGAAATATTCGGCGTCGGCACCGTTGAAGCGATCGCGGAACACGTAGGGGTTGTTGAAGATGAAGTCGAGGTTGTGAAAGAGGTCGATCATCATCGGCGCATCGTTGACGCCGAGATAGATCACCGGCGTATTGCCGACGTTGTAGAGCCGGTACGATGAGTTGGCCGGCGGCGAGAAGAGGCTCCACGGTCCCCACTCAAACGTGAGCTTTTTGTCGGGAGCTTCATCGAGCCAGACTTCGGCCGTACCGTGGCCCTCGAGGATGCAGATCAGCTGCTGATAGAGGTGACGCTGCTTCGTGATGGCGCCGCCGGGCGGAATCTCCACCACGTGCATGCCGGAGAAGCCCTCCATGCCGACGAGATCGATGAACGCGCCGGGAGTGCCGGTGAGCTTCCATGGCTTACGCTCGAGCACGCGCACGTCGTGCATGCCGTAACCGCGGTGAATCGGAATCTCTTGCGCGTCCATCCACTTTTGATACGCCGGCTGGTTGATCTTCCGCGCGGGTTTCGTTGCTTGCTGCGTCATTCGCCGAGCAGCTCGCGGACTTTGTCACTGGCGCTGTTACGCTGCTCGGTGATGTATTTGTAGTCGTAGGTGTCCAAGTACTTGGTCCCCTTTTGCGGAAAGATGAACGGCGGCAAGTCTTTCTCGTACTGCACGTCGGTGCGCAGGCTGAGCGATTGCGTCGATGGGGCGAAGGCGGCTTGCGCGCTCGTGCCGGCGAGCCAGTTGATGAACAATTTGGCGGCGTTGGAGTGCGGTGCTTTGTTCATGAGGCAGACGAGACCCCAGCTGCCGGTGAGCACGCTCGGCGCATCGGTCGGGAAGATGGGTTCGATCGGGTAGCCCTGTTGCTGGAAGCGCATCAGCTCCGCGATGTCGGTGCCGATGGTGACCGGATAGTTGCCTTGCGCGAGCCATTGCGCCGCTTGGCGCGCATTGTTCGAAAACACCGGCTTCTGCTCTTGATAGAACTTCTTCACGAAGTCGGCACCGAACTCGATATAGAAGTAGCTGGTCAGCGAATTACCGGCGCCGGAACTGGCCGGGTCCTTCACCACATACTTCCCCTGCCACTTGGGCTCGAGCAAGTCTTTCCATTTGGTGATCTCGCCGCGCTTGATCATCTTCGTGTTGATGGCCATTTCGGGGACGACGTTCGAGAGCACGCGCAAAATCGTGTTGTTCGGATCCGCGTACCAGAGATGTCCGTCTTTCCAGTTGCGCTTGTTGATCACTTCGGGCGAGACGAGGATCGGCTCGATGCGATCGAGCCAGCCGCCGGGCAGAAACGTCAGCACCGGTGTGTCGCTGCCGCTGATGAACACGTCGAGCAGGTACTTGCCGGCGGCGCGTTCGGAGCGCACGCGCGCACCGCTGGCCGACGTTCCGCTGCTGATGTAGGTCACCGGGATGCCGTAGGCTTTTTGAAAGCCGCTGACGAGCACGTCACGCGTCGCATCGATCGGTGGACCGTCGACCACGACGGCGCCTTCAGCTTTCGCAGCGTTAACGAGCGCGGTCATCGCGCCGGCTTGAGCAAACGCGGGGCGGCTTGCTGCCGCCGCGAGCAGCGCGGCACCAGTGCCCGCGATGGCAGCGCGACGGTTCATCAGACGGTTCAATGACTGAAGCTCGGACATTTGGAGGGTGCCTTTCTACCGCCGCGAAAACTGCTTAGGCGATTTAGGTTATCACGGACCGGACCGGTTTCGTCGCGCCGAATTGACCCCCTTCGACGAAAGGACCCAGTTCTATGCAGTTGCCCGAGGGCGTGCTCTCATCGTTTGTCGATGTGCGCGGGATCAAAACCCATTACGTCGAGGCCGGCAGCGGTGAGCCGATCGTGTTCGTGCACGGTGCCGGTCCGGGTGCCTACGGTTGGGCCGGTTGGCGGCAAACGATCCCGGTGCTCGCGAAACACTTTCGCGTGTACGCGCTCGATACGCTGGGATTCGGTCTGACCGACAAACCCACCGAAAGCTGCAGCGATCAAGATTCCGTCGATCACCTGCTGGGCTTTCTCGACGCATTGTGTCTGGATAAGGTCTATCTCTGCGGGAATTCGCGCGGTGCGTACATGGCGGCCAAATTGACCGTCGATCAGCCCAAGCGCGTCAAGAAGCTGCTCATGATCAGCAGCGGCAGCATCGCGCTCGCCATGGGGCTCGAGCGCAACGACGCCCAGATGGGCGGCATGAAGAAACTCCAAGCTTACGACGGCACGCCCGAGGCGATGCGCAGCTTCATGGAGATCATCGTTCACGATCATAGCAAGATCACCGACGAACTGATCGCCGATCGCGTGCAGATGGCCGCCTTGCCGGGCCACGACAAAGTCCACAGGCTGCAAGGGCAGTATCGCAACTCGCTCAAGACCGATCCCAACGAATGGCAGCGTTTCGAGCTGAAGCACCGTTTGCCGCAGCTCACGATCCCGATGCACATGGTGTGGGGCGCCAAGGACAGTTTCGCGCCGCCCGAGTTCGCCGACACGCTGCAGAAGATGTTGCCCAACGTCACGTTCGAGATGCTCGAGAACTCGGGCCATCAAGCGCAGAACGACGAGTCGGATCGCTTCAACGATATCGCGCTCGCGTTCTTCGGGGCGCGCGTCACCGCGCCGGTCTAGACGATGCTGTCAGCGGAGAAGAACGCGCGCCTCACCCAAACCGGCGCAAATACGCCCGGCGGTCAACTGTTGCGCCGCTACTGGCAGGCCTTGTGGCCGGCCTGCGACTTCACCGACGAGCGGCCGAAGAAGCGCATCAAGGTGATGGGCGAGGACCTGGTCGTGTACCGCGGCGACGACGGCAACTTCGGTTGCGTGACCGAACACTGCACGCACCGCGGCTGCTCGCTGTACTACGGTTTTCTGGAAGGCAGCGCGATCCGCTGCGCCTACCACGGCTGGAAGTTCGAGCGCGACGGCCGTTGCGTCGAGCAGCCCTTCGAACCGAAGGACAGCACGTTCAAGGACCGCGTGCGTCAGCGCGCTTATCCGGTGCAAGAACTCGGCGGTTTGCTCTTCGTCTATATGGGTCCGCTGCCGGCGCCGCTCTTGCCCCGCTGGGACACGCTCGTGCGCAAGGACGGCACGCGCCTGATCGAGATCCGGCCGGACCTCACGTGTAACTGGCTGCAAGCGCAAGAGAACACCGCCGACACGACCCACACCTACTATCTGCACGGTCACACGATGGCGCAGAAGGGGATCAAGTGGGAGTCGGCCGCGTACTACTACCGGCCGATCGTGAAGTACGACTTCTCACTCTGCGAGTGGGGCATTACGAAGACGCTGTTCTACGGCGGCGATCATCCGGGCGAAGAGATCCGTCCGCCGTTGATCTTCCCGAACATCCTGCGCATTCCCGAAGGCCGCAACGAGCGCCAGCATTGGCGCGTGCCGATCGACGACACCAGCACGCGGATCATCGTGATGCAGTTCCAGCCGAACGACACCGGGCTCGAGGAACCGCCGCAGGCGGTCGTGCCGATGCAGTACATGCCCGACGACAAAGGTCCCGACGGCGAGTACGCGCTCGACAGCTTCAACAGCCAAGATCGCATGGCGTGGGAAACGCAGGGCGCAATCTACGACCGCTCGCAAGAGCATCTCGGCGTGACCGACGTCGGCATCGTGATGTTACGGAAACTGCTCGACGAGCAGATCGCCATCGTCGAGGCCGGCGGCGAACCGATGGCTATCCTGCGCGATCCGGCCAAGAACGAGATCATCGAGTTCTCCACGCACAGCCTCAACCGCCTCGAAGCGGTCGGTAGCGGCGCAGCAAAGACCTCGTAGCGGTGCTGCGTCTCGGCATCGCCGGTATCGGCATCGCGGCAGAGCAGGTGCTGCCGAATATCGGCGCGATCGCCGATACCGTCCGGCTCACGGCCGTCGCCGACGTGCGCGCCGACGCCCTGCGCGCGTTCGGCACGCGGCATCCCGGCGTGCACCTGTTCGATTCGGTCGAAGCGCTCGCGGCGTGCGACGATGTCGACGTTGTTTGGATCGCGACGCCGAACGAGTTTCACGCGAAGCATGCGGTGCTGGCGGCGAACCACGGCAAGCACGTCGTGTGCGAGAAGCCGATGGCGACGACGATTGATGAGTGCAACGCGATCGTGTCGGCGGTTAAGGCCGCCAGCGTGAAGTACGTCCAGGGGCACTCGAAGATCTACTATTCGGTATTGCGGCGCATGCGAGAGGTCATCAAGAGCGGCGAGCTCGGCCGCGTCACGCAGATCAATACGTGGAACTTCAACGACTGGCTGATCCGGCCGCGCACTCCGGCTGAAGAACGCACCGATCTCGGCACGGGTCCGGTGTTTCGTCAGGCTCCGCACCAAATCGATATCGTGCGTTACCTCGCCGGCAGCCCGGTGAGCAGCGTGCGCGCGGTGACGGCGCGGCGCGAGGCGGGTTCGCCCGCGACCGAATCCGACTACACCGCGCTGCTGACGTTCGACGACGGCGCGGCGGCAACGCTCGTCTTCAACGCGCAGGGGTATTTCGACATCGTAGATTTGACCTGGGGCATCGGTGAAAGCGGTTACCGCACGCTCGACGCGGGCTCGGTGCGGCCGGCCGAACGCCGCGCGCCGATGTCGCCCGAGGAGAAGTGGCGTTTCCAACAGGCCGGCGATCCGTACGGGCGCGGCCGTGACGGCGGCGAAGACAAACGTTCGTTGCGCAAACCACCCTTCTTCGGCCTAACCATCGTGCATTGCGAACGCGGCGTCGTGCGCCAATCGCCCGACGGCGTGTACGTTTACGACCGCAACGGCCGGCGCGAACTCGCCTGCGGTGCGGGCTATCTGCGCGGCGCGGCGGAGCTGATGGAACTGGCCGACGCGCTGGCCGGTGAGCGCGAGCCGTTTCTCGATGCCGCCTGGGGCCGGGCCACGCTCGAGGTTTGCGTGGCGATTCTCGAGTCGGCGGCCCAGCGCCGCGAACTGAGGCTCAGCTACCAGTCCCCCGCGAACGCCGTCGGCACGTGGTAAGAACCACCGAAGGGCAGCGCACGAACGCGCTGTTGACGCTGCCCGTCATCATCGTGACCGCATTTGCGATCGCGCCCGTGATCATCACGCTGGTCGGCAGCTTCCGTACCTCGCTGCCGGGCAATCCGACCGTTTGGGGAACCAGCGGCTGGACGAGCGCGTTTTCAACCGCGTCGGTGTGGCAGGCGATCGCAAATACGTTCTTACTCGTGCTCATGCGCGTGCCGATCGCGCTCTTGCTCGGCAGCGTGCTGGCGTGGCTCGTGATTCGCACCAACGTGCGCTGGCGTCGCTCGATCGAGTTCCTGATTTGGACCGCGTTCTTTTTGCCCACGCTGCCGATGGCGATGGCGTGGGCGCTGTTGCTCGATCCGAAGTCGGGCTGGATCAACCGCATCTTACAGCCGGTGTTCGGACTGCAGCATGGCCCGTTCAACATCTACTCCTATACCGGCATCACGTGGGTGCATCTCGTGACGACGACGGTGCCCGCGATCGTGCTGCTGCTGGGACCGGCATTCCGCGGCCTGAATCCCGTGCTCGAAGAGAGCGCGCGCATGTCGGGCGCGAGCCTCATGGAGTCGTTCCGGCGCGTCGTGTTGCCGCTGCTCGCGCCGGCGTTGACGATGGCCGGCATCATCGCGCTGATCCGCAGCCTCGAGGGGTTCGAGGTCGAGTTGTTCCTCGGCGTTCCGGCCGGCATCCGCGTGTTCTCGACCAAGATTCAGGAACTGGTCGTGTACGAGCCGCCGCGCTACGCGCCGGCGATGGCGCTGAGCGTTCCGTTCGTGATCTTGCTGATCGCGCTGGCGCTGTGGTACCAGCGTGTCGTCCGCGGGCGCTCCTATGCGACGCTGACCGGGAAGCTCGCCGCCGCGCCGGCAGTCGATCTCGGCCGCTGGCGTTGGCCGGCCACGCTCTTCTGCGGCGGCTTTGCCGGCCTCGCGGTGCTCGTTCCGACGATCACGCTCGTCGTCGGCTCGTTCATGGAGATCTTCGGCGTGACCAACGCGGCCGGCGGCTTCGGCTTTACGACGAGCCACTGGAACACCGTGCTGCACGATCCGGTGTTCCTCTCATCGTTCACGACGACGCTGCTGCTGGGTATTTTCACGGCGATCGCGGGCGTGATCTGCTTCTCGCTGATCGCCTACATCATCTTGCGCACGAAAGCCGCGGGCCGGCAGGTTCTCGACGTCGCGGCGTGGCTGCCGTGGTCGATTCCCGGCATCTTGCTGAGCCTCTCGCTCTTGTGGATCTACCTCGGCTTCCCGATCCTCAACGTTCTCTACGGTTCGGTGGCCGGTCTCGTCATCGCGATGCTCTTCAAGGAAATGCCCGGCGGCGTGAACCTGATGAAGAACGGCATCGCGCGCATCGGGCTCGAGCTCGAAGAAGCGGCGTTCACCTCGGGTGCGGGCTGGTGGGAACTCTACCGGCGCGTGCTCTTGCCGCTGCTCTCACCGACCGCGGTGACGGTCGCGCTGTTCGTGTTCGTCGGCTGCGTGAAAGACATCAGCACGATGATCTTGCTCGCCACGCCGACGACGCGTCCGCTCTCGCTCTTGGTGCTCGATTACGCGACCAACGGTTCGATCGAGAACGGTGCGGTCGTCGGCGTGATCTCGGCCGCGATGGCAATCGGCGTCGCCATCATCGGCCGCAAGCTCAGCGCACGCGCCGGCATTCAAACTTAGGCCAGATCGAGGACCATACGGCCCTCGACTTTGCCGGCCTTGAGGTCGGTGAAGATCCGGTTGATGTCTTCGAGTTTCGCTTTGTGGATATCGGCCCGGACTTTTCCGGCGCTCGCGAAGGCCACCGCTTCCTCGAGATCCTTGCGCGTGCCGACGATCGAACCGCGAATCGTCAAGCCCTTGAGCACGACGTCGAAGATCGGCGTCTGAAATCCGCCCGGCGGGAGACCGATCAGCGCAATTGTTCCCTTGCTGCGCGCGAACGCGATGGCTTGCGAGAAGGCCGGCGGCGAAGGCGCCGTGACCAGCACGCCGTGCGCGCCGCCGTGGGTCGCCTCGAGGACTTGCGCGGCCGCATCGGCGTCGAGCGCGTTCACCGTCACGTCGGCGCCCACCGAGCGCGCCAGCGCAAGTTTTTCCGGCGTCACGTCGAGGCCGACGACGTTTAGCCCCATCGCCTTGGCGTACTGCACGGCAACGTGACCCAAGCCGCCGAGGCCCGAGATCGCGACCCACTGCCCCGGTCGCGCTTCGGTTTGTTTGAGTCCCTTATAGGTGGTGACGCCCGCACATAAGATCGGCGCCATCTGGTAGAAATCGACGTCCGCGCTCAAGTGCGCGGCATAGGCCGCCGAAGCGATTGCGTATTGCGCGAAGCCGCCGTCGACGCTGTAGCCGCTGTCGTGCTGCGTGGCGCACAACGTTTCCCAGCCGGTGATGCAGAACTCGCACTTGCCGCATGCGTCGTGGAGCCAGGCGATGCCGATCGCGTCACCCAGCTTGAAGTCGTCGACTCCCACACCCAAGGCGACAACGCGTCCGGCGGTCTCGTGTCCGGGAATGAACGGCGGCTGCGGTTTAACCGGCCAATCGCCGTCGGCCGCATGAACGTCGGTATGGCAAACCCCGCAGGCCGTCACTTCTACCAGCACTTCGCCGGGGCCGGGAACGGGTGTTGGAACTTCCGCAATTGCGAGCGGTTGACCGAAAGCGCGCACGACGGCGGCCTTCATCGTTTTCGGAAGGTATCCGATATTCGCAGGCTGCGCGCCGCGGCGTTCGATCGTGATGGTTGACATGTTAGGAACCTTTCGAGTTTTGTGTGCGGGCGTCGGCTTCAATTTCGACGCGAATTTCTCGCAGGAGAGCGCGAGCGGTGGGTCTGGCAAATGCGCCGGTGAGGATCAGCCAGAAACCGTTGAATCTGGCATCGGCCTCGACGACCAACTGGCCGTCAAACTCCGGGTGCGATGCGGAGAAGGCGCGGAGAACGCGGTCTGCCGAGGCCAGCGGCGCAAGGATCAGATCGCGCTCCACGACCGGCGTCATGACGCCGGTGCGGGCGTCTGCGTGATGTTCGCGGGCCGAGAATCCGTATGCGTGCTTGTCCAGGGCGTGCCGAGACGTGCGAGGACGAAGCGATCTGCACCCCAGTAACCGGCGGTCTTCCACGCGAGAACGAGCAGCGTGCCGAAGGCGAACAAGATCGGATTCGTGCTGACCGTGCCGGCTAAGAGATAGCTTGCGTTCATGGTCGTGCCGAAGAACGCGGCGATCCCGGTGAAGAGTCCGAAGATGAGACCGAGGCCGACGAAAAGCTCGCCGTACGAGACGGTATAGCTCCAGAAGGCGGCATGCGGCAGCACGGCGTGGCTGAGGAAAAACCCGTACCAGCCTTGGACGTCCGCGTGTGCGCCCTGCGTCTTCTTGAGTGCTCCGTCGATCCAGACCGTGAGAAACGTGCCGGCCTTCGCACCAGCCCACGCGGGAGTCTGGACTTTATTGAGACCTTCGCTGAACCATTGCCAGCCCACGTAGACGCGGAGGATCAGCCAGATCCAGGCGAAGCGTGTATCTCCGAACAGCGCGCGCGCTATAGGCGGATCCTCGATGTGACGGACGGCGGCGGATTGCATGATGATTTCCTCAAGCGCGGAGCGCGTTGTGATGGTGTGTTTTTGCAACCTGAAGCTATCGCCGGCGAGCGAAGGCGGTGTGAAGATCCGTGGAAGGCCCCAAATGCGTTGACGGAGATTGCGCGAAGGGTGCCATATGGATCGGACGCAGCACGACATGCGTAACGACCTGGCGGTCGCCATCGGAACCGTGCATGCGCTCATCGACGGCAAGCTGGAGCCGAATCCGGGCCGTTTGGCTGATATTTTGAGCTCGCTCGAGTCGCTCGATGCGGCGCTCGTACGCCGTCCTGCACCGAACGAAGATCTGCTCAACGCCGTGATCGAGGGATCACCGTACGCCAAGGTTCTGGTGAACGGCGGCGGCCGGATCGTGCTCGTGAACGGGCAGGCCGAAGCGCTTTTCGGCTACTCTCGCGACGAGCTGCTCGGTATGTCGATCGATGAACTCGTTCCCGAGCGATTCCGTCATGGCCACCGGGACCTGCGTGACGACTTTGCCGCGGCGCCGAGCGCGCGTGCAATGGGCGCCGGGCGCGATCTCTACGGGCGGCGCAAAGATGCCAGTGAGGTACCGATCGAAATCGGCCTGAATCCAATCGTGACCGGCGGCGAAACGTTCACGCTTGCCGCGATTACCGATATCAGCGAGCGCAAGCATAGCGAGGAGCTGCGCCTTGCGAATCTGGAGTTGGCCGACGCGTCGCGCTTCAAAACCGAATTCGTCTCGACCATGAGCCACGAGTTGCGGACGCCGCTGGCTTCGATCATCGCCGGCGCGGAGCTGCTGAGCCGAATGAAACTCGACGAGCGTGCGCACATCACCGTGCAAACGATGACTGAAGCCTCCGAGGCGCTCTTAACGCTGATCAACAGCGTTCTCGACTTCTCGAAGATCGAAGCCGGCAAGCTGGAGCTGCAGGTCGAGCCATTCGAGATCGAACCGCTGCTCGAAGGCGTTGCCGATGTGCTTGCGCACGTCGCGCGCGAAAAGAACATTACGCTGAACGCCTACGTCGATCCGTCGATCCCGGCCGTTCTGGGCGACCGCGACCGCGTTCGGCAGATTCTGTTCAACCTCGTGGGCAACGCGGTGAAGTTCACCGAGAGCGGTCGCGTCGTCGTGCGCGCCGTCTCGGAGGACCTTTCGGCCGATGAGGTCCTGGTGCGCTTCGACGTGCAGGACACCGGCATCGGCATTCCGTCGGCCCTGCTGCCGCTGTTATTCGAACCATTCGCGCAAGCGGACCGCTCGGCGTCACGCAAATTTGCCGGAACGGGTTTGGGCCTCTCGATCTCAAAGCGGCTAGTTGAGATGATGGGTGGCCGGATCGGTGTTGAGAGCACCGCCGATCTCGGTTCGTCCTTTTGGTTTGCGCTGCGCTTCGCGCGTGCATCGGGCGCCGCCGGACGGCCGGCCGCGCGGAACGTTCCGGCAACTGAATCGCTCGCCACCGTCGCCCCGACGAACGGGACCGTTTTGGTCGCCGAGGACAACGAACCGCTACGGCGTTTGCTCAAACAGCAGTTCGAAGACCTCGGCGTCGCAGTGACCTTCGTCTTCGACGGACGTCAAGCGCTCGAAGCCATACGCAGCGAACGTTACGCGATGGTGTTCATGGATTGTCAGATGCCGAATCTCGACGGCTTGGATGCCACGAAGTTGATCCGGCATGAAGAACGGTTGACGGGGCAGCATTTGCCGATCACGGCGATGACGGCCAATGCGTTCGCGGAGGATCGGGCGGCGTGTCTCGCTGCCGGCATGGACGATTACCTCTCCAAACCGGTGAAGCTCGCCGACTTGCGGGCGAAAATCGAACGCTGGACATGACGGCGCGCACGGCAACGGTGCTCGTGGTCGACGATGAACCGGCGCTGCTCGACGTACTCGAAGTCTATCTTCGGGATGAGGGATTCCGCGTGCTGCGGGCAGCCGACGGACGGGCCGCTGTCGACCTCGCACTGGCCGAGCGCCCCGACTTAGTGCTGCTCGACCTGAATCTGCCGGTGCTATCCGGGCTCGAGGCGTTCCGCGAGATCCGGGCGCAACTCGACGTGCCCGTCATCATGCTCACGGCCCGCGTGACGGAGGTCGATCGCGTCGTCGGACTCGAGCTGGGGGCCGACGACTACGTGAGCAAGCCCTACAGCCCGCGTGAGGTCGTCGCGCGGGTGAAGACGGTGTTGCGTCGCTTCAGCGCATCGCCGGCCGCCGGCAGTAGCGCCCCGCCTCGCGCCGTTCACGATCTGCGCCGCGTCGGCGAAATAACGATCGACCTCACCGCACACGAGGTCGCACGCGACGGTACGCCGCTCAAGTTGACGCCGACCGAATATCGTTTGCTCTGCATCTTCGCTGACCACCCGGGTCAAGTGTTTACGCGCGATCATCTCATCGAGCTGATCTCGATCGACGGCGGCGAGGTGTTTGACCGGACGCTCGACCGGCATATCGCAAATTTGCGCTCCAAGATCGAGGTTGATCCGCAACACCCGCGCTACGTGCTGACGGTCTATGGCGCGGGCTACAAGTTGGCCGAGCTGCCGTAATCTGGAAGACGCCTTCACACGATATTCTTGCGCGCGAGTACGCTTGAAGCGTGACCATCACGACTTCGACCCTCGCCGACTGCCCGTTCTCGATGGCGACCGAGTATGCGCAGGAGTACCTGCATAACGCGGAAGCCGGGGGCGTGGAGTCGTTCGTACGGGTTCCGTGGTTTCCATCACTGCCGGCGTTCGAGCGCCGCGTGCGTATGAATTTTGGCCTTCATGCGGATCTTACCGAAGTGGGCCGGCGGCACGACGAGATCCAACTCCGCTGGCATAGCGGCATGCCGCTGTTGCCGAATTTTCGCGGGACGATTTGCTTTCGCATCGAGGCGATGGGTACGCTCCTCCTCATCGAGGGCACGTACGACGCTCCCTTGGGCGTCTTCGGGCGGTGCTTCGATGAGGTGATCGGCAAACGGATCGCGCGCGCGAGCTTACAGGATCTGGGGCATCGGCTAGCCGGGTTTCTCGAACTGCGGGAGCGCGCCTGGAGGCAGAGTCGAGGGGCCTAAGGAGGGCCGGGCACAGAGGGCGCAAACGCCGGGGGCAATGGAATTCGGTCTGCAGTTCTTCCCGTCGGTCGGAAACGAGGTCACGGCGGAAGCGTATTTTGACGATGCGCTCGATTTGTGCGAGTTGGGCGAGGACCTCGGCTACACGCACGTGCGCATGGTCGAACACTACTTCACCCCCTACGGCGGCTATTCACCCAACCCGCTGCTGTTCTTGACCGCTGCCGCGCAGCGCACGAAGAAGATGCGTTTGATCACGGGCGCCGTGTTGCCGGTGTTCAACCATCCGCTTAAGATGGCGGGCGAGATCGGCATGCTCGATGCGATCTCGCACGGGCGGCTCGAAGTCGGTTTCGCGCGCGCGTTCTTGCCGCACGAATTCGCGCGCTTCGGGATCAGCCTCGATGAGAGCCGCGAACGCTTCGATGAAGGGCTCGAGATGGTGCGCCGGCTCTTGGAAGAAGAGAACGTCGCGATCAACGGCAAGTTCCACGCCTTCGGCACGACGACGTCGCTGCCGCGGCCGACGCAGAAACCGCGCCCGCCGTTCTGGGTCGCCGCGCTCGCCACCGAATCGTCGTTCGCGAACGCCGGGCGGCTCGGTCACGCGGTGATGGGGATTCCGATTCTGCATGCGGAGATGCGCCGGCTGATCGGCGTGTATCGCGACGCCTGGAAGTCGGCCGGACATCCCGGCAATGGGCGCGTGATGATCGCCTTCCATATGTTCTGCCACGAAGATGCCGAAGAAGCGGTGCGCATCGCGCGCGACCCGCTCAACCGCTACTTAGCGGCGATCGTCGAAGCGGCGAGCGACTGGACCACCGGCACCAGCTCGAAAGACTATGCCAACTACGGCGCGATGATCGAGAAGCTCAAGCAAGATACGTTCGAGAGCAACGTCGCGAGCGGCACCGCGTGGGTCGGCACGCCGAAGCAAGTCCGCGAGCAGATCGCCGACTACTGCGAGCAAGTCGGCGACTTCGAGATCGCCTCACTCCAAGTCAACTTCAACACCATCAACTACGCCGACGCGAAGCGCTCGATGAAGCTCTTCGCGAAGAAAGTCATGCCGAAGTTCGCGTAATCACCAGATGCCGAGTTGGTTCTTTACGTCGTCGGAGGCCATGGTCTTGGGGTCCCACGGCGGGGAGAAGGTGAGGTCGACCTTGCAGCGGTCGACGCCGTCGAGGCCCTCGACCTTCGACTGGACGGCCTGGGTGAACATCGGGCCCACCGGGCACATCGGCGAGGTCAGCGTCATCACGACGGTGACCTCCTTGCCCTCGTCGCCCTCGACCAGGACGTCGTAGACCAAGCCGAGCTCGAGAATGCCCATGTGGAGTTCGGGGTCCTGAACCTCGGCCAGCGCTTCACGGACGATCTCTTGTGTAACCATATCGCTCCTCCAACCGCGGACGGCTCCCGGCGGTTACGCCGTACCCTTATTGTACGGCTAAATAGCGGGCCATCATCTCTCCGTCGGCCTTCAGCGCGTCGGTAAGGCCCTGGGCCACGACGCGGCCGTTCGAGAGGACGTAGCCGCGGTCGGCGAGCGCCAAGGCAATCGAGGCGTTCTGCTCGACCAGCAAGATCGTATTGCCCTCGCTCTTGATGCGGCGGACCACCTCTTCCACGTTGCGGGCGATCAGCGGGGCCAGCCCTTCCATCGGCTCGTCGAGCAGAATGATCTCGGGATTCGCGATCAGCGCCCGGGCGATCGCCAGCATCTGCTGCTCGCCGCCCGAAAGCTTGGCGGGCTTGTCTTTGCGTTCGCGCAGCACTTCGAAGTACTCGTAGATGCGCGACTCGGTCCACGGGCCTTTGCGTCCGGCGAGCGAGGCCAGCCGCAAGTTTTCGCCGACCGTCAGGTTCGGGAAGATCCGCCTGTCTTCGGGCACGAACGCGATCCCCGCTTGCGCGAGCGCGAACGGCGTCTTGTTGGTGATGTCCTTATCGTGGAAGCGGATGCTGCCGCTGCGCGCGTGGACGAGGCCCATGATCGTCTTGAGCGTGGTCGAGCGGCCGCTGCCGTTGCGTCCGAGCAGCGCGACGACTTCGCCCTGCTCGACCTCGAGGCTCACGTCGCGCAAGACGTGGCTCTTGTCGTAGTACGCGTTGACGCCTTCGAGCACGAGCAGCATGTTAGGCGATCTCTCCCAGGTAGGCGCGCTGGACGTTTTGATCGGCGCGGATCTCTTCCGGCGTTCCGCTGGCGAGGACGGCGCCGGTTTGGAACACCGTGATCGTGGTCGAGATCGCCATTACGACGTCGATGTCGTGCTCGACCAGCATGATCGTACGATCGGGTGAGATGCGCTGGATGAGCGCGACGGTCTCGTGCGTTTCGGTCGGCGACATGCCGGCCAGCGGTTCATCGAGCAGCAAGACGGGCGGATCGCTCGCGAGCACGAGGCCGATCTCGAGCCGGCGCTGATCGCCGTGCGAGAGATTTTCGGCGCGCGCGTTGCGAGCCGGCCACAGGCCGATATCGTTGAGGATACGATCGGTCGCAGCACCGATGGCGCGCGCGTTCTTGAGCGGCAGAAAGAAATTCGCTTTGCCGTCGCGTACCGCTTGGACCGCGAGCCGTACGTTCTCCGCGACGCTCAGGCGTCCGAAAATGTTCGTGATCTGGAACGAGCGCGCGATGCCGAGCCGCGCGCGCTGGTAGGGCTCGAGCGTGGTGACGTCCTGGTCGCGGAAGAAGATCCGGCCGTCGCTCGGCGGCAGCGCGCCGCTGAGCAGGTTGAAGAACGTCGTCTTGCCGGCACCGTTCGGGCCGATGATCGTGCGCACGCCGCCTTCCGGAATCTCGATCGAGACGTCGTTCACCGCGGTGAAGCCGGAGAAACGTTTGGTGAGGGCCTCGGTCTTGAAGACGTAACTCATGGCACGATCTCGCCTGCCCCGACCTCATCGACGGCCGGTAGCTCGTGGCTCGCTTCGATCGCATCGCGCCTGCTGCGCGAGAAGATGCCGCTCACGCCGTAATGCCGCGCGTCATCAAGCAGCCCCATGATCCCGCGCGGGCTCGCCAGCACGAACACGACGAATACCACGCCGATCCACGCTTCCCAGTATTTGGTAACCTGCGAGATGTTGTTCTGCAGTTCCCAGTAGACGATCGAACCGAGGATCGGCCCGAAGAACGATTGCACGCCGCCGAGCAGCGACATCATCACGAGGTTGCCGGAATACGCCACCGAGCTCGCGTCGGGATTGATCGACTGCTGGTAGTAGGTCCACAGCCAACCGGCGACGGCCGGGAAGAGCGCCGAGAGCACGAACGCGTTGACGCGGTACTTGTTCACGTCGTAGCCGAGGAAGCGCGCGCGTATTTTATTCTCACGAATTGCGTGAAGCACCGTGCCGAACGGTGAGACCGTGATCCAGTAGAGCAGCACGAGACAGAGAAAAGCGACGATCGCCGTGAAAGTATAGAAGTGGAACGAGTCACCGAGATAGCCCGGCGGCAGCCCGGGTAAGGCCGGCCGCGGTACGCCCTGCAGGCCGTCCTCGCCGTGGGTGAGATCGCTCCACGTGAACGCGATGAAGTAAATGACCTGCGCGAACGCGAGCGTGATCATCGAGTAGTAGACGCCGCTCGAACGCGGCACGATCAGGCGCGCGAGCAGCACCGACCACACGAGCACGAGCAGCAGCGAGAGCAGCAATGCGATCCACATATTCGAGGCCGCGTCGTGGTTCCACGTGTACCCGAAGACGTTGACCGAGAAGCCTTTGATGTAGAGCGCCGTCGTGTAGGCCCCGATTGCGAAAAACATCGCATGCCCGAACGACAGTTCGCCGACGTGCCCGAGCAGCAGGTTAAAGCCGCCGGCCAAGAGCCCGAAGATCAGCATCGTCGTCGCGATGTCGACGAAGCCGCTCGTTCCCGTGAACGGATTCGCCCCCGCGACCTGCGGCAGAATGACGAACACGACCGCCGTCCACAAGAGCGGATGGATCAGAATTCGCCGGACCGTCACTCGAACAGACCCTCGACGCCGAAGAGGCCGCGCGGGCGCACCAAAAGGACGATGCCCATGAGAACGTAGCCGGTGACGTCGACGGCGGGCGGCCAGAACAGCGACATGAGGCTCGAAAGCACGCCGATCACGAGGCCGCCGACGATCGCACCCCAGAACGAACCGATCCCGCCGACGATCACGATCACGAACGTCAAGACGATCCATTGCGAGGAGAGGTTCGGGGCGACCGCATACAGCGGCGCCGCAAGTGCGCCGGCGAGTCCGGCCATCAGCGAACCGATTCCGAACACCAGGGTGAACATGACCGGCATGTTGATGCCGAGGATCTTCACCATTTCGGCATCGCGCGTGCCGGCGCGGATGATCATCCCGATGTTCGTCTTGTTCAACAAGAGCCAAACGCCGATCAGAATGACGACCGTCACGAGCACCAAGAACACGTCGCGATAGAACGGCAACTGGTAGCCGCCGACCGTCAGCGTGTTCGCGAAGTAGGATGGAATCTCGACGCGCACCGCGTCGTCGCCCCAGCGAGCGCGCGTGATTTGGGCGAAGATGAGTGCGGTACCGAACGTGAGCAACAGGGTGTACTCAGGCAAGCGGCGATAGAGCGGGCGCACGAGCGCCGCTTCGAACACCATGCCGAGCAACCCGACGAGTACCGCGGCGATCACGATGGCGGGCCAGAACCCGACGAGCGGTACGAACGAGTACATAAAGTACGCGCCGAGCATGAAGAACGAGCCGTGGGAGAAGTTGATCACACCCATCAGGCCGAGAATGATGTTCAGACCCAGCGCGACCAGAATGTAAAGCATCCCTAAACTGATGCCGTTGACCAACTGGTCGAGGAACTGCGTCGAGCTGATAGCCGCCAGCAAGGATTTCTCCGCGTCGAGGGGCGTGCGACGAAAGCTGCACGTTTCCACAGGAGGGCGGACAGTCATCCCCGGAACGACCCCTAGGCGTACAGCGGACGGGGCGACCGGTCCGCCAAAGGGCTAAACGTTTGCAACCACCGCAACCCGAAACTCGTTAAAGGAGAAACCCTCACCCACGGAGCGATTCGGGAGTGTTGGGTATGCAGGGAGCGACATGATCGCTCGGGGAGTTCAGAACCGTTATGTCTATGTGGGAACCGTTTACCGAACGCGCGCGCCGGAGCATCGTTTTGGCGCAAGAAGAGGCGCAGCGTCTCGGTAACAATTATATCGGGACCGAGCACATTCTCTTGGGGATCATCTCCGAGGGCGAGAGTCTTGCGGCCAAAGTGCTGGAGACGCTCGGTGTGAATCTCTCGAAGGTGCGCCAGGAGGTCGAAGCGATCGTCGGGCGCGGCGGACAGACCGTCCAGCAAGAGATGGTTTTCACGCCCCGCGCCAAGCGCGTGATTGAGTTGGCCTTCGAAGAAGCGCGCCAGCTGAACCACAACTATATCGGGACCGAACACCTCTTGCTCGGCCTCATCCGCGAGGGTGAGGGCGTCGCCGCGCGCGTGCTGACCAACCTCGGGGTCGACCCGGCCAAGGTTCGCGTTCAGACGACCTCGCTGCTGGGCGCCGAGGGCCAGCCGCCCGCGCCCAAGGGCAAGTCCAAGACGCCGACCCTCGACGCGTACGGCCGCGACCTCACGGTTCTGGCCCGCGAGAACAAGCTCGACCCGGTGATCGGGCGGGCCTCGGAGATCGAGCGCGTCATCCAGATCCTCTCGCGCCGGACCAAGAACAACCCGGCCCTAATCGGCGAACCCGGCGTCGGCAAGACGGCGATCGCCGAGGGCCTGGCCCAGCGCGTCATCAAGTCCGAGGTTCCCGAGCCGCTGCGAGACAAGCGCGTGATCACGCTCGACCTGGCCGGGCTCGTCGCGGGCACGAAGTACCGCGGTGAATTCGAAGAGCGCATGAAGCGCGTGATGGACGAGATCCGCGGCGCGGCCGGCGAGATCATCCTCTTCATCGACGAGCTGCACACGCTGGTTGGTGCCGGCGCCGCCGAAGGCGCGATCGACGCATCGAACATCATCAAGCCGGCGCTCGCGCGCGGCGAGCTGCAGTGCATCGGCGCGACGACGCTCAACGAGTTCCGCAAATATATCGAAAAGGACTCGGCGCTCGAACGCCGCTTCCAGCCCGTGATGGTCGGCGAACCGTCGGTCGACGAGACCGTCGAGATTCTCAAAGGCCTGCGCGAGCGCTACGAAGCGCATCACAAGGTCGTCATCACTGACGAAGCGCTGGTGGCCGCGGCGAAGCTCGGCGATCGCTACATCAGCGACCGCTTCTTGCCCGACAAGGCCGTCGATCTCATCGACGAAGCGGCCTCGCGCGTGCGCTTGCAAGCGACGCTGCCGCCGCAATCGATCCGCGACGTCGACAACGAGATCCGCAAGGTCAAACAAGAGAAAGACTCCGTCGTCAAGTCGCAAGAGTTCGAGAAGGCCGCGCAGATCCGCGACCGTGAGGAAAAACTCCGGCTCGAAAAGCAGCGGCTCGAACAAGAGTGGGGCGAGAAGAAGAAAGCGGACGCCGAGAAGGTTATCAAGGTAACCGAGGCTGACGTTGCCCACATCGTCAGCTCGTGGACGAAGATCCCGGTGCAGCGTCTCGAGCAAACCGAGACGACCAAACTGCTCGGCATGGCCGAACAGCTCCACAAGCGCATCGTCGGGCAAGATGCTGCGGTCAACGTCGTCACGCGCGCGATCCGTCGCTCGCGCGCCGGCTTGAAGAACCCGAAGCGCCCGATCGGCTCGTTCATCTTCCTCGGACCTACCGGCGTCGGCAAAACCGAAGTCGCGCGTTCGCTGGCGGAGTACCTGTTCGATGACGCCGAGTCGATGGTCCGCATCGACATGTCGGAGTACATGGAGAAGTACGCGGTCTCGCGACTGGTCGGCGCACCTCCGGGATACGTCGGCTATGAAGAAGGCGGTCAGCTGACCGAAGCCGTGCGGCGCCGTCCGTACGCGGTCGTGCTGCTCGACGAAATCGAAAAGGCGCATCCGGATGTGTTCAACTTGCTGCTGCAAGTGCTCGAAGACGGCCGCCTGACCGATTCGCAAGGCCGCATCGTCGACTTCAAAAACGTCTTGATCATCATGACGTCCAACGTCGGCGCGACCGGCATGCAAACGACGAGCGACATCGGTTTCCGCCCGCAAAAAGAATCGGGTCAAACCGACGAGCAGTCGTACGAGAAGATGAAGAACAAGGTACTGGACGAGGTCAAGCACACGTTCCGCCCCGAGTTCCTCAACCGCGTCGACGAAGTCGTCGTCTTCCACCAGCTCACGCGTCCGCAGATCGAAGAGATCGTCGGGCTCGAACTGGAGAAAGTCATCCGTGAAGTCAAGGCGCAAGAGATGCACCTCGAAGTCACGGAAGACGCGAAGCAACTGCTGGCCAAAAAGGGCTGGGATCCGCAATTCGGAGCGCGTCCGCTGCGTCGTGCGATCCAGCGCGAAGTCGAGGACGAACTCGCCGAGGAAATGCTCAAGGGCACCTTCGGCAGTGGCGACCGCATCTTGGCGGAAGTGAACCCGGACAATCCGGACAAGCTGCGCTTCCAGAAGATCCCGTTCGTCGAACCGCCCGCCCAGCCGCTCCAGGAAATCCAGCCGGCCTGATCCCGCAAAGTCCGAGTAAACCGTGGCGGTAGCGGCGAATACCCCACGGTTGACTCCCTTTGCCCTGTGGCGATCGCGCTTGCCGGCGTCGATCGGAAATTGGTTTGCACGCGACCTGACCCGTGCCGCTCTCGAGCTCGCTGATGCGGGCCGCGTTACTCTACGTTCGGTGGAGGGCGTGAAGATCGAGGCGACCGTCGCCGACCGCGGCGGCGTGTCGTGCGGCGTGGAATGGGCCAGCGGCACCGGACCGCAGGCCCTGCGCAGCGTCTGTACCTGCGGCTCGACCGGCGTCTGCGAACACGTCGTGGCCACGTTGGAGACCGTGCGCCGGGCCGATGAGGCGCCGGTGCCGACCGATCCGGCCGATGCCGAGATCGACCTGACCTGGCTGCCCGCGATCGATCTCGAGGCGCCCCGGGCGCGCGCCCGCAGCGTGTGGCCGGTGATCTCCGCGGCCGACGGCAAGGTGCTCACCGGCGCCCTCTACCTCGACACGCCGCGTTTGCGGGGCGTCATTCGTGACGCCGAGTCGATCCTCGCAATGATGGAATCGACGCCGCCCGACGATTGGGACAACGCCGACCGCGAACTGATTCGCGACGAAGCGGTGCAGGAAGCGTTCGGTACGCGCGTCTCACAGCGGGCGCTCGCACGCGCGCTCTTCCGGCTCGCGCGCCATCCGCGTACGCGCTTTGACGACGAACCGAGCGCGAACCGGCATCCGGTCGAACTCGTGCCCTTCGACATCGACGTGCGCGGGCTGCAGCTGCGCGCCGTGCGCGAAGGCGACCGGTTCGTCCCCGCGCTCGAACGCGGCAACGGCGAGCGTTTCACGCCGCGCGGCGCGCTGATCGTTGACGGTCCGCCGTCGTGGCTGGTCGTCAACCGCACCGCCTACCTGCTCGACGACAGCTTCGATGCGCGCAAGGTCGTCGCGGCGGCCGCTGCCGCGCCGGCGCTCAACGGCTCGGCGAGCGCCAACGGCAAGCATCCTTCGATCGGCACGATCGCCCGCGTCGCGCCCTTTCTGTCCGCGACCGACCGGCGCGAACTCGGCGTCGTCGACGCCGAAGCGCCGGCCGCGCTCGCGCGTTTGCGCTGGAGCGACGGCGCGCTGATCGGGCGTCTGCAGTTCATCGATCGCAAGAGCGAAGCCAATGCAACGTTCTCGGTTCACGGCGCGGTGGCCGCGAACAACGGCCGGTTCGTGCGGTTTGCGCCGGCGACGGCGCGCGCGTTCGCGCACCGGTTCCTCGAAGCCGGCTTCGTGCCGCGCGGCAGCGACGCGTTCGCGCTGCACGACGTCGAGCGCGCGGCCACGTTCGTGCGCGAGGTCGTGGGCGAGTGGGACGACGTCGACATCATTCTCGACGACTCGCTGAGCGCTGTTGCGTCGGGCGAATCGGCGATGAACGTGTCGATCTCCGCGCGTCCGGCCGATCAGGACGGCGAGCGTGACTGGTTCGAACTCAACGTCGACGTGTTCGTCGGCGACGGCTCGGCGCTGACGCCGAAAGAACTCGCGGCCCTGCTGCAATCGAGCGGCCGTTACGCGGAAGTGCGCGGCAAGCTCTTCGACGTCGAGGCGCTGCGGATGCGCCGCACGCTCCTCTCCGAGCTGAACGATCGCCGCCGTACCGGCATGGCGGCGCTCGTTGCGCTGCACGACGAAATTCACGAAGCCTTCGGCGATGTTGCGCTGCCCGAAGAAGTGGAAATCTTGCGCGCCCGTCTGCGCAATTTCGGCGGCATCGAAGAGATCGAGCCTCCGGCGACGCTGGCCAAAACGCTGCGGGGGTATCAGCGCCGCGGCCTCGACTTCTTACAGTATCTCGCGTCGTTCCGGTTCGGCGGCATTCTTGCCGACGAAATGGGATTAGGTAAGACGTTAGAGATGATCACATACCTACTACATCGCAAAGAGATAGAAGGCGCGGCGCCGTGTCTGGTCATCGCGCCGACGTCGGTCACGCACACGTGGGAAAACGAGATCGCCCGCTTCGCGCCCACGTTGACGACGTTACGTTTGCAATCAGGGGCCGATCGCGCGCAGCGCTACGCCGAACTCGAGAACTACGACGTGATCATCACCTCGTACGCGTTGGCGCGGCTCGATGCGGAACAGCTCGAACGCTTCAACTTCCGCACGCTGATTCTCGATGAGGCGCAGAACGCGAAGAACCCGAGTTCTCAGATCGCCAAGGTCGTGCGTAATCTGAGGGCCGATCACCGGCTGGCGCTCACGGGTACGCCGGTCGAGAACTCGCTGCGCGACCTGTGGTCGATCTTCGCGTTCGTCGAACCGGGCCTGCTCGGCTCGGAAGCTTCGTTCCGGCGGCGCTTCGAGAACCCGATCGCCGAAGGCGACGAAACGGCGGCGCACCAACTGCGTTCGCGGCTCGAGCCGTTCGTGTTGCGCCGCACCAAAGAAGACGTGGCACGCGAGCTGCCGGAACGCACCGAACAGATCATCGAGTGCGACCTCTCGCCGTTGCAGCGCCGGTTGTATCGCGGCATCGCCGAGGCCGCGCGCCGCGACGTGATCGCGAACATCGGCGGCGAGAACGGGATGGAAGGCGCGACGGTTCACGTCCTGGCCGCGCTGACGCGGTTGCGCCAGGTCTGCGCGCATCCCGGTTTGATTCTGCCCGAGTACATCGATGAGCCCGAGGCGAGCGGCAAGTTCGACGCCTTCCTCGAGACCGTGGAAGAAGTGCTCTCCGGCGGACACAAAGTTCTGGTGTTCTCGGCCTTTGCCTCGATGCTGAAGATCATGCGCACCGCGTTGCAAAAGCGCGACGTCGTGTTGGGTTATCTCGATGGTTCGACTAAAGATCGCGACCGGCAGGCGGAAGTCGAGCGCTTCATGTCCGCCGATGGGCCGCCGGTGTTCCTCTGCTCGCTCAAGGCCGGCGGTGTCGGGCTGACGCTGACCGCAGCCGACTACGTAATCCTCTACGATCCGTGGTGGAATCCGGCCGTCGAGCGTCAGGCGATCGACCGCACGCACCGCATCGGACAAACGCGCCCGGTCACGGCGTACCGGATGGTCACGGCCGGATCGGTTGAGGAAAAGATTCGCGCGCTTGCCGAGCGCAAGAGCGCGCTCTCGCGTTCGGTCATCAAGGCCGACAGCGCGATCGCGAAGTCGCTCACCAAAGACGATCTCGAGTTTCTGTTCGCGGATCCGTCATGAAGGCTGCCGCCGCCATTGCCGAGATCCTCAAGCGAGAAGGTGTTGAGATTCTCTTCGCCTACCCGCGCAACGCGGTGATCGAGGCCGCGGCCGAAGCCGACATCCGTCCGATCATCGTGCGTCAGGAACGCATCGCGGTGCACATGGCCGACGCCGTCGCGCGCCTCTCGCACGGCAAGAAGATCGGCGTGTTCGCATGCCAGCACGGACCGGGGATCGAGAACGCGTTCGGTTCGGTTGCGCAGGCGTATTCGGAATCCATTCCGTTACTGATCCTGCCGGGCGGGTACGCAACGCGCATCGCGCACGTGCCGGATAATTTCAACTCGACCCGGGTGTTCGAACCGGTGTCCAAGCACGCGGAGCCGATCACGTCGGGCGCGGAAGTGCCGAACATCATGCGGCGCGCGTTCTCGCTGCTGCGCAACGGCCGTCTGCGCCCGGTGGTGATCGAGATCCCGAACGATCTCTACGGCGCCGAGGTTCCCGAACCGCTCGACTACGCGCCCGTCTACGCGACGCGCAGCGGACCCGATCCCGACGACGTCAAAAGCGCGGCCGAAGTGCTCGTCGGCGCGAAGCGCTTGACGATTTATGCCGGCGCCGGCATCCACTGGGCCGGAGCGTATGCGGAACTGAAAGAGCTGGCCGAGTTGCTCGCGGCGCCCGTGTGCACGAGCCTCGAGGGCAAGAGCGCGTTCGACGAAACGCATCCGCTCGCGCTCGGCGCCGGCGGCGCGGCGATGCCGAAGACGGTGCGGCACTTCCTCGATAACGCCGACGTGATCTTCGGCGCGGGCTGCAGTTTCTCGGAATCGTCGTTCGCGATCAAGATGCCGCCCGGGAAGACGTTCGTTCACTTGACGAGCGACCCCAACGACTTGAACAAATCGGTGCGTTCCGTGGTGGGCCTGGCCGGCGATGCGCAGCTCGCGCTGCGTGCGCTCGTCGACGCGTGTCGCGAACTGCTCGAAGGCACCGCCAGCGACCCGGCCGCGGTGCAGGCCGAGATCGCGTTGGTCGAAGAGCCGTGGCTCGCCGAATGGATGCCGAAGCTGACCTCGGCCGAGACGCCGATCAGCCCCTATCGCGTGCTCTGGGATCTGCAGCAGACGGTCGACAAAGCCGAGACGATCATCACGCACGACGCCGGCAGCCCGCGCGATCAGCTCACGCCGTTCTGGAAGTCGACCGCGCCGCACAGCTACATCGGCTGGGGAAAGACGACGCAGCTCGGCTACGGGCTCGGGCTCGCCATGGGCGCCAAACTGGCGCGGCCGGAGAAGCTGTGCATCAACGTTTGGGGTGACGCCGCGATCGGCTTCACCGGCATGGACTTCGAGACGGCGGTGCGCGAGCGCATTCCGATCCTCTCGATTTTGCTCAACAACTCGGCCATGGCGATCGAACTCAACGTGATGCCGGAAGCGACGAAGAAGTATCGCTCGACCGACATCTCCGGCGACTACGCCGCTATGGCGCGCGCCTTCGGCGGCTATGGCGAACGCATCACCGCACCCGAAGAGATCGTTCCGGCGATCAAACGCGGCATCGAACAGACGCGCGCCGGGAGACCCGCGCTGCTGGAGTTCATCACCGCGCAAGAAACGAAAGCATCACGCTACTGATGAACGTCCGCATTGCACTGACTCTTGCCCTCACGTTGCTCGCGAGCGCGCCGGCCGGTGCCGCCGGCCCGCTGACGCCGATGAACGCCGGTTTTCACCAACTGCTGCACTGCAACACGCAGGGGTACGTTACCGTCGACGTCGCGCCCGGCGATCCGAAGATCGCGCCCAACGCCATGCTGGTCACGACGGCCGTTGCGATCGGGCCCTCGATGACGAAGACGCAGGCGTATCGTGCGGCCGACGCACAGGGCAATATCTACGCGTACGGCTACTTGCTGCAGCCCGGCGTGATCAAACGCTTTCCCAAGGCTTTGCTTTTGCCGGCAGTTCCGCCGGCCGCGGGGCAGCGCAGCACCTACCACAGCATCAGCGGCGCACAGATTGAGAAGCGCTTCGAGGGTATGAAGGCGACGGCCGACGCCAACGGAGCGAAGGCCGACGGTTTCGCGTTCTCCGATTACCTCAACGGCCGGAAACTGAACACGGTCATCTACCTGCCCGCGATCGGCGTGGCCGAACTCACCTTCTTCGGCGTGTTACCGAACAACGCCGACCTGATCTGTCACGCGCATCCGTAGCGCTCAGGCGGCAATCAGGACCTGTTGCGCCGAACCGGGTAACGGTTCGTCGGCGATCCAAGCCCCGCTGAGCCCGACTTCCCGCAACAGCGCGCGGCGGGCCGGCGGAACCCCGGTAAAACACACGCGCGCATTCCGGTAACGGTCGTGCAGCGATTCCGAGAGCTGGCACAACGCATCCCAGGACCAGCGCGCGGTCCACTGCAGCGAGATCACGATCGTGCGTCCGCGCGACGAGGCTTCGCCCAAGGAATCGGCGACCTTCCGCATGATCGCGGAGGTGAAATCTCCGACGGGAAAGATGACGGTCGTAGCGTTTTCCATGCCCGCATCATCGCGCAGAAGCTTGTGAGGGCGCTTGGGTCAAACTGGCAATATCGTGGCTGTCCCTCGACAAGCTCGGGATGACGGTCAGTGCGTGGGGTCCCAGTCCGACGGGATGCCGTTCTTGCGCATCTCTTCGCGCCAGATTTCGTGAATGCGCGGGTCTTGATCGGTGAACTCGATCTGGTCGCCGCCGTCCTTCACGCTGAGTGAGAGCGATTGCTTATCACCCGGCTTGCCGAGCGCGATCCGGCGGTGCTCTTCGGTGAGCGGGTAGCGCATGCCGCCGATGCCGGTGGCGATGTAGCGCGACGCGTTGTTGCTCGTGACGAAATGCTGATGAAACTGGTTGGCTTGCGGCGGAAAGACGACGCCGTATTCCCAATCGACGCGTTCGAAGTCTTTCTCACCCGGATACCAGAGCAGCGAATAGCCGTTGCCGCTGAGGGTGAGCACGTGCGCGCCGTCGATGTGCCGGTGCGCCTTCTTGTACATGGCCGGGGGGATCTCCGACATGTGCGCGTGCATGATGCCGTCGCCGAGCGCGAAGATAATATTTTTCGAGCCCTTGCCGCGGTCGTCCCAACTGGTGAGCTCGAGTTCGCCCAAATCGGGGACGAAGTTCGTCTCCCACATATTGTTGCCGGGCCGGACCATGTGCAAATCGCCTTGCCCGGTGAAGAACGCTTCCTTACCGATGCGGTCCGTGAAATCGAACGGCAAGTCGAAGATGAAGCGCTCGTTGTGAAAGATCTTCATCATCAGCGGCGCCGTCGTCGTTACGGCCAGCAGCGCGCGTTCGGTGCCGCTCGCGTTGAAATGCCGGTACTTCGCGTTGAGTGGGATAGCAAAAAAGCTGCGCGGACCCCATTCGAAACTGCGGGTCGTTCCGTCGCTGAACTCGAGCTGCGTCGAGCCGCGGCCCTCGAAGACGTAGTAGATCGCCTCGAAGACGTGCTGGATCGGGTTGGTGGCTTTTCCCGCGCCGACGTTCATGAGGAACATCGAGCAGAAGTCGCCGCTGCCTTTGAAGTGCAGCGCGGCGCCGTCGACGCCGAAGCGCGGCCAGTCCCGCGTCTCGAGCTTCATGAGGTTCAGCGCGAGGCCCTCGTGCACGAGCAGGCCTTCGCGTTTGATCCACTCGAGGTAGGAGTCGATGCCGTAAGCTAAGGGTTTGACCGCTTCCGTCGTCATGACCGGTTGACTCTACGCCTGGGCTGCTCGCCCCTGCATCTCATGCAACCCGGCGGTGGTTATGGATAGGCTATGCAGACCCAAGCCACGTCCATCACGGTTGTCCCCACGCAGGTCGCACTCGAAGGCGGCGGCTTTCAGATCCGGCGCGCATTTCCGGTCGCCGGACTCTCATACTTCGATCCGATTCTGCTCATCGACGAGATGGGTCCCGTTACGTACGGTCCAGGCGAGGGCATCGGCGCTCCCGACCATCCGCACCGCGGCTTCGAAACCGTCACCTACGTGCTCGACGGTGCGATGGAGCATGAAGATTCGCACGGTCATCGCGGCTCGCTGCAGCCGGGTGACGTGCAATGGATGACGGCGGGTGCCGGCGTGATCCATTCGGAGATGCCGGCGAAAGAAATCATGGAGCGCGGCGGACGCGTGCACGGCTTTCAGATTTGGGTCAACCTGCCGCAGTCGCAGAAGCTGGCAACGCCGCGTTATCAAGAGTATGCGAGCGCGCAACTGCCGATCGTCACCGGCCCCGGAACGTGGGCCCGCGTGATTGCCGGTGAACTGGATGGAAAGGGTTCGCCGATCGAGACGACCGTTCCAACGACGATGGTTCACGTGAAGCTCGAAGCCGGTGCGCATCTGACGCTGTCGATTGCAGCGGGTTCGAATGCGATCGTTCACACGATTGACGGCAGCGGCCGCGTGCAAGACACCGCGCTCTCCGATCACCGCGTTGCGCTGATCGCGAACGCGCCGGCGTCGCTCGAGCTAACGGCGGACGCCGGCGGCTTCGAAGCGCTGGTCCTCGCCGGCATGCCGCTGAACGAGCCGGTCGCGCGGTACGGACCCTTCGTGATGAACACGAAGGCCGAGATCGAGCAGGCCTTCCGCGATTATCAAGCCGGCCGCTTCGGCGAAATCGCCCGCACGAACTAGCTGAGGTCGCGCGAGTGGATCTCGCAGCCGGCGCACGGCGGTAATTGCGTATTGCGATAGGCCGTCGTGACGAGCTGCGTGCCGAGCGTGGCGATGATCGCGAGTGCTAAGACGATCGGTGCGAAGAAGTTGAACATGGTGTGTGTGCCTCCGGTTAAGTTACGGTGTACTAGCGATTTAGTTTCAGACGGCGCGGTAAAATCAGGGTAACTGCGCTCCGGTGAGCGGGTTGTTGGTGAGGCGGCGCAGCTCGTCGGCCGTCACCGGACGACAAGCGCGGTCGATGCCCTCGCACCAGCGCACATTGCGGAAGTTGGCCCCCGCGACGCGCGCGCCGCGCAGGTCGTCACACGGGTTATTGCTGTGGCCGCTGCAAAGCGTCGCGCCGTTAAAGTTGACGTTTTCGAGATTCGCATCGTGAAAATCGGCGCCGATCAGCGCGGAGCCGTGCATATCGAGGCCGTGAAGATCGGCCTGGGAGAAATCGCATCCGACGCAGCGGGCCAAGAATGTGTGAACGTCAACGCCGGCGAGCCGGATGCGTTTGAGATCGACGCCCGTTAGCCGAATGCCGGTAACATTAGCACCTCGAAGCGTCACGTTACCGAAATCGACACCCGTAAAGGTCGACCCGCGCAAATCGGCTCCGTCGAGCGTTCCCCCGGAAAGATCGACGCCGACAAATCTTACATTTCGCAAATCGGTGTCGCGCAGATTGATGTCTTGCATATCGGTGCCGATGTACGTCGCGCCGTGAAGATCTTGCCCGTGAAGGTCCCGACCGTGCATGTCACAGCCGATGCAGCGAGCGTTGAGTATCGTGTCGGCGGCGCCCGCCGGGGCGCTCATCAGTAACATCAGAAGCCCGAGCAGAACGGCGATAGAGTGTGCGAGCATAGTTAACTACCTACTATAGAATTAGTTGACGAGGGCAAAGAAACGGAAGCTCTCATGGGAGCGAGCTTCCGATCAGCTTGATGCCGGACGTGTTGGTGCCATGCATCGAAGCGTGCGAGAGGTCAACGCCACGAAGCAGCGACTGGCTCATATCCGCATCGTCGAGGTTGCTGTGACTGAGATCGACGCCCGTCAGTTTTGACCCGTGAAGGTTGACGCCGCGAAGGTCAGCGTACGAAAAGTCGTCTCCGATCAGCGAGAGGTTGCTCAAATCCATTCCATGCATGTCACGGTGAGAGAAGTCGCAGCCGATGCAGCTGCGGATCAGGTCGCGGCTAACCGGGCCGTCGTCGTTGCTGTTTAGCACCACCAGATGATGCTTCGCAGCATCCCCGAAGCTGCGCTGTACTTCAGCCTGGATTTTGTGTCCGAGATCGTCGGCGTCGGCGGATTTCGCTGCCGCAGTGGCCAGGGCGGCAGCAGCTGCAGCAATTGTTTCGCGGGCCGCGGACGGAAGTTCAACCGGCGACGCGGTCTTCGGGAGCACGGGAAGCACAGCGGGTACGGGCGTTACGGGCGACACGGGCGCCGGTGAAGCCGGTGGAGCCAGTGGCTGCAGTACGAACGAATGAGTCTCGACTGGATGGGTGACGACAGGCGCGAGCGAGTCGTTTTGCGCGAGCACGATCGGTGGCGCTGTCGCAGCAAGTGCGGCTACACCGGTAAAGGCAACGACGCCGATCGCTAGTGCGGCTGCGCTGATGTAGCGGCGGCCGAGGGGTGTCTCGTCGAGCAGCCGTTCGATGCGCACGGAGATCTGTTTGCGCGTGAGCATCGCGCCCGGCGCAACGACGACGTGTTCGGGCATGCGCATCTCTTGCGCCATGCGCCACAGCGTCGATGCGTAGACTTTCGGATTGTGCGTGCGTGCAACGACGGCTTCGTCGGCGGCAACCTCGCGCTCGAGCGCGATACGGTGGCCGATCATCCAGACGAGCGGGTTGAACCAGAAGAGACGTTCGGTCACGCGCTGCGCGAGGTTGGTCCAATCGTCGTAGCGCGCGAGATGCGCGTACTCGTGCATGATCAGCGGCTCGATCGAGGTCAGGCCGTCGGCGGTCGCCATCTCGGTCGGGATCAGGATCACGGGCCGGCGGAAGCCGACGGCGATCGGCGTTTCCGTCTCGTACGTGAGGCGTAAGTAGATCTCGCGTCCGGGCGTCGTGGTGAGCCAGGGCAGTTCGGTCGCGAGCGTGCCGTCGAGCGGGCTCGAACGCAGCTTCAGACTCCGGACGCGCGCCAGGCTGCGGGCGAGGCCGGCGAGCCCGATCAGGGCGCCGAGTGCCCAAACGGCAACGATGCCGGCCGCGGCGAGCGGCGCGACGTCGGGCGGTCCGGGAACGCGCAGGGCCAACGCCGGGCCGGGCATGTTCAAGATCGTCCGCTCGCCGGTCATTCGGCGGGCCGGAGCGGTGTGGGCGGATGAATGGGCGGGCGTGTGCGCGGCCGTCGCGGCCGGCGTCCCGGCGAACGTGCCGCGAACGAGCATTACGGCGAGGATGGCGACCGGGGCGACGCCGGCCGCAGCCAGCGCGACCGACCACAAGGCGCCGCGCGTGGCAGCCGTCGGGCGCGTCAGCACGATGGCGGCCGCGACCAGTCCGCCGACGACGACGGAGAGGAGCAGGCTGGCCGCCAGCGCCCAGAGCGCTGCGGCGACGATGGTTCCGATCATGCCGGTCCCGCCTTCCGGTCGATGAGCTCTCGCAAGCGGGCAAGCTCGGCATCATCGACCGACTCCGACTCGAGCAGATTGAGCACGAGCTCGCGGGGCGAGCCGCCGAAGAAGCGGGCGACCATGTGGTTGACGACGTCGCGCTGGGCCTCGTCGCGCTCGACGTTGGCGTGGTAGATGAAGGCGCGGCCGGAGGCCTTGTGCGAGAGATAGCCCTTTTGCTCGAGGATGCGCAGCGTGGTCAGGACCGTGTTGTAGGCCAGCGGCGGATCGCCCACGCGGTCGAGCACTTCGGCGACGCTCAGCGGCCCGTTCGACCAGACGATATCCATCAGCCGGTACTCTGCCTCGGTGAGGGTCGGGGTCTTTTTGCGGGCCATAGGCCGACGATACATCAGCCCCGGGCCGCTGTCAACTAAAGAATACGTTCTCGGACCTAAAGAATGCGTTCTCAGCCCGGCCCACCCCGGAAACCGGGCGCGGCACAGGGAAGGTCATAGGCAGTAGCACCGCTTTCCAGCCTCCGGAGGCCCCAACCCATGACCGTTGTCCAGCACGATAGCCTCGAGCAGCTTTTCGATGAGGCCGTGGTCGAGCACGCCGAGCCGCTCTGGCCGCTGCTGAGCACGGTATCGCCGCCGTTCCCGGTGGCCAAGGCCATGCCGTACGTGTGGGACTACGACAAGCTGCGTCCGTTCTGCGAGCGGGCCGCGCGTTTGGTCGGCACGGAACTTGCGGAGCGCCGCGTGTTCATGTTGATCAATCCGAAGCTAAAGGCGCCGCACACGACCGACACGCTCTACGCGGGCCTGCAAACAATTCTCCCCGGCGAGACGGCGCGCGCGCACCGGCACACGCCGTTCGCGCTGCGCTTCATCATCGAAGGCGAACGCGGCTTCACCGCGGTCGAAGGCGAGAAGGTCATGATGGAGCGCGGCGATTTGGTGCTGACCCCGTCGTGGGAATGGCACGATCACGGCAACGAAGGCGACGTACCGATGATCTGGCTCGACGGTCTCGATTTGCCGCTGTGGCAAGTGCTGCCGAGCAACTTCACGGAACACTACGCGCAAACGCGCTATCCGTCGGATCTGCTCAAGGTCGCTTCAAACCGCAAATATCCGTGGTCTGAAATGCAGCCGAAACTCGACGCCAAGCCGGGCGCGGCGGTTGAAGAGCGCTATCACATGCGCGCGAACGGCGCCGACATCAGCGCGACGATCGGCGCGTCGGCCTACCGCATCGACAAGGGTGCGAAAACCGCTCCGAAACGCGAAACGGCGAGTGCCGTATTCCACGTCTACGAAGGCAGCGGCCGCACGCAGGTCGGCGATATCACGCTGAATTGGAAGCGCGGCGATTCGTTCGCCGTTCCGGCATGGCAGACCGTCGTGCACGAGAACACCGGCGACGAGCGCGTCTACCTGTTCCGCTTCGACGATCGTCCGCTGATGTCGGCCCTCGCCGCGCTGCGCGAGGACGAAGGCCAACACCCGAACGGATTCTGCTAAGCCGACTTGAGGTTGAGCGGCGTGTAGCCTTGGCGGACCGGGATGGGCGTCTCGGTCGCAAAGGTCTTCGTCGCCGCGGCTGAATCGGGCTCGCTGCACGATTCGGCCGCGTAGTCTCCGCCGACGCGGTTGGTGATGACGAAGTATTCGCCATCGCTCTTGCGCTTGGCTTTCGGAACGATCGTGCCGGCATAGGTTTCTTGCACGGCTTGATGATCGCAGGCGCGGAAGTACGCGTCGCTCTTCTTGCCGGCATCGTACTTGTAACCCATGTAGGCGGCCAGGATCTTCGACGGTTCGGTCGTCCCGGCCGCGTTCATGCGATTGATCATCGTTTCGCCGGCCATCAGGCCGAGATACATGCGCCAGTCGACATTTTTGGCTTTGGTCTTCAGGTCTTTGTAGATCTGCGTTGTGCGCGCGCCGCCGGCGTCGGGCCCCCAGACGTAGCCCCATGTGGATCCGACGATATCGTCGACCGGAAGGCCGACGGCCACGTCGTTGCCGCACAGGATGCCGCCGAATTTCATCTTCTGGTTGATGCCGAGCTGGATTGCGGCCTTGACCGCGTTCTGCGTGTCCGGACCGTAGTTGCAGAAGACCATGACGTTGGCATCGGTGTTGCGCGCCTTGGTCATGTACGACGAGAAGTCGATCGCGCCGAGAGCGTGCTTGTCGTTAGCGACGACTTGGCCGCCCTGGGCGAGCAAGATCTTTTGCAAGCGCGCTTGCGCGTCGTTCCCGAACGCGTAGTCGGCCGTGATGAAGTACCATTTCTTGCCGAACTTCAACAATGCCGGGCCGACGGCATTGGCGAGCATCGCGTTCGAACAGGTCTGGCGGAACGTGACGTGATGCGCACCCTGGCCGGTGATGTTCGTGTCGTGCGTGCCGATTGCGAGGAAGAACGAGCCGAGCTCTTCGCACGTGTTCGAAACCGCGAGGCCGACGCCCGAACTCAAGCATCCGGCCAAGATGTCGACCTTTTCTTGCACGACCAAGCGGCGAGCTTCGGTGCTGCCGGTGGCCGGCGTGTTGGCGTCGTCGCCCTTGATGATCTCGTACTTGATGCGCGAGTTCTTTTTCATCGCTTGCGCGACGGCGAGTTCCAAGCCGAGCTGCTGCGATTGCGACGCGGCGGCATACACGCCCGAGAAGCCGTCGAGGTGACCGATCTTGACCGTTGCGCCGCCGCCGGCAGCGATGACGTCGCGCGGCGGAAGAAGAGGAGCCGACCCAGCGGCCCGCGTTTCTAGGAGCGGATAGCCCAGCGCGGCCGCGCCGGCGATGCCCAAGGCACCACTGCGGCGCAAGAACTCGCGGCGATTCGAATCGTCCATGGTACTCCTTACCGGCAAGAGATAAAAAACGGAAAGGAAAAGTTCTTTACCGCAGGATTGGCGCCTCCCCAGAGCATCCGAGCAAACGCCTTGCGCGGCATGGCGCCGGGCCCGCTCGCCCGAACGACGCCTACCGTGAGGGAAGAACGCTCGGAGCCGAAGGTCGTCCTCCTCGTCCGGCTTCTCAGCGCGATCGACGACGGCCGCTTCTCGTTCGAGGAGCTCAAGGAACGGATCGCCGACGACAAGCCGCCCAGCACGCGCAGTTTGCGGCGCTACCTCGCCGTTCTCTCCGACGCCGGCTTCCCGTGGTATTTCGACCGCACCAGCTCGACGTACAAGTTCGCCGACGGCTATAGCCTGCGGCGGCTCAATCTAAGCCAGCGCGAGCTCCTGGGACTCGTCACCCTCAAGCGGTTGGGTTCATCGCTCGGCGGCACGCTCTCCGCCTATATCGATGAGACGACGTCGAAGCTGCTGCAGTCGAGCGACCAGCGCTCGGCCACCGCGATGCAGTCGTCGTCGCTTGCCATCCGGCTGGAGTCGGTTGCGCTCGAGCCGGCGACCGAGCGCAACTTCGAGACGCTGCAAACGGCCGAACGCGACCACCGCGTCGTGCAGTTCGACTATACCGACAAGCGCGCGGCGAAGACGCAGCGGCGCGTCGACCCGTACGGCTTCATCGTTTCGAACGGCCGGATCTATCTCGTAGCCTACGATCACGCGCGCACCGACATGCGCGTGTTTGCGATCGACAACATCGATGCGGTCGCGGTGCAGCCGCAGACCTTCGAGCGGCCGGCCGACTTCAATCTCGAAGCGTACGGTGCGCATTCGGTCAGCGGGGTCTGGCAGAGCACCGATCTGACCGACGTGACCGTGCGGTTCTCGCCGGTCGTGGCGAAGGCGGCCGCGGCGGCGAGCGTCGCGCGCGACCGGCGCGTCGAGCGGCAAGACGACGGCTCGGTCGAGATCACGTATCGCGTTGCCGATCCGGCCGAAATCGTACGCTGGTCGTTGAGCTGGGGGACGGAAGGCGAAGTCATCGCGCCGGAAAGCGCGCGCGAACACGCGCGCATCATCGCGCGCGCGCTCGCCAAAACATACGAAGGCTAAAATGCGCGACGGCGCCGCGGGACGTGGGCCCCGCGGCGCCGGTCAGCACGAGAATCCGATCTGCGCACGTCCTCGCCGATCAGCTCGGCCATTACGGCGTCGTACTTCGTTGAGGAACCGGATGGCGGCGAACGGACGAGCCGTGCGTCGTAACCAATTCGCTGCGAGCTTCTCGTCGCTCGCGCGCCGGTAAACCGGCGTGAATGGAGCATACGTCGGTCGTCCCGACAACGCAAGACGGCGCTTGCGGTTATCCACAAGAAAGTTGCGTTTTCCACCGCGCTCGCCTGGGCATCCATATTATCCACCGAGAAAGGGCTCGTATGCTCGTAATCATTCGCATTTGCATTGCGGCGCTGCTGGCGGCTTCGACGTTCGCGCCGGGCGCGGCAAGCGTGCCGACCGGACAACCGGTCGACGGCATTCACTGCGACCAGATGGAAGGCAACGTGCTCCACATCCATCAGCACCTCGCGATCTTCGATCACGGCAAACCGGTGGGTATTCCTGAAGATGTCGGCCGCCCGCTCATGGGCAACTGCTTCTACTGGCTGCACACGCACACACCCGATGGGATCATCCACGTCGAGTCGCCGACGATGCGCTCGTACACGCTGGGTCAGTTCTTTGCGGTGTGGGGGCAGCCGCTCTCGCGCACGGATGTTGCCGGCGCGAAGCTCCGGCCGGGCGAGCACACCACCGTGTGGGTCGACGGACAGCTCTACGCGGGCGACCCGCAGAAGATCCAGCTCACGGCGCATCTCGACGTCGCGATCGACGTCGGTCCGCCGGCGAAGAAGCCGGCGCCGTACACGGACTGGAACGGCTTATAATGTCGGAAAGCCCCGCGGCGCGAACCACGGGGCTTTCGTCATGCGAGTTTACTGGTGTTGCGCACGCCCGCGCCGATTGCTCAGCCCAGTGCGGCGTCGAAGGCCATTGGGTTTCCGGGGCTTTGATTGCTCGCTGCGGCCCGTACTCGCCGCGACTGTCTCGCCAGTCGCACGACAATCGCTTGTCGTGAGTTCATGATGTCATACGCGAAATTTGATTGCAAGGGGCGCAATGCGCCAAGGAGCGGTTATCCACAAGAACTTTTCGTTATGCACGGCGATCCACCGGTATTCACCGTTTCCACAAGCGATCTAGACCAGTTTGCCTGATGTTTTTTCAAGCAAATCCCACGCCGTCGCGCCGAACTCGCCCTTCCAGCGGGTGTAGAACGGCTTGAGCGGGGCGCGCATCGAGGCGGCATCGGCGGTATTGAACGTCATGCCCTCGCGGCGCAGCTTGTCGGCCGTGGCCGTGCTCTGCTGTTCGGTATCGCGGCGCTCGAGAATCGCCGCGCGCTCGGCATGCCGCAACACGATCGCCTGCATCGGCGGCGGTATTGCGTTCCACGCTTCCATGTTGGCGAGAAACCAGAAGATCGTCGCCGTGTGGTTGGTGACGCTCAGGTATTTCTGCACTTCGGCGAAGTTCGACACGTCGATCGTGCTGTACGGCGTCTCTTGTCCGTCGACGACTTTCGTTTGCAGCGCGAGATAGAGCTCCGGGAACACGATCGGCGTCGGCGATGCACCAAGCGTCTTGAAGAGGTCGACCGAAATCGGTGCGGGCGGCGTGCGAATCTTGAAGCCGCCGAAGTCTGCCGCCGTGCGGATCGGATGCGATGATGAGGTGACTTGGCGCATGCCGAAATTGAACACGCGCGGAAACGCGAAGATGCCCTTATCGGTGATGAGCTTGCGCAAGTACGCGCCGAGGGGGCCATCGTACGCGGATTCGGCTTGCGCGGCGTCGCGGAAAACGAAGCCGAGCCCGTCCATCGACACGCCGGGAACGACGCCCGAGAGCGACACGCCTTGGATGATCATGAACTGCAAGGCACCGGAGCGTAACTGCGCGAGTTGCGCGAGCTCGCTGCCGAGTTGGTTGTTCGGGAAGATCTTGACATTGATCGCGCCGTTGGTTTCGCGCTTCACGGCGTCCCACATTTCGGCCGAGCGCACGTGCACGGCCATGTTGGTCGGCGTGCCGTGTGCCATCTTGTAATCGAATTGCGCGGCTCGCGCGGGCGAGCGGACGATCGCGATCGACGCGAACGTCGATGCGGCGGCGCTTGCAACGAAGCGCGAACGTGAAACGCGGTCGGTCATGGACATCCTCCGGCGTAAGGAAAGTTCTTCATTTTAGGTAAACGATTCGGGAACGTGAAATCCTCCTGGACGAACACCGTCGACCGATGGATCGGCTATCTCACCGAGCCGCTGGCGGCGGTACTGCTGGTCGTCGAAGTCGTGGCCCTCGCCGCCGGCGTGTTCTCGCGCTACGTGCTCCACAACGCGATCGTCTGGACCGATGAGATCGCGACGATCCTCTTGTTGTGGCTGGCGATGCTCGGCGCGATCTCCGCCTACCGGCGCCGCGAGCACATCCGTCTGACGGCGATCGTACGGCGCGTGAGCCCCGAGATGGCCTCGCTGCTGGACGTGATCTCGTCGGTGGTCGTGGCGCTGTTCGCGCTCGAACTCTTCCCCGCGAGCCGCACGTTCCTGATTCAGGAACAGACCGATCTCACGCCCGTGCTCGGGATCCCGCATTCGGACGTGATTGCCTCGATCGTCGTTGCACTCATCGCGTTTCTTCTTATCTCGGTGCTGCGTTTGATCGAAGCGCCGCGCAAACAGGTCATCACCGTGGTGGCCGTCGCGCTCGTC
This sequence comes from Candidatus Lustribacter sp., assembly GCA_965277805.1. GTDB lineage: Bacteria > Vulcanimicrobiota > Vulcanimicrobiia > Vulcanimicrobiales > Vulcanimicrobiaceae > Lustribacter. Next base: position 2,549,056 of record OZ255842.1, on the reverse strand, counting down.
GTCTGCGTCGCGGCGTACTTCGGCCGCCCGCTACTCGTGCCGCTCGGTAACGTCAACCTGCTGCTGTTCTTCGTCCTGCTCGTGGGCGCGTGCGTGGCGATCGGTATCCCGATCGCATTCGCCTTCGGTTTCGGCACGCTGAGCTACCTCGGGCTGACGACGAGCGTCCCGCTGAGCACGGTCGTCGACCGGATGGACGAGGGCATCTCGAGCTTGATCCTGCTCGCGATTCCGCTGTTCATCGTGCTGGGACTCCTGATGGGGAACGCCGGCATCGCGAAGCGTCTCGTGGCCGCGCTCGCGAGCATCGTGGGCCATCTGCGCGGCGGGCTTGGCTTCGTGCTCGTCTTCGCGATGTATCTGGTCTCCGGAATTTCCGGTGCAAAGGCGGCCGATATGGCCGCGGTTGCGCCAGTGCTCTTCCCCGAGATGGAACGCCGCGGCACGCCGCGCCCCGAGCTCGTAGCGCTGCTCGCGTCGTCCGCGGCGATGGCGGAAACGATTCCGCCGAGCCTCGTGCTGATCATCATCGGCTCGACGACCGGGGTCTCGATTGCCGCGTTGTTTGCAGCCGGTCTGGTACCCGCAGCGGTGGCCGCACTGTTTCTGCTGGTGGTCGTCTGGTTTCGCTCGCGCGACGATCGCACCGAACTTGCGCCGCGTCCGGCGTTGCGCGTGATCCTATGGGCATTCTTCGTCGCGATTCCCGGCTTCGTGCTGCCCTTCGTCATCCGCGCAGCGATCCTCGGCGGTGTCGCGACGGCGACGGAAGTGAGCACGATCGGCATCATCTATACCGTGCTCGTCGGCATCTTCGTGTATCGCGAGTTCGATTGGCGCCAGCTGTATCCGGTGTTACGCGAGACCGTCAGCCTAACCGGCGCGATCATGCTGATCATCGCGACCGCAACCGCGATGGCGTGGGCGCTGACGCAATCGGGCTTTGCGGATCAGCTCGCTGCCGTCCTCACGCATGCGCCCGGCGGCAAGGCGGGGTTCATGGCGCTCGCAATCGTGCTCTTTCTCGTGCTGGGTTCGATCCTCGAAGGCATCCCCGCGATCGTGCTGTTCGGCCCGCTGCTCTTCCCGATCGCCAAGGCCGCCGGCATCGCCGAAGTCCACTTCGCGATCGTGGCGGTGCTCGCGATGGGCGTCGGCTTGTTCTCACCACCGTTCGGCGCGGGCTATTACGCCGCGTGCGCGATCGGCAAATGCGATCCCGACCTCGCCGTTGCGCGCATCGTCCCCTATCTGCTCGCGATCGTCCTCGCCCTCATCTGCGTCGCCGCCATCCCGCAGCTCTCGCTCGGCTTCGGAGCGCAACCGTGAGTGGAGTTGCCCCGGCTTTTTGGCGCGATTTCAGCCGAGGTAGGCGGCGGTTACTTCGCGGTTGTTGAGGAGGTCGGGGCCTGTGCCCGATAGGGTGATGCGGCCGCGGTCCATTACGTAGGCGTGGTCGGCGATCGAGAGGGCGCGGTGGGCGTTTTGCTCGACCAGTAGGATCGAGGTGCCGTTGGCGCGTTCGTTTGCGATGATGTGGAAGATCTCGTCGACGAGTTTGGGCGCGAGACCCATCGAGGGTTCGTCGAGCAGCAGTGCTTTGGGGCCGGCGGCGAGCGCGCGGGCGATCGCGAGCATTTGCTGTTCGCCGCCGGAAAGCGAACCGGCGGAGACATTGCGGCGCGTGCGCAGGATCGGGAAGCGATCGAAGAGGCCGGCGATCGAGGCGAACCCCGCTGCGCCGCGTACCGCTGCGGCGACTTGCAAGTTTTCCTCGACGCTCATGCGTGCGAGCATGCGGCGGCCTTCCGGAACGTGCAAGAGGCCGCGGTGAACGAGCGTGTGCGGTGCTAGCTTGGTGACGTCTTCGCCGTCGAAGCGCACGGCGCCGGCGCGTTTCTTGATGATCGCGGAGATCGCGAGCAGCAACGTTGTCTTGCCGGCGCCGTTTGCACCGACGATTGCGCACAGCGTGCCGGCCTCAAGCGCGACGTCGACGCCGTGCAGGATCTCGATCTTGCCGTAACCGGCGCACAGGCCGGTCACCTCGAGTAGCGCCATTAGTGGCTGTCCCTCGACGACGCGCCTGTCGGCGCTTTGCTCGGGACGACATTAAGCGGCACGGCCATTACATCACACCGGCGGTTGTGCCGAGGTAGGCTTCGATCACGGCTGGGTTGCGGGCGATTTCGGCGGGGGTGCCGCGGGCGAGGACTTCACCGAAGTTCAGGACGACGACGTTGTCGCAGGCGGCGCGCACGAGCGTCATGTCGTGTTCGATCAGCAGGATGCCGATGCCGGTGCTTGCGATGGCGCGAATCGTTTCGACTAGGCGCGCGGTCTCGGCGGGGTTCATGCCCGCAGCGGGCTCGTCGAGCATCAGAATCGACGGGCGGGCGGCGAGGGCGCGCGCGATCTCGAGGCGGCGTTGATCGCCGTACGGCAGTGCGGCGGCGAGCGCGTCCAGATCGAGATCGGGAACGCCGGCGCGTTCGAGCAACGCGCGCGCGGCGTCGTCGCTGAGCGCGCCGGGCTGCGCGAAGGCGCCGGCCGCGAGGTTCGTGCGCACGTCGAGCGCACCGAAGAGGCGGATGTTCTGGTAGGTGCGCGCGATACCGGCGCGTGCGATGCGGTGCGGCGGCAATCCGTTCAGCCGGCGGTCTCCCAGCGCGATCGTTCCGGTGGTCAGCGGTGCGATGCCGGTGGTGGCATTGATGAGCGTCGTTTTGCCGGCGCCGTTGGGCCCGATCAGGCCGAGCGTTGCGCCGGGCGAAACCGCCAGCGACACGTCGCTGAGCGCGATGACGCCGCCGTAGCGAACGCCGACGCGATCGAGGACGAGCGTCTCAGGCATCGCGCCGCACCGTTGCGCGTCGCGAGCGCCATAATGCGGAGAAGCCGCTCGGCGCGAACAGGATCACGGCCAGCAAAATGATGCCGTTCGTGATCTCGCGGAAGTCGGCGAGACCGCGAATGACCTCCGGCAAGATCGAGAGGAACGCCGCGCCGGCCACTGCGCCGATCGGGCTCGTCACGCCGCCGATCACGCACCACACGAGGATCTGTTCCATGCGCGGAAAGCCGAAGTCGCTGGGCGTGAGAAAATAAAACGCGTGCGCGTAGAGCGCGCCGGCAAGGCCCGCGATTGCTCCGCCCAGCGCGAGCGAGGCGAAACGCACCATGCCGGTGTCGACGCCGACGCCGCGCGCCGCCGCCTCGTCCTCGCGCGTGAGGGCGACGGCAAGCGCGAACTTCGTGCGCGACAAAGCGAACAGCGCTACCGCCACCAGCACGAGCCCGCCGTAGATGATGGCGGTGTTGACGTCGTTCGGGATTCCGCTCAGTCCCTCGGCGCCGCCGGTGATGGCGAGGTTGTTTAGGACCACGCGCAGGATCTCGCCGAAACCGATCGTTGCAATGGCGAGAAAGATGCCGCGCAACTGCCGCACCGGATAGGCGAGCAATGCCGCGACGAGCGTCGAGCAAATAACGGCCAGCAGAATGCTCGGGAAGAGCGGCCAGTGGTATTGCACGCTCGCAATCGCCGCTACGTACGCCGCGATTCCGGCAAAGGCCGCTTGCGCCAGCGCCAGTTGCCCGGCCTGAAGCGAAACCGAGAGCGAAAGCGCGAGCAGCGCGTTGATGCCGATCTCATCGAGCAGCCGCGAGTGCTGCGCGTAGAACTGGACGAAGAAGCTCACGCGTTGCGAAGCGCGCGCGCGCCGAAGATGCCGGCCGGACGCGCCACCAAGATCGCGAACATCACGCCGAACGTTAGGGCGTCGCGCCATTCCGAGAGCCCGTAAGCGACGGCCAGCGTCTCGACGGCACCGATCACGAAGCCCCCGATCACGGCACCCGTGATGCTGCCCATACCGCCGAGAACGATCACCGCCAATCCCTTGAGCTCGATCGAACCGGCCATGTCGATGCTTACGGAGTTGTATTCCAGCCCGGTGAGAATGCCGGCTGCGCCGCCGAGCGCCGAAGCGATGAAGAAGGTCGCAGCGATCGTGCGCTCGATGTTGACGCCGAGGAGCGCCGCGGCGATGCGGTCTTGCGACACGGCGCGGATATTGCGCCCGAGCGTCGTTGCGCGCAGCACGTAGCTCAGCACGAGCATCAGTGCGATCGCCGTCGCGAAAATGATCGCTTCGACCGCGGTAAAGGTTACCGGGCCTAGATGGATCGGCGGCGAGTCGATACCGCCGTCGACGAAGTGGCGCTCGTTGATGCCGTAGATCCCGCGCGCGACCGCGCCGATGATGATCGCGGCGCCGATCGAGGAGATCAGGGGCACCAGCGTGCCGGCATTACGCCGGCGCAACGGCGCGAACGCGATCCGGTCGAGCAGGATCCCGACGACGCCGGCCACGAGCACGCCGCCGGCAAATGCGATGCCGATCGGCAAGCCGTGCGCCACCAGCGAGTATGCGGTGAACGCGGCGATCATGTAGATCGCGGCGTGCGCGAGATTGAGGATGTCGAGCACGCCGAAGACGAGCGTGTAACCGACCGCGAACAGCGCGTAAACGGCGCCGAGGAAGAGACCGTTGACGAGCTGTTGCGCGAGCAAAGCTAAGCGACTCGAATCTTACAGATAGGCGAAGCCGCCCTTGACGATCTTCAGCACCACCGGCGCGGCTTTTACGTCGCGGTTCTGATCGAAGGCGATCGGGCCGAGCACCGTTTGCACGACGCGCACGTTGCGCAAGCCGGCGAGCATCGTTTCCTTCGTGGTGGCGCCCGCCTTGACGAGCGATGCGACGACTTGGGCCGCGGCGTACGCTTGCGCCGCGAACTGATCGGGCGTCGTGCCGTACTTCTTTTTGAAGCGCTGCACGAATTCGAGGTTGCCGGTGTACTTGCCGCCGATGAACCACGCCGCACCGACGACCACGCCGACCGACGCCGGGCCGGCCGTCTGATACATCTGGGTGGAGTTGAGGCCGTTGCCGCCGAGCATGTGGGCCTTGATGCCGAGCTTGCCGGCTTGGGCAATGATCTGCGTCGCTTCGGGGAAGAGGCCGCCGATCGCGATCACATCGGGCTTTTTCGACGCGATCTTGGTCAGCGCCGGTCCGAAATCTTTATCGCCGATGTGGAAGGTCTCGGTATCGACAACGGTTGCGCCGCTCTTCTGGAATTCGCGCGCGAACAGATCGCCGTCGGTTTTGGTGAACGCGTTGTCGTCGCCGTAGATGATCGCCACGGTTTTGGCATGCCAGGTTTGCTGCACGCGCGCAACCGTCGGCGGGATCGCCTGCGATTCGGCCAGCGAGTCGCGGAAGACCGTCGGTCCGATCGCGGTCACGCCTTCGGCCGTCGTCGACGTGCCCATCACCGGGAAGTTCGCGGCTTTCGCGATCGGAAACGCGCGGAACGCTTCGCCCGAGAGCGTTGGGCCGAGCACCAGCGGCGTCGAACCGTCAGTGGTGAACTTCTGCATCAGGTTCACGACTTGGGCCGGATCGCTCGCGGCGTCTTCGACGTCGAACGAGAGGTTCGCGCCGCCGGCGTCGATGACGCCCGACATCACGTCGTCGTTGGCCAGATCGTATGCGTTCTTTTGCATCGTGCCGTAGACGGCACCGGAGCCCGTTACATCGGCGATGACACCGATTTTGACGGTCTTGCCCGCAGCGGGGCCGCGGGTCGCGGCTGCACCGGGAAGCGCGGTGCCGAGCGCGAGTGTGAGCGCCAGCGCGCACAACAGCGTGTTCTTCATGGGCAAAAAAGTTTCGCGCCCGTTCTCCTCACCCCTCGACGAGCCGGGGCCGGAGCCCGCGCATGAAGGCGGCGAAGCGCGCGTCGGTCTCGTCGTTTGACGCAAGTTCGCTATAGACGACGATGACGTAGCGCCCGCCGCCGGCGAGTTCGAGGATGCCGCCATCGTGGCTCGTGTCGTCGGTGTCGCCGGTCTTGTGCGCGAAGCGATCGCCGGACTCGAGGCCGGCCGAGAGTTTGGTGTTCCAGACTTGACCGCGCAAGAAGCGGTGCAGCAGCGGGCTCGACGGGATGCGCCCGCGCGCGATGCCCTCGAACAAGTCGGCGGCTTCGCGCGCCGGGTGGCTGTTGCGGCCGGTGGCGGCGGGGTCGTCGATCAGCGGCAGCTTCCCGGAGAGCTTGCGCCGGAACGCGGTCTCGCGCAGTCCGAGCGCCCGGGCGTCGAGCGTGGCCGGCTCGCGGCCGAGAACGTCCATCAACACGTTGGTCGCGACGTTGTCCGAGCGCGTCAGCATCAGTTCGACCAGCTCGATCACCGTTGCGACGTAGCCGGGCTCGAGGGGAGAGGGCGCGTCGTTAAAGGTCATGTTGGCCGCGAGGACCTCGACCTGATCGCCCCAGCGCGCCCGGCCGGCCTCGACCGCGGATGCGGCGGCGGCCGCCAACGGCACCTTGATCATGCTGGCGGGATAGATCGGGCGCCCGGAATCGAGGGCTAGGCGCGGCCGCTCGCGATCGAGGGCGGCCAGATAGATCGTGGCGGCGCCCAATCCGGCGCCCTCGGCGGCAATCGCCACCTCCGCGGAATCAATCACCGCCGGCCCACCGTACGGGACGGAAATGAAATGCAAGCGAGTACTTGCACTCGGAGATGGCTTGCGTTATAGTTATGCAAGTACTTACACGCATGATGAGAGCTATGAACGAACCGACCCACCTCACGTTAGCCGTCGACGACGAAAACGCCCGCGCCCACTTCGACGCGCTGGTCGACGATTTGCTCGACGCCAAGGTCCGGGCGCCCCGTCTTATCGTGGCGCTGGAGGGCGAGGCCCTGCCCCCCGAACTCGTCGCCACGCTCGTCGGCGGCCTGCGGCGGGTGCGCGAAGTGGGCGGCGCGATCGCCGTCGAGCCGCGCACTCCGGCCCTGCGCGACGCGCTCGCGCTCTACGGCCTCGACCGCGTCTTCGCGCTCCCGCTCGATCCGGACGCCACTCCGCGCAACGGCCACCGGCGCTGGATCCCCCGCGTCGTGGCGGCCATGCTGGCGGCGTTCGTCAGTGCCGCCGGCTCGTTGCCGGCGAAGGCCGCCGTCGCACCGCAAGCCGTGCCCTCCGATCCGGCGGCGATCATCGCGCGCGTGATCGAACGCAATCCGAATCTCTCGTCGTTTCAGGGCCGCTTGCACGTCGACATCCGCTTGAGCTCGTTCCCGTTCATCCGCGAACACCTCGATGCGACGACGTACTATCAGCGCCCGTCGAACTACGAGGTCGTTTTCGACAAGCTGCCGTCGTATGCGCGCGGCTTCGAGAAACTCTATACCGATGTCGGCGACCCCGCGAATTGGGAGCGCCACTTCGTGATCACGAACTCGGGCGAATCGCTCTTCGAGCATCATCGCGATATCACGCTGACGATGGTGCAGCGCGTGCGCGGCATGATCGATCACGAAACAGTCCTCGTCGATCCGGCCACCTGGTCGATCGATCAGATTCGTTACGATTACTATAACGGCGGCTCGATCACGATGTCGCAGTCGTTCCGCGACATCGGCGGATACCGGCTGCTGGTCTCGCAGCGCGCCGACATCAAGATTCCGCACGTGCGCGCCGTCGCGTACGGCACGTACGGCGACTACCAAACCAATGTCGCGGTCGACCCCTCGGTCTTCGTGAAAGATAACTGATGCTGGCACCGCAACGCACCCACGCCGGAGTCGAGGAAACGCGCGCCCGCATTCTCGCCGCAACGCGCGAGATTTTCGAACGCAACGGCACGCGCGGCACCACCACCCGGGAAGTTGCCGAACGCGCCGGCGTCAACGAAGCGACGCTCTTCCGCCACTTCGGCTCGAAGGCCGCGCTCATCGGCGCGATGCGCGAAGACTCATGCGCGATCGAAACTCTTCGCAGCGTAATCGGCGAACTGAACGGTACCGATATTGGGGCCGACATCAAGACGATCGCGCACGCCGCCGTGCGGGTGATGAACGGGCAGCGCGAGCTGATGTGCATCGCGCTCGCCGAAGACGCGCTCGAACATGGTCCGGCCGATTTTGAGGCGCCCGAATGGCGCGGCCCGCGCCAAGTCATCGGGCTCTTGACGGACTATTTTGCCGAACGCGTGCGAGAGGGCCGGCTGGACGGCGAGCCCTCGTTTCTCGCGCGCTTTTACATGGGTATGATGTTCCAGCTCGTCGTCGCGCGCAAGCTTTGGGGCAACGACCCAATCGATAATGGGACGATCGACGCGATCGTCGACGTCTTCCTGAACGGAGTACAACGCTAGTGGAAACCCGCACCGAAGCCCCCCGCACAGCGGAGGGTCGCGGCACCCCGCCGCCACCGCCGCCGCTGGTCAACGACCGCGGCGATGAGATCAAGCCGCCCTCGCCCCGCCGCAAACCGCCGGTGATTGCAATCATCGCCGGCGCCGTCGTGCTCATCGCCGTCCTCATTTGGGGGATCCGTTTCCTCGCATATGCGACGACGCACGAAACGACCGATGATGCGCGGGTCGACGCGGATACGGTGACGATCACGAGCAAGATCTCCGAGCGCGTCAGCCAGATCCTCACCGACACGAACGACACGGTTCATAAGGGCCAAGTCCTCATCGTGCTCGACAACCGCGACGAGCGCACCAAATTCGAACAAGCGCAGGCCGCTGTGGCCGCGCAACAAGCGCAGGCCAACGCCGCGCAACAGAACGTGCAGCTGACGGCCGAACAGCAGAACGCGCAGAAGAGCCAAGGCTCCGGCGGCGTGAAAGCGGCCGAGGCGCAGATTAACAATGCCGAGGCCACCTATCAGTCGTACCGCCAGCAGGCCGACGCGGCGCATTCCGCCGTTGCCGGCGCCCAGGCGCAACTCCGCGTCGCGCAAGCCACGGTGCCGAGCGCGAACGCCGCGCTCGCCAAAGCCAACGCCGATTTCGAGCGCTACAGTTCGCTCGTGCGCACCGGCGATGCTTCGCAACAGCAACTCGATTCATTCCGCGCAGCCCAAGCACAAGCGCTCTCGCAGTACCGCGCGGCGCTCGATCAGGTAACTTCCGCGCAAACCAACGTGGCGCAGGCGCAAGCGCGTGAGACCGCGGCGATTGCCGCAGCGACCGCGGCGCAAGCCGGCATCGGCTCGGGCGAAGGTCAGCTCCAAACGGCGCAGGGGCGCCTGGTTGAATCCGCCGCACCCTCGCGCGTACCGGCAATTGCCGCGCAAGCGAACGCCGCTCAGGCTCAGGTGAAGTCGGCGATCGCGCAAGCCCAAACGGCTCGCGATCAGCTCAACTACACGACGATTCGCTCGCCGATCGACGGCGTCGTCGGCGCCAAGAACATCGAAGTCGGTGCGACCGTTGCGCCGGGACAAGCGCTGCTGGAACTCGTGCCGCGATCGAACCTCTACATCACGGCAAACTACAAAGAAACGCAGCTCGGCAAAATGAAGGTCGGTCAAGACGTCGACGTCGACGTCGATGCCTACAAGGGCACGACGTTCCACGGCCGCGTCGAGTCGATCGGACCTGCATCGCAAAACACGTTCAGCTTGATCCCGGCGCAGAACGCCACGGGCAACTTCGTCAAAGTGACGCAGCGTCTGCCGGTTCGCATTGCGATCGTCGATGCGCCGGCCGATAAGCCGCTGCGGGTGGGGATGTCCGTCGAGACGTCCGTCAAGGTAAAGTAGAGCAACCTCCATGTTCGTACGCTTAACAGCGGGGATGCTGGGCATCTCCGTCCTGTTGTGCTCCGCGGTAAGCCCCGCGTCAGCGCAACAGCCCTCCCCGGCCCCCGTCAGCTCGCCCGCGGTACCCGCGGTTCTGCCGTCGACGCCTACGCAGCAGCAGCAGCAAACATCACCGCAGCAGCAGCAGCAGCCGGCGGCATCGCAGCCGCAGCGCTCGCAACAGTCACAGCCGCAAGGTGAAGCGTTGCCGCCGCCGCCGATTCCGGCGGTGCTGCCGAATGTACCGAACGTTGCACCCGGTTACGCCGCGCCCGCGAATGCGCCGCTGCCGACCGGCGACCTCATCGGCGTGAACCAGCCGTTCGTCGGCATTAACTTGCAAGACGCCATCACGATGGCGCTCCAGCGCAACACCGATCTCGCCATCGCCGAGTCGAACAACCGCATTGCGAACTACCAGATCGTCGCGGCCAAGGGCGCCTACGACGTCCAGTTCCAGCTCGTGCCTTCCTATACGCACTCGGTGCAGCCGGCAACGTCGCCGTTCCAAGCGGGACCCAACGGCGGCCCAATCACGCAGATCTCCGACGGCGTCTCCGCCGCGTTCACGGGGATGACGTCGAACGGCGGCCGCTATAGTTTGAGCGGCAGTCAACAGTCCATCCAGAATAACGCCGAGCTGAACAGCTATAACCCGTTCTATCAGACGGCGATCGCGCTAAACTTCACGCAGCCGCTGCTCAAGGGCTCGGGCGGCGGGAGCGCCGTGCGCCGCCAGCTTCTCTTGGCGAACGCGAACTCGCAGATGCAATCGGCGCAAGTGCTCACGCAAGCCTCGCAAACCGTCACCAGCGTCTCGAACGCCTACTGGGATCTCGTCGCCGCTTGGCGCGACGTTGCAATCCAAGAAGAGGGCCTGCGGAATTCGCAAGCCCAGGCCGCATCGAATTCACGGCTGGCAGCGCGCGGCGCCGCGGCGCCGGTCGACATCGTCGAGTCGAACACGCAGGTCAACGTCTTTCAAGACAACGTGTTCTCGGCGCTGCAATCCGTACAGGCACTGCAAACGCAGCTCAAGGGCCTCATCTTGGCCAACCCGGCCGATCCGCTGTGGATGGCAAACCTCGTACCGACCTCGCCCGTGCTGCAACTGCCGGCCGAGCCGAAGCTCGACGATTTGATCGTCACCGCGTTGCGTAATCGCCCCGAACTCGCGCAACTGCGCGCCGAGCGGCTCACCGCAAACGCGAACCTCGCGTACGCGAAGAATCAGCGCTTGCCACAGCTCGATCTGGGCGTCGGCATCACGGCCAACGGCTTCTCGGGCGTTCCGAACAACCTCAGCGGCACGCCGTTCTTCCAAACCCTCGGCGGCGAGATCACGGCGCTCGATCAGCTGATCTCCAACTACAACGCGACGGCAACGCCGGCCAACCAGATCCCGTTCATCGTGCCGAACTTCGGCACCACACCGGCCTTCCAAACCGGTACGGCCGGACAGTCGTGGCAGAACCTGTGGAACTTCCGCTTCCCGACGTATAACGTCTCGCTCACGCTGCAGTTCCCCATCGGCAACCGCACGGCCAAGGCCGAATACGCGATTGCGCAAGAACAAGCGAAACAAGTCGCGGTGCAAGAGCTGGCGCTCTTACAGCGCGTGCGCTCGGAAGCGGTGAACGCGATTCAGACGCTCCGCGAAACGCAGTACCGGCTGGCCGCCGCATCTGCCGCGCGCGATGCCTCGGCGCGCGTGCTGCTCTCCGAACAGCGGCGCTTCGCGGCCGGAACGTCGACGACGTTCCTCGTCTTGCAGCGGCAGCTGGATCTGGCCGACAACGAAGGGCGCGAGCTCTCGGCGCAGACGGCCCTCAACAAGGCGGTCGTTCAGCTCAACGCGGTTGCGGGGACGAACTTCGCGAACGACAACATCGACGTGCAAAACGTCGGCACGACGACGCTGAACTTGACCAGCCCGACGACTAGCGTCCTGCCGCTCCCGCCCGACGCGCAAGTTTCGCCGCCGCCGCTTCATCAATAAGCCAATGCAGCTCGCCGTCCGTCGGGGCGACGAGCTGCACCGGATACTTGTCCGGATCGTGCGGGCCGTCGAGCACTGCGTGTAGGGCGTCGGCCTTGGCGCTGCCGCCGGCCGTGATCACGACGTGCGTGGCATCGTTGATGACGTGCGGCGTGAGCGTGATGCGCCAGGTCTTGAATTGTTCGACCCAGTTCGCGACCACCAGCTTCGTATCGTCGATGCGGGAGTAGGTGCCGGGGAAGATCGACGCGGTGTGGCCGTCCGGACCCATGCCGAGGTAGAGCAGATCGAAGCGCGGCCGCGAACCGAGTTCGCGCACGAGCACTTGGGCGTACGCTTCGGCGGCCGCCTGCGGATCGTCTTCGCCGTGGATGCGGAAGATGTGGTCGGCGGGGATGCCGAGCGGATCGAAGAGCGTTTCGCGCGTCATGCGATAGTTCGACTCGGGGTCGTCGGGCGGCACGGTGCGTTCGTCGCCGAAGAAGAAGCGTACGCGATCCCACGCAACGTGGCCACGGCGCGGCGAGCCGGCGAGCAGCGCGTTCATCGCTTTGGGCGTCGAACCGCCGGCCAGCGCAACGTCGGCGATCTGGCGATAGCGCAGTGCCGTTTCGACGATGCCGATGAAACGGTCGGCGGCGGCTTCGGCCAAGTGCTGCTCATCGGGCAGAATTTCGATCGCGACGTTGACGGGCATCTGTTAGCCCGCCATCAGCGTCGGTACCATGCGCAGCGCCCGCTCGAAGATCTCGTCGGTGCCCGGTTCCTCGAGTGCCGCGCGTTCGACCAGCGATGCCGTATCGATCGCCTTGACCGGTACGAGCCGCACTTCGCGCGCGTTCGCGCCTTCGACCCATACGCGTACTATCGACGGATCTTTTTCGTCGACACTGCCCTCATAGACCGACGTGGCCGTGGTGAGGGCGACGCTGTAGACGCGCCGCGCTTGCCCGCCGCGCTCGTGTTCGAACGCGATGTGATGACCGTTGCGGTCGGCGAACTCATCGTGCGCCGTCGCGCTCCAGCCGAGCCGGCTCCCGAGCCAGCCGCCCAGATAGAGCGCTTCGGCGTCGGAGCCGGCCACGATACGCAGCTTACGGATGGAAAAGAGCTCCTCGCGCAGCGCCGGATCGTCGAAGAAGTGCGCGATGATGTCTTGCCAAAGGTGCAAACGCATCCACGCCAGGTCACGCAGCGAGACGCCGGGATGTTCGTTGTAGAACTTGGCGACCTCGAGAATCGTTGAGGCATCGCGCACGCCGAGCGAGGAGTCGACGACGGCCACCGGCAGTTCGCCGCCGGCGAAGAAGCAGCGGAACGCGGTGTTCTCATCGAGCGTTTCGGCGCTCCAGCACAGCACGGTCAGCACGTCGGGAACGGCGAGCGAGGTGGCGAGCTCGCACGCCTCCTTCGGCGAGATGCCGGCGACGCCGATGTCGATGAAGGCGCTCTGCTGCGCGGGGTCGTTTGGATCGAGCGGCCGCACGTGGGCGCCGATGCGGCCCGGGCTCGCATCGAGGACGATCGTTCGAGACGGATGTTTTTCGGAGATCTTGATGGCCCGCTGCAATACCCAATCGCGGTTGCTCTCTCGATCGATCCACACGATGAAGTTCATCGTGGTAATGTGCGGCTTGGCGCGCGCCAGCTCGCTGCGGATCAGAGCGATGTCGCCGGTCGGGATAGCAGGTGGGGTCATATCTTCCTCCATTCCGCTCCGTGGGCTGCGAGCATCCGGTCGGAGGACGCCGGGCCTTGCGATCCGGCGGCATAATTCGGAAACGTTTCGTCGATGGTGGATTGCCACGTCTCGAGGATCGGCATGACTTGCTCCCACGCTTGCTGTACCGCGTCCCAGCGCGTGAATAACGTGGCGTCGCCGCGCATCGCATCGCCGATCAGACGCTCGTATGCGGGCGCCGACACCACGCCGAAGCCCGTGCCGTAGTTGAAGTCCATCGAGACCGCGCGGATGTGCATCTTCGGCCCGGGAACTTTGGCCGAGAAACGCAGCGAGACGCCCTCTTCGGGCTGGATCTTCATGACGAGTACGTTGTTGTCGATCGAGTCGCCGGCTTCGCCGAAGAGCTTGTGCGGGATGCCCTTGAAGCGAATCGCGATTTCGGAGTTCTTGCGCGCCATGCGTTTGCCGCTGCGCAGGAAGAACGGGACATCGGCCCAGCGCCAGTTGTCGATGAAAAGCTTGACCGCTGCGTAGGTCTCCGTGTTCGACTTCGGGTTGACGTTGGGTTCTTCGCGATAGCCGGGGACGGGCTTGCCGCCGATGGCGCCCGGTCCGTATTGACCCCGGGCGGTGTCGAGCATGATGCGCGAGCGGTCCATCGGCCGCAGCGCCGATAGCACCTTAAACTTCTCATCGCGGATGTTGTCGGCCGTCGGCGACACCGGCGGCTCCATCGCAACCAGCGCGAGCAAGTTCATGACGTGGTTCTGAATCATGTCGCGCAGCGCGCCGGCGTTGTCGTAATAGCCGCCGCGTTCTTCGACGCCGACCGTTTCCGTCGCCGTGATCTGGACGTGCTCGATGTAGCGCCGGTTCCAGAGCGGCTCGAAGATCACGTTTGCGAAGCGCAGCGCCATGATGTCTTGCACCGGCTCTTTGCCGAGGTAGTGGTCGATGCGGTAGACGGCCTTCTCGTCGAAGACCTTGTTGACTTCGGCTTGCAACGCCCGCGCCGACTCGAGATCGGTGCCGAACGGCTTCTCGATGATGATGCGCGTCCAGCCCGCCTTGTTGTCGCGCGGTCCGAGCCCGGCTTCGTCGAGCCGGTCGATGATCGTGCCGAAGAGCGAGGGCGGCGTCGAGAGGTAGTACAGACGGTTGCCGCCGGTACCGAGCGTCGCATCGTTGTTTTCGAGCTGCCGGCGGAGTTGCTTGAAGGCTTCCGGATCGTCGAACGAGCCGTTGACGAAGGAGAGGCGCTTGGCGAAATCGGTCCAGAGCGGATCTTTGGCCGGCCCGGAACGCGAGAACTCGTCGATCGACTTGCGCATACTGGCGCGGAACTCCGCCGTCTGCCATTCGCAGCGCGAGAATCCGAGAATCCCGTAGTTCGCCGGCAGTATGTCTTCGAGCCGGAGATTGTACATCGCCGGCATCAGCATGCGCTTGACGAGATCGCCGCTCGCGCCGAAGAACACGACGTTGCACGGTTCGGTGATGCGGCTGGAGGCGACGCCCGCGCGCAGCGGGTTGACGTCGCCCCCGGGGACGCCGTTGGTCGCAGCGACCGTTTGCGTCACTTGGCCTCGGCTTTCGCGGCCAGGGCTTCGTGTTTGGCTTGAATTGCGTCGAGCATGTCTTTGAACGACTGCGCGAACGATTTCACGCCGTCGGCAACCAGCTGCTCGGTGACGTCGTGCAGCGAAATGCCCTTGGCGGCCAGCTCCGCGATCAGCGCTTTCGCGCCCGGAACGTCCTGATGGATCGTGTCGGGTTTGATCACGCCGTGATCCAGCAGCGCGTCGATCGTGGCCGGCGGCATCGTGTTGACGGTGTCCGCGCCGACGACGTTGACGACGTACATCAGATCGTCGTACTTCGGGTTCTTGGTCGAGGTGCTGGCCCAGAGCGGACGCTGAACCTTCGCGCCCTTGGCTTTCAGCGTGGCAAAGCGCGTGCCGTGGAAGAGCTCTTCGAACTTCGCGTACGTCAGTTTCAGGTTCGCGATGCCCGCCTTGCCCTTGAGGTCTTCGAGCTTCTCGCCCTTGGCGATGCGTTCGTCGAGCATCTTGTCGATCATCGTGTCGATGCGCGAGACGAAGACGCTCGCCACCGAAGCGACTCCATCGATCGGCTGACCGGCTTTGACGCGATCTTCGAGGCCGTCGATGTAGGCATTGGCCGCGGCGGCGTACTGGTCGACCGAGAACAGCAGCGTCACGTTGATGTTGACGCCGGCAGCGATCGAGGCGCGGATGGACGCCAAGCACTCGGGCGTGCCGGGAATCTTGATCATCACGTTCGGCCGATCGACGGCTTTCCACAAGCGCAGAGCCGCCTCGGTGGTGGCCTTCGTATCGTGCGCGAGCGCGGGCGATACCTCAAGCGACACGTAACCGTCGAGCGCGTTCGTGCTCTTGTAGACCGGCGCGAAGAGGTCGCACGCGCTGCGAATGTCTTGGATCGCCAGCGCTTCGAAGAGGTTCTGCGGGTCGTGTTCGCTGGCGGCCAGCGTCTTGAGCTGCTCGTCGTAATCGGTACCCGCACCGATCGCGTGCTCGAAGATCGTTGGATTGGACGTCTGGCCGCGCAGGCCGAGATCGATGAGCTTCTGCAGATCGCCCGAAGCGAACATCGAGCGTTTGATGTTATCGAGCCAGACGCTCTGACCCGCAGCGGAGAGTTCTCGGAGTTGGTTACCCATGATGCGATCCTTTGCGGAAAATCAGACGCCGGCCAAGAGGCCTGTTGCGACGTCGGCGATGTGTTCGGGGGTGAAGCCGTACTCTTTTTCAATCGCCGGCGCTGGGGCCGACGTGCCGAAGTGATCGAGCCCGTACGCGAGGCCACGATCGCCGACATATTTGTGCCAGCCGAACGTGCTGGCAGCTTCGATCGAGACGCGCGCCTTGATCGCAGCCGGCAGCACCGACTCGCGATATGCGGCATCTTGTTTATCGAAGAGGTGGAACGACGGCATCGAAACGACGCGCGCCTTCGTGCCCTTCGCCGCCAGCAGTTTCGCTGCTGCGCGCGCGAGCTGCACTTCCGAACCGCTCGCGATGAGGATCAGGTCGGGCGTCCCGGCCGGCTCATCGAGAATGTAGGCGCCTCGCGCGACGTCGGCTTTGCGGTCGCCGAGATACGGCAGCTTCTGGCGCGAGAGCACGATGACCGACGGTCCCGTTCCCGGCTGTACTGCGTACTTCCACGCCTCGAGCGTTTCGAGAGCGTCGGCCGGCCGCAGATCGATGACGTTGGGTGTCGCGCGCAGCATTGCGAGCTGCTCGATCGGCTGATGCGTCGGACCGTCTTCGCCCAAGAACACGGAGTCGTGGGTGAACACGTAGATGGTGCGCATCAGGTTGAGCGCGGCGAGCCGAAGCGCCGGTTTGCAGTAGTCGAGGAAGTTGAAGAACGTCGCGCAGAACGGCAAGATGGCGCCATGCGCGGCCATGCCGTTGGTCGCAGCGGCCATCGTGTGCTCGCGCACGCCGAAGTGCACGTTGCGCCCGCCGTACGTTCCGGGCTGGAAATCGCCGAAGCCCTTGAGGTAGGTCTTCGTCGACGGATCGAGGTCGGCCGAACCGCCGATCAGTTCGGGAAGCGCCTTGGCGATCGCGTTCATCACCACGCCGCCCGCGTCACGCGAGGCGACGCTGCCGTTTTCTTCGTTGAACGTGGGCCAGGGAAGATCGTCGGGCAATTTGCCGTCGCGCGCGCGCTCGAACTGTTTGGCCAGATCCGCGTTGGCGCGCTTCCAATCCGTATAGACCGCGTCCCACTCCGCGTGCGCTTTCGCACCGGCGGCTTTGCGTTCGCCGAAGTACTTGGCAACGTCATCGGGGATGAGGAACGCCGGCTCGACCGGCCAGCCTAAGGTTTCCTTTGTCTTGGCGACGTTGTCGGCGCCGAGCGGCTCGCCGTGCGCCCCGAACGTGCCGGCCTTCGGCGAGGCGTAGCCGATCGTCGAATGAATCAAGATGATCGACGGCTTGTTCGACTCGCCTTTCGCCTTCTTGATCGCCGCGTCGATGACGTCGACGTCGTTGGCGTGCGCTTCATCGATGTGCTGGATGTGCCAACCGTAGGCTTCGAAGCGCTTGCCGACGTCTTCGGTAAACGTGACCGACGTCGGTGCGGCGAGCGAGATCTTGTTGTCGTCGTAGAGACAAATCAGCTTGCCGAGTTGCAAGTGACCGGCGAGTGAAGCAGCCTCGCTGGCTACGCCTTCCATCATGTCGCCGTCGCCGGCCATCACGTAGGTGTAATGGTCGAAGAGGCTGCCGCCGGCCGAGTAGGTGGCCGCGACCTGTGCCTGCGCGATCGCCAGACCCACCGCGTTGCCGAATCCCTGACCCAGCGGGCCGGTCGTGACCTCCACGCCCGCGGTGTGGTGGTACTCCGGGTGACCCGGCGTCCGGCTGCCCAGCTGACGAAACGATTTGAGATCGTCGATCGTCAGGTCGTAGCCGAAGAGGTGCAGCAGCGCGTAGAGTAAGGCCGATGCGTGACCGGCGCTGAGGACGAAGCGGTCGCGATTGAACCACTTGGGGTCGGCCGGGTCCATCTGCATGTGGCGCGACCAGAGGGTGTACGCCGCGGCGGCCGCTCCCAGCGGCATGCCGGGGTGGCCCGAGTTCGCTTTCTGGACCGCATCAACGGCCAGGAAGCGGATGGTGTTGATACGTTTTTCGTCGTCAGCCGTGTTGGCCATACATCTCCAGAAGTAAGCGCGGAGCCGGAACAACAAGATTCGCCGGAACCCCAACCGTTCTTCCCTGGGAACCGTCTCTTGCGGACCGAAGAGGCGTCGAGATGGATGTTTCAGAGTTACAGGCTCGGATCGAAGCGCTGGTCGCCGATCCGACTAACGTTAAGGGGAAGAAGGGCAAGGCGGTCGACGAGGTCATTGAGGCACTGGACGAAGGCCACTTGCGCGTTGCGGAGTTCAACGGAGAGAGCTGGATCACACATGCGTGGATCAAGCACGCGATCTTGCTCTACTTCGCGCGCATGGACAGCGAACACGTCGGTCCGGACTGCGCGCAAAAGGATGCGCCGGGCGTGCGCGAGTTCTCGCCGACGTACTTCGACAAAGTGCCGACCAAGCGCAATTACAAGAAGCTCGGCGTGCGCTGCGTTCCGGGCGGGATTGCGCGCTACGGAAGTTTCCTTGGGCGCGGCGCAATCCTGATGCCCGGTTTCGTCAACATCGGCGCGTACGTCGACGAGGGCTCGATGGTCGACACGTGGGCGACGGTCGGTTCGTGCGCGCAGATCGGCAAGAACGTTCATCTCGCCGGCGGCGTCGGCATCGGCGGCGTGCTCGAACCCGCGCAAGCTTCGCCGGTAATCGTCGAAGACGGCGCGTTCATCGGTTCGCGCTGCATCGTGGTCGAAGGCGTGCGCATCGGAACCGGAGCCGTGCTCGGTGCCGGCACCGTCATCACCGCGTCGACGTCGATCGTCGACGTGCGCGGCAACGAACCGGTGATCACCAAGGGGTACGTTGAGCCGCGCTCGGTCGTGATTCCGGGAAGTATGCCCAAGACGTTCCCGGCCGGGCAGTACGGCGTCCCGGTCGCGCTCGTGATCGGCACGCGCAGCGAATCGACCGACATGAAAACCTCGCTCAACGCCGTGTTGCGCGACTACGAGGTCGCCGTCTAGGATATGTCATCCCTCGACAAGCTCGGGATGACAAGACGGTGAATCCGAAACTTGCGGCGATCGAGCCGTCGCAAATTCGCGCGATGGCCGCGCTCAAACGCCCGACGTCGATCGACCTCGGGCTCGGCGAACCGACGCTGTTTCCGCAGCAGCGGTTCATCGACGCGGCGGCCCGAGAAACGGCCGAGCGCGGTATGAAGTACACGCTCAATCCGGGCGCGCTCGAATTGCGCACGCTGATCGCGCAGCACTACGCCTATCCCGGCCGCTCGGACGCGCGCAACGTGTGCATCACGAGCGGTTCGGAAGAAGCGATGTACGTCGCGATCAAGACGTTGCTCGATCCCGAGCGCGACGAAGTCTTGCTGGTCGAGCCGGCCTATACGGCCTACGCGAAGATCGCGCAGCTCGAAGGCATCCCCGTCCGCTCGGTCGGGATGCCCGAGAGCACCGGCTTTTCGTATGACGCCGATGCGATCGTCGCCGCGCTCTCGCCGAAGACGCGGCTCGTGATCATCGGTTCGCCGTCGAACCCGACCGGGCGCGTCATCACGCGCGCCGCAGCGCAGCAGCTGGCCGATGCGCTGCTCGCGCGTGCGGGCGAACCGGTGTGGGTGCTCTTCGACGAACTCTATCGCGAACTGACGTATGTCGAAGACGCCGGTTCGTTCGCCGAGCTCTATCCCTACACGATTGCGATCAACGGTCTCTCGAAGTCCAACGCGCTCACCGGCTTACGCATCGGCTGGACGATCGCGCCCGCGCCGCTGTGCGATGAGTTGAGCAAGGTGCACGCGTGGATCGTCACCGCGGCGAACACCTTCGGGCAGCGCGTCGCGCAGAGCATCTTCAGCGAACCGGGTGCGCTTGCCGAACATGCCGCGTGGTATCGCACGCAGCGCACGGCCGTGTTAGCGGCGCTGCGCGAATCCGGTCTGCAGTTCATCGAACCCGACGGTGCATTTTACGCCTGCGTGAAGTTGCCCGACTTCAGCGACTCGGTGGCCTCCGCGATGCGCCTCGTGCAGGAGCACGACGTCGTCACGATCCCCGGTTCCATCTTCGGCGCAACGCTCGAAGGGTGGCTGCGGCTCAGTTGGGTGGCGCCGATCGACGCCTTCCGCGAGGGCCTCGCGCGCATCGCCAGCGCCGCGCTCGTTTAGAGGAGACCGGGTGGAACTGCACGTGCTCGACGAGACCTTGGCGCTGGCCCGGCTGGCAGCCGATGCTCCGGTGCCGCCGTGGGTTGCGGGCCGAGATTTCCTCGCCGTCGTTCGCACTCCGCGGGAGCTCTCGATCGTCTGCCGCGACGATGCCGTCCCGTCGACGCACACCGAAGTGCAGCGCGGCTTCCGCGCGCTCGCCGTCGTGGGCACGCTCGATTTCACGCTGACCGGAATCGTCGCATCGCTGGCCGCGCCGCTCGCGGAAGCCGGCATCTCGATCTTCGGGATCTCGACCTACGACACCGACCACATCCTGGTGCGCGAAGATCGCTTAGCGGAGGCGAAAAAGGTGCTCGCAGCCGCCGGTCATATAGTCCGGCACGATGATTAAACTAACGCCGCTCATTGCTGAATTGTATGACACCGCGCTGGCCGAAGGGCACGAAGCGCTGCTGGGCACCGTCGGTGCCGACGGCACACCGCAGATCAGCCCGAAGGGCAGCATCGCGGTCTTCGACGATCACACGTTGTCGTTCTGGGAACGCAGCCATCGTTCGACCGAACACAATCTCGCCGCCAACCCGAAGGTCGTGGTGTATTATCGCAACGCCGCGCGCATGAAAGACATCCCCTACGGCGGCGGCGCGTTCCGCGTGTACGGCACGGCCCGTATCGTCAAGGATGGGCCGGAGCGCGAGAAGGTCTGGGAAAAGACCAACGCGACCGAACAGTCGCGCGACAAAGACAAGTCCGGCGTCGGCGTGCTCATCGACGTCGATCGTGTCGAAGAGCTCAGCGGCAAAGTCGTGATGGACAAAAACTCGTAGGCTAGGCTAGGACATCGCTTCTCGGCCGTGGGGTGCGGTCAGGTCGAGAAGCGGTCCGATCGGGACGATGCGCGTCGGATTGACCGCATCGTGCGTCATGTAATAGTGGCGTTTGATGTGATCGAAGTTCACGGTCGAGGCGACGTCCCGAAATTGGTAGAGGTCGCGTAGATAGCCCCATAGGTTGGGGTAGTCTACGATCCGCCGGAGGTTGCATTTGAAATGCCCGAAGTAGACCGCATCGAACCGGATCAACGTGACAAACAGCCGCCAGTCGGTTTCAACCGGCGACGCGCCCAGTAGGTACCGGCTGTTCGCGAGCCGCGCTTCCAAGCGATCGAGCTCGTTGAAAACGCCCTGTGCAGCTTTTTCGTACGCGCTCTGCACGGTGGCAAATCCGGCGCGATAGACGCCGTTGTTGACGCTCTCGTAGATTTCAGCGTTGAGCGCGTCGATCGCGCTTCGATGCTCTTCCGGATAGAAGTCGAGGTCGTTGTGGCGCGCAAACGCGTCGAACTCGAGCTCGAACATACGCATAATGTCGTCGTCGTTGTTGCTGACGACGCGCTTCGTTTCTTTGTCCCACAATGCGGGGACGGTGACGCGCGCCTTATAGGTCGGGTCGGTGGCGAGATACGCCTCGGAGAGAAACTTGAAACCGTTGACGGGGTCGAGTCCCATGTCCGGCCCGTCGTGAAAGGCCCAGCCGCGCTCGTCACGGATCGGATCGACGACCGTCATCCCGATCGCATCTTCAAGGCCCTTGAGCTTGCGCACGATCACCGTGCGATGTGCCCACGGGCACGCGAGCGAGACGTAGAGATGGTAGCGACCGGCGGCCGCGGGATAGCCGGAGCTGCCGTCGGCCGTAACCCAGTTCGCGAACGCATCGGCTTGACGGGCAAACGTGCCGCCGGCTTTCTCACTCGGGAACTGCGCGGTCGTCATGCAGGCTTCGCCAATTCGGCGTCGATCGCGGCCAGCAGCAACGGATCGTCGGGGGCGACGTCGGGAGCGAAGCGCGCGACCACTTCGCCGTTGCGGCCGATGAGAAACTTCTCGAAGTTCCACAGAATGTCGGTCGGGTCGTTCTGCTTGACGCCGTAGCCGGCCAGCTTGGCCTTGAAGTCGCTGCCGGGTTTGTCGGTCGCGCTCGGCTTCGCCGCGATCAGTTCTTTATAGAGCGGATGGCGGTCGGCACCGGCAACTGAGATCTTCTCGAACATCGGAAACGTCACGCCGTAGGAAAGCGAACAGAAGTCCGCGATCTCGGCGTTCGTGCCCGGTTCTTGCGAGCCGAAGTTGTTGGCGGGAAAGCCGAGGATCTGCAGGCCGCGCGCGCGTTGCGCTTCGTAGAGCTTTTCGAGGCCTTCGTACTGCGGCGTCAGCCCGCACTTCGAGGCGACGTTGACGATCAGCAAGACTTGGCCGGCGTAGTCGCGCAGCGCGGCCGGCGTGCCGTCGATCTTGTTGACGGGGACATCGTATACGGTACTCACGTACGCTGGGAACCGCCGCGCCTGCGCGGGGATGCAGTCACGCTCAGGGTGCGGCCGCTTGGTAGGCGCGGGCGGTGCGGACGATCGTCCGGCGCGGCGCGAGCCCGATCAGCTCGCTGCGGCGCACGCGCACGCCGCGCCGGGCGGCAGCTAGGCGGACGAGTTCGCGCACGCGGTAGAGCGGGACCGCATCGACGTCCGTAAGGTTGAACGAAACCTGAACCGCGTCCGGCCCCAGGCGAATACCGAGGGCCTTGAGCGTGCCCAGGCCGCCGTCGCGTGCACGCAGGCTGCGGGCGATCGAGCGCGCGAGCGTTAGGTCGCCGGAATCGAGGTCGACGTTGAACGCAAGCAGCAACGGCCGCGCGCCGACGGCGATCGCGCCCGCGCTCGGATGCGGTTCTTCGCCGTAATCGAACGCCCAGTGCGGATCGCGCGAACGCACGGCGAGCCCCTCGAATTCCCCGCGCCGCACGTCGGCCAGATTCGCGCGATGCGGCGCACTCGCAGCAGCCCCGTACAACAGCGCCGGAATCCCCAACTCGCGCCAGATGCGCGCCGCCGCCCGATGCGCGAGCGTCACCGCATCATCGAGCGTCGCATCCCCGATCGGCACGAACGGCAGCACGTCCAACGCGCCGATCCTGGGATGCTCGCCGCGATGGTTGCGCAAGTCGATGCGTTCGGCCGTCACCCGTGCGAGAACGACCGCGGCTGCGACGACTTGTGATGCCGAACCGGCCGCGGTGATGACGCTGCGATGGTGCACGGCATCGCTGGTGCGATGGATAACGCGCACGCCCTCCGCTTGCATCGCCGCAATTGCAGCATCGACGGTCGTGGCGTCGCGGCCTTCGCTGATGTTGGGGACGATCTCGAACAACGCCACTTACGTTTTTTCTTGTGTCATTCCGAGGAGAGCGCCGTATGGCGCGTCGTCGAGGAACGCGCCACGATGCTGGTCGTTGAGTGCCGACGCCGTAGGGCGGAAGCGTGGTGTGAAATACACAGGCCGGCATTGCCCTGGCCGTCAGGCACGATCGTGGCGGCTTCCTCGTCTGCGCGCTCTCCGGCGCTCCGCTCGGAATGACATATGCGTATACATGGACATTTGTGTGTTAGCGGGCGAGGGCGAGGTCTATGGCGGCGGCTAGGGTTTTGGCGTTTTCGGGGGCGATGACGCGGGTGAAGCCGAGTTTGGTGGCTTCGGTGGCGCGGCGGATCGTGTGTGAGACGTTGCGGACTTCGCCTGAGAGGCCGAGTTCGCCGAAGGCGGCGACGTTGCGCGCGAGCGGGACGTCGCGGAACGCGGAGGCGATCGCGAGCGCGATACCGAGATCGGCGGCGGGTTCGGTGATGCGTAAGCCGCCGGCGACGGAGCAGTAGATGTCGTGGCCGCCGAGCTGCATGCCGGCGCGCCGTTCGAGAATCGCGACGATCGTCGTGAGGCGCGCGGCATCGACGTTGGTGGCGAGCCGGCGCGGCGTGCCGTACGACGTTTCGCCGACGAGGGCTTGCACTTCGACCAGCACCGGACGCGAGCCGACGACGCTCGGCACCACGCACGATCCGCTCGGGCGTTCGCCGCGTTCGGCGAGAAAGAGTGCCGACGGGTCGGTGATCTCGTGCAGGCCGGCGTCGTCCATCGAGAAGACGCAGATCTCGTCCACGCCGCCGAAACGGTTTTTGTACGCGCGCACGATGCGGTATTCGCCGGTCGAATCGCCTTCGAAGTAGAGCACGGTGTCGACCAGATGCTCGAGCAGCCGCGGACCGGCGATCGCGCCGTCCTTCGTGACGTGGCCGACGATGAACACCGCGCAGCCCGTGCGCTTGGCGAATTCCATCAGCGCTTGCGTGCAATCGCGCACTTGCGAGACGCTGCCGGCGAACGATTCGACTTCGGGCAGCGACATCGTTTGGATCGAGTCGATCACGATCACATCGGGCGAACGCCGCTCGCATTCATCGAGGATCCCGCGCAAGTTCGTTTCGGGAAACACGAGCAGGTCGTCGGTCGCGCCGATGCGCGCCGCGCGCAGTTTCGTCTGCGCGGCGGATTCCTCGCCGCAGACGTAGATTGCGCTCGCGCCGCGTTCGGCGAGTGCGTTGACGATCTGCAGCAACAGCGTCGACTTGCCGGCGCCCGGCGGTCCGCCCAGCAGCACCAAACTGCCGGCGACGAGGCCGCCGCCGAGCAGCGCATCGAACTCGCCGAAGCCGCTGCGCATGCGCGCGAACCGCGCCTCCGCAATCTCGGAGAGCCGCACGGGCCCGCTCGACGGCCGCGCGTGCGCGGTGCGCAGCTTCGCCGGCGTGACGGTTTCCTCGACGAACGAGTTCCACGCTTCGCACTGCGGACAACGCCCGAGCCAGCGCGCGGAGTTATGCCCGCACGCAGAGCAGCTGAAAACGGTCTTGGCTTTGGCCACTAGGCCGGCTCCGCGTTCACGATCGCCCAAGCGGTGAGCACGCCGATCACGCCCGCGCCGTGAATGCCGAGTTGCGGGATGGCTCCGCGCCGCTGGTAAGCCAAAAGCAGATCGGCCAGCGGGGCGAGGGTGCACACCAGCAGGCCGGCTTTCATGGCGGGCCGATCGTTCGCGATTGCCGCCCACAGCACGAAGCCACCCATGACGAGATCGCGTGCCGCGGCGGCACGCACGTAGGCGTGCGTATCGGCGTCGTCGTTGGGAATGCCGTACGTGCGCGTGGACTTTTGCGGCCAGCGCAACGCGCCGCCGCCGATCCCGAGTACGCAGACCGCGCCGAGCAAGGTTGAAAAACGTCCGAACGTCATCGTGTTAGCGTCTGAGACCGCGCCAGTACGGTTGCGCATCGGCGACCCATTGCGCCGCATCGGCCGGCGCTTTCAGCTGACCGGCTTGCAGCGCTTGATCGAGTTCGGGCTGCAGCAGCGGTGCGGTCAGCGCATCTCCGAAGCGCGAGCGGGCCATGATCGAGAACGTCGCGAGGTCGATGTTTGCCAGCGGCGCGGCGATCTTCGCCGTTTCTGCGTGATGGGTGTTGGCCCAATGCGCCGTGTCGTACATCCCCTGCACGAAGCGCCGGGCTTGATCGGGATTGGCGGTCGCCCACGCCTTCGAGGCGACGAACACGCCGATGGTCCAGCGCGGCGCGACCGCGCTGAACGGATCGCCGAGCATCTCCACGTCGGCGCGGCTTTGCGTCAGCACGGGTTCGGCGAGCATCGCGGCATCGATGCGGCCGGCTTTGAGTGCCGCCGCCATTTCGGTGAAGGGCAATTCGAGAAAGTGCACGCTCTTGGAATCGCCGCCGTTCTTGTCGATCCACAGCCGCGCCGAATTTTGCAGACCGCCGCCGAGCGTCGTCACCGCCACGATCTTGCCGTTGAGATCGGCGGCGGATTTGAGTTTCGAACCGCGCGCTTTCACCAGCAGCGTATCGGATTTTTGTGCCGGATACTCAGCTGCCGGCGTGAGCACGACGATCGGGATGCCGCGCTCGATCGCCTGTGCGGCCGACACGGCGTTGGAGAAGCCCGCCTCGAGCGAGCCGCCGGCGATCGCGGCAATGATCGCGCCGCCGCCATTGAGCACGGTCACCTTGACGTCGAGCCCGTCGCGGCGGAAGATGCCCGCGGCCGCGCCGTACAGCGGCTCGGAGGATGCATCGGTATAGCCCAAGTCGCCGACGCGCACGACCGGCAGATCTTGCGCGCCGAGCGTCGCCGGTCCGGCGGCGAGCGCGAGACCCGCGAGCAGCACGGCGAAACGCAGGTTCATCTTAGTACCACCCGTCGGCGAGGAGCATGAGGTGCGTTGCGATGCCGTCGCTCGTGCCGGCGGGCACGGCGCTGCGAATCGCTTTGTCGAAGGCCGCATTACGCACCCGTTTGGCTTCGGTCAACCGCACGATCTCATCCCGGTCGAGCAGTTCCCCGATGCGCGCGTTGGCTTGCGCGCGCAATTGCGCAACTTCACTCCGGGCGAGATCAGCCGTGTTGGCCGCTCGCACCGCGTGGGCGTGCGAGGCCGGGATCGCCGGCACGTAGGTGTCGAGCGGATCGAAGTCGCCGTACTCCGTCGCGATGCGCGTCCGTTCGCGCACGGCCGCTACATCGGCGCGAAAACGCGCCATCGCCTGCAGCAGCGATGCCGCCTTCGGTGCGGGCAGCTGCGCTTCGATCGCCGCCCGGTAGTCGCGGTCGGCCGCGTCCATCCGGCGGACGGCGGCTGTGAGGACCGCGATGAACTCGTCGTCGAGGCCGATCGGCGCGCGCGCGGACGCACAAGCGGCCAGCGCGCGCACCAACGGCGGAACCGTAACTGCGGGCGTTACCGCGCGCTCGGTTCTTTGGCGGCCGCGGCTTCGGCTTTGCGGCGTTCGTCGAGATCGGGCGAGACGTACACGTCGATCACGCACACCTTGCCTTCGTCGACGTGCTTGATGCCCTCGGCGATGGCGGCGCCGAGATCTTCGCGGCGTTCGACCCGCCCGATACCGATCGCGCCCTGACCGCGCGCGAGCATTGCCAGATCAGGCTTCGGATCGGCGATCATCTGACCGATCCACTTGCGCTCGACCGGCCGCGAGCGTTGGCGCGCGATGCGGTCTTGATGGGCGACGTCGTTGTTGTAGCAGTTGTTGTTGGCGATGATGACGAGCAGCGGAATCTTGTTCGCCACCGCCGTCCACAGCGCGGTGAGGCCCATGAGGTAGTCGCCGTCGCCGAGAATCGCCACCGGCATGCGGCCGGTGCCGAGGCACCCCAGCGCCGCGCCCACCGCGAGGCCCGGACCCGCGCCTACGCCGCCCGCGCCGTCGCCGCCGAGAAAATCGAGCGGGTGCGTGAAGTCGAACGGCGAGCCGTCGTTGAGGCCGAGCGGAACGCGGCTGAAACACACCTCGCGTCCGGCAAACGCTTCGGCGACGCCGTCGCAGAACGACTTCAGTCCCATCTCGCCGGTCGCCGTGCCGTTCGCCGAGGGTTTGACCTTCGCCGCACCGTTGGTCGCCGCGGCTTTGGGTTTCGGATTGCCGAGTTCGGCCAGCATCGACTTCACGAACGGATCCGTCTCGACCGCGAGGTGCAGGTCGGCCGGTGCGATGGCCTGATGATCCATCATCGCGCCGTTGTGCACGTAGAAGTCCATCGAGACGTTGACGATCTTCGCCGTGGGCGATTCACTGCCGAACGCCGTCGTGATGACGCCGCCCAGATCGAGCGGTTCGAGGCACAGGATCGCGTCGGCGTCGCGCACCGCGTCGAGACCGTCTTGCGTCAGGCGCATCGCCGATTTGCCGACGTGCAGCGGATGTTTGGTCGGGAACACGGCGCCGCAGCGCAGGTCGGAGATCACGCGCGCATTCAGAGCTTCGGCCAGTGCGACGCGCTCGTTGAAGGCTTCGACGTTACGCGACATGCGGCCGATCATGATCAGCGGCTTCTTCGCGGCTTTCATGATCTCGACGGCTTTCTTCACGTCGGCCGGTGCCGCCACCGGAACTTGCGGTGCGGTGAAGCGTTCGAGCTTCGGCATCGGCAACGGCTTCGCGAGCTTCTCTTCTTGCATCGCAACGTCGAGCACGACGTAGGTGGGGCCATGCGGCGCGGTCGTCGCGATTTTGTACGCGCGCGTGATCGAATCGAGGCATGCCGTGACCGATCCCGGTTCGTCGTCCCACTTCGTGTAGTGGCGCACGAGCGCCGCCGGATCGCGCGAGGTGTGAATCCAGTCGATCCACGGACGGCGCTTGGCGGCATCGTGCGGACCGTTGGCCCCGAGCACCACAACCGGCACGCGGTCGCACCACGCGCCGTAGAACGCCATCGTGGCGTGCATCAAACCGACGTTGGCGTGAATGACTGCCAGCATCGGTTTTTCCGTCACCTTGGCATAGCCGTGCGCGATCGCGATCGTGTGCTCTTCGTGCAAGCACACGAGCATTTTCGGATCCTCGGCCTCGAGGTAGTTCACGAAGCTGTCGTGCAATCCGCGGTAGCTCGAGCCGGGCACGAGCGCCGCATAATCGAGTTTCAGATCGCGCAGGAGTTGCGCGATCGCATCGCTGCCCCAGCCCATCTCAGTCATGTTCGTTGTCGCTCCTTAATACCGGTGTTAGAAATCTCGTAGTAGACGGCCGAAGCCGGAAATTGAATCGTTGATGCCGCTCTCGCGCAGCGCGCGCCACAACGTAGCTTGATTGCTGGTGATCACGGGTTTGCCGAGCGCGTCTTCCAGCGTGTCGATCACGTCGGCCGATCGGATCGCCGTGCAACTGAGAAAGTAGGCGTCGGCCGCCGGATCGCGCAGCGCGACCGTTTCGCTCACCCACTGCTCGGGCGTGATCTCGCCCATCTCGCGTCCGCCGGAGAGACCCAGGCCGATCTCGCGCAACACCGTGATGTTGTGGTGGGCGAGAAACGCGACTTCGGTGTCGTTGACGACCTGCTCGTAGGGCGTGACCATCACGACCTTGCTCGCGCCGAGCACGCGCAGCGCTTCGACGATCGCATCCGAGGTGATCGTGAGCGGCGTGGGCGTGATCGCGGCGACGCGCTTGGCAATGTCGGCGGAAATGCCGGGCGATGACGTGGTGACGGCGGTGCAGTGAAAGATCAGCCGGTCGACGCCGCCGTCCGCCAGCAGCTCCGTCGCCTCTTCGAGCCGCTCGAGCATCCCCATCGCATCGCGCCCGTTGCGTAAGCGCAGGCGCGTCGTGTGCAGCGAAACGCCGGCCGGCAGCATGGCCGAGATCTGCGGTTCGGCAATCGTATTTGACGACGGGAACATCATCCCGAGTTTCGCGCGCGAACCGTAGTTGATGGCGGTCATGAGGCGGCTCCGACGGCGAGCGGGGCGCGCAGGCCGAGCCGTTCGAGCCGCGGCAGCACTTCGTCGCGGAAGTACGGCAGTTCGTCGAGGTAGTTGATGAACGAAACGCCGACGCCGTTGAAGCCTGCGCTTGCGAGCTCGGCCAAGTAGGCAGCCACGGTGTCCGGATCGCCGATAATCGGCAGCCCGCCCATGCCGCGCGCATAGCCGGCGCGAATCCGCTCGCGAATTTCAGGCGGGCGGTCGTTGAGGCCCTTCAATTCCATGATCGCGTCGACGGCACTCCAATCGGTGTTCTCGTCGACGTGGCGCGCGTACTCTTCGGCTTCGCGTTGCGTCGGCCGCAGCGTGATCACGCCGACCGTATACACGCCGATCTCGTGGCCTTGCGCGCGCGCTTGCGCCTTCGCCTCGGCGACGTCGTGCGCGGCCTCCTCGAATTTTGCCTCGACATGATTGGCGCGCCGGGCAGTGGTGAAGAGCGCATCGCAGTTGCGGATAGCGAAGGCCTTGCCTTCGGGTGAACTGCCGGCGTTCATCATCAGGGGACGCGTCTCGTTCCACGGTTTGGGTTTTGCACGGACGCCGTGCAGGTGGAAGAAGTCACCGTCGAAGTCGAAATCGTTTTCGGTCCAGATGCGCTGCAGCGCATCGATCCATTCCTGGCCTTGTGCGTAGCGCCGTTCGTGATCGCCCGGCTGCACGCCGAACATGTCGAACTCACCCTCGTTCCATCCGCACACGATGTTGAGTCCGAAGCGGCCTTCGCCGACGTGATCGGCGGTGACGATTTGCTTCGCGGCGATGATCGGCGGAAACAGCGGCGCGTGCACGGTGCCGAACACCGTGATGCGATCGGTCGCCGCGAGCAATCCGGTCGCCCACGTGATCGTCTCGAACGTGGCACCCTGATAGTCGGTGTCGCCGCCGTAGCCTTTCCAGCGCCCGATCGGGAGCAGGAAGTCGATGCCGGCGGCGTCGGCCATCTGCGCAAGCGCCAGATTGTCGCGCCACGATGCCAGCCAACGCTCAGGTAACAGCGTAACGGCGCGGCCCGAGGAACAGTTGGCGCCGAACAGGCCGATCTTGAGGGCGTTGGCGTTGTACATCTCATTTCGTCCGGGGTTCACACTAGCCAACGTCCGGGGCCGAAACTGATTTTCCTCTGCCGGTATCCAATACGCTCGCCCGGGATGGCGAATCGACACGTAGCGATCGACGGACCGGTAGCAAGCGGAAAAACCGTTGCAGCGCGAGCGCTGGCAGCCTCGCTCGGGCACCTCTATCTCGACACCGGCGCGATGTACCGCGGCGCCGCGTATCTGGCCCTTCACTTTGGTGTCGACCTCGATAATGAACGTGCCATTCTGGCGCTGATCGAGCATCATCGCATTCGCCTGGTGCCCGACGAGACCGCAAGCGCGGGCTATCGCGTCGAGATCGACGGCGCGGATACCGGCACGAAGTTGTTCGACCCCGAGGTGTCATCGGCGGTCTCGACCGTGGCGGCGCTGCCCGGCGTACGAACCGCCATGGTGGCCGAACAGCGCGCGATCGCCGAGGAAGGCCCGGTCGTCATGGCCGGCCGCGACATCGGGACGGTCGTGCTGCCCGACGCGCGCTTCAAGTTTTATCTGACCGCTTCGGTTGAAGAGCGGGCCGACCGGCGCGCCAAAGAGTTCGCCGAACGCGGGCTCGACGTGGGCATCGATGAAGTTCGCGAGCAGATCGAGGAACGCGACCGGCTGGACCAAAACCGCGCCGTCGCGCCGCTGCGCGCGGCCAGCGACGCGGTCGTGATCGATTCGACGGCCCTGCAAGCCGGCGACGTCTTGCGGCAAATGCGGGCGATCATCGAAGCGGCGCCGTGAACCTGCCCTTTTACCGGGTCAGCCGGAAGATCTGCCGCCTGCTGGTCGGGGTCATCTACGGCTTTCGCGCGATGGGATCCGAGAACGTGCCCGCGACGGGCCCGGTGATCGTGGCCTGCAATCACGTTTCGTACCTCGACCCGGTGGTGCTGGGCATCGGGTTCCGGCGCCCGGTCACGTATCTTGCGAAGAAGGAGCTCTTCGCAATCCCCATCCTCGGCCCGATCATCGTGGGGCTCGGGGTCTATCCGCTGGATCGCGAGGCGGGCGGGGTGGCCGCGGTCCGCGCTGCCCTGCGCGCTCTTAAGGATGGCCGCTGTGTCGGAATCTTCCCCGAGGGCACCCGCAACTTGACCGGCGACGTCCAGGGCAAGGGCGGGGCCGCGCTGCTGGGAGCACTTTCGGGCGCGCCCGTGGTACCGGCCGCGATCTCCGGGACGCGGCATGCCCGGCCGTTTCACCGCATTCAGGTCATCTACGGCGAACCGATCCACGTCGAGCGGAAGCGGAAAGCGGACGGCGACGACTTGGAGAAGTGGACGGAAGAGATCATGCGCCGGATCCGGGCGCTCGAGGAGTCGATCGGTGGTAATGGCGGATAGTCTGGAGGCTGCGCTCGAAGCGGCGATACGCCGGTTCGACGGCACGAGCCCGGTGACGCCGCAGGTGCACCATCATTTCGGTTACGCCGGCGATGCGGCCGGCGCGCACCAGCGCTTGCGCATGCAGTTGGTGCTCGAGGTCGTCGCCGAGGAGGGCGGCTCCGCCGAGCGCGGACTCGACGTCGCGAGCGCGGTCGAGATCTTGCACAACTCCACGCTCGTGCACGACGCGGTCGAGGACGGCTCGCGTTCGCTGTTCGGCCTCGCGCACGGGATCAACGCCGGCGATGCGCTCTGCGCGATGGCGTACCTGCAGCTGCTCGAGGGTCCCTCGCGCCGGCCGCCCGAGCAGACGGTGCTGATGACGCGCGCGCTGCAAGCCGCGAATTTTGACCTCTGCGCGGGCCAAGCGCAAGAGATCGGGTTCACCGGCAGCCGCGCTCCCGCCGACGCCGCGTACATCGAGATGATCGGCGGCAAGGCGGCGCTCTTCGCCGTTGCCTGCGAATTGGGCGCGCTGGTTGCCGGTGCGCCTCTTGAACGGACGCAGGCCTATGCTCGGCTCGGCCGGACGTCCGGCATGGCGCTGCAAATAGAAAGCCACGTGCAGAGCGATCCGAACACCCGAAGCTGGCCGCTGCCGGCGGTCGCGTCCCTCGCGACGGCGCGCGCGTATCTTGCCGAGGGCGATGCGCTCGCCTCGGCGGCCGGCATCGACGCCAGCGGACGCGTGCGCGCGTTTTTCGCCCGCGTTCTGCGACCCGCGGCATGAGCAGTTCTTCAACCCCGGCGAGCAAGGCCGTTGCGGCGCCGGATCTGCGCGCGGGGTCGTGGGCCTGGGCGCTCATCGCCATCTTGGCGGCCGGCTTCGTCATCCGGCTCTTACTGTTGCCGAGCACCGGCTTTCACAACGACATTTCCGCGTTCGAAGCGTGGACGCTGACGCTCAAAGATAATCCGCCCTGGCAGTTCTACGGGAAGACGTCGTTCGCCGACTATCCGCCCGGCTATTTCATCGTGCTGTGGGTGATCGGCGCCGTGTACGGCACGCTCGGCCACCTGCACCTCATCAACGTCAACGACAGCTCGTACTTCGCGCTGCGCATTATGGTGAAGCTGCCGGCGCTCGCAATGGATCTCGTCGACGGCGTCCTGATCTATGCCATCGTGCGACGGTACGCGCGCGAAACGGTTGCGCTCGGCGCCGCCGCGCTGTTTCTCTTCAACCCCGCGACGATTTATACGTCCGCGTACTGGGGCCAAGTCGACTCGGTGTCGTGGGGTTTCGTGCTGCTCGCGCTGTGGCTCGCCCTGCGCAGCGCGGACGATCCCGCGCTGCAGACGGCGCGCATAACGTGCGCGTGGCTGGCGATGACGTTCTCGATCCTGATCAAACCGCAGGGTGCGCTGGTCGCGGTCGTGCTGCTCGCTTTTGCCTTCGCGCCGCTCGACCCCGAAGCGCGCGCGCGGCGCGTGCGCGCCACCGCCTGCGGCCTCGTCGCTTCGCTGATCCTCACGCTCGGCGTGGCGGCGCTCTTTCACCCGACGGCAAATATCGCCGAACTGATCGGGTGGCTCTTCGACCGCTACCGCATCGGCAGCAACGTCTACGCCTATAACACCGTCAACGCGTTCAACCTGTACGCGATCAAGCAGCCGTTCTGGCAACCGGATACGACGTCGCTGCCGCTGGCCGGCATCGCGCTCGGCGCCACGTGGCTGTGGGGCGTGGTGCTCGTGATTGCGGCTACCGGTCTGATCGTCGCGCGCTACCTGCAAGAGCGCACCGACCGCGCGTTCCTCGAAGCCTCGATGCTGGTGGCGT
This sequence comes from Candidatus Lustribacter sp., assembly GCA_965277805.1. Lineage (GTDB taxonomy): Bacteria > Vulcanimicrobiota > Vulcanimicrobiia > Vulcanimicrobiales > Vulcanimicrobiaceae > Lustribacter. Next base: position 2,515,412 of record OZ255842.1, on the reverse strand, counting down.
TCGCGTTCTTCACGCTCGCGACGCGCATGCACGAGCGGTACATCTTCGGCGCGTTTCTGCTGGCGTTTCCGCTCTTGGCGTTCGGGCGGCGGCAGCTGTGGACCGCGGTGGTCCTCTCGATCACGACGCTACTGAACCTGATTTACTCCTTCGCCTACCAGACCGTGATGGAGACCCATCCGCCGGGCGTCGACCCGACGAACATCTGGGGCGCCGGTTCGCATTTGATCGCAGCCGTCAACGTCGCGCTGTTCTTCTTGCTCGGCTACATCTATCTCGGCGGTTCGGTGCGCGTGCTTGAAGTCGCCGAGTCCGACGCTGCCGGCGTCGGTGCCCGCATCGGTGCGGTGGCGCGTGCGTGGTTCGATCCGCACGAAGGCGTCGTCTCGATGCGCTGGTTCGATTGGGTCTTTGCGGGCGCGGCGACGCTGGGCTCGTTCGTTTTGTGCATGATCGAGCTTCAGTGGCCGGCCGAGAAGATTTTCGACGAGATCTACTACGCACGCGCGGGCGAAGAGTATCTCAAGCACATGGAGATCTTCGAGTTTACGCATCCGCCGTTGACGAAGCTCGTGGTCACGGCATCGATGTGGCTCTTCGGCGGGCTGCAACCCGGCACGCTGGGCGATACCGGCATCGGCTGGCGTTTTCTCAACGTCGTGGTCGGCGCGCTGATGTGCGGCGTGCTGTACGTATTCGCGAAGCGCCTCACCGGCTCGACGCTCTTTGCCTCGATCGCGACCGGGATGCTGCTCTTCGACGGTTTCCACTACGTCCAGTCGCGCATCGCGACGCCGGAAATCACGGTCGCGTTCTTTTCGCTGACGACCCTCTACGCATTCTACCGGGTATGGACGGCGAGCGCGGCGCGCCGCGCCATGGTGCCGCCGGCCAATAGGTCGACCGTAGCGATCTTCGGCGGCTTTTTGGGCGTCGGTGCATTGGCGGGGATCGGCATCGCCACCATCTTGATCAACGTCGGCCCGCATACGCGCGGTCCGGAGATGCGTCCGATCGCCTGGGTCGTTGCGTTTCTCTACGTCGAGATCGTGTTCTACCTGATCGCGCGATGGCTAGCATCGCGAAGCGTGGATGCGCGCAGCGTCGCATCGTATGCGGACGGCACGCGCGTGGCGTTCGAGCCGGCGGGCGCACCGGTGCTCCTGCCCGCCGAAGGGCAAATGCTGCCGGCAACGCGTGATATCGAACCCACTGGGCGGATGGTGTATCAAACGCCGCTCGGCACTGCGACGTTCCAGACCGACGGTGTGATGAAAACCGCGACCGGTTGGACCAGCGGCGCGGAGATGTGGGTCTGGATCGGACTGCTCGCCGTTTCGTCGGGCGCGCTTGCGGCCTCGAAGTGGAACGGACTGTTCGACTTCTTCGTCGTGTGGGGCTGTGCTGCCGTCGTTGTGGCCCAGCGCTGGCTCCGCCGCCCGGCGCTGTTCGGAAACCCGTACGGCATGCCGCTCGACGTTCTGATCGGCGTCTTGCTCGTCGTCGCGGGCATCATCTACACCGCGTGCTATATTCCGTTCTTTACGCTCGGCCATAATTTCGTGGACATGGTTGCGCTGCAGACCGAGATGTTCAACTATCACGACCATCTGGTTGCGACGCATCCCTACGCGTCGTCGTGGTGGCAGTGGCCGATTCTCGAGCGGCCGATCTCGTATTTCTACCACGACTGGCGCGCCGGTGCCGCGGCGAACGATCCGACGGCGTGCTGCGTGGCGGAGATCCTCGCGCTGCCGAATCCGTTCGTGTGGTGGTTCGGCTTGCTGACGGTGCCGCTGGTCGGCTTCTATGCCTGGTTCGAACGCAACCGTGGTTACGCGCTGTTGATCGTCGCGTACTTCCTGCAGTGGCTGCCGTGGATCATCTCGCCGCGCATCGCGTTCGAGTACCATTTCTTCCCGAACCTCGCGATCATCGTGCTCTGCAACGCGATCGTCTTGCAGAAGGTCTGGAACTGGATTCCCGCGGGCGCCACGTCGCCGTTCGTGCCGCGTTTGAGCGTCGCGATCTATCTGGCCGTCGTCGTGGCGGGCTTCGCATTTTTCTATCCGGTGCTGGCCGGAACGCACGTTACGTGGGATACCTGGCACGCCCGCATGTGGATTGGACGTTGGATTATATGATTAACGGTTATGAAGTGAGCGCAGAAAAATCGCGCCTTAGCTATTATGTTTCTTGCGAACTCGGACTGGGGGCCCCACGCCATAGGCGTGGGGGGCGCGCAGCCTGGGGCGGAGCGCCTTCAAAATGAGCGGACATAGTAAGTGGCACAATATCAAGCTGAAGAAGGGCAAGGTCGACGCGCAGCGCGGCGCCATCTTCACGAAAGTCAGTAAAGAGATCATTCTGGCCGCGAAGAACGGGTCGGCGGATCCCGAGGCGAACTACCGGCTCAAGATGGCGGTCGACAAAGCGCGTTCCGTCAACATGCCGCAGGACAACATCAAGCGCGCGATCGCGCGCGGCAGCGGCTCCGAAGGCGAGAAGCTGATCGAAGAGATCCGCTACGAAGGCTACGGTCCGGCGAACATCGCGGTGATCGTCGAGGCCGCCACCGACAATCGCAACCGCACGGCGAGCGAAATCCGCTTCCTGTTCAGCCGCAACGGGGGGACGCTGGGGGAAACCGGAAGCGTCGGCTGGATGTTTGAATCGCGCGGCCTGATCGAAGTCGATCCGCAGCGCCTCTCCGAGGACGAGCTGACCGAACGCGCGCTGGTCGACGGCGTGATCGACGTGCGCTTCGGCGAACCGGCCGAAATCGTCACGGAGCCGACGCTCCTGATGGCGGCGAAAGATCAGCTGGAAGCGGCCGGCCTGCGCGTGATCTCGGCGCAGCTGACGATGGAGGCGAAGCAGACGTCGCGTCCGCCGGAGGCCGACACCAACAAGGTTCTGGAGTTCCTCGACGCGCTCGAAGAGCACGAAGACGTGCAGCGCGTCTACAGCAACGCCGACTTCGACGAAGCCGCGCTCGAGGCGCTGCTCTCGTGAGGACGTCGCCGGCGTGAGCGACACTGCCGCGCCGCCGCGCCGGCCGTTGCGGGCGTCGTTCGCAACGGTGCTGGACCGCGATTGGGTCCTCGCCCTTTCGCTGGCATTTTTCGTCGCGGTGGTGGTGTGGTTCGGACACTCGGTTCAGGATTTTTTCGGCAGTTCGGGCGACGTGCTGCTGCCCGCCTTCAGCGGTCAGACGTTCGACGACGCGTCCTCGGAGTGCGGCCGGCTGCACTTGAACTGTTCGGTGATCGCGCGTCAGCCGAGCGAGCAGTACCCGCAGGACGTGGTAATGGGCCAGCAGCCCGCGGCCGGCTCGCACGTGCGCGAAGGCCGCGCGGTCTCGCTCGTGGTCAGCACCGGCATTCACATCTTTCCGATGCCCGATCTGCGTTTCGAATCGCTGCGCAACGTGCAGTTGGAACTCGGCAACGTCAAGCTCACGCTGGCGGGAACGAAGACCGTCCCCAATGACGACATCCCGGCCAACCACGTCATCGATCAGGTTCCGCCGCCGCTGACGAGCGTGCGCGAGGGTACGAACGTGACGCTCACGCTGAGCAAAGGTCCACCGGCAAACGTCAAGGTGCCGAATTTCGTCAACATGGGGATCGACGAGGCGCGCGATGTGGCGACGGCGGCGAAAGTGCACTTGGGGCAAGTCGTGTGGACGCCGTTCGGACCGGACGGTCCGGCGCGCGGAACGGTGGTACGGCAGTCGCCGGCTGCGGGCGCGAACATCGATCCGTTCACGCTGACGTCGCTTCAGGTAAGTGCCGGTCCGACCGAATACGGCTACCTCGTGCGTCAGGTGCACGTCACCGCCGACATCCCGGTGCACGACGATACGGCGCACGTGCGAATGCAGGTGCGTGACGACACCGGTACCTGGAACGTCTACGACGGTTACGCGCAAGGCGGGCAGAAGCTCGACCTCACGGTGACCGCGATCGGAACCGCCGAGCTGGATACCTACGTGAACAACGAACTGCTGGATGTGGCTACGATCGGAAAAGAACCGCCTCAGCTCAAGCATCCCTCCGCGCCGACGGCGCCGACGCACTGATGCCGGCGGTCAAACTGGCCCCCTCGCTGCTCTCGGCCGATTTCGCCGACATCGCGGGCCAGATCAAGATGGTCGAAGCTGCCGGCGCAAATGCGCTGCACCTCGACTCGATGGACGGCCGTTTCGTGCCGAACTTCACGTGGGGCCCGAAGATCGTCGCGGATCTGCGCAAGCTGACCACGCTGCCGTTCGATTGTCACCTGATGATCGTCGAACCCGAGAAGTACGTCGACGATTTTCGCAAGGCCGGCGCCGACATCATCACCTTCCACTACGAGGCGACGCCGCACGCGCACCGGCTCTTGCAGCACCTGCGCAGCATCGGTGCGCGCGCCGGTATCGGGATCAACCCGCAGACGCCGACCGCGATGCTGGTCGACCTGATCGAAGAATGCGATCAGATCCTCGTGATGAGCGTGAACCCCGGCTTCGGCGGGCAAGCCTTTATCGAGCGTGCGCTGGTGAAGCTGCGCGAGGTGCGCGCCCTCGTTGCCGAGCGTAATCCCGAGTGCGACATCGAAGTCGACGGCGGCATCGGCGAGGCGAACATCGAGCGCGCGGTCGAGGCCGGCGCGACGATGCTGATCGCCGGTTCGAGCGTGTTCGGCGCGGCCGATCCGCCGGCGGCGATGCGCGAGCTGCGCCGCCGCATCGACTCCGTCAGCAAGTGACCGAAGACGACCTGATCGCGAAGCTGCAGGCGATCGTATCGCAGGCGGCTCCGAGTGCGTTGCTCGTGGGCATCGGCGACGATGCGGCCGTGTGGCAGCCGTCGCGCTCGGCGCGCAGCGTGATCACGACCGACGCGCTGATCGAAGGCGTGCACTTCACCCGCGCCGCGATGAGCGCCGCCGACGTCGGACATCGGGCGCTGGCCTCGAACCTCTCCGATATCGCCGCGATGGGCGCGAAGCCGGTGCTGGCGACGATTGCCTTCGGCGTCGGTCCGGATGCGGATGAAGCCTGGATCCTCGACTGTTACCGCGGGATCGCCGCGCTCGCCGAACGGACGAAGTGCGCGATTGCAGGCGGCGACATCGTGCGCGCGCCCGCGATCACCATTTCGATCACGATCGTCGGCGAAGTGCGCCCGTCCAACCTCAAGACGCGCGGCGCGATGTTACCCGGCGACGTGATCGCGGTGACCGGCCCGCTGGGCGCGAGCCGCGCCGGTCTCGCCGTTACGATCGAACATCGTGAACTGCTCGACGATCCGGCGGCGGCGGATGCGCTGCGCGCGTTTCGCACGCCGGAACCGCGGCTCTCGGAGGGGCGTTGGCTCGGCGCATCGCGCAACGTGCGCGCGATGATGGATACCTCCGACGGTCTCTCGACCGACCTCGCGCGCTTAGTCCGCGCCTCGAACGCGGGCGCCACTCTCGAGAGGATTCCGGTGGCCGAGAGCGCGCGCGCGATCGCGCAGCGCGCCGGCGCGGATGCCGAACGCTGGGCGCTCGACGGCGGCGAAGACTTCGAACTGCTGATCTCGGTTGCGGCGCGCGCGTTCACGCACTTGGCCGGACGCTTTCACGCGCGCTTCGGCCGGCCGCTCCTGCGCGTCGGCGTTGCGACGGCCGAGCCGGGAGTACGCCGCGCTAACGGTGATCCGATCGCGCGCGCGGGCTGGGATCACTTGGAACACGCCACTCCGGCAGCAGATTGATCCGGTAACCCGCCACGCGCGCCGCGTCGGCGTTGACGCCGGCGAGCGCGTTGAGTGCGGGAAAGATCTGCTCCTGATAATTGCGGTGGGCGCCTTCGTCGCTCCAGAACGTCGCCACCGCGTACCGCAGCACGTCGTCGTATGAAACGGCGAACGCGCCGCCCAGCATCCCCGGCGCGCGGGCCAGGCCCGCGTTCCAAACGTTCTCTTGCACCGCGCGGAAATGTTGCGTGCGTTCGGCGCGAATCGTGCAGTCGGCGAGCCGGAGATACGTTGCCTGCACGAATGCCGCGGCAAGCGTTTCGGCTTCGCCCGGAATCTCGCAGATCGTTTCGAACAAGGCGACCTCAGCGCCGGTGTATGTTTCGTCCTGGTTCCCGGCGATGGCATCGTGTTCGCCGTTCACGAACGCCCGCGCGTCCGGCGCGTCGAACCGCATGATTTTCAGGAGCACGAAGAGCTACGCGCGTGCGGCCGCGGCCAGCAAATCGTCGACGATCGCGGTCCGGTACGTTACGATGAGCGAGATGTGGCCGTGACCCGGCGCTGCGTGCGAGGTTGCAGGCGGAACGTGCCGCCGTAGCCACGCACCGTGCGCGAACGGCACCATCAGATCCAAATCGCCTTGCCAAATTGCAACCGGTACGGCGATCGCCGTAAGATCAAAGCCCCACGGTTGGATGAAGGCCAGATCGTCATCAACCCAGCCGTCGAAGCCGCCCGCTAGCGCACGCCGCATCGTCGCCGCCATGCCGGCGGCAAAACCGCCGGCCAAGACGTCCTTGTCGGCCTGCGGTACGAGTCCGCCGAACGCATCCGCGAGTTCGGGCCCGGTCACGTTGCGCAGCGCTTCGGCGTTGGCGCCGAGCCACGCGCGCACGTCGCCTTCACCGCGCAGCGCCGCGCCGAACTCGGCGTGATTTTCCGGCCCCATCCCCTCGAGGAAGTCGAGGTCGCTCACGCCGTACGCGCCGACGCCGGCGAGGGTTGCCGCGGCGCGACAGCGCGAGCCGAGCAGTGCCGCGCAGGCCAGCGCGTGCGGGCCGCCGCCCGACCATCCGGCCGTGACGAACCAGGGCACGTCGAAGTGCGCTAACACCGCTGCGACGTCGGCCGCAACGCCGGCGACGTGCCGCCCGGGCTGCCGCGCCGAGGTCGCATAGCCGGGACGCGAGATCGAGAGCAGGCGGATGCCGCGTTCGCTTGCGACCGCATCCCAATCGGCCCATAGGGTCGCATCCGACGGCGTGCCGTGGTGCATCACGAGCGCCGGCCCGCGCTCGGCGCCGCCGGCGAGCACGTCTAAAAGGCGGCCGTCGCCCGCAACGAGCGATTCCATCCGTACGGTCATAAGGGCAGGATACTACTTTTCACCGACTGTACTCCATAAGATGGACGTTGTCGTTCGCAGTGCCGAACAAATCACGCCGCGCATCAAGTCGTTCGAACTGATCGATCCAACCGGCGCGCCGTTGCCGGAGTTCGAGGCCGGCGCGCACGTCGACGTCACGCTGCCCAACGGGCTCGTGCGTTCGTACTCGCTGTTGAACCGTCCGGGCGAACGCAATCGCTACGTGATCGCCGTGTTGCGCGAAGAAGCGGGCGGCGGCGGTTCGGCCTGGGTGCACGATTCGCTCAAGCCCGGTGACGTCCTCAGCATCACGCCGCCGCAGAACCGGTTCGAACTCGACGAAGGCGGCGACCACAACTTCTTGATCGCCGGCGGCATCGGCATCACCCCGATCCTCTCGATGGCCGAGCGCCTCGACGAACTCGGCATCGACTTCAAGCTCTACTACTGCACGCGCAATCGCGAAGAAACCGCCTTTGCGGAAGTGATCGAACGGCGATTCGGCGACCGGCACGTGTTCCATCACGACGGCGGCCTGCGCGAGCAGATGCTCGACGTCGAAGCGCTGCTGCGCGTGCGCGAACCCGGAACGCACGTCTACGTGTGCGGGCCGCCGGGCCTGATCCAAGCCGTGCGCAACGCAGCGAAGGATTGGCCGAAGGGCACGGTCCACTTCGAACTCTTCGGTTCGGGCCGCGTCGAGGTTGCGACCGCAAACAAGCCGTTCGACGTCCATCTGAAGCGGCGCAACGTCACCTTTCACATTCCGGCCGACCGCACGATCCTCGAAGTGCTGGCGGAGAATGACGTGCGCGTACGTTCGATCTGCCGCGAAGGATACTGCGAAGTCTGCACCACCCGCTACGTATCCGGCAAAGTCGATCATCGCGACAGCGTGCTCGACCCCGAAGACCGCAAGACGATGATGCAGATCTGCGTCTCGCGCGCGTTACCCGACGAAACCCTCGTCCTCGACCTGTAGACCCGGAGGTATACCATGACTTCAACTCAGCTCGAACGACCGGCCGCCGCGATCAACACGACCTCGCTCGAACGCGGCACGTTCCTCACCACGGATTTGGTGAAGGTACGGCGCCTGCTCGAGGAAGCGCTCGATCTGGAGTGCGTGATGTATAAGCCGGGCTCGCTCTACGTGCGCGAAAAGGGTCACCGCCCGGGGGAAGCGCTGCACGGCCAGCCGTATCTCGTGCTCGAAGTCAACGAAGTCAAGGAAATTCCGAACCCGCAGTCGTTCCTCAACCATTGGGGTGTGTTCGTCGCCACGCAAAGCGACGTCGATCGCGCCTACGCGATGCTGGTCGAGAACAAGGACCGCTACGGCATCCGTCAAGTGCAGAAGCCGAAGGCCAACCACGGCGCGTACTCGTTCTACTTCGACGACTTTGACAGCAACTGGTGGGAAGTCGAGCACCGCGCTCCCAAGAAGCAGTACACGACGCTGCGCGAAAAAGGCGACGCAGTATGACCGCGCTCGTTCCCAATACACGCCTCTCGCACGGCACGATCGAGTGCATGGACATCAAATCGTCGCGCCGCTTCTACGAAGAGGTCCTCGGCTTGGGTTCGGTGCGACCGCTGCCGGCGGCACAGTATTTGTGGAAGGGCGGCGTTTGGTCGCTCGTGTGCGTCGGGATCGGCGTCGAGACGAAGCCCCAGGGCGTTGAAAACCGCTTCTGCCTGCGCGTAACTTCCGCCCAGGAAGTCGACGCGGCGCGCGATGCGGCCTTGCGTTCGAAGGACGAGCACAAGATCAAAGAGATCGGACCGATCGAAGTGCACGGGGCGGTGCGTTCGTTCACGCTCCGCGATCTCGATGGGAATTGGTGGGAGATCTCCAACACGAGCGGTGATGTCTACGACGAAGCCTTCGCCCGCGGCGACGTGAGTGCCTAAAGCGAAGAAGTCATCGGTTCTCGCCGATCTGGTGACGGCGAATCGCATCCTCGCACATCAGGGCGTTCTCGACGGCTACGGTCACATCAGCGCGCGCTGCGAGGACGATCCGAACCTCTACTACATCGGCGATGCTTCGCCGCCGGGGAACGTCCGGGCGAAGAACGTGTTTCGCTGGAAGCTCAACAATGATCCGGCCGGTCACCTGCACCGCACGTACGGCGAACGCTTCATCCACGGCCAGATCTATCTGGCGCGTCCCGACGTGCACGCGGTCGTGCACTGCCATGCGCCGGAACTCGTGATGTTCGGCGCGAGCGGCATTCCGCTGCGGCCGATCTATCACATGGCCGGTTTTCAAGGCGAAGACCCGTTGCCCGTGTTCGAGATTCGCGAGCGCTTCGGGCCCGACACCGACATGCTTATTCGCTCGAACGAGCAGGGCGCGGCGCTCGCGCAAACGCTCGCGAACCGCGCGGCCGTGCTCATGCGCGGTCACGGCGCGACGATCGTCGCGCGCTCCGTGAAGCAGGCGGTGCTGTTTGCGGTGTATGCGGTCGTGAACGCGCGCATTCTGGGGCAAACGCTGATGGCGGGCGGCACGCCGGCCTACATCAACGCCGCCGAAGGCCGCGGCGTGGCGCAGGTGTTAGCCGACGGCGAGCGCGGCTGGGACTATCTCGCGAAGATCGCTACGCAGCGTACGTAACTTCGACGAGCCGCACGCTCTGCTGCCCGTGAAGTTTGCCCGACTTCGGACCGGTGAAGACACCCGAGGTCGGCGGCACGTCGTCGTAGTCGCGGCCGATCGCTACGACGATGTAGCGGAAGTCCGTTTCCTTGCAGTAGGTGGGATCGTACGAGAGCACGAGCGGGCCGTGCTTGCGATCGGCAACCAGGAACTCCACCCAGGCATGCGTCGCGCCTTCACCGAGCAGATGTCCCGAGACGTAGCGCGCGCTGAGACCGGCCGCTCGCGCGATCGAGATCGCGACGTGCGCATAATCTTGGCACACGCCGCGTGCCTGCGCGAAGGCGGTGGCCGCGGTCGTGAACACGTCGGTGACGCCTTTGGTGTACGTCATGTGCGCGTGCACGTAGTGGACGATCTCGACGGCGAGTTCGTGCTGGTTGGGATGCAGCGAGCGAAACTCTGCGGCGACCTGGTTGAGGGCATCGTTCGCGCGCGTCAGACGGCGGCCGCCGGTCCAGCGCGGGTCGATCAAATCGAGCGCGGTCGGGCACGTTTTCCCGAGCCGGTGGTCGCGCAGGATCGTTGCTTCGAGCGAGAACACGATCTCGCGCTCGATGTGCGCGACGCTCACGGCGGCAATGTCGTTGCCGAACTCGTCGCTCTCGAGCGCGAGCGGGCCCACGCCCGAAGCCGAGAGATGATTGGCCAGCCGCTGTTGATCGAGATGGCGCAGGCGCGGGACGATGATGAGCTGATGCTGGAGGTTAGCGATCGGCTTTTCGTACTCGTAGCGAAGCGTTTGCGCTACCGCGTACCGCGCGGTAACGACGCCCTGCCAGTCAACAGTGCGTTCGTCGATCGAGTCCCCACGAAACTCGGTCATACGAGAAGTTGCTCCGCCCAACAGGTCATCCCCTGGAACGAGGCATTGCCATAAGTGGTCACCATTGGTACATCGGCAGCATCGCGCCCGCGCGCTATGATCACGCGGCCGCGGCGGACTTGATTGTTACGCGGGTCGAACGTCCACCAGCGCCCGTCGAGATAGGCCTCGAACCAAGCGCAGAAGTCCATCGGGGCATCGGAGACCGGTACGTCGATGTCGGGAATGTAGCCGAAGACATAGCGCGCCGGGATGCTCATGGCCCGGCAGAGCGCGATCCCCAAGTGCGTGAAGTCGCGGCACACCCCGGTGGCCTCGGCCAAGACGTTACTCGAATTGCGCGTGGGCCCGGCGAACTCGTAGCCGAATTTCACGTGGTCGTGCACGTATTGGACGATCGTCTGCACCCGGTTCCAGGTGGGCTCGGTGCCGCCGAACATCTGGAATGCCCGGTCGTACAGCTCATCGGAGAGGCAGAAGCGGCTCGGCAGCGTGTAGACGAGGACGTCGTCCGGAAGTTCCTCGACCGGCGTCTGGCGGGCGGACGGGTCGGTGTCTTCGGCCGCGAACGGCGCTTCCACGCGGGCATCATAGTAGATCGTGTTGAGCCCGGCCGGCAGCGTGAGGCGGCGGCAGACGTTGTCGTAGATGTCGACGTAGTCGTGATACGGCACGGGCGGCGTGGTCATCCACGTTTCACTGATCAGGCGCACTCCGTCGAACCCGGATGGGCGGACGAGGACGATGGCCGGCACGTCGTGCTGGCTGTTGTAGTCGAATTGGCAGCCGACGTGGATCGTTAGGCTATCGCGTTTGGTCAAGGTATACACCCATTACTCGTTCCCAAGAATGGGTACAGATCCATCAGTCCATTTGGCCGCAGTTTATCGCGGCCGAACGATACCGCTTAAGCGACGCCGACGCGTTTGACGCGCTTCGAACGCAGGCAGTTCGTGCAGACGCGAGCGGTGCGGTGGGTACCGCGATCGTCGATCCGGACGGCTTGCAGGTTCGGCAGCCAACGGCGCTTCGTTTTGTTCATTGCGTGGCTGACGTTGTTGCCCGCCATCGGACCCTTACCACAAACGTCGCATCTCTTGGCCATAACAGGCGAATTGTAACATGCTGAGCGCCCTTCGACAAGCTTCGGGCGACAGGTCCAAAAAAAATGCCTGCTTAGGTTGCTGCTTGCCGCCCGAGCTTGGCGAGGGAAGGGCCAAGGCCCATCGGACCTTGGACGAAAAGGCTCGGGACGTGCAAAACGAGACCAAGCGCGCACGAATCGCGATCGATGCGATGGGGGGCGACAACGCGCCTGCGGAGATCGTGGCCGGGGCGATCCTCGCGCACCGTGACGGCGGGGTCGATTTGGCGCTGGTCGGCGATGAGGCGAAAATCCGGCCGCTCCTGGGCGATGCCGCCGGGGCGATCGAGGTCGTGCACATCGCGGGCGAGATCGCCATGGACGCGCACGCGACGCAGGCGCTGCGCGGAGCGCGCGACACCAGCTTGGGCCACGTGGTCGAGATGGTGCGCGACGGCAGTGCCGACGCCGCGCTTTCGGCCGGCAACAGCGGCGCCTTCCTTGCCATCGCCCTCGTACGGCTGCGTACGATTCCCGGAATCGCACGACCGGCGATCGCCGCGGTGCTGCCGACGATCGGCGGACCGTTCGTGCTCTGCGATGCGGGCGCGAACGTCGACTGCCGCCCGGAGTGGATCGCGCAGTTCGCGCTGATGGGCGATGCCTATGCGAAGATTGCGCTCGGCATCGAACGGCCGCGCGTCGGGATCATCTCGATCGGTGAGGAGCGCAGTAAGGGCAATCAGCAAACGCTGGAAGCCGCGGCGCTGCTCGACGATGCCCCGCTGCACTTCATCGGTCACGTCGAGGGCAAGGACATCTACGAGCACCACGCCGACGTCGTGGTCTGCGACGGGTTCGTCGGCAACGTGATCCTCAAGACGTCGGAAGGCGCCGGACAGTTCATCAACACGATGCTGCGCGAGATGATCGACGACGCGCCGCCGCTCGGAAAAGTCGGGGCGCTGCTGCTGAAGCCGTCGTTCGAGAAGCTGCGCGCGCGGCTGCGTTACGATACGTACGGCGGCGCGCCGCTGCTCGGCGTGCGCGGCTGCTGCATCGTGACGCACGGGCGCTCGAACCGCATCGCGATCCGCAACGCTATCCGCAATGCGGTGACGCTCGCGGAGCACAACCTGATCGGAACGATCGAGGCATCGCTTCGCGGAACGCTGGCGCTCGGCGAGGATGAGGCCGCCGGAACCGGCTGAACGATGCCCGCGGCGATCTACGTCCACTGGGCGTTCTGTCCCTATATCTGCCCGTATTGCGATTTCGCGAAGTGGAACTACGACGAACGCGCTGCCGAGCGCTACGTTCGCGCGCTCGAAGCGGAGATCGCGCAGACGCCGGCGTTCGAGGCGACGACCGTGTTCTACGGCGGCGGCACGCCCAACGCGCATCCCGCGGCCGAACTCGTGCGCGTGCTCGACCGCTTACGCGCACGATTCGGCGTGCGCGCCGACGCGGAAGTCTCGGCTGAGGTCAACCCCGATCGCGAACTGACGCGCGGGTTCGCGAAACTGCACGCGGGCGGCTTCAACCGCATCTCGATCGGCGCGCAGTCGCTCGAACCCGCCGAACTCCGCGTGCTGGGCCGGCGGCACAGCCCCGACGACGTTGCGGAGACGGTGCGGCGCGCGCGTGCCGGCGGCTTCGGGAACGTCAACATCGACTTGATGTTCGGCGTGCCCGGGCAAACCGAGGCGTCGTGGGAGCGTTCGCTCGACGCCACGATCGCGCTCGGCGTCGAACACGTCTCAACGTACGGTTTGACGATCGAAGAAGGCACGCCCTACGCGCGCTGGGCGGATCGCGAGCCGGGCGCGTTCGCGACCGACGACGGCGAGGCGGATCTCTACGCGCTCGCGATCGCGAAGCTCACGGCGGCCGGCTTCGAGCACTACGAGATCAGCAATTTCGCCCGCCCCGGTTACCGTTGCGAGCACAACGCCAATTACTGGCGCAACGGCGACTACGCGGGCTTCGGCGCCGGTGCGGCGTCGTACCGGGCCGGTATCCGTTCCGTTCATACCCGCGACCGCGCCGTCTATGAGGCCGCCGCGCTCGCCGGCGAGGCGATCCCAGGCGATTCGGAGGGTCTGACCGGCGACGCGCAAGCCGGCGAAGCGGTGATGCTTGCGTTGCGAACGAGCGAGGGAGTCGATGCGGGCACGTTCCGCGAACGGTACGGAGTTGATGTTTTTACGCACTACGCCCCGATCATTGCGGAATACGCCGCGGCCGGGCTCCTCGTTGCCGACGATCGCAGCGTGCGCCTCACCACGCGCGGGCGGTTCGTAGCCAACGATGTCTGCGGTGCGTTCCTCGCCCGAGCGTGATCCGGGCGGCCATTTGGCGGGCGTCGTCTTACGGCTGGTCTTTGCCGCGATTTTCGGCACGACCGGATTTCTGCTGGGCCGTGAGGCCTACGAGCGCGCGATCTCGATTCACGTTGCGAACCAATGGCTGCAATTTGCCGCGGTCGTGATCGCGCCGGTCGTCGGCGCGCTGCTCGGCGTGCTGATCGTGCCGATGGCGCAGCGCGTGTTCGAGCACGAACTGGCTGCCGTCGAACGCGCCATCGACCGCATGGCGCCCGGCGAACTCGTCGGCGGTGCGATCGGGCTCACCGGCGGTTTGATCATCGCGTTTCTGGCCAAGAGCGTGCTGTTCGAGTTCATCACGTTTGCCGGACCCACGGGCAGCTACATCGCGATCGTGATCTACATCGTGGTCAGTATCTTCGCCGCGTATCTCGGTGCCCGCGTGGGTGCAAAACAGCGCGTGAGCGTCGGCGTCGGGCGGCTCACGAACGTTGCGGTCGCGTCGGGCGGCACGCCGAAGGTGCTCGATACGTCGGTGATCATCGACGGCCGTATCCTCGACATCGTGAGCAGCGGATTTCTCGACGGCCCGCTGCTCTTGCCGCGCTTCGTGCTGCGCGAGCTGCAGAACATCGCCGACTCGAGCGACGCGATGCGCCGCACGCGCGGCCGCCGCGGTCTCGACGTGCTGACGAAACTGCAAGCGATCTCGCCGCTCGAAATCGTCGAGCGTGATTTCGATACCGTCGGCGAGGTCGACGCGAAATTGGTGCTGCTGGCGCGCGAGCGCGGCGGGAAGCTCGTGACCAACGACTTCAACCTCAACCGGGTGGCCAACGTCGAGGGCGTGCCCGTGCTCAACATCAACGAGCTCGCCAGCGCCGTGAAGCCGGTGCTGCTGCCGGGTGAAGAGCTGCGTGTCGCTTTGATCAAAGAGGGGAAAGAACCGCATCAAGGGGTTGGCTACCTCGATGACGGCACGATGATCGTCGTCGAAAACGGCCGCCGTCAGGTCGGCGAAACGGTCGATGTCGCCGTAACGAGCGCCCTCCAAACCGCCGCCGGCCGGATGATTTTCGCAAGGATGAAGCGATAGCATGATTTGGGGCGCGGTTATTGTGGCTGCCGGGCGCGGCAGCCGGTTCGGCAAGCCGAAGCAGCTGATCCGGCTCGGCGGAAAACCCATGCTGGCGTGGTCGGTCCAAGTGTTTGCATCGATGCCGGAGATCTCCGACATCGTGATCGTCACGGAGCGCGAGTTTATCGAAGACGTGCAGGAAGCGGTGATCGGCAGCGTGCGCGCGGCATCGCTGCTCGTGGTCGCGGGCGGCCCCGACCGCCAAGCCAGCGCCGAAAGCGGGATCGCGGCGCTGCCTGACCACTGCGCGGGAATTTTCGTCCACGACGGCGCTCGGCCGTTCGTTCGCGCGAGCGACGTACGGGCGGGGATGCGGGCCGTACGGCCCGGCGTCGCGTCGCTGTTGGCCGCGCCGGTGGTCGATACGATCAAGATCGTCGACGATCAGCTCAAAGTCACGCGCACGCTCGACCGCGCGACGCTGTGGTCGGCGCAAACGCCGCAATTCGCGACGGCGCGCGACATGCGCGCGGCGCATACGGAAGCCGTGCGTCACGATTGGCCGCGCGCGACCGACGATGCCGCGCTGCTCGAGCGCAGCGGTTGCGACGTCGTCGTCGTCGAGTCGCCGGTTGAAAATATGAAGGTCACGCACCCGGTCGATCTGGTGCGGGCCGAAGCGATCGCGCAAGAGCGCGATCCGGTCGTCGTCCCCGAGGAAGACGTGTTTCTGGTCGAGTGTTTCGTCGAGCCGCAATCGGTCGATGCCATCTTGGCCGAACTGGAAGCGCGTTCGGCGCGGATCGACGGCGTCGATCGCGATCTGCCGAATGCGGTTGCGATTCGCGCCTATGCAAGTTCTGATGCCCTGCGCGGCTTCGGCCGCCGGCTGCATGCGGTCGCGGGTGAAGGCGCGCTGTTCACCACGCATCTCTCGCACGTGGTCCCGCGCGCGTGATGCGCGTGGGCCACGGTTTCGACGCGCACCGGCTCGTCGAAGGTCGCCCGTTCGTCGTGGGCGGCGTGACGATCCCGTTCGAGCGCGGGCCGCTCGGCCATTCCGACGGCGACACGCTGACGCACGCAATCTGCGATGCGCTGCTCGGTGCGGCCGCACTCGGCGATCTCGGCGCGCACTTTCCCGATACGGACCCGCAGTGGAAGGGCGTCGATTCGCTCACGCTGCTTGCGGCCGTCCACGAGCAACTCGTTCGCCACGGCTGGACGATCGGCAACATCGATGCGACCGTCGTCGTACAAGCGCCGAAACTTTCGCCGCACATCGCCTCGATGCGCGACACGCTGGCCGAGACGCTGACCCTCGATATCGGCAAGATCAGCGTGAAGGCGAAGACCAGCGAAGGCATGGGCTATACCGGCGACGGTAGCGGCATCGCCGCGTACGCGGTCGCGCTTTTGACCTCGCTCGAATGACCGCCGGCGAACTCGCGAGCGCGATGCAGCGCCACGGATTGCTCGAGGAGCCGGCGCCGCCGGCGGCGGAACGCTGGATCGCGACCTTTCTCGACGCGTACGGCGCGCGCTGCGCGACTATCGAGGACGCGCTCAATGAGGTCGCGCTGCTGCGCGCGGAGGCCACGGTCATCCCCGCGCTCGAACTCGAGCGCTTGCGCAACCGCCAGGCCGTTTTCTTTCTCGACGCGGTCGCGCAATACGTCGATGCGCAGCCCGAATTGCGCGACTTGCCGCTGGCGGGCGACATCCCGGCCATTGCCGATGAGTTCGGAATCGCGCACGACGATGCGCAGGCAGCCGTGCGGATGGCCCTAACGGGCCGGAAGGAGGGACCGCCGCTCGAGCTCCTCTTCCCGCTGCTGGGCCACGAGCGCATCATGATTCGCATCGGCGCGGTCAGCTCGCACCTCTTGCACGGTCGCGGTCTCGAGCCGATCCAGTACGGCCCGGGCGGGGTGCCGTTCGAGACGATTCAGCCGCAGAAACCACCGGATGCTTAGCCGGGTTCGTAAGAGGCGATCCCATGCGTGACGCGTTCGCGACGTTTCTCGCCGACCTCCGGGCGCCGGTCGAACGCGACCCGGCGGCTGAAGGCTGGCTCGACGTCTTTCTCTCGTATCCCGGCTTTCACGCCATTACGGCGCATCGGGCCATCCATGCGCTGTGGCAGGCCCGTGTCCCGCTGCTGCCCCGGCTGATGAGCGAGGTCGTGCACCGCGCGACCGGGATCGATATCCATCCGGGCGCAACGATCGGCCCTGGCTTCTTCATCGATCACGGCACGGGCGTCGTCATCGGAGGCACCGCGATCGTCGGTAAGGACGTCACGATCTATCAGGGCGTGACGCTGGGCGGTACGTCGCTGCAGCGCAAGAAGCGTCATCCGACGCTGTGCGATAACGTCGTCGTGGGCTCGGGCGCGGCGGTGCTCGGCGACATCACGATCGGTGAAAATGTGAAGATCGGCGCGAACTCGGTTGTGGTGAAGGACGTTCCGGCCAACTCAACCGTGGTCGGGATTCCGGGGCGCGTCGTCCTGCAGGACGGCCGCCCGATCGCGCTGCCGGCAGCACGTCCGCAGGTGGACCTGCCCGATCCGGGTGCGACCGAGGTCGCCGAATTGCGCGCGCGCATTGCAGCGCTCGAGGCGCGTCTCGCCGAACTCGTCGATCGCAACGATGTCTCTACGGCTCTATAACACCCTCACGCACGCGGTCGCTCCGTTCGTGCCGCTCGTCGACGGCGAGGTGCGCATGTACGTGTGCGGTCTCACCCCGTCGGCTGAAGCGCACCTCGGCCATGCCCGGTCTTTTTTGTTTTTCGACGTCTTACGGCGCTATCTCGCGCACCCGCGCAACGGTTACCGCGTAACGTACGTGCAGAATGTGACCGACATCGACGACCGTTCGATTGCAGCCGCGCAGACCGAAGGCTCGAGCGTCGAAGCGATCGTGGCCAAATACTACGGCCGCTTCAAGGACGGGATGCGCGCGCTCGGCGTGCGCGAGCCCGATCTCGAACCGCACGCGACGCAGCACATCGATGCGATCGTCGACATGATCGCCGAACTGATCGCAAGCGGACACGCGTATGCAACCGGCGACGGCGTGTACTATGCGGTCAAGTCGTTTCCGCGCTACGGCGCGCTCTCGCACCGCGACGTCGACGAGCTGCTGGTCGGCGCGCGCATCGCCGAGAACGAGCAGAAGAACGATCCGCTCGATTTTGCACTGTGGAAGTTGGCGAAGCCCGGCGAGCCGCAATGGCCCTCGCCGTGGGGTTCGGGACGGCCGGGCTGGCACATCGAGTGCAGCGCAATGTCGCGCGAACTGCTCGGCGTGCCCTTCGACATTCACGGCGGCGGCTACGACCTGATCTTCCCGCACCACGAGAACGAGATTGCTCAGAGCGAGGCGCTGATGCCGCCGCATTCGCACTTGGCAAACGTGTGGATGCACGGCGGCTTGCTGAACTTCGACGGCCGCAAGATGTCGAAATCGCTGGGCAACTTCGAACCGCTGTCGGCGCTGCTCGCGCGGCACGACCCGCTCGCGATCCGGCTTTTGTTTTTGCAGACCGGCTACCGCAAACCGATGAACTTCACCGAAGACGCGATCGCCGCGGCCAACAGCGGCGTGGAGAAATTGCGCCGGGCATACGATGCGCTGGCGAACGTGAGCGGCAGCGGTGACGGCGATCTGAGCGCAGCGATCGCTGCGTCCGCCGTGCGCTTCTTCGAGACGCTCGATGAGGACATGAACACCGCCGGCGCGATCGGCGTGCTCTTCGATGTTGCCAATGCCGCGCCGAAGATCGTCGCCGCGGAGGCGGGCGCTGCCGCGTCGGCCGCGCGCGCGCTCTTCGAAGACGGGCTCGGCGTGCTCGGCGCGGGCGACATTCTCACGCGCACGATTGCCGTCGCGCAAACGGCCGAGGTCGACCCGGCGAAGATCGAGCGCCTGCGCACGGCGCTCGCCGATGCGATCGCGTTCAACGGCGAGAGCCCGGCAGGCGTGGTCGAGCGCGTGATCGATGCGCGCAATGCCGCCCGTAAGGCGCGCGACTTCGCGCTCGCCGACCGCTTGCGCAACGCGCTTGCGGCCGAAGGCATCGTGCTCACCGACGGCAAGGACGGATCGACCACGTGGACCGCCGGCGGCGCATAGCGCCGCAGCGCGGTCAGCGCCCGCCCGGCCCGCGCGTCGACCTCGACGACGTCATCTACGGCATTCACGCCGTCAACGAAGCGCTGGTGGCGGGTGAACCGCTGCGGCGCATCCACGTCGGCGACGAGCGCAAGAGCGATCCGGCGCTGCGCAACCTGCTCGAGCGTGCGCGCTCGGCCGAGGTGCAGGTGCGTTTCGAGAACCGCACGTTCTTCGGCAACTTTCCCTACAAAGCGCATCAGAGTGTGGTCGCGTACGGCGCGCCGTTCGACTACATCACGCTGGAAGAAGCGATCGCGCTGCCGCGCCCGGGCCCGGCGCTGTTCGTGCTGCTCGATCACGTGACCGACCCGCATAATGTCGGCGCGATCATCCGCACGACCGAGGCGGCCGGCGGCACGGCGCTCGTGCTGCCGGAACGGCGCTCGGCCGGGGTTAACGCCACCGTCCGCAAAGCGGCAGCGGGAGCAACCGCCCACTTGCCGATCGCGCGGGTCGCGAATATCTCGCAAGCGATCCGCACGCTGAAGAAGGCCGGGATCTGGGTAGCCGGAGCGGCCCTCGGTGAGGGTACTGTGCCGCTGACCGAGGTCGACTTCGCCCGCGATCTGGCGATCGTGATCGGCGCTGAAGGTGAAGGCATCGCTCCCTTGGTCGGCCGGGAGTGCGACTACCGCGTCTCGATCCCCATGGCCGGCAAGACGCAGTCCCTGAACGCGTCGGTGGCGGCCGCCATCCTGCTTTACGAGGCGGTCCGGCAGCGCCGAAGCAGCTAAAGGCGCGTATGTCCTTGATTTTCTTGCAGGACCCTCCTATACTAGTCCGGATGCGCGCTGGTCCGACGGGCCGCGGCCTGCGTTTTCTCGCGCATCCACCCAGGGTAAGGTAGGAATCGATGGCGCTCACGCATCCCGCGCCGGCGACGCTCGACTACAGCGAGCGTCCCGACGAGGACCTCGTCGCGGCGGCTAAAGCCGGCGAGAGTCTGGCGATGGAATTCTTGTTGAACAAGTACAAGAATTTCGTTCGCATCAAGGCAAAGAGTTATTTTCTCATCGGCGCCGATCGCGAAGACATCATCCAAGAAGGGATGATCGGGCTTTATAAGGCCGTCCGCGACTTCAAGGCAGACAAGCTCTCGAGCTTTCGTGCCTTCGCCGAACTGTGCATCACGCGGCAAATCATCACCGCGATCAAGACGGCCACCCGTCAGAAGCACATCCCGCTCAATCAATACATCTCGCTGAACAAGCCGATTTACGACGAAGACAGCGAGCGTACGCTTCTCGACGTAATGCCGTCGAACAAGACGTCGGATCCGGAAGATTTGGTCATCAAC
The DNA here is from genome assembly GCA_965277805.1 of Candidatus Lustribacter sp. GTDB lineage: Bacteria > Vulcanimicrobiota > Vulcanimicrobiia > Vulcanimicrobiales > Vulcanimicrobiaceae > Lustribacter. Next base: position 2,494,853 of record OZ255842.1, on the reverse strand, counting down.
CAAGAAGTTTCGGAAGACATCAAGTCGCGCATCCAGGAGAACCTTTCCGACCTCGAGTCGCAGGTGCTGCTCTCATATCTCGAAGGCAAGAGTTACCAGGAGATGGCGCGTGACCTCAACCGGCACGTGAAGTCGATCGACAACGCGCTGCAGCGCGTGAAGCGAAAGATCGAAAAGAATCTCGCCGAGATCGAACTGCCCTGAGAAAACACGAGGCTCCCAAAACGGGAGCCTCGCTTCTTTGTTAGGGTGTCTTGGTGAAGTCGCTGGGCACTGCAAAAAGGCCCGTATCCGGGACGCCGAGCGACTTGATGTTGCCACGCTCGGTGAGGAATCCGATGCCGGGATTTCCGCTGGCGCTCGGCGCGGGCGTTGCGCCCGCACTTGCGTTCATCGTGACGAGCGTATAGAGCGAAAGTTTCCCGGCCGGAAGCGAAGGTCCGCTGCTATGCATCGTCATCGTAGGCCGGCAACCGCCCGTGGTCTGCGGCGGCGCGACGGCCTCGTCCGCACTTTGCGGCACGGGTGCGCGGCGGATCGGGCACGAGGTCACGAGCGGCCGGTTAATCGGCGAGAAATAGTCTTGGGTCGTGATCGACGCGCTGGCGTTACGGCAGCTCCCGGTGGATTGCGTCGTTGCAAACGCGACGGTGGAAGCGTAACCGCTCGTCGGCTGATTCTCGATGCGCAGCGATCCGAGTGGCGTTACCGTCGTGCTGATTGCAGCAACGGCCGTGCCGGGCGGTTCGGGTGCGCCTGGCGCGACGGGACGCGTTCCACGTTGCGGAGGCGGTGCGGCGGCTGCCGGCGTCGGCTCGCTGTTCGGATCGAACACGGAATACGTTTTCTTGGCCAGATCGAGGCGGTAGACTTGACCGATATCGCACTTACGGATCGTGGCGGTCTGTGCCGAAACATCGTCGACGCGTTCCCAGCCATTGTAGTAGGCGTAGCGCATCAAGTGCGGTTGAAGAAACGAGCGGATCGACGCGCCGAGCGCTGCAAACTGCGGCCCGAGCGATTGTTGCATCGCGTTGTCTAAGGCGTTGGACGCGACGTCGCCCGCGACCGCACCACCGATTCCGCCGACGCCTCCGCCGCCCAGCACGGCTCCGGCGATGGCTCCGAAACCGATGCCGCGCTTACGGGGCGCCGGCGTCGGACTTGCGGCGGTTTGTGCGGAATTCAGCGCGGCGACGTCGGCTTGAAAACTGCCGGGCGGCGGCGGCGTGGCGCCGACGAGCACCCGCACGATCTCGTCGTAGGCGACCCCGGGCGCGGGAGCGGCCGACGGCGCCAGCGGGGAAACCAGCACGGCAAGCGCGACTGCGGCGCTCAGACGAAGTAGCGAACGAAGCATGGAGCGCGCTTGCCGCTCGGCTCGGCCTGCTACCTTCAAACAGAGCGCTTCCTTGCGTCTTGACATTACGTGGCGCGATATAGTACGTATGACGTACTGTGGAGCGATTGGGGCGAACCGCCATTCTACGGGTCGCCCTCGTCGCGCCGTTGCTGTTTTTATGTTCGATTAGCCGGTCCACGGCGGCAGCAGGTCCGCCGCAAGCGAGCTTACCCGTGGTGACGAGCGCGCCGTCGATGGACGGCGACGCCGGCTGGGCCACCGCAGCGCACGTCGCTACCGCGTGGGATTTCACGCACGGACGTCCCGCCGATGAGCCGGCGGACGTGGCGTTCGTCACCGATGCCAAGTCGCTCTTCGTGCGCTTCACGGTGACGCAGCGTGAAACGATAACGGCGACTCAGGCCGTGGACGGCATCGGTGAAAATTCCGATGACACGGTTACCGTGCGCTTGTGGGCGGGCGGCGTGAGCGGCATCGCCTATGATTTCCGGGCGACGCCGCGTGGAACACGCTATCAAGCGTCGACCGAAAACAACAACTATGCGCCGGCGTGGATCGCCTTGGCGCGCCCGACGACGAGCGGCTACATCGTCACGATGCGCATTCCGTTTTCAGCGATTCGCGGCAGCGGCGCGGCGGCGTGGCGCGTTCAGTTCGAGCGCGACATCAAGGCCAACAACGAGCGCGACGAGTGGGCGTCGGCGCCGGGCCAAAGTTCGTCGGATCAGGTCACGGATGCCGGCGTGATCGACGGCTTCGCCGTGGGGTCGAAGGCGGCACGGGCAAAGGCGCGCGTCGGCCTCTACGCGCTCGGACAAGCGGGACCGCCCGAATACGGTGGGGACACGTCGCGCATGGGGGCGGACGTGGCGATTCCCGTTACGCCCACCGCCTCGCTCGTCGCAACGTTTCATCCGGATTTCTCCAACGTCGAAACCGATCAGCAGACGATCACGCCGACGACGTTCACGCGCTTCTATCCGGAACTGCGTCCGTTTTTTGCGCAAGGCGCGCATTTTTACGATCACACGTTGTGCTACGAGTGTCCGGGCGCGGGTTACTACGAGTTGTACACCACCGCGATCCCGACGCCGCGTTCGGGCTACCAGCTCGAAGGGACGCAGGGCCCGTTTGCCTTCGGCGCGTTGGATGCGATCGGATTCGGCCGGATCGATCAGGCGCAGTCCGTCACCTACACGACGCCGTCGAACGTTTTTGCTGCCAACTATACGCGAGTGAGCTCGAACCAAACCGCCCTGACCGATACCGTGAACTTCGGCTCGCTCCAGTTCAACGATCAGCGCGGCATTCTGGGCTACATCGAAGCCGCGAACGAGAGCGGAACGAACGTGACGAACGCTTCGACAGCGCAACGCTGGGATGGTGGCATCCAGTATCAAACGGCGAACGACAACGTCCAGTTCTCAATGCGGCGCGTGGGCTCGCAATGGAATCCGGTCGACGGCTACACGCCGGTCAACGACATCTCCGGCTACAGCAGCCAGGGCTTTCACACGTTTCATTTCAAGGGCGGGCTGCAATCGCTGAACATCGGGACGACGCTCGACCACTACGCCGGCAGCGACGGCCTCGGCACGAACCTGCAAGATTTTCAACAAGCTGCAACGTTCACGTTCAAGGACCAGGTCGACGTCCGCGTCTTCACCGGATCGCAGTTCTACCGGCCGCCGTTCGTGACGGTGCTCTACCCGGATAACCAGCAGGGTCTGAACGTCGAGTATTTTCTCAACACGCCGCTGCAATCCGACCTCACCTACCAGTTCGGCTCATTCGGAGCCGGCCGGCTTGCATCGACCGATCGTTTGGCGGCGTTCCGGATTGCACGCCGCGTGACGCTCGCGCTCGAAGCTTACGAGACGAAGTGGACCGCCTGGAGCGGCGGCGTCGTCGATCAGCAGTGGCTCGAGCGCGCAACCGCGACGATCGACGTCGATCATCAAACGAGCGCAACGATCGGTCTACGCCGCATCGTCGGAACCCCGCCGCCATACCCGGGCTTGTTGCCGCGACCAACTTTTCGTTCGCGTTATCGCGCCGCCGTCCGCACGACGATATCTTCCTCGTGTATGGCGATCCCGACGCACCGTACACGCAAAACACGTTTATCCTCAAGTACGTGCACTACTTCGGCGCCGAGCGCGGAACGTAATCGAGGGAAGCTCGTCCATTATCACTCCGCAGGAACTTCGAATAGCGTCAATTCGCATCGTGTCTCGAAGCGTGGCCGCGGCGGTGGCATCATTTCGGCCTGCACGGGCCTAGGGCGCAGCCCGGAACGGCCCGGACGGCCTCTGCCTCGATTCATTGCTCGAAACGTTGGCGTAAGGGCATGACAGTTAGGACAAAGCACGGCGAGGTTGGATTCGAACGCGTTTTGCCAATCGCCGTCGATGTGTTCGATCTCGAGGGGAACACGCCCAGTCTTTGCATGACGTTCGGCCCATCCGCACCGCTGACAACGCTCGTTCGCAAGACAAACTTCAAAAGCAGCGAGAAATGTTTCTTGACGCCGCGCGCGCTAATTATGCGCAGCGTGATCGGCGCTGATTTGATGCATTAGGTCTTGTCCTCCGACCCTACACTGTTCGCGCCATACGAACCGATTATTGAGTCCAGCCGATGACCGGACGCCTTGTTGACTGGATAAGCCGACGGTGGGACTCGAACCCACGGTGTTGTATGCAGCTTTACAAAAGCTGTGCAGTCGCCGCTGTGCCACGTCGGCCTGTGTTCCCCACCTAATTCTTTCACCGAGACCAGCTGTCCCTCGACGGGTTCGGGATGACATGCCGGTGGCGGGTAGGACCAGGTTCGATGGGGGCCGTACTGTAGGCGGTCGACCTCGTGGGTAGGTGGTCGAGTGGTTAAAGGCACCAGGCTGTAAACCTGGCCCGCTTAACGCGGTACGTTGGTTCGAATCCAACCCTGCCCACCAGTCCGGGCGCGCGCCGTTACCGCGGCGCGCGTCTTCGGACAGGAACGCAAACGAGCGAGGGAAAGGCTCTTGGTTATGAAGGCCGTCCTTTTTCTTTTCGCGCTGCTGTTGCTGCCGCTTTCGAGCGGGGCGCAAACGCCGGCGCTGCCCGTCGTGAAAGTGCTGATGAACCCGCAGCTGATCTTCACGCTGCCGGTGATGGTCGGCATCGACAAGGGCTTCTTCGCGCAAGCCGGCGTGAACGTGCAGGCCGTCATTCACAGCGGTTCGAGCCAGTCGATCATCCCATCGCTCGCGCGCGGTGACGTCGACGTCGCGACGATCTCGGCGAACCCCGGTTTCTTCAACCAGTTCGCGCAAGGCTTCGACGCCAAGCTGATCGCGTCGTCGAACTCGAGTCACAAGGGCTGGAACCCGGCGGTTTGGCTCGTCGTGAAGCAATCGGATTGGGACGCGAAGACGATTCGTGCGCCGCGCGATCTACGCGGCAAACACTTCGACGGCGCAACGCCGGGCGGTGAAGGCTGGTATCTCGCGCGTCATCTGATGACGAACGCCGCGCTGACGCCGGCCGACATGACATTCAGCGAACGTTTCTCGACGGCCGGCGATTGGCTTGCGTCATTGCGCAACGTGAACGACGTGCAAGCAGCCTACGAGCCGACGGTCACGCAACTCGAGCAGCAGAAGATCGGCCATCGCTGGCTCTCGATCACCGATGTCGATCCGAGCTATCAAGAGAGCTTCCTGGCTGCCTCGGCCAAAACGCTGAAGGCGAAGCCGGATGCGATTCGCCGCTTCTTGACCGGTTACGTCAGGGCGTGCAAGTTCATCGCCGATGCGAACGGCAAATGGACGCCCGAAATGATCGCCATCATGGCGAAATGGACGGGCCTCGCGCCCGATCTCATCGCGGCCATACCGTCGCCGCCATACACGGGTGAATACGGCCAAATCCACGTTGCATCGTTGGAAGAAACACAGCGCTTCTGGCACCTCTACAGCCTCGTACCGCTGGAACAACCGATCGGTACATTGATCGACACGACATTCATCAACGCGGCACAGAAGGCTGCCGGCGTTCGAGTCCCGACCCACCTCTAACCGATACTAGGGTCTTTTGGCCTTGGTAGCCGATCGTCCGCACGATCGCGCACCATTTGCACGTCTCGTCGCCTACTTTGTGGCGCCCGCCCGTCGCGCTGGCGGCCGGCTTTACGTTCTGGGTATGTCGCCGAACGGCCGTTTACGACCTGACCGCTGCGTCGCGCCCGCTGGACGGCATCCGGCCCGTCGCGCCGTTGCTTCGCGTGGGCCGGCGTGCCGGACCGCGTCGGCTTGCCCCCATACGTGCAATCGCAGGATGCACCGCCGCATCCGCCTGATCGGCGTTACTTAGCAGAGAACGCCTAGCTCCGCCAACCTGCAATTCCGGGAAGTGACGGGAAGTTGCTGCAAATTGGGACAAATGATGGGACGACCAGGGGTATGCGGGCGTTGCATAATGGTAATGCCCTTGCCTTCCAAGCAAGAGTCGCGGGTTCGATTCCCGCCGCCCGCTCCATTAAAAGCTTGATTTTATCGGGCTTTTTCTTTGTAGGCCGTCCAGGAGAATTTATTAAGACCGACCCGTTCCTGCGGTAATGGGTGGTAAACGGATGGTAAACAACTAGACGCCTTCAGTCCCGAGGTCCGGCATAACGTTGCTACGGGTTATAGCAAAGCGGGTGATAGGCGTTCGTACTTGACAGAGGAGGGCCGTATTTCATCGCGCGACCGATGATCGGTTTGCCGCACTCGCAGCAGATGTACGGTTCGGACCTGCGCGGTTCGGCGACGATAGACTTCTTGCGCTTGGTGACTTTTCTCATGCGCGGTACGCTTCGATCTTCACGAAGTCTTCGGTGTACAAATCTTCGACGAAGCCGCCTTCGGACGCCCGCACGACTCGGATCGCCCTGAATGCTAAAGAGACCGGGCTCCGGCGTGACGCGCAAGCGACCGATGCGGCTGCGCCCGCGTGTTAGGGTGGCGTCTATGTTCTGCCGATTGAACTCACTGATTTCTGCAATGATGCCAATTCAGCAATTCAGAGCGCAAATGACGAGTAGCGCATCTTTTGCGCGACTCATGAACCGGAACGTAACTGCCACCTTGTTTTGCGCCGGTCAACTGGCGGCGTGCAACGCCAAGCATTCCGTCCTTCAGCGGTGCGCGCGCTCGCTGTCAGTAACTCAAGACAGGGTCATAAAACTGAATTAAAGATCACACACAGTCTTTGGCACACGTTTTGGGCGTTAGACGCGCTAGCGTAACAGTGGCGATGGCGAGCCTTCAAGAACGCGGAGCGGTCCGTTCTCAGCGAGGCTGCGCCGTCGTCGAGAGGAAAGCCTTACTCAAGGGCTCATCTTGCGAGTGTTATGAGGTGTGCAAGGCTGCCTTCGCAGCTGCGATCCTGTGAGAAAAAGGCGCCGGTAAATGACGCCGTCGAAAAGGCCCGCCACAAAACCTGGGTCGCCTGGATGTGGAGTGCCTCCGCGCTGATCCTTGTGGCGCTCGCGTTCAGACGCCCGTCGACGGTGCAAACACTTTTAGCCACGTTATTTGTGCTTATCGCAGGGCTGATTTGGTGGAACGTGTGGCGCGGACGAGTGGCAATCTGCCCACAGGAGAGACGCCTTCTCGGGCTCGAAATCTTCGCCGTGCCCTTCGTAACTATGAGGTGTCCGGAGACAGATCAGCTACTGCCCGCGACCATCTACGCGCCTTCTATCGCAGCTCTTCAGTGGCGCGGATTTTTGCCACGCGCTCGCCTTTGCCCGTGGTGTGCCCAAACTCATCAGTTCGACGCAACTAATGCCGTTGAGGTGCCGACGATCACAGATGAGATGCCGGCGGGCACATCCCCCGAAGGCGACGCGTGATCGCCGCGTCTCAATAGTCCTTCCAACGATGACGGATGATGGCCAGTAGTAGCACAGGAATCGATCGCGCACCAGGCTGTAAGCAATGAGCTACGTGGCCATCAACCGTCATTGGAGAACCAATTCGATATTGCGTTTCAGCGCCGGTTTGTAAATTCCGAAGCGCAAACGACCCGCGCCCCTCGCCGGCACTATCGTCCAAAAGCCGGCCCACGGGATGTATGAGGGGAACGCCGGTCGGACGGTTTGGAAAATCTTCAGCAGATGCGCATAGCGGCAACGCGGCCACGAGCAAGATACTGAGAACGATTTCGATGCGTCTGCCACGCCTTCGAAAAAGTCAATGCGTTCACCGCTTGTGACGTCAATGGCCTGAGGGGCGCGTTCGATATTAGCGACTTATCGAACACAGCTAGGCGTCTCGATGATCGCCGGCGTGGCGCCACCAGAAGCGGTCTCTGCAGACAGGTGCTCATCAACTGTTACGAACCTGCGGTCATCTCCGGCAAGACGAAGTTACCCCGAATGGCATTCGCAGCGCCTGGGAATAGGGAGCTCCGCTGGGCGCTCCGAATCGAAGATCGCGGCCTCGCGGAAGGAGTCTGTTATAGCTGAGCATCCATGGGTTTTTGGTTGGGACGCTCTAGTTGCCATTGGGACCATCGGTCTTGCTTTGGCGACGGCCTTGCTAGCATGGCGTACATCTGCGATGGCCCAAGAAGGCAGGCTCGCGTTTCTTCAAGCCGACTTGCATCACCGTCAGCAGCTCACTTGTCTATTGGCAGTTGACAGCTGTATTCTTGAACAGGTCCCAGTAGAGTTTCCGGGTGTTCGGCTCTGGCAGCTTGTGCTTACGGAAAAAGTACGTAACCTAGGCAATGCACCCGCGTTCCGCAATCGAGTAGAATTGCATCTACCCGGAAATGTTTCAGCGAACCCGAAATATATATCGAGCTGTCCCGAAGTACAGAACTTCGCCGCAAATTCCTCATCGGAATCAGGACAAGCTGTAGCTTTCTTCACCTACGGTCCGGAGCCGCTGGACGCATCCCGCTGGACTTGGAAAGACGCTACCGTAACATTTGTATCGCATACAATTTTCGATCAAGAGGTTCGGGTCGTTTACGATTTCGATCAATGGAGCATGGCCGTAGGGAGCTCGGATGAATACGGCGGTGACAATTGGAGGTTCGAATTTCGAGCGAAGCCGTTTGACTTGAATAATTGCGGCACCAACGCCGTCCCTAAACAAGCAAAATAATTTCAATTCGAGGCGACGCAAAGAGCGCTAACGGTACGCCCGTCTCCTCTCTCATTCAAATAGGTTCAGCTTGTTGGCGCCGGTTGCCCACCGGCCGCAGCGTCGCAGATCTCACACAGCTCGATCACCGTCGGCTCGACGTTAGAGGTACGCCGGCGCCACGCGGAGACCGGCGTGCCCGGCAACGTTGACGTAAACCCACACGCCCGGCAGCGCATGGCCTCGTCCTCGACGAGTATGCCCCGACAGTCTAGCCGATAGCTCGCGGCGATCGTCACGCACGTCGCGGCGTCGAACGCGCTAAGTGAAGTGCACAGCCGCGTTTTGCGCCGTCACGATCACTCTCGAACGCTCTGGCGCTCGTCGTAGACCAGCGCGCGGTCGAACCTCACCCACCACGTCTTGCTGTCGGAGGCGTCGACTGTGAGTGATTGCGAACCGCGCGATCACGTCACGCAGCGCCCGTGCGCGACCCGGGCCACGTCAGGCATGACCTCGCGAATCTTGTCGGTTACCAAGTGCATGTGGTCCGAAAGTTCATCGGACGGGCCGCCTTCGCGGGGAGTAGCCCTGCCCCCGCCCCGGTACTGGTCGCCGCGAAGCGCCCGGGCAAAGCTAGTGGACCATCCGGCGCTATTCACTGCAACTAAATTGATGCTCGCCGTTCGCCGAGGCGCTTACTGAAGCGAACCACGTTGCTGCCGCAGAGCCGGCAACTCGCGCGGTACTCGTTCCTGACGACGTGCACACCGCACAAAACCGTCGCGCACATTTCGCAACGCCAGGCCGGTATCGACTTGCAATGTTTTCGGTTTGCGACGACCTGCGCGCAACGAGGCGTCTGTTTTCGTCGCTCGGCCTTCCTTTGGATTTTCATCGCACTATCGGCTAAGCCGTTGGGGAGGTATCTTCATGAATACCGTGGCTGTTTCGCCGGTAAGGTGCGAGAAAATGCCGCGCCGCATTAGCGGGGTCGCCGGCTGCTTACAGATTGCGCAAAGCGGCCCCGTAGCAAGCCTGACGACATGATCGGCGCACGTGTTACGATCGCATCCTTGGCACCGCCAACGCGGAATCGCTCGGCAAGCCTCACCGCGCATCGTGGATTCCGCGCACTCTACTTTGGTCACGCGACGGTCAGCATCGTAAACTCGAGCCGTGTTTTGTCCCCCGGCCCGTTGATCGACATTGGACGGCCCATCCATCAATTTAGATCACCCAGGCGCCGTAACTGCTGCGCGCAATGCCGGCATGCCACGTTGCCACTCTGGCGAGTCACGTGCATCCCGCACGAAAATCGTTTGCAAGACACGCAAAACCACGCGATGTCCGCCCTACAACCCCGCTCGGCTTTTGTCGGATACGGGCATGAGCTGACGCGCGTGCCCACCTCTCTCAGTGACATTAACATGGAACGACCTTAGCGATTTCGTGGTACGTGCGCTAGGGTGTTTACAAAATCAAATCGAGGGCAGTTTCGGCCCAAGCAATTCCATTACCGTTATCCGCCAAAAGTCAAAGGGTTTGCGTGATGAGGATCACCCCGATGCCCCAAAACGTCGATTCGCTTTACTCTCCGTGAACAAACCTGCTCCTCAAAAGAGCGGATGTTGTTGGCATGGCTGAAGTCCCCGAGGCTGTTTTGCGCGATAGGCCTTGCCAGCATGATCATCTATGCTTTTACTCGCGCTCGCGGACTCGATGCCGGTACGCTGCCCGGTTTTATGTTGGGTATCGTCGCGGCTGATTTATTCATCGGCGCCCGGCTTGGCGGTCCCGCCACGACCTGGATCAAGCGCAGCTCGCCGGCAATGATGGTGTTGTGTGCTATTGCCGGAATTGTGGCCGAGCCATCCGCACGCATGCCCGGTTCGGACGGCTCCGATATCACGTACGCCTATCAACCCGCAATCGTCGGATGGCAACTCGCCACATTCTTTTTCGTCGTCGCCGTCGGAACGTCGCCGGACGTGCAACGCGCGTTGTCGAGTAAGGTGCTCGTTGCGATTGGTGTGGCATCTTATTCAATCTATCTCGTGCACGAGCCCCTCATTGCCGCGATTGTCGGCCACGGCCGCACTCCTTTCGAGCTCGCACTTGCCGGAACGGCTGCACTCGCTGCCGGCTTCGCGTTTTGGAAGCTGGCGGAGGTCCCGTTCGTGGCCGGTTCGTTGAAAATACCTCTACTATCGAAGATCACGCCGCTGATCGATCGAGCGTTCGCGGCGTTTGATATACCGAGATACCTTCGCCTTCCCGCCGCTGACGTTCCGAATGCAGCCGTGAAAAGCATAGTAGAGCAGTCGCCGATCGATGTGAAGATCGCTTCGGAAGTGGCGCCGGTCGGAACAGTGTAGCCCCGTTCGCCGTAGCTTGATGGTCATGCCAGCTCAGCCGTTAGTCTCAGTTGAATGTCAACGTGCTCGATAACCGGAGATTATTGGACGCGCAACCGCGTTTCGTCGTCGTCGCGCCCGGGACGCGACCGTTGCGCGCGTCCGATATTAGAGGCTTATCAGCTGTGCCGCTTTGGGTTCGCTGGAGGCTTCCGGCAATTCCATGGGCCGATTCACGGCACCTCGGCGATGAACTGAAGCAGTGACGGGTTCCGGAGCAAATTCCCGACTTAACGGGATTGTGCCGCGTGCTTTCGCTTGGTAGTGTCAAAGCCTAATGAATCGTCGATCTCTCTTTGCGATTGTCATGACCTTGGTCGTTGCATTCGGCGTTCGGGAAGGTTATGAGCGCTATGGGCTCAACGTTCTCAAGAACCGAGAGGACATCGCCAATCCAGTCAGGGCGAAGCCCATTGCCACCATCGTCGTCTCGCGCGTGTCGCCAGTTCCGTTTCAGCGATACGTCTTAGATGATCGGCGTGGCAACCATAAGGCCAAAGTGATCATCGATGCTGATGGTCGCGGTTCAGTCGTGGGAGCCATCTACGGGCCAACTATAATTGAGCTTTACGGCGCTGGCCGTCAACGATCCCGAATATCGCATGCCGACTACATGGGCGGTGACGAAGATGCTCGAACTGCGGACATCAATGGCGATGGTGCACCAGACATCGTTACCGGCGGCCAGAATTTCGTTACGAGCGTACTTTTCAATCCTCGGCATAGTGCTTGCTCGAACGTTTACCAATGCCCTTGGCAGTCAATAACCATTGATCGAAAGCACTACTCACATGACGTGCAGCTCGGCGATGTCAACGGTAACGGTCGCCCCGACATCGTTACGGAACAGGGCGTATACTTCAACGAAAACGGCGGGCAGCACTGGGATTTTGCCGATCGCGGAATCATTCCGCGAGATGGTCAAGGCACCACGTTAGGCGTCCTTAAGGCCGATGGCATTCCAGACATCATCGCTCCATATCGCTCGGCCACAATGCTCGCCCGCTTTGTGAATCCGCGACATCACCGCGGGGATCCCTTGCGTGAGCGGTGGCAAGTGGAAATCATCGACGCGCATCCGCTCTTCACCGGCAATATGACAACGGCCATCACCGATATAAATCACAATGGTCGCAAGGACATCTTGCTCGCGCCCATGTACGGCGGAGGCGGGCTTGTTTGGTACGAAGCGCCGTCTATGCCCGGTGGAACCTGGGTTAGGCACATGATCGATCCGACTGTTAATTTCGTGCATCAAGGTTCGCTGAAGTTAGCCGATTTCGACGGTAACGGTTACCTCGATATCGCCTTCGCGGAGCAAGACCAATCGCCAACACGACGAATCGGCATTCTTTACAATCTCAATGGCGACGGATCCAAATGGAAACTGCAGGTCCTGTCTACGAGGGGCGGCCACAACATCAAAGTAGGAGTGCTCGGGAATGACGAGTATCCAAGCATTGTTAGCGCGCGTTGGGGACAGTTCGGCTCCGCTGATCCGCTCGTGGTATGGAGAGATGTTCTCAAAAGGCGAAAGCACAAAGACTAGTTTTGTCTCGGACGATCATCCATTCGGCGCGAGGCTCGGCCCGGTGTGTTCGAGAAGATCGCGTTCACGGACGGGCTATCAGATCGGGAGGCCGCCGGCCGCTGCGTCGCAGAACTCGGGTTCGATTCCCGCCGCCCGCTCCACGAACGATCGCCCCACGTTGAAGAGCGAAAAATCGGGCACTTGTCCTGCGCGACGTTCGTGCTTGAATAGGGATATGAACGGGACTTCGGCTATCGCAACTGCCGGCGAAGTACCTCATCATAGTGCAGCATAACGTTATGGTGGAATCCTTTCCCGAGGGATTCCACTTCTTACCCGGTTTTTTCAACGAGGCGGAACAGCTCGACCTCATTTCTGACGTTCGCGCCGTCCTTGAGCAAGCGCCGCTCTTTCAACAGAAGATGCCGAAGACCGGGGCCGCGTTGAGCGTTCGTATGAGCAACGCAGGCCAGTACGGTTGGGTGACGGACCGCGACGGTGGCTATCGGTATCAGAGTACGCATCCGGTTACCGGCTTAACGTGGCCCGCTATTCCGAAACGTTTGGTGGACGTTTGGGGCCGTGTAACGGGCGAAACCCGCGCGCCCAATCTGTGCCTCATCAACTATTACGACGCCGATGCGAGATTGGGTCTACATCAGGACCGTGGCGAGGGGAGTCTGGACGCGCCGGTCGTCTCGATATCGCTCGGCGACGATGCAACCTTCGCACTGGGCGGCTTATCCCGAAAAGACCCTGTGCGGCGATTTACACTCCACAGCGGAGATCTGATTTGGTTCGGCGGTGCGTCGAGATTGGTCTATCACGGCGTTGAGCGGATCCGTCTGCATACGTCGACGCTGCTGACGCAAGCCGGCTTGTTCGATAGCGGTCGCATCAACGTGACGTTGCGCCGCATAGATTGAACAAGCGCCAAAAAGAAAACGCGCACGGTTCATCACCGTACGCGCTTCGCGTGCCTTCGCGAGCGAGACTAGTTGCGGCTCGCCTTGATCTCGATCTTGCGCGGTTGCGCTTCGGGATGGCGCTCCAGGCGCAGCGAGAGAAGCCCGTTCTCGACGACCGCATCGGCGGAGTCGCCGTTGATGTCTTCCGGCAAACGCAGCGAGCGCGTGAACGCGCGGCGATCGTTCTTGCCGGTGATCGTCAGGATGTCTTCCTTGACGGTGATCTCGACGTCTTCGGGCTTGAAGCCCGCGACGGGGATCTCCACGTCAAAGCCGTTTTCCGTGCGGACGACATTGATCTCGGGATCGAGGGTGGAGAAGAAGCGGCGGAAGGGGTCGTACCCCAGCACTTCGCGCCACGGGCTATAGGTGGCGACAGCGCCACCGTTGCCGGCGGCAGGGCGATTGTTCAGGCGTGCAACGTCGGTCGGCATGGCTCGCGCAGTAGTCCCTTTCTGGACAGAAGAGTGGCGGGCGCAACGGCCCTATGCCACTATTTTGGCAGACGTTAGCAATACTGTCAATAGAGTGCCAGAATCGCCAGGAAGACCGCTCGCCCGGGGCGTCTAGGCCTTGTCGTAGAGCTTGAGAGCAAGCAAGCCGTGGGTAAGGGCCGCCCCCGCGCGCAGGGCGGAGGCGATCGTCACGGTCTCGGCGAGCTCCTCACGCGTTGCGCCGGCTTTCTTTGCGGCTTTGGTGTGAACGTCGAGGCAGTACGGACACTGCGTGGTAAGCGCGACGCCGAGCGCGATCAGTTCGCGATACTTTTGCGGGATTGCACCGTCGGTGCGTCCCACCGTTTTGTCCAGCGCGGCGAAGCCCGCAAAACCAACCGGATCGAGTGCTTTGAGTTCCGGAATTAAGCTCAAGTCGGCGTGTTCATGATAATCCATTCGCGCGGCTTCTTGTTCCCGGTACGCCGACCTCTCGGAACGAGATTACTTATTAAGCTCGGGATAAGGTGATCACGAACGCGGCATAATCTCAGGCGTCTAACATCGTACCTATGCTGCCGAAATTCGTTCGAGCCGTGCGCATGGTCGCGGGCTCCCTTCTCATTGGTGCGATGCTCGCGGGGTGCAACGGAGGCAGCGCCTCGCCGGCGGTGCCGCACGTGACGACGAGCGCGATCCGTCACGTCTTCGTTATCATGCTCGAAAACAAAACGTATACCGAAACGTTCGCCGCCGGATCGGCCGCGCCGTATCTTGCGACCACGCTGCCGGCGCAAGGCGCGCTGCTCAATCAGTACTATGGCACGGGACACGTGAGTCTCGATAACTACCTGTCCTTTATGGCGGGTCAATCACCGACGAACGAGACCGACAACGATTGCACGACCGGCTTCAATTCCATCACGCCGGGAACGGCCGGCGCCAACGGTCAGATCAGCGGCTCGGGCTGCATCTATCCGGCGAGCGTCCAGACGCTGGCGGATCAGCTCACGGCGGGCGGGTTCACGTGGAAAGGTTACATGGGTGACATGGGCAACGATCCCACCCGCGAGAGCGCAACGTGCGGACATCCGGCGATCGGCACGATCGACATGACCCAAACGGCCGAAGCGCCGAGCGGTACGGCGCCGCTGGGCGATGCATACGCGACGCGCCACGATCCGTTCATGTACTTTCACTCGATCATCGACTCGCCACAGTGTGCGACGAACGTCGTCAATCTTGCCAAACTCACCAACGACCTGAAGTCGGTCACGACGACGGCAAATTTCACGTTCATCACTCCGAACCTGTGCGATGACGGCCACGACAATCCGTGCGCGATCGATGGTAAACCGGGCGGCCTCAGCCGCATCAACACGTTCTTGCAAAACTGGGTCCCGCAGATTACGAGCTCGCCCGCCTACTTGAAAGACGGCTTGCTGCTGATCACCTTCGACGAGAGCGACATCACCTCGTCAAGTGTCAGCGGCAGCACCGAAACGCTGGCCTGGAGCGGCGCGACGTGCTGCGGACAGCAAGAAGGTCCGAATCTCGGCGCCTTCCCGCAAACGTCGGTAATCAACTCCGGCAGTCTTACGATCAATCTAACCAAGACGAGTTTCGGTGGCGATCTCGTCGGCGCGGTCGTCCTCTCACCGCTCGTCAAAGCCGGAACGGTATCGTCACAGCCGTACAACCATTACGCGGCGCTCGCGAGCATCGAGGACATCTTCGGTCTGCCGCACCTCGGCTATGCGGGTGCATCGGGGCTCGTCGACTTCGGGACCGACGTCTATACCAACCTCAATCCGGCCGGGTCGTAACAAGCTCGCGACGCTCGCCCTCTGCGGCGTCGCGCGTGGCTTGTTTCTGGAGGCATGCGGCAAGCGCCCGCCGGGGCGACTCTGATTCCGCCGGCGCCCGCGCATGCGAGCGCCGTTGCGGCGTTGGGAAAGCGGTTGTTTTTCGACGCGACGCTTTCCGCGTCGGGCAAGATGTCGTGCGCGACTTGCCATAGCCCGCTTGCCGCGTACGGGCCGCCGAACGCTCGCGCCGTGCAGCTCGGCGGCCCGCACCTCGATCGCGCCGGCACGCGAGCGGTGCCGTCGTTGCGGTATACGCTCAATCGTGCACCGATTTGGTTTCACGAGCAGTCCACCGAAATCGGCGAACGTCTGATCGAAAACGACGCGCCGGCCGGCGGACTCACGTGGGACGGGCGCTTCGACCATCTGCGCGATCAAGCGGCATTTCCGCTGCTGAATCCGGCCGAGATGGCCAACCTGAATCCGGCCGCGATCGTCGCCAAGCTACGCGCCGCTCCCTACGCCGGGCAGTTCCGCGCCGCGTTCGGGCACGATGTCTTAGGCGATGTGAAGACGGCCTATGCATCGGCGCTCGTCGCGATCGAGACCTTCGAGCTCGACGATCCGAGCTTTCATCCGTACTCGAGCAAATACGATGCGTATCTGGACGGTCACGCGACGCTCAGCGCGCAAGAAACGCACGGCAAGAAACTCTTCGACGATCCGCTGCGCGGCGGTTGCGCCCTCTGCCACATCGACGCGAAGGGCGCCAACGGCGCGCACCCGCTCTTTACCGATTACCAGTTCGAAGCGCTCGCGGTGCCGCGCAACGCGGAGATCCCGGCGAATCGTAACCCGCGCTACTACGATCTCGGCTTATGCGGTCCGCTGCGTAAGGATCGGTCCGCGGTGAAGACCTATTGCGGGCTCTTCAAAACGCCGACGCTGCGCAACGTCGCGACGCGACGGGTGTTCTTTCACAACGGCCGGTTTCACACGCTGCGCGATGCGTTGCGCTTCTACGTGCAGCGCGATACCGACCCGCGGAAGTGGTATCCCGTCGCGCGCGACGGCACCGTCGCGAAGTACGACGATATTCCGGCGCGCTACCGGAACAATGTCGACGTCATCGACCCGCCGCTGGCGAGCGAACGCGGGAAGAAGCCTGTGTGGAGCGAGCGCGACATCGACGACGTCATCGCATACCTCGAGACCCTCAACGACGGCTACACGTCGCGGGCGTACGACGGCGGCGTTTCGCCCCTTACCAGCCGCAGGTAACCGCTCCGAAGAGGGCCTAAAGGCGCTCGCCGAAAAGCCATCGGAAACCTCCGGATTTAAGGACGGTATCAATGCGCGATTTTCAGCCGATCTCGCGGGCGAGAGTGCTTGCCATGGCCTCCGGCGCTGCAGCGCTTGGAGCATTTGCCGGGCCGCTGCGGGCCCAGACGCTGCAACCGCTGCGCATCGGCGTGCTGGCAGCCGAAAGCGCGGCCGAGATCACCTACGCGAAAGAGCTCGGCTACTGGACGAAGGCCGGACTCGACGTCACGATCACGACGATGTCGAACACGCCGTCGATCGTCGCCGCGGTCGTTGCCGGGGCGCTCGACATCGGCTATACGACGATCGACTCCGTCGCCTCGATTCACTCACACAACATTCCGCTCTACGTGATCGCGCCGGCAACCGATTATATCGACCCGGCGACGGTGAAAACCGCGGGCGTGCTCGTCAAGCCCGACTCACCGATCCGCACCGCGAAAGATCTCAAGGGGAAGACGATCGCGTCGCCCGCATTGCATAGCCTCGGCACGACGGGAGCGTCCGCGTGGATCGACGCGAACGGCGGCGACTCATCCACCGTCAGCTACGTCGAGATCCCGTTCCCGACGCAGCCGGCAGCACTCTCTCAGGGGCGCGTCGACGCAATCTTTGAAGTCGAACCGTTCTTCGGCGCGGCGTCGAAGCAATTTCGCGTGCTCTTCGAGGGCTATAGCGCGATCTCGAAGCACTTTCTGCTCAATCTTTTCGTCGCGACGCCGACCTGGGCGAAGGCCAATCCGGATCTCGTCAACCGGTTCGTTTCGGTCATTCACCAGACCGCCGTTTGGGCGAACAAGAATCACGACCAGAGCGGCGCGATCCTCTCGAAGATTACGAGCATTCCGGCCGAAACGATCGCGGGCATGGTGCGCAGCCACTATGCGGAAGAACTGACGGCGGCACTCATGCAACCCGGGATCGATGCATCGTCAAAATACAACAACTTCCCGAATTTCCAAGCGTCCGAGTTGCTGTTGCCCAAATAGCGGCTCAGTGCCGCAGTACGGCACGTCCGAGCCAGTGGCAGGCGAGCAGCGCAAGTTCGACGTCGAGGCGTTCTTCGCTAAACGGCCGGCCGCGCATTTCTTCGGCACGGCGTACGCGGTACTGCGCGGTGTTCCGGTGCAAATGCAAACGCTCGGCCGTCGCTGTGTAGTTTCCGCCGGTCGCAAAAAACACGCGTGCCGTTTCGCGTAGATCGCTGCGGCGCTCGTCGTCGATCGCGAGCGATCCGAGCGTTTCGGAAACCCAGGCGCGCGCGGAGTCGAGGTCGTGCGAGAGCGCCGCGATGGGAGCGATTTCAATATACGGCGTCAGCTGTTCGCGCGGTTCCATGGTCGCGTGCGCGATGCCGGCAGCGCTCAGCGTTTGTTGATGCGTGCGCCGGAAGCCCGGCAGCCCGGAAGCGGGCTCTCCAACCGCTGCGAAGATATCCGGCGTTTCTGCAAGCGTGGCAGCGAGCCGATCGCGATCGAACGTTATGCGAGACCCCAACGGAAGCCAGACGCACGCGCTGGACTCGTCCACCGGTATGAAGAGATGCCGCTCGTCGCAGCCGATGGCGTCGGCGATGACGCCGGCTGCCGTGCGTAACGTATCGAGTTCGGTTCCCTCCAACGAGTGCGGGCGCACCCACAACTCGAGGGCGAGGTGGTTCTGGCGGAGCTGATAGGATCCGAGCCGTGCTTGGGCAGCCTCGAAGCCGAGCGTTTTTTCCGTCAGCACCGAGCGCACGCGCGCGCCGAGGATCGCATTCGGTTTCAACCACTCCTCGCGCGCCTTCGCGTAAGCGACGATGAGCTGCTCGATCACGTTGTCGACGTAGCTCGTGACGCGATCGACGACCTCGAGAGTGGCCTTGCCCGCGATGCTTAGTTGGCCGTCGCCGGCAGCGCCGTTCCGCACCAGATCTTCGATCGCGCGACGAAGGAAGCGCGCTTGGCCCAGCCGGTAGGCGCGGATCAGCGCGAAGGTCGAGACGCCGCGCTGCGCGAGCCGGCGGGCGTATTCGAGGGCTGCGCTCGGCGCCTCGACTCCGGTGGGATCGATCCGGTGCGCAAGGATGCCGAGCAGCGTTTCGATATTTTGCTCGACGCTGGTTTCGTGCAAGCTGCTGGTTGGGTCCTCACGCAACGCGGGTACGGCTGCCCAGATGACGTCTCGCACGTCCGTGGCGAGTTCCGAGAAGCCATGGCCGAGGCGAGCAGCCACCGCCGCAACCTCCTCGCGCGACCCGAGGCAGTCGAGCTCGGGGTCGGCGATGGTCCCGGGATCGAAGCCCTCCGGACTCGCAGACCGATCCGGCCGTCTACTCGGAGCCGTCATCGGCCGCTCCCGGCCCGGATTCGTGATAAAATACCCCCGTAAACCTCCGCGGTGGGTGCCGGCTTAAAACGCATCACCAATAAGTATAGCGAACCGGGTGCTCGCTAGGGAGGTTGTGAGAGTCCTAGCATGAGCGAGACCCCGGACGGCGGACTCGTGTCCGCTTCGGACGTCGAACGGCGG
The DNA here is from genome assembly GCA_965277805.1 of Candidatus Lustribacter sp. Lineage (GTDB taxonomy): Bacteria > Vulcanimicrobiota > Vulcanimicrobiia > Vulcanimicrobiales > Vulcanimicrobiaceae > Lustribacter. The sequence goes on along the minus strand of OZ255842.1, from coordinate 2,475,378 downwards.
CGCCGGCTGCGAGCCTTTCTCGTCCATGCCCGCTCCCGCCGCTCTCCGGCCAGCGTCGGCCTTCCCGAGACCGGACGCCGGCGCGTTCCGGGTCTGCGGCGCCAGGAAGTCGCCGAAGCGGCCGGCATTTCGACCGACTGGTACCGCCTCTTCGAGAGCGGCCGTCCGATCACGGTCTCGGCTGCGCTCCTGGCGCGGCTTTCGCGAGTGCTGGGTCTCGATGCGTTCGATGAAGCGATGCTGTTCCGGTTGGCGTATGCCGATCTCTACCGGGCCGAAAACGTCGCAACGGTGGTGCCGCCGCCGACGTTGTCCGCGCTCACCGCGCCGCTCGCGCCATTCTCGGATGTCGAAGACGCGCGGCGTTTTTTCAGCCACGAACGGGAACGGTTTCTCGTCCATGCGCCGGCGGCGGACGAACGGGGGCCGGACGAATCGGTGATCCTTCGGCCGCGCATCCTGAATTCGTGGAAGCGCAGCGTCGAGCTAGCGGTGGAACCGGGCCGAAAGATCGCCGTGCCGCGCATCCTCGGCGACGCCGATGAACGCGCCCGCGATCGCTTGTTGCGCGCGGCTGCCCCGATCGCGAGACATCTCGCAGACACGCTCTCCGACGTCGGCTACGCCACCGTCATCACCGATCAGCACGGGACGATTCTCGATCTCCATGGCGATCCCGCCGTTCGACGCCGGCTCGATCGCGTCGGATTCGAAACCGGATCGGATTGGAGTGAAGAAAGCGCAGGTACTAACGCGATCGGAACGGCGCTCCGCGACGAGCGTCCGCTGCAACTGATGTCGGCCGAGCACTACTGCGATGGCTGGCAAGAACTCACGTGCACGGCGGCCCCGATTCGCGATCCCCAAACGGGCGAAGTGCTCGGCGTGCTCGATATCACCGGCAACTACCGCCTCGTGCATCCGCAATTGGTGGGCACGATCGTCCAGTACGCGCTTGCTGTGGAAGAGTGTTTAGCCATCCTGACCTGACCTGAGCTCGCAGTTTGGAGCGCCGTGTGCACAGGCGCTGCGCCGACTGTTGTGCAGCGCGCCGATGCGCCCTGACCGGAAGTAGCGTACGGTCGGGGTGCATCGATCGCGATGGACCGCGCGATGGAGGCGACGTCGAACTTCGGGTGTGGGCAAATTCCGCAAGTTCGATGCGTCTAGGCCGGGCGAACTCTCGGGAGCTCAGTCCGGCCTTTGCATGCTGGGAGGTAGGAATGAACCGCGCAATTGCGAGTGCCGACGCCGGGCGTCTGCTCGTCATCGACGACGACGAGGGCGTGCTCGCATGCGTCCGCGAGATTGGGACGATCGAGGGCTACGACGTCGAGTCAACGAGCAGCCCCGTCACTTTTCTGCGTCTGGTGCGGGAATGGCACCCCACGCTGGTCTTTCTCGACCTGCGGATGCCTGATGCGGACGGCATCGAGTTGCTGCACGCGATGGCCGCGTACGGGTTCGCCGCCCCGATCGTGCTGATGAGCGGTTGCGACAACATCGTGCTGCGCAGCGTCGGTGCGTTAGGGTCCGTGCTCGGCCTCAACATAAGCGGCGCGCTTGCAAAGCCCGTTCGCCTGGAAACGTTCCGCCGCGCGCTAACCGAGCACTCGTTGTCTAGGTAGCAAGCGAGCGGTTTCGCTCGGGACGGGTAGAGAGCAGGCATGCTAAAACTCGCTCTCGTCGCAGCCCTGCTTGGCGCCCTCGCCGGGCCGGCGCTCGCGCAAACGGCCCTCGACCAGAACCTCACCGGCATCGTCCGGGGAATCCAGTCCCAGAATACGTCTGCGCAGGTCGGTGAGGTCTTGTTCAACGCGAACAGCCTCGTCGTGGACATGAAGGGGACGAACAACAAGCCGGAGGCGGTGACGATCAATCGCGGCTTTCAATGTTCCGACCAGCCGGGTCCCGTTAGCGCGCGCCTCGGAACGCTATCGAACGGACGGCTCACCGCCACGCCGACCATTTCGCGCGATCGTCTCTTGTCCGGCAACTACCTCGTGGTGGTGCACAACAACGACGCCAACTCGCGAGCGGTCGCGTGCGGGCAGCTCTACCGGGAGTGAACCCGCGCTAGGTCAATGACGCATCCGTGGGCCGTCATCGGGCTTTATGTTCGATGGGCTCGCGGCCGGCGTGTGCTTGGAGCGGTCGTCATCATCGATGCGATCCGCGCCGAGCGGTTGGGCCGGCGAAATCTCCACGTCTTCGCGCTCGCGCTCAAGCTCGGCACTCGCGTTTTTGGGGTTCTCCGGGTTTGCCATCTTGGGGTGTTCCCGCAAATGGCTCCGATCACGCAACGGCAGTGTCATCGTTGACGAGCACTAGTTCGTCGCCCACGGTTACGCTTTGCAACGCGGACCCGGCGGGCAATTCGACGACGATCGCGGCGCTCCGATGTGATACGAGCGGTCGCAGCGGCGGCACGTTCGGAGCGATTGCAAGGACCTGTCCGGTCTTATTCAAGAGTAGAACGTCGATGGCGAAACGCATGCCCACGGTATGAACCGTGCCGCACGGCTCGAGCCACAGCCCCGCGCCGAGTGGGAGGTGGCGCGTGCCGATCAGGCCCACGGTGCGCTCCCAGGCGTTCGCGGCCGAACGTACGTGCCGCGCGACCACGGTGCCGCGCGTGATGTTGCAAAGCAAACCCATCGTCAGAAACCGGCGCTCATCGTGAGCGGGACGGCAATTGCTGCGACGAGATACGGGCCGAATGCCAGCGGTTCCGAGACGCGCCGCTGAATGCGGGCCACTAGGATTGCGGCCACGGCGGCGAGGGCGAAGGCAAGAATTGCGGTTTGCATTCCGAGCAACGCGCCGCCCAGCGCGACGAGCTTGACATCGCCCCAGCCGAGACCCAGGCCTTTGGTGCGCCATGCCATGACCGCAAAGGGAATTGCCGGCACCGCGGCTGCGAGCAGCACGTACCAGCGTCCGGTCAGCAGGCCGGCGATGAGGAGGGCAGCGAGCGGAACGAGCGTCAACGCGTCGGGAACGATGCCGCGCGTGACGTCGACGCACCAGACTGCCGCGAGTACCCCAACGGTCGCAGCAACGATTGCCAGCGTCTGGGGCGGCGCGCCGTGGAGAGCGCAGACCGCTCCGATGGCTGCCGCGGTACCGACGAGTACGTAAACGGGCGGCGTTTGGGGATCCGGTCCGCCCTCCAGTTGCGGAACGCTCGACCAGTAGGTCAATGCGGCTAGCGCGCCTGCGTAAGCGAATGCGGCGAAAGCGATCGCGGTGATGATGACGCCCGCAACCATCATGGCTTCCCGATCAACTCTGCGACGACAGGCGCGAAAATCATGACGAACAGTGCCGGCAGCATGAAGAAGGCCATCGGCAGCACCATCTTGACCGGCAGCGAAGCGGCGATGCCTTCGGCCCGCTGCAGCCTGCGCGAGCGCGCTTCATCGGCCAGCTCGTCAAGCACGTGCCCGATGTTGCCGCCCAAGCGTTCGGTTTGGACGATTGCCATCACGAGCGACGATAGATCGACTTGATGCACCCGTTGCGCCATGGCGTTGAACGCATCGGCGCGATTGCGGCCCAGGCGGATGTCGGAGAGCACCATCTCCATCTCCTGAGCGAGCGGCCCTTTGATCGATGCCGTGGCAATGCCGAGTGCAGAGTTGAGCGCAACCCCGGCTTCGACGGTGGTCGAGACCATGTCGAGGAAATCGGGAATGCGGCGCCCGAGTGCATTCTTGCGCTTCTTGATCGCGCTATCGAGCGCGAACGACGGCATGGTCAGGCCGAATACAGCTGCGACGACGACCAGCACGATGAAGACGAGGGTCAGTTGCTGCGTTGCGATCAGGAAGAAGACGCCGAGGCCGGCCATGACTCCGAAGCAGACGACGCGTGAGAGCACGAAGTGCGTGACGGTCGTCTTGTACCAGCCAGCTTCAGCAAGCTTCGCGGCGATCGCGGTTTTATCGACTCCGGAAAGGAGGTGCTTCACGATCGGGGTGGTGCGGTGGTGCGTATGTATCGTCGCGGTGTCTTCGAGTTCCGCGACACGGCGCGATACGTCGCTGCGGCTTCCGAGTACAACCGAAGCCAGCGCGAACACGGTCCCCGCGAAGCCAAGACAAATTAGTAGAATCAGCATCAGATTTCGAACTGGAGCATCTGGCGCAGCGTCAGCACACCGAGGCCTTCGAGCAGGACGAACAGACCAAAGCCAATATGGCCAATTGTCGTTCCGAGCATGGCGTTACGCATTACCGACTGGGTGAGCATGACGAACGACCCGACGAAGATCGGCAGAATGCCGATCACCCAGGCGCCCGCCCGCGCTTCGCCCGTAAGGGCACTGACCTTGCGGCGGATCTCGCGGCGCGACTTAATCGTGGAAGCGAGATGGTCGAGAATTTTCGCGAGATTGCCGCCGGTTTGCGACTGCACGCGGATCGCATCGATCATCATGCTCAGCTCGTCCGAGGGCATGCGGCGGCCGAGTCCTTCGAGAGCGTCGTTGAGCGTCATGCCGATGTTGGTCTCGCCGACGGCTCGGGCGAATTCGACGCGCGCCGGATCGGCGACGTCTTCGGTGACGAGCACGAGTGCCTGGCGCAAACCGAGGCCGACGCGCAGTCCGCTGCTCATCATGCGCAGCACCATTTCGAGTTGTTCGTTGAACGCCTTGGCGCGCTTCGCAGCCCGGCCGCGGACGAAGCTGCGGAAGACGAGGATCGCAGCACCGACCATCAGCGGCAGCAGAATAGCGGCGACGAGAAAGCCCGGGCGGCCGAGGGCGACGACGAGCAGCCAGGCCGAGATGCTGACGCCGGCGATGCCGACCACGATCTGCTCGCTGTGTATCTTGATAGCCGCGCGTTCGAGGTCGTCTTCATACATCTTCGAGATGCGCGATAACGGTGCCGTGATGCGATCCCAGAAACTATAGAAGAGAAGGCCGACGGCCGCCATCGCCCCGATGATGATGGCAAACGGTGCAACGACTACCATGATGCGGCAATCGGCATCTTGGAAAGCCCGCGGACGTCGTAGCTTACGCCATACTCCGCGAATTTGTCGAGGCAAACCGGCTGGACGCCGCTGAAGACGAACGAACCCAAGACCTTGTTGTCCTTATCCACGCCGCGTTGGTCGAAGCGAGCGATTTCTTGCATCGTGACGATGTCGCCCTCGAGGCCGACGACTTCCGAAACGCTGCTCAATTTGCGCGAACCGTCGCGCATGCGGGAGAGGTGCAGCACCATGTCGACTGCGCTGACGATTTGTTCGCGGATCGCGCGCATCGGCAACTCGAAGCCGGCCATCAGGACCATCGTTTCGATGCGCGATAGCGCATCGCGGCAACTGTTGGCGTGGATCGTGGTAAGCGAGCCGTCGTGGCCGGTGTTCATGGCTTGAAGCATGTCGAGTGCTTCCCCGCCGCGGCATTCGCCGACGATGATCCGGTCGGGCCGCATGCGCAGAGCGTTGCGCATGAGATCGCGAATCCGCACTTCGCCCGCGCCTTGAATGTTGGCCGGCCGGGATTCGAGCCGTACGACGTGTTCTTGCGCGAGCGAAAGCTCGGCCGCGTCTTCGATCGTGATGATTCGTTCGGTGGTAGGCAAAAAGCTCGAGAGGACGTTCAAGAAGGTCGTCTTACCCGAACCGGTGCCGCCGGCAACGACAATGTTCAACCGGGCTTCGACTGCGGCGCGCAGAAAGTCCACGAGTTCCGGGGTGATCGCGCCGATGCCGATCAGATCGCTCGCTTCCATGCGCCGTTCGGGGAAGCGGCGAATCGTGAGCGTTGCACCGTCGAGCGCCAGCGGCTCGACGACCGCGTTGACGCGCGAACCGTCGGCGAGGCGCGCATCGACCATGGGCGACGCTTCGTCGATTCGGCGGCCGATCGGCGCGATAATCCGCTCGATGATCGTGCGGAGATGCTTCTTATCGTTGAAGCGCTTGCTGGTAGTTTCGATCTTGCCCAGGCGCTCGACAAAGATGTGATCGGGCCCGTTGACCATGATTTCGGTAACCGTATGGTCGCGCAGCAAGCTCTCGAGCGGACCGAGGCCGAGGGCTTCGTCGATGATTTCGATCTGTAGCGCGGCGACGTCTTCGGCGCTGCCGACATCGGCATGATCGCGCAAGAGTTCACCTACCAGCTCGCGGACTTGGATGCGGAGTTCGGAGAGTTTGCCGGCGTCATCGACGCCGCGCGTCGTATCGCTGAAATCCATCCGTTTCGCGATCTCTGCGCTGATATCAAACTTCAACTGCTCGCGTGCGCTCTTCTGGCGCGTCGGCGCGGCGGCAATAGGTGTCACCTTGCGCGGGGCGGCGTCCGAGGTCGCGACGCGGTCGGCGGCCGACGTGCCTTCGGGCCGGCGGCGTGCGCCTCGGCGGTCGCCGATGGGGGCGGATGACGAGGGCTTCAGGCTTTCGGGAACGCCGAGTTCGGACGGTTTGAGCAGGATCGCCGCGAAGGCTTCGATCGATTTCTCGTACTTGCGATCGTTACGGTTTGCGATCTCGATAATGGCCCGGGTGCCGAGCGTGGCTTCGATGTCGCTCCGCGACACCTCCGATTTCGGGACGCGGCCGCTGACGACGATGAGCTGGTGGGCGCGGGTGACGCCAAAACGCTCGAGCTGGATTTGGCCGAGCCGGGCGGTCGTCAGACCCAGCACGGTGGGTTCGACGACCAAGATGAAGCGGCCGGCGCGCCGGATGAAGGGCCGGATGGTGTTGGCGTAGGGCTGCGGCGCATCGACGAGGATAGCGTCGCACGCCTCTTCGAGCGATGAGGCAATGTGCTCGACATCGGCCGGAGCCAGCGTGAATGCGCCGTCGAGGGACGATGCCATCTCGACTACCGTCATGCGGTTTTTGGTCGCCGATGAGATGTGGGTGCTCGTGCGGTTGGCGTCGATTGCCCGGACCATATCGGTGAGCACGGCCACGCTGCGCCGGGCGGCGTAGTCGCCGTCGACGAGACCGACGTTGTGCGACTTCGCAATGGCCGTCATCGTATCGACGCAGATCGTCGTCGAGCCGACGCCGCCCTTGGTCGGGATGATGACGGAAACCGGTGCGTTCATCGGACTTGGTCGCCGTCGATGAACGGAATGCCGCGCGGTGCTTTGCGCGGCGCGGCTGCCGCCGGTGCCGCCGGCGCGGCGGCGGGGGCCGGCGCGGCGGCGACGCGCGCCACGGCGGGAGCGTCGAGGACGAATGCGTCGGGCGTTTCGGTATGGTTAGATTCGCGCGGCGAACGCAGCGTCAAACGCAGCGTTGCGTTGAGATCGGCCAGCGCAAGAATGGCTGCTTCGTGGGGGAGCACCGCAAGTGTCGCCGTTTGCACGGCCGTCTCGCCGGCGGAGGTGGCATTCGAAGCGGCCGCGGCAACGACACCGGCTGCGGGAGCCTGCATCGTCGAGCCCATCGCGAGGACGACTTTGTCACGCAGGATCGTGGCCACGCGGGGCACTTCGCCCGAACCACGGGGTTGCGTGACGGCAATGACGTCAACGTGGTCGCCGGCCTGGAGCAGATCGGCGACGCCCTTGACCGGATCGAGCGCGATGCTCATCGCGCGTTGGCCGACCGGAACGCGCATCGTCAAGCCGCCCGCAGCGAGGTGTCCGATCTTGGCGGTGGAGAGCGACGATCCGGCTGGGATATCGATAAAGGCCATCTGGCCGACAACTGCGCCGAGGCTCGTGCTCACGTCGGGATCGACGGCGTCTTGCGAGCGATCGGCGAGCGTGACCATTTCCGGCGTGATGATCGTGCGCGGCTGGATTTCGTGCGTTGCGACGACGACGGTGCGCATCGGAGCGGCTTGGGCCGTATGCGAGACGGTGTTGAGATAATTGAACAGCAGCAATCCCGTGCCGAGCGCGAGGACGACGGCGATGAGGATCGTTGTCGAGCGCTTGTTCAGCGAACGAACTGCAACCATGGTGCGATACTTTCGGAGGCGGCGTAGTAACAGGTACCGGCACAGATCGCGAACGCGTACGGCACGCGGCGGGCGAGCGGGTCGGCGACGATTTTGGTTTTTCCGGCGAAGCTATAGGCGAGGTGCGTGACGACCGTGCGCAGGCGCCCGTCGCGTGCGGCGGTAATTGCCGCGAAGAGGCCGCCGGCAATAGCGATGTAGCCGAGCACCACGATGAATGACGGGAAGCCGATCGTGGCCGCGCCGGCCGCCAGCAGCTTGATATCGCCGCCGCCGAGCCAGCCCAAGCCCAAAAGGATGCTGCCGATGAGCAGCGTGAGCAAGACGGCGCCGAGGGCTTCGGCAAAGAACAACGGCCCATGGAACGCGGCGAAAAAGAGTGCTAAAACGATCGCGCTGTAGGTCAGAGCGTTTGGTATGCGGCGCGCGCGGCTATCGGTCACGCACGCGATGACACAGGCGGTAACGAAGAGCGAGAGTGCGACGTTCATGTAAGAAAGACGAGCCGGACGTTCGTTCTTCGAACGGACGGCTCGTATTTGTTTCCTTCGTTTAGAGTAGTTTGGTGATGTTCGTGAACGTGGTGTTGACTTTGGCGCCGAGTTGCGTGACGGCAACGACCGCGACTGCGGCGATGAGGGCGACGACGAGACCGTATTCGACGAGCGTGGCGCCGTCTTCGTTGGTGAGGACATTGCTGATATTCTTAAGCATGATGATTTCCTTTGGAGAGAGTGTGTGATTAGTTTTTCGGCCACGCATCGAGGCTCGTTGCCGTTACGCCGGTTGAACCGTCGACGACAAGCTGCGCCGTTGCGCGACCCGTTCCGGTGGCCGAAGCCGCCGTCGCGGTGATCTTTGTGCCGGGATGCGCGTCGGGTCCGTAACCCATCTCGATGGAATACGTGCCGTTCGCATCGAGGGCGACCGTGCTGCGGCGAATCGTGACGATCGGAAGATCCGAGCTGATTTCGCCGGTGAGCGTGATGGTGATCGATGTATTCGGAGTGCCGCTACCGCTGGCGATGAGGGCCAGGCGGCCCGGAACTAAGCGGGTCGCGATCGTAACCGGTCGCGAGATGACGGGAACGCGTTCGATGGGAACCGAGGCTACGATCGGGGTATTGCGTTCGGCGGCGATTTCGTGAAGGCGGGTTGCGAGTGCCGGCGAGATCATCAGATCGTCACCGTTAAAGGTCGGAGCGCGATCGGCGATCGGCGTCGCGTTGTTGACTTCATAGTAGAGACGCCCTGGACGCAGGACGACTCGGATGCCGGGGCGCGTCAACATTACTCCGGATTCGGTCGGTAACCAGGCGTAGGTGAAGCCATCGGCTGCCGCAACGCTCGCAAGTGCACGGTCGTCGCTCGCGCTCACCGAACTCGTCAGTGCGCACGTGGCGGCTAAAGTAAACACGAGAAGACGTTGGATCAAGGCGGTAACTCCAGTACGGCGTTGGGTTCTGCAGTCAGTCTATCCGTCGAGATCACGTCTGTGAAGGTAGCATGCAGATTCTTGGCGTCAGGTATACGCTACCGATACGAAACTACTCGCACAATCAAATCGCGATGCATATACTATGAAGCGTGTTAGCCCTACTACGCCGTTTCATTGCTACCCTTACGTTTGTCGCATTCAGTTGCGCCGTTCCCGGATTAGCGCAGGAGCCCGCGTCAAACGCGCCTCCAAGCGTTATCTACGTTCCGACCGGTGAGTCGACGACCATCGAGGTTTCGGGAATCACCCGGGTGGCCATCGGCGATTCACGCATCGCCGGCGTCGTCGCCGTCGGCGGCAATGAATTGCTCGTAAACGGTAAAGCGAACGGCCACACGAGCGTACTCGTGTGGCGCGGAGCGATGGAAACGAGCTACGAGATCGTCGTGACCGAGCAGCGGCTCGATGACTACGCGCGCGTCATCCGTAACGCCATCGATGAGCCTCACGTGGTGGTTTTCGTGGCCAAGAGCGCGATCGTGGTGAGCGGCACGGTCGATGACGTCACGCGTTTCGGGCGCGTAAACGACGTGGTATCACGCTTCGCGAGCCTCAGTAAAAATGAGAAGTTCGATGTCGTCAACGCGGTCACGGTCTCGGCGCAGCTCGGCCCTCTTCAGAAGACGATCGGCGCGCTTCCGGGTCTGGCCGGCGTTCACGTCGACCTAGATGGTAAGGGTAATGTCGTCGTGAGTGGCAACGTTAGCGACCGCAAGACAGCCGAGCTGGCACTTGCCAAAGCGGGCGGCGTCGCCGGCGCGTACCTCAGCGCCGACGGCAAAGTGATCGACCGCTTGGCCGTCGATACGACGACCCAGATCGCCATCAAAGTCTACGTGCTCGAAGTCGATGATACCGGTCTGACGCAACTTGGACTGCGCCTGCAAGGCGCGAATCCCGATCCGTCCAATCCCGGCTACTTCATCATTGGCGCGCCGTCATTCATCGGCCTCGAAGGCACCGGGCCGAACGCCCTCAACATCTCGCCTTTCGGCCGGCTGACGCGCCTGGCGCCGACGCTCGACTTGATCAAGCAGTCGGGCCACGCCAAAATACTCTCCGAACCGAATCTGGTTACACTGCCCGGCCAGCAAGCGACGTTTCTCGTCGGCGGCGAAATCCCGTACGTCGTGTCGACGGCTCTCGGTCAGGTCTCGGTGAGCTTCAAGGAATACGGCGTCAAGCTCAACGTTACGCCCAAGATCCTCGGAAACGGCAGCATCGAGAGCCAGATCGCTCCCGAGATCTCCGATCTCGATTTAGCCAACGGCGTCGCGCTCAACGGCTACACCGTTCCGGCATTCAAGACCAGCAAGCTGTCGACCGACGTCATCACGCAGAGCGGCGAAAGCATCATCATGGGCGGTTTGATCCGTCACGTCGACCAGCAAACATTGACCAAGATCCCGATTCTCGGCGACCTGCCGATCCTCGGCAAGCTTTTTCGCTCGAAAAACTACCAGCACTCCCAGAGCGATATCGTCTTCATCCTTACGCCCGAAGCCATCGTTCGTTGATTTACGCGCTCGTGCGCCTCTTCGTCGACGACGAAGGTGCCGCCATGACCGAGTATGCGATCATTACAGCCGGCATCTCGATCGCCGCGCTGGTCGCACTCCAAGCCACGGGTCTTTCGCTCAATTCGCTCTACGCGAACGAAGCCGCGAATTGGGCGTCGGCGGCGCATAGCGGCCAGTGAACGGGCAACGCGGTGCGGTACTGGTCGAGACGGCGCTCACCATCGCCATCATCTTGGGCGTGCTCTACGGCACGATGGAACTGGGTTTGATCGGCATTCAGCAATTGCGCGCCGACGGCGCCGCCTTCGCGAGTTCGCACGCCCAAGCACTCAACATGACCCAACCGACGCCGAGCGCGGCCGATCCGGCCGGGAAGGCCGCTTCGATGTATCCGGGCGTTTCGTCGTCCGACGTGGCATTGGCCAACGGCAAGCCCCTGGCGACGAGCGAAGTCGTGAACTACGACCTCACCAATACGCAAGGCCGGCACGGCGGCGTTTCGATGCTGTTGCCCGTGCAGATCGTCAGCACGGTTGTGCGCAACAACATACCCGGCATCGTCCTCGGAGCCACCGGCTCGCTCTTCAGCTTGAGCGGCAGCACGATCGATCCCGCCTATCAGGAGATCGGTGCACACGGCGACATTCAAGGCAATGCCTTCAACTCGCTCAACGCCTTCAACGAGCGGGCCGACTACTTTAGTCAAGGCGAGAATACCCCGCCGTATTTCGTCGGCTTCCATTACCTGACGTTCTGCGAGGATACGTCCTCCTGGTCGGCGTGCCCAACGAACGAACAAGACTACGACGCACTCGGACTCGCCGAGTATCTCGACGTCGACAACTGGGGCCGTGCATTCAACGGAGCGGTCTCCAACGGCGTCTTTACGGCGGCGCTCGGGCATCAGAACACGTACGCCGAGATTTCGCTGGCCTTAGCGGCGGCGCCGACTGCCCAGGCGTTGTACGCGGCCGGCGCGTTACGATGGAATCAGGGCGTACTCGACTGCATCTACAACACCTGGGATTCGCGGCAAGCCGGCGGCTATCCCAACAACTATACCGCGATCGGGCAATACCCTCTGCACCCGGATACGAGTTGCAATGTCGGACCGTGACAACCAGCACGCGCAGCGCGGCCAAGCGTTACCGCTATCGGTGTTCGGCATCATCGTTATGCTGATCTTTGCCTATTTCGCCCTCGATTTCGGCAACGGAATCCGGTGGCAGCTGCGGGCGCAAAACGCAGCCGATTCGGCCGCTCAAGCCGTGCTTTCACTGCAGACCGAAGATTTCAACCAGATGACCGCCGTGCTCTACGCGTCGGCGGTCGAGGAGTACCGTCTGCGGCGCTTGCTGCAAGGCATCGTGCTGGCCGAATACAACGCCGGCGGCTGCGCCCCCAATCCGGCACCCGCACCCGGTACGGATGTTCCGGCCTGCGACGCCGTGTATGCAGGCTTGCGCGATGACTATTTCAAGTCCGTCGCTCGCTATACGCAAGACGTCACAACGCTCAACCGGATCACCGCATCACTCAACTACACGAACCTGAGCGCCGACTCGCAGGCCCTGATCGGACAGATCGGCAGCGATTGCAACGGAGCTGCCGGCGGCGATTGCAACTTTCACTATAAGGTGACCGTCGGCACGCGCGACGATACGCAAGCCGTTGAGATGGACGCCCTCGGCATCCTCAAGCCCTCGCTCGGGCGCCTCACGGGTCCATCGGGCGTGAATCCGTCGCTTTTCGCACCGCTCAAGGTTGAAGTCGATGTGTGCACCACGGTTGCGCCCGTCATTCCGGGATTTTTCGGTTATCAGCCCAAGCCGTATCATGCGATCGGGCGCGGTGCCGCGACCGCGGTCATGATGGAAGAAGATTGGCTGCAGCCCGGCGTGATCGTCAACCCGTTCAGCAACGGTTTGCCGTTCCAGCCGCCGGAGACCAACGTCAACGGCGTGGTGCATCCCGACAATTACGACTGGTACAACCTCAGCTTCGGCGGTAACGCAACCGCGGCGAATGCCACGTTGAATTTCTATCGCGCCGGCTTGTTCACCGACGAGTTCAGCGCGCAATTAGGCTGGTGGAATTCCGTCCCGATTCACCCCTGGACCGGGCCGCAGAGCGATGCCGAATTGGGATGCAGCTAACGTGAAATCGCGATACCACCGCCAACGCGGCGCGGCCTTGCTGGAAACCGCTCTCGTCCTGCCCGTGCTCCTCGGCGCGCTGTACGCGGTCGTGTGGGGGATCCGCGTGGGCGTCGTCACCGAGCGCAGCGAGGAGGTCGTGCGATACGCGGGCGTTCTGCAACAGCAGCAGAACCCGTATCTCGATTATAGTCTGTACACGCTTTATAATAATCTCAACGGTATGAGCAACGTACCGACGCAGCCGTGCGCAATTCCGAACAACGGCTTCCTCAAAGGGGGCTCGATCGCTACGGTGCCGGGTACCGCGTCGACACCGGCGGAATTCGGCGCGTTTTTCTTACCAACGAGCGTGACGGTTGCATGCACGACACCCGTGCGCGTCGATCTCACAAACGGTTACACGCGCGAATATCTTTTGTTGACGCAAGCCCCGGTCGTAACGGCCGAAGTCAGCGCCAACTTCTCGGGCGTGCTGCCCGGCGCGGCCGCGTTAGGCACCCACACGCTCAGCCGATCGATGCCGTTTTACCGCTCGCCCGACCTTTCATCGCTCTTGCATTGTTCGCCGCAGCTCAGTGCCGTCGTTACCGCATCGCTCGAACCGGCGACGGACGGCTCGGCTGCGGGCGCGACCCAACCGCTCGCCGCCCTCGATCGCTCGCCGCTGTCGTTCACCGCAAATTGCAATAGCGGCGCCGGCGCGCCCGTGCCCGTGCCCTCGCAACCGCCGTTCGTTCCGACGCCCGCACCGACGCCGTCTGCCATCGCAACCGGCAAAGCACCGACGCCGTCGCCTTCGACCGTACCGACAAGCGCGCCGAGCGCGGCCCCGACGCCCGTACCGACGCCGACCGGCGGCGGCGGCAAAACGCCGGCACCTACCGCTGCGCCGTCGATCGCACCGACATCGGCGCCCGCGCCGACCCCGGTCCCGACGCTCGCGCCTACGCCGAAACCGACACCGGTTCCAACGCCCAAGCCCTCACCGACGCCCACGCCGCAACCGCCGAGTGGACCCGTGTCGTAGCAAGAGTCCCGGGTCCGACGGCGGATATCAGCACTGATGAGACGCACGAACTTTATCGCCGCCGGGCTCGCTGCCGTGACCTCCGCTCCGGCGTTCGCCCAGACGCCCGCGCCGCTGACCGTTCACTGTTCGGGTACCGGTGCCGACGACGCAGCGCCGTTACTCTACGCGCAAAAGGCCGGTCTTTTTCGCGCCGCCGGGTTCGAGACGACGTACGAGCGCGCCAATAGCGGCGCGGCGACGATCGCTGCCGTCGTGGGCGGCGCAGTCGATATCGGTAAGTCCAGCATGGGCTCCCTCATTGCGGCTCGCGCGCACAACGTTGACATCAAGATCCACGCCGGCGGCGCGGTCTTCGGGCCGCATGACAGCGGCGACGTAATGCTCGTCATCTTGCCGAGCGCAACCATTAAGGACGGCAAGGATCTCAACGGGAAGATCATCTCCGTTCCGTCGCTCGGCGATCAGAATACGCTGGCGGTGAAGGCGTGGGTGGATACGCACGGCGGCGACTCGCGCACGCTCTCGTTCACCGAAATCCCGTCGAGTGCTGCCGCCGCGGCGGTGGCGCAGGGCCGCGTTGCTGCCGCAGCGCTCGTGCCGCCGTTCGTCGCGCACGCGGTCGGCGACGGAACCGTGAAAGTTCTTGCAAATGTGTTCACCGCGATCGCGCCGCGTTTCTTGGAGACCGCCTGGTTCTCGACCGGTGCGTACGCGAGTAAAAACCGCGACCTCGTCTTACGCTTCGGTAAGATCATCGGCACCGCTGCCGCATATAACAACGCGCACGCGAATGAGACGGCCGACTTGCTTTCAACATTCAGCGGTGTTTCAGCGGCGTCGATTGTGCAAACGGGGATCAGCTTCAACGCAACGTCGGTCAACACGGGCGATATTCAACCCTTGATCGACGCAATGGCGAAGTACGCGCTAATCGATCATCGTTTTAGCGCGGCAGACTTTCTCTTCAGGTAGCAGTCGCATGGCTGCTTTTTCAGTATCATACACATTTTGGTACTATGCACGCAGCACATACAGCAAGGCGATTGTAGTGAGGTGCCAAAGGATGACCTGAATCACTCTGACAGTCAGGGAATGTTCGCTATTGTCTGTCCCGCTAATCGATTCCAAAAATTGCTTTGAGAATTGTCAGCCCTATGCGGAAGTGCCGGCGTGGATGAGCGGTTTTCTGTACCACGTCCTTAATCCGCGCCAAGTCAGCATCTATCTTTATCTGACCATGCTGGCATGTGAGACGAACGTCTGTCACCCCACGACGAAGCAGATCCGCAACGACCTCCGGCTCTCGAGCCTTTCGATCGTGTTCGGCGCAATTTCGGTCCTCGAACGTTACGGGTTCTTGCTGCGCGAGCGGCGTAAATTGACCGAGTTGAACTCGCGCCGCAACGTCTACCAGCGGCCGTCCTGCGAGTTCACGATTTTGCGGTTACTCGATCTCGGAAAGATCGACGGCTATTTGCGCCCGGTCTCGGGTACGGCCAACGAAGTCTCGGATGATTCGCGCCGGCTGAAGGACGAATGGCTAAAGCACACGCTGGATGCGTCATATTCCGTCTATCATGCGGCACCGGAGGAATCGAAGGCAGCAGTCCTCAGCGGCCTGCTGCGTTCGCTTCATGAGCCGGAAACAGCCGTCGCGAAATAGACGGACCCGGCGCTAGTGCAGCGTTTCGACGTACGCTGATACGGCGGTAACGTCGCTGGCGCTGAGCATGCCGGGACTGAGCTTGGGCATGATGCCGGACGGGTTGCGGACGAACGCTGCCACCGCGGCTGCATCTTTCTTTGAGCTTTCGTTGCGCAGTGCCGGGCCCACGCCGCCTTGTCCGCTCGCGCCGTGACAGGTTGCGCAGTTGGCGGCGTAGAGGACGGCGCCGTGCGGGGTGCTCGTTGCCGTTCCGGCCGTGACGTTGTTCAGCACCGCGATGGTGTGCGGATCTTTCGCCGGCGGCTGCGACGCCAGGAAGGCGTACATGTCGGCCAGGTCCTGATCGCTGACCAGTTTCGCATCGTAGGGCGGCATCGATTGACGCGGGTTGCGCACTTGGCGCACGAACGCGGCGTACGGAATCGGTCCGGGCGCGAGGTTCGGTCCCGGACCCGCGCCGGGAGCGCGGCTGCCGGTGCCTTGACCGAGCGTGTTGTGGCATTCATAACAGCCGTTCACTTGGAAGAGCTGATAGCCGTGTTTGGCGTCGCCGGCAGGGGCGGTCGTCTGGGCCGAGAGCACGCCCGCCCCGGCGAGCGCGGCGGCGACGAACGAGGCGATTGCGAGCGTTTTGAAGCGCAACATGCTCATCTCCCTTGCGACACGATGTCGAGCAACGCAGGATGACCGCTCTTGACCACTTTGAGCGCCCGTGCGATCGCCGGTGCAAGCTGGTCCGGATGCGTGATCTGCGGCTCGGCGTAAACGCCGAAGCCTTCCGCGACCTTGGCGTAGTTGATGTTCGGATCGACGATCTCGGTGCCGATGCGCCCGCGATCGGGATGACGGTCGCGCCGCGATGCGAGAATTTGGACCGACATCGTTTCTTGGTACCAAGCGCGATTGTTGTGGATCACCATCAAGAGCGGAATGCGGTGATGCGCAGCGGTCCACATCGCGCCGGGGCCCATCATGAAGTCGCCGTCGCCTTGGAAGCTGACGCACACGGCCCCGCCGTTGTCTTTATGTGCGAGCGCGCAGCCGATCGCGGCGCCGCCGATGTACCCGATGCCCGCGGCGCCCGAGCCGCCGTGGTATTGGCTGTAATCGGTGAAGTCCCACAGGCGCGCCGGCCAGTTACTCTGGAAGCCCGTCGACGAGACGACCGACCACGGGTCGCCCTTGATCTGATTCCAGATCTCCATGCACATGCGCGCGACGCTGATCGGCTGCGAATCCCAGGCGACCGCGGCGTAGGCCGCGTCGGCCTGACGCTTGATGTAGTAGGCTTCGCGCTGACGCGCTTCGCGTTGCGGGTTCTCGTTGCGGCGCGCGGTCGACATCGCGCTGTTCACCGCTTCGATGAGGAACGGCAACGTCGTCGCGGAGTCGGCGGCGACCGGAAGGTCGGCCTGATAGAAGCGCTGCTTATCCTGAAAGTTTCCGGCGTCGGCCAGCAATTCGGAGTCGATCGAGATGACTTTGCAATCCGGGCGCGCGGTGCGAATCGTGCTGCGCGCGATCGACTCGGGCAGGCGCTCGACGTAACTCGACAAGTCGCCGGGATCGAGTGCGAGGATCAAGTCGGCTTCGGCGGTCAGGCCGCCCGCGCCGTTGAGGTAGTGCGTGGTCGGGAAGTTCATCCGGCCCAGCTTGTCGATCACCGGAACTTGCAGCGCCTCGGCGAGTTTGACGAGATTCTGGACGTCGGCTTGCGAGCGCGTCGCGCGATCGGCGACGATGACGGGATTCTTCGCCGTAACCAGCATCTGGGCAATCTGTTTGATCGCGCCCGGATCGGGCGCCGGCTGCGTTGCCGCAACGTAGGCCGGCATCGCCGGCTGCGGCTTGCGCGACGCGGTGTCTTCTTGCAGCGTCTGATCGCAGACCATGACGATCGGGCCGCTCGGTGCGGTCATCATCAAGCCGTGTCCGCGCAGCATCGACTCTTTGTAGTGCTGCAGCGATCCCGGCTGCTCGTCGTACTTGATGTAGCCGCGGACCATCGCGGCGTTGTCGAGCATGGCGTGATCCCAGTCGGCGGCGCTCGAGCGCAGCGCGCCGTCGGCGTAGTTCCCGAGCATTACCAGCATCGGCACGCGGTCGGCCCAGCAGTTGTACATCGCCATCGACGCGTGCTGCAGGCCGACGGTGTTGTGCACCATGATGATCATGGGCTTACCGGCCGCTTTGGCGTAGCCGTGGGCCATCGATCCGGAGATCTCTTCGTGCGCGCACGAGAGCCACTCCATCTTGCCTTGGGCGTAATTGATGACCGATTCTTGGAGTCCGCGGAACGTGGTGCCGGGCGTTGCGGCGACGTACTTGTAGCCGAGCGCCATCAAGACGTCGACCATGTAGTCCGAGCCGGGATTCGTGATGTGCTGCGCATCGGCGCCGGGGCCGTGATCGATCGGGGGCGCCTGCTCCAGTTGCGCGATCGTCGTCGCATACGACTGGGAGACGGGCGGCAGGGCCGTGGGTTTGGCCTCGGCCGGTGTGGGTTTTACTCCCGCCACCGCCGCTGCGGCGGCTCCCGCAGCACCGATTCCGCCTAAAAACGCGCGTCTGTCAACGCCGCCCGAATCTTTCTTTGCCATGCGAACCCCGTCTCCGGTAGTGGTTTCTTCCGTTAGTGGGGTCTAGTCGGTCGGTACGTCGGACTCCTTTAAGCGCGAAAAGCGCTATTGCACCGCGTGAGTGCCAACCAGTAGGCACAGCAATTTGCGAGAATATTTGCAATGAGCGTTTCGTATTTGTTCCCGCCGGAAGATGGCGAAAATCTAGTCGCAATTGCGGCGGGTCCAAGTGCTGAGAAACCAAAGCGAAACACGAAGGCGATCGGTGATCTGTCAGAAGTGATGGTGATTTCGGCACTCATTCGAGCTGGCTATCTTGTGTCGATACCGTTCGGTGAAAATCATCGATATGATGTGATCGCTGATGACGGGCTTCAACTCTTGCGTATTCAGGTGAAGACGGGGCGCATGCGAGGCGGAGTGATCGATTTTATATGCAGTAGCTCCCATCAGCATCGCCGATCCGGACCGACCGCGAGTCGGCCGTATTTCGGTCAAGTCGAATATCTCGCCGTCTTCTGCCCGGACAATGGGAAGGTTTACCTCGTCCCTGAGTCCGAACTGGTCGCGACTAAGGGGCATTTGCGCGTGGCCCCGTGCCTTAACCGGCAGGCTCGAAAGATTCGGTGGGCGGCCGAGTACGAGCTGGCGTAGCTTAGTGGTAAAGCACGTCCTTGGTAAGGACGAGAGCGTCGGTTCAATCCCGACCGCCAGCTCCAGATCACTTGACGAAGATCCCTCGGAAGCGAGGGGTCTTTTCATTCCTAGAGGTGGCGATTCGCGATGGCGATGTCAGCTTGGATTAACGGTGCGGACGGCAGCGGCTTCGGTATTGAGAACCTGCCGCTTGGTATCTTTACCACGGACGACGCTCCGCGTCCGGGCGTCGCGATCGGACCATCGATCGTCGACCTGTCGACGTTGATCCGCGAGCGCCTACTCGATGACGAAACGCTGCTTGATGCACGCACCCTGAATGCATTTCTCGCGCACGGTCCCGGTGCGTGGCGTTCGCTGCGTGCGACGCTGCAGCGTCTCTTCGGCGAAGCCGCGACGTCGGACGAACGAGAAGCCGTAATGCGCGCACTTGTGCCGCGCAGCGCGGCGACGATGTTGCTCCCCATCGAAGTGCAAGATTACGTCGACTTTTTCTCCGGCATCGAGCACGCCACGAACGCGGGAAAAATCCTACGTCCGGGCACCGAACCGCTCCAGCCGAATTACCGCTACGTCCCGATCGGCTATCACGGCCGCGCAAGTTCCGTCGTCGTAAGCGATACGCCGATCCGCCGTCCGCACGGGCAACGCAAAGCGCCCGACGCGCCGGCACCGATGTTCGGCCCGACGCAGATGCTCGATATCGAATTGGAGATGGCGTGGATTACCGGCCCCGGCAATAAGCTCGGTGAATCGATTCCCGCTGACGCCGTGCGCGATCACGTTTACGGCTACGTAGTGCTCAACGACTGGAGCGCGCGCGACATTCAAGCGTGGGAATACGTGCCGCTGGGCCCATTCCTCGGCAAGTCATTCGCAACGTCGATTTCGCCCTGGCTCGTCTCGCTCGACGCGCTCGAACCGTTCCGCGTCCCCAATCGCGTCCTCGACCCCGCGCCGCTCCCGTATCTGCGCGTAAGCGAGAACTACGCCTACGACATCGCGCTCGAGGTTTTGCTGCAAACCGAGCGGATGCGCGCGCAAAACATCGCGCCCGCTGTCATCTCCCATACGAACTTCCGCGAGATGTACTGGAACGTCGCCCAGCAACTCGCGCACATGACCTCGAACGGCTCGCGCGTCCGTGCCGGCGATCTGTTCGGTACCGGTACCGTTTCCGGCAGCGAGCCCGGCACCTACGGCAGTTTTCTCGAGTTGAGCTGGCGCGGCGCAAACCCGGTCTCGTTACCGTCCGGCGAAACGCGCGCATTCCTCGAGAACGGCGACACCGTGATCTTGCACGCGGTCGCCGGAACCGGACCGCACCGCGTCGACTTCGGCGAAGTCCGCGGCACCGTACTAGCGTAGGCGGAATCCGCTAGATCGGGTCGTGGAACCCCTGGCGGATCATCTCTTCGCTCTGGCGGCGCGCCTCACGGAAAACTTTCGAATCTTTGGCGTTGTTCGGATCGACCAAGAGCCGCGCGAGTTCCTCATCGAAGAAGCGCGACACGTCGGCGGCGCTATGCATCCCGTGGAGATAGCGCTGCGCGATCATCAAGCGGTAGATGCGGTCGGTGGCGAGATCTTCCATGTAGCCGTCGAGCAGCGATGCACCGCGGCCCATCAGATAGCCGTGCCGGTAACGGATGACGGTGCGCACCGCCGCGCGCGTTCCGTTCACCGTTTTCGCGCCCACGTTTCCGAGCGTGGGCCGCAGGTCGGGCGTGGCGTTCGCGATCGGGCTGCGCTTCATCCCCTGATTCGGTTGGGGGAATTGCGCGATCGCGATCGCGTTCTGATCCGGATGCCCGGTCCACGCGCCGTCGAAGAGGCACGCGGCTTCGTTTTTCTTGTCGGCTTCGAGCGCTTCGAGCGCTCGTGTGTTGAGCTCGAAATTGTTGCGATCCGGAAAGAGCGCGGTCATGCCGCCGATCGCGAGCAGGCCGTGATGATGGCACACTTCGGGAATCCGTTCGCGCAGCGCTTGGAAGAACGGCACGTCGGTCGGGATCGTGTTGCGGTCGGGCAGCACCCACTCCGGATCGTCGAGGTTGAAGTGAATCAGGCTCGCCATGTAATCCCAGCGGCCGAGATTCAACCCAAGGATATGATCGCGCAGCGTGTAGGCAAATTCTTCGATCTGGTAGGCGAACGGATGCGACTCGACCAGCGCCATGCACTTGATGGCATCCGCCGGCTGGCCTTTCGCGACGGCGATCGCGGCGAACGCATCGCGCCACCACAGCGCTTCTTCGGCCGATTCGGTCTTCGGGATGTAGATCGCGAGCGGATGCTTCAGGCGCGAGAAGTCGATCTTGTACGCGAGCAGCGCCAGGTCGAACAGCGAAGCCGACGTCACACCTTTGTAGACACCGGCTTGTGAAAGATGCAATCCGCGCGGACGCGTCCACAACACCGCCGGGCCGTCGGCGATCGACACGATCTTGCCGCTGCCTCTTGCATCGGTGTACGTCAGGTCGCCGTGATACGCGGCCACCGCGTTGTCGATGCCCTTGAGCGTGTGGCTGAAGATGTTGGCCATCGAATCTTCGAGGTCGATCATCACGCCGGGCGCGCCGGAGTTGAGCATCTTCACGACCAGCTCGTGATCGTCGGCCGGCCCCGTCATCTGATTGCGCTGATCGGCGCACCACGCCGGCAATTCGATGCGCCAATCGCTGCCGGCTTCGGACAGGCCGAGGTAACTCGGGCGCTTGCCGTCGAGCGAGGCTTTGAGCACCGCTTTGCGGTTGGCGATGATCTGCTGCTGGCGCGGCGTGAGCGCGTCGTGCAGCGGCTTGTAGAACGCGGCGAAGCGCGATGGTAATTCGCGCTCGATTGAAAAGCCGTCGGGCGCCGAACTCATCGGCGGGATGTGCTGTGTCTTCGCCGGCATCATATCGGAGCGAGGGGCCTTCGTTCGTTCCGGGAGGTCCCCTTCCGGTTCGCGAACGTGTGCGATCAGGTGCGCGGCCGTAGCTCAATCTGGATAGAGCAGGGCACTCCTAAGGCCAAGGTTGTCAGTTCGATTCTGACCGGTCGCACCATCCGTTTTCTACTCGCGCTCCACGCGTTCGACGATCGCGTCGCCGTCGCGATCGATCACGATGTGAAACACGAGCGGGCGGCAACATACGGGGCAATCCTCGAGAATGCGTTGCCGTCGTCCGCCGGTTGGATCGACGCCGACCGCATTTTCTTCCCCACAGGACGGGCACGCGTAGAGCACGTCGAGATCGAGCGGCATCAGTGCGCGAACGTGCGGGCGGTCAGGATACCGGCGGCGGCCCCGGCGATGCCGAGCACGACGCTGCCGGCCACGTAGAGCAGCGCTTTGAGCGCGGAGCCGGCCGTCCAATACGCCAACGCTTCGAACGAGAAGGTCGAGAACGTCGTGTAGCCGCCGAGGATGCCGGTGGCGAGGAAGTAGCGCCAGATCAGCGGCAGGCCCGGCTGCGATTGCGCGAGCTGGATGACGATCCCGATCAGGAACGATCCGCTGATATTGATAAACATCGTCGCGTACGGTCCGGTCCCGTCGCCCGCTCGGGCCAGCACGAGCTGGGTCACGAGCAAGCGTGCGATCCCGCCGGCGGCCGCCCCCACCCCCACGGCGAGGATGGTTCGCAGGTCGGTCATCGGTCAATCCCGGCTCGAGCGGCTGGCATGGTCACCTTTCTCAGCGAGCTCGCGGCAAGCGGCCCGCCCTTGTGGGGGAGCTTGGCGGTATGCTATCATGAACGCCTGGAACGGGCCCGGCCCCGTTTTCTTTATGTCCGGCGCTAGACACCCTTACGGATTGAACGATGGCAAAAAAAGAGAACCGCGTGATGGTAACGATGGCCTGCACCGAGTGCAAGCGCCGGAACTACAACACGTTCAAGAACAAGCAGAACACCACCGACCGGCTCGAGCTGAGCAAGTACTGCCGCTTTTGCCGCTGCCACAAACCCCACCGGGAAACCAAGTAAAACGACCCAGCTGAGGGCGGTAGCTCAATTGGTAGAGTTGCGGTCTCCAAAACCGTCGGTTGCAGGTTCGAGTCCTGTCCGCCCTGCCAGATTTTTTGCGGTATAAGAGCACACCATGAAATCGACTCCTAAAGGTCCGGGAACCCCGGCACGCGCCGGTGCCTCGAACCGCACGCCGGCCGCTCGCCCGGCCGCAACCGCGGCTCGAGCGAAAAACGCGCGCGCCACGCAAGAGTTTTTCCGCGGCATCATCTCGGAGATGAAGCGCGTCACGTGGCCGTCGCGCGAAGAGTGGGTCGCGGCGACGATCCTGACCGTGATGCTGGTCATCGGCGTCGGCGTCTTCACCTATCTCTGCGATCTCGCGTTCGGCGCGATCTTCAGCTTCCTCACGGGCGGAACACGCTAATGGATCAGACTACGGTCGAAAACGCCGAAAACGTCGCGATCGTCGAAGACGCCGGCGATGCCGTCGTCGACGCGAACGTCGACACGACGGCGCCCGCAGCGAAGGCGAAAACCAATAAGAACTGGTTCGTCATTCACACCTACTCGGGTTACGAGAACAAGGTGAAGGCGAACCTCGAGCGCCGCATCCACTCGATGAACATGCAGGACAAGATCTTCCGCGTGCTCGTTCCGATGGAAGACGAAGTCGAGTTCAAGGACGGCAAGCGCAAGATCACGCCGAAGAAAGTCTTCCCGGGCTACGTGCTCGTCGAGATGGACATGGACGACGCGTCTTGGTACGTCGTGCGCAACACGAGCGGCGTAACCGGATTCGTGGGCTCGCCTGGTTCGGGTGAGAAGCCCGTTCCGCTGCAAGAAAAAGAAGTCAAAACGATCCTCAAGCAGATGGGCATCGAGACGCCCAAGCTCAAGATCGACTTCGCCAAGGGCGACCGCATCAAGGTCACCTCGGGCCCGTTCTTCGATTTCACCGGCATCGTCGACGACATCCAGCCGGAAAAAGAAAAGGTCCGCGCGCTCATCTCGATCTTCGGCCGCGAAACCCCGGTCGAACTCGAGTTCTACCAAATCGAAAAAGTCTAGGCAACTTTCGGGCCCCGAATGGGTAGAACCGCAGCATGAGAATGTTGCGGTTTTTTCGTCTGTTCCGGGTTTGGCATAAGTTTCAGGACGCGTTCCGGCTGATGCGGAGCCCCCTGGTGCCGCTGCATCTCAAGCTCATCGCCGGGGTGCTGGCCCTGCTGATCGTCTCTCCGGTGAACATCCTTGGGGATATCCCGTTTCTTGGCTTGCTCGACGATGTGGCGCTTTTGAGCTTGCTTGCCGGGTGGTTCGTGAGTGCGGCGGCCCGGCATGCGGCCCTCGCCACGATCGAGGGCGACTTGGTCCCCGCACGCACCGGTCGTGGCACGCCCCTCGGCTCCGCGCCGTTCGGCGCTCCGCTCGGGGTGACAAAGTAAGACCCGGTACGGTATAATTGACAGGTTGCGCGCTTCGGGCGCGCCGATCCGGAGGGCGACCCCGCCGCCGGACCGACCCAAGGGGGCAGAATCGCGAGAGCGGTTCGTTAGGAGTACAATATGGCGAAGAAAGTCGTCGGCAAAATCGGCTTAGCCTTGCCGGCCGGCAAAGCGACCCCGGCACCGCCGGTCGGCCCCGCACTCGGGCCCTACTCGCTCAACATCATGGATTTCTGCAAGCAGTACAACGAACGTACTGCGAGCCAGCCCGGGATGATCATCCCGGTCGAGATCACGGTGTTCGAAGACCGCACGTTCACGTTCATCACGAAGACGCCGCCGGCGTCGTTCTTGATCAAGCGCGCGCTCGGACTCGAATCCGGATCGAAAGAACCCAACCGCAATAAAGTCGGCAAGCTGACGCAAGCGCAGATCACCGAGATCGCGACGACGAAGATGCCCGACCTCAACGCGAACGACATCGAACACGCGAAGAAGATCATCGCCGGCACGGCCCGTTCGATGGGCGTCGAGGTCGCTTAGCATGAAGAAGCACGGTAAGCGGTTCAAGAACCTCCTCGCGGCCTTCGATGCCGAAGCGCTGTTCCCGACGAACGAAGCGGTCGCGCTCGTGAAGAAGAACGCCAACGCGAAATTCAACGAGACGATCGAGATCCACGTCCGGCTGGGCGTCGATCCGAAGAAGTCCGATCAGAACGTGCGCGGCACGGTCAGCCTGCCGCACGGCACGGGCCGGTCGGTGCGCGTGATCGCGTTTGCACGCGGCGACAAACTCAAAGAGGCTGAGGCGGCCGGCGCCGATGTGGTCGGCGAAAACGATTTGGTCGAGAAGGTCAAAGCCGGTTTCAGCGATTTCGACGTCGCCGTGGCGACGCCCGATATGATGGCGACGATCGGTAAAGAACTCGGCCGTATCCTCGCGCAGAAGATGCCGAACCCCAAGTCGGGTACCGTGACGCCGAATATCGGCAACGCGATCCGCGACATCAAGGCCGGTAAGGTCGAGTATCGCCTCGACAAGACGGCGATCGTGCATACGCTCATCGGCAAGGCGAACTTCGAAGAGAAGGCGCTGACCGAGAACATTGACACGCTGATCGACGCGATCGTGCGCGCCAAGCCGTCCGCGGCCAAGGGCACCTACCTGCGCTCCATCACGCTCGCCAGCACGATGGGCCCCGGCGTGAAGATCGACCCGACCCGCGTAAAGGCCACGGCCTCCACGGCATAGTAGCGTCCCGACCTGCGGCGAAGCCGTCGCAGGTCAGGGGTTGCGAATGTATTACGAACCGGGCACGTCGCATCACGGCTTGCCCTTCGATCCGTTCAAATCGTGCGTCGTGCCCCGGCCGATCGGCTGGCTCTCGACGGTCTCGCTCGACGGCGTCGCAAACCTCGCGCCCTTCAGTCAGTTCAACAACGCCACGTTCGACCCGCCCTACGTGATGGCGGCGTGCAATGCGAACTTCGACGGGCGCGAAAAAGACACGGTCGTCAACATCGAGCGCACCGGCGAGTTCGTGTGGAACATGGCGACCTACGAGCTGCGCGAGGCGGTCGTCGTCTCATCGCGCGAGTACGGCCCGGAGATCGACGAGTTCGAGGTCACCGGACTGACGAAAGCGGCTTCGCGCTTGGTGAAGCCGCCGCGCGTGGCCGAATCTCCGGTGAACTTCGAGTGCAAACTGCATACGACCGTGTTCATCCCGGGCGACTCACCGATGGGCAGCTTCACGCTGATCATCGGACGCGTCGTTGCCGTGCACATCGCCGACGGCTACATTCGCACCGACGGGCGGCTCGATATCGAACGGATGCGGCCGCTAGCGCGGATGGGCTACCACGATTACACGAGCATCAGCGAAGTGTTCACGATGGCGCCGCAAACCAGCGCCATCGCCCAGGCCGGGCAAGAAGGCAACACCGAGAAGATTCACGCGGCGATGAAAACGGCGTCGCGTTAGCCGGATAACGCGCGCGCCGACTCGGCATCGGGAACGAGAAAGCAGCAATAGGTCGCAGCGCTGCCGGGTTGCCCGAGCACCTGCATCGTGAAGCGCAGCGTGCCGTAGGCCGTGTGCTCGATCGTCAACGGCAGCGCTCCGTCAAGCCGGCTCACGTCGTGAGATTCCCAGTGCGTGCGGAACGGTTCGCTCGCCTCCGATAAGCTGCGCACGAGTTCGACGTAGCTTTGGTCGGTTGCGTGCTCGCAGAACACGCCGCGAAACGTCGCGGCGACTTGACGCGCTTGCGTCTCCCATTCGCTGATCCGCTCGTGGTTCGCGTAGAGGTACCAAAGCCAATTTTTACGCTCGCCGGCGGCTTGGATCAGGTCGCCGAAGACCGCGCCCGCAAGCCGGTTTGCGGCGATGACGTCCATGCGCGTGTTCAGGAGCATCGCCGGTCCGGCCGTGTAGCCGTCGAGGACGGCAAGTAACGCGGGAGCGACGTCCTCACCGGTGGCCGTCGGCGTCTGTCGCGGCAGATCCCCGCTCACGAGGCCGTGCAAGTGGCGCGTCTCCGGCTCGCTTAGCCGCAGGGCTTTAGCGACCGCGTCGACCGTGCGCGTCGACACACGCAAGTCCTTGGCCATCTCGAAGAGCGTGTACCATTCGGCGCTGAGGCCCGCCAACTGAGCCACTTCCTCGCGGCGCAGACCCGGGGTGCGGCGGCGGGCCGTTTCGGGCAGGCCGACGTCGGCCGGCTGCAAGCGAGCGCGCCGACTCATTAGGAAGCGCCGGAGCTCGTGACGGCGTTCGGTCTCGAAGTCGCCGCTCGGAGTTAGCGTGGTGGGCCCTATCCCGGGGATAACGGCCCGGCTAGCTGGGGTATCGATCGTCTGCGACACTTCAACCATGCAAACCACCACCACGACCCGGACGTATGCAATCGATCCGGCTCACTCGGACGTCAGCTTCGCCATCCGGCATCTGATGCTCAGCAATATCCGCGGCACGTTCCACGGTCTGACCGGGACGATCACGCTCGGCGAGACCGGCGACATCCCAACGAAGATCGTGGCCGAGATCGACGTGACGTCGGTCGACACCCAAGAGCCCAAGCGCGACGGTCACTTGCAAGCGCCCGACTTTTTCAACAGCGGCGAACACGGCAAGATGACGTTCGTCAGCACGTCGGTCACCGGCAGCGGCTCGACGTTCACCGTTGCGGGCGACCTCACGCTGCGCGGCGTGACGAAGAGCGTAACGCTGAACGGCACCGCTGCCGGTCACGTCACCGATCCGTGGGGCAACGACCGCATCGGCTGGAGTGCGACCACGCGCATCAACCGCGTCGATTTCGGCATCACGTTCAACCAGCCGCTGGCAAACGGCGGCTTCATGCTCGCCGACGACGTCGACGTCACGCTCGAAATTCAGGCCATTCCCGCGAAATAGCGTTAGGCGATGATGTTGGCGGCTAAGAGCGGGGTCGCCAACATCTTATAACGCAGCGCCAGGTCGAGCACCGGCTGCATTAGTTTCGGATCGAGCGCGGTTGAGAACGTGTTGCGCGGCATCGCGGTCAGACGCGCCAGGTCGAGCTTGACGTAGTTGGCTTCGATCGCTGCGGAGTCGGGACGATGCGCGTTCGCCCAGCCGCCGGCCGCGTAGATCGCGGATGCGAAGCGCTTCGCCGTATCCGCGTTTTTCGTCAGCCAATCGCGCTGCGCATACCAGCAGCCGATGTAGAAGCTCGGCGCGACGCTGTCGAACGGCACGGAGAGATGCTTGATCGCGTCTTTGTTGTCGGTGATGAACGGCTCGCCCATCAGCGCGGCGGCTACGGTGCCGCGCGCGAGCGCCGAGCCCATTTCGCCGAGCGGTAATTCGAACAGCTTCACTTTGGAGAGGTCAGCGCCGCCCTTCTCGAGCCACAACATCGTCGCTGCGGCCGGCAGCGAATTCAGCGTGCTCACCGCAACTGTTTTGCCTTCGAGATCCTTGGCGCTGCGAATGGGTGCGTCTTTCGCGACGCACAAGATCAGCGTCGGATCTTCGGGCCGCTGGACCGCGCCGCCGGCGAAGACGGCCAGCGGTACGCCGTGTTCGATCGCGTTGGCGATTTGGGTGAGTTCGCCGACGCCGACGTCGATCGCATTGCCCGCGACGGCTTGCAGAATCCGGCCGCCGTTAGCGAGCGGTTGGATGTCGACGGTTACGCCGGCGTTGCTGAAGAAGCTGCGGTCGCGGGCATAGTACGCCTCCATGTAGGGGTCGTTGAGGGCCACGCCCACGCGCACCGGCGCGGGGGTTTGCGCGCCGGCGGTGCGTGTGAAGCCGAGCGCGAGCGCCGTCGTCCCCAAGGCCAGTGCGTGGCGGCGGTTCATGCGAATCATCGCGGCTGCCTTCGCCGCGGGCAGGTGCCGTGCCCGGTCCGCTTCAAGCAATAAACGCTGTGCTTACCGCTGAAGAAAATGCGCTGCTGACGCAAACCGGTCCGGGTACGCCGGGCGGAGCGTTCATGCGCCGCTACTGGCAACCCGCCGCGCTTTCGAACGAACTCGGCGCCGATCCGATCTACACGCGCTTGCTCTCCGAAGACTTCGTGCTCTTTCGCGATGCGAACGGCGCGCCGGCGATGCTCGATCTGCACTGCACGCATCGCAAAGCCGATCTGAGTTACGGGCGCGTCGAGAACGGGACGCTGCGCTGCCTCTATCACGGCTGGCGCTTCGGCGGCGACGGCACGTGCTTGGAACAGCCCGGCGAGCCGGCCGAGAGCACGTATCGCGCGCGCATCAAGCAGCCGGCCTATCCGGCGCGCGATGCCGGCGGCATCATCTGGGCGTATCTTGGTCCCGGCGAACCGCCGCCGCTTCCCGATCTCCCGTGGCTCGTTGCGCCGCGCGAGCAGAGCTGGGCAACGAAACTTCTGCACGAGTGCAACTACCTGCAGGGTAACGAAGGCAACGTCGACCCGCAGCATCTCTCGTTCTTGCACCGCACCTTCGAGTTCGACGGTCCGCCGCGCCAGAGCCATGTGCTCACGAGCATCGATGCCGCGCCGCAGATCGACGTCGAGGAAACGCCATACGGCCTACGTCTGTATGCGATTCGCGATACGGGCGAGGGTGAGAAGTACGTGCGCGTCAGCAACTTCATCATGCCAAACGGGTCGGCATTTCCGGCCGGACACGTCGTCGATCCGAAGGTGCAGCAGCTCGATGAGAACCTGCACTACAGCCTGCACTTTCACATTCCGATCGACGACGTCACGCATTGGAAGTACCGCATCATGTTTCGCCTCGACGGCCCGGTCGACGTGGCGTTTCTCGAGCGCTCGCAGAACGACTTCACCTCGGAATCATCGTACGAGCGGCCGCGCGCCGCGCGCAATCGCTATATGCAAAACCGCGACGAACAGCACTCGCGTACGTTCACCGGCATGGGCCGGAATTTTCAGGACCACGACCGCTTTGCCGTCGAGAGCCAGGGAAGCGTGCTCGACCGCACGACCGAACATCTGGCGACGACCGATAAGGGCTTGATCGCGATGCGCCGCCAGATGCTGGCGAACATCGAGATCGTGAGCAACGGCGGCCTTCCGCTCATGACCGATTCGCAAACGGCGAACCCGTGTCGCGATCTCGTCGTGCGCAGCGCGCGCGTGCCCGCGGGCGAAAACCCGCACGACGTCTGGCGCACGCCCGTCACGCCCTAAGCGCTAGACGGGGAAGGCGATCTCTTGCGCGTGCACGGCGCGTGAGGTGAGCTGGTAGCGGACGGCGACGTTGAGGATCGGGTCGAGGAGTTGGGGGTCGAACGATGTGGCGAAGACGTTGCGGGCCATCGTTTGCGCAACGTCGAGCGGCAACTTCGTCAGGCGGCTCTCGATCGTGGCCGATTCCGGGCGGTGCGTGTTGACCCAGCGCGCGACGTCGTAGAGGATGCCTACCAGCTTGTGTGCGGTCGCGGTGTTGCCGGCGAGCCAGTCGCGCGACGCGGCGTAGACGTTGATGTAGAACGGCTTGCCCATCGCTTCGAACGGCACGCCGAGCGCGCGTTGCTCGGCTTTCGCGTTGCTCAAGAACGGCTCGCCTTGCAGCGCTGCCGCGATCGTGCCCCGTTCGAGGCCGGTGTTCATGTCGGGAAAGGGCAGCTCGAGAAACTTCACCTTGGCCGGATCGGCACCGTTGACGCGCAGCCATTCGATCGCCATGCTCGCGCTAAGGCCCTTGAGGGCGGGTACGGCGACGGTCTGATTCTCCAGATCGCGTGGGCCGTGGACGGCGCTGCTCTTCGCGGTGACCATCACCAGCGTGGGGCTCGACTTCGCGAACAGGCAGCCGCCGGCAAACGCCGCCAGCGGAAAGCCGTGAATGAAGGCGTTGGCAACCGCGACGCAGTCAACGACGCCGACGTCAAGCGCGCCGGCGACGATCGCTTGGGCCGTGGTGTTGGTGTTCGAGAAGTTCTGCAGCTCGACGTTCAGGCCGGCCTTTTGAAAGAGGCCTTGCTCGACCGCGTAGGCGGGCCCCAAGCTCGAATCGTTGAGGTTGATGCCGATGCGAATCGACGACGGCGTTTGCGCGCGGACGGGCGTGCGCGATCCCGCAAGCAGGGCCGCGCTGCCCGCGCCGATCAGACCCCGGCGGTTCACGAGAGCACGGCGTCGACGAACTTCGGATCCCACTCGTAGTCGAGTTGCGTGAGATCGGCGACGCCGATGATCGTGCCGGACTTCTGCAAGTCCTTGGCGCCCGCGAATTTTGGGCAGTACATCTCGATAAGGTTGCCGGAGGGGTCTTTGAAGTACATCAAGCCTTCGACGTGGTGGCGGGTCCAGGGCGCGTGCGTCTTCACGCCGTGATCTTCGAGCCATTTCTTCATCGGGAGAAAGTGCTCCGACTCGACCTGGAAGGCGATGTGCGGAAATTCAGCATCGGCGGCGGCGACGGCGCCGCGCACGTCGCTCAAACCGATGACCGTTCCGGCGACGTCGACTTCGGCAAAGTTCGGGGTGCCCTGGTTGACGATGCGGCCGCCGAGAACTTCGGCGTAGAACTTCGTCGACAGCTCGACGTCCTTCACGTACAAGCTCACGTGGTTGAAGCGGCAGAAGTGCGGGCGCGTCGCCAGTTTCTTCTCAAACGCTTCGATTTGTTCGGGACTCCACGTAAAGCTGGGCATATCACTTCTCCACTAGTTTGCGAGCAAACCGTTCTGACGGAGAAACTCTACACTCATCGCCCAAGCCTGTCCTGCGGCCCGCGGCTCGTACGCATCGTCGCGCACGTCGCGGAAAAATCCGTGACCGGCCTCCGAGAAAACCGCTTGGGTGTGCACGATACCGGCCGCGTTGAGCGTGTCGGCAACCTGGCGCCGCTGTTCGCGCGAGATATTTTCGTCTTTCTCGCCCCAAAACATCAAGAGCGGCCCGTGCTGGCGCGGCACGAGATCGAACCACTGCGGGATATTGCCGCCGTAGAACGAGATCGCGGCGGCGAGCGGCACGTGCGCGTTGGCCAGAAATGCCGTCCGTCCGCCCATGCAGAACCCGACCGCGCCGAGGCGTTTCGGATCTACCCCGCCGCCGCTTGCGCTTGCGAGCCAGTCGTAAGCCGCGCGCATGTCGAGTCCTAGGCCCTCGGCCGTTACTGCTTTGCGGAACGGCAAGCGATCTTCGCTGGTTGCGTCGTACGAGAGCACGCTGCCGTGGCCACTGCGGTGATAGAGTTCGGGTGCGACCGCGACGAAGCCGAGTCCAGCGAAGCGTTCAGCCACTGAAATCAACCAGCCATTGACGCCGTACGCTTCTTGCAGCACCAGAATGCCGCTGCCCGTCGCGCCGGAGGCCGGCTTTGCAACGTGAAGGATCATCTCCGTTCCGTCGCTCACATCAACCCGAACCGTTTGTATCACGGGTTCAGAATGCCGGAGCACGGAGGTCTTGTCAATCGTGAAGCATGCCCGCTCGTCATTCTTGGCGATGATCGCCGCGCAGCTCTCGCTCGGCGCGGCTGCGAACGCGCAAACGCCCGGGGCGCCCTTGATTCGCATCGGGTCAACCCCGAACGACTCATACGCCGAGCCGTTCTATGCCGAAGACCGCGGGTTTTTCACGCGCGACGGGCTCAATGTGACCGTCGAGCCGTTTGCGACCGGGGCCGGCGTGACGGCGGCGCTCGCCGGCAATGCGATCGACGTCGGCATCACGAACGCGATCTCGCTCGCCAATGCGTACGAACACGGCGTGCCGTTCGTATTCTTCGCCGTCGCGGCCACCTATAATCCGGCTGAAGTGGCGTTGTGCGTCGCGGCCGATTCCCCGATCCAGCAAGCCAAAGACCTCAACGGCAAGACGATCGGCACGACGGCAATCCGCGATTCGAATTCGCTGCACGTCGTAGCGTGGATCGATCAGAACGGCGGCGATTCATCGACGGTGCATTTGGTCGAGCTGCCGTTCTCGGCGATGGCGCCGGCGCTCAAACGCGGCACGGTCGCCGCGGTTCCGATCGCCGAGCCGACGCTCAGCACGGTGATGAAAGAAGGCGGCCTGCGCATCATCGGTCATCCGATGGACGTGTACGGCAAGCATTTCATGGTGGGCGGCTGGTTTGCGCGGCCGGAATACCTCACGGCAAATGCAGCGCTGATGCGGCGGCTGCGCACGACGATCTACTCCACCGCCGTGTGGGCGAACGGTCATCCCGACGAGAGTGCCGCGAGCTTGGCCAAATATGCGAAGCTCGATCCGGACGTCGTGCGCACGATGGGCCGCGCACCGTATGGAACCACGCTCACGCCCGACATGCTGCAGCCCTATCTCGACCTCGGCTACAAATACAAATACATCGGCCGCCAGCTCAAGGCGAGCGATCTGATCGCAAAGTTCTAGCGGCTCAGCACCACCGGCTCTTGCGACTTCGTCCATTGCTTCGTCGCGGAACCGGTTCGGATGGCTTCCATTTCGCGAAAGAAGATGCGGCGTGCGAGCGCGATTCCGGCGTCTGACGCGCCGAGATGTTCTTGTTTGCGGTCGTGAATTCGTGACTGTCCGCGGACGGCGGCGTAGTCTTGGTCGCGCACGAGATCGGCCGGCCCATGATTCGGCAGGCGGTGTTCGTTGAAGAGAATATCGGCGGACTCCATCACCTTGCTTTCAAACACGCCGCCGTTGGCGCGGATGCCCGCGCCGGTCTCGCCGCCGGGATATGACTTCATCGTGATACGAAGTGTGTTTTCATCGTCGAT
Organism: Candidatus Lustribacter sp.; assembly: GCA_965277805.1. Classification (GTDB taxonomy): domain Bacteria; phylum Vulcanimicrobiota; class Vulcanimicrobiia; order Vulcanimicrobiales; family Vulcanimicrobiaceae; genus Lustribacter. Next base: position 2,441,702 of record OZ255842.1, on the reverse strand, counting down.
CGGTACTTGCCACGCCACGGTCGTCGACCAAGGATCGCCCGGTCGTGCCGGGGCTCCGAGCACGTTGTTGCAATTGGGAAACGTCCAATTGCTGATGCGGACGCCGGACGGGCGAATTGCCGTTTGACGGATGCCCGATGAGGTTTCCTCGTAATGGAGTTCGGGAATCGCCGCACCGATTTCCGCGCCGAGCCGCGTGGCGTTCGGCCATTGATGAACGAAGCTCAAGTGGGTTGAATCGAGCGAGTTCTCGATTTGCTGAAACCAGTTGCAGTCCCAGACCTCTTCGTGGGGCGAGGTGTCCAGGGCCGGGTCTTCGAGAACCGGATTTCGAACGAGCTCGAACGACGGTGCCGGCGAGTCGCCCATGTAGGCGAAGATCAAGCCGGCATACTCGCGCACGGGATAGCCTTCGATTTTCACGGCTTCCGGTTTCGCGTGCGCTTCGGCGGGCATTTCCGTACATTGCCCGTCACCGTCGTAACGCCAACCATGATACATGCAGCGGATCTGATCGTCTTCGACCCAACCGGTGTGGAGTTGCGTGCAGCGGTGCGCACAGCGGGCGCCGATCAGAAACGGAGTGCCGCTCGCGCCGCGAAACAGCGTCAGGTCCTCGGACAGAATTCGCAGCGGACGGGCTTGGCCGGCGGCCAACGTGCCGGCGATGGCGACGGGATGCCAAAATGTCCGCAGCAGCTTCCCCATCAGCGTTTCCGGCCCGGTCTGGACGAGAAGATCGAGCCGTGACTGATGCTGCTCGTCATGCTGCTTCATCGGTTGATTTTACCGCAGTAGGTGAAAGCGGCGCAAGCAATTAACGGCAACCCATGAAACGCGTTACCGCCGTTCGCAGTCTTGCCGCAGTCGCTCTGGGCGGATTGGCCCGCGGCGTGGCGAGGGCCGACACGCGAACCTTGCGCGTGTCGTTCGAGCCGGTCAACACGCTGCAACCGTTTTACGTCGCTCAGGAACAGGGCTTTTTTCAAAAGAGCAACCTGACGGTCGTTCCTCAAGTAGCGAACGGCGGCTCGGCGGCGACGGCCGGACTCGTGGCGGGTGCGCTCGACATCGTGTCGGTCAATATCGTCTCGATGGCGCAGGCCCGTGAGAAAGGCATTCCGCTGGTCTTCGTTGCGCTGAGTTCATTCTATTCATCGTCCTCGCCGGCCGATGCGCTGCTCGTTCCGAAGGGATCGGCGATCAAGACCGCACGCGATTTGAACGGGAAAACCATCGCAACGAGCAATCTCAAGGGATTGGGCTATATCGGTGCGCGGCTTTGGATCGATGCGAACGGCGGCGATTCGAGCACGGCACGATTCATTGAAATGTCGTTCGACTTGATGCCGGCGATGCTGCAGACACGTCAAGTCGATGCGGCGATGATCGCCGAGCCGGCGATGCAGCGGGCGTGGCCGACATCGCAAAACCTCGGTTATGCGTACAACGCCATCGGGGATACAGTCCTCATCAGCGGCTGGGCGGCAACGACATCGTGGGCCGAGCAAAACCGCGACGTGGGCCAACGCTTCAACGAGGCGCTCATCCAAGCAGAAGAATGGTGCGATCGCAACAGCGCCAAAGCGGCGGCGATTACGGCCCCCTATCTCAAGATGGAGGTTGCCACAATACGCGCGATGTCGCACGCTCCCTATCCCGAGCGGCGAAATGCAATTCCGCTCGCGCAGCCGCTGATTAATGCCGCCGCCAAGTACGGTGTCTTATCGTCGGCCGTACCGGCGGCCGACCTCTTTGCGAATTACCTCGTCGCGTCTACGGGCCGGTAGCGCCGAAACGCGACGAGGAGTATTCCACTTTTGACATGACCTCGAGCACGGCGGGCTGACCGTTCTCGGTGGCAGCAATCGCCCGTTTGAGCGCCGGAATGATGTCCGCCGGCTGTTCGACGCGTTCGCCGTGGCAGCCCAAGCCCCGCGCCACATCCGTGTAATTTGCGCACATGTAGCCGACCTTATAGCGCTTCGTCGCTTCCGGGATGCGTTTGGAATAGGTCGACATCCACGAGTTGTTCATCACGATCGCCAACACGGGAACGCCCTCGCGAACGGCCGTTTCCATGTCCATCGCGGACATGCCGAAGGCCGCATCCCCCATGAACGCAACGGCCAGCTTTTCCGGCGCGGCCATCTTCGCGCCCATGATCAGCGGAAGCGACGAACCCAACTGGTGCGCGTTGCCCCAACCCAAGAACGTGCGCGGCAGCGGAGCGTTGTAGAACGGCGTGAGGTGCGAGCGGGGTGTGCCGGAATCATGGGTGACGATCGACTTGCTGCGGTCGATCGTGTTCATGAGGTCCCAAATGACGCGGTACGGTCCGATCGGGTTTTCGTCCGACGTCAGCTTCGGCATCCATTGCGCCATCCAAGACTCGCGCAGTTTGGCGATTTCCGCGGCAGCACCGTCGTCCGGCCGTCCGCCGCGTTCACGGGCCTCGTCGATGAGCTGACGCAACACGATCTTCATGTCGCCGATGACGGCATGCTCGGTGTTGTGATATTCGGTATTGAGGTCGCTCGCGTCGTCGGTGCAGTGCACGATCGTCTTGCCGCGCGGGATTGCGATCGCAGCCAGCGATTGCGTTAGGCTCGCGCCGAGGCAAAACGCGAGGTCGCTCTCGCGCAGGAAGTGATCGTTCATCCCGGTGACTTCAGCGCCGGCACTGCCGAGCGAGAGCGGATGTTCTTCGGGAAAGACGCCTTTGGCAAGGTTGGTCGTCATGACCGGAACGTGGAGCAGTTCCGCGAGTTCGAGTAATTCCGGAGCGGCATCGGCCCATAGCACGCCCTGGCCGACATAAAACATCGGCTTGCGCGCCTTTTGCAGCAACTCGATCGCCTTGGCAACGTCGTGCGTATCGCCCGCGCTCGCATACGAACGCACCGGCACGTAGCGCATTTTGGTTTCGTCGATCTGCTCGTCGGCGACGTCGCCCGGAAGCCCGAGCAAGACCGGACGGCGCCGGCCGTTGCGCAGTTTCGTGAACGCGCGCGACGCCATCGACGCCACGCGATCGGGTGTGTTGATCGTATCGGCCCACTTCGTGATCCCGTGATAGTTGCCGACCGTATCCGAGAGCGACGGCAGCCCGACGCGATTGCGTTTCGCCGCGTCGGTAATCATGAGGATGGGCGATGAATCGGCGTAGGCCTGAGCGAAACCGACGAAGGCGCTTTCGGTACCAGGCCCGGCCTGCACCGCACACACGCCGATTTTCTTGCCGTTCTGCACGCGCGTATACGCGTCGGCCATGTGCCCGACGGTCCGTTCGGTGCGGCACGTTATCACGCGGATGCCTTCGATCGCTGCCGCCTCGATGATCTCGGTGGTCGGGAAGCAGAAGAGGTACTCCGTTCCCTCCGCTTTGAGAATGCGTGCGAGAGCGATGCTTGCCGGTATCATGCCTCGGTAATGTTACAGCGGGGTTCCGCCGGCCTTGCTCACGCCGATCCAGGCGTTTTTGGTCCCGTCCCAGCGGCCGATGTATTCGCTATCTTCGCTGATCCCGCGTTGCGGGTACTTTACGAAGTCGTAGCGGCCGGCAACGCCTTCGAAGTTCCGCAGTCCGGCCACGTAGGCGCGCAGTTGCTCCGGCGTCGCGCCCACACCAAGTTTCTTCAGCGCGCTCGCTGCGATGAGCGAAGCGTCCCACGCCGCGGTTACCGAGATGTCGATCTGTCCGTTCAGCGGCGCCATCGCATCGCGCAACTCCTTGATCAAGGGCCGGACAGCCGGGTCCGGCGCGTCGCCGGCGATCATTGCTGCGGGCAGCGTGAAATAGAGTTGGGCCGGAAGGAACGTCGCATATTGGGCCATCTGCGCGTACGTCGCGTTGCCGGGGCTGATCAGCACCGGGAGCTTCTCGAGACCGGCTTCGGGCAGGCCGCGCAGCACGGTACCGGCGGCGACTCCGGTCGTCCACAGCACGATCAGATCGGGATCGGCGGCTTTGATGCGCGCGAGTTGCGCGGCCACCGACAAATCGGTGGGGTTGAAGTGTTCCATATCGACGAGCTTCAGCGCTTTGTTCGACGGATCGGCGATGGCTTGGTTGATCGCGTCTTCGCCGTTTTGGCCGCTGGTGTCGGTCGTTACGATGGCGGCGATGCGCCGCATTCCCTTGAGCCGCGCAAAACGCAGGCCGGCGGCAACGTGGTTGCCGGTGGTGACCGATGCGGCAAACATGAAACTTCCCGGTTTCGGAATCACCGCGTTCGAAAGACAAAATGCGAGCGGTCCGTTATTGACCAGCGGTTGTTCGGCCGAACACGTCGCCGCCAGCGATGCGCCGAGAATCAGGTTGACTTTCTTCGCAACGAGTGCGGTGGTCAGCTGCACGGCCACGCGCGGATCCGAGGCCGCGTCCTGGATGATGAACTTCAACGGCCGGCCTTCGATGCCGCCGCTTGCGTTGAGTTTGTTCTCGAAAGCTTGCAACGCGATGACTTCGTTCTTGCCGACGAAGCCTGCGCTGCCGGTCAGCTCCGAAATCGCATACAACTCGAACGGATCGGCCGCTCGGGCGGGAGCCGGTGCCAGGAGGGCGGCGGCGAGAAACAGCGCGATCGAGCGCGCGACGGCGCTCACTACGGTGAGGCCGCGCCGACCGGCTCGGGCATTGGGAGCGGACCTTCCACACGTCGCCACCGTTTGGGCGGCGCACCGTTCTCGATCGCATCGAGTTCGCGAAAGATGATCTTGCGCAGCAGCGCGATGCCCGCGTCCGATGCGCCGAGTTGCTCGCGCGTGCGGTCTTGGATCGTGCCTTGTCCGCGTACGGCGGCGTAGTCTTGCGACATGATCGCATCGGCGGGCCGGATGTCGGGCACGCGGTGCTCCTCAAAGAGTATTTTGCTATAATCTTGCGAGAAGAGGCTCAGCACGCCGCCGCTGTTGCGCACGGCTTCGCCGACCTCACCGCCCGGATACGCCATGATCGAGATGCGCAGCGTCCGCTCGTCGTCGATCGGCACTTGGTAGGCGCTAACGCGTATCCACGGGGCGCCTTTGTAGGGCGGAGCGGAGTTAATGAAGTTGTTGTTCGGAAACGTCCAGTTGCTGATCCGCACGTTATCGGCACCGCGCGTCGCGGTCTGACGAATGCCGGCCGTCGTTTCTTCGTAGCTCAGCTCGGGAATGGACGGTCCGATCTCTTCGCCGAGCCGCGTCGGCGTCGGCCACTGATGCACGAAACTCAAGTGGGTGGCGTCGAGCGAGTTTTCGGACTGCTGCAGCCAGTTGCAATCCCACACATCGGCGTGGTTCGAGATGTCGTAGTCGGGGCGCTCGAAGTCCTCGCGGCGCGGCAGATCGAACTCGGGCGGCGCGCCCGCACCCATGTAGGCGAAGATCAGGCCGCCGTACTCGTGTACCGGATAGGCCGGCACCGCGACGTCGGGCAGCAACTGCCGCTCGGCGGGCATCTCGGTGCACGCTCCGGTTGCGTCGTAGCGCCAGCCGTGGTACATGCAGCGGATTTGATCGGCTTCGACCCAACCTGTGTGCAGGACCGTGCAGCGGTGCGCACACCGGCCGCCGATAAGGTGCGGCGCTCCGCTCTCACCACGGTAGAGCGTGAGATCCTCGCACATGATGCGCAGCGCGCGCGCCGTTCCCGGTGCGAGCTTGCTCGCGATGGCGACCGGCTGCCAGAACTGGCGCAGTAGCGTCCCCATCGGCGTGCCGGGACCCGTCTGGGTCAACTGCCGCAGCCGTTCTGCCCGCCGAGCTTGGTGATCGTCCATCGTGCGACTCCCGCAAAGGCGATAGAAAATTTTTGCTCGAACGCCGTTCGACGAGTCTCGTCGCGGGGACCTCGTTGGTGCGAAACGGAGCGATGCATGGAACGTCACGATCAACGGCACGTGGAGCAGCTCAAGCTCTTGACGCAAACGGGCCCGGATACGTTGATGGGCAAGCTGTTACGGCAGTTTTGGCACCCGATTGCAACCGCGAGCAAGCTCGCGCCGGGTACCGCGCGTGCGATCCGCATCTTATGCGAGGACCTGACGCTCTATCGCGGCGAGAGCGGTACCGCGTATCTCGTCGGCGGTCAATGCGCGCACCGTTGCACGGTGCTTCAAACCGGCTGGATCCAGGACGACCAGATCCGCTGCATGTACCACGGCTGGCGCTACGACGGAACCGGGCAGTGCACCGAGATGCCGGCCGAAAAGAACGGCAAACCGGAGCTGGTTCGCATCGCGGGGTATCCGACCCATGAATACGCGGGCTTGATCTTCGCGTACCTGGGTGAGGGCGAAGCGCCGCCGTTCGATCTGCCGCGCAAGGACGCGCTCGAGGCTCCCGGCATGGACATCTCGTTGCGCGAGGACGTGTGGGATTGTAACTGGCTGCAGCAATGCGAAAACTCGCTCGATGCCACGCACGTCAGCTACGTGCACCGCTGGCCGACGCCGACTCGGCTCGGTGCGGAGATCGGCGCGACGCCGCCGGAACTCGAATATGTCGAAACGGCGGCGGGCATCCGGCAGACGGCGATCCGCCCCAACGGCGTGCGCATCAGCAATTGGACGTTTCCGAACAACAACAACGTGCTGGCCGCGCCGCCGGAGCCCACCGATCCCTGGATCAACGTCAGCGGCTGGGCGGTACCGATCGACGATGAGAACACGCTGCGTTTCATCGCCGCGGCCTATCCCGGCGGCGAAACCGGTGAACGTCTGCGCCGCAACGGCGGCATCAGCACCGGCCGCGTCTTGGATTACGCGAAGGTGCTCTTCGAAGACCATCAATTGCCCGACGTCGGCGTGGGCGATCGCATCACCGCGCAAGACTACGCCGCGGTACGCGGCCAAGGCGTCATTCACGACCGCTCGAAAGAGCGGCTGGGAGCGTCGGATGCCGGCATCGCCCTGTTGCGCCGGATCCTCTTCCGCGAACTCGACGCCATTCGCGCCGGCGCGCCGCCCAAGCGATGGACCAAGATCGAAGCGCCGGCGGTGATGCAACGTCTGGAACCCGTCTCATGAGCGGCCCGAACCTTCGGCGCTCGTCGGTCATCGCGGGTCTGGGCGCGACCGTTGCAGCGGGCACGATAGCGCGCAAAGCGGGGCGCGCGGCGGATCTCATCCCGTTACGCGTCGGCGGCATTCCGATCGATCCGTCGGCGCAGTGCTTCTACGCGCAAGATCTCGGCATGTTCAAAGAAGCCGGGCTCGACGTGACGCTCACGGTGCTCGGCAACGGTGCCTCGGTGATCGCCGCTACCGCGTCGGGGGCACTCGACATCGCCAGCGGCAGCCCCGGGCCCGTGTTGCTCGCGCACCAGCAGGGCATCGCGATGAAGTTCATCGCGACCGGCGTGGTGTATGCCGGCGCCGTCGTCAACGCCGCGCTGATGGTGCTCAAGAATTCTCCGCTGCGCTCGGGCGCCGACTTCAACGGCAAACGGATCGGCGTCGGCGGCTTGCACGACATGACGTCGTACAGCATTCAAGCCTGGATCGACCGCGGCGGCGGCGACTCCAAAAGCGTGCAATTCGTCGAGTTGCCGTATGCGGCGATGGCCGTGGGACTCGAGCAAAACCGCGTCGACGCGGTCGGCATCATCGAACCGTTCATCACCGGTGCGAAAGGCGTGGCCCAAATCGCCGGCAACCTCAACGATGCGGTATCAAATCACTATCTGCTTTCCGGCTGGTGCGCCGAGAGCGGCTGGCTCGCGCGCAACGGTGAGGCCGCCCGGCGTTTCTTCGTCGCAATGCAGCGCAGCGCGCAATGGGCGAACACCCATCAGAAAGAGTCCGGCGTCATTCTGCAGCGCTACACGAAGATCGCGCCCGAGGTCATGGCCACGATGGCACGTTCGCACTACGACGAGGCCGTGCGCGTGGACGTGAGCGAGATTCAGCCGGTGATCAATGTGATGGCGAAGTACGGCAATCTCAAACCGTTCCCGGCAAGCGACGTCATCTGGACGCCGCCGAACGCGTAAGCAGCGACTGGATGTTGCCCGATTCGATCGCCGCGAGGCGCGCGCCGGTAACGCCGCCGTCGCGCAGACCGTCGATCGCCGACTCGAAGTCCTGATAGGGGAAATCGCTCCCGAAGAGGATGTGCTCGATCGGCGCGAAGCGCAGCAGCGCGTCGAGCGCCGGCGGGCTCGTGGCCGACGCGATGTCGAACCGCAGCTGCTGCAGCTCGTGCATCGCACCGTGCGGTAAGCGCGGGCCGCTCACGGGCGAACGGTCGGCGACGCGCGCGATGCGCGCGGCCAGCATCGGCAGCACGCCGCCGCCGTGCGAGAAGATGCATTTGACGTTGGGACACGCGGAGAACGTGCCGCTCGTGAGGAGGCTCACGATCGCGCGGGTCGAGTCCATCGGATACTCGATCATCGACGGCCCGACGTCGGGGATCAGGCCGCGGCAGCAATCCGCCACGGTCGGGTGAAAGAACACGGTCGCTTTGCGCCGGTTGAGCTCGCGAAAGACCGGTTCGAACGCAACGTCGCCGGGCCAGCGATCGCCGTAACTCGTCATCAAGAGAATGCCCGTTGCGCCCAGCTCATCCAGCGCATAAGCGATCTCGGCCAGGCTCGCTTCGACGTCGGGCAGCGGCAGCGACGCGAAGAAGCCGAAGCGGCTCGGGTAATTGCGCGCCATCTCGGCCGAGAATTCGTTGCACTGGCGCGCGAGCGTGCGCGCAAGCTCGAGATCGCCCCACCACACGCCGGGCGTTGAAACCGACGTGATCGCTTTCTGCACGTCGTTGCGGTCCATCGCCTCGAGCGACGTCGCCGGCGTCCAATCGATCATGCCGGGCTGCGAGGACAGTACCTCACCGATCTTGCCCTTGGCCTTCGCCGCGGCGAGGTATTGCGTCGGGAAGATGTGGTTGTGAACGTCGATCCGGTGCATGACGCCGCTACGCCTCGAGGCTCGCGCCGAGGCGGACGATGAGATCGAGCAACGCGCGCCGCTCGCTCGCCGAAAACGGCTTCATCGAGGCATCGATCCCGGCGTGGTGACGAAGAAAGGCTTTCTTGATCAATGCAACTCCCTTTGGGGTCAGCGTCACGACCGTGCTGCGCCGGTCGGCCGGGTTCTGATTGCGCGCGACGAGGCCGTCGCGCTCGAGCGCATCGACCATCGACGTGACGGTCGCGTTCGAGGTGTGCACGAAGGTGCTCAAGTCGTTCAGGGTCAGGCCCTCGTCGCGCTTTGCGTAGAGCGTGACGAGGTAGTTAAACTTGGTCGCAGTCGTTCCGAGCGGCGCAAGCCAGTCGTTAGCGCGATCGTTGATGCGCTGGGCGAGGGCCCGGATGGCAAAGAAGAGCCGCGCGTTGGCCGGATTGAAGTCCTTGCCGAAATCCCGCGCGAGCGCATCGAGATGGTCTTTGGGAATCACCAGCGTCCGCGGGCGTTTGCGGGCCATTCGTGGCTGATTTTCAGAGCGGCGCGGCGAACGCCTTTTCGTGGACATTCAACCACCGACACTGCGCGCGCGGCTCGTGCTCGACATCGCAGCTGAGCTGGCCGCGGCCGATCCGTTCAAGCGCAAGATGACCGTGCGCTTCGCAAGCGCCGTTCCGGAAGTGGTGCTCTCGAATTCGAGCACGCCCGACGGCATTACGGATGTGGCTTCGGGTGCGGTGACGCTCGCGACGATCAATCCGTCGGCCGCGCTCACGATCGCCTATCGCGGACATCCGCCCTTCGGCACGCCGCAGCCGGTGCGCACGATCGCGGTCATGCCGTCAGCCGACGGCCTCGTGTTCGCGATGCATCCGCGCACCGGCGTGCAGTCGCTGGAAGACTTGGCCGCAGCGAGGGGCCCGTTGACGATCGTATTGCGCGGCGAGCCCGAGCATTCGCTCCAGTTCATGATGGACGACGTGCTCGCGGCGAACGGGCAGTCGCGCGCGTCGCTCGAAGCGCGCGGCATCAATCTCGAGCTGCGTGGCGGCATTCCGTACCCGGTCTCGCCGAAGTTCCGCGAATTGGTCGCCGGAAAGATCGACGGGATCTTCGATGAGGGCGCGGATGAGTGGATGGCTGACGTGCTCGAAGCCGGGATGAACGTTTTCGGCATCGGTGAGACGGCGATCGCGCGGCTCGAAGCGCTCGGTTATCGGCGGCGCGTTCTGGACGGCGGCATCCTTACGCTGGACTTCAGCGGTTGGGCGATTTTCGTCCATGCCGAAGCATCCGATGATCTCGTCGAGATGATTTGCGCGGCGCTTCTGGAGCGCAAAGCCACGGTGACGGCCCGAAATACGGCAGATGCGCCGTACGATGTTCCGCTGCATCCGGCTGCGGAACGGTTTTGGCGTTCTCGCGGGGAAATCTAGCCTACTTTTTCTTCGAGTAGGTCTAGACGCTGGAGAATTTCGCGATCGGTGACGACGAAGAGGTACGAGGTCGTGTCGGCCGTGTGCGTGACCGCGGCACGGTGCGGTAAGGTGAAGATGTCGCGCGGTCCCCACTTCACGGTTCCGCTGCCGGCTGTGGTCGAGCCGCTGCCTTCGACGACCGTGCAGATGTTGTGCGCGCTGGTGCGGAACGGCAGCGTCGTCACGCCGGGATCGAGGCGTACGAGGTAGCAGTCGAGCAACGGCATCACGGGACCGGCCGTCAGCGGATTCACGTACCGCACGCGGCGCGCGCCGTCGCGGGTTGGTGCGCTCGCGTCGAGGGCGCGCTTCGCTTCCTCGAACGGGTAGCGGAATACAGGCGAGACTTTGGAGGCGGGCACGTCCGGGATGACGTTGGCGCTGGAGAACGCAGAGCTATCGATGGCAGCGGGCACGTCGTGCGGCGGGCCCGGTTCGAACGAGAACGTGCCCATGTGGATGTGCGCGTGTACGTTGAGCACGTCGAGCCACACCATCGGCTCCGTGCCTTCGTGCCAATGCTCGTGCCAGCACCAGCCGGGCGTGAGCACGAGATCGCCGAATTCCATGCGGGCCAGCGTGCCGTCGACCTTGGTGACGGCGCCGCCGCCTTGCAGCACGAACCGCAGCGCATCGGGCGAATGACGGTGCGGTCGCGCAACCTCACCCGGCAGCAAAATCTGCAACGCAGCGTTGAGGTTGCTGATCGTGTGGAACTCGCCTTCGCGGGCGTCGGGATCGATGAACGAGAGCACGCGGCGCTCGGCGACGGCCGGTGAGGTCAGCGCGATCGCGCGCTGCACGAGCGGCTGCATCGTTTCCCACGACCATAGCACGGGTTTGCCGAGTTCGCCGTCGGGCGCGTGGGCCTGCGCGATCTCCCACAGCGGCTTGACGTGCGCGTCGCGCCAGCCTTGCTGCAGCTCCTCGGGTGAGAGCTGCGTTTCGGTCGTCGCCGTTACCATTTCGCCACGAGCTCCGGTGCGAATTGCACGCGCCAGTCGCCGCCCTCGGGCACGTAGTCGTCGTAGGGGCGAATGTTGCGATAGGTCGCGGGTTCGATCGCGCGCAGCGTCTCGCCGGATTCGACGCGGTCGGTGGCTTCGAGCATGAGCTGACGCGTCACGATGATCGCTTTGTCGGTGGTGCCCAAGTGTTCGAGCGAGCGATCGGTGATGCGGCCCATGCCTTCTTGCAAGGCGAAGTCTTGGGTGTTGATGCCGATGATGCCGGTGAACGTCTTGGTCTTCTGGCGCTCGCGGTCGATCATGTAGTCGTTGGCGAGCGTTTTCTTCAGCTTGAACGTGCCGGGGACGAGATCGTCTTTGCCGCGGCCGTTCATGGCTTCCCACTCTTCCGCATACTCGGGCGTGATCGGGTCGTCGCTCGAATACGAGCAGGCCCAATTGTAGACGTAGGTTTGCTCGTCGTCGATCGGCACCCAGATGTGCCCGTCGAGCTTCGGAACCTCGGCGCGTCCGCCCATGAGCGAGGTGACGCTGCCGCGCATCTGCTGCGCCGGCATCACGTAGTGATACACGCGGATGTATTGGCCGTCTTCGCCGACGTTGCGGGTGGAGACGTAGGTATAGCCGTAGTCGGTACGCTCGACGTCCAAGCGCGGTGCGCCGTCGCGATTGCGAATCCAATTGCGGTCGCCGAGGCGCTCGTTGTGAGCGAACGACGAGTGGGCGGTATCGAGCCCGCCTTCGAGCCCCTGCAGATAATTTGCCGCTTCGTACGTCTTCGAGAGAATGCGGTGCGTGCGCGGGGCGCGCATCCATTCGTAGTCGGGACGCGCGGGCATCGCTTCGGGCGGCCCCATGTACGTCCAGATTACGTCGCCCGCTTCGAATGTCGGGTAAGCCTTGATCGTGACCTTGGTCTTGAACAAACTGTCGGGCGGTTCCGAGGGCATGTCGACGCAGGTGCCGGTTGCGTCGAACTTCCAGCCGTGGTAGACGCAGCGCAAGCCGCATTCTTCATTGCGGCCGAAGAACATCGGCGCGCGGCGGTGCGGACAGAACGCGTCGACGAGGCCGACGCTGCCGTCGGTCGCGCGGAACGCGATCAGATCTTCGCCGAGGAGCCGCACGCGAATGGGCGGGCAATCGGGCTCGGGCAGCTCCATCGAGAGCGCGGCCGGCTGCCAGTACCGTCGGAAGACTTCACCGGCCGGCGTGCCCGGTCCGATTCTAACCAGCCGTTCGTTCTCTTCGGGTTTCAACATTTCGGAATGACCTCGGTTGCAAACATGTGCAGCGACCGCATCGCTTCGTCTTGCGGCATCGTGTTGAAGTTGATCTGGAGCGACGCGTGCTCGAATCCGCCGAATGCCTCTTGAACACGCGCGATGGAGGCTCGGATTTCCTCCGGCGTGCCTATCCAGGCCGAGCCGCTGGCAATCTGGGACTCCATCGTTTCCGTACGCAGTTTCTCGACCATTTTATCATACCCGGGATAGTCGGCGGAACTCGTGCCCTCGGCCCAGTCGGACGACGCCTCGACCAGCGAGTGCAGGTATGCTTCGACCTTGGGCTTGGCAATGCGCCGCGCGCGGTCGCCGTCGGCGTCGACGAACATCTGGAACGCCAGCATCACCTCGCCGTTGCCGGGGTGCCCGGCTGCTCGCCAAGCGTCGCGGTAGATCGCCAAGGTTTCCCGCATCTTCGGCCCGGCCAGCGGAATCGCCATGATCGAGTAGCCGTTGCGGCCGGCGAATTCGAACGACTCGGCGTTGCCGGTCGCCGCGACGTAAAACTTCGGCCGCGGCTGTTGCGTCGGGCGCGGCAGCGACGTCGTGTCGACGATCGTATGAAAGCGGCCGCGATGCGTGACGTTCTCCTGCGTGAGCAGCAGTTCGATCTGCTCGACGCCCTCGCGGAAACGCGCGACCGATTCGTCCGGTGAGATTCCGAAGCGCCGAAATTCGTGCGGCAGAAACGCGCGCGCGAAGCCGACGTCGAGGCGGCCGCCGCTGATGCCGTCGAGCATCGCGATCTCGCCGGCGAGTTTGAGCGGGTTGTTGAAGATCGGCAGCACTGCGCCGGTGATGAGCCGCGCGTTCGTCGTGCGCATCGCGGCGGCGGACAGAAAGACGATCGGGTTGGGACTGTAGCCGCCGTAATAATGGAAGTAATGTTCGACGATGCGCACGTGCGTGTAGCCGATGCGATCGGCCGCTTCGGCGATCGCCAGGCTGTCGCGGAAATAATCCGCCGCCGATTTTTCTTCGGGCTTGACGTCGGGGAAAAACTGGACGCCGAATTGCATGGCTGTGGTCCCGGGAGAGGGCAAAAAGAGTTTCGAACTCGTAATATCCGGCGCCGGGAGGAGCCCTACCTTCAGCGCCGGAGATAGGAGGCGATGTCGATACCTTCGATCGCGGATCAAACGGCCATCGCCGGCGTGGGCTGGACGAAATTCTCCAAAGCCTCCGGCACGAGCGTCGTGAGCTTGACGGCCGAGGCGGCGCTCAACGCGATCGCCGACGCCGGGCTCGAGGTCGACGACATCGACGGCATCATGACGTGGCAGTACAACACGGTCGACACGGTGTATCCGCGCGACTTGCACGTTGCGCTCGGGCTCAAAGCGTGCAACTTCCAGCTCTTCGATCAGCACGGCGGCACGTCGGCGTGTTCGCTCGTCGCAGCGGCTGCGATGGCCGTCCATTCCGGACTATGCAAGAACGTGCTGATCTACCGGTCGCTCAACGGCCGCAGCGCGCGGCGCACGGGCGCGGCGCGGTTGCCCGAAGGACCGGGGCAGTGGATGGTGCCGTTCGGTGCGACGCACGCGGCATCGATTTTCGGACCGTACTATACCGCATACATGGCGCGCTACGGCGCGACGACCGAAGACTTGGCGTACGTCGCCGTCAACACGCGCGCGCACGCCGCGCTGAACACGAAAGCCCAGATGCGCGCTCCGATGACGGTGGAAGAACATCAAAACTCGCCGTGGGTCATCTATCCGTTCCGGCTCTTCGACTGCTGCTTGCAATCCGACGGCGCGATGGCGGTGATCGTGACGACGACCGAGCGCGCGCGCACGCTGCGGCAGGCACCGGTGCTGATCACCTCGTTCATGGGCGGCACGTATCCGCCGCAACCGAGTCCGGAGTGGGAAATCGAAGGCCTCCGGGCCGCGCCGATCCTCTACGAGCGCGCCGGCCTTACGCCGCAAGACGTCGATTTCGCCGAACTCTACGATCCCTTCACCGGCATGACGCTGCTGCACGCCGAGGCCTTCGGACTCGCACCGCAGGGCGGCGCGCCGGAATTGTTTCGCAGCGGCGGTGCGGGCCTCGACGGCGCGATGCCGATCAACACGCACGGGGGGCTCTTGTCCGAAACGTACATGCAAGGCCTCAACCACGTTGTCGAAGCGGTGCAGCAGCTGCGCCCCGGCGGCGTCGTCGACGATCTCTGCACGGGCGAGCACGATTACGACCGCACGCATTGCCGCCAGGTGCGCGATCCGCACGTCGGGTTGGTGTGCGGCGAATGCGGCGCAGCCTCGCTGATCTTGCGGAGCGCCTGACGTGCCGCGCCCGATTCCGGTCCCCGATGCCGACAGTGCGCCGTTCTGGGCGGCGTGCCGCGAACATCGTCTCACCGCGCAGCAATGCAACAGCTGCGGGAAGCGCCGTTGGCCGCCGGCCGAGGTCTGCCCGCACTGCCGCAAACTCGGCGCGACGTGGGTGGACGTGCGCGGCACCGGCACGATCACGTCGTTCGTCGTGCAACATCAGCCGATGCATCCGGCGTTCGCCGATGCGGTGCCCTACACGGTCGCGTTCATCAGCCTCGATGAAGCGCCGAAAGATCTCTCGCTCTTGAGCAACGTCATCGACATCCCGTGGGAAGACGTGCGCGTAGGAATGCGCGTCGAAGTTACCTTCGACGACAGCACCGAAGGCGTCTCGTTACCCCTCTTTCGAGTTACGCCCCGGGAACGGCCTTAGCCGCGGCGTCGAAACCGATTTTGCTGTGCGTGCCGTCGCAAAACGGCTTGGTGACCGAGGCGCCGCAGCGGCACAGCGCGATGTTTGTTTTGCCTTCCGGAATCGGTACCGGATTGCCGTCGGCGTCGGTGAGATCGATGGGTCCGCTGACCAGATAGGGGCCGTTGGGACGGATTTTGATCGTTACATCTGCCATATCGGAGGACTACGATGATTGACGGCCCCATTCCCATCGATATCCGGCTCGTGCTCGCGATTGCGACGATCTTCATCGCCGGCGTGGCGAAGGGCGTAACCGGCATGGGCTTGCCCGTCGCCGGCGTGCCGATTCTGGTTGCGCTCTACGGCGATCTGCGCCTCGTGCTGCTGACGACGATCTTGGCCACCGCGCTGTCCGACATCCCCATGCTCTACCGGTTCCGCAAAAACTATCGTGAAGCGTCGATTCTGGTGGGTTTCCTGATCTGCGGGCTGATCGGGATCGTGATCGGCACGCGGATCTTGCTCTTCGTCAAGGTGTCGATTTTGAGTGCGGTGCTCGCCGCGGTCGTCATCGCCTTCATCATCGTGTCGTGGTTCGGCAAAGTGCCGACCATGAGCCGCGCGGTTGCCTCACGGGTTGGACCGTTGATCGGCTTCGCGTGCGGCATCATACAGGGCAGCGCGGGCGCGTCGGGTCCGATCGTGACGACGTACCTCGTCAGCTCGCAGCTGACGCGCGACGGCTTTTTGTTCTCGATCAACCTGATTTTCTTTGTGCTCGACTGGACGCAGTTCACGTCGCTGCAGCAACTCCACCTCACGACGCCGGCGATTTGGGCCTCCGCGCTCGTGGTCGTCGTGCTCGCCTTTGCCGGAATGGGCGTGGGGTTTGCGATCCAAAAGCGCATCGACGATCTGATCTTCAAACGGGCCGTGCTCGTGATGCTGGCCTGCGCCGCGGTGGGTCTCGTGATTCGGGCGTTCCGGGGGTGATGGGCGCGATGCTCGCTGTCCCTCGACGACGCGCTCGCGGGCGCTTTGCTCGGGATGACAAAGGCGAAAGCGTGCTAAAGAGACCTGTGTGGCATTTTCCGGGAAAGATAGTCCGATAAGCGGGAAGAGCGACGATTCGCTCCGGACCGTCAAGCGGTCGGCCGATGTCCTCGAACTCGTGATCAGTTCCGGCTCGACGACGCTCAAGGACGTGCAGCGCCAGCTCGGCCTCGGCCATACCGTAGCGCACCGTATCTTGCAAACGTGGACCGCGCTGCACTATTTGAATTTCGACGCCGAGCGCAAGGTCTATCGGGCCGGGTTGAAGCTGCTGTGGACCGGGATGCGCGTGCGCGCGGCGCTCGACAATCCGGATCTCGACGGGCGCTTGAATCAAGTCCTTCGGACGATCGGGTTTACGGCGAATGTCGGCGTACTCGACGGCCGGCTCGTGCTGCACGTCGCGCGCAACGTCGGGCGCTACAGCCCGTTCAACATCGAGGTCGGCTCGGCGCTGCCCGCGCACGCAACGTCGCTCGGCCGCGTGCTGCTCGCGTTCGAGTCGGAAGCGAACGTGATCCGGCGCTATGCGGATCACGATCTCACGCCCTACACCAACACGACGATCACCGCGATGCCGACGCTGCTCGACGATCTGCGCGAGATTCGCAAGAAGAAATACGCGTTCTCGTACGGCATGATCGAGAGCGCAACGGCGTCGGTGGCCGTCCCGTTGCGCGATGCCGACGGTCGCGTCGTCGCCGCGATGAACGTGATCGGCCCGATGAGCGAGTTCGGCAGCGATGGGATTCGCGACCGGATCTTGCCGGTGCTGACCGAAATCGCAGGGCCGCCCGTCTCCCTTCCCGCCCTGATTAGCGGACGTCATTCCTGAGGAGTATCGAAACATGAGCGCATCAGCAAACGGCAAGCCCGTCCCGGGCGGAAAAAACGTCTTAGTCGAGTTCGAGGACGGCATCGCGTGGGTGTCGCTGAACCGGCCCGAAAAGCGGAACGCGATGAGCGTGGCGCTCGCATACGAGATGCTCGAAGTTCTCGAAGCGCTCGAGATCGACGACCGCGCCGGCGTGCTCGTGCTGACCGGCACGGGCGACGCGTTTTCGGCCGGCATGGATCTCAAGGACTACTTCCGCGCGACCGACGGGATGCCGACGCTCGAACGGTTGCGCGTCTACCGCACGAACGCGATGTGGCAATGGCGGCTGCTGGCGCCTTTTCCGAAGCCGACGATCGCGATGGTCAACGGCTGGTGTTTCGGCGGCGCCTTCACGCCCTTGATCTCGTGCGACCTCGCGATTGCCGCCGAAGAAGCCACGTTCGGACTCTCTGAGATCAACTGGGGCATCATCCCGGCGGGCATCGTCACGAAGGCCGTGGCGCAGGTGATGAACCAGCGCGACTGCCTGTACTACATCATGACGGGCGAGACGTTCGATGGAAAGCGAGCGAAGGAGATGGGGCTCGTCAACGACGCCGTGCCGAAGGATCAGCTGCGCGACCGCGTGCGTAAGCTCGCAAACACGCTGCTCGAGAAGAATCCGGTGGTCTTGAGCGCTGCCAAACGCGCCTACAAACACGTCCGCGACATGAGCTGGGAGGACGCGTCCGACTACCTGGGGGCGAAGATGGATCAAGTGTCGTTCTTGGACAAAGCCGATGGGCGCGGGCAAGGCATGAAGCAATTCCTCGACGACAAGTCGTTCAAGCCGGGTCTCGGCGCGTACAAGAAAAGCTAACGAGGGCGGATGAAGACCCAGGTCTTTCTCGACACCTTCGCGCGTCGCGTTCCCGGCCGCGAAGCGCTCGTGTGCGAGAACACGCGCGTGACCTATGCCGAGTTCGAACGGCGAACGAACCAGCTGGCGGCCGTGCTGCACGGGCGCGGCGTCGTCAAGGGCGATCGCGTACTGCTGTTCGTCAACAACGGCATCGCTTGGCCGCTCTTGTGCCTCGCGGTGATGAAACTCGGTGCGCTCGTCGTGCCGGTGAGCACGCGGCTCACCGCACACGAAGTCGCGTTCCTCGTGGGCGACGCGGAGCCGCGCGTCGTCGTCGCGTCCGACGAGCTGCGTGATATTCCGTCGGGCCCGGTGGTGACGGTCGGCGAACTCGAGGCCGCGGCAGCCGGCGCCAGCGATGCACCGTGGCCCGTGCCGCACGACTCCGACGATTGCATGATCGGCTACACGTCGGGCACGTCGGGCACGCCGAAAGGCGCGATCACGACGCACAACAACCTCGTGCTCACCGCGATGATCAACAACTACGATTACGGCTTGACCGAGCACGACCGCGTACTCGTTACGACCCCGTTCGCGCACCGCACCGCGATCGCGCGCCTGTACAACACGCTCACGCTGGGCGCGACGCTGATCATCATGCCGCGCTTCGATGCGGCCGAGACCTTAGCGACGATCGTGCGCGAGCGCGTCAGCGTCACCGGCCTCGTGCCGACCGTGGCGCGCATGATCCTCGATGCGTTCGAGGGCGATGCGAAGCCGTACGCCGCGCTGCGCATGATGATCTCGGTCGGCGAAGCGTTCCCGGTCGAGCTGAAGAAGCGCCTCTTCGCGACGCTGCCGAACATCAAGCTCTCCTCAGCACTGGCGATGACCGAAACGTTCGGCGCGGCCGTGCTGAAGTCGGAGGATCAGATCACGCATGCCGGTTCGGCCGGCCGGCCGGTGCCCGGCGTTGAAGTGATGCTGGCCGACGATGCGGGCAAGGCCGTGCCGAACGGGGAGATCGGCGAGATCCTCGTGCGTTCGGGCGTGCCGGGCGCCGAGCTGATGATGCGCGCGTACTGGAACCGGCCGAAGGAAACGGCCGAGGCCTTTCGCGACGGCTGGTTTCTCACCGGCGACATGGGGCGCTTCGATCCCGACGGTTATCTCTACATGGTCGACCGCAAGAAGGACATGATCCTCAGCGGCGGCCTGAACATCTATTCCAAGGAAGTCGAGAACGCGATCCTCTCGCATCCCGCAGTGGCCGATGCCGCCGTCGTCGGCACGCCGGATGCCCAATTTGGCGAAGCCGTGGTGGCCTTCGTGGAACTGACGCCGGGCGCGCACGTCACGGAAGCCGAGATCATCGAACACTGCCGTGCGCTGATCGCCAGCTACAAGAAGCCCAAGTACGTCTTCTTCGAACCCTTCCCGAAGAACGCGCAAGGGAAGGCGCTCAAGAAAGACCTCCGCGAGCGCCTTGCCGAAAAGGTCACGAATGGATGATTTTGTGCGGGTCTTTTCGCTCGGGGAGGTGGCGCCGGGCACGGCGCGCGTAACGCAGGTCGGTGAGTACGACGTCGGCGTGTTCAACGTTGACGGAACGATCTATGCGATCAACAACGTCTGCCCGCACGTCGACGGACCGCTGCACGGCGGCAAGGTCAACCCCACTGCCTGCACGGTGCAATGTCCGCTGCATTTCCGCGAGTTCAGCCTCGTCGACGGCACCGAGGAATACGGCCGCCAGTCGGTGGCGACGTTTCCCGTCGAAATTCGCGATGCCGAGATCTACGTCGCGTCGGCGCCCCGGCCGCTGGTGCCGGGACGCCAACGCACGTAACGGTTACTTCAGGCGCTTTTCGACTGCGGTCCAGTCGACGTTGCTGAAGAACGCTTCGATGTACTTGGGGCGCTCGGCCGGTTTGTAGTCGAGCAGGAAGGCGTGTTCCCACACGTCCATCACGAGGATCGGCGTGAAGCCGGCAACATTGCCGTCTTCGTGCAGCGTCACCCAGTGGTTGGAGAGACGCCCGCTCTTCGGATCCTGATACATGATGGCCCAACCCACGCCGCGCAGAGCGCCGGTCGCCGCGAAACTTTTCTTCCAAGTTTCGAAGTCTCCGAAGCTCTCGTTTACGGCGGTAACGAGTTTGCCCGACGACGGCGCGGTGCTGCCGCTCGAGGTCAGGTTGTCGAAGTAGTACTCGTGCAGAACCATGCCGTTGTACTCGAAGCCGAGACGGCGCGTCAGTTCGGCGAACGCCGGTTCAGCGGCTGACCCTTTGCCGGCTTGCACGAGGGCGGCGATCTGGTCGTTGAGCTTGTTGGTGTTCGTCACGTAGCCTTCGTAAAGGCCAAAGTGCACCGTCAGCGTGTTGTCGGAAATACCTTGGAGACCCTTAAGGTCCCACTTCTTAGCGGTGTACGCTTGTTGCGTTGCGGTCGTCATGACCGCAGTCTACCCAAAAAAGAGCGCGCGACGCAATGCGTAATAGCGCTCGCTTACACGTTAGGTGCCGTCGGCCTTAACATTGGGCGTCGTCGAAAACTCGACGTCCTGATATTTTGGTCCCTGTTTCGTCACCTTGCGCATGTACATGTCTTGCGTGATGTCGCGCGTTTGCGGATCGATCTGGATCGGACCGCGCGGGCTCTCCCACTTCAAGCCGCTCCAGATCGCCATCGTCTTGTCGGGATCGATCGTGCCCTTCTGCGCGGCGACGGCCCGGTCGAACGCCGTCATGCAATCGTAGGCGGCCACCGCGAAGAAATCCGGCTCGAGCGTTTTGGTCGAATCGGCTGCGTGAAACGCGCTGACGAAGTCGCGGTTGAGCTTCGAATCGTGCACGGCAGCGTAGTTCAGCGAGCTGATCACGCCATTGGGCTCGTCGCCCATCTGCGGCAGGGCATCCTCTTCGAGCGCGTCGCCCGAGGCGAGAATGCGAATACCCATTTTGTCGAGTCCGGCTTGATGAAAGGCTTTGAAGAATGCAACCGCCGGCGTGCCCGCGCCGACGAAAACGAATACCGCATCGGGCTTGGCATCTTTCACGCGCTGGATGTACGCGCTGAATTCCGTGTTGTTGATCGGCACGAGCACTTCGCCGACCATCTTGCCGCCGGCCGCGGTGAACGTGTCGGCGAACGCCTTGCCGCCGTCGATGCCGGGCTGGTAGTTGGCGAGCACGTTGTAGACCGTCTTCACGCCGTTTTTCCAGGCCCAGTTCGCGAGCGGAACGGTGATCTGCGCCATCGTGACGCCGAGCCGCGTCGAGTACGGCGCCTTCGCAAGCAGACCGGAACCGGCCGCGTTGACCATGCAGTACGGCGTCTTCGATTGCGTCGATGCGGTCGCCATCGCCACGGCGTTCGGCGTGTACGTGCTGCCCATGAGGAAGTCGACGTGATCTTGCACGACGAGTTCGGTTGAAAGACGGCGCGCGACGTCGGGCGCAGGGCCGGTGTCATCGCGCTTGATCATCTCGACTTTGCGGCCCGACATCATGCCGTGGTGCTGGGCGAGCCACGCTGCGATCGCCGCATCGACGACCGGGCCGGCGTCGGCCGACGAACCGGTGTACGAGTACACGATGCCGATCTTGACCGGCGGCAAGTCGGCCGCGCCGGCGGCCGTGAGCGCAAACATCGCAACGAATGCTGCAACAATTATCTTCCGTAAGTGCGTCATCCGAAAACTCCCGGCTAAGCGAGTGGTGTGAGGCTACGCTGGTTTTTCGATCGTGTAGCGCCCGAGCGCGTCGCGCCCGATGGAAACTTCCTGGCGTAACTTCGCGAGTTCCAACACGATCTCGCGGCCGTCGCGGCTGCCGGCGGCGGCGATCAGTTCTTCGAAACGCTTGGGTCCGTCTTCGAGGGCGGCGCGCAGCGAGGGAAAGCGTTTCGTGCCGTACGTCGGGACCTCGGGAATCAGCGATTCCATGCCGCTGCGGCCGAACGCCACGGTGAGATCGAAGCCCGCCTTGGCGCCGATCCGTTTGCCCGGATCGAGCGAGGGGTCGAGCGGCAACGCGCGCATGTTCTGATGGACGACCAGATCGCGATCGGCTTGGAAACGCGTCGCGAGCGCCCAGTCCATCTCGGCGTCGGAGAAGATGTCGACGTCGGGATCGACGACGAACACGTTCTTCACGTTGGCGAGGCAGCCGAAGACGGCCGAGATCGCGTTTTGCGCCTCGCCCGGCACGCGCTGCCGCATCTGGATGCGCACGTTGTAGTTACCGCCGCTCGACGCGGTCGCGTAGATCTGACGCGGTTCGCGCACCGCGGTCTGCAGCGCGTTCCAGATGATCACCTCGCTGCGCAGCGCGCCCAGTTGGGCCGTGTCGGTGTAGGCGAGCTGTTTGCCGCTGATGCTCGCCGACTGAAAGAGTGCGTCACGGCGGTGCGTGATCGCGGTGAGGGTGAAGACCGGGTTCTTCTTCACGCCGCCGTAGTAGCCGAGGAATTCGCCGTACGGGCCTTCGGGTTCGATGAAGCCGCGTTCGTCGAGGTAGCCTTCGAGCACGTATTCGGCGTCGGCCGGAACGCGCACGTCGTTGGTGACGCCCTTCACGACCGCAACCGGCGCGCCGCGCAGCGAGGACACGAGTCCGAGCTCGTCGCCCGGCAGGCGCATCATCGAGGCGACGTAGTCGATCGGATGCGCACCGACGACGAAGCTGATCGGGAGCCGTTCGCCGCGCGCGAGGCTCGCTTCATAAATTGCCTTGAGATCGCTCGGCGTGTGCAGATCGATCCCGGTTTCGCGGCGGCCGCGCAGCATCAAGCGGCGGATGCCGACGTTGGTGAGGCCGGTCAGTTTGTCGACCGCGTAGTCGATCGACGCCGAGATGAATGGTGCGCCGTCGTAGCCGTGCTGCAAATGCACCGGCAGCTTGGTGAGATCGGCGTCGTCGCCGGTGAGCACGACTTGCTGAACGGGCGCGTCCTCGCGGCTCACGTCGACCAGCACCGGCTCGTTGCGCAGCCGGCGCGAGACCTCGGCGCGCAGCTCGCTCTGGGGAACGCCGAACGCGCGGGCCAGGCGTTCGCGGCTGGCGGTGACGCTCGCGACCATCTCGGCGCCTTCGGGCCCCATGTTGCGGAAGAGGACGGCTTTCGGATTGCCGTCGACCTTGGCGGCTACGTCGACCAAGTCGATCGGCGCATCGTGGATCTCGAGCTCGTCGGATCCGGCCAGCGATTCGATGAACGAACGCAGGCGGAAGCGTTCCGTGTCGACACCGTGGTGCGAGGGGCGGGGCGCGGTTTGCATAGCAAATCCGCCTTCGCGTAGCACACCCATGATCCCGCCGCCGGTGCGGAGAACGGGAGGGGTATGAATGTGACCTTCCGCGTTAACGGCGTCGAGCACACGCTCGATGTCGAGCCGCGGCTCCTGCTCGTGCAAGCCTTACGCGAGGAGCTCGAACTCACCGGCACCCACGTCGGCTGCGATACCTCGAGTTGCGGCGCGTGCACGGTACTGCTCGACGGCGTCTCCGTGAAAAGCTGCACGATGTTCGCGGTGCAAGCCGAGGGCCGCACGGTAACGACGATCGAGGGCATCGGCACGCGCGAAGACCTGCATCCGATGCAAGAGGCGTTCTGGACGCAGCACGGCTTGCAGTGCGGGTTCTGCACCCCCGGCATGATCATGAGCGCTCTCGACTTGATCAAGCGCAATCCGAACCCGACCGAGGAAGAGATCCGCTTCGGCATCGAGGGCAACATCTGCCGCTGCACGGGCTATGAGAACATCGTGAAAGCGGTCACCGTCGCGGCGGCCGTGGTGCGCGGCCAATGATTCCGGTTGCCTTCAACTACGTTCGCGCGCGCGACGTTCCCGACGCGCTGCGCCTGCTCGAAGAAGCGGGCGACGACGGGAAGATTCTCGCCGGCGGACACAGCTTGATTCCGATGATGAAGCTGCGGCTCGCGGCACCCGGGACGATCATCGACATCGGTGCGATTCCGGATCTGGCCGGTATCAAACACGACGGCAAGCGCATCGAGCTCGGCGCGCTGACGACGCACGCGGCGCTCGCGTCGAGCCGCGAGCTCGAGCAGCACGCGCCCGTGCTGTATCAAGCTGCGAACGAGCTGGGCGATCCGCAAGTCCGCAACCGCGGCACGGTGGGCGGCGCGTGCGCGCACGGCGATCCGTCGGCCGACTATCCGGCCGTGATGCTGGCGCTCGATGCAACCTTCACCCTCACCGGCGAATCCGGTACGCGCGACGTCGATGCCGATGCGTTCTTTGTAGGGATGTTCGAAACGGCGCTCGATCCGCTCGAGTTGCTCACCTCGATCGCGTTCGCGTCCGCGCCGAACTCGGCGTACGAAAAATTTCACCACCCGGCGTCGGGCTACGCGGTCGTCGGTGCGGCGGTCAAGCTCGACCTCGCTGCCGGCCGCATCGCCGCCGCGCGGGTCGCGTTCACCGGGGTCGGCGACGCAGCATTCCGGGCGCCCGGCGTCGAGGCGGCGCTGGCCGGCGTGTGGACGGACGATTCCGCCGCGCTCGATGCGGCCTGCCGGGATGCCGCGGCCGGAATCGAGGCGCGCGGCGACACGTTCGCCTCGGGTGAATACCGCGCCGCCATGGCCGACGTGTTCGTCCGGCGGGCGGTTGCCAAGGCGCTGCAACCCGGCTGACGGGGACTTTGGTTCATACGAGCACACCGACAGGAGAGACGAACAAATGGCGACTGACTTCCGCAGCGGCAAAGACTTCCCGCGCCGTGGGCGCGACCAAATCGGCGACTTCTACTGGCTCGCCCGCGTGTTCGACAAAGCGCGTGCCAAGCGCGACGACACGATCTTCGATTACATCTATCCGTGTCCGTTGGATCGCGGCGTCTTCGAACGCTGGGGCATCACCTCGGCGCAGTTCGACGAAGCACTGAAGACGATCGACACCGACGAAGGCATCCTCGCCTGGGCCAAAGCGCATGTTTCCGACGCACAGCGCGAAACGGCCAACACCTGGGTGCTCGTCGAGAAAAAAGAATCGCTCGACAAACAAGACGCCGAAGAAGGCGTCCTCGCCGCGTAGTCCCTTATATCACCCCGAGCTTGTCGAGGGGCCGCCACTCATCGACATCGATAGTGGCTGTCCCTCGATAAGCTCGGGAT
Organism: Candidatus Lustribacter sp.; assembly: GCA_965277805.1. GTDB lineage: Bacteria > Vulcanimicrobiota > Vulcanimicrobiia > Vulcanimicrobiales > Vulcanimicrobiaceae > Lustribacter. The sequence continues at coordinate 2,416,492 of OZ255842.1, read as the reverse complement.
GACTCGAGCGCATCGCGCGCCAGATCTTTTCCGGCGTGGCCGGCGTTTCGATGTGATCGACGCCGTAACCGCGTAACGCATCGCAGATCGCATTGATGATCGCGGCCGGTGCCGGCGTCACGCCGCCTTCGCCGCCGCCTTTGACGCGCAGCGGATTGCCGGCCGTCGGGTGTTCGCGCAGCTCGACGTCGTAGTTCGGCACTTGGAACGAGCGCGGGACCGCGTATTCCATGAACGTTCCGCCGCGGACTTGCCCCGATTCGCGGTCGAAGAAGAGCTGCTCGTAGAGCGTCTGTCCGATCCCCATCGCGATGCCGCCGTGCGTTTGTCCATCGAGGATCAGCGGGTTGATGGCCTGACCGACGTCGTCGACTTGCGAGTAGCGTTCGATCGTCACGACGCCCGTGGCGGGATCGATCTCGAGTTCGCACACGGCGCAGCCGGTCGGGTGCGCCGGAATGCGTCCGGCGAAGTCCGCGTCGGCGGTTAGGGGTTCGCCCGCGCGTTCGGCGATGGCCGCGATGGCGAACATATCGCCGGCGGCTTCGGGATGCGCGGCGGCAATCACGCCGGCGCGTTCGCGCAGCTTGCCGCACGTTTCGACGAGCAGCGTGCCGACGATGCGCATCGAGCGGTTCGAGTGCGTTCCGCCGCCGATCGTGATCGCGCGCGATTCGCCTTGCACGAGCCGGATCGATTCAATCGGCACGTCGAGCAGGTCGGCTGCGACCTGCGCGAAGGTCGTTTCGTGGCCTTGCCCGGTCGATTGCGTCCCGGTGACGATTTCGACGACGCCTTCGCTGCGCACGTTAAGGATGAGGCGTTCGCGCGGCGCGCCGACCGGCGCCTCGACGTAGTTGGCGAAGCCGATGCCGCGCAGTTTGCGCTGCTCGAGGCTCGCACTACGGCGCGCGTCGAAGCCGGTCCAGTCCGCGTGCACGAGCGCGCGGTCCATGTTGTCGGCGAAGTCGCCGGAATCGAGCGTCAGCCCGACGGCGGTACGGTACGGCAGCTGCGTCGTACGCACGATGTTGCGGCGCCGGATCTCGACGCGGTCGAGCCCGAGTTCTGATGCGGCGATGTCGAGCAGACGTTCGATCGCGTGGGTGGCTTCGGGCCGGCCCGCTCCGCGGAACGGCGCGGTCGGCGTCGTATTGGTGATCGCGCCGCGCGCGCGGACGAATGCGAGCGGAACGTCGTACACGCCGGTCGCGATGCGATAGGCGTTCTGCAGCGGCGCGTAGCCGACGGTGTAGGCGCCAATGTTGCCGGTCATCGTCGCGCGCATCGCGAGCAGACGCCCGCACGCATCGAACGCGAGCGCGACGTTGTCGGTGATGTCGCGGCCCTGGAAGTCGGTGACGAACGATTCGCTGCGATCGCTCGTCCAGCGCACGGTACGGCCGATGCGTTTGGCGGCCCACGCCAGCACCAGCGGTTCGGGATGCAGGTTCGTGCGCGAGCCGAATCCGCCCCCGACATCGGGCGAACTGACGTGCACGTGCCCTGCGTCAACGCCCAGTGCCTGCGCGATCGAGACGCGGTACTTGAAGACGCCTTGGCTGCCGGCGACGATCGCATAGTCACCGCTCTCGGCATCGTACGACGCGATCGCCGCGCGGGGCTCCATGTGACACGTGACGATGCGGTGGTTGTCGAACGTGCGCTCGACGACGAGGTGCGCGTTCGCAAACGCGGCCTCGGAAGCGGCTTCGTCGCCGAACGCGAGGTCGAAGCAGCGGTTCCCCGGCGCTTGCTCCCAGATCAGCGGCGCCTCGGGCGCGAGCGCATCTTGCGCGTTGACCACGGCGCGCAGTGCTTCGTAATCGATCTCGACGAGTTCCATCGCGTCGCGCGCTTGCGCCGCGGTTTCGGCGATGATCACGGCGACCGCTTCGCCCGCGTGCCGCGCGCGGTCGTACGCGAGCGGCAGCTGCGGGATGTCGGCCACCGGCGGTTCGCCTTCGGGCGCCACGAAGCCGGGGCGCTGCCAGTCGACGGCGTCGGCGGGATTCGGTACGTGCGCGATCGGGCGATGGCCGTCGGCAAGGTAGTCGGCAGCGGTGAGCACCGCGATCACACCCGGTGCCGCGAGCGCGGCCGAGGCGTCGATCGTGCCGATGCGCGCATGCGCGTGGGGCGAACGGATGAAGGCGGCGTGCGCGGAGCCCGCCGCGCGGACGTCGTCGGTGTAACGGCCGGAACCGGTGATGAGGCGCTTGTCTTCGAGCCGCGGGAGCGCGGCGCCGATGAACTTAGACAACCGCCGCATCTTTCATCGTATCGAACACCGCGAGCGCGCGATCTTCCGACAGCCGCGCGGTCTCCGCGTGATACGACGGATTGTCGGGCAGCGCAAAGCTGTGGCCGGCGTCGTCGTACACATAGATCTCGCCGTTTTTGCCGGCGAGCGCGGCTTGAATCTCCTCGACCTGTTCCATCGGTATCACGTGATCTTGGCGGCCGTAGTGAAAACTGAACGGTTTGTCGAGCTTGTCTTTTTCATCGAGGACGGTGTGGATCATGACGCCGTGAAATGCAGCGGCGGCATCAGCGCCGAGCCGCGTGATGCCGAGGTACGCAAGTTTGCCGCCGAAACAGAAACCGAAAATGCCCCACTTGCCGTTCCACTGCGGGACGCTTTTCAGCGCGTCGACCGTGCAGCGCAAATCGTCGAGGCCTTCATCGAGGTTGTAGGCCTTCATGCGCGCTTGGCCCTCGGGCGCGCGATCCGGCGTCAACGGGCCGGGATGCGTGCGCCAGAACACGTCGGGCGCGATCACAATGAAGCCCTTGCTCGCGTAACGCTCCAGGGACGTCTTGAACCCGTCGGTGACGCCGAAGATCGAGGGCACGATGACGATCGCCGGCGCGGGACCGGACGGCGGCAACGCGAGGTAGGCCTCGAAGGGCCGGCCGTCGCTGCTGGTAATGGAAATCGTGCTCGACATGTGGCCGAATTGATTCGCTTCGCAGCACGGGGCCGCCCGCCGTGCGGCGCGAACCCGGCCGCCGTGGAGCAGCTCACCTACGCCGGCGGTTTCGGCAACGAGTTCGCCGGCGAAGCGGTTGCCGGCGCGCTGCCCGTCGGCCAAAACTCGCCGCAGCACGTTCCGCACGGCCTGATCGCCGAGATCATCTCCGGCACCCCGTTCACGGCCCCGCGCGCGGAAAACCGGCGCACCTGGATGTACCGCAAGCGGCCCTCGGCCGATCATCGCGCCTACGCGCGCATCGATGCGAAAGCGATTCGCAGCGGACCGTTCGCCGAGATTGCGCCGTCGCCGAACCGGCTGCGCTGGGACCCGTTACCGGTCCCCGCAGAGCCCCAGGACTTCATCGATGGGCTGCACACGATGGCCGGAAACGGCGACGTGGGATTGCGCGCCGGGATTGCGATCCACATCTACGTTGCGAATCGCTCGATGCGCGGGCGCGCGTTCTTCAACTCCGACGGTGAGCTGTTGTTCGTTCCGCAGCAAGGCGCGCTGCTGATCGTGACGGAGCTCGGCCGGCTGACCGTTGCGCCGGGCGAGATCACGGTGATTCCGCGCGGCCTGCGTTTCCGGGTGGAGTTGCTCGACGCAACGGCGCGCGGCTACGTGTGCGAAAACTACGGCGCGCTGCTGCGGCTGCCCGAACTCGGACCGATCGGTTCGAACGGCCTCGCGAACGCGCGCGACTTCCTCACCCCGGTTCCCGCGTTCGAGGACGCCGAGCCGACCGAGATCGTGCAAAAGTTCATGGGCGGGCTGTGGTCAACGCAACTCGACCGCTCGCCGTTCGACGTGGTCGCTTGGCACGGCAACTACGTTCCCTATAAATACGACCTGGCGCGCTTCAACACGATCAACAGCGTGAGCTTCGATCATCCCGATCCGTCGATCTTCACCGTGCTCACGTCTCCGTCGACGACACCAGGCACGGCGAACCTCGACTTCGTGATCTTTCCGCCGCGCTGGGCCGTTGCCGAGCACACGTTCCGGCCGCCGTGGTTTCATCGCAACGTGATGAACGAATACATGGGCCTGATCGACGGCGCGTACGAGGCGAAATCGGGCGGCTTCGTGCCGGGCGGGGCGAGCTTGCACAATTGCATGTCGGCGCATGGCCCCGACCTCGCCGCCTACGAGCAAGCCGTTGCGGCCGAACTGAAGCCGCGTTACATCAAAGACGGCCTCGCGTTCATGTTTGAAACGTGCTACGTGCTTGCGCCCACGGCATTCGCTCTCGCAACACCCGCGATGCAGTCCGACTACGACGCCTGCTGGAACGGCTTCACCTAGCCCCAATGTGGGTTACGGCACTCCGCTCGGGGTGACAGTGACGGTGTGGAGGAGGGGGGTTTGGGATAGGCCGTTTAGGATGAATTGGACGGCGAGGGCGGAGAGCAGGATGCCGAAGAGGCGCGTGACGACATGGATGCCGGTGGTGCCGATGACGCGGAGCAGTTGGGTGGATAGGCGCATGCAGATCCACGTGACGACCATGGCGCTGGCGAACGCGGCAAAGACGATCGCGTCTTTTTCGCGGTCGCCGCCGGCCAGCGTCACCAAGACGAGGACGGTCGCAATCGTGCCGGGTCCGGCGATCATCGGGACGGCCAGCGGAAAGACCGCCGGGTTGGCGCTGTCGGCGTCCACGCGCTCCTCTTCCGGGGTCTGCTTCGTGCCCGGCTTGCGTCCGAAGAGCATGTCGACGGCGATAAGGAAGAGCAACGCGCCGCCGGCGATCGTGAACGCCGGCAGGGTGATGCCGAGCGACTCGAGCAGCGGCTTCCCGACGAGTCCCATGAGCAGAATAACGGCGGCCGCCACCAGGATCGCCTGATTGACGATCTGTGCGCGGCGCTGCGGGGACGCATCGACGGTCACCGACAGGGCGAGCGGAATCATTCCGACCGGGTCGATGATCGTGAACGCCGTGGCAAAAGCCGTCGCGATGAAGCCCGAGGTCACGGTGCTAACGTTCGGAGGAATGTTCGCGTTCTCATCGGTATCGACTGAAAGTTATTTTCCGAGGAGACGTGCTTTGATCATTCGCTCTATTCAACGTTCCCTATTAGCGTTGCTGGCCGTCGTCCTGGTGACGGCGTCCGTGCCGGCGCTCGCGCAAACCAAAGACCCGATCAAGATCGGCGTCGTGCTGTCCTACTCGGGTGGTGACAACGTCACGCTCGGGAAGATGGCGAACGCGGCGTTCGATGCCTACATGAAGCAGCACGGCGATACGATCGCCGGGCGCAAGGTCGTGCTGATCAAGCGCGACGACACGGGCATCGCCCCCGACGTGGCGGCGCGGCTCGCGCAAGAACTGATCGTGCAAGAACACGTGGACTTGCTGATCGGCGCATCGTATACGCCCAACGCGATCGCAATGGGCAAAGTCTCGACTCAAGCGAAGGTGCCGTACTTCATCGTCAACGCGGCGACGTCGAACATCTTCAAGACCAACCCCTATACCGCGCGCTTCGGCTTTACGACCGGGCAGATTTCCGTGCCGTTCGCGAAGTGGGCCTTCAACTTCCAGCACGCCAAAACGGCGTACGCGGTGTTCCAGGACTACGGTCCGGGCATCGACGCCGGCACGGCCTTCGAGAAAACGTTCACCGCTGCGGGCGGTAAGGTGCTCGGCGAATCGCGCATGCCGGTCGACACTAAAGACTTCTCGGCCTACATTCAAAAGGTGAAAGACGCGAAGCCTGACGTGATGTTCCTGTTCATCAACGCGACCGGCGGCGGCGTCGACTTCATCAAGGCGCTCAAGTCGGCAGGCTTCGATCGCACCGGGATCAAGTTTCTCGCGACGGGCGATCTCGTCGACGAAGCGATCCTCCCGACCGAGGGCGACACCGCGCTCGGTATCACGACGACGTTCGACTACTCGGCGATGCACGACTCGAAGATGAATCGCGACTTCGTCAAGGCGTTCAAGGCTGCGTACGGCAGCGACCAGCTCCCGACGTTCGAAGCGGTCCAGGCCTACGACGCGATCGCCGCGGCGTACAAGGTGCTGATCGCGCAGAAGGGTCACATCGATCCCGACAAGACGATGGATATCGTCAAGGGCATGCAGTTCGAGAGCCCGCGCGGACCGATCTCGATCGACCCCGCCACGCGCGATATCGTGCAGAACGTCTACTTCCGCAAAGTCGAACGTCGCAACGGCGTGCTCGGCAACTACGAGTTCGACCGCTACGTCGGCGTCAAGGACCCGAACGAAACTGGTCCGTAACCCGCTCCCTAGCATGAAGCAGCGCTGGTCGCCGGCCGTAGCTCTTGCGGTGGCGGCGGCGCTGTCTTTTTTCGCCGCGTCTCCCGCAGTTGCGCAGCAGCGCGGGGCGCAGCATCACGTCTCCCTGTTTGCCAACGCGCTGGTCAAGGCTCCGCTCGATGAGGCCGTCGCTGCGTTCACGCGTCAGACCGGTATCGCGGTCGACGTCACCTACGACTCCAACGCCGCGCTGCTGGGCAAGCTCATGCCCGATACGCCGGATCTGTTCGTCACGCTCGACCTGCCGGCGGCGTTCGAGCTCCGCGATACGAGCAAATACGGGGACATTCACGTGGTCGCGCGCACGGCGCTGTGTTTGCTAACGCCGACCGCACTCGCGCAAGGACGTCCGTTCTTGGATGTGCTCACCGATCCGAAGATCGGGTTGATCAAACAGGTGCAAGAGCGTTACGTCACCGCCTACGTCGATCAAGTGCTCAAAGGCTTCGCGCGTCTCGCGCCGGGCATGAGCATCGATCTGCGTTCGAAAGCGCACGATAGCGCCGCGGGCTTCGATGCGGCGGCGGCGGCCGCAACGCTCGCGTCCGGAAAGGCGGCATTTCTCACGTACTGCTCGTTTGCGACGGCGATTGCGGCGGTCGCGCCGGGAACGCTGCGGCTGGATTTACTGCCGGCGAGTCTGAACGTGCAGATCCCGCTCGATCTCGTCACGCGCAAGAACGCGCCGGCAGAGGCGCAGCAACTGCAAGCGTTTTTGCTGTCCGACCCGGCAGAGGCGACGTTCAGCAAACGTGGGTTCCGGGGGTTGCTCGATGCGCTGACGCCCGGCCAGGGGGCGATGACCTACAACAGCTACGAGCCCGACGGTCCGGTGACGAAGTATTGGGTGCATTACATCTACCGCTATCCCGACGGACACGTCGAAGAAGACGACATTCCCTGGCCGTTCTTTTTTCCGACCGGAAACGACCCGTTCGCTCGCGGCGACTCGGTCATACCGCTGCAGCCGCCGCCCAAGGGGTTCAAGCCCGACCGGCCCCTCAAGCCGCTGCTCTTGGAGTATTTCCCGGGGCTGCAGGTGGCCGCGATTGTGGCGGTCCCTCGACGACGCACCTTCGGTGCTTTGCTCGGGATGACAATTGGCCAACTTGACCCTCAGGGGCCGCCTGAGGTATGATACGCAATGGCTCCAATGACCGTGGGTCCCCGTGAGGGGATAATGCTGAGCGTGCGAGCGCTAGGCGCCTACCGAGGATGCGAACGAGACTCCTAGTGCCTGCGGGCATTTGGCTTTCGATGCGCCTCGCCTGGGTTGGCGGAGGCGCTTTTTCGTTCTCAAGAAAGCCACCATGCCGACCGCGAAAAAAGAAGCGACGATCGAAGAACTCCGGCAGAAGCTGGGCGCGTCGAAGAACTTGTTCTTCACGAATTACGCCGGGCTGACCGTCGGAGACATCACGAAACTCCGCAACGAGCTGCGCAAAGACGGCGTCAGCACGTATGGCGTCGTGAAGAACACCCTGTTCTCGCGCGCCGCGGGTAGCGATCTCGCCGCTAAATTTGAATCCTACCTGGCCGGTCCGACGGCCATCGTTTTCGCCGGCGACGATCCGGTCGCACCCGCGAAAGCGCTCAAAATGCCCTTCGGCGAGGCCAACAAGCCCGTCGAAATCAAGGCGGCGTACATCGACGGCCAGATCGTCGATGCCAAGGGCGTAGCCCAACTCGCCTCCCTCCCTCCGAAAATCGAGCTTCTTGGCCGCCTGGTTGGGTCGCTCAAGAGCCCGCTATACGGTCTGGTGACCGTGCTCTCGGGCAATCAAGGCGGTCTCGTCCGCGTCCTCAATTCGATCCGCGAGCAAAAAGAAGCCGCCGGATCAGCAGCTTAGGAGATAATCGAACAACATGGCAGTAGCCGAACTCATCGATCAAATCGACAAACTCACGGTCCTCGAGCTCTCCGAGCTGGTGAAGACCCTCGAAGAAAAATACGGCGTTAGCGCCGCTGCCCCGGTTGCCGTTGCGGCAGCCCCGGGTGCCGCCGCGGCCGCCGGCCCGGCCGAAGCCCAGACGGAATTCGACGTCATTCTCAGCGAAATCGGCGCCGAGAAGATCAAGGTCATCAAGGCCGTCCGCGAAGTCACCTCGCTCGGCCTGACCGAAGCGAAGTCGTTCGTCGAGAGCGCCCCCAAGGCGATCAAGACCGGCGTCACCAAAGACGAAGCCGAATCGATCAAGAAGAAAGTCGAAGAAGCCGGCGCCAAGGTCGAGATCAAGTAACCGATCGCTGGTAAGCAGAACGAGCACCCCGTCCGCGGGGTGCTTTTTTCGTGGGGCCGCGGCCCAGGGGACTCCAAGCCGGGCCCCCTACGATGGCCGTTGAATCTCATGGGACTACCGTAGTCCGAGGAACGTTATCCCCCAGGACATGATCAGCGCGCGAGGCCGCGCGCGAACGCGGCGCTATCTCCTCATCGGGCTCATGCTGTCGTTAATGGTCCACCTCGCCGGTGGCTCGTTGTACGGTCTGCTTTCGCGCGCCGTGGTGAAGGCGCTGCCGCAACTCGCAAGCCTGCAATCGCCGCAGCTGCCGAAGTCCGACATCATTCGCTTGGAAAAGGCCGAACCGCAACAACGGCCGGTGGCCGTCGTGTTGCCGAAGCCCAAGCAGCCGCCGAAACCGCCGCCGCCGCCACCGCCTGCGCCGCGCGTCGAGCCGCAGCCGATCGTCGCGCCCGTCGAGCAGCACCACGAACTCGCGCACATCAAGGTGCACGCGCCGCGCCAGACCGCGCCGTCGCGCGGCGAGGGCGTGGCGGAGATCCCGCACGAGGTCCGGCCTGCCGCCGCGCCGCCCGAACCCAAGCGTCAGGCCTACTCGCAAGCGCAGCTCGATCAGCTCAACAATCAGTTCGCGCAATCGATTGCGTCGTCGCATCAGACGCTCGCCCAAGCCAATGCCGCGATGGATACGGCGCCGACGATCACGACCAAACATTTCCAGATGTCGTTCAACGGCATTCACGAGGGAATGAATCCGGGCGACGGCATCATCAGCGTGATCGGAGAGGGAATCCGGCGCGGCAACACCATCTACTATTGGACGCACTACGAATACATGTACGGCGACGGGCACGTTGAGGAAGACGATATTCCGTGGTTATTCCACTATCCGATTCATGACGATCCGTTCGCCCGCGGCGATCGTCGCGTTCCGTTGCAGCCGCCGCCCGCCGATTACAAACCTAATCGCCCGCTCAAGCCGATTCTGATGCAGTTCTTCGGTGGACCGCAGGTCGGCTGAGGAGAGACCCACATGCCGACGACCTTCGTTCTCGTTCACGGAGCGTGGCACGGCGGGTGGTGTTACGCGCGCGTAGCCGACGCGCTGCGGGCGCGCGGGCACCGCGTGTTTACGCCGACGCTGACCGGACTCGGCGAGCGGGTGCATCTCAGCAGTCCCGACATCACGCTCAGTACGCACGTCACCGACATCGTCAACGTGCTGAAGTTCGAAGACTTGCACGACGTCGTGCTGTGCGGTCACTCCTACGGCGGCAACGTGATCACCGGCGTCGTGGAAGCCGTGCCCGAACGCATCGCCGCGCTCGTGTTCCTCGATGCGTTCGTTCCGCGCGACGGTGAGTCGATGATGGACAACGCACTGGCCGCCGTGCGGGCGCGATTCGAAGCCGCCGCGGACTCGGGCTACTTGCCGCCGATTGCGGCAGCGAGCTTCGGCGTGAACGAACGCGACCGCGCATATGTCGATGCGCAATGCGTGCCGCAGCCGCTCAAGACGTTTACCGAAGGGCTCGCGCTCACAGGCGCGCGCGAACGCTGCGCGCACAAGACGTACTTGCGCGCCGGCAATTACCGCTCACCCGGCTTCGATGAAGCCCGAGCGCGGGTAACCGCCGAGGGCGGCTGGTTCGTCGATGCGATCCCAAGCGGCCACGACGTGATGCTCGACGCTCCCGCCGAACTCACCGCCGCCCTGCTCGCGGCGGCCGGGCGGGCGGGGCTTGACGCCGGCTAAATAATGTTATTATCATAACGATATGAGCACCTTCGTCATCCACACGCACGGGCGTCTCCAGGAATGGGTCGCGGAAGAAAAGGGCTACTACGCGGCTGAGGGCCTGACGGACTACGTCCTCAAGAAAAATGATTTGGGCCAGCCCGACCCAGCCGACGTCATGACCGCCGAGGGCAAGAAGCACGGCGCGTACGAGTCGTACGAAACCGGCCGCGATGCGACCGTGAGCTGCGCGTGCCATTGGACCGTGAACATGGCCGCCTCCGCCGACCACGGCACGCTGTGGGGCGAATGCTACTCGATCTCGCCCGGCGCGATCATGGTGCCGCCGGAGTCGGCGATCACCAAACCCGAGCAGCTGGCGGGCGTCGAGGTCTACGTCGGCTACCATTCCGGCAGCCACTACGCGACGATCCAGTCGCTCGAAGAATATCTGCCGGCCGATGCGATCAAACTGCGCTTCGGCGGTTTGCCCGACGAGCGCGTCGACGCGATGATCGCGCGCGAAGCAAAGGCTGCGAACGTGTTCGGCATGCAGCGTTACATCCTCGAGCAGCTCGGCTTCCGCGTCATCACCGACACGACGTTCATGATCGCCGGCATGGTCGCGAAAGACGCCGACCTCGACGACGTGAAGAAATACTACGCCGCGCTGCGCCGCGCGCAGGCCGACATCGACGTGCGGCATCAGAAGTACGTGCACTACTATCAGAACGAGTTGCAGGAACGCTTCCGTCCGCTGGTCGACGTGCGCCGCTTCGGTCCCGGCGAGCGGCTGATCTTCGAACCGTACTCGAAGACGATGTATGAAGACACCCACTCGTGGGTGGCAGAGCGCGGCATCTTTGACGCCGATAAGATCGGCGCGGGCCGCTTCGAAGAAGCCGTCGCTCTGGCACGCTAGCCGCTCTGGACGAATTCGACTACGAAGCGGAGCACCGTGTCGGCCATCTGCTCCGCCGCGCCTACTACCGCGCTAAGAACAACACCAGCCATCTGCTCAAGGACGTCGGCATCACGCCGATGCAGGCGGCAACGGTGATGACCTTGCACGCCCGCGGCCCGCTCTCGCAAGCCGAACTCGGCCGCGCGATCGGCATGGAACCGGCGAACGTGCACGGCCTGGTCGCACGCCTCAAAAAACAAGACTTGATCGTGGTTGAGCCGCATCCGACCGATCAGCGTCAGCTGCGCGTGCGTCTCTCGGCCGGCGGGGAGCGCCAGGCCGGCGAAATTGCGGAGCTCAGCGCGCGCGCGCAAACCGAAACGCTCGCGCCGCTCGCGCCTGCGGAGCGCGATCACTTAATGGCGCTTTTGGCGCGCATCGCGCTCGACTGACGGGGCGAAAAGCGGCCTTCGTTGCCGCGGGCGAGAAGTTTTGGCCGATGTTCGCCGGCCTGTTCGGAAATAAGAAGAAGCCTCCGGCCGCCCCCGCGAAACCGGCGCCGGCACCGCCGATGACGCTCGAGAGCGGGCTCTTGAGTTTCGTGCCGGGCTTCACCACGCGCCGCGCGATCGAACGCCGCATGGGCCCCGCGATCGAGTATCCGGCGCCGGGCTGGCGCACGTGGGCCGCGGCCGGTTTGCACAACCAGCGTTGGGTGCTCTCGGCGATCTATCGCGGCCAAGTGCTGATCGGCATCGAGCACTACCTTGCGAAGACCGAAAACTTACCGCGCGACACGCCGCCGGCGAACGGTATCTTCAAAGTGGAACCGGGCAGCATCGGCATCGGCAACGTGATCACGTCGTTGCCGGAGTACTTCATCTCGCAGGCCGGCCGCGAAGGCGGGGCGCGTTCGATCGTCTACCAGCACGCGTATCAAGCGCGTTGGCAGCACGGCATCGCGATCATCAGCGGTAACAATGGGCGCATCGAACGCATAGCGCTCTACGCCAATCACGAGATGCCGACGGTGCCTGCGCCGCCCGAGCCGCCGCCGGAGCCGGGCGATCGTCTAGTTCGTTAGCGCGAGCACGCGCTCGGGGATCAGCACGACTTTACCGGTGACTTCACGCTCGCTGACGAGCCGATGCGCTTCCGCGACTTCCGAGAGCGGCAAGATGCGGTCGATCGCACCGTGCAGTTTGCCGCTCGCCGCGCCCTCGATCGTTGCCTCGACGTCCCACGGATCGGAGCCCGCACCGCCGATCAAGCGCAGTTTGCGGCGATAAAGCCGCTTCACGTCGAGCGTCACCGTGCCGCCGCCATGCGCGCCCGCGGTCACGAGCCGTCCCCCGCCGCCGAGCGAGTTGAAGGCTGCCGGCCACAGATCCGGTGCGCCGATATTTTCGAACACGACGTCGACGCCCTTAGCGCCGGTGAGTTCGTTGACGCGCGCTTCGAGGTTTTCGGTGCGGTAATTGACCGCTTCGTCGGCGCCCGTTTCGCGCGCGAGCGCAACGCCCGCATCGGTGCCGGCGCCCGCGATCACGCGCGCGCCGCGATACTTCGCAACTTGAATCCCGGCATTGCCCAGGCCGCCCGCCGCGCCCATGATCAACACGGTTTCGCCGGCTTTGATGCCGGCTTTGCAGTCGAGCAGATGAAAGGCGGTGGGAAAGTGGCGGAACACGACGGCCGCCTCGGGGAAATTCATGTTGTCCGGAATCGGCATCGTCGCATCGGCGGGGATGCTGAGGTATTCGGCGTAGCCGCCCCAGCGGTGAATGCCGAGATGCTGCGTGGCGACGCAATCGGGTCCGCGGCCGTCGAGGCACGCGCCGCATTTTCCGCAGCGCACCGATGAGGCTACAGCAACGCGTTCGCCGATGCGTGACTGCGGAACGTTCGCACCGGCCTTGACGATCACGCCGACGGGATCGACGCCGAGGACGAGCGGCAGCACGGGATTGCGCCCGTCGCCGGACTCGCGCACGTGAATGTCGAGCGCGCGATTGACGGTGACCGCATGCACCTCGACGAGCACGTCGCCGGGGCCGACTTCGGGCGTCGGCACGTCGCGGTATTCCATCACCTCGGGTCCACCGAAGCGCTCGAAGATCACGGCTTTCACGGTTGTGGCGGTCCCTCGACAAGCTCGGGATGACAGGGCATGGCTAGTACTTGTCGGGGAGGGGGCGGGCGACGGCGTCTTCGAGCGTTTTGACGCGATCGAATTGTTCCGGGGGGCGCGTCTTGCCGTCGGGACCGATTTGGTCCATGTCGGCGTAGATCTCGAACGTGTAGCCGTCGGGGTCCTGAAACTCGACGCCGGTGTTACCGCCGGGTCCGCGCCGGCCTTCGAAGTCGATCGGCACGCCGCGCGCCTGTAAAAATTCGCGGGCTTTGAACAGCGTTTCGACGTTGTCGACTTCCATCGCCAAATGGTGGAAACGCAAGCCGGCGTTCGCGGGCGGGCGCTCTTTCTTCTTCGACGGCACGAGCGCGATCGAATGATGATCGCCCGTGCTGTGCAAGAACACCATGCCGAACTCGTTGGTATCGGAGACGGAGAAGCCCATGATTTCCGTCCAGAACTTCGTCGAGCGTTCGATGTCGCTGACTTCATACACGAGATGACCGAGTTTACGGACCTTGATCGGCGTCGTTTGGGTCTGCGTGGCGGTTTCGGACATAGCTGGCTTCCTTAGGCGACGTCGCGCCAGGCGGCGAGACGCAGTTCGAACGAGCGGAGAATGCCGGTGAGGATGATGCCGGCGAGCGCGAGCGTCACGACGGCGACGAAGAGCGTCGGCATGTCGAACACGCTGCTGGCGGTCGTGATGATGTTGCCGAGGCCCGCTTTGGCGCCGAAGAGCTCGCCGATCACGACGCCGACGAGTCCGCGGCCGACCGATTGCCGCATGCCGGAAACGATGAACGGCGCCGCCGACGGCAGCGCCACGGTGACGAACGTCTTCCAGCGCGAACCGCAGAACGAGCGCGACACGAGCAGTAGGCGGCGGTCGACCGATTCGAGCCCGGCCTGCGTGCAGATCACCATCGGGAAGACGACCATGATGAAGACCACGGCGACCTTCGACCACGGGCCGAAGCCGAACCAGATGATCAGGATCGGTGCGAGCGCGACGATCGGCGCGGCGTAGAGCGCGGCAATCCAGACTTCGAGCGCGTCGTCGACGCGTTTCCACTGCACCATGGCGGCGCCGATGATGATGCCGGCCGCGACGCCGAGCACGAAGCCGCCGATCAGTTCCTGGAAACTGACCCAGCCGTTGTAGAGCAGCGAACCGTCGCGCAGCATTTGGTAGAAGCGAACCGCGACGATCGACGGCGGTGCTAGAAACGCGGTGTTGTGCACGGCGTAGCGCGCGAGCAGCTCCCACAGCGCGAGCCCGCCGATAACCGAAATGATCTGCGTGATCGCGCGCTGGGAGAAGAAGCCGGCGCGCGCGACGGTCTTGCGGCGCGGAACGGGGATGTCGTCGGTGACGAGGCCGCTCGACGTTTGCGTCAACTGCGTCATGCTTCGACCACCACTTCCGTGTGGCTGCCGTCGATCAAGGCGGCGATCTCCGACTCGATCTCGTACATCTGCGGATCGCGCCGTGCGCTGGCGGGACGCGGCCGCGAGATCGGCACCGGCACGATCGCCTTTACGTGACCGGGCCGCGCCGACATCACGATGACGCGGTCGGCGAGGTAGACCGCTTCGCTGATCTGGTGCGTGATGAAAACCGCGGTCTTCTTCGTTTCATCCCACACGCGCAAGAGCTCGGTTTGCATGCCCTCCCGCGTTTGCGCGTCGAGCGCGGCAAACGGTTCGTCGAGCAGGATCACTTCGGGATCGATGACGAGCGCGCGCGCCAGGTTGACGCGCTGCTGCATGCCGCCCGAGAGTTCGCCCGGATGACGATCCTCGAATCCGCTCAACCCCACGAGGTCGATCATCTTCTGCGCGCGCGGGAGCGCTTCGCGCAGCGGGACGCCGTGCAGCTCGAGGCCGTAGGTGACGTTGCGGGAGACCGTGCGCCATGGCATCAGCGACGCGCTTTGGAAGACCATCGCGCGGTCG
The DNA here is from genome assembly GCA_965277805.1 of Candidatus Lustribacter sp. Classification (GTDB taxonomy): domain Bacteria; phylum Vulcanimicrobiota; class Vulcanimicrobiia; order Vulcanimicrobiales; family Vulcanimicrobiaceae; genus Lustribacter. The sequence continues at coordinate 2,401,240 of OZ255842.1, read as the reverse complement.
CGGCCGGGACCGGTGATTTCGCGGCCGTCGATCAGGATGCGGCCGCTCGTCGGCGTCTGCAGGCCGTCGAGGCAGTGCAGCAGCGTCGTCTTGCCGCAGCCGCTGGGGCCGACGATGCAGATGAACTCCCCCGGCGCGATGGTCAGGGAGGTTCGCTCGAGCGCGACGGTTTCGCCACCGCCGCGACGCTGGTACGTCATGCCGACGTCGACGAACTCAATGAGGGCCACGGAAGGACGGTACGGCGGGGGGAAGCCGTCTCCTCGCGCTAAATTCCGTTTCGGCTCCCGTTTTCACGAACGCACGACGCTACGGAGAATGTCGAATGAACGTACCAAGGTTTGTCTCGCTCGCGTTGCTGGCAGCGCTGACGCTGCTCATCGCGCCGCCGCCGGTCGCCGCCCAGAACGGGCTGATCGAGCTGAACTTCGGTATTTTGACGCCGACCGCATCGGAGTGGCCCGTTTACATCGCCGAGGCCGAGGGCTTTTATAAGGATGAGGGCCTGAAGGTCTCGATCATCGAGGGCAACTCGCCGCCCAACGTCATCAACTTGGTGGCGACCAACGGGGCCAACATGGTCGACAACGGATGCGATAGCGAGATTGCCGCCGTGTCCCACAGCCTGCCGCTCAAGATCGTGGCCCCGATGTTCGGGGTGAACCCCTACTCGCTGGTCGTGCTGCCGAGTATCAAATCGTGGGCCGACCTCAAGGGCAAATCGGTCATGCTCGGTACGAAGCAAGACGTAACGGCGATCGCGCTCGGCTCCCTTGCTGCGGCGCATAAGATGACGCTCGACGATTTTCAGATCGTGATCGGCGGCAACAGCACCGCACGCTACGCCGGCTTGCAAAGCGGTCAGGTGCAGGGTTCGATGCTGGGCCAGCCCTTCGATCTGCTCGCCCAATCTAAGGGCGACGTGATCTTGGCAACCGCCAGCGATACGATCAAGGATTGGGCCTTCACGTGCATCGCGGCGAACAACGACTGGGCCGCGAAGAACCGCTCGACGGTCGTGAAGTTCTTGCGCGCCGTGCGTAAAGCGATTCAATACGGCTATGCGAACAAGGCCGGCTCGGTGGCCGTCCTGGTCGACAAGACGAAGGTCGATCCGGCGATCGCCAACGCCGCGTGGGACGTCGATTTCGGCAAATGGAAAGCGTTCAATCCCAATCTCAAGCTTTCGATCCCCTCCATCCAAACGGTCGGCAAGTATCAGGTGCAATTCGGCGTTGTGCCTGCCATGCCGCCGATGAACGATCTCTACGACCCATCGTACGCCGCCGAAGCAACGAAGTAACGGAGAACCGGGCATGATCGAAACATCTGCGGCAACCTACGACGTCGGCGGCGTGCTGCTCGAGCGTCCGTTCAAGATCCGCCGCTTAGGCCACTTCGGCTTGAACTCGCTCAAGATGGAAGAGTGCGTTCGCTTTTACACGGAAGATTTGGGTTACCGGATCTCCGACAAGCGCAACTTCGGCGAACGCGCGCAGCCGCCGGAAGCGATCGCGGGATTCGGCGATCCGCACGGCTACTTCATGCGCTACGGCACCGACCATCATAGCTTCGTGCTCTTCAACAAGCGCGTGCGCGAGTACATCGACACCGAGCGCCACTTCGCGCCGGGCGTAGTCATGAACCAGATCTCGTGGCAAGTCGGCAGCCTCGGCGAAGTTTCCAACGGCTGCGATTGGCTCAACGAAGAGGGCCTGAAGATCCAGCGCAGCGGCCGCGACATGCCGGGTTCCAACTGGCACACGTATTTCTACGATCCGGACGGCCACACGAACGAGCTGTACTACGGCATGGAGCAAGTCGGCTGGGATGCGCGCAGCAAACCCAAGGGAATGTGGGACCGCATGTTCCGGGTGAAGCCCGAACTGCCGCAAATCTCGGAAGACGAAGAAGTAAGCATCGCGGAAAAGCGCGGCGACGATCTCAGTTCCGGCTACGAAATGCGCGACTCGCTCCCCGGCAAAGATTACGATGTCGACGGCATCTTGCTGCCGCGGCCGTTCAAGATCATCAAGGGCGGACCGATCAGCCTCTTTACCGCCGACATCGACGCGGCGGTGCGTTTTTACTCGCACGAACTCGGCTTGCGCGTTTCCGAAGAGACCGTTTGGAACGGCGCGCGCTGCGTCTTCTTGCGCGCAAATACCGAACACCACACGATCGCGCTCTATCCGATCGAGCTGCGCGAAAAACTCGGCTTGCGGCCGGATTCCACGACGTTCTCGGTCGGCATCCAAGTCGGTTCGTACCGTCAGCTGTGCGACGCCCGCGCGTTTCTGGAGAAGCGCGGACGGACGTTCATCGAGATTCCGGCCGAGTTGCATCCGGGCATCGACTATGCGTTCCACGTGCTCGATCCCGATGGCCAAGCCGTGCAAGTGTACTTCTCGATGGAGCAGATCGGTTGGGACGGCCGCGCGCGGCCGGCGTCGTCGCGACCGAACCCGAAACCGGGCGCGTGGCCGGCGGTAATCCCCGCCACGGACGACGTCTACGGCGGGGAGACCCTGCTCGGACCGCTCGGCTAGGACGAAGCGAACAGCGAGAGCTGGTTCTCGCTGCGGCGCTGGGGCGGCGCTTGGGGCAGGCGCACGCCCTCATGTTCGAGCAGCCAGCGTTTGCGATCGAGTCCGCCGGCGTAACCGGTAAGCGTTGCATCCGCGCCGATCACGCGATGACACGGCACCACGATTGCCACCGGGTTGAGCGAGTTGGCATGGCCGACCGCGCGGCTCGCGCTGGGCTGACCGACGCGCCGCGCGAGCTCACCGTAGGTGATCGTCGTGCCGGCCGGGATGCGGCGCAACTCGGCCCACACGCTCTCCTGAAACGGCGTACCGCCGGTATCAACGGCGAGTACATCGAGCGCGCGTAAGTCGCCGGCGAGATACGCGCGCAGCGCGCCGGTCGTGCCGCCGGGATCGTTCGCATCGTGCAGCGTGTAGTTGCCGAAGCGGGCGGCGAGAAAACCGTTCATCCGGTGATCGTAGCCGCGATAGTCCAGCGCGCACAGCCGGTTACCCTTGGTGATGAGCAGAAGCGTGCCGATGGGAGAGTCGATGCGGTCGGCGTAGAGGTCGGTCCCCATCAGGCATAGGTTCGCCCCAGCCGCCCGTGGTACCCTATTTTGTAATGTTCGAGCAGTTCCGTCGCGCCGTCACCGTGACGGCGTTCGTCCTTGGCGGGCTGTTCGTGTTCGTACCGCACGCGGCGAGCGCACACACGAAGTTCTTGGGCAGCACGCCCGAAGCGGGCGTCGAAATGCAGCGCGCACCGGCGGTCGTCACGCTGCGCTTCAAGGAAGAGGCGCAGATCGACATCATGCGCGTGAGCGACGCGCACGGCCTCAACCGCGCGAGCGCGCCGTATCATCCCGGCGGCGACACGCGTTTGGTCGAGGTGAAAACGCCCGCGCTCGCGAGCGGCAGCTACATCGTCACGTGGCAAGTTACCGCCGACGACGGACACGTGAGCGAGGGCAGCTTTGCGTTCGGCGTCGGCGTCCCGGCCGGAGTGGTTCCGGCCGGCGACCAGCCCGGGATCGCCGGCGCCGTCGCGATCGTCGCGGTGCTGCGATTCGCGATGCTCGCGGGAATCCTGATCGGCACGGGCCTCGCGTTCGGCGCGCTGTTGACCGTTCGCGCGCCCAACGTTGCGCCGGTTTCGATGCTGGAGTTCGGGGCCTGGATCACGATCGCGTTCGTGGCGTTCATCGACGTTCGCGTCCAAGGCCTCATCACGGGTGGCTCGCTCATCGCGACGCTGCAGACGCGTTACGGGATCTTGCATCTCGCGCTGACGATTGCCGCGTTCCTCGGTGCGATTGCGGTGAGCGGCGGCAAGCGCCGTTACCCGTTGCTGATCGCCGCGATCGTTGCGGTTCTGGTCTGCGAATCGCTGGGCGGACATGGTTCCACCGGCGTGCTGCCCGTGGCCGGCGTGATCTTCGACTTCGCGCACCTGCTCGCGGCGGCCGTCTGGATCGGTGTGCTGCTGACGACCTTGTTGGCGACCGGAATCGTCGACGTACGGCGCACGTCGAACGTGGCGACGTACGCGGTGATCCTCTTGCTCGTGAGTTCGGTCGTGCAAGTCCTGCGCAACGTCAGCCCGCTATCCGGGCTGTTTTCGTCGGCGTATGGCTGGGAGATCTGCGCGAAGATCGTCTTTTTCGCGCTGGCCGGCGTGGTTGCGCTGCAATCCCGTCGCCGGATTAACGATGGCGCCGTAGCAGTTGCAGGCAGCGTCCGCTACGAAATGCTGATCCTAACCGTGGTAATCGCCGTTACCGCCGTCCTCGTCGATGGTCAGCCCCCGCGCTAACGCGTCGCGCTGGCTACGGGAGCGAAACGGGATCACGTCGGCGAGGACTTCCGGCGCCCCGCACCCGCACGCCCCGGGCATCCGCTCCATTGTGCCGGGTACGCGGTCGGTGCAGCCGACATCCGGAACGTGCGATGCAAGAAGATGGCCGCACTTCGTACAGCGATCGTTGATACCACCCATCCACACAGTATAATAGAAAAAGATGTCCTTGGTAAATATTGCCATTCTCGATGACTATCAGGGCGTCGCGCTCACCTGCGCCGACTGGTCGCCGCTCGCCGGCCGCGCCGTGATTCAAAGTTTTCGCGACCACGTGAGCGATCCCGACGCCGTCGTCGCCCGGCTCGAGCCGTTCGACGTCGTCTGCGTCATGCGCGAGCGTACGCCGTTGACGCGCGAGATCATCGAGCGCCTGCCGCGGCTGCGCCTGATCGCGTCGACCGGCGCCGTGAACGCCTCGATCGACCTCGATGCCGCGCGCGAGCGCGGGATCACCGTCGCCCACACTGGGTACACGTCTCACGGCGCGATCGAGTTGACGTGGGCGCTGATCCTGGCGGCCGTACGGCACATCCCGGCCGAGGCCGCATCGATCCGGGCGGGAGGCTGGCAAGTCGCCGTCGGGGGCGATCTCAATCGCCGGACGCTCGGTATCCTCGGCCTCGGCCGGATCGGCACCGCGAGCGCACGGATCGCCGCCGCGTTCGGGATGGATGTCATCGCGTGGAGTCCCAATTTGACGGCGGAAAGAGCCGCCGCGGCGGGGGCGCGCTACGTGGAAAAAGACGAGCTCTTCCGCACGGCCGACATCGTCACCGTGCATCTCGTGCTCGGCAAACGGTCACGCGGAGTCGTCGGCGCGGCCGAGCTGGCGTTGATGAAGCCAGATGCATGGTTCGTCAACACCTCGCGCGGGCCGCTGGTCGATGAAGACGCCTTGATCGCCGCGCTGCGGGAGGGACGGATTGCAGGCGCTGCGCTCGACGTGTTCGCGACCGAGCCGCTACCGCCCGATCATCCGTTTCGCACGTTGCCGAACGTGCTGGCAACCGGACACGTCGGTTTCGTCACGCGCGAGACCTACGAGATTTTCTACCGCGATACCGTGAAGAACATTCTCGCGTGGCTCACGCCGGCGTAGGATCGCTCGCATTGAGCTTTGCCGGCACGCCGAGGGCGAGCGCCAGCGTGATGACTCCCAGCAGGCCCAGTACGATGAAGATGCCGTGCAGCGAGCCGGAAATCGCGGCGGCATAGCTGCCGATTTCGGCCGGCGGTAAGCTGCCGCGCGTGCGCGGATCCATCATGCGCGTGACCACTTCGCCGCTGTTCGGAATGCGCGCGTAGAGCCCGAGGTTGAAGATCGCACCGAACGCAGCGGTGCCGATCGAGCTGCCGAGCTGGCGCATGAACTGATTCGAAGCCGTCGCGGCGCCACGTTGCTGCCAGGGTACCGCGGCTTGCGTCGTTACGACGAACACCAGGTTCGCGAAGCCGAAGCCGAGGCCGAGGATCGTCCCGCCCGTGAGCGCCCACCAGATCGAACGATCGGGCTCGAGCGTGATGAGAAAGAGACTGCCGGCGATCAGCATCACGCCGCCGGCCGATGCCAGCTCGCGATAGGTCACGCGATGGATGATGCGCGAGACGACCAGCGAGCCGACCGTCCAAAACGCCGACGTCACGCCGAGCGTCGCGCCGGCCAGCACGGCCGAGAGGCCCATCGCGCCCTGCACGTACGTCGGTAAGAAGGCGGTGATGCCGATCGAGAGGGCCCCCATGGTGAAGTTGGCCGCGTTCGAGATCGTGATGATACGGAGACCATAGAGCTTCAGCGGCATCATCGGCTCGGGTGTGCGCAGTTCGTGCACGATCAGCCAGGTGATGAGCACCAGCGCCACGACCGCGAGTACGATAGCCAGGGTGGCCGGAATATTGCCGAGCATCACGAGCACGAACATCAGCGTGCCGATACCGCCGGCCAGCAGCAGCGAGCCGGCGTAGTCGATCGTGTGATCGTGATGCTCGACCCGCTCGTGGAAGAACCGCGCTATCACGAACAGGCATAGGATGCCGAACGGAACGTTGAGCCAGAAGATCGTGGGCCAGCCCGCGTGCGCGATCAGAAACGCGCCGATCAGCGGGCCCGTGACGGCGGAAATGCCCCAGACGCTCGAAAGGTATCCCTGCACTTTGGCACGCGCGGTACCGGTATAGATGTCGCCGACGATCGTCGATGCGAGCGGCATCACGCCGCCCGCGCCGAGCCCTTGCAGGCCGCGGTAGATGATGAGCATGACCATGTTGTGCGCGAAGCCGCTGAGAATCGAACCGATCAGGAACAGCGCGATCGCGATGAAGAACAACTTCTTGCGGCCGTAAATGTCGGCGAGCCGTCCGTATATCGGGATCGTGACGGCCTGCGTGAGCAAATAGATCCCGAACACCCAGCTGAAGAGCCGCAATCCGCCGAGATCGCCGACGATGGTGGGGATGGCCGTCGCGACGATCGTCGCTTCAACCGAAACCATGAACACCGCCAAGCACGCCGCAAAGAAAACCATCCGCAAACGCCTTCGCCTTTGCGGGTGAACGCTACTTCAGAACGATATCGAGCGTGATGTCGACGATTTTCCCGATGACGGGATCGAGCCGCGTGACGGACATGTGAAAAGCCTGCCGGTCCATGTGACCGACGGCGTGATAGAGCGGATGCGTTGCATCACCTCGTATCGTGACGTCGAGATGCTCCGGTGCGGTGACGCCGTGCAGCGTGAGCGTTCCGTCGACGCCGAACGCCGTCGCGCTGACCGGCATGATCTTCGTGCTGGTGAACGTGCACGCCGGAAAGGCTTTGACGTCGAAGAAGTCCGGGCTCACGAGCGCGCCGTCGCGATCGGGGTCGCCGCTCTTGACCTTACTCGGATCGAGTTCGGCCGTGACCGCGACCGGCAGCGTTGCGTTCTGCGGCAACGTTACGCTGCCGCCGATGATCGGCAGCGTTCCGTTCACGCGCGTGACGTAGATGTGCTGCACCGCGAACGCCGCTTTTGATTTCGCTGCGTCGATCGTGCGCACGACATCGTCGTCCGCGCGCGCGATGGAGCCGAGTATGACGCAGAAGGCGAATGCCGCCCAGAGCACGCGCATCAGTACGCGATCGTGAATTGCACGTTCATGGTGTGCGTGGTGTTGGGCGTATGCGCGATCACGTCTTCGAGTGTGATACGGGAGTTTTCAGTCGGACCGTAGCCAAGCAGCAGCACGGCGTCGCGCGTGAAGCCGTTCACGGGATCGTTCGTGCCCTCATAGCGTGCCAGCGCGAAGAGCTTGCGGTTGAACGCCCAGCGCAGTTGCGAGAAACCGCCGCTGGACTGACACGCGGCGCCGAAGCCGTTGCCGCAATCGGTATCGTTGCCCGTGATCAGCACGTTCTCGCTTGAGAGACGTCCCCACTGATCGAACACGAGGCCGTAGCCGGTGCGCTCGAAGGTGTCGATGCCGCCGTCGATCGTGGGGCGCGTGCCGGAATACCGGAACGCGGTGAGGGCGAACGGTCCGGCATTCTCTTGACCCGAGAGCATGAGGTCGGTACCGCTGTTCGGCACGCCGCTTTGCCGATCGTGACCTTGGAAACCGGCGACCTGCACGTTGAGACCCTTGAGCGGATCGCCGATCTGCAATCGCGCTCCGATCTTGGGATCGAAGAAGTTGAACGGGTTCGTGCCGATGGTGGCCGTGTAGATCGAATAGCCGGCGTACGTCTCGCGAAACGTCTCCGGATCCACCGGCAACGGCAGCGTGAACGATCCCGCTTGAACTTGCAGCGGAATCTTCGCGTCCCACGGGTTGATGCGATCGATGGCCCACGCATCGCGCAACAGGCCGTGCTCGCCGCCGTCGACCGCGTACTGCTCGACCAGATAGGCCGAACGGTCGCCGATGCCGCCGGCGGTGAAGATCTCGATTTCGTCGACGATGTCTTTCGGAAGCCCGGCGCCGCCCTCGCCGTCGCCCTGGTTCTCGCTCGAGGCCACCAGATTCGCTTTGGCCGAGATCGGGAAGGCTGGGCCCGGCCTCACTCCCGGGATGCGATAGCCGTTGGCCATGAAGGCCGAGCCGAACTCGTTCAGGTGCGGGATGACCGAGTGGCACTTCGAGCACGACACGTCGTACTGGTGGCTGAAAATCGGGATCGCGGTGACCGGGGACGCCTGCCGGCTAACGGCCAGAACCACGGCCAAGGCTGCAAAGGGAGCGTATTTAAGCACGCCTCACGCTACTGTAAGCCGTGCCTAGTATCCTAGTTCGGGAGACCTAAAAATTTCTCAGCTTTTGCTTCGAGTGGACGTTCGATGCAGCGCGTCCAACGAGATGGGCGATGCGTGTCGTATTTCGGGGTCAAGTTTTCGAGGCTGAGCTCACGGAACTCGCCCGTCGCCGTAAGCTCGATTATCTCGTGGCCGGCGACGAGAACGAACTGCTGGCGGCGTTGCCCGGCGCGGACGCGCTTTGGATAACGCCGACGTATTATTCGGCCGCCGTTCCGCAAGCGATCAAGGCGAACCGCGGCGACCTGAAGTGGATCGGGCTGACGAGCGCGGGTTACGACGTGCTGTTGCGCGCCGGCGTGCCGCCCGGCGTGACGATGACGTACGCGATCCACGTGCATGGTCCGGCCGTTGCCGAGCACGCCGTGGCGCTGCTGCTCGCGCTGCTGCGGCAATTGCCGCGCGCGTTTGCGGCGCAGACGGAAAGCAAGTGGGACGCGCCGGCGATGATCCGCACGCTGCGATCGCTCGAAGATCTCACCGTCGCGATCGTCGGTTTCGGCGCGATCGGCGGCGGGCTCGCAACCCGCTTGCGCCCGTTGGCAAAACGCATCATCGGCGTATCGCGAACCGGTGCCCCCGATGAACGCGCCGATGCGATGTTCGCGACCACGCATTTGCACGAGGCGCTTGCGCAAAGCGATGCGGTGGTGCTGGCGGTGACCTACAACGACGAAACGCGGCACATGATCGACGCTGCCGCGCTGGCCGCGATGCCCGCGAATGGGTTGCTGGTCAACGTTTCGCGTGGTCCCGTCGTCGACGGAACGGCGCTGCACGCGGCGCTGACGGCCGGCAAACTCGCGGGCGCAGCGCTCGACGTGACCGATCCCGAACCGTTACCGGCGACGGATCCGCTGTGGACCACACCGGGCGTGATCATCACGCCGCACATCGGCACGTTCGGCAGCATCGCGACGGGCCGGCGGCTGGCCGACCAGTACGATCGCAACCTCGAGCGCTTCGCGCGGGGCGAAACGCTCGAGGGCGAGATCGTGCTACCTACGCTCTAGACGTGGATGTTGCCGGTGAGCCAGAGGATCAGCAACACCACGATCAGGATGCCGGCGATACTATAGCCGCCGGAGCGGTAGGAACCGTTGTTGTAGTAGTGGCCGCCGCCGCCGAAGAGCACCACTAGTACCAGGATGATGATGAGGAGCGTCATGAGTCCGCCTTTCGGGCCAGGATTTCATGCAGGTTGCCCCTCGGCGGCTAATTACAAACGTTACTTCAGATATTTGGCGAAGAAATCGAGCGTGCGCTTTTGCGCAGTCTCGTACGCTTCTTTGTTGAAGCTGTCGCGGTCGGCGCAACCGAAACCGTGGCCGGCGTTCTTGTAGACGTAGATTTCGACGCTCGGCTGGGCGGCCTTGATCGCGTCGATGTCGGTTTGCGGAATGCTGCCGTCGGTTTCACCGAAATGCATCTGCACCGGGCAATTGGGCTTCTCGTCCTTGGCCTTGGCGATGCCGCCGCCGTACCAGCACGACGCCGCTTGGAATTCGTGCGTGCGCGTTGCGCCGAGCCACGCCATCGTTCCGCCGAAGCAGTAGCCGACGATGCCGGTCGACTTCGTGCCGAGCGCCTTCGCGGCCGCGACGATGTCGTGAATGTTCTGTTCTTCGCTGATCTTGCCGCGCATCTCCATGCCGGCTTTACGATCGTCGGGACCGTAACCGAGATCGGCGCCCTTCTGTGCGCGATCGAACATGCCGGGTGCGATCACTTTGTAGCCGGCGGCGGCGTAGGCGTCGGCCATGTCGCGAATGTGTTTGTTAACGCCGAAAATCTCTTGGACGACGACGATGCCCTTGGTGGCATTCTCGGGTCCGGCGGTGTAGCCGGTGAGCGAGAAGTTGTCGGCGGCCGTAAAAGTTGCTGTTCCCATGTTTCCCCAATCCTCGATATGCAGTGCTGCGGTGTTCCGGCTTGATAATGCGCTCCGCACGGTTCATTACCTCCGGGGAGCGAAGAGGGTCCCGAGATGGATTCTGAACAGCAGCCCGGCGACGCCCTGGGCGTGGTGCTCGTCGGTCTTCCGGCGGGGTCGCGCACGGCGCTCGAGCGGTTCGCCGCCCGCGGCTACGACGTGCTCGCCGTCGACGTCGACGAGGCCGCCGGTGTCGAGGACAGTCTCGCGTCGGTCAGGCGGGGGATGGACGCGCTGCACGAGCACGCGACCGGCGGCAAGATCGCGGTGGTGGGCTACGGCTATGGCGGGCGCTACGCATTTTTGGCGCTGACCCGGCTCGGGGCCGACGCGGCGGCGGCCTTTCATGGCGCCGGCATCGGAGCGCACCTCGATGAAGCGCCGGCCGCAAAACTGCCGCTGAGTTTGCACTTCGGCGATGACGATGACCGCGTACCATTCGAAGAAGTCCGCGCGATCAAGGGCGCGCTCGAAGGCTTTGCCACGACGGAAATCTATCGCTATCCGGGTGCCGGGCACGGCTTCGCGCTTCACGAGGATGCGGGCTACAACGAGTTCGCGGCGCTCCAGGCAGAGCGCCGGGTGTTCGCCTTTCTCGACGGGCTCAAGCACCCCGAAGTTTAGCTGCCGCCTTGCCGGGGGACCCTAGTTAGGTAGAGCGCGCATGTGTCGCGCTGCGAAGGGGAAACCATGGCTGGACTTATTTGGGCCATCATCGTCGTATTGTTTGTCTTCTGGCTGTTGGGCTTCACGCTTCACATCGCCGGCGGACTGATCCATTTGCTGCTCGTCATCGCCGTCATCTTGTTGATCTTCAACATCGTCACGGGACGCGGCGCGCGAATTTAGCCTAGAGACCTTTGCTCACGAGCCAGTTCGCCATCACTGCGGAGATGGATGCGCTGTTTTTCTCGAGCATCATGTCGTGCGCGTTGCCGTGGATACCAACGGCGGCCAGGTGAATCCAATCGTGTTTCACCCCGGCCTGCGTGAGAAAACGCGACGTGCAATGATCGTACGGCGCGTGGTATGACGCCTCGCTCGTGACCATGAGGATCTTCACGGTTGCGAGCACGGGAAGCTGATGGACCGGGGGCGCTTGTTCCCAGCAGCGTACGAGACCCGGTCCGTCGGCCTGCGCCTGTTGCACGAAGTTCATGTCGGCCACATCGGTCACCGGCGGCGCAAACGTCAACGGTCCGTTCGTGAGTCCCCACGGGCGCCCGACCGTCTCTTTGCCGAAGTAGTCCGGCGGCCCGATGTAACTCGTCTCTTTGTACGGCGGGCCGTTGGGTTCGACTTGAATCAAGGCCTTGACGAGCTTCGGTCGCGCGTCGGCGATGCGCCAGCCGTATGAGCCCGCTTGCGAATGCGTTTGCACGATCGCGGGACCGATCTTGTCGAGCAGCGCGACGACCGCATGCGTCGTCAGCTCTTCCATCTTGCCGTTGTCTTTGAGCGACATGACGCGCGTGGCCATGAACGCATCGAAGTATTTATCGCCGGGTTTACCGGTGCCCGGCCACTGCGTGTGCAGTTTCGCTTGCGGCCAGAGGTCGAAGTCTTGCGGAATCGTGAGACGCTGCTCGAGCGACTTCACCGTGTCGCGGACGAGTGGTCCGTCGACCGCGGAATCTTGGATCGAACGGCCGCGAGCGGGCTGATCGACGACGTAGACGCGGAATCCGCGACCGGCGTAGTCGTAGGCCCAGCCGGGCCGGCCGTCGGCGGTTTTCTCGTAGGTTGCGCCCGTGCCGCCGCCGCCGTGAATGAGGATAATCGGATACTTGTGGGTCACGTGGACCGGCGTGAACACCTGCGTGTACATTTGCCCGGTCAAGATCGTGCCGTCGGCCGTATCTTCGTAGTGGCCGCCGACGTAGAACCAATCTTGAGTGACGACCGGGCGCCCGGCCGCAAATGCTGCGGTCGCCAACGTGAAAACCACCGCCGCGATAGCGGCGGCGAAACTCGCCGTCCGTAAAACCCTCATAAAACGAAATTTTTAGCCCCGTCCGGGGAAAGGCCTGGCCGGCCGGTCGCGAAGGCTCGATTTCCAACGTCATTTGGTCGAAAGTATTCATGTGAGCAATGTGAACAAGGTCGGTCTCCCGGCTACCGGCGGCACCCCTGCCGGCGGGGCGACCACCAGCGGTACCGCCACGCCGCGACTGCCGCGCTTCCAGCCTCCGGCGATGTCGCCCGCGGACAACTTTCCCTCAACCGAAGGGACGGCGATCCTCAACCTGACTAGCGACCAATTCCAGGGCATCCGCAAATTGCTCATCGGCTTGCGGCTCGGGAAAAGCATCGCCGACGACGTGCGCAGCGAGATCTTCGGTTTGCTGACCAAGGGCCAGCGGCGCGTGCTCGGCGCAGCCTGGTTCATCATCTCGGTACGCGTTTAGCACGTCACCCGTGAACGTTCCGCGTTCCGCCGCGATGCGTCTGCTCGCGGGCGGAATCGTTGCGGCCGCGCAACCCGCCGCGGCGCAAACGCCGGCGACGGTGCGCATGGGCACGATCCCGATCGAGCCGTCGGCGGAAGCCTATTACGGCGCCGAGTCCGGCATCTTCGCCGGCAACGGCATCGCCCCGGTGGTGCAGACGCTCAACAACGGCGCGACGATCGTGCAAGCCGTGCTCGGCGGCGATCTCGACGCGGGCGAGGTGAACCCGTTCCAGCTCGCCGTTGCGATCGCGCGCGGCATCTCGCTCGTGATGATCGCGCCCGCGTGCATCTACGCGAAGCAAGTTGCGAATCCGAACGTCGTGGTGGCGAAGACGTCGCCGATCCGCTCGCCCAAAGACCTGGCAGGCGCGACGATCGGCGTCGGCTCGCTCGGCGATTTCAACCAGCTCAGTTTGTGGGCGTGGCTCGACGCCAACGGCGTCTCGCGTACGAGCATCAAGTACATCGAGCTGCCGTTTTCGGAGATCGGCGCAGCGCTCCAGCGCGGCACGATCCAGGCCGGCTTCATCGTCGAACCCGCCAAGACCGATGCGATGCGCGCCGGCCTCATCCGCGATTTCGCCGACACCTACATCGCGCTCGCGCCCGAGCTCGCGACGACGGTGTGGTTTACGTCAACGGCCTGGCTGCAGAAGAACCCGGAGACCGCGAAGCGGCTGGTGACGGCCATCTATGCGACCGCGCGCTGGGCCAACACGCACGGTCCGCAAGCTGCCGAGATCATCGCACGCGTAACGAAGGTGGATCCGGCCATCGTGGCCGCGCAACAACGGCGGCTCTTTGCCACGCGCAACGACCGCAAGTACGTCGATGCCACGCTGCGGCTTGCGGCGAAGTACGGGATGTTACAGCGCCCGGTGACCTACGAGGAGTTCTACGCATGACCGAGAGCAGCGAACTGACGCGCCTGAAGCGCGATCTCATGATCGCGAACCGCATTCTGGCGCACGAAGACGTCGTCGACACCTTCGGCCACATCAGCGTCCGCCACCCGGATCGGCCCGACCACTTTCTGCTCTCGCGTGCACGCAGTCCGGAGGTGGTGACGGTCGAAGACATCATGGAGTTCGACCTCAACGGCAATGCACTCGGCGGCGACGAGCGCGAACGCTACATCGAGCGCTTTATTCATGCGGCGATTTACGCAGCGCGGCCGGATGCCGGCGCGGTCGTGCATTCGCACGCGGATGAAGTGCTGCCGTTTACCGTTACCCAGACGCCGCTGCGGCCGGTGCTCGGCCCGGCCAAGAGCATCGGTAAACAAGCGCCGGTTTGGGATATCGACGAGGAGTTCGGCGATGCGACGAACCTGCTCGTGCAAAACATGGATCACGGTCGCGCACTGGCGGCACGGCTCGGTTCCAACAGCGTCGTGCTCATGCGCGGACACGGTTTTGCCGCAGCAGCCCCATCGCTCGTCGACGTCGTGACGATCGCGGTCTACATGCCGCGCAACGCGAAGATTTATCTCGAAGCGCTGCGCTTAGGAGACGTGAAGACGCTCTCCGACGCCGAGATCGGCAGCGGCGGCGGCGCACGGCGCGCCGGTATGGGCAATCAACGGGCGTGGGAGTACTGGACGCGCCGGGCGGGCTTCGAGTACGAGCCCGGCGGATACGCGCCCGTGCGTTAAGCGGCGGCGGGTTGCGGGAGGCGTTGGCCTTGCTGGATCGCGACCATCGTTGCGCCGGCGAGGATCAGCGCGCCGATCATGAAGACGAAGCCGCCGGAGTAGGACTTCGTGTTCTGCACGATGCTGCCGACGACGATCGGTGAGAAAAATCCGCCGATTTGACCGCCGAAGTTGACGAAGCCGCTGAACGTGCCGCGCAGCTTTGCGGGCACGACGTCGAGCGCGACGGCCCAGAACGGTCCGAAGCCGCCGTAGAGAAAAAACGCGCCGAACGATAGGCCGGCAACGCACGCGACGACGCTGTCCGCAGTGAACGCGAGAAATAATCCGAGTCCCGCCAGCAGATAACTCGCGCCGAGCAAGAGCGGCCGGTAACGGTACAGCAAACCCTTCCCGAGATAGCCGAGAATCAGCAAGCCGCAGAAGCCGCACAGGTATGGAATCGACGCGATCAGACCGAGCGACTTCAAGTCGATGTGCCGCTCCGCGCTCAAGTACGACGGCATCCAGTTCAACAAGCCCCAGAACGCGACGTTGAAGAGCAAGTACGCCGCGAACGGCAGCCACGCCAACGGACGCGAGATCATCTCGCCGAACGAGCCGGCCCCGGTTGCATCTTCGGCGTGGTCGGTGCGCGGGTTGCCGGTCGTCGCCGGAAAGAAGCCCCAGATCAGCGCCGCGACGAGCACGCCCGGAATCGTGAAGAGCAGAAACAGCATTTGCCAGCCGGAGCTCGCGATCGTGAACGCGGCAATCGGCGCGACGAACGCCGGCCCGAGCGCGAGTGCCGTATGGAAGATCCCGCTTGCGGCCGAGCGTTCGTGCGAGGCGAACGTGTCGCCGATTGCCTTGAAGTGCGCGCCGTTCTCGAGTCCCTCGCCGACGCCGAAGAAGAAGCGCACCGCGATGAGCATGCCGACCGAAACGGCCAGCCCCGTGAGCCCGGTGAAGAGCGACCAGACCAGCAGCGCGATGATCAGCATGCGCTTCGCGCCGAAGCGATCGGCGAACATGCCGCCCGGAATCTGCATCAGCGCGTAACCGGCCGTAAATGACGCCAGCACGTAGCCGAACGTCTGCGGCGACATGTTCAGCGCCTTCATCATCGTCGGACCGGCGACCGAGATGTTCGTCCGGTCGAGGTAGGCGACGAAGAACGCCGTCCACAGCAAGCCGAGAATCAGGCGCTTTTTCGGCGGATTGGTGCTCATCTGATCGCTTTGGCGCGGGCTTGAGAAACTTTCCTTCATGGGGAAGACTGGCGGGCGGTTGGCGTGAGAGAAGGTCCGGACGGGGAAAGGCCACCTCAGGAGAACTCACGCGATGACGAACGACTACAAGAATGCCCTGCCCGACGAAGTCGATGACCACCCGGATTCGGGCATGCCTCGCCAGCTGCGCACTCAGAACGAGCGCGATCCGGCTCTCACGCGCGAGGAAGCCGACGTGGCCGGAATCAGCGTTACGCCGGAAGTCGTCTACGGCGATGATTCCGCGCAGCCGAATGAAGACGATCAGCGCGACGTCCACGCCGGCTAACGCGATGGCGCGCAAACATCGTTACTCCGCGAAAGAACACCGCCAAGTCGAGCACATCAAAGAGAGCGAGATGGAGCGCGGCATGGGCGCGGGCGAAGCTGAGGGCGTCGGTTACGCCACCGTCAACAAACTCAACCCCGATGCGCACCGGTATACGGCGAAAGAAAAACGCCAAGCCGAACACATCATCGAATCCGAAGAAGCCGCCGGCAAACCCGCCGAAGAAGCCAAACGCATCGCCTACGCCACCGTCAACAAGAGAGGCGCGTAGCAACAAGCGGGATCTCGGCGATTAGCGTGCGACCGCGAAGGCGGGAGTAGTGGTTACTTACAACGTCTTTTTATACCACTGCTCCCGCCTTCGCGGTCGCACTCGATAATTAGGTCGTGGCGCATCCCTCGTCTGCGCACCTGCGGTGCCCCGCTCGGGATGACATAAAAAACCTTACACGCGGGCGGGTTCTTTGGCGGTGTATTCGCCGGCGTAGGCTCCTACGGTTTGCCAGGGCTGGTCGATTGGGATGATCAGTTGTTCGGTGCGGATCTTGTCGTAGTGGAGGTTCGGGTCGAGGCCGATGAGGGGCTGGCCGGCTTGGAAGAGGCGCACGGCTTCGAGCATGCGTTTGCGCATGCGGATGATCGCGATGTCGGAAGTGCCGAGGTGTTCGGCGGTGCGGTCGACGATCGGCCCCATCGATTCCTGACACGCCATGTCTTGGTTGGAGAAACCGTTGATGCCGGTGTAGCTGCCGTTCTTCATCGCTTCGCGGTCCTGGTTGAACCAGTTCTCTTCGGTGGCCAATTTGTACCAGTTGCGGTCGAGGTCGACGCCGGGTACGAGGTGGTGCTTACGCCGCGTCTCGGCTTCGTCGACCTTGCTGCCGTCTTGGCTGAAGAAGACGCCGTAGAAGATCGTGCGCTCGTTGTCGACCGGCACGAAGATTTGGATGTGGCAGTTCTGCGTTTTCTCGAGCGGACGCGGAATGAACGCGGTGAACGGCACGAGGAAGATCGTCACGCGCACGTATTTCTCGGTATCGGGATTCGTCGTCGGGCGGCGGATTGCGGCGTAGCGGAACCCGTAGCTCGTGTCCTCGCATTCCATCTTCGGCGAGGTGTCCATCGAGATTTCGGCGCGTTTCTTCCAATCCCAGATGATGCCCTGATGCAAGAACCACGAGTGCGATGAATCGATCGCGCCTTCGATCGCCTGCGCGTAGTTGACGCGTTCGCCGACCTTCACCGTCGCGTACTGATCGCGCGGCAGCTTCATCCAGTCGTATTCCGGAAATTTGGGTTCGGTGCCGGCCGGGCCGAGATAGGTCCAGACCATGCCGCCCGCCTCGCGCACCGGATAGCTCTTCAGCTTCATGCGATCGCGGAAGCCGTGTTCGCCCGGCTCCGTCGGCATGTCGACGCACGCGCCGGCCGTGTTGAACTTCCAGCCGTGATAGATGCAGCGCAGTCCGCCGTCTTCGTTGCGTCCAAGCGCGAGCGATGCGAGACGGTGCGGACAGCGCTCGTCGACGACGCCGAGTTTGCCGTCGGAATCGCGGAACACGACGAGGCGGTCGCCGAAGATCTGCGTGCGATGCGGCGTGCAATCGCGTTCGGCGACCTCCTCGGAGAGACACGCCGGCACCCAATAGCGCCGCATCATCTGACCCATCGGCGCGTCGCCGGTAACGTTGGTGAGAAGCGCGTTTTCTTCAGCGGAAAGCATGTGGTCGGTCCTCGTTGGCGAGCGTGATGACGCGCCGTTCGCGCGCACTTTGGAGCAGGGCAATGGCTGCGGCCGTCGTCGCGGTTCCCCAGCGGCCGTCGTGCAGCGGCGGTTCGCCGCTCACGACGGCATCGTAGAGTTCGTCGATGACGCCGTCTTTGTTCGGGTAGGTGCGCGCCGGCGGCGCGATCAGTTCGTGGACACCGTCGGTATCGTACACCAGCACGCCGTCGGGCGACGGCCGCAGGTCGGCTTTCTCGCAGCTCACGAGCAGCAGCCCGAAATGCGGATGGTGCATGGGGCCTTGCGGTTTCGCGATGCCGCGCCCGGCAAAGCCGCTGGCCGTCCGTGCACGCGCTTCCTCGGCCGGCGTGGCGAACTTGCGCAGCTCGCGGCGGAGCGATCCGTAGCCGGGCTTTTTCTCAGCCCCGCCCTCGCCGACCCAATCGTGAAATTCATCGGTGTCGAAGTGATCGTACCCGCTATAGGTCAGCGACGCGGCCACACCGTCTTCGAATTGCAAGAGTGCGGTCATCGCGCCTTCGGTCGGCCGCGTTTGGTCCCACACGCCGGTGACGGCGTACGCGCTTTCCAGCGGACCGCCGTGAATCACGCGGATCATGTCGAGCTGATGCGGGATCTGATTGAAGATGATGCCGCCGCCTTGCGCGGTGTCGAGTTCCTCCGGGCGGCGCGGCCGGTAAAGGAAGTTCGTATAAACGAGATTCGTCATCATGCGCAGCGGCCCGACTTCGCCGCTCGCGACGATCTCGCGAATCATCTTGATCGTCGGGTTGAAACCCGCGCTATGACCGACGACGAGCACCACGCCGTTGCTCTCGGCGGCATCGGTCATGGCGCGGCATTCCTCGACCGTGAGCGCCATCGGTTTCTCGACGATCGCGTGCTTGCCGTTGCGCGCCGCCGTCATTACGTCGGCTGCGTGAAACTGGTGCGGGCTGGCAATATAGACGGCATCCACAGCCGGCGAGGCACACAGCTCGGCGGCGCTCGCATAGGTCGTGCCGCCGAAATCGGCCTCGAAGCGCGCCCGCGCCTCGGGATTCGGATCGGCTGCTGCCGTAAGCCGTACGTTGGGGTGAGCAAGCAGGCTCGGCAGCATCGTCGCGGCGGCCCGGCCGAGGCCGATCGCTCCGAGACGCAGCGTTGGGGCAGGCATTGAACCCATAGTACACCAAATCATTCGATTAGCAAAGTACCTAGAGCCTTCTGGAGCATCTGCATGCTGATCCCCGTCAAGCGCCTCGCCGGCGCCGTCCTCGCCGCGGCCGTCATGCTGCTCGCGGCGCCCGCCGCATTGCCGGCTGCGGCGGCCGATCCGTTCGAGATCCCCGTCGTCATGCCGCTTACGGGCGGGGGCGCCTTTCTCGGTACTTCCGAGCTGCAGTCGCTGCAGATCATCGAGAAGATGGTCAACACGTCGGGCGGCATCAAGGGGCGGCCGATTCACTTCGCCGTGCAAGACGATCAGTCCAATCCGCAAGTCGCCATTCAGCTGACGAACGGCGCGCTCGCGAAGAAGCCTCCGGTGATTCTCGGCAGCGCGGTCGTTGCGATGTGTAACGCGATGGCAGCGCTCGTCAAAGCCGCCGGTCCGGTGCAGTTCTGTTTCTCGCCCGGCATTCATCCGGTCGCCAACAGCTACACGTTCTCATCGAGCATCAGCACCGACGATCTCGCGATCGCGTCGCTGCGCTTCTTCCACGGCAAACATTGGAATCGCGTCGCGATCATCACCTCGACCGACGCCAGCGGCCAAGACGCGGAGCGCGCGTTCGTCGAAGCGTCGCACCGGCCGGAGAATGCCGGGCTCTCGCTGATCGTGCAAGAACACTTCAACCCCACCGACGTGACGGTGAGCGCGCAGATCGCGCACATGGCCTCGCTGAAGCCGGATGCGATCGTCGCCTGGTCGACCGGCACGCCGTTCGGCACCCTGCTGCACGGCATCACCGACGCCGGCATCGACATCCCGGTGCTCGGTGGTAACGGGAACCTCACGTATCCGCAACTCGCGCAGTACAAGTCGTTTACACCCAAGCAAATGTACTTTCCGAGCCCGCGTTTTTTCGCTCGCGAGCAAGTCGGACCGGGTCCGATTCGCGATGCCCAAAACCTGTTCTTCAAATCGTTTGCCGCGGTCGGCGTGAAGCCGGACGTCGCGCATTCGTTTTCGTGGGATCCGGCGCTGATCGTGGTCGATGCGCTCAAGCACGTCGGGCTCGGCGCGTCTCCTGAGGCGGTGCGCGGCTACATCGAAGGGCTGCACAGCTGGACGGGCATCAACGGCGTGTACGACTTCCGTGACGGCAGCCAGCGCGGTCTCTCGGAAAACACGGCGATCGTCATTCGCTGGAATGCCGCCGACGCCACGTTCAAGGGCGTGACGAAGCCGGGCGGCGCGCCGTTGTAATGCGCGCCGGCCGCGGGTTCGACGCGGATACGAATAACAGCATCGGCTATTTGCTCCGCGATACCGCGCGGCGTATCCTCAACGATCTGACCACGCGGCTCGTACCGCACGGCATCTCGCTGCCGCAGTACTACGTGCTGCGCGAACTGTGGCAAGAAGAGGGGCTTACGCAACGCGAGATCGCCAACCGCGTGGGCGTGCTCGAGCCGACGATGGTCGGGACGCTCGACGCGCTCGTGCGGCTGGGTCTGATCGAGCGCGTGCGCAGCACGACCGACCGCCGCAAAACCCACGTGCGGTTGACCCCGGCCGGCCGGACGATGCGCGACACGCTGCACGGCTATGCCGGCGACGTGCTCGAAGGGGCTCTCACCGGAATCTCCGATGACGAGATTGCGGTATTGCGGCGTACGCTTCAGCGGATCAAGGGCAACTTCAGCTAGCAGCCGGCGCGCCTCGCCTGTGCGCGGGGAGCAGAAAGCCGGCCGCGATGATCCAGAGGAAACCCGGAAAGCGCGTCAACGGAATCAGAAAGAGCAGCGACGGCGCGACCATCTGCAACCAGCTGAGTTCGCCGCAGAGCGCGACGGCGACGCCGGCAAAGACGAACCACCGCGGGAGAAGGTGCGTAACGTACGCGGGCACGGCGATCCCGGCGATGAGCAAGCCGAACGGAATCGAGAAGCCGACGCCGCCGAACACGAACGCCGCGAAGTACAGCGCGTCGATCACTCCGGGCGACTGGTTCACGTTCGGTGCCGTCATTGCCCAGAGGATCCCTGACGATACCGCGATCAGCATCGCCGTCATCGCGCCGCCGAACTTTGCGATTTCGACGCCCGCGGCACGAATGCCGAGGAAGTGGAGCCGGTCGGCGGCGCTTGCTGCAAAGATTCCGAGCGGGATCGCCGATCCAAATTGGAAGAAAGCGCACAGCATCGCCTGCGGACTTCGAAGCACGAAATAGCGCTCGATCTCCGTATGTGACGCCCACGGTCCCGGGAAGTACGGCATTCCGTTGAACGATGTGACGAAGTACAGGCCGGTGCAAAACAGTACCACGAACACCGTAGCGACGATTCCCGGCGGCGGAGAATGATGGCGTTGAACGAGCATTTGATGCGACTCCAATTTGACTATACGTAGTGTATACCTAATATAGATGGAACGCAAGCAGGAGAGCCCCCGGGGTTATCGCAGCCCGGCGCGCGAGGCCGCCGCGGAGAAGACGCGCGCGCGTTTGGTTGCTGCCGCCACCCGTCTGCTGCGCTCACCCACCGGTGCGCAGCGGTGCTCGCTCGATGCCGTTGCCAAGGCCGCGGGCGTTACGCGCCTGACGGTGTACAATGCCTTCGGCTCGCGTAGTGCGCTCTTCGAAGCGGTTTTCGACGAACGAGCCAAGCGCGGCGGCCTCGAGAGAATTCCGGATGCCATGCGGCTGTCCGATCCGGTGGCATCGATCGATGCCGTCATTGCGCTCTTCGTCGATTTTTGGATGGCCGACCGGGCGGTGCTGGGGAGCCTCTATGCGCTAGGAACGACGGATCCCGAGTTCAGCAGCTCGCTCGCGGCGCGAAACGAACGGCGGCGCCGGCTCTTCAACGTCCTCACATTGCGGCTCTCGGCTGCCGGGCACATCGATAGCGACCGGGCGCCGGCACTGGCGGACGTTCTTTTCGCGCTGACGAGTTATGGCTTTTACGCCGACCTCGCGGGTCGCGGCCGCGATGCGGGCTCGGTTCAACCGCTGATCGTCGCGCTGGCACACGACGCCATCGCGAGATTCGCACCCGACTAACCCGCGCCGGAGCGGGGTGCCCGTAGGCCCAGCGAAAACGCATTTCTTTTTTTGCGGCCCA
The DNA here is from genome assembly GCA_965277805.1 of Candidatus Lustribacter sp. Lineage (GTDB taxonomy): Bacteria > Vulcanimicrobiota > Vulcanimicrobiia > Vulcanimicrobiales > Vulcanimicrobiaceae > Lustribacter. The sequence continues at coordinate 2,378,968 of OZ255842.1, read as the reverse complement.
CCCCGTTGACGTGGAGCTCGTTTCCAATTATAGTGCAGATGCTAACTGATTAAGGTGCTTAATGGCTTTTAGCGCCGTCGCCGGGGGATTTTCCGTGCCCGAGTACTCATTCGAGACCATTCTGGTCGAGACGGCCGACAACGTCGCCGTTCTAACGCTGAATCGGCCCGCCAAGCGCAACGCCATGAGCCCGCAACTGCACCTCGACGTGACGGCTGCTCTCGAGCAGTTGCGCTATGATGCCGCGGCCCGGGTGGTCGTCATCACGGGTGCCGGTGACAGCTTTTGCGCAGGGATGGATCTCAAGCAATACTTCACGGAACTCAAGGACAAGCCCGATGAGTTCGACCGCGTGTACCGCATCGCGACGGAATGGCGCGGCCGCACGCTGCGGCACTTTCCGAAGCCGACCATTGCGATGGTCAACGGCTTTTGCTTCGGCGGCGCGTTCTCGATCGTCGAGGGCTGCGATCTGGCGATCGCCGCCGACGAGGCCACGTTCGGCCTCTCGGAAGTCAATTTCGGGCTCTTTCCCGGCGGCCCGGTGAGTAAGTCGCTCGCGAACCTGCTCCGCCCGCGCGACGCGCTCTTTTACGGCCTCACGGGCCGGCCGTTCGATGGTAAACGGGCGGCGGAGATCGGCTTCGTCAACTCGTCCGTCCCCGGCGCGTCACTGCTCGATGAAGTCATGACCCTTGCCAAAGAGCTCGCGCAGAAGAATCCGGAGGCGCTTGCGGCCACCAAAGAAGCCTATGCCTATTCGATCGGCATGGATTGGGACGCGGCCGTCGCGTACGCTCAAGCTCGCGAAGGCCTTCTCTCGAAGAACCAAAACGATGCGTTCCGGCGCGTTGGGATCGGTGATTTCCTCGAGGGCAAGTACCGGCCGGGTCTTGAGAGTAATAGCAATGTCTGATGAAAAAGCTCAAGGCGCCGCGCGGTGTACCCGATGAGTCCGATCTTCTTTTCGGCAACGAGCTGCGTGAGTCGTCGCGCCTTCTGCTCCGGGCGCTCAAGCTGCACTTCGACCGTCATGGTATTACGTTGACCCAGTACTTGCTGCTGCGCCAACTCGGCGACGGTGAGCGCCTCAACCAAGTGGAGCTGGCCGAACGTCTCGGGACCACGCCCCCGGCAACCGTCGCGACGGTCGACTCGCTGGAAAAGCGCGGCTTCATCAAGCGCGTGCGCGACACCGTCGACCGGCGCGTCGTCTGGATCGTCCCCACCCCCAAGGGACAGACGATGCAGTCGACACTGCTGAGCTTTGCCTTCGATGTGTCGACGGCGGCGCTCAAGGGCCTCAAGCCGGCGGAAATCGCCCAGCTGCGCGCTTCGCTCACGCGCGTTCGCGAGAATCTCGAATCGGCGTATTTTGAGGTCGCTGAAGAAGCATGAGTTTGCTTTCCGGCGTACGCATCATTGAGATCGGGACCACCATCACGGCGCCCCTTGCCGCGATGCTGCTGGCTGATTTCGGCGCGGACGTCGTCAAAGTGGAGCGGCCTGAGGGCGATCCGTTCCGGGCGTTTCGCGGCGGTTCGTACAGCCCGCAGTTCATCGCCTACAACCGCAACAAGCGCAGCGTCGTCATCGATCTTTCTGCCGAAACCGGCCGCGAGTCGCTGGAATCATTGCTCGCCGATGCCGACGTGCTGATCGACAACTTGCGCCCGAGCGTTCTCCCGCGGTTGGGCCTCGCACCGGAAGCCCTGCGCGCGCGCTTTCCGCGCCTCATCCATTGTTCGATTACGGGATTCGGCGCCGTCGGCCCAAAGCGCGACCGCCCTGCGTTCGATGCGGTCGCGCAAGCGATCAGCGGGCTCGGCAGCCTGTTCTTTGACCCAGCGGACCCGCGCGTGGTCGGACCGACGATCTCCGATAACGTCACCGGCATGTACGCTGCTCTCGGCATCCTCGGCGCACTCTACGAACGCGAACGCACCGGCACGGGCCGGCGGCTCGAAATCAACATGCTGGAATCGTCGATGGCGTTCGTTCCCGACGCGTTTTCGCTCGCCACGCAGCTGAACGTGCGGCCCACGCCGCAATCGCGTGCAGCATCCTCGCAGTCCTTCGTCTTCCGGTGTGCCGACGGCGGCATGATCGCGATCCACCTCTCGTCGCTCGAAAAATTTTGGATCGCGATGACGAAGGCCATCGAAGCGAACGAGCTCGCGAGCGATCTCCGCTTCGCAACCCGAATGGACCGCCTGACGAATTATGCCGAACTCAACCGTTTGCTGGCCGCGTACTTTATCCAGCGCCCGCTTGCCGCATGGGTGGATCTGCTCGATGCAGCCGACGTTCCCAACGCGGCCGTCAACGACATCGTCGATGCGATGAACGATCCCCAAGTTCAGGCCTTGTCGACGATGTTCACGGTAACGGGTACCGGGGGCGAATCGCTCACGATGGTACACTCGCCGCTACACGTGGACGGCGCGCGCATCACGCCCGCCAATCCGCCGCCGCAGCTCGGCGAGCACACGGTCCAGACCCTGACCGTCTGAACACCCCGAGGTCGCGCGCAAGCGCGCCCCGTCTTGGCGTACCGTAATAGATTAGATACTTAACGATACAGTAACTGAATAGTAATGACGAGGAACCCGCTCATGATCAACCGTTTTGTCCGATGTGTTTTCATCGCCGCGCTGCTCGCGGCAACGTTGGGCCCCGCGTCTGCCGTTCGGCTTTCGGCGGCACCGGCCGTTAGCGGCGCGCCGGTTGAGATTCCGGTCGTCCTCTCGATGACGGGGTACCTCGCGTTTCTGGGCCAAGCCAACGCGAAGGCGCTCGAAGCGCTCGAAGGCGTCGTGAACAAGGAGGGCGGCATTAACGGCAGGCCGGTTGCCTTCACCGTCTCCGACGATCAGTCCAACCCGCAAGTGAGCGTACAGCTCGCGAGCAAACTGATCGCCGCTAACGCTCCGGTCATGCTGGGGCCGGAAATCATCGCCGGCTGTAACGCCGTCTATCCGCTCTTGAAAAAGGGGCCGGTCATGTATTGCATCGCGCCGATTTTCGAGCCGGCGGCCAACGGCTTCGGATTCGTTGCCGACGTCAGCTCGTTCGATCAGGCCGTCGCATCGCTGCGCTACTTCCGCGAACAGGGCTGGACGCGTATCGCAATGCTGAGCACGCAGGATGCCGCGGGTCAAACGATGGATCGCGCCTTCGACCGGGCCTTCGCGCTGCCGAAGAACCAAAGCCTCAAGCTCGTCGACCGTGAGTCGTTCAGCGTCAGCGACATCGCGGTGTCGGGTCAGTTGGCCAAGATCCGCGCTTCGAATCCGCAAGCGGTGATCGCCTGGACCGTCGGAACGCCGCTCGGCACGGTGCTGCGTAGCATGCGCGACGCCGGCTTCGATCTGCCGATTCTGGCCGGCAGCGGTAACATGACCTATGCGCAGATGAATCAGTTCGCGTCCTCGCTGCCCTCGCAACTGTACTTCCCCGCGATGCGCTCGCTCGTGACCAACGGTGCCGGCGCCGGGCCGATCCATGACGCGCAGGTCGTCTATCAGAAAGCGCTGGCTGCGCGCGGCATCCGTGCCGACCTCTCGTACGCGCAAGTCTGGGGTCCGGCGATGATCCTCGTCGATGCGCTGCGGCACATCGGCCCCAACGGCACTGCGGACGATGCGCGCGGCTATATTACGAAGCTCCACAGTTTCATCGGCATCAACGGCGTGTATGATTTCCGCGACGGCTCGCAACGCGGCCTGGGCCTCAACGCGACGTTGATCGCCAAGTGGGATCAAGCGCGCAAGGACTTCGTAGCCGTCTCCAAACCCAGTAACTCGCAGTAGCCCGCATTCCGGAGGTTCTCATGAGCACTAGTCCCGCAACTCTTACTGAAGGTCCGATCGGCGCGCAGGCGCTCGTGCTGCTCGATTCGATCGGGGCCGGGCCGGCCAGCTGGGATCCGATCGTCGGACCGTTCTCCGAACAGTTCCGCGTGATCCGGCCGAAGGTATCCGGCTCGCTCGAACACGCCGGGCAAGAAGTCATCGCTGCGCTCGATACCGCGGGCGTACGGCGTGCGCACATCGCGGGTGCGGGTTTCGGCGGTCTCGTCGCGCTCTGGCTGGCGGTGCATCATCCGGATCGGGTGTCGCGCCTGGCGGTCATCGGTACCGGTGCGCGCAGCAAAGACGCGAGCGCTTGGAAAGCGCGCGCCACACAGCTGCGCGCGGGTAGCGGTGATGCCGTTCGCAAAGCGATCGTTGCCGAGTGGCTCACGCCGGAACTCATCGCGCGCGATGCCGGACTGGCGGCGCGGGTCACGGCGACGCTCGCGGGCGCATCGGCGGAAGAACTCGCGCAAGCGTGCGATGCCGGCGCCGATGCTGATCTCGGCCCGGATTTGGGCCGCATCGCGGCCAACGTTCTCGTGGTTGCCGGAAGCGACGATGCAACGGTCACGTCGGCGTTGCTCGACGAACTGACGGCTGCGCTTCCGCAAGCGAAGCTGGCGCGCATTCCGAAGGCGGCCCACCTCGTGGCGCTCGAAGCGCCGGCGCAGCTCTCGAAGCTGCTGCTCAATCACTTCGGATCGGCGGCCACGCTCGAAATCGGCTACGTTAGCCGGCGCCAGGCGCTCGGGGATGCCCACATCGACAAGACGATTGCAAACTTCACCGAGTTCACGCGGCCGTTCCAGGATTTCCTGACGCGCTATTGCTGGGGCGAGGTGTGGACGCGTGACGGTCTCAGCCGGCGCGATCGTTCGCTCGCCACGATCGCCGTGCTGGTGTCGATCGGCGCCGAGCACGAGATTCCGGTACACGTGCGTGCAGGCTTGCGGCACGGACTCAAGATCGGCGAGCTTCAGGAGCTCTACGAACATCTGGCACTCTATACCGGACTGCCGCGCGCATTCGGCGCCTTGAACATCACCCAGAAGACACTGGCCGAAGACGGCCTCATCGACGCGACGCCGGGAGCGTAAGGAGTACGATCATGACTCTTTCATTCTTGAAACCACCCGTGAAGATCGAACCGGACGAACCCGTTGCGACGCAGCACGCAATCGGATCGCCGGAAGGGCTCGCGCCCGGTTACGTCCTCAACTCCGGTGAAGGGCCGGCGCTCTGGTTCATGGAGGCGCTCTTTACGCTCAAAGCGCGCGCGCTCGATACGGACAACCAGTTCACGATTGTCGAGCAGCTCGCACCGCAGGGCTTTGCGGCCCCGGGACACACGCACTCGAATACGACCGAAGCGTTTTACGTGCTTGCCGGTGAGATGGATTTCTGCATCGGCGAGACGGTTTGGACTGGCGTCAAGGCCGGCGGATTCGTGTACGTTCCGCACTCAACGCGGCACGAATTTCGCGTTACGTCCGAGACCGCGAAGTTCTTGCTCATCACCACGCCCGGGGGCTTCGAGAAGTACTTCGAAGCGCTGAGCAGTCCCGCTGCAGAGTACACGCTGCCGGCGGGCGAGCATCGGAAGCTCTCGTTTGAAGAAGTGATGCACGCCAAGCGCAAGTGGGGCGCGATGCCGTCCAACGACGGAACGTTGCTGCCGCCGCTCGAGCACGAGCACGATCATCAGGCGCACTCCGATAACCGCCACATGCAGAATTACGATCCGGGACACAGCCACGACCACGACCACGATCACAAGCACTGATTGAACCGAAGGACCCATGCTTACCGCAACGCGATATCAGAACCCGTATCTGCTGATTGCCGGTGACCGAATCACGGCCGACGACCGGCCGTGGCTGCCGGTGGTCAACCCATCGACCGGACTCGAAATTGGGCGCCTGCCGATCGCGTCGACGGACGACCTCGACCGCGCCCTCGCTGCGTCGGTGCGCGGCTTCGAACGCTGGAGCGCGCTGACGGCGTTCGATCGCTGCGGAATCATGCGCCAAGGCGCCACGCTCATTCGCGAACGTGCCGAAGCAATCGCAACGCAGCAGACGCTCGAAGGGGGCAAACGCTATCGCGACAGCCTGATGGAGATTCTCGGCTGCGCGGAGCACATCGAGTGGTCGGCCGAAGAGGGCCGCCGGCTGTACGGCCGCGTCGTTCCGCCGCGCAGCGCCGACGGACGCGCGTACGTGATCCGGCAGCCGTTCGGCCCGGTGGTGGCATTCACGCCCTGGAATTTTCCCGGCGTGCTGCCGGCGCGCAAGATGGGCGCGGGCCTCGGAGCCGGTAACTCGATGATCGTCAAACCGGCCGAGGAGACGCCGATGACGGCGCTGCTGCTGGCCGAAGCGCTCATCGACGGCGGCGTCCCCGCGGACGCGTTGCAAATCGTGTACGGCGTGCCGAGCAAGATATCGGCCCACCTCATCGCGTCACCGGTTGTGCGCAAGGTGTCGTTCACCGGATCGACCGTCGTCGGCAAAGCGCTCGAACGCCTTGCCGCGGACGGCGTGAAAGCGACCACGATGGAGCTCGGCGGCCACGCCCCCGTGATCGTTTTCGCCGATGCCGACGTCGAGAACGCCGCCGAAATGTGCGCCATGAACAAGATGCGCAACGTCGGCCAAGTCTGCATCTCGCCGACGCGGTTTTTCGTGCATCGCAACATCTACGCTGCGTTCGTCGAGCGTATGGCCAGCGTCGTCGCCGGTCTGCACGTCGGCGACGGCTTCAATGCGGCGACCGACGTCGGACCGCTGGCGAACGCGCGGCGCGTCGATGCGATGGAACGGCTGATCTTCGATGCGGTCGCCAACGGCGCCCGGCTCGTGACCGGCGGCAAACGGATCGCCGGCGATGGATACTTTTTCGAGCCGACCGTACTCGCCGATGTTCCGCCGCACGCCGCGATCATGAACGAAGAGCCATTCGGTCCCGTCGCCGTGCTGACGTCCTTCGAGTCCTTCGACGAGGTGATCGCCGAAGCAAACCGCCTGCCGTTCGGCCTTGCCGGTTACGCCTTCACCGAATCGATCTCGACCGCGCATCGCGTCGCGGAAAAGCTCGAGGTCGGAATGCTCAGCATCAACGGCTTCGGTCTAGGCCGGCCCGAGACGCCGTTCGGGGGCGTCAAGGAAAGCGGCTTCGGCAGCGACGACGCGATCGACTATACCGTTGCAAAGACGGTGGTGTACGCATGACCGCGACGGCGACCGTCGCATTGCCAGTGCATCGCGACCTCTACTACGGGGGAGCGTGGCATGCGCCGCTAGGCGGATATAGCGAAACGTTCGATCCGGCCACGGGAGCCTCGCTCGGGCACGCCGCGGACGCGAATACACAGGATGTCGAAGCGGCCGTCGCCGCGGCGCATCGAGCCTGGCCTAGCTGGCGCAAAACGAAGCCGCTCGATCGTGCCGCCATTTTACGGCGCATCGCCGTGGTGCTGCGAGAGAACGCGAGCGAGTTCGCTTATCTCGACGCGCTCAATTGCGGCAACCCGGTCAGCGAAATGGCAAACGATGCGCACGCCGCAGCCGCGCAATTGGAGTTCTTCGCCGGCCTCGTCACCGAGCTCAAAGGCGAGACGATTCCGATGGGCGAGGATGTCGTGAACATGACCGTGCGCGAGCCGTACGGCGTCGTGGCGCGCATCGTAGCCTACAATCACCCGCTGATGTTCACGGCGGGAAAGTTCGGCGCGCCGCTGGCCGCCGGCAACACGGTCATCATGAAACCGCCGCCGCAGGCACCGCTCTCCGCGTACCGCTTGATGGAACTGCTCGAGGGCATCGTCCCGCCCGGCGTGCTGAACATCGTGACCGGCGGCCGCGAATCGGGCGAGGCGCTAACCGTCCATCCGCTCGTGCCGGTGGTTACGCTGATCGGCAGCGTCCCGACCGGACGCGCGATCGCCAAAGCCGCTGCGGATCGCCTCAAGCACGTCGTGCTCGAGCTCGGCGGCAAGAACGCGCTCATCATCTATCCGGATGCCGATGTCGACGCTGCGATCGCGGGCGCAGTCAAGGGCATGAACTTTACCTGGTGCGGACAATCGTGCGGCTCGACCTCACGCGTCTTCGTGCACGAAGCGCTCTACGAGCGCGTGATCGACGGCATCGCTGCGGCGGCGCAATCGTACCGGCCGGGCATCCCGACGGATCCCGCCACGACGATGGGCGCGATCGTCTCGCGCGAGCAGTGGGAGAAGATCCTCGGATTCATCACATCGGGCAAAGAACAAGGCGCACGCCTCGTCACCGGCGGCAACGTTCCGAGCGATCCGGAGCTGGCGAAGGGCTTCTTCGTAGAACCGACGATCTTCGCCGACGTCACGATGTCCATGCGCATCGCGGCCGAGGAAATCTTCGGTCCGGTTCTCTCCATCTTGCGCTGGTCCGACGAAGAGCGGATGCTCGCCGACGTCAATTCGGTCGAGTACGGTTTAACCGCCGCCATCTTCACCCGCGACTTGCGCACCGCACACCGTGCCGCCGCTCGCGTCCAATCCGGTTTCGTCTGGGTCAACAACGCCGCGGCGCACTTCATCGGCGCTCCCTTTGGAGGCTACAAACTCTCCGGAATCGGACGCGAAGAGTCGATCGATGAGCTGTACGACTTCACCCAGCTCAAGAATATCAACATCACGCTCTAGCCCTCAGAGCACCTGGCGGGCGAACACGTCCGCGGGCGAATGCGGCTTGCTCAACGCGCCGTACTCGATGCCGGCGTCGATGACCGGCTGCATCAACTGCGGCGTCACTTTTTCCGCGAACACCGCCCGGTGCATTCCGTCGATGATGTGCTGATCCATCGTTAGGGCCTTGGCGAGGATCGGCGCGGTCCTTTCGTGATTGTGATTCGCCCACACGGCGGCTGCGAGCATGGCGTCGCAGAACGCCTTCGTCTCGGCGGGATGCGCATTGATCCAGGTGTCGGTCGAGACGAAGCAATCTTGCAGCCACGACGGTCCGTAGGAGCCGTACGCGTCGGCGAACACGCGGGCGAAGCCGAGCGAAGCGGTGAGGCTCGGCTCGGCGACCATGATGGCGTCCACGCGCTTTGCCTGCAGCGCGGCCGGCATCGCGGGGAAGCCGAGCTCGATATATTTGACGTTTTTTGAGTTTCCGCCGCTTTTATCGATCCAACGCATGACCGAGATGTGGGTGTTGCTCAGCAAGCTGCTGATCGCAACGGTCTTCCCCTCGAGGTCGCGCGCCGTCTGAAGCGGGGAATCCTTATTCACGAGGAGCAGCGTCGAGGCTTGGCCGGCGCGGTAGATCGATTGCATGCCGACGATCTTCACCGGCAAGCCCTTCTCCTGTGCCACGACGGCGGAGAGCGAATTGCTCGGGGTGATGTCGATCGCGCCGCCGAGTAAAGCGGAGATCGATGCCCCACCGTTGGCGAGGTACTGGATGTCGACCGACATACCGCCTTTGTCCAGAAATCCGCCCGCACTCGCATACACGCATAGGGCGGATGAATCGGATACGACCAGGGCCACGCGAATCTGCGTCAAGGCAGCGCGCCCGCGGATCGGAACGGCCGCGGCGCCGAGCGCAGCGGCGCTCCCGAACAGGACCTCTCTACGGTTCATGTGATTCCCCATTTCGAACTAGATGCGTGTGATCAACGCGTCGGCGTTGACGGGCTTTGCGAACACGTTCTGCTGCATCGCAAGCTCCAAGACGGGCGCGATCAAGTCGGGCGTCAACGAGGTGGCATACGTCACGCGCGTCATCCCGCGGACTTGTTCGGCGTTCAGTTTCCGGCGCTCGACCATAATGCCGAGCGTTTCATCGCGGTGGGCGTTCGCCCAGCGCGCGCCGTCGTAGATCGCTTGCACCACCCGGCGGGCGCGATCTCGATCGGCTTCGACCCACGCTTTGGACGCGTACCAAACGCCGAAGCAGAATGCGTGGCTCGGCGAATGATCGGCCGCCGCATCGAACGGGTAGCCCACCGCTCGCACGTCCGCCTTCGAAATCGTCACGAGCGGCTCGCTCAAGAGCGCGATGTCGACCGTGCCGCGTTGCAATGCCGGGACCATCGTGGGCGACGGAATCTCGGCCAGGCGCACGCTTGAGAGCGGTACGCCGTGCGCCGGCAACCAGGCCTTGAGGCAGGCCGTCGTCAGGCCGACAAGCGTCGGGACGCCGATCGATTTGCCGATGAAATCTTTGGCCGACTGGATCGGCGATGCGTTGGCGACGGCGAGGATGTTGCCGGCGCGATCGGCGGGCGAGCGATAGAGGCCGCCGCCGGCAATCATCACGATCGGAACGCCGGCGATAATTGCGTTGACGCCGGAGATAAGATCTCCGACGCCCATTTCTAAGCTGCCGCCGCCGATTGCGGCAGCGATGGCGCCGACGTTGTCGATCGTCATCGTCTGCAAGTCGAAACCGTGCGCCGCAAATGCTCCGGATGCGTCGGCATAAAACGGCTCGGCAAAAACGTCGGTGGAGGCGCCCGCGACGCGCACGGTTGCCTGTTGTGCGCGAGCGATATGCGGCAGAGTTACAGCGGCTAAGCCGACGCCCGCAGCGGTAAGAAAGGACGAACGTGTCTTCAAATCCACTTCATTCTCCGCGAAAGTTCGAGCGCTCTTCCGTTACGCGTTGTTGCGTACCTTGACGCGAACGCGACTTTTCCTAATGCCGGTTTTCCAATTTAACAGTGGTAAATTTTTTGAATTTGCCATAGACAAATTCAAGGCAAAGGTGCGCTGTGCCGCGTCCGGAAAAAACGCGCACGTAGAGAGGGGATCTTATCGTGACATCATCATCGCAACAAACGAGCCCTGGCGCTCTTAACGGCATAACGGTCTGCGATCTCACGCAGTTCGAATCGGGCCCGTCGTGCACGATGACGCTGGCCTGGCTCGGTGCGAATGTCATCAAGGTCGAACCCCCGGCCGGCGATCAGAGCCGTGCGGCCTCGAGCAACGAGCCGGGCGTTGACTCGCACTACTTCATGCTCCTCAATGCAAACAAACAAAGCGTTACCTGCAATCTCAAACATGATCAGGGCAAGGAGCTGCTGCGCAAGCTGATTGCGAAATCCGACATCTTCGTCGAGAATTTCGGGCCGGGTGTTATCGAGCGGCTCGGTTTTAGCTACGAAGAAGTGTCCAAGATCAATCCGCGGATCATCTTCGCCCAGATCAAAGGTTTCGCACCGGACGGACCCTACGCGAACTACCTCTCGTTCGACATGATCGCGCAGGCAACGGGCGGCGCGATGTCCATTAACGGCGAGGCCGACGGACGCCCTCTGCGTTCCGGCGCCACGATCGGGGACACCGGTGCCGGTCTCCATGCGGTGATCGGCATTCTGGCGGCGCTCTACCAGCGTGAATCTACCGGGCGCGGCCAGAAAATCGAAGTCGTCATGCAAGAGACCGTTACGAACTTCGCGCGCATCGGATTTGCCAGCAACGCGCTCTTCGGTAAGCCGGCGATGCGCAACGGCAACGCGAGCGTCATCGGCTCGACTGCTCCCAGCGAAGCATATCCGTGCAAAGGCGGGGGTTCGAGCGACTATTGCTTCATCTATAGCACGCGCGCGGGCAGCCGTCACTGGGAGCGGCTGCTGGAATTCATGGGACGCAGCGAACTCGCCGAAGATCCGCGCTTCTCGACGCCCCGGGCACGTTATGAGAACCGCGCGGCAATCGACGAACTGATCAGCGAGTGGACGCTTCAGCACGACAAGCGTTCGGTGATGAAGATGCTCGGCGAAGCCGGCATTCCGGCCGGCGCGGTCTTCGACACCGAAGAGATCGCCAACGATCCCGAGATGCGCCGCCGCGGGGTTATCGTTACCGTCCAGCATAAGAAGCGGGGCGACTTCACCATGCCGGGCTGGCCGGTGCACATGTCGGAGTCCAGCGTGCCCGTGACGGCGTCGCCGCTCTTGGGCGAGCATACGAACGCGGTCTATACGGCGCTGGGATATTCAGCCGGCGAACTCGACGCGATGCGCGAACAGAAGGCGATCTGAAGGGCACGATGGCAATCAAGGGCGTTGACCTGCTCGTCCGGGCGCTGCGAGCGCAGGGCGTTCAAGATTTGTTCTTCATCATGGGCGGTCCGATGATCGAGACCGCGAGCGTCGCTCAGCGCGACGGCATCCGCATGATCGATGTGCGTCACGAGCAAGCGGCCGCAATGATGGCGCACGCCTATGCGCGCTTACGCGGTGTGCCGGGCGTGTGCATGGCATGTTCGGGTCCCGGCTCGATCAACCTGACCACCGGTCTCGCCAACGCACTCATCGATTGCGCGCCGGTCGTGGCGTTGGGCGGCTCGAGTCCCGTCGAACAATACGGCCTCGGCGCGTTTCAAGAGATCGATCAGCTCGCGATCATGCGGCCGGTGACGAAATGGGCTGAACGCGTTTACACGGCCAAGCGGATTCCCGAGTTCGTCTATCGCGCGTTTGCGCAAGCGCGATCCGGCAAACCCGGTCCCGTCTACCTCGACTTGCCGGGGGACGTCCTCCATCAAGAAGTAGAAGAAGGCGACGTCAAGTGGCCCAAGGTTTCGGAGGGTGCGCTGTTCGCGCAGCCGGCGGCCCCGGCCGCAGCCGTCGCTCGTGCGCTCGAACTCTTGCAGGCGGCACGCAAACCGGTGTTGCTGAGCGGCAGCGGCGTTATCTGGTCGGGGGCCGCCGCCGAACTGCAGCGTTTCGTCGAAGCGACCGGCATGCCGTTCTATACGACACCGCAGGGCCGCGGCGTCGTACCCGAAGACCATGAATACTTTTATGCGAGCGCGCGCTCAACCGCGTTCAAAGAAGCCGACTTGTACATCGTGGTCGGCACGCGCTTGAATTATGTCTTCGGCTACGGGCGACCACCGCGGCTATCAGGCAGTGCGAAGAAGATCCGCATCGACATCGATCCGGCGGAAATCGCCAACGGTACGGCCGACCTCGGCATCGCCGGCGATGCGGCAACGGTACTCGCTCAGTTCACTGCGGCGATCGGGCCGGGCGTCAAAGCATCGTATGCGCTGTGGCGGGAGCAACTCGGCGGAATCGAGCGCGAGCGGCAAGCGAAGAACGAGGCGAACCTGGCCAATGCGCAGGTGCCGATCCATCCGTTGCGGCTCTGCAAAGAAGTCCGCGATTTTATGGACCGCGACGCGATTCTCGTGGTCGATGGACAAGAAATCCTCAATTACGGCCGGCAGAGCATTCCGTCGTTCGTTCCGGGCCACCGGCTCAATTCCGGGCCGTTCGGCACGATGGGTGTCGGCCTGCCGTTCGGCGTCGGCGCGAAGGCGGCCAAACCGGACGCGCAAGTGATCGTGCTGACCGGAGACGGCGCGTTCGGTCTCAACGGCATGGAACTCGACACGGCGACCCGGCATAATCTGCCGATCCTCGTCGTCATCAGCTTGAACGGCGGTTGGACGGGCGATCCGGAGCGCAAGAAAGTCGGCCGCGAACTCGGGTACACGCACTACGAGCAGATGGCCGTCGCGCTGGGCTGTCACGGTGAATACGTCGAGAATCCCGATGACATTCGTCCCGCGCTCGAACGGGCGGCGCAGGCCGTGGCCCGCGGGCAGAGTGCGGTAGTGAACGTGGTAACGGATTTCAGCGCGCGCGCGGAAGCGACCGGCTTTACCCGCTTCTCGACCTGAGCGTCAGGCGTGCGCGATACGTTTGCCGATCGCGTCCGCTGCGTCTTTGGTAATTTGACCGAGCTTGTGGCGCGTCTCGCTTGTGTTGTCCGCGAACGGGCGGCTCAGCGTCAGCGCCGCGACGATATGACCGTACTGATCGAGGATCGGCGCCGCGATGCCCGCGAATTCGCTGTTTTCCGGGGTTAACGCATAGCCGTCAGCGCGGACGCGCGCGTTCTCCTCGGAGACGGGCGGAGAATTCCACTCGAGGCCCTCTTCTCGGGCGAGTAGTGGGGCGGTGTCTTGCGGCGGGAGATAGGCGAGGAAGATGCGGCCCGTCGCCGAGCGCCACAGCGGCACGACATATCCGACGCGCATCGAGGTTGGGCCGCGGTGTTTGCCGTCGGCGCGATAGACGATCGCCGCGCCGAGGTTGCCCCAGGTGGAGAGGATCACCGAGCACGTTGTCGCCTCGCTGATTGACGCCGCATCGCGCCGCGTTTCGTCGATGAGCTCCGATTGCCGCAGCGCCGCGATGCCGATCGACATCGCATAGGGTCCGAGGCCGTAACGGCCCGTAACCTCATCTTGCACCAGCATGCCTTCGTGCACGAAACTCGCGACGTATGCATATGCCTTGCTCGGCGGCATGCCGGCGCGCTTCGAGAGCTCTTTCAGCGGAAGCAGCCCATCCGCCGTCTCGAGGGCGCGCACGATTTTGAATCCGACTTCGATCGAGCCGATACGACGCGGCGACGACTTTCTGGCGCGCCGCTCCAACGCCACAGTCCCAGTCCTCAAGATCATTCTTTCGCCGGAGCTACCTGGCCCGGGAATTGTCCGCATTCAGAGCGCCTGCCGGGCGCACCTTCGGCGCGGTGGGGTCACCGGCTCGCTTGGTAACCACCAGCCCGCGTTCACGCATTAACTGACGCGCGAACGAGAGATCCCACACGATCAGTGGGTCGTATTCCAACAGCTCCGGAAATCGCGTCGTGACCACGGCAAGCGCATTGACGATGCCCTCGGCTGTCGGTACCGGAAAGGGCGCGATTTCACCTGCTAGCCGTTCATTGAGGCGCACGATCTCGGCATCGCTCGCGAGCGGCGAATACTTGCGGAGGTCGTCCAGGCACTTCTCGGTATAGGGAAGCAGGCCGTTCGGCGCGTTCGACAGATCGCGGCAGGCATCGAACATCGCGGAAACGAGTATTTGCACGTCCTCATCGCGGCGGGCGGCTACATCTTCCGTGATGGTCGGGCACACGTGCCCGCCTCCGAACGGCCACTCCGGATAGGGCAGTTCGCGCAAGTGCCGCGTCCGAGCCCGGGCGGGGTGCCGGTGTGCTCAGCGAGAACGCGCCCGCCATGGCCAACGGTTCGGGGCCCTATCGGCACGCGGCCGCCTTCTCGATCAAGGATCTGCAGATCTTGGTGCACCTCGCGAACGGCTGCACCCAGCTCGAGGTCGCGGAACGCCTTTCGCTCGAGCAGCCGGCTATCAGCAAACACTTGCGCACGGCCGAACAGCGCTCCGGCATTCCGCTGGTTACGCACGACGGACGACGGCTGAGCCTCACCCCCGCGGGCCGCGACGTGGCGGCCCTCGCGAACGAGATCTTGGCGAAATACGACGCGCTCGAACAAATGTGCACGCTGGGATTGAGCGGCGAAGCGCAGCCCGTGCGGCTGCTCGCGTCGGGAACGCCCGGCAGTTACGTGCTGCCCGACGTCATCGCATCGTACTTGCAGCAGTTCCCGGGCGAGCGCGTCGAAACCGACGTGCGCTTTCGCGGCGGGGCGCTCGAGATATTCGCGGGCGGCAGCTACGATCTCGCGGTCGTGACCCACGCGCAGCCGACGCCCGATCTGCTCGTCGAAACGCTCTACACCGACCGGTTCGTCTTGTTCGTTACGCCGGCGCACCCGCTGTTGAAGAAGCGCGCGCGGCTGACCGATGCGTTGCCCAGCTACAAGCTGATCTCGAAATCCATCGCCGGCGAGTGGCCGCTAGTCTTCGAAGGGCTCGAGCAGTTGGGCTTCACGCGCGAGAATACCGTCGAGTTTCTCTCCTATGAGGGCGTGAAACACATGGTGAGCCGGAACCTCGGGGTCGGCATGCTGTTCGAGACGGCAGTCCACGACGAGCTGGCCAGCGGCGCGTTCGTCCGGCTGCCGATCGAAGCGGACTTCCTCGACTACCCGTTTTCGCTGGTTCGGCGAAGTTCGATCCCGCTTTCGCCCCGGGCCCGCCGCTTCCGAAACTTTCTGCTCGAGCACTTCGCGCCACAACCGGCCTCGCGCGAGTAAGAATATTCCACCGCGGAATGTCTGCCGCGGAAATGGAATGAGTCCGGCCTTCCGGGCGTGCTAGGCTCGCGGCAAGCACCGGCCCGTTCAGCGCGGGCTTTCGCCGTGGAGCGTGACATGGATCGACCTCTCACCATGCCCGGGCCCTCTGACGCCGTGGGCGTTTCCCATTCCGGGGCAACGTCGGACGCCTACCGGAACTTCGTTGCGGTCATGTGCTGCATCGGCATCGGATTCAGCTACATGGACCGGCAGATGATCGGCCTCGTGCTGCAGCCGGTCAAGCTCGAGATGCACCTCACCGATGCGCAACTCGGGTTCATGAGCGGCGTCGCGTTTGCGATTTTCTACGCGACGCTCGGGATTCCGATCGCACGTTTCGCCGATGCAACGTCGCGCCGCGGCGTGTTTGCGGTGTCGCTCGGGTTCTGGAGCGTGATGACGACGCTCTCGGGCGCGACCACCTCGTTCGTGCAGTTTCTTTCCGCGCGCATCGGCGTCGGGATTGGTGAATCAGGCTGCAATCCGATGCTCTATTCGGTCTTGGCCGATTACTATCCGAAGAAACAGCGTCCGGTCGCGTTCGGATATTTGGCGATGGCGACGCAGGCCGGCGTCCTCGTTGCGCTGGCGCTCGGCGGGTGGACGGTCGGGCACTACGGCTGGCGAGCGGCGTTCTTCGTTGCCGGTATCCCGGGTTTGGTTTTCGCGGGGATCTGGTACCTCACCGTGCGCGAACCCGTTCGCGGCGGCGCCGACGAACGGCCGGTTACGGGCGTAGCGCCGACGTTCGGCGCGACGGTGCGGATGCTCTGGAACAGCCGCACGTACCGCTGGCTCGTCATCGCGCAGTCGTGCACCGGCTTCGTCAGCTTCGGCATCGGCACGTGGATGCCGTCGTTCCTCATCCGCTCGTACGCGATGAAACCGCAAAATCTCGGTCCCACGCTCGCCGTGACGAGCGGCTTGCTGTCGTGCATCGGCGCGCTGGCCGGCGGGTATCTCGTACGCCGGCTCGCGCGCAACGACGAGCGCTGGTATCTGTGGCAGCCCGCGATCGTGGCCTGCATCGCCGGCGTTCTGCTGACGATCGGCTTCCTGTCGTACTCGGCGAGCGCGACGATCGCGCTCTACGCAATCGGCAGCGGGATCAACTCGCTCTGCCTGGGCGCGTCGTTCAGCACGTTCCAAGCGCTCGTCTTACCGTCGATACGCGCGACGGCCTCGGCGTGCTGGCTGTTGATCTTCAACTTCTTCGGCGTCGGCTTCGGCCAGCAGTTTATCGGCTTCGTCAGCGATCTGTTCTCGAAGACGGCGGGCGCAGAGTCGTTGCGCTACGGTTTGATCGCGTCGAGTTTCTTTTTCTTCTTCGCTGCGCTGTTCTTCTGGATCGCCTCGCGCACGATGACGGCCGACATTGCCGACGTCGATGCGGCGGCCGCCTCTGCCTAGGATACCGTTATGCTCGATTTCAAACTGATCTCGGCCGACAGCCACATCGGCGAACATCCCGACGCCTGGGTTCGGGCGCAACGCGAATTCGGCGATCGTGCACCGTACGTGGTGCTCGATCCGCCGGGTTTGCAGCCGGGCCTCTGGATCATTCAGGAAGGCCTCCCGCCAATGCGGTCGGCGTACTTTTCGATGGGTTACGTCGTCGACAAGCCCGGCCATCGCGACAACACGATTTGGAGCGATCCGGAGACCTTCAGCATCAAGGCCAAGGAGTTCCGCGAGAATTTCCGTTACGAGACCAACCGCGGCGGCTGGGATCCGGCCGAATACATCAAGGCGATGGACCGCGACAACGTCGAGGCGTCGATCATCTACTCGAGTGCGACGCGCTTCAACTACTTGCAGGACGATCCGGTGCTGCAGCGCGGAATCTTCCGCTCGTACAACGAGTGGATCATCGACACGTTTGCGGCCCATGCGCCGAAGCGGCTCTTCCCGGCCCCGTTGATTTCGGTCCTCGACATCGACCTGGCGGTCAAGGACATGCGCGAATACGTGGGCCGCGGGGTGAAAACGGTGCACATCCCGACGACGATCGGCGGCAGCGGCTACTGGGACCCGAAGTACGAGCCGTTGTGGCAGACCGCGGTCGAGCTCGGCATACCGCTGAGCGCGCACTCGGGCGCGAGCCAGGGGCGTCCCGTCACGGCGCACGGCGACGGCAAGCGCGAATACGATCCGCGCAAGTACATCATCAACGGCATGAGCGGTCCGGCGTACGGTCCGCACCCGGCGTGGGAGATGGCGAGCAACTTGATCTTCTCGGGCGTCTTCGATCGCTACCCCACGCTGAAAATCGGTCTCGCGGAATTCCAAGTCTGGGATGCCGCATCAACCGTTCAGGTGATCGATTACGACTTCGGCCGCGTCTCCGCGGACGACCGGGAAAAGACCGTAAACAAGCGCTGGCCCAGCGAGTATCTGCGCGAGAACGTGTTCTTCGGCTTTGAGGACGATCGCGCGCTGATGCTGGCATCGGACGTCTACGGCGAGAACAACTACATGTGGGGCAGTGATTTTCCGCACCACATGACCACCTGGCCGCGTTCGCTGACGACGCTCGAGGAAAACACGCTGCACAAGCCGGGTCTCGCGCGCAAAGTCGGTCGCGACAACGCCAACAACCTCTACCATCTCGTCGAAGCTGCCGCACCGAGCGGCGTGGGAGTGCGCTGACCGCAATGGAGTTCGTGTTCTTCGGTGACTACGTGCCGGGCGTCCGCGTCAACGACCGCGTGTACGACATCAGTGCCCTGGTCGAGGGCGCGAGCCCGCTCGCGATCGTGCGCAGTTTCATCGAACGTGCCGAAGGGCTGCGCGGCCGGATCGATGCGCTCGTTGCGGGCGGCGGCGGCGTGCCGGTTACGGAGGTGCGCTTGCGGGCGCCGGTTCCGGAATCCGATCAGCTGCTGTGTGCGGCGCGCAATTACCGCGATTACGAACGCGAACGGCGCGGTGAGAACAACGCTCCGCCGGACTTCTTCCTGAAGGCGCGCGGTTCGGTTATCGGCGCCGGCGATACGATCGTGCTGCCGGCGCATCAGGCGAAAGAGTTTCATGCGGAGCCCGAACTCGCGGTCGTGATCGGCACGCGCGCCGACAACGTGCCGGCCGCCGGCGCGATGCGGTACGTGTTCGGCTACACGGCCTTCATCGATTTCTCGGCGCGCGGTCTGAGCTCGGGCTTCTACATTCACAAGTCGTTCGCGACGTTCGGCCCGATGGGGCCGGGCCTCGTTACGGCCGACATGGTGCCGAATCCGATGGATCTCCGTATCCGGCAGTGGGTCAACGGCAATCTCAAGCACGATTTCCGTACGACCGAGATGGCAAACTCGATCGAGAAGTTGATCGAAGCCGCCTCCGCGGTTGTGCCGCTCGAACCGGGCGACGTCATTGCCACCGGTACCCATCACGAAGGGCTGGGCCCGATCATGGACGGCGACCAACTGACGATCGAGATCGAGCAGGTCGGATCGTTCAGCGTCGACGTGCGCGATCCGCAGCATCGTACGTGGGAGCGTGACGTCGCGGTTCCGCACGCGGAGCGCGTCTAGGGGAGTTCGCCGGGCGCCCCGCGTAGGCGAGCGCCATGGATCGCTTTGGATTTCGCTCGTTCGCGCTTGCACTATGCTGCACGATATCGCTCGTCGCACGCGCGAACGCGCAGACGCAGACGCCGGTTCCCATTTCTCTGGCAATGAACGCGCCGGGGAGCGGTAATTGGCCCGTGTACATCGCGCTCGCGCAGAACTTCTTCAGCGACGAGGGGCTGAAGGTCACGCCCGTGCTAAGCGGGAGCAACGTGGCGACGATCAACGTCCTTGCGACGTCCGATGCGAACATCGGGCTCGACGGGAGCGACATCGAGATCGCCGCGGTCGCGCACGGGTTACCGATCAAGATCGTGGCGCCTGAATTTGGTCCCAATCCCTACACGGTGCTGGTGTCAGCGGGTATAAATAGTTGGCCCGACCTGAAAGGAAAGTCGGTCACGCTCGGCTCGCCGCAGGACGTCTCTTCGCTCTCGTTCTTCAAAATGGCAGCGATGCACCAGCTGCAGCGCAGCGACTTCACGGTCTACACCTCGGCCAGCAGCAGCTCCCGCTTCGATGCGCTGATGTCCGGCACGGTGCAGGCGACCGTGCTCTCGCAGCCGTTCGACATTCTGGCCGAAGAGAAGGGCTTCCACCGGCTCGATAGCGGAGCCAAAACGTTGACGCCGTGGGCCGATACCGCATTTGCCGTGAACACGAAGTGGGCGGCTGCGAACCGCGCCGCTGTGGTGCATTTCGTGCGGGCGCTCAAGCGCGCGGTGCAGTTCGGGTACACGCACAAGGCCGAAACCGTCGCGGCGCTCGTGACGGCCACGAACATCGCGGCGACGACGGCGGCGAAGGCCTACGACCTCGACTTCACCCAACTGCACGTGTTCGACATCAACGACCGCGTTAACCTCAGCCGCGATTTTCTCGCGATGGGTGAAGACATTCGCGCGGCCGGTGCGATCACGACCGTACCGCCGATCGGTGATGTTTTCGACGCGACGTACCTGCGGGACGCCGGACGTTGAGCAACATCGAGCTCTCGGCGGCGTTCACGGTGAACGAACGGACGCGGCCGCTGCTCGACGGCAGCGTTGCTCCTGCCGGCATCACGCTGCGACTAAGCCCGATGGAATCTGCCGAAATGTTCTGGCGGCAACTCGAGTTCGGCGAGTTCGACGTCTCGGAGATGTCACTCTCGGCGCTCTCGTGCCTCGTGGCCGACGGAAAATCCGATTGGGTCGCCCTGCCGGTATTCACGTTGCGCCGGTTCTATCACACGCAGTTGCTGGTGCGGGCCGATGCCGGAATCCAAACGCCGGCCGATCTGCGCGGTATGCGCGCGGGCGTGCCGGATTACATTCAAACCTCGGTGGTGTGGGCGCGGGGCGTGCTCGCGGATGAATACGGCGTGCAGCCGAGCGACCTGACGTGGGTGATGGAACGCGAGGCGGATCGCTCGCTCGGCGGCGCACTCGGTTTCGTTCCACCGGCGGATCTGCGCTTTTCGTTTCTCGCGCCGGACAAGAGCCTCGACCGGATGCTGCTCGACGGCGAACTCGACGTGCTCTTTCACTACATCACCGCGCGCAATCTGGTCGACCGCAGCCGCGCCGATTTGCACGCCGATTCGCGCGTGCGCACGCTCTATCCGGACGTTGCAGCGGAAGCGATCCGTTATCACGCGGCGACCGGCATGTATCCGGTGAACCATACCGTCGTGGTGCGCCGCTCGGTGCTCGAGCGTTACCCGTGGGCGGCGTTGAACATCGTCGATGCGTTCAATGCCGCAACGGAGCGCGTGCTGCGACGCTTGGTCGACGGGCTCGGCCCGTACGTCGGTGCCGGGATCGTCGCGAAGAGCGTGCGCGATGCCGTCGCGGTCGATCCGTGGCCATACAGCGTGCGCCGGTCGCGCAAAGAACTGGATACGCTGCTGCGCTACCTGCACGAACAGCACATCACGAGCCGGCGCGTCGATGCCGAGGAGCTGTTCGCGGCGGCGACCCTGGCGCTCTGAGGGGCCCGGTGCTAGACTAGGCGCGTGTCACAGGATGTAGTTTCTACCGGCATCGCGGGTCGCGCGGTCGAAGAACGCGCTGCCTTGGACGGTGCAGCGCAACTCGAGGTTTTCACCTCTAAGCCCGTCGATACGACGTTCACGCGCGAGGACAACGTCGCTCCGGAGAGCCGTGCGACGCCGGTATGGAGTACGGCCGGCAACGCATCGGTCGTGCTCTCGCCGACGTCGATCTCGGTGCGTTTCGTGCCGAAGGATGACGCGGCGTTTGCGAAGCGGCCGGCCGGTCCGGCACGTATCCGCTCGCTCGACGGACGTTGGGAGGCGGTCAAAGGCTACGGCGGGTTGCCGCAGACGGCGGGCGAGGTGCTCTTCGACGGTTCGCTGCTGCTGAACCGCAGCGCGAAGGGGACGATTGCCCTCACGCGCATCGTATTTGCCGGCGCTGCGTGGTCGGGATCCGCGAGGGTTGCCGGCAACGACGCGATCGTGCACGCGCTGACGCACGACGTTGCAAATCATCACGACAAGCGCATGGCGATGGTTGCGAGCGGAAATCTCCCGCATTCCGAGATCGCGGACATCGCCCGTTCGCTTGGATTTGTTGAGGGCGTCGAGACGGCCGTTGTCTGCGTCGAGCGGTACGATGCCGCCGGAGGCCTCATCGAGACCGAGCACCGGCGCTGGACGCCGCGGGTCGGCTGGTCGCCGCATAGCCCGTTCACCGGCGTCGCGGTTGAGACGAAAGCGAAGGCCTTTGCGATGCTCGCAAGCGCGCTGCGCGCGAGCCAAGAAGGAGCCTTCCCGCTGCGGCGCGTCGTCGACCTGATCGTGTGCTCGTACAACGTGCGCGACATTCACATGTCCGCGCAGATGCTGGCGCTGGCAAACGTGACCGCTGCCGCGCACGGCTACGACTTCGGGCTCTCGCCGGACGATCGCGAGCGTTACGAACGCGTGCGGGCAGAGCTGCTCGAACGCGGGTACTTTCACGATCCGGGCTACGAAACCGGGCGGCCGCAAAAGGACATCAAGTTCTTGCGCGATATCGCTGATGCGGTTGTCCTGAAATCATGCGGCTTCAGCGGCGCGTATTACGGCGCCGAACACGTCACCACGCTCGAACTTGCGGGGAAATCGTAACCAATGGCTATCGAGCTCCACTCGACCGAGGAAGTCCGCGTTCACAAGAACGCATTCGTGCATACCGCGCCCGGGACGATCGCGGGGCGTTACATGCGCACCTTCTGGCAGCCGGTGTACCGTTCGGAAGATCTCGAGACGGGCGATGCCAAGCCCGTGAAGATCATGAGCCAAGACTTCACGCTCTACCGCGATGAAGACGGCGTCGCGCATGCGGTCGGCTTCCGCTGTTCGCATCGCGGAGCCCAACTGAGCGTCGGCTTTGTCGAAGGCAGCTGCATCCGCTGTTTCTATCACGGCTGGGTGTTCGATCCGAAGGGTCAAGTGATCGAGCGACCGTCGGAAAAAGCGCGCGCGACGCCGGCGCTGAACATCGACGGATATCCGACCGAAGAATACCTGGGCTTGATCTTCGTCTATTTCGGCGAGGGCGAGCCGCCGCCGATGTGGCGCTTCAAGGCGATGGAGCGGGATGGCATTCGCGACGTGACGGTCGACGTGATGCCGGCGAACTATTTCTTCTCGCTCGAGAATTCCGCGCTGCACTTCAGCTTCGTCCATCGGGACCTGATGGAGGAGAAGGGCATCACCGGTGTGCCCGAAGTGCGGGTTGAAGATACGCCGTGGGGGCATACCGCGTATTCGCGCTGGCCGAACGACGCCAAGGAAAACGTCGCGCACAAGATCATGCCCAACGTCGGATACATCGTGCCGCGGGCGATCAACATGGCAAAGGGCGTCGCACATTCGCTGCACGTTTCGTTCCGGGTGCCGATCGACGATGAGAGCCACGTGACGTACCGCGTCACACTGATTCCGGTTACGGGTGAAGCGGCGGAGAAGATTCTTGCGGGGCGTACGGCGAGTTTTTACGACCGCTCGGTGATTCCGGTGCTGGCCGAACAGGTGCTGGCGGGGACGTTGCGCCTGCGCGATATCAAGGATCGCACGCACATCGAAGCGGTTGAGGATTACGTCGCTCAGGTTGCGCAGGGGCCGGTCTCGACGCGCGAAGACGAGCATTTGGGGAGCTCCGACATCGCGGAGGCGCATTTCCGCAAGCTTTGGCGGCGCGAGTTGGCGGCCTTGGCCGAGGGCAAACCGCTGACTCAATTCCACTTGACGGACGAACTCGAACCCAAGTGAACGGCGCTCGACGTGTCCTGACGATCGCTGCGGCTGCGATCGCCCTGCTCGGCGCGCGCGCATCGGCCGACACGCCGGCCAAGACGGTGATCCGCTTTGCCACTCCCTCGATCACGGCGCAGAACTGGCCGCACTTCATCGCCGAATCGCGCGGCTTCTTTGCACGCGAAGGGCTGGACGTGCAACTCATCGCGCTCGATCCGGTCGCGATCGTGCCGGCGCTCATCGGCGGATCCGTTGATGTTGCGCTCACGCCGGCGACGCAGCTGATCCTCGGAATCGACAAGGGCGCGGGAGTCGTTGCGACGGGCTCGGGCGCCGACCGCATGCCGTATCACTTGATGGTGCCGGGGTCGGTGAAAACCGTCAAGGATCTCGCGGGGAAGCACGTCGCCGCGGTGTCGCCGATCGAGTTGTACACGCTCGTAATCAAGCAGATCATTCGCAAGGGCGGGCTCGATCCGGATAAGGACGTTGATCTCGTGTACGGCGGCGGGCAGAATCAGCGCTATGCGGCAGTGGCCGGCGGGGCGGTTCAGGCTGGGCTCTTTGCGGCGCCGCAGGATACGAAACTTGCGGAGAGCGGGTTCCATGCGCTCGCGTTCACGCCGGATTATTATAAATATTTGCAGTTGAGTATTACGGCGGTGCGGCGGGATTGGGCCGTGAAGAATCCGGCGGCGATGCGCGGATATTTGAAGGCGATGGCGGAGGCGAGCCGGTGGCTGGCCGATCCGGCGAATAAGGCCGATGCGCTTGCGATTTTGGAGAAGGCCACGAACGTTTCGGCGTATGAGGCGGGCGATGCGTATAACGAGTACGTCGTCAAGGTGCGGGATTTTCCGACGAATTATTGTGTCATGAAGCCGGGGATGCAAGCGGATTTGGCGATGATGCATGATACCGGGCAGACGAAGTCGACGCCGGCGGATGTGGATAAGTATATCGATGCGGAGTGGTGCCCGCGGTAGTTGGCGGTCTTCCGTTGGGGGCATTGCTCCGGCTGGTGTCATGATTATGGCGCGTACCTCGTCTCCGCGCCCTACGGCGCTCCGCTCGGCATGACAAAGGGGGGATGCGCTTGAACCTTGCTAGACCTGGCAGCGCTTGTTCCGGAGGTTTTGGCCGTGGACATTATTGAGTCGCATTTTCATTGGTGGCCGCGGTCGATCTTTGAGGATCTGTGCAAGCGTAAGGGGTATCCGCGGGCGGAGCCTGACGGTAAGGGCGGGTTCAATTACTATCGGGCGCCCGGCTGCACGTATGTGCTGGCGGTGCCGGCGGTTTGGTACGATCTGGACGGGCATTTCACGTACATGGACACGCTGGGGCATCACGTCTCGGCGCTCGGGTCGATCGGGCCGTTCTCGGTGCACTTCTCCGATGTGCCGGCCGCCGAAGGCAAAGAAGCGGCGATCCAGTGGAACGAAGAGATGGCCGGCGCGGTGCGTTCGCACCCCGGGCGTTTTTGGGCCACCGCGGCGGTGCCGCTAACCGACACCCAAGTTGCAATCGACGTGCTCGAAGATGCCGTCGGTCGTTTAGGCTTGCTCGGCGTCAATATTCCGGGCAGCATCGGCGACGATCCGGACATCGCCGCGCCGCGGCTCGAGCCGTTCTATGCGCGCTGCGAACAGTTGGGCATCCCGCTCTTCATGCATCCGACCGATGCGCTCTTCGCCGATCCGCTGGCCGGCTACGGCGGTGCGCTGCATCGCAGCGTAGGCCGCATCATGGAGGCGACCGTTGCGACGTCGCGGTTGATCTTCTCGGGCATCATGGAACGCTATCCGAACTTGAAGGTCGTCGTATCGCACACCGGCGGTGCGCTGCCGTATCAAGCGGG
Source organism: Candidatus Lustribacter sp. (assembly GCA_965277805.1). Taxonomy (GTDB): domain Bacteria; phylum Vulcanimicrobiota; class Vulcanimicrobiia; order Vulcanimicrobiales; family Vulcanimicrobiaceae; genus Lustribacter. The sequence continues at coordinate 2,353,418 of OZ255842.1, read as the reverse complement.
ACGTCTCGACAAGAACGGCACCGGCGCAAAGCTGCCGGAGTTGCCGAGCACGTACTTGAAGCGCATGTACACCGACATGGTCTCGCCGCACACGGCGGGCATGCGGTTTGCGATCGAATACTTCGGCGTGGATCACGTGATGTACGGCACGGATTACCCGTGCTGGGATTCGCACTACGCGCTAGAGTTGTTCGAGGCGATCGCGCTCTCGCGGGAAGACAAAGAGAAGATCCTCAGCGGCAACATCAAGCGCTTCATGAAGCTCGATGCGCCCGCGAAAGAGCTCTCGCCGGTTTAGGTAATCGGGTCGAGCTCGAAGCCTTTCGGAAGCTCGCGGCCGCGAGCGTAGTAGCCTTCGGTCAAGCGGCGTTTGAAATTCGCCCACGGGCGGTCGACGTCGAAGTTTTCTTTCGCATTATACTCGAGTTCGGCGTCGTCCATCGCGGTGATAGTGGGGCTGAGTCGCATCGCTTCCGACTGCACGCGCGCGTTCAGCGATACGTAGAGCGCGCGCACGACGGCTTGTTTCACGCTCGTGCCGACGACGGCATCACCGTGGCCGCGCAGCAGAATCGCGGGCGCTGCGCCGAGTTTTTTTGCGAGAAACGCGCCGAGCGCGCTGTTCGTCACGAGCATGCCGCGCGAGGCCACGGTCCCCGTCGCTTCGCGAATCTCAAAGACCGGCGTTTCGGGCGGCAAGAAGCCGCCTTGTGCGAGCACCGGACGCAGCGGCACGCCGGCCACGGCGAACGGGATTACGGCCGCCGAGTGCGAGTGAATCACGCACTGCACGTCGGGCCGCGCTTTGTAGATCTCGGAGTGGATGAACCGCTCGCCGTTGAGACGCGGCGCGTTCGGCAGCACCGGCGTGCACTCGAGATCGAGTTCGACCAAATCGCCGGCCGTGATCGAGCCGGGCGGCAAGGCGCGCGGCATGAAAAAATGTCCCGGATCCGTGGCAGAACGCACGGTGACGTGGCCGTAGCTGTCGAGGATGCCCTCGTTTTCGAGGATCCGGCTGGCGGTGACGAGATCGATCAAGCGCGCGGCGTTCGCGGCATCTACGGCTGGCATGGGCGGCCTAATTCCCGCGGCCGGACCGGCGACCTTGCGCTGCGTTGATACATGAGGTAACGGAATGGATGCCGCCGGTATAAGAATTGAACGGGTCCAGCCCGGGGCGTACTCTAAAAGAAGTATTTCAGAAGGAGCCCCACCACATGTTGACCGCTGAAGAAAACGAGCGCCTCACCCGCGTCGGCCCCGGGACGCCGGTCGGGAAGCTCTTCCGGCACTATTGGCAGCCGGTCGCGCCGATGCAGCAGCTGCGCGAGCGCCGCGTCATGCCGATCCGGCTCTACGGTCAAGACATGGTGCTCTTCCTCGATGGCAAGAATCGTATGGGCCTGGTCGACGATCGCTGCGCGCACCGTCAGGTCAAGCTTGACTGCGCGCGGACGAACGACGCGGGCATCCGTTGCCCCTATCACGGCTGGACGTTCGATACGACCGGCCAATGCGTCGATCAACCGGCCGAGCCCGCCGGCAGCACGTTCAAAGACAAGGTCCAAATCGGCGCCTATCACGTCCAGGAATTGGCCGGGCTCGTGTTTGCGTACATCGGGCCCGATCCGGTACCGCTGCTGCCGAACTGGGACCGTCTCGTGTGGGACGACGTCTACCGCGTCATCGCGTATGCGATCGTGCCGTGCAACTGGCTGCAGTGCATGGAGAACACGCCCGATGCGATGCACACGATCTATCTGCACGGCGAGTTTTTTCAAACCTGGCTCGGCGAACAGGGGATTCCGAAGAGCGATCCGCGCTGGGCGCTCGCATCGGGCTTTCAGAAACCGATCATCAAGCACGAGTACGGCATGCACAAGTACGGCCTGCATCGCGGCTGGCTGATCGAAGGCCAAAGCGAAACGGCGAACACGTGGACGTCGAGCTCGCCGCTCGTTTTCCCGAACACGCACGTGACGTCGGGTTCGGGCCGCCACGATTTCGGCTGGCGCGTGCCGATCGATGATACCCACACGATGCAAGTGGTGCTGCGTTCGTTCCAGCCCGGCAACGGCGTGAAAGTGCCCAAGCAAGAGGTCGTGCCCTACTACGAGATGCCGGTCCGCGACGAGACGGGGAATTTTCTCTCGCTCGACACCGTCAACGGTCAAGACTTCATGGCCTGGACGATGCAAGGCGAGATCATGGACCGCACCAAGGAGCGCCTCGGTGATTCCGATCGCGGCATCATCGCCTACCGTCAGCTGATTCGCGATCAGATCGAACGCGTCGAAGCCGGCATGACGCCGATCAACGTGTTCCGCGATCCGGCTGAGAACGTGCAGATCGATCTGCCGACCGTGCTCGATCGCGGTCATGCGTGGGGTTACGCTGCGGACGGTTCGTACATTCGCGGTTCGGTTACCGCCGCCGATCGTTTGCCCGAACACGTTGCGGACGAAATCGAAGATCTCTACGTCGAGGCGGCGCGCCGGAAGAACATGCTGGTCGAAGCCTGATCGATGCCGAAAATTGGATCGATCTCGCCGTCGGTCGTTCAACTGCCCTCGGATCTCAACGAGGTGCTCCCCACCGACGTGACCGCAATCGTTGCGACGCTGAACAACCGCAACGGCAAGCCGGGCGAAGAAGCGCGTTCGAACGCGGCGATTCCGGGTGCGGTGCACGTGCTCGCGGATGAGGGCGCGAAAGCCATCGTGGTCATGGGCATTCCGAATGCGGCGCGACGCGGCTATGCGGCCGAGCAAGAGCTGTTCGGAAGCCTCGCGCGCGAACGCGGCGTGCCGATCGTTTCGAGCCTCACGGCGACGGCGCTCGCCTGCCTGCATCTGGGCGTGCGTCATGCGCTGCTCGTGACGCAGTACGACGAGCCGTCGAACGACAAGATCGTCGGGTTTTGCCGCGACGTGGGCCTCGCCGTCGAGGCGGCGGTCGGGCTCGGCTGCCGCAACGCAGATGAAGTGAACGCCAAGACGGCGGCCGACTACGATGCGCTGGCGCGGGAAACGCTGCCGCGCTTTCCGCAGTGCGACGGCGTCGTAATCTTTGCGCGCGGCAATATGCTCGGCATCTCGCGGGTGCTCGAAGATGAAAAGAACATCCCCGTGATCGAACAAACCCAGGCCACCGCGTGGTGGTCGCTGGCCCAAATCGGGCACCCCACCACGTCCGGCCTCGGAAAGCTCCTCTCTTCGGGAGCCGCTCCCACCGCCGTTACCGCCTAGCAGAAAGAGACGATTGATGAGCACGCAAACCCAAAAGGCCGCTCCGGAAGCAAAGCCGTTCACGCTGAAAGGTCAGTTGCTCGCGCAAGGCCGCACGATGGACTTGCTCGCCAAAACCGATCTCTTGGCCGCCCACTTGAAAGTCTATGCGGCCGGCGGTGAAAACGCGATCCACACGCACAGCCAAGAAGATCATATGTTCGTGATCCTCGCCGGTGAGGCGACGTTCCGGCTTGGTGAGAGCGAAGAGATTCGCGTGCTGCGCAAGTACGACGGCATCATGATTCCCTCGGGCAGCTACTACTGGTTCCTCAGCAGCGGCGATGAGAATCTGGTGCTCCTGCGCGTCGGCGCGAAGCGCGAGGGCTGGACGAACTTTGACGACCGCGTCGACCTCGAGGGCAAACCGTTCGCCGGCGATTCGGTGGAGAACAAAGAGCAGCCCGTCATTCCGCTGCCCGGCAAATTCTTCAGCTAGATGTCGATCGCTGAACGCGGCGCGACGGAGTCGTTTACAACGGCTCCGTGCGAAGCCGTGTACACGGCCAAGTCGGGCGAACAATCTCGCGGCAACGTATCGGTGACGGTATCGAGCAGCTCGATCAGCGCGCGCTTCGAAGATATTTCCACGTTCGCGATTCCGGAAGAACGGTACGGCGAGCCGGGCGGTAAACTCGAAGCCGCCGACGGTTCGTGGCGCAGTTCACCCGTCACGTTTACCGGCACGTCGGCAAACGGCGCGCGGCTCTTCAACTGTGCCGAACTTCACCTTTCCTACGGCGGTGCGGCCGGTCTGCCGGTCGCTTCAACGCGCGTGATTCTCTCCGGTACGAGCTGGAACGGCGTGAGCCGCTTTGCCGGCCGTACGGTCGTGTTTCAAGGTCATTCACCCGACGCGACGAGCCATCACGACCTGCGCATGGCCGTTGCGATCGAAGGCGTGCTCAGTCCGAAAGAACGTGATCGGCTCGAGATGGTGATCTCGTTGATCGCCGGCATCGCGACGCCGATCATCGCGATCGAGCAGTACGCCGCGGGCGACAAGCTGCTTTCGGCCACGCACTACCGCGGTTACCGCCGGGTCGGACGCTTTCCGCATTCGCCGTTTCCCGCCGACGACGCGGTACTGTTGCGCGCGTTCGCGGCGATCGGCGAAGGCGTCGTCCCCCTCGCCGAAGGCGGCTTTCCGGCTGACGTCGTGTTCGATCAGATCACCGGATCGAACGTGGTCGCACAGATTCATCTTTCCGCCGGCTTGCTCATGGACGCCGTACAGACCACCGCATATTATCTCGCCGAGCGCCGCGCTCCGAACGCCGAACATGCGTATCGCGCGGACTTTGCCGGCATGGTCGCCGAGCTGCGGCTCAACGTCGACGAAGCGGGCCTCGACCGGCTCACCGCGGTTCGCACCGAGCTGCTCGATCACGGCTACTTCGGACCGCCGGGCTATGAGACGGGCCGTCCGCAAGTCGACATCAAGTTCGTGCGCGACATCGCGCATACGGCGATCTTCCGGCTGTGCGGGTACACCGGGCCGTTCTGGTCGTCGGAACGATTCCGCATTGAGGAGTTCTCGTGAAGAAAATCGCCCGTGCCGCCGTTGCCGGCTTCGCGCTCTTGTTTGCCGCATCGCTGGTGTCCGCGAGCGCTGCCGATGCGCCGCTGACGGTGGTCAAGCGCGGCGCGATGTCGCAGACGCCGGTCGATTGGGCGTACTTCGTCGGCCAAGCCGAAGGCTTCTACAAGAACGAAGGCTTGGACGTGCAGCAGACGCTCGTCGATCCGCCGACGACCGTCACGGCATTGATCGGCGGCTCGCTCGACGTCGTGTCGATCGATTCAACCGGCTTCGTGCTCGGCGTCGACAAGGGCGCGAACATCGTCGCCGTGGGACCGGTCGCCGATCGCAATCCTTACAACCTCATGGCCGCACCGGGCATCAAAACCATCGCGCAGCTCAAGGGGAAACGCATCGGTGCGGCGTCGCCGATCGAGATCTACACGACCGTGCTCAAGAACATCCTCAAGAAAGCCGGGCTCGATCCGGAAAAGGACGTCGATTGGGTGTACGGCGGCGGCCAGAGCCAGCGCTTAGCGGCGATGCTCGGAGGCGCGATCGACGCGGGTTTGTTCTCATCGCCCGCAGATGAAAAGCTGAAGGCGCGCGGCATGACCTCGCTCGCGTTTACGCCCGACGTCGTGCCGAGCCTCGCGCTCAGCCTGCTCGCCGTGCGCAAGGATTGGGCGCAGCAGCACCCGGACGCGCTGCGGAAGTTCCTCAAAGTCCAAGCCGAATCGCTCGCGTGGCTCAACAATCCGGCCAACAAGGCGAAGGCGATCGATATCCTTGCCGCCGCGACCAACAGCACCCAGGAAGAATCGGAAGCGGCCTACAGCTACTGGGTGCAAAAGCACGTGCTCACCGATAAGTGCGCCGTGCCGTCGCGGTTAGATACGCTGGTGTCGATCCTGCAGCAGCAAAACCGCTTGACCACGCTCAAGCCGGGCGATTCGGCCAAGCTGGTCGACACGGAGTGGTGTTCTAAGTAAGGTGCCGGGCCGCCGCGGCGGCCTTCTCGAGGCCGATGCTTTCCTGAACCTCTTGCTCGATGAGCTGCCAGATGTGGCTCGTATATTCGACGAACGCCGGGGTGCGCTTCACCGATAGTTCGCGCGGGCGCGGCAGGTCGATCTTCACGATCTCCTTGATGCGCCCCGGACGAACGGTGAGCACCACCACGCGATCCGAGAGGTAGACGGCTTCGTCGATTTGGTGCGTGACGAAGATCGCCGTCTTGCGCGTCTCGCGCCAGACCCGCAGCAACTCCGCTTGCATGATCTCGCGCGTCTGCGCATCGAGCGAAGCGAACGGTTCGTCGAGCAGCAGTACCTCGGGTTCCGCGGTGAGCGCGCGCGCCAGGTTGACGCGCTGACGCATACCGCCCGAGAGCTCGTGCGGATAATGCTTCTCGAAACCGCTCAGACCGACCAGTTCGATGAACTGCAGCGCACGCGCGCGATCGGCCGGTGCCTTGTGCCCTTGGATCTCCGTGCCCAGCATGACGTTGGTGAGCACGTTGCGCCATGGCAGCAGACGGTCTTGTTGAAAGACGAAGGCGCGCCCGTATCCCGGCCCGTCGATCGGCTTCTGATCGAGCGCGATGCTGCCCGAACTCGGCGCGATCAAGCCGTCGAGCATACGCAGCAGCGTCGTCTTGCCGCAGCCCGACGCGCCGACGATCGAGACGAACTCGCCGCCGGCGATATCGATGCTCACGTCGCGCAGGGCTTCGACCGACTGATCGCCCTTGCGATAGCTCTTCGAGAGATGCTCGATCGAGAGCTTCGGCAGCGCCGGTGCAACCGTCGACGTCATTCGCTGACCTCCGAGAAGCGCCACGGCGCGATGCGCCGTTCGAGAATGCGAACCGCCTCGACGGCGCCGACGCCGACGAGTGCGAAGAGCAAGATGCCGACGAGCAGCCCGGCCGGATCGAATTGCTGGCCCGAGATCAGGATCAGGTAGCCGAGACCGGCGCGCGACCCGAACAGCTCGGCGACGACGACGCCGGTGAGCCCGCGCGCGATGCCTTGCCGCAGGCCGGCTACGATGAACGGCAAGGCGCCGGGGAAGCGGATTTTCACGAAGATCTGACGCTGATCGGCGCCGTACGATCGCGCGACCTCGATCAGATCGCGGTCGCTATTGGCCAGGCCCGCGTGGGTGTTGATGAGCACCGGAAAGATCACGACGATGAAGACGACAGCGATGTGGGCCGTCATGCCGATGCCGAGCCACAACGTGAGCAGCGGCGCGAGCGCGACGAACGGCGTGGCATAGAGCATCGAGACCCACGGATCGATGACGTCGCAAATGGCTTTGGAGCTCGCCATGATCACGCCGATCGCGATGCCGGCGATCGATGCGAGCACGAAGCCGATGATGAACTCTTGCGCGCTGACCAGGATGTCTTGCTGCAGCGTGCCGGCCACCCAAAGCTGCTGCATCTTCGCGATGACCGCGCTGAGCGGGGCGAAGAAGAGCGGGTTGCTCAGGAACGTGCGCCCGGCGATTTCCCAGATCACGCCGGCGGCGATGATCGAGAGCACCCCGCGCGCCGTCGAGTTCTGTAGCCGAAGTCGTGGCAAAATCTTCTTCCTGCCAACCGGTTGTCGAACCTGAATCACTTCGGACACGAACGCAGCTCCTTTAGGCGATCGCTGAGGCGGGGCGCTGACGGCTCTCAGCGGCGCGGACGAAGAGGTCTTCGATCTCGTTCTTGAGATGCTCGGGCAGCGGGTCGGCGGCGGTGATCGAACCGCGAACGTAACTGCCGTCCTTGCCGTACCCCCACGCATAACCGCGATCCCACGGCACGGGGAGATCGAGGCATTGGTTCTCGGCGGGATCGCGGAAGACGTTGATCGGATCGCGGCCCGCTTCGACCGCGTCGATTTGGGCCTTGAGCAATTGCCGGAACAAGATCACGCCGCGATCGGTATCGCCGAGACGCTCTTCGGTACGGTCGAGAACCGTACCCTGCGAGACCCACGCCATCACGTCTTGGCCGGTGACTGAATTCAACGCCGTGAAGCGCCCGTTTTCATCGACCATCTCGACTTCGAGATACGGTACCGGATCCTGAACGGGCACCGTGACGCCCGGACCGGGATCGAACGAACGCACGTACACTTCCATCGTGTTTTCATCGTCGATCGGCATGCGCCAGCCGAAGGTGTGGCGGCCGCCGCCCGACGTGCAGTGAATGTCGGGAAAGACGAGCGGCTGCGGCTTCGACCAGGTGTCCTTGTCGGTCGATTGGCCTTCGAGCAGCCAGCGACGATCGACGCCGTACTTGCCGATCGCGTAGTCATGCTTGAGGAAGTGGGTGGTGAAGCCTTCGGCCAGTTTGCGGCTGCGGTCGTCGGTGCTCTTGCTCTTGTCGAGCAGATGCTTGAAGTAGTGGCCGTGGAGATATTCGGTGTGCACCGGATCGGGGGTGTTCTCCATGCACTGCAGCCAGTTGCACGGAATCTTCACGAAGCCGATCACGCGATAGACGTTGTCCCAGACGAGGCGGTCCCAGCGCGGCAAGAGCGGCGCCGGCAGCGGCCCGAGATAGGCGAACATCAGGCCGGCCAATTCTTGCACCGGATAGGACGCGATCGTGATCTTATCTTTGAACGTGCTCTCCGGCGGCTCGCCGGGCTGCGCCACGCAGCGGCCCCCGGCATTGTAGGTCCAGCCGTGATACGGACACACGATGCCGGCGTCGTTGGTGTAGCCGTGTTCGAGTTTCACGCGGCGGTGCGCGCAGCGATCGGAGACGAGCCCGGGACGGCCTTGGCCGTCGAGAAAAAGCACGAGGTCTTCACCGAAGATACGCACCGGCATCACGTTGCGCTCGAGCAATTGCGCCTTGGCGGCAACGGGGTGCCAGTAGCGGCGCATGAGATTTCCGGCCGGCGTACCCGGTCCGACGCGCGTGAGACGATCGTTCTCGGCTTGCGTGATCATTTCGAGCAGAACCTCGTGTCGGCATACTTCGGGACGTCTTGCGACGTCAGCGTCGTCAGTTGTCCAGTCGTGTGCAAGATGTCGGAAACGGCAATCATCCCGCGCGTGTGAATGCAGGCGTCCGACCAGATGTGTTTGCCGATGTAGTAGTCGTAGGCTTGACCGGCATCCGCCGGGTTCGCGCCGGTCTGCGTTTCCAAGATCTGCAGCGCTTGGGCTTTATTGGCCGGGTTGTTCAGCCATTTGACCGCTTCCAATTGCGCGTGCAAGATCTTCCGCAGCACATCGGGGTGCTGCTCGGTGAAGTCTTTGCGCACCGTCTCCATGCTCAGCGTCAGGTTCGGCGCGTAGTCCGGCGCAAATGCGAGCGTGTTGAAGCCGAGGTCGCGCAGCTTCGCATCCGAAGGCGGGCTGAACAGCCCGGCTTGGATCGCGCCGCCGACCGCTGCGGTGAGGCGCTGATTTTGACCGCCGCCGTAGATGAAATCGACGTCCTTGTCGGGATCGATTTTGGCCTTGCGCAAAATCTGCTTGATGACGTAGGTGTAGACGTCGATCTCGCTGGCCGCGCCGATGCGCTTGCCCTTCAAATCCGCGAGCGTCTTCACCGACGGCGAGCTCATCAAGCTGTAGGGGTTGCGTTCGGTTTGCAAGCCGACCGCTACGAGGGCGGCCCCCTTTTGGAGCGCCAGCAGCAGCTGCGTCGAGTCGGCGTAGGACATATCGACGGAGTTTCCGATCAGCGTCGATACGGTGACGTTCGGATCGACGATGATATCTTGGACGTCGAGCCCCTCTTTGGCGTAGAAGCCCTGCGATGAGGCGACGTAGTTGGGCCAAAACGAGGCGACTTTCGAGGGGTAGGATTCCTTCACGACGATTTTGTCGCTCGATTGCGACCGGCCGGCGGACGCACCGCACACGACGAGCGCCGTGACCAGTAAAGCGTGCAACGGCAGGGCAATCGAAAATCGTTTGATAGCCAGTCCCTCATGGTCGTAGCGACGGTCTCCGTAACGATAAGCCCCCGATTCGGAAACTACAATTCCGGCTGGCGTCGCTCGTATTCCGGGGGCTCATATGTCAACCGCGCCCGCATGTACTCCACGAACGCCGCCGCAACCGGCGAGAGCGTTTCGCCCCGGCCGCCGGCAATCCAGAACTCCTCGAGTAACGGCGGCGCGGCCACCGGCAGCCGGATCAAACTCCCGTCGTCCAATTCGGCTCTGATTGACGATTCGAAGAGCACGCCGACCCCGAGACCCTGTGCGACCATCGCTTTCACGGCCTCGGGCGGGATGACCATGATCTTGCGCTGCGCTTGGAAGCCGCGCGCTTCGAGCTCGTGGAAAATCCGCCGCCAATGGCTATCGACGAATTTGCCGACCAGCGTCTCATGCGCCAGATCCGCGAGGCTCACGCTCTTGCGCGCGGCAATGGCGGCACCGCGTGCGGCGAAGAAGACCACCGGCTCGCTGTACAGATGCTCCGCTTTCAGCTCGGGCGGCAATCCGATTGCGGGCCCGATGGCGAAGTCGAAGCGGTCGCTATCGAAGGTGCTGCGCAGGTTCGATATCGGCACGATTTCCATATCGATAGAAACGTGCTCCCGCTCGGCGAGAAATTCGGCGACGATGCGCGGCAGCACGTAGCTTCCCGGCGTACTCGACGCGATGAAGCGCACGCTGCCCGCGCGGCCGGCTTTCAGTTCGAGCGCGAAGTCATCCAGATCCGCGATCGCGCCGAGGACGCGATCGGCGGCGCCGGCGAGTTCGCTGCCCGCCTCGCTCAAGCGGAGCCGGCGGCCGCTGACGGTCACGATCGCAAAACCGACCCGTTCCTCGATGCCTTTGATCGTCTTGCTGATCGTCGATTGCTCGAGGTGCACCTCTTCACCGATTTCGATCTGCGTCTTGCCCGAGGCGATGCCGCGGATGATGGTGAGTTCCGCTACCGACAGCACGGCCGGGATCGCCTTACGTCCGCCGAAAATACCGAGTCCGGAGAACTCGCTCACGGCAAGCTCCAACGCGACTTCAGGTAGGCACACAGCGCATCGGCGAGCGGTGATGAACCCGATTGCGGCCGGACGAAAAAATAACTCTGCTGGTAATGCGGCTCGGCGATCTGCAAGGGCACGAGCAGACCGCGCTCCGCTTCGGCTTCCAGCGACGATGCGAAGAGCATCCCGACGCCCACACCCGAAGCGACGATGCGCTTCACCGCTTCGGCCGAATTCAGGTCGATCGTCTTCGCAAACGTGTTGCCGTGCTGGCGCAGATCGTAGTAGATGTGGCCCCAGTAGTCTTCGGTGAATTTCCCGACCAGCTGCTCCTCGCGCAGATCGTCCATGGTTACGCTCGGGCGGCCGGCCAGCCGGTGCGCGGGCGCGGTGAAGAAGAGCACCGGATCGACGTAGGCGGGTTCGAGGCTGACGGCGCCGGTGAACGGCAGCCGGGGCGCAAATGCGAGATCGTAACCGCCCGAGACGAACGCATCCCAGATGTGCATCATCGGGATCACGTCGATATCGATTTGCGCATCGGGGTGCGCTTGCAGAAACCCGGCGATCATCTTCGGCAGCACGTAGGTTCCCGGCGTGCTCGAGGCGATGATGCGCGTGTGCCCGGACCGCCCGGCACGCAGCGACTCGACCAGATCGTCGACCGATTGCAATTGCAGCAGCACGCGCGTGCCGGCTTGCGCGAGTTCGCGGCCCACGCTGGTGAGCGAGATTCGCCGCCCCGATGTCTGCACGAGCGCCATACCCAACCGCGCCTCAGCCGCGCGCACGGATTTGCTCACCGCCGGCTGCTCGATCCCGAGCTCGTTTCCGATTTGAGCTTGCGTCATCCCGTCGCGCAAACGCACGAGGATTTGCAAATCCATCGGATTCAGGAGCATGCGCGCCTGCTTCGCGGTTACGGGCGCCGCATCATGTGCATGCCCGCTCCGGGCGGCAATCGCAGGAACAGCAGCGTGGACACGATGCCGAGGGCGCCGACCGCGACGAACGTGAGTTGGAAGTCGCTGGTCGTCAAGCCGTGCCCTGCGCCGCCGGTGCTGAAGGCGATGCTGTTGAGTGCGAACGCGCCGAACGCGACGCCCATACCGACCGCGAGTTGTTGAATCGTGCTGGAGAGCGTGCTTGCGGCACTCATGTATTCGGGTTCGATGTCGCTGTAGGTCAGCGTGTTCATCGACGTGAACTGCATCGAGCGGAACATTCCGATCAGCAGCAACACGATCGCGATCAAGAACAGCGGCGTGCCCTGGTTGAAGAAGGCGCAGGCGAAGATGAGCACGGTCGTGCAGAAGCCGCCGGCGAGCATGGCCGGGCGGAAGCCGAAACGCCGGATCACGGGACGGACGAAGAGCTGGGCGCTGAAATCGCCGCCCGTGCAGGCCATTACGAGCAAGCCCGACACGAACGCCGTGTGCCCGAACGCGATTTGAAACATCAACGGCCAGAGGTAGGGCGTCGCGCCGATGATCATGCGGTAGAGCGCGCCGGCCGTAAGCGTCGAGAGCACGAAGGTCGGAACGCGGAATGCGGAGAGGTCGACCAGCGGTGTCGGGTGGCGTTGACCGTGACGGATCGCGAGCCCGACGACGATGACGCCGAAGATCAGAAAAACGGCCGTCAGCAGCCAATTCCCATCCTCCCGGCCGAGGAGGGTGAAGCCGTACATGGCCGCGGAGAGCCCGACGCCACTGAGCACGAAACCGTAGGCGTCGAACGGACGCTGTTCGTCGGGCCGGTAGTTCGTCATGAAGATGCAGACGAGGGTGAAGCCGATCAGACCGATCGGAATGTTCAAAAAGAAAATCCAGCGCCACGACGCGTAGGTCGTGATGAAGCCGCCCAGCGGTGGACCGAGCACCGGCGCGACTAAGCCCGGGACCGTGATGTACTGCATCGTGCGTAGCAGCTCGTGTTTTTCTGCGGTGCGCAGCACGGCCAGGCGGCCGACGGGCAGCATCATCGCACCGCCGATGGCTTGCAAGATGCGCGCGCCGACGAATTCCGGCAGTGAGTTCGAAATGCCGCAGAGCACCGAGCCGAACGTGAACACGAGAATCGCGCCGGCGAAGATCGTCTTCGAACCGAACCGGTCGGCAGCCCAGCTGCTGCTCGGAATGAATACCGCGAGCGTGAGCAGATACGCCGTGATGCCCGAGCTCACGCTGACCGGTGTCTCGCCGAACGTGCGCGCCATCTGCGGCAGCGCGGTCGCGATGACCGTACTGTCGAGCTGTTGCATGAAGAACGCAAACGACACGATCAACGCGATCAAGGTGGGGCGGCGCGGCGCGGATACGCTCGTGAGCGTCAAGCGTGCCGTATTTGTGCGCCCGAGCGGACGTCCCTTGATGCCGGTGGCGCGATCGGCAGGCCTAACGAACGCTCGTCGCCGATTGCTCGCGCATGAGAATTCTCGCGCTGCTCCTGGGAATGTCGCTCTGCTTTGCGCCGCTCAATGCGGGCGCGGCGGACCTGCTCCACATCCATGAGGCGATAAATTCGTTGACCGCCGTGCAATGGCCGGACTTCATCGCGAAAGCCGAGGGCTTCAACGAAGCGCAAGGCCTCGAGGTGGAGATCGTGATGAGCCAGCCCGAAGCGATGATCGGCGCGCTGCTCGGCGGATCGGTCGAGATCGGTTTGCCGAACGCGACCGGGCTCGCGCTTGCGGTCGACAAGGGGGCGAACGTGGTTGCGGTTGCGGTGGGCGCGGATAACATCCCCTATCACTTCATCACGCCGCCGGCGATCAAGACGTTCAAGGATCTCAAGGGCAAGACGATCGCGCTTGCCGATCCGACCGACATCTACACGACCGTGATGCAGCAGATCTTGAAGAAGAACGGACTGAATCCGGATACCGACGTGCAGTTTCTCTATGGGCCCGGACAAAATCAGCGCTATGCGGCGATCATCGGGGGCGCGATCCAAGGCGGGTTTTTCGCGCTGCCGGCCGATGCGGATCTCATCTCGCGCGGGTACAACGCACTCGCGTTTACGCCGGATTACTTTCCGAACCTCACGTTGAGCGTCATTGCGGTCAACCGTTCGTGGGCCCAATCGCATGCCGACGTGTTGCGCAAATTTTTGATTGCGCGTTCGAACTCGATCAAGTGGCTTCGTACCCCGGCGAACAAGGATAAGGCGATCGCGATCCTGATGGCGGAGACGAAGCTGCCGATCGGCCCGGCCACGGCGTCGTACGACTATTACGTCACGAAGGCGCATGTGTTTCCGGACGATGGCTGCGTCAACGGAAAGGGCCTCGATTCCGTGGTGCGCATGCTGCACGACCAAGGAAGATTGACGACGCTGGGGACGAGCGGCGCCAAACTGATGGATCGAGAGTGGTGCCCTAAAGCGTAGCGACCCGCCACGATCGTGGTTATTGAGTGCGAGCGCGAAGGCGCGAGCTCCTCGTCTACGTGCCTGCGGCACTTCGCTCGGAATGACATGCGGCAGGTTATGCGGGGGCTACGGGGCGGCTGATGGCGTGGGCGGCGTCGTGGGGGAGTTTGATGACGTCGAGGACGGAGAGGGCGGCCACGACGGCGACGACGATGAAGGCGAGGTGGAAGTCGGCGATGGTGGGGACCGCCCCGAGGTGGCCGTGAACAAAGCTGCTGCCGCGCAAGACCAGCGCGCCGAGTGCGACGCTGATACCGGAGCTCAGCTGCATCATGGTTGCGGAGAGGGTGTTGGCGCCGTTCATCTGTTGCGGCGGGACGTCGGCGAATTGTATCGATGAGAAGGCGGTGAACTGCAGCGAACGTGCGGCGCCGCCGAGGAAAAGAACGGCGACGATGATTGCGACCGGCGTTTGCGGCATGAGGGCGCTGCAGACGAGAATCGACGTCGCCGTCACCAAGCCGTTCCAGATGAGGATGCTGCGAAAGCCGAAGCGGCGCAGGAGCGGCGTCGTGACCGATTTCATGCCGAGGTTGCCGGCGAATAGCCACAGCACTAGGAGGCCCGAGGCGGCAGCGCTCAATCCGAAGCCGATCTGAAACATCAGCGGCAGCAGAAACGGCGTGGCACCGATTGCGAGGCGGCTGACGGAACCGCCGACCATGCTCACGGAAAACGTGGGGATGCGAAAGGCCGTGAGTTGCAAGAGCGGGTTCGGCGCGGTGAGCAAATGACGTATTGCGAGCGTGATCAGACACGCACCGGCGACGATCAGACCGATCATGAACGCGGGTGACGTATTGGGTTGGCCGATCAGGTCGACGCCGAACATGAGCGTAAAGCACGCGGCACCGACGAGGGCAAAGCCGAGCGCGTCGAAGGGCTGTTGGCCTTCGGGACGATCGTCGGGGAAGAGGACGATCGCGCAGGCGATAGCGGCGACGCCGAGCGGGATGTTGAGGAAGAAGATCCAGGGCCAGCCGAAGTACGTCGTGATGTAGCCGCCGACCGCAGGGCCGAGGATCGGCGCGACGAGCGCCGGCCAGACCATCATCGACATCGCGCGCAGTAAGCCGTGCTTGGGGGTCGTCTTGAGGACGACGAGGCGGCCGACCGGGGTCATGAGCGCGCCGCCGACGGCTTGAATGATGCGCGCGGCGACGAAGACCGGCAAGGTGCGTGCGAAACCGCAGACGACCGAGGCGGCAACGAAGATGCCGATGGCGCTGCCGAAGACGAGTCGCGCGCCGAAGCGTTCGGCGATCCAGCCGCTAGCCGGGATGCAAACTGCAACGGCGAGCAGGTATGCGGTGATTCCAATGTTCAGGTTGACCGCGCTCGTTCCGAAGGCTCGGGCCATCGATGGCAGCGCGGTGGCGATGACGCTCCCGTCCAGCAAGTTCATGAACATGGCGGCTGCGACGAGCAGGGCGATGCGGCGGGCTCGGGACTCAGAAAACGTCACGTCGAGATAGTTCTCGATATATCGTTATAGTCCTGCATGCCGATGGTGGCGGTCCCTGGACGACGCGCCTGCGGCGCTGCTCGGGATGACAATGGGGCGTGGGGGCGTAGGGCGCGACAGTGAGCGATTCGACCAAACCGGGGCTGCTGGATCTTGCCGTCGGCCATATGACGATTGGGCTGACGAGCGTCGGCGGGGCGGCGGGGCCGATCCGGCACGTGCTCGTGAAGCAGCGAAAGTGGCTGACCGAGGGCGAGCTGGCCGAGCAGTTCGGGATTTCGCAAGCCTTGCCGGGGGCGACGGCGGTGAACCTGGCCGTGATCGTCGGGGACCGCTTTGCGGGGCCGCTCGGGGTGATCGCGTCACTCGCCGGGCTCATCGTGCCGTCGTTGCTCTTGGCGATCGGGCTCTTGCAGCTCTCAGCGCAGTTGGCCGCGAGCAATCCGCATTACGCGACCGCCGAAGTTGCCGTTACGGCTGCCGTTGCCGGAATTTTCATCTCCAACGGGTTGCGCGTGATGGGGTTGATCTGGAACGAAGCGCCCGACGTGCGTCCGGTCTGGCGGGCGGCGCGCATGGCGATCGGCGCGCTCGGGATTCTGCTGGTGGCGGGTCTGCACATGTTCATTCCACTCGCCATGATCATCATGCTCGTGCTGAGCATGGCGATCGAGACGCGTTTGACCGCGAAAGCACGCGCATGACCCAGCAGTTCCATGTCTTGCTCGCGATGGCCGGACATTTCATGCTGTTCTCGCTCTTCGCGGTGGGCGGCGGGGTGAAGATTCTCATCCCGCAGATGCATACGGAGTTCGTGCAGCAGACGCATTGGCTGAGCGAACGGTCGTTCACCGAATTGCTCGCGGTGGCGCAGGCCGCGCCCGGGCCCAACTTCTTGCTCGTTCCGTTGATCGGATTTCGCATCGCTTCGTGGTTGGGCGCCTGCGTTGCGCTATTCGCGTTTCTCGTTTTGACGGTGACGATCTCGTTCATCGCGGGCCGCCTACTGCACCGCCATAGCAATGCCTGGCTGGCAAACTTTCGTCAGGCGTTCAAGCCGATTACCGGCGGGCTGTGGATTGCGAGCGGTCTCGTCGTTGCCGCGACCATCGACCACACCCTGATGCCGCTCGCGATGACCGCGATCGTCACGGTCATCGCGCTGATCGTCGATATCAGTCCGATCTGGTGGTGCCTCGCCGCGGGAGTCGTCGGCTACCTGATCTAAAGGCTAGGCGATGGCAAGCACGGGCTTTAGCGATGTGATTCGCACGTATCTCAAAAACGCGTTTGACGACGGCTGTCCGATGCTTCTCGGGACGACCGGCGAGAACGGGCCGAACATCAGCCCGAAGGGCAGCATGTTCTTGTTCGACGACGATCATCTCGCGTACTGGGAACGCTCGAAGCGGACGGCGCTCGAGAACCTGCAGCACGACAAGCGTGTCGTCGTGTTTTACAACAACATGCAAGCGCAGTTGGCGGGCAAGCTGGATTCCGGATTCTTGCGCTTCTTCGGCGTCGCCGAACTGCACGAAAGCGGCGGCGTCCACGATGCGATCTTCGCCCGCTTGACCGAACGCGAAGCCACCCATGCGGGCGCCGACGTCGGCATCGGCGTGCTGATCAAAATCGATCGTGCCGAGGACGTGCGCGGCCGCGACCTGCGGACGGCCTAGCCGTCTCTTACGCGGCCGCCGGTGCGTGGACCAATTCGAAGAGGTGGCGCATGATCCGATTGAACTCCGCGCTCACTTGGTAGTCGAACGCGCGCGGCCGGGGCGTCGGAACGTCGACGATCTCGACCACGTGCGAGGGGCGGTGCGATAATACGACGACGCGGTCGGATAAGAACGCCGCTTCGCGGATATCGTGCGTGATGAAGAGCACCGTCGTTCCCAAGGCGCTGGCGATGCGCGTCAGTTCGAGTTGCAGTTCCTCCCGCGTTTGGGCGTCGAGCGCGCTAAACGGCTCGTCCATCAACAGCAGCTGCGGCTGGATTGCCAGGGCGCGGGCGAGGTTGCAGCGCTGCTGCATGCCGCCGGAAATTTCGGGCGGATAGAATTTGGCAAACTCGGAGAGGCCGACGAGATTCAGCAGTTCGTTCACGCGCGACTGCTTCGCCGATTGTGAGAGGTTGGCGTGCCTGCGGTTTTGCGTCAGTTCGAGTCCGTAGGAGACGTTCTGCTCGACCGTCCGCCACGGAAACAAACTGGCATGCTGAAAGACGAAGCCCGTGCTCCCGCGCTTTTCGGCGCCGGCGAACGTCAGGGTGCCCGTGGTCGGCTGCGTCATGCCGGCCGCCATGCGCAGCAGCGTGGTCTTGCCGCAACCCGATGGTCCGACGACGCTGATGAACTCCCCGGCGCGCAATTCGAACGAAACGTTTTCGATCGCCAGCACCACCGAGCCGGCCGCGGGCAACGGAAATTCCTTACGAATCGACGCGAACGTGAGCAGAGCCGGCTTAGCGCTCATGGTTGACTCGCGACCACGGGCTCACAAGGCGTTCGATCACGGTCAGGAGTTCGGTCAGTAACACGCCGCCCGCTGCAAGTACGACCGTGCCGACGAACAGGATCGTCGTGTTGAAAACTTGCGAGGCGTTGAGGATCAGGTAGCCGAGGCCTTCGGTCGAACCGAAGAGATCGCCGACGACGAGACCGATGATGCCGCGCGCTACGGCGAGGCGTAGGCCGGTGAAGATGTGCGGCTGGGTTGCGGGCAGCACGACCTTCCAAAAAAACTCCTGGCGGTTGCTGCCGAACGCGGCTGCCACGTCCACGTAGTGCCAATCGAGCATGCGCACGCCTTCGGTGGTGTTGATGAGCACCGGAAAGAACACCAAAAGGCCAACGATCATCGCCTTCGACACAAGACCGAAGCCGAGCCAAATGATGAAGACCGGTGCCAGCGAAACGGTCGGCGTCGCGTAGAGCGCTTGCACCCAGGGGTTGGCAATATACCGGAAACGAGCGTTGATGCCGAGGAGCAGCCCGAGCCCGATCGCCAAAACCGATGACAGAATATAACCGAGGAAAAACTGCTTCGAGCTGACGACGATGTCGTTCCAGAGCGTGCCCTGCGCGGACAATTTCACGAATTCGGCGGCGACCGCACTCGGCGGCGCGAGCACGAGCGGGCTCACGTGGAAGAAGCGGTAGATGCCTTCCCACAAGAGCAGTCCGACGATGACCGAGGCCGCTCCATAAACGAATGCCGGCGACGTCCACAGCCGCGGCAACAAAAAGGAAGGCACCTGGGCCTTTGACTCAGTTGCCGCGGAAGCCGGGGCGAACGTCATACGAAATAAGATTTTAACTTCAAGGGCGACGTTGCGTCAAGGGTTCTTCCGGGCGGCGATGCCGGCCAGCACGACGTCGACGAAGTGATCGGCCGCGTCAGCTCGGACGCGCGCGCGACGGATCAGCTTGCGATACCAGAAGAAGCCCGAGATGAAGTCGATCAGCATTCCCGCATCGACGTCGGGACGCATCTCGCCGCGCGCTACCGCGCGCTCGAACACGCCCAGCGCAACGGCGCGGCGCCCGTCAACGTAGCGCTGGATGATCGCGGAGAGTTCGAGATCGTGCATCGCCTCGGCGACGAGTCCCGGAATGATCGGGCCGCCCGGCGTATCCAGCGTGCGCGCGTAGAGTCGATAGAGCGCGAGCAAATCGCCGCGCAGCGAACCGGTGTCGGGCAGCGGCGCGCTCGCACTCACCGCGCTCATCAGCTCTTCGACCAGGTGCAGTTTGGACGGCCAGCGCCGGTAGATTGAGGGTCGTCCGACATCGGCGCGCTGCGCGACGCCCTCGATGCTGAGGTTGGCGTAGCCGCTCTCGCCGATCAGCTCGGCGGTGGCGCGCAGAATTGCATCGTGAACGTCGGGATCGCGCGGCCGTCCGGCTTTGCGGCGTGGCTTAGGAGGGGTGGGAGTAGATCGCGCGTTCGAACGCATCGTATTCCTCGACTTCCGGACCCTCGTAAGGCTGACGAACCTTCATTACCTCGTAGGCCGCGACGAAATAATTGTACGATGCACCGGCGAAGTGCGCCGGCCGCGCGTTGTCAAAGCGGACGTACCCTTCCTCATCGACGCAGTCCTCGTCGGTCGACGCTGCGACGCAGCGTCCGACGATCATGACGCGGTCCGACCACTCGTGCGTCCATTCGACCTTGCACTCGAAGTGCCGCGTGCACTCCACAATGCGCGGCGGCTGTAGTTCGAGCGCGGGCAGGGCGTGCAGGCCGGCGCGTTCGAGCTCGTTCACGCCGCGCGCAAACGGCAGGCCGACGACGCGTACCGCTTCGAGCGAGGCCTCTTCAAAGCGCGGGAGATTGACGACGAACTCACCCGTTGCGAGCACGTTTTTAGTGGTATCCTTCTCCGGGCGGCACGTAAACGCGATGTCCACCGGGTTGTGGTGCACCCGCGTACAGGTTCCGAAGGCGGCCGCGTTCACGGCTCCGGCCTCGTCGACCGTGGTGATGATGGCTAGGGCCGAGGACGGGGCGAACAACCGGTCCCACCATTCTTTGCGCTGTACTATTTTCACAGGGGCACCTCCGGGGGGCAGGTAATTACGTTACGATATTGTATTGTAATGTATATGCCGCCAATTCCTGGCGGCGAAGGGGATCGCTTTGGAATACGTCGTGGCCGTCGATATCGGCGGAACCTTCACCGACCTCGTGGCGTTCGACCGCGGATCCGACCGGGTCATTTATACGAAGAGTCCGACAACCTACGGGGACTTCGGAACCGGCATCCTCGACTGCTTCGGCAAGGTCGACCTGGAGCCGCGCGACGTTGCCCTGATCAATCACGGTACGACGCTTGTGATCAACGCGCTAATCCAGCGCAAGGGCGCGCGGGCTGCGCTGGTAACCACCAAGGGCTTCCGCGACGTGCTCGAGATCGCGCGCGGCAACCGTCCCGATCCGTTCGACCTCTACTTCAAGCGCGACGAGCCGCTCATTCCGCGCAATCGCCGCTTCGAAGCCGACGAACGCATCGATGCCAAGGGCGAGGTGATCGTGCCGCTCGACGTGGCCGGCCTCGAAGCGCTGGCCGCGACGTTTCGCGAGCAGAAGATCGATGCCGTGGCGGTGTGCTTTCTGCACGCCTACGTGAATCCGGCCCACGAACTGCAAGCGGTGGAAGTGCTGCGGGCGGAGCTACCCGGCGTGTTCATCACGAACAGCGTCGATCTCTCGCGCGAGTGGTACGAATACGAACGCACGGCGACGGTCGCCGCGAACGCCTTCGTGGGCCCCGACGTCAACTCGTACGTGCGCGGCCTCGAAGACAAACTGCACGGCCGCGGCTTCGGCGGTACCTTGTACCTCATGGGTTCGAACGGCGGCGTCCTCTCGGTCGAACGCACGTGCCGCCAGCCGATTGTGCTGGTGGAATCGGGCCCGATCGGCGGCTGCATCGGCGCCGGCGCCTATGCCGAAGCGCTCGGCATCGAACATGCGATCGCGTTCGATATGGGCGGCACCACCGCGAAGTGCGCGCTCGTCGAGAACGGCCGGTTTGCGGTGGAATCCGTCTACTATGCGGCCGGGTACGTCAAGGGTTTCCCGATCAAATCGCCGGTGGTCGACATCGTCGAGGTTGGTTCGGGCGGCGGCTCGATCGCCTGGCTCGACGCGCAAGAGCGCCTGCACGTCGGTCCGCGCAGCGCCGGCAGCACGCCGGGTCCGGTGTGTTACGGCCGCGGCGGCACCGAACCGACCGTGACCGACGCCAACCTGCTCTTGGGGCGCATCGCCGCCGACCGCTTTCTGGGCGGCGAACTCGCGCTCGACGTAAACGCCGTCAAGACCGCGTTCAAAGAACTCGGCGCGCCGCTGGGCTACGGTGAGGCTTCGCTGCTGGAACTGGCCGACGGCATCATCGAGATCGCAACCGTGACGATGGCCGGTGCCGTGCGCCAAGTGTCCGTCGAGCACGGGCGCGATCCGCGCGACTTCGTGCTCTTCGCGTACGGCGGCGGCGGCCCGCTGCACGGCTCGGCGCTGGCGCGCGAGCTGTCGATTCCGACGGTCATCATTCCGCCCGAGCCGGGAACGTTCTCGGCGACCGGGATGCTGCTGGCCGAAGCGCGTCTCGACGATACCGAAACGCTGGTGGCTCCGTTCGTCGCCGAGAGCGTGGCGGAGATCAACGGTGAGTTCACCAGCATGGAAACGCAAGCGGCGGCCGCCCTCAAAGCCGAGTTCGGCGAAGCCGAGATCCGCTTCGAGCGCATGATCGAAATGCGCTACGTCGGTCAGCGCCACAACGTGAAGGTTTCAGTTGCGGCGGATGCCGGAATGGCGGCCATGCGCACCGCGTTCGACGACGATTACCGTCGGCGCTACGGTCACGCCGATCCGCACCTGCCGGCCGAGGTGCAAGCCTTGCACGTGTCGGCCTTCGCACGGCTCGAACGGCCCGACATCAGCCGGTTGCCGCGCCACAGCGGCGGCGGCCGCGCGCCCTCGATCCGCAAGATCGCGTACGGCCGCCATTTCGGTTTGCTCGACGCGACGGTGTACGATCGTTACGCGCTCGAGATCGGCTTCAGCGCCGACGGCCCGGCAGTGCTCGAAGAGTACGGCTCGACCACGGTGATCTGGCCCGGCGACCGCTTCACGATCGGCAAACTGCAAGAAATCCGCATCGATTGCAACATCAAGGAGGCCGTATGATCGCAACCCAGCCGGCTGTCGATCCGATTACCCTCGAAGTGATCCGGCACGGGCTCAAGTCGATCACGAACCAAATCGACGCCAACATCACGCGCACCGCGTTCAGCCCCTACATCTACGAATATCGCGACTACGCGGTGGGATTCGTCGGTCCGGAAGGCGATCTGATCGCGCAATCGGTCGGCGGGATGCCGATCTTCGTTGCCGACTCCGTCGGCGCGGCCGTGCGCGACGCCATCGGTCTCTACGGCCAAGACGGCATCTTCACGGGCGATGTGATCGTGTGCAATGCCGCCGCCGTTCAAGGGCAGCACCTCAACAACACCGTGATGTACACGCCGGTCGACGTCGACGGCACGCGCATCGGGTACTTCGCGATCAACGTGCACTGGATGGACATCGGCGGCGGAGCTGTCGGTTCGATCTCCAAGGACTCGACCGACATCTTCATGGAGGGCCTGCAGCTGCGTTCGGTCCGCATGTGGTCGAAGGGCGTGAAGGTCGACGACGTCTACCGCATCATCGAAAACAACTCGCGTTTCCCGACCGAGCTGATGGGCGACATCGAGGCGCAGCTGGCCGGCTGTCTGCAAGGCCGCGACCTAATGGCGGGCCTGGCGCGCAAGTACGGCACCGAGACCTTCATCGCGGCGGTCGGCATTATTCTCGATCGCTGCGAGGCGGCCGCGCGAGCGAAGATCCGCGCGATTCCCGACGGTGTCTATGAGGCGGAATCCGCGCTCGACGACGACGGCATCGGGAACGAGCCGATTCCGATCAAGGTGCGCGTCATCGTCGAAGGCGATGAGATGACGGTCGACTACTCCGACATGCCGCCGCAAGTGCGCAGCTCGATCAATTCGGGGCACCACGGCGGCGGGCTGACGACCGCGCGCATCGCGTTCAAGTACCTGATCGCCACCGACGAGCCGGCCAACGCCGGCACGTATCGTCCGCTCAAGCTGATCCTGCCGCCCGGGACGCTCGTGAGCGCCTCGCCGCGCGCGGCGATGGGCAACTACGGCTTCCCGTTTCCAACGATCGTCGATACGTTCATCAAGGCGCTCGAGCACGCGATGCCCGAGGCCGTGACGGGCGCTCACTTCGGTTCTTACTCGTCGGTGCGCTTCATCGGCACGTTTCCCGACGGAACGCCGTTTCAATGCTATGACAGCGGTCACGGCGGCTGGGGCGCCTCGGCGCGCGCCGACGGCTCGGGTCCCTTCCGGACCATGGCGCACGGCGACTCGCGCATCATTCCGGTCGAGCTGCAAGAGTCGATGTATCCCTACCGGCTCGAGTCGTTCTCGCTGCGCGAGGATTCCGCCGGTGCGGGGCGTTATCGCGGCGGGCTCGGATTCCGCAAGCGCTACCGCATTCTCGGCAACTGCCGGCTCTCGCTCAACTTCGAGCGCCACGTGTGCCCGCCGTGGGGCGTGCACGGCGGCGGCACCGCGCAGCCCGGCATCGTACGCGTCTATAAAGGCGGTACGGGTGAACCTGAAGTGGTCTACAAGTCCGAACATTTCGCCCTCGAACCCGGTGACGTGGTCGTGGTCGAAACCGGCGGCGGCGGGGGTTACGGGAAACCCGGCGACCGGCCGCAGGCAGAAATCGAACGCGATCTGGAATTCGGCTACGTCACCGCCGATGCAGCCCAACGTGATTATGGATATGGAGGAAAATCGTGAATCGCCGTAATGCAGTATGTCTTCTTGCCGGGGGCATCGTTGCCGCCGCGGGCGCGCGTCCCGTTCGCGCGCAATCGCCGACGAAAGTACGTGCGGTCGCAACTGCGCTCGACCAATCGGGAGCGCTGTATTACGCGCGCGAACTCGGGATCTTCGAGAAGCACGGCCTCGACGTGGACATCACGACGCCGAACGACAACTCGCTCGCGGTGCCGTCGGTGGTGTCGAACTCGGTCGATATCGCCTACACGAACATCCTCGCGATCGAACAGGCGTTTCGCAAGGGACTGCCGATCACGATCGTCGCGCCGGCGGCCGTCAACGACTCGCGCTGGCCGAACAACTACCTGCTCGCGCCTAAAGACTCGCCCATCCGCGGGCCGCTCGATCTGCAAGGAAAGATCATCGGCACCTCGCCGCTCAAGAACCTCGGCGATACCGCGACCAACGCGTGGGTGCAGCAGCACGGCGGCGACCCGGCGAAAGTCAAATGGGTCGAGATTCCCTACATCGCGTGCGGCGATGCCATGAAAGCGGGGCGCATCGACGCCGCCTTCATCGTGGAACCCTATGCGACCGCGCTGCGCGATTCGACGAAGCTGATCGGACGTCCGTACGAGGCGATCGCGAAGCGGTTCCTCGGCGCTGCGTATTTCACGAGCAAGCAGTGGGCGGCGGCGAACGTCGACACGGTGACGCGCTTCGCCGCAGCCATTCGCGAAGCGGCGGCGTGGGGCAACGCCAATCACGCCAAGAGCGCCGTGATCCTCGAGAAGTACGCCAAGGTCGATCCCGATACGCTCGCGCACATGGTGCGCTCGGTGTACGCCGAGACCACGGTGCCGGCGGAACTGCAGCCGACGATTGACTTCGCCGCGAAGTACAAGTTCCTCGATGAAGGCTTCCCGGCGAGCGAGCTGATCTGGAAGGCATGAGCCTCTACCGTCACGTCAAGCCGATCCTGTTCCGGCTCGATCCGGAACGGGCGCATCATCTCGCCATGCAGGCGAGCGCGCTCGCGGGACGCGTTCCCGCGGCGCGCGCGTTCGCGCAAAAGCGTTGGGGTGCGCCGCAGGATGCGCGCTTGGTGACGGACGTGGCCGGGATCAGGTTCCCGAACCCGGTCGGTTTGGGCGCCGGCTATGACAAGAGCGGCGAGGGCATCGCGCTGCTCTCGCGCATGGGCTTCGGCTTTCTCGAGATCGGTTCGGTTTCACGTTGGCCGTCGGCGGGCAATCCGGCGCGGCCGCGCGTGTTCCGTCTGCCGGCGGACGAAGCGGTAATCGTGAACTACGGTGTGCCCAACGACGGGGCCGAGGTCGTGGCGCGCCGCGTCGCACTTGCCGACAGCGCAGTGCCGTTGGGCGTGAACATCGTCGAGACGAACACGGGCCGCCCCGTTGAGCCGGCTGAGGTGATCGCCGAATTAGCATCAGCGGCCGCGACGTTTGCTCCGCTGGGGCGCTTTCTCGCCATCAGCGCGGAATGCGCGAACGCGCCGGGCGTGCATCCGCTTGCGCGCATGGACAATTTGCGGCGCCTGTTGGAGGCGATCGGCGCAACCGGCAGTTTGCCGCCGGTGTTCATCAAGATCCGCGTTCCGTTCGATGCGATCGAATCGGTGCTGCGCGTCACGGACGATTTCCCGTTTGTGCGCGGTTTTCGGGTCAACACGATCAGCGCGCGCCCGTACGTGGGGCTCAACACGCCTGCATCGACATGGGAAGCGTTGACGGGGTCGCTATCGAGCCCGGCGCTCGGCCTTCCGGCGATGCTCGAGTCCGTACGCGAGTGGTACGTGCGCGCCGATCCG
Organism: Candidatus Lustribacter sp.; assembly: GCA_965277805.1. GTDB lineage: Bacteria > Vulcanimicrobiota > Vulcanimicrobiia > Vulcanimicrobiales > Vulcanimicrobiaceae > Lustribacter. The sequence goes on along the minus strand of OZ255842.1, from coordinate 2,327,541 downwards.
GCGCGCTATGCGCTCATCGCGTCGGGCGGCATTCGCTCCGGGCACGACGCGTACGCTGCGTTGAAGGCCGGCGCGAGCCTCGTCCAGTTCGTGACGGCGCTGATCTTTCAGGGCCCGTCGCTGGCTCGCCGGGTGAACGAAGAATTGCTCGCTCTGCTGAAAGCGGACGGCATCGGAAGCGTCTCGCACATCGTCGGCTCGGCGGCCAAGCAGAAGGTTCCGTCGAACTAGGGCGCTGGGGGCTGATCGGCCGGGACCACGGGTCGCGGCGCGGTATTAACGTAGACATTACCGTCCCGGATCTCGACATCGTATGTCGCAATGCGCCGCCGCCCCGGACGCATCGTGCCGTCGCAGAGACTGAAGCGCCAGTTATGAAGCGGGCAGGTGACAAGCAGCTCGTCGGGGTCGACGTTTCCATCGTGTAGCGGGCCGCCGAGATGCGGGCAGGTGTCGTCGACGGCGTAGATCGTGCCGTCGATGTTGAAGAAGGCGATGTACTGTTCGCCAATGGGTTCCATTCGAGCCATTCCGGGCGGCAATTGCTCCAGTGAGAAAACGCGAGTCATCGTCGACTCCACGTTATGGTTCACCGTAGAACTTCACCGCGTTCTCCCAGAGCAACTTATTTTTCAGGCTCTCCGACATCGTCGACCAGCCCAGGAACGTGTCGACCGATTCGGGATAGCGGCATTCCGGATGCGGATAGTCGGAAGCGTACATGAGGACGCCGTCGCCGAGAAAATCGACGACCATCTTCACCATGTCTTCCTTTTCCGCCATCTCCAAGCTTGCGAAGAAGCGGCCCCCGCGCATCTGCTCCTCGACCGTTTCCTTTAACGGGGCAGCGCCGCCGAGATACTCGATTTGATCGTCGACGCGTCGCGCCCAGAACGGCAACCAGCCGCACCCGCTCTCGAGGATACCGAAACGCAAGTTTTGATACTTTTCGAGCAAACCGCCGCCGAGGAAGGCGCCGAGCGCGCGCATCGCACCCCACGGATGCGATGCGGCGCGTCCGAGCGTGCGGCTATCCCAGAGATCGCGATAGCCGGGGAAGTAGGGCGCGACGTTCGACAGCGAGTGGTGCACGACGGCGAGCCCCGCTTCATCGCACGCTTCCCAAATCGGTGCCAGCGACGGATGATCGAGCGGTAGATCGTTACCGACGACCGGCCACACCCCGACCATCCAGCGCTGGCCGGCGTAACGCCGAATCTCTTGGGCGCAGGCCTCGGGAGCGGTGCCGAGCACCGGTAGGAGCACCTTCAGCCGTTCGGGAGCCTTGGACGCGAAGTCCGCGACGTAGCGGTTGAATGCGCGCACGAAGCCGAGCTGCAACTCCAAGTCGGTTAGTCCAACCGGGTTGGGCTGACCGGGCACGAGCAACTGTACGTCGACACCTTCGCGGTCCATATCACGCAGACGTGCGTCCGGGTCGTCGTCTTCGGTGTTGGCGCTCGGGGCTTCGGTGCCCATGAACTTCTTGCCGCTGCCGCGCTGCGGCACCGAATCGCGAACATCGTATCCAAGAGTACGCCGGAAGACGAGGTAGCCGGGGAAGGTGTAATCGTGATTGCCCACCTTGCGCGTGACGCGCTCGGTGCCGATCACCTCATCTTTGTAGTCTTCCAGTTCACCGACTCGCGCGCGCAAAGCCGGGTCGTAGTAAGGTTCGAGGGTTTCGAGCGTTGGGCGTACGTGCGTGTCGGCGTCCCAGACGCGATGTCCAGCTCTCACCGGCGTTCCCTTTCTTGATCCACGATGTTAAAATATCATTTCGTTATAAAGTTTGACCGTTCGCGCGGACACCCCTGCCGTTCTTCCCGCCAGGAGGGGTTGCCTAGTTGATTAAAATATGATTTCGTTTGCAAAAGCCCGAGAATGGAGCGATAATGACTGCAGAACGCAGGTCCCGGTTCGTCATGGTCAACGGGGTCAAGACGCATTACACCGAGAGCGGCGGCGACGGTCCGGTGATCCTGGGCATGCACGGCGGCGGCCACGGCTCGTCCGGAGCCGCGGGCCTCGGCCGGCTCTTCGAGTTGCTCGGCGACCGCTACCGCGTCATCGGGCTCGACTCCGTCGGAGCGTACGGTCTTACCGATCCGGTTCCGTTGCACGACGGCTTGCAGAGCCGCGTCGATCATGCTGCTGCGTTCCTCGAGACGCTTTGCATCGAGAAAGCGACGCTGCTCGGGAACTCTCAAGGAGCATGGTGTGTCGCGCGCTATGCGATCACCCATCCGGACCGCGTCGAAAACGTCGTCCTGCTATCGAGCCTCACCATCGGTTCGGCGCTCGGCATCCCGCTCGGCCAAACCGAGGGGATGAAACTTCTTCAAGGCTATGATGGAACGCGGGCCGGAATGGAACGGCTCATGAAAGGTCTATGCGCGCGGCCGGAGGTGGTGACCGACGCGCTGATCGACTTGCGTCAAGCCTCCGCGACGCGCCCGGGCGCAATGGACGCGTTCGCGGCCTCCGACAAATCCATCGCTGCCGTACGCAACAACCCGTTGTTGTTCGCAAGCTTTGATATGCGCGAAACGTTACCGCTCTTGGCGAAGGCAATCCCGACCGTTTTCATCTGGGGCCACGACGATATCTTCGCACCGCCGGAACTCGGCAAAAAACTCGAAGCGATTCTTCCGGATGTAAAATTCCACTGGATACCGCAGGCCGGGCACCAAGCGCAGACCGATCAGCCCGAGAAGGTCGCTCAGATCGTCGATGACTTGATTCAAAAGAAAGCTCTCGCCAGCGCATGAGAAGCTTGCACAGCCGCCGCAATGTGATCGCCGGTCTGGCAGCGCTGCCGATGGGCGTCGCCGCGCTTGGTCCGCGCCGGCCTGCGATCGCGGCTGAAGGTCACGTACGCCTCGGAATCTTGAACTTCGATCCCGCGACACCGGCCGTCTACGCGCAGGCCGCGGGGCTGTTCGCCGATGCCGGACTCGACGTATCGATTGAGGTGATCCCCAGCGGTTCGGCCGTTGCGGCGGCCATCATCGGCGGGTCGCTCGACATCGGGCTGTCGAGTTTGTTCTCCCTGCTGACGGCTCACACGCACAGTATTCCGTTGACGCTTGTTGCGGGCGCAGTAATCTACGACAAGGCGGATCCGATCACGACCGGCCTCGTCGTAAAGGCGGGCGCGCTGTATCAGCACCCAGCCGATTTGGGTGGCAAAATCATCGCCGTACCGGCGCTCCAGAGCGAGATGTACGTTAACATCCGGCGCTGGGTCGATCAGACCGGGGGTCGCTCGGAGACGGTCCAATTCACCGAGCTAAACGGTCCGGGTATCGGCCCCGGCCTCGACGCCGGCCGGATCGACGCTGCCGGCGTGGGCCTTCCGCTGCTTTCGAATCTCTTGGATAGTGGCCTGTGCCGGACGTTGGGTGATCCATCGCAAGGCATTGCATCGCGCTACCTCGCCGCAGCGTGGATTTCGACTCCCGGCTATGCGCAAAAAAATTCTGCTACCATTCGGGCCTTCGCCACCGCCTTGGCAAAAGCGACGGCATACAGTAACGCGCATCCTCGGGAAACGGCTCCGATTCTTGCGAAGTATACCGGCGTCGACGCTGCGGCGATCGCACGCGGTCCGCGTTCGCATTATTTTTCGGGTCTCGAACCGCGCGATATCCAGCCGGTCATCGATGCTTCGGCCAAATATCAGGTCATCCCAAAGAGTTTTCCGGCACAGGATATCATCGCCTAGACGGGGTCGTGGGCGGCTTTCCGGCCCCAGAACACTTCGATGCCGCGCCAATCCATACACTGTCCGCCGCTAACGTGCGGGCCGATCAAGGCCAGCAGCTCTTCGCCACTGTAATTGGAAATCTCGCTGCGCCCGCCGGGAAACATCTTGTCGTACCACTGCCGGATATGGACGTCGGCGTTTACCCGACCGGTGAAGCGATCGCCGTCGAGGCACATTTCAGCCGAAACGATCATTCTGCCGGGACGTAACACGCGAACGAGTTCGGCGCCCGTTTCGTTCCAATCGTCGCAGTGTTGGGCCGATTGCATGACGGCCACCGCGTCATACGTGTTATCGGGCACGCCGCTCGCATACTCCCAGCGCCAGCAGCCGATCTTGCCGTTGCGGCCGATCTTCCGCGTCTGAACTGCGGCGCGGCCGTCGCGAATAATCTCGAAGACGTCGAGCACGCCGTTCTGGCCGATGCGCTTCCGGATGTCATCGGCAAAGCCGCACGGCTCGACGCCTTCGCCGATCATGAGCACGCGGTCTTCCGCCCTAAGTTCCAGCAGGCCGTACACCACGTCACGCATCGGTTGCGCCAGCTCGCGCCACATGTAGGGTAGTCCGCCTGCAACGAACATCGCGCGCATCCAACCGCGACGCTGTTCTTCATCCTGAATATCGACCGCGATCGAATCAATGTCCCAGGGCTGAATGTAGGACCACGGACTGCGCGGCGCGGGCTTCTCGGCACTCATGGTAGCGGTACTCCTCGCTAGTGAAAACCGGGTGCGATCAGCATTGCCCCGTTCATCGGCGCGGCCAGCATGCCGAACTTCGCCCCAACCTCAATTAGGGGCTGAAGTAGTTTGGGCTCGAGGGACGTGCTGTACTGGGTGCGCGTCATCGCGGCGACGACCTCCGGATCGAGCTTGGAATACTTCATGAGGATCGCGCCGGACTCGCGTTGATGTGCGTTGGCCCAAGCGGCGATCTTGTAGACCGTTGCGGCGAGCCGCTTCATCAGCGGGCCGTTGGCTTGGACGTACTCGGTGGTCGTAACCCAAACGTTGGGATAGAATTGCGGTGCGACCGCATCGTAGACGCGCCCGAACGGACGGGCGCCGGCGAGTCGCGCAACGGTGAGCGCGGGCTCAAAGATTTCGGCGGCGGCGACCGTGCCGCGTTCGAGCGCCGGAGCCATTTGCGGCAGCGGCAGTTCGATCAACCCAAATTTGTTCTGCTCGACGCCCTCTTTCCCGAGCCATGCCCGCAGCGTCGCTTCGGCCGAGCCGCCGAGGCTCGCGACCGCGATCGTTTTGCCCTCGAGTTCCCGCCCCGACCGCAATGGTGAGGCTTTGGCTACGCATAATAACATCGTCGGCGTTTTTGCGATCTGCGTCGACGCCGCGGCGAAGATCGTGAACGGAATCCCACGCGACGCGCCGACGGCGGCAGCAAGCGTATCGAGGATGCCCACATCGAGTGCCTTGCCGGCGATCGCCCCTTGAAGCGCGCCGTAGTTCGTGAATGGCTGCACGACGACGTTCAGCCCGGCTTGTGCAAACATGTTCGTATCGACGCCGTAGAGCGGCACCGCGGCGTTATCCGAAATGAGCGTGCCGATACGAATCGTCGGGTTCTCTTGCGCGCGCACGCCGGAGCGCGCAGGGAGCAGCGCTCCGCCCGCGGCACCGGCGGTCAAACTGAGGAATGCGCGCTTGTTCAAGCCAGGTCCCGCGTGCGCGGATCGAACAGTTCGTCGACGCTATAGCGGCGCGGAATCAGCTTCTGGGCCAACGCATAGTCGATCACGACCGTCAGCGACTTGCGCAACGCCTCGATGCCGAACGGTAGCGGATCGCCGCCGGCCATCAGCAGCTTCTTGCGGTACTCTTCGTCGGGATCGGTCGCCGGGCGCGTCTTGAGATCGGCCAGATAAGCGGCTTTACCGCTTTTGAGCAGGCCGAATAACTCGGCCGGCAGCCACGGGTTCGCGTCGATCGTCGAGTTTTTGAGCACCACCATGTGGTTGATCGGGAAGGCCTGGACCCGCGCGAACCATTCGAGCGCAGCTTCGCTCGCGTTGGGAATCAGCGGCTCAATGGCTGGAGTTTTCGGCGCTTCGCGGCCGGCGATCCAGGCATCGATGTCGCCGTCGAGGAGCATGTCGAGCATTTTTTTCCCGCCCGGCGAACGCACGACATTCTTCGGCTCCACGTAGTCTTTGAGGTGCCCGCCTTCATTGGTGACGTTGGTGATGCTGTCGAGGTCCACCCCGTACTCCGCGCCCAGAATGCCGCGGACCCACACGCCGGTCGTCTGCGTGTATGCCCGAACCCCGATCTTCTTGCCGTTGAGATCCCTCGGCCCGCTAACGGTACCGCCGGTCTTTTTTACGATCGAACCGTGATGAAAGCGGTTCAGCATCACCGCCGGCAGCAATGAGATCGGCTTGCCGAGCGCGAGAGCTTGAATGAACGTAACGATCGCCATCTCGGAAAAATCGAATTCTTGATGTTCGGCCATGTTCCCGAACCCGCTGCTAACCGGCTTGATGTCGACGAAATCAAACGCCAGCCGCGGCGAGATCAGCGTGCCGTCTTTGATTGCCTGCGTATGGCCATACGTGTCGAGTAAGGTTTTGAGCGTAAGCGTTTTGGTTTCAGCCATGAGATCGGTTCCTGTTCTGGATTCAGATGGGGTAAAAGAGTTCTTCGGGTGCGTAGCGCTTCGAGATCAGCTTTTGCTTCAACGCGAAATCGATGAGCGCGTCGATCGTCTTGATATTGGCCTGAAGCCCGTATGGTAGCGGGTCAGCTCCGACGATCTCTTGCATGCCGAGCCATTTTTTGTCTTCGGCATCTTGCGGGCCGCGTTTGGCAAGGGCGGCGAGATATTCGTCCTTGGCGCGCGTGAACGCGTCGAAAAGGGCGCGTGGCAGGTCCGGGTTTGTTGCGATGACGGAGTCGCGCAAACACACCACCCCGTGCATCGGGTAGATTCCGGTGCGTTTGAACCATGCGGCGTCGAGTTCGCCGGCATTCGGAAAGAGAGCGCGAAACTCGCGCGTCGACAGGACGGCGGGCGTCGCGGCATTCCCTTTTTCCCAGCCCTCGCGCGGCGCGCCCGAACGGCCGAGTCCGGCCCGGCCGGAAAACGCCGCATCGATCTTGCCCTCTTGAAAGAGATCGACCAGGCTCACGCCCTCCGACGCCAGCACGTTGGGCGGTGCGATGAATTCCTCTACGTGCTCTTCGTCGTCGGTAATCCAGGTGATCTTCGCCGGGTCGACCCCGTATTCGCTCTGCAGGATGCCGCGCACCCAAACGCCGGTCGTCACGGTGTAGGCTCGCACGCCGACCCGCTTGCCGACCAAGTCGGCCGGTGCGTTGATGCCCGTGTCCAGTCCGACTTGGATATCGCCGAAATGGAACAGATGGTTGAGCGGGATCGGGAGGGCGGTGAACCCTTTGTTGAAGGCCTTCGCGACGACGTACGTCGTGACCGCGACTTCACAAATATCGTATTCGAGATTGCGAACCATCTTGCGATAGGCCGCGATCATCGGGTTGACCTCGATGAAATCGAGCTTCGCCCCCGCAGGCGCGATGCGCCCGTCCCTCAGAGCAGCCACGTGGGGATAAGGATTGACGGCGATGGTGAACGTCTTCATCGGGCTATTCATTGTTCTCGTTACTCTTCCAGGGAGCGATGAGTTGTTCGGCGCGCTGCAGCGACCCGGTGAGGATAACGCCGAGGCACATGAGGATGATAACCGGAACGAGCATTTCGTCGGTGCGGAATTGGTTGCCGTACTTGACGACCAGACCGCCGAGGCCGCTGATCGCCGTAAAGAACTCGGCAGTCACCATGCCGATGATGGCGCGGCCGATGCCTAGGCGCAGGCCGGCCATGACGTAGGGCAGGGACGCCGGCAGGATGATGCGCGTGAAGATCTGGCGCTCGTTGGCGACGAACGCAACGCCCACGTCGATAAGGGAGCGGTTCACGTTTCGCACGCCGATCGAGGTGTTGATCAACACCGGAAAAAGCGTGAATAGGAAGACGATGAACAGCTTCGCCGTAAATCCGAGGCCGAACCAGAGGATCACGAGCGGAATCAATGCGACCAGCGGCGTTGCGTAGAAGGCGTTGATCAGCCAATCCAGCGCAGCCTCGACTTCACGATAACGTCCGACCGCAAGGCCGACGAGAACACCGAACAACGCACCGCCGGCGTAACCCAGCACGAGCGTGCGCAAGCTCTCGAGCAATGCGGCTTGCAGTGTCCCGGCTTGGATCAGCGAGAGGGCGCCGAGCACGATTTTACTCGGGTAGGACATGAAGAGCGGATTGACTTGCCGTCCGAACACTTCCCAGATGGCGAACGCGAAGATGATCGAGCAGATGCGAATGACGATGTAGCGACGCTTGCGTTTGGCGAAGACGTCGTCGGGGCCGATCGTTTCAAGCAGCTCCTCGGGCGGCAGCGTGCTCGCTTCAACGTCGGCGTTCATTGGACGCCGACTGTTTCCGGCGGGCGAATCCGCTGCCAGATGTGATCGCGCAGCTCAAGAAAGGTGGGGTTACCGCGCATCTCCGTGAGACTCGGACGCGGACGCGCAAACGGTACGTCGATGACGTCCTTGACGTGACCCGGCCGGGAGCCCATGACGATCACGCGGTCGCTGAGGTACACCGCTTCATCTAGATCGTGGGTGACGAAGAGAATCGTCTTTCGCGTTTTGACGTGGATGCTGAGCAGCTCGTGTTGAAGTGATTCGCGCGTTTGCGCATCGAGCGCGCTGAACGGCTCGTCCATGAGCAGAATTTCCGGGTCGATCGCAAGAGCGCGGGCAACGCCGATGCGCTGCTGCATCCCGCCTGAGAGCTGATGCGGGTACTGACGGGCAAATTCGGTGAGGCCGACGAGCTGCAACAACGCGCGCGCTCGCTCGGAGCGCTCGACTTTGGGGATGCCTTTCAACTCGAGCCCGAACTCCACGTTGCTCTGGGCGTTGAGCCACGGCAGCAGGTTCGCTTGCTGAAACACGATCCCGCGGTCGTAGCCCGGCCCCCGAATGGGCTTACCGCTAACGGCAATTTCGCCGGAATCCGCTTTGATCAAGCCTTGGACGATGCGCAACATCGTCGTCTTGCCGCTGCCACTCTCACCGATGAGTGAGACGATCTCGGTTTCGAATACGTCGAAACTGATATTGCGCAGCACCGGCAACAGCCGGAACGACTTGTCTTCGCCTGCGACCCGAAACGTCTTCGAGACCGAGCGAACCGAGAGCTTCGCGGTGTTCGAGCGAGCGGGATCGATCATCACAACAGGAATCAGTCGCCCTTTCCGCCGACGTATTCCTTTGGAAGCCCACCTATAAATGTTGCGAACGCAGCGATTGGAAACGTTCAAATGCCTGACGTAGACACCACATCGACGCGCCCGGGATTCTTGACCGGACTTGCTGCCGCCGCTGCATTTGCAGCTGCGCCGGCCGTCGTCCGGGCGGCCGGCGAAACGGTCAACATCATCAACACGGGCTCGAACGATTCGTTCGCGTTGCAAGCCCTGATCAAAAACCGCAAGTATTTTCAGGCCCTGGGCATCAGCGAAGATACGCAAAACGTCTCCGACGGCGTCAAACTCATGGCTTCGGTCGTGAACGGCATGTCCGACATCGCGATCCTCACGGGCTTCAGTCAAGTCTTCACCGCAATCGAAAACGGTGCGCAGATCAAGCTCGTGGGTAGCGCGATCCTGCCGGTCAGCTTCGCGATGTACACGGGTAACCCGGCGATCAAAACGGTGAAAGACTTGGAAGGCAAGTCGATCGGCACCGGGGCTCTCGGCGCGCTCTTGAACACCTCGACGGCCGCGGTGCTGCGCAAATATGGCGTCGACCTCAATAAGGTTAACTTCGTCAACATCGGCAGCAGTTCCGACATCTTCAAAGCGGTAGCGGCCAAGAAAGTCGATGCGGGTGCGGCACAGCACGAGTTCTCGCGCACGGCCGTGAAGCTCGGCGTTCGCGTGCTCTGCGACTTCGCCAAGGTGATTCCGCAATTCACCAATCAGGGCGCATTTTCGCCGATCTCAGCGATCACCGGCAAGCGGGATTTGCTGGTGAAAACGTTAGCCGCCTACGGGCGCGCGTACAAATACGTCGACGGCCCGTCATCGAAACAAGCGTGGATCGATGCGTATAAGGACGGCGTAGGGCCCGACACGGAAGAACTCGCGACCGACCTGTGGGACTGGATCCAAGAGAACAAAGCGTTCAATACCGCGATCGTCCTCTCGCCCGAGCGCATCAACTACATGCAGCAGCTCAACGTCGCGCTCGGGGTGCAGAAGGCGGTGCTGCCGCTGGATAAAGTGGCCGACATGTCGATCGCGCGCGATGCAGCGATCCTGGCGGCGAAAGGTCCGGTCTAGCCGCTGTGATTTCGCCGCCGGGCTCGCCACCTCGACGAGTTTCAGGATGGCAACGACAGACCGAGTTGACGGCGGAGTTCTAGTTCTTCGAAGCCGCGGATAACGGTGCGGCGCCACCAGGCCTGAAAGAACGTGTTGGTGTCGGGCGGCGGCGGCATGTTGGTAAGGATGGTTTCGATTTCTTCGCCGCCGGCGTATCGGGTTTTGATTTGGTCGACGAATTGCGTGCTGCTGGCGATCGCTGCGTCGAGGGCTGTTTTGCCTCGAAGGATATCGTCGTGCCCCGGGAGAGTCGTATCGAAGTTCAGCTTGCGGATCGCGTTTTGCGTGACCGGAGTCTCGATCACGGAACCGTCACGGCCGTCGAGGCCCGCATCGAGCATCATGAAGCCGGTGTTCTCGAGCCAGATATCGCCGCTGGCGATGACTTTGTCGTTCGGAAGGAAGACGACGAGAGCGCCGTCGGTGTGGGCGCGGCCGAAGTAGCCGATTTCGATGCGGCGGTCGCCATCATTTATGACGTACGTTCCGCCCGGCTCGAGGTCGAGCTTGGTATCCGGCAACACCCAGTCGAAGTGCTCTGCCTCTTCGAGGTAACGTCGGAAGCCTTCGATCTTGAGATCGAGGGCAGCGGTTTCCGGGTCGCCGGCAGACATGCCGGCGCGGCACTGCCGGAGGCCTTCGAGTTGCGCCCTTTGGCCCGCGAGACGCGATTTCATACGTGGGATCGTTTTGAGCGGTATCGTCGCGCACGTGTTCGCATGAGCAATGATCTTGACGCCGGGGTAGGCCTGCTTGAACGCCGCATTGCCGCCGCAGTGGTCTTGGTGCAGATGCGTATCGACGACGTACTTGACCGGGCCGGCACCGACCGCATTCGCCTTCGCGACGATTTCGCGGCCGACGAACGACGCGACTTGCGGGTCGACGACGAGCGAACCGCCGGTCGGAAGAGCGATGATTACCGTATTTCCGCTCTGAAACGAGTGGGGATGCGCCTTTCCGAACCAGATGCCGTTGCCGATATCTTCCCAGAGGAAGTGGTGGTACATGCGCTTCCCCGCTAGTTGGTGGTGAGTTCGCGGTAGGTCAGTGGACGGGGGAAAAGCTTGTAGCCGGTAGCCAGCTCCAGGATTTTTTTGAACTGCTGCTCTGTCATCTCGGTGGCGAAGACCGGTTGGGCAACACGGTGCTCGACTTCCGGAGTCAGCTTAGACCACGCCCCCATCAGGCTCTCCACCGCCGCCGGTTTCGTGTTGCAAAGCTTTGCAGCGGCGTACACTTGCTGCATCATCGTCGTGAGCGCGGCCGAGTTCTTCTTGGCGAAATCGGACCGCGTGTACCAGACGTGGAATCCGAATTCATTTCCGAGCGCATCGAAGGCACGGGGAATAATCCGTATGTCATCGCGCGACGCCGTTATAAAGGGCTCGCCGATCACGGCGGCTTGAATCGCACCGCGCTTGAGCGCACCGGCCATCGACTGCATCGGGGCTTCGATGAAATGCACGGACTGTTTATCGACGTGATACTTGTCGAGATAGGACAGAACCCCGAGCGACTGGATTTCGTTCATCACGGCGACGCCGACAACGGCGCCTTGCAGGCCCTGGGCATTCGTGATCGGTGAATCCTTCGCGACGCAGAGCGCAGTTTGGCTCTCTGTATACAGCATGCCGGTGCCGATCGCTCGCAACGGAAGGCCGTGCAGAATCGCGTTCCCGACGGTTAGCGGCGTCGCGACCCCGATATCTTGCGATCCGGTTACGACGGCATCGAGAATTAACGGATTTTGAGCGATCTGCGTTACCGTCACGTTGAGACCGGCTTTTTTAAAATAGCCGAGCTGATCGGTGATGTAGGCCTCCGACGTTGCCGTGGCCGGCGTGCAGGCGATCCGAATGGCCGTAGCGTCGTCCGCCGCTGCAATGCGGCTCGAGGCGGCGAAGAGCGCTCCGAGCGAGGCCGAGACAAATGTCTGTCGTTTCATTTCTGTTGTGCTCCTGCGGTCTGTGCTGCGATGGCGGCACGATCGGCTTCCGATTGGATCGGACGCAAAGCCGGGAACCCCCCAACGTCTTGGCCCAAGCCGAGCGCTTTCGCGCGCTTGAGGACGAGCGCGGCAAGCGCGATGTCTTGCTCGGCGGTACCGACTGATTTGAAGAGCACGCGTTCGTCGGGAGAACGGCGGCCCAGTGCCGGATTGCCGAGGATTTGCCACAGCTCGGCGACGTCGGTCTCCGCCGTGAGACCGCGTTCGGTTGCGGCTTTGCCGTCGCCGGACTCGCGGACGTGCGCCAGATCATCCACGACCACGCGGCTGTTTTGCCACAGCTCGACGTCGACTTCGCGGTGCTGTGGGCGCACCGAGCTTATGCCGCAGACCAGTGCGCCGGGGCGCACGGCGTCAAGCTGGATTACGGGAGTGGATTTTGCGCGAAATGCGCTCAGCACGATGTCGGCCGGGCGAATGGCCTCATCGGCGGTCGCCACGGCGGTGACGGTCAGGCCGAGTTCCTTGGCGGCCTCGGCGGCGAAGCGCTCGCGATTTTCAGCCGTCGGCGAGAAGACGAGCACGCGTTTCGGTTTGAGCACGAGCGACGCCGCATCGAGCAGGGCGCGCGCCTGCGTTCCCGAGCCGATGACGGCGACGGTGTCTTCGACCGGTGGTTTGAGGTGACGAACGGCGATCGCCGCCGTTGCCGAGGTGCGGCATGCGGTGATCCAGTCGGCATCGAGCAGCGCTTCGAGTTCCCCCGTGTCGAGCCGGATCATCGCGATCATGTAGCGCACGCCGAACTGCGGGTGCATGTTCATCGCTTTGAACCCGGCATAACCGATGTCGTAGTTGATGGCCGGCATCAGGCGCAGGAAGCCGCCTTGTTTGTCGTTGATCGTGAGACGGGCGGGGAGCTCGAGTGCGCCGGCGTCGGAACGCGTCAGCATGCGTTCGAGATCGTCGAGGACGTTGACCGACGCCATCGTTTTCTCGATGGCAGCGTCATCGATCAGAAGCATGATTGGACCCTCGGGATAGGAGATGACATTTAGGTTGGGTTGCGACCGACGTAGAAGTCGCCGAGCGTGCCCGGGGCTTTCTCGATGATCTTGCTGCGGATCAGGCCCTCGGCGAGACGGCGGGTTGCGGCGTCGGTTAGGCGCATCGTCGGGAGACGCAGGGGACCGCCGTTGAAGCCGACGAGCCACTCCATGTACTTCCAGCTCAAACGGTGGATGAAATGCGCGCCGCCCAAATAGGTAGCAGAAAATGCGAGGCGGGCGGCGCGAGCCGGCTGGATGCACCAGAAAATCTCCATGGCCTCATCCCAGCGCTCTTCATGCATCAGGTTGAAATACTTCGGTACGTTATCGCCGAAAAACTGAAAGATGCTCGTTCCCATCCATTGCATGCCGAACCACTTGATGTGGCCGGGCGCGTTGCCTTCGCGTGGATCGGAAATGAGTAGCCTGTCGCCGCACAGGCGCAGCGCGTCGACGTGCGGCGCGTTGGTGTTGCCGCCGCCTTCGCATTTGAATGCGACCGCACGCGGGTGATCGGCGAGGCGTGAGACGAGTTGCGGTGACATTTCCGCCGGGTGCAGCCGGGCAAAATCCCACAAGTGCACGGCAAAGAGGACTGTCGCAAGCGGAATCTCTTCCATTGCTTTTATCGAATACGCATAGACGTCGTCTTCGCTCGTCGGATAGAACGTGGGCGCATAGGAAAGCAGCATCGTGTCGGCGCCGGCAGCCGCACAGGCCTTACCGGCGCGAATCGTATCTTCGAGCGTATCGAAGCTGGCGTGGAACATGATGTGGAAATCCTTGCCGGCTTCGTCGACGGCAATCTCGACGAAACGGACGTACTCCTCGATCGTTGTGCCGCACTCCGATACCGCCAGCGTGCCCCAGAAGCCGAGCGACTTACACATGCGGACGTCGTGGCGGATGCCTTCCTCGTTGAGCCTCTTCAGATCGGCCGAGAACGACGGCATCAGCACATTGCAGACACCCCGCATGTTGGCACGGGCCCAGGCCTTGGTGCCTTCCCGATCATATGGCTGCATGGTTCCCCCTTAGGGCAGGAAAATACGCTCGTAAACGAAATTGTTAACCATCGTGTTCGTTCCGCTGCGACCTTCCCCTTGTGCATGACCGTGCCGGTCTCGGAAGAATAGGTACACCGTGGAAGCGTTAGCAGGATCGGCTGGTGTCGCGCCGCGGCCGGACGTTCGGATTTACGAGCAGCTCAAAGCCGATATCATGGAGGGCGCGCTCCTTCCGAACGAGCGGCTCGTCGAAGCCGAGATCATTGCCCGACATGGCACCACCCGCGGCTATTTGCGCACCGCCTTCGCCCGCCTCGAACAGGAAGGCCTGATCGTCCGCCAGCCCAACTTTGGGGCGCGCGTTCGCGTATTCACGCAGTCGGAAGCGATTCAGATTCTCGAATTGCGTGCGGTGATCGAGGGTTTCGTGGCCGATCGAGCGGCGCAGCGCCGAACGCCCGAGGGCATCGCGCAGCTGCAGAAGATCCTCGCGCAGATGGAGGACGTCCTCGCGGCCGGCGACCTGTTCGCTTATTCGAAGCTGAATTCTGTTCTTCATAAGACAATTTTCGCGATCGCCGACCAGCCGTTGGCGGAGCGCGAGGTCGAGGCGCTGCAGGTGCAGGCCGTGCGTTACCAGATTCGCAGCCTTCTCAACCCGGGCCGGCCCTCGCGCTCGCTGCCCGAGCATATCGCGATCGTCGAGGCGATCGCTGCCGGTGACGGACCGGCTGCCGAACGCGCGATGCGCCTCCATGTGACGAACGTTCTGGCCGAGCTGCTGAGGGCCATGGAGCACGGTTACCCATCTCGTTAGCGATATTGTTGACATTGTATTGACGGTTCGCTAACCTGGGCGATATGGGCCGTTCGACTGCCCGCGCCGCGTCTTGCCGGTGCGGCTCGAATGGTAGGAGGCAAAGATGTTGAGAGCGACGCGCGGGGGCCGTTCACTGGCCGCCGTCATCCTAGTTGCCGCATTGACCGTGCCGGGCGCTGCCTCGTTTGGCGCGGCCAAGGATCCGATCGAGGTCGGCGTGCCGGTCGGGCTCACGGGTTACCTGGCCGGCTACGATGGCCAATTCGTCGATGGGGTGAAGCTTGGCGTCGACGAGCTCAATGCCAAAGGCGGCATCGACGGGCGCCAGATCAACCTGCACGTGCTCGACAATGCCTCGAACGCGACGACCGGCGTCACGGTGACGAACCAACTGATCAACCAGTTCGGCGTGAGCGTCATGTTGACCGGCGGAAGCTCGGCGCAGAACACAGCGATCGAGCCGATCCTCGAACGCGCGCAGGTGCCGCAAATCGTGTTCTCGCTGCTGCCGCCGAATCCGGTCTGGGCGTTTACAGTCAACCTCATCAACGCCCACGGTGACGCGCTCGGCGATGCGCTCCAAGTCGATTACGCAAGCAAGACGCTGCATGCGAAGAAAATCGCGCTACTCTATTCGCAGACGCCGTACGGACAAGGCGCGGCCAAATTCATGACCGCGCGCGCTAACGCGCTCGGCATGGAAGTGGTGTACTCGCAGGCTATCGAGCCGTCGCTGACCGACATGACGCCGCAGATGTCCGGGGTTAAGGCGAGCGGGGCGCAGGCCGTGCTCGACATCCTCACCGGCGCGCCGCACATCGTTGAGGGCAAGGCCGCAGCTGCGGTCGGACTGACCGTGCCGCTCGTCCAGGGCGACGACGACGTGCCGACTCACAAGAACGTTGCGACGGCGTACCCTAACACGGTTTTCTACGCGACCGGCGTGCAACTTTATCCGAACATCGACAACCCGGCGACCAAGGCCGCGTGTGCCGCCTTCATCGGCGCCTATACGAAGGCCGGTAAGAGCATGGCGACGATTTCCGGCGCCGCGTTCGGCTGGGATGCGGTGCGCGTTCTCGACCGCGCAGTGTCGCAGGCCAAGTCGGCCAAAGGCCCCGACATTCATGCGGCGCTCGAGAAGGTCTCCGTGCAAGGGTGCAATGCGCTCTACAAATTCACGCCCGCCGATCACACCGGACAGGCCGCGACGGCGACCCCGTCGCGCATCGCGAAGTTCAACGCCGACGGTAGCATCGGGATCGTCTTCAGCGAGCCCAACGTTCGGATGACTGGGAGCTAGCGCGGACAGCACGGCGACGGTTATGGCGGAGCCGGCGCTCCTAGGCGCGAGCGAGATATCGGTCCGTTACGGTCGCGTGGACGCGCTGCATGCGATCTCGCTCGCGGTCGCGCCCGCGAGTTTGACCGTGATTCTCGGCCCGAATGGGGCGGGAAAAACGACCCTCGTGCGCGCCTTGGCCGGCGCCGTGCCGTTGCAATCCGGAACGGTTTCTTTACGCGGACGAACGATCAGCGCGCTGCCGGCGTTCCGGCGCGTGCGGGCCGGCATCGCGCTCGTGCCCGAAGGCCGCGGCGTGTTGCAGGGCCTGTCGGTGCTCGACAATCTCGAACTCGGCCGCCACTCTGCGGCAGTTGAGAAACGCGGGACGCGTGATGCGGATCTGGACGAAGCGTTCGCCCTATTTCCGGTGCTGCGTGAGCGCTTGCATCAGGATTGCAGTACGTTGAGCGGCGGCCAGATGCAGATGCTGGCGATCGCGCGGGCGCTCCTGGCGAAGCCTGAAGTCCTGCTGCTGGACGAGCCGTCGTTAGGCCTCGCACCGCTCGCGGTGGCGCACGTGTACGATGCGTTGCGCATGCTGCTCGGACGCGGCCTTGCGATCGTGCTGGTTGAGCAGAAGGCGGTGCCGCTGAGTTCCGAGCGCGAGGCTACGATCGTGCTGCAGAACGGGCGCGCCGTGTTCCAAGCGGCGCGGCGGCCGACGGTTGACGAATTGGCTGCGCTCTATCTCGGCAAGGCGGTGGCCTGATGGACATCGCGCGGCACAACACGGTCGAACGCGTCGTGATGATCCTCATCGCTGCCGTCGTCGTCTTGGCGCCCTTCATCGGCGGGCGGCTCGTCATCTACAGCCTGACGATTACCGCGCTCTATGCGATGGTCGTGATCTCGCTCAACATCGTGCTCGGCCTCGCCGGTCAGGTGAGCTTCGCACAGACGGCGTTCATGGCGATCGGCGGCTACGGCAGCGCGGTCCTCACGACGAAGCTCGGCGTCAATCCGCTACTCGCGCTGGCGGCCTCGGCGATCCTCGCGTTCGCTGCGTCGCTCATCATCGGCGCCCCGCTCCTGCGTTTGCGCGGACACTACCTTGCGATGGCGACGTTTGCGCTGGCCCTCGGCACGAACTCATTCGTGACCGCCGCGACGCCGCTCACCAACGGCAGCGTCGGTATCTCGGGCGTGCCGCCGCTCGCCATCGGCACGTTTGCCTTAAATGGGGCGCTGCCGTTTTACGTGCTCAGCTGGGCGGCGTGCGGCATCGCGCTCGCCATCTTCGCGTTGCTCGCGCGATCGCACTTGGGCCGCGCGTGGCGCGCGCTGGCGACGGGCCAAGAGATCGCGATCTCGCTCGGCATCAACATCACGCGGGCGAAGCTCACGGCGTTCGCGATCGCCGCCGTCATTGCGTCGGTCGCCGGCTCGCTCTATGTCGAGTTCACCTCGTTTGCCGGTCCGGATCTGTACGACGTCAGCGTGGTCTTGAACGTGCTATTGATGCTCTTCATCGGCGGCCGCGGTTCGTACGCCGGCCCGATCGTCGGCGCGGCCCTGCTCACGTTCGCGCCGCAAGTCCTCGCTGGGCTCGAGAAGTATCAGAGCCTGGTCTTCTTCGTGGTACTGCTCGCGCTGATCGTGCTCTGGCCGTCGGGCTTTTTCGGACGGACGGGCGAAACCGCACCGCTGAGCGAGATGCTGCCGGCGTGGTTGCGGCGACGGGAGCCGGCGCATTGACCGCGGGGACTGCAACCGCCGATCTGGTTTTGAGCGGCATCACGAAGCGCTACGGCGGGCTCGTCGCCGTCTCCGAGCTCTCGCTCGAGGTTGCGGCCGGCCAGGTGCATGGGTTGATCGGGCCTAACGGCGCCGGCAAATCGACGACGATCGGGCTGATTACGGGCTTCGTGCGTGCCGACGGCGGAAGTTTGCGATTCGGAGCGCAGGATCTTTCCCGGCTTTCGCCGTCGGGGATCGCGCGTTTGGGGATCTCGCGTACGTTCCAGCAGGCGACGCCGCTGGCCGGACTCAGCGTGTTTGAAAACGTGCTCGTGGGACTGCACACGCGCTATCATGCGCGGCTCGGCGCGGTGTTGGCGCGCACCCCGGCGATGCGGCACGAGGCGAAGGCGATGGTGAACGAGGCCGAACGCCTGCTGCGCGTGTTCGAACTCGACGCGCTTTCCGGCACAGACGCGCGCAATCTTACCTTCGGTCAACTCCGTTTCCTCGAGATCGCGCGCGCCATCGCTATGCACCCGCGCGTCCTGCTGCTGGACGAGCCCGCAGCCGGGCTCAACGACATCGAGCGCAACCGGCTGGCCGATCTCATTCGCCGGTTTCGCAGCGAGGGCATCGGCATGCTCTTGGTCGATCACGACGTTCCGTTTGTGTTCGGCCTCTCCGATCGGATGACCGTGATGAATTTCGGCTCGGTCATCGCGTCAGGTCTTCCGGACGACGTCCGTCGCGACCCCGCCGTGCGCGACGCTTATCTCGGCGATTCCGCGGTTGAAGGGAGCGAGGTATGAGCTTGATCGTCGCGACGGGCATCGCGACGGGCTGCATCTACGCGCTCGTCGCGGTCGGCTATTCGCTCATCTACCGCACGACCGGAGTCGTCAATTTTGCGCAGGGCAGTTACGTGATGGTCGGCGGTTTCTCGACGTGGTGGTACTACTCCGTCGCGGGGCTTCCGTATCCGTTGGCCGTGCTCTTGGGCGTTCTGAGCGCCGCGTTCACCGGTCTCGTGCTGTGGATCGCCGTCGTGCTGCCGCTGTGGCGGCGGCGCAGCCCGGCCTACGTCGTGCTGCTTGCGACGATCGTCTATGGCGCGATCATCAGCACGGGTGCGCTCGCCGTGTTCGGCGCGATGCCGCAAACGCTGCCGTCTTGGATCGCGGGATTCACTCTTAATTTCGACGGGAACCACATCGACGGACAATACGTCATCGTCGCGCTCGCGACGCTCGCGCTGATGGCGGCGTTCAGCGCCATCCTACGTTACAGCATCATGGGGCGCGCGATGCGCGCGTGCGCAGCGAGCCGCGATACGAGCCAGCTGCTGGGCATCTCGCCCGAGCGGATGGGAGCGACGGCCTTCGCCTTCACCGCAATGCTGGGCGGTCTCGGCGGGGCGATGATTACGCCGGCGCAGTTTACTTCGGTCGATGCGGGACTGACGTACGGCGTGTTCGGATTCGTTGCGGCGGTCTTGGGCGGGTTCGGCAGTCTGCCGGGCGCACTCGTCGGCGGCTTGCTGCTGGGTCTGGTCAATGCGTTGGTCGCGCGTTACGTTTCGTCGAACTACGAGACCGTGATTTCGTTCGCGATTTTGCTCGTGCTGCTCGCAATCCGGCCGCAAGGCATCATCGGCAGCCGTTGGGAGGAGTCGCACTAGTTATGCTGCTTTCAAGTCATGGACGACGGATCTACTACGACCTCGCCGGACCGGAGGACGCCGAGACGGTATACCTTGCGCATCCGCTGGCGGCGGATAGCGGGATGTGGATGGATCAGGTATCGGCTCTGCTCCGGGCAGGTTACCGGGTGCTGCGCGTGGACATGCGCGGCCACGGCGGCAGCGATCCCGCGCCGGGCAACTACCGGATGGAGCAGCTCGTCGCGGATGCGGTGCTAGTGCTCGACCAGGTGCAGGTCGAGCGCGCGCATTTTTGCGGGCTCTCGATTGGCGGCATGATCGCGCTCGGCGTCGCGATCCTGCATGCGGAACGCGTGGCCTCGATGGTTCTGAGCGATACGCGTGCCGCATCGCCTGCGGATGCGCTCGACCGGTGGGGACCGCGGATCACCGAGGTGCAGGCCCAGAATTCGACCCTGCCGCTGGCGGCGGATACCATGATGCGGTGGCTGAGTCCGGAATGCCGCCGGCGCCGTCCGCAGCTATGGCAGCAGATTCACGACACCGTGGCGGCAACGTCGCCGCAAGGGTACATCGGCTGCGCGGCGGCGATTCAGAATTTTAGCTGGGTGGATCGCCTTTCGCAGATTACGGCCGCGACGCTGGTGCTCTGCGGAGCCGACGATCTCGGCTCGGATCTCGATGAAAACCAAGACATCGCTCGTCGGGTACAGCGCGGCGAGTTCCGCATTATTGAAGACGCCCGGCACCTGCCGAATGTAGAGCATCCGCAGCTGTTCAACCAGATCTTGTTCGAATGGTTAGGCGCGCATCCGGCTAACGAATTATCACGAATGGAGAACATCCTATGAGCGATTCAATTCGCGCCCTCAGGTCAATTCATTTCGGCGTCGTCGATCTCGAGCAGGCGAGCGAGTTCTTCACCAAAGCGTGGGGGCTTTCGGCCGTCGACCAGGACGATGCCGCGATCTATCTGCGGGGCACGGCCGAACCGCACTACGTTCTGGCGCTCCACAAGCGGCCGCAGACGGAAGTGCTGCGCATGGACCTGTGGGCGCACGACCGGCATGCGGTCGATGCCATCCATGCGCGGCTGGCGCTGCAGAAGAGTGACGGCTTGACCGCCCCCGGCGAATCGGACGAACCGGGGGGCGGTTATGGGTTCTTCGTGCGCGATCCGGAAGGCCGTCTGCTCTATATCGTCGCCGGCGACGCAACGCACGCCGAGGTGACCGACGGCATCGATCTCCCGCGCAAGCTCTCGCACATCACCATCTGCACGCGCCAAGTGGAGCGCCTCGAGGACTTCTACGTCAACGCGCTCGGCGGACGGATCATCGATCGCACGCGCACGATTCACTTCGTCAACTACAATAGCGATCACCACAGCATCGCGCTCGTGCCGTCGCCGGTCACGACTCTCGATCACGTCGCGTTCGAACTGCCGAACTTCGATTCGCTGATGCGCGGGCTCGGCCGTTTGCGCGAAAACGACCTGCTGCCGGGTTGGGGGCCGGGACGCCACGGCCCAGGCAACAACATTTTCGCCTACTTCGTCGGGCCCGAGGATCTTCCGATTGAGTACTCTACGGAGTTTCTACAAGTCGATGACAGCTATCGCGTGCGCAAGCCCGAAGAATGGGCGAAAGAGTTCCCACCGGGGCGACGCGATCTCTGGGGCTACACCGCCCCGTCGACTCAGGAGATGACGATGGCGCGCCGGACCGTTGATTTTTCGCGGAGCGCGGAGTAATCACGTGACGACTGCAACGAAAACTGTCGCTTCCGTGAACCCGGCGAACGGGAAGTCGCTCGAAACGTTCCGGCTTCACACGCAAGGGGAGATCGACGCCGCGCTCGACCGCGCCGTCGCGGCGCAACGTTTGTGGGCGCAGCGCAGCTTCGACGACCGCGCCGGGTTGATGAAAAAAGCCGCTGCGTATCTCCGGGCTCACGCGGCGCGCTTCGCGCTCAACGCGACGCGTGAGATGGGCAAACCGATTGCCGACGCCGAGGCCGAGGTAGAGAAGTGCGCCTGGGCGTGCGAGTTCTACGCCGATAACGCGGAACGGTTTTTGGCGGACGAACGCGTCGATTCAACCGCGACCGAAAGCTATATCGCTTATCAGCCGCTCGGCATCGTCTTGGCCGTGATGCCGTGGAATTTTCCGTATTGGCAAGTCTTCCGGTTCGCAGCCCCGGCGCTCATGGCCGGCAACGCGGGCGTGCTCAAGCATGCCAGCAACGTGACGCGCTGCGCGCTCGATATCGAGGAAGTGTTTCGCGAGACGGGCTTTCCGGCGGGCACGTTCACGACGCTGGTTGTGCCGGGAGCCGAGGTGAAGGCGCTGATTGCCGATGACCGCATCGCTGCGGTGACGATTACCGGAAGCGAGACGGCCGGCGTTTCGGTGGCGAGCGAGAGCGGTCGTGCGCTGAAGAAGCACGTGCTCGAGCTCGGCGGCTCCGATGCGTTCGTCGTACTGGCGGATGCCGACATTCCGGCTGCTGCGAAGACGGCGGCCAAGGCACGGTTTCAGAATGCCGGCCAGAGTTGTATCTGCGGGAAGCGGTTCATCGTTGAGGATGCCGTCTACGACAGGTTCGTCGCGGCGTTCGTCGAGGCGTCTAAGGTATACGCGACCGGCGATCCGGAGCAGCGCACGACCGTGATGGGGCCGTTAGCGCGCGTTGACCTGCGCGATGATCTCGTGAAGCAGATCGACGCGTCCGTCGCCAAGGGCGCGCGCGTCGTGCTCGGCGGCAGCCTGCCTGAGGGGCCGGGGGCGTTCTTCCCGGCGACCGTGCTCGTCGACGTCGACGATACGATGGCGGTTTTTCGCGAGGAGACGTTCGGGCCGGTTGCAGCGGTGATTCGCGCGCGCGATTCCGAGCACGCGATCGACCTGGCGAACGACTCGACCTTTGGTCTCGGCGGCGCGTTGTGGACGGGCGACCCGGAGCGCGGAAAGCGGCTTGCGCGGCGGATTGAATCGGGCGCTGTGTTCATCAACGGAATGACCGCATCCGATCCGCGTCTGCCGTTTGGGGGCGTGAAGCACAGCGGCTATGGCCGCGAGCTCTCGTACCTCGGCATCCGCGAGTTCATGAATATTCAAACCGTGTGGGTTGGGCCGTCTACAAGTTAATCCAATCCGGAAAGGACACTAGGTTGCCAAACGTTCCTTTGACTTTTGCCTGCGGGCTCTATGACCGGATGGTTCCGCTTTACTCGGGCGAGGTAAAGGCGGACGGGATCGACTTGACCTTCGTCCCGTGCGACACGCCGCGCGACGTCTTCGACGGGATGCTGGAGGGTAAGTACCAAGCATCGGAGATGTCCAGCTCCGACTTCGTGCGACGCAACGCCGCCGGAACGCCTCCGTTCGTCGGGATTCCGGTTTTCCCGTCGCGCGTCTTTTCGACACGGCATGATCATCGTTCGTCGTGACGCCGGGATCGAACACCCGAAGGATCTCGAAGGGCGTCGAATCGGGGTGACGCACTTTCCGATGTCGGCTGCAGTTTGGATACGCGGCCTTCTGCAAGACGAATACGGAGTCGACCTCAGCCGCGTTCAATGGGTCCAAGAGACGCCGTTCCGCGACATCGGAAGCGCGGAGCAGCTCCAGCGGCTGCGTGAACGCTTCACGATCCAAGAGGGGACCAGCGGAGAGCCGCTAGAGAACCTCATTGCCGATGGCCGAATCGATGCGTACATCGGCGCCGACGTGCCGGATGCCATGCGCGCCAACCCCGCGTTGCGGCGCCTGTTCCCCGATGTGCGCGCGGTCGAGCGCGACTACTTCCGGCGCACCGGCATCTTCCCGATCATGCATACTGCCGTGATCCGCCGGGAGGTCTATGAGGAACATCCGTTCATCGCCCGCAGCTTGTTCGACGCATTTACGCGATCGAAGGACCTGGCGCGCGAAAAGATGCGCTACCAAGGCACGCTGCGCTATATGTTACCTTGGATGATCCCGGATATCGAGGAGATCGACGACGTCTTCGGTGGAGATCCGTTCGTCTACGGACTCGAGCCGAATCGCAAGACGTTGGAAACGCTCGCGAGATACCTGTTCGAGCAGAGCATCGCGACGCGCATGGTCAACATCGACGACATCTTCGTCGACGTCGGCGCGTAGCGGATGACACAAACTTAGTCGCGGCGAGACGAAAGCGCGGAGAAGGCCTGTGCGTCGCCGCCTAACCGAGCGGTAAGTTCGGTGGCCGCGCTTATAATGAGCCGCGTTGAGTTTGCAAGAAATTCGCTGTCGAAGCGCGTCATGGGGCCGGAGATGGAGAGAGCGCAGACGAGGGTGTCGCCGATGCCGAAGATCGGCATCGCCATGCCGGCGAGTTCCGGGTCCTGCGTGCCGAGCACCATTGCGGGGAGCGTTACAAATTCGGGCGCGGGCGTTTCCGCCGAGCCGTTCGCAAAGCGTTGGAGCACGGCACCTGAGGCGCCGATCGCGAGGGGGCGCAACTCGCCGACGTCGATCGTGTGCCGGATTGCGCGCGCGGATTCCACGCGCAGCAAACACAAGCGGTGTTCGCCCTGGCGTGCATACAATGCCACGCTCTCGCCGGTGAGCGCGGCGAGTTCCTGTAAGATCGGGCTTGCGTGTTCTTCGATGCACAGCGAGCGTTCGAAGCGGCTGCCCAAGCGGTAAAGCGCGGGCCCAACCTGATAGCGGCCGTCGTCCATGCGTACGATGAGACGATGGCGCAACAGCGAGGCCAGCAATCGCAGCGTCGTGCTCTTATAGAGCGCCGCGCCGCGCGCGATATCGCCGAGCGTCAGCGGACCGGCCGCGTGCTCGAACACCGCCAGAATCGTCAACGCGCGGTCGACGGCGGCCACGCCCCCGGCCGGCGCGGATTCGTCGCCCTCGGTCTTCCTTGACATCCTCACTCGTGCGCCCTATCGTTTAGTGGTCTACTGTCAGCAATAGCGTTCTATCAGGAAGAACGCACGCTCCTGCAAAAAGGCGACCTACCGACATGACGATGACGACCAAATCCGCCGTGCGCCGCTTTCACACGACGGCGGAAGAGAACGAGATCCTCACTCGCGTCGGCCCGGGAACGCCGATGGGCGAACTGCTGCGCCGCTACTGGTGGCCCGTCGCACTCTCGGACGATCTCAAGGACAAACCGACGCTGATCCGTTTGCTCGGCGAAGACCTTGTACTCTTCCGCTCCGCAAGCGGGGAGCCGGGCTTGATCGACTCGCTGTGCGCGCATCGGCGCGCAAATCTCTGCTTCGGGCGCGTGAACGCACAAGGGCTGCGCTGTCGCTATCACGGCTGGCTCTTCGATAAAGAAGGCACCGTGGTCGAGACGCCGGGCGACCTCGATGACGAACTGCGCAATTCGATCAAGCAGAAAGCGTATCCGGTTGAAGAACTCGGCGGCTGCCTGTGGGCCTACATGGGCCCGGCGCCGGTGCCGGTGCTGCCGCGGTTCCATATCCTCACGGCAGAAGGCTGGCGCAATCCGATCATCCAGCACTTCAACGATTGCAATTGGCTGCAGGGTGTGGAGAACGGTATCGATCCGTTCCACGTGAGCTTCTTGCACGCCGACTTATGGCGTCCGATGACGGTCGTGCCGGAGAAAGCGTGGTTCGAGCGCACCGAGTACGGCTGCATCTACAAAGCGGTGCGCGGCGGCCGCAAGGCCGGGGAGTGGAACTACCGCGATCATCCGATCACGATGCCGGGTGTCGTCTTCGCCGGTGACGCGGCGGTGAGCTACGGCAACGACCGCCAGAAAGAGGATTGGCCGCCGGCCGCGAGCGCGCGCTGGTCGGTGCCGATCGACGACACGCACACGATGCACATTCGCGTGCATTACCGTCCGACCGGCGAGCACGCCTCACCGGTTGAGCAGCGCACGAGTCTCGGTCAGCCGCTCAAGGCCGAACCGTACAAGGAATACAAAGAGGGCCGGCACGATCTCGGCTATACGATTCCGGCCGAAGCGCCCGAACAGGACGGCACGATCCTCGAGAGCCTCGGCGAGATCGTCGATCGCGACAAAGAGCACCTCTCCATCATCGACGACGGCATCGTGCTGCTGCGCAAGATGCTGCTCGAACAAGTTGCGGCGGTGCAGCGCGGTGAGGACCCGATGGGCGTGATCCGCACGGCCCCGGCCGACGACATGATCGTGCGCAACGGCGACTACCTCTGGATCGGCGAAGACGATCGCAACCGCATCCTGCAAGCCGCCTATGCGCGCGTCGGCGAAGGCCCGACCGGAGCGGAAATCTAGAGCGCACGCGGTGAGCGCCGCGTGGACGACCGTCGCTTCGCTGCCGACGCTGATCAAGCGGCGGATCGTGGGGGCGACGGTCGGTGACAAATCGATCGCCGTCTACTACGTCGACGGCAACGTCTATGCGACCGATAACATCTGCACGCACGGCCAAGCGCTGCTGTCCAACGGTCTGCTGGTCGGAAACGACATCGAGTGCCCCTTGCATGCCGGCCGCTTCGATGTGCGGACGGGTGAGGCGTCGGGGCCGCCGGCCGATTGCGCGCTGGGCGTGTACGACGTACGCGTCACCGATGACACCGTGGAGGTAAAGGCTTGAGAACTCTGCTGCGAACGTTCGCCGTTTTCGTGCTGGTCGTCTTCGCTACCGCCGCGGCACCGCCGCAGCGCGCGCTCGGCAAACTACCCGTCATCACGATTCCCGCGATCCTCTCGCTCACCGGCAGCTTGGCGTTCCAGGGGAACGGTCAGCGCCAGTTGTTGGAACTGCTCGAGCAGATCTCCAACAGCACGGAACCCAATGCGAACACGGTGCACTTCACGTTTGTCGACGATCAGTCCAACCCGCAAGTCGCCTTGCAACTCGTGAACCAGGCGATGGCGGAAAAAGCGCCGGCCCTCATCGGCCCGGACCTGACGCAAAATTGCTTCGCGGTTATGCCCGTGCTCACGCAAGGTCCGGTGGCGTACTGCACGTCTCCGGGCCCGCACCCGCCGGACGGAAGTTATATGTTCTCCGGGGGCATCGATGCGCGCGACATCCAGCTCGTCGCCATCCGTTATTTCCGGTCGATCGGGCTCAAACACTTCGGTGCAATCTGGTCGGTCGACTCGACCGGTCAGGATTCGGAGAAGGCGTTCAAAGCGGCGATCGCGCTGCCCGAAAACAAAGATCTCGACGTCGTCGTCAACGATCACTTCAACGCGGCCGACCTCAACGTCGCAGCGCAAATGTCTCACCTGCGTCAGGCCGGCGCCCAAGTCTGCTTCTGCTGGGCTTCGGGAGCTGCATTCACCACGCTCGTGCGCGGCTATAACGACGCAGGGCTGACGATTCCGCTCTTTTCCTCCACCGCGAACATGACGTTCCAGCAGATGGAGGCGCTGCCGCCGCGGATGCCAGGCCCGTATTTCGTCGGCTTCAAGTACTTCAGCGCGAGCGCGGCCACGAAAGGCGCCAGCGGGCCGGTGATCGCGGGCTTTCAGCAATCGCTGCAAAAGGCCGGGATCAAGGCCGACTCGAGCGCCGGCAACGTGTGGGATGCGGGCCGCATCGTGATCGCGGCGGTGCGTGCGCTCGGGCCTACGGCGAACGCGGCGCAAGTGCGCGACTATATCGTGCACCTCACGAGCTTCCCGGGTATCGACGGCATCTACGATTTCAGCGACGGCTCCCAGCGCGGGCTCGGCCCGAACGAAGCGATCATCGCGCAGTGGGACGTGAAGGCCAAGACATGGCTCGAACGCCGGCCGCACTGATGAACGGCCTGCTGTTCGCACCCGAGCGTGATGGGCCGCACCCGGCGCTCGTGATGTTGCCGGAAGTATTCGGTGTCAACGAGGCGATGCGCGAGCTGGCTCAGACGTTCGTCGCGCGTGGCTACGGCGTGCTGCTGTTCGACTTGTACTGGCGCTACGCGCCGGGAACGGCGCTCGGCTACGACGATCCGGGGAAGCGTCAAGCCCGCGCGCTGCACGAGAAGCTCGATTACGGCACGGCGCTTGCCGACATCCGTGACGGCGTCGCAGAACTGCGCGCGTTGCCGTGGTCGGATGGGCGCGCCGGCGTCATCGGCTACTGCCTCGGCGGCACGCTCGCGTACCGCTGCGCGTGCGACGGCTTCGTCGACGCGGCCGTCGCATACTACGGCACGCGCATCGACCGCTACCTCGGCGAGGTCTCGGCCTCGGCATCACCGACGCTGCTGCACGTCGGCGAACGCGATCACTTCACGCCGCCCAAGATCCGCGAGCGATTCGCGACGGCGTTCGATCCGTATCCCCAATTCGAGATGCACGTGTACAGCGGCGCCGACCACGGTTTTGCCAACCCCCACCAGGAGCAGTACTTCGCGGAGGCGGCGAAACGAGCCGACGAGCGCACGTGCGCGTTTTTGACCAAGACCATCGAGGCGATCGTCGCGTGAAGCGGCGGCACTTTGCGAGGCTGGCACTGACGGCGCTGCTGCCGTACGGCGCCGTTAAGGCGTGTGAGGCGGAGGCGCAAGCCCTGACAACGATCAGGGTCGCGACGCCGCCGTCCGACGCGCAAATCTTCATGGCGGAAGACAAAGGGTTTCTCAAGGCTAATGGCCTCGACGGCGACATTCAGGTTGTTTCCAACGGCGCCGCAATCGTGGCCGCCGTACTCGCCGGCTCGATCGACATTGCGCAATCGAACCTGGTGTCGCTCTGCGCCGCGCATGCGGCCGGAACTGACGTGGTGCTGATCGCCGGAGCCGGACAGTACTCGAGCAAGGCGCCGTCGGCGGAACTCGTGGTGGGCGCGAAATCACCGTACAAAGCCGCCAAGGACTTGACCGGGAGGATCGTCGCCGGCAACGGGGTGAAGAACATCACCCAAGTCGGCGCGTATGCCTGGCTCGCGCAAAACGGTGTCGATCCGGCGTCGATCAAATTCGTGGAAATGCCGTTTCCGCAGATGCCGGACGCTCTCAACGTGGGGCGCATCGACGCCGCGGTGATCGCCGAACCCTCGCTTAGCGCGGCCGTGTCGGCGGGCACGGTGCGCGTGCTCGCCGCCTGCTTCAACGGCATCGCGAACGATTTCCTCATCGGCGGCTGGTTTGCGTCCGGCGCGTGGGCGCAAGCCCATCCCGACATTGTGAAGCGCTTTCAGAAAGCGATGGCGCAGACGGCCGCCTGGGCGAACACGCAGCAGAGCGAATCGGGCGCGCTGATCACGAAGTATACCAAGGTCGCCGTCAGCCCGACGATGGCGCGCACCGTGTTCGCGTTGAAGCTCGATGGGGCGATGATTCAGCCGCTGATCGACGCATCGGCGAGGTACGGCGCTATTCCGAAAGCGTTTGCCGCCAAGGACCTGATCGCGCCCAATGCTCTCTAACCGTGCCGCCGTGACGGCCGAAGATGCGGACCGCATCGCCGATCTCGTGGTCGCGAATCGCATCCTGGCCGATCAGGACGTGCTCGACGGCTACGGTCACGTCAGCGTGCGTTCGGCGGCGAACCCAAAGCATTTCTTCATCTCGGTCTCGCGCGCTCCCGACTTGGTTAGCGCCGCCGACGTGTGCGAACTCCATGAGAACAGCGAGCTCCTCGAACAGCTGCCCGACGGCCAACGGCTTTACGGCGAGCGCTTTATCCACGGCGAGATCTACCGCGCGCGGCCCGACGTGCAGTGCGTCGTGCACACGCACTCGCCCGGCGTAATCCCGTTCGGTGTCAGCGATGTGCCGTTGCGCGCGATCTGCCATCAGGCCGGCTTCTTGCGCGGCCCCGTGCCGGTGTTCGAAATCCGCGCAACGGCAGGCGAAGACAACGGCATGTTGATCCAAAGCAACGCTTTGGGCGCGGCCGTCGCCCGGGTGCTTGGCGACGGACCGGTAGTGCTGATGCGCGGGCACGGCGAGACGGTCGTCGCCGCCAATCTTCCGCAACTGGTCTTTCGCGCGATTTACACCGAAGTCAACGCACGTCTGGTGCTCGATGCGCTCAAGCTGGGACCAAGCCCGAACTACCTCAACGCCTTCGAGCTGCAACGCATGGGCGCGCATTCCGATCGTTTCGTCGACCGTCCGTGGGAGTCGTGGAAGTGCCGGATCGCGGAGCACCTCTAACCATGTCAATATGCTTATTATTCCGACTGGAGATACGATGACCACAACCGTTGCGGCCCCCGCGATGACCACGATTCCCGTCGCCGGCGGCGATCGCTTTCCGGTGCGCCGCATCTATTGCGTTGGCCGTAATTACGCCGCGCACGCCCGCGAGATGGGTGCCGATCCCGATCGCGAGCCACCCTTTTTCTTCATGAAACCGACCGACGCCGTAACGTGCGAAAGCACGGTTCCGTATCCGGCCAAAACGAACAACTACCACCACGAGATCGAGCTGGTCGTCGCGCTCAAGGCCGGCGGCAGCAACGTGCCGGTGGAGCGTGCGCTCGATCTCGTGTTCGGCTATGCGGTGGGCTTGGACATGACGCGTCGTGATCTTCAGGACGAAGCCAAAGCGCTGCGCCGTCCGTGGGACATGTCCAAAGGTTTCGATCAATCCGCGCCATGCGGTCCGCTCTCGCCGGTTGACGCCGTCGGCCATTTGCCGGCCGGCGCCGCGATTTGGCTCAAGGTGAACGATTCGGTGCGTCAGCACGGCGCACTTGGAGACATGATCTGGAACGTGCCGGAAATGCTGTCGTTCCTCTCCGAGTTGGTGGAACTCGCGCCGGGTGACATCATCTTTACCGGGACGCCCGACGGCGTCAACGCGGTCGTGCGCGGGGATCGTCTTCAAGGACACGTCGACGGCCTCACCGATTTGACGATCACGATCAAATGAGACGGGCGGCGTGGATATCGTTGGCCGCGACAGCCCCTTTGCTCGGCGGCGTTGTAGACACCGGCGCTTGGGCACGCGGACAAGCCGATCTCGCGACGGTGCGCATAGCGGTCATTACGACGGAGACTGCAGCCGTTACGTACTATGCTAGCGACCTTGGCTATTTTCAAGAAGCCGGAATCAAGGCTGAATTCACGTCGTTGCAAAACGGCGCCGCTATCACCGCGGCCGTCGTGTCGGGCTCGGTCGACGTGGGCTTCTCGAACGTGATCTCGTTGATCGTCGCGCATGACAAAGGCCTCCCGGTAAGCATGCTCCTGGGAACCGAGCTTTACCGGTCGAGTGATCCCACAGATGGCCTGCTCGAAGTGGCGAAGAATTCGCCGATCCGCACCGGAAAAGACTTGGACGGCAAGACGACCGCGGTCTTGAGCCTGAGTAACACATCGTTCTACGCGCTACGTAACTGGATCGACCACAATGGCGGCGACTCGACGACCGTCCATTTCGTGGAGACGTCGATTCCGATGCTGGTCGATAGCGCGTTGTTGGGTCGCGTCGATGCGATCGAAATCGATCCCGGCAACGCGGCCACCGCGAAAGCACAAGCCGGGTTACGACGAGTTGCGTACACCTACAACTCGATCGCGCCGACGTTCGTCGCTGCCGGTTGGTTTACCACGACGAGCTGGGTGCAGCAGCATCCGGATCTTGCGAAGCGCCTTACAGATGCCTTGAGCAAGGCGTCGGCATGGGCTAATGCGCACGCGGACGAGGCGGTCAAATTATTCGCGAAATACACGCCGCTGTCCGTCGCCGATATGCTCGCGGCGCAAAGGCCGTATTTTGCCTCACAGACGACGCCCGAATTAGTGCAGCCTGTTATCGATGTTGCCGCACGCTTCGGCGCAATCAAAGCCGCGTTTCCAGCCCGCGATCTCTTGACGCCGTTATCTTTGCGTTAGGTGAAAAGCCGGCCGTGTTTTGAACGATAGGGAGTGAACACGTGACTCAATTCATGGCTCTTGCCATTACCCTCGTGCTCGCCGGCGCATCGGCAGCCTCCCCGGCTACGCTCAACGAGCCGATCGATATCTATGCGATCCTGCCGTTGACCGGCTCGGCGGCCTTTTCCGGGAAGGACAATCAAAACGCTCTTCTCGCGTTGCAGTCGATGGTAAATGCGCAGGGCGGCATCAAAGGGCAGCCGATCAGGTTCCAATTCCTCGATGAGGGGTCGGATGCCAAGACGGCCGTCGAACTCACGAATCAGTTGATCGCAAAACACGTCCAGTGGATGCTTGGGCCAGGCGTCGTCGGCAGTTGTCGCGCAACTGAGCCGTTGCTTAAGAACGGTCCTGTGCAGTACTGCCAATCGCCGGCGGTCCATCCGGCGAAAGACAGCTACCTTTTTTCCGGCAGCGTTTCGAATAGCGACCAAGTGATCGCACTCGTTCGTTATGCGCGCGATCGCGGCTGGAATCGTATCGCCAGCATCACGCTCACCGACGCCTCCGGGCAAGAAGCCGACGCGGCCATGGACGTGGCGTTGGCGATGCCCGAGAACAAGCAGTTGAAATTGGTCCGGCGCGAACACTTCAATCCCACGGATCTCTCGGTCGGCGCACAAATCGCTGATATCAAGGCGGCCCAACCGCAAGTGGTGTTCCTCTGGGCGCCGAACGCACCATTCGGCACGCTGCTGCATGGCGTGAGCGACGCGGGCTTAGATCTGCCGATGGTGACGACCTCGGGCAACATGACCTACGGTGAGATCCGGCAATTCGCGTCGATCATGCCGAAGGAACTCTACTTCCCCGGGCTGAGGTATATGTTGCCGTCGGCAGCGCCGGGCGGCAAACTGGGTGCACCGCAGCGCGCATTTTATGAGGCGATGCGCGCATCAAATTACCCGGTAAGTCTGCAAAGCGGCTTCCTTTGGGACGCCGGGTTGATTCTCGTTCAAGCGCTCCGCACGTTAGGTGCTGATGCCACGAGTGCTCAGGTCCATTCGTACATCGAAAATTTACACGGCTTCGCCGGCATCGCGGGTGTTTATGACTTTCGCGGCGGCAACCAACGCGGGCTGACGGCCGATAATCTCGTCGTGATGCGGTGGGACGTGCCGAAGAGCGACTGGGTGCTCGTTAAGCAATAGGAACGGCAGCGCGACTGCCCAAAAGCCAAATACCTTCCCGCTCTTCAGGAGTCAATGCGTGGCAATGCTGACCGGCGACCTTCGGGATCTCACGGACCGGGTCGCAATCGTTACGGGAGCCGGCCAAGGGATCGGACGCGAATACGCGCTGGCATTTGCTGCGGCGGGGGCTATACCGGTCATCGCCGAGCTCAATCTCGAAAATGCAAAGCGCGTCGAAAAGGGGATTGTCGATGCCGGTGGACGCGCTCTCGCCGTAGAGGTCGACGTCGCCGATCTCGAGGCGTGCACGAAGATGGTCGAGACCGTTACGAGCACCTTCGGTCGTGTCGACATTCTGATCAACAATGCTGCGATCTTTTCGACCCTGAAGAAGGGGCCGTTCGACGAGATCCCGCTCGAAGATTGGGACACCGTCTTGCGCGTTAACGTCAACGGCCCGTATTACTGCAGCCGGGCGGTCGCCCCGGTGATGCGCGCGGCACAGTGGGGCCGCATCATCAATATCGCGACGTCGTCAATTTGGCAAGGTACCCCGAATTACTTGCACTACGTCACCTCGAAATCGGCATTGCTGGGCATGACGAATGCGCTTTCGACCGAATTGGGCAAGTTCAATATCACGGTCAATACGATCATCCCCGGCGCCACGACGACCGAGATTCCTCGGGCCGGCTTCGACGATCAAGTCGCCGCCAGGATCGCCGCGAATCAGTGCATCCAGCGTCCCGAAACACCCCAGGATATCGTCGGGCTCGTGCTCTTCCTTGCCAGCCCCGCGAGCGGTTTCGTCACCGGTCAAGCAATCGCGGTCAACGGTGGCCTAACCCATCACTAACGATCAGAGGTAGGCGGAATGCAGGGTCATGCGATTCCTTCCGGAGTAGAGCGACAAGCCGTAACCGCTTTGCCGGTCATCGATCTCGCTCCGTTCGTGAACGGCGGCACATTAGCAGAGCGTTCCGAAGTGGCCGCGCAGCTGCGCGAGGCGTGCATCAGCATCGGCTTCTTTTACCTCGTCGGGCACGGGCTAAGCGAAGCGGAGCTGGAAC
Source organism: Candidatus Lustribacter sp. (assembly GCA_965277805.1). Lineage (GTDB taxonomy): Bacteria > Vulcanimicrobiota > Vulcanimicrobiia > Vulcanimicrobiales > Vulcanimicrobiaceae > Lustribacter. The sequence goes on along the minus strand of OZ255842.1, from coordinate 2,293,790 downwards.
GCGCACTCCAATTGTCACATCGCTTTTTTGCGCTGCCGCTTGAGGACAAGCTCAGCGTTTCGAGCGTGAATAGTCCGGCCGGCCGCGGTTTCGTGCAAGTCGGCGGAGTGGAGCGCACGGTGGCGGCGCCGGACATCAAAGAGCGCTTTACGATGAGTCGCGAACTCATTGCGGGCGAGCCGGCAAACGGAAACTATAACGCGGGCAACAGTCAGTGGCCCGACCCGAAGCTCGCACCGGGTTTCGAGGACTTCATGAAGTCGTATATGCGAACGTGCTCGAACCTGGCACGCACGCTGGCGCGTGCTCTCGCGCTGAGTTTAGGGCTCGACGAAGCGTTTTTCGACGAGATGTTCCGCTATCTTGGAGCAAACCTGCTCCTGAACTACTATCCGCCGGTCGACCAAGCGCAGCTCCAAGAGAATCAGTGGAGCTTCTCGCCACATACGGATTACGGCGCGTTTACGATCTTGCTCCAGGATACCGTTGGTGGTTTGCAAGCCAAAAATTCAGCGGGCCAGTGGATCGATGTTCCGCCTATTCCGAACACGTTCGTCGTCAACATCGGCGACATGCTCGCGATGTGGACAAACGATCTCTATATGTCGACGCTGCATCGGGCGCTGAATCTAGCCGGAAAGCCGCGGGTGTCGCTGCCGTTTTTTACCTATCCGCATGGAAGCTCACTGATCCGCTGCTTGCCGACGTGTCACGATGCGTCGAATCCGCCGCGCTATGATGAAGTCGAAGCGGAAGAATATAATAACAGGCTCATTCAGAACGTGCGCCGGACCGGGCAGCCGGGGATATCGGAACGGACTGCGCATCGCCTACAATTCCCTAACGAGGCGGGCGAACGATGAGTTCCCCAACGGAGATCGGTCTCGGCACGAGACCATATTTTGATGCGGCATCGAGTAGTGGCTTGTAATCACTCGAAATCAGCCCTTCGCCGAGAACCGTCACCGGCTCGCTGGATACGACGTCGAGCGGTACGTTCGTGTATTTGGCGATCAGCGGCACGGCGTCTCGCGGATGGGTATTCGCCCAATGCGACGCCTCCTTCATCGCGGCAATGAATCGCGCAACGAGGTCAGGGTGCTGCTCGGCCCACTGCTTCGTGGAGAACCAGGTTCCGGTCACGAAGCGCGGTCCGATCGCGTCGAGCGCGTTCGCAAGGAGCCGATCCGTTTGTTTGGCCGCCGTGAAGATGGGATCGCTTAAGAACGCGGCATCGATCCGGTGTTGTTCGACCGCGGCTTGCAGCGCCGGAAATGCCGGAATTTCAATCCAGCGCACGCTTTTGTAATCGCCGCCGTGCTGATCGATCCAGGCCATAGGGGCGAGCTGCGTCATATTGCCGAGCGTGGAAATCCCGATCGTCTTGCCGTTCAAGTCCTTGGCCGATGCGATTGTCGAGTCTTTGGCAACGACCAGACCGCCGTTGGGCCGTTCTGAACTATAAAGTCCGGCTGGAAAGAGGGCGACGATCGGAATGCCGCGCTCGTATGCCTGGATCACCGAGAGCAGGTTCGAAAAGCCGATGTCGATGGTACCCGCGATGACCGCCGCCGTGATCTGCGAGCCGTTCGTGATCGCTTGAACCTCGACGCTCAGCCCCGCCTTTGCGAATGAGCCAAGGTCTTGTGCGTAGCGGACCTGCATGCCACTGTCGATTGGGACGGTCGCAATCCGCACGGCGGGCAGCGAAAGCGACTGTGCGAACGCGGGCACCGGCATAAGTGTTGTTGCAGCGACCGCGGCCGCAAAGCGAGCTCTACGCATGCTATCTGCCTTTTGGATACGGCCGGCTAACCGATGTCGAACAGCCGCGTTGGATTGTCGACGAGGATCTTCCGGCGTACGGATTCGTCGGGGGCAAAGTCCGCCAGCATGCTCAGCAGATCACCGTCGTTCGGAATCTTGCCGGCTTCGAAGAGATACGAATGCGGCCAATCGGATCCCCACATGATCCGGTCCGGCGCGCTCGCCACGATCGTTCGCACGAGCGCGACGACATCTTCATACCGCTCGCCGGCATGCAGCTCCCGGTCGGGGCACATGATCTTCAGATGAACGTTCGGACGCCGTAACAGATCGAGCAGCGTCCGTAGGATCGGTTGGTCGACGCCGAGCCGGGGCAAAATGCCCGCGAATCCATCGATGACGACCGGCAGCGGTACGCTCGCGATCGTGTCGGCATGGCGTTCCAGCGCACCGCCATCGAGTAAGAACGCGACGACCCAACTCGAGGGCTCGATATGAGCGAGATTCAAGCGCAGCTGCGCTTCGTCGAACGAGTTCGTGCGGTGCGTGGCGAATGCAAAACGCATGCCTCGGATGCCGCGCTTATGAAGCCGGGCAATATCTTGCGCGGTGAGTGCGCTATCGGCACGGATCATGCCGACGAGGCGGCCGTCCGAGCGCTCGATCGCGTCGAGCGTTGCGTCGTTGTTCGAGCCATGAATGCCCGGCGTGACCGTCACTCCGCGGGAGATTCCAATTGCGGCGCTCATGCTCCACCAGTGCTCGATCGGCGCCGCCGGCGGCGTGCGCACGCGGTTCTCTGCATATGGAAACCGGTCGGGCGGCCCGTAGAGGTGGAAATGTGTGTCCCAACTGCCCGGCGGAACGCGAAATCGTGGCTTGCGGGGATTGGGGTCCGGCGGAAACGGGACGTCGAACCGGCGGCTCACGACGACAACACTGCTTCGAGGGCTCTCAATTGCTTGCCAGCACATGCCCGAAGAGCTTTTTCGCGTTACCGTAACGGATTGCGGCCAGCTCCGCGGGCCCCAGGCCGATTTGCTCGATGTAGTGCACGGCCTGCTCGTAGCCCGCGCCGGGCGTCCAATACGGATAGTCCGTGCCGAAAACGAGCCGCTCGAGGCCATAGCACTCGATCGAGGCGCGGAGTGCCGCCGGCTCGCCGTTGGCGGTATCATACCAAAACGCGCGCATCTGGTCGGCCGGCAACGGTATCGTCTTATCGGCGCTGCGTCCGAGGCGATAACGCAAGAACGCGATGAAGCCGCCGAGGTGCGGCAGGATCACTTTGAGTTGCGGGTAGCGGCGCGGGAAATCGGCGTTCATCAGCTGCATCGCGCAGACCGCATCTTCGATGGGCGCTCCGAGCGACCAGCTCAGGCCGCTATTTTTAATGACCGGAGATGCGCATGCAAGGCCGGGTGGGTGGAGGAACGTTACCACGCTGCGCCTGTCGAGCTCGGCGAAGATCTCCGTGAACGCCGGATCCGTGAGCGCGCGGTCCCCGATCTGCGTCGTGAACGTGACGCCCGCAGCGCCGAGTTCCTCGATGCAGCGGCGCAGCTCCTCGAGCGAGGCGTCGACGTGCGGCATCGGCAGCACGCAGAAGAACGAGAAGCGGTCGGGATGGCGACGGCACAGTTCGGCGTGCTCGTCGTTGATGAAGCGCGCGGCGCGCTGCGCGGCGGCGAGGTCTTCAAAGTACGGCGTGGCCGCCGACATCGAGAGCACCTGGCGCTCGACGCCGCCCCAGTCCATCGCGGCGAGCCGGAGCGCAACATCGTCCTGCTGTGAGGCCGAGAAGACGTTACGCGTCGTCGACATCACCTCGGACCGGGCACCGAGTTGCTCGAGCAGTTGGACATACTCGGAGCTGAACGCGTGGGCATGGACGTCGATGCAGCCGTTACCGATCATAATTGGGCGATGATCTCCGATGCGGCGAACCGCCTTTTGAGGATGCCGTACTTTGCGCCGACGTCGATAACCGGCTGAAGCAGATCCGGGCCGAGGCGTTCGCCGAAGAACGAACGGGTCGAGTTGGCAACTTGGACAGGCTCTTGTTTAGTGATGGCAGCGACGGCGTCGACCGAAGCCGCCGGATTGTTGTTATACCAATGCGCGCACGCGAAGAGTGCGGATTGCATCCGGCGCGCGACATCGGCATGGCCTGCGATCCACGCGCTCATTGCGGTATACACGCCGATCAGATAATTAGGGCCCACGGCATCGTTCGGCAGACCCAACGAACGGCACGTCGCGAGTGCGGTGGTCGCAAACGGCTGCGGAATCGGCGCCGCATCGATGCGCCCGGATTCCAGCGCGGCCTGCATCGCGGCGAACGGGATCTCGATCCAGTGCGTCGTTCTCGAGTCGCCGCCGTGAGCGTCGATCCATGCCAGGGTCGAGATTTGAGCTGACCCACGCAGAACGTTGATCGCGAACGTCTTTCCGTTAAGCGCGCTGCCGGAATTGATCGGGGAATCTTTCAGCACCATCAACTGCGTGCCATTGCGACCGCGCACCCATTGGCCGCCGCACGCGATGACCCTGATGTCGATGCCGTTCTGGTGCGCGACCGCGAGCGACATCGAATTCATGCTGCACAGCACGATCTTGCCGGCGACGAGCGCGGCCGCCGCCACTTCGCCCGAACTCATGGCTTCGAGATCGAGCGCGATGCCTGCGCGCGCGAAATAGCCGAGCGACTGACCGAGCCAGATGATCGCATCGCCTTCGGTTGCCGTTGCGGCAGCCGGAAAGTGCTCGATCGTTTGCGCCCGCAGCGCGCCCGGACTGAAGGCCGCGGTCGAAGCCAATGTAGCGCGGACGAAGTCGGTGCGTTTCATTATAAAAGCCGATTTTAATCTAGCATCGGCTGCAAACTTGCGTCAAGTGGGCGTCGTGCAAACGCAATAGGGTTTCTCCAATCTCAAGGTTCCCGTCCCGGCATAGCGAACGAACGGCGGCAATGGCCGCACCCTCCAAGAAGAAAAGCGTACGCGAACCGAGCTTCAATCGGCGCACGCAGGCGGTTCGGCGCGCGGTGGAAATTCTCAAGCTGTTCAGTCTCGCCGAGCCGACGTTGTCGCTTCAAGATATCAGCGATCGCTTGGACCTCTCGCCGGCGACGGCGCATCGCGTCATTCAGACGATGGAAGAAGAAGATTTGCTGAGCCGGCTGCCGGGCTCGGAAACGTACCGGCTGGGCTCGCTTTTGCCGATGCTCGCGACGCGAGCGATGGCGCACTATCCGATCCGGCGCATCGCCGGACCATATCTGCGCCGTCTCGCTTACGACTACGAACATACGATGGTGCTGATGCGCTACGAAGACGGCAACGTCGTGTACCTCGACAGCGTCGAGGGAACGCGGCCGCTGATCCTGATGCTGCGCCCGGGCTCACGTATTCCGGCGCACTGCGTTGCACCCGGACGTGCGAGCCTGGCGCGCCTCGATCCAAAGGAAGTCGAGCGCTACGTTGCGCGCGGTCTCGAACCGTGCACATCCAAGAGCATCGTTGAGCCGAAGGCGCTGATAGCGGAGCTAGCCGCGATTCGTAAGCGTGGCTACGCCGTCGACGACGGCGACTGGGTCGAGGGCATGCGCGCGAGCGCGGCGGCGATCATCAACCCGGACGGCTACCCGATCGGCTGCATCACGGCGCTCGCGTTTGCTTCCGATCTTTCATTGAGCCGGGCCAACGAGATCGGCCGCGCACTGCAAGAAGCCGCCGCCCGCGTGAGCGAGGAGCTCGGCACGGCCTAGGCGACAGGTTGACGCCGCGCCCGCGTCGATTCTACAATTAAAATCAAATTTTGTCTTTCAGCGTAGGAGTCTTCGATGGGCGAAATTCTGGGGCTCGGCCTGAGTCACTATCCCGGCCCGGCCGTACCGGCGGAGTTTTGGCCGCGTCATCTTCAAACGCAGGTCGAGCGGGGGCGCATTCCGCGCGACCTCTTTGACGACCGCAGCCGTTGGCCCGAGGAGATGCGCACGGAGTGGGGTCAAGACGACGGGCAGACGGCCGCGCGCAAGCACCACGAGAAACTGATCGCCGGCTACCGCCGCTTGCGTGCCGAACTCGACGCGTTCGCGCCGGATTTCATCGTCATGTGGGGCGACGACCAGTACGAAAACTTTAAGAAAGACTGCATCCCTGCGTTCTGCATCTTTCTTGTCGACGACATGAAGTGTCAGCCGCTGGCCGATTTGGAAACCGGCGCATTTCGCACGGCCACCAATGCCTGGGGGCTGCCGGCCGACTACACGATCCCGGTGCGCTCGCATAAGAAAGCCGGCACGCAACTGGCCCGCCATCTGCTCGACCAAGGCGTCGACATTGCCTACTCGATGCAGATGCGCTACGAGCGCGGCTTGCCGCATTCGTTTGCCAATTCGGTTTTGTATCTCGACTACGACCAGCAAGGCTTTCCGTTTCCACTGGTGCCGTTTCACGTCAACTGCTACGGCAACGAGCTGATGACGACGTCGGCTTCGCTCGTCGGCGAAGGCACGGGCGAACTGAGCCCGCCTGCGCCGAGCCCGCGCCGCTGTTTCGAAGTGGGGCAAATTACCGCACGGTTCTTCAAAGAAAGCCCCTACCGGGTCGCGCTCGTGGCGAGCTCGAGCTGGTCGCACGGCTCGTTGACCAAGAAGCATCAGCGCCTCTATCCCGACATCGCCTCGGATCGCATCCACTACGACGAACTCAAGACGAATCGTATCGAGAATTGGGGCAAACTCGGCATCAGCGATTTGGAAGGCTCGGGCCAGCACGAGATGCTCAACTGGATTTGCTTAGCCGGGGCGATGACTGAAATCGGTCAGGTGCCAAGCTTCACCGACTTCTGCGAATCCTATATCTTCAATTCGACCAAGGCGTTTGCGGTGTTCCCGCCGGCCTTGGCAGGGGTGCGATGACCGATTCTCGTTTTGCCGTCGGGACCGATATCGGCGGCACGTTCACCGATATGGTGGTGCTCGATGGTGCCGGCGCGCTGCGCCTCTTCAAGGTGCCGACCACGCCGCAAGACCGCAGCCTCGCGGTCATCGAAGGCTTCAAATTGGCGGCGGCCGAGTTCGGAATGACGCTCGAAGAATTTACGGGCAGCGTCGACTACTTCGCCCATGGGACGACCGCGGCGACGAACGCCTACATCGAACGCAAGGGCGAGCGTACGCTGTTGCTTACCACGCGCGGTTTTGGGGAAACGATCTTCGTCCAGCGGGCGATGGGTTCGTGGACCGGAATCGGTAATCGCTCCGACCACTACAGCGAGCGCCGCAATCCGCTGCCGATCGTGCCGCGCGAAGACATCATCGAGATCGATGAACGCGTCGATTGGGAAGGTGATGAGATCGTACCGCTGCAGGCCGATCAGATTCGTGCCGCGGCCAAGCGCATTCGCGACGAAGGCATCGGCGCGGTCTCGATTTGCTTCCTCTGGGCGTTCGTGCGGCCCGATCACGAGCAGCAGGCCGCGCGCATCATCCGCGAAGAGTGCCCCGACGTCTTCATCACGCTCTCGAGCGAAATCGCACCGGTGATCGGCGAGTACGAGCGCACGGTGACGACCGTGGTCAACTCATACCTAGGCCCGATCATTCGGCGCTACGTAGAGTTGCTCGAAAACCGGCTGCGTGCGAACGGTTTTCATGGCGATTTCACGGTCATGGACTCGGCCGGCGGCGTGGTCGAAGCGGCGGAGGCCGGAGCGCGGGCGGTCGAGCTGATGGTTTCCGGTCCGGCCGGCGGCGTGCTGGCATCGGCGGCGCTGGCCCGCAAGCTCGGCTTTCCCAACGTCATCACCGGCGACATGGGCGGCACGAGTTTCGATGCCGCGCTCATCGTCGACGGCGAACCGCTCGTCGCGACGCAAAGCATCACCGGCAATTACCACATCGCCTCGCCGCGCATTCGCATCACCGCGATCGGTGCAGGCGGCGGGAGCATCGCTTCGGTCGACGACGACGGCGTGCTGATTGTGGGACCGGAAAGCGCCGGCGCCGTGCCGGGACCCGCGTGCTACGGCGCGGGCGGAAGTCGGCCGACCGTGACCGACGCCGACGTCGTGCTCGGCATCATCGATCCGAAATATTTTCTCGGCGGGCGCATTCCACTCTATCGCGAGCTCGCCGAGCAAGCGATCCGCGAGTACATCGCCGAACCGCTGGGCCTCTCGTTGCTGGAAGCGGCGTCAGGTATTCGCGCCGTGGCCGAAAACCAGATGGCCGACCTCGTGCGCGCCGTGACGATTCAACAGGGCTACGACCCGCGCGATTTCGTGATGTTCGCCTATGGCGGAGCGGGACCGACGCACGGCTATGCCATAGCGCGCGAGGCCGGCATCCGGACCGTCGTCGTGCCGCACACGGCAACGGTGCATTCGGGTTTCGGAGCCGTGTCGTCGGATCGTTTTCGAAGTTTCCAGCGCAGCGATCCGCAGCACACGCCGCCGGGCTCGCGCAACGCCGCCGAGCACCTCGACCTGGCGCGCATCAACGCCACGTTCGAAGCGCTCGAGCAGCGCTGCCGCGAAGCGATGCACGACAGCCCGCACCTCGTGCTCAAGCGCACGCTGTACTTCCGTTTCCGGCGCCAAGTACACGAGCTTGCCGTGCCCGTTCCGGGCGGCATACTCGAACGCAGCGACCTCGATGCCCTGGTGCCGGAATTCTATGCGCGCTACGAACGGATCTACGGTCAAGGAACGAGCCTCGCCGAGGCCGGCATCGAGGTCAACACGTTCCGCGTCGAAGGCCGCATCCCATCGCTGCATGCGCCGTCCGGTTCGAATCGCGAGGCCGGCGCGACGCTGCAGAAAGCGCTGCTCGGATCGCGCGACGTGATGTTCGAGAAAGAGATGGTCGCAACGGCCATCTATCGCGGTGAAGCTGTGCCCGCCCGCGTGCCGATCGAGGGTCCGGCGATTCTCGAGTTCTTCGGCACCACCGTGGTCATCGGTCCGAATCAGACGGCGCTCGGAGATGACGGCGGCAACGTCATCATCCGCGAACGCTGATGGCAACGGACGGCAAGAGCGTGCGGGTCGGGATCAACCCGTACAATGAGTGGGTGGCGCGCGAGGGTCTCATCGTTCACGAAGGCATCTCGTGCGAGTTGCTGGACGTGGAAACCAAACACTGGCCGCGTTTGGGTGCCAACGCGGCGGCGGTGCATTTGCGCGGGCGCGGCGATTTCTGCAATCTTTTCCTGATCGATTTGCCGCCCGGGGCGTCGACCGAACCGCAGCGCCATCTCTACGAAGAGGTGATGTACGTCGTGGCAGGCCGCGGCAGCGCTCAGGTGGAGTTTCCCAATGGGCGCAAACACAGCTTCGAATGGCAACACAACAGCATGTTTGCGATTCCGCTGAACGCGACGTACCGGCTGCACAACGGCGACGGCAGGAACCGGGCCGTCATCGCCTCGACGACGTCGCTGCCGCTGATGATGAAGCTCTTTCACGACGATGCCTTCATCTTCGACAACCCGCATTTTTTCCGCGCACGCATCGGCGAGGACAAAGACTACGACGGCGGCGGCGAACTCTTCACCGGCCGCCCCGGTTGGAATTTCTGGGAAACGAATTTCATCCCTGATCTGGCGTCGATCGAGTTGCACGCTTGGAACGAGCGCGGCACGGGATCGTCCAATATCGTTTTCATTCTGGCCGACGGAAACATGCACGTTCACTGTTCGGAAATCCAAGCGGGAACGTACAAGAAAGCGCACCGGCACGGCGCCGGCCGGCACGTCTTCACAGTGACGGGTACGGGGTATTCGCTGCTGTGGTTCGCGGGCGAAACCGAATTCACGCGCGTCGATTGGAAGCCCGGGGTCGTCTTTCCGCCCATCGAGGGCCAGTTCCACCAGCACTTCGTAACGAGCAACTACCCCTCGCGCTACATTGCAGCGGGCGTCAGCAACGTGCGCTACCCGCTAACTGATTCGCAGCTCTCCTCGCAAGGTGACGCCGAGGGGCAGGGCGCCCTCGCCACCAGCGTGCGCGACGGTGGTGGGCAAATCGAATACGCGGATCAGGATCCGCGTATCCACGCGCTCTGGCTCGAGGAGATGAAGAAGCACGGCGTCACGCCACAGCTCACGCTCTAGCCCTGCGCGTTGCTACGGAGCCAGCGCCGTAACGTCACAGAGGAAACGGCTGCCGTCGCCGGGATTGCCGATGCCCGTCACCTGGACCGCGAAGCGCGCCGGCGGCTGATCGCCGAAAAACTCTTTCCAGGCCTTGTTGAAGACCGGACGGTCGTTTTCAAGATCGATCATGTAGACAGCCATCTTGACGACCTGATCCATCGTCGCACCGGATTGCTTGAGCGTGTCTTGGATGTTGCGGAAGAGCTGACGCGCTTGTTCCTCGAGATCGGACGGCACGCCGCCGTCGTTCGGCAACGTGCCGCGCACGGCCGACAGAAAGAGAAAGCCGCCGGCCTTGACGCCGTAGCAGTTGCCGCCGCGGATCGTTTTGCCCTCGGGTCCGGGAATCAGCGTTTTTGCGCTGGTAGTTGACATCGCGCGTTCTCCAGTCACGGTAATTCGGAGGAATAACGAAATTCAGTTTTAATGGAAACGCATACTCTCCTGGTGAAGGGGCGAAGACATGATTACTGCCCGGATGTTGCTGTGCGGCGCCGTGTCGTTGACGTTACTCGGTTCCATGGATTCCGCGACGGTCGCGCAGACGAACGCAGCTCCCGATTTGAAGACCGTCAACATCGCGACCTACGGCTCGACACTGGGCTCGTGGTGCATCTACGGCGCGCAGCAAGGGAACTATTTCGCGAAGGCCGGGATCCGCATCGGGAACTCGGTCGTGCTTTACGGCGATCCGGCGATCGTCAGCGCACTGACCAGCGGGCAAGCCGACATCGTCACGGCCGGCGCGGCCTCGGTCATTCCGGCGGCGAACGGTCAGAGCGACCAGCTCGTCGTGTTGGGCAGCAGCGAAGGTTCGCCGGTTTCGCTAATCTCGCCGCCGTCGATAACCTCGCCCGCTCAGCTGGTGGGGAAGACGATCGCACTGCCCGCGCACAACACGTCGAACGAGGCGATCGGTACGGCGCTCATCAACGGGTACGTCGGCAAGGACAAATGGAAGCCGCTCTACATCGGCGGTGCCAGCACCGGCCGGCTCGCGGCGGTCGTGAGCGGCCAAGCTGCAGCCGCGTACATCAACGACCCCGTCGATCGCGGCGATTTCAACGGCATGCACACCCTGACCCATTTCGGCGCGAGCCAGAAGCTGTATAACAACGGCTTGGTGATGTCGACCCGCAATTGGCTCAAGGCGAATCCTGATACCGCCGTGCGCTTCATGGGCGCGCTGGCCAAGGGTTGTGACTACATCCTCGATCCAAAGAATCGTGCGCAAGCGATCGACCTGCTGGCGAAGGGCGGTCCGCTCAGCGTCGCCGCAGCCACCGATGCGTATGAGTATTATGCCGCCGGACCGTTCCGCGGCAATACGCCACCGGTCGATGCCAGGCTCGATCCGAAAGCGTTTGCCAATGCCATTCAAGTGCTCAAGGACGAGCAAATCATCTCCAATCCAGCCTGGGACTATCACAGCGTGATCGATTTCTCATATCTGGACAAAGCGATCAAGACCCCGTCGCTGTTCTCGCACTAGCATAGGAATCCAACGTGACGACATTTGAGAAGGTCCGCGAAGACGAGGTCATCGACCCGGTTGCCTTCGAGGTCATCCGGCATCGGCTGCACGGCATCACGAGCGAACAAGCCGCGCGTTTGATGACGATCTCGGGCTCGAAGCAAGTGACCGAAATGTCCGACTTCAACGTCGGTTTGTATCTCGCCGACGGATCGGTCGCGGCTATGGGGCACACCTCGCTGCACCACTCCGCCTGTATGGCTGAGATGGTGCGCGCGGTGATCGCAGACTGCGCGGTCGATCCCGGGATCAACGAAGGCGACATGTTCATCGTCAACGACCCTTGGAAGGGCTCGCTGCACGCACCCGACGTCGCCATGCTCGCGCCCTTGCACATCGACGGCCGGCTGGTGTTGTGGGCCGGCGCGATCATGCACATGTCGGACATCGGCGGAATGGCGGAGGGCAGCCTCGTGCAAGCGGCCGTCGAGTGCTATCAGGAAGGCATGCAGATCCCGCCCATCAAGATCGTGGAAGGCGGCCGCGTTCGCAACGATCTGCTGCATTTCATCACCAACAACAGCCGCCACCCGGCGACGATGAGCCTCGATTTGCGCGGCTTGATCGCCTCCAACCTCGCCGCGCGCGACGGGCTTCAGAACCTGGTCCGACGTTACGGCGCCGATCTGCTGCAGATCGCGATGGCGCGGTTGATCTCGTCATCCGAAGCGCGCTTTCGGCGCCGGATCATGGAACTACCCGACGGTCTCGTGACCGGTTCCGGATATATGGAATTCGATCCCCAGCGCGGGGAGGTTCCCGAGGTTCACGTCGCGCTGCGCAAAGAGGGCGACCGTTTGCACTTGGATTTCTCCGGGTCGACGGCCCAAGTCGGCAGCGCGATCAACTGTACGCTGGGCGGTCTCAAGGCCGGCGTTGCGGCGGCGCTCTTGCCGACGCTCGCCTTCGGCATCCCATGGAACGAAGGCTTGTTCCGTCCGCTCGAGATCATTTGCCCCGAAGGCCGTATTTGCAACGCGAAGCGTCCGGCCGCCGTCAGCGGCAACATCGCGGGCGCCGTGTGGGAATCAGAAGTCGCGACGCTCATCGCCGTATCGCGGATCGTCGCGTGCTCGGACACGTTACTGGGCGAGGCGCAGGCCGCGCCGTGCGGACGCCCGCGCACGCTGGCCTTCTTCGGAATGAACCAGCACGGCGAACGCTACCGCGGGCGCACGTACGACGTCATCGCGTCGGGCGGCGGTGCGTATGCCGATCACGACGGTGTCTCGACGCAAGGTCACCACGGCATGGAGCGCACGCTGATCAGCAACGCCGAGGTGCTCGAACTCGACTACCCGATCTTGTATCTGCGGCGCGGCTGGGCGACGGACAGCGGCGGCGCCGGCAGCCATCGCGGCGGCCTGAGCTTGCTTGGCGTCTACGCACCGCACAAAGCCCAAGCGACGTTTCAGTACATCAATCAGGAGTGGAAGACGCCCGACTCGCTGGGTCTCTTCGGCGGCTATCCGGGCTCGGAAACCGGGCACGATCTCATTCGGCACACCGACGTGCTCGAGCGGCTCAAATCGGGTCAGGTTCCGGATTTCGGCGATCTGAAGGGCGAGTGGATTGATCCCGCAGATCGCTCGATGAATATGCTGCTGGATGCCACCGACGTCGTCCGCGCGAATCCGCCGACCGGTGCGGGTTGGGGCGATCCGCTCGACCGGCCTGTCGCCGAAGTGCAGCGTGACCTGCTCGCGGGCGCGATTTCAGCGGCGGCTGCGGAACGGCTGTACGGCTGCGTGCTGAGCGCCGACGGAACGCTCGATACAGCGCGTTCGGATGAATCGCGCGCGAAGATCCATGCCGAGCGCAAGGCTTGGCCGCGGAAGAAGACGCTCGATGCGAAGCCGGCCGGCGACCTCGTACGCGTGGCGCCGCTCGGGGATCGCATGCAGGTCGACCGCGATGCGGCCGGCGACTATTGGACGCGCTGCAACTGCGGGCATACGCTCGCACACGCACGGGACAATTGGCGCGAGTTCGCAGGACGGAAGATCATTCCGGCCGATCAGCTCGGCATGGGCTTGAAGATCAACGAGGCGATGGAGGGACGTGCCTACGCGTGCCCCGCCTGCGGACGTCTGCATGCGGTCGACGTGTCCCGCAAGGAAAGTCCGGATTTACACGACATCCGGCTCGTCTTGGCTTAGGAGACTTTCTTGGAAACAACGACATCAACCGCGCCTTCGCCCCGCAAGCGCAAACCGCGCACGCCGCGCCGGATCAGCGTTGCGGGCGTGCAGCGCCTGAGCCCGCGGGTTCGGCGCATTACGTTTGAAGGCCAAGAATTGGCGGGCTTCGTGTGGTCCGGTCCCGCCGCGCATTTGAAGCTGATCTTCCCGGAGCCGGGGCAAACTAATGTGCCGCCGTACGATCCGGACGGTCCGCGGCGGACGACCACGCGCACGTATACGCCGCGCCGTTTCGATCCGCAAACGCAACGCCTCGAGGTCGATTTCGTACTGCACGGAGACGGTCCGGGTTCGACCTGGGCGATGCAGGCGCAACGGGGTCAGGAACTCGTGTTGCTCGGGCCCGCGCGCGGCTATGAAGTCGACGAAACCGCCGCCTGGTATGTGTTCGCGGTCGACGAGACGGCGCTGCCGGCGCTCGAGACGCTGCTTGAGGTATTACCGGCGAGCGTCAAGGTCACCGCGTTCATCGAGATGCTCACTGCCGATGAGGAGCGGCCGCTGCCGGGCGCACCCGGCAACGACATCCGTTGGGTCGTGCGCGATGACAGCGGGCCGGGCTCGGCACTGTTCGCCGAGCTCGAGAAGTTCGCGTGGCCGGCGGGCGCCGGCCGCGTCTACGTGGGCTGTGAAGCGATCGCGATGCGGCGTTTGCGCGGAACGATCGTCGAACGCTCGGGCCTCGATAAGGAGCGCATCGTCACCCGTGGTTACTGGCGTGTCGGCGCCGTCAACCATCCGGATCACGACTATGCCAACGACTGACGGGCGGCGGTTCCTGGTTGGGACCGATATCGGCGGGACGTTTACCGACATGGTGGTGATCGACGAAGCCGGCGCATTGCGTCAATTCAAGGTGCCGACGACGCCGAGCGACCGCAGTCAAGCGGTGCTCGAAGGGTTCAAGCTCGCGGCCGCCGATCACGATTTGACGCTCGAGCAGTTCACGCGCAGCGTGAGTTACTTCGCGCACGGGACGACCGCCGCAACGAACGCCTACATCGAGCGCAAGGGCGAACGTACCGTACTGCTTACGACGCGCGGCTTCGCCGATACCATGTTCATTCAGCGCGCGATGGGGTCGTGGACGGGCATCGGCGAGCGCTCGAGCCACTACAGCGAACGCCGCAATCCGGTGCCGCTCGTGCCGCGGGCAGACATCATCGAAATCGACGAGCGGCTCGACTCCGCCGGCGCCGAGATCGTTCCGTTGCAGCTCGATCAAGTGCAAGCGGCCGCGCAGCGGATTCGCGAGGCGGGCGTGAATGCCGTCGCGATCTGCTTTCTCTGGTCGTTCGTTCGTGCGGATCACGAGATCGAAGCGGCGCGCATCATTCGCGAAGAGTGCCCGGACGTTTTCATCACCCTCTCTTGCGAGATCGCACCGATCATCGGCGAATATGAGCGCACCGCGACGACCGTGGTCAATTCATACCTCGGACCGATCATTCGCCGTTACGTGCAAGTGCTCGAGGATCGTCTGCGGCAGAACGGTTTCACCGGCGACTTCACCGTAATGGATTCGGCCGGCGGCGTGGTCGAAGCGCGCGAGGCCGGCGGTCGCGCGGTCGAGCTCATGGTCTCGGGTCCGGCCGGCGGCGTCCTCGCGTCGGCCGCGCTCGCGCGCCGCCTCGGTTTTCCCAACGTCATCACCGGCGACATGGGCGGCACGAGCTTCGATGCCGGTCTGATCGTCGACGGCGAACCGCTGGTCGCAACGCAGAGTATCACCGGAAGTTACCATATCGCTTCGCCCCGGATTCGCGTGACCGCAATCGGCGCCGGTGGCGGGAGCATCGCGTCGATCGAGCACGGCGTGCTGCTGGTCGGTCCCGAAAGCGCGGGCGCCGTGCCCGGGCCGGCCTGCTACGGTGCAGGTGGAACGCGGCCGACGGTTACCGACGCCGATGTCGTGCTCGGCATCATCGATCCGAAGTATTTCCTCGGCGGGGCCATCCCGCTCTATCGCGAGCTGGCCGAAGAAGCGATCCGGCTGCACATTGCCGAGCCGCTCGGCCTATCGGTAACGGAAGCCGCATCGGGAATCCGTTCGGTCGCGGAAAACCAAATGGCGGATCTCGTGCGTACGCTGACCGTTCAGCAGGGGTACGATCCGCGCGACTTCGTGATGTTCGCCTACGGCGGCGCTGGACCGACGCACGGCTACGCGATCGCGCAAGAGGCCGGTATTTCCACCGTGGTCGTACCGCACACGGCGACCGTACACTCCGGCTACGGCGCGGTATCGTCCGATCGTTTTCGCAGCTTTCAGCGCAGCGATCCTCAGCACACGCCGCCCGGAACGCCGAATCCCGCCGAGCACTTTGACCTCGAGCGCATCAACGGGACCTTCGCGCAATTGGAAGAACGCTGCCGCGCCGCCATGCACGAGCATCCGCAGCTGCAGCTCAAGCGAACCCTGTACTTCCGTTTCCGCAAGCAAGTGCACGAGTTGGCAGTTCCGGTCGCGAACGACCCGCTCGATCGCGTGGCGCTCGACGCGCTGATACGCGACTTCTACCTGCGCTACGAGCGGATCTACGGTCCGGGAACGAGTCTCGCCGAGGCCGGAATCGAGATCAACACGTTCCGCGTGGAAGGGCGCGTGCCCTCACCGAGCGTGTCGCCGTCCGAGAACGGAGCGGCCGAACAATCGCTGGCCGGTGCCAAGCTCGGCGATCGCAACGTGATGTTCGAGAAAGAGATGGTTCCGACCGCGATCTATCGCGGCGAACGCGTCCCCGCGGATACGGACATCGACGGGCCGGCGATTCTCGAATTCTTCGGGACGACCGTCGTGCTGGGGCCGAACCAGCGCGCGGTCAAAGACCATGGTGGGAATGTCGTCATCCGCGCCCGCTGAGTTGCGGCTGACGCTGCTCTATCGCGATGTCGACCGGTTGCCCTATCTGTGTGCGCTTCGGCGTTGCGCCGCGCCGTACGGCCTCGAGGTCGAACTCGTGCGTCATCGTCAAGCCGGCAGCGAGGATTGGAGTGAAAAGCTCCGCCGCGGTGAGGTCGATGTGCTGGCCGAGAACTACTGGGGCTTGCAACGCCTGCGGGCAGCCGGCGCACCGTTTGTCACGGTCGCTTCGGCTGCGCACGTGTGGACCGAATGGCTGCTCGTGCGCGGATCGATTGAGTCGATGAACGATCTGCGCGGAAAGCGCATCGCCGTGCGCGATCACGGCCCGCAACGTTCGCTGCCCACGGTCGCCTTCGGCCATCTCGGTCTGCTCCACGAGATCGAACAGGTCGTCGTCGAGGAGAAGGAACTCGGTCGTTGGGGCGTTTGGAAAGCCGTAGCCGATGGCCGCTGTGATGCCTGTTTTATGTCGCCGGCCTACGCCGATGCCGCGCTCGCGGCCGGACTGCACCAGATTCCCACGCCGCCGTTCCCATTCGAAGGGGGCCACGTCATTCCGACCACGACAGAAGCCTTGGTAACACGAGCACCGCAAGCGATTCGCGCGCTCGCGCACGCGATGCACGATGCCAACCATCGCGTAAGCAGCGAACCGGGATGGACGCTCGACCTCGTGACCGCGGAGTGTCTCGCAGATTTGCGCGAACACTTCACCATGAACGGCGATGATGATATCGCGCGCATCGTGGGGCATCTCGTCGCTGAGGTTGGCGGCTCGCCACTCCCGACGATCGCGGGCTTGGCGAACGCGCTCGAGATCGCGCGCGCGCAGTACGCCGGCCTCGACGGCTTCAATCCGCTCGAGATGTGGGATCTGTCGTTCGCGCGCGAGACGCTGACCGCATGAGTACGCTCCAACAACCGCCGCTCCCGGATGCGACCGATGCGGTCACGTTCGAGGTGATCCGGCACCGCCTTCTCGGTATCACGGATGAGTCGGCGGCGCGCCTGACGACGATCTCCGGCTCGAAGCACGTCACCGAGATGTCGGATTACAACGTCGGTCTCTACCTTGCCGACGGTTCGGTCGCCGCGATGGGACGGACCGTGTTGCACCACGCCGCAACCATGGCGGCACTGTGCCGGAGCGTCATCGCCGACTGCGCGCCGGACATCGGGCCCGGCGATACGTTTGTCGTCAACGATCCCTGGGCGGGCTCCGTGCACGCACCGGACATGGCACTGATGACGCCGGTGTTTA
Organism: Candidatus Lustribacter sp.; assembly: GCA_965277805.1. Taxonomy (GTDB): domain Bacteria; phylum Vulcanimicrobiota; class Vulcanimicrobiia; order Vulcanimicrobiales; family Vulcanimicrobiaceae; genus Lustribacter. Next base: position 2,275,999 of record OZ255842.1, on the reverse strand, counting down.
TCGATGGCGAGCTGCTTTTCTGGGCCGGCGCGATGATGCACATGTCGGACATCGGCGGCTTGTACGAAGGCAGCGTCATGCTGCCGGCGACCGAAGCGTTTCAGGAAGGGCTGCTGCTGCCGCCGCTCAAGCTCGTCGAAGGGGGAGCGCTGCGCACCGATTTGTGGCGCTTCATTCTCGGTAACTGCCGCCATCCGGCGACGATGAGCCTCGATCTCAAAGGCCTGCTCGCTGCCAACATGGCTGCAGTCGACGGGTTGAGCCAACTGGCGCGGCGCTATGGGGTCCCGATGCTGCGCCGCGTGATGGCGGCGCTGTGCGACGCGTCCGAAATACGTTTGCGTGCGCGTCTGCGCGAGCTGCCCGATGCGACCGTTACGGCGGCGGGTTTTCTCGAATACGATCCGTCGTTCGGAGACGTGCCGGTCGTGCACGTTGAAATGACCAAAACGGGTGACCGGCTGCTGCTCGATTACTCGAAATCTTCGCCGCAAGTTGCCAATTCGACGAACTGCACCTTCGGCGGTTTGATGGCGGGAATTTCCGGCGCGCTGCTGCCCACGCTGGCTTACGACATTCCGTGGAACGCGGGCATCTATCGCGTGCTGGAGGTAACGTGCCCCGAAGGGCGCATCTGCAACGCGCGGCGCCCGGCGGCGGTCAGCGGGAACATCAGCGGTGCGGTCTGGGAAGTCGACCTCGCGACGACGCTCGCGATCTCGCGCCTCGCGGCTTGCTCCGATCTCTACTTGCCGGAAGCCGCGGCGGCATCGTGCGGGCGTCCCGGGTCGCTGTTCTTTTACGGCACGAATCAAAACGGCGAACGTTTTGCCGGCCGCACATTCGACGTGTTGGCGTCGGGCGCGGGCGCGTATTCCGATCACGACGGCGTGTCCGCGCACGGCCATCACGGCATCGTGCGCGCGCAGATCAGCAACGTGGAAGCGCTCGAGCTAGACCTGCCGATCCTTTACCTGCGGCGCGGTTGGGCCTCCGACGGCGGCGGCGCCGGGCGGCGGCGCGGCGGTTCGAGCGTGGTCGGCGTCTACACGCCGCACGGCTCGGAACCGACCTTCCAGCGCATCGGCCGCACCTGGCACGTGCCCGATTCAACCGGCGTGTTCGGCGGCTACCCGGGATCGGAAATGGGCAGCGTGCTGCTGCGGAATACGGACGTCGAAGCTACGTTTGCGGGCGGACACATCCCGCTCTTCGATGAGATCGACGGCGAAACGTATGTTTCGCCGCAACCGCCGCCGCAAACGCTCGTGCTCCGCGCGGGCGACGTCGTCCGTGCCGATCCGCCCGCCGGTGCGGGCTGGGGCGATCCGCTCGAACGCACTTTCGAAGATCTCGCACACGATCTCGACGAGGCCGCAATCACGCGCGAAGCCGCATCGCGTTTCTTCGGCTGCATCTTCGATGCGGACGGGCACATCGACGTTGCGGCAAGCGATCAACGCCGCGCGGCGCTACGCGCGGAACGCACCGCCTGGCCGGTGCGCATGCCGCGAACGGCCGAACCGAAAGGTGCGCTCGTACGGTCTTGCCGGATCGGTGACCGGCTTGAAGTGCGCCGCGACGATGCGGGCGCGTTCTGGACCGTCTGCCGCTGCGGTCATGCCTTTGCGCCTGCAAGCGAAAACTGGCGTGCGTCTGCCGCGTACGCGACGGCAAACGCCGAAGAACTCGGTATGGGCCTCATCGTGCATGCAAAACTCGAGGCCCGTCGCTACGCCTGCCCGGCCTGCGGTCTACTGCACTCCGTAGACATCTGCCGAAAAGACGAAGGCGATCCTCATGACATCCGCCTAGACCTTGCAGCGCTCGCCCCCGCGGGATCCTGAGGGAAGCGCGCGGAGTGCGCGTGGTCGGTTGAAGGACAACGTCGTGGCATTGCCCTGGCTCCAGGCGCAATTTTCGCGCGTACATCGACTACGCGCCCTTTGGCGCTCCGCTCGGCATGACAAGAAAAAATTGCACTCCGCGTCGTTAGCCGGCGGTGGATTCTAGGCGTTCGCGCATGGTGCGTTGGCCGGATGAGACCTTGAATGAGATGGATGTGTTGATTGCCGGGTCGCGGATGAGTCCTTCGGGTTCCTCCCCGCGTTGAACGCGTTCGATTTGTTCGCGCAGAAGCTTGCGGAACATCGTGATGCCGCGGTCGGATGCGCCGAGTAGTTCGGTTTCGCGGTCGACGATCGGGCCTTGCGTTTCCCACGCCATTTGGTCTTGCGTTTCGAAGGTCGTGAGATCATATTCGCCGTCGGGGCGTTTGGGGTGTGCGACGTATCGCACCGGGATCTCGTCATCGGGCTGCTCGAGCTCGATGCCGCCGGCATTCGGCGTGAATTCCAGCCAGGTGATGTTCGTATGCGCATCGTCGACCGGCGTACGCCAGTGGATCACGACTTGTTTTCCGTGAGGTGCGAAGAGCACGTTGGGAAAGATGGCCGGATTGCCCGACTCTTGCTCGACGCTTTCGTCTGCGAAAATGCGCTTTTTCATCAAGCCGATCCAGCCCGGCTCGCGCCGCAGTTCGAAATCGAAGCCTTCCAATGGCCGGCTGAAGTACGCGACCTCGGCCTTGAACTTCTCTTCGACACCGTGGGCCTTCATCAGGCCGGCGTGGAGGTAGAACGGATGCACGGGATCGTGCGAGTTCTCTTGCGCCTGCAGCCAGTTATGGCTGTGCTGCGACATCACGACGATCGAGCGCAAGCCGTCCTTCCGAACCATCAGATCCCAGCGCGGCAGCAGCGGCGCCGGTTCGGGCCCCAGATACGCAAACAGGATGCCCGCGAGCTGCTCGACCTTGTAGGGCGGACGCTGCGCGAGCTTTTTGAGATTGGAGCCGGGCGGTTCGAAGGGCTGATCGATGCACTCGCCCTCGGTCGAAAACTTCCAGCCATGATAGGGACAGCGCAGCCCATCGTCTTCCGCGAACCCGAAAAACAACGAACACTTGCGATGCGGACATTGCTCGGGAACCAAGCCGAAACGGCCGGCGCCGTCGCGGAAGAGCACGAGATTCTCGCCCAGAACGCGGACGCGTTTTTTCGGCCGTTCCGGTGTGATCTCGGCGGCCGGGGCGATGGGCATCCAATAGTAACGCAGCAGGTTTCCGCCCGGCGTGCCCGGCCCGACCTGTGTCAAGAGCTCGTTCAGCTCGCGCGATAGCGACATGGAATTTAATTTTAAGGCCATTGGCGCCGGCCAGTCAAGTAATCTGACCCCAGCACCGCGAACGTCGGTCTCAACAATGAGAAGGAGCGCACTGCTCTGCACGATCCTTGCGCTGCTGCCGGTTGCCGGCGCAGCGCAAGCACCAGCCGTCGTGCGGCTGACGACGACGTACATCGACTCGGGCGCCGAGCCGTTCTACGCACTCGACCTCGGAATATTTCAGAAGCACGGCCTCAATGTCGAGCTCATTCCGGGTAAGAACGGTAGTGCGATGGTCGCGGCCGTTGCCGGCAACGCCGCCGACATCGGCTACTCCGACGTCGGCGCGCTTTCGAAAGCCTATTCGAAAGGCATCAAGCTGACGGTGATTGCGCCGGCCGCGTTGTGGACCGACGCTGCGCCGGTCAATCAAGTGATCGTTGCGAAGAACTCACCTATTCACACCGCCAAGGATCTCAATGGAAAGGTCTTTGCCGTTCCCGGTCTTGCGACCGGCTCCGAGTACGCGTCGCGTGCGTGGATCGACAAGAACGGTGGCGACTCGAGCACCGTGAAGTTCATCGAGCTTCCCTATCCCGCGATGGCCCCCGCGCTCGAAGCCGGCCGGGTCGATGCAGCGTATGTCGCCGAACCGTTCCTCGCGCCGGCGAAAAAGGACGGCCGTCTGCTCGCGTATGCCGATGATGCGATCGCAAAAGTCAACCTGCGCACCGTGTGGTTCGCTGCCCCTGAGTGGGCCGCCGCGCATCCGGATCTGGTGACGCGGTTCGCGGCGGCGATGCGCGAGACGGCGCTCTGGGCCAACGACAAACGCGATCAGGCCAGGAGCGCTGAGATCCTCGTGAAATACGCGCAGATCGATCCGGCCACCATCACGTCCGTGATTCGGGCAGCGTATGGCGTGGACCTCACTACCGCGCTCGTGCAACCGCAGATCGACATCACCGCGCGATATAACGACTTCGCGAGCTTTCCAGCGCGCGACTTGATCGATCCGGCGGTCCTGCGCTAGATCGATGGGTCAAGCAGCTCCTTGGCGCTGAAGCCCTGGGGAATCGACTTGTATTTTACGGCGACGTCGATCAGCGGCTGGATCAGCGGAGCCTGCAGCTGATTGGGTTGCGCCAACGGCACGTCCGGCATCGCCGCCAGCGTTGCCGGATCGACGCCGCTATACTTCGAGATGACCGGAATCATGGCGGAGCGGTGCGCATTGGCATAGGTGGCCGATTCGGCCAGCGCGCGCCGGAAGCGCGGTAAAACGGCGCGATTTCTAGCAGCGAAGTCGGCCGTGCAGAAGTAGGCGGTCAGCAGAAACACGTTCGCCGCGGCGCTGAACGGGTAGCCGAGCACGCGGAAGTTGCCGCTCTGCAGTTCTTGATCGAGCAGCGGTGCGGTAAGCGTGGTTGCGGCGACGCGGCCGGCGGTGATTCCATCGGCGGCCGCGCGCGACGGCAGCTCGACGAAGTGGACGGATTTGGAATCGCCGTCGTGCGTATCGATCCACGCGGCGTTCATCATCGAGTAGAAGTCTCCGAGCGCGGTCACGGCCACGGTTGCGCCGTTGAGATCGCGGCCGGTGTGAATGGGTGAATCCTTCGCGACGACGAGGGCCGTGATCGGTTTCGCGGCATTGTACAGCAGCGAGGCCGCGATGATGACGAGCGGAATGCCCTTGGCGTGCGCTTGAATCAACGCCAGCAGGCTCGATTTGCCGATGTCGAGCGAGCCGCCGATCACGGCCGCCGAAATCGCCGCGCCGCTGCTGATCGTGGTGACGTCGGCGTCAATACCGTAGCGCTGGAAAATGCCGCTCTGTTGCGCCCAGAAGCTGCCGACGATATCCTGATCCGGAGTACCGGCGATGCGCAGCTTGGTGAGCTCTTGCGCTCCGAGCACGGACGGAAGTGCAGCGGCAGCGAGCCCGCTCAGGAACGCTCCGCGGTGCAGGTGGAATGAAGATTGCATCGGGCTCTTCCTCACTTAGTGTGCCGGGCCGCCGGCGTCGGGTGCCAGGATGCTGACATGACCCCAGGTTTTATCGTAATCGCGCTTCACTTCGGTGGGCAAGAACTGATCTTCGATCGCACGCACGCGTTCAAGTTTTACCAGCGCGTTTTGGTCGGCCGGCCCCCACTTCGAGGCCCGAATTTCGGCCGAGTAATCATAAATCGCTTGCGGACCGCGTTCGTGCAGATCGTTGAGCACGCGCCACGCGGCGTTCATGCCGGACGTTGCCGCAATGGCCGGATAGAGCGCTATCTTTGCCCCGGCGCGTTCGTATTCGGCGGGCGTGGGCGCGGGCAGCGGTCCGCCCCATACCACCAGTACGGGTACCGGAATTTCGCTACACGCGCGATGCACGTCTTCGATGCTCTGAACGGAGTTGAGCCAGATGAGGTCGGCTCGGCCTTCCTTCGCATAGGCGACCGAACGCTTCACGGCATCTTCGAACGTACCGCCTTCGGCGCCGAGCACATCGCAGCGCGCGCAGATCACGAAGGACGGCTCCATCGCGTCGCGCGCGGCGGTCGCGGCCGCGATCTTGCCGACGGCCTCGGCCATCGGAATGCAGCGCCGGCCGGCGACCGTGCCCGATTTCTTGGGTGCCTCTTGATCCTCGATTTGCAGCGCAGCCGCCCCGGTACGGATAATCTCCTCGACGGCGTAAGTCACGTTGACCGCATTGCCGTAGCCGGTATCGCAATCAACCAGAATCGGAATTCCCGCGCGCGCTGCGACTTGGCGAACGTGATCGGCGATCTCGCGCAGACCGATGATGCCGTTATCGGGTACGCCGTACAAAAACGCGGCCGTCTGCGAACCGGCGATGAAGAACGCTTCGAAACCTATCTCCTCGGCCATGCGCGCATAGAGCGGGCTGAAACCGCCCGGCATTACCGTGAGCTTCGGCCGGGCGAGCAACTCGCGAAACTTGCGCCGTTGGGTGGCCGCGTGATCGAGTGAATCGGGCATGTGTATCCTCTAGAGATCAAGAGTTTGCGGGGCGAAAATGTCAGCCGGCGCGAGCGGACGATCGATGAGACCGTCGGCGTGTAAGAAGCGCACGATGCTCTCGACCGCCTTGCGGCCGGCCTTGACGCCGTACGGCATGACGTCCGCCGCCTTCATGGCCGCGATCGTTTCCGCCGGTACGGTACCGACGGCGGCGTAGGGTTCGATCAACGCAGCGAGTTGGGTTGCAAGCCGTTGTTGCGCCGCGCAGAACGCGTTGTAGATGTTGAGCACGATCCACGGGTATCGTTCGGTGAGCGAGCGCCGGACGATGACGAAGTGGTTGATCGGATAGATCCCGCTCTTGCGGTAGTAGCGGATTGCTTCGGCTTCCGGCGACGGAAATAGGCGCCGGACCTGCGGGTGGGCGAGCGGATTGACCGTCGTGCGGTCGATGATGTTGTTGCCCGGGCTGAAATGGATCAGCGCGTCGAGTTCCCCGTCGACGAGCATTCGCCCGATGCTTTTTTCGCGCGGAATGTAGGTTAGGCGAACGCCCGGCGGTGGCGTGAAGCCGGTGGCGCTGCCGTGACTCTGTCCCGGGTTGCGCTCCATGAACCATTCCATCGAGGCGGGATCGACCCCGAACTCATCGCGCAGGATACCTCGGCTCCAAACCGCCGAGGTCTGCTGAAATTCCGGCACGCCGACGCGTTTGCCCGCGAGATCGGCGGGAGCGTCGATGCCGCGATCGGTGCGCACCATCACCCCGGTGTGGAAAAAGCGGCGGACGGTGAAGACCGGCAGCGTGACCCAGTCGTCGAGGCCTTTTGAGAGTGCGATCAAGAGCGAGGCGATGGAAATTTCGGAGACGTCGAATTCGGCGTGATGCAGCTGGCGCCAGAACACTTCCGTCGGGTACAGCGCGCTCGTATGAAACGTGATGGCTTCCGGGGCGATCTCACCGGCGATGATCGCCTGGGTGTGCGTGTTTTCGGTGAGCGCGCAACTCAGTTCGAGCGTGCTCATGGGGCTAATCCAGCGCGCCGTTCTTGCGTGCCGACTCCTCGAAATACGTCCACTGTTTGAGCACGCCGTGCTTCGAATCGCGTCCACCGCCGCCGATGCGCTGCCATTCTTCGCCGCGAATGTACGTTGGCTCGCCGATCTGCAGTGCGGCCAGCAGCTGGCGCGCGTTCCCTTCGCTCGTGATCATGCGGTTAACGGCTTCCTCGACCATGCTGCCGACCGTCACCGCTCCATGCTGGCGCAGCACGACGATCGGTGCGTTGCCGAGGGTGCGCGCGAGCGCTTCGCCGTCCGCATGCGTGTGCACGGTCTCGACCTTATCGAACACGGGCGCGCCGTCTTCCGGGATGCCGGCTTGCACGCCGGTTTGAGTGATCGGCTTGAGGAGACGGCCGAGCGCGGACAGCGTAACGATCGACTCGGGATGCGAGTGGACGATGCCGGACACGTCGGGCCGCAGCTGGTAGATCCAGGTGTGGATGTACCATTCGCTCGGCGGTTCGATGCCCTCGCCGATGCGTTTGCCGGCGGCGATGTCGAACGGCACGATGTCAGTTGCCGTCAAGGTCGAACGGCTCGAGTGCCGGTTGTTGATCCACATGACGTTGGGGTCGCGTTCGTCGCGGCCGCTGACGTGGCCGTTCCAGTCCATGACGTGCTCGGCGTTGCACACGCGCACAGCGCGTGCGATCAAATCGGCGATGTCGGACACGCCTAGAGCACCAGCCGGATGTCGTACGGATCGGGGGCGCCGGCTCGGCAAAGATCGGCCGCATGGAGGCGGCCGCAACCCGGGCACGCATACTGACGCAGTTCGAGCGGCGCGTGCACCAACATGTTGACGGCGACGTCATCGGGTTGGGCGACGCGTGCGGCGGCATACTCGCGCCAATTCTCTGCCGCCGGCGCGATCACGAAACCGCACGTGCACACGGTCCAGTCGGCGCCCGCTTCGTCGCGCGCGATCTCGAGCGCGTCCCCTAGGTGAAAGCGGCGCGCGAGCTTGCCGTGCGCATCGCGACTGCCCGTTTTACGCTTCACCCAAGCCTTGCGTTCATCACGCAACTCCGCGCGACGCTGCGCGGTGGCGGTGCGATCGATCGTTCCGGTCGCATCGAAGACGCAGCCGTAGAGCCGTTCGGCGGCCGCGCGCGAGACGTCGTGAAATTGGACGTCGACGTCGAGATCGTCGAGGCTGCGTTCGAGCGGATCGCCCCAACCGGCCGGCCCCGGCGGATCGGCGCGCACGACATCGTCGGTGTCGAGCACGATCGCCATCGGCCGCTGCGGCGGCAGGACGTATCGCTCTCCGTCGACCTCGTCAAAGTTCGGCACGTGGCCGCCGGCCATCGTTTGGGCGACGTTCGTGCGACGCATCAGCACACTGCCCATCTGTGAACCCGGATAGCCGCCGAACAGTCCCATCGCGTCCGGCACTTCCCAGCGGAAGCCGAGCCGTTGGAACGTCGGCGTCGCGCCATGCGGTTTGTAAATCGAGAGAATGCTCGAGCCGCCGCGCCGCTTTCCGGCGCCGCCGCTATCGGCCGCCCAGCGGCGCTGGAGATAAAGGATGGGCAGATCCAGTTCAAGTGATTCGACGTTGCTGATCAGCGGGCGCTCGATGCTGTGGTGGCCGTGCGAAGATACCCCGTCGTGATCGGCGTATGCGCCGCCGCCCGAACCGAGCACGTCGTAGGTGCGTCCGGCGAAACGTTCGCCGAGCTGATTGGTGCCGAAGAAGAAGAGCGAACCCGGACGCGCCGTCGATGAGGCTTGCGCCTCGTGCCGGTAGTCTTCGGAACACGCCGCCAGGCGCGAGAGCGCAACCGTCGTCGCCATTTCGGCTTCCCACACTGCACCGGCGATGTTGCCGCTGAGCGCTGCGGGCCGGCGAGCGTTGCAGATCCTGCCTTCGGGGCAGATGACGTTGAGCGGACGGTAGAGGCCTTCGTTCCACGGAATGTCGTAGGCCAGCGTCGGCAAGAGACCGGCTGAGACACCCGCCATGAGGCCGCCGATCGTGCAGTTCACCGAGCTCTGCACTTGCGGCGACGATTTGGAAAAATCGAGCGTGAGGCCGTCGCCGCGCTTGGTGAGTTCGAGATGCACGACCGGACAGTCGCCCAGCCCCGGATCGAATTCGAGGTACCCGCTCGCTTCGACCGTCGCTTCGGGAAGTTCGCGCAAACGCGCGCGCAGACGCGTTTCGGAGAGTTCGATCAACGACGCCATGACGTCTAGCAGCGTTTCGACGCCGTAGCGCTCGCCGAGTTGCTGCAGCCCGGTCACGGCCGCGTTGTTGGCTGCCATCAGTCCCTTGAGATCGAGCCCCATCGTCGAGGCATGACGGCAGTTGCCGAGCACCATGCGCCACACGTCTTGGCGGATCACGCCTTTGGAAACGAGCTTGAGCGGTGGAAGAAGGAGCCCTTCCTGATACGCTTCGCTCGCCGGTAACATCACGCTGCCCTCATGCATGCCGCCGATGTCGGACATGTGCATCATCGCGCCCGACCAGAAGATCAGCTGTTCGCCGATGTGAATCGGCGTAATGAGCGCCATGTCGGGCGCGTGCACCGAACCCTTCCAGGGATCGTTGACGATGAAGACGTCGCCAGGTGCGATGCCGGGTTCGTCGCTGCAGTCGGCGATCACGCTGCGCACGAGCGCGGCCATCGACGACGAGTGGTAGAGGATCGTGCGTCCCATCGCCGCGACCGAGCCGTCGTGCAGATAGAGGCCCACATTGTAGTCGGACATTTCGGTGACGTGTTTCGAGCCCGACACCGTCATCAAGCGCGCCGCTTGTTCTTCGGTAATTCCCACGAGCCGGTGCCGGATGACCTCGAAGGTCACCGGGTCGACCTTGCGCGTGACGCGCGCGGGTTCGGCTACCGTACTCATGTCAGCGTCCTTTAATGGCGGTTGAAGCCAAGGCTTCGCGGACGAACGAGAGATCCCACATCACCAGCGGATTGAAGCCGTCGGGAATCTCGTATTGGGCCTTCGCGATCTCGAGCGCGTTGACCAACCCGGCGGGCGCCGGAATCGGAATCTCGGCGATCTCGTCGATTTGGTGCGCAACGAAGCGCTCGACCTCGGCATCGTCCTGAAAGTCGAAGTGCTCGGCCAGATCGCCGAGCGAGTCGGCTTTCGTGACTTCCAGCAGCCAGCCGGATTCGTGCTTCGCCCGGCGGCACGCATCGAACATGGCGAACACCAGGCCGCGCACCGTTTCGGGATTCGCCGCAACGTAGGCTTCGGTGAGCGTCGGGATGATGTAGCCGCCCTCGAACGCGAACGGCGGAACGGCGATCGGGCGCAAGCCGGCCGCGAGCGCGGCGTCGCCGTAAGCGGGCTGCATGAAGAACGCATCGCAGCGCCCGTCGACGACGGCTTTCCACATGCCCCAACGGCCGTTTTCTTTTTCCGTGACCAGAACTTGTTCGACATCGCCGGCAAGGCCGAGCCGCCGCAGGACGACGCCGGGGTACGAGCGTTGCGGCCCGACGTCGCGCACGGCAATGCGCTTGCCGCGCAGGTCTTCCAGCGATGCGATCCCCGGACGAACCAGCAACCACTCGAGCCATTCGTGCGCCGAGGATGCGACCGTGACGAATGGTTCCCCGGCCGCGCGAAAGCGCTGCAGGGCCCAGTAGTTCTCGGAGATCGCATCGACCTCGCCGCGCTTGAGTTTTTCGCTCCAGTCCTCGGGACCGGTTTGGCGATGGCGCACGAGTTCGATTTCGAGATCGTACGCGCGCGCGCAGCGGGCGAGCGCGTGAAGGTACGGGAGCCGATCGACGTCCCGGTAGAGCAGGCTGATGCGGCGGGCGCTCATCGGAAAAGGGCTCCTTAGTGCAGTTTGCCGGCGATCTTCAGCGCTTTATCCAAGTACGATTCATCGACGACGCTCAGCGGGTCCCAAGTTTTATCGGTAATCGTGCCGGCTTCTTTGAGCAAATTCACGGCGGCGACGTAGGCCTTACGGTCTAGCCGCGCATCGAACGGCGGCGTGCGGCCGCGCTGCGGTCCCGCGACGTAGAAATCGTAGGCCTGTGCGCACGCGTCGCGATCGACTTCCGAATCCTTCGATAAAATGTCGATCGATGCGGTACGGTTTTTTGGATTGAGGATGAAGTTGCAACCGGCGGCCACGCCGGCCAGGAAGCGGATCGCGGCTTGCGGCTTCGATTGAAGGAACGCTTTAGTGGTGAGAATCGGTCCGTTGTTGTAGGCTTGCCCGGCATTGAGGCGCGCCAAGATGTGCAAGTGCTGATCCGGCGGTAAAGTGACCGGATCGTTGACGAGCACGGCCTGGACTTGGCCGCCGGCCAGCAGTGCGAAGTGCGCGGCATTGGCTCCGCCGCTATAGATCGCGTTCCACTTGCCCTTGCCGACGAGCGCGTCGACTTGCTTCGTGCCGATGATCGTGAGCGAGGACGATTTGTCCGGCATATCGATCGTCTTGCCGACGAGCTGCGCGGCAGACGTGATCGAATCCGGAGCGACGAGCGAAACGGGATAGCCTTCGCCGCCGCCGACGACCGCGATTTGATCGGTTTGGCCGTTGGCTTGCGGCACGAGCGTACCCGTTCCGGCGAAAACGATATCGACTTGGCGGCTGATGAGCGCGCTGATGATCGGTGCGTCGCCGTACAACACGATGGTGCTCGCGATCTTGACGCCGGCCTGATCGAAGAATCCGCGGTCCCGTGCGACGTCGATGCACCAAGGCCCGATGCCTTGGCCGAACGTACCCACATTGATCGTCTCAACGCCGTTCGGCGCTCCTTGGGCGAGCGCCGGAACGCCGGCATTGAGTGGCATCGCGAGTGCGCAGACGACTGTTGCCAACGTGCGCAGCGAGCTCGCAGTGAAACGACTATGCCGCATAGAAGCCTCCAATGAGATTGAATTTTAACGTCTGCTGCGATGGTGCGGCAAGGCAGCACTGGGAACCTCCAATTCGGAAAGGATCGATCGATGCTAACGAGTGACGAGAACGACCGGCTCGCCCGAGTCGCCCAGGGTACACCGGCAGGCGAGCTATTGCGCCGGTACTGGCAGGTGTTGTGTCCGGCCAAGGCGCTTAATGACGCCGTCGACCGCAAGCGCGTGCGTGTGCTGGGCGAGGATCTCGTCGTCTTTCGCCGCGCTGACGAAACCTATGCGTGCGTGCAGGAGCGTTGCCCCCACCGAAGCGCCTCGTTGTTTTTCGGATTTCTCGAGCCGGACGGAATTCGCTGTTGCTATCACGGCTGGAAATTCGACTGCACGGCCGGAACGTGTGTCGAGCGACCGTTCGAGACCGCGACCCCGCATGCCGGGCTCGGCATTCGCACCTATCCCGTCCGGCAACTGGGCGGGCTGCTCTTCATCTACATGGGACCGCCAGAAACCATTCCGCTTCTCCCGCGCTGGGATGTGCTTGCGCGAAACGATCGGCCCCGAAAAATTGCGGTGCTTCCGCCGCATCGCTGCAACTGGTTGCAGATTCAGGAGAACACCGCCGACACGACCCATCTGTACTGGCTCCACGGACACCGTATGCGCATGCTCAACGGCGGCACGGCGGACGCGGTATCCGATTATTTTTGCCGGCCCATCACGGGGTATGACTGGCGTGTTTGCGAGTGGGGAATCGAGAAATCCATGCAGTACGGCGGCGACCATCCGGAGCTCGCGACCTGGCCGCCGTTCATTTTTCCGAACATCTTGCGGACGCCTGAGGGCCCGGTGGAAGCGATGCACTTTCGTATCCCGATCGACGACGAGACGACGCGCATCGTGTGGGTCGGATTGCTCCCTGCCGGGGCCGGCCCGATCGTTCCCGACGCCGAGACGCCCTACACCGAGGACTTCGACCCGCCCGGGTTGACGATCGAGGACATCGGTATCGACACGTTTTACGGCCAAGATCGTGTGGTTTGGGAAACGCAGGGCGCGATCGCGGACCGGAGCCTCGAGAATCTCGGCGCGACCGACCGCGGAATCGTGATGTTCCGGCGCATGCTGGCCGAGCAAATAGGGCGCGTCGAACGCGGCGAGGCACCGACGGTCGCCGTGGTTCGCGATCCGGCGCAGAACGAGTGCATCCGCTTCGAGGCGTCCGAACACTGGTACGACATGGTCGACACCCCGGGCCAAGAGGCTCGCTCATGATGCCCGGCGGTGTGCCGCTATGAGCCGGGTTCCCGACCTCGATCCGCAGGCGATGAGCGTCGACCAGCAACGGCTGTATGAAGAGATCAAAGGTCCGCGCGGCAACGTCGGCGGGCCGTTCGCGCTTTGGATTCGGCTACCGCAGATCGCCGACGTGGCGAACCGCTTCGGCAACGCGCTGCGTTTGGACGGGAAGCTCGACCGGCGGTTGTTCGAGTTAATGGTGCTCGTGATCGCGCGCTATTGGAACGCGCAGTACGAATGGTTCGTGCACGAGCCGGCGGCCATGAAGGCCGGTCTTGACCCCGGCATCGCGGCGGCGATCCGTGAGGGCCGCGAACCGGCATTCCAGCGCGAGGATGAACGCATCGTGGTCGCGTTGACGAGCGAACTCATGCGGACGCGCACCGTTTCCGAAGAGACGTACGGTCTCGTGCTCGGCGCCTTTGGGCTCGACCTGTTCATCGAGATGATCACGGTAGCGGGGTTTTATACGACGGCGGCGATGATGATCAACACCTTCGACGCCCCGGTCCCAGGCAACGCGCGACCGCTACCCGACATGCGCGGCCAAACGGCGGCAAGTGAGCACGCATAGATGAGCGATCCCAAAAGCGACGCGCAACCCTTCGACTTCGTCCAGCCGTGGGACGTCGACATGTTCGGCGCCGATATCGCAGATTATGATGTGCGTAAGCGATGGCAATTGGCGTTCGCGTTTGCCGGCGGGCTGCCGTACATCTGGAATGTGGTCGCGCGTCCGTTGACCGACGTGCTGTACGGCCTGCTCGAGGTGCGCGCCGGCGACAAGGTGCTCGTGATCGGCGAAGCTGTCGAAGTGAATGGGTGGGGCGACGGCTTGCGGGCATTGGTCGGACCGGCCGGCACGGTCGATATCGTCGAAATCATCAAAGAAGGGCGGGACGCCGTGCTGGCCGGGGTGCGCGGACGCAACGGCCGCACGGGCTGCTGGCAGTGGACCTACACCCACGGCAAGCCCGATGAGGCCTACGACATCGTCGCGATCATGCAGTCGACGCAGCATTGCGACGACTGGCGCGAAACATGCCCGGAACTGCTACGCGTGATGAAACCGGGCCGACGCATCGTTATGGCGGAGGCGACGCTCGGCGGCGACCGTTTCCGCCAGCGCATCGAGGCCGACGTACACATGCGCCAGTGGTTTGCTAAGCTGTTCCCGCCGCAGATGGGCTACGAAGATGCCTCGCAGTATTCGAATGAAGAACTGATGGAGTTGTGCGGCTCGTTCGTCGAGGGCGCGCAGTCGATGGAATGGCACGGCATCGAGATGTTCTGGGGCCGTAAGCCGGTTCAGCTGGTCGAGTAGAGGATCTGCGCGTTGCGGCTCTTCTGAAACTCTTCGAGCGATTCGCCCCGCATCGCGGCGTAGATATGAAGATTTGAGACGCCGACCACGGCGCCGAGCTTTTCGAGCATGAAGAAGCTCACGCCGTAGTGGATCATGTCGCGCCACGCGCGGTCGCGAATCATGCGGCGCTCCTCGTCGCTGAGGGTGGCACGAGCGAACGCGGCTTCGGGATCTTCGAGAAAGGCGGCGCGATTGGCCGGCACGATCAGCTCGTGCACGAACTTGTTGATGCGGTACGCGGCCACGCTGCGTTCGAGCGTAAACGGGTACGTGCCGCTGAGCTTTTCAATCCCGTCCAACTGATGGGCGATCTGCGCGCGGTACGCATCGTGCACGCCCGCCGGCGGATCGAGCGCTTCGTTCTCGTACACCGCGACGCCGATGCCGGTCATGGACGGCAGGTAGTAGCCTTGGTGGATCTTGCGAACGTTCGCCGACATCGCGCCGCGCATCACGAGGTGCATGATCACCTCGGCGCCTTCGAAGCCGCCGAGCGTGGCGAGTTGCGCGTGCGTCATCTCGGCGAGCGCTGCCGGATCGTTTTCCAGCATCTCGAGAAACTGCTTGTCCCACTCGGTGTTGTTGAAGCCGGCGCGTTCGCCGTGAACCTGGTGCGAGAGGCCGCCGGTCGAGATGATGACGACGCGCAGGTCGTCGGGATAGCTCTCGATCGCGCGCCGCAGCGCCGCGCCGAGCTTGTAGCAGCGCTTCGCCGAGGGAATCGGAAACTGGATGACCCCGATCTGCAGCGGTACGATCGGCGCGGGCCAAGCCGGCTCGTGCGGGCACAGCACGGAGAGCGGCGAGAAGGCGCCGTGGTCGAGCGGCTTGTCCTGAAAGAACGAGAGATCGAACTCCTCCGACATCAGCGCGTTGCCGATGTGCGCGGCGAGCTTCGGATGGCCGGTCAGCGGCGGCAGCTTGCGGGGCCCGCCGCCTTCGTCGGCCGGCGCGTACGTGTTGCCGATGCCGAGCGCGAACGCGGAGTAGTGGTCGAAGAAAAACGACGTGCCGTGATCGTTGAAGATATAGAAGATGACGTCGGGGCGCTGCTCGAGTAGCCACTTCTGGACGGGCGCGAACGCTTCGAATATCGGTGCCCAGGACGGGTCGGACTGTTTGTTCTGATCGAACGCAAAGCCGATGGTCGGCGTGTGCGATGCTGCGATGGATCCGACGATTCTAGCCACGTGAGATCCCTTCGAGGGTTACTTTTGCGTCTTCTGCCGGCGGGCGCCGACGTGGCTGATCACCTCGCCGGCAGCGGCGCTAGCGATATCGCCGCACTCTTGTAACGGACGGCCGTGGGTTAAGCCATACAGGAATCCGGCAGCATATGCATCGCCGGCGCCGGTCGTATCGATGACGTTCGCCGGTACGGGCTTGATTTCGATCACGGCATCGCGCGTCACGATGAGAGAGCCGTCCTTATCGAGCGTTATGGCAGCGAGCTCCGTCATCGAGCGCACTTTCTGCACGGCATCGTCGACGGTCGACGTTTTGAAGAGAGCTTGGATTTCCGCGCGGTTCGCAATGAGGATGTCGACGTGGTGATCGACGAGGCGGAAGAAGTCCGAATGGTGCCGGTCGACGCAGAACTGGTCGGATAGCGAAAGGCTGACTTTGCGGCCGGCTGCGTGAGCGATCTCGGCGGCGGCATGAAACGCTTCCTTACAATGCGGCTCATCGTAGAGGTAGCCCTCGAGATGCGTGACATGGGCGTTTTGAATCAGGTCGGCGTCGATGTCGGCGATCGTGAGATTGACGCAGGCGCCGAGGAACGTATTCATGGTGCGTTGCGAGTCGGGCGTGACCAGGATCAAACACCGTGCGGTGGACGGACCGTCCGTCGCGGGAGCGCTGCGGAAAACGGCGCCCGTCTGCGTGATGTCGCTGCGGAACGCACGTCCCAATTCGTCATCGCGAACTTTGCCGATGTAACCGGCGGCACCGCCCATTTCGGCGATCCATGCGACGGTGTTGCCGGCCGATCCGCCGGAGGAGACGGCGCCCGGCCCCATCGCACCATAGATGAGCTCGGCCCGTTCCTCGTCGATGAGCGTCATCGAGCCTTTGGTCATCCCATGATATTCGAGAAAGGCCTCCTCGGCCGTCGCGATCACATCGACGATCGCGTTACCGATTCCAACAACGTCTAGACTGGCGTTTTCCATCGCGCCCGTGGTCTTGCAGGCCGCACGGACTCCACCCTCTTTCGTCTAGAGAATCAGCGCTTTTGCGTTGATTTCCGCGGGCAGGTAACCGTACTTGAATGCGACGTCGAACACCGGCTGCAAGTCGTTGGGGCTCAGCTGCTCTGCATAGATCGAGCGAGCCATCGTTTTGACGCGATCGATGTCGAGCTTTTGGATGCGGGCCAGGATCGCGGCGGTATCGTTCGGATGTCCGTTCGCCCAGGTCGCCGCTTGCCGCAGCGCGCGCCCCACGTTCGCCACCACGCTTGGTTGCGCGGCAGCATACGCGCGCGTGGTGAAATACGATCCGGTGATGAATTGCGAGGCGATCGCGCCGTAGGGGTCGCCGAGCACGCGCAGATTGCTCCGCACGAGGCTGAGCGCCGGCTCGGAGAAGAAGGCCGCATCGACGCGGCCGCTCGTCAGCGCCAGGCCCATCTCCGGAAAGGGCACTTCGGTGAACTTGACGCTCTTCGAGTCGGCCCCGTTTTTGTCGAGCCACACTTGCGTCGATAATTCCGGCGTATTGCGCAACCCGTTGACGGCGATCGTCTTCCCGTTTAGGTCGCGGGCATTTTGCACCGGCGAGTCTTTGGCAACCATCAGCAGCGAGTTCGGCGCGCTCGTGCGATAGTACACGGTGGCAGCGAAGCAGACGATCGGAGCGCCGTGCGAAAAGGCGGTCGCGAGCGAAATCGGATTCGACACGCCGAACTCCGCGCTGCCGCCGATGACGGCCGGGATCACGCTGCCGCCGCTCGCCATGATCGACACGTTGACATCGGCACCGGCGCCCTTGAAGAAATTCTCCTCGGATGCGTACACGGCCGCAGCGCCCGACTCGCTGCCGACCGTGAGAAAGCGAATCGGGCCGGCGGCTTGCGCAAGGCGTGGAGCGCCTGCCGCGGCTACGGCCGCAAGTCCCGCGAGGTCGCGGATCAATGCGGCACGCGATGGGCCGCGCATGCTTTAGGCGCTCTCCGACGCCGAGATCAGCACGCCGTCGACGTCGACCAAGTAGTGCTCGCAGAGCGGGCAGCTGCGCCGCGCCAACTCCATGCGCGCCCGGTCTTCGGGGCCGCCTTGCAACAGCGAGGGTGCGAGATACGGATTCGAGCCGCCGACGCGGTCGACGTCCGCTTTGAACGTTTCGAGATTCTCAACGCGGAAGCCGATGTGGTCCATGGACGGCGACACGATACCGGTGCCGTCGTAATCGGTGATTGCCCACGGCATCACGACCATCGTGATGTGCCCATCGGTGAGATACCGGTTCGCATCGCCGAGCGCCGCGTCGATGCGCTTGAACTTGAAAACGTCGGTGTAGAAGCCGGCCATCGCTTCGGGGTTGAGCGTGCGGAAGCCGAAGTGCCGCACGTGCCGCTCGTTCAACGCGTTATTGTCGGCGTAAATATCGGTGCGGTTTTCCATCGCCTTCTGCGAAATATCGAACACGTTGCCGTCTGGATCGTGGGTGGTCACGCCGGCGAACGGCCGATTTGTCGGACGCTTGAGCCATTTTACGGTCGGATAGGTGCGGCCGATGTGATCGAACGTGCCTTCCGCGTCGTCGACTTCCACGCCGAAGTGATCGAAGCGCGCCGGGCGGCCGATGAAGCGCGGGTTGATGTTCAATCCGACGTAGCCGTCGCCGACCGTCACCGCGCGGGCAGGGCGGGCGTTCGGCGAGGTGCGCATCCCGAACATCGCCTCGTAGAACTTCCCAGCGATCGCGTACTTTTCGCTCACGATGGCGAGGTGGTTGATCTTAGCCGGCATGAAATTCCAGATTGGCTAGCCCGAGCCGGAAAACCCGTTCCAGCGATGGATGCGACCCGGGTATACTGTAGGCATGAGTAATCTCCAGAACGCCGGGTCATACAAGCTCGGCGACCGATCGGTCACACGATTGGGCTACGGCGCGATGCAGCTTGCCGGTCCCGGCGTGTTCGGACCGCCGAACGATCGCAAGGCCGCAATCGATGTGTTACGCGAGGCGGTCGCAAACGGCGTCAACCATATCGACACCAGCGACTACTACGGCCCGCACATTACCAACCAAATTATCCGCGAGGCGCTGCATCCGTACCCCGACGATCTCGTGATCGTGACGAAGCTCGGCGCATTGCGCGGTGCGAATGCGTCGTGGAATCCGGCGATGTCGCCGGCCGAGCTCAAGCAAGCGACTCTCGACAACATGCGCAATCTGGGTCTCGACGCGATCGAAATTGCCAACCTGCGCATCATGGGTGACGGACACGGCCCGAGCGAGGGTTCGATCGAGGCGGGACTCACCATCCTCGCCGAGTTGCAGCAAGCGGGCTTGATCAAGCACATCGGTTTGAGCAACGTAACCCCCACGCAGGTTGCGGAGGGTCGCCGCATTACCGAAATCGTCTGCGTGCAGAATCACTATAACGTCGCGCACCGTGAAGACGACGCCTTGATCGACGCGCTAGCAGCCGACGGGATTCCCTACGTTCCGTTCTTTCCGCTTGGCGGATTCACGCCGCTGCAGTCGGCCACGCTTTCAAACGCTGCCGCGCAGCTCGGCGCGACGGTCATGCAAACGGCGCTGGCGTGGCTCTTGCAGCGCTCGCCGAACATCCTACTGATCCCGGGCACGTCGTCGCTCGAGCATTTGCGCGAAAATCTCGCGGTCGCGGAAATCGAGTTGCCGCCCTGGATCAAGGCCGAACTCGACGGCATTGCCGCAGAGGCGGTCGGCGTGGCTACGTAGGACGTTTGGAGATTTTCTCCAAGGCGTGAGTATGCAGAAGAATGTGCTCTCACGCTCGTCCGCCCTCAAGGCCATCGGAGGCGGCCTCGCCGCGACCGCGATCCCGCGCGTCGGATCGGCGCAATCGGCGACCGTTATTCGCGTCGCCGGGGTCTTTTCGGACCTCTTTGCGGAACCGTTCTATGCGAAAGATTCCGGTGCGTTCGCAAAAGCGGGCTTCGACGTTCAACCGACCAGCCAATACAACGCCGGCGCCGTCGCTGCGGCGATCGGCGGGGGCTCGCTCGAAATGGGAACCGGCGACTTAGTTTCCGGCGTCAACGCCATCAATGCCGGCGTGCCGATCGTCCTCGTGGCCGGCGGTGGACTCTACCGCGAGCCCATGGACTCGAACACCGCCTTTCTGGCGGTCGCTGTGGATTCGCCGCTTCACAACGTGAAGGATTTGGTCGGTAAGACGATCGGCGTGCCGACGCTCGTCGGGATGACGACGGCGTGCACGAAATCGTGGCTCACCTCCCACGGAGTGCCGGAATCCGCCGTGCGTTTCGTCGAGATGCCGCCGACGCTCGCCATCCCGGCGCTGCAGCGCGGGACGGTCGACGCGGCGCTGATCAGCGAACCGTTTGTCACGTTTGGGAAGGGCGAGGTCCGCTCACTCGGTGCGCCATATGATGCGGCAGCCGACCTCGCAAAAGGCAAACAGTTCTGCGTTTCGGTCTGGTACGCGTCACAAGCATGGATGGAAGCCGACCCGGTCCGCGCGCGGCGCGCGGTGAACGCGATCTACGATAACGCGCGCTGGGCTAATACGCACCACGACGAAACGTTCAACATTCTGGTTCGCGACGGCAAGCTCGATCCCGTGAAGGCGGCCGGTATGCAGCGAACGCTGTACGCAACCTCGATGACGCCGGAAATCATTCAACCCGTGTTAGACATCGCGATGCAGAACAAGATGTTCACGAAGCCGGTCGATGCGCGGACGCTGATCGCCCGAACGTAGGCATATCGACGCGTGAAACGGATTGGGCTGATCATCCCGTCGTCGAACAGGATGGTCGAACAGGAGATGGTGCGTGCCCTTCCGGCCGGCGTAACCGCGCACATCGCGCGGCTACGAATGACCGGACAGTTCGAACGCCCGATCGAGGATCTGCTGCCTGCCGTTGCCGGCGCCGCGGCCACGCTCCACGATGCCCGCTGTGATGCCATCGCGTTTCACTGCACGGCCAACTCGACGTCCGAAGGCAATGACGGCGAGCAGCGCCTGCTGGCGGCTATGGCGAGCGTAACGACGGCGCCGGTGACGACAACGGCCACTGCGATCCGGCAGGCGCTCGACATCCTCTCCGTGCGCAGCTTTGCGCTGGTGACCCCGTACTCACAGGCCGTAACCGAACATGAAGCCGTGTATTTCACCGATGCGGGGTATCGCGTGACGGGCTTGACGGCGCTGGACTTGGCCGGTAGCGATGCGTACTGCACGACCCCGCCGGCGGTGTGGGAAGAGACGCTCTTGGCCGGAAAGCGCCCCGACGCTGACGGCTATCTGCTGAGCTGCGCCAACGTCTCGTGCTTTTCGGTGATCGATCGCATCGAAGCGGGGTTGACGAAGCCGCTCGTCACGAGCAATCAATCCGTGCTGTGGGCGTTGCTGCGCGCCGCAGAAGCTCCGCGGCCCCAGCATCTCGGCGCGTTGATGAGCGTGCCGTAGGAGATCCGGTTGGGCAGCTCGGCATCGTCTGAATTCGACATCCGGATCGCTCGCCCCGACGATGCTGCCGCATGCGCGGAAATCTACGGCCCGTTTGCGGAGCGAACCGCCGTCTCGTTCGAAGAAGAAGCGCCGACCGTTGAGGAAATGCGCGAGCGCATCGTTCGGACCTTGCTGTCGACGCCGTGGCTGACGGCGGCGAGCGGCGGAGAGGTCGCCGGCTACGCGTATGCGTCGAAACATCGTGACCGGGCTGCCTACCGTTGGTCGGTCGACGTCTCCGCATACGTGCACGAGCGCTTTCGCGGACGGGGCGTGGGCCGGCGGTTGTACGAACGTCTCTTTCAGATACTTCGCGAGCAGGGCTTTCGCAACGCCTACGCCGGCATCGCGCTTCCGAATGATGCGAGCATAGCGCTCCATCGCGCCGCCGGCTTCGAGCTGGTCGGCACCTATCAGCGCGTCGGCTGGAAGCTCGGAGCGTGGCACGACGTCGCGTGGTACGGTCTTCAACTGGGCGGCGAAGGCGCCGCCGATGCACCGAGCGAGCCGATCCCATTTTCTTCGCTCGACTCACCGGACGCCGGACGCCGATGGCACCACCCCGAATGAGCGCGCGAATAAACTTCGTTCGAGTATGTGTACTCTTTATGCTCGTTGCCGGCTGTCAGGCAAACGCTGCGGCAAGATCCTATGCGAGTATCATGCATTGCAGTGCAGAATTGCCGCCGGCGGCACCGCATGCTCACGACTCGGCCGACGTCAACGGAGCAAGCGTCCTCTATGCGTACGGCAATTTTCGGCGCAACTTTTCAATTTCCGCCGCCCTAACGCTGCCGAAAATCGCCCGGAACCGGGGCGTCTTTTACGCTGACTGGATCATCCTCATTCCGCGCGGCAAAGCGTCACAACAGTTTCTGCTCCCTTTCGTGCAAATCAATCTATTGCGGTGGTCCCGCTTTAATTACCGGCAGGAGGTGGCGTTTACGTGGGCCGGGCGTGATGGCAAGCTGATCTACGCTGATTCATCGATCTTTCTCGACGATCGGCTCCCCCACACATTCGGGATTGCGGTCAGCGGTCCGAGCCTAACGATGTCCGTCGATCATCGGACCGTCTGCGTCGCGAAAACGAGCGATTTCTTTGATTTTCGTCTCCCGCTCTATTTTCAGCTCGGCGACGAGGTCCAGCGATATGGCGACCGCATCAGTGGGACGCTGAGTCACGTGATGGTTAAGAGCGATGACGACGCGCGGCCCAAGTCGTACGTCTTTACATGCATGTACCGCGGGCGGGGGTTGCAATGGGTTGAGACGACCCCGGGCACGTTCGCCGGTGAGGGCACCCTCGCGCCGATAAACGGAGCGCGGTTTACGGGCCGAACGCCGGCTTCCAAATGCATCGACCTATCGCTTAAACATTATCCGAAGATCCGTCATCCGTCGTAAGCGAGGGGCCCCGGATCGGCACTGGAAAGGTCGCATTATGAAAAGACGTTCGCTCATCGGGTCGGGTATCGCCGCGACGGTTGCGGCAACATCCAGCGTTGCAGCCGCACCCGCACGTGGCACGCTCGAACTGCAAGAGCAGGGAACGTTCTACGTGAGCGGCGATCGGCAATTTCGCACGCCGGGTTCCAGTCTCGGACCGGGCGATGTCCGCTCGCTGCCGGGCGACATCGAAACCGGTCAGATGTACGTCGAGTACCAGATTCCCGTTGCGCGGAAGTACAAATATCCGTTGGTTTTTTTGCACGGCGGCGGGCATACGGGGAATTTCTATCGCACCACGCCCGACGGCCGCGAAGGCTGGTTCACCAGTTTCACGCGCCGCGGCTTTGCCGTGTACGCGGTCGATGCACCCAATCGCGGGCGCGCCGGGTGGGATCCGACGAACCGCCTCGCCGTGACTGCGGGTCTGGAGCCGCCTTCAAAACTCGAGGCGGCCAACATTTACTCCGCGCAGTCGGCATGGCTTGCGTTTCGCTGGGGACCAACGTACGGCACGCCCTATCCGAACGCGCAGTTTCCGTTCGACCACCTCGATGACTACCTCAAACAAATTCAGGCGGCGTATCGCGACGCCGCGCAAAACCCGCTGATCCATCGCGCGCTCGAGGCGCTCGTCGACAAACTCGGCGCGTGCATTTTGCTCGGCTGGTCGACGGGAACCGGGAACGTGATGGTCGCCGCGAGCAAACGTCCGGGCGTGGTGAAGGGCGTGATCGGGTTGGAAGTTTTCCCCGGCGCCGACGGCAACAATCCGGTGCTCGCCGAGATGGCCAAAGTGCCGTTCCTCGGCATCATGGGTGACAATCTCGATCCGGGCGACGGCCGCAAATTCACGCAAAGCCTCACCGCGCTCGGCGGCGATGCGACGTCGGTGTTCCTACCCGATGTCGGCCTGCACGGCAACGGCCACACGATGGCCATCGAAAAGAATAACGAAGCGATCGCCGACCTGATCCAGCACTGGATCGATGCCCACGTGCGCTAGTGCCAGAGGCGATGTGAGGCGAGCGCTGCGCCTTCGGAGAGCGCCCGCAGTTTCGCCCAGGTGATTGCCGGTGCGATCGGCGGATCGCTCGAAGCAAACCTGGAGAAGCAAGCCCTCGGAGGTCCTGCATTCGGGACGGAGAAATCGTTGCAAGCGAATTCATTTCAGCTGCAACGATCTGCCCGTGGCTGGGGAGCCTGAGATGTCGATTACCAACGAGCGTCCGGCCAAGCGTGCCGCCTTCAAGGGGTTTTACCGGAATCTCAACGGAGAACCCGATCGCTTTTTGACCGCGGTCGAGCGCGGGACGCCGGGCGGAGATTTCCATCGCCGCTTCTGGCAGCCCGTCGCTTACGAGCGCGAACTCGGTAAGGTGCCCTTGCGCGTGCGTGCGCTCGGCGAAGATCTCATCGTTTTCAAGAATCTCAAAGGCGAGGCCGGCTGCCTGCACTTGCAATGCTGCCACCGCAATAGCTCGCTCGAATTCGGCATCCTGACCGACGACGGCATCCGTTGCTGCTACCACGGCCGGGAGTACGCGGTTGACGGTGCGTGCATCGACGTTCCGGGCGATCCGAATGCCGCGCGGATCATGCAACAAGTCAATCAAGGCGGCTATCCGGTCGAGATCTACTGCGGGATCGTTTTCATCTACATGGGGCCGCCCGATAACATTCCCGTGTTCCCGATTCTCGATCGGTTCGGGCTCTCGAACGTGCGCGACGTTCCCGGTATGCGATTTCCGCTCGAGTGCAACTGGCTGCAGATGAAAGAAAACGCCGTGGATCCGCATCACACGGCGACGCTGCACATGATCCCGCTGATGCGCGGCGTCACGAAGGATACCTTCGCCGGCGAGTTCGGCGTGTCGCCCGAATTGACGTGGGTGGAAACGCCGAACGGCTGCATCTATCTCGGCACGCGCAAAGTGGACGACATGGTGTGGGTGCGGTCGGCGGAAATCGTCTATCCGAACGTGCACACGATCAGTTCGGTCGTCGAGAGCGGCCGCGTGGCGAAATATTCGAGTGCGCCGTTCCTCACGCTCTGGACCTTACCGGTCGACTCAGAGCACAGCATCCAGTTTTACCTCAGTCATTACCTCGACGGCGGCATGTCTCCCGAACAGCGGGAGCCGTTGGAAAAATTCGGCCAATTTCACAACGACCGCTCCTACGAAGAGCGCCAGTGGATCCCCGGCGACGTTGACGCGCAGGAGAGCCAAGGCGCTATTTCCGTGCATTCACTGGAGCAGCTAGGGACGTTGGATCGCGGTGTGACGATGTTCCGCAAGATGATCCGCCGCGGGATCGAGGCGGTGGCCGCCGGCGAGAATCCCCCGCACGGGTTCTATCTCAATCAGGCCGACGTGCCGCCGACCTATGCCAACGACTACATCGTGCCCGTCTCGGAGGCCGGCATCGACGCCGACGATCCGGCTGCGTTGCGTGCGTTTTCGCTCGAGGTCTGGAAGAAGTATCAGCAGCGCTCGCCGATGGAAGACTACCGGTCGAAGCTTGGCTAAACGGTCGCGCGCGCTCTCGTTTGAAACCTACATCCCGTTCCTCGTGAACCGTGCGGCGACGGCGATGCTCACGTATGCGGCGTCCGAATTCGAACCGCACGGCCTGACGGTTCCGAAATGGCGCGTCTTGTTTCTTTTGTGGGAACGCGGCAGCTGCTCGTTCGCGACGTGCATGGAACTCGCGAGCATCGGAGCCCCGACGTTTTCCCGTCTTACTGCAACGCTGGAACGCGAACGGCTCATCGTTCGCACGCGCGTTCCGGAAGACACCCGGACCTTAAACCTCACGATCACGGCGAAGGGCCGGGCGCTGATCGAGACCCTCATGCCGATGGCAATCAGCAACGAGAAGAAGTATCTCCAGGGCGTTACCGCTGCGGAACGCGCGGCGCTTCGAAGCGCTCTCGGAAAGATCTATCGCAACCTCTCTCTTGGATTGGAGTGAACCCATGCCCATGACCCGACTCCGCGCGGCACAGGCGATCGCCGGCGCGCTGGCTCTTCCGAGCTTTGCGCAAGCCGCGCGCGCCGCCGATCTTCCAACGCTGAAGGTTGCCATCCAGCCGATCGAGCCCTCATGCCAGCCCTACTACGCGCAGGCCAACGGTTACCTCGATAAGGCCGGCATCGGCGTCGACGTGACCACGGTTACAACCAGTCCGGTCATCCTACAAGCGCTGTTGTCGGGAACGTACGACATCGGAAGCGCGACGGTCACCACGCTCGCTCTCGCCCACATCAAGGGATTGCCGATCGTCATCGTCGGGCCGCAGGCCGTCGTCGAGCGCGGTGTCGTTCAGGGCGGGATCGTCGTGGCTGCGAACTCGACGATCAAAGGCGCACAAGACCTGACCGGCAAGACGTTCGCCATTTCCGGTCTCGGAACGATTGCGGAGTTTGTGCCCAAGGCCTGGGTCGATAAAAACGGCGGCGATTCGGCGTCGATGAAGTTCAGCGAGGTGCCGTTTCCCGCAATCGGCGACGCCATCGCCGCCGGCCGGGCCGACGCCGGCTGGTTGAACGAACCATTCTTCACGATCGCCACCCGCAAGGGCCAAGTGAAGCTCTTGACCACCGCTGATGACGTGATGCCGCCCGTGTATCTTGCCACGGCCTGGTTCGCAACGGCCGCCTGGGCAAAGTCGCATGCGGATCTCGTCTCCCGCTTCGTCCGCTCGATGAACCAGGCCGGCGTGTGGGCCAATGCCAATCCCGACAAAGTCGTTCCGATTCTCATCGATAAACTGAAGGCCGATCCGGCGATGCTGACGATCGGTCACCGTGCGACCTATACCGACAAGCTCGTCAATGCGCAGATTCAGCCGCTCATCGACATCGTGGCAAAGTATCAGAAATTCCCGACGTTCCCCGCGTCCGATATGATCTTCAAGGGATGAATGCCGAACTCTTGATCGACGAGCCGGCGTTCACGGCGTCGGGCCGCGTCCGGCCGGCCGCACAAGGCTCGGATCGATTGCCGTTGATCGTCGCCATTCACGGCGGCGGCTTCACGTCGGAATATTTCGACATCCCGGGCTATTCGCTGATCGAGCGCGCCGCCGCGCGCGGCTATGGCATCGTGGCTCTCGATCGGCTTGGATACGGCCATTCGCGCGCCGACGGCCACGAGTTGCAATCGCTTGCGGCAAACGCTGAATGGCTCTCTCAGGCGCTCGATCGCTTGTGGCCGCAATTCGAGAGCGCGTGCGGCAGTGTTGTGCTGATCGGTCACTCGATCGGCGCGGCTCTGGCGGTGATGCTCGCAGCGCAAGCGCATAGCTGGCCGCTAGCCGGTGTCGCCGTATCCGGCGCCGGCCTTACCCCGAACCCGGCGCTCAACAGTTACTTCGAGAAGTTCCCAGCCGACACGTGGGTTGCGACCTCGGCCGAAAACAAAGACCGGCTGATGTTCGGCACCGCGGAAACCGTGAACAGCGGGATCTCGGAACTCGTACGTCCCGCGTATGTTCCGATCGCAACGCGAGAACTGCTCGAGATCAATACCGTCTGGCCGCAAAACGCGCGGACGCTGCTCACGTCGCTCGCCGTTCCCGTGCAATTTCGACTCGCCGAGCAAGACGGCTTGTGGGTCGTGAACGATGCGGAAATCCAAGAGCTTTCAGGTTTGCTGTCCGGAGTAACGGGCAGTTCCGCTGCAATCGTCGCGGACGCGGGTCATTGCATCGACTTTCATAAGGCCGGAGCGCGATTCCAGGACGAACAGCTGGATTTCGCGCTCGGCTGTTGCCGTCAGCGAGCCGGCCTCGCGTGATTTAGCGGGCCTCCCGCCGATGTTCGAGTTCGAGTGTGATGAGACGTGCCAGCAGCGTGGCGGGGAAGAGCTGGCCGATCACCGCTTCCACGTTCGCTAAGGAACGCGCGAATGGCTGGACCGGGACGATGTCGCCGTAGCCGGACGTTGTCAGGGTGGCGAAGCTGAAGTAAATGAGACCGGCAATGCCGTGTCCGGGGCTCGATCCCACGTGGTTCGACGAGAACGCTCCCGGAGAAAACGCATCGATCATGCGGTATGCGAGCGCCCAGGTCGCCGCGACGTTGAAATAGATCGCGATCGCCCCCAAGATGCGATGGATGGTCACGCGGCCCGGGCCGAACACCGCGATCCCGAGCACCACGGTGAGCGCAACCAGCAGGATTAGAGCGGCCGCAAAATCGAGGACCTCGGTTCGTTCGGACGGCCGCACGAAACGCAGCACGACCGCGGCGAGTTCGGTCGCGGCGGCGAGCAGTACGGCTATGACCGCCGGCCGGATATGCCACACGATCGCGAGCACGGCGGCGACGTTTGCGACGACGATCGAAGCGACGATGACGAACGGTGCGCCCGCCGTCGCGGAGAGGGGTGCGAGCACAAAGAGCTCAACGGCCTCGATGACGACCAGCGCGGTCAGACTTCGCTCGCGCGCATGCGACGGCACGTCGAGCTAGTCCCCTTCGGCCGTCTTCGGTGCGGCGTCGGGGTTGTATTGTCCCTTGCGCATCCGCGTGATCTTGACGCTTGAAAACAGTCCGGCTTTCCGAAACGGCTCGTTTGCCGACCAGCGTTCGGCACTCTCGCGGGTTGGAAGGTTGACGATCAGACAACTGCCGATGCGGCGCGCGTCGTCGGCCAGGAGCGCACCGCCGAGAAAGACGACGTCTTCGTGCTCGGCGAGGTAGGCCAAATGCGCTTCGCGGGTCGCATCGCGTATCTGCTGCGCGCCTTCCCGGTCCTCTTGGTAGATGATCCAGAACATCGTCAGCCGAGCAACCGGCGAGCGTTGCCGTAGCGCATCGCGGCACGCGTTTGTTCATCGAAGGTCATGACCGTATCGATCACCGATCCGGGCGTTTCTTCCATGATGGCAAACGGGTAGTCGCTGCCGGCGAGGATGTGCGCGGTGCCGAGGCGCTTCGCCGCCAGCGTGAGATTGTCGGCATCGAAGGTCAGCGTGTCACCATAGAACGCGCGCGCCATCTCCGACGGTTTTTTGGGAAGGACCGCCTGGATGGTCTCATCGATGTCCCACACGCGATCGAGGCGCGGGAGCAGCCAGGGCAGCGTGCCGCCGGCGTGCGCGAGGACGATGCGGAGATCGGGATGCCGGACGAAGATGCCCTTCATCAGCAGGCGCGCCGAGGCGATCCCGGTTTCCGACGGATAGGCCGTGGAGATGACCATCTGCATGAACTGCATGCGCTCGACCCCCGGCGCGTTTTCCGGATGAACGAAAACGATGGCATCGTGCGAGGCGCACAAGCTCCAAAATGCGTCGAGCGCTGGATCGTCGAGCTCGCGACCGCCCGCGGTCGTTCCGATTTCGACGCCGGCCAGGCCCAGATCGCTCATCGCGCGGTCGAGTTCGCGGCAGGCGGCGTCGGGATCTTGCAGCGGCACCATGCAGAGTCCGGCAAAACGGTCGGGACGGGCCCGCACCAGGGCCGCGATGGCGTCGTTCTGCATCCGGGCGTAGGCGGACGCGTCGCTCGAGGATGCATCGTAGGAGTAGCAGACCGGAATCGGCGAGATGACCTGCAGCGCAACGTTGTGCGCGTCCATATCGCGGATGCGGCGGGCTGCGTCCCACGTGCGATCGTCGATCGTCCGGTAGTGCTTCCGGCCGCGATACATATGGCCGCACGTCTCGGACTCGATGACCAGCCGCGGACAGCCTGCGACGTCCACTGCGCTCGCTTCGCGCGGCATGAAATGCGTGTGAAAGTCGATCGTCCCCGCCGTCATTCGCCCTTCCCGGGATGCACTTCGCCGCAGTTTGCGCAGCGGCGCTTATCCGGGCTGTTGTAGAAGGCCTCGAAGAGCGGCGGCAGGTCGGCGACGATGCTCTGCAGCTGGATCTCGACGCGATGAACGAGGTGATCGCACTTCGGACAATACCATTCGAACGCGTCGATGGTGCCGGGCGGGCGACGGCGTTCGATGACGAGACCGACGCTGCCCGGCATCGGCCGCTGCGGCGAATGCCGCACGTGCGGCGGCAAGAGGAAAATGTCGCCCTCGTGTATCGGCAGGTCGCGCCGTTTACCGTCATCGATGATGCGCAGCGTGATGTCGCCGCGCAATTGGTAGAAGAACTCTTCGAACGGATCGTCGTGATAGTCGGTGCGCTCATTCGGACCGCCGACGACGGTCACGATGAAATCGGCGTCCGACCAAATTTGGGCGTTACCGACCGGCGGCTTCAGCAGGTCGCTGTGCTCGTCGATCCATTTGGCAAAATTGAAGGGCGGAGAATAGAGTGCCATAGCCTATTCCTTCGGCGGTCCGGCGGCGGGGAGATATGCAGTCGCTTTGATTTCGATCAGCAGATGCGGATGCGGCAACTGATGCACTGCGACGGTCGTGCGCGCGGGGCCGTCGTAGTCGAAGAATTCGCCGTAGACGCGGTTGTATTCACCGAAATCGTTCATGTTCACGAGAAACGCGGTGACGTCGACGAGGTCGGAGAGCGTTGCGCCCTGCGATTCGAGGATATCGCGGATGTTTTCGATCACGGCTTTCGTTTGTACGGCGATATCGAGCTTTGTCGTTCCGGATTCATCCGCCGATGCGCCGGCGAAGGTGTTGTCGGGGCGGCGGGAACTCGTGCCGGAGACGAAGAGAAAGTCGCCGCCGCGCCGGACGTGCGGGAAGCGACCGCGCGGTTTTGCTTTGTTGGGGACGAGTCCGCTCATCTTGAATACTCCATCTGATAGCAAGATAACACACTGGAATAACAGTCACCAAGGTTGATGATTGTGGCGGTCCCTCGACAAGCTCGGGATGACAAAGAAAGGGCGAACTTGAAGATGATGCTATGGGTCATACGCGACGATATGTTAAACGCGAGTTCGCCCAGGCGCGTGCCTTTTCGCCGGCCGTCATTACTGAGGGTGGGCGAATCGTTTGGTTGGCGGGGCAGACCGTGACCGAGGATGCGAACGGTACGTCGCTGACGGGCAATTTTGACGGACAAGTGCGCGAAATCTTTGCGCGGCTTGGGAAAACCCTCGAAGAGGCCGGTGGTAAGCTGGCCGATATCGTGACGATGACCGTCTTCATCACCGACACGCGCTATGGCGATCGCTTCACGGAACTGCGCCGCGAGATCTTCGGCGATAATTTCCCGGCAAGCGCCCTCATCACCGTCACGGGGCTCGCGCGGCCGGGCATGGTCGTCGAGGTCCAGGGCATCGCCGTGATCGACTAGCGAATGCTGCTCGATGTATCCGGACTGAACGTTTTCTTTCGGCAGCCGCGTGGTGGCGAGCGGCGCGTGATCTCGGATCTCGCGTTCGCCGTCGCGCACGGCGAGAGCGTCGGATTGGTCGGCGAAAGCGGGTGCGGCAAAACGGTCACCGGGCTGTCGCTCCTCGGGCTGCTGCCGCCGGACATCGCGCGCGTGACCGGGCGCATCGGCTTCGAAGGTACCGACCTGACGTCGCTCGGCGAACGCCGGATGCGTGAGGTTCGCGGCCGCAGCATCGCGATGATTTTTCAAGAGCCGATGAGCGCGCTCGACCCCGTGTTCACCGTGGGCGAACAAATTGCCGAAACGATCCGGACGCATTTCCGCGTGAGCCCCAAAGAGGCGCGCGAACGCGCCGTCGCCGCGCTCGGGGACGTGGGCATCCCCCTGCCCGCGCGCCGTTACCACGAGTATCCGCACCAGCTCTCGGGCGGCATGCGCCAGCGAGCCATGATCGCGATCGCACTCTCGTGCGAGCCGAAGCTGCTGATCGCCGATGAGCCTACGACCGCGCTCGACGTGACCGTGCAGGCGCAAATCCTCGACTTGCTGCTGAACCTCACGGAGAAGAACGGGACCGCGCTGCTGTTCATCACGCACGATTTGGGGGTCGTCGCGGAGGCGTGTTCGCGCGTCATCACGATGTATGCGGGCGAGGTGGTCGAGGATGCGGCGGTCGACGACGTGCTGGTGCATCCGCAGCATCCGTACACATCGGGCCTGCTGCGCTCGATCCCGCGCCTCAGCCCGCCCAAGACGCTGCTGCCGGCGATTCCCGGCCGCCTGCCGGCGCTGGCCGAGCTCGCCGGCGGCTGCCGGTTTGCGCCGCGCTGCACGCATGCGCTGCCGGAATGCGCTCAAGCGCAGCCGCTGCGCGGCGCCGAGAGCCATCGCGTGCGTTGTTGCCGTCACGCCGAGCTGTCCTTAGCCGGAGCGGTTTCGTGAACGCGCTCGCGCCGCTGCTCGAGATCGAGAACGTGGCCGTGCACTTTCCGTCGGGACATCGCGGCGAAACCGTCAAGGCCGTTGACGGCGTGACGCTGTCGGTCGCACCCGGCGAAACGTTGGGCATCATCGGCGAGTCGGGTTCGGGCAAATCGACCCTGGGGCGGGCGATGGCCGGGTTCCTGCGGCCCACGAGCGGGCGCGTGCTGCAGTCGGGTGCGGATCCGGCGACGATGCGCCGGCGCGAATTTGCCGCGCACCGGCGCGCCTTTCAAATCGTGTTCCAGGATCCGAATGCCGCGCTCGATCCCCGCATGACGATCGGCCAAAGCGTGCGCGAGCCGCTCGACATCGTCAACGTGGAAACCGCAGCGGAGCGGGAGCACCGCGTTGTAGAACTGCTCGATCGCGTCGGTCTTGCGGCCGAATTCGCCGCGCGGTATCCGCACGAGATCTCCGGCGGCCAAAAGCAGCGTGCAAACATCGCGCGCGCGCTGGCGCTCGATCCGAAACTGCTCGTCTGCGACGAAGTCGTTGCCGCGCTCGACGTCTCGATCCAGGCCGACATTCTCAATCTGTTCGTGCGTCTGCAAGCCGAGCTCGGCTTGGCGTACGTCTTCATCACTCACGACCTCGGCGTCGTGGCGCATATCGCCGACCGGATCGGCGTGATGTATTTGGGCAAAGTCGTCGAGCTGGGGCCGGCCGACGACATCATGCGTCGGCCGCTGCATCCGTACACGGAAGCCTTGCTGTCGTCCGAGCCGGTGCCGCTGCCCAAGGCCATGCGGCCGGAAAAGCGCATCGTTCTCGAGGGCGAGATCCCAAGTCCGATTTCGCCGCCGTCGGGCTGCCGCTTTCGCACCCGCTGCCCGCTTGCAGCGGAGCGCTGCGCCGAAGAAGAACCGGCGTGGGTGCAGTATAGTCCCGATCACTGGAACGCGTGCCATTTCACCGCTGCGCCTCGAGCCGGCGAAGTTTCGGGTCGAGCGCCGTTCGCAGCGAATCACCCAGCGCATTGAAAGCAAGCGCGGTCAGCAGAATTGCGATGCCCGGCGGATACATTTGTCCGGGAGCAGCGTCCATGTGCGCGTAGGCGTCGGCCAACATCGCGCCCCAACTCGGTGACGGCGGCTGCGCTCCAAGGCCGAGAAAACTCAAGCTCGCTTGAATCAACAGCGCGACCGCGAGGAGCAGCGTGACCTGAACGATCACCGGGCCGACGGCATTGGGCAAAATGTGGCGGACCAAAATGCGCGCGGTACCGGCGCCGAAGCCGCGCGCGGCATCGACGAAGAGTTCGCCTCTGAGCACCAGCGTCTGACCGCGAATCAGGCGCGCGATCTCAGGTGAAAAGACGATGCCGACCGCGATCATCGAGTTCACCATGCCGATTCCGAGCGCGCCGGTCACGCCGATCGCCAAGACGATTCCCGGAAACGAGAGCAAGGTGTCGATGATCCGGCTGATCACGAGATCGGCTTTGCCGCCGAAGTATCCCGCGCACAGCCCGAACGGAAGCCCGAGTGCAAGGCCGATCGCGACCGACATGATGCTCGCATATAGCGACACGGGCGCGCCGAAGAGCAGCCGGCTCAACGTGTCGCGTCCGAGATCGTCGGTGCCGAGCAAATGGTGCGCCGATGGACCCTGCAGCATGACGTCGTAATTTTGATCGGTCGGGGAATACGGCGCAACGAGCGGTGCGAACACGCTGAGCAGTGCCAAGCACACGAGGAATCCGAGCGCAAGCGAGGCCCGGAGATCCCCGCGCAGCCAAAGCAGCACCTGCGCGAACCACGGCTTCATCCTTGCGATACTCGCGGATCGAGGAACGTGTACAACCCGTCGACGACCAGATTGACGAGGATCACGAGCACGACCATCGTCAGCACGACGCCTTGCACGACCGGAAAGTCCTTGCCGATCGCCGCGTTGACGACGAGGCTACCGGTGCCCGGAATCGCAAACACCGCCTCGATCACGACCGTCGCGCCGAGCAGCCGGTTGATCAAGAGACCGGTGACCGTCAGCAGCGGCACGCTCGCGTTTTTGAGCCCGTGCTTCCACAAGATCGCCGCCGAAGAGAGTCCCTTCGCGCGCAGCGTGCGGACGTATTGCGATGAGAGCACCTCGGCAAGGGCGCTGCGCAGTTGTTGCGCGATGGTGGCGATCCCGCCGGCGCTCAATGCAATCGACGGCAGGATCGCGTGCTTCAATGCGGCGGCCGGATCGTCGCCGATGCCGGTGGCCGGCAGCCAGCGCAGGCTCAACGCAAACACCGACACGAGCATCATCGCGAGCCAGAAGCTCGGCACCGCGACGCCGAGTGAGGACAAGGACATGATGAAACGGTCGATGCGCGATCCCGGCCGTATCGCCGCCGCCACGCCCAGCGGTATGCCGGCCAGCAGTGATAGCAGAAGCGATCCGGCGACGATGAGGAGCGTGTTCGGAAGACGGTGCACGATCGAATCGCGCACCGGCTCGCCGGAGAGGAGCGACTTCGAGAGGTCGCCTTGCGCTGCGTGGCCGAGCCAGATTCCGTATTGCACGAGAAACGGTTTGTCGAGCCCGTAGATCCGGCGGATTTCCGCAATCCGTTGCGGTGAGGCCGAATCGCCGGCCAGCGTGACGGCGGGATCGCCCGGCACGAGTTGCAACAAGCCGAAGACGATGAATGTCGCCAGCACGATCACGGGGACGATCTGCAGCAGGCGATTTCCGATCCATCGCCACCGCTTCACCACGTTTTAGCTTTCGATCGAGACGTTGTCGTAACGCGGCCGGCCGAAGAGGTTGGGCCGATAGCCCTTCACTTTCTTCGAATACGCCGCGTATTGCGAATCGAAGACCAGCGGAACCATCAGCGCGCTATCGGAAGCGATATGCTGGACTTTCGAGAGGAGCTTGGCACGAACGTCGATATCTTGGCTGGCTTCGGTCGTGGCCAGTGCCTCGCCATAGCCGTCGGGTTCGGTGCGCGCCGGGTTGTAAAACGAATCTTTGCTGAAGAGGTCGCGGAACGTCATCGTCGGATCGGGACGGCCGCCCCATAGGATGAGGAGCGCGTCGCCTTTCTTATCGGTGAAGAACGACTTGATGGCGTCGTTGACGGAAAAGCCCATTAGCGTGACGCGGATGCCGACTTGTTTTAGCTGTTCGATGACGACTTGCTGGCGTTGGCGCGACAGCTCGTCGGTCGGGCCGATCAGCGACATGTCGAATCCGGAACCGAGCCCGGCGGCGCCGAGCAGCTGTTTCGCTCGGGCCGGATCGTAGGAATAGCGGTTCTGGATCGTCGGATCGTAGGCCCAGTGCGACTTCGGCAGGATGCCGTTGGCGACTTCATTCAGGCCGGCTTCGGTCGCCTTGTTGAAGGCGTTGCGGTCGACGGCGTAGTTGAGAGCTTGACGCACGCGCACGTCGTCGAACGGTTTGCGCGCATAGTTCAGCCAGATCGGGAACATCGCTTGCGACGTGGCAAAACTCGAGGCCAGGTCCGATCGATCGACCACCGCTTTTTGCGCCGACGACATCGATGTGACGAGATCGTTCTCGCCGGCGATCACCGAGCGCAGGCCGATGTTGATGTCGGCAATGATGTGAAAGTCGATGCCGTCGAGGTACGGCTTGCCCGGCTGCCAGTAGGCGTCGTTTCGCCGAACCGAGAGGATGTCGTTGTCGCGCCACAGCGAAAACTTCCAGGGGCCGGTCCCGACCGGATTACGCGCGAAATCGGCGCCGAACTTTTGAATCGCCGCCGGCGAGGCCATCAAGCCCGACCGCTCGGCGAGGATCGACGGCAGGGCGGAATTGGGCCGGTTGAGTTTCAGGGTGAGCTGATACGGACCGGTGACCGCGATCGAGCTCACCGAAGCGAGATCGCTCTTGACGTTCGATTTCGGGTCCGTTTTCGAACGATCGAGATTGAACTTCGCCGCCGCCGCGTCGAAGCGCGTTCCGTCGTGGAACTTGACGCCTTGGCGCAGTTCGAGCACGAGCGTTTGCGGATCGGTGAACGTCCATTTTGTCGCGAGGCCCGGAACCGCTTTCAGCGTACTCGGGTCCCAATCGACCAGCGACTGATAGATCGGATACAGAAAACGGAAGTCGCCGCCTTGCGATCCGGCGATCGGATCGAGGTTCGTCGGCTGAAAGTCGGCCGCAACGCGCAAGATGCCGCCGCGTTTGGGCGGTGTGGGCGCGGCGCCAAGCAACGGGATCGAAGCGCCGGCAGCCAGGCCGCCGATGATTTCGCGCCGATTCATTTCGCCGCCAGATCGGGCGCCGGAATGACGTCCTTGACCGCGCCGCGCCAGCCCGTCTCCGTGATGTCGAAGACGAAGCCTTCCGGTGTCGTGTACTTCACCTCATAGAACACGTTGGGGTTTGAGGTTTCGCCCTCTTGGCGGCCGGTCAGATACTTGCCGCCGGCTGCGGTGATCGCTGCCTCGGACTCATCGAGGTTGTCGACCCACATGCCGAAGTGGATGATGCCTTGTACGCCGGGCCGGTCTTCATGGCCGGCGACGACTTCATCTTTGAAGTCCAGGAGGGCGACGTTCACCGTGCCGTCAGTCAGATACACGCCGCGCATGGCGTTGCCGGCGCGCGTCATCCCGAACGCGCTTTCGAAGAATTTGGCGCAGGCCTCGGGGTCGCGGACGGCAATCGCGATATGGCGCAACTTGGTCATCGGGTACTCCCTGTTGACGCTCTGGTATACGAAACGCTATCATTGGTATACCAGATAGTCAAGGGTGCCCAGCATGGAATCACCGACGATGGGCCGGCGGCTCTACGAGACGCTAGCCGAGCAGATCATCACGGGCGTCATCAAGCCCGGCGAACGCCTCGACGAGCGCGACCTGGCCGAGCGCTTCGAGGTATCGCGGACGCCTGTCCGCGAGGCGCTGCGTGGCCTGCAAGAGCGCGGGCTGGTCGAGATCATGCCGCGCCGGGGCGTCGTCGTCGCCACGATCTCGCTCGACCAGCTTTCGGAGCTGTTCGAAGCGCAGTGCGAGATCGAGGCGCTCTGCGCGCGCCGCGCGACCGAGTTGATGACCACGATGGAGCGCAAAGAACTCGAGCTGTTGCATCAGCTGTGCGCGCAGCGCGCGGTGAGCGGCGACTATTCGAGCTACCTCGATGCGAACAATCAATTTCACGCGGCCATCGCGCGCGGCACGCACAACGGCGTCCTCATCACGATGCTCGGCGACCTCCGCGATCGCCTCGCGCCCTATCGCCAAACGCAACCCGAAGTCGAAGGCCGGCTCGAAGTTTCACACGCCGAGCACGAGGCCATCGCACGCGCGATCTTCGCGGGCGAACCGGAGGCGGCGTTCATCGCGATGCGCGATCACGACGCACGCCTGAGCAACAACGTTCTGCGCATCATTCGCAACCGCGAGGGCGTGGTCGCCTGAGCCGCTTGCGGGTGGGCATCGCCGGTCTCGGCGCCATCGGCACCGCCCTGGGGCGAGCGCTGCTCGCCGGTGCGATCCCCGAGCTCGAACTGACGGCCGTCGCGGTCCGGAACGCCGCGACGGTTGCCGGCCGGCTCGGCTCCGCCGTTCCGAGTCTGGACTTTGACGGGCTCGCCGATGCGTGCGACATCGTAGTCGAGTCGTTGCCGCGCGCGCTCTTCCGGTCCGTTGCCGAGCCGGTGATCGCGAAAGGCCGCATCTTCGTTCCGCTGTCCGTCGGCGCGTTGCTCGACGAAGGCGATCTCATCGAAACGGCGCGGGCGACCGGCGCGCGCATTCTCGTGCCGACCGGCGCACTTCTCGGGCTCGATGCCGTCAAGGCGGCGGCCGAAGGTGCGGTCGCGTCGGTGAATATGGTGACGCGGAAGCCGCCGGCCGGACTTGCGGGTGCGCCCTATCTGCTCGAGCACGGCATCAGCGTCGACGGCCTCACCGAGCCGCTGCTCGTGTTCGCGGGCAGCGCGCGCGACGGGGCGCGCGGCTTTCCGGCCAACGTCAACGTCGCGGCCGCGTTGAGTCTCGCGGGCATCGGCCCGGATCGCACGCAGATGGAAATTTGGGCCGATCCGGCGCTGACGCGCAACACCCATCGCATCGTCGTTGAAGCCGACAGCGCGCGGCTCACGATGATGATCGAAAACGTCCCGAGCGAAGAAAATCCGAAGACCGGCAAGATCACCGCGCTTTCCACCCTCGCTCTCTTGCGCGGTTTGGTTTCGCCGTTGCGCGTCGGCAGTTGAGGAACGCATGAACAACGACGATATCCGGACGCGGTTCGCCGGCATCGACACATCGGTCGTGGCCGACATCCTCGATGAACTCGGCCATTTCGATCAGGGCTTGAGCGCCGAGTTTGCGCCGTATCCCGCCTCTGCCGGCAAGCTCGCCGGTTGGGCGTACACCGTGCGCGGACAGATGGTTCCCTACGAAGGCACTGGTGATGCGGCGAAGATGGCGGCCGCGAACGGAATCGGCGCCGGCCAAGTCAGCGTCTGGAGCGGTGACGGCGACGGCATCTGCTACTTCGGCGAATTGATCGCGCTCGGCATGCGCGAACGGGGCAGCGTGGGCGCGGTCGTCGACGGCGGAATTCGCGACGTTCGCTGGATCGGAGAGATGGGCTTTCCCGTGTACGCGCGTTATCGAACGCCGGTGCAGTCGATCGGCCGCTGGCGCGTGACGGGTTGTCAGGAAGACGTCTACATACGCGGAGCGACCACGGCACGCGTGCTGGTCAAGCCGGGGGATTTCGTTCTGGGCGATGAGGATGGCGTGATCGTCATCCCGTCGGACATCGTCGTCGCCGTGCTGGAACGGTCCGAACAGTTGACCGCCGTCGAGCAGCGGATCCGGGCCGAAGTCGCCGGCGGACTTACCCTTCAAGATGCGTTGCAAAAGTTCGGTCACGTTTGAATGGAGATGCGTTGATGGATACGATTGCCAAGACGGATACGATTCCCGGCGGCGCCCAACTGATCGCGCGAGCGCGCGCGCTCGTTCCGGTTCTCGCGCAGCGCGCCGCGCAGACCGAGCACGATCGCGTCGTGCCGAAAGAGTCGATCGCCGAGATGCAAGCCGCGGGCCTTTTTCGCGTCATGCAGCCAAAACGCTGGGGCGGTTACGAACTAGGCCTCGACGTGGCCAATGATATCCAGATGACTCTGGCTGAAGGCTGCATGTCGACCGCGTGGGTGTACGCGGTGCTTGCCGTCGAGCCGTTTCTGATGGCGCTGTTCGACGACCGCACGGCGCAAGACGTCTGGGGCAGCGATCAGTCGGTGCTGATTTGCGGCACGTCCGCCGGGGGTCCCGGCAACAAGGCGATCCCGGTAGAGGGCGGCTTTCGCCTCACCGGACGCTGGCGTTTTGCGAGCGGCTGCGACCACACCGACTGGACGTTTCTCGGCGGCTGCCGCGTGGAAGATGCGGCGGGCGGTGCTGCGGAGTGGCGCGTGCTGTTGCCGCGTTCCGATTATCAGATCGTCGACACGTGGAACGTT
The DNA here is from genome assembly GCA_965277805.1 of Candidatus Lustribacter sp. Classification (GTDB taxonomy): domain Bacteria; phylum Vulcanimicrobiota; class Vulcanimicrobiia; order Vulcanimicrobiales; family Vulcanimicrobiaceae; genus Lustribacter. The sequence continues at coordinate 2,236,417 of OZ255842.1, read as the reverse complement.
GCCGGACTGCGCGGCACCGGCAGCCGCGACATCGTCGTCGAGGACGCGTTCATTCCGGCACACCGCGCGATCAAGCAAAGCGATCTCTTTCTCTGCACGGGACCGGGTCAGGCCGTCAACACGGCGCCGCTCTATCGGATCCCGTTCGGTCAGGTGTTCGCGATGAGCGTCTCGACGCTCATGATCGGCGGACTTCAAGGCATGCTGGATGCCTATCTCGCGTACGGTCAGAAGCGCATCGCGCGCGGCATCGGCCCGACGCAGCAAGATCCGGTCGCACAGCTGCTGTGTGCGGAAACGGCGGTCGCAATCGATGAGTGCAAGCTCGCGTTCAACCGCAACATCGCCACATTGACGGACTACGCCGCGCGCGGCGAGACGCCGCCGCTGCGGGAGCGGATGCAGTACAAGTTTCAGGTCTCCTATGCGGTCGAACGCGCAAGTCTCTTGGCCGCGCGTCTCTTCAAGGCCGCCGGTGCATCGGGCATCTACGTTGAGAGCAGCCCGTTCGGCCGGTTTTTGGCCGACATCAACGTCGGCCGGCAGCACGTGAACAATCAGTACGAGCCGGCGGGCCGCGGCTGGGGCCGGGTGATGCTCGGCGGCAGCGAAGCGGACAACCGCGATATCTTTCTTTAGGGAGTCGTCGAATCGTGAGTGAAACCGTCACCCCGCCGCGCGGACCAAACGAGCCGAGCCATCCGGATCCGTCGACGTTCGGCGTCGATCCCGCGACCGGCATCTACAAGCATCCGGCGGCGGCGCCGTACACACAGGGGCCGCGGCCGGTTAAAGGGAGCCTCGACTATCTCGAGGATGCCGAATACGTCCATAACATGACGGTCGAAGGACGCTGGCCCGAGCTCGTCATTCCCGGCGTCAGCTTCCAAAACATCATCGACATGAACGGCCGCCGGTACATGTATCATTACTACCGCGCGCGCGTAAACGTGTACGACATCACCGAACCGAAGAGCCTCAAGGTCGTTCTCGAGAAGCGGTATCCGGAAGGCCCCGAGTTTTTCGGCGCGGCGGCCATCGCGTTCAACAAGAAGCTCGGCAAGTGGATCATGATCCAATCCTTCGAGGTACCGCGTAGCGGCCCGGCGGCGCTCGGCGGCGCGAAGTATACCGATCCCGTGAAAGTCGCGAAGGTCAAATCGAATCCCGGCCTGCGCGGAATTCGCATTTTCGAGATGACGAGCCCGATCGAATGGAAGCAGATCGGCGAGATCAGCACCGATCCATTGCATCCGCACGCGCATGCGCAGGAGGGATCGGGTGCGCTCGACTCACCGACGTATTACGGCGGCAAGTATGCGTTCGTCTGTGCGGCGCCCGACAACACGTTCATCCATCAGGAATATCCGAGCTATCTGTATTCACCCGGACAGCAGATCTTCGACGTCGAGGATCCGGCCAACCCGAAGCTGGTCAACAGCTGGTGGGTTCCCGGCCAGCGCCTGGGCGAAGAAGATGCGTATCACGCCTGGCGGCAATACGGTAATCGCACGTCGTGGGTCGGCGGTCGCATGCCGATCGTCGTCGACAAGCCGCTCGAAGAGGGCGGCCGCTACGGGTACACGGTGATGGGCGGGCTCGGGTTCCACGTGCTCGACCTGGCGGATCCGAACAATATCAAAACGCTCGGAAGTCTCGAGCTGCCGCTGAACGTTGGCGGCATCGAAGGCGATCACATCGACGCGACGCGAGCCGCCGAGCGCGGCTTCGTTTTGGTCAACGGCTATCCGATGAACGAAGACGGTTACGAGCCCTATAAGGACGTCTACATCGTCGACGTCAAGGATCCGGCCAAACCGGCGATCATCGGGACGTTACCGCGGCCGGTGCCGCCGAAAGAAGCGCCGTACACCGATTTCGTTTTGCGGCGCGGCAAGTTCGGCCCGAAGCGTTCTGCATATTACTGGCATCCCGGTAAAGCGAACCCGAACCTGGTGATCTTTCCGTTCCAGACAGGCGGCGTTCAGATTTTCGACATTACCGATCCGGCCGACGCGAAGATCACGGCCTATTTCGTCTCGCCGATGACCGACCGGAAGAACGCTGCCGAACCGGTGAAGGCGCCGATCGAATGCACCGCGATCGAATGGGATCGCAACTTGATCTGGGCTTTCACGAACGGCGGCATGTATCTGTTGAGCAGCCCCGCGATGGGAACGCCGAATTCCGGCGCGCCGTAGCGCCTAGCGAACACCGCTCGCGTGGCGCGCGTCGTTCAGCACCGATGTATCGATGATGTCGTTCACAATAACGGCTTGCTTCACGGTCCCCTCCGTCATCCAGAACGCCTGCTGCGTCCGGATCGAGGTTGCATCGATCGTACCGAACTGACCTGAATAGGGAGGTCCGGGCAACGTAGCGACGGTTGCCGCGGGGATCTCCGCCCATTTGGCCACCGTTGCGATGAGCGCCGGCGTCCATTTGCCGTTGACCGCTTTGATCTCTTTCTCGGCTTTGAGCAGCGCGAGGAAGAACCGCTTGACGGCGTCGCGATGGGTTTTCAGAAACTCATCAGACGAGGTAACGAAGCTGGCTTGAAAACCGGGAATCACGTCGCTAAACGTGAGCCACTTGTGCGCGAGACCTTCGGCTTGCATCTGGGTGCAGATGGGTTCGGCGCCGTTGACGACGTCCACGGCGCGGTTGCGCAACGCCGCGAAAACGTCGGGCACGGTCTTGAACTTATCCGTGTACGTCATGTCGCTGAACTTGAGGCCGCCCTTGAGGATCGCTTGCTTCAAGAGATAATTTTGAGGCGTGCCATCCAGACCGCCGTCGACGAGTTTGCCTTTGAGATCGGCGATCTTACGCACCGCACCGGAAGCCCACACGTCTTGGCGTACCAGCAGACAGCCGGTATCGTGCCAGCCCGGCTGCGACTGGTCGATCGACCCGAGCAGCTTCAAATCGAACCCTTGCGTGAACTGATTGAAGAAACCCGGGCCCACCACGACGGGCGCCATGTCGAGATCTCCACGCGCGAGCAACGGCAGTTGGGTCAGCGAAGAACCGGTGTACTTGGAAATTTGCACGTCGAGGTGCTGCTCGGTAAAGTAGCCCTTGTCGGCCGCTACGAAGATCGGCAGATACGCATACGAGCCGGGGTTGAGGGAGAGCCGGATGCGATCGGGTGCCGGCTGGGCGGCTGCCGGTGCGAGTGTCGCAACGACCGTCGCAAGAGCGAGAACCAGGGACCGTGCGAAGGCTAGCATGGCCGAGTGCTCCTCAGAGAACCTTGAAGTAGCGGATGATGTTGCCACGCGGAATCTTTTCCGCGACGCCGACGAAGACGTACTTGTTGAGCCAGTCGTGTTTGCCGGCTTCGACTTCAAATTTGGGCGCGACGCGCATGTAGTAGTCGCTCGCCGGAAGCGCTTCTTGTGCGCGCATACGCGCCATCGCGTCTTCCGTTCCCCAGCGGAAGCCCCGGTTTTGCAGGTAGATGACGGTGCCGTCGTCTTCTTTGAGCATGTAGCGCGCATCGAAGTCGAGCACGCCGTCGCGCCGCGCGTCGGCGTAGTCGCCGCCCGACCCCGGCACCACGATGCCCTTGATGTTCGGCCCCTCGAATTCACCGCTCTCGATACCGACGAAAACGCGCTTGCCGCCGCGCGGCATCTCGCCCGGCCAGAGTGCGGGCGTGAGGACGAGCTTTACCGCGAAAGCGAATTCGAACTGGGGAACGACCCCGTTCTGGCCGAGTTCGGGATTCATGCGTGCTTCCGATCTTCTTGAGAAACCCAGATGCCGTGGAATGCATTGCGCAGCCGCAGCGGGATGCGCATCCGCGCTACCGGCGGTGCGTCCATGTGCTGCGCATCGAGCAGGATCAGATCCGAACGCTGTTCGTCGTAGCGGTTGAGCACGGCGATGACGTATCCGTCGCCCTCCGCGCCGCCGCGCCCGCGCGGGATGAACATCGGTTCCTGCGAGGTGGCCTGCTCGCCGACGACGTGCGTCGTTACGGCTCCGGTTCCGGGTTCGACGCGGGCGAGGCAGTTGAAGTTGAGGCCGGTGGCGCCGCCGAGACCGGCCGGCGGCGGCAAGCTGCGGTCGACATAGGGCATGAAGCCGTAGCGGTGTTCGCTCATGGCGTAGCGCGGGTCGACGATCGGGAACTCACAGAAGATCGGTACGCGCGTTTCTTGCCCAAACGCGTCGCCGCCGGCCGCCATGTCGAACGTCATCCGGCACAGCGACGAGATCGCTTTCGAACGGTCGAACGGCGTGCCGTCGATGTTCGGAAAGAACGGAAACATATTGCTCTCAGCAACCGGACAGTCGAGATACACCGTGGTGCCGACGTTGAACGCGTTGAGCATGTGCGAAACGAAACGCGTCGGACCCTTGAACCAGCGCACATCTTCGGCGCCGCCGGTGCGCGGCATGATGCCGACGTAGAAGTCGCGCGATGAATCCCACATGTAGTGCGAACCGCCCGCCTTGAGGCGTTCGAGGTCGCTGGTCAGACCGATGATCGGAAAGATGACGTAGTCGCGCGTTACGGCGAAGTCGTGGACCATGCTCGAATAGGGCGCCTTGAGCCAGACTTCGCGTGTGATCTTGCCGCTCGGGTCGGCGACATAGAAGGCGATATCGGGCGTCGTCTCGCCCTTGGCGGCGAAGCCGTAGAAGAAGAGTTCGCCCGTTTGCGGATCGATCTTCGGATGCGCGGTCGCAGTGAGGCTCTTCATCGCGCCGCCAAACGTCCACGGACCGATCGTCTCGAGCGTGTCGGGATCGATCTGCACCGGCGGGCTATCTTCTTTGAGCGCGAGCAGCTTGCCGCCGTGCCAGAGGACGTTGGTGTTTGCGGTGCCGCGGCTTTTGCCGGCAACGGATGGATCGTCGGTAAACGGATTGCGATATGCGCCGAAGAGCGCCTTGCGGGCGGCGCGTTCGGCTTCGAACTTCTCGGTGCGGACGTACCGGCTCTTCATATCGACGTGACCGTTCGCAAAGCGGAACATCGTCACGATGCCGTCGCCGTTGAGGTAGATATCGGATCCGAGCTTGGGCGGGAATTGCGGATCGGGTCCGCAGCGATAAAACGTGCCGGCGAGATCGGCCGGGATCGCGCCCTCCGTTACCTCGAGATCGAAGAGCTCGACTTCGGTGCGGACGGGGGCGTTGAACCCGCTGAAGGTGGGCGTGGCCGGAAACGTCGTCGCCATGGGAGGACAATCTTCAGACGTCTGAAGAATTATCCTTTTCATGAAACCTGAGCAATTGGGCGAACTCGCGGCGGAACTCGAGACGCACCCGGGGTATCTGATCCGGCGCGCACAGCAAGTTTCGACTGCCCGCTTCAACGAGACGTACGGGCGGTTCGGGATCACGCCGACGCAGGCGATTTGCTTGCACGCTATTCATCGCTGCCCGGGCATCGATCAGGTGGCCGTTGCGCGTCTGATCGCGATCGACCACGCGACCGCCGCGATGGTCATCGCAACGCTGGCGGATGCCGGCTATGTATCGCGCACGACCGATCCCAGCGATCGCCGCCGCAAGGTCCTCAACGTGACGCGCGCGGGCATTGCGCTCGAGAAGCGGATGGGCACCCTAGCGGACTCAGCCAAAGAGCTTCTGAGCCCGTTCGCGAGGGACGATGCGAAGACGCTCGTTCGGCTGCTGCAGCAATTCATCGAAGAGCATGCGATAGCGAAGGCGTCATGAAGCTTCTAATAACGATACTCTTCACCGCCGCGCTCGCTGCGAGTGCGATCGGTCCGGGCGCCGCCGCCGACGACGCGCCGCCGATCCGCATCGGCATCATTCAGGTGCTCTCCGGGCCGCAAGCCGGGGTCATGAAACCGTCGATCGAGGCGCCGATCGCGTATCAAAAGATACACGGAGATACGGTCGCCGGCCGAAAGGTCGAGTTCATCGTTCGCGATGAGGGCGGTCCGAATCCCGAAGTTGCCAAACGTTTGGCCCAAGAACTGATCGTGCAGGATCACGTCGATTTCATCGTCGGTCCCGTCAACTCGGCGAACGCGGCGGCCATCGGGCCCGTGTCCGCCGAAGCGAAAGTCCCGATGATCCTCATCAATTCGCCCTCGGGCGGATTGCTCCAACAGGTCCCATTCGGAATTCGCTTGAGCTATACCGATGCGCAAACGGTTATCCCGCTTGCAAACTGGGCGCTCAAAAACGGCGTGAAACGCGCCTACGCGATTTTTCTCGACTACGGTCCGGGCATCGACGGCGGCGCGGCTTTCGAAAAAGCCTTTACGGCCGGAGGCGGCACGATCGTCGGCGAGAGCCGCGTGCCGCTCACGAACTTGGACTATTCGGCCTACGTGCAGCGGATCAAAGACGCGAAGCCGGATGCGATCATGGCGATCGTTTCGGCCGGCGGCGGCGGCCGCTCGTTCCTCAAAGCCTACTCGGATGCCGGTTTGGATAAGGCCGGCGTCAAAGTGCTCGCGTCCTCCGGACTCACGATCGAGAATCAACTCCCTGCGCTCGGACCGCTTGCCGACGGCGTGTACGCAACGACCGACTATGCGCTCGAGCGCGCGTCGGCCGAGAACCGCGAAGCGATCGCCACGATCACGGCTCTTGCCGGGTCACCGCCCGATTTCGGCGCGATCGCGTACTTCGATGCCGTCCACGCGATCTACAACGTCGTCGCGGCGCAGCACGGGAACCTCAACCCGGAGAAGTCGTTGGATCTCTTGAGTCACACGAAGTTCATGAGCCCGCGCGGACCGGTTGCCGTCGATCCGGCAACGCGCGACATCGTGCAGAACATCTACATCGTGCGGGCCGAGCGAAAGGGCGACAAGGACGTCAACACCCTGATCGCTACCTACCCGGCGGTCAAGCCATAGAAAGCCCGCCGGATCCCAGCCTCGAATTCATCTTCGAGGCCCGCGGGAAACTGTCGGACCCGGTTGATATGGGGCCGGTACCGCGTGGACACCGGCGCGTCATCGCGATCGGTGAAGGACCGTTCGAGGGACCACGCATGCGTGGCCGCGTTCTGCCGGGGGGCGCCGATTGGCAACTCGTGCGTCCCGACGGCGTGGCCGAACTCGATGCCCTCTACGTGCTCGAAACGGACGACGGGGCGCGCATTCACGTGCACAATCGCGGCATCCGCTTCGGACCGCCCGACGCCATGCAGCGTCTGGGCCGCGGTGAAATCGTCGACCCCGCGTTATACTATTTCCGCGCCGTGCCGGTCTTTGAAGCGCCGCCGGGACCGTACGAGTGGCTCAACCGGGGCATCTTCGTTTGCACCGGCGCGCGCTATCCGAACGACATCGTGTTACGGATGTACCGGCTGACCTAAGCGCTGCTAAAGCACCGCGAAATAGCTGAACAGCGTATGATCCGGGTTATCGTGCCGCTCGCCGCGGCCGACGATGACCGTACGCGTCAGCCAATCGTGTTCGCCCGACGGCGCCTCGAACGTCGGCGTAATGCGAAAGTAGTGTTGACGCCGTTCGGCTTCGGAATACGACTCGCCCGGCCCTAACGGTCGCATCCCAACGCGTCCGTAGCCGGCGTTGCGCATGTAGATCAAGGTCCCGTCGGTGGTCTCGAGCAGGTAGTGCGCGTTGAAAACGATCACGCCGTCCTCGCGGATGCGTGCCCAATCGCCGCCGCTATGCGGCACGGCCCGCCCATTGAGTCGCGGCCCCCACACCTCGCCGCCGGCGATTGCGGTGAAGCCCATATTGCCGCCGCTCGGAACCGGACCGAAGCGCAACCGCTGGTCGAATTCGAGCCGGACATCAAAGACGTGTTCGAGCTCGGGGACGGACATCAGATTAGTGACTTCCGGCTTTGCTCGTCTGGAATTATTTCCGTCACCAGTTCGATGCTGTTGCCATCGGGGTCTTTGACGTACATGTGCCGGCGACCCGGAAATGTCGTATGCCCGTCGGCGGTACAATCGTGATGGTCGATGCCGTTCTCGTCTAGCCAAGCGACGGCGCCCTCGAAGCGCTCCGCGTCAATGATCATGGCGTGATGGAAGAGCGTATTATGGAGCCCGACCGGTCCATCGCCGTTGGGCGAGACGTGCTGCCCGGTGTGCGTAAGAACGAAAAAGTCTTCGCCCGTTTTCATAAACGACATGATCGGATTTCGCCGCACCAAGGTGCAGCCCAAGACCTGTTCGTAGAAAGCCGTGGCGCGATCGAGGTCCGTTACGCCGATCGTGATGTGTAGGAAGCCCTTAGTGTGTATCACTTCTAAATCTTTGCGATGATGCTGGTTGCGCTGTACGTCCGGTCGATGACTTTGTATTTATACGAAAGGTCGAGAACGGGCTGTATCATGCTGGGAAGAAGTGAGGTTCCGTAGGGCGCGCGGTTCATATCCTTCACGACGTCGGGGTCGAGCTTTGCGTATTTTGCCAGGATTGCGGAGCTTTCGAGAGGATGTGCATTTGCCCACCGCGCCGTGTCGTAAATTGCGCCGACGAAGCGCCGCGCGGTATCACGATTGGTCTGGATCCAGTCGCTCTTGGCAAACCATCCGCCAACCATAAAGTTGTTTCCGAAGGCAACGTAGACCGGCGGCTGGAGAAATCGCAGGCCGCCCTCTTTCTTTGCCGCGCTCATCGCCGGCTCGGCAATCGGAGCTACATCGATGACGCCGCGCCGCAACGAGGCTGCCATCGTCGGAAAGGGCATTTCCACGAACTGGACCTTTGAGGAATCGCCACCCTGCTGATCGACCCAAGCCTTAATCGCGACGGTGTTGATATCGCTGATCGAAGGGCTTGCAACGGTCTTGCCCTCGAAATCCTTGCCGGTCCGGATGTTGGAAGTGGCCGTTACGCACAAGCCCGCCTCGGCCTGATTGATGAGCCCGCCCGAGCAGAGGTAGAGAAATGGAATGCCGTGGCTGATCGCCGCGATGAGCGGTACGGGATTGGTAATTCCGACATCTACCGCTCCACCCGCAACGGCCGCCACAATGGCCGCACCGCTGGCGAGGTTTTGCAGTTCGACGTTGAGTCCCGCCTGCTTGAAGAAGCCTTGATCGACTGCGTACATTGCTTCTGCGTAGGAGTCATTTGCGGTCGAGGCGACGCGCAATACCGGCACGTCCTGCGCTCCGGCTCGAAGCGGGAAACCTGCGGCCAGCGAAGTCAAGGCGAGATTAGCAAAGGTACGGCGACGCATCGTATCAGTCACTCCCAACGGCAATATATGCTTCAGCCGGCTTTCACGCAAGGGGCTACCGGGTTTTCGCGAGGTCACCGCTTGATCGGAACGCCTCCGCCGGTGGTCGCGGGAACAAACGTATTACCGGCCTGATCGTAGGTGAGGAAAATGACGGCGTCGGTGCTCAGGCCGTGCTGGTCGCCGCGGGTGAAGTCGTAGGTTCCGCTGGCGGCGGGAAACGAGCGCAGGTTCTCGATGTAGTCGTGGAGTTGATCGGCCGTCGCGTTCGGGCCGAGTTTGTGCAGGGCGCTCGTTATGATGAGCGCGGGATCCCACGCGAATCCGCTGCCGGGCGTCATTTGCTGCTCGCTGCCTTTGAAGGCGTCGTAAAAGGCGTCGATGGCGGTGCGTTGCGGGCCGCGTTTGATGCGGTCGCGCGCGAAGAAGAGCACGCTGTTGAAGTAGATGGTGCGCGGCATAAAGGTGCGGTACTGCGCGAGCAGCCGGGCGTCGAGATTTGCAGCGGATGCCATGAACGGGACGTCGACGCCGTTATCGTGCAGGCTGCGCAAAACCGTCCCGAAGGCAGGACCGGCCGACGAGCTGACGATGAGATCCGGATGTCCGGCTTTGATGCGCGTAGCTTGTGCGTTCGCGGTGAGATCGGTGGCGTTGAGGTGCTCGACCGGCAGAAATGTGAGATCGCGATTCTCGGGGAGCGCTTCGGCGGCGGCATAGGTGCGATCGGAGACTTGGCCGGTGGCGTCGGTCGTGTCGATCGATGCGATGCGGTGGTAGCCCATCAGGTGCGCGAAGCGCAGATGGGCTTGGACGATGTCGCTGAGCGAGGCAGACGTCGCGAACACGAAGCTCTTGAGCGGCGGCTGGTAGGCCGGCGAGATGCAGAAGTCGAGCGGACCGTTGACCATCAGCGGTGCGATCGCGGCGCAGGTCGCGGTCTGCGTTCCGCCGATCACGACGGCGGGATGCTGGGTGAGGACTTGCGTCGCGAGCGCAACGGCGACTTGCGGGCTCGACTCGTCGTCGAGAAAGTTGAATTGCAGCGGCCGGCCGTTGATGCCGCCGTTTTGGTTCGTGTACTTTTGGAAGATGACGAGGGCGTCGCGGTAGGTGCTGCCGGCGTATGCGTTGCCGCCGGTCAGTTCGACGATGACCGGGATGACGTAGGGGTCCGCGGCTCGCGCGGTTTGGCTTTGCGCGCCGAGCGCGATGAGTGCGACGAACGCTGCGAGCAAGCGGAATCTCATGCGTGGCTGTACTTGGCTGGGTGGAGTTGCCCTGCTGAGGACTGCGGGTTGCGGCGGTCCCTCGTCTGCGCGCCCTGTGGGGCGCTTCGCTCGGGATGACAGGGGGGGTTGGCGCGCGAACGGGCGGCGTTACGATGAAGTTTGGGGCTTTCGATCATATTGACCGCGGGGACGTTTCAACGAGTGAACAGTACGAGGATCGGCTGCGGCTGGTGGAAGCCTACGATGCCTGCGGATGGATTCACGCCTATCATATGGCAGAACATCACGGCACGCCGCTCGGAATGGCGCCCTCGCCGCCGGTCTTTCTTGCTTCGGTTGCGCAGCGCACCAAGACGATGCGTTTCGGCGCGATGGTCTTTTGTCTCGCGGCCTACCATCCATATCGCTTCTATGAAGAAATCTGCATGCTCGATCAGCTCAGCCGCGGGCGGTTGGAACTAGGCATCGGACGCGGCGTCAACCCGACCGAACTGAGCTTCCTCGGCATCACCGACATGAAGGTCGCCGATGCGATGTACGCCGAGTCGCTCGAAGTGCTGCTGCGCGCGTTCGAGGGCGGCGTCTTGAACTTCAGGGGAGAGCACTACACGTTCAACGACGTGCCGATCGTCATGCGGCCCTATCAGAAACCGCGGCCGCCCCTCTGGTACGGCATCGGTTCGCCCGGGACGGCGGTGTGGGCCGCGAAGCACAGCGTGAACCTGATGTCGAACCTGCCGCCGGCCGGCGTGCGCGTTCTCAGCGACCGCTATCGCGAGGAGTGGGCGAATGCGGGCCGCGATCCGAGCGAGTTCCCGTTCTTCGGCAGCACGAAGTTTACGGTCGTGGCCGACTCCGATGCGGAAGCAGAGTCGCTGGCCAAGGCGGCGTACGCGATGTATAGCGACCACACGCAGCACCTGGCGCGTCAGTACGGCATCAAGAAGCGGCGCGAGTGGCTCAGCGATTTTGACGAAGCGCGCGCGGCCGGGCTGATCGCTTGCGGCAACCCGAAAACCGTGCGGGATTACCTGGCGAACTTCATCGACGAATCCGGGATCAACTACCTCGCCGTTCGCGTCGCCTTCGGCGGTCTCACCTACGAACAGTCGCGCCATTCGCTCGATCTGCTGACCGAGCACGTGTTTCCCGATTTGGCCGAGCTCGCGCCGACGGCAGCCTGATGATCAAGACGTGTATTCTCTGGATCGTGCTCGTTGCGTTGACGATCGGGCTCTTGCCGAGCGCCGCGCCGGCGGCCGACGCCGACGTCGTGCGGCTGATGTTCAACCCGAGCCTCTACGATGAATTGCCGTTCATGTTGGCGATCGACAAGGGCTATTTCACGGACGAACATTTGGACGTGCGCGTCTCCAAAGCTCCGGGGTCGCTGGTTCTGGTCGCGCCGTATCTTGCCCGCGGTGACATCGATGTGGCCCCCCAAGTGATGGGCCCGGCGTTCTTCAACCAGTACACGGAAGGGTTCGGCGTCAAGATCGTTGCGCCGATTGAGGAAACGCACAAAGGCTGGAACGAGACCGTCTACTTCATGGTGCGTCAGGACCTTTGGGATTCGAAGAAGATTCGCACGCCGGCCGACCTGCGCGGGAAGAAGATACCCAAGCCCAACGGTTCGCCCAACGACGTTCTCGCATTCGACATTCTGGCAAAGGCCGGGCTAACGATGTCGAACGTTATCATGAACGTCGGGATAGCGGGTTCGGCGACGAACTTCTTGCCCGCGCTGCGAAACAAACAGTACGACGCCATGAGCGTGACCGAGCCGCTCGCGACCGAGTTCCAGAACATGGGCGTCGCGCACCGCTGGCTCAGCTATCAGGACGTGCTCCCGTCTTTCCAGACGGCGTATCTCGCGATCGGGCCGGCGTTCGCGCGCGATCATCACGACGCCGCCGTCCGGTTCGTGCGCGCTTTCATGCGTGCGTGCCGCGACATCGCAGCTTCGAACGGAAAATGGACGCCGGAGCTGATCGATAGCGAAAGCAAATGGTCGGGACTGGATCGGAGTGTCTTCGCGGCGATTCCCGGTCCGCCGTACCCCGGCGACGGCAAGATCGACGTCGACTCGATCCGGCGCCAAGAGCAGCTCTGGCTCTCGCTCAACATGTTGCAGAAGAAGGTGCCGATCGACGCACTGATCGACAGCTCGTATCTTAGGGGTGCCAAGTGAAACAACGACTCGTAGCGATTCTTGCCGCGCTCGTGATCGCGGCCGGCCCGGCGGCGACGCTGGCCCAAACCAATCCGACGTTGCGAATTGGGATCTCGACCATCGAAGTCTCCGCCGAACCGTTTTACGCTGCGGACATGGGTTTTTTCGCGAAGAACGGCTTGACGCCCGACATCCAAGTGCAGCCGAACGCCGCCGTGACGATCAATGCCTTGGTGAGCGGGGACATCGACGTCGGCGCCGTCGGCATCAATAATCTGGAACAAGCGCACGCGAAGGGACTGGCGATCGTGGCGATCGCGCCGGCGTCGGGCTACGACTCGGCCAAGAGCAAGATCGTGACGATGCTGGTGCGTAACGGCGCTCCGATCGATTCCGCGAAAGACTTCGAGGGCAAGACGGTCGGCACGTTTCCGTTGCGGAGCATGGGCGAACTCGCGATGGACCTCTGGATCGACAAGAACGGTGGCGATTCGAGTAAGGTGAAATATATCGAAATTCCGTTTCCCGCAACGGCGGCGACATTGCAAGAGGGCCGCATCGACGGAGCCATCGGCCTCGAACCGTTCACCACGCAGTCGAAACCCTATGCGCACCAGATCGGGCCGGATCCGTTTGCAGCCATCGGTAATATCTGGGCCGTCAACGTATTTGTCGCAACCAAAGCTTGGGCGCAAGCGCACCCCGATCTCGTTCGGCGCTTTGCGGCGACAATTCGTGATACGGCTGACTGGGCCAATAAGAACCCCGACAAAGCCGTTGCCATCTTCTCGAAGAATACCAAGGCCGACGTAGCGACGATCAAGGCTTCCGCGCGACCGGTATTCCTCGCGACGCTCTCGCCTTCGCTGATTCAGCCGACCATCGATCTGATGGTGCGCTACAAGCAGATCGATGCACCGTTCAAGCCTGAAGAACTCATCTATCAAGTGCCGAAATAGCCGTTGCGGATGAAGGCGATCGTCGCGGCGCGGGCCGGCGGGCCGGAGGTATTGGAACACGTTGACGTTCCGGTGCCGTCACCCGCAGCCGGTCAGGTGCTCGTGCGGGTGGCTGCGTCGGGCGTGAACTTCATGGACGTCGGCATGCGCATGGGCGGCCGCGCCGGCATCACGTTTCCGCGCATCCCGGGCGGCGAGGCGTCCGGCACGATTGAGGCTGCCGGCGACGGCGTGACGCAACTGCGTACGGGCGATCGCGTCATGTTCGCGACGCCGTTCGGGACCTACGCCCAAGATCCGTCGGCCATCGGTTGTACGTATGCCGAGTATGCGCTCGCGCCCGCATGGCAAGCTATCCGGATTCCGGATGACGTCGATCTCATCGAGGCGGCGGCGTTGCCGTTGCAAGGCATGACCGCGCACTATCTGCTGCACGAGTACGCGCCGGTCGGGCCCGGTACGACGGTCCTGGTCCACGCGGTGGCCGGCGGGATGGGGCTGCTGCTGACGCAGTGGGCGACGCATTTGGGCGCACATGTGATCGGAACGACCTCGAGCGCGGCCAAGGCGAAGAAAGCGAAGGCGATGGGCGCGCGCGACGTGATCCTCTATACGGAGACGAACTTCGCCGATGAAGTCATGCGCATCACGAACGGTGAGGGCGTCGATCTGATTCTCGATGCGGTGGGTAAGACGACGTTCCCCGCCGACCTCGCGGCGGTGAAAGTGCGCGGTCACATCGTCGTTTACGGTGCCGCCAGCGGAGCCGTCGAGCCTGTTTCTCCGAACGCGTATAGTGGACGGGCGGTGACGGTGAGCGGCGCGGGCTTGCTGCATTTTACCCGCACGCCGGAGGAAGTCGCACGCCGCGCCGCTGCCGTGCTTGCCGGCGTCCGAAAAGGCTGGTTACGTTTGACCATCGATCGCAAGCTGCCGCTCGCGGCAGCCGCCGACGCGCATCGTGCGCTCGAAGGCCGCGAGACGTCAGGCAAGCTGCTGCTGATCCCCTAGGCGCGGGTAGAGCTTGAACAGCGCCTTCGTTGCATACTTCGCACGGCGCTCGATCTCGCGCGGATTGGGTGGATCGCCGACACGCAATAACCAGCTCAGCTGCAGATTGCCGAAGAGCAGCGCCATGAACGCCCCGGCCATTTCGGCAACGTCGCCGGCCAGCAACGACCGCGCCACATCTTCGTTGAGGATTTGCCGAAGACTCGCGCGGCTCGCCTCCCGCGCGATCGATTCGATTGCCTGGGCAATCTCCGGGGTGCGTTCGGCTTCGGCAATCGCGAGCCGGAACATGGCAATGGCCTTTGGATGACTCACTGTGCTGAGCACCCGTTCGCCAAGCTCGATCAAGGCGTGCTCTAGCGATGCCCGATCCCGGATCAGCGAAAGTTCGGGAACGGCGGCGAGCGCGGCGGCGCGTTCCGTGATGCAGGCAATGAGGAGCTCGTGTTTGCTCCCTGCGACCGTGTACAGATCGCGCTTCGAGACCTTCGCACGCGTAGCGATCGCGAGCGTGCTCGTCGCGGCATAGCCGTCTTTCGTAAACGCGGAAAAGGCTGCGTCGAGGATGCGCCGCCGGAGCGGATTCTCTGCGGTCACCTTGACATGGTACCCGGCGGTACCATATACTTCCTGCTGTCGGTACCCACTGGTACCATTTGGGAGGTAACGAAAACGTGATGTCCTCGATTGAGATTTTCCGAATCCACCTCGCCGAAGGCTTCGTGGCCTGCGCGCTCTTCGTCGGCATCTTTTGGTGGCCGGTTTTGGCCCGCATCGACCGGCGACGCGCCCTGCGTCAGATCGCGATGTTGAACGCATTCCGCTTTGAGGGATTGCTGTTCCTGATGCCGGCGTTTCTCGGGCCGGCGGGACTGCCGGCAGCATTTGCGGTTCCCGCAGCCTACGGCGATTTCGCGACATCGCTGCTTGCAATCGCATCGATCGTGACGTTTCGCTGGGAACGTGCAGCAATGGTGTTCACGGTGCTGTACACGTTCGTCGGCACGGCGGATTTGATCAACAATATCTACCGCGTTATCAAGCTCGGGATTCTGCCCGACAACTTCAGCCAAACGTACGCGATCCCGATCTTGTATGTGCCGCTGTTGCTGATCACGCACGGCATTACCGTCCGGCTGTTGTTGAGCCGCCAAGCTTCCGCGAACGAAGCCGGGCAAAGGATCGGCGGGGCCGTCGCCGCTCATTCTTGAATGGCGGCGGATGCGTGGCGCCGATCTCAACGAGCCCATGATCGACGCAGCCCTGAAATACAAGACGATCTCCGCCGGCTTCCGCTACACGGAGATGATCGATCCGGCCGCGCTAACCGGTTGAGGTAAAGAAGTCGGTGGCCGGCACACCGTTGATCTCACGGGCGCGCGAGAGGCGCTGCAGCAAGCTCGCGAGGCGAGGGACCGGGACCGTCTGCACGCGGTCGATCGCCCCAATTGCGTGCGCGACGTCCTGGAGGTCGTTGTCGAGGATCGGCGGGATCAGCAGATCCCAGAGTTCCTTGCCGAACACGTCGGCCATCGGAAACATATGCCGGCCGCGCAGGTGGTTGCGCATGATGCACGAGTTTGGACCCGTGGATTCCACCTTCCAGCCTTCGCTATGGGGGAAGCCGTCATGGGCGTTGGGATCGGGCAGCCGTTCGCCCCAGGCGATTTCGTAATCGACGTACTTCGTGATCTTGGCCAGCCGTATATGCCGCGCGCCGAAGATTTCGTGGATGATCGGTACGTCGAGACCTGGACGTGGGTCGCGGACGTCGGCCGCATCGCAGTCGAGCCCAACGTGGAACTGGTTCGCCGTCATGACGTTGTTGACGTTGGAGATCCAAGACCATACTTCGTCGGCCGACTTATTGACCGCAAGCTCGCGATAGGTGTCGTGTGTATCAGACATGCTCGGTGCCTCCGTGAGAGCCTATTCACGATAGGCGCCTCCGAACCCCCAGGGTGCTCCGGTTTTGGCGTCGCACTGGTGGCGTTACCACGATGAACGAACTTGAATTCGGCCTTTTCGACACGACCGCCATCCCGGACACCTCGCCGGTTGAGACCGCCGCAGCTTACCGGCAGCATCTCGATGATGCGCAACTCGCCGAGCGCTGCGGCTATCAGTCATTTTTCTTCATCGAGCATCAGAACCCGGGATTTCCGTGCATCACCGCCCCCGCGCCGTATCTCGCGGCGCTCGCGCTCGCGACGACGACGATTCGCATCGGCACGATGATCTTTCAGGTGCCGCTGCACCATCCGATCCGGCTCGCGCAGGACACGGCGACCGTCGATCACCTCTCGCAGGGCCGTCTCGACGTCGGGCTCGGTTTCGGAACGCGCAGCCGGGAGTTCGAACCGTGGAACGTTGACTTCAAAGATCGCCGTGCGCACGGCTACGAGGCGATCGACGTGTTGCTCAAAGCGTGGACCGATCGTATCGTCAATCACGCGGGCGAATACTACACGTTCACGGGTGCGACGCCGCAGCCGCATCCCTACCAGCAACCGCATCCCCCGGTTTGGATGGGCGCGCACAGCATCGGCTCGTATGAATACGCGGCGAAGATGAATTTCAACGTCGGCCAGATCTTCGAAGCGGAAACGATCGCTGCTGAAAAGTTCGCCCACTGGCGCAAGGAGCTCGCGAAGTACGCGCATCCCGGTCCGCGCCGCCGCGCGGCACTCGTGCGCCACGTGCACGTTGCAGAGACCGATGCGTTAGCGCATAAGCAGGCGGAGCAATATATGTTGCGCGGCATCCAAGGGCCGGATGCCGTGAACCGGGCCAAAAACATGCTCGGTGACATCACGCCCGATACGCGCGAACTCGCGCGCATCTACTACGAGACCGCGCAGTCGGTCGACTTTTGGCTCGACGAGGGCTTGGCGTTCCTCGGCAGCCCGGAAACGGTTGCGGACGCCATCCGCGCGCAGCATGAACGCGTAGGCTACGACCTGCTGCTCGTCAACCACCAATTCGATGCGATGCCCCGCGAGCTGTACATCTCATCGGTGAAGCTGTTCGGCGAACGCGTCATTCCGGCACTGCGCCGAGGAGTCTTGGTCGAGTGAAGGCGATAGCATTTGCACTGCTGGCCGTGCTCGGTTCGATGAGTGTGGGCGCAGCGCAATCTCCGCCACCGCTCACCGTCATCAACATCGCGACGCCCGGCCAGGATTCCAATGCCCTGGCGTACTTCGCCGAAGACATGGGCTTCCTCAAGAAACACGGCATCGAGGCGAAGTTCATCGCCGTGCACGGCAGCGGACCCGCAATCGCCGCGGCGGTTACCGGGAAATCGGTCGACATCGGTGAGGGCGGCGTGATCGACATCGCTGAGGCGCGGCTGCACGGCGTTCCACTCACCCTCATTGCGCCGTCGTACCTGTATCGCGCTGCCGCGCCGGCGACTGCGTTGATCGCCGCGAAGTCGTCGACGATCAAAACGGCCAAGGATCTCAACGGCAAGACGATCGGCGAGCCTTCGATCGCGGGGCCGGCGAAAGTGGCGACCTACAAGTGGCTGCGCGACAACGGGGCCGATCCGGATTCGGTGAAGTTCATCGAGCTGCCGCAACCGAGTATGGCGGCAGCGGTCGGACGCGGCACGGTCGCCGCGGCAACGATCAACGAACCGAGCCTCACGCCTTCGCTGGCGGACAATCGCATCATCGGGTATCCGTATAGCGCGGTCGGCAAAGAGGTCGAGCTCACCGCGTGGTTTGCGACCGAAGACTGGATCGCCGATCATCCGGCACTGGCCGCGCAGTTCGTCGCCGCGATGCACGAGGCCGCACTGTGGGCAAATACGCAGTCGAACTGGCCGAAGTCCGGCGCGATCCTCGCGCAGTATGCGGGCATCCCGCTCGACACCGTTGCCGGCATGCGGCGTGCCGCGTACGGCGACGTGTTCGATGTACGGATGATGCAGCCGTTTCTCGATGCGGCGACCGCGCAGAAATCGCTTTCGAGTCACATCGATGCGCGATCGATGATCAGTAAGACGGCGCTCGTCAGGTAAGCGATGCGCGATTTTCATGCGCCCGGCCGGGGCCCGATGTACGCGGACCACGGCATGGCGGCGACCTCGATGCCGCAAGCAACGTCGGCAGCGGTCGACATGTTGCGATGCGGCGGAAACGCAATGGATGCGGCGATTACGGCGGCGGCGGTGCTGGCGGTAGTCGAGCCGCAGTCGACCGGCATCGGCGGGGACGTGTTTTGTCTCTACGCGCCGGCGGGCAGTGGGCGCGTGTATGCGTTGAACGGGTCGGGACGCGCGCCGGCCGCGATCGACCTCGACGCGATTCGAGCACGCGGCGATCAGTTCATCGACCCGAACGGCCCGGACTCGGTCACGATTCCCGGTGCGATATCGGCGTGGGTAACGCTGAGCGCGCGCTTCGGGAGCCGCGGGCTCGATGAGCTACTGCGGCCGGCGATTGCGTTTGCCGTCGAAGGCTATGTGGTGCAGCCGCGCCTGGCCTACGATTGGCGGCTCAGCGCGGCGCGGCTTCGGAGCGCCGGACTTGCGGCGTATCTGCCGCGCGGTCAGGCGCCGCGCGCGGGGGATCGCATGTCCAATCCGGCGCTTGCGCAAACGCTGCGCGCGATTGCGGCGAACGGTGCTGAGGCATTCTATCGCGGCGAGGTCGCGGCGGATATCGTGCGGACGCTCCGGGCCCGCGGCGGCGTGCACACCGAGGACGATTTTGCAGCAGGTATGACGGGTGCCGAGTTTGTCGATCCGATTCGGTTGGCGTGGAAGGGTTTTGAGGTTTGGGAGTGCCCGCCGAACGGTTCAGGACTCATTGCGTTGATGATTCTCGGAATCTTAGATGGGCTAGGAAAGGCGGATGGGCCGCTCGGAGCGCTGCGACTGCATCGTCATATTGAAGCTGCGCGGTTGGCGTTCCGCGATCGCGATGCGTTTCTGGCCGATCCGACGGCAGTTGAGGTCCCGGTAGACCGGCTGTTGTCGAGCGAGTATCTCAGTGCGCTGCGCGGGCTGATCGATGACGATCGGGCGCTGGCGGAGTTGCCGGAGCCGGGCGAGTCGCGGCTGCCGGTGCATCGCGATACGGTGTATCTCACGGTGGTTGATGAAGCCGGGAACGCATGCAGTTTCATCAACTCGCTCTTCGAGAGTTTCGGCTCGACGATTTATGCCGAGCGCAGCGGCGTGCTGTTACACAATCGCGGGCAGTCGTTCGAGCTTCGGCGTGGGCATCCGAATGCGCTCGCGCCGGGAAAACGGCCGATGCATACGATCATCCCGGGAATGCTGACGCACGGTGGACAAGCCGTGATGCCCTTCGGTGTGATGGGCGGGCATTTTCAGCCGGTCGGGCAGAGTTTGCTGTTGACCAACATGTTCGATCACGGGCTGGATGTGCAGGCGGCGCTGGATCTCCCGCGCGTGATGCCGATGTTCGGCGATGTGTATGTCGAGCGCGGCATTCCGGTGAAAACGCGCGAGGGGTTAGCGGCGCGCGGGCATCATGTGGTTGAGGTTGATCCGCCGCATGGGGGTGGGCAGGCGATCTTTATCGATCGCGAGCGTGGGGTGCTCGTTGGTGGCAGCGATCCGCGTAAGGATGGGATTGCGCTCGGATACTAGAGATTGTGGCGGTCCCTCGACAAGCTCGGGATGACATCGGGGGGTGGGTAGCTCCATGCGCTCCAATCATGCCGGCGCCGTTTCTAGGCGGGCGATGATGCGTTCGGTGAAGGCGGCGACGGCGGGGTCGAGGCGGGTGCGGGGTTTGGGGAACGGGACCTCGATAATTTCGCGGATTCGGCCCGGATCGCGATCCATCACGACGATGCGATCGGAGAGATAGACAGCCTCGCCCACGTCGTGCGTCACCATGAGCATCGTCGTCTTCTCGTGCTGCCAGACGCGCAGCAGCTCGGCCTGCATGCGGCCGCGCGTGAGCGAATCCAGCGCACCGAGGGGTTCGTCGAGGAGCAGAATGTCGGGTTTCGCGGCGAGGCTGCGCGCGATCGCCGCGCGCTGTGCCATGCCGCCCGAGAGCTGATGCGGAAACGCTTTTTCGAAACCGCTCAAGCCCACGAGCGCGATGAGCCGCGAAGCGGTTGTGCGTTTTTCGGCGTCGAATCCGCCGGCTTTGAGCAGGCCGGTGGCGACGTTGGCTTCGACGTTCAGCCATGGGAAGAGGCGGTGGTCTTGAAAGACGACGCCGCGGCGCAGGCTCGGTTCGACGACGGGCTCACCGTCGAACGAAACCGTGCCGTTGCCGGCGCGGTCGAGACCGGCCACCAGTCGCAGCAGCGTTGACTTGCCGCAACCGCTCGGGCCGACGATGGTGACGAATTCACCGGCGTTCACCGTGAGCGAAACGCCGGCCAATGCCCGTACCTCCGCACCATCGACGTAGAACGACTTGTCGACATTGAGAATGTCGAGGCGGCCGCGCTCAGTCATCGAGGGCTGCCAGTGCCGTTGCCGGCGCAGCGGACGCAAAGGCGAGACGGAGCGCGGTGCTCAGGCCGTACCCGATGCAGCCTAAGGCAACGATGCAGAAGAGGACGACGTCCATGCGATTATCCATTCGGGCAGAAGAAAGAAACACGCCAAGGCCGTTGCCTTGGTCGATGAGATACTCGGCGCCGATCGTGCCGATCCAGGCGGACGTCAGGGCGATCTGCAATCCCGAGGCGATCGAGGGCATGGCTGACGGAATGATGATGCGGCGAAGTATTTCCCGCGGGCCGAATTCCAAGACGCGGCCCACTTCGCGTAAGGCGATCGGAGCGTTGCGGCAGCCGGTTTCGGTGTTGAGTGCGGCCGGAAAAAACGCCGCGAGCGCGATCAAGAACACTTCGGCCGAGTTGCCGTCGCCGAACCACGCGGTGAGCAATGGAATCCACGCGAACAGCGCGACTTGACGCACGGCGTTGAGTGATGGCGCGATTATTTGCTCAGCCGGCGCGGAGCAGCCGGCGATGAGGCCGAGCGCAACGCCGGCGACCGATCCCGCCAGCCAACCGGTCACGAGACGGAGCAGACTCGCACCCGCCGCAGTCCAAAACTCGCCGTTTTGCGCCGTCGCGATAAAGCCGCGCGCGAGCTGACCGGGCGGGACGAGCATGTGCGGATCCCAGTGGCCCGACACCGAGGCGACGATCCAGCCCACTGCGAGCACCAGAGGAACGACGGCGCCGCGAAGATCGATGCGACGGCGAGCGAGCGGCCGCGTCATGCGGACGTGCTCCAGGGGCTCAAACGGCGTTCGGCCGCTCGCATCGCGGTATCCATGAGCCACCCGGTCGCACCGATCGCGACCACGGTGACGAAAACGACGTCGAGTTGGAAAAGCGTGCGGCTCCACGCCATGAGATGGCCGATGCCGGATGCGGATGCAAGCATCTCAACGACGATGAGCACGTGCCACGCGTTGCTCAATGCCAGGCGTAAACCCGAGACGATCATCGGCAGCGCGGATGGAATCGTCACGAAACGCAGTCGCTGCAGCGGGCTGAATTCCAGCACGTTCGCGACTTCGTGGTAGCGCGCCGGCGCGGTGCGCACGCCTGCGAACGCATTGAGCAGCATCGGTAGGAAGGCAGCCTTCGCGATGATCGCGACTTTGAGTTCTTCGCCGATACCGAAGATCAGCATGAACACCGGCAGCCACGCGATCGTCGGAATCTGGCAGATCGCGCGCAGAGCCGGGCCGAAGTAGGCGTCGAGCGCCGGCGAGCGCCCAAGCGCAGCGCCCGCAACGAGGCCGAAGGCGCTTCCGATCGCGAGGCCGAGAGCGACCCGTCCGAGGCTCACGCCGAGTGCTGCGGCGAGATCGCCGCTGCGGAGCAAATCGGCTGCTGCGGCCAACACCGCCGGCGGGCTCGGCAAAATTTGCGATCGCATCGCGTGCAATGCAACCGTGAGCGACCACAGCGCAAGTATCGCAAGCGGTACGATCGCGCCGAGAGCGGCCGAGCGCCACCGGCTTCGCCCGCGCTGCGCGGCGGCGCGCGCAGGCCGTCCGAGGGCCGGTGCGTTCGCAATGTCGACGAACGGGATCGCGCGTATCATCGGGCTTAGTCTTTGGCGAGCGACGGCGGGGCGTGGCGCGGTTGCCAGTAGCTCACCAGATTGAGATCGCGAAGCGCGGCATCAACGTAGCGCCGGTCGATCCAAGCATCGACGTCGAAGGCCTGCCGGATCAACTTGTTGCGAACGGAGAAGTCGATGCCGACTTTGAGACCGGCCACGAACAATTCGTCGATGAGCGGAATGTCCGTGTCTTTGAGCGGGCCCGCCAGATCTTCGGCGATGACCTTACGCGGCGGGCCCGACTTAGCCCAGATATCCAGCACGGCGTCGCGATTGTGCGGCTGGGCCGTCCAATTCGCCGCCTTCACGAACGCGCGCACGACGGCGCCGGTCGCGCCCGGATATTTGCTCGAGAAGTCTTCAGTGACGGCAACGGCGTTGATGCCGTCCGGCGTGGTCTTGCCTGCCGTCGAGTAGATGACGCGCACCAGGCCCTGATCGCGCAGCGTGAGGAGCGATGCGGTCCCCACGCTCGCGTCGGCCTGGCCGCTGCTGAGCGCCGTCAACTGGTCGGCCGTGGGCAGGTCGTAGAGTTGAATGTCTTTTTCGGACAAGCCGGCTTCGGCGAGCAGCCGATCCAAGGCTTGATGTAAGATGGTCCCGCGCTGGAGCGTGACGCGCAGTCCTTTGAGATCGGCGATCGTGTTCGCCTTGACGCCGTTGCGAACGCCCACATAGATGTTGCTGATGCCGCCGTTGGCGACGATCCGCGTTTGGAGCCCGTTCGCCTTGCCGATGATTTGCGGCAGTTCGCCATAACTTGCGAAGTCGAGCTGGCCGGCTGCAAGCGCTTCGTTGATGGCCGGTCCGGTGTGGTCGAAATACGTATACTCGACGCGCACGGCAAACTTCGTCTCGGCTTCGACGAAGCGTTGGGCTTGCGCGACGGCGATGGCGTGCTCTCCAAACGGCTTGCCGTAACCGTAGCCGACCCCGCCGAGGCGGATGACGGGCGGCGTCGCCTCGGCGCCAAATGCGCGGGTTCCGGTTGCGACGAGCGCGCCTATTGCAGCGAGGCTCGCGCGGCGCGTAAGGTGATGATTCATTCGAACGGTCTCTGGCCTTTCGGGCGGACGGCAACAAAAATAAAAAAGCCCTCGCTCGAGCGAGGGCTTGCACGGACGCGGCGGCAGAAACGCCTACATCACAAACAAGGCTCGCTCGTTTCCAGCAAGACAACAGGGACACGTGCAGACGAAACGGCGAGCCGACATGGCCGCACCATAACACGCCGTGTAGAATGCTGTCAAACCGGTTTGACAGCGTCTTGAAGGGTGTGTTACAGTGCCGTCGATGTCGTTCGTGAACCGTTGTTGTTGCGCCGAGACCGTCCGCCGTAGTGGTGTGATGCTGGTTTAGCGCGCTCGACCGTTTGTTCGTGCGAATGCGAGCCCTCCGCCAACCGGCGGGGGGCTTTTTTCTTTTTCCCACACGTGCTTTTGAGGTAAGAATGTTTAAGGACGGCTTGGAACTCGATGCCGACGTTCTCGTGATCGGGGGCGGACCCGCCGGAACGTGGGCTGCATGGAACGCGGCGCAAGCCGGCGCCTCGGTCGTGCTCGTCGATAAGGGCTATTGCGGCTCGAGCGGCGCGACCGCGCCGAGCGGTACCGGCGTGTGGGTGATTCCGCCGACGACGGAAGATCGCGAAAAGGCCAAGGCGCAACGCGAAGCGCTCGGCGGTTATCTCGCCGACCACGATTGGATGGATCGCGTGCTCGATCGCACCTGGTCGAACATGGAGCTGGTCGAGGCGTGGGGCTATCCGTTCCCGCGCGAAAACGGCGAGACGGTGCGACGCAACTTGCAGGGTCCGGAGTACATGCGCTTGATGCGCAAAGTCATCTCACGCGCGGGAGTGAAGATTCTCGATCATAGCCCTGCACTCGAGCTGCTGGTCGACGGCAGCGGCAACGTGGCCGGCGCGCGCGGCGTGCAGCAACAGGAAGAACGTGACTGGACCGTGCGTTCGGGTGCCGTGGTGATCGCGACCGGCGGATGCGCGTTCTTGAGCAAGGCGCTCGGCACGAACAATAACACCGGCGACGGTTATCTCTTCGCCGGCGAAGCGGGAGCGGAGCTTTCCGGTATGGAGTTCTCGAGCCAATACGCCGTCTCGACCGTGTTCGGCTCCGTTACGAAAACCGCGCATTACAGTTGGGCCGTGTTCACGAACGAAGCGGGCGAAGACATCAAGGCGGTCAAGGACGGTCATCACTCCGCTGCCACGATCGGCCGGACGCTGATCAACGGTCCCGTCTACGCGCAACTGATCAAAGCCAAGGAGCGACCCGAGGTTCAGGCTTTCCTGCGGTTGGCGCAACCGAACTTTTTCTTGCCGTTCGACCGCAGCGGCATCGACCCGTTCAACGAACGCTTCCCCGTGACGCTCGTACTCGAAGGAACGGTACGCGGCACGGGCGGCATCCGCATCACGGATGAAACCTGCGCATCGCGAGTACCGGGTCTGTATGCAGCCGGCGATGCGGCGACGCGCGAACGCATCTGCGGCGGTTTTACCGGCGGCGGAAGTCACAATGCCGCGTGGGCGATGTCCTCGGGTTCGTGGGCCGGCGAAGGCGCTGCGGCCTTTGCGCTGCGCCTTGGAGCGTCGCGCAAGACGCGACGCCTCACCGGCGCCGGTACGTGGAAAATCACCGAGTCCGACGCAGCGATTGCCAGGGTGAAGAACGAGATGCTGCCGCTCGAGAAAAACATGTTCCGCACCGATGCGGGACTGCGTTCGTCGCTCGCGGTGCTGGATGGGCTATGGGCATCAGGGATGCCGCAAAGCGCGGAAGTTGTTGGCGGCGCGCGCGAGGTGCAGCGCTCCCGTGAAGCGGCCGCACTTGCGGCAACGGCGCGCTGGGCGTATACGAGCGCGCTCGCGCGCACCGAGAGCCGCGGCATGCACAGGCGCACCGACTTCCCGCAGATCGATCCGCTGCAGCAACACCATCAGATCCTCTCGGGCGTCGATACGATCGCGTTGCGCTACGAACAGCCGGTGCCACGAGCGGCCGTCCGAGATCTCGTGAGCGCCTGATGATCGAACTCGTTTCCGCATCGCGTTGCATTTCGTGCAACATCTGCGTGAAGGTTTGCCCGACCAACGTGTTCGATGCGCGCGATGATGCGGCACCGGTCATCACGCGGCAGGACGACTGTCAGACCTGCTTCCTGTGTGAAGCCTACTGCCCGGTTGACGCGCTGTTCGTCTCGCCCGAGGCGCACCGGCACGTCGAGGTCAGCGAGCAACAACTTGCCGAACGCGGCGACTTGGGCAGCTATCGTCGCGCGCTCGGCTGGTCGGCCGGCGGCGACCCAGCGGACCTCCATGAGAAGACGCACGTGCTGCGCGTCATGGCGGGGACGGCTGCTATTGGTTAGGCCGCCCCGTCGCGCCGGATCGCTGGAGGGTGTGGCAAATGCCACTGACAATTCCGTGGTGTGCTGACGAAAGCCCAAAACGATCTGCTCACGCAAACCTCGCCCGGTACGCCTGGCGGCAACATGCTGCGGCGGTATTGGCAGCCAGTTGCTTTATCGGAAGAAGCTCAGCCCGGGACACCCAAGCCCGTGCAGATCCTCAGTGAACATCTGGTGCTCTTTCGCGACGAGTATGGACTGCCGGGGCTTTTGGGTTTGAAGTGCCCGCACCGCGGCGTTGACCTGAGCTACGGGCGGATCGAGGCGGGCGGCCTGCGGTGCCTCTATCACGGCTGGGTGATGGCGCGCGACGGCCGCTGTCTCGAGCAGCCGGGTGAAACGGCCGGGAGCACGTTCAAAGACCGCGTTCGGCACACCGCATATCCGCTGCACGAAAGCAACGGGTTGATCTTCGCATACATGGGGCCCGACGAGCCGCCGCCCGTGCCGCGTTTTCCGTTCCTGAGCGCGCCGCCGGATCAGGTGTGGGCGACGAAGCTG
Organism: Candidatus Lustribacter sp.; assembly: GCA_965277805.1. GTDB lineage: Bacteria > Vulcanimicrobiota > Vulcanimicrobiia > Vulcanimicrobiales > Vulcanimicrobiaceae > Lustribacter. Next base: position 2,209,856 of record OZ255842.1, on the reverse strand, counting down.
TGGCAAGCGTGTAACTACCTGCAGGGCAACGAAGGCAATATCGACCCGCAGCACCTTTCATTTCTGCACCACTTCAACGACACGTCGCAACAGTTCGTCGATGCCGGCATCATTATGGGCGGCGACGTTGCGCCCAAGCTGACCGTCGAAGAAACGGCGTTCGGCCTACGTGCGTATGCTTCTCGTCGAGCCGGCGACGACGAAGTGTACGTGCGCATATCCAACTTCATCATGCCCAACGGTTCGATGTTCGACGGCATTCCGCTCATCGACCCGGCGCTGCGCAAGCCGGTGGCTAACGAAGGTTATCAGGCACATTGGCACGTGCCGATCGACGATACGCATCACTACAAGTACGTCATCGTGCATCGACAGAACGGACCGCTCGACCACGCATACTGCGATCGGACCATCAAGGGTGAGGTCGATGAGAAATACGAGGGCCGCCGCAACGCCACGAACCGCTATCTGCAGAACCGCAGCGAGATGCGCAGCAGCACGTTTATCGGGATGGGACCGAACTTTCAGGATCACGACCGGTTCGCGATCGAAACGCAAGGGCCGATCTACGATCGTTCGACGGAACGCCTCGGCACAACCGACGAACCGGTGATCGTGATGCGCCGCCAGATGCTGAAGGCGATCGCCGACGTCGCTGCCGGGCGCGATCCGTTGATGGCGCAGCGAACGCCGTTGGAAGATCCCGTCGCCGGCCTCACCGTGCGCGCGCACCGTTTGAAGAAGGACGAGCATCCGAGCGCCGTGCTGCACACGGCCGCGGCTACTTGATCGGCGTACCGCCGAACTGACTCGCGCCGGTCCATGTTTGGTGGGCTTGGTCCCACCGAACGACGAGCACGCTCGAGGCGTTCAAGCCGCGTTGCGGGTATTGCGGAAAGTCATAGTTTCCAACGATGCCCGGGCCTTTGTAAGCGGCCAAATAGGAGCGGAGCTGCTCGGCTGTGGCGTTTGTGCCGAACTTGCGCAGGGCGTTGATGATGATCGTTGGTTCGTCCCACCCGTTTAAGGTGGTTTGGTCGATCGGCAAGTTCCGGGCGCGCATCGCGTTGATGTATTCGAGAACGGCCTGCTTTTGCGGGCCGTCGCGCAGGAGATTCGGCGCGTAGGCGGCCGTGCCCGGAATGTAGAGTGCGGTCGGGGCGATCGAGCTGAGCGTCTTCATTTGTGCCGTCACCAGATTTGCCGCGCTCGTAAACATCGGCAGATCCACACCGGCGTCGACGTCGGCATGCAACAGCGTGCTGAACGACGTTCCGGCCGACCAGCCGAACATCGCGTCGGCGCCCGAGCTCTTGATGTGTGCAACCTGCGCTGCAACGCTGATATCGGAGATGTTGTAGTGATCGCGCGAAACGATGGACTCGCCGCGGTGTTCCGGCTTCGCCATCACGCGATCGAGTGTTGCGTCGAAGTCTTGGCCCGATGCATCCGTGGTCGTGATAACGGCAAGTTTGTGCCAACCACGCGCTTCAGCGTAGCGCAGGCATACGTCGATGTAGTCGTCGGTCGTTTGCAGAACCGTGAACATGAAGCTGCCGGCCGGTGGCCGGACCACCGGTGACATGCACCAGGTCAGCGGGCCATCTTTGATCGCGGGAAGCTGAGCCTGGCACATCGCCGATACCGCCGAGCCTAACATTGCCGGAACGTGTTTCGCCGCAATCGCTTGCGTTAGCTGAAGCGTGACCTGCGGTGACGATTGGTCGTCCTCGATGACGAACTTGACCGGGCGGCCGTGAATCCCGCCGTGCTGGTTCGTGATTTCCTGGACGACGCCCAGCGTGGTCGCTACGCCCGCACCGAGGAACGCGGCAAAACCGGTGAGCGGGAGCACGACATAGATCTCGTAGGGGTCTTCGGCGCGCGCCACGTTCGGCACGAGCGCAAGCGAGATCAGCAATACCGTTGCCACGAGGCGCGTAAGCCACTTGGCCATAATGGTACCCAAGAGCATTTTCATCAGGCAGATGCTCATTTGAGATAGGCTTGCGGGCGGCTTACGCGGATCCAGGTCCCTTTTTCGGGGGACCAGCGCGCGATCGCAGCAGCGTTGTCGGCGACGCCGCGCTGATTGCCCGATGAGAAGTCGTAGACGCCGTCGACGCCGACCCAGCCGTGCAAATGCAGGATGAAATCACGGATTTGCGTTGCCGTCGCATCCGGTCCGATGCTGCGCAGTGCGGTGACGACGATCATCGTCGGATCCCACGCCAGGATGTGACCCTCGTCGGGACGCACGCCGACGGCCTTGAATGCCGCGAGGTAGGCCTGCTGGGCATCGTGCAGCGGGCCTTTGCCGGTGCCTTCCGGTGTCAACGCGAGGAGTGCCGGAAAGTACATCTGCTCCGGCAGCGTGTCGGCATACGCGCTCATCTGCGCGTAGGTCATGTTCGAATTCGTGGTGAGTACGGGCAAGTTGAGTCCCGCGTCTTTCATCGAGCGCACGACGGTGCCGAACGGTGTGCCGGTGGTCCACACGAGTACGGCCTGCGCATCGCTCGACTTGATGCGGGAGATTTGCGCGGCAACGCTGAGGTCCGTGCCGTTGAAGTGGTCGCGCGTGACGATCTGCACGCCCTTGTTTTCGTTTTCAGTGAGCGCCGCATCGGTTTGACGTTCGAGATCGGCGCCGGTCGTGTCGGTGGAGCTCAGCATCGCGATCTTCGTCCAGCCGCGCTCGCGATAGTAGCGCACGGCGAGCCGGGCTTGATCGACGCTCGAGAGTCCGGCAGAGAAAACGTAGCTGCCGGTCGGCGGATGAATGATGGGCGAGAGGCAGTAGTCGACCGGGCCGGTGTTTTGCACCACTGCCACGCTCGGGCCGCAGACGGTGCTCGGCCCGCCGTCGATAAAGACTTGCACGTGTTTTGCGATCAAGCCGTTGACGATTTGCAGGCCGGTTTGCGGCGACGTCTGTGAATCGTTAAGCACGAAGGCAACTTTTCGTCCTTGAATACCGCCCGAGCGATTCACCGCGACCTCGAGTGCGCTGAACGTTTCCTTGTACGATTTGCCGAGAAACGCACCGCTGCCGGTCGCCGGGGTAACGACGTTGATCTGGTACGGCTCGTTGGTGGCGGACATTGCCGCCCCGCCGAGTTGGCTGAGGCTGGTGAGAAGGGTCGCCGCAGCAGCTGTTACCCACCAAATGTGATGATGGAGGCGGCCCCTCGACAAGCTCGGGGTGACGTGCGAGATCGTGTTCTTCATGAGTGCAATCCGGTTCGCTTGGCTAAGTGCTGGAGGGCGGCGTGGCTTTTGTCATCGAGCGGCGTTTGCAGAAACAACACGACCCCTGGAAGTGCGGGCGGCTCTAAGGTCATCGACCGCACCGCGATCGGCCCGGCGGCCGTTTCGAAGCAGAGCTCAATAGCCGGCCCGCGGCCGACCGTTTTTTCAGACCACGCGCGCGTGAACTCGGGCGAATCGGCAAGCGCGTCAAGGAGTTCGTCGATGCGGGCGTCTGCACCATGATGGGCATACAACGAGCGAAAGATTGCGACTGGACCGTGGAACATCTCGTCCCAGTTACGCACGATGCGGCGTAGGACCGGGTCCTTGAACATGCGCCAAATGTGATTGTTGGCTTTCCAATCAGTGCCGTCGCCGAATTCGTAGAGGGCCGCCGTTTGCCGGTTCCAGGCAAGATGATCCATACGCGCGTTGACCGCGAACGCGCTGCCGGTGAACGCATTGAGCATCGCCTTGATGTCGCCTGACACCGCCGTTACGAGCTCGCCCCATGGTACGATTTGCCTTTCGGCCAAGCTAAAGACATAGCCCGATTCCTCCGGGGAGAGCCGCAGCACGCGAGCAATCCGCGTGAGCGTTTCGGAAGAGGGTCGCACGGGGCGCCCCTGCTCGAGCCAGGTATACCAAACGACCCCAATGTTCGCGAGGCCGGCCACTTCCTCGCGACGCAAGCCACGCGCGATGCGGCGCGCGCCTCGCCGTAGCCCGGCAGCCTCGGGTGCAATCGCTTGGCGCCGCGAGCGCAAAAACATCCCCAGCTCTTTGCGACGCGCGGCCGGATCAGCGGAGTTCATGGGCGCTCCGTGGACGAGTACTAGAAGTACTAGGAGTTCTACTCGACTTCATGACCGCGTCCTTCCTCTGGTACAGTTCGGCTCGACTGAAGACGCGTATAGGCCGATTGCGATCTTCGACAAAAGGTTTGCGCCCTCATGATTGATTCCAGTACCCTCACGCTTTCCAAAGCCCGCGCGTTGCTTGCGCGTGCGGTGTCGAAGTGCGAGGCTTTTCGGCAGTCCGGAACCTTCATCGTGGTCGACGCTTCGGGAGCTCCGGTGAGCGTGGTCCGCATGGATGGCTGCGCCCCCGCCGCCTTGCCGCTCGTTCGTGCGAAGGCGTTTGCCACGGCCGCGAACGGCGAGCCGAGCGCGCGCTTCGCCGAACGAATGGCGAAGTTTCCCGGCGTCTTCGCCAGCTATCAGGCCGTTCTTCGCGATCAGCCGTTTCCAGGCGCCGGTGGGATGCCGGTGATAGAGGACGGCCGGATCGTCGGCGCCATTGCGACGGGCCTCGGCATCGGGCCATTCGTCAAGTTGCCGGGCGTCCCGCCGTCCCAACTTATGGTCGACGGCAAGCCTGCGAATCTCGAGGACACGATCATCAGCTACGCCCTCGGCATGTCGTACAATCCGCAGCACGGAGATGACGCCGCTCGCTGGACAGAAGCCTACGGAGCTCCGCCGGATCCGACGATGAAGGGAACGGCCATGGATCCGGTGCCCGAGGCTAGCAGGCAGGCTGTTCTGACGCGAGCGCGGGCGGTTTCCGATTGGGTGATAGCCCAGGCGACGGAAACGGGGGCGCGTGCGGCAGTCGCCGTCGTTGACGCGGCCGGCGATGCCGTCACGCTTGATCGAATGGACGGTGCGCCGCCAATGGGGGCCGACATCGCGATAGCCACTGCGACGGCGGCAGTCAATTTCGGCATGGCTTCGCGCGACATCGCCGCTCACCGTCATTATTCCGGCGGCGTCCTCGACAGACTGATGGACGCGGTTCCGTACCGGATGCTGGCGTTGCCTGGCGGATACCCGATCCGCGTCGGTACGGCGGTGGCCGGCGCAATCGGTGTGTACTGTCACGATCTCGACCTGGCCCACGAGCTTGCGCAGAGCGTGGCGGATTGGGTCTCACCGCAATTTGAAGGAGAGCGTCAATGATCGAACAGGAACCCGTTGAGTTAGACATCGCGCAGTTCACCGATCCCGGCACGGTCGACTATATCCGCACCGGTCCGGGAACCTTGGCCGGCACGTACCTGCGGCGTTTCTGGCACCCCATCTATTGCGGTCGCAACCTTGAGCCCGGCGCCGCGAAGCCACTGACGATCATGAGCCAGAAGCTCGCGCTGTATCGCAGTCAGGACGGCCAGGTCCATTGCGTCGAGAACCGCTGCGCGCATCGCGGCGCGATGCTCAGCACGGGGTGGGTCGAAGGCGACGTGATCCGCTGCCCGTATCACGGCTGGGCATATGCCCCGACCGGTCAGTGTGTGGACCAGCCGATGGAGCGGGCCGGGTTCGCCAACCACATCCGCATCGGTGGATACGCGACACAGGAATATCTCGGCTTCATCTGGGTCTATCTCGGCGAAGGCGAACCGCCGGAATTTACCCGCTATCCCGAATGGGAAAACGCCCCCTTCGTCTCGGCGCAGATTGATACGCGCCCGTGCAATTGGTTTCAGAACGTCGAGAACTATCAGGACGAAGCTCACGTTTGGTTCACGCACAAGCGCTCCGCGCTCGAAGGCCTTGATCTGAAGCATCTCCCCGAGCTGTCGTGCGAGAAAACGCCTTGGGGCCTGCGCATGGTCGCCAAGAAACAAGACGGTAACGACCGCATCGTGCAGTTCGGCATGCCCAACATCTGCATGTTCGCCGTGCATCCCGACAACATCAAACGCCAAGGCGAAGAACGCAACGCGGACGAGACCGCGTGGCAGATGTTCCTCGACTATCGGGTACCGGTCGACGATGTCTCCCACCTCCAGGTCCATTGCATCGCTACCTTCATGAACGGCAAGCCCAGCGAGGAGTACAAGAAGCGCTGGAAAGATTTCGCGAACGCGGAAGCAGAGGCTCACGAAGTAGCGCAGAAGGTTTTGCGGGGCGAGCTGCCTTACGACAAGATCGCCGAAATATGCCACCACGTGCCGCTCGCGCAGGACGAAGTCGTGCAAGTGGGTCAGGGCGTCATCGCCGATCGCCGTCGCGGCATCGAAAATCTCGGCTCGACGGACGTCGGGGTCGTCGCGATTCGGCGACTTTATACTCAGGAACTCAAAGCACTGGCCGAAGGGCGTCCACTTCATAACTTCGAGCGGCCCGAGGGGCTTTTGCCGAAGGGCGGCGGTGCGGACTGATGCCCGTCACTAAAGACGATGTTATGCAAGCCAGTATGGGCATGCTGCAAAAGCAATTTTACGTCGTGTTCAGTACTCCCACAAACGGGATCGAACCCGTGATGGAAAACCTCGAGGCGCATCTTGCACACCAATGCAAGATCGAGGCGGACGGCATCATGGTGGCAGCCGGTCCACATTGGACGGATGATGAGACGCAGTGGGAGGGCGATGGAATGTTCGTTATTCGCGCGCGCTCACTCACGCACGCCAAGGAACTAGCCGCGAGCGATCCGATGCACAAATGCGGAGCACGCTCATTCGTTGTCCGGCCGTGGATGGTGAATGAAGGCGGGCTCACCATCCGGCTTACGTTCTCAGACGGTAAATTTGTCCTACAGTAGCGACGCGCTCGAGTATTAATTGCAGAAAGTGAGGCGATATGCTCTACCTTAGAATGTGTTTTGACAGCCCAGGGAAGGACGCTTTACGCGACACAACGCGGTCGGAACACCGCGCATATCTGGTCCCATTTCTGTCCCCGGGCGAGAACGTTCACATCCTCCAGGCCGGACCGATGTGCGGCAGCGACGCGAGCGATCAGAATGTTGGTAGTTTCTTTATCCTCGAAGCCACGTCGATGAAGGCGGTCAAAGACTTTCACGCCGGCGATCCGTTCACCAAAAAAGGCGTGTTCGGAGACGCGACGCTCGTGCGTTGGGACCGGCACATCGACAGTTCCAGCGAATCGCACGACACGTATGCAGCACAAAACGCTCGGCCGGTGGCGGGATGAAACCTAAAAATGCCATATAGCTTCTCTCGATTTCTCGCCGAATCAGGGCGATCGATTCCGATGCCCGAGTTTGATCCACCCACGCTTGTGCCTTTGCGCAAACCGGTGGCGGAATCAACAATCGGGATATTCGTGAGTTGCGGCGCGCAACTCCCCGAAGACCCGCCGCTCCTTGAGACGGAAGACATAACGTTTCGGTTGCTGCCGCGGGATACGCCGATCGATCGGCTGGTGGTGTCGCACCAAACTCTCGTGCGCAAGTGGGCCCTGGAGGACCTGAACGTGGCCTACCCGATCGACCGGATGAAAGAGTTGGAACGCGAGGGAATGTTCAAGCGGCTCGCCCACACGAACGTCTCGATGGTCGGATCGATCGAGCGCTATACCGAATTGATGGAACAGACGGTGCCGCGAATTAAGGCAGTCTTCGACGCGCAGGGAGTCGACCTTGTATTAATGCTCCCGTTCTGCCCCGCGTGTCATCGAGCGACCGGCCTCATCGCTCGTGCTTTAGAGGCTCGTGGATTGCCGACGATCAGCACGAGCGTGCTCTGGGAAATGAGCGCTGCCGTAAAGCCGCCTCGCACCTGCTTCTTGGATTTCCCTTTAGGCTGTCCGGCCGGAAAGCCGCACGAAGCGGCGCAGCAGCGCGAAATTCTGCGTCGAACGCTCGAACTCGCCCCGGAGTTCGATCCGGGCAACTGGGCGATGAAGTCGCTTCCGTTTCAGTGGGACGTCGACGGAAATCGCGACTGGGAGATCGCCACGGAAGAACTTTACCGGGGCGGTGGAATCAAGATTACCGATCGGCACATGGCGGCGCACGCCAGCGTGGGCGAGTCGTTACTCGGCAACGAGCGTGCCTTCGCGATCAAATGTAACTGCTGATCGGCCGGCGCTGTGGTTGTTGGCCATCTGGCCGACATGCTTTCGCAGCTTACGGATATAGCAGTTCTATGAAAGAGCCGCCGGCCCGCGCGGAGCTCGAGACGCGCACTGCCCATCCACGCGCCGTGCGCGACATTCTCACCGAAGTGCGCGACCAGGCTCTCAGCGCGTTCAGCGGTCCGTTTTTCGATGGCGACGGCGGCGTCGACACGGCGCCGATCGTTAAAGTAGGCATCACTGAAAGCGGTACGGTGCATATTTCGGCGCAGCGCGTCGAGCCGTCGCTGCTGGCCGAGATCACGCTCTATTTGCGCAGCGACTTCGATGCTTCAGCTGAGTGCTGCTATCATTTGCAAGGGCATTGCGAGGTCGCGCGGCTCGATGCGCAGCCGCACCTCCAGCACGAATTCGCCGTCCCGCTCGAGGTGGGCGAGGATGGTGCACTGGCAATCGACGTGACGGCCCTGCGCACGGAACTCGCTCATGCGATCAACGCATTTCGGGACTAGACGCTGACGAACGGTTTGCCGGGGGCGGCGCGGAGTGCTTCGGCGGCGCCTTCGGCGAACGGAACGCCCTTCGGAATCAGGATCGACGCGGAACGGACGTACTGCGCTTCGGGCTCGGTCGCGATCGGCGGCGGGCCGCCTTCCACGAGTTCTTCCGCGGCGCGCAGGAGCGTGCGGCGCGCGGCGATGATCGCGGCGTCGCTCGTTCCGAGCCGTTCGGTCGTGCGGTCGACGATGCGGCCCATGCTCTCTTGCAGCGAGGCGTCTTGCATCGAAATGCCCTTGACGCCGCTGAACGATTTCTTGCCGCGCTGCGCGCTGCGGTCGATGAGGTAGTGGTTGTCGCGGTTGGCCTTCGGGCGGAACGTGCCGGGAACGTACTCGACGTGAATGCCCATGCCCGCATCCATTGCGGCGACTTCCTCTTTGGTGAGTTCGCGGGCCGGATCGTAGTTGATGCTCCACGTCCAGCAATTTTCGTCGTCCATCGGAACGAACGCGTGCGCGCCGATTACGTTAGCGCCGAACGGCGGGATGATCGTGTACCACGGCATGATGAACGGCGTGATGCGCCAGTAGTCGTTCTGCGCATCCGCATTGCGGCGCGCGCCGATGAGTAAGCCGCTCTTGGAATCTTGCACTTCGAACTTCGGCCGCGTGTCGGCTTTGAGGAAGACGTTGCCGTGCGCGCCTACGTGCATCGGATCGTCGTCGAGGTTGAAGCGGTGCAGCGTTGAGACGTGGCTCGAGTCGATCCCGCCCTCGAGCGCTTGCAGGTAGTTGCACTCCTGAATGCGCTTGGAGACGTAGCGATTGGCGGGCGGCAGCAGCGACCACTCGAGTTGCGGCAGCGGCGGTTCGAGTTCGGGCGGGCCCATGTACGCCCACAGCACGCCGCCCTGTTCGATCAGCCGGTAAGCCGTCAGTCGCACCTTATCTTTGAAGCTGCTCTCGTCGGGTTCGGACGGCATGTCGACGCAGGTGCCGTTCACGTCGAACTTCCACCCGTGATAGGAGCAGCGGATGCCGCACTCTTCGTTGCGTCCGTAGAAGAGCGAGACGCCGCGGTGCGGGCAGAATTCTTGCACGAGGCCGAGGTTGCCGGCGGTGTCGCGAAAACCGAGTAAGTCTTCGCCCATCAAGCGGATCTGCACCGGGTCGCAATCGGGCTCGGGGAGTTCCCACGAGAGCATCGCCGGGATCCAATAGCGGCGGAAGAGCTCGCCCATCGGCGTGCCGCGGCCGGTTTCAATGAGGGTTTGCTGCTGTGTCTGGGTCAGGGCCATGCGGATGGTCTTCTACGCGGACTCGAGGACGGCTGCTCCGGGGGCTCCGTAGTGCGCGATCAGCGCGTCGAGGCAGTCGCTCACGAGGGCATAGTTGGCGGGACCGATCACCTCGGCCACGGTTTCTTGCTTGGCTTGCGCCCGGGCCAAGACGCCTTCGTAGAGCCGGCGGCCCTTCGGGGTGAGACGGAACAGCGTGCCGCGCTTGTCGGTTGGGTCGGGCTTCTTTGCGACGTGGCCGTAGTTGACGAGCTCGGTCATGCTCTGGCTGATCTGCGAACCGAGCAGATGCATGTTGCGCGCGATGGCGAGCACGCGGCCTTCGCCGTGCGCGTGGAGGTGGCCGAGGATGCGCAGCGAGGTGAGCGGCAGGTTCAGGCCGGTCAGCAGCTTCTTGTCGACCCCGCGGTCGAGGATGCGGCTGAGGACGCTGATCTTGTAGCTGAGAAAATCTTCGTTCCGCATTTGCCGAATGTCGAGGGAAGCTCGTTTACTCATTGAACGACCCATTCGCCCTTCCCGAGGAGAAATAATGCTTGGAGCGGACCTGATGGCGGCGGCGGTGGAGCGCCAAGGCGTTCGGACGGTGTTCGGTTTGCCCGGACACCTCGAATCGTTCTTCGGGGCGGTCGACCGGCGCGGCATGCGGCTGCTGCACATGCGCCACGAGAGCGCGGTGGTGCTCGCGGCCGATGGGTACGCGACGACGCGGCGTTCGCTTGGGGTCGCGTGCGTAACATCGGGGCCGGGACTGGCGAACGCGGTCGGCGGGATCGCATCGGCCAACGATGCCGGGACGCCGCTGATCGTCTTCGCGGGACGGAACCCGTTTGCGATGCTCGATGCGCGCCCGCAGCAAGAGCTCGATCATGCGCGGCTGGTGCGCTCGGTGACGAAGTGGTCGCAAGTCGTGCACGATGCGAACCGGCTCGGCGAGTACGTCGAGATGGCGGCGCGGATCGCGCTCTCCGGCGACCCGGGCCCCGTGCTGCTTGAGATTCCGCGTGACGTTGCGACGGCGGAAGTGGATGAAGCCGTGGCGGCGCGTTCGCTCGGGCCGGTGATTCGCGCGCGCGAACCGCGTCCGGCGCCGGAAGACGTGGCCCGTGCATCGGCGTTGTTGGCGAAGGCGAAGCGACCGCTCATCGTAGCGGGACGCGGGGCGTATTGGTCGCATGCGGGCGACGTTTTATCGCAGCTCAATCGCGAGTTCGGCATTCCGGTGTTGCTGCAGGGCCCGAGCCGCGGACTCATTCCCGAAGATTTTGAGACCGTGTTCGGCTGGCCGATGGGGAGCATCTGCGCGCGCGAAGCGGACGTCGTCATTTTTGCCGGCGGACGGCTCGAGGGCGGTATCGGGTTTGCCGCGCCGCCGTTCTTTGCAGTCGACGCGGCGTACATTCAGATTACGAACACTGCGGCAGAGATCGGACGCAACCGCGTGGTTGAAGCGCCGATGGCGGGCGACACGCGGCTCGCGCTCGAGGCGCTGCGAGACGATTTGGTTGCAGCGAAGGCCGCTGCGTGGGACGGGAGTTGGGCGAAGGCCGCCATTGCGCCGCGCGTGGCGAAGATCGCGAGCTTGGGAAAATCCGACGAGGGGCAAGTGCATCCTCTGCGCATGGCGCGCGAACTTGCCGCGCGCATGGCTCCGGACGCGCTGTTTGTCGGCGACGGCGCGAATTGCAACAACTGGTATAAGGCGACGCTGCGGATTCAATCGTCGCCCGGATTTCTGGATCACGAACCGTTCGGGGCGATGGGAATGGGCTTACCGTTTGCGATCGGCGCGGCGGCGGCGTTTCAGGAAGACGGTAGCTCGCGTCACGTGTATCTCGGGACCGGCGACGGTGCGTTCGGACAGTATCTCGCCGAACTTGCGACCGCGTCGCTCCACAGGCTGCCTATCTTCGTGATGGTGGCGAACGATGGCACGTGGGGTTCGAGCCGCAACATTACGCTGCGGTTATTCAACGGCACGACCGGAGTGGATATGAATCAGAGCCGGTATGACGTCGTTGCGCGAGGATTGGAATGTGACGGCGAGTTTGCCCCGACGCCCGCGGATGTCGGCCCCGCCTTCGATCGGGCGTTAGCGGCGGTGCGCGGGGGGAAGACGGCCGTCGTGAACGTGCTGGTCGATCGCGCGGCGAGCGGCGATCGTGCGGATCCGCTCGTGCAGATGATCAGTTTCAACCGCCTACGCTTCGGTGGTGTCTAAGGAGCCGGTGGCTCACGTTCATTTGGCGATGATCTCCGAGGCTGGAAAGGCTTTCGGGATGACGCCGAATTGGGCTGAGACGTCGATGACGGGTTGGATGAGCGCAGGATCGAGTTGCGTTGCGAATTGGGCGCGTTGCATTTTGGCGATCGTGTCGGGCGCGATGTGCGTGTATTTCCCGAGGATCGCGCCGGATGCCGTGAGGTTCGCGGTTTGGTTTCCCCAGACGGCGGCGGTGCGCATCGCGGCGACGAATTTTGCGGCGATGTCGGGGTTTTGTGCGATCCATTCGCGGCGTGCGACCCAGGCGCTAATGAGAAAGCGTTTTGCCACGCCGTCGTAGGTCGGCGCGAAGAAACGGATGGCGGGTTTTCCGAGTGAGTAGAACGGCTCGGCGATGAAGGCTGCGTCGACGCGGCCCTTCGTTATGGCGTCGGTCATGGACGACGTGGGGATTTCGACGAACTTCACGGATTTGGCGTCGCCGCCGTTGTGGTCGATCCAGGATGAGATTGAGAATGATGCGAGTTCGCCGAGGGTTTGGATTGCGATGATCTTGCCGGTGAGGTCCTTGGCGGTGCGGAGCGGCGAGTTTTGCGCTACCGCGAGGACGCTCGTGGGAAGGGCGCCGTTGTAGAGGCCGCCCGGGGCGAGCGCGACGACGGGTATGCCGTGCGAGTGGGCGGTGGAGAGCGAGCCGATGCTGGCGACGCCGACGTCGAGCGCGCCGCCGGCGACGCCGGCCACGATCGCGCCTCCGCTGGTGATGACTTCTACAGTTACGTCGAGGCCGTTTTGCGCGAAGAAGCCTTGGTCGATGCCGAACCAGGCGGTGGCGTCGGCGTCCACTGGGAGCGTCGCGACGTGCATTTGGGTGCGCGTCTGGGCCCGGGCGATGCGCGGCACGGCGCCGGCCACGGCTGTGGCGAGGGCTGACTTGATCAGCTTGTCGCGGTTCATGCTGCCGTGGTTGGCGAGATGGGTGGCGGCCCCTCGACGGCGCGCCCTTCGGCGCTTTGCTCGGGGTGACAAAAGGTTGGTGGCGGTCCCTCGACGAGCTCGGGATGACTTGATTAATGGTTGATCGAAATCGGCGGGATGCTGACGCAAGAACAGAATGATGCGCTTACTCGGACTTCGGCCGGGACCCCGGGCGGGAAGCTGTTGCGGAGTTATTGGCAACCGGTCGCGCTATCAACGGAGTTGCCGGTGGGTGGGGCGCCGGTTTCGGTTGACGTGATGGGTGAGGAGCTGGTGCTCTTCCGCGACGACCAGGGTCGGCTCGGGCTGCTCGACCGGCACTGCTGCCATCGCGGCACCGATCTGTCGTACGGGCGGCTTGAAGATGGTGGATTGCGCTGTCTTTACCACGGCTGGCTGTATGACGTGACGGGCTGCTGTTTGGATCAGCCGGCCGAGCCGAAGGAGAGCACGTTCAAGTCGAAGGTTCGGCAGCGCGCGTATCCGGTGGTGGAGAAGGCCGGCGCGTTTTTCGCATACATGGGTGAGGGCGAGCCGCCCGAGTTTCCCAACTACGATTTCTTCACGTATCCGGGCGAGCATCTGCACGCTGCGAAAGTGTTCGTCGACTGCAATTACTTGCAGGCGAACGAAGGGAACTACGATCCGGGGCACGTTGGTTTTTTGCACCGTTCTTTTGAAGCCGATCGCAAACCGGGACTGAAGTTCGGGAACTTGCATCGCGTCGGCGTGCCGGAGACGGATGAGGCGCTGATCGAGCCCGAAGAAACGCCACGCCTCGAGACCGAGAATACGGATTTCGGCATGCGCATCTTCCAATTGCGCTCGGGCGGCGACGGCCGCAAGTACGTGCGCGTGACGATCTTCGGCATGCCGAATTTCTCCGTGATCGCGGGGCCGCAGGGCGGCGACGGGCACATCGGGATCTGGCACGTGCCGATCGACGACTACACGCATTGGCGCTGGCACTTCGCATTGCGCCGCGACGCGCCGCTGGATTCAACCAGCCGCGTGGTGCGCAGCCGGAGTTCCAACGAATACGAGTCGGAGTTTCGCTTGGCGCGCAAGAAGTCCAATCGCTATCTGCAAGACCGCAGCACGATGAACCAAAACTACACCGGCATGGGGCCGAACTTCAACACGCACGATGCGTTTGCGACCGAAAGCCAAGGGCCGATTCAGAACCGGACGCGCGAGCATCTAGCCACGACGGACGTGGCGCTGCTCGCGGCCCGCAAGCTGATGCTCAAGGCGATCGAGGACGTCAAGGCCGGGCGCGAGCCGCTCGGCGTGCTGCGCGATCCGAACAAGAACGACTACCGGCTGCTCTGCTCGTTCGATGTGCTGGCTGAGGAATCGATTCCGAACACCGATCTCGTCCATTTGATCGCGGAGCGCGCCGCCGTTGCCGCCGGTTGATCGCGTGAGCTTGACGCTGGCCGAGCGCCACGCAATCGAGTGGGAGTGCGCGCAGAATACGATTCGGTTCTACAACCGGCTCGACGGCGTGCGCGGTGATGAAGCCGCCGCAATCTTTGCCGAGGACGGCATGTGGTACCGTGACGGCGATGAGTCGGCGTTTACGGGGCGCGCAGAGATCGCGGCGCACGTGAACAAGTTGCCGGAACGCGGGAACCCGGCGATTCCGCAGGAAGACCGCATGGTGTTCCATCTCGTGAACAATATCGAGGTCAACATCATCGACGCGGATACGGCCGAAGTGCGCGCCCTGACGTGCGTCATTCCGGGTGCGCGCGGCAAAGACGGCAAGCCCGGGCAGACGAAGGGGATCGTGGCAGTATTTCCAACCGTTGAAATTCACAAGAAAACTTCTGAGGGTTGGAAAATTGCCAGCAAGAAGACGCAATTGGCGCTCCGTGTCGGTTAAGCGCTATGCCGTAGCGGCGTTGACCGCACTCTTCGTGGCCGCGCTGTTACCGCGCGAAGCGCCGGCGCAAGCCCCCGTGCCGTTGAAGATCGGCGTCATCATGTCGTTCAGCGGCCCGGGCGCCTCGCTCGGCCGTTCGGTGAACGCGTCGCTCGACGCCTGGCTCTCGATGCACCACAACATGATCGGTGGCCGGCCGGTCGTGCTGATCAAGCGCGACGACGCGCACGCGCCCGAGACGGCGCGACGGCTGGCCCAAGAGCTGATCGTTCAGGAGAAGATCGACGTGCTCGTCGGCGGCTCGTCGACGCCGGAAGCGGTGGCGATGGGCGAGGTCTCGACGCAAGCGAAGATTCCGTACTTCATCATTAACGCGACCTCGCCAGGGATCATGGGGAAGGCGCCCTATGCCGTCCGCACGTCGTACTTGACGCCGGACTTCGGTCCGCCGCTGGCGCGCTGGCTCGTGCGCAACCGGATCAAGTCCGTGTACGCGATCGTAGCTGACTACTCGAGCGGCGCGGATACGCTCGCGGCGCTGACTTCAGCGATGAACGATGCAGGCGGAAAGATCGTCGGCAGCGTGGCGGTACCACTGGACACGACCGACTTCTCGGCGTATTTGCTGCGCGCAAAGGATTCGAAGGCCGATGCGGTGTTTGCGTTCGTGGGCGGCGGACCGTCGTCGATCAACGTCGTGAAGCAGTTCTCGACCAACGGATTGAAGGCGAACATGAAGCTAGTCGGCACGGCCGACCTCATTTCCGAAGAGTTAATGGCTGCCGAGGGTCCGGATGCACTCGACGTCGTGACGGCGTCCAACTACACCGTCGATCATAAATCGAAGCTGAACAGCGACTACGTGCGGCTCTACAAGCAGTTGATTCCCAACCCGATTCCCGATGATGCGCCGTCGTTTATCGCGGTGCAAGCGTTTGATGCGCTCACCCTGATCGACCGCGGCGTCGCCGGGCAACGGGGCGCGATCGACCCGGTCAAGACGATCGACGCGCTGCGCGGCGTCACCATCGAGAGCCCGCGCGGTCCGATCTCGATCGATACGCAGACGCGCGAAGTGCGCGAGAACATGTACATCCGGCGGACCCAACTGGTCAACGGCAAGTTCGCGAACATCGAGATCGCATCGTACCCGCCGACGAAATAGCGTGCTTCTAGACCTGGTCGCCGGGCTGGCCGGGGTCGTCGTGGTTCTTGTCATCGCCTCCGACGTGTTCATGAGCGTCATCGTGCCGCGACCGACCTACGGCTGGCGGCCGAGCGCCCTCATCACGCGGACGGGGTGGTCGGCCTTCGGCATGATCGGCATGCGCACGAACTCCGAAGCGCGGCGCGAGACGCTCTACGCCGTCTTCGCACCGCTCTTGCTCGTGACGTTGCTGGTCTTCTGGATCGTGGCGTTGATCTTCGGCTTCGGACTGATCTTCTTTGCGTTACGCGGGGAACTACGGCCCGAGCCGGCAACGCTCTGGACGGCGATCTACTATGCCGGGACGTCGCTGCTGACGCTCGGCTACGGCGACATCGTGGCGAGACACGGGTTAGCGCGGGCGATGTCGCTCACTGCCGCAGCACTCGGGCTGGGAACGTTCGCCATCGTGACGGCGTTTTTGTTCTCGATCTTTGCGGCATTTCAGCGGCGCGAGGCGTTCATCGTCACGATGCGCGAGCGCACAGGTGCTCCGCCGTCGGGAGTCGACTTTCTGGCGCGGCACGTGGAATTAAACATGCTCGACGATTTGGGCGCTTCGTTCGCGCGCGCGGAAGTGTGGATCGCGGACATCATGGAAACGCACCTGGCGTATCCCGTGCTTGCGTACTTTCGCTCGACGCACGATTATCAGTCGTGGGTCGGCACGATCGGTGCGTTTCTCGATGCATCCACGCTCGTGATCACGACCGTCGACGTCGGGTACGATGGTGCGGCGAAAATGCTCTCACGGTTGGGACGCCACCTCGTGAGCGACTATACGCACTACTACGGCTTCGAGCAGGACCTCAGCGGCGCGCCGGGGATCGAGCGGGCGGAGTTCGATCAAGTCTATACGCGGCTGGCGGAAAAGGGGCTGCGCATGCGCGAGATCGAGGGCGCGTGGAACGAATTTTCGGCGCTGCGCGGGAGTTATGCGTTGCCGCTGAATGCCATGGCGCGCTGGTGGCGGATTCCGCCGGCGCTGTGGATCGGAGACCGCTCGATCATTTCGGTTCACGCACCGGTCGGACCGATACGTCCGAACGCGCCTACGGTTTAGCGAACAGCTCGCTTGCAGGGAAGGCTGCGGAGATCGCGCCGTATTTGGCTGAGTTGTCGATTACCGGCTGGAACAGCGTTGCGTCGAGCTGATCGCCGTAGGTGGCGCGGCGCATCGTCTTCGGGAAGTCGGTCTTTGACGCGTCGCTAAGAATCTTCAGCGATTCCGTTTGATGGGTATTCGCCCAGCGAGCGACTTGTTGCATCACGGCGACGAACTTGCGCGCCGCATCGGGATGCGCAGCAACCCAGTCTTTGGTCGCGAACCAGGCACCGATTTGCCAGTGTTTGCCGATTGCGTCGTACGGCGTTGCCATGATGCGGAAGTTACCGAGCGCCAGCGCCGCGCTGAGCGAGGGCTCGGAGAGCATCGCACCGTCGGCACGGTGGTTGATCAGCGCCTCGGCGGTTGCCGTCGTGGGAAGCTCGACCCAGTGCACGAGTTTGTAGTCGGCACCGTTCTTGTCGAGCCAGGCGTCGCCGCCGATTTGCGCGATGTTCAGTAAGCCGTTGGTGACGAGCGTCTTGCCTTCGAGATCCTTCGCCGTCTTGAACGGTGCGTTCGCGAGTACGACGAGTACGGTCGTGGGCCGGTCTGACGAATAGGCACCGGCCGGCGCAATCGCCACAAAGGGAATTTTCTTTTGGTACGCGGTCGCGATCGAGACGACGTTCGATTGGCCGATGTCGGCAGCACCGCCCGCAACCGCCGCCGCGATCGCGCCGCCGTTGTCGATGCTTTGAATCTGCACGTCGAGGCCGGCTTGCTTGAACATGCCGAGTGCCTGCGCGTAATAGACTTCCGCGCCGACGTCGATCGGCGTCGAGGCGACCCGGATCGTTGTTAGCTGCGTCTGCGAGACGGCCGGGCCGGCACCCGCGACGAGTGCGAACGCAACTGCCAAGAGCGACAGCGCGAGCTTCATCGGTGTTCGCGGAGCATCACGACACGCACGGCCCGGCGCGTCGTGAAGCGCGGATTGAAGTAGATCCGTACCGGGGAGCCGACGTGTAAACGGTCCCGGTCGATTTGGGTCTTGTCGTTCGGCGCAAAGAAGTCTTCGAAGTACGGCTCGAGGTGAAAGTGAACGACCCGGCCGCTCTGTGGATTGAGGACGCCGATGCTGCTGATCGTGAGCTGCGTGACGTGGCCGTCGACCGAGGCCAGCTCGCCGTTCGCTTGGGCCCGCGCGACCGTCGTGCCGGCGAAGAACGTCACCAGGGTGAAGGCCAGGGCGAGGAGGAGCGTCCGCGCGCGAGTCTGGGATTCGATCATTCTATGGCGAATCGACGCGGCGACGTACGAGCCCTTTTGGAGGCGCATATGCGCGCAGATATCGTCCCTGGATCGCAACTGCCCGACTACGAGTTATCGGATCACAGCGGGAAGCGCCGGAAGCTCTCGGAGATCCAGGGGCAAGACCCCATGATCGTCGTGCTCTCGCGCGGCTCTTACTGCCCGAAGGATCGCCGGCAGCACGAGGGGCTCGCGGTGCTGTGGCGCGAGATGATGCCCGGCGTGGGTTACTGCAAGATGGTGACGATCAGTACCGACAATTTGCTCGAGACGAACGAGTTCCGGAACGCGGTGGCGGCGCCGTGGCCGTTTCTTTCGGATCCGCGGCGGATCGTGCAAAAGGATCTGGATATTCCGGAGTACACCGACCCGGATCACAATCCGATGGTGCCGCATACGATCGTGTGCGCGCCGGATCGCGTCGTGCACAAGATCTACAATGGGTACTGGTTCTTCGGGCGCCCGACGGTGGAGGATCTGCGGCAAGATTTGCGCGCGGTCTTGCAAGCGTGCCGGTGGGATTGGGATTTGTCGCGAGCGGACGTCGCGGCGGCCTGGAAGGCCGGTGAGAAAGACAAGTTTTATCCGTACGGCAAAACGTACGCTGAGGTGTTTGCGGAAGAGGGTTAGTCGAAGATTGCTTGCGGGATGTTCCAGGGGTTGGCGGTTTTTAGCGGGGGCGGTAATAGGTCGTCGGGGACGTCTTGGTAGCAGACCATGCGGAGGAAGCGGTCGATGGCGGCGGCGCCGACGGATGTGGTGCGCGAGTCGGACGTTGCGGGGTAGGGGCCGCCGTGCACCATGGCGCGGGAGACTTCCACGCCGGTCGGCCAACCGTTGATGAGGATGCGGCCGACCTTCAGTTCCAGGAGCGGGAGCAGCGTGCGCGCGGCGGGGTAATCGGGTTCGTCCGTCTGGAGCGTGGCAGTGAGTTGGCCTTCCATGCCTTTGATGCAGGCGGCGATCTCTTCGAGGTTTGCGCAGCGTACGATTAGGGATGAGGCGCCGAAGACTTCGTGTGCGAGTTCGGGGTTGGCGCGGAAGCTTTGCGCGTCGGTGGTGAAGAGCGCGGCTCCGGCGAGTGTGGCTTGTGATGAAGATAGTTGCGGTCCCTCGACAAGCTCGGGATGACAGGGGGCCACGAGGGTGGTGCCGGGGGTTGATTTTAGGTTGGTGATGCGGGTGGTGTAGTTGGCGTGGATGGCGGCGGTCAGCATTACTTGCGGGGGGATCGCGGCTAATGCTTCGGCGGCGGCGGTGATGAAGCGGTCTAGGTGTGGGCCCGTTATTGCGAAGACGATGCCGGGGTTGGTGCAGAATTGGCCGGCGCCTGCGGTGAGGGAGGCGACGTAGCTTTTGGCGATGGCTTCGGCGCGTGCGTTCAGTGCGGCGGGTAACAGGATGACCGGGTTGACGCTCGACATTTCGGCGTAGACGGGGATCGGTTCGGGGCGGTGCTGCGCGATGGCGACGAGAGCGAGGCCGCCGGCGCGCGAGCCGGTGAAGCCGACGGCTTTGATGTACGGATCCGCGACGAGAGCTGCGCCGAGTTCGTTCGATGCGCCCTGCAGCAACGAGAAGACGCCGTCCGGAAGTTTGCACGTTACGACGGCTTCACGGATCGCGTCGCCGGCGAGTGCAGACGTACCGGGATGTGCGGGATGTCCCTTGACCACGACCGGGCAGCCGGCTGCGAGTGCGGATGCCGTATCGCCACCGGCGGCCGAGAACGCGAGCGGGAAGTTCGACGCACCGAAGACCGCAACCGGGCCGAGCGCGATTTTGCGCTGACGTAGATCCGGACGAGGCAGCGGCTGGCGATCGGGCAGCGGCTTGTCCATCACGACGCCGGCCCACGCGCCCTCGCGCACGACGCGCGCGAACAACCGAAACTGGCCGCTGGTGCGGCCGAGCTCGCCGGCGAGACGCGCGCGCGGCAAGCCGCTCTCGGCCATCGCGCGCACGATGAGGTCGTCACCGCGCGCTTCGAGAGCGGTCGCGATCGTCTCCAGAAACGTTGCGCGCGTTTCGGGTGCCAGTTCGCGGTAGGCCTCGAACGCCGCCGCTGCGCGGATGCATGCTGCGGCGACGTCGGCGCTGCTCGAGGTGGCGTAGGGGGGCTCCAGCGCTTGGCCCGTGGCGGGATCGACGGCTTGAATCATACGGATGCGACGAAGCTGATGCTCACAGGCGTGGGCGTGGTGATGACGGCGCCGGTATCGGTCATTTTCCCCGTGGCGGTGTCGATGGCGATGACTTGCACTTTGTTTGTATGTTCGTTTGCGACGAGCATCCAGCGTCCGGTCGGGTGAATGGTGAAGCTCCACGGGTCGCCGCCCGAAGGCAAGCGCTGGAGAAATGTGAGTTCGCCGGTGGCGGGATTGACGCTGTAGGACACGAGCGTGTTCTCACCGCGATTGGAGACGTACACGAAACGGCCGTCGCGGCTCACGGCGATCTCCGCAATCGAACTCTTGCCTTTGAAATCCGCTGAGTTGGTCGAGGTCGTTTGCGCAAGCGAAAGTTTGCCGGCGCGGGCGTCCCAGCGGGCCGTTTGCAAATCGGCCGTCAATTCGCAAAAGACGTACGCGACGCGGCCGCTGGGGTGGAAACTCACGTGGCGCGGTCCGGATCCCGGCGGCAATGCGTACTCACCGTGCGGATCTTGCTTCAGCGAGCGCGTCTTGCGATCGAATGCGTAGCTGTACACCTTATCGGTGCCGAGGTCGGCGACGAGCGCGAAGCGGCCGGTCGGATCGACGATGACGCTGTGCGCGTGCGCGCTCTTCTGGCGCACGTTCGGTCCGGATCCCGTCTCCGTGACGAGCGACGTTCGCGGCGAAAGGCTGCCGTCGGCGCCGATCGCAAAGCTGGCGGTGGAACCGCTGCCGAAGTTGGTCGTAAGCAGCGTTAGCGAGGGCGCGTCGAGATACAAAAACGTCGTTCCGCCCCCGCCGGCGTCGGATTGGTTGATCTTGGTCAGTTCGCCGGTCGCGCGGTTCACGCGGAACGACCAGACGGCGCCGTCCGACTTGCCGTCGTTGCCGATTTCGCTCACGTAATAGATCACCGGCATCCGCGGATGGAGCACGCTCCACGTTGGGCTCGGCATCGTCGCGGCCGGACCGCTGAGCGAGAGCTCGCCGGTCTGCGGATTGAAGCGCGCGAGCGTAATTTGCGTGCCGTGCATGCCGATGTAAACGAAGTCCGAGGCGGGTCCGGTGGCCGCGAAAGCCGGCATCGGCAGCGCCGCGGTAAGCGCGGTCGCGCTGAGGGCGAGCGAGAATTCGCGGCGCGAAAGATTCCGCATCAAGCGAGACTCCCCGTGACGTCGTCGAAGAGTTCATCGACGCTCAAGCGCTTCGGAATAATCTTTTGATCGAGCGACCAGTCGATTGCCATTTGCAACCCTTTGCGGTTCGCTTCGAGGCCGATCGGCGGGAACGGATCGGGCAGGCCGCCTTCGGTGAGGTTGCGGCTCTCGACGATCATGCGGAAGATCTCGCGCACCACGTCGGGGCGGTTCTTCGAGATGTCTTGGTGGACGGCGAACATGTGGTTGA
The DNA here is from genome assembly GCA_965277805.1 of Candidatus Lustribacter sp. Classification (GTDB taxonomy): domain Bacteria; phylum Vulcanimicrobiota; class Vulcanimicrobiia; order Vulcanimicrobiales; family Vulcanimicrobiaceae; genus Lustribacter. Next base: position 2,187,761 of record OZ255842.1, on the reverse strand, counting down.
TCGGCACCACGCCCTCGCGCTCGTACCAAGCTCTAGCGGCCTTCATCGGCTCGGGCACGAGCGTGCGCACGCGCGGATCGTCGGGCATGTCGACGCCGAGCAGTGCGGCGGCGAGCTCACCGTCGAGCATCATTTGCGGGATCGACGAACCCTTCGGCAGGCGCACGCAGTTCGGCGGATCGGTATATTCTTCGAGGTGTCCCTCATCGAGCGTCATCCAGGTGACCTTATCGAGATCGACGCCGTACTCGTGGCGCAGGATACCGCGGATCCAGAGCGCCGTCGTCTGCGCGTACGTGCGCACGCCGACGTTCTTGCCTTCGATGTCTTTCGGGTCGAGGTGCCCGTAGTCGATGTTGAAGCCCGCACAGTGGTGTTGGAAGCGGCCGGACATCGGCGTCGGCAGCAGTACGAATGGTTTGCCGTATGCTTTGGCTTGGAGGTACGTGACGAGCGCGAGTTCACCCGCGTCGTAGGCGTTACGGCGGATCATGTCCTTGAAGCCGTCGTGAGCTTGTTTGGGGCCACAGTAGTTTAGCTTGACCACGCTCGATGTTACGCGGCCGTCTTTCATCGCTTTGACTTGCGGGGCGTCGGCGAGGTTTGTGCGCAGGACGAGGGCTTCGGTTGCGGTGGGGTTCATGCGTGTGTTCCTCTGGCTTTCGGCATTGTGGCGGTCCCTCGTCTCCGCGCCATTCGGCGCTCCGCTCGGGATGACAAAAAAAATGTGTTCGGTGTTAGAGTTTTACTTCGATTAGGTTGGGGCCGCGTTCGCGGGCCGAGTTTTGCATGGCGGTGGTGAAGGCTTCGGCGGTGTCGACGGATACGGACGGGACGCCCATGCTTTTGGCCATGGCGCGCCAGTCGATGCTCGGGCCGTCGATGTCGATCATCGAGAGCGCGCGCGGACCGGGCGTGCCCGTGCCGGCGCCCATGTTGGTGTATTCTGCTTTGAGAATGTTGTAGGTGTTGTTGGCGAAGATGATGGTGGTGACGTCGAGGCTCTCGCGCGCCTGCGTCCACAGCGATTGGATCGTGTACATCGCGCTGCCGTCGCCGACCATGCAGAAGACCTTGCGGTCGGGACACGCAACCGCCGCGCCGGTGGCGACCGGCGTTCCGTAGCCGATCGAGCCGCCCATGTTGTTGATCAGGTCGTGCGGCGCGGCGCCCATGGTATATCCCATCGTTTCGCGGCCGGTCGTGAGCGACTCGTCGACCACGATGCAGTTCTCCGGGATGGCGGCCGAGAGCGCGTACGCGATGCTGATCGGATTGAGGGCGCCCGTCGGGGGCGGCGTCAGTTCACGCGCTTGAATCGCGGGCTCGGTCCCGCGCGCATCGAGTGCGTCGGCCAGCATTTCCAGTGCGAGTTCGCTTTCTTCGCCGATATCGAGCAGCGGCAGGACCGCGGTTCCCGGCGCCTTCATCTGGCTCGGCTTATTGGGATAGCTGAAGAAGGCGATCGGTTCGGTCGTTTCTACCGTGATCAGTTGCTTGAAGTCTTTGAGGAACGCGGTGGCCTGCGCGACGGCGTAGGGAATGCGTTCGAGCGGCACGCGTCCGGCGCCGCGCTCGATACGCGAGGTGAAGAACTGCGTGCCCAAGCGGCAGCCCGTTTTAGCTGCGATGCGGCCGGCCAGTTCGAGCGCGCGGCCGCGCGCGGCTTTGCCGGCGAGGATCAGCATCGTCGGCTCGCCCGAACGCAGGGCGCGTGCGATCGCGTCGATGCGCGCGGGATCCGGCACCTTGTGCATGCGCTTCGTGTGTACCGGCGCCACATAGGGCCCTGCATCTTGCCATGACGCATCGCCGGGCAGAATCAACGTTGCGATTTTGCCGGTATACTGCGAGGCGACGTCGATCGCGATAGCGGCGTCGGCGGCCACCGAGCGCGCGTTTGCCGAGCGGCGCACCCAATGACTGAGCGGGCGCGCGATGCCTTCGATGTCGGAAGCGAGCGGGGGATCGTAGGTGAGGTGCGCGGAGGAATGATCGCCGACGATGTTCACCATTGCCGACGACGCACGTCGCGCGTTGTGGATGTTGGCGAGACCGTTCGCAAGCCCCGGGCCCAAGTGGAGCAATGTCGCCGCCGGGGTGTCGCGCATCCGGTAGTAGCCGTCGGCTGCGCCGGTGACCACGCCTTCGAAGAGACCGAGCACGCTGCGCATGCGCGGGTTCTCGAGTGCTGCAAGGAAATGCATCTCCGATGTTCCGGGATTGGCAAAGCAGATGTCGACGCCGCTGTCCACCAGCGTCGCGACCAGGCTTTCGGCTCCATTCATACGTTAGTAGCCGGCCATCTCGCGCGCCTTGCCGACCACGCCGAAACTGCGCGACGGGGCAGACATCAGGAAGCGATAGCCCTCTTCGAGAAGCCGGTCGAGGTTCGCCGCGGTGACGTGTGGATGGCCGACCACGACGTTGTGTTTCTTGCACGACGCCACGATCTTGGCCATCGCTTCGAGCACGATCGGATGTTCGTACTGGCGAGCGTAGCCGAGTTCTTGCGAGAGGTCGCCTTCGCCGATCAGGACGCCGCCGACACCGGGAACGTTCGCGAGGATGTCATCGAGGTTCTCGATGCCGGCCACGCTCTCGATCATCAGCATGACGAAGATCTCGCCTTGCGGCGCGAGCGGCCAAACGTCGGCGCGGCTGTAGTATTCCGCCTGCGTCAATCCCCAATAACGCGCGGCGGACATCGGGCCGTCACCGCGTTTGCCTTGCGGCTCATAAAGCGGCGCGTTCTTCGGGCGGCCGTAGCGGCATGACGCGACCGCGTTGTAGGCTTGTGCCACGTTGTTGATGTGCGGCCAGATCACGCCGTACACGCCGCGGTCGAGCACTTGCTTTGAGAATGACTGATTCATCTCCGCACCATTGGCGGGGATGCGCGCGATCGGCGTGACGGCGGGCGCGGGCGAGCCGGCCTTCAAGATTTGACCGCGATTGAGCATGTACTGCAGCGCGTCGGTCAGCGCGCTGATGTCGTAGGGATTGTGCTCCATCTCGTAGACGATGCCGTCATACGGGGAGTCGCTCATGTCGATCGCCGTCTGTTTGTCGAGCTTGGCGAAGCTCGTGAAGGCGGGCTTGCCCGATTCGAGGGCGCGGATGATGCCGTTAAGGCGCGGAATGTCGCTCATGTCAGCATCTTCAATGCATCGCGCGCCGGTCCCATGTCGGCCACTTGCGTGATCGGCAGGACCGCCTTCTGCACCTTGAAGTCAACGTTGACTTGCTGGACGTAGTCGATCTGCCGATCGCTCAGCGTCAGGCCGATCGCATAGGGCTTGTTCTTTTGAATCCAGGTCCACTGACTCACCGCGTGTGCCTCCTCGTTTTTGCCGACCACCGTCGCGCGCGCCGCGACGAAAGCCGCTTTGGAGTCCGGACTTTGAACGAACCGGTATGCGGCCGCCCAGGCGGCTAAAACCCGCACGATCAGGTCGCGTTTTGCAGCGATGGCTTTGTCCGATGCGTACGTGCCTTGGTTCGTGTATTCGGGAATCTGCTGCCACAGCAGACCATCGGGCAAGTCGTGCACGCCGAACTTTGCCTGTTGATCGAAAACGTCGACATCGGAGAGGCCGGCGTCGACCGTTTTTGCCGCTACCGCGCGGAAGATATCGGCGTTGCTGCCGACGTTGCGAAAGGTGATGGCGGATTGGTCGACGCCGCTCTTCTTGAGCAAGAGCACCGTCATTTGCTGAAGCACGGAGCCCGGCGAGCCGATGCCGATCGTTTTCCCGGCAAGGTCCTTGACCGATTTGATCTCGGGCTTGCCGGAGTACATGCAGAGCGAGGCGAGGTTGAGGGAGCCGGCGAGGATCTTGATCGTCGCCCCCTTCTCGATCGCGGGCGTGAGCTGGTTGAAGCCCGACCAGGCGCAGACGTCGGCCGCGCCGCTGATCAGCGCCGCGACGCACTTCGTGCCGTCGCTCACCAGCGTGACTTGCGGGTCGACGCCGTACTTCTTATAGATGCCTTGGTCTTTCGCCATCTGATGCAGCGTCAGGCCCGACGTGCCCGACGTCATCACGACGCCGAGCGAGCCGGCGCTGCCGCTCGAGGCGCAACCGGCGAGCGTCAAGCCGGCGAGACCCAAGCTGCCGGCAAGAAAATCGCGACGATCGGTCATTGTGGCGTCCTCCAGTACATGTAGCCCATGCCTTCGCCCGTGCCGGCCGGCGTGCGGTAACACGGAATGTAATCGACCAGCGTCATCTTCGCCCCGGCGTCTTGCATCGCGGCCAGGACGGCCGTGTAGAGCTTCACTTCGGAGGTGCCCGATTGGTAGGTGCGATCGTCGATCGCTGCCAGCGTATCGAAATCGTAGCTGCCGAGCGCGGCGATGAACGTTTGGTCCTGCGGCTCGTCGCACACGAAGTGCGTGAGCCCGCCCGAGGCGATGACCGCGACGCGTTTATCGCCGCCCCAGGCCTTGATCGCGGCAAGCAGCGATTTTCCGAACGCGATCGCGCGTGGCATCGAGGGCTGCGTGGGCGGATAGAACGTGTTGATCAGGATCGGCACGTTGGGAACCACCCGGTCGCCCATGATCTGCCGGTAGATGAAGCCGAACGCGTGCGGCACGATCGGTTTGCCCAGCTGCCATGTGTTGGGCGGCCAGCTGATGAGATCGGTGAGATCGAAGCCGTCGCGCTGGAGCGATCGGATCAAGTGCAGCGCGAGCTTGGGATGCGCCGGATACGTGACGGCGTGATCGGGTGCGAATACCGGGCGCTGGGGCGGCCCGTTGTAGATGTCGGCGCCGCTGTAGACCGCGATGCTCGGTGAGGAATCAATGAAGATCTCTTTTTGATCCTTGCCGAGGATAACGACCGCGTCAACGTTCGCCGCCTCGTAGGCCGCGTGCATCTCGGCGATCGCCGCCCGGCAGCGCTCGGCGCGCATGCTGAGCTCTTCGGGCGTGAGGTAGGCGTCGATGCCTTGGCCCGCACGTTCGGCTTCGAGTTCGGGGTAGGTCCAGGTACGGTTGCGGTACCACAGCTCGGGATTGCGGCGGTCGCGCGCGCCGTTGGAGAGCCACTCCTCGGGCGGTTGGCCTTGCATGCCGCTGTGCGGCGCGCACATACCGAAGACGATCTGCGCCACTATTCGTCCACCGCACGCCACGGCGCGATGCGCTCTTCGGCATAGCGCACGAGCGTGGTGAGACCGACGCCCAGCAGCATCAGGATCAGGATCGGCACGAACATCGCAGCGGTGGCGTATTGATTGCCGTACTTTACGATTAGCGCGCCGAGCCCGGTGATCGAGGTAAAGAATTCCGCCGCAACCATCGCGATGATCGCGCGGCCGATGCCCAGGCGCAAGCCCGTCATCATATACGGTAACGATGCGGGCAGAATGATCTTCGTGAACACCTGACGCTCGGTCGCATCGAATGCCGTGCTGACGTCGATGAGCGCGGATGGAACGTTGCGCACGCCGGTCGACGTGTTGATGAGAATTGGAAAGACGGCCATCAGCGTGACGATCAGGAGCTTCGCCGCGTCGCCGAGACCTAGCCACAGCACGACGAGGGGAATCAGCGCGATCAGCGGCGTCGCATAGAGCGCATTGACGATCCAGTCGGTCGCGGCATCGACGTAACGGTAGCGGCCGATCAAGAGACCAAACACGATGCCGATCACCGACGCAATGACAAAGCCGAGGAGCAGCGTGTGTAAGCTGCTCAAGAGCGCGGGCAGCAGCTCGCCGCTGAGCGTCATCGTGATGCCGGCTTGAATGATCGCCGTGGGGTAAGACATGAACAGCGGGTTGATCTGGCGTCCGCCGATCTCCCAAATCGTAAACACCACGACGATCGACGCGAGGCGAACGAGCCAGGCGAGGTTCTTGGCGCGCGCCGGCGAGACGATCTCTTCAGGGGCCTCGACCGTTGCGTCGTCGGCGGGCATCGTCGCGACGGTCATGCGGCCGCGACCTCGGACCCTCGAATCAGGCCCCAGATCTCGGCGCGAATCTCTTGGAACGCGCTATTGCCCCGCAGTTCGGGCAACAGCGGGCGCGGACGCGGGAAGGGCACGTCGATGATTTTCTTGACGCGTCCGGGGCGTGCCGCGAGGCAGACGATGCGGTCGCTGAGATAGATCGCTTCGTCGAGATCGTGGGTGACGAAGAGCGTCGTTTTGCCCGTCGCGTCGTGGATCCGCAAGAGCTCGGCTTGCAGCACCTCGCGCGTCTGCGCGTCGAGCGCGCTGAACGGTTCGTCCATCAGGAGAATTTGCGGGTCGATCGCGAGTGCCCGCGCGAGGCCGATGCGTTGCTGCATGCCGCCGGAAAGCTGGTGCGGAAATTGATTGGCCGATTGCCCCAAGCCGACGAGCTCGAGCAGCGCCTTCGCGCGTTCGTGCCGGTCCGCGTTCGGGAGGGCCATGAGTTCCATACCGAACTCGACGTTGGCCAGAGCCGAACGCCACGGCAGCAGATTGGGCTGTTGGAAGACGAGCCCGCGATTGCGGCCCGGACGCGTGACCGGAACGCCGTCGATGGCGACCGAACCCGCGTCCATCTTGGTGAGCCCTTGGATGATGCGCAGCAAGGTCGTCTTACCGCAGCCGCTCTCGCCGATCAGCGAGACGATCTCGCCGTCGCGCGCATCGAAACTCACCCCGCCCAAAACGTTGAGCAGCGTGTCCTCCGCGCGGGTGCGGCCGCGGACGCGAAAGGTTTTCTTCACGTCGCGCACGGCAAGCTTGACCGCACTCATTTGGCGAGTCCGGGATAGAGCGTCAGCGCCGTCCGCCCGAATATCCACGATTGATCCTCCGCGCTGAGGGATTTCAGGCGATCCTTCGCGGTGGCGAGGATCTCCGCGAGCGTGCCGGGAGTATTGGGGAAGTTGGATCCCCAGGCTAAGCGCTTTGCGCCGAACGCGTCAACAAGCTTGGGGAAAAAGGTCTCCGGAGTGGCCTTCCCCTTTTTTACGTCGCCCATGATGCGCGGCGTCAGTTTGTGGTAGATATTTGGGATCGGCGCGAGCGCGAACATGCTCTCGGCATTTTTGTATGGGGGTCCGTCGAGGACATCCGGACGCCCGAGGTGGTCGAGAATGATCTTCACGTTCGGAAAACGCTTGGCCATGCTGATCACGTCGGGAAGACCAGGCGGATCGACCTGAATGCAGATCGAGAGCCCGAGTTCGGCGGCGCGTTCCCACGCCGGAAACGAGCGCGGATCCGCAAGGGCGCTGGTGTCGAAATCGGCCGTGCTGCCACCGAGGAAAATGCGCAGGCCGGTTAGGCCGTTTTTTACCAGCGCATTGATTTGATCGACGGCGTCATCCGCGAGCAAGTCGACGGAGCCGACCGCCGCAAGGCGATCCTTGTGCTTGGCCACCGAGTCGATCACGTAGCTGTTGTCATAGCCGTAACAGGTGGAGGAGTGCACCACTGCCGCTTTGGCGACATCGGCGTCGTCCATCGCCGCAATCAGTTCATCGACCGACGTCGGGCGCTCTTTCGACCAGTCCGACTGGATGCCGAACCGCGGACTGGGCGGATATCGTTTTTGGTCGGTCGAGATGATGTGCGGGTGAATATCGACGGTGGTCATTGCTCAGCGTCCTTGTGCCTTCAGTCGTGCGTCGAGTCGCGGGTATACGCGCCGCGCATTGCGTTCGAAAATTTTGGAGCGGTCGTCGTCGGAGAGGTTGGTGCAAGCGTCCACGTAGCGTTTCGTGTCGTCGAAGTACTCGTTCGTTTTGGGATCGCGGCCGCGCACGGCGCCGATCATTTCTGAGCCGAAGAGCACGTTGTCGACCGGCATTACGTTGGTGAGAAACTCGACGCCGGGTTGATGGTAGACGCACGTGTCGAAGAAGACGTTGGCGAGGATCGGTTCGAGGTCGCGCTCGCGGATATCGAGCGAGAGGCCCCGATAGCGGCCCCAGTGATAGGGCACCGCGCCGCCGCCGTGCGGGATCACAAAACGTAGCGTTGGAAAATCGGTGAACAAATCGCCGAGCAAGAACTGCATGAAGACGGTCGTGTCGCCATTGATGTAGTGCGCGCCCGTTCCGTGGGCCGCCGGATTGCACGACGAGCTGACATGTACCATGCCCGGCACGTCAAGTTCGCACATCGCTTCCCAAAGCGGATACCAGTAGCGATCGGTGAAGGGCGGATCGTTCCAGTGGCCGCCGGACGTGTCGGGGCTGATGTTGCAGCCGACGAAGCCGAGTTGCTCGACGCACCGGCGCAGTTCCGGAACGCTGTTGCCCGGAGATTTCCCCGGCGATTGCGGCAGTTGGCAGACCGGCGCGAAGTTCTGCGGAAACAACTCGACCGCGCGATAGACGAGGTCGTTACACTGCTCGGCCCAGGCGAGACTCGTTTGCTCGTTTCCAAGGTGGTGCGCCATTTGGCCCGCGATGGGCGAAAAGAGCGTCAGGTCGCCGCCCCGATCTTGCTGCATCTTCAGTTGCCCCGCGCTGATGATGGAGCGGATCTCATCGTCGCTGATCTTCAGGTCGGATTTCACCGGCATCTTCGACGGATCGTCGATCGCGTTGAGCTGCGCTTTCCGCCACGCCGGCAATTCCGGCGGGCCGTTGGTGAAATGACCGTGACAGTCGATGATCATCAAGCGAAGGCCGGCGCGTGGGTGGGGTCGACGAAGAGCTCCTCGATGCTCATCCGGCGGGGCGTGAGTTCCTGTTTGAAGGCGGTCGACTCGAGCGCTTCGATCGTCTTGATGTTCGCATCCATGCCGTACGGCAGCGGATCGTGCCCGACGATCTTGCGCAGCTTATCATAGCGCTTGTCGGTGGCGGTCGTCGCCTCGCCGGCGTCTAGGCGCTTGAGCCACTCGTCTTTGGCTTGCGAGAACGCATCGAAGAGCGAACGCGCGGCCCATGGGTGTTCGGCGAGCACCGAATCTTTGACGACGATCGTGCCGTGCATCGGATAGATGTGCGTGCGCTGGTAGAATTCGGTTTCCAGTTCGGTCGCGTTCGGGAAGAGTTCGGGATAGTTCGTCTCGACTTCTTTCCAGCCGCCGGTGGGATTACCGGTGCGTCCGATGCCGGCCGCCGCGTCGAACCCGGCGACGAGTTCGCCGCCGGCCATCATATCGGCGAGCGAACGTCCCTCGGGCGCGTGCACGACGTTGGGCGGCAGCTTCATTTGGGTGACGTGTTCCTCGTCGTCGACGACCCACGTGACCTTGGATGAGTCGAGCCCGAACTCGTCGATCAGCACCTGACGCGTCCAGGCGCCGGTGGTCACCGAGTATGCGCGCACGCCGACTTGCTTGCCCTCGAGGTCTTTCGGGGTTTTGATCCCGGCGTCGGGGCGCACCAGCAAGCCGCTATGATGGAAGCGGCGCGTCACGAAGATCGGTAATGCCACGAACGGCGCGCCGTAGGCCCGGGCGATGACGTAGGTCGTCGGGGCGAGCTCGCAGACGTCGAACTCGACGTCCCGGACCATCCGGCGGAAGGCGCCGATCTGCGGGTTGACGGTGACGATCTCGGCCTCGACCCCCTCGATCGGGATCGAACCATTCCTGATGGCCGAGGTGTGCGGGAATTCCGCAATGGCTATCTTCAGCGGGACCTTGCGACTCACCGGGAACTCTCCTGTCTAAAGGAAAACATGTTTTCTATATGGTTTGCCGAACCTAGGATGCGATAAACTTTTGGCAACCCCTCCCGCGGATGTGTTGAAGATTCTGCTTGAAATTGACTCCGCCGAGCGCGGACCAGCGATAAGTTTTATGCAGCTCAGGCTGTACGACAGCATAGCCAGGCTGCGTAGCGTTCGCAACGCGTCGAAGGACTGTAACTTATCACAACCGGCGGTAACCCAATCCCTCGCAAAGCTCGAGCAGCTCGTCGGCGCAACGCTGGTCGAGCGCCGTGCCAGCGGCAGCTACCTCAACGAATTCGGGGAGATGTTCTACCGGCGGGTCGAGCGTTTTTTCGAGCAGTTCGAAGAGGCGCTGGACCGGCTCGGCGCCACGGATAAGGGCGGCTCGCGCTCGATGACGACGCGCATCCTGCGCTCGCAAGTGCGGGCGTTGATCGCCACCGTCGATACCGGATCGTTCGGGCAGGCCGCGCAGGCGCTGGGTCTGGCGCAGGCGTCGTTGCAGCGCGCGGCGCGCGATTTGCAAAGCAATCTGCCGCGGCCGATCTACTATCGAACTGCCGCCGGTATGTCGCTGACGCCTGAGGGCATCGAGTTCGGCGGCCGCATGAAGCTCGCGCTGCAAGAGATCGATTGGGGCATTCGCGAGCTGGAAGAAGTGCGCGGCGGTCTTGCGGGTCCAATCGTCGTGGGCGCCATGCCACTTAGCGGAAGTGCGCTCGTGGCCTCGATGCTCGAAGAGTTCACGCATCGATATCCGCGGGCCGAGATCACGGTTCAGAACGAAAACGCGGCGGAGATGCTCAAGAGTTTGCGCGCCGGCAACGTCGACTTCGTCATCGGGCTCGTGCTGGCGGAAGCGATCGGCGACCTCTCAACCGAGGCGCTGGTGCACACGCCGTATTCGATCGTCGGGCGTATCGGGCACCCACTGCTCGCAAGAACGCGAGTTACGGCCGACGATCTCATGAACTACGACTGGGTGATCGGTTTGGAAGGTTCGAGCCGGCGCGCGTGCTTCGACCGCTTGTTCGGTGGACGGCGCGGTGCGAGCACCCCGATCGCGAGTTCAGCCGTGTCGATCATTCATCACCTGCTCGCGAATAGCAACCGGCTCACGCTCATGACCTCGTTCGAGCTGCAGCATCAGGACGCCGGGCTGACGGCCATTCCGTACGCGGCGATCAGCCCGGTGCCGGCAATTGGCATCACGACGCGCACGAACTGGCTGCCGACCCGCTTGCACACCGCGTTCATCGATATGACGCGCGAACATACGGCGGCGTCGTTGGCGCTCGGCCGCGGGTAATTGCTGCCCAGAGTGGTCTCAGAAGAGCCGGGTACGCTGCCGATATGCCTTCAGATCACGCGCACTCGCATGCACTGCCCGTGAAGACCACGCGCCGCGGATTGTTCGGCGCGGGCGGCCTTGCTGCGCTCGCATTGGGCGGAGCTCCGGCGATGGGGGCATCGTTGCCGGCAGCAAACGCGCACGCGCCGTGGCAGGCTGGGGAAATCCCGGCGGCGTTTTATTCCGGCAGGCAGATGAAGCTCGCGGCACGGTCGTTTCTCGCCGGACTCACGAGCGATCAGCGCGCCAAATGTCAGTATGCACAGCTCGGCGATGCGGCGCGCACGAAATGGAGCAACTTTCCCGCCGGTGCGTCCCCGCGCGCTGGAATCGCGGTCGGCGATATGACCGATGCGCAGCGGGTGCGAATGCACGAACTCCTGGCGGTGTCGACGAGCAGTCAGGGTTATCACAAAATGAGCGGTGCCATGCGAGCCGACGACGTGCTGCACGACTTGCACGGCGAGACGCTGTTCGGCGCTCAATTCTACTACGTATCCATCTTCGGTTCACCCGATGCAACGGATTGGGCTTGGATGCTGACCGGTCATCACATGACTGCGATCTTTACCGTGCAGGGCGATCGCACCGCGTTTACGCCGATGTTTACCGGCGCGCAGCCGTTGCAAGTCCCATCCGGCGTGCACGCCGGGTGGCGTGTCCTTCCGAACGATGCACGGCGGGCGGGCGATTTGCTCGCGTCGCTCAACGCCGACCAGCATCGCGTCGCGGTTATAGGAACGGCACCGCCCGGTGACGTCATCGCGGGACCCGGTCGCCAGAAAAGTCTTGCGAGTTTTCAAGGCCTGCAAGCAAGCAAACTCGGCGACGGACAGCAGCGAATGCTGTGGCAACTCATCGAGGAGTTCGTCGGCAACGCCAACCCGGAGGCGGCAGATGCGCATTACGCGCTTATCCGCCGGAACTGGGGTGACACGCATTTCGCCTGGCAAGGTGCGCCGCCCGATGCGAAAACCCCATTTTACTTCCGCGTGCATGGCCCGCGTATTCTCATTGAGTACGATGTGCAAGAGCCGCTGACGAGCGAAGGCGGACACGTGCATGCGATCGCGCGCGACCCGCTCAATGACTACGGAATGGATTGGCTTGCGCTCCACTATCAGGAGCCAGCCGGCGGTCCCGGCGGCGACGGCGGCCTTGGCGGCCCCGGCGGACCGCCGCGGGGAAGCGTCAGCGGGCGATAATGTCGCCTGCCTTGAGCGGATGCGCGATGAGCTTGTAGTTGAAACAGGCTTCGATCACCGGCTGAATGAGGGCCGGGTCGAGCGTGACGCCGGTCAACGTGCGCGTCATGTGCTCGACCAAGGCTGGATCCTGGCCCGTATATGTGGCCATCATCTCTGCCGTTGCCTCGTGATGCGCATTCGTATACGTCGACGCGGTCGCGACGCTGCGGGCGAAGGCACGGACGACGTCGGGGTGTGCGTCCGCGTAGGATTGGGTTGTGAACCAAGCGGTGATGGCGAACCGCGGTGCGACAGCGCTGTAGGTCTTGAGCTGGAAGACCGTGTGGGTGGCGAGCGCCGCGGAGAGAAACGGGTCGGCCGCTTCCGCCGCGATCACGCGGTGTTCCTGAACGGCCGCGAGCGCGGCGGCATTCGGTACTTCGATGAACTTCACCAGCGCCGGATTGCCTTTGTTTTGCGCGACCCATGCTTGCAGCGAGAGTTGCCCGATGTCGCCGAATGCTGCGACCGCGGCAACTTGGTTTTCGACGTCGCGCCCGGTGTGAACCGTGGAATCGTTGGACACGATCATGCCGCCGACCGCCGTCGCGCTGTCGTAGATTGCAGCGGGCGCGATCAACGTGAACGGAATGCCCTTGTCGCGCGCGGTGAGCAGACCGGTCAGGCTCGATTTGCCGATCGCATAGGCACCGGAGGCAACGGCTGCCGCTACAGCCGAACCCGATGTGAGCTTGTCGAGGTGCACGTCGAGTCCGTTGCGCTGGAAGAGACCGCTTTGCAACGCATACACCACCGGCGTGAGGTCATCCGCAGGTGAAGCTGCGACAGCGACCGCCGTGGCCGCACGAGCCGCCTGCCGTGCAGCGACCAGGGCGACGGCTGCACCGGTGCCGGCCAGAAAACCATTGCGCGAAAGATTCCGTACGTGCATGTGTAAGGCGTTTCCATGTTCGATCGCAGAGCCTTTCTTACGGCCGGGGCTGCCGTTACGCTGTTTCCCGCGCGCGTGCGCGCCCAGGGGCTGACGAAGATACGCATTGCCGCATCGGCCGACGGGAGCGTCATCGGCGCGTTGTACGGCGCGCAGAGCGGCATCTTTCAGAAGTATGGGCTCGACGTACAAGTGACGCGCGCGAGCAGCGGATCGGCAATCTCGGCTGCAGTGATCGGCGGCTCGCTCGAACTTGGAAAGGCGAGCCTGTTCGGCATCATCGAGGGACACGTGCGCGGCATTCCGCTGGTACTGCAGTCCGGTGCGTCGACCTTTGACTCCGCGAATCCGACCGCCGGGTTTCTCGTCGCGAAGAACTCACCGATCCGCACCGGCAGCGATCTCAACGGAAAGACCGTTGCCGTTTCGTCGCTGGGCGATTTGTTTGCGATCGCGAGCTGGGCCTGGGTCGATCAGTACGGCGGCGACTGGCGCTCGGTGAAACTCGCCGAGCTGCCGGCGTCCGCCGCGGCCGATGCAATCGCTGCCGGACGGGTCGACGCCGCAACGCTGGCGGTTCCCACGATGAGCGATGCGATCGCGAGCGGGAAATGCCGCTTGCTCGGCGACTCGTGCGGCGCTGTTGCGAAGCGGTTCTTTTCGACAACCTATTTCAGTACCGTAGACTACGCCACGAAGAATGCGGACGTGATGGCGCACTTTCGCAAGGGGTTGGCCGAAGCGACGGCCTATGCGATGGCCAACTGGAACGAGATGATCCCGCTGCTTTCGAAGTATACGGGAATCGATCCGAGCGTCATCGCCACCACGCAACGCGATCGGCTCCAGTCGACGCTAGATCCGGCACTGATTCAGCCGTTGATCGACGCGGCCGTCAAGTACAAGGTGATTCCGGCGCGATTCCTCGCGCGCGAACTCATCGACCCCGCCGCGCTGGTGTAGTAGAATGGCAATGATGAAATTTGGAGTTCAGTTTTTTCCTGATGTGAAGCCGGAGGAGAAATCGGCTGCCGAGTACTTCGGCGAGTCGCTGGATTTGGTCGAAGCAGCCGAACCGCTTGGATATACGCACGTTCGCATCGTCGAGCACTACTTCCATGCCTATGGCGGCTACAGTCCCAATCCGATCGTCTTCCTCTCTGCTGCCTCGCAACGCAATCGGACGGCTCGGATGGTTACCGGGTGTATCATTCCCGCATTCAATCGGCCGCTGAAGATGGCGGCTGAAATTGCGATGCTGGATGGGATTTGCGGCGGGCGCCTCGACGTCGGCTTTGCGCGAGCGTTTATGCCGCATGAATTCCGACGGCACGGAGTTTCGCAGGATGAGTCGATCGCGCGGTTCCGCGAAGGGATCGAGCAGGTCGATCTCCTGCTGCGTGAAGAGAACGTCTCGCACGACGGCCAGTTTCACAAGATCAAGGAGACGACGTCGTTGCCGCGGCCGACGCAGAAGCCGCGCCCCAAATTCTACGTCGCAGCCACCGGCATGATCGATTCGTTCGAATTTGCCGGGAAGATGGGCTTCTCGGTCATGAGCGTACCGATGGCGGCCGACAAACTGCGGGAGTCGCTGGCGGCGTACCGGGCCGCATATCGTGCCGCCGGACATCAGGGCGACGGCGAAGTGATGCTTGCGTTTCACATGTTCGTCGATGAAGATGGCGAACGCGCGCGGCGGATTGCGAAACCCCACATTGAAGGCTACTTTCGCTCGCTGATCGATGCCGGCAAGGATTGGAGCCAAGGAACGACCTCGACGGACTACGTCGACTACGACAAGCGCTACGAGCGGCTCAAGACCATGACGATGGAGTCGATGATCGCGAACGGCAGCGCGCTGGTCGGCACGCCGGCCGAAGTGATTGCGGCGCTGACGAAGCTTGCCGCGGAGATCGGCGGGATCGAGCACGCGTCGATGCAAGTGAACTTCCACATGCTGCCGTACGCGGATGCGCTGCATTCGATGCAGTTGTTCGGCCGCGAGGTCATTCCACACTTCGCGAACGCGCCCGCGATCGCATAGCTTGAGCACGCTGAAGTTACGCGCGGCCTTCGCCGAGAACGTGCGCTCGCGGGCGCTGCTCGAGGGGCGGATCGTCCCGGACGGCATCGAACTCGAATCGATCGCGCTTTCGCCCGGTGAGATCTTTGCGCGGCAGCTGAAAGGCGCGGAGTTCGACGTTTCGGATATGTCGATCGCGTCGTTCATGATTGCGACCTCGCATGGTCCAACGGATTTTGTCGGGTTTCCGGTGTTTACGGCGCGACGGTTCTTTCACACCGGGATCTTCGTGCGCACGGCTGCCGGGATCGAGCAGCCCGCCGATCTGCGCGGCAAGAGGGTGGGCGTTCCGGAGTTTCAACAGACGGGCGTCGTGTGGGTGCGTGGCGTGCTGGAGCACGAGTTCGGTGTTGCGCCGGCGGACATGGAGTGGTTCATGGAACGCAATCCCGAGACGAGCCATGGCGGCGCGACGGGCTTTACGCCTCCGCCCGGAATCCGGCTGACGTATATCCCGGTTGCGACGAACCTCGGAGAGATGCTGGTCGACGGCGGGCTTGATGCCGTGCTGTTCTACTCACCGCGTGGGAATGATGTTGACCGCAGCACGATCGACTTCAAGACGCGATCTGAGGTGCGCACGTTGTTTCCGGACCCGGTTGCTGAAGGCCGGCGCTATTTTGCGAAGAGCGGGACGTTTCCGATCAATCATTGCATGGTGGTGCGGCGAACGGTTGCGGAGCGCGATCCGTGGGTGGTGGCGAGCATGTATGACGCGTTCGTTGCGGTGCAGGCGGAGAACGCGCGGCAGCGATCCGCGCTGCTGGAACCGTATCTGCAGGTGGGAGCTGTCGATGCTGCGGAGCTGGCTTCGGACCCGACGGTTTATGGGGTGCGGAGCAATCGTCACGTGCTCGAAACGATCGCTATGTATCTGCACGAGCAAGGTTTGACCGATCACATCGTGCGGCTCGAAGAGATTTTTGCTCCGAGTATGCTCGATACCTGAAATTGTGGCGGTCCCTCGACGAGCTCGGGATGACAAGTTGGGGGCGACTACTGGGAGTAGGTGCGGGTTAGGTTTTGTTCGGCGGCGGGGAAATTTTTGGCAGGAGTGGCGGCGGCTATTACGCGGTCGGGGCGGATGAGGATGATGGCGTCGCGATTTAGGGCGAGCTCGCGGGCGAAGGCGGCGTAAGTATCGGCGACTGAGACGCAGCCGGGATGCGGTAGCGCGATGAATTCGCCTGAGCACAGGCGCACGTGGCGGGGGTTGAGGGCTGCCAGCAAGGGTGATGTGGTTTGCGGTGCGATCGGGTTGCCGGATGCACTGATGGAGAGCAGAGCGAAGCCGTCGCCGAGGACGTCGTCTAGGCGGCGCGGGATGTTTTGGTCGTCGACGACCATTGGGTTCGGCGCGAGCCGTCCGGTGAGGTGCGCGAGCGGGCCTTTGTTGTGGACGAAGCCGTCGCGGTAGCTGGCTTTCGGTTTGAAACGCATTTCGGCGATGTACTCGCGCAGGCCGGGGACGTGGCGGGCCGTGCCGAGGAAGACGTCACGTGCCCTCGCCGCAGTCGAGTCGCGCGACATGACGACGGTGCCGATGATCTCGGAAAGCTTGAGCATCGCGCGCACATGGGGTTTGCGTTCGCGCTCGTACGTGTCGAGTAACGCGTCGCCGGCATGGCCGCGTACGACTTGCGCGAGCTTCCAGCCGAGGTTGAACGCATCGCGAATGCCGGCGTTCATGCCTTGGCCGGCAAACGGCGGCATCAGGTGCGCCGCGTCGCCGGCGAAGAAGAGGCGGCCGGATCGCCAGCGCGGGCTCACGCGCGAGTGAAAGCGATAGGGTGCGATGCGGATGATGTCCGCATCGGGCAGATCGCGGCGGCCTTGCAGCCAGCGGCGCACGTCGTCGGCGCTGCGCATCTGCTCGGGATCTTCGCCGGGCAAATACATGAATTCGTAGCGCAACCGGCCGTCGCGGCCCGGCACCGCGACGTACGGGCGTGGGTTGCCGCAGTAGAACTTCGAGTAGCGATCGGTCTCGGTTGAGTTGATGGTGTCGACGATGAGCCACGGCTGGGCGTGCGTGTCGCCTTCGAGTTGGATGCCGAGGGCCTCGCGGATCGGCGAGGCGGCGCCGTCGCACGCGATGGCATAGCGGGCGCGATAGGTCTGGGGCCAGCCGTCCGTTCCGCGTGTTTTCACCGTGACGCCGTCCGCGTCTTGTTCGACCGACGTCACCGTCGTCTCGAAGCGCACCTCGGCGCGTTCGGCCAGCGTGCGCGCCAGCAGATTCACGAAATCCGGTTGCGAGAAGCCGTTGCGGCAACCGTAACCGTAGCGCGTCGCGTTGGCGCTTACGCGGGCCAGCTCGCGGCCGGTGCCGGTGTACCAGCGCGTGCCGTAACCCGGTAAGATGAGCGGCTGCAGTTGCGGGATGAGCCCGAGGGTCGCCATCGCACGCATCGATTCGTCGTCGAGGGTGACGGCGCGTGGTTCTACGACGGTCGCAGCTTCGCGTTCGAGCAGCGCCACGCGCGCACCGTGCGCATGAAGAAACAAGCTGGCGGCTAGGCCGGTTGGTCCGGCACCGATGACGATGACGTCGTAGGGGTTGGTCAATTGCGCAGCAGCTCGGGATCGACGTAGCCGGTTTCGCCGTAGCGCTCGACGTACGCTTTGATCTCGGTCATCAGTTCGTCGACCGGGCGCGTGAGGTCGATCTGTGCCAGGAACGTCTGGCGCGCTTTCAGCCCGGTCGGCCAGTAAACTTCGCAGCGGTTGTGGTCGGGATCGAAGAAGTAGACGCCGACGGCGTTGCCGTGCGAGACGATGCGGTCGAATTCTACGCCGGCGTCTTTCAAGCGTTCCCAATAGGCCACGACGTCTTGTAGCGATGGGCAGCGAAAACTGACCTGCTGGATCAGGCGTTCGTCGCGCCCGGCCGTGCGGCCGCGGCAGACGAGAAATTCGTGATGCTCTTCGTCGGGTCGCGATGAAAGAAAATACATCCCGTTGGTTTCGTCGGCGTCGGTCAGCGTCAGGCCGAGCAGGTCGCGGTAGAAGCGCAGCGAGCGGTCGACGTCGTCGACGAAGATCCCGACGTGGCCGAGTGAAGCGATGCGAGGCGTCATGCGCACCCATCCCGCGAGGGCGAGCGGCTTCCCTACGAGGCGTTCTCCGTAGGGGAACGAAACGTTCTGGTATGCAGAATACGGCGCCGCGGTACCCGGTCGAGGCGGTCGGTAATGCCCTCCAGTTGTTGCTGGAGTTTCGGGAGCGGCCGTCGATCGGGGTTACCGAAGCGAGCCGCCTCCTCGGCGTCGCGCGTTCGACCGCGCACCGGTTGCTCGCGATGTTGGCGCACTTCGAGTTTGTCGTGCAGAACGAGAACACGCGGGCCTACCATGCTGGGCCTGCGCTCGTTGCGCTGGGCAGCGTGGTTGCGGCGAACGATGACGTGCAGAGTGCCGTGCGACCGCATTTGGAGACGCTCGCGTCGACGTTCGGCGAGACGGTGCACGTGTGTACGCTGCGCGGTGCCGACGTTGTGTTTCTTGGCGGGGTGGAGTCGACGAGGGCGCTGCGAGCGGGGAATCGCACCGGCACGGTGCTCGCGGCGCACGCTACGTCGGGTGGGAAGGCCATGCTTGCGGTTCTGGGCGATGCTGCTGTCCGCGAGCGTTATCCGCGTGAGGCGTTGCCTGCGCTGACGCGGCGGACCATTCGCACGCGGACGGCGCTGTTGCGGGATTTGCAACTTGTGCGCGAGCGCGGGTTTGCCATCAACGATGCGGAGAGTGAGCCTGGATTGTATGCGTTGAGCTGCGCGGTGATGAGTCGCACTGGTGAGCTGCGTGGGGCGATGACGATTTCGGGACCGCAGGCCCGGTTTCGTACGAGCGATCGGGCGCGGATGGTGGCAGCGTTACGTAGTGCTTGTAAGGCTGCGGGTAGCGCGATTCGGTAGCGCACTGCCCGTTCGTGGCGTTGCCCTGGCGCATATGCAAGATGCTCTCGCGTTCTTCGTCTGCGCGCCCGTCGGCGCTCCGCTCAGGACGACAGAGATAAAAAGGTCACGTTCGCTTGAGTAGCCGATGGCCGTGGGCGCGAGGCGTGTCTTCTTGCCTCACTTTTTTAGCCCCAGGGGCCGAGGTAGGGTTCGCCTAGGAACGTGTCGCCCATGGCGTCGAGGGATGCGGGCCATTCGCCGGGGACGACCTTGCGGCGTTGCGCGGCGGTGCGCGGTTTTCCGTCCCAGCCGATTTGCTCCATGTAGTAGTAGAGCTGCACGGCGTTGCCGTCGGCGTCGAGGACGAACGCGCTGTAGTCGATGCCGGGGAATAATTCGACGGGAAGTTCGCGCACGGTTGTGCCGGCGTCGCGGAAGTATTGCAATGCATCGCGCAGCTGGCGGTAGTCGGCGACTTGGAAGCCGATGGAGAAGAGTTTGCTATCGGCGCGTAGGCCGAGTTCGTCGCGCAGGGCGACGGGATAGAGCGCAATCGAGTGGTGTTCGGTGTTGGCGCGAAGGAACACGCAGCGATGTCCGTTCCAGGTGACCTCTTCCGTAACGGCGAGGCCTAAGACGTCGCGGTAGAACGGGATGGCCGCGGCGACGTCTTCGAGGAAGAGGCGCACCGGTCCGACGCGCGTGACTTTGAACGGACGGCCGAGCAAGATGCCGCTGACGTCGTAGCGTTCTTCCTCGGTTTCGAACGTGCGCACGCCCGATGCGATGTCGACGCCGGCGGCCGTGGCGGCCAAGATTTCGGCCGACTCGGAGCGATGCGGCAGCGGCGGTGCTTCGGTGTACTTGATCTGATGCATCGCTTCGGGCTTGCTCTCGCCGTCCCAGCCGATCTGTTCAATGCCGTAGTAGAGTTCGTTGACGAAATTCTCAGGGCCGAGCGGATAGACGTGCCAGTTCGAACCCGGCGTATCGCGCCCGGTGCGCGTGACGTGCGAACCGTGTTCCTCGAGATACGCGGCGCCGTCGACGGTTTCGCGCAAGCTGCCGACTTGCCACGTGATCTGGTTCGTCGTGACGCGGGAATCGGAACGTCCGCCGCGCATCGCGGCCATCGCTTCGTACGTCGAACGCGGGAAGAGCACGAACGAGTGGTGGTCGGTACCGTGGCGCAGGAAGTAGCCGGTGTGATATTTGTGCTTTACCTGCTCTTCAGGCGGCAGGCGCTGGCCGAAGTTGAGCGGGTCTGAGACGCGCAGCCCGAGTCGCTTGGTGTAGAACTCCAACTGCTCGTCCATGCGGTCGACATTGATCCCTAAGTGGCCGATGCGGCGGACGCGGAACGGACGCGGCAGGTTCACGCCGCCGACGTCGTACGAAGCGGTGGGGCGGGGTTGCGTCGTGCTCATGGATTCCCGATTACGCCGTTCATGCAATGAACCTTTGTACCGGCGGCCGAACAGAGTTCGGGGGAGGACGACTATGGAAACAATCGATCGCACGGTCTGGACAACCACGCCCACATGCCGTATTTGCCGGGCGGCTTGGAATATGGCCCCGGGGATGATCGCTGCCGGCAAGGACGGCAAAGCAATCTTCGTGCGGCAACCGGAAACGCCGGACGAAGAGATGCAAGTCTGGCGCGCGGCGCTCGCGTGTCCGACCGGCTCGATCTTGGCGCCGCACGGCCTGCCGATGCCCGACCACGTTTTTCCGCAGGAGCTCGCGCCCAATCTCTACCGGCTCGGCTATAACGATAACGCGACCGCCGGTGCGCATCCGTTTTTCATCCGCACGAGCACCGGTTTGAACATCTTGATCGACGGGCCGCGCTACGTCGGCAAGCTGGTCGAGTTTTTCGAGCAGCAGGGCGGGCTCGATCACGTGCTCTTGACGCATCGCGATGACGTCGGCGCGTCGGCGAAGTACGCCCAGAAGTTCGGCGCGCGGTTGTGGATCCATGAGAACGATCGCGAAGCCTCGCCCGAGGCGACCGACATCCTGACCGGCTATGACATCACGGAACCGATTCCGGGCGTGACGATCATTCCGATTCCCGGGCATACGATCGGCAGCGTCGCGTTTCTCATCGACGAGCGGTTGTTCGTCGGCGATTCGCTGAACTGGCTGATCGACGAGAAGAAGTTGTGGACGAATCCGTTGCGCTGCTGGGATGATTGGGACATGCAGCGCCGGTCGCTGCGCCGGCTCCAGGATTTCCGCTTCAATTTTCTCTTAGCCGGACATGGCGGAAGCATCGGTTTCCCGCCCGAGCGCATGCAGGCGGAACTCGCCACGTGTCTCGACGATCTCGACAACAAGACATCGTGGCAGCCGCTCACGCATTTCCCCAACGGCGTTCCGATTCCGGACGACATGAAACAGTTTTGGCAAACGGAAGTCCCGCGTGCCAAAGCCGACTTCTTTGCCGCGATGAGTCGCTAACGGAACCTTCCTCCTGATCGCGGTTGCGCGAGCCGCCGAGTTCGTGGTGCTCGGCGGACTCTGCGGCTTTTTGGGCGGCCTCTTCGGTATCGGCGGGGCGACGCTCGCAATCCCGGCGCTCGGGATCGTCTTTGGCTTAACGGAGCAGCTCGCGCAAGGCACGGCGCTCGTCATGGCGATGCCGAATGTCATCATCGCGTTGGTGGGGTATGCGCAGAAGGTCGGTCTCGATGTGCGGGCGGCGGCGCTGCTTGGGGTGACCGCGCTGCCGTTTACGTATGCGAGCGCGCTCTTCGCGACCTCGCTTGCAAGCCGCGAACTGCGCATCGGATTCGCCGTCTTTCTCATTTTGATCGCGATCGACATCGCGCGCCGGGCGTTGTCTCGCCGCACGCCGGAAACGGTGGCGGTGTTGCCGTGGCCGTTTGTCGGTGTTGTCGGCGCGGTGTGTGGGGTCTGCTCCGGGCTGTTTGGGATTGGCGGTGCGATCGTTGCCGTTCCGGCGATGACGATGCTCTTTGGCTACACGCAGGTCGCGGCGCAAGGGATGTCGCTTGCGTTCTCAGTCTTGTCGGGTACGTTGACGACGTTTGCCTATGCGTCGAAGGGTGATGTCGATTGGGGAGTCGCGGTGCCGCTGGCGGTTGGCGGGGTGTTTGCGGTGCGGTTCGGGGTTGATCTTGCGCATCGCTTGCCGGAGCGTCAGTTGCGGCTTGCGTTTGTTGTGTTTATGGTCGTGATTGGGATTGCGCTCTTGGTGAAAGCGTTTTCGTAACGGTTCTTGCGTAATGAGGGATTGTGGCGGTCCCTCGACAAGCTCGGGATGACAAAGATGCGGCTCGGGATGACAAAGATGCGGCTCGGGATGACAAAGATGCAGCTCGGGATGACAAAAGTGAAGCTCGGGATGACAGAAAAAATGCGCTTGCGTTCTGTTGCTTTGATTGCTTTGTTGGTTCTTGCGCTAATGGTGCGGGTTGGTTCGGCTCAGCAGCAGGCGGTGGCGAGTGATCCGGATGAAGCGAATATTCAGGATCTCATTACGGCGAGTCACATTCTTGCGAACGAGGGCGTCATGGATAGCCGGGGGCATGCGTCGGTGCGTTCGGTCAAGAATCCGCAGCATCTCTTCATGCCGCGCGCGATTTCGCCGGGGGATGTGCAGCGTGGTGACATCGTCGAGCTCGATGCCGCCACGTGCGAGACCGTCAATCGTTCGGCAGTGCAGCTCAATGGTGAACGCTTCATTCATTGCCGCATTTATTTGGCGCGACCGGATGTGGTGTCGGTGATCCACACGCACGATCCGGCGGTGTTGCCGCTGCCGATCAGCGGCACGCCGCTTCGTCCGGTTATTGGACAAGCGGGCTTTCTGCCGGACGTTACGCCCGTCTTCGAAATACGGAACGTTCCGGGCGTTGAGAAAGGGATGCTCGTGCGCGATGCGGCGACCGGCGATGCGTTGGCGCGTGCGCTTGGCGAAAACCCCGTCGTCTTGATGCGCGGGCACGGCGATACGATCGTCGGGCCGAGCGTGAAAGAAGCCACCGTCCGGGCGATTTATACCGATATTGACGCGCGCGCCGAGATGGCCGCGCTGGCGCTCAGTCGGCATCTGGTCGTTCTCAACGCTGCCGAACGGGCGGCCTACGACACCGAGCAAAAGCCGGATAAGCCCTGGGAGGGCTACGAGGCGCGCTTGCCCCAGCGATAAGCTGCGCCACCGGCATGATTCGACTTTCGATGTGAGGGTGGGACTGCCGCGCAGAGATGCGTAACGGGCCGGTCACCGTAGCCGCCTCAGGCTACATGGGAGTGATCTATGGATCGTCGCACGTTTATTTCAGCCGTGCCGCTGACGGCATTGGCGATGCAAGCCGCGCCGGCGCAGGCGCAGCCGGCGAAACTCGGCGTGATGTACATGAATCGCATCGCGCCGACGGTGTCCGATCTGTACATTGCGAATGCCGACGGTTCGGGCGAGCGCAAGCTGCTTCCGACGATCGGCTTCGACTATCACGCGCGCTTTACGCCCGACGGCCGCGGCATCGTGTTTACGTCCGAGCGTAGCGGCGACGGGCAAGCGGATATCTTTCGCTGCGATCTCGACGGTTCGAATATGCGGCCGCTCGCGGCGAGCCCGGCCGTCGAGGACGGCGCGGCGATGTCGCCCGACGGTCGGACGCTGGCGTTCGTGTCGACGCGTGACACCTACCGCGCAAATATCTGGACGATGGATATCGCCACGGGGCGGCTGCGCAACCTGACCGGTGCGAAGCAAGTGCAGGGCGATCAGACGAAACCTGACGGCTTTTTCAAACCGGCTTGGTCGCCCGACGGTACGTGGATTGCCTTCTCGAGTGACCGCAACACCGCGTGGCGCGGCCACGACGACGGTAAGGGCTGGGAGAACACGCAAGAGCTGAGCATCTACGTGATCCGGCCCGACGGCAGCGGCTTTCGCCAGGTAGCGACCAAGCCGGGATTCAGCTTGGGTTCGCCCGCGTGGTCGCCGGACGGCACGCGTATCGCGTACTACGAGATCACGACCGAAGGCACGTGGGGCGCGCATCGTCCCGAAGCTGCGGGCAAAGTGGCCTCGCAGATTGTGTCGGTCAACGTGGACACCGGCGCGCGGCTTGAGCACAGCCAAGGCCCCGGTTTGCGTCTGGCACCGCATTGGCTGGCACCCGATCTGCTTGCGTGGCAAGTAAAGTACACCCCCGATGAGGGACTCGCCTATAGTTCGGCGGCGGTAGCGCCGCTGAAGCGGCAGCTGCGTTCTCCAGCATGGTCACCCGACGGCAAGCTTGTCGTGTACGAAAAGCAGAGCATGAATCCGGTCCGACCGTTCGGCAAGAAGCTCTACGGCTGGGATCCCGGCTGGGAATACCGCCATACCGACGTCTTCCCGGCGCTCTCGCGCAACGGCGAGATGGTGATCACGCAGAAACAACTCGGTGACTCGTCCGTCGTGCTCATGAACTACGATTCAACGACGAAGCGAAAGGTATACGATCCCGTCGATCACGGGCAAGACCCGCAAATGCTGGCGCGGGGGCAGGCGGGAGCGTTTCAGCCGGCGTGGTCACCCGACGGGGAGTGGCTTGCATTCGGCGTCGGCGGATTTCTTACGGCGCGTGCAACCGGCAAGGCCGTGTTGTGGCGCTGCCGACGCGACGGCTCGGGTGCGGAGGCGCTGACCGATGCCTCGATCAACGCCGGCTTTCCGAGTTATAGTGCCGATGGCCGGTATATCGTTTTTCGCGTTTGGAATGAAACCAGCGGCGGGCTGCGCATCCTCGATCTGCAGACCCGCAATATTCGCGAGCTGACGAACCAGTTCGACAACCTGCCTCAGTGGTCGCCGGATGGGAAGCTGATCGCATTCACGCGCAAGGTGACGTATACGTCGTTCGACGTGTATACGATACGGCCGGACGGGACGGGACTGACGCAGTTGACGAGTGGCGGCGCGAACAACGCGCACGCGGTTTGGACGTGGGATGGGAAGCTTGCCTATAACACCGGGTCGTATGGATTCCGGAATGAGGCGACGCTCTACGATGCGACGTTCCAGCCGTATGGGCAGATTTGGGTGATGAATGCCGACGGAAGTGGAAAGCGGCCGCTCACGGATAGCATGTGGGAGGATGGGATGCCGCTGTTCGTGCCGTCGAAGTTTCTCGCGAATAACGGTTGGCCGGTCCCTCGACAAGCTCGGGATGACAGTGCCTAGAGCGGGTGGCCTCCGGTTTGGCTGGAGGCGCTGAAGCGGTTGTTTTTGGGGTCCCAGTGGACGAGGATGAAGATGGTTTGGCCGGCGCCGCTTTGGTTGCCGAAGCGGAAGTCGTAGGTGCCGTTCGTGCTGACGAAGTGGCTGATGTGCGAGATGTAGTTGCGAATTTGTTCGGCGGTCGGATCGGGCGGTAAGTGGCGCAACGCGTCGATCACGACCATCGTGATGTCCCAGTCGCTCGCGTAGGCGCCGTCGCTCGGCAAATTTGCGTCGTGCATCACGCGCGCGAAGAGGGCTTCCTGATCCTTCACGTCTTTGGGAACGCGCGAATCTTGCGCCCACAGCGGGCTGACCAGAAAGTGCATGTCGGTCGGCGTGAAGCCGCCGAGCGCCTTGATTTGGTTGGCGCTCGCGTTGCCGCCGGCAACGACCAACGGTAAGTTGTCGAGGCCTGCGTCGTGCAGTCCGTGTGCGACTGTGCCGAACGCGGTTCCCAAGTTCCAGCTTATTAGTGCCTGCGGGTTCGCGGCCTTGATCTGTGAGACCTGAGCCGTGACGCTGACGTCTTGCGGTGAGAAGTGCAAGTGCGAGACCAGCTGCATCGAGCGGAATTCGGGGTAGCTGAACGCCGCTTCTGTTGCACGGTCGAGGGCCTGTCCGGTCGCGTCGGTTGCATCGAGCATCGCGACGCGCTTCAATCCGCGCTCCTTGAGATAGCGCAGCGTGACGACGCCGCCGTCGATCGGTGAGCCGCCTTGGACGAACATAAAGCCGCCTGAGGGCGGGTTGATGAACGGCGAGACGCAATACGCGACCGGGCCGTTCGAGATGAGGCCGACCACCGCGTTGCATGACGCGGTCGCCATGGGTCCGATGAAGACCGCGACGTGTTTCGCAGCAAGGCCGTTGACGAGCTGCACCGCGACTTGCGGGTTCGTCTGGTCGTCGAGGACGTTCATGTGAATCGGCCGGCCGTGAATCCCGCCGGTCGAATTTACGTAGCCCTCAATAACTTTGAAGGCTTGGGCCGCGGGGCCGCCGATGAACGCGGCCGGGCCGGTGACGGCGAAGATGGCGTTGAGCTCGTAAGGGGCGCGGTCTTGCGCCCGGGCGCCGGGGCTCGCGGAGACGGTCAGAACCGTGAGGAGCGAGAGCGCGATGAGCGCGCGGAACGAGACGGCATGCATCATGCCAGTATGCTGTCGCACCCGCGGATCAGGGTCAAGCAGGTTGATTCCGCAGCGCGGCGGCGATCGCGTCCCAACGGATGCCGTCCAGCGCGAGTTCGGGTGCCGGCAGGGCGCACGTCGGGCATGGCTGACCGGCGAGGTTCTCCCCGTACCAGCGGCAGCTTTGCGCGTAGCCTTCCTGCGGAAGCGTCCTCTCGTCCCATTCGATGCGGTGCAGCCGGCTGCCGCAACGCTCGCAATACCAGGCCACGCCTTCGCGGCCGGGATGCAGGGCTTTGTAGCGCACGTGCAACGACGGTTCGTTTGGAACGATGCGGTGCGGCGTTCCGGCCGGAACGTAGACGAAGTCGCCCGGCAGCATCTGGTGCCAGTTCACCGAGGAGTCCTTGAACTCGACGCGTGCTTCACCGCTGAGCGCGACGAGCATCGCGTCCTTCGCGCAGATGAGATAGAACGGCTGCGGACGATCGTTGCGGCTCACGTGCAGTTGCGGATCGATGTGCGCGAGCACGATCGGCAGCTCGTCGTAAGGCCCGGCAGCGGCCTGCAGCTCGAAGATATCGAGAAATCGCTTGCGTTCGAACGTGAACGTCTCTGCGGGCGCGGTCATGCCATCGCCTTCGCGCGCTCGAGCAGCGCCTTGCGCGCTTCGGCTGCGGCATCGTGTGCGCGCGTGTTGCGGGTCCAGCCCCAAGCCTCGACCGGGAACTTGTCGGCGACTTTGCCGCAGCGTTTGCACGTGCGATTCGCGACGTCGGCGTTGAACCGTTCGGCCGCTTCGCTCGAATAGCGCGTCGTCAGCAACATCTCGCTCGTATGCGGATCGTAGGTGTCCGAGGGCGTTGCGACATACGCGAATTCGAACAGGACCTCGTTGCAGCCGCAGCGCCAGAACACGCGTTCGCGCTGCTCGCCGTCGTCGGGCTGGCGCTGCGTGATGACGATCAGCAAGTAGTTGTTCGGATCGCTCTGGTCTTTGAGGAACGCCTGCACGCCGTGAAGCAAGGGCGCGATCATAACCGTGCCGGTCGGTTTCATCGTGCCGCGGCCGCCCATCACGAGCGCCACTTCCTCTTCGGTGTTCTCGTGGAAGAAGTGGCCGAACTCCGCGCCTTCGCCGCCCATGAAGAGTGTCGCACCGGGAACGATCGAACCGCGATGCACGTAGGGGAACATCGTGGCGAGCGACGTGTTCGCCATCCATGCGGCATCGTAGACGTTGGTGCGCAGCGGGGGCCGGTCGGCCGCCGCCGGCGGGATCTGCTCGGAGAGCTTGGTCGAGAAATGCGATTCGCCGTTAAGCATGGGGTCATAATATCGGGACGGGCACCGCCAAGCAACCCGGACCCGCGGATCAACCAGGAGTCGCCGGCCCGTTTGTCCCTAGTCGCTCGCAATGGCAAGTGCTGCGACGAGGGTGTTTTCCGGTGCCGAACGCGATCGTCGCTGGGGACGGGTGCGGGAGCTCATGGCACGCGACGGACTTGACGTTCTGGTGGCTCCGCCGCACACGGGGCACCACGATCATTTCTCGGCGTACTCCCGCTATCTCACCGGACTCGGCGGCTATTCGTTTGAGGTCGGCGCGGTGTTCCCGCTCGACGGCGAACCGACGGCGATCGTCGTGCCGGACGTCTCGGCGGAGAAGTGGCGCGCGCAACAGGACTGGATCACCGATATCCGCACGAGCGGTCGCGCGTTCGGAGACGGCCTCATCACACGTCTGCGGGAACTCGGTCTCACTCGCCCGCGCATCGGCCTCGCCGGGCTGACGGGCGTGCCGCGTTTTGCCGACGGCATCGTCGCTTACGGCTTCTATCAGAAACTGCACGACGCGTTTCCCGGCGCAACGCTCTCCGACTGCACGCGTCTGCTCGACGTCGCTCGCTACACGAAGGGGCCGGAGGAAATCGAATTTCTCCGCGCGAGCGTCGCTTACGCTGAGGCGGCGATCGCGGCGATGCGAGCGACCGCGCGTCCCGGAGTGACGGAGAACGCCGTTTATGGAGCGATGCTGAACGCAATGATCGAACGCGGCAGCGAAGTGCCGGCGATGATCATGTGGGCTGCCGGGGCACCGGAAACGCTGACCTCCGCGGGACCGCCGACGCCGCGGCGTTTTGCGCCGGGCGACTTCATTCGCGTGGAAGTCGAAGGCCGCCATGCCGGATATTGCGGCCAAGTCACGCAACCGGCGGTGCTCGGCCGGGTCCCCGCGGTGTATCGCGAGTTGTGGAAGGTCCAGCAAGAAGCCGTGGCGTTTTGCAGCGACCTCGCGCGGCCCGGCACCACGCTCGGAGCACTCGCCAAAAAGACCGAGGCGCTCGTCGAAAACACGTCCTATACGATGCGCTTTCTGATGCACGGACGCGGCGTCGGCGACGATGCGCCGATGTACGTTTTCACGGCTGATGAGGAGACGAAGCAATGGGTGCTCGAGGAAAACGCTTCGTTCATTATCAAGCCGATCGTGGCGCGTGACGGTAATCCCGGCGTGTACTGGGGTGATTCGGTGATCATCACCGCCGCCGGCGGGGCGAAGCGGCTCGGGACGATCGCACCCGAGTTCATGGAACTGGTCTAACGTTTACCGCCCCCTGTCGCGTTCGTCGCCCCTCCTGATCGTTTAGCGGGCGGGATTTGCTGCCTTACGGGCGCAGATCGTTCACGTTATCGATCATTTTCGCTAACGTCTTTTGAAACGTCGCGAATTCGCTGGGAGTGATGCCGCGAAGAACGACGCGATTGCTGGCTGCAATTGCATCGAGGATTGGGGCTCTGAGTCGCTCACTCTTTCTGGTGAGGAATACGTTCGTTTTCCGGCGGTCATTGTCGTGATCGCGCCGTTCGACGATGCCGAGGCCCTCCATCGCATCGAGGACGACCGTAACGGTTGCCGGCTCAGCTCCAAGACGATCGGCGAGTTCACGTTGAGTGATGCCGTCTTCTTCGAACAGCGCGCGCAAGAACAGATAGTGATTGAATGCGATGCCATGAGCGCGCAATTCTTCGGACAACGAGCGCACGATTGCCCGGTAGCCCAAACGAATCCAATAACCTGGCCCGGATGATAGCGCCGAAGATTTGCGTTCCCGCTTGACAAGCGAGGATGTCATAAGTAAATAATACACACATCAACTATTAAAAGTCAAATCATATATGTCTTAATGAATCGGGCCGGACCCGTGGGAGGAAGCATGGCAGAAATCTATGTCGGCACGCGCGCTGATTTCAAATATGACGGCCGAAAAATCGTGCAGGCCGGCGAACTCGAAATCGGTGTCTTGCAGAGCGCCGGGCAGTTCTATGCGTATCAAAATCTGTGCGTTCATCAGGGTGGACCGGCATGCGAAGGCCTCACGATGGCACAAGTCGAGGATATTATCGCTCCCGATAAGACCTATCTTGGGCAGCGCTTTTCCAAGGACGATATTCATTTCGTCTGCCCGTGGCATGGATACGAGTACGATATCAAGACCGGCGAGTTCGTCGGCGACCGCCGTAAGCGACTCAAAAAATTTGAGGTCATCACGAAAGGGGACGATGTTTATGTTGTTATCGCGTAACTCAGTTCGAGATTTGATCGCCAGCGCTGAGGGCGCCCCGCTGGACGACGCGACGATTCAGGAGCTCCTCACGGCCGCGGTTCGGCTATATTGTGCGCGCGTCGAAGCGAACGGCCCATTCGCGGCGACGACACCCGGCGCGCTGACCGCCACCGAAGGCATGGTCGCAACGTCCGCCTTGCTGCGTGCGGTCAACGTGCAGCTTTTCGAACTCGGACTCTGGCAGTCGTGGGCGAATCCGGGAGTGCCGCGATGAGCATCGTTTTACCGACCAGCGATTTCATCGGTCAACAGGTCGCCGAGTTCGACACCCGCACGCTGCTCAAACACGCGGCGAAGCAGGCCCGCGACCGCAACTACCAAGACCTCTTCATCGTGGACGTTGACTCTCACCACTACGAGAACGAGGCGATGGCTGCTATTGCCTCGTTCCTCGATGACCCCGTACTCAAGCATCTCGGCATGGCGTCGACCGGACCGATGGGTGGACGCTCAGGATGGCTCTCGCCGGCAACGCTTGGAAATCAAGATCAGGCCGGACGTGTCACGCGCTATCCGCTCCGTCCCCACGAAAAGACCGGCGACCTCGAGCGGCACTCGGAGCTGAGCCGGCGTTGGATGGACTCGATGGGCATCGATATTGCGATGCTCTTTCCGACGCAAATGTTGAATCTCAATTTGCATCCGGTGGTCGAGGTGCAAACGCATATGGCGCGGGCATATAACAAGTGGCTGCTGGAAACCGTTATTCCTCAGGAACCGCGCTTGCGAACGCTCTTGTACTTGCCGCTCTACGATCCCGAGGCGTGTTACAAGATGATCAACGACTTCGGGGACGCCAAGGGCGTATCCGGGTTCCTCGTAACGGCCACGCACAATACCGCCGTGCACGACAACGCGTTGATGAAATCCTATGCCATGCTCGAAGAACGTGGCTTGCCGATCGCCTTTCACGGCAACTTCAACTGGTTCGACAATTCCTATAAAACGGCGAACCGCTTCATCTCCGTGCACGCGTTGGGTTTCGTCTGGTACAACGTCATGCACATGACGAACTGGATCGTCAACGGTTTGCCGGAGCGTTTCCCGAAGCTCAAAGTCATCTGGATGGAGTCGGGGCTCGCTTGGGTGCCGTGGCTAATGCAGCGCCTCGACCACGAGTACATGATGCGCACGAACGAATGCCCCGAGCTGAAGATGAAGCCCAGCGACTACATGCGCAAGATGTATTACTCGACGCAACCCATGGAGATCCAAGACATGGAAGCGTTGCAGAATACCTTCCGGATGATCGACGCAGAGAATCAGCTCATGTATTCGTCGGATTACCCGCACTGGGATTTCGATCTGCCGAGCACGATCTACGATTTGCCCTTCTTAAGCGAGACCGGTAAGCGGAACATTCTCGGTGAGACGGCAGCAAAGGTGTTTAACCTCGAGCGTCCGGCGAAGAAGCTCGCTCAGATTCCCGGGCTCGCTACCCCATGACCCAACAGGTACTCGCGTGGCCCGGGGCGCGCGAAGACCGTTTGCGCGCGCATGATCGCGCGCGGATCAGCGCGCTGCGCGCGACGAGCCGGATGGTACCGCTGTTCGCTGCACTGGCCGGCCCCGGCATCCTCGTCATGCTGGGAGAGAACGACGGGCCAAGCATGCTATCCTATGCGGCGACCGGTGCGTCGTACGGCGTTGGTTTCTTCTTGCCGTTTATCATCCTCACGTTCGTGCTCGCCTATATCGTTCAAGAAATGGTTGTTCGCATTGGCATTGCCACGGGGCGCGGACACGGCGAGTTGATCTTCGAACGGTTCGGTTCGGGCTGGGGGTGGATCGCGATCGGCGACCTGGCGGCCGGGAATTTCCTGACATTGGTGACGGAATTTATCGCGATCGCGGCCGGCGCCGCGTATTTTGGCGTTGCCCCGCAGTTAGCCATTCCGGGCGCGGTCGCGATGGTAGCGCTCGCAATGGCGGCCCGACGCTACGCGACTTGGGAGCGCACGGTCTTGGCGTTAGCCGCCGTCAACGTCGTCTTCGTTCCGGTCGTCCTCTTCGCGCATCCTGACCTGCGGGCTGTCACGCGCGCCTTTGCCGGGTGGGGTCCGATTCCGGGAGGTCTGGGACTTCCATTTTTCACGCTTATCCTGGCGAACATCGGTGCCACCGTCACGCCGTGGATGCTCTTTTTTCAGCAGAACGCGGTCGTCGACAAAGGGTTGAGCCACGAAGATCTCCCGGCCGCGCGACTCGATACCGCGACCGGCGCGGGGATAGCCGCGATCGTTGCGATCGCAGCAGTCGTCACGACGTCGGTTCTCTTCACACACCACGTGGGCACGACGGGACTCGTTTCCGGCGCGGATTTCGCGACGGCCCTGCGCCCCTTCATCGGTAGCGGTCCGGCAGCGTTGTTTGCGCTCGGCATGATCGAGGCGGGCCTCGTCGCCGCGATGACGATCTCAGGCAGTTCGGCCTACGGTCTATGCGAAGCGTTGCGCTACAGCGGGAGCTTCAACAGCGGCTTCGCGCAAGGTTGGCGTTTCTACGCCATCGGCCTCGGTTCAAGCGTATTGGCCGGCGCCATCGTCCTCATTCCCCATGCACCTCTGCTCGCGATCTCGATCATCGTCAATGTGCTCTCCATGATGCTGATGGCCCCAGCGCTCCTTTTCGTACTGCTGTTGGCCGGCGATCAGGTTGTCATGGGACAGTTACGGAATTCGCGACGCGCCAGCGTCATCGGAGGCTCAATTGTGGTCGCCATTTCACTGATCGGCGCAACGTACGCGCTCGTTGCGATTGCGCCGCTCGTCGGTTGGGGACACCCTGTGTGAGAGCACACGGCAAGGCCTTTGGACGCGCCACATTGTCACCCCATACCAAGGTAGCTCTGCGCGTCTTGCGACTGTATGTGCTTATTGCGATACCGTTGGTCGTCTACGCGTCCATACGCGCCTTCCTGCAGTAGGGCGAAAACTAGCCCTCGGCTTCGTCCATTTCTTCCAGGGAGCCGTCTAGATCGGGATCGAGTTCGATAAGGACGTTGAGGCAGCGGTAGAGGTCGCGCATTCTGACCGAGCCGATTTCGGAGGCAAGCTCCGCGTAGATGCGTTCAGAGTTGCGGGCTAGCACTTTGAAAAGCGAACGCCCGCCAGCAGTAATGGCAACCACAACGCGACGAGCATCGTCTTCATCTTTCCAGCGTTGGACGATTCTGCGTTCGACCAGGCGTGGGATAATACGTGAAAGACTTGCGGGGTGGATACACGTACGCGCGGATAACTCGCGCATCTCCAGTTGGTCCGCCTCGGCCAACACGCGGATGATCCGGCCCTGCTGGTCGTTCAAGCCCAGGTCGCGCAGGAATGGGCGAAAGCGTCGCATGACGGCTTCCCGTGCCCGCAGCATTTGGAGAGGAAGCGGCGGTGGAATCTTGCGGATCGGTGCGACGCGTGCGTGTTTCCTCGCGACGCTGCTCGAAGCTTTGCTCATCGGACGGCGTTAAAGTACGCGCCGCAGACGCAGGGCTCCCCTTTCAAAGTTGACTTACACCGCTGCCAGGGACGGCCAGAACGTCAAGGCGGACTTGCCAAAAAACCACTCGTTCCAGTCCGCACCGAGGAAGGCAAGGTCGTCGCGCATCACCGCAAGGCGTTCCGAGATCTTACCGTACTTATCCCAGTGCGCCGGATAATTCGAACCCCACATCATGCGCTCTGGTGCGAAGTGTTCGGCCAGCATCCCGAAGAACGTGCGCGGCGTTGCCGCACCGACCCGGGCAGCGTACGAGTTATTCGGTGCAAGCTTGAGCTTGACGTTCGGCAGTTGCGCAGCAGCGAGTACCGGAGCAACGACTTCGTAGGGCGGATCGCCCAGTTCCAAGCCCCACATGTGTTCGAGCGCGACCGGCACTTGTGGAAAGCGCGCGATCACGTCAAGCGCGTCGGGAATCTCTGGTAACTCCGCCGCAACGCAGACCGGAATCTTGAGGTCCGCCGCCCGCTGCCACAATGGAAACGTCTTCGGGTTGTTGAGGATACCGGGGCGCTTCGTGCCCATGAGGCGCAACCCCCGAACGCCGTGATTTTCGACCAAATCGCTAAGCACGTCCGGCGCGTCGTCGGCGAGTTGATCGATCACGCAGACGCTCAGGAAGCGTTCGGGGTGGGCTCGCGCAGCATCGATCGCGTAGCTGTTGTCGTTCCCATAGGTAAAGAACGCTTGGACGAGGAGCGCGCGGTCGATACCGCAGGCATTCATCGTCGCGAGCAAGTCTTCGGTGGTGAGGGTTGGCCAAGCGAATGCGCCCTCGCGTTTGGGATACCGCGCGAGGTCATCCGACACGACATGGACGTGGGTATCGACGATCATC
This sequence comes from Candidatus Lustribacter sp., assembly GCA_965277805.1. Classification (GTDB taxonomy): domain Bacteria; phylum Vulcanimicrobiota; class Vulcanimicrobiia; order Vulcanimicrobiales; family Vulcanimicrobiaceae; genus Lustribacter. The sequence continues at coordinate 2,153,331 of OZ255842.1, read as the reverse complement.
ATTAAACTCCAGCGATCACAGGATTGCGCAAAATTCCAAGAGTCGTCACCTCAACTTCGACGATGTCGCCGGGCTGCATGTGAACGAGGCCGCTCGGGAGGGCGCCCGGCGTCCCCATCGCGATGACATCGCCCGGTCGTAAGTCATAGCCCTGCGAGAGGTAATGGATGACGGGTTCAACGCCGAACAGCATGTCGCTTAGCGCTTCGTTCTGACGCTCAATCCCGTTTACACGCGTAATCAAGCGCTGTTGCGAGGGATGACCGAACGAATCCGCGGTGACGAGCCAGGGGCCGACGCTGCCCGACGCTTCAAAGTTTTTGCCCAGACCGAAGTTTCGGTTATGGCGCTGGTAGTCGCGCACCGACCCTTCGTTGATGCATGTGTAGCCGGCGACGTGGTCGAGGGCATCGCCCAGCGCGATGTTCCGGCCGCCGCGGCCGATCACGACGCCCAGCTCACCTTCGTAGTCGTATTCCACCGCGACGTTCGCCGGCGGGCAATGCAACGGTTCGCCATGACCGACGAGCGACGCCATCATACGCAGAAAGACATGCGGAAACTCAGTCGATGTGCTGAGCCCGGTTTCGCGCAGGTGCGTCTTGAAATTGAGCGCGAGACACCATACGGCGTTCGGATCGGTGATGACGGGCAGAAAGCGAACCGCGCTCAGCATCCGGTCGCCCGGCCGGCCCGAGACGGCCTGCCGAGCGCGATCGATGCCATCGGGAAGCGCGATCAGTCGGCGTAGGTTGCGCGGCAAATCCGCCGCGCATTCGTGGAGCGCCACGAACCGCTCATTGTCGACAGCGACGCCGACGCGGGGCTCACCGCCGTCGTCATAGGTGAAAAGCCGCATGCCCGTTGATTCATTGATATATCAAGTAGACCTTCCCCGGAGCAGCGCCCTTCCAGCGCCCGACAGGCAGGAAGGTGTGGCGCCAGTAGATTAACAGATCAACTATCGTGCAAGCGGAGCCTGTAGAATTTTCGGAGCAAATCCTCGACGTCGGCGGCAGCCCCATGACGGTTCTGACGGCGTATCCGCCGGGACCAGGGCCGCATCCGGCCGTTCTCGTCCTTCATCATCGCGGCGGACTCGATACCTTCACGCGCTACGTGCTCGAACGCCTTGCTGCGATCGGCCTCGTTGCTGCCGCGCCGAACAACTATCACCGCCGGCCCATCGGTGAAGACCCCGTCGCGTCGATGAAGCACCTCGTCGACAGCGAGTTAGTCGCCGACATGAACGTGGCAATCGACAATCTCGTTGAGGATCCGCGTGTACGCCGCGACCGCATCGGCATGGTCGGCCACTGTCTTGGGGGACGTACCGGCTATCTTGGCTTAGGTACGAATCCGATCTACCAGGCCGCCGTTCTGCTCTACCATGGCAATCTTTTCGAGTCGCGCGATGCTGCGATGCCGCCCCCGATCGAATTGACCGCGCACATTCATTGCCCGATTGCCGGGTTCTTCGGGGGACGTGATACGAACCCGTCGCCCGAGGCCGTTGCGCGCCTCGAGGTGGAGCTAAAGCGTAACGGGATTCGCTATGAGTTCCACACCTACGACGACGCCGGTCATGCGTTCCAAGATTACACGAGCCCGAGCCACTACGTCGAAGACGCGGCCAACGCGGCTTGGACGGAATTGCTTGAGTTCTTACGGCGCGAACTGTTGGCCGGGGTCAAGGTCGGATGATCGACGACCTCGTCATGGCCAACCGGATTCTTGCCCATCAAGGCATCCTCGATGGTTACGGGCACGTCAGCGCGCGCTGCGAGGACGATCCGAACTTCTACGATATCGCCGATGCGTCCCCACCCGGAAACGTTCGCGAAAAAAACATCTTCCGATGGACGCTCGAGAGCGAGCCCGCCGGACATGCGGAACGGACCTACGGCGAACGCTACATTCACGGCCAGATCTACCGCGCACGTAGCGACGTCAAGGCGGTCGTGCACTGTCATACGCCGGAGCTGATTCCGTTTGGCGCTGCGGGGATACCGCTTCGCCCGATTTACCATATGGCAGGATTCCAAGGCGAGAATCCGCTGCCGGTTTTCGAAATTCGCGATCAGTTCGGTCCGGAGACGGAAATGCTCATTCACAGCAATGAGCAGGGTGCAGCCTTGGCGCAGAGTCTCGGTGACCGCCCGGTTGTCCTAATGCGTGGACACGGAGCGACGATTGTGGGGGCGTCCGTTCGTGAAGCGGTATTTCGCGCCGTCTACGCCGTGCTCAACGCGCGTATCCTCGCGCAAACGATGCTTCTCGGCGGAACGCCCACGTACATCAACGCCATGGAAGGCCACAAAATCGCGAACATCATGCGCGAGGGACCCCGTACATGGGCCTACCTCTCGCGGCTGGTCACGGATTCGGACGAAGCATGACTGACCACCACGCGACGCCGTTGAGGCGTTATGAAGGAGACGACAAGATGACTCTACGAGCCAAACTCTTTGCACGGACCTTTGCGCTGATCGCGGCGGTGTCGCTCCTTGCGATGCCCCTCTCAGGTCGTGCGGCGAATAAGCCGCCGATCGAGGTGGGCATGGCGGTTTCCCTGACGGGGTTCCTTGCCTCGAACGACGCGGCATTTATCGACGGCGTGAAGTTGGCGGTCAAGGTGGCGAACGAGGCCGGCGGCATCGACGGGCACGAAGTGCATCTTCACATTCTTGACAATGCCTCGAACGCGACGACCGGGGTCACGGCGATCAACCAGCTGCTCAATCAATTCAACGTTAGCGTTCTGATCAACGGCCTATCTTCGGCCCAGAATGGAGCGGCTGAGCCCATCGTCGAGCGTGCGAAAGTGCCAATGCTCGTCTATTCGGACCTTCCGCCGAATCCGACGTGGGCATTCTTCGCAAATACCCCCCACAACAAGCACGTCGATATTCAGCTCGCGTTTGTCAAGGATCGTCTCCACGCGAAAACGATCGCGATCATCTACTCGCAGACCCCTTTCGGACAACTCGGCGCGCAGCAAATGGCGGCGGGGGCCCAACAGCTGGGTTTGAACGTGCTTTCGTCTTCGGGCGTTGAGGGATCGACCACCGATCTGACGCCCTTGATGTCGAAGGTCAAAGACTCGAACCCCGACGCGATCATCGATGTCGTTACGGGATCGACCCACATCGTTGAAACGAAGGCCGCAACGACCGTCGGTCTCAAGGTGCCGATCGTAATGACCGGCGATGACCTTGGGATCATGCAACAGTCCACGATGGCCTATCCGAACGTCTACTTTAGCGCGACGGCACCGCAGGCGTACCCGAACGTTCCCAATCCGCGCATCAAGGCAAAAATCGCAGGTTTTCTGGTTTCGTACAAAGCTGCCGGGCTGGACCCGGGGAACTTGCTAGGCGCCGCGTACGGCTGGGATGCGGTCACGATCCTCGCGCAAGCCGTCAAAGCTTCGGGCGCGACCGGCGGCGACGCGTTGCGCGCGGCACTGGAGAAGGTGTCGATCGACGGCACGAACTCCGCTTATCACTATACGGCTGACGATCATTCCGGGCAGAAAAACGTTCCCAACCCGCTCCAAATCGGCAAGCTGCAAGGGTCGACGATCAACATCGTTTTTGGCGTACATTAAACCGCAGTCGAGACAGCCAGTATGGACGAGCGTACTCTAATCAGCGCCGATGGCGTCGCGGTCAGTTATGGCCGCATCGAGGCTTTGGCTCCGATTTCGCTCACCGCGCGGCGCGGGAGCCTCACGCTCGTCCTGGGGGCGAACGGGGCCGGCAAGACGACACTCGTGAAGGCGCTCGCCGGCGCCGTGCCGCTGCGTGCGGGTCGCGTCATGCTCGAGGACGTCGACATCACCTACGTTCCGGACTATCGGCGTGTGACGCGCGGCGTCTCGCTCGTCCCCGAAGGTCGCGGCCGGCTACCAGGGTTAAACGTCCGCGACAACCTCATCCTCGGATGGGATGCGGCGTCCCGCTCGCGGCGCGGGCGTTTCACTAGCGATCTTGATAGCGTCTTAGAGCTCTTCCCCGTTCTGCGCGAGCGCTTCGAACAGGATTGCAGCACGCTCAGTGGTGGCGAGATGCAAATGCTGGCGATCGCGCGTGCACTGCTTGCGAAACCCCTCGTGCTGCTCCTCGACGAACCGTCACTCGGGCTTGCTCCCCTAGCGGTCACCCGTGTGTACGACGCGCTCGCGCAGCTGCTCGAACGAGGGCTGTGCATGATCCTCGTCGAGCAGAAAGCGGTACCGCTGCGCAGCGAACGCGAGACGACGATCGTGTTGCAGAACGGACGCGCCGTCTTTCATGAAGACCGGCGCCCCGACGACGAACAGCTCGCCGCGCTCTATCTCGGAATGACTGAAAACCGATGACGGAACCACTCCGGCAGCGCGTAGAGCGTATTGTTTTGGCCGCGATCGTTATCGTGGTCGTGCTGGCGCCACTGGGCGGATCGCGCCTAGTTACCTATAGCTTGACGATCACCGCGATCTACGCCATCGTCACCATCTCGCTTAACATCGTGCTGGGCCTTGCGGGTCAGGTGAGTTTCGCGCAGACTACTTTCATGGCGATCGGGGGTTATGGCTCCGCTCTGCTAACGACGCGCGCCCATCTAAATCCGTGGCTCGCGCTCGTCGTTTCTGCGCTCTGCGCGCTCGTCGTCGCCCTGGGCCTCGGACCGCCGTTGTTGCGGCTCCGCGGACACTACCTTGCGATGGCGACATTTGCCCTCGCCCTCGGAGTCGACTCGTTCGTTGGTGCGGCGACCCCGTTGACCAACGGCAGCATCGGCATCTCAGGAATTCCGCCACTGGCGATCGGGTCGCTCTCGTTTGCCGATCCGCTGGCCTTTTATGTGCTTAGTTGGATCGCTTGCGCGATCGCTCTGGCGTTTTTCGCCACACTGGCGACATCGTATATCGGCCGCGCCTGGCGCGCGATTGCAACCGGCCAAGATATCGCGGCTAGTCTCGGGATCCACCTCACGCAGTATAAGACCCTCGCGTTTGCGATCGGTGCCGTGATGGCATGTATTGCCGGTTCGCTCTACGCGGAGTTCACGTCGTTCGTCGGCCCCGATTTGTACGACATCAGCATCGTCGTCAACATTTTCTTGATGCTCTTCATCGGTGGCCGAGGCTCGTTTATTGGGCCGCTGATTGGAGCTGCTTTGCTCACGTTCGCCCCCGAAGTGCTATCCGGATTCGAGAAGGCGCAGAACCTGATCTTTTTCATTCTCTTGCTCGTGCTATTACTGCTCTGGCCGAGCGGCCTCTTCGGCCGTTCAGCTGATACTGGGACGATGGCCGATATGTTGCCGCTTTGGTTGCGCCGGCGGTTACCATCGCGATGAGTGTCCTGACGATGACCGGCGTGACGAAAACCTTCGGCGGTTTGACGGCCGTCTCGGGCCTTGACCTGCGCATCGAGCAGGGCGAGATCCACGGGCTGATCGGACCGAACGGCGCGGGGAAGTCGACGACGATCGGACTGCTCTCGGGATTTTTGCGCCCAACAAGCGGCAGCATTACGTTCGACGAACACGACCTGACGCGACTCGAGCCCTCAGAGATTGCCCGCCTCGGCGTCTCGCGTACCTTCCAGCAAGCCACACCGCTTGCTGGGCTGAGCGTGTTCGAGAACGTCATCGTGGGCATGCACACGCGCTTTCACGCAAGTCTGGGCGCCGTGGCATTGCGCCTTCCAGCCGCGACCCGCGAAGCCCGTGCGTTGACGGTTTCGGTCGAAGCGTTGCTGGCGCGCTTCGATCTCGGCGCACTGGCCGAAACGGACGCAAAGAACCTAACGTTCGGCCAGCTCCGTTTTCTTGAGATTGCGCGGGCGGTTGCGATGGAGCCGCAGATCATCTTGCTCGACGAACCCGCCGCCGGCCTAAACGAACCCGAACGTAAGCGCCTCGCCGGCGTGGTGCGCGAATTGCGCGATCGCGGCGTGGGGGTGTTGCTCGTCGATCACGACGTGCCGCTCGTCTTTGGGTTGTGCGATCGCATGACCGTCATGAACTTCGGTTCAATGATCGCGTCAGGGAAGCCGGACGTCGTGCGAGCCGACGCCGCGGTGGTCGAAGCATATCTCGGCAGCGATGCCGGCCAGGGCACACCGACATGATCCTCGTCCTTGCCATCGGCATCGCGACCGGCTGCGTCTACGCGCTGGTCGCGGCGGGCTACTCGCTGATCTATCGCACGACTGCCGTCGTTAATTTCGCCCAAGGCAGCTACGTGATGATCGGCGGTCTCGTGACGGCGTGGCTCTACACGAGCGTACACTTGCCGTATCCGCTGGCGGTCGTGCTCGGCGTGCTCGCGGCGACGCTGACCGGGCTCGTGCTTTGGAGCGTCGTCGTGTTGCCGCTCTGGCGCCGGCGCAGCCCCGCGTATGTCATCTTGATCGAAACGATCATCTTCGGCGTCATCGCGAGCACGGCGATGCTGCTGGCGCTTGGGCCGGCGCCGCAGACGCTGCCACCGTGGTTCCCCGGCTTTGCGCTGGAATTCGGCGGCAACCGCATTGACGGACAATATCTGATTGTTGCGGCGGTAACGCTGATCGCGCTCGGTGCGTTTGCGCTTACGCTCAAATACACGACGCTGGGCCGCGCGATGCGGGCCTGCGCAGCAAGTCGCGAGACGAGCGCGCTCTTGGGCATCTCCCCCGAGCGCGTCGGCGCCATCGGCTTCGGGGTTACGGCCATGCTCGGCGGATTCGGTGGTGCCGTCATCGCCCCCGCGCAGTTTACGTCGCCGGATGCAGGACTCGCGTACGGCGTGTTCGGCTTCGTCGCCGCGGTACTTGGCGGATTCGGAAGCCTAAGCGGAGCACTCGCGGGCGGCATTCTGCTCGGCATCGTTAACGCGCTTGTCGGCCGCTATATTTCATCGAGTTACCAAACCGTGATTTCTTTCGGTTTGCTGCTCGTGCTGCTCACGTTGCGTCCGCAAGGCCTCTTCGGACATCAATGGGAGGAGTCGTGACGACGACGCGCATCGCCATCGTAACCGGCGGTGCCGGACTCATCGGAACCGAGGTCAGTCGGGCGCTCGCGCGCGCCGGCGACCGTGTTGTGGTCGCGGATCCGGATCTGGTCCACGCGGAGGCGACCGTGGCAGGACTGGACGGGGAAGGGCATCGTGCGCTGGCGCTCGACACCCGCGTTGAGGAGTCCGTTACGCGTCTATTCGAGACCGTGGAGACGCAAATCGGATCCGTCACAACGCTCGTTTGCATTGCAGGCGGTACGCCACCCGAACCCGGCGTGCGGCCGCGCATTGCGACGATGACCCTCGATACCTGGATGGAAACGGAGGCCCTCAATGCGCGTGCTACGTTTCTGTGCGTTCGCGAATTTCTCCGACGGCGTACGAATACGGCCGTTGCTGATGGGCGCATCGTGACGGTTGCGTCGTCGGCTGCGCTCATGGCCGACGCCGCGACTGGTGCGGCCGACGCGACCAGTAAAGCGGGGGTTCTCGCCATCACCCGCATCGCGTCGCTAGAGGCGGGCCCACTGGGGATTACCGTTAACGCGGTCGTTTCAGGCGTGAGCGGATCCCTTGCGGGCGCGGTTGCCGAAACCGTGAGTTTTCTCAGCTCCACGGGAGCGCGGCATCTAACGGGGGCCGCGATCGCGGTCGACGACGGAGCGCATCTCCACCTGTGAGTGAGGAAGCGCGCATCGCAATCGTGACTGGCGGCGGCGGGGCAATCGGATCGGAAATCAGTCGCGCTCTTGCCGTTGACGGCATGCGTGTTGCACTTGCCGACATCGACCGAGCAGCGGCCGAGTCCGTGACGGCAAGCCTCGCTGGTGTCGGACACGGTGCGTTTGCCGTCGATGTCGTCGACGAAACCTCGGTCGAAGCGCTGTTCGATGCCGTCTGGCGTGACCTCGGCCCGGCCGCAGTGCTCGTCTGCGTCGCCGGCGGCTTAGTCGTGGGTAGCTCGGGTTCACCCCCAACACTCCGAACGCTTGAGCTAGACGCGTGGGTTGGGAACGAGGTCCTCAACGTGCGCAGTACATTTCTTTGCCTGCGTGCGTACTTGCGGCGTTGGATAGGTAGCCGGGTCGACGGCGGACGGATTGTCACGATCTCGTCCACCGTTGGACTGGATCCAGCCGCTGGGCCGAATCCCGCGTACTCGACGGCGAAGTCTCAAGTGATCGCGCTCTCGCGTGCTGCGGCGGTCGAAGCCGCTACGCTCGGCGTCACGGTGAATACCCTCGCACCAGGCATGATCGACACGCCCCGACTGCGGGCGCGCCACGCCACAGAAGTGTTCGAAGCAACCCGGCGCGCCACCCCGACCGGTCGTCTCGGACTACCGGGCGACGTCGCCGACGCGGTTCGCTTTTTGGTGTCGCCTACGGCTAGCAGCCTGACCGGATGCACCGTCCCGCTTAACGGCGGTGCCTACCTGCCGCTGAACGTATAACCTCATGCCGACCATAGCAGGCGCAGCCGGCGAGCGTTAGGAGCCGGAGTAGCGAAACCAACGGCTGCTGAGTATTGAGCAGAGCACTGAGTTCAGCATGCCACACTCATGCACGGACGCGGCGTCGGCGCCGACGCGCCGATGTGCGTTTTCACGGCTGACGAGCAGGCCGGCCGCCTCTCACCGGCGGGCTTTGCCGCTCCCCTTTGTCGAAGTCGCGCATCGGTCGCCGGAACGGCGACGGGGGTGTGACAATGGAAACGGTGGTTGCGAGCGCCGTCGATCATTATCGACGGGCGGGTTCGTGGATTGTCCGGCATCTCGGCGGCGTACCACTTGTAACGGCATTCTATCGTGATGGGGATGACGCGCGCTACTCCGCGTCGCTGCACGGCCCGGCGCCGGGACATGAGGCGACCGTCGATGTGATGTCGGCAGCCGGGAAGGTGGAGTACCTCGCGCTTTCCCAGGCCTCGATCTTGTATGAAGCGCACCGCGGTGCCATCGAGGTGCATTCCTGGTCGCCGCTTCCTAATGATTCGGCGAAAGCGGCGTTTGCGCGCGTGCTCGTTCGCCCGGACGCTGACCGGCCGGCCGGGTTTTCGGCGCAGGCCGTGCGGGCGGTGCGGGCTGCGCTACGCACGCATGGGCTTGACGGGCTCGTGTTGCGTGACGGAGCCTCGAGCGCTTGCGTTTGGGTGCCTCTGTCGGATGGACCGGGCTATACGGAGGTCCGCGTTTGGCTGCATGGGCTTGTTGCTTCATGCGTCGCGGCGGACGCGTCGTTGCGTGTGCATGAATTTCATGTTACTTCGAACGCGGTTGGGCACTGGAGTCTCGTGCCGTACTCGCTGATCGGTGCGGCGGCTGCGAGCGTTGTGACGCCCGTGCGTTGGGATGAGTTGGATCTTGTGACGGCTCCGCTCGACGTTGCGGCGTTTGGGCGCATGACCGAGGATGTGTTTGATGCTGAGGTCCAGCGAATTGGAAAGCAGCGGTTGGGGCGGCCCCTCGACGAGCTCGGGGTGACAGAGAACGACAAGCTCCTCGTGACGGAGGCGTTGTTGGTTTCGGGGGAAGGGCATGGGCAGATTCTTGCGGCGGTGAGGGCGATTTTGGCCGATGAGCGGGCGCATTCGGCCGCCGAGATTTGCTCGAGTGCCATTGCTCGCGGGCTGTTGCCGAAATCGACGATTCCGGCGTACGTGCAGCATGGGATTGCGACGCTTTTGGATCGACAGCGCGATCGCGGCGAAAAACCCGAATTTCTGTTATTGCCGGATGGAACGTACCGGCTGAACGTGCCGGTGAACCCATTTGCGGGTCACGTTGAGCCGCAGCACGATCGTACGGCGCTGGATGCGTTGATCGCACAGTTGCGCGCGGCCGTGGTGCGTAACGTGCCGGCGGATCCGGCGGACGGGCCGAATATCGGCGCGCCGTTCGAACGCGCGGTGGCCGAGGCATTGGCGTATCTTGGGCTTAGTGCCCAGCGCTTGGGTGCCGAGGGCGAGCCGGATGTGGTTGCGACGGCGCCGCTCGGGGCGCTTGCATATGAGGTTGCATTTGAGTGCAAGACCGTTGCGTCGATGAAGTTGCACGGAAGTTCTGCATTCGTTGCGGAGGCGGCCCGGATGCGTGATGCGGTCGGGGCGACGTATGCCGTGTTGCTGGGATTGGATTTTCCTGACGAGCGCGGCATTGCTGAAGAGTTGGCGACGCATCGGGTCGCGCTTTGGACGATCGAGGATCTGATTGCCGTGCTCGAGTGTCAGCTCGATCATCCGATCATGTGGTCGCAGCTCGCGCCGTTGTTTGCGCCGGGCCGCGCGGCGGACGCCGTGACGACGTTTCGGGCGGAGCATTTGCACGGGGCACATCAGCGGGCGCATGTCGTATTGCGGTACGTGATGCAAGAAGGGCTTAGCTATCAGATGTCGCTGGCGAACGATGGGAGCGGCGATGCGTTGACGGCTGAGGCGCTTGCCGTACTCGTGAATCAGCGCTTACAGCGTGAGGGAAGTCTGGCGCGTTGCACGTCCGCCGATGTGCACGGCGCGCTGGCGGTTGCCGCATCACCGGCCTTCAGCGGCGTGACGGAACGGCAGAACGGCTTCGTTATCGAGCGGCGATTGGGCGCGGACCAGGGCTGACGGCTGAGCGCTAAGCGAGGTCGTGCCACGACCGTTCGGCGAGCCTAACGCCGTAGTACTCGGCGGCCTTCTGGATGTTGGCAAAGGCGAGGTCGCGCTCTTCATCGCTAACACCGATGACCTGGTTGAAGCGCGCGATCGCACTGCGAACGTGTTGCGCGTCGGTCAGTGGTTCTTTGCGTTCGCGGGGGAAGGCAAAGACCGTGCTGGGCAGATCGCTTTGGGTCGTGAGGTGCCCGTGTTTGGTGTGCGGTTCCCAAGTCGGCTGCATCTATGCCCTCCTAGCTTTCGTGAACATATCATGCGCCTTCTACAAATCGGTCTCGATTTCAATGTAGGTCAGCAGGCAAGCGATGGCCGACTTGAATGCGGCGCCGGCGGGCTCGCAATCGAGCACGCATTGACAGCCGCATTCTGAATCCGTACCATCTGTCGGGATGGTATGCGGATGGTTATGAATTCCAAGAAGGGGCCGCAAGCTAGCGCCTTACGCGCAGCTGACACGGAAAAAATAACGATCAATCTCGGATTCGTGGACTTGGGTCAAATCGATCTCATCGTCGCCGATGGGTTCTATTCCAATCGAACCGATTTCATTCGGACCGCAATCCGCAATCAGCTGACCGAACATGCTGACGTCCTCAAGCAGTCGGTGAGCCGAAAGAATTTCGACTTGGGATTGCACGACTACGACCGGAAATTTTTAGAATCGTTACGTGAATCCGGACGCTCGGTGCACATTCGTGTTCTGGGACTGGTTCGAATCGCAGCGGATGTTACGCCCGATCTCGCACGCGCGACCATTGCTTCTATCACCGTGCTTGGCGCCATTCAAGCCAGTCCCGCCGTGAAAGCGGCTCTCGCTGACCGGACGTCCTAGCACTGAAAGTACCTTATGAACCCTCTCCCGCTCAACAATATGCGCGCGGCGCTGCAACTGACGCGCGCCGGCGATCTCGTTGCTGCCACTGCCCTCCTGCAACAGACACTGCGCGGCGGCTCAGTACCCGAACGCCGCGCACCCATCCTTACTCTCGCATTGCCGCCCGTAGCGATGGAACGAAGCGAGGTCGACCCGGCCGGCCAATTCTTGTCATTATCGTTCGGGAACGCCGCCGGAACGCGGGCGTACAAACTCTATGTTCCGCGAGACTATCATGGTCAAGCGTGTCCGTTGATCGTGATGCTTCATGGCTGCACGCAATCACCGGACGACTTTGCCGCCGGCACGCGTATGAACGAACTCGCCGACGAATTCACCTGCTTCATCGCTTATCCGGAACAGTCGGCGAGCGCGAATGCCTCGAAGTGCTGGAATTGGTTCAAGCGAGGCGATCAAGCGCGCGATCGAGGTGAGCCCTCGATCATCGCCGGCATCACGCGTGAAGTCATGCAGCACTACGCAATCGACCCGAAAGGCGTGTATGTGGCCGGTATGTCGGCCGGGGGTGCCGCCGCCGCCGTTCTCGCCGGCGCGTATCCCGACGTGTACCAGGGTCTAGCCGTCCATTCAGGGCTTACGTGCGGATTAGCGCATGACGTCGGATCTGCATTCGCGGCGATGAAAGACGGCGAGGGAGATTCCCGGGTCCGCGAGGCGGGCCGGCCGTTCACGCAGCGCCCAATTCGGACGATCGTCTTTCATGGCGATCGTGATGCCACCGTTCATCCGCGCAATGGCGATCGTTTTTCCGCAGCGATGGCTATGACGGACAGCAAACAACGGGTGAGAACGGGGCACGTTGACGGCGGCCGCGCCTACACGCAAACAGCGTACACGAACGCGAGTGGCCAGACGGTCTTCGAACAATGGGTGATTCACGGCGCAGGGCACGCGTGGTCGGGCGGGAGCGCATCCGGCTCATACACAGATCCGACAGGCCCTGATGCAAGCCGCGAAATCATGCGCTTCTTTCTTTCAGATGATCATGGGGGCTTCTAACAGGGGTACTAACGTCGAGGTTAGTGCAAACGATCGTTTGCGGTACGAGTTGATGGCGGCGTATGGAACCGCTCGATCTCAGCCAACAACACCCGCGCCGGACGCGTGACGAACTTGCCGGCATCGTCTTTCTGCCGCGCTCGATCGATAAGTTTCGCGCGTCGCTGCCGGGCGGGAATCTCGCGGGCTACACGATCGAAGGCTTCACCGGGCGGATGCTCGAGAGCCTCGGCATCAAGCCCGACGATCTTCGCGACGTCGTAGCCGCAGCGAAAACGGACGAAGACGTCGCGGCGTACGTGCGAGAACATGCCGTTGCCGGTGGTGCCGACGCCTGGAACAACTACGCGCTCAACCGCGAGCTCTATCTCGGTAACCGGGTCGAGGCGATCGAGGAAAATCCGTGGCTCGCCGAGCACCCCGAGATCACGTACTCGCTCGATTTCTTACAGTATATGGAAGACAACGGGCTCGACGACGACTAGGCGGTCTGCTCGATCGCATCCACGCGATCCGGGTAGAAGGCGAGGTGGTCTTTGATGCTTGCGACCGCCTCATAAGGTGCTTCGTACGTCCAGACCGCATTGATCGCGCGCTCGCCGCCGGGCGTCACGCTGTAATACGCCGCATCACCTTTGTAGGGGCAGTACGTCGCATTGTCCGTGCGAGCGAGCAGTTGCATGTCAACATCGCTGCGCGGAATATACTGTACTGGCGGATAGTCGCTTTCGCGAAGCGTGAGGGCATTGCGTGTATCGGCGACAACCTTGCCGCCCGAAAGCACGCGGACGCGGCCGGAGGTCGGCTCGACGGTGATCGGGTGATCGGCGTTGGGAATCTTGATGGTTTTCATGCTGCTGGTTTCCTATATCACAGCGTACGGGCTCTCCTCTGGTACGGTACCGAGCAGAGAGCCGTTTGGAGTCCGGACAGTTCAGCGGTTGTATACGGTTGCATGACGGTAGCCTGCGTTCATAGGATCACGGTTCGTCTTGTCCGCGCGACCGCTGTTCGGCTAGCATTCGCGCATGACAGATCGCGTAGTTGACGCCGGCAATTTTATCAAGGCGAGACGCAAGCAGCTTTCCGCCACGGCCCCGGCCATCGGACCGCACCTTCGTCAGCAGCGCCGGATCGGGCGCGCTGTTACACAGGAAGAACTCGCGGAGGCCGTCGGTGTGAGCCGCGTGTGGTACGCGCTCATCGAAGGCGGGCGAAGCGATGTTTCGCCCCGCTTGCTGAGCCGGATCGCGGACGCCCTTATGCTCGGCCGCGACGATCGCCTGGCACTGCTGCGTCTCCTGTACCCGGGATTCTGCTGAGGAGAGGCCTTCTCGCGCGCGGTCATCCGACCGGTAGACGGGCGGCGTAACTGATACAGTAACGCACCTGCGGCCGGCTCGGGCCAATTGCGGTCTACGGCGCGACCGAAGTTGTGTTTGCTCTCGAGACCAAGGATTATGTTGTTGACCGCTTCGACGATGTCGGTTCTTTCGCGACTGGGGTGTTCATCAAGCATTCATTTGCGGAGAACGAGCTCAATTCGGAGATGCGTGTTGCGGTGGAGAAGGCGACGTTTGCTGACGGCACCGTGTGGGTGAATCCGGACGTCCCGCAGTCGCCGAAAGCGGATGATACCGTGGGCGTTGCGGTCAACGGTCAGTTTTTGACGGTTGCAACAGAGCGAGGACCGTATCCGGTTCGTGTTCGTATGGGGGAATGAGCGGCAAGAGCGCGCATGCGAGCGGGACGCATCGACGAAACTCGTGCGGGTCACGCCCGCCGACGACGTAGAATGCCATCGCCGCGCGCAGCGTCGCCAACCGCACCAGCGCGTCGTTCGGTTTGAGCATGCCTGCAACGATGGTCGCTAATGCCATGAGCACCCATCGGCGCCGCGTCGCAAAGAACACGGCGGCCACCACCGCGGCGACGGCCGGCAGCGCAGCCTCGCGAACCATTCGTGTTCAAGTATAACTAAGCGTGCAAGACGGTTACGGCGTCGTTGTGAGAATTGCGAGCCCGAATGCGCTGCCGACTTACGCCGTCGTTTGAATGAGTCCGGGGCGCGCCGACGAGCAACTCCCGCGTCCACGCGATCCCGCACAGTAACGACGCAAACGTAAAAAGGCACAGCTCCGGATCATGTAGCCGTTGATGACCCAGGCGAGATTCGCGGGGGTGAACCCGAGATCGGATTGTATTGACGGCAACGTCACGTTGACGATCGTGCTGTCGAGCACGATCATCAGCATGCCGACGCAGAGCACTGCCAGCGCGGCCCAACGAGGACCCATTACGGCCAGTGTTCTCGCCCCGATGGTGAGAGCGCTTCCGAAGAAAAACACCTTGCAAAGACCGGCGAGGGGGTGTACCCTGTTGCCTCTAGGCACTGGAGTTCGCAGTTAAGGGAGACGAGTCCGTGACGACCACGACCAAAGTTTCGAAGTTTCAAGCACGATTGGGAACGCCTTCGGATCTTCCGGAAGACGACCGCCGGAAGATCGGCGAAGCGCTGTTGCCGGTCACGGCTGATGTGGTGGCACTTTATTTCAAGACGAAGAACTACCATTGGCACGTCTCGGGCAGCCACTATAAGGAATATCACGAGTTGCTCGACGAGCATGCCGATCAGATCTTCGCGATGATCGACGTGCTTGCGGAACGCGGGCGCAAGCTTGGCCAGCCGGCGCTGCGCAGTGTTGGCCAGATCGCTAAGATCACGAAGGTGGACGACGACGATCGCGAGTACGTCGAGCCGCACGCGATGCTGCGCCAGCTCGTCGAGGACAACAAGGATCTGGTCTCGCGGATGCGCGAGCTGCACAGCCTCGTCGACGAGGCCGGCGACGTCGCGACCGCGTCGCTGCTCGAGAACTTCATCGACGAGAGCGAACGCCGCATCTGGTTCCTCTACGAAACCGCGGTCGGCGGCGAGCACACCGAATAGACGGTCACATGTACGTTCCTGAGCACTTCGGTGAACCGAGCGCCGAAGCGGTTCAGGCGCTGATGACCGAGTACCCGTTCGCGACGCTCATCGCGAACGGGTCGAGCGGTCTGCTCGCCAATCACCTGCCGTTCGTATTCGACGCGGCGGGTGGTGCAAACGGGCTTTTGCGCGCGCACGTGGCGCGGGCGAACGACGTATGGCGACTGGTACCGGACGGTGCCGAGGTGCTCGTCGTATTTCAGGGGCCGCAGCATTACGTTTCGCCGAACTGGTACCCGAGCAAACACGAATCGCATCGGCAGGTTCCGACGTGGAACTACCGGGTGGTTCACGCGCGCGGTACGATTACATGGCGGCACGACGAGGCATTTTTGCGCGGTATCGTCGGACAGCTGACAAAGATTCATGAAGCCGGCGAACCGGTTCCGTGGCGCATGAGCGATGCGATGCCTGACTACCTTGAGGAAATGCTCCGGAACATCGTTGGTCTCGAGGTCACCGTGACGTCACTGCGCGGCAAATCGAAGCTGAGCCAGAACAAGGAACAACGCGATCGGCTTGGGGCGGCTGAAACGTTGCGGGAACGCGGCGCGGACGACCTCGCGGATGCGATGCTTCCCTAACCGCGGGCGTTAGGACGGGCGCGCGACCAAGACGCTACACGTCGCGTGGCGGATGACGTGTTCGGAAACGCTGCCGACGAAGAGTCGCGCAAGGCCGGTGCGCTCGTGCGTCGACACGACGATGAGATCCGCGTGGAAGTCTTTGGCCGCGTCCACGATATGTGCGGATGGTTCCCCTTCGAGCATTCGCACGCTTACGTCCGAAATGCCGGCGGCGGCGGCTTGCGAGCGCGCGCGTTCGAGGAGCGCCTTGCCGAGTTCTTCGTCGGTTTCGATGACCGCGGTGATGTTTGAGAAATCTTCGGGAGTGGCGCTGCTCTCGAGGAACCGCTCGTCGTGCACCGTGATGATCGCGAGCGCGGCGTTGGCGGCTTTGGCGAGTTCGATCGCCGTTTTGAGCGCGAGCTTTGATGGATCCGACCCGTCGATTCCGACGAGTATTCTTTTGTAGATCACGTAATTCTCCGGAGGATCAGACGGCGATGTGGTCTTACCAAGACGAGATGAGCGGACGGCTTGGTGGGCGGGTTGTTTTGGTGACGGGGGCGCGTCAGGGGATCGGCAAGGCTTACGGTAAGGCGGTAGCTGCCGAAGGTGCGATCGCCGTTCTCTGCGACCTCACCGATCCGGTAGAGGTTGCTGCGGAGATTCGCGCGTCCGGCGGAGAGGTGCTCAGCTGTGCTGCAGATATTACGTCGGCGAGCGCGATTGGGGAGTTGGTGGAGCGGGCCGACAAGGCGTTCGGACGGATCGATGCGCTCGTGAACAATGCCGGCCTTTTTACGACGTTGAAGCCGCAGCCCTTCGAGCAGATCTCCTCCGGGGAGTGGGATCGCGTGATGAGCGTGAACGTCCGGGGAACGTTTGAGTGCGTACGCGCGGTGGCGCCGGTCATGCGGCGGCAGAAGCACGGGAAGATCGTCAACATTGCATCCGGTACGGTCTTTAAGGGCAGCACCGGATTGATGCACTATGTCGCTTCTAAGGGCGCGGTCATCGCGATGTCGCGCGTGATGGCGCGTGAGCTCGGGGGCGATAACATTTGCGTCAACGTCGTGGCACCGGGGAATACACCGCCGGAAGGCACGGAGCCAAATGAGCGTGGTGCTGCGACTGTAGCTACGCGAGCGCTGCGGCGCGTCGAAACTCCGGGCGATATTGTCGGGGCGGTGATCTTTCTGTGCTCGGGGGAGAGCGATTTTATTACCGGGCAGACGCTCGTTGTTGATGGCGGGGCCGCATTTAACTAATCGGAAAAGGCGCGCCCTCGCGGGCCACGAATTTCAACGTACCGTCAGGGGGACGTATGAAGGAAATCGATACCGAGACCCGTGCTTTGCTCAAGAGTAAGTTCTCGTTCACCGGTCTGCCCCCGTACGAGCCGAAGATCCAAGAGTTTCGCTACGCGCCGCCCGACATCGGCGAGCGCCCGAAAGCCATTACCCGCCTCTTCACGAGCGACTTGATGTTCGGCTTCATCCAAGTAATCAACCGCGGTGGAGAGACGACGCTGCATTCGCATGCGGCAATGGACGGGCTCTGGATGGTGCTGAGCGGGCGGGCACGTTTTTATAGCGAGAACGATACGGTCGTTGGTGAGTACGGGCCGCTCGAAGGCGTCTACGTTCCGCGCGGTGTGATGTATTCGTTTGAGAGCTGCTCCGACGAGCCGCTCCAGTTGCTCCAAGTTGAGGGCTTCGCGCGCGAACGCGACAACGACTACGCCAATTACAGCGCCGTGCCGGCAGAGGAGCGCTTGCAGCGCTCGGGATCGACCGCATACCTCGACGCTCGCGTCGACCACGTAGCGGATCCGGTCGATTGAATTTCCGGACATTCGTTTTCGCGTGCGCGGCCGCGCTCGCCGCCGGCATGGGCGGGCCCGCCGGGGGGCAGGCGGTCGTCTCGATGCAGATCGCTTCAGGACCGACGATCGGCGCACGAACGGCTCTCTTCGGTGTCGATGCTGGAATCTTCAAGAAGTACGGCCTCGATGTCCAAATCGTGCTGACGGGCAGCGGCGGCGGCTCACCGTTATCCGGGCTGATCGGAAACTCGCTCCAAGCAGACTACGTCAACGTCATCTCGGTCGCGCAGGCGCACGTCAAAGGGATCAACCTGCAGTACATCGCGCCCGGCGGCATGTACAATACCGAGATGCCGTTTGCGCTGCTGTTCGTTCTGAAAAACTCACCGATCAAGTCGGCCCGCGATCTCAACGGCAAGACGATCTCCTCGCAGAGTTTGCAAGACCTCAATGCGCTCTCGACCTTGGCGTGGATCGATGCCAATGGCGGCGATTCGAAATCCGTGCACGTGATCGAGTTGTCGAACTCCGCGATGCTGCCGGCGCTGGACGCGGGGCGGATCGAGGCAACCGCCCTCGTTCCGCCTTTTTCGACGGCTGCGGTGGACTCGGGCAAGTATCGCGTCCTCGGCAAAGCGTACGACGGCATCGCGAAACATTTCGCGTTTTCCGGTTGGGCGGCGACGACCAGCTTCGTCGAACAAAACCCGGATGCCGTACGCCGTTTTGCAGCGGCGATGCGGGAAGCGAACGTTGCCGCCAAAGCAAACTCGGCGCGCGCCGATGAATTGGTCGCGAAGTTTAGCGGCATCGACGTAAAAACGGTTGCCCGTAGCGTCGGCTCCGAGGATCCCGTGTACCTCGAGCCCTCGGACCTGCAGCCGGCGATCGACATGTCGGCGAAATACGGGCTGATTGCGAAGACATTCGCTGCAGCTGAGATCGTCAATCCTGCCGTGGAGAAACCTGCACGCTAGTTTATCGTCGCGACTTCGTTCGGTTGGCTGCGGCCGCGCCGTTTGCGGCTGTTGCCCTTGGTAGCGGCGCCGGGGCGCAGACGTTGCCGACGTTGCGAGTGCTTTCGTTTGCGAGCGATGCGATCAAGCAAGTGCTTTATCCGATGCAGGCTGGGATTTTTAGCCGGCTCGGGGTGCAGATCGAGTTGGATCCGATGGGAAGCGGGGCGGCGATCATCGCAGGGGTCGTCGGCGGTTCGGGCGAGTTCGGTTCGGGCAGTTTGTTTCCGGTGTTCTCGGCCGTTGGACATGGAATTCCGTTGCGTGTCGTTGCACCGATCGCGCTCTATGATACCAATCACTGCGATGCATGGCTTGTCGTGCGTTCTGATGCGGATATCCATCGGGCGCGCGATCTCAACGGCAAGGTGATGGGGGGCGACACCCCTTCGGAAATCAGCGTCGTGGCGACGCGGGTTTGGATGGATCGGAATGAAGCCGACGGTAAATCGCTGCGTGCGCTCGCACTCAACGCGAGCGAAATTCTTGCGGCGCTCCTCGAGGGACGGATCGACACGGCTGTATTGAGGCCGCCTTTCCTCACGCGAGCGATGCAGTCGGGGCGCATTCGCGTGCTTGCAAAGCCGCTCGACGTGGTCGCACCGCGCTTTTTGCTGTCGTGCTGGGTGGCATCGCTCGACTACATTGCCAAGAATCCGGCGACCGTAAAGGCATTCGTCACGGGGCTCAGCGCCGGCGCGCAATACGCCAATCGCCACCAAAGCGAGACCGTCGACATGGTAGCGCAGTTTACCAAGCAGGATCCAGCCCAGATTCGAGCCGGCGTTCGTACGGTCATCGCGGAAACCATTACGGTTGCCGACGTGCAGACGCCGTTGGACTTTGCCTACAAATACGGGGTCATCGACAAACAGTACGACGCGCGGGCCTTCCTCTCCGAATACGTTCCGCTCCAAAAGCCCGTGCTGCCGGCCAAAGCGCAAGGATCTTACAGAATTCGCAAGCCTGGGCAAAGTGGGTCCGGTCCTGCAAGCAGAATGGGAACCGCATGAACCTCGAATTCGGCCTTTTCGATACGGTCGGCGCTGAGTCGGGCAGCGCCGGCGACGCCTACCACACGCATATCGGCGACGCCGCCCTGTGCGAGAAGCTCGGGTACCGGTACTATTTCTTCATCGAGCACCAGAACGCCCGATTCCCGGTGATTACATCGCCGGCCGTGTATCTCACTGCCATCGCGGCGGCCACGACCACGCTTCGCATCGGCGCGATGGTGTTGCAATTGCCCATGCATCACCCGATCCGCTTGGCGCAGGACACGGCGATGGTCGACCAGCTCTCGCGTGGACGCCTCGAGTTTGCACTTGGGTATGGGACGCGCTTGCCGGAGTTCCAGCCGTGGTTTCTCGACTACGAGCACCGCCGCGAACTCGGCAACGAAGTCATGGATGTTGTCCTCGAGGCGTGGAGCGGTCGAGAGGTGACCCACGAGGGCGAGTATTTCAAGTTTAAGAATGCCGTCGTGCAACCGCATCCGTTTCAGAAACCGCATCCGCCGGTATGGGTCGGCGCGCACAGCGCGACGTCGATCGCCTACGCGGTCGAGCACGGCTTCAACATGGCGCAAAATCTCGATGCCGAGAAAACGACGGCGGAGAAGTTTCAGCTCTTCCGCGACATGTGGGCGGAGAAGAAGCCCTCGCAGCCGCTGCCGCGCACGCTGCTCGTCCGTCACGTTCACGTGGCGGAGACCGACGCCGAAGCGCGCAAGAACGCGGAACCGCACATGCTCAAAGGCCTGCTCGGCGAGCAAGGCGTGGCGCGAGCGCTCTCGCTGAAGCCCGAGGAGAAGAACCCGGTCATGCTCGAGATGGCGCGCATCTATCTCGAGACGGCAAAGTCATACGAGTTCTGGATCGACGAAGGGTTAGCGTTCATCGGTTCGCCCGAGACCGTCGTGCGCCAGATCCGCGCGCAGCAAGAGCGTTGCGGCTACGACATTTTGCTCGCGCAGCATCAGATCACATCGATGCCGCGGGATGTGAAAATGCGTTCGATGCAACTCTTCGGCGAAGAAGTTATTCCGAAATTCGGACTCGTCAAAGCCTAAGATGCCGGATGCGAAGAAATGGTCACCGGACTGGAGTAATCCCGTCTTCTCGATCGCCGAGCGCGATCGCCGCTGGGCTCGCGTACGCAGTCTGATGGACGCGGAAAAGGTCGACTTGATCGTGTGCATGTCGAATACGAACGCGCATGGACGAGGTTCGGCTAACCATCGTTATCTCACCCAGCTCGGCGATAACGGCGAAGATCAAACGGTCGCGTTTCCGTTCGAGGGCGGCGTCACGGCGTGGCATTCGCGCGGCGGCGTGTGGCCGTCGTCGAATTGGTTCGACGATATTCGCGCCTGGCCGCGTGGTGAAAGCGGATCGTGCCTAATCGCTTGGATGCAAGAACGCGGCGGGTTCGAGAAAGCCCGAATCGCAATCGCCGGCCTCACGTCGACCGACCTCATTCACGTGCGGTCGCGCGAGGGTGAAGTGAACCACGCGTCCGTCGAAATGCTCAAGGCGGCATTTCCCAAGGCGGACTTCGTCAGTGCCAGCGGCATCCTCGGTCAGGCCCGTTACGTGAAGTCGGATGAGGAAATCGCGTTCTTGCGCAAGGCCACCTGGGTGGCCGAACAAACGCTGGCGGAGGCAGTCGAAACGGCCCGCATCGGCGTGCCGGAACGACACGTTTTCGGCCGCATGATGTTGGCCAACGCGGAAGCCGGCGGCACGTTCACGCCGATGTTCGGCTGGGTGAGCGGTCCGCGTGAGGCTCCGTACCACCGTATCGAGCAGCCGACGACGCGCTCGTTTCAAGCCGGTGATATGTTTTCGCTCGAAGTCGACGGCCGTTGGAGCGGTTACATCGCGCAGATCGATCAAACGCTCACGCTCGGGAAGGCGCATCCGGAAACGATCGACGCGCACAAGCGATCGGTCGAGGCGTTCGACCGGGTGATGGCGATTCTCAAGCCGGGCGTCACGGTGCGCGAACTGATCGCGGCCGGTCTTCAGAAAAAGCCGGACTCTACGGTGTGGACGGGGCTGGGCGGACACGGGCGCGGTACCGGCGACGACGGTCCGTTGCTGGTCGCCGGCCGGCGTTATCCGGAGAGCTTCCTCGACCGTGTTATCGAAGCGGGCTGTTCGTTTGCCATCAAACCCTACACCCATGACGGCGACCGTGACGATGGCCAGCGAGAACTGGCGCGGTGGGGCGATACGGTGGCGGTGACTGCCACGGGTGCCGAACGGCTGGGTGTGCGACCCCCAATGCTCCACGAATGCTGAAGCCACTGGCCGGATTCGCGCTTGCGCTCGCGCTCTTGACGGCAAGCGGGCGTGCTGCGACGCCGGACCCGTATACGGTTTACGCGATCTCACCGTTGACGGGGCCGGCCGCGTATTTCGGTCAGGAAATGGCGACGGCGCTCGGCGTGTACGAGAAGGTCGTGAACCGGGATGGCGGCATCAACGGCCGGCCCGTGCACTTCGAGGTGCTCGATAACCAGTCGCAGCCGCAACTCGCCGTGCAACTTTACAACCAGATCGTGGCCAAGCACGTGCCGGTCGTTTTGGGTCCGAGCAATCAACAGGAATGCAACGCGGTCGCGCCGCTCGCTTCCGCCAACGGTCCCATCGAGTACTGCTTCTCGCCGGGCTTTCCGGGTGAGACCGGCACGTATCTCTTCGGAGCCGGGGCGTACATCACGCACACGCAGCATGTCTCGCTCAAGTACGTGCACGATCAAGGCACCAAGCGTCTCGGCGTGATCGTCATGACCGACGCGACCGGCATGAACAGTGAGAAATTGCTCGCCGTCGCGATGACGAATCCCGACCTCAAAGGGATGGAAGTCGTCGACCTCGAGCATTTCGACCCTGGCGCGTTGACGATTGACGCGCAGATCGCACGCCTCAAAGCGGCGCGGCCGGAATACCTGTACGTGAATTCGAACGGCGCGGCGTTTCAGACGGTGTTGCGCAGCATGGCGAATGCCGGCATGAAGACGCCGGTCGTTACGTCGAGTGCGAACATGGACTTGAAGGTGTTATCTCCGTTCAATGATTCGCTCCCGGTGCAGGTGGCCTTCAATGCACCGCCGTCGTGGGGACTTGATCTCTCCCAAGCCGGCAAGTTCGCCAAAGCGCTGCAGATCTACCGGACCGCTTACAGTGCCGCCGGTGCGATCATGACCCCGAACGATAACTACGCGTGGGATCCGGCCAGCCTGATCGTTGCGGGCTTGCGAAAGCTCGGCACGAACGCCACCGCCGCGCAGTTGCGTGACTACATCTTGCACGTGCGCGGCATGGCCGGCATCGGCGGGACGTACGACTTTACCACCGGCAACATGCACGGTATTTCCGACGACGGCGTGATGATGGTCGAGTACGACCCCGCGAAGGCAACGTTCGTCGCGGTGAGCAAGCCCGGCGGAACGCCGCTCAAAACCGGCATTCGATTGGGCCTCGCCAAATAATGGATGCGACCGGACCGTTCATCCGCAACGCCTGGTACGTTGCCTTCTGGTCGGCCGATCTTGCACCCGGTGCTTTGCTCGCGCGGACGATTCTCGAAGAACCGATCGTCTTTTTCCGCGACGCGGCGGGAGGGGTTGTCGGGCTGGAAGACATGTGCCCGCACCGGTTTGCGCCGCTCTCGCGCGGGCATCTGCTCGAAGGCGATATCCTCGAATGCGGCTATCACGGGCTGCACTTCGATCGTACCGGGTCGTGCGTGTACAATCCGCACGGGGACCACAAGATACCGCCCACGGCGAAGGCGCGACCGTACCGCGTCGTCGAGCGCTACTCGCTGGCGTGGATTTGGATGGGGTCCGGCGATGGGAACGTGGACGATATTCCCGACTACCATCTGCTCGACGAGGCCGATCCGCTGCACATCAGCGTGCGCGACTACATGACGATCGACGCCGACTATGAGATCATCACCAACAATCTGCTCGACCTGAGCCACGTTCCGTTTCTGCACGGCGGCGTGCTGAGCGGATCCGTCGACGACGCCGTCGACGTCACGCAGATCGGCGATCACGTCATGATCTCGCGTTGGGCCTATGACGCGGCAGTGCCGTCGCTGTTCGATGCGCTCTTTCGTGCCGACGGCAAGAATGTGGATAGCTGGACCGAGATGCACTGGATGCCGGTGGGGTGCATGATTCTCGATACGGGCGTCCGCGCACCGGGGAGCGAGAAGGCGAGCGGCGCGGGCTACTTCGGGCTCCACTTGCTCACGCCCGAGAGCCGGCGCTCGACGCACTACCATTTTGCTGCGGTGCGGTTCGGCGTTCAGCCGCGCTCGCGCGAAGACGATCTCGCACTGCGCGAGACGATCTCGGCGGCGCGGCGCTTTGCGTTCGCCGAACAGGACAAGCCGATGATCGAAGCTCAGCAGGCGCGCATGGATAGCCGGCCCGGACGCCGTCCGGCACTGTTCTCCGTCGATGCGGGCGCAACGCGCGTGCAGCGCGTGTTGGCGAAGCTGCAGTCAAGCGAGTCTGGTGGCGGTCCCTCGACAAGCTCGGGATGACATGGGCGGCTAGGCGCTGATGGCTCGGTGGTAGGCGTCCCGTTCGAGGTGGACGATTGCGAGGGTCTCGGCGAGGTCGGCATTTTCGCGGACGAACTGGCGCAGGCGCTTGAACGCCGGCACGTGTTCGCGGGGCGCGAATCCGGCGACGAGCCGTCGGACGCCCCGGTAGAACTGCCGCCAGGACGCCGTGCGCCCCGCCGGGGTCGCGACCAGCGCGGTTAGGAGGGCGTCGGCAAGGTCGGCGCCGTCCGTGCGACGCTCCGTTTCGGCGGCCACCGTTTCGATGTCGCGGGACATGCGGAGGTAGAACTCCAGCCCGTCGTCCTCGAGATCGGCTTTCAGCAGCGCTGCAAAGGGTAGCGCATTGGGTGGGTTATAGATGAGTGTATCCTCAAGCATTGTACTTGAGGACATCCTCAAATTACTTATGGTTTCACAATCCGAGACGAATTTGGCAAAAATCGCTGAGGCGCGCGGGCGAGCAGCTCTCGAACCGCAGAGGAGTACGGGCAAGCGCCGGGTCGCAGAATTGCTGCGGGCGGGCGCTGACGTGATCGCCGAGCGCGGGTTCGAGGCGGCGACGATGGCCGAAATTGCGTCCCGGGCGGGCGCGCAGATTGGCTCGCTCTACCGGTTTTTTCCGAATAAGGACGCGTTGGCGGATGCGCTCATCGTGCGGTATCGGGAACTGGTGGATGCGGCGTTTGAGAAAGCCGATCGGCGGGCGGGGTCGTCGAGCGTTGAGGAATTTGCGGATGATTTGCTCGACGTTTTTGCCAGCGTGCGCGGCGAGTCGCCGTGCATCATTGCCCTGCTCGATGCGCGCTCGGATGCGAATACGTGGCGGGGAGAATTCCACGATCGGTCGCTGCGCGGTGTCGTCACTTCGCTGAAGCTTCGCGATGCCACGCTCAGCGATGCGATGGCGAACGACATGGCGGTCGTGTTGTTGCAGAATATGAAGGCGATAAAATCGCTCGACGTTGAGCAGAACGCGGGCGCCATCGCGGAACTGCGCGCGATGACGGCCCTTTACTTAAAGAGCAAGCTCCGCCGCTAAGCCGCCGGTCGGGCAGGGGCGTGTAGGACCCAGAGCGGGACGATGTTTTCGTGCAGGATCTCGCGCAGATTGTTGGCGACCTGGCTGTCGGGCTTGACGCTTCCTAGCACGAGGAAGATGATGTCGGCTCGAAGCTCGACAACGGCCTTTCTGACGGCGGGCACGGTGTCCGCGTCGACGATCGACACGTGCACCGTCTCTGCTGTCGGCAGAATGGTCTTGCGCAGGCGCTCGCCGTATTCGGTCGAGATCTCGGCCGCTGCGCGGTGCAGATCGCTTGTGACGACTTGGCGTTCGAGGATATCGCGCCACATGGCGCTGTCGCGCTGCGGCCACACGAGCATCATGATCTCGACGTGGGAGAGCGCCTGTGCTCGAAACAAGGGGACGACCTGTTGCAGCGCCGCCATCGCGCGACCCGAACCGTCCCACAGGCAGATTGCTCTCATTGGGAGAGTATACCCGAGCGGTGCGGCTTATACGAGCAGCCGCTTGGGTAAACGTCGATGGTGAACCCGATGGCCCCAGCTCGCGGATACTTGTGGCGGATCTTAACGCTGCTGGTGGCCGCACAAACGATCGCCTATATCGACCGCGTCAACCTGTCCGTTGCGGCGCCGGTGCTCATTCGAGACTTCGGCTACAGCGCGGCGAGTCTGGGCGTGCTCTTCTCGATCTTCAACTGGGTCTTCACCGTCGCGATTCTTTTCGCAGGACCGTTCGTCGATCGGGTGCGCCCGCGCATTGCATACGGGGCGGGCGTGACGGCGTGGTCGGTCGGGACGATCCTCTGCGGCGTGACGACGGCCTTCGCGCCGCTCGCCGTTTTTCGCGCCCTCGTCGGCATCGGCGAGGGACCGATGATTCCAGCCGGCCAGCGCGTGATTCGTGAATCGTTTCCGATCAACGAACGAACCCGGGCAGTCGGAGCGTTTTTTGCCGGCAACAAGATCGGCCTCGCACTCGGCATTCCCTTCGCCGCGATCATTTTGCACGCGCTGGGATTGCCGTGGGTGTTTTACCTCACCGGCTTGCTCGGCATCGTTTGGGTCGTGCTGTTTCTCGCTGTCTACCGCCCCGCGGGCTTGCCCGGAACGAGCGAACCGTTCGCGTGGGCGCAGTTGCTGCGCTATCGCACGACGTGGGGCATGATGCTCGGGAATGCCGGCTATCTCTACATTTACTACGTCTTTGCAACGTGGCTGCCGGGCTATCTCGTTCTTCAGCGGCATCTCTCGATCTTGAACAGCGGCTTCGTCGGGATGCTGCCGTTCGTTGTGGGTTTCGTCGTCACGATCATCGGTGGCTGGTTGGGCGACGCACTGATCGCGCGGGGAATGCGCGTCACGATCGCGCGCAAGAGCATCTCGATCGCGGGTCTCATCGCGGCAACGGTCTTTACGATCTATGGAGCGTTTGCCGCCGGGACATTCGCAGCCGTCACGTCGTTGACGCTGGCCGTGGCGGGGTTCAGTTTTTCGACGGCGGCGCTTCAGGCGATTCCGGTGGACATCGCGCCGCCCAAACTCGTCGGATCCCTGGCGGCCTTGCATAACTTCGGCGGAAACGTCGGCGGCTCGTTCGCGCCGATCGTCACCGGACTTCTGGTCACGAGCAGCGGCAGCTTCCTCGTGCCGCTGCTCGTCGCCGCCGGCGTGGCGCTCATCCTCGGCTGTCTTCCGATCGCGTTTTTGATCGGCAATATCGATCACGAACTGGGCGTGTCCGGGGGCGGCCCCTCGACGAGCTCGGGATGACAGGAGGGGCCTGCGGGCGAATCTTTCGGGATGGAGCTTTTGAACGAGCGGACGACTGGTGTCGAGGGGCTGCCGCGGCTTAGCTTACCGCTGAACGTTGCGTTTTGCGATTACGACCGAACGCGGCCGCTTTCCGACGGCATGGTTAAGGTGCCTGGGATTTCGCCCACGTACTCGCTGGCTGAGGGCGGCGAGTTCTGTTTGCGGCCGGTGTATCTCGATTTCGATGTGACGGAGATGTCGTTCTCGTGGTATATCATGGCGCGCGATCGTGGGGAGCCGGTGTGGGCGTTGCCGATCTTTCCGCTGCGCATGCCGCCGCTCTCGCACATCTACGTTCGTTCGGATTCTCCGTATCAGTCGCCGGCCGAGCTCAAGGGCCGCCGTATCGGCAGCGAAGCGTACCGGCTGACGGTGAACCTTTGGCTGCGCGGCATCTGCGGCGATCGCTATGGGCTCAAGCCGCAAGACTGCGAGTGGTTCTCGAGCCTCGAGGATGAAGGCGCGGGTTATGTTTTTCCGGACGGCGTGAAGGTGAACTTCAACGCGGGCGATCCGGAGAAGATGTTGCTCGAAGGGCGCGTCGATGCGCTGTTCTTGCCGAATGCTCCGCCGGCGTTCAATGCGGGCGATCCGCGGATTCGCCGGATCTTTGCAGATCATATTGCGGAGGGTGAAGCGCATATTCGGACGATCGGGTGTGCGCCGATGACGCATGTTGTCGTTGTGCACGAAGATTTGCTCGAGCGCGAGCCGTGGATTGTCGGGAGTTGGGTCGAGGCTTTCCGTAACGCGCAAGCGCTCGTGGATAAGGCGTATCTCAAACCGAAGTTTCTTAGCGTGTTTGGTGGGATTGAGGCGCTTGAGCGGCAGCGGCGGTTGTTGGGGCCGACGATGTATACGCATGGGCTTGACGGGAATCGCGATGGGATTGCGGCGTTTGCGCGCTATGGGTACGAGCAGGGGTATACGAAGCGGCACCTCAGCGTTGACGAGCTGTTCGCTAGAATTTAGCGCCTAGCGGGCGCGATGGTGGCGGTCCCTCGACAAGCTCGGGATGACAGTTGGGGGGCGTCTGCCTTGCTAATTCAGTGAAGCGTTGCTAATTCAGTAACGTGCACGTTTGGGATTGGATACGGATTGTTACGGTCGCGCCTGGTGCGGGGGCGTTGGCGGTGGTTACTTTGGCGATTAGGATTGATTCGTTTATGCGGATGACGAGTTCGGTGGCGTCGCCGATGAAGGCTGCGCCTTCGATCGTGCCGATTGCGGTGCCGTCGCTTGGTGGTGCGATGGATATTGATTCGGGTTGGACGGCTAGGGTGGCGCGTTCGCCGGTGGTGCGCGGGCGTTCGGTGTAGCATTCGACGATGCCGTAGGGGGTTGAGACGGAGACCCACTGGGGCGAACCGTTGACGGCGCCGGCGATGACTTCGGCAGGGATCAGGTTCGCACGGCCGACGAAGCCGGCGACGAATTCCGTGCGCGGGCGGTCGTAGAGTTCGCGCGGGCTCGAGATTTGCATGAAGCGGCCGTCGTCCATGACCGCGACGACGTCGGCGAGGCTCAGCGCTTCGGCTTGCTCGTGCGTCACGAGGATGGTCGTCACGCCGAGGCGTTTTGTCAGCGCGCGCAGCTCGAAGCGCATCTCTTCGCGTAAGCGCGCGTCGAGGTTGCTCAGCGGCTCGTCGAGCAGCAGCACCTTCGGGTCGGAAATCAGGGCGCGCGCGAGCGCTAGGCGCTGCTGCTGACCGCCGCTCAACGCGGGCGCGGGGCGTTCGGCTAGGGCGTCGAGATGCACGAGCCGTAGGACCTCGGCCGTGCGTTCGCGGACTTGGGTTGGGTTGAGTTCGGGGCGCCGGTAGCGCAGCGGAAACGCAGCATTTTGCGCGACCGTCATGTGCGGCCAGATCGCGTATGACTGGAACACCATGCCGATGTCGCGCATGCGCGCAGGGACGTTGATCTGCTCCGTTGCGGAGTACACGGTCTCGCCGTCGATTGCGATCGTGCCGCTTTCGGGTTCCGTCAACCCGGCGATGCAGCGCAGCAGCGTCGTTTTGCCGCAGCCGCTCGGTCCGAGCAGCGCCAGGAATTCGCCGGCGGCAACGTCGACGCTCACGCCGCGCAGCGCCGCGTGCGTGGTCGCGCCGTCGCGGTAGACTTGCTGCAGGTCGGTAATCGAGATCATACCGGGCTCCCGACGGTGGTGCTTGAACGGCGCGTGCGGTTGAGCAGAAAGCTGTACCCGACGATGAGCGGCGAGAGGCAGATGAGGTAACACACCGTGGCAGCGGCGCCGCGGGTGAGGCCGCCGTTGAGCCACGTAATCCACACGAACGCGGGGACGGTCGTGTTTCCCGGCGTCGTCAGCAACACGGCGAGCGTGAGTTCGCGGCCGGCGAGGATTACCAGATACACCCAGGCAAGCGAAAGCGTGCGCGCGATCAGCGGCAGCACGATCGTCCGCACCGTCGCCCAGGTGTTCGCTCCGCTCACGTTCGCGGATTCCTCGAGTTCGCGCGAGAGTTGCAGCAAACCCGAGTTCGTCATGCGCGTACCGTAACTCACCCAGCTGACGCTATAGGCCAGCACGATGATCCAAATCGTCCCATAGAGTTGGACGACATGGTTGAGCCCATAGAGCGAGAGTAGAATCACGCCGACGGCCATGATGACGCTCGGGACGGCGTGCGGCAAGAATGCGATGCCGTCGAGCAGGGCGCGCCCGCGCAGCTGCGTGCGAAAGCCGATCCAGGAGAAGGCGAAGCTGAAGATGAGCACGATCGGCGGCACGACGAGCATCAAGAGCGCACTGTTGGCGAGCCCGCTGAAGAACGCGTCGCCGAAGATGGCGTTGTAGTTGGCGAGGTTCGCGACGTGCAGCGCCGTCGCCGAGATCGGCTGCACGAACGGCAGAAACGATTCCCACAGCACGATGGCCAGCGGAAGCAAGATGCCGATGATGAGGTAGACGGCGACGAACGCGTAAGCCGGGAACGCCCAGCGCCCGAGCGCGAGCTGCGTGGTCTGATAGCCTTTGCCCGAGACCACCGCGAACCGTTTGGTGTCGAGCGAGAGGTAGCGCGACCAGACCGTGAGCAGCAGTGCGGCGCCCAGCACGGCGACGCTCAACGCGCCGGCCCGTCCGTAATCGGGCAAGCCGGCTTGCGGATTCGTTGTGAGGTAGACGTAGGTGCTGAAGGTGAAGATGCGGTTGCCCCAGCCGATGATGGCGGGAACGTCGAACGTGCCGAACGCGATGATGAACACGTAGATGGCCGACGACACGAGTGCCGGCCGGATCAGGGGCAATACGATGCGGCGAATCGCTGCGACGTCGGGAGCGCCGGCGATCGATGCGGCCTCTTCCAACCGGTAGTCGAGCGAGCGCAGTGCGGCGCTGACCATCAGAAACGCAACCGGCGCGAGCTGGAAGCCCATGATGATGCCCATGCCGGTGATCGTGACGACGTTGAGTACCGGGTGCGAGGGGCCGAAGGCTGCGGCGGAGAGGCGGTTGATCAAGCCGATCTGCGGGTGGAGTAAGAATAGCCAGCCCATGGCGATTGCGAAGCCGGGGACAAGCATCGATACGAGCATGATGCTGACGATTGCGGCTTTGCCTTGCACGTTTGTGCGTTCGACGAGCCATGCGATGGGCAGCGCGAAGAAGAAGGCGACAACCGTTGCGATCGCCGCGAGCTCGACCGAATTGAGGAGAATGCGGACGACGGCGGGGCTGGCGAGGTTGGCGTAGTTGCTGCTGGATGAGAGGCTTTGCGCCACGAGGATCGCGAGCAGGCAGAGGATCAGCGCTGAGCCGATCGCGACCAAGACGCCGGTCGCGACGACGAATGAACGATCGCCGCCGCGCTTCCGCGGACGTGGCAATACCGCGTCTTTCATTACCGTTGGGTCGGTTTGGCAAGGATCGCGGCGGTCCCTCGACAAGCTCGGGATGACATAGCAGTCAGGAGGATCGCATGGGGTGGATTCGCGGGTTCGCTACGCTTCTTGTTTTGGCGGTTTTGATGGGGTCTGCTGTGCGGGCGCAGTCGGGGGCCCAGCTTGGGAAGAATCTCAATGAGATCATCGCCGGTGCGGCGCGCGAGGGGACGATCGATCTGACGTGGAGCGCGTCGGTGATGGGCGATGCCGATGTCGCGCGGCGGCATATGGACGCGTTCAACAAGCTCTGGGGCTTGCACCTGACGTATCGATTTGCGGCCGGCCCGGAGATGGCGCGGCAAGGAAATCAGCTCTTTACCGAGTTCAGCGCGGGGCAGCCATCGTCGAGCGACATTCTGTTTTCGTCCGCGCAGTCGCTCGCGCCGCTCTTGCCGCACGACATGTTCTACATCGTGCCGTGGCCGTCGCTCGCGCGCGATCATCGCATCACGCCCGCGTTCATCGAAGGCGGCGGACGGATCATTCGCACGGGAACGTCGATTCCGGTGGTGGTGTACAATCCGACGCTGATGCCGCATCCGCCGTCGACGATCCAGGGCTTGCTGACGCCGCAATGGACCGGTAAGCTCGCGACGCCGCCGAACGCGTCCGGGTTCGACGTGCTCTCGGCAACCGATTTCTGGGGCCAAGCGAAAGCGCTCGACGCGGTGCGCAAGCTCGTCTCACTCCAGGCCGGCCTCGTGCGCTGCGGCGACGACGATCGCATTGCCAGCGGCGAGTACGCGGCGTTCGTCGAGGACTGCTCGAGCCAAGGGCCGCGCTTGCTCAAGGAAAAGGGGGCGCCCGTCAACTTCTACGTCCCGAGCGACGGCGCGCAGATCCGCTACTACTACTTGGCGATTCCAAAGAACACGCCGCACCCCAATGCCGCGGTGCTGTTCGTGCTCTACATGTTGAGCCAGCCCGGGCAGTCGCTGTTTTACGACGCGATGCGCATGGACAACGACATGCTTCCCGGCTCGAAGACGAGTCAGTTTCTCGAGCCGTACCGGCGCAGCGGGGTGAAGTTCACCACGATCGACATGAATTGGTGGTCGGCGCACCCCGAGGCGCTCGAAGGGCAGAAGAAAGAAGTCGAGATTCTCTCCGCTTCGCGGTAACGGTTAGTTCGGGCGCAGCGGTTTCGTGACGGATTCGTCGAGTGCGATCACGATTTTGCCGTGGGCTTTGCGCCGCGCGAGTTCGGTATACGCGTCCTTCACCATCGCGAACGGGTAAATCGCCTCCAGGGGCATCTTGATGTCGCCCCATGCAATCGGGTTTGCAACGGATGCTAAGACCTCGCGCGTGTTCGCGGCGCCCGAACCATCCGTCTTCGCGCCGACCTTTTGTGCGCCGGCGAAATCGATGATCGTATTGATGCGTGCGGGCGGAACGCCGAGCGATACAGCGAGGTCGATGTAACCGTTACCGAAGAGGTCGATGAACGCGGTAATCCCGTTCGGGGCCGCCGCCCGCAAACGGTCGGCGAGACCGTCGCCGTACGCGACGGGTTCGACCCCGACCGAACGCAGAAACGCCGCGCTCTGGTTGCTCGCAATGCCGATGACGCGCGCGCCGGTGCGTTGCGCGAGCTGCACGGCGATGGAGCCGACGCCGCCCGCTGCACCACCGACGGCCACGGTGTCGCCCGGCTTCAACGCGACGGCGCGCACCGCGGCGACGGCGGTCGATGCGACGACCTTCAGGCTGCCGGCGCGGTACCAGTCGAGCGCGGGCGGCTTCGCGATAAGTTGTGACGTGGGAACCGCGACGTATTCCGCCTGCGCGGCGCGCAGCTCGGACCATCCCATGACCGCGTCGCCCGGCGCAAACTCCGTTACGCCGGCACCGGCGGAATCGACGCGTCCGGAAAAATCAGAGCCTTGCCCGAACGGAAACTCCATCGGATACATCTCCTTGAGGTATCCTTCGCGAATCGAGATTTCGCCGGGGTTCGTGCCCGCGGCGATCACGCGCACGACGACCTCGCCCGCTTGGGGTTCCGGTTTTGCGACGTCGACGATCTTCACTTGGTCGAGTCCGCCGTAGGCGGAGAGCTGCACTGCTTTCGGCATAATGGGATGCCCTTCTGGAGGGGACATGGGTTTCCGTGCGCGATAGGAGCGACTATTCGCCCTGGAGGGAGTTCACGTGCGCAAACCGTTGCTCGTCATCGTCGCGCTCGCCTTTGCCGTCCTGCTCATTACGGCCGCTAGCGGACTTCATGCGCAGACGCCCGGCGTCGCGCTGACGGGGACCGTCAGCTCAGCCGAAGAGGGGGCGATGGAAGGCGTGCTGGTCAGCGCCCGGCTGAACGGCTCGAACGTCACGACCACCGTCGTGAGCGACGCAAATGGCCGTTACAGCTTCCCCGCGGCGAGACTCGGTCCGGGCGCGTATGCCCTCACGATTCGCGCGGCCGGTTATGACCTCGACGGATCCAACGCGGTCACGCTCGGCTCGGCCACGACGAGCGCCGACCTTCGCCTGAAGAAGACGACCGACCTCGCCGCGCAGCTCAGCAACGGAGACTGGCTGACGAGCATGCCCGGCACGCCCGACGAGAAGAAGCGGCTGATCGACTGCATGGGCTGCCACACGATCTTCCGGATCGTGACGACGCACTATACGGCGAATCAGCTCGTGCAGATTATCCCGATGATGAGCGGGTTCGCGCCCGGCGCGCAGCCGCTGTCGCCCGACCGCCGGCTCTCGCCACCGCGCAAACAAGATCCGGCACAACTGCGCTCGCTCGCGGAATACATCGCGAGCATCAACTTGAGCAGCGGCTCGTGGAAGTATCCGCTCAAGACGCACCCGCGCCCGAGCGGCGGCGCGACGCACGCGATCGTCACGGAGTACGACCTGCCGCGCGCGCTGACCGAACCGCACGACGTGATCCTCGATGCGCACGGCATGGCGTGGTACTCGGATTTTGCGGCGCAAGTGCTGGGCGAACTCGATCCGCGTACCGGCGTGGTCACGGAATACACGCTGCCGCGTCTCAAACCGCAATTTCCTGCGGGCTCGCTGGACCTCGAAATGGACAAGTCCGGTAATATCTGGATGGGAATGCTGTTGCAGGCCGGCGTCGCCGAATTCGATCCGAAAACGAAGACCTTCAAGACGTTCTCGCTGCCGCCCGACTTGAACGATAACGCCTCCCAGATCGCGATGGTCGATCCGCTGCCGAACGGCCTCGTGATCACCAACGACGTCGACAAGAACACCGTCCACCTCTTGGACCCGGCAACGAATCAGTGGCAGACGTACGGGCCGTTCAAGATTACCGACAACACCGGGCTGCATTCGGAAACGCTCTACGGCGTGCTCACCGACGCACACAACAACGCCTATGCGCTCGACTTCAGCCAGACCGACGGCAACTACCTCGGGAAAGTCGATTATCAAACCAAAGCGCTCTCGATGATTCCGACGCCGACCAAGAACGTCCGGCTGCGCCGCGGACACTTCAACGACAAAAACCAGCTGACGTTTGCGGAGTTTGCCGGCGATCAGATCGGCATGTACGACGCAAACACCGGCAAGATGACGGAGTGGAAGCTTCCGACCACCTGGAGCGATCCCTACGACGCGGTCCAGGACAAGCACGGCGAATTGTGGACGGGCAACATGTCGACCGACCTCATTACGCGGCTCGATTCGAAGAGCGGCAAGGCCGTCGAGTACTTGTTGCCGCGCGCGACGAACGTGCGCCGCGTGTTCGTCGACAACACGACGAACCCGGTGACGTTCTGGGTCGGCAGCAATCAGGGCGCATCGATCGTCAAACTCGAACCGGGAGATTAGACGATGATGCGCGCGATCGCGCTCGTCTTGCTGGCAAGCCTGGCCTCGTTCGCCGGGCCTCGCCCGGCCGTCGCTCAAAGCGGTCTCACCGAACTGACCTTTGCGCTGGTCGCGCCGGGCACGGCGGGGTGGCCGTTGATCCTGGCGGAATCGCAAGGCTTCTATAAGGACGAGGGCATCGCGGTGACGATGGTCGTGGGCGGAACGCCGCCCAATGTCGTCAGCCAAGTTGCGACCGGCGCCGTCAATCTCGGCGCCAACGGGTGCGATTCCGAAATCGTCGCGATCGCGCATCAGCTTCCGATCAAGATCGTCGCGCCGATGTTCAGCGTGAACCCCTACTCGCTCGTCGTCGCTCCGGACATCAAGACGTGGGCCGACCTCAAGGGCAAGTCGGTCATGCTCGCGACGAAACAAGACGTCACCGCAATCGCTTTCACGACGATGGCCGCAGCGCATAACCTCAAACTCGACGATTTCTCCATCGTGATCAGCGGCAACAGCACTGAGCGCATCGCCGGCCTCAACAGCGGCAACGTGCAAGGCGCGATGCTGAACGAACCCTACGATTTGGTGGCTGAAGCTGCCGGCGATCGCATTCTCGGCAGTGCGGTCGATACGACCCAGGATTGGGCCTTCGCCTGCATCTTCGCCAACACGAGTTGGGCCGAAAAGAATCGCCCGCTGCTGGTGAAGTTTTTGCGCGCCGTGCACCGTGGGATGCAGTACGGCTATGCGCACAAGGCGGCGTCCGTCGCGGCGCTCGTTGCCAGCGCGCACATCGATCCGCTGATTGCCGCCCGGGCTTGGGATATCGATTTCGGCAAGTGGAAAGCCTACGATCCGAACCTAAAGCTCTCGCCGTCGGGGATCGCCGCGATCGGGAAATATCAGGTCGGGTTCGGCATCATTCCCGCGCTGCCGCCCATGGCCGACCTTTACGACCCCTCCTTTGCCGCCGAAGGTGAAAAAATAGCTCGATTGCAAAGGGCTGCTTTACTACGACCGATCTCAGCTTTGGGAGCTTCCTGCGGAGGCTACGGCTTGCGACCAATCCGGCGGTAACGCAGCTCGGATCCTACGAGCGTTTGCCCTCGCGGGTTGGGCGCCCGGTGACGCAGGAAGAGGTCTCGGAGGCAGTCGGCGTGAGCCGGACGTGGTATGCGTTGCTGGAAGCCGGTGGGTCACACGCCTCGGCGGCGCTGGCCGGCCGCCTGGCCGACGTCTTCGCGCTCGACGTTCCCGACCGGCTCGGGCTGCTGCGCATGGCGCTGCCGGACATCGGTCTGGCGGGCGCGTCGACGGTGGATATCACGGCGAATCCGGAGATCCTCACGCTTGCGGCCGCACCGGGCATCGCGTTGTCGATCGCCACACCGGCCGAGATCGAGCAGACCGCGCGCAACTTGATGCGCATCCGCGAACGCTTCCTCCAGACGGGTGAACTTCGACCGGGCGGCCGCGCGCGCATCGTGACGTCGTGGCTGCGCAGCCGGGCTGCGGCCGTTGACGCGGCGCGCGCGATCGCACCGCTGTTGATCACGCGCGCCGCGGAACTCGATGACTTGCTGCTTGCGAGCGAACGGCTGTTGCGTGCGGCTCGTCCGGTGGTGACCTTTCTCGTCGATCACCTTGCCGGTTCGGGCTATGTCGTCGTGTTGACCGACAGTGCGGGTCGAATACTCCACATCGAAGGCGATCGTGCCGTCGTGCATCTCTTGGAGCGGCTTGAATTCGTTGCGGGCGCCGACTGGAGCGAAGGCGCCGCAGGCACCAACGCGATCGGGACCGCGCTTGCCGACGGCCGCCCGTTGCAGTTGATGGCCGCCGAGCATTTTTGCGACGGTTGGCAACACCTTACGTGCACGGCGGCGCCGATCCGCGATCCGGATACGCAGGCGATTCTGGGCGTGCTCGACATCACCGGCGGTTATCGGCTCGTCCGCAGCCATTTGCTCGCGCTGATCATGCGCTGCGCGCTGGACATCGAAGAAGGGTTAGCGGGCGTACCGGCCGGTTTCGTGAGCTACTGATACCAGGCGGCGGTGCCGGTAGCGGTGCCGGGGCTGCCCATGAGCGAGCCGTTGGAGCAGATGCTCGAGGGAAGTCCCGACTCGCGGAGCGACCACGCGCCGGCCGGCTCGCCGGATTTGAAAAACGAGACTTGCGCGGTTGAGTTTGCGCCGATCTGCCACGTTGTTGCGACTGCGCCGGTGGGATCGGTTACTGTGATTTGGTACGCGCTCGATTGACTACCCGAGGGCGTCCACGCCAGCTGCGTGGCTGCTGATGTGGGTGCGAGAGTGGCCTCCGGGAGCGTCAGTGCGTCGATGCCTTTTGCTGATGTGTCGCACTGGGGTACGCCGCCTGGGAATTTCAACGAGCCCTCGGCACCGATGAACGTTTGCGTGTGGGTGGTGAGGACGGCGGCTGTGGCGCGGCCTTGGAGCGCGACTCCGAGGAGCGCGAGCATGAGTGGTAGGCGGACGGAGAATCTCGTGGGCAAGATGGTGGCGGTCCCTCGTCAAGCTCGGGATGACTTTAGGTCGTGCGCGGGGTGTTCGGTTTTTATGGTTACTCTTTGCATGGTGCGGCGGTTGGGGTAGTAGTCGTTGGCGGCGTAGTGTTGGGTGCCTCGGTTGTCCCAGAAGACCATGGAGTTGGGTTGCCAGTGGAAGCGGAACTGGTATTCGGGGATCATTGCCTGCATGAAGAGCTGCGTTAGGAGTGCGCGGCTTTCGGTTTCCGACATGCCTTTGATTGCGAGCGTGAATTGAGGGTTGACGAAGAGAATTTTTTGACCGGTGGCTGGGTGCGCGGTGACGACGGGGTGCGTCGGGTTCGGGAGTTCCTCTTCCATTTTTGCTAGGCGTTCGTGGCGTTCGCGCGGTGAGAGGTCGTCGAACTTGTGGCGGAAGTTCTGAAAGTCGTGGATCGCTTCGAGATCGTCGATCAGGTGCTGCATCTTGCTGCTGAGACCGCTGTAGGCGGCGGCCATGTCGGCCCAGAGCGTGTCGCCGCCGCGTTCGGGGATCGTGATGCAGCGCAGGATCGATCCCATCGGCGGATCGATGCGGAACGTTTCGTCTGAATGCCAGACGTCGGTGGAGAAGACGGGGTTGTCTTGATGGTTGTCGAGGACGAGCACTTCGGGCAGGTGTTCGAGGTGCGGCACGAACGGATGGATCGTGAGTTCACCGAATTTCTTGCCGAACGCGACGTGCTGTTCGGGCGTCATCTCGGCGTCGCGGAAGAACAGCACTTTATGGTCCATCAACGCTTGGTGAACTTGCTGTGCCGTTGCGTCGCTCACGGGCTGCGTGAAGTCGATGCCGCGCACTTCGGCGACGAACGTCGGGCCGTAGGGGATGACGTCAACCATGAGATGTTCTATTAGAGAATCAGGCGGCCGATCTTGTTTGCTGAGAACTCGGCGAACCAAATGTTTCCGTCCGGACCCGAGGTAAGGTCGCTCGGGACCGCACTACCGGTGGGAATAGCATAATCGGTTTCCACGCCGGCTGTCGTCACCGCGCCGATGACGTTCGTGTTATCGCCGCCGTAATACAGGTTGCCGTCCGAACCGACGGCGAGTCCCTGCGGCTCGACGTCAACGAGCGGCAGTTGGGCCGCAAAGATGCCGTTGCTGGTGTCTACCGGATCGAGCTTGTGATTGGCCGCGTCCAGGACCCAGAGGGCGCCGAGCGGCCCGTTGACGACATTGCGCAGCTGCGCGCCGCCCGGAATCGAGTATTGCGTATACGAGAGGTCCGTCTGCGAGAACGCATCGAGCATCAGCGCGCCGCCAGCAAAAGGCTCGGATACCCACATTCGGCCGTCTGGGCCCATGGCGACATTATCGAGCTGGGGCATGGTTGGGATTTGCGCAGACTCCGTCACGACGCCGCTCGTCGTGATCTGCCCGAGACGGCCGGAGTTA
Source organism: Candidatus Lustribacter sp. (assembly GCA_965277805.1). Classification (GTDB taxonomy): domain Bacteria; phylum Vulcanimicrobiota; class Vulcanimicrobiia; order Vulcanimicrobiales; family Vulcanimicrobiaceae; genus Lustribacter. The sequence goes on along the minus strand of OZ255842.1, from coordinate 2,114,301 downwards.
CCCGCGCCGAATTCGGCGAAGTAAAGGTTGCCGCTCGAGCCTGACGCGATGCCTTCGGGTTGCGCGTTCGCCGTCGGCACGTTGAACTCGGTCACGACGCCAGCCGGCGTAACGCGCCCGATTTTATCGGCCAGCGGCTCGGTGAACCAGATGTTGCCGTCAGAGCCCTTGCAAATGAACGCGATCCCGCCGCTCGGGACCGAAAATTGCTGGACCGTGCCGTCTGGAGTGACGTACCCCACCTTCGAGACGTTCTGCTGACCGAACCACAGGTTGCCATCGGATCCGGTCGCGACCGAATCAGGAAAGTCTCCGCCGGGAATAGCGTATTCGAGAATCGTGTGGTGCGGGTAAACGCTAAAGCTTACCGGCGTAATCGTGCCGGCGCCGGTTGCCGACGGCGTTATCGTGACGGTGTTGCCGGCCAGCGTTCCGGAACCGTTGTACGTGAACGTAACGCTGCTGACGGCGGGCGAGGTGATGGAGGTGGCCGATACGGTCGTGTTGCCGGAGACGTCGCTATCGCTCAACGTGATCGGGTTCGCGTACGGATCGGTGCCGACGATCGTGTTGTTGTCGGCATCGAGAACGGTCACGCTGACGGTGGCCGTCGTCGCTAACGTTCCCGGCACGAGGTGCGTGACCGCCGACGCAAGCTGGATTTTCGCGACCTGGCCACCGAAGGCAATGGCAACCACGTTCGCGATCGTTGCGCCGATCGTCGCCGATGTCGACCCTTGGGACAGGAGCACGTGCGACGCGTCGTACAGCGAGGCGGCGAAGGTATCGAGACCGACCGGCGCGTTGATGGTCAGCGTGCAGGTGGTCGAACACGCCGCGTTGACCGGCGCGCCCGCGTTGACGCTGACGCTGGCCGACGCCGTGCTGGCGGAAATGTATTGCAGGTGACGGCTCGTGCTGCTGGTCGCGCGCGGAATGGTGATGGTGAACGTTACCGCGACCGTTTGGGCGGCGGCCTTGGTTGGGGTCGCCGATGGTATCGACGATCCGGTTCCGCCGCCGCCGCCACAGGCGGCTAGGCTCACCATCGCGGCAGCGAGTGCAATACGAACGAACGATACCATCATGAACCCACCAAGGTCGTCGTCTCGACGTTGACCGTCACCGGCGTGCTGGCGCCGAGCGAGTTCGAGACGATCACGGTGCACGTGCCCACGCCGAGCGACGTTAACGGCAGCAAACCGCCGGAGAAGGTTCCGAGCGACACGACCCCCGAGCAACTTCCGGGCGGTGACTGCGTAAAGACAAAGCCGCCGTTATAGTTGTTCTGGCTCACCGAGATCGACGCAGCGCCGGGCACGGTCGTGAATTGCACGGTGCCGGGTGATACGGTCAGCGGTCCCGGCGGCGGAATGGTGAGCGAAGCCGATCCCGAGACCGTGCCGGACGTTGCCGTGAAGGTGATCGGTCCGGCGGCGAGCGCGCCCGAATAATCGACCGGAATCATCGTCGTCGTTGCCGGGATTGCGGCAATGGTCGTTGGTCCGCCGAACGTCAGCGGCGCGGGCAGCGGCGGCGAGGTTGTGATTCGGATCGGCTGCTCGTAATTGCCGGGCTGCAAGATCACGTACCCGGCGGCGTCCTTCGCTACGACCGAGAGCGTCGTCGTTGCCGGCAGGCCGACCGTCAGCGTACTCGGTGAGAGGTTGACGCTGAGCGATGACACGATCCCATCGAACGTCACCGAAATCGTATTGACGCCGTTCGCCAGGATGGTCGCCGTAGTGCTTCCGGTTCCCAGCAGCGCTGAGGACGCATCGTACGCGGAAATCGTAAACGTATCGGTGCCCAGCGGCGCGACGACACCGAAGCTGCACGTCGTCGATGAGGCCGGGCAGGGCCCGCTGGTTGTCTGTCCGCTAACGGTGACGCTGATGCCGGCCGTTGCGGGTGAGACGTATTGCGGGGCGCGGCTCGTTGCAGCGGCTGCTCGCGGAATCATGATGACGATGTCGACTTCGGCCGTGCCGGCGGGCGTCGCCGGGGCCAATTGGGAGCCAGCGCTTGCTTGTCCGCCGCCACCGCCCCCGCAGTTCGTAAGGAGCGCCGCGAGAGCCGTCAGACAAACGTGAACCCAACGAACTTGTGTAGTTCGCATCCCGCCAGATACGACAATTCGCCGGCGTTATCCGCCGCAGTTTTTTTGCCGCACGAGATCGTCCTCATCCACGATGCCGATGAGGATGCCGCGGGCGGTTTGCGTACCAGTGCGGCGTTCGAGGCTCGCGACGGATTCGGTGGGACGGCGGACGCGTTCGGCCCAGTCGTCGAGGCGTTCGCGCAGATCGGCGACGGCGTGCGCTGCGCCGGGATCGGTGCCGCGGTCGTGGAGTTCGTGCGGGTCGTCGTGCAGATCGAACGCCATCGGCGGATAGCCGTCGAACGCCATCAGCTTCCAGCGATCGGTGACGACCATCTGCATCTTCGAGCGATCGATCGGCGTGTCGAGGATTTGGCGCACGCCGTTGATCGCGTAGTCGAACTCGCTGAAGGCGGCGCTGCGCCAATCGGGCGGCACCGCTCCGTGGAGCAGCGGCGTGAGGGCGCGGCCTTGCAGGCGGTGGTAGGCGGGCGTGCCGCCGGCGAATTCGATGAACGTCGGCGCGAGATCGATCTGCTCGACGAGGGCCGTGCTGGCCGTGCCGCGCGTGACGTCGGCTTCCTTGCGCGGATCGGCGATGATCAGCGGAACGCGGGCGGAGGGTTCGTGGAAGAAGTCCTTTTCACCGAGCCAGTGATCGCCGAGAAAGTCGCCGTGATCGCTCGTGAAGACGATCATCGTCGAATCGAGCAACGCGTGTGATTCGAGGTAGGCGAAGAGTTTGCCGAGCTCGTCGTCGATCTGTTTGATCAGGCCCATGTAGGCGGGGATGACGGCGCGGCGTACGTCGTCGCGCTGGAAGCTTCGCGAGTAGTGCAGTTGCTGGAACGCGTCGAGGACCGGGTGCGCTCGGCGCTCGCCTCCGCCGCGCACGGCCGGCGGGACAGCGTCCGGTCCGTAGAGCGCGTGATACGGTGCGGGCGCGATGTACGGCCAGTGCGGCTTGATAAACGAAAGGTGGATGCACCACGGCGCGCCGACGGACCGTTCGATGCACTCGATTGCGCGGCGCGTCATGTACGGCGTTTCGGAATGTTCGGCCGCGACGCGCGCGGGATGCGGGCCGGCGTCGAGCAGCCAGCCCGAGCGGATCGTGCCGTCCGCGTCTTCCCACGAGTTGGCCCACGTGTGCCAGGGGTTGGGGCCGTCGTAGCCGAGCGCGTTGAGGTATTGGTTGTAGCGGAGTTGGGCATGGCGCTCGGGCGGGATGGCGGGCGATTCGGGATGGAGGCCGTCGTCGCGTTCGAAGGCTTCGAAGCCGCATTCGATCAGGAGCTTGCCGCACTCGGAGTTGCGGTCGATGCCGAGGCGCTCGATTGCGTCGATGTCGGCGCGCATGTGCGTCTTGCCGACCAGTTGCGTGCGCATGCCGAGCGGGCGCAGGTAGTCGCCGAGCGTCCATTCATCGAGGCGCAGCGGCACGTCGTTCCAGGTCGTGCCGTGCGTGCGCATGTAGGTGCCGGTGTACGTCGACATGCGCGAGGGGCCGCAGATCGGCGATTGCACGTAGGCGCGGTCGAAGCGCACGCCGCGCTTGGCGAGGGCGTCGATGTTCGGCGTCGCCACGCGGCCCGGCATCGCGCACGAGAGATAGTCCCAGCGTAACTGATCGGCCATGATGAAGAGCACGTTGCGCGCGGGACCGCTCATGCGGGAGTGCTTGGCGCCCGATGTGGAAACTGCCTCGCGCGGGCGAGATGGACACGCAACAATTCTTCGCAACTTCGGCAGGCTCGCGCAACGCGGCGCAATGCCAGACACCCTTAACCAAAGTTTCATGGCGCGTGTGCTCCCAAGCACATCGACCCCGATGCCGGCTGCGTTAGACTCTTGACCGGGCCTCTTGGACCGGAATCATCTAACGGATAGCGGAGTATCTAGGTTGCATATCAGCAGGGATAGTTATCAAGGCGTTGATCGCCGAGGTCTTAGGAAATCGCTTCATTGCGCATGCGGGCATACCATAGCGTTTCACGATTCGCAGGGATGTGGTGGGGTCGCGATGCGTGGCGGCCCGTGTGATTGCAAGCGCTCGGACGTCGCGGCGCTCGACGCCGGGATCAAATCGTTCGACGGATCGCACGCGCGACTGCGGCGCAACGTTCTAGCGTCTATGACCGTGCGGCGCGTAGACCGTCGCTCGTGACAAATCTGGTCAAATGCCCCTGCGGCCACACACTCAGCCAACACGAGATGCAGGGTTGTGGAGGCGACCAGTTCGCAAACAACTGCTCGTGTAAATTAAGCGCGTGGCTGGCGTTGGATGCGGCCATCGCCGAAGTACGGCGTCCGGGCCCATCGATTTATGATTCTGAAAGGACGTAAGGCGCTTCGGCGAGGGCGTCGCAGGAACGTGTACCACGTAGGCGACTCGAAGAAGCTTCGCCAGTCACCTTATGGCCAGTCCGAAAACTAGGGCAATTATGTCCGCCGGTTTGCGTGATTCGCGCTACCCTGGAAAACAAGTTCGTACTCATTCTTCATCAGTTCGTAGCATTCGCAGCTTACTGCTAAGAGCGCGCCGTGATCCAAAACCGTGATGTGGCCGCGCGTATACGTAATGATACCGAGCTTCTGAAGTTCCAAAGCCACTTCGGTCACCGTCGCACGGCGCACGCCGAGCATTCGCGCCAAGAATTCTTGTGTCAAGGAAAACTCATCTGCACCCGCTCGGTCTTGGCTTTGCAGCAGCCACCGAGCTGTCCGCGCTGAAACACTGTGCAATGCATTGCAGGCCGCCGATTGCGCTAGCACGTTGATCGATGCCTGAGCATAGCGCAACAAAAGGCGATGCAGTTCGGGGGCTTCGCCGTTGTGCGTAAGTTTCTGCAGAATCTTTCCGTCCAAACGAACTGCCGCTCCCTCCAGCTGGCACAATCCTTGGCCCCGAAGGGGTTGCGCTCCTAAGGCCACGTGCAAACCCAGCATGCCTTCGCGACCAATGCACCCGTACTCGCATTCGTCGCCGTTGGCCATTTGGGCGATCATCGAAACGATTGACGTGAGCGGAAAATACGTCAGCGTTCCCGGATCATGGTCATCAAAAATCTGCTCAGCGTGATGAAGATTTACGATCGTCGCGTGGGGTGCCAGAAGGTGCCATTCGCGGTCAGGAAGATGTGCTAAAAGGTCGTTCAGAGACGGCTGCGATTTTATCACAAGGGTGCCAATGTACCCATTTGAGGCCAAGGCAAGCATTGCTCGAAACAACGAGCATAAGACAGCCGGACGGAAACCAGCAACCGCTTGCAGTGAGCCATTGATTTGGGTATGAGACCGGTGAGGTACGCGATGTGACGAAACGGACGGCACGGGAATGGTGGATCAAGGGCGGCGATCTCAGAGGGGCCGTTTCAGCTCGGCACGAGTTCTCACGCATGGTGAAAACGAATCCCACCGGCGAACTAGCCCGCTACGATGGCGCGTTGATTTTTGGTGAACTCGTTGCGAACGCGGTGAAGTGCGCGCGAACGAGCGTGAAGGTCGAGTTGATCGAGGATGAATGGGCGACGCTGCGCGTCACCGACGACGGCGATTGTTTCGATCTCTCGACTCTCCGTCCTCAACCACTCTACGCTCAAGGCGGCCGAGGCTTGTACATCGTGAACCAACTCGCCCGCAATCTCGACGTTGTCGCCAACCCCCTGAGATGCGAAGTAACCGCCGTGCTTCCGATCCGCTTGCAACGTTGGCGGTCTGCCGCTATTAAACTACATAGCGGGGATTAATTGTGGCGCATCGTCGAGAGTGTTGCTTGTCAAGTAGACACACAGTCTAGGGCGCGCTGTCGTACGGACAGGCAGTCGCTCCGCCTGCTAGGATGAGTCCCCCCATCTTTTCGTTCGTTGCTCGGAGGTGTGTGCAGCACATGGACTCGCTTCATTTGATTGTCGCACCGCGCGGGGAACGCTTTGTTGCGACGAGTACGGAGCCACGCATCTGCTCGCTGGGAACGTCGGCTCAGGAGGCCACCGAAAGCGCCCGGCTCGTCGCCGTTGCCATGTTTCGCAGCGGAGTGCGCGCGGCCATGCTCATCTCCGGATCACCCAGCCCGGGCTTTCCACGTTGGTCATGCAGCCGCTCGAAAAGCCGTTCACGATCGAGAGCATGGTCGAGAAGGTTGGCTGGCGTTATATGGCGTCCGTTCCTGGCCCGATCCTAAAACTGGTTCACTAGTAGATACGATTGTCGTGTGCCGGTTCGCCAAGATCGAAATGTGTCCGACCGGTCGCCGCCCGGACCACCGCTAGGAATCGTGTTTTCTCTCCACCAAGTGGAACGTCGTCACATCGGCGGGAGGGCTGGCAGATGACGAAGGGCTTACATATTCTTAGGCTGGCTTTGTCCGGACACGTTTCCACAACAGTCGATTTCGATTCGAACCGTCGACTCGTTAGTACGCATTGGTGGCCTTGCGGTTGCAGCGCTTGTGGAAGCGATTCTGAAGCGCTGACCGTCGAGTACTGTTCGGTTCATTTTCCGTTGTTTGCCGCAGGTGGCGCACCGGACCGGGCAATTCTGGACCCGGTCCACTATCCGTCGAAAGAGAAGTAACCCTTTCGAGTGCGCAGTTGTAAGCCCATCACGCAGAACACCGGCCAAGCGCCAGCAATGACCTGACGCACATAGCACGCAGTGGCTAAAGTGGATCGGGTGTGCGAAGCAAGAATCACTTTAACATGCCTGCTCGCGCATGGCGCACGGTACATAGGCCGTTCGTATTAACAGTTACATTTGACTGCGAAGGCGCGCTCGTTGCCAAGTAACGACTCGCCGACGTTTGCGTGCGCCGCCATGTGCCGATCGGTAATCTTGATTCCACCGTTTCGGTAGAGGTCTTCTGTCGCGCGCTCCCAGTCGCGACTTCCGTCGGCATCCCATTGAAACGGCAGCGACTTCATCGCCCAGCTGTCGGCGTCGAACTCCGGTGCGAGTTGCAGCGTTTGACGGAGAATGTCGCGCTGCTGCGCTACTTCGTGCGGCTTGCCGGCCGGGCAACCTAGCGGAAAATCTAGGAAGCACGTGCGCGGCGGCTTGACGGCAGCGCTCATTTCCCACAGCACGCTCGTGCTAATGGTCGGCAGCCCGCGGGCCTCCAACGCCCGAGCGACGAGGCCCGTCGCCCGATGACATGCGGGGCAGAACGGCAGCAACAAGACGAGGTCGACACCTTGCGAGTCAAAGACGGCCTTCATCCGCGGCACTGTCTGTTCCATCAATTCGGTATAGCGCTCGATCGAACCGACCATTGAGACGTTTGTGTGCGCGAGCCGCTTGAACGTTCCCTCACGTTCCAGCTCCTTCATGCGGTCGATCGGGTATGCGACGTTCAGGTCTTCTACCGCCCACTTCCGTACCAGCGTTTGATGCGAAATGACTAGTCGATCGGTCGGGACGTCGCGTGGCAACAACCGGAACGTGATGTCTTCCGTCTCGAGCAGCGGCGGGTCTTCGGGCAGTTGCGCGCCGCAGCTGACGAACATCCCGATTGTCGACTCGGCGATGGGCTTGCGCAACGGCACGAGCGTGGGCGGATCGAATTCGGGCATCGGAATCGATCGCCCCAGTTCGGCCAGAAAGCGGGAGAAGCTGTACGGCATCGTTATCCGACAGCCGGCCGGGCGTTTTGTGCGGCGAACGTCGCGTGCGATTCGCTGCTACTGTCGATGTGCCGATCCCACCGCACGACCGTCGCGTTTCCGAACACGCCTTTTTGCGTGAACGGATCGCCGGCGTGAAAGGCCTCGACCGCCTTTATCGACGTGGCTTCGACGACGAAAAAGCTGCCCACGTTCTGATCGCTCTCATCGCTGCCGCACATGGGACCGGCCTGAACGATGTGGACGTCCCCGCCGGGGGCCAGAAATGGGACGAGGTAGGCGCGGTGCTCCGACCGCGTGGCATCGCGGAGCTGTTCCTTACCGGGACTGTCAAAACACATTCTGAGGTAGAGCATGAGCCTTCACTTTCCGCCGATGAGCGCGACGTTACTCGAGTGCGAATTTGCCGTCCGAAAACGTGATCCGTATGGTAAAGCCGCCTTCGCACACCAGCCACGGGCGGACTTTGAACGACCGCGCTCCGCATTTGTGCATCGGATCGCTCGCCGCAAGCTCCTTTGCGTGCACGAGGTCCCGTGCGCGGATGACGAACATCCCGTCGCCCTCCCACTGCGTCTCGTCATCCGTCCAGTGCGGTCCGGCCGCCACCATAATGCCGTCGGCCTCGATCTTACATTGATGCGCGAGGTGCGCCTCGAGATTTTCCATCACGGGACCGATACCGTTCGTCGGCGTGCTGAAGACGACGTAATACTGCTTTTGCAGCATGCCTTTACCGGCTTCAAGGATGTCCTCTTTGGAAACCGGCATTAGTCGCCGCCGCCTTTGGGCAACAGTCCCTCCGGCCGCTCGAAATTCCCGAGCGGCCGGCCTTCGGCCAGCGCCGTGAGCTCCTGCGTATACAGTCGCCGGATCGCGACGACGCCGACGTCCGTCGAGCCCAGATTTTCGATGCCGCGCCGGCGATCCGCAATGACGCCCTGGCCCACTTGCACAACTTCGTCTTGCGCAAGTGGCACGTGGTGGCATATTTCGGCGATCCTATCGTACTGGAGTTCGCCGCGCAGCACTTTCTGCGCGACCTCGTGGGCCTCGGCTTCGGCGTTCGCGAAGTCTTTCCAGCGCTTCTTGTACTCTTCGCTGGGCGTCCCGTTCATGAACGTCGCGATACAGTGCACTTGCAGATGCGAGAAATCGTCCACCGGCACCCGGTAGTCGAGGAACATCTGCCACGCTGTCTCGTCGGCGTTGCGTTCTTCGCCCTGGCGTTTAATGTTGTCCGGATGCACGGCGAACATGCAGATGTTGGGCATACCGAACTGCACGATGCGGTCGTTGCCGTCCTGTTTCTTTGCGATCATACGCAAGCCCCAGGGCGTTTTCTCACACGAGAGCTGCGGCAGATGGTTCAGATCGAGGCCTTCGAGCGCGGAGCGCTTGTGCGTGAACCAAACGTGAGCTTCGTCTTGATAGTTCTCGATGTTCTGAAACCAATTGCATGGCCGCGTGTCGATCTGAGCGGAAACGAAGGGCGCATTCTCCCATTCGGGATAGCGTATAAACGGGGGCGGTTCGCCGTTGCCGAGATAGAGCCAGATGAAGCCGAGATATTCTTGCGTCGGGTAGCCGCCGATGCGAATATGCTTGGCGAATGTCGCTCGTTCCATCGGCTGCTCCACGCACCTGCCATCGGCCCCGTACGCCCAGCCATGATAGGGGCAGCGGATGACGTCGCCCTCGACCCAGCCCGTGCTGAGCATCGCGCCGCGATGCGCACAGCGGTTGTCGACGCAGTGGACCTGGCCTTCCTGGCTGCGGTACAGCGCCAATTTCTGGCTCATGATCGTCAGCGGCTTAGCGAAGCCGGGCTCGAGGTTACGGCTGCAATAGACGGGGTGCCAAAAGCGCCGTAAGTAGGTGCCGGCCAAGGTGCCGGGGCCGGTGTGGACATAGTCGACCGTGCCAGGATCGGTGAGCGGAGCGATGTCGATGTCGATGCGATCCTGTTCTATCATTGACCACTTCCTTCGAATTGCGGTAAGACCCAATCCGCCGCACTCTGCGCAAGCTCGGCGGCGAGGTCGAGATCATGACAATACACACCGATGGCAGCGAGCACCGCCGTTCCGCTGCGAATCGGACATCCGCCGGGCAACGTCAGCATCCGGTATGGGACGGTTGTGAGCACGCTGTCGAGAACGCTCGAATAGTGGCGGTCGGCTGCGATCGCCCCCGACGCCATGCCAAAATTGACGGCGGCGGTCGCGGTGGCTGCGGCGACGTCGACCCCCATCGGCGGCGCGCCGTCCATGCGATCGAGCGTGACGGCATCGCCGGCCGCATCGACAACCGCAACGGCCACGCGCGCGCCCTTTTCCGTGGCGCGCGCGATCACGCGATCGGCAATTGCGCGCGCGCGCGCGAGTTCGGGTTGCGCGCTCGCTTCCGGAACCGGGTCCATGGCCGTTCCTTTTTCCGCCGGGTCCGGCGGCGCGCCATAGGCTTCGGTCCAGCGCGCAGCGTCATCGCCGTGCTGCGGATTGTACGGTACGCCGAGCGCGTAGCTGATGATCGTATCCTCGAGATTGCCCGGCTTGCCGTCGGCGATCAGTTGCGACGGCGAGATGCCGGGCAACTTGACGAACGGCCCGATGCGCAGGCCGGTCGCAATCGCTCCGACGATCCTCCCGTTCTCCCGCACCGGTACACCGCCGGCGCCCGGAAACGGCTGGTCGCGCAGAACGGCCTGATAGCTCGCAAACGTGTGGGGACCGAACTTCTCCATGCGTGCGGCGAAGAGCGCGCTCGGCTCGCCGTTCGCGGCGGTGGCGAACGCCTTCGCACGAACCAGCGGCAGCGCCGAGGGGGCGCAGCCGTCCATACGCGCCACGCTCACCGGAGCGCCCGAGGCGTCGACGACGACGAAGGTGCCGGATTGCCCAAAGGCCTCGCATTTTGCTACGGCGCGCGAAAGCAATGCGCGGGCTTTGGCAAGCGAAAATGTGCCGGAATCAGTCATGAGCGCATCCCCCGCAAGTACCGTCCGAGGCTTTGTAGCACAGGAGTGCGGCCGCCACAAAGGCAAGAAACAGTACTAGTACTGCGAGTACTCCTCAAAGAGCTGTCATGAATTCTGATGACCCGGCCGCACGTCGCAAAGAGCTCGGCATGTTCTTGCGCTCGCGGCGCCAGGCGATCGCGCCAGAGGCTGCCGGCTTAGAGCGAGGTGCGCGCCGGATCGCGCGTGGCTTGCGTCGCGAGGAGGTGGCCAGCCTGGCGCACATTGGCGTCGTTTGGTACACCTGGCTCGAGCAAGGGCGCCCAGTACGCCCCTCGTCCGAAGTCCTTACGCGGATTTCTCGCGTGCTGCGCCTTTCGCCGGAAGAGTCGGGCTATGTCTTCGGCCTGGCCGAACGGCAGATCGTGCCGTGGGGCGAGCTGGTCACCGCGGTTCCGGCCGATGTCCAGGCGATGCTGCACGCGTTCACCGGCAGCGCGTTCGCGGTCAACGCCCGCATGGATCACCTTGCCTGGAATCGGCGCACGGCGGCCCTCTACGAGTTCAGCGACGCAACCGATTGGAAAGCCAACAATCACATCTGGCGCATGTTCAAGGATCCGGCGCTCCGCCATATCGTGCGGAGCTGGGACGAGATGTCGCTCGGTCCGGTGGCCATCTTTCGCTCATTGTACGCGCGTCACGGTGCGGATGCGCGTATCGACGAGCTGCTAGACGCGCTCGCCGATTCACCCGACTTCACGCGCGCGTGGTCGGAAAAGATCGTGGGCCGTGGTCCGGCGACGCCGATCACTTTCGAAACGGCCGCCGGACCGATCGCGGTGAGGTCCATGACGCTGGAGCCGCCCGCACTTCCGGGGGTCATGGTGTTCCTGCAGACGCCCGTTGATGAGGAAAGCAGCAGCGCGCTTCAGCGACTAGTGCGGCTTCGCGATCGTCGCGGGGAAGTGTCAGAAGGCGATTAGGGCATCGCGCCATTTCGGACCGCATTGCCCGTGATGAGCGTGGATCCGGAGTAGTCACGCTGTTCTTGAATTTAGCGCCACGGCCCGAGGCGAAACCTCACCGTGTTGGTGAGGCAGACCGAGGTTCGATTCGTTCCCAAGCGAAGTAGTCGCGCAACATCGCGCAAAGGCGTAAATCTTGACTCAAGTTAAAACGCAGCGACTGTTCGGACTGGTCCTGCGCGGCCTCCATGCTTAAATGGTATAAGCGGCTAGTCCGCCAAACCGCAATCAACAATGGTTGGAGCTCTGCATTTGGGCGGGCTCTTGGCAACATTATGGGCGGCTCAGAGAACATCGCACATGCGTCTTCGGTGCAAGACGATGAACTGAATGTCGTCATTCTGATGCTTCATGGTATGACTCTGCAAGCGGCTCAAGCGTTCGTGGCAACACTGCGCGAGCTGGAATAGTTCGACCTTCGAGCGCGCTTTAAGCACAGGCCGTCCTGCATCCCTTCGCGCGCACGTCCGCGCGACGCGACCGCAACGGCCGCCGTCCGTCGGTCACCTGCGCAGCCGTCGCCACCCACTCGACGATCATCCCATCCGACTGAATGTGAGCCCGAGCGCTCAACGCATCGTGCTGACGTTGCGCGATCAAGCTGGCTTATGCGAGGGGTAGTGGGACTACTAGGACTTCCACTCCACTTCATATTGTCGAGATTCCTATGCTACAAACGCGCGGATGGTACTTTCTCCAACAGTGAACGGTCCGGGCAATTATCTTAGCCAAGCCTCATGTTGCAACGCCAAAGGTGACGGCATGAAAGTAACGCTGCAGACGTGCTACCAAAGAAGTTCTGAAGCCGCTCGGAAAATCGTCATGCTTCATATCTTTCCGAGCGCATTCACACCGTGAACATCACCCGCCACCGAGCCGCACAAGCTATAGCCGGAGCGTTCGCTCTTCCAAGTGTCAGGGGCGTCGCTCGCGCCGTCGACCTTCCGTTGGTGAAGGTCGCAGTTGTCCCGATCGAGCCCGGGTGCCAGCCGTATTACGCCGAGGCGAACGGCTTTTTTGCGAAGGCCGGGATCAGCGCGGAGATAGGTCAGCTATCAACCGGAGCGGCTATCTTGCCGGCGATACTCGCTGGAACGTTCGACATCGGGAACGCGACGATCACGAATCTTGCACTGGCCCATGCCAAGGGACTGCCGTTCGTGATCGTCGGGCCGCAAGGAGATGTCGAAAAGGGCCTCGTTCAGGGCGGGATCGTCGTGCCACCGAACTCGGCGATCAAGGGCCCAGGAGACCTCCAGGGCAAGACGATCGCGATTCCGGGACTCGGATCGCTAGCCGAGTTCATACCGCGAGCTTGGATGGACAAGAATGGCGGTGATTCGGCCACGATCAAGTTTCTCGAGGTCCCGTTTCCCGCAATTGGTGATACCCTTGCTGCGGGACGCGCCGATGCGGGGTGGCTCAATGAGCCATTCTTCACGATCGCAATCCAGAAGGGGCAAGCGAAGTTGCTCACGTCAGGAGACGAAGTTCTCGCACCGCCCTACCTAGTAACGGCATGGTGCGCGACAGCTACCTGGGCGAAGGCGCATACCGATCTCGTCGCGCGATTTGCGCGCGTCATGGTCGAATCGGCCGCCTGGGCGAAGGCAAATCCCGATAAAGTCGTACCAATCGTGGCCAGCAAGCTCAAGCAAGATCCGGAATTCGTCGCCCACGTCCACCGCGCGACATTCGCCGAAAAGCTCGCGACCGGGCAGCTTCAACCGTCGATCGATCTAGCCGCCAAGTACCAAAAATTTCCGGCCTTCCCAGCGTCCGAGCTCATTTTTCCGGGTTGAGGCCAGTACGATTGGGCAGACAAAATTTACGCCAGCTGGCGACTTGGAACGAGCGCATGATCAACAAGCGTTACGCTGATTTACTTTTTGGAACCATTCAGTCCGGCGCAACAACAGCGGTCACAGCCGCGATCGCAACAGGACTCTTATTGCATTTGCAGTCAACGTTCTTGCTATGGGTCCGCGCATGGCTCTTTGCCTGGTTAGCGATGATTCCGCTCATTGTTCTGCTGGCACCGCTAAATCGCCGCATCGTTACATTTTTGACGCACGCTTACCGCGGTTCGCTTGCGACGAGGTCCCGTTGTAATTCGGCCGACGGCGACTCGTAATTAAAGGCGAAATCGTCAGGTGGCAACGGCCCCCACAAGTAGAAGCCATTTTCGGGCGATGCGTCGGTCGCTTTCCACGTGCCTTTCGCAACCGCTCCCGGAGTGACGAAATCGATATCGTAGGAATATTCGGAGTAGCTTCCCCACGGGTCGCGGATGTAGTCAAAATAGTTTGACCCGAGTACGTGCCGCCCCATTCCCCACCCGCGAGTGTATCCCGCATCGGCCATTTGCATCGCACCTAGGCCGACATCGCTCACCGAAGCTACGTTCCAACTGCAATGATGAAATCCGCGAGCGTCAGATTTCGCGAATGCGACGAGGTGATGGTCGCTGCCGTGTGCGCCGTGCATGAACCCGATGCCGTCCCGAGCCCGATCGGAGAGCTGCATGCCAACGGTCTCGCGATAAAAGTCGATCGCGCGCGAGACATCGCTCGTGAACACGAGCACGTGCGAAAGACGGTCGGGCCGCACCGTCTTGGCGTCGGAGCGCATGGGCGCACCAGCGACATCGGGCGGGGCAAACGTCGCGCTCAGCGCAGCTTTTACGTCAGGCGAGACCTTCGGACCGACGCGAATCTCTATTAGTGTCCCGTCCGGATCCTCGAACCACACCCCGCCATCGTCGACGGCACGTTTCGGAGCCGGCAGTAACGCCACTCCGCATCCGGCGACTTGCTTGCGCAGTTGCGGCATATCGTGCTCGTACGCGCCGAACGAGAGGTAACCGATGGCTTTTCGCGGGCCTTCGTAAATGCGACCCCAAACGTGATCGCTGCCGCTCGCGCGCAGCGTGAAACCCGTACCTTCCGAGCGGACATCGAGGCCGAAGCGTTCGTAGAACGCAGCCGCGGCGGCTACGTCAGGGACGGCGAAGCTAAAGTGATCGAGCGAATGGATTGCAGCGGACATGTTGAGTACCTCGGGAACGTCGCGTCGCCTTCGAAGAGAGAAACTAGGCCGTTACCGTGATCGAATAAGCGACAGCCTTTGGATCGAGGCAGTCGCAGGCGATGCCCGCGTTCACGGCTTGAGGATACATCAAGAACGGCTAGGGCGCTCACTGACGGCAAGGGGATCCACGCCTGCGAAACGCCCGGGCGCGCAAGGTTCATTGTCGTAACCACCTCTGCCCGACGGCTTCGGGTGGCATCTGGAGCGAACGCGACAGATTGGGCGCCTACCGGCAGCGGCAATTCCGCCGCTGCCGTTAGGCTCAGACTGGAAGAGACGAATGTGGATCTTAGCACGTGGTACAAGCCCCCTCGCTTATCATCTTAGGTTGAAAGCATAGCTTGGATGCCTCAATGCTCCTGCGTGGCGACGAACGCGTCGTACGCCGGCTGGTCGAGCAATTCGTGGAATTCCCCGGGCTGCGACGGCTCAACCAGTATTATCCACCCCGCGCCATACGGATCGCGATTGACCAGCGCAGGATCGGCAATGAGTTCGGAGTTGACCGCAACGACGGTGCCGCTGCACGGAGCGTAGAGGTCGGAAACGGTCTTCGTCGATTCAGCCTCACCGAAGCACTGGTCTTTCACAACGGCAGAGCCGACGCGCGGTAGACCGACGTATTGCAGCTCACCCAATTGATGTTCGGCGTAGGCGCTGATACCGACCGTCACGACGTCTCCCGCGCGCCGTGCCCATGTGTGTAAGGATGAGAACCGCTCCTGTTCTTCCATCGAATCAGCGCGCGATACCGAAGGCGAGCGCTTTGAACTGCGGATCGGTCGAGGCGTCGAAGGTATCGCGCAGGCTGCGCAGCATGAGCCCGAGCGCGGTCGAGCCGAGCAACCAACGTTGCCGGTCTTGACTTGACTCATGTGGATGCGTTTGCAAGCGCGCTTCACTGTACATCACGCGTAGGTCCTCGAGGCACGTCCGGATGAACAGCGGTCTCGGCACCTCCGCCGGCCGTTCGTCCGAGTCGGCCGTTTGATCGGTGAGAAGAGCTTCGAGAAACCGCACGACGCCGCGGAACCGCTGCGGCGGGACGTTCGATAAGCCGACGCCGGTGCGGCCGGTCGCCGCGACGTGCTGCTCCCAATAGCGCCGCATCAACGTCACTTCCGTAGCGAAGTCAGCCGTCCGAGCCTGCTCGTCCGCATCGACGTCGGAGGCCTGAAGCGGCGAGCCGGCCTCCTCGGCTGCCGAGTCATCGCGATAGTCGAGCAGCACGGGGCCGCTGGCGGCATCGAGAGTGGAAAATGCCAAGTCCAAGACGGCCTCCTGTTCGGAAACGTTTCCGGGATGACCGACCGGCAGACCCAACGGAAAGGGAACGTACACGGCGCGCGGAGGCTTCACTTTTTCCGTGTGTTCGCGGATCAGACTCAAAGCGACCGTCGTGAGCCCGTTTTCTTCCAAGACCCGTGAGAGAACACTGACCGTGTTCGTGCAAAGTGGTCAAGTTGGTGTAAGTAAGACGACGTCGACACCATCGCCGACCAACAGGTTCGCAACTTCGGGTCCCGTTCGCTCCCTGATCGGTGACCAGTCACGCTGCGCGCCCATGAACGAATAGAAGGTCGGCGCCAACTCCCCGATGCGACCCGCCGAAAGCATCTCGCGCAACCGCTCGATCGGAAAAACGACGTTGATGTCCTCGAGCACGGCGGTCCGGTCGAACCCGATGCTGGTGTGGCTTTGCACGATCTCTGACGCCGGCGTTCCTGAGGGTATGGCTCGGAAGGTCGGATCCCCGCCGGTAAACGGCCGGTCGTCGCGGCGGTGTAATCCGGCCGTCGTGACGATCGCGACCCGCGATTGGCTGAGTGGCTTCTTGGGCCGCGTGAACGGGCTCGACTCGTGGAGGTCGACCGGCAGGGTCAAAACGGAGTTGCGAGTGGACTCCGAGAGCTTCGCTAGTGACGGCATTCAGTAGAACTCCGAGGCGCTGCGAGAAGACCGTTCAGGAACGTCGTTACTCAAGAACGAATTTCCCGTCCGAGAACGTGAGCCGGATAGTGAGGCCGCCTTCATTCACCATCCATGGCCGGACGACGAACGACCGCGCTCCGCATTTGTGCATCGGGTCGCTCGCCGCAAGTTCCTTCGCATGCGCGAGGGATCGCGCACGAATGACGAACATGCCCTCGCCTTCCCATTGCTTCTCGTCATCGGTCCAGTACGGGCCGGCCGCCACCATGATTCCGTCCGCCTCGATCTTGCATTGGTGCGCGAGGTGTGCCTCGAGGTTTTCCATCACGGGACCAATCCCATTCGTCGGCGTACTGAACACGACGTAGAATTGCTTCTGTAGCATGCCTTTGCTGGCTTGCATGACATCGTCTTTGGTAACCTGCATCAGGGCCTTTCCTTACAGCGGTTTGCAGAAATGTTAGCGGGCCGCACGCGTCCGGCGCAGCGGCGCTGGCTGCGGTGCAGATGATTCTTCATCGGAGGACGGTGGCGTCTCGCTCGCCGTTTCCAGCTGCGCGATCTGTTCGGCCGCAATGAGCGATGTCCGCAGCAGGTCCACCAATGCGCGCCGTTGCGCGACGGTCAGGCCGGGGATTAGAAGTGCATCGATACGTTCGCGCGCCGCGTTGAGTTCGTTGACGATCGTGCGGCCGTGCTCGGTGATCTCAAGCAGGACGCCGCGCCGGTCGGATGGATCCGCCTGACGCGTGAGCAGGCCCAGCCGCTCCAATTTTTCGAGGCGATTGCTGAGGGTGCCCGAGGCGCACATTTGCCGCGCCGCCAGCTTGGTCGGCGTCAGCGGCGTATCGCCTGCGCGTTCGAGCGCCCAAAGCAGATCCAGCTCGACGCGCGTCAGCCCGCGGCGTGCGTAGAGCGGCGACACGAGTTGATCGTAGTGCGCGCACAACCGGAAAAGGCGGCTGGTAATTTCGACCGTCGTCGTGTCGGACGACGGCATGCCCGCCGCCCTACGCACAAGGTCGATGTGGTCCCGCGGTTTCACTGCATAACCCCCTAGAGAAGGGTTGACGTTTCGGCTCGCGAGATGCATAGTACCTTCAAACACACATTCTTGAAAGACAAATTCTTCAAACAAAGGAACCTGCGAAGGCGCTAATGGATATCGAATGCGATCGTCGGGCCCTGGACGACCAGGGTCTCGATTTGATCTTCCGGGCCGCGCGCAGCCACAACGGCTGGTTGCCGAAGGAGGTCGACGAGGCGCTGCTCCGAGCGGTGATCGGGTTGGCCCAGCTCGGACCCACGAGTACGAACTCGCAGCCGGCGCGCTTCATCTTTGTGCGCAGTGCTCAAGCGAAGGCGCAACTGGCCGAGGCTGTCAGCCCCGGTAACAAGCCGAAAGTGCTGTCCGCCCCTGTAACGGCGATCGTCGCCTACGACGAGCGATTCTTCGACCATCTGCCGCGGCTCTTTCCACACAAAGACATGCGCGGCCATTACGCGGACGACACTGGGTACGCGGAAGCGACGGCATTTCGCAATTCCACCCTGCAGGGTGCATATTTCATCGTCGCTGCGCGTGCGCTGGGGCTCGATTGCGGGCCGCTCTCGGGATTCGACCACGAGGCCGTCGACCGAGCATTCTTGGCCGGCACGTCGTATCGCTCGAACTTCTTGTGTTCGGTCGGATTCGGTAACCCGGATATGTTGTTCGGACGGCTACCTCGGTTGGAATTCCAAGACTCGTGTTCGTTTGTATGACGGGGTTCGAAGCTCCACTGCTCTCGCTCGCCGACGCGCGTGAACTGCTCCGGCGTGCCGTCGACAAGGCCGAGGACGTCGGACAGCGCGGCGCATTCGTCGTGGTCAACGAGGGCGGCATCGTCATTTCGGCGTCGCGGATGGATGGCGCCGGATCGATCAGCATGGGCATCTCGCGCGCGAAGGCGTACGAGGCGGCGGCCAACCGCGAAACATCGGCCCGCTTCGCCGCACGGATCTACGGCCGGCCGCCGAGCGTTTTCGCCGCCTATCAAGACATCTTGCGCGACCGCTGCTTCCCCGGACCGGGCGCGATGCCGATCACGCGCAACGGTGCGCACGTGGGAGCGATGTCGTCCGCAGCGGATATCCCGCCCGAGGTCAGTTCCCCCGGCGTCGATCCGGAGAAGTTTCTGGTCGAAGGCCGGCCCGCGAATGCAATCGACCTCATCATCTCCTACGCGATCGGCCTGGATCATTATGCGCCACAGCACGGCGACGATCTCGAGCGCTGGCGCAAGGCGTACGGTAATCGGTACGATCCACTGCCTTCCGGAACGGGTCTGAGCGCTCCGCCGCCGGCGCGCGAGCAGCAGCGTCTGACCTGGGCACTGGCCGTCGTCGACGCCGCGTTTTCGGAAGCGCAGCGCCGAGGCGTTCGCATCAGTGCTGCGGTCGCGGACCGTAACGGCGATCTGGTGCAGCTCGACCGGATGGATTCCGCCGCGCCGATCACGGTGGATCTGGCAGAAGCCAAAGCGGCAACAGCGGTGAACCTGCAAGCGCCCAGCGGCGCGGAAGGTCCATGGACGGCGGACGCAGCCGGGTATGGGCGTCTCGCTCGCTTTCCCTTTCTAGCCGTTGCCGGTGGTCTGCCGACCATTGACGCAATTGGTTGCGTCGCGGGAGCGCTCGGGATCGCCGGAGCGCGCTCGGCCGAAGAAGACGAAGAGATCGCACGCGCCGCGTTGGCTCAATCGCGAAGTAAGGAGTATTCATGACGACCACTCTCTCCGGAACTGCCTCCGTAAATGACGCCGGCGAGGGCGTCGATTTCGCCCACACCGGCCCCGGTACGATCGCGGGACGCTACATGCGCACGTTCTGGCATCCGGTGGCTTTGAGTGAGAGCGTAGCGCCCGGGCGCGCGCGTCCGTTGCGCATCATGGGTGAGAACTACGCGCTCTACCGCGGCGAGTCGGGCGACATTCACTGTGTCGACCAAGCCTGCGCGCATCGTGGAACGCAACTCAACGCCGGCTGGGTGGAAGGCGACTGCATTCGATGTCCGTACCATGGCTGGAAATTCGAAGCGAACGGTCAATGCGTCGAGCAGCCGCTCGAGGGGCCCGACAGCACCTACGCGCAGCGCGTCAAGATCGGCGGCTATCCCGCGCGCGATTACCTCGGTTTGATCTATGCGTACTTCGGCGGCGGCGACCCGCCCGAGTTTCCGCGGTATCCCGAATGGGAGCGGGGAAAGCTCGTCATGCCGCTCATGAGCGTGCGCGCTTGCAATTTCTTTCAGTGCGTGGAAAACTTCATGGACGAGGGCCATCTCGCGTTCACGCACCGGACATCGGTGTTCACCAAAGTCTACTTCGATCAGCTGCCCGAGATCGCGGCCGAGGAAACCCCGTGGGGCATGAAATGCATCGCCACGCGCCATGGCCACAAACGCGAGGTGCTTTTCGGCATGCCGAATATCGGCCTCTTCACTGTCCATCCCGACAATATTCAAAAGCCTGGTGAGGAGAAAGTGAACCGGGCGGAGGTTGCCTGGCAAGATTTCCTAGCCTATCGCGTGCCGATCGACGACGAAAGCACCCTCGAATTGCGTCTCATTAATGTTCATCTTCATGGCGATACGGTCGATCCGGCATACGCCGAGCGCTGGAAACAGTTTGCGAACGCGGAGGAAGAGGCGCATGTCGCAGCTCAGGCCGTGTTGCGCGGCGACATCGGCTACGACGACATGGCGCAGCTCTGTCACCATGTTGCGATGGCGCAAGACGACGTCTGTCAAACCGGTCAGGGGCGCATCGCTGACCGGCGCAAAGGCGTCGAGCACCTCGGACGTTCCGACGTCGCTATCATCGCGATGCGTAAGCTGTGGAGCACGGAGCTCAAGGCCCTGGCGGAAGGGCGTCCGCTGCGGTCGTTCGTTCGACCCGAAGGCCTGCTGCCGATTACCGGCACGGATTAAGGAGTACAACATGGCGTATCCGGTGCACTTCGTCGGCAGCGTGGGCTTGGATACGGTCGACGACGTCTTCGCGACGATCGGCTCGATGCTCGGCTCGAACTTGCGCAGTATCCCGGACGGCGAACCGGGTGGCCGGCGGCATTGGATCCTCTGGCAATATCCCGTTCTCGCCTCAAACCCGTACTTGAGGAACGACGCGCCGGTCGAACAGGTAAGCGCGTTCCCTGCCGTTTCGCTTGCGCCGGATGTCGCGCCCGAAGACGTCCGGTTCGGTGAACTCGGGTACGCGCGCGAAGCGCGCACCTCGTACGTCGATTTTCTCAAAGCCCGCTCGGCAGGCCTCATAGCGCCGTCGATCCGCTTTCAAGTGTCGCTGCCGACGCCCACGGCGGTGGTCGTCGTCTACTGTGCGCGTGAAGCGGTGCCGGTGATCTTGCCGGCATACGAACGCGCAATGCTACGCGAAGTCGAGACGATCTGCGCGGCCATTCCGCACGAGGATCTGTTGATTCAGTGGGATGTGTGCATGGAGATGCTGATGTGGGACGGCGGTTGGGCACGCATGCCGGCGACGCCCGATTTGGAAGATCGCCTAACGGCAGCATTCGGAAGACTCGGCGGGGCGGTTCCAACTGACGTTGGTCTCGGCTTTCATTTGTGCTACGGCGATCATAAAGGCAAGCATTTCATCGAACCGCGCGATACCGAACGGCTCGCGTCGATGGCCGGGCTGTTGCTGCGCGCGGTGCCACGCCCGATCAGCTACATCCACATGCCCGTTCCGGCTGGCCGCACGGACGATGCCTATTTTGCGCCGCTCCGCGATCTCGCCCTACCGGCCGAGACCGAATTGTTTCTCGGGCTCGTTCACGCGAGCGACGGCATTTCTGGCACGAAGGCTCGCATGCAAGCCGCCCGGCAGTACGTCGGACGCTTCGGCATCTCCACCGAGTGCGGTATCGCGCGCACGCGCACGAAAGAGGTCGTGCTCGACTACTTACGCGTGTACGCAGAAGCTTCTAAGGGATAAAAAATGAGTGCTTCCACAACGAGCGCCGGCATCGTCGATTTCAATGAAGAGAGCGCCCTGAGGCTCGTGCTGGCGACGGTTGAAAACGCGCCAAGCGACAGAAACCGTCGGTGAGATGCTTCGGGCGATGGGACGTAAGGCCGGGCGACCGGCGCATATTCACGCCATGCTCCGGGCAGACGGTTACGAGACGGTCGTATCCGCGATTTACCCGGCGGGCGATCCGCTCCTCGGCAAAGATGCCGGGTTCGGCGTCCGAGAGGGTCTGATCGCGCCATACATTGAGGCGACGGAAATCGATGCTCAGCGCTTCTCCATGCCCTTGCCGTTCCTTACGATGCCGTTCGACTTTACGCTCGTACCAAAGACGTAGCAACACGCTGACGGAGATTTTAACAATATGCACTGGCCTTCCAAGTGTCTGCGGCTGCTCGTCTGTCTCGCGCTCCTCATGGGACTTTCCCCGACGAGCGCATCGAGCGATGAAGCTCTCACGATCGACGCGATCGTGTCGCTTACGGGTCCCGCCGCGTACGTCGGAGCCCAAGAAAAAGCCGGCTTGCAAGTCTACGAAACCGTCGTCAATCGGTCCGGCGGAGTCCGCGGCCGGCCCGTACATTTTGAGTTCCTGGACGATGCGAGCTCGCCGCAAGTCGCCGTGCAATTAGTGAACGCGATCGTTGCAAAACACGCTCCCGTGTTTCTTGGTCCCGTCACCACCGGACCGTGCGCCGCGGCCGAGGCGCTGGTGCGCAACGTGGGCCCGGTCGAATACTGCTTTACGCCCGGACTGCAGACGCCGAAGGGCGGGTTTGCCTTCTCAGCAGCGCAATCGGCCGACGTCATGGCGGTCACTCAGGGACGATTCATGACCGACAAGGGCTACCATCGGGTGGCACTCTTGGTCACCACGGATGCATCGGGCCAATTCGGCTCGGCTGCCATCCTCAACACCCTGAAGATGTATCCCGCGTTGCAGATCGTCGACGTGGAGAGATTCAGCCCGGCTGACTTGACGATCTCCGCGCAAATTGAGAAGTTGAAAACCTTCAACCCGCAAATCGTGTATACCATCGCGCTCGGACCGGCGTTCGGGACGGTTCTGCGCTCCTTACACGATGCGGGCCTGAATGTTCCGGTGTTCGGGAATAACAGCAACATCAATTCCCTGCTCGAGCAGTCCGCGGCATTTCTCCCCAAAGAGCTGTACTTCGACGGCGACCTCTACCAAGGCGCCGGGTCGCAGGGCTCACCGGCAGTCAGAAAAGCGATTGCGACCTTCACCGACGCGCTCAAGACGGCTGGGGTGGCTCCAACCGCGGCAATCGCTAGCGTCTGGGGTGCAGCCAGCATCGTCGTCTCGGCCTTCAACCAACTCGGGCCGGATGCAACCGCCGACCAGGTTCACAGCTATATCGAGAATCTGCACGACTTCGCCAGCGTGAACGGACTGTACGACTTTCGGAGCGGGGACCAGCACGGGCTGGGGCCGGACTCCGTGATCGTCGTGAAGTATTCCCCGGCGACCGGAACGGTCGTTCCCGCGAGTCAACCGGGTGGTAAGCTTAAATGACTCCCGTCAAACGCGATATTCGGTTTGCATTTCCGGGGCGAAGAGTTCTTCGACGGCCAGGAGACGATGGGCTACGCCCTGCTCGTGCGCATATCGCGTGAATGCTTCGAGGGTCGTGCGATTCGGCTCGATGCCGTAGGCGAAGGGATCCGGACCAAGTAGCGCTGCCGAGCGACCGACGAAGTCCGGCAGCCACGGAACGGGGATGCGCGAGGCGGTGCTATCGATCAACCTCTCCCGGCTTCGTGCACGCGCTCGATCAAACGCCTTATATAAGCTGCGCGCGATCCAGGGGTTCGCTTCATACGTCGCACGTTTGATCGCGATAAGATGCATGATTGGGAAGATCCCGGTCTCCTCGAAGTAGCGCTGTTCAATCTCAACGTAGTTTTCGAATAAGCGCACGATGTTTGGATTCGGCCCGAGCGCGCTTTTTGGTGCCCTGGCACTGATGATAGCGTCGATATCGCCGGCGACGATCATCTCGTCGAGGGAACGGTGCGGATAGGACGTCAGCCGGATGCCGGCCGGCAGTTTTAAAGTCGCCGGATCCTCACGACCCGCATCGTTCACACCCGCTTGCACCCATTCGATGTCTGACAGGCGAACATCGTAGCGGTCGACAAAAATGCCTCGTACGAACGTTGCCGCCGTTTGCGACCACTGCGCAAGCCCGACGCGCTTGCCGCGAAAATCACTCGGGGTCGAGAGGCCGGAATCTTTCCTGACAAAGATCGCTCCGTGCCGAAAAACGCGTGAGGGGAAGACCGGTATGCCGACAAAATCGTGGTTACCACGCGAAACGAGCGAGGTATACATGCCAAAAGACAGTTCCGTAACGTCGAACTCGCTGTACTTGAGTTGGCGCCAGAAGATCTCTTCGATCGGCAAATCGAACGGAAGAATGTCGATGCCTTCCGGCTGAACGAAACCCGACGTGAGATCGCGTACGTGGTCGTAGTCGCAAACGGCGAGTGTCAAACGCAGTCGGGTGTCCAAGGCATTATCCCCCTGACAACATGGGCTTGACGAGCCTTTTACCGGGCATTATGATGGTAATTGGTACGAAGCGTAAATATTTTCCTTCAGCACGGGAGCGCGACATGATCACAACCGATGGCCTCGAGTCTCTGTACGAGGACCTGCGCCTCCACAACTCCGGCGCGCTTTGGACCAATATCAATCAAGTGAATCGCCGCGAACCCGCCGCCGTTGCCGTACCGTGCCTGTGGAAGTATACGGACATGCGCCCGCTCCTCGAACGATCCGGGGAGCTCGTGAGCACGGCGGACGCCGAGCGACGAGTGGCGATGCTGCTGAATCCCGGAATCAACCGGCTGCCGTTTACCACCGACACGATCTACGCCGGGTTGCAACTTATCCTGCCCGGTGAGATCGCGCGCGCCCACAAGCATACGGCCTTCGCTATGCGTTTCATCATTGAAGGTGACGTTGCATACACCGGCGTCGGGGGAGAACGCTTCGATATGCGGCCCGGCGACCTCGTCCTCACGCCGTCGATGCAATTCCACGATCACGGTAACGAGTCCGAAACGCCGATGGTATGGCTCGACGGACTGGATGTTCCCCTCTATCAGTGGTTGCCAGTCCACTTCACCCGTTTTTTCTCGGCTGAGCAATACCCGTCAGTACCGCGCGCCGCGGAGTCTGCACTCATCTATCCTTGGGCCGAGATGCAGCGTGAACTCGATTCGGATCCTGCCGCTTTTGCCACCCGCGAATACCGTCATCGCGAGACGGGGGCGTCGGTATCACGCACGATGGGCGCGCAAGCCGAGCGAGCCGCCGTGGGGCACGCTTCGCCCGTCCGGCGCGAAACCGCAAGTTCGATCTATCACGTGGTCAAGGGGTCGGGCTCGTCGACGATCGGCGATCAGACGATCGAATGGAAAGCGCGCGACACGTTCGTCGTCCCGTCATGGCATTCGTTTTCGCATGTTAACGCCGGCGCTGAGACCGCCTACCTCATGCGCTACGACGATGTGCCGCTCATGCGTGCGCTCGATGTCTATCGCACGGAGGAGCCAACCTAATATGCGCATCGGGCGCTTGACCTCGGGGGAACTCGTTGTCGTTCGCGACGGCAAATGCTACGATGCAAGCGAAGCGCTCGCGGTTCTCGAGTCGCAATCGTGGCCGTATCCGCGGGCCGATCAGCTCATCGCGCAGCTCGATACAGTAGTCAGAGCGATCGACGCGACGCCGACGTTGAGCGAAATTGGGCCGGCCGACGCCGCTTCGTTCGCGAGCGTGGTCGCAAATCCGACGAAGATCATCGGTGCGCCCGTCAACTACGAGTCACATCTCGATGAGGCGCAAAGTAATCTTGCGGCTTTTCCGCACGCTTTAGCGCGCATCCAGCAGGCCGGATTGTTCCTGAAAGCGTCATCATCGTTGGTCGGCCCTGGTGACGGTGTCTCGCTGCGCTTTCCTGATCGCCGGACGGACCACGAACTCGAGCTCGGGGTCGTTATCGGGAAGACCGCGGACCGTGTGCGCGTTGAATCCGCATTGGATTATGTAGCCGGGTATGCCGTGGCGCTCGATATGACTCCGCGCGGCAAGGAAGATCGAAGCTTCCGCAAGTCCGTCGACGGCTACGGCGTCCTTGGACCCTGGCTCGTAACCGCCGATGAAATCGTTGATCCGAACGCGTTAGCTATCGAACTTTTTGTGAATGGCGAGTGCCGCCAGCAATCGAACACGCGGCATCTGATTATGAACGTCCAGGAACTCATCGCCTGGGCCTCGGAGTTCCACACGCTGTATCCTGGTGACGTGATCATGACAGGAACGCCGGCGGGCGTCGGCCCCGTTGAACCGGGCGATACGATCGTCGCAACGATCGAGCGTATCGGCACAATGCGCGTGCACGCAAAGGCCGTCGCCCCGGTCGTCGAACCGGCCGCTGCCGTCAACTAGGAAGCATGGATCCCGATTGAAGCGTAGCGTCGTTCCGAACGTCGAAGGCCAAGTCGAACAAGTTAGTAATGACGTTGCGGTAGTTCACCACTTCATTGAAGCGCCGGGTGCCGTGATTCCAATCCGCTGGCACTATGTCGAGGCCGGAGACCGAAAGAACGAAACGATCCTCTTTTTGCACGGCAATCCGGAGAGTTGGTATTCCTGGCATCGGCAGATCGAAGCGTTCGCCAATCGGTTTCACATTATTGCCGTCGATCTGAAGGGCTATGGCCAAGGTGACAAGCGCCCCGGCGATTGGCGCTGGGAGAATGTCGCGGAAGAGATGCTGGCGCTGCTCGACACGCTCGGCTTGAAACGCTTCAACATCGTCGCGCATGATCGTGGTGCGGTGCTTGCGGATTACCTTAGCGGCAATCACCCTGAGCGCGTCTTACGATATGTGCGCATGCAACAGATCCTGCACATCTGGCGCGCGGACAACTCGCCGCAAGCGACGTATTTTGCTGATCCTATTTTCGGCCCGGCAATTTATGGTGATCCGGATTTTTACTTCGAATACCGCCTACTGAAGATGCTGAAGAATCCCGTGCCACCGGAGCAACTCGAGCGTTTCAAGATGGAGATGAGCTATCCAGGTCTTGAGCACGCCGTAATCCGCTACTTTCAATCTTCGTCCTTCGAGAAGGAGCGACTGGATCGCACGAGCCGGCTCATTCCGCGCATGAAGTTTCCCGTGTTGCTGCTGCAAGGCGATAAAGATGATGGCCAGCCGCGGTTCTATTACGACGATCCGGTTAACCCCGGAGTCGCGCTCTTTGCGGATGCGCGCTTGGAATGGGTCGCGGATGCCGGCCATTATACTAACCTCGAGAAGCCCGAAATTGTGACGGCCAAGATCGAAGCCTTTCTGAGTAGCACGAAGCCCCCGAAATAGCGCCCGGTTGCGGGAGCGGCGTGCGTCAAAAGTCGTTGGCTTTGGCACCACGGCGACCAGTGAGAGCCTTGCGGCTCGAAGGCGGTCGCCGATCGCCGCGCAGGCGCTTCTGTTCGGTTCCTAATGCATTGCCAATCTCAAGGAGTATCTCGAGCGCAAACTCGCGGTGGCGGGGGCGCAGAGTTTGAAGTGCTTCGAGTATGTGGCGGTGCTGCGTGTCAGTAGCCTTTTCGGCGACGCGCCGACCTGCTGCGGTCAACTTGGCGAGGGTCGCGCGTCCGTCGGTCGAGTGCGCGACCCGGCGCACGAGACTCTCTCGCTCGAGTGCATTGATCAGAGACGTAATTGTCGCTGCTCGCGTGTGAAGCGAGCGGCTAAGCGTGCTGAGCGTTATCGCATTCCCGGGCGTCGCGAGCAACCGTGCGAGCACATTGTAAGATAACGGCGTCAGTCCGAACGGCTCAAGCCAGATTGCCGAAATGTCATTGATCCGCTGAGCGAGGGCACGCACCAAAAATAAGAGCCGTACGGACGTGGCATCGTACGGTTTGCCTTTGACTTGCTCGTAGTAAGAAACAACCCCATCCGGGATGAGGAGTTCGCTATCACGCACTGCTTTCATCGCCGCTGTGGGTTTCGGTCAATCATCGATGCGATCCCGGCGGGCGGCTGACAATTACGTGCGTCCCGTATGGTGGACATACCCATGCGCGCCGCTTTGCGCACGTCAACCGTCGGCGAGAGATGACCATAAAGCGCATGTTGACATGCTTGCACTCGGCAACGATGGCGTCGAAAATGGCCGGAGTATAGTCGAGGAGCTTAATTAAATCAGCGCCGCGGCGAATTTGGCTCTGGACGGCTGCCGCAGCGGCTTCGGGCGTTGAAACACTGCCGGGATTGATGCCCTCGCCGGCGAGCTCGAGCAGTTCCGGCGCCGTGCATGATATTAACGTCCCCGCGCGGCGCCGCTCAAGCATATCATTCCACGCGCCCATCTCACGAAAGCCCGTGACGCCGTTGGCCAGCAAGAGCGTAAGACTGCCTTCGGGGTCACTCGAGCCCAGCGGGTGGGCATGCAGATCGTTGTAGCCAGGAATCATAAATTTGCCGCGTGCGTCGATGACCCGGGTCGAACGGTCCGCCACAAACCTGGGCGCCGGTGTAATGGCATCGATCTTCCCGTTTTCAACGGACACGAGCATGTCGTTCTGCGAGGTACCATCGGTTGTATTCACGATGGTCACGCCTAGGAACGCGAGGCGTTCGCCGGCGCCAATTGGCTGCGGCCGCGACTCAGTCATTGGGCTAGACCGATCGATCCGGTGGCCGGCGCCCGCGGTCGGGTGAACCATTCACGGTGCCTCCGCAGGCGGAGCAAAGCGAGAAAAGAGCGTCGAGGCGTTCCCGCCGCGCACCAGGTGCCGGTCGGCGTCGGGTAGGTCTAGTCGCATGAATTGCTCCACGCTATGCGCGATCGGGAAGTAGCTATAGTCGGAGCCGTACAGCAGACGGGTCGCGGGGACGATCGAGCGGAGCAGCGCGAAGGTTTCAGGTGCATAGGCTTGCGCGCAGTCGAGGTAAAACTTTGCGTACTCGGCGTAGATACCGTCGGGAAAAAGCTCGTGCAGTTTCGCCTCGCCGACGTTAGCCCAATTCTGGAAACCGGCGATGCGGCCGAGCAAGATCGGCATGACGCCCCCGCCATGGCAGAAGATGAACTTCACGCTCCGCAGCCGGCGCGTCGTCTGCGTCGACCACAGGCTCAACATTGTTCGCGCGGTGTTGGCTGGAAACTCGATCCAGGGCGCCGAGATAAGCGGATTTTCGTAGACCGGCGTCACGGGCGATTCGCACGGCGCACCGGCCGGGTGAACGTACACGACGGCGCCACGGCGATCGAGCTCTTCGAAAATCGGCTGAAAGCGCGCTTCACCCAAACCCTGCTCGCCATAGTGCGTCGAGATGCCGATGCCGTCGGCGTGCAAGACGTCGAGTGCGTAGGTGATCTCTCCGAGCGCACGGTCGGCATCGTTCATCGGAATCGACGCGAAGAGACCGAAGCGTCCCGGATGCGCGCGGCACAGGGCGGTGGCCCACTCGTTCATCGCGCGCGCATCCTCGGCGCCTTTTGTGCCCTCTTCAAAGACCGGCCCGGCGTATGCGATGGCCGTGGCGATGCCGTTACGGTCCAACTCGTCGACCGCCGCGGTAATCGACCAGGGCGTGCCGTCGACGTTGCGGCCGCTTGGCTCGAAATGGTGGTGAACGTCAATCATGGCGCGACGCGCAAGAGCTCTGCGCTGAACTCCAGCACCGTGCCGCTCATGCCCCCGGTCAGGGCGCCGAACCATACCGCCTGGCCGACACCGGTCGCGGAGCGCTCGAGTGCGATCTCGCCGTGGGCTTCGGCGATCAGGTAATCGCCGCGTTCGGCCAGAGACACGCCGCCAAGCTTCGCGAGTTCCCGCGCTATCGCGTCGAATTCGGGCACGCGCAATACGCAAATGGAACACGTCATCAGGACTTCTCCGTTTGAGTCAAACGCTCGAGCTGGGCGAGCTCATCGCGCATGCGTTGAATCGAATCGCCTATACCGCCGCCCTGTCGCGCCGCGCCCTGCGGCAGAGCATAGGCGGCCAACGCCGTTTCGCTGAACTGATCGGCGACCGCCTCGGCCGATTGGTGTTCGGGGTTGAACCACCACGCGGTCCAATTGCACATACCCAGCAGTGCGAACGCCGCGAGGTGCGGCTCCATCGGGCGCAAATCGCCCGAGCGGAAGCCCTCTTCGAAGAGCGCGACCAGTTCCTTAAGCGTTTCGCGCCGCCCACGCGCGTACTTCGTTGCCAGGTCGGGCGGAAGCTCGTTCTCCGTTTGCAACAGCAACCGGAAGCGGGCTGCTTGGCTCGTCACGTTGAGCACCATCATGCGCGTCACCGCAGCCAGTTTGATGGCCGCAGAAAGCGAGGGATTTGAGCGGATCCCTTTGATCTCCGTGGCCCGCGCGACCGCAATGTCCTCGACCAGTGCCGCCAGGAGCGCTTCCTTACTGTCGAAGTAGTGATAGAACGTCGCACGTGTGAGGCCGACCGTGTCGGCGACGTCTTGCAGCGTCGTGCCGTTGAAGCCGCGCGTGCCGAAGAGTTCGGCCGCACGCTCGAGAAGCTCGTTCTCCACGAGCTCCCGGCGCATCTTGCGCGGCCGGTTCAACGAAGGGCGCCCTTCGGTGCGCTGATCTGCACCCAGGTGTCTTTGGCCACATCCCAGCGCGCCACGACGATCGACCCATCGCCGAGTCCGCGCTGATCGCCGGCAGCGAAATCGTACACGCCGTTGGTGCCGACCCATGAGTGCAGGCTTTCGATGTAGTCATGCAGTTGCGCGGCCGTTGCGTCAGTGCCGACGTGGCGTAGCGCGTCAACGAACACCATGGCCGGATCCCAGATCAGGCTATGGCCGATGTCCGGTCGTACGTGCAGTTTCTCAAAGGCGTGGACGTAGACGGTTTGTGCGCTGCGCAACGGGCCGGCCGCCGTGTCTTCCGGCAACAAACCGCGCAGCGACGTGAACCAGAAGTCGCGCGGCAACTCGCCGGCGTAGCTCTTCATCTGGGCGTAGGTCATGTTCGAGTTGCTCGTGAGGACCGGAATCTCGAGTCCGGTGTCTTTGAACCCGTGGAGTGCCGTGCCCAGCGGCGTTCCCGTTGCCCACAGCATCAGTGCCGACGGCTTCGCGGCTTGAATGCGCGCGAGTTGCGCCGCTACCGAAAGGTCCGCCGGATTGAAATGTTCGCTTACGAGAAGGTGGACGTCCCGGTTCTCATGCAACGCAAGTGCCGTCCCGATCGCGCGTTCGTACGCCTGCCCGGTGGAGTCGGTCGTCGTCAGCATCGCCAAGCGCTTAAGACCCTTCGCGCGCAGGTAGCGTACGGCCACCGCGGCGAGGTCGTTGG
This sequence comes from Candidatus Lustribacter sp., assembly GCA_965277805.1. GTDB lineage: Bacteria > Vulcanimicrobiota > Vulcanimicrobiia > Vulcanimicrobiales > Vulcanimicrobiaceae > Lustribacter. The sequence continues at coordinate 2,083,162 of OZ255842.1, read as the reverse complement.
CCGAAGCGCCGGCGGAGAACACGTAGCTGTGCGGCGTTGGCGCAATGACTGGCGAGAGGCAATAGTCGAGCGGACCGGCCGCTTGCACGATCGGAATCGTCGCATTGCAGACCGGGCTCGGGCCACCGTCGATGAAAAGCGTAACATGTTTGCCGATCAGTCCGTTGACGATTTGCAAACCGACTTGACCGGTCGTTGCCGAGTCGTTGACCACGAACTTCACCGGGCGGCCGCGCAGGCCGCCACTGGCATTGACCGTGCTCTCCAGCGCCTGCAGCGACTGCTCGTACGAGCTGCCGAGAAACGCCCCCGCACCGGTGACGGGGACGAGCACATTGATCTCGTACGGCGTTTGCGGTCCGGCGGCGACGAGCGCAAACAGCCCCAGGAGCGCAGCGAAGCGCCTCATTGTGCGAGCCCGCTCTGTGCGCGGACGAGCTGTCCTTTACGCTGCCAGAAGTCGTTGATCGTCGCCCCGCTCGGGTTGTCGTCGCCGAAAACTTCGAGCATCGCCTGCACGCTCAACTCCGCGTCGCGCGTGTCACGCGCGGTGAGCGGCCGCAGCTGGATCGTGATTTCCATGTCGTAGCCGTTGGGATCGCGGAAATAGATCGAGTGGAGAATCTCGTGTTCGATCGCTTCGCTAACGCGCACGCCGGCCGCCGCGATGCGGTCGCGCCAGCGGTGCAGCTCGTCGACGTCTTTGGCAGCCCACGCCGTGTGGCGTGAGAGCGCAAGGTAGCCGCGCAACGCGGTCAGCGCCGGATTGGGCTCGGTTCCGATGTAGTAAAAGAACGCGAGCATGTTTTCCTCGCCGGTCTCGAAGAAAAAGTGCAGGAAATCGGGATGCGTTTCATTCTTGCGGCCCCAGCCTTTGGCCGTAATCGCGTGCCTGATCGGCAAGCCGAGCGTATCGCGGTAGAACTCGACTGTCGTCTTTGGCTTCCAGGTCGGAAACGCGGTGTGGTGGACGCCGTGTAGCGTCAAGCGATCGGTGGCGTTCACGAAAGTGCTCCTTCGCATGGTGTTTCTGAGGCGAGCTTCCCGGCGATCATCGCTCGCAGCGCCGCCTTGTCGACTTTGCCGACGCGAGTGAGCGGAAACTCATCCATGATCTCGAGACGTTCGGGAAGCTTGTATTTGGCTAACCCGAAGGCCAGAAGAAACTCGCCTAGCTCGCCCAGCTTAGGCGCGCTCTTGCCCGGCAGGAGGATCAGGTACGCGCACGCGCGCTCGCCGAGGTGCTTGTCCGGCATCGCGACGACGCGAGCATCGGCAATCGCCGGATGGCGGGCGATCAGCGTCTCCACTTCCTCGGCGCCGAATTTCTCGCCACCGCGGTTGATGTTGTCCTTGAGCCGGCCGGCGAACGCGTAGCGCAGTGTGCCTTCGAGTTCCGTTGCGAACATGAGGTCACCGGTCTTGAACCAGCCGTCGGGCGTGAAGCACGCCGCGTCCGCTGCGGGATCGTTGAAGTACCCGGTCAGAATATGCGGGCCGCGGAACGTCAGCTCGCCGACGGCGCCCGTCGGTACCTCTTCGCCGTTCTCGGAGACGAGGCGAATCTCGTTGGCCGCGTCGATCGGGTAGCCGACGGTGTCGTGGCGTGCCGAGATCGGATCGGTCAACGCGGACACGCAATACATCCCTTCGGTGATCCCGAACATGTTGCTGGCCGGAACGCCGGTGTGCGCTTGGACCGCGTCGGCTTGATTGAGCGCGAAAAACTGACGCAGACTCGAGAGGTCGTAGTTCGCGATGTCGTCGATCTCGAGTATGCGCGCGGCGATCGGGCCGATGCTGCCGCTGAAGGTCACGCGATGCGTGCCGATCGCCGCGAGGAAGCTGCGAATCTCGAAACGCGACTGGACGACCGCCGTGCGGCGAAAGACGCAGGCCGGCATGATGACATAAAGCATGCCGGCGTTGTGAATGAGCGGCAGGGCCCACAGCATGACATCGTCCTCGCCCACGCCGAAGCGGTCGCCGAGGGCCTTGGTCGAGGCGAGATACTCTCCGTGGAATTTCGGTATGACTTTCGGCAAACCGGTCGAGCCGCCCGAAAGCTGAAGCTGAATCAGATCTTCGGGATTTGGGTCCCATGGCGCGACGATCGCGCGCGCGGCCGCGACGTCGAAGCGTTCGGACATCGCATCGAGCTCGTACTCACCCGGTTGCGCGAGGCCGTTGACGATGATGAGTTGCCTGATGCCGTGCGCCGCTTGCATGCGCCGCGCAAACGCCGCTTGATCGAACGACGGGTGCACGTCGGCTTGAACGACGTATGCCGCCGGTCGCGTGCGCTCGGCGAGTTGGCCGATCTCGATCTCGCGAAATTGCGGCAGCGAGCAAACCGGCACCACGCCGGCCTTGAAGCAGCCGTAGAGGGCAATGAAGATCGCGCTGTTAGAGCCGACCTGAAAGAGTGCCCGATCGCCGGGGCGCAACCCGCTTTCGATCAGCGCCGCAGCGACCGATTCCGATCGGCGATCGAGCTCGCCGAAGCTCAGCGTGCCGTCGTCGCCGATGACGGCGGTTTTCTCGGGCACGTCATGCCCAGCGGCGCGCAGTAAGTCGCCGGCGGTCGCGCGCACCCAAGAGCCGTTCGCGAAGTACGTTTCGACCTCGGTGCTCGGCCGAAAGCGGACACCGTCAATGGGGAAGCGAGGAGCCATTCGCCGTTCCTGTTCGTTGGTGGCTCTCGAGCGCGGCGCGCACGGGAGCGGGGATGCCGACACGGCGGCGGTCGGCTGGGTCGATGCAGATCGGCGTCACCGAGGCGGTGAACGCGAGGATGCCGTCGCTGCGCGTGGCCGTGATGTGCAGGTCGAAGCTGTGCTCTCGAATGTCTCCGGCCGTGACAACCATGTCGAACTCGTCGTTGGGGCGCAGCGGTGCCGCGAACACGAACGCCAGCGCTTTGATCGGCGTGTCGATGCCGGGGAAGCGGTCGGGGAACGGGCCGCCGACCAGTTCTTGAAAGAATAGGTCCATCGCCGAGACGACGTACTCCGAAAAGCGCGCGGTGTATGCGACGCCGGCCGGATCGCACTCACCGAACCGCACGCGCCGGCGCACGGTCAGCGGTTCTATCGCGATGACTTGCTCGGTGACGATCACGTGACGCCCGCTTTCAGCTGCGCTGCGCGGTAGGCGTCGTAGCCGTGCATGAATTGCGGCGATTCGTTGCGCAAGCGCGTCTCGTCAACCCGGCCTGTGCGCATCATGAAGTCGTGCACCAGCTCTATCGGCGCGAGCGCCATCTTTTCGGGGAAACGCTCGTACCATTGATAGCTGCGCCGCGCTGCGTCGCTGAAACGAGCGACGGCGGGCCGGCGGCGCGCTTCATAGAGCGCGAGCGCGGCGGGAACGTCGGGCGCCTCGGCGATGGCGCCGGCCAGCGCAATGGCGTCGTCAATCGCAAGCCGTGTACCGGAGCCGATTGAGTAGTGCGCACTGCGCAGGGCGTCCCCGACGAGCACGTATTTTCCGACCGACCAGCGGTCGGAAAAGACGACCGGAAAGCGTCGCCAGACCGAGTTGTTCTCGATCAGCGGTCTACCGTCGAGTTCGCCGGCGAACACGCGCTCGGAAAGCGACTTGCGCTCGGCGTCATCCATCGGTGCGAGAACGCGCTCCCAGGTCGCTTCATCGCACTCCACGAGAAAGGTACTCTTATCTGGCCGAAAGCGGTAGTGGTGCGCAACGAAGTGGCCGCCGTGCGCGCTTTTGAACGTCAGCGCATGGGTCGCGAACGGCGTTTTCGTCCCGTACCAGCAGAAGCGGTTGCCCAGTTCGGAGCGATGGGTGTCGAAGGCGCCCAGAGCGGCCCGCACGACGGAGTTCGTTCCGTCCGCGGCAACGACCAGGTCGGCGCCGTCGAATTCGTCGAGCCGCTCGATGCGCCGCTCGTACGTGATGCGCACGCCGGAGGCTTCACACAGCCGCTGCAGCGTCTGCAAGAGCGCGATGCGTTCGATCCCGGCGAAGCCACCGCCATCGATCGGCACGGCTACGTCGCGGTGCGTGATCGTCATGCCGTCCCAGATCTGCATCGGTGCCTTCAGTACTGCGAGCGCATCGGGATCGCTTTGTTGCAGAAAGTCGAGCGCCGTCGATGAGAATACGACGCCGAAGCCGTAGGTCGCATTGGCCGCGTTCTGCTCGTAAATCGCCACGTCGAACGCGGGCGAGATGCGTTTGAGCGAGCGCGCCAGCCACAAGCCGGCCGGGCCGGCGCCAAGGATGCGGATCTTCATCGGGCCGTTCATGATACCGCACAGTGGGCGTGCAGCCACGCGCCGATGTGTTCGCCGGCGCGTTGGCGGCCGTCGTTGGCATCGCCCTTGTGAATCGGCCGCCCATGGTGGTCGCCGCGGAACGACGCGCGTGACTTGTCGCTCGCACCGATCGCGGTGAAGATCGCTTCGGCGTCGCTCGGGAACAGCGTTTGGTCGCCGGTGTAGGTGACCATCAGCGTCGGTTGCGTGATCGACGGCGCGGTTTTGCTGAGGGCAGCGTTCGAACTAAGCCCCGACCACGTCGAGAGCCAGCTTTCCGGTGTGCACAGCCGCGCGAAGCCGATTGCGCCGTAATTCGATTTATACGGATCGCGTCCCCACAGCGAGCCGTACGCGCGCTCCGAGGAATCGAGCGAGAGATCCCAACAGCGCAGGTCGGCATCCGTGCGCCAAACCGTCATGATGCTCTGGAAGGCGGCGCGGGCCCGGTCGCCGCGGCGTTTGGCGTCGACTCGTTCCGCCATGCGTGTGAAGGCGAGCACGTCCAGGGCGCGCACGCGTTCGCGCTGCGCGACGCGGTAGCGCTCGACGAAGTCTGGCGCGTAGCGCGTCTCTTCTTCTTGGAAGCCGTTGCGTTCGGCAAACGGGTCGAGCGTTGGGTCGACCGAAAACGGGTCCTGCTCGTCGGCCACCGACGGGTCGATGGCGTTCATCAAAAGTGTGCCCTGGCCCGGGTGCGGCGAGAGCAGTACGATTGCATCGGCCACCGGCATGTCCAGCGCGGTTACGTCGATGGGCCTTCCGCCGGGGGTGCGCGTGAGGCGGTCGTTGGGCGCGAGCAGTGACTGCTGGTTGTAGAGGCAGTACAGGCCCGAACCGCCGGAATTCCCCAACAGCGCGATGCGCTCGAAGCCGGAGTCACGCAAAAACGTCAGGCCCGCGGCGACGTCCAGCAGCGCTACTTCATGTTCGAGCCGCAGATCGGTGCCGACCGCTCGCGGCGTTTGCGTGAAGACGCCGTAGCCGGCCTCGATCAACGGCGGAATCATGTAATGCGTTGCCAGGAACTCCCGCGGATGCATGATGCAAACGACCGCCCGCGGGTCGCCGCGGCGGTAAAGGAAGCCATTGGTGGCTGCTCCGTCGGCGGTGCGAAGCGGATAAACTCCGACGATCGTGCCCGAGGGGAGCGCCTGCAACGTCCACTCGGCGTTGCGAAATCCGGCCGTCACCTGGGATTGCATGGGAGGAAACTTCGAGCCACCGGCAGCAATTCCTACTCAACGTCAAATTTTTCGACTTTGAGTTGATGGAGAGACTATGCGTATTGCCCCCGTTGCCCGCTGCGCCGCGCTCGCCATGGGCCTGGCCGGTTGTCTAGTCCAGAATACGGTTTCGGCCGACCAGCCGCCGCTCAAGATCGGCTTCCTGGCGTCGTTTTCGGGACCGTATGCGGATCAGAACCGCGACACCGACGCCGCGATCGCCGCGTTCTTCAAGGAGCACGGGGATTTGGTCGCCGGCCGTAAGGTGCAGATCATCAAACGCGACGACGGCGGCCTCTCGCCCGAGAATGCCCGGCGCCTGGCGCAGGATCTGATCGTGAGCGACCGCATCGACTACCTAATGGGATTGACGCTTTCGCCCAACGCCATGGCGGCGGGCCAAATCTCGACCCAAGCCAAAAAGCCAACGCTGCTCGTCAACGCCGGTGCCTATGGCGTGCTTGAACCCAACCCGTACTTTGCGCGCTTCAGCTTCACGACGGGCCAGGAAACCTATCCGCTCGCCGATTGGGCCGCCAAACGGAAGATCAAGAGCGTGTACGTCATCGTCACGGACTTCAGCTCCGGCATCGACGCGGCCAATACGTTCCGCTCCGCGTTCGAAGCTAAGGGCGGCAAGGTCGTGGGTGAAGAGCACGTGCCGGTTGGCTCGAAGGACTTTGCGGCCTACATCCAGCGCATCCGCGATGCAAAACCACAAGCGGTATTCGCGTTTCTCACCGTGTCCGGCGTGCCGTTCATGAAGGCATGGTACTCGGGTGGCGGTCCGCAGACCGGGATCAAGATCCTCGCCACCGGCGATTTGGTGAAGGAAAGCAGCTTGCCGGCCCTCGGCGACGCCGCGGTCGGGATCGTGGCCGCGACCAACTATGTGCTCGATCATAAGTCGCCGGTCAACGACGCGTTCAAGCGCGACATGCACGCGGCGGACCCGAACGCCGGCGTGGCCGACTTCTTCACCGTTGCGACCTACGACGTGATGCAAGCCATCTATGCGGTCACCGCCAAACAAAACGGCAGCGTCGATCCCGACAAAACGATGGCGCTCCTGAAGGGCCTCAAACTCCAGAGCCCGCGCGGCCCGATTCAAATCGATTCGCAGACGCGCGATTGCACACAGAATATCTATATCGAACGCACGGACAAAGCCGGTAGCGGCTACGTCAACACCGAAATTGCCACCTATCCGCAAGTACGCGATCCGCTCGAAAAGTGAACACTATGCGTCGTCATTTCATGACGGTATGTGCTGCCGTGCTCGTGTTGATTACCGACCTAGGGTTCACCGGCTACAGCGTCCGGGGCGAGGGACTTATCTCGCTTCGGGTGATGACGACGCCCATTGAAAACGGAGCGGAGGTGTATTACGCCAAGGAACTCGGCTTCTTCGCGCAGGCCGGCCTCGATGTGGACGTTCAATCCGTGCAGAGCGGAAGCGCGATTTCCTCCGCCGTCACATCGGGCGCAGCAGATATCGGCTTCGCGAGCATCGTTCCGTTAGCAATCGCGCACACAAAACACTTCCCGTTCGTGCTGGTCGCCCCAGGCGGCGAGTGGACTCCGGAAGCGCGCAACAGTGCTCTCTACGTTGCGGCGAGGTCGACCATTCGGACGGGTAAGGATCTCAACGGAAAGACCGTCGGGATCGCCGGTCTTGGAACACTGGGTGACTACGCCGTCCGAGCCTGGATCGATCGCAACGGTGGCGATGCAACAACGGTCAAGTTTGTAGAGCTGCCGTATCCGGCGATGGTTGAAGCGCTGCGAGGCGGCCGGATCGATGCGGCGTCCCTGAACGAACCATTCCTCAGCGAAGGGAAAAAAGTCGGACGATTTTTGGGTTATCAGGATGACGCATTAGCGAGTAGGTTTCTTATTGCCGGCTGGTTCTCTACGTCGGACTGGGCGCGCGATCACCCCGCCCTCGTCCAACGCTTTGCAGCCGTCATGCGGCGGACGGCCATATGGGCGAACGATCCTTCCAATCGTGCGGCCTCGGCGGGCATTCTCGTCAAGTATTTGCTCGCTGACCCGGCGGCAGTCGCAACCATGGTTCGCGTCCATTTTGCCGACACGATGACCGCCGAGACGTCCAACCACAAATCGATGTCGCTGCGAAGTACATGCCGTTCCCGGATTTCCCGGCCCAGATGATTATGGTCGGGGCGAAAGGGTCACCATGAGGTTCATTATGCTCGATCATGTCCGAAAACTTGCAGCCACGCTCGCGGTAGTCATCGGGCTCGGAAGCACGGCCCCGCTTCACGCGCAGACAATCCCCGTTCTGCGTATCGGCGCGATCCCGCTCAAAAACAGCGCTCAGGTTTTCTACGCAAAGGACATGGGGTTCTTTGCAAAGGCTGGTTTAGAGGTCGATATTCAGCCTTAGTGGCAATCTCCGTCTCCTCGCTGACCCTACCCAAGCGATCGCGCCGCAAATTCTGTCGGCGATTTGGTTCTCAACCCCGGCCCTTTCTGCAGCAGAACCCTGGTATCGTCAAGCGATTCCAAAGCGCGATCGCAGAAGCGCAGGCCTGGGCGAGTGCGCACCACGACGAGTCGGCCCTAATCCTCGCGAAATATGCAAAGACGGACGTCGATATCATCCGCGGGATGGTACGATGCCCCTTCGCAGACCAACTGCGCGTCGCCGATATTCAGCCGGCACTGGATGTTGCGCAAGTTCGGGATCCTACCGAAGGCTGCGCAGGCGACCGATCTCGGTGTTCGGTCTTGGCGACGTGCGAATTGCGCGCCGCCGATGGTTGCGGTTCCTCGACAAGCTCGGAATGACGCGGGCCGGTGCCGATCGCTGCTAGTTCGGAGATCGCCGGCTAAGGGCGGCTGTCGCGATTCTGGTCTGTGACGTTCGCGCGCGGCGTGCTATTTTAGCGGAGCGCCGCCCGGTTGCGTGAGCCATATCCAGGCGTTAGTTTTGGCGTCATAACGCACCATGATCGCGCTCTCGACTCCGAGACCTCGGTCCGGGTGGGCCTTGAAGTTATACATGCCGTCGATGCCGGGAAAATCCGCGAGGTTGAGGATGTAACTCCGAACTTGATCGGCGGTGGCGTCAGGTCCTAAGGCTTTGAGGGCGTCGATAACGATAAGACCCGCGTCCCACGAAGTCGCTATGCCGTTGTCGGCTTTCATACCATGCTTCGCAAGCTCCGCGTACATCGCGTGTTGGGCCGCCTCGACTCGAGCGTCGAATTTCCAGAGCCCCTGATGTTCGGGAAACGCGGATGACTCCAGCACGAGGTTCTTGGGCAGAAAGTCCTTCCATTGACGCATGAGCGCGAACAGCTCGTTGCCCGCGGTGATTGCAATCGGCTTGTCGATTCCCGCTTCGTAGAGGCTTCGCAGCACCGTCGCAACCGGCGCCCCGGTCGCACCGACCAGGATGGCCTGAGCGCCGGATGCCTTCAGATGTGCACTTTGGGCCGCGACACTGATATCGCTGGGATTGAACGTCTCACGATCGACGACGGTAACGTCCTTGTTTTCCGGGAGCGCGAGTATCGGGGGCAGAGAGCGATCGAATCCCTGTCCTGAAGCGTCGGTGCTGCTTATCGTTGCGATCTTCGTCCAGCCTTTCGCCCGGAAGTAGCGGAGGTTGGCCCAGGTGTCGTCGTTCGGCGAGGTTCCCGCCGAAAAGGTGAACTTTTCCGTATTTGGGAGCGCGGGCGATAGGCAGTAGTCAACGGGACCGCTTTTCAACAGCGGCGCCATTGCGGCGCACATCCCGACGAGGCTCGATCCTAAGATTGCAGCCGGATGCAGCGCGAGAATGTCGTTCGTCAGTTGCACGGCGACCTGCGGACTCGTCTGATCGTCGTGGTACACGAAGTGAACCGGGCGGCCCTTGATCCCCCCTGACGCGTTGACCATTTGCGCCAGGATTTCGAAGGTATCGCGGTCGGCCTGGCCGTTAAACGCTCCGCCGCCGGTCAACGGCAAAATGACGTGCAAATCGTAGGGTGCAGCCGGCGGGGCCTGGGCAGATAGGCCCCCGATGACGGCGAGCGCGAGGGCAAAGCTGGCCAGGAATTTGCGTTTTTGCAACATGTTACGCAAAGGATAATCGATTACGTAATAAAAAACCTTCTGGCCAGATCAAGTGGCTGGAGGTTCGAAGTGGTCGATATGTCTCAGCCTCCCTACCGGGGGAGTACGGTAGCGGCAGGCAAGCGAGTGCCCGTTATCAGCTCGTACACGACGGGGCCATTGGGGTTGCTTCATTTGCCGCGTATGTGGCTGAAGGCGCTGCTGCACGCCAAGGACGCCTTGGCCGACGATTGGGGCTGCGGCGCCCAAGGTCTGGACAAGCGAATGATGGATCACATCGGCGTCGACAAGGTCTCCTGTATGGATTGGCTGACGCGTGAGCTCCCCACCTATGCCGGCGCTGAAGCATGGATCGTTGCGAATGCGAGCGACCTCCATGCCGAATCGATCGCGCGATCCAACGCCGTGCTGCTCACCGTTCCGCTGCCATCGGGGCTAAACGAACAATTTCAAGCGTTTCTGCATCTCGACGCGTCGGTGCAAAACTCCATTATGTTGAACAATTACGACGACTGGCACGCGATTCACCATCAAGTGTTCGCCGAAGGATTCGACGAGCGACTCGTCCCCGGCATCAGTCCGCTGGACACCGGTACACTTGGGATTCCACATTTGCCGCGCCTTTGGCTCAAGGCCACCCTGCGGGCCGCGAACGCATTGCCGCAAACATACGAGCTTGCGTCCGAGGATCTGGACACACGCATTCTTCAAGAACTCGGTGTCGATCGCGCCGAAGCGGACGACTACCTCGCAAACGTGCGTCCAACATACCTCGCCTTCGAGCAATGGATCGCGTCACGCGCGACCCGCTCGCATGCCGAGATCGACTGGGCAGCGTTGCCGGGGCTCGACGCGACATCGGTCGAGCGCGTGCACGCATACGATCGGAACGCGTTGCGCGAGGATATCCTGGCACGACCCAAATCGGGAGCAGACGGACGTCCGGGCATTTTCCCCTTCGCGGCATCCGGTCGGCTGAAACACTAGCACGAAGCGCCCCTATCTGCGCCACGCTGGAGATGAACATGCTCGTAAAAAATGCATGGTACGTTGCGACCTGGGCTGACGAACTCGGTGAAAATCCGATCGCTCGACGAATCTGCGACGTTCCGGTGGTTTTATTTCGGAGTGCTGACGGTGCGCCGGCGGCCCTACTCGACCGGTGCTGTCATCGGGCGGCTCCGTTGAGTCGTGGCCAGGTCACGGCGGGTGGATTGGAATGCGGCTACCATGGTCTCGTCTTTAACGGCGCAGGCAAATGCGTGGCTATCCCCGGACAAACGCACATTCCGCCGGCGACTGCGGTGCGAAGTTTTCCCGTAGTCGAAAAGAACGCGATCATCTGGATTTGGATGGGAGATGCCGTCGCCGATCCGAGCTTGATCGTCGACTATCCGTTCCACAGCGACCCGGCGAACTGGCCGTATCGAAAAATGGCCGTACCGATCAAGGCGAGTTGGATTCTCCTGATCGACAACCTCATGGATCTTACGCACGTCGGTTACGTGCATCATCCGACGATCGGTGGCGTACCAAGCGCCCATGCTGATGCCAAAACGGCGACCGAACTGACGCCGCGCGGCCTCAAGTTTACGCGTTGGATTCTCGACGGGCCGCCATCACCGATGATTCAAATGCAGGTCCCGTTCTCCGGCAACGTCGACCGCTGGCAAGAGTTCGAGTTGATCGCACCTAGCGTGGTCAAGCACTGGGCCGGCGCGGTCGATGCCAACACGGGCGCCTACGATCGAGGGCACCGCGACGGCGGATTTAACATACGGGTTTTCCATGGAATAACTCCGGAAACCGCGACGACCTGCACGTACTTTTTGTCAATCGCCACGGGATTCGGGCACGACGATCCTCACACCGCCGAACGCGCTCTAGAGACGACGCGAGCGGTCATCGCCGAAGATAAGGTCATGATCGAAGAGCAGCAGCTCCGCTATACCGAGCTCGGTGAGGAAGAAGGGTTAGTGAACACTCACACGGATGGCGCACGCGTCAGCATGCGCCGAACGATCGATGCAATGCTGAAAAATGAACAGCAACCCGAGAACGTACTGGTGTAGTTCGATGCAGACCCGTGCGTTCATGATCTGCAAAGCGCTTCACGTGCGCATGGCGCTCGCGTTATTTGGTCTGGCGACGATGCTTGGGGCAGCAGCTCCGACGAGCGTAGCTCCGGTCGAGATCAATGCCGTGATTCCGCTAACGGGCGGCGGCGCTTTCATCGGGGCGTCATTCGCCAACGCATTTCGCGCTGCTGAACTTCTCGTCAATGAGACCGGTGGCATTCGCGGTCGCCCGCTCAAGATCACGACAGCTGATTCGCAAACATCGGGGCCGGTTGCGCTGCAAATCGTACAAGGCTTTATCGATCGCCACGCAACGTTGTTTTTTGATGGCGGGCCCGCACCCGTCTGTAACGCCTCGTTGCCGCTAATCGCGAAGGGAGGGCCGGTCGATTACTGCCTGTCACCGGCCTTTAGCCCGCCGCCCTTTAGCTACGGGTTTTCGACGAATGCGAACACCAATTCGGTCGTGCACGTCGTTATTCGATACTTCCGGCTCCGCAGTTGGACGCGACTCGCCTTGATCGCCGCGACAGACGCATCCAGTCAGCAGCAAGACGTGCAAACGATCGCCGCGGTGGCAGAACCTGAAAATCGCGGCGTCACTATCGTCGCTCACCAGAATTTTGCGCCGTCCGACGTCAGCGTCACCGCACAAATCGCAACCATTGAAGCTGCAAAACCCGACGCGATTCTTGTGTGGGCTACCGGTACGCCGGTTGCGACCGTGTTGCGCGCGCTCAATGATGCGGGTAATACCGTGCCGGTGCAAATCTCCGGATCAAATATGGTCTACGGTCAGTTGCACGGCATGGGCGCGTTTCTTCCCAAACGACTATTCTTTTCGGCGCCAACCGCCATGACGCCGAACGAGACTCCGCCGGGCCCCGTTCGCGATGCGCAACGTGTGCACATCACTTCGATGAAACGCGTGGGAGTGCGCGCTGACGTCGCCACGGACCTAGCGTGGGACCCCATTATGATCTTCGTGGGCGCCTTGCGGCATCTTGGACCGGACGCAACGGCGAACCAGATTCACGACTACATCGTGCACCTGCACGGCTGGGTCGGAATCAACGGAATCTATGATTTCAGTTCGGGGGACCAGCGCGGAATCGGTGAAAACGGCCTCGAGATGGCCGAGTGGGACGCGAAGAAAGATGACTTCGTTCGGGCGAGCCGTCCGCGCGGAATTCCGCTCGCCGGACACTAACGCTTTTAGGCCGGCAGACCTGGCGTCACGTAACGCCCAGTAACGAACGCGCATTGCCGTATTGGATTGCAGCAACTTCGCCGTCCTCGAGGCCGGCCAAGGCCGGGTACGTGACCGAGTGATCGTAATCCGGCCCGATCCAATAGGGGTAATCCGTGCCCAACAGGATGCGGTCGACGCCGAACGCGGTTACAGCGTGCTTTAGCGATTCGGGCTCGCCGTTGCTGCTATCGTACCAGAATTTTCGCATTTGCGTGCTCGGCAATTCCCCGCCGGGCCCAAGCAGCTCCGGGCTGCGATCAAAACGAAAGCGCAGATGCGCAAGAAATCCCGCCAAGTGCGGCAAGATGATCTTCACATTCGGATAGCGGCGCGGGAAGTCGGCTTGCATGAGCTGCAATGCGCATAAAGCATCTTCAACCGGCGCGCCGAGTGCCCAAGAAAGGTTGCTTTCACGGATGAGAGCTGACGCGCACCCGTATCCGGGCGGATGAAGAAAGACGACCGAACCGCGGCGGTCGAGTTCGGCGAACACGTCCGAGAATGCGGGATCGGTTAGCGAACGGCCGCGAATGTTGGTCGTGAAGGTCACGCCGACGGCTCCCGGCCCGGCGAGCGCGCGGTCGAGCTCCTTCAGGGAGGCATCAACGTGCGGCATGGGCAGCGTCGCGAAAAAAGAGAACCGTGAAGGATGCTTACGGCACAGTCCCGCCAGCTCGTCGTTCAGGAAGCGGGAAGCGTGAACGCCCGCTGCGACATCGTCGAAGTACGGCGTGGCCGCTGCCATCGAGAGGATTTGGCGTTTGACGCCGCCTTGGTCCATTCTCGCGAGCCGCTCTGTCAAGCCCGCGTCGGAGGCCGCGGCGAGTACGTGACGGGCAGAGAAGACGGCTTCTTTCGCAGCGCCGAACTTTTCGAGTAGATCGACGTAGGTCGCACTAAAAGCATGCGCATGGACGTCGATTGTGCGCGATGGCGTCATTTCGTCAGATAGCCGCGCTCGCGCCAGAAGCGTTCGGCCCCCGGATGAAGCGGCAGGAAAAGCGAGCCTTCTTTGCTGTCCCGGCACAGTTTCTCGAGCGGCAGCGGACCCGAGCCGAACCAAGGTATCCGGTCTTTCCGCGCTTCAAGCGCCGCACAAAAATTGTAGATCATCTCGTCAGGCGCTGTATCGAGACAGAATACGGGCCAGCCGCTGAAATCGACCGTCCACACCGTTTTCCCGAGGCCGGGATATTCTTCATCAGTAATCGCCGCGCGCTTGAGCCCGTCCGCTTCAAGCGTCGCAAGTTCCGGCTCGTCGACCGGCAGGAAGCGCATGCCCATATCGATCGCCCGTGGACCCCAGAGCGGCAGGGCTTCATCAAAGACCGCATCGATCTCGCCGCGCTCCACGGCACCAAGCCGTTCGTCAACGAATGGTAGCCCTTCGGTATACAGAACCTTACCGCCCCAGGACTCGATGTCGCTTAGGGAAATCCCGTACACGCTGAGCACGTGATTGCAGACGAAGTGCACCGAGTGATCGGGCTGTCCCCGCAGTGAAACCTTAAGCGGATATCGAGTACGTTTGAGCTCGCCGAACGATGTGATCGGCGTTTTTGCGCTTAGCGCAAATGCGAGCTGATCGAATTGCGGGATAACCATGATCGAGCGGAGCGGGTACGCCTTTTTGAAGGGACCGCTGCCGCGCAAAGCCATGCCGAGCACGCCGCCGGGATTGCAGATCGCGATATCCGCCTCGCCGTTGATAACCGCGTCTACGGATTGCGGCGAATCGCTCGCAAAAAAGCGGGTTCGCCACTGCGAATCACCCTGCGCGCGCATGAGAATCATAACCTGCCTCTGCGGCCATTCATCAGCGGCGACTAACTCGGACACCGCTTCCAGCATGAGGCGCGAGCGCATCGCCGGTGGAACGCGCACGGGGTTCTTGACAGTGAGCATCAGTGAAATCCTCCGATGGGCTGGGCTCTATCCCCTCAAACGCTCGCGCTCGAAAGAAATCGGTCGATCAGAGCGCCGAGCCTCAGCGGAGCCTCGTCCATCGGATAGTGTCCGGCGCCATCAACCGTCTCAAGCGCACAATTCGGTAGCCAAGCGAGGTAGGTGTGCTCCATAACCGGTTGGGAGATCGACTGATCGTGTTGGCCGATGATCACCAGGGTCTTGACGGCTAGGCCTTTCACTCGATGGCTGAAGTCGTCGTTCGCCCAGTCCTTGAAATACGTGAGGAGCACGTCGGGACTGCTGTTCGCAAACGTGAGTTCGGCTTGTCGTTGGAGCCAGGCGTTGCCAAGACGTCCAGCCGTTGCATTCTCGAGCACACGTTTTACGCCGTCGGAGGAGCGCGTCGATTCGGAGAAAAAATTGAACGTCGCCTGATCGAAAGGTACGCCGTTGGCCGGGACGGGCGTAACCGCCAGCAGCCCATCGACGACGATGCCGCCGTCAAGAGCGATCAACTGTGCGATCTTTGCGCCCATCGAGTGACCGAGTAAATAGCAATGCTCGATGCCTTCGGCCCTGAGGATCTCAGCGCAGTCACGCGCGGCTTCGGCCATGGTGAATTGCCCGCTGAGATGTGAGGACTGGCCATATCCTCGGAACTCGGGGCAGATCCAGGTGAAATTCTCGAGGTCGAGTGACGGCAGAAGCGGTTCGAAACTCCAACGGCCGCCATGCCAGCCGTGCAGCCCCAAAACCACCTTGGGTCCGGTTCCGAATTTTTGGAACGCAAGCTGTGTCATGAAACGAGACTCCAGTCGGCGGCAGGGCAATTTCTGGTTGATTACGTATTTCATGCTTCGTTACGTATAGAGGAATAACTGTCCTCCAGCGTTGCGGTTTGTCGTGACGGCTGGGTTATGACGTAATGGGAAGCGGACGGAATCATCATGAGAGTCATTGCCTTCACAGCTGGAGGCGCCGAGCGGCTCGGCGTCATGACCTCCGACGAAGAATTCATCGAAGTAGCGCACGGCGTATCGGATCTCCAGAGCATCCTCGCGGACACTTCCGGGCTGGCTTCGCTCGAACGATCCATCCGAGGCCGGCAACCGACCGGACGTATAACAGACATAGAAATGGTACCTCTGGTGCGCCGGCCGAACGCCATTTGGGCCCTCGCGCTAAACTTTGAGGCGCACATCGCGGAGACGGGACTCACGACATCAGATCGCTATCCGCATCTCTTCCTCCGCACGCCGCTCTCGCTCGTCGGTGCGGGCCGGGCCCTCCTCGCCCCGCCCGAGAGCATATCGCGGCGCTTCGATTACGAAGGCGAGCTGGTTGTCGTTATCGGCCGCGCCGGCCGGCATATACCACCGGAGAGGGCGCTCGACCATGTCGCCGGCTTTACGGTCGGAAACGAAGGCTCCGTGCGTGAGTATCAGACGCATAACCGGCAGTTTGGCCTCGGGAAAAACTTCGAGCGCTCCGGCAGTTACGGTCCGTGGCTGATGACGCCGGAGGAGTTCGGCGACGTCGCAAAAGCCGACGTTCAGACGCGCTTGAACGGCAAGACGCGACAGCGCTCGTCGCTATCCGACATGCGGTTCGGAGTGGAGCAGGTGATCAGTTACATCTCCGAAGGGTCGACCGTTCTCCCGGGAGATCTCATCTTCATGGGAACTCCCGGTGCTCTGCCAAGTGAGGATGCCGCACCGGCGGCTGCTCCCGCCGGCACCGGTCACGGCCCGCTCGGCGTTCCGGGTGCAGTTCACATGCGCGCCGGAGATATCTGCGAAGTCGAGATCACGGGCCTCGGAATTCTTCGCAATCCGATCGTCGCCGACGCGGCCGCCGCGTACACGATCGCTTCGTAATGCAAACCAGCACGGTAACCACCGACGGCGCCGATATCGTCTACGACTACGAAGGCGCCGGGGCAGTATTGCTCACCATTGCCGCTCGCGGCGGGACGGGCGGGCGATATGCCGGCCTTTCTGACATCCTCAAAACCGACTATACCGTGGTGCGCTACGATCGCAGGTGTTGTGGACGCAGCACCGGCGACAACAGCCGGCCGATGGATCTAACGCAACAGGCTTCCGACGCCGTCGCCGTACTTCGCGACTTAGGGGCGCGCCAAGCCTACATTCTTGGCAATAGCGCGGGCGCCGCGATCGCGCTGAAAGTCGCCGAACGTTACCCGGAAGTCGTGCTCGGCATGATCGTTCACGAACCGATAACGATCTGCGCTCTCGACGATCGCGATGCCCTAATGCAGTTCAACCGCAAGGTTGACGACCTCTATTGCCGTGAGGGAGCCGGTGCCGCCGGCAAATTGCTCGCGAGTAATATGGTCGGCATGGCCGCTGGCAGCGGCCCTCCGCGGCCGCAGGGCGATGACGCAGACTTCTTCCTCGCGAACGAACATATGAGCCTCTGTTACTATTGGCCGGACTTCGATCGGATCAAGCGCAACGGCATCAACCTCGTCGCGAGTAAGGGTAAGCTCAGCGAAGGGGCCTTTTACGCGCGTTCGGCGGACGCCGTAGCCGCGGGCGTTGGTTGTCCGGTCTATACGTTGTCCGGCAACCATATCGCGTACACGACCGATCCGGCGACGTTCGCTGCCGAGATCCGTCCGATCCTAAAGGAACTTGAAAAACGGAAGCCGGCGTGATCCCTTACATGCGGAAGAGCTGCGCGGCGTTTCCCGACTCAATCTTGCGGAGATCTGAATACGTTAGGGGAACTCTTCGGAGTGCTCCTAACGCGTTGATCATCGCCATCTTCGGCTCGCCGATCGGATAATCTGATCCGAAACAGAGTTGATTCACCCCGAGCGTTTTTGTCGCGTGTTCGATTTCATAAGCGCCGTTCCAAACGGAAGGCGCGGTGTCGTACCAAATGCGTTTCATTTGGGCGGCGTAATCCCGTCTTGGAACCGCACCACCCGGGCGGTTCGGCGCTTGGACCATCAACCGGTCGGTCATTCCGTAGAACATTCCACCCAAATGTCCCATGAGGAACTGCACATTTGGATGGCGTTCCAGCACGCCGCTGTAGAGCACTCGCGCCGTGACCAGCGTGTGATCCAATGCGCGGCCAAGGGTCTCGCCAAGCTTGTAGGACTCGAGCTGCGGCGCATCGATCGGGCAGAGTGCGGCATGAACGAAAATGGGGACGTTCAGCCGATTTACGGTCGCGTAGAACGGCTCGTATAATTCATCATCGGGATAACGCCCGCGGAACGACGATGTGATACAAACGCCGGCCAGCTTGTAATCTTTGATGGCTCGCTCGAGTTCGGCAAGATTCCCCGGCTCGCCGAACGGTGGAACGTGCGCGAGCCCGAGAAAGCGTTGCGGATATCGTTGTTGCGCCGCGGCGAGCTCTAAATTATAGAGTTTTGCGCCATCGAGATTGAGCCACGACTGCAGGATGCTTGCCGATAAAATGGCGGTTTTTATTCCGGCCGCGTCGAGGTCGCGTACTTGGGCGGGCAAGTCGGAAAAAACGTTCGACATCCGCGTGATTTGGTCGCCGTAGCCGAAATCGATATAGTCCGAACCTCTCGATATGGTGATACCAGGCGCGGTGTATCGTTCGAGATTCGCGAAGAGCTCGGCCGGAACGAAATGATGATGGCAATCGACGGCGTGCGGCGCGTTCATGTTCATCGAGCTTTTAGCTTACGGTTTCGGCATGCCTCGGTAACGCAAATGTCTGGCGGCCAAGGTCGTCAAGCATCTCCGCTAGTTGCGCAAAAGATCCCGCTCCGAAGAGGTAATGGTCGGGACGTTCAAGCGCGAACTGCATTCCGGTGGCATAGAACCACTGGTCGTAGGTCGCATCGAGATCGAGGTAGCCGCCCGGAACGCGTCCGCGGCTGATCAGCACGACCTTCGCGTCGAGTGCATCGAGCACGCGCCGAGCACCCGCGTCGAGCGCATCATCAGGAATCTGGCGTTGCGTTATCAGCCGCCACCCGTGACCGAGAATATCGTCGAGTAATGCCGTGCGGCCGTCATCGTGGACGCGGCCCTGAAGGAAGGGTTGTCCGGCGAGCGGCGACGCGGAGGAAAGAGTGCCTGCGATGAGTCTGCGCTCGAACGAGTGGTCGGCCGGCCGGGCGCGCAACGCGTCGTCGCGCCAACGGGCCGCTTCAGGATCGAGGACGTTGCACTCCTCGGCGATGACCGCCGAGCCTTCGATGATGCCTTTTACGTGCGGCCGGCGTTCCGTCTCATACGCTTCCAGCACGTTCTCGCGACACTGTCCGCGCAAGACCAGATCGAGCCGCCACGCCAGGTTCACGACGTCGCGCAAGCCCGAACACATGCCTTGCCCGAGAAACGGCGGCATGATATGCGCCGCGTCGCCGGCTAGAAAGACGGGTCCGCGGCGCCACTGGTCGGCCAGCTTCGTCTCGAATGTGTAGACCGCGTGGCGAACCAGTTCCCCGCTGTCGGCGTCGATGTCCCAATACTGCTTGAGCAGTTCCCAGCAGCGCTCCGGAGTCGACATTTCCTCCGGCGTTTCACCTGGCAAGAGCATGAACTCCGTGCGCGAATGCAGCGGGCCGTTCCAACGCGATGCATGGCGAGGGCGCTTCGGATCGAGCACTTGGCGCAGCTCGCCCATACGGGGAATCGACGCGGTCGGGTCGTGTTGTTTGATGTCGACGACCAAGAAATTGATTGGGGCGAGACCGAGGTCGGTCGTCGTGAAGTTCATCGCTTCGCGCACGAGGCTGCGCGCTCCGTCGGCTCCAACCAGATACCGTGCAATGTGGTGTTCGAGCGAACCGGACGTACGGTCGACCGTTGAAATCGAGACCGAGGCGTCTTCGGTCGCAATTGCGGTCACTTCGCAGCCTTGACGGACCGTAACCACGGGCAGTGCGCGGATGGCCCGGTCGAGGATGTCTTCAACGTCCGGCTGGTAGAACAGGTAGTTGTTGCGCCAACCGGCGGTCGCGATGCCGGCGTTGATGCGTTGCAGCACTTCCCAATTCGCACCGACCATTTCATAGCGGTTTACGGGGGAAATCAGCGGTTCGAGTTCGCCTGCGACGCCGAGCCCCTGGAAAATGCGCATCACCTCGCCGTCGATGTGTCCGGCGCGGGCTTGACCGTAAAGCGCTTTGTGACGTTCGAAAACGACGACGCGGTATCCACGCCGGCCGAGCGCTAGCGCGAGGCTTTGACCGACCGGGCCGTAGCCGACGATTGCAACGTCATAGGGCTCCATCTGGTTTCCTTCCATTACTAGATAACCTTGGCTGCCCGCAGCGCGGCGAGCCGCTCGTCGCTGACGTCGAGAAGCTCGCGCAGAATGTCATCGGTGTGTTCGCCGATTTCAGGACCGCCGGAACGAATTGCGCCCGGCGTCCGCGAGAGCACCGGCACGACGCCGTGCATGCGCACCGGACCCAGGCGCGCATTCGGAACTTCAGCGATCATGTTGCGCGCAGCTACGTGCGGATCGCGCGCCAAGTCGGCGATATCCATTACGGGAGCGGCCGCAACTTGCGCGTCGAGCAAGATCTGAATGGCTTCATCGCGCGTTCGCTCGCCGACCCATGCGCCGACGATCGCATCGACCGCATCGACATTTGCGACGCGTGCGCGAGCGGTCGAGAAACGCTCGTCGTCGATGAGCTCGGGCTGCCCAATGGCCGCAAAACAACGGCGCGCGATCTCCTGGACGGATGCGGCGATGGCGACATAGCCGCCGTCTTTGGCGCGGTACACGTTGCGCGGTGCGTTGAAGATGTTACGGCTGCCGAGCCGCTGCGGGACTTCGCCGAGCTGGTCGTAGTAGGTCGCGATCGGGCCGAGCAGCGAGAACAGCGGTTCGATCAAGCTGACGTCGACCAGCTGCCCGACGCCCGATCCGAGCGCGTCACGCCAGTAGAGCGCATTCAGCACCCCAAAAGCGCCGTACAGTGCGGCGACGCTGTCGGCAAGCGCGAACTGGGGCAGAATCGGCGGCCCGTCGGCCTCGCCGTTCATCGCGGCATAACCGCTCATCGCTTCCGCCAACGTGCCGAAGCCGGCGCGATCGCGGTACGGCCCCGTCTGTCCGAAGCCGGAAACGAGCACGAGCACGATGCGCGGGTTGATCGCGCAGAGATCCTCGTAACGCAGACCATACCGCTCGAGCGTCGACGGGCGAAAGCTCATGATCACGACGTCTGCGGTCGCAACCAGTTCGCGGAAAATGCCGGCTCCCTCGGGTTTAGCCAGATCCAGCGAAAGCGATCGCTTATTGCGGGCCATCGAGAGCCAGCCAAGGGGCACGCCGTCACGGCTTGGCCCGAAGCGACGATAGGGATCGCCGCCCTCGGGGTGCTCGATCTTGATCACATCGGCGCCGAAGTCGCCGAGCAACTGGCCGATGAACGGACCTGAGACGACTTGCCCCGCATCCAGGACGCGAATGCCGCTCAGCGACTGTGAGGGTTTCATCGCTGCGTAGACTCCGTGCGAATTGAGGCGAGTAAGCGTTCTGCGGCAATTGCCATCGCGCGATCGACGAGGCGGCCGCGGTGCCGGATCGCACCGCGACCTTCCGCGCGGCCGGCTTCGTAGGCCGATACAACGGCATGCGCATCGTCGATCTCCGCCTCGGTCGGGCTATACGCAGCGTGAAGCGCAGCAATTTGTTTGGGGTGGATGGCAAATCGGCCGGTAAATCCGAGCCGGCGTCCGAGGCGGCTGTCGGCTTCCAGTCCGGCGCCGTCTTCCATATCGACCCACACGCTGTCGATCACAGATTCCATTCCGGCTGCGCGCGCTTCGAGCACGAGGTGCGAACGCGCGTGAAGTAACTCGACACCGCCGGGCACCGGCTGCGCCCCTAGGTCGGCACATAAATCGCCGCCGGGTGCGCCAGCGAAGGCACCGACGCTGACGCGCGAACTGGCCGCGAAAATATCGAAGGCTCGATGCAGACCGAGAGCGCTCTCGATCAGCGGAAGGAGACGAATAGAATCAGCGTCGACCCCGCCGGCTGATTCAAGTTCGGCGATCCGCGCAGCCGCAGACCGCACGGTGCCGGGATCGCGGACGCCCGGCAGGATGACGCCGGTGAGGCCCGGCCGGACGGCGGCGCGCAGATCGAGGTCGGCGTCCTCCGAACCGAAGGCGAGGATGCGTACCCAGCGGTCCACGCCCGTGCCGCCGATCTTGGACTGGACCGTTTCGCGCGCTGCGGCGTGCCGTTCCGGCGTTACGGAGTCCTCGAGGTCGAAGACGACGGCGTCGGCACCGGATTGCATGGCTCGATCCATTCGCTCGGGGCGATCACCGGGAACAAACAGCATGGAGCGATAACCCACGTATATCGTATATCGTAATCGATTACGTATTGCAAGTGCTTTGTCCGTCAGTCGCGCGGGGAACCGGGTCGTTATCGTGCAATTTGTTGCGCATGCCACCGCGCGCCGCGCTTCGGGACAAGGGAGCGCCGACTGAGTTGATCCCGGAAAGTAAGACCGAAAGCGCCGGCGTTCAGTCCGTTGAGGTCGGCTTGGCCCTGATCCGGCCGCTCGTCAACGCGGGCCGGCCGTTGCCGCTCAAGGCGATCGCCCAAGCCGCGGGACTCGCCCCGCCCAAAGCGCACCGTTACCTTGTAAGCCTAATTCGAGCGGGGCTGATCGAGCGCGTTTCCGGGTCGCGCTATTACGTCCTCGGACCTTTGGCAGTGGAACTCGGATTGGCCGCGCTCGGCATGGTCGACCAGGACGGCACGGCCCGGCAAGCGGTGACCGACCTGGCGCTGCAAACGGGCGTCACGTGTTGCACGGCGGCCTGGGTCAACGAAACCGTCGTCGTGACGGCAGTGGAATTCGGCATCGGCGTTATCTTTACGGGCGTACGGCTGGCATCGCGCCTGACGCTACTGCGCTCGGCGTCCGGGCGCGTGTTCCTCGCCTACCTGCCGCGCGAACGCACCGCCCGCACTCTGGCCGCCGAATTGTCGTACGACACGCTCTCGAACGACGACGTCGAAAAAATCATCAGCGACACGCGGCGTGACGGCATAAGCACGGCCTACAATCTCGTGGTGTCGGGTATGAGCGGTCTCGCCGTGCCGGTGTTCGACCACACCGGCAACATCGTTTACACGATTACGATGACGGGCCAAACGGACCAGCATGATTTCAAGATCGGCGGGGCTTTGGCAGAACAGGCGATGGCGAAGGCGGCCGAGCTTTCGCAGCGTTTGGGGTTTAAGCCGCGTTCAGCCGAGGGGGCCTAACAGCGTCTCGCCATCGTAGGTGTCGGACATCGCGGAGACGGCATTCGGCCAGTTCGCGTTGTCGACTTTCGGCCGCTCGGAGCTCGAACGGACTCGGCCGTCCCAACCGACCTGCTCCATGTAATAGTAGAGCTGCACGAGATGATTGTCGGGATCTACGGCAAACGCGCTGTAATCGATGCCCGGGAAGAGTTCCGGCGGTAAGTATTTTATCGTTACGCTGTTGCTTTTGAGATAGTCGATCGCATTGCGCAGCTGGCCGTAACCGCCGACTTGATTGCCGAAGCTCATGCACGTCGTGTGCGGCGAGAGGCCGAGTTCTTCGCGCAGCGCGATCGGGTAGAGTGCGAGCGAGTGATGCTCGGTGTTGCAGCGCAAGAAAACGCAACGATGCCCGTTGTAGACGACCTCTTCGGTGATTCGCAAGCCGAAAGCATGCGTGTAGAAGTCGAGCGCCTTCTCCATATCGGCGATAAAGAGACGCACCGGGCCGATCTTGATCGTCTTGAATGGCCGCGCGAGTAACACGCCGCCGACGTCGTAGGTGAACGGGCCCTTTTCGACGTGCGTGTAGCCGCTGTCGAGGTCGACGCCGTCTGCTTTAAACGCCTCGAGTTCTTGATACTCGGAAATCTGCGGTAAGTCAGGCTTGACGCGAAATCCACGCTGGCGATTTTCGCGCGGCTTCGAGCGAAGGTTCCAGCCGATTTGCTCGATGCCGTAGTAGATCTCGTTGGTGTGGCCTTCAGGATCGGAGGGATAGCTGTGCCAGTTGGAGCCCGGCACGTCCCGGCCGACGCGCCCAGGGTCGATTCCGAGCGAGCGGAACCATTCGATTCCATTGCTTACTTCGCTTAACGAACCGACCTGCCACGTGATCTGATTCGTCGTCACCTCGCTGTTGGTCGTGTGGCCGCCGGCGCTTCCGGTCTGCATCCGATCGAGCGCGGCGCGGGGGAAGAGGACGAACGAGTGGTGGTCAGTGCCGTGGGTCGTGAAGTACCCGACGCTGGGGACGCCATCGAAGAGGCCAGGCTTCGGGATCGTCTTCGAAAAGTCGAGATCGTCCGTGATCCGGTACCCGAGCAAATCGCGGTAAAAGTGGAGCGCCTCTTCCATCTTATAGGAGTTGTAGCCGAAGTGGCCGAGGCGGCGCACTTTGAACGGCCGGTCCATGAGGACCCCATCGACGGGGAATTTCGCTTTGCCGGAGGCGGTATTGGTTGCCACGGTCTAATATTACTCATAGAGCGATTAGTTTCGCAATAGGGAAGATTCCGGAAAAAAAGGGCTTGCACTACGTAATCGATTACGATATACGTAAGGTATGATGCCTTAGGGCTCACTGAAGGTGGTCTGATGTTTGTAACCGGTCCGCGCGTTGCCACGAATTACCATGGGATGACGATCTCGCACGAGGAGGCGATCGAGCGCGCTCAAACGATTGCGCCGATTGCCGAAAAGAACGCCGGCGCGGCGGAAGAGCTGCGCCGTCTCCCGGAAGAAAACGTCCAGGCGATCCTCGACTCGGGGCTGATGCCGCTGCTTCGGCCCAAGCGGTTCGGCGGTTTCGAAGGCGATTGGCTGACGGGCATCGATTGCGTGAGCGAAGTCGCCCGATTCTGCGGTTCGACCGGTTGGGTCATGGCATTTTTCTTGACCCATCAATACTTCCTCAGCCTCTTCCCCGAAGAAGCGCAGTGCTTCGTCTACGAGCGCCAACCCGATCCCGTCATCTTGACCTCGTTCGTCAACCCGGCGGGCCAAGTGAAGATTGTCGACGGCGGTTACGAGCTCACGGGACGTTGGCCGTTCGCGTCCGGCGGTGATTATTGCCAATGGGCGATCCTCGGCGGATTCGCAACCGGTGTCGACGGCACTCGGCGGCAACTGAATTTCTTGCTGCGCTCGGATCAGTTCAAGATCGATCGCGTTTGGAATTCCGCCGGTCTGCGAGGGTCGGGCAGCAACGACGTCATCGTGGAACCCACGTTCGTTCCGGAAGCGTTTACCTACGCTCATGAAGACGCGCTCGTCGGTCGCGCACCCGGTCAGAATTTGCACGAGGGGCCAATGTATCGCGCGCCGCTCATCGTCAACGCCGGCTTTCCCGTCATGTCGCCGACGCACGGCATCGCGCGCGGCGCGTATGAATCGTTCGTCGGATACACTGCGAAACGCGGTAATGTCTTCGGCGGAGCCTCGGCCGATCGCCCCGAGATGCAGATTGCCATCGGTGAATCGAAGGCCGAAATCGATCTGGCCTATCTCATCACGGAGAAGTTGAATGCGACGGTGATGGAAGGCAAAGACATCAAGCGGCTCGACGCCGTACGGCATCGGCGCGATTATCTCATGACGCACAAGTTGCTGCAACGGGCCGTCGACCGATTGTTCGATCTGAGCGGTGCACGGGGCTTGCACGGCGATTCACCGCTCCAACGCCACTGGCGCGATATGCACGCAATCGGTCATCATGCCGCATGGACGGCTCCGGCATTCCAAATTGCCGGCCGCGACGAACTTGGGCTACCGCCGCTCCCGAGCGATACGTACCCGCTAGACTAGGAGAAGCCTCATGAAATGCAAGATTGCAATCGTCGGTGGCGGACTCGGGGGACTGGCGACGGCGCAGGCACTTGCGAAGTTCGGAATGCAGGCAGACGTGTTCGAAACGGCGCCCGCACTCGGCGAGATCGGTGCTGCCGTCGGTACCAGCCCGCAGGCGTTCAAGGCACTGCAGGCGATCGGACTTGGCGAGAAGATCTCCAAGATCGGCGACCGTTTTCAGGGCTTGTATACGCGGAACATGCAGACCGGCGAGTTTCTCGAGTTTCGCGACCCAAAAGATATTGAAGCCCGTTTCGGGGCGCCGTCGTATACCTTTCATCGCGCCGACCTGCTCGACGCGCTGGCCGACGGGATCGATCCGAAAACGATCCACTTGGGGCACCGTCTTACCGGCATCGAAGAGCACGGCAGTGCGGTTTCGTTGACGTTCGCGAACGGTGCGACCGTTGAGGCCGATATCGTCATCGGTGCCGACGGCGTTCGTTCGACGATCCGTCACGCGCTCTACGGTGACGACCATCCGTCTTACACCGGTCAAATGGCGTGGCGGGCTTTGTTGAAAGCGAGCGACGTTCCAGCCGAAATTTTGGAACCGAACGGGCGCATTCAGTGGATGGGTTCCGGCTGTCACTTCATCGCGTACTATATCCGTCACAAAGAAATCGTCAACATCGTCACGCAGCAAGACACGGAAGACTGGGTGGACGAAGGCTGGTCGAGTGCCGGCGATCCCGACGAGATGCGCGCCAGCTTCCCCAACCCCGAACCGCGGCTCGCGACGTTGCTGAATCTGGTAAACGATTGTTCGAAATGGGGCCTCTTCACGCGTCCGCTAACCGGTAACTGGGGACGTGGCCGGATTCAGTTGATCGGTGACGCAGCCCATGCGATGCTGCCGAACATCGGGCAAGGCGCGTGCCAAGCCTTCGAAGATGCGTATATCCTCGCACGTTGGCTCGATGCGGATCGTACCAATCGGGTTGAAGCGTTCAGCAATTTTCGCCGGGTTCGGATTCCGCGCGTGCAGGCAGTGCAACGCTTAGCGATATCGACCGCCCGTTTCAAGCATATGAACGACGCGGCGGCGCAAAAAGCGTTGATCGAAGCTGGGCGTGGCGGATCGCACTTCAATATCGATTTCGTGTGGGGCTTCGACCCGGTCGCCGAATGGGATCGCGAAACGCTCGTGCCGGCGGAAGGGTGACGGCCGCACGGACGTACGATTACGTCATCGTCGGCGGGGGATCTGCCGGCTGTGTTTTAGCCGGCCGCCTGAGCGAAGATCCCGCTACCCGCGTCCTCTTGCTCGAGGCCGGCGGGGCCGATGGACATCCCTACATCCGCATTCCGCTCGGCATGGGCAAACTGCAAATGAAGCGGATGTTCGAGTGGGGCCAGAATTCGGTTCCTGAAGCGGGCATGGCAAACCGCCCGATGCGAGCCTTGCGCGGAAAAGTGCTCGGCGGCGGCTCTTCGATAAACATGACGGCCTTCACACGGGGCAGCGCAGGTGATTTCGATCGTTGGGCGCGCAACGGCGCCGGCGGATGGTCGTGGAACGACGTGTTGCCGTACTTCCGTCGAATCGAGACGTGGGAAGGCGGCGCTTCAACGTTACGCGGCGGAACGGGTCCGGTGCACGTCGTTGCGGCGAAGCCGAACGATCCGCTCACGACCGCCGTCGATCGGGCTGCCGTAGCGTGCGGCTATCCGTTGACCGGCGACTATAACGCCCAGAGCGTCGGCTTCGGCCGCACGCAGTTCAACTTGCACAACGGCCGGCGCGACTCGGCTGCGCGTGCCTACCTGCTGCCCGCGATGAATCGACATAACTTGACCGTCGTTACCGGTGCCACGGCCCGCCGAATATTGCTGGACGGCACCCGCGCGGCCGGCGTTGAGTATGCTCGCGCAGGCGGCGTCGAAACCGTGCGCGCCGAACGCGAGGTGGTGCTGAGCGGCGGCGCGCTCAGTTCGCCCGCGTTACTGATGCACTCAGGGATCGGTCCGGCCGAGCATTTGCGTGAACTCGGTATTCCCGTTGTCGCGGCGCTGCCGGTCGGCAACAACCTTCAAGATCACGTACGAGCGCTCGTGCTCTGGAAGCGGCGCGGGCCGCGTAGCAGCTTCAACAAACTCATGCGCTATGACCGGGCGGGCCTTGCGATGCTGCAAGCGCTGCTGTTTGGAACCGGACCGGCGACGGAACTGCCGCTCGAAACGCAAGCGTACATCAAATCGAGTCCGGAACTCGAAGTGCCCGATCTGGAGTTCATGCTCCGCAGTTCACCGCCCGTCGTCGGACCCTATTGGCCCGTGGCTCAGAAGGCGTATACCGACTCGTGGGGCATCGATCCCGTCCTGCTGCACCCCGAAAGCCGCGGAACGGTGCGCTTGCGCTCGGCAAACCCCGCCGACCCGGCAATCATTCACTTTAATTATTTCTCCGCACCGGCCGATATCGCGAAGCTGCGAGAGGGTTTACGCATGGCGCGCGCGATCGGCGAATCGACGCAACTCGATGCGTTTCGCGGTGACGAACTCGATCCCGGGGCCGGCGTTACGAGCGATGAAGATATCGATCAGCACTTGCGCCGCACCGCGACCGGCGTGAGTCATGCCGCCGGCACGTGCCGGATGGGCAGCGGCGAAGACAGCGTGCTCGATCCGCAACTGCGCGTGCGCGGCATCGAGGGATTGCGGGTGGTCGATGCCTCGGTCTTTCCCGATCTCGTCTCGGCGCACATTAACGCAGCCGTCTACATGGTGGCTGAAAAGGCAGCCGATCTCATCAAGTCGTAATTTTTCTCACATCACGTATCGTTTGGACTGAGGGGTTAACGCCGTGCGCATTATCGCACTCGAGGAGCACGTTTCTTTTCGGCGCTTTGCGAGCGAGATCGATCCGGGGCTGAAGCTGCGGCGCGGCATGGCCCCCGCTCTGGGTCCCGAATCGCGCACGGACGATCTCGATGAGGTGGATGAGAAGCGGCTTCGTTTGATGGATGAGGCGGGCATCGACGTCCAAGTTCTTTCCGTCATTGGTGCCGGAGCGGACTTATTGCCGGCGGACGCCGGTCCCGCTTTTGCCCGCCGTTACAACGATGAATTGGCTGCCAGGGTGCAGCGGCACCCAGACCGCTTTGCGGCATTCGCACATCTGCCGTTGACGGCGCCGGAAGCAGCGGCCGGCGAACTCGAGCGCACGGTGCAGCAATACGGTTTTTGCGGCGCCATGATCAGCGGCCACACCGACGAAAAATTTCTCGATCACCCGATGTTCGATCCCGTGCTGGAGCGCGCAGAAGCCCTCGGCGTGGCGCTCTATCTGCATCCGGGAGTTCCGCCGGCAAGCGTGCGGCGCGGATACTATGACGGCTTCGATCCGGCAGTGTCGTACATGTTCGCGAACGCCGCCTGGGGATGGCACGCTGATACCGCGGTGCACGTCTTGCGCCTGGTGCTTTCCGGCGCGCTCGATCGTCATCCAAAGTTGCGGCTCATTATCGGCCACATGGGTGAAGGTTTGCAAATCATGCTCGCGCGCAGCGATGAGGCGTTTGCGCACGTCAATACCGGTTTGCAACGCACGGTAGGCGAGACGATTCTAGATCAGGTCGCGGTCACGACCAGCGGCTTCTTTACCCTGCCGCCGTTCATGGGGGCCTTGCTCACGTTCGGAACGGATCGGCTTCTCTTCTCGGTCGACTACCCATTCGCGACCAATCGCGCGGCGCGCGACTTTCTCGATACGCTACCCGTCGGCGAATCAGAAAGAGAAGATATCGCCCACCGCAATGCCGAGCGGATGTTGAAGCTCCCGGCCGCGGCCAGGGGTTCTTGA
Organism: Candidatus Lustribacter sp.; assembly: GCA_965277805.1. Lineage (GTDB taxonomy): Bacteria > Vulcanimicrobiota > Vulcanimicrobiia > Vulcanimicrobiales > Vulcanimicrobiaceae > Lustribacter. The sequence continues at coordinate 2,053,646 of OZ255842.1, read as the reverse complement.
GGCGGCAGACTAGAGCGGGATGATCATGGACTGAGCGCGCAGCGGTTTCTGCAATTGTCCGTACTTGAATGCCATATCAAGTGCCGGCTGGATCTGGGGTGGCGACAGCGTTGCGGTGAAGGTTGCTCTTCTCATCGCGAGGACCGTCGCTAACGGAATGTTCGAATACGCCGCGAGCGTCTTCGCCGTGTCGGCAGGATGAGCGTTGGCCCAAGTCGCCGCTTCGCCATACATCTTAGTTAGGCGCTTCGCGAGATCCCGATTCGCCGTTATCCACGCGTGCGTTGATGCCATGCCGCACAGCAAGTAGTTCTTTGCGATCGCAGCCATCGGATCGCCGATGAGGCGAATGCTATCGATGCTCTGCGTTACGAACGGCTCGGCAATAACAGCCGCAGCGACGGTCCCGCGGCTAACGGCCGGCGCCATCGCCGCAAAGGGCAACTCAACCAGCTTCACCTTCGTGGCATCGACGCCGCTGTCTTTTAGCCATTGCTGCAGCCCCACGGTTATCTGCGTCGAGAGCGCGACGACGGCAACGGAGCCGTTTTCCAGATCCTTTGCCGATCGCACCGTGCCGTTCTTCGCAACGCAGACGAACACCGTCGGCACCGCGGTCGTATATATCGCCGCAGGCGCGAAGTAGCCGAGCGGGATCCCGCTGTTGATTGCATTCGCGATCTGCACGACATCGGCACAGACAACGTCGAGCTCGCCTGCCGCCAGGCCCTGCACCGCCGTCTGGAGTTGCGTAAACCGCTGGACGTCCACGTCGAGTCCTGCTCGGTCAAAGAAGCCCGCGTCTTTGGCGAACATCGACAGTGAATATTGATCGCTCGAGCCGGAACCGATCCGAATGGCCCGCGCCTGGGCTCGAACGCCGCTCGGAACGATTGCAGCCGCAGCTGCGGCGAGGCCGGACAAATAGCTGTGTCGATTCATTCGATCCTCATCACGTCAGGATTGCGTCTGTAACGCGGCGTAAATCCGTTCTGCCGTTAGACCGAGCCGATCCAGGCGTACCCCGCAGGCGGCTTCGATGGCGTTGGCGATTGCCGGCGCAACGCCCGCGGTGTTGAATTCGCCGACGGCGCGCGACCCGAAGGCCCCGGGCCCGTCGTCAGGCTCCATCATGATCACGCGAAACGGCGGGATGTCGCGCTGACACGGTAACTTGTAATCGGAGAGGGCGATGTTGACGAGGCGCCCGTCCTCAATGTGCAGCTCCTCGGTCAACGCACTGCCGATACCCATCATGAAGCCGCCGTCGATTTGGCCGCGATGCGCGATCGGATTGATGATCGTGCCGACGTCGGCGACGAACACGACCTCGTGAATCGTGATCTCGCCCGTGTCGCGGTCGACCGAAAGATCGACGCCGTACGCGGCAAAATTCGTCCAGACGGGCTCACCGCGCTGGTGCATATAGGCGCCCTCGCCGGTCACCGTCACCGGGCCGGAATGCGGAAGCGCCAGCGCGGCGCGCAGCTTTTGCGCTGCGTCGAGCGCCGCGCGACCGAGCAGTAGAGCGCCCTTGCTGCCGCCGACTCCGGGGTCGAACGGTACGGCGTCGGTCGCACCGCGCGTCACGGTGATACGCTCCGGGTCGATATTCAGCTCGGCGGCCAGCACGCGCTGAATGACCGTTAGCGAGCCGACGCCCTGCTCCGGAGCACCGGTGTCGACGGCGATGGTTCCGTCTTCTTGGGCGGTTACGGTGAAGCTTGTTTTTCCGCCGACGAAGTGGCGCGCGGTGAGCGAAAGTCCGAGTCCGCGTCCCGGCGGGAGCGGCTTGCCCCAGCCGATTTCGCGATGCAGAAGTTCGAGCATTTCGCGCGTGCGGGGACGTGCGAACGGATTTCCCTCGAGGGTCGTATCATGCTCGGTTACCGCATTGCGCATGCGAATGTCGTATGGACTGATGCCCAATGCATTGGCCGCCATGTCCATCGCCGATTCGAGCGCGAAGATCGTTTGAATGTCGCCTGGCGCGCGCACGAAGCCGGCCGGCACGGTATTCGTGTAGGCCGCGATGCGTTCCATTTGCGCGTTTTCGAGTCGGTAGGGCAATTTCGGTGCGAGGCCCGGCATCAGCCAGGGCACGGGCTTACCAGCTGCATAGGCCCCGCCGTCAAAGAGCACCCGCACGTCGAACGCCTCGATCGTGCCGTCGTTCTTGAGACCCATGCGTACGCGCGTCTTTGATGCGTGTCGCGTGTGGGTGGAACGTACGTCATCGGCGAGCGTGCGAACGTGCTTGATCGGCCGGTTCGTCGCCAAGGCGAGATAATACATCGGAAACTCTTCGATGGTCAGCGCCTTGCCGCCAAAATCTCCGCCGATGAAACTCGGATGGACGACGACCTTGTCCTTCGGCAGGTCGATCGCCGACGCAAGCCTGTCGCGCAGCAAGAACGGTCCCGAATTCGTGCAGATCAGGTGCACCGTGCCGCCATCGTCGATCCAGATTAGCGTGGCGCGCGGTTCGAGGTAGCCGCCATGCGTGCGCGGCGTGGTGAATGTGTGCTCGAAGATGTAGTCGCTGCGCGCGAAGCCGGCTTCGACGTCTCCCTTGCGCGTGATGTCGTAGCCGTGCATGTTCGGGTGCGGAACAGGTGGGCGTTTGCCCAGGAGGTGCGCGAATTGTGCGACATTCGGGTGGAAGGGCGGTGCGCCGGGTGCGATCGCGGCTTCCGGATCGAAGACGGCGGGCAGCTCCTCGTACTGGACGTCAATGGCTGCGGCGGCGGCTTCAGCCTGGTCGCGCGTATCGGCCGCGACAGCCGCGAGATATTCGCCGACGAACTGCACTTCGCCGCGCGCAAGAATGGGCCAATCTTTCAGCATGCAGCCGAAATACCGTTCACCGATGTCGGCACCGGTGATGACGGCGCGCACGCCGGGCATCGCTTTGGCGACTGTGGTGTCGACGCTGACGATGCGCGCATGGGCGTAGGTCGAGGCCGCGAAGGCAGCCCAGAGCATGCCTTCGCGTTTGAAGTCCGCGCTGTACATCGTCTCGCCCGAGACTTTGCTGCGGCCATCGATGCGCGCTTCATCACGGCCGATCAGCGCCGGGATAGTACCGATTTTCGGAGCGACGACGGTCATCGAGATGTTTAGTGGCCGGTCAAAAGGAATCCGCGAGCGCGGCTGACCCGGACGAAATCATCTTTTTTCGCATCCCACTGCGCCATCTCGAGGCCGTTTTGGCCGATCCCGCGTTGGTCGCCGGAACTGAAGTCATAGATGCCGTTTGTGCCGGCATAACCGTGGAGATGTTCGATGTAGTCGTGAACCTGTTCGGCGGTCGCATTCGGTCCGAAATGACGCAAGGCATTGACGAAAATCATGATCGGGTCCCAGGCCAGATCCGTCGCAATGTCCGCACGAACGCCGACGCGCTTGATCGACGCAACATATGCAAGTTGCGCGTCGCGTACCGGCCCGGGCGGGTTATCCTTGGGCGTTAGTGCGATGGGCGTCGAAAAGAACAGCTGCTTCGGAAGAAATGCAGCAAAGCTGTGGAGCTCAGGAAAGATCATGTTGGAACCGGAGATCTGAACGGGTGCGGTATTGCCGGCATCGTTGAGAGCACGCAGTACCGTTGCGACCGGAGTACCGGTTGCCCAAACCGTTATTGCTTGCGGCTTTGCCGCGACGATCGCTGCGATTTGCGCGCTCACGCTGACGTCGCTCGGGGCGAAATTCTCTTTGGCGACTAACGTGACGCCGCGATTCTCGGGCTGACCGATCGCAGAAATCGTTGCCGCTTCGTTTACTTGACTCGCCGCGTCCGTCGCACTGATCATCGCGATACGGGTCCACCCGCGCAGCCGGAAGTACCTTACGACGACATGCGAGACATCGCTGGCTGATGGATTCGTAGAAAATCCATAGCTATTCGGCCCCGGCGAAAATGCGGGCGATAGGCAGTAATCGACCGGGCCGCTCTTCGCAATTAGGGGCAGTGAGGCGTTGCAGATCGGTGCCGGCCCGCCGTCCAGAAACAGGTCGGCGTGTTGCGCGACGAGGCCTTGCACGAGTTGCAGGCCCACGGCGGGCGAGGTTTGCGAATCTGCAGCAACGATTTTTAGCGGCCGGCCCTGGATGCCACCCGTCTCGTTCACGAGGATCTCGGCGGCTCGGAAGGCGCTGTTAAACGATGTCCCGAGGAACGCCGCCCCGCCGGTGAGCGGTATGACGGCATTGATCACGACCGGAGCCCCCGACGGAGGAGCGGCCGCGCCCAGGAGGGCTGCCACGCCCAGGATCCCCAGTGCCGTACGGATACGGCCCCGGCCCGCGTGGGCGGCTATGAGACGGCTGATCATGGACGCTCCCCCTACTGTTCGCAGATATTACTCTTTACGTAATGATTTGCTATTATCGTAAGCTTGGCAATTTCCCCCTGTCAAGGCGGATCGGGACGGCACCCTTGACCGCGACGTAATATGACATTACGCTTGATGAAACGCATTACGCATGTTCGGCCGGGTCCGGTGAGGAAACGCATGATCCTTCGCAACGCTTGGTACGTGGCCGCATGGTGTCACGAAATCGGCGAAAATCAGCTCTTAGGACGTACGCTCCTCGGCGAACCGGTGGTCATGTGGCGCACCCGCGGCCAAGCCGTCGCCCTTGCCGACCGCTGCGCGCACCGAGGCGTGCCCCTATCGCTCGGCAGCGTAGTGGATGGGCTCCTCCAGTGCGGCTATCACGGAGTGTGCTTCGATGCGCAGGGCACCTGCGTGAAGATTCCCGGCCAGGGCGTTCCGCAGTCCGCCCTTCCCGTACGCCCCTATCCGCTCGTCGAACGCTATGGGTTCGTGTGGCTCTGGTTCGGCGATGCCGCCTATGCCGACCCCGGGTTGATCCCCGACGCGCACACCGCTGACGATCCGGGCTGGGCTGCGGCGGGAGACCGGATGCTCGTCCAGGCCCGGCACGAGCTGGTTCTGGAAAACCTCAACAATCATGCGCACGTGCCGTTCGTTCATCCGCAAATCGGCGCCGCGGGGATGGCCGATGCCGAGTCGCACTTGCAGCGGATCGGCGATCACGTCGAGAGCCGGCATTGGCTCCTCAATACGACGGCTCCGCCGCACTTTGCCAAAGCCGGAAACTTCACGGGACCGGTCGACCGCTGGTTTCACACCACGTTTTTGGCGCCGACGACGACGGCACTGGACGTGGGCTGCGCGGTTGCCGGAACGGGTGCGCCCGAGGGCGACCGGTCCGCCGGGATCGAGATTTCGCAGTTGCACCTGCTCACGCCCGAAACGGAAACCACGACGCACTACTTTTGGGTGTACGCGCGAAACTTCGCGCTCGATGACGCGGGACAAACCGAGCAATTGCGCGCCGCCGCTCAGCAAACGTTCAATCAGGATCTGGTCATCCTCGAAGCACAGCAACGCAGCTTGGACCGCGATCGCGATGCGCCGCTCATGAATATGGCAGCTGATGCCGCATCGATCATGGTCACGCGCATCCGCGAGGAGATCGCTGCGCGGCCGTTGCGTGAACTCGCGAAAGTTGGGCGGTAGCTCCAATGCGCCGGGCAGGGGCGGTCGGAGCGCACTCCCTGGATCACTTCAGCCTGATGGTCCCCACCTCGATGAGGCTGCGGCGTTCTACGAGCGTTTTGGGCTAGAGATGAAACCGAGCGGCATCGCGCTTGAGATGTATGCGACCGGAAACCCGCATCGATGGGCCCGCTATCATGCTGGAGCGTCGAAGGTGCTGAACTATCTTTCATGCGGCATTTACGAAGACGACGTGCCGGCGTTTCGCAAGCGGTTGGCCGAGCGCAACGTTGTTATCGTCGGCGCGCCGCCGCATGCGCTCGACGATTCGGGCCTCTGTTTTCACGACGACGATGGAAATCTGATCGAGCTGCGCGTCGCGGAGAAATGCTCGCCAGATGCTAAGGCGACCGCATCCAATCCGAGTACCAAGAAGGCGTCGTCGCGATGCCGCTGCGCGTCGATGCACCGTTCGTGCGGCCGCGACGGCTTTCGCACACTTTGATCTTACGACCGACGTTGAACGAAAGACTGCCGGGGCTAGGAGACTTGGAGCATCCCACCGGTATAGCGGTTTAAGCGTTCGGCTCCGGAGGGGGTGATGAGGTAGGTGTCCGCCCGCATGAGGGAGCGCAGTTCCGCGTTACCGATGACGGGGTGGAAGATGAGGGTCATGTTTTCTTCGAGGACGTGCGAACGCGAGGGCTCGTGACGCGGTTCTTCGAGTGCCATGCCGCAGAAATGTCCGAGCGAGAGCGACGCGAGTGCGTGACCGCGTTCGCGCAAGTATTCAGAAATGAATCCGGCCAGATCGGTAAGATCGGTGCCGGGCCGCATCAGCGGTTGGGCGGCCACCTTCGATGCCACCACGTCATCGTACGCTTGGAGTGCAGCGCGATCGTTTTGATGCGTCGTTACCGGTATCGTCAGTTGCGAGTAGTAGCCGTCGAGGCGGGGCGAGATCTCCAAGAGATAGCGTGCGTCTGGCACGACGATCTCATGACTTGCGAGCGATCGCATCGCGCGGCCGAGAAAAGGCAGGGGAAGAAGCAAGTGAAAGCCGCCCTCCGCTCCGGCTAGGCGCACGAGATGGTCGACGTCGGCAACGACTTCGTAGTGTTTGCGTCCGATCCGGAAAATCTCGGGAACGCGTTCCCATACGGCGTCAGCGATCGCGCAACTCCTGCGGATGACGTCGATTTCATATGCACTTTTTCGCAACCGCAGGCGTTGAAAGGCATCAGAAACGTCGACCACTTTCGGAAACGATGCGAGCGACGTCACGACGGCCGCGGGGAAACTGTCCGGTTCGACGATTCCGAGCCGCTTCGGGGAATGGCGCACAACCCGCTCAGCGAGCAGACGGGGCGAGAAGCCGTTTACGAGTCCGATCGGGAAGCCGTGGGATGCATAGTATTCGGTGACGGGCACCCCGATGCGCTCCGAGATTAATTCCAGGTCGCCGTCGCGATGGATAAGCGCGGCCGCGGGACCACCGATCGGAATGTACCCGGTCAGCCAGCGTTGATTTGCCAACATGATCTCATCACGAGACAGATCTACGGCAAGCAGTGCGTCCAGATCGTGCTCGGCCATCAGTTCGCGCACGCGGGCCCAACGAGCCCCGGCTTCGGTCAAGTCAAACATCCGGATTGACCTCGATGCCGCGCTCACTGCAAATCTCGATCATCTCGGCGATGAAACCGGCGATGGGTTCGTTGCGAGCTTGCTCGGCGCGCAGGATGAGTTGCATCCAGTAGTTCGTCGGAGTTTCGAGTTCGATGGGTTTGACCAATCCGAGCCGGTGTTCGTTGATGATCGACACGTCGGAGAAGAGCCCGAAGGCATCCGAGTTCAGCACGAGCTCCTTGGCCAGATAGACTGAGTTCACGACGAGAACCTCGGGGAGATCGACGCCGATGGTTCCGAAGATCTGACGAAAGCCGAACAGCAGCCCGAGCTCTTCTTCCGGACACACGAACGAGAACGTCGAGAGCTCTCGCAACGATACGTCACCGGAGAGCGGATGTCCGGCCCGTACGCACGCCAGACGCTTCGCCAGAAACAACGGCGTGGAACTGGCGCCCTTGAGGTCAAGTTCGCGCGGCCGCGGGCAAACGAGCACGTCGAGCGTGCGATCGTGGAGTTGCGTGAGCAGCGCACCGATCGAGAATTCCTCGACGATGCGCGTATCGATACCCGCGCGCGATGCTTGCAGCTTGCAGACGGCGAGCGCAACGAACGACGCCGCTCCGCCGACGGTCGCTCCGATGCGCAACGCGCCCTTGTGACCAAACGCCAGCTCACCGATGTGTTGTGCTGCCAGAGCTAGTTCGCGGTCGATCGATTTCGCGTGTTCGTAGAGAACCTGGCCATACAGCGTGGGCTCAACGCCATGCGGCGTCCGCTCGATTAGCTTCACTCCAACCTCTTTTTCGATTTGGGCGATGCTTTGCGAGAGCGCGGGCTGCGTCAACCCAAGATGCTCGGCGGCGCGCGAGAAACTACCGTGTTGAATCAGCACGGCCAACCGGATGAGACGCTGTGGATCGATCCTCATCTGAGCCTCGGCCTTCGAGAGAGGCGGCATTCTTCATCTACATTTTGGGGCGATAAGAAACGCTAATGCGGGCACTGCGATTTTGATTTGCTTCGGTATGGCCGGCTGCGTATACTCGCTACATGCTGGAGACTCCGCAACGACCGTCCTTAGATGATTTCGCGCACGTTGAGAATGGCGCGATTGCCGGACGGTATCTCGCCCAGTATTGGCAACCGATCGCGATTGCCGCAGAATGCAAGCCGGGCGCGGCCAAGCGGATCAAGATCCTCGGAAATTTCTACACGCTCTTCCGCGGTACCGGCGGCGTGCTCAACCTCGTTCAAGATCGTTGCCCGCATCGTGGAACAAGTCTCGCGTACGGTTGGGTTGAGGATAACTCCATTCGCTGCCGCTACCACGGCTGGAAGTTCGCCGGCACCGGTGAGGGCGTCGACTTTCCAGCCGAGAGCGAGAGCTACACACGATCGATCTGCCTTCAGACGTATCCCGTCCGTGAGTATCTGGGCGTCGTTTTCGGCTACTTCGGCGACGGCGCACCGCCCGAGTTGCCGCGTTTCCCCGAACTCGAGGATGAGGGCGCCGGCGAATTGCTCTCGATGGCAGTCGTGTTGCCATATAACTACTTCCAGCGCGTCGAGAACGATGTCGATGAAGTGCATATCCATTTCACCCATAAGGACTTCATGGGCGGGTTCGGACTGATCGACATTCCCCGTATTTCGGCCCAAGAGACCGAATACGGCATGGTTGCAACCGCAGCGCGAACCGACGGCACGAAGCTCTTCACGCACGTCATCATGCCGAACATCATGCTGCGCGACGTCGCGATTCAGCAAGACCGTACAAATTTGACCATTCACGCTGCATGGCGCGTCCCGATCGACGACGTGACCACGCTCAGCGTGATGATCGATCGCGTAAGCAATTTTGATGAGTCGATCCGCGCCGGTTGGGCGAACATGATCGACCCGGCGGAAATCGCGGCGCAGGTGATGGCATGCGAGATCACGCTCGATGAGATCGATATGGAGCATCCGCTGCTGCCGGTAATTCAAGATACGGTTACGATGGGGGGCCAAGGGCTCATTGCCGACCGTAACGCCGAGCACTTGGGCAGTTCTGACCGGGCTATCGCAATGCTGCGCCGGATCTGGAAACGCGAGATGAACGCACTGCGGGACGGCAAACCGTTGACGGAGTGGAAACGCTCGGGCGAAGGCAAGCTGGCGACCTTCGAATCCGGAGATGCCGCCTCATAGTGCGCTCATGAGCGCAGAACGCATCGACGTCCACCAGCACGTGCTTCCGCCGTTCTGGATAGACGGCCTTAAAGAGCGTCACTCCGTCCACCGTCCGCCGGCATGGACGCCGGAAGCGGCAATCGCGTATATGGACTCCCGGCAGATTGCGAAAGGGATCCTTTCGCTAACGGCGCCCGCCCTTTCCGATTGGACCGAAAGTGAACGCCCGGCGCTGGCGCGCGACGTCAACGACTACACGGCGAACCTCGTCGACGGCTGGCCTGAGCGCTTCGGCCACTTCGCGACGCTCCCGTTACCGGATATCGATTTTGCATTGAGGGAACTCGACTACGCCTACGACGTGCTGGCAGCCGACGGCGTGGTGCTCCTTTCCAACTACGGCGACCGGTATCTGGGCGATGCGTGGTTCGAACCCCTCTGGGTCGAACTCGATCGCCGTAAGGCTACCGTTTTCATCCACCCCACGCGAAGCACTCTTCGCGAACTCACCGGCATCCCGGCACCATTCCTCGATTTCCCCTGCGATACAGCGCGCACGGCAAACGACATGGTCGTGAACGGCGTGCTCGACCGCCATCAGGAGATGCGCGTGATCCTTTCACACGCCGGCGGCTTCGTACCGTATGCCGTGCAACGGTTTGCTGCGTGCGCGGCCCTCATGCCCGGCGCGTCCGGCGTCGACGCCATCGTGGAATCGTTCCGCCGCTTCTATTTCGACACGGCACTATCGTCGAGCCCGTACACGATTCCGAGCTTGAAAGTGTTTGCGGACCCCTCGCGGATCGTGTTCGGAAGTGACTTTCCGTACGGCCCGGGCGGTGCTGCCGAACAATTCACGTCCATGCTCGACGAAAGCCCGCTGCTCTCAGATGTCGAGCACACTGCAGTCAACCGCAGCAATGCCTTGGTGCTCTTTGATAAAAATACATACTGAAAAGATAGAGATTATGATGTGGGTTAAACTACGCGCCGCCACGTTGATACTGGGTGTCGCAGGGCTTATCGCAGCTGCCCCGGCGAAGCCCGCCGGAGCGCCTGTAATCATTAATGCGAGCATTCCTTTGACTGGGCCGGGAGCGTTCCTCGGCAAATCGCTTGTCGACGCGTTCCATGCGGTCGAGATCGTCGTTAACGGCGAGGGCGGCATCCACGGACGGCCGCTGAAGATCGACGCATCCGACTCGCAAACATCACCAGCGGTGAACCTGCAGATCGTGCAAGGCTTTATTGCGAAGCAAGTGCCGCTTTTCATCGACGGCGGACCGAGCCCGGTTTGCAACGCTGCGCTGCCGATTGTCGCCAAAAACGGTCCCGTCGACTGGTGCCTCTCACCGGCGATCAACACCACGCCGTTCGGGTACGCCTTTGCTGCATCGGCGCCGAGCCCCGACGTACAACGTGTGGCTGTGCGCTACTTCCGGTTGCGGGGCTGGAAACGCGTTGCGATGCTGAGTTCGACCGACGCTTCCGGTGTTGCTCTCGAAGCGCAGGCGCTTCAGGCGTTGGCGTTGCCGGAGAATCGCGACGTCAAGCTCGCCGCACAAGAACGCTTCGCGCCGAGCGATGTTAGCGCAGCGGCCCAAGTGACACGCATTCTCGCGGCCAGGCCCGATGCAATTTTCGTTTGGGCGACGGGTACACCGGTCGCGACGGCCCTTCGTGCGCTCAACGATGCGGGCAATTCGGCGCCGGTGCAAGTTCCGAGCTCGAACATGGTCTATTCCCAACTAGCATCGTACGCCGCGTTCTTGCCTAAGCAACTCTACTTCGCGACGTTGTTGGCCTTGACGCCGGACGCGGTGAAACCGGGCCCTGTGCGCGACGCGCAAACGGCGTACCAGAAGGCATTCAAAGCGATCGGCGTGCGTCCCGACGCTGCGACCAACCTCGCTTGGGACCCGCTGATGATCTATGTCGATGCGCTCCGCCACCTTGGCCCCGATCCGACGCCAGATCAGGTGCGCAATTACATCAACCACCTCCACGGTTGGGTGGGCGCTAACGGCGTCTTCGATTTCGGCGCCGGCGATCAGCACGGCATCAGCGAAAATGCCGTCGATATCGCGCAGTGGGACGCAGCCACAGAAACCTGGCGAAGCGCGAGCCGCCCTCATGGTTATCTCTTGAAATAGGTGGCCCTTGCCCTCGTGAGCAGGGTACGTCGACATTAAAACAACAACGTGCGGAGCCAGCTCATCCGGTATTTGTTTCCATCGTCGAAAAGCTGTGCAACGCTCGGATAAGTCAAAACGTGCCCGCCATTGGATTAAGCGATGGCCCAGCGCCGCTGCTTTTGCGACTACATACAAAGTTGTAATTGGTCGCTCACACGCGTTCTACAAGTACAAATTGTTGCGCGGCCGCGCGATCCTTGATCAGCCGCAAACGCACCTCGATGATGTCGCCTTTGAGCGTGAAAAACGTACGGCACGATCTCATCGACTTCTTCGGCGAGATCGAAAATACCGGCGACAATAGCATTGTTCGTGCACGGTGCGATTTCGCGAAAAAAATGCTTCCCAATCATGCGCTGCGCATCGAAACCCGTCATATCGGATTCGTAGCGATTGTAGGCAGCAACGATACTGCCTTGCGTCATCGCAATCGCTCCGAAAGGCAAGGCGTCGAATTCAGCGGGCGTCATCGACGCTAAATCGGTGAGTAAGCCCGGATCTCCGAATAAAGCGTTCGTCATGCGTACGTTATCGGTGGCTTCACTCAAATTGCGTAGAAGTAAGAGCGCTTTATTCGGCTTTGGGCCCTGAAAGTAGCTTGGTTAACAAGGTAAGATCGGAACCGTACGCTCGGATCGAATCATTTCCGCCCTTTGCGTGGTTCGCGCTGCCCCAAAAAACAAGTTCAACGAGTAGCCGTTCCCTTGATGATCTGTTGAGCGCTACTTCATGATTTGGGTATGAGACCGACGAGATGCGCAAACGGACTGCACGGGAATGGTGGATCAAGAGCGGCGATCTCAGAGGGGCCGTCGTAGCTCGGCACGAGTTCTCGCGCATGTTGAAAAAAAATCCCACCAGCGAACTAGCCCGCTACGATGCCGCGTTGATTTTTGGTGAACTCGTTGCGAACGCGGTGAAGTGCGCGCGAACGAGCGTGAAGGTCGAGTTGATCGAGGATGAATGGGCGACGCTGCGCGTCACTGACGATGGTGATTGTTTCGATCTCTCGACTCTCCGTCCTCAACCACTCTACGCGCAAGGCGGCCGAGGCTTGTACATCGTGAACCAACTCGCCCGCAATCTCGACGTTGTTTCGAACCACCTGAGATGCGAAGTAACGGCCGTGCTGCCAATCCGCTCGCAACGTTGGCGGGCTGCCACTATTGGACCACACTAACTGCGTCTAGTCGTCGCGTTTCGAGTCCGCAATTGCGCGCATCGATGAAAGGCGCAGCTGCATTTCGTCCATGACGATATCCGAGAGACCTTGCAAAATCTCGGCCTGCTGAGGCGAAAATTGCCGGGGATGGCGGTCGATAATGCAAAGCGTCCCGAGCCGCGCTCCCTCGGCCGTTCGCAGCGGCGACGCCGCGTAGAACTGAAGCCCGAACTTTCCTGCGACCAGCGGGTTGGCAAGAGTGCGGGGATCCCGCCGCGCCTCTTCCACGATGTACGGTCCATCTTGCAGCACGGCCGATGCGCATAGGCCCGGCTCCCGGCCGATTTCATCGACGCCTTCGAGTCCGAATTTCGACTTGAACCAAATCCGGTCGTGGTCAACGATTGTGACCAGGGCGATCGGCACGTCGAACAACCGTGCCGCGAGCGCGGTGATCCGATCGAACATTCCGTCGGGCGGCGTATCCAATACGTTGAAACGACGGACGGCATCCATTCGGGTGCCTTCGTCGCTCTCAATGTGGTTTGAATCGGTCGTCATCGGGTCTTCTCCTTGGTATATATGAAGGTAATACGGGCGTGGTTACCGCCGCCCGGCCGTCGTACAACCACAAAGTCGTCGCTCAGTTGCGAGATGAGGAAGAGGCCGCGCCCGGATTCGCTGAACAAATCCCCAGGCAAGCGCGCGTCGACAGCGTATCCCGGGCCTCGGTCGAGCACGTGGAGGACAAACGCGTTCGGCTGCTTCTCAGCGATGACCTCGACTGTTCCCGGTGCATGACGCAAGCAGTTCGCCAATAACTCGGAGACCACCATTTCAACATCGAAGAGGCGCTCAACAGCAACTACGCCGGGGAACTCCGCTCGGAGGCTGCAGCGAATACGTTGGGCAGCGTCCGGCCAACGCGGATCGAAACGCCATTGCGGCAGCTTCGGCAACGATCCGACACGTAACGCGAGAATCGCGATGTCATCGCGAGCGTGACCACCGACGACGTTCGCGTAGATGTGCTCCGCAATGTTAGCCGTCTGCTGCGGGTCCAGATCGCGGAGTACGGACTCGAGGCGTTGCTCGCCGGCGAGGACGTCGTGCGTCGACTCCGTCAGCCCATCCGTGTACAACACCATGACGGCACCCGCCGGAACGCTGATCTCGTCGACCACCAATGCGGCGTCGAGTGGGAGCCCCAGCAGGCATCCGTGGCTTGCGGCGATGTGGATTGAACCATCGGCTAGACGTACGAGCGGCGGCGGATGACCGGCGCTCGCATACGTGCAGCGCTGCGTGACGGAATCGAGGACCCCGACGAACGCGGTCGCGTAGCGACCCGGAAATTGTGCTTGAAGTGTGCGATTCGCGCTGGCGAGCATCAGCTCGGGATCGGGGTTGAGCTGCGCCACCGCACGCACCGTCTGGCGCAAACTCACCATCGCGAGCGCCGCGTCGAGCCCCGAGCCCTCCACGTCCCCAATGGTAATCACGAAACGCCCATCCGCGAGCCTAAACGCGTCGTACCAATCGCCCCCGACCAGGGCCTCGGCCCTCCCCGCCTGGTAAATCGCGCTGAATTGAAAGGGGTCGCCGTGCGGTAATTCGCTTGCGAGTGCCGCGTTCTGAAAGGCGAATGCGACGTAGCGCTCGTGTTCAAAGCGCCGGGCGTTGAACATCGCTTGCTCGCACCGCTCCAGGAGGAGCTCAAGGAGTGGACTGACCGTTGCGTTGTAGAGGTAGATATGCCCGAAGTCAATGCCGGCTCGCTGCAGCGGGAAAAGCTGCGCACCTGGCAGTGCAGTGGTGATCACCGACGGCGAAGTCCGACCATCGATCTCGTGCAAGTGTAGGGCGAGGACTCGCCGGCGCTCCGCATCGCGGTCCTCGACTGCGGCAATGCGCACGACGTCACGCCAATCGGCGAGGGCTAGGACGACGGCATCGGCATAGCGGGGCACGAGAAGCTTGCCGACGACCTCGAGGGTCGCGTCGAGGTCGGGCGCCGCGAACAGCTCCATAACGCTCGCATCTAGGAGCGCCCAGTCGGCGACGTTAAGAGAGGCGGTCTTCAGTGCGGCCACGGTGAGCATAGTCGAATCGAGGTTGTACCGACATCCCAGGGTATCGTACCCCGGGGAGCGGCGACCAATCATGGAAGCGGAGAGGGTGGACCGTCGGCGACATCGTGGCGCCTCGTCGATTGAGTCACGCAGATACACCTTCTGGCGCGCTCTCGTACGGACGGGCAGTCGCTGTGCCTGCTAGGATGGGGCCCTCATCTCTTCGCTAGTTCCACGAGGTGTGTGCAGCACATGGACTCGCTTCATTTGATTGTCGCACCGCACGGGGAACGCTTTGTTGCGACGAGTACGGAGCCACGCATCTGCTCGCTGGGAGAGTCGCCTGAGGAGGCCACCGAGGGCGCCCGGCTCGTCGCCCTTGCCATGTTCGGCAGCGGAGTGCGCCCGCCAATGCTCATCGTCCGGATCACGCAGCCCGGGCTTTCCACGTTGGTCATGCAGCCGCTCGAAAAGCCGTTCACGATCGAGAGCATGGTCGAGAAGGTTGACTGGCGTTATATGGCGTCCGTTCCTGGCCCGGTCCTGAAACTGGTTCACTAGTGGATATGATGGTACTGTGCCGGTGCGGCCACCCGTCCGGGCTGCACACCGAAAACGGCTGTCGCGCCGGTCGCTATCAACCGTGCTTCTGTCGGCTGGATTCCCGTGACGTGATCGAGACGGCCACGGCCTCGGAGCGGATACCGACGTGGCGCGAAGCATCGAGAAACGCGAACAGCAGCAAGAAACCCGCGCCGACCGATCACACCTGACCAAAATCTACAAACTCGGCACGAGTTTCGGTTTTGCGAGAAGGCGTGCGTGCTGCTGGCAATTCGAACACTTCGGCGAGTAGCTGTCGAGCAAAACTTCGGCCGTGTCGTTGAGATGCGCGCGGCAGGCGGTCACGATGATGTGCTTCCCGTGGACGCGGAGACTGTTCGACTCTCGTTCGCCGAGGTCGAGATGCGCGCGCCCGGAGGCGGCGCGGACCCAACGGAATGAACAGCTCTCGGCAACAGTCAACTTAGCGGCCACGAAGGTACACCTCCAACCGCACCCGGTCGGGGGGACATCAAAGCATAAAAACGCGCCGCCGTCTGCGCGGCGCCGTACGGCTAGCGCCGGCGCGCCGCTAAAATTCTCGCCGATAATACAGGTCAACGGACATCGGCGCGAGGGGCGCAAGCTGCCATATACCGACGTTACCGTTCGTGAGAAGATACGCTCCGTTGCTGAACGCGTAGGTGTTCTTTGGAAGCGCCGAACAGCCGCGCGTCGCGCCGTACTGCGCAATGCACGTATTCTGTCCCGTTTGCGGGCCGGAGACGCCGTCGGCAACGGGCTGATAGAATGGATTCACCGTCGGTGTCGTGTTGTTGTAGCCGTTGGTGCCAACATTGACGAACTGTATCCCGACGGTATCACGGTTATGCTTGTATTGTAGCGTCACGTTCAACTGCACGTCCGGCGTCCACGTGACTCCGCCGCTACTCGATGAACTCGGCGTTCCACGCGTCGTTGCAATGTTCGGTGATAGATACGAGCCGGAATACGCCGGATCATAATAGTTGGTGTTGAGCGATGTTCCGCCGGTGTTTTCATAACCGAGTAAAATCGGAACTCCGCAGCCGAAATTCACCTGCTTGTAGTTCGCAATTGGCTGCGCCGGGCACGTGGATCCCGGTCCGCCGCTGGCAATGAGATCGCCGACATTGTATGGGAAGCCCGAAGAAATTTGAACGATCGGCGTAATGCTTAAGCCATTCCGGAAACTATAGGTGCCTCCAATGCGGACCGCAGCGGGCGCGACATAACCGGCCCGGTACGTGTCCCCTAGGGCGAGCGTCGCCGGAGAAAGCTGCGGAATTCCATTGTATTCACCGTTCGAAAGCGGCGGCGCGGATTGCAGCACGTTTTGGTAGGCCGCCGAGATAAAGCCAGAAAATCCCACGGATCTCTCCGGGGTCGTGAGGTTGAATTCGACGCCGGTCGTCCGGTTAGCGCCTTTCGAGCTTTCCGTGAATATCTGCGTCCCGCCCGGCAGGGTCCCAAAGAACGTCGAGCTCGGAAGATTCGTCCCTAGTTTATAAAAGGGCGTGACCTTCACCGCGACTCCGTTGGAACCGAACTGATGCGAGTAACTCGCATCGTAGTTGTTATAGATTGCCGGCATCGGACCACCACCGTCACCGACCGGCTCGAGCGCGCGGTCGGCTGCCCAGTAAAACTGTTGCAAATAATTGGCGCACGGAAACGTTCCGGCGACGCCGTTCAGTATGGTGCCACATTGATTCGCAAGTGGCGCTCCGGGAAGGATCGGCGTCACCCCGTTGAGATTTGGAGGAAGTGCGGCCAGCGCCGCAAGGTTTCCGTATAAGCCGGTGGGGGTTCCCGCAGTCTGCGCGTTCATGAACACGGCTGACCGGCCATATGAGGCGCGCACCGCATCATTAGCGCCGATTTGGTAGCTGAGCGCAACACGCGGTGACCATACCTTCGGGTTGGTAATCGCCGCGGTCCACAACTGCGGAGGCACGTCTAGTGGGTTGATGACGCTATCAGGATTGTAGGGATTGTTCCAGTGCTGATTCTGGCCTTCGTAACGAACTCCGAAGTCTGCACGAAGCTTCTGATTGACGGCGTACTGGAAGCGCAAGCCGAGACCGTAATTCTGAAAATACGAAATATTGAAGTTTAGGCCGATCTCCGGTTCGAGCACCGTTCCCGCACCATACGCGCAGCTCACGGTGCCGGCGCCATAGGCTGCCGGGCAGCCGGCGGCCGGCGGCATGAAGTCGCCGATCGGCGTGAAGAACGGCGTGAGCGTCGGAATTTCATAATTGATTATGGGATGGAGCACACTGTACTGACCGTTCAACGTCACGGTTAATTTGTCGCCGAACACGTGCGTGAGATCGAAGCTCGTTCCCACGGTCGGGCCTCCCTCCTCGAGCCAATATGCGGCGCCCTGTTGGATAGGGCCAAGCGACGAGAGGTACTGTTGGGTTTGAAGTTGGTCCCAATTGTAGTAGCGCAGCGCTAAGTACGTTTTGGCGTTGAGGCTATTGTCGTATTCCACTTTTAGGAACCGCGTTTGGTACTGATTGTTGATTTCCGGCGTATTTATATGAATGTTCGAACTCGGCGTATTTGGAGCAGGCTGAACGTAGGCTAGGCCCGTTGGAGGTCCGCCGAATCCCGCATATGCGACGTTGTCGAACGGGTAAGCCGGCAATGCGAATGGGTCACTCGGGTACGTCCCGGGCGGCAGCCCCCCGAGGTTTCCGAAGTCGATTCGCGAGACGTTTTCATAAAGAACCTGTAGTGATTGGTTCTTGCCCGGTCCGAATTTGAAAACGAAATTATCGGCGAACTGCGTGGTGTGCCGAAGCGAGACACCGAAGTAATTGCCGTATGCTGCGGCATCTTGCCCGTGGAACCCGTAGTAGGGCGCGTAGCGTTGGTCTTCCATCGAGACATAATTTGAAAGAGCGCCGTCCGGAGTTGCAAACCCGTATTCGCCGCCGACGAAGTTGTTGAAATTCGGACCGCCGGCTTGCAGCACGAGGTCGCCCGTAGCCGGATAGGTTCCCCGCTTCGGGATGACATTGATCACCCCGGCACCGAGCCCGCCTTGACTAGCGTCGCCGACGCCTTCGACCACCTGGACCGAACTGAGTCCGTTGAAGAGCCCGGTGGATCCGTTTTGGCCGAGAACCGGTTCAGTAAAGGTGACGCCATCGAGTTGATAGCCGACCTCCCGCTGAGAACCGCCGCGGATCGTCGGCAGGCCGTTTTCACTCAGCGACACGCCGGGAGCGGCGAGGACGACGTCGTCCAAACTCGTGTCGGCCGGACTACCTGTCGTTTGCGCGATGCGCGCACCACTGATCGTGTACGACTCCACCGTCTGCAACGGCTGGAAGGCGCCCGAGGCCAAATGCGCACCGATCCTGCCGATGATGTCCTGCCTCCGCGTCAGTCTCAGCGGCAGCGTCAATGTTTGGTCACCGATCACGGAGGCGTTGCGTAGGACGTTCGTGTCGTATCCGGGAGCCGAAGCGGATATCACGTACGTGTCGACGTTAACGCCGACGATGGTAAACGTTCCGTTGGAAGCGGTCGTGGCGCGAAAGGCGGAACTCGGCGAAACTGCGCTGACTGTGGCGCTCCCGATCGCCTTTCCGTCTGCGTCGGTAACGGTCCCATTAATGATACCCACCTGACCTCCGGCGGCGAATACCGGCGCGATCAGCAAGCGCAGTATGCCGGCTAGCAATGCACACACCAGAAGCATCCGAAGAATCGGGTGAATCTGCCCTCGGGAAGATGTTCCGGCCATTCGCGAGACCTCACGACACAGCGCCATTCAAGCACTTCGCTCAACAGAGCGGTGCTCTCCACTTTTTAGCCCGTGACCGATTTGATGACCTCCAACGAAAAGGTTGGCATTTAATTGTCATCTAGGCTTAAGGAAAACTTAGCGTGGTTAAGATCGCCGCGCTAAGTTTTGCGGAGAGTAAGCTTTTATGCGTCTGCTTGGACGTTCTGCCTCTGGATTTAGCCGGTACGAATCGCAAGGCTTTTCGCCGGGCCGGCTCTCAGCTCCAGAAATTGTTGCTGCGGATCGGGCACAACGGCACGGGCAGTCTCGTCCGTCGCACGCGACATTATCGTCGCGATCACCAGCTAGGACTCGTGCTTTCTCTGGAAAAAGTGGAACATCGTCGCATCGGCGGGAGGATTGGCAGATGACGAAGGGCTTACATATTCTTCGGCTGGCTCTGTCCGGGCACGTTTCAACAACAGTCGACTTCGATTCTAACCGTCGGCTAATTAGCACGCATTCGTGGCCTTGCGGTTGCAGAGCTCGGGGAAGCGATGCTGAAGCGTTGACCGTCAATTACTGTTCGGTTCATTTTCCTCTCTTCGCTGAAGATCGAGACCAGCGCGCGATTATGAACCCTGTTTACTACCCGTCCAAGGAAACTTGATGACTCGCCGGCGCGGCCAACTGCGACGATCGCACTGCCCATAGACCCATCACCGCTTGCGACCAAAAATCCGGTTTGAAAATCGGGACCGTCCAATTCTACGGACGTAGCTTGCTGCTTGATTCGCCGAAACGCCGGGTATATCATCAGCCCTGAGATGAGGAGACCTGG
This sequence comes from Candidatus Lustribacter sp., assembly GCA_965277805.1. Taxonomy (GTDB): domain Bacteria; phylum Vulcanimicrobiota; class Vulcanimicrobiia; order Vulcanimicrobiales; family Vulcanimicrobiaceae; genus Lustribacter. The sequence continues at coordinate 2,033,717 of OZ255842.1, read as the reverse complement.
AAGCCCCCGTGCAGTAACGCCGGGGGTTTCTGATTTTAAATTCGACGATGGTGAATTTTCCGGGTTTGCTTGGTGAAACCCGGATAGAGCGATCCCGCGGACATATGGAGAGCCTCAGCGCAAGAGACGATGGTGAGTTCCAAAGGGCAAGAATTGAGAAACCCACCACGTTGCAATGGCGGGTTTCTTCTGGAGGTCCGTTACTCGGAAGTGCGTTGGCCTCGCGCAGTCATAATATGCTTCCACTTACTGCTTGCCAATAGCGATTACGCAAGCTTGATGCTTGCTACTCGAACGCCACACGCCGGATGCCGGCGCTACGTAAACGATCCCTTACTCTATTATGTGATTGTAAACAGCCTAGGTGTCGGTTGGCTCGTACAAAAACAACAGGACATGGACTTCCCACGAACGCCATTTCTTACAGGACCCTTGGCACCATGTCGGTAGTTCTGCCGTTCAACAAATCAACGCAAGCTGGTAATACGGATATTACCCAACGGCGCCAACCACCGAAGTTTCTTATCTGCGATACCGCCATGCGGATGCTTTTCGCCTCTCCTGGAGTGGAAGAGCTGATTCCAAGCGACGTGCTCAAATCGCTAGAACCGCAGTGCCGGAAGAGCCGCGAAACCCAAACCGTGGCCTCACATGTGTTAAGCGAGAAAGTGGTTCTTCGCATCGTTCCTCTCGGAACGCAGCTAGATGGATGTGTTGCGCTGTTCGCTGACGTGTCGAATCGTCGCGAGGCGGTCCTCGAAGCTGCAAGTAAATTCGGTCTGACGAGACGAGAAATGCAGGTACTCCAACTGCTCCTGCAGGCTGCGAAGAATGCCGACATAGCGGTGGCCTTAATCATCGCTGAAAGCACCGTTGCTGATCACGTGAAAAGTGTTATGCGCAAAGTTGGCGTGATGAGGCGCACGGAACTTCCCGGCAAAATATTTCATTTTGAATCTGAGCTCGCTTCGGGATTTGTAAGTTGAGGTGGCGTATATGACCGAGTGCAACCCTTTAGCCGTAAGTGCCCTAGAACGGTCTCTCTCGCTTTTTGACCCGCGGACCGCAGAACACGCTGAGTCTACTGCAGCACTCGCCGAGCGCGTCGGAGTTCAGATGGGCTTAAATGCGGTGACCATCGAACGCTGTCGTATCGGGGGGCTGTTGCACGACATCGGCATGCTCAGTATCAACAAAGCTATATTGGAATACGCAGGCATGTTAGACGAGCAGGCCTGGACGACCGTCGAACAACACTGCATAAGCGGCGCACAAATGCTGGCAAGCATCCCGACTCTTGAGGCCATCGCTCCGATCGTGCGCGCACATCATGAACGTATTGATGGCTCAGGCTATCCGGACCGACTGGCCGGCGAGGAAATTCCAATCGAAGCCCGTGTTATTGCCGTCGTCGATGCGTTTCATTCGATGTCGGTCCCGCATCTTTACCGTCAGGTCTTTAATTCTGACCTTGCCTTTGGTGAACTTGTTGGCAACACGGGATCGCAATTTGATGACGAGGTTGTGGACGCGTTCTTGGAAGTGATGGAACGCAAAAAACGCCGCCTCCGTTCTGCCTGAGGCGCATCGCGGCATCTTATTTGTTTCGTCGGTGGCGGCCCTCCGACAAGCTCAGGGTGACAAATGACAGGGCGCTATACGGAGACGGGCTCGCGTACGTCGGCGAAGGTGATTTTGTCGTCGTAGAGGCCGGGGCCGATTTCGCCGAGGTATGAGACGGCTTCGCCGATGCCGATGACGTCGCAGTATTTTGCTTGCATGTCGAACAGGCTCATCGCGTGCGAGCTCTCGAAGCGGTCGAACGTGCACTCCTCGACGATCGAGATCTTGTAGTTGAGCGAGAACGCGTCGACGACCGCGGCGCGCACGCAGCCCGAGGTCGTGGTGCCGGTGACGATCAGCGTGTCGACGCCGAGATCGACGAGGAAGCCGGGAAGCGGCGTCCCGTTGAACGGGCTCGGTTTGAGCTTTTCGATCACGATCTCGTGCGGCAGGGGGGCGATGTCTTTGACGATGTCGTTGCCGCGCACCGGCGTGGGCGTGACGGGCCGATCTTCGCCCGAGCGGCGGTTCTTGTGCGCCCAGCCGCCGCGATCGAAGCCGTCGGGGCGCGAGTCGACGCCGGTGCTGAAGAAGACCGGGATGTGGTTCGCGCGCGCGGCGGCGAGGAGCCGTTGCGTGGGTTCGATCGCAGCCCAGCCCGACGATCCGCAGCTGTTGCGCCACGTTTTCACCGATTCGAGAATCGGCACGTTCGCGTCGCCGGTGAACGCGTAGTTCACGTCGACGATCAGCACGGCCGGGCGCGAGCCGACGCCGGTCCGCGCTCCGTAGCCCGAGGCTGCATACACCTGACGATCGCTTTCGGTAAGGAACTTGTCCCAGACGGCCATGCTACGGATCCTTTCGCGTTATTCGCGTTAAGAGAAGAATTGGGGGTCGACGATTTCCTGGTAAGGGACTTCTGAGGTGAGCAGGCCCGCCGCGATGACGACCGCTTCGGCGGTCTTGACCGAGTCGGGCGTGATCTTGCCGGTCCACTCCCAGAGCTGATCGGCATACGTGCGCGCCATCGACGTCTTGAGATCGGTCGGCGACATGTCGGGAAATTCCTTGGCGGCAATTGCGAGCGTTTCGGCTTGGTGGTCGCGCACGAAGGCGAGCGCCTTTTTCATGCCGGCGACGAAGGCCCGCGCCGTCGCCGGGTCGGACGTGATCGACTGCTGGGCGACGTTGATGGTCGAGTAGGCGTACGGTCCGAAGACGCGCGCGCCGTTCCAGAAGGGCTCGCCCCATTGCCCCGCTTCGACGCCGCGCGAAATCATCGGTTCGTTCATCACGCCGATATCGGCCTGGCCTTGCGCGACGGTGGCGCCGATGGCGGCGGTGGTGACTTCCATCAGCGTCACGTCTTTGGTCGCGTCCATGTTGAATTTTTTGAGCAGGTAGCGAATCGTGGAGTTGGGCGTGCCGCCGTAGCTGGAAACGGCGATGCGTTTGCCGTGCAAGAACGTTTTGAGGTCCTTGCCCGGTGAGAGGCCTTTGGCGGCGACGAAGTAGTTGTTGTTGCGGTTGACCACGTTGCAGATCGCGCGCAGGTTGGCGCCCTTCACGTCGGCGTACGCGTTGTGCTCGGGGCCGCCGATGAAGCCCCAGGCCTGACCCGAGAGCACTGCGTTGGTGTGCTCCGAACCCGAGCTTGCGAGCGTGATCGTCGAGACGTTGAGCCCGGCGAACGAGTTGTTGCGGATCCCGACGTAGAGCGGCAGATAGCCGATGCCGTGCTGCGGCTCGGCGATGAGGATCGGCTTGCCGGCGGCGCGCACGATGGCCGGGAAGCCGAGCGTGCCGAGAGCGGCAGCCGAGCCGGACGTGCGAAGGAAGGGGCCGCGACGCATGGCGTCTCCTATCGGGAAGTGTGCGTGTGAAAGAAGCGCCGTAAGAGCGTGTTCTCGAGCCACGTCGTTACGATGTAGAGCGCAACCGAAAGCAGTGAGAGCGTGAACACGCCCGACCAGATGAGCGCGATGTTGTAGGTCTGCCCGGCGTAGTCGATCGAGCGGCCGAGGCCGTGTTGCGAGCCGATGAACTCGCCGACGATCGCGCCCGCGAGCGCCAGGCCGATGTTGATCCGCATTGCCGAGAGAATCGCCGGGAACGTGCCGGGCAGGATGACTTTGCTGAACACTTGCCAGCGTGTGGCTCCGAGCGAGAAGACCAGCCGCACGAGATCGCGGTCGACCGCGCGCATCCCGGAATACGTCGTCAACGCGCTGATCACGATCGTGAGCGCGACCGCCATGCCGATCTTCGATGCGATTCCGATGCCGAGCACGAGCACAACGATCGGTGCGAGTGCGAGTTTCGGCATGCCCTCGAACACGATCAGGAAGGGCTCCATCACCTTCGCATACCAGGTCGACCACCAGAACGAGAGGCCGATCGCGGATCCCGAGATGGTGCCGATCACGAAACCGATGATCGTGGCGGTGAACGTGAAGGACGCGTCCTCGTAGAGCGATCCGCTGCGCAGCGTGCGCCAGAACTCCACCGCGATCAGCGACGGCTGGCTCCACAAGAACGGGTTGATCACGTGCAGGCGCGCGAGCGCTTCCCAGAGTGCCAAGACGCCGACGGCGATGGCAATCCGGCCGGCCATCACCGACCACGCGGCGGGTGAGGTGGCGCGGTAAACGCGCCGCAACTTTATGCGGGCCGCAGCGCGCGGCGCCGCGGCGACCGGCGGCGCAAGTTCGGTGATATCGGCGCTCATGAAGCGAGCAGCGCTTCGGCGGGGCGGTGCAGGAGCGCGAGAAAATGCTCTTTGTAGGCCGTGAAGGCCGAGGTGGTCACGACGGAGCGCTTGCGCGGGCGCGACAACTCGATCGTGAGGCGTTCGATGATTCGTCCCGGCCGGGCCGACATCGTCGCGATCTCGTCCGAGAGGTAGACCGCTTCATCGACATCGTGCGTCACGAAGATGACCGTTTTCTTGAAGTCGTCCCACACGTCGAGCAACCATTCTTGCATGTCGGCGCGCGTCTGCGCGTCGAGCGCAGCGAACGGCTCATCCAGGAGAACCACGTCGCGATCGCACAGCATCGTGCGCAACAACGCGGCGCGCTGACGCATGCCGCCCGAAAGCTCGGCCGGATAGCGGTGCTCGAACCCGCCCAGCCCATAGCGCGCAAGGAGCGGCAGCGCGCGGGCACGCGCTTCGGCGCGCGGCACGCCGTCGATCTCCATGCCGAGCACGACGTTATCGATGATGCTGCGCCACGGCAGCAGCAGATCTTTCTGCAGCATGTACGAAACCACGCCGCTCATTCCGAGAATCGACGTTCCGTCGAGCGTGACGCGTCCGGCGCTCGGCATTTCGAGTCCGGCAATGATGTTGAAGATTGTTGACTTGCCGCAACCGCTCGGCCCGAGGATCGCGAGAAACGTTCCGCGCTCGATTGCTAGCGAAACCGGAGCCAGCGCGACGACGGCTTCGCCGCGCCGGGTTTCGAATGTTTTAGCAACGCCGGCCAGTTCGAGCATCGTTCGTTCAGACTAGCGGACGACATCGCTTTGTTCCAGAGGCAAATGCACGAGCCTTATCCGGCGCGTCGAGCCATTTGTCCGAACGCGTACGCGAGGCGTAGAAATGATGCTTGGAATGCGCGAGTCTTCTGCAGAACATTCCTACGCTGCGCGGCGTATCGCTGCAAGCTGGGGGGAGAGGTTGCGCCGGTGCGGCGGGGTAAGTCCTCGAGCGTATGGAGCAGCACGTGGACGACGGTCTGGACTTGGTGGTGGCGTATCGGACACTTGCGGAGCACGGAATTCTCGACGCTTACGGCCACGTAAGCATGCGCTCTCCGGCGCGTCCCGACCGGTACTTTCTTTCGCGAGCTTTGGCGCCGGAGCTCGTTACCATCGACGATATCATGGAGTTCACGCTCGACAGCGAGCCGGTGGATGGCCAGGGACGGGCGCTGTATTCGGAGCGCTTCATTCACGGCGAGATGTATCGCAGCCGGCCTGACGTGAATGCGGTGGTGCACAATCATTCGCCCACGGTCGTGCCGTTTTCCATCACGCCGGTTGTCAAGCTCAAGCCGTTGTCGGCGGTGACGTCGTTTATCGGGTTGGGGGTGCCGACGTTTGAGATTCGCGATTTCCAGCCGTCGGGTGATATGCGCATTCTTTCGCAATCGCTGGGCGTCGCGTTGGCGGGGGTTGTGGGGGATAAGCCCGCGGCATTGATGCGTGGGCATGGGGCCGTTGTCGTTGCCGCGGATATTGCGACCGTTGTGGCGCGGAGTATTTATCTCGAGCTCGCGGCCAAGCAGTTGCAGCAGGCGATGTTGATGGCGGGGCCCGGCGGGCGGGTCGTTACTCTGGATGATGCGGAAGTTGCGGCGGTGCAGAAGCGGCAAGAGTTTTCGCGGCCGTGGTTGTTGTTTCGCACGAAGGCGTTGAACCGGATTGCGGCTGAGGCGGACGCGCATGCGCCCAAGTAGGTCGGTTGGGGCGACCCTCGTCAAGCTCGGGGTGACATTTGTTATGAGCCGCGTTCTTCGATGGTTCGGGCTGAGGGGACGGCTTGGACGTCGGGGCCGGTGTTGGCGGAGTATTCGGGGCGCACGATGACGTCGATGACGCAGACCTTGCCTGCTTTGACGTGCTTGATGCCTTCGGCAACGGCGGCGGCGATTTCGCTGCGTTCGGTGATGGGGCCGATGCCGATGGCGCCTTGGGCTTTGGCGAAGCCGGCCATGTCGGGCGGCGGATCGTCGATGCGCTGACCGATCCATTTGCGTTCGACCGGGCGGCTGCGGACGACGGCCATGCGCTCCTGGTGTACTTCGTCGTTGAAGTACGAGCGATTGTTGGCGACGATGACGAGCAGCGGGATCTTGCTTTGGACGGCCGTCCAGAGCGCGGTGTTGCCCATCAGGAAATCGCCGTCGCCGGTGATGCACACCGGCAGGCGCGACGTGTCGCGCAGCGCGAGCGCCGCGCCGACGGCGATGCCGAGACCGCTGCCGATGCCGCCGCCGCCGTCGCCGCCGATGTAATCGAACGGGCTCGTGAAGATGAAGTCGGCTTCGTTGACGCCGAGCGGGAGCCGTGTGAAGCAGACTTCCATGCCCGCGAACGCGGTGCTCATCGCATCCGAGAACTCATCGATGCCGATGACCGAACCCGTGCTGCCGTTCGTTTTCTTCGGAGTGTGGGACGCGCCGTTGCTGATCGCAGGTTTCGGTTTCGGATTGCCGAGTTCGGCGAGCAGACACGCGACCAGCGCGTCGGGTGGCGCGGCGAGGTCGATGTCGAGTGCCGGCAAGCTCTGGTAGTCCATGTTCCAGCCGCGATGCGCGTAGCGGTCGATCGACGCGCTGATCATCGTGCCCGCGAGGGGTTTGCCGGCGCTGACGGATTTGATCGTGCCGCCGAAGTCGACGCTGTCGAGATTGAGGATCACGTCGGCGTCGCGCAAGGCGGCGGTGGCGGCCTTCGAGCGCGCTTGGCCGAGATGCAGCGGATGATTCGAGGGAAACGTTGCGCCGGTGAGCGATTGCGTGATGACGCCGGCGTTCAACGCTTCGGCGAGCGCGACGCGCGCGTCCCACGCTTCGATCGAGCGGGCGCCGCGGCCGGCGAGGATGACCGGATGCTTTGCGCCCTTGAGCGCGGCGAGAACGCGTTTCACGTCGGCGGGCGTCGGTGCGGGTTCATCCGGCGGCGCGTATTTTGCGACCGGCGGGATTGCGATCGGCGCGCCGAGTTTCTGTTCTTGCACTTCTGCATCGAGGAAGACGATGGCCGGACCCTTCGGTAGCGTCGACGCAATCTGGTAGGCGCGCAGGATCGAGTCGACGGCGGCGCCGGGCGAGTGCGGGGTATCGTCCCACTTCGTGAAGTTGCGGCAGAGATCGCCCATGTCTTGCGTGGTGTGGATCCAGTCGATCCACGGGCGGCGCTTCTGCGCATCGAGCGGCCCGTTCGCGCCGAGGATCAGCACCGGTGCGCGATCGACCCACGTGTTGAAGATCGCCATCGACGCGTGCATGAGGCCGACGTTGCTGTGAATCACGGCGAGCATCGGCTTGCCGGTGATCTTCGCGTAGCCTTGCGCGATCGCGACCGAATGTTCTTCGTGCAGGCACAGCAGCATCTGCGGGTTCTCGTTGCCGAGATAGTTGACGATGCTGTCGTGCAAGCCGCGATAGCTCGCGCCCGGCACGAGCGCGGCGTATTTGATATCCAGCGCGCGGATCACGGCGGCGACGGCGTCGCTGCCCCATGCCATGTCGGTCGCCTTCGGCGTTTCAGTTCGCGTCGTAGTCATAATCAGTCCCTTCCCGCGCGGCCCGGCCGACTCCCTGGCCGGGGGGCCGGATGCCCGGGGCCCTTCCAAGCGGGACTGCCGGCGGGCGTGCGCGGGTACGAAAATGGTTACTATGGCTGCAAAGAAGTCGCCGTCGAAGAAGTCATCGCCGGCCAAGAAAACATCGGTGAAGAAAACGTCAGCGAAGAAAACGCCGGCGCGGTGGTCGCAGCACGTCACCGAGACGAGCGACGCGATGGACCTCGAGCCCAACGTCTTCAAGCAGCGGTCGGCGAAGAAAATCGCCGAGGCAGTGGAGCACGACGCGGCGCGGTCCACGCGCCGGAAGTCGACGCCTTATCGCTCGGCGATGTCGATGCTGACCTTTTACATCAACCGCGCCGGCAAAAACCTCAGCCCCGAGCGGCGCAAGGTTTTGGAGAACGCAAAAGAGGTGCTGCGGGCCGAATTCGGTCCGCAGGCGCGGTCGCAAAAAAAGAAAGAGCCGTGACTTTTGATCACGGCTCCTCGACCGCCGGGGTTTACTCGACCCAGTAGTAGTCGACGACGTAGTAGTCGTAGAGCTCGCGCTCGCGGCCGCGATCCCAGTTGTCGTCGTCGAGATCGGAATCCGGCATTGTGCTCGTGGCCGGGTCGTTCTCGGGGCGCCGGCCGGTGCCGACACCGCCGGCACTTGCGCGGTAGGTATCGCGCCGGCTGGCGGCCGGAGCGCCTTCGAGTTGTTCCTTCGTTAGATCGGTGACGAAGCCGCGTTTGCTCGTGTCGTAGTTCAGCATGCGCCACGGAATCGTGTATTCGTGACCTCCCATACCGAGGAAACCGCCGAATTCCGCGACGGCATACGCCACGCGTCCGCTGACTTTGTCGATCTTGACGCTCTTGATCGTGCCGATGTCTTTCCCGGCACGGTCGAACACTTTGCTTCCTTCGATGCGATCGCTCGAAATGAGCGACGACTCCGTGGACGGGTCGGTGCGCGTACCTGCTGTGCTTTGATTCACTTGACGCTCTCCCATTGGACCGCATCCATTTTCCCGCCGCGAGAGGCGCGCGAAACGTGGTCGGTGGTCCCTCGGGCAAGCGGCGTCGCCTACTCCATTCGCACGTTTTTCGTGAAGTCGTAGTCGGTGTGTTTGGTGGCCGTGAATTTCCAATCGATGACCGATGGATCGCGGCCCGTGATAAGCGCGCCGGTGAGGAAGGCGATTACCTCGTCCCACGTTTGCTGTGCGGCGACCGGCCGGTAGCGTCCCGGCATCGTGTCGTTGAGCCAGCCGTGCGGCACGTCGGGTATGACCGTTATCTGGTAGCTGAGGCCGGCGGCTTCGAGCGCGTTGCGAAAGCGGATGATGTCGTCGAAGGAAATGACGTGGTCTTTTTCGCCGAAGATGCCGAGCACGTTGGTCTTGCTCGCGGCGATGAGTTCGCCCATGCCCACCGGGAAGCGCGCGTTTACTTCCCAATCAGAGACTTGCGCCGCGCCGTACAGTGAGACGGCCGCCGTTAGCGGATGCGCGTTGGCCCACACGAACGGATAGCGCCCCGTTTGACACACGCCCATCAAGCCGAAGCGTGAGGCGTCGGCGCCGGGAACGTCCGCGAAGAGCGCAAACGCGTCTTCGAGGAGCGCGAGGACCTCGGGATCGCTCGGCTTCATGCCCACCGAGCCCGCATGCAGCGCGGTTTGGTCGGGATAGGCGAAAAACAAATCCGGTGCGCACACGACGAAACCGTCCGCGCTCATTTTGCGCGCGAGGTCTTCCGTATGCTGGACGAGGCCGTAGCGCTCGTGCAGCAGCATGACGCACGGGAACGGCCCCGGTCCGTCGGGGCGGCACATCTGCACGGGGGTGCCGCGTGCGCCGACCGGGCGCGACTCCGTAATGGTATGTGACAAACAACGCTCCTAGAGGTGGATGAGTGTTTCTTCCATGACGCTCTCGCGCACCGCCGATTCGATCAGGCCCCAAATGTGACCGACGTATTCGCTGAACTGCGGCGTGCGCTTGACCGACGGTTCGCGCGGCCGCGGCAAGTCGATCGTGATATCTTCCTGAATGCGGCCCGGGCGCCGCCCGAATACCAGCACGCGGTCGGAGAGGTAGACGGCCTCGTCGATTTGATGCGTAATGAACAGTACGGTCGATTTGGCGGCGGACCAGATGCGCAGTAATTCCGTTTGCATGATCTCGCGCGTCTGCGCATCGAGCGCGGCGAACGGTTCGTCCATCAGCAGAACTTCCGGATGCACAGCCAGCGCACGCGCCAAGTTGACGCGTTGCCGCATGCCGCCCGAAAGCTGGCGCGGATAAAACTTCTCGAAACCCTTGAGGCCGACCAATTCCAGCAGGCCTGCCAGCCGTTCGCGCTCGGTGGCGGTGAGCCGGCCTTGAATCTCGAGTCCGATGGCGGCGTTGCTCCAGACCGTGCGCCACGGTTGCAGCGAGTCGGCCTGGAAGACGAACGCGCGGTCGGGGCCCGGCCTCGTGACGCGGCGGCCGTCGATCGACACGGCGCCGGTATCGAACGGCTCGAGGCCGTCGACGATGCGCAAGAACGTCGTCTTGCCGCATCCGCTCGGACCGACGATGCTGACGAACTCGCCGTCCCCGACGTCGACGCCGATGTCGGAGAGCACTTCCAAATCGTCGTAGTATTTGGTCAGCCCGCGAACCGAGAGCTTCGCCGCCGGGTTCGGTTCGATCACGCGTTCCACGGCACGAGCTTGCGTTCGAGATACTGGAAGCCGGCGGTCAGCAAAATGCCGGCGGTGGCGAGCACGATGACGCTGGCAAAGAGTTGCGGCATGTTGAAGACCTGGCTTGCGTTGTTGATGAGGTAGCCGAGCCCGCCGCGCGAACCCGCGAGTTCACCGATCACGACGCCGATCAAGCCGCGCCCGACGCCCAGGCGCAGGCCCGCGATGATGTACGGCGACGCGCTCGGCAACGATACTTTCGCAAAAATCTGGGCTTTGCTCGCGCCGAACGACCGCGCGGCCTCGACCAGCTGCGGATCGGCATGCTTGATGCCGGTCTCGGTGTTAATGATCATCGGAAAGATGACGAGGCTTATCACGACCGCGATCTTCGACCAGATCCCCACGCCGAACCACAGGATCAACAGCGGTGCGAGCGCGACGATCGGCGATGCGTAGAATCCCGAGATCCACGGCGTGAGGATGAGCGAGAGATCTTCGAACGATGCGGTGAGCAAGCCGATCACCGTGCCGGCCACGACGGCGATCGCGAAGCCGATGAAGAACTCCTCGCCGCTGATCACAATTGCTTTTTGCAGCACGCCCTGGTGCCACATGTCGACCAGCGCGAGCAGCGAGGAACTCGGCGTGGCCAAGAAGAGCGTGTTCTTGACGACGAAGAGCCCGACGTACTCCCATATCGCGAGGCCGCCGATCACCGATGCGATGGTGATCGCGACGCGTTGAACGGACCGGCGGCGGGCCGCGGCGCGGCGCTGCTCACTGCGCGACGTCCCGCCGGCGGGCAGGGTCGCGGAAGGCGCGCGGGCCGCAACCGCGCTAGGCATGCGCCGGGGTTTTACCCGTGATCTTCTCGAGATGCGCGACGACCTCGTCGACCCCGAGAACGTCGGCGTATTTTTGATGCATGTCGAAGAGGTTCATCGCGTGCGCCGTCTTGTGGCGGTCGAACACGCATTCTTCAACGACGGTCATTTTGAAACGATAGCTCCGGCCTTCGACGCAGGTTGCGCGCACGCAGCCGCTCGTGCTCTCGCCGACGAGGATGATGCCGTCGACGTCGTGCGCGTGCAAGTGCGACATGAGCAGCGTTCCGAAGAAGCCGCTCGGTGCGGCCTTGCGCAGCACCGCCTCGCCCTCCAGCGGCGCGACCTCGTCGATGATGTCGAAACGGCGGCGCACCCGGTCGGCCATCACCGGATCGGGACTCGCCGTCTCTTTCTTGCCGCGCGTCGACCAGGCGGCCACGCCGGAATCGAGCGGGTGGAGGCCGGTGACGTGGACGATCGGGATTTCGGCTGCGCGCGCGGCGCCGAGCACGCGCTGCAGGTGCGGAATCGCGTCCCAGGCTTGGGGCCCGCACGTTCCGGGCCAGTCCGGCATCGCGGCGAGCACCGACGCCGGGCGGCTATCGCCGAAAACCCAACGATAGAGATCGATCAAGACCAAGGCCGGGCGCTGTCCGAAACCCCACACCTGATGCGGCCGCTCTTTGAGCGTCGCGGCGTCTTCGGCAGCTAAGTAGTTATCCCATACTCTCATCGTCGTTTGGTATTCACGATCGCGCTTCGTCCACGCCTGGGTATTGCGTTCGGCGAAAGGCAAAGCGAAAGCGCGGGATATTGGCCAAGCGGACTATCGGCGCTTCAATTCCGCATTTGCTTTGACGACAAAGGAATTATCGTAGAAACGCGCCGGATCCGGCGCCGGCGGTTTGAGCTGGTTGGTCTTCAGCAACGCGCTGATCACCGGAGCGAGATCGCTGTTCGACATCACGCCGCTCCGGTTGTAATACTGCGCTTGCGTGATGAAGAAGTCGTACGTCTTCGCGGAATCGTCGGCCGACACGTTGGTTTCATCGGCCAAGATGGAGATCGCTTTGGATCTATTCGCCGGGTTGTACAGCCAGGCGACGCCTTGCAATATCGACTTTGCGTACGCGGTGACGACGTCGGGATTCTTCTTCGCGAAATCGGTGCGCACGGAGAACGTGTCAAACGGAAAGACCGGGAAATACTTTTGCACGCGGTCGAGGACGGGATAGCCCGCACTCGAAGCGCGGAACGAGAACGGCGGCAACAAGATCGCCGCATCCACCGTGCCCGAAAGCAGCGCGGCGAAGCGCTCCCCGGTTCCGCCGGCAAACGTATACGTGACGTCGTCGGGCGTCATCTTGTACGCCGCGAGCACGGTGTTCATGAACACGAGCGTGATGTCGTTCGGGCCGCCGACGATAATCGTTTTTCCGCGCAGTTGCGCGACCGACGAAAGGCCCTTCTTTCCGAGGATGAGATAGGGCGCGTTGTTGCTCCGGTTGAGGAAGCTGACGATCGGGGCGCCACCGAGGATCGCTTCGATGATTTGCGTCGTCGAGACTTCGCCGATGTCGACCGAACCGGCCGTCAGTTGCTGCGCGTTCGCCGCTGAGGAACCGGTGATGATGAGATCGGGCTTGACGGCGTTCTTCTCAAAGAAGCCCATTTGGTTCGCGACGTAGACCGACCAGTCGCTGGCGGTCTTGGAGGTCAAGCCCACGGCAACGGATCGCGGCGTAGCTTGCGCCGACGCTACGTTTGGAATGGATGCGGCGGCAACGGCGGCGCCGGCGGCGCGGAGAACGGCGGTGCGGGAAATCGATCGATTCATTCCCCGCTCTTTCAGTAGCCCTCCAGGGCGCCTTTCGGACTTTTGTTACGTCCCGGGCGCGATGAATTCGGCGGTGCTGACGGCGCGCGGCAAAAGGCCGTACTTGAACGAGAAATCGAGCGGTGCGGCCACGTACTTCGGATCGCTCGACGTGGCGAACCAGGCGCGCGTCATCAGCGCGACGGCCGACGGTTCCAGTTTCGCGACTTTGGCGATGATGCCGGCCGAGTCGGCTTGATGCGTGTTCGCCCAGCGCGCCGTGGCGTAGATGCCGGCGATGAATTTCTTCGCGGTCGCGGCGTTCGCTTGCAGCCACGGCTTGGTGCTGAACCAGACGATGTTGGCGAATTCGGGGGCGATCACGGCGTAGACGTCGGCGAAGAGGCGCGCTTGGCCGTCGTGAAGCGCGGCGCTCAGCGAGGGTTCGGCGATCGTCGCGGCCGCGATCGTGCCGCGCTGCAGTGCGGCGCCCATCTCGGGGAACTTCAGTTCGACGAACTTCACGCGCGAGGCGGGGATGTTGTTGTGTTCGAGCCACGCGACGACGCCGAGCTGATTGAAATCGTTGAGCGTCGAAACCGCGATCGTCGCGCCGTCGAGGTCCTTGGCCGTTTGCAGCGGCGAGTTCTTCGCCACGCACAAGTGCGAGTACGCGTGTTTGGCGGAGTAGAGCGCGGCCGGGGCGATCATCTGGAACGGAATGCCGTGCGCGATGCCGGAGGCAATTTGCACGATGTTGGCGAGGCCTACATCGAGGTCGCCGCCGATGACGCCCTGGACGATCGTCGACCCGTTCGGGAACGTGCTGATCTGCGCGTTCACGCCGTTATCGCGGAAGATGCCGCGTTCGGCGCCGAAGTACGCCTCGCCGAACGAGTCGATCGGATCGGCGCCGACGCGCACGAGCGGCAGATCGGCCTGAGCTGCGGCGGGACGCGTCGCGGCGAGTACGCCGCCGGCGAGAAGTGCGAGGGCGGCGGAACGGTTGATGGGCATGATGGCTGTCCTACTTCCGAAGTTCGGGGGCGAAAAGGTCGAGCGGCGTGACGGGCCTGGTGATGAGGCCGTATTTCAAGGCGGCATCGAGATGCGGCTTCATCGCGGCCGGATCGGCGGCTTCGTCGAATACGACGCGCGGCATCGCGGCCACGATCGCAGGATCGAGTTTGGTGACGCCGATCAGCACGTCCGCCGTTTGCGCACGGTGCGTGTTCGACCAGGCGGCTGCGCGATAGATCAGCGCCGCGAATTTGCGCGCAAGATCGGGGTTCGCCGACACCCACGCGGCGGTTGAGAACCACGCCGTGATGAGGAAGCGGGTGCCGATCGCGTCGTAGACGGGAGCGAAGACGCGAGCTTCTTTCTTCGCGGTGGTCGCTTGCGGTTCGGCGAGCAGCGCGGCGTCGATGCGGTGCACGGCGAGCGCTTGCGGCATTTCGGCAAACGGCATGTCGATGAATTTAACGGTGGTGGAATCGCCGCCGTTCTTGTCGATCCAGATTTCCGGTCCGAGTTGCGAGATGCTCTTGAGGCCGTTGACGGCGATCGTCTTGCCGTTGAGGTCGCGTGCGGTACGAAACGGCGAGTCGGTCGCGACCATCATCACCGATGACGGTTCTTTCGCCGTGTAGAGCGCGGCCGGCGCGATCATCACGAGCGGCAGGCCCTTTTCACGCGCCGTTGCGAGCGAGCTGACGTTGGTAAGCCCGATGTCGGCCGACCCGCCGGCCACCGCGGCTTGCACGGCAGCGCCCGCATAGAGCGTTTGCACTTGCAGGCTGAGGCCGCTTTGGTCGACGAGGCCTGCGGCTTGTGCGTACTGCACTTCGAGGCCGGTGTCGATCGGCAAACCGATGACGCGGATCGCGTCGGCCGCGGATGCCGCCGCTGCCGGCAGCAGGGGCGCGAGGCCGGCCGCGCCGGCCAAACGCAACGCATGATGACGCTTCATGCGAGGGGCTTTCGCTTAAGTCGATTGGCTGCCTTGCACCGGCGCGGGCGCATGCGCGGCGCGCAGCCCCGACGGCAACACGATCGCGAGGCCGGCCATAACGGCCGCGAGACCGAAGATGATCAAGTAAACGTAGTGCAGCGAATCGGCGATGGCGCCGGTGAGGCGTGCGAGTTCGGCGGCCGGGATTGCGGCCCGGTGCGCGGGATCGATCAGGGTCGCGACGACGCCGCCTGCCTCGGGCACGCGCGAATACAGGCCGAGGTTGAACACCGCTCCAAAGCTTGCGGTGCCCACGGCTTGCCCGATTTGGCGCATGAAGATGAGCGATGACGTTGCGGAGCCGCGCATGCTCCAGTCGACGGCGCCTTGCGTCGCGACGACGAACACGCTGTTGAAGAGGCCGAAGCCGAAACCCAAGATCCCGAGCGCGGCGCAGATCAGCGTGAAATCCGAACTCACGTTGAGCGTGGCGAGAATGGCGGCGCCGATCAGCAGCGGCACGCTGCCGGCGAGCGCGACCCAGCGAAAGCTGAACCGCAGCTGAAAGCGCGCGCCGAAGATCGACCCCGGCGTCCAGCCGACGAAGAGCGCGCCGATCGCGATGCCCGCGTCGACGGCAGAGCGGCTCATCGCGCCTTCGATGAAGGTCGGCAAGAACGTCGAGATGCCCATGACCATCGCGCCGATGAACACATTGCCGATGTTGGCGATCGCGATCACGCGAATGCGATAGAGCGAGAAGGGCATCATCGGTTCGGCCGTGCGCAGTTCGTGACGGATGAGCAGCGCCAACGCAACGAGGGCGACGCCGGCGAGCGGAAGGGCGGCTGCGAGCGGCATGTTGCCGGCGTCGACCAGCACGTACATCAAGCCGCCGACGCCGATTGCGAGCAAGGCCGAGCCGAGGTAGTCGATCTGGTGCGCGACGCGCTGGATCGTTTCGTGATACGCGTTGACCGCCACGGCGATGCACGCAAGGCCGACCGGCACGTTCAGCCAGAAGATCACGGGCCAGCCGTAGTGCTGGATGATGAACGCACCGAGCAGCGGCCCGATGATCGCCGCGAAGGCCCACGTCGTCGACATATAGCCTTGGGCACGGGCGCGGTCGCGGCCGATATAGAGATCGCCGACGATGGTGGTCGACACCGGCTGCACGCCGCCGGCGCCGATCCCTTGCAGCGCGCGGAAGAGAATCAACTCGAGCATGTTGTGGGCGAACCCACAAAGGATCGAGCCGGTGAGGAAGATCAGGATCGCGATGATCAGCAGCGTCTTGCGGCCGAAGAAATCGGCGAGCCGGCCGTAGATCGGGATCGTTACCGCTTGCGTGAGCAAGTACGCGCCGAACACCCAACTGAAGTAACGCAAGCCGCCGAGGTCGCCGACGATCGTCGGGAGCGCGGTTGCGACGATTGTCGCTTCCACGGCCACGATGAAGATCGCGAGCAGCATGGCGCTGAATACGATCGTTCGCGGGTTCATCCGGGCCGTCACCATGGCGGCTCAATGCGCCCGTGCGAAGGCAAAATACTGCTCGCACGTGAACGTTACGTATACCTACCGATGGAACTACTTCGCTTTACCGGCCTCGAGCGGCATTTCGGCGCGAAGGAGGTCTTCCGCAATCTTTCCGGCGTCATCCGCGACAACGAGAAGATCGGTTTGGTCGGCCCGAACGGCGCCGGCAAATCGACGCTGGTGCGCTTGCTTGCGGGGATCGACCGCCCCGACGACGGCACCATTGCACGCGCGCGCGAAACGCGCTTCGGCTACCTCGCGCAAGACGCGGCCGAGAGCGGCCCGCAGACGCTGCGCGCGGCGTTCGACGAAGCGCTGACGCGCGGCTCGGCGCACGAGTGGGAGATGCGTGCGACGCTCAATCGCTTCAACTTCGCGGAGAGCGATCTCGAGCGGCCGCTGAGCGAGTTCTCCGGCGGACAGCGCACGCGCGCGCTGCTGGCGCGCACGCTGCTCGAAGAACCCGACTGGCTGATTCTCGACGAGCCGACGAACCATCTGGATCTCGACACCGTGCGCTGGCTCGAAACGTTCGTCGCGCGCGATACGCGCACGTACGTGATCGTGTCGCACGACCGGTACTTCCTCGAGACCGTCTGTTCGAAGATCTGGGAGCTGGACGCGGGCGAGCTCGTCGAGTATGCGGTGACGCCGGGGAAGGCGTATACCGAGTTCGTTGCGCAGCGCGCCGAACGCCGCGCGCAGCAGCAGCGCGCCTACGATGCGGCGATGTCGGAGCGCGAGCGGCAGCGGGCGGTGATCGCGGAACTGCGCACGCACGGGTCGCACAACTACTCGCACGTGCGCTCGCGCGAGAAGGCGCTGGATCGGGTGGACGTCCTCGATGCGCCGCGCAAGGAGCGGCGTTCGATCTCCGTGGCGCTGACCGCGGCGCGCAAGGCGACGACCGGGATCGCGATCGAGCTGGTCAATGTGGCGAAGGCCTATACGGAGCCGCTGTTCGCAAACGTTAACGCGAAGTTCGCGCGCGGCGAGAGCGTGGCGATCGTCGGCCCGAACGGCGCGGGGAAGACGACGCTCTTGCGCATCATCTCCGGCGACATGACGCCGGACAAGGGGAGCGTGCGCTACGGCGTCGGTCTCACGACGGCAGCGTATTCGCAGAGTTCGGTCGACGATCTGCCGGCCGGCATGTCGGCGGCGGATGCCGTACAGCAGATGGGCGTGACCGGCGAGGAAGCGCGCTCGCTGCTCGGGCGCTTGAACCTCGGCGGCGATGCGGTCGACAAGCCGGTGGAGGCGTTCAGCGGCGGCGAGCGGCGGCGCATCATGCTCGCGCGGTTGATGGCGCAGCGCGCCGATTGTCTGTTTCTCGATGAGCCGACGAACGATCTGGACATTCCCAGCCGCGAAGCGCTCGAAGACGTGCTCGCTTCGTACGACGGGGCGCTGTTCGTCGTGTCGCACGACCGGTATTTGCTCAAACGCTTGGCGGAACGCGTGATCGCGATACGCGACGGACACGCGACGATCGTCGACGGCGATTACGAGACCTACGAGCAGCGCCAGCACACGTTGCCGACGGCGGCGACGTCGAACGATGCGCGGCCGGGTGCGAAGGGCGGGCAGAACGGCAAGCGTGCCGCGCACGAGGCGAAGCTCGACGCGGGCCGGCGCAAGCGCGCCGTGCTCGATGCGGAGAAGCGCGTCGCGGACCTGGATGCGGAGAAAGCGCGGCTCGAGGCGCGGTTCGCGGCATCGGACCTGTACGCAGATCCGTCGGCGGTGATCACGTTGCAGCTCGAACTCGACCGGGTGCGGATGGAGAGCGAGCGGGCGTTCGAAGCGTGGGAACGGGCGACGGCTGCGCTCGAGGCGCTCGCCGGCTAAGCCGTTTCCCGTTCGTTGCGGGCGTCGATCCAGTGTTTGAAGCCCTCGAGCGGCAGGGGGCGGCAAATGGCGAAACCCTGCATGTAGCGGCACGCGCGTTCGCGCAGCCAATCCGCTTCCGCGAAATCTTCCACGCCTTCGGCCAGCGAATCGAAGCCGAAGTTTTTGGTGATCGCGATGATCGTTTCGGCGATCGTCGCATCGTGCGGGTCGGTCAAGATTCCCGATATGAAGCTGCGATCGATCTTGACCACGTCCACCGGGAGCCGCTTGAGGAACGACAACGACGAGTAGCCGGTGCCGAAGTCGTCGATTGCGATGCGGATGTTCAGCCGGCGGAGCGCGCGACAGACGTGGCGGGTCGCTTCGACGTCGCGCATCGCGTCCGATTCGGTGATTTCAACCCCGATATTGGCCAGCGTCACGCCGTTGCGAGCAGCCGTGGTAAACTCGCGAATGATTTTCAAATTACCGGCTTGGCGTCCGGACAGGTTGAAGAAGACGCGGAAACCCGGGCGCAACGCGGCCAACTCGTTCGCGCCGGCCAGCGCGTTGCGCATCACCCAGGCATCGATGTTGGCGATCGCGCCGTTGGCCTCGGCGAACGGGATGAAGTGGCTCGGCAAAAGCAGACCCCGCGTGGGATGGTTCCAGCGGATCAGCGCTTCGCACCCGGTCACCTTGCCGGTGCTGATTTCAACGTGCGGCTGGTAGTAGAGCACGAACTGATCTTTGACCAGGGCTTCGGCGATTTCGTTCAGCAGGGCGGTGCGTCGCGTCGCGTCCCCCTCCATGCCCGCTTCGTAAAACACCACCGAGCCATGTCCGCGCGTTTTCGCATTCGCCAGCGCCGTGCCGGCCCGCAGAAGCACCGCATCGATGAGCGTACCGTCTTCCGGCGCAACCGCGATGCCGAGGCTTCCCGTGCGCGCGATCAGATCGGTGCCGGCCCGGTCGCCGGTCGAAAATGCCGCCGCGAACACGCCGGCGTAGTCGAGCGCGCGGCTGTGAACGGCGCTGAGGGAGACCGGTTCGGGAACGTAGATTCCGAACACGTCGCCTTCGATGCGGCCGACGATCTCGTCTCCGATCGCGCGCTGGCGGAGCGCATTGCCGACTTCCACGAGCACTGCGTCGCCGATCATGTGGCCGCGCGCCTCGTTGACTTCGCGGAACGCGTCGATGTTCACGAGAATGATCGCGAAGCTCCGGCAGTGCGCCGCGGCGGCGCGCGCTTGCGAACGAAACTGCGATCGGCTGAGCAGGCCCGTGAGCACGTCGTGCGCCTGGTGGTACTCGAGCCGCTCGAACTGCCAACGCTGTTGCAGATGATTGGCGAAGAACGACGCCAGGACTTCCATGTAGGCGTAGTCCTCGGAACCGATGGGGTCGGGCGTCGCTTCGCTCGATGCGAAGGAGAGGCCCCAACTGGTCGTCCCGGCCCGAAAGGTTGTTACGATCAGCGATTCCGTGTCATACCGGCGTGCGAGCCGGCTGCGCTCGGCGGTTTTTATGTGGTTCCACGAATGGGTTCCGCGACCGCCCTCGATGACGGAACCGATGAAGGTTTGTGCGATCGGTATCGAGTTTCCGACCGGCGGGAACTCATCGAGAATCGGCCGGCTCGACGCGACCGCTTTGATGGTGAGTTCCGAGCCTTCGACGAACCAGAGCACGCCGCGGAAGTTCTGGCCGGGCCGAATGGCGGCGGCGGCTTGACCCAACATGGCCTGCAGCAATTCCTCATGTTGCAGGTCCGGGTTGTTCACGATGCTTTGCAGCGCGTCGAGCCGCTCGATGTGCCGGCGCGATCGCTCCACCTCTTCGGTCAGCGAGCCTTCGAGGGTGGTGACTTGGAGCTGGTTTGCAAATGACGAAGCGAGCACGTCGATATAGGCGTGGTCCTCCTCGTCGAACGAGGTGGCCGTCGGTTCGGACGACCCGAAGATCAGCCAGTACTGCGACGCGCCGGCGGTAAACTGCGTCGTAATTGCCGACCGCCAGCCGAGGAACGCCAGCGACGGGGGCGCCGTGCTTAGGGCTGAGATGTCGTCCCACGCACGGGTGCCGGTGGTGCTCGGAACCAGCGTTTCGTCGAGCGGTGTGCGCCGGCCGATCCTTACGTTTGCGATCGCGCCTCTGGTACCGGACTCCGCGCCGATGCCGATCACCACGACCTCGTCACCTTCGATGCGTCCGAGCAAGCCTTGGAAGCGTTGCTGCGACCGGAGTGCAGACGCCCCTTGGCGCAGCATGGAAAAGAGCAAGTCTTGGCCGCGCAAGAGCGGGTTGTTGGCAACTTGCCACAGGGCCGCGAGGCGTTCGGCATGCTGTCGCGCACGCGCCTCGGCGGCACGCAACGAGCCTTCCAGCCGTTCCTGTTCGAGGTGGCGCGCGAAGAACGACGCCAACACTTCGACATACTCGTAATCCGGCGGTCCAAACGGGACCTCCGAGGGCGCCTCGAGCGAGGCCAGGCAGAGCACGAACGCTGCGCCGTTTGCGAAGAAATGCGTGACGATTTGACTGCGTAAGCCGGCTTCCCGTGCGCGCAGCGGCAGATCGGGAAGAGCTTGGCAATCGTCCCACGCTTGCGTACGTGCGCCATCAACATTGCGCGCGAGGAGCGTTTCGTTCACGTCGACGCGTTCGCCGAAGCGAAGAATACGCTCGGTCGCAACGGCGTCGTTGCTGCCGGCTTGTCCGGCAACGGCATCCAATACGAAATCGGCTCCCTCGATATGGCCCAGCATGCCGGCGTAGACTTGTCCGGGGCGGATGGCGGTCGCGGCTTCGCGCAGCATCGCGTCGACCAGTTCCGCGCCGTGCAGGCTCGGCGTATTGACGATTCGCCACAAGGATGCAAGCCGGCCGGATTGCCGGCGAACGCGCCGTTCCGACCCCGCAAGCGATTTTTCGACGACGGCCTTTTCCGCATTGAGCGCGCTGATTTCGACGGCGTGCGCGACATCGGCCAGCCGTATTTCTTCGGCGCGCTTGCGGGCGGTGACGTCGACGACAGAGGCGAGCACGTACTCACCGCGCGTCGTATTCAGGGGGCTAAGCCCGACCTCGATCGACACTTCGCGGCCGTCCTTGTGCAGGCCCCAGAACTCGCGGCGCCCCGCGCCGGGTCGCCCGAGCTGGTTGCCGTGTTCTGCCCGGTGAGCCTCGCGGAAACGTTCCGGAATCAGCATCTCGATCGAGTTCTTCAACAGCTCCGGCCGCAAGTAGCCGAACATCATCTCGAAGCGGTTATTCACGAGCGTGATGCGGCCGCCGGCATCGGTTACGAGCATAGCGTCGGCCGAACCGTCGAGGACCAGACGCATTTGCTCTTCGCTGTGCGTCCGCTCTTCGGCGAGTAAACGTTCCGAGATGTCGATGATGGCGGCCAGAATGTATTGCCCGCGGCGCGTTCGCACGGGGTTGAGGCCGATCTCGATCGGAACTTCGCTTCCGTCTTTGCGCAAGCCGTAGAGTTCATTACCGCGGTCCATCGGCCGGCCGGCCGGCGCCGCGAGATACTCAGCGCGCAGGCCGGCAAATGCAGCCTGGAAGCGTTCCGGTACGAGCACGTTGGAATCGCGTCCGATCATTTCATCGGCGGTATAACCGAACACCGTCTGCGCGTGCGTGTTCGCGAGCACGATCGTGCCGCGGCTGTCGCCGACCACGATGGCAATCGGCGTCGCCTCCAGCACAACCCGGAGCTGTTCCTCTTCGTCGTCCATCGCGGCTAGACCAACGCCGGCGCGCGGCCGCGGGCAGGCTCGATGTTCCCGCAAGCAACGCCGAGCGCCGCACAGGTCATCCGGACCGGCGCAAAGCTCGAGCGCGCAAGGAGTTCCACGGCGCGCGGCCTGAGGATCTCAATGCCAAGTTCCCGGCGCCTTGTAAGTGCCGGCGTGTTCGATAGTCGCTGCTCTCGCAACGTTTACTCACTTCACATCGTCTCCCGCGGAGACGAAGTTACACACATAGGCATGCCAGTGACTGGATCACTCGCATGCACCAATGACGTGTACCCTGCTCCGAGCACATACAAACTCTTTGGTACGCTGGAGGACGCCGCGGTCAGCGAGCGTACCGACAGGCGCTTTTCCGCGGCGTAGGCTAGCGTACCGGAGCGGAGAAATTAGTTCTGTTTGTGCATCAGCTCGTCAAGCGAGCGCTTGTCGTACCAATGGATGACTTCGAGCGTCACCAACTCCACGCAATCTTGCGCGATCTGGCCTGCCAACTCTACGCCATGAGCGCGGAGAACGTCGAATTGTCGAAGAGCGAGCAGTCAGGCTACGTGCTTTCTACCGAAAATTACAATCGGCGAACGATCAACCGCGAGCGTATCACCCAAATCGAAAACCTCATCAAGAGCGTGACCGAGAACGTCGTTCGCGAACGCGCGTGACGCTCACCGCGCCGCGGCTCCGATCGGGAGATACCGGGCTGCGGGGGAGGGGCGGCTTTGCGTTCTAAGCACGTTCTCAGGATGCTTTACGGTAGGCGGAGTAATGTGCGTGGCATGAAGCGCTTGTGGATGCTCTGTTCTCTCGGCTTGCTGCTTGCCGTGCCGGCCGGCGCGTTCGCCCAGCAAGGTCCACCCGGCATGGGCGGGCCGCCCACGCCGCAGCAGCAGGCGGCGCTGGAGAAGGTGCGCGCCGATGCCAAGAGCGCCGCGTACGGGGCGCTCACGCCGGCGCATGCGGCGAGCGTGAACGCGATCGTCGCGCAAGTTGCGGCGGGGACGCTCGACCGGCGTGCGGCGAGCGGGCAAATCGACGCGCTGCTCACGCCCGACGAGCAGAAAGCCGTGCTTGCCGCGATGACCAAGGCGCGCGAGGCCATGCGTGCCGCGATGGGCAGTGCGGGTGGCCCGCCGCCCGGCGGTCCGCCGCCCGGAGCCGGACCGCCGCCGGGGGGACCGCCCGGAGGCGGACGCTTCGGGCCGCCGTCGGCCGGGCGTTTCTTGCTGATGATCTCGATGTCGGCGCGGCAAATGCGCGGACTTCAGCCGCGCGCGCGGAGCAGTTCCGCGCCCTAACTGCGAGCTACCAGAGCTCGCCCCCGCCGACGAGGAAGTAGAGTATCGGGCCGACGCCCCATAGGATGCCGGTGATCGCCCAAATGAGTTTCTGCGCATCGTTGAGGTCGGTGCGGGCGAACAGGTTGATCCACATCAGCACCGCGGCGATCGGGTGGAGAAAGATCGAGAGCAGGATCTCGAGCAGCAACTTCACCCTCGTACCTACCGTCGTGCGGTTACGGAAGTTGCGTGAGCGTGCCGCGTTCGATGTGGAACGCCGGGCCGGGGAAAAGCTGGCGAGCACCCGGATCGTGGCTGACGAAAAGCGTCGGCACGTTCACTTGCTTGAGCATCGTTGCGAGCTCGCCGCGCACCAGCTTGCGCGTCGCGACGTCGAGCGCGGCGAGTGGTTCGTCGAGCAGCAGCGCGGCCGGTTTCACAACGAGCGCGCGCGCGAGCGCGACGCGCTGCCGCTGACCGCCGGAGAGTTCGGTGACGCGCGCGCGCGCGAGCGTTCCGATGTCGAGCCGCTGCAGTTCGCGCATCACGCGTTCCCGACGTTCTTCCTTCGGGACGTTGCGCGCGCGCAAGCCGTACTCCACATTGCCTGCGACGTCGTAGTGCGGGAAGAGCGCGTATTCCTGAAAGAGGATCGCGATGTTGCGTTTTGCGGGCGGCACGAACAGCCGTTGCGCGGTGTCGGTGAGCGTTCGTCCCCCGAGGGCGACCGTGCCCGTTTTCGGACGGATCAATCCGGCGAGCAAACGCAGCAACGTTGTCTTTCCCGCACCGCTCGGACCTTCGACGACGGTCACGCCGTTCGGCGCTTCGCCCGTTGCGTCGAATGAAAATTCGCGCAGTTCCATATGCAGGTCGAACGTCAGCATCAGACCGGGCGGCGTTCCGCCGACGCTTGCACCGCGACGACGACGACGAGGCTGAAGAGAATGAGGATGACCGAGAGCACGACCGCAACCGGGAGATTGCCGCTTTCGAGGTTGAGGTACACCGCCAGTGGTAGCGTTTGCGAGACGCCTTGCAGATTGCCCGCAAACATGATCGTCGCGCCGAACTCGCCGAGCGCGCGCGCCCACGATAGCACGGCGCCGCCGATCAGGGCGGGCGCGGCCAGCGGAATCGTGATGAAGGCGAAGGTGCGCAGCGGACCCATGCCGAGGCTCGCGGAGGCGGCTTCGAGGGTGCGGTCCGTCGCGATGAAGCCGGCCCGCGCGGAGCGCACGTAGAACGGCGAAGCGACAAACGTCTGCGCCATGATGACGGCGATCGTACTAAACGAAAGCGAGATGCCGAGTGTGCCGAGGAGCGGGCCGAACGTGCCATTTCGGCCGAAGGCCAGGAGGAGCGCGAGACCGGCCACGGCGGGCGGCGCGACGATCGGCAAATCGACGATCGCGTCGACGAGCGAGCGAAACGGGAAGTTGCTGCGTGCGAGAACGTACGCAAGCGGCGTGCCCAGGCCCAGGGTGATAGCAAGCGAGCAGAGCGTCGTAATGATGCTCAGACGCAACGCCTGTTGCGCTGCAGTGGTCTGCAGGGCAGCGATGATATCGCCGGGCTGTAAATGGAAGAAGAGGCCCGTGAGCGGTAGCAGGATGAACGCGACGAGGATCGCAGCCGCCAGCACGACCGCCATGCGTATCACGGGCCGTTTCGTTCGCGAAGTCGACCGTTTCCACTGCTCTCGGCCGGAGGCGAGGGCATTTTAGCCGAGCAAAGGACCGTCAGTGAAACGCGCGAACCGCTGGACGTTGGTCCGGAAACGCGGGTGTGATGTAATGGTAGCCTGCGACCTTCCCAAGGTTGACGCGCGGGTTCGATTCCCGCCACCCGCTCCAGGATCGGCGACATAGCCAAGTGGTAAGGCAGAGCTCTGCAAAAGCTCCATCCCCAGTTCGAATCTGGGTGTCGCCTCCAATCCTGCTCCTGCTGGCGGCCTTCGTGGCCGTCGCAGTAGTCGGACCCGTATTGGGCGTGCGTCAGCTGGATGCCGAGTCCAACGCGCAAGTGCGGCTCGCGGCCGCCCGCGAAGGCGTCGACGCAATCTTTCGCGAGCAGCTCTCCGAAGAAACCGGCTTGCGCGGTTTCGTCTCGACGCGTGACAAGTATTTTCTCGACCCCGACGGTCCGCCGAACCCGCAGTTCGACCAGGCCGTCGAGAAACTCGTGCAGGCCGTGACGGCGGCGGGCGTCCCCGAGGCGGCCCCGGTCGTGCTCGACATCAAGCGGACTCACGACCGGTGGGAACGCCAGGTCGCCCTTCCGCTGCTGCGCGATCCGGGGCGCCGCGACGCGCTGCCGGTTCAAACGTACGGGAAATTGCTGACCGATCAGCTGCGCGCTTCCTCGCAGCAATTACGCGATACGCTGGCCGTTGCGAGCCTGCGTCAAGAAGCGCAGTTGCGCTCCACGATCAATCTCACGGTCGGCGTCAGCGCCGGCATCGTCGCGCTATTTGCTTTTGCGGCCGTCATTCTCGGCCTCGCGCGCGCCACGGCGGAACAGCGTTTGGAGCGCGAACGTTCGCTCGTCGGCGCGTTGCAGCAGACGTTGCGCGTGGGCGGCACGCGTCTGCCGCGCACGGAGATCGGTTACGCCTACCTCTCCGCGACGGCCGAAGCGCTGGTAGGCGGCGATCTGCTCGACACCTGGCGCGACGGCCCGGAGACGGGCTGGTTTTTGATCGCCGACGCCAGCGGCAAAGGCATCCAGGCCGCGCGCCATGCGGCCTTCGTGCAGTATGCGCTGCGCGCACTTGCGGCAGAGCGCGACGATCCGGGCGTGGTCGTCCAGCGCTTCAACCGGATCTTCCTCGATACGTTCGACGACCCGGGCATCTTCGTCGTGCTCTTCCTCGGCCGGTTCGATGCCCGCACGCACACGCTGCGCTACGTGGGTGCGGGCCATTCGACCGCGTTCGTGCGGCGCGGGGCCACGGTGGAGCAGCTGCCGCCGACCGGACCGATCGTGGGTCTCGGTCCGGACAGCACCTTCGGCGTCGGAACCGTCGAACTGCCGGTCGGCTCGACCGTCGTCTTGGCGACCGACGGCCTCACGGAGTCGCGCGACGCGAGCGGAACCTTTTTGGGCGACGACGGTGTCTCGGCGTTGCTGGCAGCGGCGCCGCTGGACGCTCAAGGCATTTGCGACGTGTTGCTGGCCGAGGCCGAACGGCGCTACGGGGGCTCGATCGCCGACGACCTGGCGATTCTCGCGATGACCGTCCTCGCGCATGAGGACGGCACCAATACCGGGTTCTCCACCATGGAAGCCGCGCCGCAGCGCTAAAGAAAGACCCATGCTCGTCCGCCGGATCGTCCCCTGTCTCGATATCAAAGAAGGCCGCGTCGTCAAAGGCATCAAGTTCGTCGAACTCGCCGATGCCGGCGATCCGGTCGAACTCGCGCGCCGCTACGAGCACGAAGGCGCCGATGAGCTGGTCTTCCTCGACATCACGGCGACGGTCGAAGGGCGCAAGGCCACCCTGGCCGTGGTGCGCGCGGTTGCGGCCGAGCTGACGATCCCGTTCGCGGTCGGCGGCGGCGTGAAGACCGTCGAGGACATGAACGATCTGCTGCGCGCCGGCTGCGACAAGGTCAGCATCAACTCGGCGGCGCTGCGCAGTCCCGGCCTGATCGACGAAGCCGCGCACCGCTTCGGCGCGCAATGCGTCGTCGTCGCGATCGACGTGCGTACGGTCGACGGTGATTTCGAAGTGGTGGTCGACGGCGGCCGCACGCCGACCGGCCGTGACGCGATCGCGTGGGCGCAAGAAGCCGAGCGGCGCGGCGCGGGCGAGCTGCTCGTCACCAGCATCGATCGCGACGGCACGAAGGCGGGCTTCGATCTGCCGCTCTTGCGCGCAATGCGCGCCGCCGTCAACCTGCCGATCATCGCCTCGGGCGGCGCGGGCACGAAGGCCGACTTTGTCGAGGTGTTCGAAGAGACCGGCAGCGATGCGGCGCTCGCGGCGACGCTCTTCCACTACGGCGAGCTCGCGATCGTCGACGTGAAACGCGAACTCGCCGCGCACCATATCCCGGTGCGGCTAGAAGCGGTGGCCGTCTAGTGGAAGCCGCAGCACTTCTGTCGACTGTGAAATGGAACGGTGACGGCCTCGCACCGGTAGTGATCGTCGACGCGCGCACGAACGCCGTGTTGACGCTCGCCTACGCCAATCGCGAGGCGTTGGAAAAGACGTTGGCTTCGAAATCCACCTGGCTTTACAGCCGCTCGCGCGCGGAACTCTGGAATAAAGGCGCGACGTCGGGGAACACCCAGCAGGTAGTGGCGGTGGCGATCGATTGCGATAACGACGCGTTACTCTACCGGGTGATTCCCGATGGGCCGGCCTGTCATACCGGCGCGCCGACGTGTTTCACCGAAGTCGTCCCGCTCGCGGGCGCCGAAGCGACGCCCAACGGCGCGCACTTCGCCGAGGCGATGCTCGCGCTTTCGAGCACGATTGCCGACCGCCACACGAACCCGCCCGAAGGCAGTTACACGGCGAAGCTCTTCGAAGGCGGCGTCGATCGCATCGCCAAGAAAATCGGCGAAGAAGCGACCGAGGTCGTGATCGCGGCGAAGAACGAAGACAAAGCCGAACTCGTCTGGGAGATGAGCGATTTGCTCTATCACTCGCTGGTGCTGCTGGCGGAACGTAAAGTCACGCTCGACGAGATCGGCGACGAACTCGCGCGGCGCGCTGCGGGCTGACCGTCGACAAGCACTCACTCGCAGGGTTAGCCGGCGTCGGTCCGTCGACGGCGGCGAAGTTTGCCGAACTCGGGATCGAAACGCCCGAGCAGCTGCTCGCGCATTTACCGCGCGCATACCGAGACTGGCGGGTGCCGCAAGCGATCGCGACGCTGGTCGAAGGCGAAGCGATCGTCGTCGGCCGTATCGTGGGCGTGAAAGAACGCGCCGGCCGTTTTCCGCTCGTCACCGTGACGCTCGCCGACGATACCGGCGCGATCGCGGCGAAATTCTTCGGCCGCCGCCATCTCTTCGGCCGCTTTGCTGCCGGCGGCCGGCTCTTCGTGAGCGGCCGCGTCACGCGAGTCGGCCTGTTGCCCGAAATCAACGTCACCGCGCACCGCGAACTGCGCGGCGACGAGCCGTACGTGGGCGAGATCGTCCCGGTCTACGGCGCAACGAAGGATCTGCCGTCGCGCACGATCCGCACCACGATCGCGAAGAACCTCGACCGCCTGATCGCAACGCGCGTCGACGCGCTGCCGCCCGCGCTCGTACGCAAGCACGACTTCCCGCCGCTGCGCGAAGCGTGGTTCGGCGTGCACGCGCCGCGCGTTCCGGAAGACGTGGAACGCGGCCGCGGCCGCATCGTGTTCGAGGAATTCTTCGGCATCGCGCTTGCCGCCGCGCTCAAGCGCGCACGCCGCGAGGCGGCGGGCGGCGCGCCGCCGATCGAACCGCCGCCGGACTGGTACGAGCGCTTCAAAGCGGAATTGCCGTTCGCGCCAACCGGCGCGCAGACACGCGTCATCGAGCAGATCGCGCGCGACATGCGCCGCACCGCGCCGATGAACCGGCTCTTGCAAGGCGACGTCGGCAGCGGTAAGACGCTCGTCGCGGCCGCCGCGATCGTCGTCGCGCACTGGGGCGGCCTGCAGAGCGCGCTGATGGCGCCCACCGAAATTCTGGCGGCGCAGCACGCGCAGAAGCTCGCGCCCCTGCTGCTGCCGTTCGGCATCGCGGTCGAGGCGATCTTCGGCTCGCAAGGCGTGCGCGACCGCCGCAACGCGCGCGAGCGGCTGGCCTCGGGCGCCGCCGGGCTCGCCGTCGGCACGCACGCGCTGCTCACCGAAAACGTGGAGTTCGCGCGCCTCGGGCTCGTGATCATCGACGAACAGCACCGCTTCGGCGTCGAACAGCGGGCGCAGCTGCGGGCCAAGAGCCTCGCACCGCACACCCTCTATCTGACCGCCACGCCGATTCCGCGCACGCTCGCGCAGACGAAGTACGCCGACCTCGACGTCTCGATCATCGACGAGCTGCCGCCGGGGCGCACGCCGGTTGCGACCTTTGTCATTCGCGACAGCCGCAAAGCGCGCGTCTACGATTTCGTGCGCGAGAACGTGAAGCTCGGCCATCAGACGTATGTCGTCGTGCCGGCGATCGAGGCCGGCGAAACCGAACTGAGCAGCGCGATCAAGGAAGCCGAATACATCGGGCGCGAGGTGTTCCCGGATTTGCGCGTCGGGTTGCTGCACGGACGCATGCCGCCGAAGGAGAAAGAAGCCGTCATGGCTAGGTTTAAGGCTGGTGAGATCGACGTGCTGGTTTCAACGACCGTGATCGAAGTGGGCGTCGACGTGCCGAATGCGAGCGTGATGGTGGTTTTGGATGCAGAACGGTTTGGGCTGGCGACGTTGCATCAATTGCGCGGCCGCGTCGGACGCGGTGCGGCCGCCTCGACGTGCGTGCTCGTGACGTCCGGCAATCAGGAATTCCTCGAGCGGCTCGACGTGCTGGCCGAAACGAACGACGGGTTCGAAGTGGCTGAAGCCGACTTGCGGATGCGTAAGGCCGGCGTCTTGGCCGGCACGACGCAAGCCGGCGCCAACGACACGATCGGGAACATCGTCGACGACTTCTCGCTCTACATGCAGGCCAAAGGTTCGGCCGAAGCGATCGTGTCGGAAGATCCGGAACTTGCGGCGCCCGAGCACCTCGCGCTGCGCGCCTTGATCGACGACGTTGCGGCGGCCCGCGCGTTGTTGGTGACCGCGTGAAGAAGACCGCGGTCGGTTTCGACTTCGATCATACGCTCGGGATGGATAACCACCTCGAACGGCACGCGTTCGGCGTGCTCGCCGCGCAGTTTGGTTCACTGCTCGACATCGAACAAGCGCCGACGTACGACGCCGTCGAGGCGCTGCTCGTGCCGTTCCGCACGGCGCAAGAATCGATGGCCGCAATGATGGTGCGCTTCGCGGCAAAGTTCCTCAGCAACTGCGCGGCGACACAGGTCGACGGTGAGGAGCTGGCAGGCCGTTATCGCCAGATCTGCTACGACCTCGTCGCGGAAATGGTCGTGCCGGTGCCGGGCGCGGTCGAGTGCATCCGCGCGCTCGTTGCCGATGGTATTCCGGTCGCCATCCTCACCAACGGCTGGTCGGAATTGCAGGAACGGAAGATCGAGCACGCACTCGGCGTGTTTCCCGGGCCGGTCTTGGTGAGCGATCTCCTCGGTGCATACAAACCGTCAGCGGAAGCGTTCCGTCAGCTGGAAGAGGCGCTCGGCGTCACGCCCGCAGAGCTCTGGTACGTGGGTGACAATCCAATTGCCGATATCGCCGGAGCGCGCGCATACGGATTGCGCGCGGTGTGGCTGAATCGCGGCGGTGACGCGTACCCGGCGGAGCTGGCGGAGCCGACCGCGCAGATCGAACATCTTGACGCGCTGGCCGGCATCGTTCGAGGTGCGTGAGACATTATGGCGAAGATAACGGTCCATCCAAATGGGTACGCTGAGACTCACCGGAGGGACGCTTCGTAGCAGAAGCGTGAGGACACCGTCCGGACGCGCGGTCCGCCCCACTCCCGCCCGCGTCAAAGAGGCGTTGTTCTCGATCCTCGCCGATCGGGTCAGGAACGCGAACGTCCTCGACCTCTTCGCAGGTACGGGCGCACTCGGTTTCGAGGCGCTCTCGCGCGGCGCCGCGCACGCGACGTTCGTCGAGCAGCACCGCCCCACGGCCGATGCGTTGCGCGGCGCGGCGCACGAACTCGGGCTCACCGACCGCACCACCGTGCTCGCGATGTCGGCGGAGCGCGCCGCGCGCATGGTCGCGGGCCGCTACGACCTCGTGTTCGCCGACCCGCCCTACGCGCAAGCGTATCCCGCGGCGGCGTTCGCTGTGTTGCGCGAGCGCGGCGCGATCGACGAACGCTCGCTCGTCGTCTACGAACACAGCTCGCGCGAACCGGCGCCGGCCGATCCGGCGTTCGCCGTGCAACGCGAGGCCGCATACGGTGAAGTTGCGCTCGCTTTCCTGCAACCGGAGCCGGCGTGAACGGACAACCGCACGCCTCGCCGAGCGCGATCTACCCGGGCTCGTTCGATCCGCTGACGCTCGGCCATCTCTTCGTGATCGAACGCGCCGCCGCGGTGTTTCCGCGCGTGCTCGTTGCGGTCGTCGTCAATCCGCAGAAGCGCGAACCGCTGTTCACGCTCGAAGAGCGGAAGCAAATGATCGTTGCGGCGACGAAGCATCTCCCTAACGTCGAAGTGCGGGATTTCCGCGGCTTGCTGGCCGACTTTGCGAAGGCCACCGGCGCGGGCGTCATCGTCAAGGGCTTGCGCGTCATCTCCGATTTTGAAAACGAGATGTCGACCGCGCTGATGAACCGTTCGCTGAGCGGGATCGACACGATGTTCGTGCCGAGCGACCCGATGTATTCGTTCGTGTCATCGAGCCTGGTCAAAGAAGTCTTCTCCCTGGGCGGGGAGATCGATCAATACGTTCCGGCAGCCGTACTGCACGTCATGCGCGCCAAGCGCGCTTCCCAGCGAACCACCGAACCATCCGAGGAGAAACACCCATCGTGAGCATCTATCGCGTGTTGGACAAACTCGAGGCCTACGTGCGTCAGGGCACGGTGTTGCCGCTGAAACGGCGCGTGCTTTCCGAAGAGCGGCTCTTCGAGTTCATCGAGAAGATCCGCTCGACGCTGCCGGCGGAAGTCGGTCAGGCCAAGCTGATCGCGAAAGACAAAGACCGCGTGTTGCGTGAGGCTCAGGAACGCGCGCAGGCGATCGTCAGCGACGCCTCCGAAGCGCATGCCGCAATGGTCGACGATCACGAGATCGTCAACCGCGCGCGCATCACCGCCGAGACCGTGCTGCGCGAAGCCGAAGTGCGCGCGCAACGCATTCGCGAAGGCGCGGACGCCTACGCGGCGCAAGTCCTGTTCGATCTAGACAACCGCCTCACGACCGCGCTCGGCTCGGTGAAGAAGGGCATCGATCAGCTAACGCTTGCGCGCACGGCCGCCGCGATCCAAACGCCACCGGCGTCGCAGCCGCTCGCCGACGCCGCGGCGAAGTCGAAGCGCGCCGCGTTCGACGCCCAAGCCGACCCGATCGAAGCCGAGACCGCCCAACTCGAATCCGTCTAGCGTGCCTTCAGGGTCAGAAATGCCGGGTTGATCATGTCGCGGTACGAGAACGTTTTCGAGATCGTACCGTATTTGGCGGCGGTGTCGATCACCGGCTGAATCAGATTCGGGTCGATCGATGTTCCGGCGGCTGACCACTCGGCATTTTGGACGGCGTCGACCGGCATTTTGATTTGCGCTGCTACGATCGGTGCTGCATCCTTATGATGCGTGTTCGTGTAAGCACCGGCTTGATAGATGACGGTGACGAATTTGCGGATCGCATCGACGTGCTGGGCCGCATAGTCGTTGGTCGTGAACCAGGCCGAGAACAAAAACGCCGGCGCGATCGAACCAAACGCGTGACCGAGCAGCCGTAGCTTGCCGGCTGCCAGCGCGGTGCTCAATACCGGTTCGAGCAGAATGGCGGCGTCGACCCGATGCGATTCCACCGCGGGCTGGGCGGCCGAGGTGGGAATCTCCGTCACGTGCAGCGTCTTCGAATCGCCGCCGTGCTGATCGACCCATGCCTCTTCCGCTAACTGGCCGATGTCGTTGAGCGATTGCGTGGAGACGGTCTTGCCGTTCAGATCGGCGCCTGTCGTGATCGTCGAGTCCTTCGCGACGACGAGGCCCTCGAACGGTACGTTGCTGCTGTAGAGCGCGCACGTTCCGACGATCGAGTACGGAATGCCGTGCTGATGGGCGGCGAGCAGCGAAATGATGCTCGACTTGCCGATGTCGATCGCGCCGCCCGTCACGGCGCTCGCGATCGCAGAACCGCTCCCGAGCCGCTGAATCTGCACGTCGAGACCCGCGCGCTCGAACATGCCGGTGGCCTTGGCGTAGAGCAGCGGCGCCGTGTCGTCGTCCGACGGCGAGACCGCGACGCGGATCGTCACGAGATCCGCCGCCCGCAGCGGCGTCCGCAGCATGCCCGCGGTGAGCACCGCGATCGAACACGCCGCGGCGATACGAATGGCTCGAGAAAGCATCATCGCGGGGTATCCGCAACCGCCCGCGATTCTGCCTGCTGCCGCCGCGGCCCCTGAACTACGGCTGGATGCGAATGATCGAGCTCCCGACGAAGTCCGTTGCCCACAGGTTGCCGTCCGGTCCAGAGACGAGACCGTACGACGTCTGCGGCGTGGTTTGCAACTGATAGGCGACGAACGCGTGCGTGGCCGGATCGATGCGTATGATTTGGCCGAAGTTCGTTACGTTGTTGTAGGCGGTGAACCAAATGCCGCCGTCCGAGCCGTTCACGATCTCCCACGGATCGCCGTAGTTTGCGGGCAACGCAACTTCAGCGATCGAGCCGCCGATCGGCAAGCGGCCGATTTTGCCGCCGATTTGCTCGGTGAACCAAATCGCGCCGTCCGGACCCGAGTCGAGTTCGATTGGAGACGAGCCGGCCGTCGGGATCGTCTTGTTCACCACTTGCGTGAACGGCGCCGTCGGGCTGAACGCCAAGATGTTGTTGGTGAAATAGCCCGTCACGTACATATTCCCGTCCGAGCCGACAGCCAAGCCGTTCGGCCCGGTTCCGCCGGCAAGCGCGACAGGACTGCCGGCAACTTGCGCGCCGGTCGTATCGAAGATGAAGAGCTGGCTCGTGCCCTGCAGCGACATCCAGATGTTGCTGCCCAGCGAGCGAATTCCCACCGGCTGACTGTTCGCGTTGCCGGTGAAGAACGCGGATCCCGGCGCGACGCCCGACGGAACGGCGACGTTCGAGTAATCGCCGAGGCCGCCGCCGTTTTCGAACGGTTCCGTGTACCAAACGTGCGGGTCACTCACGGGGCCGGCCGTAATCGCGAGCGGGCCCGGGCTGCTGCCGGCATTGGGCACGTTGAATTCGCCGAGCAGATTGCCGCTCGTGTCCATCTTGCCGATAGCCCAGTTGTGCGATTCGGCGAACCACAGATTGCCGTCGGAACCAACGGTGATTTCGTCGGGCTGTTTTGAGAACGACGTCCCCGTCAACCCGAGATAGAAGTTCGTTTGATATCCGGATGTTTTCGAGACGAGCGTGCCGACCGGCGTCGTCCCCGTAAGGGCGTTGAACGTGACGCTCGAGCCGAGCGTCGACCCGCCGGTGTACGAAACCGTGGTGCTTTGTGTGGCATTGGTGATCGTCGTTTGCGTGAGCGACACGGTGCCCGACGGATCGGCCACGTTCAGCGTGACCGGGACGAGAAACGGCGACGTGCTGGTGGACGGAATCACCACGCCGTCGGGATCAGTGAACGTCATCGTCATCACGCCGGCATTCGTGCCGGTTTGCACGTGACTGATCGAGATGCGCGGCAAACCTGTCGATGGGAAGAGAAGACTAAGCGTGACGCCTGCAACGACCGGGCTGACGTCGACGGCAACGGTAAACGACGTTGCGTTATTCGCGATCGTCGTGTTGCCCGAACCTGAGCCGAGCATCGTCCCGGTCCCGCCCGCGTGGTCCCAGAGTTGCAGGCTCACGGTCGCCGACGTCGTTCCCAACGGCACGGATATCGGTAGCGTGCATGCGCGTCCACCCGAAACGGGCGTGCAATATGTTGACGTTCCGCTGATGTCGTAGCTCGCGTTCACCCCGCCGTTGACCGTCACGACGGCCGACAACGCGGCAGAAGAAACGAACTGTGCACGGCGTACGGACGCTGAAGAACTCTTCGCAGTTGGAATGACGAGGCTGATCGTGCCGCGCGTGCCGCTGAGCGGACCCGCGGTGGGAACGGCCGAGCCCGAGACCGGCAGCACGGGCGCACCATTGGAAGAACCGCCGCCGCCGCTCGAACATGCAGCAATGGCGACGGCCGATGCAAACGCGCCCGCAAGGAGCAACTGTTTCATCGGACGCTCCTCGGCGTAGCCGCGGGCAGAGCGCGGCGCGTTCCGGTTACGTTCACGTTGCCGGGCAATCCCGTAGCGGTCGGCGCGGCCGTCGGTGCCGGCGTCACGACCGGCGTCGGCGTCGCCGTCGGACGCGGCGAGGGGCTCGCGGTCGGCGAAGCGCCGGGCACCGGTGATGACGTTGTCGACGACGCAGGTGAGCCGCTGTTATTTGCGATCACGACGCCCGCAACAACGGCCGCGGTGCCGGCCGCAATAGCCAAGCCCGTCCCGGCGCCACCGCCGGCGCCGGTCGTGGCCGGACCGGTCGCGGTCGGGTTCAATCCCGCATCGATGAACGTTTGCAGCGTCGCCGCTGTCGCGGGCGCGGTCGTCACCGCGCCGGTCACGCCGACCGTGAGCACTTGTCCCGTCGCGAGCGTAAACGTTTGCGTGCCCACGGTGACCGACACGCTATCGGCCGCGCACACGACGCACGTCACGGTCGTGTTCCCGCCGACGAACGAAAGCAGTCCGATCGTGCCGCGTACCGCGATTTGCGAGGTCGCGGTAACGAAGCGATAGTTCGCGCGGCCGCCCACCGGACGCCGCACGTCGAAGCGCAGCGCGCCGTTGTTGACGATCAGGGTCGCGCCCGGTCCGTTCGCCGCGTTGTCGAACGCACCGACTTGCACGTGCGTGTTCTCGCCGAGCGCAACGATCGACGAATCCGGCATGACCAGCTCCGCCGTCGATTTCGCTTGCGTGATCGCAAACGCGTCGTCGGGCAAATCCATGCGTCCGAACACCGGCGCGAAGCCTGCCATTGCCGCAGTCTGATACCCGATCGTCCCGCGGACGCGGCGGATTTGTTTTTCGCCCGCCGCGCCGGTACTGTCCGGGACAAGAGTAAACACGATCGCCGCACTCAATAAGAGCGCGGTTATCTTCGGAGACAAACGCATCGCCGGGCCGTTAGGGTCTAGCTGGCATACACCTGTGAAAAAAGGTAAAGACTGCGTGATATCACAGCAACGACATGCAAGGCGAGCGTCGGCCGGAACGGCGAATAAATCGCGACAGTCTAATGAGGAGCGCGTATGTCTCGAACCGCAGTCACGATAAAAACACACGACGGGAATGCTCCCGCCTCGGTCTTCACGCCGTCCGAAGGCAAGGGCCCCTGGCCGGGCGTCATCTTTTTCATGGACGGCCCGGGTATCCGGCCAACCCTGTGGGACATGGGACAGCGGCTGGCAGACGGCGGTTATCTCGTCGTATTGCCCGATCTCTACTACCGGTCCGGACCGTATGCCCCGAAGAATCCGGCGGAAGTTTTCACGAATCCCGACGCGCGCGCCGAGATGATGAAAATGGTGTCGAGCCTCGATCACGATAAGAAAGTCGCCGACGCGGAAGCGTTCCTGGAATATCTCGACGCGCGTCCCGACGTCAAAGGCGACCGTTTCGGCGCGACCGGATATTGCCTCGGCGGCAACGTCGCATTGACCGCAGCCGGCGCCTTCCCAGACGAATTTGCCGCGGTCGCATCGTTTCACGGCGGCGGCTTGGCAACCGACAAGCCCGATAGCCCGCATTTGTTCCTCGCAGGCGTCGGCGGCCGCGTGTACGTCGCGGGTGCCATCGAGGATCCATCGTTCACCGACGAACAGAAGGCACTGCTTGAGAGGACGCTCACCGATGCCGGCGTCGACCACCTGATCGAAACGTATCCCGCAAAGCATGGTTTCGCCGTGCCCGACTTGCCCGTCTACGACGAAGCCGCCGCCGAACGTCACTGGAAGGCGTTGTTCGGACTGCTCGACGCAAAGCTCGCCGGATGACGGAGGAGTGGGCTCGCTTCGATGCGGCCGGCGGTGCGATCCGCGGCTTTCTCGTGCAGCCGGCGACGCCGCCGCCGTGGCCGGCGTTGATCGTGTGTCACCCGGTCGCGGGCGTCATGGCGCAAATGGAGCGGATCGTACGCGGTTACGCCGCGGACGGCTACTTGACGCTGGCGCCGGACCTCTACACGAACGATGCGGCCTTCCAAAGAATCGACGTTGCCAATATCGTTCTCGCGCACGGATCGCCGCTCGAGCCCGACTGGGAAGAGCGCATGGCGAAGATTCCGGAACCGCGCCGCACGGGCGTGCGCGCCGCACGCGAGTGGATGACCAATCGTTCCAAAGCGCACTACGTTGACGGCGTCCATGGTGCGTTCGACTATCTGCGATCGCGCAACGACGTGACGCGGATCGGCGCCATCGGCTATTGCATGGGTGGACAGCTCGTCGGCGAGCTTGCCGTACGCGGCGTCGACCTCGCGGCCGGGGTCATGTATTACGGCTCGAGTCCGGCCCTAAGCGACGTCCCGAAAATTCGCGCGCCGCTCGAAGGGCATTACGGTGTGACGGATCGCAAAATCACGAGCGGCATTTACGAGTTCGCGCTCGCCATGCAGGCGGCCGGCAAATACTTCGCCTACATGGTGCACGACGCCGGTCACGGCTTCATCGACGATCCGCCCGCCCGCGGCTACAATCCCTACGCGACCCGTGTGGCCAATGCGCGCGCGTCCGTCTTTCTAGCCGAGCACTTGGTTTAGCGGCTCGCGCGAGCGGGAAAAGCGAGCGCATGAAAACCTGGTTGAAGAAGATCGTCTGGTCGGTTGGCCTTGCCGGCTGCCTCGTTGGCGCCGCTGCTAACCCGGGATCTGCGCAGATGGGTATCAACATCCATCTCGGACCGCAGCCGCCGCCGCGGCACGAGGTCTACGGCCGTCCGCCACGCCACGATTGCGTATGGGGCCGCGGTCACTACGTGGCGCGCGGAAATCACTGGGTGTGGATCCCCGGCCACTGGATCTGCCACCGCTAATCGCTACGAGCTAGAACTCGCCGCCCGCGCGTAACGCGCGGGCGGTAGTCCGACATAACGCGTGAACGCGACGCTGAACGTGCTGGCGGAGCTATAGCCGACGCGTTCGGCGACGTCGGCGACGGCGCTTTCGTTTTGGCGCAGCAACTTCTTCGCCAGTGCCATGCGCCACGCGAGCATATACTCCATCGGCGCGAGGCCGACGGCACGGTTGAAGCGCACGAAGAAGCCGGAACGCGAGAGCGCAGCTTCCTTTGCGAGCTGCGCGACCGTCCATGCTTTCGTCGGTTCTTCGTGCATGCGCCGGATCGCAACCGCGAGCCGCTCGTCCGCCAACCCGCGCACGAGTCCCGGCGACGCCGTCGTGCCCGCGGTGGAGCGCAACGCTTCGATCAGCAGCACTTCCAACAGCCGCGCCAAAACGACGTCGCGCGCCGGTAGCTGATTGCGCGATTCTTCGCGCACGAGTTCCACCAACGTCGCGAGCCGTTTCTCGCCGCGCACGTGCACGAGCCGCGGAAGCAACGACACGAGCAATGCCGCATCCGGCGAAGCAAAATCGCAGTAGCCGACCAGCGCGCGCATTTCCGGTGGGCCGTTCGGGTCGCCGAGCCGGATCGCACCATCGGCCAACGTCACGGGACGCTCGACTACGTCCGGCGGCTCGAGGCTCGACATCGTGAAGCTATCGGCTGAGGGAATCAACACGAAATCGCCGGCTTCGAGGATCATCGGCTCGGCGCCATCGATGGCGAGACGGCACGACCCCTCGAGCGCCAGGCCGTAGAACGGCTGCCCGTATTCCGAGCGCCGAACCTGCCAGCGGCCCGCGGCGCCGATCAATTTGGAAAATGGCGTACCGGGCTGCAACAACCCAACGACCTCGGCTAGCGGATCGACCATGCGTGGACTCCCTACAACGAAATACGTACTATTCATTGTAGCAGGTACGATCCGCGGACGCTATGCTAGCTCCATGAATTCCGTCTTGATCACCGGCGCCTCATCCGGCTATGGCCTCGAAACCGCACGCTACTTCCTCGAACGCGACTGGCACGTCATCGCAACGATGCGCACCCCGCGCGAAGACGTGTTGCCGCCCTCGCCGTGTCTGCGCGTGCTTCCGCTCGACGTGACCGATCCGGAGAGCATCCGGCAAACCCTTGAAGCTGCCGGGCCGATCGACGTCCTCGTCAACAACGCCGGCATCGGATTGATCAGCCCGCTCGAATCTACGCCGATGGATGCGATCCGCGAAATCTTCGAAACGAACACCTTCGGCACGATCGCACTCACCCAAGCAGTGCTGCCGCAATTCCGCGAACGCAAGAGCGGCGTCATCATCAACGTCTCGTCCACCGTTACGCTGCGCCCGTTGCTGCTGCTATCCGTCTACACGGCGAGCAAAGCCGCAATCAATGCGTTCACCGAGTCGCTCGCGCTCGAACTCGAGCAATTCAACATTCGCGTGCGCCTCGTGCTGCCGGGCCGTTCGTCGGAAACGCGCTTCGGTGAAAACGCGCGCCCGCGAATGCTAAACAGCATCTCTGAACCCTATGCCCCGCTCGTGCAAGGCTTGTTCGCGCGCATGGCCGAGCCGGCGTCTTTCACGCGGCCGAAAGACGTGGCCGAAGCCGTGTGGCGCGCGGCCACCGATCTATCATCGCCCATGCGCATCCCCGCCGGCGCCGACGCTGTCGCGCTCGGACGCTTGCTCTAGCGAAGCGTTCCATGTTAGTGTTCGGTACCGGACAAAGCCGAAACGCGCGTGCATAGCGCGTTTTGCCTACCTTGGTGATTCGCGTCACGGGATTGCGAACGCGTAGTGAAACCCGAAGGTCCGGCGTTGATGCGAGTGGACATCCTCAATTGAATAGGTGGCCTTCGAGCCGTGCGCGTGGCATTTTATGCCTCGTGTGCGTAGCGGCGTTGGTCGAGACGACTCCATCCCATACGCACTTATAACTGGAGGACCAGATGACAAAGCTCCATGCCGTAAGACGGTACATAGCAAGTCTCTTGCTCGTGACCGTTCCGATCATCGGCTATACCGCCGGCCCCGCGTCGGCATATGACCGCGCGACGGTGTACAATCGCACGAACCTCGCCGTTAGCGGCACCGTCCACTATGCGGCCTGCCGCTCCGATAACTTCTCCATTGCCGGCGGAGCAGTCACGGCAAAAGGAATAACGCAGACGCAGACCACCATGGGCACGAGCCGCGGCGCGTGCCTCATCACGAGAATCACCGCCACCGTGGGCGGCAAGGCTGCAGATGCCTACACGTCTTCCGGAACCAGCTACTCGCAGTTCCTCGTCGTGTCTTCGGGCAGTGGGTACCGGGTCGTTTCGACGCAGCAACTGGCAAAAGAACAGGCCGACGCCACGGGAAGCCCGGGCTTTTCGATCGTCAACAATACGAATTATCCCGTAGAAGTCAGCCTCGACCAGGTCGCGTGTTTGTATTACGGTGTCGTCGGCCCGGGCCAAACGTTCGATCGCACGACGGGCGCCGTCTGGTTCACGATCAGCTATCAACAGCAGATGGACATGGCTGAACACAAATCGCTCGCGTCGTGCGTGCTGCCCGTTGCCGCGATCGTCGGCAGCATTCTCTTGGGAGCTTTGACGGCCGGCCTCGCTGTCGCAGCAGCACCCGCCGCCGGAACAGCGGCGGCCGCATTGGCACCGATCGTCACATCGACGACCGTCACCGTAACGGGCGCAGCACTTGGCGGCGCAGCAGCAGCCGGCGGCACCAGCACGCTCGTCTCAGCCGCCCTTGGCGCCGCGTTGAAACCCAACGGCCAAGGACAGAAGAAGGGTCAATACGCCGGACCGCCGTGGCCGTTCCGCTGCTCGGTGAAGCCCACCTATTCGCTCACCGGCGGTTGGGGTAAAAAGACGACCGATCCGCAAGGGAATGTCATAATTCCGCTCGGCACGCCGATCACGATCACAAAGACCAACTCCTGCGGAAACAGCATGATGTAAGCTCAGCGCAGCGTACGAAAATAGCCGGCTGTTATGGCCGGCTATTTTTATTGCGTTCGTTGGAGCAGGCGGAGTGTCAGCGAGTACGGAAGGCCGGAACGTTGCGCTTTCTTGGCATATGGGCAGCTGCATTTG
This sequence comes from Candidatus Lustribacter sp., assembly GCA_965277805.1. Lineage (GTDB taxonomy): Bacteria > Vulcanimicrobiota > Vulcanimicrobiia > Vulcanimicrobiales > Vulcanimicrobiaceae > Lustribacter. The sequence continues at coordinate 1,992,160 of OZ255842.1, read as the reverse complement.
CTGCGTTCGTTTTCATCTCGCCACTGCAAGCATCGGGTGATAACGGCGACGCGCTCTTGCAGCACGTTTCCAGCACGGTTGCCGATGACGGCAGCACCCGCATCACACTGAGCTTCAACCGTGCGGCGCCCGAGACGCGGGTCATCCGCAGCGGCGAGCACACCGTACACATTGTGCTGATTGGGGCGGCACTGCCCGGGAACGAACATCCGGTCGTGTCGGGCCACGGTGAGATCACCCAAGGCACCTTTGCCGGTTTTGCCGGAATCGGAATGCGTCTCGATCTGCGCACGCGCGACCGCATCACGGTCCGCACGGAAACCGCCGGCAACGAGGTCATCGTGCACGTACCGGCGCGCCGCAGCGATCACGAAGCGCCGCCGCCACCGCTGCCGGTCGCGGCCGCGCCGCTGCCTACGGCCAATCCCGCCGCGTTCGTCACCGAAATGGTCAGATTGTCATACGCCGATGTGAGCGAGATCGCGGGCGCGCTGGTGAAGGGCGCTGCCGTCCCGTCGAACGACGTCTTCAATGTCGGCTCGCCGTTCGTACCGCCGCCGGCCGCCGCCGGCTCGACCACGGCGACCGCGATGCCGACGTACGTTTCCATTCCCACGGCGACGCTGCTGCCGAAGGATTCCCCGCAAGGCGTGCGGCTCGACGAACACGTTGCGATCGACCGGCGCCTGAATGCGGTAATCCTCAGCGGCACGCGCGAACAAGTCGATGCCTACAAAGCGCTGGTGGCACAGCTCGATATTCCCGACCGCAGCGTGCTGCTCGAAACGCAGATCGTCGAGCTTACGGTTAGCGGCGCGAAGGACCTCGGCATCGACTTCTCGCCCAACGGCACGCTGACGACGGCGACGATGGGCGTCTCGACCGGCAACAAGCCCGTGTTCGGCTTCAATCTCGGCGCAGCAGTGAACGCGCTCGCGGAGAACGGCGAAGCGAAGATTCTCGCGCGGCCGCGCATCCTCTCGCTCAACAACCGCCCGTCGGCGATTCTCAGCGGCGAAGCCGTGCCGATCTTCACGTCGGTCGTGATCCCCGGCGGCACCGGAACCATCGTGAATCAATCGGTGCAGTACATCAACGTCGGTGTGAGCTTGCAGATTCTGCCGCGCATCGCCGCCGACGGCCGCGTCACCACGCAGATTTTCTGTGAAGTGTCGAGCATCATCGACTACGTTCAAAACACGCCGCGCATCGCCGTGCGTCAGGAACTCACATCGGCCGTGGTAAGCGATTCCGAGTCGCTGATCGTCGGCGGCTTACTGCAAGAAACCGAGATCAAGAGCTTGCGCAAGGTGCCGGGCCTCGGGAACCTACCGCTCGTGGGCGGCTTTTTCCGCGACGTCGACAACAGCTCGCAAAACACCAACCTCTACATCGTGATCACACCCCACGTCCTGACCAACGGCCTCTCGAGCAACGGTCGCTCCTTCGATCTACCGCCGCAACCGATTCCGACGATCCCGCCGGCAGATCCAAACATCGTGCCCGGCCCGGTGGAAACGCCGCCTCCGGCCGCGGCACACTAGCGAGTCGCGGTGGGGGTCAGAGCGTAGCGCGCCGGTACTGCCGCGGCCACGGGAGATCCTCACCGATCTGAGTGGCTGCGCGATGGGGGAAGTACGGATCGCCGAGGTAACGGCGCGCTAACGCGACGAGGTCGGCGCCGCCGGATTCGAGCACGGACTCGGCCTCCGTGCCGGTCGTGATCAATCCGACCGCGACGGTCAGCACATCGGCTTCGCGCCGAATGCGTTCCGAAAACGGTACCTGATAGAGCGGCGCCTGTGCCGCGCTCTCGAGCGGACTGCGCCCGATCCCCGCACTCGAAACATCGATCACGTCGACGCCGCGCGACTTGAGAATCTTCGCAAGCGTAATGGAATCCTCGATCGTCCAGCCGCCGGCATCCCAATCGGTGGCAGAAATGCGCACGAAGAGCGGCTTGCTCTCGGGCCACACCGCACGCACCGCATCGGTCGTTTCGAGCAAAAACCGGATGCGGTTCTCGAACGACCCACCGTAGCGGTCGTCGCGCTGATTGCTGAGCGGCGACATGAACTCGTGCAGCAGATATCCGTGCGCGGCGTGGATCTCGGTAATCTTGAACCCGGCGTCAGCCGAACGCCGCGCTGCATCGGCAAACTGCCGCACGAGCAGCGCAATCTCATCCGTGCTGAGCGCGTGCGGCAGCGGATAATACGGCATATCCTTTTCAGCCGTCGGCGCAATCGGTTCCCAGCCGCCCTGATCGGGCGTCACCCAGCCGCGCGGCGTCGTCCACGGCGGCCCGACTGAACCCTTACGTCCCGCATGCGCGAGTTGCGTCGCGGCAATCGCGCCTTGGGCTTCGATGAACGTGTTGATGCGCTGCAGCATCGGCACGTGCTCGTCGAGCCAAATACCGAGATCGAGCGGCGAGATGCGCCCGCGCGGTTCGATCGCCGCCGCCTCGGTGAACACGAGTCCGGCCCCACCAACGGCGCGGCTGCCGAGATGCACGAGATGCCAGTCGGTCGCGAAGCCGTCTTCGGATGAATATTGGCACATCGGCGAGACGACGATGCGGTTACGGAGCGTGACGCTCCGCAGGGTAAGCGGTTCGAACAGCAAGCCAAAACGGTTTCGCCACCGGTGGGGTGAACGCATTCGGCGGCGAAAAGGCGGCCCATGAAGCAGGGCGCCGGGGCAGACGCATCGCTTGCGCGACGTTCGACCAGCGAACGTGTCGCGCAACTGATTCGGGAGCAACTCGCGACCGGTGCTTTGCGACCGGGCGACCGTGTTGTTGAGGTCGACATCGCGGGCATGCTCGGCGTGAGCCGCAGCCCGGTTCGGGAAGCGCTGAGCCGGCTCGAGTCGGAGGGCGTGCTGATAAGCCAGCCCAATCGCGGCCGCTACGTTGCTCCGCTTGCGGCCGAACGGCTGCAACAACTCGTGGACTTTCGGCTGGCGCTCGAGGAACTCGCGGTGCGTAGCTTCGCGCGCTACGCGGGAGAGGGGGATTTCCTGCAGTTACTCGCCGCGGTGCGGACGCTCCGCGCAAGCGCCAAGTCGGCAGAACTCAACAGCGCCATTCAAGCCGACCTCGCCTTTCACCGATTGATCGTCGCACTCGCCCGTAACCTACCGTTGCAATTGGCGTACGCGGCGCTTTTGAGCGAATTCCAGCTATCGGTCCGGCTGACGACCCAGCTCTCGGGCTCGGTAGAAGATCTCGCCGTCGAACACGAGCGGCTGATCGACGCACTGCGCGAGCGACGGACTGAGGACGCCGTCGCGCTCATGCGAAGCCATATCCTGCACGGGCACGATCAACTGCTCGCCGAGCTTACTTCTACTTAGCGATCAAGGTGCGGTCGAGGCGCGCGGTGAGGTGTTCGCCGGCAATCACCGGCACGAAGAGCGGATCGCCCGCGCTTTGCACTGAGGGCAGACAGGCGACTTCGGTCTCGTTATTCGGCTCACAGAAGAAGGCAATCGAGTAGCGCGAGCGCAGCGCTCCCTCTCCGCTGGGCACATCGACGCGGTGCGGGGTGGAGCGGAAGCCGCAGTTCGTCCACTGCTGCATGAGGTCACCGATGTTGATGAGCACGGTGCCCGGAAGCGACGGCGCCTTCAGCCAACGCCCACCCGCCGACAACACCTCGAGGCCGGCGCTGGGGTCTTGGAAAAGTAGCGTGAGACTGCCGAAGTCGGTATGCGATCCGACGCGCATTTGCCCGGTCAGTACCCGCTCCGGTATCGGCGGGTAGTGCAGGAGGCGCAGGATGTTATTCTGTCCGTGGCGCTCGACGAAGTAGGATTCGGGCAGCCGGAAGTCCAGCGCAAAGGCGCGCAACACGTCGTTCGCCACGAGCGAGCAGCGGTGGTGAAAAGCGGCGAAATCATCGACGAGCTGTTGAATCTCGGACGTAAACGGCGCTTCGTCCTCGCGCGAGCACGCGAAGGCAACCCGGTAATAGCTATCCCTGCGATAGAGATCGAAGGCTTCCTTGATATCGCTCGGGGTCGATGAATCTTCGTGTTCGCGACCCCGCGGGACGTAGCCGCAGCGCAACGTCACGCCTGCCGGGCGCGCGCGTGCCAGAGGTCGCTTGGCGGCGATCGGCAGATCGAAGAATGCCGCCATCCGTGCGAACATACGATCGACCTCGTCTTGGGTGATCGCGATGCCGCGCAGATACACGAAGCCCAACGAACGCGCGATGCCGCAGATGAGCGCCGCGATGGCCGCGCGTTTTTTCGCATCTTGGCTGTTGAAGTGCGCGAAGTCGACGATCGGGATGTCCGAGTGGATATTCGTGCCGGGGTTCCTTTGCAATCTCGCCCTCCACACGGCGGGCCGGACAAGGCGTAACGCAGCCCTGATTGTATCGTTTCCAAACAAGTACGGTGTACTTCAGGCTCGTCCATACTTCCAAATGGCTAAAGCCCTCGTCGTCGGCTCGGTTTAACGTAGAAAAGCGGCTCGCTTGCAGGCAGCCTTTGGAGTTTAGCGTGCCCGAGATCCCTGTCGTCGACCTCTCCCCGATCCGATCCGGCGCGACCGGACTCGCCACGGTTGCGCGCGAGGTCGGCGCGGCAGCGCGGGGGATCGGGTTTTTCATGGTCGTCAATCACGGGATTCCAGCGCCTTTGTGTGACGAGGTCTTCGCCGTAACCCGGGCCTTTTTTGCCCTGCCCGACGCGGTCAAGGAAGCGATCGCGTTCGAGCGCTCGCCGCACTATTACGGCTACTCGCGGATGAGTGCCGAGCAACTGCACCCGGACCGGCCCGGCGATCTCAAAGAGTCCTATAACATGGGCCGCGATCTTGCGCCGGACGACCCGGACGTGCTCGCGGGTACGCCATTCCACGGATTGAACTTGTGGCCCGAACTGACGCCTTTTCGCGAGCCGATGCTGGCGTTTTTTGCCGCGCAGCACGCGCTCTGCATCGACCTGCACCGCGCGGTTGCCGTCGACCTCGGCGCGCCCTCGGATTTCTTCGATTCGCGGCTCGATCGCACGCTCGGCGTGCTGCGCCTGCTGCACTACCCGCCGCACCCCGTCGCGTTCGACGACGTCCTTTACGGTGCGGCGCCGCATACGGATTACGGCAACATTACGGCGCTGATGCAGGATGACGTGGGTGGTCTCGAGGTTCAAGGACGTGACGGCCGGTGGATCTCGGTTGCGCCGATGCCCGGGGCCTTCGTATGCAACATCGGCGATTCGCTGATGCGCTGGACCAACGACGTTTACGTATCGACGCCGCACCGCGTCGTCAACACGTCCGCGCGCGAGCGCTATTCGGTCGCATTCTTCGGCGACCCGAACGGTGACGCGCTGATCGAATGCATGCCGCAGTGCAGCACGCCGGAGCTGCCGCCGAAATACGCGGCGATCACCTATGCCGAGTATCTCGAGCGCCGCTTGGGAGAGACTTATCACCCCGTTGCTCACGCTGAAAAGGCGTGACGCCGCAATGAAGCTCCGGGTAGAGAGCAGCGGGACCGCGGTCGTCGAGCATGCGGTAAGTGAAGACCAGCAAACGATGCCGCTCGAGCATGTGTTTTGGAGTCACTTTTCTCGTAATCTCGGGGCATCGGGCTGGGTGATCGGGGTTCTGGCGGCGGCGCTCGGGCTCGGTTTCTGGTGGGGCCTGGCAGCGATCGTCATCGGAAATTTGCTCGGCTCGCTACCGGTCGCGTTCTGTGCCGTCATGGGCCCCAAGACGGGGCTCACGCAGATGGAAGACTCGCGCTTCGCTTTCGGCCAAGCCGGAACGCGCCTTCCATCGTTTATCAACTGGCTGTGCTGCGTCGGCTGGGACGCGGTGAACAATGTTCCCTCGACGATCGCCCTGGTCGCGCTCGTGGCGCTGACCGGCTTCTCGGCCCCATTTTGGGCCGCACTTGCGCTTCTCGCGTTGCTCCAGCTGATCGCCAGTATCTACGGACACGACGTCGTGCAGTTGTTGCAGAAATACCTCGGGTATACGCTGCTGGTCGTTTTTGGGATCGTCGGCGCCATGGCCGTCGCCAGGGGCGGCAGCATCGCAGCGCCGGCGCAACCGGTAACCTTCGCCGCGTTTCTGCTCGCCTTATCGCTGATCGGAAGCTATAACATCGGCTGGGCACCCTACGCGGCCGATTACACGCGCTATCTACCGAAAACTACGCCGTCACGGACCATCTTCGCCCTTGCGTTTCTGGGGATGTTCGCTTCCGGCACGGCAATCGAGCTGTGCGGGTTTCTAACGGCGAGCCGGATTCCCGACACCTCGCCGACCGCATTGATCAAAAGCATAACGATCCTCATGGGCGGCTTTGCGCCGATCGGACTCTTCGCGGTGGCGATTTCCTCGGTCGCGGTGAACTCGCAGAACGACAACACAGCCGCCTACAGCCTCATGTCGGCCGGCGTAAAACTGCCGCGCTGGATTTCGGCCATCGTCACCGCAGGTCTCGGCTATTTGCTCGCGGTCGCTGGGGCGGGTCAGTTTGCGAGCCTGTACTCAAACTACCTGGTGCTGCTCGTATATTGGATCTCACCGTGGGTTGCAATCGTGCTCGCCGATTGGTGGCTCCGCCGCGGCGAAGGTACCTACGTGCGCGGTTGGGGCAGCGGCGCGACCATCTTCGTGATCGTTACGGCGTTGACGATCGCGTTGTTCTCCTCGACTTCGGTCTACACCGGCCCGATTGCAAGACTACTCGGCAATACCGACATCGGCTATCTCGTCGGGTTTTTCGCAGCGGCCGGGCTCTATCTGGCCTGGCACATGCCCCGCACCGCTTCGGCAGCCGTAGCGTACGAGTCACGCAAATGAGAATCGCCGCGAGGGTTCGCCGCGTTTGTTTTCTTTCAAGACATTCCGAGTGTATGCAGGTCAGATTCCGCTAGACATCTGTCTATGCGGCGCCTCTTTCCGGTATGGTACGGTCGAAGCGGGTGAACTGAAACGCGCTCTTGCGTTCCGGTCAGTTCTCCATTGTCTCTGAATGCTCGTGGAGTTGGACTATGATTTCGACCGCTGCACGTACTCGAAACCCTCAGCAGCTCAGTCTGCGGGTGCTCGCGCTGCTCGTCATGTTCTCGCTGTGCATTCCTCCATTGCCGGCCGGAGCACAAGCGACGGCGGCCGGCATCGGGGGCACCGTGAGAACGCCGGCGGGCGACGCGGTCGCCGGTGCGACGGTCTCCGTCTCGGGGCCACAGCAAGCGAGTACAAGCACCGATGCGAGCGGTACGTTCATCCTAACGCTGGGGCCCGGCCTCTACCAGCTGACCGTTGCGAAGAGCGGTTACCAACCGGTCTCGCTGAACACCCTTGCTGTGGTCGCCGGGCAGACGCTGCCGCTGACGGTGACGATGACGCAAGCCGATCTCTCCTCGCTGCGCACGATCGGCAGCGTCACGTCCAGCTCGCAAGGCGGTAGCGGCGCGATCAACGTCGGCACGTCGACGCTCAGTTACCTTCCCGGCGCGGCCTTCCGTAGTTTTGCCAATCCCGAGATCAACAATGTCTTGCAGCATTTGCCGAACGTGACCATTGCCCGGACGAGCGGCGAACCGGACACCGCGATCGTTGTCGGCGGTGCTCAGCCATACGAAACGCAAACGCTGATCGACGGTCATCCGGTTGCACTCGGACAATATGGCGTCTGGCTGAGCGAGTATTTTCCGTCCTATCTCGTCGGCGGCGCGGAGGCGCAGTCCGGCCCGGGCAACACGACCCCGTTTGCGAACCTGGCCGTCTCCGGTACGGTGAATCTCATCACCCCCGGTTACACGAAGAAGCCGACGGCCGAACTCGTCGTCGGCACGGACAACTACGGCTCGCAGTATTCGAATTTGCTTACGACCGGGTCGGCGGGCAAAGCCTCGTACGTCCTCGGCCTCGGGTATGGCAGCAACAACGGACCCTATTTTCATGGCAACCAATGCGCTGTTCTGCCCGACAACCCGTCCGCCATAAACACACCTGCGTCGGTCGGGATCATTCAATTCTGCGGCGATACGAGCGCGTCGTTTTTCAATCGCGGCGAGATCTTGAAGCTGAAATACGACTTCTCCGATGCGACGTCGTTCGAGGTCGGCTTCGTCGGCACCCAAGGCGGTTACGTGCCGCAGGGCGTGTCGTACGGGCTCTATCAGGGCATCACGACGGTCGTTGCCTGTCTGCCGTCGGCGCCGCTCGAGTGTAACAATCCGGCGTATAACTCGCTGGTTGGAAAGGCGATTCCATCGTACGCTTGGTATCCGGGCGTCGCGGTCTATAACGACCAGCCCATTTTCGACGGGCAACTGCGCACGACGTTCGGCAACAACACGTTGCTCGTTCGGCCCTACGCAGGAACGATTCGGCCCGGCCAGATCGACGGCGGCGGCGAAGGGGCCTACCCGCAGTTCTTTTCGCCGCCCGGGACGGTGCCGTCGATTGCGCCCGGCACGCCGATCCCGAACGGCGGCACGAGCCTGCCGGGTGGCGGCAACGCGTTCGAACAGTATTGCGGGGTCGGCTTCAATCCCAGCGCGTACTATCAAATCAATAGCCCCGGTAATACCGTTGCCGTTGTGAACGGACAAGAGGAGTGCTTTCAGCCACCGTACGTGAGCTTTGAAACGGACAACCTTTACGGCGGGACGTTATCGCTCATCCACCCGATGGGCGATAGCTCCCTGACGATCACCTATGACACTCACGCCACCAATACGTTCGCCTATATCAGCGGACCGGCCAATGTGACCGTTCCGGACACGACGATACGTTACTCCACGCTCTCGTTGACCGGCGAGTTGCATCCGACCCATAATCTGACGATCAATTTCGGCCTGTATAACACCGACTGGAAGCTCGGCGGCTTCCAGACCGTCATCGACCAAGCGACCCAAACCGCAAACCTCGCCCCGCTGGATCGGACCGTCGCGCGTTTCGATCCGCACGTCGCCTTCGCGTACCGTCCGACCGCCGATGTGTCGTACCGGTTCGCTTACGGAACCTCGGAAACGTTTCCGTACGCCGGTCAAGTGAGCGGATTACCTTCGTACCTTCCGCCGGCCGCCGGCACGAACTATCAAAGCTTGTTAATCGAGAAGAATCCGTTTCTCGCTCCCGAGCGCAGCATCGCTTTCGATGCGGGCGTCGACAAGCGATTTCACAACGGATCCGTTCTCTCCATCGACCTGCAGAATACGATCATTCACGATGTGTTCGAACCTTTGAGCTTCCCGGCAATGCAGGCCGGTGAGACGATCGACGAAACGATCAACGTCGCGCAGATGCTGATGCAACTCGCGACGCTCAAGTACGCCTACGCTCCCCGCACCGGCTTGGGCTACAACATCGCGCTCGCGGCCGAGCGCGCGTACCTCTCGCAGATACCGGCCTCCGTGTATGCGGGCGGCCCATCGGCGCCTGCTAACGGGGTGCAGGTATGCGGCACGAGCATCGAGGGTCCTAACACCCCGATCTGCATCCCGTATCTGAAGGGGTATGGTCAACTGACCTACACCTGGAAAGGCGGCGGCTACGCTGCATTGGGCGTCGATTACGAAGGCAAAAACAACTCCTACTATCAGCCGCCGCTTGCGCAGGTCGACCTAACCCTGCGCCAGCCGCTCACGCGTTCGGTCGAGCTTCAAGTTGCAATCGAGAACCTTCTCAACACGAACAACTTCTACAACCTGCCCTACTCCTATCAGGGCGTTCCACTCGTCGAGGGTTCGGCCACCGGCCTGACGACGGGAACGTCGACCCTGCTGCCGACACCACCGCGAACCGTTCGCATGCAGCTCCGATTTCACGTCGGCCGCTAGCATGGACACCGAAATTCCGGTCGTCGACTTCGCCGGATTCTATAGCGCTGCGCCCGCCGAGCGAAATGCGATCGCGCGGCGGATTCGCGAAATCAGCGCGACGCTGGGCTTCATCTACCTCTCCGGTGCGGGTATCGCGCAGGCTGCGGTCGACGACGTCTTCGCGCAATCGGCGGCGTTCTTTGCCTTGCCGAGCGCTCTTAAAGAACCGCTGATCGAGGCGCATCGTGTGAAGGCCGGCTTCAAGTGCGGCTACGTCCCGCAAGGGCGCGAGCACGAAGATGCAAAGAAGCCGAGCGACATCAAGGAGGCGTTCGACATCTTTCAGGACGGCGGCTACATCGGCGCGGCGTTCCCGGCCGCGGCTAACAATAACGAACTTCCCGAGGAGGTCCGGGCATCAGTCGATGCGTTCGCGGCATTTCATGAACGATGCGCGGCGGTTGCCGCGGAAATCTTACGCGCCTTCGCGCTCGGCTTCGGGTTACCGGAGAGCCATTTCGTTTCCCGCCATGGCACGAACAGCACGCTGCGTTTGCTGCACTATCCGCCGGTCGCCCGCAGCCCATTGGACGGCCAGATGCGGGTCGGCTCGCATACGGACTTCGGGACAATGACCCTGCTCTTTCAGGATCCGAGCGGTGGACTCGAGGTAATGGCGGCCGACGGCCGTTGGCTCTCGGCACCGTCGATTCCGAGCACGATGCTGGTTAACATCGGCGACCTGATGCAACAGTGGACGAACCTCGAATTTCGCTCGACGCAACACCGCGTCGCGGTGCCTTCCGACGCGCGCGTCGGGAAGTCGCGCTACTCCATCGCGTTTTTCTGCGAGCCCGACAACGAGACGGAGGTCGCCTGTCTTCCCGGCGCCAGGGGCAGCGAACGGCCGCTGTTCGAACCGGTTCTTGCCGGTGATTACCTGCGGGGACGCCTCAACAACACGCTCATCGCGAGGACGTAGCTATGCTCGACCTGATCGTTCGCGGCGCCAACCTTCCGGACGGACGCTGCGACATCGATATCGGTGTGAGCGGTGACCGCATCGTCGAGATCCGCCCGCACCTCGATGCAAGCGCCCCCCGCGAGATCGACGCTCGCGGGCGCCTCGTCACTCCGCCCTTCGTCGACAGCCATTTCCACATGGACGCCACGCTGAGCATCGGCCGGCCGCGGTTCAACGAGTCGGGTACCTTGCTGGAAGGCATTGCGATTTGGGCCGAACAGAAGCCGCTGCTGACGGCCGAGGACGTCCGCGAACGCGCGCACGCGCTGTGCCGCTGGGCGATTGCGCGCGGCAACCTCGCGATTCGAACGCACGTCGATATTTGCGACGATACGCTCGTGGCCGTCGATGCGTTGCTCGACGTGCGCCGCGAGATGGCGCCGTACATCGATCTGCAGCTCGTCGCCTTCCCGCAAGACGGCTTCCTCCGCAGCCCGAACGCGCGCGCCAATCTGCTGCGGGCGCTCGACCGCGGCGTCGACGTGGTGGGCGGGATCCCGCACTTCGAGCGCACGATGGCCGACGGTGCCGCCTCGGTACGCGAACTGTGCGAGATCGCCGAGGCCCGGGGTCTGCGCGTCGACATGCACTGCGATGAGACCGACGACCCGCTCTCCCGGCACGTCGAGACGCTGGCCGCAGAGACCGTGCGGCTCGGACTCCAAGGCCGGGTAACGGGGTCTCACCTCACCTCGATGCATAGCATGGACAACTATTACGTAAGCAAGCTGCTGCCGCTGATGCTCGAGGCCGGCCTCAATGCGGTCGCCAACCCGTTGATCAACATCGTGATCCAAGGGCGCCACGATACGTATCCAAAGCGCCGCGGCATGACCCGAGTGCGAGAGATGAACGCGCTCGGAATCAACGTCGCCTTCGGCCACGACTGCGTGCGGGATCCGTGGTACAGTCTCGGATCGCACGATATGCTGGAGGTTGCGCACATGGCGGTGCACGTTGGCCACTTAACCGGGCGCGACGAGATGCGCAGTGCGTTTATGGCCGTCACCGCCAATGGCGCGCGCACGCTGGGTCTTGATGGCTACGGTCTCGAGCCGGGAAAAAATGCCGACTTCGTCGTGCTGCAGGCGTCGGACCCGATCGAAGCAATTCGCCTGCGCGCCAACCGGCTGTTCGTCGTGCGCCGGGGAGCGATCATTGCCGAGTCGCCGGCCGTCGAGTCGCGGGTCGTCCTCGGCGACGCCACCCATCGCGTCGACTTTGGAGCGATGCCTCAGTCGTAGCCCGAAGAAAATCGCGAGGACGCGAAGTCCGAGAACAAGATCGGTTCATGCTTCGGCGGACGTCCGGGTCCCCGGCATGAGTCGAGACACGAGACCACCGCATCGCCGTTGACGTCGCCGAACAGAGCCACCGAGTGGCGCGAGCGCCCCGTGCTGTTCAGAACGCGGTGCGGCGTCGAAACATACGTATCGTTGCTCCAGCGCATGAGACAGTCGCCGATATTGCACATGAGTGCGTCGGTTCGCGCTTCGGTGGGCAGCCACGAGCCGTCGCGGGTTTGCAATTCGAGGCCGTAGTTGTCTTGTGCCAGGAGCGTCAGATTTCCGAAGTCGGTATGCGGCCGGATTCCCCAGCCTGCGCGGCCCTCCGGATGCGGTGGATAGTGCAGCATCCGCAGATTTACCATGCGCGTAAAATACGGGGTAAAGAATTCGACGTCGGCTCCGAGATCGACCGCAATCGCGCGATGGAGCTGGACGATCAGCTCACGGCCGCGGTCGTAGTACTCCGAGAGCCGTTCGCGGAAGCCGGGCAGATCGGGCCACCGCCGTGGCGTAAACAGCGAGCGGCCCGAACTCAGGTCGGGATCGTCGGCGGCAATGTCGGGCCCGATGTCGTAGGCTTCGTGCGGCTCGCCGTTCTCCCGGTCGAGCCGCGAATAGCCATTGAAATAGCTTTCGATCGCGACGCTTTCTTTCAACTCAAGCGGCGAAGCGAAGAACCGCGTGGCCTCCGCCAAGACCTCGGCGACGTTGCGCTCGAGGCCATGGTTGACGATCGAGAAGAAGCCGATCGATTTAGCCGCGGCGCCGATCTCGCGGCCAACCGCTTCGAGATCCGACGTGCGCCCGCTGAAGAGTGCCGAGACGTCGATGGTTGGGACTTGAGCAGACGAAACGAGTGTGTCCACCCGTCCACTATACGCGGCTTTTTGCAGGGCGTGCAAGCAATTTTATGGATGTTTTTCTGGGAGACATTCCGGTACAACGGCCGCGAACCCACTTGTTCTTTTGGACAATGCCCTAACCGCTGCTCTTCGTTACACTAATGCTGACATGAATGCCGTCGCCGGCACGATCTTCCGCGCGGGCGTCGTGATGGGCGTGCTCTTGCTACTGTCCGCCTGTGCAAGGATCGAGGCCGCGGGCAGCGCTCGCCACTCGTGGACGAAACCGCACGTGCTGCGAATCGTCGATTCCGAGGAGCCGGACTCGCTGAACCCGATCGTCGGCTACCTTCAGACCGACGTGCACGTCTCGATGTTCTGGGCCGGCTATCTCTTCAACTGGAACGATCGCAATCGATTCGTGCCCGAACTCGCAACGGTTTTGCCGACGGTCGCAAACCACGGCATTTCGACGGACGGCAAAACGATAACGTATCATTTGCGCCGCGGTGTGCGCTGGCAGGACGGCGTCCCGTTTTCCGCCGACGACGTTATTTTCAGTTATGAAGCCGTGATGAACCCGAAAAATGCGGTGCAATCGCGAAGCGGCTACGAATTGATCGAGCGAATCGATAGAATCGACGATGCGACGATCGTGATCCATCTCAAACACGCTTGGGCGCCGTTCACCGCGACGTTCTTCACGATGTCTGCCGAGACGTATCCGGTGCTCCCGAAACATCTGATTGCGCGCTATCCGGATATGAATCGGATCCCCTACAACCAGCAGCCGATCGGGACCGGGCCGTTCAAGGTCGTGAAATGGGATCGCGGGTCGAACATCCGCTTTGTTGCCAATTCGGATTATTGGCGCGGCCGCCCGAAGCTCGACGAAGTCGACTATGAGATCGTTCCGAACGAGAATACGATCCTGACCAAGCTCCAAACGCACGAGGCGGACTTGGAGATGGGCGCCTCCCAGTCGCTGATTGCGTCATATCGCCGGCTTCCCGGCACGACGGTCGAATTGAACCCCGACAACCAGTACGTGTTCTATGACTTCAACTTGAAGAACCCCATCCTTGCGGATCTGCGCGTTCGAGAGGCGCTCGTACTTGCGACCGATCGGCGCGCCTTGATTGAAAACGTGACCCACGACGTACAGATTCCGGGGGAGGGCGATCAGGCGCCCTACAACGGCTGGAGCGCTCATATTCCGCTCGCTCCCTACGACCCCGGTCGCGCCCGCCGTCTGCTCGATGCTGCGGGGTGGCACGTCGGTACCGACGGCATTCGGCGCAAGGATGGCCAGCGGCTATCGTTGACCATGGCGTACGAAACGGGCAACGTTGCTGCCGCGACGAGCGTCTTGGAAGCGCAACGTTGGTGGTACCAAATCGGCGTCGAGCTCATCGTTAAGGATTACCTCCCGCCCGTGTTTGGAGGGAGCTATGCTCAGGGCGGGATTCTGCTGACGGGCAAATGGGACGTCGCGCTCACCCGCTGGTACAATGGCGTCGATCCGGACGATTCGATCCTATATCGCTGCGACCAATTTCCGCCCGCCGGCTGGAATATTTCGCGCTATTGCAATCCGCGCGTTCAGGCAGCCGAAAATGCGGCAATTGCATCGAATGACAAGGCGACGCGCGCACGCGCTTACGCCGAGATATCCACCTTACTCGTTGCCGACCGGCCCTTCGAGACGCTCTGGTTCGTACGTAACGTGAACGTTTACAACAGCGACTTGAAGAACTTTCATCCGGCCCATGCCGTGACTGAGATTTGGAACCCTTGGGAACTGGATATTTGATATCAGAGCTCGGTGATCCGTATCAGCGCAATTGGGAATCGAACCACGTAAGCGTGGCGACCGTATCGGCCACGTGTTGCGCGTACGAGTTGAAGATGCCGTGTCCTTGTCCGGCCTTCTGCCATAACAGAATCGGGTACGGCGCGGCCGATGCCGCCTGCAAGCGGGCGATCATCTTGCGCGACTCATACGGGTTCACGCGCGGGTCGTTTTCAGCCGTCGTCATCAGCACGGCCGGATACTTACGGCCGGTGACGACGTTCTGATAGGCCGACTGCTTCACCATCCACGCGAACTGCGCCGGATCCTTGACCGTTCCGAACTCCGGCGTATTGTACGCCCCGTTCGGCGTGCGCTCCGAGCGCAGCAGATCGTAAAAGCCGACCTCCGAGAGCACGGCCCGGTAATGCTCCGGATTGCGCGTGAGCGCGAGCCCCATCAAGAAGCCGCCGGCGCTGCCGCCGAGGATGCCCAAGTGCCGCGACGTACCGTAGCCGTGCGTGCCGAGCCACGCCGCTACGGCCGCTAAGTCGTCGGAGCTTTTCGTTTTCGTCGCCAATTTCGCCGCGAGGTGCCATTGTTCGCCGTACTCGCCGCCGCCGCGAACCATGGCTTGCGCGTACACTCCGCCGCGCTCGAGAAACGCGAGCATCGAGCCGATGAAATGCGGCCGCGTAATGATCCCGTATGCTCCATATGCGTAGAGGATCGTCGGGGCGGTGCCGTCGTGCTTCGCCCGCGGGAGCGAGACGATCTCCACCGGGATGCGCACCGTGCCGTCGAGCGAGCGAACGAACGAACGGCGCACGATCAGTTCCGAGAAGTCGCCGGGCGCGAGCGTGCGGATGCCCGTAAGACCGAACGCGTTGGTCGCTGGATCGTAGCGCATCCAAACCGAGGGCGCGCCGTAACCCGTCAGCCCGAGCACGACATCGCTGCCGGCGAGATTGGCGGCCGCATCGGTGATCGCCACTTGCGGCGGCAGCGGCAACGTCTTGTGCCTCCCGTCATTGCTGAAGAAGCGCGCCGCCGAATCGCCGCCGTCGTTGTCGAGCGTGAGAAAGCCGCCGCGTACCGGCAGCACTCGCTCGATCGCGTTCGCGCTCGCCGGAACGAGCACCGTGCCGTGCTCGAACGTCGACCCGGGATCGATGCCGACGACCTCACCGAACGGCGAACGCTGCGCGGAAATGACGAGCAGCCGATCTCCGCTGAAGCGTGATGCGGGAGCGCCGCTCGACCCGATCGCCGCAGCCGGCGTTGCCACGCGCGCAAACGTTCCGTCGGCCGGCCGTTCGTAGATCGATCCGTGCACGCCGTCGCCATCGGTTTCGAAGATCGCCTGATACTTACCGTCGGCCGATCCGAGCAGCGAATACTCCGCGCGCGCCGAGAGGCCGCGGCCGAAGACGTAGGTGTCGCCGGCCGCGTCGGCACCGAGCACGTGGTGCCAGATCTCGATGTGCGAGTTGGCGGGTGAGCCGTCCGTTGCGCGCGGCCATTGCGTGTGCAGAAAGCCGTTACCGTCGCCATCCCACAATAGCGCAACGGGCGACGTGCCGCCGCCCGCGTTCTCGATCGTATCGCTGAGCATCGTGCCCGTCGCCGTGTCGACGACGTGAATCGTTTCGTTTTCCGCGCCGCCCTGTTGCGTCGTGAACGCGACCTTCGCGCCGTCGAACGAGAGCGCGATCGTCTCGATCGCCGGCGGCGCTGCACCGGGATCGGCAACCGCCTGCGGATCGAATAGCACCCGTTCCGCGCCGCGAATGCCGTCGCGCACGACGAGCTGCGGTTGCAGTTGCGGCGGCGTTTGCCGCAAGTAAACGTAATTTCCGCCGGCCATCCGCAAGCCGAAACGCTGGGTCGCCGTATGAGCGAGCACCGCGACGCGTTGTGCGTAGATCGGATACGACGGCTCGGTGTGCAGGAAGCCCAGCGCGAGTGCCGTTTGCCGTCCAACCCATGCCTTCACCGCCGGCGCGTTGCCGTCTTCGAGCCAGCGATACGGATCGACGACCGCATGACCGAAGTAGTGATCTACCACCGGATGCACGGGCGTCGGCGGATAGAAGAGCCCGCCCGGGCCGGCCGCAAGCAGCGCCGTTAGCGCAGCAAACGCAACGAGGGCTTTGCCGCCCCTAGACGGGCGGAGCTTGAACGCCGTGGGCAAACGCCTCGAGCCGCGCGCGATCGATCGAACGCACGCGTCCGCGATCGAGTTCCACCGCGTTCGCATTCTTCAACCGGATCAACGCGCGCGCCGCCATATCGCGAACCGTTCCGGCAGCCGCCGCAATTTGCGCCTGCGAAAGATTCTCCACGCCCGGCAAGCCCGATGCCATGCCGGTGGTCGCCGGCGCGTACGACATCAGGAACTTCGCGACGCGCTGCAGCACGTGCGCGAACGCAAGATCGGCAATCGTGTCGATCGAACGCCGCCGCGCCTGCGAAGCCGCGGCAAGAAAGCCGAGCCCGAGTTCCGCGTCGTTTCGCACCGCGTGCAGCACGGCTTCCGCCGGCAACAGCACGAGCGTGCAATCCGTGAGCGCCTCAGCACGCGTGGTCGAGCCGCCCTGATCGAAGGTGCCGGATTCGTTGATCGAATCGTGCGTGAGCCGCTCGCCGAGCGCGTGCGTCTTGCCGTCGGGCGAGAGCAGCGTGTAGACGACCTTGCCGCTGCGCACGAAACCGAGGTACGGCCAAACCTCGCCCTCGTCAAAGATCGTCTCGCCGGCGCGGTAGCTGCGCTCGGTCGCGAGCGCGGCCAGTTCGGCGATGGTCGCCTGTTTGGCCGAAGCAAACGGCGGACAGTGTGAAAGAAAGGTCGGCGTGTCGGCGCGCTCGTCGATCCGCTCGAGACGAATCGTCCAGCGGCCGGAGCCGTGGTTACGCGCGTCCCAGGAAAAGCGTCCCGCCCGGTACTGCTGAAATTCATTTCGCAGCGAGCGCGGGTCGCTCTCTTCATTAAGTTCGAGTATTGCTCCGACCGGCAACTTATCGAAGGCATCAAAAATGCGCATCGTTCGATTGGTCGCGGGCAGGGCGCGCGCGTCGAGGGTCACCGACGCTGCACGGTTGCTAGGCATCGAGGAGTAGGATGCGCGTTGCAATAGGTGCGAACCTCCGGGAAACATGTCTTCGGCTCGCCGGTGGGTCGCGCGCGGGCTCGACGTCCTCGCGGCCCTGATCGTCCTTTTCGCGCTCTTCGAGTTCTTCGTCGCGCCCCGGCTAGCCGAAAATGCCATCGTCCCGGCCCCGCCGGTGGCCCTCACCACGCTCGACGGCGGCCGTTTCGCGATCGACCGCCAGCACGGCCGCCTGACCTATCTCGATTTCTGGGCCACCTGGTGCGAGCCGTGCCAGCAGTCGATCCCCCTGATCCAGGCCTTCGCCAAAGCCCACCCCGAGGTCGACGTGATCTCGGTCGACGTCGGCGAGCCGGCCCCGCTGGTCGCCGCCTTCGCCCGCACCCACCCCATGGAAAAAGTCGCCCTCGATCCGGACCAAACCGCCGCCGAAGCCTTCGGCATCCAAGCCTTCCCCTCGATGGTCGTCATCGACCCGCAGGGCAACCAGCGCGCCAAATGGCTCGGCTTCAACCCCAACATCGCCGCCGAAATGGCCGCCGCCGAACAGCACTACCTCCCCAAGAAGACGTCGTGGATCACGCCGGCTGCCGCGGCTGAGCTCTCCCGGCCCCCCACTCTCGTCCTCGAGGACGAGCCCAACTCGCTCAACACCATCCGCAATACCCCGTTCGGCTGGCTGCTGGCGCCGCTCACCCAGGGCTACCTGTTCCTCGTCGACGACCGCGGCCGTCTCATTCCCGACCGCGCCCGCGCCCTCCCGACCCGCGCCAACGGCGGCATCTCACCCGACGGGCGCCGCATCACCTACCGCATCCGCACCGGCCGCTGGAGCGACGGCGCCCCCTTCGACGCCCGCGACGTCGGCTTCACGATCGACGCGCTGCGCAATCCCCGGACTGCAGTCCCCGACACCTCGGCCGTGGCCGACGTCGCGAGGTGGTCCGCCCCGCGACCCGACACGCTCGTCGTGCAACTGAAGCAGCCGTCGGCGCCCTTCATCTCATCATTCCTCACGCTCGGCGCAAACGATCCGTTCGCAATTCTGCCGCGCCACATCGCAGCGAAGTACGCATCGCTCGACCAAAGTTCGCTCGACACGGACCCCGTCGGCCTCGGACCGTTCCGTCTGCTGCGCTGGGAGCGCGGCCAACGCTTATCATTCGTACGCAACCCCTACTACTGGCGTGGTCCGGCAGCAAGCCCGCGCGTCGACGTAGCGATCGTGCCGGATGCGCAAACGCGTTTGGTGCAAGTACGCACGGGCGAACTCGACGTAGCCGAAGTCACCGGCTTCGGCGTGGACGTCGCGCGCACGGTGCCTGACACGCACATCCTAAGCCGCATCACAAACGTCGTGGACTACCTGCAGTTCAACCTTCACTCCCCGGCATTGCAAGACATACGCGTGCGACGCGCGATGGCTATGGCGATCGATCGGCAGAAGTTGGCGTCGGCCGTCTATCGCGGCACGCTCGTGCCCACCGACTCCGTTCAACTCGATCCAACGTACCGCACGACGCAGCGGCTTCCGGCGCACAACGCAACGGCGGCAGCGGCAACATTGCGGCCGGAACATCTCACCGTCGATCTCGCGATCGCATCAGCCTGGCGCAACAGCGCAAGCGCCGCAATCCAGATCGCCTCACAACTCGAAGCCGCGGGCGTTACCGTGCACATTCGCTCGTATACCGAAGCCGAATTCTGGGGCCCGAAAGACCGTGGCGGCGTGCTCGAGAGCGCGCACTACGACCTAGCGCTGACATCATGGTCGCCGGCGCTCGATCCCGATCGTTCGTACCTCTTCGGGTGCGCCGCAACGCCGCCAGGCGGCGGCAACTCCATGTTCTTTTGCAACGCCGCGTACGACCGCGACGAAGCGCGCGGCGCCCGGGCGTACGATCCGTCAACCCGCGCGCCGTTCTACCGGAACGCGGGCGCCATCCTCATCGAGCAGTTGCCGGTCGTTCCGCTCGGGTTCGAACGGCGAACGTACGTGGTGCGCAACGCGCTCGCCGCCTTTACGCCGAACCCGCTCGGCCGCGACTATTGGAACGCTTGGCAGCTCGATCGATAACGAGCCGGCCTAACCGGTCGGATGATCTGAGCCGGCCGAAAACGGCGCCGGTGGAGCTCCGGCACCATCTCGAAGATCGCGGCCGCGCTGCCAGGCGCCGAATGCCCCGTACGGATACCCGCCCGGCTTTGGCGCGCTCACGGCGTCAAGCTCGGCCGTCGTCTTCGCATCGAGCGTGAGATCGAGCGCACCGAGATTTTCCGCGAGGTGCTTCAAGCTGCGGGCGCCGACGATGGGGGCGGTGACGCCGGGACGATCCGCAAGCCAGCTCAGTGCAACCTGCGATACCGGCACGCCGAGTTCATTCGCGATGCGAACGACCGTATCGATCGTCGCCCAGTTGCGATCGCTCTCCGCGTATTCTTCCGACGTCCACTGATAGAGATTCTTCTGCGATCCGGCCCGCGTTTGCGCTTCAGGCGTGCTGCCGCGCTGATACTTACCGGTAAGGAATCCACCGGCGAGGGGAGACCAGGGCAACAAACCAAGACCGTTATAGCGCGCAGCCGGTACGATCTCCCATTCGATTTCCCGTGAAAGCAGACTGTATTGCGGCTGCAGCGTGACCGGAGGTTGGATTCCCATCGCTTTGGCCGTGGAGACGAACAGCTGAAGTTGCCAGCCGGTAAAGTTCGAAAGGCCGGCGTAAAGAATCTTGCCGGCATTGACCGCATCGTCTAGAAACGCAAGCGTTTCTTCGACCGGTGTGTGCATGTCGGATGCGTGCATCTGGTAGAGATCGATCGTCTCAACGCCCAGCCGGCGAAGTGATCCATTCAAAGCGCGGTGGAGATGACGCCGTGACAGACCGACGTCGTTCACGTCAGTTCCGCTGGTACTGCGCCCCTTGGTTGCGAGAACGACGCGATCCGTGATGTCCTTCGGACGCGCTGCCAGCCAGCGGCCGATGGTCAGTTCGGATGCACTGCCGGCATAGACGTCGGCGGTATCGATGAGATTGCCGCCCGCTTCGAGGAATGCATCGAGAATCGCAAAGGCGTCGTTTTGCGACGTCTCATCGCCGAAGTACATCGTGCCGAGCGCGATCTTAGAGACGACGGCTCCGCCGCTGCCGAGTTTCGTATATTTCATTTCGCGTTGTACTGCTCGTCGCTGACCTTTTCGAGCCAATCGACGTTCTTGCCGTCGAGCGCTTCTTGAATCGCGATGTGTGTCATGGCTGTTGCCGGAGCTGCACCGTGCCAGTGCTTTTCGCCGGGCGCAGCGATGACGACGTCACCCGGCCGCAGTTCTTCGATCGGACCGCCCCACGATTGAATGCGACCGAACCCCGAAAGAACGATCAGCTTTTGACCGAGCGGATGCGTATGCCAATCGGATCGCGCGCACGGCTCAAACGTGACCACGCCGCCGCTAACACGAGCCGGCTCTTCGGCGGCGAATAACGGATCGATCCGGACGTAACCGGTAAAGTGTTCCCCAGGGCCCTTGGCTGATGGCTGCGAGCCCGCACGCTGAATGTTCATAGCGCAAGTATAGGCGCCGCGCGCGACCGGAGAAACCGGCCCCGCAAACGTACCTTTGGTAGTGTAACGATGAACGATCGAGAGCAACGACTTGAGCTGCGCCGGTTTCTGCAGGACCGCAGAGCGCGCCTGAGCCCGGCTGAAGCCGGAATCGCCGTAACCGGACGGCGACGGGTCCCCGGCCTGCGGCGTGAAGAGGTTGCCGCACTCGCCGGCATCGGCGTCTCATGGTATACCGCTCTCGAAAGCGGCGACGCCGCCGGGGTCTCGGAGCAAACGGTCCTCGCTGTTGCGAACGCGCTGCGCCTTTCGGAGTCCGAGCGTAACTATCTCATGACGCTCACCGGCGTAACCCCCGCCGAGGAACTGAAAGAACCAAGCGTCCTGCTGCGCGAAACGCTCACGGCGCTGAGTTTTCCCGCCTACATCATCGCCGCGTCGTGGGATGTGCTTGCCTCGAACGCGGCCTTTCGCCGCGTCTGGCGGCCGAAAGCGAAGTCACGTTCAATGCCGTTGAACGGCTGTTTCTCGACCCGCGAGCGCGGGAGCTGCACGGGCCCCATTTCGTTTCGAACATCGCGCCCGTCGTAGCAATGCTCCGCTCGTCGGTTGGACGGCGCCCGCATTTGCTCGCTCTGCAAACACTCCGAGCCCAACTCATCGCTCAACCGGAAACGCGCGAGCTCTGGAACGCCTATGAAGTCCGCGATCCGCAAGTGACGAACACGTGCACGATCGAATCTGCTATCGGGGCGTTCACCTACGAAGCCTTGACGCTAACCGATCCGGGAACAACCTCCGGTCTCGTCGTGCAGATCCCGGATGAAGCGAGCCGGTTGCGGTTAACGGCCGCGATGAGATTAAGCTAGCGCTCAGCTATCCGGATGGCGCAGTTTGAGCTTCCCTGAAAGCGGGCAAACCACGAATTTGGAGGACGTCTATCGCGTGAACCCGTCCGAGCTCTCCGAATTGAAGCTGCTGCAATCGTTGAGTGCGATGATGATCCACGAAGAGAACGTGGACGCGCTATACGAAAAGTTCGTTGAGGCCGCGGTTACGATCATGGCCTCCGACGCCGGATCGTTGCAGATGCTCTTTCCGGAACGGGGAGCAAGCGGCGAACTGCGACTCTTAGCGTCGTGCGGTTTCAGGCCGGACGTGGAAGAATACCGGCAGTGGGTTAGCACCGAAGCCAAGGCGCTCTTCTCGCGTACCGGCCAGTTGCTCGGCATGATCTCGACGCATTGGTCGCGCCCGCATCAGCCGTCGGAACACGAACTGCGGCTGCTCGACATTCTGGCCCGTCAGGCGGCCGATCTGATCGAACGGCGGCGCCGGGAGCAAACGCTGCACGAGAGCGAGCAGCGCTTTCGCGCCTTCGTCGCAACGAGTTCGGACGTCGCGTACCGCATGAATCCCGACTGGAGCGAGATGTCCGGGCTCGACGGCCGCGACTTCATCGTCAGCACGTCCGCGCCCAACCGCAGCTGGTTAAAGAAATATATCCATCCGGACGATCAGGCCGGCGTCTTGGCACACATCGAGGCGGCCATCGCAACCAAGACGCCGTTTGAGTTGGAATACCGCGTCATTCGCGTCGACGGAACGCTCGGCTGGACGCACTCGCACGCCGTTCCGTTGCTTGATGCGAACGGTGAAATCACCGAGTGGATCGGTGCCGCAACCGACGTCACGCTCAAAAAAGAAGCGGAAGCGCAGGCGGCGGTCCTGCCGCAGACGCTTCCGCGCTCGAAGCACCTTCGATTCGATGCGGCCTACATGCCGGCCGAAGAGGGCGCGCTCGTCGGCGGCGACTGGTATGATGCGGCGGAGCTGCCCGATGGCCGAACGCTGATTTGCGTCGGCGATGTGACGGGTCACGGTCTTTCGGCTGCGGTGACGGCCGGCAAACTGCGCCAAGCGGCAACGATCGGCGCGCTCACCTCGTCCGATCCGGCCGAAGTGCTCACCATCCTCAACCGCGTGCTGCGCTTCGGACACCCCGATATTTATGCAACCGCAATCTTCGGCTACATCGATCGTGAATGCACGGAGCTGTGCTACGCAACGGCGGGCCACCCGCCGCCGTTTCTCGCACCGGGCGGGGGCGCGCCGCCGGTCGAGCTGCAGTGGGGCGGGCTGCCATTGGGCGTCGCCGATGACCCGCAGGTCACGACGCAGCGCATTGCATTACCGCATAATTTCGTGCTGGCATTCTATAGCGACGGGCTGACGGAGTTCGCGCGCAACATTCCGGCTGCCGAAGATGCGATCAAGCGCGCGATCGCGTCCCTAGCAGATGCGGCCTCGGCGCAGGCTCCGGCACGGGCGGTGCTCGACGCCGTGCTCGGCAGCGTGCAGCCGCTCGACGACGTGGTCTTGCTGGTCGCGCAGCGCAGTACGCATAGCCATTGGCGCTTCCATTCGAGTGATAATACGGCCGCGCGGAACGCGCGATCGGATCTTGCGAAACTCACCAAACTGCTCGAGATGGATGATGACGCGGTCTTCGCCGCGCAGATCATTTTGGGCGAAGCGCTGGCAAATGCGGTCCAGCACGCGCCCGGCCAGGTCGAGGTGCTCATCGATCGTTTGCATGAGGGACTCGCGATCACCGTCCGCGACGAAGGCCCCGGAATAATCCGGCGGCCGGGAACCGCGCCACGTGAGCCGCTCGAAGAAAACGGCCGTGGCCTGTTCCTCATGCAGGCGCTCGCCGCGCACCTTTCCGTCGAGGCACGTGGCAGCGGCGGCACCGAAGTCCGCGCGCTCTTACCGCTCAAGCCGTAAGCGCTCGATCGACGAAGACAATTCAGCCGTCTGGCCAACAACGGAATGATGGCTTCTAATCGCGGTATCGTCTACACCGGACCCGGGCACGTCGAAGTACAGTCGATCGACTTTCCGAAACTCGAGCTCGGCAATCGCAAACTCAATCACGGCGTCATCCTTAAGGTCGTGTCAACGAACATCTGCGGCAGCGACCAGCACATGGTGCGCGGCCGCACGACGGCGCCGAAGGGCATCGTGCTCGGTCACGAGATCACAGGCGAAGTCATCGAGGCCGGATCGGACGTCGAATTCATCAAGGTCGGCGATCTCGTTTCGGTACCGTTCAACGTTGCCTGCGGACGATGCCGCAATTGCAAGGAGCAGAAGACAGGCATCTGCCTCAACGTGAATCCGGCGCGACCGGGCGGCGCGTACGGCTACGTCGATATGGGTGGATGGATCGGCGGTCAAGCCGAGTACGTCACCGTGCCGTACGCCGATTTCAACTTGCTGAAGTTTCCCGACAAAGCGCAAGCGCTTGCGAAAATTCGCGATCTTACCTGTCTGACCGACATCTTTCCGACGGGCTTCCACGGCGCAGTGACCGCCGGCGTCGGTCCCGGTTCAACCGTGTACATCGCCGGTGCGGGACCGGTCGGCATGGCTGCGGCAGCGTCGGCGCGGTTGCTCGGCGCGGCGTGCGTGATCGTCGGTGACCTGAATCCGGATCGCCTTGCGCACGCGAAAAAACACGGCTTTGAAACGGTCGACGTCTCGAAAGCGCCGATCCCTGAACAAATCGAACAGATTCTCGGCGTGCCGGAGGTTGACTCAGCCGTCGATGCCGTGGGTTTCGAGGCGAGCGACGGCCACGGTCACGAGCAGCCCGCCGTCGTGCTGAACGCGATGATGAACGTCACGCGCGCGGGCGGTGCCGTTGGAATTCCCGGTCTGTACGTTACCGAAGATCCCGGTGCCGGCGACGACGCCGCGAAGACCGGCAATTTGAGCCTGCGCTTAGGATTGGGCTGGGCGAAATCGCTCTCGTTCTCAACCGGGCAAACGCCGGTGCTCAAATACAACCGGCAACTGATGCAAGCGATTCTCTGGGACCGCATCCAGATCGCCGATATCGTCAACGTCGAAGTGATCCGGCTCGACGACGCGCCGCGTGGCTATGCTGAGTTCGACAAGGGCGCGGCGCACAAGTACGTGATCGATCCGCACGGGATGATCCCGAACTAGGGTTTGCGTCGTCCGTCCGATCCGCCGGTTGCAACGGCGACGATCGCGGCCGGGTCGCGCGGCGTTGCGGTGCCGCGCCACGCGACGTGCAGATCCGGCCGAATGAGGAACGCGCCGTAGCCGCCGTAGACATCGTGCGCGGGCTCGTCGTCGTCGAGTGCCAGCGTGCCGTACGGAGCGTTTGCCGCGCTCAGCGCCCGTTCGATGCCGGACGTATCCACGGCATTTCCAAAGCGCAGCACCGTAAACCACGGTCCAAGGCGATCGAGCAGTGCGCTGCCGTCCTTGCACCACATGTGCGGAAGCCGCGCACCCGGCCACGTGGTCGGGACGTAGTCGATCGCGTCGGGGTCGGGGCCGTCACCCGTTTCCGGCCACAGCAGCGCGGAGTTGGTGTAGCGATACCCGCGCTCGATGCCGGTGATGATCGTGGTCTTGTGCGCCTCGAGCACCGCGAGTTCCGCAACGCGTTCGCGGGCCTCGCGGCCGCGGTCGCTGTCTTCTTTGATCCACGGCACCCAGTGCTCTTCACGCCGTTCGCGCCGATCGGCCGTTGCGTTCCCCGAAGCGCGCACGTTGCGCACGCCAATCTGCCGCCGCTCATCTTCGTACGCTTGCAGCAACTGCGGTCCGCCCCAGCCCCATAGGAGCGCGGCGAGCTTCCACGAGAGGTCGATCGCATCGCCGATGCCGGTATTGAGGCCGAGGCCGGCGGTCGGAATGACTAAGTGCGCCGAATCGCCGGCTAGCATCACGCGACCGTCGAGATAGCGTTGCGCGCAGAGCAGATTGTGGCGCCACGGCGCGGACGCGATCATCTCGAACGGAATCGGCGCACCGAGAACGTTCGCGAAAATGGTCTTCATCTCTTCGGGCGTGCAGTTCTCGGCGTTGATGGAGAAGTGGCGGCACGAATCCTGGCACACCACGCCCGAGCTATACTGATCGGAGACCTTGTAGTGTCGCCCATGACCGATCGGCACGACGTCGTAGAGCGTATCGCACCGGTAGAGCGCTTGCACCATGCGCCGGATGTCGGCTTGACCGTCCATCCCGAAGCCCAGCTGTTTGCGCACGGTGCTCGTGCCGCCGTCGGTGCCGGCCAGATACGATGAACGGAACGCGAGATCGCGGCCGTCCGTCGTGCGGACTTGCGCGGTGACGCCGTCGGGATCTTGCTCGAATGAAAGCAATTCGTGACCGAAGCGCACGTCGACGAGCGGGTTCTCTTCGGCGATTTCTTTGAGCAGCGGCTCGAGCGTATACTGCGAGATGAGCTGATAGGGCTCGAGCGGCATAATCCCATCGTTGCGGCTCGCTGCCTCCGCCCGCGCTTCATCAACCGACGGATACGGCACGCGAGCGAGCGGCGGATCCATCATTGTGATGATGTGGTAAACGTCCATCGGATACGCCGTCGGGTACCCCGCTGCGCGCACGCGATCCGCGATTCCCATGCGCCGGAAGATCTCGAGCGTCCGCGCGTTGCAGCGCTCCATCTTGGGCAAGAACGCCGGCGCGTCTTTCCGCTCGATCAGCGTGCATGCGATGCCGCGCGAACCCAGGTCGATGGCGAGCGTCAACCCAACCGGGCCGCCGCCCGCGATCAGCACAGGTGTGTGCAACGTTTCCACCTCGCGATTTTCCGCGAAAGTGGAACTATCACATCCTAGGGGTTGAACTTCTGAACGAAGTCCCCTGATCCGTCGGCGTTCGACCACACGGTAAATACGGCGTGCGTCGTTGGATCGATTGCGGTGGTATGGACGCCGGCGTTCACCGAGACCGAGTCGATCAGTGCCGGCGCAGCCCCGGCTTTGAGTTGATAACGCGTGAGACCGCCGCCGCCGGCACACGCAAGGACGTGCTGCGTCGGGTCGAGGTTGCACTGGTCGAAGCGCGGTACCGTGAGTGATCCGATCAGCTTACCTGCCGGTGTATAGGCGCTCATCACACCGTTATTCCCGGACACAACGATCTGGTGAAAATCCTGATCGTATTGCAGCGGATGGTTGGCTTTGATTTCCGGGGTCGGGATCGTGCGCTTCACGGTCAGCGTCTTCGGGTCGATCACGGCGATTTCGCTCAAGTCGTCGATGTTCACGTAGACGTCATGCGTTTGCGGATCCGGAACGAGGAACTCCGGATGATGGCCGGGGATCGAAATTGACTTCATCAGCTTGAACGTCTTCGCATCGACCACGAAGAGATGTGTGCCGTCATCTTCCGCGCCGTAGATTTGGCCGTTGGCCGGATCGTACGTAAGCGCATCGACAGGCCCACCGACATCGACGGTGCGCACGACTTTCAGCGTAACGGGATCGACCTCGCTGATGCTGTCACTATCGCCGTTACCGGTGAAGACGTGACCGGTCGTGGGTTCGACCGCCGAACCCGCCATAGGGCCGACGCGCACCTGACCGATGACCTTACCGCTGTCGGCGTCAACGATGAGAAGTGCTTTGCTGCCGCCGTGCGCTGCAAAGACGCGGCGGCGGTGCGCGTCGATCGTGACGTAATCGAACCCACTGAACACCGGAACAGGCTGTGGCGGAAGTGCGGGAATCAACACAAACAGGGATGCTATCGCTTTTCGATGAACAAAACATGACAGCCGCTTGATGATGTTTTCTTAAGATATTCATCAACTGCTGTTAAGAAATCTCGCGTACATCCTGGGGACATGAAAAACGGATTCGTACGCGTCTGTGCGGCATTGCTATGTGCCGCACTTTTATTTTCTATGGGTGGTTCGGCGTTCGCGCAAGCGGCGACGGCAACCATTACCGGTTTAGTCGTCGACCAGAAGGGTGCGCTCCCGATCGCGGGAGCAACGGTCAGCGTTCGCCAGGATTCAAATAGCATTGCTTCGAGCACAACGGATGCAAGTGGGCGCTATACGATCGCGGGCGTTGCTCCCGGTCTTTACAACATTTCGATTTCGGCCAGTGGCTATGACATCTCGGAAAGCAACGGCGTCGTCGTTGCCGGCACGACGTCGGTAAACGCCGGGCTGTCGCGTTCTGCGACCAGCGTTGGTCAAACGACCGTTATCGGCCGCGTGAGCAACTCGAACGCACTCAGCGCGGCGACGACGATTTCCCAGTCGATCAGCGCGGCCGACCTCACGCGCACCGGTCAAATTCGCGTCGTCGATCAGTTGGCGGCGCTGCCGGCAACGAACGTCTCGACGAGTTCATCAGTGGGCGACGACGTCAGCCTCAATCTGCGCGGCTTCGGCAGCGATGAAACCACTGCGCTGCTCGACGGACATCCGGTCGGACCACTCGGCGTCGGCAGCGGCGGCTTCAACTTCTCGCTCGGGCCGGCGTTCGGCTTGAGCCAAGTCAACGTCACCTATGGTTCCGGTGCACAAGGGCTGTTCGGCAGCGATACGATCGGCGGCGCCGTGAATTTCGTGACGATCAATCCGACGGCTACGCCCCAGTTCTCGTTCCAGCAGCAAATCGGCGGCTTCGGCATTCTCTCGACCGGCATCACTGCAACCGGAACGCTCGGCAAGCTCGGTTATGCCTTGGCCGGCGGGCGCCTCGGCGAGTACGGCGACTTCTATCCGGGCATGAGCGCGCAATCGGCGCGTCCGGACAACGTGCAGCCGAATTCGGTCAACCCGAACGGCGCTTGCGCCGGTAGTTCGACCGACGTCAGCGCGTGTAACTTGGCCGTCAACACCTACGAAGTCAGTCAGAACACTCAGCAGACGGTAGGCTTGGCGAAACTGACGTATGCGCTCAGTCCGGCGACACACCTCAATACCGAAGCCTACGACGCCGTCCAATGGTCGGACTCGACCGGTAACGGGGACAACGACTTCCTGCCCTTCTCGACGCGCTTGGGACAGGTTCAGAGCGGCGCCACGAACTGCATCACCGGTAGCGGCGTTGCGGGATATACGGTGACGACCGATCCGATTGCCGGCACGACACAGTGCGACACCGCGCAGCAGTTTGCCGCGGCGACCTCGGGTCCTGACGGCGGCGGTGCCGGCCGCAACCGTTCGACGACCCTGCGCGACTACAGTGCTTCCATCACCACCACGGCGGGCATCCACAACTTCACGTTCTCGGGTTTCGCCGATAACTACACCTACTGGAAAGACAGCGGCTACGCGGGCGGCGTCGATGCGAACGGCAACCTGCTGGGCACGCCCACGTTCGCCGACTACTATAACACGCTCGGTTTTCTCGCTTCCGACGAGTTTATGCTCGGTAACCACGACATCGCGTTCGGCTTCACCACGTGGCACCAATTACAAGACGGCATCGAAGACGATGCCTCGGGCATCAACCCGGAGATCCCGACCGGATACTTCGGTGAGTGGAGTTACTTCCTGCGCGATACGTACACGATCACGAAGCAATTGTCATTCTTCCTCAATGCGTGGTTGAAGCACTCGTCGGTCACCGCACAAACGACGTTCGATCCGCGCGCCACGCTGCAGCTGCGGCCGACGCGAAACGACGTTGTGCAGTTCACCTACGGACGTTCGGACGGCGCACCCTCGCCGCAGCTCAAACTGGCCGGCGCCGCGGTTGCATCGGATCCGGGTGCGAGCCTCACGAGCGTCAGCTGCACCGGCTTCAACGATGTCACCAGTGCCGGCAATCCGAATCTGCAAGCCGAGAGCGCGAACGACTTCGAAGTGGGTATCGGTCATCGCTTCAACGGCGACAGCAATATTCAACTCAACGGTTACGTCACGTCGGTCACCAACCAGCTCTTCGGTGCCTCGCAGCCGTTGCTGCAGTACGGCCTCGGAAACGTCGTGTTCGCGCCCGGCGCGCTGCAGACGTATCTCACGCGGCTGCAGTCGCAGTGCCCGGGTCAAAACATCACCATGGCTTCGCTGCCTCAGTATCTCTCCGTGTCCACCACCTTCAATGCGTCCCAGGCGCTGGCGCGCGGGATCGAGGTTACGGGTCGTCAGCGCCTCAGTCCGATCGTGTACATCGACTACGGCTACTACGTCGAATCGTCGACGCACGACGGGATCAGCGATGAAATCCTGGCCAGCAATCCGACCGTCGTCAACGGCGCACAGATTCCGGGCATACCGCTCCACCAAGCCACCATATCGCTCGACGTTGCGCCCGGAAAGTGGGAGTTCCGGATCGATAACTACTACACATCGACGAACAACGGGCTCAATCGGCCGGCCTACTGGCGCAGCAATGCCTTCCTCAGCCGCTCGATCGGCAAGGGCACGTTGATCACCCTCGGCGGAACCAACATCTTCAACCAAGCCGTTCAGGACTACGGGTATCTCGGCTTGGGCACGGCGCCGATCACGAACACCGTGAGCGGTGCGGCGCCGTCGCCGAGTGAAGAGTTCGGTCTGGCGCCGGCGCAGCTGACCCTGACGCTGCAGCAGAAGCTGTGAAGGCGATCGTCGCTGCATTCGCGCTGGCTGCCCTTGTGGTGACCGGCGCGGATGCGGCAGATCGCGATGTAGCGGTCCCGCACTACGACCACATCCTCGTTATCATCGAGGAGAACAAGGGCTACGCCACCGTGCTGGATCACGGTTACGCCCCGGCAATGTCGGATCTGGCCAAAACCTACGGCGTCGCAACGCAGATGTACGCCGAGCGTCACCCGAGCGAGCCGAACTATGTCGCACTGATCGGCGGCGATACGTTCGGCATTGCCGACGACGATAGCTGGTACTGCATTCCCGGTTCGACTCGCCCCAACTGTAAGGGCTCGGATGCGGCGGGCT
Source organism: Candidatus Lustribacter sp. (assembly GCA_965277805.1). Taxonomy (GTDB): domain Bacteria; phylum Vulcanimicrobiota; class Vulcanimicrobiia; order Vulcanimicrobiales; family Vulcanimicrobiaceae; genus Lustribacter. Next base: position 1,960,978 of record OZ255842.1, on the reverse strand, counting down.
TCCCCGTCCACCTCATCGACGGACCGAATCTCGCGACGCAACTTACCGCAAAGGGGTTGGCGTGGCGGGCGTATCTCGAAAATCTCCCGAGTCCCGGCTCGCTTGACGTGTTCTCGCCGGAAACCGACACGCAGCCGGCCGCGCTTTACGCGGCCAAACATACGGGCTTCACGAATTTTTCATCGGTGCACGCCGATCCGAATCTCACGCAAGAACTCGTCGGCTTCGATGCCCTTCATGCTGATCTGCGCACCGGTAACGTACCGCCGTTCGCCCTCGTCGTGCCCAACCAGTGCGATGAAATGCACGGCATCAATTCACCGAAGGCGCCGCCCGATTGTCAAAAGGACGACGCGGGCCTGATCCGGCGCGGCGACGCCGTCGTGCACGCGCTGGTTGCGGAAATGCAGGCGTCGCCGATCTGGGCGCGCGGAAACACCGCGATCGTCATCACGTGGGATGAGGACGGCAAGGCCGATCGGGCGCCGGGGTCGCCGCAGTCGTGCTGCGTCGTCGACGCACACGACCCGGGCGGCGGCCACATCCCGACGATCGTGATCACGAATCACGGTCCCCGCAGGCTGGCCGATGCAACGCCGTACGATCACTACAGCCTGTTGCGGACGATCGAAGATGCCTTAGGTCTCGGCGATCATCTGCGTCACGCCGGCGATGCGACGGTGCAGGCGATGGCTCCGCTCTTTGAGATCGGTCACTGAACTGCGACAATAAGGATCGCCGGTAGCATCAGTTCGACGACGGCGCCCGTGCCATGAGGGCCATTTCGCAATTCGATCGTCCCTTGATGCCGCTCGACAATCGAGCGGACGATCGCCAGGCCGAGCCCGGTGCCGGCGCCGCTGCGCGCCGGGTCGTCGCGCCAAAATCGGTTCGTCGCCGATGCAAGCGCCGCGTCGCTAAACCCCGGCCCATCATCACGGACGGCCAGGGTCACGCGGTTTTCGTCCTGCTCGGCCGCAACGCGAACCTCCGTGCGCGCGAAGCGCAGAGCGTTGTCGATGAGCGAAACGACGGCGCTTTCGAGCATGGCGGCGTCGCCCATGACGGTGCCTGCACCCGCCGTCGTGCAGCGCAGCGCGATCCCGTGGCCCGCGGCCAGCGGCTGCATGCGTTCGGTCGAACGCATTGCGAGCTCGGATGCATCCAACGGCTGCGGCTGCCAGGTCTCCCCGTCGCGCGTGGTGAGGATCAGGCTTTTTGCCAGCGCTTCGAGACGTTGCGTTTCACGTTGCAGTCGTTCGAGCGCTGCCCGATAGGCATCCGGCGTTCGTTCGCGCATCAACGCCAGCTCGACTTCGGCGCGCATGACGCTGAGCGGCGTGCGCAATTCGTGGGACGCGTCGGCGATGAAGCGCCGCTCGCGATCGAACGCCGCTTCAAGACGGTCGAGGAGCCGATCGAACGTGACGCAAAGCCGGCCGAGTTCATCGTCGGGGCCGGTCCAGGCAAGCCGCTCGCGAAGATCCGTCGCTTCGATTTCCGACATCATCGCGCTCATCTCCGTAACGGGCCGCAGCATTCGCCTGGTGAGCGCGCCGCCTGCGGCCGCGGCGGCGGCGATGACGATGGCGCCGGTCACCGCAAACGCCATGAGCGTGATCCACTCCGCATCTTCATAGGTGCTGCGCGACGCCCATGTGACGATCGTGCCGTAACGCGTGGCCCCGTCGGTGAGAGCGAGCGTTATGTAGGCGATATTTCCCCGGTCGGTGCGGACCGTGTGTTCACCGGCCGAGGGCGCGAGCGAAGCGAGCAGCGCGACTGGAGGCTGGGCAAGGTTCGAGGTCATCAACGAACCATCGCGCCAGAGGACCGCGCCGTTCAGACCTTGGCCGAGCAGTGCCTGGAATTGGATCAGATCTTCCCCATGCAGTTTTTCCAAGCGGCCATGCCGCACGTCGACGATGGAGCGGATCGATTTCGCCGTCGTTTCGAGCCGCGTCTGGAACGCCGTATCCAGCGCGATGCGCACCGCGGCGAACGCGACCGTTCCAAGCACGACGATCGCCAGCGCGAGGATCGCCGTGTATGTCACGGTCAGGCGTGTTCCGAACGCCATTCGGTTGGTCACCGGTCGCCCATCCGGTAACCGACGCCGCGAACCGTGTGCAGCACGGGCGGTTCGCCGGGAGCGTCGAGCTTCGAGCGTAAGCGCCGGATGTACACGTCGATCACGTTGGATCCGATCTCGCTCTCCGACGGCCACAGCGCCGACGCGATCATTTCGCGCGAAAGCGCGCGACCGGCGTTGCGCAGAAAATACTCGAGGAAGATCGCTTCGCGATGGGTGAGATCGAGTCGGCGGCCGTTGCGGGTTGCATGCAGCGAGATCGGATCGTAAACGATTCCGCCGAACGCCATGGGCGCGGGCCGCTGGCGTGGTTCGCGGCGGGAGAGTGAGCGCAATCGCGCCTGCAATTCGGCGATGCCGAACGGCTTGCGCAGGTAGTCGTCCGCACCGGCATCGAGACCCTTGACGACGTCCTCTTCGGTGATACGTGCCGTCAACATCAACACCGGCGTACCGACGCCGAGCTCGCGTAACGCGCCGACGACGGCGATTCCATCGCGGCCGGGCAGCATCACATCGAGGACGATCGCATCGTACGAGTCGTCGGCACCCATCAGCTCGGCGGTTGCGCCGTCGGCGGCGGTGTCGACGATATGCCCCGTTTCTTCAAGCGCCCGCCGCAGCACGTCGCGAAGGGCCGCATCGTCCTCAACGACCAGAAGCTTCAGCGTTCATTCTCCTGTCATGTTTCCAGGGCTGTCATGTTTCCAGGGGAAACTACATGCAAATGCCGGTTCCGGGTCGTCGCCGTTGAATCTTGCACGGTTTGCGCTGCGCAACCGGAAGGTCATCGTCTTCGTGGTGCTTGTGTTGGCGCTGTTGGGCGTTCGCGCATTTTTGACGGCGCCGCAAAGCATCTTCCCCAACATGAGCTTCGCTCGCATCGATGTCGTGGCCGACGTCGGCGACCTCCCGCCCGACCAGGTCCGCGTAGCGGTCACACGACCGCTCGAACAAAGCTTCCAAACATTGCCGTCGGTCGCGAGCGTCGTGGCGACCTCGAGTCAAGGCTCGGCGGAGCTCTTCGTTTCATTCGCGCCTTCGACCGACCCGCAAGCCGACCTGAATTTTGTGAACCAGGCGATCGCGCAAGCGCGGTCAGGCACGCCGGCCGCGCTGAGCATCGTCGCCGTGATCGTGAACCCGAATCGCGAGCCGGTGCTGTCATATGCGCTCACGTCGGACGATCTCTCGCAAGCGGTGCTGCGCGAGATAGCGATTGCGCAAATTGTCCCGAAGCTCTACGGCGCACCGGGCTTGGGCCAGCTCCTGGTTACCGGCGGACCGGCGAGCGAGTTTCACGTCACGCTCGACCCGGCGCAACTCGCCGCAGCGGGCATCGGCGCTGCGGACGTCAGCCGTGCGCTGGCCGACGCAAATCACGTTCAGGATGCGGGCGTGACCCAACAGTACGACCAGAAGTATGCGGTGCTGATCGACGGCGCACTCCGGGACCGGGCCTCGCTTGGCGCAGTACAAGTGCCGGAGAAGAACGGCGCGTCGGTACCGCTCTCGAGTTTGGGCACGATCGAGCTCGGCGTTTCGCCCGTAAGCGACCAGGTCTCCATCAACGGCCATCATGCGGTGATCGTCAACGCCTATGCGTTGCCGGGTGCGGACACGGTCAAGATGGCGTCCGCGTTTCGCGCGCGTTTGGACGCCGTCGTGCCGCGCTTGCCGCGTGACATTACGCTCACGGCGTTCTGGGATCAGACGACGCTGATCGTGGCCTCCCAGCAAGCGCTGCGTGACGCGATCCTGCTCGGTGCATTGCTTGCGATCGTCGTCATCTATGCGTTCCTGCGGAATTTCCGGCTGACGCTCGTTGCCGCCGCCGTCATCCCGCTTGCGATGGCCATCGCGCTCCTGGCCCTGCAACTGACCGGCCAGACCCTCAACCTGATGAGCGTCGGCGGTTTGGCCGTTGCGGTGGGGCTGATCATCGACGACGCGATCGTGGTGATCGAAAACATCGCGCGCAATCGCCGCGAGTTTCCCGAACGGTCGCTCGACGAAACGATTGCGCTCTCGATGAATCAGCTCGCGGCGGCGATGATTGCCTCCACCACGACGACGGTCGTCGTCTTTCTGCCGCTGGCGCTGTTGACCGGCGTCACGGGGTTTTTCTTCCGCGCCCTGGCCTTTACGCTGGCGGCCTCGCTGATCGTTTCACTTGGGCTCGCGCTCTTCATTGCTCCGATCGTGGCGCGCGCGCTGCTGAGCCGCGAGACGGAGCACGCGAGCCGTCGCGATTCGATCGGCGTGTTTCTCGGCCGCTACGAAGGGCTGTTACGCTGGGCACTCGTGCACCGCGCGATCGTTGCGGCGGGTTCGGCCGGCGTGCTGATCGTTACCGTCGCATTGCTTGCGCGCTTGCCGAGCGATTTCTTACCGAAAATGGACGAAGGCCAGTTCGAAATCGCGTATACGCTGCCGGTCGGCACCACGCTGCAAGCAAGTGACGCCGCCGCGACGCGCATGGAACGAATCGTCATCGCCGATCCGGCGGTGGCCGAGGTCGGACGCTTGACGGGCATCGATTCCAACGGCCTCTCACCGACACCGCCCAACGCCGGACTGTTGCGCGTGCGTTTGCGTCCTGCAAGTCAACGTGCGGGGTATGATGAGGTCAGCGCGCGCTTGCGCGACCAGCTCAGCGGGGCCGTGCCGTCGGCGCTCTACGATTTCCACCAGATTCTCGAGGACTTGATCAACGATCTTTCCGGCACACCCGCGCCGATCGAGATCGTGGTCCAAGGCCCCGAGCAACAGACGCTCATCGATCTTGCCACGCACATCGCGAACCAGATCGGCAACGTCAAAGGCGTTGTCGATGCATCCAGCGGCGTCACATACGATAGCCCGTCGCTGCGCATCACGCCGCGTGCTACGGCGCTGGCTGCACTCGGGATGTCGTCCGGCGACCTCGGCGACGCAGTCTCGGCGCTCGGTCAAGGCACGGTTGCAACGAGCTTGCCCGGATCGCAAACGCTGGTTCCGGTTCGCGTGCTCGTCGGCTCCGCCGGCGTCGGCGATAACGGCATGCTCGACGCATCGACACCGGTCTATGCGAAGGGTGCCGCGGCCGCGATCGGCGACGTCGCAACGCTCACGAAGCGGCGTCTCTCGAGCGATATCACCACGCAGAACGGACAGCTGCAGATCCACGTGACCGCAAATTTTGAAGGCGCGAGCTTATCCTCGGTGACGGCGGGAATCCAGCAGGTGCTGCGCACGATCGCGCTGCCGCCGGGCTATACGGCGGCGATCGGCGGCCAAGCGCTCTCGCAATCGCAATCGTTCGGCGACTTCATCAACGTGATCGCCATCGCGGTCGCGCTCGTGTTCGCGGTCATGCTCGCGACGTTCCGTTCGTTTCGCTTGCCGCTGGTTATCCTCACGGCGATTCCGCTGGCGCTGATCGGCGTTGCGCTCGGGTTATTCATCACCGGAACGCACATCAACGTCTCCTCGTTCATGGGTTTGTTGCTCCTGGTCGGCGTGGTGGTGAAAAACGGTATTTTGTTGATCGACGTTGCCAACCGCCGGCGTGTTGATGGTGCGACCGTGTCCGACGCGCTCGTCGCTGCCGGCCGGACCCGTTTGCGGCCGATCGTGATGACCACGCTCGCGGCGATCGGCGGCCTCTTTCCGCTGGCGTTGGGCATCGGGCAGGGAGCGGAGATGGAGAAGCCCTTGGCGATCGCGGTGATCGGCGGGCTTTCGACGGCCACGATCTTCACGCTCATCGTCATCCCGGTGCTGTACGCGGCGTTTGCCGGTGAGCGGCGCGTTTCGCACCATGCGCCGGCGGCGACCGCCATGGCCGGCGTGTTGATGCTCGCGTCAATGCTTCCGGCACGAGCGCAGAACGCGCCGCCGGCCGCGGTTGCGGTGTTTGCCGATCTCTCGCTCGATGCAGCCGAACGCGCGGCGGTTGCCACATCGCCGGAGGTTGCCGGCGCGCGCGCGCGCCTCGACGAGAGCCGGTATGCGCTCGACGCCGCGCGATCGGGCATCGTGCCGTCGTTCGTCTCGACGTACGCTCAAGTACCGCAGGGCAACCCGCCGGGGCCGAACGTCACGTCGCGTCAAGTGAGTGCAGGTTTGCAGTGGACGATCGGCGATTTCGTTGCGTTCGCTCCGGCAGTGCGCGAAGCGGCCCTGAACCTCGCCGCTGCACAAGCGGACGCCAACGCTGCAGTGAATACCGAAAAGGTGAAGATTATCGGGTTGTATTTCGATGCGCTCAAGGCGCGAGCCGTGGCCGAGGCACGGCGCAACGCGCTCGTGCTCGCCGTCGCGCAGCACGACGCCGCGGCCGTGCGAGCGAAGACGGGCGACGCGCCGGCGCTGGACGTCATGCGCAGCGATGTCGATCTGGCCAAAGCACAAGCGGATCTCGAAGCAGCCGTTGCGGCCGGCCAAAACGCCGGCGAGGCGTTGCGTGCCGAAACGAATGCCGCAAGTGCACTTGATGCGACTGTGCCGGCAGATCTGCCGCCCATTGCGCCGGCGTTACTCGATCCACAAGCGTCTGTCGCGGCGGCGCGCAAGTTGCGCCCGGAGATTGCATCGGCGCAGCTTCTGGCGCAGGCCGCGCAAGCCGCGGTTGCCTCCGCGCGTGCCGCGGGGTTCCCAACGCTGACGATCAGCGGCGGGTACGTCGTGGGAACGGACTCCGGTGTTCCGATCAATGCACCGTCGATCAATGCCAACGTGACGATTCCGCTGGGGCCGGGCACGCACGACCGCGTCGCGGTTGCCGCTGCCAAGGCGATTGAGGCGAAGGCCAAGACCGACGCGACCGAACGGCAGATCGTGCTCGACGTCGCAGCCGCCTCGCGTTCCCTGGGCGCCGCCCAGCGTGCTGCGGCGGCAATGGCGCGTGCACGGCGGTCGGCCGAAGCGGAACTGCGTGCAACCGAGATCGGCTATCGGAACGGTGCGTCATCGAGTTTGGAAGTGGCGAGCGCGCGATCGACGTACGCGCAAGCGGTGGTCGACGAACTCTCGGCCCGCTACGATCTCGAGAAAGCGGCGGCGACGACCGAAGTGGAGATCGGCCGATGAGCAGTGCACGCCGGTGGTGGATCGCCGGAATCGCGCTCCTTGTCGTTATTGTGGCGCTCGCGACCGGACTGACGTTCGGGCACCGGCAGCCCGCACCGGCTGCCGGTGATGCGGGCGATGCAACGCCGGACGTACCGTTGGTCACGGCGCACGAGGGGACGTTCGCCGAACGCGTCAATGTGCAAGGGCGCGTCGGACCGCCCGCCGGCAGCAGTGCGAAGCTCGCGTTCGCGCAAGCGGGCATCGTCCGTTTTGTCGATGTGTCGGTCGGCGAAGCGGTGCAGGCCGGTCAGCCGCTGGCGGAACTCGATCGTGCTGCCTTAGCGGCGACCGTGCGCGGCGCGCAAGCCGATGTGCAATCGGCGAGCGCGGCTGCCGGCAGTGCCGCTGCAGCACGTTTGGCGGTCGCCGGCGACAAACTCGCAACGCTCCAGAGCGGTGGACCTGCGGCCTCGACCGGCCGTATCGCGGCGCAATCGGCCGCGCGTCAAGCGCAACTCAAGGTCGATGCCGACCGCGCTGCGGTCGCGCGCGAAAATCAACTGTTCGCGGCAGGCGTTATCGCCGGTAAGGATGCCGATGCGGCGCGCTCGCAACTTGCAAGCGACGAGGCCGACCAGCGTGCGGCAGAAGCGAAGGCCGCCGCCGCCGGCACGGATCTCCGTACTGCGCTCAAGCAGGCGCAAGCTGACGTAGCGAGCGCGCGCAACGATCTGCAAACCGCGAACGGTCAAGCCGCGTCGGCGCAAGCGCGGCTGCAGTCGGCTCGGATCGCGTACGCGAACGGCGTGCTCACCGCGCCGTCAGCGGGCGTCGTGCTGGCCATTCTCAAATACCCCGGTGAAGCCGTCGACCCGACCGTTCCCGCACTCGAAATCGGGCCGGCAACCGGAAACAGCGTAACGCTCGCCGTTCCCTCGGAAACCGCACGGCGCATCAGCGCGGGCGACGCGGCCACGCTGCAAGTGACCTCCTCACGGGTGCGAGTCGCGCATGGAACGGTGACGGCGGTCGTGCCGGCCGTCGATCCCGCGACGCAGTCAGCGACGGTCATCGTGCGCGGAGCGCCGGCCGATGCTGTTTCCGGCGATGCGGTGAGCGCAACGATCGTCGTCGGCCAGGTTCGCGGCGTGATGGTGCCGACCGCTGCGATCGTCCAAGATCCGCAGACCGGCAAGACCGTCGTATTCGTGCACGACGCGCGTGCAAAAACCGGCGACTCAAACTTTCGCATGCGAGCGGTCGCCGTGCGGGCGGGTGACGCGACGACTTCGGTGCTTGCCGCCGGTCTTCGGCAGGGCGAGCGCATCGCTGCTCACGGTGGGTATATGTTACTCGCACCTCCCGGCGGATGATGCCTGTTCATCATCTGTTCATAATTCGTTTTGTTTGTTGCTACGCTGGGGAGTACGGGGAAGCGCGGCCGACGATTTTCCGCGACTTGAAGCCGAAGGAGAAAAATATGTCCTCCACATCCCCGTACGCACTGGGGAGACTCGCTATGTTCGCCGTCGTGGCCGTGGGTTTTACTGCCTGCGGTGGCGGTGGCGTGCAAACGCAACCTCTCCCGGGCGTGACTGCGCCACCAACGACCTACTCGTTCACGACCAAAATCAATCCGCCGAATACAACGTCATTCGACATCAGCTTTGTGGACGAAACGGAGCACCTCTACTTCTTAGCTGATAGAGCCACCAACGGCATCGACGTGGTAAACACGCAGAACAATGCGTTTCTCGGCACGGCGGGTGCCGGCTCGTTCGCAGGTCTCGGAACGGCAGTGCCCGGGTTCTCCCGCAATCCGAACGCCGGTCCCAACGGCGACGTATCGCTTGGCAACGGCCTCGTGGCTGCCGGTGACGGAAACAGCACGCTGAAGATCGTCAACGTGTCTTCGATCTCGAGCTCGGTCGTCGCTTCAATTCCGGTGCCTAATCCGTACACCGGACCGAATCTGGCGCCGAACATTTGCCAAGGCACAGTAGGGGCGACCACCGGTGTGCCGACCGTCGGCGCTGGAAATTTCCGCGTCGACGAAATGGCGTATGACCCGACCGATAACGTGATCGCGGCAGTGAGCGACAACGCGTGTCCCGTGTTCATCACGTTCTTCTCCGGATCAGCGCCCTACAATATCCTCGGCCAGGTTGCGCTTCCGACGGCAAACGGCGGTGGCGAACAAACCGTCTGGGATCCGGCGCAAGGTCTGTTCCTCACGGCGCTTCCGTCGACGACGGTACATCCCAACGGCGAGATCGACGATTTCAGCCCGAAAACGTTCACGCTCAAATCCGCGAATGGGCTGCCCGTGAATTGCGGTCCGTCCGGACTAGCGCTTGGTCAAAATGAAACGCTCGTTGCAGCATGTGGAAATACGACCAGCATGACGACGTTCAACGCGGTTACGTTTGCGGAGCTAAATAGCGTTGCGGGACCCTCACCCGATGAAATCTGGTATGCCCCGCAAACAAATCGGTTCTACGGCGCCGACACCGGGGGCGCCACCTTGGCCGTGCTCGACGGGACCGGCAACTTGCTGGCCCGGGTCGCAACGTCCGCCGGCGCGCATTCGGTTGCCGTCGAAGGTCTGTACGACCACGTCTTCGTCCCGCAAAGCGTCGGAGCGAACCTCGGCATCACCATCTACGATCACTGAGGTCTGATCTGCTCTTACCATGCACGAGGCGTGCTACGCGTACCTCGTGCATGGTAAGAGCAGTAAAACGAAGGCAAGCTGCTGTAGACGGGCGTATGAATCGTGCTACGAGCCTCTCTGTGCTGGGCACCGCGATGCTGTCTTGGCCGGCCGCTCGAGCGCTCGCACAAAGTTCGCTCACGACGATTCGCCTGGGCGTGACCCCGATCGATTCTCTTGCCCCGGTTGCCTACGCGATCCGCACGGGCATGTTCGAAAAAGCGGGCCTGCAGATCGAGTTGAGCATGATGGTGAGCGGCAACGCCATCACCGCCGCGGTCGTCGGTGGTTCGCTTGACATCGGTCTCTCCAGCCTTGACGGGATCATCCAGGGGCACTTGCGTGGCGTACCGCTGACGATCGTGGCGCCGGGCGGCCTATGGGTTGACGCCGACACGAACGGTCTTATCGTCCCGAAGGGTTCGCCGTTGCGCAAGGCGAGCGACTTCAACAACAAGACGATCAGCACCAACGCCCTCGCGTCGGTGGGAACGGTTGCGATGCAGGCGTGGGTCGACCAAAACGGTGGCGACTCCAAGACGCTGCGCTTTTTTGAATTGCCGGCTTCGGCAGCCGGTGCGGCGTTGGCGCAAGGCCGTATGGATGCAGCTTTGCTCAGCAATCCGCAGCTCGCTGCGGCGCTCGCAAACGGCGCCCGCCAGATCGCGCATGTTTACGACGCGATCGCGCGCCAATTCTCGCTCGGCGTGTGGGTCGCGATGCAAAGCTACGTGGAGAAGAATCACGCACTGGTCGAACGGTTCTCGCGAGTCGTGGCAGAAGCCGGCGCATACGCCCGCGCGCATCCGGAGGCGACGGTCGCAGATGAAGCCGCGTATACGAAAACGGATCCCGCGGTTATCGCGCACATGCAACGGCAGCGTATGGGAACCACGGTCAGCGCGTCCGACATTCAACCGGTCATCGATGCACTGGCGAAGTACAAGCTCATCGATAAGCCCTTTCCGGCGACGGAACTCATCAGCGACGCCGCCGCACGCTAATGAACCGAAGCCTCAGTCGAACAGCGTTTCTCGCCGGCACGGCAGCAGCCGCGCTCCTTCCCGGAGCGGTCGCCGCGCAGGCGGTAACGCCGATGCGCATCGGCTCGAAGCGCATGCGCGCAATCTTCCGATCTTCGTCGAGTACGCTGCGACCATCTACGACGCCAGCATCCGCGATGCGATCGGAATCATCGTCGGCATTGACGTTCCGATCCGCTCCGGTCGCGACATGGCCGGAAAAACGTTAGGCGTACCGGCACTCGGCGATACGTTCACGATCGCCAGTTCCACCTGGATCGACGAGACCGGCGGCGACTCCAGTACCGTGCAATTCTTGGAGCTACCAAACTCGGCCGCCGCCGATGCCATCGCACAAAAATGCAGCGGTGATGGCGTTTTCGAAAGTCATGAACGATGCGAGCGCCCACGTCAACGGACACGTTCCGGAGGCTCTTCCGCTGATGGCCAAGTTCACCGGCGTCGATCTAGCCATCTTGGCCGGGCTGCCGTTCACGCGCCATCCAGCCGTTAATCGATGCCGCCGCAAAATACAAAGCTATCGCGCACCCATACGATGCCAACGAGATGATCGACCCGGTCGCCCTCGCCTAAGCGCAGTCAACCGAAAGATTATCGCTACCTGGTTATTGCGGCAGGTCCTAGGATAGGAGCTACATTATGTTCGACCTCAATCTCAGCGGTAAGACTGCCGTCGTTTCCGGATCTACGGCCGGCATCGGCTTCGCCGCCGCGTCCGCGCTCGCTGGGCTCGGCGCGCGCGTCGTGATCACCGGCCGCACGGCCGAGCGCGTGGATGCGGCGGTAGACGAGCTTCGCTTGGCCGGGCGCACGGTCATCGGTGTCGCCGGCGACCTCAGTACTGCCGCGGGCGCGGAACAACTCGTCCGCGCCGTTCCCAATGCCGATATCCTGATCAATAACCTCGGTATCTTCGCGCCGCAGCCGTTCGAAGAAATAACCGACGACGATTGGTTGCGCTTTTTCGAGGCGAACGTCCTCAGCGGTGTCCGCCTCACCCGTGCCTATCTGCCCGGCATGCGCGAACGCAACTGGGGCCGTGTCATTTTCGTCTCCAGCGAATCGGGTCTGCAGATTCCGCTCGAGATGATTCACTACGGCGTGACCAAGACGGCGCAGATCGCCCTTGCCCGCGGCCTTGCAGAATCGGTCGCCGGAACGGGCATTACCGTCAACAGCGTACTTCCCGGTCCGACCCGCTCCGAAAGCGTCGGCACGTTCGTGCAGCAGCTGGCCGAGCACGAGGGCATCAGCTTAGCGGAGATGGAGAAGCGCTTCTTCGAAACAGCGCGTCCAACGTCGCTGATCAAGCGTTTTCTCACGAGTGATGAAGTGGCGAATGCCATCGCCTACTTGTGCACGCCGGCTGCGTCAGGAACGACCGGGTCCGCAATCCGAGTCGACGGCGGGGTCGTCCGGGCGATTCCATAGCAAATATGTTGCGAAGGAGTTCGTTGGAATTCGAAATATATTTTAGGCATCGCGCCAAAGGCGGCAAGTAAACAAAAGCGGGGATGCCTATGAAGCTGAACCTAGCGGTGCGCCGGCGCACTGCACTTGCGATAATCGTGACGATCGGGCTCGCAGTTTTGAGCAGTGGGCGCGCTCCGGCAGCGAGCGACCCGTTTCCGCTGACGGCGATCTTGCCGTTGACCGGCACGTTCGCGTTTGCCGGCCAATCGCAGCAAGAAGGCCTGCAAGTGCTGCAGCGCTTCATTAACCGGACGGGCGGTATCCAGGGCCGGCCGTTGCAGTTTCAATTTCTCGACGATCAGTCGAGCCCGCAGCTATCAGTGCAGTTACTCAACGGCGTCATCGCCGCCGGTGCACAAGCGCTCTTGGGTGGTGCCGGTGCTGCTCAATGCCGAGCGACGGCACCGCTGGTCGTGCATACCGGCCCGATCCTTTATTGCATCAGTCCGGCCGTGCGTCCGGATACGGGCGGCTACGTGTTCTCGTCCGGCGTGCAGCCATTCGATGAAATCTCGGCCGCATTGCGTTTCTTTCGCGACAAGGGCTGGACCCGAATTGCGTTTCTAGCCACGAACGATGCCTCGGGCCAAGAAGCCGACTCGAACTTCACCGACCTGATGAAGCGCCCGGAGAATAGTCCCATTGCGGTTGTCGGCTACGAGCACTATTCACCCACCGATATCAACGTGAGTGCCCAAATCTCGCGCATCAAGGCGGCGAATCCGCAAGCACTCGTTATCTGGGCGGCGGGAGCACCGATTGCAACGGCGTTCCACGGGATGCATGACGGCGGGTTGGACGTTCCGGTCGTCACCAGCTTCGCGATGCAAGAGTACTCCGCAATGGATCAACTCGCTGCAATTCTTCCGTCACAGCTGTACTTTGCATCGAGTAAATGGCCGGCCTACGACATCATGACGCCCGGACCGGTGCGCGATCAGCTCGCCACGTTCTTCTCCGCATTCAAAGCGGAAAAAATCACACCGGATGCGGGCGAACAACTGGCCTGGGATCCCGCGTTGCTCTTGATCTCGGCCTATCGCAAGCTCGGACCAAACGCAAAAGCAGCCCAAATTCACGACTATATGGAATCGCTGCATTCGTTCGCGGGCACGAGCGGGATCTACGATTTCAGCACCGGCGACCAGCGCGGCCTCGGACTCGGCGATGTGGTCCTCAGCGAATGGACGCCCACGAAGCGTGCCTGGATCGCCGTCTCGGACGCCGGCGGGGCCGCGTTGAAGCCCAATCAGAGAGTGAGCGGGAAGTAGCCGCGGGGGCTAGATGCGGTATTCCTCGCGCTTGCGCCCTTGCGTGACGTTGAGGAAAAGTTCATCGAGCGGGATTCGGCGCGAGATGAAGCCTTGTTCGTGTGAGTACTGCACGAGGGTCTCGAGCGTCTTGATGTTCTGATCGGTGAGCCCGTACTCCCAAGGATCCGGTCCCATGAGCTCTTGTTGTTCTTCCCAGGCTTCGCGATAGAACGCCAGCGGAACGATGCGCGGGTTCTCGAGCCGCTTCATCGCAATGGCCTTGGATTCTTGAAATGCGCGATACATGTTGATCGGAATCCATGGATACTTCTCGACCAGCTCGGCGCGCATCGCAACGAGGTGCATGATCGGGAAAATGCCGGTCTTGCGGTAGTACGCGATTTCTTCGCTCTTGTAATCGGGCCATAGCCGTCCAACCCGGGGATCTCCGGCGAGGAGCGGTTTGATCAGGTCGGGGTGGACGAGCGCATCGAGTTCGCCTTCGGCCAGCATCGTCTCGGTGGATTTGTCGTGCGGGATGCGCTGAATGCGCAGGTCGGTCGGCGGCGTGAAGTCGACGTCCTCATCGAGTTCGGTGAACCACTCCATCGACTTGTGCGGTACGCCGTACTCGTGCTCGAGGATTCCGCGCAGCCACAAGGTGGCGGAAAAGATGAATGCCTTCGAACCGACACGTTTGCCGATGAGATCCTTGGGCGTCTTGATGCCGGCCGCCGTATTCGTGAACACGAACCCGTGGCGGAAGCGCCGGTGCGGAAACACCGGGATCGCGCGAAACGGCATGCCGTGTTCGCGCGAGGCGAAGTAGGCCGAACTGGAAACCTCGGCCATGTCATATTCTTGGTTACGGAAGAAGCGCCAATGCCGGGGCGATGAGTCCATTGCCGTCAGCACGGTGAGGTCGATGCCGTCGGGTTCGACTTGCCCTTCCTTGAGCGCGCGCATGATGTCGTAGTCGCCGCACGCCAGCGTGATCGGGATCTTTTTCATCGCGGCAGCTTTCTAGTGGGCGGCGACTTGTTCGGGCAAAACCGCTGCTTCGGCCAACTTCGTCCACGCTTTGGTGGGTTTGCCGCCGGCGATCGCATCGATCTCGCGGCTGAAGATGCGCCGCAGGAACGCGATACCCGCATCCGAGCGGCCGAGGATCTCGTGCTCGCGATCGGCGATGACGCCTTGGCCGCGCTGAGCGACGTAATCTTGCGCGCTGGTGAGATCGAACAGCTGGTCTGCGGGGTAGCGTCCTTGGACGATCAGCTCGTCGTGATGATGGGCGGGATCGTAGGCGCCGGCCTGCCGGAAATACGCCCTGATCCGCTCGTCGATCGCCGGCGATTGCGACGGCGTCGACCAAATGTTCATTCTGTAGGTGTGCTCGTCGTCAACCGGCACGTTCCAGTGCCCGACGTCGATCCAAGCGTCACCGGGCTCCATCCCCGGAATGCTGATGTGGTTGTTGTTTGGAAACGTCCAATCGCTCACGCGCACGTTTCCCTCGCCGCGCGTCGCGATTTGCCGGATACCGGCTTCGGTTTCTAAGTACTCGAGTTCCGGAATCGCCTGGGAGACGACTTTGATGAAGTTTCCGCTGCGGCCCTTTTGATGAACGAAGCTGACGTGCACGGCGTCCATCGAGTTCTCCACCATTTGCAGCCAGTTGCAATTCCACGTTTCGGAACGTGCATAGATGATGCGAGCGGGATCCTCGAAAACATCCTTGCGCGGCAGCTCGAAAGGCGGCGGGTCGCCCTCGCCGAGGTAGGCAAAAATCAGACCGCCGTATTCGTTGACGGGGTAACCGGCGATGCGGACGTTGCACGGCCGTTCGTCTCGCTCGGCCGGCCGGTCGATGCAGGCCCCGGTTCCGTCGTAGGCCCAGCCGTGATACATGCAGCGGATCGCGTCGTTTTCAACCCAGCCGGTAGAGAGCAGCGTCACCCGGTGCGCGCAGTGCGAGCCGACGAGATGGGGACGGCCGGCTTCGCCGCGATAGAGCGTGAGGTCTTCGCCCAAGACGCGCAGCTGCTGCGCGGTCCCCGGCTCGAGGGTACGGCCGACGGCCACCGGCTGCCAAAAACGCCGCAGGAGCTGTCCCATAGCGGTGCCGCGGGCGGTTTCGGTCAAGCGGCTCAGACGCGACGCGCGGCGCTCCGTATGCTCGTTCATTCTGGCCCCCTGAAACTATTTTGAATTCGATATAGATTTGCATCGTACCGACCAGGCCCGGCAGTGTCAAGTCGACAACGACGCCTCCATGAGACTTCGAGGAAAAACGGCGATCGTGTTCGGCGCGGGTCCGAATATCGGGGGCACGATTGCGCTCTTTCTGGCCCGCGAGGGCGCTGCGGTCGTCGTTAGCGATCTCAACGCGCTGGTCGCGCAAGCGACGGCGGATCGGATCGTGCGTGACGGTTTGGAAGCGACGGCGGTGCCGGGCAATGCGCTCCTCGAACCGGATGTCGAACGAATCGTCGGTCGCGCCGTCGAGCGCTACGGGCACGTCGACATTGCGGTAAACATGGCCGGTACCGTGCACTGGAGTCCGATCGTCGACATGGATGTCGCCGAATTTACCGCTGCCATGTCGAGCTTTCCGACGGCGGGTATGCTTACGACCAAGCACGTCGCTCGGGCGATGATCGCAGGCAAGGTTCGGGGCAGCATCATGCACTTGCTGTCAACGGCGGCGCATTTCGGTGAAGCGAGCGGCGGCGCGTATACGGCGGCGAAGGGTGCGTTGCTCAACCTTGCGCGTTCGTGCGCGATGGATTTGGCGCACGACGGCATCCGCGTCAACACGATCACGCCCTGCGCGATGGAACACCAGTTGTGGACGAACATGCGCGACGAGATCGAAACGCCGACGGCTGAACGGCCGGACCGCCGTTCGTTCTACTCACGGGACGATTACCTCAAGATGATCCCGCTGGAACGCTTTCCGCGGGCTTCCGATCTCGCCTGGGCGGCGGTCTTTCTCGCCTCCGACGAGTCGTCGTTTCTGACCGGCATCGACATTCCGGTCGATGGAGGCTTGCGCTTCAAGTATCCCGCGTGGCGTCCGGGCGATTGGACCGGCGCGTCGATTGAGGAATACGCGCGGCAGACGCAGGTTACGGAGTACGGCGAAGCCGTGCGTCCATTGATTCAGCGCGAGTAGGTCAGCGGCGGGGAAAGAGCGCCGTCGCATTGCCGCGTTCGATCGCGGCGAGCCGATCGAGCGGAAGCCCCGCATTGCGCAGCCCATCCGTCGTGTAGGCCATCTCGACAAACGGGAAATCGGTGCCAAAGAGAATCTTCGCCGGATCAGCAAAGGCGTTGATCGCCGCCAGCGACGGCGCGCTGGCCGAGAGCGCCACATCGTAATACTGCTTTTTTAAGATCTGGAGGGGCGGTGCGCCCAAGTGCAAGTCGGTACGCGCGCCCGACGTGCGGGCCACGCGATCGGCCAGCATCGGTATCGTTCCGCCACCGTGCGGGAAGATGAAGCGGATATCGGGGCAGCGGGTAAACGTGCCGCCGACCAGGAGGCTGACGATCGCCCGTGTCGTGTCGAGCGGATACTCGATCATGCCGACATTGACGTTGGGGATCAGCGAGCGGCAACAGTTTCCGACCGACGGGTGCACGAAAACAACCGCCTTCCGCCGGTTCAGTTCATCGAGCACCGGCGCGAATGCCGCGTCGCCAACCCAGCGATCGCCGTACACGCTTAAGAGCACCACGCCGTCGGCATGCAGCTGATCGAGCGCGTAGGCGAGTTCGGTGAGGCTGCCGGGGACATCAGTCAGGGGCAGCGATGCGAAGCTGCCGAAGCGGCCCGGGTGTTCGCGGGCCAGATTCGCGGCATATTCGTTACACGCGCGGGCCAGGCGCCGGCCATTCGCCACGTCGCCGAGCGTAACGCCGGGTGTCGAGATCGAGGTGATTGCAATGTCGATGCCGAGCTGGTCCATCCGCTCGAGGCTCTGTTGCGGCTGCCATCCGAGAATGGCCGGAGCCTCACCGACGTCGGCAATACGGCCGGCTGCTCGTGCCGCGGCCAGGTATTCCGGCGGCAGAATGTGCTGATGGACGTCGATGTTCCGCCGCAGTGATCCGCCGCTTTGGGCACCGATCCCGGACGGAATTGCAGCGGCCGCGGCTGCCGCGACGCTACCCGTCAAGAACGCGGCGCGAGTATGAGCGCATTGCATCTATTTTGAATCCTTCGCAAAGGCGTCACCGAGGCGCTCGAGTCCGGCAAGCAAGGCCTTCCGATCGGCGATTGCGAGCCCGGCGAACGTGCGCTCGATGTTCTCGTGATGGAGTTGAAACGCTCGTTCGAAGAGCTTGCGCCCGCGCGCCGTGAGAAATATGACGCTGCTGCGGCCGTCGCTTGGATGGGGTGTACGTTTCACCAATGATGACCGCTCGAGCGCATTGATCATTGTCGTGACCGACCCGTTTGCCGTGTGTACCAGGCCGCTGATATCGTTGAGGGTTAGGCCGGTCGCGCGTTTTGCATAGAGCACGGCAAGATAGTTATATTGCGTCGACGTGAGACCGAGGGGGGAGAGCCAGTCTGTCGCGCGGTCGTTGATCCGTTGCGCGAGCGCACGTACGGCGAACAGCACTTGCGTGCTCGAGGCTTCGAAAAGGCCGGGAAATTCGCGCAGATGCTGGTCGATGTGCTCCTGAGGAATCAGGATCGATCGCGTGTTCGCCTTTGGCATCCTCGCCGAGATTCGCCATTGCGTCTGTTGAATACCGCTCGAAGGCTGCATGTGAAGCATCGACGTATCGTTCGGTTTTAGCGCGTGAGCGACAGCAGGAGCGGGCGCAGGGTCCGTTCCCCATCGGCGCCGATCTTATCGCGCACGGCGGCGTCGAATTCCCGATGGAGACGCAGAGCTTTGCGGAGGGTCGCAGATCCGTCTTTCGTGAGCCGTAGGCCGAACGAACGGCCGTCACGTGCCTGCCGTTCTATAAGGCCGCGCTCTTCAAGCTGAACCTGAAGGCGCACGAAGTTCGCCTTCTGTATGCCGAGGGCGTTGCTGGCGCGCGAGGGCATGATGCCGGGGTTTGCCTTCAACAGCGTGAGCAGCGCGAACTGTGCCGGCAACAAGTCGACTTCGAGCATGATGTCGGTAAATTGCGCATAGAGCTTGTGCTGCGCGCGGATCAGCAAAAAGCCGATGTACGACTCGAGCGACGCAAGATCGACGTCGTCATTCGGCATCTTGACACCGATAGTAGTACATGATAACCATTTTGGCAACTAGTTTCGTTGACAGAGGTGAACCGTGAACGAGAATCTTCCGATTCCCCAACTCAAGCTCGAGTTCGCGTTTCAGGTCAAGCTTTTCTTCGACGATCGCGTGCGCTTCGAGCCGCGTACGCCGATGGGTGGCCGCGTGTACGTGCGCATTTCGCACGGAGAGATCACCGGTCCCCGACTACAGGGGCGCGCGATCCCGCAGAGCGGCGCTGATTGGGCGCGGGGACGCGCCGACGGTGTGGCAGAGCTGAACGCGCATTACATGCTCGAGGCCTCTGACGGGACGCCGATCTATCTCTACAACCGCGGCTATCTCTACGGTCGGCAGCCCGATGGCCGGCCCTTGGCGCCGGAGGCGCGCCCCACGAATTTCGAAGTAGCGCAATCGACCTACTTCGTCATCACGCCGGTGTTCGACGTTCCGGCCGGACCGCACGACTGGCTGACGCGCACGGTGATCGTCGGCATGGGCGAGCGTCTTCCCGGTCCCGGCTCTACGCTCTTCACGTACTATACCGTCACGAACTAAGATGACGGCGCCGAGCCGCCCGCTCTCGGAGCGCTTCGAGGCACACGTCATCGACTGCGAGATCGTGGGCGAGCTTCCGCACGACATGAACGGTGCGTTCGTTCGGGTCGGCGGCCAGTGGTTCTATCCGCCGATGTTTCCCGACGACGCCCCTCTAAACAGCGACGGTTACGTGAGTAGCTTTCGTATTCACGACGGGCGCGCAGACTATCGTGGCCGGTGGATTGCGACGCCGCGCTTTGAGGCGAACCGCCAAGCCGGCCGTCAGTTGTACGGCTATTACCGCAATGCATTTACGGATGACCCTGTGGTGCGCGACCCGGCGGCGCCACAGTTGCGGACCGTCGCGAATACGGCGCCGCTGGCGCATGCGGGAAAGCTCTTCGCACTTAAGGAGGACGGCTTACCGATCCGGCTCGATCCCGCAACGTTGGCGACGCTCGGTTCGTGGGATTTCGGCGGGGCGTACTCGAGTCAGACGTTCACCGCGCATCCGAAAATCGATCCGCTCTCGGGCGAGATGATCGCGTACGGGTACGAAGCAACCGGTGCGGCCAGCGACGACTTGTTCGTGGTCGTCATCGATCGCGGCGGTGCGGTGACGAGCGAACGGCACCTCAAAGTGCCGTACGTCAGCATGATGCATGACATCGCGCTCACGCAAGAGCATATCGTGTTTCCCTTCGGCGGCTACGTGACGAGCCGCGAACGCCTGGAGGCCGGGCGCATCCACTGGGGCTGGGACAGTTCGCAGCCGAGCTATATCGGGATCCTCCCGCGCGACGGTGCCCCGAGCGATATGCGCTGGTTTCGCGGACCCGAACGTTGCATGATGCACACCTTCAACGCGCACACCGACGGCACTACCGTCGTGCTCGACGCGCCGTTTTGGAACTCCAATTTCTTCCCGTTCTTTCCCAACGTTGATGGGACGCCGTACGATCCGGCACGAGCTCGCGCGCTTATCCGCCGGTATCGCTTCGATCTGAGTTCGCGCAGCGATGCCTGGACCGAGGAGATCTTGTTCGCCGAAGATGTCGACGACCGCGGACGCGTCGATCCGCGCTATCTGACGTTGCCCAACCGCTACGGATTCGCCGGTTTCCGCGATCCGGCACGCCCGGTGCACGAACGGCTGGCACACCTCCGGCCACCGGCCGTCGGCGCCTACGGCCGGTTCGACTTCGCGACGGGAGCGAGCGACGCGTATCACGTGCCTGAAGGCGTGACGCTTGGTGAGTGCTGCTTCGTTCCACGAACCGTCGCGGGCGATGAAGGCGACGGCTATCTGATCGGCGTCGCCAGCGATTACCGCTCGATGCATTCCGAGCTCATCGTCTTGGACGCGCTACACCTGTCGGACGGGCCGCTGGCGCGCGTGCTCTTACCCTTTCTGTCCACGACCCACATTCACGGCCTCTGGGCTTCAGAGGCGGAACTCGACTTCACCGAACGAGGGGACTGCTCATGAACTTCCGTGTTCGCCGAATTGCAGCGACGGGGCTCGCCGCGACCGTACTCCTCACCGCCGCCGCCGGAGCCGACACGCCGCTGCGGATCGGCGTCGTGTGGTCGTATTCGAATACCGATGCGACGTTGGCCACCTTCGATGCCGGCATGGATGCCTACATTCGCATGCACGGCAACCGTGTAGCGGGGCGAACTGTGCAATTCATCCGGCGCGACGACGGTACCGGGCTCAACCCCGAAGGCGCCATGCGGCAGACGCAAGAGTTGATCGCGCAAGCCGGTGTCGATGCGCTCGCCGGCTACGTCTCGACGCCCAACGCAATTGCTGCGGGTTCCGTAACGCTCGAAGCGCAGAAGCCGCAATTCGTGGCGAATGCGCCGTCGACCGGCTTCCTCGCCAAGTTTCCGAACATGACGCGCTACTCGTTCACGCTGGCCGAGCTTGGCGCGGCCCTCGGCAGATACGCGACCGCGAACGGTATGAAGACCGCGTACACCGCGTACGCCAACGTGCAAGCCGGGATTGATGCCAGCAGCGGATTCACTCAAGCCTTCACCGCCGCCGGCGGGAAGCTGCTCGGCACCGATGCGATTCCAACCGGCACGGCTGAATTCGCGCCGTATCTGCAGCGGATCAAAGACGCCAAGCCAGACGCAGTCTTCCTTTTTCTCCCATCGTTCGGCGGTGCTGGGCAGTTCTTGCAGGCCTATCACAATATTGGGCTCGACAAGACGTCGAAGCTGCTGTCCACCGGTGATCTCGTCGACGAAAACAATCTCGCAGCCGACGGCGATCTGGCGATCGGTCTGATCACTGCGTACATTTATAGCGCGGCGCACAAGAGCGCGCTCAACGCGCAGTTCGTCAAAACGTTTAAGGCGCTGCGTCCGGCCCTAGAACCGAACTTCGCGGCTGTGGAAGGCTACGATGTTATGGCGGCAATCGCGGCAGTAGCTTCAAAGCAAAACGGGCCCATCGCACTCGACAAGGCAATGGCAACGCTCAAGGGCCTCAAGTGGGAGAGTCCGCGCGGTCCCGTAGAGATCGACCCGGCCAATCGCGACCTCGTGCAAAACGTCTACATCCGCCGCACCGAACGAGTAAACGGAAAACTCCAAAACACGGAAATCGCGACGTCGCCGATGGTACACGGGCCGGGCTAGCGTTATAGCATGCTCAAGTTTTCGCGCTCAGCACGACTGGACTGATGAGGTCGCGGGCATCGAAGGCGTGATCGATGGCCTTGTAGCGCGCGGCTGCGTCGATCACGCGCTGCAGGTTGCCCGGTATGATCGCCTCGTCGAACATCTCACGATGACCGCGATTGATCGTCGCTACATCCACCTTTGTGAGTTCCGCTAGCCATGGTGCGGTTTGATCGGGATGCGCATTGCCGAACGCATTCGCTTGCAGAAGCGCTCGTGAGAGGCGCTGGACTGCGTCCTTGTTCGCGTTGATATAATTCGCGTCGGCAAAAACGGCTGCGATCATAAAGCGCGGCGCTATGGCGTCGTACGGCTTTCCCAAGACCCGCGCTATGCCCGCGTTGATCGTTTGCGAGAGCAGCGGTTCCGTCAGTACGGCTGCATCGATACGGCCGCTATCGAGTGCCGCCGGAGTCGCGGCGGGCGGCAACTCGATCTCGTGTAGTGTGCGCGAGTCGCCTCCGTTTTCATCCACCCACGCGAAGGTTGTAATCGAGAACAGATCCTTGAGCGCGGGAGAGGCGACGACTTTCCCATTGAGATCGACGCCGGTACGGATTGTCGAGTCCTTTCGCACGACGAGCAGTTCGGAGGGATGATCGCTCACATACAGGCTGGCGGGAGCAATGATTTGGAACGGCACCCCTTTGAGGTGCGCCGTAATGAGTCCCATAACGCTCGTACCGCCGGCGTTGAGCGCTCCGCCGACGATGGCGGCGGCTACGGCCGCCCCGCTGTTCATGACCTGCACGTCGACGTCCAGACCGTTGCGCTTGAAGATCCCGGCGTGTTGGGCTATGACCGGCGGCATTCCGGCGTCGATCGGCGCCGTGCCCACGCTCACATGCGTGAGGTTTTGCGCGCCTCCTCGGAGTGGCACAGCAGCGCTCGCCGCCCCTGCTATAAAGGCACGTCGTGACCAGTGCGAAGTAAGCATCATTTCACGCTTTCAGGTTGATGACGACTGGGCGTTAGCGAATGCGTTGCCCTGCTCCATCGCCCGCGAGAATCGTTGAATCGCGTCTTTGTTGGCATTGATGAAATCGGCTTGTGCGAAGAACGCCGCGATCAGAAAGTGCGGCGCGATTGCGTCGTACGGCTTTCCCAAGATGCGAGTGAGCCCGGCGTTGACGGTTTGCGACAGCGGTGGGTCAGTTGGAATCGTGCCCACGCTAAGATGGGTAAGCGGCTGAGCGGTAAGGCGCAACGGCCCCGCAGCGCACAGCGCACCGGCACCCGCCAGAATCAAGCGCCTTGACCACATCAAGGGAGCCGTCATGCTCTCAGTTCCGTTGTCCGATCGCGGTGCGCGTCCTGCTCCCGCGGGAGGGTCCGGAAGCGGCGTCGTAGGACGCGCAACAGGTACCGTAAGGAGAAGTGCGATGGCGATGACGCAGCCGAAGCCCCAGACGAACGCGTGGGTGGGTTACCATGATTTGCGCGAGTACCTGGAGCTGCTAGAATCCAAAAAACTGCTTCATCGCATCACAGTCGAGGTCGACCCCGTTCACGAAGTCGGTGCGATCACTGCCCGTTCGCTCGAGCGCAAAGGCCCGGCACTGCTGTTCGAAAACATCAAGGGCTATAAGGGTAAGCCCCTGGTGACCAATATCATTTCGACGACCCAGCAGCTTGCGGTCGCCTTCAACGCTGAACCGGAAGAAGAGCTGATTCACGAACGGGTCGTGCGTGGCATGATCGAACGCATTCCGTCGACAGTTCTCGAAACCGGACCATGCAAAGAAGTGATCGTCACCGGGGATGCGATCGACATCGACCTCGTGCCAACTCCCGTTTGGCACGAACATGACGGCGGCCGCTATCTGGGAACGACCTCCGGTTTCGTTACGCGCGATCCCCTAACGGGCGACCTGAACATGGGCTCCTATCGCGTGATGATCAAAGACAAGACGACGGTGTCGATGGCCGGTGGTATCCGCGGCCGGGGCCTGACTACCGGTGCCGCCGGCGGCGACCACATCATGGAAAACGAAGCGGCCGGCCTGCCGACGCCCGTCGCGATTGTTCTTGGTATGGATCCGCTGCTCGTCCTAGCTTCCGGCAGCCCCGTTGCTCCGGGTCCGAACGGCTCAATGGAATACGAAGCCGCCGGCGGCTGGCGCGGGGCCCCGACGGAACTCGTGAAATGCGAGACCAACGATCTGCTGGTGCCGGCGCGCGCCGAGATGATCGTCGAGGGCATCGTTTACCCGAAGGAACGCACGACCGAAGGCCCTCACGGCGAATCGACGGGTTTTTACGGCGAGAACTCGGATTCGTTCGTCGTGCACATCACGTGTATCACGCATCGCAAGAACCCGCTGAGCTACGGCTTGATCTGCCTGCGTGTCGAAGATTATCCGCGTCAGCTCCTTCGTTCCGGCTCGATCCAGGCACGCGTCATTCAGAAGACCGGCCTGACAAACATCCGCGAGGTGTTTTTCCCGGAAGTGGGGCGCATGGGCATGCTGATCGTCTCGGCGACCATTCGCGACAAAGACGATGCGCGGCGAATCATGGACGGCATCTGGAACGACACCGGGGAACCGTGGCGCTGGATCATCGTGGTCGACGAAGACTGCAACGTCCGCGACTGGGACGAAGTGATGTGGCGCGTGTGTGCGGCGAGCGATCCTGAAAAGCACGTCATCGTCGGGAAAAAGCACGACTTGCCCAAGCGAAAATCGATCGACGTCGACTTCGATCCGCCGACATGCGGAGTGGGAATCGACGCGTCGTTCAAGTTTAAGGGCGTCACCTATCCACCTGTCAACAAAGTCAGCGCCGCCATGATGTCCAAGGTCGCGTCGCGCTGGAAAGAATACGGTCTGTCCTAAGGAGCAATGCGATGCTGACGACCGCCGAGAACGAACTGTTGTGCCGTATTGGTGCTGCGACCCCGATGGGGAAGATGATGCGACGGTATTGGATCCCGGCGTTACAGAGCTCCGACTTGGTCGCCGGCGGTGCGCCCAAACGCGTGCGGCTGCTGGGAGAAGACCTGGTCGCGTTCCGCGAACCGGCGGGAACCGTTGGTCTGCTCGATGAGTACTGTCCGCACCGTGGCGCATCGCTGGCGCTAGCGCGAAACGAAACGGGCGGCTTGCGCTGCCTCTACCATGGCTGGAAGATCAACTGCCGTGGAGCGATCCTGGAGACGCCCGCTGAGCCTGAAGAGTTCGGCTTCAAAGACCGCATCAAAGCGATGTCCTACCCCGCTTATGAAGCGGGCGGGCTCGTGTGGGTGTATCTCGGCCCGGCCGGTAGCGAACCGCCGCATATGAACTTCCCGTTCACCGAGGTTGCGCCGGAGTTTCGCCATATCATGCAGGCCCGCGTGGCGTGCAACTGGCTGCAATGTCTCGAGGGTGTCATCGATTCGTCGCACACGAACATCTTGCACCAGAACCTCGTCTCGCCGGCCGCGGTCGGCGGTGCGACGGTAATGAGCGACGATTTCCACGCCAAGCGCCCTTCGGCCGATCTGAAACCGCGAATGGAAACGCAGGACACGGCGTACGGGTATCGCTATGCGGCAATTCGCACACCGATCGCCGACCCCGATACCA
Source organism: Candidatus Lustribacter sp. (assembly GCA_965277805.1). GTDB lineage: Bacteria > Vulcanimicrobiota > Vulcanimicrobiia > Vulcanimicrobiales > Vulcanimicrobiaceae > Lustribacter. Next base: position 1,935,297 of record OZ255842.1, on the reverse strand, counting down.
CCAAATACATTCGTGTGACGCTGTTTATCGCGCCGATCTACGCGATCTTCCCTCCGCCGAAAGGCTGGACGTGGATGCAGGCGTTTGTGCCGATCGACGATACGCACACGATGTTTTACTTCATTCAAGTCAAGAACGACATGCCGCTCGATGATACCGTGCGGGCGAAAAGCAGTGCCGGATCGGGACTACGACCCGGAATCGACCTCGACGCGGACTATAACCTGATGGCCACGTCCGAAAACACATGGCTGCAGGATCGCCAGGCCATGATGCGCGGGGAGAGCTTTACCGGGCTCCGCGGCGTCAACATCGAGGACCTCGCCGTCCAAGAAAGCATGGGCCCGATCTACGACCGCAGCAAAGAGCATCTCGGCACGAGCGATATCCCGGTCATCCGGATGCGCCGCCTGATGCTCGACGCGGTGAGGCGCTTCAACGAGGCAGATGAGCCGCCACTCGGTCTTACCGAGGACATCCCTTACAATCGCCTCTACGCTGAAGAGAAGATCATCCCGATTGGGACCCCGTGGCAGACCGTCGGCGCATTCGCCGGCGAACCCACGCACGCGAACGCGTAGACGACCCAACGCGGTGGAATTCGGCTTAACGCTCTTTCCGGATGTCAGCCCCGCGGAGAAATCCCCCGCTGACTACTTTCGCGATTCGCTGGAGTTGGTTGAGGCGGCGGAGGCGCACGGCTACGCGCACGTCCGTGCGATCGAGCATTACTTTACGCCGTATGGAGGCTATAGTCCGAGTTCGATCGTGATGCTCACGGCAGCAGCCGCGCGCACGCAGCGGATCAAGGTCATTACCGGTGCGGTCATCCCGGCATTCAACCATCCGCTAAAGATTGCGGGTGAATTGGGAATGCTGGATGCAATTTCGAACGGACGGCTCGAGGTTGGGTTTGGGCGAGCCTTTCTGCCGCATGAGTTCGAACGGTTTGGTATTTCGCGCGACGAGTCGATCGCAAGATTTCGCGAAGGCATCGAGCAGGTCGATCGGCTGCTCCGCGAAGAGAACGTCGCCGCCGACGGGCAGTTTCATTCGTTTAAGGCGACGACCTCACTGCCCCGTCCGACGTCGCGGCCGCGGCCCCCATTCTATGTGGCTGCTAATATCACAGCCGAGTCATACGAATATGCGGGCCGAAACGGGCACTACATCATGGCCGTCCCGATGGCTGCCAGCCGCTTGCGCGAAATGCTCGAAATCTACCGCAAGGCCTACCGTGACGCCGGTCATCCGGGCAAAGGACGGGTTTTTCTGGCCTTCCACATGTTCGTCGACCGCGATCCTGAACGGGCCCGCCGTATTGCGAAGCCGCATGTAGAATCATACTTCACCTCTTTGATCGAGGCGACAAAAGAGATTACCGAGAATTCGTCCGTCGATTACAAGAACTACGATAAGCACCGCGAGCAAATGAACGCGTTGACCATGGAAAAGCTCATCGAAGGCTGCGGCGCATGGATTGGCTCTCCGGAACAGGTCTGCAAGCAGATCGAGCGATTCCAAGCCGAATCGGGTGGATTCGAGATCGCATCACTTCAAGCCAACTTCCACACGCTGCCGCATGCCGAGGCTGTCCGTTCGATCGAGTTGTTTTCGCGCGAAGTCGCACCGCACTTCACGTCGCAGCCGGTTCTCGCATAGCTGCGCCTTAGCGGAGGAGTGCCCCGCCGGGCCGGCTCACGGCCGTCCAATCCGAACGATTCGCGTCCCAGCGACTGATCACGGCGGCGTTCGGGCCGAGCCCGCGCTGGGGATACGTGACGAAGTCATACGGTCCGTTCGCGCCGACCCAACCGCGCAGGTTTGCCAAGGCCGTGCGCAATTGAGCTGCCGTGGCGCTGGGGCCGGCGACCTGTAGCACGTGCGCGACGATCATCCCCGTCTCATAGCCCGATAGTTGGCTCGCGTCCGGCACATGTCCGAGCGCGCGCAGCGTCGCGTAGTAGAGGTCCACGGCGGCTTTGGTCTTCGCATCGGTGACGCTGGCCGGCGCGAGAAACGCCGTGCCGTAGAAGTAGAGTTCTTTCGGCAGGTAGTCGGCAAGTTGGGTCATCTGCGGACGGGTTGCGTTGCCGTAGTTGATGCCGACCGGCACTGCAAGCCCCACTTCGGAGATCCCCCGCAAGATGGTTCCGGTTGGCGTCCCCGCCGTGCCGATCATGAGAACTTGCGCGCCGGAGCTCTTGATATGCGCCAGCTGTGCGTTGACCGTGAGATCGGTGATGGCGAAGTGCTCGCGGTCGGCCAGCTGCACGCTGTGATTTTCGGGCATCGCTAGAATCGTATCGATCGCAGCGTCGTTGTCTTGTCCGGTTGCATCGGTACCGGTTATTGTGGCAATCTTCGTCCAGCCGCGCTCGCGAAAGTAGCGAATCGCGGCTTGCGTGAGATCGATATTCGAAACCCCCGCCGCGAAGTCGTAACTCCCCGGAGCCGGAACGACCGCGGGCGTCATGCAGAACGTTACTGGCCCGCTTGCCGTGAGCGGGAAGACCGCACGGCAGCCCGCACCGTACGTACTGCCGACCACGACCGTGGGATGGTGATCGAAGATTTGGTTTGCAATTTGGACCGTGAGCTGCGGGCTGCTCTCATCGTTGTGGATGAGGAACTTTATCGGCCGGCCGCCGATGCCGCCGGCCTTGTTCACGATCGCCTCGACCGCTTCGAGTCCCTCGGCCGTGCCTTTACCGACGAACGTGCTCGGCCCCGTCAGCGACGAGATAGCGTCGATGACGAAGGGATCGGCCGCGGCCGTCGGCCCAGCTGGGGTGCCGGCAACGAGCGCCGCGAGCCCCGCTGCAACGATCAAGCGCCGCACGTTTAGACTTTCCAGCCGCCGGCCGAGAGATCGACCCGTTGCCCGGTGGGGTCTTTGATATAGGCCTCCGCATACCGGCCATCGACGGGTACGTTGCTGCGGCCTTGGGTCGCGCCGGCGCCGATGGCATTTCGCGCGAAAGCGTCGACATCGTCAACCTCGAAACCGAAGTGGTGAATGCCTTCGGGCGCGCCCTCGGCCTCAGCGTCGGTATTGGGCAGGATCGCAAGATTGATGTAACCGTCGGAGAGGTAAACCGCGCCGTTGGGTTTATCGCGCCGCATGACCTCATGCATGCCGAAAGTCGTCGTGTAAAACGTGGCGAGCGCGCTCGTGTCCCTTGTGAACAGCGCTATATGACGAATACGAGCCATGCGGGTGCCTTTCGATCGTGGCCTTGGGTTGAACTACCTTTGAATTCAAAATATATGCTCTCGACTTCCTTCGTGCAAGAGGGCTGAGATCGCATCGATGCACGAAAGAAGCATTTTATGGACACTAACGGCGAAGGTCTTGGCATGCGTACACCCTTAAATCTCACCTGCGCCATCGGGAGTCATCCACGCAGCCGCGCGATCCTCGAAGGCACCGTGAAGCCGGCGGATATCAATTTAGCTTGCAGCGCGCTGCACGGCTCGGAGATCTTTTTCCGGCAACTCAAGTACAAGGAATTCGACGTCTCCGAGATGTCGATGGCATCGATGTCGATCGCGACCGATAAAGGCCTGCGCGACTGGGTCATGTTGCCGATCTTCGCGACGCGCCAGTTTTTTCACACCGGTGTGCTCGTGCGCAACGACCGCGGCATCGATTCGCCGCTCGATCTCAACGGCAAGACCGTCGGCGTGCCGGAGTTTCAGCAAACTGCGGTCATTTGGACCCGTGAAGCACTGCGTAGCGAGTTCGGCGTCGACATGACGTCGCTCAAGTGGTTCATGGAGCGTAATCCCGATCAGAGCCACGGTGGCGCCATGGGCTTTGTCCCGCCGCCCGGCATCGACCTGACATATACGCCCAAGGATTCGAATAACGGACAGATGTTACTTGACGGCAAGCTCGATGCGCTCTTGCATTGGCTTTTCGAACGCAATCTCGTCGACCGCAGTTCCGTCGACGTGCGTGAAAGTCCGGACGTGCGCTTCTTGTTCGATCCGAAGACCGAGGGACAGCGCTACTACGAGAAGACGAAGATCTACCCGATCAACCACGGGATGGTCGTGCGCCGGTCGATCTACGAAGAACATCCGTGGGTGGTCGAGAGTATTTACGACGCGTTCGTTGCTGCCAAGGGACCGAGCGACGAGATGAATGGCTTACCCGCGCCGTACGGGGTCGAGGCCAATCGGCATGTGCTCGAAACGATTACCGGCGCCCTCGTCGCCGACGGACTGACCTCGCGTCGCGTGGCGCTCGAGGAGTTGTTCGCGCCGGAATTCTTCGGTGGGGCCGGCTGACTGGAACTCCAAGGATCGACTTGCCTACAGGAGTTTGAACAGCTTCTGCGCGTTTAGCCGGCCGATCTTGAGGCGATCCGAGTCGCTCATAGTCGCCGCATCAAACCAGTCTGCTGCATGGTCAATATTCTCGAACGGCCAGTCGGTCGAAAAAAGGATTCGGTCAGCGCCAATCTCGAGGATCGCGTCGATCAGTGTCTGCGTTCGGAAATTGCCCGACGTCGTGAGGTGAAAATTTGCCTGAAAGTACTCGGCAAGGCGCTTCTGAGCTGGGTAACGAGGTTTCAAATTCATCCAAGCATTGCGGTTATCGACGCGCCACATGTTGTATGGCAATCCCTCGCCCATATGACCCAAGATAATCTGAAGTCTCGGGTGTTTGTCGAACAAACCTGAAGCCATGAGCCGCAGCGCGTGAACGGCCGTCTCCTGCGCGAACGCCCAGGTCGGGCCGAGCAGCCACGGATGGCCTTTGTAAATGCGCGCGTCGTCCGGAAGCGGGTTGCGCGGATGCAGGTAAAACGGAACATCCAATGACTCAACCGCCGCCCAGAACGGCCAATACTGCGGAAGATCGTAGTACACGGGACCCTCGACGCCCGAAATTTCCGAGAAGCCGTTCACGAGAGCACCTTTGAACCCGAGCTCGTTGACGCACCGCTCGAGCTCGCGCGCGGCGAGATCCGGATCTTGCATCGGAAGCGCTGCGAGTCCCTGAAAGCGCGTAGGCCGCTTTGCCACTTGTTCCGCGAGAAAGTCGTTAGCGCGCCGCGAGAGCTCGTAGGCTTCCTTCGGATCGGACTTCGCCTGAACTGTTGGCGCGTTGAGCGAGAGGAGCATCATCTCCATCCCATGGACGTCCATAAGCTCTAGCCGCTTCTCCTGGATGTCCAGCAACCGCCGGCGAACTTCGGACCACGCTTCCTCCGGCAACATGTGCAGCGAGTCCGAAATGGTCTCTTCGAGCGCAAAATGTTCCTCAAGGCCAATTTTGCCATCCACGACAAGTACCGTCCCTTTCGGTTAGCGTGTCTCGAAATCAGTTACGCGTCGTCGCCAGTCCTCGGGGATCGTGATTGTGGTGGTCGCCGAATAGTCATAAGCCACGAGCACGGCGGTTGAATGAAAGACACAGCGGGCCATGTTTTCCGACCAGACCTCAGTGAAAAAGTCAAACGATTTGCCACCCCATCGCGTAATTCGGCCTCCCATGACCACCTTTTCGCGATAACGCACCATGTTGAGATACTGCAAGTCGTGCTTCGCGAGAATCACACCGGCTCGTCCGGCGATATCCTCGCCTATGACCTCGGTGAAGTACTTGCATCGCGCGTGCTCCGCCCACTCGCAGTACCGTACGTTGTTGACATGACCGAGCACATCGATCTCCCGGAATTCGACTTCGTGGGGAATCGTAAGCCGAAACGCGGAGCGGAATTCGTCGAAGGATTGCGACGCGGTCTCAGAGTTTGACGTGTTCCGGGCGGCCATCTGGCTGAATCATACACCGAGGCCGGTAAGGAGTCCGCTACCAGCATTCATTGACGCTTGAACTCCATAATTGACTCACGTACGTTCGACTCGACGACTGCGCGATCGTTTGCGACCGTCGATCGTATGTTAGAGATGACGGCCGCGTAAAAACGCCGGCCGAGCGGTGGTCCATGAAAGTGCGCAGCTCTGCTATCCCGGCGACGTCTCCATCCGGCCGCACCCAAACGCCGGTGTCCGCGAACAACTGGACCATTCCCTCGATATCGTGCGCGTCGAAGCATGCCGTAAAGCGGATGACGGCGTCTTCGGGTCGCGAAGACCCAATCGAAGGTTCAGCCTCAATCATTTCAAACGAACTCAAAAGTCCACATTGGAAGTCAAGCTCAAGGGTGCGAGGCTAGCGGCTCACCACCCGGTTTGCTAACCGGAATGAAGCGCTGGTGCGCGGAGTCGTAAGACACGACGATCACCGCGTCCTCGCCCAAGCCGTGCTGGTTGCCGGTGCGGAAATCGTAGTAGCCGCCAAGGCCCGGAAAGTCGTGCAGGTTCTCGATGAAGTCGTGGATTTGATCTGCCGTCGCACTGGTGCCGAGCTTGCGCAGCGAGGCCACGATAATGCTCGCTGGATCCCAGGCCATCTCATCGTTCGGCGATGGGATGCCGCCGCCGGACTTGTAGGCGCCTTGATAGGCATCGACAACCGCTTTGAGCGGCTTGTCATGCATCGCAGCGACGTTCCACGACGGTGGCGCGTTGAATGCCAGCGGCGGCAGCGACGTGCCGAAAGGCGTGAGCACCTTGAGATCCATGTTTGCGCTCGACGTGACGACCGGGATGTTCAGTCCGCCGTCGATTAGCCCGCGCAGCACCGTTTGGAACGGTGTGCCGGTGGCCGACACGTAGAGATACTGCGGATTCGCTGCTTTGATGCTGGCGACTTGCGCCGAGACGCTGAGCGCTGACGGCTCAAAGTGCTGCGTGACGACGACGTCCATGCCGGCGAGGTCGGGCTTCGCCAACGTCTGCGGCAGAAGTTTGTCCGAGCTCTGGCCGGTGGCATCGGTTTCGACAAGCAGCGCGAGCCGCTTCGCGCCGCTATCGTGCGCGTACTTGAGCAGCACGTGTTCCGTGTGATCGATGCCAGCCGCAGCGGAGAACAAATACCCGGGCGGTGGGAAGATACCGGGCGTGAAGCAGTAGACGACGGGTCCGTGGGAGGTGAGCGGCAGCACTGCACGGCACTCGGACTGCGAGTCGGGCCCGAGAATCGCCGGCACGTGCTTGGCCGCCAGCTGGCCGAACAGTTCGACCGCGACTTGCGCCTTCGATTCATCGTCGAGGAACTGGAAGTGAATCGGCTGCCCCTTGATGCCGCCGCTGTTGTTCGCGACGTTCTCATAGAGCTGGAGCACTCGTTGGAGTTGCTGCCCGAAGTAGGCGTTCGGCCCGCTGAGCGGATCGATCACATATATGATGTAGGGATCGGGCTTTGTTGCCCCGACTGCCGGAATGAAGCCGGCCATGAGCGCAATCGCGACTAGTAGCGACCGAATCGTCATCCAGTTGAAAGCACGTTCCATAACCGGCGGTTCGCGACGGGAACGGATTTCCTTGGCCCCATGCTGGCCGTCCGTACCGAGGGTGTAGGTTGGGTACAATCGATCCATGAACAGCAAACTTTCGGCGGCTTTCCTCGGGGCGGCGATCCTCGCCGCCTCTACGGTGGGGCTGCCCTCAGCTAGCGCTGCAGAAGCCGGCTCGATTCAAGTCGTAAATGCGCAGTTTATCGGAGGCTTCTATCAGGACGCCATCCACGACATGAACATTCTACCGGCATCGGTTGAAATAACGTTCGAAAACCAGTCGAACGTCGATGCAACGGACGTCGTCTTTGCCGTGGACGCGAATGGCTTCGTCGATCGATTCAACGACGTCGGGAGGTTCGCGAAAGGCGTGCTGATCCGCCACGGCTTCCCAGTGAACCCGTTTGACGTTAACGGAACTCCCGAAGTTCGGGTCGTTCAGGTCTCATTCGCCGACGGCACCATCTGGCAAAGTGCTACGCTACCGTAGCTAGTCTAGGATGCCTCGTTCCCGCGCAACGGCGACCGCGCTCGTACGATTTTCGACGCCTAGTTTTCTATATAGTGAGGCTACTTGTCGCTTAACCGTCTCCTCACTACGCTTGCGTGCATTCGCGATCTCTTTGTTTGATTTGCCCGCTGTAACCATGCGAAGCACGTCCATTTCAGCGGCCGTCAGGTGTTGCTTTAAATGATCCGCCAGCTGACGATCAATCAGCCTTTTGATGGTTAAAGCGGGAAGTCCCATATATGGTTTCCCGAGACAAGGCTCGAGTGCAGCTGAAACATTCAAGAAGGGTGGCCCAAGACATAAGAGCTCGAGCGCGTATTCGAGCGGTGCTATAGACGCGATCTGCCCCCTAAATTGTTCATTCAACTGTCTTGCCTGGGTCCAGCGGCCAACCATACACAACGCAGTAATTTCAATCAGGATAGTCTCGCGACCGCTGTACAGAGCAAAGACCGGACTTGAATGACGAAGCTGCTTTAATTTTGCAAGTAGTTTTTCACAGTCAATCGTGTTGGACAAAAAACCGTATGCTAATGCTGCGCACGCGAGGCGGTCGTATTCTAACTCTAGCAGTTTATAGGGAGTTGCAGAGGCAAAGTCGGAAATGACTGCGCGATAATCTTCCTTTATCAGATTGCATAGGTCTAAGCAATGTCGGCGAATTGAAGACAAACGCTCCTTTTCGGACTCTTCGCTCGCGATCACCGCGGACTGGAGCGTCAGAGCCTCATTCGTCGCACCTAAATCACCCTGAACTGCATAATATTGAGCCGGGAGCCAGTGGCTTGTGTGCGAAAAGCGCCAAGACCCCGTGCGCTCTACGAGGTCCCGCAATGGCGCGAAGATCGACTCCACCCTCGCATCGCGAACCCGATCTAACATCACCCCGTAGTTGTTAAGTGCGCGAGCCCGTTCTCTCGCATCGCTGAATAATTCAGCCAAGTCAGCGGCTTCACGTAAAACGTCCATGCCGTCAACATTATCGTTAAGATAGTAAAAAGCTACGCCGAGTACGATAAGAACATCAATGTGCGCTCTTGCGGATAACTTGCTGGTTTGGCTAAGTACCTCGCTAGCGAATGAGCGGGCTACTCCCTGGGTCTCAGGATACCGCGAAAGTAACATAACTTGGTATGCGCGAGCCCAAATCCGATCTGCGTCACCCAGCCGATCAAATATCAAAGGAAATACTGAGAGCCAATACTTGTGAACCTCCTGTCCTTGATAATTCGTCGTTCTAAAAATCGAGCTGATTGCGCTCATCATCTGCCCAGATGATGCGTCGGGCCGCCGTAGGATTTCCTGACCGTATCGTTGTGCCCTATTCGCGTCTCCCATCCACGACCAGTGCTCAGCCTGCAATACTAGTAGCGTTAATCCGAGGCTTTCTACTTTTAGCTCCCCGGTAGATTCGACAATGTCGCGCGTAACAGCTATATTGCAATTTGCTGAGGGAAATCGTTCAATGGTATGAGCAAGTTCGACCGGACTTAGAAACTCAATCAAAAGAGAAAAGCCGTCGTCGAAGCGGCCTGAATTTAGCAATAGATTTGCTGCGCAGTTCAATCGTTCATTTTGTCGTGTTAATCCGGCTGCTAATATCTGTTGACGTAGGAAGTCCCGGAATAAATCGTGCATCGAAAAGATTCCGGCGGGGGTCAATGAAAGGAATGCAATGTCATTGCATAAGCGAGAAATTATCCCGGTCGCGTTGTCAACGCCGGCTTCTTCATAGCGATGAGTGTGCAAGGGCGGTAAAAATGATGCAAGTTCAAGGAGGCGACGTTCTTCGGAAGATAGTGATTCCCAGACATGTTCGGCAAGGAAGCGAAAAGTGATTGATCGCGTTCCATCCATAATGCCGTCGGCGGTTCCACGGCTTGCGGAAACTCTGATCGCATAGGTAAGTGGAACCGGAAAGCCCTGCGTTATAGCGACCCATTCGTCGATTTGCTCTGACGTTGCCGGGCTGCCGACGGCTCTTGCAAACTGGTTGGCTTCATCTGAAGTCATGCGGAGATCATCTGCGGTGATAGCCGCATCCGCATAACCATAGGCTTGCCATCGGGTCAACGGTAAATGACCGTGCGTCCGTGAACTGAAGATCCACTTTAGGTGGTCTTTTGAGATATCAGCAAGTCGCGTTAGGAAGGCCGCTATTGACGGGTCATGATCCGCACGCTGCAGATCATCGACTGCAATCGTGAAGTTTATATCGCGCAAATGCCTGTTTGCCCACGCAACATAAAGGTCGATATTGCTCCCACCACTTTGAGCGCCGGCATTAACTTCGCTGGGTGGTGTTGCCAACTCCGGGAAGTGAGGAGCAAATGATTGTGCGAGCGACTGCATAAACTTCTCGATATTTGTATCGTTCGGGGTCGAAATTATAACGGATGCGGAGCGCTGTTGCTCCAGCAGATCGTTGATGGCCGTCGTTTTTCCGAAACCCGCCGGCGCGATAACTGCTGTAATCGGATAGCTCGTGGCGGAGAGTAATCTTTCAATAATCCGCAGCCTCGCGGGCGCAGAGCTCTGTCGCGTCAACTCGCGATTTATTGCAGCGCGCTGATTAAGAGGGCGGACCTTCCTTTGGGGACTCTTTTTCATGCCTGAATCCATGCAGGGGCTTGGCTGCAAGTCCGGTCTTTGGCTCTCGGTTGATGCTGGAACCTTGTAATTCGCTGGGACTAGATTCGTCACGATATCGTAAAGGGTCGCGAGCGGTCGAGTGCCTAAGCCCCTAGCCTAGTGTTGCCCGACACACTCAAGGATTGCTCGGGTTGGTGGCCGACGCGATCTTCCCCGTGGAGTTCCATTGCCTCCCTTCAATTTGAGCGCATAGGGCTGACTTAGCATGTCTATTTATCCGCGCGAACGGATAACCGAAGCCCTACAAGACTCGGCGAATCGCGGACTTGCGATGCTCATCGCACCTGCTGGTTTCGGGAAGAGCGAGGCTGCCACTGATGCATTCGGTGCCGAAGCCCATTGGATTTATCTCCCCGAAGATGGCGTCACCCCAGAAACCGTGGCGCGACTTCTGATTGAAAAGGTCTCTCCCCGTTCAATGCGTGCACTGAGTGCACACCTCGCTAGACCTCAAACGGAAGAGAATTTAGTCCATTTAGCAGAGTGGTGTTCGCAGAGGTTGCGATCGGTAGAAACCCCGATCGTATTCGAGGACTTCCAGCGAATCTCGGCAGACGCCAACAGTCTCCGCTTTGTTCGGCACGTGATTGAAGCAACCGTTCCCACTGTCCGTTGGGTCATCGTTTCGCGTGAAACGCCGGAATTGCCGGTTGGTACTTGGTTGGCGCGAGACTATATGGCGCTGCCAATTACCGCAGAGGACCTCGCATTTGAGGTTAGTGAAGGCGCCGCGGTAGCGTTAACGTTAAACGTTCAAATCGATAGTAGTTCGATTCAGGATCTCGTAACCGACGTAGGCGGCTGGCCTTTGGCAGTGCGGTTATCGTTGGGAACTTGGGAACGGACACAAGCGCTTCCCTCGTTGCGCATACGAACGAGACGCGTCCTTTTTGAATTTATAGAAGAGCAGGTCTGGTCTCATTTATCAGCCGATGAGCAAGGGCTTTGCGAGGCGGCCGCTCATCTAAGTGATTTGAAGCCCCGTATACTTGGTGCGGCCGGTTTTCCGGAGTCACGCTTGGCGCTGGAACGCCTGCAACTACGCTTACCTCTATTGTCGCGAATAGGCAATGGTAATTTCAAGGTACATGAGCTGTTCCGTGAATTCATTTTAGAGCGTAGTCAAGCAGATAGCGAACGTCATTCGATATTAGTTGCGCGACTCGCGCGTGCCCTCGAGAAGTTTGGTGATGTAGACGGGGCGATTGCGATGCATATCCGCGCCGAGGCATGGGACCAAGCAATCGCGCTACTGACGCGGCACGGTATCGATCGCATTGAGAATGGTAGACGCTCGGACATATTGGCTGCGATCAATCGCTTTCCGCGCGCCTATCGCGATCATCCGATCATAACAGGTTTGCGCGGCTTCGCGCTTTCGATCGATGGCGCGTATGCGGTTGCGAAACGAGAGCTCGAAAGGGCGCTGGAAGGAGACGTTGGGCACCAAATGCGCGGTGCTCTTACCCTCCAGTCAGCTAATCTGTCCGTAAGCGTTATGCGTCCAAAGGAGGCCGTACCCTCGTTGCGTGCCCTGATGGTTGATGAGCACATTGAGGGAACAGTCCGATTAAACGCTGCTGCTGCCTTGGCCGTAGCCGGTGCATTGGCTGGAGAAGTGACGGTTTCGCGAGATGCAATTGGGTTTTGCTCTAACGCGCTGGACGCAGGGTCAGTGGAGATGCGGGCTATCGTTAGCCATCGCCTCGCTTACGCTCACTGGTGCCTTGGTGAACCAATGGTCGCGGAAGGATACGCAACGGAGAGCGTTCAGCTTGCCCACTCACTTGGGCTCGAGAGTATCGCTGCTCGTGGTTATAGCGTTTTACAAGGCGTGGCCTCCGCCGTTTATCCGGATACTCTGCTCTCGAGAAGATATGCAGAAGCTTGCACACGATCAGCCATCGCCGCGGGCGACCGAGCGATGCAGATACATGGCTTGGAATGTCAGCTTGTAATTGCCGCTGATCAAGGGGACGACGATCTCTACGAGGCTAGTGAAAGGCGTCTCGTCGAGCTGGGTGCTGAGCGTAGTGCAAGAAATCTAATGTGGCTCCACTATGTCAAGGCAATAAGGGCAGCCGGTCGCGGCAACGAGCCATTAGCCGTGAGCATGTTATCTGCGTTAGATAATAGCGCGCTGTCACCGTCCGAACGAGTCTTTAGGGACGCTCTTTTGGGATTGATTTTAGCTACGTCGAGGCGTGACGAGGCCACTGCCTTGGTTGGTCGGCCGATACTGATGCCCGCAGATAGTGATTTTGAGAGCCGTCGGCTCTTGGCATACGCGCAAGTTTATAATTCTCTTGGCCAGTGGCTACTGGGTCGCGGTCGTGCTGCTCGTCGTGCCCCGACTCCGGACTTTTCAGCTGTTACGCCTCGCGACGCGAGCCTTCTTACAGTGATCGTCACAATTTGCTCGACGTCGAGGCAAACGACGACAGTCCGCCAGTTAAGTCAGTTGACCGAGCCTCTAATCGCGCTTCAGCTCGATGGCCACGCCCGCTTCTTAAGACGGATCTTGGCGCCGGCTACGATTACGCAGTTAACTAGGACCGAGCTCGAAGTTTTGCGCGAGCTTCGAAGCGGGGGGACCACCGCGGACGTGGCTGACCGCCTAGGGCGCTCAAGCCACACTGTGCTCAGCCATTTGAAGTCGGCGTGTTCGAAGATTGGCTGCTCTGGGCGCGCTGCGGCCGTTGCCTATGCTCAGGACATGGGCTGGCTCGAATAGCGGCTTGTCACTTTCTCCCCATATCTTGGGAGATGATTCCGGTCTAGATAGGCTTACGATCTGGGGGACCACTCTACTCTTGTGAGGTTCCCCTGTGAAACTTCTGCTCGCCCAAGCTCTGGCGTTTGCGCTCGTCGCGTTCGTCACGATTCAGACGACAATTCTTCCCCCGTTGTAAGACAATGCTTCACACCGCTTTTTCTGCTTCTATGGAAGAGGATGAGATGACCGTCTCGCGCGACGTTCTCGAATCGCTACCCCAGTCGTTGTACCGTTCGCTCCCGTGGGCTGCCCACACGATCGATTCATGCGTGAAGATCGTGGCCGAAGCTCAACGGATGAACAATCCTCGTCGCGTTCGCGCCTGGATCGACTTCGAACGTGGAATGCCAAGCGGTGAAGAAATCTTAGGTACGCTCGACACCGTCATCCACGAGATGACGCAACCAGGCGAAGGGTTCGCTGATCGCGTCCGCTTCGCTAACAAGCTCCGCCAGGAAGCGCTCGATTATCTGCGCACCTCGGGTGCCATGGCTTCCGCGAAGAACACCGTCGATGCAACCACCGCTGCGCAGGCCGATGGCCTCGTCGCCGCCCTCCGGCTGCACGATCCTGAACTCGCCGACCACTGCGAAATCACCGCTGAACTTGCCACTCGCTTGGCCGTTAACATGGGCCTCGAGAGCGCAACGGTCTCCCGCGTCACCCTCACCGCTCGGCTGCACGACCTCGGCAAGATGCGCATCTCGCGCTCGATCATGAATAAGCCGATGCCGCTCACCGCCGCCGAATGCGAAGAAGTGCAGAGCTATCCGGCGATCGGCGCCGCGACGCTCGAAGCGATGCCGGCGCTGGCCGAAATCGCCCCCCTGGTTCGGGCCACCCGCGAATGGTTCGATGGCCGCGGCTATCCCGCCGGAACCGCGCACGAAGAGATCCCGCTCGAGAGCCGGATCGTCGCCATGTGCGATGCCTTCCACACGATGACGCTTGCCCGCCCCTATCGCACGACGCGTACGACCAACGAAGCGATGGAGCAGATCGTCGCCGGCAGCGGCACGCAGTTCGACCCCGAACTCGTCACCGCATTCACTGCAATGCTCGGCTACCGCGGCCGTATCGCACAAACCGCCTAGAACACATACACGTGGATAAAGCTACGGAACTTTGGCTACAGTCGTCTCTGGCCGACGGTGACCAAGCGATCGTCGACGGACTTGTACAGATGGTGCGCGTGCGCGACCCGATCACGGCTTCACATCTCGATGCTGTTGGCCTGCTCGCTCGCCGCCTCGCGACGACCCTCGAGCTCGAGGAGATCAGCATCAACCGCATCGTGACGGCCGCCCGCTTGCACGACATCGGGAAGACGACAATCTCGCTCCACGTGCTCGAGAAGCCCGGCTCGCTCGATGAGTCGGAATGGCAGCAGATGCGCCGTCATCCGGATCTCGGCGCCACGATTGTCGCCGGCTTCCCGCAGCTGGAAAAGTACCGCGCGATCATCCGCTCGCATCACGAGCGCGTCGACGGCCGCGGCTATCCCGACGGCCTGCTCGGCAGCGAGATCCCTTACGAATCGCGGATCATCGCCGTCGCCGCCGCTTTCCACGCCATGACCGTGTCTCGTCCGTACTCACGCGTACGCACGCCGGCGCAGGCGCTGGCCGAACTGATGAACTGCAGCGGCACGCAGTTCGAGCCCGAGTACGTCGAGGCGTTCGTGAAAACGATGGGCTACCGCAACCGGGGACTCCGCTCAGCTTAGTTTGACGCCGGCCCCTCGGCACGGTAGCCTCTGGGGATGGAGTCGGAACTCGTCTACGCCCGTCACGGCGACTTAGCCCTGAACGCGACGCTCTATCAGCCGTCCGGCGACGGACCGTTCCCCGCCGCGGTGATGGTGCACGGCGGCGCGTGGACCACGAGCAGCCCCGCCGCCACCGCCGACCTCTGCCGCACGCTGTGCGACGCGGGCGTGGTCGTTCTCGCGGTCGAGTTCCGAATGCCGCCGGTGGCCGTCTACCCGGGTGCCGCCGACGACGTACGCAGCGCCGTTCGCTGGCTCAAGGAACACGCCGAGCAAGTGCGCACGTTGCCCTCGCTCGTGGGCATCTTCGGCGTTTCGAGCGGTGGACAGACCGCGCTGCTGTGCGCGATCGACGCGCGGCCGGGAGAAGAGCTTGCGTTTGCGATTGGCTGCTGGCCGATCAGCGATCCGCTCGCGCGCTATCGCATGGCGAAGGACCGCGGCGCGGCCAACTTGATCGCCGCGCACGAAGCATATTTCGGCGACGAAGCGACGATGATCGCCGCCAGCCCGCAGCACATCGTCGTATCCGGCCAAGCGCGTGCGCTGCCGCCGGTGCTCGTCGTGCAAGGCCTCGCCGACGAAAACGTCCCGCCGGACATGGCGCCGAACTTCGCTGCGGCGTACGAGGGCGCCGGGGGTGAGATCGAGCTGCGGCTCTTCCCGGGCGAATCGCATGGCTTCATCAAAGCCGGCGCCGGCGGAGCAGCCGCTGAAGCGGCCGACCTCATCATCGACTTCATTCGCCGCCGGAGCGTCAGCGTTGCGTAAGCCCGCGTGAAGCGGCATGAGGTTCTAGGCCTCACCGCCGGCGCCGCAGCCAGCATCGCAATGCCCGCGGTCGTGCGCGCGCAAGCCGCGCCGCTGCGCGTGAGCGTCGCGACAGCCGACGCGTACGCGGAAGGCTACTTCGCCGCCGACCAAGGGTTCTTCACTCAAGCCCAACTCAACGTTGCGCTCTCGATGGTCGGGTCCGGTGCCAACTCAGCAACGATGGTGGCCGCCGGCGCGCTCGACGTGGGCATCTCCAATACCGCGAACCTCGCGCTCTCGATCACGCACGGCGCACCGTTCAAGATCATTGCCGGCGGCGGGCTCTTCACCGCCAAGCGGCCGACCACGGCCGTCGTGACCGGGATCGATTCGCCGGTGAAATCGCCGCACGACCTCATCGGCAAGACGATCGCCGTCACCGCGCTCAAGGATCTGACCGAGGTGGGCGTGCGCGTCTGGCTCGATCACAACGGCGTCGACTCGCGCACGGTGAAGTTTGTCGAAACCCCGATGGGCCTGATGACCGCGGCGCTCTCACGCGGCACGTTCGATGCCGCGCTGGTCGGTGAACCTTACCTCTCCGACGGCGTCGGTAAGACGATGCGCGTGGTCGGCGACGCCTACGCCACGATCGCGCCGCAATTCCTGATCGCGAACTGGTTCGTTACGACCGACTTTCTCAAGGCGAACTTGCCGCTGGTGAAGCGGTTCGTCGCAACAATTTACGACACCGCACGCTGGGCGAACACGCACGAGGTCGAGGCGGGCCAGATCCTAGGCAAGTACTCGAAGATGGACCCGGCGACGCTGACCAGGATGACGCGCTGCATCTACGCAACGTCGCTCGAGCCGCGGTATTTGGACTCCGTGCTTTCGGTCATGTACAAATACGGTGCGCTCGACAAGCGCCTCACGAGCGGAGATCTGGTCGCCAATCTCGCGTGAACGAAAGGACGTCCCGTGCGTGAACTCTCCCGCCGTTCGCTGATTCTCGCCGGCTCGGCTGCTGCTGCGCAGTACGCACTTCACGGCCCGGCAAGCGCACAGACGCTGACGAAACTGCGCGTCGCGGCAGTACCGATCGACATCAGCGGCACGGTCTTTTACGCACAGGCACTAGGGTTGTTCAAGAAGCACAACCTCGACGTCGATCTCGTGGTGATGGCCAACGGTCCCGCCACGGCTGCAGCCGTGGTCGGCGGTTCGCTCGATTTCGGAACCGCTGCCGTCGTCACGCTCGCCAACGCGCGCGAACGCGGCATCCCGTTTGTGCTGGTCGCGCCGTCGGCCGCATACTCATCGAAACAGCCGACGGGCGCGCTCCTCGCATTGCAGACCGCACCCATTCACACCGCCAAAGACCTCGTCGGTAAAACCGTTGCCGTCACGAGCCTCAAGGGCGTGAGCGAAATGGCGATGTGGGCGTATCTCGACAAGAACGGCCTGGCGCAAGACGCCGTAAAATTCGTCGAAATGCCGTACGCCGACATGGGCGGCGCGCTCGCGACGGGTCGCGTCGATGCCGTCGTCGCAGAAGAGCCCGCGCAATCCGCGCTGCTGGCGAACGGCGCGCACGTCGTCGCCAACGTGAACGACGCGATCGGCGATGAATGGCTCGGCGGCGGTTGGTTCTGCCTGCAAGACTACGTCACCACCCACGCCGACGCCGTCCGCCGTTTTGCCGACGCCATTGCCGAAACCGCCGATTGGGCCAACAAAAACCATGACGCATCCGCCAAAATCCTCAACACCTACTCAAAACAACCGATCAGCCCCAACCAAAAGCGAGCCTACTACCCCCAACGTGTCGACCCGGCATTGCTGCAACCCCTCATCGACTGCTCGGCAAAGTACGGTCTGATCAAAGCATCGTTCCCAGCTAAGGATGTCATCGCGGCTCAAGTACTCAACCGCTAATCGGCTTTGCGTCGCAAGTGACGGCCTGCCAGCGTCTCATGGTTTGTTCAGGTCTAATGGATATACGTTGGGTCATGTTTACTGAATCGAACCGTTTCGGAATCGCGCTCCTGTTGCTCCGGCTGGTCATCGGAATCGCGTTCGTGCTGCACGGTGCACCGAAGATTGCGCATGCGGCGACCTGGATGAACGCAATGCCGTTCCATCCGCCGGCATTCGTGCAAGAGACCGCAGCGGTGGCGGAGTTCTTCGGCGGATGGGCGCTCGTAATCGGAATTGCCTCGCGCGTCGCGGCCGGCTTGATCGCGATCGACATGTTGGTTGCAATTGCCGCCGTGCACATCCCGGCACATACACCGCTCGTGAGTGCGGGTGGTGACAGCATGGAATTACCGAGCGTGTACCTGATCGGCGCGCTCGCAATCGTGCTTGCCGGTCCGGGACGATGGTCACTGGATGCGCTCATCGCGCGCCGCAGCGCGTTAGCTATTTTCGCATATTGAGGACGACGGGGCTGAACATGTCGCGCGCGTCGAAGCCGTGGTCGATGGCCTTCGTGCGGGCGAGCACGTCGATTTCGGCCTGGACCGATGCCGGGTCGATCGATTCGCCGAAGTGTTCGCGCCGGGCGTGTTTAGCGACGGCGGGATCGAGCTTGGCGTAGTCGATCAGCCACGGCAGCGTCTTATCTTCATGGGCGTTCGCCCAGGTATTGGCTTCGAGCAGCCCGCGCACGAAGCGCTGCACGGCATCGGGGTTGGCGTTGATCCAATCGGCCTTGCCAAAATAAGCCGCTTGTAAGAAGCGCGGTGCGATGGCATCGAAGATCTTCCCGAAGATGCGCACCGATCCGCTGGCGAGCGCTTGGGAGAGGAACGGCTCCGCCAGCGATGCGGCTTCCACGCGGCCGGCAACGAGCGTTGCGGTCTGCGAGGTCGGCGGGATCTCGATGAGCTTGACGGTGCTCGATGTTCCGCCGTTCTGATCGATCCACGCGAGCGTCGCAACGGAGAGCAGATCGCCGATCGCCGTGACGCCGATCGTCTTGCCGTTGAGGTCGGCGGCGGTTTTGAAGTTGGCGTCATTGCGCACGACGAGCACTTGCGTCGGATTGTCGCTCGTGTACATGCTGCTGGGAGCGACGATCTGGAACGGCACCCCGTTCAGGTGCGCTTTGATCAGCGTGACGACGTTCGACGCCGCAAGTTGAATCGAGCCGCCGGCGACCCCCGCCGCACTCGCCGCACCATTGTTGACGACGTGCTCGACGTCGACCCCATTCTTTTTGAAATATCCGTTGTTCTGTCCCGTGATCAACCCGATCGCGCCGTCGATCGCCGATGCCCCGACGACCAGGTGCGCCGGCGTTTGTCCAAGTGCCGCCTGTGCCGTCACCGCAAGGACGGCACTGCCGACGATAAACGAGGTCCGTGAAACGTGATTCATGAGTATCAGTCCTTAGGAACGGCGACTTGGTATTCGAGCGTGATTTCCTTACCGGTGCGGCCCGATTCAACCGTAGCGACGCAGACCTCGAGATTCGCCCGGGCCCAACGGCCGTCGTGCAGCGCGCGCCGCCGGCCGGCGACGGTCTCGACGAATTCCTCGATCACCGGATCGCGCGTCGTGAGGTCCATCCGCAGCGGACGATCTTCGCGCCCGCGTTCGGTATAGATGTACAGACCGGTCGGCGATTGGCGGATGTCGCCGCCTTCGCAGCTCACCATCGTCCAACCGAAGAAGGGCTGGTTCGGCGGCAACTCTTCCTGCGCGGGGATGCCGGCGCGCGAGCGTTTGAGCTTCGCCTCGCTTGCGGCCGTGGCTGATTTCATCGCGTGCCGCATCGCTCCCGGCCCGTCTTTTTGCGGATAGCCGACCGCTCCGGCATCATAGGTAATCTCGCTCGAGAGGAACGCGCCGTAACCGTTGTAGATCGCGGTCGCGATCGTTCCGTCTTCGAAGGTGAGGAAGACGCTGTGCGCGCCGATCACCGGCCGCTGCGGATCCCAATCGAAGGTCTGTCCGCGCACGCGCTTCACAAGTCCACCGCCCAGCAAACGCAGGATGTCGAACT
The DNA here is from genome assembly GCA_965277805.1 of Candidatus Lustribacter sp. Taxonomy (GTDB): domain Bacteria; phylum Vulcanimicrobiota; class Vulcanimicrobiia; order Vulcanimicrobiales; family Vulcanimicrobiaceae; genus Lustribacter. Next base: position 1,915,452 of record OZ255842.1, on the reverse strand, counting down.
GATGCGCGCCTTGACGAAACGTCACGCCTCCGCCGGAGTTGACGTCGAGCTCCTCCGGCAGCCGTGGCCGATAGACCCAGTCGGTGTAGTGGATGTTGTGGAGCAGCCGCGCGCGCCCCAGCTCACCGCTCGCGATGACCTCGCGCATCGCGCGGTTCGGCTCATCATAGCTGTGCGAGTGTCCGACGTTGAACACCACCCCGGCGCGGTCGGCAGCCTCGATCATCGTGGTGGCCTCGGCCAGCGTCGTGGCGACCGGTTTCTCACACAGCACGTGTTTGCCGGCCTTCACCGCGGCCAGCACGTGCTCGAGGTGCATCTCGGTCGGCGTGGCGATGTATACGGCATCGATGTCATCCATTGCAAGCAGCGTTTCAATATCCGGCACGCTGCGCGCGCCGTAGCGCTGGGCAATCGGATCGCGCATCTCGGGAACCCGATCGCAGATGGCAGCGACCCGAATGCCCGCCGCTTTGCCGGCGGCCGGCACCATCCGCTGCGCCGCCGTTCCCATTCCGATAACCCCGAGACGCAATTCCATACGCTCGCCATTCTCACTCGGGGCATGAAAAACTTCAGCAGCGGCGATAGAAGAAGACATGCCGAGTTCACGATCCTTACTGGCCGGTCACGTTTCACTGGTAACCGGCGCTTCATCGGGCATCGGTGAAGGCGTCGCGCGCGCGCTCGGCGCGGAAGGCGCGACCGTCGTCGTCGCGGCTCGCCGCCAAGATCGACTATTGAAACTCGTCGCCGAGATCGCAGCTGAGGGCGGAACCGCTCACGCGGTTGAGTTGGACGTCGCCGACGCAACGAGCGTCGCAACGTGCATGCAGACGATCTCCGAACGCTGCGGCCGTCTCGATAGCGTGGTGAACTCGGCCGGCGTCATGCTCAGTGCCCGCACGGCGGAGGCCAAGCTTGCCGACTGGCGACAGATGTTCGAAACGAACATCATCGGCCTCATGAACGTCACGCACGCGGCGTTCGCGCTCATGATCGAGCAAGGCCAAGGCCACGTCGTCAATATCTCTTCGGTCAGCGCGCGCCTCGCCAACCCCGGCTCGCCGGCCTATGCTGCGACGAAGGCCGCCGTCAACACGTTCTCGGAATCGCTGCGCAAAGAAGGGACGGACCATAACATCCGCGTGACCGTCGTCAGCCCCGGGATCGTCGAGACCGAACTCTTCGAGCACGCGGCCGACGCCGCAACGCGCGCGCGCTTCCAGAAGATGCTCGACTCCGTCACGCCGCTGACCCCGGCCGACATCGGCGCGTCGGTAGTGTTCGCGCTCTCCCAGCCCGCGCACGTCAGCATCAACGAGATCGTCCTGCGGCCGGCGAAAGAAATCGAGTAGCTAGCGCGTCACCGTGAACCCACTCCGTCGCATGGCGATATCGTCGGCCACGACGACGTGCGTAACGGCGGCACCGCGGTCATTCTGCGCTTCGATCGTGTGCGCGCCGCGCCGTAGCGCAAGCGGAACGCGCGTGCCGTTGCCGGCGGGGCGGCCGTCGACGAGCCAGCGCACGTCACTGCCGAATGCGGCGTTCGCGCGCATCAGGATCGTGCCGCCGGGCAGGTAGCGGGCGTTGTTGTGCGGCGTGTCGATGGCCAGCGCGAGCGCGCGATGCGGGGCGGCGTGCAGGGCGCGGCGGTCGAGCGGGTCGAGCCATTCCATTACGACGCTCTCGCACGACGGGTCGGGCAGCATCCCGGTCGTCGCGCAAATCGCACGGCGAGCGTAGCCGCGCGGCCGCGTAAACGGACCGGGTTCGCGCGTTTCGGCCAGGTGCAGCATGATGCGATTCCACAACGGTGCTGCACCGGTGACGCCGGTGATGCGCTGCATCGGCGCGCCGTTGAAGTTGCCGACCCACGCGGCGACGGTGTAATCGCGCGTGAAGCCCACGGTCCAGGTATCGCGAAAATCCGACGACGTGCCGGTTTTCACCGCGCTCGGAAACGGCAACCGCAAGAGCGACGACACGCCGAAGGCACGCGCTCGCGCGTGCGCGTCGGAGAGCATGTCGGTCACCAGCGCCCAGGTCGCCTCATCGCCGACGCGCAGGTCGCGCGCATCGCTCGTCACGGGATCAACGTCGCGGTAGCGTAAGGCGATCGGCCGGCCGCCGCGGGCGACCGTTGCATAGGCGCGCGCGAGTTCTTCGAGCGTCACTTCGCCGCTGCCGAGCGTCAGGCCGAGGCCGTAGTAGGCTGCCGGTTTGTCGAGATGCACGAAGCCGAGGGCCCGCAGCCGCGATTGAAATGTCGTCACCCCGACCGCGCTCAGCGTGCGCACCGCCGGCACGTTGAGCGAATCCGCGAGCGCGATGCGCGGCCGGACGGGGCCCTCGAATTCACCGGAGTAGTCGGCCGGCGCGTAAATCTGCGCCCCCGGAATCGCGTACGTCGTCGGCACGTCTTCGAGAATCGTCGCCGGCCGGATCGTGCGGCGCTCGAAGGCCAGCTCGTAGAGAAACGGCTTCAGCGTCGAGCCCGGCTGGCGCAGCGCCGTCACGCCGTCGTTGCGTCCCAAACTGCGCGCGTCGAAGTATTCGGGCGAGCCGAGATACGCGAGGACGTTGCCGGTGGCGTTGTCGACCACGACCGCCGCGGCGTCGTGCACCGCGCGGTCGCCGAGCGCCGCAACGACTTCTTGCGCCGTGTTCTCGACGTACCGCTGCAAGTCGCGATCGATCGTGGTGCGCACGCGTTCCGTGCCGGCCGGGGTCGACGCGGCCAAGCGAAACAGCAGTTGCGGCGCATCATGAATGCCCTCGCGGCGTGGCACGAGCGCGATCTGTTCTGTTATGGCGCGGCGTGCGTCATCGGCACCGAGCACGCCGCGCGAGTGCAGGTAAGCGATGATCGCGCGGCGGCGCCGTTCGAGGGCAGCGCGATGCGTGTACGGATCGAGGGCCGAGGGATCGTTGGGCAACGCCGCAAGAAATGCCGCTTGCGACCAATCCAGAGCTTCGGCCGGCACGCCGAAGTAGGTCCGCGCGCCGGCCTCAACGCCGACGAGGTTGCCGCCCATCGGCAGCCGGTTCACGTACGCTTCGAGGATCTGCGCCTTCGAGGTGCCGGCTTCGATCCGCAGCGCCAGCGCGATCTCCTCGAGCTTCCCCCACACCGTGCGCGGCAGGTCGTAGCGCAGGCGCGCCAACTGCATCGTGATCGTGGAACCGCCGCTGACGATGTGTCGCGTGCGCAGCACCTCGGCCGTCGCGCGCGCCAGCGCGGCCGGGTCGACGCCGCGATGCTGCGCGAAGCGTGCATCTTCGACCGCGACGATCGCCGCGAGGAAGTGCGGCGACACCGCTTGCAGCGGCACATGCACTGCGTGTTCCGTATCGCGCGAAAGCACGGTTCCGAGCGGCAAGCCGGCGCGATCGACGAACGTCACCGCGCCGCCGCTCGGTGCGAACGCGCCGGGGCCGATCGGCCGCGCCAAGAACGCGCCGGCGGCAATAACGACACTCGCAAGGGCGACGACCCAAGGACGGCGCATCCCCGGTTGTTGACGCACGCGGTCCGAACGCTCCTGGTCGCAATTGCCGTGCTGGGTTTTACCGCCTGCCACTCGAGCTCGAGCGCGCCGTCCGCGCTCCAATCGGTCGAACCCGCGCCGGCCGCGACGCCGCAGGGTCCGATCGCCTCGTTCGCGCCGAGCGGCACCGTTGATACGCTGGCGCAGATCCGCGTGATCTTCCGCGGCGATCTGATTCCGCTCGAGCGGCTGGAGAGTCCCGACGAAGCCGCGGTGCTCGCGCAGTTCTCGATTTCGCCCGCGCTGCCGGGACATTTCCGTTTTCTCACGCCGCGCATGATCGGCTTCCAAGCCGACGCCGCGCTCCCGCTCGCAACGCGCGTGCGGGTGACGATCGCGAAGGGTCTCCACCATCTGAGCGGCCACGCGCTGGCGAGCGACTTCACTTGGACGTTTCAAACCGCTGCGATCGCGCTGAGCGATCTCCCGCTGCAGGACGACGCGAAGACCGCGCCCGATCCGGGGCCGCTCACGCCTACGATTCGCCTATCATCCAACACCGCGCTCGACGTGCAGAGCCTCATCGCGCACGGCTCGCTGCTGCCCGACACCGCCGGGCCGGCCGTGGGACTCATCGTGCCGCCGAGCCCGGCGAACTCCGCGTCGCCGTCGCCACCGCCGGATCAAGCCTTCGACCCCTCACAACAAGCGTACACCTACGTCTTCTTGCCGGCGCAACCGCTGGCCAAAGGTACGAGCTACCACATCATCTTCACGCCCGGTATCGTGCCGGTGCGCGGGAACATGCCGAGTTCGGCCACGTTCAGCGGCCGGTTACGCACCTATGGAGTGCTCACGTTCGACGGGCTCTTGCAACCGCATGATCCCGCCGACCGGCTCGACAGCGGCACGCCCCAACTCTCGTTCAGCAATCCGGTCGATACGAAGACGCTCGGCGCGATTCACATCCAGCCGGCGCCGGCCGCGGGCACCGCCGTCGCGACCATCGACGACAGCACCGTCGGCATCAACCCGGCGCTGCTCGCACCGAACACCGACTACACGGTGACGATCGATCCGGCGCTGGCCGACACCTTCGGTCAGAAGCTCGGTACCAGCGCGAGCGCGACCTTCCGTACGACCGACGTGACACCGTCCCTCTGGGCTCCCACAGGTTCCAATCTCTTTCCAGCGCCGCTCAAGGTCGCGCTCAACGTCGATGCCGTAAACGTGCCGCGCGGGTCGGTCGACGCGCGCTTTACCGCGCTGCAGCCGGCCGATGTCGTGCTCAACGAGGATCCGCAAGACGACACCTCCGCGCTTTTTGCGCTGCCGGCGACGCGCCACGTGGCGCTCGACACGACCAGCCGGCCGAACGTCGATCGCACGATTACGGTGCCGCTGCGCGAACAGCTCGGCGGTCCGGCCGGCGTGCTCGCGTATTCCGTTGCCGCGACGATCCCCGACCATAGTGCTTCGTTCAGCGGCCTCGTCGGGCTGACGAATCTCGGCGTGTTCGCGCAGTGGTTTCCCGACAGCGGGTTCGTGCGCGTCAATCGTCTCAGCGACGGCACGCCCGTTGCGGGCGCCTCCGTCTCCGTGTATTCATCGCAAACCGGCGCCAAGGTGAAGAATGCGGCGATCCCGTGTACGACGGCGCAAACCGGCGCCGACGGCATCGCGCACTTCGGCGGCTCCGGCTTTGCGCCGTGTGCCGTGCTCGATAATGGCCAGAACACGGCACCGTCACTGGTCACGATCGTGCGCGACGGCCCCGACTGGACGTACGTGCGCTCCGACGACGGCTCCGGTGCGTTCGCGGCCAATCTCTACACGGGCTGGTCATCGGCAACCCCGATCGCGCACGGCACGATTTTCTCCGACCGCGACCTCTACCAGCCGGGCGAGACGGTGAAGCTCACCGCGGTCGGGTGGTTCCTCACGCACGGTGTGCTCGGTCGCGGGAAAGCCGCGAACTATAGCGTCGAGTTGCAATTCCCGAATCAAGAGAAGCGCACGTTACCGCGCATCACGCTCAACGCCTACGGTACGGCGTCAATTCCGATCACGATCGACAAGAACGCGCCGCTCGGCTACTACAACGTGCACGCGAGTGCCGGCAACGGCGAGACGATCGACGGCAGCTTCCGCGTCGCGGAATTCAAGCCGCCGAACTTCGCCGTCACCCTCGCGCTGCCGGTCAAGGCCGCGGTTGCCGGCGAATCGGTCGCGGCGCGAACGACGAGCACGTATTTGTTCGGCTCGCCCGTCGCCGGCGCGTCGACGTACTACGAAGTCACGCGCTCGCTCACCAACTATACGTGGGCCAAAGACCCGAGCTACACGTTCGGGCGCCAATGGTTCTGGCCCGAGAGCGCGCCCTCGGTGAGTTCCGACGTGCTGCAGCAAACGGTTCCCGTCGACGCGAGTGGCAATGCGCCGCTCTCCGTACCGGTGGCCGCCGATCTGCCGTATCCGATGACCTATCAAGTCGACGCCGATACGACCGACGTCGCGAACCTCTCGGTCGGCGACAGCAAAACGTTCACCGCGTTTCCGGGCAAGGTGCAGATCGGTCTCAAAACCGATTTCGTCGCGACCGCGCAGCAGCCGGCGAAGATCTCGGTGATCGCGCTGGATCCGAACGGCGCCCCGGTACCGCAAACGAAGGTTCATCTCGAGTTGCAGCTCGCGACCTACCTTGCGGCGACCGCCGTTGTCGAAGGCGGCGATTCCGCGGAAGAGAGCGTCACCTACAAGACCATCGCGACCACCGATGTCGAAACCGCAACCGGCGCCGTCAGCGCGCAGCTGACGCCGCCGAGTTCCGGAACGTATCGCATCCGCGCGAATACGGCCGGTGCGACCTCCGATGCGGGCGAGACCGACGTGCAGCTCTACGTTACCGGACCGGGCGAAGCGGCCTGGGGGGCGCGCGACCCCAACCAGCTCGACGTGCATCTCGACAAAACGAAGTATCGCCCGGGCGAGGTTGCGCGCGCGCTGATCGTCTCGCCGTTCCCCGATGCCGACATTCTGGTCGCGGTCGTGCGCAGCGGCGTGATCTGGCAGCAGCGCCTCCACGCGCACGGCGCGGCGCCGGCGGTGTCGTTCACCGTCACGCCGGGGATGCTGCCGAACGCAGCATTCGAAGCCATCGCCGTGCGTCATGGCCCGCTGCCGAAAACCGCGCCGGCCGATACCGGCAATGCGGTCGCGCGTAACGGCTTCGCGGCCTTCGACGTCGCGCTCGATGCCAAATACTTAACGGTGACCGCGAAGCCGCAACAAGCACGCCTCGCGCCGGCCGCGCACCAATCGATTCACGTGCACGTCACCGATCGTGCGCAGCATGCCGTACGCGGTCAGGTCACGCTGATCGTTGCGAACGATGCGATCCTTCAGCTCAGCGGTTACCGGCCGCCCGACCTCGTTGCGCTCGTGTACGGCGATCAGCCGATCTCGACGCGCTTCGCGGACAACCGCGGCGCAATCGTGCTGCAAAGCTTGGCCCGCCCGGTCGAAAAGGGCTGGGGGTTCGGTGGAGGCCTGTCGACCGGGGCCGAAGACACGCGCATCCGCCGTAAGTTCGATCCGCTGGCGTACTACGCGGGCTCCATCCTTACCGATGCGAACGGCGATGCCGACGTTGCCTTCGATCTCCCCGACGATCTCACGACCTGGCGCGTCATGGCGGTCGCCGCAACGACCGATGGCCGCTTCGGTAACGGCGAGACGACCTTCCTCACGACCAAATCGCTGATTGCGAATCCGGTGGTTCCGCAGTTTGCGCGCCCGGGCGATCGCTTCAATGCCGGCGTCGCGGTGACCGACGCGGCGAGCGCAACCGGCGCCACGATCGCGATCGCCGGCACGCTGACCGCGCCCCTCGCGTTCCTCAACGAGACGCAGCAACCCGTGCCCACGACGACGTTCTCCGCGCCGATCGACCAGATTACCAAAGCCTACCGCTTTCCGATGCTGGCCGGCGGCCCGGGCACGAGCACCGCAACGTTCACCGCCAAACGCAGCGGCACGGGCGGAGCGGCGAGCGACGGCTTCGCGATTCCCGTTCCGGTCATCGATCGCGCGGTGATGGAGAGCGTCATCACGACCGGTGTGTTGGCGAGGGGCAGCACCGCGATTCCGCTCAACGTTGCGGCCGGCACGCCGGCCGATGCGGGTGGCGTGCAACTGGTGCTCGCCAACAGCCTGCTGCCCGATGCGCTGGTTGCCGCGCAATCCGTCTTCGCCGACGAAGGCCGCGTGGCGCTTGCCGCCGCCGGTCGTCTCACCGTCGCGGCCGACGTCATTCGTCTCGGTGCGTTGACCAATTCGGCGCCGCCGCCCGAAGCGCGCACGACCGCTGCCGGCGATCTTGCGTTTCTCGCCTCGCTCCAACGGCCGGACGGCGGCTTCGCGTCGTATCCGGGGGGAAAGGTTACAGATCCCTACGACTCGCTCGAGGTGCTGCACGCGTATGCGCGCGCGAGCGATGCCGGCATCGCGGTCAACGCGGCCTCGCGTGCGAAGGCGGTCAACTTTGCTAGCACCGTGCTGGCCGATCCGGGCGCCTGGCCGTGGTGCAAGAGCGCCGCCTGCAAGAACCAGCTGCGCCTGCACGCGCTCGATGCGCTGGCCGATGCCGGCGATCGCCGCACGTCTTATCTGGGCGACATCGATGCGGTGCGCGCCCAGTTCGACACCCCCGATCAAATCCGGCTCGCGCGGCTGCTGCTGCTTGCGCCGGGCTACGGCGATCGCGGCAATGCCGAAGCCCAAGCGCTCGGCGATCGCGTGTACCAGACCGGCGCACTCGCAACATTCAACGCGCCGGACCGCTACCGCTGGTTCGCACAGCCGGTGATCGCGGAAGCGCTGATGACGCGCTTGCTCCTGGCGCAACATGCCGACGCTCTCACCATCGACCGTCTCACGCGCAGTCTGCTCGCGCTGCGCCGCAACGGCTCGTGGGGCTGTGCCTGCCAGAACGCCGCGGCGCTCGATGCCCTCGTCGACGTTGCCGTTGCCGCCGGGCCGCCGGCGAACCTCAACGCAACTGCAACGCTGGGCACATCCTCGATTGCTACCGTAGCCTTCAGCGGACATCGCCCCGCCTCGCTAACGGCCAACGTTCCGGCCGCGCGGCTTGCGCCGGGCACGACTCCGGTCAACCTCGCGCTGCAAAGCCCGGGGCCGCTCCACTACGCATTGAGCTACCGCTATCGCCTGGCCGGCCCGCAGCGCGGTCAGCTCAACGGCCTGCGCGTCACGCGGATCGTTCATCCGGCCGGCGCCGCGAGCGCGCTGGCAACGATGGGCCTGGCCGTGCTCGCCGATCCCGTTGCCTTGCACGCAGCGCAAGTGTTCGATGTCGAGTTGCAAGTCATCACCGATCATCCGATCGATCGCGTGCAGATCACCGATCCGCTACCGGCCGGCATGGAAGCCGTCGACACCTCGTTCAAGACGAATACCGCCGTCGCGCCGGCGCAGAGCTGGCAGATCGACGATCAGCAGATCTATCACGATCGGATCGAAGCCTACGCCGATCATCTCGGGCCCGGCATCTACGTGCTGCACTACATCGCGCGCACCGTCACGCCGGGCACGTTCGCGTGGCCGGGTGCGGAAGCGCGCCTGATCGATCGGCCGGAAGAATTCGGCCGGACTGCCTCAGCGACCCTGAGCGTGCAGTAGCAACTGATGCGTCGAGCGTTGACTTTCCGTCACGTGCTGTTGTGATTCGCTCAAGCGCGCGCCCTCGTAGGCGGCGAGCGCGCGTCCGTTCGGCTTTCCTTCAGCCGCAATAGCGGCCGCGAGCGCGTGCGCATCGAGCCAGCCGAGTGCTAGACCATGCCCGACCATTGGCGATGCCACGTGGCCCGCGTCGCCGAGGATCGCGACCCGGCCGTTGACCAGGCGCTGCGGATAATACTCCGTCAGCGGCGTACCGAAGATGATGCGCTCGTCGATGGCGCGCACGACGATGTCGAGTGCGGTGCCCGTCCAGCCGCGCCGTGCGGCCATGCGCAATTCCGCGCGCATTGCTTCATCGATCGCTGCGCTCTCGATCGAATGCTGTACTTCGTCGCCGCGCAATGCGCCGTTCGCGCGCAGCCATGTCGTGCGCGACGCATCGTACCATGCGAAGGTGAACTGCCGTTCGCCGCTCTGCACCGATCCGTCGGCGCCCGGCACATGATAGGCGATCAATCGCGCGACTTCAGGAAACGGAAGCAGGCCGCCGGCGACGTGCGCCTGCGCGGCGCGCCCCGGCAGGTCGCGCTCGGCGACGAGCCCGCGCCAGATCAGAAACCCGGCGTACGGCGCGAATGCGTTGTCCGGATCGACGACGGCGCGCACCGTGCTGCGATAGCCGTCGGCGCCGATCAGCACGTCGGCGGTAAACGATTCGCTGCCGGCAACGGCCGTGGCGGAATCGCCGCGTTGCGCGATGCCCGTCACGCGCACCCCTTCGCGCATCTTTAAGCCGTCCACGCGGGCGGCGAGCGCAACGAGCCACGCGCGGATGGCATGCCATGTCGACGTCTCGCGGCTCGTGACGATCACCGGCAGGTGCGGCTGGTCGCGGTCGGTGCGCGGATCGGCGCCCACGACCGCCGCGAGCAGGCCGCGATCGACGCCTAAGCCCGTGCCGCCGCGGTCGAAGCGTACCGTTTGTTCGAGCACGGTGACCCGTACGCCGATTCGCGCTAACGCAATCGCCGCCGCCAATCCGGTCAGCGAGCCGCCGACGACGATCGCGGTGCCGCTAACGTGCGCGTTGCGCACCGAATGCAACCGTAGCCGCGATCAGTATGAGGAACACCGAGACGAGAAACGCAAGGCTATAACCGCTCTGGAGCGTCGCATCCGTTGCCGAGCTGCGCGCGGCGGCCACAGTTGCGAGCACCGCAAGCCCAATCGCGCCGCCAACCTGCTGGCTTGCAACGAACAGCGCGCCGGCGAGTCCGGCATCGCGCGGTTCCACGCCGTTGGTGAGCGCAACCGAGGCGGCCGGCAGGGCGAGTCCCATGCCGGATGCGGTGAGAATGAGGCCGGGCAGTACCACCTCTACGTAGCCGCCGGTCGACCACACGGCGACGAGCCACAGTTGCCCGAAGCCGAGCAGCGTCAACCCCGCGAGGATCGTCCGCCAGATGCCGATGCGTGCGAGCACCGGCCGCATGACGTATGTGGAGACGAGCACGACCGCGAGCGTCGAGGGCACGAGGCCGAGCCCGGCCAGCGCCGGACTGAATTGCAGCACACGCTGCAGATAGAGCGACACGAAGTACACGTACCCGGCGATGACGGCTCCCAGCAACAGCATGACCGCCACCGCCGCTTGCCGCGGACGGGACGAGGAGATCGAGCGCGGCACCATGGGCTCCGCAACGCCGCGTTCGGCGACGAAGAACCAGCCGCCGAGTGCGACGGCGGCGACGAGCGCGCCGATCGTGAGCGGGTCGGCGAATCCGGCCTGCTCGCCGTTACTGAGCCCGAAAATGAACGCCGCAATGGATGCCGTGAGCAGCAGTGCGCCGCGCACGTCGATCGATGACGACGTGCCCGTAGGGCGCTCGGGCGGCAGCGCGCGAGCGAAGAAGAGCATCGCGAGAATGATGGGCGGATTGATCAGGAAGATCGAGCGCCAACCGAAGAATTGGGTCAGCGCACCGCCGACGATGATTCCGGTCATCGCTCCGGCTGCGGTCATCGCCTGCCACACGCCGAGCGCCTTCGTGCGTTGCGGTCCTTGCTCCGTCGACGTCGTGAGCAGCGAGAGCGCCGCCGGCGAGGTGGCGGCCGCGGCCAGACCTTGCACCATGCGTGCGGCGACCAGCAGCATGCCGGATTGCGCCAGACCGCACGCGAGCGAAGCGATCGCGAACACGATCAAGCCGCCGGTAAAAACTCGGCGACGGCCGAGCACATCTGCTGCCCGGCCGCCGGCGAGCAGCAGCGAACCAAAGGTCAACGCATAACCGGTGACGATCCATTGGAGCTGCGCCGGCGGCAGACGCAGGTCGCGCAGAACCGAGGGCAGCGCCACGTTGACGATGCTGAAATCCAGTTGCAGGACGAACTGGGCAAAGCACGTCAGCGCAACGACTGCGCGTACCGATTTTGCCGTCACACGGTCTTGAAGAACGCCAGTAGGTCCGCGTTGATCACGTCCGCGTTCGTCGTCGGCATGCCGTGCGGATAGCCGGGATATGATTTCAACGTCCCGTGCTGGACGAGTTTGGCCGACAGCGGTCCGGAATCGGCATACGGCACGACTTGATCGTCCTCACCGTGCATCACCAGCACCGGCACCGAGATTTTCTTGAGGTCGTCGGTGAAGTCGGTTTGCGAGAATGCCACGATCCCGTCATAGTGCGCCTTGATGCCACCCATCATGCCCTGTCGCCACCAGTTGTTGATCACGCCTTGCTTCGGCGTTGCGCCCGGACGGTTGTAGCCGAAGAAAGGCCCGCTCGGGAAGTCGAGAAAGAACTGGGCGCGATTGGTGGCGACCTGCGCTTGAAGACCGTCGAACACGTCCTTCGGCAGGCCGCCGGGATTCGCAGGCGTCTTCAGCATCAACGGCGGCACCGAACTGATGAGCACGGCAGCTGCGACGCGGCTCTCGCCGCTGCGCGCGATGTAGTGCGCCACCTCGCCGCCGCCGGTCGAATGGCCAACGTGGATGGCGTTCTTCAAATCGAGATGCGCGGTCAGCGCGGCCAGATCGTCGGCGTAATGGTCCATGTCATGACCGGTGCTCCCCTGCGATGAGCGGCCGTGGCCGCGGCGATCGTGAGCGATGACACGATAACCGTGGCTTAAGAAAAACATCATCTGCCCGTCCCAGTCATCAGCCGAGAGCGGCCAGCCATGACTGAATACGATCGGGCGACCGGATCCCCAGTCTTTGTAATAAATCTCCGTACCATCTGTGGTCGTGATGAAGCTCATGACGGTTTCTCCGTTAGCGGATGAGCGGGGCGCGGATGTGCCCGGCTAGGTGATAGTACAAAATACCGTACGTCGCTTGGAGGGCCGTTTGGTGCAATATCGTACGGACGCAGCGCAGTTAGAAGTCTACACTGAATGTACGGTGGATAACACAGGCGGACTCCCGGATCTGCTATGTGCAAACGGAGTGTCTCATGGCATCCATGTTTTTAGCGTTGCCGGCGAAGTCGATTACTCCGCGAAAGATGCGTTTGAGACAGCGCTCAAATCCGCCGTGGACGGAGCGCATTCGCCGCTCGTCATCGACTTGAGCCACGTACGCTACATGGATAGTACGGGGCTAAACTCGCTCGCGCGCGCGAAGTCCCGGATGAGCGCCCGCGGCGATGAGCTCTACATCGTTCTGCCGCAGAAACATCTCCAGAAGGTCTTTGCAATTCTCGGCTTCGATAAACTCTTCAACGTTCACCCCACACTTGATGAAGCGGTCGCCGCCGCGCAAGGGTGAGCGTGGTTTAAGCAACACGACGGGCTGGGTATGACCGTGGGTGCTGTGGATGATTCGATTTATTGCTCCTCATGCAACCACGCGCTTGTGTTGCATTCGGCCGTGGGCTGTCTCGGTGAAAATTTCCAATGCTCATGCGTGCGCAGCCGTGATGAGGTCCTGACTTCGAATCGCGAAAAGCCGAAGGCTCGAGAGGCCGTCGAAGCCTAGAGCGAGCAGTGGGGCAGATGCGACGCTCGCTTCTGCTCTCAGGCATGGCATCGGTTGCCGTCCTTGCTGGTGCAACGCCGGCCGGTGCCCAAAGCACCGGTCTCATCCCCGTTCGAATCGCCACCCCGGGTAACGACGGCAACGCGCTGGCGTTCTACGCCCAGGCGCTGGGGCTGTTCCAGAAGTACGGTATCGATCCGCAGATCCAAGCGATCCGGTCCGGTGGCGGCGCGACCATTCTCGCGGGCATCGTCGGCAAGGCCATCGACGTCGGCGAATCCGACGTTATCGGCATCGCGTCGGCCTACGAGCACGGCGTCCCCGTCACGTTACTCGCGCCGTCGTACATGTTTCGCACCGGCGACCTGACCAGCGTGATCATCACCGGCCGCAACTCGGGCATCACCACGGCGAAGGACCTCGACGGCAAGACGATCGGCGTCACGTCGCTCGGCGGCGTCGGGCGGCTGCTGACGACGAAGTGGCTGCAAAGCAACGGCGCCGATATCAGCACGATCAAGTTCGTTGAGGTCCCGCAGATCAGCATGGCCGCCGCACTCGTGCGCGGCACGATCGCGGCTGCGCAAGACGGCGAGCCCAACGTTACCGCGGCCGGCGACGACGTGCGCGTGCTCGCATCGACCTATGCGGCGGTCGGCAAACAGGTGCAAGCGACGGCGTGGTGTGCGAGTGCGGACTGGGCGCGCGCTAATCCCGATGCAGCAAAGCGCTTTGTCGCCGCGATCCACGACGCCGCCGTGTGGGCCGACGACCCGCGCAATCACGCGCGATCTGCCGCGATGTTGCAACAGTGGTTGCCGTTCCCGAACGGATTAGCGGAGAAAATGCACCGCGCGTACTACGGTCAAGTCTTTGATGTTGGCGCGCTTCAGCCGCTGCTGGATACCGCCGTGGAACTCAAAGCGCTGCCCGCTAAGATCGACGTTCGCGATCTGATCAGCCCGCTCGCGCTCAAATAAGCTTCGCGCGCGCCGCGCGTGGGCAAAATGATCGCATGCAATATCGAATCATCGCCGACGATGAGGTCGTCGCGACCTATGCCTTGATTTTCGAAGCGGGCGACGAGGCGGCCGCTGAGATGGCGCGATTCGCTCGCGAGACGGGCGTGAACGGCGCCTCGTTTACGGGCGTCGGCGCGGCGTCTTCGGCGGTCTTGGGCTGGTTCGACTTCGGTGCCAAGACATACAAACCGAATCGCTTCGACGAACAAGTCGAGGTGGTCTCGATCGCGGGCGACATCGCGACAACGGAAGACGGCAAGCCGCAAGTGCATGCGCACGTCGTAATCGCCAGACGCGGCGGTGCCGCCTTCGGCGGTCATCTGTTGGAATTACACGTGAATCCAACCTTGGAAATCGTCCTGAACGAAACGCCGACGCACTTGCGCAAGCGCTCCTTGCCGGGGTTGCCCGTCGCAACGATCAGGCTCGCGGAAAGCGGCTGACGGGCCCTAAGAAAAACGGACGCAGAGCACGGAGGCATCGTCCTTGAAGCGGCCGCCGGCGTGCGCGCGAGCGGCCTCGAGGATGTGCGCGGCCGGGTCGTCCTTGCCGCTTCTGACGGCGCAGAGCGCGTTGCGCGCAACACCGCCCGTGCCGAAGAACGCATCGTCGGCGCCGCGCGCGTCGGTGATGCCGTCGGTGACGAGGACGAGCCAGTCCGTCGAGGCGACGGGGATCGTCTTCTCTGCATAACTCTCCGATCCGCGAACGCCGGCGATCACGCCGGTCGGCGGAAGATGCCAATGGCGTCCGTCGGCGCTAACCATCAGGGCAAAATCGTGGCCGGCCGATGCGTACGCCAAGCGATGTCCGGTCAGCGTCGCGACGAAGATGCTGGCGAAGCGATCGTCGCCGAAGTCGGCGATGCGGCGCGAGAACGCGACGTTGACGCGGTCCAATACGCCGGCCGGTGAATAATCATCCGCCAGCGCGCGTACAGCGTTACGCAGATAGCGCGCGTGGCCGTAAGCCTGCTCGTCTTTTCCGCACACGTCGGCCATCACGATCGTCGCACTCTCGTCGCCGCTAGGAAAGACATCGGTCAGGTCCCCCGTACACGGCTCGCTGCGCGCATCGCGGTAGCGCATGAGGCGCGGTGAGGGCTGATGCTGGAGATATGCGACGGCCATATTCGGATGCTAGCCCGCCGGGCCGGCCGCGCGAATGGCTAATCTTTCGGAGAGCGGCGACCTCCGGACGTGAGCACGCTCAATCAGGGGGTGAGTGTTAACAGCATGTTGGCAGACATCGTACTCGTGGCGGGCTACGCTTGTATCCGACACGAGTGCGAGGGAGGTAAACATGCTGAACGGACCGGTAAGAGAGCACCAAATCGTTCGGGGCGTCGTCGACTACGTCGAGGAAAACTTCGCCTCGTCGATTAGCCTGCGCGATGTCGCCGAGGCGCTCGGCTATTCTCCCGCACATCTGACGCACCGCTTCTCATCGCTGACGGGCACTCCGGTCACCGCGTGGATCATCAAGCGACGGCTCGCCGCCGCGCAAGCGCTGCTGATCGAGACGGAGCAAGATGTGGTTGCGGTGTGCGAAGCGGTCGGCTTCGGCGACGTCTGCTATTTCACGCGGCAGTTCGTTCGTCACGTTGGGGTGACGCCGTCGCAGTTCCGATCGGCGAAGAAGGTGCTGCCCGCAGCCTAAAACGGCCTATTCCCTCCCTTCGCGGACGGCGACTCGCGCCGGCATCAGCCGATGGACGAAGGTCGAGTACGCGATGACCACGATCAGTCCGGCGATCGCGATCGGCAGAGAGACGGCCAGGGCGGCGGCCGGCGGCGCCGCGTTCGCGATGGTCAGTCCACCGGCGTGCCCGGGATAGGGGCGGATCAGGTAGGGATACATCGTTGCACTTGCCGTGACCAGCAGCGCCGCGAGGAACAGCAGCGACAGCCGAAACGGCAACGCGGCCCGTTCGCGTGCCGGGCGCGAGCGCATCGCCAACAGCGAAAGCAGCGCGACCGTGCCCGCCGTGAAGGCGAGCGGTGCACCGGCCCCCTCCACGCCGCGGCGGAGGAGCATCGTTGCCGCCGTAACGGCGATGAAGACGACGAGCACGGCCCACCAAACGCCGCCGGCGTAGCGCAAGGCGCGCTCGCCGAGCGGTCCGTCCACGCGCGCGGAGAGATAGACGAGGCCGTGCTGCACCAGCGCGACGACCGCGAGCAGGCCGACGGCGAGCGCGTAGGGATTGAGCAGCGAGGAGAAGGTTCCGAAGAAGTAGCCGTCTGCATCGAGCGACAGCCCGCGGACGAGATTGCCGAACGCAACGCCGAAGAGCACGATCAGGAGCAGACTCGAGAGCGAGAACGCCGTGTCCCAAAAATCGAGCCACACGCTGCCCGGGAGCTGTTCGCGCAACTCGATGGCAATGCCGCGAAACATCAGCAGCCAGAGCACCACGATGAACGGCAAGTAGAACCCGCTGAACGACACGGCGTAGACTTTGGGGAAGAGCGCGAACAGCGTGCCGCCCGCGGCGACGAGCCAAACTTCGTTGCCGCTCCAGAACGGGCCGATGCTTTCGACGATTGCGGTACGCTCCGGGCGCGTCCTCGCGAGGACGAGCGAGACCGCACCGGCACCGAGATCGTAGCCGTCGAGCAGCGTGTAGACCGTCAGCATGACGGCGATGACGCAGAAGGCAATGATAGCAGCCATTACACTTCCGCCTGCTCGGCGGCGGGCGCGCCGGGCCCGATCGCAATCGTCCGCAGCGTCAGCAACAAGAACAATACGCCGAGCAGAAAATACATGCCGGCAAAGCCGATGAGCGTGAAGATCGTCTCGCCGGAGCCGACGTTCGGCGAAGCGCCGTCCTGGGTCTTCATCAGGCCGTAGACGACCCAGGGTTGGCGGCCAACCTCCGCCACGACCCAGCCGGCTTCGCTCGCAATGTATGGAAACGGCATGACCAGCAATAACGCCCAGAGCGCGAGCGGCATCTCGAACAAACGCTTGCGCCACAGCAGCAGTCCGGCGATGAATGCAACCCCGATGAAAATCGTGCCGAGGCCGACCATCACGTGGTAGGCATAATACGTTACCTCCACAGGCGGCCAGAGCGCGTCAGGGTAGGCTGTCAGCCCGGCGACATCGGTGCGAAAGTTGCCGTAGGCGAGAAAGCTCAGCAGATCCGGTACGATGATCGGGTCGATAAGTGTCCTCTTGGGCACATCGGGCATGCCGATGATGGCGAGCGGGGCGCCGCGTTCCGACGTAAAGAGCCCCTCCATAGCGGCGAGCTTCACGGGCTGGTAGACCGTGACGTTGTTGCCGTTGCGATCGCCCGTCGGGAAAATCACGAGCGCCGAAGCGATGAACGCGACGATGACGCCCGTGCGCACGAACTCGCGGCCGAAGATGATGTCGCGTCGCGCTAAGAGATAATACGCGCCCACACCGGCCACGATGAATCCGCCGGCGGCGACCGCGCCGGCGATTGCGTGTGCGGTTTGCCAGAAGGCGAACGGCGAGAGCAGCAGCGCCGCAAGGCTGCTCAATTCGATCCGGCCGTCGGCCGCGATCGTGTAGCCCACGGGATGCTGCATCCACGAATCGGTGGCGCAAATAAAAAATCCCGAAAGCCATGAACCGAGCCAGACGATCACGGCCGACGCCAAGTACACGGTCTGCGTCACACGTCCGCGGCCATACAGTAAAACGCCGAGAAAGACCGACTCAACGAAAAACGCGTACACGCCTTCCATCATCAGCGGCTGACCGATCACCTCGCCGGCCTTGGCCGAAAAGGCGGCCCAATTGGTGCCGAACTGAAACTCCATCGGGATACCCGTCACGACGCCGATGGCAAAATTGATCGCAAAGATCGTGGTCCAGAACCGAGCAGCCTGCGCGTGCTGCTGCTCGCCGGTCTTCATTGCGCGATAGTTATACCAGGCGATAAACGGTGCGACACCCATCGTTCCGATCGGGAACAGATAGTGGAACATGATAGTAAAGCCGAACTGTAGCCGATCGGCCGCAACGTCCATGGCGCGATTATATCATGCTAGAGTTCCGGCAGCTGATGGATCATTTTGTCCAGCGTGATCGGATAGTCGCGCACGCGGATGCCGGTCGCGTTGTAGACGGCGTTGGCAATCGCGGCTATTACGCCGCAGATCCCGAGTTCGCCCACGCCCTTGGCCTTCATCGGCGACGAGATCGGATCGACCTCGTCGAGAAAGATCACGTCTTGGTGCGGGATGTCCGCGTGAACGGGGACCTCGTAACCGGCCAGATCGTGGTTGACAAAGAACCCTCGTTGCGTGTCGACGGCGAGCTCTTCCATTAGGGCAGCGCCGGCGCCCATCGTCATCGCGCCGATCACCTGACTGCGCGCCGTCTTGGGATTGAGAATGCGTCCCGCAGCACACACCGCCAGCATACGCCGGATGCGAGTCTCACCGGTTGCCGCGTCGACGGCGGCCTCCACGAAGTGCGCGGCAAAGGTCGATTGCTGAAAGCGTTCATCGAGGTCGCCGTATTCGATACTGTCCTCGGCCGAAAGTCCCGTATCTCCGGCTGCGGCTGCGAGCGGCACGCTGCGTCCGCTCGCCCGCACGCAGCCGTCGGCGAATTTCGCTTCGGCCGCGTCGAAGCCGAGCTTCTGCGCAATCAGCTCACGCAGTTTCATGCAGGCCGCGTAGACACCGGCGGTTGAGTTGTTGCCGCCGAATTGTCCGCCGGAGCCGGCCGATGCCGGGAAATCGGAGTCACCGAGCCGTACGACGACGCGGTCCAGATCGACGCCCATCGTTTCCGCGGCCGTCTGGGCGATGATCGTGTAGCTTCCGGTACCGATATCGGTCATGTCGGTGCTGACCGTGACGACGCCGTCTTTGTCGAGGTCGACGCGCGCGCCGGATTTTAGTAGAAGATTGTTGCGAATCCCCGCCGCTACGCCCATGCCGACGAGCCACCGGCCGTCGCGTACCTGGCCAGGCTTCGGATTACGCGCACTCCAGCCGAACGTTTCGGCGCCACGGCGCAGGCAGCCGTTGAGGTTGCGGTAAGAGAAGGGCCGTTCCGGTTTGGCTGGGTCGACTTGCGTGTCGTTGAGCACGCGAAATTCGACCGGATCGAGCCCGAGCTTCTCGGCCATCTCATCCATCGCAATTTCGAGCGCCATCTGCCCGGGCGCATCGCCCGGAGCGCGCATCGAGTTGCCCTCCGGCAGATCGAGAATCGCGAACCGCAATTCGGTCAGGCGATTCGCACCGGCATACATCAGCCGCGTCTGTCCGACGGCTCCTTCGGGAAAACCATCGGGCAGGTTGCCGGACGTGCTCTCGTGAGTGATCGCCGTAATCTTGCCGTCGGCGCCGGCGCCGATGCGAACGCGCTGGATCGTCGCCGCGCGATGCGTCGTATTGTTCGTGATGAAGGGGCGCGCGAATGCGACCTTGACGGGCCTCCCGGCGGCTTTGGCGCCGAGCGCGGCGAGCACGGCGTCGGCGCGCACCCACAGCTTTCCGCCGAACCCGCCGCCGATGAACGGCGAATCGAGCCGCACCTTATCGGCGGCGATGCCGAGTATCGTGGAAATATCGGCCTTGCCCCAGTTGATCATCTGGTTCGACGTCCACACCGTCAGGTGGTCACCGTCCCACGCTGCGATCGAGGCGTGCGGTTCCATCATGGCATGGCTCTGATCGGGGGTCGTGTAGATTTGATCGAGCGTCACCGGCGCGGCCGCGAACGCGCTCACGAAGTCGCCGACGCGCTGGCTTGCCTCAACGTGTTCGGCTAGGTTCCCCACGACGGGGGCGTTCGGGGCCTCGGCGGCGAGATCGAACCGGCCGGAACTCTGAACGTAATCGGCGCGAATCAGATGCGCCGCGGCGCGCGCCTGCTCGAATGTCTCGGCCACGACGATCGCGATGGCTTGATCGTAATGCTGGATCTCCGCCCCGCCGAACAGATATGCGTAGTTCATGCGCCCGCGGCCGAGCCGCGGCATATCAAGCGTCGTCACGATGGCGATGACGCCGGGTGATGCCTTGGCGTCGGCGACGTCGATCGAGGTGATGACACCCTTTGCGATCGCCGAGCCCACGATGAATCCGTAGGCCTGATCCGCCACGACATCGTGCCGCTCGTAGGCATATGGTGCAGTTCCCGTGGTCTTCAGCTTACCGTCGATCCGGTCGGTCGCTTTTCCGACGAATTTCAGCTGGTCGATCGGATTGAGTAATGACGGCGTGTCGAATTTCATGCGGGCGCCTGCGCATCGGCCATAACCGCGGCGAGCGTGCGCTCGAGCAACCGTAATTTGAACGCATTATCCGTTGTCGGTTTCGCGCCGGCAAGCAAATGCGTCGCGACGGCCTTTGGTCCGTGCGGCATCATGTCATCCGCAGCCTCAACGCGCCAGGGTTTCGGTGCGATGCCGCCCGCCGCGACGCGTCCGGAACCGTCGGGGTGAACGATCGCCGCGACCGAGACGAGCGCGAACGCGTACGACGCGCGATCGCGCACTTTGCGATAGATGTGCGTTCCACCGATGGGCTTCGGCAGCGTCACCGCGGTGATCAGTTCCCCGGGACTCAACGTCGTCTCGATGTGCGGCGTGGAACCCGGCAGCGAGTGGAACTCGGCGATCGGAATGGCGCGCGTCGTGCCGTCCGGTTTGACCGTCTCTACCGTCGCATCGAGCGCCCGCATCGCCACGGCCATATCGCTCGGGTTCGTCGCAATGCACACGTCGCTGCCGCCGATCACGGCCAATTGCCGGCTGACGCCGTCGATAGCGGCGCACCCCGAGCCGGGGCGGCGCTTGTTGCAAGGCTGGTTGGTATCGTAGAAGTACGGGCAGCGCGTGCGTTGCAGCAGGTTTCCGGCGGTCGTCGCTTTGTTTCGTAACTGTCCGCTCGCGCCGGCGACAACCGCGCGCGACAACACGCCGTACTCGCGCCGCACCCGGCCGTGCGCGGCCATGTTCGTATTCGTGACCAGCGCTCCGATGCGCAAGCCTCCGTCGTTCGTGTCTTCGATGCGATCGAGGTCGAGTTTGGTGAGGTCGATGATGTGCGCCGGGGTTTCGATCTGCAGCTTCATGAGATCGAGCAAGTTCGTGCCGCCGGCGATGAACTTGGCATTCGGCGAGGCCGCGGCGGCTGAAGCGGCTGCAGCCGGCGTGGTCGCACGCTCGAAGGTGAACGGTCTCATGCCGGCTCTCCGGCGACGTCCCGAATCGCATCGAGAATATTCGAATAGGCTCCGCACCGACAGATATTACCGCTCATTCGTTCGCGCAATTCGGCATCGGTCGTGCGGGCTTTGACCGTTATGTCGGCCGTGACGTGGCTTGGAATTCCGGCTTCGATCTCCCCGAGCACCGCTACCGCGGAACAGATCTGGCCGGGCGTGCAGTATCCGCACTGGAAACCGTCGTGCTCGACGAAGGCCGCCTGAAGCGGATGCAGGGCGGCCGGCGTGCCGAGTCCTTCGATCGTGGTGATTTTGTCGTTTTCGTGCATCACGGCGAGCGTGAGGCAAGAGTTGATGCGCACGCCGTTGAGCAGAACCGTACACGCGCCGCACTGCCCATGATCGCAGCCTTTTTTCGTGCCGGTGAGCTGCACGTGTTCCCGCAGCGCGTCGAGCAGCGTGGTTCGCGTGTCGAGGGCGAGTTCGTGCTGCTGGCCGTTGATCTCGATGGTTACGCTTGCCAGGCTCGGCGCGGTTGCTATGCCGGCATCATTTTGCTCCATCAAGATCGGTTCCATGTTGGTTATGGTAGCGCATCGGCCCGGACGGCGCCTAGAACGATTTTTCGAGGGCGGCGGTGTTAACAACGGCTTTGCAGCGGGTGTCGGCATCTCGCGCTATCCTTGGGCCATGAACGTCTGTATTCTCGGGGCGGGAGCGATGGGCTCCGCGATGACGCTCCGCCTGCTCGAACGATCCTTCGACGTGCGCATTTGGGATCGCACGTGGGAGAGAGCCGAAGCCCTCGGCGCCAGTGGAGCCCGTCCATTTCGCGATATTGCGGCGGCCGTCGAAGACGCCGACGTCGTCATCTCGATGCTCGCGGATGGCGCGGCGGTCATTGCGACGATGGACCGCGCGTTGCGGCGAATGCGCGCCGGCAGCATCTGGCTACAGATGAGCACGATCGGAGTCGCTGCAACCACGGAAGCAATCGGGCTTGCGGCGCGCTATCCGGATGTGGTGCTGATCGATGCGCCGGTTTCCGGCAGCACCGGCCCGGCGCGCGCCGGGACCCTGACGATTTTGGCGTCGGGCCCGAAAGCGAGCGTGGATGCGCTCGAGCCCCTGTTTGCTGCGCTCGGCCAGAGGACAATTTGGCTCGGTGAAGCCGGCGCCGGCTCGCGCATGAAACTGGTGCTGAATTCGTGGCTCGCGATGCTCGTGGAAGGCACCGCCGAATTCGCAGCGCTTGCAACGGCGCTGGGTGTCGAACTCGAACGCGTTGCCGAGTGCCTGCACGGGGGGCCGCTCGAAGCACCGCTCGTCCGCTCGAAATTGACGAAGATCGCCGCCGGCAAATTCGATTCGGAGTTTTCGCTGGCGAACGCCGCCAAGGACGTGCGCCTGGCGTTGCAGGCCGATGCCTCGGGCAACGGCGTTGTGCTCCCGATGCTCGAGGCGCTCAATCGTGAGTGGCAGCGCGCGTTGGACTCCGGGCTGGGGAATCAAGACGTGAGCGTCGTGTATCGCGCACTCTCGGAGCGCATCGCCGAACGAACCGGTTAGAGAAAGTTATTCGGCCAGATCATCGTGCGCCACATGTGCGCCACGGGCGATCCGTCGAAGCCGAGGCCCTCTTCGGGCTCCTTGAAATTGCGCCCAATGATGTCGGTGAAGATCTCGGGATCGATCGTCTCGCTGCGGTCGAAGAAGTAGATGTCGAACAGCGTGACCGAGCGTGACGTCATGTACCAACGATGGCGTCTCGCGTCTTCGGCATCGCGGCAGATGTACTCCGGCGGCACATAGTCGGCGCCGAAGAACGCCAGGTAGCTCTCGGGATATGCGTATCCGGCGGACTCATCGGCGAAGTAGCGTAGCGCCTGATGATATTTTACGGCCCACGCGACCTCTTCGCTGACGTACGGCGCGATCAGCTGGGCGCTCCAGTAGCCGTGATCGCTGCGCACGAGACACGCATTCGAAATGTCGTGAAGCAAGCACGCGATCACGACTTTCTCGTCCTGACCCGCCTCGAGCGCGCGCTTCGCGCTCGTGAGCAGATGCGTGACCGTGAAGTCGTCGAATCGCGAGCGAAAGAAATCGAGCAAGCGCGGTTTCGGCGGCATCTTTGGTAACGCCGGATTGTCGCCCATCATCATGACGGTGTCCGGACTGAGTTGCGCGAGCAATTCGGGCTCGGGATTCGGCACCGGTGTTCCGATGCGTCCGACGGGAGCGGGAAGAATCAGCCGGCGCCGACCCTGTTGCAGCTGAGTCACATAAGAAGTAAAGCACGGTCATCGCGGGCGAGTCAAATAGTCACCTAGTCAATCGTAGGACCACATTGTTACAACGGCGAACGTGCGGAGGAAATGGCCCGTGCAATTGCCGCGAAGACCAGCGCCGCACCGTTCAACGGCCGTCGCCGCATCGCCGATGCGATTGCGGAAGATTTGCGCGGTCAGATTGCGTCGGGCGCGATTCCGTCAGGAGCACGCTTGCCGGCCGAACGCGACCTCGCCGAACGGTACGGCGTGAGCGGCCCGACGATCCGCGAAGCGCTCCAGGGCTTGAACGCGTTGGGCTTAGTCGAGATGCGCCACGGCAGCGGCACATACGTTTCCGCGCTTGCAGATTCGCTCGTTGCGAAGGCGCTCGGTACCGTGATTCAACTTCAGAGCGTCAGCGTGCAGAATTTGATCGGACTGCTCGGTGCGCTCCACGGCTATGCCGCGCGGCTGGCAGTCACGCGCAGTACGGACGAGGACATCACGGCGCTCGAAGACGCAATCGCGGCGATCGATGCCGTGACCGATATCGACGGCATCGTGCGGTCGGTCAAGCACTTCATCACCGCGCTCGCCGGCGCCGCGCACGACCCGCTGTTGCTGGCGCTCGTCGGGTTTCTGGTCGACGTCCAACTCGAACTCGCACGCACCACCGGCAGCACGTTCGAGGAGTGGCATCATCTCGTCGAGTTGCTGCAGCCCGATCGCATCGCCATCGTTGAGGCGCTCAAACGTCGCGACGCCGACGAGTTTGCCGCACGGGTAAGCGCGTTCAATGCACGCGCGTTTCACCTCGTCGATGCCGAGCAACGCACGCACACCGGCCGCCACGCGCAACTGGCCTCGATCCTTGCGCAACTGGCGGCCCCGGAGCGGCCCGTAGCCATCCGCTAGGTCGCGGGGGCGTGATAGATCAAATCGGCGGCCGGGAAGCCCTTGGGAATGAAGCCATAGCTGACCATGGCATCGATGACGGGTTGGATCGTCTTGAGATCCGTGGACTCACCGAAGTGTCCGTGTTTCATTTTGGCCAGCGTATCCGGCGGCAGTTTCGTGTACTTCGAAACGATCGGAATCGAGGCAGTGTGATTGTTGTTGCCCCAATGGCCGGCGGTGTAAATGGCAGAGACGAACGGGGCGACGATCGCGGGATGCGCTTGAGCCCACGTTTGCGAGCCAACCCAGGCGCTCGCGACGAAGACGCTGCCGATGCCGTTTGCCGGTGCCATCGTGCGCATGCCCTTGTCGCGCGCGTCACTCAGCCACGGTTCGACGGAGACCGCGCCGATGACCGTGCCGCGCTGCACCGCATCGTTCATCGCCGGGAACGGCAGCTCGACGAACTTCACCTTTTTTGAATCGCCGCCGTTGCGATCGAGCCAAACCAGTGTTGCGAGCGCGCCGATGTTGTTGATGCTGGGCGCGGCGACCGCTCCGACGACGTCCTTCGCCGCACGCGGGCCATCGTCGCGGACGACGAGTCCGATCTCGGGAGCGGCATCTTCGTAGAGCTTGCCGGGCGCGAGAAAGATGATCGGCACGTTATGCGAATGCGCGGCGACCAAACCGACGGAATCGAAGAGCCCGACGTCGATCGCGTTTCCGGCCAGCGCCGTGGAGATCGCACCGGGACTCGGAAAGAATTGCAGCTCGACGTCGAGGCCGGCCTTTTTGAAAATGCCGAGATCAACGCCGTAGAAGGCTTCAGCGCACACCTCGACCGGCGCGACGCCGATGCGCGTCGTGACGGTCGAAGCGGTCTGCGCGCAGCCGATGCGCGGTGCCGCGGTCGCGAGCGCGGCGGCGAGCGTCGCGACAAAACCATTGCGTGTGAACGTCATGCGAGCACCGGCTCGCCCGGCAGTTCTTCGAAATCGTATTCGGTTGACGGGGCCACGGGCAGCTGCACGGGCGGGAGGGCGATGCTGAACAGTTCCATCTCCGTCGTTGCGGAGAGCGCCAGCGTTTCGCGCGCCTCGACCTGCAATGCCGAGAGGCGCGTGATGTTCGTGCCGCCGACCGTTCCTTCACCGAAGAGAACGACGATCAAACGCAGCGCGTCGCCGTCTGCCGAATTCCATTTCGCCCCGGCAGCGACGCGAATCATCTCGACGGTTACGCCACGTTCGGAAAACGTGCCGAGGAACTTGCGATGGACGTCGCTTGTTTCCGGAAGCGGCAGCCAGTTCATGACCTTCGGGTCCGCGATGATGATGCTCTTGTACCGCGGACGCGGATACTTGATGCGATCTCCGAACACGTGCTCCCAGATCGCGTTGAGTCCCCACGCCGACGTTCCGTCGTTGCGATGATAGTAGGGACCGGCGAACTTACCGCTCTGCTCGAGCTCTTTCCACGCTTGGCGCCGCTGTTCGATGCTCATGAAACCCATGCCGGACGCGCCGCCGAATTGCAACACGAGTTGGAGTCGCTCGCCGGGCGCATACGGTTCGCACGGATCGTCTTGCGGACCGTATGGCAGACCCTCTGGAATGTAGCCGACCTCGCCTTGACCGATAACGGTACCGCCGCCGTGATTCATGGTTCCCACGAGCGGCAAACGAATCTGATCGAAGTTGTGACGATGCCGCGGCATGAAGAAATCGCGGTCTTGCCGCCCGAGAACGTACATGAAATTTTCAGGCGTACCATCCGTGCCCTTGAGCAGATGATGAAAGGCAATCTGCCCGGTCGGATGGTCCATCTTCCAGTTGCTCTCGTCAAACAGCACGATCTGCATCGCATCCCCCTCAGCGGCAAGCTCTGTCCGTAAGATACTAAGTTACTTGGTGTATTTAAGGTCTCCTTTAGCGAGTTGAGTCCATGTACGGCTTTCGCCCGCGACCCGGCGTGTGCTGGCAGAGGCGGCCCCCACACATGATGCAGCGGGAGCATCTGCACTGGCACGCGATATCCTCGAGCGCTGGGCGGCGGAGACGCTCGCATCGCAGACAAAGACGAGCGTGCAACGCGCGGTGAGCTTCCTTCGAAGCCATCCGGATGACTGGGACGATGATCCGGCCGAGTTTTTTTCTAATAGCTCCCGGTGAAGCCGGGGCGAATCGTGATGGTCGACTGGCGCGATGCGCTTCCGGGGGCCGGCGAGCCCAATAAGCGGCCCGCGATCGTGGTCGGTTCGCCACGATTCTTCGGGACGGGGCTGCCGGTCGACATTGTTGTGCCGCTTACGGGGGAGCCGGCGCTCGCAATCGTCGGAGCGTCCATGGTCATCGAACCGACACCTCAGAACGGCTGCACGAAGCGAAGTTATGCGCTCGCATGGAATGTGCAGACGGTTTCACATGCGCGGCTCACTGAAACACCGTCATCCGTCAGCGAGGAAGAGTTGCGCGACATTCGTGCCCAAATTTGCTCCGCAGTCGACGCTACGTAGCTTCGCGCGCGACCTTTCCGTCCGAAGCGATCGCGACGCCGTAATCGCGGCTTGCGGCCTCGGGGGTGATGTAGCCGCGGGTGAGATCGCGCTCGATGTCCTCGAGGGAACGTTCCGCCGGCGGCCCGTTACCGCCGCCGCCCCCCGTTTCCGCGATGACGATGTC
Organism: Candidatus Lustribacter sp.; assembly: GCA_965277805.1. GTDB lineage: Bacteria > Vulcanimicrobiota > Vulcanimicrobiia > Vulcanimicrobiales > Vulcanimicrobiaceae > Lustribacter. The sequence continues at coordinate 1,888,227 of OZ255842.1, read as the reverse complement.
GCCGGCGGCGAGTTTGTAGCCTTCGGCTTTGAGCATCTGCCGATCGGGCTCGCCGGGCTTTCGCACCGTGAGACGTCCCGGCATCGCTGCGGAACCGCCGTTCACGCCCCAGGGCGGGCATTTCACGCGTTCGTAATTGGTGTGCAAGTTGCAATCCGCCAAGAGCCGATAGCGCTTGCGAAAGCCAAGGCCGCCGCGATACCGGCCGGCTCCGGCCGAATCCTCGCGCAGCGAAAACTCCTCGAGCAAGTACGGATACATCGATTCTTGCAATTCGACCGGAATGATGCGCGTGTCGCCGTGCGCCATGGTGCGGAACGGTCCGGTCCCGTCGCGGTCGAAGCTCGCCCCCCAGCCGCCGAAGCCGCTGTCGTAGCATTGAAACGGCGCGCCGTTCGGGTGCTTGCCGATGAAGCGCATGCCGGAGAACGAACCAAAGTGCGCCGCGGTCACGCGCTCGGGGAGCGCCGTCTCCATCGCTTTGATGAACGTGTCGATGATCGTTGGAAACGGCGTCGAGTAGTTGCTCATCGGCGCGGTTTCCGATGCGCTCACGAGCGTACCGGCCGGTAAGATGAGCTTCAAGGGCCGGAACGTGCCTTCGTTTGCCGGCTCGTCCGTTGCGATGAGGTATTTGAAGGCCACGCGCGCGGTCGTGCGGCCGCCGCCGGCGGCGCCCGAGTTGATCGCACCTTTGGCTTGCGGCGGCATGCCCGAGTAGTCGACCGTCATCTCATCGCCGTCGACGATGATGCGCACCTTGATCGGAACCGGCACGTCGTTCGTGCCGTCGTCATCGAGGAACGCTTCCGACTCATAGATGCCGTCGGGGATCTGCGCGATCTGGGCGCGCGTCGAGGCCTCGCATTGGTCGAGGATCTTGGCGACGCCGGCGAGGTAGGTCGCAACGCCGTACTTATCGGCGAGCTTCGCCGTGAGATCGCGGCCGAGCAGGCAGCCCGCGAGTTGCGCTTCGATGTCGCCGGTCATCTCCGCGCGAAAGCGCGTGTTGCCGTCGATGATGCGGTAAATTTCCTCGACGCGCTCGCCGTTCGACCACAGCTTGACCGTGCGCAGCTGCAGGCCTTCCATGAAGATGTCGGTCGAGCGTTTCGAGAGCGAGCCGACCGTTGAGCCGCCGATGTCGAACCAGTGTGCGTTGATTGCAAAGAAGCCGATCAGCTGGTCGCGCTGCGGGCCGGCGAAAATCGGCGTGTACATGACCGTGTTGTTCAGGTGCTGACCTTGCACCGCCGCATGGTTGCAGACGATCACGTCGCCGTGGTGCAAACGCTCTTTGCCGTAAATAGCAAGGCCATCGCGGACGGCCATGCCGACGGAATCCGCGACGAACACCGGCATGCCGCCCGTCGATTGCGCGATGAGCTCGCCGTCCGGTCCCGACAGCCCGACGGCGTAGTCCTTATATTCGTAGATGTACGCGCTGAAGGCGGTGCGCGTCATGTTGGCATCGATCTGGTCGGCGATCGAGATGACGCTATGACGGATAACTTCGAGGGTGATCGGATCGACGTCGGTCAGCGTTCCCATGCCCAGGGCTAGTTCTAAAGGGCACGACGCTTGCCCCGCTGTAGACGCTCGCATGAATCGTGCTACGAGCCTCTCTCTGCTTAGCAGCGCCGTCGTGCTGGCGCGCCCCTCGGCGCGCGCATTCGCACAAAGCGCGCTGACGACGATTCGTGTCGGCGCGACGCCGATCGATTCGCTGGCCCCCGTCGCCTACGCGATGCGCACCGGCATGTTCGCGAAGGCGGGCCTGCAGATCGAGTTGAGCATGATGGGAAGCGGGAATGCGATTACGCAGGCCGTCGTCGGTGGCGCGCTGGACTTCGGGCTCTCGAGCCTCGTTGCGATTATCCAAGCCCACTTGCGCGGCATCCCGCTGACGATCGTTGCGCCGGGTGGCCTGTGGGTCGATTCCGATACCGCCGGGCTGCTGGTCGCAAAGTCTTCGACATTGCGCAAGGCGAGCGATTTCAACGGCAAGACGATCAGCGCGAACGCGCTCTCTTCGCTGGACACGGTTGCGATGCAGGCGTGGGTCGACCAAAACGGCGGTGACTCAAAGACGGTGAAGTTCTTCGAGCTGCCGGCGGCTGCGGCGGAGGCCGCGCTGTTTCAAGGCCGCGTCGACGGATCGCTGCTCAGCAACCCGCAGTATGCCGCTGCGATCGACGACGGCGCCCGCAGCGCCGCTCACGTCTACGATGCGGTCGGGAAACAATTTTCGCTCGGCGTCTGGGTCGTGATGCAAAGTTATGTCGAAAAGAATCGTTCGATCGTCGAACGCTTCTCGCGGGTCGTCGCCGACGCCGGGACGTTTGCCCGCGCCCATCCGGAGGCGACCGTGAACGACGAAGCGCTCTACACGAAACAGGATCCCGCGGTGATCGCCCATATGAAGCGGCAACGCATGGGCACGACGGTCAGCGCAGCGGACATTCAACCCGTCATCGATGTGTCGGCGAAATATAAATTCATCGAGAAGGCGTTCCCGGCGACGGATCTGATCAGCGACGCAGCCGCCCGCTAAGGCTTTAGATAGTCGCTGACGATCCTGTTGAATGTTTCGGGATGTTCCCATTGGGGCCAGTGACCCGCGTCTTCAATCATGGCCCACGTGGAGCCCTTGACGTATTTCATAGCCTCTTTGGCCGTGGCGGCTTGCTGCGACGGGTTGTTATCGGTCCACAAGAAGAGCGTCGGACGAGGGACCTTTGCAAGGTTCTCCGGCGTGAGATCGTATTCGCTTTCGCCAATCACCGCTAGGGAGCCGGATTTACCGACGGATTGCTGATAGAGGTTCCAGCGCAGGTCGATCAGCTCGTCCGTGATGTCGCGTTCAGGCTTGTGGAAGAGCCACTTTAAGCGCGCATGCACGTTCTCGCGCGTCGGGTTTTTCTGAAACTGTTCCGTCAGTCGCTTCAACTCGCTCAAGCCGGCTTGCGTCTTTGCCTTGGTCGCATCATCAATCGGGACTTGCAGATGCGCCCCTACCGTATAAATCACTTTGCCGACACGGTCCGGGTGGTCGATCGCGGTCCAAAGAGCGATCCAGCCGCCCAGCGATTCTCCGACGAGGTGCGCCTTTTTGATCTGAGCCGCGTCCATGTAATCGATGAGATGTTTGACGAAAGCGTCCTTGCCCATCGGTTGAGAAGCCGCATCGGTCATGCCGTGTCCATAGTAGTCGAGCGAACGTGCATCGAACTCTTTACCTAACGGTACGACGTTTCGAGCGAAGGCTTCAGCGTGACCGCCGATGCCGTGCAGCATGATGACCGCCTCGCCGGCGCCGGCTTGGATGCTGCGGGTGCGAACGCCGCCCGCATCATAGAACCGTGTTTCGGCACCAAGCAATTCGTTGTAAATCGTCGGCCGTGTCAAATGCAGTTTACCTCGCGTCAGCTGAACTGCGGCAGCAGCCGGACGGCGTTGTCGCGGTCGATCGCCCGGATTTCTTCGGGCGTGAGACCGGATTGGTTCAGGCCGGCGACGATCTCAGAGGGCTGCGCCCATGGAAAATCGGTGCCGAACACAAACTGCGTCGTCGGGACGATCATCTTGAGTGATTGCAGGTTGACGATATTTGCCGAGCCGGCCGTATCGTAGTAAAAGCGGCGCAGATGCCCGAGTTTCGATCCGGGCGCGACTTGCGAGGCCAAGTTTTGCGGCGAGAGCTCCTTGCGCATATAGCGTCCCGCGAGCCCCGCGATGGTGCCGCCGGCGTGCGAGAAGATGAAGCGAATGTTCGGATAACGGTCGGCTGCGCCTGTTTCGATGAGGTCGATGATCGAGCGCGCGGTATCGGTATTGAACTCGATCGTCGTCGCTTCGATGTGCGGCACGAGCACCTTACAGCAGTCGGGTGCGGTCGCATGGCTGAAGACGACGGCGTTGCGGCGGTTGAGTTCCGCCCAAACCGGCTCGAACGACGGATCTCCCAGCCACTTGTTGCCATAGCTCGAGAGTACGCCGATGCCGTCGGCCTTCAGCGTATCCATCACATAGGGAATCTCGGCAAGACTCGCTTGGACGTCGGGCAGCGGCAACACGCCGAACAGCCCGTAGCGCCCCTTGTGGTCGCGGACGAGGCTCGCTCCGTAGTCGTTCATGTTGCGCGCCATGCGGCGCGTCTCGGCCGCGTTCCCGAACCAAATGCCGGGCGTCGTCGTGGAGAGGACCGAGGTGGCCACGCCGGCCTTGTCCATCGCGTCGATCGCCGCTTTGGCCGACCAGCCGGTGATCGTCTCGAGACCGGGAAAAGGATCAGTCTTGTGATGCTGCGTCAGCGATGCCAGCCACTCGGGCGAACAGTAATGATGGTGCAGGTCGATGCGCGTTGCGGGCGGGTTCGCGGCTTGTGCCAGCGCCCGAGCCGGCAGCGCTGCATCGACGCCGAGCGCCGCCAGACCAAGGAGCACATCGCTACGTAACATCCGTCCCTGCTTTCTTCAATTGCCGCTGCAGTCGTCTACGACATTCCGTGAAGCGGCCATGGCCGCGCGGTACTGTTTCGCGTCGAGCGCGGTCAGCGCCCCGCTATACTCCACGGTCGCGGCTTTGAGGGCCGCACAATTCGCCAGCGCGCGATGCGCCAGCGTCACGTACTTTCGCGCGTTGGCCGCGGTCGCGGGCGATTCATCGGGGATGATGTAATAGCGCGGGCCGGGGAAAGCCGGCGCAACGATCGGAGCGTGCGCCGGCGGTGCGAGCGGTGGCGGTGCAGCCGACTGGCTGATCGCCATCAAGGCGCTGGCGCGCGCGCGTTCGTATTGGTGCGCGTTGTACTGCTCGATGGCGGCATTGTAGGACAGCGCAGCGTTTTGCGCGGCGGCAGGGTTGGTCGCGGCGGCTCGCTCGATCGCCGTCATCGCGTCGCGGAGCGTCGAAGCAACCGGTGTTCCCGGCGGGGGAGGGGCGGGTAACGGCAACGCAGCCAGCACGGCTGCGAGCAGCAAAGCGATCATGATACGTTGCGTCCAGTGCGCCTCTCGTATTGTGCTCCGGCAAGAGACTTCATCGCAATACCCAAAGCAACCGGAATGGACACGGCGGATACCAAGCGCGATCGGCTGTTCGCCGCGATCTTGCTCGCGTGCAGCGCCGCGTCGCTCTTCATCCCGCAGGCCTGGCCGGCGTCATTGAAATTCACGATGCTGACCGCGGGCGGATTTGTGACGACGCTGTTCTTCCCGCTGGTGCTTCTGCGATTGCGCATCCCGCGGAAACAGGCACCCGCACTTGGCGCATCGGCGATAGTGCTGAGCGTGTTCCTGCTCTTTGCATTCATCGAGGGCCGCATCGACTTTCCCGCCGAGGCCGCCTACGCATTCGTCATCGGCGCGGCCGGGTTCGCCCTCGTGTTATTCGCCGATCACCTGCGCAGCCTCTAGTCCGAAAGGAGTATCTTTCGCCGCTCCGGACAAGACCCGTCCATGAGCGTCTCACGTGCGTCGTTTCTCGCGCTGCCCGCGTTCTTCGCCGTTGCACGAACGGCTAGTGCCGCGCAGTCGATCAAACTCACGATTCCGACCCAGACGGTCGCCGATTCGGCGTACTTCGCGGCATTGCAGAAGGGCTATTTTGCGGCCGAAGGTCTCGATGTCGAGTTCGTGTTTGCGGGCGGCGGCGTTGCCACGCCGGCGATCATCTCCGGCACGGTTGACGGCAGCGCGTCGGGGTCGGCCGCGCTGAGCGCGATCTTGCGCGGTGCCGCGCTGCGAATCGTGTACGTGTTCACCGCATCGCCCGCTTATCAGGTTTTGGCGCAGCCCGACATCCATTCGCTGGCGGATCTCAAAGGTAAGCCGGTCGGCGTCAACACGCGCGGGGACACGTTCGAGATCGCGATGCGCTTGGCGCTTCAACAGGCCGGCCTCTCGCCGGATTCGGTGACGTACGCGCCGGTCGGCTTCGGCGATGCGGTGGGCGCGGCGTTCGATTCGGGTGCGCTCGCGGCCGTGATCGTGAGTCCCGGAACGACGATCGAAATGCGCGAGCAGGGCGCGCTCAAGAACGCGCACATGATTGCGGATTTCTACGGCAAGGTCCACATGCCATGGAATTCGTTCGTCGTCTCGGAGAAGCTGCTCTACGGCAACCCGGTGCTGGCGAAGAAGATGCTGCGCGCGATCGTGAAGGGTGCGCGCTTCTCACGGGTTTTCAAAGCGCAGGTGATCGGCTTCACCAAAGCCTACGAGCAGCAAACGTTCAGCCAGCGCGGCAGCGAGCTCGACTACGATGAGTTCGTGCAAGAGGTTACGCCCGACGGCACCGTGAGCGACGCGCTGATCCAAAGCGACCTGATCGTGCGCGCCGGCCTCTTGAACTTCCCAAAAGACCAGATCCCGCCGATTTCCAAAGTCTACGACTTCAGCCTCGTGCGCGCGATCAACGCCGAGCTGAATGCCAGCCGCTGGAAGCCTACGTTGTAAAGCGGCCGGCGGTTTTCGCGAGTTCGGCGAGCAGGTCCATGAAGGCTTTGTCGGCGCCTTCGACCGGTTTTGCCTGGCGCGGTTCGCGTAACAGCGCGCGGATCCGGCGGGCGTCGGATTTCGCGCGCTCGTCGTCGCGCAAGTATTCGGTAAGATGATCGGCCAAGTTCATCGGCTTGCCTTCGCGGCGATGCAGCTTCGCTTCGAAACGATCGGCGATCCGGTAGACGTCGAACACGGAATCCGAGAGGCCTTCGAGCCGCGCATCGAACGGACGGTAGAAGTGGTGCCGTTCGCGATCGCGGAAGATGAGGTAGCAGAGATCGCCGTAGGTCTCGACGCCGACGATCGCGATGCCGGCGCACGGCGGTTCGAGCGGCACGGCGCCGAGCTGCGCGAAGTGGCGGTCGCGGTGTTCGAGCGGCGGAACCTTGCCGGCTTCGAGCCGCGCAGCATAGGCCGCGCGCTCCGCTTGGATCTCTTGGACTTTCTTGGCCAGCGCCGCATTGCCCGGACGGGAGAGAAACTTCTCCATTTTGTTCTGGTGCTTGGCTTGGTCTTTGAGCGTCTCTTCGAGCTTGGCGAGTGCGCGGCGTTGCAGCGTATCGAGCTCTTCGTCGTCGTGCTCTTTACGGCGGCGAAGCGAGCGCGCATCGTTGAGATCCGCAAACGTATCGACCGTCGTTTGATACATCTTTCCCGCGCTGCCGAAGCTGAGCAGGTTCTGCATGAAACCCGGCTTGCGCGCCTTGTTCTTTTCGCACAATTTCGGATAGCGCCGGCCGTAGGCTTGAATCGCCTTTTCCCACTTCGTCTGGCGCTCGTCGATCACGGCTTGCGCGGTGGCGATTTCGGCCTGCAGCAGCTCGCGGCGGCGCTTGAAATCGAGGCGAATCTCGTCTTCGGCCGACTGCGATTCCGCGCGCTCGAAGCGCTCGCGGGCCGACTCGAACGATGCCACCGTGCGCGCATCTTCGGCGAAGTCCGGGATGACGAAACCATGGGGGTTTGCGGCCGCCGCGGCAGGTTCAGGTTCCGGCGAAGCGGGCGTCTCAGAAACCGTTGCCGCATCCTTTACGGCAGACATCTCGCTCTCGGTCATCGGCCGATATCGGCCGTGCCCTTGCCATCTCCCTGCTCCTTAGCGAAAGACCCGACCAATGAAACGCTTGCCTATCCTCCTAGCCTGCCTCGCGATGGTATCGGCCGGTCCCGCTACCGGCCAGACCACCTTGATACCGGTCAACGTCCAGGGTGCCGCGTTCGACCTCAACGGGCCGCTGTTTTACGCGCAAGACCTGGGCTATTTCACCAAGGCTGGGCTGGACGTGCACATCTCCACCTCGCAAGTGACGGTCGAGGGCGCGGCCGCGGCGCTGCTCGGCGGTTCGGTCGACGTTGCGTCGGCCAACACGGCCACGATCGCGCAGGCGCATTTGCGCGGCATCGACTTCCGCTTTTTCGCACCGTCCGGGCTGTTCACGGAATCGGCTGCGCCGACCGAACTCGTGCTCGTCCCGAAGACCTCACCGATCCGCACCGCCGCCGACCTGAACGGCAAGACCGTTGCGGTCGCCGGCTTGAAAGGCATGTTGCAAGTCGCCACCGTTGCGTGGGCCGACCGGCACGGCGGCAACGGGCGCAGCCTGCAGTTCGTCGAGATCCCGTTCCCGCAGATGGATGCGGCGCTCGGGCAGCATCGCGTCGATGCGGTCGTCGTTACCGAACCGTGGGCCACGGCCGCGCGTGAGGATACGCGCGTAATCGGCAGCGCCGAAGACGGCGTCGCGCCGCAGTTCATGACGCTCGGCTGGTTCTCGACCGGTGCCTGGCTGAACGCGCACCCCGACGTGGCGGCGCGCTTTGCCGCAGCGATCCGGCAAGGCGCGATCTGGGGCAACGCGCATCATAAGGAGTCGGCCGAAATTCTCAGCAAGTATTCGAAAATTCCGGTCAGCGTGGTCAACGATATGGGGCGCTCGGTGTACGGCGTGAACCTCGATCCGAAGATGATTCAGCCGCCGCTCGACGTTGCCGCGAAGTACGGTTACCTCGAGAAGCCGGTTCCGGCGGCGGAAATTATGTGGACGCCACCAGGAAACACGACTCCACGTTGACGCTGGGCGGCACCCACCGCTGTCCGTGCGCAAACCCGAAGAACGTGTCGACTGCGGCCTTGTTCGCCTCGAGTCCGAACGCCCACGGATCGTCGCCGAGCAGGCGCCGTTCTTCATCGGGCTTCATGCCCGGAATGATGTCGCCGAGCGCACCGGCGGCCGCTGCACGTTGCTTCGCCGCAACGAACGCATCGATGACGGCCTTCGCTATCCCGGGCATTTCCGTGCTGAGCGATTTTTTCATGACGACGAAGTGCATGATCGGAAACACCTTCGTCGCGGCGTAGTAGTCGCGTTCGGCCTGCGCGAGATCCGCATAGGGCGACGCGATCGCCGGATTCATCGCTTTCGGCGCGCCGCGCGGCGGCGACATCGTGGCGTCGACGGCACCTTGCGCGAGCGCATCTTGAAAGACGACGGACTCCGGCAGACGTTCGATCGACACACCCTTCGGAAACACGAGGTTCTCGAAGCGCTCTTCGCTCGCCGTGGACCATCTGATCTGCTCTTGCTTTACGCCGTGCTGCTGTTCGAGCACGCCGCGGTGCCACACCGATGAGGTCATCCAAAACTGCGGCACGCCGACGCGTTTACCGGCCAGTTCTTCGGGCCGCTTGATCCCCGACTTAGCCGAAACGATGAGCCCGGGCTGGAGAAATCCGCGCCCGGTGAAGAGCGGCAAGCCGATCAAATCGCGCCCGAGTTCGAAGGCTTTGAGAAACGTTGCGAACGACATCTCGGCCACATCGAACGCGCCGTCGAGCATCTTGCGCGAGTTGCTGTCGACCGACGGCCCCGGCACGATCGACCAAGCGGCATCGCCGCCAACGGACACTTCGCCGCTAACGATCGGATCGGTCAACGGTCCCGGAACGAGCGACATTGTCAATTGCTTCACGCGCAACCGCTTCGCTAGTACGGCGCCCCCGTCATCCCAAGCTCGTCGAAGGACTGCGAGCATCGTGTCGATTGGCTTAAGCGAAGTCCACCGTTTCGCGGATGGTCGACACGGCGAGATCGAGACGTTCCTTCGGCCGCGACCACGTCTTTAATGGGCGCCCTTCGTCCAGCGCGCGCAACTCGCGCTCCCAGATCTTGCGCAGCAAAATGATGCCCTTGTCGGATTGTCCGAGACGGTCTTTCTGCCGTTCGGTAATGCACCCTTGACCCGTAAGCGCGACGTTATCTTCCACGATAAACAAGGCGGGGTAATCTTTGTCGACGTCTTGCAACCGCATCTTGCCGGCCAATATTTTCTCGACCAGCACGCTCGGATCGACATCCCAATCGGGGCGATTCTTGATCGCACCGCCGGCTTTTCCGCTGGGCAGCGGTGCACCGGGTTCCGGTTTCCTCAACCGGATCGAGAACGTCATCGCCGACTCATCGGTCATCGGCACGCGGTAGGCTAAATGGACGGTCCAGTAGCGCATCTCGGGCGACGGCGGCAGATCGACCATGTTGATGTTGGGCATCATGATGTGCCCGACGCGCGCGACGTTCACGCCGCTGCCCGAGCGCTTGCCCTCGCGCCGGATGCCGTATTCCGTTTCGCTCACCGTGATTTCGGGCAGTTCCAGCATGCCGATGGCGCGCGTCGAAACGGAGTGCACGAAATGCACGTGGACTTCGTCGACGTCATTTTCGAGACGCTGGAACCAGCTGCACGGCACCTCGTGCATGTTGACCGAGTAGTCGGCGCCGGTTGCGTCTTCCAACTCCGGATAACGCGGAAACTCCGGCGGCTCGCCCGTGCCGAAATAGCCGTACACGAGGCCGAGATACTCGCGCACCGGATACGCGTTGATCTTCACCTTCGCGGCAAACGCCGCGTTCTCGGCCGGCTGTTCGACGCACTGGCCGGTTGGATCGAACACCCAGCCGTGGTAGAGACACCGGATGCAGTCGTCTTCCACCCAGCCGAACGAGAGCGACGTCTGACGGTGCGGACAGCGATCGTCGAGCAGTACGACGGCGCCGCTCTGCCCGCGATAAAGCGTGAAGTGCTCGTTCGCAAACTGCGCCCGCACGGGCCGGCCTTCGACGAGATCGGCGCCGCGCGCGATCGGATGCCAGAAACGGCGCAAGTACCGTCCGGCTAACGTCTCCGGTCCAACGTGCGCGAAGTCGGTGGCGTCGCCGGTCGTCATGCTATCGTCCTTCGAAGACGGGTTTGCGCTTTTCGAGAAACGCGCGCGTGCCTTCGCGGAAATCGCTGGTGCTGACCATCGCGCCGAAGTGCAACGCTTCGAGGGCCAGGCCTTCGGCGAGCGGCAGAGCGGCGCCCTCGCGAATCGCGCGCTTGGTGGCGGTGATCGCGAGCGGCGCTTTCGATGCGATCGTGCTCGCGATGCGCCGCGCTTCCGGCATCAGCTCGGCAATCGGAACGACGCGCTGCACGAGCCCGATGCGGTAGGCTTCGGCCGCATCGATCGTCTCGCCGGTGAGGCACATGAATAGCGCCATCCCCGGGCCCAACAGGCGCACCGTGCGCTGCGTGCCGCCGTAGCCGGGCGGAACGCCGAGGTTCACTTCGGGCTGGCCGAACTTCGCGTTTTCGCTCGCGATGCGGAAGTCGCACGCCATCGCGAGCTCGCATCCGCCGCCGAGTGCGAAGCCGTTGACGGCCGCGATCACCGGCACTGGTAGCGCTTCGATCAACTGCGTGATGCGCTGGCCCGTGCGCGCCTTGTACTCGCCCGCGACCGCGCCCGGCAGCTCGGCAAGTTCGGCGATGTCGGCCCCGGCCGCAAAGGCTCGCTCGCCGGCGCCGGTGATGATGACGGCCCGCAGCGCGGGATCGCCGGTGAACGCGTCCAGCGACTCTTCGAGCATCGTCAGCAGATCGTGGTTGAGCGCGTTGAGTACCGCCGGGCGGTTGAGCGTGAGGGTCGCGACCGCGCCGTCGATCTCCAATTTGAGGATGTCGTCCATGCCTTCGCCGTTTGCGGGCCGGAGAAGGGCACCCTTTCGTAAGATGAGATTAAGAGTGCGCGGCAGACGGTCGAGCGTGATATAGTGGCAAAATGCGTACCGCCTATCACCAAGCTTTGGACAACGCGCGACTCGACGTTGTGCGGCTCGGCGCTCTAACACTCGATGCCATTCGATCGGCGACGCATGCCCTCGAGCGTCGCGACGGGGCCTTGGCCGCGCGCGTCATCGCCGGCGACGACGAGATCGACGACACCCGCCGCCGCGTCGAGTCGGCCTGTATCGAACTGATCTGGAAGCAGCAGCCCGTCGCGAGCGAACTGCGCGCGATCGCCGGTGCCCTGCAGATCGTCACCGACCTCGAGCGGATCGGCGACTACGCCGTGGACATTTCGAAGAATGCGATCAAGCTGATCGACGTGCCGATTCGTCCGGCGTCGGTCGAGATCGGGCAAATCGCCGCCGTCGCTCAAACGATGCTGGCCGACGCGATGCGCGCCTATCGCGAAGGCGATGCGGTGGTCGCGGATTCGGTGATCGAGCGCGATGACGAAGTCGACCGGCTCTACCGCAGCGGCATCGAGGCACTGCAGAGTGAAATGCAAGCCGACTCGGGCGTCGTTCCGGCGGGGACGATCTTGCTGTTCGTGCTCGCGACGATCGAACGCGTCGGCGACCGCGCCCAAAACATCGCGTGGAAAACGAAAGACGTCGTCGGCGCTTAGTGCGTATTGAGCAAGTTTGACGCGAGGTTGACGACGAGCGCGAGGATGGCCGTGTTGTAGGCGAAGGCCATCAGCGCGTGCACGAGCACGATCGTCCGCACGCCCGGATCGGTGATCTGCACGTCGGAGACTTGGAACGTCATGCCGATGACGAACGAGAAGTACGCGAAGTCGTAGTCGTCGGGCTCGGTCGTGCCGGGAAAGTCGAGCCCGCGCTGCGCGGTTCCGTCTTGATCCGAGTCGAAATAGTACAGATGCGCATAGCGGAAGATGAACATCGTGTGGATCAGCACCCACCCGAGGATCACCGCAGCGATGCCGGCCGCCAGCGCGATCTCACGATCGGATGCCGGTACGTTCGGTCCCTTGCCGAGGATCACAGTCGCGGACGCCAAGCCCGCGAGCGCGCTGATGATTACGACGCCGGCCAGAAAATTACGGCCGGGGTCGGCTTGCGCTGCGCGGCGGATCGTGTGCCCGGAGTTGTTGCGTAAGCCCATCGTCCAGTCCCACACCAGCAGCAAGAGCGCTGCGGCGTCGTAAGCGAGGACGGCGCGCACCGTTCCGTGCAGCGTTGGCGGCGCAAGGAGGTAGACCAGCAGCGCGGCGACGACGGCAGCCGCAATCCCAACCCAGCGGATCGTAAACCACGAAGTTCCCGCCGAGGCGGAAGTCAGGCGCCGTCCTCCGCGATCGCGCAGGGCGCCATGATCGCGTCGCTCATACCGTGGATGAGCCGTTTGTCGGCCGGCGCGACGGTGGCGAGAATGCCGCCCAAACGCACGGCATCGCCGGCGACGAAATAGTACGGCGTCAGACGAACGCGCCCGTCCATCTCGCGCATCCCTTCGCTGCCGGGGTCGAAGTAAGCCACCCGCACGCGCCGGCCCTTATGGAAGCGCTGCAGGATGTGCGGCGTTTTTTCGAACGCGGCGAGCCCGTTGATCAGCGCGGCTTTCCAGTCCTCGCGCGTGAGGTCGTTGGCGATCTGCACGCCGCGCGATCCCCAGGCGAGTTCGCTGAAGCCCGACGGCTTGACGACGTAGTCGCGATCGCCTTTGCCGAGCGTTTCCAACTGCATCCAGTCGTTGACCGGCAAGCCGTTCGCGGTCAGGCCCATGATCGCGGCTTGCGGCGGCAACGGACGCGAGTCGAGGATCCACGTCTGCGGAAAGAGCGCGCGCAACCGCGTGAAGACATCGTCGGTGAGTTCTTTGCGCCACAGCGCTTCGAGCAGCGGATGATGCAGGAGCGCGAAAGCCGACTTCTCTTCGAACTGCGGTTTCGGCGGCGGCGTCATCTTTACGCGATTGTGGCGCGCCGCATAGAGCATCAGCTCTTGCTTTGGAACGTTGAGCAGATCGAAGAGTTCGAAGTTGCGATAGAGGACGTCGATGCGATCTTCTTTGCCGTCTTCGTGACGGATGAAAAGCGCCTCTTCGGTGAACACGATGTCTTGCGGCGCGCACACGAACACGTCACCCAAACCGAGCTCGCGAATGCGAGCGGCGAGCCAGTTCAGCTCGCCGCGATAGTCGGAAGACTCCTCGGATACCACGATTGCAGTACACGGACGTTCTTTTTGCGCGGTCGCTTCGACCATCGCGGTGAACGCGCGCGGCATGCCGTCGTTATCGCCGACCGTGTCGAGGCCGAGTTCGCAGTACGTGTGCGCCATCGCGCCGACGAAGCCCATGCCGCCGGGAACGCTGTCGAGTTCGCTGGCGACGAAGCCGCCGTCGGTGAGGATCAAGTCGGGCCGGATCACGTGCGGAATATCCGCGCGAAAGCGGTTCTGCCGCGCGAGCTTGACGATGCTCTCGGGTTTGCCCTGATCGAGATACTCGGCCAGAAATCCGGGAATCGTCCCGCGCGCGCTGCGCGTGTAGAGCCCGTTGAGCGCGCGGTAAAACGCGACGAGATCCGGGCCAAGCGCTTCGATCTTCGCGAGCGTCGCGGGCGCGAGCCGGAACGGCTCCGAGGCGATGCGCCAAGCGACCGCGCCGTCTTCGCCTTCGGGAACGCGAAACAAGCCGGGCGGAAGGTGCTCGATGACGTAGCGGCTCCGCTCCGCGGGCGTCATTCCGGGGGCTACCGCCGTACAGGCCATATCGCGCTGTAGTAACCGGAGCCGGCAACCAGAGGTTGCGGCTACTTCAGGACGACGGCGCCCGGTAAGAGCAGCGCGTGCTCGAGTTCGACCCGGCCCTCGCGATAGGCGATCGTCAGGTGCAATTGTCTGTCCGAGCCGAGGTCGGAGAGCGGGACGTCGTCGACGGCCCGCGTCACGCTGGCCCCGTTGACGACGTCGATCGTGAGCGGCCGAGAGAGACGTTTGTCGCCGCGGACGAAGGTCTCGTTCACCGTCACGTGCGCGGCCGGCGGCCCGGCGACGCAAAACGTCGCTCTGATCGGCGAGGCGTCCATGACGAGCGTGTCGTGCGTACAGTTCTCGCCTTGAGCAAGGGCGCTCGCGTTCGCGGCGAGGAAAACGACGGTCGTTCCCGCGAGGGACCGAGCGAGGAGACGCATATCCCGAACAACGTCGGCGCCGCCACGAACGTTTCGATCCGGCCCATGAACCGGGGCGACATCGACGCCTTAGCCGCCTGGGAGCGCCACACGGATCCGCTGTTCCATCATTACAACCTCCCGGCCCTGACCCCGGCCACAGCCGATGAGTTATGGGCTTTTCTCTCCGGGACCCCGGCGGTGCGCCGGCCGTACGCCGGTTTGGCCGGCGACCGGCTCGTCGCTACCTTGGTTCTGCGGCACATGGATCCGGCCATGGCTTCGGGCGAACTCGGCATCATGCTCGATCCGGCGTATATCGGCCAGGGCTTGGGGCGCCGCATCCTGGGGGCTTTTGTGACGGTTCTTGCCAACGAAGGCTTTCGCCGTCTCCATTTGGAGGTGGCGGGGTATAACCGGCGAGCGATCGCCGCCTACCTGGCCAACGGGTTTACCGCCTACGACGAATACTGGGCCGATCCGGAACCCGGGATCGACCTCGAGGCGTTGCTCGACGGCCCGGCTGCCGATACCGTATCGAAGAGCGTGCGCCTCGAGCCCGACGGGCACTATCGAGCGCGCACCATTCGCATGGAACGCCGGCTCAACTAACAGATGAAAGACGATCTTCCCACGTGACGCAGTCAATCGACCTCATAGCCCTCGACCTTGACGGCACGCTGCTTGCCGCCGACGAGTCGGTCTCACCCGGTAATCGCGCGGCGATTACCCGCGCGCTCAAGAGCGGCATCCGCGTCGTGCTCGTGACCGGCCGCGGCGTCGACACGCCGATTCGCGTTTCGAAAGAACTCGGGCTGAACTTGCCCGTGATCTGCTGCCACGGCGCATTGACGAAAGACTTCGGCGCAAACAAGGTCCTCGAACACACGCCGGTGCCGCTCGAATATGCGAAGCCGATGCTCGAATTCGCGCAGCGCAACAACATTGCGGTGGCGGTCTACGCCGAGGAGATGTTCCTGCGCCCGACCGGCTCGCAGGTGTTCATGCAAGAGGTGGTCGGTCCGAACTGGCGCGAGGTGCCGTCGCTGCTCGATGCGCTGGCCACCGGCGCGCCCACCTTCATCCGCTTTTTGGGTGCCGATGCCGTCGAGGCGATGAAGCGCGAGTTCGGCGACTTGCCGCTCACCTATCTCTATGAGACGTGGAAGGACTTCATCGAGTGCGTCGTGCTCAACCGCGATGCGAACAAGAAGAACGCGCTCGTGCGTCTGTGCGCCGACTTCGGTATTCACAGTGACTCCGTGCTCGCGATCGGTGATTCGCGGAACGACGTGCCGATGCTGCGCTGGGCCGGGATCGGCGTCGCGATGGCCAATGCCGCGGCCGACGTGCGGCAATCCGTGCGCTATGTGACCGGCGATTGCGCCGATGACGGCGTCGCGCAGGCGATCGAGCGGTTTTGCTTCGCCGCGGAGAAGAAGAGCGCGTAATGCAGCCTGCCGCACCGAGCCCCGAATACGAAGACGCCCTGCGCGACATCCTGGCACGCCGCGATTGGGAAGCGCTGCGCGAGCACTCGCGCACGCACAACCAGATCCCGGATGACGTCTACAATCAAGGCCGGCACTTTTGGGAAGTGCTGATGCACAAGCTTACTTGCGGTCGCATCGACCTGCTCGGCAAACACGACGAGAGCCGTGCCTGGCTCGAGGAGCACGGCTACACGACCGACTTGGGCGGATACTGATGGCGCTCCGCGTGCTCGCGTTCGCACGCTTGCGCGAATTGCTCGGCTTCGGCGAGCGCACGCTGGAAGTGGGGCCGTCGGCGACGCTGGAAGATGTGTGGGTTTCGCTGACCTCGGGTTCACCGGAAGCCGGCCGCCTACGCGCTTCGACGCGCTTCGCGCGTAACGGCGTCGTCGTCGACGGAGCGACGCGCGTCTCCGACGGCGACGAAATCGCGCTCATGCCGCCGGTCGGTGGCGGATGATCCGCATCGGCCCCGAGCCCATCGATCTGGCCGCCATGATCGCCGCGGTGAGCAGTCCCGCGCACGGTGCCATTTGCAGCTTTCTCGGCACCACGCGCGAGACGTCGCCCGGCGACGATCGCCCGGTTGAAGCGCTCGACTACGAAGCCTATCTCGAACTGGCGAAGGCGGATTTCGAAGCCATTGCCGCCCAGGCGCGCGAGCGTTTTGGACCGCTCGAGATCGCGATCTGCCATCGCACCGGCCGCGTTGCGCTCGGTGAAGCGAGCGTTGCGGTCGCGGTTGGATCGCCGCACCGCGGCGCGGCTTTCGATGCGTGCGAGTTCGCGATCGATACGCTCAAGGCCAACGCACCGATCTGGAAGCGCGAGACCTATCGCGACGGCGAGACGGCCTGGATCGCCAACACGCCGCCATGAACGTCGAGTTGTTCCGCGTCGATGCCGGGACGAATTCGGTGGCCGTGCTGGGCTACGAAGCGCGCCGGCCGCGCGGCGTGACGCTGGTCGCCGGCCACGGCTACTCGAGTTCAAAGCAGAACCTCGACATGCTGTGCTCGTTTCTCTCCGGGCACGGATTCACGATCTACTCGCTCGACTTTCCCGGCCACAAACTCGGTTCGAGCGGCGGACGGCTCAACGCCGCGACCGATCTCACCGCCGCGATGCACGCGGTCGTCGCCGAAGCGCGCAAACGTGGGGCGGGCACGCTGTATGTGATGGGCCATAGCATGGGCGCGACGACCGCGCTATGCACGGCCGGTGACGACCCGACGATCGACGGCGTCATCTCCATCGCCACCGGTTACGGCCGCCCGCAAGCGCTCAACGCGCTGGCGCGCGGCGGCGTCGTCGATCTGCGTTCGTCGTACGTCGACGGGCTCGCGTTGCCGGAGGTGGCGACGCAGTGGCAGCCGCTGCTCGATGCAGCACTGCCGAAGCTCGCCGGCCGGCCGCAGCTCTACATCGCGGCCGAACGCGACGGCATGGTCGCGCGATCCAGCGTCGAGGAATTATTCGAGCGCGCGCCCGATCCGAAGACGTTCGCTACGGTCGCAAGCGATCACACCTTCGCCGGCGATAACTCGCGCTCGGCCGTGCTGGCGTGGCTCAACGAACGCCACGTGCGGGTCGCCGTCTGATGACCCCGTCGCTGGCGGGCAAGACGGATCTGCGGCGCTATAGCCGCCACTTGCTCATTCCCGAAGTCGGGCTCGCCGGACAGGAAAGGCTCGCCGCCGCGCGCGTGCTCGTGGTCGGCGCGGGCGGTCTCGGGTCGCCGGTGCTGGCGTATCTCGCCGCGGCCGGCGTCGGACGGATCGGCATCGTCGACGACGATGCGGTCGACGTGACGAACTTGCAGCGCCAGATTCTCTACGACACTGCCGACGTCGGCAAATCGAAGGCCGCGACGGCGGCCGAACGTTTGCACGCGCTCAACCCGCAGATCGCGCTCGATGTCCTGCCGGTGCGGCTCGATGCGAGTAACGCGCGCGAGATCGTGCGTCTCTATGATGTCGTCGTCGACGGCACCGACACGTTTGCCGCGCGCTATCTCATCAACGACGCCTGCGTGCTCGAAGGTAAGCCCGACGTTTATGGTTCGATCTTCCGGTTCGACGGCCAAGTCTCGGTGTTCGCTACGAAGGGCGGACCGTGCTATCGCTGTTTGTATCCCGAACCGCCGCCGCCGGAACTCGTGCCCAATTGCGCCGAAGGCGGCGTGCTCGGCGTGCTGGCCGGGATCATCGGCACGTGGCAAGCCTCGGAGGCGCTCAAGCTTGTGCTCGGCATCGGCACGCCGCTGATCGGCCGCCTGATGCTCGTCGACGCACTCGACGCGCGCGTGCGCGAAGTGCGCCTCGCGCGCGATCCGGCGTGTCCCGTCTGCGGCGACGCACCGGCGATCCACGACGTCTCGGCAGAAGCGCCGCCTGCCGCCGCCGATCCGGCCGATGCGGAGATTGCCGCGACCGACCTTGACGCACTGCTGGCGCGCGACCCGCAAGCGCGCTTGCTCGACGTGCGCGAACCGCATGAAGCGGTGCTCGGCGCGCCCGTGGGTACGATCTCGATGCCGGCGAGCGAACTCGAAGCCCGTCTGCACGAACTGGATCCGACCGCGCACTACGTCGTCGCCTGCCGCGTCGGGGTAAAATCGCGCTGGGCCGCCCGGCGCCTGCGTGACGCCGGCTTCGGCGGCGTGCGTCACCTGCGCGACGGCCTACTCGCCTACGCCGCCCTCGACGCCACGTTCGACATCTTCTGATGAAACGGAGCCCGGAATGATACGCCACATCCATTTCAACCGCTGGAAGGCCGGCACGCCGCCCGAAGCGATCGACAAGGTGTTCGAGATGCTTGCCGACTTCCCGCAGCGTTTTCCAGAGATCCGCAAGATGGGCGTGCACCGCGACGCGAAGCTCGGGCTCGAAGCGGCCAACTTCAAGAACATGGATTTCGCGATCGTGCTCGATTTCGACAACGAAGCGGACTTTCGCACGTACATGGGCCGCGAACACCACAAGATGATCGTCAAGACCTACATCTCGCCGTATCGCGAAGAGTCGGCGCGCATGCAATACGTCTTCGAATGATCGCGCGCGAATTCGGTACGGGCTTCCCGTCCGTACCGATCATCGGCCAGGGCACCTGGAACGTGCCGCTCCGCGGCCAAGCGCGCGACGAAGCGATCGGTGCGCTGCGCGACGGCGTCAAGCTCGGCATGGTGCACATCGATACCGCCGAGATGTACGGCGACGGCGGCGCCGAGTCGCTGGTGGGCGAGGCGATTGCGGGCTTGCCGCGCGAGCAGCTTTTTCTCGTCTCCAAAGTGCTGCCGTCGAATGCGTCCTACGACGGCACGATCAAGGCGTGCCATGCGTCGATGCAGCGGATGGGCGTCGAATACCTCGACGGCTATCTCTTGCACTGGCCCGGCAGCTTTCCGATCGCCGAAACGATGCGCGCGTTCGAATACCTCGTCGCCAACGGCGACATTCGCGCGCTCGGCGTGAGCAATTTCAGCGTTCCCGATCTGCAAGAAGCGCAAGCTGCGCTCAAGCGCGAGCGGATCGCCTGTAACCAAGTGCTGTATCACTTGGGCGAACGATCGGTCGAAGCGCACGAGATCCCGTTCTGCAAAGAAGCGGGGATCGCGACGGTGGCGTACACGCCGTTCGGACGCGGCGAGTGGCGCGGCACGCCCGGCGCAAGAGAACTCGAGCACATCGGTAAGGCGCACAACGTCAGCGCGCACGCGGTGATCCTCGCGTTCCTCACTCGCGACGACTTGTCGTTTGCGATTCCGAAAGCGTCGAACTTCGCGCACGTGGCCGACAACGCGGCCGGCGGCAATTTTCGCTTGACGGACGACGAGATCGCGGCGATCGACCGGGCCTTTCCCGCCCGGCGCCGGCGCGGCGGCTTGCCGACGCTATGACCGCCGTCGGGTTGCGTGCCGGCGTGCTGGCCGCAGCTCGCAAGTGTGGCGCCGACGCCGTGCGCATCGCGCCGGCCGATCCGCAAGCCTGGACGCACGAGCGGATGAACGCATCGTTCGAACGCGGCGATCTGCAGACGTGGCCCTACGACGAACGCTACGCGGCGAAAGCGGCCGACCCGCGAACGCTCTTGGCCGCGGCGCGCAGCGTCGTGTGCGTTGCGGTCGCCTACGCGACGCCGGGCGAAGCGCAGCGCGCCGGCCGCGGACGCGTCTCGAATTACGCCTGGTCGGACGACTACCACCGGCGGATGCGCGAACTGCTGGCCGCGCTCGCGCGCGAGCTGGAAGGCCTGGGCGCGACGACCGCGATTGCGTGCGACACCGCACCCGTCGCCGAGCGCGCGTTCGCCGAACGCGCCGGCATCGGCTGGATCGGCAAACACACGAACCTGATCGCTCCCGGCCTCGGCTCGTACGTGTTCCTCGGCGAAGTGGTGACGTCGCTTGACCTTGCGCCCGACGCGCCGCTGAAGAAGAGCTGCGGCGCGTGTGCGCGCTGCGTGACGGCATGTCCGACCGGCGCGCTGCGCGGCGATTACACGATCGACGCGACGCGCTGTATCTCCGATCTCACCCAGCGCTCCGGGCCGATCCCGCGCGAGTTGCGTCCGCTGATCGGGACCTGGGTGTGGGGGTGCGATCTCTGCCAGGAGGCGTGTCCGCCGACGAGCCGCGCGCCGCGCACGGCCGGTGCCTTCGTGCCGCTCGATGCCGAAACGCGTGCCCCGTCGCTCGCCGCGTTGTTGCGGTTGAAGAGCGGCGAGTTCAAGCGCCGCTACGCGCGCACGGCGATCGGCTGGCGGGGCAGCGCGGTGCTGCGGCGCAACGCGGCAGTGGCGATGGGCAACCTGCTCGACCGCGCCGATGTGCCGGTGCTCGAAGAAGCGCTCGCCGGGGACCCGCATCCGCTGGTCCGCGGCCACGCCGCCTGGGCGCTGGGACGCATCGGGTCGCCGCGCGCCTTGGCCGCCCTGCGCGGTCGCCTGGAGACCGAGACAGACGCGTTGGCGCTGGATGAAATCCAAGCCGCCGTGCTATGCCATTCTCAGTCGCCTCGGGTAGGATAGTCGCGATGATTGCCGTGTTTTTCCGCCTGACCCTCGCCGCCGCCCTAATCGCCGGTTCTATTGCTGCCGACGCCCCGGGCGCGGACGGAAACGCCGTCTATGCCCGGATGCAGCGCGTCAATGCGGCCCTGAAGTCATATCAAGCCGACCTGCACGTCGACGTAACGACGCACGGCTTCCCGTTCATCAGCCCCTCGCTCGACGGCAAAGCCTACTTCGAGCAGCCGGACAAGAACGCGGTCGTCTTCGATACCGTCCCAGCGCTCGCCAGCCAATTCAAGAAGGTTTACCCGCAGCTGGAGCCCCCGTCCGAGTGGCCTGCGGTCTACGACGTGACCCCGGTTGCCGACGATGGGACGACGGCCAAGTTCCGGCTGGTGCGTAAGGTCAACGGCCGGGTCGACCATGTCGATGTTTCGGTGGACGACCGGACCGCAACGGTCACCTCGATGGCCTACATCTATAAAGATGGAGGGACCATCTCGTTTCAGCAGACCTACGCCGTGTTGAACGGCAACTACGTGATCAAATCGCAGACCGGCAAGGTCGATCTGCCGTCGTATCATGCCGACGTGGCCTCTTCGTTCTCCAACTACAAGTTGAACGTGCCGATCGACCAAGGCGTCTTCGCGACGGACTAGGACTCGAGTTCCGCGAGTCCGTTGCGTTCGGCCCGAGGGCCGAGCCGCCCTCAAGTCTAAGGTCGCTGGCTAAATGATCGATTTGATTGCGAGGCCGACGGAGCCGCAGCTCGCCGACGCCTTCCATCGGCCGATTACCTATCTCCGCATCTCGGTGACGGATCGCTGCAATCTGCGCTGCGTCTACTGCATGCCCGAAGAGGGCTTGCCGTGGATCGACAAGCGCGAGATCCTCACCTATGAGGAGATTGCCGAGATCGTGCGCGCCGCGGCCAAGGTCGGCGTGCGCAGCATTCGCCTTACCGGCGGCGAGCCGCTGATCCGCAAGGACCTCAAGCGCCTCGTCGCGATGCTGTCCGCGATTCCCGGCATCGATGACATCGCGCTCTCGACCAACGGCCTGCTGCTGGCGGAGCAAGTGCAAGGCTTGGTCGACGCGGGCCTCACGCGCGCGAACATTTCCCTCGATACGCTGCGTGAGGATCGCTTCGAAGCGATCGCGCGCCGGCCGGGATTGCAGCGCGTGCTTGCGGGCATCGACGCGGCCTTCGCCGCAGGCCTCGGTCCGATCAAGCTCAACTGCGTCGTGATGCGCGGTCAGAATGACGATGAAGTGCAAGCCTTCGCGGAGATGACGCGCGATCGCGCCGTTGCCGTGCGCTTTATCGAGGTGATGCCCGTGCACGAAAACGTGGACGGCCATGAGAACCAGTACATCAGCGCGACCGAGATCCTCGAGCGCATTCGGACGAACGGCGACCTGCAGCCGGTCGAGGGCCCGAAGGGCAACGGCCCCGCGCGCTACTACGCCTTCGACGGCGCGGCCGGCAGCGTCGGCGTAATCTCACCGCTCTCGCATGACTACTGCGATACGTGCAACCGCGTGCGCCTCTCCGCAGACGGCCGCCTGAAGCTGTGCCTCTTCGGCGATCACTTCATCGATCTGCGCACGCCGGTCCGCGATCGCGCCGGCGAAGAAGCCCTTATCGCAATCCTGCGCGGCTCGATGTACGTCAAACCCGAACGGCACCACCTCGACATCGGCCAAACCGCCAGCGCCATGCGCGCCCTAAGCGAAATCGGCGGCTAAGGACAGTCGGTCAGCGACGGGTGAATCGTCGGCGTCTCGGCCGCCTCGCGCGCGCGTTTGCGGCGTTCGAGGTCGGTCGTGATGGCGTCGAAGACGAGGCCGCGTTCATCCACGTCGAGGGAGCGCAGTTCTAGGCCGCGGTTGCGCACTGCTTGATGCCATTGTTCGCTCTCGAATTCGCGCCATTGTGCCGTATCGAAGATGTTCATGGCCGTTTACCTCTACCGGAGGAACGTACCCAAAGCCGCCCTTTGTTGCGTGATGCCGCCCACTTTACGGTGAGAGGCTGTCCCTCGACAAGCTCGGGATGACACGGGGGGTAGGCGCAGAATCGGATCGCGTGGATCAAAACGAAGCCGGCACGCAAGACGCGCTGATCGTCGCGCAATTCGGTAGCCGCAGCACGCAGTACGTTGCGAGCACCGTGCATTCGCAAGGCGAAGATTTGCAGCAGCTCGCCACGATGGCTGCGGCGGCCGGCCCCGTGCGCGTACTCGATCTCGGCTGCGGGGGCGGGCACGTCAGCTTTTCGGTTGCTCCGCATGTTGCCGGCGTCGTGGCCTACGATCTTTCGACCGAAATGTTAGCGACCGTCGCCTCGGTTGCGAAGGAGCGCGGGCTCGGCAATGTTACAACCGTCGCCGGCTCCGTGACGTCGCTGCCGTTCGACGATGCGTCGTTCGATCTCGTGCTGACGCGGTACAGCGCGCATCATTGGGACGACGTTGCGCAAGGCCTCGCCGAAGCGCGGCGCGTGCTGCGCGATTCGGGTCGCGCGGTGTTCATCGACGTTGCCGCGCCGGCACGCCCGGTGCTCGATACGTTCTTGCAGGCGATCGAGGTGTTCCGGGATCCCTCGCACGTGCGCGACTACTCGCCGCGCGAGTGGGAACAATTGCTCGCGCAGGCGGGCTTCCGGATCGAACGCACCGTCATGCGCCGCCTGCATCTGGAGTTTGCGTCGTGGATCGAGCGCATGAACACGCCGCGCGTGCGAACCGATGCCATCCGGTCGCTGCAGCAAACGGTGTCGCACGAGGCCGTGAACTATTTCGAGATCACGCCGCAGGGTGATTTCACCGTCGATACGATCGACGTCGTGGCCGCACCGGACAACGTGGAGTTTGAAAAGCTCGCTCGATAACGCCGGCGGTCCGGCGATGGTAACGCTCGCAGTCGACGCCGTGCGTTTCGGCGGGCGCATCGTCCTCGCATCCGTCATGGGCGGCCGCACGACGGAGCTCTCGATCTCCGACACGTTTCGCAAACAGCTCGATATCCTCACGCGATGCGTTTGCGGAAGAACGCGAGCAACTTCGCGCCTTCGGGCATGATGCGGAATTCTTCGAAGCCCCAGCTCTTCACTTGGTTGAGCGCGCGGTTGTTGTCCATCGGGACGAGGAACGTGAGGATTTTGATGCGCTTCGTTTTCTTCGCGTACTTTTCGAGTTCGGAGATGATGTGCGTGGAGAGATTTGCCGGCGCATCGGGGCGCATGCGGATCGAATCGATCATTGCGATCTCCGCGCCGTTGGCGGCCTCCGGATCTTGGTAGCCGTTTGCGAACTTGAAGATCAGTTGGCCCATGCCCACTGTCTTGCCGTCGAATTCGGCGATCATGACGAGCCGGCGGCCTTCCTTCATTTCTTCCAGCCACTGGGCGGCGCGGCTGGGCCAGCTCTCCCCACCGGGGAGCGCGCCCGTGAGCACACCGTCGTTCACGAGCCGCGTCACGTCGCGCGTCGTGCACGCGCGCAGAGCAATGTGAGGCACGCGAGAGAATTGAACAAGAATTTTACGGTTCTCCTCTTACCGTGCGGAGATTGTGAGCCGGGGCGTCCCGCCTAGCAAAGGAAGCTTTGAGGCGAAGCGAAGAACGGCGGCTTTATGATCGACCGCCGGTTCGCGCGCTGAAGACGCTCTTCGCGTTCACGCGCGATTTGCGCGTTGAGGATCACCTCGGGCTCGCCGAAGCCGCGCGCTACGGCGAGGTCGTGCCCGTGCTCGTCCTCGATCCGGTGCGCTCCGCCCGCCTGCGGGCATCACCCCGGCGCGCGGCCTTCTACTGCGCCGCGGTTGCCGCGCTCGATGCGGCCATCGCGGCGCGCGGCGGCCGGCTGATCGTGCGCCGGGGCGGGACGGCCGCGACGCTGCGTTCGCTCGCCCGCGGGATCGGTGCCGAAACGGTGGCCTGGAGCGTCCGCTACGACGCCAAGGAGATCCGCGCTGACCGCGACGTGCAGGCCGCGCTCGAGGAGTCGGGGATTCGCGTCCTCGCCGTGCACGATGCACCGGTCGTGCCGCCCGAGGACATCGCGCTCGCGCACCGCAGCGGCGACGGCTGGCGCGCGTTCGTGCCGTACTTCGAGCGCTGGCGAACGCTCATTCCGGTCGACGCCCCGCCGCCGGTCCATTTCTCGCGGGTCGAGGTGGCGAGCGAGGCATTGCCGGTGGCGGCCGAATTCGGCGGACGCGATGACGATGCCGGCGGGGTCTCGCCGGCCGCCGCCGCCGAGAAGCTCGCGGCGTTCCTCAACGGCCCGATCCTCGGCTACGGCATCGCGCGCAACGTACCCGACGCCGGCGCAACATCGGAGCTCTCGGCCGAATTGTCGTTCGGCCTGATCTCGGCGCGCAGCGCGGTGCGCGGAGCCTGCGCTCGCGCCACCGACCCGTTTCTGCTCAGCGAAGAAACGACCGCGGTGCGCCTGTGGCTGCGCGCGCTCGCGCAACGCGATTTCTTTCTGCAGCTCGGGTGGTACAACGACGCGCTCGACGATGCGCCGCTGCAAGAGAAGATGCGCCGCTTCGCCTTCGCGCGCACGCATCCGCAACTCGATGCGTGGCGCAGCGGCACGACCGGTTTTCCGCTCGTCGACGCGGGGATGCGCGAACTGCGCGCAACGGGACGGATGCATCCGCGCGTGCGCGCGATCAGCGCGTCGTTCCTGTGCTTCGATCTGGGCGTCGATTGGCGCGTCGGCCGCGATGAGTGGGACCGCTTCCTGATCGAAGACGATCCGGCGCTGGCGACGGCCAACTGGCAGTGGGTCGCGGGAGTTGGTGCCGATCTCGCCGCTTATCCGCGCATCTACAACCCGGTCAAACAGGCGCACCGCTTCGATCCGGCGGCCGGTTACGTGCGGCGCTGGATCCCCGAGCTGGCGGGTTTGCCCGATGCCACGATCTTCGAGCGCGGGGAACGGCAGCCGCAACTCGCGCTGCCGCTCTTCGGTGCGCGGCAATATCCCGCGCCGATCCTCGATCACGAGGAAGCGGCGCGGGCCTTCCTCGCGCGCTATCGCGCCGAGGTCGTCGCCTAGCTCGGCGAGAGCTTCTGGTCGACGATCTCCGAGACAAACGGCACGTGCACGTCGTCACCATGCCACACCTTGATGGCGTAGACCACGCTCGCGACGATCGTGACCGGCACGATGAACGGCAGCAGCGGCCAGGCCGACATGCCGATCAACGGGATCATCGCGATCGATGAAAACAGCCAGCCGAGCCCGTACATGCCGGCGTTGAACCCGAGCGCCTGCCACGCGTTGCGGCGGACGAAGTTCGAGCCCGACCGGTCGAAGAGCGCGATTAGCGCGAGCGGCCAGAACGGGTAGCCGAGCGCAACGAGCGCGCGCGACTCGGGCCGCACGTTGGCCACGGCCGTCGAGCGCTGCGGCGGCGGTGTGGGCGCGCTGGACTGCCACTGCCGGCGCCACTCGTTCGCATCGTCGTGGCCGGCGCTCGCCTTGGACGACGGCCCGACGCCGCCTGCCAGGGTTTGCCGCTGCGCGGCGGCTTGGTCGATTCGCGCGGCGAGACGGCAGCTCGGGCAGGCACCCTGCTCGTCGCGGCACGTCGCGCAAATCGACTTACCGCAGTCCGCGCAGCGGGCCACGGACGGCACCGCATGATGAAAATAACAGTCCACGCTTTGGCCTCCCATCGGGTTTCGTCGCATGTACCGGGCGACCGCAGCGAAGGTTTCGCCGCTTGGCGCGCAAAGCGCGAGGCGTGGAACGCTCGGTGGTCCTGCATCGCATCTACTTGGAGGCGCGGCCGTATCTCGGCCGCGTCGGGGTGGCGATGCTTCTCGGTGTGATCGCCGGCATCGCGCCGACGGTGCTCTTGCAGCTGCCGGGCTTGCTGATGACGCGGGTCATCCACTACCAGCCGGTCGTTCACGGCGTCACGCTGCCGACATACATCGATTGGACCGCGCTGTGGATCGTCTGCGGCGTGATCTTCATCTCGCAGGTCATCGGAAACTTGGCCGGCTACGGCCAGAGCTACATGACCGCGTGGGCCGGTCAGCGCATGATCGCCTCGCTGCGCGCGCGCATGTTCGATCACGTCAATCGCATGTCGCTGGCGGATTACGATCGCTGGCGCCCGGGCGAATTCATGTCGCGCTTTTCGATCGACCTTGGGCTGATGATCGACGCGGTGAGCATCTCGCTGCCGCAGATGGTGCAGGTCACGGTCACGTTCGTCGCCGCGGTCGCCTGGATGGTCTCGCTCGACTGGGTACTTGCGATCGTGCTGCTGGCCTGCACGCCGGTCGTCTCGATCGTCATCGGCCGGTTTAACAAACTGGTCACCGTCAGCACGCGCATGGCGCAGGAACGCATCGCCGACGTCTCCTCGAACCTCGCCGAAGTGCTGGGAAATCAGCGCGTGGTCAAGGCGTTCCGCCGCGAGAACTTCGAGCGCGACCGCTTCGCGAGCGCCAACGACGCCTACTTCGGCGCGCAGATGAAGGTCACGCAGCTCAACCAAACGCAGTCGCCGGTGATCGCGACGATCGTCTCGCTCGCGATCATCGTCATCGTCGTGATGGTGGTGAGCGAAATCGGCGCGGGCCGCATCGCGCCGGCCCAAGCGATCGCGTTCTTCGGCGCGATGGCGCTGACGATCAACCCGATGAACCGGTTCTCGATCTTCCTAGGTGATTTCTCGCGCGCGCTGGTCGGCGCCTCACGCGTGTTCGAGGTCCTCGATCTGCCGATCGAAGCCGACGATCCGCCGGGCGCGGTGCGTATGCCGGCGATCGTCGGCGACGTGCGCTTCGAGAACGTGCGCTTCGCCTATAGCCCCGACGGCCCGCCGGTGCTCGACGGCTTCACGGCCGAGATGCTGCACGGCGAGATCGTGGCGCTCGTCGGGCCGTCGGGCGCCGGCAAGTCGACCATCGCCAACTTGGTGCCGCGCTTCTATGCTCCCCAGGGCGGCCGCATCACGCTCGACGGGGTCGACATCGCCGGCGTGCGCCTCGACGACCTGCGCGGGGCGATCGCCCTCGTGCCGCAAGAGACCCAGCTCTTCAACGGCACGATCGCCGACAACATCCGCTACGGCCGCCTCGAGGCAACCGACGACGAGGTGCTGGCCGCGGCCCGCGAGGCCAACGTTGCCGAGTTCGTCTCGTCGCTGCCCGACGGCTACAACACCCGGGTCGGCGAGCGCGGGGTGCGGCTCTCGGGCGGCCAGCGCCAGCGGGTCGCGATCGCCCGCGCGATCCTGCGCGACCCCCGCATCCTAATCCTCGACGAGGCCACCAGCGCCCTGGACAGTCATTCCGAGCACCTGATCGAGGAAGCGCTCGATCGTATACTCCCGGGCCGGACGACGCTGATCATCGCGCACCGCCTCTCGACGATCCGCCGCGCCACCAAGATCCTCTATATCGAGAGCGGCGAGGTCCGCGAGACCGGGACCCACGACGCTTTGCTGGCCTCCGGCGGCTCCTACGCCGGGCTCCACGCCGCTCAATTCAGTGTGTAAAGCTCCCTCAACGGAGTGGTACGCGCTAAGATTCGAGCCGCGGACGCCGAAGAACCAATAGATGAGCGACATGTCTATGGACGCCCCAGTCGGCGCGTCTTCGATGTTCGGCCAAACCATTACCATGCTGAAAGATGCCGGTACGGGTGCGCGCCAGACCCATGACGCGATCGCGAACAACATCGCGAACATCAACACGCCGGGCTTCAAACGGTCGGACGTCGACTTCCGCGAAGCGCTCGCGGCCGAGCTGCCGCGCTATGACGATTCCTCCGAGCTCGCGCTCGTGACGGACGACAACAAGCAGATACCGGCCGGACCTGATTTCGAGCCGCAGCCGTTCAAGGTGACGACCAGCATCGACGACACGCAGCAGATGCGCGTCGACGGTTCGAACGTCGACCTCGATCAGGAAATGGCGAAATTGTCAATAAATTCCTCGTATTCTCAGACCATGCACGCGTTGCTTTCGCAACAGTACTCGCGTATTCGCGAAGCGATTGAGGAGAAGGCCTAACACATGCCCGGTATGTACAGCTCGATCGAGGTCAGCGCGTCCGGTCTCTCCGCCGAACGCCTCGCGATGGACGTCATCGCGAACAACCTCGCCAACGTGAACACGACGCGTACGCCCGAAGGCGGTGCCTTCAAGCGCCAGCTGGTCATCTTCGCGCAGAAGCAAGAACAGACGAACGATCCGGATATGGATCCGCTCGATAACGACGACGCGACCGACCCGGGCAAGTCCCGCGACGGCGTCTCGGCCGTCGGCATCATGAGCGATCCGGGCCCCGACCGCATGGTCTACGACCCGACCCATCCCGACGCCGACGCCAACGGCTACGTTCACATGCCCAACATCGACGTGGTCAAAGAGATGGTCGACATGATCGCCGCCTCCCGCGCGTACCAAGCCAACGTCACGGCGATCTCCGAGTCGCGCAGCATGGGCAGCGCCGCCCTGAACCTGTTGAAGAGCTGATCGTGGACTACGCAGGCGCCCTCAGCAGCATCACTCCGGCGAGCTTCGTCCCCGACATCGGCGGGACGAAGAAGTCCGACGAGAGCCCCGAGGTCTCGGCGATCCCGGGTGCGGCTGCCGACCCCAACGTCACCTTCAAGAATACGCTCCAGAAGATGCTCGGCGACGTCAACGACAAGCTGAACACCTCCGACGACAACATGCGCGATCTGGCCACCGGCGCCACCGGCGACATCCAGAAGGTCGTCACCTCGGTCGAGGAAGCCAACCTCGCAATGCAATACATGATGTCGATCCGCACCAAGCTGCTGGACGCGTACTCGGAAATCTCCCGCCTTCAGGTGTAGGGCGCTTCGCCTCCGGGCGGCCACCCTCTCAAGAGCCCTCCGGTCCGCCGGGGGGCTCTTGCTATAGAGGGCCCTAAAGTCGGCGGGCCAGATGCCGATGCTACATATAGCGCGGCTGGACTACCCTCGCACGGTGGGGGCCGCGACGGAACCCGATTGATTGACGGTTTCGTGGTCGCCCGGTAACGGCGGCAACCTGGTGTGCGGAGGGGTTTTTCTTTTGATTCGCGGGTTATACACTTCAGCGGCCGGCGCAATGGTTGCGGAAGCCATGATCGACAACGTTTCGAATAATCTCGCAAACTCGTCGACCAATGGTTTCAAACGCACGTTGCTGCAGATCGAGTCGCAGCCCATGCAGCAGCTCTACCGGTTCCAAACGGATCCCGGTCAGAATCCGCTCAACCGTTTGCCGGGCGTTTCCGCGCAAGTTCCGATCGGGCCGCTCGGCAATGGTTCGGACGTCTACGCGACGCCGACCAACTTCGAGCAAGGCCAGATCGCGATGAACGGCAACACGTTCTCGTTCGCGCTTTCGGGGCCGGGCTTCTTCGCCGTCCAAGATCCCGCCACGGGCCAGATCCAGTACACGCGCGACGGTTCGTTCATGCGCGCCGCAGACGGCACGCTCGCGACCGTCGACGGCAAGACCGTGCTCGATGCCGCCGGTCATTCGATCCCGATGCCCGCGCTCGGTAAGATCGAAGTCGGCACCGACGGCGCGATCAACGTCGACGGCGTGACGAGCGGCAACATCGGCGTGTTCGAATTCAACAACGTCAACGCGCTGCAGCCGCAGGGCGCGACCGGCTACATCGCCGGCCAAGACGCCGGTCTCCGGCCCGCCTCGCGCACCAACGTGCTTCAGTACTCGGAAGAAAAGAGCAACGGCGATGTCGTGAAGTCGATCGTCGACCTCATCAACGCCGAGCGTTGGTTCGATGCCAACGAAAAGAGTATCCAGACCCAAGACGACGCCACCAATCAGGCGATCGCGACCGTCGGCCACAACAGCTAAAGGGAGTCTTTAACCCACCATGATGCGTGCACTCTTCACCGCTGCCAGCGGCATGATCGCCCAACAGTACAACATCGATACGATCTCCAACAACTTGGCGAACGTCAACACCACCGGCTTCCGCGACAACCTGGCGCATTTCCAGGACTTGATCTACCAGCAACTGCGCGCGCCCGGTACGCCGGTCGGTGCTTCGCAGATCGCCGTCGGTCAAGACGTCGGCTTGGGTGTGAAGATCGGTGCGTCGGAAAAAGAATTCACGCAAGGCGTGCTGCAGCAGACCTCCAACCCGCTCGATCTCGCGATCGAGGGCGACGGGTTCTTCCAAGTGACGCTGCCGGACGGCACGTCCGCCTACACGCGTGACGGTTCGTTCAAGAAGGACTCCAACGGTTCGATCGTCACCGCCGACGGCTACTTCCTCAGCCCGCAAATCACGGTTCCGGCCAATGCAACGCAAATCGCGGTCGGGCAAGACGGAACCGTAACCGCGTTGACGCCCGGTCAGCTGGCGCCGACGCAGCTGGGACAAATCACGCTCGTGCGCTTCTCGAACCCGGCCGGTCTCTCGCCGCAGGGCCAGAACTTGTACATCCAAACGGCCGCCTCGGGCGCACCGCAGATCTCGGCCCCGCAGCTCAACGGCACGGGTTCGATCCAGGGCGGCTACCTCGAGCAGAGCAACGTCTCGGTCGTGACCGAGATCGTCAACCTGATCACCGCGCAGCGCGCGTTCGAAGCGAACTCCAAAGCCGTTTCGACTGCCGACCAAGTGCTCGCGACCGCGGTCAATACGAAAGCGCAATAGCGCCGATGCTGCGCCGCTTCCTCGCCGTCATGCTCCTGCCGCTCGTGGTTTGCACCACGACGGCCGCAGCATTTGCGGCGTCGACGGTGGCGCTGGCGCCGCTGGTCACGCAGAACGTCAGCGGAGCGCAGATCAGCGCCGTCACCGACAAGCTCGCCGGCGGCCTGATCCACGACGCCGACCGTGCGGTCACGCCGGCGTTTCATCTGGCCGATCAGTCGGTGCCGCTCGGCAAGGTCGAGATCACGCCGCTCCCGCCGATGGTGTACGCAACGTACATCGCGGTGCCGGTGCAGCTCGTGGTCGACGGCCGCGTTGCGAAGACCGTCACCAGCGGTTATCGCGTGCAGCAGTACATTCACACCGCGGTGGCCGCGCACGATCTCACCCCGGGCGCGCTGCTTGCTGCCGACGATCTAACGCTCGCGCGCGTGCTCTCGAACGGCCGTCCGTCGGTCGACATCGCGTCGCTGGTGGGCCGCAAGGTTCGCGTCGCAACGCCGCGCGGCCAGCAGATCTTCGTCGAGCAGACCTCGGTCAACGAACTGGTCAAGGCCGGTGCGGGCGCGATTCTCGTCGTTCACGATGGCCCCGTCGCGCTCACAGCTGATGTGATCGCGCGAACCGGCGGCGGCCTCGGCGAGTCGGTCACCGTGTACAACTCGCAGACCAATCGCATTCTCTCCGGAACCGTCACTGGTCCGAACCGCGTCGAACTCACCCTCCCCGAAGGAGAAGAAGCCGAATGATCAAGCAGGCGTCGCTCGTCGCCGCTGCGGTGCTGGCTCTGGCCGGTCCCGCGGCCGCCGACACGCTCTACGTTGCCGGTCCACCGGCGGCGGCTCCCGGTCATCCGATGCACCTCGGTGCCGATCACCGCGCCACGCAAGTCGGCGACTTGGTTCACATCGTCTTCAACTTCAACGGCAGCGCCAATAACTCGGACGCATCGACGACGGCCAACACCTACAGCAACACGATCGCGGGCGGCACGGGACTCTTCAACCTGCCGATCTTGCGGCTTCCCGGCAGCCTCGGCGCCGGCAGCAACACCGGCCTTGCCAAGACGCAAACGATCGTGCAGACCTTCACGAGCTCGATGACGGCCGTCGTAACGAACGTGCTGCCGAGCGGCGCGATGCAAGTCGCCGGCGATCAAAAGCTGACGATCAACGGCGTGCCGCAAGCGCTGCACGTCACCGGCACGATCCGCGGCGAGGACATCGACAACACCGATAGCGTGCTCTCCTCGCTGGTTGCAAACATCGATGCGAAGTTCAGCGGCATCGACACCCAAGAGAAGAACCGGGGCATCTTGCAAAAAATCATCGGGTTCTTTTTCGGATGATGGCGACGATGAAGCGTAACCTCGCCGCCGTCCTCACGCTCGCGATGCTGGCGCTGCTCGTCGCGCTGCCGGCGCGCGTGTCGGCGCAGGGCGTGCTGCTCAAAGACATCGCCAACGTGCAAGGCGTCACCGCGAACCAGCTGATCGGCTACGGCATCGTGGTCGGCCTCAACCAGACCGGTGATTCGACCTCGGTGCTCTTCACGAGCAAGACGATTCAGAACATCTTGCAGACGTTCGGCCTTTCGACATCGTCGACCGACGTGCGCACCCGCGATGTCGCGGCCGTCATGGTGACGGCGAAGCTGCCGCCCTTCGCGCACTCCGGCGACAACGCCGACGTGCTCGTCTCGGCGCTCGGCGATTCGACCACGCTGCAGGGCGGAACGCTGGTGCTCACCGAGCTGCGCGGTCCCAACAACCTCGTCTACGCAACCGCGCAAGGACCGATCTCGGTCGGCGGCTTCTCGGCCGACACCGGCACCGGCAACTCGATCTCGAAGAATTTCGTCACTGCCGGACGCGTGCCGCAAGGGGCGGTCATCGCGCGCGACATGATCACGAACCTGCAACAGGATCCGAGCGGTCTGTCGTACGTGCTCTCGACCCCCGACTACAAGACCGCGGCGCACGCGGTGGCCGCGCTCAACAAGCGCTTCGGCGGCGGTACGGCGCATGCGCTCGACGCGGCGACGATCCGCGTGATATTGCCCACGCACTACGTGAACGATCCGGTCTCGTTTCTCGCCGACGCCGGCGATTTGAAGATCGATGCGGATCAGCTCGCCAAGGTCGTGATCAACGAACGTACCGGAACGATCGTCATGGGCGGCGACATCACGCTCGCGCCCGTCGCGATCGCGCACGGCAACCTCTCGATCACGATCGCGACCCAGAACACCGCCGTGCCGGCCGGTCCGTTCTCGAACGCGCCGACCGTGACGCAGACCAACACGACGGTTAAGACGTCGGAGAGCGGCCGCAAGCTGATCTACATCAGCGGCGCCGGTACGCTAAGCCAGGTCGTTCGCGCCTTGAACACGATCGGCGTCTCGCCGCGTGACTTGATCTCGATCGTGCAGACGTTGCGCGAATCGGGTTCCCTCCAAGCCGATATCGATATCATCTGATGGATCCGCTCAAAGCTCTCCCGCCGTCGCCTCCGCTCACCGCCGACCAGCAGGCCGCGCTGAAGAAGCTGCACGCCGCGGCGACCCAGCTCGAAGGCGTGTTCGTCGGGATGCTCTATAAAGAGATGCAGAGCACGGTGCCCAAGGACGGCATTCTCGGCAAGCAATCCAACGCCGAATCGATGTGGCAGGACATGCTCGCCGACAAGCAGTCCGACGCGATCGCGCAGACCGGCTCGTTCGGCATTGCCAAAATGATCGAGAACCAGCTCCGGGCCCAAGTGCTGGCCGGCACCCAGACGGTCCCGAACCTGCCGGCCTCGATGACGACCCCGCAGCTTCCGGCAGGAATGACCGCCCCGCCCTCGATCTCGAGCCCGACGAATGAGGATGAACGGTAATGGCGCTAAAGTCGGCCATGCGAGCTTCCGACACTATCCCTAGCAAGGGCGTAGTGCAAGGGGTGCTTTCGCGGCATGATCATCAGCCGGGCCGAGATCGAATCGGCGGTTTCCGCCTACCGGACGATGCGCAAGAAAAAGGCGCAATCGGCCCAGTCGGTTTCTTACGATACGGATGCAATCCCGGACGTGGACTACGTTGGTTCGTCGGAAGCGGCGAGCTTTGCCGAGATGGCGGCCAGCGTGACGGCGGAGCCGATGTATCGCGAGGCCCTGGTCAAAGATTTGCAGCAGCGCATCGCTCAGGGCAAGTATTACGTGCCCTCAGAGCAGATCGTCGAGAAGCTGCTGGGACGGCTCGTCCTGGAAGCGTTGCCCGCTTAAGGCAACGTGACGAGGCGGAGCCGAGGTGGATTCGCTCTTCGGAGAAGGGCGAATCCTCATGAGCGCGTCTTGGGATGGCTTCCGGGTGCTCCTCCAGGAGGAGAGCCGGATTCTGGGCGAGCTGAACACCGTTGCCCTCGCGATGACCGAGGCGCTGGTTCAGAAAGACGTCGACAAGATCAACGCCAGCGAACGGCGGCTCGAAGGCCACCGCATCCTGCACCAGCAGGCGCGGCGCAAACGGCTGCAGATGCAAGTCGCCGGCTTCGGTGAGCTCACGCTCGAGCAAGTGTGCGCGTACGCGCCCGGCCCGATGCGGCGCCCGTTCCAACAGCTTTCGCGCGAGATGTCGATCAAGGGCATTTCGCTTGCGATTACGGTCAACAACAACAAGGCGCTGATCCTGGCAGGCATGGAGCGGCTGCGCAAGACCGTCGAACTGATCCACGACGCGATGACGGAATCCACCGGCACCTATAAGCGTCGCGGCACCGTACCCAAGAGCACCTCCAGCGTGATCGTGAGTCGCAAAGCATGAGCTTTTTAGGACTGAACATCGCAGGGTCGGCGCTCGATACGTTTCAGGAAGCTGAAAACGTAACCGCGCAAAACATTGCGAACGTGCAAACGCCCGGCGCGTCACGGCAGATCGTGAACATCGGGCAGCTCCCGCCGATCGACGGTGCTCCCGGGTACCCGGTCGGGCTCGAGCCCGGCACCCAGGGCACCGGCGTTCTCATCACGTCGATCCAGCGCGTGCACCAAGATTCGTACGATGCGCTCTTCCGCGGTGCGTCCTCGTCGCAGAATTTCTATACCTCCGAAGCCGGCATTCTGAGCTCGCTGCAGTCGAGCTTCGGCGAGCCCGCCAACGGCATCAACACGGCGTTCTCAGCCTTTCAAACCTCGATCCAAACGCTGGCCAACAATCCGCAGGGCACGGCTGAAGAACAGGGCGTGTTGACCTCGGCCAACGGGCTCGTCACGGCGCTCTCGAGCGCCAACGCCGCGCTGCAGAGTTCGGAAACGCAGACCCAAACGCAAGCCACGACGCTGATTACGACGATCAACTCGACGATCGACCAGATCGCCGCGTTGAACGGCCAGATTCGCGCGGCCACCGCCGTGGGTGACAATCCGAACACGTATAAAGATCAGCGCGATCAGCTGATCGATACGCTATCCACGTATCTGCCGACGAACACGTCGGTCCAAGCCGACGGCTCGACGTTGGTCACGGTCGACGGACAAGCGCTGGTCAACGATACCGAAGCCTACCACTTGGCCAGTCCGATCGTCGGCACCAATGCCAACGGCACGCCGGCACTGCAAGTGGACTTCGTCACGCCGCCCACTCCGGTCACCCCGCCCGCGATCAACATCACCGGCGGCCAGCTCGGCGGCCTGCTCGATACGTACAACAACAAGCTGATCCCGTACTCGAACCAGCTCAACGACTTCGCCAACGCGCTCGCGACCGAGTCCGATCGCATTTCGCAGGCCGGGTATGACTCCACCGGTACGGCCGGCGCGCAATTGTTCTCGCCCGTCGTTTCGCAATTGCCGATCAGCGCGGGCAACATCCAGGTCGGCATCCTGACGCCGTCGGAAGTGCCGACCGCCGCCGCGACGACCGCCGCCGGAACGCTCGTGAAGCCTCTGAACATCGGCAACACGACGGTCGACACGACGGCGCAGCTGGACGGCAACCAAACGCTTACGAATCCGCCGCCCGCCGGCGGCGTCACGGGAACGCTGACGATCAAGGTCGACGGCATCACGCAGAACTTCGCCTATAACACCGCTGCCGGCGGCAACAGCGATTCGGTCGACGATTTCATCAACTCGTTCAACGCCGGTCACTTCGGCGTCACCGCGTCGTACAGCGCGACGGCGCAGACGATCGTGTTCACGCGCGATCCGAACAACATCGACCTCGTGCACCGCGCGGCGATGGCCGCTG
This sequence comes from Candidatus Lustribacter sp., assembly GCA_965277805.1. Taxonomy (GTDB): domain Bacteria; phylum Vulcanimicrobiota; class Vulcanimicrobiia; order Vulcanimicrobiales; family Vulcanimicrobiaceae; genus Lustribacter. The sequence continues at coordinate 1,851,062 of OZ255842.1, read as the reverse complement.
CCGGCGGCACGACGACGCCCGACTTCACGCTCACGGACGCTACCTCAGCTGCCGTGCAGCCGATACCGGGAACGCCCGCGACCGGTTTGCTCGACGCGCTCGGCGCCGACGGCATCAACGGCGTCAACCAGAACGCGACCAACGCGATCGGCGTCACCAACGGCGGCCTCGTCACGTCGATGCTCAATCTGTTCACCAACTCGTACGGCGTGCCCGCGATCCAAACCACGTCACCGACGGTGATCGCGGCTCCGGGCCTCGTCACGATCAATCCCCCCGCCGCCAGCCCGACTGCGTTCGCTCAACTCAACGTCGGCGACGTGCTGACGATCGACGCCGGAACGGCAGCGCAGGAAAACGTGACCGTCACCGCCGTCAACCGCATCACCGGCACGATCTCGTTCGTCGCGAAGAACGCGCACCTCGTTGCCGGCTACTCGATCACGTCGGCGCAGCAGGCGCCGTTGCAGCAGTCCTATGCGAATCTCGTCGCGCAGATGGGCCACGACTCGGCCACTGCGAACACCGGCGTCACGACGCAAACGAGCCTGTCTTCGAGCATCAACGCGGTGCGGCAATCGACCGACGGCATCAACGTCGACGAGGAAACGCAAAACCTGGTGAAGTTCCAAAACGCCTACGGCGCTGCGGCTCACGTCATCTCGGTGCTGAGCTCGATGCTTGAAGACGCGATCAATCTCGGCACGGGGACTACATTCTAGCATGGAGGCAACACACTAATGCGTATCGCTACCAGCACGATCTACAGCGATCAGACGGCGTCGATCGACAGCCTTTCGGCGCAGTACCAGTCGATCGGACAGGATCTCTCGACCGGCAAGTCGCTGAACGTTCCGAGCGACGACCCGGCGCAGATTTCCCAAGACCTCACGCTGACGAATACGATCAACCAGGAAAACGGCGATGCCTCCAACGCCGTCGCGGCGCAGAACGAACTGACGTTCACCGACTCCACGCTCTCGTCGTTGACCAGCCTCTTGCAAACCGCGCGTTCGCTCGCGGTGGAAGGCGCCACCGACATCATCCCCAACGGCGCGCAGCGGCCGCTGATCGGCAAGCAGATTTCGGGCCTGCTCAATCAAGCCTTGGGCCTGGCCAATCAGAAATACGGCAACACGTACATCTTCGCGGGAACGGGCAGCGCAAACACGCCGCCGATCACGCCGCTCGGTTCGCCGCCGAACAGCGTCGCGTTCACCGGCAACAATCAAGCCCGCACCGAGCTGATCAACGGCCAGCAAGTTCAGGTCGGAACGACGATGCAGGCGGCGTTCAACCAAGGTTCGACCAACGGTACGCCCAGCGTCTTCACGCTGCTGGCGACGCTGCAGAGCACGATGGATAACGAACCGGCGTCGATTCAGAGCCAGCAGCCGATCACCGTCAGCAACAAGACGATTACCGGTGCCGGCGACGCCGCGCCGCAAACGACGCTCGGTCAAATCGCCGGTCCGCCCGCCCCGATGACCACCGTGCCGCTGAAGGCCGATAACTCCGTCCCGCCGAGCTATTCGATCGAGATCGACGGTACCGACACGACCACCGGGGCCGTCACGTCGACCGTATTCACGTTCGGTGCCAATAATGTGGTCGACGACACAGCGCATTCATTGAACAGCGTGGTCGGTATGATCAACGCGCAAACGGGCACCACCGGCGTTACCGCGACGTGGAACGTCGCCTCGCAGCGGCTGCAGCTCACGAGCGTCGCAAACGGAAGCCCGCCGTTCCTCGTTTCCGACGTGCCGAGCCCCGTCACGGGCGCCTCGAATCCCCCGGTCACGACCGCGGGCACGACCACCTCGACGTTCCTCGAAGCGTTCCAGATTCCGAACCAGGTTAGCGTTACGAGCAACCTGTCGACACAGATCGGCGATATCGACGCCGTGATCAACCAGGTGCTCTCCGCACGGGCCCAAATCGGACAACAGATCCAGAACCTGGCCGGCACCTCGTCTCAACTTCAGGTCCTTTCGAACGATAATGTAACTACACAGTCCACGATCCAGGACACGAACGTCGCTCAGGCCACGTCGCAGTTCACGCTGGTTCAGACGGCCCTCCAAGGGGCGTACGCGACCACGACGCGACTCGAAGGCAAGACGCTGATCGACTATCTCTAGGTACTGAAGGAGTCCAATGGTGAATGCGCCGGCCGAAAGCGCCGTCAAGACGATCGACTTCCCGCGCTTTGGGCCGTGCACGTTCAAAGAGGCGGATGTCTTCGTATTCCCTTGGGGACTCCCGGGCTTCGACGAACTCCGCAATTTCGTCGTGCTGCAGCTCGAAACGCAGGATCAGATCTTCTGGCTGCAGAGCCTCGACGACCAGAACATCGCCATCCCGCTCGGCGACCCGTGGGTGTTTTTCCCGGACTACGATCCCAAGATCCCGGGCTACGCCAAGCTCTCGCTGCAACTCGAAAACCCCGAAGACTTCACGATTTTGGCCGTCATGGTCGGTACCGACGGCGGTCCGACGTTCATGAACCTCATGGCCCCGATCGTCGTGAACTTGAAGATCCGGCTGGCCCGCCAAGTGCCGCTCGAGGGCACTCGCTACACGGTGGCGATGAAGATTCCGATCCCCGAGGCCGTCGCGAAGGCGGAAGCCGATGCCCGGGCGCTCGCCGAGGGCCGGGCGCAAGCGGAGGCCGTTCCGGAATAGCCGAAGACCCGGAGCCTCATCCAACGCCACGGAAGGCACGGTCATGCTGGTCCTCAGCCGGAAGCTCAATCAGTCGATCGAGATCGGGGACGACGTTCATATCGTCGTGGTATCGATCGATCGCGACACCGTCAAGCTGGGAATCCAGGCCCCCCGCGAGGTTCCGGTGCACCGCACCGAGGTCTATCAGGAGATTCAGCGCGCCAACCGGGCCGCCGTCCCCGGGACCCTGCCGGACCCGCAGCCGGCAGCCGCCGCCTCGCCCGCCCGCCTAAAGTCTGGCCGCCAAGCGCCGAAACGTTAATTAGCGGAGTCAGGAAGGCACCGCATACTCACACGCGTGTGATCATGGAGGATTTTCATGCCTAATACCGTTGGTGGCATTTCAGTTGCCACGAACCAACTTGCGAACCAAGCGCTGCTCAACCTTAACCGGAACCAAGGGCAACTCGGTAAGCTCGTCAACCAACTCTCGTCGGGTCTGCGCGTCAACACCGCCGCCGACGATCCGTCAGGTCTGGCCATCGCGGTCAACCTGCAGAACCAAGCCGCCGGTTTCGACACGGCGAACCTGAACGTCCAGGATGCGACGAACGCGGCGAACGTCGCGGACGGCGCGCTCTCGACTGTCACGACGATTCTTCAGCGCGTTCGCTCGCTGGCAATCGAAGCGGCAAACACCATCACGTCACCGACCGACCGTTCAGCTCTGCAAGACGAAGTCACGTCGCTGATCCAAGAAATCAACCAGATTTCTTCGAACACGAACTTCAACGGTCAAGCACTGCTCGACGGCACGCACGCCGGCTTCCAGCCGGCCACCAACGCGGCCGCCGTCATCACGGCGAACACGCAAATCGGTGCGTACAACGCCACGCTGCAGACCTCGGCGCTCATCACCAGCGTCTCGATCTCGGCAACCTCGAACAAGATCGTTGACGGCACGATCCAGCTGCAAGTCGCACAGCTCAACGCGACCCAGCAGGGTATCGTCGTCAGCTTCTTCTCGTCGGCCACGGCCTCGTACTCGCAAGCTGCGACGATCACCCTCGGCGCGGGCAAATTCTCGTTCGCGATCGACGGCGTCACCGTCAACTTCAACTCGTTGGCAGCAACGGTTGACGTCGGCACGACCTCGTTCGTCAAAGTCACGCAGTACATCTCGGTCAACTCGAACCCGAACGGCCCGGCGTTCCAATTCCAAGGCGGCGCTGATGAAGGCGCGACGATCCAGGTCGGCCTCGTGTCGGTCAGCTCGTCGTCGCTGCGCGTGTCCAACGTCAACGTTGCGACCGTGCAACTCGTCAACGGCAACCCGAGCACGGCCGGTGCCGTTCTTGGTGCACAAGACGCTATTGGTCAGATCGACCAAGCGATCACGCAGGTCAACGGTGCACGCGCCGCTCTCGGTGCCGTCATCAGCCGTCTGCAGAACGCGGAAAACAACAACAACATCGCGTCGGTCAACCTGACGGCGTCGGCGTCCGACATTACGGACCTCAACGTCGGCCAAGCGACTGCCGATTACAACAAGCTGCAGATCCTGGTCCAAATCGGTACGACGGTGCTCGCGCAATCGAACACCAACGCGCAGACGGTCCTCGGCCTGTTCCGCTAACCAACGCACTAGCGCTGGCAACGGGGGGTCCGCTTCGGCGGGCCCCCTTTTGTGTTGCCCTCAGCGTAAGCAGGCGTCTAAGGTCAAACGCGTTTCGGCCGAAAACGAACTAAAAGGGGTTCCGCATGCCTATCCATATCAACGACGCGCACGAACATTCGGTCTTCGCGCTCTTACAAACGGGCTTATTGTTCAACTTGCCGGCTCCGGGCCCGGACGACCAGCAGTTGCCCGAAGGCATCAGCCTGTGCATGATCGTCAAGAACGAAGAGCGCTTCCTAGCGGAATGCCTGGAGAGCGTCAAAGGCGTGGTCGACGAGATCAACATCATCGACACGGGCTCGACCGACCGCACCGTTGAGATCGCGCGCTCCTACGGCGCGAACGTGGATTTCCGCGAGTGGCGCAACGATTTCGCTTGGGCCCGCAACGAAGCGATCCAGATGGCTACGCGCCGCTGGACGCTGATCCTCGACGCGGATGAAGAACTCGAACGCGAATCCCGCAACCTTGTGAACTCGTTGCGCACGACGCCGGCGACCGACACCTCGGTGTACATCAACATCGTCAACCTGATCAGCGATGCTGCGGGCATGGGCACGATGTCGCATCGTCTGATTCGCATCTTCCCGACCGGTCAGGGTCTGCGCTATAAGGGCGTGATCCACGAGACGATCGGCTCCCACGACGGCGAACCGACCTCGGCCGTTCTGTCGCCGATCACGATCCTGCACAAGGGTTACACGCACGAGATGCTCATCGGGCGCGACAAGGACAGCCGCAACCAGCCGCTCGTGTCGCGCGCCTACGAAGAGAACGGCGACGACTCGTTTTCGCTCTTCAACTTCGGCAACTCGGCGATCTGTTCGGGCGACATCGATCTCGGCATCGAAGTGCTCGAGCGGATGCTCGCGACCGCGAAGGAAGCGAAGCTGTATTTCCCGCTTGCCTACCTGATGCTGTGTCAGGCCTATTGCGAGTCCAAGGGCGAAAACGAGAAAGCGCTCGAGATCGCCGACAAGGGCATCGAGAAATTCCCCAACGATGCCGGCTTGATCTTCGTCAAGGGCCAGGTTCTGATCAAGCTCGATCGTCTCGAAGAAGCGCGCGAACTGTTCGAGCAAGCCATGGACCTGCGCGAGCGCATGGCCTACAGCGTCATGACCGACGAAGAGATTTTCGAGTGGAAGATCTACTACGCGACCGCGGGGTCGTACGAGCGCGAGCAGCGGTTCGACAAGGCACTCGAAAACATCAACCTGGCTTTGTCCAACAAGCCGCAGGCGTATCCGCTGTTGCATGCGCGCGCGGTATTGCTCGAGCGCATGGGCAATTTTTACGAAGCCGAGGTTGCCTTCCGGCAACTCGCCGAAGCCGATACCCAGCGCGGATTTCTCGAACACGTCAACTTCCTGCTGCGACGCAGCCGCTTCCCCGAAGCGATCGAGCTGATCGAGCATTTGGTCGATACGTCGACCGTCAATCCCGCGCTCGTCGCGCGCCTCAATGTCGCGGCTGCGCGGGCCCTCATCGATTCCAACCGCGGCGACCCGATGCCGTATCTCGAGTCGGCGCTCAAGTTATCGCCGGGCAACGGTTTTGCAATTTCGCTCGCGGAACGCGTTCTCACCGAGCGCGGCGACATTTCGGGCCTCCTCAAATTACACACCGAAGAACTGCGGGCCCCGTGCGTGCGGGCGGAAGACTACACCCGCCGCTCGGCGCGATTGCTCGCCCTCAAACGGAACGAAGAAGCGCGCACCGCCGCCGAAGCCGGACTTCAAATCGAGCCCAAGAACGCCGAACTGCGCTTCAACTCTGCGATCGCGTCATTGAACCTGGGCGACGAAGCGCGCGCCGTGCAAGACTTTTCGCGGGTCGAATCCTCGGCACCCGACGTGTACGCCGAAGCGTTGCGTTTGCGCGCTGCCATCTCACTCAAGAACGGTGATGCGGCGGCTGCATTGCGGGCGCTCGAGCGTTTCGTCGACGTGCGTTCGGACGACGTGGAAGCTCTGCTCGGAAGCGCGCAGATGTTGACCGAGGGCGGCGCGCGGCCGCAAGCGCGGGAACTGCTCGAAGCGCGCGTCGGCACCGACGCCCGGGTCGCGCTCGAACTCGCCGGCATGCTGTTGCAGGACGGAGACATCGCCGGTGCGGGCCGAGTTGCTGCTGCAAGTCTAGCGTAAGGCCGTGCGTACGGTCGTTCTCACATTGCCGCCATCCGATCTCGTGGTGCGCGAAACGCTCGTGCGCGCGCTCGAACGCCTGCCGGCAACGATCGAGGAAGCCCCGATCGCTACGCGATCCGAGCGTCTGCAGCAACTCGCCGCCGGCGCCGCGACGGATTGGATCGCGATCGTCGACGCCGACGTCAAGTTCGCTCCCGAGGCATTCGGCGCGCTCGCTCGAGTTATGGCAGCCGGCCCCGCGATCGTCGGCGGCCGCGCCTTCGTGGGCGCCGGCCAACGTTTCGGCGCGATGCTCGCACCATCGCGCTCGGGCCCCAATCCCTTCGATCTCGTTTCGCTGATCGCCGCCCGGGCCGACCGCCAATTCGCCGAAGCCGTCCGCGGTCCGGTCGACGTTCCGCAGCGCGGCGCCTACTTTGTCTCGGCCGAATTCGTGCGCTCGCTCGAGGGCATTGCGCTGGATCCGGTGACGCTGCATCTTGATCTCGCCGTTCATGCCCGGCGCGCCGGACGTGACGTGCTCTGCGAACCCTCGCTCTCGTTCGAAGCGGACGAGGATTCCGCGCAACTCCGTCGAGCCTTAGGAAACCTGCGCCGTTTTGCCGGCCTCGCCGCTTGGGAATCCGAAACGCTGCATCGCGATCCGGCGCGCTTGCGTTCGGCCTTCGTCATGCGCGAAGTGCGCGTCATGGGGAACATTCGCGGTTATGCGCGCACGCCGTATCCGCCGATCGACGCGCTGATCGTGGCGGGCGACGAACTCGGCCGCAATCGCGCGCGCCGTGAAGGCGCGCTGCTAGCCGTCAACGGGAACAGTACGGTGTGCGGACCGGGCGACGGCGATGCCGTGCGCAGCGTTCTTGCCCGTACCGGCGACCGGTACGTGCTGGTTGCCGATGCCAACGCGTTGCCCAGCCGGTTCGATGTGGAAACGTTGGCTGAACGGCTCGAGCGAAGTGCGCGTTTCGGGGTCGCGTTACAAGGGACCGCGGCGCCGTACGGCGCGGTACTCTTTCACGCCGGGCGCATCGTGGACGCCGGTTCGGCCGCCGGCGCCGGCGCGTGGGATGTCGTCCAAAATGCAATCGAACGTTTGCCCGAGCGGCGCTTGTTTGCCGCGGGCGCGGCAGGCGAGATCGTACCGGCGGTGCTGCCGCCGGTGCGAACCTTACAGCAGTTGGACGTCGTGTTCGTGGCCGCGTCGAAACCCGCCGCGACCGAGCAAACCCTGCGCGCCTTGCTCGGCGAAACCTATGACGGCGCGACCTTTGCCGTCTACGCCGCCGGAGCGGCGACGACCGAGCGCCAGTTCAAAGTGCACCCGTGGGTGCGTCTCGTGCCCGACGATTTCGACGTCCAGCTTGCGGCGGGTTTGAACCGCGCGCTCGGCAGCACGACCGCCGGCGGGGTCGCGATCGTGCGCGATGACGCACAGCTTCCGCACGGCGTGCTGGCGCGGCTGATGGATGCGTTCCGGCGTTTACCGCGCTTAGGCGTTGCGGTTCCGCGGCTGGGCGGTGCCGACCGGCCCGAGTCGCTGCCGGATTTGGGTTACCGGAGTGTGGCCGAGATGCAGACGCTCTACGAGCGCCGGGCCGAGGCGTTCGCGCGCGAGGCGACGCTGTTGGAAGTCGCGACATCGCCCGTGATGGTTGTGAGCCGTGAAGCGCTCGAGCTCGTCGGCGGTTTTGACGAGACGTTCGGCTTTTCGCGCTTCGGCGTTGAGGACTTCACCCGGCGCGTGCGCGCGGCGAATTTTCTCGTCGCTTGTTGTGAGGATGCCTACGCACATCTGTTTGCGCCCGCCGACGCCGTATCGCTCGTCGGCGCGCTCGACGACGCGCCGTTTTTGCGCGCGGCCTACGAACGCCGCTGGTCGGTTCCGCGCGGCTTCGATCCGGCCACCGATCGCGTGCCGTTGCGCACGGAAGCGGCGAGCGCGCCGGTGGATCAGCCGCGCGGCGTGCGCGTGCTGCTGCCGCTGCGCGACGTTGCGGAATGGTCGCAGGCGCGAGCGTTTGTGGTCGAACTAGCGGCCGCATTCCGCGCGAACGATCCCGTGCGCATCGCGATCGGACTCGACGGCGAACTCGGCGTGCACGACGTGCTCGGCGTGCTGCGTGAGTTGCTGTTGGCATCGAACGTGCCGATGGAAGAGACGCTGACGGTCGATATCGACATCGTCGGAGATCTGTCCGCCTGGCGCGACGCGGATGCCAACAACGTGCGGTTTGCGTTATCCGCGCGCGACGAACTCGCCGAGATCTCCGCGGTCGGCGATGCCCGCGCCGTTCAAGCGCTGCTTGAGGTGCCGACCGCATGAGGCTGCATCGCGTTTTCCCGGCCTTGCAGCCGTGGGCGTGGCGCACCGACGTGTTGCGCGAGCTCGCGCGCGTCGAGCATCTCGCCGCGCTCCGCGTCGAACCGGTTACACGCGGCCGCGAACCCGCCGTGTTGGCCGATTTGCATTTTTGCAGCGGTGACCGCTGCGTTACGATCCCGATGGTGTACGTGGATCTCGCGCAACTCGAACTGCGCGAGACGGATCCGCTGGTCTTCCCGCAGGCCGTTCTGGGCGTGCTCAGCGACGCGCACGCCGGCGCCATCGTGGAACGCGTCTTTCCCGACCTCGAGCGACGTGCGCTCAGCGGCGGATTTTGGCGTGAAGACGTCTTTCGCTACGGCGACACCGCGGTGTTCGAGCGGGCACGTAGCCGCGGCTTCTTCGGTGCCGCGCCGCTTTCGACGGCGCTGCCGCGCGTTGCCGCGGCGGTGTACGCGCGGCGCTTCGCGTTCAAGAAAAACGCGATCGCCTACGGTTCCCAAGCCATCGAGTGCGCCGCGTTTCTGGGCGACATCGCCGAGACGCTCGTGGTACCGTCCGCCGGCGCCGATGCTGATGCGCGCGCGTGGTATGGTGATTTCGCCGAGCCGGCGGCGCTTGCGTCGTTCGATGTCGCGGTCGGCGATGGGCCGGCGCCCGTCGCGGCCGGCCGGGTCGTTCGCACCGATGAAAGTGCGCCGGGTATGCGCGTGGGCATCGCGGATCCGCTGCCGGCCGATGTGATGCTGGCGTTCGACCTTGGCGGCAGAGCGGCGGCGGCGGAGTTCCGCGTAAGCGGGACGCGGGAGCCGTTCGAGCGGCTGCTGCCCGACGTCGACCCCGGAGCGCCGGTCGGCCGTTCGGCCGGGCGAATCGCGATCGCCGTGCGGCCCGACGCCGCCCAAGCGCCCGATTCCGACACCGAGGAGGCCGGCGCGCTGGCGCAAGCGCTGCGCCGCGAGGGCTTCGCGGTCGAGGTCGTCAGCAACATCGCGGGGCTCGCCGCATTCGGCCCCGAGCTCGTGCATCTCTTCGGCGTCCGCCCGGGCGGCTATGCGCGCCACGTCGCACAATGGGCGAGCGACGCGCGCCGTCCCCTCGTCGTGCACGCCTTCCACGAATCACCGCAGGCCGGCGGCTACTGGGGCGCGATCACGGCACCCTATTGCTTCGGCTACTCGGCCGATGACCGCAGCGTGAGCGCCTATCTCGACATGCTGGCGCGGCGGGCGGTGGAAGTCGACGGAATCGGCGCGGGCGAGCCCTACGCTCCGGCCATCGCCGGACTGGCCGACTCCGAGCGCGTGCTCGCCATGGCCGACGTCGTCATGGTGAATTCCGCGGCCGAATTGGCCGTCGTGGAAGCGCTCCGCCCGCGCCGGCCCACGTTCATCGTCCCGCCTCTGCCGACGGCCTCCGGGGCTTCCGTGCCGGTCGGCGCGCTGACCGGTAGCGACCCGTTCATCCTCGTTCACGCCCCGATTTGGCCCGAAGCAAATCAGCTCGTCCTCGCTCGCGCGGCGGGTGAGGCCGGATTCCCGCTGGTCTTTGCCGGCCCCGTGGCCGACCCCGTCTACGCCGAGCGGCTGCGGGAGTTCGCGCCGGCGCGGGTCACGCTGATCAGCGAGCCCCCGGCCGAGCTGCTCGCCTCGCTCTACCGGACGGCGTCGGTCGTCGCCGACGCGGCCTGGACCACGCGCGGTCACGGCCGGCTGCTCACGGCGGCGGCTTACGGCGCGGCAGTGGTCTGCTCGAACACCCGCTGGGTCGACCTGCCGGCGGGCCACTTCTGGACGGTCGATCCTGCTGACAAGGCGAGCACGATGCGCGGGCTCGGCGGCGCGTGGGAAGCCTCCGTTCGCGCCGATCCGGGCATCTCAACCGTCGGCGAATTCGCCCGCGAGCGCCTGGGTTCGGCGGCTGCAGCGATCATCGCTTGCTATGCTAAGATCGTGCAGGCAGTCTAAAGTCAGGGTCTTTACCGCCGATATCTGATCATAGGAGGTTCCGAACATGGACGTTCAGAGCGCTGTCGCAAGCACACAGATTTGGCCGGTCGCGCCCGCCGCCACCCCGGCCCCCGCATCGGCACCCGCGCCGGCGGTGCCAGCAGCTTCGACGCCGAGCGTAGCTCCCGCAGCGAAATCCGACAGCCAGTCCAACAGCGGCGGCGTCGGAATTTCGATCGGGCCGACGCCCGGTTTGGCAACACTTCCCGCGACTTCGAAGAATTCGAAGGACGGCACCGATCCGTCGCTGGCCAAAGGCGTCGCGGTGCTGTTCAACGCGCAAGAACAGAACGTATCGGTGTCGTTCCAAGTTGAAACCGATCCCAACGAGATCGTGACGGTGTTCACTGATAAGAGTACCGGTAAGGTAATCGTTCAGTTCCCGAGCGAAACAATGATCGCTCTCGCAAAATACTTCGATCATCTTGACGGCAGCGTCGTCAACAAGAAGGTTTAATCGTGTCCTCAACCTCCGGTGTCTCATCAGGTACCTCTGCAACGTCGGGGACGTTAGGCAACGCCCCGCCGGTGAGCTTCCCCGGCGTCTCGTCGGGTATCGATTACAATTCGATCATCGAGAAGTACACCGCTGACACGCTGCTCCAAGAGCAGCCCGTCAAGACGCAAATCACCAACCTGAACGCGCAAAACACCGCGTTGCTGAAGATCACGAACCTCATCGGTTCGGTGCAAGACTCGCTGACCGCGTTGTCCGATCCGACCGTGTTCGGCGCGTTCTCGGCTAACGTCTCGAATACGTCGAGTGGATCGCCCGCAGCGAGCGCCTCGCAGATCAAAGGCCAAACGCCGATCGCCGGCACCTACACGATCAACGCGCAGACCGCAGCGACCTCGACGACGATCGTCAACAACCCGAACGCGAACGCGGCGCTCATCCCGGGTCCCTTGGTCCAACCGCCGCTCCCGGCGCCCCAAATCGTATTGTCGAATCAGGGCACGGCCATCGTTCCGAGCAACGGAACCGGCGCTCAAGGACAGTTCACGATCAACGGCGTCGCCGTTGCTTACAACGTCGACACGCAGTCGATCGAAGCGATCGTTGCCAATATCAACTCCGCGCTCCAAGCGAACGACGGCGGCACCGCCACGCTGAACGCGAACGGAACGGTCACGCTGACCGGTGTGACCACGATCGGCAGCGGCGGCGATCAGGGCAATCTCGAGTCGGTCCTCAAGTTGGATTCGGCGCAACTCAGCGGCGGCGTGATCACCAGTTCGTCGGACATCGCGGGTATCAACGCAAACTCGGTCCTCAATCAGGACAACAATGCCGGTTTCGCAACGGCCGTCACGGCCGGAACGTTCACGATCAACGGCGTGCAGTTCACGGTCGACCCGACCAAAAATACGCTGGCCGATCTCATCACGCAGATCAACAGCTCGGCCGCCGGCGTAACGGCGAGCTATAACTCTGAGACCTCGTCGATTGAGCTCGTGAGCGACACTCCGGGTCCGCAGAGCATCTTGCTGGGTGCATCGCTCGACACGAGTAACTTCCTCACCGCTGCGGGTCTCAAGACCGGCACGACCTCGGCCGGTACCCAAGCCAGCTTGACGTACACCGATCAGTCGGGACAGCACACGGTCTACAGCGCGACCAACGATTTCACGAATGCCATCCCGGGCATCGACCTCAAGGTAACGAACTCCGGCGGCTCGGCGAGCTCGACGTTCTACACGGTCACCGTTGCCGCCGACCCGACCAAAGCCGAAGCTGCGATCAACACGTTCATCAAGGCGTACAACGCCGCGATCACGGAGTTGAACACCGACACCGCGGCGCCGACCGTTTCCGCCGGTACGGATGCCACGACCGGGACGTCGTCCTCGCAAAGCACCGGCGGCGGCGTGCTGTACAACAACTATCAAGTCTCCGAACTGCGCGACAACCTCGTGAACCTCGTCAGCGGCTTCATCCCGTCGGGGTCGACCGCGTACAACTCTCTGCAAAGCGTGGGCATCACGCTCGACACAGCACAGCAGTCGGTCGGTACGACGAGTGATGACGACACCAGCTCGAGCAGCAGCTCGACCAACGACACGAGCTTCACCGTCAATTCGACGAGCGGAAAGCTTGCGGCCCTCGATACCACGGCGTTCGAGGCAGCCTACTCGGCGAATCCCACCGCCGTCCAAAGTTTGTTCACGCTCGCCCCGCAGCTCACGAGCAACAAAGCCGGAGCGCAACCGGTCGCCGGTGCGGCCTACGGGTTCGCGTACCTGTTCGGCTCCGCACTCGCCAACGTCGATGGTTTGGCAACGTTTCTTTCCAACAGCGTCGTAACGCCGGACAATCTCGCCAGCGTGTTGCTGACGAGTTTGACCGATACCAACAACCAGCAGATCGATTCGTTGCAGCAGCAAATCACGCTGATCAACAACGAAGCGACGCAGCAGGCCGATCAGTTGCGCGCGCAGTTCACGGCGAGTGAATCGCAAATCGCCGAGCTGCAGGCACTGCAAGGCCAAATCGCCGCGATCGGACACTAGGCTAAAACGTGAGCGTTGTATCCCCATCGATGAAGTATTTGGAAGCGTCGATTTCGACCGCTTCCAAAGAAGATCTGATGGTCAAGATTTTCGATGCCATCGTGCTCTTCACGCGCAAGGCGATCGAGCGCATGAAGACCGAGCCGAGCGACATTCAGTCGCGGCATAACTACTTGCGCTCGGCGCAGCGCGCGTGCGGCGCCGCGGTCGATGCGATCGACTTCGAGCTGGGCGGCGAGCTCGCACAGAGCAATGCCGCGCTCTATCAGTTCTGGTATCGCCAGCTGGTTGAGGCGAACATGAAGGGCGACGTCGCGCTGGCCGAGGGCGTGCTGCCGCAGATGGTCATGATCCGCGATGCCTGGGCTGAAGCCGTCCGCCGCTACAAGATGGAATTCGCCGCCGACGAACCCCGCCAAGACGTCGCCGTGGTATGATTCGCCCGCCGGTCGAACTCATCGTCGCTCTCGAGCGCGAGTGCTTGGCTGTCGACAAGGCGATCGCGAGCCGGAACTGGGAAGCGTGTGAAGCGTCGTGGCGCAAGCAGCGCGTGCTCACACACGAGCTCGACATCTCCATCAACGAAGCCAAACTGTCGACGGAAGATTACGATCCGATCATGAAGCGCGTGAACCGCTTGGTGAAGTATCGCGACGCGCAGCTCAAGCGCCTCAAGGCGTTCAACGAAGCGTGTGCGACGCGCTTGTCCACGATGGGCCGCTTTCAGTCGTTTTCGAAGAGCGTGAACCGCGAACGCCGCTCGTCGCTGCTCGACGTCACGAGCTAACCCGCTTAGTCGACGGTTATATACGTAACGTCGGCTGCGAGGTGGCGTTCGACGACGCGCGGCGCGGACGCGTCGAGCGCCACGAGCTGCGTGCCGTTGCCCGCGCTCACGATCATGCGCGGCGCCGCGGTCGCGGCATCGTCTTCCCACGCCAGCGGCGCGAACGTGTCGCTCGCGCGGTCGTAGTGGTTGCAGCGCACGCGCGCGTCGAGACGTACGACGTAGCCCGCTTTGCGAACGCGCTCGCAGTATAAGTAATCCTCGTCGCACTGGCGCGCGCGCCGCGCCGCAAGTTCGATGTAGATATGCGCGGGAAAATACGGCGGCTTGAACGTCTTGGCAACCGCCACGCGCAACAGCGCGCAGCCGAAGCCCACGCCCGCGACGGTCGACGTCGAAGCCGACGTGAAGGCGGGAATGTGCGCTGATGATGTGTCGGCCGAGTCCCAGTCATCGACGGCCATCGGACGCGCCGAGTCGCGGCTGTAATACAGCCCGCCCACGACGGCGGCCGACGGATCGGCTTCGGCCGTTTCGACGAGCATCGTCAAGGCGCGTTCGGGCAATTCGATGTCGTCGTCGACGAAGAAGAGGTAGTCGAAGTCTTCCGCGACCGCGTCGCTCATAATGAGCTCGCGTTGCGCCGGAATGAAATTGCCGACCGCGATGCTGCGCTTGAGCGGCACCACGTTATCGGGAAGTTTCAGTTGCGCGAGCGAGTCGAGAAACGGCTTGGTTGGAGAGCCGGCGCTCGCGATGCCGAGCAGCACGCGACGCTCGGTCACGACGTGATTGCGGCCTTGAGTGCGGCGACGAGTTTGCGGCCGGCATCATCGAGCGCCGGCGGCGCGTTGGGCACGACGAATGCCTCCGCTCCGGCCGAGGCGACGCACAGCGGAACGAGCCACGCGAGCGCAGCCGAACAATATCCGCGCAGCGCGGTCGTGCATGCGGCGGCCGCGCGTTTCTCCGTGCCGTCGAGCGCCGTGCCCGCGAGCGCGAGCAGGGCGATGCGCGTGCGCAGCGAGGCGTCGCGTTCGGACGATTGCATCAGTTTCCCGATCGCCGCCAGCTCGGGCTTGCGCAAGTCGCGGCGCAAGCGCCGTTGCGGCGGGAAGGCTTGCTGCGGCGCGTCGTCCCAGGTGAGCAAGAGACCGTCGAGATCGCCTTGTGCGATCCGGTATTGCGGCGCTTTCCCCATGCGGGAATGCACGAGCGCCCGTCCGAGCAACTCGATGTCGCGGCGCAAGAAGAGCGCATAGCCGCTCGTGTCTTCGCCGCTTCCCGGCTCGGTGCACGCGATGCTCGAAATCATGATGAAGTGCGCGATCACGCCCGGCGGATCGCTCGCGAACAGCCGCTCGAGCAGACCGATGTCGCTGACGCCGATCGAGCGGTAGCGGATCATGCGCTCTTCGGCTGCAGCGGCCGGTCGCGGCGGCGCCTTCGGCGCGAGTGCGGGGGCGGGCTTCGCTGCGGCCGCCGGTTCGGGTTCGGCCAGCGGCAGCGCCGGCGGCGGTGCGGGCGCCGGTTTCGTGGCCGCAGCACGCACGCGCGCGGTGCGAACCGGGGCGGGGGGCGGCGGGGCCGCGGGCGGTTCGATCGCCGGCGGGGGTTCAACGACGGGCGGCGGTTCAACAACGGGCGGCGGTTCCACCACGGGCGGCGGTTCCACCACGGCCACGGGTTCGGCGACGGTTTCGACGACGACCGGCAAGACCGGCGGCAGAATCGGCTCGGCCGACTCCGCGGCCACTTCCTCGGCTTCTTCGTCGTCGAGCTCGTAGAAGGGGCGTGGCGTCTCGCTGGGGCCGGCCGTCACGCCGCGCTTGATCGACATGCCGGGAGTGCCCACTACGGGCACGCCGTCGGTTTGCAGACGTGGCTGCAGATAGAGCGCGTTGACACCGGGCAGAATGGCGAGCTGGAACGTCACCTTGAGCGACGTCGCACCGGGGAGCCGCGCGATCGGCAGGCCCGAACCGAAGAGCTGCTCCGGGGCTTGGACTTCGCGGCCGTCGACGCGCAGGGTGCCGGTGCGAAATTCGGATTCGATCGGCACCGAAACGAGCAGCTTCGACTCCGGTGCCGGTGCGTTGCCGTCGTTGAAGACGTCGATCGCGACGCCCACGACGGCGCCCGGGATGACGCCGGATGCGGGTGCTGCCGCGATCGTGACGCGCAGCCGCGGCGCTTTCTCGATGATCGCGTCGGGCGTGCTGGCCATGATCGACTCGGCGCCGAACGTCGTGGGGGTCCGCCTGTTCGGGGGCGCGCCTTTGCCGGGCTCGTTATGGCGGAATTCGAGCAGCCGCATATCCGCGTTCCGCTCGAAGAGCTCCTCAATCGCGTTGGGATCCACTACGCGTGCGGATCCACTATGGGAATCGGAACGCGAGCCAGGGCCAGCGGCGGTTCGTTTTCTCCGATTCGGTTGCCGGGCGTTCCTCGGCCGCAGCCGGGGTCTCGGCGCGCATGCCGCGGCTGCGGATCGCGGCTTCGGCGTCGACCAGCAGCGCCCGCGGGTGGCCGCGCAGCGCGGCTTCTTCGAGCGTTGCGTGGGCCAGCGTCAGGAGCCGGCGCGGCGTGCCGAGCGAGGTCTCGATGATCAGATCGAGCCCGTCGGCAGCGAAGGTCATGCTGAGGTCGCCGCCGCCGCCGGCGCGCGCCAGGCGATGGGCCAGCAAGGCGCGGGTATCGGCCGGCCCCAGGGCCGCCAGATCGATCCAGCCCGCGACGCGATCGGCAAGGTTGCGGCGTTTGTTCACCTGGTCGCGGAATTCGCTCTGTCCGAAGAGCACGATGTTGAGCAGCTTGCGCTCGGGGACGTCAAAATTCAGCAGCAGACGCAGCGTTTCGAGGTTCTCATCGCTGAGATTTTGCGCCTCGTCGATGAACAGCGCCACGGTCGATCCCTCGACCACTGCCGCGTCGTAGAAGAAGTTCTTGAGCGCGTTCTTCAGCGCTGCCGGCGAGCGCGGCGGAAACGCCAAGCCGAATGCCCGACCGATCGTCACGAGGAATTCGATATCGCCGGCAAAGCTCGGATCGAGGATCTTGCCCAAGCGGACGTTTTCGCGGTTGAGCAATTCCCGCTCGATCGCGCCGGCCAGGCTGGTTTTGCCCGTGCCCGGATCGCCCACGACGATCATGAGACCGCGCGACTGTTCAATCGACTGCACGAGGCGATTCTTCGCGTGGGCGAGATTGCCGGTCGAACGATAAAAATGGGGGTCCGCGGTGTCGAGAAACGGATCCCGGTCCAGCCCGAAGTGCTGGTAGTACGGCATCATGAGAGGGAAGGGTTCGACGCCCCCGCTCGGCCGCGCCTCTGCCCGTACGATGCTATTCGTCAGGGTTTGGATAATG
This sequence comes from Candidatus Lustribacter sp., assembly GCA_965277805.1. Classification (GTDB taxonomy): domain Bacteria; phylum Vulcanimicrobiota; class Vulcanimicrobiia; order Vulcanimicrobiales; family Vulcanimicrobiaceae; genus Lustribacter. The sequence goes on along the minus strand of OZ255842.1, from coordinate 1,833,565 downwards.
TGACGCGCCATGAAAGCGGTTCTGCTGGCCGGCGGCTACGGCACGCGTATTTCCGAGGAATCGGCCCTGCGTCCGAAGCCCTTGATCGAGATCGGCGGCCGGCCGATTCTCTGGCACATCATGAAGATTTACGCGGCGCACGGCATCAACGAATTCGTGGTGTGCCTGGGCTATCGCGGCTACATGATCAAGGAGTTTTTCGCGAACTACCGCCTGCATACGGCCGACGTCACGTTCCACTTGCGCGAGGAGAAGTTCACGATCCATCGCAGCGACACCGAAGACTGGACGGTCACGCTCGTCGACACGGGCGAGGGCACCATGACGGGCGGCCGCCTTCAGCGCGTCATGCCCTACGTCGCGGATAGCGGCACGTTTTGCTTCACCTACGGCGACGGCGTGTCGGACATCGACATCACGGCCGAAGTGGCGTATCACCGCGCGCACGGCAAGATCGCGACCATTGCGGCCGTCGTGCCCCCGGGGCGTTACGGCAGCATCGAGGTCGATCGCGCGAACCTGGTGACGCGATTCACGGAGAAGCCTCCCGGCGACGGCGGCGCGATCAACGGCGGTTTTTTCGTCCTCGAGCCGGCGGTATTCAAGTATCTCAACGGCGACGCGACGATCTTCGAGAGCGAACCGCTCGAGCGGCTGGCGGCCGAGGGACAGCTCTCGGCATTCCGGCACGAGGGCTTCTGGCAACCGCTCGATACCTTGCGGGATAAGACGCGGCTCGAGCAGCTGTGGGAGAGCGGGCGCGCTCCCTGGCGCGTCTGGTAGAGGCTTAAGACTGCGCTGCGAGCACGCGCAGGTTGGCGTCGATCGCGCCGGCGGCCGTAAGTGCGTGGATCCGGCGGATGCGGAAATAGCGCGGGCCGGCGAAGATGTCGGCGTCCATTTTGCCGCGCATGCGTTCGACGAGTTCGGCGATGCCGCGCTCGAGCGTCCACTCCGTCCGGAAGGCCGGGAAGGCCGCTCGCACCTTCGCGAAACCGACGTTGTACGATCGCTGGTCGCCGCCGGCAGATGGCGGCGGTATCGTGATCGGAGCATCGCCGAGCGCTTTCGCCACGGCCGCAGCGACCGTGCGAATCTGGTAGTTCTCCGCTTCGGCGCCCACGTTGTAGGCCGTTCCGCCGGTCTTCGCGACGTCGCTCTCGAGCGCCAGTGCCATCGCCAGCGCCATGTCGTGCACGTGCACGAGCGGCCGCCACGGCGTGCCGTCGGACTCGAGCGCGATGACGCCGTTCGCGAGGCCGCTCGCCACGAGATTGTTCACCACGAGATCGAGCCGCAGGCGCGGCGACCAGCCGTAGGCCGTTGAGAAGCGCAGCGAGATCGGCCTGAATGCGTCGCCGCTGAGCTCGGCCAGCGCGCGTTCGCCGTCGACCTTCGAGCGGGCGTAGGCCGTCAGCGGGTTCTGCGCGCAGGTCTCGTCGAGCGGCGTGTCCCCGTCGGATTTCCCGTAGAGGCTGCACGACGACGCGAAAACGAAGCGCCGAATACCGGCTGCCTTGGCTGCCTTAGCAACAGCGGTCAGGCCGCCGACGTTGATGTCGCCGGTCAGGCCCGGGTTCAGCTCGCCCAGGGGATCGTTCGACAGCGCCGCTAGGTGGACGACCGCGTCGAAACGGCGCAGATCCTCGGCGAAGGAGCGGGTATCCCCGAAGCGCTGTTCGTCGGGTGCCGTCGCGTCGTCGATCAGGCACGGAGCAAAGTAGCCGGCGTCATACCCCGTGACGCGGTGGCCGCGGCGACGCAGATCGGCGGTCAGCACCGACCCCACGTAGCCCAAATTGCCGGTCACGAAGACGTTTAGCCCCATGGCTATTCGTTCGGCATTTCCGGCCGATACTTTTATGAATGGACCAGCCTCTGGTGACGATCATCATCACCACGTATAATTACGCTCACACGGTCGGAACCGCGATCGAAAGCGCCTTGCGCCAGGACTATCCGAACCTCGAGGTCCTGGTCGTCGATAACGCATCGACCGACCGCACGCCCGAACTGGTCGAAAAGTACGCGTCGGATCCGCGTTTCCGGTACGTTCGCAACGCCGAGAACATCGGTATGGTGCCCAACCACAACAAGGGGCTGCGTGAAGCGCGGGGTGCGTATTTCTTGTTTCTCTCGGCCGACGATTTCTTGATGCCGCACAGCATCTCGTACTCGTATCGCTATTTGATGGATCATCCCGACGTCGACGTGCTCTACACGACGACGTATTTCGTCAACGAGAGCGGTGCGTACATCGGGGTGCGCCATATGTCCGGCCAGCCGCATGCCGCCTACGGGTTCGAACGCAACGAGTTTGCGTGGATGCTCGCCGAGGGATGCTACATGTGCTTCCCCACGATGTTGATGCGGCGCGATCTCTACGAGCGGTTCGGCGAACTCGACGAGGCGATCAAAGCGGCCGATTTCGAGATCGTCGTTCGCTGGGCGGCCAACGGCGTGCGCTTCGCGTACGAGCCGGAACCGACCGCCGCGGTGCGTTTGCATACCGCGCAGCAGTCGAGTCCGCAGAACTACATTTCCGACGGCGGTGACATTCTCGAGTTCCTATATCTCGTACAAAAGTTCGCCCCCGAATTCGGGGCCGGCCTGAACGGTTTCGAAACCACGATTTCGCGACACATGTGGGCGCGGTACCGCCTAGCCCAGGACCACGGAGTGAAAGACGAAGACGGCGCTATCCGGGCGAAACTGCTCGAGGCCGATGGTCTTCTGTCGAGTGTGCGCACGCGCAACCTCGAAACGGTGGAACCCGTGCGGCCGACGGTGATCGTGCTTCCGGGGGGCCGCGTCGGCGATCTCGAACGGACGCTGCGTTCGCTCACCGCGCAAACGTTCTCCGGCTGGACTGCGCTCGTGCTCGAATATGCGACGCATCCGTTCGGTGCGATCGCCGCCGACATCGATCCCGCCGGCCGCATCGGCACGCTGCGTCTTACCGGCGCTCTTGTCGACGCGTTGCTCGTAAACAACGCGCTGCGCGTCACGCCCGGCAACGCATACCTCGTGATGCGCCCCGGCAGCACGTTGCCGCCGGCGCATCTCGCCCATCTCGAGGCCGCTCTGAGCCATACGAAAGCGGTCGTCGCTCGTACGACCGCCACGATCGGCGGGCGAAATATCTACCTGCCGCCGACCGACCGGCGTGGGGCGCACATCGCTCCTTTCGGGCCGATCGAGTCCCTCGCGTTCACCCGGCAGGCGGTCGACATTGCCGGGCTTTTCGACGCGCGCATGCCGGCCTTTCCCGAGTGGGAATTCTATCTGCGCGCGAGCAGCAACGGTCCGTCGGTCGCCTTCGATTCCGCACCCGCGGTCGCCGCGATCGAGCCGAATGCGGCGTTCGAGCAGATCAAGAACGTGCCGGGATTGGCGCGGATCATCTATCCCGCCTATCCGACAACGGACGCATCGATCATCGCCGAGCGTGATGCCTACTTGCACAACCTTGAATTGCTGATTGCCCAAGGAGCCGCGTCGGTCGCGAGCCCCGAAGGCTTCGAGCGGCTCCTCATCGCCGCCTATGGAACGGAATTGCTTGCCGGCGCGCGGTAAGCCGGCTTTCCAGCGAACGCTCGACGATGAAGCGCTGGCGCAGTACGTCGGCCGTCAACTGACCGCGTTTTTTCCCGACGGCGAGCCGTTGCGGCTCGATGCGATAACGCGCGAGGCGGCCGAACGCGCCCGCTTTTGCTTCGCGCATATTCGGCACCCGGCGTTCGGCGATGAAGCGACCACGTTATTCGACCACCTGCACGGCGATCAGTATACGACCTTCCTTTACTACGCCTCGCACAGCGCGTTCGTTGCCGGTGATCTGGGGCTGGCGAAGAAGCTGTTCTCACTGAACAAAGCGCTCAACGGTTTCTTCTGCATGTACGACACGGTGCTGCCGCCGGTGATGTTTCTCAATCACGTCCTGGGCACCGTCGTCGGGCGCGGCACGTACGGCAACTATCTTCTCTTGACGCAGAACGTGACGTTCGGCAAGGACCGCGAGGCCGCGCCCGTCGTCGGCGAGGGCGTGATCGTGTACGGCGGCGCGCTGATCGCCGGGGCAACGACGATCGGCGACCGCTGCGTGATCGCGGCGAATGCCGCCGTGCTCAATGCGGACGTACCGCGCGAGAGCGTCGTTGCCGGAACGTCGCCAGATCTCACGATTCGCCCGCGCAAGCGCAAGCTGGCCGAGGAATTTTTCCGGCTGTGAGAACCGCGTGCGCCTGACGCCGGCCGGCCTCGACGGCGCGTGGCTGATCGATCTCGATCGCGTCCCGGACGAACGCGGCTGGTTCGTGCGCGTGTTCGACGAGGATGCGTTCGCCGCAGCGGGCCTATGCACTACATTTCCGCACCACGGCGAAGCGCGCAACGCGCGGCGCGGCACCGTGCGCGGGCTGCACTATCAGGACCCGCCGCACGCGGAAGTGCGCGTGGTCCGCTGCACGCGCGGCGCGGTGTACGACGTGCTGGTCGATCTGCGGCCTGGCCCGGATTTCGGCCGTTGGCAAGCGTTTGAGTTACGCGAGGATAAACCGCAGTTACTCTACGCGCCTGCGGGTGTTGCGCACGGCTATCAGACCCTCGTAGACGATACCGAACTGCACTACCTGATCTCGGCGCGCTACGCGCCGGATGCAGCGCGCGGTATCGCGTTCGACAGCCCGTCGCTCGGCATCGCTTGGCCGCTGCCGCTAACCATCATCTCGGCGCGCGACCGGGCGTTGCCGCCGCTGGTTATGGATCGACCGTAAGTTCGGGGATGGCGGTCACGAAGCGGCCGCCCCAGGCGCGAATGTCGGCGAGCTCGGCGCGGATCTCGGCCGCGATGTTCCATGGAAAGATGACGACGTAATCCGGTTCGGCTGAGCGGATGTGGCCGGGATCGAGAATCGGCACGCGCACGCCCGGGATGTAGCGGCCCTGCTTGTGCGGGCTCTTGTCCGCAACGAACGCGATGAGGTCGGTGCGCACGCCCGCGTAGTTGAGCAACGTCGTCGCCTTCGCCGCGGCACCGTAACCGGCGACCGATTTGCCGGCGCGGCGAGCTTCGATTAGGAATTCGAGGAAGTCGCGTTTCACGCGCATCACGCGCTCGCCGAAGGCCGGATAGGCATCGACGCGATCGAGCCCGAGCGCGAGCTCCGCGTCACGAACGGCCGTCACCGCGGGCATCACCGGATGCGTGCCGGCGCGCGCGACGAAGATGCGCAGCGATCCGCCGTGCGTCGGCAGTTCGGTCACATCGAAGATCTCGAGGCCGTGCCGGGCGAACAGCGGCGCCAGCGCGAGCACGGACAGATACGAGAAATGCTCGTGATAGATCGTATCGAACTGCACGCCCTCGATCAGGCGCATCAGGTGCGGAAACTCGATGGTGATGAAACCGTCCGGCGCCAGCAGCGTCGCGATTCCGCCGACGAAATCGTTGATGTCGGGCACGTGGGCGAGCACGTTGTTGGCGACCATCAAATCGGCCGAACCCACCTCGTTGCGAACGCGCTGCGCCAGGGCAACGCCGAAGAACTCGTCGATCGTCGGCACTCCGCGCTCGCGCGCGATAGCGGCCACATTCGATGCGGGGTCGATGCCGAGCACTTCTACGCCCGCGCGGATGAAGTACTGAAGGAGATAGCCGTCGTTGCTGGCGAGTTCGACGACGCGGTGGCCCGGGCGAATGCCGCGCTCGGCGAGCATCGTCGCAACGTACCGCTCCGCGTGTTCGAGCCAGCTGGTCGAGTACGAAGAGAAGTAGGAGTAATCGCGGAAGATCTGCTCGGGCGTTTCGAAGAGTTCGAGTTGCACGAGCAGGCAGGCTTCGCACACGTAGGCGTGCAGTGGATAGAGCGTTTCGCCGGCACCGAGTTCGTCCGGCTCGGTGAGGCCGTTCGCCGGCGGCGAGAGCCCGAGGTCGACGAACGTTACCGCGAGCGGATAACCGCACGAGCGGCACGTTGCGGACGTCATCGGCCGCTGGTCCGGTCGCGCGCCGGATTTCCGTAGACGACGGCGCCGGCCGGCACGTCGGCCACGACCACCGCGCCGGCCCCGACAACGGCTCCGGCACCGATCGTCACGTGCGGTATTACAGCGGCACCCGTTCCGATAAAGGCCCCCTCACCGACGGTGACGTTTCCGGCCAGATGCGCGCCGGGCGCGATGTGGACGCCGTTGCCGAGGCGGCACTCATGATCGACGCTAGCCGACGTATTCACGATGCAGCCTTCCCCAAGTTGCGCGCCCGCGCACACCGCCGCCAGCGCAAGGATTTGCGTGCCCATGCCGATCGCTGCGTCGCCGGCGACGAAGGCCCGCGGATGCACGACGCTCGGAATCTCGTACCCGGCCGCCGCGAGCGAGCGTTGCAGTGCCACGCGCTCGCCGCCGCGCGTGCCGCCGACGGCAACGAGCGCGGCTATGATCCCAGAGCGATCCGCGCGCCACGACCGCAACTCGGCCTCATCACGCAGTAGCGGCACGCCGGCGAGAAACGGCGTGACGTTCGGATCGGCATCGACCAGTGCCGCGACGTCGTAGCCGAGCGCGCCCAAAAACTCGGCCAGTACGCGGGCTTGACCCGTGGCTCCCCAGAGCACGATCGGCTTCACGCCCGCTCAGCGTTCGAAGAAGGAGCGCACGCCGGCGATGACGCGCTCGATCGCGGCTTCGGTCTGGAACGTGTGCAGCGGCAGCGTCAGAACCTCGTCCACCACGCGCTCGGTCACCGGCATCGGCGACTGGCGGCACTGGGCGAAGTACGTGTGTTTGTGCACCGGCACGAAGTGGATGCCGACCTCGATGTCGTGCTGCGCGAGATGTTCGATCAGCGCTTCGCGCCGCCCGTTGAGGATCCGGATGCTGTAGATGAACGGCGACACGTCGGCATACGAGCGGCGCAGCACGCGCACGTCGCGCAGCCCGTCGAATGCGGCCGAGTACCGCGTGCAGACCGCTTGACGGCTGGCGATGAACTCGTCGGCGCGCTTGATCTGCGAGACGCCGATGCTGGCCATGATGTTGTTGAGGTGGTAGCGGTAGCCCTCGCTCACGACGTCGTAGTCCCAGGCGCGCTTGTTTTGATAGCGCAGCGTGGTGTCTTTGTCGACGCCGAGCAGGCGGAAATGGTGGAGGCGGGCGACTTCGTCCGGATCCGAGGTAACGACGCACCCGCCGTCGATGCTCGTGATGATCTTGACGGGATCGAAGCTGAAGCACTGCATGTCGCCGTAGCTGCCGATCTTCGCGCCGCCGATCGTCGACCCGAACGCGTGGCAGCCGTCTTCGATCACGCGCAGCCCGTGCCGCTTCGCGAGCGCGTACACCTCGGCCGAACGGCACGGGATTCCGGCGAAGTGCAACGGGATGATGGCCTTCGTCTTCGACGTGATCAGCGACTCGCACGAGGCGATGTCGATGCCGAGATCGTCGTCGTTGATGTCGCACATGACGACGGAGGCACCGGTGGCACGGATCGCCTGATGGTCGGCAACGTAATTGAACGACGGGGTGATCACCTCGTCGCCGGGCCCCACCCCCGCGGCGAGCAGCGCGATGTGCAGTGCGGCCGTTCCGGTGTTCGTGCAGACCGCGGTACGCCCGTCGCCGAAATACGCGCTGATCCGTTCCTCGAACTCCTTGACCGTCGCGCCCATTCCGAGCCAGCCGACATCTAAGGCGTCGGTCAGGTGTTTGAGCGTATCGACCCCGATATAGGGAACGAACACGGGGATCTTTTTACCGGCCACCGGGGTGCTCTGCGCCGGCCGCTCCGCGAGGTCTTTCATCTGTCTCTAGTTCGGCCCGGACGCCGCGCTTCTTGAGGCTGCGGCGGAAGCCCTCAATGCACCACCGAAGGCGTCCTCGTGGTCGTCGTGGGCGGGGTCGAACAGTTGGGATGGCGTCTCGAGCGTCAGCTCGATGCCGTATCGCCCCGGCCGAAGCGCCGCTCGTTGCAGCCGATCGTCGACGCGGCGCTGCCGCGGGTCGAGCGGTCGTTTTCGTGCAGCGCGCTGCCGGGCTACCGGACGCCGGACGATCAAACGCGCTTCGATCCCGCGCAGACCGATCAGTACGCGATGTTCCTTTGGCTGTGCAGCAGCGAGGCGTGGCGCGCCGGCGAGCTCGAAGCAGCGGCGGATTTTTTTGCGCTCAACAAGGCGCTCAACGCCGTCGTCTGCATGTGGGACACGGCCTTGCCCGAAGTCTTTCTCTGGATCCACTGCGTCGGGATGATGCTCGGCAAGGCCGAGTACGGCGAGCGTTTCGTCGCGTATCAAAACGTCACGGTGGGGACCGACCGCGGGGCGCGAGCAACGTTCGGTGCGGGGACGATCTTGTTTGCCGGGGCCGTGGTTACCGGCGCCGCGGTGATCGGTGAGCGATCGGTGGTTTCACCGAACAGCGTGATCATCGCCGAAACGATTCCGCCGAATTCGGTCGTCGCCGGGCGCACGCCGCTGCTGACCGTCAGACCGCGCAAACGCTGGCTCTACCACGACTACTTTCGCGACGAGCGCGACGATCCGCGCGCGTGATGGTGCAGGTCCGCGGCGGCATCCCGCGTTTTGCTCGACGGGTAGCGTCGGGCCAACCGGCGACCATCGTGGCGTACGGAACGAGTTTGACTCACGGCGGTCGGTATCTCGCGCGGGTGACGGAGACGCTCGCGGCGGCCGCCGGAAACGGGAACGTGCGGCTCGTCAACGCGGGGCTGCGCGGTTATATGGCGCTGTGGGCCGCGTTTCGCGTCGGACACGACGTGCTGCCGCACGATCCCGATCTCGTGCTGATCGAGTTCGCGCATAACGAGGCGACGCCGGATGCTCTGGCCTACTGCACGCGCGCACTCGAAGGCATCGTCGCGCAGATCCGGCGCGCGCGTCCGGAGAGCGACATCGCCTTCGTCTACTTCGCGCCGCAGGGCGCGACCGCCGGCGGACCGACCGCCGGAATGCGCTTGCACGAGGAGGTGGCAGCCTACTACGGCCTGCCGTCGATCGATCTCACGCAGTGCGCCGAGGACGCCGTCGCGTCCGGGGTCGCGTTGACCGTCGACGGGGTGCATCACGCCCCGATCGCAGCCGATGTACTCGGCCGGCCTTTTGCCGGCGCGCTGCTCGAATTGTTAGGGGCCTCGATCGCTGCGCCGCTACCCGCTCCCGCCGCACGCGACGCGCTGTTCGCGCATGCCTGGAGTGCGCCGGCGTCGCAGTTCATCGCCAAAGGGCGCTGGTCGGTGGGACCGTTCGACGAACGCGAAGCACCGATCGTCGACGCGTACGTGAAGGACGTTGCCGCCGCCGCCGAACCCGGCGCGATGCTGCGCATTCCGTTTCGGGGCTCGTGGGTTTTTGCGTGGGCGTTGGGAAACGGCGGGCTTACCAGCGCGTTTCCAGGCCGTCCGGAACGGTATCCGGTCGTGGTCGATAGCGGCGACCGTTGGCGCTTGCTGACGCTGATACCGCAAGTGGAGGCCGCCGATTACGTGCTCGAAGTTACGGTCACCGGAACGCCGGTCGTGTTCGGCGACATTTTCGTCGTCGGTTCGTAGCATTGGCGCTGCTCGATATCTACTTCGTCGGCGCCCCGGGCCGCACGCGTACGTAGAACTGAATCGTGGCTAGTTCGGCGAGCTTTGCATCATCGACGTTCTTGAGCGTTATGGCGTCGAGTTCCAGGTTGACCGGTGCGGTGACCGGCTCGAATGAACCGATGCGCGGATCGAGACAACCGGTAACGCCGACGATGTCATAGCCGGTCTCGGCGAACATCTTGTGGATCTCGCTGAGCGTGAAGAAGCGAATGTGCGTTACGTCGAGCAAGCCCGCCGGTTCGTAGCTGAATTTCCCATTGGCCAGATCGTTGAGCAGAACGAGATTGCGTGCGTTGGGGATCGACGCGACGATCTGTGCGTTCGGAGTGAGGAACGGCCGCAGGCGAACCAGCAGGTTCCACGGGTTGTAGAGATGCTCGAGCACGTCGGCGAGGAGCAGACCATCGATCGACTGCGGCGCATAGCCGAGCCGCGCGAAATCCATCTCCTCGACGTTGCCCTGGTGCACGTGATCGAGGTGCGTCGCGGCCACGGCGGCGGCCGCCGCCGAGAATTCGAAGCCGTCGACGACCGCGCCGGGAAAACGCCGCTTCGCTTCGCGCGCCGTGACGCCGGTTCCGCAACCGATGTCGACGAACAGCCGGGGCGCGTGCTCGAAGAGGTCGAGCAACTCGGAGCGCACGTGCTCGAAGTATCCGTCGTCACCCGGCTTGCGGTTTTCGGTAAGTAATTGCCACACGTAGGTCGTGGCAGCCGTCCTGCCGGCGTATAGCTCCATTATTCAGTATTATCGGCAGAACGGCGGGGAACCCGGCACCCCGTGACGCGAAGACGGCGCCGTGACGATGTTGACCGCCGTCGTATTTACTCTGTCCCGTACCGGTGCGGGCGAAGCGGCTGCGTTCCGCTCGATCGCCGGCGCGGCGGAAGCGGCGGGCGCCGCGGTCGTCGCTGTGACGTTCGGCGCGGCCGATCCCGATGCAGCGCGCGCATTTTGCGCACCGCTCGGTGTCGCGGTCGTCGAGTCGGGACCCGGCGCGACCTTTGGTGCGGCCGCCAACGCCGGTGCCCGTCAGGTCGCAAGCGAGCGGCTCGTATTCGTGAACGGCGCCGAATTCAGCACGCCGGGGACGCTCGGCGCGCTGCTGAGGGCGCTGGACGAAACCGGCTCCGGCGTCGTCGGTCCGTGCGTAAGCGCCGAAGACGGGACGAACGAGATTTGCGGCATGATCGTCTGTGCGGTTCCGGAGGTCGAGCGCGGTTTTGATTTCCAGGTCATTTCCGGCGCCCAAGCCCGGATCGAATGTGACGCACTGCCCAGCGATTGTTTGGTCACCGGCCGCCGGACGTTCGATGAACTCGGCGGGTTCGCAGAGACGTTCGGCAGCGAGTACGAAAGCATCGATTACTGTTTGCGCGCCCGCGAAACCGGACGCCGCGTGTTCCTCGAACCGGGCGCGCGCGTCAGGCGGATCGCTGCGGCACCCGAACCGGACGATGAAGACGTGCGGCGCGAACGTGCCTTCAACGAGCGCTGGAAAGCACGCGTCGAGTATCACGAGAATTTCTGGCCCGAGCTGATGGGCATGATCGTGCGGCGCGAATACTTCGTCGACGGTGTCTTTGCGGAACGGATACCGGTCCCGCCGGTTTCGGTTCTCGTGCACGGCGAGCCGCCGTCAGACGCGTTCGTGAACGCGCTCTCGAGTTCGCGCATGAAACCGGCGTCCGCCGCGTATGCGGCCGAAGCCGATGCCGTGCGGGCAGCGCGCGAGATGACCGAGCTGCGCGGCCCCGACTATGTGGCGTTCATCCGCAGCGATACGGTGCTGGCAGGCGACTGGCTCAACGAGTTGGTGAATGCGGTCGAGGGCGGCCCCGACGTGGCAGCCGCGACGCTGGCGGATTCGCCGGATGGGCGTTGCCTGCTCGTCGTGCCGCACCGCATTCCGCAGCATCTGCGGATCAAGCCGAGCACGTCCTTCGATGCCGCGCTCGCCGCGTGGATGCGCGCGATCGTCGATGCCGGGCGCCGGGTGGCGTACGTGTCCCGAAAAGCGACGAAAACCGGCCCCGGCAACCCGCTGCCGGCGCCGGTCACGGTGCAGCGCGAGCCGTTCGCTTCGATCGTCATGTTGAGCTGGAACGCGCCCGAATACACGGAAATCGCGATTGCCTCGATTCGCGAACACACACGCGTTCCGCACGAGATCATCATCATCGACAACGGCTCCGGTCTTGAAACGACCGGCCGGTTAGCCAAGATTGCGGGGATACGGGTGATCTACAACGCGGTCAATACGGGGTTCGCCTTCGGCTGTAACCAAGGCCTCGCCGCCGCGCGCGGAACGCACGTCGTCTTGCTGAACAACGATGTGATCGTCACCGACGGCTGGCTCGAGGCGTTGATCGCCGTTCAGCAGCGGCATCCGACCGTCGGCTGCAGCGCGCCGCGGACCAATGAATGCGCCGGTTCGCAAAAACTCGACGTGCCGTACACCAGTCTCGACGACATGCCGGCCTTCGCCGCGCAGCGGGCGATCGAACAGCGTGGCCGCTGGCAATACCGCTCGCAGGTGATCGGATTCTGCATGTGTCTCGACCGGCGCGTCGTGGACGAGATCGGTGGGCTCGATCCGGGCTACGGCACGGGAAACTTCGAGGATGACGATTACTGCATGCGCATCCGCGCCGCGGGCTACGAGATCGCGCTGTGTGAGGATTCGTTCATTCACCACTTCGGCAGCGTCACGTTTCTCGCCAACCGCGTCGACTACCATGGCACGATGGGCCGCAACTTTCGCCGTTTCGTGGAGCACTGGAACGTGAAGTTGCTCGGTGGAGGCATGTACGAGGCGCGCACGCCGCCCAAGCGCGGGTTCCAGCGCGAGCGCGACTACGTGCCGTTGCCCGCGGCTGCCGGCGTCGGAGCCGATTGGCTTTACCGCCCCGGCACGTAGCCCCCCGGCCTGCTCGTTTAGCTAAGCGAAATAAGCATAGGGTACGGGATGGGTGGAAACGGGCGGCCGTGCGTGGTACAATCCGAGGGTTGGGACCGGGTCAACCCGGGCCGACTACTTCACCCGTCCGGAGGATGGGTGCTATGAGCCCGGATCGCGATCGCCAGGACGGCACCTCGCGGGGCATCAGAGAGGTCCATTATGTCCGTTGTTTCCATGCGCGCCCTGCTCGAGGCGGGCGTCCATTTCGGCCACCAGACGCGCCGGTGGAACCCCAAGATGAAGCCGTACATCTTCCAAGAGCGGAACGGCATCTACATCATCGACCTGGGCAAGACGCTCGCGATGCTCAACAACGTCTACGAAGACGTGCGGCAGATGTCACGCGAAGGCCGCGTCATTCTGTTCGTGGGCACGAAGAAGCAAGCCCAAGACGTGGTCAAAGAAGAAGCCGAACGCGCCGGGACGTTCTTCGTCAACCAGCGCTGGCTCGGCGGCACGCTGACCAACTTCGCGACGATCCAGAAGCGTATCGCGCGCCTGCGCGAGCTCGAAGGCATGCGCCAGCAAGGCACCTTCGATCTGCTTCCCAAGAAAGAAGTCTCGAAGCTGACCGAAGAGCTGAACAAGCTCGAGCGCTTCCTCGGCGGCATCAAAGACATGCACCGCCTGCCCGACGCGATGTTCATCGTCGATCCGAAGAAGGAACGCATCGCGGTCCTTGAGGCCAAGAAGCTGCACATCCCGATCATCGCCGTGATCGACACGAACTGCGATCCCGATGAGATCGACTACCCGATACCGGGCAACGACGACGCGATTCGCGCCGTGCGCCTAATGGTCGGCAAGATCGCCGATGCGATCATCGAGGGCAAGACGGAAACGGAATCGTCGTTCGACGCGCAAGCGTACGACGAGCAGTACGCCGAAGTCGCAGCAGCCCCCGAAGAGGATGCGGTCCCCGCGTAAATACGAATGCAAACGACGTATAAACCAACCGCCGACGACGTAAAACGCCTGCGCGACGACACGGGCGCGGGCATGATCGATTGCCGCAACGCGCTCGTGAAGAGCGAGGGCGACGCCGTCAAGGCGAAGCTGTTGCTGCAAGAACAAGGCCAAGCGAAGGCCGAGAAAAAGGCCGAGCGCAGCGCCAACGAAGGCCTCGTGGGCTCCTACATCCACACCGGCGGCAAAGTCGGCGTGCTGGTGGAGATCAACTGCGAGACCGACTTCGTCGCGCGCAACGACAAGTTCAAGGACCTCGTGCGCGACGTCGCGATGCACATTGCCGCGATGCCCGCGGCGTACCTCACGCGCGAATCGGTGCCGCCCGAAACCGTCGCCGAACTGCGCGCGGAGTTCGTCAAGCAAGTTCCCGACGGCAAGCCGCCGGCGGTCGCGGAGAAGATTGTCGAAGGCAAGCTCAATAAGTGGTTCGAGGACCACGTGGTGCTCGAGCAGTCGTTCGTCAAGGACGACTCGATGACGGTCGGCGAGCTGGTCAACGGCGTGTCGAGCGTGCTCGGCGAGAAGATGTCCGTTCGCCGCTTCGCCAAGTTCGCACTCGGCGAGTAGCGCGCCGATGCCGGCTCCCGCCTTCCGCCGCGTTCTGCTGAAACTCTCGGGCGAAGCGTTCGCCGGGAGCGGCGGGAGCGTTGACGTCGACACCACCACGACCATGGCCAAGGAGATCGCCGCGGTGCATGCCGACGGCGTCTCGATTGCGGTCGTCGTCGGCGGGGGCAACATCTGGCGCGGCAAGCCCCACGAAGCGGCCGGCATGGAACGTGCCACCGCCGACTACATGGGCATGCTCGCCACCGTGATCAACGCGCTGGCACTGCAAGACTCGATCGAGCGTTTGGGCATTCCGGCCCGCACGCAAACCGCGATCGAGATGCATCAGATCGCCGAACCCTACATCCGCCGGCGCGCCATGCGCCATATGGAGAAGGGCCGCGTCGTGATCTTTGCGGCGGGTACCGGCAATCCGTATTTCACCACCGACACGACGGCGGCGCTGCGCGCGGTCGAGATGGGCGCGCAAGCGATCCTCAAGGCCACCAAGGTCGACGGCGTGTATTCGGCCGATCCGTTCAAGGATCCGACCGCCACGCGCTTCGAGCACGTCGACTATCTCAACGTGCTGCAACTCGGGCTCGAGGTCATGGATAATACCGCCTTGACGCTCTGCATGGACAACGACATCCCGATCATCGTCTTCGATATGAACGCGCCGGGGAATATTCGCCGCGTCGTGATGGGCGAGCCGATCGGTACGCTCGTCGGCAGCGACTCTACGCGCGTCGCGCTCGAACGAGTCTGAGGAGAAGCGGAACATGGCTCTGGACGACGTCTACAAAGAGACCGAAGCGAAGATGAACAAGGCGATGGAGGCGACGCGCGGTGATTTCGCCTCGATCCGCACCGGCCGCGCCGCGCCCTCGCTGCTCGACCGGCTTCACGTCGATGCGTACGGTTCACAAGTGCCGCTCAAGCAAGTCGCGAGCGTCAGCTCGCCCGACGGACGCTCGCTGTTGATCTCGGCCTTCGATAAGAACCAGGTCGGCGCGATCCGCAAGGCGATCGAAACCAGTGACCTCGGGTTGAATCCGAACATCGACGGCGCCCACATCCGCCTCTCAATTCCGCCGTTGACCGAAGATCGCCGCAAAGATCTGGTCAAGGTGATCAAAAAGAAATCCGAAGAGCACAAGGTAGCGGTGCGCAACATCCGGCACAAGGCCGTCGACGAGATCAAAGGTCTGCAGAAGAGCGGCGAGATCACCGAGGACGGCGTCAAGCGGGGCGGCGACCACGTGCAGAAGCTCACCGACAAATTCGTCAAGCAGATCGACGAGTTGGTCGCCGGCAAAGAGAAAGAGATCATGGAGGTCTGATGGAGACCGCCGATCTCGTGCTGCTGCCGTGGGTTGAAGCGCGGCGCCGGTTGGGCACCCGCGCGCACGCGTTGCGCGTGCTGACGCCGCCCTATCCCGCGATCGGCGGCGGTGCTTTGCGCGTGCTACGCGTACGCGACGACGGCAGCGGACCGCTCGACGTCCTGTGCGGCTACGAGCGGTACCGGCGACCCTAATGGCCACCATGCTGCGTCCGCCGAGCGACGTCTCACTGGATGCGGACCGCTTGCCCGGACACGTCGCGATCATCATGGACGGCAATCGCCGCTGGGCGCGCGAGCGCCGCATGCCGGCAATCGAAGGCCACCGCCGCGGGATCGTCGCGCTGCGCGAAGTGACCCGTGCCTGCAACGATTGGGGCATCCCGATGCTCACCGTCTACGGTTTTTCGACCGAGAACTGGAAGCGCGACTCAACCGAGATCTCGCTCTTGCTCGACTTGTGCGTGTATTTTGCGCAGTCGGAACTCGCCGAGTTGCGGCGTAACAACGTGCACGTCAACGTGATCGGGCACTACGAGATGCTGCCGGCGCCGTCGCGCGACGCGCTTGACGGTTTGATGGCAAAAACGAAAGACTGCACCGGATTGCGTCTCAATCTGGCCGTGAACTACAGCGGGCGCAGCGAAGTGCGCGATGCCGTAGTTGCGCTGGCGCGCGACGTGCAAGCCGGAAAGCTCGCGCCCGATGCGATCGATGACGAGCGCATCGCCTCGTATCTCTACACCGCCGACATGCCGGATCCCGATATGCTCATCCGGCCCGGCGGCGAGTCGCGCTTGTCGAATTTCTTGCTCTATCAGGCCGCTTATACCGAACTGCTGATGACCGACGTGTACTGGCCGGATTTCGGGCGCGACGACTTTGCGGGTGCGCTGGCCGAATACCAGCGCCGGCGCCGCCGCTTCGGGGGCTCGTGACCGCTGCGCCCGTAACGGGCGTAACTCAACCCATCGGCGCACGCCGCATTATCGTCGGTTTGCTGCTCGCGATCGTCGGGATCGGCGCGGTGTTCTGGCTGCCGGGGTTTCTCGTGTTGTGTACGGCCATCGCGATCGGCTGCCTGTGGGAGTTCGCGCAACTCTCGGCGCGCAAGGGTCCGTGGCTCGAAATGCCCGTGGCGCTCGTCGCGATCGTGTTGTACTTCCTGCTGACCTACTTCGGCCGCATTCACCGCTACGAAGGGGTGCTGCTCGCCGCAACCGTCGTCGTGGCGCTCGTGACCGGACTCTTCGCGAGCAGCGAAGGGGCGTTCGCGCGCAGCGGGTACACGCTGCTGGCCGTGCTCTACATCGGCAAGCTGATGACGTACTTCATCGCGATCCGCCTCTTGCCGCAGATCGGTACGGCGGCGACGGTGATGGCGATCGTCCTGATCGCGTTCACCGACATCTTCGCAATGGTGATCGGCACGCGCTTCGGCCGCACGCCCTTGAGCCCGATCTCCCCGCGCAAGACCATCGAAGGGTCGGCCGGCGGCCTCGCGGTCGCGATTCTTGCCGGGGTCGCGATCGGCCTCACGCCGTGGCTGCACTTGCTGTGGTGGCAAGGCGCGCTGATCGGCGCGATCACCTCGGTCGCCGCGCAAGCGGGCGACCTCGTCGAGAGCGCGCTCAAACGCGACGCCCACGTGAAAGATGCCGGCAGCCTGATCGGTGGACACGGCGGCGTCCTCGACCGTTTCGATTCATACATTTTCGGCGGCATCGCGTTCTATTTCGCACTCTACGTCGTGGGCGTGATCCCGCACGGGATGTACGGCTCCTAGCGCAAAAGGAACCTAGGTGAAACGGAAACGGGTCGCGATTCTCGGTTCGACCGGGAGCATCGGACGGCAAGCCCTCGACGTGATCGCGCGCCACCCGGAGCGCTTCGAAGTCGTGGGCCTCGCCGCCGGACGAAACGTCGATCTGCTGGCCGAACAGATCGCGCAGTTCAAGCCGCGCATCACGGCTTCGGCCGCCGACGGACCCGACGGGCTGCGCGCGGTCGCGGTCGATTCCGAGCCCGACATCCTGCTCGCCGCCACCGACGGCGCGGTTGCGTTCGATGCGGTGTTCGCCGCAGTCGACGCCGGCATCGATGTCGCGGTGGCCAACAAAGAGTTGATCGTGGCCGCGGGCGAGCTGCTGTTCCGCCATGCTAAGACCAGCGGTGCAAAACTGCTGCCGGTCGACAGCGAACACAGCGCGATCTTTCAATGCGTTGCGGGCGAGCCGCCCGAACGCATCGCGAGCATCGTGCTCACCGCATCCGGCGGACCGTTCTGGAACGCGCCGGCCGAAGAGATCGCGAACGCGCGCGTCGAGGACGCGCTCAAACATCCGACGTGGCAAATGGGCGTGAAGAACACGATCGATTCCGCGTCGTTGATGAACAAGGGGCTGGAAGTGATCGAGGCCAGCCGGTTCTTCGCGCTGCCCGGCGAGCGCATCCACGTGCTCGTGCATCGGACCAGCGTCGCGCACGGCTTTGCGATCTTCACCGACGGCAACGTCGTCGGGCAATTCGCACGCCCCGACATGCGGCTGCCCATCGGCTACGCGCTCGCGTATCCGGATCGTCTCGCCGACCATCCGGAAACGGATCCGCTGGTCGCCGTCGGCGGTGCGATCGATGGGTCGGCCACGGTGCTCGGCTTCGAACGGCCCGACGTCGAGCGCTTCCCCTGTTTGGGTTTGGCCTATCGCGCGCTGCGCGAAGGCGGCACGGTGCCGGCAGCGCTCTCGGCCGCGAACGAAGTTGCGGTGGCCGCATTCGTCGCCGGCCGCATTCGCTTTGGCGACATCCCGCGCTGCATCGCGACGGCCTTGGCATCGGTCGAACGCGCCGAACTGACGCTCGATGCGGTGCGCGCGGCCGATCGCGCGGCCCGCGTCGCGGCGAACGCCGCCGTCGAAACGCTTGCCGAAGCGATGCAGGGAAGCGCATAGTCTTGACCCGCTTCTAAATGAAGTACTCGTTCACCGATGGACGCGGCGAAGCGATCGACGTCGAGGCCGATCCGCGTGCACCCGGCGCTGCGCTCAACCGGGCGGCACAGCAAGCGCAGGGCGCGGTTCTCGTGTTCATGCGCGATATCGTTCCGGCCGTGCCGGACTTCATTGCGGCATTGCTCGGGGCGTTCGCGGCGCCGGATGTAGGCGTCGCCGGCGGCGTGCTGCTGTCGCCGGCCGGTGAGCTCGAGGAAGCCGGTCTGATCTTTCACCCCGCACGGCTGACGCTGCGCGGCTTCAGCGTGCATCGCCAAGTGCGCGCGCAGAATGCGTTTTGCGACGCCGTCAGCCTGCGCTGCCTCGCGACGCCGCGGGCGCTCTTCGATGAACTCGGCGGGTTCGACGAGGGTTTGGGCGAGACGTACGCTGCGGTCGACTATGCGTTGCGTGCGCGAGAGCTGGGATGGCGCAGCGTCGTTCTGCCCGCCCTCGCGTACGTGCGTGCGGAACCGGTGCTCGCACCGCTGTTCGACACGCAGGATCGCGACCAGGATATCTTTGCCCGCCGCTGGCGCGGACGCGCGTTTCCGCTGGAAAATTCGTGGTGCGAACGCGACGGTTACGTCGTGCGCGAAGACTTCACGCCGGCCGGGCTCGGGCTCGTTTTGGTACCGCTCTTCCCGGTAACGGTGATCGTTCACGGCCCGGCGCCGAGCGATCCCGCAGCATTTACCGCTGCGCTGCAGTGCTCGCGTTTGCAGCCGGCCAAGACCATCTGGACGGGCGCGGATGCGGAAGCCGGCGGCATGGCTGCCGCACGGGCGGCGACCGAACGGCGCGGCGAAGGGTATGTCGTATTTCTGCGCGGCGATGCCCAGCTCGAGCCGGATTGGCTCAACCACCTGATCGCGACCGTCGAGTCCGGCGTCGACACCGTTGCAGCAGAACGCGTCGACGGGACCACGATCGTTGCGCCTCGGCTGATTCCGCAGCACGTGCGGCTGCGCGAGGATCTGCCGCTCGGCGAAGCAGTGACCGATTGGGTCGCGCGCGCGGAGGCGCATGGACGCGGCGTGCGTCGTGAAGGTGAGCCGGCGGAGGCCTTGCCGGCGGCGATCGCCCACGGCATACCGGGATTGACGTCGATCGTCACCTTGAGCTGGAATGCACCCGAATTCACCGAGGTCGCCGTCGCGTCGATCCGCGAGCACACGCGCGTACCCTTCGAGATCATCGTCGTCGACAACGGTTCGCGTTCGGAAACCGTGCGGCGCATCGCGGCGCTGCCGGGCGTCCGCGTGATCTACAATCCCGTGAACACGGGTTTCGCCCACGGCACGAATCAGGGCATCGCAGCGGCGGACGGCAGCCACATCGTCGTGCTCAACAACGATGTCATCGTCACCGCGGGTTGGCTCGAGGCGCTGCTCGACGTTCAGCGCCGCCGGCCCACGATCGGCGTCAGCAGCCCGCGCAGCAATTCGGTCTTCGGAAGTCAGCAGCTCGATGATGCCGTCTACGACAGCATCCCGGAAATGCATGCGTATGCCGCCCGGCGTAGGCGCGAGCATCGCGGGACGTTCGATCTTGTGCCCCGTGCATCGGGCTTTTGTCTCTGCATCGACCGGCGCGTGATCGATGAAATCGGCGGGTTCGATCCCCGTTTTGGCTTCGGCAATTTTGAGGACGACGACTTCTGCGTTCGCGTGCGCGCGGCGGGATATGAAATCGCCGTCTGCCACGATTCGTTCATCCATCATTTCGGCAGCGCGTCGTTCACCGCAAACGGGCTCCCGTACGACGCCATCCTCAAGACAAACTCGGCGGCATTTTTGCGCCGCTGGGATCTCGCCGCGTCCGCGGTGGGCGCCTGGGACGTGTTGCCCGCCATCCGGCGCGGCTTCGTGCGCGAACGCGATTACGTCCATTTGCCGCCGCCGGAACCTGTCGGCACGGAGTTCACGATCGGAAACTGGACGTGAAAACGCACGGAGCCTACAGCGAATTGCAAGTGTGGTTGAACGTCCCGGGCACTTCCGCGGCCTTGCATCCGGAGTACCTTACGGCGGTTCGCTTCGAACTCGTGACGCATGAGGGCGCCGACTGCGGGCGCGTCGATCTGGTCTTTCAGCGGGGCGAACAAACCGCGGTTCTGCCGGGCGTGATCGTCGATCTCGCGGCGGCTGCGAAAAACGCTGCGGGATGGCAATGGCCGCAGGCGGCGAGCATCCTCGGCGATGACCGTGCGGAGGCGCTCGTCGAACTCATCGCGCCTTGGCTGCAACGATTGACGCAACAGCCCGTCATTCCGCTGGCTGCGACGCTGCAGATGGCCAGGGATGCTTCATCGCCCCTCCGTACATCGGCACTATCTTGATCAAAGCATTCGGCCCACGAGCGACGGCCTATGCTGCCGGTATGCCCGATATGTCCGCGATCGTCACCGATGTCTCCAAGGTTATCGACGCGTATCTCGAGGCGATTCGCCGGCGCGCGTTGGGCGAGAGCTTCTACGGATTGGTGATCGTCGATCCCATCGGTGACCGGACGATGACGACGCTGGCGCTGAGCGTGCAAGGGGAGACCCAGGATCCCGACCGGCAGCGCCAGATTCTTGACACGTTTTCGAGCGGCCGCGTGATTCTCGGTGGAAAATCAGGCAAGGAGTGGCTCTCCGTGCCGGACGTTGACGAGCAGCTCTCGCGTCAGTCCGTCACGGAGTTTCTCGGGATGAGTTCGGGCATACTCGTCCGTTCGGCCCACGAATACAGCCGATTGCTGGGACTGATGCGCCATCCGAAGCCCTACGAAGTGGTCGTAGTCGAGCCGTCGCTCCCGCCTGCCGAACGGCGTCCCGCAAAACGTCCCGGCGTTATCCTCTGGTCGCCGGAGCGCGACGTTCTTAGCGTCCGTCTCTATGCATTTGCGTTGGCGGAACTTCACGCGGATATAACGATCGTTTCGTCCGACGGTATTCTCCCGGCCGGCGTCAACGCGACGCTCGCGCTGCAGCCCGGCGATTCGCGCTTGGCCGATGCGCTCGCGACCGCAACCTGCGTCGTCGTCACCGACCCGACGGATCCGGGCGCCGCTATTGCATTTGCACGCCGCGGCTATGGCGTCGTTGCGCCGCTCACGTCGGGCGCGAACGAGTTCGTCCGCAACGTTCAAATCTTCGACCCGGTCTCGCCGCGTCAGATTTATGTTGCCGTGTCGAAGACATTGGGTGAGCCGTCCTCGGTGCGCTTTGTGCCGCCCGCCCCGCCGCCGGCGCCGATTCCCCCAACCTCACCCATCGCCGTAAATGAAGCGCTTCCGGCGTGGATCGTGATACCGACGTTCAACCGCCGAGGCGATCTCGCTCGCGTGCTGGAGTGTTTAAAGGCGCAAACCTATCCCAACGTGCGCGCCGTCATCGTGAACGATGCGGGCGAACCGGTTGACGATATCGTGGCGCGGTTTCCCTTTGCTCGCTTGCTCAATCTCGAGCAGAACGGCGGCACGACCCGCGCGTTCATGGCAGGCGCGGACCTCGTTACGGACGGGTTCGTCCAAGTACTCTCGGATGACGATTGGCTCTATCCCGATCACGTGGATCGGCTCGTAACCGCGATGCTCCGCTCGGGCGAGCCGGCAGCGCATTCCAACACGCTCATTCGCTATGTCGTGCGAACCGATGCCGGCTTGTTGACGACGGGATTCAACGCGACGATTTTTGTCGAAACCGCGACGCCCAGCGAGGGGCTGATCTGCACGCCGATCGCCGGCCATTCGATCATGTTCCGGCGTAGCCTCTTCGACGAGATCGGCGGATGGCGTGAAGATTCGGCCTTGTCCGATCAGGAATTTCAAATGCGCGCGCTGCAGCGTTACACCTTTGCGTACGTCGATGACTTTACGTGCGAGTGGCGGGTTCACACGGAGAATTTTTCGGGCAAGGCCGACGCCGTGACCGAGCAGCGGCGAATCTTCGAAGTCCTTCATCCGACACCCGATCGTCCCTACATCAGCGAGCAGCGCGACCTGATGCTGGCCAACATCGCTTCGCGCGCCAAAGGCCAAATTTTCGAAGCGACGCTAACGCTGGGGCACCCCCTGGGCCCTTCGTGAGCCGCGCGTGATCAGTGCGTACGGTCCGCAAGCCGAAAGCTATGCTGCCGGATTACCCGACATGTCGGCGATCGTTATCGACGCCAACCATGTGTTGGAAGGACTGCTCGAGGCGATTCGCCGTCATGCGTTAGGCGAGCCGTTTTATGGGCTGCTGATCCTCGATCCGATCGGTGACCGGACGATGACGGCGCTGTCGTCGACGCTGATGGACGGCACGCGGCATCCGGATCGCATACGTGCGATGCTGTATGGTTTCTCGAGCGGTGGCGTAATTCTCGGTGGAAAATCAGGGCCCGAGTATCTGTCCGTGCCGGATATCGAAGACGAGCTCTTACGTCGGACGGTGATGGAGTTTTTCGCGCTGAGTTCGGCCATGCTCGTCCGCTCGAACCAGGAATACGGCCGTTTACTGAGCCTGGCACGCCAGCCGCATCCGTATGAGGTAGTCGTGGTCGAGCCGCCGTTGCCGCCCATCGAACGGCGTTCCGCGAAACGCCCCGCAGTCGTCCTGTGGTCGCCGGAACGCGATGCGGGAACGGTGCGGCTGTTTGCATTTGCGCTGGCCGAAGTCCATGCCGATCTGACGATCGTTTCGGCCGACGGCATCTTGCCCGCGGGTATGAATGCAACCGCCCTGCAACCCGCGGATCCGCGCGTGGCAGATGCGCTCGCAACCGCTGCCTGCGTGGTTCTTTCCGATGCGACCGATCCGGGCGCCGCTATCGCCTTTGCGCGCCGCGGCTTCGGCGTCGTCGCGCCGGTGTCTTCGGGTGCGAGCGAATTCATCCGCGACGTCCAAGTCTTCGATACGGTGTCGCCGCGTCAGCTCTATGTAGCCGTAGCGAAGGCGCTGAGCCGGCCTGCGTCGGTGCGCGCCGTGCCGCCCGCTCCGCCGCCGGCGCCCGTCCGCGCCGGTTTGCCGATCGCCGTACACGACGTACCGCCGGCCACGATCGTAATACCGACCTTCAATCGGCGAGCCGATCTTGCTCGCTGTCTCGAGTGTATCGGCGCGCAGACATATCCGAACGTGCGAGCCGTCGTCGTGAACGATGCGGGCGAGCGAGTGGACGACATCGTGGCGCGCTATCCTTTTGCGCGTCTGCTCGATTTGGGGCAGAACGGCGGCGCGACCCGTGCGTTCATGGCGGGAGTTGGGCTCGTGGAGGATGGTTTTCTCCAAGTGCTCTCGGACGATGATTGGCTGTATCCGGATCACGTCGAGCGGCTCGCGATCGCAATGCTCCGTTCCGGCGAGCCGCTGGCGCATTCGAATACACTCATCCGTTATGTGGTGCGAAACGACGACGGGGTGCTGACGAGGGGTTTCAACGCATCCCAATTCATTGGAACCGCGACTCCGGGCGAAGCTCTGATCTGTACGCCCATCGCCGGCCACTCGATCTTATTCCGGCGCAGCCTGCTCGATGAGGTCGGCGGCTGGAGCGAAGATTTGAGCTTATCCGATCAGGAGTTTCAGCTCCGTGCGCTGCAACGTTACTCGTTTGCGTACGTCGATCAGTTTACGTGCGAGTGGCGGATTCACACCGATAATTTCTCGGCTAAGGCGGACTCGGTGATGGAGCTGCGGCGAATCTTCGACGAGCTTCATGCGCGGCCGGATCGCCCTTGGATCACAGAACAGCGGGCGGCAATGCTGGCCAACGTCGCCACGCGTCCCAAGGGTGAGGTGTTCCCGCCTACGACATCGCTGGCTCCGCCCCAGCGTCTTTCATGAGCTTCACGTTGAAGTAGCGCGGATCGGTCATGCTGTTCGGGAAGCGGCCGGCGCGGAAGGCGCGGGTGAGGTCGCGCACGGCCTCCTCGATCGTATGCCGCGTCTTGAAGCCGAGGACGCGTTCGATCTTGTCGGAGTTGACGCGGTAGGAGCGCAGGTCGTCGGTCGTTTGAGTTTCGATCGCAACGGCGCCGAGTTCGGGCATTTCGCGCTCGACGACCGCTTTTACGATGCCCGCGATGTCGGCGATCGAGCGGTTCTGATAACCGGCGTTGAAGATCTCGCCGGCGATCAGTTCGGAGCGCTCGTCGAGCAAGTCGACGTAGAGATCGGTGATGTCGTCGATGTGGATGTTGGGACGCATTTGCGAGCCGCCGAACACCAGGATCTTCTTGTTGTTGACCGCGTGGTTGGTGAGGATGTTCACCGAGAGGTCGAAGCGCATCCGGGTCGAGTAACCGCACACCGTTGCCGGGCGCAGAACGACGACCTCGAAGTCTTTGCTGTTCGCCGCGAGCGCGATCGGTTCGCACATGGCTTTGTATTTGCTGTAGTCGGTGAGGGCGAGCAGCGGATGGTCTTCGCGCACCTCCGGTGCTTCGCTCACGCCGTACACGGAGCTCGACGACGCGTAGATGAAGCGTTTGACGCCGGCCCGCTTTGCGGCATCGACGAGGGGTTCGAAGGCATCGAAGTTGATCGACTTGCCGAGATCGGGATCGAGTTCGAATGAGGGATCGTTCGAGATACAGGCCAGGTGGATCACACTATCGCAGCCCTCGACGGCGCGGTTCACGGCGGCGCGGTCGCGCAGGTCGGCATCGATTTCTTCGAGCCCTTCGGCGCCGGCGAACAGCGCCAGCGGTTCGCGGCCGTAATAGTAGCAGTCGAGCACGCGGACGGCGAAGCCGCGCGCGAGCAGTTTCGGCACGAGCATCGCGCCGACGTATCCGGCACCGCCGGTAACGAGAACGGTCCGTTTCACGCTTGAGCTAACCTTTCTTGACGCCGTAGAACGAGCGCACCATCTCGATCGCGTAAGAGACTTCGTCCGTGGTCAGGTGCTGATGGGCCGGCAACGTGATGCACACGCGCGAATCTTCCTCGGTCACCGGGAAGTCGCCGGCCTTGTACCCGAGATGTGCGGCGGCCGGCTGCAAGTGTACCGGAACCGGATAGTGGATCTTCGCTTCCACGCCGCGATCGTTGAGGTACTTCAACAGCTCGTCGCGCTTTTGCACGCGCAGCATATAGAGATGGAACACGTGGTGCACGCGCGGGTCGCGATACGGCACGCGAATCATCGGCGCCATATCGGCGAACGCCTCATCGTAGCGCTTTGCGTGCGCGCGCTTGCCGTCGGTGATGAAGTCGGTCTGCTCGATCAGCCTGTTGCCGACGACCGCTTGCAGGCTGTCGAGGCGCGAGTTGTGGCCGAAGAAGGCGACCTCGTCGCGGCCGACCAGGCCGTGATTGCGATAAAGACGCAGCCGGTCGTAGAGATCTTTCGAGGTGGTAACGATCACGCCGGCATCGCCCCACACGTTGAGGTTCTTGAGCGGGTGCAGGCTGTAGCCGGCCGTGAGACCCCACGATCCGGCGGGCTTACCGTCCATCGCGGCCTTGATCGATTGGCACGCGTCCTCGAAGATCATGAGGTTGTGCTTCTTTGCGATTTCGGCGATGCGCGGCATGTCGGCCATCGCGCCGGTATAGTGCACCGGCATGATCGCCTTCGTGCGCGGCGTGATCGCTGCTTCGATCAAGCCGGGGTCCATCACGTACTGCTCATTGCTGTCGGTGAACACCGGCGTCGCACCGGTCATCGCGATCGCACCCACCGTGGCGATGAACGTGTTGGGCGAGGTGATCACTTCGTCGCCCGGGCCGATGCCCAGCAGCTTCATCGGCAAGATCAGCGAGTCGGTACCCGAGTTGACGCCGATCGCGTACGGCAGCCCGATCATCTTCGCGAAGCGCTGCTCGAATTCGGTCACGGCTTTGCCGAGCGTGAAATCGCCGGTAAGCACCAGTTCGCGAATGTCGGCGAGGTAATCGTCGAGGTTGGCAAACTGCCGGTCGAGGTAGGAGAAGGGCACCGTTTGCGGTGCTTTGACGGCAGAAGTCATCGGGATCCCTCGTAGAATTCCCGGATCGATGCCGCAACGCGGTCGATTTGATCGGGACGGAGCGTCGTGTGCACGGGCAGGCTGAGAATGCGGCCGGCCTGGCGTTCGGTCACCGGGAACGCGCCGCGCTGGTGACCCAGTTCGCGCGCGGCGGTGTGCAGATGGATCGGCACGGGGTAGTGCACCGACGTGCCGATGCCGCGTTCGCCGAGGAAGCCGCGCAGTGCTTCGCGCCGTTCGGCCTGCACGACGAACGTGTGATAGACCTGACGTTCGCGCGCCGAGTCGGTCGGGAGCGTCAGTCCCGCAATCCCGGCGAGCAGGCTGCGATAGCGCGCCGCGTTCGCGCGCCGGGCATCGGTCCAGGCTTCGAGATGGTCGAGCTTCACGAGCAAGATCGCCGCCTGGAGCGTGTCGAGGCGCGAGTTGACCGACCATTCGGCGCAATCGTCGCGCGTGCGCAGACCAAGGTTGCGCAGCACGCGCAGCCGCGTTGCCAACCGCTCGTCGTTCGTCGTGACGACGCCGCCGTCGCCGCACGCGTTGAGCGTTTTGAGCGGATGGAGGCTGAAGCAGCCGAGGGTGCCGGTTGAGCCGACCTTCTTGCCGTCGAACTCGGCCAGGATCGCTTGCGCGGCGTCTTCGACGACTGCGAGCTTGTGCTTCGCCGCGATGGCGAGGATGCGTTCCATGTGCGCCGGACGGCCGGTGAGGTGCACCGGCATGATCGCCTTCGTGCGCGGCGTTATCGCGGCTTCGATCTTGGCGGGATCGATGTTGTAAGTCTCGTCGACGTCGACGAACACCGGCATCGCGCCGGCCAAACGAATGCAGGACGTCGATGCGACGAACGAGTTGGGCGGCGTGATCACCTCGTCGCCCGCGCCGATGTCGAGCGCGCGCAGCGAGAGCTGCAGCGCGTCGGTGCCGTTGCCGCAGCCGATCGCGAAGCGCACGCCGATCACCGTCGCGAGACGTTGTTCGAACGCTTCGACCGCACCGCCGAGAATGAAGTCGCCGCGATCGAGCACGCGCTCGACGGCGGCGAGGATCTCGGCCTTGAGCGGCGCGTGCTGCGCGGCGAGATCGACGTAGGGAACCGGATCCGTGACCGTTTGCGTCATGCTAGAACGGTCCGCGAAACGACGCGTCGGGAACGTCGAGCAAGCGGTCGGGATCGAAACCCAGCTCGCGTTCCGTTTTGGGCTCGCGCCCGAACATCGCGCGCACCGCGTTGACGATCGTGGTGGTCGACGGATAGTACGCGTTAGCCAGGGACTTCGTGGTCGGCACGTATGCGTCTGGCGGCGTCACGCGCACCGGTGCGGCCTTGAGGCTGCTGAACGCGTTCTCGGAAACGAGCGCGACCAGCTCGCCCGCGATGCCGAACGTTTTCCAGCCCGAGTCGACGGCGACGAAGCGGCCGGTGCGGGCCGCCGACGCGACGATCGTCGCGCCATCGAGCGGCTTGATCGTGCGCAGGTCGACGACTTCGCAATCGATGCCGTCTTCGGCCAAGAGTTCGGCGGCGCGCAGCGATTCGAGCGTCGAGTAGCCGCTGGCAGCGAGCGTCACGTCGGTGCCGTTGCGCGCGATGCGCGCTTTGCCCAGTTCGATCGAATAATGACCCTCGGGCACCGCACCGATCGTGTTGCCGAGCCAGCGGTGCTCGAGTACGATCGTCGGGTTGTTGTCCTCGATCGCCGCGATCAGCAGGCCCTTCGCATCGTGCGGTGTCGACGGCATCACGACTTTTAAGCCGGGGAAGTGTCCGTAAGTGGCTTGCAGGTTCTGCGAATGCTGCGGACCTTGGCCCCACCCGCGGCCCATGATCATGCGAATCGTGAGCGGTACGGAACCCTGACCGTTGAACATCGTGGACCATTTGGCCGCGCTGTTGGCGATCTGATCGAGGGCGAGCAGCGTAAAATCGACGCGCTGGTGCACCATGATCGGGCGCTTGCCGACGAGCGCTGCGCCGATCGCGACGCCGGTCATGCCGTTCTCGGCCGTCGGCATATCGAGCACGCGCTCAGATCCGAACTGCGCTTGCAAACCCGTCGTCGTGCCGAAGATCGCCTTCGGATCGGGCACGCCCAGACCCATGAGGAACGTCG
Source organism: Candidatus Lustribacter sp. (assembly GCA_965277805.1). Lineage (GTDB taxonomy): Bacteria > Vulcanimicrobiota > Vulcanimicrobiia > Vulcanimicrobiales > Vulcanimicrobiaceae > Lustribacter. Next base: position 1,805,075 of record OZ255842.1, on the reverse strand, counting down.
ACGGATCGGCGGCCATCGCGACGGCCGTGCCCTCGCGCAACGCTTCGGCGTAGGTGATCGTGCGCGCGGTCATCAGACGTCTTCCGCGTAGATGTGGCGGGACAGATCGGACGCCGGCGGAAACGGCGACGCTTTGGCAAAGGCGAACGCGGCGTCGATCTCGCTGCGCAGTTCGTCCGCGATCTCGCCTTGCGCGGCCGCATCGAGCGTGCCGCCGCCCAGCAGTGTGCGTTCGAGCGAGGTTACCGGGTCGCGAGCGAGCCAATCGGCGACGAACGCCGGATCGCGGTAGCCAAGGTCGTCGTCGAAGAAGGGACCGCAGTGTTCGCGGTGCCGGAACGTATCGAATTCGAGGAATGTCGGGCCCCCGCCGTTGCGCGCGCGCTCGACCGCGATCTTGGCGGCGTCGTAGACGGCGACGACGTCGTTGCCGTCGGCCGTTCCGGTCGCGAGGCCGTTGGCGGCCGCGATCGCGACGCGGCTGCGGTTGGGATGCTGGCGCACCGAGAGCGGCGAGTAGACGGAGAAGCCGTTGTTCTCGCACACGAAGATCACATTGAGTGCCTTGAGCGCGGCGAAGTTGAGCGCTTCGAGGAAGACACCTTCTTCGGTCGTGCCGTCGCCGAAGTACACGACGGTCACGCGGTCGCCGCCATCGAGGCGCGTGGCGAACGCGGTGCCGACCGCGATCGGCAAGCTGCCGCCGACGATCGGCGTGGAGCCGATCATACCGACACTGCGATCGATAATGTGCATCGAGCCGCCGCGTCCGCCCGAGCAGCCCGTTTCGCGGCCGTAAAGTTCGGCGATGAACGCCGGAAGATCGCCGCCCTTGGCAAGGTAGTGCGCGTGACCGCGGTGGGTCGAGATCATGTAATCGTCTTTGCGCAATGCCGCGCTGACACCGACGGCGACGCCTTCTTGCCCGATGCTCAAGTGCACCGGGCAGCGCATCTCTTGCTCGCCGTAACGGTCGGCGATCGTCTCTTCGACCATGCGAATGCGCAGCATCTCGCGGTACAGCGAGACGAGCCGGGCGTTAGCGCGCGCTTCCTCGACGATCATTTGAGCAGCGTCTGCACGAACTTCAGCAACGCCGTGCGGTCGACGGCCGAGCGGTTTCCGACGATCTGCACCTTCATCGCGCCCACGACGTTGGAGAGGAAGCTCACGACTTCCGGCTCCATCTGCGCGGCGACGCACATCGATGTGATCGCGAGCACCGCATCGCCCGAACCGATGCGGTCGACGACCGTGCTCACGAACGCCGGGCTTTCGAATTGCCGGCGATCGGCAAAGAGCGTGCTGCCGCGTTTGCCCTGCGTGACCAGTACCTTCGAGCCGCCCATCTTGAGGGCCAGTGCTTCGACCAGACCTGCTAGCGGCGCGCGCCGGCTGCGCGCGTCGACTCGCACCTCGCCCTCGTGGATGCAGATGTAGTCGGCGCGCGGATATTTCGTAATCGTGTGGTAGCCGATGTTGGCGGCGTTGATCTGCGTGTTGACCGCCAGAAATCGGGCGCGCTCGGCGATGCGTTCGATCGCGGCGGGGGTCATCAATCCGTGTCCGAAGTCGGCCACGATCGTCGCGTCGCCGTTGCTCACGCGCTCGTCGATCAGCGCGCACAAGAGCGCATCCTCTTGGGGCGTCAGCAACTCGTCGTTGAGGACACAGACTTCGAAGAGTTTCGACTGTAAGTACGATTCGACGTAGCGGCGCTTGACGATCGTCGGCGAGTCGGACTTATAGACGAAGTTCGTGCGGACGTTCGGCAGCAGGTGCGTGCGCACGAAGTCTTCGCGCGGATCGCGATCGCCCAAGTACGTGATGAGTTCGACGGTGTTGCAGAAGTTGGCGGCGTGATTGGCCACGGCGAGCGAACCGCCGGCGAACATTTCGGCCGAGGCGTAGCGCATCGCGAGCACCGGTTCCTTGGCCGACTTACCCATTTGCTCGCAGTAGACGTACTCATCGAGGATCGTGTCGCCGATGACGACGGTCTTGAGCTTGCGCAGCGCTTCGATGCGTTCGACGATGTCGCTCGCGCGATGTCGCGAGCGGAAGTCGGCCAAATAGTCGTGCACGTCGCCAGCGTAGGCCGGCATGAACTGGTTGATCAGGGTTGACGAGCTGAAGGAGACGTCGTCGGTGATGTGAATGCGTCCGCCGTGTTCGCGCACGGCCGCCTCTTCGAGCGCGATGCCGCCCGAAACGTCGTCGGCCGGATTGCGGTAATCCGGGCCTTTCACGTACACGTCGGGACGGATCGTCGCTATCGCCGGCACCGCGGTCGCGTGACGGCTGATCGCAACGTAGTCGACCGCGGAGAGCGCCGCGATCGCTTCGGCGCGCAAGCCTTCGGGGAATGCCGGGCGATTAGGCCCTTTGTTGACGTGCTTGTCTTCGGTGAGCGTGACCACGAGCAGTTCGCCCTGAGCGCGTGCTTCGCTGAAGTGCCGGATGTGACCGATGTGGAGCAGATCGAACACGCCATGACAATGCACGACGCTCTTGCCGGACGCGCGCTCGCGCGCGACGATCGCGCCCAGCTCGTCGAGCTCGTGAATTTTCGGCGCCGGGCTCGTATCGACGCTCACGACTTCACCGGATCTTTTTGCAGGAAACGAAACCAGTCGCGCGTCGCTTCGGCGATCGATGCCGGTTCCCACACCGGTGCGTCGCGCCAATCTTCGGCGTGGTCGAGCATCGTGCGCACGCCGTCGGCAAACGGAACGCTCGCCTTCCAGCCCAGCAGCTCTTCGATCTTGTGGACGTCGGCAAACGTGCAATCGGGTTCGCCCGGGCGTTTGGGAACGTAGGTTACCTCGCCGCCGAGCTGCGCAACGAGTTCGTTCACGCTGTACGTACCGCCCGAGCCGACGTTGAGAATTTCGCCCGAAAGCGCGCTTTCGCCGGCGCACTGCACGGCGGCCGCGACGTCGGTCACGTAGGTGAAGTCGCGCGTCTGGGTACCGTCACCCACGACCGTATACGGCTTGCCGGCCATGCGCTGCGCGAGGAACACGCCGAACACGGCCCCGTAGGTGCCGGTCGTGCGCGCGCGCGGGCCGTAGACGTTGAAGAAACGCAGCGAAAGCGCGGAGACGCCGTAGACGAGATTCCAGTGCAGCACGATCTGTTCGCCGAGCAACTTGCTCAAGGCGTACGGATATTGCGGGCGCGTGGGAGCGGTTTCGGGCGTCGGGTAGACGTCGGGAATGCCGTAACACGAAGATGACGCGGCGTAGACGACGCGCCGCACGCCGGACGCGCGCGCGGCCTGCACGACGTTGAACGTGCCGTCCACATTGGTGGTGAAGTAGTCTTCGGGCCGTTGAATCGACGGCACGATGTCGGCCAGCGCCGCGAGATGATAGACGATTTCGGCATCGGCGAAGTGCGGCGCGATCGCGGCGGCATCGCGGATATCGGCGATGCGAACGGCGAGCTGCGGATGCGGTTCGATCGTCTTGAGGTTTTCGCGCCGGCCCGTGCTCAGGTTGTCGATGACCGTGACGTGATATCCGGACGCGAGGAGACGTTCGGTCAGATGGCTTCCGATGAAACCGCATCCACCGGTGACGACGGCGCGCAACGGCATCGTTGCCTACGCGAACGCTTGCGTTGGGGCCGCGAGAAGCGCTGCTTCGATGCGGGCGCGCAACGCCGTCGCGACCGCGTGATTGATGATGAGGTGCCCGTCTTCTTGTTGGCCGATCGACATCGCCGGCACGATCACGCAGCGCTTGGCGGCAATGGCCAGCTTTCCGCCGGGGAAGCCGCACAGGCCGATCGTCGTGCCCTTCGTGTTCGCGTAGTCGACGGCACGGAGCACGTTGGGCGAGTTGCCCGAGCCCGAGATCGCGATCAGGACATCGCCGTCGTTCATGAGATTGCGCAGCGGCTCGACGAACACGTCGTCGTAGCTCGCGTCGTTGCCCCAAGCCGAGAAGAGCGGGACGTTGTCGGTGAGGGCGATCGCCCGGAAGCGCTTCGCACCCGGAACCACGGTGAATTTGTTGAGGTCATTCATCATGTGCGAAGCGGTCGAGGCGCTGCCGCCGTTGCCCACGACGAACGTGGTGTGGCCCGAAGCCCAACAAGCCTCCAGCGTGTCGACAACCGCCGTCACGTCGTGGCGAGAGATCTCCCGAATCGCCTGCTCGATCTCCGAGAGGTACTTCTCAATCGGGTCCATGGTTAAGGAATCGGCCATTTTCTAGACAAAATTGAGGTGTTGCGGGGGCGGGCCGGCGAGCGCGGGGAGCGCGAGACCGCTCTTCAGGTAGCCGTCGAGTGCCTCGTTGACCTTATGCTGGAGGCACAACGTCCCGCACATCGACTGGGCATTGAAGTCCGGACCGGCCAAGAGGTTCATGACCTCCCAATATTCGTCGCTGGCCCAGATGTCTTTGAAGCGCTTTTCCACGATGTTGCCCATGTGGAACTTCTTGTAGCGCTCGTTGAAGAGCATGCCGCACGGGGCGATGAGCCCGGAGCCGGAGATCTGGAGCATGAACGGCGGCCCATAGCAGCGCTGGTAGGAGCGCTTGCCGTCGGCATCGATCTTCGACCACTTGACGGCGACCTTGTACTCATCGTCCGAGAGGGCTTCGGCCCGCCGCAGGGTGTCGTAGAGCGGCCGGTAGCCGTCGTAGTTCACGCCCAAGTCGCCGTCCTCGTTATCGCTGCAATGCTTGATGACGAGGTAATCGGGCCGCAGCTCCTTGCCGAGCATGGCCAGCGGAATGATCTGATCCTCGTACTCCGGCATCAGCACCATCTGCAGTCCGATGGTCACGGCGAGATTTTTCTCGCGCTTGATCGCGACCATATCCCGGATGTTTTGGCAGACGCGATCGAACCATTCTTCTTTGACGCCCATGATCTGCGCGTAGCGCGACCGCTCGCCGGCCGAGATATTGATGCGCAGATACGTCAGGTGCGGAAGTATCTCTTCGAGTTTGCGGCGATTGAGCACGAAACCGTTCGTGCCGACCGCCATCGAGAGGCCGACTTCGCTGCCGTGGACGATCGTATCGACGAAGACGGGCGAGATGGTGCTCTCGCCGTCGGACACGAGGCTGACGCCCTTGACCCCGATCTCCGCGCAATCATCGAGAAAGTCGAAGATCACCTTGCGGTCGATCACTTGGCGGTCGTTTTCCTGGAGCATCGCGTAGCAGTAGTGGCAGCCGAAGTTGCACGCGCGCGTCAGCGCCATATCGATCGTGATCGGGGCGATGCGCTCGCCGCGTTCCCACGCCTTGATCCGGTCTTGATGCCAGAAGATCTTGGTGCCGTCGAGGATGAGTTCGGTGTGGTCGGTCATGCCGCTCATGGTTGATCCAATGTTCTTTCCGTAGCGCTACAGGCGGCGCAACACGTTTCCGTCTTTGACTTCGCTCATGAAAACTTGCAGCGACGGTTCGAGCTCGGCGTGCAGAACGCGCTCGAAATCGCGAATGAAACGCGGCTTTATCTGCACCTCGACACCCTCGCGAAAGGCGATCGTGACGCGCACTTGCTGCTCGATCGCGATTGCGCGCGCGTCATCATCCTGCAAGCCCAGTGGGCGCATATGCGCTTGCAGGACGGTGCTGATCTTGGCCAGCTTTTCCTCATCGCTCAAGCGCAGCCAGCCCGCATCGACGCGGCGCGAAAACGTGTTTTCGCCGAAGACGCGGCCGGTTTTTTCACGGTAGACGCCGGCCAGCGAGCGGATCAGCCGTGCGGGCAAATCGAACATCGCATCGGCGTTGCGCGGAAGCACGATGCCCGGTACCGGCCGTTGACGCGCGTCGCCGCGCATCCGGAACTCCAGCCGCACTACGCCGTGTTCGGCGGCTTCCTGAACGGTCAGCCCCGCGAGTTCTTCGCAGAACGTGTCGAGGACGGCGGTGGTCGCGACCGACTCGGCACCACGATGCGCCGCCTCCGCAATGATCGGTCCAGCGTGTAAGCGGATCGTCAGCGTGACGCCGTCGACCGTCGTTTCGAACACGTCGCCGTGCGCTTCGGCGCTGAGCTCGCCGCCGTGCTTCGGTGAGCCGGCAGCCGCGGCAACCGCGGCTTGGTACGGCGTCCCGATCACCGCCGGCGGTGCCGCCGGCGGTGCGCCTGCAATGTCGCGCACGCGTAGAACCGCAGCGCCGTCGCCGCGTTCGAGCGAGACGCTGCCGATGCGTGCGGCGGCCGATTCGAGCGCCGCGAGATCCAGCGTGCGCAGCGTCGTCGGGCCGAGCCGGATCGCGATTTCCGGCGTCCCGGTGAGCTCGGCTGCTTCGATCATGTTCAGGACGCCCTTGAACGGGTCTTCGTCGGGCACCCACGTGTCGAGGTACTCCGCCGACCGGTGGCCGCGCAGAACGAGGAACAGATTCTTGTTGTACTCCTCGACCAGCGCTTCGTAGTCGAGAGGCTCGTCTTGGAGCATCATGTGCGTTAAGGTCATCGACCAAGCGACGCCCCCGCTTTAGCGACGCATGCCCGTTTGCCGTCGTTATAGAAGAGAATGCCGGCGCAACTGCGTGCCGGAAGTCCGTGTCGGTGGAAGGGCCTATGTCACCCGAAAAGCTGCTTTTGTTCCTGGTGATGCTCTCGGTGCTCGTCGTCTTGCACGAGTACGGCCACTTCTTGCTTGCTCGCCGGAACGGGGTACGGGTCGACGACTTTGCTCTCGGCATGGGCCCCACGCTACTCAAGTGGACCTCCAAACGAAGCGGAACCAACTACCGCCTCAACCTCTTTCCGATCGGCGGCTACTGCGCCATGAAGGGCGAGGACGGCAAGACGACCGAGGCCGAACAGCAGCGCGCGTTCCGCAACGACGGCAAGCACGACGAGGACAACTTCCAGGCCAAGACGCCATGGCAGCGGCTCGCGATCGTGGTCGCCGGACCGGTCGCGAACTTCATCGTGGCGCTGGTGCTCTTCTTTCTGAGCGCGGCCGTCTTCGGCGTGGCCGACCGGGCCCCGACCACCAAGGTCTATCAGCTGCTGCCCGGCTATCCGGCGCAAAAGGCCGGCTTGCACCCCGGCGACGTGATCACGCAGATCAACGGCGTGGCAATGCGCGACGGTGATCAACTCGTTCACACGATCTATGCCGCCCCCGGGAAGACGCTGCGCGTCACCTACGTGCGCGACGGCAAGCCGACCGACGTCAACATCGTCACCAAGGTCGTGCCGGACGCCCACGGCAAGCCGCAGGGCCGGCTCGGGTTCAGCCCGATGCCCGCGATGCGTCCGGCATCGATCGTCGAGGCGGCGCAGGCAGCGTGGTGGCAGTTCTCGGGCACGTTCATGGGCACGCTCAACGTGCTCGGCCAACTGGTCACCAATTTCGCCGGCACGGCGGGGCAGCTCTCGGGGCCGATCGGCATCGCGCAGGTGTCCGCGCAGGCGGTCGACCTCGGCTGGGGCGCCTATCTCTCGCTGGCCGCGATGCTGTCGATCTCGCTCGGCATTTTCAACCTGCTGCCGATTCCCGCGCTCGACGGCGGCCGCGGCATCTTCATCCTGGTGGAGATGCTGCGCGGTAAGCCGGTCGATCCCGAAAAGGAAGCGCTCGTTCACTTCGGCGGTTTCGCCGCGCTCATCGTCGTGATGCTGGCCGTGGCGTATCACGACATCGCACGGATCCTCGCGGGCCAGGCCGCGTTTTAGGGCGAAGAACAACCACCATGATTCGTCTGCGCCGCCAATCCAAGCCCGTCTATTTGAAGAACAAAACCGGTGAATCCGACGCCAAGGGCGTCTGGATCGGCGGCGATCACCCCATTGCCGTGCAGTCGATGACGACTACCGACACAGCCGACTACGAGAAGACCCTCGAGCAAGTCTACGGCCTGGCGATGGAAGGCTGCGAGATCGTCCGGGTGACCTGTCAGGACCCGCGCGATGCCGCCGGCCTGCCGCACATCGTCAAGCGTTCGCCGGTGCCGATCGTGGCCGACATCCACTTCGACCATAAGATGGCGTTGGCGGCCCTCGAAGCCGGCGTCGCCAAGCTGCGCCTGAACCCGGGAAACATCACCGACCCCGTGAAGACCCGTGAGGTCGTGCGGCTCGCGATCGAACGCGAGACCCCGATCCGTATCGGCGTCAACATGGGCTCGCTTGCTCACGACCTCGAGCTGAAGCTCGGCCACACGCCCGAAGCGATGGTCGAATCGGCCCTGCGGCACGTCGACATCCTCGAAGACCTTGGGCATACGGACATCGTGATCTCGCTCAAGGCCCACGACGCACCGATGACCATCTACGCTTACCGGCTTATGGACCAGCGCCTGCGCGAGCGCAAGACCCCCTACGCCCTGCATCTGGGCGTCACCGAGGCGGGCCTGCCGCGCGAGGGAACGATCAAATCCGCCATCGGCCTCGGCGTCCTGTTGTGGGAAGGCATCGGCGACACGCTGCGCGTTTCGCTGGCCGCCGACCCGATCGAGGAGATCCCGGTCGCCTGGGGCATCCTCAAGGCCCTCGGCCTGCGCGAGAAGGGCTTCGATATCACGGCGTGCCCGTCGTGCGGCCGTGCGGAAATCCAAGTGGTCGAGCTGGCGCGTTCAGTAGAAGCGATCGCCAAGGAGTACACCGCTCCGGTCAAGGTCGCCGTGATGGGCTGCGTCGTGAACGGGCCCGGGGAGTCGAAGATGGCCGACGTCGGCATCGCGGGCGGTAAAGGCAAGGGAGCAATCTACCGCAAGGGTGAGCTGGTCGGTACTTATCCAGAGGGCCAACTGCTTGGTCAATTGCGCCTCGAAATAGAGAAGGTCATCACCGAGCAGTATCCGGATTACATCCACGAGACAAATCGTGAGATTGCACCTGCGTAGCGGTTTCGGGGCCGAACTCCCGAGTTGGCGTCTACTGGCCGGCACCGCGGGAATCGCGTTGACCGCCTCACTGGCGCTCGCACTCTCGCAGCCGGCCATCCTCGACGTCGACGGTCAGCGCGTCGTTTCCGATGTTTCGCCGGTCACCACCGGCGGGGTCGCGTACCTGCCGCTGCGCGCCGTCAGCGAAGCCGCCGGCGCCGAAACGACGTTCGATCCGCACACCAACCAGCTGACGGTTCGTCGCGGCACCGACGTGCTGACGCTCAAGATCGGCGATCGGCATGCCTCGTTCAACGGCCGTGCCGTCACGCTGAAGAACGCGCCGTTCACGGTGCGCGGCCGCGCGATGGTGCGCGGCTCCGACGTCGCCCTCGCGCTCGCATCGGCCGTCAAGTATGACGCCGTGCGCGGCCGCATCGACGTCCGCACGCCCGGCGCGGTGGTCGCCGGCGTTCCCGACGACGGCCAGTAGCGCCTACGCGCTGATCACCCCTTCGGCGTAGAGCGGCAGGCAGCGGCTCACGTCGAGTTTCGCGCACGCGGCAACATCGGCGGCGAAGCCTTTGTTCACCAGCGCGACCGCATGGGTGCCGCTGGCGATTGCGGTCGTGAGGCGCTTCGCGTTCGCGCCGAACACCGTGGCCGCCGCGCGCGCCGCATCGCTGATCGGCAAGGCTTTGCTGCGCCGCACCAGCGCATCGACGATCGCGCCCGCGCACAGCGTGTCCTCGAAGCTCAGGTTGCCTTCATTGCCGGCGCACAGCAGCAGCGCATCGCCTTCCGCTGCGAGGAGCTGCTCGACGATTGCTTCGCGATTGAGCAATGCTGCGCAGTAGACGATGGGATTGCCGCGCGCCGCTTCGAGCAGCGCCCGCGTGCCGTTCGTGGTCGTGAGCACGAGCGTCTTGTCGGCGATCCGCTCGCGCGTATACGATGCGGGCGAATTGTCGAGATCGAAGCCGGCGATCAGGCGCGATTCGCGTTCGCCGCACAGCAGCGCGCGTTCGCGTCCGAGCCGGCGCATCACGCCGATCGCCTCGTCCGATTCGCGCACGGGCACGACCCCGGCTGCGCCGTTTTCAAGCGCCGTGACGATCGTCGACGTTGCGCGCAGCACGTCGATGACGACGACGGTTGCTGCCGGCGGCCGCGAGGAGACGGAAGCGGGCGTAGCGGCAACGTCGAGCAGGCGAATCATCTTTCACGGGAACCGGTGCGCCATCGTCTAGGGTTTCGTTTATGAATTGCGCGCATCGTGGTCGCTACAAATGTCATCCCGAGCTTGTCGAGGGACCGCCACTCTCGCCCGGAACCGGTTGGCGGAAACCATAGCAGAAGTAGATCACGAGGCCGACGAGTAGCCAGACGATGAAGCGCAGCCAGGTGAACGGACCGAGGCCGACGCTCGAGAGAAAGATCGAGAGCCCGATCCCGCACAGCGGGAAGAGCGGCACGAGCGGCGAGCGGAACGGCCGCGGCAAATCGGGGCGCTTGTAGCGCAGCCAGATCACGCCGGCGCAGACGATGATAAACGCGCTGAAGGTGCCGATGTTGACGAGTTCGAGCAGCGCGTCGAGCGGCACACAGAACGCCAAGAGCGCGACGATGACGCCGGTGATGATCGTCATGCGCGCGGGCGTCTTGAAGCGCGGGTGCACCGCTGCGACGGCCGGCGGCAGCATGCGGTCGCGCGCCATCACGTAGAAGATGCGGCTTTGGCCGAGCAGTGATGTCAGCGCCACCGAGGTCGTGCCGGCGATGACGCCGATCGTGATGATCGCATCGAGAATCGGGCTGTGCAGGGGCGCGAGCGCGGCCAGCAGCGCCGCGCTTTGATCCACGTGCTGCCACGGCACGACGCCCACCAGCACGAGCGCGACCGTGCAGTAGATGACCGTGCCGATCGCGAGCGAGCCCAGCACGCCGACCGGCACGTCGACCTTCGGATTCCGCGTTTCCTCGGCGGTGGTCGTTGCGGTGTCGAATCCGATGTAGGTGAAGAAAACGAGCGCCGCGGCGGGCACGATGCCGTTGCCGCTCGCGCCGAAGGCGATCGTGCCCCAGCCGTAGGGTGCAAACGGGGCTAAGTTCGAGGGATGGAACAGCGAGAGTCCCGCGATCACGAACACGACAAGCGCGGCGATCTTGATGACCACGAACGTGTTGTTGCTGGTCGCCGTTTCCTTGATGCCGACGACGAGCAATGCCGAGAGCGCCAGCACGAAGAGTGCGCCGATCACGTCGACCGTCGTTTTCGCGGGATCGAAGCTCCAGAACGCCCACCACGGTCCGGCATGTTCCCAATGGGCCGTCTGCGCCCAGGCCGGTAACGTCACGTGCCAGAGCGCGCTCGCCGCACCTTGAACGGCGGATGAGAACGCCGAGGCGACCGGGGCGGCGCTGACGGCGTACTCGAGGATCAAATCCCAGCCGATGATCCATGCGACCAGCTGCCCGAGCGTCGCGTAGGCGTAGGTGTAGGCGCTGCCCGCGATCGGCACCATCGAGCCGAGTTCGGCATAGCACAACGCGGCGAAGAGCGAGGCGAGACCCGCCAGCAGAAACGCGATGATGATCGCGGGGCCCGCTTTCGCCACACCCGGCCCGATCGTGGTGAAGATCCCGCCGCCGATCATCGTGCCGAGGCCGATCGCGATCAGGTCGCGGCCGCCGAGGACGCGTCGCAGTCCGGTGCGGTGCTCGTCGGCTTGCAACGACTCGACCGAGGTACGGCGCACGAGCCGAGCGAGGAATCCGTTGACCATTGGCGCTCGGATTCAGCGGGGCCGTGCGTTGCCCCGCTGAAGTGGCGCTCGATGAGCGATGAGAACGTGGTCACCTACGAACGCGACGGCGATGTCGCCCTGATCGGCCTCAACCGTCCCGATAAGCGGAACGCGATGAGCCCCGAGTTGCGCGAGCAACTGCTGGCGGCGGTCTTGCGCGCCGGCGATGAGGCCAAGTGCGCGATCCTGTTTGGCCACGGTGGAAACTTCTGCGCCGGCCTCGATCTGAGGCGCGCATCGGAAACGTGGAACAAAGCCGGCGGCATGCAGCGGCTGCCGTTCCGTTACAACCGCGAATCGGAAATGGAAGCGATCGCGCGCGGCCGTGTCCCGGTCATCGCCGCGCTGCATGGCGCGACGCTCGGCGGCGGCTTCGAAATGGCCGCGGCCGCGCACATCCGCGTTGCCGATGAGACGACGTTCTTCGCGCTGCCCGAAGGCGCGCGCGGCATCTTCGTCGGCGGCGGCGGCTCGGTGCGCATCGCGCGGCTGATCGGCTTCGCGCGCATGCAGGACATGATGCTCACCGGCCGCGTGCTCAAACCCGACGAAGCCGAACGCTACGGCGCCGTGCAGTACGTGGTGCCGAAGGGAGAGTCGTTGACGAAAGCGCGCGAGCTCGCAGCCGCCATTTGCAAGAATGCGCCGCTGACGAATTTCGCCGTGACCAACAGCTTGCCGCGGCTCCAGGATCTCTCCTACGACGACGGCATCTACTTCGAGCGCATGGTGGCCGAATATACGCGCAGTCCGGAGTCGGTCGAGCGCATCAGCCAGTTTCTCGATAAGTCTGCGCCGCGCGTGAGCATGCCGGATTGAACACCGTTGAATCGATAGCGCGCTTCCTGCATCCGAAGTCCGTCGCCATCGTCGGGATGTCGGCGCGCCAGGGCAGCCCGGGGCAAGTGATTCTTGAGTCGCTGAAGCTGAACGAGTTCGCGGGCCCGATTTACCTCATCGGGCGCAGCACGGAGCCGATCGACGGCCGGCCGGTGTTGCAGAGCGCCGACGAGTTGCCCGAGGGCGTCGACCTCGCGGTGTTCGTGTTGCCGGCCGCCGCCGTGCGCGATGCCATCGCGGCGTGCGTGCGGCGCAAGGTCAACTCCGCGATCGTGTTCGCATCGGGATTTGCGGAGCTCGGCGGCCGCGATGAACAAGATGCGATCGCGCAGATGGCGCGCGACGGCGGGCTCGCCGTCGTCGGGCCGAACTGTTTGGGTTTCACGAACAACGTAGATGGCTTCGAAGTGCATTTGCTCTTCGCGCGCCCGGTCGGGCACTTCACCGCGGATTCGAAACCTGGGGTAGCGTTCATCGGCCAGAGCGGCGGTCTGCTCGGACACTTCCAGCGCGCGGCCGGCGCGCGCGATCTGCCGGTGTCGTACGTCGTCTCGATCGGTAACGAAGCGGGCCTCGACACGACCGATTTCATCGAGTTCCTGGCCCAAGATCGCGCGACGAACTGCATCGCGGTCTACGCGGAGCAGATTCTGCGACCGGCGGCGTTCTTAGCGGCATGTGCCCGTGCGCGCGCCGCCGGCAAGCCGATCGTGATGCTGCATCCCGGCCGCAGCAGCAAAGCACGCGCGGCCGCGCAATCCCACACCGGTTCGCTGACGGGTGATTACGCGACGATGCGCACGCACGTCGAACGCGCCGGCGTCCTGATCGTCGACACGATCGATGAACTAATGGACGCGAGCGAAGTGCTCACGCGCTTTCCGGTGCCGCCCGAAAAAGGGCCGGGCATTCTCACCGCTTCCGGTGCGATCTGCGCGATCGTCAACGACGTCGCCGATAACCTCGATTTCGACATTCCGGCGCTCGAGCCGAGCACCGTGACGCGCCTGACCGAACTGCTGCCGGCATTCAATACCTATCGCAACCCGCTCGACGTGACCACCGCGTGCCCGCCCGAAAATATGCCGGCGGTGACGCGCGCGCTGCTCGACGATCCGAACGTGGGGATGCTGCTCATCTCGGCCGCGTCGGGCTTGCCCGTGCACAAGATGAACGAAGGAATGATGGGCTCGGAGAAGCCGGTCATCCTCGTGTTGCTCGGTGACGGATCGCCGCTCGCTCCGCACATTGCGGAGGCGGTGGCGGTGACGCGGGCGGTATTCTCGCGCTCGACGGATCGTTCGTTGCGCACCGTTGCGAACTACACGCGCTACGGCCGCGCGCTCGCAGCGGCCCGCAATCGCGTCACGCATGCGCCGTTGACCAATCTTCCGCCGATCGGCAGTGGCCCGCAAGCCGAGTGGTTTGGCAAACGAATTCTCGCCGCAGCCGGTATTCGCGTACCCGCCGGCGACGTAGCGCGCACGGCGGATGAAGCGGTGGCTATTGCGAGCCGTGTGGGCTTTCCGATTGCGCTCAAAGCGCAAGCGGCAAACCTTGCGCACAAGACCGAAGCCGGCGGCGTGATGTTGAACCTTGCCGATGAAGCAGCGTTGCGCGCTGGGTGGGATGCGATGATGCGCAATGTTGCGCGCGCCGCTCCGGACGTCGTGCTCGACGGCGGTCTGATCGAACGGATGTCGCCGCGCGGCCTCGAGTTGATGGTGGGTGCCAAGCGCGATCCGGCATGGGGAACCGTGCTGCTGCTCGGGCTCGGCGGCATCTGGGTTGAGGCGATCGGCGACGTGCAGTTATTGCCCGGCGACGCGAGCGAAGCCGAGATCGTCGCGGCGCTGCGCCGCTTGCGTTCGGCCAAACTACTCGACGGTTTCCGCGGTGCGCCGGCGGCCGACGTCGCAGCGGTGGCCCGAACGGTGACGGCGATCGCCCGGCTGATGGTCACCGTCCCCGACATCGTCGAGATCGACGTGAACCCGTTGATGGTGCACGCCGAAGGAGAAGGCGTGACCGCGCTCGATGCGCTGGTGGTGAGCGGCTAGCTCGCTTACCGCGCCCGGACGCAACCTCTGTAAGGGGCAGAGCGTTGTCTGATTCGGCGCGCCGCTGCGGCGCGACCGCACCGAGCGAGCATGAACACGAATTCCGCCCCGGCCGCGCAGCGGGCGCAAGCCGATGTCACCGAGTATGGCCTGCGCCGGGTGCTGATCGTCGCAGGCGTGATGGCGGCGGCGCTGATGCAAACCCTCGACTCGACGATCACCAACGTCGCGCTGCCGACGATCCAGGGCAACCTCGGCGCGAGCCAGGACGAAGCGACATGGGTGATCACGGCCTACGTGATCGCGGCCATCGTGGTCATTCCGCTGACGCCGTGGCTGATGAACCGCTTCGGCCGCCGCAACTATTTTCTGGTGTCGATCGTCGGCTTCACGCTGGCCTCGGTGCTGTGCGGAACGTCGGAATCGCTGACCGCGCTGATCGCGGCGCGCGCGGTGCAGGGCGCTTTCGGCGGCGGCTTGCTCACGATGGGCCAGTCGATCATGCGCGATACGTTCCCGCCGGAGCAATTGCCCGCGAGCCAAGGCATATTCGCACTCGGCGCGATCATGGGGCCGACGCTCGGCCCGCCGCTCGGCGGCTACCTGGTCGATAACTTCTCGTGGAACTGGTGCTTCGAGATCAACGTTCTACCGGGAATCTTTTCCGTGATCGTGCTGCTCTTACTTTTGCGCGATCCGAGCAAAGCCAATCGCGGCACGCCGATCGATGCGGTCGGACTCGGTCTCTTAGCGGTCGGGCTCGCGGCGCTCCAGTACGTGCTCACCGAAGGCGAGCAGAACGACTGGTTCAATGACTCGACGATCCTGTTGATCTCGGTCATCTGCGTGGTTTCGTTGCTGACGTTCGTGTGGTGGGAACTCACGCAGACCGCGAACCCCGTGGTCGACTTGCGGATCTTGCGCAATCGCAGTGTCTGGGCAGGGACCGTGCTCGCGCTCTCGCTGGGCGTCTCGGTCTTCGGCGCGAGCTACACGTTGCCGCAATTTACTCAAGGCTCGCTCGGGTGGACGCCGACGCTCAGCGGCCTGTTGTTCATGATGCGCGCGATCCCGATCGCGCTCGCGACACCGATCGTCGTGCGCCTGACGGGGAAGGTCGATCCGCGCTTCATGCTTGGTTCGGGTTTCATTTCGGCCGCGGTCGGGACGTATTTGCAGGCACGCATTACCGCACCGACCGCAACCTTCACCGACTTCATCCTTCCGCTCTTCCTCAACGGCATCGGCTCGGCGCTCTTGTGGATTCCGCTTTCGATTGCGGTGCTCGGTGCGGTTTCGCAAACCGAAGGCCCGAAGGCCGGTGCCTTCGTGCAGCTCGCGCTGCAACTGGGCGGATCGATCTCAGTCGCGGCGCTGGCCGTGCTCTTGCACGGGCGCGAATCGTTCCACTCGACGATCATCGGCGGCTCGATCACGCTGGCCAACCCCCAGATTCAGCAGTTCCTCACGCACTCGCCGCTGCAGGCGCTCGCGCAGCTCGACTTCGCGCAGTCGGCGATCATCTCGTACGCCGACGTGAACTACGCCATCGCGCTCTTGAGCTTCGTCTGCATTCCGCTGATCTTCCTGATTCGGCGGCCGAAGAAGGGCGGCGCACCCGCGCACGTGCCGATCGGTGAGTGATCCGGGCTATGTGCGCAACAGCCGGCGCACGACGTACGAAAATGCTTGGCTGCGTTTCGAGGCGCACGACATGGTGCACCCGAACGGCCGTCCCGGCGAGCACGGCGTGGTGGTTACCCCGCGGGCGAGCGGCGTGCTCGTGCTCGATGGCGACGAAGTCGTCCTAACGCGTCAGGCGCGCTACGCGATCGATCGCATGGTGTTGGAGATCGTCAAAGGCGGCGCCGAGCCGGATGAAACGGCGCAAGCTGCCGCGGCCCGCGAGTTGCGTGAAGAACTGGGCCTCGAGGCGACGCGCTGGGACGATCTCGGAATCACCTACGAGATTCCCTCCATCGTGCAAGAAGGCATCGTCCTCTTTCTCGCGCGCGACGTGCACGCCGTTCCGGCCGATCCCGAAGACGTCGAAACGATCGTCGCCGTCCGCATGCCCTTCACCGAAGCGCTGCGTGCAGCCGCCGCCGGCGAAATCACCGACGCCGTAACCGCCGTAGCCCTAATGCGCACCGCCCACCTCCTCAGCTAGAGTGGCGGTTTTGTTGCGGCGTTCCAGCGGTGTTCGGGTTGATCGAGGGCGGCGTTGATCCAGCGCGACCACACGAAGAGCGCATCGGAAAGACGGTTGACGTAGCGCATCACGTCGTCGGAAACCGCCTCGCGTTCGCGCAGCGAAATCAGCAAACGCTCCGCCCGCCGCGCGATCGTGCGCGCAACATGGAGAAATGCGCCGGGGTACGATCCGCCCGGAAGAATGAAGGTATCGAGCGGTTCGAGATCAGCTTCCGCGGCATCGATCGCGCGTTCGAGCGCGACGGCGTCGGCGGATGTGATCAGGGGCATACCTTCCCAGCGGTCATCCGGGAGCGTCGCCAAATCGCTGCCGAGATTGAAGAGGACGTCTTGCGTCCACGCGAGCCACGCATCGAGCTGGTGCGTGACCCGCAGCGCGCGCGCGATATCCTGAACTTGCCGCGTTCGCGCAACGTCGGCGAGCGCCGAACGCGCCACGCCGATCGCGCTGGACAGCTCGTCCACGCAACCATAGGCTTCGATCCGCAGATCGTTCTTCTTGACGCGCTGCCCCCCGACGAGACCGGTCGTCCCGTCGTCCCCCGTGCGCGTGTAGATCCGCGTTAATTTGGGCATGAACACAAGCGGTTCGCCACTACCGAGGAGTATTCCATGGGCCGTACACTGACTACCCTATTTGCCGGTATCCTGTTTGCGGTGCTGCCGATCGCAGCGCTGGCGCAGCTTAGCCCGGGCACAACCCTGACCGGAACCTTCGACGCCAACCTCAGCTCAAACCACGTTCAGGTGGGCCAGCCGTTCACGATTTCGAACGCGCACTCGTCGAACTACGACATCAACGGGGCGACGATCTATGGCCATGTGGCTGCAGTTCAAGCCGCCGGACAAGGCACGAACGGTAAAATCACGCTCGCCTACGACAAGGTGAACACGCGCTCGGGCGCCGTCTATCAGATCAGCGCCTACACCGAGAACGTCGACCTTCAGACGAAGAGCAATGCCGGCAAGACGGTCGGCGGCGCCGCGGCGGGCGCCCTCGTCGGCGGCCTGCTCGGACACGGTATCGGTGCGCTGCTCGGCGCCGGCGCTGGCGCGGCCATCGCGGGGAACAATCGCCAAAACGTGTTGATCCCGCAAGGCTCGACGATCAGCATCCGAATCGTTCGCGCGCGCCGCCAGTCTTAGCACGTGCCCGCGTGATGCGGGCTTTCCGCTAAAGGGAGCGGGTCGGTGTCTTAGAATTCGGATGGGTCGTGCCCGAACTCGTCCGTGATATCCCGCCCAAAGCCGCCGATCTCTCCGAATGGTATCAGGCGATCTGCTACCGCGCCGAACTGGTATCGCAGGCCCCGGTGCGGGGTTGCCTCGTGCTGCGACCCTATGGCTACGGGCTCTGGGAGCGGCTGCAAGCCGAGCTCGATCGGCGCTTCAAAGAAACGGGCCACGAGAACGCCTACTTTCCGCTGCTGATCCCGGAGTCGCTGCTCGTGCGCGAAGCCGAGCACGTCGAGGGCTTCGCGCCCGAAGTCGCCTGGGTCACCGAAGGCGGCGGTGAAAAGTTGACCGAGCGGCTCGCGATCCGGCCCACGTCTGAAGTGATCATTGGGACGATGTACGCCGAGTGGGTGCAGTCCTACCGCGATCTGCCGATCCTCATCAATCAGTGGGCCAACGTGCTGCGCTGGGAAAAGCGTACGCGACCGTTCTTGCGAACGCTCGAGTTCTTGTGGCAAGAAGGCCACACCGCGCACGCGACCGAGCAAGAAGCGGCCGAAGAAGTGGCGCGCATGCTCGACGTCTATCGCGACGTCGCGGAGAACGTCGCCGCTGTTCCGGTGTACCTCGGTGAGAAGAGCGCGAGCGAACGTTTCGCCGGCGCAAACCACACGTATTCGATCGAAGCGCTGATGCCCGACGGCAAGGCGCTCCAGGCCGGCACCTCGCACGAGCTCGGTCAGAACTTTTCGCGCGCTTATGACATCTCGTTCCAGGCCGAAGATCAGACGCAGCAGTTCGCGTGGACGACGTCGTGGGGCATGTCGTGGCGCATGCTTGGCGCGCTGATCATGGTGCACGGCGACGATCGCGGGCTGCGCATGCCGCCGAAGATGGCGCCGATCGAGGTTGTGATCGTGCCGATCGTGCGCGGCGACGGGACGGCCGTGCTCGACGCGGCGCGCGGTTTGTTCACGGCGTGCAAGAAAGCCGGACTTCGGGTGAAGCTCGACGATCGCGAAGGCCAATCGCCCGGCTTCAAGTTCAACGAGTGGGACATGCGCGGCGTGCCGTTGCGCATCGAGCTCGGCGCGCGCGATCTCGAGGGCGGCGTTGCCACGCTCGTACGACGCGATCGCGCATTTAAAGAAGAAGGTCAGAAGCGCACGGTGCCGCTCGATGCGATCGTGGCCGAGATCCCGGCCGTGCTCGAGGAGATTCAAGCCTCGCTTTTCAGCCAAGCCAAAGCGTACTTGGAGTCGCATACGATCTCGACCGGCGATCGCGTCGAATTCTTGCGTTTGCTCGAGGAGCGCGCGGGGATGATCGACATCGCGTGGTGCGAGCGTCCCGAGTGCGAAGCGGCGATCAAGGAAGCGACGAGCGCAACCTCGCGTAATCTGCGTAGGCCGGCGCAGAGTGCTACCTGCGTCGCCTGCGGCGAGCCGGCCACGGCTCAGGCCTACTTTGCGCAAAGCTACTAGACTCGGCGTCGCGTTGGCGACACTCGTCTTCGGGCTGAGCACCGCCGTGGCGTCGGCGGCGGTGGATTACCGCGCCGTCGGACGCTCGGCCGGCGGCGATCGCGCGTTGGCGCAGCGAATCGCGCACGCGCTCTTGGCGCGTCCGCTCGATCTGCAGCTCACGCGCGTTCGTTGCGAGCGCACCGCTGCGGCAAGCTTTTGCGGTTTGACGCTCTCGGGGGTGAAGTTTCACCGGCGCGTCGACACCGCCGCCTTTCGCGCCGAGGTCGATGCGCTGGTCAGCGGCGCGTTCGCCGTCGATCCGGCGATCGCCGAGGTCGATCTCTGGGTGACGGTTCCGGCGGACGCGGGCAAGGGCGCGGTCGTGAGCGGCGACTTCGCGATGCCCTCATCGGCCACGGTCTTTGCAACGACCGTGCCGCGCGTGCTGACGGGCTCGCCGAGCGGCAATGCCAACGTCTTCTGGGACCCGAAGTTTCGCAGCGAGCTGGCCGGCGGGTCCAACGGATGATTCGCGAGAGCGTGCTGCCCGGCGGCGTGCGGCTGTTGACGGAATCGATGTCGCACGTGCGCTCGGCGACGCTCGGCATCTTCGCCGAAGTCGGCTCGTCGGAAGAGCCGCCCGAACGCCGCGGCATCTCGCACCTGCTCGAACACATGCTGTTCAAAGGTACGGCGCGCCGCAGCGCGCGCCGGATCGCCGAAGAGATGGACGCCGTCGGCGGCAACCTCAACGCCGCGACCGACAAAGAACTCACCGTGTTCTACGCACACGTGATGGACAAGCATCTGCCGGTCGCAGTCGACGTGCTCTCGGATATGTTCTTGCATTCCGTGCTCGATGCCGATGAGTTGCGCAAAGAACGCGATGTGGTGCTCGAAGAGATCAAGATGTACGATGACTCGCCCGACGAGGTCATCAACGATGCGTTCACGCGCACGCTCTGGCGCGGCGCGAATCTCGGCGATCCGACGATCGGCTTCGCGCATACCGTCGCGGCCATCGACCGCGACGTGCTTGCTGCCTGGCACCGCGAACGCTATGCACCCGGCACCGTGCTGATCGCCGCGGCCGGAAACCTCGACCACGACGACCTCGCCGCGCGTTTGGGCGAGGCCTTCGCCGAGTTCAGCGGCCAAGCGCGGGTGCCGCAACCCGAACAGCCGGCCTTCCGGCCCGCGATCAACGTGACGCACGACGACACGGAACAAGCGTACGTGATGCTCGGTATGCCGGGGCTCTCGATGCGCGACGAACGGCGCTACACGCTCTCGGTGCTCGATACGATCCTCGGCGGCGGGATGTCGAGCCGGCTCTTTCAGGAAGTGCGCGAAGAGCGCGGGCTCGCATACGAAGTCTCGTCGTTTCAGCAAGCGTACCGTGCCGCCGGCTTGTTCGGCGTGAGCGCGGGCACGTCGCCCGACCGGGTTCAGGAATGCGTCGACGTGATCGTTGATGAGATCGACGGCCTGATCGACGGCGGCGTGACACCGGATGAAGTGGCGCGCGCACGCGAGCAGCTCAAGGGCAACATGACGCTCGCGCTCGAGAGCACGTCGAGCCGCATGTCGCGCCTCGCGCGCAACGCAATCGTGCACGGACGCCAAATCTCGGCAGAAGAAGTGGAAGAACGGTTCGATGCGGTCGAAGTCGCCGACGTCGACGCGCTCGCGCGCGAACTTTTCGCGACCGAACGGGGACTGTGCGTGCTGGGTCCGCTCGAGCCGGACGCGGTCCGGCTGCGCCGCCGCAACGTGGTATAAGTTCGATGGGCGCGGCGGAAGTGTTCGTACCGAACCTGCTGATCGCCATGCTGCTGAACGGCCTCGTGCAGGCGCTGCAGATTGGCGCATACGCCGCGCGTTATGCAGGCGTGAAGACCGGCCGGATCGCTACGGCGATTTCGCTCTTCAACCTCGTGATGACCGCGAGCCGCCTGGCAACGCTGATCGTCACGCCGGCGCTCGGCGGGCTTGCCGACGCGACCGCCAATGACGCGCTGCGTCATCACCTCACCGTGGCAACGCCCCATCTCGTCGACGTGTTCGCGTTACAGCTGCGGCTGGTCGTGTTCTCGGGCACCATCGGCACGACGGTCGGCCTGATGCTGATGCCGACGTTCATCTTCATGTTCGTGCGCGGCATCGGCTCGTTCGAGCGCCAGGGATCGGTGCTAAAGGCCGTCATGCGTCTCGCCGACATCGGCGTGATGCGCGAGGTCGCCGGATCGCTCCGTTTCCCCGATATTTCTATCGCGCGCAGCTTCTCGATCGCGCACGTTCCGCGCAAGCTGCTGATCGCGAACGTGCTCGTGACCGCGGTGTATTCGATCGGGGTCCTGGCGGCGTATTATGCCAGCGTGCTCAACCTGGCCGCGCGGACCACGGCGGTCGGGCTCTCCGGCATCATCAACGGCATCGGAACGATCGCGTTCACCCTGCTGGTCGACCCGACGAGCGCGATCATCACCGACCAAGCCGCGAAGGGCGAGCGAACCTTGGGCGAAGTTCGTTCGTTGATCTTTTATCTAGCCGTGACCGCGATTGCCGGCACAATTCTCTCGCAGCTCATCCTTTGGCCCGGGGCCTGGCTCATCGCCCAGGCCGCGCACATCTTCGTTTCGTCCCGTCATTCGTAGGAGCATTTCGATGCGTCACTGGTGGTTGGCCCTGTTATTTTCGGTTCTCGTGAGCACGACCGGCTGCGCGTCGACGATCACGACGTGGATCGTGCAGACGCGCAATCATCAAGGTGACGTCGCGCTCAATCACGGCAACTCGGCCGACGCATCGATCGCCTACCAGTTGGCGCTGCGCGTCGACCCGACGAATTCGCACGCGCGCGCCGGGCTCGTCGCCGTGCAAGCGCGGATCGCACAATCGCTGTTCACTGCCTCGCGGTTCGAGGATGCCGTCCGCGCGCTGGACGTTGCGAACCACTACGCGCCGGGCGACCCCCGGATCGAAGCGCTCCGCGCGCAGGTCGAGCAGGCCGAGGTCAAGCGTGATATCGTCGTATCCAACTACCCCTCGTATCGTACGACGGGATCGGGGCTGCGGCGCTCGTTTGTGCTGCTACGCACCCAAGCGCAGGACATCGCGACCACACTGCACCGCTTCGATTATACGTACGATTCGAGCGAACTGACCCAGGCGATCCAGCAGAGCTATGAGCTCAGCGCGCAGGTCACACGCCTCACCGACCGTCTCATACAGTACCGGCAGCTGGTGGATTCCGGCGTGCCTGAAAACGCCGACACCGCGATCACGCCCCCGGCCTCACTGCTGCCGCTGCCCTGAGCCGAAGACTTATAAGTTAACACCGCCTTAAGCGCGGCCGGGGACCTTAAGTTTGGCCAAAGAGTGCGCTCGGGCAGTAGATATTTAACGACTGCTGGGCGAAGGCTGGGACGGGCGGACTCGTGCCGCCCTGGATTTTGCTTTTTTTTGGCATGGAGGTTGGCGGTGTTTTTGAAGCACTTGGCTGTGTTCACGGCCGTTCTCGCGATCGGCGTTGCGTCGTGTAGCGGCCCGCCCGGTACGACCGTACAGGATCCGTTGCCGCACGGCACGGGTCTGACGACGACCGGCGCAGCTGTGACGGGCACCGGCGTCAGCGGTATCACGAGCACCGTCACGATTACCGGTAGCGGTAACGTCAACGCCGCCGAGAGCTCCACGCCTCCGGGCAGTGCACCCGCCATTCAGAACGTCGCCCGCGCAAGCGGCACCACGACGCAGTCGGTGAAACCTGAAGCGGCGACGGCGAATACGGCGCTCGTTTATCTTTCAATCACCGCGTCGGCAGCCGCGACGATTACGGGTTTCCCGTCGTCGAGCTTCACGTTTTCGAACGCACCGACGGGCTCGGTCTTTCTCGCCTACTTCAATCCAGCGACCTCCGCATGGCAAACGATCGGATCCGCCGGAACTGTATCGGGCAACACCGTCACGTTTGGTGCGGTAACATTTAGCCCGTCGATCTCGCTGGCGGCCGGCGCATCGATGTTTATTGCGGTCTACACCGGCGCCGTGATCGTGGCTCCGACGCCGTCGCCGACGCCGTCGCCATCACCGACCGCCTCGCCGAGCCCGGGCGCTTCGCCGCAAGCCATCGTCAACGGCGGCTTCGAGGCGTCGTCAACGTCGCTCTCACCGTGGTATCCCTGTTTCGCGAATCACCAACCGAGTGGTCCGGTGGACGACAACCTGCCGATTCCGCCGAATGAGGACGCGACTCCGATTCCGGCGTCCTCGCCGACCCCGGGCGCGACGACCTCTCCTGACCTGACCGCGTTCGCGGTCGCGACGTCCGTGCCGAGCGGAACGCCCGGCGGAACCGGCACCGCGCCGGTGCACGGTGGTGCAAATGCTGCACTCGTCGGACACTCCGCACTCGTCAGCGGGTCGGTGAAGCGCGGCAAGGGCAACATCGGCCTGTGCCAAGACATCACCGTGCCGTCGTTCCATCCGATGCTCACGATGTGGGTATTTGAGGGCGGCAACTACTCGAGTCTCTACAGCAACGACGTCGAAAGCGAAATCTATCCGGCCGGCTCGTTCACCTCGAGCGGCCCGAGCGGTGCGACGGCAATGTCGACGACAACGGCTCCCTCGAAGATCCTGTTCCTTGAAGACAACTGTTACGACAACCTCAACAAACCCACAAGCTTCGCACCACCGATGGCCGACTGCTTGCCGCCGAGCGGCGCCGCGGTTCAGGGAGGTGTCTGGAAACAGAAAGGCCCGTATGACCTCACAGCCTACGCGGGTCAGGCGATGACGTTGTTCATAGGAATCATGGGAACGTCGACGTCGACCACGTTCTACGGCTACGCGTACTATGACGACGTGTCGTTGACAGGAACGCTTACGCAGTCCGTCTCGCGCGGCGGACAACCACAGTCGGTTCAGCTACTGCGGTAATTCACCGGAAAATCGCCTAGCACGGCGTGATCCCTAGCGATGCTGCAAGGCTCGCTAGGGATCATTTTGTTTAACTCGTTTCAACATACCAGGAATGAGTGCGCAGCACGTACGAACGTCGCTGAAATACGTCGCTCATGGAGGAGTCGTCATGTCGCTTAAGCGCTTGGCCATGGTTGGCTTGGTCGCAATCTCCCTCACGACCGCTGCTTGCGGTGGAGGCGGCGGGGGAGCCGTGCCGAGCGCTCCCGGCGTGACGGGCGGCACGCCCACATCGACGCCGGCGACGCCGCAAACGGTGACGACTTCAGCGGGCGGCATCTCTGCGACGCTCAGCGTGACCGACACGGGCACCGTGACCGCACAAGCGACGACAACCAACCCCACCGGTACCGGCGTGCTCGCGTTGCGCCGTATCGCTTCGCTCGCGACCGGCACGCCGCTTCTCTACATAACGCTCTCGGCTGCCACGAGTACGACCATCTCCGCCATCGGCGGGCAGTTCGTTCTCGCCTCGGCACCGACGCAATCCGTCTTTCTCGCTTATTGGACTGGGACGGAGTGGGACAGCGTCAGCACGACTCCCGCAACGGTCACCGGAACGACGGCGACCTTCGCATCGGTCGCGCTCAGTCCGGCCGTGGTGGCGAACCCCAACGCGTACTTTGCGCTCTACACGGCATCGGGCGCGTTGCCGACACCGTCACCGAGTCCGACGGCGACCGCAACGAGCGGTCCGGCCTTCGTCGATACGGCATGCAGCCAGGCGATCGCGTCCGGACAAGATGGGTCGCTCACAAACGTTGCATCGACGTTCTTCACGACGATCGTTCCCCAAGGGCGCGTGATTTGTCTCAGCGCGTGGGATCTCTCGAGCGACATCGACACGGCACTCGAGGCCGCAGCACGTGCTGGCGCGAGCGTTACGGTGATCACGCCGTATAGTGAGAACGGCAGCAACGCGACCGACATCGCCGCTATCGTAGCTGCAGGCGGTCATGCGAAGTACGAGTACACCACGGCCACAGCGCCGGCAACGCCGAACGCATCGATCGCCTATCAGCAAGCGCCGATGGACATCCACGCGAAGTTCGCGATCATCGACGGCGTCGCGTATATGGACGGCCACAACTGGTTCTCAAGCGACGTCGTGATGCGCGACAAGAACGCGGCCGACTACGCCGCGATCCAAACCGACTTGACCACGTTCCCGACCCCTGCGCCGGGCGGCAATACGGATTCGTTCACCACCGACAAGCAGCTCTCGCTCAAGACGGAGAGCACCTACTTGCAGACGGTTGCAATTCCGGGCCTCGTCAGCGCCACAAACGAGTACGATTTCATTACCGAGTCGTTCAATCCGAACCCGGCTACCGGTGATTACAACGACGACGTCTATGACGGGATGTGCCAGATTGCGAGCCTGTCGGTGCATCCGATCATGCACGTTCTGGTGGAAGAGTTCAGCGGCTACAGCACGGCAGCCAAGGCGGCCCTGCAGAATCTTCTGTTGCTCGATCCCAACGCGGTCGTGAAAACCGAGAGCGCGGGCGGGCTCGAGAAGATCTCGATGATCCGCAACACATCGGGCGGCGTGCCCTCGAGCGCGTGGTTCGGATCGTCGAACGCGACGACCACCGACCTCTTCGACTGGGGCATGAATATCAGCGACACCGGGATGCTCACCGCCCTGCAAAACTACTACGACAACACGGCGTTCCCGAGCGGCAGCTCAATCCCGACGGCCTCGCCCGGAACGACGCCCGCGCCTTGCTCGACGCCGCACTCCTAGCCTCTCGTTAGTCCGGCCGCGTATGGGGAACAAGACACCATGCGCGGCCGTTTCGAATTCACGTTTCACACCATCGCAAAGGGGGATGCCGCCGGCGGCGACGTTGATCCCAGCCTAGCGCTTCTCGGCTCGCAGGGCTGGGAGATCCGCGGCATGACGGCGCTGAGCAACGGTTCGCTCAGCGTTGTGTTGCAGCGTCCTTACGACGAGGAAGTTCCGCTGCCGGATGCACCGGCTTTGTCGGCCGCCTTAGCCGAACCGCTCGTTGCCCCGACGACGGAACAACTCGAGCGCGAAGGGTCGTAGGTGCCGTCGCGTTCCTGAGTGCGGAATGCTTGCCAGCGCGCCTCGGCCCCGGGCAGAACCTTGCCGGGATCGGTCTCGTAAACCGGCCACTTGGCGTTCGGATCGAGCAGCGGAAAACGCTCGAGCCAATGGCAGAGCTCGAGATTGCGCGCTAGCCGCTTCGGTTCGACCGCGATGAAGTAGCGCGCGCCTTTGCGAATCGCGCTCTGCTCGTCGAACGGCGTCCACACGTAGGGATCTTCCATCCAGCCCTTGCGCTGAATGTAGTACATCAACGACGGATCGTAGTGCCCGATCACGATCAGCGCGCCCGGAGCGAGCATTTTGTTCAGCGCGAGCGAGCGCGTGTACACGTTCGAGCTCCACGCATAGTACGGGGCAATCTCACGCCGGCCGATGTAGAGCGCGACGAGCCACAGTACGCCGAGGACCGCCGCTGCCGCTACCCGTGCATTAGCCGTCGTGCCGAACCGGTCGACCGCACGGGCGATCAGGTTGCCGCCGACGAGCGCGCCCAGCGGTACGAGCGGATAGAGGTAGTAATCGACTTTTTCGACCGTCAGCACGACGTAGGTGTAGATCAAGCCGCCGGCAAGCCAGCCCCACAGCACGGCATCCGCTCTCGAACGCAGGCGAATGCAGAAGCCCGCGATGAGCAGCAGCATGCCGGCAGGTCCGAGCATGGTCGTCGCGAGCATGCGCAGCGCTTTGGCGAAGTCGATCGCTTTGCGTTCGAAGCCGTGCAGCGAGGTGAACGCGCCGATGAACGACGGGATGACGTGTAAGCGCAAGATGCCGCTGGCCCAGTGCCACTCCGCGTGCGAGGCAACGTAGGGGCCGTACAGCGCAAGTGGAACGAGCGAGGCGGCCAGTACGGCAACGCCTTGCCAGCGAAAACGGCCGATCAGCATCGCCGCTGCGGGGATAAGAGCGATCAGCGCAACTTGCTTCGCCAGAAACGCGAGCGCGAGCAAGACCGCGGCGATGATGCCGCCGCGCCACGTTCGGCCATCATCAGCTACCATCCAGCGCGACCACGCGTACAGCGCTGCAACGAGAAAGAACACCATCGCGCCGTCCGGCTGGAATGTCCGCGAGTAGTAGATGCTGCCGGGGAAGATCGCGTAGAGCGCCATCGCGGCGACGCCGGCCAGTGCATCGGCAAACAGCCAGCGCGCGAAAAAACCGGTGACGGCGATCGTGCCGATGCCGAACGCGATCTCGAGCAGCCGGCCGAACACTTCGTGCACGCCGAAGAGCTTGTAGCCGATCGCGGCCAGGAACGGCACGATCTGCAGTTCCAGCTCGACATAGTTGGGCGGCGCGCCGTTGTATTCGGTCTGCGGGTAGAAAATGTTGAAGTTGAGCTGGGCGAAGTTGCGCGCGATCGCTGCCGTGTCACCTTGCCGCCAGCCCGGGTGATCGAGGAGCGGGTTATGCAGGCCTTTGAGCCGGAGGACGAGGCCGATCACGCAGCAGGCGGCGACGCTGAGCCACCACCAGCGGCGCTCGCTCAATCGGCTGAACGAAACGTCCAATATTTGTTGACGAAGAAGTTCACCACGATCGCCGAGACGGTCGAGAGGAACCAAGTGATGTGCCCATGACCAAACGTGCCGCGGGCCACGAACGGCGCCGGCAACGGTGCCAGCACGGCCGACACGATCAAGCCGACGATGAGCGCCATCACGGAAACCGCCATGAACGAGAGCCCCTCGCGGCCGACGTGGCCGGTGGAACGAAACGTCCAGGACCGGTTGAGAAAGTAATTCGAAACGCCGCCCGATAGAAAGGCGATCGAGTAGATCGCGTTATACCAGCCCGCCACTTCGTGATTGGGTACCAGACGCTGCAGCAGCGTAAAGATGACGAGGTTCACGACGAACCCCGAGGCGCCGACAACGCCAAACTTCAAGAACTGGCGCACCCCGCGCTTTTGCGTGAGGCGCTCCACGAATGTTGACTCGCTCAAGCGACCCAGTACCAATCCGCGAAGAGAACGGTGAACAGGCCGAGCAGCGGCAGCGAGAACGCGACGATGATATTGTTCACCGTCGGCTTGGCACCCCATAGGCCGAAGAGCGCGAACATCGGGAAGAGCACGAGCGCGAACCGCGGCATGCTCATTAGGCTCGAGGTCGAGAGCGGCACGAGAATCGAGACCGCCATGTAGGCGATATACGAAGCGCGCAGGCGCCGGAAACCGACGATGAGCACGCCGAGCATCAGCAGCGTAAACGTCACTTCGAGCAACTGGTTGGCGATCGTCTGCGGGGCGAAGCCGCCGGTGATCAAGTGCAGCGCGTGGCTAAAACTCACCCACGGCGGCGCGAGGTAGCGATCCCAGTGCGCCTGGACGTGCGAGAAGTAGAGCGGGTCGCCGCGCAGCACCCACAGGTAGATCATGTAGGAGGCGAGTCCGAGCGGCACGAGCGCGACGCCGAGCAGCGGCTTGACCACCGTATCGAGCGGCCACTTGAACCAATCCCCGCGCGATTCGTAGAGCGCCACGGCCCATTCGATTACAAACGGCACGACCAGCAGCACGCCCTCGACGCGCGTGAGCGCGGCGAAGAACCCGCAGAGACCGGCGATGACCCAGCGCCGTTCGCGAATGTAGTAGAAGCTTGCCACCGACAGGCACAGGAACAGCGATTCCGTGTAGACCGCCGAGAAGAAGATCGCCGTCGGGAAGATCGAGACGTAGAAGACCGCGCGGTGCGCGACGTGACGGTTGAATTCGTGCTCCACCAATTTATACAGATAGAGAAGCGCGAAGAAACTGGCGGCGTTGGAGATCAAGAGACCGGCGATGAGATGGTTGTTCGTGAAGCCCCCGACGAGCCAGATCAGCAGCGGGTACAGCGGGAAGAACGCGGGCTCGGTGCCCGAGTACCCGTTGGTCGCGATGCCGATGTAATGCTCGGCGTCCCAGCGGCCCCACACCGCGAGCAGCGGATTCTCCGACGCGGCGAAGTGTACGCCCGCGCGCTGACCCACGATCACCGTCGCCAGCTCGGCGATGATGATGATTGGAACGCGCGTGACGACGAACGTCACGAGCACGTCGCGCACAGTAGCGTTGAAGCGCGCCGCAACCACCAGCTTGAGGACGCAAAACACCGCAGCCGCGACCGCGATGGCCCGGCCTTCGGTGCTGACGCCGCCGGGCGCGGCGAGAATCATCCACAACAGCACGAGCGACGCCCACGACGGTACGTCCCAGCGCAACGCCGAGGCGTACGAGATGTCGGTGCGATGCGAGAAGTAACGCGCATATGCGTCCCATAGGCCGACCGCGAGCAGCGGGCCGGCGATCAACGCCAGCACCAAGCTTGCTTCGAGGAGCAACGCGCGGTGCGGACCATGGGTCAGGTATGCATACCAGCTAAAGAAACCGGCCGTGGCCCCAGCGCACACGACGGTGGCGACCGCCGGCCAGCCGGCGGCCTCGACGAGTTGGAGTCGCCGGGAACGCGCGGCGCTGCCCACAAACGCGAGATTCACGGACACAAATCTTAGCGCGGATACCACAGGCTGCCTGCATGAGGAGGCCCGCTCGACGGGTAAGAGGCCGAGATGCAATTGTCTTCCCCTCGCATGCCGGTCGATACGCTGGATTTCGTCAAGGTTACGGAGGCAGCTGCCCTAGCAGCCTCACGCTGGATGGGACGCGGTGAGCGCGACATCGCCGACGGCGCAGCGGTTGAAGCGATGCGCGATACGCTCAACCAGATGGAGATCGACGGCCGCATCGTGATCGGCGAGGGCGAGCGCGACGAGGCGCCGATGCTCTTCATCGGCGAGGAACTCGGCCGCGGCGGCTTCGCGGTCGACATTGCGGTCGATCCGGTCGAGGGCACCAACCTCGTTGCCAACGGGCTTCCGAACTCGATCGCCGTCATGGCGCTCTCGGAGCGCGGCGGTTTGTTGCACGCGCCCGACTCGTACATGCAGAAACTTGCCGTCGGGCCGAAGGCCGCGCCGTACGTGCACATCGATGCGCCGGTGGCCGAGAATCTGGAGGCCGTTGCGAATGCGCTCGAGCGGCCGATCAACGACGTCACGGTCGTGATCCTCGACCGTCCGCGGCATGCCGAACTCATTTCGGAAGTGCGTGCGGCAGGTGCGCGCATCAAGCTGATCTCCGACGGCGACGTCGATGCGGCGATCGCGACGGCGATCGACGGCACCGGCATTCACGTCGCCATGGGCACCGGCGGCGCGCCCGAGGGAGTGCTCGCGGCGGCGGCCCTCAAGTGCCTCGGCGGCGGCTTCATGGGGCGGCTCAAGCCGCGCAGCCCCGAGGAGGCCGAGCGGGCTAGGGTCATGGGGTTCGGCGACCTCGACCGGGTGCTGACGATGGACGACCTATGCAAGGGCCAGAGCCTGATTTTTGTCGCAACCGGCATCACCGAAGGCGATCTGGTGCGCGGCGTGCGCTTCATGGGCAACCAAGCGCGGACCCATTCGATCCTGATCGAGGGCACGACCGGAACCGTCCGGTTCATCGAGAGTGTCCATCGTCTTGGGGCTAAACCGCACCGCCGCCCGTGAGCGGGGTTGAGCTCTGAGGAAAAGCGTGAATCACCAGTTCGATCTGATCGTCGTCGGCGCCGGTTCCGGCGGGTACGCCGCAGCCCGCACCGCCCGTGAGCTCGGCGCCTCGGTCGCGCTGGTCGACCGCGGCCCGCTCGGCGGCTTGTGCATCTTGCGCGGCTGTATGCCGTCGAAAACGCTGATCGCCACCGGCGACCTGGCCCACGAGATCCGCCACTCTGAGGAACTGGGCATTCACGCCGGCGAGCCCATTGTCGATTTTGCCGCCGTCATGGCGCGTAAAAAAGAGATCATCCAGGGCTTTACCGACTACCGCGTCGCCGGAATCGAGACGTTCCCGGTCTTCCACGGCGCCGCGGCGTTCGAATCACCGCACAAGCTGCGCGTCGGCGACGACGTGCTCGAGGGCAAATCGTTCGTCATCGGAACCGGCAGCACGATTGCACCGCCGGTGTTTCCGGGCTTGGCGGAAACCGGCTACATCGAAAGCGACGAAGCGCTCGAACTCAGCGAACCGCCGAAGTCGCTGATCGTGCTCGGCGGCGGCTATGTCGGCAGCGAACTCGGGCAGTTCTACGCGCGCATCGGCGTGCCGACCACGATCGTCATTCGCAGCAACCAGCTGCTCACGGATGAAGACACCGACGTCGGCGAGGGCCTCACGGAATATTTTCGCGAGGAAGGCATCGCGGTCGAGACCGGCGCTCGGGTGCAGCGCGTCAGCCGGCGTGAAGACGGCCTGAAGGTCGTGCACTTCCTGCAAGACGGCGCCGAAAAATCCGTTGCGGCGCACGAGATTTTCTATGCGCTCGGGCGCGTGCCGACGGTCGAGGGGCTGAACCTCGAGGCCGCAGGCGTCACCTATCACGCCATGACCGGCATCACGATCGACGGTACGATGCGCACGTCGCAACCGCACATCTTCGCCGTCGGCGACGTCACGGGAATGTTTGCTCTGGTGCACGTCGCGATCCAGCAGGGCGAACTGGCCGCGCGCAACGCGGTCCGCGGCACGCAGGAGCACGTCGACTACAGCCTCTCCAAAACGCACACGGTGTTCTCCGATCCGCAAGTCGCGATCGCGGGCGAGACGGAGAAGGAACTGCAGCGCGCCGGGATCCCGTATCTCGTCGCGAGCTATCCGTTCAACGATCACGGCAAAGCGATCTCGATCGGCAAGATCAAGGGCTTCGTGAAGATGATGGCCTCGCCGAGCGATGGCCGCATCTTAGGTGCCGCGATCCTCGGCGCCGACGGCTCCGATCTCATCCACGAGGTCGTCGTCGCGCTGTTCTACCACGCCACCGTGTTCGATTTCGTGAAGATCCCGCATCTGCACCCGACGATGGCGGAAATTTGGACCTACCCCGCCGAGGAGCTGATGGAGAAGATCATCGCCGAGCGCCCGTTGAAGATTGCCCGATGACCTTCGACGTTGCGATCGTGCAGTTCAAGCCCCGCAAGGGCGACGTCGCGGCGAACCTGGCCGCGTTACGGGGCGTTTTCGCGCAGCTGATCGCCACGCCGGCCGCGGTGCCGGAGCTGATCGTGTTGCCCGAAGCGGCGCTGACGGGCTACTTCCTCGAGGGCGCGGTGTACGAGCTGTCGTTTACCGCCGATGCGTTTGCGGCTAAGCTCGACGCCGAATGGCGCGCCGCCGGCGGCAACACGGCCGTCGACATCGTGTGCGGCTTCTATGAGAACCACGACGGCACGTATCACAACAGCGCGCTCTACGCGACGATCGGCGGAACGCGGCCGCGCATCGTGCACGTTCATCGCAAGATGTTCTTGCCGACGTACGGCGTCTTCGATGAGGAACGATTTCTCTCGCGCGGCCGCGCACTCGACGTGTTTCCGACGCCGTTCGGAACCGCCGCCATCCTCATCTGCGAGGATGCCTGGCATTCGATCATGCCCACCATCGCGGCGCTCAAGGGTGCGCGTCTGATCATCATTCCGAGCGCCTCGCCGGGCCGCGGTTTGGCCGGTGACGGGCTGCTCGAGAGCGTCGAGCGCTGGCGCGCGACCGCCACGCTGATGGCGAGCGAACACGGCGTCTACGTACTCTATGCGGGCCTGACGGGCTTCGAGGGCGGCAAGGGCATGTCGGGCAGTTCGTGCATCGTTTCGCCGCGCGGCTCGCTGCTGGAATCGCTCGACGAATTGTCGGTGGCGATCCTGCGCGCGCGACTCGACACGGCCGAGATCGACTTGGCGCGGGCGACGCTGCCGCTGCTCGGCGATCTCTCGGCGGTGCTGCCCGATCTCTGGTACGACACGGCGATCCCGCGTCCGCGAAATTCGGTGGCTGATGTTACCGCTCGTTGACGCGCCGCTGCATCGCATCGATGCGGCGCTGAAGATCGACGCCGCGCTCACTGAGCGCTGGCTGACGGCGTTTTTGCGCGACGAGTTGATCGAACGGCGCCGCATCACGAAGGCCGTGCTGGGCTTGAGCGGCGGCATCGACTCGGCGCTGGTAGCGTTCCTGTGCGCGCGCGCCCTCGGCCCGGAGAACGTTTACGCGATCCGCATGCCGTACAAAACCTCGAGCAAGGACTCGCTCGATGACGCACAGCGCGTCGTCGATGCGCTCGGCATCAACTGCGATACGATCGAGATCACCGATGCGGTCGACGGCTATCTGCGCGCGGCGCACGATCCCGATCCGCGCCGGCGGGGCAACGTGATGGCCCGTATGCGCATGCTCGTGCTGTTCGATCAGTCCGCACGCCTCGGCGCGCTGCCGATCGGCACCGGGAACAAGACGGAACGCATGATGGGCTACTTCACCTGGCATGCCGACGATACACCGCCGGTCAACCCGATCGGCGATCTGTTCAAGACGCAGGTCTGGGCGCTCTCACGGCACATGGGCGTGCCGCTGGAAGTGATCGACAAGCCGCCGAGTGCCGACCTCGAAGCGAATCAGACCGACGAAGGCGACATGGGCGTCACGTACCTCACGGCCGATCGCATCCTCTCGCAGATTCTGGCCGGCTATCGCGACGAGCAGATCGCCGCGGTCGGCTTCGATCCGCACGAGATCCAACTCGTGCGGCGGCGCGTGGAGAGCACGCATTGGAAGCGGCATCTTCCGACCACGGCGCTCGTCTCGGGAACGGCGATCAACGAGTTCTACCTGCGACCCGTCGATTACTGATGCTGCCGCCGGCGTACTTTCCGGTGGGCTTGAACCTGACCGGGCGGCGCTGCATCGTCATCGGGGCTGCGGACGATCGAGAAGCGAGCGAGAAAGCTGCCGCGCTGCACGAAGCGGGCGCCAATGTCATTCGGCTTCACGACGCTGCGGGTATACCGGAAACCGGCTTGGCCAATGCGTTTTTCGTGCTCTCGACCGTGCAGGACGCACAATTCTCCGCACGTCTCCGGGGCTGGGCTGACAAGCACCGTTTCTTATTGTGCACGATCGATCAGCCGGAATACGGGTTCGTCGCGATGCAAGCGACCGTGGCTTCGGGCCCTGCGCGCATCGCGATCTCGACGGGCGGGGTGTCGCCGCGCGTCGGCGGTATTCTGCGCGCGGCGCTGCAAGACGCGCTCGACTCGCGCTTCGCTCGCTTTCTCGCGGCCCTGGCGGAGCGGCGCAAAGCTAGCCGCGCCGAGCATCCGGATGACGCCGCGGCCCGGCGTGACACGATGATGGCGGCGGCGGACGGCTTTGAGGTTGCCGTGCAAGTGAAGTATCCAGCTTGGTTCGCCGCTGAGGATACGGCATAGTGGCATCGGTCGAAATCGTCACGATCGGCACCGAGATTCTGCTTGGACATCTTGTCGACACGAACTCCGTCTACATCGCGCAGATGCTGGCCGATCACGGCGTGGACGTGTACGCAAAGCATTCGGTCGGCGATAATACCGAACGGCTGGCGATCATGCTCGCCGATGCGCTGGATCGCGCCGACGGCGTGATCACGACCGGCGGGCTCGGACCGACCGTCGACGATCTCACCAAAGATGCCGTCGCGAAGGCCGTGCACGACAAGCTCGAGCCGCACGAGCCGTCGCTGCGCGCGCTCGAAGAGCGATTCCGCAGCCTCAACCGCCCGATGACCGACAACAATCGCCGCCAAGCGATTCTGCCCTCGCGCGCGCACGTGATGCCGAACCCGAACGGTACGGCGCCGGGCTTCATCGCGCTGCGGCCGGACGGGAAGTTCGTCGCCTGCATGCCGGGCGTGCCGCGCGAAATGAAGCCCATGCTCGCCGACCAAGTGATTCCGTGGCTCGTCGAACGCTTCGGGCTCAAGAGCGCGATCTACACGAAGACCTTGCACACGATCGGGATCGGCGAATCCGAGCTCGACCGCCGGGTCGAAGATCTGTTCCGGTCCCTCGAGAACCCGAAGATCGCGATGCTCGCGCACGGTGGCCGCGTCGACGTCAAAGTGATGGCCAAAGCCGAGAGCCAAGCCGCCGCCGATGCGATGATCGCGCCGGTCGCGCAGCAACTGCGCGAGCGAATCGGCGCCGGGTACTACGGCGACGATGCCATCACGCCCGGTGGCGCAATCGTCAACGAACTCGTACGCCGCGGCAAGACGATCGGCGTCGCAGAATCCGTCACCGGCGGCGGCGTGGCGGAGAGCATCGTGGAAACAGCCGGCGCCTCGCGCGCCTTTTACGGCGGCATCGTCGCTTACGACAACACGGTGAAGCAATCGCTGCTCGGCGTACGCCCCGAAACGCTGGCGCAACACGGCGCCGTCAGCGAAGAGACCGCAATCGAGATGGCCCGCGGCACGAAGAAAGCCCTAAACGTCGACTTCGCATTGGCCACAACCGGCATCGCCGGCCCCGACGGCGGCAGCGCAGAAAAACCCATCGGCCTCGTCTGGTTCGCCCTCATCGACGACGCAAACGAAGTAACCACCCACCGCGGCACGTTCCCCGGCAACCGCAACGACGTCCTAACGCGCGCCACCATGACCGCCCTAAGCCTCATTTGGCGCCGCCTGGAACACCCTATCCCCGCCAAGAGCTGATACAGACTCGGCCGTTATGGTGTGTTGCGCTTTGTCATTCCGAGCGAAGTGCCGAAGGCACGCAGGCGAGGAATCGGAGAGCATCTTCGTATTCGCGTGCGACCGCACTGCTCACGCCTTCGGGCTCGCACTCGATAGTGGAGATCGTGGCGGCCCCTCGACGACGTGCCGTCGGCACGTTGCTCGGGATGACGTCAGGTGTTGGCGATGAGGAAGGCTTCGCCGTTTGAGGGGCGCAGGTTGTCGGTGCGGTTGGTGAAGTAGCGTTCGGCGAGGTCGTCGCCGAGGACGCACTGGACGTCGCGGAAACCGGCTTCGCGGCCGAGGTCGAGCATTTCGGATGGGGTGAAGGCGCTGAGGAACGGGGTTCCGGACGCGCGCGCTGCTTTCTTGACATCATCCGGAACTTCGGCCGGCAGGATGAACGTGAACGCGAGCGTTGAGCCTGGTGCGAATGTTGCGATTCGTCGCAGCAAATCCAAGTTTGCTTCTTTGGTGAGATAGAGGCTGAGGCCGGTTGCGGCTACGACTGCGGGGCGTCTCGCGTCGAAGCCCGCTTGCGCGAGGCGTTCCCACCATTGGTCTTGTTCAAAGTTGACCGGGACGAAGTGCAGCCGACCGGGGATGCCGTAACCGAGTTCGATCAGCCGTTGTTGTTTCCACGTCTGCGGGTCGGGCTGATCGACTTCGTAGACGTGCATCGCGGAAGCGACCTCGGGGCAGCGCTGGACGAACGTGTCGAGGCCCGCGCCGAGGATCACGTACTGGTCGACGCCCTTCGCCCGTTCCGCAACGACGAGGTCTTCGATGAAGCGCGCGCGGGCGACGATCGAGGTGCGGAAGGTGCGGGTGCCTTCGGGGTCCATATCAGGACGTTGCTGCCAGCCGGCCGGCGGATCGATCAGACGCAGCCCGACCTCATCGTCGATCACGTGCGGCGACGCGTCGATTTGCACGTGCAGCGCGCGCCACAAGGCGACGCGTTCCGCGCTGCTCTCGGGCCCCGCTGCCACCGGCGTTAGGCTTCGTAGCCGATGGCGTGGAGGACGCGTTGCGCGGCGAGGCCGTCGGCGAAGTCCGGACAGTTGCCCCCGCCGGTCGCGATGCGTTCGGCGAAATCGTCGAGCAGCGCCATGAAGTGCGGGATGCTATAGAAGATGTTCGCGTACTTCGCGTATTTCATCGGCTTGAGTTCGTACTCGCTCGAATCGTCGCCGTCGACGATGTAGAGCGTGAAATCGGTCAACGCGGGACCGCTCGCCACGGCCGTTCGTGCTTCGGAGTGGACGGCGACGGTCGATTGGTCCATCGACATCGTGCCGTCGACTTTCATCTGCGCCACGATGCCGTTGCCCAAGTCGGAGAGCGCGTAGCAGCCGTCGGCGACGTTGCTCGGATAGGTGCTGCCGTCGGGCGCGGTGCGCACGGGATTGGCCGTCCGCATGAATCCGGCCGTCGATTTGGCACCGCTCCCGGCAAGCCACAGAGCGAGGTCGACGATATGCGGCATGAAGGCGTTGCCGAGACCGCCGCCTTTGCTCTTGTCGTACCACCACGACGACGGCGGCCGCGCGTTGTCGGCCTTCATGTCGCGCCCGAAGCGCGTCACTTCGATCAGCCGCAGCTTCGGCATATGATCGTTGACGATCAGTTCTTTGAGCGCTTGCAGCGCCGGGTTGTAGCGGTACTCGAACGTGATCGCGTTGGCGATGCCGGCCTTGGCCGCCGCGTCCGTCATCTCTTCGGCCTCGGCCAAGCGCGTGCTGACCGGCTTTTCGCAGAGCACGTGCTTGCCCGCGGCGATCGCGGTCATCACGGCTTTGTGGTGTTCGAACGGCGGCGAGGCGATCGAGATGACGTCGATCTCCGCGCCCATTTTGTCGAGCATCGCATCGAGTGACGGGAACGCGTGCGGTATCTTGCGTTCGGTCGCGACCTTTTGCGCGTTGTTCGGTGACGCGATCGCGACCGGGTCGAATTGCGGGTGCAGCGAGAATCCCGGGGCGTGCACGCGGCCGCCGAAGCCGCTGCCGACGATACCGACGCGATAGGGTGTCATGATGTCTCCTCGATAGTGCGGTCGAGCAGCGCTATTGCGCGCTCGAATTGATCGTCTGCGATGTTCAGGGGCGGGGCCAGCGTGATCGACGTTCCGTCGACGCCGGACTGCAGCAGGATCAACCCACGCTGCAGTCCGGCCCGTACGACGCGATTCGCGACGCCGGCGTCCGTGAACTCGATGGCCCAGAGCATTCCGATGCCGCGCACGCCGGTAACGGTTGCATGTCGCCCGAGCGGCGCGAGCAGTTCGCGCACCCGCGGCGCGCGGCGAGCAACGCCGGCGACGATCCCATCGCGTTCGAAGGCATCGAGCACCGCCAGCGCCGCGGCACAGGCGAGCGGGTTGCCGAGGAACGTGGCGGTGTGCAGCGCTTCGCCTTCGCTGCGCGGCCAGGCATCCATCACCGCCGGGCGGCCGATGGCGGCCGAAAACGGTACGCCGCCGGCGATCGCCTTGCCGATGCACAGGATATCGGGAACCACTGCTTCGCGCTCGCAGGCAAACATCGTGCCGGTGCGGCCGTAACCGGTGTAGATCTCATCGAGGATCATCACGCACCGGAACTCATCGCAGAGCGCGCGGATGCCGGGCAAGAAGCCGTCGGGCGGAACGATCACGCCGCCGCGGCCCTGAATCGGTTCGAGCACCACCGCGCCGATGCGTTCATCGCTCTCGAGCGCATGGCGTGCGGCAGCCAGCGCGCCGTCGAGGGAGTCGCCGGCGCCGGGGAACGGGATGAACGTTGCGCGCTCGTCGATCAGCGCGGCAAACGGTTCACGGAAGCGGTCGATGCCGCTGACCGGCAGCGCGCCGAGCGACAGGCCGTGATACGCGCCCTGGTAGGAGAGCACGCGCGGACGTCCGGTCGCGAGCAACGCGGTCTTCAGCGCAAATTCTATCGCGTCGGCGCCGTTCGAGCCGAAATAGCTTTTCGAACAATCGCCCGGCGCAATGGCCGCGAGGCGCGCGAGCAGCTTCGCCTTGACGTCGGTCGGATGGACGTCGCCCATGCCGTGCACGAGCTGGTGCGCTTGCGCGGTAACCGCGTGCGTCACGGCCGGATGCGTGTGACCGAGCGCGGCCACGCTGAAGGCTCCGGTCAAGTCGAGATAGCGATTGCCGTCCGCATCGGTGACGAGCGCACCGCGTGCCGACGCCCAGGCGATCGGGTAGTCGTCGGCGAGATAGGTGACGCCGCGCGCTTCGTACTGTGCGACGAGCGCGTTGAGCTCGCGCGAACGCGGCCCGGGAACCGGCCCGGCGATGTGCTCGAAACGTTCGCCGGTCACGCGCGATCGGTCCAGCAGATGAAATCGGCAATGCGCGCGCGGCCGCCGTGATGGCCGGCGAGCGGCGGATTCTGCATCTGGCCGAACGGGGTAACGCGCACGGCCCCAAGCGCCTCGGCGAGTTCGCGCGCGCCTTCGGTCGTCGCGACGCCCAACGCTTGCAGCGGCAGCGCATGCCGTTGCACGTACTCCGCCGCAGCGCCGATGCCGTCGACGAACACGACCGGAATCACGCCGCCGCCGAACGGCGGCAGCTCGCCGGCGGGCGGATCGGCAACGATCGTCCACGCGCCGTCGGGTGCGCGCAACACGCGTCCCGCTCCGTTGGCCGCGCGCACGGCCGCCGTCGCCGCGTACGCGCCGACACGTGCCGCCCGCGCCGGCTTGCGCGGTCCGGCCGGAAACTCGATCGCGTTTTCGGCGCACGCTTCGGCCAGCGCATCGACGAAGCGCTCGTGAGCCCCGTCCGGCGCGCGCTCGACAAAGAGCAGATGCAGCGACAGACAGCCGTCCCCGTCGTAGAGCAGCGCGTCGCGCGCGATGGCCGCCGCGAGCGTGGTGGTGTCGCCGGCGAGTGCGGCGGCGGTGACGTAACCGGCGCTCGCGCGATGCCCGAACGGCACGAAGGTCGCGTCCGGCGCGCAGCGTGCGCGGATGGCGCGCAGCGCATCGGGTCCGCCGAATGCCACCACGACGTCGGCTGCGCCGAGCGTCTGCGCTTCGATGTCTTCATCACCGCCGCTCCACGCGCGCACGTCGGTTGCGGCGCGCAGTTCCGGCCGCTCTTCGCCGAGCGTTTCGACGAACGCCGCCACCAGCGCGTCGGCGCGATCTTTCACCGTCACCGCGCACTTTGCGCAGAGCGCGAAGACCAGCGGCGCGATCGCCACGCCGATCGTCGTGTCGCTCGATACGATCGTGACCGCGTCCGCACCGCGCGCCCACGCCGCCGGACGCCCGGGCGTTGCCGCAAAGCCGTCGAGCGCGTCGAGCGCGCCAAGCTCGCCCGCGATCGCGGCGACGATGGCATCGGGCGTGATCGCATCGAAAAGATGATCGAGCGCGTAGTCGACGACCGGTGTCGTGTAGCCGAGGCGCGCTTCAATCGCCGCGGTCGCGCGCACGCGCGGCGGAAAATCGGCATCGGTCCAGCGTTCGGCGGCATCCGCGATCGCGCGCACGATCGCGCGTGCCGGCAATGCGCGCAGTCCGGTGCTATCGGCGCAGGAGGTCTTCGGCATCCAGCGAGCAGCCGCGCAGCGCGGCGCCTTCCTCACGTCCGAGCAGCAACAATCCCTCGGGCGCGATGACGCCGAGATCTTCGGTGTCGATCGCGACGACCGACGAGCGATTGGCGCAATCGATGTGCCGGATCGCGCCGACGATGCCGTCCGGCAATGGTTTCCCCATCACATCGACGATCAACGGACGCAGCCACGGCACGGGCTGCTTGATGCGCCGCGCCGACCAGCGTGAGCCCGGCGAGTCGTAGTACTGGCTCGAGAGTTCGGTCATGCCGTACTCGGCCACGATCGACGGCACGCCGATCGCGAAAGCCGCGGCGGCGCGCGCGTAGAGTTCTTCGCGCCCGACGACGCGCGTGCGGCCCTTGAAGCCGCCCGTCTCCATCACGCGCGAGCCCGTGGGCAACGGCAACGTGCGTCCGGACGAATCGAGTTCATCGAGCAGCGCGAGCAGCGCGAAGGCCGTCGTTGCGATGCAGACCGGGGCGCCGTCGGCATCGGCGCGTTCGATGTCGCGGCACAAGCCCACGACGTCGAGCGCGTCGCCGTGCAAGTACCAGCCCTCGCGGCCGTCGCCGCGCTCGCGCGCAACCGTGGCCATCATGTAGCCGAGCGATGAGTGCGGGCGTTCGCGCGGATCGGGCACGAGCATGACATACCGCAGCTGCGCGCCGTCGGCAAGCATCGCGCGATCGAAGCCGCCCAAGAGCGCGGCTTCGTACAGCGCCGGCGTTTCCAAGTAGTGGCGGCCGCTGCGGGCTTGCGTGGTACCGCTCGTTTCGAACCACAGCGCGGCGCGTTCGGGAGCGACCGTGGAGAACGCGGCGTCTTTGAATGCCGCCGCGGGAACGGCCGGAATCGCCGCGATCGTGCGCGGCAGCGAACGTTCTGTGATGCCGAGGCTGCGCGCGTAGGCGGCGTACGGTGCGTTCCAGCGGAACTGATGCGCGAACACCTCACATGCCAGCGCGTCGAAAGCGGCATCGTCGAGTGCATACGCCGCGATCGCGTTCCGGATGCGCGCGTCGAGCGCATCGGCCTGCGCGCGGTAGTCGTCGCTCACCGCAGGAGGCGGGCGATCTCGATCTTGAGGCAGCGATCGGCTACGACGTCGAGGCCGGCCGCATCGGCGGCTGCGATCGCATCGTTGTTGACGACGCCGAGTTGGAACCAGATCGATTTCGCACCGGCTGCGATGGCCTCGCGCGTCACTTCCGGCGCGTCGTCCGGATTGCGGAACACGTCGACGATGTCGGGTCCGCCGTTTTTGGCCGCGTACGCCGCGAGATCGGGGAAGGCGGCGATCCCGTCGATTTCCGCGATCGCCGGATTGATCGGCGCCGCCGCATAGCGGCCGCCGCGCACGATTTGCCGGAAGACGTCGTTGCTCGGCCGCGCTGCGTTTGCCGACGCGCCGACGACCGCCACCGTCTTCGAGCGTTCGAGCAGTTCTTTGATCGCCGCGTCGGTGCTGAGGATCATCAGTTCTTCATTTTCTTGCGATGCTGCGCGGTGAAGGCCGTGCCCGGATCCGCATCGCCCGTCTTGTACAACCCGACCATGTCGGCGAAGGTCTCAACGTAGCCGTTGAACGTCATGGTCTTGCCGTTGGGCATGTTGACGCTCATCGTGATCAAGCGGCCGTCGAACGTGCCCGTCATCGGATACTTGGGCGCGTTCTTGCCGCCGGCTTGATAGTAGCCGTTGATGTCGGCGCCGGTCGTGTTGATGCTCAGATGCGTGTAGGTTGCCAAGCGCTTGCCGATCGGCTGCCCTTCCACTTCCCAGATGCCGTCCAGGGTGGTGAACTGCGGCGGTTCGGGCGTGTCGGACGGCGAGGCGTTCGGGCTAGGAGAGCCGGACGGAGCCGCACGCCGGCCCCGGCGCGGGCCGCCGGATGGGCTTGGGCTCGGGCTCGGGCTCGGCACCGGGGTGAGGACCGGCGCGGGCGTTTGCGCGTCCGATACGTTCGGCGCGAGCCCGGCGGCGGTAGCGATCCCGAGGATGACCGCGAGGCCGATGCC
Source organism: Candidatus Lustribacter sp. (assembly GCA_965277805.1). GTDB lineage: Bacteria > Vulcanimicrobiota > Vulcanimicrobiia > Vulcanimicrobiales > Vulcanimicrobiaceae > Lustribacter. Next base: position 1,762,463 of record OZ255842.1, on the reverse strand, counting down.
GAGGCGGAGACGACTGAAATTCACCTGGTATGCTTCTCCCGAACAACTATGGATGCTCGCTGCGCTCGCAGCTTTGCGTTTGGCCTGCGGCCGAGCTGGTTCGCTTTGACGAACCGCAGAAAGTTATGCCACCCGGACCCCACCCCCTTGCCACCGATGATATAATCGGAGGACTGTGAAATCGAAGATCCATCCCAAGTGGTTTACTGACGCCAAGGTAACGTGTGCCTGCGGCGCTCAGTTCACGACGGGCTCCACCCTCCCCCAAATCGCCGTCGAAGTCTGTTCGAACTGCCATCCGCTCTATACGGGTCAGCAGAAGTTCCTCGACACTGCCGGCCGCGTCGACAAGTTCAACCAGCGGGTTGCTCAGGCACAAGTCAAGCAAGCCGAAGCCAAGGCGCGCAAGGCCAAGAAAGCCGCCGACGAGACGACCGCCGCCACCGCTTAGCGAGGCAGGCACGATCCTAGAGCGAGTCGCTAATGCGGCTCGCTTTTCGTTTGCTCGCGGCGAAAGTTCAAAGGCGCAGTTACCATGCAGTACACCGATCGTCTAGAGACCCTCTCCCAACGATTCGACGAAATCGAAGCGGCGTTAGCCAATCCCGGCGGCAGCTTCGATCAGTCGCGCTTTACCGCGCTCATGAAAGAGCGCTCGCAGATCGAAGAAACGGTCAACGCGTTCCGGGCCGTGCGCAACCTGCTGCGCGAGATCGCCGAGAACGAGGCGCTGGCGGCCGACGCGAGCGATCCGGAACTGGCGGCGATGGCGCAGGAAGAACTCGAAAGCCTGCGCGCGCGGCGCAAGCCGCTCGAAGAGCATCTGCAAGAACTGATGCTGCCGCGCGATCCCAACGACGACAAGGACATCTTCATCGAAGTGCGCGCCGGCGCCGGCGGTGATGAAGCGGGGATTTTTGCGGGCGACTTGCTCCGCATGTACACGCGCTTCGCCGAGAACCGTAAGATGCGCGTCGAGCTGCTCTCGGAAAACGAGAACGAGGCCGGCGGCTACAAAGAGGCCGTGATCTCGGTGAAGGGCGGCGAGCCCTACCGGTACTTCAAATTCGAGAGCGGCGTGCACCGCGTGCAGCGCGTTCCGGTGACGGAATCGGCCGGCCGCGTGCACACCTCGACTGCCACGGTCGCCGTGCTGCCCGAAGTCGCGGAAGACGATGCCGACGTGCAGATCAATCCCAAAGATCTCGAAATCGACACCTTCAAAGCATCCGGCGCGGGCGGCCAGCACGTCAACAAGACCGAGTCGGCGATCCGCATCACCCACGTGCCGTCGGGCATCATCGTCTCGTGTTCGGAAGAACGCTCGCAGTTGCAGAACCGCACCCGCGCGATGGACATGCTGCGCGCGCAGCTCGCCGACCGCAAACGGCGCGAGGCGGAAGAAGCCGTCGGCTCGCTGCGCCGCAGCCAAGTCGGCACCGGCGACCGCAGCGAGAAGATCCGCACGTACAACTATCCGCAAGACCGCATCACCGATCATCGCATCAATCAGAACTTCCAGAACATCAAGGCGATCCTCGACGGCGACATGGACCGTCTGGTCACCGAATTGCAAACCGACGAGCGCGCACGCTTGCTGGCCGGAGAAACGACGGCGGCATGACGGTTGCCGAGGCGCTGCGGGAAACCAGCCGGCGCCTCGAGGCCGCCGGCGGCACGGGCCGCTTCGACGCCGCCCTGCTGCTGGAATACGTCACCGGCGCGCCGCGCACGAGTTTCATCACCGACGACGGCCGCGCGTTGACCCCGGCCGAAGAAGCGGCCTTCACGCGGGCCGTGGAACGGCGCCTCGCGGGCGTGCCGATCCCATATATTACCGGTGATGCCGGCTTCTACGGCCGCACCTTCGCGGTCGACGAGCGCGTGCTCGTGCCGCGGCCGGAGACGGAGCACATCGTCGAGGCGGCGCTGGGCGCGCTGCGCAGCGCCGGAACGACCGGCGGACGCATCGCCGACATCGGTACCGGCAGCGGCGCAATCGCGATCGCGATCGCGATGGAATTGCCGGATGCATGGGTCTTCGGCACCGACATTTCGCCGGGCGCGATCGACGTTGCGCGCCGCAATGCCGCGCGCAACAACGTGTTCCAGCAGTGTACGTTTCTGCACGGAGATCTCGCGCAACCGCTGGTGAAGTTCGCGCCGTTCGATGCGCTGGTGGCCAATTTGCCGTACGTCCCGACGGCCGCGATTCCGGTCGCGCCCGACCCGGTCGGGTTCGAGCCGCGCCTCGCCCTCGACGGCGGTGCGGACGGCCTCGATCTCTATCGCCGGCTGATCGCGCAACTGCCCGCGCTCCTGGCGCCCCAGGCGAGCGTCTTCTTCGAGGCGGCGCCCGGAACGATCGAGCCGCTGGCGGCGCTGGTCGAGGCCGCATTTCCCCGGACGAGCGTCACAATCGGTACGGACTATGCCGGGCTTCCCCGTTACGTGTCCGCGCAAGCGGACAAAGAAGGTTGGTTGCCGAAGCGAAGCAGTCCGTAATGGCGAAGTTTATTTTCTTCACCGGCGGAGTCGTGAGTTCGCTTGGCAAGGGAATAACTGCCGCATCGCTCGGCCGGCTTCTCAAAAGCCGCGGGATCAGCGTCTCGATCCAGAAGCTGGACCCCTACCTCAACGTCGATGCCGGGACGATGAATCCGTATCAGCACGGCGAGGTCTTCGTCACCGACGACGGCGCCGAGACCGATCTCGATCTCGGTCATTACGAGCGCTTCATCGACGAGCCGCTCAGCCGCGACAACAACGTCACGACGGGTCAGATCTACAAATCCGTCATCGAAAAAGAGCGCCGCGGCGACTATCTCGGCGCGACCGTGCAAGTCATCCCGCACATCACGAACGAAATCAAAGCGCACATCACGCGCACGGCGCAAAACAGCGGCGCCGACGTGTGCATCGTCGAGGTTGGCGGAACCGTGGGCGACATCGAATCGCTGCCGTTTCTCGAAGCGATCCGTCAGGTGCGCCACATCGTCGGCGACGAGAACGTAATGTTCGCGCATCTCACGCTGCTGCCGCATCTCGGCGCCGCCGACGAACTGAAAACGAAACCGACGCAGCACAGCGTGCGCGAACTGCGTTCGATCGGCATCTCGCCCGACACGATCGTCCTGCGGACCGGTTCCTCGCGCCCGATCGCGGTCGAGCTGAAGGAGAAGATCGCGCTCTTCTGCGACGTCGCGGCCGAAAACGTCGTGCAGAACGCCGACGCCTCGACGATCTATCGCGTGCCGCTGAACCTGGAAGCCGAAGGCTTAGCCGAGATCGCGATCCGCAAGCTCAAGCTCACCGTGCCGCACCCGCCCCAGCTCGAGGAGTGGGCGAAGATCGTCGAGCGCATCGAGAACCCGAAGCTGCGCGTGAAGATCGCGCTCGTCGGCAAGTACGTCGAGCTCAAAGACGCCTACATCTCGATCAGCGAAGCGATCAACCACGCGGGCATCTTCCATGACGCGGCGGTCGACGTCGTGCGCGTCGACAGCGAGCGCATCGAGAACGAGGGCTTGGGCGGACTCGAGGGCATTCACGGGATGCTGGTGGCGCCGGGCTTCGGCGCGCGCGGCGTCAACGGAAAGCTGCTGGCGATCCAGTATGCGCGCGAGCACAAGATTCCGTTCCTCGGCATCTGCTTCGGCATGCAGCTCGCCTGCGTGGAGTTTGCGCGCAACGTCTGCGGTCTGGCCGATGCGAACACGAGCGAGGTGAGCGAAACCTCGAACGCCGTCATCGACTTCATGCCCGATCAGCGCAACCTCGACCTCAAGGGCGGCACGATGCGTCTGGGTGCCTACGACTGCACGCTCGAAGCGGGCTCATTGGCCGCCAATGCGTACGGCGAACTGCTGGTCAGCGAACGCCACCGCCATCGCTACGAGTTCAACAACAAATACAAGGCGCTCTTCGAGGAGCACCGCATGCGGTTCTCCGGTCACCACCTCGCCGGTCGCACGACGCTGGTTGAAACGATCGAGCTGCCGCAGAGCATGCATCCATGGTTCGTCGGGACGCAGGCCCATCCGGAATACAAGTCGCGGCCGAACCGGCCGTCCCCGCTCTATCGGGACTTCATCGCTGCGGCGCTCGATCACGCAGCGGTGGGGAGTGAGAGCGCCGGGGCCGGCGCCCTCATACGTCGCTGAACGACGGCCAACTCACCGTCGTCGTCCTGACGAAGAACGAAGCGCCGCGCCTAGCGCGGACGCTCGGCCGCGTGCCGGCAAATGCCGCGGTCTTCGTTCTCGATGCCGAGTCGATCGACGGAACGGCGGATGTGGCGCGCGCCAGCGGAGCGCAGGTCGAAATGCGTCCGTGGACGGGATACGTCGAAGCGCGGCGCTACGCGCTCGCTCGCGTGACGACGCCCTATGCGTTCATGCTCGATGCCGACGAACTGCTGAGCGATGAGTTGACCGCGGCGCTGTCGGGCGATCTCTCGCGCGCCGACGGCTATCGGGTGCGCCGCGTGACGATGCTCGCGGGCCGCGCCGTGCGTGCCGCCGGGTGGTCGGCGGAACGGCTCGTGCGCTGCTTTCGCGTCGACCGGGCGCACGTGGTGCCCAACAGCGTCGGCGGCGCGGCCGACCTGCACGAACGCTGGGTCGTCGAAGGCACGCTAACCGATCTGCCCGGAATGATCGTGCACGATTCGTATCCGACCGTCGCGTCGTATCGCGAGCGCTTCGCGCGCTACACGCAGATCGAAGCGGCGGCGCTGCGCGGTTCGCGACTCGCTTGCGCGTTCGCGGCCGCGAAACTGCCGTTGCGCTTCGCCTGGCTGTGGACGCGCTACGGCGCGTGGCGTGATGGCTGGCGCGGGGTGTTCGTCGCCTGGTACTCGGCCCTCTACCCGCTGGCGGTGCAGCTGCGCGCGTTGAGAGCGGCCCGATGATTCGCCTCGCCTTCGATGCGCGCGAGACCTCGCACATGTCGGCCGGCGTGCTCAACTACTCGCGCAAGCTGCGCGAATGGCTGCCGCACGTCGCGCCCGACGTGGATCTCGTCGCGGTCGGGAGCGGCGATAACTTCGATCTGGCCGAGCAAGTCGGTTTGCCGCTCGCCATCGCGCGCTCGCACGCGCGGATCGCGCACTTCCCCACGCTGTTCGTGCCGCGCTTCGTGCCGTGCCGTTACGTCGTGACCGTGCACGACCTGATCGACCTGCACTATCCGCAGTTCGTGAAGCGCCGGGTGGCGCCGTACGTGCGCGCGCTCGTCGCACCGGTCGTGCGCGCCGCACGCGCCGTGATCACGGACGACGACGCGACCGTCGACGACCTCGAACGCTTTCTCGGTGCGGACGCGCGGCGCGTGCGCGTGATCCCGCTGGGTTACGACGAGCCGCCGGCGGCTGCGGCGCCGGCCGGACACCCGCGACCCTACGTGCTCTACGTCGGCAATCGCCGCCCGCACAAGAACCTCGCGACGTTGATCGCCGCTTGGGCCGGATTGGGTGAGGGACGTGCGGTCGATCTCGTCCTCAGCGGACCGCCCGACGCGGCGCTGCAAGCGGTGCGTGGCCCGGGCGAGGTCGTGTTTCTCGGCGAGCGCACGGACGACGACCTGCGGCGCTGGTATGCCGGCGCTGCCGTCTACGCGCATCCGGCGCTGCGCGAGGGCTTCGGCTTGCCGCTGCTCGAGGCGATGCGCAACGGCGCGCGCGTGGTCGCATCGAGCGCCGCCATGCCGCGCGTGCTGGCGCCGCACGCGGTGCTCGTCGAAGCGAGCGATATAACGGCTTGGCGCGATGCGCTGGCGAGCCAGCTCGACGATCCGGACGCCGCCCGCGCGGCGGCCGATGCGGCGCGCGCGGCGACGCGCGAACTGACGTGGGAACGCACGGCGCGCCTCACCGCCGACGTCTATCGCGAGATCGGTGGATGATCGAGGTGGCGCTCGATGCGCGCATTACGCCGCGCATGTCGGCCGGCGTGCGCGCTTACGTCCGCGGACTCGTCGAAGGCTTGCCGCGCGTTGCGCCCGACATCCGGCTGCACGCCGTCGGCCGCGGGCTGAACTTCGGGCTCGACGAGCAGCTGCGGCTGCCGGCCGAGATCGATCGCGTCGCCCCGGACGTGACGCACTACCCGACGATCTTTACCCCGCTGCGCCGCCGCAAACCGTACGTCGCGATGGTGCACGATCTGATTCATTTGCAATATCCGCAGTTCTTCAGCAAAACGACCGCCGCGTTTTACGCGGTGGCCGCGAAGCCCATGCTGCGCGGCGCCACGCTGCTCTTGATGAGCGACGAGCGCACGGCCGATGCGTGCGTCGAGCTGTTAGGCGTCGAGCGCGAACGCTGCCGCATCGTTCCGCTCGGTTACGACCCGGCGCTGTTTGCGGCCGCCGAAACGCGCCCGCCGCGGCGGCCGTTTATCATGTATGCCGGCAACCATCGTCCGCACAAGAACCTCGATGCGCTCTACGAAGCATGGGCCGGCTTGCCCGAAGCGATCGCACTGGACCTCGTGATTACCGGCCCTCCGGATGCCGCCGCGCAGCAGCGCTACCGGCGCAGCGGCAGCGAACTGCGCTACGCGGGCGACCTCAGCGACGCACACCTCGTCGCCGGCTATCGCGCGGCCAGCGCCTACGTTCATCCGGCCCTGGCGGAAGGCTTCGGGTTGCCGATGCTCGAGGCGATGGTCGCGGGAACGCCGGTCATCGCCAGCACGACGTCGGTGCCCGGGATCCTCGCACCGTACGCGGTGACGTTTGCGCCGCACGATACGCTCGCGCTGCGCGCGGCACTCACCGATCTCGCCGCCAATCCGGCGCCGTACCGGCGCCGCGCCGCCGAGGGGCAAACCGTTGCGCGCGCGTATACTTGGGACCGATTTGCGGCCGCCACGGCCGCGGTGTATCGCGAGGTCGTTGATGGGTCGAGTGGAGCGTAGAATCGGAGCCGCACTGGCGGCATGCGTGTTGGCGCTCGCCCCTCCGGCGTTTGCGTCGGCTGCGGCGAAGCCCAAGCCGCACGTGCAGCGGCATGCACCGATCGCGATTGCGGTCAACGGTCAGGAATTGCCACGCGATTCTTCGGCGCGCATCGTCGGAAAGGGCGGCGGGCGGCTGGTCGTTCCGGTCGTGCGCATCTACAGCGCGCTCGGCATCGGCGTCACGCGCAACGGCAACGCGATCACGGCGAGCGCACCCGGCAAGCGCATCGTGCTCACGATCGGCAGCGCCGACGCCACGATCGACGGCACCCCGGTGCGCATGGAAGCGCCCGCGATAACGATCGACAATGCGACCTACGTGCCGCTGCGTTTCGTCGCGACCTCGCTCGGCGCGCTCGCAACGTTCAATCCGCGCGCGAATCGCGTGGAGGTCGTCTCCTCACTCGTGGGCCGCAACCCGGCCCTCGAACAGCACGCCGCCGGCGGCACGGCGCAGATCGTCGGCAGCGTCAGCGCGGTCGACTTGAATTCATCGCCGCAGTCGCTCACGGTCGAGCGCGGGCCCGACGTGCGCACCGTCGCGATCACGTCGAACGCGAGCATTCAACTCCAAGACGTCGTCGCGCGAACGGCCTCGCCGGGCGTCCTCACCGACGTACACGTCGGCGATGCCGTGAGCGTGAACGTCCTGCGTGACGGCCACGTCGCTTCGGTGATCGTGCGTTACGCCTCGCGCATCGGCACCATCGCGGCCGTCTCCCCGAGCCAGTTCGTGCTGAACACCGGCTTCATTGTGACGCCCGACAAGTCGACGACGATCTCGCTCAACGCCGCGCCCGCAGCGCTCGGCGACCTCAAGATCGGCGATAGCGTCGTCGTGCGGCTCAATCCCGACACCAACGAGAAACGCGAGATCATCGTCTCGCGCGCCATGACGGCCACCGCAGCGCCGGCCGGACCGGTAACGATCGCTTCGTTCACGATCGACGCGCAGCACGCGCTGCGCGCAGGCGATAGCTTCAACCTCGCTTTGCACGGCACGCCGGGTGGCCGCGCGACGTTCGACATCGGCACCTACCTCACCGGACTGCCGCTGAACGAAACGCAGTCCGGCGTGTACACCGCGCACTACACGATCCCGCCCAACGTGAACTTCGGCCAAACGACGGTGTACGCTCACCTTTCGGCCGGCGGCAACGAAGCGCCGCGCGCCGAGGCGCCGCAACTGCTGGCCGTCTCGAGCACCCCGCCGCAGATCGTCGACATCGCGCCGCTCAATGGGCAGAGCGTCAACAACGATCGCCCGTCGATCTACGCGACGTTCCGCACGCCGACCGGGGTGACCATCAACCCGTCGAGTGCGATCATCACGGTCAACGGCCTCGACGTGACGCCGTCGTCGACGCGCACGGCGCAGTTCATCACGTACAGTCCGGGCGTCTCGCTGCCCGACGGCAACGTCAACGTGCAAGTGCGCGTTGCGGATGAAGCCGGGAACCTGCAGACGCGCACGTGGTCCTTCACGATCCACGCGCATTGAGGCGGTCCCTCGACAAGCTCGGGATGACATTGCTTTTGCTGCTCGGCTTTTTGACCGGATGCGGTAATCTCGATCAGACCGGGAGTCAAGAATTGGTGATCGCGCGGGTGAAGGATGCGATCGACCTCGATCCTTCGCACGCGACCGACGGCCAGTCGCTGAACGTTTCTTCGGAAATCATGGAAGGGCTGGTTGCGTTCAAGCCGGGGAGCTTCGAAGTCACCGGCGCGCTCGCGCGCTCGTGGACCGTGAGTCCGGACGGCACGCGCTGGACGTTTGCGCTGCGTCCGAACGTGCGGTTCTCCGACGGCACGCCGGTTGATGCCGCGGCGGTGAAGTTCAACTTCGATCGCTGGCGGCTGCAGCACGACCCCCAACACGGCGCGTTCTCCTATGCGTACTGGGTATCCGAGTTCGGCGGCTTCTCGGACGATCCGAAGAACCCGGGCAGCGTGCGCGACGTCATCGTCAATACACCGCTGAGCGTGACGTTCGTTCTCGCGCAAGCGTCCGGAACGTTCTTGCGCAACATCGCGATGCCGTCGTTCCTGATCGGTTCGCCCGCCGCGATCGAGCGCGACCCGCAAGCGTTCGAACAGCACCCGGTCGGCAGCGGTCCCTACATTTTGCGCGAGTGGCTGCGCGACGATCACATCACGCTCGACGCGAACCCGCACTACGACGGCACCCTGCATCCGGCGATCAAGACGGTCGTGATCCGCGACATCCCCGATCAAGCGACGAGCGTGCTGTCGATCCAGAAGGGCGAGCTGGCGATGCTCACCGACGTGCGCTCGGACGATGCGGCAATGCTTGCCACGCAACACGACATCGCGATCGTGCGCCAGCCGTCGAACAACTTGGCCTATCTCGCCATGAACATGGAGAAGAAGCCCTTCGACAACGTACTGGTGCGGCGCGCGGTGGCCTCGGCGATCGACATTCCGGCCATCATTCACGCGCTATACGGTCCGGGCACGATCGAAGGCGACAACTGGACGCCGCCGGGGATGCTGGGCGAAAACACGCACATCAAGATTTGGCCGCACGACGTGAGCGAAGCGAAACGGCTGCTCGCGCAAGCCGGCTTCCCGCACGGGTTCGCAACGACGCTCTACCTGCCCACGACGCCGCGGCCGTACATGCCCGATCCGCAACGGCTGGCCGAAGCGATCCAAGCCGATCTCAAAGAAGCGGGCATCACGGTGACGCTCGAGCCGCTCGAGTTCGGCGTGTTCCTGGCGAAGGTTCAGAACGGCGAGCATCCGATGTGCCTGATCGGCTGGAGCGGTGACAACGGCGATCCGGATAACTTCTACTACCCGCTGCTCGATAAGGATTCGGCCGTCAAGCCGTATGCGCAGAACTACTCGTTCTGGCGCGATCCCGAGTTTCACCGCTTGATGCTCGCCGGCCAGCGCACGGTCGACGAAGCGAAGCGGCGCGCGATCTACGAACGTGCGGCGCAACTCGTGCACGACCAGGTGCCGGCAATCTCGCTGTTGCACACGCCGGTGCCGCTCGCGCTGCGCTCGTCCGTGCACGGTTTCGTATCGAGCCCGGACACGAGCTTTCACTTCGAACTGATGACGATGGGGACGTAATGCACGAGGATTGTCTGTTCTGTAAGATCGTTCGCAAGGAAATCAACGCTAAGGAAGTCTTGCGCGACGAACACGTCGTGGCGTTCCACGATCTCAACCCGCAGGCGCCGGCGCACGTTCTGGTGATCCCGACCGTGCACGCCGAGCATCTCTCCGACTTCGCGAAACAAGGCAACGCCGCGGCCGCCGGACGCCTTCTGGCGGCCGCCGCCGAGATCGGCACCCGGTTCGGCCCGGGCGGCTACCGTGTGGTGATGAACGAGGGCCAGGACGCGGGCCAGAGCGTCTACCACCTCCACGCCCACGTTCTGGCGGGCCGCCCCCTCGCGTGGCCGCCCGGGTAGCCGTTTGACCTTGGGGGCGATCCCTGGTAGCATAGGGCGTTGGGCCCTCGAGGGTCCGGAATGACGGCTTTTGGGCCGGGCGAAGGGAGGGTTGTTCGTGGAAGTACGCATTGCACCGGGAGAGACCATCGAAAGCGCGCTGCGCCGTTTCAAAAAGGCCACGCAGAAGGCCGGCGTCCTCGCCGAAGCCCGCAAGCACGAGCACTACGAAAAGCCTAGCGTTCGTCGCAAGAAGAAGTCCGCCGCCGCCCGGAAACGCCGAGCCTGATCGGATCCCCAGCGTAACCCGAAGGCGTCTCCCCGAGACGCCTTCATGATTTAGGACCAAGACCGTGAACGTCAAAGACCAGATTACCGCCGATCTCAAAGAAGCCATGAAAGCGCGCGACCAAGTGCGCTTGGATACGTTGCGCAGCGTGCTGTCGGCGTTCACCTACAAGCGCGTCGAAGCGGGTCACGATCCGACCGACGACGAGCAGCTCGCGCTCGTGCAAAAGCTGGTCAAGCAGCGCACCGATTCGATCGCCGAGTACGCTAAGGGCGGACGCCCCGAACTCGTCGAAAAAGAAACCCGGGAACGCGAGATCCTCCAGCACTATCTGCCCGAGCAGAAGTCGGCCGACGAAGTCCGCGCCATCGTGCGCACGGCACTCGCCGGTATCCCCGCTGAGGGGCGTAACCAGGGAGCCGCAATGAAGGTTGTCATGCCGCAACTCAAGGGCCTCGCCGACGGCAATATCGTGCGCCAGATCGTCACCGAGGAACTCGCCAACGCGTAACCCGGCACCGCCGGCGCGGTAGAACAAAGCGTGTTCGCCGACCTGTTGCGGTTCCTGTCCGATCCCTCCGTCAGCGGCGTGCTGCTGGCGATCGGTTTGGCCGGCCTGCTGATCGAGATGCAAACGCTGCATCTCATCGCCGGCGCGATCGGCATCGCGGCGTTTGCGCTGTTCTTCGGCAGTCACGTTTTTATCGGCGCCTCCGACAGTTTGCCGGCGGCGCTGGCAACGATCGGTCTCGTGGGCGTGCTGCTCGAACTGCACGTCTTTCCCGGCCATGGCGTGGCCGGAATCTTGGGTTTGCTCGCGCTCTTTTCCGGCATCCTGTTCGCGTTCGGTTTTCCGTTCGGGTTCGTCGCCGTGCAATCGATCGCGATCGCGATCGTCCTGGCGGTGATCATCTTCGTCATCGCGGCGCGCCTATTTCCGCAGAACGCGTTCATGCAGCGGCTGGCGTTTACCGGCGTGCAGGGCCGCGAATATATCGCCGCGCCCGACCGGCGCGCGCTTATCGGCCAAGCCGGGTTCGCGACGTCGTATCTGCGGCCGGCCGGCTATGCCGCCATCAACGGCCAGAAGGTCGATGTGCTCACCGAGGGTGAGTTCGTTCCGGCCGGTACACCCGTTACCGTCACTCGAGTTGAAGGCGCGCGCATTTTCGTGCGTCCAAGGAGCGAACCCATGCCCAAGAGCTGGAAGCGACCATGATCGGCTTCGCCTCGTTGTTCGCCTTAGGCGTCATCGTCGTTATCTTCGTCATCCTCGTGCTGCTGCTCTACTACTTCCCGCTCGGCTTGTGGATCCGCACGCTGGCGGCGGGGGTGCCGCTTTCAATCGGCGCACTGATTCGCATGCGCGTCATCGGCGTGCCGGCCGGCGTGATCGTGGCAAACCTCGTTCGCTCGCGCAAAGCCGGCTTGAACCTCACCGTCGATCAACTACAATCGCACGTGCTCTCGGGCGGTAACGTCGAGAACGTCACGCTGGCGATGATCGCCGCGCAGCGCGCGCAGATTCCGCTCGAGTGGCAGCGCGCGGCCGCGATCGATCTGGCCGGACGCAACGTGCTCGAAGCGCTGCAAACCTCGGTCACGCCGAAAGTCATCGAGACGCCGACGTTTCAGGGCGTCGCGCAAAACGGCATTCAGCTCAACGTGAAAGCGCGAATCACCGTGCGCAGCAACCTCGATCGCTACGTCGGCGGCGCCGGCGAACCGACGATCGTGGCGCGCGTCGGTGAAGGCGTCGTCTCGGCCGTCGGCGCGGCGGTCGATCACAAAGAAGTGCTCGAGTATCCCGATCGCATCTCCAAGGCGGTGCTCGCCAAGGGACTCGATGCGGGGACGGCGTTCGAGATCGTCTCGATCGACATCGCCGACGTCGACGTCGGCAAAAATATCGGCGCCGAACTGCAGACCTCGCAAGCCGAGGCCGACCGCCGCATCGCGCAAGCGAAGGCAGCCGAGCGCCAATACGCGGCCCTCGCGGCCGAGCAAGAGATGAAGGCCGAAACGCAGCGCATGCGCGCCAAGGTCGTCGAGGCCGAAGCGCAAGTCCCGGTCGCGCTGGCCGACGCCTTTCGCAGCGGCAATCTCGGCGTGATGGACTACTACCGCATGAACAACATCAAGGCCGACACCGAAATGCGCGGTGCCATCGGTTCCAACGTCGGCGATACGCTCTCGCCCGACGTGCCGAAGTAGGCCCGCGTGGACCACGGCGGCGGGAACCTCGTTCCGGTCTTCATCTGGGGCTTGTTTGTCGTCGTCGCGATCCGGCGCTGGTTCAAGGGCCGCGCGCGAATTGCGGCGGCGTCACCGCCCCCGGCTCCCCGCACCGCCGCCCCGCCGCCGGCGGCTCCGGCCCCGGCTGTGCGGCGCCGCCTCGCCCCGCCGGCCCCACCCCGGCCCGTCGCCTCCCAGCCGTTCACCGCGCCGCTCGCCGCCACGGCCGCGACCGCGCCGACCATGGGCGAGACGCTGCCCGCCGAGGCCGCGGCCGCCTTCCCGGCGCTCGATCTCTCGCTGCCCGGCACGCCGGGCGTTCCGGCGGCCGCCGGGCGGCGCCGGGTCCGGACCATCGGCGGCGGCGCGGCCGTCGGCAGCCCGGCCTGGGCGGCGAACGCGGTCATCGCCAACGAGATCCTCGGAACGCCGGTTGGCCTGCGCCCGGGTGCCACCGTCGGCATACCGCACGCGTTCTAGGGGATAACCCAAACTGCCAAAGGAGCGCTGACTGCCCGGGATCACCATCGAATCGACGTTCGCACTATCGGGTCTCGACGACCATCTGCGCTTTTACGGGCATCACGATCGCAACATCAGCGCGCTCGAAGCGCTGATCCCCGTGGTCGTCCGCGTCGACGGAGAAACGCTCCACCTCAGCGGCGAGCGCGAAGCGGTGCGGCGCGCGGGCGACGTCCTCGACGCGATGCTCCAGGCAGCGCTGGCCGGTACGCACGTGACGCCGGACGACGTCGCGTTTTCGGCGCGCACGCTCGCGGCCGAGAGCATTCCGCAGACGCTCTTCATCACGCAGCGCGGCAAGGAGATCCGGCCCAAGACGGCCGGACAGCGCGCGTTCGTCGCGAGCATCGCAAAAAACACGCTGACGTTCGGCATCGGGCCGGCCGGCACGGGCAAGACGTTTCTTGCGATCGTGATGGCGGTGCGCGCGCTTAAGGAGCGCGAGGTCTCGCGCATCGTGCTCTCGCGGCCGGCGGTCGAAGCCGGCGAAAAGCTCGGCTTCCTACCCGGCGATCTCAAAGAGAAAGTCGATCCGTACTTGCGGCCGCTCTACGACGCGCTCGGCGAATCCCTCGACGACGCAACGGTCGGCAAATATCTCGAACGCGGCGTGATCGAAGTGGCACCGCTCGCCTACATGCGCGGGCGCACGCTCTCCGATGCCTACGTGATTCTCGACGAAGCCCAGAACGCGTCGCGCGAGCAGCTCAAGATGTTCCTCACGCGCTTGGGGTCGGGCTCGAAGATGATCGTGAGCGGCGACGTGACGCAGATCGATCTGCCGCGCGGCGCGCAGAGCGGGCTGGCCGAAGTGGAACGCCTGTTCAGGGATATCGACGGCGTGGGCATCGTGCGGCTGAACGAATCGGACATCGTGCGTCATCCGCTCATCGCCAAGCTCGTTGCCGCGTATCAGCGCGCCGGAGACGCGTAAGCCATTCCGGTCTACTTTGCCAATCGAACGCGCGGCACGGGGTTGCGCGCCGCTGCGCTGCGGGCCACGTTGGAACGTCTGCTGGCCGAAGTCGATGCGGATGCCGCGACGGTGTCGCTTAGCCTCGTACGCGATCCGGAGATGCGCGAGCTCAATCGCGAACACCGCCAAAAAGATCAGCCGACCGACGTGCTGAGCTTCCCGCTCTACGAACCGGATGCGTTTGAGCGCAACGGCCGCACGCATCCGCGCGCGCCGGCAGCGGCAAACGAGCTCATGCTCGGCGACATCGTGATCTCCGTCGACACGGCGCAGGCGCAGGCCGAAGCGTACGACGCGCCGCTGGACCGCGAGATCGAACGCCTGCTGATCCACGGCGTGCTGCACCTCTGCGGACACGATCACGAAAATGCCGGCGAACGGCGCGTGATGGAACGTGAAGAGCGCCGCCTTGCCGAAGCGATCGGGATGCCTTGGCCCTATTTAGGCGTGCTGCGATGAACGAGCCGCTGCCGCCACCGCGAGAAGTTCCGGCCGTACACGACGTGCGCGAGCACGTGTTTTGGCGGTCGTTCCACCACGCGTTCGAAGGCATCATCTACGCGACGCGCACGCAGAGCAACATGCGCCTGCACCTGGTCGCGGCGGCGCTGGTGCTGGTGGCCACGCTCTATCTGCGCCTGCAGCGGCCCTACGTGATCGGCATCGTCGTGACCGTGGCGATGGTGCTGGCGTTCGAGCTGATCAACACGGCGGTCGAGGCGCTCGTCGATCTGATGACCGAGGCCCATCACCCGCTGGCCAAGGTGGCCAAAGACGCATCGGCCGGCGCGGTGCTGGTGGTCGCGTTTGCCGCGGTCATCGTCGGGTACCTGACGTTCTATGAGGGAATCCTGGCCGGCGGCGACCAGGTCTACCGGGCCGCCCTCGCCCTTCCGGCCAACGCCGTCTTCATCGGCCTCGTCATCGTGGGGATCGCCACCGTCATCGCCAAGGCCAAGGTCGGCCGCGGCTCGGCGCTGCAGGGCGGCGCGGTCAGCGGCCACGCGGCGCTGGCGTTCGCGTCGGCGACCTTCATCTCGCTGCTCGGGCACAGCGCGCTGCTGGCCGGGCTTGCGTTTTTCCTCGCTTTGCTGGTCACCCAGAGCCGGGTCGAGTCCGGCATCCACTCCGCGCGCGAGGTCTTTTTCGGCGGCATCCTCGGGGTCGGCATCAGCTACGGGCTCTGGCTCTGCCTGCGGGGTCCGCTCCATGTGGTATAATCGAGCGCGCTTGTGAACGATTACTGGCTGGAGCTGCTCGTCCTCGTGCTATTCGTGGGCGCGGCCGCGTTTTTTGCGGGCTCCGAAGCAGCCATCGTCTCGGTTTCGCGCATCTCCGCGCGGACGTTTGCCGAGAAGGGTGTCCCCGGCGGCGCGCGCCTGCAGAAGATCCTCGAGGATCGCAAC
This sequence comes from Candidatus Lustribacter sp., assembly GCA_965277805.1. GTDB lineage: Bacteria > Vulcanimicrobiota > Vulcanimicrobiia > Vulcanimicrobiales > Vulcanimicrobiaceae > Lustribacter. Next base: position 1,746,645 of record OZ255842.1, on the reverse strand, counting down.
CGGACGCTGACCACGATCCTGATCGCCAACACCTTCGTGCTGCTGGCGACCAGCGGTTTTGCCACCTACCTGTTCGTCGAGATCGGCATCCCGCAAGCGCCGTTGTGGTCGACGCTGATCACCACGATCGTGCTGCTGATCTTCGGCGAGATCTTGCCGAAGACGCTGGCCGTTTCCAACAGCGCCCGCGTCGCCTTGCGGCTGGCCGCACCGCTGACGTTTTTCATCTGGCTCTTGACGCCGCTTACCTCGCTGCTGCTCGCAACGACCAACCTGATCGTTCGTATTTTCGGTGGTTCGGAACCGCACGGCCCGTACGTGACCGAAGACGACATCAAGACGCTCGTGAACGTCGGCGTCGAGCAGAACGTGCTCGAAGAGGGCGAACGCGAGCTGATCCACTCGATCATCGAGTTCGGCGACACGATCGTGCGCGAGGTGATGACGCCGCGCACCGACATGGTCGCCGTCCCGGCAGCCGCGCCGCCCAAGCGCGCCCTCGATCTCGTCATCAAGGACGGCTATTCGAAGCTGCCGGTGTACGACGAGACGATCGACAACGTCATCGGCGTCGTGCACGATCGCGAATTGCTGATCGCGCTGGCCAACGGCACGATCGCAACCACGTCGCTGCGCGCGCTGATGCGCACGGTGGCACACGTCCCGGAGAGCAAGCGCATCTCCGAACTGCTGCGCGAGATGCAGCGTGGAAAATACTCGCTCGCGATCGTGGTCGATGAGTACGGCGGCACCGCCGGCCTCGTGACGATGGAAGATCTGCTCGAAGAGATCGTCGGCGAGATTCGCGACGAGCACGACGAAGGCGAGGAAGAACCGATTCGCAAGATCGCCGACGATGAGGCGGTCGTCGAAGCCGGCACGAATATCGAAGACGTCAACGCCGCGCTCGGTCTCGATTTGCCGCACGAAGATTTCGAGACGATCGGCGGCTACACGGTCGGTCTGTTCGGCCGCTTGCCGCACGAGGGAGAAGAAGTCGAGGCGACCGACGGCGTGCGCCTGCGGGTCGACCGCACGCGCGGCCGGCGTATCCTCGCGGTGCGCATCTTCACCAACGGAAAAGCGCATGTCGACCAACCTGAGTGAACTCCGCGCTGCCGCGCGCGCCATACGATCGGCGGCGTATGCGCCGTACTCGCACTTCACCGTCGGCGCGGCGGTCGAGACGGCCGACGGGCGGCGCTTTACCGGCGCCAACGTCGAGAACGCATCCTACGGGTTGACGGTCTGCGCCGAACGCAACGCCGTGTTCGCCGCCGTGCTGGCGGGGTCGACGACGATCACCGCGGTGGCCGTGACGGGACCGGACGGCGTGACGACGCCGCCGTGCGGGGCGTGCCGTCAAGTGCTGGCCGAGTTCGGCGCGCCGGACGTGCCGCTCACCTATGCGCGCGCCGACGGCGGCTGGAACGATACGACGCTCGGCGAACTGCTGCCGACGGCGTTCGAACCGGCCTCGCTCGCAGCGTCGCGAGGCATCGCGTAATCGAACGCACGTATACGACCGACGCCATCGTGCTCCGCGCGCGCAACCTCGGTGAAGCGGACAAAATCTTCACGCTCTTCACGCGCAGTTCGGGCAAGGTCGATGCGGTCGGCAAGGGCGTGCGGCGCACCAAGAGCACGCTCGGCGGGCGGATGCAACTGTTGACCGAGTCGACGATGACGCTGCACCGCGGCCGCTCGCTCGACATCATCACCTCGGCCGTGACGGTGCGCTCGCATTGGACGGGATTGACCGAACCGCGAGCGCTCGCCGCCGCCTCGCTGATTGCCGAGATCGTCGACATGTTCTGCGAGCCCGAGCTGCCGCTCGACGAGATCTACGCGCTCTTGGCGAACGCCTCGCTCGCGATCGCCGCATCGCCGGACCCGGCCACGCTCGTCCCGCGCTTCGAGCTGCGGCTGCTGCACGCGCTCGGGCTAGCGCCGCCGGACGATGCGTGCATTCGCTGCGGCGGCCCGTTCAACGATCACGGCGCGTGGGTCGACATCGATGCGGGCGGGCTCGGCTGCGAGGGCTGCTACGGCGCGCGCGGCGACATGCACTCGCTCGATGCGGCCGATGTCGAGAACTTTCGTGCGCTCGGTGCACCGCGTGCCGCCGGTTTGCGCGCGACGATCGATGCGACGCCGAAGGTCGCGCGTGCTGTGGACGACCTGGTAACGTTTCATCTCGGGCGGCGACCGAAGGCGCGGGCGCTGCTCGACGCGTTCGCACCCTGATGCCGGTCGACGGCAGCGTGGTCGCGCTCGATGTCGGGTCGCGCCGCATCGGCGTGGCGGTGAGCGATCCGCTCGGGACGTTCGCCTTTCCACACGACACGATCGAACGCACGAACGTGCGCGACGACGTGGCGGCGATCGTCGAGATCGCGCGCGAACGGAATGCCAAGACGATCGTTGTGGGCGACCCGCTGACGATGGCCGGTACGCGCGGCATCGCGGCGGAAAACATCGACGCGTTCGTCGCGCACTTAGCGCGCGCGTACGACGGCCGCATCGAACGCATCGACGAACGCCTGACGACCGCCGCCGTGCAGAAGTCGCTGATCGGAGCTGACGTCTCGCGCGCGAAACGTAAGACCGTCGTCGACAAACTGGCCGCGGCGATGATCCTCGAAACGTACTTGGCCCGCGCCCGCGCGTGAAGTCCCTCCGCGCGCTCATCAACACGGCGATCGCCATCGTCGTCGCTGCCGGTGTTATCGTTGCGGCCGCCGGCTTGTGGTTCCGCGACGCCGTGTACGGCGATCGTTCGCTTCCGGTTGCGCCCGCGACGTTCGTCGTGCCCCGCGGATCGACGCTCGGCGACGTGGTGGCCGGCCTGCAAAGCGCGGGCATCGTTGCCCACCCGATCGCACTGCGCCTGCTCGCTCGCTTCCGCGACGACGAGGCCGACGTCCAATCGGGGCAGTTCCGCTTTCCGGCCCATCAAACGAGCGACGAGATCTTGCGCCGGCTGGTCTCCGGCGCCGTGGATGCGCTCTGGGTGACCTTTCCCGAAGGGTTCACGGCGCGCGAGATGGGGTCGCGGCTTGCCGAGCACCGGCTCGTTGACGCGAGCGGCTTCGACCGCTACGCTGCCCGCACCGGGCTCGTTGTCGATGGTACGCGGACGAAGTCGCTCGAGGGTTTCCTCTTCCCGAGTACCTACTTGGTTCCGGTCGGCGCCGACGCGGGCCGCATCGCGCGCATCTTCACCGACCAGTTTTTTACCGAGTTGCCAGCGAATGCGGCTTCCAAGGCGCGAGCGCTCGGCCTCACCGTCCCGCAGGTTATCACGGTCGCGTCGCTGATCGAGCGTGAGGCCCAAGCAGACGACGAACGGGCGATCATGGCCGGCGTCTACTACAACCGGCTGCGTGCGGGAATGCCGCTGGAAGTCGACGCAACGATCGAATACGTCTTTCCCGAACACCACACGGTGATCACCCGCCGCGACCTCGAGATCGACTCCCCGTATAACACCTATCGCCACGCCGGCCTGCCGCCGACACCAATCGCCAACCCGGGTAAAGCGTCGATCGACGCGGCCTTCGCTCCGGTGCACTCACAGTTTCTGTATTACGTCTACAAGGGTAACGGACATCATGCGTTCGCGAAGACGCTCGAAGAGCACAACGCCAACGTGGAACGCTACCTCCGCTAATTGAGGAGAAGTCATCATCGAAGGTTCGAACGGCGCCGGGGGCAGCAACGGTGAGGGCGCGGACCAAGGCGGACCGCTGGAACTGCGCGACATCCTCGTGATCGAGACCAATGACGGTCAGTCGCTGGAATTCGAGGTCGTGGGTTTGGTCGAGGACGACGAAAAGAACGCGTACGCGGTCTGCTACAGCGAATCGGCCGACGAGTTCGTCGTCACCGATGACGCGGGCACGCTGCTCGACGACGACGACCTCGCGCAAGAGATCCTCGACGACTTCTTCGTGCTCGCCGAAGAATCGGCACCGCCCGAGCCCGACACCGAAAAGTAACCGTTAGCGGCTTTCCCTCGACAAGCTCGGGATGACGCTCGTGACCGCCGGGAGATAGCGTTCGATGACGGCGCGCAGGTTGGCGAGCGAGACGGGCTTCGAGACGTAGTCGTCCATGCCGGCGGCGAGGCACGCGTCGCGGTCCTCGTTGAGGGCGTTCGCCGTCATCGCGACGATCGGGACGTGGCGGCGCGAGCGGATCTCGTGGCGGCGAATCTCGGCCGAGGCTTCGAAGCCGTCCATGACCGGCATCTGCACGTCCATGAAGATCAGGTCGTAGTTCTCGCGCGCTTGCGCTTCGACGGCTTCGCGCCCGTTGCCGACGGCTTCGGCCGTGAAGCCCAGCCGCTGTAACTGCCGTATGGCGAGCCGCTGGTTGACCTGATTGTCTTCCACGATCAAGAGCCGTTCGGGGCGCGGCGCGGCCGTCGCCGTGACCGTTGCCGGTTCGGCGTCGTGGCTGCGCGTGTGCACGGCGTTGCTGAGCGCATCGTAGAGCGTCGATTGCGCGATCGGCTTGACGAGATACGCGACGAACCCGGCGGCCCGCGCGATGCGGGCCCGCGCGCTGTCGTCGTGCCCGGTGACCATCAAGAGCGGGATGCTCTTGAACGACGCCTGTTCGCGAATCGTGCGGGCGACCGAGATGCCGTCGGATGCGCCGAGGTTGTAGTCGACCAGCACGGCGTCGTAGGGTTCGCCGCGCGAACTCGCGACTTGCATGCGCGCGAAGGCTTCGTCGCCGTCGACCGCGCCGTCGGAATGAACGCCCCACGATTCGAGGGTGCGGTGAAAGATCTCTTGCGCGTGTTCGTCGTCCTCGACGACCAGCACGCGCGAACCGCGCAGATCGGTGAGCGGAGGCCGCGTCGCCACCGTTCGCGAGCGGATGAAGGGCACGGTGAAGAAGAACGTCGATCCGAATCCGGGCTCGCTCTCGACGGAGATCTGGCCCTTCATCAACTGCACCAGCTGCCGCGAGATCGCGAGGCCCAGGCCGGTGCCGCCGAAGCGGCGCGTCGTCGACATGTCGGCTTGCCGGAACGGTTCGAACAGCTGCGCGCGGGCAGTGGGGTCGATGCCGATGCCGGTGTCCCGCACCGCAAATTTTACCGTGACGCGGTCGCCGTCGTCGGCCTCGCAGGTCACGAGTACCGAGACGCTGCCGGTCGGCGTGAACTTCACTGCGTTGCCCAGCAGATTGGTGAGGATCTGTCCGAGACGCAGCGCATCGCCGACCACCACCGCCGGAACGCCCGGATCGACGTACGTCAGCAGATCGAGGTGCTTCGCCCGGGCTTGCGGCGCGATCATCGTGGCGATCGACTCGACGAGCTGGACGAGTTCGACGTCGACGTGCTCGAGTTCCAGGCGCCCGGCTTCGATCTTCGAGAAGTCGAGAATCTCGTTGATCACGGCCAGCAGCATTTCGCCCGAGCTGCGAATCGTCTCGCCCAGTTCGCGCTGCTGCGGCGTCAACGGCGTGTCGAGCAGCAGTTCGGTCGTCCCGATCACGCCGTTCATCGGCGTACGGATCTCGTGGCTCATCGTGGCTACGAAGTCGGACTTGGCGTGCGAGGCGGCTTCGGCGCGCGCGATGGCCAGCCGCAAGCCGTCCTCGCGCTCGGCGATGCGGTGCTGCATGGCGCTGAGCGTGGCATCGAGCGTGGCGATCTCGTCGCTGCCCCCCACGCGGTCGCCGGCCGGTACTTCGATCCCTTGCCCGTAGTCCAAAGCATGCTGCGTGACGCGTTCGAGCCGCCGGACCACGTAGCGGCCGGCGGCATACACCGTACCAAACGTGATGAGCACCCCGGCGAGCACCGAGAAGGCAAGCACGACGCGCGCCAGCAGCCACGCCGTGCGCAGATTCGCGCGCATCTTCGCTTGGTAGCCCCTTAAGTCGGCGTCGAGGCGATCCTTCTCCGTGCGGAAGGTAACCATCGCATCGCGCGACCGGCTGGTGTCGAATATAGCGCGCGCCCGGTCGGGGTGCCCGGGGCGCGTGCTTGCGACGTCGCGGTCGAGCTCGAGGAGTGCATTTTCCGCCAAAGCCGTCACGCGCGGTATGTTGGCCCCGCTCCACCAATCGGAGGCGCGCGAGACCGCGCGCAGGCCGGCGATGCTGCCGCGGACTGCTGCGCGTGCGTGCGGATAGCGCCGCAGAAAAATCGCGTCGCCGGTCAGCGCGTAGCCGTTGGCTTGAACTTCCGCAATTTGCAGGTTGACCAGCAGGTCGTTCGATGCGGCGAGCCCGGCATTCGTATCACGGGCGACGGTCTCGGCCTGTTGGATCCGCGCGCCGAAAATGGCGATGAGCAGAATCAGCCCGAGGACGAGCCCGAGCGGTAAGATGACCAGTGCCAGACTTCGCTGACGCAAGTTCATATTGATGGAAGTGTGCTCGCTTGCCGTTGCGGAATCTTGCCGGCGCAGCGGACGAGGGTGCGAGCGGCGGTGAAGAGAACGCCCCATGCCGCCGTGGAGAGGTGGCCGAGCGGCTGAAGGCGGCGGTTTGCTAAACCGTTATACGGATAACACTGTATCGAGGGTTCGAATCCCTCCCTCTCCGATTCGCACTCAGCAGGGAACACAACCCTTGCGGAGTACCATGCCTGGTCGCCGATGCGACAACGGAACATGCGGTCGTAGCTCAATTGGATAGAGCAACAGGCTACGAACTTGTAGGTTGGGGGTTCGAGTCCCTCCGACCGCATATTTTGGCGAGGCGTAAGCTCGCGCGAAATGCCGTGCGGGCTTACACTTTTTCGGAACGGAACGCCCCGGGAGTGCGTTGAGCTGAAAGAAATCTCTTCACGGAGGCTGCATGCAACAGGCACTTGAGATCATCATTGGCGGCCTCTTACAGGGCGGCGCGTTTGCCCTTGTAGCGCTCGGGTTCGCGTTGATCTTCCGCGTAACCGGAACGATCAATCTCGCGCAGGGCGCGTTCGTCGTCGTCGGCGCGCTCTTGCTCTACACGTTCCATCAGGTGTTGCTGTGGCCGCTGGCGATCGCGTTCGTCGCCTCGCTCGCGGTGACGACGCTGATCGGTACGCTGCTGGCGATGTTCGTGCTCGAACCGGCGCTGCGAAAACTGCCGACGGCCGGCATGGTCATCCTGACGGCCGGCCTGCTGACGTTCTTCGAAGGCGCGATTCTGTTGTGCTGGGGCAGCCAGCCGTACCAGCTCGAGCCGTTCTCCGGCTCGCGGCCCTACGAGGTCTTCGGGCTGCGCTTCCCCACCCAGTCGCCCTGGGACGCCGGCGCGACGATCCTGATCGTGTTCGCCCTGTGGTACGTGCTGCAGAAGACGACGGTCGGGAAGGCGCTGCGCGCGGTCTCTGAAAATCCGGCCGCTGCGGCGCTGATGGGGATCAACGTCAAGCGGATGACGATTCTCTCCTACGCGGTGGCCTCGGGAATCGGCGGCATCGCGGGCATGGTAATCGGCCCGATCGTCTCGCTGCAGTTCGACGGCGGCGGCATCTTCACGAACGCCGGCTTCATCTCGGTCACGATCGGCGGCGTCGCCTCGTTCTTCGGCGCGGTCGTCGGCGGCCTGGGCCTCGGTCTGATCGAGCAAGGCGCGGCGGGCTACATCTCTTCGCTGTTCTCGACCACGATCGCGCTCGTGCTGCTCCTGGCGATGCTCATCTTGCGCCCGACCGGCATCATCGCCGGCCGCATCCGGCGCCGCGAAGACGTGCGCGACGTCTCCCACATCCAAAGCGGCGTCTCAACCAAGCTCAGCCCCGTACAGGGCCGCGTGCTCGCCGGGATCATGCTGGTGCTCCTGCTGGTCGCGCCGGTGCTGCTGAACGCCACGGGCGGCGGCGGTCTGCTCAGCTCGCTCGTCATCGCCGGCATCTTTTATATCGCGTTGCTCGGGCTCGACGTCATCTTGGGCTACTGCGGTCAAGTGAGCCTCGGGCACGCCGCGTTCATGGCGATGGGCGGCTACACCGCGGCTATCAGTTGCGTGAAGTTCGGCTTGCCGCCGATCGTCGGCGTGCTGCTGGGTCTCGTCGTCTCGCTGCTCTGCGCGACGGTGCTCTCGATGGTGACGGTGCGTCTGCGCGGTCACTACATGGCGCTCGCGACGCTCTCGTTCGGCCTCTTGATCGACACGTTGACCGTCGGCCTCAGCGACTGGACCGGCGGCCCCTCGGGCATGACCGGCATTCCGAACTTCTCGATCGGCGGCTACACGTTTACCGGGCCGGTCGCGAACTACTACCTCGTGTGGGGCGTCGTGATCGTCGGGCTGATCGTGCTCGGCAACGCGATGCGCTCGGACTTCGGTCGCGTGCTGCGCTCGATCCGTACCGACCAGACGGCGGCGCTGGCGCTGGGCGTCGACGTGCCGCGCTACAAGCTCTACGCCTTCCTCATCGGAGCGGCGTTCGCGTCGATCGCGGGCAGCTTGCTGGCTTTCGACTTCCAGTTTCTCTCGCCCGACATGGTCTCGACGCAGCAGTCGTTCCTAATCATCACGATGCTCGTGATCGGCGGCGAGGGCACCCTTGTCGGACCGGTGATCGGCGTCGTGCTCTTGACGCTGCTGCCGACCGCGTTCCAATTCTTGGCGAACTACAAGACGCTGGCGTCGGGCATCTTGCTCGTCACGGCCATGCTCTACTTCCCGAGCGGCCTGTACGGCGGCTTCACATCGCTGATCCGGCGTTTCACGGGCGGCAGCAGCCGGCCCACACCGACGCCACTGCCGGCGGAGACTGCAGCGTGAACACACAAGACGCGCTCACCGTTACGAACGTCACCAAATCGTTCGGCGGCGTGCATGCCATCGCCGACGTCTCGTTCAACATCCGGGCCGGTTCGCTGTCCGCGTTGATCGGGCCGAACGGTGCCGGCAAGAGCACGATGTTCAACCTCTTCACGAACCTCTACATCGCCGACTCGGGTTCGATCGCATACTTCGGCCAGGACCTGGTGGGGATGCGTTCCGACAAGATCGCGCGCCTCGGCCTGATCCGCACGTTCCAGACCGCGCGCGTCTTCGCCGGCATGACGGTGCTCGAGAACGTGCTGGCGGGCGCCCACATCGGGGTGACCGCCAACGTGTGGGAAGAAGCGCTGCACTTGCCGCGCGCCGCATCCGAAGAACGGACCGTGCGTGAGAAGGCCGAGCACCTGATCGACGTGCTCGGGCTCAGCTCGGTCGCCGAGGACTCGGCGATCAGCTTGCCGCTCGGTTTGCAGAAGCTGCTCGAGATCGCACGCGCGCTGATGGCGGGGCCGAAGGTGCTGCTGCTCGATGAACCCGCCGCCGGTCTCAACGACACCGAGACGCTGCGGCTCGCCGAATTGCTCGTGGCAATCAACGCCGCCGGCGTCACGATGGTCGTCGTGGAACACAACATGTCGCTGGTCATGTCGATCTCGCAAGACATCGTCGTGCTCGATGCGGGACGCGTGATCGCACGCGGCACACCGGCTGCCGTTCAAGCCGACGAGCGGGTCATCGAAGCCTACGTCGGCCGCACGACGGATACGGTGGCAAGCTGATGGCCAACATGCTCGATATCACCAACCTCACGGCCGGCTACGGCGCGGCCGTCGTGCTGCACGGCGTTTCGCTGCACGTCGCCGAGGGCGAGATGGTCGCGCTGGTCGGCGCGAACGGCGCCGGCAAGACGACCCTGCTGAAGACGATCTCGGGATTGATCACGCCCCGCGCGGGCACGGCCGAACTGGCCGGCAAGCCGCTCTCGGGCCTCTCGTCGGTCGCGCGCGTGCAACTGGGGCTCGCGCACGTGCCCGAAGGCCGCCAGATCTTCGGCGATCTCAGCGTGGCCGAGAACCTGGAGATCGGCGCGTATACGCAATTGGGTTCGCTCTCGCGCGAAGAACTGTCATCGCGCGCGGCCGAGGTCTACCGCACGTTCCCGATTCTCAAAGAACGCGAGAACTTACCGGCCGGCGGCCTCTCGGGCGGTCAGCAGCAAATGCTCGCGATCGGCCGCGGCCTGATGCTCAAGCCGAAGCTGTTGCTGCTCGATGAGCCCTCGCTCGGGCTCTCGCCCATCCTGGTGACGGAAATCTTCCGCATCCTCGCGACCTTGCGCGAAACGGGCTGCTCGATTTTGCTCTCCGAACAGAATGCGCGGCTCAGCCTTGCGATCGCCGATCGCGGGTACGTGATCGAGACCGGCAAGATCGTGCGCGAAGGCACGGGCGACGAACTGCTCGCCAGCTCCGACATCATGGAACGCTACCTCGGCGTCGGTACCTCGTCGATCGACCTCGAGAACGATCCGGCCAAAGACGAACTGACGCGCAAATTGCGCGAGATCGTCGGAACGACGGCGGCAGCTTAGCGTGGCATCGACCCTCTGGCTCGAGCTGCTGGGCGCCGAAGTGCGCTTCTACGATGCAGCCGGTATTCGCACGCGCAGTATACAGGCCGGCAGCGGAATGCCGATCATCATGCTGCACGGCGGCGGCGGGCACGCGGAAGCCTTCGCACGCAACATCGTCCCGCTCTCCGATGAATTCGACGCGCGCTCGATAGATTATTATGGGCACGGCCTCACCGACTCGAGCGACGCGCCGGCCACGATGCCGACGTTCGTCAAGCACCTCATCGACTACATGGATGCGGCCGGCATCAAGAAGGCGCATTTGATCGGCGAGTCGCTCGGCGGCGCGATCGCGTTCTGGACCGCCGTGTATCATCCCGACCGGGTCGGCAAGATCATCTACACCGTCGGCGCGCACCTCAGCGTTCCGGTCGATGAAGAGACGCAGAAGAAGACCGACGCCGGCCTCGGCGAGTTCCGGCGGCTGACGAAGCAGTTCGTGGCCAATCCGACCCGCGAGAACGTGCGCGAACGTCTCGGCTGGCTCTTCACGAAGCCCGAGCGCGACATCACCGAGGAACTGATCGACTTGCGCTGGGCGCTCTATCAGCTCTCAGTCGGCAAAGCCGGCAACACCGCCGAAGGCCGCGACCCCGAGCACCAGCTCACGCCCGAAAACCTCGCGCGCATCAAGGTGCCGATGCTGTTTCTGTGGACCGACCACAACCCCTCACAGCAAGTCGTCACCGCGCAAAAAGCGATGAGCTACGTCCCCGACGCCGGCTGGGCCTTGATGGAAGATTCCGGCCACTGGCCCCAATGGGAACACCCCGAAACCTTCAACACCATCGTCCGGAGCTACCTGACGGCGTAACTTGACATTAAAAGAACGTCGTTAGGCCCTTCGCGAGCATCACGCTTTGGTCGAGGTAGATCGAGCGGTGCGCGATGTGGAGGGCGTCGGTGCGGCGCAATATGTCGGTGCGCTTGCCCACGAACACGTTGTGGTCGGTCTCTTGCCGGATTTGCGAGACGATGAAGCGGCAGTGGACGGTCATGTCCGTGCCGTCGATCCCGGCGACGTTGACGTTGGTGATCAGGTGTGAGGTGCGCGACCGCGGCTCTTCGGCCCAGTGATCGCCGCTTTCGAGCTGTTCCACGCGCTTTATGAGGTATTCTTTGCCCTCATCGAACCAGTTCGCGTCGGCTCCCTCGCGCGTGTACTCGTCTTGCGGCCGGTCGAACGCGACGTTGCGCGCGATCGGCATGAAGTAACGCGCGTCCTCGGCAAAGAGCTCGAGCCATTCGGCGAAGCGGCGCTCGTCGAGCAACTCGGCTTCGCGCGTGTAGAACGCCTCGATTTCGCGCTGCAACAGCAGCTGCGCGAGGCCGGTTTCCAAGGCGGTGGGCGCGACGTTGCTCACGCTGACATCATCTCATTCCAGCGCGCGTAGAACGAACGCTGGTTGTGTTCGGAGACGCCGGCCGTGACCATCGCATCGGCGCCGAGCCACGCTTCGGGCCAGGCGCGGTGCGCTTCGTTGATGTTGAGCTGAAAGTTGAACGGAAACTTACGCGCCGTGACGCCGCTCGTGCCGCGCTGCGCGGCGCTCCAGTTCTCCATGTCGTCCTGTTCGGTCATGCCGGCCGGCCCGGCGTAGCGCAGGTAAAAGTGGCGTAAGGTATCCTTGACGATTTGCGGCGCTTCACGCGGAACGAAGAGCCAGCGCCACACTTCGGTTTCCGCGGCGCTGATCGGCACCCAGATGCCGACGGTGTTGCGTCCGCCCGTGTTGTAGTGCATGTTCGGGAACACCACGCCGCCGCGGGTGATGAGCCGGGCGCGATCGCCCAAACGCCGCTGCCGTTTCTCGTGCGCGGCGCGGAAGTACGCATCGACTTCGGGTTCGTCGCCCCATAGCGACGTATATTCCGTCTGCGCCTCGTAGAGGTTGGCGCGCACGGTGTGCCCGCCGGGATGCGCGATGTTCAGAAACTTGAACGGCGTTTCGATCCCCGCCAGCGGGTGACGCGAGGCCTTCCCGCTGAGGCTGATCTTGAGCCGGTCGACCGAACGGTGGCTGTAGTTGTGGTAGTGGTCGCCGGTGAAATTTTCGGCGCCGAACTTCCAGTTGCACGGCATCCGCCATTTGACGATGCCGCCGATCACTTCGTAGCCGTCGTCTTCGCCGTCGGGGCTTTGCATCAAATCGCGGACGTAGTAGGCCATGTCGCCGAGGAACGTTTCGAAATCCGGCGCGTTCTCATCGAACGACGCCCAGATCGAACCGTAGAAGATCGCGACGCGCGCTTTCACCAAACCCCACTGCGTGCGGTCGAGCTCGCCGTGATAAGCTTCGTTCAAACGCGGCACGCCCGTGAGCGCGCCTTCGAGGTCGTATGACCAGGCATGATAGGAACAAGTGAACGCGCTTGCGTTGCCGGTGTCGTAGCGGCACACGGGCATGCCGCGGTGGCGGCAGCTATTCAGCAGCACGTTGATCGCGCCGCCCTTTTCTCGCGCGACGATGACGGATTCTTGACCGACGCGCGAGAGCACGTAGTCGCCGTCGGCGGGAATCTGGCTCGTGTGACCGACGAACGCCCACGACGGCGCGAACACCCGCTCGAGCTCTTGCGCGAAGATACTCTCGCTGGAGAAGATCTCCCGGCTCACCACGCCCTCGGCTGGGTTGGCCGCCGTTGCGGGATTGTCGTCAAGTCTCATCCGGGCGGCCTTCCGTGGAGGGGTGAAATAATGTTATAGTATAATAGCATTATTGGCAAGGTAACGAGGGAGCTCACCATGATCGCTTGTCTTTCCGCGAACGGCCAGAATCTCTGTTTTGGTGAGGAGCCGCCCACCCGGTTGCTCGTCGCGACGATCAAGGGCATCAACCTGCTCGAACGCGCCAACGCCGACGCGCAGTGGACCGATCGCGGGCGCACGCTCGACGGACATCATTGCGGTTCGATCATGATCGAGCCGAAGCGCGGCGGCATTTTTGCCGGCATGCACGACGGTGGATTGTACTTCAGCGGCGACAACGGCGAAACGTGGGAACTGCGCACCAACGGGTTGACGATCGAGCACGCGTTCTCGCTCGCGTACGCGAACGTCGGCGAGGACGTCGTGCTGTATGTGGGAACGGAACCCGCGTCGATTTTCCGCAGCGACGACTACGGTTTGTCGTGGCGCGAGCTGGCCGGCATCAAAGGCGCGGCCGGCTGCGAGAAGTGGGTGTTCCCCGCGCCGCCGCATTTGCCGCACACGAAGACGATCACGGTCGACAAACGCAATCCCAACGTCGTCTACGCCGGCGTGGAGCAGGGCGCAATGTTCAAGACGACCGACGGCGGCGCAACGTGGCGCGAAATATCGGAATTCTCGAAACCCACCGACTGGACGTATCGCGACGTGCACTTGCTCACCGTGCACCCCGATAACTCGAACGAACTCTTTCTCACTACCGGCATGGGGATCTATCACAGCCTCGACGCCGGCGAAACGTGGGAACTCGAGATCGACAACAGTTTCCGGATCGGCTACCCCGATCATTTCATCATCTCGCCGCTCGACCCGAACACGATCTTCGTTGCCGGCGCATCGAAGGATCCGGGCCAGTGGCGCACCACGCACTATGCCGACGGAACGATCATGAAGAGTGCGGATCGTGGTCTCAACTGGACCGATGCAAGCGTCGGCTTTCCGGCCGATCGCCGGCCGAATATCGAAGCCATGAGCATGGCCGCCTATCCCGGCGGGTTCACGCTCTACGCCGGAACGACCGACGGTATCGTGTTTTCCAGCGACGACTCGGCGGCGCACTGGAAGCAAATCGCCGGCGACCTGGCGCCCGTTTCCAAGGGCCGCCACTATCGGGCCTTGCAACCCGCCTAGCCCCTGCCGGGGTTGGGCGCATCGTGAACCTTTCAGAGACGCCGCCGACCCTCGAACAAATCGTTGCCCTCAAGCAACAGCGTACCGTCGACGAACGCGCGCTGCGGACGTTGTTCCTCGAAGCACGAACCGCGAACGGCTTCGTCGATGCGCCGGTGCCGCGCGAATTGCTCGAACGCGTCGTCGAGATCACCGAACTCGGGCCGACCAGCGCCAACACGCTGCCGGTGCGCTTCGTGTTCGTGACCTCGCGCGAAGCGAAGGAACGGTTGAACCCGTGCGTGGGCCCGACGAATCAGGCGAAGACGATGGCCGCGCCCGCCACGGCGATCGTTGCTGCCGACCTGAAATTCTACGAGAACATCCCGCGCCTGTTCCCGACCCGGCCGCAGATGGCCGACAACTTCAAGGGCGAGGACAAACTCGAAACGACCCGCATGTTTGCGCGCGACAACGCGCTCTTGCAGATGGGCTACTTCACCCTTGCCGCGCGCGCCCTCGGGCTCGACTGCGGGCCGATGGGCGGCTTCGATCGCGCGAAGACGGACGCCGAGTTCTTTCCCGACGGCCGTTTAATCTCGCTCTTCCTGATCAACATCGGGTACGGCGACGACACGAAGTACTTCCCGCGCTTGCCGCGTCTCGAACCCGCCGAAGTCGCGCAGTTTATTTAGGCTGGTTTGAAGATCAGTTCGTCGGCTGGGAACGTGGCGGGAAGTCCGCCGTAGCGGGCGACGAGATCGATCACCGGCTGCATGTCGGATTTGACGAAGCGCGGCGCGTAGTCCACGCGCAGCATCGTCGCGGCGACGGCCGGATCCATCTTGCTGTACTTGGCGAGAATCGCTCCGCTCGCCGGCTTGTGCGTATTGGCCCACTGCGCGGTGCGGGCGATGGCTTGCGCGAACCGGCCGGCGAGCGCGGAATGCGTCTGCGCCCACTGCGTGGTTGAAAACCAGCAGCCGATGATGTAGCGCGATCCGATCGCGTCGTAGGCGTCGGCGAGGATGCGCGCGGCCGGCTTTGCCTGCGCTATGAACGGGTCGGCGACGATCGCCGCATCGATGCGGTTCGTGCCGAGCGCCTCGACGATCTGCGGAAACGTCATCTCGACGAACTTCACGCTGGTGGAATCACCGCCGTTTTTGTCGATCCACAATTCGGGCGCGTACTGGGTGATCGTCTTGAGACCGTTGACGGCTAGGGTCTTGCCGTTGAGGTCGCGCGCGGTCTTGGCCGGCGAGTTGGCCGGCACCATCAGCACCGACGTCGGGATGCTCGCCGTGTAGAGACTCCCGGGAGCGAGCAGCGTCAGCGGCACGTTGTGTTTGTAGGCGACGGCGATCGAGATCAGGTTCGAGAAACCGACGTCCACCGCACCCGAGGTTACCGCGGGGAGAATCGCGGCGCCGCTGGCCATCGAGTCGACGGTCGCCTCGATGCCGGCGTCGCGGAAGTAGCCCATGTCGTAGGCGTAGTACGCCTCAGCGCCGGCGTCGAGCGGGATCGAGGCGATGTGTAAGGGATCGTTCGCGGCGAAGACGGCCCGCGGCGCGGCGGCGGCGGCGAGTCCGGCACCGAGACCGGCCAGCGCGTTGCGTCGGTTCATGTAAGGCTCCTTAGTGCGGCCGCAACGCGGTCCGGGGTGAACGGCACTTCGCGCAAACGAAGTCCGGTTGCGTCGTGAATGGCGTTGCCGATCGCGGGCGCGATCACGACGGTGGTCGCTTCGCCCGCGCCCAGCACCGGCTCGTGCGGACGGTTGACGAGCGCGATCGAGACGTCCGGAACCTCGCTGAAGCGCACGATCGGATAGCTGTGCCAGTCGAGGCTGATGACGCCGCTGGTATTGAACGCCACGGCTTCCTTGAGCGTCCGGCTCATCGCCTGAATCGCGTTGCCTTCGATCTGATTGCGCAGACCGTTCGGGTTGACGATCAGCCCGCAATCGTGTGCGATCGCCAAGTGCCCGACGCGTACGTAGCCGGTTTTGCGATCGACGGTGACGTCGGCGATGCAGGCCACGTACGCTTCGGTATTCTCATAGCGCACGAACGAGAGCCCGCGACCATGCGCCGTGCGGTCCGATGCGTTCACGGCGGATGCAGCGACCCGGGCTTCCCACTTGCCGAGTTTTTCGAGCGCGGCCAGCAGGTCGAGTGCGCGCTGGTCGTTGGCGAGATGCGCGCGGCGAAACGCCAACGGGTCGGCCTTGGCGGCCGTCGCGAGCTCGTCCATGAACGATTCGTTGGCGAACGTGTTCTGCGTGCCGCCGAGTCCGCGCATGGCCGAGGAGTGCAGCACGCCGTCGATCAGGTTGTGCATCGTGACGCGGTAGTTGGGGATCTGGTAGTTGACCTTCGCGTCGCGGTCGCCGCCGACGAACGCGTTCTTCGGCGTCGGAACGCCGGTGAGTTTGCCCGCGAGGAGGTTGCCGGCCTCGCCTTGCGGGCGCGCCGAGTGCGAGGGCGACCACACGTCGCTGCGCCACGTGCTGATGCGCTGCGTCGCGTCGAGCGCGGCGCTCTGGGTGATGACCATCGCCGGACCCTTCGGATCACAGCCATGCTCCTGATCGCGCATCCACTGCACGCGCACCGGCGCGCCGACGGCTTGCGAGAGCAGCGCGGCGTCGGCGGCGGCATCGTCCGAACCGTTGTGGCCGTAACAGCCCGAGCCTTCGCCGTATTTCACTTCCACCGCGCTGTTGGGCAATCCGAGGAGCTTCGCGAGCGCACCGCGCAAGAAGAAGATGCCCTGCGTCGACGACCACACCGTCGCCTTGCCGTCGCGCACGTCGGCGATGCCGCACGAGGGTCCGATCGAACCGTGCGTCTGGTATGGCCACACGTAGGTTGCGTTGAGCGCGTTGCTATCGAGTGCGGCGAAGTTGCCGGTGTCGACGATCGCCTTCTCGTTGACGAGCGGAACCGCGCGCACCGCCGCGGCGAGATCGGTCACCGGTTCCATGCCGCCGCCGCTCCAGGACACCTTGAGCTGGCGCATCGCTTGAATGGCAGTCCACTCGTCGGGGGCGACGACGCCGAGAAAGGCGTCGCGTTTCACGACGCGTACGCCGTTCAATCCGCCGAGCGAGGATTCATCGACCTTCGCGAGCTTCGCACCGATCGGCGCGGGCCGGATGACGCGCCCGTGCAGCATTCCCGGCAGCCGCAAATTCTGCAGATAATCGAACGAGCCGTACACCTTGGCCGGCAGATCGACGCGCGCGATCGGCTTCCCGACCACGCGATAGGCGTCGGGATCCTTCACCTTGGTGGCTTTCGCGATCGTGCGGTGGATGGGACGGCCGCCGGCGAGTTCGCCGTAGCTCACGCGCCGCGTTTCGCCTGCGACGCGGACCTCGCCGCCGGCAGTGACGAGCCGGCTCGGCGCCACGCCGAAGTGCGTCGCCGCAAGATCGAGCACGGCGAGCCGCGCTTCCGCGGCCGCTTGGCGTACCGGAATCGCGCCGGCACTCAGCGATGCGCTGCCGGCGGTGTAGCCCTGATCGGGCGTGTTGCTCGTGTCGGCGGCGGCGACGCTCACGCTCGCGAACGGCACGTCGAGCTCGTCGGCGACGATCTGCGCGATCGCGGTTTGGATGCCGGTCCCGAGTTCGACTTTTCCGAAGTGCACCGTCACCGTTCCGGTGCGGTTGATGGCGAGCCAGTTATCGACATAGTCGGTTACCGCGGCGTTGCCGACCGGATTTGTCTCCTGCACCGACGGCCCGGCCGGTTTCGTGGGGTTGGTCTGCGCGAATGCGTCGCGCGGCATCGAGAACGCGATCACGATGCCGGCGCCGCGCGCGAGGAAGCTGCTGCGTGCGAGCATCAGACGCGTTCTCCGGCGGCGCTTTTCACCGCGCGCATGATCCGCAGATGCGAACCGCAACGGCAGAGATTGCCGTCGAGCGCTTGGCGGATCTGCGCGTCGCTCGGATGCGGATGTTCGGCCAACAGCGCGGCCGAGGCCACCACCATTCCGGAGATGCAGTAGCCGCACTGTGCCGCTTGCTCGGCGACGAACGCGCGTTGCACGGGGTGCGGATGGGCCGGCGTTCCGAGTCCCTCCACCGTCGTAACGGGGGCTTCGACCGACGCGACCGGGAGCACGCACGAGCGCGTAGCGCGGCCCTTGATCATGACCGTACATGCGCCGCACTGGGCGAGACCGCAGCCAAATTTGGGGCCGTCCAGCGCGAGTTCGTCGCGCAGCACGTAGAGCAACGGCGTCTCGGGGGTTGCGCGCACGTCGTGCGAGCGGCCGTTCACGGTGATTCTGATACTCAACGCTTGCTCCCGGATCGGAAAAAAAGCTTCAGCCGATATTAGCCCACCTCGGCCCCGCGAGCCTCTGTGGGCCGGGCCTCGGAGATGGTGCAACGTCCGTAGCCGAAAAGGGGTCGAAGGGCCGGGGGAAAACTCCCTCCGGTCCACTCGCGTGGACGCAGTGGCTCGGTAGCTCAGTGGTAGAGCGGGGGACTCATAAGCCCTAGGTCGTAGGTTCAAATCCTACCCGAGTCAGTTTTTCTCGAGGTACCCTTATGTCGACGATCCCCTGTGATTTCTGCCCGCACCCGGTTGACCGGGCGCAAATGGAAGAAATCGAAATTTCACACTACGTTCCGGATAGTTCGGGGGACGACTTAGCCTACGCGCGCACCTATTTCTTCGGCCACCCCGATTGCGTGCGCAAGTTCTATCGCGGTCTCGTCGATCATAAACTGGACTTGTTCAAACACATCCCCACCTCAGCGCCCGTTCCGGGAACCGAGGATAAAGGCGCGCCTTAGAACGGCGAGTCCACGCTCCCGTGGCACAATTGGATAGCGCGCTGCCCTCCGAAGGCAGAGGTTGCCCGTTCGAGCCGGGCCGGGAGCACCATTTTACCGCCGACGACGACTCGGGCATTCGCACGGCGATGATGTGCGCGGAACGCGCGGCGGCGGCCGGCGACGTTCCGATCGGCGCGCTACTGCACGTCGACGGCTGGATGTTCGAAGGCTGGAATGAAAAAGAAGCGCGGCCGGATCCGACCGCACACGCGGAGATGATCGTGCTGGCGCAAGCCGCGCGCGTTCTCGGACGCTGGCGCATCGGCGGCACGCTCTACGTGACGAAAGAGCCGTGTGCGATGTGCGCGGGTGCCATCGCCGCCGCGCGCATCGAACGCTTGGTGTTCGGCTGCTCCGACCCCAAAGGCGGGGCCGCCGGCGGCGTCATCGATCTGCTGGCCTCGCCGGTCGTCAATCACCGCGTTGCAGTAACGAGCGGCGTGCTGGCCGAGGAGACGGGTGCGCAGTTGCGGGCGTTTTTCGCCGCGCGCCGCTAAAGCTTTAGGAAAGGGGGAGATTCGAACTCCCGGTCCCCGCAAAGGGACTCCTGATTTCGAGTCAGGTGCAATCGACCACTCTGCCACCTTTCCAAATGGTCGACTCCCCTGATTCGCAGCACCCGCCGCTGGGCCTTTTACGCGGGCCTTTTATTTGAGGCGCGGGTCCTGCGGGGCGGCCGGAAAGGTAAACCTGCTGTAGCTCGCTTCGGTCGTGAACGTCGTCTGACCGATGTGCAACGGCGCGTAGATCGTCGCGCGGTAGCTCGCGTGCGAAATGATCCAATGGTTATCGACCGTCGTATAGTCAACCGTGAAGTCCGCCGCGGTGCCGGAATAAGCGACGCGCGTCGGCAGGTTGGTCGCCGTGTCGACATAGACGTCTTTGAGATAGAACGTCGAGTTATTGTCGCGCGTGAGGGCCGGCAGCGGCTGCATCACGATGTGCGCGATGCGGTCGGTCGAGTCGGGAGCGTACTGCGCGTAGTAGTTGCGCAGCGTGGTGACGACGACCGAGACGTCGGGACTCGACGGTACCGGATCGCTATAGCGAAGCGGCTGCGGCGGCAGGCCGGCTCCGGGCGAGAGCATCGTGACCGCGGTGAGCGGGTTGTGCTGCCGGATCGGGTCGCCGAGGTGGAAGTCGATCTTGAAATAGCTTAGCGCATCGAACGTCGGCGGAACCGGAAACGCGCCGCCGAGTTGGTTCTGCCCCTGCGGCAGGTCCTGCAATACGGCGAGATTGTCGCGCGTCCGCGTTTCTACCGCGCGCTCGATCCGGCGCGACTGCTTGAGTGCCGACACGTTGACGTTGACGTCGACGTGGTAGGCGATATACGGCGGCTGCTGCTGCCATGCGGCGAACGCGGCGTTCGCGACCGCGCGGAACTCGGCGTCGGCCGTCAGCACGGGAGGCCTAAGCAAGTCGCAGAAGGGGGAATGGACATGAGCTTCCGTTTCGTCACGGCGCCGCCGGGTCTTTGAGATGGCGCACGTTCCGCGTGAATTTTCATCGTTCGTGGTCGGCGAGGCGGTGACGTTTTCGAAGACGATCACCGAGGCGGACATCCTGCTGTTTGCCGCCGTCAGCGGCGACACGTATCCGCTGCACGTCGATGCGGAGTATGCCAAAGCGAGCCGCTTCGGGCAGCGCGTTGCGCACGGCATGCTCTCGGCCAGCCTGTTCTCGACGGTCGTCGGCTTGATGCTCGGTACGCCGGGCGGCGTATATGTGGAACAGACGCTCGCGTTCAAGCGGCCGGTATTCATCGGCGATACGCTGACGGCGCGCGCGGAGCTCGTTGCGATCGATGCCGGCAAGCGGCGGCTGAACTGCGCGACGACGATCGTCAATCAGCACGGCAAGACCGTCATCGACGGTCACGCGGTCTTACAGAAAGATTAGCGGATGATCGTGTACCCCATCCTGACGACGTTCGCGATCGCCGTCGCACTCGCGTGCATAGCGACGCCCGTCCGCGCGCAAATCTTTCCGCCGCCCACGCCGTCGCCCGCGCCGTCCGCATCGCCGGGTGCCTCGCCCGCGCCGACGCCGCGACCGGGTACCATCGGCGTCGCCGCCGGCGCGCACATCACGTTCATCTCGCAGAACACGAGCGGCTTCGGTCAACTGGGTTTGCCCGAAGCGCCGGGCTTCGTCGCCGGCATCTCACCTGCCGCACCGCTGTCACCCTACGACACGTTTTCGAGCGCGCCGATGACGCCCGGTAACACCGGTGAATCGGCGCTCTACGTCACGCCGACATATTACGGCTCGTCCTTCAACGTCAGCGCCACGTTTGGTCTGGGTTACGTTACCGGCAGCACCACCAACGCTGCGTACTGGGGCGAGTCGCTGATGCCGACGCTCAATCCGCATATCGGCTCGCAGATGCTCGGGTTCGGCGTTGCGTTTCCGAGTGCACCGGGGCAAGACGACAACAGCGCGTTCGTCGCGTCGGTGTTGAGCGGCGAGATCGCGACCAAAGACCGCAGCCTGCGCTTGCGCGGCGGCTGGTTCGATCTCGTGCAGACGGATAGCTTCGTGTTCGCGCAGCCGGCGTATCAGAGCGCGATTCCCTCGCTCGCGATCTTGCCGGCGGAATCCGCGGGCAACGGTCCGCCCAACGCCGATTGGTGGGCCCTCGCCGGCGGCGTCTATCCGCTGCACGGCGTCGATCTCGTCGGTTCGCACGGCCTCGCGACGGTGGAGTTGACCGATGCCGAGTTGCCGTCGCTGCCCGGTTCGGGCGCGCGCTTGACGCAAGGATCGCTCGTCATCGATCACGGTGAGGGAACGCGCTACTCGCTCGACGTCTCGCACGTCTCGACCGGCGGCGCCCTCGTTCCGACGACGATCCTCTTCGCAACCGGCGTGCCGATCGTCACGCCGCAAGGGCTGCTGCCGTTCGGAACGATCGGCGGACAACGCGAAACGATCTACGGCTTGCGCGCGGCGTTCCATCTGTTCGGCGTAGCCGACGGGCTGGTCGAATACGGACACTCCGTCTATGATGCGAACGGCGTCGCGCTGCCCGGTTCCGGACAACCCGGCAACTACTATCACGCCGGCCTCTCGAAGACGATTCGCCGTTCAACGGCGTCGTTCGATCTCTACCGCAACGATCCGTACTACGCGACCGCGATCTTGCCGTATGGTGCGCCCGAAAACGTGTGGTCGGTCGCGTGGTCGTGGCCCGGCCAGTGGCTGAAGTCCAACTATCAGCTGATCAACAACTATCCGGTGAACGTCGACCGTCAGGGCTATCGCATCAAGTACCAGCTCAACGGTGGTCCGCTGGAACTGCACGCGTCGTATGCGAACTTCGGCCAGATCGCGCCGATCACGTTCGCGAACGCGCAGCAAACCGGTTTCGTCGACGGCTTCTTTCTGCCGCAGGCGAACGATGCGCCGACGCTCGGCCGTCAGAACCAGTACGCGCTGTGGGCGACGTGGCATGCCGGCATTGCCGACTTCACGATCGACTGGGCGGAAGATGCGATCCGGCGCGATGCGGCTCCCGGCCATCCGCTCGACTACGTGAACTACGTGACGCCGGAATACACGATGTACGCCTCGCGCGCGCTGACGCCGTTTGCGACCGTTTCGGCCGGCTACGCACAGTACTTCATGACCGGCGAATTCAGCAGCATCACGCAGAACGTCAACTTCGGCCAGCACGAAGGGTTTATCGGCGCCGAACTGCGCGAGTCGCCGCACACGTCGAGCTTGATCTCGCTGCGGCGCGCGGTTTTCGCCGGTTACGCAACGGTACCCGGCGTACCGCCGCCCGATTTCACCAGCACGCTCTTCATCTTCGAGCAGCGAATCAAACTCTAGCCGGACGGGCACTGCGGGCCGTATGGCCGCGTTGCGTATCGTCGTCGCAGAAGACGACGCCCCGATTCGTGAATTGCTCGTCCACCATCTCGCGCGCGAGGGCTTTCGCTGCACGGAAACGGGCGACGGTCCCTCGACGCTGCGCGCCATCCGCGCCGGCGCCGACCTGCTGCTGCTCGATGTCGGGCTGCCGGTCGTCGACGGCTTCGATATCGTGCGGACGCTTCGGCGCGAAGGCCGCGGCCTGCCGGTCGTGATGGTGACCGCGCGCGGCGATGAGGTCGATCGCGTGATCGGGCTAGAACTCGGCGCCGACGACTACGTCAGCAAACCGTTTTCGCCGCGCGAACTGATCGCGCGGGTGCGGGCGCTCGCGCGGCGCGGCGGGATCGCGGTCGACGCGCCGCCCGTGCTTTTGCGCTTCGACCGGCTCGAGGTCGACGAGGCCGCCCGGGAGGTGCGCGTCGACGGCGTCGACATCGCGCTCAAGCCGCGCGAGTTTGCCTTGATGCTGCAACTGGCGAGCAATCCCGGCGTGGCGTTCTCCCGCGCTGCGTTGCTGCAGGCCGTGTGGGGCTTCGAGTTCGAGGGCGACGAGCGTACGGTCGACGTGCACGTGCGGCGTTTGCGAGCCAAGCTCGAAGACGAGGCGGCGCTGCCGCGGCTGGTGCAGACGATTCACGGCTTCGGCTACAAGTTTGCGCGTTGCTGAACTCGACGCGCGGCTCGCCGGCGGATCCGGTGAGGGCGTACCGCTGCTCGTCTTTCGCTTGCCCGCGCTCGAGCGCACGGCCTGGCAACGCGGTTTGCGCGCGGCGCGTACGATCGAGCGTCGCGCAAGCGTTGCGTTTGCCGCGGCGACGGCGCGCGTGTTGCGCGCCGAAGATCTCATCGCGCACGATCGCGGCACGGATGCGTTTCTCGCCGCGCTAATCGCGCCGACGCGCGACGGCCACCAGTTGCCCGCACCGGTCGACATCCGCAGCGCGCTCGCGCGCATCGCGGCGACGATCGAGGGGCTCACGGAGCTCGACGTCGAGGCGGGCTGGACGCGTTACGACGCGCGCGGCGGTGCCGGAGCAGCCTCGGCGATCGGTCCGGCGTTGGCGCGCGGCGCGCAGGAGCGCGAGCGCTACGCGTTCTTTTCTGCGATCGGTCACGAACTTCGCACGCCGCTCGCGTCGATTCGCGGCTATCTGGAAACGCTGCTCGACGACGACGCCGACGAACCCACGCGCCGCCGCTTCGTTCGCATCGCGCACGCGGAATCATTGCGCCTCACCCGTTTGCTCGAAGGCATGTTCGAAGTCTCGCTGCTCGATCTCTCGGGCATGTTCGGACGCCCGTCGTCCGGCTCGGTAGATGCTGCGCTCGCCGGTGCGGCCGAGGCGAGCGCGGCAATCGCCGCACAGCACGGGACCGAGCTGCACGTTGCTACGAGCTCAGCGGTCGCCGTCGCGATCGACGCGGACCGCTTGATGCTGGTGCTCATCAACCTGATCGCCAATGCCGTTAAACACGGACGGCGCGGCGGCCGGATCGAGGTCGCGGTGGAATGCGATTCCCCGCGCGCGGTCACGATCGCCGTCGACGATGACGGTCCCGGGATTGCGCCGCGGGATCGCGAGCGCGTCTTTGCGCTCGGCGAGCGTGGAGCGACGGCGGCCGACGGTTCGGGCATCGGCCTAGCGCTCGTACGGATGATTCTCGAGCGCGCCGGCGGGCGGGTGGAGATTCATGACAGCCCGCTCGGCGGGGCGAGGTTCGCCGTTACGGTGCCCCGCGCCGCGAAGTTGCCCGCTTAGGCGCAACGGCTAGCCGCAATACGGCGTTATGGGTGCCATGGCGACGGACTTTCGAAGCGGCCGTGATTTCCCACGTCGCGGGCGCGATGAGATCGACGGCTTCCTGTGGCTTAGGCGGGTGTTCGATAAAGCCCGAGCTTCGCGGGACGGGACGATCTTCGACTACATCTATCCGTGTCCGATGGACCGCGGCGTCTTTGACCGCTGGGGGATCACGTCGCGGATGTTCGACGCCGCACTCGATTCGTGCGACACCGACGACGAGATCCTGACCTGGGTTCGTGCCCGGGTGAGCGATGCGCGCCGGGACGAGGCGAATCGCTGGCTGATCGACGAGCGCCTTGCCAATCTCGACCGGCAGGACGTGGAAGAAGGCTTCGTCGCGGTCTAACCCGCCACGCGTCGTCGTGGCGCCGGATAAGTTCAAGGGCAGTTGCACCGCGCGCGAGGCGGGCGACGCGATCGTGCTCGGCCTGCGCGACGCGTGGGGCGACGGCTTCACCGCAACGCTGATCCCGATGGCGGACGGCGGCGACGGCACCGTGGCCGCGTTCCTCGAAGGTGGCGCGATGCCGCAGCGGGTGAAGACGGTCGACGCACTCGGGGCGCCGGTCGAAGCCGTCTACGCCCGGTCGGGCCCAACGGCGATCATCGAGATGGCTGCCGCCTCGGGCCTGGTCACGTTGACCGGCCCGCCGGCCCCGCGCCTCGCCTCGACGTTCGGAACGGGGCTGCTGATCTTCGACGCCCTCGAACGCGGCGCCACGCACATCGTCCTCGGCATCGGCGGTTCGGCGACCACCGACGGGGGTGCCGGCGCCCTCGCGGCCCTGGGCGTGCGCTTCCGCGACGCCGGCGGCGAGGTGCTGGTGCCGGTGCCGGCGACCATGGCGGCCCTGGCCTCGATCGACCTGAACGGCCTCGATCCGCGCCTTGCGACCGCGACGATCGAGATCGCCTGCGACGTCGAAAACCCGCTTCTGGGCCCGTCGGGCGCGGCCGCCGTGTACGGACCGCAGAAGGGCGCGAGCCCGGCCGACGTCGCTTTCCTCGAGTCCGTCCTGACGCGGCTGGCGGACGTCGCCGCGGCCACGGTCCGCCGCGATCTGCGGGCGTTCCCGGGTTCCGGAGCGGCCGGGGGGCTCGGGTGGGGGCTGGCCACATTTGCCGGCGCGCAGCTCGTCCGCGGCTTCGACGTCGTGGCGAAGCTGACGGGGCTTGCGGACAAACTGCGCGGAGCAGCCCTGTGCGTGACGGGCGAGGGGCGTATCGATCGTCAGTCGCTCGACGGCAAGGTCGTCAGCGGCATCGCCGCTTTGGCGGCGTTGGCGGATGTGGATGTGGTCGCGGTGGGCGGCAGCGTCGATCCGGGGGTGGTCCCGGAACTCGCAGCCCGTGGGGTGACGTGCATCGCGCTCGTCGACGATCCGGCCGACGCGGCCGCACGCGAGCGCGCTATGCGCGACGCGCCGGACGTTATCCGCGCGACGACGGCGCGCTGGGCTCGGCTTCGGCCGGCGCCGATTTGAACTTCACGTACGATGCGCGCTCCGCGATTTGCTGATCGATCACGCCGATGACAACCGCGGCGAGTTTTTCCGGATCGTGCCGCACCGTATCGGTCTCGCTGATCACCGCCGCGCGAACGGTCTGGACGCGCATGCGGTCGAGCCGCGTCTTGTCGACGACCACGGGCAGTTGCCGTTCCTCAGCGTACACGTCGAGCAGTTTGCGGGGCAACTCGTCGTTGACGATCACGATATCGCATACGCGGGCTTTGGCGTTGGCGATCAGCGCTTCGACGTGTTTGGCGGCTGAGTAGTCGACGGTCTCACCCGGTTGCGTCATGACGTTGCAGACGTAGATCTTCACCGCGTTCGCGGTTTCGATCTCATGTGCCACGCGCTGCACGAGCAGGTTCGGCATGATCGAGGTGTAGAGCGAGCCCGGGCCGAGCACGATCGCGTCGGCATCGCGGATGGCCTCGATCACTTCAGCCAGCGGCTCCGCTTGCGGCGGATCGAGGAAGACGTGGTCGATCGGCGAGGACGAACGCGAGATCGCGGATTCGCCCTCGACCAGCATTCCGTTGCTGAGCTTGGCGCACAGCTGCGCCACGGCGAGCGTGGCCGGCAGCACGCGCCCTTTGATGTTCAGCACGCGGCTCGATACCTTGATCGCATCGTCGAAATTTCCGGTGATGCCGGTGAGTGCGGCGAGAAACAGGTTGCCGAAGGAATGTCCGGTGAGCCCTTCGCCGTCAGTGAAGCGATAGCGGAAGAGATCGGTGACCAGTGCTTCGTCGTCGGCCAGCGCGACGAGGCAGTTGCGAATGTCGCCCGGCGGCAACACGCCGAGTTCTTTTTGCAGTCGGCCCGAACTGCCGCCGTCGTCGCTGACGGTGACGACGGCGGTGAGGTTCGAGGTGTGTTTTTTGAGGCCGCGCAAGAGCGTCGAGAGGCCGGTGCCGCCGCCGATCGTCACGATTTTGTAGCCGCGCTTGAGCCGCGTTTCGAGCAGCGCGTCGATCATGCGTTCCGTACCGTAGGGGCGCACCGCGCTCACGATCGAGTTGAGCCAGCGCCAGATGCCGACGGCGACGAGAACCAAACCGAGCACGAGAAAGACATACGAAAGATCGGCCGGGGGGAAGAAGTCTCCGACCATCCAGTCGACCAGCTCGTTGACGCCGACGTGGGCGCCCTCGTCGGTGAGCCAGCGCGATGCGCCGTTGACGAACAGCACCGCGCCGAACACAGCGATTACGAGCCAGCGTTTGACGCCCAGCCCCGGCATGAACCAGCGTACGAAATCGATCGGACGCTTCATCGCTGCAGATCGCGCTCCTCGATGGCCGGCGCATCTTCGCCGGTCTCGATCAGATGCCGTGCCAAGCGCCGCGCGACGTACACCGAGCGGTGGCGTCCGCCGGTACAGCCGATCGCGAAGGTGAGTTGCGATTTGCCCTCGGCGCGCGCACGCGGCACGACGAAGTCGACCAGCGAGAAGAGGCGGTCCAGAAAGGGTTCGAGGTCGCTCGATACTTCGAGAAACGCAGCGACCTCGGGGTCGTTGCCGTTGAGCGGCCGAAGGGCGAGCTCATAGTGCGGGTTGGGAAGAAAGCGCACGTCGAACGTCCAGTCGGCATCGAGCGGGACGCCGTACTTGAAGCCGAACGCGATCACAGTCGTGCGCGTGTGATGCTGTCCATTGCTGACGAAGGTCGAGGCGATGTGTTCCTTGAGCGTCGCTTGGGTGAAGTTCGTGGTGTCCCAGAGGAAGTCGGCGCGGTCGCGCAACTCCGCTAGCGATGCCCGTTCGGCTGCGATCGCCTCGATCAGCGTCGAGGCGGTACCGTAGAGCGGATGGCGGCGGCGCGTTTCACTGTAGCGCCGGACCAGCGTCTCGTCATCGGCGTCGAGGAAGAGGACTTCCGGGTGGTGACCGTCGTTGAGGAGCTGCTCGAGGGTGGTCGTGGCCTCACCGAATGCGCCGCCGGACCGCACGTCGAAGGCGAGCGCGGCGGCATCGCGATCGCTGGTGCGGACCAGATCGACGAATGCCGGAGCGAGTACCGGGGGCACATTGTCCAGGCACGCGAAGCCGAAATCCTCGAACGATTTCATGGCCTGGCTCTTGCCTGCACCTGAAAGCCCCGTTACGATGACTAAGCGCCTCACTATGCATGTCTTTTCGCCTGAACGAGCCAACGCCCTCATCCCGGTCCTCACACCGCTGGTCGAACAGCTGTGGGAGAAGCGCCGCGAGCTTGCCATTCGGCTCCTTGAGAGCGATCCGGCGCTGCGCGCGGCGCGGAACGTCCCCGGGCGCCGGCCCGCCCGACGCTTCACCGACCTCAAGGCCGAGGTCGTGCACCTCATCAACCGCATCGAGGCCTACGGCTGCGTCGTGAAGGACATCGATCTGGGCTTACTCGACTTCCCGTCGATCCGGGAAGGCCGCCCAATCTACTTGTGCTGGAAAGCGGGCGAACCCCAACTCTCCCACTGGCACGGCACCGACGAGACCTTCAGCGACCGCAAACCCCTCGAGTCGTAAAACGAAAAGAGCCGCAAACGCGGCTCTTTGTTATAGTGGTGTTCATCCCGAGCTTGTCGAGGGACCGCCCCAACCGTTACGCGGAGGCGGTTTCCGCCTTGATAAAGTCTTCCGCGAGCCCTTGGAGCCGCACGTCGCCGAACTCGACCGTGTAGGCGCCGGCCGCGAAGTCGGTCACTTTGCCCAGCTCCGGAACCCCGGCCAGTTGCGGGATCTTCGAGCGAATTTCATCGGGCAGACGCACCGCGTCGCCGACTTCGAGCGCGGGCTGATCGAACAGCTTCTCGAGGTCGTCCATCAGGACGTTGAGCGGGATGCCGTAGCCTTCGCTTACCTGCTCGATCGTCTCGGTTTCGCTGATCGCACAGTTGGAGCAACCGCCGAGATGAAAGCGCGCGAACACGCGGCGTGCGCCGGCATGCGTCTTGAACGCTTGCTCGACGGTGAGGTTTTTGTCGAAATGCGGCATGGTCTTCAGTTCGCTATAACGCCGTGGCGGCCCCGCCGGTTGCACCCATGAGACTCTCGAGTTCGCGCCGCATTGCGAGCGTTTGCAGGGCATCCAGCGCGAGGCCGACGCGCTGGGCCAGTTCTGTTAAGAGTGCGTTTTCTTCGGGATCGTAGGCTTCGCCCGAACGTTTGGCCGCGAGGACCAGCGCGCCGACGAGCGTGGCACGGACGAACATCGGGAACGCGATCTCGGCATTCAGCCCGCTGCCAACTTCGCGCGGCTGCTGCGGTGCGCGCGTCGCGCGCAAGCGGACGAACAGCGGATCGTCGGCACTCAGCTCGGCCGGCATTTCGGCGGCGTTGACGATTGCAGCGCGGCCGAAGACGCCGTCGGCGATCAGGTAAATCGCCGCATTTTCCGCATCGGCGCAACGGAACACGGTATCGACCGTGCGCTCGAGCGCGACGTCCGGATCGGTGATGAAGTAGACGTCGTCGGCAAACGCCTTGAGCGTTGAGAGCGCGCGCTGCCGGTGGCGGAAGAAGAGCCGGTCGATGATGCGCTCGATGCGCGCGTGCAAACTGCGCAGCGAAAAACCGAGGCCGAGCGCAAGCGCGATCTCGACCGAACGGCTAGCGATGTGCGACGCATCGATGAACAACTTGCCCAGCAGACGCTCGAGTAGACCGAACGCCAGCACGACGATTGCCGAGAGGACCGTAAGCACGAGCGCGCGGCTGATCACGAACCCGATGTCGACCGTGCGGTGGCGCAAGATCGTGTACGCGAGGCCGACCGGCATCGCGATCAGCGTCAACGCCAGATACGGCACCCACCCGGGACCGTAGTGAAACCCGAACTCGGCGATCGTGACGATGACCGGTCCGGCGAAGCCGGCGCAGATCGATCCGGCGGCCCAATACACACGTTGGCGGTCGCGTCCGGTCGAGCGCGCGCCGGCGATCCAGAACGCGATCGCGATCGCGAGGAAGTACGCCATCGGCGACCAGTCGATGAACGTGACGCCTTGCTTCGGGAGGATGGCGGTGTTGGTGAGAACGATGCTGGCGTTTAACGCGAGCGCCGTGCACGCCGTAACCAGCGTGTACCAGGGGTTGATCCTCCGTATCCAATCGCGCAGTCCGCCGGACGACGCAAACGGGAAGATGCATGCGAAGAGCAGCCCCTGCGAGAGGCTGAAGATTTGCAGCGGCCCGCGCGTCACATACCAGATGGCGACGCCCGCATCGGGCAGCCAGCCGCCGGCATTGCTCAGCGTTAGGCCCATCACTCCGAGAAACGTGACGAGCGCGCGGGCCGCGGCGACGTCGGGCCGGCGTACGGCAACCACGATCGCCATCAGGATCATCGCCAGGCGAATGGCATTGAAGATCTGGGTCAATACGATTTCGTCGGGCGCCAGCGGCGTGACGTACGACGTCGTATCGAATTGCTTCGTTCCGCGCTCGACGCGCCATCGATAGCCCGTGCCGGCGGGCGAATCGCCGAGTTGTACGCGCGCGGTGTAGTGGAAGAGCGGCACGACGATATCGCCCGGGCGCAAGCCGCCGTTCTCGAGCGGCGTCCCGGTTACGCTGATGACGACTTGGCGGCTGAACGAACGGCCGTCGGCAGGTTCCGCGAGTACGTGATCGTTGGTCGAACTGCGTACTTCGATCGTATCGACGATGACAAAAACGAGCGCGAACAAGGCGCCCGCCAGCGCCAAGAAGCGCCATAAGCCGGTCGGCATTTGTCGCAAACTTCGACGCGCTCGGGCCGAAATCGTGTGCGAAGTCCGCCTGTAAGCCGGATTCTGTTCCGCCAGGCGGTGGTCATCATCTCTCTGGGGCCGCCGTTACCGGAGACCTCGGTGCGATGGGGCTCGTTGGACCGGGCCGGTCCCCGCGCGCGAGGCGCGGCATGCGAGCGATCTTGCTTCAGGTGGGGTTTACCGCGCGACCACGTCACCGTGGATCGCCGTGAGCTCTTACCTCACGATTTCACCGTTGCCTAGTTACCCAGGCTGTATGTTTCTGTGGCACTTTCCTTCGAGTCGCCCCGACAGGACGTTATCCTGCACCCTGCCCAATGAAGCCCGGACTTTCCTCGACGAACCGTTTCGTCGCGATGACCCGGCGAACTTCGCGATTCGATGGTGGAGGCAAGGAGATTCGAACTCCTGACCCCTTGCATGCCATGCAAGTGCTCTACCAGCTGAGCTATGCCCCCGCGACCGAACCGCCGACCATTCGCGCCCACTATCGCCGCTGCCCTGCACGCGCACGGCCGTGACTGAGTTCACGATTGCCGGCGGGAAGGTCGCCGGACGCTTGCTGGTACCGGAATCGGCCCGGAGAGCGAGAAGTCAGCACGCGAAAGGCGGTGTGTTCGGTGGTCCACTACATTGCGTTGGAGTTGCCAGGATTGCGTTTGCCGGATGAGACCGCCCGGCTGCAAATCGCGATCAAGGAGATGGGCGACGCCTACCAGTTTCAAAAGTTTGCCTGGATCGTCGAAACCGAACTCAACAACACCCAGATCTCCGAAAAACTCGTGACGGTGTTGCGCCCGACGGACAAACTGCTCGTGATGCGCGTTCACAAGGACTGGGTCGCGGCCAACGTGCCGCAAGCCGAACTGGATTGGCTAAGCGGCCGCAACTACTCGGGAGTCGGGGATCCGCCGATGGGCGTGCAACTCGGCATGCCGCCGCGCCGCTAGGGGCGCAAACCCAAGAGTACCGTATCGGTGTCGGCGATGTAGCGCGTGCAGAGCCGGCAATTGCGTTGCGCGAGTTCGAGCCGGGCTTTGCCTTCGGGACCGCTGCCGACCGGATAGGGCGCGATCTGGCGGTTTTCCGACGCCAGTTTGTCGACGTGCCCCAGAAACGCCTCGACGTCGCCGACGCGGAAGCCGATGTGGTCGACGCACGGCGCCGTGATGCTGGTGCCGGCGTAATCGGCGATGTTCCAGGGTGCGATCACGAGCGTGATCTGGCCGTCGGTGAGGTAGTGGCTCGGATCGCCGTCTGACGCCGGCACGCGTTCGAGTTCGAGGATATCGGCATAGAACGTGGCGAGTGCGTCGGGGTGCAGCGTGCGCAGCCCGAAGTGGTCGACGTGCCGCTCATGCCGCGCGTGTGGTCCGTCGGCGTACACGCCGGCGCGATTGCTCATGTCCTTTTGCGAGAGGTCGAACACGTTGCCGTCGGGATCGTGCGTCGTAATGCCGGCAAACGGGCGGTTCGACGGGCGCTGCAGCCAGTTAACCTGCGGATAACTGCGGCGCAGCGTGGCGAAGACGCGCTCGACATCCTCGACCTCGACGCCGAAGTGATCGAGCCGTGCCGGGCGTCCCGTGCTGCGCGGGTTGATGTTGAGTCCGAGATAGCCGTCGCCGACCGTCATCGCGCGCTCCGACCGAGTTCCCGGCGAGGTGCTCATCCCGAACATCGCCTCGTAAAACTTGGCCGAGGTCGTGTAGTTGTCGCTGATGATGGCCAGGTGATTGATCTTGGTGAACACGCTGAAAAATTGCGTGACTGGAAAGGAGTTCCTTTTCGCGCCGGACGAACGCGGAAAAATGATTCGTCGAGGGTTTCTTGCCGGCGCGGCTGCCGCAACGTTGGTTCCCGCGCTCGCGCGGGCGCAGTCCCTGACCCCGATGAGCGTTTTCACATCGCCCGATGAAGATGCGGTGGCGTGTCTCTACGGTGCGGCGAGCGGGATCTTCCGGCGCAACGGTCTCGACGTTACGGTCACGGCCGCGAATAGCGGTGCTGCGACCACGTCCGGCGTGCTCGGCGGTTCGATCGATGTCGGTAAGGGCAGTTTGCTCGGGCTCATCGGCGGGCACGCGAAGGGCATTCCGCTCACGCTCGTCGCGCCGGCCTCGATGTACGATTCGTCCGCCCCGGTTGCCGGGACGCTCGTGCGCAGCGATTCTCCGATCAAGACCGCGCGCGATCTCAACGGCAAGACGGTCTCCGTGCAGAGCCTCAAAGGCTTCTTGCAGGTCGCGTTCATGAACTGGATCGACGAGCACGGCGGCGATTCCAACAGCATCAAGTACATCGAGCTCTCGCCGTCAGCTGCCTCCGCAGCGCTCTTAGCGGGCCGCACCGATGCCGCCACCTTTGCGAATCCGTTGCTGGCCGCGACGCTCAACACGAAGAAGGCACGCGTGTTCGCGTGGACGTGCGATTCGGTCGGCAAATACTACCTGCAAGCCGGGTATTTCTGCTCGATGGATTACGTGACGAAGAACCCCGACGTCGTCGCGCGCTTCGCGAAGAGCGTCGCCGAAGCGTCGGCCTACACGAACACGCACCTGGCCGAAACGGTCGACTTGATCTCGAAATTCACGAGCGTGTCACCCGAAGACATCACGCACATGACGCGCGTCACCTGCGGCACGAAACTCGACCCCGCCCAAATTCAACCGATCGTCGACCTCGCCGTGAAATACAAAATCATCCCCACCCGCTTCGATGCTAAAGAAATGATAGACCCCGCCCTCCGCACATAGCGTTGTCATCCCGCGCTTGTCGAGGGACCGACACCGGCCGAAAGATTCCACGAGATCTCGTAAACGACGGAATCGTACTTGGGACTTGTGCGATTCCCGATGATTTTTCCGCCAAGAGACTCGGCGATCCGCCGGCTCGGAACGTTCTCGGTGGCTGCGGAATAACGAAAGCGCTGCTTGTTTAGCGCCTTCGCTGCCCACGTTGCCAAAGGTCTGATAGCTTCGCCGCCGTATCCTTGGCGATGGGCCGGTTCTTTGAGCCAAATCCCGAGTTCGGGTGCATCGGAGTCGAGTTCGGTCACGTCGGTGATGCCGATGCATTGCTTGCTATCGCGCCGTCGAATGACGAACGAGAAGCCATTTCTGTTTTCGGGACGTAGCGATGATTCGCGTCTTGACTTGTATGCCGCAAAAGATTCGGGCGGGTCCCAAAACATAAACCGCGTGATCGCCGGCGTGATGCAAGCGAAGACGTCCTCAGCATCACTCATTTGAAATTCACTCAGCTGTAATCGGGCTGAATGAATCACGACCAGTTCCGCCACGTCGGGTCGTTCGTTTGCGGTTGCGGCTCGTCCCTCGGCTGCGCTCGGGACGAATAGCGGCGGATGGCGGGGTTGTCGCTGTCCCTCGCCAAGCTCGGGATGACATTTGTGGAGACGAGGGGATTCGAACCCCTGACATCCGCGTTGCAAACGCGGCGCTCTACCAACTGAGCTACGTCCCCGAAGCGCCGGTCCGTGCATTCGCTGGGCTTGGGTGACTTTCCTTAATGCCGGGTGTCTTCGACCAGCAGCATCCCCTCGCGCGCGAGCGCTTTCACGAACAGTTGCCGGTCGTTCCGGCTGAGCCCGGGGGCGAGATCGGCGTATCGGACCGGGCCTGCTTGCAGTGCTCGCAGCGCCGGTAGGCAGGCGGCGGATAAGCCAAGCATCTTTCCGGGCAGCAGCACGTCGACACCATTGGCGCGCTCGCGCAGCAGAAACGGCAGATCTTCGTTGACGCGAAGGACGGATTCGGGCCCGAGCTTGGCCACGAACTGCTGCTGATCGAACGCCGCGTTCGCCTCGCTGCGGGACGACGCGAAGAGACCCGTGAGCGCGCTCTGCGCCGCTTCGGCGACGATGTCGGAGTCGATTGCGCCAAGCTGCGTTGCCGCTTGCTGCGCGAATCTTACAGCAAATGCCGGATCGTCGTGCCAGCGCATGGGAAGCGCACGGCGCAGCGTAACATCGCCGGTCGCCGCAACGTCGAGCACTTCGTGAAGCAGGTCGATCGCGCGGAGCGGTGCGAGGGCAAATGTTACGTGCAGGGCGCGCTCGCCCGTCGCGATGGCCTCATGGGCGTAGCCGCGCGGAAGATAGAGCGTTTCGCCGGCGTCGAGGGACACTTCGCTGTGCAGCGTGAGCGGCGGGATCTGCGTCCCGCGATGCAGTTGCTGCGACTCGAGCGGCAGCTCGACCAGCGGTTCGTAGACGCGCCACGTTTTGCTGCCTTCGATTTGGACCGTTAGCGTATCGTGCGTATCGTGATGCACGTCCAGACCTTGCGCGCCGGCAGGCGTGAAGTACACGTTCGCGCCGACGTACGCGCCGAGTTCGCGCTGCAGGCGATTGCACGTCCGCTGCAAGCGCGCGCTCAGGAGGGCCGCATCCTTGATGACGAGCGTGTAGCCCCCCTCCAGCAGAGCGGCGACCTTGCGCGGGTCGACGTGCGCCGTCGGCCCTTTGCCGGTGGATTTCCAGCGGATGGCGGGACTCGTCACGACGTAGTCGTCGAGGGCGGCCTGTGGAGCGCCCGCTTTGACCAGTGCGAAGCGGTCGAGATCGCGGGCGCCCACAACGAGCGATTCCTCGATGTCGGAAACGTCGTAGAGATCGGCGAAGTAGCCCGGCGCGCTGCGGGGCACGTGCAGCGGCGCGCGTTCCCAGAATTCGGCCAGGAACGTCTCGATCTCGACCGGCGCAATCAGCGTTTCGAGCAAAAACGGGCCTTTCGTGGGCACTGCTTGTCGTGATGGAACAGGAGCGCAACGCCACAGCGAAGAGTAAGCAAGTTCATGGGTGAGTCTTCTCCTGGGCTGATGTCCAAATATCCCGTAGCTCCGCAAGGCGATGTGGTCGATAGCTACCATGGCCGGGACGTTGCCGATCCCTACCGGATACTCGAAGATGGAATGGCTCCGGCGACCCAGCAATGGATCGCTTCGGAAGCCGCGCTGACGGATCAGTTTCTCGCGGCAATTCCCGAGCGGCCGTTCATTCATCGGCGACTGACCGAACTGTGGGACTACGAGCGGTTCGGGCTGCCGCGGCGCGTCGGCAAGCAGTACGTCTACACGAAGAACAGCGGGCTGCAGAATCAAGGCGTCGTTTACGTAGCACCCACGCTGACCGGCCCGGCCGAGGTGTTGATCGACCCGAACACGCTCTCGAGCGACGGTACGATCGCGCTCACTGGAATGTCGTTTAGCGAAGACGGCCGTTACATGGCCTACGCCACCTCGGCGTCCGGATCGGATTGGCTCACCTGGCGCGTGCGCGACGTTGCGACGCGCACCGACCTCGAGGACGAGATCCGCTGGAGCAAATTCTCCGGCGCTGCATGGCTGTACGACGGCAGCGGGTTTTTCTACAGCCGTTACGCGGAGCCCGATGAGTCGACCGAATTCAAGGGCGAGAACTACGATCAGAAAGTCTACTTGCACCGCATCGGCACGCCCCAGTCGGCCGACACGCTCGTGTACGAGCGGCCCGATCATCCCGATTGGAACCTAACCGCATTTGTCACCGACGACGGCAACTGGCTGGTCGTGAACGCATCGCAAGGGACCGATCCCAACAACCGCGTGTTCGTACGTGACTTGCAGGTCCCGGGGAGCGAAATCGTGCCGTTGCTGGCCGAGGGCGATGCCAATTACGGCTACGCCGGCAACATCGGCGGTACGTTTTTCTTCCTTACGACCAAGGATGCGCCGCGCGGGCGCGTCGCGCGCATGAGCGTGCTTGCGCCCGAACTCATCGAAGTGGTGGCGGAGAACGCGGATTCACTCGAAGGCGCGATGCTCTTCGGCGATCAGCTCATCCTCGCGTACTTGCACGACGCGCACTCGGTGGTGCGCCGCGTTTCTTCGGATGGAGACCCGATCGGCGATCTTGCGTTGCCGGGGCTCGGAACGGCGTCGGGGTTCGGCGGAAAACAAACCGACACCGAAACCTTCTACGCGTTCACCAGCTACACGACGCCGTCATCGGTGTACCGGCTCGATCTGATCACGGGCGAATCCAAGCTCGTCTTCGCACCGAAGGTGCCGTTCGATTCGAACGCGTTCGAGAGCGAACAGGTGTTTTACACGAGCAAAGACGGCACGCGCATCCCGATGATCATCACGCGCAAGGCCGGCATGCCCCGTGACGGCAACACGCCGACCATCCTGACGGGTTATGGCGGATTCAACATCTCGCTCACGCCGGCGTTCTCACCGACGACGCTCATGTGGCTCGAGCTCGGCGGGGCATTCGCCGTCGCCAACCTGCGCGGCGGCGGCGAGTACGGTGAAGAGTGGCACCTGGCCGGCACGAAAGAGCGCAAGCAAAACGTGTTCGACGACTTCATCGCCGGCGCCGAGTTCCTCATCGCCAATGGTTACACGTCCACGCCCAAGCTCGCGATCATCGGCGGCAGCAACGGCGGATTGCTGGTCGGTGCCTCGATCACGCAGCGGCCGGATCTTTTCGGTGCGGCCGTCGCCCTCGTCGGCGTCATGGATATGTTGCGCTTTCAGAAGTTCACGATCGGCTGGGCCTGGACATCGGACTACGGTTCTTCCGACGATCCGGCGGCCTTCGAGTACTTGCGCGCGTACTCGCCGTTGCACAACATCAAGCCGGGAACGGCTTACCCGCCGACGCTGATCGTCACCGCCGATCACGACGACCGCGTGTTTCCCGCGCACTCGTTCAAGTTCGCCGCGGCGCTGCAAGCCGCGCAAGGCGGTGACGCGCCGGTGCTGATCCGCATCGAGACGAAGGCGGGACACGGTGCCGGCAAGCCTACCGGCAAAGTCATCGATGAAGCCGCCGACCGCTTTGCCTTCCTCGTGAAGGTGCTGGGCGTTCCGGTCAAGGAGACGCCGGTATGAACGGTAACGGCAACGGCGACGTGCACGACGTCGAGGTCTACGAAGACGAGTCCGATCTGCGCTCGCAAGCAATCGCGCTGACCGACCGCACGCTCACCGCGATCGGCGGCCTGCAAACGGAAGATCCCGCCAAGGCCGCCGAAGTGGTCGCGCAAATGTACCTCCGCATGCTGCGGGTCGTGCGCGAAGAAGAGTGAGTTCCCGCTCGCGGCTCAGATGTTGAGCCGGTAGGCGTTGTCGCCCGAGCTGCAGTCGGTGAACGGCGTGCCGTGCGGGTCAGAAAGCGTCAGGATGAAACGCAGATGCGTCGAGCGCGCCGCGGCTTCCGATGAACGCGAGAAACGGTAGTGGACCGTCGCCGATTGACCGGCGGCGAGCGGCGGCGTGCCCTTTTGGTCAACCTTCGTTGCATCCTGGAAGACCTGGACGGACTGCAGTAACGAAGACGGTTCGCCGGCGGAACCGGCATTCTTCACCCGGATCGCGACATCGTAGGTCGTTAGGTCGCCGTTGGTCCCGACCTGCGAGGCCGCGGCGCTCGTAATGGTCGGACCGGCACACGCGCCTGAGGTCATGGCGAGGATCGGCAGGCTGATTGCGGCGAGGACTGCGTCGAGCATATAAATCTCCGGTCGGTTGAGTACCCTCCGGTAATACCCCTTAGGCCGGAAAACGACACCGTATGATTTTGCTTAAATGGGGGAACAAGCGAGCCATGACTGCAGGCGAGCGGATGACCGCCCCCCCGACAGAGTACGAGAAGTTCGAATCGTTCGGCGAAGCGGCCGATGCCGTTTTGCGGATGATGCAGCAACTCTTGCGTTTGGATCTGTGGCTCGTCACGCGCGTCCATGAAGAAGAGTGGATCGTGCTGCATTCCTACGGCAACGGCGACTTCAAGGCCGGCGACGTCATGCCGCTCAAGGCGACGATTTGCAACGAATTGCTGCAGGGTAACGGCCCGAACATCGCGCCCGACATCTCGAAGGTACTGGCATACGCACGCGCCCCGATTGCGCGCCAGCGCCAGATCGGCACCTATGCCGGTGCCCCGCTGGTCATCAACGGCGCCGTATACGGCGTGCTGTGCGGGATGAGCGCCAGGCCCGGAGCGGAAGACCTCGCGCGGCAAACGCCGCATCTCGTCACGTCGGCGCGCACGCTGAGCACGATTCTTGGTGGCCAGCTCCATGCGGAGGCGCTCGAACGCCGCGTCGAGCGTGCCGAAAACGAAGCGCTCGTCGACGAACTAACCGGACTCTACAACCGGCGCGGCTGGGAGCAACTGATCGCGCACGAACAAGCGCGTGGCCGGCGCTATGGGCACAAGCACGCCGTGTTCTTCATGGACATCGACGGCTTGAAGACGATCAACGACCAGCGCGGGCACGAAGCCGGCGATGCCGCCATCATCGCGACTGCGAAGGCGATCGGCAGCGTCACGCGCGAGCACGACGTGGCGGCCCGCCTCGGCGGCGATGAGTTTGCGCTGCTCGCCGTCGAAACGGACGGCACGGAGGCCGCGGTGCTCGGAGAACGGCTCGCGGGGGCATTTCGCGTCGCCGGCGTCGAGGTGTCGATCGGCTACGCGCGCACCGAAGCGGCGCTCGATCTGGCGGGGGCGACGGCGCGCGCGGACCAGGCGATGTACCGGCGCAAAGGAGAACGACGAGCCTCGTAATGGTGTTCGTCTCCCTTCTCGGTCAGGCGCTGCTGCTGGCTGCGGGCATGATCTGGCAAGTCGCGTGGAGCCTCGTCCTCGGCTTCACGCTCTCCGGCCTCGTGCAAACGCTCGTTTCCAAAGAGCGGATGCAGGCGCTCCTCGGCCGCGACGGCATCCGCGAAATCGCGCTCGCGACGGGCTTCGGCGCCGCGAGTTCGTCCTGTTCGTACGCCGCGGCCGCGATGAGCAGAACGCTGTTCAAAAAAGGCGCGGCGCTGGTTCCAAGCCTCGCGTTCTTATTTTCGTCGACGAACCTCGTGCTGGAACTCGGGATCATCCTCTGGCTCTTGATGGGCTGGCAGTTCACCGCGGCGGAATGGGTGGGCGGCCTCGTCCTGATCGCCGTGATGACGCTGCTCGTGCGGTTGACGTATCCGAAGGCGCTCGTTGAAGAGGCGCGCGCCCGCGTCGATCCCGGCGGCGGTCACGATCACGGTTCGGCTGAAGTGAGCGGCGGTTCGCTGCTCGAGCGCTTGCGCGATCCGGCAACCCGCGTGGCCGTGGCGCAGAACGCCATGATGGATTTCTCGATGTTGCGCAAGGACTTGCTGATCGGCTTCCTGATTGCCGGCGCGATCGGTGTCTTCGTGCCCAACGCTGCGTGGCGCGCGCTCTTCCTCACCGGCGGCCCGCCCGGCGCGCAACTGGTGGAGAATGCGCTCATCGGGCCGGTGATCGCGATGCTCTCGTTCGTGTGCTCGATCGGCAACGTGCCGCTGGCGGCGATTTTATGGGCGAGCGGCATCTCGTTCGGCGGCGTGCTGGCGTTCATCTACGCCGACTTGATCGTGCTGCCGCTACTCGACGTCTACCGCACCTACTACGGCGTGCGCATGGCCGCGTACATCTTCGCCGTGTTCTTCGTAACGATGGTGCTCTCGGCGATCGTCATGGACGGCGCGTTCTCGGCGCTGCACTTGGTGCCGAAACCCAATCCGAACGCCGTCCACGACCTCACGCTGTTCTCGTTCAACTACACGTTCTGGCTGAACCTCATCTTCGGAGCGTTAGCCGTGTATTTATGGCGCCTCGATGCCGCGCAACCAACGGATCACATGGCCCACTGCTGCGACTAGAGCGAGCGGCCGAGCGAGTTCCAGAACGCGCACTTGTGTTCAGCGTTCACATCGGTTCCCGGTGCGACCGCGTTCGGCACCAGCTGCTGCACATCGGTGACCAGGCTGTACACGGGCCAGTCCGGTAAGCCCGGTCCGTTGGGATTGCCGTTCTTGATGTAGTTCGTCCAGTAGCCGAGCATCGTCGCGGATAGCGCCTTCGATGCAGGCGAAAGCGTTTTGTCCGCGCCGCCGCTGTCGCCGCCGGGGAAGAGATACGGCAATTCGGCGGTGTGCACGGGACCGGTGACGCCGTTGACCGCGTAGCCGCCCGGATCGTTGAATTCATAGGCGAAGATCGGCGCGCCGCCGGCCGCGCGCGTGAGACGCCAACTCGTGACGTTGCCGCAAATCGAGATCGCCGGATGCGGGGCTGACGACGTCTCGACCGTTGCCAGCGCGATACCGCCGCTCGGGTACTTCTCGTACGGATACTGCGCCGCGATCGCCGCGGCTTGATCGCCGTAATCGCTCTGCAGCGCGGCCAAATATGCCGCCGGCGTCGTGGGCGGTTTCGGCAGCACGGTATAGCCCGCTTCGAGGAAATCGCCGCCCATCAAGAGCGGAATGCGCCCGAGATAGGTGCGCGGCTGCACCGGAATATCGTCACCTTCGATGCTGGGTGAGAACACGCCGCGCGGCAGCGTTTGCTGCAGGGCCAGAATCTTTTGCACCGTGAGATTCGGCGAGCGCAAACACGCCGCAACTGCCGCCCCCGAACCCGTGCAGCCGAGCTGTGCGACGAGCGGCGCATGTGCGTTTTCCGTGCTCGAGACCGTGGGCAGCGGAACGGAGCACGGCCCGCTCTCGACGATCGCGCGCACGAACGTGCCGGCGGATTGGGTCGCCGCGAGGTTCGCGCAGGTGCTGACGGCGCCGGCCGATTCGCCACCGAGCGTGACGTTGCGCGGTTCGCCGCCGAAGTTTCCGATGTTCCGCTGCACCCAGTGCAGTGCCGCCTGCTGATCTTCGATGCCGTAGTTGCC
The DNA here is from genome assembly GCA_965277805.1 of Candidatus Lustribacter sp. Lineage (GTDB taxonomy): Bacteria > Vulcanimicrobiota > Vulcanimicrobiia > Vulcanimicrobiales > Vulcanimicrobiaceae > Lustribacter. The sequence continues at coordinate 1,704,933 of OZ255842.1, read as the reverse complement.
GGTGCTCGAGCCGCCGTTCGCGAGCGCGCTGTTGGCGAGAAAGCCCAAGATGCCGATGCGGTAGTTCAACGTGACGACGATGATCTTGCTGGTCGACGCCAACAGCGAACCATCGTACTTGGCTGCATTCCCGCCGATGAAGCCGCCGCCGTAAATGAAAACGTAGACCGGTGCCTTCGACGCGCCGGCCGGCGCCCAGACGTTGAGGTAGAGGCAATCTTCCGACATATTCAGAGCCGGCGGTCCGGCTTGCGGACAGGCGGGCGCGGCCTGCGTCGCGTCGCGCACGCCGCTCCAGGCCGGCACGGGTTTCGGCGCGGCAAAGCGCAACGGCCCAACCGGCGGCGCGGCAAACGGGATCCCGAGGAAGACGCGCAGGTTGCCGTTGAGCGTTCCGTGCACGGAGCCCTTGTCGGTTTGCACGATGAGCGGATCCGTTGCGGGCGCGGCGTTGGCGGCCGCAACGTTGAGGAACGCGACGAGGGCGCAGGCGAACAGCGCCCGCAGACTAGGCACGCGGTTCGGCGCCCGCATTCAAGCCGGCGATGCGGCCCTGGCAGGTAGCGCGGGCGAGACCGTGTTCGCTGAATCCGCCGGCAGTCTCGCCGCACGAATACAGTCCCGGGATCGTCTTCCCGTGCATGTCTTGCACTTGGCACTTGCCGTTGATGCGCAAACCCGAGCGCGTGTCGTGCAGCACGGGTGTGGCCCATGCGGCATAGAACGGGCCTCTTGCGATCTTGTAGACGGGTTTCGGCCGATCGAAATCGCTGTCGACGTCGCTATCGACGAAGCTGTTGAAGCGCGCCACCGTTGCTTCGAGCACGTCGGGCGACATCGGCAAGCGCTGGTACTTCATCTTGATCGCGCGCGCCAGATCGGCCAGCGTATCGGCTTGGAAGAAGAAGCCGCGGGCGTTATCGGTGTTGGGAGGACGCGGATCCCACTTCTCGCGCGCCACCGCGTCGGCGTCGAAGATCGCCCAGATCGGCCCGCCGCCGTTGTGCCCGTCGTCGATACCGGCCATGGCGGCGTTGAGGAAGTTGCGCGGATTGTACTTCTCGTTCTTGGCATTCCGCCAGCTGCCCGGCGTGTACGGATCGACGGTCTTGTAGTCGTTGGCGGAAAACTGCGGCGCCGTCTCGTCGTAAAAGCGCTTGCCGAGCATGTTCACGAGGATCACGTCTTGCCAGTCGCTCACATGCAACCCGGTCGCGTGCGCCCTGTCGAATACCGGACTGCCGGGCATCCAGCGTAAGTTCACGTAGCCGAATTGGCTGCCGATCGATCCGGGCTTCGTAATGCCGTCACCGAACTCGCCGGTCTGATTGAACATTCCCCATAATGACGCGCCCACAGCCAGGCCGGCGATCTCGCCGCTGGCATCTTGATACGAGTACGGGGTGCCGGCCACGCCACAATATTCTTCAGTCAAGCGCGGATCGAACATGCGCCGCCAATTGATATTCGAGGTTGCGCCGCCGGTCGCGAGCACCACGGCCTTGAGCGCGCGCACGTTGATGCTCTTGCCGTCGTGCGTCGCCGCCACGCCGAGGATACGGCCGGCGTGCGGGGTTTCGCGGTGCAACGCCATGAACCGGTGCTGCATCAAGTACTGCACACCCAGCTTCTGGGCGGATGCGAGCAGCGGGCGCAGCAAGCCGTTCCCCGACGAGGTCGTCGTCTGGATGCTCGGATCGAGCGGCGCGCCGGTTTGCACCGTCGGCCAGTTCATCACCGCCGCATGCGCTTCGCGAGGTACGGAATTGCCGACCGCCTCACCGCCGAGCGTATCCGGTGCTTTGTCGACGAACACGACGCCGTGCGCGATCAGCCACTCGAACGTTGCCGCCGCATTGTCGGCGAAGGCACGGATGATTTCGTGATCGTTGTAACGGTAGTCGGGAAAACCGTTGGACTCGACCACCGACCAGTCGGTAAGGTCGCGATAGAGCAGTTCGGGTGAATCGACGATGCCGTATTTCTTTTGCAGACTCGTGCCACCGCCGAGCGGTACGTTTCCGCCGCTGCAGATGCCGTGACCGCCGAGGTGATTCTCGGTCTCGATCACGATCACGGAATTGCCCGCTTCGCGCGCGGCGATCGCCGCCGGCGTGCCCGATGCGCCGGAACCGATCACGACGACGTCCGCCGTATGCTGCCACGTCAGCGGGAGTCCCGGCTGTGCGTCGGCTGCGGGCGGAGCTGCGAGTTGCGCGCCGGTCAGCGCGGCTGCGGTGAGGCCACCGCCTCGAAGTAAGACATCGCGCCGTTTGATCGTCATCCGGGACCCTTTGTACGGCGCCGGACGGCATCCTCGCGCGAGGTTACGGCCCCGGCGCCGTGCAAGGAATCCTGTGAGGTGTGGATGGTAGATGAGACCGCTGGTTCTGATCGTTGACGATACGCCGCTTGCCCGAACGACCCTAAGACGGACGCTCGAGGAACGCGGCTACCATATCGTTGAGGCCGGCTCGACGGCGGACGCAATCCGCGTTTACCGCGAGGAGTGGCCCGACGTGGTGACCATGGATTTGCTCATGGACGGTCACAACGGCATCGTTGCGATTCAAGCGCTGAAGCGCATCGATCACAAGGCCAAGATCATCGTTTGTTCGGCGACGTCCGATCAGTCGTTCGTCAGCGGTGCGCTGGCCCTGGGCGTCGAGGCGTATCTCAACAAGCCGGTCGACTCCGAGCGATTACTTACCGCCATCGCAAACGCGATGGCGAAGGCCTAGGAGGACACGCTCGGAGCGATCAGCGACTTCGCCGCGATCGGTGTTTTGATCACGCCGTAACGGAAAGCGGCATCGATCAAGGGCTGGATCTCTTTCGGGATCAGCGAGGTGGCCGTGTTGGTCGTAACCATGTTGCTGAGCAATGCCGGATCCACGCCCCAGAACGGCGCGAAGATCGCCAGCGTCTCGGCATGGTGGGCGTTCGTATAGGTGGCGGAACGCTGAAACGTGTCGGCAAATTTGCGGATGGCGTCGCGATTCTTGTCGATGAAGCTTTCGTTTGCGCAGAAGCACGTGACCAGAAAGCGCTTGGCAATCGCCTCATTGGGTGAACCCATATTTTTCACTTTGCCGGACTGCATGGCGCTCGTGAGATACGGATTGGTGATGAATGCGGCGGAAATGCGTCCTTGCTGAAGCGCGGGCAAAACCGCCGACGACGGCAGCTCGATGAACTTCACGGTCTTGGAATCGCCGCCTGTGTGATCGATCCACGCGCGCGTGACGACTTCATCGAAATCGTGCAGCGCGGGAACGGGCATCGTCGTGCCGTTGAGATCCTTTCCGGATGCATAGGGCGCGTCTTTTAGGGTGATGATCGCTTCGGTCGGATCGCTCGAGAGCGACATCTCGCCGGGCGCGACGATCTGCAGCGAGATGCCGCGGCTGCGGGCGCTGATCAGCGGCAAGAGACTCACGCGCGCGATGTCGAGCGAGCCGCCGATCACCGCGGCGATCGCGATCGAACCGGAGTTGAATTTCTGAATATCGACCTTCAGGCCGGCGCGCGAGAACATTCCGCTGGTCTGCGCCCATAAGAGCGGCGTGATGTCGTCGTTGGCGTTCGTGCCGAGGCGGATCGACGTGGGCGCCGCGTTCTGCGCGGCCACGGGACCAGCTGCCGCGCTGAGCGCGCCGGCGGCAAGCGCACGGGTGAAATCGATCCGGTTCATCTGGACGTATCTCGACGCGCATGTGCGGCCCGCCTGTCGAGCGAACCCGTGCGCGGACGGAGGGCCCCGATGCAGCGAATGCCGGCGCAGAAGCGCAAACAGCATCTTCACGATCTCGCGGAAGCGAACAAGCTGCTCGTACCGGCTGGTTTTCCAGCAGTCTCGCGCGACTATCGGCTCGGTCTGCCCGATGGCGAACTCGAGCTGTTTCCCGATCCGGCTACGATCCCAACGGCCCAGCACGCAACGACCGATTTCCAAGTCATGTTCTTTCCCGCGCTGGGAATGCCGTTCGATGTGACCACGATGGAAGAAGAACGCTGGCTTGCCTATCTGCGCGCACGCATCGAGAATCTCAAGGCCGGCCGCTAAACGTCGTCCGCGGCTTCGAGCCGGTCGGCGTGCCACAGTTGCGGAAAGACCCGCGCGCAGAGTGCGGTCACGAGCAGCGTCGCGATGCCGCCACCAACGACGGACGGGACCGTGCCGATCAGCGCGGCGACCGAACCCGATTCGAACGCGCCGAGTTCGTTCGAGGTGGTCGTGAAGACGGATTGCACCGCCGTAACGCGCCCGCGCATCGCATCGGGCGTGTTGAGTTGGACGAAGCCGTTGCGCAACACGCCGCCGACCACGTCGAAGGCGCCCAGCACGACGAGGGCGGCCAGCGAGAGTACGAGGTTCGTCGAAAGACCGAAGACGATCGTCGCCGCACCGAAACCGGCCGCCGAGAGGAACGATAGCTTGCCGACGCGCTCGCGAGGCGGCCGGCGCGAAATGATCGCGGCGACGGCGGCAGCGCCGATGGCGGGTGCGCTACGCAGGTAGCCGAGACCGGCCGGGCCGATGTGCAGGATCGTCGCCGCATAGACCGGCATCAGCGCGGTCGCGCCGCCGAACAGCACCGCCAAGAGATCGAGTGTGATCGCGCCGAGAATCACCGGCCGCGAGCGGATGAACGCGAGTCCCGCGAGCGCGGTTGCCCACGTTTGCGGTTCGGGCGCGCGCAGTTGATGCCGCACGCGCAGCAACGCGAACGCAACCGCCGAGATGATGGCCAGCACGATCGAGGCCGCGAACGCAGCGCTGGTTGAGATCGCGATCAGCATGCCGCCGAGGGCCGGTCCCACGATCGTCGTGATCTCGCGGCCCGACGCGTACGTGGCCTGCGCGTTGAGGTAACGTTCGGCGTCGACGATGTTCCGCAGGTACGACTTCTCCGACGGTTGCCCGAGGGCGCGTTCGCAGCCCAGCACGGCAACGATCGCCAGGTAGAGCGGAACCGCTGTGACGCCCGCCGTCACGAGCAGCAGTAGGGCCGCGGCGCACGCCACTTCGACCGCGCGTCCGATCGTGACGACGAGCCGGCGGTCGAAGCGATCCGCGATCATGCCCGACGGAATCGCGAAGATCAGCGCCGGGAGGAACATCGTAAAGCCGATCAGCCCCAGATCGAAGGGCTGATGCGTGAGGATGAAGATGTGCCAGCTGATCGCGAGAAACGCGATCTGGACGCCGACATTGCCGCAGAGCACCGCAATGAGGTACTCGCGAAAGTTGCGGTCAGCTAGCGAAGCGGTCTCCTGTCCTCACGAATTCATGTAGATGAGGACGTTGATCTCATCGACGCTCGCGCCCTCGGCGCTCGCGAGTAACACGCCTTTTTCGTCCATCTTTGCGACGAGCTTTACCGTCAGGGACTTCCCCGCGTCCTCGGGGACGCTCACGCTGTACGCGCGCTTCTTATCGCCGTGCGCTCCGGTCTCGAAGAGGAGCAGGATCAAGTCCGCGGCATCGACGCTCGCTTTCGTCGTGACGCGCGGCGGCGTCGGTACGCTATATTCCTGACCGAGGCTCTTGATGTAGGTTTGAAAGCCCGTGCTGGTCTGGTTCGAGATTTCGAACGTCACCTTCGTCGTTGCCGCCTCGCTCGGCGCTGGCAGACCCAGCGCCGCGGAAGCGGATAGCGCGACGAGCAAGGACCGGCGGTTCACCCTGCGTACTGCCTAACGCGCTCGGCGAACCCCTTTCCGCGCGCCGTGTTGCGAAAACGGGCCCGGTCGTCTAAAATGGCGATATGAGCACCGGAGCTGTTTCACCGGCGTCAACATCCCCATTCGTCGAGAACAGATACGTCAGTTCGTCGACGGCGCCATATCAGGCATCGCCGACCAATAGCACGGCCAGCACGTTGCCGCTCAGTCAGACCGTGGCCGGCAGCACGGATCATACGTTTAGCGCCTCGACCACCGATCACGAACTCGACGCGGTGAACGCGCCCAACCCGCTCGGAACGTCCGTGCAAGCGCCGGGAAGTAACGCGCCGCCGACCAACGCGGCGCCGGACACGCTCGCGCAATCGGGCATCGGCCTGCACATCTCCGCTAGCCAGTAGCGCTTTCCGCCCTAAGCGTAGCCCGGCATCACGATTTCGGTTGCGGCGACTTGACGCGGCAGCAGCTGGTAACGCGTCGAGACGTCGAGGACCGGTTGGATTTGGCTGAGATCGAGCTTGGTGTCGAACGTATTCCGCGCCATCGTGGCGATCCGGGCCGGATCCATTTTGAGATGCGTCGACTCGATTGCGGCGGAATCGCTCTGATGCGTGTTCGCCCAGCGCGCCGTGTCGTAAAACACGCCGGCGAGGCGACGCGCTTGATCGGCATTTGCCGCCAGCCAATCGCGACGCGCGAACCAGGCCACCACGTAAAACGATTTGGCCACCGCCGCGAATGGAACCCCGAGTTGCCGCAAGCTGGTTTTTGCGTCAGAGAGGAACGGCTCGCCCACGAGTCCGGCATCGATCGTGCCGCGGGCGAGCCCGGCCGGTACCTCACCGTAGTGCATTTCGAAAAACTTCACGCCGGACGGATCCGCGCCGCCCTGCTTGAGCCATTCGCTGATGGAGATGTCGACGAACGTGTGGACGGTAGGCACCGCGATCGTTTTGCGCTCGAGGTCTTTGGCGGCGCGAATCGAGCCTTGGCTGCTCGAACACAGCACGAGTGTCGGCGTCGTAACCGAGAAGAGCGTGCCGCCGGCAAAATACGCGAACGGAATGCCGCGCAACGAGGCCTGGGCCAGTTGGAGCGGATCGCTCAAGCCCACGTCGATCGCGCTGCCCGCCATCGCTTCGGCAATCGCGGCCGGATTCGCAAACGTCGTGATCGTGACGTCGAGACCCGCGCGCTTGAACGCGCCGAGCGTCTCGGCGTAGAACGGCTCCATGTGCGCATCGCCGGTTCCCGCGCCGAGGCGAATCGGCGCACGCTGCGCGCTAGCGGGGCGGTACGCAGTCGCTACAGCCGCCGCGGCCGCCGAGGCGATAGCGGCATAACGGGTTAGCCCCATACCTCCCTCGCGACGTCGACGACCCGTTGCAGCTTGGCAAATTGTTCGTCTTCGGTCATGCGGCGATTGCCCGACTTGCCCGACGCACTGGCGAAGCCGCACTGCGGGCTGATTGCGAGTTGTTCGAGCGGCGCGAATTTGGCCGCTTCATCGATGCGGCGCTTGAGGTCGTCTTTCGACTCGAGCGCGGCCGTCTTGGTCGAGACGAGGCCGAGCACGACGTTCTTGCCCTTCGGCAAGAAGCGCAGCGGTTCGAAGCCGCCGGCACGCGGACCGTCGTATTCGAGAAAATACGTGTCAACATCGATCTCGTTGAAGATCGTCTCGGCGACGGGTTCGTAACCGCCCGTGGCCCAGCCCGTCGGACCGTTGCCGCGGCAGACGTGCATGCCGACCATCATGTCGTCCGGACGGCCGGCGAGCGCCGCGTTGATGAGCTTCGCGTAGGTGTGCGGCAGCGTTTGCGGATCGTCGCCCGTCGCGCGCAGTTGCGCGACGACATCGGTATCGCAGAGATATGCGAAGTTCACGTCGTCGATCTGCAAGTAGCGGCAGCCGGCAGCAGCGAGATCGGCGATTTCCTCGCGATAAGCCGCCGCCAGATCGTCGAAGAAGGCGTCCAGTCCCGGATACGCAGTGCGGTCGATCGACTCGCGGCCGCCGCGGAAATGCACGATCGTCGGCGAGGGCATCGTGAGTTTGGGCGTTGCGGTTGCGACCGAACGTAAAAACGCGAAATGCTCGACGAAGATCGGCTGCGGTCGGGAAATCTTGCCGGTCACTGCGGTCGACGTCGGCGTCTTTTGCTCCGTGCCGAGCTTGATGCGCCCGGGTCCAAGCACGATGTTTTCAAAGCGCAACAAGAAGTCGCGATTCCAACTGGTGCGCCGGAACTCGCCGTCGGTAACGGCTTTAAACCCAAGCGCTTCTTGTTTTGCTACGACGGCGCGAACCGCATCATCCTCGGCGCGGCGAAGATCGGCTGCGGAGCGTTTGCCGGCCTCGAATTCGTTGCGCGCTTCGACGAGCGCGTCCGGGCGCATGAGGCTCCCGACCTGATCGGCACGGTAGGGTGCTTTTGCAGTGAGTGTCGCCATGCGACCGCCTTTCGCTCACCGCGGGGGCGCTCCTCGACTACGTGCCGAGCAGACGCGCGTCAAAAATCTCGGCCAAATCGACGCGGCGTCGCGCCAGACCCTGCTCGTGCGTATAGCGAGCGATCGTTTCGAGCACCGGCCGCGCAGCAGCGATGCCGTACGTCAAGGGGGCGATGACGGCATCGGGGTCCGACTCTACGCATCGTTGCCCGGCGACGAACGTGTCGAAGAGCTGTTGCAGCAACGCGGGGTTAGCGTCAGCCAAGGAGCGACGCATGATCACGGTATGATTAATCGGATACATGCCGGTCTTGTCAAAGTAGCGCTGCGCTTCGGCGCGCGGATCGGGAAAGAGCGGCCGCATAGCGGGATGGCGCTTGAGGTCGATCGTGCTGCGATCGATTGCGCCGCCGCGCGCGATGTACACGAGGGTCGCGTCGAGTTCGCCGTCGAGAATCATCTGCCCGACGTTCTTGTCCGGCGGAACGGAGTGCACGGTGACCCCTTCCGGCGGCGCGAACGCCGTCGCCCCGCCGTGGCTCTGCTCGGGTGTGCGTTCCATGAACCACTCGATCTCGCGCGGCTGCACCCCGAACTCCTCCGAGAGGATGCCACGGCTCCAGAGTGCGGCGGTTTGCTGATACTCCGCAACGCCGACCCGCTTGCCACGGAGATCGGCCGGCATTTCGATGCCGGCACCGTTGCGCACGAGGATCTGCGTGTGAAAGAAGCGGCGCGCGGTGAAGACCGGCAGTGCGATCCATGGTGTCGGGGCCTGTGACGTCGCGATCATAAGCGACGAGAGCGACATCTCGGAGACATCGAACTCCGCGTGCTTCAGTTGCCGCAGGAACATTTCGGGTGGCGTGAGCACCGTGATGTTCCAGTCGAACCCCTGTGGCTCGACCCGGCGCTCGATGAGCGGCAGAGTGCGCGCATTGCGGGTGAGCGCGGTATGTAGTTCGATATCAGCGGCCATTGCCGCCTACTTGGAGGTAGGCGCCCAAAAGCCCAGCTCAAGTCGTCGCGGGCTGTGTTTCCAGTGCATCGGGCACGGCTGGGGCGTTGTGTCTTGCTCGAAACGACTCGGAGACTTTCGGCGGAGCGTTCGCCCAGATCGAGGTGCGCGATGAGTGAGGTTTTGGCTAGCACCCAGTGCCCGGGCCGGCTCATGCGCCAGTCTATCGCGGGGCTCGCTCGACGATCAGATGCCGACCGAAGCATTTGTTCACTAGCATTCGTTCGCTTCGGTCGCCCGCGCACGGACAGCCGCTAGTCACAGTGCTAAACATGAGGTCTGCCCTACTTGGGTTCCGTACGCGGCCCCCTTTGAAGAGCGCCGGTTGTAGCAAATTAGTGGACAGGCGGCGGAGGAGCGGCCGTCGATTACCTACTCCTCTGATTACTGCTTCAGGAGAACTAGTAATGACCAACAAGACGTATAAGCTGGTCGATGTCGTTGGGACTTCCGAAGAATCAGTCGCTCAGGCAATCAAGAACGCTATCGCCCGGGCCAGCGAAAGCCTCAAGGGCCTCGGATGGTTTGAGGTCTCGGACATCCGCGGCCAAATCCAAGACGGTGAGGTTACGGAGTTTCAAGTCACCGTCAAGATCGGTTTCTTGCTCTTGAACGAGACGGACATAAAAAGCGCGAAGAGCTCACCAAAGAAAGTTCAAGGCGCTAAGCCAATGCGGCGGTAAACTCCTAGCGACTGTCGAGCCCTGTCCGACGTGGTACAGGTTCGCGCCTGATGACGTAGGCCGCGACAGCAGCTTCTTGCGCTCCGAGACCCAAACCCCAGACGCCCTGCTTTTTCGTGCTGACCCGGTAGTACGCGATCACACGCTGAGCTGCGGTTTCGGGAGCCTTTTCGTCGTCATCGCTTTAACATTCCCGTAAACGTTCGTCTACGAAATCTGGAAAGTCGGCATTTCCCCCGCATTTGGGGGAGTGGGATGAGCCCGCGATGCGGGCACGCTCCTTTGGTCGGTGGCTAGGGATGCCGACCGGCGCGGCCGCTTCGACACCCGGCGGCTGCGCCGTCATGCGGCAGCGAAGAGCGCGGGTCCCGCGCCGGACAAAAAAAACCTTTTGGTAAGGTTTTTGACTTGGTGGGCCATCCTGGGTTCGAACCAGGGACCTCATGCTTATCAAGCATGCGCTCTAACCAACTGAGCTAATGGCCCACGCGCTTTGCCGGGCCGAGCCCGTCGAGGAACGCACGTTATCGTAGGTCGCGGGCGTCCCCTTGTCAATCGAATGCCGCTGAGGCGAACTTGGAGAGGCCAGGGGGTTGCCTCGTTGGGCGGAACTGGTTTTCACCAAATCCGCTTTAGCACGGGAGAAATCGGCGTGGCAAAGAGTTCGGGCGACGGATCGGTCGGGCGTGGCGGCTTCCTTAAAGGCGTAGCGCTGGCCGGTTCGGCAGCAGTGGCGGCACCTGTGGCCGCCGTAGCGCAGACGCCTCCGGCGACGCCGCCGGCGCGGCCGCCGAGCGTGCCGGCTGTTCCGCCCTCGACCGGTGAGCGCGGCAGCGCGCCGGCAACGGATGACGATTTGACGCAGTCGACGTGCGTGAGCGACTTCATGGTCGATGTCATGAAGAACCTCGGGATCGAGTACGTGGCGGCGATGCCCGGCTCGAGCTTCCGCGGGCTGCACGAGTCGATCGTCAACTACGCGATGGTGAACGCGCCCTCGATGGAGCTCATCACCTGCACGCACGAAGAAGCCTCGGTTGCGATGTCGCACGGTTACTTCAAGATCGAAGGCAAACCGATGGCGTGCATGATGCACACCGCCGTCGGGCTGCAACATGGTTCGATGGCGATCTACAACGCGTGGGCCGACCGCGCCGCGATTTTCATGATTACCGCCAATCAGATCGACGTGGCGAAGCGCCGTTCGGCCGTGCCGTGGGAGCATACGGCGCAAGACGCTGCCGCGATGGTGCGCGACTTTACCAAATGGGATGATGCCCCCGCGAGCCCGCAGCATTTCGCAGAGTCGGCCGTGCGCGCGTATCAATTCGCGATGACGCCGCCGTACGAGCCGGTGCTGCTCACGCTCGACAGCGATCTTCAGGAAGATCCGCTTCCGCCTTCCAAACGCCCGCGCATTCCGAAGCTCGTGCTGAACGCGCCCCCGCAAGGCGATGCGAACGCGGTTGCCGCGGCGGCGAAAATGCTCGTGGCGGCGGAGCATCCCGTGCTCATCGCCGATCGATGTGCGCGCACGCCGGCGGGAGTGACGAACCTCGTCGCGCTGGCCGAGCTGCTCGGCGCGCCGATTCTCGACGCCATCGGCCGGATGAACGTCCCGTGGCGTCACCCGCTCAACCAGAGCACCTCGCAGACCTCGATCGTCGGCGCGGCCGATCTCGTCGTCGGTCTCGAGATGACGGACTTTTGGGGCACGACGCAGCGCTTCGTCAGCCCGCGCGAGGAAGAAACGCGCTCGCGGCTGCAGCCCGGTGCAAAGACGATCTCGATCAGCAGCAACCAGCTCTACATGAAGTCGAATTTCCAGGATTTCGAGCGCTACCTCGACGTCGATCTGCCGATCGCCGGCGATGCCGAGGCCACGTTGCCGGCGCTGATCGAAGCTTGTCGCAGCCTCATCACGCCGGATCGGCGGCGCGTTTTCGATGCGCGTGCGAAAGCGTTCGCGGATGCGCATCTTGCCGCGCTCGCCGCCTCGCGGCAGGCGGCCGCGGTGGGCTGGGATGATTCCCCGATCACCGTCGCGCGGCTGTGTGCTGAAGTCTACGCCGCGGTGCGCAACGACGATTGGTCGCTCGTGTCGGGCGTCGATTTTCAGTATCGCTGGCCGCAGCAACTCTGGAACGCCGACAAACACTACCAGTACATCGGCGATGCCGGTGCGTTCGGCGTTGGGTACTGCGCGCCCGCGAGTCTCGGTGCGGCCCTCGCCAATCGCAAGTACGGCCGTTTGAGCGTGTGCATCCAGCCCGACGGCGATCTCATGGTCGCCAACGGCGTTCTGTGGACCGCGGCGCACCACAAAATCCCATTGCTTTACGTGATGCACAACAATCGCGCGTATCACCAGGAGATCATGGCGCTGCAGCAGGTGGCGAACCGGCGCCAGCGCGGCGTGGGCCGTACGCTGATCGGGACCACGCTCACCGACCCGAACATCAATTTCGCGAAGCTCGCAAATGCGATGGGCGTCTACAGCGAGGGGCCGATTACGAATCCGAACGACCTCGGCCCCGCCTTAGCGCGTGCGGTCGCCCAGGTGAAGCGCGGCGAACCCGCCCTTGTCGACGTGGTCGCGCAGGGCCGGTGAGGGAGAAGATGATGCACTCAACGATCGCGCGTCTTTGGCTGACCGCATTCCTGACGTTCTCGTTCGTCTCAGACGCCGGCGCACAAAGCACCGTCGCGGCCGGCGATCCGGTCAGAGGCAAGGCTACGTTCATGGCGGAGAACTGCTACCTGTGTCACGGCACGTTCGGTCAAGGCGGCGGACGGGCCGGTCCGAAGTTGGCGCCGCATCCGATCCCGGCCAATTTGATCATGCGGCAGTTGCGTCATCCGGCGCAGAACATGCCGCCATACACGACGGTCGTGCTGAGCAACGCACAAGCGGCGGATATCATCGCCTATTTGCAATCGATCAAGCCCGACAAAGCAGTCAAGGATATCCCGATCCTCAACCTGCGTTAGCGAAGGAACGCTTGGATTTTGCGCGCTAATAAGCTGCTGTGTACGTGAAACGTTTGGGATTTTGCCGTGGTGCGGCGGCCGTACTCAGCGCCGCAGGCGCAGCCGTCCCGCTCTCGGCGCGGGGGCAAACGCTCACGCAGGTAACCGTCGGCGGCAGTCCGATCGATTCATACAAGACCGTGTATTACGCGCGGCAAGCGGGCATTTTTCGCAAGTACGGCTTGGACGTAACGCCGACGATTATCAACAGCGGCACGGCAGCGCTGTCCGCACTCGTCGGCGGGTCGATCCAAGTGGCGTTCACCAGCCTCTTCGGTGTGATCGAGGCCCACGCGCGTGGCATCAACTTCCAGATCGTTGCGCCGGCGCAAGCGTATACGACCGACGCGCCGACAGCGGGCCTGCTCGTGCGCAAGGATTCTCCGATTAAAACGGGGGCCGATTTCAACGGCAAGACCATCGCGTCGCTCGCGCTCAAAGACCTCAATGCCCTAGCGACCTTGGCCTGGATCGACCAGAACGGCGGTGACTCAAAAACGGTGAAAGTCATCGAACTCCCGGTGGCCGCCTTGCTCCCGGCATTGACCGAAGGCCGCATCGAGGGCGTGACGACCACTCCACCATTTCTCGACCAAGCGGTAGCGTCCGGAAGTGCCCGTATTTTGTCCAAATCCTACGACGCGCTCGCGAAGCACTTCTACGCCTCGGTCTTCGTCGCAACCAAGGAATACATCGACGCGAATCGCGACACGATGTCCCGCTTCGGACGAGCGATGCACGAGTCGATCGTCTATACGAACGCGCATCTGCCGGAGACCGTCGACCTCGTCGCTTCCTATTCGGGCATTCCGGCTTCCGTCATCGCGAACAGCAACCGTGCGACCGCGGGTGAGTACGTCACGCCACGGGACGTGCAGCCGCTCATCGACGTGGCGGTTCGCTACGGCTTGATCCCAACCGGCTTTTCAGCCAACGATCTGATCAGTCCGACCGCGCTTCGCTCGCCGCGCTAGATGCCGAGTACCGCAGCCGCCGATATCATATTCAGCGAAGCATTAGCAATCGACGAACGTCGCTGGGACGATTGGCTCGCACATTTCGCAGAGGACTGCGTGTTCTGGGTTCCGGCCTGGCGTAGCGAGCGCGAATTGACCGCCGACCCGGACCGGGAGATCTCTTTTCTCTACCACGACTCCCGTGCTGGGCTCGAAGAACGGGTCGCGCGTTTGCGGACGGATCAGTCGGTCATCACCATGCCGATGCCGCGAACCTCACACGTGGTTGGGCAGCCGGTCTTCGGCGCCGAAAGTGAGACCGGCGTTTTCGCGACTTCGCCGTTCATCACGCACGTCTATCATCCGTCATCCGGAAAACTTTCGGTGGCCTGTGGCCGCTACGAACATGAGTTGCGACGAACCGGCAACCGCTGGTGTATCGCAAGCAAGAAGATCGTTCTGATCAACGACCGGATTCCGGGATTGCTCGAATACTTCTGCTTATGATCTAGCCGCGCAGCAAGCGGTACCACTCGCGATAGGTGTTCTGAATCGCCGTCTCGTCGCCCAAACCGAGTGGACCCTCTACGGCGCGGTCCGGCGAGACGCCCACTTCTGCGGCATGCGCGCTGGCGACGGAATGGTCGGTAGCCATGCCTCGTAAGTAGCCAAAATTCTTCTCGGTCGGATTCGCACTGTAGCCGGCCTGCGAGCGTTCGAACATCTGGTTGTCGTCGGCCGTCGCGAGCCCGCTGGGATTGAAGAAGTCCTGATATTCCCGAATTCGCGTCCGGCGCGCGGCGGCGCTCTCCCCGATCGGGATCGCACAGTACGAGGTGATCTCAGTCAATCCGGGTGCCAGCGGCTGGACGATGCGGAACTGGATCGAACTGATATCGACGATTTGCAGATTCGGATAGACGGTGATGCTCCGGCTGATCATAATCCACTTCGTGCGCAGCTCCCCGATCCGAGCGCGAGTGGCTTCGAGGCGCCCCGGCTCGAGCAGCAACGGCCGCGTTCCTGTGCCGCTGTTGCGGTTGCGCCAAAGCACCGCGTGCCCGCGATCGAAAAGGAACGTCCCGCGATGAAGCGGCTCGTCCTCCAACAGCTTCGTAGCCGCCTCGCGTCCGTGATTCTTGCGCTCTTCGATGATCTGCGAATACGACCGGTGCGTCGATGAGAAGTGGTACGAATCGAGCGCGTTTTCAACGCTGACTTTCCAGTTTGCGTCGACGCTGTAGCGCACGGCGCCGGGGACGAACTCGATGCCGTCGGGGCTTTGATCGGCGATCGTGTCGAGGAATGTCCGTGCGCCTCCCAAGTGTTCTTCGAGCGAGGGAACGTCGGGATTGAGGCTAGCGAACAGGAAGCCGCGGTATTCTTCGAATTTCGGAACCGGAATCAAATCGTGGTTCGCGGTAGCGAACGATTCCGGGTAGCAGCCGTCGCGTTGCGCCGTGATGCCGATGTTTTTGCCGGCGCCGTCATACGACCAGCCGTGGTAGCGGCAGACGTGCGAAGGCGCGCTGCCCTGCGCGAGCGAGCAGATCAGCGCCCCGCGGTGACGGCAGCTGTTGAAGAAGCACCGCAATACACCGTCGGTGCCGCGGCTGACGAGCACCGGTTGGCGGCCGATGGTGAAGGTGAAGAAGTCATTTGGTGCCGGTGCCTGGCTCGCGAGCCCGATGAAGATCCAGGTGCCCTCAAAGATCCGCATCATTTCGAGATCGAAAACCGCCTGATCCGTGAAGACATCCTTGCGGACGTGGAACGCACCACGCCCGGGATCATCAACGATCAGCGCATCGAGATCGACGTACGGGAGCGGCGGCGAAGCGAGCATGCGCGTTATTTCGCTGACCCGCTAACGGGTCCCGTGCTGAAAGGCGCCCGACCCCGGTTTTCGGAAAAGAGGCGCCATGTATCGCCGCTTTGCCCTCATCTTCGCGTTGCTCGTGGTGGGGTTGATGCCGGCGCGAGCGGCCGGACCCGAAACGGTCGCGTTCGCCTGGTCGGGTCCGGTCTCGGTCGGGTATGCGCCGTTCACATTTGCCGAAGATCTTGGTCTGATCAGCCAAGAGAACATCACGATCTCCACCGTTGCGCTCGACGGCTCGGGCGTGATTCTGCCGCAGTTGATGAAGGGTTCGCTCTTCACGACGTTCAGCACGCTCGACCCGTTGATCATCTCGCGTCAGCCCGGCAAACCGGACTTCGACTTTCGGTTCGTCTACAACTCGGCGCGCAATTCGATCTGGGAAATCTCCGTGCTCGACAAAAGCCCGATTAAGTCGGTCAAGGATCTGGCCGGCAAGACGATCGGCGTCGGTGCGTTGACGTTCGGCGGTACGCCGATGACCGAAGCGGTGCTCAAGAAAGTCGGCGTTGACCCGAATAGCGTCCAGTTCGTTGCGGTCGGCACCGGAGCGACGGCGTTCGAGGCATTGCGTTCGGGCAAGATCGACGCGCTCAACCTCTTCGATATCACCAATGCCAAGCTGCGTAATGACGGCACGCCGGTGCGGGTGTTAAAGTATCCGCCCGAGTTCGACGGCGTCTCGAGCCACGCGTTTCCGGTGACCAACAAGATGATCCGTGAGCGGCCGGATCTCGTCGGCAAGTTCGGAAGGATCGCGGCTGAGGGTACCGTTGCGTGCAACGCCAATCCGCCGGAATGTCTGCGCTCGCTTTGGCGGCACTATCCGGAGTTGAAGCCGCCGGGGAGCGACGCCGACGGGATGAAGGAGATGCTGCCGATCTTGCTCGTCCGCTTGCAGCACATGACGCAATGGCAGCCGGGCGAGCCGAAGAAGTGGGGCATCTTCAGCGATAAAGATTGGACGGCGGAGATCACCGCGCTCAAAGCCGGCGGCTTGATTACGGTCGATCCAAAACTCGACACGCTCTACACCAACCAATTTGTCGATGATTTCAACCGCTTCGACGCCGGATCGATCGTGCGGCGCGCCAAGGCCTACACGTCCCCGCACTGATGGCGCAAAAACCGAACCTGCATCTCAACATTTTCACCGCCAACGCCGGACACCACGAAGCGGCGTGGCGTTTTCGCCGTACCCAGCCCGAGCGGTTGGGTGATCTGACCTATTATCAGGAAATCGCGCAGGCGGCCGAACGCGGTAAGTTCGATTCGTTCTTCCTCGGCGACAGGCTGGCGATCGGCAACGTGCGCTACCGGGCCGAGGGCCGTTTCGATCCGATGATGCTGCTGGCTGCGCTGACGACGTGTACCGAGCGCATTGGTCTGGTCGCTACGCAATCGACGACATATACCGAGCCTTACAACCTGGCACGCCAGTTCGCATCGCTCGATCATCTCAGCAAAGGCCGCGCCGGCTGGAACATCGTCACCTCGTGGGATGCGAATGCGGCCGGCAATTTCGGGATGGTGAAACTGACCTCGCATACGGAGCGCTATGCGCGCGCGACCGAGTACCTCGATGTCGTCATGAAACTCTGGGACAGCTGGGAAGACGACGCGACCGTCATCGATCGCGAGCGCGGCGTTTATGTCGACACGAGCCGGGTCCACCGGATCGATCATCACGGCGCCGCGTTCGATGTGAACGGGCCGTTCAACATCCCGCGGATGCCTCAAGGCCGGCCGCTGCTCGTTCAAGCGGGATCGTCGGATGACGGGCGCGCGTTCGCGGCAACGTACGCCGAGGCAATCTTCACCGCACAACAAGACCTCGGCGAGGCACAGGCCTTCTATAACGACATCAAGACGCGGGCGACGGCCTTGGGCCGTGATGCGAGCAAGATCTCGATCTTGCCGGGCCTATGCCCCATCATTGGCTCAACGGAAGCCGAGGCGAAGGCGATGGAACAAGAACTCAACGAGCTCACCATTCCGGAACTCGGACTGATCACGCTCTCGCAGCGGTTCAACGGCGTGGATTTCAGTGCTTTCCCACTCGACGAGCCGGTGCCGGTGCACGCATTGCCGCGTCCGAAGGAGATCGAAGGCGCGAAAAGCCGCGCGCAGCTCACGTTCGATCTGCTCGAACGCGAACCGGACCTGACGCTGCGCAACCTGTTGCGCCGTTTCGCCGCCGCCGCCGGGCATCGCGTGGTGGCCGGAACGCCCGAACAAGTCGCCGACCACATGATCGATTGGGTCGAGCGCGGCGCCGCCGACGGCTTCAACATCATGCCCGCGGAACTTCCCGGCGGCTTAACCGACGTCGTCGACTACGTTGTCCCGATCCTCCAGCAACGCGGCGTGTTCCGCCGTGAGTACTCGGGTACGACGCTACGCGAACATTACGGACTCGAGCGCCCGTCGAGCCGGTTTACGCTTTAGGGGTACGCCGTCCGTCGAAGGCGCGTTTGAGGCTTCCCCAGATATAGCCGCCGTACCAGACAAGAAATAGGCCGATGACTGCGCCCAGGAGATCGCCGAGCGCCTTGATAGCGTTATGCTGTCCGAACCAGTGGTAGGCTGCCTCAATGATAAAATAGACGGTGCCGCACCAATAGACCACCAGGCTGTTCATCTTTGCGGTTGTGTCGCCGCGTGGATTCGCCATCGCACCTATGGTTCGAGCCGCTGCGCGTTGGTTCCGGTTTAGATCATGCGGATGTATTCGGTCAGGAAGTCGTTCTCTTTTTTCTGCTGGGCTAGGCCGAACTCGCGGATGGCGTTGGCTTCGCGTTCTTGCTCGGTGCGCAGCTGCATCATCTGATCGAAGGCTTGCTGTTGTTTTGCCAGGGCGTCATCGGCGGGCGTCTTTACTTTTGCCAGGGCCTCGGCGAGTGCGGCATCGACGGATGCGTCGATGCGGTCCTCGAGTGATGGCGATTGTGGCGGCCCCTCGACTTTGCTCGGGGTGACAGGCTTCACGGGGCGCGTGATGAGGGGTGCCGGGTTTAGGGCGATCAATTGATTGACTCGATGAATTTCTTCATCACTTGGGTGTCGGCTTTCTTTTGTTCGAGGGCGACGTCGCGGAGGGCATTGCTTTCGCGCATCATTTCGGATTTTTCGTCCATCATGTTGTTGAATTGCGAGGCTTGCTGGTTGATCTGTAAGCTATAGATCGCGTTCTGCTCATTTTGGAGGTTTTGCATGGCGAGGATGCTGCTTTGCCAGCCGCTGGCGGCGGTATTGCCGAGGTTGCCGACGACGGATGTGGCGTTGTTGGTGCCGCCGATGGCGCCGGTCGCGCCGCCGATCGCTGCGCCGACCGGGCCGCCGGTCAGGAAGCCGGTTGCGGCCCCGACGATCATCCCTAGCGGATTAAATCCCATTGCTGCTCCTCGTTAACCGGCGTCGTCGCCGTCGGCGTAGAAATCTTCGTTGAAGGCCGGCGGCGCGGCCGATTGATGCTGCTGCGTTGCCGGCAAGGAGGGCGCCGCCACGGCACTGCCGGCGACGCTATTGGACGAAGCCAGGCTCGCGAGTTGGTTGACGGACTCGCTCGTTGTCGAGAGTTCGGGCATGGCGGCGTCGCGGGCGGTACTTGTGAGTTGGCTGTAGTGCGCCAGCACCGAGTCGGCGTACCCGAGGGTGGTGCCGCCCCAGTTCGTGGCCGTGCCGGTCGCTGAGGGCGAGCCGGCGTTATAGGCCGAGAGCGCTGCGTGCACATTACCTCCGTACTTCTGGAGCAATCCCGAGAGCATGCCGGCCGCGTAGTTGGCGTTTTTCGCCGGGTCCATCGCGGCCGAGGTGGACGCGAAGGCGTGGTAGCGGTCGTCGATCTGGAAGATGCCGTGGCCGTGCCCGCCGTCGCCGACGACGTTGGCACCCGAATTCGAGCCCGGTCCGCCCGTCTCTTGAGCGGCGACTGCGGCCAGTAGGGCGGGGTCGAGGCCGTTGCGTTGGGCAGCGGCGACGATTTGGGGGCCGAAGGCGACCGACGCGATGCTCGTCACGCCCGCCCTTCACGCCGGGACGGCCCGCCGGCAAGAGCAAGTCAGGCGAGCGCCTCACGCGGACCAATGCGTTTGACAAGGGTTGGAGGGGGGTCTACAATACCGTGGTTGGCATGGGGCTTCCCTCGCGGGGAGCCTCGTTCTATGAGGGGCACGTCGGCTGAACGCCGCCGTACCCAGGGTTCTCACGTGGTCGTTGACATCGGTTCGTTACTGGTTACGGGGCGCCCGATGTCGCTCGACGAGCACGTCGCTGTGCCCCCATTTTCTTCGTTCCGCTTTCCGGAGCCGGCCCACGCCGAGCTGGATCTGCGGCGCGTCGACCGGGGACTGCAGATCGACGGGCAAATCGAGGTGGGCGTCGCGGGGGAATGTATCCGCTGTCTCGAGGACGCGGCGATTCCCTTGCGGGTCGTCGTCGACGAACGGTTCGATCCGCCCGACGGGGCGAGCGACCCCTTCGGCGAGAACAACGTCCTCAACGGTACGAATTTCGATGTCGGCGATCTCGTCCGGCAAGTAGTAACGAGCGCATTACCCTTCGGGCTGGTGTGCGATGAGGAATGCCGCGGGTTATGCATGACCTGCGGCCGGAGCAAAAATCCGGGCGGCGGTTGCGACTGTCCGGCGATGGAAGGCGATCATGGCGAATCTCAAGTGGAAAACTCCGCGCTCGAAGACGCGTAGCCGCCGGGCGGCAAATTGGAAACTCAATCCGGTTACGACCGTTGAGTGTCCGCAGTGCCACACCCCGAAGCGGCCGCATTTCGTGTGCGATTTCTGCGGCACGTACGACGGCCGCCAGGTGATCGCGCCACGCGACGAACGCGACCACGCCGGCCACGATCACTCGTAGTTAGGCGCGTGTGCCGCTAACCCAGGGCGTCCGCATGGCGGGCGTCGGGCATTACGTTCCGGAACGCGTGATGACGAACGCCGACTTCGAGAAGATTCTCGATACGACGGATGAGTGGATCGTCTCGCGAACCGGAATGCACGAACGGCACATCGCGCGCGACGACGAGACGACCAGCGACATGGGTCTCGCCGCCGCCAAGATGGCGATCGAACGCGCCGGCTGTACGGCCGCCGACATCGGTTGCGTCATCGTCGCCACCGTCACGCCGGATTATCTGTTTCCGGCGACCGCGAGCGTGCTCGCTGCGAAGCTCGGCATCGCCGGCACGGCGGCCTTCGATATGGAAATCGCCTGCAGCGGTTTCATCTACGGTCTGACCGTGGCATCGAGCCTGATCCAGTCCGGCGTATACAGACGCGTGCTGCTGGTGGGCAGCGAGAAGTTATCCTCGATCACCAACTACTCGGACCGCGGTACGGCGGTGCTTTTCGGCGACGGCGCCGGTGCAGTCGTGCTCGAGGCGGCCGAACGCAATGATTTTCTCTCCTCCGAACTCGGCAGCGACGGCAGCGATCCGTCGCTCTTGCTCGTACCGGCGGGCGGCACGGTCGCCCCGTTGACGGCCGAAGGCATCGGCGACAAACAGAACAAGATGGTCATGAAGGGCCGCGAAGTGTTCCGCTTCGCCGTCACCAAGATGATCGAAGCCACCGACGCCGCGCTCGCGAAAGCGGGCCTCACGCGCAACGACATTTCCTACGCGATCCCGCATCAAGCGAATCGCCGGATCATCGATGCTGCCGCGAAACAACTCGAGATGCTCGGGGACAAAGTCATCATCACCGTCGATAAATACGGCAACACGAGTTCCGCCTCGATCCCGATCGCGCTGTCCGAAACGTACGGGGCCGGCAAACTCAAGGACGGCGATCTCATCGTGTTCGTCGGCTTCGGCGGCGGCCTGTCGTGGGGCGCGGTCGCGTGGCGCTGGTGGCAACGCTGATGCGCATCGCCGTCGTCTTTCCCGGTCAGGGTTCGCAAACGCCGGGCATGGGCACGGACGTCGCCGCAACGTATCCGGCGGCCGCGGCGCTCTACAATAGCGCGAAGTCCGTGCTGGGCTACGATCTCCTCGCGCTCTGCGCCGAGGGCGACGAAGACAAACTGCGCGAGACGCGCTACAGCCAGCCGGCGATCTTCGTTACGAATCTCGCGCTCGCCGCAGCCGTCGGCGACGTGCTGGCGCCGGTCGTGAGCGCCGCGCACTCGTTTGCCGAATATTGCAGCCTCACGCTGGCCGGATCGCTGACTTTCGAAGCGGCGCTCGCGCTCGTCAACCAGCGCGGGCTCGCCATGCATCGCGCGGCTCAGGAATCGCGCGGCGCGATGGCGGCCGTGCTCGGGCTCGACGATGGCCTGTTGCGCACGGCCGTCGCGGCCACCATCGACCGCGGTGCCGGACGGGTACAACTCGCGAACTTCAATCAGCCGGGTCAAGTCGTCATCAGCGGTGACGAGGGTGCCGTGCGCGTAGCCGGGGAGCTCGCGCTCGAAGCGGGTGCGAAGCGCGTTATCCCGCTCAACGTCAGCGGAGCGTGGCATTCGGCGCTGATGGAACCCGCGCAAGTGGAATTCGCCAAACACATCGCCGGCGCGACGCTGCTCATGCCGCGCTTCACCGTCATTTCGAATGTCGATGCCAAACCGTATACCAGCATCGAGCAGATCAAAGCCAACTTGATCCGTTCGGTCACCGACGAAGTGCGCTGGCACGAAGCGGCCGTCGCGATGATCGCGACCGGCATCGACCTGATCGTCGAGTTCGGCGCGAGCCCGGTGCTCGCTCCGATGATGAAGCGCGTCGCAGGCGCACCGAAGGCGATCCACGTCGGCGACGTTGCCGGCGTCGAGAAACTCCGCGCGCAACTCGGGCCGGCCGGGAACGCACCGTGAGCGACCGGGTCGCGCTCATTACCGGCGCCTCGCGCGGTATCGGCCGGGCGATCGCGGTCGACCTCGCGGTGCACGGTCACGACGTCGCGCTGTTCGGCCGCGATCAGGCGGCGCTGGCGGAAACGGCCGCCGAAGCGCAAGCGGCCGGCGGCCCGCAAACGCGGGTGAGTTGCCATTCGGTCGACGTCGCAGATCAGGCGGCCGTCGATGCTGGTGTAGCCGCGGTCCTGGCCGAGCTCGGCCGGATCGACGTCGCGGTCGCCAATGCCGGCCAGTCGCAAGATGGACTGATCCTGCGCCTCAAGGCAAGCGACCTCGACCGGCTGATCGATGTCAACCTGAAGTCGGCGTTCTACCTGAGCGCCGCCGTCGCCAAGCCGATGGTGAAGCAGCGCGGGGGCGTGATCGTGGTCGTTTCTTCGATCGTCGGGATCGGCGGGAACCCCGGCCAGAGCATCTATGCTGCGACCAAAGCCGGGTTACTTGGTTTAACCCGGTCGTTGGCGAAGGAACTTGGGTCGCGGAACGTTCGGGTGAACGCCGTGGCCCCGGGCCTGATCGAAACCGCGATGACTGCCGAACTCCCCGAAGCCGCGCGCAAGGGGTTCCTCGAAGGCATCGCGCTCGGCCGGCCGGGGAACCCCGACGATGTCGCCGGTGTCGTCACTTTTCTTGCTTCCGATGCTGCCCGTTACGTCACCGGTCAAACGATCGTGGTCGACGGCGGCTACCTGATGCATTAGTCTCATCTCAAGGAACACATAGGAGTCACATGGCAAGCGATACTTTCGACCGCGTCAAGAAGATCATCGTCGAGCAGCTCGGCGTCGAAGATAACGAAGTCACGCCCGAAGCGTCGATCACGGAAGATCTCGGTGCGGACTCGCTCGATCAGGTCGAGCTGGTCATGGCGTTCGAGACCGAGTTCGGCATCGACATTCCCGACGAAGAAGCCGAGAAGATCAAGACGGTCGGCGACGCCGTTGCGAAAATCGACGCGAGTGCTGCCAGCGCCTAATGCTTGAAGCCCTCAGCGAGCGCTTAGGCGCCATCTTCGACCGGTTGTCGAATCGCGGCCGTCTCTCCGAGACGGACGTCGCTGAGGTATTGCGCGAAGTGCGCATCGCGCTGCTCGAAGCCGACGTCAACCTCGCGGTGGCGAAAGACTTCGTCAACGCGATCAAGGAACGCGCGGTCGGCGCCGACGTGCTGGCTTCGCTCACGCCCGGCCAGTCGGTCATCAAGATCGTGCACGACGAGCTCGTCACGCTGCTCGGCGGTGCCGAAGCGCGGCTGCAGTTTTCCGATGCACCGCCGACGGTCTACATGATGGTCGGTCTGCAAGGTTCCGGTAAGACGACGCAGACCGGCAAGCTTGCGCTGCGCTTGAAAGAACAAGGCCGCCGCACGCTGCTCGTCGCTGCCGACGTCTACCGTCCGGCCGCGATCGATCAGCTCAAGACGCTCGGCAAGCAAATCGATCTGCCGGTCTACGATCAAGGCACGGGCGATCCGGTCAAGATCGCGCGCGACGGCGTTGCGGAAGCGCGCCGGCTCGGCATTCCGACCGTCATCATCGACACGGCCGGCCGGCTGCAGATCGACGAGAAGCTCATGGACGAGCTCGCCGCGATCAAGGCCGCGGTGAAGCCGATCGAGATCCTCTTCGTCGCCGATGCGATGACCGGTCAAGAAGCGACCAGCGTCGCCAAGGGCTTCAACGACCGCCTCGGGATCACGGGCGTGATTCTCACCAAGATGGACGGCGATGCGCGCGGCGGTGCGGCGCTCTCAATCCACAAGATCACGGGCGCGCCGATAAAGTTCGTCGGCGTCGGCGAAAAGCTGGCGGCGCTCGAACCGTTTTATCCCGACCGTCTGGCCTCGCGCATCCTCGGGATGGGCGACGTGCTCACGCTCATCGAGAAAACGCAAAGCGTCTATTCGGAAGAGCAGGCCAAAGATCTCGCGCAAAAACTGCGCAAGAACGACTTCACCCTCGACGACTTCCTCGACCAGTTGCGACAAGTGCGCAAAATGGGCTCGATGAACGACATCATGAAGATGATTCCCGGACTCTCCAAGGCGATGCCCAACGTCGATATCGACGAGGGCGACGTCAAGCGCGTCGAAGCGATCATCTGCTCGATGACCCGGCGCGAGCGCGCGCGTCCCGATATCCTCAACGGTTCGCGTCGCAAACGCATCGCCGCGGGCAGCGGCATGCAAGTTGCCGACGTCAACCGTTTGGTGAAGCAATTCGAAGCTTCGCGTACGCTCATGAAACAGATGGGCGGCGGGAAGCGGGGCCGGTTTCGTATGCCGGCACTTCCACGTTAGAAAGACAGACAGAAAGCATCATGGTCAAAATCCGCCTGCGCCGTATGGGCGCAAAGAAGCAGCCGACGTATCGATTCGTCGTTTGCGATTCGAAGTCGCCGCGCGACGGAGCGTTCATCGAGATCCTCGGTCACTACAACCCGCGCACGGAACCGAAGACCGTCGTGATCAACGAAGAGAAGGCCAAAGCGTGGCTCGCCAAGGGCGCCCAGCCCTCCGATCCCGTCCGCCGTCTCCTGGCCGAACTCGGCCTGTGTGAAAAGGCCCCGATCTATCCGAAGAAGGCCGCACCGGCCGCTCCCGCAGCGGCGGCCGAGTAGCCGGTGTCCGCGTTCGACGACGAATTCGGGTTGTTCGGCGACGACGAAGCGACGCCGGAAGAAGAACGGAAATCGACCCTCGGAGCGCGTCAGATCGCCACGAACGAATCGTTCAGCGACGACATCGAACCCGAGGACGAGCGTCCCGCCCGGCGCCGTGCCGGTAGTGCCGGCAGCGATTCCCGGACGGGCGGCGGCGAGCGCCGGCCGTATCGCGACCGCGATCACGGACCGCGTCCGGCCGGCGATCCCGCCGTCGCGCAAGCACGCGCCGTCGAACTGCTGACGTTCCTCGCGAAACGCCTCGTCTCGCAACCCGATGACGTCATCGTCGCCGTCGTCGACGGCGCGCGCGGACCGATCATCGAACTCGAAGTGCACCCCGAAGATTTCGGAAAGGTCATCGGCAAGGGCGGCCGCGTCGCGCAAGCGCTGCGCACCATCGTTCGCGCCAGCGCCGAAGGCAAGGTGACGATCGATATCGTCGACGTCGAAGACGACGAC
Source organism: Candidatus Lustribacter sp. (assembly GCA_965277805.1). Lineage (GTDB taxonomy): Bacteria > Vulcanimicrobiota > Vulcanimicrobiia > Vulcanimicrobiales > Vulcanimicrobiaceae > Lustribacter. The sequence goes on along the minus strand of OZ255842.1, from coordinate 1,679,230 downwards.
CAACACGAGGCCGATCTAGAACACGCCGGCGACACGTCGGCCGCCGAAACCGAAACCGAAGCCGAAGCCGAAGCCGGCGAGGACGTGGATGCGGTTGCGGAAGCGCCCGATGCCGCGCCGAAAAAGAAAACGCCAGCGAAGAAAAAGACGGCCGCGAAGAAGACGCCGGCCGCGAAGAAGAAGACTGCCAAAAAGAAGTGATCTGAACGCCGGCCGTATTGCCGGCGTTTTCGGATTGCGCGGCGAGTTAAAGCTCGATGCCTCACGCATCGGCGATGATGCCGTGCGGCCCGGACTCGAGGCCTCGTTGCGCTTGCCCGACGGCACGACGCGCGCGGTAACGATTGCGGCCGTGCGCCGCCAAAAAGACCGGCCGCTGATCCGCATCGCCGGGATCGACGATGCGAACGCCGCGGAAGCGCTCGTCGGCGCGCAGCTCATCATCGCGCGCGAAGATGCGCCGCTCAATGCGGGCGAGTACTTCGATGAAGACTTGGTCGGTTGCCGCCTACTCGATGAAGCGGGGATCGAGCGCGGCGTCGTCGTCGACGTCTTGCACTATCCAAACCAGGATCTTCTCGTGATCGGCGCCGCACGCGCGCTGCTGCCGCTCATCGCGGCGTTCATCGCGAGCGTCGACGTTACACGCAAAGAGATCCGCGTGACCGTACCCGCGGGCTTGCTCGACCCCTCGGCGGCCGACGAAGCTTAGGCGCGCCGCTTCGGCGGATTGAGGTAGGCGCCTACGGCGGCATCCGTTATCGCCGCCAGCGGCTCTTTGAACGTGCGATCGAACGCCACGTTGCCGTTACAATCGTAGGCGATCAAGCGGAGCGTCGAGTCTGCGGCGGCCGCGTTCGGCGGCGGCGTGTCGAGCCAGGCGCCGACGATCACGGCTGCTTTCGATATCGTGCACACGGCGGGAGCGGGCGTGCCGGCGTCGGAGATCACGGCGTGCCGGCCGGCATGTTCGAACGCAGCGGCCAGCGCCTTCGCGGCCGCACTGCGCTGATCGAAGTCGGACGATCCGCCGACGGTCAGAATGGCGAGCGTCGTGTCGGCGGGCGGCGCCAGCGCAATGGTCGCTGCCGGGCTGCCCTTCTTGCGTTGGAAGAGCTTGTTCACGTTGACATCGGCTCCGCTGGCTTGCGGCGCGGGCGTGTCTTCGGCGGGCGGCGGCGCGGCGAAGGCCTGGATGCCGCGCTGGGCGCGCTCGAGAATTCCCGCGCGCAGCTGATCGCCCTGATTCGCGATGTCGGCCAGGTTGGTGATGTAATTCGTCACGCTGAAAACCAGCGTTCCGGAGGTGGTGCTCACCACTTGTTCCACGACCGACGCGCCGTTGCCGAGCGGCGTCATGAATCCGGTCACGTAGTAGTTCGCGCCCTGAGACCGCGCATCGGAGAGGTACTTGTTGCGGTCGATGCCCACGGTCGATGGGATGATCTTGATCCCACCCCCTTGCGCGATCTGAGTCGCCAGGGTCGTCACGATGCGCGCGCTTGCCTCGCGGTCAAGTTCCGGCGAGCTCGCCAGCGGATAGACGATCACCGATGGGACGATGGTGAACGCGGGTGTCGCCGCCGTCAGGAACACGGAGAGACATGCAAAAACGGCGAGCAAGGATAGGCGCACCTTAGCAGATTCCACGATGCCCTCGGCGTGTCATCCCGAGCTCGACGCGGGACCGCCAGGATCGAGGTGACGCGTCTCCCAGGCCGCGCTCACGTGAGCGCCATAGAGAAAGATCAAGCACATGTAATACACCCACAGCATCAACGCGAAGATGGCCGAGAGCGTGCCGTAGATCTGGAAGACGTTGGCGTGCGCGGTGTAAATGCCGAATGCAACTTGAGCGAGCGAGTAGCCGATCGCCGTAACGAGCGCGCCGGGAATCGACGATACCGGGTGCGCGGGACGGTTGGGCAAGTAGGTGTACACCAGCAGCGCAAGCACGAAGACGAACGCGAGCGAAAACGAGTACGAACCGATCTGCGGACCGTAGCGCAGGTACTCGAGGCCGGTGAAGCGTTCGATGTACGTGATGGCGAGCGGGCCCGCGGTTGCCACGATCAGGACCAGGCCTAGGATCGGCACGAGCACGACCGCGATGAGGATCTCGTAGATGAAGTGCCGGCTGCGCAGTCCGAGCGAGCGATCGAGGCCGTAGGACACGGCCCCGAACACGTTTTTTGCCGACCAGATCAAACCGAGCAAGCCCACGATCCCTGAAACGCCCCGATAGCGGACGACCGACTGGATATTCTCAGACACCAAGTCGTAGAATTGGGGTGCGATCTGATCGATGGTGTCCAGCGCCCGCAAGTCGCCGGCGTCGCTACCGAAGATGTAGCCGAACATCGCAACGATCACGAGCGAGAGCGGTATAGCGGCAAAGAAGACGTTGAACGCGATCGCCTGTGCCAGAAACGCTGCTCCGGCGGCGGAAAACTGCACGGCGGCCGTGCGGAAGACATCCACCAGCATCCGAAGGGAGTTAGGCACGCATGAACCCGGCGGCGGTGATCGTCATCCTGAACGGCACGATCCTCGCTAGCGCTCCGCCGGCGCAGCTCCTGTTCGGGCACGTGATGGCGCCGGTGGCGCCCGTCGTCACGCACTTCACCCAGCGCGCAGCCGTCGACGGCGATACGATCACGCTCGTGCGCGAGGGCCGGACGTGCACGTTTCGCATCGGGTCGGATGCCTTCGAGTGCGACGGCGTGAGCGGCACGTTGCCGGTGGCGCCGTTCGGGCGCGACGGCGTCGCGTATTTACCGTTGGCGGATGTCGCCCGCGCGTTCGGTGGCGCAGCGGAATACGATCCGCACACGCGCATCGTCGCGCTCGACGTCCCGCCGGCGGTCGACCTGAAGACGCCGGCGCCCTTCGACCCAAGTGCTCCGTCGGCAACGCCGACCGTCATCTTCACGCCGTCACCGGCGCCCGCGACGCCGGCGCCGCGGCCGGCCGATACCGGCAGCCCCTTACCGCGCCGCACGGCAATCCCGGCCATCCCCTCACGCGGTCCGGGGAACTAGAGTCCCGCGTCCGTGATGGCCATCAGCCAGCGCTGCGTCTCCGGATTATCGAACCAGTTGGCGATGCGCGCCTCCGTCGTGCGCAGGGCGTTGACGTGGCCGCGGACCTGCTCGCCGTTGGGGAACTCGTGCTCGACCTGCGCCCGTAGGGCGGCCAGTTCGGCGCGCTGGGCGGGATCGAGATCGGCCTCGATCTTTTCGTAGTCGAGGCTTGCCGGCTTCGGGCGCTGCTGGTCGTTCATAGCGATGGTCTTCCCGGTTTTTGAGCCCTTGGCCCGCGGTGCGGCGGGTATTCTCGCCAACCGCTCTCTATACTCGGACGGTGCCGATTCTGCCCGGCTTCCTCGTCGCCGGCGCCCTCGCGCTGCTGGCGACTCTAGCCGCGCGCGGTCTGCCGTTGATCGGGGCACCCGTGCTCGCCATCGTGCTCGGCATCGTGCTGCGTCAGACCTTGCCGCTCCCCGGCGCGCTGAACCGCGGCTTCGCGTTTGCCGGAAAGTACGTGCTGCAGTCGGCAATCGTGGTGTCGGGATTCGGGCTCTCGCTCGCGGTCGTGGTGCAAACGGGGTGGGAGACGCTCCCGGTCACGATCGGCACGATCGCCGTGGCGCTGGTGCTGGCGCCGATCGTGGGCCGCATGCTGAACATCGATGCCGTCTTGCAGCACTTGATCGGCGTCGGTACGGCGATATGCGGTGCATCGGCGATTGCGGCTGTGGCTTCGGTGATCGAGCCGGAAGAAACGGACGTCGCGCTCGGCATCGCCGTTATTTTTTTCTACAATATCGTAGCCGTGCTGACGTTCCCGGCGCTCGGCAACCTGATGCATCTCACGCAGAGTCAGTTCGGCGTCTGGGCGGGGACCGCGATCAACGACACGTCATCGGTCGTCGCGGCCGGCTACGCGTACGGCACGCAAGCGGGCGAACACGCGACGATCGTCAAGCTCGCACGCGCGGCGTTCATCTTGCCGGTCGTGGCGCTGGTCGCGATCACGCACGCGCGCACGCAACGCGACAAAGGCGTTCGGGTGCCGTGGCGCAAGGTCGTGCCCTGGTTCATCGGCTGGTTCGTCGTGGCCGCTTGCATCAATACCAGCGGTGCCGTTCCCGCCGCGTGGCATTCCCGCATCACGCAGCTCTCGACGTTCTTGATCGCCTCGGCGCTCGCCGCGATCGGCGTCCAGACCGACATCGCCCGGCTGGCGCGCAGCGGACCGCGGCCGCTGGCGCTGGGGTTCGTGCTGTGGGCGGCGGTCGCGCTGGTCTCGCTGTTCCTCCAGCACGCGACGGGGTCGTAGCGGGCGCTGCCGCGAAGCGCAATCGCGATGAGTACTCCCGGTACGACAGCCGTTGCCCACCCGCCGGTAACGCGTGATCTCAGTGCTGCGATCGTTGCGTTTGCGCTCGCCGATTTGCCCGATAGCGTCTTGCACGAAGCGAAGCGTTCGCTCTTCAACGTGCTGGCAGTGGCGATCGGCGCGAGCCGCCATCCCGGACTCGATGCGATCTTGCGCGTAGCGCGCGAAACCGGCGGCGCTGCGGTTGCGCCGGTGGTGGGCCGCTCGGTGCGCGCGGACGCGCACTTCGCCGCGCTCGGTAACGGGTTCGCCGCGCACGTTGACGACTACGACGACACGCATCTGGCCACGGTGATCCATCCGGCCGCCGCCATCGCCGCAACGTTGCTGGCGCTCGCGCCGTCGACGGCACCCGATGGTGCGGCAGCGATGCGTGCGTTCGTGCTTGGCTGCGAGATTCAACTGCGGCTGGGCGTCGCGATTTCCCCCGAACACTACGACGACGGCTGGCACATTACCGGAACGTGCGGCACGATCGGCGCGGCCGTCGCCGCCGCGGCGCTGTTGGGACTCGACGCCCGCGCAACGGCTCGCACGATCGGCATCGCCGTATCCAGTACGGTCGGCCAGCGCGAGGCGTTCGGCCGCATGACGAAGGCGTATCATGCGGGCAAGGCCGCCGCCAACGGATTGCTCGCCGCAACGTTAGCGGCGCGCGGCTTCACCTCGCCCGAAGACGCGCTCGAAGCGCCGGGCGGATTTGCCGACGCGCTCGCGACCACGCACCGCATCGGAGCGCTGGACCTGGACCTGCACGCGAACTTCGAGCTCGCGAAAAACACCTACAAGCCCTATCCGTGCGGCATCGTCGCGCATCCGGCGATCGACGCCGCGGTCGCGATCGCGTCGCGGATCGGTAATGCGTCCGCCATCGAAAGCGTCGTCGTGCAGTGCAATCCGCTGGTGCCGGAGCTGATGGGGAACCTGACGCCCGGCGACGGATTGCAGGCCCGCTTCAGCGCCGTGCACGGCGTGACGATGGGGCTGCGCGACGGCAAGGTCGGGCTCGCGCAATACGACGATGCGCTCGTGATCACGCCGGACGTGGCGGCGTTGCGCGCACGCGTGCGGCTCGAGCCGGATGAGGCGATGCCGCGTGCCTCGGCGCGCGTGAGCGTGGGCCTCGCCGACGGCACGACGATCGAAGAGATTACGACGCATGCGCGCGGCAGTCTCGAGCGGCCGTTGACCGATGCGGAGCTCAACGCCAAGGCCGAAGCGCTGGTGGAACCGGTGCTGGCCGGACGAACCGGCGCTCTGCGCAAGGCCGTATCGGATCTGCCGAAAGCGGCGGATCTCGCGGCGCTGATCGCGGCGGTGACGGCATGAGCGCCGCAGGGCCGGCGGTTCAGCCCACCGCGGAGTTGATGGCGTTCGCCGGCAACGGCTGGGCGTTTCGCGAACCCGTTCGCGCGCCGGCGCGCGAACTCGTGCTGGCGACGGTATTGCGCGCGCTGAGCAACGCGCAGTCAGCGGCAGTCACGATCGCCGCGGCCGATGCGCCGGCGCCCGCGCGTATGCGTGCGCACGCGATCGGCCGCAACGCTGCTACGACGCCGCTTTATGCGGCATTCCTCACCGGCATCGCCGCCGGCGACGATGCGACGATCGCGACCCCGGTCGTTGCCGCTGCGCTCGCGGCCGGCGAGAGCGTCGATGCAGCCGGCGCGACCGTGCTCGATGCGGTCGTTGCCGGAACGGAGATTGCCGTGCGCGTCGAACGCGCGCTGGGCGTTGCGCACATCGAACGCGGATGGGATACGCGCGGCACGTGCGGCCGTTTGGGTGCCGCCGTCGCCGCTGCCCGGGTGCTCGGCTTACAGCGCGAAGCGACGCGCGATGCGTTCGGCATCGCCGCTACCGCCGCGAGCGGCTTGAGCGCAGCGCGCGGCACGATGACCGCCGCCTACATCGTTGGTGCCGCTGCGGCCGACGGGATCGAGGCAGCACTCCTTGCGCGGGCCGAGTTCACCGGCGCCCCATTAGCGCTCGAAGGCCGCCGCGGTCTGGCTGCGCTCATGAGCACATCGCTCGATACGAACGCGCTCCTCGACGGCTTGGGCGAAACGTTCGTCTACACGAACGTCGCTGCCAAGGTGCCGTCTGCGCCGCCGGCAGAAGCGTTGCGCGCGCTCATCGCCCGCATCGAACGTCTCCCCTCAATCCGCGAACTCATCAACGCCAGCCTCGACTAGCTTTAGATACGGGCTACTTGGCGGCTAGGTCGCTTGCCGGGAAGCTCGCTTTGATGACTTTATATTTGGCGGTGGCGTCGATTGCGGGTTGCATCAGGGCGAGATCGCTTTTTTCCGGGAAGAGCACGCGCTTCATGCCCGGCTTCGCTTCGACTTTGGTATATTTCTCGAGGATCTTCGCCGATGCGGGCTGATTCTTGTTGGCCCAGGCGCCGGCTTCGTTGATGGCGGCGACGTAGCGCGACACGATGTCGGCGTGCGCCTTCACCCAATCGCTGGTTGCAAACCACGCACCGATGATGAACGTCGGAGCGACGGCATTGTAGACCGGTGCGAGGATGCGCACCGTGCCGGCAGCGACAGCTTCGCTCAAGTCGGGTTCGGCGGTAACGCCCGCGTCGATGCGTCCGGCCAATACTGCCGGTCCCATTTCGGAGAACTTCAGCTCGATGAACTTGACGGTGCTCGAGTCGCCTCCGTTCTGATCGATCCACGCCATCGCGGCGATCTGGGTGATGTTCTTGACGCCGGTGATTCCGACGGTTTTGCCGTTGAGATCTTTGGCCGATTTGATCGGGCCATTCGCGGCGACGATCAGCGCGCTCGTCGGCGCAGTGCTCGAGTAGAGCGCGGCGGGCACTACGACGACGAACGGTAAGCCCTTGTCGTGCGCCGTGGCGAGCGTGACGACGTTGCCTTGGGCGATGTCGATCGCACCCGAGGCCACGGCGGATGCGATTGCCGCGCCGTTGTCGATGAACTGCACGTCGACATTGAGCCCGTGCTTTTGGAAGAAGCCCATGTCCTTCGCGTAGAGGACCTCGGCGCCCACGTCGATCGGCGTGGTGGCGACTTTCACCGTCGGCAGCGTTTGCGCGAGCGCAGCGCCCGGCACGCCGAAGGCAAGGATGAGAGCAAAGAACACATGTTTCATCCTCGTACGAATCCTCCACGCCCGTGCAAGGGCCCTCCAGGCACGGCGTGAAGGATCGCTCATGGCCGCTCGCGTCGATGGGCTGTTCTCGGGTTGGACGTCCATTCGGGTCCCTCGCGAACGCAAGGTCGCACTCTCGCTCTTGCTGACCGTCCCGATCACGCTGGTCGTGATCGGCTTCGTTTTCCACGGCATCACGCCGACTCAAGTCGCGCTGCTATTCGTCTTTGGAATGGTGTTCGTCTCGCTCACCCGCGGCCGGCTGCTGGGGAGCAGCATCCGCGCGCGGCGCGAGGAGTTTCCGCTCGTTGCCGACACGGTCGAACGCCTCGCGCGCCGGCTCGGGATCGCGCCGCCCCTGGTGTTCATCAGCAACGATTACTTCGTGCCGGTGAATAGCGTCGGACTCGGCGAACCCTACGCGCTCGTGATCTCGAGTCAATACTTGCAGCTGTTCGGACCCGATGAACTCGCGTTCATGATCGGCCGCGAACTCGGACACATCGCGGGCGGCAACACGCGGTTGCTCTCGCTGATCAATGCGACGGGCCGCAGCAACCCGATCATCGCATCGCTCTTCGGTGCGTGGATACGGCAGACGGAATATTCGGCCGATCGCGCGGGCCTCTTATGCGCGCCGATCGAGGCGGCGGTCAAAGCGATCGCGATCTCGACCTTTCATGCCAGCGGGCGGCACGTTGAGGCCGCCGTGTTGGCGGATCAGCGTCGCGACATCGAATCGGACCTCACGCTCCGGCTGGGCGAGCTGACCGGCATGATGCCCTACGCGGTCAACCGCGTGCGCGCGCTTGAAACGTTCGTCGCGTCCGACACCTATCGCTATTGGATGGATCGCTTCGAGCGCGATCCGTTGCCGGTGCGCGCCGCGCTCGGACCCAGCGACGGACCGGTTGATCGTCGGGAGCTGGCTTCAGGGTTGCGGCGCTTCCTTGCATTTGCCATCGATGTGACGATTCTCTCGGTGATCTTTCACGCGGTAAACGTTTCGGTTGGTAACGCGAGTCCGGGCGATTCGATCGCTCCCGGCGTTCACACAAAGTTCGTGCTCTTCAACTGGCACATTCTCAACTGGCCCGACTTGAAAAACTACATCCAGGACAATGCGTGGCTCGGGTATTTTCCGTATGCGGCTGCCCTCGTCGCGATCGCCGGCCGGACGGTCGGCATGATGGTGCTCGATCTGCGTGTCGTTCGGCTCGATCATGGCCGGGTCGGGATCGCGCAAAGCATTTGGCGCTACTTCCTCGCGCTCTGCTGCGTCTTTCTCGTGGTGCCGCTCTTGTTCGGTCTCGTGCGGCGCATGCAACTGCACGATCGCTACTCTAAATCGCGTCTGATCGGCGGGAGAACGGGCCTGAATTAGTGGTTATCGTCCATTTCCTCGTGTTCGTCGTTCTCGGCGCGATTTTCGGTTTTGCGGGCGGCCTCTTCGGCATCGGCGGCGCGTTTTTGGCCATTCCGACGCTGGGGATCTTTGCCGGGCTCACCGAGCAGCTCGCGCAAGGAACCGCTATCGCGATGGCGCTGCCGAACGTGATCGTCGGCTTGTGGAGCTACTCGCGCAGAGCGCAGCTCGATTGGCGCATCGCCGGAACCATCGCGCTGACCGGAATTCCATTCACGTACGGCGCCGCGCGCATCGCGACGGCGGTGCCGAGCGCGCTGCTGCGCTCGGCGTTCTCGGTCTTTTTGATTCTGATCGCGCTCGATATCGCTCGCCGTACGTTTCTTTCACAACCGCCGGCCATGGCGGCGTTACCGTGGCCGTATGCAATGATCTCGGGCGCCATCAGCGGCGTATGCTCGGGATTCTTCGGCATCGGCGGCGCGATCATGACCGTGCCCGCGATGACGATGTTCTTCGGTTTCACGCAATTGGGCGCGCAGGGCATGGCGCTGGCGTTTGCGGTGCCGGCCACGATCCTGACGACCGCGACCTATGCGATGGCTTCCGACGTCGACTGGGCGATCGCGATTCCGCTGGCGGTCGGCGGTGTCACGACGGTGTCGTACGGCGCCGGCGTCGCGCAACGCTTGCCGGAGAAGATACTGCGCTCGCTGTTCATCGGGTTCATCGTGCTGGTCGCGATCGTCTTGTTCGTCAAGGCGCGCGCGACGGGGGTGTAGCCTCAAACCGCTGCGCGCGGGCATTATTCGATCAAATCGGCGCGTGGATTGCGCTGTCGAGGCACTCGACGACCCGCACGATCTGATCGTCCGTCATATCGTGAAAGAACGGCAGCGAAAGCACATGCGAGGTGATGTCGGCGGTTACCGGGAGCTCGTCGTGGGTGAATCCGCGATAGGCTGCAAGGGTATGAACCCCGTCGAGCCACCAGCGGCGCGTCTCGACGCCCATGTAGGTCATGCGATCGGCGATCGCATGAATGTTCCCGGGGAAATAGGCGGTGCAATATGCCGAAACCCAGCTCCCGCCGTACTCCGGCAGCAACCGCACTCCGTCGATGCGGCTCAGTTCTGCGATGTAGCGCGCGGTGCGCGATTGTAACGCCGCCCGTCGCGCGGGCCATGCGTCGAGGGCGGCGAGGCCGACCGCGCCGTGATATTCGCTGACCTTGCCGTTATAGCCGATGACTTGGCCTTCGGGCGAGCCCCAAATGCCGAAATTGCAGACTTGCCGCGCCCGATGCATGACCGCGCCGGCAGACGAGAGGATGAGGCCGGCTTCACCGATGCCCAGGCACTTCGTCGCGTGCAAGCTGATCATGATCGGCGACTTGCGAGGTTGCGCGGCGGACACCGACGCGACGGTATCGAACGCGGCCGCACCGTCGATGATCACCGGGATCCCGGTGTCGGCCGTAAACGCATCCCAAGCCGCCGTTTCGACCGGCGAGCCGAACGGCGAGACGATCATGACGGCGCCGACGCCGGCCAAGTCCGAACGCCGGCGCAACGCGACCGGATCCGGCTGCCACGTTTCGGGTGAAATGTCGACGAAGTGCGGCTGAAGATTGGCGGCGCAAATGGCGGATGCCGAAGCGACGAACGTCCAGGAGGGAACGAGACATTTGCTGCCCGGCTTCGCACCCACTGCCAGCAATGCGGCGCTAAGCGCGGTGGTGCCGTTGGCGACGATTGCTGCCCCGGTCTTCGGTAGCCCGTAATGTCTTGCCAAACGCTCTTCGAGCCGGGTCACGAGCGGGCCGAAGTTGCTGTACCAGCGCGTCTCGTCGATCTCGCGCAGATACGGCATCAAGTCATCCGCCGTCGGCAGTTGCGGCCGCATCAGCGGAATCTTTTCGAGGCCGGGCATATACGAGAAGTATCGGCCGGACCGCAGAGCCGACTTAGGGGCGCTGAAAGACTAGCCTACCGGTGCGCAGGCTTTGGCCGGAACCGGCAACGGTGCGGTGGTGCTCAACCCGAAATGGATCGGATACGAGCCGGACCCGTCGGTCATGAACGTGCCGCTGACGGTGCGCGTCTCGCCCGCGGTCAGTGCGAACGCTTTGATCAGATGCGGTTGTGCGGGATCGTCGATGCACGGCACGAGCGTTGCCGCGGCATCGCCGTCGAACCAGAACGTGGTGGTCGTGCCGCCGGCACCGCTGGTGAGTTCGTAGAGATAGACGGGGAGCGGCGCGGCGGTGGTGTTCGCGAGGTGCAGCGTGAACGGACGGAGCACGCCGTAGTCACCGCCCAGCGAACGGCCATCGGTGCGTTGATTCGGCAGCGTTCCATCGCCGACGGAAATCGGCGTTGGTTCCGGTGAGCCGCTCGTAAAAGCGAGCGTCAGCGGTGCGACGCCGGCCAGAGTGAACACGCCACGGCGGCCATGCGTATCGCCGGGAAGTTCCTCACCATCGAGCGGCGGCAGCGCTGCGCCCACCGGGTTCGTCACCAGGTCGACTTCGAGCGGGCCGCCGTCGATCACGTGCAGATCCAGAATCGCTTCGATGAGATCGCGTGGCTGCATCGTGCCGAACGGTATCAGGTATGGCGTGTTGGGCTGCACGGTGACGATCGAACTCTCGCCGCTCGCGTGTTCGGCGAGATAACGCGCGCTGGATTGCTGGCCGATGTACGCATAGGCCGGGCTCGCGCCGCTGATCGTGCCCAAGACGCGGACCCGCGTCAGGCCGGCGGCGCGCAGCGCGAGCGTCAGTTGGCGCGGCGCACCGTCGGCAACATGATACGCAAAGAGCCGCGCCGGCGTTTGCGTGTCGATCGTGCCGCGAAAGAGCACGCCCGCGAGTAGCGCGCCGACGTACTCCGGGTCGTCGCTGTAGAAGAGCGTCGTGGGAGTGAGCGCGGGCACGACGTCATCGTGCACGTGCAGGTTCGTGCGCCCGGCCACGTCGACATACGTGCCGCGTCCTTCGATCGTCACGCCGGCTTGCGCGTCGAGCTTGTCGCCCGGCGCGAGGGTGTTCGGGATCGTCAGACCGTGCACGTCGAGCAGCGTGCCGGGTTGCCGGATGAGCGCTCGTTCGAGCGCGTCGCGGATCCGGGCGGTGACGAACGGGGCCGACACCGTTCCGGCCACCGCAACGTCGACGTCCGTGGGCAGCGTGCCGGCCGGTGGTGCAACCAGAACGGCGATCGACGCCGTATTCCCCTGGCGATCGGTCAGGACGACGTTCCCGCTGCCGGCTGTGCGGCCGGTCAGGAGCAGGCGGCGCGTGCGTGGATCGTAGCTCGCCTCGAGCCCGTCCCAGGGTACTTGCACGGTGAGCGGCCCAACAACCGTTGCCGCGACGTTGATGGTCAGACTGGTCCCGAGCGGGATGCCGGCCCGTGCGCGATCGACGGCAATCGCGGGCTGCTGCGTCTGCGCAACGCTGCGGCCCGCGCTTGCTAAGAGGGCGAAGACGACGGCGATAGCGAGCGCGCCGCGCCGGACTGTGATCACGGCGTCGTGCTTGGGGCTCCTCACCGAACTCTCATGCTCCGGGGCGCAAGATCGTCCGCCGATTTGCCGACATTCATTAAGCAAGGAGGTAGACGTTGCGCAGACTGGCGGAGCGAGTGTTGACAGCACTGCTCGGTTGCGTCGTTCTCGCGGGTACCGGTCCGGTGCCGGCTGATGACGATCTGCACATCCTCCGCGACCTGCGCCCCGCGCAACGTGAGAACCTCGTCGTCGTGCAACGCGACGGCTCCATCCGCATCGTCTCCTACGATGCGGTCGTGCAAGATCCGCAGATCGCTGCCCTGCCGCCCGAGCGCGGCTACACGATCGCATCGTCCGGCCGCCCCGCGCCGATTCCGCCGGCGCACGTTCGTCCGCGGCAGGTCGCCGTCCGTGCGCAGCATCATGCGCCGCCGGTGCGCATCGCGCTGGCGCCGCCGCGCCTCACTGCGCCGCCGAAATTGTTTGCATTGAACGCCACGCCGTGGTTCGTCCCCACGCAACCTGGGCCGAAGCCCGCGCCGCCCGCCAAGGCGCGCGCCGCGGGCCTCGACCTTGCCTGGCTTTACGCGCACCGCTTCGATACCTCGCACGACGATCGCCGCACGCCGGGGATTCCTGTGCGCTCGCAAGTCGGATCGCCCTTCGACATCGACTCCGGCGCATTTCACGGCGTACGCGCCGTCAACGGATACAGCGCGGTGCGCGCGTCCGTCTCGATCCCGTGCGGCGCGCGGCATTTCGTCACCGGTCCCGGCTACGACGAAGTGACGGGCGCGCCGGGCATCGTCGATCAGGAGACCGGTTACATCTACATCGGCGGCTGGGGTGCGGGACCGCACGGCGTCTCGGTCGATGCCGGGCTGCAGAAGAGTTCCGCGCAGAGCGAACACGACGACTACGCGTTCTACTGGAAGTTCGCATCGAACAAACCGATCACGTCGGAAGATCGCTTCCCGTGCGGCGGGCCCGACGTCGTGCTCGAACTCTATCCGGTGTCCGATTCGCTGCTGGTCTTCTCGGCGACCGGCGTCGCCACCGACGGCCAGCGCCACACGTTCACCGCGGTGCAGCACACGAAGCCCGACGACGGCTGGATTCCCGACGGCGGCTCGCGCGACGACGGCATCATCCTCAAGCGGATCGTTTCGATCGCGCAGCCGTATACGTGGCACAAGCGCTCCGGCGTCGGCCGTTCCGACCGCTTCGTGAGCGGCAGCTACTTCGGCGTCGACGGACCGCGCGATCTCACGCCGCGCATCGTCTGGCACGACTGCGAAATCGGGCACGTGTCGCCGCCGTCGATCAAGCCGCAGTACAAACAGTGGACCGGCGCGCAGACCTGGACCTCGCCGGTTCCCGGCGTGTATACCGACTGGCCGCCGCTCGGCGTGTTCCACGGCAGCATCGGTGCCTGCGACGCCGCCGGAATCTACTTGCGTGCATAAGTTCTTCGCGGGCACGCTCTTGATCGCGCTCGTCCTCGCCGCACACGTGGCGCGCGCGTCGGACGATGCGTCCGCCGGCTACAGCGCGGTGCGTCCGTCGCTGGTCAAGGTATGGGCGTTCGATCGTACGGGCCGTCCGATCGAGAGCGGTAGCGGCATCATCGTCGACTCCGATGCGCAACATTCTCTCGTGCTGACGGCATCGCACGTCATTTCCCGCGCGGCGAGCATTCGCGTCGATCTCAGCCGCGATCTCCACGATATCGCGGCGCACGTCGAACGCACCGGACCGCGCGATCTTACGCTGCTCTCGATCGATCGCGGCGGATTGCGCGCCGCCCGCTTCGCACCGCGCACGCATCCGGTGATCGAGGGCAACCTCGTCGCGGTCGCCGGCTACGTGAAGAAGGACGAACTGATCGGGATCGTCGGTCAAGAACCGCGCGTGCTCTTCCCCGGCACGATCGCCTCGCGGCCGGAGAACGGGCTCTACCTCGAACTCGAAAACGTGCACATCGAAGAGGGCCTCAGCGGCGGTGCGGTGTTCGATCCGGGCACCGGTGAGATTCTCGGCATCGTCACCGCGCGCACGAGCGATCAGCGCGGCGGCTTCGCCGACTCGGGCTCGCTCGTCGTCGTGCCGTTTCTGCAAGCGAACAACGTCGCATCCGTTCACGCAGCACCGGCGCCGCCGGCGCCGTTGCCCTTACCGCAGCAGCCGTTACCGCACGCCGTCGCGATCGCTCCCCCGTCAGTGCTGCCGCGGCCGGTTCCGACGCTGCAAGCCGTGCTCGCCGTGGCGCCGCCCCGCGATTCGGCCGGTGCCGTCGTCTCATGGCAAGCGGGTGAGACGCAGCCCAAACGCTTCGTCTTCGTGCGCGCGGGCTGCCGCATCGCCGTGACGATCGACGTCAACTCGCTGCAGTTCGTTGTGGCGCACGCCGCCCTCGTGCAGCCGCACCATAAGGGTGAGCTGCTCGGGATTACGTTGCAGCAGCGCGCGGCGGCGACCGATGCGTGCGCGAACGTCGCCGATGCTGAACCGACCGACGGCGCATACGAACCCACGGCGATGTCGTTCGACGGCCACCACGTCACGATGCGCTTCGTCTATGCGGGCGATCCCGATAACAGCGACCGTTTTCCGAGCGACGCCAGCCTCGATGCCGACTTGAGCGGTGACTCCGTTACCGCCACGGTACAGTTTTTCGACCGCGACTGGAGCGGGTCGTTCGCGCTGCCGCTGGCGCGCACCGCGCTCACGGCCGTCAGCAGCACGTGGTAGCCGGCTAGCCCTTCCAGAGTTCGCGGACGCCGCTTGCAACGACGGCGTCATAAGAGACCTCGCGGTCGAGGATGCCGATGTCGCGCGCGAAGGCGTTCATGCCGGCCACGAACTCGGGCGAAATCGCGGCATCGTAATACGGCAAGTCGCGTTGCACGATGCCGGCGATCAGTTCCGCTTCGGTCGCTGGGAAGAGCGCGCGGCCGGCCTTCGTCGCAAGCGAAACGTCGCCGATCAGCGCGCGCTGGGTCGCAACGATCGCGCGAACGGCAGCGCGCGCGGTTTCGGGCGAACGCTCGATTAGCGCATCGCTTGCGGCCACCGAGGCCATCGTGTAATTGAAGCACTCGGGTGGGCCGTCGCCGCGGCGGATGTCGAGCACCAGCGTGCCCGCGCCGCTGCGCTGCGCGACTTCCGCGCCCATGCCGTTGGCCCAGAAACCGTCGATCTTGCCGTCGGCGAGCGCCTGCGCCGCCATCAGCCCAAAGTTTGCTTTCTCGCCGATCGCGCCGGGCACGGGCTGGATCGTCACCTCGTCGCGCTTGAGATCGATGCCGGCCGCAATCAAGAGCCGGCGCAAACCCATTTCGACCCACGGTGCGGCGCCGATACGCTTGCCTTTGACGGCCTCGATGTCGCCGCGTTTGACGTTGAGGTCGGAGCGCATGATCAGAAACCAGTACATGCCCTGGGCCTGCGCGCACAGCAGCTTGACGCCGTCCCACCCCGGGAACGCGGCGAGCGCCGAGTGCGCCGAGCCCCCGACGAAATCGATGCGGCCGTCGCGCAGCGCCGCATAGCACTTATCGACCGGGAAGATCAGCTCGAGTTCGACGTCGAGTCCGGCCTGCTCGAAGAAGCCCAACTCGACCGCGGCCGCCGCCGGAAAGTACGAGTTCGAGATCAGATCGGGAACGGCAAGTTTCAAGGGCACGCGCTACACTCGCTCGCGCGGCGTCGCGCTCACGAGCACGTTCTGATCTTCGACGCGCACGTCGAACGTGTCGACGAAACGGCGGCCGTTCGTTTGCGCACCGCTCCGCAGATCGAAGCACCAGCCGTGCAGCGGACACGACACCGTGCCGTCGATTACCGCACCTTCGTGCAGCGAGCCGGCGAAATGCGGACACACGTCGTCAATCGCGAAGATTTCACCATCGACGTTGAACAGCGCGATGTCATAATCGCCGACCGGCGCCATCAGCGCTGCTCCGGGCGGCAGACCGGAGAGTGCGCCCACGCGTGCGAATGCCGGTTCGTCCATGGGCGATGGATTTCGAACCCTATGGTCGTACCCCTGGGCGTGGGCACACGGCGCGCGTTTGCGGGTTCTGCAGTTGCTTTCGGTCTAGCGGCGCTCGGGCGCCCGCGGCGGCTCTTCGCGGCCGATGCGAAGTACACGATCCGGATTCCGGTCAATCCGGATATCTACGGCTACCTGCCCTTCATGTACGCGCTCGACAAAGGCTACTATGCCGACGAAGGGCTCAACGTCGTTCCCAACAAGTTCTCGTCGTCGTCGCTGACGCAGTTGCCGATGCTGGTGAACGGGCAACTCGATATCGGCCAAGGCGTGCCGGGGCCGGCGCTCTTCAATCAGGTGAGCGAAGGCTGGGACATCAAAGCGATCGCATCGCTGACCGTTGCGCGTACCGGCTGGCACGACGAACTGTGGGTCATGGTGCGCAAGGACTTGTGGGATTCGGGCGCGGTGCGCAAGCTCTCCGATTTGCGCGGGCGCAAGATCGATGCCGCGACTCCGGGCGCGCCGATCAATCTGCTGGTCAACCAGATGCTCGTCAAAGCCGGGTTGACGCGCGCCGACGTCGTTTATACCGAGCGCTTGCGGACCCCCGCCGACATGATTACGGCGCTGCGCAATCAGGCAATCGACTTGGGCACAACGATCGAACCGACGGCGACGTATATGGTCGACGGCGGTTTCGCGGCGCGCTTCGCTTCGACGCAAGACATCATGCCTAATACACAAACCGGGTTCGTGCTAGCGTCCGCGAAATATCTGGCAAGCAACGCGCCGGCCGTGACGGCCTTTCTGCGCGCCTCGATTCGGGCGCAGGACGAGATTCGTAAGAGCGGATCGAACGCGTTCTCCCCGGACGTGCAAAAGACTCTGGCCGCCTGGCAGCAAAGGCCACTCGCGGAAATGGCAAAGCTCCAGCCGCCGTATTTCGAAATCGGCGCCGTACGCCCCGAATCGATCCAAGTTCCCGAGGATTTCTGGTTGTCGCAAGGCCTGCTGAAGAACAAGGTCGCCACGGCAACGATGATCGACAATACCCTGATCGCCGCCGCGAGCAAAAAACGCAAGTGAGGAATGTGAATTGTTGAAACCCGACATGTATCCGGACTTTATCGAGTCGTGCAAAACCATCGGCGAGATCGGTTGCCTGAAACCCGGCGAAAAGGTTTGCATCATGGGCGACCGCCGCATCGAAGCAGAAGTCATCTACGCCTTGATCGCGACCGCCAAGATGTTCGGCTGCGACCCCTACGTTTGTTTGGTCGATGAATTCGAAGAATGGCACGTTCCGGACACGATCGCGCCCGCCGTGCTCAACGCCAACGTCGTGTTTCATGCCTGGCCCGCAGCGGCGGGCCAATTCGGCGCGAAGATGCGCCGCACGGGCGCGCGCTGGCTCTCGTACGGCGATCTCCGCACGATCGAGCTGTTCTGCAGCGAAGGGATGCGCATTCCGCCGGCCTTGCTCTCGCGCATCGTAAAGAAGACGTGGTCGCAGATCGACACCGGCGATCCGGTGAAGAAAGTGCACATCACCGACAAGAAGGGCACCGATCTTTCGCTCGAGCTTTCGGTGGCGCACATGGACTACCAGCGCAAAGACGACCGCTGGCACGGCAACTTGATTTGCGACGCGCCGGGCAAACGCGCCCATCTGCCGCTGCCGCATGGTCCGAACATCATGACGCCCTCCGAATCGAAGAACGTCACGATCAACGGGGTCGTGTGTTACGACTCGATCACCGGTTTCGGCGGCGTCTACAGCGGCAGTTACGGCGACTCGAATTTCGCGAAGCCCGTTACGGTGCACTTGAAAAACGGTGAGGTCACCAACGTTGAGGGCGGCTGGGAAGGTCGCGTGCTCGCGGAAGTCACGGCGCAAGGCGGCTATCTCGCCGAGATCGGCCTGGGCTTCAACCCGAAGGTCGCCAGCTACGGCGGCCGTTCGACCGGCCTCGCCGGTTCGAGCCGCAGCGGATCGCTGCACATCGCGACCAGCGGCACGACCGGCGAGCACATGGACGGCTGCTTGTTCCGCGCGACCGTAACGGTCAACGGCACGACGATCGTCGATGACGGCCACCTCACGGCCCTGGACGATCCCGACATCATCGCAATGGCGAAGGAATCGTGGCCGGGCCATGAAGGCGGTTGGCTGTGGGAAGCAAGCGAAAACCGCGAACTGCAGAACTACCGCTAGATGCTAGCACCGCAAAAACCGGTGGCTGCGCCGCCGCGCAACTACCCCGATCTTCACGAGCACATCAAGGCGCTCGATGCTGCCGGTCTGCTGATCACCGTCGACCGTCCGATCAACAAGGACACCGAGATGCATCCGCTGGTGCGGTGGCAATTCCGGGGCGGCATCGAGGAGAAAGACCGTAAGGCGTTTCTCTTCACCAACGTCACCGATAGCAAAGGCCGCACGTACGACATCCCGGTCGTCGTCGGTGCGATCGCCGCCAACGAGGAGATCTATCGCATCGGCATGGGCGTGCCGGTCGAGAAGATCGAGGAAACCTGGCAGCACGCGATGGCCTCACCCATCAAGCCGAAGATCGTCGAAGATGCGCCGTGCCAAGAGATCGTCTACATGGGCGACGACTTGCTCAAGCCGGGCCAAGGCCTCGACGGCATTCCCGTGCCGATCTCGACCCCCGGCTGGGACAACGGTCCCTACACGACGCTCTCGCAGTACATCACCAAAGACCCCGACACCGGCATCCAAAACATGGGCAACTACCGGGGTCAAGTGAAGTCGCCGACGCGGCTGGGCATGAATCCGTCGCTCGAGCTGCGTCCCGGCATCTACGTGCACTGGGAAAAATATCGCGCGCGCGGCGAGAAAATGGCCGCTGCGGTCGTGCTGGGCTGTCCGCCGTCGGTCGCGTTCACCTCGGCGCAGAAGGTCCCCGAAACGCTCGATGAATTCGAAGTTGCGGGCGGCCTCGTCGGCGGTCCGATCAACGTGGTGCGCGCGAAGACCGTCGACTTGCTCGTGCCGGCCGAAGCCGAGATCGTCATCGAAGGCTACATCTCGACGAAGGATCTCGAACCGGAGGCGCCGTTCGGAGAATCGCACGGCCACGTCAACCTTCAGGAATACAACGCGTACATGGAGGTGACCGCAATCACGCGCAAGCGGAAGGCGATCCTGACCTCGATCATTTCGCAAGTCACGCCGAGCGAATCGAGCCTGATGAAGCGCGTGGCGATGGAGCCGATGCTGCTCGACCACCTGAAAAACGTGCTCGGCTGCCGCAGCGTCATCAAGGTATCGATGCATGAGCCGTTGACCAACCTGCGCAAGTTCATCATCGTCACGATGAAGGACACGGCGTCGGAACCCGAAGTCTGGCGCGCGTTGACCGGCGCGATGTCGCTGCACGCGGCGGCCGGCAAATACGTTATCGCCGTCAACGAAGACATCGACCCCAAAAACTCCGACATGCTTCTGTGGGCGATGGCCTATCGCGCGAACCCCGTGCTCGATATCCAGATCATCGACCACAAGGACCAAGGTCACGGCCCGCGCAGCAAGCGCAACAACGGCCAAGATTCCGCGATGCTCGTCAACGCGATGCTCAAGGAGAAATTTCCCCCGATCTCGCTGCCCAAGCGCGAGTACATGGAGAACGCGAAGAAGATCTGGGAAGAACTCGGCCTGCCCGCGCTGCGCCCGCAGACCCCGTGGTATGGCTATTCGCTCGGCGAGTGGTCGGATGAGTTCGATCAAGCCGCGCAGGATGCGGTCAACGGCGACTACTTCAAATACGGCGAGACCCTGATCGCGCGCCGCCGCAGCGACGTGGCGATGAATACCGAGATCCGCGACCTGTGATCCGGGTGCGGCGAATCGTGGCGGCAGCGCTCGCGGCCGGTCTCTTGGCGGCGCTCGCGCCGTCGGGTTCGGTGCGCGGTGCCGATGCCGTCACGGTTCGCGTCGGCGTGCTCAACGTCGGCAGCGACGCGCCGTTTCTGATCGCCGACAAGAAGGGGTACTTCAAGGACGAAGGGCTCAACATCACCTTCACGACGTTCGCCTCGGCCGGCGATATGGTGGTTCCGCTCAGCAGCGGTCAACTCGACGCGGGCGGCGGTGCGCCGGCGGTCGGCATCTACAACGCGGCCGCGCATGGGATCGACGTCAAGGTCGTAGCCGACCGCGCCTCGGACACGGCCGGCTACGGTTTCGATCCGCTACTCGTGCGCACCGATTTGGTCAAGAGCGGCCGCTATAAATCGCCCAAAGATCTCAAGGGCATGACGATCGCAGGCAACCAGCCCGGCAGCGTCTCGACCGTGGCGCTCTTCGAGCTGCTGAAGAAGTACGGCCTGACGTTCAGCGACGTCAAGCGCGTGAACCTCGATTATCCCGATCACGTCGCGGCGCTCGAGAACGGCCGCGTCGACGCCAGCATCACGACCGAACCGCAAGCCTCGCAAGCCGTCCTCTCGGGCAGCGCGACGCGCATCATGGGCGATGACGCATGGTATCCGAACCAGGAAATCTCGGTGCTGATCTTCGGCGGCGCCTTCATTCGCGAACACCGCGATCTCGCCCGGAAGTTCATGCGCGCGTATTTGCGCGCCGCGCGGTACTACGTGGGTGCGCTGCACGGCGGCCACTTCGCCGGCCCGAATGCCGCCGACGTGATCTCGATCCTGAGCGCGGCAACCAACGTCAAAGACCCGGTAGCGTACAAGAACATGACGCCCGGTTCGATCGACCCGGACGGCAAGCTCAACGTCGCGAGCATGCGCAAAGATCTCCAATACTTCAAAGATCAAGGGTTGATCGACGGCAACGTGAAGGTCGAAGACGTCGTCGACGAGTCGATCCTCAACGACGTGCTCAAGGAGCTCGGCCCCTACAAAGGCCCGCGCGGTTGACCTACGCGGCGTTACACCCCGACGGGACGGCCTGACCCCAAGCGTCCCGTGACCGTTGCGGCGACGGCCTGCGGGTCGGCGGGCAGCGCATTGCCGCGCCATGCAACGTGCAGGTCGGGGCGCACCAGCACCAGATCGCGGTCGTAGATCTCTCGCGCGCGCGCATCGGGGACGCGCAGCACGTCGAGCGGTGCGCCGGCCGCGCGCAGCTCACGTTCGAAGGCATCGGTCGCGGCCGGCGCGTTGCCGAGTTGCAGCAGCGTGTAGCCGAAGCCGAGGCGGTCGTGCAGTGCGCTGCCGTCTTCGAGCCATACGTGCGGCAGACGGAAGCCCGGCCACGTGGTGGGCACGTAGGCGCGATTGTCCGGATCGGGGCCCTCTCCGGCCTCCGCCCACACGACCGGCGAATCCACGTACCGGTAACCGGCCTCGATGCCGGCGATCTCGGTGACTTTGCGCTGCTCCGCGTCGAACGCTTTGGCCATGTCTTCGCGCGTCTCGGCGGCGCGCCAGGTCGTGCGTCCGTCCATCGCGGCGCCCGAGGCCCGCACGTTGCGCAAGCCGATCTGACGCCGTTCCGTTTCGTACGAATCGAGCAAGCCCGGGCCGCCCCAGCCGGCGAGCGTGGCGGCGAGTTTCCAGCTCAAGTCGGTCGCATCGCCGACGCCGGTGTTCATGCCGAGGCCGCCGGTCGGAATCACGAGATGCGCGGCATCGCCCGCGATGAATGCCCGGCCGGTGCGGTAACTGTCCGCGCACAGCAGATGTTGCGTCCACTCGTTGACCGAGAGCGTTTCGAACGGCACGTCCATGCCGAGCGCCCCGCGGAAAATCTCGGTCATCTCGGCATCGGTCTCGGCGGCCGCGTGCAGCGTCCAGTGCTTGGTCGAGTCTTGAATGATGATGAACGGAAAGAACGGCCGCGTTGCGATGTGGTAGTGCCGGCCTTTGCCCATCGGAATTCGCTCGTAGAGATCGGGCGCGTGAAAGAGCGCCTGACGCAGTTTGCGGATGCGCCCTTGGCCGTTCAGTGCGATGCCGAGCTGTTTGCGCACGGTGCTGGCGCCGCCGTCGCAGCCGACGATGTACGCCGCGCGGATCGTGTCGGGGCCGGAGTCGGTATCGAGCGTAGCGGTGACGCCGGTCTCGTCTTCGGCGAACGACGTCATCTCGCAGCTGAAACGGATCGTCAGCTCGGGGCGCGTTTCGGCGATCGATCGAAGCAGCGGTTCGAGCGTGTACTGCGAGATCAGCTGGTAGGGTTCGAGCGGCCGGCCGTCGTTGTTGGCGGCGATCGTCGCCTTCGCGTCGGCGACGGAGGGGTAGGGCAGGTGCACGATCGGCTGCGCGGCGCCCATCGAGTCGGCGAGGAACACGTCCATCGGCGATTCGCGCGGCAGGCCGGCGTTGCGCACGGTTTCGGCGATGCCTAAACGGCGGAAGATCTCCATCGTCCGCATGTTGCAGCGTTCCATCTTCGGCAACTGAATCGAGGTCGGATTTTTCTCGACCAGCGTCGCGCGCACGCCGCGCCGCGCGAGGTCGAGCGCAAGCGTGAGACCAACGGGACCGGCGCCGACGATGAGAACTTGCGTATCCTGCACTCCGGCATCTTGGAATCCGCGCCCCGCATCCCTCTTCGGCTGCGGGCTGGGATGCGGAAGCTCGCGCGCGAAGGCCGCGGCATGACGATCCGGCAGCTTCGCGAGCAACTCGACCGCGGTGAGGTCTCCAGCCGCGAGCTATGCGAAGCCGCGCTTGCGCGCATCGACGACCCGGCCGGCGAGGGCGCGCGCACGTTCACGATGGTGTTTCACCACGAAGCGCGCACGGCCGCGGACGTTGCCGATGCGCAGCGCCGCGCGGGTGCCGTTCCTTCGCCGCTGGCGGGACTGCCGGTTTCGGTAAAGGACCTCTTCGACGTCGCCGGCCGCCAGACGCGCGCCGGTTCGATCGTGCTCGACGGTGCGCCGGCGGCAACTGCCGACGCGGTGATCGTGACGCGTTTGCGCCGCGCGGGCGCGGTGATGGTCGGCAAGACCAACATGACGGAGTTCGCCTACTCGGGGCTGGGGATCAACCCGCACTACGGCACGCCGCGCGCACCCTACGAGCGCGCGGTGGGCCGCATTCCGGGCGGATCGTCATCCGGCGCGGCGGTGTCGGTCACCGACGACATGGCCGTGGTGGCGATCGGCACCGATACCG
The DNA here is from genome assembly GCA_965277805.1 of Candidatus Lustribacter sp. GTDB lineage: Bacteria > Vulcanimicrobiota > Vulcanimicrobiia > Vulcanimicrobiales > Vulcanimicrobiaceae > Lustribacter. Next base: position 1,655,708 of record OZ255842.1, on the reverse strand, counting down.
GCGGTTCCGTGCGCATTCCGTCAGCGCTCTGCGGCCTGACCGGCTTCAAGCCGACCGCGCGGCGCGTTTCACTCACCGGAGCCTATCCGCTTTCGTTCACGCTCGATTCGATCGGACCGCTCGCGCGCAACGTGGCGGACTGCGCGACGGTCGACGCGATCCTCGCCGGCGAGACGCCGGCAGCGCTCGTTCGGCGGCCGGTTTCCGGCTTGCGGTTTCTCGCGCCGGTGAATCACGTGCGCGTCGCGCTCGACGACGCCGTGAGCAGCGCCTTCGAGGCCGCGCTCGTGCGATTGCGCGCGGCCGGGGCAGCGATCGATGAGTTGCCCCTAAAGGCGTTCGAGCGGCTACCCGCACTTCAAGGGAAAGTGAATATTTCGGCGGCCGAGGCGTACTGGTGGCACCGTGATCTGATTGCCAAAGACGAAGCGCGCTACGACCCAGAGATCGCTAAGCGCATCCGGGGCGGCGAGGGGATCAGCGCGGCCGATTACATCGATCTGCTGCGCGGTCGCGACGCGTACATCGCCGCGTTCGAAACGGAAACGGCGAATTACGATGCGTTGCTTTGGCCGACGGTCGCGATCGTGCCGCCGCCGATCGCCGATCTCATCGCCGATCCCGAACTGTACGCACGGATCAATGCGCTTGTGCTGCGCAATACGAGCGCGGTGAACGTCCTCGACGGCTGCGCCGTCTCGCTACCGCTCACCGTCGCCGGCGGAGCGCCGGTCGGCTTGATGCTGGTGGGACGGCGCGGCGAGGATGGCGGCCTGCTGCGCATTGCTGCGGGCCTCGAGGACGCTATTTCCCCGGCGGTGTGAATTCCAGCGCTAGCGAGTTCATGCAGTAGCGTTCACCGGTGGGTTGCGGGCCGTCTTCAAACACGTGCCCGAGATGCGAATCGCAGCGCGCGCAACGCACTTCGCGACGCACCATGCCGTGCGAACGGTCTTCGACGACCTTCACCGCGTCGCTCGTGAGCGGGTCGAAGAAACTCGGCCACCCGCTACCGCTTTCATACTTCGTGTCGGATGAAAACAGCGGTGCGCCGCAGGCGCCGCAGGTGTACGTGCCCTGCTCTTTATTGTGGTAGAGGGCTCCGCTGAAGGGCGGCTCCGTCGCGGCCTCGCGCAACACGGCGTAGCGGTCGGGCGGCAGCGCGGCGCGCCACTCGGCATCGGTTTTTGCGACGTCTTTCATCGGCTGCTTAGACCCAGAATCTTTTCATCGGAGTTGCGACTCGGTATGACCCGAACAATTCTGCCACAAAATGCTTAGGCGCCAAGGGAGCGGAAGGCTACGTGCCGTAGGGCGCGTCCAATGGAGAAGTGCGGAGTAATGGGCGAAAAACGTTGACCATGCTCGTGATCGCGATCGTCGGCGTCATCGTTGTCGCGATTTTGGCGGTGTTGGCGTGGATGCGTTGGCGCGCTGAAGCGCAGGCCCGTATCCGGACCCAACGCAAGCGCGCTCCCGACCTGGAAGCCCGCATCAAGACCGTGCTGGCGGGTCCCAAACAAAAGTACGGTGACATCTTCACCGACTACAGCGTGTGGAAGTCGGAGCAAGAGACGCGGCTCGAACTCACTGCCACCGATCAATGGGGCCGCATGAACGAATTCACGCGCTGCCTCGTCGTGCGCTATTTATGGCGCGTGCTCGAGAGCCTCGCCGGCGGTGCCGTCGTCGTCGTCGACCAGCCCCCGCAAGAATGGAACGTCGAGGTCGATACCGGCTTCCGCGATCAGGGCTTCGACTGGAAAACATTCGGCCTCGGACCGCAATTCGTCGAAGAGTAGCCGGCTCGCCCTAGGGCGGACTGGCCGATTTCACCACAAAGGGCACGGGCCGCCATACCGGTGCGCCAAATGGCCCGAGGGTTCGGGCGCCCGGCTGGCAATTGTGTCGACTTTGGCCCTAGTTACCACGGCCTATTGATCCACGCCAAGGAGTGCAAGAGTCTACGATGAGTGCCGACCTACGCGATTACCTCATGTTGCCGTACGGGGAGCTCGAAGAGCTGAACCTCGCGGCCAAGCAGCAGCGCAAGGACCGCGTCGCGATGCACAAGCTGCAGGAAGAGCGCCTGAAATATCTCTCGGGTGAGAAGCGCATCAAGGCCGTCACGCTGTGCTTCAGCGATCTCGAAGGCCGGCTGCACATGCTCGACTACGACAAGAAATTCTTGATCAAGTCGGCCGACAACCTCACCTTCGACGGTTCGTCGATTCGCGGCTTCACGGCGCAAAAAGAAAGCGACTTGCGGCTGTTCGTAGACTGGAGCGCCTTCTATTGGGTGCCCGGCGACATCTTCGGTTCGGGCAAAGTACTCGTCTTCGGCGAAGTGATCGACAAGGACGGCACGCCGTTCGGCGCCGACATGCGCGGCATTCTCAAAAAATACTCTAACGACAAGTTCGAGAAAGACGGCTACACGCTCAACGCGGCCAACGAAATCGAAGGCTTCGTCTTCGACGGACTCGACGCCGAGCGCAAGTACCACGAGACGCGCGAGTTCAAGTACGTCAACACCGGCGGCTACTACCATTCGCTGCCGGGCGATCCGCTGCGCCAGTTCATCGATACGGTCGCCGAAGTGCAGCGCGCGATGGGCTTCGAAAATGAAAAAGACCATCCGGAAGTTGCGCCCTCACAGTTCGAGATCAACTACAGCTACGGCGAAGTGACCGCTGCGGCCGACACGATCCAGCTCTACAAGCTGATCTGCCGTCAAGTGGCGACGAACCTCGGTTTGAGCGCCAGCTTCCTGCCCAAGCCCGTCGTCGGCGTCAACGGCAGCGGCATGCACACCAACGTCTCGGTGAACGGCAAGGGCGGCAAGAACCTGATGTGGGACGCCAAAGGCGATGAAAAGCTCAGCGACTTCGGCTGGAAGTTCATCGACCGCATCCTGACGGTCGGCCGCGACACGTGCCTCATCTATAACGCCAGCGTCAACGCGTATCGCCGCCTCGACCCGCACTTCGAGGCGCCGAACCAAATCAAGGCCTCAGCCGTTGACCGCGGTTCGATGGTCCGGGTTCCGATCGGCAACGAGCGCAGCTCGCGCGTCGAGGTCCGGTCGGTCGGCCCGGACGCCAACCCGTACGCGGTGCTCTACACGGTGTTCAAGACCGGCCTCGACGGAACGATCTCGACCGAGAAGAACCTGCGCACGGCCGATCGCTACCTGCCCGACAATATCTACGACGCCCTCACCGATTTCAACAACTCGAGTTGGATCAGCACGATCCTGGGTGAGGACGTGAAGGGCCGCTACGCCGACCTCAAGCAGGCCAGCGCAGACCGCTGCCCGCGCCTCCTAGGGACGTTCGTTAAACCGGAAGAGGTTCAGTACCATCACGAGATCTACAACCAGTACCTCTGGAACCTGTTCTAGAGCCGGTCTAGCCGAAATTTAATCCAATTGCTCCCGCGAAAAGGCGGTCACGGATGTGGCCGCCTTTTTTTGTCGCCGATCACAGGTTCGGGCGCGTTACGGCCAGGATAGCGGGGACGAGGCGCTTGCTTGCCCAACGCGCCGACGGGGGTTTTAGTTTGTCCCAGGTCCGTATCGCGTACGTCGGGGGCACCGACGAGGAGCACCAGGCGTTCGAATCGATCGTGAAAGACGACGGTACCACCGTCGTCCGGTTCTTGCTGCCTGCCGAAGCGATCGCCACGCTCATCGCGCGCACGACGGACCTCTTGATGATCGACGTGATGCAGCACAGCCACGACGTGCTGGCGCTCTTGAAGACGGCGAAGACCGAACACGGTCCGGCCGGCCGCATACCGGTGATCGTCGTGGCCGGCATCGATGCGACGAGCCGCGTCCAAGCGTGCTTGCACCGCGGCGCCGACGATTATATTCTGCTGCCGCACGATGCGAGCAACCCGCTGCTGATTCACAAGCGCATCTCCGCCGCACTGCGCGTCTATGCCGCTTCTCACCCTGCACCGAAGCCGCCGGCGGCGGAAACGGCGGTGCTGCCGCTCCGCGTGCCGGGCAAGTCGCCGATGGTCATCGACGCGGCATGGGAAAATGCGCAAACCGTTCACCGCTTCATCCCGCGCGAATTCCTCGACATGCTCGAGCGCAAGTCGCTGGCCGACGTGAAGCTCGGCGACCACATGCAGCGCGAGATGACGGTGTTTTTCTCCGACATTCGCGATTTCACGCAGCTCTCGGAACGGCTGACCCCGCAAGAGAACTTCAGCTTTCTTACCTCGTACTTGCGCAACGTCACGCCTATCATCCGCGCGCGCGGCGGCTTCGTCGATAAGTATCTCGGCGATGGCGTGATGGCGCTCTTTCCGGGTGCTGCGATCGATGCCGTGCAAGCTGCGGTCGACCTGGGTCAACAGATCGCGCGCTACAACCACGGCCGCCGGCTGGCCGGCTACGCGCCGATCAAGATCGGTACCGGCTTGCATCGCGGAACGTTGATGCTGGGCACGATCGGTGCCGAAGACCAAATGCAAACGACCGTCATCGCGGATGCCGTGAACCTTGCCTCGCGCATCGAAGGCATGACGAAAACGTTCGGAGTCAACCTGCTGCTGAGCGGTTCGGTCATCGAGAACTTACCGTCGGATCACAAGTTCCGCTTGCGCGCGCTCGGCGCCGTGCGCGCCAAGGGCAAATCCGAAGCGGTCGAGATCTACGAGTGCTACGATAACGACGCGCACGAACTCGCCGAACACAAAGACAAAACGCAGACGCAGTTTGCGGCCGGCATGGCGGAATACCGCAAGGGCATGCTGCTGACAGCGGGCCGCATTTTCTCGCGCATCGCCGAGATCTGTCCCGAGGACACGGTCGCGGCCTACTTCCGCGACCGCTGCACGCTCTCGGTGGTGCGAGAACGCGCCGGCCCGTGGGACGGCGCCGAGCACCTCGAAGTTAAGTAGCTACCTGGTTCCGGACCAGAACATCTCGGAGACGTTGAAGGTCTTGGGAATGAATTTGTATTGCGCGGTGGCATCGATGACCGGCTGAATCGACGACGGATCGAGCGTCTCGGCGAAGACGACGCGGTGCATGACGCCGACGGTGGAGGCCGGGATCTGGGATACCTTCTCGAGGATCGGTGCGGCAGCGGCCTGGTTTTTGTTGGCCCACTGCGCGGCCGCTTTCATCGCTCCGATAAACGCCTTGGCCGCGGCGGGGTTCTTGTCGAGCCACTCTTTGTTGGCAAAGTGCGTCGTGATCGTCAGCGTCTTCGAAATCGCGTCATAACACTTGCCGAAGATGCGGATGTCGTTCATCGCGAACGTTAGCGACGGCTCGAGTTCGCAAGCGCCGTCGATACGGCCGGCAACAAGGGCCGGCGCCATCTCGGGAACGGGGATCTCGAGGAACTTGAGGGTCGATGAATCACCGCCGTTGGCGTCGACCCACTTCATCACCGAGACTTGCTGCAGATCTTTGAGCGTCGAGCAGCCGATCGTCTTGCCGTTGAGGTCTTTGCCGGTCTTGAACGGAGCGTTCTTTGCGACGGCGAGAACGGTTGTCGGCGACGCACTCGAATAGTTGCCGCCGCCTGCGATCATCGCAAACGGCAAGTTCTTTATGTACGCGTTCGCCTGCGCCCCGACATTGGCACAACCCATGTCGAGCGCGCCGCCCGCCGCGGCCGTCATGACGCCGCCACCGCCGCTAAACGTTTGGATCTGCACGTCGAGGTTGGCGGCTTTGAAGAAACCGCGCTCGACGCCGTAATACGCAAGCGCATAGCTTTCCACCGGCGCGGTGCCGAGGCGAATGACGGTCGGTGCGCCTTGCGCCGAGGCGATGCGCGGCGCTGCGGCCGCGCCCGCGATCAGACCCGTGAATACGGAACGCTTCATTTAGGTTTGATCGCCGCCGCGAGCACGTCGGGTGTCGAAGCCGCTTCGAACTGTTTGAAGTTCTCGGCGAATGCGGCGGCGAGTTTGTTGGCTTGGACGTCGTAGGCGGCCTTATCGCTCCACGCTAAACGCGGATCCAGCACTTCCTGCGGGACGTCGGGCACGCTTTGCGGTACCGCCAAACCGAAGAACGGCTCGACCTTGGTCGGGATTCCGTCGAGGCGGCCTTCGATCGCGGCGTTGACCATCGCGCGCGTGTAGGCGATCTTCATGCGCTTGGCTTCGGGCGGCGCGCCGCCGACCCAGCCCGTGTTGACGAGCCAGCATTGCACGTCGTGCTTGGCGATGCGTTCGCCCAGCAGCTTCGCGTAGACCGTCGGATGATGCACCATGAACGGCGCGCCGAAACACGTCGAGAAGGTCGCGGTCGGTTCGGTCACACCGAGTTCCGTGCCGGCAACCACGGCCGTATAGCCGGAGAGGAAGTGATACATCGCCTGGGCCGGCGTCATCTTCGCGATCGCGGGAAGCACGCCGAAGGCATCAGCCGTCAGCATGATGATCGTGTTGGCGTTCCCGCCCATCGAGCCGGGCACGATGTTGGGAATGAATTCGATCGGGTAGGCGGCGCGCGTGTTCTCGGTGAGCTTTTCTGAATCGAGATCGAGCGCGCGCGTAACCGGATCGATCACGACGTTTTCGAGCACGGTTCCGAAACGGTGCACGGCGGCCCAGATCTCGGGTTCGGCCGTCTGCGAGAGCGCGATCGTCTTCGCGTAGCAGCCGCCTTCGAAATTGAAGACGCCGTCGGCCGACCAGCCGTGTTCGTCGTCGCCGATCAGCGGGCGCGTCGGATCCGAAGACAGGGTGGTTTTTCCCGTGCCGGAGAGGCCGAAGAAGATCGCGACGTCGCCCTTGGGGCCGACGTTGGCCGACGCGTGCATCGGCAGCACGCCGCGGAGCGGCATCAGGTAATTCATCAGCGTGAAGACGGACTTCTTGATTTCGCCGGCATACTGCGTGCCGCCGATCAGCACCATCTTGCGTGCGAAGTTCACCAGGCAAAACGTGCTGGTGCGCGTGCCGTCGCGTTCCGGCACGGCTTCGAAAAGCGCAGCGTCGAGCACGGTGAACTCGGGCTTGAAGTTATCGTCGTCGGTCGTCTTGCGGATGAACAGATCTTGTGAGAAGAGGCACTGCCAGGCGCTGGTCGTCAGTACGCGCACCGGCATGCGATAGCGCGGATCGGCGCCGACGTAGCAATCGAGCGAGTAGATTTCCTTACCGGCGAGGTAGTCGCCGACGCGCACCAGCAGGGCATCGAACTTTTCCGGCGCGATGGGCTTGTTGACCGCGCCCCAGTCGATGTGCGTTTCGCTGCCGGGCTCTTTGACGAAAAACTTATCTTTTGGCGAACGGCCGGTATGACGGCCCGTTTCAACGATCATCTGTCCGTCGGGTCCGAGACGGCCCTCGCCGTTGCGCACGGCATGTTCCATTAAGTCGACCATCGTCAGGTTGCGATGGACCGTGGCGACACGATCGAGGCCGATCGCCTTGAGATCGTCGGACAAGCTCTGCGAGGGGTTCGGTAGGGTAATCATCGGCGTGTGACTGCTCCTCGGCTTCGGATGGACCGCGCGGGGCGGGCAAGTGGGGCCGGTTTCGCGCGGGCAGGAGGGTGTGCCTACCCCTGCCCGCGGAAAGCCCGGCTGTGGCATTTCGCGGCGGAACACGGGTCGGGCGTTTCGTTGCGGCGTTTGCAGCGTGCATCGCGGTAGCGGGATCGGGACTGGCGGGAGCCCGCTCGCCGGTAACCGTGGGCACGCTGCCCGCTGGGCCGCTCGATGGTATCACCGACGTTCCCGGCGTGCGAGTTGGACAAGTCACGAAGATTGAGGGCAATGGTCCCCTCGTGCCCGGCGTGGGCCCGGTACGAACGGGGGCGACCGGGATTCTGCCCAACGCCGACCCGTGGATTCAACGCGTCGCCGCGGCAACGTTCGATCTCAACGGGAACGGTGAAATGACCGGCGCGCACTGGGTCGACCAGGCGGGCTTTCTCGAGACGCCGATCGTGCTGACCAATACCCTCAATGTCGGGCGCGTCGATGACGGCGTGGTCTCGTGGCTGATCAAGAAACATTCGGATATCGGGATCCGGGCCGACGTGCCGCTGCCGGTCGTGGCCGAGTGCGACGACCAGGGCATGAACGACATTCAGGGCCGCCACGTGTCGCCGGCCGACGTCGTTGGGCTGCTCGATGCGGCCGCGCCCGGTGATTTTCCGCGCGGCAATGTGGGCGCCGGGACCGGGATGCACGCCTTTGGCTTCAAGGGCGGGATCGGTTCGGCATCGCGGGTGCTGCCGAAGGAACTGGGCGGCTACACCGTCGGCGTGCTGGTGAACGTGAACACGGGTTCGCGGAACGAATTGCTGATCGGCGGAGTACCGGTGGGACGTGCCTTCGCCCACGACTTGCTGCCCGTCTTTCCGCGCGCTGCGGGCCTCGCGCCTACGACCGGCCGCGCCGCCGACGGCAGCATCATCATCGTCGTTGCGACCGACGCGCCGCTCGATGCGCTGCGTTTGCGCGACATCGCGAAGCGCGCCACGATGGGACTCGCGCGCACCGGCGCGACCTCGCACACCTCGAGCGGCGATTTGTTCTTCGCGTTTTCGACCACGCATATCTATCCGCGCGGCGGCGGCATTACCGGACCACCGCTCGAAACGGACGAAGACCGTGTCGATGCACTCTTCACCGCGACGGTCGATGCAACCGAAGAAGCGATCGACGATGCGATTTTCAGCGCGCGCACGATGACCGGAGCCAACGGCATCACGCTGTACGGGCTGCCCTACGACCGGGTGGCTCCGCTGCTGCGGAAATGATGCACGTCCCCGATGAGGCCGCGCAGCGCGTGAGCCGCATCGAAGCCCTGCTCGACGAGGCCGAGCGCGTACTCGCCCAATCGGGGGTGACCGACGAAGCGACGTTCTCGCTGCGCGAAACGCGCGCGCGCTATCTGCCCGACACGCTGCGCGCGTATTTCGACATCCCGCCGAGCTTACGCGGCGAGCGCGACGCGACCGGTCGCACGCCCGACGAACTGCTCGTCGCGCAGCTCGATCACCTCGAACGCGCGACGGCGCAGCGCTTGCGCGAGGTTGCGGCGCGCAGCACCGAGGGCATCGCCGCGAACGGCGCGTTTTTGGCCGAACGCTTTGGCCCGCTCGCGGAGTTGCCGCAAGCCGTTCCGGCCGAACCGGCGACGTCGGCCCCGCTCGCGCTCGTGCGCACGTTTCTCGACGGGATCGAACGCGACGCCGGGCCGCAGCCGGCGGCGCTGGTCGCCGTCGCTGCCGAGCGATTCGCGCAGCTGGTGCCGCAACTGCTCACCGTGCAGCGCGGCCGGATGGGGTTCGGCGCCGTCGAAGCGCTGCAGTTGACGATTCCCTCGGGCGACTCGGCGCTGCGTTACAACCTCGCCGCGCACCGCAGCGGTATCGAGGCCAGCGCGACGAAGGTGGTTCGAGGCGTCGCGCTGCGCACCGAAACGGTCGACCTCGATGCGTGGCTGCGCGGGCTCTACGAAGACTTGGGCGCGTTCGTCGAACGCGACCGCCGCACGCGCGAAACCCTCACCCGGTTTTTGGAGAGATAGATGAGCTTCTTCGGTTTCGGTCCCGGCCAGCAGAACCAGGCGCGCAACGTCGAGGTGACGCCCGGCGGCGTACCGCAGGATGCGATTTCCCGTCTGCGGCGGATGAGCGGCGTCGGCGGTGCGCCGATGTTCACGAGCGATCTCTCGGTGAGCGAGTTCGTGCTGCTGGACGAACTGCAGATGCAGCCGCTGGGCCTCGTGCTCGGCAGTTCGATCTTTCACGTCGGCTTCCAGATCGGCAATTACTTTCAAAACCAGGAACTCGGCTATCTCTCGCAAGCGATGTACCAGGCGCGCGAACTCGCGATGAGCCGGATGGAAGAAGAAGCCGCGGTGCTCGGCGCCGACGGCATCGTCGGCGTGCGGCTCGAAGTCGGCGGCTACATTTGGGCGCCGAATGCGCTCGAGTTCACGGCGATCGGCACCGCGGTCAAAGCGCCGCCCGGCGCATCGTATCGCACGGTGCACGACAAGCCGTTCACGTGCGATCTCTCCGTGCAAGACTTCTACAAATTGCACCAAGCCGGGTACGTGCCGGCGGAACTCGTTCTCGGAAGTTGCGTCTACCACATCGCGCACCAAGGGTTCATGCAGTCGATCCGCACGCTCGGCAACAACATCGAGCTGCAAAACTACACCGAGGCGCTCTACGATGCGCGCGAACTCGCGATGAGCCGCATGCAGGCCGAGGCTGAAGCGCACGGCGCGACCGGAATCGTCGGCATGAACATCGTCGAGAAGAATCACGTCTGGGAGCCGCACGTAATCGAGTTTCTCGCGATCGGAACCTCGATCGTGAAACGCGGTGAGAAGACGAAGGTCTCGCCGATGTTCCAGATCGGCCTCAACGACTAGTCATGGACGGCGACTTCATGGACTTGGTCGGCGGCGTCGCCGAGATGTTCGGTCTGGGCGAAGTCGTGAAGGGCGCGTTAGGCGGCGCGTCGGCCTATGCGGACGGCCGCTCGACGCAAACCGGCGATGGTGACACCGGTGAGGTTCCGTACGTGTACGAGCGCGTGCTGACGCGGCCGCGCACGCTGAACATCAACGACCGCTAGAATTGCACCGGCCGCGTGCAGACTCGTCTGTAATGCAGCGATATCCGTGGGAGTTCGGGCAAGTTCGGCAACGGTGATGTGGCGAGCGTTGACGAGGGCCGCGGCGGTGCCGGCGGCTTGGCCCTCCTCGATCGTCGTCGGGATCACGCGCGCGCTGCCCGCGGCTTCGTGTGAGGCGGAAATCGACGGGCCCGCCATCATCAGGTTGGTGAACCCGCGCGGCACGAGCGTGCCGAACGGAACGCCGTAGACGTGGCGCACCGGCGCGTACGCGAGCGTGCTCGTAGCAGTGACCGCGTGGAGATCGAGCGGATACGAGCTGAGCCCGATGCTGTCGGCCGGGATCATGCCGTTCCACACGTCGTCCGCGGTCAGCCATTCGTCGCCGAGCACGTGGCGCGTTTCACGTACGTACACGGCGCCGGCAAAATGCCCGATGTGCGCATCGTCGAAGCCTGCCAAGCGTGCGCGCAGATAGGCCAGCAGATGCGGTGCTTCGTTCTCGGTGAGTTCCCGCGCGTGCAACAGGTCGCTTGCCGACCGGCCGTCGACGCCGAGCACGTCGATCGCGTTGACGCTCACGGACCCGTCGGTTTCATGGGCGAGGTTGAGGTCGCGCACGAGCACGTCGTTCGAGAGCGGTCGATAGTCCGCCATGAGCTTGGCGTAGCCCCACGCCCGGCGCCCCAACACGCCGCCGGCGCCGTCGACCCGCGGATCGTAGGCCGCGGCGAGCGCCGGCCAATCGACGCCCTCGAACGTGAACATCAGCGTCACTGCTTGCATCTTTTCATCGATGCCGGTATCTTGGCGGCCGACGTCGTATCGCGCACCGGCTAACGCGGCGAGGTCGCAGTTGTCGGTGGCATCGATGACGACCGGCGCGGCGATGGTGAAATCGGTTTTGCCGTTGCGCGCGAACGTGACGTCGTTGACCTGCAAACCGCCCGCGATGCCGCTGACACGGACCGACACCGGCCGGGCGTTCACGATCGCATGGATGCGCGGCTCGCTAGCAACCAGATCGCCGAAGACGCGGGCGGCGTCAGCCGGTGTGAACGCGTCGCCGAGGGCGTCATGGATCTCGCTGAAGATGCCGCCTTCGATCGGCGTGCCGTCGGGGGCGAGATTGAGATCCCATTGGTCCATGGTCGCATCGGTCAGCACGCCGCCGAAGACCGGCCGCTGCGCGACGAGCGTGACATCTTCGCCGAGGCGGGCAGCTGCCAGCGCCGCCGCGACGCCGGCCGGCGTTCCGCCGACCACGAGCACATCGGCGCGCGGGGCGGCCTCGACCGGAACCCACCGGCTGGACACGCAGAAAAACAGTGCTGCCATGAGTGCGGCAGCGACGCGAGCGATCATTTTGAGCCTACCTATCCTACAAACGTCGGCGTCCGGGAAAACGTTCGAGGGGTGTGCTCACAGTTGGAAGAACGGGGCGAGTCGACTACGGAGAGATGGCAGAGTGGTCGAATGCACCGCCTTGGAAAGGCGGCACACTCGCAAGAGTGTCGAGGGTTCGAATCCCTCTCTCTCCTCCAGCGATTTACACTTCGAAGTTTTTAAGCCACTCCATGTAGGCGGCCATGCCGGCATTGATGTCGTGCGCGGGTTTCCAGCCGCTGTCGCGGGTGAAGCTGCTGATGTCCATGTATGACGTTGGTTTGTGGAACGGGTCTTGGCCGTCGGCGAAGGTGAACTCGATGCCGGGTTTTACGGCGCGCGCGGCTTCGAGCACGTGCGGTAACGGGACAGCGGTTCCGCCGCCGACGTTATAGATGCGTTCTTTCAACGTCGTTGCGGTTTGCATGCGGTAGAGCGCATCGGCACAGTCGGTGACGTAAAGATAGTCGAAATTATCGCCCGCCAGCGGTTTGGTTTTGCCCGTATCCACCCAACCGCGGACGGCGGTGTGGGCGATGCGACTCGGTGCGTTAGTGAACGAGTGGTAGAGCGGGCCGTAGACGAACGCAATGCGCGCGAACACCACGTCGAGGCCGGTGCGGTCGGCGAAGTGCAGCCCGGTGATTTCGCCCGCTTTCTTGAACGCGCCGGTCGGCCCGTTCGATGCGATCGGCATCGGCATGCTTTCGAGAAACGGTCCATCGAGCCCGTGATACGCGGTGATCGAGCTCGCGACGACCACGCGCTTGACGCGGTTGCGGCGCGCGGCCTCGAGAATCACCATCATGCCGTCCATGTTCACGCGGAAATCTTCGGCTGCGGGCGGCCCGCCGACGGCGGTGGTTGCGAGGTGCAGCACCTGATCGATGTCGTGCCGTTCGAAGACCGCATCGAGGGCGTAGGCACTGGTTACGTCGAGGACTTCGCGGTGAAAGCGGCTCGCGCGGTGCGCTTCGACCTCGGCCAGTTCGCGCCGCACCCGGAACTGCGTGGAAACGACGTCGTAGCCGTGATCGAGGAACGCGCGCGACGTATGGAGGCCGATGAAGCCCGTTCCTCCGGTGATCAGTACGCTCATGCCCGTGCATACTCCCATAACCTGGACGAGCCCCTTCCGGGGCGTATCCAGGAAGAAGGCGCCCTCGGGCAGCGAAGCCCGCCCCATGATTATCGACGCGCACGCGCACTTGGTTGCTCCGCCGACGCTCTATGCGTACCGGAGCACCCTCATCGTTTCGGGCGGCCAGCACGGCGCCGCCCTAGCCGCGGTCTCGGACGACGAACTCCGGAAATCGGCCGACAGCAACGTCAAGCTGATGGATGAGGTCGGGACCGACATTCAATTCATCTCGCCGCGCCCGTTCCAGCAGATCCACCGCGGCCGCTTCACCGATTCGCAACTTTGGGCGCGCTCGAACAACGAGCTGATCGCCAAGACGGTGAAATTTCACCCGACGCGCTTTCGCGGGATCGCCGGTATTCCGCAATGCTCGGGGCTGCCGATCGAAACCACGTTCGACGAAATCGACTACGCGATCAACGAGCTTGGCTTCATCGGCATGCTGCTCAACCCCGACCCGGGTGAAGGCCTCGATCAAACGCCGACGCTCGCCGACCCGTATTGGTATCCGCTCTACGAGAAGGCTATCTCGATGAAGATCCCGCTGCACGTTCATAGCGGCGGCTGCTGCGGACGCGAGACCTACGACGAACACTTCGTCACCGAAGAGAGCCTGGCGATCACGTCGATCGCACGCTCCGACGTGTTCGATCGCTATCCGGAACTCAATCTGCTGATCAGCCACGGTGGCGGATCGATTCCCTACCAGATCGGGCGCTGGCGCTCGAATCGCGAGATGCACAAAGGCAAGTCCGAATCGGGCTTCGAGTTCCGCGGCGCCACCGACGCCAAAACGGCGAAGTTCGTCGGCAAGTCGGCCGTTAAGACCGAGACGTTCGACACGACGCTCAAACGCTTCTGGTTCGACACCTGTCTGCACAACCAAAAATCGCTGGACTTGCTCTTCGACGTCGTCGGACCCGACCGGTGCGTTTTCGGTACCGAGCGTCCCGGCAGCGGCTCGGGCAAAGATCCGGTGACCGGCAAGCCGTACGACGATCTCAAACCGACGATCGAGAGCATCAGCTGGCTGACCGACGAGCAGAAGAAGGGTATCTTTGAGAAGAATGCCCAGCGTCTGTTCCCGCGCTTCAAGAGCTAGCTTCACCACACGAGGCACGCCATGCAAACCATCCAGTCCCCAAACGCCGTCACCGACATCGGTCACTACATCGGGGGCAAGCGCGTTGCCGGCACGTCCGGCCGCGCGGGTGAGGTGTTCGACCCGGCAACCGGTCTGAAGACCGGCCGGGTCGCCTTTGCAAGCGTTGCCGAGGTCGATGCGGCGGTAGCGGCAGCGGCCGCCGCGTTCCCCGCCTGGTCGGATCTGCCGCCGGCGCGGCGCGCGACCGTGATGTTCCGTTTTCGCGAGCTGCTGTTGCGCGATGCCGACCGTCTGGCCGCGTTGATTACGGCCGAGCACGGCAAGACGTTCAGCGATTCGCAGGGTGAACTCGCGCGCGGGCTCGAGGTGGTGGAGTTCGTGTGCGGCATTCCGCATTTGTTGAAGGGCGAGCTGACCGAACAAGTCAGCACCGGCGTCGACAGCCACGCGCGGCGTCAGCCGCTCGGCGTATGCGCCGGAATCTCACCGTTCAATTTTCCGGCAATGGTGCCGATGTGGATGTTTCCGGTTTCGATCGCCTGCGGCAACACGTTCATCATGAAGCCGAGCGAGAAAGATCCGTCGCTCGCGCTCGAGCTCGCGGCGTTGCTCACCGAAGCCGGTTTGCCGGCCGGTGTGTTCAACGTCGTCAACGGCGACAAGGTCGCGGTCGATGCGATTCTCGCGCATCCCGGCATCAACTCGGTCAGTTTCGTCGGCTCGACGCCGATCGCCGAATACGTGTACAAGACCGGCACCGTGGCCGGCAAACGCGTGCAAGCCCTGGGCGGCGCGAAGAACCATCTGGTGGTGATGCCCGACGCGGATTTGGATTCGGCGGTGGATGCACTGATGGGTTCCGCCTTCGGTTCGGCCGGCGAGCGCTGCATGGCGATCTCGATCGCCGTCGCCGTCGGCGACGAGGTTGCGGATGCGCTAATCGAACGGCTCCGTCCCAAGATCACGGCGCTGAAAATCGGCGGCGGCCTCGAGGACGGCGTCGAAATGGGACCGCTCGTGACCGGCGTGCACCGCGATAAGGTGACGTCGTATATCGAGACCGGCATCAACGAGGGTGCGAAGGCGGTCCTCGACGGCCGTACGTTCAAACGGTCGGGCGACGGGTTCTTCGTCGGCGGCACGCTTTTCGACGGCGTGAAGCCGGAGATGCGGGTGTATCGCGAGGAAATTTTCGGCCCGGTGCTCGGCATCGTACGCGTGAAGTCGCTCGACGAAGCGTTGAAGCTGATCAACGCGCACGAGTTCGGCAACGGGACCTCGATTTTCACGCGCGACGGCGGCACGGCGCGCACGTTCGATCGCGCGGTGCAAGCCGGCATGGTCGGCATCAACGTGCCGATCCCGGTGCCGATGGCCTTCCATAGTTTCGGCGGCTGGAAGCGTTCGATTTTCGGCGACCACGCGATGCACGGCATGGAAGGCATCCGCTTCTACACGCGTCTGAAAACCACGACGACGCGCTGGCCCAAGGCCGCATCGGGCGCCGAGTACGTCTTTCCTACGACAAGGTGATCCATGCGGGCGCGTGATCGCTCGCGTTCGGCTCGCCGCGCACCTCGCGATCGACGCCGGCCGCGGCTAGGCGTGCGGTGATTGCGCGGCCGAGCATCAGATGGTCGAGGCGCATGCCGGCGTCGCGCTCCCAGCGCTTGCGCAGGTAGCTCCAGAACGTGTACATCGGTTCGTCGGGATGGAGTGAACGCACGGCGTCGGTCCAGCCACGATCGTTCATCAGCGCGAACAAGGCGCGCGGTTCGGGCTGGACGAGCGCGTTATCTTTCCATGAACGCACGTCGTAGATGTCGGCGTCGGTCGGCACGACGTTGTAATCGCCGGCGAGCACGGCCGGAACGTTCGCTGCTTGCAACTCGGCCGCATAGGTGAGAAAGCGCGCGAACCAGGCGAGCTTGTAGTCGAATTTCGGACCGGGCTGCGGGTTGCCGTTGGGCATGTAGATGCTGCCCACCAACACGCCGTTGACCGCTGCCTCGATGTAGCGCGCTTCCCGGTCGCTCGGATCACCGGGAAGTTCGCGACGCGTTTCGATCGGCTCGGTATCGCGCGCGAGAATCGCAACGCCGTGGTGCGGCCCTTGGCCGCGCCAAATCGCACCGTAACCCGCTCGTTCTAAGTCCGCCTGTGGAAAGGCGGCGTTCGTGCACTTGATCTCTTGCAAACAAACGACGTCGGGCGCAGCGGCGCGCAGCCAATCGAGCAGGTTCTGCAAACGCCGCTCGATGCCGTTGATATTGTAGGTGGCGATCTTCAGATATTATTTTTGCGAAGCGGCGTAGGCGGTTTCGAGTTCACCGATGGCGCTGTCCAGCGTCGCGAAGGCTTCGTCGAGTTCGGCTTCCTCGACCGTGAGCGGCGGGGCGATGTGGATGAGGTTGTAACGGCCGAACGCGTAGACGCCACCTTTGCGCAGCGCGCCGAAGAGGGTCGGCATGACGCCCATGCTCTTCCCCTGCCACGGGATCAGCGGCGTGCGCTTCTTGCGATCCGAGACGAACTCGAGTGCGAAGAACGCGCCGATGCCGCGCACGTCGCCGACGATCTCGTGCTTATCCTGGATCTTGCCGAGTTTCTGGCGCATCCAGCCTTCGATCGTCGTCTTCCCGCGTTCGAAGTATCCGCCGGCCTGATAGGCCGCGATCGCGCCGATGCCGGCCGCCATGTTGAGCGGGTGACCGCTGTAGGTGTGGCCCGCGCCGAGCGGCCGTGTATCGAAGGCCTGCGCGAGGGATTCGCGCACCAGCACGCCGCCCAACGGTGAGTACGCCGAGGTGACACCCTTCGCGAAGGTGATCATATCCGGCACGATATCGAAACGGGTTGCGCCGAATGCGGCGCCGGTGCGGCCGAAGCCGGTCATTACTTCGTCGAGGATCAGCAGGATGCCGAACTCGTCGCACAGCGCGCGGATGCCGGCCAGATAGCCGTCGGCCGGCACGATGACGCCGTTCGAACCGACCACCGGTTCGAGCAAAATGGCCGCGATCGAATCGGGGTTTTCGGCCGAGATCACGTCGCGCAGGTGGGCGAGTCCGCGCTCGACCTGCACCTTGGGATCCTCGCTGTAGAAGGGGCTGCGATAGGGGTAGTTGGCCCAGAAGTGCACCACACCCGGCATCGTGTCGGGCTCGTTGCTCCAGCGGCGGTTCTCGCCGGTGAGTGCGGCCGCGCCGGCGGCTGCGCCGTGGAACGAGCGGTATGCGGTCAGGACCTTGTTTCGCCCCGTCAGCATGCGGGCGAACTTGACCGCGTCTTCATTCGCTTGCGCGCCGCTGGAGGTGAAGAAAACGCGCGCGCCCTCCTTGCCGCCCCAGGGTGAAATGGCAACGATCGCCTGGGCGAGCTTGGCCCGGGAGTCTTGGAACCAGCTCGGCGGGCTGAAGCAGAGCTTGTCGATTTGCGCGTGCATTGCGTCGAGCACCGTACGGTTGCCGTGCCCGAGATTGACCGCGACGAGCCCCGAGGAGAGGTCGGCGTAACGCTTCCCGTCGGCGTCGTAAAGATAGAACCCCTCGCCGCGCACGATCACCGGAACGTCGACGTTGCCTTGGGCGATCCAGGGCGTCAGGACGTAGTCACGGTGCAGGGTCTTGAGGTCTTCGGTGACGATCACGCGCGTCTCTCCAATGGGATGCGTTGGCCAGAAACATAGAGGATTACGGCGGCTGCGTCTCGTTCCTTCCCGGATGGACTCGTCCCGTGTACTCGGCCCGCCGATGGCCGAACCCATGACGCCGCTCGACGTTAAAGTCGAGGCGAACCGGTGTCTCAACTGCTACGACGCGCCGTGTATGGCCGCGTGCCCGACCTCAATCGACATCCCGCGCTTCATCCGGCGCATCGCCGCCGGCGATCTGGCCGGCAGCGCGCGGACGATCATGGAAGCGAACCCGATGGGCGCCAGCTGCGCCCGCGTATGTCCGACCGACGAGTTGTGCGAGGGCGCGTGCGTCTATGCGCCCGACAACTCGCCGATCCGCATCGGCCAATTGCAGCAGCACGCGACCGACTGGCTGATCGCCGACGGGCGGCTGCTCTTCAAGCCGGGACCGGCAACCGGCAAGCGCGTCGCCATCGTCGGCGGCGGCCCGGCCGGTCTTTCAGCCGCTCGCGATCTCGCGATCATGGGTCACGCGGTGACGATCTTCGAGCGCGATGATCTCGCCGGCGGACTCAACACCTACGGCATCGTGCCGTTCCGCCTGCCGGTCGACGTGGCGGTGTGGGAAGCCGAGCAAGTGCGGCGTTTGGGCGTCGACATCCAAACCGGCGTGAACGTCGGCACGGATCTGGCGGCGGAGAAACTGCTGGCCGATTACGACGCGGTCGTGATCGCCTTCGGCATGGGCAAGGTGCCGAAGCTGAACATTCCGGGCGAAGATGCCGCCGGCGTTTATGACGCCCTCGACTTCATTCGTACCGCGAAGCTCGACGGCGTCGTTCCGGGTCTCGGCGACACAGTCGCGGTGATCGGCGGCGGTAACACCGCGATCGATGCGGCGACCGCCTCGAAGCGTTTGGGCGCGAGCTCGGTGACGATGTTCTACCGTCGCGGCCCCGAGCGCATGACCGCCTACGAATTCGAGATCGAGTTCGCGAAGAGCGAAGGCGTGGAGTTTCGCTTCAACGTGCTGCCGCACCGCATCATCACGATGGCCGGCCGCGTGACGGGACTCGAGCTGATTCGCACCGACCCGGCCGGCACCGCGCGGCCGATCGCGGGCAGCGAGTACGTGATCCCGGTCGACAACGTGATCCCGGCGATCGGTCAGTCGAAGTTCGCCGCCCTGCTCGATGCGTTCGGGGTGGTGCACGAACACGGCGTGGTCGTGGTCGACTCGGACATGCGCACGAACAAACCGGCCGTGTTTGCGGCCGGCGATTGCATGTTCCGCGCGGGCGCAAGCGATGCGATGGTCGTCGAAGCGGCCGAGCGCGGCAAGACGGCGGCCCGAACCGTCGACGGTTTTCTACGGAAAGGAGCGCGTTAATGGCCGACCTCTCGAGTAACCTCGCGGGCATCCGCAGTCCGAATCCGTTCT
Organism: Candidatus Lustribacter sp.; assembly: GCA_965277805.1. Classification (GTDB taxonomy): domain Bacteria; phylum Vulcanimicrobiota; class Vulcanimicrobiia; order Vulcanimicrobiales; family Vulcanimicrobiaceae; genus Lustribacter. The sequence goes on along the minus strand of OZ255842.1, from coordinate 1,636,412 downwards.
GGCTCGCGTCGGCGCCGCCGACGAACTCCGGTTATCAAGTGATGCGCGCGTTCGCCGCCGGCTGGGGCGGCGTGGTGTGGAAGACGCTCGGCGATCCGATCGTCAACGTGACCTCGCGCTTCGCCGGTCTCAACATAGGCGCGGCCAAAATGCTCGGCATGAACAACATCGAGCTGATCACCGATCGTCCGCTGGCCGACAACCTGCGCGAGATCGCGGAGTGCAAAGCCGCATATCCCGATCGCGCGATCGTCGCGTCGCTGATGACCGACTGCAATCAAAAGGCCTGGCACGATCTCGTCAACGCCGTGCAGACCGTTCCGGTCGACGGCTTCGAGCTGAATTTCGGCTGTCCGCACGGCATGTCGGAGCGGGGCATGGGGTCGGCCGTCGGACAGGATCCGGAGCTGGTCGAGCAGATCACGCGCTGGACGAAAGAGGCCGCGAAGGTTCCGGTGATCGTGAAGCTCACGCCGAACATCACCGACGTGCGCTACACCGCGCGCGCGGCCGCACACGGCGGCGCCGATGCGATCTCCCTGATCAACACGATCAACAGCCTCATGGGAGTCGACCTCGAGACCTGGAACCCGATTCCGCACGTCGACGGGAAATCGTCGCACGGCGGTTTCTGCGGGCCCGCAATCAAGCCGATTGCGCTCAACATGGTCGGCGATTGCGCACGCGATCCGCAGGTGACGGTCCCGATCTCCGGGATCGGCGGAATCGCGACCTGGCGCGACGCCGTCGAGTTCATGCTGATGGGCTCGACCAACGTGCAAGTGTGTACGGCCGTAATGCGCGACGGGTTCCGCATCGTCGGCGACATGATCGAGGGACTCAACAACTACCTCGACGACCGCGGCATCGCTTCGGTCGCCGAGATCGTGGGCAAGACCGTTCCGCGCTTCGTCGATTGGAACGACCTCAACCTCGATTACAAGATCGTGGCCAATATCGACCTCGACACCTGCATCAGCTGCAACCGTTGCTGGATCGCGTGCGAAGACGCGGCCCACCAGTGCATCGACCGGCTCGTCGACGAGCGCGGCGAAACCACCCTGAAGGTCGACGAAGAACACTGCGTCGGCTGCAATCTGTGTAGCATGGTCTGCCCGGTCGACAACTGCATCACGATGGTGCGGGTCGACAGCGGCGAGAGCGCGCACACGTGGAGAGAACGGCTATCCGTACCATCGTAAAAGGCGGCACCATCGTCACGGCAACCGACCGGTTCGACGCCGACATCCTCGTTGAGGACGGGGTCATCTCCTCGATCGCAAACGCGATCCCCACTGCGGAGGGGTCGAAGGTCATCGATGCGTCGGGCTGCCTCGTGTTTCCAGGCTTCATCGATCCCCACACGCACCTCGACATGCCGTTCGGCGGCACCGTCACGGCCGACGACTTCGCCAGCGGTACGGCTGCGGCCGCGATCGGCGGCACCACGACGATCGTCGATTTCGCGTTGCACACGAAGGGCGATTCGCTCGCGAACGCGCTCAAGACGTGGAACAAGAAGGCGGCCGGCAACGCCTCGATCGACTACGCCTTCCATCTGACGATCGCCGATGGGCGGCCGGAAACGCTCGAAGAGATCCCCGTCATGATCGAGCAAGAAGGCGTGAATTCGTTCAAGTGCTTCATGGCCTACAAGCACATCTTGCAGGTCGATGACGAGACGATCTTTCGCACGATGCAAGCCTGCGCCAAATTCGGCGGCCTCGTGCAAGTGCACGCCGAGAACGGCGACGTCATCGAAGTCACCGTCAAGGAAGCCCTCGAAGCCGGGCAGCGGGCGCCGAAATATCATGCGCTCACGCGCCCGGTGCAGCTCGAGATGGAAGCCACCGCGCGCGCGATCTATCTCGCCGAGGTGTCGGGTTCGCCGCTCTACGTGGTGCACGTTTCGAGCGGCGGGGCCGCCGACCAGATCAGCGACGGCCGCAAGCGCGGTTTGCCGATCTACGGCGAAACGTGTCCGCAGTATCTCGTGTGCGACACCACCGACTACGACCGCCCGGATTTTGCCGGCGCGAACTACGTGATGTCGCCGCCGCTGCGCGATAAGTGGAACCAAGACGTTCTGATCGGCAAGCTGAAGAACGGCGAACTGCAGACGATCGGCTCCGACCACTGTTCGTTTTTGTGCGAGCAGAAGAAGCTCGGCGAAAACGATTTCTCGAAGATCCCGAACGGTGCCGCGACGATCGAAGATCGTGTGGCCGTGATCTACGAGCGCATCGTCAATAGCGGCTTCGTGGGGCTCAACCAGTTCGTCGCGATGGTGTCGACGAATCCGGCCAAGCTGTTCGGGCTTTTCCCGCGTAAGGGCACGATTGCGGTCGGAACCGACGGCGACCTCGTCGTCTGGGATCCGTCGAGCGAGCGGACGATCTCGGCGTCGTCGCATCACATGAAAGCCGACAACAGCATCTTCGAGGGCATGTCGATCCGCGGCGGTCCGCGCTACGTGCTCTCGCGCGGACGATTGGTGGCTGAAAACGGCAGCTACGTCGGCGAGACGGGCAAAGGCATCCGTCAAAAATCCGCTCCCTTCCGCCCCATCGCACTGTAATAGGACACCCAAGAACGTGAGCGACATCGTAAAAATCGGACTCGTCCAAGCGCACCATGACACACCGGGCGGAGAGCCGGTCGAGGTGCACAAACGCGTCGCGATCGACAAGCACGTGAAGATGATCCGCGAGGCGGCCCAAAAGGGCGCGCAGATCGTGTGCTTGCAAGAGCTCTTCTACGGTCCCTATTTCTGCACCGAGCAAGATCCGAAATGGTACGAAGCGACCGAGGTCGTGCCCGACGGTCCGACGACGCGCCTGATGCAGGATCTCGCGCGCGAACTCGGCATCGCGCTCGTCGTGCCGCTGTACGAACGCACGATCAGCGGCGTGTACTACAACACCGCGGTGATCATCGACGCCGATGGTTCGGTGCTCGGCATCTATCGCAAGCACCACATTCCGCAAGTGGCGGCGGGGCCGGCCGGCTGCGGGTTCTGGGAGAAGTATTACTTCAAACCCGGTAACGCCGGTTTTCCGACGTTCCAGACGAAGTTTGCGCGCATCGGCGCCTACATTTGCTACGACCGCCACTTCCCCGAAGGCGCGCGGCTGCTCGGCCTCAACGGCGCCGAGATCGTGTTCAACCCCTCGGCCACCGTCGCCGGACTCTCCGAATACCTGTGGAAGCTCGAGCAGCCCGCGCACGCGGTGGCCAACGGCTACTACGTCGGCGCGATCAATCGTGTCGGTTTCGAAGCGCCCTGGAACATGGGCGAGTTCTACGGCCAGTCCTATCTGGTCGACCCGCGCGGTCAGTTCGTGGCGATCGGGAGCCGCGACAAAGATGAGGTCGTGATCGGCGATATGGACCGCCGCCTGATCGAAGAAGTGCGCAACACGTGGCAGTTCTATCGCGACCGCCGGCCCGAAACGTACGGTGAGATGGTCGAGATCTAGTGCCCAAGACGCAGGTTCTCGAGAACGGCATCGTCACGCTCAATGCCGCCGGCGTCGCTGCGGTGGCGCAGAACACCGAGTTCTGGAACGACGATCTGCGGCCGTGCACGCGCGCGGAGCACGACTGGGGCTCGAACCGTTTCGCTTCGCTCTGGATCGGGATGTGCTTGTGCATACCGACCTACTCGCTGGCGAGCGGCATGATTTCGCTCGGCATGAACTGGTGGCAAGCCGTGCTGACGGTGTTCACCGGCAGCGTGGTCGTGCTGATCCCGATTCTGCTCGTCGCGCATGCCGGCACGCGCTACGGCATCCCGTATCCCGTCTTCGCACGGCTGTGGTTCGGCACGCGCGGCGCGCACTTACCGGCGCTCGCGCGCGCGGTGATCGCGGCGGGCTGGTTCGGGATCAATTCGTGGTTCGGCGGTTTGGCGCTCGATGCGATCGTGGGCCGTTTGGTGCCGGCGTGGCTCGGGTTCAGCCTTCATCTTTGGGTGGCGTTCGGTTTGTTCTGGATCCTCAACGTTGGGATCGCGATGCGCGGACCGCAGGCGATCGGACGTCTTGCCGCGCTGGCCGCGCCGACGCTGGCGGTGGCTGCGATCGCGCTCTTCGTGTGGGGCGCCGACGCGGTGCACGGTGTCGGCAACATGCTCGCGAGCCCGGGCACGCTGAGCGGCGGCGCATTTTGGGCCGCGTTCTTTCCCTCGGTGATCGGCGTCGTCTCATTCTGGGCCACGCTCGCGCTCAACATTCCGGACTACTCGCGCTACGCGCAAACACAGGCCGGGCAGATGCGCGGACAACTCGTGATGCCGGTCGTGATGGCGCTGTTCGCGTTCACGGGCATCGCTGTCACGTCGGTGACCGTGGCGCTCTACGGCAAAGCGCTCTGGAACCCGGTCGATTTGCTGTTGACCTTTCCGACCGCGGTCGTGCTGATCGGCGGCATCGTCGTGATCCTCTCGTCGATCACGATCAACGTCGGCGCAAACGTGATGGCACCCGCGCGCGCGTTCGAGAATCTCTGGCCGCGCGTGATTACGTTTGCGATCGGCGCGATACTCACCGGGCTGCTCTCGCTCGTGATGCAGCCGTGGTACGTGCTGGCCGCGTTCAGCAACTACATCTTCACGTGGCTGGGCTCGTACGGCACGCTGCTCGGCCCGTTCGACGGAATCGCGATCGCCGACTACTGGCTCGTGCGCGCGCTGCGTCTCGACCTCGTCGCACTCTATCAAAACAGCGGCCGGTACACGTATTCCGGCGGCACCAATTTGAAGGCCGTCGCGGCGCTCGTGGTCGGCTGGATTCTCCCGGTGCTGGGGCTCGTGTACGCACCGCTGCACATCTTCTGGCAGGGCGGCTGGTTCTTCGGCATCATCGTCGCGCTGGCTGCCTACGCGCTGTTCATGCGCGGCGACCCATCGCAGCTCGGCGAAGCCGAATTTAACGCAATTACCGAAGCCGGTCCGTCGGCGAGCTCGGGATAACCGCGCGGCTCGCGTCGTGGACCGACGTCGTGCCGGTGAGCGCCATCGCGACGTCGAGCTCCGTGCGCAAGATGTCGATCGCGCGGCTCACGCCCGCTTCGCCCGCCGCACCGAGTCCGTAGACGTATGCGCGGCCGATCAGACAGGCGCGCGCGCCGAGTGCCAGCGCGCGCAGGACATCGGCCCCCGTGCGGATGCCGCCGTCGAAGAGCACTTCGACGTCGTTGCCGACCGCCTCGGCGATGGCCGGCAAGGCGGCGATCGACGACGGAGCGCCGTCGAGCTGGCGGCCGCCGTGGTTTGATACGACGATCGATGAGACGCCGAGTTTGGATGCGATCTTGGCATCTTCGAGATCGAGAATGCCCTTGAGCACGATCTTGCCCAGCCACAAGCCGCGGATCCATTCGATGTCTTTCCAGGTCATCGTCGGATCGAATTGGCGTGACACCCACGTCGCGAGCGACGTCACGCCGTCCATTCCGCCCACGTGTCCGGCGAGGTTGCCGAAGGTCTTGCGCTTGCCGCGCCAAACGCTCCAGGCCCAGGCGGGCTTCGAGGCGATGTCGAGCACGTTGCGCAGCGTGAGTTCCGGCGGCACCGTCATGCCGTTCTTCACATCGCAATGGCGCTGGCCGAGGATGTTCAGATCGAGGGTCGGCATCAGCACGCTGCACTTGGCGGCCGTCGCGCGTTCGATCAGCTCGCGCACGAAACCGCGGTCGCGCATCACGTAGAGCTGAAACCAGAACGGCTTTTCGACCGCGGCGGCAACGTCTTCGATCGAATCGATCGACATCGTGCTGAGCGTGTACGGAATGCCGGCGGCCTGTGCCGCGCGGCAGGCGAGGATCTCGCCGTCCCCGTGCTGCATGCCGGACAGCCCGATCGGCGCGAGTACGAAGGGGACGGCGGCGGCTTCACCCGCGATCGTGGTGGAGAGATCGCGCCGGTCGACGTCGATGCCGACGCGCTGGCGCAGCTTGATCGCTTCGAGATCGGTGCGGTTGGCGCGCAGCGTCGATTGCGTGTACGAGCCGTGGTCGGCGTAGTCGAAGAACGCGCGCGGTACCCGCCGCTTGGCAAGCGTGCGCAGGTCCTCGATGCAGGTGACGTGCTTTAGATGCGAGCGGGGTGCCAGATCGTCTTCACTTCGGTAAAGGCGAGCACGCGGTCGAGATCGTCATACGACGGCTTGAACCAGGCCTTGGCCGGCGGCGCATCCTCGAAGCGCGTGCGCGTAACGCTTTCGGCGGCCAATTCGCCCAACGTCACCTCGGCTTCGTGCCCCACGCCGAAGGCGTGCAGGCCGTCCACGTCCATGTGTCCGGCCAGCGCCGGCCCGAGTTCCGAGCGCGCGCCGGTGATCACGTTGCAGACGCCGCCCGGGAGGTCGCTCGTGGCCAGGCATTCGGCGAAGACGACCGCGGTGCGCGGGTCGCGCTCCGAGGCCGCGACGATGACGGCGTTGCCGCTGACGAGCGGCGGCAGCACGGCCGTGACGAGGCCGAGCAGGGCCGGTTCGTCCGGGGCGATGACCCCGACGATGCCGGCCGGCTCGTTGGTGGAGAAGTTGAAGTGGGGCCCGGAGACGGGATTGCGGGCCGAGGCGAGCACCACGTACTTGTCGGCCCAGCCGGCATACCAGACGGTGCGATCGATCGCTGCCTCGACCTCGCGCTGCGCGGCCGCGGAGCTGACCGTTCCGCCGAGCACCAGCTGCTCGGCCAGGCTCGTCGCGCGGGCCTCCATCATCTCGGCCAAGCGGTAGAGGACGAGGCCCCGGTTGGACGGTGTCTGGCCCGCCCACTTCTCGTGCGCCGCGCGCGCGGCCAGCACCGCATCGCGGACGTCCTTACGCGAGCCGCGCACGACGTTCTCGCCGCCGACGCTGTCGGTCCGGCCCGATTCGCTCCGTACGAAGGCGCCATTCAGGTAGAGTTTGTAGGTTTTCCGGACCGCCACACGTTCGCTCACGACAGCCAGGGCGTTCGCCACGGGTTTCGCCTGCCTCCTTGAGGACGTTTCGGGACCAAGCGAGCCGGGTAACCGCTTCCCGTGACGACTACAGCGAAAGGGCGCAATGGCGCCGACAAACCGTTTTTGACCGACATCGCGACGCTACGGAAGAACGCGCGCGAACGCATCGAGCAGGGCGCGATTACCGACACCTACGAGGGCAACGTCGAAACGGCGATCGACTTGCTACAGGGAGCGCTTGCGACGGAAATCGTCTGCGTTCTCCGTTATACGATGCACGCGGTAGCCGCCACCGGCATCGCGAGCGAAGGCCCCAAAGACGAGTTCCTCCAGCACGCCAAAGAGGAACAGGGCCACATGATGCAGCTCGCCGAGCGCATCAATCAGCTTGGCGGCACGCCGGATTTCGATCCCAAGAATCTGGTTTCGCGATCCGCTTCGCAATACGGCCCGTCGGAAGCCAATCTAGTCGAAATGTTGAAGGAGAACCTGATCGCCGAACGCATCGCGATCGACCACTACCGCGAGCTCATCAACTACTTCGGCACGAAAGATTCTACCACGCGCACGATGCTCGAAGGCATCCTGGCCGTAGAAGAAGAGCACGCGAACGACATGCACGACTTGCTGGTCGCGCATGAAGGACGGCCGTTCATCAAGAAGTAGGCTGGATGGAATTGATCTGCGTCCGGCACGGGCGCACGGCATGGAACGCGGATCGCCGGTTCCAGGGCCAAACCGACATCCCGCTCGATCACGAGGGCCTGGCGCAAGCGCAGGCCCTCGCGCTACATTTGCGAGCCGAGCACTTCGATCGCGTCATGGCAAGCGATCTCGTGCGCGCGCGGACCACAGCGAAAACGATTTGCGCCGAACGCGCGATCGGCATCGAGTTCACGCCTCTGCTGCGCGAGATGCACTTCGGCTTGTGGGAAGGGCTCACATGGGACCAAATCGTCGCGCGCTGGCCGGAACTCGACGCGAAAAATGAAAAGGCCCCGATGCACTACACCGCCGAGGGCGGCGAATCGTGGGATGCGCTGTGCGAGCGCGTCGACGTATTCTTGCGCGCTGCGACGGATCGCATGGCCGCGAATGACCGGGCGCTGATCGTCAGCCACGCGGGCGTCATGCACGGGATCGTGCGCAGCCTCACCCGCGCCGGGGCGAACAAGGCCGACTCGGTGGCACCGGGCATCAAGTTTTCGCCGGCCGGAATCCTGCGCGCACGCGGTTCGTTCGCGGCGGGTTGGGAACTCACCGCGATCAACGAAACCGCGGCCGCGCTTACGCGCTAGCCTTCGCGCGGCACACGAGGGCGAATCCGCTTACCACTAAGCCGTACCAATCGTCGTGAAACCTTGCGATCGCAAGCTCTTCGAACGACGGCGAAAAGGCGGCTTCGATCTGGGACATCGATTCGAAGGCTCGGAAAACGGAGCCGTTTCTCAAATCGAACGGATCCGAAGTAATGCGCCAATGCCCGTCGCCGAGTGGGATCGCGCCGGCTAGGAGGGCGTTATCGAGATCCGGGAGCGTTGCAACGAGCCAGCCGCCGGGGCGCAGCACGCGAACGACCTCGCGGAGGTTATCGGAGAACGTTTCGCCGTCGCGAACATAGTAGACGGAACTGCTCGCAATGATGAAGTCGAAGAAGCCGTTGTCAAACGGGATCTCCGTGTTGCACCCCGGCCGCAACGTACAAGGAATGCCTTCGGGCCCAACGCGCTCGGCAACGATGCGGCACATCTCCGGGTCGGGTTCGACACCGTAAATCTCGACACCGAGGTTGCGGAAGAGCGGGAAGTTTCGCCCGTCTCCGAAGCCGAGGTCGAGCAATCGGCGTCCTTTGTAGTCTCGACTCATTGTAAGACGCGGGTAGCGGCCGAGCATTGTACGGATCAGGAATTCGTTCGGATAGAGATGCGGGCCCATTCGTTCGCGATGGAACGCCGTATATCTATTCGCGGTCATACCGCGAGCCGGGCGCAGCCGAAGCCGTCTTGACCGAAGTTGTTGCCGTTGTAATACATGAAGAGCTGATCGCCGCTCGAGAACACGTACGGATAGCAGACGATCTCGGAATCCCAGCCCGTCGTCGAGAGATCGATGCCGGCGAGAGCATCGTCGCGATGCCAAGTGAGCAGATCATCCGACCAGGCATAGCCGATGCGGTAGCCCCGCGAGGTGTTCGTGCGAAAATCCAGACCGAACCGATATGAAAACCACATGTGCCAACGCGATTCGATTTGAATGACCGTCGGACGTGCTTGGCACTCGTTCTCAACGAGCTCCGGAACCACGGCCTTGCCGTCGCGTTCCCACACGACGCCGTCATCCGAGCGTGCGTGCTTGATCACGTAAATCGCTTCACCGTCGATCCAGCCCGTTCCCGACGTGTACATCATGTGCCACTGGGTGCCATCGTGACGCACGCATGGTCCGCCTTCGAGGAACGCCTCCGTCGGCGTTCGGCTGAACAGCGGCCCTTCGCCGAGTTTGGTGAACGTGGTGCCGCCGTCACGGCTCTCGGCAAGCCCGATCGACATGGAATAGGGAACGCCCGCGAGCCGCATCCAGCCGCAATAGTACATGCGCAACACGTCGCCGGCCCAATTGATGCTGCTCGGCATCAAGCCGTGTTCGTCAAACGACCCAGGCCGCCCAAACGGCAACAACGGCCGATCCACTTGGCCGATCACGCGCATCGGGTCATCGCGGTGGACGTCGATCCAGTACATGTTTGACTTGAAAAGCCCGGCCGGGTCGCGTGGCGCGCGGACCGAGAAGAAGACGCGCAAGCGGTCCGGCAACTCGGCCACGACCGGCATTTGCCCAAACCCGTCGCGCCAACTCCCGTCATTTGGCGGACGGTATACCAATCCCAATTTCTCCCAACGGAACGGCGCCGCGGACATCACCGTTCGCCTGCGGCCGACGCGGCTGCGGGCCAGTTCGCTGCCCGCAGCTCATAGTGATTCATGTCGTGCCATACACCGTCTTTCATAAAGAATTCTTCTTCACGGCCCACATAGCGAAAGCCCAGCTTTTGCGGAATGCGACCGCTTTCCGGATTACCGCTCGTATGCGATATGATCAGCCGGTTCAAGCCAAGTCGCAAAAAGGCGGCGTCGATCACCGCAGTCGCCGCTTCGGTGGCGAGTCCGCGGCCCTGTGCGCCTCTGCCGATCCAGTACGCCATTTCGGCGCGGTCCAGTCGCCAAAGACGATGTTCACGCCGAACGTCGATAAGCGAAATGAGACCGACGGCACGGTCGCGCTCGAAGATGGTCCAGTGATACCCGGTACCGCGTTCGTGTGCCGCCGACAGCCCCTCTAAGACGCTGGTGGTTTCCGCTACCGCCGTATGCGGTTTCCATGCAAGATAGGCCGTTAGGTGAGGGTCGCTCGCGAACGGAAATAATTCCGGCGCGTGCGCGGCCGTTGCCGGTTCCAGTCGCAGGCGTGTGGTTGTTAAAACGAGCGGTACCGGCACGCACGTTGATTCTTGAAGAAGGAAGCTTCATACTGCCGCAGGAGAATCACTCGTGAATCTCCTGGATGCCGGCGTATATCGCTGCCCCGAAACGGGTTCGCCACTCGAATTGATCGTGACGGAGCAAGCCGGCGACGAGGTTGTGACCGGGATCCTCCGCAATCCGGCAGGGCGAGACTACGCGATCAGCGGCGGCATCCCAGATCTGACCTTTCCGCTCGTACTACCCGATGCCGATGCATTCGCACGGACGACATACGATCGTGTCGCGCCGGTGTATGATGAATATCTGCCGCTGCTGTTCAGCACGTTCGATAGCAACGAACGCGATATCCGCAACGCGATGGTCGACCGGATGCGCCTCTCCCCCGGTCAAGTCGTCCTCGAAGTGGGCGCGGGATCGGGACGCACGAGTTCCGTTATTGCCGCGCGGCTCAAAGGGGCCGGGCACCTGTACGTCCACGATATTTCGCGCGGAATACTGTTGAAAGCAGCCGAACGGCTTCACGATGAAGCGCTTCAAGTATCTTACGTTGTCGGCAATGCGGTGTATCTGCCGTTTCCCGACAACCACTTCGATGCAATTTTCCATTTCGGCGGCTTGAACATGTTTTCGGATGTGGCGCGTTCCTTCCGCGAAATGGCCCGCATCGTGAGGCCCGGTGGTCGCGTAGTCGTCGGCGACGAGAGCATGCCCCCATGGCTGCGGCATACGGAGTTCGCCAAAGTGCTGATCAATTCGAGCAGCCACTATGACAGTGAGCTCCCGCTTGCGGCGTTGCCGGTGGAAGCCCGAGACGTCACGATCGAGTACATCCTCGGGGGCGCGTTCTACCAACTCAGCTTCACGGTGGGGGTCGGCGAGCCGATAGCCGACTTCGATTTCGAGATTCCGGGCGAGCGAGGCGGGACCCATCGCACGCGCTTCTACGGCCAACTGGAGGGCGTTACGCTCGAGGCGAAGCGCCTGGCCCACGAAGCGCGCGAAAAGCGAAATATCAGCATGCACGCGTGGCTGGACGAAGCCGTGCGGTCGGCGGCGGACCGCGACCTCAAGAAGTAGGGTTCGCCGCGCGCGCAATGCGCTTCTGGTGCTTCACTGCCTCGATGAGGTTCGCGTAGGTGTCGAGCGTGAAGACATTGCGCCGCACGCGCAAGTCGTACGCATTGACGGTGAGCTCGTAGGCCGCGCGCGGATCGTCGAGGTAGCGCGCGATCTTGTTCGCATTATCACCGTTCGTATAACTATAGAGCAGAGCATCGACTTCATCCGTGAATCGCTCGCGAGTCGTATTGTTCTCATCGGTGATAACGACGGCGTTCGCGCACATGGCGTTGATGATCCGATCGTGGTTGGCGTAAGTCATCAGCGGAAACGCGTTGAGAACAAAACGATACTGCTGGTAAAGCGGCGTCGTCTCTTGGATCGTCAGCAATGTAAACTTATCCGGATACCTCGCGGCGAGGTCCGCCGGCACGTATTTGCTGCTGATACGGATCGGCAGATCGATCAGCGCCCGGATCATATGGTTGCGCCGCCAAATCTTGATGAAATCGAGCGCGATGTTGCCGTCGGCCATTTGATGTTCGATCGTTCGGCCGGCGCGCGGCAATGATTCTGCGAGCACGTGCAGCGGAGTGAAGACGTCGGTCAAGCCGGCCTCGATCAGCCCTTTGACGAAGTCGCGGCGTTCCGCAGGCATCCGGCCTATGGCAGCCCATATGCTGTCCATGGTCTCGTCCCAGATTGACAGATTCATCGGGCAAAGAATGACGTTGTGCCGGGCGATGAAGTCTTCGTAACTCGGCGGATGTTGCTCGAACGGCGGCGGAATAAAGGCTTGATTATCGATCGCGACCGTCCCGGATGGGAAATACTTGCCGACAAAGTCGATCAGGTCGCGGCCGGCTACGAACACCAACGCGCCGGCATTCTCCGGCAGCTGCTTGTCGAGAAAATACAGCGGATGGTCCATCAAGTAGAAGACCAACGGACACCCGGTCGCGTGATGCAGAAGGTGGCCATCCGCGGAATGGATCGCTGCCGCAGTGTAGTTGAGGCTCACGAAGCACAGGACGTCCCGGATGCGCGTTCGCAACAGTTCGCCGATTTTCCCGACGAACTCCGGATCGTTCAGGCTGTACTCCTCGAAGCGGTATCCGAGTTGGTCAAAGGCGCCGCCGACATATCGGGAGATTTCGAGGTCGACCGGGTAGCCCGCATCGATAAAGACGATCGTCGTTCCGAGGCCGTCGCCGGCGGCGAAATTCATGCCGGCTCATTCGCCGTAAAATCTGAGCCCGCCCGCCATAAAGGGCGATCCCGCAACGGGTGCCAAACGCCCCGAATTAGGTATGTCGCATGAGTACGTCGTTAGTGCGGGAGCAGCCTATGCGAGGCTAGCCGCACGAAATGGAAGCGCCCCGGCATTGAAAATGCCCGGCGGCAGCGCGATCTCCCACGATGCATTGAATCGGCTTGCCAATCAAGTGGCGGCGCTGTTGTTATCGCGCGGCGTGGTTCGCGGTGACGTCGTCGCGATCGTCCATACAAAGTTCGTTGCGCATTATGCGACGATGATCGCGTGCCTCAAACTCGGCGCAGCTTATGTCAACCTCGACGATCAAAACCCGCCGGCCCGTCTTGCGCTGATCTTCGGTTCATGCCGGCCGAAGGTCGTCGTCGGGACCGGGGTCGCGGAGTCACCGGCTGCCGCCGCTGCTGCGGCGTTCGGTGCCGCCGTTGTCGACCTCGCGGCGCGAGAGGTGAAAAGCGAGCTGGCAGGTGCCTCGGAAGCCGAGCCGGAGGCGCCCGGCGTGACGGGTACAGACGCGGCGTACGTGATGTATACGTCGGGTTCTACCGGCGTGCCGAAAGGCGCGGTTATCAGCCATGCGAGCGTGCTGAATTTTGCGCGCTGGGCCGGGTCGCGTTTCTCCATCGGCGTCGACGATACGCTGAGCAACGTCAACCCGATGTATTTCGACAATTCGGTTTTTGACTTTTACGCAGCCCTGCTCAACGGCGCTTCAATGGCGCCGGTTCCGCGCGACCTGGTCGCGGATTCAACAGGCTTGGTGGATGCAATCGAAGCAGCGGCTTGCACGATTTGGTTCTCTGTTCCGTCTCTGCTCATCTACCTGACGACGATGCGGCTGCTGAGTGCGCGCCGGCTCCCGTCGGTGCGCACGTTCGTTTTCGGCGGCGAGGGCTATCCGAAACCTGAGTTGCGGAAACTGTTTGACACGTTCGGCGGCCGCTGCCGCTTGGTAAACGTCTATGGCCCAACGGAGTGCACGTGCATCTGTTCCGCTTGGGACGTGGGAGCCGGCGATCTCGAGGACCCGAGCGGGCTCGTCACCCTCGGACCGCTTGCAGAGAATTTCTCGATGCTCGTACTCGACGACGACGAGTTGCCGGCCGGCGCGGGCGGAATCGGAGAACTTTGTTTACTCGGGCCGCAAGTCGGCCTCGGTTATATCAATGATCCTGAACGCACCGCGGGCGCTTTCGTCGTCAATCCCGTAAATGATGCGTGGCCCGAGCGCATGTATCGGACGGGTGACCGTGTGGCCATCGCCGCCGATGGCCGGTCGTTGAATTTCTTAGGCCGCAAGGACCATCAGATCAAACATATGGGTTATCGCATCGAACTCGAGGAGATCGAAACGGCACTCAACCGGCTCGAGGGTGTGTCCCAGTCGGCCGTGCTTCAGGTGACGGGCCGGCGCGACATGAAGGTGCTGGTCGCATTCGTAGCAAGTGCGTCTGCGATCACCGAAGACGCGCTGCGGACAGGATTGGGGGCGTTGCTGCCGCCGTACATGATCCCGCAGCGTTTCGAAATTCGCCACGACCTGCCGAAGAATGCGAACGGAAAAATCGACCGCATCGCGCTCGCCGCCGATCGCGCCGCAGCGGTCTAGCGCATCTTGGTGATGCGCAGAAACCGGTCGCTGTCGAGACGGAAAAGCTCGGTGCCGGTTGCGACGAAAACGCTCTTTGGTCCGGCACACTTCGTCACGACTACTCCTGCGCCAAGAAAGCTCTCCGGGCCGAGCTCGACCTCATGCGCGACGATTGCGCCGAGACCGACGAACGATCCCGCGCCGAGCACGGCCGTGCCGCCGAAGACGGCGTGGCCGGCCAGCCAGCAGTGATCTTCAATGACGGTATGATGACCGACGAGAACGTTACTCCATAAAACGACATTGTTGCCGAGGACAACGCCGGGCTCGACGCTCGCGTTATCCAAGATTATGCAGTTGTCGCCCGCTCGCAGCCAGTCACCCACCCCGGCTTGCGCGCTGATGTAGGACGCGAAGCGGTAGCCGAGCGCCGCAGCCTGCTCGTAAATGCGGCGGCGCACCCGGTTGAGCTCGTGGTAGCCGACGGCAATCAGCATATCGTATTCCACCGGCGGAAAGCGCTCGGCCACTCGCGCGAAGTCGACGACGGGCAAATCGTCGAAAGCCGTGCCGCCCGCCGGGAGATGCGCCGTTTCGCAGGTGAAGCCGGCGATCTTCGACGTGCGATCGCGCAAGATATGACGATAGACGACTTCGGCCACTTTCCCGGCTCCGAAGATAATGACCGGCTTCATATCGTAAGCCCGCCATCGATGCGTAGCGTTTGGCCGGTTAGAAAATCGTTCTCGATGGCGAACATGACGCTGCTTGTAATTTCGCCGGTTGCGGCAAGGCGATGGAGCGGCGTCCGGCGCTTCCATTCTTGAAGCGCCTCGTCGTTGAGCGACTGTCGCGTCGAGGCTGTGTCGACGAAGCCCGGCGCGATCGCAACCGCCCGGATGCCGAAGGGCCCCAGCTCGCGCGCCCAGACCCCGGTAAGCGCTTCGACGCCGGCTTTCGCCGCGGCATACGCGCTTTGACCCGGGTTGCCGGCCGATGCCACGGACGAAAAACTCACGATCACGCCTTTGATTCGCTTTGCCACCATCTGTTCCGCGACATGTGCCGTCAGCACGAACGTCGCGTCGAGGTTGGCGCGCAGCACTCGCTGCCAGGTGCCGGCGGAATGGCGTCGCTGCGCGGTATTGAGCAGATTGACAAGCGGTTCGCTATGTATAAATCCTGCTGCGTTGATGAGGATATCGATGCGGCCATAAGCCGCCAGGACTGCTGCCACGGCGCCGCCTGCCGATGCATCGTCGGCAATATCGGCCTGCACCGAGAGCGTATCATCGTCTTCCGTTGCGGCGGCGGCATCGAGATCGATGGTTGCAACCTTCGCTCCGCGTGCACGCAGAGCGGCGACGATCGCAGTTCCGAGATTGCCCTTGCCGCCGGCGACAAGGGCGACCTTACCCGAAGGATCCATCAGATGTCGACTGCACGCGCGCGCAGGGTTTGCTTGATTGCATCGACGCTGGTCATTGCCACGATGTCGTCCGAAGTCAGTTCGATGGAAAACTCATCTTCGATGCCGGCGATGAGTTGTATGTGGCTCAACGAATCCCACGTACCGGAGCCGGCCATATCCAGGTCATCGGAGATGGCAGCGGCGGGAAGACGTAACGCGTCGGAGAGAATCGCGGAGAGCCGTTCGCCGTGGGTCATTCTGTCTTTCCGGGGTAGTCCGTCGTCACGGCACGAGTTGGGTTTCGCGGACGATCTCATTTGCGATCGCCGCGACCGGCTCTAGCAATAGGCGTGTTAAGATGCTTTCCATGCTGCCGGCATACGGCGTGAGGAATTGCAATTCTATGCCGGCGGCGTGAAAGGCCTGCGCGTCATAGAGATCGCGGCCACCGGATGGATTAACGTAGCGCGTTGCGCCGCAGGCGCGCACGATCGCGAGGATACGGTCCTGAGCGCGCAAGCCCGGATCGATGTCGAGTTCGCCGGCCCGAATGATCCGGGCTCCGAAGCCGAGTGTCGTCGAGTGTTCGCTCACGAGAGCCGCCAGGTAGTCCGCCACCGAGCCGGCTCCGAGCGTGAGGGTGCGCTCCACGATGGGACTTCCTTCCGCGGCCGCTTGAGCGAGAACCGGAAACCGTAGCAGCGCGCGCTCGAGCCGCTGACGGGCGTCGGCTGCGAAGCGCAGATCGCCGATGCGAGCGTCGTATGCGGGCTTCATAAGGGGAAGCGTCAACCAGTCGCTTTCACCGCCGGCGATTGCGAACCGGTTCCGGTGCACCCAGCCGCGGCGCGCAAATTGCACCGTGTCCAGCATGACGACGACGTCGGCTGCCGCAAACAGCCGAAAGTAACCGGCATATGGAACGAAATACGGTTGCATGACCGCCGCGGTGGTCAGAGCGTCACACCGGCGCGTGCAGCGCGCCTTCGAGTGCCACCGATCGGAATGCCGAAATGGCTCGCCAAACGCCCTTCCAAGCGTCCGATAAGCGGGCCGAAATTGGTGTAGCAGCGATCGTGTTCGCGCCCGGCACGGCAGCGCCGTTCCCGAGGGTCATATGATATGGCATCGGTTCGTCCCCCGAGGCGCATTAGTGCGGTCGCAGCCGGCCGAAACGTACAAGGGCATCGCCTCGACGGGGGGAAGGCCTGAGCGGTGACCCTTGATTCGCGGCAAAACCGGCTTATGCTCCCGCTGGGCGAACGCGCGCCGGAGGCGATCAACGTGATCGTCGAAATTCCGAGCGGCTCGCGCAACAAGTACGAATACGACAAGTCACTGGACATCTTCCGGCTCGACCGCGCGCTGCACTCACCGGTGTATTATCCCGGCGATTACGGTTTCGCGCCGCGAACGCTCGCGCTCGATGACGATCCGCTCGACGTGCTGATCCTCGTCTCGGAACCGACGTTCAGCGGCTGCCTCGTGGTCGCGCGTCCGATCGGCATCCTCGGCATGACCGACGACGGCAAGTCCGACGACAAGGTTCTCGCCGTGCCGGTCGGTGAGCCCGAGTACGCGGACGTGCATAACTACACACAGATCTTCGCGCACCAGCTGCGCAAGATCGAACACTTTTTCGCAACCTACAAATTGCTCGAAGGTAAGAAGACCAGTACGCACGGCTGGTCGGATGCAGGCGAAGCGCGGCGCATCATCATGGAAGCCGCCGATCGCTTCGACGTCGACAAGCTCTAAACGGAGATTGAGACCGGCCGGCCTTTGAGCAAGATGTCCGGGAGCACGATCCGGCTGTCGCGATCCGGAATGATCGGGCGCGAGAAGATATAGCCTTGACCGGTCGTTGCGCCGAGCGCGAGCAGACGATCCGCCTGCTCGGGAGTTTCGATTCCTTCGGCGACCACGGTCAGTTCGAGCGAGCGCGCGAGGTCGAGCAGCATCCGGCAGATCGGCTCGCTCTGGATGCCCTCGCCGGTGCCCGACACGAAGCTGCGATCGATCTTCAAGCTGTTGATCGGGAAGAGGCTCAAATAGCGCAGCGATGAGTAGCCGATGCCGAAGTCGTCGACGCAAATGCGCACGCCGCCGGCGCGCAAACGTTCGAGCACGGCGCCCGCGCCCGTGCTCGTATCGATGATCGCGTTTTCGGTGATCTCGAGCGTGACCGTTTCCGGGCGTACGCCGGTCGCTTTGATGGCGGCGAACACGTGCTCGGGCAGATCGCCGTGCATGATCTCTTGGACCGACACGTTCACGTGCATCGTGAGGGTCGGATCGTCGCGCTGTTCGCGCGCCAACCGCTCGAGCGAGCGGACCAGCACTTCGCGCCCCAAGCGAATGATCACGCCGGTCTCTTCCGCCGCCGGGATGAAGAGATCGGGCTGGATCAAGCCCTCCGTCGGGTGTTGCCAGCGCACCAGCGCCTCATAGCCGACGGTCTTCCAATCGCTCAGCCGCACGAGCGGCTGGAAGGCGACGCGGAATTGCTCGGGTGCGTTGATCGCGTCGCGCACGTCGGAGGAAATCTGCAGCCGGCGCACGGCGCTATCGTGCATGATCTCGTTGAAGATCGTGTAGGTCGCGCGCCCGTCCGCTTTGGAGCGGTAGAGGGCGATGTCGGCGTCGCGCAGCAGATCTTCGGCGCGCTCGTAGCGCGCGTGCGCGACCGCGACCCCGACGCTGGCCGTCGTGTAGAGGCGGCGGCCTTCGATGTTGGCCGGTTCGGCAACGGTGGCGTGCAGCCACTCGACGCGCGCCTCGATATCTTCATCGAGAAAGATCACTCCGAACTCATCGCCGCCGAGCCGCGCGACCATTTCGCCGGGCCGCATGATCGAGCGCAAGCGCTGCGCGACCGCGCGCAGGAGCGCATCGCCGGCGAGATGTCCGAGGCTGTCGTTGACCACTTTGAAGTGATCGAGGTCGACGAACGCAACGGCGAGACCGGGCAGCCGCGAGCGCAGCGCATCACCGAGCTGCGCGGAGAAGAGGCCCCGGTTGGGCAAGCTCGTGAGCGAGTCGTGCGTCGCTTCGTGAATCAGGCGGTCGCGAATGACGATCCGGTCGCTGACGTCGTCGATGACCGCAATGGCAAACGGTTCGTCGTCTTCGGGTACGTAGGTTACGCTGACGTCGCCCCAGAGCGTGGATCCGTTCTTTCGTTTATAGCGCATCTCGTGTTCGTACGACGACACCTCGCCGCGCACGAGCGCGCCGAAGGCCTCGAGCGTGCGCTCGCGATCCGATTCATCGCTCAGCTCGGTCATCGTCTTGCCGACCAGTTCGCGACGCTCGTAGCCGAGCATCAGATCGAACGCGGCGTTGGTTTCCTTCAGGGTGCCGTCGACGTCGACGACGGCGATGCCGAGCGGCGCGCCTTCGAAGACGGTGCGGAAGCGGGCCTCAGCCCGGGCCAGGGCGACTTCGGATTTGAGGCGTTCGGACTCGTTGCGCAGCGACATGGAGCGCAGGCTGGCCCCGAAGACGCGCGTGAGCGTGACGATCGCGACCACGGCTACGGCAACGACAAAGCCCCCGACCGCAAACAACGGCCAGGACGAAACCGCACCCCCGGACCCGAGTCCTCCCAAAAATGCCCTCCTGGCTTAGCTTAACTTCGGCGAATTGGCTCAAATCCTGAGAGACCCCGCCTACGTCAAAGCGGGGCTCAGCGATTCCAGTGCAGCGTTGAGGGTCGCGCTCGGGCGCATCGCCGTGCGCACGGATGCTTCATCGGGATGGTAATAGCCCTTGACGTCGACCGGTTTGCCCTGGACGCTGCCGAGTTCGGCGACGATCTTGGCTTCGTTGTCCGTCAGATTCCGGGCGATGCCCGCGAACAGGGCTTGCAGCTCCTTGTCGTCGCTTTGTTCGGCCAAGGCTTGCGCCCAATACATCGCGAGGTAGAAGTGGCTGCCGCGATTGTCGATTCCGCCGACTTTGCGCGCCGGCGATTTGTCCTCGTCCAGGAACTTTCCGGTCGCCTCGTCGAGCGTCTTGGCGAGGACCTTGGCTTTGGCGTTGCCGGTCACGTTAGCGACATGTTCGAGCGAGGCGGCGAGAGCGAGAAACTCGCCGAGCGAATCCCACCGCAGGAAGTTTTCCTCTTCGAACTGCTGCACGTGCTTGGGCGCAGAGCCGCCGGCGCCGGTTTCGAATAGGCCGCCGCCGGCCATCAGGGGTACGATCGAGAGCATCTTCGCGCTCGTGCCGAGTTCCATGATCGGGAAAAGATCCGTCAGGTAATCGCGCAGGACGTTGCCGGTCACTGAGATCGTGTCTTGGCCCTTGCGAATGCGATCGATCGAGAACTGCGTCGCCTCATTCGGAGCCATGATGCGGATGTCGAGACCCGCCGTATCGTAGTCTTTCAGGTACGTCTCGACTTTTTTGATCAGCTGCGCGTCGTGCGCTCGTTTTGGATTGAGCCAGAACACGGCGGGCATGCCGCTCAAGCGCGCGCGGTTCACCGCGAGCTTGACCCAGTCGCGCACCGGCGCGTCTTTCACCTGGCAGGCACGGAAGATGTCGCCCGGCTCGACGTTCTGTTCGAGCAGTGCGTTCCCCGACTCGTCGAGGACGCGCACGACGCCGGTGGTGGGAATCAAGAACGTCTTGTCGTGCGAGCCGTACTCTTCGGCCGCTTGCGCCATCAAGCCGACATTGGGGACGTCGCCCATCGTGACCGGATCGAACGCGCCGTTCTTTTTGCAGTCCTCGATGACCGTCGCATAGACACCGGCGTAGCTGCGATCGGGGATCACGGCTTTCGTATCGTACAACTTACCGTCAGGGCCCCAAGCCTTGCCCGACTCGCGAATCATCGCGGGCATCGAGGCGTCGATGATAATGTCGCTCGAGACGTGCAGGCTCGTGATGCCCTTGTCGGAGTTCACCATCGCGAGCTGCGGACGCTTCGCGTATTCCGCTTGAATATCGGCTTCGATCTCGGCCTGCTTCTCGGCCGGCAACGCTTTGATGCGCGCGTAGAGATCGCCGAGACCTTGGTTCGGATCGACGCCGAGTTGCTTGAACGTTTCGGCGTGCTTCGTGAACACGTCGGAGAAAAAGACCGAGACGATCTCGCCGAAGATGATCGGATCCGACACCTTCATCATCGTCGCTTTGAGCTGGGCGTAGAAGAGCACGCCTTTCGCCTTGGCGTCGGCCACCTGCGCTTCGAGGAACGAACGCAGCGCCTTCTCGCTCATCACGGCGGCGTCGACGATCTCGCCCGCGAGCACCGGCGTTTTTTCTTTCAGCACGGTCTTCGTGCCGTCGGCCGCCGTCAACTCAATCTTGAGATTACCGGGACGCTCGATCAGCACCGACTTCTCGCTGCCGAAGAAGTCGCCGCCGTCCATGCTCGAAACGTGCGTCTTCGAATCGGCCGTCCACGGACCCATCTTGTGCGGATGTTTGCGGGCGTAGTTCTTCACCGACAAGGGTGCGCGGCGGTCGGAGTTACCTTCGCGCAGCACCGGGTTGACCGCACTGCCCAAGACCTTGTTGTAGCGCGCGCGTGCGCTTTTCTCGGCGTCCGTCTTCGGCTCGTCCGGAAAATCCGGTAGCGCGTACCCCTGACTCTGCAGTTCTTTGATCGCGGCCTTCAGCTGCGGTGTCGACGCGCTGATGTTGGGCAGCTTGATGATGTTGGCTTCGGGCGTCGTCGCGAGCTCGCCGAGATAGGTGAGGTCGTCCGGCTGCCGCTGACCCGGCGTGAGCGCTTCGGGGAATTGCGCGATGATGCGGCCGGCGAGCGAGATGTCGCGCGTTTCGAGCGCTATTCCGGCGACGGTCGAGAACGCTTGGACGATCGGTAAGAGCGACCGCGTCGCCAGTGCCGGCGCCTCGTCGGTG
This sequence comes from Candidatus Lustribacter sp., assembly GCA_965277805.1. Taxonomy (GTDB): domain Bacteria; phylum Vulcanimicrobiota; class Vulcanimicrobiia; order Vulcanimicrobiales; family Vulcanimicrobiaceae; genus Lustribacter. The sequence goes on along the minus strand of OZ255842.1, from coordinate 1,614,764 downwards.
AGCGTGTAGATGATGGTCGACGTGGTGGACATTCTGGCCGTTTCGATTCCCGCGCCTCAGGCCCTCGCCCAAGCCGCCGTCTAGGAATAAGCGCGGCGGAAGGTCGCGTACATATATTGGTAGTCGGCGAAGAACCAGTTTCGGAAGCTGCGCCGGATGAGGTTGGAGGAGGTGACCGGCGAGGCGCCTTTCATCACGTAGTGACGCCCGTCGAAGAAGTCCGCCGAGTATTGCGGGTACGACGCCATCGGAACGAAGCCGTCGAACGGGCCGAACGGCGTCGACGTCCACTCCCAGCCGTTGCCGATGAGGTCCTCGACGCCCCATGCACTGGCGCCGGCGGGCGAACTGCCGACCGGTTCGGGATCGAAACGGCGGAAATCGAAGTTGCCGTGTTGCGGTGCCGGCGCGGCGGACCCCCACGGAAACGCGCGTTCGTCGCCCGCCGGCGTGCCGAAGGCGGCACGATGATATTCGGCTTCGCTCGGTAAGCGCGCGCCCGACCACGCAACGAACGCCTCGGCGTCGTCGTGGCTCGCGTAGACCGGCCAACTGAGCGGCAGCGGGACCTCGCCGTACACGCAGCGCAGCGACCAGCCGCCGTCGCGCTCGATCCAAAACGGCGGCGGTGCTCCGCCGTCGCGTACGAACGCGAGGTAGTCGCCGTTGGTCACGTCGTAGGCGTCAATGCCGAACGCCGGCACGTCGACCGTGTGAACGTCGAACTCGTTGTCCCAGCCGAAGGCTTCGCCGCGCCGCAGTCCGAGCGTTGCGCGGCCGGCCGCGATCGCGATCGGATCGCGCCGCGCCGGCATCACGTCGCGCACGTCGATGCGCGGGCCGCGTTTGGTATCGGCCGGTAAACGGTGGATGATATAGGTGAGCGTCTCGTGGTGCATTTCCTCGTGTTCGAGGATATTGAAGAGCGCCTCGGCATGCACGAGCAGCGGGTTCGACGGATCGTCGAGCACCGCGTGCGCGATGTCGTCGATCAGCGCGGTGTCGCACGCATCCCCAAAGCGGCGAACGGTGGCGCGGTCCGGCCAGTCGTCGCGGCGATGGCGGTTGGCGAGGTCGATCGTGCTCGGATCAATGCCGCGTTCGAACAACAACTCGAGGCGCGGGTCGATCTGTGCGCCGTGGAGCGCGCGCTCGTGCAGCACCAGATAGGCGAAGCCCGGCAGATGACCCTCGTAGAACACGAACGGGTGGCGCAGCGGGATCGGCGCCTCGTAATATGCGGAGGGTGCGATCGATGCGAAGAGTTGGGCGCTGCGGGCGCGGCCGGCACGGTAGCGGTCGACGAGCGCAGCCCGGTCGAGGAGCAGGCTGAGGGTTTCCACGTAAAGTTCTTACCCCGCCGCGACGGTTTCCGTTCCACGCAGGATGTAGGTTTCGAGGGCTTCCAGCGGCACGGCCTGGGAGAAGTAGAAGCCCTGGACCCGGTCGCAGCGCTCGTTGCGCAGAAAATCCAGCTGCTCGGGCGTCTCGACGCCCTCGGCGATGACCTCGAGGTCGAGCGAGTGGGCCATGGCGATGACCGTGCGCACGATGGTTGCGTCGTCGGGCTCTTGAGCGAGATCGGTGACGAACGAGCGGTCGATCTTGATCGAGTCCAGCGGAAAGCGCCGCAGGTAGCCGAGCGATGAGTAGCCGGTGCCGAAATCGTCGACCGACAGGCTCATGCCCTCCGCGCCGATGTCGCGCATGATGCTCACGGTGAGCGCGGCGTCGTTCATCGCGACGGATTCGGTGATCTCGAGTTCGAGCGCGGTCGGATCGAAACCGGTGCGTTCCACATAGCCGCGTACCTTTGCGGCCAGGCGTTGCTGATGGAATTGCCGCGCGCTCAGGTTGACGGCGAGCCGTAGATCCGGCGCGATCGTTTTGCGCAGCCCGCTGATGTCGGTGCAGGCCCGTTCGAGAATGAAATCGCCGAGCGCGACGATCAGGCCGCTGAGCTCGGCGTTGGGAATGAATTGCCCCGGCAGCACGAGGCCCGACCGCGGATGATTCCAGCGCACGAGCGCTTCGACCGCCACCAGCGCGCCGCTGACCAGGTCGTGCTGCGGCTGGTAGTAGACGACGAACTCGCCGTTGTCGAGCGCCTTGCGCAGCGACTTCTCTTGCGAGAGGCGCGTGTGCAGCGTCGCGTTGAGAGCGGGCGTGAAGAATTGGTAGGTGTTGCGCCCGCGATCTTTGGCGCGGTACATCGCGACGTCGGCGTGTTTGACCAGCGTTTCGGCATCGCCGCCGTCGGCCGGGAACGACGCGATCCCGATGCTGGTCGTGACGAACAGCTCCGAGCCGTCCATCGGAATCGGTTCTTCGACCGTGGCGACGATACGTTCGGCGAGCCCGCCCAGCGCCTGCATATCCGGGTTGCCGCCGGCCAGCACCACGAACTCATCGCCGCCCATGCGCGCCACGACGTCGTCGGTGCGGATCGCGCGGACAAGCCGCTCGCCGACGATGCGCAACAGGCGGTCGCCGCTGTCGTGGCCGAGCGTGTCGTTGATGTCCTTGAAACGATCGAGATCGAGAAAGAGCACGCCCACGGCGGTTTCCGAGCGCCGCGCTTCGTCGAGCAGCGCCCGCAAATGATCGACGAGCCACGCCCGATTCGGCAGCGAGGTGACCGTATCGCTGTAGGCCAGCGTTTGCAGGCGCGCGCGCGAGCGCACCCGTTCGATCGCCGAGCTGACCAGCGCGCCCATCAACTGCACGAGATCGCGATCGACGTCGTCGAACGGCGTGCGCCGGCGGCGGCGATCGGCGAAGCACAGCGTGCCGTACCGCGTTCCGCTCACGTCGATCGGCGTTCCAATGAACGCGACGAACGGCGCGCCATCAGGAGTCTCGGGTTCCTCGGCCAGCTGCGGTAAGCCGCGGACGTCATCGATCGCGAGCGCGCGATCGGAACCCAGCGCCAAGCGCGCGAGACCGAGTCCGAGCGATTCGCCATAGATCTCGACCAGCTTGTCGCTCTCGCTCTCGTAGAGCGCGCCGGCCGAAAGGCCGAGGATGCGGCAACCGGCCTCGATCGTGGCGGCGATTTGCTGTTCGGTGTTGCCGCTGGCTGCCGCCGCGCTCATGTAGAGATCGCGAATGCGTTCGGCGTGCGCGGCGATCTGGCGTTGCGAGGCGATCGTCGAACGCAGGTCGCGCACGTGCAGATGGACGCCGGCGGCGAGACCGCGGAACCGGATCGGAATCATCGTCACGAACGCGGGCAGCGAATGTTCGCGCGCGTGACGCACGTGCAGTTCGATCCCGCCGGCCATGCCGGCGAGCGCGCGATTGAAGCAGGCAAGCGCCGCAGTCAGGTCACCGTCGGTCGCAACGTCGCCCAGCGTTTGGCCGACCAGCGTTTCGGGATCGATTTCGAGCACGCGGCCGGCGGCGCCGTTCGCGCGCGTCACGGTGCCGTCGGCATCGAAGGCGATCATCGGATCGGGGTTGTTGTCGAAGATCGAGCGGAAACGTTCTTCGCTCGTCTCGATCTTTTCGCGCGCTTCGTTGCGTTCGGTGATGTCGCGCGCCGAACAGTAGACCCCGGTGACGGCGCCGCGTTCGCGGATCGGTCCGGCGACGAGCTCGACCGGAAAGGTGTGACCGTCGAGCCGGCGGACCGTGAGTTCGGCCGAGACCGTGTCGCCGCGCAGCACCTGACTGAACAGGTCGGCCGCGAATTCTTGATCTTCCGAGAGAACGAAGTCGCTGAACGGATGCGAGTTGAGTTCGGCGCTGCTGACGCCCATCAAGCGTTCCGAGGCCGGATTCGAATCGGTGATGCGGCCGTTCAAGTCGAAGAACGTCAGTGCGTCGGGCGTGGCCTCGAAGAGTGCCTTCAGCCGTTCTTCGCTGGCCGAGGCGGCGTCGCGCGCGAGCGTTGCTTCGGTGACGTCTTCGGCCAGCGAAACGTAGCCGCTGAACGCGTCGGAGACGAGGTAGGCGTTGAACCAGCGGCAATGGATGATCTCGCCGTCGCGACGCCGGTTGCGATTGGTATTGGCGTTCCAATTCGCCGGGCCGTCCGCCATCGCGCGAAAGAGTCCCGCCACGTGCTCGCGGTCGTCCTCGTGGACGAAGCCGAACTCATCGAGCGTTTTCCCGCGCACCTCGTCTTCGGTCCAGCCGAACATCGCCGTCGCACGTTCCGACCACGCCACGATGCGCAAGTCCGCGTTGAACTGAATCAGTGCTAACGGGCTGTTCTCGACGTAGAGCTGGAGCAGATTCTCCGGAACGTGTAGCGACGTACGCACAGAGGCTATTGGTCGAACTCGAGGTATGGACGCAAGCCTTCGAGGCCGCCCTCGCGGCCGAAGCCGGATTCACGGTATCCGCCGAACGGCGAGCTCGGGTCGAACTTGTTGAAGGTGGAACACCACACGACGCCCGCTTTGAGTTTACCGGCGACGTACATGCTCTTCGAACCCTTGTCGGTCCACACGCCCGCGCTCAGACCGTAACGCGTGTTGTTGGCTTTCTCGATCGCCTCGTCGGCCGTGCGGAAAGTCAGGATCGAGAGGACCGGTCCGAAGATCTCTTCGCGCGCGATGCGCATCCCCGGACCGACTCCGGTAAAGAACGAGGCCGGGAAGAAACAACCGGTTTCGGGCACGGCGGCCGATTGGCGATGCAGCACCGCGCCTTCGGAGACGCCGGCTGCGACGAGCTCGTTGATGCGGTCGAGCTGCGCGCGCGAGTTGATCGCGCCAATGTCGGTGTTCTTGTCGAGCGGGTCGCCGAGGCGCAGCGTTTCAATGCGCGCTTCGAGACGCGCGACGATCTCGTCGTGGATCGGCTCTTGCACCAGCAACCGCGAGCCCGCGCAACAGACGTGGCCTTGGTTGAAGTAGATGCCGCTGACGATGCCTTCGATCGCTTCATCGAGCGGTGCGTCGGCAAAGACGATGTTCGCGGCTTTGCCGCCGAGCTCGAGCGTGATCGGGATGCGCGATCCGGCGCGGCTGCGCTGAATTGCCTTGCCCACTTCGGTGGAACCGGTGAAGGCGATCTTGTCGATGCCGGGGTGCGCGGCCAGCGCGGCGCCCGCGACGCCGTCGCCGGTGACGATGTTCAGCACGCCCGGCGGCAGATCGGCCTCAGCGCAGATTTCCGCCAAGCGCAGCGCCGAGAGCGGCGTCGTCTCGGCGGGTTTGAGCACGATCGTATTGCCGGCGGCGAGCGCGGGCGCGATCTTCCACGCCGCCATCAGCAGCGGGAAGTTCCACGGAACGATCGAGCCGACGACGCCGCGCGCATGCGGCATGTGACCGCCGCGCGCCGCGTACTCGAGTTTGTCGGCCCAGCCGGCGTAGTAGAAGAAGTGCGCCGAGGACATCGGCACGTCGAAGTCGCGCGATTCTTTGATCGGCTTGCCGTTGTCGAGCGTTTCGAGCACGGCCAGTTCGCGCGAGCGTTCCGAAATCGCGCGCGCGATGCGGTAGATGTACGCGGCGCGCCGGGCCGGGCTGAGCGGCTGCCAGTATTTCTCGTACGCTTTGCGCGCCGCCGCGACCGCGCGGTCGACGTCTTCGGGCGTGCCGGTCGCGACGCGCGAGAGAACTTCGCCGGTGGCGGGGTTCGTCGTCTCGAACGTTTCGCCGCCGCTTGACGGGACGAACGCGCCGCCGATGAAGTGGCCGTACGACGGCGCGATGTTCGCGGGCGTCGATTCGCGCGAGGTTGCATAGGCTAAACGCTTAGACGGCTTTACGCCGTTGCCGTTACGAGCAGCGGTGAGCGGTTTTTCTTCGATCATCGGTCGCCTAGTCTTTCGGGATGATGTCGGGCGACGGGTAGCGGCCGGTGCGTTCTTTTTCGCGCTGCAAGAGTAAGTCGTCGAGCAGCGATGACGCGCCGATCCGGAAGTAATCGGGATCGAGCCAATCACCGCCGAGCACTTCGTCGATGAGCACGAGATACGACAGCGCGACCTTCGAGGTGCGGATGCCGCCGGCGGCCTTGAATCCCCGGCGTTCGCCCGTGCGGTGATAGAACGAAAGGATCGACTGGCACATCACGAGCGAGATCGGCAGCGTTGCGGAAACGCCGATCTTCCCGGTCGACGTCTTGATCGTATCGGCGCCGGCTTCGAGCGCGAGATCGCTGCAGCGCCGGATCGCATCGTACGAACCCAACTCGCCCGCTTCGAGGATCGCTTTCACGTGCACGTCGCCGCACACGCGCTTGACGGCCGCGATTTCGTTGAAGACCAACGTCTCATCGCCGGCCAGAAACGCGCCGCGGTTGATGACCATATCGATTTCATCCGCGCCGTCAGCCAAGGCCGATTCGGTATCGCGCAGCTTGACATCGAGCGAGGAAAGCCCGCTCGGAAACGCGGTCGCCACCGATGCAACTTTCACGCCCGTGCCCGCAACGGCGGCCTTCGCGACGGACACCATATTCGGATACACGCAAACGGCGGCAACCGGCGGCGCGCCGTAACCGGGATGCACGGCCTTCGCGCACATCGACTCAACCTTACCCGGCGAGTCTTTGCCTTCGAGCGTGGTGAGATCGATACAGCGGATTGCAAGATCGATCGCGGCGCGCTTCGCCTCGCGCTTGAGAGACCGCTTGGAAAAGTCGGCCGCGCGGGCTTCCAACATGACCGCATCGACGGCCGGCGACGGCGCGAACGCTAGCATCCAATGAGGGTTCGCGAAACTCGCGCCCCCTGACCTCCGCGCCGTGCAGGGTATATCTTAAGAAGCGCCGTTCCAGAGTTCGGTGAGACGCGGCACCAGCGTTGCGTCTCGGGGCTGCAAACCCGTGCCGCGGCAAACCCGGCATGTCGCGGGCATGCACGCATTGCACGCTCCGCTTCCCGCGCAATGCCGGCACGCATCTTCGCGCACGCGGCGCCGGCGGCGTTTGACCGGCAACGACCAGCGCTCGTCGGCAACTGCCGTACGGACGCGGGGCCCGGCGGCCGGTTCCACCGCAATCGCCGCGAGGCCGGTGAGCGAGACGTAGGCCAGCACGCCGACCATAAGGTCTGCGAACGAGCGTTTATTCATGTCGAAGTTATCGGAGATTCGGGCTGCAGATTTACGTCGCCGGCCCCGAAGATTTGCGTGATTTCTGCCAAGATTTTGAGGGCAGGCAAGCGGATTGAGGCTCCAGGGCCCGACATTGGACGGTGAAGCCGAGCCTGTTGGGTGTGGTACGATGTCGGGGCCTTCGACGAGGGTTGGGCCTCGCGCAACGGAAAACCGTGAACCCCGCCAGGACCGGAAGGGAGCAACGGTAAGCGGTCACTCCCGTGTGCCGCAAGTCACCTGGCCCTCGTCAAGGTCTTTCCCAGAGGAGAAACGTCTGCCGGAACTCACCGTCTCCGTGCTCGCCGGTATCGGCAGCGCGCTGGTCGTCTTGGCCGGCTATCATTTCCTCGTGGCGGCGCCCCGCTTGCGGGCGGTCCAAACGACCCTCGGCACGCACGACGGGCTGCTGGGCGGCGGCGGGGCCGAGCCGGCGACGCAGCGGATCAACTCCCTCGAGGCGACCGCCGCCGCGACGGACCGGGAGCTGAAAACGCTCGCCGCGCGGATCGAGGCGCTTGAGAAAGTCGCGCAGAGCGAGACGCCGCGGATCGGCTTCCTGCGCTACAACGCCTTCGCCGACGTCGGTTCCGACCAGTCGTATGCGTTGGCGCTGCTCACGCGCGACGGCGACGGCGTGGTGCTCTCGAGCATCTACTCGCGCGAAGAGACGCGGACGTACGGCAAGACCGTGGTGAACTTCCAAGCCTCGCAAGAGGCGTCGGCGGAGGAGCGGTCCGCCATCGCGGCAGCTAAGGCGGCCGCGTCGTGACCAACAACGCGTTCCTCATCAAGATCATTCCGCCCGAAGGCTACAACGTCTACCGGCTGCACTTCAGCCGCACGCTGGCGATCGCCGTGGCGGCCGGCTTCGTGGCCTTGCTGTGCGCGGCACTCGGCTTCCACGCGTGGCAATTGCACCGGGCTGAGCAAGACGTTCAGGCGCTGCGGGCGATCACGGCGGCCCAGCACGAGAAGCTCCAGGCCATCGACCGGCAGGCCGATTCCCTCGCCGGCGAGCTGCGCGACATCCAGCGCCAAGACGCCGAGATCCGCAAACTGCTCGGCGTCCACCCGGTCCCGGCCGCCCCGATCCATCCGACGCACGGCTTCGTTCACCCGGGCGCTCCGGCGACGGTCGCCGCCGTCCAAGCCCGGCTCGCGCGACTGGTCAAGTTTTCGGAGCAGCGCCTCTCGGACGGCAAGAGCTTCGACCGCCTCGCGCACCGCGTGCTCGACCTGCGCCGCATTGCCCTCATCGCGCGCGACCGCATGATCGCGGCGCTGCCCTCGATCAACCCGGTCGACGGCTCGATTTCGGCCGGCTTCGGCTGGCGGGTAAATCCGTGGCCGGAATTCCACCAAGGCGTCGACCTCGCGGCCGACTACGGGACCCCGATCCACGCGTCCGCCGACGGCGTCGTGCGGTCCACCGGCTGGGAGGGCGGCTTCGGCAACAAGATCGACGTCGACCACGAGAACGGGTACCACAGCTGGTACGCACACCTCTCGCGCTTCGGCGTCGCGCCGGGCGAGCGCGTACGCAAGGGCGAGATCATCGGGTACGTTGGGGCCACGGGCGATGCAACCGGACCGCACCTCCATTATCAGCTCATGCTGGATGGCCGGCCGATCGACCCCGCGCCGTATCTGAACGGCGTACCGGCCAAGGTGCTCGCGACACTTCCCGGCGCCGAACGCGTACAATAAGCAATGATCTGCTCGCTTTATACGGTCGTCGCATGGCTGCTGAACGCCTATGTCCTCGTAATGCTGGTGTACGCGCTCGTTTCATGGGTGCCGAGCCTGCGCGGACGCTGGACGGATTACGTCGCGATGCTTGTCGAACCGGTGTTGACGCCCGTACGGCGAATCATCCCACCGATGGGTGGGCTCGACATCTCGTTCTTGGTCGTGATCATCGCGCTCCAATTCGTGGTCCGGCTCGCCCAAAGCAACGCCCAAACCTGCTTCTGACGACCGGACACCCGTGATCGAATCTCAGCCACTCGCCGTACCGAAGGGTGCGGCGAACGTGCGCAATTTCTGCATTATCGCGCATATCGACCATGGCAAGACGACCTTGTCGGATCGATTGCTGCAGATTACGCGTACCATCGCGGAGCGCGAGATGGGCGAGCAGATGCTCGACGCGATGGACCTCGAGCGCGAGCGCGGCATCACGATCAAGATGCATCCGGTCACGCTGACCTATCACGCTAAAGACGGTCAGACCTACGAGCTGAACTTCATCGACACGCCCGGCCACGTCGACTTCTCGTCGGAAGTCTCGCGTTCGCTGCAGGCGTGCGAGGGCGCGCTGCTCGTGATCGACGCGGCGCAGGGCATCGAGGCCCAGACGCTTGCGAACTACCATTTGGCGCTGGAGCAAAACCTCACGATCATCCCGGTGATCAATAAGATCGATCTGCCCTCGGCCGATGTGGCGCGCGTGCGCCACGAGATCGAGGAACTTCTGATCATTGAGGGCAGCGACGCGATCGCAGCCAGCGCCAAGGAAGGCATCGGGATCGAGGAGATCCTCGAGGCGATCGTTACGCGGATCCCGCCGCCCAAGGGCAACAACGAGCACCTGCGCGGGCTCATCTTCGACGCGCAGTTCGACCCGTATCGCGGCGTCGTCGCCTACGTGCGCATCGTCGACGGCGAGCTGCGGCAGGGCATGAAGTTCATGTCGATGGCGCACGAGCGAGTGTATGAAGCGACCGAAGTCGGCGTCTTCAAGCCGGAGATGCGCAAGACCGAAGAGCTGACGATCGGCAACGTCGGCTACGTGATCGCGAACATCAAGTCGCTTGGCGATATGGACGTCGGCGACACGATCACGAACCCCGCCAACCCGGCGCCCACGCCCCTGCCCGGCTACAAGCCGATCGTGCCGATGGTGTACTGCGGGCTTTACCCGAACGAAGGCGTCGAGGTTTCCGACCTGCGCGATGCGCTGGAGAAGCTCGCGCTCAACGATTCGGCCCTGCACTTCGAGCCCGAGAGTTCGATCGCGCTGGGCTTTGGTTTCCGCTGCGGATTTTTGGGACTCTTGCACATGGAAATCGTGCAAGAACGGCTCGAGCGCAATTATAATCTCGATCTGATCGCGACGTCGCCGTCGGTCGTGTTCCGCGTGACGCTGACGAACGGTGCGGTCGAGATGATCGACAACCCGGCGAAGCTGCCGCCGCGCGACAAGATCACGCTGATGGAAGAGCCGTTCGTCAAGGCGACGGTGATCACGCCGCCGGAGTACGTCGGCGCGATCATGGAGCTGACGCAGAATCGCCGCGGCACGCTCGCGAACATGGAGTACCTCGTCGACGGCCGCGTCATCCTGACGTACGAGATGCCGCTGATCGAGCTGATCATCGATTACTTTGACCGGCTCAAATCCAGCACCAAGGGCTACGCGTCGCTCGACTATGAATTGATCGGGTACCGCGAAGGCGATTTGGTGAAGCTCGAGATCTTGCTCAACGGCGAACCGGTCGATGCGCTCTCGTTCATTGTGGCCCGCGACAAGGCGCCGGCACGCGGTCGTGCGCTGACGGAGAAGCTCAAGGAGCTGATTCCGCGGCAGATGTTCGACGTGCCGATTCAGGCTGTGATCGGCGGCAAGGTCGTGGCGCGCGAAACGGTCGGCGCAATGCGCAAGAACGTTCTCGCGAAATGCTACGGCGGCGACATCACGCGTAAGCGCAAGCTCTTGGAGAAGCAGAAGGTCGGTAAGGAGCGCATGAAGCGCGTCGGCCGCGTCGATCTGCCGCAAGAGGCGTTCATGGCCGTGCTCCAACTCGACGAGCCTTAGATCTAGCCTTTCCGTTGCGCGTCTATCTCGCCTCAAAAAATGCCGGTAAGCGGGCAGAGTTCCAAGCGCTCCTCGAGGGCACGGGAATCGAACTGCTCGAGTTTCCCGGGTATCGTGATGTCGTCGAAGGCGAGACGGACTATGCGGAAAACGCGGCGCTGAAGGCGCATGCGCTGCGGGAACAGCTGTTGTCGGCGGGCATTGAGGCGGCGGTGCTGGCGGATGATTCGGGACTGGAGATCGACGCGCTCGACGGGCGGCCCGGTGTGGTGACGGCGTATTACGGCGGCGCGGCGTTGACGTGGCCGCAGCGGCGCGAGTACGTGCTCTCGGAGTTGTCGCGTATTGAGGACGGCGATCGCAGCGCGCGGTTTGTGTGCTATCTGCACTTTATCGATGAAGACGGCCGCGAGCTCGCGGTAGATGCTTCCGTGGGCGGAACGATCGCACTGCGCGATCGCGGCGAACGTGGTTTCGGCTTCGATCCTATCTTCGTGTATCCGGCAGCGCAGAAGTCGTTTTCGGAACTGACCGAAGCGGAAAAGAATGCGGTGAGTCATCGCTATCGCGCGGTCGCCGCGCTGCTGCACGGATTGCGCAGCCGCAAAGCCGGTTAGGTTCCGTCAGCGCGCCGGCGCTGCGAACCACGTGCAAAAGGCGTAGCCGTCGGGCGGCGCTGCGGCGGTTCCGACGTAGGGTGCGCAGCGCGCCTTGATCGGTTCGAGCAATTTGCCGACTGCATCGTCGGCAGCTTTCGCGAATTGCAGGTCGGGTGAACCCGTGGCGCCGGTGGTGCTGCCGATGCCGCTGCCGGCAAAAGCGCCGAGGATCCCGCCTTGCAGCGTTGCGGAGCCGGACGGGTTCAAGACGCTCGATGCGGTGGTTTGCGTTGAGGCTCGCGCGCCTTCGGCCGGCAATGGATTGGGCGTCGGGAAGGCTTGCGTCGTGACGGTTTGGTAGGTGCGCTGCGGCGAGAACGCGAGATAGAGCGACGTCAGTAGGGCCAGCGGAAAGATCTCGATTTCGCTGCGCATGGCCTCGCCGCTCGCGCTTTCACTCACCCAGGTGACGGAACTCGTCGCGTCCGTCTGGTCGCCCGCCGGATGGCAGACCGCAACGACCAAGCTGAACCGGACCGTGGTGCGCGTGCGGATGAACACGAGCGAGTTTTCGGTGTGGTCGCTGCGCGACGGCGGCAAGACGATATACGCGCCGAGCGTGTGCGCCGGGTCCTTCGCGCATTGGTTCTGGTAGTCGGCGATGGTCCAGTCGCCCTGCGGCACGAACCAGTAGTGGCCGTCGGACCGCGGCGCGGATGCGTGTTGGAGCTTGCCGCTCAGCGCGATCAACCGATCGGCCAGCGCATTTGTTATTTTCGATGCGGTCGCGGTGTCGGTGCCGAGGGCCATCGTGAAGACGGCTTTGCGGTCGTAGCTGAAATACGGAATCGGCGTTGGGGACGAGCGGCCGGATGGGGATTCGTCCCGCTGGGGCGCGCGCAAATCGTCGGCGCCGTACGAAATGCCGAGCGTCAGGACGAAAAACAATACGATGGCAACGAGGCTGCGCGACGTGCCCACGGACGCGGGTTTCTCGCTGCTATCGAGCGTCCCATGCATGGCGCAGAACACAACAGCCGTTGGCGGGAGAAGACGGGCCTGGTGGTGTGCCTGGTACGGGCGCTCGGAGCGGGAACGTCTGATGGATGCCCGGCTAGGAGATCTATGAGTTTAGAAGCTTGAGTCGACCGCTTTACAAAAAGGGCAGCGACCGATTGAGGTCTGACCGTTCAACTGCGCATTAATGCTTGATGTGGCGCGCGAGTTTCAGCGACTGTGAAATTAGGGTTGCAAACGTCGAGTTCTAGATTGAAAGGGACAGATATTAACGAACCGATATTCTTGCCGCTGCAATCATCACGATAGTATAACGCAATAGTAAATCGCTTGTGCCATACAGGTGGCACACGATTTCGATACCATGGCTTTGCCATGAGTGATGAAACAAAACGTTGCGGCATGTGCAAGTGCGAACTGCCGCAAGAAAAATTCAACAAGCGCCAAAACGGCAAGTGTTTGGCATATTGTAAACCGTGCCAATCGATTTATTCACGTAATCACTATGTGAAAGATCCTGCGCCATACAAACTTCGCCGCCGTGAGTCGGGTCGGCGATACTATGCCAGAAATCGACAGTATGTGATTGAATATTTACGGACGAATCCATGTATCGACTGCGGTGAATGTGATCCTGTCGTACTTGACTTTGACCATATCGATAGGTCGACGAAAGCAAACGAAGTCTCGAACCTCATTCGACAAGGTTGGTCGCTTGATCGCTTAAAAGCGGAGATCGCAAAATGCGTCGTCCGATGTGCTCGCTGCCATCGTAAGCGTACGGCAAAGGAGTTCGGATGGATGTTGGGCGCGTGATGGAACAGAATCTCAAACATTGTCCGAAGTGCGATATGGACTTGCCCTTATCAAGCTTTACGGTCTCCAAAGCTGGGCGGATCGCATCATACTGCAGCCCGTGCATGTCGCTTTATTGCCGTCGTCACTACGTCAAGAACGCAAAAGCTCACAATGCGCGCCGCCGCGAAGCGCGAAGGCGCTATCGAATTCGCAATCGCGCGTTTGTCGTAGAGTATTTGCGAACTCACCCGTGTGTGGATTGCGGAGAAACTGATCCGGTCGTTTTAGAGTTCGATCACATAAATCCGCACGAGAAGAAGCATGTACTTTCGCAGCTGAGCCGCGCTGGCCGCGGCCTTGAGGAGCTCAAACAGGAGATGGCTAAGTGCGCCGTCAGATGTGTGGTCTGCCACCGAAGGAGGACTGCGAGGCAGTTCGGGTGGGTAAAAGGAATAAGTCTCTTAACGGGATGTAGCTCAGTTTGGTAGAGCATTGCGTTTGGGACGCAAGGGCCATCGGTTCAAATCCGGTCATCCCGACCAACTCTCGAGCGCCTGTGGTCTAACTGGATAAGGCATCGGCCTTCTAAGCCGAACGATGGGGGTTCGATTCCCTCCGGGCGCACCAAGGTACGAACCGGGGCGCCCCGAAAATGCGTCGGTCGTCCCCGTGGTGGTTGTAGCTCAGTCGGTTAGAGCGTCGGGTTGTGATTCCGAAGGTCGCCGGTTCGATCCCGGTCAGCCACCCCAGTATGAAAGGCAGCCTCCGCGTAGCGCGAGGCTGTTTTTTTAGTGCAAGCATCCGTTCAATTGCTGTGCCATAATGGTGGCACAACGATTTGAGAAGATCTGGACATGAAACGTTGCCCTCGCTGTGGCGAGACAAAGCCGTTCGATGAATTCTATTAGGTTATACGGAACGAAATCGCCGCGTCGTTCTTGAGCATCTGGTGGAACATCCATGTGTGGACTGCCATGAAAGCGACATCCTGGTCTTGGACTTTGATCATGTACGCGGCACGAAATTTGCCGCAATCAGCCGGATGATTTTCGGCGGGACGGCGCTGCAAAAGCTCCGCGCGGAAATGGACAAATGCGTGGTGCGTTGCGCTAATTGCCATCGACGGAAGACTGCGGCAGAGTGCGGTAGCTACCGGACTAGACCTTGGTTATATCAAAAGGCCGACAGTGAACAGTCATCTGTCGGCCAAGCGATAAGTCTGTGGGACGGGGGAGGCTCGAACTCCCGACAAACGGCTTAAAAGGCCGCTGCTCTACCGGCTGAGCTACCGTCCCCGGTACGGACACCCTTCGTCAAACACATCCGGCGTTCCCGAGTTGCGCGTGCGAGCGACAGGCGGGAACTTGACTATGAGACCGCGCACCGGTATTTTTAGGAACGGCCTGCACCGCTAGCTCAATGGTAGAGCAGTTGACTCTTAATCAATTGGTTGAAGGTTCGAGTCCTTCGCGGTGCACCAGATAACGAAAAGGGACGGAGATCGAACTCCGTCCCTTTTCTCATCCTCGGCCTCCGTTAGCGCTGGAGGCTGTGCCCGAAGGGATGCGTGTGCTCGCGACGGTGCCGTGCCGTACGGAGGCTCACGTAGATGATCCCGGCCACCACGGCCGCCGAGAACACCAGCCAGAAGTCTTTGGCTGCCGTCGTCGAGTTCCAGAAGTTGGTCGTCGCGCCGAGGTTGAAAAGTGCGGAGAACAGTTGCGCGAATGTCATAGGTATCTCATGCCCTAAACTGTCTCGCTCCTAACAAGGATGCACCTTCTATGCTTCCGCGCCCCGTTTTAGGCCGTGGCAGAGCGGATGCCAACCCAAAGCAAGCAGGCGAAGAACAAGGCCACGGGCCCGTGGCGGAATTGGTAGACGCGCTGGATTTAGGTTCCAGTGTCGCAAGACGTCCGAGTTCGAGTCTCGGCGGGCCCAGAATCTGCTCCCGGACCCGGTTCGCTTGACGTGGTTGGGGCGGGCGCATACAATCCGAGGGTTGACCCGGACGCTCGTGGTACGTGTAGCGTCCGGGAACGCGGAAGTAGCTCAGCGGTAGAGCATCGCCTTGCCAAGGCGAGGGTCGCGAGTTCAAATCTCGTCTTCCGCTCCAGTTGACGAACGGCGGGCCACGAGCCCGCCGTTCGTACTTGGGACAAATTTCGGACAGAAATTTGCTCCTCATCCCCGGAGAACCAACGACGTGTCCGCAACGACGATGAAACAGCTCGATCCGACGCAGGTCGAACTCGAGATTCAGATCTCCCCCGAAGAGTTCGGTAAGGCACAGGACGCCGCGTTCCGCAAACTCGTTCGCAGCGCGAAGATCCCGGGTTTCCGTCCGGGCAAAGTCCCGCGCAAAATCTTCGAGAACACGTACGGCGTCGGCACCATCATGGATCGCGCCCTCGAAGACCTCGTGCCCGAGAAGTACGCCGAAGCGGTCAAAGAGCACGCCATCGAGCCGTTGGCGCGTCCCGAAATGGAAATGCTGCCCGAAGAAGAGGGCCAGCCGATGCGCTTCAAGGCCGTCGTGGCCGTGCGTCCGCCGATCGAACCGGCACCCTACGAGGGAATCGAAGTCGAGGACGTCCCGGAGAAAGCCGGCGACGACGACATGGATCAGGCGCTCGAAACGATGCGCAAGAACGCCGCGACCCTCGTTCCGGTCGAACGGCCGGTCCAGCTCGGCGACACGGCCACCATCGACTACGCCGGCAAGATCGACGGCGTGCCCTTCGAGGGCGGCACGGCCGAAGGCCAGCAAGCCGAGATCTCCGAGGAGCGGTTCATCCCGGGCTTCGCGAGCGGCATTGTCGGCATGAAGGCCGGCGAGACGCGCGACATCAACGTGAAGTTCCCGGACGAGTACGGCGCAACGGAGCTCGCCGGCAAGGACGCGACCTTCACGATCACCGTACACGAGATCAAGGAGCCCGAGCTGCCGGAACTCGACGATGAGTTCGCCAAGCGCGTCTCACAGCACCAGACCCTAGCCGAGCTCAAAGACGAACTGCGCACGCGGCTCGACGGCGTCGCCGCCCAAAAAGCGCGCCGTCAGATCAGCACCGAGCTGCTCGACAAACTCGTTGCCGCCAACGATTTTCCGCTGCCTGCGGTTCTGGTCGAGCGCGAGATCGACGGCCTGCTCGACGAGTCGAAGCAGTACATCGCGCGCATGGGCATCACGTGGGACGAGTACCTCAAGCAGAGCGAGAAGTCCGAGGAAACGATCCGGGAAGACTTCCGCGAGGAAGCCCAGCGGCGCGTGAAGACCACGCTCTTGATCGAGGAAATCGCCAAGCGGGAGAAGATCGAGACGACCCCCGCCGACCTCGAAGCGGAGCTCGGTGCGCTCGCGCGCCAGTACGGGCAGCCGCGTGAAAAGATCCTCGAGTTGCTGGGCCGGAACATCGGCGCGCTCGTCGACGGCATCGTGCGCACAAAGACCATCGATCGCTTGATCGAACGGTCCAAGCGCGTTCCGGCAACCAAAAGCGTATAGCGCCGGTCTCTCGGCAAAGGAGGTTCCATCTTGGGTCACTTGGTTCCGATGGTCGTCGAGCAGAGCGCGCGCGGTGAGCGGGCGTATGATATCTACTCGCGGCTGCTCAAAGAACGCATTATTTTCGTGCAGGGGCCGATCGACGACGGCATGTCGTCGCTGATCATTGCCCAGCTGCTCTTCCTCGAGCGCGAGGATGCCGACAAAGACATCGACATGTACATCAATAGCCCGGGCGGCTCCGTTACGGCCGGCTTGGCTATTTACGACACCATGAACCTGATCAAGCCGGACGTCGCGACGATCTGCGCCGGCATGGCCGCCTCGATGGCTTCGATCTTGCTGACCGGCGGTGCGCCAGGCAAGCGCTATGCCCTGCCCTATGCCAAAATCCTGATTCACCAGCCATGGGTCCAGCAGGTGGGTGGCCAGGCGACGGATATCGAAATTCATGCCCGCGATCTGATCGCGACGCGCCGGTCCCTGGCCGGTATTTACGAGAAGACCGTCAACAAGCCGATCGAGCAAATTCTCAAGGATATCGAACGCGACTACTATATGACCGCGGAAGAAGCGCGGGACTACGGTATCGTCGACCAGGTGTTCACCAAAGAAAACCGCTCCGTCGCGCCCAGCTCCACCAGCCTTTAGCGCCGACCAGAAAGACGATATGTTCCGATTCGGGGATGAGAAGGGTCAGCTGAAGTGTAGCTTCTGCGGTAAGTCGCAGGAGCAGGTGCGTAAGTTGATCGCAGGCCCCGGCGTGTACATCTGTGACGAGTGCATCGAGCTCTGCAACGAGATCATCGAAGAAGAGCTCTACAAGAACGTCGACGAGAACCTGCGGCTGCGGAACATTCCGAAGCCCAAAGAGATCAATCACATCCTCAATCAGTATGTGATCGGTCAGGAGCGCGCCAAGAAGTCGCTCGCAGTAGCGGTCTACAACCACTACAAGCGCGTGAACGCCGGCGCGAGCACCGACGAAGTCGAGCTGCAGAAATCGAACATCTTGCTGGTCGGTCCGACGGGCTCCGGCAAGACGTATCTCGCGCAGACGCTCGCGAAGATTCTCGACGTGCCGTTGGCGATGGCCGATGCGACCTCGCTGACGGAAGCCGGCTATGTCGGCGAAGACGTCGAGAACATTCTGCTCAAGCTCATTCAGGCCGCCGACTACGACGTCAAGCGGGCTGAGAAGGGCATCGTCTACATCGACGAGATCGACAAGATAGCGCGCAAGAGCGAGAACCCGTCGATCACGCGCGACGTCTCGGGCGAAGGCGTGCAGCAAGCGCTGCTCAAGATCCTCGAAGGCACGACGGCCAACGTTCCGCCGCAGGGTGGGCGCAAGCATCCCCATCAAGAGTTCATTCAGATCGACACCACCAACGTGCTGTTCATCTGCGGCGGCGCATTCGATGGTCTGGAACGGATCATCGAGGGCCGCGTCGCCTCGAACTCGCTCGGCTTCCGCGCCAATCCGGAGTCCAAAAAAGAACAGAAGTCCAGCAAGATGCTCCAGCAACTGATGCCGGAAGATCTGCTGAAGTTCGGACTCATCCCCGAGTTCATCGGCCGCCTGCCGATCGTCGTCACGCTCGAAGCGCTCGACGAACTCGCGCTGCGCCGCATTCTCGTCGAGCCGCGCAACGCGCTCGTGCGCCAGTTCCAGAAGATCATGGGCATGGACGGCGTCGAGCTCACGTTTACCAAAGAAGCTTTGATCGCGATCGCCATCCGCGCGCAATCGCGGAAAACCGGCGCGCGCGGCCTGCGCTCGATTCTCGAAGAGATCATGCTCGACGTGATGTACGACTTGCCTTCACTGCAAGGCGTCAAGAAGTGCGTCGTCAACAAAGAAGTCGTCGACAAGAAAGAACAGCCGACGCTCATCTACGCCGAGCGCCCCAAAGACCAGAGCGCCTAGGGCCGCGCTCCGGTGATGGAGCACGGCCGCTTCGCGTATAGCCCGATCGTCGATCGGCCGGTTTGGCATTGGCCGAAC
This sequence comes from Candidatus Lustribacter sp., assembly GCA_965277805.1. Classification (GTDB taxonomy): domain Bacteria; phylum Vulcanimicrobiota; class Vulcanimicrobiia; order Vulcanimicrobiales; family Vulcanimicrobiaceae; genus Lustribacter. The sequence continues at coordinate 1,595,959 of OZ255842.1, read as the reverse complement.
GGAAAGCGCCTGGCGGTGTGGGTGATTCCGAATATCGAATACATCCACTTCGATACGCTCCTGCCGCGCTGGGGCGGCCGCGCGGCGCCGCACATGATCGGCTACAGCGAGTTCGATTACGGCAATCGCGTTGCGATTTGGCGCATCATGTCGCTGCTCGACGGATTCGGCATCCGCGCCACCGTTGCGCTCAACGCCGACGTGTGCGATGTCTATCCGCAGATCATCACCGCCGGCGTCGCACGCAATTGGGAGTGGATGGGGCACGGCCTCACCAACGGGCAGGGGCTCAGCGGCCTGGACGAGGCGACCGAACGCGACGTCATCGTGCGCACGCTGGCGCGCATCGGCGCCGCCACCGGCGCGCGGCCGCGCGGCTGGCTTGGGCCGGGATTAGCCGAAAACGCGCGCACGCCCGACCTGCTGAAAGAAGCCGGGCTCCACTACGTGGCCGACTGGTGCGTCGACGATCAGCCGTTCGCGATGACCACGCAGCACGGCGTGCTCCACTCGGTGCCGTATTCCACCGAGATCAACGACACGGTCGTCTTCCCGTCGCACACGCCGGTCGAGTTTCTGCGCATGATCAAGGACCAGTTCGACACGCTCTACCACGAAGCGCAAACGAGCGCCAAGGTGATGGCGATCTGCCTGCATCCGGGCAAGATCGGCGTGCCGCACCGCATCCGCTATCTGGCCGAGGGCCTGAAATATATCGCCGGCCACGACGGCGTGTGGTGGGCGACGGGCGCCGAAATTCTCGACGCCTATCGCGAAGCTACGCCGGCCTGAACTTCAGCGCGACGCCGTCCATGCAATAGCGCAGTCCGGTCGGCGGCGGGCCGTCGTCGAACACGTGCCCGAGGTGACCCGAGCAGCGCACGCAGTGCACTTCGTTGCGCTCTTCGCCCGGCAGCGAATCGTCTTTCTTGGTCGACACGGCGTTCGGCAGCGGCTTCCAAAAGCTCGGCCAGCCGGTGCCGCTGTCGTACTTCGTCTTCGAGGAATACAACGCGAGATCGCAGCCGGCGCAATAGTACGTGCCGGCGCGGGTTTCGTGATCGAGCGGGCTCGAGAACGGCTCTTCGGTCCCTTCGCGGCGCAGGATGTCGAACTGCGCCGGCGTCAGACGTGCCTTCCACTGGGCGTCCGTGAGCACGAGCCGGCCCGGATTCGCGGCGGCACGGGCGACGGCCGGGAAGAGCGCGAGGGCTCCGATGGCGGTGAGAACGGTGCGTCGGTCGATCATGGCGCTAGTATAGCCTTCTGTCGGATGGTGTGACGTGGGTTTGCTTACACCAGGAGAACGGACGAAACGGCGGGACAGTTTTCAAAGTGACCTTCGATCTTCCCTTACGGGGCGCCGGCGGCGAGCCGGTCGACTTCCACCGGACCATCCACTCGCACGGACTTATCACCTTGTCGCCCAACGACGTGCCCGATGAGGGCGACTCGCTGCGCATGCCGTTGCGCCTCTCCGGCGGCCGCGCGACCGTCATCGAGCTTCGACCCGGTAAGCCGGGTTTTGTCCGCGTAACGGCGTCCGGTGCGCTGCGCGGCGCGGCCGTACTGGCGGAACTCACGGCGCGCGTGCGGCGAATCATGCACCTCGACGGCGATTACTCGGAATTCTACCGCGTCGCTGCAAACGATCCCGAACTGCGCTGGGTGACGCGCGGTGCGGGGCGTTTCGTGCACAGCGCGACGCTCTTCGAAGACGTCGTGAAGACGATCTGCACGACCAATTGCACGTGGTCGGCCACGATTCGCATGACCGATGCGCTCGTTGCGGGCCTCGGCGAGCCGGTCGCCGGCGCGCCCGGCATGCGGCTCTTCCCGACGCCGCAGGCGATGGCGAAGGCGAACGAAGCCTGGTATCGCGACGTTGCGCGTGCGGGCTATCGCGGCGCGTATCTGCGCGCCATCGCTTCGTCGGTCGCACGCGGCGAGATCGATCTCGATGCGCTGGAAGACATGTCGCCGGAACAGCTGCCGGACGAAGCGCTCGAAAAACGTTTGCTGGAATTACCCGGCGTCGGCCCCTACGCTGCCGCGCATATCATGATGCTGATGGGCCGCTATTCACGTCCCGTCTTGGACTCATCAACGCGCCCGAGATACGCGCGACTGAGCGGCCGCAAACCGCGCTCCGACAAACCGATCATCCGGCGCTTCAAACCCTACGGGCGCTTTGCCGGCCTCGCGTTCTGGTGTTACGTGACGAGGGACTGGCTCGACGATAATGCCGCTTCGATGGCGGAGCGCACACCGGGATCGGATTCCGTCTCGTAGGCTCTGCGCAGGACGGATTCCGACCACACCGATTGCAACGCGCCGAGCGCGTCGGCGAGGTCGATGCGCGCGGGGACGTCGATCGCCGACGCTGATGCTTCGACGAGCGCCGGCCACGCGACCCTGCCGGTGTGCGCTACGCCGTTCGCGGCTTCCGTTTCGGGGTCGGCGTCGAGCGCGCGGCGGCGGAATGGGCCGAAGAACGCGACCGCCATCAGCGCGGTACCGGCGACTGCGAGCGCTGCGGGAACGGCTTCGTTCACGGTGACGTCAACTCGTTGTGCGCATCGAGCACGGCGACGGCAACGGCGCGCGCATTATCGAGGTCGGGCGAACCTTGCGAGGTGAGATACGCGGCAAACTCAGCATGTGAGAACGCGCACGCCGCATCGAACGTTGTCGCCAACTCGCTCGCATATGCGCCGACGGCAACCGCGGCATCGCCGCGGCCGAAGCGCGGCAGCAACGCGGCGATCGCGGCCAGCGTATACGGTCCGCCGAGCGGAGCTTGCGCCAGCGCCGCCCGCGCCGCGCGAACGCGGCTGCGATCGACGCACACGTACACGTCCGCGCTCGAATCGGGCGTGCCCGCGGGATCGTTCGTCGTATCGATGCGTTCGAGCAGCGCCAGCAATTCCGTGCGCGTCGCTGCATCTTCGAGATCGGCGGGCGTGACGCCGTAACCCGGGATGCGCAGTTTCACGAAGAGGCGTTCGTACATGCCGCGGATCGCTTCCGATGCGCCGGCGAACGCCGCGTCGAGCGCGGGATCACCCGATGCGATCGCGTTCGGAAACAGCACCGCGAGCGACGGAACGTGGCTGATCATGCCCGTGCCGCGTGCGCCGCGCAACACGCGCACGATCGCGGCGGAGCGCACGGCGTCGAGCGTCAGCCACGCGACGACCGCACCGCCGGTCGCCGGAGACGCGCTCGTCTCGCCGGTAGGCACGTCGGGCGGCGCGAGGGTCCAGGCGCCGGGATCGGATGAATCGGGAGCGGCCGGTAACTCGTCGATGCCTGTCGGTCCGGCCGCCACGGGCAGGACGGCTGCTGCGCCCGTGTACGGCGCGGCGATGCTGAAGTCGCCGACGGTCGGAGCGTCGATGTGGAAGGGCAATGCGTTGGGACGGGCACCGAACGGCGGCGCGTCGGCGATCGTCACATTGCGCACCTCCACGTCGACGGCATTGCCGTTGGCCTCGACGTCGGCCGCGACGATGAGTTCGCCCGGCGTGCGCGGCAAGAGCGACCACGCAATTTCGACGAACGTGCCGGCCGGAATGTCGTGCAGCGCAAGACCGTCGCGCGTGAACAGCGGCGGGCCTTCGATACCGTCAACGACCGCGTGTCCGTTGACGGTCGTGGAACCGTCGACGTAGACCGCCGCGGCATGCGCGCGCGGACGCACGCGCAACGTTTGTATCGCACCGGCACCAGTAATGCGCAAGCGCACGTCGAGCCGCTCGCCGCTGCGCGCCGTTGCTGCGGCGACGAGTTGTGCCGTGACCGCGACCGGCGCGGCTTGATCGTCCCAGCCGATCGGCACGGCGCGGCCGTCGTGTCCGACGAGCGAAGCCGCGCGCGCGACCGCGGGTGCGACCACGATCGAATGTGTTTCCCCCGGGGCGAGCGATGCGATCAGGATCTCGTCCTCCCCGTCGAGCCGCACGTCGCGGGCCGCAGTTGCGCCGACGTTACGAATCGTGACGCGCGCTTGACCGCATTCCCAAACCACGTCGTCGATCGCGATCCACGGGCGGTCGACGGTGCGAAGGTCGAAGGTCGCCGTCGCGAGTTGCACGCCGTCGTCGCCCCCGGCGGTAACCGCCACGGGCAGTATGTCGCCGTCGCCCAAGTGACTCGGCACCATGAGCCGCGCGATGAACGCCGCGGCCGCGCCGGCGCGCAGTTCACCGTTCCAGCACGGCTGTTCGTCGAGCGTTACGATGACGCGTTCGGACGTCTCGCCGGTGTTCTGCACGTCGATCGCGATCGGCATATCCGAACCCGGTTCGGCAAAGGCCGATTCGGGTCGCGCATCGATGCGCAGGGCGCGCTCGGCCACTTCCGGGATCGGGAACGTCACTGTGTGGCTCCCGCAGCGCACGGTCAGATCGCCTTCGACCCGCGGCCGCGACGCGCTGGCGACGACGGTGAGGTCGACGAAGCCGCGCGCGGGCACGAGCGGCAGCGCCATGGCGACGCCGTTCTCGGATTCGTTGTCACGGCGGATTGCGGGCGGCGCACCGTCGGCCCGCATCGTGCCGCGCAGCACCCGCCAGCCCGCCGGCAACTCCAACGCGCAGCGCACGTCGCGCGCGGCGACCCAGCCGGTGTTCGCGATGCGGATCTTGAGGTCGAGGCGGCTCGCCCGGCGTTCGGCCTCGATCGCCGGTTCGTCGATGTCGGGCGCGAGGAGGGCCGATGCGCCGGTGGTCAGCGCGACGCGGCCGCCGTCGAAGGCGACGTAGGCGTCGTCGATGCGCACGGTCGCGGCGGCCGGCCCGAGCGGTATCATTGTGTACGCGTACGACAACGTGCCCCCGACCGGTAGCTCGGCGACGCTCGCGACGATCGCGGATTCTTCGGCACCGAAGCCGGGCGGGGGCGGCACGACCGCGCGCACGGCGCGGGCCGCGGCGTCGCCCTCGTTGACGATCGTGACCGAGACGCGCAGCGCATCGCCGCCGGCGGGCTCGATCCGCACGCCGCTGGCCGGCCCGTTGAGGCGCGGTTGCCCGAAGACGCGCATGTGGACGACGTTGGAGCCGAGCACCAGCGTGTCGAGGTGAAGGGCGGCCTGCACCGGCGAGTGCGCGGTCGTCGCGTCGGCCACGTCGGGACGGGCGCGAAAGGCGACGCTGTGTTCGGCCCCGGGGGCGACGGATGGGATCTCGGCCTCGAGCTTATCCAGCGGCGACCACCCCGGCGGCAGCACGAGCACGAGCAGTGCGGGCGGGGTTGCAACTTGGCTTCCGTTTTTCGCCCGGAAGTGGAAGCTGATTACCTCGCCCGGACGGACCGCGCGCCGGCCGTCCACGGCGGAGAGTCCGAAAATCCGCTCTGGAAGAAGGCTGGGCTCCGGCATCGGCAAACTCCGTCCTCAATATGATCGACGTCGCGTCCATACGACGTGTTCCGCTCTTTCGCGACTTCGCGGATGACGAGGCAGCTGCCGTAGCTGCCACGGTCACCGATCGTCGTTACGGAAAACACCAATTCATCGTGCGCGAGGGCGACCCTGGCGACACCTTCTTCATTCTGGTCAAGGGATCGATATCAGTGTGCCGGATCGCACCTGACGGCCGCGAGACGATTCTCTCGATCCTGAAAGAGGGCGATTTCTTCGGCGAGATGTCGATGTTCGATTCCTCACTGCGCAGCGCGTCGATCAAGACCTTGACCGAAACCGAGGTCGGGGCGATCCGCCAGGCCGACTTCCTGGTGCTGCTCGACCGCAATCCCAAAATCGGGCGTTCGCTCGTGATCGCGCTCTCGGAGCGGTTGCGCGCCGCGAATGCCCTGATCGCCGCGACGACCTCGCAAGACATCCGGGCGCGTCTCGCCTCGCTGCTGCTGAACCTGAGCGATCAGTTCGGCGAGCGCGTCGACAACGGCACGCGGATCACGCTGCGCCTGACCAATCAGGAAATGGCGAACATGATCGGGACAACGCGCGAGACCGTCAATCGTACGCTGAACCGGTTCTGGGACGACAAGCTCGTCGACATGCGCACCGCCCACGTCGTGATCGTCGAACCCGACCGCCTCCGCGCCCTTATCCCGTAAGGCGAATCACCCGGCGCGGGCCGGGCACTGTACGGGGTCATGCAGCTCGTGAACCTCGTAGAAGGCGTACGGCGCCTGGGCCTCGCGGCGACGCGTTCGGTCGGCGACGTGCGGGCCGAACTTGCGGCGGCGATCCGCAGCGTTGCGCCCGCGATCGATTCCGTGCTAATCTTCGATGAAGAAGACGGCGACCTCGTCTGCGTTGCGGCCGGCGGCGCGCGGGTGATGTACTTCGCCGGCGTGCGCATCACGCGCCGCGAAGTGCGCACCCTGCCGGCGCAAGCGCTGGCGCGCGGCCACCGGGCCGTCCTCGGCGACGGCGGCGCACGCGGCTTTCATCCGGCCGATGTGTTCGCCGTTGCCGTGCCGTTGTTGCGCGAAGGCGGCGGCGCCAGCGTCGTCTATGCCGCGGCACCGTGCGCGGTCGAGGATGCCGCGCTCGAAGCGATCGTTGCGCTGGCCGATCACGCCGGCTTCGCGTATGCCCTCGCACACGAACGCGAAGCGTATCTGCACCGCGCCGAATACGACGCGCTGACCGGATTGCTTTCGCCGCGCGCGCTGCGCGAACGGCTCGCGCTTGCGATCGAACGTGCGCGCTTCGCGCCGCTCGCGCGGATGGCATTGCTCTTCGTCGACACCGATCACTTCAAGAGCTGGAACGACACCTACGGACATGCCGGCGGCGATGCGCTGCTGCGCGCGCTGGCACGCGTGCTGCGCGGCGCGTGCGGCGACGATGACCTCGTCGCACGCAACGGCGGCGACGAGTTCTGCATCGTGTTTGCCGATACCGAGAAGTCGCGCGCCGTCGAACGCGCCGAAACCGTGCGCCGCGCGATCGAAACGCTCGATCTCGCCGCGCTGCGTTCGCCGGCTGCGCGCGCGGATGTTGCGATCACCGCGAGCATCGGTGTGGCTGCGTATCCGGCCGATGCTGCCACGCCGAGCGAGCTGCTGGAGCGCGCCGACGAGGCTATGTACCATAGCAAGCGGAGCGGGCGCAATGCGGTCTCGTATTTCGGTCTCGACGGGGCCCTCGTTTGCGGGACACGAACGACTGCTCCGTGCGGGCCGTCGACGTTCTCGTTCACCTGACCACGGCTCGTTTCGATCGCGCGCTCACCTACAGCGTCCCGGACCCCTCGACTGCGCTCGGGGCAAGCTCGCCCGCGCTGCGCGTGGGCGAAATCGTGCGCGTTCCGCTCGGTTCGCGTGAGGTGTTCGCCTACGTCGTGACGGCGGAGCGCGACGTGACCGATCCCGCGATCAAGCTGCGTGCCGTCGCCGCGCGCACCGATGCGCCGCGTGCTTTCGATGACGAAGGACTGGCCCTCGCGCGCTGGGTCGCGCAAACCTACTTGTGCTCGCTGCGCGAAGCGCTGACCACCGTGGTGCTGGCCGATGCGGTGCCGCGCGTCGTCGAACGATTCGTGCCGGTTGGTGCGCCGCCGGCGCCCGAGCGTTTTCCGAGCGTGCCCGAACGTCTGGTTCGCCTGCTATGGGACGACGCGGCGGCCGGGATCTCACCGGCGGCGTTGCTGCGGCATCCCGAAGCGCGGCGCAGCGGCGACCGGCGCACGCTCATCGCGGCGATCGGTGCGCTCGTGCGCGGCGGCGCGCTGGAGCGGCGGCGCACGTTCGTGCGTCCGCCGGTGAGCGAGCGGACGATTCGCGTCCTGGAGCCGGGTGAAGCAATGATTCGCGGGCGCAGCGCGGCGGCGCTCGCCGCCTACGTGCGCGAACACGCACCGGTGCGCCGCACCGATGCGGTGCTGGCGGGGTTCAGCGACGCCGTGATCCGGCGCGCGATCGCTGCGGGCGCGGTGATCGAATCGGCGCGTTCGCTCGCCGCCGCGCGAGAACGGCGGCTCAACTTGCCCGATCTCGTGCCGACGGACGAACAGCGCGGCGCAATCGATGCGATCGCCGCCGCTACCGATGCCGGAACGTACGCGCAACTGCTCGTGTACGGTGCAACCGGCAGCGGCAAGACGCTCGTGTACTTGCACGCGATCGCGCGCGTGCTGGCGCGCGGCGCCCGCGCGATCGTGCTCGTGCCGGAGATCGCGTTGACCCCGCAAACCGCGGAGCGTTTCGAGCGCGCGTTCGGCGAGCGCGTGGCCGTGCTGCACTCAGCGCTTTCGGAGCGCGAACGCTACGATGCTTGGCAAGCCGCGGCGCGCGGCGAACTCGACGTCGTCGTCGGCGCGCGCAGCGCGGTGTTCGCGCCGCTCCCCGGCGTGCAGATGATCGTCGTTGACGAAGAACACGAATCCTCGTACCGGCAAGACAACACGCCGCGCTACCATGCCGTCGACGTGGCGCGCGAACGCATGCGCCGCGCCGGCGGCGTGCTCGTGCTCGGCAGTGCGACCCCCGCGCTCGAAGACTACGCGCGCGCCAAGGCCGGACGCTTCCCCCTCGTGCGGCTGCGCGAACGGGCCACCGCGCAGCCGCTGCCGGAAACGCACATCGTCGACATGGCGCGCGAGTTCGAAGCCGGCAGCAACCGGATTTTCAGCACGCGGCTGGTGGCTGCGATCGGCGAACGGCTCGAGCGCGGCGAGAAGAGCGTGCTGTTCGTCAACCGGCGGGGCGCGGCGCGGTTCGTGCTCTGCCGTTCGTGCGGCTACGTTCCCAACTGCGAACGCTGCTCCACCTCGCTCGTCGTGCATCGCGACGAAGGGCGGTTGCGCTGCCATTACTGCGATGCGCAGCAGCCGATTCCCGAGATCTGTCCGTCGTGCGGGCTCGGTCCGATCGCAACGTACGGGGTCGGGACGCAACGCGTCGCAACCGAAGTGGAAGCCTTGTTTCCGGCCGCGCGCATCGTGCGGATGGACGCCGACACGACGACCCGCATCGGCGATCACGCGCGTCTGCTCGATCGCTTCGCGCGCGAAGCCGACGTGCTCGTCGGCACGCAGATGGTCGCGAAGGGGCTCGATTTCCCCGAAGTGACGCTGGTCGGCGCGATTGCGGCCGATCTCGATCTGCACGTCGCCGACTATCGCGCGGCGGAGCGCACGTTCGACGTCGTCGTGCAGGTGTGCGGCCGCAGCGGGCGCGCGCGCGCCGGCGAAGCGTTCATCCAAACGTATAGCGCGTCGCATCCGGCGATCGCATTTGCCGCGCAGCACGACTACGAGGGTTTCGCGCACCAGGAGCTGGCCGAACGGCGCGCGCTGCAGTGGCCGCCGTTCGTGCGGCTCGTGTTTGCGGGCGTGATGGGCCGCAGCCGCGCGAGCGTCGAGTCCGCGATCGAACGCTACGCCGAACTTCTGCGCGGCGACGAACGCTGGGAAGTGCTCGGTCCGGCCACCTATCCGCTGGCGCGTTTGAACGATGAGTGGCGTTACCGCATCGCCGTCAAGACGCGCGAACTCGAGGCGCTGCGCGATGCATTGCGCAGCCGCGTATTGCCCGAGGCCGCGCGGTCCAAAGAAACGCGCTTGGTCGTAACGTTCGAGGCATGAGCCCGGGCAAGGACGCTGCACGCGCGTCGCACAACGGTTGCGTGTGACGTTTTCAATAACTTGCCGTTTGCCGGCACGGTTGGCTGCTATTGCGGCATGCGTGCTCGCATTGGCGCTGCCCGCCGGCGCTCAGACCGCCGCGAAGAAGATCGTCACGTCGGCGGCCGATCTGCCCGCCTTCACCTATCCGATCGCGGTCGCGCCGTCGGCGCTCGTCGCCGGCGACCGGCCGAACTTCGATCTCTTGGCCGCGAAAGTGCGGGCCGACATCGACACGCTGCTGGCGAACGACGACATCCAAGATCACGCCGCGCTGCGCGCTCTGCTGGAAGAAAAACTCGAGCTGCAGCTGCTCTCGGGCACCGACGATGCCGGCGCGCTCGCGACGGCCGATCAGATACGTGCGCTCGAAGACAAGCCCGATGCGAAGCTATTGAGCGGCCTGACGACGCGCGCGATCGTCGCCGCCCGCGCAAAAGCGGGCGCAACGTCCGGCCCGGCCTATCTCGACGCGTTCCAAGCGGCGTACGCGGCCGAACTCGCACCGTTGCCGTGGCCGGTCGTGGGATCGCTCTTACAGCAAACGAAGACGCGTTTCGACATCCTCACGCCGGCGTTGATGGCCGGCAACGTCGCCGCGAAAATCGATCCCGGTGCGTCGCAGTCACACACGCTCGGCAACGATAGCGCGGCACTCGTCATCCAATCGCGCTACATCGTCGACATCCTCATTCCGGCCGGGCCGCAGGGGTCGGCCGTGATCGCCGCCATCATCGCGCAGCACACCTCGGTAAAGCCCGACATCTGGGCCGCGCGCTCGGTCTCGCTGCACGCAAGCGACCGCCTCACCCCGGTGCGTGTCGCGATCTGGGATTCCGGTTCCGACGTGACGATGTTTCCGCATCAGCTCTACACCGATCCGGCGCCGAAAGAGTTCGACGCACACGGGCTCGCCTTCGACATCGACGGTTTCAAGACGCATGGTCCGCTGGCGCCGCTCACCCCGGCCCAACGCGCAGCCTACCCGCAAGCCATCGATCTGCTCGAAGGTTACAGCGATCTGCAATCGTCGATCGATAGCCCCGCCGCGACGCTTGTGAAGAAGCAGTTCGCTGCGCTCAAAGCCCCGGAGGTCGGTCCGTTCTTTCAAGACCTGAACATGTTTTCGATCTACGCGCACGGCACGCACGTGGCGGGCATCGCGTTGCGCGGAAATCCGGCCGCGCGCCTCGTCGTCGGGCGCTTGACGTTCGACTACCGCGCCGTGCCGGCAGCACCGTCGGAAGCGCTCGTGCGCCGCGACGTTGCCGACTACAAGACCTACGTGAATTACTTTCGCGCGCGTCACGTACGCGTGGTCAACATGAGCTGGGGCGGGACGCCGGCCGGCGTCGAGGCCGCGCTCGAGAAGAACAACATCGGCAAAGATGCAGCCGAACGCAAAGCGATCGCGGCGCGCCTGTTTGCGATCGATTCCGCCGGACTCTACGCGGCGCTGAAGAGCGCGCCCGAGATTCTCTTCGTCTGCTCGGCCGGGAACTCCGACGCCGATTCCGGCTTCGATCAAACGATGCCGGCCTCGTTCGTGCTGCCGAACTTATTGGTCGCGGGCGCGACCGATCAAGCCGGGGATGAAGCATCGTTTTCGAGCTACGGCAAAACGGTACTGGTCGACGCCGACGGCTACCACGTCGACAGCACGGTGCCGGGCGGCCACCACGTCGAGCTTTCGGGCACCTCGATGTCGGCGCCGATGGTCACCAACCTCGCGGCCAAACTCATCGCGCTCGACCCGTCGTTGACGCCGCAGCAGACGATCGCGCTGATCCGCGCCGGCGCCACCACGAGTGCCGGCGGCCGCATCCACAATATCGATCCGAAGCGGTCGGTGGCGCTGCTGCGTAAACAAAAAAGCCGCCCGGTCGCCGAGCGGCTTCACTGAACTCAGGTTCGGGCTAGCCCTTTTTCGTCGAGCGTTTCTTGGCGGGAGCGGCGCTCGGCGGCGGAGCGGCGGCTGCTGCGGCCTTGGCGGTGCGGATCGCACGGGCCAGGCGGGCGCTCTTGCGGGCGGCCTTATTGGGATGAATGATCCCCTTGCGGGCGGCCTTGTCGAACTGCGCTTGAACGGAGCCCGCTTGGTCCGGATTGGCCTTGGCCTTCTTGAAAAGCGTCTTCAGACGCGTCTTGAGGTCGAGGTTCCGCAGGGTACGGCGTTCGGTTTGGCGCTGCCACTTGATCGCGGCCTTGATGTTGGGCAAGTTCGGCTCCGGACAATGGTATTTCGGCTCGGACGCAGTCGTCCGGGCACGCCGGTCAGCATACCAAAAAACGCGCCCAAGAACAAGGCTCTAGCTGCTCCAAGGCCGTTTGTCGTCGTGCACCTCGCACAGCGCCCGGTAGCTGGCGTAGCGGCTGGCAGCGATCCGGCCATCGGCCACGGCCTCGCGGACGGCACAATCGGGTTCGTGAAGGTGCCGGCAGTCGTCAAACCGGCAGCGCGTCGCCGGTTCGCGCATTTCGACGAACAGGTAGGAGAGCTCGGCCGCCGGCATCGGGTCGAGGATGAACTCGCCGATCCCCGGGCTGTCGACGAGGAAGCCGCCCGGCGTTTGGAAGAGCTTGGCCGAGGTGGTGGTCTGGCGGCCGCGTCCAAAGCGCGAAAGGTCGCCGACGGTCGCCGTCCCGCCCAAGGCCCGGAAAATGCTGCTTTTGCCGACCCCGGAGTTTCCCACCAGCAAGGCGTGGCGGCCGGTCAGGTAGGCAGCGAGCTCGTCGATGCCGTCGCCGGCTTTGGGCTGAACGACCAGCACCGGCACCTCGGCCGGCCCGTAGATCGCGCGCATGCGCTCGACGGCGTCCGGTTCGGCGAGATCGGGCTTCGTCAAGATCAGCGCCGCTTCGACCTCGTGCTGGACGGCAAAGGCGATCAGCTGGTCGAGCATCGGCAGGCTAGGCGGCGGATCGGCCAGGGCCGCCACGATCGCCATCGTCTCGATGTTGGCGGCCATCGTTTTGGTGCGGCCGCCGGCAGTGCGCCGGACCAACGCGAAGCTGCGCGGTTCGACCGCGTCGATCACCACCCGGTCGTCGTCGAGTGCTTGAACGGTGACCATGTCGCCCGGCGCGAGCACCGTGCGAGCCAGCGTCTTGCGCAGCGCCGCCAGCACCGGTTCGCGTTCGCCGTCGCGCACTACCCAGGCGGCGTTGCGGCCGACGGCGATCACGATCGCGCGGCGGACTTGCGATGACGTCATGCGAACCCTAGACCGGTGCAGGTGGTCCGTTCCGTCATCGCTGCCGATCCCGCCGTGCGCGCCAACTTGCTGGCCGCGCTGGTCGGCCCCGGCGCGCCCGCGGGCATCCAGTCGTGTTTCGAGCGCGACGACGTGGTGACGGTCAGCTTCGATGACGAGGTGACGCGGCCGGATTTGATCGACGACTTGATCACGATCGAAACGCATTTCGTCCCGGCCGCCGAGGCCGAACCGATCGAAGATGAAGAAGCGGCGCACTTGGCGGCGGTCGGTCTCGCCGATCCGGAACTCGACGCGTCGCGCATCCTCGAGCGCCACCTGGTCGGCCTCGAATGATCCCCTATTTCGGCGCGTTCTCCGGTACGTTCGGCATCTCCGACGCGATCGATATCGTCGCTACGTCTATCCTGATCTACTATCTGCTGCTCCTCATCCGCGGCACGCGCGCGGTTCAGATCGTGCTGGGCCTGCTGACGCTCGTGATCGTTCTCGGCGTCTCCAACCTGTTGCACCTGCTCGTTTTGGCCACGGTCATGCAGTATTTGCTGCTGGGCACCGCGGTCACGCTGCCGATCGTATTTCAACCGGAGTTGCGGCGCGCGCTCGAACAGATCGGCCGTGGCAGATTCTTTCATCGCGCGCCGGCCGACGAAGAAGCGATTGCGAACCAGCTGGTGGGCACGGTCGCGGCCGCGGCGTTTCGCCTGGCAGCCGAAAACCTCGGTGCCCTTATCGTGATCGAAGGCCAAACCGGTCTGCGCGAATACGTCGAGAGCGGCACCGCGCTCGATGCGAAGCTCTCGAGCGATCTGCTGATGGCGATCTTCAACAAGCAGTCGCCGCTGCACGACGGTGCGGTCATCGTGCGCGATCTGCTGATCGAGGGCGCCGCATGTTTTCTGCCGCTCTCGGAAAACGCGATCGTCGCCGAACGGCATCTCGGCACGCGTCATCGCGCGGCGATCGGTTTGACCGAACAGGCCGACGCGGTGGTGGTGGTCGTTTCGGAAGAGTCGCGCACCGTTTCGGTCGCGCGCGCGGGCCGCTTGTCGGTACGCATCGACGATGAAGAGCGGCTGCGCAAAGTGCTGGAAGCGTGCATCCGGCCGCGCCGCCGTCCGCATGCCGCCGAACCGCCGCCGTGGCTTGCCAATCTGTTAACGCGAATGACCCGTGCTTCAAGCGATCAAGAGAAACTTCAGGCTTAAGCTGTTGGCGCTGGCCCTCGCCGTTACGGCGTGGGCTTATTTCCATTTCTCCGCTGCAGCGTCGATCACGGCCCACTTCGATCAACAGCTCAGCGTGCCGATCGTGGTCACCGGTTTGCGCCCCGGCCTCGTGGCAAATTACGACGAGCGCACGGCGATCGTGACGGTCGAGCAGCCGCGCAACGGGCCGCCGATCAAATCCGATCAGATCCAAGCGGTGCTCGATCTCAACGACAAGCCCGATCCCGGCATCATGAACTTGCCGGTGAAGATCGTCGCGCCCGACCTCAATATCAAGTCGCTGTCGCCGGCATCGGTGACGCTGAGCGTCGACCGCCTGGAAACGCGCACCGTGCCGGTGAGCATTTCGTATGCCGGCGGCAACGGTTCGCTGGTCGTCGAATCATCGACGGTCAACCCGTCGCTGACCACCGTGCGCGGCATTGCCAATGATTTGGCGAAGGTCGATGTGGTGAAGATTGAGATTCCGCTCGGCACGAAGCCCGGAAACTTTGATGCGATGGTACGGCCGATCGCCGCCGACGCGCACGGCAACGAGGTCGCGAACACCCAAGTTTCTCCGAATCTGGTGCGCGTGCGCGCGCGCTTCGCGCCGTCGACCAACTCTGCGGGCGTGAAATCGTGAGCCGCCTCTTCGGCACCGACGGCGTACGCGGCGTAGCCAACGCCGACCTCACGCCGGAACTCGCGTTTGCCGTCGGCCGCGCCGGCGCCGCGGTGATCGCGCATGCGGCCGGTCCGGATATGCCGATCGTGATCGGCCGCGACACGCGGCTTTCCGGCACGATGCTCGAGGCCGCGATGATCGCGGGGATCACCTCGACCGGCCGCAACGCCGTGCTGCTCGGCGTCGTGCCGACGCCGTGCGTCGCCGCCGTGACGGTGACTCTCGGTGCTGCCGCCGGCGTGATGATCTCGGCCTCGCACAACCCGATTGAAGACAACGGCATCAAGTTCTTCGGCCCGGACGGCTTCAAGCTCTCCGATGCGGTCGAAGATGAGATCGGCGAGCGGCTGCACGACGTGACGCTGCCGCGTCCAACGCACACCGGCGTCGGCGTCGCAACCGCCGCCCCGGAACTCGCCGAACGGTACGTCGCGATGCTCGTCGCCGCCGGCAGCGATCTCAGCGGCTGGACGATCGTCGTCGATGCGGCCAACGGCGCGGCTTTTCGCATCGGACCGCAAGTGTTCGAACGGCTCGGCGCGCGCGTGATCGCGATCAATGCCGAGGACGACGGGGCGCGCATCAACGTGGCCTGCGGCGCGACCGACCTCACGATGCTGCAGGCGACGGTTCGCGCTGAGATCGCGCGCGGTACCACGCGCGTCGTGGGCGTCGCGCTCGACGGCGACGCCGACCGCGCGAAGTTCGTCGACGAAACCGGTGAGCTGCTCGACGGCGATCATGCGCTGCTGATCTTGGCGGGTGAGCGCCACGCGCGCGGCGCGCTACCGGGCGATGCGGTCGTGGCGACGGTGATGAGCAACGTCGGACTCGAGCGCGCCCTGGAGCGTGCCGGCATCGCGCTTTTACGGGCCGCGGTCGGCGATCGCTACGTGCTCGAGACGATGCGCGCCGGCGGCTACCGGCTCGGCGGCGAGCAATCGGGCCACGTGATCGACCTCGACCGCAACACGACCGGCGACGGCTTGATGACGGCAGTGACCCTGTTCGGCGTCGCCGCGCGCAGCGGGAAGCGGCTGCGCGATCTCGCAGCAGCCATGACCGTGTTCCCGCAGATCCTGATCAACGTGCGGGTCGAGGACCGCGACATCGCCGGCGCCCCGGCCGTGCTGGCCGCCGTGGCTGCGGCCGAGGCGCGCCTCGGGCAGGCCGGCCGGATTCTCGTACGTCCCTCGGGGACGGAGCCGCTGGTCCGGGTGATGGTCGAGGCGGCCGACGAGGCGACCACGAGCGACGTCGCGGAGGCCGTAGCCGCGGTAATTCGTACCGCCGCGGGGACCCTTGCAGAAAGTTAATATTTCGCCGTTTGGCGGAAGGAAATACTAAGCTCAGCCCTCTACCCAGGGTTAGTGGGTGATTAAACCCACACAATATCTCTGCTTACGTAATCGCTGAGTCCGGCCTCGCAGACCGGAACGGGGGATTCCCGGTAGGGGTGAACGAGCCGGTCGGCTCGAGGGCAATTCTTCTGTCCTAACCCGTCAACTAACCCCGTAAGTGTTGGAAGAAGGAGCAGTTCTTGTTTCGTTTCCTCGTTACCGGGGCGTGTACGGTCCTTTTGACCGCAACGAGTTTCGCTATTGGCGGAGCCGCGGAGACGGCGCTTCCGCCGGCCGTCACGGTCGCCACCGCAGCCGCCGAGGCCGCCCCCGCCTCGCAGGCCCAGGCCGTGCGCGCAGCCGCCATCGAGGCCGTGGCACCGACGGCCGGCGCAGATCTCGCCATGTGGGGGGTCGACCCCTCAACCGAAGCGACGCCGGCCGAGTCCCGGCTGACCGGTTCGCGTCTGGTTCGGCGCTTCGCCGACGGGATCGTCAATCGCAGCACGCAGCTCGCGGTCACGCTGACCCGCAACGCGATGCGCTTCCTCGGTGTACCCTATGTGTTCGGTGGGACCAGTTCGCGCGGTTTCGACTGTTCGGGCTATGTCCAGCACGTCTTCGCGATGCTCGGCTATCACATTCCGCGCACCGCCGACGCGCAGTACGACGCCGGCAAACGCGTGACCGGCGCCAAGATGGTTCCGGGCGATCTGGTCTTCTTCCAAACGTACGCTGCCGGAGCGTCGCACGTGGGAATCTACCTCGGCAACGACCGCTTCGTGCACGCCTCGTCGAGCCACGGCGTCACCGTCTCGAACCTGCACGAGAGCTACTGGTCGGCGCGCTACCTCGGAGCCAAACGGCTAATCTGATCGAAGAGCAGCAAGATTATCAGCGCGCCGCAAGCGCGTACTTGGTCTGGCCGCTCGCATTAGCCGCGCTGGTCCGGGAAGTGCCGGATGCGTCGCGCTGGACGCGCATCCATACGCGCCAAGCGCTGACGTTCGGGATCTTGGCCAGCGTGGTCTTCGTCGTCGTGATGGCCCTGCCGCTGCTGACGGTCATCTTCGACGCCGGCATCTCGACCGGCGCGACCGTCACCATCTACATGGCCGGATTGCTCCTCGACGCGATCGTGTTCGTGACGCTGACCGTGCTCGCGTTTTCCTACTCGGCGCGCGCGGGCCGGGGCGAGCTCTTCACGATCCCGATCGTCTCGGCGCTCGCCGACCGCGCGTTCCGCGTTCGCACCTAAAGGCTCAGAGGCCGTGTCGTCTAACTAGACGCGCTGGCGCCGAGGCGCGATTTTGTGGGGCGTAGCCAAGTTGGTAAGGCACCAGGTTTTGATCCTGGCATGCGTTGGTTCGAGTCCAGCCGCCCCAGCATCGCTCTCCCGGCGGATTCGGAAGGGTTGGACAATTTGAGTAATCACAGTCACGAAGATCTCAAACTGCACATGCACGTCGTGGACGGCATGCAAGTCTTCGAACTCAGCGGCAGTTTAGACATCGCCACCTCGCCGACGGTCCGGGCATCGCTGCTCGATGCGTCCGCGCGCGGCGATCATCGGCTCATCGTCGATCTCACCAACGTCGACTTCCTCGACTCGACCGGCCTCGGCGCGCTGATCGGCGCGCAGCGGCGGGCCAAAGAGTTCGACGGCGAAGTGCGCCTCGTAGTGAAGGAAGGCCAGATCGTGCGCCTGCTGCGCATCACCGGCCTGCTCAAGATCTTCGCCGTCTACTCGACGCTCAACGATGCCCTTACCGACGGGGTGCGCGTCGGCGACCTGTGACCGTTTCCGATTTCGAGCAGATGTTCGACCTGTGGCGAGCCGGTGACGAAACCGGTTCGGCCGCATACTTCACGGCCGACGGCATCTTTCACGAAGCCAAGAAAGAGCCGGTCGTCGGACGCGATACGATCGCCGCGCACTGGAAGCCGTTCTTTCACGGCGGGCCCGAGTGGCGCATGACAGTGCACGATCTCTTCGGCGACGGCGAACGCTTCGCGGTTGCCTACACCTGGGAAATCAAGCTCAAAGACGGCACCTGGACGGGTAGCCCCGGCTGCGCGATCGTCCACACCCGCGACGGCAAAATCTCGGAGTGGCGCGAGTACAAAGCGTAGTTGTCATCCCGAGCTTGTCGAGGGACCGCCTCGATCGTCAAGCTTGGCGGCTGCCCCTCGACAAGCTCGGGGTGACATCGGAAGAGTAGGCTCGATCTAATAATTGCACGACGTGGAGGACTTCGATGTTCTTGCCGGTCGTGCGCAGGCCGTTGGCGATTTGCAGGGCGCAGCCGGGGTTGGCGGTGGCGAGGATGTCGGGCGCGACGTCGATCACGTGCTCGACTTTGCGGCGGCCGAGGCGGCCGGCCATTTCCGGTTGCGTGACGTTGTAGATTCCGGCGCTCCCGCAACAGAGCGAGCTCTCTTCCATCTCACGAAGTTCGAGGCCCGGAATCTGCGCGAGCAGCCGCCGCGGCGCGGCCGTGATGCGTTGCGCATGTGCGAGATGACACGGGTCTTGATACGTGACGACGGCGTTCAACGTGCCCAGCCCCGCGCCGATGCCGACTTCGTCGAGATATTCCGTGATGTCGCGGACCTTGGCGCTGAACGCGAGCGCGCGTTCGTGCCAAGCCGAATCGCCATGAAAGAGCTGCCCGTATTCCTTGAGCGCCGAACCGCAGCCGGCGGCGTTGATCACGTACACGTCGGCGCCGCTGCGCTCGAACGCCGCGATGTTGCGCTTGGCGAGCTCGCGGCCGCGATCCATTTCGCCGGCATGGATCGTGATCGCCCCGCAGCAGCCTTGATCGGCGGGCACGACGACGTCGATGCCGGCGCGGTTGAGCACGCGCACCGACGCTTCGTTCCAGTCTGCGAAGGCGACGTGCATGATGCAGCCCGCGTGCAAAAAGGCCGTGGCTTTACGGGTGCCTTGCGCTGGAAAATGCTGGCCGCGCGCAACGAAAAACGACGACGACATCCGCGGCGCGAGCGCTTCGAGTTCCTCGAGACGCAGCGCGCGCAGGATGCCGCTCTTGCGCGCGAGCGCTTGCAAGCCGCTGCGCTGGTAGATGCGCACGAAGTTCGCAACCAGCCGCATGAACCACAACTGCGAGAAGAGCGCGCCGATCAGCACGCTGCGGCCGAAGGTTGCGGAGGGCGAGCGCGTGGGTGCGGTCGCCCGCACGATCTGGGTCCGGGCCGGCTCGAGCAACTCGCCGTAACGCACGCCGGACGGGCAAACGGCCTCGCAAGCCCGGCAATCGAGGCACTCGCTCATCTGATGCATGAAGCCCGGACTCGTCAGGTCGAGTTGCCCCTCGGCAACGGCCCGGATCAAGGCGATGCGCCCGCGCGGTCCCGATGTCTCGACCAGGGTTTCGACGTAGGTCGGACAGGTGGGCAGGCACAGCCCGCAGCGGACGCATTGATTGAATACGTCCTCGGGGGGAACGTCCTGCCCACTGAAGCCTAAACGCGGCTGTTGGTCGATCACGATGCAATCCTGTTCGGCATGAAGAAGAGGCTCCCCATGTCCGTTTCAGACGCGATGCGCGCGCGAAGTTCGGTCGTCGTCGATGGACGCGATCGGGCCGCAGCACGCTCGTACTTCAAAGCCGTCGGTTTGACCGACGAAGATCTCAAAAAACCGCTGGTCCTCATCGCCAATACGTGGACCGACGCGATGCCGTGCAATTTCAACCTGCGCGGTCTGGCCGACCACGTGCGCGCGGGCGTTCGGGCGGCCGGCGGAACGCCGCTCGAGTTCAACACGATCGCGATCAGCGACGGGATCTCGATGGGCACCGAGGGGATGAAAACCTCGCTGATCAGCCGCGAAGTGATCGCCGATTCGATCGAGCTGGTCGCGCGCGGTTACGGCTTCGACGCCGTGGTGTGCCTGGTCGCGTGCGATAAGACGATTCCGGCCGCCGGCATGGCGCTGTTGCGCTTGAACATTCCGGGGCTCGCGCTCTACGGCGGTTCGATTGCGCCCGGCAAGTATAAGGGCCGCGATCTGACGATCGGCGACGTGTTCGAAGCGGTCGGCGCGCACGCCGCCGGCAAGATCGACGATCACGAACTGTTGCAGATCGAAAACTTTGCCTGCCCCGGCGCCGGCGCGTGCGGCGGTCAGTTTACCGCCAATACGATGGCCGGCGTGCTCGAGTTCATCGGGCTCTCGCCGGTCGGCAGCGCGAGTCCCGGCGCAACCGACGCGCGCAAGGAAAAAGAAGCGTATCGCGCCGGGCAGATCGTAATGGAACTGTTGCGCCGGAATTTGAAACCGCGCGACATCTGCACGCGCGATGCGTTCGACAACGCGATTGCGGCGGCCGCCGGAACCGGCGGCTCGACCAACAGCGTCTTGCATCTGCTTGCGATGGCGCGCGAAGCCGGCGTACCGCTGACGATCGATGACTTCGATCGCATCAGCGAACGCACGCCGATCGTCGCCGACTTGCGGCCCGGCGGACAATACGTCGCGCTCGACGTCGACCAAGCCGGCGGTATCGGCCTGATCGCGCAACGCATGATCGCCGGCGGACTCGTGAACGGCTCGACCTTGACGCCCACCGGCCGTACGCTGGCCGAAGAAACCGCGAACATCAAAGAAACACCGGGGCAGAAGGTCATCGCAACGGCCGAACACCCGTTCAAGAAGACCGGCGGCATCGTGATCCTGCGCGGCAATCTTTCCCCGGACGGTTCGGTCGTCAAAGTGGCGGGGCACGAACGTTCGCTGCACACGGGGCGCGCGCGCGTATTCGAACGCGAAGAAGACGCGATGCACGCGGTCGACAAGCGCGAGATCGTGGACGGCGACGTCGTGGTCATTCGCTACGAAGGACCGAAGGGTGGTCCGGGTATGCGCGAGATGCTCGGCGTCACGGCCGCCATCGTCGGCCAAGGCCTCGGCGAAACGGTCGCGCTCATCACCGACGGCCGCTTTAGCGGCGCAACGCGCGGGCTGATGATCGGCCACGTCGCGCCCGAAGCCTACGTGGGCGGTCCGATCGCTGCCGTACGCGACGGCGATACGATCACGATCGACATCGACAACCGCAAACTGACCCTCGACATCTCCGATGCCGAGATGCAGCAGCGGCTCGCAACCGTCAAGCAGCCTGCACCGCGTTACGGGAACAGCAGCGTGATGGCAAAGTACGCGCGCCTGGTGGGCTCGGCGGCGGAAGGGGCAGTTACGACCGCGTGAACCTCGTTTGTAGCGAATGCGGCCGCGCCGCCGCGCCCGACGCGATGTTCTGCGCGTCGTGCGAAGGGTTGCTGGCGTTCGAGACGTTTGCCGCGGCTTCGGGCACGGCGCCCGATCGCGACCGCATCGCGGCGCGCCGCAACTCCAACGATCTGCGCGACCGCAGCGGCGTGTGGCGATATCGCGATCTGCTGCCGCCGATTCCGTTCGATTCGATCGTGACGCTGCGCGAAGGCGACGTGCCGGTCTACGATGCGCCGCGCAGCGCCGCATACGCGGGCGTGCAACACCTCTCGTGTCTGCACCTCGGCATGAATCCCACCGCCTCGTTCAAAGACGCCGGTATGACGGTGGCGATTTCGCGCGCCGCGGCGACCGGCGCGCGCGTTGCGATCTGCGCCAGCACGGGCAACACGTCGGCGTCGCTCTCCGCGTATGCGGCCCGTGCGGGCATCCACGCCGTCGTGCTGGTGCCGTCGACCGGGATCAGCGAAGCGAAGGTCGCGCAAACGCTCGATTACGGCGCGACCGTCGTCGCCATCGATGGCGATTTCGACGCCGCGCTCGTGACAGTGCGCGCGATGGATCCGCAGCGCGTTGCAATCGTGAATTCCGTCAACCCCTATCGCATCGAAGGCCAGAAGACCGCCGCGTTCGTGCTGCTCGAACAGCGCGGCTGGCGCGTGCCCGATTGGATCGTCTTGCCGGGCGGCAACCTCGGTAACACGAGCGCGCTCGGCAAAGGCTTTCGCGAAGCACTGGCATTGGGCTGGATCGATCGCCTGCCGCGTCTCGCCGTGGTGCAAGCCTCCGGCGCGGCGCCGTTCGCGCGGGCGTTCCGCGACAAAGCCGATCTCATTCCCGTGCACGCCGATACGACCGCGACCGCGATCAAGATCGGAGCTCCGGCATCGTGGAAGAAGGCCCGTGCCGAAGTTGCCGCTTCGCGCGGCACGGTGCTGCACGTCGACGACGACGCGATCGCCGATGCGCGCGCGATCGTCGGCCGCGACGGCATCGGCAGCGAACCTGCCTCGGCGGCAACGCTGGCCGGCCTGCGTCAACTCGCCGGCGACGGTACGATCGGCGCGGGCGACGACATCGTGCTGATCCTTACCGGGCACGTGCTCAAAGACGGCGCGTATGCTGCCAACTATCATGAGAGCGCGGCGCCGTTCGCGAACCGTATCTTGCGCGGCGTCGATCCCGCCGAGGTCATCGACCGCCTCAACGCCCCCGCGTGAAGCGGTTCGCCGTCAGCGTTCCCGCGACGAGCGCCAACCTCGGTCCCGGTTTCGACACGATCGGTCTTGCGCTCGAACTCCGCATTCGCGCCGACGTGCGCGTGCTGGACCCGGGCAGCGAACCGGCGTGGGACTTCAGCGGCTCCGAAGCGCCGACGCACGGCGGTTTACGCGATGAGATGCTGCGCGCGATGCGCACGCTCTATGCGAGCGTCGGTCAAACGCCGCCGCCGCTTGCGATCAGCGTGGAAAATCCGGTCCCGCTCGGACGCGGGCTCGGCGGAAGCGCGGCCGGCGCGGCGCTCGGTTTGGCGATCGCGGCGGCACTGCGCGACCCCGAGCCGACGATCGATGAGCTCACGCGCACGATCACGGTGCTCGAAGGCCATCCGGACAACGGCGTGCCGGCGATCGTCGGCGGTATCGTGGTCGCCGTTTCCGAAGGCGAAGACGTCGTGTACGCACGGTTCGATGCGCCGGCCGAGCTGAGCGCGCAAGTCGTCGTGCCCGATTTTTCGATGCCGACGCGTGAAGCGCGAGCGATCTTGCCCGACGCCTACCCGCGCCGCGACGCCGTTTATAACGTAGGACATGCCGCGCTGCTTGCCGCCGCTCTAGCAAGCGGTCAAATCGATCTCTTGCGGACCGCCATGCACGACCGGCTGCACCAGCCGTTCCGGGCGTCGTTCGTGCCGGGATTGCCGGAGATGCTCGCGCTCGACGCGCCGGGCTTGCTCGGTGTGGCGCTCTCGGGTGCCGGGCCGTCCGTGATCGCGCTGGTGCGCCCGGGCTGCGATGCGGGCGAGCGGATGCAGGCGATCTTCGCCAAGCACGGCGTGGCGTCGCGCGTGCTCGAGCTGGCGATCTCGGCCCACGGCATCGTCCGAGAGGGGTGAGTTTTGCCGGCGCGCGAAGGCCGTTGGCCAATGGTTAGCGTTAGCGTCGGTTCCCCCGCCGGGATGTGCTCCGTCGCAAATTCATCGTTTTATCGCTACGTCATCCGGCTCGCCGAAGCCGACGTCGCGACGACCATCCAAGATCGGGCCAATCTCGACGTTTTGGCCAACGTTCCGCATGCCTACGCCGATGAGGTCGAATGTTCGGGTGACGGCTGGCGCATCGTTCCGGCGGCATCGTACGACGACTGGCCGGTACTCGAAGCAACGCCGCAGCGGTTACGTGCCGCGTTCCAAACCGCGCGCCGTTTGTTGTGGGCGAACGCGGGACCCGTCGGCATCAGCGCGGGCGAGATGATCGACGTCGACTCCGACATCGATTCGGTTTTGAACGTGCTGCACCGCGCCGAAGCGGGCGGCTACAGCGTCAACGTCAGCTACGTTTCTTAGCGACCGCGAGCACGAGCGGGCGGCCGTTCATGCGCACGACCAGTGCCAAACCGGCCACGATCGACAACGCCGAGAGCGCGAACGCAAAGCGCGCAGCGAGATCGGCGGCATCTTCATCGACGACATCGAGCGGCACGTTGGCCAGCGCGGCGCTGACGGAACCGAGTTGCGTTGAAAACGCGACCGTCCACGTTCCCGGAGCGCCCAAGTGCAAATTGCCGCTGAATGTATTGCCGGTGCGCGCGAGCGGCGTGCTGACCGCCTCGCCGCTCGGTCCGGTTGCGGTAACCGTTAGCGATTGCAGCCGGCCGGCGTAGCGGCCTTTGACGTTGACCGCAATCGGGGCGGCCGAAAGATATTGCGGTAAGCGCTCGGTCGCCGCACGATTGTGGTGCAGCGTGACGCCGAGCGCTTGCGAGGGACCGGCCGCTTGTGCGCCGCCCGCTGCAAACGCCAGGACGCCTGCCAGCAGACCAACGAGAACGACGAGGGCGCGTATCACTTCACCGTCATACCCGCCCGCGCGATTTTAGTAACCGTATCCGTACCGATAATAGCGCACCGGTGGCGGCGGAAGCGGTGCGCGCATCGCGGCAAAGCGTTGCCACGGAATTGCGTAGGATGGGATTGCGGGTTGCGGCGGCGGAGCGTACGCGACCGGCGGCAGCGGCGTGTAGTATTGCTGCGGCGCGGGAGCCGGTGCGGGCGCTTGCGCGACTTGCGGAATCTGCTGCGGCATATAGGGAATCCGATTGGCAGCCAACTCGCTGCGGCCGTTCGCGGCGCTGTCCGTGTTCGGATAGTCGGCGACGAGCCACGATTCCGTTTGCGATGCGAGCCGGAAGCCTTCGTCGGTCGGCACGCGCAGATACACCGTTTCGAGCGCGAGCAGATCTTTTGAGATCCACGGGTCGGCGGGGTACTGGCTTTCCCAATCCTTGATCGCATCGGTGACAAAGCCGAGCGGACCGGTCAGCATCGAGCCCGGCGCCGTGCCCGCGTCGATGCGCGCGCCGGCGTCGCGAATCGTATTGGCGATCCCGAGCACGCTGAGTCTATAGTGGCCGAAGTATTCATCCGCCGGCGCGAGGCCCTGCGTGTCTTGCGCCATCGCCGGCGCGAGCATTGCAGAAAAGGCGGCAATTATGAGTGCCAAGCGAACCTTCACAACGATCGTCCCCTTACCAAGTGAAGCGTGCGGCCGCGCCATGCGTCCGTGCAGTTGTATGTAGAACGTATCGGCGGCCACGCTGCCGCCATGAGCCGCGGAGATTGGACTCGGATTAAGCTTACGCCGGCGCCGGGCCGGCCGCGGAACTCCCACGAGGGAAGCAGCCGTTCCAGGGTACACATCGATCGGAGGCCCTCAATGCAATCATCATTATCCGGGCGGCGCCGGGCGTTGCCGCTCGTCATCGCGGTGGCTTTCTCCCTCATGATGCCGCCGGCGTTCGCGCCGGCGGCGTTTGCACAAGATGACGACTTCGCGCAAGCTGCTCCGGGGCCGGTCGCGCGCATCGATGCCCTTTCCGGCGACGTTGCAATTCAGCGCGGCGACGACAGCTCGGCGCTCGCCGCAGTTCTCAATGCGCCGGTGCTCGGCGCGGATTACGTAACGACGGGGCAGGACGGCCGCGCCGAGGTCGGCTTCGACGGGCGTTCGGCCGTGCGGCTCGGCCAAAACGTGCAGATCCGTTTCGTCAACGTCGATTCGGCGAATCGTCAGATCCAGCTTGCTGCGGGGACGATCGAGTTGCGCCTGTTCGGTGATACCGACGGTCAATCGGCGATCGACACGCCGTCGATCTCGGTCATCCCGCGCACCGCCGGCAGCTTTCGCGTCTCGGTCGATGGGAACGGCGAAACCGCCGTTACCGTGCGCGCCGGTCGCGCCGACATCGTGACGCCGCAAGGCAGTCAGCCGTTGGGGCCGGGCTCTACGCTGATCGCCGACGGTCCGGCGGCAAATCCGCAAGTACAAATGCAAGGCGCGATCGCGCTCGACGATTTCGATTCGTACAACGGCGACCGCGACCATATCTATCTCGCGGCTTCGAGCGAAGGGCAGTACGTCGACACGAGCATTCAGGGCGTCGGCGACCTCGCCGCTAACGGACAATGGGTCGACGACGGAACCTACGGCAACGTTTGGATTCCAACCAACGTCGCGGCCGGCTGGGCGCCGTATCGCAACGGCAACTGGGTATGGGAAGAGGGCTACGGCTGGACCTGGGTCGCCGCCGAACCGTGGGGCTGGGCACCGTATCACTATGGCCGCTGGTATTTCAGCACGGCGCACCATCAGTGGGCGTGGTATCCGCCGGCTCCCGGACGCCGCGCGCCGGCGTGGAGTCCCGCATTGGTCGGTTTCGTCGGCTTCAACATCGGCGCGGTGAGTGTGGGCGTCGGCTTCGGCAACATCGGCTGGGTGCCGCTCGCACCGTATGAAACGTTCCACCCGTGGTGGGGGCCGCACGCTACCGCAATCGTGAGCACCGACGTGCACTACCGCAACATTGCCGTGAACGGCGCGTTCACGGCGGTCACGCGTGAGAACTTCCAGAACGGCCGCTTCGGCAATCCGACCGTCGTGTCGACGGCGCAATTGCGTGGGATCCAAACGGTGCCGCTGCGCGGCGCACTGCCGATCGTTCCGAGTCAAGCAAACCTGCGCTTCACGCAGCGCTCGGTCGCGCCGTCGCTCGCGGTGCGTCCGCAGTTCAGCACCCGCGGATTCGCCGGAACGCCGGGAAGCTTCGCAGCGCGCACGCCGTTCACAACGCAGCAAGCGTCGGTCGCACGCGCGACGCACGTGGCATATCATCCGCAACTGCCGGGTGCCGCGGCCGCGCCGTCCTACGGCAACGTTCCGCCGTATGCACGTCCGGCTGCACCGCCGTACGCGCAGCCGCAGTACAATCGGCAAGCGGCGCCGGCATATGCGCAGCCGCAGTATAACCGGCAAGCAGCGCCGGGTTACGTGCAGCCGCATTACGATCGGCAGACCGCACCGGCATACACGCATCCCGCGGCTCCAACGTATAACCGGACCGGCGCGCCGTCCTACAGTCACGCCGCTCCGGTCGCACATCCGCAAGCACGTGCGACCCGCGGCAGCGACGACCGCCGCCACGACTAAGTCTTAGACGAGCGTTTCCACCTTGGCGAGCGGCAGTGAGCCGGGTGGAATGCGCTCGGAGACGAGCCGGCGCGCAAGGCGTTGCAACATCGCGTTCACCGGTGTTGCGATGCCGTGCAGGCGCCCGAGCAGCACGATCTCGCCGTTGAGATCGTCGCCTTCGAGCGTTGCGGCGCCGCGCACGAGGCTCTGCAGCGTCGAGCCGCCGGGACGCGTCGTGCCCTCGACCTCACCGAAGCGCATTGCGATGCGCGGGCTTTCCGGACCGCTGCCGAGCGTGATGCCGGCGGCGGAAAACACCGCTTCGGCTTCGGTGCGGGCACGGTTGCCGAGATCGCTGCCGTAACTCACGGCGCCGCAGGCTGCTTCGAGCACGTTGAGCACGTTCGAGAGCAGCTTCGCATACTTGAGGCCCATGACGTCGGCCGCGGCGCTGCTGCGCACGCCGGCGGCTTCGAGATCCGCGGCTACCAGTTTGTCGATCGCGTCGGTGCCGTGCGGCACGCGGCCGATGTCGCAGTGCGCGCCGTGCGGCGGGTTGTGCTGATGCACGACGCCCGGTTCGGTGAATACGCCCGCCATCATCACGCACATGCCGTGCGTGTTGGCGAAGCGCCGCAGCGCGCGCCGTTCGTTTTCGACACCGTTCTGCGCGCACACGATCGCGATGTCGCGCGGCGTGCGCTCGACGAGCGCGTCCAGCGCCGCGGACGTGTCCTGGCTCTTCATCGTGAGCACGACGATGTCGCCGTCGCCGAGGGTCAGCGCGTCGGGATGCGCGACGACCGGGATGCGCAGCGTGCGCCAGCCCTCCGGCGTTCCGAAACGCAGGCCGCGTTCGGCCAGGATCCGTCCGTGCTCGCCGCGGGCGATCAGCATGACGTCGCGGCCGATTTCGAACAGCCGCGCGCCGAGCGTGGCACCGATCGCGCCGGCACCATAGAAGATGTATCGCACGAACCGTACGGTTGGCGGCCGCCGACGGGGAATCCGTCCTGCGCGGCGCCGAAGAGCGCTTGATGGCACACGCGGTCGCAAAGCCGAAAGGCACCGATTGGAATCTGCGCGGCTTGCTCGCGATCGCCTTCGGGCACGGGGTCAACGATTTCTTTTCCGGCACCGTCGCGCTCACGATCTTTTTCGTCGCGACCAACGCCGGGCTTTCGGCCTGGTATCAAGGCGCGGTGGGTTTTCTCTGGTATTTGACCAGTTCGATCGTGCAGCCGTTCTTCGGGGCCTACAGCGACCGGCACGGTCGCTGGTGGTTCATGCCGACCGGCGTGTTGATGGTTGTGGTGTCGATCTCGTTTGCGTCGCTCGCGGGTTCGCTGTGGATGCTCTCGCTGCTCGTGATCGTCGGCGGTCTTGGTTCGGCCGTGATGCATCCCGAAGCCGGCAAGTATGCCGCGCTGCTGAGCGGGTCGCGCAAGTCCGGCGGCATTTCGGTATTTCAGATCGGCGGTTCGTTCGGCTTCGCGTTCGGACCGGTCGCCATCGCGGCGCTGCTCGCGCGTTTCGGCACGCTGGCGTCGCTCGTGATGCTGCCGCTCGGACTGCTCGCGGTCGCGTGCGTGTACGCCGGCATTCGCCGCGCGCACGTGGCGGCTCAGCCGGCGCACGAAACGCAGCGCATGCTGGAACCCACATCGGCGGCAAGCATCGACCGGCTCGGCATCGGTCTGGTCGTCGGCAGCACCGCCGCGCGCTTCCTGACGACGGCCGCATTCATGACCTATCTTCCGAATTTGCTCGCGGCGCGCGGCGGTTCGATCGTTGAAGCGGGTCAACTCGTCACGGCGTTTTTGCTGGTCGGCATCATCGGCATGTATCTCGGCGGTTATCTGGGCGACCGCCTCGGTTCGGTTACGGCTTCGGTGGTCGCGCTGGTCGCGGCGGTACCGTGTTTGCTCGGGTTTTTCTTCGCGCCGCCGGCCTTCGGGATCGGGCTGCTGCTGCTCGGCAGTATCCTTTTGGCGGTGCAGAATGCACCCGGCGTCGTGATCGTGCAGTCGCTTTTGCCGCGCAATCTCGGCATGGCGCTGGGCTTGATCAACGGCGTCGCGTTCGGAGTGGGTTCGATCCTCGTCACCGTGGTCGGCTTTGCCGTGACGCGCTTCGGCCCCGAGACGGCGCTCATCGACGTGAGCGTGATGCCGCTCATCGGGGCCGCTGCGTATCTGGTCGTAGCGCGGCGGCTCGAGCCGGCTCAATTGCGGCCCGTGACCGAGGGTTAGAACTCCGGCGTCGCGTTGACGGCGTTACGTTCTTCGGTGCCCTGTGAAGCCGGCACATCGGCGCTGTTCCAGACGGTACCGTCGGCGAAGGTGGCCTTCTCGACCGCGACTTGCTGGCTGTCGGAGAGCTCGTCGTCGAAGAACGTGTGGCTGACCGTGACGCCGTTTGCGAACGAACCGGCATCCTCGACTTCGCCGATCACGACACCGTTGGATTCCAGCGCGAATACGACGTCGGTGGCGGGCGAGGCGCTAGTGTTCGTGAACGCGATCTTCACCGAGTTGGGAACGGCGCCGTCGCTGTCTTCGTCCTCGATGTTCTGACCGTAGAGCTGCACGCCGTCGATGTGAATCGGGCCCGCTTGCGGTGTGGTTGCCTCGGCTGCTAGAACGGGCGTTGCCGAGATGAGGAGCGCTGCCGAGAGGGTCGCGGCGAGGGTAGTGATCGTCTTCATGATGGGGTTGCTTTTTTTGGCTTTCTGCTCGTTTGGAGGCCTGAGCGGGCCGCGACCATCATGCCATCGGGCAAAATCTGTGTCCAATATCCAGGTAGGAATAGGGCTATCGCGATATGTTATGACTCGCCTCGTACGACGTTTTAGCATAAGGTAGACCTAATGGAACTTCGGCAGCTTCGTTACTTCGTCGAGATCGCCGGTCAGGGCAGTTTCACGCGCGCGTCCGAAGTGCTGGCGATCGCCCAGCCCGCCCTTACGACGCAGATGCAAAAGCTCGAGGCGGAACTCGGCGGGCAATTGTTCGTCCGCACCGCGCGCGGCGTCGTGCTCACCGAACTCGGGCGGGCGACGCTCGAGCCGGCGCAGCGTACGCTCGATGCCGCCGGCGCGACGCTCCGTTCGGCGCAAGTCGCGAACGCAGCCGCGAGCACGCGCCTCGTGTTTGGGTTCAGCCGGATCTTTCCGTTCATCCCGATCGCGCGCACCGTGCGGCGCATCCGCCGCGACCGCAGCAACATCAAGGTCGAGTTGCGGCAGATGTGGTCGCGCGAACAGATCGAGGCGCTCGAAAGCGGTGCGCTCGATCTCGGCTTCGTCCACTACACCGACGACATTGCAGTGGAGCACGATGGGTTAGCCGTGGTGCCGATCGCAGAAGAAGCGGTAACCGCAGCGATCCCCGAGGGCCATCGCTTTGCCACGCGCCGTCAAATCGCGATCGGTGAATTAGCCGCTGAGGATTTCGTGATGACCGCGCCGACGAAATTCGGCGAGACGGTCTACGATCAAGTCATCACGGCGTGCCGGGAAGCCGGTTTTACGCCGCGCGTCGTTCAGGAAACGACCGACGTGCAGATTCTCTTGGGCCTCGTCTCCGCCGGCCTCGGTGTCGCGCTGCTCTCGTCGGCAGCGCGCAACGTGAAGATTCGCGGCGTGCACTACGTCTCGATCGTCCCGAATCTTAGGATTCGCTTTGCGGCGCTCTACCGGCGCGGTGCGACGGGGAAATTCCTCGAGCCGTTCCTCGAGCGAATCGAGCGCCCGCCGAGCTCGGTGATCGCCGCAACGCGGTGATTGCCATGAGGCGGCACGCTTGGCGGCGTATCGTGCAGGCATGAAGCGCTTTGTCCCCGTTCGTTCGTTGGCTGCCGTTGCATTGCTGGTCGCCGTTGCGGTCACCGCCGGGCGGCAACCCGCCGTCTCGGCGGCTCCGGCCGCATTACCCACGCCGCCGGCGCCGCCCCCGGTGCGGCCGGTGACGCAACATCTGTTCGGAACAACGGTGACCGACCGCTACCGCTATTTCGAAGACCTCAAGCGTCCGGACGTGCAAGCGTTCTTTCGTGCCCAGAACACGTACACGCGCAGCGTGCTGGCGCGGCTCGATCCGGCGCGGACCAAACTGCTCGCGCGCATCCACCAGCTCGACAACGCCGGCACCGTCGTCGGCGAGATGCAGCGCGTCGGCGATTGGTACTTCTACGAGAAGCAGCGGCCGGGCGAGAACCTTCCGAAGCTCTACGTGCGGCCGGCGTCAGGCGCGCCCGAACGCGTGCTGATCGATCCAAACACACTGACGGCCGACACGAGCAAACACTACACGGTCGATTACTTCGCACCCTCGCTCGATGCAAAGTACGTCGCGTACGGCCTCTCCGAAGGCGGTTCCGAAGAGTCGGTGCTGCACGTGATCGAGACCGGCACCGGACGTGCGCTGCCCGATACGATCAGCCGCGCGCGCGACGGCGTCTCGAGCTGGCGCCCGGATAACGCATCGTTCTACTACTTGCGCGAGAACAAGCTTGCGCCGGGCGAGCCCGCGACCGACAAAGAACAGAAGGTGCGCACGTTCTTGCACGTGCTCGGTCAGGATCCCGAGACCGACGTCGCCGTCGGCGGCTTCGGCGTTTCGCCGGCCGTACCGGTGCCCGCAACCGGCTTCGTTGCGATCGTAACGTCACCGGCATCGACGTACACGCTTGCGGTGGTGCAAAACGGCGTGCAGAACGAGATGGCGATCTATGCCGCTCCGGCAGCGAGCGTGACCAACGCGCAAGCGCCGTGGCAAAAGATCGCCGACGTCGCCGACGAGGTCACGTCGTTCGACTTCCGCGGTTCCACGATCTACTTGCTCTCGCACAAGAACGCATCGAACTTCAAGGTGCTGGCGACGTCGCTCGCCGCGCCGGATCTGGCTGCCGCGCAAACGATCGTCGCGCCATCGCGCTCGGTGGTGGAAGGCGTCGGCGTTTCTGCTGACGGCCTGTACGTGCGTTCGCGCGTCGGCGGCTTCGGGCGCATCGCGCGCCTGCCCGTCGACGACGACGGAAAGGTCACCGGCGCCGCGGCTATGGTACCGATGCCGTTTACCGGCTCGCTGATCGCAATGCTCACCGATCCGCGCGTTGCCGGCACGACGTTCGGCCTCACCGGCTGGACCCACACGCTGCTCTATTACCGCAACGATGCGAGCCTGGCCGTGGTGAAAACCGATTTGAAGCCGCCGTCGCCGTTCAACGCAACGGCGTACACGTCGGCGGAAGTACAGGCGCCGAGCGCCGACGGAACGCTGGTTCCGCTTTCGATACTCTATCGCAAAGGGATCAGACTCGACGGCTCGCATCCGGCATATCTCGAAGGCTACGGCGCCTACGGCACCGAGATCTTCCCCGATTTCGAAACGGCCCGCTTCGCTTGGCTCGAGCGCAGCGGCGTCTATGCCGTCTGTCACCCGCGCGGCGGCGGCTGGTACGGTGAGGACTGGCACCGCGCCGGGATGCTTGCAACGAAGCAGCACACGATCGACGATTTCATCGCGTGCGGCAAGTGGCTCGTGGCGCATCATTACACGAGCCCGCAGCATCTTGCCGGTGAGGGAACGAGTGCGGGCGGTATCGCGATCGGCGGCGCGATCACGCAAGCGCCGCAGCTCTTCGCCGCCGCGCTCGACGTCGTCGGCGTCAGCGATGCGTTGCGCAGCGAGTTCACGCCTAACGGACCGCCCAACATTCCCGAATTCGGCACGCAGACGACGGCCGCCGGCTTCCACGACCTCTACCCGATCGATGCCTATTTGCAAGTGCGCGACGGCGTCGCCTATCCGGCCGTCATGCTGATTACCGGCATCAACGATCCACGCGTCTCGCCGTGGGAGCTGGGCAAGTTCGCGGCGCGCTTGCAAGCGGCGAGCAGCAGCGGCCGGCCGATTCTGCTACGCGTCGATTACGATGCCGGTCACGGGTTTATGGCATCCTCACGCGCGCAGAGCGATGCGCTGCTGGCCGATCAGTACAGCTTCCTGTTCTGGCAGCTCGGCGATCCGGGCTTCGCGGTAATCCCGCAGCGTTTGCCGAAGCGCAAATCGTGATCGATCGACGGCTTTTTCTCACCGCTACGGCGGCTGCGCTCGCGGGCGCGCGCACGTCTCCGGCGGCGGCGCAAACGCGCATCCCGCTGAAGATCGGCGCCACGGCCAACGACAGCTTCGCCGAGGCCTACTACGCGCAAGATCTCGGCTACTTTACGCGCGCCGGCATCGACGCCGAGATCACGACCTTCGCCAACGGCGCGCAAGTCTCGACCGGCGTCGCATCGGGCGCCCTGGACATCGGGATCTCGAGCGTCATCACGCTGGCCAACGCCACGATTCGCGGCTTGCCGTTCGTGTACATCGCCGGGGGCGGGATGTATTCGGCCGCGGCGCCGACGATCGTGCTCTGCGTTGCGAAAGACTCGCCGGTCACGAGCGCCCGCGATCTCGAGGGCAAAGCGGTTTCGGTATCCGGCATCAAGGACATCACGCATCTGGCCGTCGTGACTTGGCTGCAAGCGAACGGCGCCGATCCCGCCAAAGTCAACATCATCGAGATGCCGTTTTCGCAAGTGAGCGCCGCCCTCAACCGCGGCACCATCGCTGCCGGTGTCATCTCCGAACCGTCGCTGGCGGCGAGCCTCGCCGACGTGCGCGTGCTGGCGAAGCCGTTCGAGCTGATCGGGAAACGGCTGATGATCGGCGGCTGGTTCGCGACGGCCGACTGGGCGAAGAAGAACCCCGCGGCCGTTCACGCATTCGCGACGGTGATCTATCAGACGGCGCGCTGGGCGAACGCGAACCACGACAGGTCGGCCGCGATCTTGCAGAAGTACACGAAGATCGACGACGCCACCGTGCATCGCATGGTGCGGGTGACGTACGCCGAGTCGCTCGACGCGGATATGATCGATCCCACGCTCGAGCTTTCCGCGCGGGAGAAGTTCACCGAACGCCGCGTGCGCGCGACGGAGATGATCGCCGCGTCCTAGGACGCGTTCACGTACTTCGCAAACCAGGCCACGGTGCGCTGCCACGCGAGCGTCGCGGCGGCGGCATCGTAGCGCGGCGTCGTGTCATTGTGAAAACCGTGAT
Source organism: Candidatus Lustribacter sp. (assembly GCA_965277805.1). Classification (GTDB taxonomy): domain Bacteria; phylum Vulcanimicrobiota; class Vulcanimicrobiia; order Vulcanimicrobiales; family Vulcanimicrobiaceae; genus Lustribacter. The sequence continues at coordinate 1,561,844 of OZ255842.1, read as the reverse complement.
TGGCACCCGCGTAGATGTAACCGTCGTGCGTCACGTGCGCCGCCGTCAACTGCGCGTCGTAGCCGGGCCACGTCGCCGCAAGTTTGGTGTCGAGTCCGGCTTGGTGCACGAGCACCGCCGCTTTGATCGCCGTCACATCCGACGGTGCCGGCGGCGTGCCGTAGAACGGCACGGCGGCCCCGAGGTCCGGCAGGCGGACGGCCAGCGTGTTCGCGATGCCGCCGCCGAAACAGAAGCCGACGGCGCCGTAGCGGCCGTTGCTTTCCGGTCGCGCCTTCAACCATTTCGCCGACGCGACAAAATCCTCGGTCATCTTGCCTTTGTCGACCGTGGTGAAGAGCGCAGTGGCCTTTTCCTCATCGCCCGGATAGCCTCCGACGCTGGTCAAGCCGTCGGGCGCAAACGCCGTGTAGCCGAGCAGTCCCAAGCGGCGGGCAACGTCTTCGATGTAGGGATTGAGGCCTCGATTTTCGTGGATGACGATTATTGCCGGCACCTTCGCGTTCGCACTTGCGGCGGCCGGCCGCACCAAGTAGCCCTTGATCGAGCCGTTGCCGAGCGGTGATGGAACGGTATCGTATTCAACGCGAATGCGCTTGTCGTCGGGCGGCACTTGCATGGCCCAGGCGAAGTTCGGTTTGAGCGCGGCCAAGAGGCCCGCGGCCGTCAAACCGCCTACGGCGAACTTCGCGGCCCCGTTCAGAAAGCCCGAACGGTCGATCTCGCCGTGCACGTAGAGTTGAAACAGATCGAGGAGCTCTTGCGGGAAATCGGAGGCTTTTTTCCGTTCCATCTTCGTCTCCGGTCGGCGCGGTAGCGGTAAGTGAGAGATGCGACTTCAGACGCGGATGTGTCGAAGGCCTGCGAGCCGGGTAAACTGCCCCCGTGGCAACCGCAGTACGAAACCTCGATACCGATCCTCCGCGGAGCGGCCGGGAAATGCTCGGCCGGTATAGCTGGCTCGCCCGCCTGGCCGACAAAGTGCGTGCCGACCATGCCGGGACCAACGGCGAATACATGGCCTACTGTGGCCTATCGATGGGATTTCTCGACCGCGCCGGCGTCTCGCGCGATGAGTTCGATGGGCTGATTGCCGGCGGCGCCAGCGACGATGAGCTGCGCAAGTATTTCGACGAGCACGTCGGCGATGCGGAGCGCGAAGCGGCGAACAAATACGTGCTCAACGATCAGAAGGCGAACCTCGACAAACAAGACGCTGAAGAAGGCCGTTTGCGCCGCAACTGAGTCGACGCCGCGCGAAAATTGACACCCTGCCGGTCAGCGACTAAGATCGGAAGGATGCTTACCGCCGAGAAAAACGCCCGCTTGACGCAAGTGGGACCGGGGACGCCCGGTGGAGCGCTCTTGCGGCGCTATTGGCAGGCGCTCGCGCCCGCCTCCGATCTCATGAGCGAACATCCGAAGAAGCGCTTGACAGTGCTGTCGGAAGACCTCGTCGTGTATCGCGGCGAGGACGGCAGTTACGGGTGCGTCGCGGAGCACTGCACGCATCGCGGCTGTTCGCTGTTCTACGGTTTTGTCGAAGGTGATGCAATTCGCTGCGCTTACCACGGCTGGAAATTCGCACCGGACGGCGCGTGCCTCGAGCAGCCCTTCGAGCCGGAGACCAGCACCTACAAAGAACGCGTGCGCCAGCGTGCCTATCCGGTCGAGGAACTGGGCGGATTGCTTTTCGTCTACATGGGCCCCTTGCCGGCGCCGCTCTTGCCTCGTTGGGACGTGCTCGTGCGCAACGACGGCAAACGGAAACTTCAGCTGCGGCCGACGCTGAACTGCAATTGGCTGCAGGCGCAAGAGAACACGGCCGACACGGTGCACACGTATTACTTGCACGGCCACACGATGCTGAGCAAAGGGCTCAAGAGCCCCGGCGCGGACTACTTTCATCGCCCGATCGCATCGTATGAATATTCGCTGTGCGAGTGGGGCATCGAGAAACGGTGCTTCTACGATCTCGGCGATGGCAACCTCGAAGAAGAAGTGCGGCCGCCGTTGATCTTCCCGAACATCTTGCGCATCCCGGTGGGTATCAACGAAACGCAGCACTTCCGCACGCCGGTGAACGATACGAGTACCCGCATCTTCGTCGCGTGGTTCACGCCCAACGAGACGGGCGTCGACGAAGTGCAGCCCGCGCCGATCCCGCTCGAAGTGCTGCAGGACGACGTTCTGCCCAACGGCGACTACGCGCTGAACAACTTCGATAGCCAAGACCGCATGGCATGGGAAACGCAGGGTGCGATCGTCGACCGCGCGGCCGAACACCTCGGCGTTTCCGACACCGGCGTCGTGATGCTCCGCAAGCTGCTCGACGAGCAGATTTCAGTCGTCGAAGCCGGCGGCGAACCGATGGCGCTGCTGCGCGATCCGGCGAAGAACGAGATGATTCGCTTCACCTCGCACACGATCAACCGGTTGACCTCCCTCACGTGACCGCATCGTCCGTTTCGGACGTCACGCCCGAACGGATCGCGGGCCGAATGGATCGGCTCCCGTTCTTGCCGCTTCATCTGCGCATTACGGCGCTGCTCGGCGTCGGCACCCTTTTCGACGGCTTCGATTCGCTGAGCATCGCCGGCGCGCTGACGATGATCATCGCGACCTTCCACATCGACTTCAAGAGCGCCGGAGCCCTCGGCAGCGCGGCGTTTCTGGGGCAGATCGTCGGCGCAGTCGGCTTCGGCTGGCTCAGCGAGCGGATCGGCCGGAAGTGGGCATTCATCGCCTCGCTGCTGATCTTCGGCGCATGTTCGCTCTTTGCCGCAACGGCTTCCAACGAACACGAGTTGCTCTGGGCGCGTGCGATTCAAGGCGTGGGCTTGGGTGCGGAAGTCCCGATTGCTGCTGCGCTCTTCAACGAGTACGCCCGCAGCGTGGTGCGCGGCAAGTGGGTGATGATCTACGAGACGATGTTCGTCTACGGCCTCGTGCTGGCGCCGCTCGCGGGGTTGCTGCTCTATAACAGCGTCGGCCCGGAGCTCGGCTGGCGCGTGCTGTTCGGCATCGGCGGCATCCCCGCACTGGTTGCGATCGTGGCGATCTTCGCGCTGCCGGAATCGCCGCGTTGGCTCGCAGCGCAGGGGCGGCTGGCCGAAGCCGACGCGATCGTAACGTCGATGGAAGAAGAAGCGCGCAGCCGCGGTCTTCCGTTAGCGGCGCCGATCGATGTACCGCCCGTGGTCCAGGAGCGGACCAGCTTCTTGGAACTTTTTGCGGGCCGTTATGCGAAGCGCACGTTCGTTGTGTGGACGCAGTGGTTCTGCTCGTATTTCGTGAGCAACGGCTTCCAGATCTGGCAACCGCTCTTGCTGATGAAGATCGGCGGCCTGCCGACGTCGTCTGCGCTCGCGCTCTCGATAGCAAGCTCGGTTCTGCAAGTGATCTTCGCCTATGCTACGGCCGGCTTCATCGATCGCGTGGGTCGCGTGCCGTGGTTTGCCTGGGGTTTCGGTTTGTCGGCCTTGTTCGCGCTCGGCGGGGCGCTCGCGGGCGGTGTCTTCCACCTGCACGGCTGGCAAGTGCTGGTCATCTTCGGTTTCGGGATGACGTCGACGATGAGCGTCAACAATCTCGGCGTGTATCTGTTCACGCCCGAACAGTATCCGACGCGGATGCGCGCCTGGGGAACCGCGGCCGGCAGCAGCCTCAATCGCCTCGCGAGTTTCATCGCGCCGCTCGCCATCGGAGCGCTCCTGACGACGGGAGGCGAAGCGCTCACCGCGATTTTCGTGATGTTCGCGCTCGTCGCGCTGTTCGGCGCGATCGTCATGGCGACGATGGGCGAAGAAACGAAACTCCGGACCCTGGAAGAGCTCTCTCCTTAACCTAACGGCGCCCGATCAGGTGGAACTCGCGGGCGCCGTCTTCAACCGGTACGTCGCGCGCGAGCATGAAGTCGCCCGGACGAACGGCGATCGAGGTGGCCTGCGCTTCCGGCGGTTCGATGCCGTTTGCCAGCGCTTTGGCCGCGGTCAGCAACCGTTTGCGCAGCATGATGATGGCGCGGTCGGAACTCACGAGGAGTTCGCGGCTGCGGTCGGCGATCGGGCCGCCTTGGTCCTGGGTGACCGCCAGATCTTGCGCCACGATCGACTTGATGCCGGTATAGGAATGGACGCTCTGCTCGGCGCGGTCGATGCGGTAGTCGTTCTCCATGTTCTCCACCGTCTCGAACGTGCCGGGCGCAATCTCGGGGATGATGATCCCGCCTTCGAACTGCGCGATTTCCTCCGCCGTGAGCGGACGGTCCGGATGAACGTAGCAGCGAAAATGCATCGAGGTCACGTCGTCGACGGGTACCCGTACTTGGTGCAGGATCGGCATGCCCGGCGGCGCGGCGACCAGCGTGACATACGGCATGAGGTACTGGTTGACGCGCCACTGGAAGTGATCCGGGCCGGCATTGCGCTGCGCCGAGAGCATCAGTCCGTAGCTCGTCTCTTGCGGGAACCAGCGCGGCATCTTGTCGGTAAAGGTGTTCGGGTTGGCACGGGTGCCGGGAACGGGTTTGTTGTCGACGCGGCTGTGCAAAAACGACACGTGGCTCGAATCGACGTCGCCCTCCATCAGTTGGAGGTAGTTTCCGCGCGCGATCATCTTGCGCATGAAACGGTGGCTATCGGGCACCGTGAAGCCTTCGTAGTTCGGGAAGGGCGGCCGGCGGTCGGCCGGCCCGAGATAGGCCCAGATCAAACCACCGCGCTCGATTGTCGGATAGGCGGTGGTCGTGACGCGGTCTTTGAGGTTGACGCCTTCGGGACAGTTCGGAAGATCGGCGCACTGCCCGGTCACGTCGAACTTCCAGCCGTGATAAACGCAGCGCAAGCCGTGTTCTTCGTTGCGGCCCCAGAACAAGTTCGCCCGCCGGTGCGGACAGTATGCATCTAACAGCCCGATCTCGCCGGCCGAATCGCGAAACGCCACTAGCTTTTCGCCGAGGATGTCGACGCGCACCGGCGCCGAGTCGGGACCGCCGAGCTCCGATGCGAGCATCACCGGCGTCCAGAAGCGGCGGAATAGGTTGCCCATCGGAGTACCGGGTCCGACCCGGACGAGCAGTTCGTTGTCCTCGCGGCTGAGCATCGTGTTTCTCCTAGACGTCCGGCGCGAACAGCGCGCTGGCCGCGAACTGCTGCGGCAAGAAGCCATAGCGCGCCGCAGCATCGATGATCGGCTGGATGAGGCGCGGATCGAGCTTTCCATCGCCGAAGAGTTGGCGGTTCTGCGAGACGATCGTTTCGACCGGCACCTTGGAATACTTGGCCTCGATGACCGCGGTGGCGGATTGGTTCGCGTTGGCCCACCGGGCACTGTCGCGCAAGGCCGCGGTGACCTTTTTCACCAGCGCCGGATTACCGTCGTACCACGCCTTGTTGGCGATCCAGCCGAACGTCATGATCTGTTTGCCGAAGCTGTCGTACGGCCGCGCGATCGGGCGCGTATCGCTCTTGACGGTCGAGATGAACGGTTCGACGAGGCACGCCGCGTCGACGCGCTTGGCGGCGAGCGCCGGCAGCTGATCGGGATTCGGTATCTCGGCGAACTGCGTCGCTTTGGAATCGCCGCCGTTCTTGTCGAGCCACGTCATCACGGCGGCCTGTTGCAGGTCGCGCAACGTGCTGCACGCGATCGTCTTGCCGGCGAAGTCTTTGGCGGTGCGCAACGGCGAGTCGCTGCGCACGGCGATGATCGTCGTAGGCGGCGCGGTCGACGAGATGATGATGCTCGGAGCGAAGAGATTGAGGCGCAGGCCGTGCGCATACGCCGCGGCCATCGAGGCGACGTTGCTCGGCCCGATGTCGATCGAGCCGCCGACGATGCCGGCGGTCATCGCGCCTCCGTTGGTCACGGGGATCAGTTCGACGTCGATGCCGGCCTTCGCAAAGAAACCGCCGTCGGCTGCGTAGATGCCCTGCGCGAGCGACTCGCCCGCCGGCGAATAGCCGACCCGCAGCTTAGGCATATCTTGAGCGCGCGCGATGTTCGGAAACAGCGCGGCCGCGCTGGTCACGGCGATGGCCCGAGAGCGTTTCATAGAATCCGCTATTAAGGCGCGGAAAATCCATTCCTCTTGCCGTAGCCTAGAAGCAATGGAGGACCAGGCGATGTCGAATCTATCACGAGGGCGCCTCATTCGCATGGGGGCAGCCGCGCTCGCGCTTGCGCCGGTTGCGGTACGCGCGCAGACCGATCCGCTGCATCTGCGGGTCGGCACCGGATCGGTCGAGGCGAACGCGCAGATTTTCTATGCCGCCGACATGGGGTTCTTCAAGAAGAACGGGCTCGACGTCGATGTCCAGAAACTGCGCAGCGGAACGACGACGATGGCGGCGATCGTCGGGGGCGACCTGCAGTGCGGCGTCGCCAACGTTCTCTCGCTTGGCGCGGCGCATCAGCGCAACGTACCGCTCGTCATGTTTGCGCCGGGTGCCTACTACGACGGCGCCGTGCCCACCACAATGATGGTCGTTGCGCCGAACTCGACGGTGAAGGGGGCGAAGGATCTCAACGGTCAAGCGGTCGGCGTGATCTCGGTCGGCGGACTCGATCAGCTCGCGCTCGACGCGTGGGTCGATCGCACCGGCGGCGATCTCAGTTCGGTGAAGTGCATCGAAGTGCCGCCGTCGGCGATGGCCGAAACGCTCGCCCAAGGGCGCATCGCTTGCGCCGTGATGAACGATCCCGAGATGTCGGCAGCGATCGAGGCGAAGCAAGTGAAGGTGCTCGCCAGCGGCTACGATGCGATCGCCAAGGTCTTCATGCAGACGGCCTGGTTTTCAACCCAAGACTGGCTGCAGAAGAACAAGGACGTCGCCAAACGCTTCAGCGACGCGATCGTCGCCGGCGGCGAGTGGGGACAGAAGAACCAAGAACAAGCTGCCGTCATCCTCGCGAAGTGGACCGGCGCGAAGGAAGCGCATCCCAAAATTCGCTTTGCGACGAAGCTCGATCCCGCGCTGATTCAGCCGGTGTTCGACTCCGCCGCAAAATACAAGTTGCTGGCCGGTCCGGTCAACGCATCGGAGTTTTCGTGGAACGGGAAGTAATCGCACCCAAGGGCGTTTTGCGGGCGGCCATCAACTTCGGCAACGTCGTCTTGGCTCGCCGCGGGCCGACGCTGGCTGAGTCAGGTGGCGTTTCGGTCGACATCGCGCGCGAACTGGCGCGCCGGCTGGACGTTCCGCTCGAACTCATCGGGTTCGAAGGCGCGGGCGACGTCGTCAAAGTCGCCAAAGACGACGTGTTCGACGTGGCGTTCATGGCGATCGATCCGAAACGCGCGGCCGACCTCGGCTTCACCCCGCCGTACGTCCTGATCGAAGGCGGTTACATGGTGCGCAACGATTCGCCGCTGAAACATGCCGATGAAGTGGACCGTCCGGGCACGCGCATGACCGTCGGCGACGCGAGCGCATACGATCTCTACCTCACGCGAACGCTGAAGCATGCCGAGATCACGCGCATACCCACGAGCGCCGATGCGATCGAGGCGTTCTTGCGCGACGGCTTCGACGTCGCGGCCGGCGTGAAAGCCGCGCTCGCTGCGTACGTGGAAACGCACGACGGCGTACGGCTCTTGGATGGACGCTTCATGGTGATCGAACAGGCGATGGTGACGACGCACGGCCCCGAAGCGGTGCGCTACATCAGCGCGCTCATCGAAGAGTTGAAAGCGTCGGGCTTCGTTCAGCGCGGGCTGACCGCGACCGGTCAGACCGATGCTATCGTGGCGCCGCCGGCACCGTGATCGGGTCGTGACTGCGCGCGCCCGCCGCGACGCCCTTGGGCGCAACGGCGGCGATGCGCCCGAGTTGCTCCGCGGTGAGGTGCACGTTCGTTGCGGCCGCGTTCTCTTCGAGATACTTGACCCGTTTTGTTCCCGGAATGGGAATGATGTCGTTGCCTTGCGCGTACAGCCACGCGAGCGATAACTGCGCGCTCGTGATGCCGAACTCGGCGGCCAGCGCGCTCAAATGATCGACGACCGAAATATTCTTCGCAAAGTTGTCGCCCTCGAACCGCGGATTGTGCGAACGCAGGTCCTGATTGCGAAAGCCCTCATTGCTGCGGACCGTTCCCGTAAGCATGCCGCGTCCGAGCGGGCTATAGGGAACGAAAGCGATGCCGAGCTCGCGAATCGCAGCGAGGACGCCGTTGTCTTCCACGTCGCGGCTGAAGAGGGAGTATTCGCTCTGCAGCGCCGCGATCGGGTGAACGGCCGCGCCGCGCCGCACGTTAGCGGCGCTCGCTTCCGAGAGACCGAGATAGCGGATCTTCCCGAGCGTCTTGAGCTCGGCCATCGCGCCGACCGTTTCTTCGATCGGCACGTTCGGATCCACGCGGTGTAAGTAGTAGAGGTCGATCGTCTCGACGCCCAGGCGCTTGAGCGAGGCATCGCAGGCTTCGCGCACGTATTCGGGCCGGCCGTTGACGCCGCGCGACCCGTTCGCGCCGAACGTGCGCCCGAACTTCGTCGCGAGCAAGACGCGGTCGCGCCGTCCGCGCAGCGACCGGCCGACAAATTCTTCGTTGTGCCCGTCCCCGTACACATCGGCCGTATCGAAGAACGTGATGCCGAGTTCGAGCGCGCGGTCGACGGTGCGCAGGGCCTCGGTATCGTCGCTCGCACCGTAGGTGCCCGACATGCCCCAGCAGCCGAGCCCGATGGCCGAGGTGAGGGGTCCGTTCCGGCCGAGTTGTCGCTGATCCATGAGGCCCACTTCAGCCTCCGGAAATCAGGGTCCCCGCTTTCCCGCGCGCCGGCGCCCACGGCTCCATCTTGCCGCCGTCGTTGAATTCCGCCGTCTGCTTCGCCGTCCAGAGCATCGCGTTGGGCGCACCCGGGTCGACGCGCACGGTCACCGTGTTGCGCGCGAGTTTCTCGAGCGAGCGCCAGAGGTGGCGTACGATCAGGGACCGGGTGAAGAGGTTAAGATTCAGCCACGGACCCTTCGTTGCGACGTCCATCTGGGTGGTGTCCGCCACGCGCATCACGGAAAAGCCCTCGAAGACGTCGCCGTATGCCTCGCGCGGTCCGCGGAACGCCTCGGCCATCCGGCGCTCGAGGTGCGGTGAGCGGCGCGGCGGTCCCATCGCCGCGCGACGCTTCCGGCGCTTCGCAGCGTTCAGCCGGTAAACTTCGATGGCGATGCCGATACCGATCACGACTAGGACGACGATGCCGAGCTCGAGCGTGAGGTTCACGAGGGAAACGACCTCCATGCTGTCAACGGGATGGTTGGTTTATAGATTCTACCACGGCGTTGAAGACCAAGTTCCCCGCGGCACGCGTTCCTATCCGGTAATCCGCACGCTGAAGCGGGCACATATCGTGACTAAGAATTCCGTGACATCCCCAGCACTCGGCGTCGCGGAGACGTTAAGAAACGAAATGCCTTAATGCCGGTCTGGCGCGCAGAAAGATCCGGCCCGCGGCATAATTGAGATCGACCGTGAAGAATTGCAGCAGATCGCTTCCGATCAGGCCGTCGTTCTCTTGCGGATACGCGCCGCGCGACGTGACGGCGTCTGCGACGAGGTCGGCGATCGAGAAGCGACCGAGGCGCACGTAGGGCATGCGAAAGGCGCGCGACCGGAACGCCCCGCCGATGCCGGCGAGCATGCTATCGTCGATCGGGAAACGCAAGACGTCGCCGTGCCGCCGCGAGAAATAGTCGAAAAGAAGCAGCGCGCTCGGGCTGCCGGTATCGACGATCAGACGCCGGCTGTCGGCACCGCCGAGATTCGCATCGACCATCGGCACTTGGGAGCCGAGGCGCAAGTGCAGTTCCGATACGTCGGTTCCGCGCGGCGACACGTACGCCCGCGGATTCATCGCGAGCACGCGGTGGTGCTCGTAGTCGATGCGCACGGCGACGCCGGCGAGAAAGTCGAACCCGAGCAGCCCGACCGGATCCGACGGCTTGCTGCCCATTCCGATCGACGCCACGGCGGCGACGACGTCGTGCATTCGGAGTCCGGCCACGTCAATCGCGGAGACGACCGCATCGTGCGCAACAAAGCTCCGGCCGGCGATTTCGCGCCGCGCGTTCACGAGCGTCAGGCCGAGTTGCTTCGCGATGGCCGCATCGATCGTCACCGCGCTCGCTCCGCTGTCGAGTAAGAAGAAGAACGTGCGGCCGGCGATCGACACCGGAACTGAGATCTGTCCGCCCGCGAAGTGCGCGTGCAAATCGATCGCCGTCATGCCGGCCGGCAACGACACGATTTGGCGCGCGAGAGGCCGTGCAACGTCCGTCACGCCCGTGTGTCCGTTTACGAAGCGCGTTCGCGTATAGGCCGTGTCGTCGTTGAACGCGCTATCTTCGACGCGCCACGCCGCGGGCAAGACCTGCGTTCCGAAACGCGCAAAGGCGGTGTTGGTGGTAATCGTCGTTCCTGCCCGGCCGATCGCATCGCTGCGCACGACGAGGTACGTGCGGGGATCGACGTATTCGCGCACGCCGTAACCGCCGGCGTCGAGGTTACTCACCACGTACGCAGCGAACGGCGTTGAGACGCGCTTGACGACCGTTACCGTTTTCAGCGCGCCGGCACTGGGCGGTTCGGGGCCATCGAGAACCGTGATACCGTTGGCATTTTGATGCCAATCGACGCCCCGTTCGATTCCGTAACTAAAGTGAATCGGACCGCGCGTTACCCGGGTCAGTTCGTCGTGCGCACGGCGGTAGTGGGTTCTGATGACCCAGCCGTCGCTGCCGTTTCCGACAATCGTTTCACGATAATTGAGGTTCGGTTCGCCCGCGGCCGCCGTCATGCGCGCCCGCAGCGTTTGCGCATCGGGCAGCGCGGCGTCCGGAGCCGCCGCAACGCCGGAAACCATTGCGAGGTAGCAAAATGCCAGCGCCGCTAAAGACCAACGTCGCATTCACTACAATAGAGTGCGAAGAGCTGCGTTGCCTTCGGCCAAAGGCCTAGTGCGCCAAGTAATACAGCATGCGTTCGGCCAAGGCCGCCACCGTAACGCCGGCGTTGTACGACGCCGCGAAATTTTGCGCATCGAAGCGTGGCATGACCTCGGCCTCGAATGCGCCGACGCGGTTCGTGATGCCGGAGATGAAGAAGAACGGAGCGCTCGTGCAGGCGCGGATCACGGCGTGTGTCGTCTCGAGCGAGCCGACCGGTGCCCTTGCACCCGAGCGGCGGTAGGCGCGCACGACGGTCGGGTCGGCGAGCGAGTAATCTTCGTTGCGGGTCACGTTTATATCGGCAAGCGCGACGAAGGAGCGGTCGGCGAAGACGCGCGGGCGTAATGCGGGCGCAAGCGGCGCCGGCAAGAAGAACTGGTTGATCGACGTGAGATCGGCTTCGCTGCCGATGACGTTTCGGAAGGTCGCGGCGTCCAACGCCGAGGTGACGAGCGCGTCGGGATGCGGCGGGCTCCAGTGTGACGTGGTGTCTGCAACGTGCGGGTCGTGCGCAAACGTATTCGTACCGATGATGACGCTGCCGTTCTGCGGTTCGGCCGCGATGCTCGCCGCCGTGCCGACGGCCACCACGAGCGCCATGCTGTTGCCGCCCACGAGCGCCGGCAACACCCGCGCTTTGTCGGCCGAACTGCGCACGTCGGCGCCCGCCGGCAGCATATCCTCGATGCACCAGACTTCCACGCTGCCGTTGGCGCTGTCGAAGTGCCCGCGCAAACCACGCACGGTGTCGGCACGCTGATAGCGGGCCGGAAACGCGTGGAGGCGCGTGTACGTGCACGCGTCCTCGAGCGCATCGCACTCCCAGCGGCGGTTGACGACGACCAGCGCGCGTGCGAAGCCGAACGCGCGGGCCGGCGCCGTAGCGCCGAGGGCCGCTATGCCGCCGATGAACGAACTGCGTTTGATCGCCACGACCGTTCGGCGGCTTCGCGTCCGCGACGGCTTTCCATGCTCAGCTTGCGTTCGGGGTCTGGTGGGTTAAGCTCAAAGGGCCGGGAGACACGTCATGGAACCAGCCAACGCCAAGCCTAGCCGATGCCGCAATTGTTCGACGCCCCGGGCAACGTCAGGTATCGTATCGGTCTCGAGTTCGATCGACGTTAACCATTCGCGGACTTCGCTAACGTAGATTGCCATGGAGATCTCCACGACGTCGACCGGATCGACCTCGGCCCGGATGTTTCCCCGCTCCTGCTGCTTGCTGACGAGTTCCCGGAGGCGCTTGCGGGATGCCGCTTTGCGACGCACGTAATCCGAAGCCTCGAGCTCCGGAATCTTGCGATCCGCACGTGAGAAATACGAGGCTTCCTGCATAGCTTGCAATGAGAGCCGCGTGTCCCGCGCGAGATACTCGTATTGTGCGCGAAAGACGTGGACGATCTGATCGAGGGGCCCGGACGCCGGATCGAGCGTTGCGAACGCGCGCTCGTGGCACAGACGCAGCTGCTCGTTGTGGATAAGTAAGAGTAAGCCCCGCTTGTCGGGCGAGTACAAAAAGATCGTGCCCGTCCCGACTCCCGCGCGTTGGGCAATTTCGCGCATTCCGGTCGCCTCGAGTCCCTTTTCATGGAACAGGGCCTCGGCTGCTTCGAGTACGCGCCGACGGCGCTCCATTTGTGCTCCTGCTCGTAAACCGAGCCGGTAAGCAGCGCGCTTCATGCCTTGACACCCTCAGTCCGATCAGGTAAGTTTCCGTTGAACGCGTTCAGTTAAAACTGTTGTGCTTTCCTGCCGCCTGTGGAGAAGATACGATGGATCCGATTACGCTCGAAGTCGTCTCGTCGTCGCTGACGGCGTTCGCCGACGAAATGACGACGAGTTTCTGGAAGAGCTCGTACAGTTATTTCAATTACGAGATCCGCGATTTCGCAGTGGGCTTCATCGACCGGAAGGGACGCATCATCACGCAGTCCCGTTACACGCATCCGGCGTTCACCGGCGATCTCGGATTCGTCGTTAAGGGTGCCGTCGACACGCTTGGCGAGGATCTGATCGAAGACGGCGACGTGATTGCCACCAACGATCCGGTCATCCAGGGGCAGCACCTCAACAACGTCGTGGTCTTCACGCCGATCTTCTGGGAAGACCGGCTATTCGGGTACGCATGCGTCCGCGCGCACCTGCACGACGTAGGCGGGTCTACAATCGGTTCGGGCTCGCCGAGCACGACTGAGATCTTTCAAGAAGGTCTGCAGATTCGCGCTGCCCGCATCTATCGCAAGGGCAAGCCGAATCCGGACGTTCTTAATCTGATTGAAGCGAACTCGCGCCTGCCGGAAATGGTAATGGGCGACCTCAACGCCCAGATGGCTGCGTGCCGCTTGGGCCATCGGCGAATTTCCGAGCTCCTCGTGCGTTTCGACTTCGATGTCGTGGAAGAAGCGATTGCAAAAAACTGGGACATGACGGAAGCCGCGGCGCGCGCCGCGATGGCCAACACGAAGCCGGGCGTCTACACGGCCGAGTCGTTCCTCGACAACGACGGCGTTGGTAACGAACCCGTAAACATTCGCGTGCGTGTCGAGATGCTCAGCGACCGCATGATCATCGATTTTTCCGAAGTTGCCGATCAGGTCAAGGGATCGATCAATAGCGGCTACTACGGCGGCGCCACGAATGTCGGCCGGATCGCGTTCAAATGCCTGACCACGCCGCATCTGCCCTCGAACGAAGGCTGCTTTCGGCCGCTCGAAATCATCTGCCCCGAAGGCAAGATCCTCAATGCGCGCCGGCCGGCCGCGATGTACGAGTGGTCGGTGATTTTCCCGACGGTGATCGACACGATTCTCAAAGCCGTTGCGGACGGGGCACCCGGGCGGATTCCGGCCGCAACGCGCGGCGATCCGCGAGGCGTCGGGATCGGCGGCTTCGATGCCAAGACGCGGAAATATTTCAGCATTCACATCCCGCATCCGGGCGGCCACGGCGCGCGACCGAACCACGACGGCCCGGCACCCAAGTGTTCGATCCAGCAAGGTAACGAGCACAGCATGCCGGTCGAGATCAACGAGGCGAAGTATCCCGTCGTCTTCGACAAGCTTGCCTTGCGGACGGATTCCGCCGGGGCGGGACGGTTTCGCGGCGGGTTCGGCACCGACGTCGTCGTGCACATGTCGCTGGATTCCGTCGCCCGTAGCAACATGATCCGCTCGATCTGCAAGCCGTGGGGTATCTACGGCGGCAAAGAGGCTGCCGGGAACGAGGCGTACCTGATCACCGCCGACGGCGATCAGCGGATGTCGCGCCGGGTGGACTACGACATTCCGGCCGGGCAAACCGTGCGAATTCTGACCGGCGGCGGCGGTGGCTACGGCGATCCGCACGAGCGCAGCGTGGAGGCGGTCGCGGACGACGTGATCGACGGGTATATCACGGCGGAGGCCGCCGAACGGGACTACGGCGTCGTCGTCTCGGCCGCCGGCGCGATCGACGAACCGGCAACGCAGGCCGCACGTTCGGGAGCGAAGGTGACGGCATGAGCTTACGCGTTGCAACCGACGTCGGCGGGACGTTCACCGATCTCGCATCATTCGATGCGTCGACCAACGTCCTCACGATCTCCAAGGCGAGCACGACGCTCGATGTCAAAAACGGCGTCGCCGACGCCGTGGCCAAAGCGAAGGTCGACCTCGCGGGCATCGATTACTTCGTTCACGGCAGCACGATCGCGATCAACACCGTTATCGAACGCAAAGGAGCCCGCACCGGCCTGCTTTCGACTGCCGGCTTTCGCGACACGCTCGAGATCGCGCGCGGCAACATCATCAACGCCTTCGACCTGATGTTCACGACGGCCGAACCGCTCGTACCCCGGCGCCGCCGGCTCGAGATCGCCGAACGGATGCTGGCCGACGGCCGGGTTCTCAAACCGGTCGACGCCGTCCAAGCGCTGGACGTGCTGCAACAGCTCGAGGCGGCCGGCGTCGACGCGATTGCGGTCTGTTTGCTCCATTCTTACGCGAATCCCGAGAACGAACGGACGATCCGCGATCTCATCGGCAAACACGCGTCGCGGCCGATGTTCGTTTCGATTTCCTCGGATATCGTGCGCGAGTACCGGGAGTTCGAACGAACCTCGACGAGCGTCCTCAACGCCTACGTGGGACCGCGCGTGAGCGGCTATCTCGACAGCATCCAGCACTACCTCCGTACCGGTGGTTTTGCCGGAACCGCGATGATCATGCAGTCCGGCGGCGGAACGATGTCGATCGAACTGGCCCGTCAACAGCCGGTGCGGATGATGGAGTCGGGACCCGTGGGCGGAACCGTGGCCGCCGCGCATGTCGCCGCGAACGCGGGCTTTCGCAACGTCGTTGCCTTCGACATGGGCGGCACGACGGCCAAAGTCAGTCTCGTTCGCGACGGTCAGCTCGACATCGCCGAGGGCTACTTCATCGGCGGCGAGGAACACGGGTATCCGCTGCAGCTTCCGGTTGTCGACGTCGTCGAGATCGGCGCCGGCGGCGGCAGCATCGCGCACGTCGATGCGCTCGGCGCCTTGAAGGTCGGCCCGGAGAGCGCGGGCGCCGTACCGGGGCCGGCTGCGTACGGCAAAGGCGGCACGCGGCCGACGGTGTCGGATGCCAACGTCGTGCTGGGCCGCTTGAACCCCGCATATTTTCTGGGTGGCGACATCGGTCTCTCCGTCGATCGATCGCAAGAAGCCATCCAACAGCACGTGGCCGGGCCGCTTGGCCTCGAAATATCGCACGCGGCCTTCGGCATCGTCAAAATTGCCGACACCTACATGGTGCAAGCCGTCCGTCAGATGACGGTTCAAAAAGGCTACGACCCGCGCGAATTCGTCCTGTTCGCCTACGGCGGGGGCGGACCAGGACACGCCGTGGCAATCGCGCGCGAACTCGGGATCAAGACCGTCGTCATTCCACCGCATCCCGGCATCTTCTCGGCGCTCGGGATGCTGCTCTCGGATGCCAAGGAGTCATTCAAGCTGAGCCGCATCTGTAAGATGGCGGAATCGAGCGCGCAGACCTTCGAGCCGTACTTTGCGCAGATGGAAGAAGAAGGACGCGAGCGGATGCGCCGTGCCGGCTTCAGCGAAGCCGACATCCGTTGCGTGCGGGCCGTCGAGATGCGCTACGCGGGTCAGGAATTCACGCTGCGCCTGCCGTTCGCCGAGCTGGGGTCAAGCGACGTCATCGCCGACCTTCAGAAGCGCTTCGCAACCCTGCACGAACTGCGTTATGGACACGCGTTCGAGAAGACACCGACCGAACTGGTGGCGATGCACGTCGAAGTCTACGGGCACCTTCCGAAGCCTGTGGTCCGGGTCGAGAGCGCCGCGCATGCCGGTGAACGGCAATCGTCACGGCGGGTTTTCTTCGAGGATCTCGGATATGTCGAGACAGCGATCTACCGGCGCGATGAACTCCGTCCGGGTGTCGCTGTCAGCGGACCCGCAGTCATCGAGGAAGTCGCGTCCACAACGCTCATTCACCCCGGCGACAGCGTCGTCGTCGATGAGGAGTCGAATATGCTTGTAACGGTCGCGGCGGTAGGCGAACGGTCTCGTGAGACGACCCTGCGCGTCGCGGCGCCGGTCGCGTGATGGACGTCGCGAAGGGCGTGCGGAGCGACAATCCGCTGATCAACAAACTCGCCGCGAACGGAGCGGCAACGTGCTTGCCGATCCGGATGTCGCGCTCGATTCACGTGCTCCAAATGGCGAAAATGGCCGGCTTTGACGCTGTGTATTTCGATATGGAACATGCGATGTTCTCTCTCGATGACGTAGCCACGCTCTCCCTCACCGCCTGGAACATGGGGCTGACGCCGCTCGTTCGGGTGCCCTCCCACAGCCGCGAGTACATCATGCGCACGCTCGACGGGGGTGCGGCCGGCGTCATCGTTCCGCACGTTAACACGGCTGCCGAAGCGCGCGGCGTCGTCGATGCGGCGCGGTTCCGTCCGCGGGGGACGCGCGCGCTTGCCGGAGCGAGCCCGCCGCTCGGCTACGCGCCGGTTTCCGCTGACGAAGGCTCGGCGATCTTGGACGCGCGCACGATCGTGATCGTCATGGCTGAAACGGCCGAGGCGATTGCCAACGTCGACGCCATTTGCGCGGTCGACGGCGTCGACATGATCCTGGTCGGCGCCGGAGACTTGAGCGACGAACTTGGCATTCACGGAAATAGCGATCATCCGAAAATTCGCGCGGCGTTTGAAACCGTCGCCGCGGCGTGCCGCCGCAGCGGGCGCTGGCTCGGTGTGGCCGGCGTGAAGCAGCAGCCGGACGTGATTCGCGACCTGCGGAGTCTTGGCGCATCGTTCATCTCGGCGAGCACCGATGAGTCGCTGCTGCTCAAAGCGATTCGCATGGAGGCGCGCGACCTTGCCGCCAGCTTCACGGACGCCGCATCGTGAACCGCGGCCGGCTCATCTCCGGTGGCGCGGCTGTCCTCGCGATTCGCAGCGTTGCGGGTGCGGCCGAACTCACGAAAATCTCGCTCGGAACCGCGCAAACGGACTCCGCTTCCGAGGTCTTATCGGGTATCAACGTCGGCATCTATGCCCGGGCCGGGTTGGACGTGCAGCCGCAGACATTTACCAACGGCAACACGACATTCGCTGCGATGCTCGGCGGCACGCTGGATCTGAGCGGATCCAATCTGCTTTCGCTCGCCGTTGCGTATGCGCACGGCGCGCCGATCCGGATCATCGCCACCGGTGCGGTCTATACGACGCAACATCCGACGACGGTGATGGTCGTCGCGAAAGATTCAAAACTCGCCACGGCGCGCGATCTTGCCGGGGCCACGGTCGGCGTCAACGTGCTCCAGGGAATAGCGCACGTGGCGGCTCAAGCGTGGATCGACAAAAACGGAGGCGACTCCAAACAAGTCAAGTTTCTCGAGCTTGCGAATTCGTCTATGGGAGCGGCGCTGCTCTCGAAGCGGATAGACGCGAGCATCTTGCCCGAACCGTTTCTCTCGCAGTCGAAGGGCGACTGGCGATTTTTCGGCAAGGCATTCGATGGGTTCGGTCCACGTTGGATGATTGACGGCTACGTCGCCTCGCAAGCGTGGATCGCCGCCAATCGCGACACCGCCCATAAATTCCAGCAAGCCAACCTCGAAGCCGCAGCCTGGGCCAATCGGCACCAGGACCAAACGGCCGAATTCGTCGCCAAGGGCATGGGGCTCGACGTCGCGGTCGTGCGCGGAATGGCGCGGGCAACCTTCCTCGAGAAGACCGATCTCGGCGCGATCCAGCCCGTCATCGATGCCGGCGTGAAGTACGGCGTGCTGCCGCAAAGAATTCTCGCCGCGGACCTTTTCGCCCCGGAGTTCTTACGCTGATGCGCGGCGAGAAGCTCTAGCGCTCGCGCAAGCGAAGCAACGGGAATGCAAGCTCCTGAGAAGACCGCGCACGATTGGGTTCAGCTGCCGGACGGGGACGCTGGGGAAGCGATCGTCGCGGCATTAGCCGCCGGCGGCGTCGAATATCTCTTTTTCACGTCGGGTTCCGAACTCGCGTTCTACCAAGAAGCCATCGCGAAGGCGGAGGCGCTCGGCCGGCAGACTCCGCGTCTCATTACGATGATTCACGAGCACGCGAGCCTCAACGCCGCGCTCGGCTACGCGGCGGTCAGCGGCAAGCCGGTAGCGACCGCGGCGCACGCGGACGCGGGCACGTTCAATTACGGCGGGGCCTTGCATACCGCGGCGCACGCCAACCTTCCGGTCTTCATCACCGGCGGCGGCGGCCCGACCGCGTATACCGGCACGGTCCGCGGCGCGCGCGACCGCGGCGGGCATCTTTGGTTTCAGCAACCCGCCGATCAAAACGGCATCGTACGCAACTACGTGAAGTGGGAGAAGCGGCTCGAATTCGCCGACAACCCCGGCCTCATCGTTAGCCGTGGACTGCAGATCGCGCTGACCGAGCCGCGCGGCCCGGTGTACTTCACGCCACCGCGCGAACTCACGCTCGTGCCGTTGCGCGATAGGTCGTTTCCCACTGCGCAACAGCTGGGTATCCCGGAGACGCCGGCGCCGGCAATGGAAGCCGCGCGCACGATC
Source organism: Candidatus Lustribacter sp. (assembly GCA_965277805.1). Lineage (GTDB taxonomy): Bacteria > Vulcanimicrobiota > Vulcanimicrobiia > Vulcanimicrobiales > Vulcanimicrobiaceae > Lustribacter. Next base: position 1,542,832 of record OZ255842.1, on the reverse strand, counting down.
GCCCGCAAGCTGATCGAAGCGGAAAATCCGTTCGTCGTCACTTCGACGTCCGGCCGCAACCCGGCGACGGTCCCGGCGCTGGTCAAGCTCTGCGAACTCCTGGCACTGCCGGTCGCGAACTCAGGCTTCAAGGCGTATCACTGTTTTCCGAAGCGTCATCCGCTCTATCTCGGCGACTACCCGTTGAAAGAGGCGGATGTCGTCGTTGCGATCGATGCGAACGTCCCGTGGACTCCGGGACCGAAAGCGCCGCCCGCGAGTGCGTACGTAGCGGTGATCGATATCGACCCGGTGCGGCAGCGGATCCCGACATACGAATTTACCGCCGACGTCCGCGTCACCTCAGACGCGTTGCGGGCCATCGAACTCCTGACGCAACTCGTGGAAGAAGAACTCACCCCGGCGGTGCGGGCGAAGATCGACGCGCGCCGCGAGCGCTGGGAAACGTTCACCAGCACCCGGCGCGCCGAATGGAACGCCTACGCCGAATCCAAGGCCGCCTCCGATCCGATCGATCCGGCCTACGTCACCTACGAACTCGCGCAGGTCATCGACGATAACAGCATCGTTTTCGATGAGACGTTGCAGACCCCGATGATCGATCGCTACGTGCCGTGCAACGTGCCGGGATCGTATTTTCACAACCCGGCTTCGAGCGGCGGCTGGTCGATCGGCGCTGCATTCGGCGCGAAGCTCGCATCACCGGATAAGGACATCATCGCCTGCACCGGCGATGGATTCTATCAGTACAGCACCGCCACCGCGGCGCTCTGGGCGGCGGTGCATTTCGGCGCGCCGTTCATGGCGGTGGTCTATCAGAACCGCAGCTATTCAACCGGCACGGTGAACGTTGGCGAGATCTATCCGGAGGGCTACGCGTTCCAAGCGGGCTACGAAGGCGGACATTTCGATCCGCCGGTCGATTTCGCACAAGAGGCCCAGGCAGCCGGTGCCCACGGCGAAAACGTGCGCACGCCGGACGAGGTCGGGCCGGCGATGCGCCGGGCGAAGGCCGCAGTCCGCGCCGGCAAGCCGGCGATCGTTTCCGTCTGGCTCCAGCGGCTCGGCGCCGCACCGCGTTAGTTCTCCGGCTTCAACTCAGCTCGCGTTCGGGGTCACGAAGATTTGACCGTAGTTGACAGCGGCTTCCTCGCAATAAAGTCCCAACGAGCCGCTGACATACGGGCGTTCATGGTCCGTGAACGAGACGATGAACTGACCGTTGACCCACACCGACATGAGCGCACCCTGTTGCGCCACCGCTACCGTGTACGTGGCGCCCACCGGAAACTTCGGCGTCGAGCCCGTCGCGAGGAATCGCTGGTCGCCCGGATAGGCCGGATCTTGCTTGCTCAATTCCCACCCGTTGGGCTGCGGCGTGAAGGCGTAGAAGTGCGTGTTGTCCGTGAAGCCCCACAGCACCCAACCAACTTCCCACGGGTTCGGCGCAGTGTTCAGCTGTTTGATCGTGGTGAGCGTGACGGACGCCGAAAAGTTTGACAGCGGTGCCGTCGTCGTCACGAGCGCCGAGTGGTCCCACGGAGCTGCAGCCTGCGGCGCGAGCGTCAAGCCCGAGCCTTGCGTTCCGGTACCCGCGACGTCGATTGCGCCGTACCCGTTCCATTGATCCGTCCACCGGCCGTAGACGGTGCCGTCCGCCCAAATCGCGCCCGGGCTGAATTCGGACCAGGTTTCGTTGAACGTCGTCCGTGCCGCAGCGGATCCGGCATCCGTTGTGCTCGAGCCCGCCGAACCTCCGGGCGGAAGGACGCCGGTTCCCCCGCCTCCGCACGCGGCGAGCAAGAAAGTCAATGACGAAATTAGCGCTGCCTGTAGCAAACGACGCATAGCGTTTCATCCTTGAAGCTGACTAGCGCCACCTCACTGCGACGCTCACTAGGTCATCGGAGAATTAAAGGCCCATCTTTACATGATTCGCACAATTCTCATCATTGAGAAGTGCCACACATTTGGAGCCGCATGCTTACTTGTCTCACTGCCGACCGTGCCGGAGGCTTTATGAGCGCGATGCGCCTCCTCGCAGTGATTTGCGCTTTGCCCGTTGTCACGACGGGAGCGTCGCAAGCCGCTGCTTCGTTGAGGCCCGCAGCAGCGATTCACGCCTTGCTCGCGCGCAGCACCGCAGCGTGGAACCGTGGCGATCTCACGACCTTCATGCGGTCGTACGAACAATCGCCCGATACGCTGTATGTCAGTTCGCAAACCGTGGTTCGCGGCTACGCCAACATCCGCGCACACTACGCGGCCGGCTACAAGCACGGAATGGGAGCGCTGACGATTTCGAACGTGCTCGTTCGGCCGCTCGGCGATGACTACGCCGTTGCCGTTGCGCGTTGGCATCTCGACGGCACCGGCGGCTCGCGCAACACCGGACTATTCACGTTAGTGCTCCACCGCACGGCGCAAGGGTGGAAGATCATCACGGACCACTCGCCCTAGCAGCCCGCTGCCATTCATCAGCTATACTGAGCCTATGACCACATCCGTAATTCGCGCGATCATGCCGTGTTTCACCTACGCCGATGCGCTGGCCGCAATCGACTTTCTGTGCGCCGCGTTCGGATTCGAGAAGCATGCCGTCTACGAAGGCACCGACCGGCAGGTCGAGCATGCGCAGCTCAAGCTCGGCGGCCATTTCATCATGCTCGGCTCCGCCCGCAAACACGATGACGGCGAGTGGCCCAGCCACACGCCGGGCGAGCTCGGCGGCGTCACGGGGGGCACTTACATCGTGCTCGATAACGACGACGATGTCGAACGAGCCTACGTGCGCGCAAAAGCGGCCGGCGCGCGCATCACGATCGAACTGCGCTCGCCGGAATACGGCGGCAGAACATTCAGCGCCGCCGATCCGGAAGGCTATCTCTGGAGCTTCGGAAGCTACCAGCCGTAGTTAACGATACCGCGATCTTACAAAATATCATGAAATCAACATTATGTGATATTGATAGAAGGGGCCGCAGGCGCCCTGAGGGACCGATAGGGTGCTTGCCCGGTGCCGGAAAAGTACCGTGCTCATGCGAGTTTTAGCGATTGGGGTGATGGTCGCGCTGGCCGTTTCGGCTCCCGCAACGGCGCAGCAAACGCCGGCGGCCGATTCCGCCTACCAGCTTGTCGGGACGTGGTCGTGCGAGAGCATCGCGCACAGCGCAGGCACGATGGTCGTTACGCGCGACACCGACAACCAGATCAGCTTGAAAAATCGCTTCGTAACCGCCGGCGGTTTGCAAGGTGAATTCGACGAGCTCTACACGCTGGATCCGGCCTCCGGACACTGGGCCGTCAGCGCGACGGACCCCGGGCGGCCGGGCTTTCTCGAGACCATGACGGCTGGCCCCTGGAGCACCGACGTCTGGAACTTCGAGGGCAATCTCGACCAGGTGCTGACGCCGCCGGCCGGAGCCATTCAGGAACCGCGGCGGTTCGACCAGCCGATCCGGATGGTCTACACGCGGCTAGCCCCAACGGCGTTCCGCCGGGAAATGGAAACCCTGCGCAACGGCCAGTGGGTGAGCACCAACGCCTCGACCTGTAAACGCGCCTAGCGCCTAGAGCTGCTTTTCGTAAAACAAGCTGTTCTTGATCGCCGCCGGCGCCATCGACGTGTAGGGTTCGAAGACCCCGCATGGATGAAAGCCGGCGCTTTCGTACAGTCGTACGGCCGCTGGTTGCCGCACGCCCGTCTCGAGGCGTAGCACCGAATAACCGGCCGCGCGCGTGACGTCTTCAATGTGGGCGAGCAGCGCTTGCGCGGTGCCTTGGCCGCGGGCGCGCTCGCGCACGTACATGCGCTTCAGTTCGGCAAAGCCGTCGAAGAACGCGACGCCGCAGCAGCCGATCGCGCCGCCGTCGATCCGCGCGATGAAAAATTTCACGTGCGGTTCGAACAGCGAGCGCAACGTCAGGCCGTGCAATTGCTCGGGCGGGTAAGCGACCGCAAGGCCGGCGTCCAGTTCGTAGATCAGCGCCCGCACGTCGTCGGTTATCGCGGGCACCAACTCGATTTGGATTTCGGTCATTTCTCCTGGTCTTTTCGACCAGCGCGGCTATTTTGCTTGAAAGATCAGCTCTTGGGCCGGGAAACCGTTGTCGATGAACTTGTACTTCGCGGCCGTATCAATCGTCGGTTGCAGCTGTCCCGGCGTTAGCGTGAGCGCGTAGCGCGCGCGGATCGTCGCTTTCACGAGGTCCGGATCGAGCTTGCCGTACTTGGCCAAAATCTCGGCTGATTTCGCCGGGTTTTTGTTGGCCCAATCGCCCGCTTCGCGAATGGCGGCGGCGAATTTCGCGACGATCGCGGGATGGGCTTGCGCCCACGGTGCGGCTGCGAAAAACGCCGTGATCAGATAGTTGTCGCCCAAAACGCCGAACGTGTTGGCAAAGACGCGCGTGTCGCCTTTGGCCATCGTGATGAACGGCTCGACGCTGAGCGATGCATCGGCGCGGCCCTGGGTGACGACGCCCTCTGCTTGCGGGAACGGGATCTCGATGTACTTCACGGTCGATGAGTCACCGCCGTTCTTATCGATCCACGCGTCCGTCATCAGATCGCCGATGCCGCGCAGCGGATTCGTTGCGATGGTCTTCCCGTTGAGATCGCTGGCTTTTTGCAGCGGCGAATCCTTTTTTACGATCAGCACGTTCGACGGCGCGCTGTTGACGTTCGCGGCACCGGGTGCCACGATCGTGAGCGGCAGGCCCTTAGTGTGTGCCGATTCGATCGTGATGACGTTGCCGACGCCGAAGTCGATCGATCCCGACGCAACGCCGGCCGCGATCGCGCCGCCGTTGCCGAGCGGCTGCAGCGTAACGTCCAGACCTTGCTTGTCGAAAAGCCCCAGGTCGTAGGCGTAGATGACTTCCGCCGTGGGGTCGACGGGCGGAAACGCGACGGTGATCTTCTCCTTCGTTTGCGCGCCGCCGGGTGCGGCGATCAGCGCGAAGACGAGCGCCATGAGCATGATCCGGTAACGATTCATGAAGCCTCCGTTTGAGTAGCCCGATAACGTTGCAGCAGGGACCGGTAGAACCCCTGGGCCATCATCAGTTTTGTGAGAATCGTTGTATTTGGTTCAGATAAACGGGTCGGTGCGTGGACGGCCAATGATCTGATCGTCGATCTGGCCCGTGCGAGCGAAGCCAACCCCGGCATCGTTGATGCTCCGCTCCCCTCCGATCTCCTCGGGCTGATCGAAGGCGGTGCGCAAGCACTGGCGGATGCGAAACGCGTCGTCGAAGCCGCGATCCTCAAACCGAAAGCGCAGCACGCCGCAAACGGCGTGTATCCCCTCGCGGACGTTCCGCTGCGCGCCCCGCACGTGCCGGGCGCGCGCATCGCCTGCGCCGGCGGAAACTTTGCCGACCACACGCTGGCCATGGCGGCCCGCAACGGCAAGACGCCCCCGGATGCGGGCGACATCAAGGCCGTTACGGCGCGTCTGCGCGCGCGCGGGATCTGGGGCTTTTGGAAAGTCGGACGCGACGCGGCCGGTCCCGGCGCCGAGATCATGTATCCGGGCCGCACGAAACGCTTCGACTACGAAGGCGAGCTCGCGATCGTGCTGGGCAAACCCGCCAAGGATTTCAAAGCGACGGACGATCTCAAGCCGTACATTTGGGGCATAACACTCTTCGGTGATTGGAGCATTCGCGATCAGCACGAAGGCGATGCGACGCTGAAATTCGGGATGTCCAAGAACTTCGACGGTTCGTATTCGCTGGGACCGTGCATCGTCGCGGGCGAAAACATCGACCCCTCGAACGTCGACGTCGAAACATGGCTGAACGGCGAACTGCGCCAGCAGTACAACACGCGCGATATGATCGTGTCGTTTGCGGAGTATCTGCAATACCTGACGACCGATCTGACCCTCTATCCGGGCGACGTCATCTCGGGTGGAACGGCCAAAGGCACCGCAGCCGACTCGAGTGCCCGTCTGCCCGACGGCACCGCCGCACCGGAACGTTTCCTCAAAACGGGCGACGTGGTCGTGCATAGTTCGCCGGTCATTGGCGAGCTCCAAGCGCGCATCGTGCCGAAGCGCTGATCGTGGGCGAACTCGAACGCTGGAATGGGCGCTTTTCTTCCGATAGTTATCTGTTCGGAATGGCGCCCAACGCGTTTCTCGCGGCGCAAAAGGCGCGCTTGCCTGAGCACGGACGCGCGCTCTCGATTGCCGACGGCGAGGGCCGCAACGGCGTGTGGCTGGCCGAACAAGGGCTGGACGTCGTCTCGATGGATTTCTCTCCGGTCGCGCAGGCGAAAGCCCGGGCGCTCGCGTCGGAGCGAGGCGTGACGATCACGACGGAGCTCGTGGATCTCTCGCAGTGGGAGTGGCCGGCCGATGCGTACGACGTCATCGTGGTGATCTTCGCGCAGCCGCTCGAGAAGACGGCACTGTTTGCGGGCATCCGGCGCGCGCTCAAACCGGGCGGGCTTCTTCTTCTCGAGGGGTATCCGCCCAAACAGCTCGACTACGGCACCGGCGGCCCGGGCGACGTCGAACGGCTCTACACGCGCGCCGACCTCGAGGCCGGTTTCGGGTCGTTCGCCACGGTCGACATCGCCGAATACGATGCCGAGATCTACGAGGGAGACGGGCACGGCGGCATGTCCGCGCTGATCGACTTGGTGGCCGTCAAGTAAGGGGCGCCCCCACGGCGGGATAACGCCAACTAGTATAGTAGTCATACTATTGCTGTGATGCTTTCTGCGACCGTGGCGATCGTGGGCGGTGGGCCGGTCGGCCTGTTGCTGGCATGCGAACTCGGCCTGCGCGAAATCTCGACCATCGTTTTGAACGATGGAGCCACGACGTCGACGCATCCGAAGGCGAATACCCACACCGCGCGCTCGATGGAGATCTACCGGCGCCACGGAATCAGCGGGGCGCTCCGCGCGCGCGGGCTCTCGAAAGAGCAGCGAACGGACGTCGCTTATTACACGCGCTTACTCGGCCACGAACTGCATCGCGTTTCGCTCCCGACGCCGGCCGGCGCGGTCGAGGAGACGCGCCGCCCGCATACGCGCTGGCCGACGCCCGAACCGCAGTTTCGCACGAGCCAGCTGATCTTGGAACCCGTACTGCTCGAACGCGCGCGCCAATTTCCGAGCGTCGACGTGCGGTTCGGACGGCGCGTGACGGCGCTGGCAGACGACGGCCACGGCGTGACGCTCGAGGCCGAAACGGCGCAGGGCGAACGCGAGACCGAGCGCGCGCTCTACGCCATCGGTTGCGACGGCGGGCGCAGTTTCGTCCGCAACGCAATCGGCGAACGCCTGCAGGGCGAAGGCGGGGTCGACCTCACGTTTATGGGCGGCCGCATGGAAGCGACCTACTTCCGCGCGCCCGGTTTGCAGCGCCGCCTGCGCCACCCGCACGCGTGGCAGAATTGGATCCTTCTTCCGCACCTGCGCGCGTTGCTGCTGGCGCTCGATGCCGAGCGCGATCTCTACCTGATGCACTATCAATTCCCGGCCGATCCGAACGACGCGAAGCCGTTCGCGGACGTACTGGCCGAAGTGGTCGGCGCACCGACGCCGTGCGAGGTCATCTCCGCCGCCGAATGGCGCGCTGGCGTGAGCCTAGTCGCCAATCGCTTCCGCCGCGGCCGCTGCTTTCTCGCCGGCGATGCCGCCCATCTCTTTACCCCGACCGGCGGCTTCGGCTTGAACACCGGCATCGAAGACGCCGTCAACTTGGCCTGGAAAATCGCGGCCGTCGAAGCGGGTTGGGCGCCGTTCGCGCTGCTGGAGAGTTACGAGTCGGAACGCAAACCAATCGCCGAGCGCAACACCGCGTACGCGTTGACCTTAGCGCGCCGCAACGGTGCGGCACCGGTGAGTGCCGATATTGAAGCGAACACCGCAGCCGGCGACGCAGCGCGCGCAGCGGCGAGCGCGCACTTGATGCAATTCGCGCGCTGGGAGTACGACACGCCGGGCATCCAGCTCGGCGTAAGCTACTACGGCTCGCCCATCGTCGCCGCGGACGGCGCACCGGCACCGCCAGATTCACCGATCGAGTACGTGCCCAACGCGGTTCCGGGCAGCCGGCTTCCGCACGTCTGGCTCTCGGACGGCACCGCGCTCTACGATCGGCTCGGCCAAGAATTCACGCTGATCGCCTTCGGCAACGTCGACGGCGCCGCGCCATGGATGCACGCGGCGAATGCGCGCGGAATTCCGCTCAAACTGCTGCATCTTCCGGGGGCGGCGGAACTGCAGGCGCTCGCCGGAACCGCGTATCTGCTGGTCCGTCCCGATCAGCACATCGCTTGGCGCGGCGATGCCGGCGATCCCGATCGCATCTTCGACCTCGTGATCGGGCACGAGCCCGCTCGACTCACCGCACCCATCTCCGCACCCGTCTAAGGAGACCGTTATGTCCACGACCGCTGAAAAGACGACCGCTCCCAACCTGATGTTCAGCCACATGGGCATCAGCGTGACCGATATCGCTATGATGGAAAAGTTCTACACGCGCGCGCTGGGCTTCACCGTCACCGATCGCGGTGAAGCGGCCGGCATGCAAATCGTCTTCCTCTCGCGCGATCCGTACGATCACCATCAGATCGTGCTGGCGACCGGACGTCCGGAGAAGCTACCGCAGAACACGGCCAACGCTCAGTTCGGACCGAGCATCAACCAGATCTCGTTCCGGATGGGATCGCTCGCCGACTTGCGCGACATTCACGAGCGGCTGCTGGCCGAAGGCGGCAGCGACTTGTTTCCGGCCAATCACGGGATCGCGTGGAGCATCTATGCGCACGATCCCGAGGGCAACAACCTCGAGTTCTTCGTCGACACCGAGTGGTACATCACGCAGCCGTTCCTCATTCCGCTCGATCTCTCGAAGTCCGACGCCGAGCTGGCCCAGCTGACGAAAGACATGTGCGAATCGAGCCCCGGCTACACGCCCTACGGCGATTGGCGCGCAAAGGTCGGCCAACGGATGACGCCCTTTGCCGCGCCCGAGCCGGCGAAGTAACGATTTGACCGGCGTAGCGATCGTCGGCGGCGGGCCCGCAGGCCTCATGCTGGCGATCGAATTAGGGGTGCGCGGCATCGAGTGCACCGTGTTTGACGAGAACACGACGCCGCCGCATCTGCCCAAGGCGAACGCAACTTCGGCGCGCACGATGGAGCACTACCGGCGGCGCGGATTCGCCGATCAGGTGCGGGCGCTCGGATTGCCGTGGGAGTATCCGCAGGACATCGTTTACACCACCCGCCTTGCCGCGCACGAACTCACGCGCTTCCGCATTCCGTCCGCTAGCCAAGCGGCATCGCGCCAAGCATTCGGCGATTACAGCGAAGAGGCGTGGCCGACGCCCGAACTGCCGCACCGCGTGCAGCAGATGTACATCGAACCGATCCTCAAGACGCAGGGTGAGCGCTATCCGAGCGTGCACATGCGGTTCGGCGAACGCGTGACCGGCGTGACCGATCTCGGCAACTCCGTGCGCGTCGAAGCCGTGGACGTGCGCAGCGGCGAGAAGACCGCGCTCGAGGCTCGCTACGCCGTCGGCTGCGACGGCCCGCGCAGCGTCGTGCGTCAGACGATGGGCGTCCACTACAGCGGCAACGGTGCGGCCAAACGCGACTTCATGGGCGGCGACATGCTCTCGCTCTACTTCCGCTCGAACGAACTCTACGGCGTGCTCGGCAAAGACCAAGCCTGGCAGTACTGGGCCGTGAACCCGCAACAGCGCGCGTTGCTGTGCTCGGTCGACGGCATCAATACGTTCGTGCTGATGATTCAGTTACGCGAGGGTCAGACAGCCGACGACATCGATGCGCAGACGGTGCTCACGCAATCGGTCGGGGCCGCTTTCGCGCACGAGATGATCGCGAAAGTGCCGTGGCGCGCCGGCTTTGCGCTCGTGGCCGACGTGTTCCGCAAAGGCAACCTCATGATCGCGGGCGATGCCGCGCATCTCTTTACGCCGACCGGCGGAATGGGATACAACACGAGCGTCGACGACGTCGTGAATCTGGGCTGGAAACTCGCGGCCGTCCTGCAAGGCTGGGCACCGGAAGCGCTGCTCGACACCTACGAAGCCGAACGGCATCCGATCGCGCAACGCAACACCGCGTTCGCCGGCAGCATGGCCGATAGCATCGGCCGTGTGCCCGTCACGCCGCTCGTCGAGCAAGACGGCAGCGAAGGCGACGCGGCCCGCGAACGCCTCGGGCGCGCGCTCGCCGCCCACGTCGCAAGCGAATTCAACATTCCCGGCGTGCAGCTCGGCGTGCGGTATACGAGCGCGATCGTTGCCGCCGAAGACACGCCGCCGCCGCCCGACGAACCGGGCCGCTACATACCCACGGGGTATCCGGGCGCGCGCGCACCGCACCGTCCCGCCGGCACGGGGTCCTTGCTCGATCTGTTCGGCCTCGACTTCACGCTGCTCGTGCTCGGGCCGGTCGACGCGCAACGGTGGGAACGGGCCGCGGCGGCCTTGCGCGTTCCGCTGACGGTCGTGCACTTCGACGATCCCGTCGCACGCGAACTCTACGCCGCCGATGTGGTGCTGGTCCGCCCCGATCATCACATCGCGTGGCGCGGCGACGGTTTCGGCGACCCCGCCGCTGTTTTGTCGCGCGCGATCGGGGCGGGCGCCACGATTCCCGTTTAGGCCCTAGCAGTTACATTTGACGGCGAATGCGCGCTCGTTGCCGAGCAACGACTCGCCGACGCTCGCGTGCGCCGCCATATGCCGGTCAGTGATCTTGATGCCACCGCTCCGGTAGAGTTCTTCCGTGACGGTTTCCCAGTCGCGATTTCCGTCGGCGTCCCATTGAAACGGGAGCGACTTCATCGACCATTCTTGGGGATCGAACTCCGGCGCGAGCTGGAGCGTTCGACGCAGAATGTCGCGCTGCTGTGCCGCTTCGTGCGGTTTGCCGGCCGGACAACCCAATGGAAAATCCAAGAAGCAGGTGCGCGGAGGCTTTACGGCAGCGCTCATTTCCCATAGCACGCTCGTGCTGATCGTCGGCAACCCGCGAGCCTCCAAAGCACGAGCGATGAGGCCGGTCGCCCGATGACATGCGGGGCAGAATGGGAGCAACAACACAAGGTCGACACCCTGCGCATCGAAGACCGCCTTTATCCGCGGCACCGTCTGTTCCATCAATTCGGTGTAGCGCTCGATGGAGCCGACCATGGAGACGTTCGTGTGGGCGAGCCGCTTGAACGTCCCCTCGCGTTCCAGCTCTTTCATACGGTCGATCGGGTAGGCCACGTTCAGGTCTTCCAAGGCCCACTTACGCACGAGCGTTTGGTGCGAAACGACGAGCCGATCGGTCGGAACATCGCGCGGTAGCAGCCGAAACGTGATGTCTTCCGTCTCTAGGAGTGGCGGATCTTCGGGAAGCTGGACGCCACAACTCACGAACATCCCGACCGTTGATTCCGCCACCGGCTTGCGCAACGGCACAAGTGAGGGCGGATCGAACTCAGGCATCGGTATCGATCGTCCCGTTTCAGCGAGAAAGCGAGCGAAGCTATAAGGCACGACAAGCTACCCCTTTACGAACGTCACAACGCAGCTGTTGATCCTGTTTACGGCCGGACGCCCTTGACCTTGCGATCGCGGCGGGCCGTTACCGGCTTGCCGCGCAGCTTCGTGCCGCGCAACGCGGCAATGATGCTGTCGACCGACGCGTTCGACACTTCGACGAGCGAAAAGCCGTCGGCGATATCGATCGCGCCGATCTGACGCGCGTCGACCTTCGCTTCGTTCGTGATCGCGCCGACGAGGTCGGCCGGCCGGATCCCGGCGCTGCGCCCGAGATCGATGTAGATGCGCGTCATGTCGGCCGACGCCATGCGCTTCGCCGCATCGGGATGGGCTTTCGTGAAGCGTGGCCGCTCGGCGAACGGCTGAACGAACGCCACGTCCTTCGGGATATCCGCCTCGTCGTCGGCGCTGCCGTCGCGCGCTTCGTCGGCGAGCTTCGCGGCAGCGGCGGCGATGTCGAGTACGTCGTGTTCGACGGCCAGCGATTCGATCACGCGCCGGTACGCATCGAGGTTGCCGCTCGCGAGTGTTTCTTCCAGCGCGGTGTGCATCAACTCGAGCCGCCGCGCGCGCAGATCGTGCGCGGTCGGGACCGACTCGATCGTGATCTTGTGCTTTGTGAACTGCTCGATGTTGCGCAGCAGCCGGCTTTCGCGCGCTTCCGCGAGGGTGACCGCAACGCCGTCACGTCCGGCGCGTCCGGTACGGCCGATGCGGTGCAGGTAGGCATCCGGCGACGAGGGCACATCGAAGTTTACGACGTGCGAGACGTGGTCGATGTCGAGCCCGCGAGCGGCGACGTCGGTCGCGACGAGAATCTCGCTCGCGCCGTCGCGGAAGCGGCGCAATACGCGATCGCGCTGTTCTTGCGAGAGACCGCCGTGCAGCGCTTCCGCCGAATACCCGCGGCTGCCGAGCGTTTCGGTAAGCTCGTCGACTTCGATGCGCGTGCGGCAGAACACGATCGTCGACGTTGGGCCTTCCATGTCGAGCACGCGGGCGAGCGCCGCCGGTTTGTTGCGGCGCTGCACGATGTAGGCGATCTCGCGCACGCGCGCCCGCTCGCCGGCAGCGAGTTTCTCGGGCTGGATCTTCACTTGTACCGGCGCACGCAAATGCCGCTTGGCAATTTCCAGGATGCGCTTGGGTACCGTCGCCGAGAACAGCGCGGTTTGGCGTTCGGCCGGCGTGTGCTCGAGAATCGCCTCGAGTTCCTCGGCGAAGCCCATGTCGAGCATCTCGTCGGCTTCATCGAGAATTAGCGTCTGCACCGCATCCAAGCGCAGCGAACCGCGGCGCAGATGATCGAGCGCGCGGCCCGGCGTTGCGACGACGACGTCGACGCCGCGTTCCAGCGCGCGCAGTTGCTGCACGATCGATTGACCGCCGTAAATCGGCACGACGCGCACGGCGGAGCCGCGGCTGTATTTGTGCACGGCTTCGGCAACCTGCATCGCGAGCTCACGCGTCGGCACGAGAATGAGGCCGCGCACCGCGCGCGCGGTGTCCGTCGGCTCACCCAGCCGCTGCAAGAGCGGGAGCGCAAATGCGGCCGTTTTACCGGTGCCGGTTGCGGCCTGTCCCAAGACGTCCTTACCGGCGAGCAACGGCGGAATCGCTTCGCGTTGGATCGCGGTCGGTTCTTCGTATCCGAGCGATGTCAGCGCGGCGATCAAGCGCTCATCGAGACCAAGCGCTGCGAATCCGTCGAGCGTGCGGGTATCTGGTTCCATCCGGTATCCCTTCGACAGTCGCGTTGTACGAAACTGCGGGAACAGCGGGACGCCGCTGCCAACAAAGTCGTATGAACGTTATGATTCGTGCGCTTGCTATCGTTGCCGTTGCCGCCGTGTGCGCCCCGCCCGCGAGCGCGGCCGATCCCATCAACGTCTCGATCGCATTGATCCCCTCGGAGTCGGCGGCGCAAGCCTATTACGCCCAGGATCTCGGCTACTTCAAAGCCGCCGGTCTCAACGTAACGCTCACGCCGATGGCGGCGAGCCCGCCGATCATCTCGGCGGTCGCATCCGGCGCCGTCGACGTCGGGAATTCGGTCGTGGGATCGGTCGTCGCGGCGCGCTCGCGCGGCATTCCGGTGAAGTTCTTCGCGGCGGCCGGACTTTATTCGTCAACGGCGCCGACAGCGCGGCTCGTCGGGCTCAAAGGCACGGCGTATCATACCGGACCCGATCTGGCCGGCAAGACGATCGCGGTAACGGGCCTCGCCGATCTCACGTTCTACGCGACCAAGCAGTGGGTCGAGGCGACCGGCGGCAATCCCAGCAACATGAAGTTCATCGAGCTGCCGGAGCCTGAGATGCTGCCGGCACTCAAAGAGCATCGTATCGATGCGGGCATCTTAATCGAACCGTTCATCTCGAGCGCACTCGACGACACGGTCTCGATCGCCCCGATCGACGATTACGTCGCGAAGCGTTTCCTTGCCACCGGTTGGATCGCGAGCGACTCGTGGCTTGCCGCCCACGCCGATGTCGCGCAGAAGTTCGCCGCGGTGATGAAGCAAACCGCGGACTGGGCCAACGGACACCACGCCGAATCGGCCGCCATTCTGCTCAAATACACGAAGATGACGGCCGACGTCGTGGCCCGCATGCAGCGCGCAACCTACGGCACCGCGCTCGACCCGGCCTTACTGCAGCCGGTCATCGACAACGCCGCAAAATACGGCAGCTTCCCGCGCCCGGTGACGGCGGCCGAACTCACCTGGACCAAATAATCATGAAATAGTGGTATACTCGGGGCAATGAGTACGCCGCGGGCGACATCCGGCGAGCGCTTCTTCTTGCCCGAAGACCCCCTCATCTCGGATTTCGTATCGGATCTGCTCCGCAAGAACCGCTCGGCCCGGACGATGGAAGCGTACACGCGCGACCTCGAACACTTCGGCCGTTTTCTCGCGGGCGACAAGAAGCCGCGCGTTGAGGACGGCCCCGGCCGCCCCCCGCGCATCTATCCGAAGCTGCGGGATGCCTCCGCCAGCGATATCCGCAAGTACGTGCTCTTCTTGATGATGGAACGGCGCTACAAGGTTGTCGCGGTGCGCCGCAATCTCAGCGCGCTGCGGACGTTTTACACCTACTTGCGCCGCGAGGGGCTGCGCACGGATCAGCCGGCGCTCGACGTCGAGCTGCCCAAGGCCGAACAGCGCAAGCCGAAGGTCTTGCGGATGCCCGAGGTCGCCTCGATGATCAAGACGCGCGTCGACCGGCCGGGCGGCAAGAGTCTCGCCGCGCGCGACCGCGCGATCATTGAACTGCTCTACGGCAGCGGGATCCGCCGCGCGGAACTCGCCGACTTGAACCTCGATGACGTCGATTTCGGTCAGCGCGTCGCGCAGGTCACGGGTAAGGGCAACAAACGCCGCATGGTGCCGCTCACCGAAGCGTCGGTGTTCGCAATGCAGTCGTACCTGCACGAGCGTCCGGCATCGACCGACCGGGCCTTCTTCCTGAGCAATCGCAACGCGCGGCTCGGACTGCGCCAGGTCTGGAAGATCGTCAAGGATTATGCGGCCAAGAGCGGCGTCGATCGCGCAACGACCCACGCGATGCGCCATTCGTTCGCCACCCACTTCATCGACGGCGGCGGCGACGTGTCGTCGTTACAGCGACTACTTGGCCACGCGAACATCGCAACGACGCAGATCTACATCGACCAGTCGATCGCGCATCTCAAGAAAGCGTTCGACGCCGCCCACCCGCGCGACAAAGACGAATTCGAAGACGCGATCGATGCGGCCAAGGACTCGTGAGCACTGCCTGGTGATGCCGGGATCGGTGATGGGCGTCGTGGCCCTCTCGAAGCGAGGGCTCGTTACGTTTGGACCCGAGACCTGCATTGCGAGGCCCTTTCCGGAGGTGTAGCTTTCTATACGGCGTAACGATTATCAAAACTCCGGCAACTCCTTCATCGGGAGGCATACGATGCGGTCACGCCTTACGTCCCGATCGTTTGCCGGCGGTCTCGCAGCCGTCGTTTTGTTCGCTCTTGTTTCCGCCGCAGCGATTCCCGCAGAGACGCCGCAAGTGCGGATCGCCGTCACGAGCACCGACGGCTATACGGCCTACATCGCGCAGGATCTCGGCATGTTCAAACGTGCGGGCCTCGACGCATCGATCCAAATCATCGGCACCGGAGCGGCGATCGCCGCGGCCGTCGCCGGACATACGGTCGACGTGGGAACGAGCAACGTCGTGACGATCGCGCAGGCGCACGCGAAAAATCTGCCGTTCACCTTCGTCGCTCCGGGCTCGATGTATTTGAGCTCGGCCCCGAACGCGCAGTTCGTCGTCATGCCGCAGAGCAGCGTTCATACGGCCAAGGATCTCAACGGTCAAACGGTGGCCGGCGTCTCCGTCGCCGGCATCTTCCGGCTAGCGATGGATTCCTGGATCGATAAGAACGGCGGCGACTCGAGCCAAGTCAAGGTTATCGAAGTGCCGCCCGCGGAACAATTCGCTGCGTTGCAGCGCGGGACGATCGCCGCCGCGGCGATGATCGATCCCGGGCTCTCAAGCGTGCGTTCGCAAATTCGCGTCATCGGCAACCCGTTTGACGCGATCGGGCGCCGGCTGATCGTCACGGGCTGGTTTGCCGGCAACGATTGGATCGCGCAGAACCCGCAGACGCTCAAAACGTTTGCCCGCGTGATTCACGATGCCGCGGTGTGGAGCAACGATCCGAAAAACAAAGTCCAGTATGCCGCGATTTTGGCGAAGTACTTCAGCGTTCCGATCGATCCCGACAAGATCAATCCGTATGCGCTCACGCTCGATCCGGCGCTCGTCCAGCCGGTTCTCGACAGCGCAGCCCAGTACCACCTCATCCCTGGTCCGATCGTCGCAAGCGATCTGATCGCCCATCCGTAAGCGAGTGTTGCAGTGAAACCTTCCGTCACCATCATGTCGATCGCCGACGTCAAGCTCATGGGGGCCGGAATCGGCCGCGAAGGCAGCATGGCGGTCAAACAGTTCCCGCTCGAAACGGGCGTGCCCGGTGTCGATATGGAGTTTTCGTGGAACGCCTACTCCAAAGGCTACGGCACGCCGCGCCACAAGCACACCTTCGATCAGTTTCGTTTTGCGCTGCAAGGCGACCGCGAAATCAAAGACGGCTATCTGCGGCCCGGCGATTGCGGATTCTATCCGGAAGGCGTTCCGTACGGACCTCAGATGCAAACCGAAGCCAGCACCGGACTCGGCCTGCAGTTTCAGGGTGCGGCGGGCATTCCATACCTTCGTCACGATGATTTGATGCGGGCGCAGAAAGCGCTGGAAGCCGAAGGCGGGCGGTTCGAAAAAGGCATCTACACGCGCGAGATGCCCGACGGCCGCAAGATCACGAAAGACGGGCACGCCGCCTGCTTCGAGTATCTCACCGGCGAGAAGATTGCGTTTCCGAAGGCGGCATTTGCAACGCCGATCGTGATGAAGGCCGCCGCCGCCAAGTGGAGTCTCGATCGCAAGCTGCCGGGCGTCGAACACAAGTACCTCGGGCAGTTCGGCGCGCGCCGCTCGGGTGCACGGTACATGCGCATCAATGCGGGCGCCAAGATTCCCGCGCGCATCGAGGAGGATGCGGAGATTCGCTATCTCATCGACGGCTCGATCACCTACGACGGCAAGACGTGGCAGGGTGGCGAGACCGAAGACGTCGGCACGTACATGTGGATTCAAGCCGGCGCCGAGGTCGGAGAAATCGGTTCAGCAACGGGCGGCACCTTCTTCATCATCGAGCTCCCGATGCTCGCCGACATCGCGAACGAACAGGCGCACGGGTACACGATCCCCGATACCAAGCCCCGTGAGGCGCAGCTCGTTTGACCGGGTCGCGCTAATGCGGGCCTTCGCAAGCATTATCGCGCTCGTTCTGACGTTCTCGCCCTTAGGCAGTGCCGCCCAGACGCGCGCGCTCGTGCCCATCCGCGTGCTGGGCGGCGTCGGCGGCGACAATCCGGCGGTGCCGACCTACGCGATCGCGCTCGGCGCGTTCAAGCGTGAAGGGCTCGACGTAACGATGACCGGCACCGGCGGCGGCGGTGCGATGCTGGCGGCCGTGGCCGGCGGCTCCGCCGAAGTAGCGTTTTCCAACGTCGTTTCAGCGGTCGCCGCAATTCAACACGGTCTTCCGGTCATGATCCTCACGCCGGCCGTCCTATTTACGAGCAAGGCGCCCGACATTCTACTCGTCAAGGCCAAAGGCTCGCCGTTGAAAAGCGGAGGCGATCTCGCCGGCAAGATCGTCGGCGTTCCCACGCTGGACGGCGAACTGCAACTTGGCGCAGCGTTATGGATCGCGAAGTCGGGCGGCGATCCGAAAACGGTTCATTTCGTCGAAGTTCCGTCCTCCTCGATGGGTGCCGTTCTCAAAACGGGCCGCATCGATGCGGCGATGATGGCCGAACCGTATCTCGCCGAAGCACGCTCCGACGTCGAAGAACTCGGTGACGCGCTCGGTGCCATCTCTCCGCTGTTCATCAACAGCGTCTTCGTTGCGTCGAAACCGTGGGTCGCAAGCCATCCCGAGGCAGCCAAACGTTTCGTTCGCATCATGATGCAGACCGCGCGCTGGGCGAACGCGCACCACGCCGAGACGGCGGCGATACTCGCGCCGCTCGCCAACGTCGACGCCGCGACGTTCAATTCGGTAACGCGAAACACGTATGCCGATGCGCTCGATCCGGCTCTTCTTCAGCCGGCCATCGACGCGGCGTTCAAATTCGGCATACTCAAACAATCGACCGACATGCGAACGCTCGTCGCCGAATCGAAACCCTACTGGTAGTTAACGGTTCGTGACCGCCGGTTGCCGCCAGTAGGCCGTCGCGCGGTCGAGCCAGGCGGGGTCGTCGGTGAGGGTGCGAAGTTCGGCCAATGCATCGCCGGCCGACTGCGGCACGCTGTCAATCACGTGGATATCGGGACCCTCTTCCACCACTTGCCACGCGAACTCTAGGCGAATTCCATTGGGATCGTAGAAATACACCGACATCACGCCCGGAAACGATTCGATCGGGCCGGTATTCTCGATGTCGTGTTTCGCCAGCCGCGCGAGGAGTTCAACGGCGCCTTTGGCGCTCGTGGCGACGGCGAGATGCTGCATCGCGCCGATGCCGTCGCGATCGCCGTGCGGTTTCGCGCCTTTGGGAATCTCGAAGAACGCGAGCGTGCTGTCGTTGCCCATATCGAAGAAATAGTGGCGCAGGTTTTCGAATGGCGGGTTGCCGCGGTTCCCGGCGCCGGTGCCGAGTCCGGGCGGCACGCGCATCGCGTGAATCAGCGGCATGCCCAACACGTCGGTGTAGAAGTCGACGGTCTTCTTCATGTCTTCCGTATTGAGCGCCAGATGGTGGACGCCGCGAACCGGCCCGTTCATGAGGGCTTGGGCGTCTCCAAGTGTCCGCCGAAGCCGAACCGCATCGCCGAGAGCACTTTGTTCTGGAAGTCGGCTTCGCCGCGCGAACTGAACCGCGCGTAGAGCGCTGCCGTAAGCACCGGCGCCGGCACCGCTTCATCGATCGCCGCCTTGATCGTCCAGCGGCCTTCACCCGAGTCGGAAACGCGGCCGGCGAACTTCGAGAGATTCTCGTCGGTGACGAAGGCCTGCGCGGTAAGATCGAGCAGCCACGATGCAACCACGCTGCCGCGCCGCCACACTTCGGTGATCTCCCCCAGGTCCAGATCGTACTGATAGTCTTCGGGGTCGCGCAACGGCGTCGTTTCCGCGTCGTGCTCCGCTCCGGCGGTCTTGCCGATGTTCGCCGACTTCAGCACGCCGAGCCCCTCAGCGTAGGCAGCCATCATGCCGTATTCGATGCCGTTGTGCACCATCTTCACGAAATGACCCGCGCCGCTCGGACCGCAGTGCAGGTACCCACGTTCGGCCGTGCCCTTGTTCTCCGGGCGGCCCGGCGTGCGCGCGACGTCGCCCATGCCGGGCGCGAGCGTGTTGAAGATCGGATCGAGCCGCTTAACCGCATTATCGGGCCCGCCGATCATCATGCAGTAGCCGCGTTCGAGGCCCCACACGCCGCCCGACGTGCCGACGTCGACGTAATCGATGCCTTTGGCACTCAGTTCTTTGGCGTGGCGGATGTCGTCGATGTAGTACGAGTTGCCGCCGTCGATGATGCAGTCGCCCTTCTCGAGCAGCGGCACGAGGTCGTTGATGCTCGCATCGGTGACGCCGGCCGGAACCATCAGCCAGATCGAACGCGGTTTGTCGAGTTTGGCAACGAAATCTTTCAGCGCGGTAGCGCCGGTGGCGCCTTCCTTACCGAGTCCCGCAACCGCGTCGGCGCTGCGGTCGTAGACGACGCAGGTATGTCCGCCGCGCATCAAGCGCCGCACCATGTTGGCGCCCATGCGGCCGAGGCCGATCATCCCGAGTTGCATTCGTTCTCCTTACTTTTGCGTGCGGTAGCGCCGGATCAGGGCGTTGGTGGAACTATCGTGTGCGAGCGGCGCGCCCATTTCGGCTTGCGTACCGTCGAGTTCGGGGATGATGCGCTGGGCCAGAACCTTGCCGAGTTCGACCCCCCATTGATCGAACGAATCGATGTTCCAGATAACGCCCTGTACGAAGACGGCGTGCTCGTAGAGCGCGACGAGCTTGCCGAGCGCGGCCGGCGTCAATTCATCGAGCAGCAGCGTGTTCGTCGGCCGGTTGCCCTTGAACACGCGGTGCGGAACGAGCCAGTCGGGCGTGCCCTCGGCCTTCACTTGTTCGGGCGTCTTGCCGAACGCCAGCGCTTCGCCTTGCGCGAATACGTTGGCAATCAGGATGTCGTGATGCATGCCGAGCGGGTTGTGCGACTTGATGAACGCGATGAAGTCGATCGGGATCAGCCGCGTGCCCTGATGGATCAGCTGGTAGAACGAGTGCTGGCCGTTGGTGCCCGGTTCGCCCCAGTAGATCGGGCCCGTGATGTGTTCGACGGGTGCGCCGTTGAGCTGTACGCTCTTGCCGTTGCTTTCCATCGTGAGCTGCTGCAAATAGGCCGGAAAGCGCTTGAGATACTGTTCGTAGGGCAGCACGGCTACCGTCTGCGCCCCGAAGAAATCGTTATACCACAATCCTAAGAGCGCCATCAGCACCGGCACGTTCTGCGCGAAGGGCGTGGTACGGAAATGTTCGTCCATCTCGTGGAAGCCGAGCAGCATCTGCTTGAA
This sequence comes from Candidatus Lustribacter sp., assembly GCA_965277805.1. Classification (GTDB taxonomy): domain Bacteria; phylum Vulcanimicrobiota; class Vulcanimicrobiia; order Vulcanimicrobiales; family Vulcanimicrobiaceae; genus Lustribacter. The sequence continues at coordinate 1,522,091 of OZ255842.1, read as the reverse complement.
GTGCATGGGCCCGATCGCGATCATCGTCGAGAGCCCGATGGCCGAATCCATCGAGTAGCGGCCGCCGACCCAATCCCAGAAGCCGAACATGTTGTCGGTGTCGATGCCGAACTGGGCTACGCCCTCGGCGTTGGTCGACACGGCGACGAAGTGCTTGGCAATCGCGGTGTCGTCGCTGTGCAGCTTGCCCAGCAACCACGATCGCGCGGTGTGGGCGTTGGTCATCGTCTCGAGCGTGGTGAATGTTTTCGATGAGATGATGAACATCGTCTCGGATGCATCGAGATCGATCACCGCTTCAGCGAAGTCCGTGCCGTCGATGTTCGAGATGAAGCGGAACGTCATGTCGCGATCGCTGTATGCGCGGAGGGCTTCGTAGGCCATCACGGGACCGAGATCCGAGCCGCCGATCCCGATGTTGACGACGTTGCGAATTCGTTTGCCCGTATGGCCGCGCCACTCGCCGCTGCGAACGCGTTCCGAGAACGCGGTCATCTTATCGAGCGTCTCGTGCACTTCCGGCACGACGTTCTTCCCGTCGACCATGATCTCGCTGCCGAGCGGCGCGCGCAGGGCCACGTGCAATACGGCGCGGTTCTCCGAAACATTGATCTTGTCGCCGCGGAACATGGCGTCGATGCGCGCGCGCAGGTTCGACTGTTCGGCGAGGTTCAGCAGCAGTTCGAGTGTTTCGTTGGTGATGCGGTTCTTCGAGTAGTCGAGAAAGACGCCGGCGCCTTCGGCGTTGAGACGTTCACCGCGATCCGGGTCGCCGGCGAAGAGGTCACGTAAGTGGGTTAGGCGGATTTTGGCGTAGTGCGCTTCTAGCGCAGCCCACGCGGCGTGATTGTCGGGCGCGTCCATCAGGAAGCCGGGTTTCGTTGGAACGGGCTGAAGCCTCCCCCCGCTGCGAGCTCGGCCGCGACCTCGGCGGCGAGCCGTGCGTTGCTCTTAATCAAAGCGATATTCGTCTTAAGACTGCGGCCGCCGGTGAGTTCGAGCAGGCGGTCCAACAGAAACGGCGTGACGTCTTTCCCGCTGATGCCGGTCGCACGCGCAGCCTCGACGGCAGCCTCGATGTGCGCGCTGATTTCGCCCGCCGGAATCTCGTCGGCCGCTGCAACCGGGTTCGCCACGAGCGTACCGCTCGTATAGCCGAGGGCATGCTGCGCGCGTATCGCGCCCGTGATCGCCGCCGGCGAATCCAATCGCAGCGGCGCGCGCAAACCGCTGCTGCGGCTCCAGAATGCCGGGAAGAAATCGCTGCCGTAACAGATGACGGGCACGCCGCGCGTTTCGAGCACCTCGAGCGTCTTGGGCAAATCCAAGAGCGCCTTCGCCCCGGCGCAGACGACGGCGACCGGGGTTCGCGCGAGTTCGTCGAGATCGGCCGAGACGTCGAACGTTTCCCCGGCGCCGCGATGGACGCCGCCGATCCCGCCGGTGGCGAATACCGCGATCCCCGCCAGCGCCGCGGCAATCATCGTCGCCGCGACCGTGGTCGCGCCGGGCGCACCGGTCGCCACCGTAAAGGGGAGATCGGCGCGGCTGACCTTGCGCACCGACGTCATGCCGGCCAGCGCGCGAATCTCAGCGGGCTCGAGCCCGATGCGGATGCGTCCGTCGACGATCGCGATCGTGGCCGGTTCGGCACCGCTTGCGCGGACGATCGCTTCGACGTCGAGGGCCGTCTCGACGTTCTGCGGGTACGGCATGCCGTGGGTGACGATCGTCGTTTCCAGCGCCACCACCGCACCGCCGCGCTCCAGCACCGCCGCGACGCGCGGCGCGATCTCGACCAGCCCCGCGAGTTGCGGCCTCACACGCGGGCCGCTTCGAGCGCGGCGCGCGTCAGGCTGCGCGCTACCGAGACCGGCGACTCGATCGTAAGCTTCGCCGCCAGGACGCCCGTGCGCACGGCGCCGGGCAACTCATCGCCGCGTAAGAGCCCGAAGAGCGTGCCCGCGATCAGAGCGTCGCCGGCCCCGGTCACGTCGACGACGGCGGCCGGAATCACCGCTATTTCCGTCGTGGCGTTGCCTTCCGCAACGACGGCGCCGCGTGCGCCGCAGGTGAGGACGACCGCAGTCGGGCCACGCTTGCGTACCGCGCGGGCAAGTTCCGCGGCATCGCCCGGCGCGGACGTACCGAGCAGCGCGCGTGCTTCGTCTTCGTTGAGGAAGAGCAGATCGAGCCCGCGCAGATCGTGCGGCAGGCGTTCGATTTTGGCAATCGAGACCGCGTCGATTGCGAGCGGCGGCCCGCCCGCCCGCCGGTCCTCGATGAATGCGGCCAGCACGGGTGCCGGCAGCGTGCAGTCGGCGAACGTCCACGCCGTGCGGGCGTCCTCGTCGAACGCAGCGCCGAGCGAGGCGATGCTCAGGGCATCGATCGCGGCAGTCGCCGAGGCGCCGATCACGAGCTCGCCGCCGGCGTCGACGATCGCCACGTACTCGGCGGTGGGGTGCGCGCCCGAAACGATCACACCTGAGACATCGACCCCGTGCTTGGCGCAGTCGTCGCGCAAGGCGCGGCCGCCGGCGTCGTCGCCGACCTGCGTGACGAGGGCCACCGGCACCCCAAGCCGGCCGAGGTTCTCGGCCACGTTGCGTGCCACGCCGCCGAAGCTCGATCTCAGAACGGCCGGGTTCGAGGTCGCGAGGTGAACGGGCCCCTTCAGGGCATAGGTGCGGTCGAGCGCCGCATTACCGACGCAAACGACGCGGTCGCGAGGCTTCACTCGCGGCCGAAACGCCGCTGACGGGCATGGGCTTTGGCTTCGCGGACGAGGGTCATGAGCACGAGTTCCCGCTCGTCGTCCTCGATCGCTTCCCCGGCGGCCTCACGATTGATCAGCGCCGCCAGCGCCCGGGAGGCGTAGCTGTTGGGAAACGTCTGAATAAAGCGGTGAATCTCGGCCGCGATCTCGAATATGACCGCAGCGTCGTCCCGGTTACCGTCGACGGACATCTCTCTGTCTTATCGGCGATTGGGATGCCGAGGAGGAACCTGTGCGCCGCTCCGTCGACAAGGACTGACGAGTGAGCCTTAATTCGCGTGACGAGGCACCGTATGTCGTCCCCGACTTTGTCGCGGACAATGAGATCCGCACGCAGTATCAGGCCGTCTCCAAGACGCTGCTCATCGCGGCGATCGCCGACGCGTTGCGCAAGATGCGCGAAGAGCACGAATTCCAGCGCCTCCGCTTTGAAGCCAACAAGCGCGCGGCAGAGGCCGTCCTCGCAGCCCTCGAACGGCACGCCCACCAGACGCGCTCGAAATACGCCCGCATCGTGCCCAAGCAGCGCACTGCCAGCGGCATCGTCCGTCCGCCGACCCTCTTCTTCGACAACATCATCTCGATGGGCGCGGCCGAGAAATATTACAAACAAGCGCTCGAAGCTGCCAATGCCAAGCGCGAAGCGCAGATTAAGGTCCGCACGACCTCGCGCGAGCTTCAGCGCCACATGGACAAGATCGGCACCGCCCTGGTCGTACGCGAACTCGACGTCCGCAAGCACTACAAGACCCCCGAGGGCCGCGCCGAGCTCGACGCCGACCCGCGGCTCGAAATATTGGCCAAGCAGTGCGCCGCGATCGATGCGGAGCGGAATGACTACACGACGCGCCTCGCGGCCGGAACGGTCAGCGATGAGGAGCGCCGCGACCGGACCCTCGCGCAGGACAACTACCGCTACCTCGACGGCGAGGTGCTGGGACTGCACTGCCTGCACGAGCGCGAACTGCGCTTCGGCACGCTGCGGTATCTGATGTTCCGCGACCAGCTCGACCGGATTTGGGTGCTCGAGTACTCGGCCGACGTGCTGCCGCTGACACAAATGCGGTTCGACATCTTCTTCCAGAACGGGCGCTACCTGATCCAGCGCTCACCCCCGCCCCAGAAGATGACCGACGAGGTGCCCCGCCGCGTCGTCCATGAAGGTACCGATCCGCGCGCCTACATGGGCGTCGATCCCGCCCTCCGCCAAGCGTTACGCCAATTCGTGGAACGCGAGAAAGCCGGCAGCTGAACGTATGACCGAAAGCTCCAATCTCCGCCGTGTCGTTACGACGCACGATGCGGACGGTAAGGCCGTTGTCCTGATCGACGGCATCGCACCCAACGTCGGTTCCCGCAGCTCGGGGACGCGTTCCACGCTGCTGTGGACCACGTCATCGATGCCCGCGACGTACGCCAACGACGATCGCGCCGACATGAAGATTCCAACCGGCCCCCTGCCGGGCAGCACGATCTTACGCGTGGTCGAATTTCCGCCCGAGCCGCCCGGGTATCACGCCGACAACGCAGCCGTTTTGAAAGAGATGGGCATCGCGCCGGATTCGCGCGGACGCAAGGCCGCGCGGCACCCGCACATGCACGCGACCGAAAGCGTCGACTACGCGATCGTGCTCGAGGGCGAGATCGACATGCTCCTCGACGATACCGAAGTCCATCTGAAAGCCGGCGACTTCCTGATCCAGCAAGGCACGAACCACGCCTGGGTCAATCGCAGCAGCGCGATGTGCAAGATCGCCTTCGTCCTGATCAACGCCGACGGCGCCCCGCTGCTGCCTAGCTAGCTCGCGGATGGAACGCGACGGCCTCGATTTCGACGAGTAGGCCGGGTGCGGCGAGCGCGCTGATTTCGACCAGCGTCGACGTCGGGAAGTCGCCGGTGAAGAACTTCTGCCGCGCCTCGCTGATCTCGGGGCGCTTGCTGATGTCCGTGCAATAGATCGTCAGCTTGGCGACGTCGTCCATCGTCGCGTCGGCGGCTTCGAGCAGCGCTTTGATGCGGCCGAGCGCGATCGTCGCCTGGGAGAGCATCGAGCCGTCACCGGCGATGCTGCCGTCTTCCAAGCGGGCGAGCTGCCCGGAGACGTAGATCGTATCGCCCGCTCGCAGGCACTGCGAGAACGACTGCGGCGGCGGCTCCGCGACCTCGCGGCTGGTGATCCGTTTGAGCAAACTCATGACGGGGCCGATTGTCGGTTGAAGCGTCCGCGCTGTCAAGGGCGAAGGAAAGCCGCCTATGACGTCTGCGCAATCAATTGTTCACACCGCCTCGGGCGACATCTCCGGTACCGTCAGCGAGTCCGGCGTGCGCGCGTTTCGCGGGATTCCGTATGCGGCGCCGCCGGTGGGGCCGCTTCGCTGGCGCCCGCCGCAGCCGGCCGGCGCGTGGACCGGCGTGCGCGACGGCTCGAAATTCGGCTTCGATCCGATCCAGCTCAACGAACCGGCGGACCGCGGGTCGCAAGCGCCCGGCATGTCGGAAGATTGCCTGACGCTCAACGTGTGGGCTCCGGCGAACCCGCCTGCCGGCGGTGCGCCGGTGCTGGTGTGGTTCGACGGCGGCGGCTTCACCGCCGATTCCGGCGCGAAGATCCGCACCGACGGCACGCGCTTCGCGCAGCTCGGCGCCGTCCTCGTGACGGTGAACTACCGCGTCGGCGTCTTCGGCTTTCTGGCCCATCCGGCGCTCACGGCGGAGTCACCGCAGCACGCCTCCGGCAACTACGGCTTTCTCGATGCGATCGCTGCGCTGCAATGGGTGCGCGATAACATCTCGGCCTTCGGCGGCGATCCGACACGCATCACGGCATTCGGCGAATCGGCCGGCGGCGCGGTCGTCGCGGCACTGCTGATCTCGCCGCTAGCCCGCACGACCTTCGACCAAGTCATCTTGCAGAGTCCCGGTTCATTTCGTCCGCTCTCGCCGCTGGCCGATGCGGAAAAAGCCGGCCTCGTCGCCGGCGGCGATCTCGTGGCGATGCGCGCGATGACGCCGGCCGAGCTGTTGCCCCTGAACGCGAAGATCAACCCGGCGATTCGCGGGCTCACGATTCCGCGGCCGCTGCGCACGATTATCGACGGCTGGTCGATCGATCGCGATGAGGTCGACGCCTTTCGCTCGGGTACGTTTGCGCACGTACCGGCGATCGTCGGCAGCAACGCGTATGAAGGCGGGTGGTTCACCGCCAACATTCCGGTGCGCACCACTGAGAAGCTGCGCGCGTACGTGGCCGACAACTACGGCGACATGGTGGATGAAGCGTGGACGCACTATGGCGCCACGACCGACGACGCCGTGGAGCGGGCGGTGGGCGATGCGTTCGGCGATGCTCAGTTCAGTTACGGCGCCCGCAGCCTGGCGAAAGAGATCAGCAAGCGCCAGCCCAAGACGTTCCGCTACTTGTTCACCCATGCCGGCGCGCACACGTCGAATCCGCCCGTTCATAGCGATGACGTGATCTACGTATTCGGAAACGGCACGTTCGACGCCGCGGACAAACGGGTGTCGGATGCGATGATGGCCGCGTGGGTTCAGTTTGCCGCCACGGGTAATCCAAATGGGCCGGGAGTACCGGCGTGGGCTCCATACGATGCCGGCCGTGATAACTATCTCACCTTCGGCGGAGACATGACCGAAGGATCGGGCTGGCGGACGGAGTCGCTGGACTTTATCGAACGGTTCTACGCCGCCCGCGCGTAGAACCGTTGATAAGAGCTACGAGCGCGTTCTAGCGCTTTTTGGCGGTTTTCTTTTTGGCCGGGGCCTTTTTGGCTACCGCTTTCTTTGCTGCGGGCGCCTTCTTGGCAACGGATTTCTTGGCCGTCGACTTTTTGGCTGCAGACTTTTTCGCTCCGCCGCGCTTGGGGGCGCCGACGGCTTCTTTGAGCGTCCGGCCGGCCGTGAATTTCAGCACGCGCTTGGCCGGGACATTGACCGGTTCACCGGTTTGCGGATTGCGCGCGATACGCGCTGCGCGATCGCGGATTCTGAACTGCCCGAAGGGCGTGAGTGCAACTTTATCGCCGGATTTGAGGACTTCGGTAATCTTGTCGAGGAGGCCCTCGACCAAGTCATTTACCTGCCGCCGCGGCAGCTCGAAGTCTTCGGCGAGTACTCTCACCAGTTCCGATTTCGTCATGGATTCCTTTCGCTGAGCGAATCGGCTAGCTTAGCCGTATCGCGGCAATTATACGCAAAAAACCACCGAAGTATAGAGGCTTTTCGCGAAAACACACGGCTACGGCCTCTTAAATTTCAAGTTATTTTTCAATAACCGCAACGGCTTCGCGCGCCCGGATGAGCCGGAACATCGTGTCGTTATAGGGCGTCGGCACCGCCGCGCGCCGTCCGGCCGCCGCGACCGCCCCATTTATGTGGTCGTTCTCCGTTTTCGTTCCCTGGGCCAAATCGGCGAGCATCGAATTTTGCAGGCCCGCCGTCTGCTCCGCGATCGAGCGCACGTAGCTCCAGGGATCGTTGAACGGCAGCGCGATGCGCAACGCGCTCGCCACCGCCGCCGCCTCCCGCGCAAGCGAGCGTGCCAGTTCGCCCGCGTCCGGATCGGCAAGGATGATGCCGTTCGGGCGATCGAGCAAGGCCGCGACGGGATTGATCGCGGCGCTGGCGATCAGCTTTCCCCACAAGTGCGGACGGATGTCGTAGGCGACGGAAGCCGTCATTCCCGCGTCCGACAACAGGCGTGCAACGCGCGTGCACACCTCGGGCGACGCGCCGCCCGGACCAACGATCGTGGTGCCCGCGCCGAGCGGTTCGGCGCTGCCCGGCGCGAGCGTCAACGCCGATTCGGTGGTGGCGCCGATCACGAGCGCAACGTTGCTGCCGAGCGTGGCCTTCACCGCGTCTTCGTTTTGGATGCCGCTCTGCAGCGAAACGATCACGCACGACGGATCCAGTTCGTTGACGAACGGCCGCAGCGCACGCATCGTATCGGTCGCGCGGACGAAAATGAACAGCACCTGGGCGGAAAATAAGTCGCGCGCGCTCGTGGAAATACTCACCGGCCGGCGGGCCGCACCCGCTTCCGCCACGAGGCCCTGGTCCCGGATTGCGGCGACCACTTCGGGCCGGACTTCCAGCATCGAGACGTCGTTGTCGCGCGCGAGACGGTATCCGAACAGCGTCCCGAGTGCCCCGGCGCCGATGATGCCGATCCGCATGCTTCAGCTTATTCCGGGCCGGCCGCGTGTTCCCGCGCTGTGGCGCCGGAAGAGACCGATCGCGAAGACGCCGCACGCGAAACCGCCGATGTGGACGAAATATGCCGTCCCGCTGGTTTCCGTCGCCAGCCGCTCGGAGAGCGAGCCGAAACCGCTGACGAATTGAATCGCGGCCCAAATGCCGATCACGATCACCGCCGGGATGCGCAAGAACAACGGAAAGCAGCCGATCGGGACGATCGTGTTGATGCGCGCGGTGGGATCGGTCACGATGAACGCGCCGAGGATGCCGGCGATTGCGCCGGACGCACCGAGTTCGGGCACGTGGCTGCCGGGCGAAATGGCGATTTGCAGCACGCCGCCCGCCACGCCGCACAGGACGTAGAGCACGGCGAATCCGACGTGCCCGCACACGTACTCGATCTCGGGCCCGAACACGAACAGAAAGAGCATGTTGAAGCCGATGTGCAGGATGCTCGCGTGCAAGAACATCGCCGTGAGAATCGTCAGGGCCGGGAACGGCGGACTCGGCGGCGGCAGCACGATGCCGTGCGTGATGTCGAACGGAATCGTGGCGTAGAGATTGATGAACCGGTCGATATCCGGCGCGCCGAGCTCCTGGATGAACACGTACACGTTGCACGCGATGAGCAGGTAGACCACAAAGGGGAAGCCCGGCAAGCGCCGGCCGTCACCGATGGGGATCAAAACTGCAGCTGAAGCCCGAACACGGTACGCCGGCCGCTGTGTGTGATGTCGCGCTCGCCGCCGAAGAGCTGGATGCCGCGCGACAGATTGATATTCGCGTACGCGTCGAGCGTGGGAAATTGCGGATCGTAGAGGCGGGCTTCGAAGCCGATCACGCCCGGGTTGTACTGCGCGATCGCGCCGAGGTTGTTGTAGAGCACGCCGCCGCCGAGATACATGTGCGGCGCGACGTTCTCCTTGACGGCAACGTTCCAGCTGGTCTGCGGCGTGCCGATGTCGTTTGCGCCGACGAAGAGCGACGTCTTGCCGTTGGGCAGGATGAACGCGTTGACGTCGGTCTGCGGTCCGCGCTGGCTCGTTTGCAGCAGCCGCTGGCCGATCGTGTTCGGCTGATACGCGTCGAGCTCGCTCAAGCGGATTTGAATCGCCAGAAGGCTCTTCGCGACGGCGCCGATGCGGCTCTTGAAGTTTTGCGGCAGCGTTCCCGCCGTCGGACTGCCGGCCGCGTTCGGAACGCCCGCGATCGTACCGCCGGGAACGCCGCCGCCCGGAGGCGGTGCAGCCGCGCGGGGGCCGCCTGTGGCTCCCGGAGCCGGCGTGGCCCCGGAATCGACGCCGTACACGCTGCTGGTGCCGCCGAAACTGCGCAACAGCGAGTTGAGTTTCTGCGTTGCGGCGTCGGTGTTCGCGATCGTATCGCGCAGCTGCGCTTGCGTTTGCGGATTGCCGGTAACGCTGCGCAGGTCTTGCGTCATCCCGCCGATGTTGGTGGCCGTTTGGGCGAGCCCTTTGGTCACGTCGAGCAGGTTCTGATGCACCTGCGGGTTCGAGGCGAGATCGCGCACTTGGTCGACGGTCTGGTTGAGCGCGACCGAGGTCTTGCTCAACATCGAAAACATCTGATCGACGTTCGCGGTGTTGTGGTGCAAGGTCGTGTCGAGCGTGCCCGTGATGTCGACGAGGTTTTTGCTCCCGGCATCCAGCGCGACTTGCAGCGTGGTCGTCATCGCATCGAGTTTGTCGGCCAAACGGTAGAGGCGTTTGCTGCCCTGCGTGGTGAGGTCGTTGGCGTTGTTGAGCGCTGACTGCAGCGAGGCCAACAGGTGCGGTTCGCTGTCTTCGAGCTGGCCCAGCATGCGGTCGAGACGGTGCACTTCGCCCTGGCCTTCTTCGAGTAAATCGCCGAGCGTGGCCGGGTTCGTTCCCTGCGGCTGCTGTTCGAGCGGCAGCACTTGACGCGGCAGGAGCGCGACTTGCTGGGGCACGGGCGTCGGACCGACGAGGCCGGCCGGACGCGGCGCCGGCAGCGGCGGCACGATCTCGACCGTCGCGTCGCCGGTCAGCGGCGCGGCGATCAGGAAGCGGGAATCGCGCGGCACATCGACGCTGTTGTTGATTCCCATGACCACGTCGACGGTGAAATCCTCGGGCAGCAATCTGGTCTGATCGACGACGCCGACGATGACGCCGCTTTCGTAGACCAGCGCGCCCTTGTGCAGACCGGCGGCGGATTTGAAGTGCACGGCGGTTTCGTAACGCCCGCCGGTGCCGACGTTGGCGATGACCAGGAACACCGCGAAAAGCGCCAGCAGGCCGAGGATCGTGAAGAGGCCGACGATCGCTTGTTTGTTCATATCGGTATCGGTCCCACTTCGCTCCCTTGCAAAAACTGCTGCACGATGGGGTTGTGCGAGGCCTGAATCTCCTCGCGTGTGCCGTAAGCGATGATCGCACCTTCGAAGAGCATGGCCACGTAGTCGGCCATCTGGAAGATGCTCTCGAGGTCGTGCGAGACCACGACCGCGGTTCCGTTCAGCCGCTGGCGCAAGCGGATGATGAGATCGGTCAGCACGTGCGTGATGATGGGATCGAGGCCGGTGGTCGGCTCGTCGTAGAGCACGCAGTGCGGGTTCGAGATCACGGCCCGGGCGAAGCCGGCGCGCTTGACCATCCCGCCCGAGAGCTCGGCCGGAAAACGGTCGATCACGTTGGCGAGGCCCACGCTCTCGAGCGTTTCCTCGACCAGCGAGCGGATCTTGTCCTCGGGCATCTTCGTGCGCTCGCGCAGCGGGAGCGCCACGTTGTCGAAAATCGAGAGCGAATCGAAGAGCGCCGCGAACTGGAACGAAAAGCCGATCGTCTCGCGGATCGCGATCAGATCGCGTTCGGGCAGCCCCGAGATATCGCGGTTGCCGATAAGCACGCGGCCCTCGTCGGGCCGGCGCAAGCCGTTGATCAGGCGCAGAATCGTCGATTTGCCCGCCCCGGAGAGCCCGATGATGCACGTGATCGCGCCCTCGACGATGTCGAGCGAGAGGTGCTGCATCACGACCTTCGGGCCGTAGCGCACGCCGATGTCGTCGAGCCGCGCGTAGATCTTCGGATCGCTCGCCGTCGCGGTCATTGCGGAAACAGCACGTACGAGAGCGCGAAGTTGAATATAAAGATCAGGATGATGGCGATGACGACCGCCGAGGTCGTCGCGCGGCCGACGCCGGCCGCCCCGCCGCGGGTCTGCAGGCCGCTATACGAGCCGATGATCGCGATGATGATCCCGAACACGACCGACTTCAGCAGTCCCTTACAGACGTCGATGAACGGCACCGATGCGCGGGCCGAATTGATGAACGACTCGTAGCTGACGTGCGCGAAGATGCTTGCGATGTAGGCGCCGCCAGCGATGCTGACGATGTCGGCGAAGACCGTGAGCAGCGGCAGCATGATGACGAGCGCGACCAGTCGCGGCACGACCAGCATACGCGTGGGCGAGAGGCCCAGCGACTGCAGGGCTTCGATCTGCTCGGTCACGACCATCGATCCGAGTTCGGCGGAAATCGCCGCTCCGGACCGCCCGGCGACGACCACAGCCGAGAGCATCGGCCCGAGTTCGCGTGCCATCGTGAACGCGACCGCGCCGCCGACGAGGTTGCCCACGCCGTAGGCTACGGCCTGATTGGCCGACTCGAGCGCAAACACCATGCCGGTGCAAAGCGACGTGAGGATAACGATGCCCCACGATTGCACGCCGAGGCGGAACGCCTGTTCCATGGTCTCGCCGACGCGGACCCGCAGCTTGCCCACGAACGACGCGCTATCGGCAAGCAGCATGGCCGCGCCGCCCGCGTACGAGAAGAACCCGGTCGTTTCACGCCCGAGATCTTCGAGCACATTCATGGAGAGCCGAGTTCAGCAACCGATGCAAGAACGCCCTGCACGGCCTCGAGGCGTTTGTGCGCTACGCCACGCTCTGCGGCGAGATTGTACTGGCGCTGATAGAGCAGGTCCAGTTCGCGGTCGACGCTTGCCAGTTGGGCCTGCGCGTCCCGTTCGAAGCCGCTGAAATAGGTGCGGACGGCGCGCAGATACGCGGCGCTCTCAGCCGGTGATGGTTCTCCCGCGCGCAGGGCCGCAGTGAAAGTATTCTGCGCGCGCAGCATCGCTCGATCGGTGATGTGGAACGCGGCGACGCGTTCGGCTAAGGCGCGCAGCGGCGCGTCAGACACGGGTGGCGAGGGCCGCGGCCTGCGCTTCGAAGAGCGTGCGAATACCGCCGTCGGCGAGCGCCAACAGCGTATCGAGCTGCGCTCGGTCGAAGGGTTTGCCCTCCGCCGTACCTTGCAATTCGACGAAACCGCCGGCCGCCGTCATGGCCACGTTCATGTCGACTTCGGCCGTGCTGTCCTCAACGTAGGGCAGGTCGAGCACGGGGGTGCCGTTGACGATGCCGACAGAGATCGCCGCAATTTGACCCGTGAGCGGCCACGTCTTGGCATCTTTGGGATCGAAGTGTTTGCGCAGGGCGAGCGAGAGCGCAACCCAGGCGCCGGTGATCGACGCCGTGCGCGTCCCGCCGTCGGCACCGATCACGTCGCAGTCGATCGTGATCATGCGTTCGCCGAGCTTCGCCATGTCGACGGTGGCCCGCAGCGCGCGCCCGATCAAGCGCTGGATCTCGTGCGTGCGGCCGCCGATTTTGCCTTTGTTCGCTTCACGCTGCGTACGCTCGACCGTCGCGCGCGGCAGCATGCTGTACTCGGCGGTCACCCAGCCGGTGCCGCGGCCGCGCATCCAGGGCGGGACGCGTTCTTCGTACGAGGCCGCGCAGATGACGCGCGTCTCGCCGACGCTGATCAGTACGCTGCCTTCGGCATTGGGCATGAAGCCGGTCGCAATCGTCACCGGGCGCAACGCGTCGGGCGCTCTTCCGTCGGGACGCACCCTTATTCGACCGTAACCGTCTTAGCCAGATTGCGCGGCTGATCGACGTCTTTGCCTTCGATGTCGGCGATGTGGTAGGCGAGCAATTGCAGCGGGATCACGTTGACGATCGGCGAGAGCAGCTCGTCGACCTTCGGCACCCACAGCACGTGGTCGGCGATGGCCGCGGCCTCGTCGTCGCCGTGGTTGGCGACAATGATCAGCGGGGCTTCGCGCGCCTTCGCTTCGGAGAGATTGGAGAGCATCTTCTCCCGCACGCGGCCGTCGGTCACGATGCCGACCACCGGCGTGCGCGGATCGAGCAGCGCGATCGGCCCGTGCTTCATCTCGCCCGCGGCGTACCCCTCAGCGTGAATGTATGAAATCTCCTTGAGCTTGAGCGCGCCTTCGAGCGCCGTCGGAAAGTTGACGTAGCGGCCGAGAAAGAGCACCGAGCGCGCGCGCCGGATCTTCCGCGCAACCTTCTTCACCGCATCGCTCGCGTTCAATGCGACGTCGATGGCGGCCGGCAGAAGGCGCGTACCCTCGGCGATCTCTCGCAAGCGTTCGAGCGGCGCCGACTTGCGAACGCGCGCCAAATAGAGCGCGAGCAGCGTCGCCGCAATCGCTTGCGACACATAGGTTTTTGTGGCCGCGACGGAGATTTCCGGGCCGCCGCGGGTGTGCAGCGTGCCGTCGGCCAGGCGGGTGAGATGCGAGCCGACGACGTTGCAGATGCCGATCACCGGAGCACCGGCTTCGCGCGCGATCTTCACCGCTTCGATCGTGTCGGCGGTCTCGCCGGACTGCGACATCGCGATCGTCAGCGTGCGCGGGTCCATCGCGCGGTCACCGTAACGAAATTCCGACGCGAGTTCCATTTCGACGGGAATCTTGCACAGCGCGCGCATCAGATACATTCCGACCATACCGGCATGGTAGGCCGTGCCGCAGCCGGTGATCGAGATCTTGGTCATCGCGCGCAGCACGATCTCTTCGATCTGCAGCTCGGAGCCGAGCTGCACGTCGCACGATTCGTCGATGCGCCCGGCCAGCGTTTCCTTGATCACGTTGGGCTGCTCGAAGATCTCCTTGAGCATAAAATGCTTGAAGCCGCTCTTCTCGGCCGACGAGGCTTCCCAAGCGATCTGACGCACTTCGCGTTCGATCGCTTTGCCGCTGAAGGCGGTGAGCGCGTAGCCGTCGCGGCGCACTTCCACGACCTCGCCCTCTTCGAGGACGATCACCTTGCGCGTGTATTGCAAGATCGCCGGGATATCGGAGGCGACGAACATCTCGCCGTCGCCCAAGCCCACGACCAGCGGCGAGGCGCCGTTGCGCGCGAAGATCAACCGGTCGGGCGTGTCGGAGGAGATCACGCCCAGCGCGAACGCGCCGCGCACCTCGGCCAGCGTATGGCGTACCGCGGTGACCAGATCGCCGGTATAGTGGCGTTCCAGCAAGTGCGCGAGGACTTCGGTATCGGTCTCGCTCGTGAAGGTGTGGCCCTCACCGATCAGCTCGGTCCGCAGCGCCGCGTAGTTTTCGATGATCCCGTTGTGGACGACCGCGAATTTCTTCGAGCAGTCGAGATGCGGATGCGCATTCTCGTCCGAGGGGCGGCCGTGCGTGGCCCAGCGCGTGTGTCCTACGCCGACGTGGCCGTGCAGCGCCTCGCCGTTGGCCAGCCGCTCGGCCAGCCGCGCCAGCTTGCCTTCGGCCTTCGAACCGATCAGCGTGCCGGCGTCGTCGATCACCGCGATCCCGGCCGAATCGTAGCCGCGGTACTCGAGACGGCCGAGTGAATCCATGATCACCGGGACGCTGTCACGTTCGCCGATGTACCCTACGATGCCGCACATAGTGGTTAGAAGGCGCCGAATCCGAAAGGGGTTACTTGATGCCCTCTTTGGTGCGGTGGTAGGGGATCCGGCCTTCCCGGACTTCGCTGAAGGCGGTCGAGACCGGCTTGTTCGGATTGACCGAGTCGGTCAGCGGCGGGGCGCCGTTGTTGAGCTGTTTGGCCCGCTTCGTCACGACGTTGACGAGCGAAAACTTGGAGTCGACGTGCGCGAGCAGGCCGTCGAGGTCGCCGAATACGGAGTTACTCATTAGTTTTCTTCGATTTCCTTGATCCGGGTGTCCGGGTAGCGGTAGATGCGCATGCGTTCGGCCCGGACGATCGCTTCGAGGTCCTCGACGGCGACTTCCGGGTGGGCTTCTTGGTTGACGAGCAGGTAGTCGAACAAGCGGACGTAGCGCAGTTCTTCGTGGGCGATGGCCAGGCGCTGGGCGATGACGTCGTTGGTTTCCGTGCGCCGCGCTTCCAGCCGGGTTTGCAAGAGCGAGAAGCGGTCGGGAACGATGAAGATTAAGACGGCCTCGGGGAACCGTTCCTTGATCGCGATCGCACCGTTGACTTCGGGTTTCATGATCACGTCGTAGCCGTCCAGCAACGCTTCGTTGATGAACGACCGGGGCGTACCGTAGAGATTGTCGTTGTAGAGCCGGTGTTCGATAAAGCCGTTGTCGGCGAGCTTCTGCTCGAACGCTTCACGCGTTACGAAGAAGTAGTCGATGCCTTCCCGCTCGCCCGGCCGAGGTGCGCGGGTGGTGGCGGACACCGAATATTTGAGGCGTCCGTGGCGCGATCGCAGCCCGTCGACCAGCGTGTCTTTTCCGGCCCCCGAGGGCCCCGACACGACGAACAACAGACCTGGCCCGGTTAGAACGCTACTCCTCCTAAGACGACGGCGCCTACGAGCCAGGCTCGCAGGCAACTAACTTGGTTTCAAAGGGGAACGTTTGAAGCCCTCTGTGAACCCGAACCGGCTGTGGTCACGGACTGGATCCTCATCCGACGGGCGGCGGCGGAGCTCGAACGCGAGTTGCGCGGAGCCCGGGTGACCGACGCCGGGCTGCTCGACGACGGGCGCTTCGGCATTCGCCTCGGCGGCCGGCGCAAGGGCGGCCTCCAGGCCGGTGACGTTCTCGCGATCGACATTTTCGGCTCGCCGCCGCTCGTCTCGCTCGAGACCCTGGAGCTTTCAATCGCGGGTGACCCGGGCTGGTCGAAGCCGATCGCCGCCGCCTTGCGGGGCTTGCGGCTGGGTGAAGTGCGTAGCCGGCCGGGCGACCGGGTGCTCGTGCTAGACTTCGGAACGACTTCACGGTTCGGGGTGACGTCCGGGGCCAAACTCGTGGCCGAGTTGGTGCCGCGCTTCGGGAACCTGCTGCTCCTGCGCGACGGCGCGATCATCGCGGCCGCGAAGCAATTCTCGCCGGCTGAAAATGAGGCGCGCAGCGTGGGGGTTGGGGGACCCTACCGGCCGCCGCCCCTGCCCGAGGGTCCGCCGCGGCTCCCGAAGCAGCTCGCCGAGTCGCTGGCCGCGACCGGCGATGCCGGTCCGCAACGCCGCGCTGCCCTCGAAGCGGCGGCCAACGATGCCGCGGCTTCACCCGATGCGCCGGTGTATGTCTACCGTGAGGCCGGCAAGCTCGTGGCGGCGCACGTCGTGCCGCTGGCGCAATATGCAGCGCTCGAACGCAGCACCGTGACGGCGCTGCTGCCGCTCTTCGCCGAGTCGCGCGCGACCAGTGCCGGCCGCCGCGCGAGCGACGCCGGCGAACGGCGGCGCACGGCATTGCGCAACCGGATCGCGAAACGCATGCGCGATACGGCGGCCGAAGTCGCCCAAGTCACCGCGCGCCGCAACGACGCGGCCGGGCGCGAAGCGCTGCGGGCGGCCGGTGACGCGCTGCACACCTACGGTCACGACATCCCGGCCGGCGCCACGCATTTCCGCACGCCGGGCGAGGATGCGATCGACATCGTGCTCGATCCGGACCTCGACGCGAAAGCGAATGCCGCGAGCTATTTCGTGCGCTACCGCAAGGCTGCCGATGCATTACCGCATCTCGAACGCCGCCTCGCTTTGCTCGAAGCGAAGCGCGCGGCGCTCGAAGACCTGGCGTTCGAGACGGACCGCGGCGACGCAACGACCTTGGCCGAAATCGGCGCGGAACTCGACCGCATCGAAGGCCGTAAGACGGCCGCACCCGCGCCGGGCGGAAAACGCACCGCGCGCGCACCGCTGCGCGTCGAGCGGCCGTCCGGTGCGCGGATCTTCGTCGGGCGTTCGCCGCGCGAAAACGTCGAGGTCACGTTCCGCATCGCGCGGCCGGACGATCTCTGGTTTCACGCGCGCGGCATTCCCGGTTCGCACGTCGTGCTGCAGGCGCCGCCCGGCGCGGAACCCGATGCCAGCGATCTCGATTGCGCTGCGGACTACGCCGCGCTGCACAGCCGCGCGCGCAATGCGCCGCGCGTCGAGATCGACTTCACCGAGCGCAAGTACGTGCGCAAACAGCGTGATGCCGCGCCCGGCATGGTGTGGTACACCAACGCCCGCTCGCGCGTCGGCCGGCCGGACGCCGTGCCGGCTACGCTTGGCGGTTGACGAGCAGCCAGTACATCCCGATCTTGGCAACCGCGTCGGTGAGTTCTTTGAGGCCGATCGGTTTGGTCACGAAGCCGTTGGCGCCGAGCGCATAGCAATCGCTCAGATCGCGTTCTTGGTTGGATACGGTCATGACGACAACCGGAATGGCGCGCGTTTTTGGGTCGGCCTTCAGCGCCCGCAACACGTCGAGCCCACCCATCCGCGGCATGCTCATGTCGAGCAGGATCAAGCGCGGCACATCCCACACATCGCGGCTTTCGTAGGCTCCGGTCGCGCCGACGAAGTCCAGCGCTTCAACGCCGTCCTTCACCCAGAACAGCTTATTAACGAGCTTGCCCTTTTTGAACGCGAGCAAGATGAGGTCCGCATCCTGCTCGTTGTCCTCAACGAGCAAGACCTCCACGCCTTCGAAGGCGTTCGCTATGTCGGGCGCGCGTTCAGCCATGACTTGAACTCCTGCATCGGGAGCGGGTGGCAAATTGCATAACCTTGGACGTAGTGACACGCGCGCTGCCGCAGCCATTCGATTTCCGCATCTTGTTCGGCGCCTTCGGCTAAGGACTGGAAGCCGAAGCGCTCGGAAATGGCGATGATCGTCTCGGCGATCGTTTCGTCGTGCGGATCGCTGAGCACGCCGGAGATAAAGCTGCGATCGATCTTGACAATATCGACCGGCAGGCGCTTGAGAAACGACAACGAGGAGTACCCCGTCCCGAAATCGTCGATTGCGACGCGGACGTTGAGTTTGCGCAGCGCCCGGCACACGCGGCGCGTGGCCTCGACGTCGCGCATCGCGTCGCTCTCGGTGATCTCGACGCCGAGGTTCTCCAGCGCAACGCCCTTGCGGGCCGCTGCGGACAGCGCGCGGATCAGCTTCGGGTCGCCGGCCTGCCGCCCCGAAAGATTGAAGAACAGCCGGAATCCCGGCCGCATCGATCCGAGCTCTTTCGAAGCTTCGCAAGCATTGCGTAACACCCAGTCGTCGATCGCCGTGATCATTCCCGACTGCTCGGCAAACGGGATGAAGTTGCCGGGCAGCACCAGCCCGCGCTCCGGATGATTCCAGCGAATCAGGGCCTCGCAGCCCGTAACGGCGCCGGTGCTGAGCTCGACGTGAGGTTGGTAGTACAGCGTGAACTGATCGTTGGAAATCGCATCCGCGAGTTCGTTGCGCAACGTTGCGCGGCGATGCGCATCGCCTTCCATTCCGAGTTCGAAGAAGACGGTCGTCGCGTGACCGCGCTGCTTGGCGCTGAGCAGCGCCGCCTCGGCGCGCGAAAGAATGACGTCGAACTCCGTTCCGTCTTCCGGCGCGAGGGCGATGCCCAGGTTCGCCGTCCGCGAAACGAACTCGGTTCCGTGAGCATCGCCGGTGGAGAACCCTTCGCCAAACGCGCCGGCGAAGTGGGCTGCCCGGCTCAGCACGAAGTCACGCGACACCGGGTTGGCAATATAGATCGCGAAGACGTCGCCGCCGACGCGCCCGACGATCTCGGCTCCCGATGCGCGCTTCAACAGCGCGCTGCCGACTTCGACCAGGATCGCGTCGCCGATCATGTGACCGTAGGACTCGTTGATCTCGCGGAAGGCGTTGATGTCGACCACGATGACGGCATAGCGCGCCCCGGTCCGGGATGCCGAGCGGGCCTGCGCCCGAAACTGCGAGCGGCTTAGAAGACCCGTCAGCACGTCGTGCGATTGCTGGAATTGGATGCGTTCGAATTGCCAGCGCTGTTGGACCCGGTTGGCAAAAAAGGACGCGAGAATTTCGATATACGCGTTCTCTTCGGCCCGCAGGCGTCTCTTCGCCGGACTGATCGAAGTAAATGTTAGCGCCCACTGCGTGCCGCCGGCACTGAACGTCGTTGCGACGAGCGCGCGCGATTGGCCCATGCCCGCGAACGCGTGCCCGCGCTTCGTTTCACGCGTATCGTCCCACGATCGCGTCCCGCCGCCCTGCGCCAGCATTTCGCCGACGAGCGTCGTCTGCAAGGGACGCGTGAACCCGATACCGCCGGTAATGCTTTCGTCGGACTCGCCCGGGGCCGCGTAGAACGCGACGACAACCATCTCGTCATTCTGGATCTGCCACAGCGTCCCGCGGTAGTTCTGACCCGGCTGCAATTCGCTTCCGGCTTGCGCGAGCATCGCGGGCCACAGCTCTTCGTCGCGCAAACTCGGGTCGTTGACGAGTCCCCAGAGGGCTTCGAGGCGCGCGGCATGCTGGCGCGAGCGTTCTTCGGCCTCGCGCAGCGTATCCGTGAGTTCGTTGACTTCCATCAGGCGCGCGATCGAGGCGCCGAGCACTTCGACGTA
This sequence comes from Candidatus Lustribacter sp., assembly GCA_965277805.1. Classification (GTDB taxonomy): domain Bacteria; phylum Vulcanimicrobiota; class Vulcanimicrobiia; order Vulcanimicrobiales; family Vulcanimicrobiaceae; genus Lustribacter. The sequence goes on along the minus strand of OZ255842.1, from coordinate 1,502,432 downwards.
GGCAATATCTTCGGAACCGAACGCGATCTGGGTGACATCGGGCGACGCAAAGGTCAGCGCGTAGCGTAAACCGGCCGCATCGAAGCGCGTGCAGATCGCCGAACGCCAGCCGCGTTTCGCCAAGTCATCCGGGAGCGTCGGCATCGCGCACAGATCATCCCAGGCCGCCGAACGGGAAACGCTGGGAATGATCGTCCCGGAGAGCTTGCGGCGATGGCCGACCTCCGGTCCGGTCATGCGCCGGTCTTGGTCGGTGGAGCTGATTCCGATCGCAATCGTCTCGACGATCTCGCTTTCAACTCGCGAGAGCGTGCCGCGAAAGTGTTGCTCCGAGCGCAGCGCAGCCGCTGCTTGCCGTAGCAGTGCGGTGATCAGGGCCGGCCCTTGCAAGCGCGGATCGTTGAGGATGCGCCAGAGCGATTCCAGCCGCTGCGCTTGCCGGCGCGAGCGCTCTTCCGCACTCTCGAGCGAAACGACGAGCCGTTTGCGCTCGCGAGCCTCGCGCACGGCGCGTTCTACTACGCTCGGTAAACGCGTGAGGTTCGACTTAAGCACGAAGTCGACGGCGCCGGCTTGAACGGCAGTGACCGCGCGCGCTTCGCTGATCGTTCCGGTGACGAAGATCAGCGGCACATCGGGAAAGGATTCGTGGACGACCTTCTGCGCGGCGTAGCCGTCGAAGTCCGGAAAGGAGAAATCGCACAGAACCACGTCCGGAACGATGAGCTTCAGCGCCTCGCGCAATTGCTGCTGGTCGGCTGCAACGACGAACTCGGTGGTGACGCCGGCGCGCCTGAGCTCCATGCACGCGAGCTCGGAATCGAGCGGGTTGTCGTCGATGATGAGAACCGCGATCTGCTTCGGCGCGCCGGCAGCCGCGGATTCTCGCCTAGCCTGGTTCACGGAACGCGGTTGACCAGCAGCCAGAACATGCCGATCCGCGCCACCGCTTCCGTGAGTCCGGTGTACTCGATCGGTTTGGCCACGTAGCCGTTGACCCCTAAGTTGTAACATTCATCGAGGTCACGCGGTTCGCTCGAAGATGTCATGACAACGATGGGGATCGCGTGCGTACGCTCGTTCGACTTCAGCGAACGTAACACGTCGATGCCGTTCAAGCGCGGCATTTTCAAGTCGAGCAGGATCAAGCGCGGGAGCTCCTGTGCATCGCGCGCCGCGAATGCGCCCGCACCGGCGATGAAATCAAGCGCCTCCACTCCATCCTTGACCCAATAGAGCTTTTGTAGCAGGTTGCATTTCTTGAAGGCGCGCATGGTCAGTTCCGCATCGTGCTCGTTGTCCTCGACGAGCAGGACCTCGATACCGGTAAACTCATCCATCAGCGTGCGCCGGGCGGCGATGCGGCCGGCAGCGCGAATGAAAACGTCGCGCCACCGCCGAGCTTGGCATCGGCCCAAACGGTGCCTCCGTGGCGATGCACGATCCGCTGCACCATGGCGAGGCCGACGCCCGTACCGGGATAGGCCGCATCGTTCTGCATGCGTTGAAAGAGACCGAAGAGCTTATCGGCGTAGGCCATGTCGAAGCCGACCCCGTTATCGCGCACGTGATAGATGACCCGGCCAGGCTCGGCCGTCCCGTGAATGTGCAACCGCGGAATCGGTTGCCGGCCTGCGAACTTCGCGGCATTCGCGATCAGGTGCTCCCACACGCTGCGCAGCAAAGCGCGATCGCCGCTAACGGCCGGCAAGTCGTCGATTTCGAGGATTGCGTGGTCCGGGCCGCCCGACTCGAAAAGTTCGGCTGCGACGCTGCGGGCGAGCAGCGACATGTCGATGGGCATGGATTCCATCGCCTGACGTCCCAACCGCGAGAACGCCACCAGTTGCTCGATCAAGCTATTGACGCGTCCGGCCTCGCTAACCACCACCTGCAGCAAGCGCCGGCCCTCGACGTCGAGTCGTGCGGCGTACTCATCTTCCAGGGCCCGCGCGAATCCGATCACGGCACGCACGGGGGCGCGGAGATCGTGCGAGACCGAGTAGCAGATGCTCTCCAGTTCGGTCTCGAGCGCTTCGATTGCGGCGCGCTGCTGCTCGTCGCTTACGGCGGTCACGTCCGGGTCTGATTGACGAACAGCCAGTACATGCCGACGTTGGCAACGGCCTCCATGAATGCCGCAAACTGCACGGGTTTCGTGACGTAGCCGTTGACCCCGAGCCGGTAGCTCTCGGTAACGTCGCGTTCCTGGTTCGAGGAGGTCATCGCGACGATCGGAATCTGGCGCGTTTTCTGGTCGGACTTCAGGGCGCGCAGCACGTCGAGCCCGTCGAGGCGCGGCATCTTGAGGTCGAGCAGGATCAGTTTCGGAACTTGACTCGGGTCGCGGCCTTCGTAAGCTCCTTGACAGCGAACGAAATCCAGCGCCTCGACCCCGTCCTTCGCCCAGAAGAGTTTGTTGAGAATGCTGCACTTCTTCAACGCGCGAATCGTCATCTCGGCGTCTTGCCGATTATCCTCGACTAAGAGGATCTCGACGTCGTCGAACTCGCTCATGCATTTTCTCCACTAGGAAGTGCAAATGAAAAGGTGGCACCCTCGCCGAGTTTGGCGTCGGCCCAGATGGTGCCGCCGTGGCGCTCCACGACGCGCTGCGCGATCGCGAGGCCCACGCCGGTGCCGGCAAATTCTTCGCTGCGGTGCAGCCGTTGAAAGACGCCGAAGAGCTTGTCGGCGTACGCCATGTCGAAGCCGACGCCGTCGTCTTGCACGTTGTAGACGACGCGGTTCTCTTCGGTGACGGCCCAGATGTGCACGTTCGGATGATCCTTCTTGCTCGAATATTTGAGGCCGTTTGAAATAAGGTTCGTCCAGACCTGACGCAGCAGCGACCGGTCGCCGCGCACGCTCGGCAGCGGGCCGATGTCGAAGACGGCGCCCTCGCCGCCCATTTGCGTTTGGGCTTTGACGACTTCGCGAACGAGGCTGTCCATGTCGATCGGCACGCTCACGATATGCTTCCGGCCGAGTTGCGAGAAGGCCAAGAGATCGTCGATCAAATCGCCCATGCGGCCGGCCTCGGCGTGCACGACGTTCAAGAGCCGCCGTCCCTCCTCGTCGAGCAGCGAACTGTAATCTTCCTCGAGTGCGCTGGTATAGGCCAGCACGGCGCGCAGCGGTGAGCGCAGATCGTGCGAGACGGTATAGCTGAAACTTTCCAGCTCGTCGTTGAGCACTTCGAGTTCGGCTGCGTGCACGCGCGACTGTTCTTCCGCCGTGTCCGTGCGCAACAGCTCCGTGACGGCTTCTTCGCGGGCGACATCGTCGCGTTCGATCGTCCGTTCGGCCAGCCGCTGCTTGAGTTCGGCGTTGGTGCGCAAGAGCTCCGTGACCGCTTCCTCGCGAGCGACATCGTCGCGCTCGATCGTCCGCTCGGCCAGCCGCTGCTTGAGTTCGGCGTTGGTGCGTAAGAGCTCCGTGACCGCTTCCTCGCGCGCCGCGTCGTCGCGCTCGATCGTCCGCGCGGCCAACTGCTGTTTCAGCTCGGCGTTCGTGCGCGAGAGCTGCGTCAGGGCTTCCTCACGCGCCGCGTCGTCGCGTTCGATCGTGCGTTTGGCGAGGCGTTGCTTCAACTCGGCGTTGGTGCGCAACAGCTCCGCGACGGCTTCTTCACGGGCGACGTCATCGCGTTCGATCGTGCGTTCGGCCAGCCGCTGCTTGAGTTCGGCGTTGGTGCGCGCCAGCTCGGCGAGGGCTTCTTCGCGTGCGACGTCGTCGCGTTCGATCGTGCGCTCGGCCAGGCGCTGCTTGAGTTCGGCGTTCGTGCGCGCCAGCTCGGCGAGGGCTTCTTCGCGTGCGACGTCGTCGCGTTCGATCGTCCGTTCGGCCAAGCGCTGCTTGAGTTCAGCGTTAGTGCGCGCGAGTTCGGTGAGCGCCTGTTCGCGAGCAACGTCGTCGCGTGCGGTCGTACGCTCCGCCAACTTCTGCTCGAGTTCGGAAATTTTGCGCGTCAGTTCGGCGTTGGCACGCGATAATTCCGGAACGCCTTTACCGCGTCCAGAGACGTCACGCCACACCCGAGTGGCAATGACAAGACGCGTGCTCAGCGCATGCCTGGCAATTCCATTGTACCCCATCGTACCACAACATGGTCACTTTAGGCACCGGCCAAGCGTTAAGGCACGGTTATTTCGGTCCGCGAGTCGCACGAGGCGACAACGGCGTTGAGCGCTCGCTTAACTCACTTCGCGGCGACGAGATCCGGAACTTCGGCCCGGATGTCGAGCAACTCCGGCATCACGTCCCGGAACGCGCCGACGATCTTCGGCTCGAACCCGAAGCCCGATTCTTTCTCGATCTGTTCGACGGCGATGCTTACCGAAGCGGCCTCGCGCCACGGGCGACGCGAGGTGAGCGCCGAGAACGTGTCGGCCACTGCGACGATGCGCGCGAAAAGCGGTATGGCGGGTCCGGCCAGTTTTGCCGGGTAGCCGGAGCCATCGAAGCGTTCGTGATGCGAGTGCACGATCTCGGCTGCGGCATGCAGGATCGGCGTATTGAGACCGGCCAGCATCGCGGTTCCGTCGATCACGTGCTTCTTCGCCGCATCGCGCTCCTCACCGAGCAGTCGCGATGTCTTGTAGAGCACGCGATCGGGCATCGATAGTTTGCCGATGTCGTGGATGCGCGCGGCTTGCGCCAGCTGCGTTACCTCGATCATTGAGAGGCCCAGCTTGCTCGCAATCGCTTCGCTGAAGAGCGCGACGCGCCGGCAGTGGTCGCCGGTGCGCGGGTCGCGCAGATCGATGATCTTCACCAGTGCTTCGAGCGTGGCGCGCTCTTGTGCGAAGAGCGCTTCGGTTGCCGATTGCTGATCGGCGTGGGCCGCGCCGGCCTTCGCCATCGTTTCCAGGCGCGCGCCGCGCAGCTGGATCAGATTGCGTGCCAGGCTGACGAACGCCACCGGATCGACCGGCTTGCCCAAGAACGCCGAGGCTCCCAGCTTGAGTGCTTCGCGCTGCAGTTCTTTCTCGCTGTGCCCGGTGATCATCACGATCGGCGTGTAGCTGTTGCCGCGCGCGCGGACTTGCGAGATGAACTCGATGCCGCTCAGTTCGGGCATGCTCTGATCGACGATGATGAGCACGCACTCGTTTTGACTCGCCCATTCGAGCGCCTTGACCGCGGAGGTGAAGCACACGGCCTCGGTCTCGGGAATTTGCGCAACGACCTTGGCGAAGACCGTGAGGTTGGTCTCGACATCGTCCACGACGAGGACTTTGTTCGGCGTGCTGTTGGCGTTGCTGTTCACGTAATTCCCGCTCGATATGCGCGAACGGCCTCGCGCAAGCGCTCGTAGGCTTCGTCGAGTTCGATTGCCGCGGGCTCGATCCCGTCCCACGTTTGCGCCCGTGCGGCATCCTCGATCCGGGCGGCGACCGCCGCGACCTCGTTGCCGCCGATGTTGGCGGTGCTACCCTTGATCGCGTGGGCCGCCCGCATGACGTCATCGAGCGCGTGCCGCGCGAGCGCATCGCGCAGCGTGGCCTGATTGGTGGCCCCGGTTCCCATCGCCGCTTCGAGCAGATCGGCGATCCCCGCCGAGTCGTCTTCGAAGATCTCCTCGAGACGCGAGATTTCCAGGATCGGGGTGTCACCCATGACGGCTTTCCTTCGGCTTCGGGTCGGTGCGTTCTGCGAACATCGCGTCGCCGAACGAAAAGAATCGGTAATCCCGGGCGATGGCTGCCGCATAGGCGGCGCGCGTCCGCTCGTAACCGGCAAACGCGCTCACCAGCACCAGCAGCGTCGACTGGGGCAGGTGGAAGTTCGTCAGCAGCGCGTCCACGACCCGGAACCGGAACCCCGGGGTGATAAAAAGGTCCGTTTCGGCGGAGCCGGAGTGAACGGTACCATCCGCCAAGGCGGCGCCCTCGAGCGCCCGAACCACAGTCGTGCCGGCCGCGATCACGCGCCGGCCCTCGGCCTTCGCGCGGTTGACGGCGGCAGCCGTCTCCGTGGAGATGCCGTAGCGCTCGCCGTGCATCTTGTGCGCGGCGATGGGACCCTCGCGCATCGGCCGGAACGTTCCGATCCCGACATCGAGCGTCAGCCGCACGATTTCGACCCCGCGGGCGGCGATCGCGGCGAGCACGGTTTCGGTGAAGTGGAGCGAGGCGGTCGGCGCGGCGACGCTGCCCGGGACCCGCGCGAAGACCGTCTGGTAGCGGGCCGCACGCGCGTCGTCGCCGGGTCCGACGTAGGGGGGCAGCGGCAGTTCGCCCGCGCGCTCGAGCAATTCCGCGATGTCGACGCCGTCATCGAAGCGCACGATCCGCCGCCCGTCGCTCGCGACCGCTTCGATCGCGAGGCCCGCGCCGCCGGCCGTCAGGCGCGTTCCGGCCGGCAGCCGTTTCGCCGGACGCACCAGCGCATACCACCTCCGCGCGTCGAACGCGAAGGCATCGCGGTCGGCCGGGCGCAGCAGAAGCAATTCACCCGCGCCGCCGCCGGGACGAGCGAAGCGCAGCCGGGCCGGGATGACCCGCGTTTCGTTGAGCACGAGCACGTCGCCGCGGCGCAGCTGTTCGGGGAACGCAGCGAACGTGCGGTCGTGCAATTCGCCGTGCGGTCCGAGGACGAGCAGCTTTGCATCTTCGCGCCGTTCCGCCGGCGTCCGCGCGATGCGCTCTTCAGGCAAATCGTACGCGTACGCCGACGCGTCGTCGAGGCGATCGCTGATTTAGATTTTCTCTGAGCGTGCTTTTTCGAATTCCAAGTAGGCCGTGATGCGCTTCGCGTCTTCCGCGTTCACCTGGAGAAATTGCATGCCGACTTGGAATTGCGGGTTGGCACCCGGCCGCGGATTCTGATCCATCTTCACCCAGCGCACCTCCGCTGCGAGCGTCAGGTGCGGCGTCTCTTTCATCGTGATGACCCAGCGCGTTCCCTTGGAAAGGAATTCGCTCGTGATCAAGCGCGCGCCGGTCGCCGAAATGTCGGCAATCGAGGCCCGGAACAGCGTGAAGGTCAGCTTTTCCTCAACGCTGACGGGGATGTATTTACGTAGACGAAGGGCCCCGGCTGCCTTGCGTTTTTCCTGATCAGCCACCGGTCACCGCAGTGCCCGGGAAATAGTGGGCAAGAATAGCCGCCGCGCCGGCTCCATTAAGAGCCATGCCGCGCGCACCCCACTGACAGAGACCAACACCGTGCCCACGGCCCGAGCCTTCGATGACGACGAGCGGTACGGCCTGCGTACGATCGAAGTCGATCTCACGAAGCCAGAGGCTGCGCACCGTATCGGGCCCGAAGCGGCTGCGCACGTCGCTCACGCTGAGCGCAAGCACGCTTCCCCCGTCTCCGCGAAAAGTCACCGTCCGCGGGCGCCCCGAATCGTCGGGATCGTCGAGCTCGGCCGCTTGCGGGCTGCCGGCGAGCTTATCGGCCAGCGCAGCCCGGGCGCGATCGAGCGGCAGCGTCCGCTGCCAGCGATAATCCGGTGCGGCCGTGCAGTACGGATCGTCGACGCCGCGCAGATACGACAGCCCGGCATGCCCCCACAGCTCGTTGGCATCGGCGGTGTGGCCGCCGCAGCACGCGCTATAGAACACACTTGCTGGTCCTCCGAGAAAGCCGAGCGTTTGCCCGCGCGTCGCATCGACGGCGGCGCTGCTGGCAGGATGTTCGGCGGTCACGCCGCCGTAGCGCTGATCGGCGTCCGTCGCGACGACGTCGAAGGCGCGCGAGAGCGTACGCTTCTGCAACGCATAGGTCCGGGCCACGATCGCCTGTGCTTGCAGGGCGGCCGGCGGCCAGCTCGGCGGCGACTCCAGCGGCACGACGCCATAGAGATACTTCTCGACGTCGAGCGTCTCGATCGTACCGTTGGCGAGTTGGACCCGGATCACCGATCCTAAGGGGCTCTGCGCGCCCGGCGGCAGCGGAACGGGCGCCGGGGTCGGCGGGGTCGCCGGAAAGTCCGGACCCGGCGGATCCCAAATATCCAAGCCGCCCGTTGCCACGATCAGGCTCTTGAGGAACAGCGCCCGGCCGATCACGTGAACAGCCCCGGCTGGTCGATGCCGGCCGGCGCGGTCAAGCCCAAGTGCGCGAAGGCCGCGGCCGTCGTCTTGCGGCCGTTAGCGGTGCGCTGCACGAAACCGATCTTGAGCAGATACGGCTCGACGACGTCCTCGAGCGTCTCGAGATCTTCAGTGAGCGTCGCGGCGATCGCGTTGATGCCTACCGGCCCCCCGCCGTAGCCTTCCGCTATTGTCTTCAGGTAGGCGCGATCGAGCCGGTCGAGGCCGCGCTCGTCGACGCCCTCGCGCCGCAGCGCCTCGTCGGCGACCTCGCGCGTCACGATGCCGTCGGCACGCACTTCGGCGAAGTCGCGCACGCGCCGCAACAAACGGTTGGCAATGCGCGGCGTGCCCCGGCTGCGCTGTGCGATCGTCGCGGCGCCGTCGGTTTCGATGCGCACTTCGAGCACGCGCGCGCTGCGCTCGACGATGTGCTGCAGCTCAGCCGGTTCGTAGTAATCGAGGTGGTACATCAGCCCGAAGCGATCGCGCAGCGGCGCCGAGAGCATGCCCGCACGCGTCGTCGCGCCGACCAGCGTGAACCGCTTGAGCGGCAGCTTGAGCGTCTTGGCGTAGGCGCCGCGATCGACCACGAAGTCGATCTGGAAATCTTCCATCGCCGGGTACAAGTATTCTTCGACGACCGCACCGAGCCGGTGGATCTCATCGATGAAGAGCACGTCGCCGGCCTCGAGCGCGGTCAGGATGCCGACCAGGTCCTTCGGCTTCTCGAGCGTCGGTCCCGACGATCCGTGCAGCGTACCGCCGAGCTCTTTCGCGATCAGATTTGCGAGCGTCGTCTTGCCGAGCCCGGGCGGTCCCGAGAACAGCACGTGTTCGAGCGGTTCGCCGCGCCGCTTCGAGGCATCGATCGCGATGCGCAGGTTCTCGACGATCTGCCGCTGTCCGACGTAGTCTTCGAACGTGCGCGGCCGCAAGGTCGCACCGTACACCGCATCTTCGAGCGATGCATCGCCGTCGATCGCGCGCGGTTCGGCATCGCCCGGACCGATGATCTTCTTGCGCACGTCGCCGCTGCTCACTTGGGTGCGCCTTCGCGATTGCGCTGGCGGTAGATTTCGGCCAGCAGCGTTTCGGCGTCGCGGACCTGCGGTGCGGCGGCGAGCGTTTCGGTGATCATCGCCTCGGCTTCGGGGCGGCGATAGGCGAGTTGCAGCAGCACCGCCAGCGCTTCGGCCGCAAAATCGGGCATCGCCGCGGCTTCGGGGCGCGGCGGTGCATCTTGGATCAGCAAGAAGCGTCCCACTTTACCCTGGAGTTTCGCCACGATGTCGCGCGCCTTCTGCTGGCCGATCCCCGGCAACGTCTTGAGAAAGACGTGGTCGCCGGCATCGATCGCACGCGCGATCCGGCCCATCGGCGCCGAGAACGCGCGCGAAGCAGCCTTCGGACCGACGCCGGCGACCGAGATCAACGCTTCGAAGAATTCGCGCTCGACCGTGTTCGTGAAACCGAAAAAGACGTAACGCCCGGAGTTGCCGTCGATCTGCAGCTGCGCGTAGACCTCGAGCGCCAAGGGTGCGCCGGCCGCAACGTCGATCTTGCCGGCCACGCTCGGCGGCAGCACGATGTCGTACGTGAGCCCGCCCGTTTCGAGGCGAACGGCTTCGCCGTCGCGTTCGAGCAACGTGCCGGCAATCCGCGAGAACATGGGCTACCGTGCCGCCGCAGCGCGCGCTATCGCCACCACGTCGCGCCCGCGCATCGCGAAGACGAGCGCAAGCGCGAGCGCGTCGGAGACGTCGTCGGGCTGCGGTGCGACGGTGAGGCCGAGGTGGACGCACACCATCGATTTGACCTGTTCTTTGCGCGCCGCGCCGTTGCCGGTGAGCGCGCGCTTGACCGTCACGTGTGAGAGCTCTTCGAACGCGACCTCGCACAAACCGGCGGCGAGCGCGATCACGCCGCGCGCGTGGCCCATCAGCACGGCCGTCGGCGGATGCTTCGGCGCCGACCACAACTCCTCGACCACCATGCAATCCGGCCGCGTCGCGCGCACGACTTCGAGCATCGCCGTGTGCAGCTGCTCGAGCCGCGCTTCGAGCGAGAGCGTCGTTTTCGGCCGCAGCACGCCGCCCTCGATCAGACGATACGTCCCGCCGACGGCGTCGAGCACGCCATAACCGGTGGTGCGCAACCCGGGATCGACGCCGAGCACGCGCATTACGGCGTCACGCCGTGATAGTAGATCGTCACCGCTTCACCCGGCCGCAGCGCGGCGTTGGCTTCGGGTTCTGTGCGCGCGACCTTGCCGGTCGGCCCGTCCTGCGTGACCGCGACGTTGCCGATCGTATAGCCGCTCGCGACGATCGCGGCTTTGGCATCGTCGAGCGCCATGTTGGTGACGTCGGGAACCGTGCCGGGAACCGATACGCTGATCGTGACGTCGGAACGGCGCGGCGCGGTCGCGTTCGCGGGCGGATTTTGCGCCGAAACGTTGCCTCCGGCATTGGTAGCATCAACGATGTACTGAATGCGCGGCGTAAAGCCGGCCGTCTGTAACGCCGTGACCGCATCGGCCGGCGCCTTGCCGCCGACATCCGGCACCGTCGTCAGCGGCGGACCGGTGCTCACCGTCACACCGACCGTCGAGGCGGGGTCAACGGTCGTGCCGCCGGCCTGCGCTTGCGAGGTGATCGTGCCGCTGGGAATGAGATCGTTCGAGACCTGCTGATCGACGTTGAGCGTCAAGCCGAGTTTTGCCAATTGCGCGCGCGCCGCATCGACCGTGACGCCGACGAGCTGCGGAACGCGCACCGGCTGGCGGCCCTGCGAGACCGTCAGCGTGATCGTGCTGCCTTCGCTCGCATTCGTGCCGACGGCCGGACTCACGTCGAGCACGGTGTCTTTCGGTGCGCTCGCATCGAAACGGCCGGCGATCTTCGTCTTGAATTTCGCGCCCGCGAGCATGTGCTGCGCATCGGAGCTGGTGAAGCCCTTGACGTCGGGTATCGCCACCAGCGGTGCACCGTTGGACACGAACAGCGTCACGGTCGCGCCGCGCGACGTCATCGTGCCGGGGGGCGGATCCTGACGGATGACGCGATCGATCGGCACGGTCTCGCTCGCTTCAGGGCGCACGTCGGAACGCAATCCGGCGGCGACCAGCGACTGCTGCGCCTGCATCGAACTCCGGTTGACGAAGTCGGCGATCGCGATGTCTTTGCGCGGCCCGATGGCGCGCGCGCCGAGATAGCCGACGACGCCGGCGACGACCAGCATCAGCGCAAAGAACGGAATCCAGCGCCGGTCGAACGCCGGCGGCATCGGGTCATCGACGGCGGCGACGCCGTTGGCCGGCGGGTAGTCGGGCGCAGCCGACGCGCGCGGCGGCGGCGTGGGCGCTGTGACGGTGCGGAAGTGCGACGTCGGCGCGTCGCCGGCCGCACGCGCTGCCGCACCGATGCTCATCGCCGGCTGCTCGCGCGCTTCGCGCAGCGCGCGGCCGAGTTCGGTCGCCGAGGCGAAGCGTTCTTCGGGGTTCTTCTGCAGCAGCGTGGCGACGATCGATGCCAGTGCCGGGCTCACGCCGTCGCGCACCGGATCGAGCACCGGTGCGGGTTCGGAGACGTGCTTGAGCGCCACGGCGACCGGCGTTTCACCGTTGAACGGTAAGCGGCCGGTAACCATTTGGTAGAGCACGACGCCGAGCGAATACAGATCGGAGCGCGCATCGAGTTCGCGGCCCTGCGCTTGTTCGGGCGACACGTAAGCGACGCTGCCCATCACCATGCCGGGCTGCGTTACGCCGATCGCGTTCTCGGCCACCGCGCGCGCGATGCCGAAGTCGCCGAGTTTGACGACGTCGTCGCCGGTGACGAGGATGTTGGCCGGCTTGACGTCGCGGTGCAAGAGGCCTTGACGGTGCGCGAACGCGAGTCCGGCGGCGATCTGCGTGGCATAATCGATGGCGACGGATTCGGGCACGCGGCGCTCGCCGCGCAGCATCGCCGCCAGGGTCTCGCCCTCGACCAGTTCCATCACGATGAAATAGGCATCGCCTTCGTGTCCGAAGTCGTAGACGTTGACGACGTTGGGATGCGAGAGCCGTGCGGCTGCTTGCGCTTCATACGAAAAGCGCTTGATGAAGTCGTCGTCGGCCGAGAACTGGTCGCGCAGTACCTTGATCGCCACGCGGCGGCGCAGCAACAGATCGGTCCCGCAGTACACGATCGCCATCCCGCCGGTACCCAAACGGGTGTCGACGCGATAGCGGCCGTTGAAGACGTGTTCGAGTTCCAACGTACGTTACGTTCGCTTTCGAGCAAGCGCGACCCGTAGGACGTCGCGCACGATGGGCGCCGCAACGGCCGCGCCGTACCCGCCGTTCTCGACGATCACGGCGACAACGACGCGCGGCGCGAGCGCCGGGGCGAAGGCCACAAACCACGAGTGCGCCGGACCGTGCGGGTTGGTGGCCGTGCCGGTCTTGCCCGCGACCGTGACGCCGGGCAGGGCCGCCGCGGTTCCGGTGCCGTGCTGCACCACCGCGATCATCAAGTCCCGGACCTGGTTTGCGGTGTCGGTGCTGACCGGCGCCGCGAGCTGTTCGCGTGCCGTCGCGAGGCTCGTTTCGCTGCCGGCGATGCTGCGCACCAAGTACGGCCGGGGCGTGCGCCCGCCGTCCGCGATCGTCGCCGCGACCAGGGCCATACGGATCGGCGTGACGAGCAGCGACGCTTGGCCGAAGCCCAATTGGGCGAGCACGGAGGGGATCAATTCGTCGCGGGCCGGCACTCGATCGCGCGCCACCGGCAGATCGAAGTTCATCGTCTGCCCGAGGCCCCACTTGCCCGCATCCTGGAGCCACAGGTCGGGACCGATCTTCAGTGCGATCTGGGCGAAGTCGACGTTGCTCGAAAGCGCGAACGCGCCGGTCAGCGTCTGGCGGCCGGTGACTTCGTTCTGATCGTTGCGCACGGTGAAGTTGCCGACTTGGAGGCCGCCGGTGTCGTTGAACACGGTCGCCGGCGTGACCAGACCGGCGTCGAGCGCATCGGCGGCCGTGACGATCTTGAACGTCGAGCCGGGCGGATAGAGGCCCGACGTGCCGCGGTCGAGCAACGGCGAGGCCGTGTCTTTCACGAGCGCGGGCCACTTGCGGTCCAGGGTGTTGGGATCGAACGTCGGCGTCGCGGCGAGCGCGATGACCGCGCCGGTGCGCGGATCCATTACGATGCCGGCCGCGCGCGCGCGCTGCCCGAGCGCCGCCGCGAGCACGCGCTGCACGCCCAGATCGAGCGTCGTCACGACCTCGGCGCCGTGCGGCGCGCCGTTCCCGCCGCTCAGCAAACTTTGCAGTTCGGTCCACACGCCGTCGGCCGGGGCCGGCGCTGTGAGCACGCGATCGAATGCGTCTTCGAGTCCCGCCGTTCCGTAGCGCGGCGATGCGTACCCGACAACATGCGCGGTGATGGTGCCGAGCGGATAGACGCGCCGGCCGTTGCGCGTGAGCGCGAGCGGCGTTCCGTCGCTGGCGACGATGCTGCCGCGCCCGGCGGCGATGTCGGCGCGGCGCGGGTTACGTGCGTCGGCGTCGAGCTTCGGCGCGTCGACCAGGGCGATTTGCAATTGGCGCAGCGCCAGCAATGCGAACAGCACGAGGAACAGCGTTCGCATGCGGCCGATGGCGCGATCCGTCAGGATTCGACCCCCGTGGTGTTGCGTTCGCGCAGGAGCGTGAAGCCACCCAAGGTCTGCACGGCAAGGTGCGCGCGCGTCGGATCGGCAGCGATCACCTCGTTGATGATGCGGTGCGCGAGCTCGCCGTCGATGCCGTCGAGCGCCATGATCGCATCGACGCCGATATCTTCGAGCAGCGGATGCGCGACGTACTTGCACGACGGCAGCGTCGCGAAATGCCGCTCTTCGTAGGGCTCGGCGTGCCACGGCCCGCGCTTGCCGAATACGGTGGCGTGGAAATCCCACGCGCACAAACGCCGTTCGTTCCACACGAAGTCATCGCGCACGCACGAACGCCGGCAGATCGCGCACTGCACGAGCGTTTCGGCCGGATGCGCGAACGCTTCCAGCAGATCTTCGGGCAGATCGTCGGGATTGACGAGCGTCCCTTCGTTCAGCTCGGCCGGCACGGGCGCGCTCCAGCCGATGCGCGCCAGCATCTCGAGATCGCGCGCCGATGAGACGAACGCGCGCTCGTCGTCGGGCGCGAAGGTCGTATCGCCCCACGCTGCAAGGTTGTCGGCCGCGACGTTGACGCGCTGCCAGTTCTCGCCGAGCACGACGCCGATCGGCGTCCACGCCAGGGGTACGAGCCAGGCCGCGATCTGACGGTTTTCCGGAACGAGGCTCGAGGTGAACGCCAGCGTGTTGGCGTTGCCGCCCAACACGAACGCGTAGGGTTCGGCCGCGTCATCCGCTGGTTCCACTAAATCGCTCCGATCGTCTCGCGATGCAACGCTTGGTATTCTTGCAGCGAACGCGGCGGACCGGGATCCGAGGCCAGCGCCGTTGCCAGCGCGGCGGCCGTGTCGAGGCTGGTGAGGCACGCGATCGACGCTTCGACCGCGGCGCGCCGGATGCGAAAGTTGTCGGTCGAATCGCGGCGCGCGCCGCCGGCATTGTTGATCACGAGATCGACGGTGCGTTTGCTGATCGCATCGAGCACGTTGGGCGAACCGTCGGCGATCGCGTTGATCGTCTCGTGCGGGATGCCGTGTTTTTCCAGCAGATCGTGCGTGCCGCGCGTGGCGACGAGGGTGAAGCCGAGATCGACGAAGCGGCGCAGGATCGCGACCGACTCGGGCTTCTCTTCATCCGAGATCGAGACCAGCACGCGGCCGCCTTCTTTCGGCAAACGGATGCCGGCGCCGAGAAAGCCCTTGAGCAGCGCGCCGGCGTAGGTCTCATCGATGCCGAGCACTTCGCCGGTCGACTTCATCTCGGGTCCGAGGATCGTTTCGACGCCGCGCATCTTCGCAAACGAGAACACCGGCACTTTGACGACCGTGTAGGCCGGACGCGGGCGCAGCCCCGTCCCCCACGGCATGCCGCGCAGCTTCTCGCCGAGCGCGATCCGCGTGGCCGCCGCGACGAGGTTGATGCCGGTCGCTTTCGAGATGATCGGCACCGTGCGGCTGGCGCGCGGGTTGGCCTCGAGAATGTAGAGATCGTTCGCGTGGATCACGAACTGGATGTTGATCAGCCCGCGGATGCCGAGTTCGCGCGCTACGGCTTCCGTCACGCTGCAGATGCGCGTTTCCATCTCGGGGCTGACGGTTTGCGTCGGGAACACCGAGATCGAGTCGCCGGAGTGAACGCCGGCGCGTTCGACGTGCTCGAAGATGCCGGGGATAAGGATGTCCTCGCCGTCGAAGGCCGCGTCGACCTCGACTTCCAGGCCGCGCAGGTACTTGTCGACGAGCAGCGGCGCACCGGGCGTGATCGGCGGCGCGCTCTCGACGTAGGACGCGAGCTGCGCTTCGTTGTGCACGATCTCCATGCCGCGGCCGCCGAGCACGTACGAGGGCCGTACGATGACGGGGAAACCGAGTTCGCGCGCGGTGATGCGCGCTTCGCGGAACGTCTTCGCGGCGCGGCCCTGCGGGCGCGCGACGCCGAGCCGCTCGAGCACCGCTTCGAACTTTTCGCGATCTTCCGCGAGATCGAGCGAACGCTGATCGCTGCCGATGATCTTCACGCCGCGGCGCGCGAGTTCGTCGGCCAGATTGATCGCCGTCTGTCCGCCGAACGCGAGCATTACGCCCTCGGCGCCGGTGGCGCGATACGCAAGTTCGACTTCGTCCGGACCCGGCGGTTCGAACACCAGCACGTCGGAGATGTCGAAGTCGGTCGACACCGTTTCCGGGTTGTTGTTGACCACCACGGCCGACCGCCCGGCATCGCGCAAGGCCCACGCCGCGTGGACGCACGAGTAGTCGAATTCGATGCCCTGACCGATGCGGATCGGACCGCTCCCTACGACGACGACGGCCGGATTCGGCGGCTTGCGCATCTCGTCGGCTTCGAAGCGCGAGAGATAATAGTACGGCGAGCGCGCGGGAAACTCGGCAGCGGCCGTGTCGACCATGCGGAACTGGCCGCGATCGTTGACGCTCTTGAACTCGCCGCCGAAGAGCGAGTTGATGCCGCGCGTCGAGTAGCCCGCTTCGATCGCGAGCTTGATCAGTGCCGGCGGCGGATACATCATCGGCTGGCCGGGTTTGCTCTTGAACTTGCGCAGTTCGTCCTCGAGCTCCACCAGCTCTTCGAGTTCCCACAGCCAAAAGCGATCGATCGACGAGCGCGCGCGGATGTCCTCGATGCTGCGCTCGCGGCGCAACAGTTCGCAGACCGCGAAGAGCCGGTCGTGCGTCGGCTCCTCGACGGCGCGCCAGAGTTCTTCATCGCTCCATTCGGCAAACGCGCCGCCGGTCAGCGTTTCGAACTTGAGGTCGAGCCCGCGAATCGCCTTCATCAACGCGGCGGCAAACGTGCGGCCGATGCCCATCGCCTCGCCGGTCGATTTCATCTGCGTGCCGAGGCGAAAATCGGCCAGCGGAAACTTGTCGAACGGCCAGCGCGGAAACTTCACCACGCAGTAATCGAGCGTCGGTTCGTAGGCGGCCTTGGTGATGCCGGTGACGGGGTTGGGAATTTCGTCGAGCGTCTTGCCGAGCGCGATCAGCGTCGAGATCTTCGCGATCGGATAACCCGTCGCTTTGGACGCCAGCGCCGACGAACGCGACACGCGCGGGTTGACCTCGATGATCTGATACTCGCGACGGTCGGGATGCAGCGCGAACTGGATGTTGCAGCCGCCCTGCACGTTGAGCGCGCGGATGACGTTGATGCTGGCCGTGCGCAGCATCTGGTAGTCGAGGTCGCTGAGCGTCT
Source organism: Candidatus Lustribacter sp. (assembly GCA_965277805.1). Lineage (GTDB taxonomy): Bacteria > Vulcanimicrobiota > Vulcanimicrobiia > Vulcanimicrobiales > Vulcanimicrobiaceae > Lustribacter. The sequence goes on along the minus strand of OZ255842.1, from coordinate 1,485,510 downwards.
GCGAGGGCGCGACGACGATCGAATCGCCGGTGTGCACGCCGACCGGATCGATGTTCTCCATGTTGCAGACGACGATGCAATTGTTGGCTTTGTCGCGGAGCACTTCGTACTCCAGCTCTTTCCAGCCTAACAGCGACGTCTCGACCAGCGCCTGATTGATGATCGACGCCGCGAGGCCGGTCGCAAGCGTGGCCCGCAGCTCGGCTTCGTTGTGCACGAGGCCGCCGCCGGTGCCGCCGAGCGTGTAGGCCGGCCGGACGATCAGCGGGTAATCGTGCTCCGCTGCGAACTCGATCGCGGACTCGACGTCGGTGACGACGATGCTCGGCGGCACCGGCTCGCCGATCTCGATCATCTTGGTCTTGAAGCGTTCGCGGTCTTCGGCCAGCTGGATCGTATCGAGCGGCGTGCCGAGCAGTTCGACATCGTAGCGCGCGAGCACGCCGGCCGCAGACAGTTCGACGGCCATGTTCAGGCCGGTCTGGCCGCCCAGCGTCGGCAAGAGCGCATCGGGGCGTTCGCGGGCGATGATAGCCTCGATCGACTTCACCGTCAACGGCTCGAGGTAGACGGCGTCCGCGATCTCGGGATCGGTCATGATCGTGGCCGGATTCGAGTTGACGAGTACGACGCGGTGGCCTTCGTCGCGCAGGGCACGGCACGCCTGAACACCGGCGTAGTCGAACTCGGCGGCTTGACCGATGACGATCGGACCAGAGCCGATGACGAGGATTGAACGCCGGGACATTCCGGTGTAGATTGGGCGGCCGAATCACCGTTCCCCGCCCGCGGCGGCTCGGCCGAAGGCCGAACGCTGGAGATTCACGGAACGTGAATCCAATGTTACGCGCGGTGGTGACGGCCGGGGGCCGCGTCGACGAGGCGTTCGCCGCCGCCATCGGCACGCCGGTGAAGGCGCTTGCTCCCTTCGGCAACGGGGTCTTGCTCGACGCGGTGCTGAGGGCGATCACCGGCGCCGGCATCGGTGACGTCGCGATCGTCGGCAGCGCGGAGATCGAGCCCCACCGCGGCACGGCCCGCCTGATCCCCGCCGCGGCCGGCGGGGCGGCCAACGTCGCCCGCGCGCTCGACGCGTGGCCCCAGGAGGACGACCTGCTCTTTGCCACGAGCGATCTGCCCTTCATCACCGCGGCCGGCCTCGCCGCGTACCTCGGCGCCGGCGCCGCCTACGATCTGACGCTGCCGCTCGCCGGCGCCGCCGCCTACGAGGCGGCCTATCCCGGCGCGCCGCCGCACGTCACGGAGCTGGGCGGCGAGCGGGTGGCCAACGGCAGCGTCTTCTTCATTCGCAGCAGTGCGCGCGCAGCGGTGCGAACCGTGGCGGGCCGCTTCTTCCAGGCGCGCAAGAGCGCCGTGGGGATGGCGCGTTTGCTCGGGCCCGCACTGCTCGTGCGCTACATCATACGCCGTTTGCGGATCGACGACATCGAACGCCGGGCGGAGGCGGTGCTCGGCGCACGCGCGGCCGCGATACGCGACGCGGCGCCCGGCCTGTGCTACGACATCGACACGCTGGAAGACTACCGCTACGCATGCAGCCGGTGACGGCGAGTCCGGCGCGCATCAGCGCCCTGTGGTTCGGGAACCAGGCCGTCTGGAGTGCGATCCTCGGCGTGTTTTTGCAGAGCCGCATCCAAGCGCTCGCGCCGGCCGGCGGCGTCGTCGCGTATGCGTGGATCGCATCGGGTGGAGCGCTGATCGCCGCCGCGGTGCAGCTGGCGGCCGGCTTTGCGTCGGACCGGCGCATCGCGATCGCCGGCCACCGGCGCGAATTCTATGTCGCGGGCGTGGCGATCGCCGCGCTTGCGCTCATCGCATTTTTCGCTGCGCCGTCGCTCGGGCTGCTCGCGGCCGCGTTCGCCGCGCTGCAAATCGGAATGAATCTCGCCGGCGGCCCCTACCAGGCCGCGATTTCCGATGCGATCGGCGACGAGCGGCGCGGCCGCGCATCGGCTTGGATGAGCGTTTCGTCGCTTGCCGGCAGCGTCACCGGCTTGCTCGTCGCCGCCGCGCTGCAAGGACTCATCGCTGCGGCCGTGCTCGTGGTCGCACTCGTTGCCGGAACGGCCGTCGCGCTCGCGCATTTGCGCACGCTGCCGGCCGCGAACGTGCGGCCGGGCGCGCTCCGCATGACCGCGCCGCTGTTGACGGTACTATTCTCGCGCGCGGCGATTAACGTCGGATTTTACACGCTCTTCGGCTTCTTGTTCTTCTTCGTGCGCGAGTCACTGCACGTCGCCGACGCGCGCACGACGACGGGGCTGCTGTTTGTGGCGTTTACGATCGCGGGCGTTGCGGGAGCCGCACTCGCGGGACCCGCAGCCGACCGCATCGACAAGCGCATCGTGGTGAGCGTCGCGGCCGTCGCGATCGCAATTGCCGTCGGCGCCTTTGCGCTCGCCCTCAACCCGCTCGTCGCGTTCGCCGCCGCAATCGCGTCGGGCTGCGCGTGGGGCGCGTTTTTCACTGCCGATTGGGCCATCGCTTATGCGGTGCTGCCGCGCGACGCGATGGCGTCGGCGATGGGCGTGTGGAACCTCGCAGCGGCGATTCCGCAGATCGTCGCGCCCGCGATCACGGCGCCGCTGGTCACCGCACTCGATGCGCGCAGCGCGGGCCTCGGTCCGCGCGTCGCGCTGTTGCTCGTCGTCGTCGAGTTTGCGCTCGGCGCAGCGCTGTTGTGGCGGCTGCCGCGCTTAGCGCCGTAGCAGCGCGCCGCCGCCGAGGCTCGCCGGCTGCCAGACGCGCTGGTCCTTCAGCCACTGGTAGATCATCACGTCCTTGACGGTGAGGCCGCGTTGGTCGGCGGTCCGGAAATCATACGTTCCCATGATGCCGGCGTAGCCGTGCAGGCTCTCGATCGCGTCGCGTACGGCCCGCGCGCCCGCGTCGGGACCGGCTTTCCGCAGCGCGTCGATGACGATCGCGGCGGCATCCCACGGTTGCGTCGGACCCGTATCGGTGGGCACGTTCGCAGCGCGAAAGGCCGCGTACACGGCTTGGTTATTCGTTCGCTGCGGACCGGGCGCGAGAATCGAGGCGCCGGCCCACGAGCTCGACGCGAAGTAGAGCTGCTTGGGCAAAAACGTAGCGAATTGGTCCATGATCGAGTAGCTCATGATCGAGTCGCTGACGAGCACCGGGATGTCGAGCCCATCGTCGTTGATCGAGTGAAACGCCGCTGCCAGCACGCCGGGGCTGGCCCAGAGGATCATGGCTTGCGCGCCCGCAGCTTTGATGCGCGCGACTTGAGCGGCGGCATTAATGTCGTTCGGATTAAACCGTTCGTGCGCGACCACTTGCAGCGCACGATTTTCCGGCGCTTGCGAATCCCGCACCATGTTGCCGTCGGCTTCTTCGCCGGACGCGTCGGTCGAGGTGAGAAACGCGATCCGCGTCCAGCCGCGATCGCGGAAAAAGCGAAACGCGGCCCGCACCTCATCGCCCGGATACACGCCGGCGGAGAAGACGTAGCTGCCCGAAGCCGGGACGACCGCCGGCGTTAAGCAGTAGAGGACCGGCCCGTTCTGCTCGACGAGCGGCATCACGCTCTTGCACGTCGCGCCGAGTGCGCCGGCGAGAATGACCGGCGGGTGCTGGGCGAGCAGCTGATTCATCACTTGAACGGCCAGCTGGGGCTGGCCCTGATCGTCGAGGAACACGAAGCGCAGCGGCCGGTTGCGGATGCCGCCCGACGCGTTGACGCGTTGCTCGAGGAGACGCAGCCCGGCCTGCATCGTCTGACCGAGAAAGGCAGCGCCGCCGGTGAGCGGCACGACGACCGGGACGTCGACGCTTGGTGCGTCGGCAGCGCGGGCCGGCGGGCCCCAGAGCGCGGCCGTCAGCAGCAACGCGCCGAGCACGGCGCCGGCTCGGCGCATGGATTGATTGAGCATGGTCTACCTCGTGATCGAGTTCCGGCTGCCCTAAAGCGGCAGGCCTCCGGGTTTGCTAATGGTCACAAACTCGCTCGACGCAGGATCCCACTTCACGATCGGACTCGAGAGCGGATCGACGCCGCGCTGATCGCCGCGGCGGAAATCGTAGACGCCGTTGATGCCCGCAAAGTCGTGGAGCGTAAGCATGTAATTGCGCATTTGAAGCGCGGTCGCGGACGGACCGATGTGGCGTAGCGCGTCCACCATGATCATCATCGGATCCCAAGCAATGAGGTTCGTCTGATCCGGGACCGCGACGCCGATCGCGTGCATCTGTTCGAGATAAGTCGTCTTCGCTTGCCGCACCTTGGGCGAAGTAATACCGAGCGACATGTACGGGGGTGCTGTGAAGATCATGTCGCGCGGGATGAATTGTGCGTACTGCTGCATCTGCGATGTGTTGATGTTTCCGCCGTTCGTCATCACGATGCCGTCCCACGCGCCCGCTTGTACGCCCCGCAGGACGGTGCCGAAGGGCGTGCCGGTTGTCCAGGCATCGACCGCCTGTGCGCCGGCTGCTTTGATGCGCGCCACCTGCGCGCTCACCGTGAGGTCGCCCACCGCGAAATGCTCGTTCGCAACGAGTTGCAGGTCGCGGAATTCAGGGCTGCGCAGGTCTTCAAGCGCGACTTGCTCACCGTCCTGGCCGGACGCGTCGGTCGACGTCAGCAGCGCGATTTTGCGCACGCCTTTGGCCTTGAGGTAGCGGAACGCCGCCGCCGTGAAATCCTTGGTCGAGGGATTGGCCGAAAACGCGTAGCTGCCGTTCGGCGGGTGGATGACGTTCGCGAGGCAATACATGACCGGCCCGTCGTTCACCAGCGGCAGCAGCGCCGTGCACGTTGCCCCGAACGACGGCCCGATGAACGCCGGTATGTGTTGCGCGAACATTTGATTCGCGAGCTGGACGGCAACCGCGGGATTCGATTGATCGTCCACGGTCACGAAGTGGATCGGCCGTCCTTTGATCCCGCCGGTGGCGTTGACGTAGCGCTCGACGGCCGTGAGCGATACCTGTTCGCCGTGCCCGAGAAACGCCGCCGCCCCGGTCAGTGAAAGGATCGCGTAGAAATCGTAGGGTTCGTCGGCCGCACGTGCGGGGAGCGCCGCGAGCAAGAAGAGCGCCAGCAGCAGCTGGGTGCTCGCACGTTTGAAGTTCAATGCGGATCTCCCGACGTCATGGGTGCTCGAACGCCGAGCCGCTCGAGCCGCGGCAGCACTTCGGCTGCAAAAAAGGGCAATTCGGTGACGTAGTTGACGAATGAGAATGCGTAGCCGTCGAAGCCGTCGGCCGAGATCTGCGCGAGCTCGGCTGCAACGTCGTCGGGTGAACCGATGAGCGGAAAGCCGCCGTGTCCGCCCGCGTAACGGATTCTCAATTGCCGGAACACCTCGGGGTCGTGCGCGCTTGAATTGCTGCGCGCCTGGGTTCCGACCAATCCTTCCACCGCTTCCCAGTCGCCGTTCTCCTCGGCATAATAGCGATGGTAATCTTCGGCCTCTTTACGCGTCGGACGGCAGACGATGTACCCTGGGGTGAAGACCCCGACGTCGCGTCCGTATGCTTGCGCGCCAGCCCGCGTTTGTGCAACCGCGTCGGCGCCCTGCGCGTGATCGCGCAGCAGCGTGAACAAGAAGTCGCAGTTGCGATAGGCGAACTCGCGTCCGGCCGGCGAGAAAGCGGCATTCATGACGATCGGCCGAGTCCCGCCGTAGGGCTTCGGATCCGATACGACGCGCTTGAGTGAGAAATATTCGCCTTCGAAATCGAACGCTTCGGGCGAATCCCACATCTCGTAGATGGCACGAATCCATTCTTCACCGTGCTGGTAACGCGCGTCGTGCGCCTTGGGATCGACCCCGAACATGGCAAACTCGTCCACGTTCCAGCCGCAGACGATGTTGAGGCCGAAGCGGCCGCGGCCCATGTGGTCGGCCGTCACCATTTGCTTCGCGGCAAACACCGGGTGAAGCAGCGGCGCGTGAACGGTCCCGAACACGTGGATTCGTTCGGTTGCCGCGAGCAGCCCGCACGCCCAGGTGATCGTCTCGTACGTCGAGCCCTCGAAGTTCGTTTCGCCCCCGTAGCCTCGCCAGCGCCCGATCGGCAGCAAAAAGTCGATGCCGGCCGCATCCGCGAGTTGTGCCATCCGCAGGTTGTCTTCCCACGAGCCCGACCACCGCTCCGGAACCCGCGTCGCAGCCCGCCCGGACGAGCAATTCGCACCGAACAAGCCCAGCTTGAGCTTGTTGCGGTTGTACATCGCCATGCGGTCATGGGAAGAACGGTGCTTTACCAGCATTGCGTAAAAACAGTGCCGAAACGATTACATCGGTGCTCCGCCGGCCTTACTGACGCTCACGAAGTCGTTCTTGTCGGGATCCCAGCGCATGATCAGCGTCGAGTCGACGCCGAGGCCGCGCTGGCTGCCGTCGCGGAAGTCGTAGGTCCCGGTGATGCCGGTGTAGTCGTGCAAGCCTTCGAGATAGGTGTGCAGTTGCGCGGCGGTCGCGTCGGGTCCGATCTTGCGCAGCGCGTCGATGACGACCATCGCCGGATCCCAGGCCATGCCGGTCTGGAAATCTTGCGGCATGTTGTTGTCCTTCATCGCGGCGGCGTAGGCGGCCATCGCCGGCGAGTCCTTATGTGCGGCCCCGGCGACGTACGGCACGCCTTGGAAGAGCACGTCCCTCGGAACGAACGAGGCGTACGATTTCATCTGCGCGATGATCATATTAGCGCTCGTCGTGGCGACGGGAACGTTGAGCCCGATGTCCGTGACCGCGTGCAGCGCCGTGCCGAACGCCGTTCCCGGTGCCCAGATGATGATCGCCTGCGGCCCGAGCGCTTTGATCTTCGAGACTTGCGCCGTCACGCTCGTATCCGCGGCGCTGAAGTGCTCGGCGGTCAGCAGCGTCATGTCTTTGAATTCGGGCTCTTGCATGACGGACGCGATGTCGCGATCCCCGATCTGGCCCGACGCGTCGGTCGTGTTCAACGTCGCGATCTTCTTGTAGCCCTTACCGTGGAAGTAACGGATCGTGGCGTAGATGAGGTCGCGGCCGCTAACGCTCGCCGAGAACACGTAGCTGCCCTTCGTCGTCGGAATCACCGGCGAGAAGCAATAGTTCACCGGCCCGTTCGTGAGATAGAGCGGGGTGGTGGCCTGGCAGAGCGCCCCGAGCGAGGAACCCAGTACGACGGCCGGATGTTTGGCTAGGATCGCCTGGTGGATCTGCAGCGATGTCTCGGGGTTGCTCGTGTCGTCGTGAAAGACGAAATGCACCGGGCGGCCCTTGATGCCGCCCTGTTTGTTGACGACGCCCTCGAGCACTTGCAGCTCTTTTTGGTGCGTCGTGCCGACGAAGGCAAACGTCCCGGTGATCGGCAGCACGACGTCGATGTCGTACGGATCCGCGGCGAACGCGCGCAACGCGGGAACGAGACACATCGCCATGGCGATGCCGATGATAGTTAGACGGCGCACGAGCATGGGCAACCCTCTCTTTAATGAGCCCGCTCAACGGGCGTCGGTACTCTTGGGTGACGCCCGCAATTGCCCTGCGCCTAGGGCCGCCATCCGAGCAGGTTTCTTGCGCGGCCCGCGTCGACGCAGCCGCGCTCCTCGGCGATGTTGAACACGCCGGTCGCGCCACGCTCGATTGCAAGCATCGTCGCCCGGACCGCCGCGTCGATCTGAACCGGAACGTTACCGGTCGCCGTGTCGAACCAGGTGCCGGGGCCGTAGAGCGAGCCGTAGCGCAGCACGGTACCGATCAGCGGCGGCGACTCCAGCACCAGGCGCTCGAGCGCGATCACCGAGCCGCGCGTCGCCGGATCGAGCGGGTCGCTCTCCACGTGCGGCTCGCGACCGTCGGCATACGCAAAGGCGATGCTCTGGGCCAGCATGCGCTGCGCCCCACCCGCAAGCGCCGCATCGACGAGATGCTGCGTGCCTTCGATACGAATGCGGGCGTTGCGCGCCAGCGCGGCCGGATCGCCGCGCTCGTGGCGTGCATGCGGCAAGTCGGTGAGCTGGTGAATGACGAGTTCGGGCTGCGCGCGCGCCAAGGCGTCGCGCACCGCGCCGGCGTCGAAGATGTCGCCGACCGTCGCGTGCACGCCGCGCGTTTCCAGGTTGCGCGCCTTTTCGGGATCGCGCGTGAGTGCGTGCACGTCGTAGCCGGCCGCCAGCAACAGCGGCGTGAGGCGCGCGCCGATCACGCCGGTGGCCCCGGCGATGAAGACCGCGCTCACGGCGCTAGGCGCTCGCGCGTCCAGCCGCCGGCGCTCGTGCTGTAGCAGATCCGGTCGTGCGCGCGGTTCGGCCGGCCCTGCCAAAACTCGATGCGCTCGGGAACGACGCGGTAGCCGCCCCAAAACGGCGGCCGCGGTACGTCGCCGCCCGCAAAGCGCGCCTCGATCTCGTCCATCCTGCGTTCGAGCACGTCACGCCCGGGAATGACTTGGCTTTGCGGTGACGCCCATGCGCTCACGCGGCTGCCGCGCGGGCGCTTGGCGAAGTACGCATCCGACTCTTCGGCGCGCAAGATCTCCACCCGGCCGTTGATACGCACTTGCCGCTCGAGCTTCGCCCAAAAGAGCACCAGTGCCGCGGACGGGTTGGCGGCGATCTCGCGGCCTTTGCTCGATTCGTAATTCGTAAAGAACACGAAGCCGCGCTCGTCCCACCCGCGCAACAAAACGATGCGCGCGGCAGGATTTCCATCGGCGTTTACGGTTGCCAGCGTCATCGCGTTGGGCTCGATCACCTCGGCCGCGAGCGCGTCGCCGATCCAGCTACGGAACTGCGCGAACGGCTCGTCCGCCGCGCGCGACTCATCGAGCGTGTCGCGATCGTAGCTATGCCGCGTGTCGATAAACGGATCGCTCATTGAACCCTTTTTCATGGAAACCGGCCGAGGGCGAGCGCGCCGAGCGTGGCCCCGAACGCCAGCACGCCGGCGGCCAGCGCGAATTGCTCGGTCAGATCGATGCGGCGGCGTTCGTCGATCGTGGCGCGCGCCAGGCTGCCGAGGCGGCGCGTCAGCGCATCCGCATCGCTCACGCGCGAGTAGGTGCCGTTTCCGGAGGCGGCAATCGAACGCAGTGCATCTTCATCCAACTCCGCTTCGTCGCCGGTGCCGGGAATCTCGAGCCCGCTGCCGTTGGTGCCGATCCCGATCGTGAAGATCGTGACGCCTCGCGCACCGATCTCGGACGCGACCGCGAGCGGATCGCTGCCGGCGTTGTTCACGCCGTCGGTAACGAGCACGATCGCCCTCCGCCCGCCCGGCGGCAACAAGCGCGCGGCTTCGGCCAGCGCATCGCCGATCGCGGTACCACCGTTGGGTTCGGGCAAGCGGCCCAGTGCATCGCGCACCGCAGCGCGGTCGTCGCTCAACGGGCCGAGCGGAAAGGCTTGCGCGGCGAAGGCGACGAGGCCGATGCGCGTCCCGTCCGGGACGCCGTTGATGAAGGTGAGCGCGGCATCGCGCGAGGCTTGCGAACGCGTCGGCGCGACGTCGGTCGAGGCCATCGAACCGGAGGTATCGATGCAGAGCACGATCGCCGCGTCGTGCACCGGCACGGTCGCGACGACGGCGGGACGCGCGACCGCAATCCCCGCGCACAGGAGCGCGAGCACCCAGACGCCGGCGAAGATCGCGGTCCACGGTGGCGCGCGCCCGATCGTGCTCTCGAGAAACGCCAGATCGGAGTACGCGAGCGCCACGCCGCGCGAGCGTCGCGCGCCGGCTGCGACGATCGCGGCGAACGCCGCGGCGACGACGACCGCCAGCACGAGAAAGAGCGGGTGGGCGAACGTCATCGCAGGCCGAACGCACGCTCGAGCGAGCTCGCACCGTCGGCTTCATCGAGCGTTCCGATGCGCCAGCGCGCGCGCTCGAAGGCTGCGCGAATCGCCGCGTCGCGTTCGGCGCTCGCCTTCCGATAGCGTTCGCGCGTGCGCGGCCCGACGAACACGCGTCGCGAACGGCCGCTCTCGGCATCGCGGATGCGCACGAATCCGCGCAACGGCAAGCCGTCGATCCACGGATCGCGCGCCAGCAGTACGGTTGCGTCGAATCGCCGCGCGCTGCGCAGCAGCACGTCGGCGAACGTTTCGCCGGCGATGTCGAGCCCGTCGGTGATCAGCAAGAACGAGCTGCCCTGCGGCAGCGCGCGCACGGCCAGTTCGAGCGAACGGCGCAAATCGAACGGCCCGTTTGCACGCACGTCGACGGTCGCGCGGCGATCGCCGATCAGGCGTTCGTCCACGATGCGGCCCGCCCGGTCCGTATTTTCGGCCGCGCCGAACCACGCGCGCACCGCTTCTTCGGCCGCCGTGCTCAGCGCGCGCTTGCGTCCGAGCCGCATCGAGGGCGACTCATCGACCAGCGCGCCCAGCACCAGCACGGTCTCTTCGAGATAGACGCGCGTCTGCAGCGAACCGATGCGCGCGGTCGCCGACCAGTCGATGCGACGCGGGTCGTCGCCTTCGGCGTAACCGCGCAAGCGGTCGAACACGTACCCGTCGCCCGGCCGGGCGCCGCGCGCGACCGTGCCGCCGGCGTAGACGTGGCGCGCGCCGCGTACGATCGCCGCCCGCAGCGGGTTCACGGCGCCGGCACGCTCGCGACGATCTCCGCGAGCACGGTGTCGCCGTCTCCGCCGTCAATGGCGAGCCGGTAGTCGAACGCAACGCGATGCCGCAATACACCCGGCGCGAGCTCGCGCACGTCATCGGGGACGGCGAACGATCGGCCGTCCAAGTACGCCCGCGCACGCGCCAGGATCGCCAGCGCGAGCGCTGCACGCGGCGATGCGCCCGAGGCGACGTAGCGCGCGCCGCGCGTGGCGCGCACGAGATCCACGGCATAGTCGCGCACGCGATCGTTGAGATGCACCGCGCGTACTTCCACTTGCCAGCGCTCGACGTCGGCGAGCGTCGCGATATCGCGTTCCGGTTCCGCCGTCTCGGCCGAGAAACGGTCGACGATCGTGCGCTCGTCTTCGCGCGAGGGATAGCCGACGCGCACGTTGAGCAAGAACCGGTCGAGCTGCGCCAGCGGCAGCGCGTACGTGCCGTCGGCATCGAACGGGTTCATCGTGGCGAGCACGGCAAACGGACGCGGCAGCGGCAGCGTATCGGGCCCGATCGTCGCGCGCCGCTCCTGCATCCCTTCGAGCAGCGCCGATTGCACCTTCGCCGGCGCCCGGTTGATTTCGTCCGCCAGCACGATGTTCGCGAAGAGCGGACCGCGCACGGTGACGAACTCGCCGCTGCGCTGATCGAACACTCGCGTGCCGATGATGTCGCTGGGCAGCAAGTCGGGCGTGAACTGCACGCGCTTGAAGATTCCCCCGACGGCGGCCGCGAGCGCGCGGCAGGCTAAGGTCTTCGCCACACCGGGCATGCCCTCGAGCAGCACGTGGCCGTCGGCGAGCAGTCCCATCACGAGCGCATCGACCACTTCGCGCTGTCCGACGATCGTGCGCGCGAGCGCATCGCGGACCTCGTGCGGCGTGCTCACGCGACGGGCTGGCGCGCGGCGAGGTACGCGTCCATCAGCGTGAGCAAGTCGCGGGCAGCGGGCGCGCGTTCGTGGACCGGACCGAAGCGCGCGCGCTCCGCCACCGCCATCACGCGGCCGAGTTCGGGATCGCGCGTCCCGAGCGCACGCAACGCATCGGCGAAGGTCGCGCCGGGACCCGCGCCGGCGCGCGTGAACAGTATGTTACGCAACGCATCGAGCGATTCGTCATCGGCGCGCGCGCGATAGACGCGCAGCGCTTCACGCAACGGATCGGGCGGCGGTCCGGACTTGCGCGGCGCCGGCGGCGGCACGGGCGGAGTCGCGTAGACCACGCGCTTCGGACGGCGTGCGAGGCGCACGAGCCCCACGATGACGACCGCGAGCATGACTGCGATGGCGGCCACCGTGAGCGCGGCCTTGCGCAAGAGCGCCATAAGCGCGCCGGAGTCGGCATCCGAGACGGTCGTTCCCAACGCGACGCGCACGCTCAGCGGTTGCGAGGAGTAGCGCATGCCGCGGCCGGTCGCCGGATCGATCGCATCGATGTACGCCGGCGTGAACGACGCCGTGCCGACCGTTTGCGCCGCGACCGTCAGCGTTTCGTAGAAGTCGGTGCCGTCATGGGCCGGGACGCGCCGGCGCTCGTCACCGAGATCGACGGCGTTGGTCAAGGCCGGCAGCACGAGTTCGTCCAGGCGGTCGCGCTTCTCGCGGATGTGTACGTGAACGGTCACGTGAAACGACTGCCCGGGCCGCACGACGCGCTGGTCGGCGTGCAGTCCGAGCGCGGTGATGCGCAGCACCGGCAGGTTTTGGGCCTGTGCCGCGGCCGGCGCAAACGCGAGCAGCGCGGCGCAAACGAATGCCGCGCGCTCAGCGCAGCGAATCCAACCAGCCCCGGAATAGTCCACGCGCGTCGAACGGGCCCGGCGAAGCCTCGGGATGGAACTGCACCGCGGCGATCGGCAGCGTGCGGTGGCGGAAGCCCTCGTTCGTGCCGTCGTTGAGGTTAACCATCGTTGCTTCGAGGTGATCCGGCAGCGTCGCGCCGTCGACGGAGTAGCCGTGGTTGTGCGCGGTGATCAGTACCTCGTCGTTGAGGACGTCCTTGACCGGCTGATTGCCGCCGCGATGGCCGTAGGGCAGCTTGAACGTCTGCGCCCCGCACGCCAGCGCCAGCAACTGGTGGCCCAGACACACGCCGAACATCGGCACCTCGCCGACGAACCCGCGCAGCGTCTCGACGGTACCGGGCAGGTCGCGCGGATCGCCGGGACCCGGCGAGATCACGATCGCATCGGGATTGTAGACGTTGATCTCATCGCGCGTCGCGCCGAACGGCAGCACGGTGACGCGCGCATCGAGTGCCTCGAGTTCGCGAATGATCGCGCGCTTGACGCCGCAATCAAGCAGCACGACGTGCGTGCTGCCGTGGCCGATCGACTCACCCACGCGATACGCATCGGCCACGCTCTCGACGAGACCGGACGTCGTCATCGTGCGCACGTAGTCGGCCAGCGTCGCATCGACGCCGGCGACGGCTTTGTCGCCCACCGCGAGCGCGGCGCCGATCGTGCCGTGTTCGCGCAGCGCGATCGTCAGCGCGCGCGTGTCGACGCCGACGATCGTCGGGACGGCCTGCTCTTCGAGCCAGGTGCCGAGATCGATCACGTTCTCGAAGTGCGACGGCCGGCGCGCGAGGTGCTTCATGACGCAGCCGGCGGTGGTTGCGTGCGGGTGCTGCGAGACCGACCGCGAGACGCCGTAGTTGCCGATCAGCGGATAGGTGAATGTGAGGATTTGGCCGGCGTACGACGGATCCGTCAGCGCCTCTTCATAGCCGGTCATGCCGGTGTAGAACACGGCTTCGCCCAGGGCCGTCGCGTCGGGGCCGAGACCGTCGCCTTCAAAACGGGTCCCGTCGGCGAGCAAAAGCGCGGCGCGCTTGGTTTGGTACTTCTTCCCCGGCTTCACGAGTGTACGGCTTCGTCGCGCGGCAGCACGCGTCCGTGTTCGTAGACGACCGCGCCCGCCACGATCGTCGCCAGCGCGCGGCGCGGGAAGGTCGCGCCGTCGAACGGCGTGTTTTTGCCTTTGGAATGGAACAGCCGCGCGTCGACCGTCCACTGACGATCGGCGAACACCGTCACGTCGCCGACGCTGCCGACCGTGAGCGAGCCGCCGGGCACGCCCAGGATGCGCGCGGGATTGACGCTATGCAATTCGATCATGCGCCGGAGCGGCAGATCCGGCAGCGCGGCCGCGTAAGCGCCGAGCGCGATTTCGAGCCCGCTGAAACCGACCGGCGCTTCGCTGAGCAGTTGCGCCTTTTCATCCAGGCCGTGCGGCGCGTGGTCGGTGGCGAAGACCTCGATCGTGCCGTCGCGCACGCCTTCGAGCAGCGCCTTGCGATCCCGCTCGGCGCGCAGCGGCGGGTTGACCTTCGCATCGGCGCGATAGTTGTCGAAGCGATCGTCGAGCAGCAGCAAGTGATGCGGCGTCACCTCGCAGGTGGCGCGCACGCCGCGGCTGCGCGCCCAGCGCATCAGATCGAGCGAGGTCGCCGTCGAGACGTGCGCGATGTGCCACGGTTTGCCGGTGTCCTCCGCGATCAGCAGGTCGCGCGCGACGATGATGTCTTCGGCCAAGCCCGGGCTCGCGGGCAAACCCAGCCGCGCCGACGGCAGGCCCTCGTTCATTACGGCGTCGCCCTTGAGGTTCGCATCTTCGCAGTGCGAGACGAAGATCGAGTTTAGGTCGCTCGCATACCGCGCGGCGTTGCGCAGCACGAGCGGATTTGCGACGGTCGTGCCGTCGTCGCTGAAGGCGACGCAGCCGGCGTCGGCGAGGAGATGATAGGGTGCGAGTTCGACGCCGGCGCGCGCCTTGGTCACGGCGCCGATCGGATAGACGCGCGCGAGGCCGGCCGCTTCGGCGCGGCGCATCACGTCGGCCACGATCGTCGCCGAATCGAGGGCCGGCTCGGTGTTGGGCATGCAAGCAACGGCGGTGAAACCGCCGGCGACGGCCGCCGCCGCGCCGGTGGCGATCGTCTCCTTGTGCGTGAAGCCCGGTTCGCGCAAGTGCACGTGCATGTCAATGAAGCCCGGCGCAACGATCGCGCCGGTCGCATCGACCACGCGCGCGTAGGCGGTGTCGGCATGCTCGCAGATTTCGGAGATGAAGCCGTTCTCGATGACGACGTCGCGCACCGCATCGAGCCCCTGACCGGGATCGATTACCCGGCCGCCGCGGATGACGGTCTTCACGCCGTCACGCGCGCGCTATTGATGAGGAATTCGAGCACGGCCATGCGCACGAACACGCCGTTGTGGACTTGGACGACATAGCGCGAGCGCGGATCGTCGAGCACCTCATCGGTGAGCTCGACGCCGCGGTTGTACGGTCCCGGATGCAGGATGATCGCGTCCTTTGACAGGCGCGCCAGACGCGCCGGGTTGAGCTGGAAGCGGCGAATGTAGTCGTCGAGCGAGGGCAACAGGCCCGAGGTGATCCGCTCGCGCTGGATGCGCAGCATCATGATCGCATCGACGTGCGGCAGGACCGCGTCGAGATCGCGTTCGATGCGCACGCCCGGTCCTTCGAACGAATCGGGCAGCAGCGTACGCGGCCCGACCAGCGTGACCTCGACGCCCAGCATGCGCATTCCGACGATGTTCGAACGCGCGACGCGCGAGTGCTGGATGTCGCCGACGATGGCGACGCGCAAGCCTTCGAGGCGGCCGGCGTGTTCGCGCAACGTCATCAGGTCGAGCAGCGCCTGCGTCGGATGCGCGTGCGTGCCGTCGCCCGCGTTGATGACGTGTCCGTCGAACGACTCCGCCAGCCGCCGCGGAAAGCCCGACTCGTGATGGCGCACGACGATGACGCGCACGCCGATAGCGCGCAGCGTGATCGCGGTGTCGGCGATGGTCTCGCCTTTGCCCAGCGACGACGCGCCGGGCGCAAACGAAATCACGTCCGCTCCCACCCGCTGCTCGGCGAGCGTGAACGACGTTGCCGTGCGCGTGCTCGATTCGAAAAACAGGTTGAGAACGGGGATGCCGGCGAGCAAGTCGCGCGGCGGAACCGCTTGGTTAAACGCCGTGGCTCGATCGATGAGTGCGATCAGTTCAGACGGCGAGACGTCGTCGACGTCGATCAAATTACGTGGCGGCACGTTCCTCAATTCAGGTTGCGGCACGTTCCTCATCGATGACGAGCGAAACGCAGTCGTCGTCGGATCGCTGGGGCGCGACCACGACGTCGATATGCTCGCGCCGGCTCGTCGGAATCAATTTTCCCACGTAGTCGGCTTGAACGGGAAGTTCGCGCAACCCGCGATCGACCAGCACCGCGAGCCGAATCGCGCGCGGGCGGCCAAGGTCGGTCACCGCATCGAGCGCCGCGCGCACCGTGCGGCCGGTATACAAAACGTCATCGACGATCACGACGGTCTTGCCCGTGATCTCGCTGCGAATCTCCGATTCCGGCAGCTCGCGCGCAACGTCGTCATCGCGATACAAATTGATGTTAAGAAAACCTAACCCGGGCGCTTCATGGCTGATCGCGGTGATCTCGGTGACCAGCCGGCGGGCCAGCGATTCGCCGCCGCGGCGAATGCCGATGACGACCAATCCGCCTTGCGCTTCCTCTGGTTCGATGATTTGGTGCGCCATGCGGGAGACCGCCCGCTCGATCGAAGCGGGTGACATGAGAACGCGGCGACGAGCAAGCGCGGGCATCGAATTGCGGTTCGGGCGGGCCCAATTCCGGCCCTTTGTGCGCTGCGTCCTTGGGAGGAAGTCTTCCGCCCGTCGAAGCCCGACTGGATGCCCGTTTCAATTGCAGGCCGCGCCTGCCGCCTCCGTCAGTGGTTCGGCAGCGATGCCGAATCGCTCGTACCACTCGCCAACGACCCCTACATCGCGCGCTACCTCTCGCACGTTTTCCCGCAACCGTACACGCGCGCCGACGCGGACCGTTGGCTCAAAGAGCAGGGCAACGCGGAGACGATCGCCCAGTTCGCGATCGAGGTGGATGGCGAACTCGCGGGCGGTATCGGCTTCCTGCTCGGTAAGGGCGAACGGATCGGAACGGCGAGCCTCGGCTACTGGCTCGGCAAGCGTTTTTGGGGCCGCGGCGTGATGAGCGAAGCGGTCCAAGTCGCGACGCAGTGGGCCTTCGATACGCTGCGCGTGCGCCGCGTGTGGGCGAACGTCATGGCGCCGAACGTCGGTTCGTCGCGCGTGCTCGAGAAAGCGGGCTTCCGGCTCGAAGCCAAGATGACGGCCGCGATCTGCGACCGGCGCGGCATGATCCACGACGAATATATCTTCGCGCGGATGCGGCCGAACTAAGGCGACGCGGGCTTCTTTTCCGCGCCGAGCAGTTTCCACGAGGTGCCGATCGCGTAAGAATAGAGCCCGAACACGACCCAGATCAGACCGTCGGTAGCGGAGCCCCGGATCATGCGCACTGCCAGCGAGACTTCGAAGGCGTAGATCGCGACTGATAAGAGGCCGATCTCGGTCCACGGCATGCGTACACCGCGCGTGCGCCAAGCCGTGATAGCCAAGCGAACGACCCCGGCTAGCGCCAGTGCCGCGATGACCGCGATGGCCGGCAATGAAGAGCGCGGCAGTAGCGCTGCAAGCGACACGAAAAAGATGTTCACGAGTGCGGTGAACGTGCGTTCGGCATCCGCTCGGCGTCCGCGGTCCGCGTTCTCGCCGAACGTTCGTTCCGGCGCGATGCTCACGGCGACGAACAGCAGCCCGATAAGCGCGGCCGCCGCACCGACGCTGGCCACGAAGAAGTCATGATACTCGGCCAGCGGCGGAGCGGTCACGACGCGCTACAAGGCGGCGAGCGCCGAACGCGCGCCGTCACGCTGACGCAGATAATCTTCGAGCTTCGCGCGCTCGGCCGCCACGACCTCAGGCTTAGCATTCGCGACGAATTTTTCGTTCGCCAGCTTCTTCTCTAAGCGGTCGACCTCGACGTCGAGCTTGGCGATCTCGCGCTCGTAGCGCTCGCGCAGCATTGCCGGATCAGCCTGAATGCGCAGCGCATCGAGCCGCTGCGCGAAGGTCTCACCCGGGATCGTATTGTCGGCGCGGAAATCCACGCCGGCCAAGAGCCGCAGCTGTTCGACCACGGCAACGTCGAGCTCGGGGCCGGTGGCGATGACTTTCGCCTTCGGTGCGATGCCGAGTTCCGAGCGCGCGTTCCGCAAACGCTCGACCGCGGTCATGAAATGGTCGTAGTCCGCTTCGGCCGTTCCGTCGTGCGGAATCATGTCCGGGTCGGGCCACGCCGACACGACGACGGACGGACCGGACGGCCGCAGCACCGAGCCGATCTCTTCGGTCACGAACGGCGCGATCGGGTGCATCAGCCGCACGAACGTGTCGAGCACGTAGGTGAGCACGCGCGCCCGCGTGAGGCGCTGCGAATCGGCCTTGGCCGACTCGAGATACCAATCGCAGAACGTATACCAGCCGAACTGCACGAGCACGTCGGCCGCCACGCCCATCTCGAAGTTGTCGAGGGCTTGCGTGACGGCGGTGACCGTATGGCGCAGCTTGGCGAGAATCCAGGCGTCGGCCAGCGTGAGCTGATCCGGTTCGGGCAACTCGATCTTCCCGGGCAAGCCTTCGTCGAGCGAGGCGATGAAGCGCAGCGCGTTCCACAGCTTGTTGTTGAAGCGCCGCGCCTCGTCGCACTTTTCTTCATCGAAGCGCAGTTCTTGCGACTCGAGCCGCATTTGGCGCAGCATTCCGAAGCGGAAGCCGTCGGCGCCGTACTTCTCGACCAGTTCGAGCGGATCGATGGCGTTGCCGAGGCTCTTGCTCATCTTACGGCCCTGCAGATCGAACACGAGCGGCGTGATGAACACCGTGCGGAACGGCAGGCGGCCGACGCAGCGCAGGCCGAGCATCATCATGCGCGTGACCCACAGAAAGATGATCTCGCGCCCGGTGATCATGACCTGATTGGGATACCAGGCTTCGAGCTCGGGCGTCTGGGCCGGCCAGCCCAGGATCGTGAACGGCCACAACCCGCTCGAGAACCACGTATCGAGCGTATCCGGGTCCCGCCGCAATTCGATCGTGCCGTATTTCTCGCGGCCGATCTCGCGCGCTTCTTCGGCATCGTGCGCGACGATCGCATCGCCGTCGGGTGTGTACCAGACCGGCAGCTGATGGCCCCACCACACTTGCCGCGAGATGTTCCAGTCGCGCAGGTTCTCGAGCCCGTGCTCGTAGGTGCGGCCGAAGCGCTCGGGGACGAACCGGACTTCGCCGTTGCGATAGGCGTCGAGCGCCGGTTTGGCCAGCGATTCCATCGCCATGAACCACTGCAGCGAGAGCAGCGGCTCGATGATTTCACCCGAACGCGACGACACGGGAACCGTCGTCTCGTACGGTTCGACGCGTTCGAGCGCGCCGGCCGCTTCCAAGTCGGCGACGAGCACCTTGCGCGCCGCGAAGCGGTCCATACCCACGTACTTCGCCAGCGCCTCATGCCCGACGTTGAACTGCGCGCGCACCGCGGCGTCGGGTTCGACGCGCCAAACCGGCGCGATCATGCGGCCGTCGTAGTCGATCACGGTCGGCATCGGCAAGTTGTGGCGTTGGCCGATCTCGTAGTCGGTCGCGTCGTGCGCGGGCGTCACTTTCACGGCGCCCGTGCCAAATTCGCGCAGCACCGCCGCATCGGCGATCACCGGCACGGGGCGGTTCACCAGCGGCAGGATGACGTTCTTGCCGATCAGCGCTTTGTAGCGTTCGTCTTCCGGATGCACCGCGACCGCCACGTCGGCGAGAAACGTTTCGGGCCGCGTCGTTGCGATGACGACGCCCTCGCCGCCGTCTTCCGCGCGGTAGCGCAGATGCCAGAGCGAACCGCTGTGCGCTTCGTTCTCGACTTCCGCATCCGAGAGCGTCGACTGCGCCTTCGGATCCCAATTGACCAGCCGCGTGCCGCGATAGATCAGCCCATCGTTATAGAGATCGATGAACACGCGCGTGACGGCCGCCGAGAGTTCGGGGTCCATCGTGAAGCGTTCGCGCTGCCAATCGGCGCCGAAGCCGAGGCGTTTGAACTGCTCGTTGATGCGATGCCCGTACTGCTCGCGCCACTTCCACGCGCGCGCAAGAAACGCGTCACGGCCGAGACCGTCACGCGAGAGGCCTTCTTTCGCCAGCTCACGCACGAGCACGGCTTCGGTTGCGATCGCGGCGTGATCTTGACCCGGCAGCCAGTCGGCGTTATCACCGCGCATCCGATGGTAGCGCGTGAGCACGTCCATCGGCGTGTAGGTGGAACCATGCCCGAGGTGCGCGGCGCCGGTGATGTTCGGCGGCGGCATCGAGATGATGAAGGGCGGCCGCGAACGGTCGACCTCGGCGTGAAAGACCCCGCTAGCGAGGTCGCGCGCGATTAAGCGCGGCTCGACGTCGGCCGGATCGTAGGACTTGGCGAGTTCCTGAATGGTGGAGCGTTATGCTGGGGCGGCGCTCGAACGGCGCGCTTCACCCGCACGATAACGGTAGATGATGCGGCCCTTCGTCAGGTCGTACGGCGAGATCTCGAGTTCGACCCGGTCGCCCAAGAGCAGTTTGATGTGATGGCGGCGCAGGCGGCCGGCGATGTGTGCCAGCACTTCATGGCCGTTCTCGAGCTCAACGCCGAACGTCGTGCTCGGATAGACCTGCTTGATCGTGCCGAACATCTCGATCATCGGCTGCTTCGCCGACTCGTCTACCCGTTCGACCCGCTGCGCGGCAGGTTTGCGGCGCTTGGCCGGCCGTCTCGCCGGGCGCGCTATGATTGCACCAAAGAATCTAACTTCACGCGATACCTAACCAAGGCCGGTGCCCAAGGTTTGCAGCCGCCGGAATTTTTCTTCCGCGGCGTTCATGCGGGCTCCGGGATGACCCAGGGCTCGGGTGTGGTCCCGGCCAGCGACCGGACCCAGGCCTCGACGGCGTCGGGCTCGCTCGGCACGGCGGCCGAGAGGTTCTCGTAGCCGTCGGCGGTGATCACGACGTCGTCCTCGATCCGCACGCCGATCCCGCGGTAGCGCTCGGGCACGGTCAGGTCGTCGAGCTGGAAGTAGAGCCCGGGTTCAACCGTGAGCACCATCCCCGGCTCGAGCCGGCCGAACTTGTATGTCTCGGCGCGCGCCTTCGCGCAATCGTGGACGTCGAGCCCGAGCATGTGGCTCACGTTGTGCAGCGAGTAACGTTTATAGAAGAGCTTGTCGTCGCGCAGCGCTTCTTCTGCTGAGGGCAGGATGCCGAGCCGCTCGAGCCCCTGTGCCAGCACGCGCATCGCCGCGGCGTTGGGCTCGAGGAAATCATTGCCCGGCTTGCACGCCTCGAACGCGGCGCGCTGGGCTTCCCAGACTAGCGTGTAGATCTCGCGCTGCTCGGTGCTGAAGGATCCGCTGACCGGCAGCGTGCGGGTGACGTCCGCCGTGTAGAGCGAGACCGCCTCGACGCCCGCATCGAGCAGCAGCAGATCGCCCGCGCCGATGCGGCGGTCGTTGCGCACCCAGTGCAGGATGCAGGCGTCCGGACCGGAGGCCGCGATCGTGGAGTAACCGACGTCGTTGCCTTCGACGCGCGCGCGCAGGTTGAACACGCCTTCCACGACCCGTTCGGTGAGCGCGTTGGGCAAGGCGCGCACCACGTCATCGAAGCCGCGTTTGGTCGCGGCGATCGCGGCGCGCAATTCGGCGACTTCGAGATCGTCCTTGATCAGCCGCATTTCCGAGAGCGCTGCGGAGAATGCGTTGTCGTCGTCGAGATTGGAGTAGATCGAGCGCGCGATGTCGTCGTCGAGCCCGCGCACGAGCCGCGTCGGCCGCGCGCCGAACGAGACGTTGACGAACGTCGCGAGGTCGTCGATCGGCTGCGCTTCCACGCCGAAGCGCGCGGCCGTCGCCGCGACGCCGAGCCGCGGTCCGACCCACAGCTCACCCTTGACGCGATCGGTGAAAAACGTCGCGTTCGTCTTGCCGGGATTCGGTTCGGTGAAGACGACCGCGCGCGCTTCATCGCCGTCGGTCAGGAGCACGAGCACGGCGTCCGGTTCGTGAATGCCGGTCAGATAATAGAAGTCGGTGCCCGGCCGGAAGCGGTAGTTCGTGTCGTTGGCGCGGACTTTTTCGTGGCCCGTCGGTATGACCAGCACATCGTTCGGAAACTGCTGCGCGATCGCGCGGCGGCGAGCGGCGAAACGTTCGCGGCCGGCCAGCGTGGGAATCGGCCCGCTGGGCACTTCCCACAACTGGGTCATGAACGTCAGCAATTCGGCCGGCGTGCCGCTGTCGTGCGCCGCCGGTTGCGGCGGCTCGTACGTCTTCACGCGCTGATCTTCGCCGCTTTCTGCTGACGGGCCCACTTGATGATCGCGCTCGGGTTGATCAGCAGCGTGCCGTCGGGAAGCTTCAACGTCGGCAGTTCCCGCGTCCCGAGTTCGCCGAACATCTCGTCCCGGTTCCCGCGCCAACACGGGAACGGGCTGCCGTGGCCGCCGATGACGGTGGTGTATTCGACATTTGCATCGCGCAGTGCTTCATGCGCGCGCCGGCACGGGTGCAGCTTCGGACCGGCGTCATCGGCATGACACACGTAGAGCTTCGGAATGTCGGCCACGTTCAGTCCTCCGACTCGAAGATGGCGCGCCCGGCAACCGGCGGCGTCCGCTTGTAGACGAGCCGTTCGAGAAACCGCAGACCGCGCGTGAGCGGGAAGTCGTGCGGTACGATCGGCTCCGTCAGCACGGTGTGCAGCCCGAGCAGCTTTGCGCCGAGCACGTCGGTGAACACCTGATCGCCGATCACCACGGTTTCCCGGCGGCGCGTCCCCAGCAGCCGCAGCGCGCGCAAGAAGCCGAACGGCAGCGGCTTGAGGGCGTTGGGGACCGTCGCGACTCCGAGCTTGAGGCCCGCGGCGCCGACGCGTTCGCTGAAGTTGTTGGAGACCATGACGATCCGGAAGCCGCGCTCGAGCGCGGCGGCAACCCAGGCGCCCACTCCGTCGGCTAGTTCGGGTTGATGGTATGCACAGCACGTGTTGTCTAGATCGAGCACGATCCCGCGCCAGCCGCGCTCCCAGAGGCGCTCGATCGCGATGTCGCCGAGGGCCGCCACATGGCCGTCCGGGCGCAGCATATCCACGCTATCCCCGGTTCCGTCCACACCCCGCCCACTCCGCCCGCCTTGGCATTCGCTGCACAGGCCGTTTCATGAACAAGAAAGTGCAGTTGTGCGCCACCGGTCCACAAGGAACCGGGTTGTATATCTAGTAGGTGGTCTGCCCGGCCATACACAATATGTTGTGCCCGCCTGGTTTTCGTAAGACTTAGGTCTTGACTTGAATCGAACACTTGTTCGATACTGGTCTTCCCTGTTTTTTGCCACCTGCATGACGCTCGACGAGGACCGCCCCGCATGAAATTCTCCCGTACCTATTCGGCTCCCGGTGAACCCTACGCCGGCGTAACGTTTGAGCCGCGTACCTCGCGAATCGTCAACCCCAACGGGTCGATGATATTCGAAGCCAAGGATATCCAGATCCCGGCCGGCTGGAGTCAGGTCGCGACCGATATCATCGCTCAGAAGTATTTCCGGAAAGCCGGCGTGCCCAGCGCCCTCAAGGGCGTCGAGGAACCGGATATTCCGCAGTGGCTCTGGCGCTCCGAGCCGGCCGACGATGCGACCTTCGGGCCCGAAACGGATGCCCGTCAGGTCTTCCACCGGCTCGCCGGCACGTGGACCTATTGGGGCTACAAGTACGGCTACTTCGATACCGAGGGCGACGCGCGGGCGTATTACGACGAGATGTGCGCGATGCTGGCCCGCCAGATCGGCGCGCCCAACTCACCGCAGTGGTTCAACACGGGGCTGCACTGGGCGTACGGGATTGCGGGCCCGGCGCAAGGCCACCATTTTGTCGACCCCAAAACCGGCGAACTCACCGTCGCAACGAGCGCATACGAGCACCCGGCTCCCCATGCTTGCTTTATCCAGTCAGTAAGCGATGATTTGGTGAATGAAGGCGGCATTATGGACCTGTGGGTTCGTGAAGCGCGCATCTTCAAGTACGGCAGCGGCACGGGTTCCAATTTCTCGATGCTGCGCGGCGAGGGCGAGAAGCTCTCCGGTGGCGGCACGAGCTCCGGATTGATGTCGTTCTTGCGCGTGGGCGATCGTGCTGCCGGAGCGATCAAGTCCGGTGGAACGACGCGACGTGCAGCCAAGATGGTCGTGCTCGATCTCGATCATCCCGACATCGAAGAATTCGTTGGCTGGAAAGTTAAGGAAGAGCAGAAAGTCGCCGACCTCGTTACCGGTTCGATCGTTAGCGAAAAGTATCTCAACCTGATCATGAAGGCGGCGCACAACGAAGCCGTGCCAGAAGCCGCTCGCCTCGATCCCGCTCTCAACCCAGCGCTGAAGACCGCGATGCGTCAGGCGATGAACATGGGTGTGCCTCCGGGCAGCATTCAGTACGCGCTCGATTTTGCGCGTCAGGGCTACAAAGAGCTGATGATCGAGACCTACGATACGAATTGGGACTCCAAGGCGTACGGCACGGTGTCGGGTCAGAATTCGAACAACTCCGTGCGCATCCCGAACGAATTTTTCGCACGTCTTGACGCGGGTCAGAATTGGGATACGACGCGCCGTACCGACGGACGCGTTGCGAAATCCATCCCGACTGCAGATCTCTGGGAACAAATCGCACTCGCCGCATGGCAAGTCGCCGATCCGGGCCTGCAATTCGATACGACGATCAACGAATGGCATACATGCCCGAGCGATGGTCGCATTAACGCAAGTAACCCGTGCGTCACGGGCGATACGCTGGTGGCCACTGCCGACGGCATGCAGCGCATAGAAGATCTCGTCGGCAAGTCGGCCTTTGTTATCGGAGGCGATGGCAAGCCGCATTTCGTCTCACGTATCTTTCCGACTGGCAAAAAAGAAACGTACGAGCTTCGCACCCGCTCGGGCTATCGCCTGAACGTGACGGCTGACCATAAGGTCTTCACGTCAAACCGCGGCGACGTTGCAGCGCGCGACCTTACTGCGGACGACGAAATAGTTCTGCAAGGCTCGGGCTTCGGGTCAAAGCACCTCGAAAAGGGCATCGCTTTCGCGGTCGGTGTTGCCATTGGCGACGGGTGCATCACAAATAATGCATCCGGATTCGGCCCAGAGCGTGGCCTCATCCTAACAATGAGCGCAGATGAGTCTGCGATACTCGACGATGTCGCGAATTCGCTTAACGCAGAAAAGTCACGGACGGCCATCGATGGTCGCGGTGCCCGCACCACGACCGTTACTGCGCCCAGCAAAGGCGGTTCACGCATTGCGCTATCGAATCGCTCGATCATTGAGACGTTCGATCGTCTCGCAGTTCTCAACGAAGGCAGCTCCAAGAAGGCACTTCGCCAAGAAGCATTTTCGCTAGACAAGGCTGCGATTGCGTCTATGCTAAGCGGCCTCTTCACCGCCGACGGCTGCGTCGGGCACTACGGCGACAAGACGCAATACGTGGCGCTGGATTCGTCTTCTCTTGAATTGCTGCTCCAAGTACAGACATTGCTGCTTGGATTCGGTATCAAAGCGAAACTGTACGAGAATCGTCGTGGCGGGATCTCCGCCTCGATATGCCCTGACGGAAAAGGTGGGTTAAAACTTTATCCGGTCCAGGAAATGCATTCACTGCGAATCTCGCGCTCGTCGCGCGTTCGTTTTGAACAGGAGATCGGCTTCCATCCGGCCTCGGCGAAAGCTCAGAAGCTCGCTGCACTAAACGCAAGCGTCGGAGTCTATGCCGACAAGATGACCGATCGCTTCGCAGCTCTGCAATATCGCGGCATTGAGAACGTCTTTGATCTTACCGAACCTGACACCGCGCACTTTGTCGCAAATGGTGTAGTGGTACACAATTGTTCGGAGTATCTCTTCCTCGATGACACTGCCTGCAACTTGGCGTCTCTCAACCTGGTAAATTTCCTCGATGCGTCGGGACATTTTGAAGCCAAACGCTTCGCGGATGCTTGCCGCGTGTGGACGACGACGCTCGAGATCAGCGTCACGATGGCACAGTTCCCGTCGAAAGAAATCGCGCAGCGGTCGTACGACTACCGCACGCTCGGACTCGGGTATGCGAACCTCGGCACGATGCTGATGCGCATTGGTTTGCCGTACGATTCCGAAGAAGGCTTCGGCTGGTGCGCGGCCATCACGTCGCTCATGACCGCTACGGCGTACAAGACGTCGGCGGAAATGGCGCGCGAACTTGGCTCGTTCCCGCGGTACTCGCATAACGGTGAAGCAATGGAGCGCGTGCTGCGCAATCATCGTCGCGCCGCCTACGCGGTACCGAAGAACGAATACGAAGGCCTTACGATCACTCCGGTAACGCATGCACCCTCGCTCTTCACGCAGGAGACGTGGGCCCTGGCACGTGTCATGTGGGACAACGCGCTCGCCATCGGCGAGGTCGCGGGCTACCGCAATGCACAAGTTACCGTCATCGCGCCGACCGGCACGATCGGTCTCGTGATGGACTGCGACACCACCGGCATCGAGCCCGACTTCGCGCTTGTGAAGTTCAAGAAGCTCGCCGGCGGCGGCTACTTCAAGATCGTCAATCAATCGGTTGAGCCGGCACTCCGCCGTCTCGGCTACAGCAACGAGCAAATCGCCGCGATCGAGACGTTCGCCAAGGGCACCAACACACTCGAGGGCGCGCCGCACATCAACCGTGCGACGCTCAAAGCAAAGGGCTTCGACGACGAGACGCTCGCGAAGATCGAAACGCAGCTGCTCGGCGCCTTCGAGATCGGTTTCGTCTTCAACCACTTCGTGCTGGGCGATGAGTTCTGCACGACCAAACTCGGCATGACCCCGGAGCAGCTCGCCGACTGGAACATCTCGATCCTGCGCGACGTGCTCGGATTTACGGGCCAGCAGATCGACGAAGCCTCGGATGTGATCTGCGGCCGGATGACGCTCGAAGGCGCGCCATTCCTCAAGGACGAGCACCTCGCGATCTTCGATTGCGCGACGCCCTGCGGCAAGCACGGTTCGCGTTACATCCGCCCGCTTGCGCACATCGACATGCTGGCAGCGGCCCAGCCGTTCATCAGCGGCGCGATCTCCAAGACGATCAACCTGCCGCAAGATGCCACGATCAGCGACGTCAAGGAAGCTTACCGCTACTCGTGGGAGCGCATGACCAAAGCCGTCGCCCTCTATCGCGACGGTTCGAAGCTCTCGCAGCCGTTGGCTGCATCGTACGACATCGGCTCGCCCGACGAGGAAGCCGACATGCCGACGGCGGCCTACACGACCCCCGTGCAGATCGCCGAGAAGATCGTCTACCGCTACATCGCCAAGCGCCGGCGCATGCCGGATCGCCGCGGCGGCTACACGCAGAAAGCGGTCGTCGGCGGGCACAAAGTCTACGTGCGCACCGGTGAATACGATGACGGCACGATCGGCGAGATCTTCGTCGACATGCACAAAGAAGGCGCGGCGTTCCGCTCCTTGATGAACAACTTCGCCATCGCGGTCTCGCTCGGACTACAACACGGCGTTCCGCTCGAAGAATACGTGGACGCGTTCACGTTCACGCGCTTCGAGCCGAACGGTCCCGTGCAAGGTCACGAGAACATCAAGATGGCGACGTCGATCCTCGACTACATCTTCCGCGAACTCGCCGTGAGCTATCTCGGCCGCTACGATCTCGCGCAAGTGCAGCCGTCGCAACAGATCGACGCGATGGGCCCCGACCCGGAATACACCGGAGAAGAAGACGGCGGCACCACCTACCGCACGGTCGAACCGACGCGTCCGTCCACAGCTGCCGCGCTGCCCAAACCGGCGCCCGTGCAAGCACCCGTTCCCGCTCCGGTCATGGCCGGCGTCGCTGCGGCTTCTTCTCCCGCTCCGGTGCAACGCGGCACGGCCCAACCGATCGCCGAACGCGTGCGCGAAGCGCTAGCGAAGGGTTACAGCGGCGACGCCTGCGGAACGTGCGGCCAGTTCGCACTCGTCCGCAACGGCACGTGCCTCAAGTGCGACTCGTGTGGGTCCACATCGGGGTGCAGTTGATACGCCAACGTTAGCATCAAGGCGTCCTTAGCGCGGCGGCGTCGTCAGTGATTTGAAGAGCGCCACCGCGGCTTGTTCTCGCGTCTCGGTTGTACCGGGTTTGAGCGTGACCGAGGGCTGCACCGCAAGGCGGCCGGCATGCGACCGCGCCCGGGCAACCGCTTGCGACACTTGGGTCGCGCTCACGGCGCTTTGGGGCGCAAACTTGCCCGCCGACACGGCCGGTATGAGTCCGGCTCGGGCCATCAAGCCCAGGACAGCGGCATTGGGGTCGCCCGCCGGGACGTCGCTGAACCGCCGCAGATGTGCTTCGTGAGCGAGAAGACCCCGCAGCAGAACATCACAGCATAGCGGCTTCGTGAACACCGTCGACCGAACGGCGCCCGGATCTTGAAACATGAACGTCCCAAAGACCCGATCGAAATAGATGTTCACCGACGGCTGGTGCGCTAACGGGTTGTGACACGTTTTGCACGTCGTGCTCGTGTCGTCGATGTCGTTGAGAACGACGTTTGCCGTGGTTACACGCTGATTTGAAACGGCGGTCGAGTTGCTGAATGTCGTTTTTAGATCCGTCTCATTCGTGTTCTTGGTGAGGTCGTCGTAAGCGAGGGTGGTGGTGTAAGTCACCGGCCCGCCCGAACCGCTGCTCGTCGCCCCACCCGTCATGTTCGGATCGTCGCTGACGACGGTCGTCACGCTCGACGAGTATTGCAAATTAGTCGAGCCCGTCTGCTGGTTCGAAGCGGAATTTGTAAGGTTGGTCACATAGGGACGGGCGGGCGCGCCGATACTTGCACCGTAACTGGCGCTTGCAATCGGCGTCGCTCGACTCGTGAGGATGTTTGCATTTTGGCCCTGAGCGTAAAAGGGATCGAGGGCTAAGAGATGAGCGGCTTCCGAGGCCGTCAGCGTCAACGTCCGCGTCACGCCGGCGTACGAAATCGGCTGACCGTTAGCCGCCGTTATGTCGCTGTCGGAATACTCGACCTGGCAGGGATTCAGTTGAAACCACATTTGTCCGCGCGCGCATGCGTCGAGTTCCGCAACCGTGACGTCCGCGGTCACGGGGACGGCACCGTAGAGAACATAGTTCTGATTCCCGGCCGCAAGCTGCCAGTACGCATATTGCGGATGGATGAGCAAGACGAACGTATCAAGCCAAAACGGCTCGGCGGCGTAGGCATTGGGCGGGCTGATTTGCGAACCGCAGCTCGTCAGCGTCGCACATACGGCGCCGGTGCCCGGCGTAAGGCTGGGCGCCGCCGGGATCTGCCAAGTAAAGCTGAACGCCGTTGACCCCGTGCCCACGCCGGTCGTACCGTTCGTTGCACCGAAGCCTTGCTTTACCGTCTGATCCCAGACGCTCGTATCGCCGAATCCCGCCGTCAATCCAAAGGCATACGATTCGCTGAACTTCGTCGTCTCATTCTGCTCGGCGGTGGAGGAGGTATCGTTCTCGGTACTCGCTCCGAGCGTATACGTCGTTCCGTAGGTGGTCGCAGCGGCAAACGATACCGTGCTTTGATCGCCCGGCGGCTGGTAGACAATGGTGTACGGGATTGCCTTCATCTGATACAACGCCGTCGGCGCGATGACGGCGTTGAACGGTCGGCCCTTTTTCTCATCGAAACGTGCAAGTCCGACCCGCGTGGCAAATTGCTGATCGTCATCGCTTTCACGATAATCGTAGATGATGCGCAACGTCCGCGCCAGTTGCATCGTCGACGGGTCTCCGGAGACAAAGAGACCCGACGTCGAAAGCGGGATCGTCGATTGGGAAGCGGTTTGGGTTCCGTTCGGCGCATGAACCGATGCCGATGCACTGGTGACGTCTTTCCAATAACCCGGCGTCTTGTCCCAATTGGTGCATGGGTCGCCGGGCGCAGGTGTCGGCAGAAACCCGGGTAGGCCGGGAACCCCGGACGGGCTCGAAGCCGTGCATACCTGGAGCTTCGCAGTAAACAGTCCGGTATTTCCAAGAACGTAAGGGGCTTGAGTCGACTCGGTGTAGATCGTATTGCTAAAATACGCGCCGACATATAGCGTCGGTCCGAGTGTTATATACGATAGCGTTGCGGGTTGGCTCTCGCGCAGAAAGTGACTGTCGGTACCGAGCCACCAGTTATACGAGTTGGTATCTTCCCCAAGCGGAAACGAATACGGGCCTTCCATATCCATCTCCGCGATCGGATAAGAATAGAGCGTGCTTGCCCCGCCGATGATTTGCCCACCCGGTAGCGTCACGGTGACGGGGACGCTGCTGCCGGCGGGAAGTGCCGGAGGCGTCGCTGCGATCGAGCCGTCTGACTGCACCCTGAACGCTGCCGCCGCGGTGCCGAAGTGCACCGCCGTCGCGCCCGCAAGGGAGCAGCCTCCCTTGAGCGTCGGGGGGAAGTCCCTCGTTCGGCGCAACCTTGAAGTCAAGGCAAATGACGTTTTTCGCCGGCGGCGTGACGACGATTTTCTTGTATATCGGCTTGGTCAGCGTGGGGTCGGCCGACGCCGCAGCCGGTACCATGATGAGCACAGCGATCATGCTCGCGATGGCCCTCCAATTTCTGCCCACGATCATTGGCAACCCAGCTTTCTGCAGCGATCCGAGTCCGTTCATGGATCTGAGCGTACTCGTCGCGCGTGCCGCAGGCGTGCCGACGGAGGGTGGTTGCCAAGCAAGCGTAGGTTCGGCTGTTTTACAATAACGTTGCGGTTGCAATCGTAACGTTGATCGGAACTGCCAAGAACGCGGCGCGTGCGCGCTCGTCGTCGATGCGGTCGGCAAATCGATACAAGTCCGCGTGCGCGCGGGCCGCGGACTCCCGGGCCCGATCTAACTCGCCGGCGGCGGCGTAGCTTTGAGCCACGGCCCAACGCGGATAGTGAGGCCAGAGAGCACTCTGAAACGAGCCGCCGTCGATTGCGCACAGTTCATCTGCGATTGCGAGCGCATCCGCGCTGCGCCCGGCACCGGCGTAGGCCAGTGCCAGATCCGCGAGATCGTCGACAAAATCGCGGGCTTCTTGTAAGGGACGGCGCAGCGCAATGCCGGCTTCCATGTGCGCGATCGCCGTATCGAACTGCCCCAGGGCGCGCTCGGCGTTGCCAAGATTTGCGAGCGCGGCCGCCTCGAAGATGGGAAAAGCGATGGCCCGCGCGCTGTCGAGAGCGGCGTTGGCTAGCGTCTTAGCAGCTACGGGATCACCCAGCTGCAGTTTGACGAAGCTCGCGTTGACATGGTTGGCGACGACGGTGCGCTCCTCGTGCGCGACAATAAAAAGTTCATTCGATTGCTGGATCGAGAGCATCGCCTCCTCGAAGAGGCCGAGCCGCATAAGCAAAAGCGTTCGGTTGGTGTACGTCAACGCCAGGCCACGCTTGTTGCCGATCGACGCGTAGGTTTCTATTGCTCGTTCGAATTCGCGAAGCGCGATTGCAAAATCGCCCAGCCACGCCGCGGAGACGGCGCAGCGTCCGCGCGACTGGGCTTCACCGTCGCGATCGTTCGTCTCGATTTGAAGCGCCAGCGCTTGCACGGATAGGTCGTAACTCGCCCGATAGTCGGCGCTCAAGAGGGCGGCTTGTGCAGCCACTGCCGTCGCGCGCGCCTCCACGAGTTTATCTGCTACGTTCCCGGCTCGATTGTGCATCTGCATCAAGTATGCGCGCGAGCCGGAAAGATCGCCGAAATTGGCCGTTTGGTCGACGAGCACATAGAGACACTCGAGCTGTCCGCGCACGTCCCCGATGCGCTCGTAAATGGCGAGAGCTTCGCGAGCGGGACCCAGAGCATCAGCCGGGCGGCTTCGCAAGCCCAAATGCGTGGCGGCTTGGATCAGAGCCAGCGCTTGGGCTCCATCATCCATGCCTGTCTCGGAACGCATTTCGGCGATTAAGCGGCCTTCCTCGTCCGATTCTCCGAGCGTTCGTGCTAGCAGCACGCGGCGCATCAGCACGTCAAACCGCTCGCGCGCGCCGGTCCCGGCGAGCCGCTCTAAAGCATCGATATCCGCGCGTTGTAGCGTGCGTTCCCCCCGTTGGCCGAAAGCCCGTTCCCGAATATCAAGAGCCGAGCGTTCGACATCCGGCCTTGGCGACAAACGCAGCGCCAGGGTCGCTAAATCGGCGGCATCACCGTAGGCGTGCATTTGCGCCGCCGCAGCAGCCGCCTTGACGTACCAGTGAGCGGCTGCGTCAGATTCGCCGGCGCGCTCGTGATGCCGCGCGATCTCACGTTCCTGGGTTGAAACGTTCAACTGCTGCTCGGCTTCGAGCCTGCGGGCGATCCGCGAATGTCGGCGCGCACGCATATTCGGATCGATTCCCGCGTATATCGCTTCGGCGATGAGATGATGGGTGAACACATAGTCGTAGTGGGCGCGCGCGCCGGCCTCGCGCAATATGCGCCGGTCGAGCAACTCGTCGAAGCCGCGCGCAAGCTCCGCCGCCGGCAGGTTCGCGACGTCGCGCAC
This sequence comes from Candidatus Lustribacter sp., assembly GCA_965277805.1. Taxonomy (GTDB): domain Bacteria; phylum Vulcanimicrobiota; class Vulcanimicrobiia; order Vulcanimicrobiales; family Vulcanimicrobiaceae; genus Lustribacter. The sequence goes on along the minus strand of OZ255842.1, from coordinate 1,453,396 downwards.
GAGACCGATGCTGCAGCCCGCCCCCGCCACCGACGCAATTTCGGCTACGGTCATCGCAACTTCGCCGAGCTGCGCGATGCGGGAGGTGATGACGCCCGCGATCGACGAGGCGTCGGTGCGCGTTCCGTGATTCTCTTCGAGCGCAGCGCTGATGAACTCGCTCACAAACAACGCATTGCCTTCGCTCTGCGCGTGCAAGTCGCGGGCGAAGGCAGGCGGAAGGCCGCGAAGCCCGTCGACTCGCCCCACGAGATCGCTGACCTCGTCAACACTGAAGCGCGAAACTTGCAGTTCACTGGCGTTTGCGAGCGTTCCGAGAGAACGCACGAGCGCGCGCAGCGGGTGGTGCGGCGGCGTTTCTTCTTCGCGGCACGTCGCGACGATCATGATCGGAACGCGAATCAATTCTTTTGCGATTGCGCCCAGCGCCTCGATCGTCGCCGACCCCGCCCAATGAAGGTCTTCGAGGACGACCAGCGCCGGGCGAGGCGAGGCCAGTATCCGAAGAGCATCTGCAAGCGCGTCGTATAACCTCGCGAGTTCGCGCTCGGCCGATTGCGCAGGCGGCACGGTGTTCGGGGTTGCGGAATCGTGCAATTCCGGTAACAGTGGCCCGAGCGTCGCGCGCCGCGCCGAAAGGGGAGGCCGCGCCAGCAGCAACGGCATGGCCGAGCGCAGCGCCTCGACGATCGCTTGATACGAGCTCGATTCCGGCGCTGCCGTGGTCCCGACGAAGGCGCGGCCGCCTTCCGACTGCACGATGCGAGATAATTCGTCGGCTAGACGTGTTTTGCCGATGCCGGCCTCGCCTTCGATCAGGACGAATGTTCCGGTACCGCGCGCAGCTCTCGTCCAGGCCGTATGGAGCGAAGCCATCTCGCGCGTTCGGCCCGCGAAGGGCAGTAGCGTGGCTGGAATTCGCTCGCCGGGGCGGCCGGAAGCGTCCGCGATCGCGCCCGGAAGAGCTTCGTTTCGCAAGATCGTTTGTCGCACCGCTACGGTTTCCGGCATCGGCCCTATCGAAAGTTCGTCGCGAAGCTGCCGCGCGAATCGCTCGTATTCCGCGAGTGCGCCGGCCGTGTCGCCGGCGGCATAGCGTGTACTCATGAGCGCTCGCAGGGTGTCCTCGCGCAACGGGTCGATCGCGAGAATACGCTTGGCGCATTCGATCGCCATTGGATAACGACGCGACGAACGATGGCGCGCGAGCGCATCGTCGAGAATCGTGAGATACCGCGCTCTCAGCCGCTCGCGTTCGGCAACGATCCAGTCATCATAAATCTCTTCGAGCAAGTCACCCGTATAGAGGTCGAACGCGCGCTCGTAGGAGTTCGGATCGCGTGCAAGCTCCTCGAAAGCGATCACGTCTATCGTCGCGGCGGCTTCGATATTCCATCGCACCGTCTCGGAGTCGGTGATGAGCCACGGTTCCCCGGAAGGTTCGGGCAGCGCCTTGCCGGCGAGGTATAAATAGCGCCGCAACTCGGCTACGGCCGTCGCTTCCTCGTCGTCGGGAAAGACCGAGTAGGCGAGAGCATCGCGCGAAAGTGGAGACCCGCGCTGCAAAATGATCCGAGCCAACATCGCCATCGTGCGGTCGCGCTTTGCGAACTTGATCGGGGCACCGTTAAAGCGCACGCTCGCTTGGCCGAATAAGCGGATATCGAGTTGCCCGTCCGCGGTGGCGATCGCTGTCCGCCCGTTGTTCACTTCGATAAACGTTCATTTCGGCTGCACGACTATCCGGGCGAGCAAGCTCCCGGCGAGCCTCTTCACCGCGAAGAGTGCACGCGTGCGGCACGCCGCGGCGTTACGCTCCCGTCATGAGTACCGGCGTGCAGTGATGTCGAGTCGTCGCGAATGTGTCTTTCTCGTACGGATGTGGCACGAAGCGGGCCCTGCCGGCCAAGGCTCCTGGCGCGGCTCCGTTTACGAGGTCAAGACCGGCCGCCGTTGCTACCTGAGCGCGCCGGCGGAGGTCGTTGATTTCATCGCCAGCGCGCTACGTTCGTCAGAAGCAAGCGCCTCCGATTCGCCGGCCGATACGTCGGACTAGCCATCACTTGTATTCGCGACACGTAAGTTCGGCACGCCCGCGGCACGTCGCGATATTAAAATCGTCCCATCGCTTACCTACAATCGCCGCGGCGCACAAATCTGCGCCTGGGAGAAGCACCATGTACGCCCAAACGCACCTGCTCGCGCTCGGTCTACTCATCAGCATGTTCTCACAAGCGAGCGCCGCACCGACGCCTATTCCGGGAGGCGCAAACGGCGTCTCCGCCGTCACGGCCAACCTCGGGACGACGGTCTTCAACGGCATGCTGCGCGTGAAGATCACGTCATTTCGCTCCGCAAACGCAGACGAGATTCCCGACACGAGTCCGACGGCAAATCAAAAAGTGATGTTTTTTGAATCGCTACTCAGCAACGGCACGCACGACGACTTCATCAGTCTCGTGACGTACACGCTCGCCGACAAAGACGGCATCTCCGTCGAAATTCCAACGAACGCCCTCAAACACGCGAACCTTCACATCTTACAAGGCGCATCGGAGCGACAGTCAGAGGCGTTCGCGGTCGATAAGGATTTCGTTCCGACGAAACTGATCGTGCAATGTGCGACGTGTGGGGCCCACTCCGCGTTCCGCGCGATTCGCTTTACCATCCCCGCGCAATAATTTCGCCGGCAAAATTCAGGCCGGAAGCGTGATCGTCCGCACCGGTTCGGCTGCAGGACGAGCGAGATAGAAGCCTTGCAGAAGATTAGCACCGTTGTCTCGTAGCCACTTGAGCTCGCTCGCCGTTTCGATGCCTTCTGCGACGACCGACATGTCGAGCGCTCGTGCCGCTTCGATGATTTTGCCGCCGAGCATTGCCTTGAACGGATCGCGGTCGATGTCGCGGACGAGCGCGATGTCGAGCTTGACGTAGTCGGGACGAAGGACGTGCAGCAGGTTGAGCGACGAGAAGCCCGATCCGAGATCGTCGAGCGCGACCTTGAACCCCGCTTGCCGGTAGCTTTTCAGAATGTCCAAAAGGTAGCCGGCATCCTCGACTTCATCGCTCTCGACGACCTCGAAGACGACGTTATCGTGCGCAAACCCGAACGCATCGAGCGCCTCGATCGTCGAGCGCAAGCACGATTTTGGATCGTAGATCGCGGAGGGGCAGAAATTGATGAACAGCTTAGCCGTGATCCCGGTTTCGGCCGCTCGTGCGATGACGGTTCTGCGTGCGGCGAGATCGGTGTGCGGCAGCATGTCGGCGTCTCGGGCAACGGCAAAGATATCGCCGACTGACGCCAGCGGTGCCCCCGGTGTCGTTCGTAGCAGTCCTTCGTACGCGTACACGCCGAGCGAGTCGGCGTCGACGATCGGTTGGAAGTGGCACGTGAGATGGTTTCCGAGCGTGTCGACGAGCAGTCCGGTGCTCGCGCGTGCGCTGACGCGGCGCAGAGAATCCGCTTCCAGAAAGTCGGCTAAGCTGGGCTCGCGACCTGCGGGCACGAACAGCGCGCGAATTTCGTCGCGCTCGACCGGCGTGTATTCGCTTTCCAGCCGGCGGCAATAGTTCGCCAGCATGCCGGCGGGGACGTCGATCGTAATTAACCTCGGCTCTTCGCGCCACGACCACGTTGACGCGTCGAGAAATGCGCGCGTCTTGCGAAGGACAAACGCAACCGGCAGGCCCAGATGCAGCCGGCCCGCGCCGAACTCTTGCTTCGGGAGTAGCTCGCAACGGGTACAGAGCTCGGCGTCCGTCAGGGAGCCGACGGGCGCGCTAAATGACGTCGTTGTGTTCACGCTGCACCCCTATCCCCGTTCTGTGGGAATTTCAAGCAGGCGCTACCCCGCGGCCGTCGTGCAAGGCCGCATAGATGCGCTCCGCCGTGAAGGACATCGCGTCGAGCCGGACGCCGCAGGCGGCGGCGATCGCGTTTCCAATCGCCGGAGCGACACCGGCGACGTTAAATTCGCCGCCGGCCTTCGCTCCGAAGGGGCCGGGACCGCCGTCGGGCGAGAGTTCCACGATTCGCAGCGGCGGCATGTCGCGCTGGCACGGTAGTTTATAATCAGCGAGGGTCGGGTTCGTGATGCGACCGCCCTCGAGATAGAGTTCCTCCGTGAGCGCGTGGCCGAGCCCCATTGAGAATGCGCCTTCGAGCTGTCCACGGTGCCCGATCGGGTTGATGATCGCACCAACGTCGACGACCATTGCGACATCGTAGATGCGGATGGCTCCGGTCTCCGCGTCGACCGAGAGCTCGACGCCGTAACCGCAATAGTTGAGCCACGCCGGATCACCGGGCTTGCCGAGTTGCGGCGTCTCCCCGGCGACGCGCACGGGCCCTGCGGGATGCTCCGCTAACGCCGCGCGCAGTTTCTGCGCGGCGTCGAGTGCGGCATGTCCCAAAATGACGGTCCCTTTGCTGCCGCCGCTGCCGGGATCGTGCGGCGCGCTGTTCGTATCGCCGCGCGATACGGTGATGCGCGCCGGATCGATGCCCAACTCGCTCGCGAGAATGCGGCTGATCACGGTGAAGGCGCCGGTACCCGGCTCGACGGCGCCGGTCTCGACCTCGATGCGGCCGTCGGGATGCGCGGTTGCGACCAGGCTCGATTTGCCGCCGGCGATATGTCGTGCGGTCAGCGCGATGCCGCGGCCGCGCCCCGGAAGGGGCGGCCGGTCCCAGCCGATCGCCTCGCGCAACGTCATGAGCACTTCGCGCGGACGCGGGCGTGCGATCTGCCCGCCCTCCAGATCGGTGTCGCCGGGACCCGCCGCGTTGCGCAGCCGCAACTCGAACGGATCGAGCCGAAGTTCCGCGGCGATCGCATCCATGGCCGACTCCAGCGCAAAGAAGATCTGCACGTCGCCCGGAGCCCGCACGGCGCCGGTCGGGATCGTGTTCGTGTAGACGGCCATGCGTTCGACGCGCGCGTTGGGGATCGCGTAGGGCAATTTGGGTGCGCGTCCGGGAAGCAGCCACGGCAGTGACTTCACCGCCGCGTATGCGCCGCCGTCGTAGATCACGCGCAGATCGAGAGCTGTTATTTTTCCGCCGGCCCCGAGGCCGAGCCGCACGTGAACGGTCGAGGCGTGGCGAACCGTGCCCGAGCGCAGGTCCTCATTGTACGAGCGCACGTACTTGACGGCGCGGCCGGTGACGCGGGCGAGATAGTAGAGCGGCAGATCGTCGACCATCGTGCCTTTGGGTCCAAAGTCGCCCCCGATGAAGCTCGGCTCGACGATTACTTTGTCTTTCGGCAGGCCGATCGTGCGCGCGATCATGTCGCGGTGCGAGTAGGGCGCCTTGGTCGGACACACCACGTGCACTGCGCCGCTCCCGTCGATCCACACCATCGCCGCGCGCGGCTCGATGTAACCGGGATGATAGCGCGGCGTGCGGTACGTGTGCTCGAAGATGTGCTCGGCGGAAGCAAAGGCTTCGTCGGGGTCGCCCTTCACGACCAGATCGTGGCCTTGCAGATTCGGATAGGGCCGCGGCGCGCGCGTGCCGGCGGTAAAGGCATACTGCTCGTCGTTCTCGTGGACCAGCGGCGCGCCGTCGCGGATCGCTGCGGCGGTGTCGAGGATCGGCGGCAACTCTTCATAGACGACGTCGACCGCCGCCGCCGCTGCCTCGGCTTGCTCGCGCGTTTCCGCCGCCACAGCGGCGACATAGTCACCGATCAAACGCACGCGTTCCGACGCCAATACCGGCCAGTCAGCAAGCACCGATCCGAACCGGACTTCGCCGATGTCCGCAGCGGTCAGCACCGCGTGCACGCCCGGCAGCGCTTTGGCAGCCGCGCTGTCGATGCGTACGATGCGGGCGTGAGGGTGCGGTGAGATCACGAACGCGGCCCACAGCATCCCGGTCCGGCGCATATCCGCCGCATACTGCGCCGCGCCGCTGACCTTCTCGCGGCCTTCGACCCGCCGCTCGTTGCCGGTAAGGACTCCGAGTGTCGTCGTCGTCATCGCGCGCCCTTCTCCGATTGCAGGCATGCTCCTCGCCTGTCGGCGTGGTCCCGGCGGGACGCGGATTTTTGAGCGGCGTCGCATAAGGTCGCCGCTAAGATGTGGTGGAGTGTCGTGTCGGCGGTGTTACTGGCGCTGGCCGTGATGATCGGAGCCTTCGGCGCGCACGCCTTGCGCGAACGGCTCGACGCTTACGCGATGGGTATTTATGAGCGCGCGGTGTTTTACCACGTTACGCACGCCCTCGGGCTGCTAGCGCTCGGGCTCGCGATCCGCTCGGGCGTCGTGGGCGGAGCGGCCGCAACCGCGGCCGCCTGGCTCCTTTTTGCCGGCATCCTCATCTTCAGCGGAAGCCTGTACGCGCTCGCCCTGACCGGTAAACGGATCCTCGGCGCCGTCACGCCCCTCGGCGGATTGGCATTCGTGGCCGGCTGGTGCGCGTTCGCCGTAGCACTATTGCCGTCGCGATAGCTTCAAACCCCGAAATCAATTCTTCCAGATGAGGTCGTTCGCGCTCATCTGGGTCGTCAAAAGTTTGTAGCGGAATGATGCGTCGAGGACGGGCTGGATGAATGACGGGTCGAGTGTGCGGCCATGGTATTCATGCGCGGTGGAATAGGTCACTTTCATGTACTTCTGCAGCACCTTCGCCGCCGCAACCGGATTGCGCGTCGCCCAGGCCGCGGCTTGATTGATGGCAGCGGCGAACTTGCGCACGTCGTCGGGGTGTTGTGTGGCCCAGTCTTCACTCGCAAACCAGACCGACCCGAAAAGGCGCTTCGCGATCGAGTCGTACGCCTTTGCGAGGATCCGGACTTTACCGGCCTCGAGGGCGCCCGACAATGCGGGGTCGCCGATTTCCGCAGCATCGACGCGTCCCGCCGCGACCGCGTCGGCCATCGCGTTCTGCGGGAACTCGGTGTACTTCACGTTGTGTGAATCCCCGCCGTGTCCGTCGAGCCACGCGTCAACGGCGAGCTCGTCGAGCCCGCGCACTTGTGTCACCGCAACGGTCTTGCCCGCCAGGTCCTTGGCATCGTGGATGGGGGAATTCGCGGCGACGACCAGCGCGTTGATCGGCGTCGGCGCCTTGTAGTCATAGATGTAGCCGGGAGCGATGAGCACCACTTTGATCCCGCGAGCACGCGCTTGGGCCAGCGGAAGCGGAGTCCCGCCGCCGATTTGCAGCGCGCCGCCGGCGATTGCGGAAACGACGGCAGCACCGCCGTTGAACTGTTGGATATCGATGTTGAGGCCGGCCGCCTGGAACAGTCCGAGGTCCTGCGCATAATACGGGCCGGCCTGGCCTTCGAACGGCGCTAAGCCTAAATGAATCACGGGCGTGGTTTGCGCGGTAGCGCCGGCGCTGCAGCATAGCGCAAACGCGAAGGCAATCCCAAGTAGTCGGTACGAAGCTCTCATCGCGGCCCCTTCGTCTACAACGACCGTTGTGCCTCGACTCGACGTCCGTTTAGGGCGTCTCCGGTGCCCCACCGAGTTTGCTTACGGCGACCCATGTGTTTTTGGCGACATCCCAGCGCATGATCAACACGTCCTTCTGCGAGAGCCCGCGATGACTGCCGTCGCGAAAATCGTAGACGCCGGCAATGCCGGCAAAGTCATGAATCTTGTCGATGTAATCGCGCACTTGGGTTGCGGTCGCATCGGTGCCGAGCGAGCGTAAAGCTGTGATGAGGAGCACGGCCGGATCCCAGATCAGTCCGGTCTGAAAATCCGGCTGAACGCCCTGTCCTTTGGTTACGTCGAAGAATTGCTGGATCGCGACTCGCTGCTGCGCCGAGCCCATCGAGCCCGCCAGAAACGGTGCGCCGGGAAAATAGAGATCCTTCGGCAAGAACGCCGCCCACTGTTTCATCGCGGCAAACGTCATGTTGCCGTTCGAAAGCGCGACAGGAATATCGAGGCCGCCGTCGCTGACGCCGTGAAGGACGGTCGCGGTGGGCGTTCCGATCGTCCAGGCGATCAGCGCTTGCGGATTCGCCGCCTTGATTTTCGCGATCTGCGCCGACACCGAGAGATCCGTGTTGTTCATATACTCATGCGCGACGAGCTTGATGTCTTTGTTTTCCGGCAGCGCGAGCACTTCGGCCAGGTTCTTGTCGGCGTCTTGGCCGGTGGCGTCGGTCGGGACCAACGCCGCCAACCGCGTCATGCCGCGGCCGCGAAAGTACCGCACGAATGTCTTGACCAGATCCGTCGTGCTGACGCTCGAAGAAAACGAATACGAATCTTTGTTGGGATGAATCCCCGGCGACGCGCACCACGACACCATCTTGCCTTGAACGAGCGGCATGACGGCTAAGCACGGTGCGGTCAGCCCGGGACCCACGAGCACGCTCGCATTCTTAGCCAGAATCTGATTCACCAGTTGCACGTCGACTTGCGGATTCGTCTGATCGTCATAAATCGTGAAATGAATCGGCCGCCCTTTGATGCCGCCGTTCCTGTTGATGCTGACAGCCAGACGCTGCAGCGTGTCTTGCTGCGCCTGCCCGAGAAACGCACCGAAACCGGTCAGCGACGCGATCGAATAGATCTCGAACGGCGTGGTATCGGCCGCACGCACCGGCGCCGTGGCGCCGGCCAGGGCGGCGAGTAGGAGCGCCGCGAGTAGCGTGCGGCCGCCGGAACGGAAAGAACCAAGCATCAGTACCTCCAAAAGCAATGGCAGGTCAACGACGTCAATGATATCGTCAACGGACTGCCTCGCGGCACCTTCGAAAAGTTGACGGGCGTCCCGCGCGGGCGTACACTTTCGGCAAACTGCCCCAGCGCGGAAGGACCGGTCCATGATACCGAGCGACGAGCTTCGAATCGAAGGAGCCCATCATCTCGCCTTCATCGCCGATGCGATCGAGGACACACATCGCTTCTGGACCGACGTCGTCGGCTTGCGCTTCTCGTGGGCGGTAACGAACCTGCACGTTCCCAGCACCGGGCTCTATAGCCCGCACATGCACGTCTTCTACGAGTTGGGCCGGCAAGGCAACGTCGCGTATTTCGCGATCGACCGCGCGACGCTCGATCCGGGGCCCGGTTGGGCCGACAACGCGGCCCGCTATTGCTCGCTGCAGGCGCCCTCGCACGATGCGGTCGGGCGCTGGCGCGAGCATCTCATCGCGGCCGGCGTTGCGGTCGACGACGAACGCGATTCCGACGGTCACCTCGTCATCGCTTTCCGCGATCCCGAAGGCCTGCGCTGGAAGATTGCCGGACCATTACCCGCGCGCACGCCGGCAGCAGCCGAACGCGCACAAGCGACGCTCGCCGCCTGGGTTGCGAAGCGCACGCCCGCGCATGCCTGACGCGCCGTCCGGCCTAACGGCGACCGAACGGGTATCGTTCATCGGCTACGACGCCGAGAAAACGCATCGCTTCTGTACCGAGGTGCTGCGCTTGCCGCTCGTCGATGCGCGAACGGGGAGCGACGAGCGCGGACACGAGTACCTCGAGACACAGTACGCGCTCGCCGACGGCAGCACGTTGGCCTACACGTTCTATGACGAAGCACCCGACGAGGTGCAACGGCTGCATCCGTTGCGGCACTTTGCCTTCGAAGTGCGCAACGTTGAGATGCTGCGCGCGTGGAAGGAACACTTCCGCGTCTGCGGCGTCCCGGTTGTCGGGGAAATCGATCACGGCGCCGTGATGTCGATCTACTTCTTCGACCCCAACGAAATCCGGCTCGAGTTATCGACCAATCTGATCGCTTTCGACGACGAGGAAGCGCGAAAGGCGCGAGATATTTACGATCGCTGGAAGCTAGTCGGGACGACGGAACAACACACCCCGGTCGGCGGCCTCGGCGCACATCACGGCTGACTTACGCCGGCAGCAGCGAGCGTTCGCGGCACCACGCGACGACGGTCGAGATGCACTGCTCGAGCTGTTCGGGTTGACCGAGGTAGTAGTGGGTGGCGCCGTCGATGTGCACGAGTTGCTTGTCGGGCGTTGCCAACGCGGCGAAAATCGCAGGATTGTGCGTGGCCGGAACCGCGTCGTCTGCGCCGTTTTCGATTTGCAGGACGGGCGTCGCGTGAATCCGAGCCGCGTTGTCGCGCCCCTTTGCGTTCGAGGTTGTGAGCGACCACTGTGAGAGCCACGAACGCAACGTCGTGAAGCGCGCGAGCCCGACGGGACCGCAATTTACGATGCGGGGATCGCCGAGGTAACACCAGTTCGGCCGGCGTCCGTTCGGATCGATCGTGGTGTCGATCCAGCGCACGTCGCACATCGTCCGGTGGACCACAAACGCACGCTCGCGCTCGCCGTCATCCTTCCGCTTGAGCGTCGCGAGCATGTCGAGCGCCCAGTTCGTGATCTTCTGATTGCGCTCGACCTGACGCGCACGAAACGCCGTGACGAAATCCGCACTGAACGGCGGAACGTTCGGACACGTCGCGGCGTAGATGTCATAAGTGAGGTCGCGGTCGTCGGGATCGCGTTCGTTGCGCACCGATGGGTCGAGCCATTCCGTCAGCGTTTCCGCTCGGCTGAGGTGCGCGGCGATGAAGACGATCCCGTCGGCGGCGGAGAGCTGCGCCTGCGTGAGGTCGTAGGGGTCGCCGGCCGGCGTGGCCGCGATCGTCGGCCGCTCTGCCTGCGCCTGATAGAACAGCGAAAGCGAACCGCCGCCGGACCAGCCGACGAGCACGACGTACCGGTAGCCGAGTTCTTCCCGCGCATAGCGAACGTACGCGCCCAGATCGGCGACGACTTTTTCCATGATTAGCGCGCTATCGTTCTTTGCGTAGCGGCTGCCGGCACAGAGCACGTGCAAGCCGCGATCGGCAAGCGCGGCCGGCATCGGCAGCAACTGCAGCGTCGAGGCCGGATGCATGAACAGGAACACGGTCTCGGACAGCGCGTCGCGCGGCCGCAAGAGCTGGCCTTCGAGTACGGTCGTGCCCTGACTGCCTACGAAGCCGTAGGTCTCCGTCATCTGCAGTTGCTCCGCAAACGAGATGATGATCGGGACGCGATCCCAAACCGCGGCGGCGGCCATCAGGCCCGCAGCTCCGCGATGAGCGCCGCGATCGCGGCGGGGTTTTCTACGTGAACGTTATGGGCCGCACCGGCAACGACGCGCAACTGCTTTGCGTACGCGAGCAACCCGGCCGGCGATGCGATCGGATCGCGTTCCCCGGTCGCGACGATGAGCGGGCCGCGCGCGGCGGCAAACATTGGGCCGATATCCGGGCCGCCGGCGAGGACCGTCGCCGGATCGGCAGCGAGTTCCCAGCTGCCGTCGCGCTCGAGGACGCCGGCCTGCGCAATGGCCGAATCGAGCGGCACCAGTCCCGAAAGCCCGGCCACCCGCAGGTAACGCTCCAGCGCCTCGTCGCGTGTGGCGAACCGCCGCGCCGGGGTTTGTGCAAACGAGCGCGCTTTCTCCAATTCCGCTGCATCGAACGCCGTCTTCATGCTGAACGCCAGCGTTCCGGAGACCGAAATGCCGAACCAGCCGCCGGCGAGGATGAGCGCGATCGCTCCACCCATCGAGTGTCCGCAGACGTAGATTTCGTCGCCGGGCATGAGCAGTTCGGTCACGTCGGCCGCATGCAGCCCGAGGCCGTAAGCGTCAGCTCGCGGAGAGCGCCCGTGACCGCGCAGGTCGGGCACGATAATGCTTGCCGGCCACAGATCTTGCAAGCGCTCGAGCACGGGCGCCCACACCGCACCGTTGGCGCCAACGCCGTGGAGCAGGAGCAGTACCGGTCCGCCGGCGCCATAGCGGTCGACGGCGAGTTCCACCTCAGCGTCCCTCGAAACGCGCCGGCCTCTTTTCGATGAACGCCGCCATGCCTTCGGTGTTGTCGCGGGTTTGGATGAGGATCGATTGACCGAGCCGCTCGAGAATACGACCGGTTTCGGTGTCGACGTTTTGGCACGTGTTGATGATGTGCTTCGCCATGCCCATCGCCAGCGGCGCACGCGCCAACAGGATGCGGGCGAAATCGAATACACCATCCATGAAAACGTCGTGCGGGACCACGCGCGTCGCAAGACCGATATCGTAAGCACGTTGCGCCTCGATCGGTAGCGCCGCGATCACCATCTCCTTCAAGCGGCCCAGGCCGATCATCTGGGTGAGACGCGAGCACGCGCCGGATGCCGGGATCACGCCGAGCTGGTTCTCCGGCAGCAGAAACGACGCGCGATCGGAAACGATACGGAAATCGCACGCGATAGCGATCTCGGTCCCGCCGCCGGCCGCGATGCCGTTGATCGCGGCGATCACCGGCTTCTCGATCGCCTCAATATCGTCGAGCATTTCGTGATTGGCGCGAACGTAGGCCCGGTATTCGGGGGTCGAGAGATTGTTCTCGTAGTCGAGCCCGTTGATATCGCGGCCGGAGCAGAACGCGCGGCCCGCTCCCGTGATGACGACGACCTTGACGCGCTGATCGAAGTTCGCCTCCCAGATCGTGGCGCGGATTTCGCGTATCATCAATTCGTCGAACGCGTTGAGCTTGTTCGGCCGGTCCAGCGTGAGGACCGCGATGCCGTCATCGCGCCGCTCGTAGCGCGTGACCGTGCGCTCGGCAAGCGGTTGCAGAAACCCCTGCGGCTTTCCGTCGGCCGTCAGCTTGACGGTTGTCGCGGATGAAGTCTTCGACGAGTCGGTCATGATGCTGACGGTCCTTCCGTGGTTTCTTGCGCGATGAGGATGTAGCGGCCGTCGTCGGTCCGACCGAGCCGGTTTGCGTCGTAGAGTTCGCCGAGCGCTGCGACGACGTCGCGGCCGTCACGCGTACCGAGCATCTGCATCAATTCAAAAAAAGTGCACGGTCCGTTCGTCAGCGCATCGAGCACCGAATTTCGTACACCCTCGTGCCACAGCGGGGGCTCCGGAATAGTGAATTCGAGCGCATCGCCTTTGCCGAACGGGCGCGTCAGATCGAAGCCCGCCTTTGCGCCGACGCGCTGGCCCTCGAGCGACGGGTCGAGCGGCACGGCGCGAAAGCCGGAACCGAGCAAGAGGTCGCGGTCACCTTGAAAGCGCGTGGCCAGCGCCCAGTCCATTTGTTCCGAATCGAACACGTCGACGTCGGGATCGACGACGAAGGCATGCTTGACGTCGGCCGTCGAGGCGAACACCGCCGCCAGCGCATTGCGCGCCTCGCCCGGATACCGCTGCCGTAGCGAGACCCGCACGTTGTACATACCGCCCGTCGACGCCGGCGCGTAGACGGCCAACGGCTCGCGCACGGCTTGACGCAAGATCGACCAGATTGTGGCTTCGGTCTTGATCGAACCGAGTTGGGCCGTATCCGTACGCGCCAGCCACCGGCCGCCGATCGACACCGTCTGAAAAAGTGCATCGCGCCGCGATGTGACCGCGGTGAGGTGGAACACCGGATTGCGCTTCATCACGCCGTAGTAGCCGATGTACTCGCCGTACGGACCCTCCGGTTCGACCAGACCGCGCGCGTCGAGATAGCCTTCGAGCACGATCTCGGCATCGGCCGGGACGCGCACGTCGTTAGTGATGCATTTGACGACCGGAACGGGCGCTTCGCGCAATGCGCCGAGCAGCGTCAACTCATCGCACGCCGGTGCGGCGGCCATCGCGCCCAGAAAATCGAGTGGGTGCGAACCGACGGTGTAGGCGATCGGCAGCATCTCGCCGCGCGCGACGTATTCGGCGTACAGCGCGCGCAAATCGCTCGGCGCGTTCAGGTCGATCCCGGCCGTCGTCGCCGTGCGCAGCATGATCCGCCGGCAGCCGACGTTCGTCCATCCGGACCGCGGGTCGACGGCGTAGTCGATTGAGGCCGATATATACGGCGCGCCGTCGAGGGTGTGCTGCAAATGCACCGGCAGCGTGAGCAAGGTCGCTTCACGACCCGTGCGCACGACTTCGTGCACGGGAGCATCGGCGGAGTCGACTTCGATCGGCGCGACGGGCCGGCTCAGCCGCGCTTGCATCACGATCGAGAGTTCCGCTTCCGTGGTGCCGAGCGCCAGCGCAAGCCGGCGCCGCGACCCCATCACGTTACCGACTAATTCCGCGCCGCCCGCGTCGCGCAGCCAGACGGCCTTGAGATTCCCATCGAGGCGCTTGGCAACGTCGACCAGTTCGGTGTGCCCATCGACGACTTCGCATTCGCCGGCTTCGACCAGCGATTCGACGAAGCGCCGTAAACGGAAGCGCTCGAGGTCGACCGGAACGGCAACGTCGCGCAGCGCGCTCATACTGAACTCCAGTGGGGATCGCGCAAGATGTTCTTGGCCACCTTCCCGGGTCCGGTCTTCGGCAACGGTTCGGACCGGAACTCGAACGATTTGGGAATTTTGTAACCGCCGATCCGCTCGCGGCAAAACGCGATCAACTCGTCGGGCTCGGCGCTCGAACCGTCGCGAAAGACGATCGCCGCGCGGACCTCTTCTCCCCAGCGAACGCTCGGGATGCCGAACACGGCGACCTCGAGAACCGCGGGATGGAGCGCGAGGGCGTTTTCGACCTCGTTCGGATACACGTTTTCCCCACCGGTGATGATCATGTCTTTCTTTCGTCCAACGATGAAGAGATGGCCCCCCGCGTCGCGCCGGCCGAGATCACCGGTGCGATACCAGCCGTCGCAGATTGCAGCGCGCGTCGCTTCCTGGTTGTGCCAGTACCCATCCATAACCCGCGGGCCCGCAACGAGTATTTCGCCGACGCTTCCTTGAGCGACGTCTGCGCCCGCGTCGTCGACGATGCGCAGATCGATGCTGACGACCGGACCGCCGGCCGAGACGATGCGCGCGCGTTGCATGTCATCGCCGTCTGGACGATAATCTCCCGGGACCTGCTGCGTGACCAGACCCGACGTTTCGGTGATCCCGTACGCCTGAACGAAAGCCGCGTCCATGACGCGCGACGCGCGGTGATGGACCGCCTCGGCCATCGGCGAGCCGCCATAGCTCACGCGCACGAGGGAGGCGAAGCGCGGATCGCTGTCCTCCGCACGCTCGGCGGCAAGGGCGATCAGCGTCGGCGGCATGCTGGTCTTCGTTACGCCGTATTCGGAGATCTCGTCGGCAAACGTTTCGGCGACGAAGTGCCGGACCACGTGCCGTCCTCCGACCAGCGTAACGGCCCAAATTGCGAAGGCATCGACGAGATGGAACATCGGCGCAACGTGCAGCCACACATCACCGGCGTTGAGTTCCAGCGCCACGATCGAATCCAGCGCGCTGGCAGCGAGGTTGCCGTGCGTGAGGCACACGCCCTTGGGCTCGCCGTTCGTACCGCTGGTGTAGAAAATCTGCGCCAGATCGCCGGCCGGCGCCGTGCGTTCACTCAGCGGCGCCGGTTCGGCAAGCAAGCTCTCGTAGTCGCTGGGCATTTGGACCGGATCACCGTCGTTCCACGATACCGTGCTGAAACCGTCGCCGATCGACGCCGTGAAGCTCGCGGGTGCGAACACGAGCACGGGTTCCGTCTGTGTGAGGACACGGTCGATCTCGAGCCGGGCCAGCCGCACGTTGAGCGGCACGAGAACAGCCCCGAGCGCTGCGCATGCGAAATGCACCTCCATCGTGCGGAAGCTGTTGCGGTCCAGAAGCGCGATACGATCACCCGGTTTGACCCCACGCCGGGCGAGCCCAGCGGTCAGCGCGGCGACGCGCGCAGCCAGCGCCCCGTACGTCAGCGCTACGGCGCCGTCTTCCACCGCAATCCGGCCGGCAAAAAGAGAGGCCGCACGCACCAGGACGCGGGAAAGGTGAAACATTATCGCAACTACCGCATGCCCAATGCGCGGCGCGCGTCGGCGAGGATCGTGGGATCGACAAGCGAGCTCAACGCGGCCGGCGTTTGCACGAGGCCGAGCGCGGTCCAGAACTTCTGCTGGCGATCGATCGATTCGAGCTTGAGTCCGAGACTGTTGTAGGCCGGTCCGGGAACGCTGCGGATCACCTCTTCTGAAAGCTGCGACCACTTCGCGACGGTGCGCACGAGTTCGGGTGTCCAGGCACCCTTGGTGACTTCGATCTCGTGGGCTGCCTTGAGATAACCCATGAGGAAGCGCTTTGCCGCATCGCGATGGCCCTTGAGAAACTGCGGCGACGCGGCGAGGAAGCTCTCTTGGAGTCCGGGCGCGATGTCGTTGGTCGTAAGCCACTTGTGCGCGAGCTTCTGCTGCTCGAGCGCCGTGACGGTTACCTCCGTGTTGCCGAGTACGTCGATCGCCCGGTTGTGCAGCGCGGCGAAGACCGACGCGCTGTCGTTGATCTTGTTCGTGTACGTCACCGCACTCAGCGGAATGCGGCCTTTGGCCAGCGCGATCCGCACGAGGTAATCGACCAGCGAGCCGGATGAGACGCCGTCGATGCGCTTGCCGCGCAGATCGTCGAGCGTGCGCAGGGCTTTGCTATCCCAGAGGTCTTGGCGCACGACGATCCAGGTGGCATCGTTCCAGCCCTGGTGCGCTTCCGTCAACGCAGCAATAAGCTGCACGCTGAAGCCTTGGCTCCCCTGATTGAAGAATCCGGGACTGAGGACCATCGGCGAGAGGTCGAGATCGCCGCGCGCGAGGCGCGGAACGTTCACGACCGACGAGCCCTGATATTGGGTGACCTCGACATCGAGATGCTGCTCGGTGAAGTAGCCCTTGTCGATCGCCAGAAAAATCGGCAGGTACGTATACGTCGTGAAATTGAGCGCGATACGAACCTTGTCGGGTGCGGACTCTTGCGCACTTGCCCGCGACGGACCGCCGGCAAGCGCCGCGGCCAGCGCGGCGAGTGCGAAACGCTGCCGATTCACCCCGAGACGGTTGCTCTCGAGCGATACCCGATCCTTGGGCGACCGGGTGGCCATCCTCGCGGCGGCAAATTCAGCCCCATGTCCGATGACGACGAGACGGCTCATCTAAACGAGCGGGACCGGCACCTGGTCCGCAGCATCACCCCGGAGCGGCTCGCGACATTCTCCGACGGCGTGTTCGCGGTGATCATCACCATCATGGTGCTGCAACTACGCTTGCCGACGCAGCCGACGTTTAGCGCGCTGCTGGAATTGTGGCCGACGGCGATCAGCTACGCCGTGAGCTATCTCTTGATAACCATCATGTGGATGAACCACCACTTCCTGTTGCGGTTCGCGCGCATCTCGACGCTGCGTTTGATTTTATGCAACTTCGCTCACATGTTTCCGGCGTCGCTGGTCCCGTTCTCGACAGCATGGCTCGCCGAAACGCGCATTGCGGCAGTTCCCGCGTTCGTCTATGCGGCCGTCATCCTCATGGTGAACTTGGGTTATCACGCACTCGCTTTGGCAACGTTGCCTCGAGACGGACGCGAGCCCGATGCCTCGGCGTTTCGCCGCCGGGCACTGACCCGATCGTATGTGAGTATTGGACTGTTCACCGCGGCGATGCTGTTATCGCTCAAACTTCCGTGGCTTGGGTTCGCCTTGGTCAGCGTCGTGTTACTTACCTATATTCGACCGGAGCTCAACCATGCCCGTCGCTCTGGGCACAATGCAGCCGGATAACGCCGTCGGAATCGGCCCCGAACGCACACGTTTGAAGCAGCGCCGACACGCTGCCTGCGGCGGGTGGCGGGACGTTCGATCCCGGGATATTGCCCATCAGGCGATAGAGCGCCAGTAGGCGCAACGCGTTGGGGTCGTGCGCGCCGACGTTCGCTTGGAGCGGATAGTAGCCGTTGAAGATGCCGAGGACCGCGGCGATACTGCTGTTGTTGGAATGTGCGTTGGCGAGCGCCACGGTCGCAACGGTGCCGGTGATCGACAGATAGTACGGCGCGAAGCGGCCCTCGCCGTACGGCGACGATTCATCGAGCGGGTAGTGCAAAATTTCGCGACCCGAGCAATCGTAGAGCCGAAAGCCCAGATCCGCCTCTTCGACTTGGCGTCCGACGACAACGTAATTAAAGGTGCGGCCGACGAAGCGCGCGACGCGTATTTCGAGAATCGCTGCATCCGTGCTGTCGTGGCACTCCTTATCCGACGTCAGCGAAACCCAGACGATCGGGCGCGGCTCCCCAAAATCGTTCGCGGGCGCGGTCTCGGCAGCGATACGATCGAGGATCAGCTGAATCGTCCCCGCGATATCGATAACGTCGCTGTTGATCGCCGCGGCCGACTCTTCGAAATCGACGTCGACGACGATCGAATTGCGCCGGCGCAGATTGCCGGGCGGCTTCGGCGGCGCACCCGAAACATACGGGTGCGGATGTGGCGTTGCGCTCGGACGCACGTGCGCCGGAGCGAGCAGGGCGATGGCGCAGCATCCGATTGCCGCGGCACTGAGCCACCGCACCCAGTGATGCCGATCTGCTAGGTCGGCAGCGGACTAGGAGTGGGAGAACTCGCTTGTTGCGGATGCACACTCGTCACGCTCGGTAGTGCGCTGGTTACAGCAGCACCCGCTTGCCCGGCGACTGCAAAGGCCGCACCGGCAACGACGAGCGACGCGGCGAGGAATGCCGCTTTGGGTAGCTTTTTCACAGTGGAATACCTCATTGCTTTTCGAGAAAGATGCCGGCCGCAGAGACGGACCGACGCGAATTGCGTACCCGCGTTAAATCGTGCCAAACGCAAAACAGTAACGCCGAACATTAGAAGAAACTTTTCGTTCTTGGCGGCTCACCGGGCGAAAATACGCATCCTCGCGCAGGGACTTTTCCTCATCGTCGCGATGACGTCGGAAAACGGAACTCATAGTCGGAGGGACTCATTTGAGCACACCATCCGGATCACGCGCCGGCCATTCGACCCTCTCACGGTCGGCGGCGCTCTCATTGTTCGCGGCCGGAATTGCTACGGCGGCGCCATTGCGCGCGCAGAGCACCCTCGCACCGATCACGATGGGCACGCCCGGCGGCGATGCATTTGCCGAACCGTTCTTTGGTACCGACAACGGTTTCTTTGCGAAAGCGGGCTTCGAACCGCAGATCTCCGTTCTGAATAACGCCGGTGCCGTCGTGGCTGCCGTCGCCGGGGGAACGATCGATGTCGGCCTCGGCGATATCGTCGGCATCGCCGATGCGATCGGCAACGGCATCCCACTGGTCGTCTTTGCCGGCGGCGGCCTCTATATGAGCAGCAACCCGGCGACGCTGCTCTGCGTGGATAAAGATTCGCCGCTAAAGACGGCCCAGGAGCTCAACGGCAAAACCGTTGCCGTCGTCACGCTGGTCGGTTTATCCGCGGCATCCACGCGCGCATGGCTTTCGAACAACGGCGCCGACATCAGCACGATCAAAATCATCGAGATGCCGCAGCCGGAGATGCGCGCAGCGCTGCGCCGGGGGACGGTTGCCGCGGCCACGATCTCGGAACCGTTCTTCAGCAACGCAA
Source organism: Candidatus Lustribacter sp. (assembly GCA_965277805.1). Lineage (GTDB taxonomy): Bacteria > Vulcanimicrobiota > Vulcanimicrobiia > Vulcanimicrobiales > Vulcanimicrobiaceae > Lustribacter. The sequence continues at coordinate 1,434,072 of OZ255842.1, read as the reverse complement.
AAGCCGATATCCGCGTCTTCGGAAAACCCTACGATGCGGTCGCGAACCGGTTTTTGATCTCGCAGTGGATCACCACGCGCTCGTGGCTTGCCAATAACGCCGCCGGCGCCAAGCGTCTCACCGCCGCAATTTACGACACAGCCCGCTGGGCGAACACCCACCACGATGCGTCGCTGCCGATCCTGGTGAAGTACCTCAAGGTCGATCCGGATCAAATGCGCGGCATCCGGCGCGCGGACTATTCGACCGTGCTCACGCCGCAGCTCGTACAGCCCGTCATCGATGTGGCGGTGAAGTATAAACTGGTCCCTAAACCCATCGATGCGGCAGCGCTGATCACCAACCCGTCGTAACTGCCGGCGACGTTCAGCGCGCGGGCGTGTAGATGAGTTCCTGTGCCGGAAAGGTGCTGAAACCGTTGTAGTGCGCCGTCGCATCGATCAACGGTTGCATCAGCGCGGGCAGAAGCTGGTCGGTGTAACGCACGCGGGTCATGGCCGCGACCAGCGCCGGATCGAGCTTCAGCGAACTCGCGAGAATGGCCCCGCTCTCTTGCGGGTTACCGTTCGCCCAAGCCGCCGTCTCGCGCATCGCGGCGGCAAAGCGGTTCGCGAGCGGCGCGTGATCCTTCGCCCATTGCGGCGTGCTGCACCATCCCGTCGTGATGAAGCGCTTCGCGATGCTATCGAATCCGTACGCCAGAACGCGGGCCGATTTCTTCGCTTCCCCGATGAACGGCTCGGCCACCTCGGCGGCATCCACGCGGTTGCCGCCCAGCGCGGTCGCCATCGCAGACGACGGCAGTTCCACGAACTTGACCGTCGATGCATCGCCGCCGTTCTTATCCATCCACGTCCGCACCGCGGTATGCGTGAGGCTGTTGAGCGAGATGACCGCAACGGTTCTCCCGTTGAGGTCCGGCGCTTTCTGAACCGTCGAGTTCGCCGGTACCATCAACGCCGCATTTTGGGTGGTGAACGGAGAAAGGTACTCCGTCCCAGGCGCAAGCGCGACCAGGGGAACGCCTTTGCGATGAATCGCCGCCAGCGCGTCGATCGCGAGAAAGCCGATATCGATCGCTCCCGAAACCAGCGCCGCCGCAATTGCAGAGCCGCCCTGCATCGGCTGAATATCGGCATCGAGGCCGGCCTTAGCAAAGAAGCCGCGCTCCTTTGCAAAGTAGACCTCGGCGCCGGGCTCGATCGGGATCGTGGCAATCCGCACCTGCGCCGGCGTTTGTGCGCCGCCGTGCGCTGCGGCGAAGCCAAACGCGGCCCCGCCGAAAAGCAACGCCGACGCGGCGCCGCGAGTCATCTTCTTCAATAGGTTCCCTTCGGTTCCAGACCCAGTAAGTGCTGGCCGGTCATCGTGCTGACGGCATCCCAATTGAGCGCGATGTGCTTCGAAACCGCGTGGACGTCGCGCCACGCCCGCTGAACGGTGTTGTCGAGGTAGAGGCCGCGGCCGCCCGAGGATTCGTAGAGCGCGTCCACCGCCTGCACCGCCAAGCGCACGGCGAAGGCGTGGTTGCGCCGGTTGCGGATACGCATGTCGACGCTGACACGTTCACCCGCGCGCACCGCGGCGAGCAACTCATCACAGTCGCGATGCAGCAAGAGCTGCGCGGCGTCGAGCGCGGCTGTGGCTTCCGCCATGCGCGATTGGACGGCCGCGTAATCGGCGACTCGGTTGCCGGCACCGCCGGCCGCACCTCGCGTGAGTTGCTTGCTGATCGATGCCAGAGCGTCGTCGATCGCACCCTGGACCATGCCGAACGCGGGCGAGGCGAGCGCGCACGGCATGCCGGCCATGAACGACACCTTGTAGAGCGGGTTCTCGTGGACGAGGCTGCCGGGTGCGCTGCCTGAAACCGCCTGAGGAAAGGTGAGCTTGCGATGTGCCGGCACGAACACGTCGTCGATGACGATCGTCTTACTGCCGGTGCCGCACAACCCGCTCGCATACCAGTCGTCCTCGATGGTGTAATCCGACGATGGAACGAGCAAGAGGCCGCGAGACGGCGCCGTTTCGTCCTTGCCGGGCGGAAACATCACGCCGATGACCGACCATCTCGAGTGATCGACGCCGCTCGAGAACGACCACTTGCCGGCCGGAATGCGGTAGCCGCCGGCCTCCGGTTGCGCAACGCCTTGCGGCGCGTAGGAACCGGTGATGATGCCGTCCGGATCATCGTCCCAAACGTCGATCTGCGCTTCAAGCGGAAACAGCGAGAGCAGCCAGCGATGAATGATGCCGAGGCCGCAGAGCCACGCCGACGAGCCGCAACCGCGCCCGACTTCGGCGAGGATGTCCATCATCGTGCCGAAGCCGTATTCGAACCCGCCGAAGCGCACCGGCGCCAGCGTACGGAAAAATCCCGCCTCGCTAAAGCGCGAGATCGTTTCGGCGGAGATTCGCCGCTGCCGTTCGGCCTCGAGCGCGCGTTCGCGCAGATACGGAACCATTGCCCGAGCGCGCGCCACGAGCTCGCCGGGCTCGATCGTCATCAGCATCACCAGCATCTCTAGTCTGAACTGCGGCGGCTCTCCTCCACTCAGCGCGCAGGTTCTCGTGCCTTAAAACGTATAAGGCTTGGCGCAGTGTGGCGTAACCTGAAAGCAACACGATGGATCGGCGCGGCAACGCTGTTATGGCTGGCTGCCCTGAACCCGGCCGCGGGACAGAGTGCTCCCGCGGGATACGCCGAGCCGTCAAACCTTGCTGCCCTGGTTGCCGCCGCGGCGAAGGAAGGGTCCCTCACCCTCGGCGCGAGCGACACCTTCGGCGGCCTCGCGGGCGCTGCGCTCATCCAGCAGCACATCGAGCAGAAGTATCACATCAAGTACGAGATCCATTATTCGCCGGTGGGCGGAGGCGGAGCGTTCTTACGGCAGTTAGCGCAGGAGGTGCGCGCCGGCCAGACGTCCAGTTCGGACATTCTCTTCACCGCGAACGACCGCTCGTTGCCGCCGGTGATGCAGCGCGTCGAATGGCACAAATACGTGCCCGATTTGCCGGCCGCGGCGGAAGTGTACGACCATCGCGCCGTCAAGCTCATGACCGAACTCGTCGGCTTTTCGTACAATACGAAGCTGATTGCGCCGAGCGACGTCCCGCGCTCGTACGCCGACTTGTTGAAACCGCAGTGGAAAGGCAAGATCGCCACCTCGCCCTATCAAGGAACGTTCATGGCCGTGCTGGGTCTGCCGAACGCTTTCGGACCGCAACGGATGCTCGATTTCGTCAAGCGCTTCAACGGTCAGGTCGACGGCATCATGACCTGCGGTGACGTCGACCGCGTCGTCTCGGGCGAGTTCCTGATCTTCGGACTCGACTGCGGCGATCATGAGGTGCGCCTGCGCCAGCGTAAAGGCGAAGCGATCGCCTCGATCTATCCGCGCGAGGCGACCGAAGTGAACTACATCTCGCCCGGCATCCCGCTCACCGCGGCTCACCCGGCCGCCGCGCGACTCTTTCTCACTTATCTTCTCACGCGCGAAGGCCAGGATGACTTATGGAATCTCACCGGACAGGATAGCGACATCATGCGCGGCTCGCACATGTCAAAGGTCATCGCGGACCTGCGACGCTCGCACGTGAACATCATGGAGGGACCGCAAGGCACCGGTCTCGACGAGCGCTATCCGCAGTTCGCGGACTTCAATCGCGAGATCACCGCAATCATCATGCAAGGACACTAGTTGCCGGCATCGCGCGGACCCGGCGAGGTGTTCGGCGCCTTCCTTCGGCTTGGATTGAGCGCATTCGGCGGTCCGGTCGCGCATCTCGGCTACTTCAATACCGAGTTCGTCGAGCGCCGCAAATGGCTCGACGCGGACACGTTCGCGCAGATCGTCGCGTTATGTCAGTTTCTGCCCGGGCCGGCCAGCAGTCAGGTGTGCATCATCATCGGTCTCAGCCGGGCGGGCGTGCCCGGCGGCGCGCTCGCCTGGATCGCGTTCACGCTGCCCTCCGCAATCCTGATGGCGGCGTTCGCGCTGGGCATCGCACGCATTCCCGGAGTAGCGGACGCGCCGTGGATCCACGGCCTGCTCGTTGCGGCTGTCGCGGTCGTGGCCGCCGCCGTGGCGAGCATGTACCGCTCGCTCTGTCCGGATGTGCCGCGCAAGAGCCTCGCACTTATTAGCGCCGCGCTCATCACGATTTTGCCGGCGACCGGCTTCGTGCAGCTGTTCGTCATCGTCGCCGGTGCAGTGTACGGCCGCTTCTTCATCGCCGCAACGCCGGCCGGCACGCGCCCGATCCCAACGGCCGGGAATCGTACGACGGGCGCTGTTGCCGGTGCAGCGTTTCTCGCGCTCCTCCTCGGTCTGCCGCTGATCGACCGTTTCGCGACGAACGGCATCCTGCATGTCGTGACCGCGTTCTATGAATCCGGAGCGCTCGTCTTCGGCGGCGGTCACGTCGTGTTGCCGCTGTTACAAGCGCGCGTCGTGCCGCCGGGTTGGATCGGTCAGGATGCGTTCCTCGCGGGCTACGGAGCCGCACAAGCGATGCCCGGACCGTTGTTCACGTTCGCGTCCTACCTCGGTGCAGCGATGCACGGACCGGTAAGCGGGGCCGGCGGTGCAGCGATCGCGCTGTTCGCAATCTACCTGCCGTCGTTCTTGCTCATCGCGGCGGTGTTGCCGTACTGGAACGGCATGATCGGCAACGCGGCCATCGTTGGCGCCCTCCAGGGCGTGAACGCCGCGGTCGTCGGCGTGCTCTTGGCCGCATTCTATCAACCGGTCTGGGTGAGCGCGATCCACGCTCCGGCCGACGCCGCCCTCGCGGTACTCGCGTTCGCAGCGCTCACCGTCTGGAAATGGCCGCCATGGCTCATCGTCGTGCTATCGGCCGTCATCATGCAGGTTGCGAGTCTAGCCGGCTTTACTTGATGCGGAGTTCCTTGCGCGCGTTCTCCGCAAACGATTCGTCGATGAACTGCTCGATCGGAACCATTTTCTTCATCATGCCGAGCTGGTACCACATCGCTTCCTGACGCGTAATTGACTCCCGCGAGATCCGGCTTATGCCCGGGTATGCCGGTCCCGGGAGGGCCAACACGACGTCGCGGCTCTGCCCCGACCAGTTCGCCACTTCGTCAACGAGTTGCGGCGTCCACTTGCCGTTGCTCGTCGCGACGTCTTTGCACGCGAAGATACGCGGTCATGAAGCGCTGGGCGACCTCGCGATGATCGCGGGCAAACGCTTCGGAGTACGCGAGGTACGTCGCCTGATAGTACGGGATGACGTCCTGCAAACTCAGCCACTTGTGCGCCACGCCCGCTTTTTCCAATTGCGAAGCGATCGGTTCCGGCGCGCTGAGCGCGTCGTATTGGTGATTCATCAGCGAGGGCAAGTAGGTCGTCTGCCCGTTGAGCGACGTATGCATCTCCACGTTGGCCATCGTCAAGCCGGCCTTGGCCATGATCTCCAGCGTGAGAAAATCGTTGGGCGCACCGATCGGCTTGACCAGCTTCTTCCCGCGCAAGTCTGAAGGCTTGCGAATCGCCTTCGAATCCCACAGGTCTTGGCGCACCAAGAAGGCTGTAGTATCGCTCCACCCCTTGTGCGACTCGTCCATCGTGGCGACGATTTTCGAGCCGAAGCCCTGATCGAATTGGTTGAAAAATGCCGGGACCATGACCATCGGTGCAACGTCGACGTCGCCGCGGGCAAGGAACGGCACGAGCGTGCCGGCCGACGTGGTGACCTTCGTAATGTGCAAGTCGATGTGGGCGTCGGTGAAATAGCCTTTGTCGACCGCCCAGTACAGCGGCAGCTCATCGTAAATGCCGGGATTGATGATGATGCGCACGACATCGTTCGCGTCGGCAGCCTGCGAAGCGCCGGGCAGCGACCCGGCAATCAGTACGGCCGCCGCCAGCCAAAACGCGAACGCTCGTAGTTTGAGACCGAGTTCCCGCACGTGTGCCATCCTTCGTGAATCGATGCGATTACGCCGGCGCGGGGCCGGCTCCGATGCGGCGCGACGCAACGCCGATGAACGTCGTCCGGCCGCTTGCAAGCGCCGCCTGGAGCGCCGCGATGAATTCGGCTCGCGTGGTCGCCCGGGCCGTCTCGGCACCGAGAGCGGCGGCTACGCCAGCAACGTCGATCGACCAGCTATAGCCGAGATCGATCCCGCGTTCGCCGATCGCCGGCGCACCGCTGCGCACGCTCGAATCCATCGACGCCCAGCCGCCGTTGTCGAGCACCACGTAGATCACCGGCGCGTCGAACTGACCGGCCATGTATATGGTCTGCGGTGAAAACATGAACCCGCCGTCGCCGATGACGGCCACCACCGGAACGTCGGATAGCGCCATCTTCACGCCGGGCGCGGCGGCACCACCCCAGCCCTGATTACTGCCCGACGCCGCGATGTAGTGCCGCGACGACGGTACGTGAAACGTCCGGCGAAAGAGGTTGGCCGCGGTCGTCGCGTGTTCGACGATCACGGCCTCGGCCGGCAGCTGCTCGCGCAAGGCCGTCGCGATGACCGGGATCGTCAACGGCAGCGCGTCATCCGAAGCGACCACGAGGCGATCGCGCTCGGCCTTCCATGTCGGCCGGGCCGCAGACGAGGCCGGACGCGTGCCGGCGGTCAGGGCGAGGGCCGCAACCGTGGCCGGAATGCTGCCGACCACGGCGGCATCGTACGTGATCGCTTCATGAATCTTTTTCTCGTCGGTGCCGATGTAGACGTGGCGCTTCGCGCGTCCCTGCGTCAGCACCGGAGCGTGTTCGCGCTCGAGCGTGTTGACGCCGATGTGCAGAACCAGATCCGCATCCGCGAACACGGTCGAGCGCGGCGTCAGCTCGCCGCAATAATTCGGATGCAGCGTATCGGCCGGAAGGAAGGACGGTTCGGGCTCCGAGACCACGCTCGCGTCCAGTCGCTCGGCCAGTTCCAGCGCGGCCGGGGCAGCGCCGCTCGTCACGGCCTCGCCGCCGATGATGAACACCGGCTGCTGCGCGTCCGCGAGCCAGCCGGCCAGTGCCTCGAGACCGCCGCCGGCGATCGTCGCGGCGCGAACGCGCGCGCCGGCGGGAACCGGCACGTGCGGAACGTCGACGTCGAAGAAGTCCACCGGCAGCGCCACGAAGGCGGGGCCACACGGCGGCGTCGTGGCGATGGCGTACGCGCGCACGAGCGCTTCCTGGACGCGTTCGGCAGTGGGGGCTTGCCACGCCCACTTCGTTACCGGACGAACGAGATCGAGGATGCCCGCCGACTCAGCGCGCGCGTTTGCGCTCACAGCCCAGCTTTCCGTCTGCGTCGCGATGACCACCATCGGAATCTTGTCACGATGCGCCATGAAGAGCGCGCTGCTCGCGTTCATCACACCGGTGCTCATGTACAAACCGAGAAACGCGACCTCACCCGATGCGCGAGCGTACCCGTCGGCGGCGGCCGTCAGGGAAAACTCGTGCAGGGCATTGACGTAGCGCAGTTCCGGGATGCGCGCCATTTCGTTAAGCAGCGGGTACACCGCACGGCCGGGCAGGCAAAAGAACCGTTTGGCGCCCAGATCGCGGATCGTTTCCATGACGACGCGTGCGACCTTCATTTGCCGGCCCGTTCCATTTCGAGCGTCTTTGCGAACCCGGCCGTAAGATCGTACTCGGCCGTCCACTGCAGATCGCGGCGCGCCGCCGAGACGTCATAGACGCCCGCGTAGGCTTCGATCCCTGACGCGGGTGGTACGTGCGATTCGGCGATCTTCACCGGGATACGCGTACCGGTGAGCGTTGCGATCAAATCGATCAGTTCTTCGGGCGAATGGCCGACGCCGGTGCCCAGGTTGTAGAACAACTCGCCGGGATGCCCGGCCGTGCAGAGCTTTATCATGCCCCGCGCGACGTCTTGGTTGAACACATACTCATCGCGGCGCCGTGAGTAGCCGTCGGGCGTGAACGTGAGCGTGAAGTTTTCGCCTTCTGCTGCGCGGCGCAGCCACACCGCCGGATGATCGCCGGCCCCGCGTTTGAACGGCCCGTACGTGCTTGCGAAACGCGCGCCGACAAAATCGACGCCCAGCTTGTCCCGATAGAGTTGCCCGGTGAGTTCGGCCGCGCGCTTCCCGATACCGTACATCGAGGCCGGATTGCTCGGATAGCGTTCGCTCACCGCGCGATAGGTCGGAAAGCCGTATTCGCCGCTGAACGCGTCGTAGGAGGCCTTCGAACCCGCAAAGACGACTCGCTTGACGCGGAATTGCTTCGCCGCCTCGAGCACGTTGGCCGTGCCCATGACGATGTTGTTCAAGCCGCGCACCGGATTCGGAAAGGGCGTGCTTTCGGGCTCGATCTGCCACGGCTTTGCGCTCGCCATATGGATGATTCCGGCCGGCGCGAAACGCTGCATGGCCCCGACGATCGTCCACGGTTCGGTGATGTCCCCTTCGACGAACGTGATGCGGTCGAGCCGGTCAGCGAACAGCGGCACGCCGGCCTTCGTAACGCCGCGCGTCAACACGATCGGCTCGAAGCCGGCGTCGATCGCTTCGCGCACCACCCATGCGCCGATCACCCCGGTTCCGCCGGTCACGAGGATCCGATCGCCGGACGATAATTCCATCGCTGGACCGCCGCGCGCTAGCTCGAGGGCGCGAGGATCTTGATGGTCTTCAGCTTCGCTTGCGTCAGCGGCGCCGAACCGGCCGGATACTTGTTGCGTTGCAAAATATAGGCGGTTATTGCCAGGTATTCGGCCGGCTTCAGACTGCCGGGACTGCCGAGCGGCATGTTTTTCGACATCAAGCCGTACATGTCGCTCACGGGCTCGTTCGTAAACTGCGAGGTAAACGCATCGCCGATGAGCGCCGGCCCCGCGGGGCCGTGCATGTTCGCCCCATGGCAGGCACTGCAATTGGCATCGTAGAGCTTCGCACCGGCGGCGGCTTGCGCGACGGTGTAGCCCCCCGGCGCGGAACGCGGATCGGCCGTCTGCGCCTGCAGCGGACGTAGGCCTGCTGCGATAGCAACCACCAGGATCGCCGCCATCGGCAGCGCGTGCGAGCACTTCACGAAGCCCACCTCCCCGTAAGAAACCTACATGGTCACATCGTCGAGAAAGCAGCGCTTTCCTGGCATGACGCCGGTCACCGCGTGACGTCGAAGCCGTAGATCCATTCGATCTTGTAGGCGTGCTGCCGCGGATTGAGCATCTTTTGCAGCGCCAGACGAAGATCGCGCGCAATCCGCGCCGCGAGCGATGGGGTCTGGTTGACGCGGGCGACTTTGCGCGACATCAGTTGAACGCGCGACGCCCGGGGTAACCGCAGGGTCTGATAGCGGCGCAGCGCTCGCGCCGGGTCATCACGCCCTTTCGCCAGTTCGTTCGCCAAGACGTAGCCGTCTTCGATCGCCATGCAGCCGCCCTGCGCGAGATAGGGCATCATGGGGTGCGCCGCGTCGCCGAGCAGCGCGATGCGGCCATCGACCCAGCGCGCGAGCGGGTCACGATCGAAGAGAGCCCATTTATAACAGCGGTCCGTTTTCGACACGAGCTCGGCGACGACCGGACACCAGCCCTCGTAGAGTCGCAAGACGTCGGTCTCATCGGCCTCCGCGCTCCATGACTCTTGCTGCCACGACGTCTCCTCCGCCAGCGCAACCCAATTCACGAGTTCGCCTCGGCGGATGAAATAGTACACGAAGCTCGCGTGCGGACCGATGTAGACCGAAACGTCGCCGGTGAGCAGACCTTTCGGCAGCGCTTCGGCCCTGGCGACACCGCGATACGCGACCGTGCCGGTGAAGCGCGGCGAATCCTTGCCCAGCAAATGCTCGCGAATCGCGGAATGGATGCCGTCCGCACCCACCACGACATCGCTCTCGATGGAGGAACCGTCCTCGAAATGCAGCGTGGCCTCCGCGGCGCCGCCGGCGACGCTGCTCGTCTTCTTCCCGAGCTGCAAGACGCCGGCCGGCAGCCGCGAAGCGAGCAAGCTCTGCAGGTCGGCGCGCAACAGGGTATGGTAGCCGATTCCGTACTGCGCCTCGTACACGCCCTTCATCTGCGTCGTCGCGATGGTGGCGCCGGTCTTGCCGTTGCGCACCACGTGTGCTTCGGGAACGAACGAGAGATCGGCAATGGCGCGATCCAAGCCCAGTGCCGCATAAACGCGCATTGCGTTGGGACCGAGCTGCACGCCCGCGCCGACTTCACGCAACTCGCTCGACTGTTCGAAGACCGTCACGTCGAATCCGCGGCCGATCAGCGCCAGAGCAGCCGTTAAACCGCCGAGGCCGGCCCCGACGACGGCAACTGTACGCGTCGTCATGCTTTGGGCACGGTGTAAATCAGTTCTTGCGCCGGAAAGGTCGCGTACCCGTTGTACTTGGCCGAGATATCGATCAACGGCTGCATCGAGGCCGCGGTGAGTGACTCACCGTAAACGGAACGCGTCATCGTCGCGAGGATGGCCGGATCCATCTTCGTGTATTTTGCGACGATCGGTGCGCTCTGCGCGGCGTTCTTATTCGCCCAGGTCGCGGTTTCGTGCATGGCTGCCGCAAAACGCGCGACCGTATCCCGATGCTCGTTCGCCCATTGGGGCGTCGTGAACCACCCGCCGATCAAAAACCGCTTTGCGATCGCGTCGAAACCGTATTCGATCGCACGGCTGTCCTTCGTCGCAGCGGTAAGGAACGGCTCCGCATCCCAGGCGGCGTCAACGTGTCCGGTTTGCAGAGCCGGAAGCATCGCCGGAAACGGGATTTCGACAAACTTGGCCGTCGAGGAATCGCCGCCGTTCTTGTCCATCCAAGCGCGCGCCGTCGTCTCCGAAATACTGTGCAGGTTAGAGACCGCGATGATCTTTCCGTTGAGGTCTTTGGCTTGCTTCACCGTTGAATTCACTGCCAACACGAGGCCTGCATTGCGCGATGGAGAGACGTATTCGTTCGCCGGCGCAATCATCACAACGGGAACATTCTTTTGATGGATCGTGGCAAGCGAGTCGACCGGACTGTAGCCGATGTCGATCGAGTTCGATGCCGCCGCAGCCACCATGGCTGCGCTGGCTTGCATCGTCTGGATGTCGGCGTCGAGTCCGGCTTTCGCGAAGAACCCCATGTCCTTGGCGTAGAAGACCTCGGCGGCCGATTCGATCGGCAGCGTTGCGATACGGATCGGAACGAGCGTTTGCGCGCGGGCGCGAGCCGGGAACGCGAGCAGTGATGCGGCGCCGAGGAGCGCGATCGAGGCCTGAGCGCGAGTCATCATCATGATCGGCGGACTTGCTCCGGCGCGCCGCCAACCCCTGTCCTCGGCGAATCCAGGGGTGTTCCGCGGCGGACGCCAATCGATGAGACAGCCTGCCGGAGGAAATGCCGTGAACTCAGCACTCGATCAACGCTCGCCGGATGCCGCACCGCTCGGGCCGGTTCCGCTGCGGACCTGCGATCACGTGAGCGTCCCGTGCCGCGATCTCGACGAGGCACTCTGCTTCTTCATCGACGTGCTGGGCGGCGAGCTGCGCGTCAAGACGCCGATCTTCGCCGAAGTGCGACTCGGCGGCACGCTAATCGGATTCGGTGCGCAAGGCACCACGTTCATGGAGCCAAGCACGGAGTATCCGCACATCGGTTTCAAAGTCGGACCGGACGAACTCGCGCGCATGAAAGCGTGGCTCGCGCAGTGCGGGGTCCCGTCGTCGAATTACTGGACGCGCTACGGCGTCGAAGCGCTGATGTTCTTTCGCGATCCGTCGGGCAACGTGTTCGAACTCTATTGCCCGGAGGGATTTCCCGATGCCGCCACGTTCCCGCGCGGCCCGGCGGCCGGCCACGGAACGGCCGTCGACATCGATGCGATCCGCTACGACACCTGGAAGCGGCCGGCGATTCAGGGCTCGCGCCGGCCGGTACCGGACGCCTAGCCCCCGATCATCTCGCTCGCGGGAAAGCCGCGGCTGAGCACCTTGTATTTCACCGCCGAATCGATGATGGGCTGAAGCAGCGATGCGTTCAGCGTCGTTCCCGACGGCGTTCGCGTCATGTGCTCGATCACATCGAGCGGGATCGACGTGAACTGCGACACCATCGCCGCGGTCTGCGCGTGGTGCGTGTTCGTATACTGCGCGGCTTCCGCCAGGATGCGCGCGAACTGCCGCGCCGCGTCGGGATGCTCGTGCACCCACGCCTTGGTAGAAAACCACGCAGCAAACAAGTACTGCGGAGCGATCGCATCGTACGCGCCGGGCAGCGCCCGCAGCTGACCGTCGGCCAGCGCGTCGTCGACGACGGGCGCCACGAACGCGGCCGCATCGATCCGGCGGCTCTTCAGCGCCGCAACGCCGGCGGTCATCGGCAGCTCGACGAACTTCAGCGTGGCGGGATCGCCGCCGTGCGCGCTCACCCACGCGTCGGTCGCGACCTGGTTCATGTCGTTGAGCGATTGCACGCCGATCAGCTTGCCTTCGAGATCTTTTCCCGTCTTGACCGGCGAATCGGCGCGAACGAGCAGCGCCGCAAACTTATCCTTACCGTTCCAAACCGAGGCCGGCGCGACGATCGTAACGGGCAGATCGTGCGCATGCGCGTTGATCAACGGCACGATGCTCGATTTGCCGACGTCGAACGTTCCCGCCATGACCGCAGCCGTCACCGCGGCGCCGCTCGACTGGAGCTGCAACTGCACGTCGAGCCCGGCCTTTGCGAACAGGCCCGCGCTTTGCGCATAGAGCAGCGGTGTCGCCGCATCGTCGTTGGCAACGAGTCCGACACGGAGCACGAGCGGCGATTGCGCGGTGCCGGGCGCTGCGCCGGCCGTCAGCAGCACGAGCGATAACAGCGAACAGCCGAGCCATCGCACGATCATGCAACCGCCGTTGCGACAGAGAGGATGATCCCGTCGACGTCGGTGAGGTGTTCGGTGCAGAGTGGACAGCTGCGCTGCGCCAGATCGAGGCGCGCACGGCCTTCGCTTCCTTGCCCGAACGGAATCGGCGCCAGCCGCGGATTGTCGCCGACGATCCGGCCAAGATCGCTGCGGAACGTGTCCAGGTTCTCGACGGTAAAGCCGATGTGATCGGGTGCGGGCGAGACGATGCCCGTGCCGTCGTAATCGCCGATGTGCCACGGCATGAGCACGATCGTCACGTGACCGTCGGAAACGTAGAAGTTGGGATCGTCCGGCCGCTGTTCGAGCGAGAAGTCGAACATCTGCACGTAAAAGTTCGCCGTCGCCTCGGCGTGGAGCGTGCGCAAGCCGAGATGCGTGATGTGGCGCTTCGTGAGCGGATTGTCTTCCGCATAGAGATACTTTTGCGCGCCGCCGCGGCGCTGTGAGAGGTCGAACACGTTGCCGGCCGGGTCGTGGGTGGTCGTTGCGGCGAACGGCCGCGTCGGCGGCCGCTTGAGCCATTCGACTTCGGGATACGCCGCGCGCATCCGGTCGAGCACGGTCTCGATGTCGTCGACCTCGATGCCGAAGTGGTCCAGCCGCGCGGGCCGGCCCGCTTTGCGCGGATTGATGTTGAGACCGACATAACCGTCACCGACCGTGACCGCGCGCTGCACCGGTGCCCCGGCCGCCGTGCGCAACCCGAACAGCGACTCATAGAACAGCGCCGAGACCGCATAGTTCTCGCTGATGATCGCGATGTGGTTCAGCTTGGCGGCCATAACGCGCTCCTAGCGCTTGCCGAGCGGGACGCTCGGCGCCAGCAGTCCCTCCACGTCGAAGCTCTTGTCCATGATGCCGTACTTCACCGCGAAGTCCATCGGCCGTTGAAGGTCGGCGAGCGTGATCGACTCGGCCGTCAGCGAGCGCACGCCGTGACCGATTTGGGCCGCGTCTTGCCCGGTGAATGCGGCGACGAGGTCGGTCGTTTCGGATTGATGCGCGTTCGTATACTTCGCCGCTTCCGCCATCGCTTGCGCGAAGCCGTTCACGACCGCCGGGTTCTTGTTGATGAAATCGACCGATGCCACCCAGCCCGAGACGAGGAAGCGCGAGCCGATCGCGTCGAGCGGCTTGCCCAACAGACGAAATTTTCCCGAATCCATCGCAATCGTAACGAACGGCGTCTTGAACACCGCCGCGTCGATGCGTCCGGACTCCAGCGCACCGGCTTGCTCCGACGGCTTCAGCTCGACCGGCTTGATCGAACTGCCGTCACCGCCGTGCTGATCGACCCAGGCGCGCGTCGCGACGGAATACAGATCCTTGATCGCATCGACTCCGATCGTCTTGCCATTGAGGTCGCGGCCCGAGCGGATCGGCGAATCCTTTTGCACCAGCAGCAGCGCGTCGGCGTTGCCGCTCGTGTATAACGACGCCGGTGCGATGATCCGCAACGGCAAATTGCGCGCGTACGCGGCAAAGACCGGAAACAAACTGCCCGACCCGATGTCGGCGGCCCCACCCACCAGGGCCGCAAAGATCGATGCGCCGCTGCCCATCGAGACGACGCTGGCGTTGATTCCGTGTTTGCGGAAGATGCCGGCTTTCTGTGCGTACAAAAGCGATTTAGCGCCGTCGGTCGGCACCGCCAGCACGTTGACCGTCTTGAGATCTTGCGCCGCAGCCGCTCCCGATGCCGAGACGACCCCACCCAGCGACGCCAGCGCGCCGAGCTTGATGAAGTTGCCGCGATCGAGGTTTCCTGTGCTCATGCCGTCGTGTTTCTCCAAAGAACGTCGAGTTGCGCTTTCCGGGCCTCCGCCGCCGCGCGGAACGCCGCGACGATGTCGGCCGGTGTTTCCGAGCGGCAAACCAGTTCGCAATCGCCCAGCGTCGCAATGCTGCGGACGGGCAGCGCCGATGCAAACGGTTTGGCGACGATTGCAAGATCGGCGCGTCCTTCCGCGACGGCGGCGAGCGACGCCTGCGGTTCGCCCGCCAGAATCGTCGCAAACCACACGTCGAAGTCTTGCGTTTGCTGCCGCAACTGGATGCGCGTCGAGAACGCATCGGTCGCAACGCTCTCGGCGCGCGCTAGGATTTCCGATGCGATCTCGAGCGTCAACATCGAGCGAATGCGGGGCGGACGTTCGGGTGGCTCCCGGCGCGGATGAATTTGACCCTTCGCATCCAGGGGTTCGGTCGTGTAGCCGTGCTCGTGCCAGTAGCGCTCCGCCGCCCGATGCAGCGGCACGTCGAGCGGGCCGTCGGGCGTATCGCGGCACATGTCCGCGATCGGGAGCGGGCCCGCGCCTTCCCACGGAATGCCGGCGCGGCGCAGATCCAGGCCGGCGCAGATGCTGGTCACCAGCACGTCCGGTGCATCGGCTCGAACGAAGATCGCGAAGCCGCTGAAGTCGATCGTTTCGACATCGCCGGCCAGCAGCGGATACGTCGCCTTATCGAGGACGCTGCGGCGAAAGCCGATCTTTTCCAGGTTGCGCACGGTCGCCGAACCGAGGGGCAGCGCTTTCATGCCCATCTCGAGCGCCGGGTCGAGCCAGCGGCAGATGGCCTCATCGAAGATCGCATTGATCGTGGCGTCCTTGGCCATCTCCAATCGCGCCGGCGAATCGAAGCCCGATTTCGTGGGCGAATCAAAACCCGTTTCGTAATGGATCGAACCGCCCCAGCTCTCGAGTTCTTTCACCGAAAACCCGGCCGCAGCCAAGACGCAGTCGAGCACGGAGTGGATCGAGTGGCTGCGCTGACCGCGCAGCGAAATGCGCAGAGGAAAGCGCTTGTCGCGTGCGTCTTCGAGGCTCGTCAAGCCGGTGTCCGCCGTCACGACGAACGCAAAGAGATCATAGGACGGGTTGACCGCGATCGCGCGAACGGGTTGCGGTGTGCGGAACGGACCCGTGCCGCGATAGGCCAGCGTCAGCACGACCGAGGGGTTGATGAGCGCCATCGCAGCGCGGCCCTCGACGACGTCGTCGATCCCCTCCGGATTGTCGCTCGCGAAGAGCGCCAGCGCCTTGCCGTCGCCGGCCGCGCCGGCAATCTCCAGTTTGACTTGCCAAAAACGGCGGTCGTTACTGAGCGCAAGGCCCTTGGCAATTTCCAGCGCCGTTGAAGCCCGCTGTTTGGCGCTCGCGATATCGGTCGTCGTCCGCATCACTTCAACCGGCCCGCCGGACGGCTTACGACCGCGAAGGTCGCCTTTGGTCCGTCCCAACGATAGACTTGCAACGCGTTCTCCCCGATTCCGCGCTGGCTGTTGTCGCGGAAGTAATAGATCCCCGAGATGCCGGGGTAGTCGTGAATGTCTTCGATGTAGCTATGGATCTTGGCCGCCGTCGGCTGCCCGCCGGCATGGCGCAGCGCCGCGATCACGATCATGCCTTGATCCCAAGCCAACGTCGCCTGAAACTCCGGCCGCACCTTAGCCGCGCGGAATGCGGCAAAATAGCGGTCCTGCGCGTCTTTGACCGGGCCTTTTCCGAGCGTCGTGTCGGGTACGATGCCGCGCGTTGCGGCGAAATAGAGTTCGCGCGGAACGATCGATGCGTAGTCCGCCAACTGCGCGTACACCATGTTGGCCGACGAAGCCGCGGTAGGAAGATCGAGGCCCGCGTCGTGGAGCCCGTGCAGCACGGTCCCGAAGATCGTGCCGCTCGCGCACGTCAAAATCGCCTGCGGCCCGGCGGCCTTGAGATGCGCGACCTGCGCGGCAACGCTCAAATCAGCCGGCGCGAAGTGCTCGCGCGCGACGACCAGCATCTCGCGGTTCTCGGGCATGCGCAGCGCATCGTCGATGAAATGCTCCCCGTCCCGGCAGCTCGCGTCGGTCGCAGCCAAGATCGCGACCCGCTTCCAGCCCTTGTTCCGAAAGAACCGGACCATCACGACGTTGTTCGAAGCGGTTCCGGCACCCGAGGTAAAAACGTAACCGCCCGGCGGCCCGACCGTCACCGGCGAGAAGCAATAGTTCACCGGACCGCTCGCCGCGGTCAGCGGAATCACGGCGGCGCACGCGGCGGCCGACACCGGTCCGAGCAGCACCTGATCGCCGCGCGCGATCGCGGCGTTGGCGAGTTGTACCGCCACCACCGCATTCGACTGATCGTCCGAGTAGACGAACTGCACCGGCTTGCCGTTGATGCCGCCGCCGTCGTTGACGACCTTCTGCAAGACGTTCAACGTGTCGATGACGCGCGAACCGACGAAGGCGAAGCTGCCGCTCTGCGATGCGATGACGTCGATCTTGACCGGCGCCGGCTGCGCTGCGGCCGGAAGGGACCACCCGGTCAAACACGCGAGCAGCGCGGCGGCGAGAGCCTGACGTAGCATCTAGATGATGAACGTCAGGTTCGAAACGACAGTGTCGTTGTTGGCGAGCATGACCTTCTTCAACTTCATCACGAAGCTGTCGTCCGTCTGCTCGAGCACGTGCAGATTGCGTCCGGCCCAGAACCGCGTTTCGTTCTTGCGAACTTCGCACAGCACGAAGGCCGAGTTGACCACGATCTCATCGCCCTTTTGCTCGATTTCGATGTTCGAGATGACGCGCGAAAGGCGCGACTTGGGCCGTTGCGCGTGAGCGTGCATGCCGGAAAGACGCCACACGCGATCCTCGATCTGTTTGTGATCGTCGTAGATCAGCGCGACCTTCTTCTGCGGGTCGGAATCGTCGTCGTTGCTAGGCACCCAGTATATGCACTCATCGGCCCACATCGTCATCCAGGTCTTGTAATCGTTGGCGTCGATGACGCGCGCCTCGCGATACAAGAACTGCTCGACCGCCCGCTGCAAGTCGACGTCGATGACGGTCACGATGCGCTCATCAGGCGCGCCCATTCGCGCATCTGCCCGCGCTGCGTGACCTCGTCGCTGATCTTGCCGACGATCGAGCCGTCGGTATCGACGTATTCCCGGTTGCGCCCGCGCGAGAGTTCGATCCACGGGTTCACGGTCGCTTGCAGCCCGTCGGTGTTGCGTTCGAAGATCTCGGTGTCGTCGGGTTGGCCCATACCGGCGGCGCCGTAGAACTCTTCGTGCTTGCGCAGACGTTTCTCGTTCATGGCATCGCTGACGCCGCCCAAGCGCACCGGATAAAGGAAGACATCGGTGCGGTCGGCGGCGATCGGCACGGTGACGCGAACGTGCTGGTTGATCAGTTGCAGGTTCGGAAAGATGCCGAGGTGCGGGTCGCCGCCGATGGCGATCAGCTCGCTGCCGCGCTCGGCGCCGTACGCCGCCGTCATCGCAGCGATGTAGGCTTCGCCGTCTTGCTGGCGGCGCATCGACGCGAGGTGATGGTCTTTCTCGGAGATGCGGTGCGGCACGACGTCAAGCATCACGTGCCCGCCGCCGAGATCGCGCGAAACCGCGAGCGGCGACTCGTTCATCGTCTTGCGCGGGGCTTGCGCTGCGGCGGAGTCTTCACCGCCGTGTTCGGCGACAGCCTTGCGCCGGAAGATCTCGAAGGCGGACTGATGGACCACCGGCGGATGATAGCCGTCCATGCCGACGAATTTCCAATTGCCGCGATACGTCGTCTTGTGAATGCCGGCGTCGAGAAAGAGCTCGCCGGTGGGCGACGCATCGATCATCAGGTCGATCTTGGCGGCCGAGAGCCCCAGGAATTCTTTCAACGAGCCGACGGACGGGTTGACGCTGGCGAAGATAAACCCGCGATAGGTGTCGACGCGCGGCGCCGGCGTCAAGCTATACGCGGCAAGATCGAAGTCCGGCGGATAGCCGTCGTCTTTCGGAATGTGGATCAGTTTGCCGGTGTTGTCGTACGTCCAGCCGTGATAGAAGCACCGGAAGTGCGATTGGCTGCCGCGCTGCACTTCGCAAATGAGGGCGCCGCGGTGGCGGCAGCGGTTCATCACGACGCGGGCAACGCCGTCGTCGCCGCGGACGACGACCACCGGCTGGCGGCCGATCACGCGGGTGACGAAGTCGCCGTGATTGGGAATCTCGCTTTCATGCGCGACGTAATTCCATGTGGCGTGAAAGATCTTCTGAACTTCGCGCTCGAAGATTTCGGGGCTCGTGTAGATCTCCGAATTGACCTGGTCGCCCCGGATGTATTGGCTGGCCCAACTACCGGGAGCGCTGAGCGGTTCAGCTTGCTGAGTTAACACGTGGATAGGTTCGGCAGGCCCGGTATCAGCTCTTCCAACTCTGCAGCCGCCCTTCGAGCAACAGCGCCAACTGGGTCGTCACGAGCCCGATCGCGACGAAAGCAACCAGCGGCACGAACACGTCGGCCGTTTTCAAGTGGGCGGCGTAGACCGTCATCCGGAAACCGAGGCCGGCGTTGGAGCTGAACATCTCACCGAGGACGACGCCGATCAGCGCGCGGCTGAGCCCGATCCGGAAGCCCGCCATCACGTGCGGCAACGATGCCGGCAGCACCGCCTTTAAAACCACATCGGTTCGCGTGCCGCCGAACACCCGCACCGCGGCGACGAGTGACGGATCGACCGAGCGCACGCCGGAGAGCGTGTTGACCGCGATCGGAATGACCGTCAGCATAAACGTGATGGCAATGACGGTCCAGAACCCGAAGCCGAGCCACACGACGATCAGCGGATAGAGCGCGACCAGCGGCGTCGAGTAGAGAAACCAGACGAACGGATCGAACGCGTACTCGGTCGTGCGGTTGAGGCCCATCGCGATGCCCACGCCGACGCCGACCACCGCCGAGAGCGCGAAGCCGATCACGAGTTCGGAGAGGCTCACGCCCAGATCGGCGATGAACTGCCCGGATTGCCACTGCGCGGCAAACGCCACGGCGATGCGGCTCGGACTGCTCAGGATGACCGGATTGAGCCAGCCGACCTGCGCCGCAAGCTCCCATAAGCCGACGAACAGGACGACGCCGAGAATGCCCAGCAGCGTCGCGCGATTCTTCGAGCGGAACGCCGGCAGCGCGATCGGCCGTAGCGACGCTACTCCAGATCCGACCGCCACGTCCCCAATCGATTCTCCGCGCTCCGCAAGAGCGCGACGCACGCGTAGCCGAACACGGCGATCACGACGACCAAAACGATGATCTCGGAAGACCGCGCGGCGCTGCTGTAGACCTGAATCATCCGTCCGATGCCGCTGAGCGAAACGTACATCTCGCCGGCGATTAAGCCGACGATCGCGCGACCGAGCCCGAGGCGAATACCGGCCATGATCGCCGGCATCGAACCCGGCAGAATCACCTTCGTGACGATCTGCAGCTGGCCGGCGCCGAAGGAGCGCACCGCGCGCAGCCACGGCTCGGCGATCTCCGAGACGCCGAGGCGCGTATTGATGATGACCGGGAAGATCGCGCTGATAAAGACGATCACGATCTTGGAGTACGTCCCGACGCCGAACCACACGACGAGGATCGGAATGAAAGCGATCACCGGCGCGTTGTAGATCGCGGTCAGCAGCGGATCGAGCAACTCGCGCAGCGGGCGGATCAACGCCAGCGCGACGCCGAATATGATGCCGATAACGACCGACGGAACGAAGCCTTCGATGAACTCTTGCAACGTGACCGCGGCGTTCGTCCCGAGCTCGCCCGTCGAGGTAAGGTGAACGAACGTGGCCAGCACTTCGGTCGGGTAAGAGATCAAGTCGGAACGCACGATCTCGCGCTGGCCGACAAACTGCCACAGCGCGAGGAACGCGAGCACCGAGATCGAGCCGACCACCAGCCGGCGCGAGAGCCTCACGTCACCGGAGCCAGAGGCGGCGCCTCATCGCTCGCCTGCCAGTTGAGCGAAGAGCGGACCTGCTCTTCGAGCAGATCCCAGATGCGTTGGCGGTACGCCACGAAATCGGGATGGTTACGCAGCGTCAGCGGTCGCGGACGCGGCAGGTCGACCGGTATCGTCTCGATCACGCGGCCCGGCGAAGCGCTCATCACGATCACGCGATCGGCCAGGAACACGGCCTCATCGATGTCGTGCGTGATGAACACGATCGTCTTACGGTCGCGCTCCCAGATCTTCAGCAGCTCGACCGCCATCACTTGACGGATCTGCGCATCGAGCGCGCCGAACGGCTCGTCCATCAAGAGCACTTCCGGGCCGACGCTGAGCGCGCGCGCGATGCCGACGCGCTGGCGCATCCCGCCCGAGAGCTGATGCGGAAAGTGACTTTCGAACTCGCGCAAACCGACCATTGCGATGTACTTTTGCGCAATCGCTTTCCGTTCGGCCGCGGGCGTGCCGTTGAGTTCGAGTCCCAGCTCCACGTTCTTGAGCACGGTGCGCCACGGCAGCAGCGCGAAGTCTTGAAAGACCAGCGCGCGATCCGATCCGGGCGTGACCACGGGCTGCCCGTTGAGCCGGATGCTGCCGCTGGTCGGCTGCAGCAGCGCGGCGATGAGCATCAACAGGCTGCTCTTGCCGCAGCCGCTCGGACCGACGATCGTTATGAATTCGCCGCGTTCGACGCCGAGACCGATGGAATCGAGCGCGAGAAAAGTCGAGTGCTCGCGCGCATTCGGATACGCGAGACTGACCCCATCGATCTCAAGATGCGCCACGGATGCTCCTCAGGGGGCCCACGTCTTGAACGAGTTCATAAACCGGTGATCGAGGTACTTGTTCTCATCCCACGCGCTCGTCACATCGCCCAGCTGCTTCGTGATATCCCAGAACACCGGCATCGACTTCTCCGGCATGAGGCCGTGCTCGTCGTAATCCGGCAGCTCCACGTCGACCGCGCGCAGGGCGAACTCTTTCGTGATCTTGAGCTGGTCCACCATGATTTGGGCCGTGCCTTCGCGATCTTTGTGCGCGAGACGCAATGCGGCGACGTGTCCGCGGAGCACGGCTTCGCACGTGTGCGGGTTGGCGTTGATGAACGCGGTCTTCGCGCTGATCAGATGCTTCGGCCATTTCGGCGCGACGTCGGTCTTCTGCGTGCCGATCAGCGTGAAGCCTTCGTCTTGCGCTTGCCAGCTGAACGGCGGCGAAAGGATGCCGGCACCGATGCGGCCCGACTTCAGCGCCTGATAGGTATTTGCGGTCGTGCCGACCTGCGCGACCTGCACGTCCTTCTCCGGATCGAGTTTGTTGTGGCGAATCGCATAACGGGTGAGCGCGTCGGTCAGCGAGCCGTAGGTCGAGATGCCGACCGACTTGCCCTTCATGTCACCCCAGTGCTTGACGCTCGGCTGCGCGAGCCACGAGAAATCGGCTTGCTGGAAGCCGCCGTAAAACCCGATCACCGGCTGGTTCGATGAGATCATGTTGATCACGCCGTTGAGCGAGCCGAAGCTCACGTCGATCGATCCGCCGACCAGCGCTTGCGCAACTTCCGCATCGCCGCGGAACTGGAAGAGCTGCACGTCGAGCCCCTGCGCTTTCCACGTCCGCGCATAAGCGACGTACACCGGCAGAAACGACATCGCCGTCACCGCGGTGCCGACCTTGATGCTGGACTGTTCGGGCGGCGGGAATGCAGCCGCGGCCGGACGGCCCAGCGCGCCCAGCGCGCCGGCGGACAACCCGGCAGCGATGAGCTCGCGGCGTGTGATCATGCGGATGCTCCTAACACGGTGGCAACGCCTTTGCGAATCAGTACGGTGTTGCCGGCGATGGCGCCGTAGCCGTCTTCGTGCAGCACGACGTGCAGCGAGAGCGCGCCGTCGTTCGGGATCGCCTCGTTTGAATCGATGGCGATCGTGGGCGGTTCGTGCGCGTCGAGCCCGATCCCCGAACCCAGACCGTATTCGTGGGCTACGGCAAAGAGCTCATCGCCGAGCGCCGTCTTTGCGGCGGCCGCCACGACCGACGCAGCAACGCCGCCGGCGACGTGCGCGATCATTGCCGCCAGCGCCGCGTCCGCATGCGCCGTCAAGCTGGATTGCAAACCCGAGGCATCTCCGAGCACGAACGTGCGCGAGGCCTGCGACCAGTAGCGCTGCACTTCGAGCTGAATGTGCAGCAACACCGTGTCGCCTTCGTGCAGCATGCGTTCGTCGGGTGGCCGCAGGCCGACGCCGGCGGCGGCGCCGCTCGCAATCATGATCCGGATGTCTTCGGCGGCCGCGAAACGCAGTTCGCGATCGATCTCGGCCGTCGCTTCGCGCACGGTGCGGCCCGGCCGCAGCGCGTGCTCGGCAACCCGCATCCCGGCGGCGACGGCTTCGGCCGTGCGGCGCAAGGCGAGATCTTCCGCCGCATCTTTCGTGCGGCGCAGTTCGGCGAACTCCGCATCGCGCTCCGTCCACGTGACGTTGGGCAACTCCGCCGCGATCGCGTCCCATTCGGCGATCGGCAGCGACACGCGCGTGCCGACGAGCCCGATGCGCGCCGCGCTGAGATTCCGGTCGTTGATCAGCTTCACGGCTTCGCCCGGCAACCGCGTGTACGGTCGCATCTCCTCGAACCAGGTCAGGATCTTCGATGCGGGGATGTCGCGCGAACCGATGCTCGCCAGCAGATCGGGCTTGCCGGTCTTCGGAATCAGCACGAGCACGGAACGTAAACGGGGCACGAAATGGCTCGCATAGGCGATGTCGCCATAGCGCTGCGCATCGCCGTAGATCACCCACGCATCGTCGCCGCTGGCCGCGATGGCCGCTTGGATGCGTGCGTAGCGTCCTTCGAACATCGGCCGCGGCAGCAGGTCCCAATCCGAAAACAAGCCGCCGTGCTTGAGTACGGTATGCAGGGTTTGCACGAAGCTACGCTTCTTTCCAGTATAGCTTGAGCGGCGTTTTGGTGAGCGCGCGCGGGCCGTTCTCTTCGATGACGACCGTATCGCCGCACATCATGTAGCCGGTTTCCGGAACGTACTGGTTGGGATGGATCACCATCGTCATGTTGCACTCGAGCTTCGGGCTCGCGCCGTCGGTGATATCGTAGGGAACAACACCCCCGAGGCCCAGGCCGTGACCGCGCGTGCGCATGTACGGCGGCTTGCAATACTCTTCGTAACCGGCAGCGCCGATCACGCCGTTGATCGCGCGCGCGATCTCGGCACTCGGCCGGCCCGGCTTCGCGGCGGTTTTTCCCTCGACCAGCGCGGCCAGCAGCATGTCGTAGGTCGAACGCTGGATGTCGGTCGGTTCGCCCAAAATATACGTGCGGCAAAGTTGCGCCAGATAGCCGCGATAGCAGGGCGTGATCTCGCCGATGATTACGTCGCCTTCTTCGAGCCGGCGATCGGTCGGCGGCCGGATGGCCACGTTGTGCGAACCGGCAGCGATCAAGCCGAAGTTGTCCTCGGCGCCCGCGGCGTGCATCACGGCCTCGATCTCGGCCGCCAATTCGTACTCGCGCATGCCGACGTGCACCGTTTCGCGCAGCGCTTCGAAGCCCTGATCGGCGATCTTCGCGGCGTGCTCGACCCGTTCGAGTTCGCCCGGCGTGCGCGTCGCGCCGACCGTGGTCACGATCGTCTCGCCGTCGAGCAGCTCGCCGCCGTACGCGCGCGAAAACTCGTCGAACGCGGCAATCGGCATGACCGGACGGCCGGAGAGACCGATGCGTCCGGGCAGCGTCTTCGCCACGGCGGCGCCGGTTTGGAGCAAGCGGTCGGGCGTAACCGCGGTGACGCGCACGCGCGCTTTGGTTTCCTCAGCGCGTTCGGCATCCCACACCGGCGACATGATCAGTTCCGGAATGCCCTCGCGCGGCACGGCGAGTACCGCCGGCCCCAGAGTGCGATAATCCGTCAGGTATGCGATCTGATCCATGCGCAGCATGTTGTGCTGCCCGCCGTAATAGATGACGAGCCCGTCGAGCGCGGCCGCGCGCATGGCGCTCTGCACCCGCGTCAGACGTAATTCGAGATCGGCCGCGAGATCAACCATACCGTGCTCCGTCAGTGAAACCCCGGCGGCCGAACCCCTTCGGCGCCGAGATGAGATGAAACGATCTTTCCGGCTGTTACGACGCGCGGACCAACGCTACCCAGGAGGTGGTCGAGACTACAGGCTTGGACCGGCAACGCAACCGAGAGCGCCGCAATCGGCGTACCGTGCCGGTCGAAAATCGGGCTCGCCACCGCGCGCAGCCCTTCGATCATCTCTTGATCGATCAGGCCGAAGCCGCGCGCGCGCGTGCGCTCCAATTCGGCTTCGAACGCGGCCCGCGTTCCGATCGTGCGCTGCGTCCACTGCGTGAACTCCATGCGCTCGAGCAACGGCGCCAGCCGCTCGGGAGCGATATTCGCAAGGATCACCTTGCCCATTGCGGTGCAGTGCACTGGCAGCCGCGCCCCGACGCCGACGGGCATGCTCGCCTGCAGGCCCTTCGGCGAGATGCGTTCGACGTAGACGATGTCGGTCTGGTCGAGCACCGAGAGCGTGATCGCGCCGTCATACTCGTCGTGCAGCCGCCGCATTTCGGGCAGCGCTTGGGTGCGCAGATCGAGCGAGGCCAAATAGGCGAAGCCGAGGTCGAGCACGTGCAGGCTGAGGTGAAATTTGCCGTCTTCGTCGCGCTCGAGATAGCCGAGCGTGACGAGCTTGCACGCAAGGCGATAGGTGGTGGCCTTGTCAAGTTGCGAGCGCTGCGCGAGCTCGGTCACGCCGATCGGCCCACGGGCTGCGGCAACGCGCGAGAGAACGTGTAATCCTCGCGCCAGCGTCCCGATCGGTCCTTCGTCGGCCGGATCGCGCTCCGGTAGCGGTTTCGCGATCACCTACGCCGGCGGCGCCCACTGCGCGAACGAGTCGACGAACTGACGGTCGAGGATTGCGCTGTCCGGCATCGGCGCTTTGACGTCGCCGTTGTGCACGAGGATATCCCAGAATACTTTCATCGAACGGTCCGGGAGACGGCCGCGTTCATCGTAGGTCGGCATCAGCTCGTCGTACGAGCGCGATGCGTATTCCGGCGTGTACTTCAGCCGGTCGATGAAGATCTGGACCGCGGCCGCGCGGTTGGCCTTCGCGAGCCGCAGAGCAGCGACGTGGCCCCGCAGCAGCGCTGCCAGCGTATTGCGGTTCGCGGCCAGGAACTTCGTCTTCACCGAATAGATATGCTCGGGCCAGGCGGGGGCGACCTCACGCGTCTGCGTTCCCAGCAGCGTGTAGCCGGCGGCCTGCGCTTGCCACGAGGCCGGCGCCGAGATCATCGCAACTTGCGTGCGGTTCGATTGCAACGCCTGGTACTGGCTGACGTTGTTGCCGACCGGCACGAGATGCGCGTCTTTCTCGGGATCGATGCCGTGGCGGTGCAACACGTAGCGCGTCAGCGCGTCGGTCGTCGAACCGAAGGTCGAGACGCCGAGCGACTTGCCGCGCACGTCGTTCCACGACTTCATGTTGGGCTGCGCGTACCACGAAAAGCCGGCCGCGTTGAAACCGCCGTAAATGCCGATGACCGGCTGCCCCGACGTAATCACGTTCACCAAACCCGAGAGCGATCCGCAATCGACGTCGATCGAATCGCCCGCCAATGCTTGCGACGATTCCGCGTCACCGCGAAAGGCGAACAGCTCGACGTTCAGCCCGGCCTCTTTCCACGTCGTTTGCGCGGCCAAGTACACGGGCAGATACGACGTGGCGTCGAGCGGAATGCCGACCTTCAGGTTAGCCGTTTCCGGCTTGCCGTAGGGTGCTGCCGCCCGGGCGATCGGTGCCCATGCGGTCGACAGCGCAGCCGCCGCGCCGGCCCCGAGCAGCGCTGCGCGGGAGACGCCCGCCACGTCTAGCGGACCCGCATCTCGTAGGCGAGCGCGCCGCGAAACGCGCGGTCGAGACGCGCGGCCTTGCGCGCGCCGGCCAGGGCCGTTTCGTAGTCGTATTCGGAGCAAATGCCGCCGGCGACCGCGTCCCAAATGGCATCGGAGTGATCGACATCGGCGACGATGTGCACGTTGCTCGACTTGAGCGAGTCTTGCGCGACGCCGAGTTCTTTGACGAGCTTGTTGCGCCAGCGCATCGACATCGCACCGCCGGGAATGAGATTGCTGTTGTTGCGCCGTTCGAGGAAGTGCGAGCCCGTGAGCGCGGCGAGCCACGGATCGGTCGCGTTCATGCTGTTCCAGCCCGCAAACACGGCTTCGATCAGCGGCGTCGGTTCGGCGGCCCACACCTCGGCGTCTGTTGCGCCGAGCGCGATGGCCTCGGTCGACATCAGGATGCGATGGTCGGTGCCGGCGCGCGGGTCGTGGAAGAGTTCGTCCTCTTCGTGGTGCCAGATTGCTTGTTTCACTGCCCACGGCGCCCGTGCCTGAACGAACGCCCAGCCCTCGCGCCGGTTGTTATTGTAGAACACCATTTGGATGGCGTTGAACTTCGCCCGGTCCATCGTCAGCGGGGTGCTGAAGTACAGCTCAAACTCCGGGCTCGTGAACTGCGCGATGGCCAGGGCGGTCAGCTCGCTCGAAAGCTTTTCAACGAGTTCCGGGCGCTGGGCAGTGGCGATCATATGCACCAAACCTTCCAAAAGGCGACGCGGCGGCGGTAGACATATCGTGCATCGAAAGCCAACACGTGTCAATAATTGCTGTGTTGTTTCATCCAGTGAACTCGACTAGCCGGGCATCTCCACGACCTCGACGCCGGCGGCCGCCAGTAACTCTGCGCCGCAGCAATCGACGAACGTCGGCGGTTCGCGCTCGCCGAACACGACCCGCGGGATGCCCGCCTCGATGATCAGCTGCGTGCACGAAACGGGGCGCGACTTGCGCGTGCTGCACGGTTCGAGCGAGGAATACAGCGTGGCCGCCGTGAGCGGGATGCCGGCGGCTTTGGAAAGCGCGACTTCTTCTGCGTGCCAGTGCGGTCCGAGTTCGCGACTGTAACCGGTTGCGATCGGCACGCCGCCGGCGTCGACGATAACGCAGCCCACGGCAAACGCCTCCTCCGACGGCGGCGCGAGCGCTGAGAGCGCGATCGCCTGCTCAAGAAAGTCCGAGTCGCTCACAAATCACGCCGATGTCGGGATTGCGAAAACGCTGCACCGCCGTGTCGCCGCAGGCACGGGCGTCGATGAGTTCGAGACGGTGATTTTTATTGTGAACGAACGCAGCCGGGCCGACGATCCGCGGCGCAGCCGCAACGCCGACGAAAAACGGCGCGATTGCGAGCCGCAATTCGTGAAAGAGGCCGGCCGCCAAAAAAGCCGTGAGCACGCGCGTGCCACCCTCGACGAAGAGCGAGGCGATGCCGAGAGCGTGCAATGCACGAACGATCGCGGCCGGCTCGTCAGTTTCCAAGACGGCGACCTCGGCCTTCCCCGCGAGCACACCTTCCAGCGCGCGTGCGGTGCCGGCCGGCGCAAGCACGATGGTCCGCGCACCGCCGCTGAAGAAACGGGAATCGAGCGCCAGCACGCCGGACCGAGTGACGGTCACGCGCGCGGGTTGCGCTACGGAGTCCTCGAGCAACAGGGCGGGATTGTCGCGCCGCACGGTCTCGGCGCCGACGAGAATCGCATCGTGCTCTGCGCGCGCGCGACGCATATCGGCGAAGTCCTCAGTGCTCGAGAGCCGGAGCCGCTCGGGTGACGTATCCGCGATGTAGCCGTCGATCGACATCGCCGCCGAAACCGTGATGCGCATTGACGGCCCGGTTTTAAGGGAGTTGGCGTTCACCTTCCGGGACCGTGACGTCGAAGGCTCGCAAGAGCATGCAGATCGTGCTGTAGATGCCGATGCCCGTCACCAGCTCGATCGTATTTTCGAGCCCCATCGTTGCGATCGCGGCCGCGTACGCCGCGGCGGAGAGCTGGTGCGTGTCGAGCAGCTCCGTGACGAGTTCGTAGACGAGGCGCTCGTCGTCGCGGGTGAAGGGCGGCAACGCGCGCACACGGATCGCCTCGACGACGGCCGGCGGCACGCCGGCTTCCAGCGCTCCCGCTTGGTGCAAGTTGAACACGTAGTCTGCGCTCCAGCGCCGCGCGATCGTCATGCACATCACGCGATACAGCCGCCGGTCCAGCTTGCCGTTGCGCAACATCGTTATAAGCGCATCCGCGGGGACGGCGATTTCCGGCACCCACATCAACACCGCACTCGGCCCGGCGGCGCGTCCGCCGCGCCGATCGAGTATCGCGCGTTGCGCCGGCGTCAGCGCCGCGGAGCCGGGGTCGGGCAGCCGGCTCATCACGACCCCGGATTCTGCGCTAACTGCCGACGCGGAAGTGCGTGATGTAGCTCCAGAGCCCGAAAAGTTGAAGCAGCCAAATGACCACCGCGATGACGACGACCGCGTTCAAGATCGACTTGATGGAGTCGGCCATCGGAATGTAGCGGTTGATCAGCCCGAGCAGAACTCCCACGACGATCAGAGCGACGACAACTTGGATCAGCGGCACAAGCAATTCTCCTTGCAGCCGCCTTACCCCGATTTCCGAGCAACCTCACGTCCGCCCCCCAATGCAGGAGATTGTTCCAAATGGAACGATTTCTTGGGGGCAGAGCTCGCCACCGGAGGATCCCCATCATGACGACCACAGCGAAGAAGCCCGCCGGAGGACCGTCGCTAGCGTACAACGGCTATTCCCGGCAGCACACGGCCGAACCGAATATGGTACTCTGCGGCGTCGGCCGCGGCACGCCGGGCGGCGAATGGCATCGCCGTTTCTGGCAGCCGGTCGCATACGAATACGAACTGACCGACGTTCCGTTGCGGGTGCGCGCGCTGGGCGAAGATCTCGTTTGTTTCCGCGACAAGAGCGGACGGGTCGGGCTCCTGCATCTGCACTGCGGTCATCGCAATACCTCGCTCGAATACGGTGTGATCGAAGAGGAGGGCATTCGCTGCTGTTACCATGGCCGCTTGTACGCCGTCGACGGACAATGCCTGCAGATTCCCGGAGATCCGGCCGAAGAGAAGCTGCGCAAACGCGCGAGCCAGGGCGGTTATCCGGTGCACCTGTTCGCGGGGATCGTGTTCGCCTACATGGGGCCGCCCGAAACGATGCCGATTTTCCCGGTGGGCGATCGCTTCGATATTCCGGGACTGCGTCTCGTGCCGGGCATCCGTTCGAACTTCGCCTGCAACTGGCTGCAAGTCAAGGAAAACGCCGTCGACCCGCATCACACGCACTTCCTGCACGTGATCCCGCAGATGCGCGGCATGGAGCACTTCGCCAACGAATTCGGCAACTATCCCGAGATGACGTGGGCGGAAACGCCGGGCGGCATCGCCTACTTCGCGGCCCGGCGCGTCGGCGACAACGTCTGGGTGCGTTCCTCGGAAGTGCAAGGCGCGAGCGTGCACATCATCAACTCGATCTTCGAGAGCGGCCGCGAGCGCAAGCCCGCTAGCCGGCCGTTCCTCTCGTTCTGGTCGCTGCCGGTCGACGATGAAAACACCGTCAACTTCTTCATCAGCCACGTCAGCGACGACGAAACGATGCCGTTCGAAGAACGCCGGCGGCTCGAAATCTTCGGTCAAAATGCGGATCGCCCGTACCGGGATCGCCAGTGGATACCGGGCGACAACGAAGCGATGGCGAGCCAAGGCGCGATCAACGTGCATGCGACGGAGCAACTCGGGTCGCTCGATCGCGGCGTCGCCATGTACCGGCGCTACGTGCGCAACGGTATCGAGGCCGTGCAGCGCGGCGAAACGCCGCCGGGCGTGTACGCCGAACAAAGCGACGTCCCGCCGACCTATGCCAACGATCTCGTCATCGGCATCGATCAATTCCCCGGCAACCCCGACGACGGACCGGCGCTGCTTCATTTTGCGGAGAGCCTGCCCGCACGGTACACGGCGTCGCCGCCGATGCTCGCACTCAAGAACGGGGCTTCCACATGAACCTCCGCTCTGCGGCCTGCGCCGCGCTTCTCGCGCTCACCGTCGCGCTTACGGCAACGCCGCAAACAGCGCGCGCCGCCGACCCCTACGAGATCGACGCGATCTTACCGCAGAGCGGCAACGGCGCGTTTCTCGGCACCGCGCAAATGGTCGCGCTCAAGCTGCTCGAGGACATGATCAACAAGCGCGGCGGCGTCGCCGGGCGGCCGCTCAAATTCAACTACCTCGACGATCAGTCGAGCCCGCAGGTCGCGGTCCAGCTGACCGACGGCATCATCGCGAAGAAAGCCGCGGTGATGGTGGGCTCGACCTTGACGGCGATCTGCAGCGCACAAGCGGCGCTGATCAAAGACGGACCGGTGCTCTACTGCTTCTCGCCCGGCGTGCATCCGCCGGCCGGCAGCTACATGTTCACCGCCGGCACCTCGACGACGGACATGATCCAAGCTTCCTTGCGCTTCTTCCGCTCCAAAGGCTGGACCAAGCTCGGCATCATCGCGACGACCGATGCGACCGGTCAGGACCTCGATAACAACGTCGCCCAGATGCTCGCGCTGCCCGAAAACAAGAACGTCACCGTCGCGGCGCACGAGCACTACAACGCCTCCGACGTCAGCGTCGCGGCGCAGATCGCGCGCATCAAAGCATCCGGCGCGCAAGCGCTGATTGCTTGGACCGTCGGCGGACCGCTCGCGACGGTGTTCAACGCGATGCAATCGACCGGGCTCGACATCCCGGTGCTCGCCACGCCCGGAAACATGACGTACGTGCAGATGAAGCAGTACGTGAACTTTCTGCCCAAGGAACTCTACTTTCCCGGCTCGGCGAGTTTTGCGCCGGAGACGCTGCCGAACGGGCCCGAGAAACGCGCGGTCAACGCGTATCTCGATGCATTCAAGGCGATCGGCGTGCGGCCCGATCAAGGGCACCTCTTCGTTTGGGATCCGATCTTGATCATCGTCGACGCGATCAACAAACTCGGGCCCAACGCCACGCCGGCGCAAATTCGCGACTACATCACCGCCTATCACGGCGTCGGCGTGTTCGGTCAGTACGACTACCATACCACGCCGCAGCGGGGCGTGGGCGTCGACAGCGTGATCATGGTGCGCTGGAGTCCCGAGAAGAACACGTGGGTCGGCGTCAGCAAGGCGGGCGGCGGCTGAAACGCCGCGCCGGGCCGGCCGGCGACCTGCAGATCGAGAGCTACATTCCCTATCTCGTCAACCGGGCCGCCACCGCAATGCTCAACTACTCTGCGCTCGAGTTCGAGAAGTTCGGCCTCACGGTTCCGCAATGGCGCATTCTGCTGACCCTTTGGCAGCACCGCGAGTGCCGCTTCGGCGAACTGGCCAAGCTCACGAGCATCGAACCGCCCACGCTCTCACGGCTGCTCAACGCGATGACGAAGTCGCGCTGGGTCAAACGCCGGCGCATCGAGGAAGACACGCGCAGCGTCGCCATCTCGCTGACGCCGGCCGGCACGGAACTCTTCGAGCGAACCGTTCCGTTCGCGGAGAACGTGAACCAGCTCTACATCGACCGTCTCTCGGCGCACGATCTGAAAGTGCTGCAGCGCGCGCTCACGACGATCTACGATAACGTGCAGCGCGAAGAGCGTTCATGAGACGCCCAGATACCGGTGCATGAGTTCGGGCGCCGCCTCGAGTGCGGCGGGTGCCCCTTCCCACACGACCTGGCCTTTGTTCAAGACGTAGGCGCGCCCGGCCAGCGCTAACGCAGCCCGCACGTTTTGCTCGACGATCACGATCGTGCGGCCTTCGCTCGCCAGCGCGCGCGTGGTGGCGATGAGATCGCGCACGATCAGCGGCGCCAAGCCTTCGAACGGCTCGTCGAGCAGCAGCAGGCGCGGTTCGCGAATCAGGGCCCGGGCGATCGCGAGCATCTGCTGCTCGCCGCCCGAGAGCGCGCGCCCCATACTGGCACGCCGCCGGCCGAGCGAGGGAAAGAGCTCGTAGATGCGTTCGCGCGTCCACGGCGATTTGGCCGTGAGCGCGGCGAGCTGCAGGTTCTCGTCGACCGAGATCGTCTTCACGATGCGGCGCGTATCCGGAACGAGCTGCACGCTGCGGGCGGCGATCGCATGCGGCCGCATGCCGGTGACGTCTTCGCCCGCCACGCGCACGGCTCCCGAACGCGGTGCGACGACGCCCATGATCGTGTTCATCGTCGTCGTCTTGCCTGCGCCGTTGCGGCCGAGCAGCGCGACGACCTCGCCTTCTTCAACGTGCAGCGAGAGGTCGAAGAGCACGTGCGATTCGCCGTAGTAGGCGTTGACGCGTTCGATTTCGAGCAGGCTCACTCGTCGGCTCCGCCGAGATAGGCTTCGCGCACGCGCGCGTCGGCGCGAATTTCGGCCGGCGTTCCGTACGCGATCGTCGCGCCGTTCTGCATCACCATGATGCGGTCGGCCAAGCCGAACACGACGTCCATGTCGTGCTCGACGATCACGATCGTGACGCCCGTGCGCAAGCGTTGAATCAGGGCGACGGTCTCGGCTGTTTCGGATGGGCTCATGCCGGCAGCGGGTTCATCGAGCAGCAAGAGGTGCGGCTGCGTCGCGAGCGCGAGCCCGATCTCGAGACGCCGCTTCTCGCCGTACGCTAATTCGCCGGAGCGGACGCCGGCGCGATCGGCGAGGCCGATTTCGTTCAGGGTATGGGCGACGAGCTCGGCCAATCCGTCGATGCCGCGCACCGATGCAAAGAGATCGACGCGGAACCCGCCGCGGCGCGCGGCAAGCGCCGGAATGATCAGGTTCTCGGTCACGGTCAAGTTCGGAAAGATCTGCGTGATCTGATGGCTCTTGCCGATGCCGAGGCGGCACACGCGCGCGACGCCGAGCCCGGTGATGGGCCGTCCGCGGAAAACGACGTCGCCTTCCGTCGGCTCGAGCTCGCCGGCGAGCAGCTTGAAGAACGTGCTTTTGCCCGCGCCGTTGGGCCCGATCAGCGCGGTGATCGTTCCCTCGTCAATCGTGAGCGACGCGCGGTCGACGGCGGTGAGGCCGCCGAAGCGTTTGGTCAGTTCGCGCGCTTCGAGCAACGCGGTCATCGCGCGGCCCGCAGGCGCGCCCAGAGCGCGATCGCGCCGCCGGTCAGTCCGCGCCGGAAACCGGTGATCAGAAGAATGAAGACGAGACCAAGGATCAGCTTCCACACGCCGGCAATCGCGTCCACGTTCTGCAGTCCCTGTCGCAAGAGCGTCCACACGCCCGCGCCGACCAGCGGGCCGATCAGCGTGCCGGGTCCACCGATCACGGTCATCACGATGATCTCGCCCGATTGATCGATCGAGAACGCTTCGGGCGGCATGTAGCCTTGGAAAATGCCGAGCAGTCCGCCGGCGAGCCCGCCATAGGCTGCGGCGAGCGTGAACGCGACGAGCTTGTAGCTCGGAACTTGATGACCGACGGCCGCGGCGCGCTCGGGATTCTCGCGAATTGCCCGCAACACCGCACCGAACGGCGAGCGCACGATCCGGCGCGCGATGAAGAAACCGCCGAAGTAGATCGCGGCGACGAACACGTACATGCCGATGCTCGTCGTCGCGTCGAGCGTCCACGGACCGAGCGCGAAGACGGGCTTCGGAACGCCGGGCAAACCGTTCTCGCTCCCGGTGAACGCGCGCAGCGGCGAGTTCTCGAGAAAGTAGAACAGCTGCCCGAAGGCGAGCGTGAGCATCGCGAAATAGATGCCGACCTGCCGCAGCGCGAGCGAGCCGACCAGCGCGCCGGCAAGCGCGGCAACCAGCGTGCCGACGGCGAGCGCGCCAAGCGTGCTCGGCACGATGTGCCGGATGAGCACGTTCGCGGTCACGAACCCGCCGGTTCCGTAGAACGCGGCTTGGCCGAACGAGAGCAGGCCGGTAAATCCGAAGATCAGATCGACGCCGAGGCCGAAGAGTCCCAAGATGAGGATGCGCGTGCCGAGATCGGTGCCCGCGCCGAAGAGCCCGAGCAAAAACGGAAAGAGCACGAGAAACAGCGCGACCGCGCCTTCAACCCGCCAGCCGGTGCGATCGCCGACGGGCCCGAGAATCATGCGCGCCCCACCACGCCGAGCAATCCTTGCGGCCGCGCCAGCAGCACGAGCGCCATCGCGATGTAGAGCGCGACTTGCGCCCAATCGGGCGCGAACACGCTGGTCAGGCTGATGATCTCACCGGCGACGATGCCGCCCACGATCGCGCCGCCGAACGAACCAACGCCGCCGATCACGATGACGACCAGCGACTGGACGAGCACCATCGTGCCGACGTCGGGCGTCAACGCCAAGATCGGCGCGTCGACGAAGCCGGCCAAACCGGCCACGCACGCACCGAGCGCGAAGACGAGCATGAACGCGCGCCCGATATCGATGCCGAGCATCTCGACGATCAGCGCGTCGTCAATACCCGCGCGCACGATCAATCCGAGCCGCGTCTTGAAGATGATCGCCCACACGGCCAAGAGCGTCACGGCCACGATGCCGACGACGTCGAGCCGGTATTGCGGATAAACGAGATCCGCCAACTGGACGGCGCCGCTCGCCCATGACGGCGTCGGCACGAGTTTGTTCTGGCCGGTAAAGAGCGCGCGAACGATCTCGACCAGCACGATGCCCAGACCAAACGTTACCAGGATCTGGTCTTCTTTCGGCCGCCGGTAATAGAGCCGGATCAGCAGCCGCTCGATGACGATGCCGGCAACAAACGTCACCACCACTGCGGCGACGATGCCGAGCACGTAGGAGTCGTAGCGCGTGTATGCGAGCCAGCCCGCATAGGCGCCGACCGTAAACAGACCGCCGTGCGCGAAGTTCACGAAGCCGAGCAATCCGAAGATGATCGTGAGCCCGAGCGCGACCAGCGCCAGGATCGATCCGAGCGCAACCCCGTTGAGGAGTTGCGCTTCGATCAAATGAACCGGCAGGCGCTCATCCTCAATGCCCTCACACGGGCGGCATCGTACATGAGGTCGTGTCGAGCGGCTGCATCACTTCGTCGCCCGGGATGATGTCGACCACTTGGAAGAAGTCGGCCTTGTTCTTCATCTGCGAGGCGGTCTTGCCGATCACGACCGGAACCGGACGCACGAGCTGATGGTCGCCGGCGCGATAGTGCACCGGTCCCAGCATCAGCGTGAGCGGTTTCCCCGCCTCGAGCGTCGCGATGACGGCCGGCGCGGCGAACGTCTTCGCGCGCGTCACCGCATCGGCCCAGATCGCGAGCTGGGTGTAGGCGATGTGCGCCGTCCAGCGCGGCACGACGCCCGGATACATCTTCTCGAAGTCGTCGAGGAATCGCTTGGAGAGCGGGTAGCGGTCGGCCAGCGAAAAGTACCATTCTTGCGTGCCGTACACGCCGCCCATCAGCTCCGCGCCGACGCCGTCGGGAAAATAGGTCGACACGTTCGGAACGACGAGCTTCATCTTCGGCAAGATGCCGAATTGTGCGGCCTGCTTCGTCGAAGCGACGCCGTCGTTGCCGAACTCGATGTTCACGAACGTATCGGCGCCGGAGTTCGCGATGTTGGTGAGGTACGAACTGAAATCGCCGGGCGACGGAAACGGTGCGACGACGTCGGCCACGGTCGTCCAGCCGAGTTTCTCGGTGAATTCGCGCATCGATCCGGTCAACGAGTGGCCGTAGCTGTAATCGGGCGTGAGGTAGACGGCCTTGCGTTTCGTGCCCAGCGCTTTGCCGAGGATCGGCGCGATCGCCTTGGCCACCATGTACGCATCGCACTGCGAGCGGAACGAATAACGCTGGCAATCGACGCCGGTCGTATCGTTCGAGCCGCTTGCGCCGGTCATAAACAGCACCTTCTGCTGCTGCGCGACCTTGGCCATTGCGATGACTTCGGAGCTGGCCACGCCGCCCGTGACCATGATCGCCTTGTTCTGCGTGATGAACTCGGTCGCGTGCTGCACGGCGGTGTTGGGATTGGTCTCGGTGTCGGCGACCTTGTAGGTGATGCGCTTGCCGAGCACGCCTTTTTTCCCGCGCAGGCTCGGAATCTGACCCATGACGCCGGTGCCGTTGTTGAGGTCGCGGATCGCGAGCAGATAGCCCTTGCGCAAATCCTCGCCGTCGGCGCCGTAGGAGCCGGTCAGCGGGCAGCAGAGTCCGAGGAAAACCGAATCGTCGGCGGCGGAGCCCGGCTGCAGCTCGGCCGCGCCGGCAGCGAGTCCCGCCACGGCACCGGCCGTCGTTCTGAGAAAGCGGTCACGATTGAGCGACATCGCTTGGGTGCTCCTTACGCTTTGGTGATAAGGGAAGCGGCGTCCGTGGGCTTCGAGAACATCTTGTTGTTATTGCCGATGGTGATCACGGGGGCGATGAGATCGGCCGTCAGGCTGGTGGCGTACGTCGTGCGCAGCATGCCCTTCGCTTGAACCGGATCGAGGTGACCGTCGCGGACGAGAATTCCGAACGTATCGTCGCGATGCGTGTTGGCCCAGCGCGCAGTGTCGACGATCGCTTGCACGATGCGCTTCGCCCGCGCGGCGTCGGCTTCGAACCACGTCTTGTTCGCGTACCACACCGAAACGCAGAAGATCTTGTTCGGTGCGAGATCGGCGGCGGCATCGAACGGCGAGCCGATCGCGCGGGTCGACGCTTTGGCAAACGTCACGAACGGCTCCGAGAGCAGACCGGCGTCGAGCCTGCCGCGCTCGAGCGCAGCGGGCGATTCGGCTTGCGTAATTTCGACCAGCTTCACGCTATCGAGCGGCACGCCGTGCGCCGGCAGCCAGGCGCGAAGGCACGCGGTCGACAGACCGGCGAGCGTCGGAACGCCGATCGACTTGCCGACCAGATCCTTGGCCGTTTTGATCGGCGAATCGTTCGCGACCGCGAGGATCGTCGAGTTCTGGTCGCCGCGTTCATTATAGAGACCGCCGCCGGCGACCAAAACGACGGGTACGCCCGCGTTGATTGCGTTCACCCCGGAGATGAGGTCGCCGGTGCCGAGTTCGAGACTGCCGCCGCCGATCGCGGCGGCGACCGCGCCTGCGTTGTTCAGGCTCGTCGGCTGCACGTCGAATCCGGCCTTCGCAAACGCTCCGGCGTCCTTCGCATAGAACGGCTCCGCGAAGAGGTCGCTGAACACCCCGGCGATGCGCACGGTCGTGGCTTGTGCGCGGGCGACGCGGGGCAGTGCCGCACCTGCTACACCGGCTGCGAGTCCGGTCAAGAGCGCGGAACGCGATAAACCCGTCATGCAGTGAACCTCCGGCAACTGAGTTCCTCAGGAGGTTGTATTGCCGGAGGACCTTTCCTTCGCCGAGGAGCCGACCGCACCAACCGGAATGGGGAGCGCATGAGCCGTGTGACGCGTCTGAGCGACGATGAAATGAGCGCCGAGCAAAAGGCCATTGCGGCCTCGATCGCCGGAACCCGGTCGGGCGTGATCGGCGGCCCCTTCGCGATCTGGATCCGCGTGCCGGAGATCGCCAAGCGGGTCGAACATCTGAGCGACCGCCTGCGCAAGAACAGCGGGTTCGAAAAGCGGCTCGTCGAGTTGATGGTGCTGCTGATCGTGCGGCCGTGGCGCGCGGAGTACGCATGGACCGCGCACGCTAGGCAGGCGCTGGAGGCCGGCATTTCGGCCGGCGCGATCGAGGCGATCCGGACCAACCGCGTCCCTTCGTTCGCGCGCTCCGACGAGCAGTTGATCTACGACATCTTCACCGAGCTCAACCAAACGCGTGCGCTTAGCGATGCCAACTATGCGCGCGGCTTGGACGCCTTCGGCCTCGATTTAATGATCGAGATGGTCACGACAGCGGGTTTGTACACGATGATCGGGATGATGCTGGCGGTGTTCGACGTGCCGCCGTCGACCGGGACGAACACGCTCTCGTGAGGCGCGTCGTCACCGGTCACGATGACAACGGCAAAGCGATCGTGCTGATCGACGGCGAGGCGCCGAACACGCGCCGCTCGGCAAGCGGGAACGGGAATACGTCGACGCTGATGTGGTGCACCGACCGCACGCCGGCCGATATCGCACTCGGCGAAGGGATCGAGGACATGGGCGCGCGGGTGATCGGCACGCCACCGCCGCCGAACGGTTCGCGCTTCACGGTGAACGAGATCGCGCCGGGCGGCAAGGCAGGCAACATGCACCGCACGGAGACGATCGACTACGTGATCGTCATCTCCGGTGAAGTCGAAATGGATCTCGACGATTCAACCGTCAAATTACGTGCGGGCGACGTGATGGTGCAGCGCGGCACCAATCACGCCTGGGTGAATCGCGGTACCGAGCCGGCGCGGATTGCGTTCGTGCTGATCGATGCGCATCCGCTCGGAATCGGGCATCCGGTCGAGCGTGGCATCAAAGCCGGCTAGAGAAAGCTCTGGTCGATAAAGGCTTGCGGACTGCCGAGGGCTTTCTTCGGCGTTGCGTACGCTGCGCGCAGTTCCATCACCGTGCTCACGCCGGCCACGTCGAATTTGCCGTCGCGCGTGTAGCTGACCGGCGAACCGAGCACGACCGGCGCAACCTGCGCGATAATCTCGGGCGGCAGGTCGGTGTTCCGTCCCAAAATCGCCATCGCTTCGGTGCGGTTCGCCGGAGCGTAGAGCCACGCGACCGCATCGCGATACGCGCGCACGAACGCCGCGATCACCGGCCGGTGCGCCGCCGCCCACGAGCGGCGCGCCATCATCACCGTGGCCTCGTAGTGTCCCAGCGTGTCCAGCGCATTGCCCAACACGTGGAAGCCGTACTTCTGCGCGCCGATCACGTCGAAGGGCGCGCCCACGACGCCGCCGGCCGCCTGACCCGCGACCATGCCGTCAAAACGCTTCTGCGTGCTGCCGAGCGCGACGAACGAATACTCGCCCGGCATGATGCCGTTCTTCTCGAGCAACCGCCGCAACACGAACGAGAAGCCGGTGGCCGGCGCGTCGACCGCAAACGTCTTGCCGCGCAGCTGCTCGTACGACGTGATCTCGGGCCGCACGAGCAACCGCAAGAAGCCGGGTCCGATGCCGAGAAAGGCAACGAAATCGAGATCGCCGGTCACCGACGGATCGCCCTGCCCGGAATCGTAGGCGACCACGTTGTCCATCGCGGTGAGGGCCAGATCGGCATCGCCGGCGAGCATGTGCGCGAACTGCGGCACGGAACCCGTCGTCGTCGTGAGCGCAACGTCGTAGCCGCTCATCAAGCCGCGATCGTGAATCACGTAGACCGGCCACGCATCGAGCCCGCCAAATACGTTCAAGCGCAACGGCACCGGCTGCGCGCCGGCGGTCCGCGCGCCGCCCGCAATCGCGGCGAGCACGGCCGCACTCCCGGCGGCAAACCGTCCGCGCGTCAACACGTTCACGGACCTCCGAGCGTCAGGTGCGACATAACGATGATGATCATGATTTGCATCGATCCTTGGACAGCGGCGTTGATGACGTTGTAGCGGTTCAGCCGGATGATCATGTCGCGGTTGGGCGCAGGCTTGCGCAGTTCGAACCAGATCCGCAAACTGTTCGGCGTCATGATGCCCAGGCCCAGGATCGTCATCAGCGTGATCAAAATCAGCGCCGCCACCACCCAAGCAAATTGCGGATTCGCGGGCGACGTTAGGCCGAGCCACGCGGCAAGATACCAGCCGGCCGTGCCCGTCGTGAGCGATACGCAGGGAAAATAGAGGATCGACCGCGGCACGAAATACGTAATGAACGCGGTGCGCTGCGGCGGATCCATGCGGCGCAGCACGGGTCCGACGATGAAGCCGAGGAAGATATCGGCGCCCGTCCACAGCACGCCCGAGAGCACGTGCACCCAGTTCAGCAGAGGGATGTCGTGCCGCGCGAGCGCCACGATCATCACTGCCGGAAAAGCGAGCGCCCACCACGTGACCCCACGCGTGAGCGGCATACGATCGGGAACGGACGCGGAAGCAGCTACGGCCACGCGCGGGTCATTCTACGCACAGGAAACCGCCACCCCGCAACGCATTTCGCGGTAACGATGAGCACCCCACAGACCGGCATCTTTGCGCTCGGCGATGCCGCGCACATCTATCTCGAATTCTCGCAAACGGCGGGAACCACGCCCGAAACGCTGGTACGCACCGTGGTCTCGGTCCACGAGCCCCGCACGACGGTCGGCGGCGTCAACTTCGTCATCGGGTTCCGGCCCGAAATCTGGCGCGCGGTCGCAGCCGCCGACACGCCGGCGGAATTGGGCAGCTTCGATGCGCCGCTGGCCGGCGCCGACGGCTACTCGATGCCGGCGACCCAGGCGGATCTGTGGCTGTGGATTGCCGGTGCGTCCTACGACGTCGTGTTCGACCTCGCGCGCGAAGCGATCGCGAAGTTGGAAACGTGCGCAACCGTCGTGCGCGAACTCGAGGGCTGGTCGTACCGGCACAGCCGCGATCTCACCGGCTTCGAAGACGGTACGGAGAATCCGGCGCTGATGATCGCGCCCGACATCGCGACGGTTCCCGACGGCGCTCCGGGCGCCGGCGGGTCGGTGCTGCTCTTTCAGCAGTGGGTGCACCAAACGAAAACGTGGGAAGCGCTGCCGGTCGAAAAACAAGAGCGCGTGATCGGCCGCACCAAAGCCGACAGCATCGAGTTGGCCGAAGACGTGCAGCCCGAGGATTCGCACGTTTCGCGCACGACCGTCGACATCGACGGTGAGGAGCGCAAGATTTTCCGGCGCAATACCGCGTACGGCAACGTGACCGAACACGGCACCGTCTTCGTCGGGTTCAGCGCCGATCAGCAGCGCTTGGATAAGATGTTGCGGCGCATGGCCGGTGCCGAGGGCGGCGTGCGCGATGCGCTGACGCGCTACACGACCGCGCTCACGGGCGCCTATTACTTCGTTCCGTCACTGCAAGCACTGCGCCGTTTCGCCGTGGAAGACGACGCATGAAGCGCATCGCCGCAGCGCTGCTCCTGCTTCTTCTCGCCTTCGCGCCGGCAGCACCGCCGGCTCATGCTGCCGCGCCGGACCGCATCCGGATGATCATGGATCCGACGTTCTACGCGCACTTGCCGGTGCTGCACGGGCTCGACGCCGGCTACTTTCGCGCCGAGGGCATCGACCTGCAGATCACGCCGAACCCCGGCTCGTCGACCGCGTTCTTACCGATGCTGGCGCGCGGCGATTTCGATTTGGGCACCGTGAACCCGAGCCCGAGTTTCTTCAACCAATTCAACGCGGGCTTCAACGTCGTGCTGCTGGCCGGCATGGGCGGCAGCCACGCAGGCTGGCACGATGCGTCGTGGCTGGTCGTACGTCAAGATGTGTGGGATGCAAAGACGATCGCGCAGCCGGCGGATCTCAAAGGCAAGATCGTCGACGGCGCCAACATCGGTTCGCCGATCGATTTTCTGTTGAAAGAAACGCTCAGCGCGGGCGGCTTGACGCCGGCCGACGCGCGAGTGAGCGAGCACTACCGCTCGATCGCCAACTGGCTCGAAGCGCTGCGCAATCATGCCGTCGACGTACTCGGCGCAACCGAACCCGCGGCCAGTCAACTCGAGGCCGAGGGCGTCGGGCACCGCTGGATTTCTTTCTCCTCGGTCGTGCCATGGTATCAGCAGGAGTACATCGGCGCATCGGCCGCGTTCGCCAAAGCGCATCCCGACCTGTTACGGCGCTTCCTGCGCGCGTATCTCCGCGCCAACGACGACGTCTTGAAGAGCAACGGCAAGTGGACGCCGGAGCTGCTCGCGGAGGCCGCCAAATGGTCGCAGCTCTCGCCCGACGTTTTACGCGGGCTTAGCGGCCCGATCTACCCGACGGCGCACGGTGAAGTGAGCCTCGATGCGCTCGGCCGCATGCAGCAGTTTTGGGTCGGCGAAAAGCTGGTCGCGACGCCGGTCGACGTGCGCAACGTCGCCGATTTGACGCTGCTGCACGAGGTTCAGCGCTCGCTACACTTTTAGGAAACCGCGCTCAAGTCGAGCGCAAGCGGATCGCGCAGCGGCGGAATGTCTTTGAAACGCGGCAGCACTTCGCGCGCGAACAAGCGCATCGAATTCTCGGAGATGCCGCGCGTCTCGCCGGTCCACTCGCCGAGGAATCGCACGAGCAAGTGATTGATACCGAGATCGGCCAGGCGCTGCACGCGCTTGGCGACGGTATCCGGATTGCCCGCGATCGTGCGCATCATGTCGCCGCCCTTGGCATAGGCTTCGGCCGTCGACTCGCCGGCCTTGCGCTGCGCAACCGGGCCTTCCATCGGTCCGAAACGTTCGACGAACCGCTGCCGGACGGTCAACGCTTCGGCGCGCGCCTTTTCGGCATTCGCTTCCGCTTCTTCATCGGTGTCCGCGACGACGACGCTCAGCCAGTCGCACGTGCACCAGCGCAGGCATTCCTCGACGATTTCTTGCGGATGGCCGGCCTCGGCCAACGCCTTACGGTAAATGCGCACCTGTTCGAGTAGCGGCGACTCGCCGCCGAACGTCGTGCCGAGAAAAACCGGCCAGCCCTTTTGGGCTGCGTTGGCGAGCGCCGCATCGAGCCGCGCCGTGCGAATCATCGTGGGATGACGTTTCCGGTACGCAGCCGGCACCACGCGCCGGCGAATCGTGCCCTCATGCGTCGGAAGGTCGAAGTGATATTCCGGATCGCCGGTTTGGAACTGCCACAGCCGTTCCATCACGTCGACCGTATCGCGCGCCGCTTGCCCGGAGCCGTGGTATTCTTTCTCGACGCCGAGCCCTAAGGGTTCCGTTCCGGCGAAACCGCTGCCCAGACCGTAGAGCGTGTGCCCCTTGGTGAGCTGGTCGAGCAAGTTCATGCTCTCGACCAAACGCACCGGATTGTAATAGGGCGCCGAGAGCACGCCGAAGCCGAGATACGTATCCTTCGGAATCTGCGGCGCGATGTACGACGCGAACTGCATCGGGTTGCTGTGCCAGGGGCCCCGGAAGTGATGCTCGGTGAACCACGGGTTGTATCCCAGTTCGGCCGCGATCAGCGATTGTTCGATCGCGATGCCGAGCACCCGCTCGTCGGTTTGCGGCCCGTCCTCGGACGCGATGTACATGGTCAGGACCATCGTCGAGAAATCCATACTACCGCTGAGAATCGCTACCGGGAACGCGTTTCCTTTTCCGGGACCCGGGTCAGCACGTCGAGCGCCTCCATCGCGACCAGCTGATCGACGCTGATTTGCGGATTGGCCCGAATCGCGGCCTGGGTCTTCGCGTTGGACGCGAGACCGAACCAGGTATTGCGGCCGGCCTGCTTGGCCATATAGAGCGCGTGATCGGCCAAGCCTACGACCTGCAGCCACGTGACCGCCGCCGGCGCCGCCGGCAGAAACGGAAACGCTGCGAAGCCGACCGAGACGCTCGCCGCGAGCGTCTGCTCGCTGCCGATCGAAAACGGACGGCTCGCCACCGCTTCGCGAATGCGCTCCGCGATCGGGCCGGCTTCGGTGCGCCGGCCTTCCCGCGTCACGGTAAGGAACTCATCGCCGCCCCAGCGCACGACGAAGTCCGATTCGCGGAACACCT
Organism: Candidatus Lustribacter sp.; assembly: GCA_965277805.1. Lineage (GTDB taxonomy): Bacteria > Vulcanimicrobiota > Vulcanimicrobiia > Vulcanimicrobiales > Vulcanimicrobiaceae > Lustribacter. The sequence continues at coordinate 1,389,979 of OZ255842.1, read as the reverse complement.
CCTGCAAACGCTCGCGCATCTGCATCAGCAGCAGATCGCCGGCGTGGTGACCGTAGCGGTCGTTGACGACCTTGAAATGGTCGAGGTCGACTAGAAAGAACAGCACGTCGGCGGACTCCGGCGGCTCGCCCCCCGCATTCGAATTCCAATCCTCGTACCGGCGCAGCGTCATCGCGATGTCGCCTTCGAGATGCTGCGTGAGGAAGCGGCGATTGCGCAGCCCGGTCAGCGGATCGCTGAGGCTGAGCTCTTGCAGCTTGACGTTGGCTTCGGAGAGTTCGCGCGTGCGTTTGTCGACGATCGCTTCGAGCTCGCGCTGGCGACGGCGCAGCACGCCCGTGCGCACGAGATGCGTCACGTACGCCGCCAGGATCAGCAGCGCGGCCACGAGCACGCGGAACCACCACGTCTCCCACCACGCCGGTAACGCACGCACGCCGAGGCGGAACACGTCGTGGCTCCAACTGCCCAAGCGATTCGTGCCGCGCACTTCGAGCGTGTAATTACCGGGCGAGAGATGCGTGTACGTCGCGACGCGATGCTGCGCGTCGGTCTCGATCCAGTCGCGATCGTATCCGTCGAGCCGGTATTGGTACTTCAGCGTCTGCGGAGCCGAATAATCGAGCGACGAGAACTCGACGTTGATGTCGCGCGCCTCGGCCGGAACGTCGACTGAACCGTCGCCGCGGTTGACGCGCCACGCCGGCACGCTGCGGTGGCCCAACTGCAGCGCGGTCACGACCAGCGGCGGCGCATAATTCCAAACCGATGCGGCATCCGGGGCCACGATCGTGATGCCTTCCAAACCGCCGAAGAACACCGTGCCGTCGGCCGACCGGCTCACCGTGCCGGCCCAAAACGCGCCGGCCGAAAGGCCGTCGGCATAGCCATAGCCGCGCGCGCGCAACGTATCGGGATCGATCTCGGCCAGCCCGCGGTCGGTGCTCGCCCAGACCCGCCCGTGCACGTCTTCCGCGAGGGCGTCGACGTTTTCGTGCGGCATGCCGTCCGCCACGCCGATGTGGCGCACCCGCATGCCGCCGCTGCCGTTATCTTCCAATACGTTGAGGGGACCGCCGGCCGCGCCGGCCCAAATGCGCCCGCGCCGGTCTTCGATGATCGTGGTCATGCCGCCGGGACCGATCGAGTTCGGCCCGCCCGGCGTGAACGCGAAGCGCACGAGCTTTCCGTTCGGATCGATGCGATCGAGCCCGTTCTCCGTGCCGATCCACAACCGGCGCCGGCGATCGAGAAACAGCGCGCGCACCTGGTTGTTGGAAAGCGCCGGCGCGTTGGGCGCGGGCACCGGCGTCAGCTCGCTCGTCGCAAGGTCCTCGACCCACAAGCCCGTGCTGCCGCCGATCCATAACTTGCCGCGATCCTCGAGCAGCGCGTAGATGCTCGCGCCGGCGAGTTGGCTCGGCCGGTCGGGACAGCCCGGATCCGTTTCGCCCGGACGCAAACGGCAGAGTCCGCCGGTCGTTCCGATCCAGAGACGGCCGTCGCTGCCCGCGAGCAACTCTTGCACCGCCGCGTTGTTCGGCACGTGAAGCACCGTCGAGTGCAGCGCCGGCGGCGTGAAAGCGGCAAGTCGTCCGTCGAATCCCCCAACCCACAATCCCGGACCGGCTTGCGCTTGGAGCGCCGGCGCGCCCTCATCGCCGAGCCCGATCGCGGGATTGCTGCCCGAGAGTTGGTAGAGGCCGGTGGGGGCGGGATTGTACATCAGCAAACCGCCGATGTGGTCGGCGATCAGCACGAGGCCCGATCGTTCGCGCATCAGCTGCAACACGCGGCCGTTGGGCAAACCGCCCGGATTCTTCGGATCGGTCGCCACGCGGTGCACGTGATAGGCAGCATCGACGATCGAGATCGCGTCGTCGGTGCCGACCCAGACGACGCCCGGCGTCACCTCGGCGACCGACCACTGCTGGCCGTGCGCCAGCGTTGCGGCGTCGCCCGGCACCGACGTCAGCGCGCGAGCGCGGCTCCGCGCCGGATCGAGGACGTAGGCCGCATTGACCGAGCCCGCCCACAACCGGCCGAGGTGATCTTCGACGAGGCTGTACACCGGCGGCGCCGGTGAGGCGGCGGAAAGCGGAAAGGGGCGGAAGCTCGCAGCGCCGGCGCGGCGGTAATACAAACCGGCTTGGGTGCCGGCCCAGAGCGTGCCCGAGCGGTCGGCGAACAAGGTCCACACGACCGGCTGCGCGCCGCGCGCGGCCAATTCGACCGGAGCGAAGACGCCGGAGCGCGGATTGAAGCGATCGAGCCCGCGGTCCCCGCCCACCCAGAGGCTCCCCCCCACATCGGCGAGCGCGTCGACCGAAGCGCTGCGCGGTCCCTTGCCGCCCGTCCGGCTGGGCCGCCACGTGCGGAACGTCTCGCTAGCGGCATCGAAGCGGACGAGCCCGTTCGAGGACGAGCCGATCCACAAGCCGCCGTCGGCCGTTGGGAGCAGCATGCGCACGTAACCGTCGGGAAGCGCCTTCGGGTCGCTCGCGTTCGGCAGAAAACCGCGGAAGTGGTAGCCGTCGAAGCGCGCTAAACCGCCCTGCGTGCCGACCCACAGAAAACCCGCGCCGTCCTGGGCCAAGGCCATGACCGCCGCTTCGGGCAATTCGCGCGAGTCCGTGCGAATAAAAACGGGGTCAGCGAGATTCTGCCACGGGGAAGCTGCAAATGCCGGGACGCCCACACCCATAAGCAGGGCCAGCAAAAGGAAGGCGATACAACGCGCCACGTTGCCGGGTTACTAGCTTCTGTGTGCGCTTAGTTCCTTGGGCAGTCGCCGGATCGGCTTACTTGCGCGGATTCCAAATCAGGTCGGCGGCGCTCATTTGCTTGTCCATTTGCCCGAACTCAAACGCCGCGTCGAGCGGCGGCTGCACGTGCGCGACGGCCAAATCGGTCGACTGCACGCTGCGAATCATCCCGCCGATCATCTTCGGATCGGCTTTCGCATACTTCGCCAAGATCTGCGCGGACTCGTCATGGTGTGAGTTGGCCCACTTCGCGGCCGCGTAGATCGCGCCGGTAAAACGGCGCACGAGGTCGGGATGCGCTTGCGCCCACGTCTTCGATGCCGCATACACGCCGATGTTGAATTCCGGCGCGATCGAATCGAACGGTTTGGCGAAGAGACGCTCGTCGCCGTTGCGGGCCGTGGTCTGCCACGGCTCCGCCAGCATCGCCGCATCGATCCGCCCGGCACCGAGACCGGCGATCATCTCGGGATAGCCGAGTTCGATCATGCGCACCTTTTTGTAGTCGGCGCCGTTGGCGGCGAGCCACTTCTTGAGCGCCAGCGTCGCCTGATCGTTCAGCGCGGCAACGCCGACGGTTTTGCCCTCGAGATCGCGCGCGGTGCGCAGCGGCGATGCTTTCGTCACGCACACGGCGGTCGACGGCGCGTTGGTGGAATAGAGTCCGCCGCCGGCGATCACCGTGAGCGGAACGCCGTGGGCAACCGCCGTCGCAACACCGACCAAGTTCGTCGCGGCAATGTCGGTGCTGCCGCCGGCGAGCGCTGCCGCGGCGGCCCCGCCGTTGGCCAGCGTCGTGACGTCGACATCCAACCCGGCCGCTTTGAAGAAGCCTTGATCCTGCGCGTAGTACGCGCCGGCGTAGAGATCGATCGCCACCGTAACCACGTGGATCGTGTTCGCATCATCCGCTTGCGCCGGCGGCGCGGCTGCCGGCAGCGCGATGAGGAGCGCGAGCAACGCGCGCAGCAGCATCCGCACGTTTTAGACCCCGCCCCAAACGCGCGTCGCGATGTCGACCAGATGCTGCAGCTTCGCGCGCTGCTGATCGGCGCTGACCGGATTGCCGCCGACGGAACTGGCGAAGCCGCACTGCGGGCAGAGCGCGAGCTGATCGATCGGTGCGAAGCGCGATGCCTCATCGATGCGCCGCGCGACGTCGTCGGCGTTCTCGAGTACCGGCGTCTTGCTCGAAACCAGCCCCAGCGCCGCAACTTTTCCTTTGGGCAGAAAGCGCAGCGGCTCGAAGCCGCCGGCGCGCGATGTATCGTATTCGAGGAAGTAGCCGTCGACATCGATCGTGTTGAACAGCACCTCCGCGACCGGATCGTAGGCGCCTTCGGCGGCCCAATTTCCCTCGCGGTTGCCGCGGCATTGGTGCAGCGTGAACGTCACTCCGTCCGGACGTCCGGTCAGGACCGCATTGATCTTCGCCGCGTAGGTCTGCAGCAGCACGTCCGGATCGTCACCCCACGAACGAACGTAGTCGCGATGCACGGGATCGCACAGAAACGGTAGGCTGGTGTCGTCGAACTGGATGTACGTTGCACCGGCCGCAACGAGCGCATCGACTTCCTGACGATAGGCCGCCACCAGATCGTCCCACACTTCGGCCATATCCGGATACACGCTCTTCGAGATGTTCGCGGGATCGCCGATGTAGTAGTGGACGTTGTTGATCGCGGGCAGCGTCACTTTGGGCACCGCCTTCGCGTTTGCTTTGAGAAACTCGAACGCGCGCACGGTGGAACTCGGACGCCAGCGGATCTTGCCGGTCACCTTCAACTGCGAGAAGCCCTGCGTCGGGCCGTCTTTATTGCGCCACGGAATTTTGGTATTGCCGGTGCGATCGGCTTCGAAGCCCTCCCAGCCGAGGATCAGTTCGAGCCACCAGCTGCGCCGGCGCAGCTCGCCGTCGGTCACCGCGCGGAGCCCGACGCCTTCTTGCATCGCAATGAGATCGCGCACGCACTGATCTTCCACCGTGCGCAGTTCGGCCGAATCGTGCGGCCCGAGGTTCGAGAGCGGAGTTTGCGGACCCAGGTAGCGGTCGCGCGCAACCTTGAGAGCATCCGGCCGCAGCAAGCTGCCGACGTGGTCGGCGCGGAAGGGCGGCTTGGTCCGGCGTGAGGCAGAAATCGTCGTAGACATGCGCGCGCCGTTCGCCCGCCATGGACTCGACGCCTCGATGGGGAAGCCACGGCGCGACACGATGCGCATCAAAGTTTTCGGGACCGGCCCCATCTACGACGAAACGCTTGCCGTCTGCCGCAAGCGGGGCCACGAGATCGTCGAGGAGCGGCCCTACGAGCTGATCGTGCTGGCCAACGTCACGCGCATCCTCAAGGCGCCGGAAATCGCCGAGGCCGGTCTCGGCGTGCTGTGCTTTCACCCGAGCTTGCTCCCGCGCCACCGCGGCGGCGACGCGGTCTACTGGACGTTCAAAATGGGCGATAAAGAGACGGGCGTGACCTGGTTCTGGGTCGACGAGGGGATCGATACCGGCCCGATCGCGATCGCCGGCGCCGTGCCGATCCCGGCCGACAGTTCGCCCGCGAAGCTCTACTTCGAGACGCTCGTGCCGCTGGGCGCGCGGCTATTCGACGACTTGCTCGCGCAATTGGAACGGGGCGAGCACCCGAGCCGCGTGCAAGACGAAGCGCAGGCGACGTACGAGCCGCTGCGCCCGCCCAAACCCAAGCCCGCTTAGCCTTGCCAAATGAGGTCTGATGCGGAGACGGGATCCATGCCGCCGTACTTGACGGCGAGATCGATCACCGGTTGAATCTCCGCCGCGGTCACCTTCGCCTCGCCGTAGGTCGTGCGCACCATCTTGGCGGCGACTTCAGGTGTAATCTTCGTGTACTTCAGAATGATCTGCTGCGTATCGGAGTGGTTCGCGTTGGCCCATTTGGCGATTTTCAACATCGACGCTTGCAGGCGGCGCGCGGTATCGGCATGCGCTTGCAGCCAGGCCGGCGTTGCGAACCAGCACGTCGCGACGTAATGGCGGCCGACGCTCTGCGATGCGTTGCCGATGATCCGTCCCTGTCCGAGCGCCAGCGCTTGCGTCGTGAACGGTTCGGCAAGAATCGCGGCTGAGACGCGCCCGCTCTCGACCGCGACGCCCATCTCGGGGAACGGAATCTCGATCAGCTTGACCGTCTTGACGTCGCCGCCGTTCTGATCGATCCAGGCTTGCATCTCGTATTGCGTGAGGTCGCGCAAGCCGTTCACGGCAACCGTCGTGTTGTTGAGATCCGCGCCGGTTTTCGCAGTCGAATTCTTCCCGACCATGATGACGTTGGTCAATTGCGGTCCGCCGGCTTCGAAGGCCGGCGCGATGACGCGAAACTCGAGCCCGCGCAAATGCGCTTGGGCGAGCGGGATGACGCTGCCGTAGCCGATCTCGAGCGCACCGCCGGCGACGGCCGATGCGAGCGAGGCAGTGTTGTTCATCACCGTGATCTTCACGTCGAGGCCGGCGTCCTTGAAGAAGCCGTGATCGGAACCGTAGAACGGCTCGGCGGATCCATCAGCGCCCATCGTGCCCAATTGCAGCGGGACGGGCTCGGCCGCGCGCGCGATCCCGGGGAAGCCGAGCGCGGGTGCGGCGGCAAGCATAGAGAGCGTCGTGCGGCGATTCATACCGGCCACTCGGCGCTTTTGGGGGAAATCTCCTCCGGCCGGCACGGCTTCGCGCCGAATGTCCATTGACGCGGACGTACCGGTCACCTACGCTGTGCGTCCATGAAAGCTCGATGTATTCCCGCCTTCGCGTTCGCTATTGCGCTGGTCGCATCGCTCGCGGCCGGTGGATCCGCTCAAACGGCGGGGGCGCCGTACGAACTCAACGCGATTCTGCCGCTGACCGGGCCGTTTGCGTTCTTCGGCCAGGCATCGCAGAAAACGATGACGCTCGTCCAAGACCGCATCAACAAGACGGGCGGCATTCACGGCCGTCCGCTGCACGTCGTCTTCCTCGACGATCAATCGAGCCCGCAGCAATCGGTTCAGTTTGCGAACGGCCTCATCGCAAAGAAAGTACCGGTCATCCTCGGACCGGCCGTCACCGCCACCTGCGGCGCGGTCGCCCCGCTGGTCGCCGCGAACGGGCCGGTGATGTTCTGCATCTCGCCCTACATCAACACCGGCGGGTACGTCTACGCGACCGCCGGAACCGCGCTCGACAACGCAGTCGTGGTTCTGCGCTACTACCGCGAACGCGGGTTCAAACGTTTCGCGATGCTCAACTCCACCGACGCCAGCGGCGCCGCCCTCGACAAGGCGTTCATGGACGCGTTCGCACTGCACGAGAGCGCCGGCTTGAGCCTCGTGTCACACGAGTACTTCAACCCGACCGATCAAAGCGTCGCCGCGCAGATGGCGCAGATCAAAGCGTCGAATCCGCAAGTGCTGATCTCGTGGACGGTCGGCAGCCCGTTCTCGACGGTCGTGCGCGGCTTCCACGATAGCGGCCTCGACATACCGCTCGTGACCAACGGCGCCAACATGACGATCGCGCAGATCCAGCAGCTGGCCAGCATCGCCCCGAAAGAACTGCACTTCCTCACGATACCGGCCGCCGTCAAAGGTTCGGCCGTGCCGCCGCGCATCGCGAAGGTCGAGCGCGACTTCGACACGCTCTTCGAGCAGAACGGGCTCAAGCCCGACGGCGGCTACGCGAACGCCTACGACATGACGATCCTGGTCACGGACGCGCTGCGCAAGGTGCCGGCCGATCCGACCGCCGCGCAGTTGCACGCCTACTTCGCACACTTGCACGATTGGCCGGGCGCGAATGCGATCTACGACTTCCGTTTCGGCGAGCGCGGATCGGGCCAAGACGGCTTCGAACTCGCGCGCTTCAACGCGGCCGCGAGCGACTTCGAGCCGATCAGCAAACCCGGCGGCACGCCGTTAAAATAGTCGATTCACGTTCCGTGAATCCACTAGGCAGGGGTCCAGAACAGGTCGGACGCCGACGTGGCTTTGTCGATCAGCTTGTACTTGAAGGCGAGGTCGAGCAACGGCTGCGCGTACCGCACGTCGAGCGATGTGGAGAACGTGTTGCGCACGAACGAGCGCACCTTCTGCACGTCGAGCTTGGTGAGCCGGGCCGCGATCACGGCCGAATCGCTCTGGTGCGAGTTCGCCCAGCGCGCGGTCGTGTACATCGCCGCGGTGAACGCTTTCGCCGCGGCGACGTTGGCGTTGAGCCAGCTCCGTTTCGCAAACCACACGCCGGTGTAGAAGTTCTTCGCAACGTAGTCGTACGGGTTGACGATCCGGCGGATGTCGTTCTTCGCATCGGTCAAGAACGGTTCGCCGTTGAGCGCCGCGGAAACGCGGCCCGACGCCAGCGCCGGACCCATCTCGGGAAAGAGCATTTCGAAAAACTTGACCTTGGAGAGGTCGGCCCCGCCACGGATCAGCCATTCGGATATCGCTATCCCGCCGGTCGACTTCAAGTTGGGAACGGCGATGATCTGGCCTTCGAAATCCTTGGGCGATTTGAGCGGGCTGTCTTTGCGCACGACGAGCGAAATCGTGGGCAGCTTCGAATCGTAGATCGCGCCGGCGGCTAACACGCCGACGTCGACCCCGCGATTGTAGGCGTTAGCCAGCTGCGTGAGATCGGTATTGCCCGTATCTAGCGCGCCGCCGAGCACCGCCGCCATGATCGTCGATCCGTTCGCCAGCGCTTGCACGTCGGCGTTGATGCCGGCATTCGCGAAAAATCCCTGATCGACGCCGTAGTACGGCTCGAGGAACGGATCGCTGAGCGAGGTGCCGATCCGCACCGGTGCGAGCGTTTGCGCGGCCAGCGGTGCCGCGCTCGCGGCGGCCAGCAGCGCGAGGGCTGCGGCACGCTTCACGCGCGCACTTCCGCGTTCCAGAACCCGTGCACGTCGCGGCTTTTCGGAACGAACTGTTCGATCACGACCAGACCGTCGTACGGATCGGGCTGCGGCACGCGCTGCACGGCCAGCGGATCGCGGCCCGCTTCCACCTCGTCGAGCGCGCGCAGCAGCATGCGCCGCAGCAGCGTCACGCCGCGATCGGTCGCGCCCAGATGTTCTTGCGAGCGGTCGAAGATCGGGCCCATGCTTTCGGTCGCGAGCCGGTCGTGATCGTTGAACACGTTGCCGATGCCGGTGAACGTTTTGGTGCGCTGTTCGTTGCGATCTTGCAGATAGCGGTTGTGCAAATTGCGCTCGAGCGGCTCGCCCGGCGCGTGCGGAAAGATGCGGGCCATGTAGTCGCGGTCGACCGGACCGTCGAGCCGCACCGCCATCTCGTACTTCCAATGCGTGACGTCGTCGGCCGGAACGTGCCAGTGCATGCGGTAGTGCGTGTTGCGCCCGAGTTTCTTGGTCTTGGGATCGACCGGCGGCCCGGCCGCGAATGCCGAGTTGTTGGGCATGACGAAGTTGGTCACGCGCACGTAGCGCTGCTCTTCATCGGCATCGCGCAAGGCGTAAATCCGGAAACCGAACGTCGTCTCCTCGACGAGAATTTCGGGCGCCGGATCTTTCGCGGTGAACGTCGTCGTGTCGCGGACGGCGTCCGGCGCGACGTTGAGGAAGCGGTGCAGAAACGAAAGATGCTGCGGATCGACGTCGCCTTCCAGCCCTTGCAGGTAGTTGCACTCCTGCATGATGCGCGTCGCCCACACTTGTTCCGCCGGCAGATCGAAGAACGGTAAAGTCGGGAACGCCGGCGGGTCGCCCGGCCCCATATAGGTGAGGATCAGCCCGTTTTTCTCAACGCACGGGTAAGCTTTCTGGCGCACGCGATTGCGGAACGTGCTTTCGGCCGGCTCTCCCGGCTGTTCCAGCACCGCGCCGTCGCGCGCGAAGAGCCACCCGTGATAGACGCATCGCAGCCCGCCGTCTTCACAGCGACCGAAGCTCAGGTCGACCCCGCGATGCGGACACGTTCGCCCGAGCAGGCCCGGCTGGCCATCGTCGTCGCGAAAGAGCACCAGATCTTCGCCCATGAGCTTGGTCGGGATCGGCGCGAACGGCCGCAGTTCGCTCGAGAGCGCCACGGGTTGCCAATAGCGGCGCAGCAAATCGCCGCCCGGCGTGCCGGGACCCGTGAGCGTGAGCCGTTCGTTCTCTTTCGGCGTGAGCATTACGACCTCCAGAGTTCGCTGGTCGCCAGTTTCGCGCCGTCGCGCATTGACTCGAATTTCGCCCAGCAGATGTTCTCATGACCCACGCGCGGGCCGATGCCGCAATCCGTGCCGGCCATGACGTTTTCCTTGCCGACGAGGTTCGCGTAGCGCTCGAGCCGCTCGGCGACCAGGCGCGGGTTCTCGATGAAGTTCGTGCAGTGCCCCACGACGCCGGGGATGAGCATCGCGCCATCGGGCAGTTTCACGTCTTTGAAGACGGCCCACTCGTGTTCGTGCGCCGGGTTCGACGCCTCGATCGAGAAGCGCGTTGCCTTCACGCTGAAGATGATGTCGGCGATGTGTTCGAGCGGGATGTCGAACTTGTGCGGGCCGTGGAAACTGCCCCAGCAGCAGTGCAGCGTGACCTTGTCGGCCGGGATGTCGCGCAGCGCGTGATTGAGCACCGCGACGCGCAGCTTCGCGTAATCGCGGTACTGCTCGACCGTCATGTCGGGATACATCTGCCAGGCGTCCGGTAAGTCCGGATTGTCGACGTGCAGGTCGAAGCCGGCCGCGACGATCGCATTGTATTCGACGCGCATGCACTCGGCGATCGCGTAGAGAAACGCTTCTTCGTTCGGATAGTAGTCGTTGCTCAGCCAATGCTCGATCGTTCCCGGCGTGTTGGCGTTGATAAACGCACCGGCGACGTCGACGCCCTCGAGCGCCGCGCGGAAGTTGCTCAGATCCTCATCGAGGTCGGCTTGGCCGACGTAGCTCAGCTCCTGGTTGCACACGAGGTGCAAGCGCGGGCTGCGATTGCGGAAGCCGCCGCCGACCAGTTTGAAGTATTCCGCGAACTCTGTCTCGTCGCGGGCCGAGATGCTGTGCTGCGTGCGGTATTCACCGGGCGTGCGTTCGCGGTGCTCGAAGCCGGAAACGCGCTCGCGCACGTAGTTGGTGAAGTTGGTCTTGCCCAGTTCGCCATCGTTCACCACGTCGATGCCGCAGGCGATTTGTTTCTTCACGACGGCCGCCACGTCGCGCTTAAGCATCGCCTTCAAGGCCGCCGCATCGTGCGGCTTGCCGTCGGCACGGGCAAAGATCAGTTCGCGCAGTTCTTCCGAGCGCGGGAGCGCGCCGGCGTGCGTGACGAGGATTCGGTCGGGATTACGCTTCATGAGCCGAGCGCTTCGCCGGGGGTACGCGGGAGTCCACTAGCGTGTCGTGAAGGGGCCGGTACCGCCCTCCCAATGATGCTTTCGGAGGATGCTTCGATGACTCGACGTTATGTGACGCTAGCGCTGGCGGTCTTCGGGATCGCCGCTGCGAACGTGGCCGGCGGCACCGCGGGCGCCGATCAACCGCCGCTCAAGATCGGGTTTATCACGAGCTACTCGGGCTCGACCGCCGCCGCATCGCGCGTTGCCGATGCGGCGATCAACTCCTGGATCGCACAGCACGGCGACACCATCGCCGGGCGCAAAGTCGTCGTGATCCGGCGCGATGATACGGGGCCGCAACCCGAAGTGGCCAAGCGCCAAGCGCAGGAACTCGTCGTCGGCGATAAGGTCGATTTCCTCGCCGGCATCATCTTCTCACCGAATGCGGTGGCGGTCGGGCAAGTTTCGGCGCAATCAAAGACGCCCTTCCTCGTCATGAACGCAACGCAGTCGAAGATCACGCACGGCGATCCGTACATGGCGCGCTTCAGCTTGACGCTGCCGCAATTGAGCGCGCCGCTGGCACGCTGGGCGCTGCAGAACGGTCTCAAGTCGGTGTTCGCGATCTACCTCGACTACGCACCCGGCATCGACGCCGCGACCGGCTTCGAACAAGCCTTTGCGTCGGGCGGCGGTACGCTGGCGGGCGAGGTGAAGGTGCCGCTCACGAACCCGGATTTTTCGGGTTACGTGCAGCGGATCAAAGACGCGAAGCCGCAGGCGGTGTTCGCGTTCGTCAACGCCAACGGCGGCGGGCAGCCGTTTCTCAAGGCCTTCTACGACGCCGGGCTCGCGCAAGCGGGCGTGAAGATCCTCGCGACGCCCGGCCTCGTGCTCGAGAGCTTTCTGCCGACGTACGGCGACATGGCCGATGGGATCATCAGTACCGGCAACTATTCGGCCAACCACGCCTCGAAGCTCAACGACGCGTTCGTCAAGGAAGTGGAGAAACAAGACAAGGGCGAAGCCCCGCCCGATTACAACAGCGTTGCGATCTACGATATCATGCACGCGATCTACAACGTGACCGCCGCGCAAAAGGGCAGCCTCGATCCCGACCGCACGATGCAGTTGCTCGCCGGCATGAACTTCGAGAGCCCGCGCGGCCCGATCGAGATCGGCAAGGAGTCGCGCGACATCGTGCAGACCGTGTATATCCGCCGCACCGAAAGGCGCAACGGTCAGTACGTCAACGTCGAGATCGTGACCTACCCGCGCGCAACCGATCCGCTCGATCGCTAGTGCGCTGACGCGCGCTCGGCAATCAAACGTCTGACGGCGGCGATGACGGCGTCGTAGGCGGGCCGGCGGTACGCAAACTGCTCCCCCGCAGGCGGATAGACCGCCATCGTCGCGTTGGCTTCGAACACGACGACGTTGCCGGCGGCATCGATGCCGAAGTCGATCCCGCCGTAGTCGAGCGCGAGCGCGCGCCCGATGCCCTCGAGCGCGGCCAGCGCGCGCGCGCCGAGCACGCCCGTCATATCGGTGAGGAAACGCGCTTCTTCGGCGCGATGTTCGTCGCGCTCGGCCATGTTCGCAGAAAAGTAGTGCACCTTCCAATGGGTGGAAATCGCCAGATGCACCGGGTAGAGCCGGCCGTCGATGAAGAGCACGCGGTACTTGCGCACGTCGCCCTGCACATCGCGCAGATCGATGAACTCGATCGCGAACAACTCTTCGCCCGGCACGCGCGCGAGCGCCGTCGCGAGTGCGGCGGGTTCGTCGACGCGCTCGAAATAGCGCCCGGCTTGATAGCCCGGCGCGCGGAGCAGCAGCGGAAACCGCCAGCCGCGGTGCATCAAGCCTTCCACGCCCACATCGCGGCGCGCGATGCGCTCGGTGCGCGGTACCGTGACCCCGGCAACGGCCCCCATCAGCGCCGCCGTCTTATCGCGCGCGGTGGCGAGCACGCGCTGCGGATCGTTGATCGCTTTGGCGGGCGATTGCGCCAGGATCGCGCGCGAGCGTTCGAGCGAGGTCCGGCAGCGGTCGGCGTCGCCGATTCCGTTGAACACCACGTCGTGTCGCGGCAAAACGGTGCCGTAGCGAAAACCTTCGGGCACGAACATCGTGGTCTGCATGATGCGATCGTCCAGAAACGGATGCGTCACGATGTCGCCGCCGCGCGCCGAAACGAGCAGCAGCACGCGCAGCGGCGGCCCCGCCCCGTTATACGGCAGCGTCCATGCGCTGCGTTTATCGAACGCGCGCTCCAACTGCCGATCGGCGCGGACCGCATCGCCGGCGCGCTCGTAGAGCAGCGCCAAACCGTGGTGCGCGGCAAAGAAATCCGGATCCACCGCCAGCGCGGCGTCGAACTGCGCCTCGGCACTGTCGACTTCGCCCTGCTCGAGCAGCGCATGGCCCAGATTGACGTGCGCGATCGGTGCGCGCGGATGATGCGTGAGGGCTTGGGTGAACAGGGCACGCCCGCTGGCAGCATCGCCCCGCTGGGTCACGAGCAAGCCGAGGTTGGTCAGCGCGCCGAGATGGTGCGGATCGCGCGCCAGGACGGCCAGGTACGCCGGCGCGGCGTCGTCGGAGCCGAGGTCTTCGAGGCAGCATGCGCGCTCGAAGAGCGCGTCCACCGCGTCCGGGGTCTGAACCAGACGCCCGTCGATCGCGGCGAGATGCCCTTCGTCGGTGTAATGCCGGGACGCAATCCGCATGCACCGCCTACAGTGTCACACGCCATATAGAGATGGCTGGGAGGGAAGCCGGGCCTCCCGGCAGGAGACTTCCTCCGTGAAACACCTTCGACGGCTCACCTTTGCGCTGTTCGCAGCCGCACTTTCTTTCGGGATCGCGCCGGCCGGTCGCGCCGCCGATGCCCCGCTCACCGTCATCAACCTGATCAACCTCCCCGCCGACAACTCGGCCGAGGTCTATTACGCGCAAGAGATGGGCTTCTTCAAAGACGCCGGTCTCGACGTGCGCATCACCGCGATGACCAATAGCAGCGCGATCATCGCAGCACTCGCCGGCGGCGGCGGCGACATCGGCAACTCCGTCGTCGGGTCGGTGGCCGATGCGCGCGGCAAGGGTATCCCAGTTCTCTTTTTGGCACCGGCCGGGATGTCCGACATCGCCTCGCCGACGGCCGCGCTGATCGTCGCGAAAGATTCGCCGATCAAAACCGCCGCCGACCTGAAGGGCAAGACCATTGCGGTCAGCGGCCTCAACGACCTAACGTACTTCGCCACGCGCGGATGGATCGACAAGAACGGCGGTAACTCGGCCGATTCGAAGTACGTCGAGCTGCCGTTTCCGCAAATGGCGATCGCGGTCGTCAGCCATCGCGTCGATGCCGCCTACACGGTCGAGCCGTTCTACACCGCCGGCTTGGGCGACACTCGTTTGCTGGCCCGCGCATCGACCGGGGTTGCGAACCGCTACATGGCCACCGGCTGGATCGCGACCGAATCGTGGCTCGCCTCCCACGGCGACGTTGCGCTGCGCTTCGGCGCCGCCATCCACCGCACGGCCATCTGGGCAAACGCGCATCATAAAGAGTCGGCCGAGATCTTGGAGAAAGTCTTGAAAGTCGATCCGGTGGTCGCGGCCAAGATGTATCGCGCGCCTTACGCGCTCGCGCTCGAACAATCGTTGATTCAGCCGGCGATCGACACCGCCGCGAAGTATACGGGCCAACCGGCCGTTCCGGCCAACTCACTCATCTGGGCACCCGCAAAGTAGGACATGATCGCAACTCGACGACTCACCATTGCGCTGCTGGCAGCGGTCTTGACGCTCGGCGTCACCACCGCAACCCGCGCTGCCGACGCACCGGCCATCATCAACCTCATCAACTTGCCGGCCGACAATTCGGCCGAAGTGTACTACGCGCAGGACTTGGGCTATTTCAAAGATGCCGGTCTCGACGTGCGGATCACCGCGATGACGAATAGCGGTGCGATCATCGCGGCGCTCGCGGGCGGCGGCGGCGATATCGGGAACGCGGTGGTCGGATCGGTTGCCGATGCGCGCGGCAAGGGCATTCCGATTCTCTACATCGCCCCGGCCGGGCTCTACGACGCCGCCTCGCCGACCGCGGCGCTCGTGACGATCAAAGATTCACCGATCAAGAAGGCCGCCGACCTCAACGGCAAAGTGGTCGCCGTCAGCGGTCTCAACGATCTCACCTACTTCGCGACCCGCGCCTGGATCGACAAGAACGGCGGCAAGTCCGCCGACGTGAAGTTTATCGAGCTGCCGTTTCCCGCAATGTCGGCCGCGATCGCGCAACGCCGCATCGATGCGGCGTACGTGATCGAGCCGTTCTTGACCGCCGGTGCCGGCGATCTGCACATCCTCGCGCGGGCCGCCGAAAGCGTGGCCCCGCGCTATCAAGCCACCGGCTGGATCGCCACCGAATCGTGGCTCGCGTCGCACGCCGACGTCGCGCTGCGCTTCGGGACCGTCATGCATCGCACGGCGCTCTGGGCCAACGCGCACCACAAAGAATCGGCCGCGATCCTGCTCAAGTACCTCAAGCTCGATCCCACGATCGTCGACCGCATGAACCGCGTACCGTACGCGGTGACGCTCGAGCCGCGGCTGGTTCAGCCGCCGATCAACACCGCGGCGAAGTACTCGGGCCAGGCACCGGTCGCAGCGACGTCGCTGATCTGGGCGCCGGCCCGCTAAGACTTCTCGCTAGAACTTCAGGCCGGCACCCATGAAGAGCGCGTTGTGAAGCGCGTCGGACGGGCCGTGATGACGTCGATCACCGGCACTTCAGCCGCCGCGCGGACGCCGAAGCCTCCGGTTGCGGCGCCCGGCGTGAGCTCGTTGAACGTCTTGCCGGTGACGGTGCCCTCGACCATGACGAAATGCTCCACCGGCGCCGGGGCGGGTGCCGGCGATGCATCCTGACGGCCTCCTGATAAGCGTCCGATTGCCTTCGCTGCCCAGCCGGGACACCCCGTTGCTACCGCCCGCTTGGGCCTCCAGGAGGCCGCGCGCGCGCTTCAAATGAGGCGGCCGGTGAAGCCGTCTTTGCCCGCAATTTTTGCCGCGCTCGCCGTCACCGCTATTGCAGCGAGCGCGGCGCCGGCGCCGCCGCCGCCGGCGAAACTAACGAAGTGGCAACAAGCCGAACGCGAACGCTTCAAGAACTCCGCCCCGGGTGATGAATACTTCGGTCGCCTGAAGATGAGCTTCCTCGGCATGAACAATACGTTTCGCGATGCGGCGATCTCGTCGGGCGATCACACGACGGACCAAAATATCGTCAACAAAATCGCGCTGGCGGAGGACGCGCTGAACGACTGGGCGCGCAAATACCCGCGCGATCCGCAGCTCGCGCGCACATATTTTCTGGCGGTGCAAGTCGAGCGCAAGATCTGGATCAAGGCGAATCAGGATCGTGCGTGGATCTACCTCAACCGCCTAGTACACATGTTTCCCGACAGCTATTTCGGCAAGACGCTCAAGCGCGACATCGCGATCGGCTTTACCGAACATTACTACGCGCCGGCCGTCCCATGCGCGACCCCGTCCCCCGTAGCGACCGCGACGCCCGATGCGGCCGCGACCGGTCAAGCGCCGCCGGACGCCGATGCAGCGTCGCCGTCAGCCGCACCTTCGCCGGCGCCGTCAGCGACTGCGACCCCCACACCGGGCCCGATCGAGACGACGATCGCAAAGGGACTACACGCGCAAATACTGCCGCAGCCGTGCGTGCCGCCGCCGAGTCCGTCGCCGTCACCAACCGCGTCGCCGTCAGCGGCGCCCTCGCCCTCCGCGTCGCCGGCGCCGGAAATCACACCCACTCCGGCCTACGTGCCGTCAGCATCACCCCAACCGACCTAACGCTCGGCAAGGAATTTCCACGGCGCGCACGCTACGCCGGTACAATGCTACGAGCTATGCGTCTAGCCGTTCCCGGTTTTGCCGTCGTCGCCGCAATATCGCTCGGCGCCGCACGCGCTGCCGATGCGCCGGCGGTGACGGCCCAGACCACCGCCGGGATCGTGTCCGGCACGGGCGGCGACGTGCGATCCTTCAAAGGCATCCCATTTGCCGCACCGCCCGTGGGGCCGCTGCGCTGGAAACCACCGCAGCCACCGGCCCGCTGGACCGGCGTACGCGACGCAACGGCGTTCGGACCCGAGTGCGCCCAGCCCGCGCCGCCCGGCGTTCCGAACAGCGAAGACTGCCTGACGCTCAACGTCTGGACGCCGGCCGGCGCCGGCGCGCACTTGCCGGTGATGATCTACATCTTCGGCGGCGGCTACGCGGTGGGAGCCGCGAACTCACCGACGTTTGACGGCACGTCGCTCGCAGGTCACGGCGTGGTGCTCGTTACGTTCAACTACCGCCTCAACGTCTTCGGCTTCCTCGCGCATCCGGCGCTGACTGCCGAATCGCCCGATCGCACGTCGGGAAATTACGGTCTGCTCGATCAAGTCGCGGTGCTGCACTGGGTGCAGGCGAACGCGGCGGCATTCGGCGGCGATCCGCACAACGTGACGATCGTGGGCGAGTCCGCCGGCGCCGGCTCGGTCTCGGCGCTGATGACCATGCCGCGCGCAAAAGGCCTGTTCGAACGCGCGATCATGGAAAGCGCGCCGGTTTTCCGTCCGCAGTTGAAACTCGCGGAGGCCGAAGCGGCCGGTGTAACGCTAGCCGCGGGTGCCGGCCTCGCCGCGCTGCGTGCGATGTCTCTAGACGACCTGATGAAACGCATTCCGCCGCTCGATCCCGACACGCGCAGCGATCTCGCGATCACGCTGGGTCCGATCGCCGACAACGTGGTCGTGCCCGACGAGCGCGCGGCCTATGCAGCCGGTAAGGAAACCGTCGTGCCGATCATCGTCGGCAACAACGTCAACGAAGGCTCGTTCTTCGCGCGCGGTATTCCGGTGAAAACGCTCGCGATGTACGATGCCGCGTTGAAGAAACGCTTCGGCGCCTCGGCACCGCAGGCGCGCGCGTTCTATCCGGCCTCCGACGACGCCGGCGCGCTGAACGCTGAAGCGACGATCGTGGGCGACATGGACATCAACACCGGCGTCCGCAAAATGGCCGTGGTCATGGCCAAAGCCGGCGCCCCGGTCTACCGCTACCTCTTCACTCGCGCGCGCGCCGGAAAACTTCCCGGGCACAGTGACGAATTGCCGTATGTGTTCAACGCACCGGCGGTGAACGGAGTCGGTGCGCCGGCACCCGCGTTCGACGCGACCGACAACGCCGTCTCCGAAGCGATGGAAACCATGTGGACGCAGTTCGCCAAAACCGGAAATCCGAATCCGCCCGGCACGAGCGTGTGGCCCCCCTACACGCCCGCGGGCGACCGTTTCATCGTCTTCGGCGATACGGTTTCGACCGGCACCGCGTTTCGCACGGCCGAACTCGACTTTCTCGACCAAACCACCGGGCGCTAGTGAAACTGCCCGTCTGGGCGCAAAAACTCGGCCCCGGCATCATCACCGGCGCCTCCGACGACGACCCTTCGGGCATCGCCACCTATTCGATCGCGGGCGCGAGTCTCGGCTACGGTTTGCTGTGGGTCGCACTGATCACGATTCCGATGATGATCGCCGTGCAAGAGATGTGCGCACGCATCGGAATCGTGAGCGGTTCTGGCTTGATCGCCTCGATGCGGCGGGTCATGCCGGTGTGGCTCTTGCGCGTGCTCGTTGCCCTCGTGGTCGCCGCCAACACGCTCAACATCGCCGCCGACATCGCGGGCATGTCGTCATCGGCCGCGCTCGTGACGCCCATTCCCTCCGGGGCGTGGGCTGTGGTGTTCGGTGCGCTGCTGATCGGTGTGCAAGTCTTTGCGTCGTATCGCGTGTTCGCCGACATCGTGAAATGGCTCTGCCTCACCCTCTTCGCCTACGTCGTCAGCGCCGTCGTTGTCGGCGTGAACTGGGCCGAGGCGATCAGGCACACGTTTCTGCCCGAGATACAATTCAACAAGTTCTGGATGGCCACGTTCGTCGGATTTCTCGGCACGACCATTACGCCGTATCTATTCGTGTGGCAAGCTGCCCTCGAGGTCGAAGAGGAGGTCGCCGCCGGTCAAACGACTGTTGAAGAGCGCAAGGGCTCGACGAAATCCGCCATCACGGAAATGCGCGCCGACGTCGTGACCGGCATGCTCTACTCGAACGTGATCGCGTGGTTCATCGTATTGATCAGCGCGACGACGCTCTTCCGCCATCACGTGACCATCAACAGCGTGGCCGACGCGGCGAGCGCTCTGCGCCCGCTCGCCGGCCCATGGGCCGAGTTGCTCTTCGCCCTCGGCGTGGTCGGCGCGGGATTGCTCGCCGTGCCGGTGCTCGCCGGCTCGTCGGCGTTTGCGATGGCCGAAGCCTTCGATTGGACCGGCACGCTCGACGCGAAGCCGAGTGCAGCGGTGCCCTTCTATAGCGTGATCGCAGCCGGCATCGCGCTCGGCGTAGTGGCCGATTTGATGCGGCTCGATGCCGTGTCCGCGCTCTACTGGTCGGCGGTGGTCAACGGCTTCGTCGCGATCCCGCTTCTGATCGGCGTCGTGTGCACTGGGAACAGTACCGCTACGATGGGCCGCTGGCGCAACGGACGGCGCTCGCAAATCTGGCTCTGGATCACGATCGGTCTCATGACGGTGGCGGCAATCGGAGTCGTCCTTACGTCGCATTAACAAACCAAACACTGCGTATCTTTACGGCTGCGGCCATCCAAGCCGCCGGTTTTAACGTAATGTAAGCAGCATGAATCGAAATCGGCTGCTCGTCTTTGGAACCGGTATCGCCGCATTCGGCCTGCCACTTTTGTCGCAGTTCGCGGCAGCCGCCGCCACCGCGAATCCGGACGATATCGCAACGCTCAACAGCGCGATCGAACTCGAGCGCGCCGGCATCAAAGCCTACGCCGACGCCGCGGCGACGAAACTTCTCTCGGCGCCGGTGCTGGCCATCGCCTCGCGCTTCGCCGCCGACCACACCGCCCACCGCGATGCGCTCATGGGCGCCGTGCGCAGCGCCGGTGCCGTGCCGTCAACCGCGATCGCACCGATCGCCTATCCGCCGCTCGCAACCGAACACGACGTCATCGCGTTCGCGAATGTCGTCGAAATGAAGGCGGCATCGACGTACCTCTCGGTCATCCCGGAGCTGCACGACCGGGCCTTGGCCGGCGTCGCGGCATCGATCCTCGGCGTGGAAACGACGCACGTCGCGCTGCTATCACAAGCGCTCGGCGTGCGCAGCTACGCCACCGGTTTCGTTTCATAATCGCATGAAGCTGCCGCGGCTGACGTTCCTCACGCGCTTCACGCTGGCCACCTTTGCGGCCGCATTCGCAGCTGCGGTTGTGCTGGCATTCGTGCTCGAGTCGCTGCACCAGCAATCGGTCGAACGCGACGAAGTCGTGACGGCGGTCGGCCAAATCGACGCGAAGATCGCGCTGCCGCTCGAAGGCTACGCGGCCGCCGGGCATCTCACGCCGGCCCTCTCCGCCGAATTTCGCGCCGCCGCCGGAGATGCTACGCTGCGCGAGTTCATCTCCGCGCTGCGCGTCTACCGCACCGACGGCCGGCCGGTCTACCCGCTTTCCGCACCGCCCGCTGCTGCACTCGTCGCACAAACGCAAGCCAGCGACTCGATCATCTCGGATGACCACCACGATACGCGCACGATGTACGAGCCGTTCGTCACCGGCAGCGGCAAGCGGTTCGTCGTTGCGATCGACGTCGTGCCGGGGCAGCTTCACAATCAGTTTGCCGGCGAACGTTTCCAGGTCGCCGCGGCGACCACCGCCGTCGTCGCCCTCATCTTCTGCGCCCTCGTTGCGCTAGCGGCCGGTGCTTCGCGCGAGATCGAACGCCGCCGGCGTGAAGCACAGGACTCGTTTTTCCAAACCCTCACGACCTTAGCGGAAACGATCGACTTGCGCGATCCGTATACCGCCGGACACTCGCGCCGCGTGGCCGCGTACAGCCGCCTCTTGGCGATCGATCTCGGGCTATCGCTCGCGGAAACGCAGACGATCGAACACGCCGCACTGCTGCACGACATCGGAAAGGTCGGCGTGCCCGATGCGGTGCTCTTCAAGAACGGACCGCTGGATGATGAAGAACGGTTGCTGATTCGCGGCCATCCCGTGATCGGCGCCGGACTGATCGACGGCATCCCGTCGATGTGCGATATCCATCCGTGCATTCTGCACCATCACGAACGTTGGGACGGACGCGGCTATCCCGATGGGCTCGTCGGAACGGACATCCCGTTCGGCGCGCGCATCATCGCGGTCGCCGACGCCTTCGATGCGATGACGACCGATCGGCCGTATCGCGCCGGCCTCGGTGCCGATGCCGCCGTAGCCGAACTGCAACGCGGCGAGGGAACCCAATTCGATCGCCGCTGCGTTGCCGCGTTCGTTGCGCTCGTCGTACGCGGCGAGATCGTGCCGCCGCCGCGCGCGAGCGGCGAAGTCAAGTTTGCCCAGCGCGTCGTGATGGAGCGCTTGCGCGCTATCTAACCACCACCGGCGTCGCCGTGATCGTGCCGCCCTCGCTCCACACGTGCAGCACGCGCAAACCCGGGCGCACGCCCGCGATGCGGTAACGCTCGTTCGGTTTCACGGTCACCACGTAGGGACCGTCGACCACCACGATGGTCGCGTGCATCGATCCGTGCACGTGGCAGCGCACCTCGACAACGCCGGCGTTGTCGAACTCGACGCTCTTGCCGGGACCATTGTCGTAAAGGCCCAGGTCGAACGGATTGCTCGGCGAGTCGCTGTAGACGCTGTGATAGAACTGATCGTCGTTGGGGAAACGCACGCTCGAGCCGGCCGGAACGACGAGCAGTGCGGGAACGAAGGTTTTGCTCGTCTGATGGATCGCAGCAC
This sequence comes from Candidatus Lustribacter sp., assembly GCA_965277805.1. Lineage (GTDB taxonomy): Bacteria > Vulcanimicrobiota > Vulcanimicrobiia > Vulcanimicrobiales > Vulcanimicrobiaceae > Lustribacter. The sequence goes on along the minus strand of OZ255842.1, from coordinate 1,368,020 downwards.
TCGGAACCGGTGCCGGCATGTCCCCCGAAATCCAGACCACGCTCGGCGCACTTGCTACGCCACGATACGTGGCGGCTTGCGCCGGCAGCGCCACGCCCAGGACCACGAGCGCGAGCGCTACGATGCATACCTTCACCGATTCGTTTTTCGGTGGGTCAGACGGAGGCCCCCGCGAACTGGGAACGGCAATGGCCGAGGAAACTCCGGCGCGCTTGGGCATCGACGCAGTCGTTGTGGGCGTGCGCGCGGATACACCCCACGTGCTCACGTTCGCGCCCGACGGCCGGCCGCGCTTGCCCAGCGGCGCGTTTACGCCGGCACTCGATCGCACGCTCGAACTCGCGGCGCGCCGTGTGTTGAGCGATCAGGCAGGCTTGCGCGAAGGCTACCTCGAGCAGCTCTACACGTTCGGTGACCGGCACCGCGACCCGCGCGAGGTGAGCGGCGGTCCCCGCTACGTCAGCGTGGGATATCTGGCGCTGACCGGCATGGATGAAGCCGATAGCGCGTCGCGCGGCGGCACGTGGCTCGATTGGTATCGCTTCTTTCCATGGGAAGACGCGCGTGCCGGGCGGCCCGAGATCCTCGATCGCACGATCGTGCCGCTGCTGCGCCGTTGGACCGCGGCCGCGCGCGACGACGCGGGCCGCGCGTTCCGCGCACGCGTGGCGTTCGGCCTCGACGGTGCGCCGTGGAATAACGAAGCCGTGCTCGAGCGCTACGAGTGCCTCTACGAATTGAGCATGGCGCCCGAAGGCGCGAATGCGATCGCGACGCTCGGTGAGCCGATGGACCTCGATCACCGCCGGATCTTGGCGACCGCGATCGGCCGGCTGCGCGGCAAAATCAAGTACCGTCCGGTGGTGTTCGAGCTGATCGGCGAGACGTTCACGCTCTCCGAACTCCAAACCACGGTCGAGGCACTGGCCGGCATGGAACTGCACGGGCCCAACTTCCGCCGCCTCGTGGCCGAGAGCGGCATCGTCGAGAGCACGGGCGGTCACCGCCGCACCTCGGGCCGGCCGGCCGAGACGTTCCGCTTCCGCCCGGACGTGCTCGCCGAGCGTCCGGACCCGGGAATCGGCATCCGATAGCGACTTTAGTCGCATCATCTTCTTTTTCTCAGTATTAGAATAAGGGCCGCTCACTACCGCAAAGCCGGCCCCTATGATCGATCTTCTGCCCCTTACCCCCGCGATCGCGGAACGCACGCACCCCCTCTACGACCGCGTCTCGCGCGTCATTACTCCCGCGGAGTGGGATCTCTTCGCACCGTACATCGATGCGATCAATCGCCTCAAACGCGAACGCAACGCGGTGATTCTCGCGCACAACTACCAAACGCCGGAGATCTTCCACGGCGTGGCCGATATCGTCGGCGACTCGCTGCAACTCGCGCGCGAAGCCTGCCGCGTCGACGCCGACATCATCGTGGTGTGCGGCGTGCACTTCATGGGTGAGACCGCGAAGATTCTCAACCCGCATCGCACGGTCGTTGTGCCCGATGCGCGCGCCGGCTGTTCGCTGGCCGAATCGATCACCGCCGCCGACGTGCGCGCGTTGCGCGAGAACTATCCCGGCGTGCCGGTCGTCACGTACGTGAATACGAGCGCCGCGGTCAAGGCCGAATCGGATATTTGCTGCACGTCGTCCAACGCCGTGAAGATCGTCGAATCGCTCGGCGCACCGCGCGTGCTCATGCTGCCGGATGCGTTTCTCGCGAGCTACGTCGCGTCGAACACGGACGTCGAGATCATCCCGTGGCACGGCCACTGCGAAGTGCACGAGCGCTTCCGCGCGATCGACGTCGAGCAGCTCCGCGAAGGCGACGAGGGGATCGTGGTGATCGCGCATCCCGAATGCCCGCCCGACGTGCTGGCGTCAGTGGACTTCGCCGGTTCGACCGCTGCGATGAGCGACTTCGTGCGCGATCATCAGGATAAGCGCGTCGTGATGCTTACCGAATGTTCGATGAGCGATAACGTCGCCGCCGAATTCGCCAACGTCGAGTTCGTGCGGCCGTGCAACCTCTGCCCGCACATGAAGCGCACGACGCTGCCGAAGATTTTGCGCTCGCTCGAGACGCTGCAAGACGAGGTGCTGGTCGACGAGGCAATCCGCGTTCGGGCGCAGCGCGCGCTCGAAGCGATGATCGCCGTATGATCGGACTGATCTACGAAGATTTCTTGAAGGCAGCACTGCGCGAGGACCTCGGCCGCGCCGGCGACATCACCACCGACGCGATCGTCGCCCCGGACGCGATGGGGACGGCGAAGGCCGTCGGCCGCGCAACCGGCGTGATCTCCGGCGTCGAGCCGTTCGCCCGGACGTTCACGCTCATCGACGAGCGGGTCCGGGTCGAGCTGCATGCCGCCGACGGCGATCGGGTGAGCGCGGGAACCCCGATCGCGAGCGTTCACGGGCCGCTGCGGGCAATCTTGGCCGGCGAGCGCACCGCGCTCAACATCCTGAGCCATCTCTCCGGCGTAGCGACCGCGACGAGTAAGCTCGTCGAAGCCGTCGCAGGTACGAACGCCGTCATCATCGACACGCGCAAGACGACGCCCAACATGCGCGCACTCGAGAAAGCGGCGATCCGTCACGGCGGCGGCGCCAACCACCGCTTCGGTCTCGACGATGCGATCCTGATCAAGGACAACCACGTCGCGGTCGCCGGCGGCATCCGCCCGGCGATCGAAGCGGCACGCGCCTACGCGGGCCATCTCGTGAAGATTGAGGTCGAGGTCGATTCGATCGAACAGCTCGACGAGGCCCTCGCCGCCCGCGCCGACATCGTGCTGCTGGATAATTTCTCAATCGAACAAACGCGCGCCGCCGTCGTGCGCACCGCCGGCCGGGCCCTGCTCGAATCCTCGGGCGGCATCGACCACACCACCGTGCGCGCCGTCGCCGAGACCGGCGTCGACCTGATCTCAAGCGGCGCCCTCACGCACAGCGTCCGCGTGCTCGACGTCGGCCTGGACATCGAGAACGCCTAGAACCCGAACGCCTTCAGCAAGACGCGCTTGTTGCGGCGGCCGTCGAACTCGCCGTAGTGCACGCGCTCCCAGGGACCCAGGTCGAGTTTCCCATCGGTGACCGGCACGAGCACTTGATGACCGAGGATCATCCGCTTGAGGTGCGCGTCGGCATTGTCCTCACCGGTGAGATGATGCTTGTAGTCCTTCCCGAACGGCGCCAGCCCCTCGAGCCATTTCATGATGTCGGCATAGAGCCCGGTCTCGTGATCGTTCACAAAAATACTCGACGTGATGTGCATCGTGCTCACCAGCACGAAACCTTCGCGTAACTTCGCCTGGGCCCGCACCCGCTCGACCTCTTCCGTGATGTCACGTATTTCGTAGCGCTCTTTGGTGTTAATCGTCAGGTAGTCCGTAAAGCTGATCATGGGTCCCCTTGCGCGCCGGGTATGTGCCAGTTTGGTGGCATAACCCATAGTAGGAATTTCTGCCGAGTCGCCCGCGGCCGGATAATTTCCGTGAAATGGCCGCGTTACGACCGTCTGCGCTTTTAGCGTTAGACGCTTCAGCATCCGCCGATCCCGGTGCGCCCGTCACGAGGGCAGTCGATACCAGCTTGCGCCGGGCCGTCGCCGCGCGGGCGAGCGATCTCCACATCGAACCGTCTGCCGACAGCGCCGGCCGGACCCGACTGCGCGTCGATGGGGTCATGCGACCCGGCGAGCCGATCGCGCGCGACCTCTACGCACCGTTCGTCTCGCGCATCAAGCTCTTGGCCGGGCTCGACATTGCCAATCGCCGCTTGCCGCAAGACGGCCGCTATTCGGTGGTAGTCGAGGGCCGCAGCATCGATGCACGGGTCTCCTCAATCCCAACGATCGACGGCGAGAAGCTCGTCATCCGCCTGCTCGACCACCACGTGGCGCTGCCGCGGCTCGACGATCTCGGAATGAGCCCCACGGCACTCGCGGCGTACCGGCGCACCGCGCACGCGCCGTGGGGGTTCGTCGTCGTGAGCGGTCCAACCGGCTCGGGCAAGACGACGACGCTCTACGCATCGATCGCCGAACTCGACCGCGAGCTGCGCAACGTGTGCACGGTCGAAGATCCGATCGAAGCGCGCCTTGCGCAAACCGCACAGGTGCAAGTGAACGTGCGCGCGGGGCTGACGTTTCCGGCCGTGTTGCGCGCGTTCGTTCGGCAAGACCCCGACGTGATCATGATCGGGGAAATGCGCGACGACGAAACCGCTGCTGTCGGTGTATCCGCCGCGCTCGCCGGACAGACCGTGTTTGCGACCGTACACAGCAATGACGCTGCGCGCACGATCGACCGCCTCGTCGAACTGGGCGTTGCTCGCCACTCGTTGGCTGCGGCACTGACGGCGGTCGTCGCGCAGCGTCTGGTGCGCAAACTCTGCAGCTTCTGCCGGCAGCCGGCCGACGTTCCCGCGCACATCCGCGGGATGCTTCCCGACAACGCGCCGATTTGGTACGTTCCCGCGGGTTGCGCGGCGTGCGATGAAACCGGCTATTCGGGACGCACCGGGATCTTCGAAGTGCTAGAAGCGAACGATGCGATCCGCGAAGCGATCGCGGCGGGCACCTCGAGCGCGACGCTGGCCCACATCGCGGCCGAACGCGGCCACCGTTCGCTCTATCACGATGCCGCGGCAAAGATCGTTGCGGGCACCACCAGCTTTGCCGAAGTCGAGCGCGTCGTCGGCTGGTGGGTGCGTTGAGCCTCGACCTCGTGCGGCTCAAGGAACTCATCGCGCTCGCTCGCGGACGCGGCGCGACGGATCTGCACGCCGGCACGGGCGATGCGCCGGCGCTGCGCATCAACGGACGCATTACCGCGCTCGACGTGCCGCCGCTCGAGACGGCCGCACTCGATGCGTTCTTGGAAGCCGCGCTACTGCCCGGCCACGGCCGGCGCTGGAAAGAGCACGGCGCGGCCGATGTCGCTTGCCGCCAGGGGATCGGCGCACCGTACCGTCTGCACGCGTACTCGACGATGTCGGGCACCAAGCTAGCCTTCCGTTTTCTGGCCGGCGAGATCCCCGCTCTCGAGGATTTGGCGCTCCCGCCCGTGGTAACGAGCCTGGCGAAGCGGACGAGCGGCCTGATCGTTTTCACGGGACCCACCGGGAGCGGCAAGACGACGGCGCTCGCTGCTCTGATCGACCGCATCAATCGCACGACCGAACGCGTCATCCTCACGGTTGAAGACCCGGTTGAGTACGTTCACCGTCCGGAGCGCTCGGTAATCGCGCACTGTGAGATCGGTCGTGACGTCCCGGACTACGCCGCCGCGATCCGCGGTTTCATGCGGGCGGATCCGGACGTCATCCTGATCGGTGAGATGCGCGATCGCGCGACGATGGAAGCCGCACTCTCGGCGGCGGAAACCGGGCATCTCGTTCTCACGACGCTCCACACGAGCGATGCGGCCCAAACCGTCGATCGCATCATCGACGCGTGTGCCGGCGCGCAACAGGGTCAGATCCGCACGCAGCTCGCGTCGACGCTACTGGCCGTGGTTTCCCTGCGGCTCGTGCCCTTGCGCAACGGCGAAGGACGCATCGCAAGCAGCGAGATCCTCATCGGCACCGACGCGGTGCGCGCTATGATTCGCGAAGGCAAAACGCACCAGTTGCGCAACGCAATCGCGACCGGCCGCGCGGCGGGCATGCGCACCCTCGAAACGTCGCTCTCGGAACTGGTCGTGCGCGGCACCATCGCGCTCGATGCGGCCCGGCTCGTAGCGAGCCGGCCGGCCGAAGTTCGCGACCTCGAGCGCGTGGCCGGGTAATGGACTTCCACTACTCGGCGCGCACCGCCGGCGGTGCCCGCATCAACGGATCGCTCAGTGCCGCCGACCGTGAGAGCGCCGTCGCCGGCTTGCGCAGTCGCGCGCTCTTCGTCACGAGCTTGGAAGCGCAGCGCCTGTGGCATAGCGATCTCCACCTGCCGCGTCCCGGCGCCGGGTTGGGGCGCGCACGCGTCGCATTTTTCCGGTCGTTTGCGACATTGGTTCGCGCCGGCGTCCCGCTGCGGCGCGGCCTAACCGTGACGATCGAACGCAGCGAGAGCGCGACTTTCGCCGCCGCCTTACGCGACGTGCTCGGTGACATCGAACGCGGCGAACCGCTCAGCGCCGCGTTTGCGCGCAGCCCGCGCGCCTTTTCCCCGCTGATTGTGGCAATGGTTGCCGCCGGGGAGAGCGGCGGCATCCTCGACGACGTGCTCGAGCGTATCGCGCTGTTCCTCGAACGCGACCAAGCGCTGCGTAAGAGCGTGATCGCGGCGCTAGCCTATCCCGCGACCGTGCTCTGCGCGTCGCTCGCCCTGGTCACGTTTCTGATCGTGCGCGTCGTTCCGATGTTCTCCGCGCTCTTCGCATCATTTCACGTCCCGCTTCCGCTTTCAACGCGTGTACTGATGGCGCTCGGCAATGCGGCCGGAATGCCGGCCGTCGTGTCGGCCGCCATCGTATTTGTCGCCGCCGCAGGCGCCGGCGGTGCGCTCATCAGCCGCACGAGCGCGGGCCGCTACGCGTTCGACCGCTTCCGTCTGAGCCTTCCGGTGGTCGGCACGCTGCTGCGCAAAACGATTACGGCACGCTTCGCGCGCATGCTCGGAACGCTGGTTCATTCGGGGATCGAGTTGAGCGCGGCGCTCGACGTCGTGATCCCGGTCACCGGCAGCCCCGTCCACAGCGCCGCGCTCCATCACGTTGCGATCGCATTGCGCGAAGGCGAAGCTCTCACGCCGCCGCTGGCCGCGGCCGGAATCTTCGATCCGATGCTGATTGCGCTTACCGGCGTGGGCGAGGAAACGGGCATGCTCGACGTGCTGCTGCCCAAAGCCGCCGAGTACTTCGAATCGGACGTCGCTGCGGCAATCGCAACGCTCGGCGCCGTCATCGAACCCGCACTGATCGCCGTGCTCGGCGTCATCGTGGGCCTGATCGTCTATTCCGTCTTCATTCCGCTCTACCAGCTCATCGGGAGTGTGGCTCAATGAACGAACGCCAAGCCGTCATCGACCGTTACCTCGCCGACCGTTCGCGAATCAATCGCGATGCCGTCGTCGCCGCCCACATGTACTTGTGCAAGCGCGGGGCGCGTAAGTTTCGCCGGCCCGAGAGCGATCCGGCCGACTTGGAACAAGTCGCGGCCATCGGTCTCGTCAAAGCAACCGACGCCTATCTCGCGGAACGGACGACGCCGTTCGAACCGTACGCTTGGATCGTCATGGTCGGCGAACTGATGCACTACGTCCGCGATAGCGAACGGGCGATCCGCGTGCCGCGTTGGCTGCGTTCGCTCGACCGTCACTACGTCGCGGCGTGGGAGACGCTGGCGGCACATCTGCACGCCGAGCCCACCGCGCAGCAGCTCGCAGCCGCGCTCGGCGTCGGCATCACCGTCGTCGAGCAGCTCCAGTCCGCGCGACGCGTTCAATCCTATGACGCCGATCCGCGCTATGGGAACCGCTTCGACATGATGGCCGCCTCATCGTCCGGCGTCTCAATCGAAGAACGTCTCACGCTGCTGATCGCGGTCGACGAGCTGAACGAACGCGAGCGCACGATCGTGCTCGGAACGTTCGGTGCCGGCCTCTCCCAAGCCGAGGTTGCGGCGATGCTCGGTCTCTCACAAAGCCAAGTCTCCAAACTCTTGGCCCGCGCTCTTGGTAAACTTTCGCAAAAGGTGGCGTAACAATCCGCTGCTTTGCTCAGCCGCAACGAAGTGCGCATCGAAGCGCTGGAAAAAAAAGCAAAAATAGCGTGCATATGGTGCCCCTAAGCGGGCACTATCGCGTTCATGGAACGCAACGGCGAACGCGGCTTTACGCTCATCGAGTTGATGATCGTCGTCGCGATCATCGCCATCCTCGCCGGTATTCTGATACCGAACTTCGTCAACGCCCGCGCCCAGGCCGCGACGTCGGCGTGTGAGTCCAATCTTCGCTCGATCGCCACGGCCCTGGAACTCGTCTACGCCGATCTGCAAACGTACGAGCCCAACGGGCAGGCCAACTTCAACGCCGATCCGGCCGACTTTACCAACGCCGCCGGCACCGTTTATCTCAACAACACGCCGAAGGATCCGGCTGCCGTCGATCTGACGCAGTTCTATACGGTCAAAGTCACCGAACAGAGCGGCGGCGCACCGCCCTCGTACGTCATCACCTGTCCGGGGGTACACGTCGGCTCGACCTTGGCGAAACTGCAAAAGACCGGCAGTACCGACGGTTCCGTTTGCGGCCCGGGCTGCACGTCAACGACGATCACCTACACGTCCGGCACGGGCATGCAAACCCAATGATCGACCCGGTGGCGCTCAGTATCGACGCGATCGCGCGCGGCGACGCCGGCCGTCTGCCGGTGGTGGCCGTCGCCGGAGCCGTAACGAGCCTCGGGCCGTGCGTCGCGCCGCGCTACGTGGCGATTGCGGCGCTTCTCGGCGAACGCCGCCGCGCGCTCACGATCGCCGCCTTCGTGGCCGGGATGGTGACGGCGTATACGGCGCTTGGATTTGCTGCGGGTCTCCTCGCGCACGTTGCCGGTCATGCGTCCGCGTTGTACGTCATCCTGGCCTGCGCGCTCGCTGCCGGCGGCGTGATAACCCTTTGCCGCGGGTCGTCATGCGACCACGAACACCCGGTGAAGCGCGAAAGCGCGCCGCCGCACCGGATCAGCGCGGTGTTCAGTATCGGGGCGGCTTCAGTGTTCGTCGTATCGCCGTGTTGCACGCCGATTGTGGCGGCCGTAGCTGGCATGAGCGTCGATGCCAGTCCGGCCCCGCGAGTCGAACTGCTCGCGGCGTTTGCGCTCGGACACGCTGCCCCGTTGTTTGCGGTCGGAACGTTCGGCTCGCTGTGCGCGCGCGCGTTCCGAACCTGGAACGCAAGTCCGGCGCCGGCCGTCATCTCGGGCGCGCTGATGATCGCGCTCGGCACGTACTACGGTTTGCTGGTATGACGCGCATTCGTCGGTTGTGTGTTGCCGGTTCCAGCCTCGCCGCCGCGTTCGTTCTCTTTCATGGACAGTTGGCCGCAGCGATCGTGACGCGCGGTGATGACGCGTTACGCGGCGGCGACGTGCCGGCGGCGATCCGATTCTACGACCGCGCCGCGCGGCTCGACCCGTCATCCGTCGTGGCCGCCGACCGGCTCGCGTTCGAACTCGCACTGCGCCACGATCGCAGCGGTGCGGTGCAAGCAGTTGCCGTCGCGACGCGCGCGCTCGCGAACGATGCATCGGAGCCCGGTCTCTTCGCCGACCGCGCGTTCGCCGAGATCCAGCTGCGCCGCTGGCTCGATGCAGAACGCGATTTCGCGCGCGCCGGATCGCTCGCGCATGACGCTCGCTACGAACACTTTGCCGCCCGCATGGCGCTCCATCGCGCCGACCGCCGCGCCGCTCGCCGCTACGCCCTGCGCGCACTCGCCGACGATCCGGATTTCACGCCCGCGCGCACCATGTTAGGAACGCTACGATGAACGCCGCACTCGCCGCCACCGCGACGGGCGGCGCGACCGTGATGTACTGGATGATCGCCGATGATGCGGCCGCCCGCCGCCGGATGACCATCGGTTCGCTGCCGCCGCTGCTTCCCGCCGCTGCAGCGATCACCGCGTGCATCGCTTCGTTCGCAGGCATCTCCGCTTCCGCGGTTGCGGCAACGGCCGGCGTTGCCGTCGCCGGACTCGTCGACGCCCGGACCGGTTCGATCTACGATCCGCTCACCGCGACGATGCTGCTCGCATCGTTCGTGCTCGCGGCCGCGAACGGTTCGGTCATCGACGGCTGCTGCGGTGCGGCGGCGGTCGGCGCAGCACTGCTCGCATTGCATGCGATCAGCAGCGGGCGCGGTATCGGCCTCGGTGACGTCAAGCTCGGCGCCACGCTCGGGATGGCGCTGGGTCTGGCGGGCGGTCTCACGGCGATCGCGCTGGCCTTCGTGTTCGGCGGCGCGTACAGTGCATGGTTGCTCGCGACGCGGCGGGCGCAGCGGCATACGAGCATCCGTTTCGGTCCGTTCATCGCGGCCGGCACGTTTGCAACGCTGCTCGCACCGTTCGGATTCCACGCATGACGTCCAAGCTCGCAACGCTGCCGCTCGGCGTCGACATCGGGCAGCGCCGCGTCCGAGTCGCGCTCACGGCGAAAACCGGCGGTGGCCCGCCGAAATTGCTGGCGGTCGCGGCTCACGATCACGACGGCGACCCGGTCGAAGCGATGCGTTGGGCGATCGAGGACTTACAGACGCAAGAGCGTCGCTGCGTGCTCGCCCTCGCGCCGCCCGATGCGCTGCTTTGCACGGCCGAATTTCCGGCGATGTCACCGTGGGAACGGGTGAACGCCGCGCGCTTCGAGGCGGCGCGCTTCGTCGGCTACCCGATCGGTGAAGCCGCCGTATCGCTCGTCCGGACGAACACGCCGGCGTGCTGGGCGATCGGCGCCGTGCGGCGTGACGCGTTAGACAACGCGCTCGGCATCGCCAAACGAGCGCGGCTTCGGCCGCTTGCCGTCGACGACGCGGCGTTCGCGCTGCGACGTTCGCATCCCGACGCCGGCGCCGTCATCGACGTCGGCAGCGAGGCGACACGCTTGACGGTCTTCGGCGCGACGATTCCCTACACGGTGCGCATACCAATCGGCGGCGAGGCGATGACGGACGCGATCGCGCAATCGCTGGGCGTCGATGCAGGCACGGCCGAAAACCGCAAGCGCAACGTCGGCTTCGGCGGTGCCGGCGAAGCGCCGCGCGACACGCTGATCACCGCGCTGGCAGAAGCGTTCGCGGATGCGCGCGCCCGCGGCTATGACGGCATTCACCCGGTGGTGCTGTGCGGAAACGGCAGCCGCATCCCCGGCTTCGGCTCGGCGATCGAGCGCGCAACCGGCTACGCGGCCGTGCCGGCAACGCTGCCGCCGGACTGCTCCGAGACCCTCCCGCCCGACGTGTTGCGCGCCGCCGCTCCCGACTGGTCGCTCGCCTACGGCCTGAGCCTGTGGAGCATCGCATCGTGATCCGGTTCAACTACCTTCAACCCGCCTACGAACGCTGGCGAATTGCCGTCCCCGCCGTCGTACTCGGCGGTTCCGTGCGCGTGCCGCTTCTGCTGATCGGACTCGCCCTGCTCGGCGTCGCAGCGACGTGGAGTTTCGAAGTGCGGCGGGCGACGGCGCTGCAGGATGAACTGGCCGCGTTGCAGCTTCGCATACGTGAGTCGGCTAGCGACGAACGGCGCGCACGGAACCTGATGGCGAGCGTCGCGCGAATGCGCACCATCCGGGCCGCCGTCAGTGCGGCGCGCCGCGATGTGCTCGTCGCGACGAATACGATCGCCCGCATCGGAAACGATTTGCCTCCGGCAACGTGGCTGACGAGCGTCGGTTCGACACCCGCCGGCGCATGGACGATCGGCGGGCGCTCGACGCGCGTCGCCGAGATCGGCACGATGCTGCGCCGCGTGCAGGGTCTCGACCAGCGCGCGTCCGTGCGTTTAGTTTCGATCGCAGCGACCGGCCGCAGCGGCCACGTGCTGGACTTCGTCATCGGCTGGGATCAGCACCCGTGAACATCGACGTGCCGCGCGCGAGCGCGTTTGCCGTCTTGGTCATCGCCGTCGCGGGCTACGCCTTCGTCTTCGCGCCACTCGAAGCCACCGCCGGCGATCTCTACGCGCAGATCGATGCCGCGCGTGCAACGCTCGACCGCAGCCTCGCGATGACGCGGCGCATCCCCGCACTCGAAGCCGATCGGTCGGATCTCGCCGCGCAACTCGCGCGCCTGCACACCGGCGATCGGCGCGCGGCGACAGTCGATCGTTTTCTGCGGAGCGTCGCTGCCGTGGCCGAGCACGACGGCGTTGTGGTCGAAGGGGTCGCTGCCGGTGTCGGAGCGCCGTCTGCATCTGCGGCTTCCGCGCCCGCATCGATCGAAGCGATCCCCTTCGATCTGACGTTCCGCGGCCCGTACGGCGACGTCATCCGTGCCGTTCGCGATCTCAACGATCGCGACGGCGCCGTACACATCGGCGTCGCGTCGCTCAGCAATGCCGAGCGGCGTCCCGGCGGAACGCCGCAATTGAACGCTGCCTTCCATGTCCTCTTGATGCGCGAAGCACCGGAGCAACCCCATGACGTTCGCCCACAATAAACGGTTGTTGTTCGGTGCGGCAGCACTGCTCTGCTATGGCGCCGCGATCGTACTCGCGCCGTCGGGCGCACGTTCGCAGTTCAACACGCGCACTCGTGTCGCCGGCGTCGCCGAACCGCGCGTCGATCCGGCACCACCAGCGGTCACTCCAGAAGGCGACGCGTTCGCGCCGCGCGCGCCGGTCGACGACGATCCGCCGCCTGCGCTGCCCGCTGTGCCTCCGCATTTGCCGCAATTGCCGCTACCGCGCGTTGCTGCACCACTCGCTCCGGCGGTGGTCCCCTCGCACGTCGCCGCAATCGTGACGGGAACGCATCCCACCGCGATCGTCGACTCCGCCGAGGGTTCAAAACTCGTCAGCGCCGGCGACGGGCTCGACGGCTCCAGCATTATCGAGATCACAAACGATGCGGTCGTGCTCGCGAACGGCAAGCGGCTGACCCTCGAGCCGGCGGCGAAGCGGTAATGCGGCGCTTCTTCACCGCCGTGCTCCTTTGGGGCCTCATCTTCACCCGCGCGTCGGCCGGCGTTCCGATCTCGATCAACGCGCGCGACACCGAACTGAGCGATGTGATCGGCCTGATCGCGCGGCAATCTGGTTTGAACATCGTCGCCGACGCGTCCGTCAAGCCGCGCCGGATTACGTTTCGTCTCCACAACGTCGACGCGGATACGGCGCTCGCGACCCTTGCCCAAGCGTACGATTTGCAAACCCATCGAACCGGCAACATCGTTTTCGTCGGCGACGCGACCGCAATGAACCACCGCTACGGCGCCTCCACCGGCGCGGTGAGTGTTGCATTGCGTAACGCCAAACCGTCCGACGCCGTAAAAGAGCTCAAAGGCGTGCTGCCCGATGCGAGCCTGATTGCCGACGACCGCTCGAACACCGTTGTCGTGAGCGGCGGCGCGGACGCGCAGACGGCAGCGACGTCGCTCTTGAGCAGCATCGATGTACCCGGCCGCCAAGTGATGTTCGAGGTGCGCGTCACCGACGTCAAACCGGTTGACGACAGCAGCAATGTGGGAATTCAGTTCGGCGGCACCGGTTTTGGCGCCGGCGCCGTCGCGCAATTTCCTTACGCGCTGACGCGGGGCTCGCTCGCGATCAATGCCCAGCTCAATGCGCTGGTGCAAAACGGCCACGCGCAGATCCTCGCTACGCCGCGCATCGCGACGCTCAACAATCGCGAGGCGACGTTGCTGGTCGGCGAACAATATCCGATCGTCACGGTCAACGAACAGACGGGCTTCCCCACGGTTACGAACGTCGATGTCGGGGTGCAATTGCGCGTCACGCCGACGATCGGCGCGGACGGCGTCATCACGGCCGAGGTGCATCCGCAATATTCCGAAATCATCGGATTCAACGCGAGCTTTCCGATCATCGCGAACCGGAAGGTCGACGCGGTGTTGCGGGTGCGCGACGGGGAAACGATCGTGCTCGGCGGGCTCTTCCAAGACACCTCCTCCGAGACGATCTCGAAACTGCCATTCTTGGGCGATATCCCCATCCTCGGGCAGTTTTTCCGGAATAAAGCGACCTCGCGGCAGCGCGATGAGGTGGTCTTCCTCATAACCCCGCACATTCTCGAGCCTTCTGAGCTCTAAAACGATACGGATTCCGACTTATGTGCTATGTTGACGGGGCCGATTCGACCGCAGCGCCGGTTGGTTGGTATCAAACAGAGTCTACATGGTCTTGTTGAGCAGTCTTCAAACCCAGGAATGACGAGTTGATCCTCTAGCGCTTTCTTCCTAAGATTGAAGACCCGAATACATGTATACCGATGAAACCCTCAATTGCGTTGATTGCAGCGCACCCTTCACGTTCAGCACCGGCGAACAAGAGTTTTTCGCCTCGAAGGGCTTCACCAATAAGCCGAACCGTTGCGTGGATTGCCGCGCGGCGCGTAAAGCTCAACGTGGAGCCGGCGGCGGCGGTTCGAGCTACAGCTCGGGCGGCGGCGGCGGCAGCTACGGTGGCGATCGCGCCCCCCGCGAGATGTTCGAAGTGAAGTGCAGCCAGTGCGGCGGCAAGGCCTCCGTGCCGTTCCAACCGCGCGGCGACAAGCCGGTTTACTGCCGCGACTGCTTCCAGTCGCGCGGTGGCGGCGGCGGCGGCGGCGGTTCGTACCGCTAACCTCCCCTCGGCCTAAAGCCAACCAACGCGCGCGTGCCCTTGCGGCCCGCGCGCGTTGCCTTTTAACGGAGCGCGACCCACCGAAAGGGAACCACCGTACCCATATGGCCGACAAAGCGCCCACCCCCGCCAATCCGGATATCGACCGCCTGACCGGCGTGCTCACGCGCGAAGCCCTCGACGCTGCGGCCGCAGAGGCCGTCGCAGCCGCTGCCGACGGCGAGCTGATTGCCTTCGGCTACATCGGCTTTGATGGCTTCGCACTGCTCAAGGAAGCGTACGGCAGCGTTGTGACCGACCATCTGCTGCGCGAAGCCGCCAATCGCATCGCCGAATGCCTGCGGCCGCAAGACATCGTCGGGCGCGTCGACCGCGATGAGTTCATGGTCGTCTTCCGCGGCCTCTCGAGCAAGTTCGAGACGCTGGCGCTGGCTTCGAAACTGCGCACCAGCATCGCCGAGCCGATGCGCGCCGGCAAGAACGAGGAAGTGCTGGCCCCGAGCTGCGGCATCGCGCAATATCCGGCCAACGGCAAGACCGTCGACGAGCTGCGCGAAGCGGCCGCCAAAGCGATGCGCACGCTGCAGGTCGCACTGCGGTCGGCCAGCGTCGCCACCGCCCAAGAAGCCGTGAACCGCGCACGTGCCGCACTCGAGGCTGCACAACAGTTCTTAGCAGAGACCGAAGCCGCATACGAAGAGGTCGTCGCCGTGGCCGCGGCCGCCGAAGAGGCCGCGCAAAACGCACCCGCCGCCGAGGCGCCGGCCCCATAGTGACCCTCTCGCGGCGGAACATGCTCGGCATGACCACCGCCGCCGCGCTGGCGCTGCCGCAAACGGCCGGCGCACAAACGTTCACGCCGCTCGCCGTTGCGGGCGTTCCGGAAGACTCGATCACGCCGGTGCTCTACGCCGTGCAGAGCGGGCTCTACAAGCGCAACGGACTCGAGGTCACCGTAACCCCCGAACGCAGCGGGCCCGCGATCACCGCCGGCGTCGCCGGCGGCGCGTATCAGGTCGGCAAGTCGAGCATCACGCCGCTCATCCAAGCCTACGCCAAGGGCTTGAAAATCGTCATCGTCGCGCCGGCCGGCGTCTACACGAGCGCGGCGCCGATCGACGGCATGTTCGTGAAGACCGATTCTCCGATCAAGACCGGCGCCGACCTCAACGGCAAGACGTTCGGCGTCTACGGCATCGGCGACATCTACACGATCTCAGCGCGCACGTGGATGGAGAAAAACGGCGGCGACCCCGCTTCGTTGAAATTCGTCGAGTTGCCGATCAGTGCAATGGTCGAAGCCATCGCGACCGGCCGCGTCGACGCCGGTTCGATGAACGAGCCGGCCGTCGAAGTCGCGTTGATCGATCCGCGGTTGCGGCTGCTCACGCATCCGCTGATGTCGATCGCGCCGCGCTGGCTCTACACAGCTTGGTTTGCGGCGTCCGACTACGCGGCCGCTCACCGTCCGGCGATCGATGCGTTCACGAAAGCAACGCGCGATGCAGCCGCCTACTGCAACAGCCATCACGACCAAACGGTCGATCTCATCGCAACCTTCACGTCGGTCGATGCGGCTACGGTGCGGAAGATGACGCGCGTCGAGCAGGGCCTCACGCTGGATCCGAAACTCGTGCAACCGGTGATCGATGAAATGGCGAAGTCGAAGGCGATCGACAAAGCCTTCGACGCGCGCGAACTCTTCTTGCGCTAAGCGGTTGCTAGGGCGTCGGTGAGCGGCAGCGTCCGCAGACGCTTGCCGGTCAGCCTGAAGATCGCGTTCGCCAGCGCGGGCGCGACGGCCGGCGTGCCGATTTCACCCGCACCGGTCGATTTGCCGGTGCTGCGTACGATGTCGACCACGAATTGCGGCGAGTCGTTCATGTGCAGCACGGTGAAATCGTTGAAGTTCTTCTGCACGGCGCCACCGTCGGCGAACGTGATCTTGCCGCCGAGCGCGGCCGAAAGCGCGTAGACCATCGCGCTCGGGATCTGCTGCTCGAGGCCGTCGATGTTGATCGGCTGACCGACGTCGACCGTCGCCGTTAGCTTGTGGACTTTGAGCTTGCCGCCGGGCAACGAGATCTCGGCGACCATAGCGATCCACGCGCCGTCCCACTGACCCATGGCCACGCCCTGCGCGTGTCCCACCGGCAGCGTGGCGCCCCAATTGGCCAGTTTCGTCGCGCGTTCGAGCACGGTGCGCGCACGCGAATCCGGCTCCATCATCGCCAAGCGGAACGCGACCGGGTCTTTGCCGGCGGTGTGCGCGAGTTCGTCCATGAACGATTCAGTGACGAACGTGTTCGCGTTGGCATACGGCGCGCGCCAGTGACCGACCGGAATCGCCACGTCGAGCAGATGCCAGTCGACCAGCAGATTCGGAACGTTATAGGCCGTGTTGGTCATGCCGTTCCCGGCCGCGGTGTCGACGCCGTTCTTCATCAGCGCCGGACTTGTGCGAATGTTGATCGACGAGCTCACGACGGTCTGCTTGAGCGTCGAGAGCGTGCCGTCCGGCGTCAGCGCCGCGACGCATGATGAGACGGTGCCGCCGCGGTAGGGATCGTTGCGGATGTCGTCTTCGCGCGTCCACATCAGCTTGATCGGGATGCCGGCGGCTTTCGACGTCGCGACGGCGTCGGCAACGTAGTCGGTTTCGCCGCGCCGGCCAAAGCCGCCGCCGACGAACGTGGTGTTGACCGTCACCGCGGTTATCGGCACGCCCGCGATCGCAGCAGCGACCGCCTGGGATTTCGTTTGTGCCTGCGTCGGCGTCCAAATCGTGACGCGATCGGCGCGCACGTCGGCGGTGGTATTCATCGGTTCCATCGGCGCGTGCGCGAGATACTGCGTCTCGTACATCGCGGTCACGACCGTTCCGCTGAGCGGCGAGGTAACGTCGCCGGCGCTCTTGAGCACGCCGCCCGGCGTTTTGGCCAGCGCGCGCGCTTTCGCGTACAACGATTCGGTCGTGAGCCCGGCGTTCGGACCGGGCGCATACGTCACGCGCAGCGCCTTGCGGCCTTGGAACGCCGCCCACGTGTTGTCGGCGATCACCGCAACGCCCGAGGGCACTTGGAGAACTCGACGCACGCCGGGGACCTTGAGCGTGTCGCTTGCATCGAACGACGCGACCGTGCCGCCGATCTGCAGCGGCTTCTCGATCGAGGCGTACTTCATGCCCGGCACCTTGACGTCGATGCCGTAAACGGCCGTGCCGTTCGACTTCGGCTTGACGTCGAGGCGCGGCTGACGCGTGCCGATGATCTTGTACTGATCGGCCGTCTTCAGCGTGACGGTAGCCGGTACCGGCACCGATGCCGCGGCGGTCAAGAGGTCAACGTACTTCGCCTTTTGTCCGGCCGGCCCCGACACGACGCCGTTCGACGTCGTGCACGCCGCGGGATCGACGCCCCATTTCGTTGCAGCCGCGGTCACGAGCATCGCGCGCGCAGTGGCACCGGCTTTGCGCATCACCGGCGACATCGTCGGCGTGCTCTTACTGCCGCCGGTGCCCATCGCGTTCGAGACGGGGTTATAGTATTTCGTTTCGGCCGGCGCCATGCGGAAACGCACGCTCGACATCGGTACATCGAGTTCGTCGGCAACGCACATGGAGAGCGCCGTCGTAATGCCTTGACCGAGTTCGCTTTGGTTGATGACGACCGTCGTTAGGCCGTCGTTCCCCATTTCGATCCAGGCCATCGGCACGAACGACGGTGCCGCCGCCGCTTCGGCCTGCGCCGGCGCGAACTCGACGCCGAGCGCGAGCCCGGCACCGGCCACGGCGAAGATGCGCAGAAAGTCTTTGCGATCGAGAGCCGTGGTCACGCGATTGCCGGTCTAGGCCGTCGCCAGCGCGTCGCTAATGGGCAGCGTCCGAATGCGCTTGCCGTTCAGAGCGAAGATCGCGTTCGTGACCGCCGCCATGACGCAAGGCACGGCCGTTTCGCCCGCGCCGGACGAGTTTTCATGACTGGGAACGATGTCCGTGATGATCTCCGGCGTGTCGGCCATCTTCAGGATATGATACGCGTCGAAGTTCGTTTGCATCGGCGTTCCGTTCTCGAACGTGATCTTCCCGATCAGCGCAGCGCCCAGACCGAAGATGACCGCGCTCGAGATCTGCTGTTCGAGGCCGTCGAGGTTGATCGGCTGCCCGACATCGACCGAATTCCAGACACGGTGGACCTTCGGCTTGTTATCGACCAGCGAGACTTCGGCCGCCGTGGCGATCCAGCCGTTCGCAACGTTCGCCACCGCAATGCCACGCGCGCGGCCTGCCTGCGGCGCCGTGCTCCACTTCGCGAGATCCGCGGCGCGGCGCAACACGTTTGAGGCCCGCGCTGACGGGTCCATATTCGCCAGACGGAACGCGACCGGGTCTTGCGCCGCCGCGTGCGCCAATTCGTCGATGAACGACTCCGTTGCGAACACGTTGACGTTGGCGTACGGGGCACGCCAAAACCCGACCGGCATCGCGTTGAATGCCAGCAGTTCGTGCCAGCTCATGAGCTGGTTCGCGACCTGGTAGGGGTGGTTGGTACTTCCGTTGCCCGCGAGCGGGTCCAAACCGGCGGGCGTCATGATGAACGGCAGCTCTTGATGCACGTGCGACTCGCTCGCCATCGTATGGCGCAGCGCGACGATCTTACCGTCGGGCGACAACGTGCCCGTGAGTTGGTGCGCCGAGCCGCCGCGGAAGCGGTCGTTGTTGATATCGTCTTCGCGCGACCACACGACTTTGATCGGCATGCCGACGGCCTTCGAAACGGTCACCGCGTCGCCGACAAAGTCAGACCAGCCGCGCCGGCCGAAGCCGCCGCCCAGGAAGACCGTGTTGACGGCAATGTTTTCGATCGGAATGCCGGTGATGGTCGAAGCGAGTTTCTGAGCCTGGGTCTGCGCCTGCGAGCCGGTCCAGATGGTCACGCGGTCGGCGCGCACGTCGGCGGTCGCGTTCAGCGGCTCCATCGTGGCGTGCGCCAGATACGGTGACTCGTACGATGCCTGGATCGTCTTTCCGGTCGCCAGCGCCGCGTCGACGTCACCGATTTTCTTTTGCGTGAGTCCCGGCGTCTTGACCGCGTCGTGGGCGGCCGCATAGATCGACGCGGTGCTGACCTTCGCGTTGGGGCCGTCTTGCCAAACGATCTTCAATGCCTTGCGGCCCTGGAAAGCAGCCCACGTGTTGTCGGCGATCACCGCCACGCCTTGCGGCACTTGGACGACCTTGCGCACGCCGTGCACTTTGAGTGCGGCCGTTGCGTCGAACGACGCCACGGTGGCGCCAATCTGGTGCGGCTTCTCGATCGACGCGTACTTCATTCCCGGAACCTTGACGTCCATGCCGTACATCGCGCGCCCGTCGGACTTCGGTCCGGCATCGAGGCGCCCGCGCCGCGTGCCGATGATGCGGAACTGATCGAACGTTTTCAGCGGCACGTCGGCCGGTACGGGCAGCGTCGCTGCGAGCGCGATCAGATCGGCGTACTTTGCCTTTTGACCGGTCGGGCCGGTCACGACGCCGTTGAGGGTCGTGCAGGTTTTCGGGTCGACGCTCCAGCGTTGAGCGGCCGCCGCGACCAGCATCGCGCGCGCCGTCGCTCCAGCCTTGCGCATCACCGGACCCATCGTTGGGGTCGTGCGGCTGCCGTCGGTTTCGAGACCCTTGAGCACCGGGTTGTAGTATGGAAGCGTCGCAGGCGAAAACTCAAACGAGACGGTCGACATCGGGATGTCGAGCTCGTCTGCGAGCATCATCGGCAGCGACGTTGCGACGCCCTGACCCATTTCGCTGGAATTCAGGACGACTGTGGTGCGCCCGTCGGGATGCATCTTCAACCACACGACCGGCGAGAAATCCGCCGGAGCGCTTTCGCCCGCGGCCGGCGTGAACTCGAGACCGAGCGCAAGCCCGGCGCCCGCAACGGCGAAAACGCGCAGAAAATCCTTGCGTTCGAGAGCGGCGGTCATGCAATGCTCGCGGCGGCGGCTTTGATCGCGGACTTGATGCGCGGGTAGCAGCCGCAGCGGCAAATATTGGTCATCGCAACGTCGATGTCCGCATCGGTCGGATGCGGCTTCTTCTCGATCAGCGCGGCCGCGGCCATGATCTGGCCCGACTGACAGTAACCGCACTGCGGCACGTTCTGCGCGACCCACGCGGCTTGCACCGGATGCGGTTTGTCGACCGGAGCGAGGCCTTCGATCGTCGTGATCTTTTTGCCGACGGCGTTTTTCACCGGCAGCACGCACGTGCGCACCGCCGCGCCGTCGACGTGCATCGTGCACGCGCCGCAGGCTGCGATGCCGCAGCCGAACTTCGTGCCCGTCAGCCCGACGACGTCACGAACGGCCCACAAGAGCGGCATCTCATCCGGAACATCTAAAACGTGATCAGTACCATTAACCGTCAGCTTTACCATGACCGGAAATTTCGCGAGGGCGGCACTGGCTACCCTCCGCCTCCGTTAAAGCTGAAAACTTCTTGCGGGCTATATTCAGCCCTGCTTAACGATCTTCACGGTCTTCGTTTTGGGAGCGGTCAACGCACTGTCACCGGCCGGGTAGCCATTCTGTTGCAAAATGTATGAGAGCACTTGCAGCACTTGGTCCGGCTTGAGGCTGCCGGGACTCGTCAGCGGCATTTGGGTCGCGATGACGTCGCGCAAATCGTCGGCCGTTTGACCGGTCCACTTGCCGATGAAGTCCGACCCAGCGAGTTGCGGGCCGGCGCCTCCTTCGAGTTTTTGACCGTGACACATGGAGCACTGTGCGGCATAGATCGCGGCACCGGCTTTGGCCTGATCGGACGTATAGGCGCCGCCGCTTTGGGCGGAGAGCGAGTGCGTGGACAGTGCCGCAGACGCGATGAGGCTGAGGGCGATGACGGGCAACGCGCGGGAGAGTTTCATACGGCCTGTATACGCCCCGGAGATGAGGAACCGCCTTCCCCCGGATCGCACTCTTAGAAGCGATGACTGAGAGCGCAGAGGCGCCGCGGCGCCTGGCCGCGGTCGTCATCCCGATTTTCGCAAACCCGCCGCACGAGGTTGTCTTCGTCGAGCGCGCCACCCATCTGCGCCGCCATGCGGGCCAGATCGCGTTTCCCGGCGGGGCCGTCGATGACGCGGACGAGGGCGACCTGGCGCGCGCCGGAACGCGCGAGCTATATGAAGAGATCGGGATCCAGCCCGCGGCGATCACGATCGTCGGACAGCTCGAACCCCTCCGGCAGCGGACGAACATCTTCAACGTCACGGCCTTCATCGGGGTCGTCGCGCCGGGCACTCCGCTGGTCGTCGACCTCAACGAAGCCTCGGCGGCTCACCTCGTTCCGCTGGCGGCGATTCTGGCGCCGGGCGCGGTACATCCGGGCGTCGAGGTCGTCGAGGACCGCGCCATCCAGACCGCGATCTTCGACTACGGCGACGTGCACGTGTGGGGCCTCACCGGCCAAATGCTCACCAAGTTCGCACAGCGCTACCACGAACCGGACTCGCCGCTGCGCGCGGCCCTCGAGGCGCGGCTGCTTTAGCGGCCTGCCGGTCCCTGGGTGACGACGGCAAAGCCTTGCGGGCGAATCCACTTGGCCATCGCGGCTCGCACGGCGCCCGCCGATGCGGCGAGTTCCGTTTGCGCGTAGCGCCGATCCGTATCCAGCGGGCGGCCGGTGACCGCATACGCGAGCAGCGTACTCGCCACCCCGTCGTACGATTCGCTGCGCACCGGCAATTCGCCGATCAGCAGCGCCTTCGCCCGGATGAGCCGGTCCGCGGGCAAGTCTTTCTTTTGCAGTGATGCGAGATCCGTAACGATCAGCTGTTTGGCACGGTCCGCGTTCTGCGGATACGCCCCGAAGTTCACCCGGAACGTCGAGCGGTTATGGCCGCCCGCAACCGACGTGGAGACGGAGTAGGCATAGCCGTGCACTTCGCGGACATCGTGATAGAGCAGGGAGCCGAAACCGCCGCTCAGCGCGGCGTTCGCGAGCTGAAGCACCGGATAGTCCGGATCGTTATAGGTAAGCGGCAGCGTTTGAGCCAGCGTTACGTCGGACTGAATGCGTCCGGTCGCCGGGATCATGGCCTGCGAGGGCGCGTTGCGCGGGATGGCCGGCGGATAGACATCCGGCGGGGGACCGCTGGCCGTCCAGCCGCCGAACGCCGCTTGCACCGTCGCGCGCGCGTGTTCCGGCGTCACGTCACCGACGACCACGATCGTCGTGATATCGGGCCGGAACGTCGACGCGTAGTAATTCTTCACGTCGTCGAGCGTCACGGTGCCGGCGGTGTCGGGCGTCGCCTGGCGGCGCGCGGGATCGCCGGCCGGATAGAGCGCATTGGCCAGCGCACGCCGGGCCTTGAAATCCGGGCTTTGCACGGACCCGGTGAGCTGGCCGACCGCTTGCGCTTTGACGATCGCGAACGCATCGGCCGGCAGCGCAGGATGCAGTTCGTCATCGGCGAGCAGCGTCACGCCGCGATCGAAATCCTTCGCCAGCACGTTGAGACTGAAGGCGCTGCCGGCGCTCACGTCGGCCGCGATCTTATCGAGTTCGGTCTGATACGCGATGCGATCGTAGGTCGTCGTGCCGTATTGAAAGAGTCCGTTGAGGATGTCGTCGACGCCGTCTTTGCCCGGGGGCGCCTGCACGTCGGCATTGCTGCGGATTTCACCGCGCAGCACGACCGTCGGCGAGATCGAACTCTGCACGGTGATCAGGTTGATGCCGTTGGGCAGCGTTTGCTGCGTCGGATGCACGGCGGATTGGGGAACGTGCAGTTGTGCGAGCACGTTGCGAGCGAACGCCGGAAGCGCGGTATGCGCGGTCGGTGGAACGCTGTTGTCCTCGCCTTCGCGGCCGCCGAATGCCGACCCCGACGCCGCCTTCGGCGTCGCGACCGCGACCGTGGCCGTGGCGTTGTCGTAATACTTCCGCAGGACGCGATTGACGTCGTCGACGCTGACTTTTTGGAGCCCCGCGAGTTCGTCATCCGGCGTGCGGTGTTCGACCGCCAGCTCTTGGCTCCACAGTTGCGCGAGACCGTTGATCGAGTTGCTCGCAGATTGCGCTTGCGCGAGTTCGCGCGCCTTCGCCACGGCAACGAGTTCGGGCGGCAAGCCGCTCTGTTTGTAGGCGTCGATCACGGCTTTGACGTCGGCTACCGCGGTGTCGCCCGGCGTCGTTACCGGAACCGCGGAACCGACGAGCGACATACCGGCGCCCGGATGGGTCGACGCCTGCGCGAACGTTCCGAGCGATTTTCCCGTGGCCTGTAAGGCATAGAGCGCGCCGCGCGGGCTGTTGAGCACGTCGTTGAGAATTTCGGATGCGTAGTAATCGGGATCGTCGTAGCCGGGAACGCGGTAACCGACCATCGCGAGCGTGATGTCATCCGAGCTGTTGTCGCGCAGCGTGACCGGCGTGAGCGGTTGCAAGTGCACGCTCTTGCGCGGCGGTAGCGGCGCCGCCGGAATCGAGCCGAAGAGCGACCGCACTTTGGCGATCGTCGTTTGCGGATCGACGTCGCCGGCGATCACCATGATCACGTTGTTGGGATGGTACCAGCGCGCATAAAAACGTTTGAGGTCGGGCGCTTGGATTTTCTTGAACGTGTCGACCGTGCCGAGACCTTCGTCGGCGTACGGCGTGCCGGCGAGGATGTGGTGGATCATCTGCACGTAGAGCCGGTACGAGGCGCCGGAATTGTCGCGCACGACTTCCTGCGTGATCGCGCCGCGTTCGGCGTCCCAGCCGCTCTGCGCATCGAGGATGCCGGTCGCGCGCGAACGTTCGAGGTTGAGCGCTATGTCGAGATACTGCGCGGGCATCTCGAAGAAATATTGCGTGATCTCGTTCTGCGTATCGGCGTTGTACGATCCGCCGGTGATCGCAGTGGTATCGGAGAACTGCGATGCGTCGATCGTCTTGCTGCCGCGGAACATCATGTGCTCTTGCGCGTGGGCGAGGCCCGTGATCGGCTCGTCGTTAGCGCCCGTCAGGTAGTTCGTGTACATCGAGACGACCGGCGAGAGGCGGTCTTGCAGCACGTAGACCTGCAGCCCGTTTGAGAGCGTCGCGTGCGCGATGTTGACCCCGCCGGCGGTATCTTGCGATGACGCGGTCAGCGGCACGGCCAGAAGCGTCAGCGCGGCAACGCAGGCAAACAGACGGCGAAACGAAGATGTCACACCAGCCTCAACGCGAGGCGGAGCGGAGCAGTTCCACCGGCAAAGACCGGCGCATGGAAGGTACGACCGTCGCGCGCTTCGGGATGTGGGACTCAACGGTGACCCCGCAGCTGGTCTCCGGTGCGACCCTCGCGTTCTCGGAACTCGCCGTCGACGGCGACACCGTGACCTGGCTCGAGCTGCGTCCGGCGGAGCGAGGCCGCCGAGCGCTCGTGCGCTGGTCACCCGGCCATCCGCCCCACGACGTGCTGCCCCCGTCCGCCGACGTGGGCGATCGCGTGCACGAGTACGGCGGCGGAGCATACGCCGTGCGCGACGGCCGGGTCGTGTACTCGGAGCGCAGTGACGGCAGCGTGTGGCTCGCCGAGGCCGGGCGCAAGCCGCGGGCCCTGATCGCGGTGCCGGGCTGCCGCTACGCCGGGTTCGCGATCGACGTCGCGAGCGAACGGGTCTACGCGGTGCGCGAAGATCACCGCGACCGTCCGCCGACCGCGCCCGACAACGCAATCGTCGTCTTCTCGATGGCCGGCGGTGTCGAAGCCGCAGCGAACGCGGGTACCATCGTCGCCGGCGGAACCGACTTCGTGCTCGCGCCGCAGCTCTCGCCCGACGGAACGAAGCTGGCCTGGATCGCCTGGAATCACCCCGGCATGCCGTGGGATGCGACGCGGCTCTACGTCGCCCGCGTGGCGCGGGACGGCAGCTCGAGCGAAACGCGCTGCGTCGCGGGTGAAGGCGGCGGCGAAGCGATCGTGGCCGCGGCGTGGACGCCGGACGGAACGCTGCTCTTCACCTCCGACCGCACGAACTGGTGGAATGTCTACGCGCTGCACGGCGACCGCATCGACGCGCTCGCGCCGCTGGCGGCGGAGTTTGCCGAACCGCCGTGGGTGTTCGGCCGCGCGATGATCGCGCCGCTCGACGATGCGCGCGTGCTATGCGCCTACGTGCGCGACGGGAGCGTGCACCCCGGTTTGATCGCGTCCGGAACCGTGCGCGAATTGCCGTACGGCCCCGTCGACACCACGCCGCTGCCCTTTCGCGACGGCGCGGTCTATCTCGCGGCACCGCCGGACGCGCCGGCCGCCGTGTGCTACGCGCCGAAGATCGGCGATCCGTCGCACACCGTCGTGCGTGCGGCGAGCGCGCAAGTTCTCGAGGCTGACGGCGTGAGCATCGGCGAAGCGCTGACGGTTCGCTCCGATGACGGGGAAGACGTGCACGCGTTCTTCTATCCGCCACGAAACGCGCGCTACGCAGGTCCGGCGGGCGAGCGGCCCCCGCTGATCGTGATGAGCCACGGCGGGCCGACCTCGATGCACACCAACGCGTTCAACATTGGGATTCAATTTTACACCTCGCGCGGCTTTGCGGTCGCGCACGTCAATTACCGCGGCTCCTCGGGCTTCGGACGCACCTACCGCGGACGGCTCGCCGGCGCATGGGGCGAGATCGACGTCCGCGACTGCATCAACGTGGCACGCTCGCTGGCAGAGAGCGGCCGCTGTAATCCCGCGCAAATCGCGATTCGCGGCGGCAGCGCCAGCGGCATGACCGCGCTGCTCGCCGTCGCCACATCGGACGTCTTCGCGGCCGCGGTCAGCCTGTACGGCGTGATGGAGCTCGAAGCGCTGGCCGCCGACACGCACAAGTTCGAAGCGCGTTACACCGACGGGTTGGTCGGCCCGTTGCCGCAAACGCTCGAGCGCTATCGCGAGCGCTCCCCGGTGAACCACGTGGCGACGATCGACGTGCCGGTGCTGCTCTTCCAGGGCCTGGACGATCGCGTCGTGCCGCCCAATCAAGCGACCGCGATGCGCGACGCGTTGATCGCGCGCAACGTGCCGGTCGTCTACGAAGCGTTCGAAGGCGAAGGCCACGGCTTCCGTAAGGCCGAGACGATCGTACGGGTGCTCGAGCGCGAGCTGCAATTCTATCGTGACGTGTTCGGATTGACCGCTTGATCCGCGGGGTCGGGCTGCGCAGCGCCGTCGCGATCAACGTCGCGACGATCGTCGGCGCGGGACCGCTGATCACGATCCCGCTCGTCGTCGCGGCGATGCACGGCTCGATCACGATCTGGCCGTGGATCGCCGGCGCCCTCGTGGCGCTGTGCGACGGCTTGTGCTATGCCGAGCTCGCGTCGCGCTTTCCGCGTAGCGGCGGCACCTACGCCTATCTGCGCGAAGCCTTCGGCGCGCACGGACCGGGACGCATCGTCGCCTTCATATTCGTCTGGCAGTACCTCTTCGCGCTGCCGCTGTCGATCGCGAGCGGATACATCGGCTTCGCGCAGTACGCGGCCTATCTCGTTCCCGTGTTGGCCCAGCCCATCGCCGCGCACGCCGTCGCGCTCGGCGTCGGCGTCGTCACGCTCTGGGCGCTTTACCAGAAGATTCCGCACATCGCCCGCACCGCGCTCGCGCTCAGCGCGATCGCCGTACTCACGTTGGTTGCAATCGCCGCGTGCGGGTTCTTCCACCCCACGCAACCGGTGGGAGCGCTGCTCGCGCCGGCCTTTTCGCTGCGCGGTCTGAACGTCGTTGCGCTCGGTGCCGCGATGGTCTACACCCTCTACGACTATGCCGGATACCAGAGCGTGCCGCAAATCGGCGACGAAGTCATCGCGCCGGTCCGCACGATTCCGCTCGCCGTCGTCATCTCGATCCTCATCACCGGAGTGGCCTATGTCGCGCTGAACCTCGGCGTCTTCTCCGCGCTCTCGCTCAGCGAGGTCGCACACTCGACCTTCGTCGCCTCGCAAGCTGTGGAGCGAACTGCCGGACATGCGGCCGCCGTCGTCATCACGGTAACGATCCTCGTCACCTGCTTTGCTTCAGTATACGGCGGTTTGCTCGGCGCCTCGCGCGTGCCGTACGCCGCCGCCTGCGACGGCGATTTCCTGGCGCCCTTCGCGCGGCTGCACGCGACGAAACGCTTTCCGCACATCTCGCTGCTCGCGCTGGGGCTCTTGGCGTTGCCGGCCACGCTCTTTCCGCTGGACGCGGTGATCAACGCGCTCACGGCCGGGCTCGTGCTGGTACAGGGCGTCGGCGGGAACCTCGCGGTTATGGTGCTGCGCATGCGCGCCGAGCCGGCGCCATATCGTCTGCCGCTCTACCCGTTGCCGGTCATCGTCGCGCTCGCCGCCTGGTTCTTTCTCTTCTGGAGCTCGGGGCTAATCGCGATGGCCTTCGGCACCGCGACGCTGGCCGCGGGCGCAGTGATCTTTCTGATCCGCGCGCGCGTGCGAGCGACCTGGCCCTTCGCGATCGCCGCCGCGCTGCTGCTTCTGGCGTTCGCGACCGTACCGCGCGGCGCCGAAGCGGCGACGTTCACGCACGCGCGCGTCGTGCAGCGCGACGGCACGCCGCAGCTGCTCGTCGATGGCAAGCCGTTCTTCTTTTTCGGCGGCGCGTTCTTCTACGAACGCATTCCGCCCGAACGCTGGCGCGACTCGATGGTCGCCATGCGCGCCGCCGGCGCCAACACCCTCGACCTCTACGTGCCGTGGAACTGGCACGAAACATCCGACGGCAAATTCGACTTCGACGGCCATACGAACCCGCGCCGCAATCTGCGCCGGGTGCTGCAGTTGGCGCGCGAGCTGCACTTTCACCTGATCGTGCGGCCGGGCCCCGTGATTCGCAACGAGTGGCGTAACGGCGGCTATCCGGCGTGGCTCCTGCGCCGGCCCGCGTACGGGATGCCGCTGCACGACATCCTCGAAGGGCGCTATCCCGCCACCGCC
Organism: Candidatus Lustribacter sp.; assembly: GCA_965277805.1. Taxonomy (GTDB): domain Bacteria; phylum Vulcanimicrobiota; class Vulcanimicrobiia; order Vulcanimicrobiales; family Vulcanimicrobiaceae; genus Lustribacter. The sequence goes on along the minus strand of OZ255842.1, from coordinate 1,339,767 downwards.
ACGCTGCAAAACGCGCACAGCGACGATGCAGCCGCAGAGTGGATGCGCAACGCAACCCATCGCTATTATGCGGCGCGCTGGCTGCATCACGCGCTGGCGGAGTTCGTGCCGTACGCGGATCTCGTGATCGCGGTGGCGCTGGACGACGATCAGGGCGCCTACATCGACAATCAGACCTGGCCCGCGCCGCATTTTCAAGCATATCTGCATTGGCTCGATACGCAGGTGCGCAGCGTGACAGGCCCCGTCGTGCCGACGTTCATCAACACCTACGATATGAAAGTGCCGGCGGCGTCGCCCGTGTGGGCGATGGGCAACTGGTACCAGAGCGACGCCTACTCGATCGGCGATCACGATCGCGTCGAACTCGATTTCGCAACGGCGACGTTGACGACGCAAGAACGCGTGCCCCCGGCGTCGAGCGAGTTTCAAGCCGGCTGGCTCGCCTCGCCCGAAGATCCGCTGCCGCGTCCGGCCGATCCGTCGAACACCACGCTGGCACTGGCCGAAATGCTGAGCTGGGGCGTGCACGGCGTGGTCGACTTTCCGCTGCAAGACACGCTCGCGCCGTTCGGCTGGGAAGCGCCGTTCTCCAATGCCTTCTACAGTTGGGACGCAGCGATTCCGCGCGACCCCGACGCGTTGCTGCGCAGCCGTCCGGCCCGCTGGGCACCGACCCAACGTTTCGGTGACGAGGTCCGGCGATACGGTGCGTTGCTGGCCGCGACGCATCGGGTCGCAACGATCGCGATCGCCGACGAAGTCAGCGCGTCCGATCCGGCGGCGCTTTCCAACGACGACATCGGCGCGATCGCGGCCGAATTGAAGGCGGCGCTGCGCACGTGCAACACGCGCGGCCTCACCTGCGACGTCGTCGACTTGCGCTTCTCGAGCGATGCGCGCCTGCGGCGATATCGCACGATCGTGGTCCCGCCGTTCGTTCGTCCGCCGCTGCCCGCAATCGCGGCGCGGCTACGGAGCCTGGCGCAACTGCGGATCGCGATTCGCGCGCAAGTACCGAACCAACTCGGCAGCGGCATCGCCGTGTTAGCCGGACCCGACGCCACCTTCGGGGTCGCGGCAAACTGGTCGAACTCGCCCCGCCGCTTCGGCGGCGTCACGTGGACCGGCATCGGTTCCTTCGACGTGCCGCCGTTTACCGTGGCGCCGCGCGACGCGCGTCTGATCGTGCTCGGCGGCAGCGCGCCGCCGGCAACGGGCACGCTGCCCATGCGCGGTCCGAACCCGGCGCGCGCGAACGAACCTTCGGTGGCGCTCAACGCGCGCCAAACCGTGCACGTGGCGCTGCCGTCCGTCGTGCCCGGCGTCGCGCGTGTCATCGTGGGTTCGGCATTCGGCAGCGGCGACCGGACGGTGACGCTCGCGAACGATCGCATCGTGGCGATCTTCGCTCCCGGCGGCGGCGCACGGCTCATCGTCTTCGCCGCGCGCAGTGCGTTGCCGTACAACGCGGTCAACGCGACCGGTGCGTTACGCGACGACGTGCTGCTGCCGCCGCCGCCTTCGACGACCGATCGCATCGCAAAGTACACGCACACCTATCCCGCCGGTACCTTCAATCGCGCGTATCGCACGCAGATCGTGCGCGCCACGGGCGCGGAAGCCGTCGTACGCTTCACCTACGACGCGCCGGACCTCGGCGGCGGTGCGCGCTTCGAGAAAACCGTGCGGCTCGCCGCCGGCGCGACGCGACTCATCGTCGACGAACGCGTGAGCTTCGAAGGGACCGCACCGGATCAGCGTGCGGTCACGCTATCGGCGCTTCAGGCTCCCGCAACAGCAACGGTGACGACGAGTCCGGCATTCATGGCCTGGACTCCGCGCGAAACGATCGTCGTGAGTTGGGCGCCGGCAGCCGTCGCGCAGGCGACCTGGACGCGCTACGGCAGCAACGGCACGCTCGCGCTGGTCGCATCATCGGGTACCCTCCGCACCACCTACGCGCTCGCCCGCACGCTCGGGCTTTCCGCCGCCCAAGCCTTAGCGACGGCCGAACGGCAGTGGTTAGCCGCGCATCCGGCGCCGGCGTGATCGCAGCGAAGGTCGTTCAATCATGCAACAATAAGCACGTTACCCGTAGCCGCCGGAGGATCGCAGCGATGTTGACGCAGGAACAGAACGACGCGCTCACGCGCACCAACCCGGGAACCGCCGGCGGCGAACTCTTGCGCCGGTACTGGCAGCCGATCGCGCTTTCAAGCGAATTGCCGGCCGGCGGCGCACCGGTGCCGGTCGATATCCTCGGCGAAGAGCTCGTGCTCTTCCGCGATCAGCAGCATCGCGTCGGCTTGCTCGATCGTCATTGCTGTCACCGCGGCACCGATCTCTCGTTCGGCCGGCTCGAAGACGGCGGGCTGCGTTGTCTCTATCACGGCTGGCTCTACGACGTCACCGGGAAATGTCTCGAACAGCCGGCAGAGCCGAAAGAGAGCACGTTCAAAGACAAAATTCGCCAGACATCCTATCCGGTCGTCGAACGTGCCGGTGCGTTCTTCTGCTACATGGGCCCGGGCGAGCCGCCCGTATTTCCGAACTACGATTTTTTCACGTATCCCGAACCGAACATCCACGTGCACAAGCTCTTCATCGACTGCAACTACTTGCAAGCGAACGAGGGCAACTACGATCCCTCGCACGTGGGGTTCTTGCACAAATCATTCGATCCCAACCGTCGTCCCGGACTCAATTTCGGCGCGCTGCGCGTGGTGGGCATGGCGAAAGATGACGTGGTGCTCGCCGACATCAATCCGGCCGAACCCGCGCGCCTGGAAGTGGAAGACACCGCGTTCGGCGTGCGCATCTTTCAGAACCGCACGGCGGGCCTGGGACGCAAGTACTTGCGCGTGACCTACTTCGGGATGCCGAACTTCTCCGTCATCGCGGGCCCGCAAGGCGGCGACGGGCAAATCGGACACTTCCACGTGCCGATCGACGACCAAACGCACTGGCGCTGGAATTTCTTCGTCCGCCGCGATCAACCGTTGAGCGACGATCACCGTCTGCCCAACCACCTCCGCAAACCGGGCGAGTATTCCGATGAGTACCACATCACGCGCTCGCAAGCGAATCGCTTCATGCAAGACCGCACGAAGATGAACGAAAACTTCACCGGGATGGGCACTAACTTCAACACGCACGACGCGTTTGCAACCGAAACGCCCGGCCGCATCCAAAATCGCACCAAGGAACATCTCGCCACGAGCGACATCGCGATCGCCGCCGCTCGGCGTTTGATGCTGAAAGCGATCGACGACTTGAAGGCCGGTCGTGAACCGATCGGCCTGGTCCGCGACGCCACGCAGAACCGGTTCGGCGAGTTGCTGTCGTTCGATGTCGTCGCGCCGGATGGCGTTCCGAACGCGGAGATCGTGCGCCAGGTCGTCGAACGCCACGAAACCGCGATGGTTTGATCGAGAAGAGTGCGAGCGGTCAGCCGCGAACCGCCCAAGGCGCCCGGGGAAGTGGCGAAATGGTAGACGCAGCTGCCTCAAAAGCAGCCGAGTGAGAGCTCATGTGGGTTCGAGTCCCACCTTCCCCATTCAAATAACCCTTACTCCGTGGCGTCTTGCCCCTCTCGGAGGGCTTGAGACCCGCCACAATGTCTAGCGCTTCGTCGTCTGACAAGTCCGTCAGGTCTTCGGAAGCGCGTTATCTGCGTCCGCCGGCGGGAACCATATGATCCGAGTCGCGGGGTAACGGCGGCCCGAGGTCGTCAAGGCTCAGTGTACCGGACCGTTGTCGCGTGGTGCCCGGAACGTCGGGCTCGACGAAAGTATTCGCGTTACCAAGGAGCAGCGAACGACCCGAGCAAGGAGCATTTCGAATCGGTTCTGGATGACGGTGTTAGGCTGCGGGCATCCCAGACGCTTCGCGCCTCAAGCGGCGATTTCGTGCCTTGCGGGGCGTCCTTACGATTAACGGTTAGCTCCTGCGCGATCTCTGCCTCGAAGTCTTGGGCAGATTGCGGACCCAATACTGCAGCGTCTCTCCATCCCGTGAGGACTAAAAGTGAGTATGGAGCAGCGCAGCCTGATGGAGCAAGCTCTCGAATTCATCGACCAGAGTGGCATATATGCCATTGTGCATACCGACACGGGGCAGCGATATGTCGGTGAGGCGAAAGACATAGGGCGCCGGCTGCGCGATCATTTTCGAAAAATGCGCGCGGGTTTGCCAGAGAGCGGAGACGCGCTATTGTTTGCGCGTTACAGCGTAGACGGCGAGAGTGCGTTCCATGTTGAGATTTTAGAGCTTGTATCGGACAATGAATTCGATACGCACTACTTCCTTCGGCCGGACAACCTCGCACTTGCAGAGCAATACTATATCAGAGAACGTGCCGAGCTGAATATGTACCGCGAAACGGTTAGTCACCAATGGGATGAACTGATTCGTGCCTGCGCGTGGCGTTCACCAATCGACGAAGCTACCTTGGCACGAATAGCCTCCGCCTTGCCGCCATACGCGTACAAAGTCGGTAAACGTGTAACCTGGGATGACGCGGTGATCGTAATGGCCTTTAGCGAGTCTACGGCGAAGCAGAGGGCACGCGAAAGATCTCCAGTGATCGCCTCTTACGGAAAGAATTTGTCTTCGAAGCGGCTACTTACTGAGCGCGTCGTAGAGCAGGCACTAGCGGAGGGATGCACAGACCTGCGCTGGAGCTCGCCGGAATAATATCAACAATCGCCGACCACACTGCGGCCGCTAGCTTTACCGAATTGCAGCTACGATTTGGAACCCCAAAGGGTGGTCTGTCACGATGACCCCCTCTGAGGACCCCGCTCGCCAACCTACGCAGCGCCCTCACCGCGTCATGAACGTCATACACTAGCACCCACGCGACGGGGATGGCGCGATCGGTTGGCACGCGGTCTTCTTTTGCAACTGTCCGAATCGGCCTAATCTCTGACGTCGGCACGCGGAGGTTGCGATCGCCCGATACGGGTCTTCCCTGGCTGGTTATACTCCAGGGCTAATACCGGGCGGATGAACCTTGCGATTCGGTTCCGCGCTGCCGTACAGATCAGACTACGAATCGACGCCTCGTCGTCGGCTGATGAGGATTTATACGCGTTATCGCTAAGGGCATGTCCTGCACCAGTTGCGAGGGGCATCGCCGTGAAATCAGTACGTGACGATCCAGAATTCGGAGCGGCAGTAGCAGAGGCCGACGAATTTTTTCGAAGAGGTTTCGCCGTTCTTCTGAACGTCGGAATGGAAATCGCGGGCCAGCGCGATGATGAGTTGGACGCTCGCATCACGCCGGAACTTACACAGGGCAACGCTAGAGCTGTGCGAGACGCATGCAATGGGGATGGCTGGATCCACCCACCGTACGCACTCAGACTGTTTACGCTTCTAGGATTGCCGAATGCAGTCCAGCTTGGATCGGCATACCGAGAACTGCAAAGCGCTGTCGACGGGAAGAGCGAAAAATGGTATCGCGATCGCAAGCGGCCAGCTCCTTCCACCTCGCGAGTTTAGCCGGTGGCTTTAATGTCGCCCGCGCGAGGGCGCGCCATCGCGTCTGCCGTCATAAGTGCCGGCGCCGTATCTGCATACAGCCACATAGCGCAGACGATCGCCGAGCTCATAGATTCCGTGTCGCTAGCCGCTATCGCTAAACAGCTTAACAGAGACGCGCAAACCACCAGAACCGGGCCCCTGGAACCCCGCTCAGGTGTCGCGAGTTCTCGGGAAATCCAACAATGGGGTCCGCGGAACAATGTCGACGGTCGCGGTATGCACACTCGTCCAATCGCTCTGGACCTGACGCCGGACCAGCGATGCCTTTCGCAACCTACCTGCCTGACAAAATACGCTTAGTCGGACGGTACAAGACTCATCCGAGCGCGGCACTAGAACTATCCGACGACTCGTACATATGGCGCTACATAGAGCCGTTCAGACAAAAAGGCTGCTGGAATCGTGGTTCCTATCGAGCCCGAAAACCTAATTGGCGCAGTATCCGCTCCCAACGCTGAGAGCTACTTTAGCGAGGCTGTTGCCGGGCATGTGAGCGCTTCGGCTTGAAGAGTGAGGTCATAGCAGGTATGAACGATCGGCCGCTCTTTTAGGCGGCAGGGCAAGAACGTCGAATTGGGTCATCCCGGCTACCTGTTTGCTACCCGCCGGCCGTCCTGGCTCGTCAAAACTTATCATGTTGCGTACGGCGAAGGGCCCCAGCATGCTGTACTATCGCCTATAGGGGCGCGTTCGAGTCCCACCTTCCCCACGTTCTCGGCGCACGGCGATAAGCGCAGTTGGTGACGCCAGGCATCCTCGCAAGGCCGCGCGCGCTACCGGCCTTTCTCCGCGAGAGGATCACGCACCGGCGGCGATGCCGGCCTCCGATGATCACCAAAAATATCAGAAGTCTGTCGTGTTACGTGGACGCGGGCGATGCGCTGGCAGTTTGAGCACAGTGGCTGATGATTGTCGGCCACGGGCTCGGCTCTTGCGTCGACGTGTGCGCGGCAGGCCGTCACGATGACGTGTTCGGATAGGACGCGAAGACTTTTAGCGGCCCGTTCGCCGAGATCGAGGTGAGCACGGCCCGTAGCGGCACGGACCCAGCGTGGGAGCGAAGTGGTCATTGTCCACGTCTTCCCCGATCGGACGCACTTCGCTGATTTGTACCGGGAACTTAGCGTGTGATCACATTAGTTCGGCTCACAGCCAAAAGACAGAAAGGGCCCTCGGCTGTGGCATGCGCGCACTCGCCGATTGGTAGCCGCTAAGATCACGTTACAAACGGCACTCCGTCACACTTGTCCGCGCGGGCCGGCGAGCTAGACTAGCCCATGACCAAGGCGCCCGCGCGTTGGGTCCGGGCGGCTTCCAGCCGCGCGCATCTCGACCTCGGTGAGCGATAGTCAGAATCGCTCCGCGTGCAGGCTGGCCGCGTCATCGTCACCGCTTGCCGCGCCCATCTCGCTGAAGCCACGGCCGAAGTCGTTGCCGACACCTACGTACCCAAGTGTTCGAACTGCCAGCGCTTCGTGCGAGTGCGCGCAAGCGCACTTCGCCCCTTTTGAGTGTCGAAAGAGCTTGCGCCGGGAAAACAGTGTGCAACCGGCCGCCGGATGAATCCGCTATCGAATTGCGAGCAGGACATGGACCTCGGCAATATCGGCTCGGAGAAATACGCCGACAACGAGAACGGCTACGACGGCCTAGGCGATCCCGTGCAGATCGAAGATATTGACGATTTCAACGGGCCGGCAGTGGTCGTTGGCACCCTCCGACAAGACGTACACCTCGTTACGGCTGGCAGCCACGGCGTGCTCGTGGTCCAGCACGTTCCCGATTCAGGGCGGTAAGCCTCACGCGACGGTGCGCGATGTCACACCGAACATGCGCATGATCCGGCCCGTCGACCGGCGGGTACGTTTCGCGTATGTTCGCCTGCGACTGCCCGACTGTTACCTTGCGCGACGGCATCACGTACCACGATCATCGCGACGACTGTCCGAACCGCCTCACGTCGTGGGCTACGCGCCGCGCGCAGCGCGCGATTCTCCGAAGACGACGCCGCTCGGAAGCGGATCGCGGGGCTACCGCGTCATCTGCACCGCAAGAGGGCCAGGGCCGCCGCTAAACGTCCATCCCTGAAACAAGGGGCTTGCCGGCGGAGTACCATCTAGGCGAAGCAACCGACTGCCTTTGGTGCCTAATGTGGTGGCGATCTATGAGCCTCTTCGAAGCGGTCAGACTGTCATTGGCTCGATACGCGTCGTTTGACGGCCGCGCACGACGCTTAGAGTATTGGTACTTTACGCTCTTCCACTCGCTTACGATCTTGCTTGCAGGCGTCGTAAGCTACTTTGCGATGCTCGTGCTTCCCGCGTTGGCGATCGTCTTATATTCGATCGTCGTTTTCGGCACGTTAGTGCCGCATCTGGCGGTCAGCGTACGCAGACTTCACGACGTGAACCGGACGGGCTGGTGGTATCTGTTGGGGCTCGTACCGGTGCTGGGCGCAATCGTTTTGCTCGTTTGGTATTGCAGTGATGGGACCCGCGGGCCGAACAGATTTGGTGCCGATCCGGGGTGCCGCCGGCTGACGGGCGTCTAGCTGCTTTTACCTTAACCCTACACGCGACCCGAGGGCGGGCTCTCTTGGCCGCCGAACCGTTTGGCGCTGCTATGCTGGATTACGCTGCCGAGTTTCTGCGCGAATCGCGCCGGATCGACCAACTCATCTGGGACGCGATGTCGCTCGTACGCGGCGACCGCGTTCTTTTCTGCGGCTTTGCGAACGACGGGCTGTGGGTGAAGCGCGCGATCGAGATCGGCGTCGACGTCAGCGTCATTGAATCGGATGCAGCGAAGCTCGCGGAACTGGAAACGCTCGGCATTCCCACCTTGCGCGGCAGCACCACGCTGATTCCGGCGCGCGATAGCAGCTTCGATGCGATCGTTGCGTTCCATTACTTGCACGAAATCGATCCGACGTTCCACACGCAGATCGTGTGGGAACTTGCGCGCGTCGGCAAGCGCATCATCATCGTCGAGCCCGCGCCGCCCTCCGATCCGTTAGGTAAACGCATCTCCGAGCTGTATTCGCGCGCGAAATATGAAGCCGGCGCATTCGAAGAGTACAAGCCCATCGACTACTGGCGCAAGCTGCTCGCAATGGTCAAAGCCGACGTGCTGATGCAGCAATTCACGTTCACGCGTTTGGCGCCGCGCTTCGCGGTCGAAGAGACGGTCGGATTGATCCTCGACGCGATGGAAGTCGAACAGATGCCGCAGGCCTATCTCGACGAACTGCGCGAGCTCGCGCAAAGCCCCGAGGCCCAGCTCTCGCCGCTCTCACGTTTCGTGCTCGTCGCGCTCGGCGCGGGCGAACCGGTGCGCGCCTCGGCCGGCACGCTCTTCCGGGAAGAAACGGCTGCCGAGATGGCGGAACTCGAGCAGCGCCGCGCCGCGGTAGCAGCCGCCGCAGCCGCAGCCGTCGCACCAAAAGCGCCGGCTGCACCCGGCGCGCCGCCTGGGGCTCCGATCCCCGGTCCGGCACCGGTCACGCCGCCGCCGGCCTACGCCGCCTCGATGCCCGGCGCCGAGTTTCCGCCGGTGCTGCCGCCGCCGGGCGCACAACCGCCGGCCGCGGCACCGCCACAGCCCGCGGTCGCTCCGCCGCCGGCCGCACCGGCCCAACCGGCGGCGCCGCCGCAACCGGCAGCGCCGTTCGCACCGCCGCCGCCGGCTCCGGCCACACCGGCACCGTTCGGGGTGCCGAGCACTCCGGGCCAAATGCCCGCCTTCGGCATGCCCGACCCGGCGCCGTTCGGTGTGCCGCCGCCGGCTGGACGCCCGTCACCGCTCGGGACACCGTTCGCGCTGCCGGAGGATCCGGATCCGTTCGGCCTGTCGCCCGATCCCGAAGAACGGGCCGGCTTCGGATGGAACTGGGAGCCGCCCGAGGGGCATCCCGAGGCTCAGCCCGGCGACACGCCCTTCGGCACTCCGCCCGGCGACGAACCCTTCGGACGATAAACGCGGCGCAGCGACTCGAGCGCGATTTGGGTGCGGTCAGCGAGCGACGCGAGCGCGTCGATCGCGGTGACGATGCGGTTGATGTCGTGCTCGCTCGCGGCGAGGAGATCGAAGATCGGCAAGTCGGCGTATCCGGCGAGGCGCACGACGATGCGTTTGCCTTCGCGGAAAATGCGTCGCAGCTCGACGAACAGCAAATCGAGAAAGATCAGAACGGCAACGATGGAGCCGATCCTTACCAGGGCGGACGGATCCATCGCCGACGGCCTAAGCGGCGCTTTCGGACTTAGACGGCGCGGGGGTCGCCGCAGCGGCCGGAGCCGGCGTTGCCGCGGCGGCCGGGGTGGACGACGAGCCTTCCGACGAGGACGCCGCGGGGGTGGCCGTGGAGCCCTCGCTCGACGTTGAGCTCTTGCTCGCGGCCGCTGACTTCGCTTCGGCCGCCGAGCGCGAATCCGTCAGGTAGAAGCCCGAGCCTTTGAAGACGATTCCGGCCGGGGTGAACACGCGCGCCATCTCGCCGCCGCAGGCCTCGCACTTGCCCTCGAACGTTTCCTTGAAGCCATGGCGCACTTCCGCCGTCTTCCGGCACGCGCGACATTGATATTCGTAAAGTGGCAAGGTTAACTCCCAGAACGCAAGATCGGATCGTCGAACAGTGTATCAAAACTAGCACTATGGCGCAACGACTGCTAGCCGCGTGCACCGTCAAAAATCGGTCAGGACGCCGTCCTCGCGGTCAAATTCAACCAAGCCCTTGAAGTGCAGCAGCGAGTCGCCGAGCGCCGTTTCGAGTCTCCGCCGCAGCGTGAGGCGGTCGACCAGGGCGGCGACGACTCCGCCGTAGGTCGGGTAGTCGAGCTTGACCACGACCTTCGAGCGCTCGGACTTCTGCTCGACCCGGAAGTCCAGCCGGCGCCGGCACGAAAACGCGCCGACCAGCGACATGTGGAAACCCGGGATGAACCGGTCGACTTCGAAGAGCTCTTCCTCTTCGCCGGGCAAGCGCGAGCGGATCGCTACCTCGCTGCCTTCGCCGAACGGCAGGTGCGGCTCGGTGAGCCGCGCCGAGCGCAGAAACGATAGCCACACCGGCCACTTCTCCACTTCGCAAATCCTTGCGAACGCCGTGGCCGCCGGCGAGGCGACGTCTTGAGCGCGGTGGATCGCCCGAGTCGACGGGCGATCGAACGTATACGCGGGGACCGCCATGCAGCAAATGTTTGGCGCCGCCGGCAGGCTTAACCTTCCTTAACCACTAGATATTGGGGCAAGCGGCCAAGCATCCCCAATCTATTGCGGCTGGATCGCTCCCGAGGTCACGCCCTCGGCGAAGGCGACCAGGGTCGCGATGCCGGTCGGAATCGCCGCCTCATCGAGCCGGAATTGCGGGCTGTGGCCGGAGTGCACCGACCCGAGCGCTTCGTTATAGATGCCCAGCCGCGCCACGACGCCCGGCACGCGTTCGGCAAAATACGCGAAGTCTTCCGCGCCCATCGTCGGCGGCAACTGTTCGACCGGCGTGCCGTTGCGTTCGCGCACGTAGTCGGTGAACGCGCGCGCGAGCGCGACGTTGTTCACCACCGGCGGATACCCGTACGCCACGTTGATCTCGGCGGTGCACGCATACGCGGCCGCAACGCCGTCGGCGATGCGCCGGATGCGCGCTTCGATGCCCTTTCGAATCGTGGGATCGTAGGTGCGAATCGTCCCCGTCATCTGCACGCGATCCGCGATCACGTTGTTACGGTAACCGCCCGCGATCGTGCCGATCGTGATGACCAGCGACGCAAACGGATCCGTTTCGCGCGACGCGATATTTTGCAGTGCCAGCACGGTCGCCGCAGCCGCCGGAATCGCGTCGACGGCGAGATGCGGATAACCGCCGTGTCCGCCGGATCCGCGAATCGTAAGATGCAATTCGTCGGCGGCCGCGTTCACCGGACCCGGCGTGATGCCGATCTTGCCGGTCGGCAGGCGCGGATCGACGTGCAGCATCGTGATCGCATCGACGCGCGGATCGTCGAGCGCGCCGGCGGCGATCATCGGTTCCGCGCCACCCGGTCCTTCTTCCGCCGGTTGAAAGAGCAGCACGACGTTACCGTGCAACGTCGCGCGCCGGCCGCTCAATTCGCGCGCCGCGCCCAAGAGCATGGCGGTGTGCGCGTCGTGACCGCACGCGTGCATCTTTCCCGGCACCTCGCTCGCACACGACTCGCCCGAGTCTTCATCGATCGGCAGCGCATCCATGTCGGCGCGCAGCCCCGCCGTCTTGCCCGGCAACGCGCCGCGAATCACCCCGACGACGCCGGTTCCTGCAACCCGCCGATGCTCGATACCGAGCTCGTCGAGTTCGCGCTCGACCAGCGCCGACGTCCGATGTTCTTCGAAGCCTAATTCGGGAAAACGATGGATCTCGCGGCGAATCGCGATGGCCCGATCGCTCGTCGCTGCCGCGACCACTTCGCCTTACGCCCGATAGCGCAGGAACGCCGGAACTTCGATGTCGTCCATGTTGACCGGAGCGATCTTGTCGAAGTCGAGCGGGTGCGCGGATGAGCCGAGCGCCGAACTCGTGCGCAGCGGACGCGTGCCGAAGCCGGCCGCCAGGACCGTAACGCGAACGCGGCCTTGCATTGCCGCATCGATCGATGCGCCGAAGATGATCTGCGCTTCGGAGTCGACCGCGCGGCTGATCATGTCGGCCGCTTCGTTCACTTCGTACATCGAAAGATCGGGGCCGCCGGTGATGTTGAAGATCACGCCGCGCGCGCCTTCGATCGTGGTCTCGAGCAACGGCGAAGCGATCGCCTTCTGCGCGGCGTCGGCGGCGCGATGCTCGCCCGAACCTTCACCGATGCCCATCATCGCGGAGCCGGCATCCGTCATGATCGTCTTCACGTCGGCGAAGTCGAGGTTGATCAGCCCGGGTTGCGTGATCAGATCGGAGATGCCCTGAATACCTTGACGCAGCACGTCGTCGGCGTACGCGAACGCTTCGTTGAGCGGCGTGCGCTTCTCGATGATCTGCAGGATGCGCTCGTTCGGAATCGTGATCAGCGTATCGCATTTGGCTTCGAGATCGGCGATGCCGCGCTCGGCCGCCTGCATGCGCTTGCGGCCTTCGAAGGCGAACGGCTTCGTGATCACGCCGATCGTCAGCGCACCCGATTCGCGCGCGAGTTCGGCCACGACTGCCGCCGCGCCCGTACCGGTGCCGCCGCCCATGCCGCTCGTGATGAACACGAGATCGGCACCGTCGAGCAGCATCGCGAGATCTTCGCGCGATTCTTCCGCGGCTTCGCGCCCGATGTTCGGATTCGCGCCCGCGCCGAGACCGCGCGTGAGGTTCGCACCGATCTGCACCGTGTTGTCCGTCCTCGATGAACGAAGCGCTTGAACGTCGGTGTTGATTGCATAGAACTCAACGCCGGAGAGCCCGGCTTCGATCATGCGGTTGACGGCGTTGCAACCACCGCCGCCCAGCCCCAGAACTTTGATTGTCGCGGCGTGTTCGGGGACGAAACGTTTCGCGTCGGCCATGATGTGCGGGTCCTCCGGGAAGAGACGAGTTTGCAGTAGAGTTGGTTCGGACGATGGGTGGGGCCTAGCCGGTCCAGACTTCTGTGGACGATGTGTAAACGGCGAATACTGTGGATCGCCGCTCGTCATCGCGCTCAGTTCCAGATGGACGTGAACCACGTCCAAAGCTTGGCGAATGCGGTGCCGCCGGTGCGGCCGTTGAGATGCGGGGCGGCTTCGCCGCGCGGGCCGAACAGCACGAGGCCGACGGCGGTCGCGTATTCCGGCTGTTTGACGGAATCGGTCAAGCCGGCGATCGTCGCCGGAACCCCCAAACGCACCGGCAGGCCGAAGATCTCGGCAGCCGTCGTTTCGATGCCGCGCAGGTGCGCGCCGCCACCGGTGATGACGACTTCGCTCAGCACTTGATCGCGCGGCAGATGTTCGACGATGTTCGATTTTGCAAGGCGGAACATCTCGAGCACGCGCGGCAGCACGATCGCGCGCAGCTGCCCCGACGTGACCTCGCGCGTGCTGCGGCCGTCGAGCGTCTTCACGTGAAACGTCTGTTCCGCTTCGTCCGGACGCGTCAGTCCCGAACCGTACGTGCGTTTGACATTTTCGGCTTCGGCCGACGTCGTTTTCAGCCCCAACGCGATGTCGTTGCTGAGGATGTTGCCGCCGACCGGAATCGTGGCGCTGTGAATCACGCCGCCGTTGGCGAACACCGCGATGTCCGTGGTGCCGCCGCCGATGTCGAGCAGCACGCAGCCGACGTGTTTCTCTTCCGAGAGCAGGGTCGCCGCCGACGATGCCAACGGCTCGAACACGATGCCGGCCGGTTCGAGGCCCGCGCGGTGCACGCACTTGAGCACGTTCGCGATGAACGTCGCGCCGCCGGTAATGATGTGCGTGTCGACTTCGAGGCGGCTGCCGGACATCCCGAGCGGATCGGTAACGCCGTCTTGTCCGTCGATCGTGTAATGCCGCGGCAAGGCGTGAATGATTTGACGGTCGGCCGCGAGGTTGATGATTTTCGATGCATCGACGACGCGCTTGACGTCGGCGGCAATGACCTCGCGATCCTCACCGGAGACCGCGACCACGCCGCGATTGTTCGTCGATTGGATATGCTCGCCGGTGACGCCGACGTACACGTGCGACACGTGGACACCAGCCATCCGCTCGGCCTTTTCGGTCGCCGCTTCGATCGCCCGGACGGTCTCTTCGAGGTCCGTCACGACGCCTTTCCGCATGCCCGTTGAGGGGGCTTCGCCGATCCCGATGATCTCCAAACCGTCGGGACCCGAGGCGGCGATGACGGCACACGTTTTCGTCGTGCCGATGTCTAGCCCAGCGATAATCTCGCCGCGTGCCACTACAAGCCGCCTTCCATACTATGAACACTATATATTGTGGGTGAGAGGCGCAGTCCCTACAAGGTCTATGGAAATTCGACCACCGGGGTGGCTGGGGCGCGCAGGTCGATGACCCGCAGCGGGCGCCCTCCGGCGCTGCGCCGGATCGGCTCGACCAAGGCGAGCTTGGCTGCTAAGTCGGCATCCGATCCGAACTTCAGGAGCACCCCGCGGCTGTCGATCGCCTCGAGTCCGCCGAAGCGGTCGCGGCGCACCGTATGGACCGGAATGTGCTCGCCGATCGCACGCGCATCAGCAAGCAAGCGGTCGATGTCGGGGGCGGTCAGAATCGCGCCCGGCGCCACGGCCGGACCGCTGCCGATATCGACTTGCGGCAAAGCCGTCGAGACGCAGCCCGTCTGCAGCACGCGCGCGCTCGCATCGATCGTCATCGTGCCGCTCGAGGTCGTCACGCATCCGGTCGGCACGCGCAGCGTTACATCGAGCACGACAGCCGGATGCGGAAACTGCGCGCGGTGAACGACGGCGCTCGCAACATACGGAATAGCATCGAGACGCGCGCGGATCGCGCCGGTATTCAATAGCCACAAGTTCGCATCGGGATCGATGCGCGCCGCGGCGATCGCCGCATCCTTCGTCACCGGACCGTTCGCCGGCACGTTCGCCGTGACCGAATGCACCCGCAACTGCGGCGCATTCGTGAACGCCACGGCGAGCGCCGCAACGACGCAAGCCGACAGCAGCGCGATCACCCAGAACGTGCGCACGCGAACAGCAATCGAGGGTTTCGTGCGCCGGCGAACGCGCGAGGCGGTGCTCACGTGAGCACGTACCGTTCGATCGCTTCGGCAACGCCGTCGTGTGCGACGTCGCCGACGACCGCATCGGCTTTCGCGAAGAGTTCCGGCGGTCCCGAGCCCATCGCAACGCCGATGCCGGCGGCCGTGATCAGCGGAACGTCGTTCCAGGCATCGCCGACCGCCAGCGTCTCCGCCAGCGTTACGCCGTACCGCTGCGCGACGAATGCGAGCGCCTCACCCTTGTTCACTTCGGGCGCGAGGACTTCAACGAAATCGACATGGCTGCGCGTGAGATACGCGCGATCGCCGAGCAGCGCTTTCAGGTCGGCGAGATGCTGCTCCGAGGGTCCCGGATCGTCGACCAGCACGATCTTGATCGACGGCTGATCGGCAAACGCCGCGCGCAGCGACGGCACGAGGGTGGGCTCGACCTTCGCGAGATCGGTGTAGCGCTTGGAAAAGCGGTTGACCTCTTGCATGTAGAGTTTGTCGTCCGCATAGCACTGCGCGTGCACGTGGTGTTCTTCCGCCCATGCGAGCACCGTACGGGTCACGTCTTGGTGCACCGGCGTTTGACGCAACACCGAGCCGGTCGCAACTTCGAATATCGCCGCACCCTGGTAGCACACGACGGGGCCGGTGATCCCGAGCGTTTGCGCAAACGGCTTCGTTGCCGCGAACATCCGGCCGGTGACGATCGTGATTTCCGCGCCGCGCGTGCGTGCCTTGGCGATCGTGTCGCGCACGCGCGCCGAGATCGCGAGATCGGCCCCGACGAGCGTGCCATCGAGGTCCAGCGCGACCAGCCGGATCCGGGTGCTTACCATCGGAAGGACCTATTCGCTATCGGGGTTCGATACGCATGCGAGCCGTGCGCGCGTGCGCCGGCAGCCCTTCGAACTCGGCCAGCGCGGCCAGCGTTTCGGCGTCCGCGGCCATCCGCTGCGCGCTATTTTCGACCACCGACATCGTGCGATAGTAGTCGGCCGTGCGCAAGCCGGACGCAAAACGGCTCGCGCCCGACGTCGGCAGTGTGTGGTTGGTGCCGGCGATGTAATCGCCCGCCGCTACCGGCGTGTGGTCCCCGATGAAGATCGCGCCGGCGCGCCGGATGCGCGGCACGAGGCTCCACGGATCGGCGATTTGCAGCGAGAGATGCTCGGGCGCAAAGCGCTCGATGACCTCGAACACCGCGTTCTCGCTGCCGGCATGGATGAGCCAGGTCCGTTCGTCCAGCACGCGCTGCACGATCTCGCCGCGACCGGTTTCGCGCGCGAAGTCGCCGGTCAAAAGCGCCGCGACCGCAGCGAGGATCGCACGATCGCGCGACACGGCCGCGACACGGGCCAGCGGGTCGTGTTCCGCTTGCGCGATCAGCTCACCGGCGACGAATTCGGGCCGCGCACGCTCGTCGCACACGACCAGCACTTCCGACGGACCGGCCAAACCGTCGATGCCGCACACGCCGAAAACCTGACGTTTGGCCTCGGTAACGTACACGTTGCCGGGCCCGACGATCTTGTCGACCGCCCGCAGCGTCGCCGTCCCGAATGCCAGCGCGCCGATGGCTTGCGCGCCGCCGGCCGCATACAGCTCGTCGACGCCGCACAAGCTGCAAGCGTAGAGAATCGCCGGATTGATCGAGCCGTCGCGCTGCGGCGGCGTCGCAACCACGACGCGATCCACGCCCGCGACCTTGGCCGGAACGACCGTCATCAGCACGGTTGAGGGCAACGACGCGCTGCCGCCCGGCACGTAGGCGCCGATGCTATGCAAGGGCCGCGAGAGAAATGCGTATTCGCTCGCATCGGCGGTGTGATAGCGGATCTCGGCCGGCTTTTGGCGCGCGTGATAATCGGTGATGCGTTCGCGCGCGAGTTCTAGCCCCGCCGCGATCACCTCGGGAACCAGGCCGCGCGCGTTCTTGCGCACCGGCACGTCGCGGCGCAACGTCGCAACGCTCGCTTCGGGGTGATCGAAGCGCTGCGTCAACTCCACCACGGCCGCATCGCCGCGGTCGCGCACGTCATCGAGAATGTTCGCCACGCGGTCGCGCACGTCGCGCGGCGCGTCCCAGCCACCGGCGTAAAGCGGCGCTAGCGCCTGCTCGTCGGCGGCGTCAACGACGATCATGCGCGAACGGTGCCGTCGAGCCGTTCGAGCAGCGCCGTGATCTCGTCGTACTTCGTGCGGAAGCGCACCGGGTTCACGACAAAGCGAGCGGTGCTCGGCGCGATCTCATCGACGATGACCATGTCGTGTTCGCGCAGCGTGTTGCCGGTCGCCACGAGATCGACGATCAGGTCGGCCAGTCCGACGACCGGGCTCAGCTCGACCGAACCGTGGAGCGGGATCAGCTCGACCGGCAAATCCCGCTCGGCAAAGTACGCCTCCGCCGAGCGCGCGAACTTCGTCGCCACGCGCAAGAACGTCGGAAACGGGGCGCCCTCGTGATAGCGGTCGATGCGGCGCGCAGCAACGCACAAACGGCAGTAGCCGAAGCCGAGGTCGGCGAGTTCGCTCACCGTGCGATCGGTTTCCCAAAGCACGTCTTTGCCGGTAATCCCGCAATCGGCCGCGCCGAACTCGACGTATGCCGGAACGTCCGAGGGACGCAAGAACAGCAATTGCGTGCCGTCCGAGGTAACGACCGCGAGCTTGCGGCCGACGTCGTCCGGAACGTCGATGCCCGCGGTACGCAAGCGCGCCGCCGAGTCGTCGTAGAGCGCGCCTTTGGGCATCGCGATCGTCAGCATCAGAGCGCTTCCGTCTTGCGCGGCGTGTTGGCCTTGGGCAGGCGTTTTTCGGGCGTGGCGGTGACGCGAACTTCACGGATGTCGCCGTTCTCCGCAATGACGACGCGCGGGATGCCGTGCGCGCGCGCTTCGGCGATCAGTTCCTTTTCATCCTGGCCGCTCGATGCGTAGCGCACGACGTTGCCGGCGGCGCGTTCGCGCGTCGCCACGACGTCGGCTCCGCTCACCAGCACGTCGACGCGATGACGCCGGCGCGTGATGTGCTTGCCGCGCCGCTCGAGCGCGATCAGCAGGCGTTCGACGCCGGCGCTCCAGCCGACGGCTGGCACCGCATAGCCGAATTTCGGCAGCAGCGAATCGTAGCGACCGCCGCCGCACAGCGGAAAACCGATTTCGGGCAGATAGCCTTCGAAGATGAATCCGGTGTAGTAATCGAGGTCGCGCAACAGCGCGAAGTCGACCGACACGCGGTCACCGTAGCCGAGCGCGGCCGCACGGATCAGCAGCGTCTCGAGGCGGTCGAGGGCGGCCTGGCTCTCCGGCGTCGCGCACACCTTGCGCGCCGCCGCGATGCCGTCGCGCCCGCCGCGGCGCAAGGCGAATTCGATCAGCAGCGGCTTCTCGAACGCGCGCAAGCCGACGATGTTGCGCTCCTTCATCAACGCTTTGGCGGCTGGAATCGCATCGCCGCTCAAGCCGACGCCGGCCAGCAGGCCGTCGACGATGCGCGAATCGTTGATGTCGTAGGTGGCGTCGCGCATCCCGATCTCATCGCACGCTTCGATCGCCATGAAGAGCGTCTCCGCGTCGGCGTCGATGCCGGGCGAACCGATCAGCTCGACGCCGGCCTGCGTGAACTCGCGCATCCGGCCTTCTTGCGGCTGTTCGTAGTAGCGGAAGGCCGTCGCAACGTACGACAGGCGCAGCGGCAGCGGAGCCTCACGCATTCGCGTCGAGACGAGCCGCGCGATCGGCGTCGTGAGCTCCGGCCGCAGCGCGAGCGCGGTCGAACGGCGATCGTTGAACTGAAACGACAGCTCGGTCAGCTCGTGGCCGAGCCCCTTCTCGATGACGTCGAAGCGTTCGAACGTCGGCGTTTGCACTTCTTCGTACGACCAGCGCCCGAACACCGCGCGTAAGATTTGTTCGACGTCGCGCTTGCGCGCGAGCTCGTGCGGCAGCCAGTCGCGAACCCCCTGCGGCAGTTTCACGGCTGCGGCCGGCCGATGCGTACGTTGTTCGCGCCGACGATCCGTTCGAGTTCGGATTTGACGTAGGGGGCGTTAGCGATGCCGCGCGAGCTGCGCTTCGTCTGTCCCGAAATGTGGAACACGAGCGGAATCGTGCCGGGCGATTCATCGAGCAGTTGTGCCAGCGCGTCGACGTGGCTGCGCGACGACACCGTCACGTGCCAGCCGGGAAACTCGGGCGGCGCGGCCTGACGCTGGAACGTCTGAACCTCGTTGACCGAGACGCTGAACTCGATCGGCGGCTCTTCACCGGGCACAGCACCCCGGCGCTCGCGCGAACGCACGCGTCCGTTGACGATCACGATCGTGTCTTCGATGAACGCGCCTTGGAGCTGCGGATACGTTTTCGGGAACACGATGCACTCGATCGAGCCCGTCATGTCCTCGATCGTCGCGAACAGCATCTGCTGCTGCGCTTTGGTGAGCGTGCGGCGCACTGCCGTGACGAGTCCCGCGATACGGGCCGGCGAATCGTCTTCGATGCCGCGCAAATCTTTGATCGGCGTCGCGCCGGTGCGGGCGAGAGCCTCGGCGACGTCGGCCAGCGGATGACCGGAGACGAAGATGCCGAGCGTCTCTTTTTCCCACGTGAGCGCTTCCATCGTCGACGGCGCCGGCAGCGAACGCAGCGTCGGGGTGAACGCCGGCGCGGCCTCTTCGAGCATGCCGAAGAGCGAACTCTGACCGAGTTCGCGGTCGCGCGACTCGCGGGCGGCGGCGTCGAGCGCGCCGTCGAGCGCGTCGAGCAGTTGGGCGCGGTTGCCGGGCAGCGTGTCGAGGGCGCCGCATTTGATCAGCGCCTCGTAGACCTTGCGGTTCGCGCCCTTGCTATCGACGCGTTTGGTGAGATCGAAGAGATCGGTGAATTTGCCGTCGCGTTCGCGCGCCGCGAGGATCGCGTCGACCGCACCTTCGCCGATGCCCTTAACCGCCGCCAGCCCGAAGCGAATCTGCGATTCGACCACGGCGAAATCGACGAGCGACTCGTTGACGTCGGGCGGCAGCACGGCGATGCCCATTTTCTTCGCTTCTTCGATGTATTCGACGAGTTTGTCGGTCTTGTCGCGCACCGACGACATCAGCGCCGCGAAATACTGCAGCGGGTAGTTCGCCTTGAGGAAACCGGTCTGATACGAAATCCAGCCGTATGCCGCCGCGTGCGACTTGTTGAAGCCGTAGCCCGCGAACGGTTCGATGAAGGCGAAGATGTCGGACGCCAGTTCGGGGCCGATGGCATTGCTCTCCGCGCAGCCCGCGATGAATTTCTCGCGGTAGTAGGGGATCTTGTCCTTCTGCTTCTTCCCCATGACCTTGCGCAGCTCGTCGGCTTGACCCAACGTGAAGCCGGCGAGATCGCGCGCGATCTGCATGACCTGTTCCTGATAGCACGCGATGCCGTAGGTGTCTTCGAGAATCGGCACCAGTTTCGGATGCAGATACTTCGGCGTTTTGCGGCCGTGCTTGCTCGCAATAAAATCGGGAATCCAGTCCATCGGCCCCGGCCGGTAGAGCGCGACGAGCGCGATGATGTCGTCCAGCACCGACGGCTTCAGCTCGACGCAGACGCGCTTCATGCCGTCGGACTCGAGCTGGAACACGCCGAGCGTTTCGCCGCGCCCGAGCATCTCGTAGGTGCGCAGGTCGTCATCAGGGATCGTGGCGAGATCGAAGTCGGGCTTCGTCGTGCGCTTGATCTCATCGCTCGCGGCCTTCATGACCGTGAGGTTGCGCAAGCCGAGGAAATCGAACTTGAGCAGGCCGATGCGTTCGACCATGTTCATGTCGTACTGGGTGTTGACGTCGCCTTCGCCGAGTTTCACCAGCGGCACGTGATCGGTCAGCGGATTCTTCGAAATCACGACCCCGGCGGCGTGGGTCGACGCGTGGCGCGCGAGACCTTCGATCGAGTTCGCCGTATCGAGCAGCTTGCGGATCTGCGGGCTGCCGTTGTAGAGCATCTTCAGTTCGGGAATCTGTTCGAGCGCCACCGTGATCGAGAGACCGCCCGGACCCGAGGGGATCAGCTTGGCCACGCGATCGACGTCGGGCAGCGGCACCGCGAGGGCCCGGCCGGCGTCGCGCACGGCGGCGCGCGCCGCCATCGTTCCGAACGTGACGATCTGCGCCACGCGTTCTTTGCCGTACTTTTCGGTGACGTAATCGATGACTTCGTCGCGGCGTTCGACGCAGAAGTCGGTGTCGATATCGGGCATCGAGATGCGTTCGGGGTTGAGGAAGCGCTCGAACAGCAGCTTGAACTTGATCGGATCGAGGTCGGTGATGCGCAGGCAGTACGACACGATCGAACCGACCGCCGAGCCGCGGCCCGGGCCGACCGGGATATCCTTGTCGCGCGCGTACTTGATGAAGTCCCACACGATCAGGAAGTACGAGCTGAAGCCCATCTTGACGATGACGTCGAGCTCGTACTCCAGCCGCTCGCGCAACACCGGATCGTTCAAGGCCCGCTCGGCGCCGTAGCGCTCGATGAGGCCGCCCTCGCAGATCAGGCGCAAGTACTCATCCGCGCCCATTTCGACGACGCGATCGGGCGAGGCGTCGAGCCCCGAGGCCGCGGATTTCCCCGCCAGCACGCCGGCCACATCGGCAGCCGCCGTGCTCGGCACCGGGTAGTCCGGCAGATAAAAGATCTTTTCCGGAATCTTCAGATCGATGCGTTTGACGATCTCGAGCGTGTTGTCGCAGGCTTCGGGAATGTCGGCGAAGAGCTCGCGCATTTCTTGCGGACTCTTCACGTAGAACTCATCGGAGAAGAACTTCATGCGGCTGGTGTCGGCGACGGTCTTGCCGGTGCCGATGCACAGCAGCACATCGTGCGCCTGCGCGTCGCCCTTCGAGAGGTAGTGCGAGTCGTTGGTCGCCACCAGCGGCAGGTTCAATTCGCGCGCGACCGAGATCAAGCCGTCGTTGATGATGTCTTCTTCGGGCATCCCGTGACGCATGATCTCGATGTAGAACCGGTCGCCGAAGATCTCGGTGAACTCCTTCGCCGCCTTGAGCGACGAGGCGCGGTCGTTCTTGAGCAGCGGCGCGGCGACGAGACTCGACATGCAGCCCGACAGCACGATCAAGCCGCGGTTGTGCTTTTCGAGCAGCTCCATATCGATGCGCGGCTTATAGTAATAGCCTTCGAGAAAGCCTTTGGAGATCAGTGCGGTGAGGTTCTTGTACCCCTCATCGTCGGCCGCGAGCAGCGTGATGTGCGCTTCGTCGCGCACGGTGCGGTCGAATCGTCCGCGCGGCGCGATGTATGCCTCGCAGCCGATGATCGGCTTCAGCCCATGTTTGTGCGCGCTGTCGTGGAATTCGACCGCGCCGAACATCACGCCGTGATCGGTCAGCGCGATTCCGGGCGAGCCCTCATCGGCGCTGCGACGGCATAGCGAATCGACACGGCACGCGCCGTCGAGCAGCGAGTATTCGCTGTGGACGTGGAGATGAACGAACGAATCAGACACGGGGTTCTACTTGTTTTCGGGAAGAGTTGCTGTTTTAGCCTTCGAGGGTTGGCCGGCAGAAGGACCGCTCGTTCGCGCTAGCGGCGCTCCTGCAGTGATGTAGGCATCTGCGCTTCGGTTACCGAGCGCACGAAGGCTGCTCGTGCGTCGCTGACCCAGCGTGGATTCTTCGGATCGGCGGCGACGACGCGGTTGCTGCCGCTGCCCTTCGCCATGTAGAGGGCGAGGCGCGCAAAGCGGACGAGATCGTCTTGGCTGCCCGCATCGAGCGGAAAGGCCGAAACGCCGATCGAGAGCGCGATTTGCGGCAGATGCGGCGGTACATTCTTCGTGATGCGCTCGACCATCATGCGGCCCTGCACCGACGCTTCGTCGTGATCCATCCCCGGAAAGAGCGCGAGGTAGAGGCCGCCGCCGACTCGGCCGACCGAGCCGCGCGACGAGACGACCGTCTGCAATGTATGTCCGACATAGCTCACGACATCGTCGCCGATCGCGTAGCCGTGATCGCGGTTGATCCCGTCGAGCCGGTCGATATCGAGCAGCCAGACCGACACCGGCCGTCCGGACGACTTCGAGGCGTGCACCGCGTCGACCAGCACTTCGTTGATCGAGCGGAAATTGAGCAAGCCGGTCAGCGAATCGTACAGCGCTTCGTTGCGCGGGCGCGCGCGCCGCAGCGCGCTCACATACGCCGAGCCCGCGAAGGTCTGCACGCTGCGTAAGAACTGTTCCTCGACGTCGGTCAGCGACGTGCCGGCGAGTTCGATGTCGATGCCGCCGAAGCGCTCGCCTTCATTCATAAGGGCGAGCCCGACGTGCGTCGTACCGTCCTGGTTCGTAACGACCAGCGCTTCGCTCGCTTGAGCGCTTTTAACGACGTCGGCCTCGTCTTCGGCCGGAGCCAGCCGGGCAGCGCGTACCCAGTGCAGCGCGCCCAGCGATTCCACCACCTCCGCGCTCACGGCGTTAGGATCGTTCGAGGTATCCAGCAAGTGAGCGAGGTTAGCGATCACGTTCTGCCGCTGCATGTCGTGGACCGGGTCGCGCTCGTCGGTTACCAGGTGGTCGCCGAGCTTCGCGAGGGCCAGCCGGGCGCCGATAGCCAAAGCAAGCGAGCGACAGGCGTCGAGCACCAGGAAGTCCCAGATCCGCTGCGCCTTGAGCACGTCCACGATCAGGGCGCCGATCCAGACGCCGTTCGAGCGGATCGGCGTCAGCACCGTGCCGCGCAGGCCGCCGTACCAGAGCATCTTCCGCTGCTGGGGGGTGAACGGGAAGGTCAGGGCATCATCGATCGTCGCCTGGACGCCGCTTTTGAGCGCGCCGCGGGCGAAGGCCGGCAGCCGGCCCGCCGATTGCGTGTAGCCGAGCAGATCCGGCCAGTCGCCCTTGGAGGCCTGGGTAACCGTGAAGCGCATGCCGTCGGGACTGATCCGCGCGACGTAAGCCCGGTCGACTTCCAGCAGGAGCGGGATGCGCGAGACCAGTCGCTGCAGTCCCGCCGCGCCGTCGTCGAAAAAGGGCGCCAGATCCTCGATGAGGTTGGTGACCACTGCCGAACTTGCTGGTAATTGCGGGGGAGGATTGATGGGAGCGGTCAGTCCTGGATCCGAGCGCACGCTGTCCTTTCCGACGGTACTATCCGTCCGTTCGCCACTACTGGCGCAGACTCCGCATGGTAGGACCGATCGTCCGACGAAAATCCGGGCGCTCAGCTTCAATCTAATGGTACACTCCTCGCAATTCGGTTTCACTCGTCCATAAGGGGCATCAAGGTAGTGATCAAACACGACATCGTCGTGGTCGGCGGTGGCCTCGCCGGCATGCGCGCAGCGGTAGAAGCCGCCGAACGCGGTGCCGACGTCGCGATCGTCTCGAAAATGCATCCGGTCCGCAGCCACTCCGGCGCGGCGCAAGGCGGCATCAACGCCGCCCTCGGCAACGAAGAGGCGGACACTCCGGAGGCCCACGCCTTCGACTGCGTCAAGGGCGCCGATTATCTCGGCGACCAGGACGCCATCGAGGCCATGGCCGAGGATGCCCCGCGCCAGATCATCTGGCTCGAGCACCGCGGTTGCATCTTCTCCCGCATGCCCGACGGACGGATCGCGCAACGCCCCTTCGGCGGTGCCAGCTTCCCCCGCACGTGCTTCTCGGCCGACGTGACCGGCCTCGTCATCCTGCACTCGCTGTGGGAACAGCTCGAACGCTTCAACATCAAGGTTTACGAAGAGTACTTCGCGACCGCCCTGTGCGTCGAAGACGGCGTGGGTACCGGGATCACCGCCTATAACATGCGTAACGGCGAGCTCGAACTCGTCCAAGCGAAGGCCACGATCTTCGCCACCGGCGGCGCCGGACGCGCGTATGCGAAGACGACCAACGGCTACGCCTCGACCGGTGACGGTATGGCGATCTGCTACCGCGCCGGCATCCCGCTGATGGACATGGAGTTCGTCCAGTTCCATCCGACCTCGCTCAAAGAGAACGGCGTGCTGCTCTCCGAAGCGGCTCGCGGCGAAGGCGCCTACCTCCTCAATAAAGACGGCGAACGTTTCATGTTCAAGTACGCCCCGAACAAGGGCGAACTGGCCTCACGCGACGTCGTCTCGCGTGCCGAGTGGACCGAGATTATGGAAGGCCGCGGCGAAAACGGCTGCGTGTTCCTCGACCTGCGCCACCTCGGACGCGAAAAGATTCTCGAACGCTTGCCGCAGATTCGCGAGCTCGCGCTCGACGCGACCGGCAAAGACGCGATCGACACGCCGATCCCGATTCTGCCCGGCATGCACTACTGGATGGGCGGCATTGCAACCGACAAGAACGGCGCAACGAACATCCCCGGCGTCTATGCGGCCGGCGAATGTGCTTGCGTCAGCGTTCACGGCGCGAACCGGCTCGGCGGCAACTCGCTGCTCGAGACGATCGTGTTCGGACACCGCTCGGCCACGCACGCCGCGAACTACATCAAGTCGGTCGGCGACGTGCGGCCCTCGGAGAAGACGTTCAAGAGCGAACAGGACCGCATCAACGGCATCCTGGCCCGCACCGGCGGCGAGCGCCATCCGCAAACGCGCAAAGCGCTGAATGCCGCGATGAGCGATCACGCCTTCATCTTCCGCGACGACAAGACGCTCGCCGAAGGTGAAGCCGCGCTGCGTCAGGTGCGCGAAATGGCGCAAAAGATGACGACGATGGATAAATCGAAGACGTTCAACACCGACCTCGTCGGATTGCTCGAAACCGAGTTCCTGGTCGACATCTCGATGACGACGATGATGGGCGCGCGCAAGCGCACGGAATCGCGCGGCGCGCAAGCCCGCACGGACTTCCCCGATCGCGACGACAAGAATTGGATGAAGCACACGCTCATGCACTTCAAGGGCCCGACGACCGATCCCGAACCCGACTACTCACGCGGCGTAACCTTCACCAAGTTCCTTCCGGAAGTGCGGACGTACTAGCATGAGTTTCTCACTCGATATTTACCGTTACGATCAAGCCACCGACGTCGAGCCGCACCGCGACCGCGTCGAGTGCGACCTACCCACCACGATGACCGTGCTCGACGCGCTCGAGAACGTCAAAGCGGAAAAAGACGGCTCGATCTCCTTCCGCCGTTCGTGCCGCTCCGCAATCTGCGGCTCGTGCTCGATGAACATCAACGGCACGACCGGCCTCGCGTGCCGCACGCCGATCGCGAGCGTGCTGCGCAGCGACAACACCGTCGCCGTCGACCCGATGCCGAACTTCCAGCCCATGAAGGACCTCGTGGTCCACATGGATCCGTTCTGGGACAAGTACTCGCGCCTCAAGCCGTATCTGCAACCGGCCGACAAAGATTCCGACCACGAGACCGAACGCCGCGTTTCGCCGGCAGACATGCAGAAACTCGTGGCGGTCGCGAACTGCGTGATGTGCGCGACGTGCTACGCGCTCTGCCCGGTGGTGTCGGTCGATCCGGCGTTTGCCGGTCCGGCCGCGATCGCGTACGCGTACCGCTTCATCGAAGACGTGCGCGACTCGAAGCGCAAGGAACGCGCCGCGCAGATCAGCGATGACTTCTTGTGGCTATGCGCGCACTGCTACGCGTGCTCGTACTGCCCCAAACACGTCGATCCGCAGGACGACATCATCGCCGTCAAGCGCGCCACGATCGAAGAGGGCCTGGTCGACCATCCGGGTCCGCGCCACGCGCTCGTCATCGCCAAAACGATCAAGCACACCGGCATGCTGCACGAGACGGAAGTCATCCAAGGCACGGTCGGACGTTTCAATATCGTAGGCCTGATCAAGGTCGCGCCGTTCGGGCTGCGGCTCGCGATGGCCGGTAAGATCCCGCCGATGTTCCTCAAACCCGTCCCGAAAGTCAACGAAATCGCGATGATTTTCGACACCCTGGAGGCCCCGACACTCGCATGACCGCCACCATTGAAGCGCCGCAGGCCAAGCGGCAATCCAAGTCGGCGCAAATGCGCAAGTACGGCTTCTTCCCCGGCTGCGTCGCCAAAGAGTCGTGCAAGGAATTGTTCAACTCGACGATGCTGCTGGCCGACAAACTCGGCATCGAACTCGTCGAGCTCACCGCCGCGGCGTGCTGCGGCGCATCGGTGCTCAACGACACCAACCGCGACGTCGCGCGCGTGCTCAACGCTCGTACGTACGCGCAGGCCGAAGCGCTCGGACTCGACGACGTGATCACGATCTGCTCGACCTGCACCGGACACATGCGCGCAGCTAACAAAGAGCTGCTCGAGTCCGAAGCGCACATGGGTCAAGCGAACGCGATCCTCGGCAAGTTCGGCGCCAAGTACAACGGCGGCGTGATGGTGCGCCATCTGCTGTGGCTGTTGATCGACGACATCGGCCTGGACAACCTCAAGAAGATGGTCGTCAACCCGCTGCGCGGCTTGAAGGTCGCGCCGTTCTACGGCTGCCACATCATTCGCCCGGAATCGGTCAACGGCTGGGAATCATCGCGTAACCCGCACTCGCTCGAAGACATCATCGAAGCGCTGGGCGGCGAAGCGATCGACTACGCCGGCAAGACCCGTTGCTGCGGGTTCCACGTGCAGCTCGAAAAGGACGGCATCGCCCCGGCGATGGTCGGCCAGAACATGCGTATGGCGAAGGACAAGGGCGCCGAGGCGGTGCTCACGCCCTGCCCGCTGTGCCATCTGGCGCTCGACGGCTATCAGGCCGACTCGGCCGCGCGCTGGGGCCGCACCGACCTTCCGACCTTCCATCTCCCGCAGCTCGTCGGGCTGGCGCTGGGGATCGACCCCTCGCTCCTGGGCCTGAACAAGCACATCGTGTCGCCCGGCCTCGTGCTCCAAGCGCACGATCTTGCCCCAGCGCACATAGGCTAACCTAAGAAGGTACCAAGCGAGTGGCCGCGGTAACCATCGTACCCCCGCCGTGGAGGTATGATGGTACCGCTGGTCCTGGCGTCGGTCGTGCTGCTGGCGCTCGTGGTGATGATCGCCGTAGAAGTGGTGCGCCTGCGCGCCGACGCTCGCCGGCCGAAGGTTCGGCACCGGCACCGCCAGCCGCGACGGCAAGAGGTGCTCGAAGACCGCATACGCGGCGCATTCGACGGCCCGCGCGCGGTTTACGGCGATATCTTCGTCAATTACATGGTGTGGCGGCGCGAAACAGAGACGCGGCTCGAACTCTTCGCCGGCGATCCGTGGCTACGGCTCAACGAGTTCACGCGTTCGCTGGTGGTGCGCCACTTGTGGCGTGCGCTCGAGGCGCTCGTGCAAGGGTCGGTCGTCATCGTCGACCAGCCGTCGCAGCAGTGGTCAAAAACAATCGACGCCGCGTTCGATGACGGCGGCGTCGATCCGTGGAAACGGCCGCCGACATTCGAATCGGGGCGTCTGTGAACCAGTGGAAAGCGTGCGCTTAACTGCCGCGCGCGCGACGTTCCTCCGCGAAGCTGCCCCAAAAGATCAGAGCTGCGATCGCAACGACGAGGATACAAAGGCAGATAGGAACCGTAAAATTCACCGAGCGTCTCCTTTTCAGCAACGGGCTTCGCGCTAGCGCGGTGTAGCCCCCGCCCGCGCCGGGTATGACCCCCGCATGTCGGGCACCGTAGGCGATTTCCTCATCGAACGGCTCCACGAATGGGGCGTCCGCCGGATCTTCGGGTATCCGGGCGACGGGATCAACGGCATCATCGCCGCGATCGATGCGCATCAGAAAGCGCGTGCCAAAGCCGGCGACGCGATCGATTTCATCCAGGTTCGGCACGAAGAGCAAGCCGCATTCATGGCCTGCGCGCACGCGAAGTTCACCGGCGAATTGGGCGTGTGTTTGGCGACGAGCGGTCCGGGGGCGATCCATCTGCTCAACGGGCTCTACGATGCGAAGGCCGATCACGTACCCGTGCTCGCGCTGACCGGTCAGGCAGCGACGACCGCGATGGGCAGCGAGTACCAGCAAGAAGTCGATCTGCACAACCTCTTCAAAGACGTCGCGAGCGAGTACCTCGTCACGCTGATGCACCCGGCCGGCGTGCGGCACGCCGTCGACCGCGCCGTTCGCGGGGCGATGAGCGAACGCACCGTCACGGCGCTGATCTTTCCGAAGGATCTGCAAGAGGAAGCGGCGGTCGAACTGCCGCCGCATTTGATGAACTACAACGCATCGAGCGTTGGGCTTTCGCGCACGAAATTGGTACCGCACGAAGACGGGCTGCGCCGTGCTGCGGACGTGCTCAACGCCGGCAGCAAGGTCGCGATTCTCGTGGGCGCGGGCGCGATCGGTGCCGAGGATCTGGTCGAACTCACCGCGGACCGGCTGCAAGCCGGCTGCGCGAAAGCGCTGCTCGGAAAGGCCGTGCTGCCGGACAATTTGCCGTGGGTAACGGGCACGATCGGATTGCTCGGTACCGCGGCTTCGAGCGACATGATGCGCGCGTGCGACACGCTGCTCATGATCGGCACCAACTATCCCTACGCGCAATTTCTCCCGCACGAGGGACACGCGCGCGGCGTGCAGATCGACCTCAACGCCGCGCGTCTCGGCGTGCGCTTCCCAACGGAAGTGAACCTGCAGGGCAGCGCGCGCGATACGCTCGAGGCGCTGTTACCGCTGCTGACGCAGAAAACCGATACCTCGTGGCGTACGTCGATCGCGGAGATGGCAATGCGCGCGGACCGCGTCAACGCGACGCGCGCCGCCATCGCCGGCACGGACGGAGTGAACCCGGAAGACGTGTTCGTCGAACTCAACCGGCACTTGCCCGAAGGCTGCATCATCACGGCCGACGCCGGAACGTCGACGAACTGGGCCGCACGCCATCTGCAATTGCGGCGCGGCATGAAGTGGTCGCTCTCGGGCGGGCTCGCGACGATGGGCTCCGCGGTTCCGTATGCGATCGCCGCGAAGTTCGCCTTTCCGGATCGCACGCCGGTCGCGATCACCGGCGACGGCGCGATGCAGATGAACGGCATGAACGAGTTGATCACGTTGAAGCGCTACGCGGAGCGCTGGGCCGATCCCAGCATCGTGTTCGTGGTTGCGAACAATCGCGATCTCAACCAGGTCACGTGGGAGATGCGCATCGAGAGCGGCGCGCCGGACTTCCCCGGCTCGCAACACCTGCCCGATATCTCGATGGCCGCATTCGCGCGCCTGCTCGGATTCGAGGGTATCGGCGTCGCGAGCGCCGACGAACTCGGGACGGCGTTCGAAGCCGCCTTCGCCGCGCGCCGCCCTGTCGTGCTGGAGGTCCGGACCGATCCGAACATCTCGATGCTGCCCGCGCACATTACACGCGAGCAGATGACGTCGTTCGGAAAGGCAATGCTCAAGGGCGATCCGGAGCGGACACCGGCGTTCGTGCAATCCGTGAAGGGCGTGCTCGCCGGAATGTTCCCGCGCTCAACGGCACAACGCCGCTAGACGTAGAACCGCGCCCGTATGGGCGAGATCGAGTTCTTAAGCGATCGCACCGCGACGCTTGCCGGGATCAACATCGGCGGGACGAACACAACCGTGGTCGGCGGCTCGGCGGACGGCACGATCGTCTCGCGCTGGCGCGGCTCGACCCCGGTCGATGACGGCGAACTGCTGATCGCGCAGGTTGTCGACGCGGTGCGCCAAGTCGCGCCCGCGGCCCGCCGCATCGGAATCGCGGTCGGCGGCCCGCTGAACGTGCGGCGCGGCGAGATCACCGAAGCCGTGCACCTACCGGGTTTGCACGGGATTCGTCTGCGCGATCGCATTGCCGGCGCCACCGGCCGCGCGGTGGGACTTCATCACGACGCCGCCGCCTGCGCGCTCGCCGAATGGCGCTGGGGGCCGAACGCCGGCGCGGACGGTCTCGCATATCTCACCTGCGGCACCGGCTTCGGCTGCGGGCTCGTGCTCGGCGGTAAGGTGCGTTACGCGCTCGACGGGCGTTCGCCCGAGATCGGACACGTGCGCTTTCGCGACGAGGGTCCGGCCATCTTCGGAAAGCCGGGCTCGTACGAAGGCTACGCGTCGGCCAACGCACTCGGCCTGCTGCTCAGCTACCGGCGTCCGAAAGATTTCCCGATTGCAACGCCGGTCCAAGTGATCGACGAAGTGCGCAAGAACAATCCCGACGCGAAGTGGGCGTTGGACACCAACGAACGCGCCGTCGGTACGGCGTGCTCGATGCTGGCCGATCTGCTGGCGCTGGATTGCATCGTGCTCGGAACGTTGGCCGCGTATTTGGGCGACCCGTGGGTAGCGCGCGTGCGCGAGTATTTTCGCGACGAAACGCTCGCGGTCAACGCCGACGCATGCGTCGTACGCGCCGCCATGCCGGACGTCCAAGACCTCTCGGCACTGGCGGCCGCGCTCGAC
Source organism: Candidatus Lustribacter sp. (assembly GCA_965277805.1). GTDB lineage: Bacteria > Vulcanimicrobiota > Vulcanimicrobiia > Vulcanimicrobiales > Vulcanimicrobiaceae > Lustribacter. Next base: position 1,308,209 of record OZ255842.1, on the reverse strand, counting down.
GCCTAGTTTCCGTTGTCGGGATTCGCCGGCGCCGTGCGTACGTCGGGATCGCCCATATCGTTGGGGTCCGCAATGCGCTGCATCATCTTCCCCTCTTGATCTTCCAGATTGTTGTAGTACTGGCCCGGGAGCGGATTCGGGAGTGCGTCGGTCGGGATCGAATTCTTCACCGACTGGATGAAATTCGACGTGCAGGCCATTACGTCGCCCGCGCCGCCCGCGGCTTTCGCGCACCGGGTCAGTTGCGCGAGAATGCCGGCGTCATCGTCGGCTCGGGCCGAAAGCGGAGCCAACCCAACGAATGCGATTAGCGCGAAACCGGCCAGCGTACGTCCATTTGCGATCATGAGAAACTCCAATCTAGCTATGCGAGAAGCGGTGGATTCGCATCAACCGTACGCACCGGCGGTTACCAGCCGGTAACTCCGCACGGGCACGCGAAAAAGGCTGCCCCTAGCGAGTAAGCGAAATTGCGCTCATGATCGCAACCGAGATTGCGGTCGACCTGCGCGAACCGGTAACGGCCGCCACGCTGGTGGACATCGTCGCGACGATGGATCGCTTTCCGGTCGGCATCTTCCGCAACGCAACGCCATTGAGCGATGCCGAGCATGTCGCGTTCAGCCGGCTCCTCGGACCGGTCGAGCGTATGAAGCAACGCGCCGGAGCGGCGCGCGTACCGTATCCGGAGATCATCGATCAGAGCAATCTCGATGAGAACGGCGCGATCTTTCCAGATGATGACAAACGTATGCTCTACAAACGCGCCAACCGTTTGTGGCACACCGACATGTCGTTTCACCCCGTTCGGGCGACATACTCGCTGCTCTCCGCTCACGTCATTCCACCCGGCGACGCGGCGCCCGCGACCGAGTTTGCCGACATGCGCGCCGTCTACGATGCGCTGCCCGCGGCGATGAAAGCGCGGCTCGACGGGCTGATCGCGGAGCACGACTACTACTACTCGCGTGTCCTCGGCGGCGGTCCCGAGCCGACCGTCGAAGAGCGCGCCGATCGGCCGCCGGCGCGGCACGCGCTCCTACACGAGCATCCGACGTCCAAACGCAAAGTGCTCTACCTCGCCTCGCATATCTCCGCCATCGTCGGCCTTTCCCAACCGGAGGCACGGGCGTTGCTCGATGAGCTGATGGCGTTCGCCACGCAGCCGCAATTCGTGTACGCCCATTCATGGCGCCTCGGCGACGTCGTCATGTGGGACAATCTCGCCACCATGCACCGCGCCATGCCATTCGACGACCAGCGATATCGTCGCGACGTTCGCCGAACGACGGTGCGCGAAGGGAACGTCGAGTTGGATGCGGTCTTCTAAGTCCTCGTCATGACGTTGCTTGCGGAATGGTGGACGGCTCTCGGCGGTGCCGCGGAAGAGTTACCACAGGTCGATGTTACCGGAACGGGCGCGCTGCCTTCGGTTTTTGCCGTCACCGACTTCGCGGCCGGGGCGGTCGGCGTGGCCGGTGCCGCCATTGCCGAACTGATCGCCAAGCGCTGCGACGCGTACGCGCGCGCGACCGTCGACCGGCGCCTCGCATCGATGTGGTTTGGATTTTCGATTCGGCCCCAAGGGTGGGAAATGCCGCCGGCTTGGGACGCGGTTGCGGGCGACTATCTCGCCAAAGACGGTTGGATCCGGCTGCACACGAACGCTCCGCACCACCGCAAGATCGCGCTTTCGGTCTTGCACGCCGCCGAAGACAAGGCCGCAGTCTCGACGGCGGTGTCGCACTGGTATGCCGAAGAACTCGAGAACGCGATCGTGCAGTTCCGCGGATGCGCCGCGGCGATGCGCTCGATCGATGCGTGGGCCGCGCATCCGCAGGGCATCGCGGTCGCCGCGGAACCGCTCGTCCACCGGCAGATCTTCCGCCGCAATCCGCTCGCAACGTGGCAGATCGACGCAGCCCGTCCGCTCAAAGGCATTCGTGTACTCGACTTGACGCGCGTGCTGGCCGGTCCGGTCGCGACGCGCTTTCTAGCCGGGTTCGGCGCGAACGTGCTGCGCATCGATCCGCCGGATTGGGATGAACCGAGTCTCGCGCCCGAAGTGACGCTCGGGAAACGCTGTGCGCGCCTTGACCTGCGCAGCCGCGCGGGCCTCGCTGCATTCGAGAAGCTCCTCGCGGAAACAGACGTTCTCGTGCACGGCTATCGCCCCGGCGCGCTCGAGCGTCTGGGACTCGATGCCGAGCGGCGCCGCACCATCCGCCCGCAACTCATCGATGTCTCGCTCGACGCGTACGGGTTCGACGGCCCCTGGCATGGCCGCCGCGGCTTCGACAGCCTCGTGCAAATGAGTTGCGGCATTGCGGATGCAGGCATGCGGCGGTTCGAAAAAGCGCGGCCGTTTCCGCTGCCGGTGCAAGCCCTCGATCAAGCCGCCGGTTATCTTCTCGCCGCCACCGTCATCCGCGGAATCACGACCCGCTTGGAAACCGGCGCCGCAATAACCGCGCGCACATCGCTTGCGCGGGTCGCCCATGAACTCGTGCAAATGCCGGTGCCGGACGACGACGCAGAACTTGCGCCCGAAGCACCCACCGACTTGAGCGACGAAGCCGAAGGCACCGAATGGGGCGACGCCCGGCGGCTTCGCGCGCCGCTCACGATCGAGCGCACGCCGATGCGTTGGAACTACGCGGCGTCGCCGCTGGGTTCATCAAACGTGCAGTGGTGACTCCGCTGCACGGTTAGCCCGCGATGGCGTCGAGCATCGCATCATAGGGAAGCGAGACGGATTGCTCGTTGATCGATTGCTTCAGGTTGTTGACGGTGAGTGCCAAGCATGCGTGAGATCCCGCTTTCGTCACCACGGCGGTGACGAATGTGAGCGCACCCGGCTCGGTACTGCCGATAAATGCGAGACGCGCGAACTTGGCCGGATCGGCTACGCCGGGATTGATCGTCATCAGCGGCAGATCCGAGACCTTGTCCATCAGCGCGCACAATTCACGTGGAGAAAAGAGCGCGTTCCGGCTCGCGTATCGTGCAATCGCGGGCGCTCCGACAACCGATGCGAGCGCGGTCGCTGCCGTGGTGTCGTTAACGGAAATCATTTGCGCCGCATAGGTTGCTATCGTGATCGGCGTTCCTGGCGGCCACGACTGCAACGGCCCGGATCCAGACGACTTCCAGCGTTCTTGCAGCGGAACGACGTCGCTCCAGTGCCGCCGACCCGTTGCGATCTGATCGCGTAGAGCGGCCAAAACCGGCAGCTTTGAAGCCGAACCGGCAGCGAGCGCCACGTTCGGGTTTTGCATCGCGCGCTCGCGGTTATCTTCGATCAACACGTAGGCAATGTTGCCGGGCAAAGCGCTGAGCTGTTTTGCCGGAGCATCGAGGCCGCCCGCCTTCAGCACCGGCGATAGGAGCCGGAAATTATCGATCTTGCCTTCCGCATCAATGTGGATGTGCGCCTCGACCGTGCCTTTCTCGAACTCCGAAATGTATCGGCCGCCCGAGCCGGTCGTCCGGCGATACGCACCGAGCCCATCAGTGACGCGCTTGGGAATCGGCGCGATCATCCCAAACGGAATCGTCTGCAAGAACCTCGGCTCGAACCACTCTTGCTGTGGGCCCGTCGACCAGAACGCGTCGATCCGCTGCAGCTCGAGCGCACCCGCCGACGTCGCCGCCGGAGTGGGCCGCGCTTGAGCAATGGCAATATGGGCCGGCAGCGCAGCCAGTGCGAGTGAAAGCGCAATGGCCATTACGGCGGCGCGCGCAACTGCGCGCTTCACGTTCGATACCAAAGCACTTCTCCTCGACTGAAGCTGGAAAAACGAAGAGGCCGCTCGATCATTGCTGATCGGCGGCCTGCATTCGGTTAGTAATCTGGCGACGTTCTACTCTCGAGGGACCCTGCGGTCCGACTACCATCGACGCTGTTGGGCTTAACTGCCGTGTTCGGGATGGGAACGGGTGGAACCCCAACGCTATGGCCGCCAGAAATCTGATCCCGCGTAGACGTCGAGCCGGAGCTCAAGACGATCGACGCGGAAAGCTGCACAGAGAAGAACTTTCATGTACCGGTCTATTTCGAGGTATTTGCGTATGTCTTAAAAGTGTCCGGGCTATTAGTACCGGTCAGCTCCAGCGATTGCTCGCCTTCCACCCCCGGCCTATCAACGTGGTAGTCTCCCACGACCCTTCCCTCTTTCGAGATTGAGATCTCATCTTGAAGTCAGTTTCACGCTTATATGCTTTCAGCGTTTATCTGATCCGAACGTAGCTACCCGGCTATGCCCCTGGCGGGACAACCGGTTCACCAGCGGTTCGTTCAACCCGGTCCTCTCGTACTAGGGTCGACACTCCTCAAATCTCCTACGCCCACGGCGGATAGGGACCGAACTGTCTCACGACGTTCTGAACCCAGATCGCGTACCGCTTTAATGGGCGAACAGCCCAACCCTTGGGACCTACTACAGCCCCAGGATGCGACGATCCGACATCGCGCGTGTATCCATCATTACTGATGGCGCAGACTATATCTTCATCCTGCTCGAACGAATTCGAGCGAGGAGCCGGCGTGTGATAATGGCCGTAAATTTACTCGCTGTCTACGAGTATGACGCACTATCTCACCATCCCGTGTGGGATGGATCAGTCGTTACGGGGTCATAACGGCAACTTGCGTTGACGCCAGACTTCCCACGGTATTGTCCTCGTCTCTAGTCCTGAGACGATCGGAGTTCACCGTTATAGCCGGTACTTGTAATTTGCCATGGTGTTTCCACCATGTCACCCCTTATGTTGAGGTGCCAAACCTCCCCGTCGATGTGGACTCTTGGGGGAGATAAGCCTGTTATCCCCAGAGTAGCTTTTATCCGATAAGCGACGGCCCTTCCATTCGGAACCGCCGGATCACTTAGCCCTGCTTTCGCACCTGCTCGACCTGTCCGTCTCGCAGTCAAGCTCCCTTTTGCCTATGCACTCTAACGATCGGTTTCTGACCGATCTGAGGGAACCTTTGGGCGCCTCCGTTACTCTTTAGGAGGCGACCGCCCCAGTCAAACTGCCCACCTGACGCTGTCCTACCACCGGATCACGGTGGTTAGTTAGAATCCCAAGACGTTCAGGGTGGTATCCCAAGGTTGTCTCCCCGGAAGCTAGCGCCCCCGGATCATCGACTCCCACCTATCCTGTACAGAAAATCTCAGAACTCAACATCAGGATACAGTAAAGCTTCATGGGGTCTTTCCGTCCTGCCGCGGGTAACCAGCATCTTCACTGGTACTGCAATTTCGCCGGGTTCCCCATCGAGACAGTGCCCAAGTCGTTACTCCATTCGTGCAGGTCGGAACTTACCCGACAAGGAATTTCGCTACCTTAGGACGGTTATAGTTACCGCCGCCGTTTACTGGGGCTTCAATTCAAAGCTTCGCTTGCGCTGACCTCTCCTTTTAACCTTCCAGCACCGGGCAGGAGTCAGCCCCTATACGTCCGCTTTCGCGTTCGCAGAGACCTGTGTTTTTGTTAAACAGTCGCTTGGGCCTATTTTCTGCGACCCCCAACAGCCTACGTCGTAAAGACTCAACCGTCAGGGGCACCCCTTCTCCCAAAGTTACGGGGTTAATTTGCCGAGTTCCTTAACAGGGATTCTCCCGTCGCCTTAGCATGCTCTGCCAGTCTACCAGTGTCGGTGTACGGTACGGGCACCTATGTTATAGCTAGAGACTTTTCTTGGCAGCGCGGAGTCATCCACTTCACCTCGTAAAGAGGCTCGCATTCGCTTCTCGGGGTTAGCAACGCGGATTTGCCTACGTTACCCCCTACCAGCTTAGACGCACACATCCATCGGTGCGCTGAATTATCCCCCTGCGTCATCCCTTCACTTCATAGACTTTAGCGAACAAAAACGGCCGGCGAACCGGTCGTCTCTATTCGATAAAGTCTAAACTAACGTCGGTGGTAGCAGAATATGAACTGCTTGGCCATCGCCTACGCATCTCTGCCTCGGCTTAGGACCCGACTCACCCTGGGACGATTGACGTAGCCCAGGAAACCTTAGACTTCCGGCGTGCGAGGTTCTCACTCGCATTTATCGCTACTTATACCTGCATTCGCACTTGTAGTTCGTCCAGCCGTCCTCACGGTCGACCTTCAGCCTACGCTACAACGCTCCCCTACCGATCCACTTGCGTGAATCACATAGCTTCGGTTCGATGCTTGAGCCCCGTTACATTTTCGGCGCCGCCTCACTCGACTAGTGAGCTATTACGCACTCTTTCAAGGATGGCTGCTTCTAAGCCAACCTCCTAGTTGTCTATGCGAAACGACTTCCTTTACCACTGAGCATCGATTAGGGACCTTAGCTGATGTTCTGGGCTGTTTCCCTTTTGACAATGGAGCTTATCCCCCACTGTCTGACTGCTGAGATGTTCCCCACGGTATTCGGAGTTTGATGGGGTTCGGTAAGCCGGTAAGCCCCCTAGCCCTGTCAGTGCTCTACCCCCATGGGTTAAATTTCAACGCTAGTCCTCAAACTATTTCGGGGAGAACCAGCTATCTCCAGGTTCGATTGGCTTTTCACCCCTATCCACAGCTCATCCAATGTTTTTTCAACAACAACAGGTTCGGCCCTCCACATGAGTTTAATCATGCTTCAGCCTGGCCATGGATAGATCACCTGGTTTCGGGTCTACTGATACAGACGTAACGCCCTATTCAGACTCGCTTTCGCTACGGCTCCGGCTCAACACCTTAACCATGCCTGTACCACGTAACTCGCAGGTTCATTCTTCAATAGGCACGCGATTAGCCTTGCTTGCGCATTGGCCTTTCACGGTTTGTAAGCACACGGTTTCATGTTCTATTTCACTCCCCTTCGGGGGTTCTTTTCACCTTTCCCTCACGGTACTAGTACGCTATCGGTCACTCTAGAATATTTAGCCTTGGAGGATGGTCCCCCCAGTTTCAGACAGGGTTTCTCGTGCCCCGCCCTACTCAGGAACAATCGACAGAGTCAGAACGATTTAACCTACGGGACTATCACCGTCTTTGGTGCGGCTTTCCAGCCGGCTTCGGATATCGATCTGATTTTTTACTCTGCCCACGATATTGAGATCGTGGCTGATTGCCCTACAACACCGTTGTACGCAACGCCTCAATGCTTACACGTATACGGTTTAGGCTGTTCCCGGTTCGCTCGCCACTACTACGGGAATCTCGGTTGATGTCTGTTCCTCCGGCTACTTAGATGTTTCAGTTCACCGGGTATGCTCTATCCTGACTATTTGATTCATCAGGAAGTACGTGCCCATGACGGCACGTGGGTTGCCCCATTCGGAAATCTTGGGATCATCGCTCGTTAGCAGCTCCCCCAAGCTTATCGCAGCTTGCTACGTCCTTCATCGCCTAGAGTGCCAAGGTATCCACCTGTGTGCTCTTATGTACTTTTATTTCTAAGACGCAAAGAATCTGTGCCGCATTCTTTCGAACGCGCCACATTACTCGAAATTGCACCCACCCTCTGCGGGCGGGCCGCTTTTCATGTTTGGCACATGAAAGTTCTTCTCTATGCAGTTTTCAAGGATCGAGGTGTCGACTTCCTCACGAATCTCCGTGCCGGCATCGTTTAAAAGATCCGGCAACGGAACGTGAGGGTCCGAACCCTCAAAGCTGAACAGTACAGTTTCTACCGAGCGAACCCGGCATAGGGGCGAATTTCTGTTACGAAATTCGTCCTTCGTGAAAGACCCTCACAGTGAGGGCCGCGCAGCGGATGCTGAAAACATCCGACCATTCAATCTCATCCCCCCTTAGCCATAACTGGCCGGCGGAACCCTGATCGTCTGGTTCATCTGTGGTCGACTTAAGAATGTACGTCATTGCGATCGCGCTAGGCGAGATCCAATGACATGTACTCCTTAGAAAGGAGGTGATCCAGCCGCACCTTCCGATACGGCTACCTTGTTACGACTTCGTCCCCCTTACCTAGCACACCTTAGACGTCTTGCTCCTTGCGGTTGCACGGACGGCTTCGGGTACACTAAACTCAGGTGACGTGACGGGCGGTGTGTACAAGGCCCGGGAACGTATTCAACGCAGCGTAGCTGATCTGCGTTTACTAGCGATTCCGACTTCATGAAGGCGAGTTGCAGCCTTCAATCCGAACTGAGGATAGGTTTAAGAGATTAGCAGACTATCACTAGCTAGCGACTCGTTGTCCTACCCATTGTAGCACGTGTGTAGCCCGGGACGTAAGGGCCATGCTGACTTGACGTCATCCCCACCTTCCTCCGGCTTCTCACCGGCGGTCTCGCGTGAGAGATCCTTGCGGACCAACACACGACGAGGGTTGCGCTCGTTGCGGGACTTAACCCAACACCTCACGGCACGAGCTGACGACAGCCATGCAGCACCTGTCTGGAAGTCGGATTGCTCCGAAACCATATTTCTATGATGTTCCTCCGATGTCAAGCCCCGGTAAGGTTCTTCGCGTTGCGTCGAATTAAACCACATGCTCCACCGCTTGTGCGGGCCCCCGTCAATTCCTTTGAGTTTTAACCTTGCGGCCGTACTCCCCAGGCGGGATACTTATTGCGTTAGCTGCGGCACATATGGAGTCGATACCACATACACCTAGTATCCATCGTTTACGGCTAGGACTACCGGGGTATCTAATCCCGTTTGCTCCCCTAGCTTTCGCTCCTCAGCGTCAGAACAACCCCAGGTGATCGCCTTCGCCACTGGTGTTCCTCCCGATATCTACGCATTTCACCGCTACACCGGGAATTCCATCACCCTCTGATTGCCTCAAGAATCGAAGTATCCGTGCCGTTCCCTGAGTTAAGCCCAGGTCTTTCTTCACGGACTATCGATCCCGCCTACGAGCGCTTTACGCCCAATAATTCCGAATAACGCTCGCCCCCTACGTCTTACCGCGGCTGCTGGCACGTAGTTAGCCGGGGCTTCCTCCAAGGGTACCGTCATTATCGTCCCCTTCGACAGTGGTTTACGACCCGAAGGCCTTCTTCCCACACGCGGCGTCGCTCCGTCAGGCTTTCGCCCATTGCGGAAAATTCCTCACTGCTGCCTCCCGTAGGAGTCTGGGCCGTTTCTCAGTCCCAGTGTGGCTGGTCGCTCTCTCAAACCAGCTACCCATCGGAGCCATGGTAGGCCATTACCCCACCATCTAGCTAATGGGACGCGGTCCCGTCATCGAGCGGATTGCTCCTTTTAAGGCCCAGGGATGCCCCCGAGACTCGTATGCGGTATTAGCTAACCTTTCGGCTAGTTATCCCCCACTCAACGGTAGGTTGACCACGCGTTACTCACCCGTCTGCCACTAGGTATTGCTACCTCGTTCGACTTGCATGTGTTAGGCACGCCGCCAGCGTTAATCCTGAGCCAGGATCAAACTCTCCATAAATTTCTTTACGGAGCCTTTTGAAGGCTCTATTAGCCGCTGACATGGGCAAATTTCTGAACGAAATTTACCCGAAGCTTCCATCCCTATCACTAAGGATGAATGCTTTTGATCCGATTGCGAATCGGATCGGCTCGGCGTCGACCTTGCGATCGAGCCGGCTGTCATAGTTCTTTGTACGGTCGACGTTCGATCGGGGACCGGTGGAGCCGGAATCCCAAACGACGCGTCGATCATTTTGTTCTCAAATACCCGGCCAAACAAAAACGCGGCTTTCGCCGCGCATGATGCCTGGTCGGTCATAGAGACCCACAGACTTATGCGCTACTGTACTGTTCAGTTTTCAAGGAACCGACGCTTACGCCCAGCCCTTTTTGGACCGGATCAACGACCGCACCACAGGGGCAAGGCGTCAGAGTCAACGAGGGTTAGAATACCAAATATAGGCAAATGAAGTCAAGGCCTGGGGGCTTCTTTCTTATCCACATGTTATGCCCCGCGCACGTGTGGATGTGGGAATAGCCAAGCCGGCGCAGTCTTGCCGAGGGCTTGCCGGTGTTGCTTACCGGGACCGATTGGAGGGGCCGCGACGGGCCTTCGGAATCTGGAGTCGCCATGGTTTATGACATCGCCGTCGTCGGCGGCGGCATCGTCGGGCTGGCCACGTCCCGCGAACTGCTGCAGCGGTATCCGCGCCTCAAACTCGCCAACGTCGAGAAAGAGGCGGAGTACAACAAGCACCAGACCGGCCACAACAGTGGCGTCATCCACTCGGGGATTTACTATAAGCCGGGCTCGCTCAAGGCGCGTCTTTGCGTCGAGGGCAACGTGTTGGCGCGGGCCTACTGCGATGCCAAGAACATCCCTTATAAGATGGTCGGCAAGCTGATCGTGGCCACCGAAGAGTCAGAGCTCGGCCGTCTCGAAGAGCTTTACGAGCGCGGCCGCCTGAACGGCATCGCCAACCTCGAGCTGCTCGACGCGCGCCAGATCGAAGAACGCGAGCCGTACTGTAGTGGTCTGCGGGCGATCTTCTCGCCGGTCACCGGCATCGTCGACTGGGGCCGCGTCGCCGGCCACTATGCCGACGACGCTCGCGAGTCCGGCGCCGACATGTACCTCGGCCATGAGGTCACGGGCATCCAGCGCCGCAACGGCGCGACCAAGATCTCCACCAGCCGGGGTGAGATCCAGGCGAAGTACGTCATTACGTGCGGTGGGCTCTATTCCGACAAGCTCGCGCGGATGACCGACGGCGCGCGCGATCCCAAGATCGTCCCCTTCCGCGGCGACTACCTGATTCTCAAGCCGGGCAAAGAGCATCTCGTGCAGGGCAACATCTATCCGGTGCCCGACCCGAACTTCCCGTTTCTCGGCGTGCACTTCACGCCGCGCATGGACGGGACGATTTGGCTCGGGCCGAACGCGGTGCTGGCCTTCGCCCGCGAAGGCTACAACTTCTGGGACATCAACCCGCCGGAGTTGTGGGACGCGGTCACCTATCCCGGCTTCTTCCGCCTCGCCATCAAACATTGGCAGGCCGGCGCCGGCGAGATGTACCGCGACCTGATCCGCGACGCCTACGTGCAGGCGCTGCAACGTTACATTCCGTCGCTCACCGCGGACGATACGCTGCCGGGGCCCTCGGGCGTGCGCGCGCAAGCGATGGCGGCCGACGGCTCGATGGTCGACGACTTCGTCTTCGAAGGCAGCGACGGCGTCATGCACGTCCGCAACGCACCCTCTCCCGCCGCGACGTCGTCGCTGGCGATCGGCAACTACATCGCGGACGATGCGGCCAAACGCTTCGACCTCGGTTCTCTCGCAGTGGCGGTATAACGATGAGTTCTCCCTTTGTCGACGTCGCGTGGCTCGCGACGCACCTCGACGATCCGCGCATTCGCATCGTCGACACGCGCAGCAAGCCGCACGGCGCAGCGGTCGTCGCGCCCGAAGGCCGCGAACAGTACGCCGCCGGTCATATCCCCGGCGCGATCCACCTCGACTACGCGGAAGATCTGCACGATCTCGCTACGCCCTACGCCGCACGCGTCGCGCCGCCGCAACGTTTCGCCGACGTCATGAGCGCAAGCGGTATCGGCGACGGCACGCTCGTGATCGCATACGATGAAGGCAACGTGCCCTATGGCGCGCGCCTGGTGTGGATGCTGCGCTACTACGGGCACGACGACGTCGCAATTCTTGCGGGCGGTTTGCCGGCCTGGACCGCTGCGGGGCATCCGCTGACGACCGAAGTACCGCGCTTTCCGCGCGCCGCGTTCACGCCACGGGTGCGACCGGAGTTGCGGGCGTCGCGCGACGACGTCGTCGCGGTAGCCGAAGGCCGTAGTACGGCGCAGTTTCTCGAAACGCAGCGCGACGGAACGTACGCGCAGCGCGACCGCGATATTCCCAACAACATCCGTCTGTCGGCGAGCGATCTGTTCGAAGATGCACGCGGCGGACGCCTCGCCGAGCGCGAACGGCTCGATGCGCTGATTGCCGGCGCCGGCTTGGATAAAACGAAGCGCACGATCGTTTCGTGCGGCAGCGGCGTCGGCGCGTCGGCCGCGTACATTGCGCTATGCGAAGCGGGCTTCACCAACGTCGGCGTCTACGATGGTTCGTGGATGGAATGGGAACACGACCAGCTTCCGACGGTTCCGAAGAAGACCACGCCGCGCTAGCGAAAATCTACACGCCGAGGTAGGCTGTTTTCACTTTGGGGTCGTCGAGCAATTGTGTTGACGGGCCGGCGAGGATGAAGCGCCCGGCTTCTAAGACGTAGGCGCGTGTGGAAATCTCGAGCGCGGTTTCGACGTCTTGCTCGACCATGACGATCGAGACGCCGGTGGCGTGGATCGTTCGGATGATCTCGAGCAGCTGGTCGACGAGCACGGGCGAGAGGCCCAGCGACATCTCATCGATCAGCAACACCTGCGGGCGCGCCATCAGCGCGCGCGCGATCGCGACTTGCTGTTGTTCGCCGCCCGAGAGATTCCCGGCTAAATAGCCGAACCGCTCGCGCAAGCGAGGCAGCAGGTCGAGCAGTTTTTCGAGATCGCTGCGAATCTCTTTGTCGCGGCGCAGATAGCCACCCATCAGCAGATTCTCTTCGACCGACATCGAGGTGAAGAGACGCCGTCCTTGCGGTACCTGTACGATGCCGGCCGAGACGATTGCATCGACCGGCGCTCCGGTAAGATCGCGTTCGCCATAGCTCACCGATCCGGACCACGTTCGCACGAGACCGCTCACCGCTCCGAGCAGCGTCGATTTGCCGGCACCATTGGAACCGATGATCGCGACGATCTCGCCCGGCTGCACGTCGAGCGACACGCCCCACAACACCTGCGTGTCGCCGTAGCCGGCGCTCAGGTTATCGACGCGCAGCACACTCACGGCGCAGCTTCCCGTCGCGCTTGGCGGGCGGCGTAGCGCGTGCCCAGGTAGGCTTCGACGACGCGCGGCGACGCCAGCACCTCGGCCGGCGCGCCTTGGGCAATCTTCTTCCCTTCGGCCAGCACGACGATCGTAGTCGAAATCGAAGCGATCGCTTTCATCAAATGCTCGACGATGATCAGCGTCACGCCGCCTTCGTTCACCGTGCGCAAGAGGCGCAGGGCCTCGTCGACTTCGGTCGCGTTGAGGCCGGCCATCACCTCGTCGAGCAGCAGCACTTCGGGATCCAGCGCGAGGGCTTTCGCTACCTCGAGACGTTTTCGGCTCGGAACCGTCAGCTCGCTCGCCAGCCGGCCGGCCGCGTGCGAGAGGCCGACGATTTCGCACAGCTCCTGCGCGCGTTCGAACGACTCTTTCGCGCTGCGCTTGCTGCCGTTTCGACCGTACATCGCGCCGACCGCAACGTTCTCGCGCACGGTCAAGTTGGCGAACGGTTTGACGACTTGAAACGTGCGGGCGATGCCGAGACGGCACACCGCGTAGCCCGGGACGTCGGCGATGCGCTGCCCTTTGAAGAGCACGTTGCCGTGCGTCGGTTTGTAGACGCCGGAGACGACGTTCATCAGCGTGGTCTTACCGCTGCCGTTGGGGCCGATCAAGCCGACGACGGAACCCCGCTCGACTTCGAACGAGACGTCATCGAGCGCATGCAAGCCGCCGAAATGCATCGCCACGTTTTGGATCGAGAGAAATGCCTCGCTCATACGCGGTAGGCCCCGAGTTGGGCAACGATGCCGCGCCAGCCGCCGCGCGTGTTGAGCAGCCACAGCAGTCCGCGCGGGAGAAAGAGCACGACCAGCACGATCACCGCGCCGAAGAACAGCGTATGGATCTGCGGGAAGTGACTCCACAACGTCTCGTTGATCGCGGTGAGGATCAATGCGCCGATCAGCGGACCGGCGACCGTACCGACGCCGCCCAGCAACGCCATCACGATCGGGAACACGTTGTCGTCGGTCGCGAACGCGGTCGGCGGATCGATAAAGCCGTTGGCACCCGCGAACACCGCACCGGCGGCCGCCGCCATCGCGGCGCTGATCGCCCACGCGATCACCTTGTAGCGCCAGGCATCGACGCCGAGCACCGCCGCGGCTTCCTCGTTCTCCCGAATCGCAACGAAGGCGTAGCCGAGCTTCGAGCGCGAGATGAGATACGTCGCCAGCATGCTCGCCGCGCACACAATCCACATCGCCACGTAATACGATGAAAACGCCTCGAGCGGCCGTATCGCCTGACCGCTGCCGGCGCCCAGCCAGTCGATGTTGGCAACGATCTCTTCGGTCGCAAGCGCGATTCCGAGCGTGGCGATCGCGAAGTAGTGGCCGCGCAAGCGCAGGATCGGAATGCCCAGCACGACCGCGAACACCACCGCCGCGACGATCGCGATCCCGATCGCGAGCGGAATGCTCTGCTGGTGCCAATGCTGCCAGAGCGCGGCCGACGTGTACGTGCCGATACCGAAAAAGACCACGTTGCCGAAGCTGACGTAACCGGTATAGCCGCCGAGGATGTTCCAGCCGAAGCTGAGCGTTGCGAACATCAGCACGCCGCGCGCGAGATTTTCGTAGTAACCGCTATGCAGCAGGGGCACGAATGCGAGCAGCACGAGGATCGCGACCGTCACTCGCAGGGCGGTCGCGTTGCCGGTGAGACCGCCCACTACGCCGTGGCCTTACCGAGAATGCCGCGCGGCCGGACGATCAGCACCAGCAGCAGCACGACCAGCGCCACTGCGTCCTGCAGCCCCGTGCCGATGTACTGCGACCCGAACGCTTCGAGCACGCCGTAGAGCAGGCCGCCGACGAGCGCGCCTTGCACGGTTCCCAATCCGCCGAGCACGCAGCACACGAACGCCGTGATGACGAACGGATCGCCCATCGACGGCTGCAGGCTGTACGACAGGCTGATCAGCACGCCGGCCGCGCCCGCGAGGCCCGCGCCCAGACCGAACACGACCGCGTAGAGATGCGAGACCCGCACGCCCGAGAGCTGCGCCGCATCGATGTCGATCGCCATCGCACGAATCGCCCGGCCGGTCCGGCTCGTCGTGAGAAAGGCTTGCATGGCGGCCGTGATCACGAGCGCCGCAACCAGCGTCCAGAGCTTCGTCCACGCGATGCTGACGGCGCCGAGCTGAATGCTCGAGCCGCTGTATTGCGTCGTGATGCCCTTCGTATCGCCGTGAAAGATGAACAGCGCCACGTTGACGATCAAGAGCGACAAGCCGAACGTCAGCAGAAACGGCGTGAGCAGCGGGGCGCGCACGACGTAGTTGATGACGAAGCGCTGGACGCAGTAACCGAAGACGTAGAGCAAGCCGAAGGCGAGCGGCAGGCTGAGAAATGGATCGAGGTGCCAGGTTGAAAACAGCACGTAGGACGTGTACGCGCCCATCATGATGAATGCGCCGTGCGCCAGGTTGATGATGTTCGTGATGCCCCAGACGAGGCTGAACCCCAGCGCCACCACGGCAAAAATCCCGCCAGCGAGGATTCCGTTGACGAGATCTTGCGCGAACAGTTCCATGCTCGGCCGCTAGCGGGCGTTCCACGGCGGCGTCGGGTACGCCGGCTTCGCGTTCTGCACGCCGAGCGGCCAGACGGTCATCAACTGCCCGTTCTGGATCTGGTTGACGGCCATCGGCTTGTACGCGTTGATCCCGCGGCTGTCGAACTTGAGGATGCCGTAGAACGTAACGACGTCGAGGGACTGCAGCGCGTCGCGCACCTTCTGCGGATCGAGCGAGCCCGCTTTCTCGATCGCGTACATGAACGCGAGGCACGCCGCGGTCGACTCCGCGTTGTGGTACTCGGGAATGTGGCCGTACTTCTTGTTGAACGCGGCCGCGTAGACTTTCGAATCGCCGATGAAGCCCGGCGCGCCCTTGTACTTCGCGGTCGGCGACCACTGCGTGCCGCCGAAGACCCAGTTCGCGTCCTTGCCGAGCGTTTTGCGGTAATCCGGCGTATCGGGTCCGACCGAATAGCCGAAGATCTTCGCGTTGACGTTCTGCTCTTTGAACGTGCGCTGCAGCAGCAACGCTTCATCGAGATGGCCGCCGTTGAGGATCATATCCGGGTTCACTGCCTTGATCGCGCTAACGACTGCCGAGACGTCGGTCGTGTCGGCCGGATATTTGTTCTGGTACACGACCGTCATGCCGTGCGCGTTCGCGTAATCGGCCGCACCCTGGCCGACCTCGACCGAAAACGTGTCATTCGCGGTCGCGATCGCAACGGTTTTCGGCGTGGGTTTCAGCGTCCGTGCCATCTCGAGGATGCCTTGCAGATACTTGAAGCCGGGCGCCAGCACGGCGAACGTGTACTTGTAGCCCTGATTGAAGATGCTCGCGGCCGCGCCGTTGCCCTCGACCATCGGCACCTTGAGGCGCTCGACGGCCGCGGCGGCCGTGGCGGAGTTCGCCGAGCCGTACGGCCCGAGGATGAAGCTGACGTGGTCTTCGGAGACCAGCTTCTCGATCAAGCGGGCTGCGGTTTGCGGGTTCGACTCATCGTCGTAGTACTTGATGTCGACGTTGTAGGTCTTGCCGCCGACCTTCATGCCGCCGTGCGCGTTGACGTAGTCTTTCCAGAAGTCGTAGCCTTCTTTGGTCAGCTCGCCTTCGCGGGCCGTCGAGCCCGTCGCCGCGAGCGCCGCACCGAATACGATCGTGCCGTTTGCAGCCGCGGCCGGCGCGGGTACTGCGGCCGTGAGGGCGAGCGCCACCGCGATCGCGAGCGCTAGAAAACCACCAACGCGAATAGAACCCATCTCGACCCTCCGAGCGCGTGAAGAATTATTCGCTCGAATCCGCTAGGCCCGGACGGATTCCTCCACGATTGCCGGCTGATCAGCCCAATGCGGCGCGCAACGGTGCAACGTAAGCGCGGGCGGCGGCCGCCGCGTCGGGGCCGCGGAGCCCCGCCGTCGCATCGACGAACGCGCTGCCGATGATCACCCCGTCGGCGACCGCGCCGATCTCCGCAACGTGCGACGGCGTGGAAATCCCGAAACCAACCGCGAGCGGCCGCTGCGTTTGCGCGCGCAACGCCTCGACCGACGAGCGGATCCACGCGATGTCCGGTTCGCGGCCGGCGCTGGTCACGCCCAGGCGCGAGACGATATAGACGAAGCCGTCGCTGGCCGCGGCGATCCGGCCCGCGCGTTCGGGCGGGGTGGTGGGCGCAACCAGCAGCGGAATCGCGAGCCCTTCGCTGCGGAACGCCGGCGCGAATGACGCTAACTCTTCGAGCGGAACGTCGGGAACGATCGCGCCGAGTGCGCCCGCTTCGCGCGCGGCCGCGGCAAAACGCTCGGCGCCGTACTGCACGATCGGGTTGACGTAGCTGAAGAACAGGATCGGCGCGTTGCCGCGATCGCGCGCGCCGCGCGTCAAAGCGAGCGCGCCATCGAGCGTCATGCCGCCGGCGAGGGCGCGCTGGCCCGCGGCTTGGATCGTCGGGCCGTCGGCGAGCGGATCACCATAGGGGATACCGAGCTCAATCAGGTCGACGTACGGCGAGATGGCGTCGATCACCGCCGCGGTCGTCGCCGGATCGGGGTCGCCCGCGACCAAGTAGATGATCAGCGCCGCGCGCTTCTCCGCGCGCGCGGCGGCGAAGAGCCGCGCGAGCCGGTCGTCGGCGGCGATCACGCCAGGACCGCCGCCGGCGTTGCCGCATCGAGCGCGGCGATCGTACGCGTATCCTTATCGCCGCGTCCGCTCAGGTTCACCAAGATCAAACCGTCCGGGCCGATCTCGCGCGCGAGCTTGCAGGCATACGCAATCGCGTGGGCGCTCTCGAGCGCCGGCACGATGCCCTCGCTGCGCGCCATCTCGTGATAGGCCGCAACTGCTTCTTCATCCGTGGCCGACACGTAGGTCGCGCGGCCGGAATCACTGAGGAACGCGTGCTCGGGACCGACGCCGGGATAATCGAGGCCGGCGCTGATCGAGTGCGTGTCGCGCACCTGTCCCTCGGGCGTTTGCAACACGTACGAGCGCGAACCGTGCAAGATGCCGACCGAACCGGCGTTGATCGAAGCCGCCGTGTCGATCGCCTGCACGCCATGACCCGACGCTTCGACGCCCCACAGCTTCACAGCCGCGTCGTCGACGAAGCCGGCGAAGATGCCCATCGCATTCGAGCCGCCGCCGACGCACGCCACGACGTCCGTGGGCAAGCGCCCATAGCGTTCGAGCACCTGCGCGCGCGCTTCGATGCCGATGACTTTCTGGAACTCACGCACCATGTACGGATACGGATGCGCGCCGACGACGCTGCCGATGATGTAGAACGTATCGGCGACGCGGCCCGCCCAATCGCGAAATGCTTCGTTGGTCGCGTCCTTGAGGGTGCGCGTTCCGCTCTCAACCGAGTGCACCGTCGCGCCGAGAAGTTTCATCACGTACACGTTGAGTGCCTGACGTTCGACGTCGACGGCGCCCATGAACACTTCCACCGGCACGCCGAACTTCGCCCCGACCGTCGCGGTCGCGACGCCATGCTGACCGGCGCCGGTCTCGGCGATGAAACGGGTCTTGCCCATGCGCCGCGCGAGCAGCGCCTGGCCGACCGTGTTGTTGATCTTGTGCGCGCCGGTGTGGTTGAGGTCCTCGCGCTTGAACAGCAGCGTCGCCGCATTAGGACCGGCCAGCCGTTCGGCGCGATAGACGGGCGAGGGCCGTCCGACGTAATCGCGCAGCACGTCATGATACTCGCGCCAGAACGCCGGGTCTGCGAAGGCGTCGTTCATCGCGTGCTCGAGTTCGGTGACCGCGCCGACCAGCACCTCAGGAACGAACATTCCGCCGAATTTACCGAAGTAGCCGCGCGAATCAGGTTTTTGCAAGCGAGATCCCTTCATCTGTTTCCCGAACGGCGCGCACGAACGCGCGCATCATCGCCATATCTTTGGCACCGTTACGTTCGACGCCGGTGCGCACGTCAACGCCGAACGGGCGTACGCTCGCCACCGCTGCCGCTACGTTAGCGGGATTCAAGCCGCCGCTCACGATCACGCGCCGCCGCCGTGCGATGGCCGTAACCAACGGCCAGTCGAACGAGGTGCCGGTGCCGCCGTAAAGGTCGCCGGCGCGCGAATCGAACTGCAGGTCGGCCTCGCGATAGCGTTCGGCCATCGCTTCGGCCCGCTGCGCCGTGTAGTTCTCGCCGTGTACGAAGTGCAGCACCTTCACGTAGCGGCCGCGCGCGACGGCCGCGCAGAACTCGGGCGACTCATCGCCCGAGAACTGCGGCACGCAGCCGAGCGCGAGAATCTCTTCGACCTCGGCCGGCGACGGGTTGACCATGACGCCCACGACGGCCACGTACGGCGGCACGCTGCGCACGATCGTGCGCGCGTCGGCCAAACGGACCTGGACCGGTGATTCGGCAAAGATGATCCCGACGGCATCGGCGCCGGCGTCGACCGCGCCCTCGACGTCCCCAATGCTCGTGCAACCGCAAATCTTGACGCGGGTATGGCCGGCTATGCGGGCACCCCGCTGCCGCGCAGCGCGCGGATCATCTCCGCTTTGTCGTTCGAGCGCATCAGCGACTCGCCGACGAGGAAGCCGCGCGCGCCGGCCGCGTAGAGCGGCTGGACGTCTTCGCGCGAGCGCACGCCGCTCTCCGAGATGACGACGATCGAGGACGGCACGAGCGGCAGCAGTTCCGCCGTAACCGCAAGGTTCGTTTCGAACGTGCGCAGATCGCGGTTGTTGATGCCGAGAATCGTCGCGCCGAGCGCGATCGCGCGCTTGAGTTCGGTCTCATCGTGCACTTCCACCAGCACGTCGAGGGCGTAGCGCGCGGCCTCGTCGAACATCGCGCTCAGCTCGGCATCTTCGAGGCCGGCCACGATGGCCAGCACGCAATCGGCACCGTATGCGGCCGACCGCGCCACATCGTAGCGCGTGCGCATGAAGTCCTTGCGCAAGATCGGCAGCCGGCACGCGCTGCGCGCGATGTCGAGATAGGCCAGGTCGCCGAGAAAATGATCGCCTTCCGTCAGCACGCTGATCGCGTTGGCGCCGGCGGCTTCGTAGGCGCGGGCGATCGCGGCCGGATCGAGTTCGCGCACGATCAAGCCGACGGAGGGTGACGCGCGCTTGATCTCGGCGATGATCGCCGGACCGTCGCCCGCAAGGAGCGCGTCGCGAAACGGGCGGCGTTCGCTCATGCGCGCCTGCGCGCGTTCGCGCAGCACGTCGAGCGGCTCGCCCGCCTCGTCGGCGGCGCGCACGATCGCGGTCGCGGCATAGAGTTTGTCGAGCATGTCGTTCACGAAGCGACCTCCTTGATACGCTCGCCGCGCAATGCGTCGAGCGCTGCGCGCGCGGCGCCGCTTACGATCGCGGCCCGGGCGCGTCCCATCCCATCGTTGATGTCGGCCGCGGCGTCCGCGACCACCAACGCCAAAGCGGCGTTCAGTACCACGAGATCCGCCCGCGGCGAACGCTCGCCACCGAGGATCGCGAGCACGGCGGCCGCGTTGACCGCTGCATCGCCGCCGCGAATCACGTCCAGCGGTGCGTGCACCCCGTAGTCGGCCGGATCGAGGATCCAGCGCCGCATACCGCTCGCGCCGAACTGCATCACGTGCGTCGGTCCCTCGCCGGCAATCTCGTCCAGACCGCTGGCAGAATGAATGATCGCCGCAGCATCACCGCCCAGATCGCGCAGCGCCTCGGCCAAGAGCTCGAGGTGCCGCTCTTCGGCAACTCCGACGACCAGACGGTTTGCCCCGGCCGGGTTCGTCAAGGGACCCAGGACGTTGAAGATCGTCCGTACGCCGAGCTCGCTGCGCACCGGACCGACCGCGCGCGTTGCCGGATGGTGGCGCCGGGCATAGAGAAAGGCGATGCGCGCCTCGCGCAGCAATCGGGCCGACGTTTCGGGATCGCGTTCGATCTCGACGCCGAGCGCTTCGAGCACGTCGGCGCTGCCGCAGGCGCTCGACGCCGCGCGATTGCCGTGCTTGGCCACCGGAATGCCGCAGCCCGCAACGACTAGCGCCGCCATGGTGGAGATGTTGATCGTGCACGCGGCGTCGCCGCCGGTGCCGACGATGTCGAGCACCATCGGCAAACCGTGTTCGACGCGCACGCAGCGTTCGCGCATCGCGCGCGCCGCGCCGACGATCTCATCGGCCGATTCACCCTTCGCGGCCAGTGCCGCGAACAGCGCGGCCGTGCGCACGGGCGAGATCGTCTCGTCCATGATGCCGCCGATCATGCGCGCCGCATCGTCGGCCGAGAGATCCTCGCCGCGGAGAACGGAGCGCAAGAGCTGCGGGTAGTCGTTCATGCTTGCGCGCTCGCGAGGAAGTTGCGCGCGAGTTGCACTCCGGCCGGCGTAAGGATCGATTCGGGATGGAACTGCACGCCCCAGATCGGCAGCTCGCGGTGCGCGACGCCTTGGATCACGCCATCTTCGCTCGCCGCGACGGCCTTCAGCGAGGCCGGGAAGTTCTCGTGCGAGATGCACAGCGAATGGTAGCGCGTTGCGGTGAACGGTGACGGCACGCCGGCGAAGACGCCCGACCCGTCGTGCGTGATCTCCGAGGTTTTGCCGTGCATCAGTTGCGGCGCGTGAATCACCTCGCCGCCGAAGACGGCGCCGATCCCCTGCGCGCCCAAACACACGCCGAGCAGCGGGTGCTTCGTCGCCGCCGCCTCGCGCAAGATCGCATACATCCTTCCGGCATCCTCCGGCCGCCCCGGGCCTGGGCCGACTACGGTCGCGTCGTAATTCGCCAGCACGCCGTCGACCAAGCGCGGATCGTCGTTGCGAATGACGTCGACCTCTGCACCGGTTCCGCCGAAAAGGTGCGCGAGGTTGTACGTAAACGAATCGTAGTTGTCGACGAGCAAGAGCTTCATCGCGGTAAGCCTAACACGGCGCGGACGATGCCGGTTTTGTGTTGGATCTCGTCATATTCGGCGGCCGGTTCGCTGTCGGCGACGATGCCGGCCGAGGCTTGCCAGTAGGCCTTGCCGCCGGCGACGGCCACGCAACGCAGCGTGATGCACGAATCCATGTCGCCGTCGAAGTGGAAGTGCGCGATGCTGCCGGCGTAAAAGTTGCGCGCGACGGGCTCGAGCGTATCGATGATCTGCATCGCACGAATCTTGGGCGCGCCGGTGACCGTGCCGGCCGGAAACGTGGCTGCGAAGAGGTCGAGCGCATCGCGATCCTCGCGCAACTCGGCGACGACGTTCGACACGATGTGCATCACGTGCGAGAAGCGCTCGATGATCATCAGCTCGTCAACGTGCACGCTGCCCGTCGTGGCGACCGCGCCCAAGTCGTTACGGCCGAGATCGACCAGCATCACGTGCTCCGCGCGTTCTTTCTCGTTTGCCAGCAGCTCGGCGGCAACCGCCGTATCGACGTCCGGATCCGGATTGCGCGAGCGCGTGCCGGCCAGCGGACGCATCGACGCGCGCCGGCCATCGAGACGCACCAGAAACTCCGGCGACGCGCCGAATACCGCTTCGCCGCCGTGCTCGATGTAGAACATGTACGGCGAGGGGTTCAGGGCGCGAATCTGCCGGTAGAAGTCGAACGGCGTGCCGCCTTCGATCTCGGCCGAGAACCGGATGCCGACTTGCAGCTGGTAGATGTCGCCTTCGTAGATGTGGTGTTTGGCCGTCGCGACGCGCTCGAGAAACGCCGGCCGGTCCATCGATTGGCTCACCGCCCCGCGTACGCGGATCTCTTTGGGCACGCTCGAACGCGCCGTCATCAAGCGCTGTTCGTAGTCGGCCAGACGCGCGTCTACACCCGGCAGCTCCGCGCTATTGCGGGCAAAGCCGATCAGCGTGACGCGGTGCGTGAAGTGGTCGAAGACGACCCACGTTCCCGGCACGACCACCAGTGCGTCGGAGAACGGGATGTCGGAGGGCAGCTTGGGCCCGATCTTCTCGAACTGACGAGCCGCATCGTAGGTGAACACGCACACCGCGCCGCCGGGGAACGGCAACGCCGAGGTGTCGAGTTCGTACTTGCCGATCAGCGCGCGGATGCCGTCGAGCATCTGCGGATCGTCGTCGAACACTTTCGATTCGAGATAGTCGATCCCGATGAACGAATAGCGCGAGATCCGGTCGGTGCCTTCGACCGACTCCAACAAACACGAACGCCCCGGCTGAGCCAGGGCGAGGAACGCGCTAATCGGCGTGATTGCGTCCGCGATGAACGAGCGCATCGCGGAATGCAGAGAGAGAGGGTCTTCAGCTACGGTGGTGGTGTTCATAGGGCGTAGACCCGGGTTCGCGCAGAGCGCGAACCCTGCTACTTGACGAGTTCCAAGAAAGAGAGTTCGGCGGCGTCTCCGGGACGCACGCGTGACTTCGTGATGCGGGTGTAGCCACCCGTTTTGTCTTTGTACGCTGGGGCGATCTGCTCGCACAGCTTTTTGACGACGCGGGGGTCGAGCAAGTACTCGGCAACGAGGCGGCGCGAGTGCAAATCGCCACGGCGAGCCTGCGTGATCATGCGTTCGGCGATCTTGGAGATCTCCTTGGCCTTGGTCGACGTGGTCTCGATCTTCTCGTGCAAAAAGAACGACGTCGTCAGGCTGCGGAGCAGCGCGCGACGCGGTCCCTGCGTGCGTGAGAGGCGTTTGTTCGCCATTTGGTGCGGCATGATGTTTCCGCCGTCTACGTCAGAGCATCAGCTCTGACGGAGCGACAGGCCCCTTTCTTCGAGTACTTGTTTGATCTCGTCGAGCGACTTCTTACCGAAGTTACGCATTTTGAAGATTTCGTCTTCGGTCATGTCGAGCAGTTCCGAGACCTTCGAGATCCCGGCGCGCTTGAGACAGTTGAACGAGCGCACGCTCAGGTTGAGCGTTTCGACCGGCACGTCCCATTCGCTGGCCGGCGCCGTCGGAACCGGCTTCTCTTCGGTCGAGAAGTCGATGAACAGCGCGAGCTGGTCGGTGAAGATGTTGGCCGCTTCGGAGAGCGCATCGTCGGGCGTGATCGAACCGTTGGTCTCGATCTCGAGCGTGAGGCGGTCGAAGTCGACCGACTGTCCGACGCGCGTGTCGTCGACGGTGAAGTTGACTTTGCGGATCGGTGAGAAGATCGAGTCCATCGGGATCAGGCCGATCATGTGCTCGATGTTCTTCTGACGGTCGGCGGTGACGTAGCCACGCGACTTCTCGACGCCGATTTCCATCTGGATCTTGGCGTCTTTTTTCGTCATCGTCGCGATGTGGTAGTCGGGCTGCAGGATCTCGACGTCGGCGTCGGGCGAGATGTCGCCCGCGGTGACTTCCTTCGAGCCGCTGACGTTGAGCGTGAGCACCTTCGGATCGTCGGTGTTCAGCTTGAGCGGCAGGCCCTTGAGGTTGAGCAGCAGGTCGACGGTGTCTTCAACGACACCCGGAATCGTCGAGAACTCGTGCAGCACGGTATCGATCTTGACGTACGTTACCGCAGCGCCGGGGATCGACGAGAGCAGCACGCGGCGCAGCGCGTTGCCGAGCGTGATGCCGAAGCCGCGGTCGAGCGGCTCGATCACGAACTTGGCGTAATTTTCGCGGCGCTCGCGAACTTCGATTTGGGTGCCTTGCGGCGTGTCGAGGACGGTCATTGTTTTCTGGTTGATCCTTGTTTCCGCTTACGTTATCCGCCGGCACACCATCCGATGTGACGACGATCGTACGCCTAGCGGCGATTGAGTGAGGTTTAGCGCGAGTAGTATTCGACGATGAGCTGCTCGTCGACCGGCGTATCGATTTGCTCGCGGCCCGGCAGCGCTAGAACCTTCGAGGATGCGTCGGTTTCGGAGAATTCCAGCCACTCGGGATGACGGCGGTTCTTCGCAACTTCGATCAGCTGCTTGAACGCGTCGGTTTCTTTCGAGCGGTCGCTGATCGTGATCACGTCGCCGGCCTTCACGATGTACGACGGGATGTTGACGATCCGGCCGTTGATGCGGAAGTGGCGGTGGGTCACGAGCTGACGCGCTTGTTTGCGGCTCATCGCCAGGTTGAGGCGATAGACCACGTTGTCGAAGCGGCGTTCGAGCGTTTGGAGGAAGACCTTACCGGTCTGGCCCGGGACGCGCTGCGCTTCGCGGAAGTAGCTCTCGAACTGCGTCTCGAGCACGCCGTAGTAGCGGCGCATCTTCTGCTTCTCGCGCAGCTGGCGGCCGTATTCCGAGATCTTCTGACGAGCCTTGGTGTTCTGCGTCTTCTGACCGGGCGCGGTGCCGCGGCGTTCGACCGCGCATTTGCGCGAGAGGCAGCGGTCGCCCTTGAGGAAGAGCTTGATCTTTTCGCCGGTCTTGGAGGCGGCGGTTTCGCGGCGGCACAGACGGCACACCGCAGCAGTATAACGAGCCATATCTTTCTCTAAACTCTCTTAAACGCGGCGACGCTTGGGCGGACGGCAACCGTTGTGCGGAATCGGCGTCACGTCTTTGATGAGTGTAATTTCCAGACCGGCAGCCTGCAGCGAACGGATCGCGGCTTCGCGACCGGCGCCCGGACCCTTGACGTAAACTTCAGCCGACTTCATCCCGTGTTCCATCGACTTGCGCGCGACCGCTTCGGCGGCCATCTGCGCTGCGAACGGGGTCGACTTCTTCGAACCCTTGAACCCGAGGTTGCCCGCCGACGCCCACGCGATGGTGGAACCCTGGTTATCGGTCATCGTCACGATCGTGTTGTTGAACGAGCTGTGGATGTGCGCGATACCGGATCCGACGTTTTTGAACTCGCGCTTCTTGCGCGTCTTGGTCTGTTTCTTGGCCGCCAAAAGGAAACTCCGTCGTTTATCTTGCCCCCTGCAACGAGAGGGGGTGTCGTCGCCTCGGCCGGCACTGATTCGCTGACGCGAACCGGCCCGAACTCATTCCAAACCGCTCGGCGAGGGCGGTGGGCGCATAAATGCGCGACTCCGGCAGCGCCGGAGACAACGCCCTATATTACCGGGAAATGGCCTCATTGGTCAAGGCTTGAGCGGCTTCTCGGCGACCAAGGCATACGTCCCGGTCGCGTTGACCCCGGCGCCGAAGCCGCAATCACCGAAGCCGACGTCCTGCGTGACCTTGAGCGCTTTGGGCAGCACGTCGAAGCTCAAACGGCAGTTTCCCGCGGCGGACGTGCGCGACCAGGTAAGCGGCGGCGCCGCCGGCAGCAGCCCTACGACGAAGCCCTGGTTCATGTCGGCCTGACGGACCGCGTTCAGCGAGAATCCGAGCCGCCCGGCTTTGCCGGCGATGATCACGATCTGGCTGCCGAGCGCCAGCGGTTGCTTGGTAACCGTATCGATCTGCCGGTAGGTTCCGGGCACGATTTTGGCCGCCGCCGCCGGCGTTTCCGCCCCGGCCGGACCGCTAAGGGCGAGAAACAGGCTGACGGCGAGGGCGGAAAACCGGCTCATGCCCTGCTGGATTCGACGCGCGCCCGAGCGGCCTTGCGCTCGTACATCGCCGCGTCGGCCCGTTCGACCGCCTCGGCGATCCCGCCGTCGTACGCGCGGTGCGCGGTACCGATCGAGATCTCCACGCCGGCGGCGGCAAAGGCCGCCTCGAGGCGTTGCTGGAGGCCGGTCGATTGCTCGTCGTCGCTCTCGACCGCCAAGACCGCGAATTCATCGCCGCCCAAACGCGCCGCGACGTCGTGCTCGCGGATCACGCTGCGCACCGCGTCGGCCACCCGGCGCAGGAGTGCGTCCCCGGCCGTGTGACCTTCGCCGTCGTTCTTCTGCTTGAGCCCGTCGACGTCCATCATGAACACTGTCGCGCCGTGACCGTAGCGCGCCGCCCGTGTTTCCTCCGCGTCGGTCAAACGATCCCAGCCGCGGCGATTGAAGAGGCCGGTCAGCTCGTCGACCAGGGCGTCGGCCTCCGCCCGCTCGGCGCGCCGGATGAGCGCTTCATTTTCGAGTTCGTTGCGGAGGATCGTGCTGAGAATGCGTGCGGCCGTCATCAGATGCGGCGAGTCGTGATGCGCCGGCGTGAGCTTCGAGCTCATATCGACGCCGCAGAGCACGCCGAAGAGCTGGTCACCGACCACGAGCGGGGCGCCCACGAAAGCTGGTTCACTGGGCGAGCGGTCGGCCGAAGTCCGCACCGCGACCTGCTCGAGCTCGGACTCGATCTTGCTTTTGCCATCCTGGCCGCGCAGCATCGTCTCGCGCATCGCGGCCGGAATCTTCAGCGCTTGGCCGCGTTCGAAGGGCGCTTTGCCACGCAGGTGCGTGACGATCCACTCATCGAGCCGAATGCGGGTGACGAACCAGGCGTCGAGGACGTGCAGCTCGTTGAGCATGTCCATGACGCCTTCAGCCGCCTCACCGAAATCTGAAAAGTCACCAAACGGGCGCAGTTGGCCGGAAATGATACCTACCTCGAATTCTGCTCGGCCACCCTAAATTCCATGGTTCCCGCTAAGCGGTCCGAGCCATCCTGTCGAGTCATAAACTCTACAAAACCGCTGCCAGCCCGACCCCAGGGAGCGCTTTCCGGGGGTGCGAAGGCCCCGCAGGATGCAACTGCAAGATCGCGTCGCCGCCGCAGCCCTCGTGCACGACGGCGCGCACGCGATCTTCGACATGCTGCGGGACTGGAAGATCGATCTGCTCTTCACGTGTCCCGGCAGTACTGAAGCCGCGGTGCTCGATGCATCGCTCGACTATCCCGGCGTGCGCGTGATCCTCACGACGCACGAGGCGATCGCGGTGTCTGCGGCCGATGGGTACGCGCGCGTCAGCGGCCGCCCGGCGATCGCTTATCTGCACGCCAACGTGGGCTTGGCGAACGGCGTCGCGCACCTCACCTGTGCGGCCAACGCCCACAGCCCGCTCGTGATCCTCAACGGGCTCAAGTCGACAGCGATCGCCAATCGCGACGGCTTCACGACCTCGCCCTTTCAGCAAGACTACATCCGCCAGCTTGTCAAACGTTCGCGCGTCGCGTTGAAGACCGACGGTATTCCGGGGGATCTGAGCCGCACGCTGCAAGCTGCGATTGCGGAGCCGATGGGACCGGCCTATCTCGGGCTGCCGCAAGATCTGGTCGAAGCGCAACTCGAGGCACCGTTGCCGCCGGCGAAGCGTCAACGCTTTGCTGCGCGCCGCCGGCCCGATCCGGCCGACGTCAGCGCCGCCGCCGAACTGCTCGCCGCGGGGAAGGCGGTCACGATCGTCGCCGGCAGCGAGATCGCGTTCAACGCCGACGCGCAAGATGCGTTGACCGCGCTCGCCGACCGCCTGCAAGCACCGATTGTGCTCGAAGACCGGCGCACCGGTCAAGCGGCGGCCATTCACGGGGATCATGCGGCGTTCGCGGGCACGTATTCGCTCACGCATCCGGCGATCGCCGGCGCCGATGTCCTGCTCTACGCCGGGATGTACTCGTTCGTCGAGTTCGAGGAAGCGCGCGGCCCCTTGCAACCCGCCGCGGCGAAGGTCATCCATCTGTGCAGCGATCCCGCGCAAATCGGCAAACTTGCCGGCGTCGACGTCGGCCTCGCCGGCAACGCCGAGCTGGGCTTGTGCGATCTCATCGGCGCGATCGCGCCGGCGACGAGCAGCGCCCGCGCCGCGCACAAAGCCGCGGCGATCGCGGCCTATCGCAGCGCAACCGATGCGCACCGGGCGGCGCTGCGCGCCCGTTACGCCGAAACGCCGATTCATCCGCAAGTGCTGTGCGAAGCGCTGAACGAAATGCTGCCGCGCGACTGCTTCGTGATTAACGACGCGGTGACGAGCGGCGGCTATCTGGCCGAGTCGATCGTTCCCGATGCGGCGCGCGAACATCTCACTGCCGCCGGCGGCTCGCTCAGCTGGGGCATGGGCGGCGCGATCGGCGTGCAGCTCGCGCGCCCGAAAGCGCGCGTCGTCGACGTCGTCGGCGACGGTTCGTTTCAGTTCGGCATTCAGGCGCTGTTCACGGCGCAGCAGATGCAGCTGCCGATCACCTACGTCGTGATCGACAACGCGTCGTATGCGGCGGTGCGCGCGGCAGTGAAACGCCACCGTAAAGGCGCCGGCAGCAAGGCCTTTCCGGCCAGCGACCTGCGCGGCCCGGACATCGCCGCCATCGCGCGCGGTTTCGGCGCGCACGGCGAGTCCGTCGAGCGCATCGCCGATCTGCAAGGCGCGCTCGACCGCGCCTTCGCCGTCGCCGGCCCGTCGGTCATCGTCGTTAAGACGGACAGCTCGCACACCGGCCCCTAGGTGTTCTTTCCCGGCTTCACCGCATCCGAGATCGCGACCGAGGGCGCGACGATCCACACGCTGCGCGGCGGCAGCGGACCGCCATTGCTCTTGATGCACGGGCATCCGCAAACGCACGTCTGCTGGCATAAGATCGCTGGCCGGCTGGCCGAGCACTTCACGGTCGTGCTCACCGACTTGCGTGGCTACGGCGATTCGAGCAAACCCGAGGGCGGCGAGCGCCACGTCAATTACTCGCCGCGCGCGCAGGCCCGCGACCAGCTCGCCGTGATGCGCAGCTTCGGCTTCGAGCGCTTCGGCGTCGCCGGACACGATCGCGGCGCGCGCGTCGCGCATCGCATGGCGCTCGATGCGCCCGCGGCGATTCAACGCCTCGCCGTGCTCGACATCGCGCCGACGCTCACGATGTACGCGCGCACGGACATGGCGTTCGCCGTGCGTTACGTGTGGTGGTTCTTCCAGATCCAGCCCTATCCGATTCCCGAACACCTCATCGGTCTGGATCCGGAATTCTACTTGCGCGAGCACATCGGGCGGCAGAACAAAACGCCCGGTGCGATCACGGATGCCGCGATCGCGGAATATCTCCGCTGCTACTGCAATCCGGCGACGATTCATGCCTGTTGCGAAGATTATCGCGCCGCCGCCGGCATCGGGCTCGAACTCGACGCCGCCGATGCGAGCGCCGGGCGCATCGTTAACGCACCGCTGCTCGCATTATGGGGTGCGAAGGGCGTGGTCGGGCAACTCTATGACGTGCTGGCTACGTGGCGCGAACGCGCAAGCGACGTGCGCGGCCACGCGTTGGATTGCGGGCACCTCTTGCCGGAAGAGGCGCCCGATGCGACCTACGACGCGCTGCTGGCGTTCTTCCGGTAGAGTTCCACCCCGTCGTCGGCGCGCACGAGCGCGTAGACGTGCCGGCGGATCAGCGCGTCGAGTTGCGGACGCTGCACCGTGTGCCAGTAATCCGACGGGTACTGGTTGTCGACGAGGATGTATTGCGGCTGCGAGGCCCACTCGTTGCGCGCGTTCGGATCGAAGCCGAGATGGCTGTAGATCTCATCGTGCGTTCCGACATCGGCATCCGGCGGCAGGATCGCGATGACCGCGTCGATCGCGCGATCGTGCGCCGTCACCGGACCGAGGTAATGCCGCCAGTGCGTCGGCGAGGCGAGACCGAGATTCAAGAGACAGATCACGATCGATGCGATCGCCAAACGTGAAGCGAAGCGCGGGCCCCGCACGCGCGCGATCGCGGCAAGCACGAGCCCGTAGGCGACGAGCATCTCGCCGATCCACACGCCGGCGTAGTGCTGGCCCATCGTGTAGGTGTAGGGCCAGCGCGATGACAGCACTTCGATCAGGCCCGGCACGACGATCAGCGCGGGCCAGCCGAACACCGGTACGAAGCAGAGCGGAACCAACGCTTCGAGCAGATAGCTCAGCCGGCCGAGCACGGCCATGATGCCTTCTTGCGAGACGTTCGGGTTCGTAATGTAGCTGAAGGCAAACCACGTGTCGTGCCCGCCCACCAGCGGCCGCACGACGGCGAAGAACAGCAGCAACGTGAGCACCCCCGCGATCGCCGTAGCGGCCGCGAAACGGAACAGCGGCACGTCGCCGCGCCGCTTGGCCCACACCGCGAAGCCCGCACCGAGCACGATGAACATCAGTGCTTCATCTTCTTTAATGGCGAGACCGACAGCCACCAGCACGGCGGCCCACCGCCAGCGGCGCGCGTCGACGGCCCATGCCAGCCACGCGATCGTCGCCGGCGCGAAGACGTTCTCGCTGAACTCCGTGAACGACACGCCGACGAGCGCCGGGTAGAGCAGCGAGACGCAGGCCGCGAGCAGCCCGAGCCGCGCACCGGCGCGTTTGCGCACGAGCAAGAAGATGGCCGGCGCGACCAGCGCTCCGGCGATGCCTTGCACCACGTTGAGCACGATCGGCGAGTGGGTCAGCAACAGCAGCGGCGAGCAGAGGTAGAGCAGCGGCGAGAAATGATGGAGAAAGTGGCTGCCGCCCTCGGGGATGTCGCCGAAGCCCGAGAACGGCGTCGAGATCGTCTGCACGAACTCGCCGAGGTCCCCGCCCGATTTGTAACTCAGGTAGCGATCGGCGCCGAGCAGCGTAAGGGCTACCGCATATACGATGCACGCCGCAGTCAGCGCGAGGACGCTGCCGCGACGAGCCGATCCATTCGCCTCCATAGGTGCGCCGTACGACCCGCGCGCTGCAAACGCCCGCCGATGGGCTGGTTTCCAGCGTTCATGGTTCGCTTTATTACCGAAGAAGACGTCGACGCAACCCTCGACGTTGCCACCACGATCGACCTGCTGGACGCCGCCGCGCGCGCGCTCGCAGCAGGCACCGCCTCCAACACCCCGCGTCAGCGTCCGTTCACCACCGGCGTGCGCATGAACCTGATGGGCGCAGGTCTCGACGGGCGCATCGGTCACAAGTGCTACCCGATCGGCGCCGGCCACGCGAACTTCGTCGTTACCGTCTACGGCAGCGACGCAAAGATGATCGCGCTGATCCAAGCCAACCGGCTCGGACAGATCCGCACGGGCGCCGCATCCGGCCTCGCGACGCGGCTGATGGCGCGCCCCGACGCGAGCGTCGCCGCCATCATCGGCACCGGCTGGCAAGCGCGCACGCAGCTCGAGGCCGTCTGCCGCGCGCGTCCGATCACGCACGCGCGCGCCGCCGGCCGCAACCCCGAACATACGGCGAAGTTCTGCGGCGAGATGAGCGCCCTCTTGAAGATTCCGGTCGAAGCGGCGGACAGCGTTGCGAACGCCGTGCGCGGCGCGCACGTCGTAACGACGATGACCAGCGCCTCGACCCCGCTCGTCCTCGGTTCGATGCTCGATCCGGGCACGCACGTCAACGCCGCCGGTTCGAACCGCGCGACGTCGGCCGAGATCGATGGCGACGTGGTGCGCCGCGCCGGCATCGTCGCGCTCGAAGACCTCGCGCAAGCGAAGGTCGAATCGGGCGATCTGATCGAGGCCGAAAAAGCCGGCGCATGGGACTGGTCACGCGCCGTTCTGCTCAGCGACATCGTCACCGGCAAAACGCCGGGCCGCACGAGCGCCGATCAGATCACCATGTTCGAATCCCTCGGCGTCGCGCTCTGGGACATGGCCGCGGCCAACTACGTCTACGACGCCTGCGTGAAAGCAGGGCGCGGACGCGAAATCGACCTGCCGATTTAGCCGAAAGCGCATTGGAGGCGAGATGAAGTGGGTAACGCGGGATTTCGTGCACCTCGATCGCGTGGCGTCGCCGTGGCTGATCAAACGTTTCATCGATCCGGATGCGGTTTTCGTTTTCGTGCCGTGGGGCCAAGAGGCGCAGCAGCCGGCAGACGCGATCCCCTTCGCGTTGCCCGGGGCGGAGATCGGGCCGCACGACGAAGCGGGCAGCACGTTCGCCAAATTGCTCGCGAAGTACCAGCTGGATGATCCGAGCCTCCACGCGCTCGCGCGAATCATCCAAGCCGGAATCGCCTACGTGCTCCAGAACGAGCAGCCGGAAACGCAGGAGTTACAAGCGGCGCTCGGACTGCTCGCGATTTCCGAGGGCACGATGCTGCTCGAGGACGATGACGCGGCGATCATCACGCGGAGCCTTCCCGTCTACGATGCGCTCTACGCCTATCTGACGGCGCACGAACTCGCGCGCAGCAAGGGCCAACCGTTGCCGCCGCACGACGGGCTCGGTCCGACGCAGCCGACGCGCTATCTGCGCGCGCTGCTCACGGAAGCGGGGAAACGGCGCAGACCGGGTTAGCCAGCACGCCGATGGCGCCGGCGCGTACTTCGATGCGGTCGCCGTCGTGCATGAAGACTTTCGGATCGCGTCCATAGCCGACGCCTGACGGCGAACCGGTCGTGATCACGTCACCCGGCCGGAACGCGTAGAACTGCGAATAGTACGCGATGAGTTTGCGCACGCCGAACACGAGGTCGCTGGTGTTTGCCGACTGCATCACCTCGCCGTTAAGCAGCGTCGAGAGCTCGACATTCTCGACGTCGCCGATTTCGTCGGGCGTCACCACAACCGGACCCATAGGACAGAACGTCGGGAACTGCTTGCCGAGCAGGTTCTGTTCCCAGGCCAGGATGGGGCCCATCACACCGGTCGCGCGAAACACCGGCGCTACCCAATCGCGCGCCGAGACGTCGTTGATCAGCGTGTAACCGCCTACGTAATCGAGTGCCTCGCGTTCGCTCACGTTGTAAGCGGGCCGCCCGATCACGACGCTGAACTCGCCTTCCCAATCCACCATGTCGGAATGCTTGGGCGGCAGCACGATCGCATCTTCGGGACCAATCAGCTGGGCGGCATTCTTCGTGAACGCGGTCGGCGCATCGGGCACCGGCGTCGCCATCTCACGCAGATGCGCGTGATAATTGAGCCCGCACGAGAGGATCATGCCCGGATCGGGAATCGGCGCGAACAGCGGGGTCGCATCGCGCTTGGTCAACGCGCCGGCAGCCCGCAGCCGTTCGCGCACGCCGTCGCTCGTGCACGCGTCGATCGCGCGGCGCACGAGATCGAGCGCGGCGTCACCGCCTTCGAGAATCCCGCGAACGCTCGGCGGGATCAGACGCGCCGCTTGGAGCGACTCACGCGCCGTCACGAAATCGAGCACGTCGTCGCCGACCATCACGCCGGCCGTGCGGCCCCGCTTTAGGGTAACGAGCTGCACGGATCGAGCGCCGTTACTCCGGCCTTCCGGCGAGGAAATCGCGCGCCATGTGACCTTTGCCCTCGAGATCGCCCATCTCGAAGATCCAGGAGTAGCCGCCCTTCGGATTCGTCAGGATCTCCCACGCGTTGCCGTCGGCGTCCCAAAAGTAGAAGCTGTACGTGCCGTGTTGCAGCGCCGGTTTGCTCAGCTTGCGCAGGCCCCACTTCTCGGCTTGCTCGCACGCGATGCGGTACGCTTCGTCGACCTCTTCCCGCGTCTCGACGTCGAGGCCGTTGTGGTTGAGAAACGGCATCTCGGAGCCGCCCTTCGATTGCACCACGGCGTAGACGTGCTGGCCGCCGAGCCGCACCATCAACGAGACGGGGCTCGTGCGATGCACTTCGAGCCCGAGAAACTCTTCGTAGAACGTGCGCGTCTTCTCGAGATCCGCCGATTCGAGGGTGCCGTGCGAGAGAAAGCGCAGGTTCAGCGCCGGTTTGGGCTTGGCGGATGCTGACTGGCTGGTCGTCTGGCTCATGCGCAAATCCTCCGGGTCGGCAATTGCTTTCAAGATTCTTCGCGATTGACGAAATTCCGTTCCAGCCGGGCGGCTTACGTGGCGGCAGCGAGGGCTTCGCTGCGGTCTTCGTGCGGGCGGCGGTAGCAGATTTCAATGCGGTTGCCGCTCGGGTCGCGGAAGAAGACGGCGTAGTAGCGTTCGGAGGAATACGGGATCTCCGGGCCTTCCATTTCCGCAGCGCCGGCGGCGCGGGCGATCGCCGCCAGCCGGTCCACATCGCCCGGCGTGGCCGCGGTGAACGCGATGCACGTTTCATTGGGAATATGCGCCGGATCTTCGTGCAGGCCGAAGAACGGCCGCGGCGCGTTGGCGACCAGCGGCGGATGATAGTACTCGACTTGCCCGTCTTCTTCGTAGATGTGGGTCAGGCCGAGCGCGGGCATGAGCGCGTCGTAAAACGTGCGCGCCGCGGCGAGGTCGCGCACGCGCGCATCGACGTGGTCGAAACCGGAAAACTTTCCGCGTTCCATGGCCGCTCTGCTTCGCGGCCCAAACGAAAAGGACCGGCACGGGGCCGGTCCTTCGCATCACAGTACGCGGTTGAACGTTACTTCTTGGCGGCTTTCTTCTTGCCGGCAACGGTGCGCTTGGGGCCCTTGCGGGTACGCGCGTTCGTTTTCGTACGCTGGCCGCGCACGGGCAGGCCGCGGCGGTGACGCAGGCCGCGGTAGCAGCCGATGTCGGTGAGGCGCTTGATATGACCGGCGATCTCGCGGCGCAGGTCGCCTTCGACCTTCATCGCGTCGACCGCTTCGCGCAGCTTGTTTTCGTCTTCGCCCGAGAGGTCTTTCACGCGCACGTCCGGGCTGACGCCCGTTTGGGCGAGCAGTTTCTTCGACGTCGGAAGACCGATGCCGAAGATGTACGTGAGGGCGATCTCGATGCGCTTGTCGCGCGGAAGATCGATGCCGGAAATACGCGCCATTGAGTTACCCCTGAACCTGTTTGTGCTTAGGATTGACGCTGCAGATCACGCGCACTTTGCCTTCGCGGCGAATGATTTTGCACGCATCACAGATGCGCTTGACGGACGGACGGACTTTCATGCTGCTTCTTCTTTGGGACGGTAGCGGTTCACGTCGGGATGTTCGGCGTAGTCCCGCAGGGTGAGGATCCGGGGACCCTCGTTGGTTACGGCGATGGTATGCTCGAAGTGCGCAGCTAGTTTACCATCTTCCGTGATAACCGTCCAGCCGTCGTCGAGGGTTTCGACCTCGTAGCTGGCCTCGGTGATCATCGGTTCGATGGCCAGAACCAGGCCCGGACGGAGCTGTGTGCCGTGCCCGGGGGTGCCGTAGTTGGGAACTTGGGGCTCTTCATGGAGCTTGGTTCCCACGCCGTGGCCGACGAGCTGGCGGACCACACCGTAGCCGTGCTTCTCGGCGTGCTGCTGCACGGCATGGCCGATATCGCCGAGGCGATTGCCGGCCTGCATCTGCGCGATGCCGAGCATCAAACATTCTTGGGTGACGGTCATCAGGCGCTTGGCCTCCGCGCTGACGTTGCCGATCGGGATCGTCACGGCCGAGTCGGAGACGTAGCCCTCGAGCGTCGTGCCGAGGTCGAGCGAGAGCAGATCGCCGTCTTTGAGGACGCGCGGTCCGGGGATGCCGTGAACGACTTCCTCGTTGACCGAGGTGCACAGCGTGTGCGCGTAGCCGTTGTAGCCGATGAACGTCGGGGTGCCGCCCATCGAGCGGATCGATTCTTCGGCCATTTTGTCGATCTCGGCCGTCGTCATGCCGGCCTTGACCGTCTTCATCAGCATCGAGAGCGTTTTGGCCGTGATCTTGCCGCTGACGCGCATCAGTTCGATCTCGCGCGCCGATTTTATCGTGATCATGCGGCTGAGTTTTTACCGACGTCGGGCAATTTCGCGATGATCGCGCGCGTGACGTCGCCGATCTCACCGAGCCCGTTAACGTGCACGAAATCGCCGTGCTTTTCGTAGTGCTCGATCAGCGGCGCGGTCTTTTCGTCGTATTCGACCAGGCGTTTGGTGACCACGTCGGCGGCGTCGTCGGGACGCTGCACGAGCGGTCCGCCGTCTTCGTCATCGATGCCGGCGACCTTAGGCGGGTTGAACTTCTGATGATAGACGCGGCCGGTGCGCGGGTTCGACCAGCGGCCGGTGATGCGGTCGATCAGCACGCTGTTATCGACGTCGAAGATCACCGCGACGGACTTGAGGCCCTTCGCATCGAGCAACAAGTCGAACGCTTGGGCTTGCGGAATCGTGCGCGGGAAGCCGTCAACGATCACGTTATCGGCGTTGGCGAGTTCGGCTTCGACCATCCGGATGACGAGGTCATCGGGCACGAGTTTGCCCGCGTCCATATAGCCCTGCGCTTCCAGGCCGAGCGCCGTCTTCTCGTTGCGATGACGGCGCAGCATGTCGCCGGTCGAAATCTGCCGGTAGCCGAAACGGTCCTCGAGAATCTTGGCCTGCGTGCCCTTCCCGGCGCCGGGCGGGCCCAAGAATACGAGGATCACTTCTTGATGAACCCGCGGTAGTCGCGCATCGCGAGGCGCGCTTCGATCTGGGTGATCGAGTCGAGCGCCACGCCGACCACGATCAGCAGCGAGGTCGAGCCGATGTAGAGCTGCGTGAGTCCGGTCGACTGCTGCAGCGACGGCAACACGGCGAGCAGGCCCAGGTACACCGCGGCGGCGGCCGTGATGCGGAAGAGAATCTTGTTGATGTACTGCACGGTCGGATCGCCGGGCCGGATGCCGGGGATGAACGAGCCCGACTTTTTGAGGTTGTCGGCGATGTCTTTGGTGTTCACCACGATCGAGGAATAGAAGAACGTGAAGATCACGACCAGCAAGAAATAGACGACGTTGTAGGCGATCGACGTGCTCGAGAAGTGCAGCTGCAAGAACGTGGCGATGTCTTGGCCGATGCCGGGCTTGCCGCTAGCGCTGAACCACGAGAGTGCTTGCTGCGGCAAGAGCAGGATCGAGATCGCGAAGATGATCGAGATGACGCCGGCGTTGTTGAGGCGCAGCGGAATGTAGCTCGAGCGGCCGGCGAACATCTTGCGGCCGACCACGCGGCGCGCTTGCTGCACCGGGATGCGACGCTGCCCCTGATACATGAAGACGATCGAGACGATCGTAATCAGCGCGATCGCGAGCCACAGGATCAGGCCCAGATAGTTGACGCTGCCGGTGCCGGCGAGCTGGAACGTCTGCCCGATTTGGCTCGGAAAACGCAGCACGATGCCGACGAAGATGATCAGCGAGATGCCGTTGCCGATGCCCTTGTCGGTGATCTGCTCGCCCAGCCACATCAGGAAGATCGTGCCCGAGACGAACGAGAGCGCCGCGTAGGCGACGAACAGCCACGACGTGTCGTAGAACACGCCCGAACGATTCATGGCCACCGACATCGAGAACGCTTGCACGCACGCCAGCACGATCGTGAGCCAGCGCGTGTAGCGGCTGATCGTTTTGCGGCCTTCCTCGCCGCCTTTCTTGGCCATCTCTTCGAGCTGCGGAATCACGACCGTCATCAACTGCATGATGATCGAGGCGTTGATGTAGGGCGTGATGCCCATCGCGATGATCGAAAGCTTCTGGAGCGCGCCGCCCGAGAGGAAGCCTAAGAACTGGTAGAACGCGCCCGATGCGATGACCGTCTGCCACTTCTGCTGGTCGACGTTCGGAAGCTGGACGTGGATCATGAACACGAAGACGGCAAACGCAAAAAAGACGAACCCGACCCGCTTGCGGATTTCGGGAACGAGCAGTGCGTTGCGAAGGGTGTTCAGCAAAGCGGAATCTTTAGCTCTCTTCGCCGAGGTTGGCGCCCGCCGCGCTCAGTGCTTCGCGCGCGGTCGACGAGAACAGGACGTCGCGGAATTTGAGACCGGTCGGCAGCTTGCCGCCCTTCTTCGCTCCGCCGAGCACCTTGACGCCGTCCTTGAGGTCCTTGATGCCCGCGTGCTGCTGCAGCGATTGCGGCGACACTTCGATCGAGACGTCCCAATCGGCGAGATCGCCGATGTTGATCACGGCGTAGGTCTGCCGGAAATGGCCGATGTCGCGAGCCTTCTGCGAGACGCCCTTGCGCTGCGGCAAACGGCGTGCCCACGGCGTCTGTCCGCCTTCGAACGCGGGGCCCTTGCCGCCGCCTGAACGCACGGTCTGACCCTTACCGCCCTCGCCGCCGGTCTTGACCATGCCCGAACCATGCCCGCGGCCGACGCGCGTGCGCTTCGGACGGGAGTGCGGGTTGGGTTTGAGACTCGCCAGCGTGTACGGACCGGACTTCGTTTCGTCTGCCATGGTGATGCCTTAAGCGTAGAGCTCAGCGACCGTCTTGCCGCGCAGTTGCGCGACTTGTTCGGCGGTCTTGAGCGACTTGAGCGCGTGGAACGTCGCGAGAACGACGTTGATGGGGTTGTTCGAACCGAGCGACTTCGTCAGGATGTCGTGGATGCCGGCCAGCTCGAGTACGGCGCGCATGGCGCCGCCCGCGATGACGCCGGTACCGGGCGCGGCCGGCTTGAGCAGTACGTGTCCCGCACCGATGTGCGTGTTGACCATGTGCGGGATCGTCTTCTCGACCATCGGCACGGTGATCAGCTCTTTGCGCGCCTGCTCGACGCCTTTGCGGATCGCTTCGGGAACTTCGCCGGCCTTGCCGATGGCGAAGCCGACGCGGCCCTTCTTATCGCCGACGACGACCAGCGCCGAGAACGAGAAGCGTTTACCGCCCTTGACGACCTTCGCCACGCGGTTGATGCGGACGACGGTCTCTTCGAAACCCTGATTGTCGCGGTCGCGACTGCGATTATACATGCTTAGAAGTCCAGTCCCGCTTCACGGGCGGCGGCGGCAAGCGCGGCCACGCGGCCGTGATACTTCAGACCCGAGGTGTCGAACACCACCGAAGTGATGCCCTTGGCTTTGGCGCGCTCCGCGATCGTTTGACCGATCTTGGTCGCGGCGTCGATGTTGGTACGCGAACCGAGGCCGTCGGAAACGGCGCCTTCGCGCGTCGACGCGGTGACGAGCGTGTGGCCCTTCGAATCGTCGACGACGAACGCGTAGGTGTGGTGCAGGCTGCGGAAGATCTGCAAGCGCGGACGCGCTTCCGTTCCGATGACCTTTTTGCGAACGCGACCGTGGCGCTTCAGGCGCTGAACGGTACGCGAAACCTTGGCTGCCATTACTTCTTACCTGCTTTGCCGGCTTTACCCAGCTTCTTGCGGACGACTTCGCCCTCGTAGCGGACGCCTTTACCCTTATACGGTTCGGGCGGGCGGAGGTCGCGGATCTCGGCGGCGACTTGGCCGACCTTCTGCTTGTCGATGCCGTCGACGTGCACTTTCGTCGTGCCCTCGACCGCGAACGCGATACCCGCCGGCGCCTTGTAGACGACCGGGTGCGAGTAACCGAGCGAGAAGTTGAGATCGTTGCCGGCCTTGTTGACGCGGTAACCGACGCCTTGCAGCTCGAGGCTCTTGCGGAAGCCCTTCGTGACGCCTTCGATCATGTTGTTGATCAGCGTGCGCGTGAGCCCGTGCGCCGAGCGGCCCGGCTTGTCTTCGGTCTTGCGCGACACGGTGATCACGCCGTCTTCGAGCTTGAGCTCGACGACGTTCGCGAGCACGTGCTGCGAGAGCTCGCCCTTGGGACCCTTGACCTTCACGCTGCCCTCGGCGAGGTCGACGATGACGCCGCTGGGGACGGTGATCGGAAGCTTACCAATTCGTGACATAGCTGATTACCACACGTACGCGAGGACTTCACCGCCGAAGCCTTCGCGCTTGGCGCGTTTGCCCGACATGATGCCCTTGGAAGTCGACATGATCACGAGGCCGAGGCCGCCCAGAACGCGCGGGATCTCGGTCTTCGTCGTGTAGACGCGCAGCCCGGGACGCGAAATGCGCCGCAGACCGGTGATGACTTTCTCTTTTTCCGGACCGTACTTGAGCTGGATGCGAAGCGTGCCTTGCGGACCTTCGGTCTTCAGCTCTTCGACGGCCGTGACGAAGCCTTCGTCGGCGAGAATCTGCGCGACGGCTTTCTTCATCTTGGAGGCCGGAATGTCGACGGTCTGGTGATTGGCGGTATTCGCGTTGCGAATGCGCGTCAGCAGATCGGCGATCGGATCGGTGATTACGCCCATCGTCTACTCTCTACCACGAAGCCTTGGTGATACCGGGAATGAAACCGCGGTGCGCGTTTTCGCGGAAGCAAATACGGCACATGGCGAACTTGCGCAGATAGCCGCGCGGCCGGCCGCAGACGCGGCAACGGTTGTGCCCGCGCACCGCGAATTTCGGCTTGAGCTTGGATTGCTCGATCGAACTGGTCTTAGCCATTAGCTTGCGATCCCCACACGTTCACCAGGGCCTTTTTGTAGTGGCAGTCCCATCGATTCGAGGAACGCCGTCGCTTCTTCGTCGTTTTTAGCCGTCGTCACGATCACGATGTCCATGCCGCGCGCCTTGTCGACCTTGTCGAAGTTGATCTCCGGGAACACGAGCTGCTCTTTGAGGCCCATGTTGTAGTTGCCGCGTCCGTCGAACGACTTGCGCGAGAGACCGCGGAAGTCGCGAATGCGCGGCAGCACGATGTTGAACAGCTTGTCGAGGAACACGTACATGCGCTCGCCGCGCAGCGTGACCTTACCGCCGATGTTCATCCCCTCGCGCAGCTTGAACGCCGCGATGGATTTCTTCGCTTTGGTGATCACGGGCTTTTGGCCCGAGATCGTCTGCAGCTCTTGCAGCGCAACGTCCAGAGCCTTGGAATTCGAGATCGCGTCGGTCACCGACATGTTGATGACGACCTTGTCGAATTTCGGGATCTGGTGGACGTTCTTGTAGCCGAATTTTTCTTTCAGCTGCGGCGCCACTTGGGTCTTGTACTTCTCTTTGAGGCGCAACTCGGTTGGCATCGTGACTTACTTCCCGGCCTTCTGCGGCACGAGCAATTGTTCGCCCGACTTCGCGACGCGCACAGAGGTGCCGTCGTTCTGCCGGATGCGGCGCACGCGCGTCGGCGCGTTCGTCTTGGGATCGATCACTTGGAGGGCACCCAGCGGAATCGGCGCTTCCTTTTCGAAAATGCCGCCCGAACGCGAGCCGTCCTGACCTTGCTTGGTGTGACGCTTCACGACGTTGAGGCCCTCAACGGTCGCGTTGCCGTCCTTCGGGAACACGGCTTTGACGATGCCGCGTTTGCCCTTCTCCTTACCGCGCCGGAGCATGACGGTATCGCCCGACACGATCTTCGGTTTCCGGATGGAGTAATCGATGTGTGCTTTGGCCATCGCTACAGAACCTCAGGCGCCAAGGACGCGATCTTGAGGAATCCGCGATCGCGGAGCTCGCGGCAGACGGGCCCGAACACGCGCGTACCGCGCGGATCGAGGTTGTCTTTCTCGCCCTTGATGATGACGCACGCGTTGTCGTCGAACTTGATGACCGAGCCGTCGGGACGGCGCATCGGCTGCGACGTGCGCACGACGACGGCCTTGACGACTTGGCCCTTCTTGACGGCCGCACCGGGGATCGCCGACTTGACGGTCCCGACGATGATGTCGCCGACGAAGGCGTACTGATGCCGGCTGCCGCCGGACACGTGGATGCAGAGCAGCTCGCGCGCGCCGCTGTTATCGGCGACCTTGAGCCGCGTTTCTTGCTGAATCACTTGGCACGCTCCACGATCTCGAGCAAGCGCCAGCGCTTCTCTTTGGAATACGGACGGCACTCTTGGATGCGGACGAGATCGCCGATGCCGGCGGTGTTCTGCTCGTCATGCGCCTTGAAACGCCGCGACTGCCGGACGACTTTTTTGTAGACCGGATGCGGAACGCGGGTTTCGGCCACGACGACGATCGTCTTGTCCATCTTGTTGCTCGCGACGCGCCCCTGCTTGATGCGGCGGCGGTTACGCGAGCGCTCGGACGTCGCGGCGTCCACGGTACTAGGCTGCTCCATGACGTGCCTCAACGATCTTCTTCTCGGAGATCGCGGTTTGGATTTGCGCGTAGCTGCGGCGCGCGGCTTTCACTTTCGAGAAATCCGAAAGATGGCCGGTACGGAGCGCAAAGCGCAAGTTGAACAGTTCTTCCTTGGTTTCGCGGGCCTTGACTTCGAGCTCACCGATGGTCAGCTCGCGCAGGCTGCGCAGATCGCTGCGTTTCATGCCGACACCGCCGCTTCGTCCGCACGCGTCACGACCTTGGTCGCGATCGGCAGCTTGTTGGCGGCGAGGCGCAACGCCTCACGCGCGACTTTCTCTTCCACGCCGGCCAGTTCGAACATGATCCGGCCCGGGCGCACGACGGCGACCCAGAACTCGGGGTTACCCTTACCGGAACCCATGCGGACTTCGGCGGGCTTCTTCGTCACCGACTTGTCGGGGAAAATCTTGATCCAGACCTTGCCGCCGCGTTTAATGTGGCGGGTCATCGCGATACGCGCCGCTTCGATTTGCCGGTTGGTCATCCAAACCGGTTCGAGCGCTTGCAGACCGTATTCGCCGAACGTCAGCGTGTTGCCGACGAGCGCTTTGCCGCGCATGCGGCCACGATGCTGACGGCGCCATTTGACGCGCTTAGGTGTCAACATTAGGAGTTC
Organism: Candidatus Lustribacter sp.; assembly: GCA_965277805.1. GTDB lineage: Bacteria > Vulcanimicrobiota > Vulcanimicrobiia > Vulcanimicrobiales > Vulcanimicrobiaceae > Lustribacter. Next base: position 1,265,264 of record OZ255842.1, on the reverse strand, counting down.
ACCTCAGGGGACTCTGACGACGACGATTGGGGCTGCCCCTCGACGTTGCTCGGGGTGACAACGGGAGCGCGTTCCGCGGAATCGACCGTTGCTTGCGAAGCAGGTTCGACGACCGAGGTTTCGGCGACCACGCCGTGGCCGTGTTCGGCTGCGACGACGTGCGTCGCGGCACCGCCGTGCTCGCCGGTGGGATGATTGCCCGCTTCCGATGGCGCGCCGTCGATGACCGAATCGACCGACTGACCGTCGGCCGTCGCGGCTTGCATCGCGGCATTCGTGTCGAGGCCACCGTCCGTACGCGCCGGACGGTCGGCTCCCGGTCCGCGACCGCGACCGCCGCGCGTGCCGCGACGGTTTTCGCGGAACGCCGGACGCTCGGCGCCGGGGGTAAGACGTTCGCCGCGCGGCTGATCCGGCAGCACTTCGCCCTTGTAGATCCAGACCTTCACGCCGATGCGGCCGAACGTCGTGAACGCTTCGACGTGCGCGTAGTCGATGTCGGCGCGCAGCGTGTGCAGCGGCACCTTACCGTCGTGATTGCGCTCGGTACGCGCAATTTCCGCACCGCCGAGGCGACCCGAAACTTGGACCTTCACGCCGCGCGCGCCGGCCTTCATCGTGCGCATGATGCCTTGCTTCATGGCGCGGCGAAACGCGATGCGCTTCTCGAGCTGATCGACGATGTTCTGACCGACCAGGCGCGCATCGAGTTCGGGCACCTTGATCTCGACGACGTTCACCTGGATCTGTTTGCCGGTGAGCTTCTCGAGATTGCGGCGGATCTCGTCGATGCCGACGCCGCGCTTGCCGATGATGATACCCGGCTTGCCGGTGTGCACGATCACGCGCGCTTGGTTGGCGCGGCGCTCGATCTCGACTTTCGAGATCGCGGCGGCCCGCGTCATGCGCCCGAAATACTTGCGAATCGCCACGTCTTCGTGGAGCCACGCCTGATAGTTCTTTTTCTCGAACCAGCGGCTGTCCCAGGTGCGCGTGATGCCGAGACGGAGCCCGACCGGATGGATCTTTTGTCCCATTATTCAGAGGCTCCCAACGGCGGCTCGATCTGCGACTGGGCAGAGGGTTGAGCGGCTTTCTTCTTACGCGACGTGGTGGGCTTGGCCGACGCAGCTTGGGCGCGGCGCGATTCGACGGTCGAGAGCGCGATCGCAGCACCGGCGCGCTGGCGCGGCTGACGCTTCGGCGGCGTTGCGCCGACGGCGATTGTCACGTGCGACATGCGCTTGCGCTTGAAGTTGGCGCGGCCTTGAGCGCGCGGATCCAGGCGCTTGGTGATGCCGCCGCCCGGTCCGCTGTCGACGGTGATCTTCGTGATGAAGAGACCGTCGCTCGACATGTTGTGGTTGTTCTCGGCGTTGGCAACGGCCGACTTGAGCAGCTTCTCCAGCGGTTCGGATGCGAACACGCCGGCGAATTGCAGCAGCACGAGCGCTTCGCGCACGGACTTGCCGCGGATCGCATCGGCGACGCGGCGCAGTTTGCGCGGGCCCATGCGGGCGAACTTGAGATGTGCGACCGCGGTTTGCGGCCGTTCGGCTACGGCAGTCATGCTACTTCACCGCCGCCTTGTCGCCGGCGTGTCCCTTGAAGATGCGCGTCGGCGAGAACTCGCCGAGCTTGTGCCCGACCATGTTCTCGGTGATGAACACCGGGATGTGCGCCTTGCCGTTGTGTACGCTGATCGTGTGACCGACCATTTGCGGCACGATCGTCGACGAACGCGACCAGGTCTTGATGACCTTTTTCTCGCGCGTGGAATTCATCTTCTCGACTTTGGCGAGAAGATGGTCCGCGACGAACGGGCCTTTCTTCAGACTGCGTCCCATGCTACTTGCCCTTCCGCTTGCGGACGATCATGTTGGCCGTGCGCTTGTTGCGGCGCGTCTTTTTGCCCATCGTCATCTGGCCCCACGGCGTGGTCGGCGGACGTCCGGACGTGGAGCGCGCTTCGCCGCCGCCGTGCGGATGGTCGACCGGGTTCATCGCGATACCGCGAACCGACGGACGCTTGCCGAGATGGCGCTGGCGGCCGGCTTTACCGATCACTTCGTTTTCGTGATCGAGGTTGCCGAGTTGACCGATGGTCGCGCGGCACACGACTTGAATCTTGCGCACTTCACCCGACGGCATGCGGACTTGCGCGTATTGGCCCTCTTTGGCCATCAGCTGCGCCGACGAGCCGGCCGAGCGGACGAGCTTGCCGCCTTCACCGGGCCGCAGTTCGATGTTGTGGATGACCGTACCGAGCGGAATGTTCGCCAGCGGCAGCGCGTTGCCGATCTTGATGTCGGCATCCGAACCCGAGACGACGACCGCGCCGACCTCGAGACCGACGGGCGCCAAGATATAGCGCTTCTCGCCGTCGCGGTAGTGGAGCAGCGCGATGCGGGCGGTGCGGTTGGGATCGTATTCGATCGCCGCGACCTTCGCCGGCACGGTGTCCTTCGAGCGCTTGAAGTCGATGATGCGGTACTGCTTGCGCGTGCCGCCGCCCTTATGGCGCGTCGTGATGTGGCCGTTGTTGTTGCGGCCCGAATGCTTCTTCTTGACCTCGAGCAGCGACTTCTCAGGATCCTTTTTGGAGACCCCGCTGAAATCGGCGGTGGTGATGAAGCGGCGCCCGGCGCTGGTCGGCTTGTACTTCTTAACGGCCATTGTTATTGCTCAAAATAATTGACGCCGCCGAGCTCGATTTTTTGGCCCGGCGCAAGGGTGACAATGGCTTTCTTCCAGTCCGACTGCTTGCCGGACGTGCGCGCGCCGCGGCGCGCGAAATTCTTCGACTTGCCGAGCACGTTGACCGTATTGATCTTGATGACGTCGACCTTGAAGATCTCGTGGATAGCGGACTTGATCTGCGTCTTCGAGGCGCTCTTGGCGACTTCGAAGGCATACTGCTGAAACGCGGTGCCGGCCATCGATTTCTCGGTGATCACCGGCGCCACGATAATATCGCGCGAGGTCATGCGGACTTCTCCGTTTTTGCGAAGCGGGCGATCAGCGCATCGTTCGCAGCGGCGGTGACCACCAGCCGCGTGTAACCGACGATGTCTTTGATGTCGAGCGCGCCGGTGTGCGTCACGCCGACTTGCGTGAGGTTGTTGCCGGTGCGCGCCAGCGTTTCACCGACGCTCGCCAGTTCGCTCTCGGCGAACACGACCAGCGTGCGCACGCCGGTCTTGGCGGCCTTCGGCGAACCGAACAGCAGCACGGCAAAATCTTTGGTCTTCTTCAGGTCGAGCTTTTCCGTTTGGAGCAGCGTGACCGAACCGTTCTGGTACTTATCGGACAGGGCGGCGAGCAGCGCGGCCTTGCGCTCTTTCTTGTTGAGCGCGCTGACGTAGCTGCGCGGCTGCGGCCCGAAGACCACGCCGCCGTGACGCCACTGCGGTGAACGGATCGAACCCTGACGGGCGCGGCCGGTGCCCTTTTGCTTCCAGGGCTTGCGGCCGCCGCCGCGCACTTCGTCGCGCTTGAGCGTCGAGTGCGTGCCGGCGCGGGGGCTGGCGAGTTCGCGGAAGACGGCGCGGAAGATCGCGTTGGTCTTGCCCGACACGTTGCCCGCGAAGGCGTCCGGAACGGCGATGTCTTTGAGGGCTTTGCCCTGCGCATCGATTACTTGCGGCATCAGGCGCTTTCCTTAACGGGGTACTTGCCGGCCTTGACCGAGTGAGTCACGATGACGAGCCCGTTCTTCGGACCGGGAACGGGCCCGCGCACGAGCAGCAAATTGCGCTCCACGTCGGCGCGCACGATCTCGAGATTCTGATGGGTGATGGTGTCGACGCCGTAGTGACCCGGACGGCGGCTGCCCTTGGGCGTGTGACCGGCGTTGGTGTCGCCGTTCGAACCAGGCTGACGGTGGATCATCGAGCCGTGGCTCGCGCCGCCGCCGCTGAAGTTGTGGCGCTTGATGCCGCCGGCGAAGCCGTGGCCCTTCGACGTGGCTTGCACGTCGACGCGATCGCCCTCGATGAACGATTCGACGGTGACGGCGGTGCCGACGTCGAGCCCTTCGAGTTCGGTGCGAAACTCGCGGATGTCGCGCTTCGGTTCGACGCCGGCCTTCTTATAATGTCCGGCCAGCGCGCGCGTAACCCGCGACTTCTTAACGTCGCCGAAGGCGAGCGCGACGGCTTCGTAGCCATCGGTATCTTTCGTCTTGCGCTGCACGACCGTACACGGGCCCGCTTCGATTACCGTCACCGGTACGTAGCGCCCATCGGCTGTGAACACACTCGTCATCCCGACCTTGCGGCCGATGATGTTCTTCATCGTCGTTATCGCCTCTAGGAAGTCCACGGGTCCTGGCGTATCGACTACGCTTTCCGTCGGCCACGGCAAAGTACCGCGGCCGGCGTGGACCACAACCGCCAGATGATACCAACACGAGGCCAGAAAGTCAAACCTGGAGACGTATCGTTCCACGGTACCGGGCGTTCCATGTCACCCGAGCTTGTCGAGGGGCAGCCACCCAGCGACGGCAATTGCGGCGGTCCCTCGACAAGCTCGGGATGACATAGCAGAATGGCGTTATGATCGCAGCGCAGCCGAAGACCGTCGACTCCATCAACCCCGCGACCGGGGCCAAGCTAGAATCGTTCGCCCTCCATACCGAAGCTGAGATCGGGGCCCGTCTCGATGGGGCGGTGGCCGCTCAGCGCGAGTGGTCGCGGCGCTCGTTCGCCGAGCGCGGCGCTTTAATGAAGCGCGCCGCCGGCTACCTGCGGGAGAACAAAGCTCGCTTTGCCCTCAACGCCACCCGCGAGATGGGCAAGCCGATCGGCGACGCCGAGGCCGAGGTCGAGAAGTGCGCCTGGGCGTGCGAATTCTACGCCGACAACGCCGAGAAGTTTCTGGCCGACGAGCACATCGCTTCGACCGCAACGGACAGCTATATCGCCTACCAGCCGCTGGGGGTCGTGCTGGCGGTCATGCCCTGGAACTTCCCCTACTGGCAAGTCTTCCGTTTCGCAGCCCCCGCCCTGATGGCGGGTAACGGCGGCATCCTCAAGCACGCCAGCAACGTGACCCGCTGCGCGCTCGACATCGAGGAGACGTTCCGCGAGTCGGGCTTCCCGCCCGGCATCTTCGCCACCGTGATCGTGCCCGGGGCCGAGGTCAAGCGCCTGATCGCCGACGACCGCATCGCCGCGGTGACGATCACCGGCAGCGAACCGGCGGGCGTCTCGGTCGCAAGTGAAAGCGGCCGCGCGCTCAAGAAGCACGTGCTCGAACTGGGCGGCTCCGATGCCTTCATCGTCCTGGCCGACGCCGACATTCCGGCGGCCGCGAAGACCGCGGCCAAAGCGCGTTTTCAGAACGCGGGCCAGAGTTGCATTTGCGCCAAGCGCTTCATCGTGGAAGACGCGGTCTACGACCGCTTCGTCGCCGCGTTCGTCGAAGAATCGAAAGCCTACACGACCGGCGACCCCGAGGACCGGAAAACCGCGATGGGTCCGCTCGCCAGGACCGATCTGCGCGACGACTTGGTGAAGCAGATCGAGGGCTCGGTGAAAAAGGGCGCGCGTGTCGTGCTCGGCGGCTCCGCACCTGGCCGTCCGGGGGCGTTCTTCGAACCGACGGTGCTGGTCGACGTCGACGACACGATGCCGGTCTTCCGGGAAGAGACGTTCGGTCCGGTCGCCGCCGTCATCCGCGCGCGTGACGCCGAACACGCTGTCGTTTTAGCCAATGACTCGACCTTCGGCTTGGGCGGCGCGTTATGGACCGGCGACGTCGAACGCGGCAAACAACTTGCACGGCGCATCGAATCGGGCGCGGTGTTCATCAACGGCATGACGGCGTCGGATCCGCGGCTGCCGTTCGGCGGCGTGAAGCACAGCGGCTACGGGCGCGAGCTCTCCTATCTCGGCATCCGCGAGTTCATGAACATCCAAACCGTCTGGGTCGGACCGAGTAAGTAATAACCCGTTTGCAGGCATCGCGTGATTCCGCGGAAATGAGTCCCGAAAAGACGTCTCCGTAACTTCACGAGGTGCTTAGTGGCTAAGAAAAAGGCCGGTGTTGACCGGCGCGCTTTCCTTGCGGGTATTGCAGCGGGAGGCGCCGGAGCGGCAGCCGCCGGTGTAGCACCAGCTTCCGCCGCTGCCGCGGCCGCGGACGCACCGCAGAGTACGACGAGCGTGCCGAACATCGCGAACGCCAGCGCAAGTTTGCCCGGCCCGCGTCTCGTCGCGCAAGAGACCGGCACGCCGGCCGTCGAGATCGATCGCTGGCACGTTCACAACGCCGGCTCCGACTACATGGTCGACTGCCTCAAGCACGTCGGCTTCGACTACATCACCTGTATGCCCGGATCGACGTTCCGCGGTCTGCAAGAGTCGATCACGAATTACGGCGGCAACTCGAAGCCCGAGCTGCTCTCGTGCACGCACGAAGAGATCTCCGCCGCGATGGCCCATGGTTACGCGAAGATGGCGCACAAACCGATGGCGATCATCGTGCACAACACCGTCGGCTTGCAGCATGCCTCGATGGGCATCTACAACGCGTACGCCGATCGCGTGCCGATGCTGATCCTCGTCGGCAACATCGCCGACGGCTCGACGCGCCGGCCGGGCGTCGAGTGGTACCACACCGCGACCGACGTCGCGCAGATCGTGCGCGGGTACGTGAAATACGATGCGTCGCCGATGTCGCTGCAATCGTTCGGCGAAGAAGTCATGAAGGCAACGTCGCTCGCAATGACGCCGGTGCAAGAACCGGCACTGGTCATGGTCGACGCCGACTTGGCCGAAATGCCGAATGACGCCAAACAATTGCCGCTGCCGAAGTTCGTTCCGGTGCGTCCGCCGGTGGCCGATCCGGCGGCCCTCGCGGATGTTGCGAAGGCCCTGGTCGGCGCGCAGACTCCGGTCATCGTCGCCGATCGCGTGGCGCGCACGCCGGCCGGCATGGCGCTGCTCGTCCAGCTCGCCGAATCGCTGCAGATCCCGGTCGTCGACATCGGCAACCGGATGAACTTCCCGACCAACCATCATCTCTACGCGGCCTTCGACCGTGCGACGATCGCGCAAGCCGACGTGATTCTCGCACTCGAAGTGGGCGACTTCTTCAGCGTCGTCGGCGACGTGCCGGATTTTCCGGTTCGCCAATCCGTGATGAAGATCAAACCGAACACGACGACGATTCACATCAACTCGATGTACTTGCAGGGTCAGGGTAACTACCAAGATCAGCAGCGCTACTACAACCCGACGATGCCGATCGCCGGCGACGCCGAGGCCTCGCTGCCGTATCTCATCGACGCCATCGGCCGCGCGGTCACGAGCGAACGCAAAGCGCAAAACACCGCGCGCGCCGCGCGTTTCGCCGACTCATGGAGCAAACACCGGCAAGAAGCGATCGCAACGGCCGGCTTCGGTTGGGATGCTTCGCCGATCTCGCTCCCGCGCATGTACGCCGAAATCCACAATCTCGTCAAGGGCGATGCGTTCTCGATGGTGGGGCCGACCGGTCAAATGGGTTCGTGGCCGCAACGGCTGTGGGACCTCGATCAGCCCTATCACTATAACGGCGGCTCCGGCGCGTCGGGCGTCGGCTACCAATTGCCGGCCGCCGTCGGTGCAGCGCTCGCCGCGCGCGATCAGGGCCGGTACGCGATCAACGTCAACGGTGACGGCGACTTCATGGTGCAGCCGGGTTCGCTCTGGACGGCGGCGCATCACAAGATTCCGCTGCTCACCGTCGTGCACAACAACCGTGCGTGGCATCAAGAAGCAATGCATCTTCAGCGCATGGCCAACCGCCGCGAACGTCAACCGCAAACTGCAACGATCGGCACGCTGATCAACAACCCGAACATCGACTTCGCGAAGTTGGCGCAATCGTTCGGCGTGTACGGCGAAGGACCGATCTCGAATCCGGATCAGCTCGGTCCGGCGCTCGCACGCGCGCTCAAGGTCGTGAAAAACGGAATGCCCGCACTCGTCGACGTCGTCAGCCAGCCGCGCTAGAGGGAATGCAGATGAATCGTATTGCTTCGTTCACGCTCGCGCTGGTCGCGGCGCTGCTCGTCAGCGCGCACGGTGCTTCGGCTCAAGGCACGCCGGCCGCAGCACCCGCGGCGGCGGCAACCGCACCACCCGGTGACGTCGCGCGCGGCAAAGCCGCCTTCATGAGCTTCGGCTGCTACGAGTGCCACGGCACCGTGGGCCAAGGGAACTTCGGCACCGGTGCGCGCATCGCGGCGAAGGCGCCGCCGTGGTCGCTCGTGAGTTCGTACGTGCGGCGGCCGCGCGGCGACATGCCGTCGTTCTCCGTCAAGATCTTGCCGGATGCGACGCTGGCCGACATCTATGCCTATCTCTCGTCGATCCCCGCCGGCAAACCCGGCTCGCAACTTCCGTTACTCAATTCCACGATGACGCCCAAATAAGGTAGCCCCTCATGGCAAAGAAAGATTCCGGAGTCGACCGCCGCGGATTCCTCGCCGGAATTGCCGCGGGCGGCGCTGGCGCTGCCGCTGCGGGCGTCGCACCGGCGGCGGCAGCCGCTGCCGGCGCGACCACAGCCAACGCGCCCGTCGTGCCGCTCGCAAGCGCGCCCCTCCCCGGGCCGCGTCTGATGGCCCAAGAAACCGGTACGCCGGCGCCCGACGTCGACCGCTGGCACGTACACAACGCCGGCTCGGACTACATGGTCGATTGCATCAAGCACGTCGGCTTCGACTACATTACGTGCATGCCGGGATCGACGTTCCGCGGACTCCAGGAGTCGATCACCAATTACGGCGGTAACGCGAAACCCGAATTGCTCTCGTGCGTGCACGAAGAGATTTCGTCGGGCATCGCGATGGGCTACGCGCAGATGGCCGGCAAGCCGATGGCGATCATCGTGCACAACACCGTCGGCCTGCAGCACGCCTCGATGAATATCTACAACGCGTACGCGGCGCGCGTGCCGATGGTGATCTTCGTCGGCAACATCGCCGACGGTGCAACCCGCCGGCCCGGCGTCGAATGGTACCACACGGCCACCGACGTGGCCGCGATCGTGCGCGGCTTCATCAAGTACGATACGTCACCGATGTCGCTGCAATCGTTCGGCGAAGAGACCATGAAGGCGACGTCGCTCGCAACGACTCCGTTGATGGGACCAACGATGGTGATCGTCGACGCCGATTTGGCCGAGATGCCGAACGATCAGAAGCAATTGCCGCTGCCGAAATACGCTCCGGTGCGGCCGCCGGTGGCCGATCCGGCAGCCCTCGCCGACGTCGCGAAGGCGCTGGTCAACGCGCAGTTCCCGATCATCGTCGCCGACCGCTGCGCGCGTACGGCCGACGGCATGGCGCACCTCGTGCAACTCGCGGAAGCGTTGCAGATCCCGGTCATCGACTACGGCAATCGCATGAACTTCCCGACGAACCACCACCTCAACGGTTCGTTCGATCGCACGCTGCTCGGCAAAGCCGACGTCATCCTCGGACTCGAACTGACCGATCTTTTCGGACTCGTCGGCGACGTTCCCGACTTCCCGGTCCGCGCCTCGACCATGCGCATCAAACCGACGACGACGGTCATCTCGATCAACGCGCTGTATCTGCAAGGTTCCGGCAACTACCAAGACCAGCAGCGCTTCTACGAGCCGACGATGCCGATCGCGGGCGACAGCGAAGCCTCGCTGCCATATCTGATCGACGCGGTGAACCGCGCGATGACGAGCGAACGGCGCGCGCAGAATCCCACCCGCGCTCAAGCCTTCGTCGATTCGTTCTCGAAGCGCCGTCAGGCGGATCTCGCGCTCGCGTCGACGAGCTGGGATGCATCGCCGATCACGGTCGGCCGCTGGGTGGCCGAAGTCTACGCGCAGATCAAGAACGACGATTTCTCGCTCGTGTCCGGAACGTTCTATCAAGGGCAGTATCCGAATCGTCTGTGGGACCTCGACAAGTATCACCACATCTGCAGCGACGGTGGCGCCTACGGCGTCGGCGAGGGTTTACCGTCGGCGCTCGGCGCGGCGATCGCCGCGCGCGATCAGGGCCGCTACTCGGTGAACTTCAACGGCGACGGCGACTTCATGGTCGCACCCGGCACGCTGTGGACCGCGTCGCATCACAAAGTTCCGATGCTGACGGTCGTGCACAACAACCGCGCCTGGCATCAGGAAACGATGCACCTTCAGCGCATGGCGAGCCGCCGCGAACGCGGGCCCGAAATGGCCCGCACCGGCACCCTGATCACGAGCCCGAACATCGACTTCGCGAAGTTTGCGGAGTCGATGGGCGTGCACGGTGAAGGTCCGATCACGCAGCCCGATCAGCTCGCGCCTGCGATCGCGCGCGCGCTGAAGGTCGTGAAAAGCGGCTTGCCGGCCGTCATCGACGTCGTCTCGCAGCCACGGTAAGGATTACGCTGATGCAACGCTTGATAACGCTCGCACTCGCCGTGATGGCCGCGGCGCTCTTCTCCGTCCATGGCGCGCTCGCCCAAACCACGGCGGCCGCGCCGGCGCCGCCGCCCGGCGATGCGGCGCGCGGCAAAGCCGCGTTCTTGCGCTACGGCTGCTACGAGTGCCACGGCACCGTCGGTCAGGGCAACTACGGCACCGGCGCCCGGCTAGCGCCGCATCCGCTGCCGTGGGCGGCAGTGAACGCCTACGTCCGCAAGCCGAGCGGAAACATGCCGTCGTTCTCCGAGAAAATTCTGCCGACGAGCGACCTCGCTAACATCTACGCCTACCTCTCGTCGATTCCGGCGGGGAAAGCGTACACGCAGATCCCGATCCTCAACTCCACCACGATGAAGCCGAAATAGCGAGCGGATCCGCTAACGCTTGAGGACGCGCCCCAGCTTGTCGAACAATCCCTCGATGGCGCGCTGATGACCATCTTCCACCCGCTTCCAGAGCAGCCGGCCGTCGAGGTCGGACAGCTCGGCGCATACCCGGTGGATTACGGTGCTCTTCTTGCCGTCTTGGACGATCGTGAAGCCGTGCGTGCCGTCGACCCCGTCGTTGTCGATCCGCCAGATGATGCTCTTCTCCGGCTCGACCGACTCCAGCACCGCGTGCAGCCCAAGGTGCCACTCCTCGGTTTGACCCGGCACGAGCGGGCCGGCGCTGCGCATGAACGGCTGCGAGGCGAATGGCCAGATGGCGTCGGCCGACGTCCCCATCTCGGTCAGGAGCTGGTAAATACGCTTCGGAGTACCAGAAAACGTGCGTTCGAACGAAACGTCGAGCGGAATGGGCATGTCCCGGAGGTTCGGATTCAGCCGGCCGGTTCTTTCAAGCGAGGCAGCGGTTGGACTTCGCCGTTTCGTGGTATACGCGTCTTAACGCAACTATGACAGGTGATTTCCGGGCGCGGTTTCCGAATACTCGGCGGGCGGCGGCATTTGCGCGACGCTCGTTAATTGCGCATATTGCCTCGTTCGGGTACCCGGACGGCGATTTGGCCGATATCGAAACGGCCGTCGGCGAGGCCTTGGCCAACGCCGCCGAACACGGACACCAGGCCGGCAGCGGTTTCGAAGTTCGCGTCTTCGTCGAGCGGGACAGCATCGTCATCGAAGTGCAAGACGAGGGCCGCGGCTTTCTCTGCAATCCGTCTGCGCCGAAGCCGGCGCACGACGCCCCCCGCGGGTTCGGCATCTACTTAATGCGCCACCTGATGGATCAGGTGGACTTCGACGAGCGCGGGTCGTGCGTGCGCCTCACCAAACGCCTGCCGGTCGCCCGGCAGCAGGGCGCCGGCGTCGGCTAACCGATCGATTGGTCGACGCCGAAGTCGACTTCGATGACGTTGTCGCAGGGCATTTCCTCGGGTTCGTGCTTGCGGCCGCATGCGTGACAGGCCTCGATCGCGGTCTGCGTTTTCGCCTCGACCTCGAGCGTCGCGTTCAGCAGCGCGATGCGAGCATCGGCTGAGGGTACGTTCTTCAGGCGCTGTTCGGCTTTGACCTTAGCCTCGACCGCCGTGCGAAGGTTGTAGATCGCCGCGATCTTTTGATTCGAAAGCATGAACGTCGTTACTCCGTTTATCGTGATGCGACGTTCTGCGGGACGTCGATCCGGTAGGCAGCGATTCGTCCGTCCGAATCAACCCGAACGTGGACGGCCATCGTGGCTTTATCGAAGCCGGCGTTATAATCGTAGCGTCCGCCGGTCGAATCGGCAGCTGTTTGGGTGACGCCATTATATGCGCCGAAGGCGTGCAGTTTTTGCGAGAGCGTCGCGACGCCGTCGATCGTGACTTGCTTCTTCAGCGCGTCGTCGAAGTGCGATTGCATGGCGTTGAGGTCGTCGTTGTACACGGCGGCCGTGACGTCGTTCGTGACCTTCTGAGGTGACGTCCCGTCGCCCGCGCCGCCGCCGCACGCGGCGAGGCCAAGCGCGAACACACCGCTCGCGCAGATGAGGCTCGAGCGCATGGCTTAGAGCGTTCCCCAGCCGTACGACGTCGTCGCGACGCGAGCCGGCTGCTGAGCCGGGGCTTGGCTAACGTAGCCCGAGCGGTGCGCTGAGGCGAGCTGGCCGCGCATTTGGACGATCAGCTTATGCTGCAGCGCGACCTCGTGCTTGTACTCATTGTTGATCGCGACTTGCGCGCGGTACGCCCTGCGTTCCGCCTGATATGCCGCTTGCGCGTTGTTCGCGTTTTCTTCGGACTGGGCCTGAGCCGAAGCCATCTGGTCTTCTTTCGCGTGAACTTGCTTGTTGTGGTTGATGATCAGCAAGGTTCCGCCGATGACCGCTGCGCCGCCGATGATATTGCGCGTGGATGCCGCGCCGTCGGCCAACGCGGGACGAGCCGGGACCGCGGTCCAGGCGACCGTGCCGGCCAGCGCGACCGAAGCAAGGGTGCGCTTTATATTCATGCCCGGAGGTTTACCCCCAATCGAGCCCTCCATATCACGCTCTCACCGACCTCTCCAAATCGCGCGCTGGCGCACATAAAAAAACCGCCCAAGCGAGCGGTTTCTTCATTGTGCCCTTTTCGGACTACGCTTTTAGTTCGATATCCACGCCGGCCGGCAGGTCGAGGTGCATGAGGGCGTCCATCGTTTTCGGGGACGCTTGGAGGATGTCGATCAAGCGCTTGTGCGTGCGCATCTCGAAGTGCTCGCGGCTCTTCTTGTCGACGTGCGGCGAACGCAGCACGCAAACCCGGTTGATCTCGGTCGGCAGCGGCACGGGGCCGCTCACGAACGCGCCGGTACGCTTGGCCGTGTCGACGATGCGTTCGGCGGACTGATCGAGGATCGCGTGATCGTAGGCTTTGAGCCGGATACGAATTTTCTGCTTCGCCATGATGTCTCTCTTACTTAGTCTTGAACGGAGGTGACGACGCCGGCGCCGACGGTGCGGCCGCCCTCGCGGATGGCGAAGCGCAGGCCTTCTTCACACGCGATCGACGTGATCAACTCGACGTCCATCGTGATGTTGTCGCCCGGCATGACCATCTCGACGCCTTCCGGGAGCTTGATGGTTCCGGTGACGTCGGTCGTGCGGAAGTAGAACTGGGGACGGTAGTTTGCGAAGAACGGCGTGTGGCGGCCGCCCTCTTCTTTCGAGAGGACGTACACTTCGGCTTTGAACTTCTTGTGCGGTTTGATCGAACCGGGCTTGGCCAGCACCTGGCCGCGCTCGATGTCGTTGCGCTCAACGCCGCGCAGCAGCACACCGACGTTGTCGCCGGCGATACCCGCGTCGAGCAGTTTGCGGAACATCTCGATGCCCGTGACCACGGTCTTGCGGGGCGGGGTGTCGACGAGACCGACGATCTCGATTTCTTCGCCGACCTTGACCTGGCCGCGCTCGACGCGACCCGTGCCGACCGTGCCGCGGCCGGTGATCGTGAAGACGTCTTCGACCGGCATCAGGAACGGTTTGTCCACGGCGCGTTCCGGCGTCGGGATGTAGCTGTCGACCGCATCCATCAGCGCGAACACGGGGGCCGCATCGGGATCGTCGCGTTTGCCCGACGACTGCAGTGCCTTGAGGCCCGAACCGCGGATGATCGGAATATCGTCGCCCGGGAACTCGTAGGACGAAAGCAGCTCGCGCACTTCCATCTCGACCAGCTCGAGGAGCTCTTCATCATCGACTTGGTCGACTTTGTTGAGGAACACGACGATGTACGGAACGCCGACCTGCTTCATGAGCAGAATGTGCTCGCGGGTCTGCGGCATCGGGCCGTCGGCAGCCGACACGACCAGGATCGCGCCGTCCATCTGCGCGGCGCCCGTGATCATGTTCTTGATGTAGTCGGCGTGACCGGGGCAATCGACGTGCGCGTAGTGGCGCTTCGCCGTCTCGTACTCTTGGTGCGAGATGGCGATCGTAATGCCGCGCTCCTTCTCCTCGGGCGCGTTGTCGATGTCGTCGACGTTGCGCTTTTGGATGGTGGAGTTTTCGGTCGCCAGGCAGTTGATGATGGCGGCCGTGAGCGTGGTCTTGCCGTGGTCGACGTGACCCGTGGTCCCGATGTTGACGTGAGGTTTCGACCGGTCAAATTTGGCTTTAGCCATGATCTGCTTCTGTGTTCCTTCGGTTTAGATGTGCGCTACTAGGTGAAACTTTTTTTGGGCTACGCGGTCGCGAGCTTCTTGCCGGAAGCCTTCGCGACGATCTCTTCCTCGACGGACTTCGGCGCTTTCTCGTAGCGCGAGAATTCCATCGTGTACGTCGCGCGGCCCTGAGTCGCGGAACGCATGTCGGTCGCATACCCGAACATCTCGGAGAGCGGCACGTCCGCGGTAATCACCACGGCTCCGCCCGGAGCTTCTTCTTGCGATTGGATCTGACCGCGGCGCCGGTTCAAGTCGCCGTTGATGGCACCCAAGTAATCCTTGGGCGTCGTCACTTCGACTTTCATGATCGGCTCGAGCAAGATCGGGCCGGCCTTCTTGTTGGCTTCTTTGAACGCCATCGAGGCCGCGATCTTAAACGCCATTTCCGACGAGTCGACATCGTGGTACGAACCGTCGTAGAGCGTTGCCTTGAAATCGAGTACGGGGTAACCCGCCAGCGTTCCGGACTCGGACGCTTCGCGAATGCCCTCGCCGACCGGCTTGACGTATTCCTTCGGAACCGTACCGCCGACGACTTTGTTCTCGAACACGTAACCCGTGCCGGCCGGCTGCGGCTCCAGACGAATCCAGACGTCGCCGTACTGACCCTTACCACCGGACTGCCGGACGAATTTGCCCTGCTGCTCGACGGTTTTCGTGATCGCTTCTTTGTAGGCGACTTGCGGCTTGCCGACGTTCGCTTCGACCTTGAACTCGCGTTTGAGGCGGTCCAAGATGATCTCGAGATGCAGCTCGCCCATCCCGCCGATGATCGTCTGCTGCGTCTCTTCGTCGGTGCGCATGCGGAAGGTCGGATCTTCTTGCGCGAGACGCGTCAAGGCGATGCCGAGCTTGTCCTGATCGCCCTTGGTCTTCGGCTCGATGGCCTGGAAGATGACGGGCTCCGGGAACACGATGTTCTCGAGCAAGATCGGGTGCTTCTCATCGCACAGCGTGTCGCCGGTGCGCGTGTCGGTCATGCCGACGGCCGCCGCGATGTCGCCCGCGCCGATCGCGTCGATGTCTTCGCGATGGTTGGCGTGCATGCGCAAGATGCGCCCGATGCGTTCTTTTTTGCCGCTGCGCGCGTTGTAGACGTACGAGCCCTTTTCGAGCACGCCGGAATACACGCGGAAGTACGTCAGGTTGCCGTACGGATCGGTCGCGATCTTGAACGCGAGCGCCGCGAACGGTTCCTTATCATCAGCCTTGCGGGTGATGTCTTCGTCGGTCTTGGGATCCTTGCCGGTGATCGTCTTGGCTTCCAGCGGCGAGGGCAGAAAGTCGACGACGGCGTCGAGCAGCGGCTGCACGCCCTTGTTCTTGAACGCGGAACCGCACAGCATCGGCAGCACCTGGCCGGCGATCGTCGCTTTGCGCAGTGCCGACTTGAGGCGATCGATCGGGATGTCTTTGCCGTCGAAGAACAGCTCGAGCAGCTCGTCGTCTTGCTCGGCGATCGCTTCGATCAGCTCGCCGCGCCACTTGGTCGCGATTTCGAGCAGTTCGCCCGTCGGGCTCTCGTCGGTTTCCATCACCGAGCCGGCATCGTCGGTATAGACGATCTTCTTCATCGTGAAGAGATCGACCACGCCGAGGAAATCGGCTTCGGCGCCGATCGGCACTTGGATCGGAACGGCGGGCGCGCCGAGGCGTTCGCGGATCTTCGCGACGCAATTGAAGAAATCGGCCCCCATGCGGTCCATCTTGTTGACGAAGATGATGCGCGGGACTTTGTACTTGTTGGCTTGGCGCCACACCGTCTCGGACTGCGGCTGCACGGCGGCTACCGAGTCGAACAGCGCGACGAGACCGTCGAGGACGCGCAGCGAGCGCTCGACCTCGACTGTGAAGTCCACGTGGCCTGGCGTATCAATAATGTTGATACGCGTGTCGCGCCACGTGCACGCCGTAGCGGCCGAGGTGATCGTGATGCCGCGTTCCTGTTCCTGGACCATCCAGTCCATGGTCGCAGCACCATCGTGCACTTCGCCGATTTTGTGCGTGCGGCCGGTGTAAAACAGAATACGCTCGGTCGCCGTCGTTTTTCCGGCGTCGATATGCGCAGCAATCCCGATGTTGCGGGTTTTCTCGAGGGGGTGTTCGCGGTTGAGCGGCATGATGTTAGAGCGGTACGATTACCAGCGGTAGTGGGCGAAGGCTTTGTTGGCTTCGGCCATCTTGTGAGTGTCTTCGCGCTTCTTGATCGAGTTGCCAAGGTTGTTGGCGGCGTCCATCAATTCGGCTGCGAGCTTTTCTTCCATGGAGTGACCGGGCCGGGCACGGGCGTAATTGATCAGCCAGCGCATCGCCATCGCTTGACGGCGGTCGGGACGGACTTCCATCGGAACTTGATAGGTGGCGCCGCCGACGCGGCGCGGGCGGACTTCCACCAGCGGCATCGCGTTGCCGAGCGCCTGCGTGAAGATGTCCATTGGGTCGCGGCCCGACTTCGTCTCGACGATCTCGAGCGCGCTGTAGCAGATACGCTCCGCCACACTCTTCTTGCCCTGTAGCATCACCTTGTTGATGAAGCGCGACAGCACTTTCGAGTTGAACTTCGGATCGGGGAGAATCGGTCGCTTCGGGACCGGACCTTTACGCGGCATGTATATCGACTCGCTTACTTCTTACCGGTAGGTTTGGCGTTGCGCTTGGCGCCGTATTTCGAGCGGCCTTGCTTGCGGTTCGCGGCACCCGAGGTGTCGAGCGTTCCGCGAATGATGTGATAGCGCACGCCCGGGAGATCTTTGACGCGACCGCCGCGGATCAGGACGACGCTATGTTCCTGAAGATTGTGGCCGATGCCCGGGATGTAAGCGGTCACTTCCTCACCGTTGGTGAGGCGGACGCGGGCGACTTTCCGGAGGGCCGAGTTCGGCTTCTTCGGGGTGATCGTCTTGACTTGCGTGCAGACGCCGCGGCGCTGGGGATTCCCGGCGACCTCGAACGTCCGATTGGGCAGATCCGGGTGACCCGGCTTCGGACCGGTCGAAACGACGCGGAAGGCCGGGGTTTTGACCTTTTTCTGGATCTTTTCGCGGCCCTTACGGACCAATTGGGAGATTGTCGGCACGCCTATCCTCGAAACACACACGAAAGCGGCCACACCGCCGGTGGGCCGAACCTCGGGATTATATCAAGCCGGACGAGTACCGTCAACGCAGGGGAGCCCGCTACGAGCTTGCTTCGTTCTCCTTATAAGCTTGAGTGCGGCCGGCCGGGAGCGCGAAGAAGGCGATCAGGGCGGCGAGGAACGACACCGCCGCGGACGCATATTGGACGCCGCGGAACCCGGCCAGTACGCCGTGTTTCACCGCATCGGTCACGGCCGGCCGGTCGGGCGCCGGGACGTCGGGCGGCACCGTGCCGCCGGCGAAGCGGGCTTTCTCGGCGTTTGCCAGCGACTGGGTTTGGGGCGAGACGCGCGCGGCTTGGAGCCGGCCCTCGAACCCGCTCGAGAATACGGCCGTGAAGACGATGCCGAAAAGCGCGATCGCGAGCAGGCCGGCCGTGCGCGCGACGGCGTTGTTGATCCCCGAAGCGAGCCCGCTCAGCGCCGGATCGGATGAGTCGAAGACCGTGGTCGTCAGCGGCGCGATGAACAGCGTCGCGCCGATGCCGAGCACCAGCACGGCCGGGAAGTAGCTCGTCCAGTAGTTGGTGCTGCCGACACCCGGCAGGCTGTAGAGGATGAACGCGCAGCCCGCGAACGCTGCACCGGCCACGAGCGGCAAGCGCGCGCCGACGCGCGGCACGATTCCGCCCGACCAGCGCGAGAGGACGAACTGCAAAACGACGAACGGCAGAAACGTCGCGCCGGCAGCCGTCGGCGAGTAGCCTTGCACGTCGATGAGCACGAACGGAAAGAAATACAGCGAGCCGCCGAGCGCGGTATACAGCGCGAGCGTGTAGAGGTTCGCGATGGCGAACACCGGTGAGGCGAACATCTTCAGCGGCATCATCGGATGCGCGGTGCGCTTCTCGACGATGATGAACGCCGCCAGGATCGCGAGTCCGGCCACGATCGCAATACCGCCGTCGATGCGGCCGCCGGCAAGCTGAACGCGGATGAGCCCGTACACGAGCCCGCCGAGACCAAAGGTTGCGAGCAGCGCGCCGCTCCAATCGATCGCGTGCGAGGCCTGCTCATCGCGGCTTTCGGGCACGCGCAGGATCGCGATCGCGAGCACCAGCAGCGCGAGCGGAACGTTGATGAGAAACACCCAGCGCCACGATGCGGTTTGCGCGAGGTAGCCGCCGATCACGGGACCGGCGGCGCCGGTGAGCGAGGCGAAACCCGACCACGTGCCGATCGCTTTCCCGCGCTCGGCGCCGGTGAACGTGACGCTGATCAGCGCGAGGGATTCAGGCACCGCGAGCGCCGCGCCGATGCCTTGGATCGAACGCGAGACGATCAGGACGATAATATTCGGCGCCGCCGCGCAGCCGATTGACGCCACGGTGAAGATTGCGATGCCGATGACGAAGAGCTTACGGCGGCCGAAGATGTCGCCGAGCGAACCGCCGACGAGGATTAGCGCCGAGAGAAACAAGGCGTAGGCCTCGATTACCCATTGCATTTCGGCCAGCGTCGCGCCCAGCTCGCGCTGGATGATCGGCAACGCAACGTTGACCGCCGAGGCGTCGATGAAGCTCATGCTGGAGCCGAGGATCGCTGCTACCAGGACCCACGTCTTGTTCATGCGATTCTATCCGGTACGATGCCGAAGAAGTCCGCCAAGGGCCCGCCGCCGCTGCGCACGAGCAAGCCCACGCCCCCCGAACGCATTCCGCGCGTCATCGCCGCGCCGACGCTCGACGATCACCTCGAAGTGATGACGCGCGCGATCTTCCAAGCCGGTTTGAGCTGGGCGCTGATCGACGCGCGCTGGGACGCATTCCGCACCGCGTTCGAGGGCTTCAACGTCACGCTGATCGCCTTGTACGGCGAGGGCGAGATCGAGCGCATCATGGAAGCCGACGGCGTCGTGCACTCGCGCTCGAAAATCGCCGGCACGATCGCGAACGCCCGCGCGCTACAAGCGCTCGCAGCCGAACACGGCGACGTCTCATCGTACGCGCGCTCGTTCCCAACTTACGACGCGCTCTATGCCGATGCGAAAAAACGCTTCGCCTACCTCGGCGATCTCAGCTGTTACTACTGGCTCTTCCGCACCGGCCTCCCCGTCCCGCCGCTCGACGACTGGATGGCCAAACAAGACCGCGACCATCCCCGCATGCGCGAAATGGTCCTCATGGGCCGCACCGAGGGCCGCTCTTCAGAAACACGATCGTGATGTCGCCCTCAGTAGAGTTGTCTCGTTCTCAGTAGAGGTGTCGCTTTGATGTCATCCCGAGCGAGCACCGCTGGTCCCTCGTCTTCGCTCGGGATGACACCTTTGCCGCGTCAACCTGACAGGACGGGCGTGTTCGTTCGTTCTGCTCGGAGGGTTATGATGAAGCGGGTGCCGCTGGTAACGGTGGTGTCGAGGCGGAGCGTGCCGCCGGCGCGCTCGATGGCGCGTTTTGCGATGGCGAGGCCGAGGCCGCTGCCTTCCACTTCGCCGCGGCCGGCGCCGCGGAAGAACCGTTCGAAGATCGCCTCGCGGTCTTCGGGTGGAATGCCCGGACCGTCATCCGCGATGGAAACCTCGACGACGCCGTCGCGCGGTACCGCGCTCGCGATGCGAATCTCCGAACCCGGCGCATATTTGATCGCATTGTCGATGATGTTGGCGAGTGCTTCGTAGACTTCGCCGCGATCCGCAATCGCGGTCGCGGCATCGCGCTCGTCGATCGCGAACTGCACGCCCGGCGCGAGGCCGCGCCGCACGTCGACGATTTCCGTGACGAGGCCGCGGACGTCGAACGGCTCGAACAGCCGCGTGTCTTCGCCCTCGAGTTTCGCCAGCAGCACGAGGTTGTCGACGAGCGTGCGCATGCGGCGGCCTTCGGCGGCGATCGACGAGAAAATGAATTTCGAGCGTTCGTCGCCGGGGTTCGCCTTGCGGTGCAGCAGATCGATGTAGCCGAGCACGATCGTCAGCGGGGTGCGCAGTTCGTGGCCGGCGTCGGCGACGAACTGGCGCATCTGCGCTTCGGCCGCGTCGCGTTCGGCAAACGCCGCCGACACTTGTTCCGAAGCGGCGTTGTACGCGTGGGCCAACACGTCGAAGTCGCTGCGGCCGGCGGTCGTGATCGATTGCGGGCGGAAGTCGCGCGCGGCAAAGCGCTGCAGCGCCTCGGTCACATCGATCAGCGGCTTGATCGCCTGCAGCGTGATGAAGCGGCCGATGAAGTACGCCAGCCCGCCGATCGCGATCGAGGCCACGAGCACGGCGCCGACGATCGCCAGCGCGACGTTTTGGAAGAACGCCGGGTCGGGGCCGAACGAGATGACACCGTTGATGAACGGCACGGGCGGGGCGATGCGCACGCCGAAGAGCGTCGCGATCGCGTAGCCGAAGCGGCTGCCCTCGAAGCGCGACCGCACGCCGATGCCGTGTTTGACGATCCCGTCGACGACGGCCGTTTCGATCTGCGGCCGGACGTTTTCCGGCGTGTTTGCCGGTCCGATCGCGGGGCCGGGCCGTAACCCGGCGCCGTTGCGCGCAGGCGGCCGGCGCGGGATGCTCGCCACCGTGTGCATGCCTTCGTGCACGTCTCGATTTTCGAATTCGTACGCCGCAGCGAAGAACGCTTGGCGCTGCTGGATCGCGCGTTCGGAAAACGCACGCGCGTTGATCTGCGACATCGCGATCGACGTATTCACCTCACGCGCGAAGAGCGTGAGCCCGATGATCCCGGCAGTCGTCAGCAGCACGGCGACCGACGACACCGCAACGAAGACGTACCAGCCGGTCAGCCGCCGCGCGAGCGCGGAGAAGGCGTCAATGGGAGCGGAGGGCGTAACCGGCTCCCCGGATCGTACGAATCAACTTCGGTTCGAAGTTCGCGTCGATCTTGGCGCGCAGATAAGAGACGTACGTTTCGACCGCACCCGGACCGACGTCGCGATCGCTGCCCCACACGAGGTCGAGCAACTGATCGCGCGTGAACACACGTTCGGGGTTGCGCACGAACGTGAGCAGCAGCGCGTACTCGCGGGCCGAAAGTTCGATCAGATCGTTGCCGCGTTTGACGTCGCGCCGGTCGAGGTCGATGGTGAGATCGGCGTACGAAACGATGCTCGGCTGCTCGAGCCGCGGCCGCCGCAGCGCGGAGTGCAGGCGCGCGACGAGTTCCGACATCTCGAACGGCTTGGGGATGTAGTCGTCGGCGCCGCGCAGTAAGCCCGTAACGCGATCGTCCGTATCGGCCTTGGCGCTCAACATCAGGATCGGCGCTTCGGTGACGCGGCGCATCATCGGCAGCAACTCGAGCCCGTTGACGTAGGGCAGCATGACGTCAAGGATGATCGCATCGGGCCGCCACTCGCGCACGAGCGTGAGCCCGGCCTGACCGTCGCCGGCGCTGCGCACCTCGAAACCGTCCTCGCCGAGGCCGAGTTCGAGCATCTCGCGCAGGTGGCGCTCGTCGTCGATGACGGCGACCTTGGGCGGGGGCGTCGAGGGCTGCATCATGGTTGTTTCACGCTTCCTCCACCAGTTCCTAAGTCGGGCACGCGGACCACGAAGAATCCGGGCGACGGCGCGTACTGGATGAATCCGGCACCCCCGCCGGCTCGCGGAGTGCGCGGCGCGGGGCTCGTGCCCGGAGCCGGACTGGGCGGCGGCGACGGCCGTGCGCCCGGAACGCCGGGCGCGGGGACGTCGAAACCGCGCGACTTGGCGTCGTCCGGCATCAGCACCGTGGCGTACGCGCACGAGATCAGCGCCTTGAACGGCTGAAGCGCGGCGATCAGCGCCGGGCTCGGCGTCAGCACCGGCCGAGGAGAAGCATTCGCGTTCGGGTTCGCATTCGGCGCGACGGTGATCTGCGATTGGAACGTCGGCGGCGGACCACCACCACCGGGTCCACCGAAACCGCCGGGACGCGGGGGTCGCGGACCGTTGTTGCCGCCGGCTCCGGCGCCGGCCGGACGCGGAAAGAGTTCGCGCGGGATGTTCGGGCTGATTGCAAAGTACCATGTGCCCGAGGGCTCGCCGTGCGGCGTCAGGGTGATTCCCGTGACCTCGGGTAACGGCGTCGTGCCGGCCGCATACGCGCTCGCAGCCGCGCCGATTTGCGCGAGCGCGGCCGTCGCGAGCGACTGCAAATCGGCCGTGCATTCGGGACGGCCGGTCGCGACCGCCAAGGTCGACGTGCTGAACGGCGGCGCGACGAAGTGCAGTTGTCCAAACCCGAGCGCGGCGATGAAGCCACCCGCCCCGCCGCGCGCGGCATTCGGCGCCGGACTCGCCGCGGATTGCGCTTGCGCGCGCAGCGCGCCCCCTTTGCGCGCGCCGGTCGCATAGCCGGCGCCCTTGCGCGCGCCGGTGTTGATCGAATAGGAGATCTGATACGTGCGCGGCGGCAACGGGTTCGCCGCCACCAGCAAGTAGCCGCCGCCGACGAGCGGTTGGGGCTGCGCGCCGTTGATCGTCGAGAACAGCGCCGTTTGGTTGTTGAAGGCGTTCGTTTCAAACAGCGTGAGCATCCCGATGCCGAGCGGGTGCGTGATGCCGAAACTGAAGTTCACGTACGGCGCAAGATGCTGCGAGTTGTTCACGCCGACATACTGCGCGTTGACGATGAACTCGAGATTGCTCGGCGGATGGAATGCGTCGAGCGTGAAGTTGCCCTTGTGGATCGGGCGGCCGTAGATCTGCGAATTGAGAATCAGCGTGCTGCCGGTGCCGGTGAAGATCGGATCGGCCGCCGTGTATTCCGAAATGTTGGTCGAGTACGACGGGATCGCGGTGACGTCTTTACCGAGCGCGAGCCGCGCCGTAATGTCGTAGCCCTGATAGAGACGGTTGGTGCCGTTGACCGGCTCGCTGACGTACACGCTGCCGGGCGCGAGCGCCGTGGGGCAAACCGCGGCGTAGTACTGCTGCACCGCGCTGAAGATGTCGGGCGGCACGCCGCCGGCCGCGGCCGGAAGCGTTGCCGACACGAGCTGACCGGCTTGCGTTTGCCGGTAGACGTCGGTGCTCAGGTAGCCGAACTTCCACTGGTGCGTCCAGCCGGCTTGGTAGTCGATCGCGGACTGCGCGGTGGCGAGATCGCCGGGGCCGCTGATCTGTGCGGTGCCGCCGGCGCAATTGACGCGCGCCGACTGCGGATCGCTGAAGCTTCGCACGACCTGCGGCGCGGGTTGCGACGAGCCGAGCGACGCCGAAAGCGTGATGTCATCCGAATCGTTGGGCCGCCAATCGCCGCTGAAGCCGACCAAAACCGACGTGCCGGCACCGGTCGTCGATGCGAGCGAAAGCGTCGGTCCGACGGTGACGCGATTGCTGACCTTGATCGAATCTTGCAGCGCGTAGGTCGATGCTGAAACGCCGTTAATCGAGCCGGTGATCAGGCTGCTCGTTCCCGAAGTCACCAGCGGGTTGAACGTGGTCTGCGCCGAGAACGTCGTCGCGTTGAGGGTGATCGTGTGGTTGTCTTTGCTGATCGTGCCTTGCGTTGCGATGCCGCGCGTGAGCGAATTGGTGCCGGTCGCGAACGGTTCGGCGACCGGACACGGCACGAGCGCGCCGACGCACTCGTCGATCGTCCGGGTGAGGTCGTTCGTCAGCCCGGTTTGCGATGTGATGTAGCCGGTGGCCTGAACCGCGACTTGGCCGACCAGCGACTGCACCGTGCCGTACACGAACTGATACTTCGAGGTGGACCCGTTGCCGGGGCCGATGCCGCACGGCAGCGTGCCCGTGTCCTGCGTGCACAGCGACGAGATGGCCTGATTATTCTCGAGCGCTGTGAGCACGAGCGTCGTGTTGTCGGTTAATCCGTAGCGCAGCTTGATGAACTCGCCCGTGTTCGAGCTCTCGCCGCCGTGGGCGTAGTCGACGCCGCTCTGATCGAGGTACTGCTGGAACGTCAGCGGGTTGTTGCCGCCGCGTTTGGTCGAGAGCACCGCGATGCCGAGTTTGCCGACCGAGCCGGTGGCGCCGAGCGACCAGTTGTACTTATCGAACGATCCGCCGGCGGCGTTGAGGCGATACTGCCAGGTTTGGGTGGGCTGCAGCGTGGTGAAGTTGACCCCGCCGCCGAGTGCGCCCGCGCGCGCGCCGAAGCTCGCGCTCGCGCCGGTGAAGAGATCGGTGTTGATGCCGCGCAGGTTGGCCGCGGTGCCGGGCGCGGAGAGCGGGATGCCGTCGAGCGTGACCGCGGTCTGCGATTCGTCGTGTCCGTGCAGCGAGATCGTCTGCGGCGAATCCGGATCGTTGGACGACTGCGTAACGTCGACGCCGGCCACGGTATTGAGCGCGTCGACCAGCGAGTCGGAAATGCGGCGCACCGCGCTGTCTTCGTCGACGTCGTGCGTCGACACGGTCACGCGCGCGGTGACGCGGCCGATGATCTTCATGCCGTTGTCGGAGCCGTCGCTCGATGCGGTTTGGGTCGACTCGTTCGAACCGAGCATCACGTCGACGTCGACTTCCTTGTTTCCGAGCAGCTCGAACGCCGACGACGTGCTGTTGCGGAAACCCGGCTTGTTGACCCGTACGCGATAGATGCCGCTCGCGACGTCGGTGTATTTGACGACGCCGCTGCGGGTCGTCAACGCGCTCGCGACGCTTGGTCCGAGCAAGAACACACGCGCGTTGGACAGCAGCGCCTGGCTATCGGCGCTCTTGACCGTGATCTGAATAATGCCCGTGTTTTCGCTCGATTGCGCGAACGCGGCTGCGCGCAGTCCGCCCACGAGACACGCAGCGGCAAGACAAGCAGCAAAAATTAGGCGCAGACGCGTCATCATTGAGCGCTATCCTGACACGCGAGCCTTGGAATCCCCTCGGACCCTATGTAGAGGAAGCTATGACCTCGAGGAAACGGGTGCCGAAGTCGGCGAGCTTTTTTTCCCCGACGCCGCTGATCTTACGCAATTGCGCGGGGGTACGCGGCAGTTCGCGGGCCATCGCGCGCAGCACCGCATCGCTGAACACGACGTAGGCCGGGACGTCGCGTTCGTCGGCAATTTCTTTACGCAAATCGCGCAGTGCCCGGAAGACTTCGGCGTTGTAGGGTCCGTCGGCAGCCGCACTCGGCGCACGCTTGCGGCCGCGCTCGGCAGCCGGAGGCGGCTCGCGCACCACGATCGGCGTGCGTTCGATCAAGGCCGCGCGGCCCGTCGCGGTGACCGACACCGTGTTGAAGTGCAGCGCGTCGACCGCGACGTAGCCGAGCCGGATGAGTTCGTCGGCCAGCGCGCGCCACGCCGGCGCGCTGCGATCCTTGCCGATGCCGTAGGTCGTCAGGCGCTCGTGATTCCAGCGCCAGATCTTGTCGTTCTCGGCGCCGCGCAGCACGTCGATCACGTGCGTGATGCCGACGCCGAATCCGGACGAGCGCCGGATGCGCTCGATGCACGACAGAAGTTTCTGCGCCGCTTCGGTCGCGTCGACGGCCGGACGCGGTTCCAGACAGTTATCGCACCCGCCGCAGTTCAGCTCCGTGAACGCTTCGCCGAAGTACGCCAGCAGATCGCGCCGGCGGCAGTCGTTGGAATACGCATAGCGCGTCATCCGCTCGAGCTGCGCGCGCGCGACGTCGCGTTCGGCCTCGCTCTCCTTCTCCGTGATGAACCGCTCGAACTTGGCAACGTCGCCGTGGTTGAAGAACAGCAAACACTCGGCCGGCACGCCGTCGCGGCCCGCGCGTCCCGTCTCTTGGTAGTAGCCTTCGACGCTCTTGGGAAGATCGTAGTGCACGACGAACCGCACGTTGCTCTTATCGATGCCCATGCCGAACGCCACGGTCGCGCAGATCACGCGCGCCTTGTCGCGGATGAACCGTTCCTGATGCTTCGAGCGTTTGGCGGCGTCGAGCCCGGCGTGATAGGGCAGCGCGGCGATGCCGGCCTTCTTCAGCTTCGCCGCGAGGTCGTCGGCGGCGGCGCGGCTGCCGACGTATATGATGCCGGCGTCGTCCGGCCGCGCTTCGAGCCACGCGATCAGCGCTTCGGGGCTGCGCTTCTTGCGCGTGACGCGATAGGTGAGGTTCGGACGGTTGAAGCTGCCGACGTGCACGGCCGGATCGCGCAACGCCAGGCGTTCGACGATATCGGCACGCACGCGGTCGGTCGCGGTGGCGGTGAACGCGAGAAACGGTACGCCGGCGAAGCGCTGACGCAGATCGGAGATACGCCGGTAATCGGGCCGGAAGTCGTGGCCCCACTCGCTGATGCAGTGCGCTTCGTCGACCGCGAACCGCGTGACGTTCAGGGTCGCGAGTTCGGCCGCAAAGGACGGCATCGCGAGGCGTTCGGGCGCAACGTAGAGCAAGCGGTAATCGCCGCGCCGCAAACCGTCGATGCGCTCGCGCACCTCGTCGTATTCGAGCGAGGAGTTGAGGAACGTCGCGGCGATGCCGGCCGTCGTCAGGGCGTCGACCTGGTCTTTCATCAGCGCGATGAGCGGCGAGATCACGACCGTGATGCCGGGCGAGAGCAGCGCGGGCAGCTGATAGCAGAGCGACTTGCCGCCGCCGGTGGGCAACAGCGCGAACACATCGCGGCCGGCCAGCACATCGCCGACGATGGCTTCTTGCAGCGGCCGGAAGGCGTCGAACCCGAAATACCGTTTGAGCGCATCCGACACCACGCCCGCCTCGACCGTCATTACCCCGACCATTCGACAATGCGATCCCTCCGGCCCGGGCGCCGGCAAGATGTGCCGCCCACGAAGGGGCTGCCCGCCGCGGGACGGTACGCAGGTGCGATGTTCACCGACGTCGCGTGCGCGATCGTCCTCGGCGCGTTCGGCGCGGCCGTCATCGTGCGGATGCTGCGCGGCGTGCGTGCGACACGCATCGTTCCGGTGCAGACCGCTCCGCCGGGCGGCAGCGTGAGCGTGATCGTGCCCGTGCTCGACGAGGCCGCGCGCATCGCGCCGTGCTTGCACGGTCTGTTGCGCGCCGGTCCCGAGGTCGGCGAGATCCTCGTCGTCGACGGCGGCTCGCGCGACGGAACGATCGCGGTGCTGCGCGACTTCGCGACGCCCGGTTCGCGCGTGCGCGTCATCGATGCGTCGCCGGTCCCGGACGGCTGGAACGGGAAAGCGTGGGGACTCGACGCCGGCTTGCGCGCGTCCGATGCACGCGCGAAGTGGATCGCGACGATCGACGCCGACGTGCGCCCGGCCGCCGGGCTGATCGCCGCGATGGTAGCGCACGCGCAACGCCGCAAGATCGCCGTGCTGAGCGTTGCGGTTCGTCAACTGCTCGGCACGCCGCTGATGGCGGTCGTGCATCCGTCGATGCTGGCGACGCTCGTCTACCGCTTCGGCTTACCGGGCCGGGAAGCGCGACGCGTCGCCGACGTGCAAGCCAGCGGCCAGTGCTTTCTCGCCGAACGCGCGCTGCTCATCGCGAAGGGCGCGTTCGCCAGCGTGCGGACATCGCGCTGCGAAGACGTCACGCTGGCGCGCGCGCTCGTCGCCGGCGGCACGCCGGTGGGCTTCTATGAAGCGGGCGAACTCGTGAGCGTGCAGATGTACGATACGGCGGCCGAAACGTGGCGCAACTGGCCGCGCTCGCTCACGTTGCGCGACCAGTTCGCGCCGTTCGGCGGCTGGTTGGGTCTGGCTGAAGTGCTGCTCGTGCAAGCTGCGCCGGTGCCGCTCGCTATTGCGCTGGCGATCGCCGGGGCGACGTCCTCGCTCACGTTCGACGTCGCCGCGATCCTCGTGTGCGTGCGCATCGGCGTGCTGGCAGGCGCCGCGCGCGCGTACGTTGCGAAACCGTGGACGTACTGGCTCTCGCCGCTGGCCGATCTGCCGGTCGCGGGCGCGCTCTTCGCATCGACCTTGCGCCGGCGGCATACGTGGCGCGGCCGCGAGCTCGTGCTCGCTGAGAACAAACCGTGACGCGCGCCGGCGGGATCATCACCTGGAGTCTCGTCGTGCTGCACGGGCTCGCGATGATCTTCGGTCTGTTCGGACTGCTCGTTGCGATCCCGCATCCCCAGCTCTTTGCCGGTAATGTGCCCGCGATGTCGTTCTACGCATCGGCGATAACCAACACCGGCGGAACGGGAATCTTCCTCGGCACGGCCGCGATGCTTGCCTTCGGCTGCTGGAAACTCGGCGCGCGCCGCACGCTGCTCTTCTTCTGCGCCGCCACGATCATTTCGGCCACGGCCGAGCTGACCGGCACGAAAACGGGCTGGCCGTTCGGCGGCTACGAGTACACGAATTTTCTCGGGCCGAAATTGCTCGGCCGCGTACCGGCGGCGATTCCCCTGTCGTGGTTCTACATGGGATTCGCGTCGCTGATCCTCGCCGATGCGATCGTCGCCGGCCGCATCGTATGGTCGGTCTTACTCGGAACGTGGCTGCTCGTGAGTTGGGATCTCGTGCTCGATCCGTCGATGGCCGCGCCGAGCCTGCAATACATCCACTTCTGGGTCTGGCACGAAACGGGGCCGTACTTCGGGATGCCGTTGCGCAATCTCGCCGGCTGGTTCGGTACCGGCCTCATCTTCATCACCGTGGGACGGCTGGCGTGGAACGAACGCCGCGCGCCCGCGATCTCGCCGGCCGTTCCGTACACGGTGTATGCGATCAACATCGTCTGGTCGATGATCCTCAGCGTGGCGGCGGGCATGTGGCCGACCGCGATCGCCGCCATACTCGTGAGCTTGCTGCCGGCGGCGTTCGCCTTCGCCGGCGCGCGCCGTTCGCGCGCGTGACGCGTTATCCGCCGTGGGGCACGATCGGCACCGCGGCGATCGCGCGCTGGGCGCTGGCGACGCAAGCCGGCGCCGTACGCGTCGAAGGGCTCGGACACATTCCATCCGCCGGACCGGTGATGATCGTCGCGCGGCACTTCCACCACCTACTCGATGGCGCGGTGCTCGTACGCTACGTGCCGCGGCCCGTGCACATCGTGGTCGGCTTGGATTGGACCGAGAATGCGACGCAGCGACGCTGGATGGAACGCGCGTGCCGCGCCGTGCAGTGGCCGATCGTGCTGCGCGCGGCGACGCTCGGCGAGCGCGGCGGATACGATCGCGGCGAGCTGGCGCGCTACACGCGCAGCGGTGTGCGCGAGGCGGTCGGTCTGTTGCGCGCGGGCCGCGTCGTCGCCGTGTTTCCCGAAGGTTATCCGAACGTCGATCCGGCGTTCGCGCGTAAAGCCGGCGACGATGCGTTTCTGCCGTTCGAACGCGGCTACGAACGGATCATTGCTTTAGCGCAGCGTGAAGCCGGCGTGCGCGTGGCTGTCGTACCGCTGGGATTTCAGTATGCGCTCGTGGCGGTCTCTCGACGACGCGGCTCACGGCGCTTTGCTCGGGACGACAATTGGTCGATCGTGGCGCGGTTTGGAGAGGCGTTGTACGATCCGGCGAATGCGCAGGTCGAGGCTGCGGTGCGCGCGTTGTCGGCGGAATAAGAAAAGGGCCCGCTCACCGGAGTGAGACGGGCCCTTCGCTGCTTTCGCCGTTCGGCGAGAACTTAGCGGTACGAACCGCTACGCGATTGGAAGCAATCGCGGCAGTAGACCGGCTTGTCGCCACGCGGTTGGAACGGCACGGTGGCCTTTCCGCCGCAGTTGCTGCAAGTCACTTCGAACATCTCGCGTTGGGGACGCGCTCCGCCGCCGCCGCCGTAGCCGCCGCCGCCGGAGTAGCTCCCGCCGCCGCCGCCGGCGCCTGCACGCTGGGCCTTGCGGGCCGCGCGGCAATCGGGGCAACGGTTGGGTTTGTTCGTGAAGCCCTTCGCTGCGAAGAACTCTTGTTCGCCCGCACTAAAGGTAAAAGGTGCGTTGCAATCAACGCAGTTGAGGGTTTCGTCTGTATACATGGTCTTGAACTCCAGGACTCGATTTACGTTATGAGTGCCATTCAACTCAACTCGCCGTTCCTGGAACTGTTAATGCAACAAGACCACTCTGACAACTTGACCCCAGAACAGGCCGGCACTCGGGCCACGTCTGGTAGCGTGGATCATAACACAAAAGTCGGAAAGAAGTTGCAAGTCAACCCCTGCCTGGGTAGATTTGAGCCCTGATGATACGAGATATTGCACTGTTGGGTGCTCGGCTGGCCGTAGGGGGCGCCATGGCAGCGCACGGCGCCCAAAAGGCCCTGGGTTGGTTCGGCGGACCGGGTCCGGAGAAGGCTGCCGAAATGATGCACGGCCTGGGATTCCGGCCCGGGACGACGTACGCTCCGCTCGCCTCGTGGAATGAGATCGCGTCGGGTGTGCTGATTGCTCTGGGGCTCGGCGGTCCGATAGGTCCCTCGATGCTGATCTCCGGCATGATCGTCGCGCAGGAGAGCGTGCACGCAAAAAATGGGTTTTTCGCGCAACAAGGCGGCATCGAAGTACCCTTCGTCTATTCCGCCGCGGCGTTGACGTTCGCTGCGAGCGACTTCGGCGCGCTCTCGCTCGACCAGGTCCTCGGAACGCGTCAAACGTTGCGCCACCCCTTCCTTTTCGCGTTGACCCTGGCGGGCGGCGTTGCCGGCGCAATGGTCGTACTGAACGGCCGCGATACCTCGCCCGAAACCCCGGCCACGCCCACCGTGCGCGGGAAAAATAGCCCGCTGCCGGAGAACGACGCGCCCGCCGCGCAGAGTTAAATTTACGTCAGGGTCGGTGAGAGGCCGCCGTCGATCGAGATCGTGGTGCCGCTGATATAGCGCGCGCCCTCGCCGCACAAGAACGCGACGAGCGGCGCAAGTTCTTCGGGTTTGCCGAAGCGGCCGAACGGGATCTCGGCCTGCTGCTTTTCCCACGAGCCGGGCGCCGCATAAAACGAACGCGCACGGGCGGTTTCGATCTTGCCGGTCGCGATGACGTTGATCGTCACGCCGTCGGCCGCAACTTCGCGCGAGAGCGTTTTTAGCGCGCCGAGCAAGCCGGCCCGGAACGCATTCGAGAGCGTGAGGTTCGGAATCGGCGTCTTGAGCGCCGACGACGAGAGGTTGACGATGCGGCCCCAGCTGCGCTCGCGCATCGCCGGCAAGACCGCGTAGACGATCTGCAGCATGCTGCGCATCGTGGGCCCGTAGGCTGCGTCCCAGTCCTCGAGCGTCAGGTTCGCGGCCGCGCCGCCCTTCGGCGGCCCGCTGTTCGCGATGACGATCTCCGCGTCGCCTTGGCGGTCGCGCATCGCCGCGAGCATCGCATCGATCGACGCCGGATCGGCTAGATCGAGCGCGTACGCCTGCGCGTCGGGGCTGCCGGCCGTGCGCGCTTCGGCGGCAACTTCTTCGAGCAGTTCCATGCGCCGCGCGCCGATCGCGAGGCGCGCGCCCTCAGCCGCTAAGGCCAACGCGCACGCGCGCCCCAAACCCGAGCTCGCGCCCGTCACGAGTGCAAGCCGTCCACGAATTCCAAGTTCCAAGATGGTGGTCTCTCTCTATCCCTCGACGAGCTCGGGATGACACTGGGCTTTAGCGCGCGTAGCGGCCGGTGATTACGGCTTGGGCGAGCGTGTGGGTTGCGATGGCGTGCAGCAGGGCGGCCCGCGATAGGCCGGCGGGCAATCGTCCCGGCGCGAGGTCGAGCGCGTAGGCGGTGAAGACGTAATGATGCGGCGGATCGCCGTGCGGCGGACACGGGCCGAAGTACAGGGTGGTGCCGGCGTCGTTCGCGCCGCCGGTAAACCCCGGGGCGGCCGCGGAACCGAAGCCGGGCGGCAAGCTCGTCATCGACGGCGGTATGCCGTATGCGACCCAATGCGTGAAGCCGTGCCCGTGGCCGGCATCGGTGTCGAAGACCACGACCGCGAAGCTGCGCGTGCTCGCCGGAAAACCGGTGAAGTGGAGCGGGGGCGACAGGTTGCGCCCGCCGCACGAATCGGCGCCGGCGGCATCGGTTTTGGGGATGTCGCCGCCGTCGAGAAACGCCGACGTGACGATGGTGAAACTCGACGCCCCGGCGGGACCGGCGGCCAGCGCAACGATGACGGCAAGGAGCACCGGACGCCACCACATCGCCGGGTAGATACCCCCTAGGACCCGGCCTTTCCCGGGCGAATAGCGAGCGTCCGATGACTACGTTTGATCGCCGCGCTTCTGAGCGGCGGGGCCTTGTGCCGTCCACCGCCCTCAGCCTCGGTGCCGCGCTTACGGAAGAACGCCGCGACCGCAGCGACCGGCGCGAACAGCCGCGCCGGCGCTCCGACCTGCGCACGATCGCGCACCTCGCGCGCCGCATTCGGGCCGAGCGAACGTCGCTCGAAGTCATCGTCGACGGATCCGAAAGTTTGCGTTTGGTGGCGATGTTCCAATGCGGCTGCGTTGCGTTCGAACCGGTCGGTGCCGGCCCCGCCGGCGTCACCGCCGAACCGTGTCAAGAACACGCGCCGCCGATCATCCTCACCGACCGGCGCCGCGGCAACCGCTGATCGAAGCCGCGCGGTAGGCACGTGCCGCCGCTGAAGCCGGCCACGCTCGCGATCCGCGTCACGTGCGACGGCAACGTCACCGAAGAAGCACTGGCAGCGATCGAAACCGCGCTGGAAACGCATCGCGATGCGGTCGATCTGCTGTTTGCGCGCGCGTGCTTGCTCGAAGATCTCGGGCGTCTGACGCGCGCGCGCGGCGCGTACAAGGGCGTGCTCGCGCGCGACGCGCTGCACTTCGGCGCGCTGATGAATCTCGGCACGATGCTCTACCTCGAGAACCGTAAGCCCGAAGCGCGCATTCTTTACATGCACGCAACGAAAAACTACCCCGAGAACGCGAACGCGTTCGTCAACCTCGGCAACGTGCTCTCCGAAGACGATCCGGCGGCCGCGCGGCGGGCCTACGAACGTGCGCTCGAACTCGAACCCGCGCACCCGACGGCCTGTTTCGGCTTAGCGCTGCTGCTCGAAGCGCAAGGCAATGCCGCCGGCGCACGGACGTACCGGCAGCGCGCGTTCGCTGAACCGATCGTGCGCACGGCCCCATACCGCGGCACCGGCACGCCGCTCCGGCTCTTGGTGCTGCTGGCCGCGCACGGCGGCAACATCGTGACCACGCTGCTGCTGGACGATCGCGAGCTCGAAAGCACTTCGCTCGTTGCCGACAGCTATCGCGACGGGATGACCTTGCCGCCGCACGATCTGATCTTCAACGCGATCGCCGATGCCGACCGCGGCGACGACACGCTCGCGATCGCGGAGCGCATCATCGCGGCGTCGGGCGCGCCGGCGCTGAACCGGCCGGGCGCCGTACTGCGGACGCGGCGAGATGAAGTCGGCCGGCTCAACGCGGTTCCCGGCGTGACCGCGCCGCAAACCGAACTGCTGCCGCGCGAGCAGATCACGGCCGAAGCGCTGCGCGCGCGTGGTTTTTCGTTCCCGCTGCTGTTGCGCTCGCCCGGCTTTCACATGGGCGAACATTTCGCGCTCGTCGCCGAACCCGGCGATCTTGCACGCGTGCTTGCAACGCTGCCGGGCAGCGAGATCTACGCCATCGCCTATCTGGATGCAAGCCGCCCCGACGGCACGATGCGCAAGTATCGCGCGCTCTTCATCGACGGTGCGGTGTATCCGGTGCATTTGGCGATCTCGAAGACGTGGAAGATCCACTACTTCTCAGCCGACATGCGCAACAACGACGTCAACCGCGCGGAGGAGCTGGCCTACCTCACCGATATGGCAGCCCATCTCGGCCCGCAGGCGATGCGTGCGCTGACCGGCATCGCGGCGCTGCTCGACCTCGAATATGGCGGCATCGACTTCGGCATCGGCGCCGACGGCAACGTGTTGGTGTTCGAAGCAAACCCGGTGATGGCGGTCTACTTTCCCGATGAGGACGAGCGCTTCGCCTATCGCCGTTCCGCCATCGTGCGCATCGTCGATGCGGTGCGCGCGATGTTCACCCGGCGGGGGGCGCTGCGGCCTTGACCAGGCGCTCCAACAGCGGAAACGCGCCGCGTCCAATGCTCGCATCGGCCCGGCGCACGTAGGACGGGTTCAGCTGCGCGAGTGAGGTGACGCCGAGCAGACCCATCGACGTCACGACCTCGTTCTCGACGAGTTCGAGCATGCGCACGAGCGCCGGAACGCCGCCCGCGCCGAGCGCCCACGCGTGCATGCGGCCCGCCGCCACGACCGACGCGCCGAGCGCGATCGCCTTGAGGATGTCGGTGCCGCGCATGAAGCCGCCGTCGACGATGACGGGCACGCGGCCGTGCACCACCGCGACGACCTCGGGCAACACGTCGAGCGAGCCGATCGCGTGATCGAGCTGCCGGCCGCCGTGATTGGAAACCCACACCGCAGCGACGCCGTGTTCGATCGCCAGGTCCGCATCTTCGGCCGTCTGAATGCCCTTGACGATCACGGGCATGCCGGCGAATTCGCGGATGCGATCGAGCGTATCCCAATCGAGCGCGGCTTGAAAATCTTCGCCCGCGATGTCGCGCCGGCCCATCGGCACGAAGCGATTGAGTTTCTGGCGCTCGCGGTTGCTGTAGATCGCGGTGTCGACCGTGATCACGAGCGCGCGAAAACCGGCGTCGCGCGCGCGGCCGACGATCGCCTCGATCCATGCGAGATCGCCGCGGACGTAGAGCTGAAACCACTTGTCGCCCGGCGCGGCGGCGGCACTCTCTTCGAGCGTGGGCAGCGAGACCGAACTCACGACCGGCAGCGTTCCGAATTCGCACGCACCCCGCACTTGCGCGGCCGCGCCGCCCTCGGTGACGCCCTGCAGGCCGCCGACCGGCGCGAGGATGTAGGGCAGGCGCAGCTTCGTACCCAGCAGCGTCGTCGAGGTATCGATCGCCGTGACGTTGCGCAAAATGCGCGCGCGAAAGGCCAGGGCTTCGATCGCCTCGCGGTTGCGCCGGATCGACGTCTCCGTTTCCGCACCGCCGGTGATGTAATCCCACACGGTCGCGTCGAGCTTCTGCTCCGCGGCGAAGATAATTTCGGTCGTCGTCTCGTAGTCGCTCACGCGCCGGGCTTCACGGCCCGGCGCGAAAGGTCTTTTTTAGGCGAAGACCGCGCGCTCGATCACCGGAAAAACCTCAGCCCAGCGCCCGGACGCGTCGGCTTCGGCGTCGCCGTTCTGCACGATGTCGCGCACGATCGCCGCGTGCAGGCGCAGCACGCCGTTGGCCAGCGCATCGGCATCGCCGATTCGCGTCAGGCCGGCCGCCTCCAGCATGCGGAAATAGCCGGCGAGCAATGCGCGCGGATCGATACGCAGCTGTTGCACGATCGCGGCTTCGAACTTTTCGTGGCCGCCGGCGGTCATGAACCAGCGGAATGCGCGGCCGCGCACGACGGCCCGGTGGAGCGCGGTGAACCAGTTCCCAAAACGAGCGCGTTCCGCATCGCGCGTGCCCACCGGCGCATCGAGAGCCGGCAATTCGTCAACGCACTGTTCGGCGAGCGTGGCGAGCGCCGCGCTGAAGGCCTCGTCGCGATCGGCGAAGTGACGGTAGAACGTCCCGGGCGACACGCCGGCGTGGTGCGCGATCACGGCGACCGTCACGCGCGACGCGGGGCGCGTCTCGAGCAGCTTGGCTGTCACGGCCACGATCTCATCACGCGTCACACGATGCGAGACCGGCCGGGCCGGTGCGATCAGTTCGCCGCCTTCGAGTTTACCCAAATACGTCCACCGCGTCGCCGGCCGGCCCGTCTCCGGATTCGTCCGGCTCTCGACGCGATACCGGTAGTCACGTCCTTTGATGCTTTTGGTTACTTCGTAGGCCATCGGGACCGCTTCTACCCAAAAAGAAAAGAGCGCCGCACGGGTTGTGCGACGCTCTTGCTAGGGGTTGCTTGGTTTTAGAAGTGGATACCGATACCGGCGAACCCGCCGGATTCGTGACCGTTGCCCGGGAGGAACTGCTTGTTGATCGTGGAGTTCCCCATGAACCCGGCTTCCACGAACACGCCGCTCTGTTTCGAGAAGCCGAACGGGGTGTTCCAGACGACACCGGCCTGATATTGCAGGAAGCGGTCCTCAATGGTGAAGACGTTGCCGCTCGTCGGGTCAGTGAAGTTGCCTTGCACGTTCGGGTAGTAGTATGCGCTACCGAACAGCGAGAGCGAGTGGTCGAGGTCGGGCAGTTTCTCAATACCGAAACCAGCGCCGTTCATCCGCGGATAACCGTAGTTGGTCGAGGTCCAGAGATATGCACCGGCGAGGTAGATGCGCGGGTTCGCGATCTGGATGCCGACGCGAGCGCTGGCATCGCTATCGATGGCTTGGAATTGCGGCACCCAGCGGCTTCCGCCGCCCGGTCCGAGCGGCGTTACGCAAGCGGGATTGCCGGCGAGACCGTTCGTGTTGCAATTCGGGTTGAACGGCGTCGAGCCGCCGGGATGCGTGTAGGCATACTGTTCGCCGTAGCCTTCAACCATGAAGGGGATGTTGAACAGCGGGAATTCGACCGCGGCGCGGCCCGCATATGACGGACCCCACGTTGCGACGTTCGTACCGGGCGCGAACTGGTTGTACGCGTTCGGACGCACGACGTAATCGCCGACGATGAAGTGTTCGTACACGCGTTCCGCGGGCGGCGGCGTCGGAGCCGGCGTTGCGACCGGCGGCGGCGGCGGAGGCGCTGTCGGCGGCGCAGTCGGGCGCGGCGTCGGCGGTGCCGTCGGCGGCGCGGTGGGCGGCGGCGTCGGAACCGGAGCCGCTACGTAGCGGACGACGACGACTTTCTTCTCGGGAACCCACTGGACGTAGGCACCCATGCCTTCGGAAATAACGCGGACCGGAACGACGACGGCGCCCTTATAAATTTCGGGCGGAACGTCGAGCGGACGCGCTTCACCGTTGATCACGACTTCCGGTTTGCCGACGGTTACCTTGACGTCGGAGCCAGGCTTCGAGACATCGGCTGTTTTCGATGCGGGATCGTATGAAACCGTCGCACCCATCTGTTCGAACATCGAGCGCAGCGGGACGAGGATTTCGTTGCCGCGCACGAGCGCAGCGAGAACGCGGTTTTGTTTGAGACGATCGGGTTTGCTATAGACGTGTTGGTCGTTGAACAGAATCGGGACTTCGCCCGAAGGGGCGCTACCGAAATCTGCGGGTGGCGCCGTCGTTGCTTGTGCGACGCGAATCGGGTGCAAGTTGGCCAAGTTGCCTTGCGGATTCGCTTGCGCGGTAGACATTGACGATGCGCCGAGGCCCGTAGCGGCGAGTGTCACCGCGAGGGCTAGACTGTATCGTTTCACGAGGGAATCTCCGAATAGCTAGGTTGCATGGGCGATCCTAGTCGGATCGCTTCGCATGCCCGCCTACCCACAGCACGCTCCGTTCAGCCGCACGTTGCTAGGTAATGAGAGAAAAATATTCGTTTATCCAAAGGCCACCAAAGCGAGCGCAAAACGAGCGCGATATCACTTGACAAACTCCGCAACGCGCTTGGTGAACTCTTGGGTACGTTCTAGTACGCGCGCGTGATCGATCAAGAGGTTGCCGCCGATCAGCAGCATCGTGTCGGGGCCGTAGAAATCGAGCAATTCCTCGACGCGTTCGAGGCGCATGCCGCCGGCCGGCACGGGCAGCGTTGGGCTGATGTTGCCCCACGGCGCGCGCGCTCCGGCGGCGAGCGCAGCGCACATCTCGTGCGTGTAGCCGAAACGCCCGCCGACGTTGACGAAGATCACGGCGTCGCTGCCGAACAACCGCAGCAAGCGGCCGAATAGGAGTTCGGGTGCGATGTGGCGCGCGCCGGCGAACGAGGGGTGCGCGAGATAGATGAAGTCCGGGAACTCATCGATGAGATCGAAGAACGCAGGCAAGCCGACGAGCATCGGCGCAACGAGCACCGCGCGCACGCCTTCCTCGCGCGCGATGCGCGCGCGCTCGCGCAGCACGCGCGGGGTCCCGATGAGATTGGGCGCGTAGAGCGCGGTCTTGCCGGTCGCGGCAACGGCTTCAACCGTCGCGGCCTGGCACGCGCGCACGCGCTCGGCGAACGGCGAGTAGTGCTGATCGTCGATGCCGTGGTCGTCCTTGATGATGTCGACCCCGGCCAGCGCGAAGGTGCGGCACATCGCGGCAAGCTCGGGCACGTGCAGGCCTTGCGGCTTCATCGCGGCATTGGTCAGCGGACGATCCGGCACGCCGAGGATGCGCCGGATCCCGGCGATGCCGTGACGCGGACCCGGAAACAGCGCGAGCACGTCGTCCGGAATGTCGAGCCCGGCGAATTGCACGTCGTCCCACAGCGACGCGTTGCCGAACACCATGTTGATGAACTGCACGGGATTCGCACCGATCGTTTGCGCGGCGATCGCCACCTCGACGCGGAAGCGGCCGGGGCCGGCCGGCGCGATCGACGTCACGCGCGCCACGATCTCATCGAGAATGCGCTGCTCCGTAATCGCTTCGAGCGGGCACTCGACGCTCTGCTCCGAGGCGATCGCATCAGCGCGCGCCGCAATGTCTGACTCCGCGCACGTCACGAAGTAACTCGCCGTCAACCTGTTATCCCGAGCTTGTCGAGGGACGGCCATTAACCCAGTTTCCAGCGCGAGAACCGCTTCTCCACGAGGCCCACGAGCTCGTTGAGGACGACCGCGGTGACCGCCAGCACCAGGATCAGCCCGTAGAGCTTGTCGGGATGGAACGTTTCGGCGAAAATCTGCGTGTAGTTGCCGATGCCGTTCGACGACACGAAGAGCTCGGCCAGCACCACGCCGAGCAGCGTCAGCGACATCGCCAAGCGCAGCCCGGTAAACACCGTCGCGACCATCGTCGGAAAGATGATGTGACGCAGCACCTGCGCTTGCGAGGCGCCCATCGAACGCGCGCTCGAGAGCAACAGCGGGCTGACCGAACGCATCCCTGTCACCGTCGTGACGATCACGGGCAAAATGCCGTGCGTGAATCCGAACGCAACGCGGCTCACCGGTCCGAGGCCGAAGATCAGGATCACGAGCGGCAGCACGACGACTTGCGGCAAGCCCCACATCAGCAATACGAACGGAAAGAAACTGCGCCGGCCGATCGTGGTAATGCCGATCGCGACGCCGACGATCGCGCCGACGATCACCGCGAGCACGAAGGCGATGATCATCTCCAGCGCAGCGGTCCCGAGGGCGACCGCGACCTTGTGATCGGCGAAGAGTCCGGGCAGGCCGAGCAGCACGCGGGACGGCGGCGCGACGAACGCCGGATCGCCGAACAAGCGTGCCGCGACTTCCCACAGCACGATCAGGCCGGCGATCGTCCACCAGCGGATCGCGGCGGCCGAGAGCGGCCTACGCGCTACGGACTGCACGTTTTTCCACCACCGAGAGCACGATGTTGAGCACGACCGTGACGCTGAGAACGATCGTGATCCAGGCGAACATCGCCGGGCTCTCGAGCAAGTCGCCTTCGTGCGCGATGGCGTGCCCAACGCCCGAGGCCGACGACAGCGTTTCGCCGCCCAGCACGGAGGCGAACGTAATGAAAAACCCGATGCGCAAGCCGGTCAGCACGATCGGCCAAGCGCCCGGAACGAAGATGTAGCGCAGCATTTGCACGCGTGTCGCGCCTTGCGACTGCGCCGCGCGCAAGAACAGCCGGTCGATGCCCGAGAAGCCGGCGATCGTATTCAGCACGATCGGGAAGAACCCGTAGAGCGCGCCGAACGCGATCTTCGAGGGCGGTCCGAGCCCGAACATCACGACGAAGAGCGGAAAGAACAGCGTCAACGGAATTGCGAACATTCCGGAGAGGATCGGCCGGTACGCGATCGTGAGCCGCGGTGAGCGGCCGATGAAGAACCCGCACACCACGCCCAAGGTCGACGCGATCGCATAGGCGACCGCGGTCGAGAGCGCGGTGACGCCGATCGCGCCCCAAAAGCTCTGCGTGCCGACCAAGTGCGAGAGCGCCCCGAGCACCGCGAGCGGCGCCGGCAGAAAGAGCGAGTTGACCGCGTGCGACGACGTGAGGCCGACCCAAAGGGCAAACAGCGCGACCACGACGGCGAGCTGGATCGCGCGAACGATCGAGGTTTGGCGCAGTGCGGCGGCGTTAGCCGGTGCGAGCATCGCGAGCCTCGCGCATTGCATCGACGGTCGTGCGGATCTCATCGCGCAGCAGCTCGTAGCACTGGTTGCGGATTTCCGAGAAATGCGGCTGCAGCATGAAGTCGGGCGAGCGCGGGTGCGGTTCGCCGACGGAGATGATTGACTTGATCTTGCCCGGGCGCGCGGTCATAACCACGATGCGATCGGCCAGCAGCACCGCTTCGGAGAGCGAATGGGTGACGAACACGATCGTCTTGCCGGTGCGCGCGAGCAGCACCGAGAGATCTTCGCCCAGCACGAGGCGCGTCTGCTCGTCGAGCGCGGCGAACGGTTCGTCCATCAAGAGGATGCCGGTATCGAGCGCGATGCCGCGCGCCATGTTGATGCGCTGCTTCATCCCGATCGAGAGCTGGCTCGGATAGTAGCCGGAAAAGCCTTGCATGCCGACTTCGGACAACGCGGCCAGCGAGTGCTCGCGCCAGCCGTCGGTACGGCCCTGGAATTCCAGCGACACGCGAAAGTTCTCGAGCACCGTGTACCACGGCAAGAGCGTGCTCTCTTGGAACACGAACGCGACGTCGCTCGGCAACGGGCCGCGCACGGCCTTCTCGCCGATCTTCACGCCGCCGTTCGTCGGCGCGAGCAGACCGCCGATGATGTTCAGCAGCGTGCTCTTACCGCAGCCGGACGGGCCGAGCAGACACACGAACTCGCCGCGGTTGATCTCGAGCGAGACTTCGTCCAGGGCACGGGCGTCCGGCGCACCGTTCGCACCCGGGAACAGTTGCGAGACGCGATCGACGACGATCGCAGGCGGCACGGTGGAACTCAGATCTTGACGGGCACGAACTGCGAGTTGAGCATGACCTTCGGATCGAGGACGGTGTCGGAGAGGCCGAGGTCCTTCAGCGATTGCGCGACCACGGAGACCGCTTGCGGATCCCAGGCTCCGTTGCTCGACATCGCCGACATGTCGTTGTCGTAGAGGCGCCCGACGATGGCTTCGGATTCGCCGAGTACCGGCGCGATCGACTTCACCGTCTCGGCCTTGTGCGTGCGCATGTAGGCGACGGTCATGAACCAGCCGCGCAGAAATTTCTTCACGGTGTCGGGATGGTTCTTGATCATGTCGTCGGTGGCGAAGAGCACGTGCGTTTCGAATTTCGGCACGTAGTCGCCGAACGTTTTGAAGACCTTGCCTTTGCCTTGCGTTTCGAGATCGTAGCCGACGCCGATATCTTGCACGGTGCCGGCAATCTGCCCGGACTCGATCGCTGAAACGCGCGCTTCGGTCGAGCCCATCGCGACCGAGTCAACGCCCTCGGGGCCCCAGCCCTGTTTTTGCGCAAACGCGTGCACGAGCCAGTCGGTCAGCGAGCCGGCCGTCGTGACGCCGAGCTTCTTGCCTTTGAAATCGTTAACGTTCTTGATCGGACCGTTGTTGGCGACGACGATCGCCATGTCGGTCGGCGGACCGTACATCGACGCAACGGCGATGCCCGGAACGCCTTTGTTGTGATAGCCCATCGCGGGTCCGCCGCCGAGGCCGAAGTCGATCTGCGCGGCCGTCATGGCGCGCTGCACGTCGGCATCGCCCTTGAACGTCGAGATGTCGAGCTTCAGACCGACTTTATCCCAGATGTGCGCGTCGTTGCCGACTTCCAGCGTTGCGAACGCAAACGCGGTCGACACCGCTCGTCCGACGCGAATCTCTTCCGGTGCTGCGGTTTGCGCGGTGCGCGTGGCGCCGGCAAGCATGACGGTGATTCCGAGCAGCCCGGCTATGCCGCGCAAGACGATCGAACGAGTCATAAAGCCTCCCGACGCGTAAGAAAGAATTTACTATTACTAAATCCGGTTTGTCGCGTTTGTTTTTCCCAGACCGCGCAGCGAGCCCTGCGTCGCGTGTCCGAGTTGCTTCGAGATTCCGGCGGCTGCTTCACGCACGACCGCGCCTAATTCGAGCCGCCGTTCGCGCGTGTTTTCGCCGTATGGGCGACTCAACGTGAGCGCTGCGACGAGAGTTCCATCATGATCGAGCACCGGCGCCGCGATGCCGGAAAATTCATCGCCTTCGCCCGTCAGCGCAAAGCCGGCCGCGCGGATGCGCGCGATCTCCGCCGACAGCTCGGCCGCCGTGAGTGCCGGTTCTTCTTCATGCAGCAGCGCCGCCGTATCGCGTTCGGGCAGATACGCGAGGAACACCCGGCCTGCGGCCGAGCGCCAGACCGGCAGCACGTAACCGACGCGCACCGACGTCGGGCCGCGGCGTTTGCCGTCCACCCGGTACACGATCGCGGGCCCGCGGTTGCCCCACGTGCAGAGCAAGACCGAACACGTCGTCGCTTCACTTAAAGCGGTCGAATCGCGCCGCGCGACCTCGACCAGATCCGACTGGCGCAGCGCCGCAACGCCGAGCGACATCGCGAACGGCCCGAGCCCATAGCGGCCGGTGACGGCGTCCTGGGCAAGCAGCCCCTCGTGCAAGAAACTCGCGCAGTACGCGTACGCTTTACTCGGCGGCATGCCCGCGAGTTCCGAGAGATCCTTGAGCGGCAGCGGACCGTCGGCCGCTTCCAAAACCCGCACGAGGCGGAACCCGACTTCGATCGCGCCGATGCGCCGCGGCGCCGCCCTATCCACGCGGTCTAGTAAACAGCATTTACCATAGGTAAATCAACCGCCGGGCGCGATTGCGAAGACGATCCGGGGCGTCGCACTGGCCTTCGACCAGACGCCGGCGACCTGGTCGAGCGGCACCGTCGCCGTGTCGACCACGAAACCCGCCGCCGACGACGCGGCGATGAGATCCGAAACGGCCGCGGCGATTTGCGGCGGCGAAACGTTGGCGACGCTGCACCCGAGCATGCGGATCGCTGAGTGGCGCAGCACGCGGGCGTCGAGCGTGAGGTTTTCCGAACTGACGGCTCCGATCTGCACGAAGCGGAGCGGCGCACGTTGTGCCCGTGCAGCCGCACGCAAGAGCTGCTCGGCGCTGGGGCCCCATAGATAATCGAGCACGATGTCGACACCGCCGGCGAACTGCTCCTCGAGTAGTACGCGATCCATCGCGGCGCCGTCGTCCGTCAACGTCATTGTGATGTCTGCACCCCGATCGCGGATTCGCTCGAGTGCCGCACCGTTACGCCCGGTTGCGATGACCTTCGATGCGCCGAGATGCTTTGCGATCTGCACCGCCATCGACCCGGCCGTTCCCGTCGCGCCGTTGACCAAGACCGTTTCGCCGCGAACGAAGCACGCGCGCGATTTGAGCGCCGCCCAAGCCGAGAAGCCGGGATCGACCAGCGCGGCCAGCGTGACGTCGCTGATTGCGCCGGGAGCGGGAATGCATTGCGACG
Organism: Candidatus Lustribacter sp.; assembly: GCA_965277805.1. Classification (GTDB taxonomy): domain Bacteria; phylum Vulcanimicrobiota; class Vulcanimicrobiia; order Vulcanimicrobiales; family Vulcanimicrobiaceae; genus Lustribacter. Next base: position 1,221,286 of record OZ255842.1, on the reverse strand, counting down.
CCGGCACGACCGTCCGCTGCGCCATCGCTCCGAACGGCTCGCGGGGAAACGAAAAGTAAACGCGCTGACCGCCGTCCAGCCGGCCGACGCCGTCGAACCCAGCCACGAACGGCGGCAGCGCCGTGTACGACGGATGCTTCCCCGATGCCCGAGCTTTGGTGAAATTACTGAGCGCGCATGCGGTGACGCTGACGACCACTTCGTCCGCGCGCGGAACGGGTTCTTCGAAATCACCGTACTCCGGTTCGCTTCCGAAATTGCGGACGACTGCAGCTTTTATTGCCTTACTCCTAATGTGAGCTTATACTCACAATTATACGTAAGGGGTTCTGAATTGGCTACTCGCATTCGTCCGATGAGAAAAACGATGCGAAAAGTGCCGCAACAGGCGCGTTCGCAAGAAACCGTCGACGCCATCGTGAGCGCAGCTGCTCGCGTTCTGGCAATGGTTGGATGGGCCGGCTTCACCACCAACAAAGTAGCAGCCGTCGCGGGCGTCAGCATCGGCTCGCTCTATCAGTACTTCCCGAACAAAGCCTCCCTCGTGTTGGCGATCAAACGCGCGCACTTCGCCGATCTCCAGGCGGCGATCGAGACGGCTTGCCATTCCGCCGACTTGGTCACGATTCACGACCGCGTGAAGCGTCTCGTCTCGGGCATGATCGAAGCGCACACGATCGATCCGGCCCTGCACCGCGTGCTCGAAGAAGAGGTTCCGCCCACGACCACGGCGCCGGATTTGGAAAACCCGTACGCACCGATGCAGCAGCAACTCGCGTCGCTCATTCACCGGCCCGGCGCGACCAGAGCACATCAGGACGTCATCGCCCGCGTTACCCTGTCGGCAATCGAAGGGGCCGTTCACGGGGCAGCGCGCAACGGTGACTTGCTATCGCCGGTCTTCGCTGGTGAATTGACGCAACTGGTTTTCGCTTACCTGGCTCCCGGAGGGAACGCCCTACCGTAGGCCACCGCCTGAGCGAAAGCGAAAACCTGCTCATGCTGAGCAAGGCCGACAACGAACTCCTCATCCGCACCGGGCCGGGCACGCCGATGGGCACGCTCTACCGCCGCTTCTGGGCGCCCGTAATGCTGGCCGACGAGTTGGGCGGACCCGACTCGCCGCCGGTGCGCGTCAACGTGCTTGGTGAGAACCTGGTCGCGTTCCGCGATACGAACGGCAAGCTCGGATTGCTCGAGGCGTACTGCCCGCACCGGCGCGCAAACCTCTTCTGGGGCCGTAACGAAGAAGCGGGCCTGCGCTGCGTCTATCACGGCTGGAAGTTCGACGTTAACGGCGACTGCGTCGATCTGCCCAACTGTCCCGAAGGGCCGACGCTCAAGAACAAGGTGCATACGACCGCCTATCCGGCGCTCGAACGCGGCGGCATCATCTGGGCCTACATGGGTCCGGCCGACAAGATTCCGCCCTTCCCCGACGCTGAAGTTTTCAATGCGCCGCCGACGCACCGGCACATCGTCAAAGTGAAGCTGCGCGGCAACTTCGCACAGATGCAAGAAGGCGACGTCGACTCGAGCCACGTTTCGTTTCTGCACAGCTCGTTCGGCAGCAACTCACTGGGCGGCGGCCGCGTGAACCCGAACACGTTCGTCGATAAGAGCCCGCGCTGGTTTACGCTCGACACCGACTACGGCATCATGCTCTCGGCCCAGCGCAACGCCGGCCCCGACACGTTCCAGTGGCGCGTGAACCAGTGGCTGATGCCGTTCTGCACGCTGATCGCCGCCGAACCCGGCGTACCGATTCTCGCGCAGCTCCGCTGTCCGATCGATGACGAGCACTCGTTCCTCTTCCGCGTCATCGCCTCGCCCGATCGCCCGATCACCGATAAAGAACGCGAGTACTACAATGCGGGCGTGTTCGTGCCGGAAGTGATTCCGGGCACCGACCGCATGGTGGAGAACCTCGACAACGACTACTTGATCGATCGCGACGAGCAGAAGCACCAGACGTTCACCGGCATCAAGTCGATCGTGGCGCAAGATCTTGCGATCTCGGAAGACCAGCGCGGACCGATCGCCAATCGCAGCGACGAACTGCTCACCAGCTCCGATCGCGCGATCATCGCGCTGCGCAAACGGCTGCTGACGACGGTGAAAAATCTGATGAACGGCATCGAGCCGCCCGAAGCCAACAATCCGAAGGCGTACAAAGTGCGGCCCGGCGACTTCATGCTGCCGCGCGACGTGCCGGTCGTTGACGGCGGCAAAGACATCCTGCTAATCGGCGCGCGCTAGCGTGCGGCGTCAGGCCCTCCTTGCGCTGGCCGCACTCGCGGCCGTATTCGCCGGCAGCAGCATGCCGGGCGCGTCGCAGTCCATGCAGGCGCTCCATTTGCAGACGATACCGTTCGATGCCGGCTCGCAGGTCTTTTACGCGAAAGACATGGGCTTCTTCGCGAAGCAGGGCCTCGACGTGACGATCGATCCGGTCAACAACGGTCCGGCGATCGCCGCGGCCGTTGCATCGGGCGCCGTCGACATCGGCTTCTCCAATGCGGTTTCGATCGAGCTGGCGTACAAGAAAGGGCTGCCGTTCGTCTTCGTCGCGAACTCGGCGATCTATTCGAGCGCCGCGCCGACCTCGGTGATCATGGTGCCTAAAGATTCGCCGATCAAGACGGCCAAGGACCTCAACGGCAAAACGTTCGGCGTGAACGGGCTCAAGAACATCGCCCAGTACGCGCCGTCGCTGTGGATCGATCAGCACGGCGGCGATTCATCGACGATGAAGTTCGTCGAGATCGCGCCGGCGGATACGCCCGCAGCTTTGGCCGAACACCGCGTGGATGCGAGCTTCATCGCCGAACCGCAAATCACGCAGGCCAAAGCGACCTCCAAAGTGTTCGCCAAAGCCTACGACGCGCTCGGCAACGGCTGGATGATCGCCGGCTATTTCACCACCCGTCAGTGGGCCGACTCCCACCCCGATCTCTTGCACAAGTTCCAAGCCGCAATGCGCGAGACGGCGCTGTGGGCGAACGCCAACCCCGATAAATCCGCCGACATCTTGGCCAAGTACACGAAGCTCGATCCGGCGCTCGTACGAGCGAGCTACCGCGCGAAGTTCGGTGAAACGCTCACGCCGGCCGCGATCCAGCCGACGATCGACCTCTCGGCGCACTATAAACTCCTCGACGCGTTCCCCGCCGCGGAACTAATCTACACGAAGTAACGCGCGGCTTAACCGAATGGCCCAAGGCAGGCGCGCTCGCGAGAGCAAGATCGCGTCATGCGAACGCGGCGCGAATTCATCGAACGCGTCGCCGCGTACGGCGGTTCGGCCACCGCGGTACTGACGGCGCTCGATCTGCTCGAACCGGCCACGGCTTCGGAGCCGCTCGCACTCGAGGGTTCGGGCCGCGGCACGCGCGTGATCATCCTCGGCGCCGGCGTCGCGGGCTTGTGCTCGGCCTACGAATTGGGCAAGGCCGGCTACGACTGCACCGTGCTGGAAGCACGCGAGCGGCCGGGCGGCCGCGTGTGGACCGTGCGCACCGGCACTCGTCACGTCGAGAGCGACGGCACCTCGCAGGTCGCGTCGTTTCCTGAGGGCGCCTACTTCAATCCCGGCCCGGCGCGGGTGCCGCAGCACCACGTGACGATCGACTACTACCGCGAGTTCGGAGTGCCGATCGAGCTGTTCACGAACGTCAATCTCAACGCGTACCAATACTCCTCGCAAGCCCCGGCCGGAATGCAGCGCGTGCGCATGCGCGAAGCCAAGTACGCGATCGCCGGCTACACGTCGGAACTTCTGGCGAAGGCCGTCTCGCAGAGCGCGCTCGACACCCCGCTCACCCGCGAAGACAAAGCCAAGCTCCTGGACTTCCTCGCCGACAACGGCGGGTTGAACAAAACGTACGCCTACGTGAACGACGGCTCGGCCGGCTACAGCGAATTACCCGCGGCCGGTCCGGCGGCCGGCACGCCCGAGGATCCGCTCGATCTGATGTCGCTGATTCGCGGCGGGTTCGGCGCGTTCTCGAAAGAGGAGCGTTCGTTCAACCAGCAGCCGGCGATGTTCCAGCCCGTCGGCGGCATCGACGCGCTGCCGTACGCGTTTGCGCGCCGTCTGCGCGAGCGCGTGCGTTACGGGTGCGCGGTGAGCGCCATTCGTAAGACGCCGGGCGGCGTGCGCATCACCTATACCGGGCCGCGCGGCGAGAGCGCGGCGATCGAAGGCGCGTACTGCATCTGCACGATACCGCTCCCCGTGCTGCGCACGATCCCGGCGGACTTCAGTCCAAACGTTCGCGCGTCGATGAATCGCGTGGCCTACATGGATTCGGCGAAGATCGCGCTCGCATTCAAACGGCGCTTCTGGGAACAGGACGACCGCATCATGAGCGGCATCTCGCGCACCGACCAAACGATCGCGCAGATCTGGTATCCGGCGTACGGCTTTTTGGGCCGCGGCGGCGGTGTGCTGACCGGCGCCTACGCGGCGGGCGCCGCCGCGCGCACGATCGGCAATCTGGCGCCGCGCGACCGTGCCGAACTCGCACTGCGGCAAGGAACGGCCATCCATCCGCAGTACGGCGATGAGTTCGTTTCGGCATTTTCCGTCGCGTGGCAGAAAACGCCGCACAACATGGGCGCGTGGGCCGACTGGACGCCCGACACGCGTAAGAACGACTACCCGGTATTGAGCGAACCCGATGGCGCGATCTATTTCGCCGGCGAGCACATGAGCTATATCACCGCCTGGCAAGCGGGCGCGCTGGAGTCCGCCCGCGACGTCGTCCGCCGCCTTCATGCCCGCGTCCGCGCCGCTTGACACGCTTCTTTTCTTGATCTAATATTTAACCAGATGGTTAAACAATCACAGACCCTCGATGACGTGTTCGGCGCACTTGCAGACCCGGTACGGCGGTCGATCGTCGAGCGGCTGACGCGGGGCGAACTCACGGCGGGCGCGATCGCGGCCGGCTTCTCCATCTCACACCCGGCCGTCTCGAAGCACCTGAAAGTGCTCGAGCGCTGCGGCCTCGTCAAGCGCACCGTTCACGGGCGCGAGCACCATCTGCGGCTTGCACCGCGCGCGCTGAATCCGGCGACGCAGTGGCTCGATCGCCAACGAGACTTCTGGAACGCCTCCTTCGACCGCCTCGACCACATGCTGACTTCGGAGAGTGAATCGAAATCATGAGCAATACGCAAACCGCAGCGCCGACGCTGGTCATCCGCCGCACCTTCAACGCACCGCGCGAGCGCGTGTTCGCAGCCTGGACGAACGGCGAGTCGCTGCGCAACTGGTTCGGACCGCCCGGCACGACGATGCACGAGGCAACCTTCGAGGCACGCGAAGGCGGCAGCTATCGGATCGCGATGACGGCGTCGAACGGCGAACCGTTCGTCGCGCGCGGCACGGTTACGGAATATCGCAAACCGGAGCGCCTCGCGTTTACGTTCACGTGGGAAGAGGACGACCCGGCGTTGGAGCGCGAGACCAGCGTGAGCATCGAATTGCGCGCCGCCGGGGATCGTACCGAGATGCTCTTCACGCACACCGGCTTTGCCGACGATGCCAGCCGCGAGCGGCACGACGCCGGATGGAACGGCTCGTTCGAGCGCATGGACGAGGTTCTGGCGAAGCCCCCACTCGCGATTCGCGGCATCGATCTCAACGGCTATATGTGCAAGGATGCCGACCGTGCGATCGCGTTCTACCGCGATCTCTTCGGTCTCGAACCGTCGATGATCTATCCCGAAGGGCGCGGCGGTGAGTTCGAGTTGCCCGACGGCTCGACGTTCGGCCTCTGGGGCGGCGGCGGCAAGGTCATGCCGTTTCAGCCCAACAACGGCATCCTGTTCGCCGTCGACGATCTGACGGCAGCGCTCGCGACGGTCGCTGCCCGCGGTCTAGCGGTCCTCTACCAAACCGAAACGCCGAACTGCACGATGGCCATGATCAACGACAGCGAGGGAAATATCCTCACGCTGCATCAACGCAAGCAGTAAGACGGGCCTCGGAAGTCGATCACCGCTTTTTGCGGGTCGACTTCCGCGTCGCTTTTTTCTTGACGACTTGCCGGCTGCTCGCTTTTTTGGCGGCGTTCGCCGGTGCGGCGGCACTCCTCGCTTGTGCCGCCACGGCGGCGACGTCGCGGGCATCTTGGGGCCGGCCGAGTACCGGCGCGCTGTAGTTCACGCGCTGCCGCGTTTTCAGGTCGATGGTCACGAAATCGTCGGGCGTCTTCGCCGCTGACCCGTCGCTCGAGGGATGATATTCGATACGCAATTGGTTTTGGTCGACGATGATTCGCAAGTACCCGTAGTCGCCGTCATCGTAGTTCTCGAAGACGACCTGATCGCGCAGCGGAGACGCGAGCTGATCGTCGTTCGATGCTTCCTGAATAATTTGCGGGGCGCGAATCGTCGCGCCGTTCGTCTTGCTTAGGCGCTCCACGTTGTGACCGCCGTTTCCGCAGACGACGTAAGGGATCTCCGTGCCGTCGTTGCGATGGCGCGTAAAGCGTTGATAGTTGTGCGCGTGCCCGGCGAGGTCGGCGTGCGGCCAGAGACCGACTTCCGCGCAAACGCCGTCGATCGCCGTCTGCATGTCGATGCTCCAGCCGTGTTTGGCGAGCGTATACGGCGGATGATGGTGCGCGAGCAAAATCGCACCCGGATAGTTGGCCGCCTTCAGCCGGGTGAGCGCGGCGCGCAAGAACGCAAGTTGTGATTCACCGATCTCCGGACTCGCGATGACGCCAGGGTCTTCAAGAGCATTGCTGTAGAGGACGATGATGGTCACGAACGGCGCGTCGAAGGTGAAAAACACGCCGGGTTGGATCTGCGCGGTTCTCGAGAGGCCGCCCGCCTCCGGCATAACCTCGAAGTCTTCGGCACAGAAGTTGCGGTTGAAGCCGTCGAGACTCGCTTCATGCGTATCGGGAGCGGCCATGCCGTCGTGATTGCCGGCGGCCGCGAGAATCGGCGCTGGGTAATCCCGGTACGGCTCATAGAACTGGTCGTAGTAGTACTTCACCTCGCCGAAGCTGTAGACGATGTCACCGAGCAGCAGATGGAATTGCGGAACCTCGCTGTTGCGCGTTTCATTGAAATCGGCCAGCATCTTGTCGACAACCAAGTTCTCCGTTTTCGGTCCTCGAATGCTGCCGCAGTCGCCGGTGGAGTGGAAAACGATTTGATTGTTCGCTTTGATCGCGGCAATCGCGGCGGCGTTATTGCCTAATACCGCCTCGAGCGTGAGGATCGGTTCCACACCGCCGCGCGGTGCTGGAAACGGGATCGGGTGAAGACCGTGTTTTTTATTGAAGGCGTCGATTTCGTCGTAATATGGACCGTCCGACGGGTGCTTAACGACGAACTTGGTTGGATCCGCCGTCGGCTGCGGGTCGCCGAAGGCCGGCGATTTCACCCGTGTCGGAGGGCGGCTGGGTTGCGGGCCGGCGCTCCGAGTAGCCGTCGTTCGTGCCATGGTCCTACGACCCGCGGGAACCGGGGCCGGGTTCAACCAAGTCAACTAGGGATATGCTTGCCGCCCTCATCGTTGCGCTCTTTACGTCCGCGGGCGAGATCGACATCAACGTCGATCGCGTCCACGCGCCCCGGACGTCGGCGAACTTTCTCGCCTACGTCCGGCGCGGGGCGTTCAATCACGGGGTCTTCTTTCGCACCGTTTTGACGCACCCCGACAACCAGCCGCAAAACACGGCGAAGATCGACGTGATCCAGGCCGACAACCGGCCGGGGTTTGTGAGCTCGAAACCGGTCGTATTCGAGTCGACGACGCAGACGGGGCTACGTCACCTCGACGGCACGGTCTCGATGGCGCGCGACCGCCCGGTCAATAGCGCGACGACGGACTTCTTCATCTGCATCGGTCCGCAACCGGCACTCGACGATACGGGCTTGCGCGCGGCCGATCACCGCGGGTTCGCCGCCTTCGGTCAGGTCGTACGCGGCATGGACGTCGTGCGCAAGATCCACACCGCGCCGCACAAAGACCAAACCCTTACCCCGCCGATCGAAATCGAACGCGCCGTCATCCGCTAGAAGCGTTCTTCGGTTATTTCGGCCCCTGCCACACGATATCCGCGGCGGGAAATGTTTTGTCGAGGATGCCGTACTTGACGCTCGCGTCGATGACCGGCTGGACGAGCGATGCATCGATCGTTTCGCCGTAGACGGTTCGCGGCATCGTCATGGCAATCGCCGGATCCATCTTCGAATACTTCAAGAGGATCTTGGCCGAGTCAGGCTGATGGGTTTTCGCCCAAATCGCCGACTTTTTGAGCGCTGCCGCAAAACGCGCGGCAACATCGGAATGCTTGGCGAGCCAGTCGTCGCCGGCAAAAAACCCGAGCACCAGATAGCGATTCGAAATCCCGTCGAAGACATTCCCCATCTGGCGCGCAAAGCTCTTCGACGCCTCGACGAACGGCTCGGTCGTGAGCACGGCATCAACCCGGCCTTGCTGCAGCGCCGGCAGCATCTCGGTGAATCCGAGCGGCAGGAACTTCAGGGTCTTCGAGTCGCCGCCGTGTTTGTCGACCCACGTCATGCCGATGAGCTGCTGGAGGCCTTTGAGCGAAACGGTGCCGATCGTCTTTCCGTTTAAATCCGAAGCCTTTGTGATTTTCGAATCGGCCATGACCAAGATCGTGTCCGTGCGCGTCTCCGGGGTCGCGATTGCCGCTGGAGCGATGTAGCGAAAATTGACGCCGTGGAGATGGGCAGCGGCAACGATCGTCGGATCGGTTACCGCGATGTCGAGGTCGCCGGACACCATGGCCGCCATCGTTTGTGGTCCACCGCCGCCGGAGGGGAAGAACGTAACATCGAGCCCGGCGTCGTCGAAGTAGCCGAGATCCTTGGCGAAATAGATGACGCCCTCCGGGTCGATCGGAAACGCCGCAACCTTCAACGGAGTCGCCGGTGCCGCCGAGATGATCGAGGGCACGGCGAATGCGGATGTCGCCGCAGCCGCTGTGCGGCCGATGAATGAACTGCGAGTCACCATAAATGCGTCCTTGCGAATCAGTTATTGAAGGCGAGTACGGGCGGCACTCCTCGCTTTTGGAAGACCCCGTCTTTGACGACGATCGGAATGCGATTACGATCTTGAAGCAAGCGAATATCTTTGACCGGATCCCCATCGACCACGAGAAGGTCCGCGAGATAGCCTTCCTTGATCAGTCCGAGATTGGGAATTCCCATGATCGGTCCGGCGCCCCCGGTTGCCGCCGCCAGCACTTCAGCCGGCGAATAGCCGAACTCGTCGACGAAGAGTTCGAACTCCCAAGCGTTGCGCCCATGCGGATTGTGAGCGAAGCCGTAATCGCCGCCGGGCAGCACGCGGATGCCGCGCCGTCGCAACTCGGGGACGAGCTTGAGCTGCGCATCGTAGATCATCTTCAAGCCGTCTTGGGCATCGGAAGATTGCTCCAGCGCATCCGGCAACATTTCGTCACGCCGCGTCAACCCCGACACGATGATGCCGGTGGCGGGAACCACGAAGAACGTCGCCTTCTTCTCCTCCATGAGATCCAGCGTTTCTTCGTCCGCGAAATTGCAGTGATAGATGGCGTTGAAACCGTGGCGCAACGCGAGCTGGATCGATTCGGAGTTGTACGCATGGGCTAGGAGGTTGACACCGGCATCGCGCGCCACTTCGCTCACGGCCGCAAGCTCCTCGTCCGCATACTTGAGCTCGTTGAAGTGCTTGGGGATGACCGAGCCTGCACCCGAGAGCACGAACTTCATCGAATCGATACCCAGCTCGATCTGCTCGCGGCAAAAATTCCGCACGATGTCGGCGCCGGCGGTGACATCACGCCGAACGCCGTCGGGACCGCGCTCGGTCGAGGCTGCCTTTATCCGCGGCCCCGGGAGAAATCCGTTCGCGATCTCATCCCGTAACGCGACCTCGATGGCGGGCCGGATAGCACCGCCTGAAAACGCGGACGTGAAGCCGAAGTCCAGCAACGTCTTGGCATTATGCGCGGTGATATACGCGTGCTGCTCCGGCGGCGGCAGAAACGTCGGGACAATACGATCGACCGATGAGGTGAACGTCAGATGCGCGTGCGGTTCGACGAGCCCCGGCATCAATGTCCCGCCGCCGCAATCGATTACCTCGGCCGTGCGTTCGCGACCGATGCGCTCGGAGCCATAAGCGACGGCAGCGATGGTATCGCCTTCGATCAATATTTCGCCGGGAGCGATAACTGCGCCGGTGCCGTCAAAGATCGAGAGGTTGGTCAAGAGCGTCGTCTTCATGTTGGCCTCCGCGGGGCGGCTTCGGTTCGCCGAATCGCGAACCCCTCCGGTGCGATGAACGTTACGATTGTCCACGATCCCATCCGTGTCACCGGAGGTCTCGTCTCAGGCGCCGATGAGGCCGGCGGTAAGGTACGAGCCTTCAAAGGGATTCCGTTCGCGGCCCCACCGGTCGGCGAGTTGCGCTGGCGCGAACCGCAACCGGTTAGGCCGTGGGACGGCGTACTTATCGCCGATCGCTTCGCGAGCGTGTGCCAGCAACCGCTCGTGCCGCGCAACGCGATCATGGGACTCTTCTCGTTCGACGATCCGCCGGAGTGCGGGATGAGCGAAGACTGTCTCTACCTCAACGTGTGGACCGGCGCGCGCGCACCGGAAGAAAAGCTGCCGGTCATCGTGTGGATCTTCGGTGGCGGGCACCGGGTGGGCGGCGGCTCGCATCCCGTATCGTGGGGCACGAACCTGGCCGCGCGCGGTGCCGTCGTCGTGACCTTGAACTACCGGGTCGGCGCACTCGGCTTCCTGGCCCACCCGGAGCTGACGCGCGAGTCCGGCGCGTCCGGCAATTACGGCGCGCTCGACATCATCGCGGCGTTGCGGTGGGTGCGCGACAACATCGCATCCTTCGGCGGTGATCCCGAGTGTGTCACGATCTATGGCCAATCTGCCGGCGCGGCGGAAGTCAGCGTGCTGATGGCCTCGCCGTTGGCGCGCGGTCTCTTTCACCGTTCGATCGGCGCCAGTGGGGGGCGATTCGACGGGGCCCTGCTCGGTGGGCCCATGGCCAACCTGTCGGCTTCCGAGATCGAAGGCGCCGCGATCGTTGACAAACTCGGCGCGCGAAGCCTCGAAGACATGCGCAATCTTCCGGCCGACGCGTTCTTCGGCGTCCACAAACAATGGGGCCCGATCGTGGACGGATACGTGCTCGAGCGCAGCGTCGAATCGACGTTCCTCAGCGGCGATCAAGCGCCGGTTCCGCTCATCACTGGTTTCAACAGCGATGAAGGCGCGCCATATCCGCTCCCCGAGCTGCACACGCACGCCGGCTTTGATGAATTTGGGAAGACGACGTTCGGCGCTGCTGCCGGAACGTTCATGGAGTTATACGGGGCTGCCGATGACGCCGGCGCGCGTGCGCAGAGTTATCGCGTGCGGCGCGACGGAACGTTCGCGTATCAGGCTTGGCGCTGGGCGAACTTGCACTCAGCGACGCAAGACGCGCCGGTGTATCTTTATTATTTCGCTCATCCGGTACCGCTGCCGCCCGCGCTTCGCTTCCGCGAGGTGCCGCCGCCGGGTGGTTTTGGCGCCTGGCACGGCGCCGAACTTTGGTACGTTTTCGATACGCTCGATACCAAGCCGTTTCCGTGGCAACCCGCCGACCGTCAACTCGCGCAAGCGTTCAGCTCCGCGGTGTTGGCGTTTGCTCGCGACGGCGTTCCGGGCTCTGATTGGCCGCGGTTCTCCGTTGCATCAGGCGAAGCCGCAATCATCGAGAACGGCATCGAGGCCGGAAGTGTGCCGAACCGCGCCGCGCTCGAGTTCTACATGCAACGGGGCACCGCGTTCGGTTAGGCCCGTTGTGGGGCTCCGATGGGGATCCGCGTGCGGGTGCGATGGGTGGTGCCGATCGCGAGCGACGCGAGGGCGGCGACGATGCACAGCCCGCCGTAGAGCGTGAACGTCAAGTCGTAGCTGCCGGTTTGGGTGCGGATGATGCCGGCGAGGAGCGTGCTAAGGCCGGCGCCGATTTGATGTGAGACGCCGATCCAGCCGAACGCGATCGGCGTATCTTCTTTGCCGAGCGCCTCGGTGAGCGCGCGCACGTTCGGCGCGCCGGTAGCAAGCCAATCGAGGCCGTAGAATGCGATGAACGCGGGCAAGATGTAGGCTTGGTTGACGCCGCTGATCGCGAGCGGCAACAGAAACAGCGAGAGCCCGCGTAAGCCGTAGAACGTGAAGAGCAAATAGCGGCTGGGGTAGCGGTCGGAGAGCCAGCCGGCGCCGGTCGAACCGAGCATGCTGAACACGCCGATCACGGCCACGAGTCCCGCCGCGTGCACTTGCGAGATGCCGACATCGCCGCAGATCGCCATGAAGTGCGTGCCGATGTAGCCGTTGGTCGTCGCGCCGCAAATGAAGAACGTGCCGGCCACGAGCCAGAAGTCGCGCGAGCGCGACGCGCGCCCGAGCACGGCGAACGTGTTGCGTAGCGGGTTCGTGCCGTGACGCAAGCCCGCTTTATCGACCATTGTCGATGCGTCTTCACCGTAGCGTGTGATGCCCATCGACTCGGGGCGATCGCGCATCCAGATCACCACCGGAATGGCGACCAGCAGCGCGATGCCGGCGCAGACGAAACCGACGCTGCGCCAGCCGTAGGTTTGCGCGGTCCACGCGAGCAGCGGGAGAAAGATCAGCTGACCCGCAGCGGCCGCACCGGTGAGCGCACCGTAGACCAAGCCGCGGCCCTTCGCAAACCAGCGTGTCGAGATCACCGCGGCAAACACCATCGAGACGACGCCGATGCCGAGACCGACGCCGAGGCCCCACGTGAGCGCGAGTTGCGCCGGCGTCATCACGAACGTCGAGGCCGTCGTGGACACCGCCATCAGCGCGAGAGCGATCAGAATCATGCGGCGAACGCCGAGCTGTTCCATGAACGCGGCGGCAAACGGACCGACCGCACCGTAGAGCGCGACGTTGATCGCAACGGCGATCGAGATGTCTTCAACCGACCAGCCCATCGCTTTTTCGAGCGGGACCAGCAGCACGCCCGATGCGGAACGGATGCCGGCTACGACGATGAGGACGAGAAACGCAACCGCGGCGATAACGATCGGATAACGGGATGACGCTGGACGGGTGATCACGTTTTTGCGCTTCTCGGAACGGTCGTGGCGGTCCCTCGACGACGCGCCCTCGGGCGCTTTGCTCGGGATGACATGCGGGGCTATGCCCAGCCGCGAGCTTTTTCTATCGGGCGTATGCCGAAGAGGACCCAGAAGACGTTGGCGAGCATCAGGCCGCCGGTTACGAGAAAGACCGAGCCGAAGCCCAAGCGAGCGGCGAGGAAACCGCCGAAGAGCGGGCCGATGAACATGCCGCCGAACGATGCGCTGAAGCTCAGTCCGTAGACCATGCCCCTTTTTTCGGCCGGAAACAAGCGGCCGATCCAGGCGTTCGCGGTCGGCACGATGCCGCCGAGAAAGACGCCCACGCCGAAACGCAGCGCTAAGAACACCCAGATGTTGTGCACGAAAGCCTGGGGAATCGTGAATACACCGGCGCCGACGAGGCACAGGAGCACGATGCGGCGGTAGCCGATCTGATCGCTGCGTTTGCCGAGGAATGGCGATGCGACCAGATCGCCGACGCCGGTCACCGCAAACGCAGCGCCGGCGAAGGTGGCGAGATACGGCGAAGCCCCGACCATATTTTGCACGAACAGCGGCACGATCGGGGAGAGCGCGACGGCCGTCATCTGCGAGAGCGCAAGCAGCACCAGGAGCGCGGCCAGTTCCGGATGGCGCACCATCTCCATGAACTGCGCGCGGCTCGACGGCAGCTTCTCCGCACTGGGGCTCTTCTTCACGAAGTCTTCTTTGACGAACAGCGCGGTCACGACCGCCGCCAGCGCGACGCCGGCTGCCGACCAGAAAAAGACCGCGCGATAATTCTGCGTGACGTCGGCGATCGCGCCGCCGATGATCGGCCCGATCATGATGCCGGTCATCTGGGCCGTCGCCATCCAGCCGAGCGCGAAGCCGAGCGACGAACTCGGTACCTTGGCGGCAACGAGCGCTGTTGCGGCGCTGCTGAAACCGCCGAACGCGCCCATCAGGGCACGCGCGCCGACCAGTTGCCACACGTTGCCCGAGAATCCCATCAGGGCCGTCGTGATCGCACCGCCGATACTCGAGCGAATGACCATCGCACGCCGGCCGAACTTGTCGGCGAGTGCGCCCCACAACGGCGCACACAGCGCCGCCGTCAGGAAGTTCGCCGAACCGATGATGCCGGCCCATTCCTCAACCGTCGAGAGCGGATGTACTCCCAGCGTCTGCAGAAACAGCGGCATGAACGGTAGTGAAATCGAGAACGCCATGGCGCTGATGGTCTGAATCGCGACCATCGACCAGAACGTGACGCGCCATGACACTTACTCGCCCGTCGTTGCCGCTCCGTGCTCTAGCGGAAAGGCCGGCATCGCGTCGCGCAGCAGCTTGGCGTTGTAGGACGCGAAGAGATCGCACAGGTCGCGGAACCACGGCGACCAGCGCGCGTACTGCCGGAACTGCAGGTTCTCAAAGCCGTCGCTGAAGTGGGCTTTATCCTTTTCGAGATGAAACTCGAGCGAGTGATCCGGCGTGCGGAAAACGTTCATCGGATCCTGACCGGCTTCCACCTTCTTCATCTCGCGTTCGAGCATCTTGCGGTAGAGGATCACGCCGCGGTCGGTCGTGCCGAGGGCCTCGGTCGAACGGTCGGAGATCTTGCCTTGCGAGACCCACGCCATCACGTCTTGCGCATCGATGTTGTCGTGGATGTTGTCGCCGTTGTCGTCCTTCCAGCGCACTTCGAAGAACGGGATCCGCTCGCGCAGCTTGGCCGGCACGTCGTGACCCTCGGGTACGTCGTAGGACGTGTACCAGTAGTGCATCGTGTTCTCATCGTCGATCGGCACGCGCATCTGGTAGGTCTGCATCTTCCAGAGTTTGCCGCCGCCGCTGCCGACTGCGAGGATGTTCGGGAAGAGCACCGGATGCCCGATCTTCCAATCGTCCGATTCTTCGCTCGCGCCTTCGAGCAGCCGGCGCTTGTACATGCCGAGTTCGAACTCAGCGAAATCGATCTTGAGGTGATGCTTCGAGATCGCGTATTTGACGCCGCGCTGCTCTTCGATGAACTCCTGGTACTTGCCGTGCTGCCATTCGGTGTGCACGGGATCGACCGAGTTCTCCATGATCTGCAGCCAGTTGCACGGCACGTGGCACCAGCCGATCGTGCGGATCGCTTTCGGATTGTCGAAACCATCCCAGCGCGGCAAGATCGGCGCGGGCAGCGGCCCGAGATAGGCAAAAATCATGCCGCCAAGCGCTTCGACGGGATAGCCGGCGACGCGCACTTTGTCTTTGAAGGTGCTGTCCGCGGGCTCGTTTGGCTGATCGACGCACGCGCCCGCACCGTTGAACTTCCAACCGTGATAGGAGCAGCGGATGCCCTCGACGTCGGGGATGCCGTTGAATAGCGACGCGTGACGATGCGGACAGAACTCACCGACCAAGCCGAGCTTGCCGTTGCGGTCGCGATAGAGCACGAGGTCTTCGCCGAGCAGCCGCACGCGCTTGGTGAACGCAGTTTCCAATTCTTCGGTCGCGCCGATCGGGTGCCAATAGCGCCGCTGCAGCTCGCCCATGGGCGTCCCCGCTCCAACGCGAGTCAAGCGGTCGTTTTCCTGAACGGTCAGCATGGGCCATGTTTTCGCGTCCGGAGTGAGAATCCCCAGGACCGATGGAGCTACGACTCGGGATCATCGGCATGGGCGGCGCGGCGCGCCAGCTGCTTCCCGCGGTCGACAAAGCCGCGGGCATCCGGCTCACCGCGGTGTGCGACCCGCTTGCCGAGGTGCGCGAGCCCATCGCGCAGCGCTACGGTGCGCATTCGGTCGCAGATATCGAATCGCTCCTCGCGCTCGGCGACGTCGATGCGGTGTACGTCGCGACGCCGACCGATCTGCACGCGCAGCACGTCATCGCGGCGGCCGAGGCCGGCAAACACATCCTCTGCGAAAAACCGATGGCGACGTCGCTCGAACAAGCGCAAGCGATGATCGACGCCGCCGATCGCGCCGGCGTGACGTTCAACGTCGGTCACTCGCACAGCTACGACGAACCCTACCGCGCCATGCGCGAGCTCGTCGCGAGCGGTGAACTCGGACGCGCACGGCTGCTGCACAACATCTACTACAGCGATTGGGTATACCGTCCGCGGCGCCCCGAAGAGCTCGACGAGACGCTCGGCGGCGGGATCACGTTCCGGCAAGGCGCGCATCAGTTCGATATCCTGCGCTTGATCGGCGGCGGACTCGCGAAGAGCGTGCGCGCGCAAACGTTCGATTGGGATCCGCAGCGCCCGGTGATCGGCGCGCACACCGTCTTCCTCACCTTCGAAGACGGCGCGGTCGCCACGGCGATCTACAACGGCTATGGCGCCTTCCTCTCGAGCGAAATCACCTTCGACGCGGGCGAAGTAGGCTATCCGCAAAATGAAACGCCCGGTGGCAGGCGCGCGCAGATGAAGGCAGCATCGGCCGCAACCGAGGCGACGCTCAAACGTTCGCGCGCCGCGACGCCGGCCGAAACGGGGCTCGCACCGAATCAAGCCTTCTTCGGCTGGACGCTCGTGAGTTGCGAAGGCGGCGACATCCGTCAATCCGCCACCGGCCTCTACGTTTACACCGAACGCGGTCGCGACGAACGTCCCTTACGCCTCGATCGCTCGACGCGCGACCCGGTGATCGAAGAATTCGTCGATACCGTCGCCGGTCGCCGCCGCGCCTTACACGACGGCCGCTGGGCCCGCGCCAACCTAGAAGTCTGCGTCGCCACCATCGAATCCAGCCGCACCGGCAAAGAAATCCAACTCCACCATCAGGTTGCTGTGCCATGATGATTGTCATCCCGAGCGAAGCGCCGAAGGGCGCGCAGACGAAGGAGGCGAGCGCGTCGTCGTTCGGGACGACAATGATGGACGGTTAGGCGCGGAAGATCATCTCGGCGGCTGGGAAGGTTGGGAAGTTGCCGTATTTGGCGGCGACGTCGATCATCGGTTGGACGAGAGCGGGGGTGAGGCCGCCGGCGTAGTGCGCGCGCACTGAGGCGTTCACGACTTCGGGGGAGACGCGGGCGACGCGTTCGAGGATCACGGCGGTTTGGTCGGTGTTGGCGTTGGACCAATCGGCGGCTTTGGCGAGCGCGGCTTGGAACTTGCGAATCTCGTCGGCATGCGCCTTCGCATACGGGACGGTCGTGAAGTGCGCGCTCGAGACGAAGGTTGGAGCGATAGCGCCCATCGAGTTGGCGACCGGATGCGCGACTTTCTTGACTGCCGACACGAACGGTTCGGGAACGAAAGCGCCGTCAATGCGGCCGTCTTGTAAGGCAACGCCGATCTGTCCGCCGGCGAACTGCACGAACTTCACCGTCTTTGAATCGCCGCCGTTCTTGTCGATCCAATTCTGCGTGCCGTACTGCGCGAAGCCGTTGAGGCCGACGACCGCGACCGTCTTGCCGTTGAAATCGGCGCCGGTTTTGGCGTTGAGGTCGTTGCGCGCGAAGAGCAACCCGGTTGCCGAGGTGGGCGTCTGGACGCCGCCCGCCGCGATGAGCGTGAGCGGAATGCCTTTGTGAAACGCGAGGATCAGCGAGATCGCCTCGGAGCAGCCGATGTCGACCGCGCCGCCGGCGATCGCGAGCGTGACGGCTTCGCCGTTGGCCATCGCTTGCAGGTCGACGGTCAGTCCGGCGTTCTTGAAAAAGTTCTGATCGTTCGCATAAAACATCAACGCCGTCGCATCGAGCGCGGGCGCGGCCAGCCGCATGGCATCATCGGCGAGGACGGGTGTTGCCGGCAGGGCGCTCATGGCGCCTGCAGCGCCGATGAGTCCGAGTGCGGTGCGTCGATTCATGGCGCCGCCTTTCGCCTTTAGAGGAGCCGCCGCCCGCGACCCCGGACACGGCGAGCGTGAAGACGACGCTCCAAGCGGTCTCGAGCCGCGCCTCAATGGGCAACGACAACACCCTGAAAATCGGGTATTTCGGGCAAAACTGCTCCTCCGGACGATACATCACGCTTGCCAAGGAACGCTGGTCGGCAAGCTGGGATGACAACCTGCGCGCATCGCAACTCGCCGATGAGGCGGGGATGGATTTTCTCTTGCCGATCGGCCGCTGGAAAGGCTACGGCGGCGCGACGGATTACGCCGGGACGTCGTTCGAAACGATCACCTGGGCGACGGGCTTGCTCGCCGCGACGAAACGGATCAATGTTTTCGGCACCGTGCACGTGCCGCTGTTTCATCCGGTGATCGCCGCGAAGCAAATGGTGACGGCCGACCAAGTCGGTCACGGGCGTTTCGGGCTCAACATCGTTGCGGGCTGGAACGAAGACGAGTTCAACATGTTCGGCATCGAGCAGAAAGACCACGGCGGCCGCTACGAACAGGCGCAGGAGTGGATCGACGCGCTCAAGCGTACGTGGGCCGAGAACGACTTCGATTTCGAAGGCAACTTCTATCACCTCAAGGGCGTGCGTGCGAAGCCCAAGCCCTATGCCGACGTCAACCCGCTGATCATGAACGCGGCGATATCCGACGACGGGCGGGCGTTCGCGCTGCGTAACTGCGATGCGCTCTTCACCGCCGCGAGCTACGGCTTCGATGCCGACTCGCTCGCCCGCGCGAAGAACGACGTGGCCGCGCTCAAGCAAGCAGCGAACGATGTGGGCCGGCAGATTCAGGTCTACACCAACGGCACCGTGCTCTGCCGCGCGACGCGCAAAGAGGCCGAGGACTACCATCATTACCTGTGCGTCGAGCAAGCCGATTGGGAAGCCGTCGACAACATGCTGCGCATGCGCGGCCGCCTGAAGGACGTGAAGACGACCGAAGAGCGCGATGCGCTGCGCGTTCGCTACGCCACGACCAGCGGCGGCTTCGCGTGCATTGGGAGTCCGGATGAGATTGCCGAACAGCTCGCCCTGATCAGCGAGATCGGGTTTACCGGTATCGGGATGACCAGCCCGCACTACGGAGACGAAGTGCGCTGGTACAACGACGAGATCTTTCCACGGCTGGAAGCAAAGGGGCTGCGCAGTGCGCGATAAGTACGCGATCGTCGGAACGGCGACGAGCGATCTCGGGCGGACGGGCAAAGACTCGCTCTACCTGCTCGAACAGGCAATGCGGCGCGCCATCGACGACGCGGGGCTGAAAGTCAGCGACATCGACGGGATCGTGTCGCGCGGTGCCGACGACATCTACACGCACCATCAGCGCATCGGCGCACGGCTCGGCATCGACGTGCGCTTCAGCACCTCGCTCGACAACGGCGGCGCGAGCCAGATCCTGGCCGTCGCGCTGGCGTGCATGGCGATCGACGCCGGGCTCGCGACGACCGTGATCACCGGCTACGGCCGCAACAGCTGGACACGCACGCACGCAAGCGAAGGCACGCGCACGCAGATGGAGCTCGTGCCCGACGACCAGCTGCCCAAAGAGTTCGCGCCGGAATTCGGCTACTTCGGCGCTCCGGGAACGCACGCTCTCGGCGCGCAGCGGCACATGTATGAATTCGGCACGACACGCGAGCATTTCGGTCACGTCGCGATGGCGCTGCGCGATCATGCCCTGCGTAACCCCAACGCCGTCATGAAGAAACCGCTGACCATGGACGATTATCTCAACGCGCGCATGATTGCCGAGCCCTTCGGACTCTACGACTGCAGTTTGGTCAGCGACGGGGCCGGCGCCGTTATCGTGACCTCACTCGAGCGTGCGAAAACACTCAAACAGCCACCCGTCGTCATCAAAGGCTTCGGCACGTTCAACAACACGCGCGGCTGGCTGGTTGAAGATCACATGATTCGCCTAGCGGCCAAGCAAAGCGGCGAGACCGCCTACAAGATGGCGGGGCTGAGCGCCAAAGACGTCAGCACCGCGCAAATCTACGACTGCTTCACCTACATGGTGATGGCGCAACTCGAGGACTACGGGTTCTGCAAGAAGGGCGAAGGCGGACCGTTCGTCGCGTCGGGCGCGCTCGAGCTCCGCGGTGCGATCCCGACCAACACCTCCGGCGGTCAACTCTCCGAAGCGCACGTCGAGGGCATGCTGCAGATCGTCGAGGGCGTGCGGCAACTGCGGCACCAGTACGGCCCCGAACGTCAGGTGAAGGACGCCGAAATCGCGCTCATAAGCGGGCACGGCGGCAACACGGTATGTCACTCGAGCCTGCTGCTGGGACGTGCATGATGAACGATCGTTCCCTACTTCCGCTGCCGCAGCCGTCGATCGAGACGCAGGCGTTCTGGGACGGCGTTCAGCAGCGCAAACTGCTGATGCCCAAGTGCACGGCTTGCGGCACGATCAGCTTTCCGCCGACGGTCGCCTGCGGCACGTGTGAAAAAACCGACTTTACCTGGATCGAGGTGAGCGGCAACGGCAAGATCTACTCGTTCATCGTCTATCACCGCGTCTACCACCCGGCGTTCAAGGACAAGGTGCCTTACGTCGTCGCGGTCGTCGAGCTCGATGAAGGGCCGCGGTTCATCTCGAACATCGTGAACATGCCGGTGAGCGACGTAACGTGCGAGATGCCGGTGCGCGTCGTCTACGAAGATCAGCGCGACGGTTTCCTGATTCCGAAGTTCGAGCGGCGTTCGTGAGCGCGGCACTCGACGGCGTCACCGTACTCGAGATCGCGAATTACGTGAGCGGCCCATATGCGGCAATGCTGCTCGGCGATCTGGGCGCGACCGTGATCAAGATCGAAGGTCCCAACGGCGGCGATCCGTTCCGCGGCTGGGGTAAGGTCGAATACAGCGCGACGTTCGGCTCGCTCAACCGCAACAAGAAAAGCGTAGTGCTCGATCTCAAGAACCCGGGCGACGTCGAAATGCTGCGCGGGCTGATCGCCGATGCCGACGTGCTCATCCAGAACTTCCGCCCCGGAACGCTCGAGCGCAGCGGCCTCGGGTACGACGACGTGCAAGCGCTCAACCCGCGCCTCATCTATACTTCGATCACGGGCTTCGGCAACGAAGGGCCGTATCGCGACTATCCGGGGTACGACACGGTCGGCCAAGGGATGAGCGGTCTGCTCAGCCTGCTGACGGAGATGAACGATCCGAAGCCGATGGGCATCTCGCTCTCCGATCATCTTGCCGGCATCTTCGCCTGCTACGGCGTGCTCGCGGCGCTGATCGCGCGCGAGCGCACGGGGCGCGGTCAGCATGTCGAGACCTCGCTGCTCGAATCGTCGATCGCGTTTCTGGCCGAGAACGCCGCCAACTTCTTCGAAGAGGGCACGAAATCGCCGAGCCGCGCGACGCGCACGCGCCAAGCGCAAGTGTTCACGTTCGTGGCGGCCGACGGCAAGCCGTTCGTCGTGCACCTCTCCTCGCCGCCGAAGTTCTGGTCGGGCATGCTCACAGCGGCCGGCGCCGAGGCAATGGCGAACGACGAGCGCTACAAAACGCGCGAGGGCCGCGTGAAGAACTACGACGCGCTCGATGCCGAGTTGGCCGCGATCTTCCGCACGAAACCGCGCGAGGCGTGGCTCGAACTCTTGCGCAAAAACGACGTGCCGTGCGGGCCGCTCAACAACTTTCAGGAAGTCTTCGAGGATCCGCAGGTCGAGCAGCTGCAGCTCAAGCGCACGCTGCCGCACCCCAAGCGCGGCTCGGTCACCGTTGTCGGCAGCCCGGTGCGCTTGAGCGATACGCCCGTAACCATCACGAGCGCCGCGCCGGAGCTCGGCGCCGATACCGACCACTATCTCGGGAAACGGAGTGAAGCATGAAGCGTGCACCGTTCGTCGGCGGCATGGCCGCAACCGTATCCGCTCTCGCGGTACGACCCGCGGGTGCGCAGGATCTCGCCACGATTCGGGTCGGCGTGCTCGGGATCGGCAGCGACGCGCCGCTCTATATCGCCGACAGCAAAGGGTACTTTCGCGACCACGGGATCAAGGTCGATCCGGTGAAGTTCACCTCGAGCGAAGTGATGATGCCGCTGCTCTCGCAAACGGGCCTCGACATCGGCTCCGGCGCGCCGGCGGCAAGCTTGTACAACGCGGTGATCCGCGGCATCGACATCCGCGCGGTTGCCGACGCCTCGACGGATCCGAAGGGCTACGGCTGGTCGAAACTGTTGATCCGCACTGACCTCGTGAAGAGCGGGCGCTTCAAGACGATCAAAGACCTCAAGGGCATGACCATCGCCGGCGCCGCGAAGGCGAGTTCGAGCGCCTGCCAGATGGCGCGGCTCACCGCCATGGCGGGGATCGCGTATAACGACGTGCAGCGCACGGTGCTGCCGTACAACCAGCACGCGATCGCGCTCACCAACGGCGCGATCGACGGCGCGCTCACGATCGAACCGTTCGCAACGCTCGCGGTCGAAAGCGGCGTGGCCGTCGCCATCATGGGCAACGACCAGTTCTATCCCGATCAGGAAGTGTCGTGTGTGCTGTGTTCGGCCGCGCTGATCAAGAACAGGCGCGACGTGATCGTTCGTTACCTCGCCGGATTCCTCAAAGGCGTGCGCTACTATCGTTCGGCGTTGAAAAACGGTAAGTTCGACGGCCCGATCGGTCAAGAAGTCAGCCAGCTCATCTCAACCCAAACCGGTGCGCCGCAAGCACTCGTCATGCGCACGACGCCCACGAGCGCCGATCCGAACGGCCGGCTCAACCTCGCCTCGATGCGCGCCGACCTTGCGTTCTACAAAGCCCAGGGCTTCATCGAGGGCGGCGACATCACAGTCGACCGCGTCGTCGACACCTCGCTCTCCGCCGAAGCCACCAAACTCATCGGCGTCGTGCGCTAGTGAACGTCCGCGACCATCCGCAGGTCCCGCACTAGGCGTTCCCACAACTCGGGACCCAGCTTGCGCTTGAGCTCGCGCTGTGCGTTACGCCAGCACGCCAATGCGGCGGCCAGTGCGCGCTTACCGGCAGCGGTGACCGTGACCAGCCGCACGCGGCGGTCGGCTCCTGCCGCGATGCGAACGAGACCGTCCGCCGCGAGCGGCTTGAGCGAACGCGTGAGCGTCGTCCGGTCGAGCCCCATCGCGGAGCCGAGCTCCGTTTGCGAGAGTTCGCCGGCGGCACTCAGGACTTGTAACATCGAGAATTGCGTAATCCGAAGGCCGCTCGGTCGCAACGCGTCATCGTATGCGGACGTCACCAGCCGGCTGGCTCGCCGGATGGTCGCACACATGCACGGAAGATCGGTAACCGAAGCGGCAGCCATCTAGGTGGCTTTGACGGGCTGCGGGGCCCGCCTGCGCATGAACGCCAGCAGCGCGATCGCCGCGACCGAAACCGGAACGAGAGCCAGCATTGCATCGGCGAATCCGGCGTTCGTTGCCTGCGCGTTGACGAGCCGTCCCAGCGTCGCAATCGCTTGTTGCGTTATGCCTTGGTGGGCGAAGAGCGGGTTATTCAGGGTGACCGCTCCGCGGTCGATGTCGGCGTGGAAATACGTGCGTTGATCGAAAATGGTGATCAGCACGGCGCTTGAAATCGAGGCGCCCATATTGAACGACAGACTGAGAAACGAGCCCGCCGTGGCGTTGCGCTGCGGCGGGACGCTCGTCAGAACGGCGACCAGAAGCGGCACGAACACGACGGCCTGCCCGACCCCGCTGAGGATGAGCGGGATCGCGAGCGCGCCGAAGTCGCTCGTCGTCGTCATGACGCCGCTGACGGCGAACAGGCTCACCGCGCTGATCGCCGAGCCGGCCGCAATCAGGATGCGCGGGTCTAGCTTCTGCGCCACGTTCGCGACGAGCGGGGTCAGCAGCACGACCGGGAGCGCACGCATGAGCATCAGCTGACCGCTGAGCATTGCGGTAAAGGCGAGACTCGCTTGGACGTACTGCGGCATCATGATCGTCGGCCCGAAGCTCACCATGCCCAGCAGCACGGCGACCAGCACGCCGATCCCGATGTTTCCGGCGCGCAGCGCGCGCAGATCGACGATCGGGTGTTTCGCCCCGAACAGCTCCCACACGACGAACCCGATCAAGCCCGCCGCGCTCACGACCACGGCAAGAACGATGTCCGGGCTCGAAAACCAGTCGTAGCGTTCGCCCTCGTCGAGGACGAATTGAAACGACCCGAGACCCGCCGCGAGCAGCGCGACACCGGCGCCGTCGAACGGCAAGCGGCGTGGCGCATGCGGATTGCGCAGCATCGTCAGCATGATCAATGCCGCGATCGCACCCGGCACGAGGTTGATTTCGAACACCCAGGGCCAGGAATAGTTATCCGTGAGGTAGCCGCCCAGTACCGGTCCGAGCGCCGGGCCCGCCGTCAGCGCGATCGCGAAGAGACCGGAACTCGTTCCGATCTTGTCCGCTGGAAAGGTCTCACGGAGAACCAGCTGCGACGTCGCGATGAGACCGCCGCCGAAGATTCCTTGTACGATGCGATACGTCACCAACAGCGGCAATGTCGTCGCCGTGCCGCACAGCACCGAGGCAAGGGTGAAGCCGATGATCGAGGCGGCGTAGTACTGCCGGCGTCCGAATACCGCCAGCAGGTACGGCGCGAGCGGAATGACGATGACGTTGGAGATGATGTAGCCGGTGACGATCCAGGCGCCGTCGTCGATCGATGCGCCGACGTTGCCCTCGATTGTGGGCAACGCGACGTTCACGATCGTCGAGTCGAGGGTCTGCAACAAGGCCGCGCACATAACGCCGGCCACGATCGCAAAGCGGCGCCAGCCGAATTCGACGGTAGGCACCACGGTCGCATTCATTTGTATATACACCTATTCGCGGAAAAAAAAAGGCGAGTTGCGACAGCGAATGTTAGGCCGCTGCAGCGAGGAAGTCGAGTTCGGATCCCGAGGCGCGGTTGCGTGCGGGCAAGAGCCGCGGGAGTACCGCGACTATTGCTGCGAGCAGGGCCGTGACGATGATGAACGCCGTTTCGAATGAGGTGTGCGCGGCGATCAGGCCGATCGCGAGGACCGGGATGCTGTAACCCGCGTACGCGGCGACGTACCAGCGGGCGAACACCTTCGCGCGGTGACCGCGGCCGATGCGCCCGGCGATGCCGAAGCTCGCGGCCGACGCCATGCCGCTGCCGCCGCCCGCAAGCAGCGTTGCAAGGACGATCAGGCCCCACGAGTTCGTCGTCGTGCCGATGACCAGCAATGCGATGCCGGTGACGCTGGCGAGCGAACCGTAGATGCCACCGTGCTCGGGCGAGATGTTACGCAAGGACAGCGTGACGATGATCGACGCCAGTTGCGATGCGAAGATCGCGCCCGCCCCGACCGCCGGGTTCGTCGCGTGCAGCGCCGTTGCGAGATACGACGGGATGAGCGAGAGAAAGAGCGAGAGCCCGGCCCACGACACGAATGCGACCGGCAGAGCGAAGCGCAACGCGCCCGCCACGGCCGCCGGCGAATACGCCACGTCGGCCGGCTGCGCGGTTCCGGGGTTCGTCGGACGTTCGGCGACGAAGCGGATCAGCGCCAGCAACGCGATAGCGATCACGAGACCTGGGATGTACGAGGCGTTCAAGCCGCCGCCGAGATTGAAGGCGATCGCGCTGATGACGGGACCCATGAAGAGACCGATCGCCGCCACCGTCTGCAGCACGCTTCCGGTGGGCAGTTTGCCGCGATACGTTTCGGCCATTGCGGCGGTCAGCCCACCGACCGCAAGACCGATGCCCGCGCCTTGAAACAGCCGCGCGACGATCAGGAACGCCAAAGTATGCGCAAGCGTCAGCGTCGCAAGACCGGCAATCATCAACGCGAGTCCGGCAACGGCAACGCGCCGGCGTCCGAAACGTTCCGCGAGACCACCGAAGAACAGCAGCACCGGCAGCAGCGTGCCCACGTAGACCGAGAACACGATCGCGACGTCGGCGCTGGTGAGGCCCCACTGCGTGCGATAGCCGACGAAGAGCGAACTAATGGCCGTCGACCCGGCGACCATAAAGACCAAAATAAAAGCTGTAATGAACGCGCGCATCTTATAGGGCCGTCTTTCCGCCGTTGACGTCGACGATTTGTCCGGTGATGAAGCCGGCTTTGGATGAGGCAAGAAAAACGATCGCATCGGCGATCTCATCGACCGTGCCGGCGCGTTTCATCGGCACACCCGCCACGAGTCCGGCTTTGCGATCGGCCGTGCCGGTGAACCGCGTGAGCATTTCGGTATCGGTCGGGCCCGGCGCAACGGCGTTCACACGCACGCCGAACGGCGCGGCCTCGAGCGCGGTAGATTTCGTCAGACCTTCGACCGCGTGTTTGCTCGCGGTATAGACGGCGGCACCCGGCGCGCCGCGATGGCCCACCGTGGATGAAAGGTTGATGATGCTGCCCGAGCCTTGCGGCTGCATCACGCGCAGCTCGTGCTTGAGGCTGAGCAGCACGCCGAGCACGTTCGTATCGAAGATCTCGGCGTACGTTTGCGCCGTTTGCTCCGTGATAGGCCCCGTGCCTTCGCGGCCGGCGTTGTTGACCGCGACGTCGAGCCTACCGAAACGCGCGACGGTCTGGTCGACCAGATTCCGCAGATCGTCGTCACTGCGGACGTCGCTGCGGAAGAATTCGGCCTCGGAGCCCAGGGCGCGGAGTTCGGCCACCAGCGCCTGGCCCGCGTCATCGTGGCGGCCGGAGACGACGATCCTTGCATGGTCGCGGGCGAAGGCCAGCGCGGTGGCTCGGCCGATCCCGGCGAGCGCGCCGGTGATGAGGACAACGGGTTCGTTCATGAGCCCGATGTTATAATATGTACGTCCGTATTGTCAAGCAAGGACGGTCGAAAAGAGTACCCGCTTGAAGCGCTCGATCGGCTCGGGGCTCTGGTGCGCCTTCGAAATGAGAATAGCGCCCTGAATCGATGATACGATAAAGCCGGCGAGGTCATTTACGTCCAGCGTGGGCTTGATTTGCCCAGCTGCAACGGCAGCCCGCAGACAGTACGCGAAGGCCTCGCGCGTCTCGGCGAACGCCTCGACCAGCCGGCGCCGGATCGGCTCGCTGTTTTCGGCGGCCTCTGCCGTGAAATTCCCCATCAAACAGCCGTTGCGCATGCTATTGGCGTTCATGCGCTCCTTGGTGTTATCGATGTAGGCGGCCAGGCGCTCCAGCGGATCGCGGGCGTCGTTGCGCAGGGTCTCGGCGATGTTGCGGCGCGAGTTCTCGTAGTAGATCTCGATGATCTCGAGCCCGAACGCTTCCTTCGACGCGAAGTGGTTCGTGAACGAGCCTTGCGGGACGCCCGCCGCCTGGACGATGTCGCGCACGCTGGCGTTGGCGAACCCCCGCTCGTGGACGACGCGCAGGCCCTCGGTCAGGATCCGGTCGCGGTTGGACGTTTTCGGCATACCCTTAATAACTACATACGTCCATCTTTGGTGTCAAGAAGGCAAGCAAGCCCGCGACCCTAATCCACGCGGTATGAGTTTCGTACCGTTCGGCGCGCAAATTACCCGGCCGCTGGTCATGGGCCGCAACGGCACCGTCGTCGCCGGCCACCATCTGGCCGCGCAGGCCGGGCTCGATCAGCTGCGAGGGGGCGGAAACGCGATCGACGCCGCCATCGCGGCCGCCGCCGCACTCGCGGTGCTGAAGCCCGACGCGTGCGGTCTCGGCAGCGACTTGTTTCTGCTCTTCAGCGACGCGCGCAGCGGTGAAACGCACGCGCTAAACGCGAGCGGTCTCTCGCCGGCAACGGCGACGCCCGACGCGTACGGTGCGGCGATTCCCGAACACGGTCTGCGCGCGAGCGCGGTTCCGGGTGCCGTCCACGGCTGGCAGAGCGCGCTCGAGCGGTTCGGCACGCGGTCGTTGTCCGACGTACTTGCGCCGGCCATCGCGCTCGCGGCGAACGGCATGCCGGTCTCGCAGCTCTTCGCCTCCACGCTCGCGCGCAGCGGCGCGCTGATGCATGAGTTCCCGTCGACCGCAGCCGTCTTCCGGCCGAATGGAAAAGCACCGCAGGCGGGCGAGGTGCTGGTGCAGGCCGACGCCGCGCGCATCCTCACGGGCATCGCAAAAGACGGCGCGGCCTCATACTACGAGGGCGAATTCGCGCAGGCGCTCGATGCGTACTCGCGCGAGACCGGCGCGCTGCTGCGCGCGGACGACTTGCGCACGTATCGCAGCGAGTGGCGCGAACCGCTGCGCGCCGGCTTTCGCGATGTCGAGGTGATCTCGCAGCCGCCGGTCTCGGTCGGCCTCGTCGTTCTCGAAGCGCTGAAGATTCTCGAATCGACGGCCATCGCATCCTATGCGGACGCGAGCGCCGACTTCATCCACACGCACGTCGAAGCGATGAAGATTGCCGGCGCGGACCTGCGCGGACACATCGCCGATCCCACGTTCGTCTTGCAGGCGCCGATCGCGCGGCTCCTCGATGCCGAATATACGGCCCGCCGCGCGCGCGAGATCGCGCCGGATCGCGCGAGGTCGTTCGCCGCCGGCAAGCTCGACGGGAAGAGCCCGAGCGACACGAGCTACGTCTCGGTCATCGACGCCGGCGGCAATGCGGTATCGCTGCTGCAGAGCGTCTTCGCCGTGTTCGGAAGCGGCGTCGTCATCCCGGGCACCGGTGTCCTCATGAACAACCGCATGACCGGCTTCTCGCTCGACCCCGCATCGTTGAACGTCGTCGCGCCCAAGAAGCGCACACTGCACACGCTCAACCCGCACATGCTTCGCAAGGGCGACCGTTTCATGGTGAGCCTCGGCACGCCCGGCGGACCGAGTCAAACGTTTACCAACACGCTGCTCATCATGCGCCTGATCGATCGCGGGTTGGATTTGCAGCAGGCGGTCGAGGCGCCGCGCTGGTTCGTTGCACCGGACGGCGTGCTGCACATCGAGTCGTCGGTCGGCCAAGCGGTATGCGAGGAGCTGACCCGCCGCGGCCACACCCTCAACATCGAACCGCCGTTCTTCGTGACGATGGGCGGCGCAGGCATCACGCGCATCAACGCATACGGCGTTCGCGAAGGCGGCGCCGATCCGCGGCGCGAGTCGTACGGCCTCGCCTACTAGCGGGGGATTCGAAGGCTGGCTGGGAAGCCGTTTTCATCGCGCCCAAAACATACCGGAGGTTGTCCCGTGCCGCTCATCAAGCACATTGCGATCCTCGCCAACGACAACGAAGCCCTCGCTGAGTTCTACATCAAGACGTTCGGGATGAAGATGGTCGGCGGCGGCGACGGCGGCGCGATCTACGTGTCCGACGGCTACATCAACCTCGCGCTGATCTCGGCACGCGGACGGCCTGAAGGCATCTTCCACTTCGGCTTTGAGGTCGACGATCTCGAAGCCGTCGCCGACACCGCAGTCGAAGGCGGTGCGAAGGCGCCGGTCCGCGTTCCGGTGGACGGGCGCTTCAACGAAGCGTTCATTCTCGACCCGGTCGGCACGCGGGTCGATCTCTCGGAGGCCGGCTGGGCAACAGCGTGACGATGCTGACGCGACGGGATGCGACGCTGGCCCTCGTGGCCGCGGCGCTGGTTTCGCCCGCCCGCGCATTTGCCGCAACGCCCGCGGTCGTTCGCGTCGGAGCGACGCTCTCGCAGAGCGATGCGCCGATTTGCGTCGCGATCGCCAAAGGCTACTTCGCCGAGCAAGGCCTCGACGTGCAGATCTCGCCGATGCAAACGGCCGCGATGATGATGGCGCCGCTCGGCGCGGGCCAGCTCGACGTGGCGACCGGCGCGCCGACGGCCGGCGTTTTCAACGCGGTCGGCCACGGGATCGATTTGAAATGCGTGGCCAGCGAAGCGATCTCGGCACCGGGCTACGGCGTGATCTCCGTCCTCGTGCGCAAAGACCTGATCGACAGCGGCCGCGTAAAGTCGTTCAAGGACCTCAAGGGCCTCACGTTTGCGCAAGTCGGACAGGGCACCGCGGCGTTCGTCACGATGAGCGAAGCGTTGAAGCGCGGCGGACTCAGCTATCAAGACGTGCATCAAGTGTTCATCGGGTTTCCCGAACAGATCGCCGCGTTCGCCAACAAGTCGATCGACGCGGCGTGCACGATCGAACCGTTCGCGACCAAAGCGATCCAAGGCGGTTACGCCGTGCGCTTCTCCGCCAGCGACGTCTTGATCCCCAACGGCATGAATTCGATTATTTTCTACAGCGGCAACTTCATCCGTAATTCACGCGATACCGCGGTGAAGTTTATGGTTGCCTACATCAAAGGCTTGCGGTTTGTCGCCGGCGCGTTGAACAAAGGGAAGCTGAACGGGCCGAACAGTGCCGAGGTGATCGACGCGCTCGTCAAATATTCCGCGATTCACGATGCGGCGATCTTTCGCGAGATCGTCCCCAACGCGGTCGACGTGAACGGCAGCCTCAACCTGCCCAACCTTCGCTTCGACCTCGCCGCATTCAAGGGCGCCGGCTACATCGACAGCGAGACGACGGTGGAACAAGTCGTCGATACGTCCTTTACCGACGCAGCTCTCAAAATTCTCGGCCCCTATCGCGCTCACTCCTGATCGGAAACAAGAACAACCATGCGTATCATCTCCTATCTCGACGGCGGAACGCCGAGCCTCGGCGTGCTCACGAGCGACACCACCTTTGTCGCGGTCCACGAACTCGATCCGAAGCTGCCGCGCACGCTCGACGAGCTGCTGGCGCAAAAGGACGGTCTCGCGAAACTGACCGCTGCCGCGAAGGGCAAGTCGGGGAACCACCAGCTGGCCGGCGCGGAACTGGCGATGCTCTTGCAACAGCCGCACGCCTTCTGGGCCTTAGCGCTGAATTTCAAAAACCACATTCAGGAAACCGGGCTCACGACGTCCGACAAATTTCCGCAGATCTTCTTGCGCGTGCCGTGGTCGTTCGTTCCGCCGAATGCGCCGCTGGTCGCGCCGCCGCCGGACGTCGCGCGTGCGTTCGACTATGAAGGGGAACTCGCCGTCGTGATCGGCAAGGGCGGACGCCACATCCCGATCGATCGCGCGCTCGACCACGTTGCCGGCTACTGCGCGTGCAACGAAGGTTCGGTGCGCGAATTCCAGCGCCACAACCGGCAGTTCGGCCTCGGTAAGAACTTCGAGAAGTCGGGTTCCTACGGTCCGTGGCTGATGACGGCCGATGAGTTCGGCGATCCGGCGAAGCACGGGCTCATCACGCGCCTCAACGGCGTCGTGCGTCAGAAGTCCGGCCTCGACGACATGCTCTTCTCGGTCGCGCAAGTG
Source organism: Candidatus Lustribacter sp. (assembly GCA_965277805.1). GTDB lineage: Bacteria > Vulcanimicrobiota > Vulcanimicrobiia > Vulcanimicrobiales > Vulcanimicrobiaceae > Lustribacter. Next base: position 1,190,030 of record OZ255842.1, on the reverse strand, counting down.
ATCAACTATCTCTCGATCGGCTACACGCTACAGCCGGGCGACGTGATCGCGATGGGCACAAGCGGTGCGATTCCGCCCGCCCCCGACGACGTCGAGGGCAACAATTTGGCCGCGCAGGTGCGTCAGAACCCGATCCCGGGCGCCGTGCACATGAAGTCCGGCGATGTCGTGGAAGTGGAGATCACGGGCCTGGGCGTGCTGCGCAATCCGATCGTGGCCGATCTCCCCAACGAGTACCGCCACTAGATGAACATCGGGCGGCTCTTCGGCGTCAGCATTGTCGTCGACGTGTCGTGGCTGTTCATCTTCGCGATCGTCTCGTGGGCGCTGGGAAGTTCGAGCGGACCGTTTCACGCGATCGCCGTCACGGCGGGCGTGCGCGCGGTGCTCGCGATCGTCACGGCGCTGCTCTTCTTCGCCAGCGTTCTGCTGCACGAACTCGCGCATTCGCTGGTCGCGCGCTCGCAGGGGATTCCGGTGAAGGAAATTCGCCTGTTCATCTTCGGCGGCGCGTCGAACCTCAGCGCGGAGCCCGCGAAGCCGCTGCAGGCCGCGTGGCTCGCGTTCGCGGGACCGTTGATGAGCCTCGTGCTCGCCCTTCTGTGCGCGCTCGCCGCAACGCAGGCCGGCATGACCCAGCCGGCCGGCGTGGTGCTCGCGTATCTCGCCACCGCCAACCTGATCGTCGGCGTGTTCAACCTGCTGCCCGCCTTCCCGATGGACGGCGGGCGCGTGCTGCAAGCGATCCTATGGGCGATCACGCACGACCGCATGCGCGCCACGCGCATCGCCGGCCGCATCGGCGTTGTCTTCGCGTGGGCCACGATCGCCTACGGCATCACCGACGTGCTGGTGCAAGGCTTCGGCGGCGGCCTTTGGTTCACGTTCATCGGCTGGTTCTTGCTGCTCTCGGCGCAAGGCGAGGAGCGGCAAGCGCGGCTGCAGGTCGCACTGCGCGGCCACTCCGCGATGCAGCTCGCGGTGCCGGCCGCCGCCACGCTCTCGGCCGACACGCACGCCGACACCGCGCTCAAGCTGATGCTGAGTAAAGGCGTGCGCGCGCTGCCGGTCGTGCTCGGCGAACGCTTCGTCGGCCTCGTCACGCTCGGTGACTTCACCCACACCGACGGCACGGCGCTCGAAGACACCTACGTCACCGCCGTGATGAAGCGCGAGCACGACGTCACCACGATCGCTCCCGGCGCCGACGCTGCGGAGGCGCTCGCGATCATGGGCAAAACGGGCTTCCACCAGCTGCCGGTCGTCGACGTCGACGGATTGTTTCTCGGTTTCGTCACGCGCGAAGGCGTGATTGATTGGCTCGCGCATCACCGTGAACCGCAGGTGCAAGCGGCGTTACGCCAACCGTGAAAGCCGCGCTCCGCTGGTATCTGCCGATCGTCATCGTTGCGGCAACCTTGAACTTGCGCCCGGCACTGCTGACGCTCGGCATCGTGTTGCCCGCCGTGCAGAAGTCGCTGGCGCTCTCGCCGCTCGGCTCGGGCATGCTCACCGCGCTGCCGATCCTCGCGCTCGGCCTTGCATCGGCCAGCGCGGTGCAAGTCGGCCGCTGGCTCGGATGGAGCGGCGGGTTAGTCTTCGCGCTGCTGCTCGTCGGCGCGGGAACGCTCTTGCGCAGCGCCGGCAGCGACGTGCCGCTCTATACGGGCGCGCTCGTGCTCGGTCTCGGCATCGGCCTCGGCAACGTGTACGTGCCGACGCTCGTGAAGGCGCGTCTCGCGGCGCACATCGGCATCGCGATGGGCATCTACACGATGATGCTGGCCGTCGGCGCGCTGATCGCCGTGGCACTGACGCCGGTGCTCTTCACGCACTTCGGTGATTGGCGGCCAACGCTCGCGGTGTGGGCATTGCCGGCGTTCGTCGCAGCGCTGATCGCGCTACCGCCGCTGGTCGACAACCTCCGCCCGCAAGATCACGTACCCGGTATGGGACTCTGGCGCAACGGTTTGGCGTGGGCCGTGTCGGCCTACATGGGCTTGCAATCGGCGACGTTCTACGCGGTCTCGTTATGGATGGGCACGTTGATCGGCGCGCGCGGCCAGTCGCTGTCCGCCGTCGCGACCGATCTCACGGTCTTCTTCTTCACGCAATTCTTGGCGGCGCTCGTCATGCCGGTGCTGCTGACACGATCCCGCCGGCAAGATCTGTTGGCCGCCGCCGCGGCCGCGTGGAACGGGATGATGATCGTCGGCATCCTGTACGGTCCGCCGGCGACGATCCTGACCTTCTGCGGTTTGCTGGGTGTCGGGATGGGCGCGATGTTCGGTATGGCCCTGACGTTCCAGGTCATCCGCGCGCGCACGACCGACAACGCCGCGCGTCTTTCGTCGATGGCGCAATGCGTCGGCTACCTGATCGCAACGGTGGGGCCGCTGGTCTTGGGGCTGGTCAACCGTTCGCCCGACGCGCGCCTCGAATCGACGCTGTGGCTCCTCACGATCGCGACCGCAACGCTGGTCGCCGGCTTGTTCGCCGGCCGCCAACTGTTTGTTGACGAGGCGACTCGGCCGTAGGCCGAACGCGAAGGATTCACCAGAGGTGAATCCACTAGGGGAACGGGACCTCGTTCTCCAACGCGCCTTGTGATATGGCAAAACTGAAACTCACCTGCGCTCTCTCCGCGAACCCGCGTACGAAGGGCATTGCCGAGGGGCAATTCGCGGCCGAAGGCATCGAACTCGAGGTGACGACGCTCCATCCCTCCGAGATGTTCTTCCGGCAGCTCAAGAACGCCGAATTCGACGTCTCGGAAATGTCGAACTCATCGCTCTCGATCATGACGGCGCAAGGCCCGACGCAATGGGTGGGCATCCCCGTCTTTACCTCGCGCCAGTTCTTTCACACGAACATCATGATCCGCACCGATCGCGGCATCGAGAAACCCGCCGATCTCGCCGGTAAGAAATTCGGCATCGCGGAGTTTCAGCAGACAGCGGGGGTGTGGACGCGGCAGGCACTGCGCACGGAATTCGGCGTCGATCCGCGCAGTATGCACTGGTACATGGAACGCAATCCCGACCAGAGTCACGGCGGTTCGACCGGCTTCGTACCGCCGCCGGGCATCGACTTGCAGTACATTCCGAAAACGAAAGACATCGGCCAGATGCTCATCGACGGCGAGCTCGATGCCGGCCGCTGGATCAACGCGCGCAACCTCATCGATCGCAGCAACGCCGATCCGCTCTCGAGCCCGAACGTGCGCTACCTCTTCGATCCGCCCGAGGTCGAGGCCAAACGTTACTACGCGAAGACGGGCATCTATCCGATCAACCACTGCGTGGTCGTGCGCCGCTCGATCGTCGAGAAGTACCCGTGGGTGATCCTCAACCTCTACAGCATGTTCCAGGAAGTCAAAGCTCGCAATGCGCGCACGCTCGACGCGACGCTCGAACCGTATTACGAGTCGGGCCTGATCGACGCCGCCGAGAAGGCGACGCTGCACAAAGACATCATGCCGTACGGCATCAAGGCGAACCGCAAAGCGCTCGAGGAGATCCTGCAGACGAACTTCGAGGACGGTTTGCTCAAGCGCAAGGTCGGCATCGAAGAGATGTTCTCGCCGAACACGCTGGATCTCTGATGCGCGCGCTCATCGCGAGCGTTCTTCTGGCGCTGCTGCCGGCCGGTGCCTTGGCGCAGTCCGCGCCGCCGGCGCTGACGCCGATTCGGGTCGCAGTCATCGGCTACGCCGACGCGACGTCGCTGCCGGTCTACGCGCAAGCGGCGGGCATCTTCAAGAAGTACGGGCTCGATGCAACGGTGACGTCGTTCAACGGCGGCGGCGCGATCATCGCGGCCGTGGCGGGCGGTTCGCTCGAGATGGGCTTCTCCAACCTCGTGTCGGCCGCATCGGCGCTGCAGCGCGGGATTCCGATCATCGTGCTCGCGCCGGCCGCGATCTTCGATGACAAAAACCCGGTCGACAACGCGCTCGTCAAAGCGAAAGGTTCGAAGCTCAAGACCGGCGCCGATCTCGCCGGCAAAGCGGTCGCCGTGACCACGCTCGGCGGCGGTCTACAACTTGCCGCGTCGGCCTGGATCGACAAAACCGGCGGCGACTCGAAAACCGTGCACTTCGTCGAACTGCCCAACTCCGAGATGCCGGCCGCGCTCAAAGCCGGCCGCATCGATGCCGCGATGATTTCCGAGCCCGCCCTCACCCAAGCAAAGGCGGACGTCGATCTCTTGGCCGACGCGTTCGGTGCGATCGCCCCGCGCTACACCCTCGGCGTGTTCGCCGCCTCGAAGTCGTGGGTCGCCGCCAACCCCGATGCCGCCCACCGCTTCGTGCAAGCGATGGTGAAGCTGCACGCTGGGCAAACACCCATCACGCCGAAACGGCAAAAATCCTCGCGCCTTTCCTCGGCACCGACGCAACGAGCATCGCAGCCACCGCACGCTCAACCTTCGGCGACTCGCTCACCTACGCGCTGCTCCAACCCCAACTCGACGTCGCCTACAAATACGGCCAGCTCAAAACCCCCTACGACACCCACCAAATCGTAACCGACGCCCAACCCTACTGGCGCGGCATCCGCTAACACGCACCCCTCCCCCAGCGTCACAGGTTTGATTCGCTCGCTGCACCCCGGTGTGTCATCCCGAGCGGAGCACCTTTAGGTGCGTAGGCGAGGGACCCGCCACCATCTTTGCGACCGAGTGCGAGCGCGAGCGCGAAGGCGCGAGCAGTAGTGTAGGAAAAGTATTTATTTAACCACTGCTCCCGGCTTCGCGGTCGCACTCGGTGGCCACGATGCTCTCTCGTTCCTCGTCGACGCGCCCTTTGGGCGCTGCTCGGAATGACATGTTTTATTCGCTCGCTGCTTGAGAAATCGCGTTCGCTTGAGCGGCCGATGGTAGTAGGGCCGAGGCGTCATCCTCTAACCCCTCCCGTTTCTTCCTACTGCTACCCCTCCCGTTTCTTCGTACTAATCGATCGGGAGGAGCGGTAACTCGACGATGAAGCGGGAGCCGGTGGTTACGTGGATGTCGCCGCCGTGGGCTCGGGCGATCCAGCGGCAGATGGGGAGGCCGAGGCCTGTGCCGCCGGTGGTGGTGACGAAGCGTTCGAAGATTTTCTCGCGCAGTTCGGGCGCCACGCCGGAGCCGTCGTCTTCCACCGCAATGACGGCGCGATCGCCGGTTTGGGCGATGTCGATCAAGACGCCGCTGCCGGCGTGACGCACCGCATTGTCGACCACGTTGGCGAATAGGCGGCGCAGCCGCAGCGCATCGCCGTCGACGAACGTGCCTTCACCATCGTTCACCGCGATGCGCACGCCGGGCCGCGCGGCGCCGTACTCGGCAGCGACGTCGCGCACGAGCGACGACACGTCCACCGGTTCGAACAACCCCGAGGGCACGTGCTCGACCCGCGCGAGCGTGAGCAGATCGCCGATCAGCGCCGATGCCTCGATCGCCATTTTGGTGACGGCGGCGAGCGCGCGCTGCGCTTCCTCGGGCGTGCCGCCCTGCGCGCCTTGCGCGGTGGTGGCGATGCGCGCGAGCGGCGTGCGCAATTCGTGCGCGGCTTCGCTCGCAAAGCGCTGTTCGCGATCGCGTGCTTCGGTCAGCGGCCGCGTGGAGATCTGCGCCAGCGCGTAGGCGGCAACCGCCACCACGAACAACAGCGCCACCTCGATCCCGGCAATGACGAGTCCTGCTTGGACCAGCGCGTGATGGTACACGTACGCGCCCTCGGGCAGATCGATGATCGGGCGCAGTTCGTCGGCGTCGACGCGCGCGATAAATGCAAACGCCGCCGCGCCCAGCGCCAGCAGCACGATCGCGACGATGGCCGTGTAGGCCGCCGCGACGCGGAGGACTACCCGGTCAATTTGTAGCCGACTCCCCACACCGTTACGAGCCGGTCGGCCGCGCCGACCGCACGCAGCTTGCGGCGAATCGCACTGACGTAGACCTCAACGACATTCCGCGAACCGTCAAACGACGTTCCCCATACGAAATCCAGGATCTGATCCCGGGACAGCACGATCCCGGCATTCGCCGCGAGGTACTCGAGGACCCGGAATTCGGTAGCCGCGAGCCGCACGGGCTTGCCCGCAACCTCGCAGGTCCGCCCGCCCGAATCGACCACCAGATCGCCGACGGCGAAGCGATCGCGCACCGGCATCGGTCCGCGCCGCAACAAGGCGCGCAACCGCGCGTGCAATTCTTCTTCGACGAACGGCTTGACCAGATAATCGTCGGCGCCCGCGTCGAGTCCGCGCACGCGGTCTTCCACGGCATCGCGCGCGGTGAGCATCAGCATCGGCGTCTGAATGCCGGCGGCTCGTGCTTGGCGCGCGACCGCGAAGCCGTCGCGTTTGGGCAATCCGATGTCGACGATTGCAACGTCGAAGCGATCGTGCGAGAGCGCCTCGAAACCTTCGTCGCCGTCGCGCGTTACCTGCACCGCAAACTTGCGACGCTCGAGTATCGATCGCACGCCTTCGGCGATCTCCGCATCGTCTTCGATCAGCAGGACGCGCACGTTTCCTCCAGGGTGGGTTGCAGCAGATTCATTGCGGGGCATTCAAGCGGTCGCGCAGGCTGAGCGCCAGCGCACGAAGTGAGGGATCGTCGGCGTCCTGAATCACGCGCGCGAGGTTGGCGTTCGCTTCGGCGCGATGGTCGGCTCGCAACAGCAGCGTCGCGAGCGCAAAGCGCGCCCGCGCATACCCGGGGCTCAGCGCCAGCGCCGCCTTCAACTCGGTTTGCGCCGCAGCGTAGTCGCCGGAACGCACCTCGGTGACGGCGAGATCGTAGTGCGCGAGCGCGTATGACGGCGCGGCCGCGGAAAGCGCGGCGAAATCGGCCCGGGCGGAGGCAAGATCGTTCTGCTTGAGGGCGACGAGGCCGCGGCTGTACCGTGCGCGCAGCGACGTCGGCGCGATCGCGATGAAGCGATCGGCGGCGGTGCGCGCAAGTGCGAGATCGCCGGCCTGCAGTGCCGTATCGACGAGATTGGCGGCCGCCGCAGCGAAGCCCGGATCGCGCTTGAGCGCTTCGCCGAAGGCCGCTTCCGCAGCAGCGAACTGACCCAAGTGCGCTTGCGCAATACCGAGGTTGTACTGTGCGGTCGAACCGCGCGGTTCGGCCGGATCGAGCGCGACGACGCGCGTGAATTCGGCCGCGGACGTCTTCCAGTCAGACTTTGCGGCGGCATCGAGGCCGCGCCGGAAGCGTTCGACGACTTCGCGGTCGCGGGCCAGCGCGTCGAGCTGCGCCGGCGAGGTCGTGCGCGCGACCGGGGTCGCCGCCGGATAGGCTTGCGCGAGAACGATAGTCGGTGCGAACGCCGTCACGAGCAGCGCGCAGGCGGCGATCCGAAACATCAATGGCCGGTGGGAAGCGCCGCGTCCGGAAGTTTCGAGGCCGTCGCATTGCGCTCGGCAGTGCACGCCCAGCCCTTGCGGCCCTCGATCGTGATCGTGGGCAGCAGACCGGCCGGCGCGCTCGGTTCAACCAGCGTGGCAACGTCGAAACCACCCTCGGCGGCATAGGCGATCCCGGCCGCTGCTCCTAGGGTGAGGAGCGCGGTAACAAGCAGGACTGCCGGCGTGAGAACGCGTTGCACACCCCTATCGTACACCGAGAACGTAAGACAATTCTGAAAACTCTGGGCCTGGCGGCATGTATGTTGCTGGCCACACCCTCGCTTGCTCTTGCAGCCGACCTAGTCGTCGGCGTGGTCCGCGATACCGACGGCTACCCCGTTCAGGGCGGCACCGTGACCCTGCGTGGACCGGGGGGCAAACCGGCCGGGAGCGGCACGACGGCCGCGGACGGGACGTTCGCCGTGGACTCCGCCGGCGACGTCGCGAGCGTCGACGTGCGCTGCACCTACTGCATGCGCGTAACCGTGGCACGCGTGCCCGGCGCTCCGGTGGTGGCCGTGGTGAAGCGCTTCGCAGTCTTGCGCGACCGCGGGATCTCGGCCGCCGACGCGCTCGTGCTGCCCTACTACAACGTCTCGAAGATGGCCGCGCTGATGCCGTTCGTCGTCGCGAACGGCGGCGCGATCAGCGATCGCGGCCTCGGCGGCGCGCAAGGCACCGTGGTCAGCGACGGTTTCGCGCTCTACCGCACGAGCGATGACGAGGATCTCGGCACACGCATTCCGGCGCACGCCGCCTCGACGATTTCGGAGACCGATCCGTCGCAAGCGAATGCCTACGCATCCAACAGCGCCGGCGGCTTGTTCTCGATCGACACCCTCGATCAGTCGGCCGGATTCGCGCGCGGCGACGCCGGGGCCGGCGGCGACCTCGTGCTGCGCGGCGGCAACGATCTGCGCGGTGCGTTCTCCACGGCCGGCGGCGCGTACGCGGCAACGCGCGGCGTACTCGACGGCACGCTGCCGGCCGGCGGCGGGACGCTCGATCTGCGCGCGATTTCCGCGAGCGCCATCGGCGTCAGCGCGGCGGGTTTTTCCGGCTCGTACGCCGTGCCGGTGGGGGCATCGACCTTCAGTACGGCGCTGAGCATGACGCGTTCGACCGATCTCAACGGTCCGGAGAACGATAGCATCGCCTCGCTCACCATGCGTTCGGGAGAACTGACGTACGGCGTGCGCGCGCAGCGCCAGTCAGACTTCATCGGCTACGGCAGCGGCGTGGACTACGATGCGCGCGCGTACGTGCAAGTGCTGCACGACGACGGGCGCACGCGGCTCTTCGCGTCGCTGGCCGCCGCGAACGACGGCGAGTCGCTGCGTGGCGCGAGCACGACGAGCGGCGCGGTGCTGCCGATCCTCACCGCATCGACGCGCATCGGGTCGGCGTTCGAGGTGCACGCCGACAGCGTGGACACGTTGCTCACGACGCCGCTGTATCTGCTGCTCGCGCCGCCGCTCGGATACGGCTACGGTTCGGCCGTCAACCGCTCGCAGTTGCTCGACGCGGGCGCCGGTTTCGATGACGACAATCGCTTCCGCATCGACCTGATGGCCTTCCGGCAAACCGTCACCGGGCCGACGTACGGCACCACCGGCGGGAGCGGCGTCTCAACGGTGTGGCAGATCGCGCCGTCGCTCGCGGTGCGCTCGTGGGTGCTGATCTCGCACGACAGCGGCACGACCTACGGCGGCGGCGTCTACGCGACGGGCGTGCAGAGCCTCGACCGCAACGTCACCTGGCTCACCGCCGGCAACGTGATGCGCGTCGATGCGATCTGGCGCAACGGCAACATCGAAGGCGACGTCAGCGTGCCGCTCGGAACACACACGCGCATCGTTGCCGGAACGCGCCGCGACGGGACGACGCGCGTCGTCACCGCCGGCCTCATCTGGCCCTAAACTCTTCCCAGGCAACTCCCAGGGACGGCGCATGATGCCGTAGTACAACGGCGTACCAAGCGGCCTGCCATTCGGAGGAGCATGAGTACCAGCGCTACCGGCAAGATCGTCGATGAGTCTGGGAATCCGCTGACCGTCGCCCTCACCGCGACGCTCACCGACATCTCCGCGCTGTTCGACACGGATCTCGCGACGGTAGCAGTCACGAGCGGGGCAATCTCCCTCGGCCCCTACGGCGACGATGCGCTCGCTAGCTTGTACGGCGCCCGCAAGCTGCGGCTGCGCATCCTCAACGGCACCCGCGACCTGATCAAGCCGGTCGAGAAAGATGATGTCTCCGGCACCCTCGATTTCGGCCAAATCACGATCGCCCAACGTGATGCCAAAGGTTGGGCGGTCACGCTCGGCCTGCCGGCTGCGCAACCGCTCCCATACCTGAGCCAAGGCAATGTCGTCCGTCCGCTGGTCGATTCGGAAGAAGCCTGGGGCTACGTCGCCACGCGGCTAGATGTCGCCGCGACGGAAGTCAACATCATGCAGCTCGAGCTCGATGTGCCGCACAAAGATGAACCCGGCATCGTGCTCGACTTCGTCTCGAAGCTCGACAAAGACACCCTGCGCGCCGTGGACAGCACCGACAAAGTGCTGGAAGTACAGCTCAAAGCGCTCGCCGCAAAGCCCGCAACGGTTCGCATGCTCATCGACACCGCATCGTGGACGACGTACTTCACGATCTTCGGCGAAGCGCTGCTGGTCCTGCTGACGTTGCCGATTCTGCTCGTGCTGGCGATCATCAACATCAAGACCATCGCCTATTCGGCGGGCAAGGCCGCCGGTCTACTCACGTCGCATCCGACCGGTTCGGAAGGCGACGTTCAAAAGTACTACAAGACCGCGGCGCCGGCAGCGTCGGTCCTCGGGTTCCCGCGCACGCTTTTCAATCGCCTTCACGCCAAGATGGTGATGGTCGATCAAAACGAGGTCATCGTCACGGGCTCGCCCTTCACGCAGCCGTACTATGACGCGTCGACGCACAACATCGACGAGCCGCGACGCGGATGGCATCCCGACATTCCGATTCACGACGTGAGTCTCGGCGTCCGCGGTCCCGCGGTCAACGACATGCACGAGGCGTTCCGTTTGCATTGGAACACGGCAAAGGGAACGGCAGAGATCGCGGCGATTCCAGCGGTTCCCGCCGCGACGCCCGGCACCGGCGAATATGCCGCGAGCTTACAACTCGTCCGCACGCTCAACGGCGGTGCGTTCCCGGCGCCGCTGGACAACGGCGAGCAAGGGGTGCTCGAGGCGTACTTGCGCGCGATCGAAAACGCGACGGAATTCATTTACTTCGAGAACCAATATTTCACCAACGAGACGATCGGCAAAGCGCTCATCGCCGCGATCAAAGCGAAGCCGGCGCTCAACGCGATCATCTTGGTAAACGTCATTCCGGACATTCCGTTTTACGCGAAGTGGCAGTGTGCGCTGATCAAGGAGATCCGCGACAAACTTGCCGCCGACGCCACCCGCATCGGCTTCTTTACCGCCTGGTCGCAAGAAGCCGGCAAAATCATGCCCAACTACGTGCACGCGAAAGTAGCCATCGTAGATAACACTTGGGCGACCGTCGGTTCGGCGAATCTCGACGGGGCGTCGCTCGATTATTTCCAGCTCTTCCACGCCTACCAGTTCGGCGACAACCGCAATCACGAGCTGAACTACCTGATCTTCAACGGCATTGACGGTCAACCGAATTCCGATGCGGTCGACGTGCTGCGGCGCCGCCTCTGGAGCGAACACCTGGGCTACAGCGATCCGGCGTCCGGCGACCTTACCTCGAGCGGCGCGGGCGACGGAGCGAAATTTATGACGCTCTGGCGAAACAGTTCGAAGGGCAAAATCGCGGCGCTCACGAGTTCGCCCGCGAGTGCACCGTCTGACGGGCTCGGGCGCGTGATTGAGTATCCCACCGATCCCACGTGGAGTTGGAAGGACTACCTCACTCGCAACGGTGTGAAGGTCGACGGCACGACGCTCGCGCTGATCGAAGAATCCCGCCCCTTCTCGTTCAAGTCGGGTGCCTGGATTAAATAATGCCGTCCTCGCTCGACCAGGCCATCGAACGCATCGGCAACAGCCTCAAGATCGTGCACGAGCAGATGATCGGCGACAGCGGGCCGGCTACGCTGTTGGCGAATCTCGGCTGGCAAATGCCGCCGGGCGGCGCCGACATCGGTCTAGCCGCACTCGATCTCGGCGCACTGGTCGACGCGATCGAGGCATTGAACGGCAGCATTTCCGCCGGAACCGGCGGAGTAACGCTAGCCGGCGATTATGCGGCACTCCTCGAAGAAGTCGTCAAGATCTTTGGCGAGATCGACGGTATCGCCGGCGGCTTCGCCGTAGCCGGCGACTACTTAGCAAAAACCGACATCCAGAACCAGTTCGTTCCGCGATTGCTGGATTACGTCGTCGTGCAAGCGCTCAGCGACGGGTCGCTGATGGCGATCAGTTTCCTCATGTTCACCGGCATCCTCGAACGGCATCCATACGATGCCGATGACACGATCTATCAGACGCAACACGTTCGCGACGTGATCCACTGGGATCTTTTGCCGAAAGTGTTCGGCGACTTCCCGGGATTGCTCAAGGACGTTTATGGCTGGGGCACGGCAACGTTCAGCCCCGATGCAGCCGTTAGCGCACTCGGCGCATTGTTAATGGGGATCAGCCTGCCCAACCGCGTGCGCGCGCTGCCCCGTCAAGCGGAGTCCCTCATCGCCGGACACGACGTACCGGAAGCCGATACGAAACCGTCAACGCAACTGCTGCTCAGCGTCCTGCGGTCGCTGGACGACGTTCCGGTCGATGTCGGTGTCAGCTTCATCGCATTGCGGCCGTCGACGGCCGGCGGCACCGATGCCGGCCTCGCCATCGTCCCCTATGCGCACGGCGGCGGATCCGAAACGATTCCGCTGTCCGACACCGTCAATTTCGTCATCGACGCGACGCTCGACGTGCAAAGCGGGCTGGCTTTTGTTTTCCGCGCCGGATCGCCGCCGAAGATTCTCAACAACCTCACGTCGGCTGCCGCAGTGGCCAGTGCGCTCGACGGTCATTTGCTCTTCTCGATCGCCTACGCGCCGAGCGGCGGAGCGGCGACGCCGGTTCTCACGCTAACCGACGGGATCGGGATCGAAGCAAAGCAGTTGTCGCTCGGCGGCGGCGCCGACATCAGCGGCGGCGTTTTGAGCCCCTCGGGATTCGCGAAGATCACGGGCGGGCGGTTCTTCGTCGACTCCTCGCAGATGGATTCATTCCTCGCGTCGATCATCCCGATTTCACTGAGCGTTAACTTCGACTTCGGCGTGGGCTGGTCGGCGGCGAACGGGTTCTTCTTCACCGGCAACGCGAGCACGGCGCTGACGATTCCGCTGCACGTGTCGGCAGGCCCGTTCGATCTCGATACGCTTCACGTCGAACTCGCGGTCGGCGGCAGCGGAGGAAGCAGCAGCAACGCGCTTCCGGTCGAGATCAGCCTCACCGGCTCGGCAACGCTCGGGCCGTTCAGCGTATCCGTCGACCGCATCGGCCTCGAGCTGATCGTCACTTTCGCGCGCGGCAATCTCGGGCCGCTCGATTTCGCGCTGGCGTTCAAACCGCCCAACGGCCTGGGCATGGAACTCGATGCCGGGCTCATCTCAGGCGGCGGATACCTGAGCATCGACACGGTGAAACACCGTTATGCCGGCGTACTCGAATGCAGCATCGCCGACATCGTGCAGGTCAAGATCATCGGCGTTCTCGACACCGTGCTGCCCGATGGTTCGAGCGGCTTCTCACTGCTGCTGATCATCACGACCGAGTTTCCGCCGGTGCAGCTCTCGTTCGGCTTCACGCTCAATGGGGTGGGCGGCCTCGGCGGCATCAACCGCACGATGGCGCTGGACGCGTTGCGCGCCGGCCTGCGCGCGCACACGCTGGATTCGATCCTGTTTCCGGCGGACCCCGTCAACAACGCGCCGCAGATCATCAGCAACATCGAGGCCTTCTTCCCGCCGGCAGAAGGACGGTATCTGTTCGGCCCGATGTTCGAACTCGGTTGGGGAACGCCGACGCTCATTACGCTCTCGCTCGGGGTAATTCTCGAAATCCCCGATCCGATTCGCATTGCGATTCTCGGCGAGATCAAGGCCGCGCTGCCGGACCAAGACGTTGCCCTCATCGCGCTCAATATCGACGTTCTGGGCACGATCGATTTCGGCGCGCAGCTGTTCTCGATCGACGGCACGATGTACGATTCGTACGTCCTCGTCTTTTCGATCTCCGGCGATCTCGGCATGCGTCTGTCGTGGGGCGACAATCCGAACTTCGCCTTCTCGCTGGGCGGCTTGAACCCGCGTTTCACACCACCGCCGGGCTTTCCGCAACTCGCGCGCTGCACGGTGGCAATCGGCGACGGCGACAATCCGCGCTTGAGCTCCAACTCGTACTTCGCGGTCACCTCGAACTCGGTGCAGTTCGGCGCAAACGTCGACCTCTACGCCGCGGCAGGCGGGTTTAGCGTCCACGGTTGGATCGGCTTCGACTGCCTCTTCATCTTCGAGCCGTTCTCGTTCGAGTTCGACTTCTCGGCCGGGCTCGACATCCAATACGACGGCGATTCCATCGCCAGCATCAGCGTCGATGGCATGGTCTCCGGTCCGCGCCCATGGCACGTGCACGGCGACGCGCATCTCCACATTCTTTTTATCGACGTCAGTGCTTCGGTCGATATCAGTTGGGGCGACAGCACCCCCGTCGCGCTGCCGGCCGCAGCAGTGCTTCCAGACCTGACCGCTGCGCTTGGTGACCAGCAAAACTGGAGCACGGTTATGCCGGCTGAGGCGGCGCCATCGATCTCGCTCGCACCGCGAGCGCCCGGCGACACATCGCTGGTCGTACACCCGCTCGGCACGCTCCAAGTACGTGAGAAGGTCGTGCCGCTCGACCAAGTCATCACCAAGTACGGCAACGCGCGGCCGTCCGACGGCAACGAGTTCTCGATCTCCGATGTCGCGATCGGTTCCACCCTGCACCCGGCAATTGCGCCGATCACCGATCAATTCGCGATCGGTCAGTTTACCGACCTCACCGACGATCAAAAACTCTCCGCGCAGTCGTATCAGCCGATGCACGCGGGCGTCTCGATCGGATCCGATACGGCCGTCTACTCCAAAGACGTGCCGTGCATCGTCGCGTATCAGGACGGCTACATCGACCAAGACGAAAGCCCGTTGCGGCTTGGTGCACGTTACCTGATGCCGCTGGCGACGCACCTCGCTTACGCGCGCAATGGAGCGAACTTCCGCAACGGAACGCGAACCAAGGGTGTGCGGGCGTTCACGACGCCCGGCACCACGAGCGCGGTAACGGTCAATGCGATGCAATACGTGATTGCGAGCACGACCGATCTCTCGGTGCGCACCGACATCCTCGCGTCGGCTGCGACACACTATGGGGCGACGAACGCGCTCGCCGCGTATCGCGCCGCAAATCCGGCCGACGGTGCCGACCTGCAAATTCTGCCGCTCAGCGAGGTGGCCGCATGACGGATCTCGGACGCTATCACTTTCTTCCGTGGCTACGGCGCGGCATCGGCACGGCGATCCCCAATGCCGACACCGATCCGCTGCCCCTGCGCTCGCAACTCGACGTCGTCCTCACCGTTTCCGCGACGCTCGGCGCAACCGTTTCGACGTCGAGCCCGCCCGGCACGACGGTCTTCCTCTACGGCCCGGGCGACGTCGTCGGTATCGATCCGAACGTCGTCGTGCGCACGGAACCGCGCGCGGCAACCAGCAACTACGAGCCGAGCTTTCTCACCGCGCTCGATTTCGGCGTGGCCGACTTTCCGTGGCTGTTCACGCCCGCCATCAACAACGGCGATCGCCTGCGGCCCTGGATCGCGCTGATCGCTCTCAAGAGCGGCGAATTCGTCGAGCCGAAGCCGCAAACGGTGCCGCTACCATCAATCGGCGTTACCACGATGGCAGCGCTGCAAGATCTCACCGAGAGCTGGGCTTGGGCGCACGTGCAGATCACGAACGAGGACGACGTCACCGCGACGCTCGCGTCCGATCCGGGACACGCGCTTTCGCGGCTGATTTGTCCGCGGCGGCTGGAACCGGAAACGAGCTACGACGTCTTTCTCGTCCCGGCGTTCGAACCAGGACGGCGCGTGGGTCTTGGACTCGACCTAACCGGGGTCACCACGTCGGATCCCGCCTGGAAAGGCGACACGACGGCGTCGGCGGCGGCGCCGTTCGCGCTGCCCTTTTACTTCCGCTTCGCATTTCACACGAGCGACGAAGGCGACTTCGAGTCGCTGGTGCGGCGGTTGGTGCCGCAGGTGCTGCCGGCGACGGTCGGCACCCGGCCGGTGGCCGTCGATCAACCAGGTCCACACCTGCCGAGTGCCGGCCCGCCGCTCGGGTTCGACGGCGCATTGATTCGCATCGGCACGCAGCCGACCGCATGGACCGACCCGGCGCGCAGCGATTTTCAAACGGCGCTCGAGACGCTGGTGAACCTCGCGACGTCGACGACCGACGATCCGGCGCATCCCAATGCCGGCGATCCGCGCGTCGTGCCGCCGATCTACGGCCGCTGGCACGCCGGCGTGTCGTCGGTCGACCGCACGCAAACGCGCTGGATCGACGAACTCAACCTCGACCCGCGCAATCGCACGCCGGGCGGCTTCGGCACCGAGGTCGTGCAGACGAAGCGCACCGCGCTGCTGGCGTCGGCGTGGCAGCAAGTCGCCGGCGTGCTTGAAGCGAATCGCCTGCTGCGCCAAGCGCAGCTGGCGCGCGCCACGATGGTCCAGCTCTACACGAACCAGCTGAAACCCGCCGCAGCCGCAACGCTACTGCGCTTCACGGCCCCGATTCAAGCTCGCATCCTGGGCAGTCCGCAAACCGTGCTGGCCGATCTGCGCGCAAGCCGTATTCCGGAACGGATGGTGTCTGCCGCGTTCCGGCGCGTGACGCGGCCACTCGGCCCCCTGCGGCGCCGTCAGGCCGTCGACCCGGCACACGCCGCGACATTGCTCACCGGGGTGAACGACGGAACGCTCGAACTCGTGCCGCCGGCGAAACCTCCGGCCGGCACGGTCGGCCTCGATAGCGTGTCGGAACAGTTGCTGCCGGCCTGGCTGCGCGGGATCAAACTTCCGTTTTGGCTGCTCGTTCTGATTGCGGCGCTCGTTCTGCTGGCGGTCATTGCATTGGTCGCGATTTTTGCCGGAGCCGTTGCCGCGATCGCGCTGGCAGTCGCGGCCGCCGTCGCGGTCGCGGCGGCGCTGCCGGCCGTCCGCGCGTCCCTGCAAAAGCTATTTTTCGGCGAGACGTTTCGCATCGCGAGCCTAACGCCCGGTACGTTTGAGGCGGCAGCCCAGCGTCCGGCGTTCGCGCTCACTGCGCCCGGTGCTCCGACGGCAACGGTGACTGCAACGGGCAGCGTCGACTCGGCGCAAGCCAACGCGTTCCGCACCGCTGCGACGTCGTTCGCCGGATTGCTGAGCGTGCCGCAACCGCTCGACGTGATGAAACCCGCGCTCGATCTGGCCGCCATACAGACGACGCTGCTCGCGCGGCTCGATCCCACGGTCACGATCCCCAAGCGTCTCTCGGCCGTCATCGACGTATCGCGCCTGGGCTGGAAACCGCCGGATCCGATTCAACCGATCATGGCCGCGCCGGCATTCGACATGCCGATGTACGCGCCGCTGCGGGACCTCTCCGAAAATTACATCTGCCCCGGGGCCGACCAAATACCGCCCGACAGCATTGGTTTACTCGAGGTGAATCATGCGTTCATCGAAGCCTACATGGTCGGACTGAATCACGAAATGGCACGTCAGCTGCTCGTCAACGGTTATCCGACCGATCAGCGCGGCAGTTACTTCCGGCAATTCTGGGACGTCAGCGCCTACGTGCCGCAACCCGGCGATCCGACCGATCCGGCCGCGCTGAAGGAACTGCTGCGAGACATCCCGCCGATTAACACGTGGCCGCTCCCCAACGGCTTAGGGCAGCATGAAAACCGCACCGGCATCGTCGAGAACAACCTGGTTCTGATCGTGCGCGGCGAGTTGCTGCGCCGCTATCCGAACACGATCATCTTCGCCGGCAAAGCCGTCAAGAACGATAAGGGCGAGATCGTCCTCGACGAGAGCGCCGGCGCCGAAGCCGAATACAAACACCCGATCTTCAGCGGCACGCTCGGCACCGACATCACGTTCCTGGGTTTCAATCTCACCGCAGCGCAAGCCGGCGGCCAAGATCCCTCCGCACCGCTCGGCTACTATTTTGCATTCCAGCAAGTCCCGACCGAGCCGCGCTTCGGACTGGAACCTTCCGAGTTGACGTCACCGGTTCCGTACTGGTCGGAACTTGCGTGGACGAATTTCGCAACCGGCGGCGGACTCGCATCAGGCGGCGTCACGGCGCTGCCGAATTTCGTGGGTGGCTACTCCACGCGGCGGCTGATGTCGACGGTGCTGCGATACACGCAGCAACAGGCCACCCTGCCGCCGTTTCTGCGCGCTGCGGCGGCCCCGCACGACGTCGCGATCGCGGCCGGCGACGACGACGCGACGGCGCTCGACAAGTCGGTCACGTGGGGTAAGGACAGCGCGCAAAATGCCTACATTCTCCTGCGCCGGCCGTTCCGCATCATGGCGTCGGCGAAGCGGATGCTGCCGTCATGAGAGACGTCGCGGTCGAGCAACGCGGCGGGCTCAATGCCCGCACGCCGTTGCTCTTGCTTCCCGTGCGCATCGAGACGCGGTTCGTCGACGACGCTCAAGGTAGCGCACTGCTGCTGCGCGTGTATCCCGATCAGATTCATTGCGACGCGCACGACCCCGAACTCACGGCGGCCGAACTCGCCGACGCGCAAGGTTTTTGGACCTTGCGTTGGCGGGCCGGCGTCCCGCCGCCCGACGATACCGGATTACGCGCGGCGTGGCGCACGCTGGTCACAACGTACGGCGCACCGCGCGCCGTTTACATCGTGCGCGCGCTGACGCCCACGAACATCGCGGCGCAGCCGGGAACGCCGACCGCCGACGGCGCCGATCCGGTGCCCCTGCCGGCATTTCCGTCGCCGGCCGTGCGCGCCACGGCCTGGAATCAACCGGCGCGCGCGACGCTGCTGCCCGACGCTTGGACGGTGGTCCTCGAGTCCGGCACCACGCGCACGGTGCAACGCGGGTCAGCGATCGCCGGCGACCTCAACGTGATGCTCGATCCGAGCGGTGCGGCGGCGTTTCCCGCCGGGAGCACCGTTGATGCCGGGATGCAGTGGATGGTCGACTTCGATTCAGCGGTTGCCGCCGGGATGGCGCTGCGCATTCCGCTCGACCGCGCGACGCGCGCGGCCGGCTTCGACCGTATCATCGTTTACGGCGTCCGCAGCGATGCCGGCGATGCATCGGCCGAACTCGCGGCGCTCATCGACGCGCACCACTTCACCGACGGCGCGTCGTTCGTGCCGCAAGGCATGCCCACGAACAATACCGCCGACATAGACCCCGTCTACAAAAACGTGGACCCGAGCGTCGCAACGTACGACGCGGAGTTCGGCACGCTCGGCGCGCCGGATCCGCTGGCCGACGGCGAGCGCATGCGCGCGGCCCTCGGCGCCGGAACAGCGACGTTCGAGCGCATCGTGGGCGCCGGCGGCTACGGTGCGCGCAACGGCACCGACATGCTGACGGCGCTCTGGCCCGCAACGCTCGGGTATTTCCTCGAACAAATGATGGCGACAACCTTCAGCGACGCGCAGATCGACACCGGGCGCACGTGGGCCCTGGCACATGCCGTACCCCGCAATCCGCTGGCCGCCGTTCGCACCGGCAACGCTCCCTACGGCATCTTGCCGGCCACGGCATTGCAGTTCTACGCGCGCCAACCGAACCGCGCGTTCGCGAACCTCGAACCGGCGCTCGTCGCGCTGCTCAAGCGGCTCACCGGCGCCTGGGTGAACGGCATCCCGGGAGCTCCCCACGTGGGCGCCGGCGATCCCGATCAAGACTTGCTTCACGTCCTGGGCATGGACGCGAGTTCCATGACCTACGACGCACGCGATGTGCTCGGTGAATTCTTTTTGACGAATTGGCAAGTCTTCGACGGCATGCCCGATGCGGTGCGGTTTGCGTGGTGGCAGCTTCACACCGCGCTCGCACGGATAGCGATCGACACCTATGGGTCGGCGGCCTGGAATCCATTCGTCGCCACGGCGAGTTTCGATCCGGCGCAGTTTACGATCCGCTACCCCACCGTCTGCAATCAGCCGCTCTCGGAAACGCAGACGCTCATCGCCGATGCGGACGCCGGCAGCACGAAGATGAATTACATCGACTGGATTCGCACCGCGTCCGCCGGCGATTTGCAGAACGAGCGGTATCCGACCGGAACCGCACCGACGTCACTGCTCTATAAACTCTTACGGCAATCCGTCCTGAGCGAATACGCGGCACTCGCGAAGCGCGGCGAGTACGGTGCCGGGCGCTTGACGGCCGCGCAACTGCTCGAACCCGAGCTGGTCGACATCGACGCGACGCAGCCGACGGTACGGGCCTGGGACGTGCTCGCGCGACCGTCGATCGACGACCCAACGAAATCGTGGGCGGAATTTCTCGTCGCATACGTGCCGCCGCCGGGCTCGCCGTACGAACGCCTCACCGAGTTGCGCACGAGCCTGCAGCGGCTTGCGGCCCTGCCGACGGCCGAGCTCGATCGTCTGCTGAGCGAGACACTCGACACGTGCAGTCACCGGCTCGACGTGTGGCTCACGGCCGTTGCGAACGCGCTGCTGCAAGAAACGCGCGCGGCGCAGCCCAACGGAATTCACGTCGGCTCGTACGGCTGGGTTGAACATGTGAAGCCGTCGACCGCGCGCGCCGCGGTGAGCGGCACCGAACGCGAGCAGGCGACGCAGCTCGACGCGCTGCGCGCGCGCAGCACCGGCATCACGAAGACGCTGCCGGTTCCCGTCGTTCCGGCAACCGACAACGGCGGATTCGTCCACGCGCCCTCGTACGCCCAAGCCGCGACGGCTGCCGTGTTGCGCGCGGGTTATATGTCGCATCAAGGGACCTCGGCAGAAGGCTTGCTCGCGATCGATCTGTCGTCGGAGCGCGTACAACGCGCCCTCTGGACGCTCGACGGCGTGCGCGCGGGTCAGCAGCTCTCCGCCCTGCTCGGATATCGCTTCGAAGCGGAGCTCGAAGCGCTCGGCCTGCAAGTGTATCTGCAGCCCTTCCGCGATGCGTATCCGATTCTCGGCAGTGAGTTGACCCCGACCGACCCGGGTGCCGAAGCCGTGGCCGCGTCCGGCGTTGTCGATGCGCTCAAACTCCGCGCCGCGTGGGATGCGGGACAACTCGCGGCCGGCGGCAATTGGGGACCGGGCCTGCCGCCACCGGGCTCGGCGCAGAACAGCGTCGTGACGTTGCTGCAAGAACTCGACGACATCATGGATGCGCTGTCCGATCTCTCCATCTCCGAAGCCGTGTTCCAGGTGATACGCGGCAACTTCGCGCGCTCGGGCGGCCTGCTCGACGCCGTTTCGAAAGGCGATTACGCGCCGGAACCACAGGTTGTCGACACGTTGCGCAGCGGTATCGATCTGACGCACCGCGTGATGGTGCTCTTCGCCGGCACGCCGGCTGCAGCACCCGGCTGGAGCGCGATCCCGGCGACCCCGCGCGCAGTGGCCGAACCCACACTCGACGCGTGGGCCGGAACGCTGCTCCCCGATCCGGCAACCGTGCAGTGCACCGTCACCTATACGGATGCGGGCGGCACCGTCACGCACGCGATCGTGTCGCTCGCGGAACTGCACCTGCGCCCGCTCGATGTCCTCGCGCTCTCCGACACGTTGCAAACGCCGCAGCGCTCGGAGCTCGAAGAGCGGATCCGTTACGCCGCCGCGCTGACGCCCGACATCGACGACATCACGATCGCGTTCGACCGCGCCGGTTTACCCTCGGGCACGATTACGTTTCCGGAAGTTCTCACTGCAGCGCGTGCCGTTCGCGCGCTGATCTCGTCCGCGCGAGCGGTGCAGCCGTCGGATTTGTGTGAACCGAAGGTCGACGCGGGCACTGCCGGCGGAGCCGTCGACGTCGGCGAATTACAAACCCGGCTCGCAACGGTTCGTACGCAGTTCGCGGCCGACAGCGCCGCGCTGACGGCGGCGATCGCGGGGTTGCCCGCAGCGACGGACCCGGTACGCGCGGCCCTCATCGCTGCCGGCGGCTACGGCGTGCTGGGGGCGGTGCCGGCCACCTCGACCGGTCCCGACGGCGGTTTGGGAATTCAAGCCGCAGCGGTCTCCGCCGAGTTGACGAAACGGCTGAACGCGGTTACCGGAATGCCGAATGTTACGGCGAGCGACGCGCTCGCGCAGTTCGCAACGATCTTTTCGAAAACGATCGACGTGTTGCCGCGGCTGAGCGCGCCCAACGTCGCCGCGCTCCAGACCGCATTTTCGGGCTCCGCCGCACTCTTCGGCGGCGCCGATCCCTACGCGGTCGAGGCATGGGTGCAGCAGCTCACGCACGTGCGCCCCGCGATCGCACGACTTGACGCGGCCTATACGGCGGCGCAGCTCCTCGCCGCCGCGAGTGCGCCGGCGTTTACGTTCGGTCAACTGCCCGCCGCAACCGGAACCGATCGCTGGCTGGGCCTGCCACTCAACGGCACGACGCCGGAGAGCGGACGCATTGCCCTTGCCGTCATCGGCGCCGGTGCGATCACCGCCGGCAACGATTACGCGGGCTTACTCATCGATGAATGGCCCGAGCGTATTCCATTGACGACACAATCGGCGGCGGTCGCATTCCATCAGGATGAGCCGAAGGCGCGCGCGCCGCAGGCGCTGCTGCTGGCCGTATGTCCGGACGACCGCGCGTTTTGGGACGATCAGCTGATCCAGGCAACGCTCGAAGAGACGTTGCAGCTGGCAAAACTTCGGAGCGTCGATCTCGATTCGATGGTCGACGTCGGACAAATCTTGCCGGCACTCTACGTTCCGTTCAACTTGCAGGAGGCCACCGTGTCGACGCGTTTCCGTTTGTCGGCCGACGAGGTCGCACGCTACCATGCTTGAGCGCAGCGTGCGAACGCTCACGCCGTCGATCACCGCCTGGACGCGGATCGAGCCGAAACCGCGTGACGGCACCCTGGCGCGCGGTCTGCAGGCGCAAATCCGCGATGCCGCGTGGATGTTGGCCCGGCAGTGGCAAGTCGGTGAATTCGCGGGCGAAGACGCCGGGTCACCTGTCGCGGCAACGATCGGCGTCACGAATCGCACGCTCTCGACCTACCGTCCCGGCGACGATCCGGCGAACGCGGTCGCGCTCGACATGGCGCTGCCGCTCGAAGTGCACGTCGAACGCGAGCCGGTCACGACGAAGTTGCGCGCATCGGTGCAGCTCGGTTTGTTCTTCGAGCGCGCGCTCATCGCCGCCGGTCAGCCCGCGACGGTGCGCGATGCCTTTCGCAGCGCGTTTATGATTGCGCCGCAAAGCGCCGACGATGTAACCTTCGACGGCGTCGACGGCAACTTGTTCAGGTCGCTCGCGATGGGGCGCGTGGTCGACGGCGTGCAGCTTTACCTCTCGGCAACGGGTGCCGCCGGGGCTCCGCCACTTCCGGCGGCCGCCACCGATCCGGCCGTTGCCGCAATTCTTACCGCCTTCGTCGCCTACCGGCGCGGCATCTACAGCGAACCGGCCAACGACCGCGCCTGGCAACCTGAGGGGCTGGCGTACGATTTCGCGGTCGGTTCACCACTGCCGGGGGACGATCTGACGCTGCACGCCGACGGGTTCCCCGGCGGACATCTGGATTGGCACTCGTTCGCGCTCGGCACGAACGATCCGGTGATCGCCGGATTGCCGCCGGCCACGAGCACGTCGACGAGTTTCGCGTTCTTGCCGCAACACGTAACGTTCCGGGGGATGCCCGAGCCACGCTGGTGGTCGTTCGAAACGCAAAAGACCGACTTCGGCGCGCTCGACGTGCAAACCGTGGACCTCGCGACGATGCTGGTGATGGAATTCGCGCTGACGTACGGCAACGATTGGTTCATCGTCCCATTGCCGACGGACGTCGGTACGATGAGCACCATCGACACCCTCATCGTGACCGATACGTTCGGTCAGCGCACATTGATCCGTTCTGCGGAAGAAACGACGGTACAGCCTGGAACGGCGCCGTGGTCGATGTTCAAATTATCGGGCAACGGCGCACGTTCACCGTTCATCTTTATCGCGCCCGCGCTCGGCGTCACCGACGAAGGCCCGCCGATCGAGAACGTCCATTTTCTGCGCGACGACATGGCGGCGATGGGCTGGGCAGTGGAACACGAGCTGCACGGCACGCTCGACGTTCCGGTCGATGCGTTCGAAGCCTATCTCGCAGCGCGCGCGCTGGATCCCGTTCCGGTTCCGGCGGCGTTGCCCGGCGATCCGCCGGTGTATTACACGCTCGAGAGCGTGGTGCCGTACAACTGGATTCCGCTCGTACCGATTCAGACGCCCGCCGGCGGGCTGTACTTCCGCCGCGGTGTGCTGGAGCGCGAGACGGGGAGCGGACCGCAACCGGTTCCGGCGCACGCGAGCGTGCTCGAACCGGGCGTGCCGTTCTTCCTAACGGATCGCATCCTCACGCACGTCGGCATCGACGCGGGCATCGCGTTCCGCCGCTCGCGCGGCACGGACGGCCGCACGTTGGTCTGGTATGCGCGCAACTCCGGGCCCGGTGAAGGTGCAGGGTGGTCCGGTCTGCGCTTCGACTTTCTCGAAGCATTCGGCGGCGGCGTGCCTAACCCGTAGGCCTCAGGCGACCTTCTCCGCGGTTTGCATTTGGTTGATCGCCGCAGCGATGCGTCCGGGGGCGTAATAGTGCACCATATGACCCGCCCCTTCCACGAGTTCCGCATCGTGGTGCAGCGTCAGTTGCGCTAGACGGTTCGAGTGCGCAGCGGGATCGACGACTTTGTCGCCGCTGCCCGCGATGATCGCAATGGGCAGGTCGAGTTCACCGTAACGCTGTGATAAGAGCGCCGCAGCGGGCACCATTTCCAATGCTTCTTGCGCGGCCGCCCGAAGCTGCGAGGGGCGGCGCGACATCGAGAGCGGCAGCTTTGCAAACACGGGCGGGACCGGTGCCGGTGCGAACACCTGGCTCACGGTTAACGGCGTGATCAAGCGGGCAAGCACCGGCGAAATGGTCTGGCTCATGACATCGCCGACGATCGGAATCGCAGGCGCACCTTGCAGCAACACATCCGGCCGCGCCGACGGAAAGTAATAGCCCGAAACTAAGACCAAGCGGTCGACGTCGGCGGGGAAATCGAGCGCCAACGCCAGCGCGACGAGGGTGCCCCACGAGTGTCCGACGACGGCGGGCCGCTTCACGTCCAACACCGCCAGCGCGTTATGCAGCAGCGCAGCTTGACGAAACGGCGTCCAGCGGATGCCGCGCGGACGTTCGCTGTAGCCGAACCCCGGCCGATCGAAGGCAATCACGCGATGGCTCGCAGCCAGCGCATCGAGCACACCGCTCAACTCCCAATCGCGGGCGCTCACTCCGTTACCATGCAAGAGAACGATCGGCGGCCCCGCGCCGCGCTCGATGTAATGCAGCTTGACGCCGTCCACGTCGATGAACTGCCCTTCCGGCGGGTTCGCACGTTCCGTGGCGCGCGCAGATCGGTTCACGATGGCGCCAATGGCAACCGTGCCTGCCGCAAGAACGCCGGTAACGACGCGGGCGAGTCGATGAGGTTTCACTCGGACCCCATACCCTTCGCGGTAATGTGGTACACAAGACATATGGCCAAGCGAAGGAGCAAGTCGTCGGTTCGTGTCGGTACGTGCGGCATCGCATACGTGCGTTTTCACGGACGTAACGCAAAGAATTGGTGGCGCGCAACCAACGAATCGCGGTATGACTATCTCTACGCGCCGGCCCAGCTCGAACCGTGGGCGCAGCGCATCGTCGATATGCTCAAGACCGCCTTACCAAACGGCACGGTGCAGACCGCCGAGCGTTAGTCGAGGCCGTCGAGCGCTCCCATTTTGCGAGCGGTTTCTTCCCAGTAGTGATAGGACTTGCGGTTGCCGTGCGCTCCGCCTTGCTCGCTGCGCATCGTCGCCAGCTCGCTGCCGGCGAAATACGTCGGGGTACCGATCTGCAGGGCTTGGTGTTGCGCGTGCGCGTTTTCTTCCGCGTTGATCATGCGCACGACGGCTTCTTCCGCCGATATCCCCATCACGACCGTGCCGTGTTGACGCAGCACGACGATATTTTCCGCGCCCATCGCATCGGCCATCGCCTTGCCGCGCGTCTCCGTGTTGATCAGCACGGCTGAGTCGAACACGGGCGCACCGGCTTCGGGAATGAACGCGGCCGAAGGGATCAGCGGCTGTAGTTTCTTGCCGACGGCCGAGAGCGCGAAGATAAACGGCGGATGCGAATGCACGATGCCGCCGACGTCGGGATGCCGGCGATAGATCTCGCGGTGAATGTGCCACTCGCTCGGCGGCTCGATGCCCTCACCGATCCGGCGCCCGGCAGCGATGTCGAACGGCACGATGTCTTCGGCCGTGAGCGACGAGCGGCTCGCATGTCGATTATTGATCCAGAACACGTTCGGATCGTGTTCGTCGCGCTGGCTCACGTGGCCGTTGCGATCCATGACTAAGGCGGCGTTGCAAATGCGCACCGCGCGGGCAATGAGATCGCCGTATTTGGTCGAGGATGGATCGAGCGTTTGCGTCATATCCGTACGCTTCTGGGCCTACTTTCGGCCCCCTGGTTTGCTCGCGGCCGTAAACGATTGGGTGCCGGCGTTCCAGGTCGAAATCATGTCGCCGTCCTGGCCGACGCCGCGCTGCGCGTACTTCCCGTAGTCGTAGACGCCGCTGACGCCGGGATAGGCACGCTGACGTTCGATGAAGTCGTGAACTTGGTCGGCCGTCGGCGTGCCGTTGTAATGCCGGAACGCGTCGACGTAGATCATCGCCATATCCCAGATGCCGCCGTAGCCGCCGTCGGTTTGCACGCCGGCGGCGCTGAAGGCCTTGAAGTAGATCGCTTGCTTCTTCGCGATCGGCGGCGGCACGATCGCGCCCGGCGCCATATCGAGCATGCTCTCAAAATAGATTTGCTTGGGCAGCATGTGCGCGTACTGTTTCATCTGGTCGGCCGTTTGATTGCCGGCGCCGGTGAAGATTGGAATCTCGAGCCCGCCGTCGCTCGCGCTGCGCAAGACGGTGCCGAACGGCGTGCCGACGGCCCACGAAATCAAGGCCTGCGGATTCGCTGCTTTGATCTGCGAGATTTGGGCCGCGGCGCTCACGTCGAGCGGCGCGAAGTGCTGGTGCGCGACGACTTGGAGCGAGTGGAACTCCGGCTCCGCCAGAGCGAGTTCGAGCGACTTGTCGACCGCCTGACCACTCGCATCGGTCGAGTTCAGGATCGCGATGCGCGTGTAGCCGTGCTGCAAGATGTACCGCAGCAGCACCGCCGCGCCGTCCTCACCGGTCGGGCCGTTGGAGAACATGTAGCTGCCCGGATCGGGCCGGACCGACGGCGAGATGCAGTACGACACCGGGCCGCTCTTCGTCACGATCGGCAGCATCGCCGAACACGTTGCGGTGAGCGAGGGGCCGAGCATCGCGGGAATTTTCTTCGCCGCCAGTTGCGTCGCGAGCTCGACCGCGGTCTGCGGGTTCGAGCCGTCGTCGATCACGACGAACTTGAGCGGACGGCCCGCGATGCCGCCGGTGCTGTTGACGAGACCTTCGATGATCGTCAGCGTTTTGGCCGCCGAGGTTGCGAAGAACGCGCCGGCGCCGGTCATCGAGAGCATCGCATCGATCTCGACCGGCGGGCCGTCGAGGGCGCGTGAGGGGACCGGCGCAACCAGCAGCGCGAGCGCGGCGAGAACGGTCAGTGCGCGTTTCATACGGCCGCCACGCTGCGCCAGAAGCCGAGCGTTTCGCTGTCTTTCGGAACGTATGCCGCCCGCACGACCATCTCGGCCAACGGATCGACGCCGTCGGGGCGATCGATCATCAGCGGATCCTTTCCGGCCTGAACGGCGTCGATCGCTTCGAGCAGCTGGCGGCGCATCGTGATCACCCCGCGGTCGGTCGTGGCGAGGTGTTCGAGCGAACGGTCGCAGATCGCGCCCTGGCTCTCGGTCGCAAACTTGTCGTGGTCCTGAAAGCGCGTTCCCATCCCGATGAACGTATCGCCGCGCCGTAACTCCTCGCGGTCTTGTCCGTAGCGATTCGCGGCGTTGCGTTGCGGGACGTAGCGCTCGTCGCCCCGCGTGTCGCATTCACCCGCCACGTAGGCGCGGTCGATCGGCCCGGCATAACGGTGCACGATCACGTACTTCCAGTGGTGCGTATCGTCGATCGGCACGTGCCAATGGTGCTGGTAGCCGTCGTTCTCGTCGCGCGGCTGGACCTTGGGATCGATGCGCGGCGTGCCGACGAACGCGGAGAGGTTGGGCATGATGAAGTTCGTCACGCGCACCATGTCGGTCCCCGCGCTAGCGTGACGGCGGGCGTAGGTGCGAAAGCCGAAGGGCGATTCCTCGATCGTGATCGTGGGCGCAACGTCGTTGTAGATCACGTTCACGGCGCGGTCGTTGGTGCGCCGCGGAACCTTGAGACGGTGCAGAAACGACACGTGCTGCGGGTCGATGTTGCCTTCGTTCCCCTGCAGGTAGTTGCACTCGTGCAGGACCTTCGTCGCGTACGAATGCTCGGCGGGCGCCAGCAAAAACGGCAGGCCCGGCAGCGGCGGCGGCTCGCCCGTGCCCATATAGGTGAGGATCACGCCGCCCGCTTCGATGCACGGATACGCCGTGTGCCGCACGCGGCTCGCGTAGGTGCTGTCGGCGGGCTCACCGGGCTGTTCGAGACAGCGTCCGTCTTTGGCAAACAGCCAGCCGTGATAAACGCAGCGCAAACCGCCGTCCTCGACGCGGCCGTAACTCAGGTCGGTCTGCCGGTGCGGACAGCGCAAGCCCATCAGCGCGGGCGCGCCCGTTTCATCGCGAAACAGCACGAGATCTTCGGAGAGAATGCGCACCGGGATCGGATCGCCGGGACCCGGTAGTTCTTCGGAGAGCGCGACGGGCTGCCAGTAGCTGCGCATCATCGCGCCGCCCGGCGTGCCGGGGCCGGTGCGCGTGACGAGTTCGTTCTGCTCGGCGGTCAGCATCGTTACGTTCCGGCCGGTGTCGCCGCGGGCAGTTTCAGCCGCGGGAACGCGCGCAACGCGTTCTTGTTGAAGATCGCGAGTTTGTCGTCATCGGTAAGGAAGTCGAACCCGTCGATCATCTTCACGAGGTCGTCGGCCGGCGCGTTCGTCTGCGGGTTGATTTGATGTGTGCCCGCGCCCGGCGCTTCGGTACCGAGCAAAATCCGGTCGACGCCGCGCTGGCGAATCGCCGTCTGCACGAAGTACGGATCGTACGCGCAGCTATCGAAGAACAGGTTGTCGACCAGGCTGGAGGCAACGGGCTTGGTGTTGCCGGCGTAGCTCCACGTGACCGGAATGCCGACCTGTCCGCCCGATTTCTCCCCGCTGTCGCGCACGAGGTTGTCTTCACCGCGCGCATAGGCCACGTAGTCCACGGGCTTGTTCGTGCTGAGCAGCCGGTTGAGGGCGCCACCGCAATGGCACACGACTACGCGCAGCTTCGGAAACCGTGTGAACACGTCGTTCTGTTCGAGCAACTGCGTGGCGAGCGTTTCTTCGACGAGGTTGCTGAACTGATAGGAGCGCGCGACCGATTCGAGCCGCGGATCGCGGCTGCCGCATGGATGAACGACCAGCGTGGCGTTGAGTTCCTCGGCCTTCGCGTAGAGCGGGAACCAATACGGCTTGTCCATGCCCGGCGTCTTGCCGTCGCCGGCCGGATCGGGGTTGACGATCGCGCCGACGAAACCGAGCTCGTTGACCGCGCGCTCGAGTTCGGCAATGCAGTTCGACGTGTCGAGCTCGGAATTTTGCGGCAGCCCGGCGACGCCGGCAAAACGATTCGGCGCGATGCGCATCTGCTGCGCGATCAAATCGTTGACGGTGCGCGTCCACGGTTCGACCAAAAACGGGCGCTCCCAGTGCATCATCGCGACCGGCCGCGGCGAGAGCAGCTGCACGTCGATATCGTGCGAATCGAGCATCCGCAGATGGCGATCCATGGCGGGCTTCACCTGCTCGTCCGTCAGGTCGAATTTGCTCGGCCGATTCCGCAGCGCGATCAGGTTGTAGGCGTAGGCGCGCACGTGCGGCGGCGATGAAAGGTGCCCGTGAACGTCGATGACCAGCTGATCGCGGAACATGTTACCTCCAAGAAGATTGCAGCAGCGCGTCGATCACGCGTGCGTAGTCGGCATCGTCGATCGCGACGCGTTTGATCAAACGGCGATACCAAGCGAAGCCGTAAAACAGATCGGCCAGCGCTTCAACGTCGATATCGGCGCGCAGTTCACCGCGGTCGCGCGCGCGGCAGATGACGGTCTCCGCCTGGTCGCGGCGCGATCCAAGATACGCATCGACCACTTCCGCCAGCTTCTCGTCGTACTGCGCCTCGACGACGAGGGAGTGCAAGAACGGCGGTCCGGGACGTTGGCGGATCGCGAAGCGGTGGGCGAGGATCGCCAGATCGTCGCGAACCGAACCCGTATCGGGAATGCCCTCGGGTTCGCTTTCGTCGCGCTGGGCCAGCACGGCCGCAACGAGGTCGATCTTCGTGGTCCAGCGCCGGTAGATCGTCTGGCGCGTTACGCCCGCGCGCTGGGCCACCCGCTCGATGCTCAGGCCGCTATAGCCGGCTTCGACGAGCAACGCCTCACTGGCAGCGACGATCGCCTGCCCGGTCTCGACGCTCAGCGGACGGCCCGCCTTAGCGGGAACCGGGGAGCCGGCCGGCAGCGATTTCAATACAGACACTTACTGTATCGTATTAGCGGGGCAACAATGTTCCTGCATTGAAAGCGCCTCACGATGGCCCGTATCTCCACCGTCGTCTGCACCTCGCATAGCCCGTGGCTTTTTGCCGGCCCCGACGACTGGGTAAGCCAGGGCGCCGAACGCTACGCCGACGGCAAGCAAAAGCCCCGGGTTCCAACCGACTCGCCCGAGGTAACCGCGGAGAAACACGCGCGCTGCATGCGCGCGTTCGACGTGCTGCGCAACCACGTGGCCGCAAAACGGCCCGACGTCCTGATCATCTTCGGCGACGATCAAACCGAGCAGTTCGACTTCAAGAATTTGCCGGCGTTCAACGTGTTCGTCGGTGCGCAATTCGAAGGCTGGAAGATCTCGCACTATCTCGGCATGCCAAAGCACGGTAAGAAGCGCGAAGCGCGGGTCAAAAACGGTGAAAACTGGACCACTGTCAACGGCCATCCCGAACTCGCAAAGGCGATAACCGTCGGCTTGATGGATCGCGGCTTCGACGTTTCGTACTCGCTCGAGATGAACGATCCCGAAGAAGGCATGGGCCACGCGATCATGCGCGCCGCGACCGTGCTCACGCCGGCCTACGACATCCCAGTGATTCCGTTTCTGGTGAACTGCTGCTACGGTCCGGCGCCGCGCGGGAAGCGCTGCTACGAACTCGGCCGCGCGCTGCGCGATGCGATCGAAGCGATTCCGCTCGACCTCAGCGTCGCGGTCGTCGGATCGGGCGGCTTGTGGCACATGCTCCGCGCGCCTGAACCGATTTTGGATGAAACGTTCGACGGCGGCATTCTCGAGGGCGTGCGCACCGGCGACGCGCGCGCGATGGCCGCGGTGCTCGACGGCTACGCGCAGCCCGTCGACTTCGCCGATCCCGGCTCGGTGCGCTATGCGAGCAACGGCAGCGGGATGGTGCTCGGCATCGGGCACGGCTCGGGCGAAGTACGCAACTGGATCACGGCCGCCGCGGTGGCCGACGGCCTGCCGGGCACGGTGGTGGATTACGTGCCGATCTACGCCTCGCCGATCGGCGTCGCGTTCGCGTACTGGGATCAGGTTTGATCGTTACGCGGCGCAGAGCCCTGGCAGCCGTCGCGGGCGCGCTCGCGCTGGGCCCGCGTGCGGCCGGCGCGCAGTTGACGCCGGTGCGCTTCGGACTGACGCGCAGCGATGCGCAACTCGCCGTCGAGTGCGCTTCCGAAATGGGCATGTTTCGCGACGCCGGCCTCGATGTCGACGTGCAGACGCTCGGCAACGGCGGCCTCGTGATGTCGGGCGTCATTGCCGGCGCGCTCGATGTCGGGATCTGCGATGACATCCAGCTCGGCAACGCGGCGATCCGCGGCATTCCGATTGCCGGCTTCGCGGGCGGCGCGCTCTTCACGATCGATGCGCCGACGCTCACGCTCGTGAGCCTCAAGAACGGTTCGGTTCGCACGGCCAAGGACCTCAACGGCCAGACCGTCGCCGTCGTGCAGCTGCAGTCGCAGAGTTCGGTCGCCACGACGGAATGGCTGCGCACGCACGGCGCCGACATCGCCCAGGTGAAGCTCTACGAGATGCCGCTCGCGCAGATGATGCCGGCCCTGAGCCGCGGGCTCGTCGCGGCGGCGTTTCTCGGCGAGCCGTACCTAAGCGCCGCCAAGAGCGACCTCTATGTCCTGGGCGCGCCGTTCGAGGCGATCGCGAAGACGTTCTATATCAACACGTACTTCGCGACACGGCCGTGGCTCGCAGCCAATCGCGATACGGCGCGCCGCTTGACCGGCGCCCTCTATGCCGCCGCGCGCTGGACGAACGCGCATCACCCCGAAAGCGCCGCCATCGAAGCGCGCTGGATGAAAATCGACCCCGAGCTGCTCGGCACGATGGCACGCAATACGTTCGCGACCACGCTCGAAGCGCGCTTGTACCAGCCCGTGCTCGACATCGCGGCCCGCTATCATCTTCTGCCGAGCCGCGTGCCGGCTACCCAAGTGATGGTCACGATCTAGATCCCGGAGGGCTCACGATGAATCGCTCGCACTTTGTTGCCGCTGCCGCAACCAGCATCGCGCTCGGCCCGCGTGCTGCGCGCTCTGCGACGGGTCCCACCATTCGAGTGAGCGCCGGCGCGGTCGAAGAATTCGCGCAGCCGTTTTTCGCGGCGCAAAAGGGGTTCTTCCGCGATGCGGGACTGAACGTCGAGCTGACGATCATTCCCGGCGGCGGCTTGACGACGCAAGCGGTCGTCGGCGGCGCGATCGATGCGGGTGTGACGAATAGCGGCTCGATGTCGTCAGCGCACGTGCGCGGGCTGCCGGTGTATTGGCTCTGCCCGGGCGGGATCTACAGTCAGGCGTCGCCGATCGCGCACGTCGTCGTCGGCAAGACGTCGCCGATCGCGGATGCTGCGGCCCTGAACGGCAAGACGATCGGCGTCTCGACGCTCAACGACATGGTGCAGGCGAGCGCCATGCTGTGGATCGACAAACACGGCGGCGACTCGCATTCGGCGAAGTGGTTCGAAATCAAGACCGGCGAGATGGGCGCAGCGATCCAGGCCGGGCGAATCGACGCCGCGATCATGGTCGAACCCGCATACACCGCAACGAAGGATACGGTGAAGGTTATCGGGCTGCCGTATGAGGCGCTGAACAACGGCAAGTCATTTCAAACCGCCGGGCTCATCGGCAACAAGGCCTGGGTCGATGCGAATCCCGATCTAGCTCGCCGCCTGGTGCAAGTGATTCTGCACACCGGAGATTGGGCGAACAAGAATGCGGGCGAAGAAGTCGCGCTGCTCTCGCAACTCACCAAAGTCGATGCGGCCGCGATCAACTCATACCCCCGCATCCCCTACGCAACAAAATACGACCCCGGCCTCATCCAGCCAGTGATCGACGTCATGGCCAAATACGGCTTCATCCCAAAACCGTTCGCCGCCGCAGAACTGCGAGCGCCCGGAGTGTAACGGCCCCCGGGCGGTCATTTAACCGTGGTGGTGCTCGTCCGGGCCTCCGCCTGGGCCTGCGGGGCGCGCGGCCGGAGCGGCGTGCTGCATTTGCGGAGCGGCGTGCTGCATTTGCGGGGCCGGGCGTTGCATCTGCGGCGCAAATGCGTGCTGGGCCGGTGCCGCGTGTTGCACCGGAGCAGCGTGCTGCTGCGGTACGTACGCGTGTTGGACCGGCGCTGCGCGATGTTTTTGCGGTACGGCCGCGTGTTGCATGGGGGCAGCGTGGTGTTGCTGCACCATTGCGGCATGCTGCGCCGGAGCGGCGTGATGCACTTGCATTGCGGTGGCGTGTTGCGGAGCGGCAGCGCGATGCTGTGCTACCGGACGCGCGGCCGTATTCGGGCGGCGCGCCGCCGTCACTGGTCGCGAGTACGGGCGGGCCATGGCGGCCGTTGCCGGCCGTCCGTGGTTAACCTTCGAGAGGTTGCCGCGCGCAGTTGCAGCGATCCGCGCGTGCTGCATTTGCACGCTGGTCGGACCGGTCACGCGGTGGTTCCGGACCGCGAGCTGGTTTGCGTTCGGGCGCGCGGAGACGCCGCCGCGGCCGCCGTTGTAGCTCACGCGATTCCACGTGTGTTGCGCCGCGCGCGGATCGCTATAGACGTTGCGCACCACGTTGCGGTTGACGTTGCTGATCGCCGTGTTGTAGGCGAACTGATGGCCGCG
This sequence comes from Candidatus Lustribacter sp., assembly GCA_965277805.1. GTDB lineage: Bacteria > Vulcanimicrobiota > Vulcanimicrobiia > Vulcanimicrobiales > Vulcanimicrobiaceae > Lustribacter. Next base: position 1,155,997 of record OZ255842.1, on the reverse strand, counting down.
CCATCTGCCGCCGGAGTAACCGTTGCCGTAGTAGCCGTAGCCGTAGTCGACACCGCCGTACCAGCCGACTTCCGGTGCCCAATAACCCGATGAAAAGACAAACGCGACGCCATTCCAGGCCCAATATCCGGGCGTCCAATAAAGGCCGTATTGCGGCGCCGGGACCCAGGTGCCGGGAACCCAGTAATAGCCGTCAGAGGGGTCGTACGCCCAATAACCGGGCGACCAGATGTAATTCGGATCCGGCGCCGGCGGCTGCACGTAGTACGGGATCGGCGGCGGCCCGAAGCTGACCGTAATGCCGATGGACTGCGCTGCTGCCGGTTTCGGCATCGAGATCGCGGTGAAGAGCATTGCGACTGCGAGAAACGCCACCAAGAATTTTGTGAGGGTTGTTGATCGTCGCACGATCGTCTCCAGTCTGAATAATTGCAAGATGATGTTCACCGCCGCGGCGGTCGCCTGCTAGGATACCCGACATCGCAAAAAGTGAACCATGAGTAGTGAACGAGGACCGGCCGGGCGACATTGCGTGTCAAGGGCTAGGCTGCTAGAATGGCTGCATGGCACGTATCCGTCATATTGCGATCGTCGTCGAGGATTCCGAGAAGAGCGCCGCGTTCTATACGGCTGCTTTCGGGCTCAAAGAAGTGTTCCGGAACAAAAATAACGACACGCAGGGTCAGTGGTCGATCTTCCTGACCGACGGCTACATTAATCTCGCGCTTCTGCCCATCAAACAGCCGCTCGGCGTGCACCACTTCGGCTTTGCCGTCGACGACGTGGAAGAGGCGATGGACAAGGCGCTCGCGGCCGGCGCGCTACCGCCCAGCTATGCGTTGCCGCGCGATGGACGGCAAGCCGAAACGTTCGTCACGGATCCGCTGCTGGGGACGAAGCTCGACATCTCGCGCGGCTGGATCACCGAACGGCCTGCGGGCCCGGCGCGCATGGATACGTCTACGCCCGTTCCCGCGAGTTAGCTTGCCTGGATATAGTGCTAGCTGGTTTTCCTTTTGTGCGCTGCGGTACAAGTGGCTTCACGGAGGCAACCACATGCGCAGTACATCGAACCAGACAGACAGCACCTCGCTTATCGACAGCAAGCGCGTCGAAGGCACCGATGTCTACGATCCGTCGGGGAAACATATCGGATCCATCAAGCGCCTCGTGCTCGACAAGGTCAGCGGACGCGTCGTGTACACCGTCGCGTCGTTCGGCGGCTTTCTCGGACTCGGCGGTAATGAGTATACGATCCCGTGGAACAAGCTGAGTTACGACACGAGTGTCGGCGGCTATGTCACGGACATCACCGAAGCTCAGCTGAAGAATTCACCGGACTTCGGGTTCGACGACGACGATGATTCGTTCAGCCGTGACAACGAACGGCAGCTGAACGACTACTATCAGTCACCGTACTATTGGTCGACTTAGCTGACTCGTACGCCTTGGATGGTGGCGGAGAGTTTCTGAGCTAACAGGCTGAGATCGGCGGCGGCACGCTCTACTTGCTGTGTCGCCGTCACGCTCTGCGTCGAGGCTTGCTCGATGTTGTGCATCGCGAGCGCGATTTGATCCATCCCGATTTGCTGCTGTTCGGCCGACGCATTGATCTGCTGTGCGGCTTCGGACGCCTCGGCGATGCTCGCGGTAAGCGTCTCCATTGCAGTTCCCGAACGTTGCACGATCGTCGTGCCGGATTCGGCAGCCCGCACGCCTTGTTCGGCAGCGATCACCGCGCTTTGCGCGGACTTCTGAATGTCGGTGACGATGCGGCGCACCTGAACGGTCGCCTCTTTGCTGCGCACGCCGAGTTCTTTAACCTCGGAGGCGACGATGGCGAAGCCCTTGCTGGCCTCGCCGGCTTTGGCCGCTTCGATCGCGGCGTTGACGGCGAGCAGGTTCGATTGACCGGCGAGTTCCGCCACGGTAGCGTTGATTTCGGCGATCATCTGGGCTTGTTCGCTGAACGCGAGAATGCGTTCGGCGAGCGCCACCATGCGCGTGCGCGCGCCCTCGCTGCTCTGCACGCTCTCTTCCACCGACTGGCGGCCGCTCTCCGCCGTCTGCTCGACGCGCTGCGCGAGTTCGGCCACGAGCCGCGTTTTGCGCGCCGCCATCTCCGCAGTCTGGCGCACTTCGAGCACCGTCGCGGCGGTCTGACGAACCGCAGTAGCTTCTTCCGTTGCCGACGACACTTGCTGGCTCGTGGCGGCGAGGATTTGGCTCGTCGCCGAGGCCAAGCTCGTGGCGGCTGCGCGAATTTCTTCGACGAGCCGTTCCAGCGAGCCGGCCATGTGGTTGAGGTTGGCGCCGAGCTGCGCGAGCTCATCACCGTCGCCAACGACCTCGACACGCGCCGTCAGGTCGCCGGCGGCGATGCTCGCCGCAAGCGCGCCGTAATCGCGAACCGCTTCTTCCAACCGGGCTTTCGCGCGAACGCTGCGCTCGAACATCGCCCGGTACACGACGCCCAGTTCCGCCACTTCGTCGTTGCCGCCCAGCGGCACCGGCGCTTCGCCCGCACTCAGCCGGCGCGCATTGTCGGCTAGGATGCCGATCCGCCGCACGGTGCGCAGTCCCAAGAACAGCGCGCCCAGAATCGTCGCGAGCACGCCGAGCGACGTCGTCACCAGCAACATCCGCTCGATATTCGCGATGCTGCGCCGGCCGAGCGTATTCACGACCAGCACGGTCGATGCAGCCGCCGCACTGACCCCGCCCTTCGCGCCCTCGAGTTCATTTGCGACGCGCTTGGTCGACGCGGCGCCGATCAAGCGCCGCACCTCGGCCTCGCGGTGCGCGAGCACGTCCGCGTGCGTGACCGCGAAGAGCGCCACCACCGCGTCGATCGCTTTAAGGTAGCGCTGCGCCGGCTTTTCGAGCGCCGTGCCGTGCACGAGCGCTGTCATCTGCTGTTCTTCAGCCGGCAACGCGGCATAGGCCTTATCGTAGAGCGCGAGATCTTTGGTCTTGTAGGAGCGCGCGTACTGCCCGAGGCTCATGCTCATCTCGCCGATCGAGAGCGAGAGCGTATCGGACTGTTTGATGATTTCCGCGACGCGTTGCGAGAGGATCGCGGATTGCTCGATGTTCCGCGCGAGCACGAGGACGAGCACGAGGCTCAAGATCAGGAAGATCAGGGGCACCACGGCGAGCGCAACGATCTGGTTACGCAGACCGAGCACCGGGCGCGTCTTCATCGGAACGTCTCGTGAAAGGTGGCTTGGAGCGTCGTCGGGCCCACGTTGTTGCCGGCGACGGCACCGAACTTGCCGTTGATCAAACCGACGGGCACGCCGCCCACCAGCGCGTCGTACGGGTCGCCGTACACGTTGGTGAGGTTATAGGCGGAGAATTGCAGATAGCTGTTTCGCGAGAACGCAAAACGCAGCGACGCCGAGAAAATGCCGAACGCCGGCTCGTTGTACGCGTTGTTGGGGCCGTTGTAGGTCCAGCCGAGCAGCGCGAGGCTGCCTGAACGCGTGCGATAGTTCAACTCGGCGTAGCCTTGGCTGTAGGGAATCCGGCCCGGAGACACGGCGTTGAAGCCGTTGCCGCTCGCCTGAAAGTTGATGTTCGGAATGATGCCGAGGTTCGTCGTGTTCGGCCCCGCGGTCGTACTGTAGAAGCTCGGCGAGATATCGTACACGAACGCACGCTGCAGCGAGCCTTGCAGCTTGTAGCCGAAGCCCACCGCGGGCGCATCGTTGAACTGAAACTCGATGCCCTCGTAACGCGCGTTGCCGAGGTTTCCCGTTTGCGTGACGTAGAGCGGCAGCGGGATGCCGGCCGAGTTTCCGGTAGTCGACGTGTACGTGCCTTGCTGCGAGGTTTCGGTCAAGAACATGTTGTTCACGTTGGTGAAGTACAGATCGCTCGAGAACAGCAGCGAGGGGCGCAGTCGCGTATCGACGCCCAGATCGTAGCCGAACGCTTTCTCGGGCGCAATTTGGCCGTTGTTGGCGTTGATGAAGTAGCCCTGCGGGGCCCCGGCCGGGTTGAGCACCGGCGTCGTGCCGGGCGATGACAAGAGCGCAATATACGGCGGCGCGATCGATCCGCCGGCCGCGAGTCGCCAGGCCACGTCGGGGCCGGGACGCCACGAAAATGCGATGCGCGGAATCGTGGCCGCGTGCGTGGCGTCGCTCCACGTCGCGCCGCCATTACCGGTGAAGTGACTCGCGTACGACGTGTAGTACGTGCCGAGCATCATCGAAAGATTCGTCGCCAGCGGCGTTTGCAGACGCGCCATCGCGGTCGTGAATTGCTGGCCTGAGCCCGGCGGCAACACCACCGTATCGAGCATTTGCCCCGGCGAAAGCGAGAATTCATAGGAGTCGTGATTGGAGCGGTCGAGCGCGAGGCTCACGACCGCCGCGCCGACGGGCCGATCGCCTTCGAGCGAAAGACCGCGTACGTGGTCGAGCAGGATCGTGTAGCTGGCCGGATTGCTCGTCGTCAACGTGACCGGTTGCCCGTTGAAGAACGTCATCACCGGCGCGACCGGACCGCCGGGGCCGCCGGTGCACGCCGCGCCCACGGCTTTCGTGCCGGCGGGACAGAGCGGAATGCCGCCCCACGCGTTCTCCGAAACGGTCGCGTTCATACCGGGCGTGTACGCGTTGACGAGCGTGTTGTCATATCCCGAGTACGCGCGGCCGAGCAGCGTCGTCGCGCCGATCGACGAGCGGACTTCGGCTTGAAAGAGATTCGACTGCATGAATTCCGTGTAGTTCGTATTCGCTTGATCGTCGAACGGAATCGGGGTTCCCGCGGCAACGCTGCCGCTATACCCGGCCGGCGGCGCGAACGTCGCCGCGTCGAACATCGGCGTCAGCGAACCGAGGATCGTGCCCGTGTAGTTGTCGCCGGACTGACCGCCGAGATAGCTGAACGTGAGCGTCGTCTGCTCGGAGAAGTTCAGGCGAATCTTGCCCAGTTGACCGCGCGCATCGTAGCCGGAGCTCACCGGCGTGCAGCACAGATAGAGCGGCTCCGAAAAATGCGAGGTGACGCCGCCGACGAAATTCGTAAACGGCGACGACGTAAGGTGCACGGGCGAACCCGAGACTTGCTGCCCGTTGACCGTCCACGGTGCCGTTCCGAAGAGCGCGAGCTGCAGCTGCGAGCTCGCAATGGGATAGTTGTCCAGCGGGCCCGGTGTGCCGAGCGCCGCGTACGCGAACGCGTAGTCAAGGAAGTGGTTCGCGGTCGAACCGGTCGCGCGCAAGGTAAGGTTGACGCCGCCGTAGCGGTCGGCGCCGAGATCGGCCGAAAAGATGCGATCGCGCGTCGGCTCGAGCGTGCGGTAGTTCACGGTACCGCCGATCGCGTAGTTAATCTCGACCGGCATCGCGCCCGGCCCCTTTGCGATCTCCGTGCTCTGCAGCAGCCCCGGCAGCAGAAGCAACGGCGAGAACGTGCCGATCGCGCCGACCGAGACAGGGTGGCCGTCGATGAGCGATTCGGTTTCGTAATACAGCGCGCCGCGAATCTGCGGATAAATCGGCGACCCGAGCGACGCGCGGTTCGTGCCGCCGCCGGCCGTGACCGACGTCAGCGACACGCCCGGCTGTTCGGCCAGCACTTGCGTGACTTGCAGGCTGCCCTGATCGGTGAACTCCGTACCCGGAATGATATCGAGCGCCGCGGTCGAGGTGTTCATCGCGATCTTGCCCGAACTCGTCGTCACGCGCCCGATCGTCTGCAGCGATGAGAACGACGACTGCGTCAACGTGGCGTTCAACGTGACCGGTGCGCCCGGCGCAACGACGACGTCGTCGCGTTCGATCGGTGCGAAGCCCGCCTTGGCGGCGTGCAGAACGTACGTTCCCGCCGTGACCTGTGCGAATGCGAACGCGCCGCCGTTGCCGGTGGTGGTGGCGACATGCGCCGGACCATCGAGCGTCACGCTCGCGCCGGCGATCGGCTGTCCGTCGGTCGTCTGCACGCGGCCGCTCACGGCAGCATCGTCGCCGGCAGCGCGCGCGATCGGCGAATATACCGCCGAGGCAAAAAGAATGCCCGCGACGACAAGCGCCGCGTGAACCGCGCGCCAACGTACCTTCAGCAATTCGTGTATCTCCCCACTCCCGGTGGAAGCCTTACGCGAAGTTGGCAGCCTCCTTACGCGACTAGCCGAGGAAGTCCGTCATGCGGCGCAAAAAATTATATGCTAAGGCCGGGCGGGGCGGCCGCATATTGGACGTCGTTGTCTTTCGTCTGGGGCCGCAGCATTTCTGCATCCCGGTTGCGCACGTGGGCCAGGTGGTTCCGGTCGCGGAGATCGGGCCGCTGCGGGACGCGCTGCCACCGGTGCGCGGCGCCGTCGACGTGCACGGAGAAGTGATGCCGGTCATCGATCTTGCATACGGGCAAGGACAGACCTGGACCACCCTCAACGCCGAACAGCAATTCATTCTCGTCGAAGGCCCGCGGCGCATGGTGCTGCTGGCGGACGAAGTCGAAGGCGTGCGCGCCGTTCCGGACGGCACGTATCCCGATGGGCTGCTCTACGTCGACGACGTGCTCTCGTGATGGCGGATGAGACGCGCGCGCGGCTGCGCACGCTCGCAACGGAACGGTTAGGCCTCGCGCCGTCGGCCTTGGTCGACGCACGCGTCGATGCGGCGCTGATCGCGCTGGCGCGCGCCGGCGTTTCGCCCGCCGCGCTTGCCGCAATGCCTGCGCTCGACGTTGAAGCGCCGGTGTGGCAGACCGCCGTTGACGCGCTCACAGTCGGCGAAACCAACTTCTTCCGCCACCCGGGCTGGTTTGCGCAACTGGAATCGCAAATTCTGCGGCCGGTGATCGATCGCCGCTACGCGCACGGACCGAAGCGTCTGCGGATTTGGAGCGCGGGCTGCGCAACCGGCGAGGAAGCCTATTCGCTTGCGATGATCGTCATGCGGCTGCTGCCCAAGACCGACGATTGGGACATCACGATCGCCGCCACCGACGTGAGCGCCGCGTTTCTCGCCGCCGCACAACGCGCCGTGTATCGCGAGTGGTCATTGCGCGAACTCGGTGCCACGATGCGCGAGCAGCATTTTCGCAAGCTCGAATCAGGACAGTTCGAACTCGTGCCGGCGACGCGGGCGATGGTGCGCTTCGAGCCGCTCAATCTCGCTTCGGAGTCGTGGGATGCGAGCCTGACCGATTTCGACCTCATCGTGTGCCGCAACGTCCTGATGTATTTCGCGCCCGAGCGCCAACGCGCGATCGCGCAACGCCTCATCGCACGCCTCGCCATCGACGGCTGGCTCGCCACCGCGCCCGCCGAAGCCACCGCCGAATGGTTCCGCCCCCTCATCCCCGTCAACGTACCGAGTGCTGTATTCTTCCAACACGCGCCGCCCAATGACGTTCTCCCCCCCTTGTCATCCCGAGGGACCGCCACCACAGCAAACGACAAAACAACCGAACAGCTAAGCGCGTCAGCCGCCGCACTCGCCGCCGCGCGCCTCTCCCTCGACACCTCGATCCGCAGGTCAGGCGAATGAGCGACCACGACGACATGCAACAACTCCTACGCACGCGCGCCATCACGCTAGCGGCGCCGCGCATCGTCGCACCGGTGGCCGAAGTCCTCGAGCTGATCGTCTTCCAAGCCGGCACCGTCCGCTACGCGATCGACGCCGTCGAAGCCGACGAAGCCATCGCGGTAACCGAAATAACGCCGTTACCGGGCGTGCCTCCGTTCTATCACGGGTTGATCGTCGATGCCGGCGTCGTCTATCCGGTCATCGACGTCCGCCCCCTCCTCGGCGCCTCGTCCGATTATCCGCTCAACCCGGCACACGCGATCCTCTTCTCCGGCGAACGCACGATCGCAATCGGTGCCGAAACGGTCGAATCGTTCGTGCGCATCGAGACCGCCTCGATCGCGCCGCCGCCCGCGAGCGGCACGCACTCGCCGGCCGTGCGCGGCATCACCCGCGACGGCATCACGCTGATCGACATCCATCTACTGCTGGCCGACGCGCGCTTGGTCATCGACGACCGTGACTGACCGCGCCGAAGCGCTGCGCGCGCGCCTGCTCGCGACCTTCCGCATGGAAGCGCAAGAGCATCTGCAAACCATCGCGTCCGAGATCGCGACGCTCACCCGCGATCCAAGCGCCACCACGAACCTCGAGAATCTGCTGCGCGCAATGCACACGCTCAAGGGCGCGGCGCGTTCGGTCGGATTCGGCGAATTCGAGGCGGCCTGTCATCGCTGCGAAACGCTCATCCGCAACGGCTCGGCGCCGTCGTCTACCGAGCTGCATGTGATTGAGGAAGCGAGCCACGCACTAGCGAGCGTCATTGCCGGAACGCTGCCGGCCGATCAGCTCAGCAACGTCGGGATCGAGGCGGTCCCTCGACAAGCTCGGGGTGACGGTGAGGCGACGGGTGCACCGGAGGCATTGCCGGCGCCGGCTTTGGCCGATACGATTCGGGTTGAGGTTGGGCGGCTCGATAACGTCGTGACGCTCGCGGAGAGTTTGTTGCATCCGAAGCTCGCGTCGAGCGAACACGTGCGGATGGCGCGCGGCGTGGTGGAGAGTATTGAACGGGTGCGCGCGCGGGCCGGGCTCGAGCTGCGCGAAGAGCTTCACACGCTCGAGATGCGCGCACGTCAACTACTCGCGGTACTACGGCAAGATAGCCGGCTGCTCACGACGGCGGTCGACGATCTCAACGACGAGATGCGGCGCGTGCGGATGATGCCGGCGGCGAGCATTCTCGATGCGTTTCCGCTGATGGTGCGTGATCTCTGCCGTGAAACCGGCAAAGAGGTCGATTGGAGCGTGGTCGGCGCGAACCTCGAAATCGACCGCAAGGTCTTGGAGCTGGTCAAAGACCCGCTGATCCACATGGTGCGCAACGCGATCGATCACGGCATCGAAGCACCCGCCGCGCGCGAAGCCGCCGGCAAACCGCGCCGCGGCAACCTCGTCGTGACCGTTGCGCCGAGCGAAGGCGGCCGCATCAGCATCGAAGTGGCCGATGACGGCAAGGGCTTCGCGCTCGATGCGCTGCGCGCTGCCGCGCTCCGCTCGCGGCTCGCATCGGAAGAACAGCTCGCCGCATTGAGCGACGCCGAAGTGTCGGACCTCGCGTACTCGGCCGGCGTGAGCACGAGCCCGGTCATCACGACGATCTCCGGTCACGGCCGCGGCCTTGCCATCGTGCGCGAACGCATCGAGCGCGTTGAGGGCCGCATCTCCACGCGCTCGACGCCCGGCAAAGGCACTGTGATTCGGCTCGAGTTTCCCGCCAGCATCGTCACGTATCGCGCGCTGCTCATCGCGGTGCACGGCCGGCGTTTTCTCTTGCCGCTGGATTCGATCGAGCACGTCTTCGCCGTAAAGCAGGATGCGGCTACGGCCGGCCTCGCGAAGGGTTCGCTCACCCACGACGGGCGCGACTATCCGTTCGGCAGCCTTGGGCCGATGCTGGGCCTGCCGCGCGTCGTCGAGGACGAACGCGCATATGGCACCGTGCGCTCGTGTCTCTTGGTGCGCGGCGGCGAGCGCCGCGGCATCCTGCTCGTCGACGACGTGCTGGGCGAACAGGAAGTCGTGATCAAGGAGCTGCATCCGCCGCTCTTGCGCGTGCGCAACGTGCTGACGACGGCGTTGCTCGGGACGGGCGAACTCGTGCTGGTGTTGCGGCCGCTCGATCTGATCGCGTCGATCACGGTGCGCGCATTGGCCCGTCCGCAAGTCGCGGTCGCGCCGATGCCGCGCGTCTTGCGCGTGCTGGTCGTCGACGATTCCACCACGACGCGCACGATGGAACGCAACATGTTCGAGGCCGCCGGCTACGCCGTGCAGGTCGCGGCCGACGGCGCAGCCGCTTGGGACATCGTGCAAACCGCGGAACTCGACGTCGTGGTCTCCGACGTCGACATGCCGCGCATGAACGGCTTCGAACTCACTGCGCGCATCCGCAGCGAACCGCGTCTCGCGAAGCTGCCGGTCGTGCTCGTGTCGGCGCTCGAAGGACGGGAGGACAAGGAACAAGGGATTCGCGTCGGCGCAAATGCGTACGTGCTCAAGTCCGGCTTCAATCAAGCCAATCTCCTCGACATCGTGCGGAGGCTCGCGTGATCCGGCTCTTGCTGGTCGAGGATTCGGCCGTGCAACGCGAGTTCATCAGCTTCGTGCTCGAGGAGTCGGGCGGATTCGACATCGTCGGCACCGCGAATGACGGCGAGCAAGGCGTCGATCAAGCGCGCCAACTGCGGCCCGACGTGATCCTGATGGATTGCCAGATGCCCAAGCTCGACGGCGTGGGCGCGACGCGCGTGATCATGGAGACGATCCCGACGCCGATCGTGCTGATGACCGCGAGCCCGGTCGAGAGCGAATTCACCTTCGATGCGATCAAGAACGGCGCGCTGGCCGTGGTGAGCAAACCGCCGGCCTTCGGCTCGCCTACCTTCGACCGCATCGCAGGACAGCTCGTGCGCACCGTGCGGTTGATGTCGGAGGTGAAGGTCGTGCGTCGTTGGCCCGCACGGCCGCGCTCGAATCCGCTGAGCCCGCCGGCCGAAATCCCCAAACCGGCTACGCCGAAGACCGCGCAAACCCGCGTAAACGTTGTTGCGCTCGTCGGCTCGACCGGCGCGCCCGCCGTGATCGCGGACATCCTCACCGCCGTCGGCGCCGCGAGCCCGGCGACGTTCCTCATCGTGCAGCACATGTCCGAGGGCTTCATCGCCGGCTTCGCGTCGTGGCTCAGCACACGCACCGGCATTCCGGTCGCCATCGCGCAAGACGGCGCGCAAACGCAACCCGGTCACGGCTACATCGCGCCCGACGGCGTGCACTTGGGCATCGACAAAAACGGCCGCATCGCACTCTCGAGCGAACCCGACGACGACGGCTTCCGTCCCTCGGGCAACTACCTCTTGCAGTCGGTGGCGCGCGCCTTCGGCCCGCGCTCAATGGGCGTCGTGCTCACCGGCATGGGTCGCGACGGTGCCGCCGGACTGCTCGAACTGCAACGCGCCGGCGGCCTCACGGTCGCGCAAAACGAAGACACATGCGTCGTCTTCGGCATGCCGGGCGAAGCCGTGCGGTTAGGCGCCGCCGCGAACGTACTCCCGCCCGACGAGATCGCCCGCTACATCATCGCGACCACCTGATCATGTCATCCCGAGCTTGTCGGGGATCGTTTAGCTGCCGGTTAGCTGCCGGTGAATTCTTCGTAGCTGACCGGACGCTGCAATGCGCCGTACTGCGCCGCGACTTTCAAGATTGGTTCGAGATAATGACGCTGCGGTTCGGTCGCGAAGTAGTAGCGTTTCGCCGCCTCGATGCCCGCCTGGTCTTGCTTGGACACTTTCGCGAGTATCGCAGCCGTTTCGCCCGTATGGGCATTGGCCCACTGTGCCGTCGCGTAGATGCTCTTGACGAGCCGCTTCTCAACGTCGGGATTCTTCTGCGCCCAGTCTTTCGTCGAGAACCACGCCACCACCGCAATCTCGGGACCGACGGTGAGATACGGGTCGCCGAATTGACGGATGAGTCCGGCACGTATTTGGGCGCTTTCAAAGGGCTCCGCGATGAACGCGGCTTGCACGGTGCCGCGCTTCAAGGCCTCACCGACTTCGGAGAACGGCAGCTCGACGAACTTCACGCTTTTGGGCGGAACGCCGCGCGCATCGAGCCACGCCATCGTGCTGATCTGGTTGAAATTGCCGAGCGATACGTCACCGATCGACGCGCCGATCAAATCTTTGGCCGTTTTGAACGGCGAATCTTTGGCAACAACAAGTGCCGGAATCGCATCGCGCTTGGAATAGAGCGACGCTGGCGCGAGCACTTGCAGCGGAATGCCGTGCGAGATTGCGACCGCCAACACCATCGGGTTCGCGATGCCGACGTCGAGCGCGCCGGCCATCACAGCCTGCACGATGGCCTGGGCGTTCGCCATCACCGTGACCTGGGGATCGATTCCGTTCGCCTGAAAGATCCCCGCGTCGGACCCGTACCACGGCTGCGCCGACGCGTCGATCGTTGGTGCGCCCATCCGCACCTGCGAGAGTGCGGTTTGAGCCGCGGCGGGAATGGCGGCCGCGAGCAGGCCTCCGCCGATCAGCGCCATCGCGGCAGAACGCGAAATCGACGGGGTCCGCATGCCGTTCATCATCTGCTTCACCTCAGGCGCGCGCGGACCATGTCGAGCGCCGCATTGCCGCAGACTTCGTCTTTGCCCGGCGAGCCGCTGACGCCGAGCGCAGCCACGACCTCATTACCGATCTTGATCGGCAAGCCGCCGTCGCCGGGAATGAGATACGGCTCTTTGAGGATGACGCCCGACGGCGGGCTCGCCATGTATCCCTTCTGCGTTTCGCTGCCCGCACGGCCGTAGGTCACCGCGGTGAACGCCTTGTCGTGCGCGCCTTGCACCGTGTGGATACCGGCACCGTCGCCGCGGATCAGCGCTTGCGTTACGCCGTCACTATCGACGACGGCAGCGGTGATCGTGTAGGTCATCTTCGCACAGGCCGCGATCGCGTCGACCGCGATCTCCGTGGCGAGTTGCGCTGAAAGCCGATGCGTGGTGAGCACATCGGCACTGCGCGCCGGCACGGTGGCGGCCGCTATCGCTGCGACCGCCGAAAGCGCGAGGATCGTCTTCTTCATTGGGCAGCTCCGGATTGGGCAGCTCCGGATTGGGCAGCTCCGGATTGGGCAGCTCCGGTCGCCGGTGCGGCCGGCAAGAGCGGGAGCAACAGCTCCGAAGGATGCTGGGCATCGTGATAGATCGTGTCGGCACCGAGCTTGCGCGGGCTGTAGCGGTGCGTGAACGGCGCGTCGGTCGCGGCGGAATCGCCGTTCGCCAGCTCGAGGCGAATGCGGCTGCCTTTCTTGAACATGTGCGCCGTCGGCATCACCGCGATGTCGAATTTGTAGATTTGTCCCGGATGCAGCGGCTGTTCTTTCGCATCGGTGTACCACGGCGCGTGCGGCAGCGACCACTTCGGATCGAGCGCACGGTGTGACGCGCGCAGCCAGCCTTTGGTGACGATGCTGTAACGCGGGTTCAACCCGGCCTTCTGATCGGCGTCGGTTCCCGGCGACTGATCTGATAGCTTGACGAAGAAATCCGTATCGGTGTTGCTCGACGAGGCGTACAGAATCAGTTCGATCGGGCCCACGACTTGGGTATCCGCATCGAGCGGCGCGGTCGTGAACGTGAGGACGCGGCGTGCGGGATCGGGCCGGCCGTCGGGTCCGCGGCCGACGACGCCGTTGGTCCAGCCGGCGTTCGGGTACTTGAAGACGGTCGGCGCGTTGCTCGCATCGGGGGCGGTCGCGTTGAGGGCGCCGTCGTTGAGGGAGACCACGCTGCCGGTCGGGCCGTTGTTGAGGAACAGCGTTTCGTAGTTGATCCCGACCGGCGGCCAGGTGGCGGCGGAGAGGATCTTGTCGCTACCGGTCAGCGCATAGCGCACGTCCGGCGCCGTGACATACGACGTTTGCTCGCCTTTGAGGCACCAGTCATAGAACGGCCGGAGATACGTTTCGTGGAAGCCGATGCTCGAATAATCCGCCACGGCTTGCTCGACGTTGGCGCCGCCGAACACGAGCAGTTTCTTCGGCCCGGTCACGCGCTGGAAGCCGACGATGTTGCCGTTGAGATGAAGATCGACTTTGCCCCACACGCCGATCGAGAACGTCGGCACTTTGACCGTCGGCAACTGCTCGGCGACCGTGCGTTCTTTCCAAAAGTCGTCGTAGAGGTTGTGACGCAGCGCTTGCAGCGTGTAGTCGTAGGCGATCACGCGCGGGGGACCGGCACGCGGGTAGAGATTCTGCGAGCGCAGGCCGTCGAACCACGAGTCGGGATAGTCGCCCGGAATGCCGCCGGTGTAGGCCGAGGCGTGATAGGTATCGATGTTGCCGTCGTAGGGCGCGATGCACGACAAATGCGGCGGATGCTGGGCGCCCATGAACCACTGCGCGCGCGCGTAGTACGACTGACCGACGCCGCCGATCTTGCCCGTCGACCAGGGCTGTTTTGCGATCCATTCGATCGCTTCGTAGAGATCGCGCTGTTCGCGCCGCGACTGGTAGGTGTAGGTGCCGCCCGAACGGCCCGAACCGCGCACGTCCATGTGGACGTAGATGTAGCCGTGCTGCGTGTAGTAGCGCACCGGGCCCAGTTCCATGAACGGATAAATCGCCATCGCCGGCACTTCGTCGTTGTCGAAGCGATAAGCGGACGCGGCGAGAAGCACCGGATACTTGCCGTGCGGATTGTCCGGCAGGTAGAGCGCGGCCGCGATCTTCACGCCGTCGCTCATCGGGATCGAGATGATCTTATCCGGGATCAGCCTCGGCGCAACGTCCTGCGCGACCGCGAGCGAACCGCTCGAGGAGAGCAGCACCGTGAGCGCGAGCAGCATCCCGATGAGGGAGCGCGACCGGCTGTTCCGTTTGCCTTGCATAGTCACGCAACTTTCTTCCGCCGATGAGATTACCTCTCGCGCACAGCGGGAATAGCCCGCTCGTGAAACGCCATTTACTCATCGCTCTTCTGACGGGCGCGATATCGCTCGTTATCGGCGGCAGCGCTTCGGCGCAGAGCGCACCTGCGCCGATGCCGGCGGCCTCGGCATCGCCGAAGCCCAAGCTGTTCGTGACGGGGCAGCAGTTTATCGCCGTGGGCGTGAGCGCGACATCGAACGTGACCAGCGAGTTCGTGCCGGGTTCGTCGACCGGCCTAACGGAGCTCGAGGGTTGGCAAACGGGCGAGACGACGTTGCTGGGCCACTTCCATGTGTTGAGCTACTCGGATTTCCGCAGCTTCGCCTACCAGCACGTGGGAACGAATCCGGTCGCGACGATCGGCGGCAACGGCTTCGCGAGCGTGCCGTCGTTCTTGGTGCACGATGATGAGATGGAGTCGGGCGGCGGACCGCGCATCGCGCCGCACATTTTCGCCGGACTCGACCTCTTCACGCGACGCGTCAACACGGGATATCCGCCCGTGCACGGCGTGGGATACGTTGTGATGCTCGCGCCCAACCCGGTGCCGGTGATTACGCCGTACGCGTGGGTGTCGTACACGCCGAACGCCGGTGGGATGTACTCGCTCGGGAACGGGCCCGCGACCGCGCTTACGTATCGTGGCCTACGCTATCGCGCCGGGATGCTGATCAACCAACCCGGCACGCACCTCTATTTGGACATCAGCTTCGCCGGCGAGGATCTGCACGATCGGACGAACGCGCCCGCTTCCGTGCGCGATAGCATGCTGGCGGCTGGTCTCGGCGTGCGGTTCTGAGGAAGTTCTCAAGATTGCGGGGCAGGATGGGCGGCATGACGCCATCGAGCTTCGTTCGCGCTCTGGTACCACCGACCAGCGTCTCAACCGCGATTGCGCTGCTGATCCTCCGGCTCGTCGCCGGCTATGCGTTGCACCTCCATGGCGCCCCGAAGATGCACGATCCGATGCACTGGCTCGACAATAGCCCCGGGCTGCACGCGGCAGTCCCCAACGCGCCGTCGTTCCTCGAACCGATCGTCGCATTTGCCGAGGGCATCGGCGGCTTCCTCATTCTGTTTGGCCTGCTCACGCGCGTCGTAACGTTCTTTATCATCTGCGACCTGAGCGTCGCCGTCATCGGCGTCGGCATCCTGCAACATCACCGCTTCGTCGGCGGCCGCGAATCCTATGAAATCCCCGCCCTCCTTCTCACGATCGCGATCGCACTTTTCATCGCCGGCCCGGGTCGCTACTCAATCGACGCGCTTCTCGCGCGCCGCGCTTAGAGACCTGGAATCAGTTTCAGCAGCGACTGAACTGCCGGATTTCCCGTTTGCTGTTGGATGACTTGCGCGGGGATGTTGTTCGTAATGAGCTGCGCGAGGCCGGCCGTCGTGAATTGCGGGTTGTCGATCGTGCCGCGTAGCGAGAAGGGGATCTGGACCTGACCCGAGCCGACGTTTTGCTGCAGCGTCGTGTGCAGGACTTGCGCGACCATTGCCAGGGCGGATGAACCCGTGGACGATGATGAGCCCGACAGAACATCGATCACGCCGGTCCCGTTATAGCTGATAGACTGATCGAACCCGAAGCTGCCGCGAGCCGTACCGGTCATCCCGGTTGCCACGAGCCGCAGTTCGTTACTGTAGCCGCGCTCGTGCGCGATGCGCAGATCGCCGCCGAAATAGCTGAATCGAGTCGGCCCGGACGGCACGTCGATGCTTGCGAGTTTTGCAATCTGGGCGAGGTTGCTGTTGAAGTTCATGCCGGGAAACGAGCCGTTGCTCACCGCGAACGTGCCTGCCGCTGTCAGGGATGCCTCCGGGTTGCTGGTCAGCCGGGTCGCGAAGGTGAACGAGGCCGTCAGTGCGCCCGAGACCTTTCCGCTACCCCAGCCGAGAGCCGCGAGGGTTTGCGCAACGTTGATCCCGGCGACGTGCGCTTTAGCGTCGACCGGGGTCCCGGCCGCGCCGTGAATGACCGCGCTTCCGCTCACGCGACCGCCATACGCGTTGAACGTGCACCCTGTCAGCTGCACGTTGCTCCCGTAAAATGCGAGCTGTCCCTTCAATTGCGTCACTTCCACCGGCGATGCCATGACTTTGCCGATCGCAATCGTTCCATGCGCGATGGGATAGCGCGAGACCGTCGCAGCACCGCCTTGTACCCCACCACCCAAGAGCGCTCCCAGGTCCTTAAGATCCAGTTCCGGACTGCTGACCGAGAACGCGATCGACAACGGATCGAGACGCGGGAACGATGCGCTGCCGGCAAGATTCACGCTTCCCACCGATGCCGCGAACGTCGCCCGTCCGGCACCAGCCTTCAGCGACAGGGTGCCGGTTTGAAAATCGATTGGTTTCTTCAACAGTGAGGTCGTAAGATGCGCACCGCGCAGGTCAGCCACAATGGTGAGTTGCTTCGCCCAGTCCGGTGCTTGGGTGTTGATGGAGCTGATGGTGCCGCTGACTCCGCTCAGGGTGAACGACGGCGCCGGCCGCTTCGTCCCCGGCGCATCCCCGAACGTGATTTCTGCCCCCTTCACGCTCACCGCACTGAGCGGCTCGAGCGCGAACACCGTGGCGGGACCTTGCGCCGTGCGCTTCACCGGTTGGGCAAAATTCGAGCGGCCCGTGGTGTTGCGCAAGACGTTCAGCTGCACACCGGTGGGGATGATATCGGTGATATCGAGCCGGCGCGCCAGCAAAGCGCGCGGATCGACCGCCAGATCGATCGACTGTGCGACGAGCGCATCGCCCGCCGGGAAGCCGCTCGGGTTCAACACGTGAAAGCACACGACGGTAACGCGCAGGCTCGGCACGACGTGCAATTCCAGATGATCGATCGTCACTTGGCGGCCCGTGCCGGCTTCGATCGCCCATACCAGCAGCGGCCGATAGCTATCCACGGGGATGAGGAATGGTGCAGCAAGGACCGCGATGATCGCCACGACAACGGCGGCAACCGCGATGAGCGCCGGCCTCGATTCAAACCAAGGCCGTCGCACGGAGTCGTTATCCGCGGAAGTCCGGCGAGACTTCGATTTGCGTCATTTCCATGGCGAGATTGTCCATCGTGGGCATATGGCAGAACGCAATCCAGCGGCACGGGCGATCGGCCTTGAGGTTATAGTGCTGGTGTTCTACCCCGCCGGGCCGGATCGGTAACAAGAGTAAGTCGCCCGACTTCCAGTCGAAGCGCTCGCCGTCGACGATCGAGTAACCTTCGCCGTCAATCACGTAGATCACGAGGCCACCTTGATGGCGGTGTTTCCCCGAGTGCGTGCGGACGTGGTTCTCGAATACGAGCCAGTCTTGCAGCGGCGTGTCGGGATACGACAGCGGCGCGAGGTAGTAGCGCAGCGTGCCCTGGCGATTCACTTGAATCGGACGGTCTTCCGAGCGGATCACGATCGGGCCGTTCTGCTGCCGCTGTGCAATTGCGATGCGATCCTGGATCAGCACTTCGTAGCTGTTGTGCTCGATCGGCGGCCGCTCGCGGACGCGTTCGCGTTCGCGCTCAGCCACGGTAATCGCTCGACGGCTCGATCAATTCGAAGCCGCTGCCGCGATCGACGCCGGTCGCCGCGAACCAGTTGGGCTCACACGCCAGCAGCTTCGCATGCTCATCGCCGGTGTTGACGTGCTGCACGATGATGCCGTTGGTGCGCACCGGCAGGTTGAGTACGTCGCCGCCTTTCCACGGATGCTTCACGCCGTCGACCATCGTGTAGCCGGTGCCGCTCAAAACGTAGATGACCTGTCCGCCCTGGAACTTCAGCCGGCCCGAGCGGCTGCCCGGCGCGAGTTCTTGCTCGAAGAACATCAGCGTCGAGAGCGCGTTGTTCTCAATCGAGGGATGCATGTACCAGCGCAGCTTCCCGAAGGCACTGTTCTCTTGCAGCAGTTCCGAGCCGCGCACCACTTGCACGGCGTCCTTCGCATGCGCGCGCTGCCGGTCACGCAGTGCGATCAGCTCGTCCCAGCGATTCGGCTCCGCCACTAGAGTGCGAACCCGCCGGGTTTGCTGACGCCGATCAGCGACTTCGTCTTCTTATCCCAACGCACCATAACGAGGTCGTTGATGTCGATGCCGCGCTGCGGGACCGCGGCGAAGTCGTAGACGCCGTTGATGCCGACGAAGCCCTTGACCCCGGCGATGTAGTCGCGAATCTGCGTAGGCGTGGCGTCGAAGCCGAGATGGCGGAACGCATCGAGCACGAGCAACGCCGAATCCCACGAGAGCGAGTAGCCTTCGTCGGGCCGGATACCGCTGGACTTGAATGCATCGACGTAAGAGGCAATCGCCTTACGAACTGGTGGGGAAAAGACATTGGGGCCGGCCCACGGTGCAGCCATGATGAGCAGATTGTCGGGCATGAACGAATCGTAGCCCTCGAGCTGCGCGTAGTTCAGGTTGCCGGCCGAGGTGATGAGCGGGATATCGAGCCCGCCTTGCGACGCTTCGCGCAAGAGCGTGCCGAACGGCGTGCCGACGGTCCACAAAATCGCGACTTGTGCGCCCGAGGCCTTGATCTTCGACATTTGCGCCGCGACGCTGAGGTCGGTGACGTTGAAGTGTTCGCGATCGACGATGCTCAGCGTGCCGCCCATCTCGGGCGCGTTGACGGCGGCGTCGATGCTCTTGTCGGCGTCTTGGCCCGTCGCGTCGGTCGAGGTCATCAGCGCGATCTTGTGCAGGCCTTTGCTCTTCAAATAGCGCGACGTCGCGACGATGTAGTCGGCAGTCGAAATGCTGGCCGAGAACATGTTGCTGCCGGCCGGCGGATGGATGCCCGGCGAGAAGCAGTACACGACCGGTCCGTTCGTGATGATCGGCAGCATCGCGCCGCAACCGGAGACGAGCGAGGTGCCCAGCAGCACCGGGATCTTCTTCGCGATGCCCTCGTTGAGCAGCTGGACCGAGTTTTGCGCGATCGACTGATCGTCTTGAATGACGAAGTGGATCTGACGTCCGCGCACGCCGCCGGCTTTGTTCACCTGCGCCTCGAGCACCGCGAGGCCCTTCGCCTCTTCACCGCCGAGGAACGCCGACTGCCCGGTGAGTGCGGTGATCACGTAGATATTGTACGGATCGGCCGCGGCGGTCGCGCACGGCAGCGCCGCGATGAGTCCGGCGAGTATCCACGTAGCAGCGCGTTTGATCGGCATCCAGACATCCTCCAACAAAGGCTCCAAACCGTACTCGGCATCAGCGACCATTTCCCCCGCGTGATTGCGCGTGAATGGAGCACGTGGGGGTAAGCGCGAAGAGGCACAGATGGACGCAGGGTCAGCGATCGGCGAGATCGTTCTCGCCGAGACGAAGCCCGAGACCGAATGGCTTCGGAATCGGCCGGTTCAAAAAGTGAGCCCGACGCGGCGGCACGCCTTGCTCCAACTCGCGGTCGGTGTGCGACTCCGGACGTGGGCCCGCGGTTTCGGTGAAGTCGGGACTGAATGGCGTTTTCGGATTACGCCTCCGGGCGAGATCACCCGGCCGCTTGTGCCGGACGTCGCCTACGTATCGTACGAGCGAATGCTGCCGCTGTCCGTCGCAGAACGGGAGACCCCACCGGTCGCGCCGGACATCGTTGTCGAGATTCTTTCTCCTGACGATCGCCCGGCCGACGTTGCGCACAAACGCGACGTCTACCTCGCAGCCGGCGTCACGACACTTTTCATCATCGATCCCGATCTCCGGACGATGGACGCCTTCGAGGCGGACGGCGCACACACCGAATATCGCGACACGGACACCTACACATCAGCACGGTTTCCGGGTCTAACGTTGTCGCTTGCGGATCTCTTCGCCGAGCTCGATCCACCGTAGTTTCTCTTCGACCCGGCTGGGGTACATGGGAACTCCTCATGAGAGAAGCGTCCGGGCGTGCGTCACTCGCGAACGCGCTCAAAATCTCTTTCGGC
Organism: Candidatus Lustribacter sp.; assembly: GCA_965277805.1. GTDB lineage: Bacteria > Vulcanimicrobiota > Vulcanimicrobiia > Vulcanimicrobiales > Vulcanimicrobiaceae > Lustribacter. The sequence continues at coordinate 1,135,577 of OZ255842.1, read as the reverse complement.
GCCTGGCTGATGGACCGCGCGCCGACGCTTGCCGGCGCGCTGTCGTTCTCCACGATCTTCGCGCTCGCGCCGTTGTTTGTGATCATCATGGCTTTGACTGGACACTTCGTCAACAACGATAAGGTGCAGCAACACCTGATCAATCAAGCGAGTCTCGCGATCGGGCATGACGGCGCGACGGCGCTTCAGGCAATGGTGCAATCGGCGCGCGAAAACGTCCACGTCGGCACGGTGTTCGGCATCATCGGCTGGATCACGCTCTTCGGTGCGCTCTCCGGCGTCTTCCTTACTCTCCAGGATGCCCTGAACATCATCTGGCACGTCCACGTGAAGCCCGACGAACCGTGGCTCAGCGTTCTGCGCGAGCGCGTCCTGGCGCTGGTGATGGTGTTCGTCATGGCCCTCGTCCTCATCGTGACGCTCGCCACCGATGCATCGATCGCCGTCGTGATCGCGTCGCTACGGAGTAACCCGGCCGTCGCCGCGCTGGGATGGGCACTCAAAATCGCGAGCACCATCTTTTCGCTCGGCGCGCTGACCGTGTTGTTTGCGCTAGTGTTCAAGTACTTGCCGCAGGTTAAGGTACGTTGGCGCAACGTGTGGCAAGGCGCGATCGTCAGCGCGGTGCTCTTCGTCGCCGGGCAATGGGCGATCGCGCTCCTACTGCAGGTCGCAGGACTCGCACGCGGCTATGGCGCCGCCGGTTCCACACTGGGACTCTTGCTGTGGATTTACGTGTCGGCGATGTTCCTCTTTTTTGGCGCCGAGATCGTGAAGTTTCGGACAGCCGAGTCGGCCTGAAATATTGCGCCGGCGATCGGCGAAAAGGCGCTCGCTCGCTTTCCGGTGAGGCCGCCGGCTCCCCACTTCTTGTGAGCTTGCCCCGGGGGAGAGACTGAACGACTTCTTAATTGACGTGTCATGCCGAGCGTGGACATGCGGGAGCAGTCGAAAATACACGTCGTGGATACACATAGTGACGTTGCCACGGACGTCCTCGAGTTTCGGTTGCTCGGCCGGTTTGGGATTCGCTCGGCCGGCGCGTGGCACACCGGTCCGCCGCCTAAGAAAGGCGGCTGGCTCTTGCAGTACCTCGCCGCTTATCCGCGGCGCATGGCCACGCGCGATCAGTTGGCCGCGGCGTTTTGGCCATCGTGCTCCAGCGAGGACGTGTCCCACCGCATCCATCTCGCCGCCAGCGGCGCCCGGTCATACTTGCGGTCGCTCTTCGGCGGCTCGCAGGCGCTCGAGTTCGCCGGCAGCGGGTACTGCTGGGCTGCGCACATTCGCATCGTCACCGACGCGGATTGGCTGCTCGACTGCACGCGCGAAGATACGTTTGAGAGTCACCGGCGCGCGATCGGTCTCTACGGCGGAGAATTTCTCGCCGGAGAAACCGCCGACTGGCTGCAGCCGATGCGGGTCCGGTTGGCGACGGCGCGCGATCGCGCGCTCGAAGCGCTCGCGGTGCACTTCATCGAACGCAATGAGTGGATCAAGGCGCTGGATCACGCGCTCGAGTTGATCGAATCCGAACGCGGGCACGAAGCGGCGACGCGCCTGGTCATGCGCTGCTTCATGGAGCTCGGTCAGCCGGCGCGAGCGCTGCAGCAATACCGCTTGCTCACGAGTTACCTTGCCGATCAGATCGGCGTCGCACCGTCATCCGAGACAAAGAAACTCGCTGCCGATTTCTTTCCGCGCGTCGGCCTACCCGCGTAGGCCTGCGGTTCGCGACAACACCGTCTGGTAGCCGGCCGCGACGACGCGCCAGTTACGTTCCAGCAAATAGGGAATTGCCTTCGCGCCCTTTCCCGCCCATCCGCCGTCCCAGGGCGAATCGTCGTAGACCACGAGCGCGTCCGCCGACAGCTTGTCCTCGGCCGCGACCGTTTCGCGCAGCGCGTGATCGGCGTGGCCGGGAAAATCCGTATCGAGCGAGTCGAGATAGAGCACGTCGATCGTCTCATGCGTCGCGGTCAGCCATGAGACGGAGTCCGTACAAACGACGTTAACGTGCGCACCCCACGCCTCGCACGCTTGCAGCGCGAAGCGGCAATGGGAGAAATCGTTGTCGAGCGAGATCAAGTGCCCGGCGCGGAGCCCGTCGAGATACGCGCCGAACAGATACGAGCTGTAGCCCGCGCGCCAATCCTCCGGCGCACGGATGCAACCGGTCTCGACGATCGTCGGATCGACGAAGCGTCGCGTGATCTCGCGCAACACGGCGTCGAAGGTAAGTGCGCGCTCGCCGACCGGAAACGCGGCCGGCTGCGCGTTGCACCAATCGAGCACCCACTGCTGCAGCATCACATCACGTCCGAGCGGCAAACCGTAGCGCGGACCGGCGAGCATCCGCCCCGCGTGCAGCGCGACCTCCTCCGCCGTCGGCATGCTGCCGGCGTATTCCACGATGTTCCACTTGCGACGCCGCGTTGCGTTGATCGGCGCGTACGCGGCGCGCGTAAGATTGACGGTGCTTGCCCGCGGCAGCGTTAGACAGGCGGGATAGTGGTGATGGAACACGCCGAGAACCGGCACGTTCGTGAGCGAGGCAAAATAGTAGGGCCCGGAGTCGATCCCGATCAGCAACGCGGCTTCGCGCATGAGTGCCGCGAGCTGACCGAGCGTGACATGTCCCCAGTCATTTCCGGTGTGGCGGACGCGGGCGTTGGCCAACCGCGGAACCCGGTTGTCCCAATCGAGTAAGACGAGCGATCCCGGCATCGCGCGCAGCAGCGTGCGGTAGAGCGCCGTTGCGAGCGGATTCGGCAAGCTCTTCGTTTCGGGACTCGACGTGCCGGCCGTGTGCAGCAGCACGATCGGCCGGGGCAGGTCGCGCACGAATGCCGCAGCATCGCGCGCATCGGCGCTGCTCACGCACGCGTCCGCCGTGCCGGTGAGATCGATCGCACAGAGTTCGTTCCACAAATCGAGGGCTGGACCGATGGCCGGCAGCGGCGCGCGGTTGATGTTCCACGCGACTTTGCTGCTCGCCGTTTCGTCGCGAAGATCGGGCCGGTTGAATGCCGGCGGATGCGGCCATTCATGGCGCTCGAACGGCCCACCGGCGCGCTCGGATCCGACACCGGCGGCATCCCACACCAGCGTCTTGTTCGCGTCCGAGCGAATGTCGAACGTATAACCGCGCCGGCGATAGAGCTGCAGCATGTGCGCGAACATCGCGCAATCCCCGAGGCCATGATCGAACTCGATCTGCAAGTGGGCGCCGTGCACCGCCGCCGGCGTGCCGTGCGCCGCGTTCATCGCCGCACCCCTTTGCGTCCCAGTTTTGCGAGCGCGTCATCGACCAATTCCGTCCAATGGCGCGAGATCTGGAGGTGCCGTCCGGCAGAGCCCGTCGCTCGCTGGATGATGCCGGCGCGGCGGTCGACGCCTTTCGTGCCGTCGAGCGCACTCTCCGCGGTGGTCTTCCAGTCGATCTCCACCATCTCGCCGTTGGGGCCGCGCAACATGATGTCGGCGCGGCCGCGCATTCCGCCCGCCGTGAAGCTCTCCTCGGCCGTCATGCTCCACCCGGGCGGCAATGCACTAGCCGGAATCGCGCGCGCCTCGCGCATGGCGATGTTGTGGAACGCATTGCCGGCCGTCGTCATGTCCCGGCCGCCGTTCTGATAGAGTTGCATCAACGCGGGATCGTTCGCGAATCGCGTCGCTGCTTTAACTCCAACGTCTTCGGCAACTTCGACGGCCGGAAAATCGAGCGCCAGTTGCACAAACGGATGGTCCGGCATTTTATCCACGCGTACGTCCTGCGCGCCGTGCGGCGCGGGGCCCGGATCCGTGGGCTTCGGATGCGGCGTGGGCGCCGGATCGTGTACCTTGGCGGCCGCCTTGACGTCCTTGGCCGCATCGACGCCTTTCTCAGTGCCTTTCAAGGCATCGTTCGCTGCCGGCGTCTTCACCATTTTGGCGGCGTCCTCGCAAAAGGCGGTCAAAGATTCGAAGAACGCTTTGAGCTTCGTCCAGAGCGCGCCGAACGTTTCGGAGAGCATCGAGCCGGCCTCGCTGAAGAGCGTCTCGAGCTTCTGTCCCAATCCCGCCACAAAACGTAGCGCCGTCTCGGCGCCTTCGGCGATGATGCCGGCGAATTTGCCGGCAAACGCTACCGCGGCCTCGAGCGCGTTGCCGATCGCATCGGAGAAGACCAGCATCAAGGTCTGCACGACGGCCATGCCGATGACGTAGCCGACCTTCTCACCGAGTTCGCGCCACGGCAATGCAAGGAACGTGAACACCTTGTCGGCCGCAGTGTGCCCGAACTCCCGGGCCTTGGCCAAGGCCTGCTCGGTGAGGTTCTGAACGAAATCGGCGAGATCGGCGGCGCTGCCGCTCGGATTCTCGATGAATTTTATAATGCGCGGCGCCGCCTCGGCGAGCAGCTCGTTCCAGCGCGTTTTCAGTGCGTCGATGCGCGCCGCCAGCACGGCGGGTTGGGCGAAGAGGGCCGCTGCCCGATCGATCCAGCCTTGAATCGTGCTGAGCATTCCGGCGACGCTCTTGATGAGGTTCCAAATGTCGGTGATCGGACTGATCAGGCCCTCGACCAGGCCGATGAGATAGCCTTTGAAGTAGGCGTACATCGCCGAGGGGCTCGTTTCAAATTCGTGCACCCGGGCCTTGAGCGCGTCACTGCTGCCATCGGCGAGATGCTGCTTGACGCCCTCGATGAAACCGCCGGTCATCTCCTTGCCGAACTTGAACGCGGTGGAATCCCCGATCGCGACGTATGCTGCCGTGGCGGGTGCGCCGCCGGCGACGGCGATCACATCGTCGAGGCCAAAGCGGCCCACGAACGGCTCGCGCGACGACGATAACGGTCCCGTCGGCCGGCCTGCGGCGGCGCGCACGGCGGCGCCGCTCGCTTCGCGTTCCTGCGCGCGCGTCGACTGCGGCAGGCGCGAGCGACCCGGCGCGTTCGGAACGGCGGCGTCGCGCTGCTGCACGACGTGCGCGAGCTCGTGCGCAAGCAAGAACGCTCCGTCCGGGCGCTCCGGCGCGTACCGTCCGGGCGCGAACGTGATGCTGTTTCCGACCGTGAATGCTGCCGCACCCGGCACGCGTTCGCTGTAGATGCGCACGCGTGAAAAATCGAACGCGAACGCGGCACCCATGCGCCGGCTCACGTCCGCCTCGAGTGGCCGTCCCGTTTGCGCCGGTGCCGGCACCTCATCGCGCCGGCGTTCCGGCGTAGCGCTCTGCACGGCGCGCACAGTGTGTTCGAGCATCGCGCTCAGGCACCGGAAAAAACAAACGGAGGCGACGCATGGCGCCGCCCCGGTTGCAAGCGAAGAATCGCGGGATTCGAACCCCCTGGTAACCCTCCTACCTTGGAACTCCGCTGTACGGAAAGTATACGCGCCGTTACCACGGAACGCAAGACGCTCACGGCCAGTTGTCGCTGAGAATGCAGGCTGGGGCGTCGATCGAATTGCTCTCGCACATGTTGTCGGCGACGAGCCAAAGGTTCGCGTTCGTGGTGCCCGTTTTCGGCGGGCTCGTATACCAGTACCGCGTGTGTTGTTTCGGGCCGGTCGGCAGCAGCGCGGAAACGAAAATGTCGCGTGTGAAGCCGCTCGTGTGATTGTGCCGCACGATCATCTTCTTGCCGAGATAACCCATCACGCGGATGCCGTCCGACGCTAAACCCGCAGCTGCGGCGTGCACGTATTGCTGCTGCCCGGAAGCGGCCACCCGGTTGTTGTCGATCGTCACGTCGGCCGCGTTGCCGACGAAGATGCCGCAGCGCCCGCTGCCGCGTGCGATGACGGCCGGATACACGAGATTGATCGTGTTGCCCGCAATCGTAACGCTCTGCATCGTGTCGGCGGGCAGCGCCGGCGGCCGCTTCTCCTTATGGCTCACACCGGCGACGATGCCCGCCAGCATGTGGTCGATCGAGTTATCGCGGATGCGCACCTCCGCGATCGCGCGTCCGCCGATCGCGATCCCGCGCGCGCCGACGACGACGTCGTTGCGCTGTAAGCTGTTGAGGTAACCCGCGAGCGAGGGGTAGTTGGCTTGCAGGTTCTTGTCGGTGACGAGGCTCAGCGCGGACTGCTTGACGTAGGTGTAGAGGTCGTTCTCGTTTGCGAACTCCTTGGGACCGTTGGCGTCGATGTAGGTTTGGAGCACGTTCCCCACTTGCGTGGGGGAGTTGAATTGGATCGTCTTGCCGGCGACGCTCACGGTCGTGTTCAGCTTGGCGAGAATCGGCTTCGCTTGAACGAGCTCGGCGTGCTCCTCGACCTGCGGCTCGGCGCCCGGCGCCGACGACGACGAACTCGCACTCGACGACGAGCTCGCTTTGGGCGCGAACAGGGCGGCGTTGCCGACGAACACCTTGACGAGTTGATCGCGAAAAGCAGGCTGCAAGATCTTCGTTGCCCAGCCCACGCTCGCCGACGGCTGCGCGGCGATGCGATTGTTCTCCACGTAGGCGCGCTGCTGGTGCACGAGCAGCATGCCGTATTGCATCTCGCCGACGGCGAGCGTACATCCACGCACGCGCGCGACGCCCGTCCCGGTCGTCGTATTCGTGCTCGGATCGCTGCGGATCGTGAGGCACGCGGCGCCGGGCGCGACGCCGCCGCCGCAGGCGAGCGAGCAGTTTTCCACGAGCACTTCGGCGCAGCTCGTGAAATCGAGCGCGCCGTGAATCATCTTCGATGCTTTTGCGCTTCCGTCGGGCGGACCGTTGACGGTGCCGGCGCTCGCGGTCAAGTCGCGCACGACGACGCCGGCGCAACCGGAGAACTGCAGCACCGATTCGAGCGACGGACCGGTGAGGCGCGTTCCCCAGCCGGCGCCGCTGACTTTGACGTTGCCGGTCGTGGCGATCGCGACGGGTTGGGCCGTCGTGAACGTACCGGTCCCGAAGCAGATCTCCGCATCAAGCGCGGGCTGGTTCGCGAACAGCGCGGCGATCGCACCGGTCCAATCACTCCCGGCTTCGATCACGAGCGTGCACGGCCCGGTTCCTTGCTGTTGCAGGCTCGTGAGCGGCGGAAAGAACGAGCGGCAGTCGCTGATCGACGCGGCGCCCGCGGGCGCGCTGAAGAGCCGGCCGTCGTACGCGACGATCGCGAGCTTCGCGTAGTAGTGCTTGACGCCACGCGGCTGCTCGAACGCCGGCGCGTTGGTCGATGCGTCGGTGCGCCATTCGATCGTGCCGATTGTGTCCGCGGAGGTGGCGGTGCGCGCCGGGATCAGCCAGTAATCACCGACGTTGAAGTGGCCACCCGAGAATTGCACCTGGATGCCGTTTTCGAGCGCGATCCAGTTCCCGTCGGGAATGGGAACGCCGGTTGCGCCGGCATTCACGGTTTGGTCCCAGCGCCGGAATTTGGCGTGCTTCGACGGATCGATCGCGACCGACGGCGCCGCGTCGAGCGTGATCGTCATGCCGGTGCCGTCGACGTTGGCGCATTGCAAGAGCTGTCCCGTGCCGCCATGGAACTCGCTATCGTCGTCGAGGATCTCCACCCAGTCGTTGACGGCGAACCCGAGGGTCGCATCGCGACCGACCGTTTGAACCGCGTACGTCGGGCTTGCCGACGATCCCGTGGCGCCCGCGACGATGCCCGCAATGACCGAGCCGTTCTCGCGCGACCACTTGAACGTCGCCGTACCGTATCCGCCGGCCGTGTGGATCTCGACACGGTAGAGCTGGTTTTCGAGGCTCTGATATCCCGACTGCGGCGGCAGCACGCACGGTAGCGGATCACCCGTGGCGGCGGTTTGCGCGGCGAGCGTGCCTTGAGCTCCGCTCTCACCCCACGGCGGAAGAATTTCCGCACACGATGGGTTCGAGCCGAACTCCGTCGTATCGATCGCCCCGAGCTTCACTTGCCAAGCGATCTGCGACCGCAACGCGGTGTCGGGGCCGCCCAGCGCGGTTTCCACGATGCTCGGATCGTCGACCGGCGTCACGAGCCGCTCCCACGCGTCGAGATAGACGCCGTACACCCCGCCAGTGGTTGTGCCGGCGTACCCGAACGGTTGCGTCGTGAGCGTGGTGTCGCGCTCGGACTCGATCAGCAAGCCGTCGACGTAGATGCGGCCGTGCGCGATCGTCAGATCGGTGCCGCCCGCGGCGAGGCCGATCTGGAAGCCGCCGCCGTAACCCGAGGAGAGCGATGTCTCCGGAACGCCGCTCGGACCGATGACGTCGTAGGTCGTCTGTTCGATCGTCGCGAGGTCGATCGACGTCTGTTCGTTGCGGTCGGCGTCGATGACGACGCGGCCCTGTTGTCCGAGCACGCGCCGGTAATGACGCCACGGATGAAACGTATCGCGGCTGAAGTCGGCCTTCATGTTCCCTGCTCCCGGGCGGCGCCGTCAACTGGCATGGATGATTCCCGCCTGCAGACCGACGCGCAGATACTCATCGAACCGGTAGTACAAGTTGTTTTCGCGGCGCGGCCAATAGAGCGCGTGAAAGACGCCCATCTCATCCTCACTCTCGGCGCCGGTGCGAATCTCGAGCGGGCAAGAATCGGCGAGCTGCGCATAGCCGGCATCAGATTTGCGGCGGCTCGTGAACGCGGGCACGAGCCAGCCTTCGATCGCGGTGGTAATCGCTGCCGCCGCGGCAGCGTTCAATCCCGGATCGGCAGCTTGCGCCGCGGTCAGCGCGGCCGCGATGGCGAGATCGGGCTGACAGCGGAAGCGCGGCGGCACGTTCGCGTTCGGGGTGAGATAACTGTAGCGGATGCAGCCCGACTGCGTGCGCGCGGCGACGACGTTGCCGGTGATGATGCTGTTCTCGATCAGCACCGTTTCGCGCGCCGAAATGTCGCCGAACACCGTGCATGCCGTCAGCGTCAGGTCGCCGCAGGCGCTCGCTGCGTCCGGACCGGCGATCGCAGCGAACGGATCGGCGGCATTACCGGAACTGCTCGAGATGCTGCTACCCGCACCGGTAGCGACGGGGAAACCCGCATCGACGACGCTGTCGTTCACCGCTATCACCACGGCCGGATCGACCAGCAACGGAGCGCACAGCGAAAACGCGATCGTGAGGTTGCCGCCGCCTCCGTAGGTCCAGTGCAGCGCGCTGCGCAGCGTGCAGTACTCGAGCGTCAGCGTGAACGACGGGTCGCCCGCATCGGCCGGCGTCCCGCCCAACGTGCTCGAACTCGCGCTCGAGGTACTGCTCTGCGTCGCGACGGCCGGTTCGCCGGCGATCGTGAGCGTGCCGCCGATGCCGAGGCCGCGCAGCGTCACATTGCCGCCCGGAACCGCAACGATCGTCACGTTTCCCGCGATCACCGGCCGCGCGTCGTCTTCAGCCCGAACGATGAGCGCTTGCGCTCCGGGGGTCAGCGTGACGTCACCCATGTAGAGCCCGCTATCGCCGATCTCGACGATTCCGGCCACCCATGCCGCCGGCGTCGCCGCGGCAAGATCGGCGACCAGCGTGGTCGCGTCGCCTTCGCCGGCATCGCGCGGCTGTTCGTACGTTCCGGCACCATAATCGCCGCTGAACGCATACGCATAGGCGACGCGCAGTGCCGGCGGCACGGAGAACGCCGCGGGATTGCAGACCAGGCGCCCCCGCTCGGGATCGACGGTCACCCACACGCCGGCATCCGTCGACGGCGCCCATTCATCGAGGTCGCACACGGCGAGGTGCTGCGGCGCGATCGCGGCACCGGTTACGTCGTAGACGGCGAACACCGGATTCAGCCCGAAATACGCGGCGTCGTCCGGCGTTACGGTGCCGGCGCGCAGTTCCGCAAGTTCGTCGAAGAGCGGATAACGCCGTAGCGGATAGGGTACGTTCTGCCGGACCGGCAGCGTAAACTCGGCCGGCGTCAGCGGTGGATTCACCAGGGCAACGTCGTCACCGAACGGATCGAAGGTGTAGCGGTTGGGTCCCACTTCACGCGCCGTGCTCGCGATCAGCGCGTTCGTCATCGGCACGGTAACGGGTCCCAGTCCGAGCGAGGCCCCGCCGTAAGCCGCGAGGCGCCAGACGAACAGCCCGATGTTGGGGATGTTGTAGCGGCCGCCGCCGGATCGAATGCGGCGCACGTCGGCCGAACGCGGCGCGAGGTCGAACGCCGTGTTGATGTCGATCGCGGTTTGGTAACCGTGCACGTCGACGATCGCGTTTTGCGGGCGCACGTGATTGCGCACGTATTGCGAAACGGCAAGCCGCTCGAAGAACTCGACCGCCACCGCCGGACGGCCGAGCACGTCGGTCGCGAGCTGATCGAGCGCGACCAAGGTTCCCTTGCGGCGGCGCATCCCGATCGTATCGGCGACGTCCGAACGTGCGGTGGCGTCGTCCGGCGGAATGGCCCGTAGCGGCCGGTAGCCGATGAGATCGCCGATATAGGGGATCACCCACGGCGCGCACGTTTCGATGAAGAGATCGTCGTAGAGCTGGTAGAGATTGTCGTCGACGATGTTCGCCTGCGCCGCGATCACCTCGATCAGCGCATACAACGGCCCCGGCGTTCCCGAGGGCGTGACGTCGCGCATGCGCACGGCCGGCGGCAGCAGCTGATAGATGATGTCCGCATCGAATGTTTTCATGCGTGCACCACGTTGGGCAGCGGTCCGCCGTCGATCGTGAGTAGTTCCGCGCCGGTGAGCGCGCCGGCGACGATAACCGGCGGGCCGGCAACGAGCGCCTGTTGCGCCGAGCCGTCGTATTCCACCCCCGAACCGTCGCTGAAGGCGAACGAATCGATCGTGAGCGACACGACGCCCGTCACCGCTTGCAACACCGCAACGATTTCGCTTTGATAGACCGGCTGCATGAACGCGCGTACGCCGAACGCAAAGGCCGCTTGCAGTGCTTGCTTCGCAGCTGCAGTGACGGCATCGGGGTCGAGCGCCGGATCGATGGTCAGCGTCGCGCCGACGGTGAACGTACGCGGCGTGTACGAGGCGAGCATCACCGGAACAGTGCCGTCGCCGGCCGCCATGATTGCGGCGAGCAGATTTTTGTACGCTTGCGACCCGGGCACGAGCGCAACGCCGCCGGGGCCGGCCACGGTGATGCACACGACTTGGCGCGCGCCGTCCCACGCCCAGACGGCGCTTGCCTTCGCGACCGCGGCCGTCGCGCTCGTGAAATCGGCGAAGTCGTCGAGCGAGACGATGCGACCGAGGGCGCGTACCGTGATCGGCGCCGAACTGCGCGCGTCGGCCAATGTTTGCGAGTCACCGCCACCGTTCGCTGCCAGAGGATTGAGCACGCTGCGCAGGCCGAGCGGTCGCGTCAAGAGCGTACTGAGCTGGTTGGGCGCGACGTTGCCCGCGCTGCCCAGTCCCTGACGGTACGTCGCGACGACGTTATTCTGGCCGGTCGGCAAACGCGCGCCCTGCACGCCGTCACCGAACTGCACGTAGCGGTTGCCGTTGGTGTCGAGGTTCGTCACGAAGACGCGATCCGTCGGCAAGCTGCCCGAGAAGTACGGCACTTCGGTCCAAAGCGCGCCGTTCACTCGCACCGCGAGCGTCGAAGCGGTCGTCGTCGGCGTATTCGCGCTCACGTAGGTCACCGGCAACTGATTGAGGGCAAAGCGCTGGAAGGCTTGCGTGCCGTCGCCGCTGCCGAGAATCTGGCTCTTGCTCGCCCCGTGCGTCGCCGGCGCCACGTTCGCGTTGATCGTGACCGTGTTCCACACGTAAGTGTCTTGGAGGGCGGACGCAAGCGTGATCTGCGTGCACCCGTTGACCAAGCCGAGCGCGTAGATCGTGTTCTGCTCGGTGCTGGTCTGGCCGGTTTTCGTGGCGGAAGTTCCGCTGACGATCACGTCTTGGCCCACCTGCAGCCAGAGCTGCGCCGAATCGAGCGTGATCACGGATCCGCCGATCGTGGTGCCGCTGAGAAATTCTTGCGCCGGTGTGAAGACGTCGGTCTGCCCGAAGACGGCGGTCGTTCGCATCAGATACGAGCTCAGATCCGGGCTGCCGGCAAGCGTCAGAACCGACACGGTGGCAGAGAGCAGAAAACGCGCGACGCTCGTCGTGGCGGCCGACGTCACCGTGGCGGAGAGAAACGGCGTGCCGGTTTGCAGCAGCACGACCCACGTGCCGGCGACGAGCGCCGCATACGTCGCATCCAGGAAGACGTTGTTCGCGGAAGCAGCGAGCGGCGTTGCGACCGCGGTCTTCTCGATACTCGGGCCCGCGCCACCGGCGCCGGCGTGCACGTCGGCGCGCTCGAATTTCAGCAGCGGGCTCGGCGAAAGGTCTTCGCTCAACTGCGCGACCGTTTCGTTCTCCCAGTCGGCCGGGAACGATTGCTTACTCAAAAGCGTGTACGACGGCAGCGTGGCGTACGCAGGCGCGTTGTGCCCGAAGATCGACGCGCGCACGCCGAGGCGAACGACTTGGATCGGCGGTGCCGCGGCGCTCGACGTGAGCCCATCGATGACGTCTTGCAACAGATCGACGTCCCATTGCAACTTCTGCGCTTGGGCGACGAACGCGCCCTGATCGGCCCACTCGACGTCGAGCACCTGCGGCCCGAGCGACGCGGCGGTCAACGTTCCGCTCAACGGCGCCGTCGCGGCATGGGGCGCAGTCGCGAGGAGCGGCGCAGCGATGGTCGAGGCTGTCGTCTCGAACCTGACCAGCGTGGTTTGCGAGGTGCTGTCGGGCGTAACGCCGGCGACGCGATTGAGTCCGGTCGACACCGTACCGCCCGCCGTAACCACGATCAGCATGTAGTCGCCGACTTGAATCGTGCCGAGCAGTCCGGTCAGCCGCAGATAGGCGGGATAGCAATTCGCCGGATCGGCCGCATACGGCACCGACTGCTGCGGCGTGAGCGCATTCCAATCGTAGCGGGCCGTGATCGGCGCGACGGTTTCAAACGTCACCGGCTGCTGGCCCGGTCCGGGCACGCTCTGCACTTGCAGTCCGCTCGCAAGCGTGACCACGGAGGGCACCAGCGCCGGCTGCGGAGCCGGTGTCTTCTGCGGCACCACGGGCGGCTGCGCTTCGAGGATGAACGCGAGCGCCGCGCTCGCGGCCACGCCGGGTGCGGGCTGATAGCCGATCAACGCCGCCAGTTCCGTCACCGACAGCTGCTCCGTCGCCGTGCGCAAGTAGTGCTCGTTGGCGCTGCGCTCGTAATAAAACGTCAAGATATCGCAGACGACCGCGAACGCATCGCACAACGCGATCGTGAAGTCGTCGTCGTCGCGCGTGCGCAAGCCGGCCAGCTGCGCGTATTTCGAAAGCGCGTCGAGCATGCTCGATTTGAACTGCGACCACGTTCCGGCGCGGTACGCGATCTGCGTCAATCCCGGCCGGTTGCCGATGACCGCCGGCGTCTGCATCGAGATCCCCTCGCAGCAGCCGCAGGGTGCCGTATCGTTCATAGGCCGCCGTCCACCGAGAGCTCGAAGTAACCGCGCTCGGGATAATTCGGATCGTTCGCCAGCTCGAAGAACTCCAAACGGTCGGGCGTGAGCACCCCCGTGCTCACGCCGTCGCCGCCCGGCTGCGCTTCGCGCTCGAAGGCGTCGACGCGCACGCTTTGGACGCCGTCGACGTTCTGCGCGGCCGCGACCAGTGGGCTCAGATAATAGGGCGCACCCATCGTGAAGTACTGCACGTTGAACATGCCGGGCGCGCCGCTTGGCTGAACGCCGCTGGTGAATACCGTTAGCAGCGCAGCCTCGACATCGGCTGCCACGTAGCCGGGCTGCACGCATACGTGCAACGCGACGTGCAGGGGCACGCGCACGGCGTCCTCGACCTCGAGATCGACGCCCGCCATGCGGTAGACGTCGAGATACGCCTCGACTTCGTTCTTGAAGTTCGCATCGAGCGGCAGGTTCTGATCGCGCTCGATCGTCACGAACATCGTCTGCCAGCTGCCGGTCCAGCGAAACGTCCCGGCCGCGCGCGTCACGCCCGGCATCTTCATCGCTTGCGCCGCGTAGTCGGCTGCCGTCACGCAGCGCTGCTGCGTGCGAAACGCGTCCGGTGCGTTTTGCCGCACGTGTTCGTTCGTTTCGGGATCGGCGCCGCCGGCGGCGGGCAGCGGATTGGTGACCGCGGCGACGAACCCGCCGCCGGGGAAGCTGCGATCGATCAGCACGATCGTGTCGCGCCCGACGTTGCCGCTCGTTCCGTTACCGATGCGGTAGCGTGCGGAAAACGTCATCTCACCGGTCGGCGCAGCACCATTCGTGCCGTCGCCAAAGCGCAAGAAGGCGCTGCCGTCGTTTTCGACCTCGGTGACGAACGCGTGCGTCGCCGGAACGGCGTCCAGCAGATCCCCGGCCGCCGACCAGGTGAACGTGTTGTGATCGGCATCGGTGCTTTCGACCGTGACTTGCGGCAGCGTATCGGCCGGCGTCCACGTGCCGAACGCGGCCGCCGACGGCAGCGCGCTTGCGCTTGCGGTGACGGCCGGATTTGCCGCGGCAAACGTCATCCCGGGCTCCGAGAGCTGTGGCCGGAAGCGCGCGTCGGCCGGCGCAGGCAGCAGGACTTCCGGCATCGTTTCAAGCGGGGCTCCGAGCGTGCGGCCGTGATCGGCCAGGATGACGTTGCCGTAGGCGGCGCTCACGCCGGTGATGAACGCGCCGCCCTCCGTTCGCGCCGACACGCAGAACGGAAACGGCAGCGCGTCGTCGGCATGCCACGTGATGCGCGTGATCGGCCGGGCGGTGCCGTAGAGCGGATCGTAGCCGTGTTCGGCATCGGCGATCAGCCGCGCGACGCAGCGGTTGGCGGGATTCGCGTCGGCCGCCACACCGGTGACCGGACCCAGCACCTCCGCGAACAGGACGATGTCGCCACGCTTGAGATCGAAAGATCCGTCGAGCGTCGCGGCCGTCGTTCCGGGTGGCAGGCACACTTCATGCGCGCTCCAGCTATAGAGCGGCATCAGATTGTTGCCGGCATAGAGCGCGCGGGGCGCCGGCTGCGGCGGTGCACTCGCCGAATACGTATCGGCCAGCACTTCGAAGAACTGCGCGCCGGCATTTATAGCGGCAACGTAGCTCGCCGTGGTCGCGAAGAGATCGGGTGCGCTCGCGCCGTCGAATCCCGTGCAGCAGCGCGTGCCGGCCGGCACACCGGTGACGAGATCGTTGTCGAGCGTGAGCGCGAGCCACGCGCGCGCGTTGGAACCGTCGTTGATGCGGTAGTCAACGAGACGCGCATGCCGGCGCACCGACGTGCGCAAGCGCGCCGTCGGAAGGTAGGCTTCGGTACCGACGACGTCGTGACGGTAGCTGAGCTGATCGGCCACGTAGGCCAGCACCTCGACCACGGCCACGCCGAGATCCGCGGCGTTGCGTTCCATCCAGGCCGGTGCGAGCAGCGACAAGCGGTCGAGCATGACGCCGACGAAGGCCGGATAATCTTTCGCCAGGTAATCGATCGGCGGCGCCGGCACCACCTCGGGCGGACAGACGGGCGTGATCTTGCAATCGAAACGCTTCGCGCACTCGACATGGAAGATGAATTGCGCGCTGCACAGCATCGGATCGAAGCCCGCAGGCGTGCTATCGGCCGTGCCGATTTGCAGCGTGTAGATCGAGAAGTCGCCGACCGGTTTGACCACCACCGCTAGCTGGTTGCTCGCGATGCGGCCGATCGAGGCAACCGTCACGGGCGTGATGCGTTCGCCGCCCTGCACGCTGAATTGCGCGGCCGCCAACGGCGCTCCGACCGCGCTCGCGAGCGGCGGATCGACGGTCGTGTCGACGTCGTACACGAAGGTGACGAAGAGCGTGCCTTCATCGGCCGGATCGACCTCGATGAAGTCGATGCCGTTGATCGGCGTCAGCGCGGAATCGGCGCGCGCTTCGCGCACGAGGGCGAGCCGGTCGTCGCGCGGGGTCGTTAGCGTCGCCGTCATTGGCTGTACGTGTACGTGGCGACGGCCGGCGTGCCGGAGCTGCGAATCGTGTACGACACGGAGATCGAGAGCGTCGAGTCCTCGCTCGTGACCGTCACGTCGCCGAGCTGGATCAAGGCTCCGAGCCAGGTTTGCAACGCGCTCGAAATCAGCAGCTGCGTCGTGGCCGCCACGGAATCGTCGGTCGGTGCGAAAACGAGACCGAGCACGCCGCTGCCGAACGTCGGGCGCATCACGCGCTGTCCGGGCGCCGTGAACAGCACCATGCCGATCAGATCTTGAATGTGCTGATCAGGCGTCGTTTCGGCCGTGCGACCCCGTCCGTCGATGCCGTAGGGCGACGCGATCGGTGCCGTGCCGGCGACGCCGATCATAACGCCGAGACCCGCGGTTGCGTTTGGACGATGATCGGCGGACCGGCCGGCGCACCCGTCACCAGCATCGAGAGCCCCGTGCTCAACGCGGTGATCGGGGGAACGCCGTTCACGAGCACGCGCGTCGCGCTGGTGAGCCACTGAACGCGTAGGCACGGCGTCGGCGCTCCGGCGATGTTGAAGACGCAACCGGCAACGAGAAACTGATCGGCCATCGTCGCGACGGGCATGCCGGTAACGAACACGCGCGTGTCCGAGGAAATCGCGGTCACCATGCCGCCGTGCGGGCACATGCACACCGCACCGACGTTATACAGCGGTCCAGGCACGTTACATCACCGTCAGCGCGCCTTCGTTCATCACGATGGTCGGACCGACCAGCGTGATCATCGCGCCCTTCCCGTTTTGGATGTAGATCCCGGTGTCGTTGACGATCAAGGTCGCGCCGAGCGCGCTCTTGAGCATGATCCCGCCCGTCGGGCCGGGCACGTCGCTGATGATGATGCCGTTCTGCAGTGCCGTCTGCAGCGTGATGGCCGGGACTTCCGGCGGTGCGAGGTGCGAGAGCAGCGGCACCTCCGCGGCCTCGCCGTAGTAACAGCCGACCCAGATCGGATAGTCGGGATCGCCCTGCTCGAATTCGACCCACACGCCGGCGCCCACAACCGGGACGCTCACGATCCCCATTTGAATTCCGCCGGTGGGAAAGCACGGCAGCGCCCATGAGCTGGGCAACACGGTCGAGACGTCCGGCACGATGACCTGAATGCGGCCGATCTGCATCGGATCGACGTTGTTGATGCAGACCGCACGGTATTTTCCGTAAAAACGCTGCGACTCGTTGCCGGCTTGCGAGTCGAGGCTTTGGTCGCCGCCGGTTGCCATGGCCGTCATGCCGGCACGCTCGAAACCGTCGACACGAGCCCGTTGCGCGTCAGCTCGAAGCTCTGCTTGTACTCACCCCGCTTGAAGCTGTGCGTCACCGCGTTCACGTAGTAGAGGCCATCGAACGCGGTGCCGGCGCCGCGCACGCCGACCAGCTTGCGCGGCATCAGCAAGCTGCCGTAGCGCAAGACATCGAGCGTCCCGGTGGCCTTCACGCAATCGGCGGCTTGCGAGGCCTTCGCCATCGCGATGAGCGCGGCTCGCATTGCCGACCACTTCGCCGCCATCGTGGAAACCGCGATCTTCTTCGGAATCGAAGGGATCGCACCCAGCGGGGGATTGAGCGGCGAGATCGCGCCGACGGGAATGGGAATCGGAATCTTGGTCATGGGCTCCTGAATGATCACGATCGGCAGCACGTTGTGATCGTTGTCGAAGGTGAATTGCAATTGCTCGACGTTCGTCGACGCGTCGGCGTCGATTCCGAGCGCCGGCTGCACCGGGCCCCATTTGATTTGCGGCCCCCAGTAGGCGGTGCTCATGCCGACCGACGGACCGGGATCGATGTAGAACACGTAACCGCATTGGTCGGCGAGCCGGCGGATGTGCCCGAGCGAGGTGCCCTTCGTGCGCGGGATGCGGTCGATCGGTATCGGGATGTCGACCAGCACGCTCGGGATCACCATCGGCACGACGCCGAGCACGGCGTACGGTGCGAGTTGCAGCAGCACTTGCGCTTCGGCCGGCATGCAGGGAAGCGGGATGCCGGACAAGTCGAGGTAGTCCATCACGCGGGTCAGGTCTTCACCGATCAGCGTGAGCGTGGTCTTGCCGTTCTTGACGTCGGTGCCGACGTGGTGATCGGTCATCACGCCGTCGATCAGCACCGTCTGCGAACCGTTGAACGTCACCGCGACGACGATGCGCAAGAGCGGAATCGAGGCGCCCCCGCCTACCAGAAACAGCGTCTGCAGCGGCGAGTTCACGTCGATGTTGAAGTTGAGCTTGAAACCGCTCGTGCCGATCGCCTTCGCGGTGACTTCGACGCTCTCGAGCGCGTCGAGCACCACCTCGGGCACGGCGAGCGGCACCGCCGGGCCGATGAAGAGCTGCAGCTGGATTCCGCCCGTCATGTCGCGCGGCTCGCGAATGCGGCGGCCAGCGTGATGCGAATGACGAGGCCCGGCGCTTCGAGATCGTCCGGACGCTGCGCGAGGTTCGCATCGCAGAGGCGCCAGTACAGCAGCGGATCGCCGAAGAACTGCGTCGCCATCACGTCGACGCGCTCGCCAGCGGCCACGGCGTGCACGCCGATCGTGGAAAAACTCGCCGGCTGCGGGATGAAGCGGCGCGGCACGTAGTTGACCGTGGTTCCGTCGGGCGCCGTGTATGTGAGGGGAGCCGGACCGTAGTACCGGCTGTTCGGGGCGTAAGCCGTCTGCGGCACCGCTCCGGCGGAGAGCAGCGCGGTAAGCGTATCGTTCACGGGATGCTCGCGATCCCCAGCGCCGAGAGACGTCCGCCGGCGGCCGACCGGGCGAGACGTTCCTTCTGCTGCTGGTAGGCCATGTAGATGCTGCCCCCGGCCGAGGAAAAGGTGAGGTCGTCGATCGTGAGCACGCGCATGCCGAGCGAGACTTTCGCGCGGATCGGGTTGAGCGCGCTGTCGAACATCTCTTCGGTGATGCTGAACTCGGTGAAACGAACGGGGACCACGCGCGACTTGCTCCACACGAAGAGCGTTAGCGGCGCGTCCATCGGGATGATCTCGAGCGTGCCGTTCTGCGCGTTGGTGTTCGCGGTTTGCAGTTGCGTGCTCGTCGGATAGATGATGAGTTCGAGCGTCGCGAGCACCGGGCCGATGCCGTTCTGCACGACGACGGGATTCTGCTGCGGCGCGTTCAGCATGTCGGCCGCGTCGAATTCGGCATCGAGCTTGATCGTTTCGATCGGCGGCCCTTTGAGCCGGAGCTGATCGACGTGCGGGCCGCTGTCCGCGCCGACGCCTTGCACCGCCAGCGTGCGCGTGATCGTTTCGGGATTGTACTGCAGCGAAATGACCTGCAGCACGGCCGAGGTCGTCGAATCCACGAGGACGATGCCGCCCTTCAGCATAGCGCTTTCACCTCGCGATGGACGCCGGCCGCCACGCTCGCCGCCACGCGCGCGGGGGCGCCGGAGCGCGGCGCCGGCGCCGTGCCCGCATCGATGCGGCGAACGTTTCGCGCCAGCGGCGGCGGCGGTTGCGCAGCGAAGAGCCGCTGCAGCTCGCCGGCGAGCGCCGCGCCGATCGCCGCGCGTTCGCGCGGATCGAAACCGTGCAGGCGGACTTCGCCGATCGTGACGACGATGCGCGGGCCCCTCATAGCCAGCCGCCGATCTCGAGATCGCTCGGCTTGCGTTCGATCTTCAAACATTCGGCAACCGCTGCGTGAAGAACGTCTTCCATGCGCACCGGCCGCCGCGCGTCCGCCGCGCGGAAGGCCGCGTTGAGCGCGATATTGCGGATGTTGCCGCCGGCGACGTTGAGCCGCGCGGTCTTACGAAAATCGAGGCCCTCGGTCGGCACCGCGTCCGGAAACGACCGCTCCCAAATTGCCAACCGCTGCTCGAAGTCCGGGAACGGAAACGCGATGACGAAGCGAATGCGGCGCAAGAACGCCGGGTCGAGCGCGTTGCGCATGTTCGTCGTGAGAATAGCGACGCCGTCGTAGGCTTCGATGCGCTGCAAGAGGTAACTGACCTCCAAGTTCGCGTAGCGGTCTTGTCCGTGCTGCACCTCGCCGCGCCGGCCGAAGACGGCGTCGCACTCATCGAAGAGCAGCACGACGCGCGCGTCCTCCGCCGCATCGAAAACGCGACGCAGATTTTTTTCTGTCTCGCCGATGTACTTGCTGACGAGGCGGCTGAGGTCGACGCGGTACACGTCGAGACCGAGCGCGTAGCCCACCGCTTGCGCGGCGAGCGTCTTGCCGGTGCCGCTGGGACCGTGAAACAGCGCGCTGAGACTCAAGCCGGATGCACCCGCGCCGCCCATGCCCCACTCATCGTAGACGCGCGTGCGGTTGCGCGCGTGGCTCACGATGTCGGCCAGCAGCATCCGTTGTGCGGCCGGCAGCACGAGCGCCCGAGCGGCGTCACGCGGCAGTCGTTGCGCGAGCGCATCGAGCCGTGCGCGCGCGGCCGTGACGACCGCCGAGGGATGGTCCGCATCGCCGGGAGACGCATTGCCCGCCGGAACGGCGTTCGCACCGCGGCGCGGAAAAATTACGGTGTCGCGCGCGCCGACGATCACCGGCGTTTCGGTGCGTTCGCCGAACACGATGGCAAGCTGCAGGTCGGGTCCTTCGTCGATGCCGCTAACATCGAGGTAGAGCACGGCATCGTGCAGGCGCGACTCGCGCGCGCACGCAACGGAAATGCGCTCGAGATCGCCAGGATCGCGCGGGAGCGTGCGGGCGTCGAGCGCGACACAGCGCTGTTCCCGCAGCGCACACGCGGCAGCGGCGATGGCAGCGTTCGCCGCCGCATCCGAGCCGACGATTTGCACCAGCGGGGGTTCGTTGCGCACACGCTCGAGCAGCGCAGCCACGCACTTCGCGGCCGCGAGCTGCTCGCCCGAGAGATCGGGGCGCGCGCCGGCGGAAGCGAGCAACGGCCTGAGCCGCGCATCGACCGCTCCGGCGCCGGCCAGTTCGTGCAGGATGCTCTCGTCAATGCGCAGCGGAGCGCAGATCAGCGAGGGTTCGGCACCGACCGCGATCAGCGACCAGCGGCGGAGCGGCGCCTGCGGGGTGACGGCGCTCCAATGCGCGTCCGGCAATGCCGCGAGCGCCAGCCCGAACGTTGGATACGGACGCGCCGGATCACCGTTGGCCGCCGCGCACAGGTCGCGGAACGAGCCGTCGAGTTCCATCGCCGCGCACATCACGAGGATCGCGCGTTCGAAGGCGGAGAGCTCGAACGTCCGGCAGACGCGGTCGAGCGCCGGCGGCGTTTCGGAGTCCGCGGGTGCGGCGGGACCGTCATCGAGCAGCGTGCGCAGACGCGCGATTTCCCGCATCAACGCGCGCTGGTTTGCATCGGCGAGGCCGGCGGCCGGGTCGAGTACCTGCATCAGAAGGCCGCCGCCGGCGTGACGAACTGCTTCGTGACGGGATCGATGTCGAGCGGGCTATCCGCACCGTCGACCCGCACGCGCACCAGGTAGTCGAATCCAGTTGCTACCCCGAGCGTGCGAAAGATGACCGATCCGGGGAACGTGATGTCCGCCGGATCCGCATCGAACATGTAGGACAACGCGGTCGCCGGCGGCACGGCGCCGAGCTGCGTGAGCAACAATGACACCATCTGACCGGCGACCAGCGGCGGATCGATGCTGACCGTCACCGACACGACACCGGTCGACGGATCGGCCGCACTCACGTCGATCAGGTAGGGGAATGGGGCGGTCGTATCGCGCTGGATGACCGGCTGCAGCACGAACGATGCGACGTTCGACGCTGCGAACGGGGTCGGTGTGCCGTCGAGATCGACCTCGCGCGAAACGTGCAGCGTGTTGATGCCGGCGGGCAACGCCGGCAGCGGCACCGTGACCGATGCGCCGTTCCCGACGACCGTGGGCGTTTGCGGCAGGGACGGCGCGCCATCGAAGATGACGACGGTGTTCGATCCGGGCAAATTGCTGCCGAGCAGCGCGATCGATGCGCCCGGCGCGAACGCGATGGCTTGCGGCACGATCGCGTCGATCGACGGTTCGCTGAACGGCACGACCGTGACGTTCGAGGTCAGTACCGGCAGCGGCGCCGTGAACGGCGCTTTCGTTTCGATCAGCGCAACCGACACTTCATAGCCCGCCGAAACGCGGAACTTGCTCGGGAACGCGGTCCAGAGTTTGGCCAGTTCGTCCGTCGTCAGCTGTTGCGGCGTGATTTTCATCAACTCGAGCTGATTGGGCAGATCGGCCGTCGCGAGTGCTTTGTCGACATCGGTCGCCGCGGCAGCGAACACGTCTTGAATCTTTTGCCGGAACAGAAACGGCATCTCGTGCAGCGCTTGCATGCCGATGCCGAGCATCATCTGCGCCTCGTAGTCCCCGGCGCTATACGCGCTCAGGAGGTAATGCAGGTCGAGCGCCAGCGGCGCGCGTCCGATCGCGTTGCCGTTGCCGTCACGGGTGGGCAGCCCGGCCTCGCGCCAGCCTTGATTGTAGGTCACGTGATAGAGAAACAGGTTGAGATTCGTCACTTCGCCATCGATCGACGTGTCGAGCTTGTCGGGAGGCGACGACGTCGTGGTCGCGGCACCGAGAATGCCCGGCAACGCGGAGCGTGCGGCAGCCACGGCGTCGTCGATCACCGCGGCGATCACGCGTGACGTCGCCGCCAGCGCCAATGCCGTGCTCAACGGACGTTGCGCTCCCGGGCGCGCAAGTGTTCCGCCAGTGACGGACCGCGCGGCGCCGTTCGATCCGGCGCCGGTTTCGCCGGCGATGCCTCGATCGCGCGAACGTCGATACGACCGATATGCACGTGCACCGTCGGCGGCTCGGCAGGAGCACCGGAGGGCGCGCGCTCGATGATGGACGCCGGCGCACGTTCGAGCGGCAACAGTCGCGGCTCGGTGCGCACCTGCGACGACACGCGC
This sequence comes from Candidatus Lustribacter sp., assembly GCA_965277805.1. Classification (GTDB taxonomy): domain Bacteria; phylum Vulcanimicrobiota; class Vulcanimicrobiia; order Vulcanimicrobiales; family Vulcanimicrobiaceae; genus Lustribacter. The sequence continues at coordinate 1,112,804 of OZ255842.1, read as the reverse complement.
TCGGGTTGCGCGCGGTCCGGCTGCGAGCGCTCCGCCTCCGCGCGCGCCGAATCGGCGGGCTGCGGCATGAGGTGCACCAGTTCCGCGCTCGCTGCCGCCGGTGTTGGTTGCCGCACGGCGGCGGCGTCCGCCGTCACGACGCCGGCATCGATGCGTGCCCGCGCATCATCGCGTGGCGGTGCGTCACCGCGACCCACGCGCAGCGGCGTCTCCAGCTTGACCGAGCCGCCGTTCGGCGTAACCGCCGGGACGTTCGCAGGCGCGAGCGTGCCGCGGGCGTCGTCGTCGCGCACGGCGACGAGATAGCGGTTCACGACCGGGCGCAGCGCGTTGCCGCGCCCGAGCGCGCGTTCCGCGACGCGCGTGAGGAATGCGGTCATGCGAACGTCTCGACATACCGGCGCCGGCGAACGTCCGGGAGCGCGAGCACCTCGGCTTCCGTCCAGCCGTAGCGCAACGCGAGCACGTGCACTTCGTCGAACACGCGCTGCGCGTAGGTCGCAATCTCGCGCCACAAGATCGTCGCGATATCGATCGCCGGCGCAAACGGCGTCGCGCAGGCCGGACACGTGGCGCTGACGCCGATCGTCGCCGGATCGCACAGCGTATCGAGTGCGCTCTCGGCAGCGAGCAGCGCATCCTCGGAGAGCGGTGCATCGGCCGCGATGCAACGCGCGCGCAGGAGCGCTCGGCCTTCTTCTACATCCGCGCACACCGCAACGGCGGCGAGATCGTAGCTGTCGGGGGCGCGAAAGGCGATGCTGCGCCCATCAACGGCGAGCGCGCCGCCGGACGGAAGTTCGGGCGGCTCGGTAAGCGTCAACTCCAGTTCCAACTCCGCCGCGCACGCGGGACAATCGACGACGCCGGTCAGCAGGTTGCCGAACGCGAGGATGCGGCTGCGAATCAGGAGGCTGTCGCGCTGATGGATGCCGAGCGCGGCGAGGCCGGCACGCGGCAGGCCGGTGAACGCGGCCAGGAGCGAGAGGGCACGGTCGATCGCGTGTTCGCGTTCGCCGCGTTCCCACACGTCCAGCAGCGACGATGCATCCGGCAGCGCCAGCACGGAAGCCACCTAATTCGGATTGAGGGTCGGCTCGCGCGGCTCGACGACGCTCTCGTCGCGTTCCCAGCCCTCGTTCTCGAGTTTGATGTGCTGGATCAGCACGGCATTCGCGTTGGCATCGAAATCGGCCGTCGCCTGAAACTCCGACACCCAGCACCGGAAAATCTTGTACGAGATCACCTTTTGGCCGGCTTCGTTGAACATGTCGAGGATGACGTCTTTACGAAAATCCGCCAGCGACACTTCCGACCCGAGGCCCGCGCCGAGGTTCCAGACTTTATTCGCCCACGCTTCGAATTCGAGGTCTTGCGTCACGCCGCGCTCGAGCGTGATCGCATCGAACTCGCTGCGGCCCGGCGACTTGCGCGAGGTGCTCGGGTCGCCGCCCTCGCGAAATTTCACGACTTCGGTCGTGCGTTTGAGCGCGCTGACCTTGCTCATCCCGGCAACGTACTTGCCGTCCCACTTGACGCGAAATTTGAAATTCTTGTAGGGATCGAAGCGCTTGGGATTGACGCTAAACTCCGGCATTGTGCGTTAGCTCCCCGTCTGTCCGGCGAGTTGTTGGATCTGCAAAACGACGAACTCCGCCGGATAGAGCGGCGCGAAGCCGACGAGGATGTTTACGACGCCGTTGGCTTGATCGGTCGACGTCGTGGTCTCGCTGTCGCATTTGACGAGATACGCCGTGGCGGGCGTCGTGCTGGCGAAGGCGCCTTTCTTGAACAGCTCCTGCATGAACGACTGCACGTTGAGACGGATCGACGACCACAGCGGCTCGTCGTTCGGCTCGAACACCACCCATTGCAGCCCTTGCTGCAGGCTCAGTTCGAGGTAGAGCGCCAAGCGCCGGACCGGCAAGTATTTGTACTGGTCGGTGAGCTGGTCGGCGCCGCGCATCGTGCGCGCCCCCCATATCACGTTGCCGGTGAACGGGAAATTGCGCAGGCAGTTCGTTCCGGTCGGATTGAGCGTACCGCTATCGGCGTCGCTCAGCGAAACCGCAAGATCTTGCACGCCGATGAAGCCCGCGTCGATGCCGGCCGGGGCCTTCCATACGCCGCGCGCGTTGTCGGTGGCTGCGATGACGCCGCAGATCGCTCCCGAGGGCGGATAGGTGTTGAGCTGACCTTGACGCAACGGGTCGGCCTCGACCAGCATGGGGAAGTAGAGCGCGCCGAAATCCCCGTCGGCCGCAAGGTTGAGCGAACCCGGTCCGCCTTTCGCGTCTTGCACGGTCAACCAATCGTAGGGTGGATCGACGATCAGCACCGCGCGTTTCTGCTTACAGTACGCAAGGGCCAAGGGGTAGACGCCGGTGTAGAGCGCGCCCGACGACGTCCACAGCATGCTGTCGGGCGTGGCGCTGTCGGGCGGAATCGCGAGCAAGTTGAAGATGCCGGCGTACTCGAGCGCGTAGATGCCTTTGCTGCTGCCGTCGGCCGGCACGTAGACGGTCGGATCGGTGACGATGTCGCCGTCGCCGCCGCCGCTCAACGAAATCGTGCTCGAGGCACCAGGGGCCGTCGCGGGCAAGATCGGCTTGAGCGTCGATGGATCGATCTGCACCCGCACGAGCTGCGACTCCATCAGCAGCACCTGATCGAGGCGGCGCTGCCCGGCCACGACCGACACGTTGCGAATCGTCTCGCTCGTGCCTGAGCCCGTGTCGGTGACGAGCAGCGTGAAGAGCTGCGCGGGATCGCTGTAGCCGAGATTGAGGGCCGTTTGCGCGTCGATCGGCGGCGAGGGAATCGACACCGCCACCGTGACCTTGTTGCCCCACGTTCCGGGGCTCTGCGCTTGGAGGGCCAGCCCGATCGTGTCGGGGTCGGTCTCGTTCGTGCGCGCGATGCCGTCGGCTTGCTGCGGCAGCGAGAAGCCCGAGCCGCTGCTCGACGATGCGCTCGAGAGCGACGAGCTGCTGAAGCTCGATGACGACGAAGACGACGCGGGGCCGCCGGACCAGACGCGCACGATGATCGCTTGGCCGCCGCCGTTGGCGAAGAAATCGCGCACGGCGTAGCTCATCGGGTAGCCGACGGCGAGGCCGCCGAACTGACGGCCGAAATCGGCGTAGCTGGAGACCGGCGTTGCCGTGTCGGTCGGGCCGCGCAGCGCGCGTCCGACGAACGCCGGAATCGATGTCGGCACCCCCGTGATGGCATGCACGGCGCTCGGAAGTTCTTCTACGTAGACGCCCGGGTATGACAGTAAAACCGACATCGATTCTCCCACGCGGCGAATGTCGGCCGATGGTAGGGGGCGCCGGTCTCGCGACGCTCTGCGTGCGCTCTCGACTCGCTATCCGTTCGCGAGTAGCAGCTCCGTAGCGGCAAGCACCTGCTCGCCCGTGATGGCGCGCGTTTCGGCGTACATCGTTCGATACTGCAAACGCGATTTCGCGACGAAGCTTCCCGGCCGGCGGTCGAGACCGCGATCGCGCACGTGACGGCCGATGACGTGAACGGTTCCCGCCCGCGGCTCTTCGTACCAGTTCGGCAGATGCTCGATCCAGATGCCGACCACGGGAAGTTCGGGATTCGCCATGCAGACGTGGAACGGTCCGACGGGGACGCCCACGCAGAGGTGGGCGATGCGAGCCAGCACCTTCATCACGAGCCCGAACGGAATCATCGGTTCGTCGAGCGAGCCGAAGATCTCGGCATAACTATATGCGTCCAAGTCGCGCGAGCGCATGCTGTCGTCGCCCGCGAGCAGGCGATCTTCGGCGACGAGGAACATCCACGATGGGTCCTTCTGCCGCAGGAGCCGCATGAAATCGCGGCATTCTTCGCCTTCACGCCGTTTATGCGCCGGCAGCTCCTCGCGAAACGCGTGGCCCCAATTCTTGCCGATCGACGTGTAGCCGGTGCGGGCGATGAGACAGAGCTTGCGACCGCGCAAACCGAGCAAGTTCGACAAACGCGACTCCACCCACGCGCGCACGAAGGGATCGACGGCGAACGAGATCGAGGCCGGCAGCGGCGCGCCGAGATCGCATGCCGCGCGGCGCTCCGGCGTGAGCAAGTAGCGCAGCATGTTCCGCGCCTTCGAGTGATAGGGGTACGGCACCGTGCCGCCGATTTCGGGAAAGGACGTCCAGAGGAGCGCATCGATCCGTTCGCGGCGGCAGAGTTCCACCAGCGAATCCGGCAGGTGCAGTTCACGTTCGCTACCGTCGAGCGAATCGTAATCGAGTCCGAAATGCCGGTTGCCGAAGGCCGCGCCGTCGCCGTTTTGCGTCCCGTTGAGGCCGAGGTAGACGGGCTGCACCTGCGCGTGATGATCCATGAGCGCCGTGCAATCATCGCCGTAGCGCGTCATGAAGTAGCGGTTGGAGGGTTCGAGCAGCGGGATGATGCTCGAGACTTGCACCCAATCGCCGATGCCGTGCGGGAAGTACATCAGCACGTTGGCGTTACGCAATCGGCTGAAGCCGGGTGATTCGTGCGTGAACACCGGCAAGCGCACCGCCGTTCGGCGCATCGCCGTTGCCGTGGGTTGGATCATACCGGCACGGCGAGGGCCCGTTCGCAAGCCTCGGCTTGCGCCGGCGTGAGATACGCGAGCGCGCCGCCGTCGAAGTAGCATTCCACCGCGCGGATTACGTCCGGCACGCCAATCAGGTCCATGCAGCGCGGCAGCGCGCCGACGACGTCGACGCAGCGGTGCTCGAGCCGGTCGCGTTCGTCGCCGTCGCCGAGCGGCACGACGCGCGACTTCCAGCAGCCGCCGTCGTCACAGCACAACAACGCACCGGTACGATGTAGATACTGGTGATGCGGATAGGCTTCCCAATGCGGCGGTTCACGTCCGCCGGCCACGACGACACAGGGCCGGTTCTTCGGCATTCCGGGCCGCACGTCGACGGCGGCAGCGAGGTGCATGTGAAGCGTGACGGGGCACAACACGCCCTGGGAGTGGTGGACGAGCCGCACGAGCTGCCGCAGGTCCGTCTTCCCGCGCAGATCGATGACGTTGCGCAGCGCCGGATGGTCGTGCCCGCGTTCCCCCACTTGCACGAACTGAATGCGCCCGCGAAAGGCGTCGACGACTTCTTGGAAGCGCTCCGCGCTCCACCACTTCACCGTGTAGTCGCGCTTGCCGCCGGCGACGACGATCCAGAACGGCACCGGCTGCTTGACGATCTCCTCGACCTGGGAGATCCACACGCGTTCGGGCCGAGCGAGATGGAGATCGCCGCGGAACGCCGTGGGTTTGATCTGCAGGCCGAGTTCGCCGTTGAGATACTCGAGGAAGCCGTGCAAGAAGTGATAGGGCGCCCGGTTACTGCGATGGATGAGCGGATAGTGGCAATCGATGCGCCGCACGTCGGGATCGTTTTCGGCCAGCGGCGTGAGATACGGGTTGTTTTCCCAGAGCGCCGGGCACGGGGTGCGCACGTCGGTAATGAAGCGCCGCGGGTACGCGGCGTGCAGATCGCGCACGGCAGCGGTCAACATCACGATGTCGCCGGGCGAGAGAAAATTCCTCAGGATGAGCTTTTGCACGACTGCTCTGTATCCTAGAGCACGGGGAGGCGGTCGAGCAAGGGGGCAGCGATGCCGGCGTCCTTTAGGGCCGTCAACCAAATGCGCAGGCGCGTATAGAACGTCGTGCGATCGGCGGTCGCGAGGCTGATCGCGTCGCGGAATGCTTCGTTGGCGAGACTTTGGCGCACGAACGCGTCGCGGATGATGCCGGCTTTGTCGCGAACGAGTTGGGCCGGAAGATCGGCCAAGCTCAGCATCTGCACGTCGAACACGGCGCGGTTGAGGTGCGGCTCCCACCGTTCGGGCCGGCCTTTGGCTTGCACGACGCGCCGAAAGCAATGCGGCTCGAACACGGAGATGCAGTTCGTCAGCGCGCGCTCGAACACGGCGCCCATCTCGTGAATGCGCGCCTCACCCGGATCGCGATTCGCACGCATGAATTCATTGAAGATCCCTTTGAGCGGCGGCCGGTAATCCGCCGTCGCCGAACCGAGCGCGAAGAAGCGCAGCGCCAGTTCCTCGTGCCGCATGCGCAAGTCGGCATCTTCCTTGCCCACGGCCGAAAGCCACGGCTCGGTGCGGACCAGGTCGTGCAACAGTTCGTTGAACGGGCCGCGAAACACGCAGTTGCGCAGCTCTTGATCGTTGAGCGGCATGCCGCCCGTGCTCAAGCGCTCGAACATCTCGAAACGCAGCGTCGGCGGCGACGAGGCCGCGATCACGACGCAGCGCAGGGTGCGCGCGAGCAGCGTTTGTGACTGTCGCGGCTCCAAGTCCGTCCATCGCTTGCCGTTGAGTTCCGGCAGCACATCGAGCCGTTGTAAGGCATAGCTGCCCGCGTGAAATTCGCTGATCGCGCGGAGACGCTGCTGACCATCGACGACGACTTTCGTTCCATCGTCGTCTTCGGCGAAGTAGAGGATCGGGATCGGAATGTTGAGGAGCAGCGATTCGATCAGCTTCGACTGGCGGTCGCGACCCCACACGACCTTGCGCTGAAACTTCGGATGAACGACGAGTTCTTCTGCAGCGATTTCACCCAGGAGCGTACGAATCAGCGCATCGTAGGCGGTCGTGGTGATGCCCGCGCTCTCTTCGGTGAGGGGCATATCGAGCCCATCATACATGACAACCTGTCGAGCCGGAACCCTCGCAGGTTAAACATTTGTCTAGTGCTCTCGCGTCTGCTACGAAGCTACTATCTGACCAGCGCGGATCCAGTTTAAGGATTTGACCGCACTGGCGGTCATACATTGTTCGCTTGAGAGCTTGCGTCGCAAGGCACAATCTCTGGGTGGCACTCCGAGCGTGAATGGCACACCGCTTCTTGCGGTTATCCCTCTTTGCACCCATTCACGAGGACTCATGCGCTACACAACGCTAGGCTTTCGTACGATCGCCCTATGCCTCATCGCCCTTTTGGGAACGACGTCCACAACACTCGCACAAGCTGCGACGTCCAGCATCAGCGGAACCGTCACCACCGCCGGGGGTGCGCCGCTTTCGGGTGCGAAGATTAGCGTCAGCGGACCCGCACAAGCCACAACGACCAGCGCCGATGACGGATCGTTTTCGGTCAACGTCGCGCCCGGATTATACCAAGTGCGGGTCGACCGCAGCGGCTATCAAGCGGCTTCGGTGAACGACGTCGTTGTCGCACCCGGCGGCTCCCAGCCGTTGACGGTTAGTTTGAGCGAGACATCGCTGAGTTCGCTGCACACCATCGGCACCGTCACCTCGACGGCCGGCAGGAGCGCGATCAATGCCGGTCCCGCAGCCCAGACGCTCGTGCCCGGCAGCGCGTTCACGCAGACGGGCAGTCCGCTGATCACCGACGTGCTGCAGCACGTGCCGGACGTTACCGTGCTCCATCTCGGAACGCAGTTGGACACGTCGATCGTCGTGGGCGGCTTGCAGCCATATGAGACGCAAGTGCTGATCGACGGCCATCCGGTCGCGCTTGGGCAATACGGCGTGTGGACGAGCCACGAGTACCCGTCTTTTCTCGTGGGCGGCGCCGAAGTCGAAAGCGGTCCTGGCAACACGACGCCGTTTGCCAATCTCGCCGTCGGCGGGACAGTGAACCTTACGACACCGGCATTCACCTCCAAGCCGTATGCATCGTTTACGGCGGGCGCCGACCAATACGGGTCGCTCTACGAGAACCTGATCGCCTCGGGCATGACCGGACACCTCTCCTACGTCGCCGCGCTCGGGTCATCGTGGACGAACAACCCGCTCTACAACAAGGTCGAGTGCGACGTCTACGGCAGCGATCCGGCGACGACGCCGAATTCGCCCGGTTTCGCCGGCATCGTGCCGTTCTGCGGCATCCTCGGCGGCTCGCAATTCCAGCGCGGTCAGCTCTACAAACTCAAGTACGATCTCTCGAGCGCTACGTCGTTCGAGGCCGAGTTCATCGGCTCGTACGGCGGCTACGATCCGCAAGATTACTTCGGCGGCGAGTCGTACGGGCCGACGCTCGTGGAAGCGTGCATTCCCAATTCGCTGCAGTGCACGAGCCCGGCCGATGCCAACCTCATCGGCAAGACGATTCCCGGCTACTTCTGGTACCCCGGCACGCTGATCTCGAACAAACAGCAGCTCTGGTCGGGTGAATTCCGCACCACGATCGGCAACGATACGCTGCTCGAGCGGCCGTACGCCGGCAACATCGAACCGGAATCGTATAACGGCACCGGCGAGGGCGCCTACCCCGCGTTTTTCGCGCCCAACTCGAGCTATCCGGCGTGCATGAGCCTTACGCCGACGGTCACCTGTTATCCCGGTCCGCAGTCGCTGCCGCCGGGCGCGCAAATTCCGAGCACGGGCCTGACCAATCCGAACGCGTTCGAAGCGACGCCGTGCCCGCCGGGGACGAGCACGAGCTTCCAGCAGATCAACAGCCCGTCGAACACGATCACGACCGTCGGCGGCCAAGAAGAGTGCTATCAGTTCCCCTATAGCACGTCGGAAACGAACACGCTCTACGGCAACACGTTCACCTACATCCATCCTTTCGGCTTGAACTCGCTCACGTTCACCTACGACTTCCACGGGCAGAGCACGTTCGCGTATGCCGACACGCCGGCGAACTTTGCGGTGCCGATGGGTTCGGCCACGCGCTTCACGACGTTCTCGCTCACCGGCGACCTGCATCCCACGTCGAAGCTCACGATCGACGCCGGTCTCTACAACACGCTCTGGACCGCATCGGGCGATCAACCCTCGGTCGATGCGCTCGGCAACCTCACGCTGATCGGTTTGCAGCGCAGCGTCGCACGATTTGATCCGCACGTGGCGTTCGTGTTACGGCCCGAGCCGTCGACGGCGATTCGCGCCGCGTACGGAACGTCGGAAACGTTCCCGTTCATCGGCCTGGTCAGCGGACCGGCCTCGATCGCGCCACCGAACTTTCCCTTCACCGGCGGCTTTGTCACGCAGAAGAATCCGAATCTCTTGCCCGAGACGAGCATCGCGTACTCGCTCGGCGCCGACCACCGGTTCGGCAACGGCAGCGTGCTCAGCGTCGATCTGCTGAACACGGTCGTGCACAACGTGTTCCAGCAAATCGTCACCACGCAATCGGTGATGTTCAACGGATCGACCGCCCTGCGCGGGCTCTCGGCGCCGTTCAACGTGGCGCGCCTGGTCGCGCAGGTGGCGACCGCGCAGTACACCTACGCGCCGGCGACGGGGCTCGGCTATAACCTCTCCGTTGCCGCCGACAGCTCGATGCTCTCGGGGATTCCGGCCTCGGCGTTCAACGGCAGCGCCGGCCTCCCGGCCGATAACGTGCAGCTGTGCGGCAATGCGACCGGCAATCCGGGCGCCGCGGCGTGCATTCCGTATCTCAAGGGCTATGGGCAACTCACCTATGCGTGGAAGCACGGCGGCTTTGCCGCAATCGGCGCCGACTTCGAAGGCAAGAACAACGCGTACTACCAGCCGCCGTTCACGGTGCTGGATCTCACCGCGCGCCAAGGCCTCGGCAAAAACTTCGAGCTGCAGTTCTCGGTGCAGAACCTCTTCAACAACAATACCGGCAGCAATCTGCCCGCGCCCAACGCGGGCGTGCCGATCACGGGCGACTCGAGCTCCAACGGCACGACAATCCAGCAGACGAGCAGCGTCCCCTTCCTGATCCCCGCCGCACCGCAGACCTTCCGTCTGCAGCTGCGCGCCCACCTTGGTGGATAAGATGAACGACGTAACGACGTTTCTCAGCCACATCGGCGACATGCCGGCGATCACCGATGAGGCGACCGTACAAAAGCGGGAGCCCACGCTGCTGCCGTGGGTGAGCGCGCTGCGCAACGTTGCGCTGCCGCTACGGCTGGCCGGCATCGACGCGGGCGAAGTCCGCGAGCGCGCGCGAGCGGCGCTGGCCGCCGTCGGCTTGGCCGGATTCGAGCGCGCCTATCCGCGCGAACTCTCGGGCGGCATGAAGATGCGCGTCTCGATCGCACGTGCGCTGGTCACCCGTCCCGACATTCTGCTGATGGATGAACCGTTTGCGGCGCTCGATGAGATCACGCGCGCGCGGCTCAACGACGATCTGCTGTCGCTCTGGCAGCAACACCGGTTCACGGTGGTCTTCGTCACCCACTCCGTGTTCGAGAGCGTGTATCTCTCGCAGCGCATCGTCGTGCTCGCACCACGGCCCGGCCGCATTGCCGCGGACATCGTGGTGGGCGAACGCTATCCGCGCTCATCGGCGTACCGCACGTCGGCTGTGTATGCCAAACACTGCGAACGGGTGTCGGCCGCGCTCGAAGCCACCATGGACGTCTGCGCGCTCTGATGCGGAATGCAATCGCGCCGGTCGCGTTGGGCGTCACGCTCTTGGCACTCTGGCAAAGCATCGTTGCGGTCGACCGTATTCCGCCGTACGTGCTGCCGCCGCCGTCGCTCATTGCCGTGGCGCTCGTTCGCGACTGGGGGATGCTCTCGGCGTCGCTGTGGACGACGCTCTCGATCACGCTCGAAGCCCTCGGGTTAGCCGTCGTGATCGGGCTCGCGCTCGCAATCGTGTTCGCGCAGTCGAAGTGGACCGAACGCGCCTTCTTCCCGTACGCGGTGGTCTTGCAAGTCACGCCGGTAGTGGCGATTGCGCCGCTGATCATCATCTGGGCGAAGAACAGCAGCGTCGCACTGCTGATCTGCGCGTGGCTCGTCGCCTTCTTCCCGATCCTCTCGAACACGACGACCGGCTTGAATTCGGCCGACCACAATCTCGTCGACCTCTTCGCGCTCTACCGTGCAAGCCGCTGGCAAACGCTGCTCTTCTTGCGCTTGCCCGCAGCAATGCCGTATTTTCTGGCCGGTCTGCGCATCTCCGGCGGCCTCGCGCTCATCGGTGCCGTGGTCGCGGAGTTCGTCGCCGGTTCCGGCGGAACAAAGTCGGGCCTCGCGTTCCGCATCCTCGAGGCCGGCGATCAACTCAACATCCCGCGAATGTTCGCCGCGCTCGCGCTCATCTCGCTCTGCGGCATCGCCATCTTCCTATCCCTAACGATCATCTCGCACCTCGCGCTCCGGCGCTGGCACGAGAGCGCCGTGCAGCGAGAAGCCTAATGCCCGACCCCTTCTTCACGATCCCCCCCACCCCACGCTACGCCCTACGCAACCTAACCGCCCCCGCATGTCTGCTTGGCGTTAATGTTGATGTTAGTGTCATCCCGAGCATGTCGAGGGACCGCCACGATCCCGAACTCCGCCGCATCGATCTCCTCATCGAAAACGGCCGCATCGCCGCAATCGAGCCCGCCGGCACGCTACCGCCGGAACTCGGCCCCGACCTCGACGCATCGATGGTCCTCCCCGGCTTGATCGACTGCCATACGCACCTCGACAAGGGCCACATCTGGCCGCGCAAACCCAACCCCACGCGCGATCCAATGGGCGCAACGAGCGCCACGGGCGAAGACCGGCAATCACGCTGGAACGCCGACGACGTACAGCGCCGCATGGATTTCGGCCTCGCAACCGCCTATGCGCACGGCGTCGTCGCGATCCGCACGCACCTCGACTCGCTCGCACCCCAAGCCGCCATCTCGTTCCCGGTCTTCGCCGAAGCCCGCGAGCGTTGGACCGGGCGCATCGATCTGCAAGCCTCATCGATCGCGCCGCTCGACATTTTTCTCACCGATGAAGGCCGAGCACTCGCCGATATCGTTGCGGAGTCGGGCGGCGTCCTCGGCTGCGCGACGATCTTCCGCGGTCTTCCCAACGTGCCCGGCACGCCCGAATTCGACCAGGCGATGACGAACGTGTTCGCCCTCGCCCGCGAGCGCGGACTGAACGTCGACCTGCACGTCGACGAAACCGGGGACATCGAAACGCTCTCGCTGATTCGCATCGCTCAGCTCGCGCAGCAGGTCGGCTTCAACGGCAAGATTCTCTGCGGCCACTGCTGTTCTCTCGCGCTGCAAACGGACGAACGCATCACGGCGACGCTCGATGCCTGCTTCGACGCCGGCATCGACGTCGTGAGCCTGCCAACCGTGAACATGTACCTGCAAGGCCGTCAGGCGAACGTGACCCCGCGCTGGCGCGGCACGGCGCCGCTCCACGAGATGAAAGCCCGCGGCTTGCAGGTGGCCGTCGCCGGCGACAACGCCCGCGACCCGTTCAACGCCTACGGCGATCACGACATGCTCGATACGTTCACGCAAGCCGTGAAGATCATGCACCTCGATCACCCAATCGGCGATTGGATCAAGGTTGCGACGGAGACGCCGGCCTCGATCATGGGACTGCCCGAACGCGGAACGCTGCGCGTGGGAATGCCGGCCGATGTGATCGTGCTGCGGGCGCGGAATTATTCCGAATTACTCGCGCGTCACCAATGGGACCGCGTGGTCATCCGCAACGGCCGCCCGATCGACACGACGCTGCCGGACTACCGTCTGCTCGACGATCTGATGACCCTTGAGTAGCATGGTGAACGCAACCGATCGCTCGTGGTTCGTCCACGGCGGCCTCGTCGTGGATCCGATCGACGGTGAGGCCAAACGGCGCGAGCTCATCGTGCGCGACGGCGCGATCGTCGCGGTGTGCGACCCCGGCACCGGTGCGCAGACCGCCGGCAACGGCCTGCCGGCCTTCGATGCATCGGAGACGCTCGTTCTGCCGGGCCTGATCAACGCGCACACGCACGGTCATGCCAACTTCATGAAAGGCGTCGCCGACCGCTGGCCGCTCGAGCTTTCGCTCACGCACGGACCGTGGCTCAGCGGCCCGCGCGATCCCGAGACGATGTATCTCTCCACGTTGCTCGGCGCGATCGAAATGATCGGGAACGGGATCACGAGCTGCTACGACCTCGTCTACGAGTTCCCGCGGACCAGCGTCGCCGGGCTCGAGGCCGTCTCAACGGCCTACGCGGATGCCGGCATGCGTGCCATCGTCGCGCCGATGATCGCGGACCGTTCGCTCTTCGAGGCCTATCCCGATATCGTCGATCCGCTCCCGCCGGCACTCGGCGAGCGCGTGCGCAGCTTCGCGCTGGTGCCGATGGATGAAACGATCGCGACGCTGCGCGAGCTGATCGCGGGAACGCGGCTTCCGCCGGGCGTGCGGCTCGGCATTGCGCCGACGATACCGCTCCACTGCTCCGAGCGCTTCCTCGCGGCGTGTCGCGATCTCGCGGCAGAGTACGATCTGCCGTTGCACACGCATCTCGCCGAGTCACGGCTGCAAGCGACGACCGGCGCAAGCCGCTACGGGTCGTCGCTGACCGCATACGTTGCCGCTTGCGGGCTGCTTGGCTCAAACGTCACGGTTGCACACGCCGTGTGGCTCGATGACGGCGACCTCGATCTGCTCGCGGAGAGCGGGACCACGGTCGCGCACGTACCGGCAAGCAATTTTCGCTTGGGCTCGGGCCTCGCGCGCGTGCGGCCGATGCTCGAGCGCGGCATCGACGTCGCCCTCGCAACCGACGGCGCGAACTCATCGGACGCGCTCGACATCTTCCTCGCAATGCGCCTCGCCTCGTTCACCTCACGCGCGCAGGCGGGCAGCAGCGACTCGTGGCTCTCGAGCCTCGACGTCTTACGCGCCGCAACGCTCGGCGGAGCCGCGGCGCTCGGCCTGCGCAGCCGCATCGGTCGTCCGGCCGCGGGCTACGACGCCGACCTGATCTTCCTCGACCTCGCGCACCCCGCATTTGTGCCATTGAACGATCCACTCAACCAAATCGTCAATTGCGATGCCGCCAGCGCCATGCGCGACGTGATGATCGGCGGCCGCTTCGTGAAACGCGACGGCCGTGTTCCCGCCTGGACGCCGGAGCTGCGCGCTCGCATCGCAGCTAGCCGCAATCGCCTCGGCGCGGCCGCAGCGCCCGCACGCGAGTTGGCCGGCACCCTCGAGCCGTTCGTCGCGCGCTACGTCGCCGAGCACGCCAACGACCCTCTTCCCTTGGAGCGCTACATCCGATGACCGACATCGCCGCCCTAATCGACCTTTGCGCCCCGGCTGCGGATGCGCACGCGATCCGCAAGGTTGGGCACATCACCCCCTCGACGAACACGACCGTCGAGCCGCTCACGACCGCACTCGGCCTGCTCGCAGGCCATCGCGTCTCGCAGCACTTCTCGCGCATCTCCGTACGGCGTCTGGCGCTCGACGGCGAAGCCGAAGGTCAGTTCGAAGCGGACCGCATGCTCGCGGCGGCGCGGCTGCTGGCCGAAGCGCCGCTCGACGTGATCGCGTGGAACGGCACGTCGGGCGGCTGGCTCGGTCTCGACCACGATCGCACAATCGTGAACGCAATCGAAGCGGAGACCACGGTTCGCGCGACCACGACGACGCTCGCGATGTACGAGATTTATCGCCGCAACGGCTGGACGAAGATCGGCGTCGTGTGCCCGTACACGGACGACGTCATGGCGGCCATCGCCGTGGAGTACGGGCGGCGCGGCTTGACAGTGGTGTCGAGCAATAACCTCGGTCTCGAATCGAACATCGACATGGGGCACGCACCCGCGTCGGTGATTCGCAATCAAGTGATGGCCGTCGCGGCAGCCAAGCCCGACTGCATCGCGGTGATCTGCACGAACCTCTCGGCGATCCCGTTCACCGCCGCGTTCGAGGACGAGTTCGGCATACCGGTCGTGGATTCGATCGTCGCGACCTTCGTGGAAGTTAGCCGCCTCTGCGGCTGCGAGGTGCAGATCGACGGCTTGGGCCGGCTGCTGTCCGGCCGCGTCATGAATGTGAGGTAGGAATCCGATGGCCAAAGAAATTTTTGTTGCTTACGGGGTCGACGTGGACGCCTGCGCCGGCTGGCTCGGCACGTACGGAGGCCAAGATAGTCCCTGCGATATGTCGCGTGGTGTGTTCGCCGGGGAAGTGGGCACGCCGCGGCTGCTGCGCCTCTTCGCACGCTGGGGCATTCGCACGAGCTGGTTTATCCCGGGACACTCGATCGAAACGTTTCCGCAGCAGATGCAAGCCGTCGTCGACGGCGGCCACGAGATCGGACTGCACGGCTACTCGCACGAGAACCCGATGGTGATGACGGCCGAACAAGAGGAAGCCGTGCTCGACAAGAGCATCGCCTTGGTCACATCCCTCTCCGGAAAGGCGCCGCGCGGCTACGTCGCGCCATGGTGGGAGTTCAGCTCGAAGACGCTCGATCTGCTGACGCGCAAAGGACTCCTCTACGACCACAGCCTCATGCACAACGACTTCCATCCCTTCTATGCGCGGGCGGGTGAGAGCTGGACGAAGATCGACTACACCGCGCCGGCCGACACGTGGATGAACCCGATGAAACTCGGCGAGGAAACGAGCATCGTCGAGATCCCACCCTCGTGGTATCTCGATGACCTCCCGCCGATGATGTTCATCAAAGCCGCCCCAAACAGCCACGGCTTCGTCAACCCGCGCGACATCGAAATCATGTGGCGCGACCAATTCGATTGGGTCTACCGCGAATACGACTACGCCGTCGTCACCTTCACGATCCACCCCGACGTCTCGGGACGCCCCAACGTCCTAGCCATGCACGAACGCCTCTACGCCCACATGTACCAACAACCCGGCGTCCATTTCGCCACCTTCGAGGAAATAGCCAACGACTTCAAATCCCGCTACCCCCAAACCGCCGCAGCGCGGCCAACATCGTAATCCAGCAACGGACGGGGCACGTGTCATTCCGAGCTTGTCGACGGACCGCCACAACTCCGCACATGCACCCCGACGGCAAGCATTTGCGGAATAGTCACCGTCGTGAACTACTCGAGGGCGGCGTTGATGCGAAGGCGATCAGCCTCCCCCGGCGCCGGTGCCCGAGAGGTGAGCGTGGATGCCAGTGCGCTCGCCGGCGCGGAGACGGCTCCCAATAGCTGCCTCACGCTCCCCTCGAGGCAACCGGCGGCGATTGCGCTATCGACGTAATCAAGCACCTCCGCTAATACATCCGGCCAGTGCGCGAGGTGCAGATACATCGTTGGCGTGATGCCCGTCCCGAAGAGACCTTGGCGCTGCGCCGTTTCCTGAATGCGTTCCCGCAACGCAGCATCGATGCTCGCGAGTGGCAGCGGTGCCGGCAGCGTCTCCGTGAGCGCGGTTCCCGCCGGCACGAGCGGCACATCGTCTTGGCTGACCGCGACAGCCGCGTTCTTCAGTGCGAGTAGGGTTATCAGGTTGATCGCATTACTGCGATTATACCAGTCGACCACCTTGGCGATTTCGGCACCTCTCGCCGCTGTCAAACGCGCGACTGGGGAAGTTCCCGGCCACGGTACGACCGCTGTATCACGCAGCAGTGCGTCGACCAGTGGTTCGAGCTCCCCCGAGACGATGTGCGAGCGCAGAGCGCCCCATGCCCAGTCGAGCCCATTGGGGATTGTCGCGATGTGCCGGTAGATCAGGTTGACCATCGGCACGCCCAAGACGGTCCGAATGTCGGCGTAGAGTTCCGCGATTGCCGGCGGTGCGGACGCCTCCCGAATCTCGGCGAGTGGCGCGCCTTCGATGCGGCTCAGTCGGCGATGATCTCTTGGGCGCGGAACGACTTGGAAATGAGCCCGTACTTGAGCGAACCGTCGATGAGCGGCTGAATCATCGCGGGGTCGAGACGCAGGGCGAACTCGCCGCGGAACGTGGCCCCCATGATCGCGGCGACCGGCATCTTGCTATATTTCGCGAGAATCGCGGCGGCCGCGGCGGGGTTTTTGTTGGCCCAATCGTTTGCGTCGAGGACGCCGGCACGGAAAGCGCGCGCCGCATCGCGATGGCTAGCCACCCAGTCGCGCGTGGCGATCAGCGCGCCCTGCAGAACGGCCGGCGCCAGCGGCTTGCTGTCCATCACGACCGCGTGACCGCCGTCTCGCAGGCCGGTCGTGACGAACGGTTCCGGCGCGATATAGGCGTCGATGGTGCCGCGCTGCAAGGCGGGCGAGAGCGCGGGGAACGGCAGCTCGACCCACTTCACCGTGCTCGATGTGCCGCCGTTGTTGTCGATCCACGCGTCGGCGAGAAGCGTGCCAAGATTCTGCAGCGAGTTGGTGGAGAACGTTTTGCCGTTGAAGTCCTTACCCGTGCGCAGGGTCGGATCTTTCACCACGATCGCGACCGTCGGCGCTTTCACTGAATCGACCAGCCCTGGGGCGAGGGACACGAATGGGATGCCGTGATCGTGAGCCTTGATGATGGTCACCGTATCGGATTCGCTGATGTCGATCGAGCCGCCGAGCATCGCGGCCGCACCCGCGGCCCCGCTGTTCTGCATCTGGTACTGCACGTCGAGGCCATGTCGCACGAAGAAGCCATTGTCGATGCCATACCAGATCTCGGCGCTTGAGGGCAGTGTGCCGACGGTTACGGTCATCGTGGTTTGGGCACGAAGCGGCCACGCGACGGCTAGCGCAGCGCTCCCGGCGAGGCCCGCTACGAAATGGGCGCGATTCATCGCACACTCTTCGCTCTGCCGAAAATACTTCCGTTTAGCGAATCATCAGACGTTTACATAATCGACAGAGGCTTTATGACAATCGATCCGCCGCGCCCAGAAAGCGCTCCTGGCCACACCTCCAGCAAAAGACCTCACTGCTCGAGCGCAAATTCCAGAGCTGACTCAGCTTGGCGCTTAAATTCTTCACTAAGGTTAGAACTGCGAAGATCAACCGTTCGAATATTGAATCGCGCATCGCTTACGCGGTACGAGACGTCAATCGAATCGTCGACTTGTGGGTAGAGCAACAGCCCTGGTGCGTCAAAGGCACGGCAGTATGCCATTATTTGATAAATATTGTCGTTTCTGAACGATGTGCGGAAGCGGGCTTTCTGAACAGGCGGCCTGTACTTGGCATCAACAACTAAGATCCATTTACCGCCACCTCCCTTTACCGCGATAGTCGGTCGACCAATTGCAAGATCCGGTCGGAAGGTTATGCCGAGGTTCGGGGTACCTCGAATATGAACGGCGCTGTAACGGTCTTGGGGTTGAGCCTTCACGGAAATATGTGTGCCGAGTCGCCGAAACGCTGCGTATACGGCACGTTCGAAAAGATCGTGTAAACGGAAAAAAAACGCCGATACGCCTACGTCGCCGGCAGCAAACTCCGAACCCTCATTCTCGATCGCGAGATTTAGAAGCGTGGCTAGTGACCGATACTGCTGTAGCAAGGCACCACCTAAGTGTCGCCGAGGCATCGTCGAGGCCGGAACGGACTGAACTTCGTCCAGAGCCTTAACCAACTTAGAAAGAGGGGCTCTCCATGGCATGGCGATTGCCAGGTCCCGCACGTGAACGAGGCCAGCCTTAATGAATCTATTCAGCGCCGTGTCATAATTAAATTCATCGGCCACGCAACGGATCCTACCAGCGAAGTCGGGGCTATCTCCGTTGAAAACGAGTCGTCCACGGGGCGATGTTCGCTTTTCATCCAGAGCGACGTATCCCGGTCGCAGGTGATGGCGGAAGAGCCGTTGACCTTCGGCCACAATTTGTGAGATACACCAGCTACTAAGATCGCCACTCGCAAGAGAAGTGTTTCCCGGTCGAACCGGTATCGGGGCTTCATCGTAAGCTAAGCTTAGGAGAGCCGCAAAAGAGTCAATCGCGAGCCTCGGCTTAACCAGAAGCAAGGTGTCTCTTGATAGTGCGATGGACCCGACGAAACCGGGCATTGGGCCGACCCGAAATCTGTTGAGCCCTACGCCCTCGCAGCGTATAGCATCGCTGTGCCTTGCTAAAGTAGACGCCTCCTTAGAGTCTAGCGCTAAGACTCTTGCACGTGCCCACTCTTCGAATGTTATCGTCGTCACTGCTCGATAAAAATTTTCTCTAAACGTGCGACCTCATCTGGGCGCTCATATAGATAGTCGGTGAGCAATGGCCTCAGTTGTTCGGACCAAATCAATGGCAGTGAATTCTCGTCAAGCGTCCTGCGCATGAAGTATGAATGGCCGATAGCTTTGCCTGGCTCACCTGTTATCGAGATCACTTCCTCATTTAATGCGCGGAGGCGTTCCACTATTTGGCTGGCCAGATCCTCTGTATACGCCTTGGTAAGATATAGGGTCAGCGCTTCATAATCGGGACCGAAGCTTTGCTCATTAAAGCGGCGCCTAAGCGCTGCATCGAGGCCAACAATACTTTGGTCGGCCGTATTCAAAGTAGCAATAATAAGTAGATTCGGCGGAAGGTAAAACTCTTCGCCCGAGGACAGAATAATCGCATTTTCCTTGCCGCGATATTCTATTGCGTAGATTAACTCACCGAATATGCGCGGCACATTTCCGCGATTTAGCTCATCGATTACGATCACGAACCGAACCTTCGGCTCTGCGTCAGCGCGCGTGGCCATATTTAATAGTACGCCTCGGTGCATTTCATATGCCAAACCCGTCCCATCGAGGCGTGGCCGAATGCCCTCGATAAAGTCCTCATATTGGTAGGCGGGATGGAACTGAACTAGGCGACGCTGGGATGGGTCGGAGGTTAAAGCCTCGGCAAGAGTACGAGCAACGAAGGTTTTCCCTGTGCCGGGAGGCCCGGAAAAGATTAGCGCGTTAGATCTTCGAGCGAGATCAAGTAGCCTTCGCGCGCGTTCAACAGACCATGAGAGCTTCTCTGCGATAGCTTCCGGCGGATCGTCTTCGATAATCGCCGATATCCCGCCCGTCTTGCTTCCGGTAAGACTATCGAAGAGCTCGGAGGTGATTGTCCGAATCGCATGTTGAACGTTATAACCGGGTTGTGCTCTCAGCAAAGAGAGCTCTTGGTCTGTTAGCGACCGTTCGGGAAGGGCTTGAAAACTAAACTTCGCATCGAAAGTGCCGTCTTCACGTTCCGCAATTTGATCGAGGCGCCCATGCCCGAAAAGATGCGTGCCTGAGGGCATTTTTCGCTCGAATACCGCTCCCGTCCCTATTCGTAATTTTTTGTAATTCGGCACCGTCCGACCATAGTGATAGATTCCCGCGTCATCTTGCCATGGTGAATCCGAATTGCTGCGAAGCAGTACGAAATTGGTGAGTGTATCTCTATTGCTAAGAAATCGCGCGGCAATGAAGTCGTCAATAGAACCATATTCCGACGAAATCTTTAAGGACCGTGCTTCGGGAAGCTCTACAAAGCCTTGATACGGTGACGCCTGCAGCGCGTCCGCGAGGGACTCAAGTGGAATATCTATTCTCTGCGGAGGCTCGAGAAAGTACACTAGTTCCCAGCTGCCTCCACCGTCATCAACGCCCCAAATTTGCTTGGCAATCTCCGCGTCTCGAATAGTCAGCTTCACTCGTGCGATATATGCGTATAGGCCTGCAACATAAAAGACCACGTAGTCTCCAGGACGCATTCGCAGCCACGTATTATCGTTGCGAGCGCCTGGACGTGCACCCCAGGCATAGTAGAGACCATCGTTCGATGCGGCCACTAGGGCATCGGAGAATCGGGACGCTATCGTACCCGCAATTGGCCGACTGAGGGAAAGTCGCACATGCTCTTGAGCCGCAGTTCCGGATGCCGGCGCAAAAAAAAGACGAACGTCTTTGGATTCGGCATCCCCTATCGTTTCTGTCACCCCACCCGCGGTTCCGATCATGTAACACACTAGTTCAAGCTAGCCCCCGGCCCCTGTTATTGTCCCTTAAACGAGGATCACGTTGTCGTCGAAGATACCTCGGCTCGGAATAGAAGCAAGCGTTCGCTCGGCGCGGAACCATCCCAGACCCCTAAGAGAGGCTTGGCCATGTTTCGACCCCTTCGCGATCGCCGATTTGGTTCACAAAAACGCTCTCGGGCGGCGATTCGACTATTGCTGCTCATCGCCGGCAGCTGTTTCGCGATTCTGGTAGTAGTGAAGACATTCGCCCCAGTGATTGGCCTCAGTTTTCTTGCTTTGGCTATTTTTTATGGCCGCCGCGAAGCGCAGCGGCAATCCAACCATTTCCGGCGTACTGCAGACATTGCGACATTGACAACAATTTCTCCGCACGACTTCGAGCGACATGTTGCACACACGTATGAGCGACAAGGCTATAACGTGATCCTGACGCCGAAAACTGGTGATCAAGGCGTAGATGTGATCGCCACGTCCAGTGTGCAGCGATTAGGGATTCAATGCAAACGCTACATCGGTGTCGTTGGCAACGACGCCGTCCAGCAGGCTCTTGCTGGTAAGGGATTTTACAACTGCTCACATGCAGTCGTCGTAACCACGGGGACTTTCACGCCGTCGGCCTTAGCTCTAGCAGCAAAGACCGCTGTACATTTGGTTGACGGTCGAGGCTATTCGGACATGCTTCGAAGCCTCGAGAAACCGCAGGCGAGCGGACTGGCATTGGGCGATTGGGTTCCGCGGGGGCGTGCTCGTATAATTCAGGGTGGGTTAGTTGTTTTTGCGCTCCTAGTATTTGCTACCAATGACGCGCCGGTTGCAACATTACCTGACTTAGAGCGCGCCGTAACACAAAGTGTTTACGAGCGTCCGAACGACTCCGGGCCTATCTCACGGGCCAATACCAATGCCGCGCCTCGGTTCGACGACCGCGTTTTGGACTTTTACTCGAAGCTCAACGCGCGTGATTTCAAAAGGGCATATGCGATGTTATCGCCTTCGTTTCGTCACGGTAGTACATATACGGCCTGGAAAGCGGGCTACGATA
This sequence comes from Candidatus Lustribacter sp., assembly GCA_965277805.1. GTDB lineage: Bacteria > Vulcanimicrobiota > Vulcanimicrobiia > Vulcanimicrobiales > Vulcanimicrobiaceae > Lustribacter. Next base: position 1,091,114 of record OZ255842.1, on the reverse strand, counting down.
CGACCGAGAGTGTGGACGTCCAGCTCAGGTCTACAGGGGACGCCGCAGTAAATGTCTCACTGCTGGCCACAGATCGCGTCCCAACCGGTCGGATCGTTCGCCGCTTTATCGGGAGCTGGAGAGGAATTCGAGGATCGGACGGTCAGTGGTATCTCGACGATGGCCATTTTGTCGTCGAACCAGCAAGCCAAACTTTAGCAGACGCGGCAACGAAAAAACTGCAACCACAGGACCGCGAGGTTACTCCTGAAGCGCAACGCGAACCACAGCGCCCACAACCTGTTGACCCAAGGCCACAGATCCCACATGTCGCCGACGGCGAAGCGACCGCTGAGCTGGCAAACACATCCCGCTCGATAGACCAAGAGCTTGATAGTTTGAAGAACACAATGAATTCTGCTTCAGGTCCAGCAAAGGTTAGTTCCAATTACGAGTCCGCAGCATCCAAGATGCTTCAATACTGGGAGAAGGAGCAGCAGGCAGCCGCTGTTTCTCCCATGACTTGTTTTCAAAAATCACAGGTTCAGTATATTGCCACGGAAGTCGCATACGAGTTAAGCGAAATCAAATATGTAAATAGCCAAGTTAGTTACCTCGCGCAAGCGGTCAAGCCTGACATTTTGTCAATTGAACGGGATCTAGCAGCCTATGCAACATTGGCGTCACGTTACGACCAGCAGTACGCCGGATCCAGAGGCGCAGATAGCTCCCTCTCTTTGGAAAACCGCGCCGCAGCGCAAATCAATTCGGTGAAAGCTCAGCTGAATAATTTGGCAGAAACCGAGACTTCATATAATCAGCAAGGAGCTGCCCTGACCTCTAAGGCAAGAGAATTCGGAAATTCCTTTCCCTGTGCAGGGTAGGCATCGTCGCGGCACCGATGCTAGCCATATTTTTCCCAGCGTGAATATGTACGACGTCAGAGATATCGTCGTTCTTGCTCGCGACGCGGCTATGTCGACGACGTACAAACCTGCGCTCTTTAAAGCCATCATTCGCCTGCAAAGCGAAGGCGGTCGCGAAAAGCTCGACCTCGTCGACGTTGCGGAGCAATTTGCACTGCTATACTGGACTCAGACGGTTGTGTTTCATCTCCGCCAGGCTGCGTCTCTGTCGAAGGAACCTAAGGTCTTGCGGGCCCTGAGGACAGCGGCGACAGAGACCAACTGCAGAAAATTAATTGAACTTCCTGCCGATGCCCGCGCCCGCCTCATTGCATCAATCGCGCAAACGTTGCGCATCAACGTATTGAAACTCTTCCACGTCGGATTACCTTCTGGATCCGCTCCGATCTACACTTGGGACGGTGGCGACTCTATCGCTTTTACGCCCGCTGCCGTTGAGTTCGTAAGGTCGAATGCCATGGTGCTCGAGGTTATTGCTAATCATTGGTGGGCGCGGTACCTCGAGAAAGTGAATTTGCTGGCGCCGGTTATTATTGAGAAGGTCGAGGCACGCGGGATAAAACGCAAGTCTCTTCAGTGGTTCTATAAACACGTAGCAGAGACGGATCGACCGTCATGCTTCTACTGTGGAGCGGATCTAATCTACACCGTCGGAGCGGTGCATATCGATCACGTGATCCCGTGGAGCTTTCTCCTGGACGATCCAGCCTGGGATCTAGTACTTGCGTGTGGCGGTTGTAATCTCGGAAAATCTGACCGGCTTCCCGATCGTCGTTTCATCGAGCGGCTCGAGAGTCTTAACCTTCGACGGTTAATTAAGAGGCCGGACTTTATGCACGGGTCGGCGCCGATTCCGGCATGCGGGGTTTTGCAACTGTACGAAGCGGCCCGCGCGGTCGAATGGCCAAACGCGTGGGAGCCGCCAATGTGATCGGCACGACGGTTCCGGGCGCATACGGCGCGACATTTGCGCCCGCCTACTTCTTCTCGTACGGGAGCTGGCCGGCGCGGTGAGCCTCGCCTGGCGTTTCATCGAACTTCGGGCCGCTCGGGTGCTTCGCCGGAGTGTGCGCGGTCGTGTCGTGGTGAGGATGGCCTTCCTCAAGTTCACGCAGGCCTTCGCGGCTGGCTTCGCCCGGCGAGAGGTGGTCTTTCTTCTCGTTCGTCATGCGGGCATGGTACCCGGGGAACGCACCCCCAAGCGGGGCCGCTCAAGGCGGTAGCACGCAGACGGCTAATCGCTTCAGGGCGTGACACATCGCTTCCGTTCCAGCGGCTTTTGGGGACCCGTCGTCGTCGCGGCCCTCCTGATCGTCGCGACCTGGCTTGGCTGTGCGGCCCAGATCGCGGCCCTCAACCAGCGCGCCAACACCGATGCCATCTCACGGGCGACGCAGCTTGCCACCTCGTACGAAGGCGACGGTTCCTCGACCATCAACCTCGTCGACAACATGCTCCGGTTCTTGGGGGCCTACGACCTCAAGAACGGGGTGCGGACTACGGCAGCGCTTATCGCACAGGAGCAGCTCTACCGCGGGCTTTCCGGCAACATAGCGGTCATCGACGCTTCGGGTAACGGCTTTGCCGTCGGGGTCAAAGGCATTTCCCCGATCTCGATCGGGGATCGGGCCTACGTCAAAGCCGCCGTGCGCTCCCGATCGCTGATCATCGGCACCCCGCTCGTTGCGCGCGTGACGAAGCAGTACTCGATTCCGTTCGCGCGGGCGGTGCGGCGGCCGAACGGCACGGTGGTCGGCACCATCACCTCGGTCATCAACGTCATGGCGTTCAGCTACGGCTACACCGCGAGCGACTTCGGACCGCACGGCGTGATGGACTTCATCGGCCAGCACGACGGCATCGTCCGGTCACGCGTTTCGGCGATCCGCTCGCAAGCGCTCGTCGGCCGGAAGCTCGCCGCAAACTCGCCGTTCTGGCCCGCGCTGGCCGCGGCTCCGCACGGCTATTACTGGCAGAAAACCTCGCTCGACGGCGTCAACCGCGTCTTCGGTTACCACGCCGTTCCGGGATATCCGATCGTCGCCGTGGCCGGTCTTGCCTACGCCGATATCCTCCAACAAACGGCGGGCGTCGCGCGCGTGACGGTCGGCACCGCGGCCGGCGCGACGCTGATCATCCTGATCGTCTTGCTCGCGTGGCTCCAGCAGGAGGCGGTACACAAAGAGCTGACCCGGCTGCGTGAGGATGCGCTGCGCGCGAATCAAGCCAAGAGCGCGTTCTTGGCTAACATGAGCCACGAGATTCGCACGCCGATGAACGGCGTCATTGGCCTCACCAATCTCGCGCTCTTGACGAATTTGGATGCCGAGCAGCGTGACTACCTCAACAAGATCGACTATTCGGCGAAGTCGCTGCTCAACGTGATCAACGATATCCTCGACATCTCGAAGGTGGAGGCCGGCAAGCTCGAACTCGAAGCGATTCCGTTTGACCTCAACGCGGTGTTGGAAAACGTGCGCAGTCTCGCCTCGACGCGTGCGAGCGAAAAGGGCCTCGGGTTCGAACAACATGTCGATCCCAACGTGCCCGCGGAGCTCGTGGGCGATCCGCTGCGCTTCGGCCAGATCTTGCTCAACCTCGTCAGCAACGCGATCAAATTCACCGAGACCGGTGCCGTGAACGTGCGGATCGCTAGCGGCGCGCGTACGGAGCGCACGATCGAATTGGTGACCTCCGTGCACGATACCGGCATCGGCATGAGCGAGCCCGAGCAGGCGCGCGTGTTCGATGCGTTCGCGCAAAGTGATTCGTCGATCACGCGACGCTTCGGCGGCACCGGCTTGGGACTCGCCATCAGCAAAGCGCTGGTCGAGAAAATGGGCGGGACGATCAGCGTGCAGAGCACACCCGGCGCGGGCAGTACGTTCACGTTCACGGCCGTGCTGACGCGGCCGTCTGCGGCTGCGGTGGCGCCGCCCGTCAACGGCGCGGCGGTTGAGGAGACGCAGTCGACGGGGGAGCACGCACTAGCCGGGCGGCGCGCGCTCGTCGTCGAGGACAACGCGATCAACCGGCAGATTCTCGATCGGCTGCTGCGCCGGCTCGGGATGCTGGTGGAGTTTGCGAACAACGGACGCGAGGCCGTCGCCGCGGTGCTGGCCGATCCGCAGCGGTTCGATGTGGTGGTGATGGACGTGCAGATGCCGGTGATGGACGGGCTCGAAGCGACGCGCCTGATTCGCGCTCAGGTGGGCGTGTCGCAGCTGCCGATCATCGCGATGACCGCGCACGCCATGGAAGAGGAGCGTCTAGCGTGCCTCGCCGCCGGCATGAACGATCACCTCACCAAACCTGTCGACCCGCGCGCGCTCGCGACCACGCTCGAGCATTGGGTTTCAGCGCCGACCACCCAGGGGTAGATTTTTGGGTATGGTTCGGGCGTGAACAACGACGGCCAAACCGGAAACGACAAGGAAACGCTCGACGAGGCGCTTGCGATCGCGGACAACGACGACCCTTCCGTCACCGATGAGGAAAAGGACGCGGAGATTACGGAAGAGGTCGGCACTGTTCTTGGCGATTTTGCTTAAGGCAGCAGAGTAGTGCTTGAGAGGGCCGCCGGCGGGGTGTGGTACGTCCGGCGGTCCTCCCGCGCATTCTATCGTCGTAACGGCGTGTGCTAAAGAGCAATAGGACCTATCCTCGGGCGTACCGATGCTCCCATCAAGCGCGCGAGGGAGCCTCTTTATTTTAGGTAGGGGGCTGCGGCCGCCACGGCCTCGGCGGTGTCGTAGGATTCTTTGAGGGCGCCGTAGCGGTAGGCGGCGTCGATGCCGGGTTGTAGCAGCGCTTTGGTGAGTTGGTCGGTGTACGTGGAGCGCTCCATGTTTGCGAAGGTCGTTAGCGGCACGTTGGAGAGCGGCGAGAGAATCTTTGCTGTTTCTGTTGGGTGGGTGTTCGCCCAGCGGGCTGTCTCGTGCATCGCTGCTACGAAACGGCGGGCGGCGTCCGGGTTGGCGGTGACCCATGCTTTTGAGACGACGAAGACGGCGCTGATCCACTGCGGTGCGATTGCGGCGAACGCGTCGGCGAGCGGTTCGATGTCGGCCTTGTTTTCGCTGAGGAATGGTTCGGAGACCATCGCGGCATCGATACGGCCTTGCTTCAATGCGGCCGGCATGTTTGAGCTCGGAACTTCGATGAAGTGCGCGGTCTTTGAATCGCCACCGTTTTTGTCCATCCACTCCTCGGCGCCGAGCTGCAGCGTTCCGCCGAGCGTCGTGACCGCGATGGTTTTGCCGTTGAGGTCGGCGCCGGTTTTTAGCTTCGAGCCGCGGGCTTTCATGAGGAGCGCGTCGGCGTGACCGGCTGCCGTCAGGTTGGCGGCGGAGAAGATCAGGATCGGGATGCCTTTTTGGATTGCGGCGACGGCTGAGGTGATGTTTGAGAAGCCGGCGTCGAGCGAGCCGCCGGCAATCGCGGCGATAATTGCGCCGCCGCCGTTGAACGTCGTAATCGTGGCGTCGATGCCGTATTTCTTAAAGATGCCGGCGCCTTGCGCGTAGACGGGCAGCGCGCTCGCTTCGGTGAAGCCGAGATTGGCGATGCGCATTGGGGTGAGTGCGGTGGTTTGCGCTGAGGCGGGCGCCGTGACGATGGCGAGGCTTAGCGCGGCGGATAGGATGCATGCGCAAAATCGTGAGACGCTTGTCATCGCTCGGCTCTCCGTTGGGTGAAAAAGAAAGGCCCCGATTGCTCGGGGCCTTGTTCGTTCTGGGTGGGGTGAGGCCTACTGTTAGAGCGCGGGCCTGAGATCGCGGCGGTCGCCGACGCGAGGGCCGTTTTTGCGGCGGTCGACGCCGCTGCGGGCCATCTGACCGTCGGCGTCGTGGTCGTTTTGGTCGGCGCCGCGGAGGCCTTCTTGCAGGCGCTCGCCGGGTTCGTCATCGGGGTTGATTTCGGTTTGGTAGACGTCACTCATAATATTGATGTTCCCAATCAGATGGGTGGTTCACGGAGGGAAACGCTCGGTTGGCGGGCGATGTGGCGGTCCCTCGACGACGCGCCCTGCGGGCGCTTGCTCGAGATGACACAGGGCGGTTTTACGATGGGGTGAGCGTTGGGTCGATCATTTCTTTGGCTGGGAAGGCAGCGGCGATGGCTTTGTATTTTACGGCGGTGTCGATGAGCGGTTGGATCATTGATGGATCGAGATCGCGCACCGTTGTCGGCAGCGTTTCCCATGGCATCGACGCTACGGTTTTTTCGTCGACATTCGTGAAACCCGCGATGATTGGCCACATTTGGCTATTGTGCGCGTTCGCATAAGTGGCCGATTCGTAGAGCGCTTTTCTGAAGCGCGCGATGATGTCCGGATTTGCCACGGCGTATTCAGACGTGCAGAAGTACGCGGTGCTGATAAAATGTTTGCCGATTCCGTCGAGCGTTTTGCCGAGCACGCGGCACTTGCCGCTGTTGAGCGCGTCGGTGAGATTTGGCTCGGGCAAGTTACACGCAGCGATGCGGCCGCTGAGAAGGGCTTCGGGCGCGGCGCGATGCGGCAGGCCGAGAAATTTCACGGTGCGCGAGTCGCCGCCGTTTTGATCGATCCAGCCACTCGTTGCGATCGTGTCGAGATCGCCGACTGCGGGAACGGAAACGACCTTGCCGTTGAGATCGGCGCCGGAACGGATCGGGGCGTCTTTCAAGACGACGAGTCCCGAGGTCGGCGCATCGGTGTTGTAGACGGACGACGGCGAAACGATGACGAAGCGCAGACCGCGGGCGTGCGCCTCGATCAGGCTCAGCGTGCTCGAGCGCGCCAGCTGCAGCGAACCGCCGACCATCGCCGCCGCTGCTGCGGAACCGCTGGCCATGATCGTGATGTCGGCGTCGAGGCCGTACTTGCGAAAGATGCCGGCCTTTTGTGCGTACGCCGCCATCACGAAGTCCGCGTTCGGCGGGCTCGCGATTCGCAGTTTCACGAGCGACTGCGCGCGAACGCGGCCCGGCATCGCGAGCACCGCTGCTCCGGCGGCGAGGAAGGTGGTGCGGCTCAGGCGCGTCATGGGCCTTCCTCAAGCTTGGGCAGGCCCGGTTCCTGCTGCGACGGAAGGCGACTTGCATGTTGAGCGAGAGAGACAACGTGCAACTCACCCAGGTTGGTCCCGGCACGCCGATGGGGATCCTGCAGCGCCGCTACTGGCATGTCGTGGCCGCGGCCGAGGACCTGGCGACGAAGTGGACGCGACGCGTGCGCCTTCTCGGTGAGGATCTCGTGCTGTTCCGCGATCGCAGCGGGCGTTTCGGGCTGATCGCGGAGCAGTGTCCGCACCGGCGCGCGTCGTTCGCCTACGGCATCCCCGACGCCGACGGCATTCGCTGTCCCTATCACGGCTGGAAGTTCGATCTCACCGGGCGCTGCATCGAACAGCCGAACGAACCCGAGGGCAGTACGTTCAAAGACAAGTGCGCTACCACGGCTTATCCGGTCGAAGAGATGGGCGGGTTATTGTGGGCGTATCTCGGGCCGCAGCCCGCGCCTCTCTTGCCGCGCTGGGACGGCCTCGCCGGCGAGAACAAGATCCGCACGTGCGCGTGGTATTCCGTGAAATGCAACTGGCTGCAGATCATGGAGAACTCGCTCGACCCGATTCACACCCAGTGGCTGCACGGCGCGCTGCTCGAATTTCTCGAAGAGGGCACCGGACAGAAGTTTCCCATTGCGAAGAAGCAGCTCAAGATCGCGTTCGATGAATTCGAATTCGGCGTGTACAAGCGGCGGCTGCTCGAAGGACAGACGGAAGATGCCGACGACTGGAAGACCGGACATCCGGTGATCTTCCCGAACATGCTCGCGGTTGGGAGCGGCGGCGGTCACCTCTGGAAAGTGCACAGCTATCAGCTGCGCGTGCCGATCGACGACGAGCACACGATGCACTACTGGTACTATGCGTTCGAGCCACCCGCGATGCCGAGGTGCCGGCGTATTTGCTCGACCGCCTGTACTTTCACGAAATGCCCGTGCGCGACGAACGCGGCACTTACATGCTCGACACGATCGGCGTGCAAGACGTGATGGCGTGGGAGTCACAGGGAAATATTGCCAAGCGCGATCTCGAGCGGCTCGGCACGACGGATGAGGGCGTGATCCTTTACCGGCAGATGCTCAAACGCGAGCTGGCGAAAGTCGAAGCCGACGAGGATCCGATGGGAACGTTGCGCGATCCCGCCCGGAACACGCTCATCCAGTTCGCGGTCGAGCGCGACAAATCGAACTTCACCGACGGATTCGACAGTGTCGTTCGCCGTTCGGGCTTACGCTCGTCGCCCATTGTCGACGATCTTCGCAAAGTGTTTGCGGCGTATAACGGAGCGAAGTTCAAGCGCTCGCTCGAGGAGCCGGTCGGGGCGCGGAACTAGCGCGATGCTCTCGCAGGCGGAGAACGAGCGCTTGACGCGCGTGAGCCCCGGGACCCCGATGGGCAACCTCTGGCGGCGCTATTGGCTGCCGGTGCTCTTGAGCGACGAATTGCCCGAACGCGACGGCGCACCGATACGCGTGCGGCTGCTCGGCGAGGACCTGATCGCATTCCGCGACTCCGACGGAAATGTCGGCCTAGTCGATGCGTTCTGTCCTCACCGCCGGGCACCGATGTTCTTCGGCCGCAATGAAGAGTGCGGGCTGCGTTGCGTCTACCACGGCTGGAAATTCGATCGCGACGGATCCTGTGTCGACATGCCGTCAGAACCGCCGGATTCGTCTTCAAGAGCAAAGTCACCATCACGGCCTACCCGACCTGGGAAGGCGGCGACATCGTCTGGGCGTACCTCGGTCCCGCTACATCAATGCCCGGCCGGCCGAACTACGAGTTCATCCGTACCCCGCCCACGCACCGCTTCATTTCGAAGACGCTCGAGGACTGCAACTACTTGCAAGCACTCGAAGGCGGGCTCGACTCCTCGCACGCAACGATCATGCACAACGGCAACATCGGCGACCGCTCGTGGCTGCGCGACTACGAAGCCACGGTTCCGCGCATCGACGTTGAGCCCACGGCGTACGGATATCAATACACCGGTCTGCGCAGCCGTGCCGGAGATGCGTGGCTGCGCGGCTACCAGTATGTCATGCCCTCGATGCAGTTACGTGGGATGACGAGCGGGCCGCGCGGCGGTTCGTTCGCGCCGCGCATTGACGGCCATCTGCGGGTGCCGATGGACTGCGTAACGACTGCGGTCTTCAACATTCACTATTCGACCGACCCCGAACGGCCGATTCCGCACGAGGAAGCGATGGCGATGAAAATCGGCGCGGGACGTGGGCCGGGCGATTTACTGCCGGACTTTCACCTCAAGAAGAACGCTTCGAACGACTATCTCGTCGACCGGGACGTGCAGCGCACCCGCAGCTTCACCGGTATCGCCGGGATCAACACGCAAGACTTCGCGGTGCAAGAGGGGATGGGGCCGGTGGTCGACCGCTCGCGAGAACACCTTGGGACGACCGACCGTGCGATCATCGTCATGCGCCAGATGTTGCTCGAGGCTGTCGCCGTCGTCGAAGCTGGTGGCGAGCCACGTGGTGTCGACCCGGCCGCACACGGCTTCGTGCGCGCGTTCGAGGAGATCGTGCCGGCCGGCGATGACTGGCGCGCTGTTGCCGCCGTTGCCCGGGTCGCGCGCTACTAGCATGCGTCGACGTAATGCACTAGCCGCAATGGCCGTGTTCGCGGTGGGGACGCTTCAACCGGCGCGCGCGCAAACGACGCCGATCGTGATACGCATTGCCACGCCGGGCAACGACGGCAACGCGTTGTGCTACTACGCCCAAGACTTGGGCATCTACAAGAAATACGGCATCACGAGCGAGATCCAGACGATTCGCGCGGGAAGCGGCGCCGGCATAGCAAGCGCCGTCGCCGGCGGCAGCGTGGACATCGGTGAGAGCGACATCACCGCGGTCGCGAACGCACGCGATCACGGCATTTCGCTCACGCTGCTCGCCCCCGGATTCATGCACCGCGGCGCGCTCGGCACGAGCGGCGTCGTAGTTGCCAAGAACGCGCCGATTCACACCGCGAAGGACCTCAACGGGCTTACCATTGCTGTCCCGTCGCTCACCGGTCCGGCTCGCGTTTCGACCATGAAGTGGCTGGAGAAAAATGGCGCCGATCTGACCACGATCAAGTTCGTCGAGATGCCGCAGGTTGCGATGGCCGCCGCCGTCGCCCACGGGACCGTTGCCGCCGCCGAACTGAACGAGCCCGCGCTCACCGCATCGTTCGACCAGCTTCGGGATATCGGCTCGCCGTACGACGCGATCGGCAATCCCGTCCAGGTGACCGCGTGGTTCGCGACCGCGGATTGGGTGAAGAACAATCCCGATGCCGCGAAGCGCTTCGTGAGCGCTACGCATGAAGCGGCGGGGTGGGCCAACAATCCTGTCAACGCTGCCGCCTCGGGCGCGATCCTCCAAAAATACACCCCCTTTCCGCCCGAATTGCTCGGCAAGATGCGACGCGCGGCGTACGGCGAGGCTTTCGATCCGGCCCTGATGCAGCCGGTGCTGGATGCGTCATTTGACGAGCATTCGCTCGCGCACCGTGCGAACGCACGCGATATGATCAACCCCGTCGCTCTACTCGCGAAATGAGATAGGAGACCCAGCACGATGTTACTACTTCGGCGGCTTCGCTGAGATATGGCGAAACTTGTCTTTGGCATGCAGCTCTCGCTCGACGGTTACATTGGGGGCGTCGATGGCGAGTTGGAGATGCCGCCGCCGGACGTCGTGCTCTTTCGGTATTGGATTGACTATGTTGGTAAGCTCGCAGGTAGTATCTATGGTCGCCGCCTGTACGAAGTTATGCGCAGCTGGGATGAGGACCAGCCGGGGTGGAGCGCGGCCGAGTACGAATTCGCTGCGGCGTGGCGCGCGATGCCGAAATGGGTCGCGTCTCGCACGCTGACATCGGTTGGACCCAACGCTACGCTTGTGGACGATGTCGCGACCGTCGCTCGCCGGTTGAAAGCAGAGGTCGATGGCGAAATCGCGGTTGGCGGGCCGGATCTGGCCGCGAACCTTGCTGACCTCGGTCTTGTCGACGAGTATCAGCTCTACTATCGTCCGTTTATTCTTGGGCGCGGGAAGCCGTACTTTGCCCGTGCGCGAACGCCACTGCGGCTGATCGATACCACATCCTTGGGCGATGACACGGTCAGGCTTACGTTCGTTCCTGCGGACGCCGCTCGATAGGCCTGATGCGGGAGCTTCCCTCGACGTTGCTCGGGATGACAAGTGGGTCGCGCGCTCACATGGTGGGTAAGCAGGGGAGCCTGTGGTTGAAAGGGCTGGATGACGTGGGTGCGCTATCCGCTTTTTCCCTTGGGGATTCGATCGTGGCCGGTTCGGTTCTTCATCGTCTTGCTTACGGCATGGGCGCTGGCGGTGATCGTGCCGGATTGCACGCGTCCGTTCAAGCCGCTCGGCTCGATCGGCCTTTCCGCCGATAACGACGGCAACATCATCTCCGTCGTTCCGGATAGCGCGGCGGCGCAGGCGCACATCATCGCATCAGCTTCGGGTCATCCTGGCGACGCCATCGACTTGCACACGGATGACCTTGCGGATCCCGCGGAGCGAGCGCCACTGCAAGATGGGCTGATGGAAGTTTTCGGCGGGCTCGGCGGCATGCAGTACTTGCCGATCGGACGCGCCGTGAGGCTGCGCCTAATCGAGCCCGATGGGCAGGTCGTCCCGGTGACGCTCACCGCGACCAGGGACGACCTGACGGTGCCCGACGACATCGTACTCGAAGCCGATCAGATCCTCGGCATCGCGTTCATTTTGCTTGCGGCATTCCTCGTGTGGAATTATCCGCGCCGCTCGACGCTCGGCTTCTTTCTCTTCGCCATCTGGTTCAATCCGGGCCAGTACTTCACGTTCTATGCCTATCTGCCGCCGAACTTGATGCTGTATCAAGAAGCGCTGCAGGCGATCTTTGAGGCCGCCGGCGTGGTGGGATTTCTGCAATTCGCGCTGCGCTTTCCCACCGATCGCGCGGAGAATTGGCGCGCGCCGGTCGAGCGGCTGTTGCCGTTTTTTTTCGTCGTGCTCGCCGGGCTTGGGATGTCGAGCTTCGGCACGGAATTCGGCCGGCACTCCGAGACGGTCTCGCGTGTGGCGTATGGGTTGGCGTATGCCGTCTATCCGCTGGTCGTGTTTGCGTTCCTTACGAAGTTGCGCGTTCTCTCGACCACCGATCGGCTGCGGCTGCGCTGGGTGATCGCCGGCTGCATTCCGGGTTTGATCTTCTTCATTATCGCCGACAGCATCGAATCCACGTCGATGTGGCAAGGGCTGTGGGATTGGCTTCATTGGCAACCGCCCGAGATCTGGTTGAACCTCGCCTACATGGTCAATGCGCTGGTAGCAGTGAGCGTTGCCTATGCGGTCATTCGCGAACGCGTGCTGCCCATCGCCTTTCTGCTCAACCGCGGCATCGTGCTCGGCATCGTTTGGGTGTTCGTCACGATGGGCGTCGAGGCGCTGCTGATCCTCGCCCACACCTTCCTCGACAACAACCATTTGCTCTCGAGCGTGCTCGCTGCCATCGTGATCGTTGCGGCGGCGCCGTTCCTCGAGCGGCTCCAGGAATGGCTCAATCATACCGTCGATCGCATCTGCTTCCGCAGTTTTCACGAATCCGAAAAGCGGCTGGCCGCGGTCGCGGCGATGTTGCCTACTGCCAACACGGTGGAAGGCGTGGAAGCGCAATTGACCGAGGCACCGTGCACGGCATTTGGGATTACGTCTGCGGCGCTTTTCCGGATCCAGGACGACGGTTCGTTTGCGCTGGCGCCTAATGCGCGCGGTTGGCCGGCGAACGCGGCGACACACTTCGGGGCCGACGATCCGATCGTGCTGCACTTCCGCGAGTTTCCTGATTCGCTGCGCTTGGACGAGCTGTTGCGCGCGAACGACGACCTTCCGCAGGGGCCGGCGTTTCCGGCGATCGTGATTCCGCTTGCCGTGGGGCGCAGCGTCGATGCGTTCGTGTTGTACGGCGGGCACGCGAGCGGCACGGATCTTTCACCCGATGAGATCGCTTGCCTCGAACAACTCGTGCGCGCGGCGGCGATGGCGCGCGAGCACGTTCGCGCTACGTCGTTGCGCCGTCAACTCGAGGACGCGCAACGGCGGCTAGCGGCGGCCTTTACGTCGGGTACAACCGCTCTCGCGCAGTAGCGGCTTTTTTTCTGCGCACTACCTCATGAAAGGCTCTCGATGAAAACGTTGTTTTTGAAGTTTGCTGGTTTGGTGGGTTTTGGTGTTGCACGGTGCATGGCCAAGTGTCCGAACTGCGATAAGGGGGCGTGCTCGAAAGACGTCGGGCATGCGGGGACGCATTATTGCAACTATGATGAGAAGCCGTTCTAAAAACAAAAGAGCCCCGCGTTAGCGGGGCTCTTCCATTTCCAAGGGCTTGATTGAGGCGGTCCCTCGTCAAGCTCGGGATGACAAACCTCAGAGGTCTTCGGGGTTGATGCCTTTGGGTTTGTATTGAGTGCGGGCTGCGGGAGTTGGGACGGCTACTTCGGCGTCGTATTCGCCTTCGTAGTTGACCGTGTTCTCTTGCATGCGCTGGCGCTCGTAGGGGCCGAGGACCTTCGGTGACATTTCCTGGCCGTTGGGGGCCACCACTTCACCGTAGGACGTCAGTGCGTCTTCTTCGAGATCCTGGTGGGGATTGAAGTCGAGGAACACGTTCTTCGGACGGCCTTCTTCGTCGAGGTCCTGACCTTCGGGTTCGATCGTGATGTTGCGGTAACGCGACATCCCCGTACCGGCCGGGATCAGTTTCCCGATAATGACGTTTTCCTTGAGGCCCAAGAGCGGATCGTGTTTGCCCTTGATGGCCGCGTCGGTGAGGACGCGGGTGGTCTCTTGGAACGAGGCTGCCGAGAGGAACGATTCGGTCGCGAGCGACGCCTTCGTTACACCGAGCAGTACCGCGCCGCCTTCGGCCTTTTTCTGGTCCTTGGTGAGGCCTTCGTTGGCTTCGTTGAACGCCGATGCTTCGACCAGTTGGCCGGGCAAGAAGCGCGTGTCGCCGCCGTCGATGATCTTCACCTTACGCAGCATGCTGCGCACGATGACCTCGATGTGCTTGTCGTTGATGTCGACGCCTTGCGAACGGTAGACCTTCTGCACTTCCTGCACGAGGTAGTTCTGCAGCGCGGTTTCACCGCTGATCCGCAGGATGTCGTGAGGATTCAGACTGCCTTCCGCGATCGGCTGGCCGGCCTTGATCGGATCGCCGTCGTGCACCGACAGATGCGTGCCGACCGGCGCTTCGATCTCGTGGTCTTCGCCCGTCTCGTCGGTGACGTAGACGACGCGCTTACCCTTCTCTTCGCCGATCTTGATGACGCCGTTGTGCTCGGAAACCGGCGCTTCACCCTTGGGCTTACGCGCTTCGAAAATTTCCTCGACGCGCGGGAGACCCGTGATGATGTCTTCGGTCGCGACACCGCCGGTGTGGAACGTGCGCAGCGTGAGCTGCGTGCCCGGTTCACCGATCGATTGCGCGGCGATGATGCCGACGGCCTCGCCGATGTCCACCTTGAGCCCGGTCGCAAGATTGCGGCCGTAGCACATGGCGCACACGCCGTAACGCGCTTGGCAGGCCAGCGTCGAGCGGATCTTCACTTGGAGAATGCCGGCGGCGATGATCGCCTTGGCCTTCTCTTCGTCGATCTCTTCGTCGCGAGCAACCAGCTTCGTGCGGCCGTTCGGCTTCTCGGGGTCCTTGATGTCTTCGGCAGCGCGACGGCCGACGATGCGGTCGTAGAGCGGCTCGATCGTTTCCTTGCCGACGCGGATGTCGTAGACCGTGATGCCCTTGGTCGTGCCGCAATCTTCCTCACGGATGATCACGTCCTGCGCGACGTCGACGAGACGACGCGTGAGGTAACCCGAGTCAGCGGTTCGCAGCGCGGTATCGGCCAGACCCTTACGTGCTCCGTGCGTCGAGATGAAGTACTCGAGAACGGTGAGGCCTTCTTTGAGCGACGCCTTGACCGGAATCTCCAGAATGCGGCCCGACGGATCGGACATGAGTCCGCGCATACCGCCGAGCTGCTTGACCTGGGCGATCGAACCACGCGCACCCGAGGTCGCCATCATGAACACCGGGTTGAGCGGGTTCTGCGCGGCCTGCATGGCTTGCGTGACGTCGTCGGAGGTCTTCTGCCAGACTTCGATCGTCTTCTGATAGCGCTCTTCTTCCGAGATGAATCCCTGATCGAAGAGGCTGTGCAGTTCGTCGACTTCGGCCTGCGCTTTGTCGAGCAGGTCGTACTTCGCTTGGGGCACGACGACGTCGCTGATCGACACCGTGGTGCCGGACTGCGTGGCGTAGTGGAACCCGAGCGCCTTGATCGCGTCGAGGAATTCGGCCGTCGCGGCGTTACCGTACCGGCGATAGCAATCCGTGATCAGCTTCTTGAGCGCGTTCTTGTCGAGCACGTGATTCATGAACGGGTGCTTCCACTCAGCGGGGAAGGCATCGTTGAGAATCGCGCGGCCGACCGTCGTGCGAATGCGTGCGCCGTCGACCCGCAGATTGATCCACTCTTGTAGACCGATCAGGTGGTTTTCGTACGCGAGCACCGCGTCTTGCAAGTTGCCGAAGGTCGGCTCCTTGGGCGCGGAACCGTTGCCGACGTAGCTCGACTGCCACTTGCGGCCGACGCTGTCGGCATACAACTGATCGTCGGCCATCTCGCCCTTGGCCGGCCCCTTGTACTCATCGCGGTTGAACGTGAGGTAGTACAGACCCAAGACCATGTCTTGCGTCGGGATCGACACCGGGTTACCGAAGCTCGGCTGCAAGATATTGTTCGAAGACAGCATCAGGATGCGGGCTTCGGCTTGCGCGCCGGCGCTCAGCGGAAGATGGACGGCCATCTGGTCGCCGTCGAAGTCCGCGTTATACGGCGTGCAGACCAGCGGATGCAGATGGATCGCTTTGCCTTCGACCAGCACCGGCTCGAAGGCCTGAATGCCGAGACGATGAAGCGTCGGTGCGCGGTTGAGCAGCACCGGATGCTCGCGAATCACTTCGTCGAGCACGTCCCAGACTTCCGGACGCACGCGTTCGACCATGCGCTTCGCGCTCTTGATGTTGTGCGCTTGGCCGCGATCGACCAGCTTCTTCATCACGAACGGCTTGAAGAGCTCGAGCGCCATCTCTTTGGGCAAGCCGCACTGGTGCAGCTTCAGGTTCGGACCGACCACGATGACCGAACGGCCGGAGTAGTCGACGCGCTTACCGAGCAGGTTCTGACGGAAGCGGCCCTGTTTGCCTTTGAGGATGTCGGAGAGCGACTTCAACGGGCGATTGTTCGGCCCGGTGACGGGACGGCCGCGGCGGCCGTTGTCGATCAGCGCGTCGACTGCTTCTTGCAGCATACGCTTTTCGTTCTTGATGATGATTTCGGGCGCACTCAACTCCAGCAAACGCTTGAGGCGGTTGTTGCGGTTGATAACGCGGCGATAGAGATCGTTGAGATCGGACGTGGCGAAGCGACCGCCGTCGAGCTGCACCATCGGGCGCAGTTCGGGCGCGATCACCGGTACGGCCGAGAGGATCATCCACTCGGGCTTGTTGCCCGAGGCGAGGAACGCTTCGACGACTTCGAGGCGCTTGATCGCTTTGACGCGCTTCTGGCCGGTCGTTTCCTTGAACTCACGACGCAGCTCTTCTTGGAGTTTGCGCAGGTTGAGGTCGCGCAGGAGCTCGCGGATCGATTCCGCGCCCATACCGGCCTTGAAGCGTGAGCCGAACTTCTCGCGCGACTCGCGATATTTTTGCTCGGTGAGAATTTCGCGCTTGCCGAGCGTCGTGTCACCCTGATCGGTGACGACGTAGGCGGCGAAATAGATCACCTTCTCGAGCTGTCGCGGCGACATGTCGAGCAAGATGCCGATGCGCGAAGGCACGCCCTTGAAATACCAAATGTGCGAAACGGGCGTAGCCAGTTCGATGTGGCCCATGCGTTCGCGGCGCACTTTCGCGCGGGTGATTTCGACGCCGCAGCGGTCGCAAATCATGCCCTTGAAGCGAATGCGCTTGTACTTGCCGCAGTGGCATTCCCAGTCTTTGGTGGGGCCGAAGATCTTCTCGCAGAAGAGACCGTCGCGCTCGGGTTTGAGCGTCCGGTAGTTGATGGTTTCCGGCTTCTTCACTTCACCGAAAGACCAGGCGCGGATTTGTTCGGGGCTGGCGAGCCCGATCCGCATCGCGTCGAAATTGTTGACGTCGAGCAGGTTCACGTATCGTCCTTATCTGAGCGACTCGGCGATCAGAGGCGATCGAGGTGACGTCTTGGATGGCGCAGGAGGCGCTGAGTGCCGGAAATAGGCACAGCGGTCCAGAGAATCGCCGTTGACGTTCCTTGGATCCGCGTTATCGACCGAGGGGCATAGGCAGGTATTGTACGCCTTAATGCAATTTCGGTCAAGGACGGGCCGGGTGGCTGCCCCTCGACGAGCTCGGGGCGACACTAGCTTTGGTCAGCGGGCTAGTACGTGATCGCTGGGTGGGCGTCCGAAGGTACACAGAAGATAGCGGCCGCATTGTGGCGGCGCTTTGTTTGATTGAGGGTGTTTCTTGGTGTCTGTTCGCTTGCTTGCGCCGCTATTTAGCGCTGCGCTTCTCTTGGCTTCCTGTGGCGGGGGAGGGGTCGACTCCACCCCGGTTCCGCCGTCGCAACCCGTTGCGACGTCCAATGCCCAGATCGCGGTCCCGGCCTCGGGATCGCTGACGGCGGGGACGATCACGCTGCCGACAGTGACCGCCGGGGCCGGGACGGTCCTGTCGGTGCGGGGGCTCACGGGGGCGAGCGCGACTCAGAGCGCCGCACGCAGTACCGCGTCCATTGCGGATGGGAGCGCGTTTGCCGAGGTCATCCTGACGGCCAACGCAGCGGTCACGTTCAGCGGGACGATCGCCGTGACGATCACGTACGCCGGCGGACCGGCGACGTACGTCGGCACCTTCCAAGATCCGGCCGGCAAGCTGACGTCCTCGGCGCAGCAGACGTCGACCGGATCGGTGTACATGGCCACCTCGCCCAGCGGCACGTACACGCTCGCGGCCGGCGGCTCGATCGCGTTCGACTTCGCGACAAGCGCACCGGTCTTGGTCTTCGGCTCGCCGGCGCTGAGCTTCATCACGACCGGCGCCGCCGCGGCGCAGACCGACACGGTCAGCTATCCGGGTTATACCGGCGCCTACACCGCCACATCGGAGAACGCCGCGGTCGCGACCGCTTCGATTGCGGGCGGCACCATCACCGTCACGCCGGCGGGCCCCGGAACGACGTCGATCGACGTCACGGGCGCGACCACCGGAAAGATCAGCATCACGGTCACGACGACCCCTGTGACGGTGAACTAGATGAGGAACATCATGCATCACCGGCTCGCTCTCGTCGCACTGACCCTGCTCGTTGCCGGCTGCTCCAGCGGCGGCAGCTCCGGTTCGGGATCCGTTCCCACCCTGCCGGCCAACGGGGCACCGCAAGCCGGCGGCACCGCGAACGCGCAAGTGTCGATCGTCATCCCCGCACTCACGGCGGCGCAAGCGTTGCGGCGCGCGCAATACATTTCGCCCTCGACGCAATCGCTGTCGTTTGCGGCCGCGACTGGTTCGCCGGTCGTCGTTGCGCTGACGCCGACGTCACCCGGATGCACGAGCGGCACGAGCGGTACGACGTGCACCGTTAACGTGCCGCTGCCGGTCGGCGCGAATCAGCAGTTCGTCGTCGCCACGTACGCCAACACCGCCGGCACCGGTACCGCGCTTTCCACCAACAAGATTACCGCGAGCATCGTCGCCGGTCAGGCGAATCCGATCTCGATCTCACTCGGCGGCGTACCGGCCACCGTCGCGCTGGTTGTGACGTCGCCCGTCCCGAGCGTCGCCGCGACGTCGGTTCCCGTCACCGTCAACGTCAAGGATGCCGCGGGCAACACCATCGTCGGCAGCCAGCCGTTCTCCGATGCAAACGGGAATGCGGTCACGATCGCGCTCGCGGACTCCGACACGACGGGAGCGACGACGCTCTCTCCGGCCACGCTCACCGCGCCCGGAAACGCGACGCTCGCCTATGACAATTATTTTCAGCCCACCAGCGTCACGCTCTCGGCCGGCTCGAGCACGGTGACAACAGCGACGGCGCAAATCGCGTTCACGGCAAAGCCGATCATCTTCGCATACGCTGCCGGTGCGGAGAACGGCACCGCCGATCCCGTGACGTTCGGTCCCAGTACCGGCATCGAGTCGCAGGCACGCCGCGGGGCAACGGCGGCACGGCGAAACGTGCAAAGCTACAACCCCACCACCGGCATACAGCGGCTCGGAAATCTTCTGCTCACGAGTTCGACATCCGCACCGTACTCGCTCGGTACGAACTCGAGCAGTTCCTCGACCGGCTTTGGCAATCTCAACGACGTCATCTACGACTATGGGACCAACCAGCTGCAAACCATGCCGGGCGTCGGCATGGCGACCGCCCCCAACGGTCATGCGTATTTCACGGAATGGTACAACAACCAGCCCGGCATCTTTGATGCGGGAACGACGCCGGCGTGGCCCGCCGGCAGTTCGATCGTCGCCGGACCGTTCGGACCGCTTGCGCTCGGACCGGGCGGCAAGGTGTTCGTCGGAATCAACGGCGGCTTCGAACAGATCAATCCGGCCACCGGCGCGGCAATCGGTGCTGCGGTAACGGTACCGGGAACGTTCACTCAAACCGTTCCGAACGCGATTACCGTCGGTTCGGACGGCACCGTGTATATCGAAGCATTCGAAACGACGAGCGGCGATGACGACGTTCTCGCCTTCGCGCCGACGGGAGCGGGGTTCACGTTCAACCGCTCGTTCTCAACGGCGAATTCGCACCTCAGTTCGGATGCGATCTACGGTCTCGCCATCGACGCTGCGAACAATGTCTACATTTCGGCCGATCAGCACGGCACGCTCGACATCGTTCCGGCCTCTTCGCAAGGCGAGGTGCTGCCGTCGCGGGTTATTACAACCACCCACAACATCGGCGACGGCATCAACGTGCTCATCGATCGCGCGGGTAACGTCATTTGGGCGACCTGGGCGACCGTGTCGATCTACGCGCCGGGCTCGGGTACCGCGCCACCGCCCGGCAATCCCGCAACACCCTGGACACCTTCGACCGACACGACCGCGCTCCAAACGCTCACCGACACGGTGACGCGCTACAACGACGCCTTCATGTTGCTCTCGTTCGGTCCGGGCTCCTAAACGCCGAGCGCGAGTCTCGATTCATATGCGGCGGCGAGGTCCTCGAGGGCCTGGCCGCCGTTGCCGTTATAGGCCGGCGCGTGCATGATCGCCAGCGTCTCCAGCGGGAGCGCAGCGAGGCGGCGTAGCGTCGGGGCCGTTTGCGGCGTAATCGACGTCGCGTGGCTATGGTCTTCCGACGCCATCGCGGGGCCGATGAGGTCGGCGTCGCTGAAGACGCCGTCGTCACCGCGGCGGGTGAACAAATCGCTCGTGAACAGCGTCTTCGTCGTCTCCTCGTAGATGAGCCCGGCGTCCCAGCCATGCGGAACGTGGGGCGTCGCGAGGTAGCGCACCCGCTTACCGCCGAGGTCCAGGATCTCGCCGTCGGCGAGCGCACGCGGCGGGCGATCGGCCTGATCGCCGATCGAGGTGCGCACGCCGATCGTACTATGCGCGATGACGGCGTCGGGCGCGACGGCGAGCCACTCGTTCATCGCGCCGCTTTCGTCCGCTTCGTAGTGACTGAACGTCACCCAGCGCAGCTTCGCCGGATCCATGACGCGCGCCAGTGCTTCGCTCAGCGCGGGGAAGAGCCACTTCTGGCCCGTGTGAAAGAGCAGCGGCTCGTGCGCGTCGATCAGGAACTGGTTGAACACGATGCCCGACTGCGGGCTGAACGTCGAGAAGCGGTAGATCCCGCCGGCGATTTCGTCGACGCGCGTGTCCGTCAGTTTGCTTCCCGCAAGAAACCCAGGAGATCGAGCGCGGCTTCGTCGGTGACGCGGAAGAGCACGGCGTCCGTTTCGGGCTCGTGCACGTGACTGCGCCACGGCGGCGCGACGAACACGTCGCCGGGAGCCCACGTGAACGTGGTGCCGTCGATCGTCGTTTTCCCGGTGCCCGACACGACGCTGTAGATGTTGGACGCCGTCGTCTGGTAGGGCGTGGTTTTCGATCCGGCGGCGTGCGCGTTCATGTGCAGGCGGATCGTCTTCAGAGACGGCGTGTCGAGGGTGACCTGACGGCCGAGGCGGCCTTGCGGGTCGGCCTTCGCCTCGTTGAGGCGCGCCTCGATCCAGGGCCACGTGAAGCGCAGCGGGGAGGCGTTCGACGGCACGGCATCGTCCTCGAAGCCCTTCGGGTGATCTTCGAAGAACATCGGCTCGAGCGACTGGACCATCGGCACGTCGAGGTAATCGATCCAGTAGGCCGGGATTTTCCCAGAATTGCCGTGACCGTGCCACATCCACGACGGGGTGAGCACCACGTCGCCGGGCAGCATCATGATCTTCTCGCCATTGACGATCGTGTAGGCGCCCTCGTCGGCCTCGACGATCAGGCGCAAGGCGTTGGGCATGTGACGGTGCGAGCGCGCGTGCTCGCCCGGCAGCAGCATCTGGTAGGCCGTGATCAGCGTGGCGCTCGTGTTGTAGGTGTTGCCCTCGAGCGGGTTCGCCATGATCAGATTACGGCGTTCCGCGAGCTCCGTTCCGATCAGCCGCCCGGCGCGTTCGAGCGCATCGTGACCGTTTCGGTAGGCCCAATGCGCGGGGACATAGTGTTTGAGCGGCTGGGGCCACAGTGAGGGCGTCGGCTTGTTCCAGCCGGGGCCGAAATTCTGCGGCGCGACCGTCGCGTAGAGATCTTGGAGTGAATCCGCTTTAACGGCCATGGAGAGACCTTGTCCGGCGGGCACTCCTTCCTCCTGCCGCGGCGTTGCCGTACCTTGGCGTACGGTGAGAAACCGAGGATATTTTTACAAACGCTGAAACCGATGTTCGAGAACCGTCCTTGGTAGGCCTAACAGCCGGTGGCCGCACGCGAAGGCACGCCCGCAGACGCGATACGTGACCTTCAATGGGAGAATTTTTCACCGAGTAATGCTGCTTGAGAACAACTCCGTCATCGACATCGACCGGCACACCCGGGAGATGCTGCCGAAGGTCTCACGGACGTTCGCGCTCGGAATTAAACTGCTGCCCTCTCGTCTCGAGATGCCGGTGCGGTTGGGCTATCTCTTCTGCCGCATCGCCGATACGGTCGAAGACGATCTGGCCTTGTCCGCCGCGCGGAAGGCCGAACTGCTCGACCTCTTCCTCGAGTGCTTCGATGACCCGCACCGCGCCGACGCCTACGGCGATACGATCCACGAGTTGACCAGCAACGAAGAGTACCTCGACCTGGTCGCCGCGACCGGCGAAGTCTTCGCGCTCTACCGTAACCTCGACGTTCGCACGCAAGACATCCTACGGAAGTGGATCGCCGAAATGGTGCGCGGCATGCGGCAGTTCGTCGTCGAACACCCGGACGGCATCCGCATCGCCTCGGTGCCCGAGTTCCACCAATACTGTTACTACGTGGCCGGCACCGTGGGCCATCTGCTCACCGATCTCTGGCACCATCATTCGAGCGCCGTCGACCAGCGCGTCTACACGAAGCTGCTCGCGGATTGCGAGCCGTTCGGCGAAGCGCTGCAGTCGGTGAACATCCTCAAAGACATCGCGTGGGATGCCGAGCAAGAAAACTCGATCTACGTGCCGTCGGAACTGCTCGCGGCGCAAGGCAGCACGCACGAGTTGCTGTTGGACCCCGAGCGCCGGGCGCAGAGCCGCGCGGCCCTCGATCCGTTGTGCGCGATCGCGCAGGACGACATCGAACGCTCGCTGCGCTACATCGAGAACCTGCCGCTGATGGCCGTGCGCATCCGGCTCTTCTGCGTGCTGCCGGTGCTCTTCGCCGTGGCGACGATGCGCGAGATCGCCCAGTCCGACGCGATGCTCGTCCCGGGCGGCAACGTCAAGATCTCGCGCAACGAAGTGAAAGCGCTGATCTTCGCCGCGTCGACCTCGACCTTGACGAACTATTCGTTGCGCTGGCTCGTCGATCGCGTGCGCGAACGGCCCTTCGACTTTAGCCGGAGGTAGGCACTGCCCACCGCGTTCATCACCGGCGCGTCCGGGTTCGTGGGTGCGAATCTGGCCCGGGCGCTGCTAGATCGGAATTGGACCGTGCGGGCACTGATCCGCGGCGCCGCACCATCGCTCGAGGGGCTCGGGATCGAACGCGTGACCGGGGATTTGTTTTCGCCCACGCTGAGCGATGCGATGAAGGGCTGCGATGTGGTGTTTCACGTTGCGGCCTTCTATAGTTTGTGGCGGCGCGATCGCAACGAAGTGATGCGGGTGAACGTCGAGGGCACGCGGCTCGTGCTCAACGCCGCGCGGCGGGCCGGCGTGCCGCGCGTGGTGCACACGAGTTCGGTCGCGGCGATCGGCGTGCGTGCCGACGGCGAACCGGCCAACGAGCAGTATCAGAGCGAACGCGAGGCGCTGGTCGGCGCATACAAGCGCTCGAAGTACGACGGCGAGGTGCTCGTGCAGCGAGCGGTTGCCGATGGGCAAGACGTCGTCGTCGTGAATCCTTCGACGCCGATCGGGCCGTGGGATGCGAAACCGACGCCGACCGGCGACATCGTAGTGCGCTTCTGCACCGGCAAGATGCCGGCATACATGGATACCGGGCTTAACATCGTCGACGTGCGCGATGTGGCGACGGGACACATCCTGGCCTACGAGCGCGGCCGGACGGGCGAGCGCTACATCCTCGGCAACGAGAACATGACGCTGCGCGGCCTGCTCGAACGCCTGAGCGCGCTCACGGGCCGCCCGGCACCGACGGTTCGGCTGCCGCCTTTTGTCGGGTTGGCCTACGCGGCCGTGGGCGAGTTCGCCCTGGCGCCACTCGGCGCGCCCGCCGACGTGCCGTTCGAGGGCGTTCGGATGGCCAAGCAGCGAATGTACTACGACACCGCGAAAGCTACAGCAATCTTGGGGCTCACGCCGGCACCCGTAACCCGCGCGTTATCCGACGCGGTTACCTGGTTTCAAGAGCACGGCTACCTCAATTCACACGTTTTGGAGACATAAGTGGCAATCGCACTCAAGCAGGCAATCGCGGTCGGGTCGTACGTGGTACGGCAGCGGCTCATGGGCAAGAAGCGGTATCCGCTCGTGCTCATGCTGGAGCCGTTATTCCGCTGCAACCTCGCTTGCAGCGGTTGCGGCAAGATCCAGCACCCGGTGGAAATTCTGCGTCAGCACCTCTCGCCAGAGAAGTGCTTCGAAGCGGTGGATGAATGCGGCGCACCCGTGGTCGCGATCCCGGGCGGCGAGCCGTTGCTACATCCGCAAATTCAAGAGATCGTCGAAGGTCTGATCGCGCGCAAGAAGTTCGTCTACCTCTGCACGAACGCGCTGCGCTTGGAAGCGAGCCTCGATAAGTTCACGCCGTCGGACTACTTCGGCTTCAACATCCATCTCGACGGCCCGCAGCACATTCACGACGAAGCGGTTGCGCGTCCGGGCACCTACGACATCGCGATCAAAGCGATTCGCGCGGCCAAGGCCAAGGGCTTCCGCGTCTACACGAACACGACGATTTTCGAAGGCTCGCAGCCGGAAGATTTCCACGCGTTCTTCGACTTCGTCACGGACGAACTGCACGTCGACGGCATGCAACTCTCGCCCGGCTACCGCTACGAGAAGGCGCCCGATCAGGATCACTTCCTGGCGGTCGAAGAAACGCGTCAGCTCTTCCGCGGTATTCTCGCGCCGTACAAAGCCGGCAAGAAGAAATGGGAGTTCAACGCGAGCCCGTTCTTCCTCGACTTCCTCACCGGTGAGAAAGAGTACGACTGCACGCCGTGGGGCATGCCCAGCTACAGCCTCTTCGGCTGGCAGAAGCCGTGCTATCTGCTCGGTGAAGGCTACGCGTCGAGCTACAAAGAGCTGCTCGAAACGACCGAGTGGGAAAAGTACGGCCACAAGAGCGGCAACAAGAAGTGCGAAGACTGCATGGTGCATTCGGGCTTCGAAGCGACCGCTGCGGCCGACATGATGCGGCCGTCGAATATCATCGGTTCGATCCGCACCGTCTTCGCGAAGTAAACCCGTGCTCGTTCGCTCGCCGTCGTTCGAGCAGTTCGAGGGCTACCTCGAATCGGTGCTCGACGGCGCAGCGGCCGGCAACGCCAACGGTCCGCTGATCCGCGAGCACTTCGGGCTCGACGATCCGAACGCCAAACGCGGCAAGCGTTTGCGTCCGCAAATTCTGCTCACGGTTGCGGAAAGCGAAGGCTGCGACGGCACCGTGGCGCTGGGCGCTGCGGCGGCGCTGGAGTTGCTGCACAACTTCTCGCTGATCCACGACGACATCGAGGACGGCGATGAGATGCGCCATGGGCGGCCGACGTTGTGGACGCGGCACGGCGTGCGCGCGGCGCTCGTGGCGGGCGATGCGATGTCGGCGCTGGCGTATCTGACGCTCGTCGACGGCTCGCGCGATTTGCCGCCGCAGACGCAAGCAGCGATGATGCGCTGTCTGCAACAGGCGCACTTTCGCATGTGCGAGGGTCAGGCGTTCGATATCGGGTTCGAGACCGCGACGTTCGTGACGTTCGATGAGTACGTGCGGATGATCGAAGGCAAGACCGCGGCGCTGCTGGCGGTGGCGTGTGAACTCGGTGCGTGGGCGGCGGGGGTGTCGGAAGAACGGGCGGCCGCGTATAGCAGCGTCGGGCGCGCGTATGGGCTGGCGTTTCAGGTGCGCGATGACGTGCTTGGGACGTGGGGGCGTCCGGAGGAAACCGGCAAGCCCAGCGGCGCGGATATCCGGCGGCGCAAGTGGTCGTTTCCGGTGGCGTGGGCGCTTGCGCAGCCGGAGTCGGCGGATCGTACGATCGTTGCGGAAGCCTACGCGACGATCGGCATGCTCGAGGAAGCGCACGCGAACCGCGTGATCGCGGCGTTGGAGCGTCTTGGGGCGCGCGATGCCGCCGACGAAGCGTGCCTTGCATACATCGATGAAGCGAATGCAATTTCGGCTTCACAAAAACTCGACCGCGACGGGCGGCTAGCGGCGCTGTTCAACTCAACCGCAAAACGAACCGTCTAGTCCCCCCACGGTCATATCGTGGTCGCTACTTCGGCATGCCTCGGAGCATTTTGTCTACTTCTTCTAGGTGTTCGGTTTCGGCGAGGATTTGCGTGCGGGCGAATTCCTCGAGGGCGATGTCGCCGTTGGACATGTTGAGGAGGTTGACGTATTCGCCGAGGCTCTCGCGTTCGAAAACGCTGCTCTCTTCGAGCATCGCGCGCAGGCTCTGGTGGCGTGTCGTCGGGACGGGGCGTACGGCCACACTGGGCTCGCCGTTGTAGGCCGTGATCTTTTCGCCGACGAGCACGGAATGTGCGACGCCTTCGTTGGCTTGTTCGCGGAACCACGCGACGATCGGGATGCGGTTGGCGCCGAACACCATGAAACTGTAGTGCAAATAGCGCGTCACGCCGGAGAGTTCCATCTCGAGCAACTTGTTCAGCTGCGTGACGATCGTCTTCGGGTTCGTCTGCGCCGGCGCTCCGTTGGCAACCGGGGGATCGGTGTGGACGGAAGTTTGCATACTTCCTGGTACCCCGCATCCAGGATGCTACACGCGTTCGAAGAAGCGCGGCCACATGCTCGGTAGCTTTCGTC
This sequence comes from Candidatus Lustribacter sp., assembly GCA_965277805.1. Taxonomy (GTDB): domain Bacteria; phylum Vulcanimicrobiota; class Vulcanimicrobiia; order Vulcanimicrobiales; family Vulcanimicrobiaceae; genus Lustribacter. The sequence continues at coordinate 1,064,386 of OZ255842.1, read as the reverse complement.
TTGCAACGCTCGTAGCGCTTGCCTTTTCGCTTGTCATCGAAGGCGCTGCTGCGGATCAGCCGCCGCTGAAGATCGGTTTGACGAGCCTGTATTCCGGCACGGAAATGCTCGTTGGACAAGGCGCGGACAGCGCGGTTGCTGCGTATATCGCGCTCCACGGCGACACGGTGGCGGGTCGCAAGGTCGTCGTCGTGCGGCGCGATGAGCAAGGGCCCGTTCCGGAGGTCAGCAAGCGCAACGCGCAAGAGCTCGTCTTGCAAGAGCACGTTGATTTTCTCGTCGGCGGAATGTATTCAGCCAATGCGCTGGCGATGGGCGACGTGTCAACGCAAGCTAAAGTGCCGTATCTCATGACCGGGCCGACGTCGCCCGGCCTCACCATGAAGCTGCCGTACTCGGCGCGGCTCGGATTTACCGGGCCGCAGCAAGCGGTGCCGCTGGCGAAGTGGGCGCTGCAGAACAAGATCGCGACCGCGTACGTCGTTTGCGTCGACAACGGCGGCGGCATCGATGCGGCGACGGCGTTCGAGCGCGCGTTCACGGCCGGCAACGGCAAGATTCTCGGTGAGGTGCGCATCCCGGCGAACACGATCGACTTCTCCGCGTACGTGCAACGGGTCAAGGATGCGGCGCCGCAAGCCGTGTACGCCGCGCTGATCAACGGTACGGGCCACGGCGCCTCGTTCATGCGCGCGTTCCGGTCGGCTGGGCTCGATGTGGCGGGCGTAAAGGTGCTCGCAACGATGGATATGGTGAGTGAGGAGCAGCTCACCTCGATGGGCGATTCCGTGACGGGTGTCTTGAGCGCCGGAAACTATTCGGCCGAACACCCCTCACGGATCAACGACCGCTTCAAGGCCGCGTTCCGCGCGACGAACGGACCGCCGGATCCGGATTTTCTCGCCGTCAGCGTTTACGATTCGATGGATGCGATCTACAAGCTCGCCGCGGCGCAGCACGGAGCGCTCGATCCCGACAAGTCGATGCAACTGCTGCGCACGATGCATCTGGCGAGCCCACGCGGCGACGTATCCTTCGACCCGGAGACGCGCGACGTCGTGCAGACGATGTACATCCGGCGCACGGAGAAGCGCGGCGGCAAGCTCGTGAACGTGGAGATCACCTCGTATCCCAACCTCGATGCGAGTCACCTCGACGACGTAGCCGCGAAGTGAACCGGCTCTTCGACGATAACCAGATCAAACTCGGGACGTTCTCGCTCAACGGCAACGGGGGCAACATGGTCGCGCTGCCCGATAAGTACTACGTCACCTGGCCCCGCACGCTCAACGCCGCACAGCTCGCCGACGCGGCCGGCTTCGAGGCGATCGTCCCTTACGCGCGCTGGAAGAGCACGGCGCCGATCAGCGCGCCGCTCGAAAAGCACGGCGTGCTCGAACCCTATACGTGGGCGGCCGGGCTCGGCGCGGCGACGCGCTCCGCGACGATCTTCTCCACCTCGCACGTTCCGGTCGTTCACCCGATCGTCGCGGCGAAGCAGTGCGTCACGGTCGATCACATCACCAACGGGCGGTTTGCGCTGAACATCGTCGCGGGTTGGAACAAGCCCGAGTTCGACATGTTCGGTTTCGAGATGAAAGAGCACGCGGACCGGTATGCGCAAGCCGCGGAGTGGATCGACATCTGCAAGCGGCTGTGGACTGAAGAGGACGAGTTCGACTTCGAGGGGCGCTTCTATCGCATCGTGCGCGGGTCGTCGTGGCCGAAGCCGGTCCAGACGCCGTTTCCACCGATCATGAACGCCGGCGGATCGCAAACCGGCCGCGAGTTTGCCGCCAAGTATTCGGATATGTGCTTCGTCAGCCTCAAGGGTGACGATGCGAACGAACACCGCGCACAGATCGCGGCGTATCGCGATCTCGCGTGGCGGGAGTACAAGCGCGAGTTGCAGGTCTGGACGTCGGGCTACGTGATCCAGCGCGACACGCAAGCCGAGGCCGACGCCTATGAGTCATTTCTGCTCGCGAACGCCGACACGGAGAAGCTCGCCAACTGGACGCGCATCAATCGCGAACACACGCAAGGCATGACCGACGATCAGCGCGCTCGCATGTCGAAGCGCTGGGTGGCCGGGCTCGGCGGTTATCCGCTGGTCGGCACCCCCGAAGTGATCGTCGAACGCTTCCGCGATCTGCGCAACGTCGGGATCGACGGCGTGCTCTGTACCTGGATCGATGTCGAAGCGGGCCTGCCCGCGTTCATCAGCGGTGTGTTGCCGCTTCTCGAACAGGCCGGGCTGCGCAAACCGTTCCGTCAAGAAACGCGTCCCGCTTAGACGACGTCCCGGCAAGCGGGTTTGAGCGATGCGGCGGCAGTGGATGATGTAGGCATCATGAACGACACGAATTCCACGACCGACTCCGCGCTGCGCTACGATTCGAGCGATGCGACGTTGAATACCGGCAGCGACGACCGGCACACGATTGCGACCTACTTGAGCGACGCGCTCGCCTTGGAGCGCCACATCAATCAGCCGCTGAAGCGTCAGCTCGACATGGATGATACGGCCAAGTTCGGCGAAGCCGCCGAACTCATCTCGAGTCTGCAGGCGCTTACCGAAACGCACATGCGCGATCTCGAAGCGCAGCTCGACGCGGCGGGCGGTCATGCGGGGTCACCGGTGAAGTCGGCGTGGTCGCAACTGCTCGGCGCCGGAGCGGCCGTGATCGACAGCGCGCGCAAGACGAAGGTGTCCAAGAATTTGCGCGACGACTACACAGCGCTCGGACTCGCTACCGCAAGCTATACCATGCTGAATGCAACCGCACTGGGCCTGGGTGACGGCTCGACGGCGAAGCTCGCACAACGGCACCTCGCCGACTACGCGCAGATCGTGATGCAAATCGCGAAGGCGCTGCCAGCGGTCGTTCTGGAAGAGCTGGCGCTCGACGGTGAAAACGTGCAGGTCACCGCCGCCGAGATTGCCCGGCAGAATACGTCGGACGCCTGGAAGTAGATATTCCCTAGAGAAAGCGCGCGGCGACGACCGCAATGTCGTCGCGCAGCTGATCATGGGTGAACGCGCGCGCACGTTCGATCAGCGTTTGCACGATTTGATCGACCGGCTCATGGGAGAGCTCTTCGATCGTACTGATGAACCCCTCCATGCCGAAGAACTCGCGATCCGGCGAGCGCGCTTCGGTGATGCCGTCCGTGGTCGCGACGAACAGCGTCCCCGGCGGCAAATCGACGAACCCGTGTTTGAAGAGATGGTGCTGATCGTCGAAGACACCGATCAGCGGCGCCGTGGGCTCGAGCGTCCGGGCACGCTCGCCGGGCACAATGATCGCGGCGGCTTCGTGGCCGCCCGACGCATACTGCATCACGCGGCGCCTCGAGTCCACCATGCCGAAGAAAACTGACGCGAAGGATTCGATCTTCTCGAAGGCATTGTTTTCAAGATAAAGGCGGTCGAGTGAGCGCAGCACGCGCTCGGGGGTAAGCCCCTGCGAGGCGTACGCGCGCAGGCCGTACTTCACGAGCGCCGCATGCACGGCCGCTTCCGTCCCCTTGCCGGAGATATCGGCGATACAGAACGAGACGGCATCGTTATCGAAGTGGTAGACGTCCACGATGTCGCCGCCGGTTAGACCGAACGCGAGCTTGTAACCAACCGCATACTCGATGCCACTAATACGTGCACTACCACGCGCAAAGAGATGCTCGACGAGAACCTTCGCGGCCGTCCAGTCGGCGATCTCGGCCAGCCCGTCGGCGCGATTGACGGCCACTTCGCCGTCGGAAGCGACCGGCAAGCGCTCGGCCGGGGTAATAAGCGGAGCGGGCGTCCCTATGGCGTCGTTTGGCATCGTACTGTCATTATCGGCTAAAGTGCGGCTTTGGTTACGCGGCCGGCCGGATCGACGTACCAGCGTTCGCTCGGGAACGGCTTGCCGGCCAACCGCGCCGCCATCCAGTCTGCGGCGAGGATCGGCGGAAACGGGCCAAGATTCGTCGACGGGACGCCGCCGACGGAATGCCGGGATTCAGCGTAGACGACGAACTGCTTGGGCACGTTGAGCCGTGCGATGAGCTGTCCGGCGTACTCGATCGGGCTCAGCTCTTCAGCTTCGCCGGCGATGCAGAGGTACGGGCAGGCAATGTTGCCGACGTGGTTTTCCCACGTGAGCGTCCGGCGGAAGTCGTCGAAGGCGGCTTCGTCGGTGTAGCCGGACATGTACATGAAGCGCTTCTTGAACGTCGGCGAGGCTTCTTCGAAGATCGTGTGGCAGCCGGGTTCGAGGCACGTTGCGACGACCGCGCACGCTTTCAGACGCGGCTCGCTGCCGGCAACGATCGTTGCGAAGAACGAGCCGAAACTCGTGCCGGTGATGCCGATGCGGGCCGCGTCGACTTCGGTGCGCGCGGCGAGCCAGTCGACGAGGATCTTGCCGACGTTGCTCCAGTTTTCCATGCTCACATTGATGCCGACCATCGGGGCTTCGTATTGGCCCGGACCGTCGATTGCGAGCACGGCGATGCCGCGGTTCAGCCAGCGGTCGCCGTAGAGCGCGACGGACATTTCTTTGAAGCTGTCCATGCCCGGTACGACGATAACGGCGGGGAGTTCGCCGCCGGTGTAGCCGGGCGGCAGATGGAACCATGCCGGGATCGCGCTCCCCGCGAACGGCAGCCAGACGGCCTCGACGTGATGGTCGGCGAGGTTTGCATAGCGCTGGTAACAGTCGCGCTTCTTCTCGTTATACGCGATGTTCGTTTCGTCGTTCTCGTCGTAGGGCCACTGAGCCGCGCCCCAGTGAACCGCGGCCATGAAGTAGTTGTCGCGCGCGGTGATGCGGTTATCGCCCGCTTCGGCTTCGGCGGCTTTTGCTTCGCGGCGCCGGGCGGTCGAGGCGAAGGCGGGGCCGATATCGGCCATCTTCTGCACGCGCGTGCGGATTTGCGCGAAGTCCGCGTTCGCTTCGACGCCGCATGGTGCGTTGAGGTAGATCGAGCGCGACTGGTCCCAGTCGATGCCGTTGGCGCGGATGATGTTGTCAAGCAGCCAGCGCTGTTCCATCCAGCGGCGCACGCTCGGCGCACCGCGATGCTCGACCACCGGTTTAGGGATGTTAGACACGCTGGGGGTCTCCATTAGGGCGCCATGTATTCGGCCGGGGTCACCGTACGTGATGTGATGCCGTATTTTGCGGCGGCTGCCAGCGGCCCGGCGACGTACTTCGGATCGTTTGTCGTGCCGAAGTAGACGCGTCGTCCGGCGCTGACGGTGGCGACGTCGACCTTCGCGACTTTGGCCAGGATCTCGGCCGCCTCGGGATAGTGGCCGTTGGCCCAACGGGCGGTGGCGAAGATGCCGTTGCGCAGTTTCCTGAGGGCGTCGGGGTTGCTTTGAATCCACGTTTTGCTCGAGAACCAGACGATCGTGGCAAACTCCGGCGCGATCGCGCTGTACACGTCGGCGAACGGGCGCACGTCGCCGGCGCGAATCGCGGCGCTCATACTCGGCTCGGCAATTTGCGCCGCCTGCACGGTGCCGCGCGCAAGGGCTTGGCCCATCTCGGAAAAGCGCAGCTCGACGAAATGCACGCTCGACGGGGACACGCCGTTGCGGTCGAGCCATGCCGAGATGCCAAGCTGGTTGAAGTCGGCCAGCGCCGAGACGGCGATCGTTGCGCCGATGAGGTCCTTCGCCGACGTGTATGGCGCGTTTTTCGCGACGGCCAGGCCTTGCGTGTTGTCGCGGGTGGAATACAGGCTCGCGGGCGCGATCATCTGCACGGGCACGCTGCGTGCGACCGCGACGGCGAGTTGCACGGTGTTCGTCATGCCGGCATCGAGTTCGCCGGCGAGGACGGACTGCACGATTGCGGAGCTGTTGGTCAGCGTCGTGACGGCCGGCGTGACGCCGTTATCGTGAAAGAAGCCGCGATCGAGTCCGTAGTAAGCTTCGCCCATCGCATCGATCGACATCGAACCGATGCGCAGTGCGGAAGCGTCGGTCTGGGCGCGCGCCGGCATGGACGATGCGGCGACGAGGCTTCCGCTGATGAGCGCGAGCGCACGGGAACGTGGCATGAATGGCATGGCCTTCCCCCTTGCGCGCTTCTTCTTCGGACGAGTCGCGGAGCCTCGGGATGGAGGCGGCCCTTCGACAAGATCAGGGTGACGGGGTGAGGGCTGCTGCTACGTGGTGCAAATCTGCGACGAAGGCCACGCGGGCGACGTGGCGCGCGTCATCGTCCGGTGCGCGGAGGATTGACGACGGATGAACCGTCGGGATGACCGATGGTCCCCATGGCGAGGGGAACGCGCGGCCGCGGTTCGGTGTGAGCTTGAACGACGGACCGAGCAATGCTTGTGCGGCGGTCGCGCCCAACGCGACGACGATCTTTGGGCGCACGGCCCCGATCTCGGCTTCGAGCCACGGAAAGCACGCCTTCACTTCGGTGCGTTTGGGCGTGTTGTGAATGCGCCGTTTGCCGCGCTCGATGAACTTGAAGTGCTTCACCGCGTTCGTCACGTAGGCATCATCCGCGTCGAGGCCCGCTTCGGCGAGCGCGTCGTGCAAGAGCTTTCCGGCGGGGCCGACAAACGGGTGGCCGAGCCGGTCTTCCGCATCACCCGGTTGCTCGCCGACGAACATCAACGGCGCGTGCGCGGGACCTTCGCCGAATACCGTCTGCGTCGCGTATTTGTACAGATCGCAACCGTGACACGTCTCCGCCGCAGCGCGCAGTGTCCGCAGGGATCGCGAATTGGGGACGTACTCGGCAGCGGTCAGCGTCTCAGCCATGCTCCAACTCTACCCAGTCCGCACCGCCGTTGCGCACGGCAGACTCCTTTGGTTCGAAGGGCCTGACGGAGAGAGGCTTTGGTCCCGCTTCGGTTCGCGGGAGCTTTGGCTGCCGTGCGCGTGCGGTATAGAGAAGCCCATGAAGCAGTTGCTCATCCCGGCGCTCTTTATGGCTCTCGTTGCGGCGGCACCGGCTTCGGCGCCGAGTGCGTCACCGGTTTCCGCGACCTCGTGCAGCGGGACGATCGATAGCATCGAACTCACGCAGCACGCATCGTACAACGCAACGTTCGTCGACAACGCCGCGATCGCGGCCGACGAGATTCGGGTCGTCATTCCCTACGGACGGAAGCGTTCCATGACGTTCGACGTCCATGGCGCCTTTGCGCCAGGCGCGCCGGTCACCGAACACTTGCACAAAAATCTTCCCGGCGGATTGTTCACCGCCGCGACGACCGACGATCGCTGCGAGGTCCGATACGTTCATTTTGTCGACGGGACGAGTTGGAGCGTGCCGGGATAGTCTGAACCGAGCCGTCGCCGTTAGCGCGCTTCGACCATGAGGCGCCGGCGGGTGGGTTTTGGTTCTTTGTCTTCGTTGCTTTCGGGGGAGACGGCCAGGTAGACGACCGGCACCAGGACGAGCGTTAACAAGAGCGAGCTGATGAGGCCGCCGATGACGACCGTGCCGAGGGAGCGTTCGGCTTGGGCTCCGGGGTCGAGGACGAGGGCGAGGGGGAGCATGCCGGCGACCATGGCGACGGTGGTCATCATGATCGGGCGGAAACGTTCGCGGGCGGCTTCGCGGATGGCGACGATACGATCGAGGCCCGCGCGGCGGCGCATGTTTGCGAAATCGACGAGCAGGATGCCGTTCTTGGTGACGAGGCCGATGAGGAGCACCGAGCCGATCAGCGAGAACAGGTTCAGCGTTTGGTGCGTTAGGGCGAGCGAGCCGAGGGCGCCGACGACGGCGACCGGGACGGCGAACATGATGATGAACGGCGTGCGGTAGCTGTTGTAGAGCGCGACCATCAGCAGATAGACGAGCGCGATCGAGAGCATGAGCGCGAACGTCATGCCGGTGACGGTGTCGCCGACGTCTTGCTGGTTGCCGCCGGCCGACGCGGCGACCGTTACGGTTGACGGTAGATGCAACGCGCGCAGGCGCTGCGCGAAGGCTTTTTGCACGTTCGAGAGCGTGGCGCCCGGCGCGATGTTCGCGCCCACGTAGTCCACGCTTTGGCGGTTGATGCGCAGGATCATCGACGGCGCGGGGGCTTGCACGAGATGCGCGATGTCGCCGACGCGCACGATCGAACCGTCGCCGGCGCGGATCGGGATCTGTTCGATCGCCGATAGCGATGTCTGCGCCGTTTGCGGATAGGTGACGAGCACGTCTTTGAGGCCGTCGGCGCCGGTGAACTGCGTGGCGAGATCGCCGCCGAAGGCCGCGCGAACCGCCGTCGACGCGGTGCCGATGCTGGCGTTGAGCGCGCGCGCACGATCGCGGTTGAACTCGACGTTCACTTGCGGCGCGTTGTCCGCCGCCGATGTCGTGACGTCGACGGCGCCCGGCGTTGCCGCGAGGGCGGCCGCGACTTTGCGTGCGTAGGGTTCCGGGATACCGTCGAGACTCGAGACCGTCTCGTCGATCGGCTGCGTGTTACCACCGGCGATATCAGTCGCCGGTACCGAGACGATCGTCGCCGAGGGCGCAAGCCGTTTTGCCGTGCGCTGAAAACTCGCGGCCAAGGATGCCGTGGATTGCGAGCGTTTTTCGCGCAGGAAGATGTTCATCTGCGCGACCGCGCCGTTGTTGATATAGCCGCTCAGCTGGCCGAGGTATGCACCGGCCATCGATGATTCGGCTTGCACGTCGCGGTTGCCGTCGATCGCGCTCTCGACCTTGAGCAATCCCGCGCGCGTCGTGGCGAGCGGCGTGCCGGGCGGGTAGGTCATCGTCAGGTAGATCTGGCCGCGGTCGACCGGCGGAATGTACTCGAAACCGACGAGCCCAAGCGGAATGAGCGACACCGCGATGACCAGCGAGAGCGCGGAGATTGCGGCCACGAGGCCGCGGCGTTCGAGCGCCCACGGTAGCACGCGGTCGGCGTAACTCGAACGCGCGCGCTCGAAGCCATCGCTGAAGCGGTTGATCCACGGCCACGGCCGCCAGGTCGAGAGAAGCGCCCAGCGACCGGCCAAGGACGGCGTCACCGTGAACGACACGAACAGCGACGTCAGGGTCGCGACGGTGACCACGAGGCCGAACTCGCGCAAGAACAGTCCGACCGATCCCGGCAAAAACGAGATCGGCAAAAATACGACGACGTCGACCAGCGTGATGACGATTGCCGCCACGCCGATTTCCGAGCGGCCCTTGATCGCCGCTTCCGACGGGCCTTCGCCGCGGTGGAAGTGGCGCTCGACGTTCTCCAGCACGACGATCGAATCGTCGACCAAAATGCCGATGATCAGCGTCATCGCCAAGAGCGACACCGTGTCGAGGGTGAAGTTCGCGAGGCGCATCGCCGCCAACGTGACGAGCAGCGAGGCCGGGATCGCAATCATCACCACGATCGCGTTGCGCCACGAGCGAAGGAAGAACAGCATCACGATACCGGTGAAGATCACCGCCTCGACCAGCGTGCGCATCACGCCGGTGAGCTGCTGCTGCGTGTACGTCGACTGCACGTTGAGGATCGTGAACTGCACGTCGGGATACGTGCGGCGCAGGCCGGGCAGCGCGGCCAGCACGTGCTTCGACGTCTCGACCTCGCTGGTGTCGGCGGACTTCTGGATGTCCAGCTCGACCGCCGGGATCCCGCTCGAGTACGCGAACACGCGCTGCGTCTCGTAGGTGTCGGTCACGTTCGCGACGTCGCCGATGCTGAAGAGCCGTGCCGACGTGCTCCAAGTGTTGGTGCCGGTCGTGCTGCTCGTGCCCGAGCCCAGCAGGAGATTGTCGACGCTGGCGACGGTTTGGATGTCGCCGCGCACGTCGAGGTTGGTCTCGCGGTTAGGGCTGTAGAGAATGCCGCCCGGCGCGCGGACGTTGTTGTTCGTCAGCGAGCTCACGACGTCGGTCAGGGTGAAGCCGGAGGCGCTCAGCCGGTGCGGATCGACCGCTACCTGAAGCGACGGCGTCACGGTGCCGTTCTGCTGCACGAACGAGACGCCCGGGAGCTGTTCGAGCGACGGCACGACCTTGTTGACGACGAGCGATGAGAGATCGCCGACGCTCAGCGTCGGCGAGCGCAAGACGAGCGATACGACGACTGCTTCGCTCGGGTTGTAGATCGCGATCTGCGGCGTCTGCACGTCGTTGGGCAGCGAGTGCTGGCCGTTCTGCACGCGGCCTTGCACCTGCACCAAGTCGTCGTTTTGATTCGAGCTCAGCTGGAAGACCGCGACGATTGAGGCTTGGCCGGGCTGAATCGCCGTTTCGAGGTGATCGAGATCGGGCGCGCCGGCGAGCTGATCTTCGAGCGGCCGCACGATCGCATCGCGCATCTCGGTTGTCGAGGCGCCCGGATAACTCACGAGTACCTGAATCGACGGCGTCGACGTGTTTGGGAACTGCTGCTGGATCAGAGCTTGGCCGCTGATCGTACCGGCGAGCAGCACCAACGCGAGAAAGACCGTGACCAGCGTCGGACGTTCGACGAAGAGGCGCGTCAGCGACATCAGTGCGGCTCCAGCGCGGGCAACGGTTGAAGCGGTCCTTCGACAAGCTCGGGATGACGTGGCGGGCCCGGTGCGATCCAGATGAACATGATCGGCACGAGGACGAGCGTGAGCACGAGCGAGCTCGTCAGGCCACCGATGACGACCGTGCCGAGGGAGCGTTTCGCTACGGAGCCCGGGTCGAGCGCGAGCGCGAGCGGCGTCATGCCGGCGATCATCGAGACCGTCGTCATCACGATCGGCCGGAAGCGCACGCGAGCCGCTTCTTCTATCGCGGTGATCTTGTCGATGCCGGAGCGCACGCGATGGCCCGCCAGATCGACCAGCAAGATCCCGTTCTTGCTGACGAGTCCGACCAGCATCACCACGCCGATGATCGAGTACAGATTCAAGCCCTGATGCGTGATCGCGAGGAAGCCGAACGCGCCGATCGCGGCGACCGGCACGGCGAACATGATCACGAAGGGTGCGCGATAGGCATCGTAGAGCGCGACCATCAGCAGATACACGAGCACGATCGAGAGCGCGAGCGCCCAGCCGAGACCCTGCACCGTTAGGATCAGGTTCTGCTGGTTTCCGCCGGGCGCCGCGCCGACGATCACGGTGTTCGGCAGATGCAGCGCCTTCACGCGTGCGAGGAAGTCGCGCTGAACGTTCGAGAGGAGATAGCCGTTCTCGACGTTCGCGCCGAGGTGGATCACGGTCTGGCGGTTGACGCGCGTGATCAGCGCTTGCGCGGGCGCATTGACCAGCGTCGCGATATCGCCGAGGTGCACGATCGCGCCGGTGCCCGACCGCAGCGTGATCGAGTCGAGCGTCTTGAGGCTCGTTTGGTCCACCATCGGGTAAAGGACTTGCACGTACTTGGTGCCGTTGTTGGTGTCGAACTGCGTTGCGAGCGTGCCGCCGAACGCGGCCCGTACGGCGAGTGCGGCCGAGCCGATGTTCACGTCGAGCGCGCGAGCGCGATCGCGGTTGAATTCGATGTCGATCTGCGGCGTGAAGCGCACGGCCGAGCTGTTCACGTTGGCCGTGCCGGGTGTGTCGGCGAGCGCGCCCATGATCTGCACCGCGTAGGCGTCGGGTTCGCCGCGCGTCGTCTGCACGGTCACGTCGATCGGCTGCGAGTTGCCGCCGCGCGTGCCGGTTGCCGGAATCGCGATCACGCGTGCGCCGTGGCCGAAGCGCCGTCCGATGCCCGTCATCTGACGCGCAAGCTCGTCGGTTGAGTGCGTGCGCTTGTCGTTGAGGAACACCGTGATCTGGCCGTTCGAGCCGAGGTTGAGCGAGCCGCCGAAGCCCTGTTGCAACGCGCCCGAGACCGACGTGACGCGCTGGATATCCGGCAATTCCAAAATGTGCTGCGTGAGTTCGCGCACCGTCGCATCGGTCGTCGTCAACGGCGTGCCGGTCGGATACTGCACTTGCACGAAAATCTGGCCGCGGTCTTGCGCCGGGAAGAGCTCGAAGCCGACGACACCGAGCGGGATCAGCGAGATCGCACCGGCCGTTAGCAGCCCGACTACCACGACGATCGGGATCGGGTAGCGCAGCGCGAGCGGCAGAACGCGCGAGGTGTACCAGTCGCGCAAGCGCGCGAACCCGGTGGTGAAGGCCGCGATGAAGCGCGGCGCCCTCCAGTTCGAGCGTAGCGACCAGTTGCCGGCCAGCGACGGCGTCACGGTGAACGACACCACAAGCGAGGTGAGGGTCGCGATCACGACCACGATGCCGAATTCGCTGAGGAAGCGGCCGGTGATGCCGGGCAAGAACGCCAGCGGAAAGAATACGACGACGTCGACCAGCGTGATCACGATCGCGGCCGAGCCGATTTCGCTGCGTCCGAGGATCGCCGCGGTGCGCGGGGCTTCGCCGTCGTCATAGTGACGCTCGACGTTCTCCAGCACGACGATCGAGTCGTCGACCAGGATGCCGACGATCAGCGTCATCGCCAAGAGCGACACGGTGTCGATGGTAAAGTTCAAGAGCCGCATCACGAACAGCGTCACGAAGAGCGACGTCGGGATCGCGACCATCACGACCAGCGCATTGCGCCACGAACGCAGAAAGAACAGCATCGCGATGCCGGTGAAGGCGACGCCCTCGAGCAGCGTGTACACGACGCTCAGCAGCTGTTGCTGGGTGTAGTCGGCCTGGACGTTGAGCACGCGGAACTGCACGTCGGGGTACTGCGCCTCGATGCCGGGCAGCGCGGCTTGTACGGCGCGCGAGGCCGTCACCTCGCTTGCGCCGGCCCCCTTCAGCACGTTCAGCGTGATCGCCGGCACGCCCGAGACGTACGAGTAGACGCGTTTGGGCTCGTAGCCGTCGGAGACGGTCGCGACGTCACCGATGCGCGGCAGCCGCGCTTGCGTCGAGAACGGGTTGGTCGCGGAACCGGCGGCGCCGGTCGTCACGGCGCTGCTGCTCAGCGCCAGCGCTTGATTCGTCGACCCGCTCGTGCCGGTGTACTTCTGCGTGATCGTCCCGGACGGCGAGGTCGCTCCCTTGAGCACCGTCGTCGTGCCGCTGAGCAGCAGGTTCGAAATCTGATCGGGCGTTTGGATATCGCCGCGGATGTCGATCGTCGTTTCACGGTTGGGCGCGTAAGCGACTCCGCCCGGCGCGCGCACGTTGTTCGACTGGATCGCACTGACCACGTCGTTTGCCGTGAAACCGAAGCCCGAGAGCTTCTGCGGGTCGACCTTCACCTCGAGCGCGGGCGTTACGGTGCCGTTGGCGGTGACGCTCGAAACGCCCGGCACTTGTTCGAGCGCGGGCACGATCGTGTTCGTGACGATCGCCGAGAGGTCGGCGATGCTCAGCGATTGCGACGTGACCGAGAGCGTGGTGATCGTGGCTTGGGCGGGATCGAACGTGCGCACGGTCGGCGCCGGCAGGTCCGACGGGAGTGCCGCGCGCGCGGTCTGCACGCGGTCTTGCACCTCGGTGAGGTCGGTCGTTTGGTTCGAATCGAGCGTGAAGAACGTGCTGATCGTTGCCTGGTTCTGCTGAATCGACGTGTTGATGTGGTCGATGTTGGGCGCGCCCGCAATCGCGTCTTCGATCGGCCGCACGACCGAGTCGCGCAATTCCGACGGCGGCGCGCCGGGATACGATGCGCTGACCGACACGACTGGGAAGTCGATATTGGGCGTGTTCTGCTGCACGAGCGTCGCCAGCGCAAAGCAGCCGGCGAGCGCAACGACGGCAACGAGGACGAAGACCAGCGGCGGCCGGTTGACGAACAGTTGCGTCAGGCGCATTATTTACTCTTGGGCCAGCGATTGACCGTCGGTAACCCCGAGTTGGCCGTTCGCGACGACGCTTTGGCCCGGTTTGAGGCCGGTCACGATCGACGTGGTCGCGTTGGAACCGATCTCGTGCACGTGCACGGTCTTGGCCACGGTATCGACGAGCTCGTCGTCGGCAATCATGACCGACGTGTGCGTTTCATCGAGAAACGCGGTGGTCGGAATGCCGACGCCCGTGACCGGCGGTAACGTTGCGGTTGCCGTCACCGGAATGCCGGACTGCAGCTTCTGATCCGGATTCGCGACCAGCACCTTGACCGTGAAGTTGGTCGAACCTGGCGTGACTTGCCCGAGGACCGCGACGACGCGCCCGCTGTACGTTTGGCTGTTGGCGCCGGCGACGTTCATCGTAACCGGCGCGCCGACCGGAATCGCGAACGTGTCGGCGCTCGATGCGTTCAGCTCGGCGTAGACGTTGTTGAGTTGCTGCAGCGTGAAGATCGTGCGCGACGCCGGATACTCGCCCGGATTGAGGTTGCGGTTGACCACGACGCCGTCGATCGGCGAAACGATCGTCGCCTTCGCGATCTGCGTTTGCAGCTGCTGCACGGCTGCGCGCGCCTGCTCCACCACCGCATGCGCGGCGCGGGCTTCGGCTGCGGCCGAGGCGACGTTGGAGGCTTGGAGACCGGCGTTGTTCGTGCCGTTCACGGACTGGTTGGTCAGCGCCGATTGCAACTGCGCTTGCGCGGTCCGCACCGCCGCGCGATCGTTTTGCACTTGCGTGTTCTGCTGATCGACGGCTTGCTGCGCGACGTAGCCGTTGGTGAGCAGCGTTTGGTCGCGGGTGAGGTTCGTCTCGTCGTTGGTGAGCGTTTGGGTGGCCTGCGCCAGCGCCGCGCGCGCGGTTTGCACCTGATCGCCGCCCTGATCGATGTTCAGCCGCAAGGTGTAGCGCGATTGCGCGACCTTGGCGTCGTCGGATTCAGCCGTGCGCTGATCGGTATCGACGGTCGCGACCGCTTGCGCCAACTGCGCGCGCAGGTCGGCGGTGTCGAGCACCGCGATCACCTCGCCGGAGTGCACGCGGTCGCCTTCGTTCACGGCGACGCTATCCGCCGGCTCGGCCAGCTGGCTCGTGATGGCGACGTTTTGCAGCGGCGCGATCACGCCCGAAATCGTCGACCTCGCGCGCACGGTCGTGACCTTGGCGCTAACGGTCGGGATCGGGTTTGCGGACGGCGCCGTGCGCGCCCGCCCTCCGCCGCCGGCCTTGGCGCAGCCGGCGAAGAGCGTCGCCGCAATGACGAGCGCGAAGAGCGATCGGGTCATGAGACTACGATCCGCCGGGATTGCCTCCGCCCGGAGGGCCTTCGTGCGCTTTGTAGGCGGCCTGCTCGGCATGGAGCTTGGTCTTTTGCGCGGGGGTGAGGACGGCCTCGATGTTCTTGAACGCGCCGAACATCGCTTTGCGCTTGTCCTGCGGATCGGTCAGCGTTTTGCTCTTGGCGCGGGCATCGGCCATGATCGAACGGATCTGGTTCTTCTGGCCGTCCGAGAGATTGAGCGACAACAGCATCTTCGCGAACCGCCGACGTCCTTTAGCGTAGCCTTGAGCACCGCCCGGTGCCGGTGCCGCCTGCGCCGAGGCCGGCGCGATGCGGCCGAGCGCGAGGTCGCCCAGGGTGAACGCGCTGACTGTCAGGGCGAGCGCGGCCGCCGCGGTGAGGACCGGAAAGAAACGCATCATACTGAGGACTTCCTTCGATGGGATGGAGATTGCCCTCTCAGTATCGCTGCGAATCCTCACAATCGTCCGAGACCGGCGCCACCCCGAGCTTGTCGAGTGGCCGCCACCCAGCTTACGTCGGGAGAATGCGGTAGTTGCCGACGACGGTGACTTCGTTGCGTTCGGGCGGGGTGATGCGGCGTGACTGGCCGTCCTTTTGGAACGCTTCGAACGCGGGCAGGCCGGTGAGCCGTTCATTCGCTTCTTCGCTCTCGTAGGACGCAATGTGAAAGAACGTACCATCGTCGGTCCGCAGGACGGCGTAGCTCACGCCTTCGGGTGCGGCGGCGGTTAGTTCGCGGAAGACGTTTTCGATGAGCTCTGTATTTTTGGCCGTAGCTTCGGGCTTGGTTTTGTAGCGAATGATTATCTGTTCCATGCCGCTATGACGACCGACCGTGCCGAAAGGATTCTCCCACCCTGTCATAACTCAAGAGAATCTTTTGAAGCGCCACGAACGTCAGGGCAGTATGACGGATGGTGAGTTTGAGCTGCTGGTGGTGGGGTTGCGGGGGAAGCTGCATCGGTATTGCTCGCGCATGACCGGCAATGTGGTTGATGGCGAGGACGTGCTTCAGGAGGCCTTGGTTAAGGCCGTCCGCGCGCGGGCGCAGGCGGATGACGTGGCGCAGCCGGAGCGGTGGCTCTTTCGTATCGCGCATAATGCGGCGCTCGATTTCTTGCGGCGTCAGGCCCGGGCGCAAGCTCGGCAGTCGAATGAGGATCCCGAAACAATGGTCGATCCCGATGACGAGCAGCCCGATCCCGAGTTGCTCTCCACCAGTTTGCGGACGTTCATGCGATTGCCGACCGTGCAGCGCAGCAGCGTCATTTTGATGGACGTGCTGGGGTACTCGCTCAACGAGATCGGGGAGATCATGGAGGCGAGCCTGCCGGCGGTGAAGTCGGCATTGCACCGCGGACGCACGCGATTGCACGAGCTCGCCAAAGAACCGGAGGATTTCCCGCCGCCGGTGCTTTCCCCGACGGAACGCACGCTGCTGGCGGCGTACATCGATCGCTTCAACGCGCGCGACTACGACGCCGTGCGCTCGATGCTCGCCGAAGAAGTGCGGCTGGATCTGGTGAATCGCCGTCAGCTCGTCGGGAAGGTCGAAGTGCAGAATTACTTCACCAACTATGCAAAGGCGACGCCGCGGCATTTCGAACTGGGCTCTGTCGACGGTCATCCCGCCGTGCTCGTCTACGAAGAGGCCGCGCCGAACGACGTCTCATACTTCGTCTTGCTCGATTGGCACAACGGTAGCGTGCTGCGGATTCGTGATTTTCTCTATGCGCCGTATGCGCTTGACGGGGCGGTTATCCGGACGGCTTAGCCGGCGACGGCGCTGGGTGGCTGTCCCTCGACAAGCTCGGGATGACGGGGATGGTAGAGGTTTGCTAGTTCGCTTGCGTGGGCGTGGATGCGGCGGCAGAGCTCGGGCGGGTCGACCGCGATGCCGTCGTCGTGCCAGCTGATTGCTTCGTGCAGCGCGGCTTCGAAGACGGGGAACTTGATGCGCACGAGCCATTCCGCGCGCCGCGCGTTGCGCACGCGGGTCTTCGATTCGACGTGGCAATACACCAATGCGTTCGCGAGGCCGCGGCGCGTCATGCGGAATGTGGCGATGTATGGTTCTTCTTCGCGCGCGACGTGGGAGGCGACGTCCTTCCAGTACTCGCCGGCGTCGAAGGTGCTCGGGCGCGTGAAACGCCGTTCGAGCATGCGCGCCCTGGCAACGCGCTGAACGCGAAACGTCTTGACGCTACCGCGATCGCGGGCGATCAGATACCAGATACCGGCTTTCGTGACGAGCCCGAACGGCTCGAGCGTGCGGCGCGTGACCTTGCCGCCGCGATCCGTATAGGCGATCGTCACCCAGCGATCGTTCCATACCGCCTCGCGCAATGTGGCGAGCGCAGCGGACGGCGGCGATACGCCGATCCAACGCCGGCCGTCGATATGGACGCGGCCGCGCGTTGCGCCGAGCTGCTCGCGCGAGCGCGCCGGCATCGCGCGCGCGAGTTTGTCGAGCGCGCTGCGGTGTCCGCCGGTCAGGCCGATATCCGCCAGCGCGTCGTCGCTCGAGACGAACAGCGCGCGCACTTCGTTTTCGTCGAATCGCGCGAGCGTGTCGCGATAGGCATCCGCGAGCACGATGCCGCCGTGGCTGCCGCGCTCGGCATAGACCGGCACGCCCGCCGCCGAGAGCGCATCGGCATCGCGGTAGATCGTTCGCACCGAGACTTCCAGCTGCTCGGCCAAGGCGGTGGCCGATTGCTTTCCGGCTTGCTGCAGTGCGAGTAAAAGGGCCAGAAGCCGATCGGATTTCACCGGTTCGAGATACCTGACATTACCTGTCAAGTATAGCCTGGTAGGCTAGTCAAAACAACCCAAAACCGAGGAGAACTTCCCATGGCAACCACCGCCCCCGCCGGCACGCAAATCACCGGTGTCGACATTTTCGGCCCCGCTACAACGGATGCAAAGCGCTTGATCGCCTTCTATCGCGATGTCCTCGGCATGAAGCCGACCGCCATTGACGACGAAGAGAGCGGCGCCGAGTTCGAACTCTCCGACGGCACGACGTTCGGCGTGTGGCAGCCGGCCGACAATCCGACGAACGGAAAGGGCTACGCCGCGCTCTTCGCCGTTGCCGACATCAATGCGGCTGTCAAGCAGTTCCGCGAGAACGGCGCAAAGCTGGCCGATCCGTTCGAGACGCCGGTCTGCTTCATGGCGTTCGGCAGCGATCCCGACGGCAATTTCTTCGGCATCCACCAACGCAAGAAAACCTAACGACGGCGGTTGCGGCGGTCCCTCGACAAGCTCGGGATGCCATCCTGAGCTCGGGATGACATGCGGGGGACGCCGCCAAACTCCGCCGGGTGCGCATTGGCGATATTCCGCGGAGAAACGCTTTCCGGTATCCGGAGCGAATCGCTTTCGAGGCCGGCGGCGCGACGGTAACGTGGCGCGCATTTAACGAGAACGTCAACCACTTGGCGGCCGGGTTGTTCGAGCTTGGGCTCCGGCGCGGCGATCGTATCGCGGCGCTCGGGACCTCGTCGATCGAACTGGCCGCCACGTATTTTGCCGCGGCAAAACTTGGCGCGGTGATCGTGCCCATTCCCAGCGGGCTGGTCGGACGCGAGATCGTGTTCATGCTCGATGACGTTGCGGCGCGGACGATCGTGGCCTCGGCGGAGTCCGCTGTCCGTTTCGCCGAGGATATTGCCGCGGCCAAGTCGCTCGAGTGGCGAATATCCATCGGAAGCGCGCCCGGATTCATCGCTTACGACGACGTGCGCGCGGGTGACGGCGACGAGCCCGGCTACGACGTCGATGAAGACGACATCTATGCGATTCGCTTCACGAGCGGAACGACGGGCCTGCCGAAAGGCGTCGTCAGCACGCATAGCGACCTGCTGACCCGGTCGCGCAACTTCTTGCTGCACATCCCGCATACGAGCGACGAGCGCACGATCATTGCGTCCCCGATCTCGCTGGGTTTGGGTTCGTCGCTCTTGATGTCGTACTCGTATATCGGCGCGCGCATCGTGTTGCAAGCCCGGCTCGATGCGGCCGAATTTCTCCGCACGATCGGCTCGCATCGCGTGACGACGTTCTTTCTGCCGGTGCCGAGCCAGTATATCGCGCTGCTCGACGATGCGGCCTTCGACTCGGCCGACCTCAGCAGCTTGCGCGTCATCGGCTACGGCGGCGCGGTCTTCCCCGTACAGCTGGTGGAACGGATGATCGCCTCGTTCCCGTGCAAGATCTTCGGGATCTACGGCGCGTTGGAGTCCGGCGGCTTCACCACGTACTTGATGCCCGACGACCACACGCTCGATGGGATTTCGCAAGAGCTGCGCGAGAAGCGGATCGCGCGCTTGCGCTCGTGCGGCCGCGAGGGACTGCACGCGGACGTGCGGGTGATCGATGACGCCGGCCGGAACTCGCCGCCGGGCGAGGTGGGCGAATTGGTCATTCGCACCGACGCGATGATCCGCGACTATTGGAATCGTCCGGGCGAGATCGAGAAGGCGTTGCGTGACGGCTGGTTCCGCACCGGCGACGGCGCGTGGATGGACGACGAACGCTACATCTTCATGTCCGACCGGATCAAAGACATCGTGCGCAGCGGCGGCATGAATATCTCGGCCGTTGAGGTGGAGGAAGTCTTGCTCGCTGACCCCGGCGTCGCCGAAGCCGCCGTGATCGGGGTCGCGCATCCGTATTGGACCGAAGCCTTGGTCGGCGTTGTTGTGATGAAACCCTCAGCGACCGGCGATGAAGCCTCGCTGCTCGAGCGCTGCAAAAAGACGCTCGCGAATTATAAAGTGCCCAAACGCATCGTTTTCACGGAGTCATTGCCAAAAAACAGCATGGATAAAGTCGTCAAACGCGAGCTGCGCGAACGGTTCGCCGATCTCAGCGCCGGCATACCCACTTCAACCGAACGAACGAAGGCGTCGCAATGAGCGCGCAGCGCAGCAGTAAACTCATGCCGGCGGCGGAAGCGCTCGCCGGCATCGCGGACGGGGCGAAGGTGATCGCGAGCGGCGTCCACTTCAGCAACACGCCGTTGGCGCTCGTGCGCGAGCTGATTCGCCGCGGCGTTCGCGATCTCGAAATCATCCCGACGCCGGCCACCGGGCTGTGGGTCGATATGCTGCTTGCGGCGGGCGTCGTTCGCAAACTGTGGGTGTCCTACATCGGCATGGAGTTCATGGGACTCGCGCACAACTTCCGGCGCATCGTCGAGGCCGGCAAAGTCGAGATCGTCGATGTCGACGAGCCGACGATCTTCCTCGGCTTGCGCGCGGCGGCCGGCGGCTTACCGTTCGTGGCGCTGCCGCCGATTCACAAGCTGAACGATCTCCCCAAAGTGAGCCCGCAGGTGTATCGCGAGATCACCGATCCCTTCACCGGCCGCACCGCGATCGCAACGCCGCCGCTTGCGCCGGACTGGGCGTTCATTCACGTTGCGAGGGCCGACGTATACGGCAACGGGGTCAGCCTCGGGGGCCGGCACATGGAAGACATCATCGCGAAAGCGTCAACGCACGTTATCCTCAGTGCTGAGGAGATCGTGGATACGAGCATTATCACCGCGGCGCCGACGCAGACGACCGTGCCGGGCGTCCTCGTCGAAGCCGTCGTGCACGCTCCCTACGGCGCCTACCCGGGCACGTGTCCCGGCGTGTACAGCTACGACCGGGCGCACCTCGAGGAATATCAGGACTATGCGAAAGACGACCGCACGGCCGACTACCTCAAACGCTACGTGTATGGATCGCACGGCGACCGCGCGCTGCTCGAGGCCGCCGGTCCCGAACGCCTCGCCGCACTGGAGCTGAAATGACGCCGGCGTATTCGATTGCCGAACTGATGGCGACGGCCATCGCGCGCGAGATGCGCGACGACGACTTTGCCGCGATCGGGACCGCGTCGGAGATCCCCTTGTGCGGCATCCGGCTCGCGCAAAAGACCCACGCGCCGAACATGTGGTTCATCTACGGCGGCTGCGGCGCGCTGAACTCGAAAAACCCGAAGCTGGTCGAGATGGCGGCCGACTTCCGGAATCTCACCGGCGCCGAGTACCGCGCGCCGCTCGCCGATCTGATCGACTTCGAATTCACCGGCCGCTTCAGCGTCTTGTGTTTCGGCGGGATGCAGATCGATCAGCACGGCAACGTCAACATCACCAACATCGGTGAGTATGCGCATCCGAAGGTGCGCGGTCCGGGAACGATCGGATTGCCGTTCATGGGGTCGGTCAAGCGGACGGTGCTCTACGTGCAGCACCACCACGCCCGGCTCTTCGTGCCGAAGGTGGATTTCGTCAGCGGGCCCGGCTACGTGCAAGATCCCGAGTTGGAACAGTACCGCTCGCCGTGGGCGAAGGGAACGAGCGCCGTGATCACGCCGCTCGCCGTGATGGACTTCGAGACGCCCGACCGGCGCATGCGGCTGCGATCGGTGCATCCGGGGCAGACGGTCGAGAGCGTACAAGCAGCGACCGGCTTCGAACTCGTCGTCGACCAAGACGCGGTTCCGCTAACGGACGTACCGACAGCCGAACAGCTCAAGATCATTCGCGAAGAAATTGACACGACAGGCGTCCTGCAACGCTTGATCGCATGACGACCTCAGATTCTATTCTTTGAAGGACACCAAAATGAACCACTGGGACGAGATCATTGCTCTCCGCGACAAGCAGCGCGAAAATTTAAAAGACCCGATCATCATCGTCAAAGGCGCGAAGCAACAGCAAGAAAACAGCGCGATGGGCCTGCTGCGCTGGTACATGCATCCGGCGATGCAGAATAACTGCCTGCAGACGATGAACTTTTACGAGCAAGAACTTCCGCCCGGAAGCCGTTCGGGGCGCCTGCAGTTCCAGGGCGGCCAGGTGATGTTCATCCTCGAGGGCGAGGGGTACACGCTGGTCGACGGTGTCAAACATCCGTGGGCGGCAAACGACGTGCTCAATCTGCCGCTGCGGCGCGACGGCATCGTCGTGCAGCACTTCAATGGTCTCACCGACAAGCCGGCCAAATTCGTCGTCGTCGAGCCGAACCTGTTCCAAACGGCGACCGTCGATCGCGGCGCGGGATTCAATCTCATCGAAGCCTCGCCCGACTACGTCAAGGGTGCGACCTCGTGAGCGACACCGAACGCACGCGCGAGCGCGAACGGCCGCCGGTCGAGAAGACGCACTACGATACGTTCTTGCAAAGCCGGGCCGAGTTCGACGAGCGCCAAAAGACCGGGCCGATCGTCGTCAAGCCGCGCGACTGGATGATCACCAAACAAGGCCGGATGTTCTACTACCTCAACGGCCAAGCGTACAAGGATACGCCGCTGCAGGATTGGCGCGTCTTCACCCAAGACATCAAGACGCACTCCGGCAAGCACGTCCACCAGGGCGGTTTCATCATCTACATCATCGAGGGCAAAGGCTACTCGATGGTCGACGGCAAGCGCGTGGATTGGGAAGGCGGCGATCTCTTCTTGCTGCCGATCAAAAAAGGCGGCATCGAGCACCAGCACTTCAATCTCGAAGAAGGCACGCCGTGCCGCTGGATCGCGTTCTTGTGGATGCCGATGTTCGACTATCTCGCGTCCGAGTTCAAACAAATGGAAGTCTCACCACTCTATCACGGTTAAACCGGAGGGTCCGCTATGCCGACGCGCCGTTTGTTCGTTTCCGCCGCCGCTCTAACGGGAGCCGCGGCCGCGATGTGCCCGCACTGTGCCGCCGCGATGGGCGGGGGCGTGGAAGTCGCCCAAGCCGAGCTCAACGCCGCGGGCGGCAGCCTTCCGCCGCCACCCGGCCGCGGTCTGAAGGTTCCGACGATCGCCTATGATTTCTCGGCCGATTTCATTACGACGCCGACGGGCATGTATCTCGGTGAGTGCAGCGGCGTCGCGGTGAATTCGCAAGGGCACGTCTTCGTGCTCTCCCGCGGGAACACGAGCGGGCCGGCGTACGGCGCCGCCGCGACGCAACTGCTCGAGTTCGGCAGCGACGGCAAGTTCATCCGCGAGATCGGGCAGCATCTCTATGCGTGGTCGTTCGCGCATACGGTGAAGGTCGACCGGCACGATCATATCTGGGTGACCGACAAGGGTTCCGACATGATCGTGAAGTTCACGCCGGCCGGACGCGTCGAGATGGTCTTCGGGCGCAAGCAAGAGGCGTCCGACGACGGCACCGGTCCGCTGAAGCATCCGAACCCGCCGCTGCCCCCGGAGGACGGGCGGTTCCGCCAAGTCACCGACGTCGCGTGGGACACCGACGACAACACCTACATCAGCGACGGTTACATCAACTCGCGCATCGCGATGGCGGATAAGGATGGGATATGGAAGTCGTCGTGGGGTACGCCCGGTAAGGGACCGCTGCAGTTCAATACGCCGCACAGCATCGCGATCGATTCGCAGAATCGCATCTACGTCGCCGATCGCGGTAACCGCCGCATCCAGGTACTCGACCGCGGCGGCAATCTTCTGCGGCAGATCGTCATCGACGTCGACTATCCGCCCGACGCGCGGGCGCCGATCGGTAATCTTCCCACGGGCGCCGCGCTCGGCGGAACGCAAGGTCCCGGCGCGCCCTGGGCCGTGGCGATCTCACCGCCGCCGAACGAGTTTCTGTTCGCCGCCGACGCGTTTCCGGGACGCATTTATAAGATGACGCTCGACGGGACGGTCGTTGGGGTGCTTGGACGGGCCGGGAAACTTCCCGGGCAGTTCGGCTGGATCCATCAGATGGCCGCGCCGTCGGCCAATACGCTTTACGTTGCGGAAGTTCTCAACTGGCGCGTTCAAAAGCTGACGTTGCACGGTTAGTGGCGGTCCCTCGACAAGCTCGGGATGACAAGAGGCCCCGGAGCGGTTGCTTCGGGGCCATTGTGTGTGTGCTGGGTTAGCGGGCCGTTAGGGACTAGTTTTCCGGCAGGGGAACGTTGGGGACGATCGGCGCGACTGCGGCTTGGCGGCGCGTCACGAACGGCTGCTGGCCGTCGGCCGACCACTCGGAACCATCGGCATACTTCACGCCGATTACCGAGACGGTGGTGTTGCGGCCGCCGACATTCGCGAACGAGTGGTTCACGATCGCGTCCTTCGAGAACGTGCCGGTGTCTTCGACGGTTGCGACCGGCGAGCCCAACGAACTCACTTGGAACTCAACCGCCGTCGCGGTCTGGTCGCCGCGGTTCGCGAATTGGATGTGGAGTACGTCGCCGGCATTTGCGACGGAGCCGTCGGTGGCGTCAACTACGTACTGGATGGGGCTTACCGAGGTTTGCAACACGGCGATGGTATCGGCCGGTGCGTTCGCCGCCGAGGCGATCGACGGCAGGCCGCCGAGGGCAAGTGAGGCTGCGAATAACGCTGAGGCAACTTGGGTTTTCATGATTGGTAACTGGAGCTTTCTGTTTTGTTGGAAATGGGTTTCATCGTCTGCGCTGGGCCGAGGCGGTAAGTTTTAGAGCCCGGCTTATTTGCAGACGTTAGTCGCATCGGAGCGGTCGCGTTTTGCGAGGGTCGTGCTGATATGCCATACGATATCGCACCGGAAGCCCGCGAGACAGACACTGTTTGTGCACGTTAGCGCAACTCTTCGGCCGCCGACATTGGTCGTGGTGCGCGTGCAAACAGCAGAGCATGCGCCGACGATTCGCAATGAAGAATTGCGCGCATTTCTTCGTTCACGGCGGAAGCGGATTACTCCGACCGAAGTCGGACTTCCGGAACGGATCGGCCGGCGCGTACCGGGCCTGCGGCGCGAAGACGTCGCCGAGCTCGCGGGCATGAGCGTCGGCTGGTACGCCCGTCTCGAACTCGGTCACCTCGACGGCATCGCACCGCAAACGCTGGCGGCGGTTGCGAAAGCATTGAAGCTCGATCCTCACGAGACCAACTATCTCTTCGCTCTCTCACGAACGCCGATACCGCCGTCGGATGGCGACGACGAAACGGAAGTGACCAAGAACTTCCGCGTCCTGGTCGAGCGTTTTACGGCCGGCTCGGCAATGATCATTTCGGCGCGCTACGATATCCTCGTCAGTAACGCGATCGCTCAAAACGTTGGCTTCTCATCGGCCGGCAAAGGCCTCGAGCGGAATCTCGCTTGGCAGATTTTCACCAAACCGTTGTTTCGCGAGCGCGTGGTCGAATGGGATCAGATGGCGCGCGCCACGGCCGGTTATCTGCGCGAGAGCTACGCGCGTCACGTCGACGATCCGTCATTCGAGGTACTCATCGATGCGTTGCGGATGGAAAGCGACGTGTTCGCGCGCTACTGGGACGAGCGCGTCGTGAGCCCTCCCAATGCAATGGCGATGATGCGGCTGCGCGTTGCCGACGGCGGAATGGTGGAAGTCGCGCGCACGACGACGGCGCTGATCGATGCTCCGGGACAGTACCTCATATTTCTCGTCCCGCTTGACGCGAACGATCTTCCGCGCCTCCGGGCGTAACGTCAGGGGCCGGCAGAAACTCGCCCGGCCGGTGTAGAAGCACGCCCCACAATGAGACGATTATTGTGTGTCGGACTCTTTTTCGCGTGCCTCGTTCTGCCGTATTCCATCGTGACGGCAGACGACGTTCCGGATGCCGCTACGCTTCATGCCCGCGTGCGCACGGCCAGCGGACCCGATCCGGATAACTACCGGGAAACGATCACGTGGACGCTGGCCGACGGTAGCCTCGCCAAACAGCAGACGTTTCAAGTCGGAAAAGACCGGCGCGTCACGCTCGACGTGGGCGGGATTCACTCCGAACGCGGCACGTTCAACGGCGACGCTTGGCATCAAAATGACAACGGGCTCACCGTTATCAACGAGCCGGATCCGCTCGCGAGCAAAGGCCCCGCGAAGGAACGGGGCGTGGTTCGATCGGTCATGTCGCCCGCGCCGTTGCTTGAAATCGCCGACGTCAACTCCCAAGGCCTCGGGGATAAGGAGTACGTCGACCCCGCCAGCTACCATATCGTGCGCGACGAATGGACCGATCGGGGAGGCACCACGACCACCACGTACACCGACTTCCGGCAGTACGGAGCGCAAACGCTGGCGGCACACTGGACGGATGCCGACGTCACCGGCAGCACCCAGTACACGCGGGTCGAGCGCGTTCCGGGAGCGGCTACCGCGGCCGACGTGGCGGTGCCCGGCGTACGCCGCTTGCTGGTAGAGTTTCCCGGAACCTCGCCGGTGCAGATCCCAGCCAAGTTCGAGGCCGGCCGCATTTACGTGCACACCACGATCAACGGGCACCCCTACGACATGCAGTTGGACTCGGGCAGTTCCGTCATTTCGATCGTTCCGGCGGCGGCCAAGCAAATTGGATTATCGCTCGTCAACCGGCGCGTCAACGCCAACAACGCGCGGCCCGAAGACGAATCCAACGCCGTCGTATCGGAGTTGAAGATTGGCTCGCTCACGATGCATAATATCGTCGTCAGCACGGACAGCATCAAGAACGACGATCCCGGCATCAAGTTCGGGGGTTTGCTCGGATTCGATTTCTTCGCCACACTCGGCGTCACCGTCGACTACGAACACCAGCGGGTTATCGTCGCACCTGCGGCCACCTATCAACCGCCGGCCGATAAAAACACCGTCCCGGTCGACATCCGTCTCGGCAGCCAAGTACCGATGGTCACGGTTGGGCTCGACGGCGTGCCGGCATCCCGCTTCATCGTCGACACGGGAGCCTCGCTCGGGGCCTTCGCCGTTTTCGATTACTTCATGGACCGTCATCCGAATGTCGGCGAACGTTCGTCGCAGCCCATCGATCTGACGGGCGTCGGCGGCGACATAACGGTTCGCCCGATCTTCGTGCACTCGTTTCGCCTGGGCACCTACAACTTCCAGGACTTCAACGGCCTCCGCCTGGGCGGCGGAAGCTATTCAGCGGCGGACGATGGATTGATCGGAACGGAGTTTCTCGTCCTCTTCAACATCGACTTCGACTACCCGCACGGTGAGATGTATCTCACCCCGACGACAAACACGAAGCAGATGCTGCACCTACGCTGAGCGGAGCAGCCCGAGCTACGACGTTCCGGCTAGAACTTCGCGAAGAGCTCGTCGCGCAGGACGTCGCGCCAATTCGCACCGCGATCGACGAAGCCGTCCACCGGCCGGACGCTGCGGCACGTTTGGGAATCGGCTCCGCGGGGCACCCGCCCGGCCTCAACATCGTACGTCGCCTCGAGTAGCAACTGGCGCATGGCGATAATGGCGCGATCGCTTGTCCCAAGATGCTCCTGCGAGCGGTCGCAGATCGGTCCCATGCCTTCCTGCAAGGCGAAGTCTTGGGTGTTCAGACCGGTAATACCGGTGTACGTCTTCGTCTTTTGGAGAGCGCGGTCGACGAGATAGTCGTTCTGCAGGTTGCGCTTGGGCTGAAAGCCGGGAAGTAAGTCGTCGGGTCCGCGGCCGCTGAACGATTCGAACGCCAGCGCATGTTCGCGCGGGATCGGTATCGCCGGATCGAAGGAATACATGTAGTTGAAGACCCAGGTGTGCTCGTCGTCGATCGGAATCCAAATGTGGCCGTCGATCTTTGGGATGGCCTCGCGCTTTCCGGTCTCGGTCGTCGTACCGCCCCGCGCTTGGATGCTCGGCATAATGTACTGGTAGGCGCGCACGTAATTCTGCGATTCGTCGGCGCGCCGAATGCCTGCGTAGGTGTAACCGAACGGCGCCCGATCGACCTCGAGGCGGGGCGCGGTGTCCCGCGCGCGCAAGCGCTGAGGATCGTCCAAGTGGTTGTTATGCAGAAACGACGAGTGTGATGTGTCGAGGCCGCCTTCGAGAGCTTGCAGGTAGTTTGCATGCTCGTAGGTCTTCGAGACGAAGCGGTGCGACTCAGGAGTGCGAACGAGTTCGTACTCGGGTGGATTCGGCTGCTTCGCTGAATCGCCCAGATAGGCCCAGACAAGCCCCCCGCCTTCCCACGTCGGATAGGCACCAATGCGGACCTTCGTCCGAAAAAGCGAGTCGGGCGGCTCCGACGGCATGTCGACGCATGTTCCGTCACGATCGAATTTCCAACCGTGATAGACGCAGCGCAGTCCGCACTCTTCGTTTCGGCCGAAGAACATCGGCGCGCGCCGGTGCGGACAGAAGGCGTCGAGCAGCCCCACCGCGCCCTGCGTGTCGCGAAATGCAACGAGGTCTTCGCCGAGTATCCGCAAGCGAATCGGGGCCGAGTCGGCCTCCGGAAGCTCGGCGCTAAGCGCTACGGGAATCCAGTAACTACGGAAAACGTTCCCCATCGGCGACCCGGGCCCGACCCGAGTAAGGCGCTCGTTTTCTTCAGGTGTCAGCATATCGTCGATCCACGTTAGACGCGGGTAGTGAGGTCGTTTGCGGAAACCGCCTTGGAGATGGCCCCGAAACGGTACGCGTCCTCCAGAATGGGGTTCATCAATGCGGGGTCGAGGGACGTGGCGTAAGAGGCGCGCGTGCCCTTCTTCATATCCTCAACCGTGAACTTCGTGTACTTTGCAATAATCGCAGCGGTATCGTCCTGATGGGCATTTGCCCAGCGTGCCGTATCGTAAATGACGGACGTCAGCCTGCGCGCGACGTCGCGATTTTGCCGTAGCCACGTCCGCGTCGTGATCCAACAGCCGAGATAGAACGGCGCAATGTCGTTGTAGATATTCTCGAGAATCCGCAACGGCACGTCGCCGCCGGTGAGAAATGGTTCGACCGCCACGGCTGCGCTCACCAGATTCCGTTGCAGTGCCCCCGGCATGGTTGGGAACGACAGCTCGATGAAACGGAGCTTCGACGGATCGGCACCGCTTTTGCGCACCCATTCCTGCGTCGCGATTTGGCTAAGCGAGTTCAGCGTGACCACGCCGATGCTCTTTCCCTCGAGGTCATGAGCGGTTCGGATCGGTGCGTCCTTGAGGACCGCGAGTGCTAGCGCCGGCGCAGTGGTCGGAAGCTGGATGCCTCCGCCGGCGAACACGGTGAAATCGATTCCACGTAAAACGCCATTCGAAATTTGAATCAGGTCGCCCTGAGCGCAGTCGGCAGCATTCGCTGCGACGGCATTAACGGCGGCAGCAACCGTGGGCTGCGTCAGCACGTCAACGTTAAGCCCGGCTTTCTGATAGAAGCCTTCTTCGCGCGCATAATACGGCCCCATGTACGGATCCGTCAGCGATGCCGCAATCCGAATACCGGCGGTACCTTGGGCCTCGCTGAGACGCGGAAGCCCAGCGGCGAGCGCACCGCCGAGAAGACCGACCATGCTGCGGCGCTGCATCTAGACAGCGACCCGCGCTTTGAGGTTCTTCGCGAGGAACTCGCTGCTGCGCTCGCGCGCTTGTCGAGCGGCATCGGCGTTCCACGCGTGGGCCGTCGGGTCGTTGAACCCATGATCGGCGTCGTAGACCGAGTACGCAAAGTGCAGACCGGACGCTTTCATGGCCTGCGCGAATTCATAGACCTTCCCGGTGATGCCGACGTCCGTCACACCGTAGTGACCTTCCAACGGACAGCGAATATTTGCGACTTCGTCGGTCTTCGGACTTCCGCCGTAGTAGATGACACCGGCAGCAAGGTCGACACCCTGTGCCGCGAGCGTCGCGGTGAGGCGCCCTCCCATACAATACCCGATTGCGCCGACGGCGTTGACGTCGCTGCGAGCCTTGAGGTAGTCGAAGGCAGCGCGCACCTCGCTAACGTAGCCGCCGCCGGGACGGCCTGAAATCCACTCTCGAGCTGCGAGGATCTTGCTGCGCCGGGGTTCCGCGAAATGGGCGAGATGCGCATCCCAGCTCGCGGCATTCGGCCCCATATGCGCCGCCTCGTTGATATCCTCGGTCGCCTGCTGCGGATATAGGCGGTCGTTGGTGTAGAGGTCGGGAGCAACGGCGAGGTAGCCGTCTGCGGCATAATCCCGGACGATCTCCTGGACGTGCTCCGTTATTCCCGTCACGGGATGGATGATTAAAAGCGCCGGCCACGGCGGTGGTCCCGACGGTTGCACGAGATACGCGCGCAACGGCGCATCTGGTCCATCGAACGTAATCCATTGATCCGTCATGGCTACCTCACAGTGTGGGTGACCCGAGTGTTCAGCGGTGAAAGTCCGCTTCCCCGTTACCGCTAACCGTGGTGGTAATTAGATAGAAGCGGACCGGGAAACCGGTGCCGGTGAATTGGCTTCTCCCAGCGAGCACATCACCTGGCTCGTGGTCTACATCGAGGTGCACTCTCCGTTCTCGGCATTGCCCAGGCGTGTGGGCAAATGGCCGGCGCGTTCCTCGGCTGCGCGCCCTACGGCGCTTCGCTCGGAATGACACACAGTTTGCGATGAGTTAGCTTGTGGCGCGTCTCCAGGCGGCGTAGCGGCCGAGGGCTGAGAGCGGGAAGTGCAGGCGATACTGGTGATAGTTTAGGTAGAAGTGGACGGGGAAGCCGGTGCCGGTGAATTCGGGTTCGTCCCAGTTGCCGTCGTCGCGCTGCGTGCGGATGAGGAAGTCGACGCCGCGTTCGATGGCGGGCATGAACTCGGGCGCGAGCTTCTTCAGCCGTTGCACGGTTTCGAGCAGGCCGATCAGCGCCCACGCGGTTTGGCTCGCGGTGCTGGGGCCTTGGCCGCGCAGGCTTGGGTTCTTGTACGTGTCGGTGGTTTCGCCCCAGCCGCCGTCGGCGTTTTGCACGCTGCGGAGCCAGACCGCGCCGCGGACGACGGCGTGGTCGATGCGACGTTCGGCGCGCGCCGGTCCGAGTGCGGCGAGCGCACCGCTCGTTCCGTAGATGTAGTTCACGCCCCAGCGGCCGAACCACGCGCCGTCGATCTCTTGTTCTTCGAGCAGATAGGTGAGGCCGCTCTCGAAACGCGCACGGTCGAAGCCGGCGGGTTTGCAGCGCACGACCATCTCGAGCACGCGCGCGCTCACGTCGGCCGTGGCCGGATCGATCATCGCCTTGAGATCGCCGTAGGGAATCCGGTTGAGCCAATCCTGATCGTTGTCGACGTCGAAGGCGCCCCAGCCGCCGTTCTTGCACTGCATCGTGCCGACCCATTGCATCGCGCGTTCGAGCGCGGCTTGCACGCGCGGTCCATCGGGATGTTCGATCGCGCCGAGCGCCATCGCGACGACGGCGGTGTCGTCGACGTCAGGATACCACGCGTTCTCGAACTCGAACGCCCAGCCGCCGGGCTTGCCGGTGCGGTTCTTCACCGACCAGTCACCGTACGTCGCGACGATCTGTTTCTCGAGCAGCCAGTTCACTGCGGAGACCAGGCGCTTATCGTTGCGCGTTACACCGGCGTCGACGAGCGAACGCACCGCGAGCCCCGTGTCCCACACGGGCGAGATGCATGGCTGGACGCGATACGAATCGTCGTCGACGATCGTGAAGCCGTCGATCGCCGACCAGCCGCGTCTGACGACGGGATCGTTGGCATCGTAGCCGAGCGCGCGCAGCGCGAGCATCGCGTTGAGCATCGCGGGGATGATGCCGCCCCAATCGCCGGTCGCTTCCTGGCGCTGCACGGTCCACTTCTCCGCGCGCGCGATGCCCTCGTTGCGGAACGGCACGATGCCGTAGCGCTCGCCGAACTTCATCACGTTGTCGAGCACGAGGAAGAGCGACTCGAACGCGTCTTTCGGCGGCGGCAACTCGAAGCGCACGTTCGTGCGGCCTTCGGCGTAGAGTTCGTCCATCGGCACCGAACCGTAGATCGGCTTGCGATCGAAGAGAATCACGAGCGGCACGGTGCTGCCGCGCGCCCAGCTCGAGAGTTCGTAGATCGAGAACGGGAAGCGATCGGGCAGCATCATGATCGCGGGCGGCAGCGACGGCAAACCGCTCCACTCGTACGCGCCGATCAGCGCCAGGTGCATCTTCGTGAAGATGCGCGTCGCCGAGATGCCGCCGCGGGCGAGGATGAACGTGCGCGCGCGGACCAGCGCCGGATCATCGGTCCGCACGCCGAGCAGGCGCAGCGCCATGTACGCCTCCACCGACACGCTGAGTTCGCCGCCGTCGTCGTAGGCGAGTTCCCAGCCGCCGTGCGCGCGCTGCTCCTTGCGGAAATACGCTTCGGCTTGCGCCTTGGGAACGCGGTCGAAATTTCCCCAGATGCGATGCAGCAGCAGCACCTCGGCCGTGATCGACGGATTGGACTGCAGCTCGGCCCACCAGTAGCCGTCGGGCTGCTGTTTGCGAAAAAGCGCGTCGGTGGCGCGGCGCAGCGCCATCATGAGCGCGAGAGCGGGGCGCGCGGGCGGCGCGTCCGAAGGACGGGTCTCGATGCTCACGTTTACCAAATATGCGGCTTGGGTGGCCGCTGCTGCGTGGATCGGGATGGTGGTTGCACGCGGTCAGTTTTGGGACGCACGTGCGGATCGCCTCGCGGATCCGGTCACCGATTCGAACGCCCCCGACGTCCACGCGGTCGTTCCGGCACGCAACGAAGGCGACGTCATCGCCAGGACCACGAGTTCGGTGATCGCGCAACGGTATCCGGGGCGGCTCGCGCTCACGGTGGTCGACGATCGCAGCGAGGACAATACCGGCTCGGAAGTGGCGGCGGCCGTGGAGCGAGCGCAGGCGGGGGAGCGGGTGGCGCTGCATCGTGCGGCGCCGCGGCCCGACGGGTGGAGCGGCAAGGTTTGGGCGATGGCGGAGGGGGTTGCGGCGGCGCGGCGAGCCGGTGCGCGGCCGGCGTACTGGTGGTTCACCGACGCCGATGTGGAGCATGCGGACGATACGCTTGCGCGGTTGGTGGCGACGGCGCAGCGCGAGCGGCGCGATCTGGTGTCGCTGATGGTGGAGTTGCACTGCGCGGAGCCGTGGGAGCAATTGCTGATTCCCGCGTTTGTGTTTTTCTTTCGCATGCTCTATCCATTCGCGTGGGTGAACGATCCGAAGCGCGCGACGGCGGGGGCGGCGGGCGGGTGCGTGCTGCTGAGCGACGAGTTGTTGCGGCGCATCGGCGGCGTCGAGCGCATTCGCGGCGAGCTGATCGACGACTGTTCGCTCGCGGCGGCGGTGGCGAGCGAGGGCGGGCGGTTGTGGCTCGGCAACTCGACGCGTTCGCGCAGCGTGCGGCCATATATCGGGCTTGAGCCGATTTGGTCGATGGTGGCGCGCACCGCGTACACGCAGTTGCGGTATTCGCCGGCGTTGCTGGCGGGGACGGTCGTCGGAATGCTGTTGCTGTATGTTGCGCCGGTTGCTGCGCTCGGGCTTGGGGTTGTGCGGCGCAAGCCGTCGGTGGCGCTGGCGGGGATTGTGGCGCTCGGAGTGATGAGCGCGGCGTATGCGCCGACGGTGCGATCATACCGGCAGCCATGGTGGCGGGCGTTGACGCTGCCGGTTGCGGGCGTGATCTATACGGCGATGACGATTGATTCGGCGCGGCGGCATGCGCGCGGGCGCGGGGGGACGTGGAAGGGGCGCGATTTTAGCCGCTCGTGATGACCTCGGTTGGTGGCGGTCCCTCGACGAGGCGCCCTTCGGGCGCTTTGCTCGGGTTGACATGGGCGAGGTCGGCGGGGGTCATTCCGTAGTCTTCGATGGCGGAGCGTTCGCTGACGTAGCCGCGGCGGACGTCGTTGCGTACCGTGGCGCGCGGGCGTAGGCGGGGGTCTCCGTAGCCGCCGCCTCCGCCGGACTCGACGATGACGACGTCGCCTTCATAGAGGGTCAGCGAATCGAACTTACCGTTGTCCTTGGTTACGAGTTCGCCGTTCGCGCGCTCGATCGTGACGTTGTTCGGCAAGGCGTCCTTCCCACCGTGCAGTCCCCACGGCGCACACTTCGTCCGCTCGATGAACGAGTTGAAGCGCATGGTCGAGCGGACGCGCACGCGCAAGTCGACGCCCAGGCCGCCGCGAAACTGACCGGCCCCGCCGGAGTCGCAACGCAAACCGTACTTCTCGAAGATCATTGGGGACTTGAGCTCGACCGCTTCGGAGACGAAGTTGTGTGTATCGCCGTCGTTGATGCAGATGACCGCGCTTATGCCGTCTTCGTTGTGCTTCGCTCCCCAGCCGCCGCCCGGCATGTTGCCGCCCCGCACGAAGAAGCGGCCCGTCTTCGGATCGAGGCCGTAGTACACGCAGATGCAGAGGTCGGCATAATGGCCTGCGATCACGCGATCGGGGATCACCGGAGCTAACGCTTTGAACACGGTCTCAACGACCGTCATCGGGATCGTCATCCACCAGCGCATCGCCGACGGTTTCGTTGCACTCACCACGGTGCCGGGCGGCAGCACGATGTTCAGCGGCCGGAACGCCCCCTCGTTGATCGGATAGACGGCCGGAGTCGTGAGACACTTGAACGCGACTTGCGCGGCCGAGCGTCCGGCCGTGGCGCCCGAGTTGAAGTACCCCGGGACTTGCTTCGCGACATCGGAGAGATCGATCGTCATCTGATCGCCCTCGACGATGACGCGCACCTTGATGACGATCGGCGTGCTGCCGATGCCGTCGTCGTCCATGTACGATTCGGCCACGTAGACGCCGTCGGGAATCGTAGCGACCGCCGCGCGCGCGGTCCGTTCGCTCTGATCGGCGATACTCCGAAGGCTCGAGTCGACGGCGTCGCGTCCATAGCGCGCGAGGAGCGCACCGTAGCGGATCTCACCCGTGCGGATCGCGGAAATTTGCGCGCGGAAGTCGCCCATCGCGAGGTCGGGCATGCGCACGTTCGTGCAGATGATATCGGTCAGTTCTTCATCCTGCACGCCGCGCTTGAAAATCTTGACGATCGGGAGCTGCAGGCCTTCGGAGTAGATGTCTTGCGTCGTGCCGCTGATCACGCCGCCGACGTCGGTCCAATGTGCCATCGACGACGCGAAGCCCGCGATCTTTCCCTCGTGGAAGATCGGCACGGTGAAAACCATGTGGTAGAGATGACTGCCCATGATGTAGGCGTCGTTGGTGAGCAGGATGTCGCCCGGGTAGATCTTGTCGTAGCCGTAATGCTCGATCTTCGCCTTGATCGCATCCGAGAGACCGCGGATGAACATCGGCAAGCCGAGGCCGATCGAGATCGTATCGCCCTTCTCATCGAAGAGGCCGACGGTGTAGTCGAGCGCTTCGTAGATGATCGGGCTATAAGCCGTGCGCATGAGGTTCGTCTTCATCTCATCGGTGATCGCGATGAGCGAACTGCGAATGATCTCGGCGGTGATCGGGTCGGTCACGGCCGGCGTCGATGCGAGCATCGTGTCAGGATACCTCGAGGAAGAGATGGCCGAAGTCGCCGACGCGCAGCGTGACGCCGGGCGGCACGCTCGTGGCGGAGCCCGCTTCTTGAATCACGGCCGGTCCCGCGATCGTGTTCCCGACCAGCAGCTGCGTGCGATCGTAGACCGCCGCATCGATTGCTGCCGAGCGATCGAAGCTGATCGCGCGGCGATCGAGATGCGCGGCAGGTTCGGGCGCGGCGTTCCCGCCGGCGACGCGGCGCGGCGATGGTTTGCTCAGGATGCCGATCACCGACACGCGCACGGTGACCAGTTCCGCCGCTTCTTGCGGCGCGTTGTGGCTATAGCGCTGCAAGTGCGCCGCGTCGAAGGCGTCCTTCGCTTCGCGCACGAGCGTCGCCGGATCGGCATCGATGTTGAGGGCGACCGTCACCGCATGTTCTTGGCCGATGTAACGGATGTCGGCCGCGTGTTCGAAGGCCATGCCTTCGCTCGGCACGCCGGCTTCGGAGAGCCACGCCGCGGCGTCGCCGCGCAAGCCTTCGCACATCGTTTTGACTTGCTCGATGACGGCGGTGTCCAGCGGCCGCACGAACGTGCGCGCGTACTCGCGGCGCAAATCCGCCGTTTGCATGCCGAAGGCTGAGAAGTGTCCCGGCGAATCGGGGATGATCACCGCGTTGATCGCGAGCTCGCGCGCCACGTCGACCGCGTGCAGCGGGCCCGCGCCGCCGTAAACGACCAGCGTGAAATCGCGCGGGTCGAGTCCGCGTTCGGTCGTCACCGCGCGCACGCCGTTGGCCATCTGCGCGTTCGCGATCGCGAGGATACCGCCCGCAGCCGTCGCGACGTCGAGCCCGAGCGGCCCGGCAACGTGCGTCTCGATCGCGCGGATCGCGGCGGCTTCATCGAGCTTGATCCGGCCGTCGTTGAAACGCGACGCCGAGAGATGGCCGAGCACGAGGTGCGCGTCGGTGACGGTCGGCAATTCGCCGCCGTTGCCGTAACACGCGGGGCCCGGGCTGGCGCCGGCGCTCTCAGGACCAACGTGCAGCGCGCCGACGTCATCGATCCAGGCGAGGCTGCCGCCGCCGGTGCCGACTTCCTTGATGTCGAGGACGGGGATACGAATGACCAGACCTTCGTTGTAGCCGCCGACGAAGTAGTCGGCCGAGAGCGCGGCGGTTCCGCGCTGCAGCACGCATGCTTTCGCCGTCGTGCCGCCCATGTCGAAGCAGATGAGGTTTTCCAGCCCGAGCGACGCACCGATCGTCTTCGAAGCGACGACGCCCGCGGCCGGTCCCGATTCGAGCATCTGGATGCACTGCGCGCGCGCCGTTGCGACGTCGAAGAGGCCGCCGCTGGATTGCATGATCAGCAGGCTGCCGCCGAAGCCTTCGCGTTCGAGGCGCGTTTCGAGGCGCGCGAGATACGACGAGACGCGCGGGCCCACATACGCGTTGGCGACGGTCGTCGAGATGCGTTCGTATTCGCGCTGTTCACGCGAGACCTCGTGCGATGCGGTGAGGAACCAGTCGGGATTCGCTTCGCGCAGGATCGCGAGCATGCGCGCTTCGTGATCGATCGTGTTGTAGGCGTGAATGAACACGACCGCGACCGACTCGATCTTCTCATCGACGAGCGTCTGCGCCACCGCGCGCGCGCTTTCATCCGGAAACGGGCGCCAGACCGTGCCGTCAGCGAGCATGCGTTCGTCGATCTCGAACACGCGGTCGCGCGGAACGAGCGGCACGTGTTTGCGAAAGAACAAGTTGAACGAATCGGGGCGGTTGATGCGGCCGATCTCGTAGGTATCGCGGAAGCCGCCGGTTGTGATCAGCGCCGTATGCGCGCCTTTGCGCTCGAGGATCGCATTGATCGCGACCGTCGAGCCGTGAATGATGAAGTCGGCCGCCGACGGTGCGGCGCCCGAAGCCTCGATCGCATCGAAGATCCCGCGCACGAGATCGTCGGGTGTGCTCAGCGCCTTGCCGTACGCCACGGAGCCGTCAGCCGGATCGAGCACGGCCACGTCGGTGAACGTGCCGCCGATGTCGACCCCGATGCGCAAGCCCGCGACGGCACTCACGCCAGCGCCAGTCCGTTGTCGCGCGACGCCGCGCGCGCCACGCGTTCGGCCGTCGCCCGGAAATGCTCGTCGAGCAACGCTACGGCCTCCGGGGCCTTGCGCGCGACCGCTGCTTCCATGATCGCCCGGTGCTCGGCGTCGTAGTCGCGCGGATCGCGCTCGTCCGGGTAGGCGAGGCTTTGGTAACGGGCAGCAGCATCGAACAGCATCTCGGCAAATCCGATCAGCCAGCGCGAAGCACACGCGGCGTAAAGCGATGCATGAAACATGCGATGCAGTTCGCGTTGCTCGATCGTGGGCTCGCCCGCGACGGCCCGCGAGACAGACCGCGACATGCGGTGATAGGCGAGCAAGACCGCTTCTTCCCACGCTGCGTCACCGTTCGCGCACGAGGCCGTGAGCGCGACGGCGTTCACCCAGCAGCGCGTCTCGGTCAGTTCGCGCAGTTCATCGAGACTTACCGGAGACACGCGAAAGCCGCGCTGATCTTCCTGCGTAACGAGTCCCTCGGCCCGCAGCCGGTTCAGGGCCTCGCGCACGGTGCCGACGCCGCCGCCATAACGCGCCTTGAGCGCTTCGTTACGCAAACGCTGACCCGGACGCAGTCGGGCGGACAAAATGTCGCATCGAAGCTGCTCGTAGAGCTCGCCGGCAACGGTGATCGTTCCCGGACGGGAGGCCGCGACTGGAAACATTCCACCAGGAGTTTCGAAATTTCGCCGGTATTCCTCCGAATTGCGAAAAATCGTCGTGTCTATGGAGACCGCAGCATGAAAGCCGTTCTCGCCCTTATCTTCGGCTTCGTTTTGTGCGGTCTGCCGCAGCAAATGAACGCCGCCGATGAACCCATCATCATCGGTTACACCTCGGTCAAGGATTGCGTCGCTCTGTTCACGGCGAAGGAGCAGGGCTATTTTCAGCAGCATGGCCTCAATGTCGAGTTGCGGCCGGTGCAAAATTCCGCCACCGAAGCGACCGCCATCGTCGCCAACGCCCTCACCCTCGGATGCAACACACCGCCGGTCTTGCTGCAAGCAATGAGCAAAGGGATCGGCCTCATCGCGATCGCCGGCGGCTCCGTTTCGACCCCGACCGATAAAAACGCGGCACTCCTTGCGCGGCCTGATGCCGGGATCGTCAAACCCGAAGACTTGGCCGGCAAAAAAGTCGGCGTGAGCGGAATCGGCAGCACGAATTACGTGATCCTCAACGCCTGGCTGATGGCGAACCACGTCGATTTCAAACGCGTCAGCTATTTCGAAGTGCCGTTCAGCACGATGTACGATGTCCTTAAGCGCGGCACGGTTGACGCCGTTGCAAGTGTTGCTCCAATTCTCACGCGCAGCCTCGATGATAAGAGCGGCGTCCCAATCGTCTACCTTTTGAGCACGATGCCGACCGAGACGCCGCTCGTGATCTACATCTCGAGCACGGAGTGGGCGAATAAGAATTCCGCTGCGGTGAATGCCTTCCGTGGAGCGATCGCTCAGGGCGCGAGCTTTGCCCTCGCACATTCGGATCTCGCCGACCAGTATGTCTCAAAATATCTCAACCAGCCGGTTGCCGTGGTTAAACAAACCCAGTATTCACGAATTGACTCCCGCTTGACCTCAAAACAGATGCGCTG
This sequence comes from Candidatus Lustribacter sp., assembly GCA_965277805.1. Taxonomy (GTDB): domain Bacteria; phylum Vulcanimicrobiota; class Vulcanimicrobiia; order Vulcanimicrobiales; family Vulcanimicrobiaceae; genus Lustribacter. The sequence goes on along the minus strand of OZ255842.1, from coordinate 1,025,445 downwards.
GTGGCTCGACAACATGAAAGCCCAAGACCTGATCCAAAACGACATCCCGGGCCCGATCGTCGCGCGTTAGGTCAGCGTGAGAACCGCCCTCGTGCTCATGCTTGCCGTTGCGTTGGGCGGTCTGCCGCGGCAAGCGAACGCCGACGAGCCGCTCATCGTCGGCTATACATCGATCAAGGGTTGCGTCGCGTTGTTCGCCGCGAAGGAACAAGGTTATTTTCAGCAGCGCGGCTTGAACGTCGAACTTCGAGCCGTGCAAAACTCCGCGACGGAAGCGACCGCCATCCTCGGCAATGCGATGACCCTCGGGTGCAACACGCCGCCGGTGTTGTTGCAGGCGCTGAGCAAAGGCATCGGCCTCATCGGCATCGCCGGCGGCACGGTCACGACGCCGGATGAAAAAAATGTGGCTCTCGTCGCGCGTCCGGACGGCGGGATCGCAAAGCCGGCAGACCTGATCGGGAAGAAAGTCGGCGTCAGCGGAATCGGCAGCACCAACTACGTGATCCTCAACGCGTGGCTCATCGCCCACGGCGTCGATCCCAAACGCGTCAGCTACTTCGAAATCCCCTTCGGCACGATGCATGACGCGCTCAAACGCGGGACCGTCGATGCCGTTGCGAGCGTGGTCCCCGTTCTCACGCGCATTCTGGATGACAAAACCGGGGTAGCGGTCGTCTACCTCCAGAGCACGATGCCGGCCGGGACACCACTCGACATCTACGTGTCGAGCGCGGATTGGGCCGTCAAGAACCCGGCTGGGGTCGACGCATTCCGCGGAGCAATCGCCGACGGGGCGAGATTCGCTCTGGCACACCTCGATCTCGCAGACCAGTACGTCGCGAAATACGTCAACCAGCCTGTTGCCGTGGTGCGGGAAACGCCGTATTCACAGATCGATTCGCGTTTAACCGCGAAGAAAATGCGCTGGTGGCTCGACAACATGAAAGCCCAAGGCCTCATCCAAAACGACATCCCAGGTCCCATTGTCGCTCGTTAGAGCCGGGTTCACGAGGACGGGGGAGATTTAGCCATTTTTCCGGTATCCTTCACTACTGCGAATCTTTTGAGGTGGCGCTGATGCAACTGATCGAATCCCCGGCGCGCGAACGCGTTTCGGACCTTCTCCCGCTGAGCATCGCGTTCAGCGACTACGATCGCACCCGCCCGCTGCTCGATGGCCGCGTGGTCCCGGAGGGCACGCAGCCGACCTACACGCTCGACGACATCGCGCAGTTTTGCACGCGCCCGGTGTACGAGGAATTCGACGTTGCGGAGATGTCGTTCTCGTGGTACTGCGCGGCGCGCGACCGCGGCGAGCCGGTGATCGCACTGCCGATCTTCCCGCTGCGCATGCCGGTGCTGGCCTACATGTACTGCCGCAGCGATGCACCGTTCAAAAGCCCCGCGGATCTGCGCGGCAAGAAGATCGGCGTGTTGGCGTATCGCCTGACCGTGATGCTTTGGCTGCGCGGCATCATCGAAGACCACTTCGGGCTCAAGCCCGAAGAGATGTCGTGGGTCTCGACGATGGCGAGCGAAGGCGCGGGCTATGTGTATCCCAAGGGCATGGACATCTCGGTAGCTCCCGACGCCGACCTCCAAGAGTTGCTTCTCGACGGCACGGTCGACGCCGTGTTCGCCCCGAGCACGCTGCCCGGGATCGTGAGCGGCGATAAACGCTTGCGCCGCCTCTTCCCCGATGCGCGCGCCGCACTGGCCGACTACTACAAGAAGACGAATATTCTGCCGATCACGCACACCGTGTGCGTCAGCGAAGCGCTGATCGAACGCGCGCCGTGGGTCGCCGACAGCCTGCTCGCCGCGTTCCGCAAGGCGCAGCAGGTTTGCGATGAAGCCTATCTCGAGCCGAAATACCTGAGCGGCTTCGACGAAGTGCTGAGTCTCGAAGAGAGCCGGCACACGTTCGGCGAGACGCAGTACGTGCACGGCCTCAAGCACAACCGTCATATCGTCGAGACGTTCGTCCGCTACGCGCACAAGCAAAACTACATCAAGAAGGTTCCGGACGTCGACTCGCTCTTCGCCAAGGTCACGAACGATTAGCCGCGGGCGTTGAAAGCCGCCCTCGTCTTCGCCCTGGCCTTGGTTTTGTGCGGTCTGCCGCGCCAAAGCATCGCCGCCGACGAACCGATTCTCATCGGCTACGGGTCGATCAAAGACTGCGTCGCGCTCTTTACGGCCAAGGAGCAGGGCTTTTTTCAGCAGCGCGGCCTCAGCGTCGAATTGCGGCCGGTGCAAAATTCCGCGACGGAAGCGACCGCCATCATCGCGGGTGCATTGACGCTCGGGTGCAACACGCCGCCCGTTCTCTTGCAGGCGATGAGCAAGGGCATCGGTCTCATCGGCATTGCCGGCGGCACCGCGTCCTCGCCGGCCGACAAAAACGCGGCGCTCCTCGCTCGGCCGGACTCCGGCATTACGAAGCCGGAAGACCTGGTGGGCAAAAAAGTGGGCGTCAGCGGGATCGGCAGTGCGAACTACGTGATGGTCAACGCCTGGCTGACGTCACATCACGTGGACTACAAACAGGTCAACTATTTCGAAGTGCCCTTCAGCACGATGTACGACGTGCTCAAACGCGGCACGGTCGACGCCGTGGCCAGCGTCGAACCGTTTGTCTCGCGCAGCCTGGACGACAAGAGCGGCACCGCCGTGGTCTACGTGCTGACGACCGCACCGGTCGACACGCCGATCGTCATCTACGTCTCGAGCACCGCCTGGGCAAATAGCAACCCCGCCCTGGTCAATGCTTTTCGCGGGGCCATCACCGACGGGGCGAATTTCGCCCTCGCTCATCTCGACCTCGCCGATCAGTACGTCGCAAAGTACCTCAACCAGCCGCTGGCGGTCGTAAAGCAAACCCGGTATTCGCAGATCGAACCGCGGCTGACGGGAAAACAGATGCGCTGGTGGCTCGACGCCATGCGCGCTCAAGGGCTCATTCAAAACGACATCACGAGCCCGATGGTCGCGCGCTAGACGGCCAGATGCGTTCGGAAGAACGCCTCAATCTGCGCAAAAATATGCGACTTGCGCGAAATCTGCTGTTCGGCCGCTCCCGACGTGTGGATGCGCATTGAGATCGTGCGCGGCTCTCCGTCATCGAGATGGTTCCGGCTGAAGAAACCATGGCCGAGTCCTTCGACGAGCCCGAGCGTTACATCATTGCCGGCGGCGGCGAGCGCCTCGTAGAGCATCACGCTTTGCGCGTCGGGGACGGCGGCGTCGGCCGTGCCGTGAAGGATGAGAAACGGCGGCGCTCCCGGTTTGACGTAAGGGATCGGATTCGCCGCCTGCACGCGATCGGGAATCGTGTAGATCGGCGCGCCGAACAGCAGCGACTCGCGGGAATCGGCGTCGCCGGAGCATTCGCCCGCGGGTATCGAGAGCGAGCCGGTGTCGCTCGACGGCTTACGTTCGGGATCGCGCTGCGCATCCATCAGCAAGATGTCGGTCGGACCGTAGCCATCAACCACCGCTTGCACGCCGGCATCGGTAACTGCAGCGAGCGCCGCCAAATGGCCGCCCGCCGAGGATCCCCAGAGGCCGATTCTTCCAGCATCGAAACCGTATTGCGCCGCGACGCTGCGAACCCAGCGGATCGCTGTTCTGACGTCTTCGATTTGGGCCGGAAACGTCGCCTCATCGCTCGTACGGTACTCGATGCTGACCATGGCAAATCCGCGACGCGCAAAGAAACGGCTGAAGTCCGGTCCGCTGTGCCGGTCGCCATTGCGCCAGCCTCCCCCGTGGATCCAAATGACGACCGGCGGCGCACCCGCCACGTTCTGCGGGAGATAGATGTCGGCGAGCTGCTCGAAGCCGCCGGGCGCGCCGATCGACAGATCGCGTACGACCTCGACGGCAAAATTCGGCTTGGAGACGACGGCGTCACGCATGTTGACGCTATATTCTCGCCGCGAGGAATTTACCCGCCGGCGGCGGCAGAAAGCGGAGTGGCACATGACGCTTGACGCGACGCACGATCCCGCTCGCCAAAGCTGGATCGAAAGTGCAAACGAACTCGGAACCGAGTTCCCAATTCAAAACCTGCCGTTCGGAGTTTTTGAAACGCCGGGTCGAACGGCGCGAGGCGGCGTGGCGATCGGCTCTGCCGTGGTCGACCTGCTCGCCGCGCAAGCTGCGGGCATTTTTACCGGCGCCGCGGAGGTTGCCGCAAACGCGTGCACCGGATCGACGCTCAATTCACTGCTTACGCTTGGAAACCGTCCGGCTCGCGAACTGCGCATGCAGCTCTCCACGGCATTGTCGACCGACGCGCCCGCCGCGCTCCGCGACCGCCTTCGGCCTTGCGTATACGATCTCGCTGCCGTGCAGATGCGCATGCCGGCTGCTGTCGGAGCGTTCACGGACTTTCTCTGCTCTCTCGATCACACGAAACGCATGGGCGGCGGTACCGTGCCCCCGGCGTTTCACCATCTCCCGATCGCGTACAACAGCCGCGCGACCTCGGTATGCGTCAGCGGCGTTCCCGTTCGCCGGCCATGGGGTCAGTATCTCGATGCAAACGCAACGCCTGAGTACGGACCCGAACCATCGCTGGATTTTGAGCTCGAGCTCGGCGCCTATGTTGGACCGGCCAACCCGCTCGGCGAGCCGGTCGCGATCGACGATGCTTCCAGCCGGCTCTTTGGGTTCTGCTTGCTCAACGACTGGTCGGCGCGGGGAATGCAGACGTTCGAGAGCCTTCCGCTCGGACCGTTTTTAGCCAAGAGTTTTGCGACAACCGTTTCACCATGGATCGTCACGGCGGACGCGCTCGCGCCGTTTCGCTGCGCGCTCCCCGAGCGTGGCACGAACGATCCGCCCGCGCCGGCGCACCTGACAAATGAATTCGAGCGCACGAGCGGCGGCTTCTCGATCGAACTCGAGGCGTCAATTCTTACTCCGTCGGCACACGCTGCCGGCAAAGGCGGGACCGTGGTCACGCGAACGAATTTTCGCACGATGTGGTGGTCGTTCGCGCAAATGCTCGCGCATCATACGAGCAACGGCTGCAACCTTCAACCCGGCGATCTTCTCGGCAGCGGAACCGCCTCGGGACCGGAGGACGCGAGCCGCGCATGCTTAGCCGAGTTGACGTCGCGCGGCACCCAATCGCTCGATCTCGATGGCGAAGAACGCGTCTGGCTCCTTGACGGTGACGAGGTTATTTTCCGCGGTTGGGCTCGCAAGGTGGGCTTCGTCCCAATCGGATTCGGCGCGTGCCGCGCGACGGTTAGCGCTTAGCGATCACCGGGCTCAACGCTTGCACGACGAAATCTTCGATGAATTTTCCGTATGCTTTGGATGATTTGTCGAGAGCCGATTCCGTCGAGTCTCCAAGGAGGGCCGCGACCGGACCCCAGCTCGAACAGAAAAATTCGCACATACCGATGACCGCGATGCCGAGATAGCCCGGATCCACGACGCGCAATTCGCCGCTCTTCGCACCGTCGCGCATGAGATCGATCAGTTCTTTGCGCAAGACCCGGCTGATCTCGCTGCGAATTTTGCGGACCGGCTCGGGCCGCCCGTGGGTGATCTGGTCCAAGATCAGTTGGTGATAATGCGGGTGGCGGATATTGCCCTCAAAGTTCACCCGAACAAAGCGCATCAACCGCTCCTTCGCCGTCCCCCGGCTGGCTAGAGCCGCGGAGCCCGCGCGCACGATTTCATCCGCGATCAATGCGATAACCTCAGCGAAGAGACCATACTTATCCCCGAAATAGTAGCGGATCAGTGCGGGGTCGACGTTTGCGGCCCGGGCGATTTCGCGCAGGCTCAGCTCCGACGGAGGCGTCGTCTGCACGAGTTGCATCGTGCCGATCACGAGGGCATTCCGCAGCGCGTCTTGGCGCGGGCGACCCGGCGAACGGCGCGTTTTCTGAGGTGGCGCCTTGCGTTTTGGCAGAGCCGAAGTGGGCATCGCAAATTTTTCCTGGATTCGCTGATGAAGTCTTCTTTCATAATTCCCCACGTGAGGAAGGACTTGTCTACGGCCCTGCCAAGGATGCGAGCGAGGTAGGCGTCTCCATGGCTAAAAACATCATCCTCACGGTCGCCCTAAACGGCGGTATGCAGCAGGACCGCGACGGCGCGAAGATTCCGAAGCAGCCGCACGAAATCGCTGAAGCCGCCTATGCGTGCTGGAAGGCGGGCGCGTCGGTCGTTCACGTTCACGCGCGCGATAAGGATGGGAATAATTCCGGCGATCCCGCGATCTACAGCGAGATCATCCGCGCCATCCGGGCGAAGTGTCCGGTCCTCATTCAAACGACCAACGGCATCGGCGTCCGGCGCGATCCGAACACCGGCGGCTTCCTGTGGCCGACCGACAAAGAGCGGCTGGGCCTGCTGACGATCGAACCGCAGCAAGACCTGTTCGGAATTGCCGCCGGCTCGATGGACTTCTACAATCCGGGCGGCGGCTATCCCGGCGAAACGCCCTACGTCAACACGATCGATTTGCTCAAGCAAACGATCGCTGCCGTCTACGCGGCCGGTAAAGCACTCGAGTACGAGGTCGTCGAGGCAAGTTCGCTGCATCGCCTCTTACGCGTGGCCGAGGAAGGCCTCTTCGATCGTCACCGCAAGAACATTTGGCTGCTGCACGGCGGCGGCTTCGGCGCCACCCCGCCGATCGCGCGCAATATCCAGTTTTCGATCGACGAAGGGCAGCGCCTATATCCACAGGCGATGTGGGGCGTTACCGGAACGGGACCAGACATGTTCTGGATCGCGACACTCGGTCTTTCGCAGGGCTGCGACGTCGTGCGCGTGGGCTTCGAGGACGGCATCTTTCTCCCCGATGGCAGCGTCGCCGAGCACAATTACCGGCAAGTCGAAGAGATCGTCAAGATCGCGCGGATCTTCGGCCGTGCGCCCGCGACGGTCGACGAGGCCCGCGAACGCTTCGCACAGGTGGCCTAACATGAAGCCCATTCTGTATATCGCGACCAACGGCTTATCGCTCTGGTCGAGCAACGATTTCGGCGAAAACCTGTTGCGCACGGGGACCGATGCCGGCATCTATTCCGGGTCGCAGGTGTGGGGACTTGCGTGTCACCCGTCGATTCCGGGCGAGGTGATGTGCGGCACCGAGCTGGGGCTCTTCCGCCGTCGCCCGGGCGAAGCGCAGTGGCAGCACATCGACAGCGTGCTCGACGGCAAACGGGTCGTCACGGCGATCGCGTATTCGCCCCACGATCCCAACGTCGTGCTCGCCGGCACGCAGTCCGCGAATCTCTACCGCTCGGAAGACGGCGGACAAAGTTGGACCGATTTGCACGTTCCGATGAACGAATCGGTCGCCTTGCATTTCCATGGTACCGACAGTAGTTCGAACCCGATTGCGACGGTCGAGCCGACGCGTCCCGACGACCCGAACAAGCACTGGACGCGCGTGACGCAGATCGTCTGGGATCCGGACGATCCGGCGCTGGTGTGCGTGTCGGTTGAAATCGACGATGCGTGGATCAGCCGCGACGGCGGCCGAACGTTCGAACGCCGCGGCGAGGGCCTTGCGATCGCCGACGTTCACGGCGTCGTCGTGGTCAACAACGGTAAGCGGACGGTGTTCGCCAGCACGGCGTTCGGTCTCCATCACAGTGACGATGAGGGAGTGCACTGGACGTTTCAGACGATCGACTCGCCGTGGCAATACGTGCGCAGCATCGTCGAGCGCCCCGACCGCACCGGCGTGATGTTCCTGACCAACGGCAGCGGGGCGCCGGGCTGGCACGGCCGTCTCTACCGCAGCCGCGACCACGGCGCAACATGGGAAGACGTTCATCTACCCGGTCAGGTCCAGAGTTCGGTGTATTTTCTGGCGGTCAATCGCGCCGACCCGATGCTGGTCTTCGCAGCCTCGGCACTCGGCCAACTCTATCGCAGCGTCGACGGCGGCGAGTGTTGGATTGAACTTCCCCGGCGGCTGGGCGAGATTCGCGCCATCGCATGGGCACTCTGAAAGGCAGGCTTGTCATGGGACTTGGTACGATCACACGCGGCAAAGCCATCGGCGCGGTCGTTGCGGCGTCGCTTCTCCACGCGACCAAAGTTGAGGCGCAGCCGGCGCCCGAGCTCACCGTCATCCGGGTGGCCTCCGGGCCTACCGATCAGGTGGCACCGCTGCTGTATGCAATCAACGCCGGGCTCTTCCGCCGCGCCGGCTTGGACGTTTCGATCACGCTGATGCGCAGCGGCACAGAGATCGCGAGCGCCGTCGTCGGCGGCGGTTCACTCGAAGTCGGCGGCGGGGATGTGGTGGTGCCGATCCTCGCGCATTCGCAAGGCGTGCCGCTCACGATCGTGGCTCCGACGCTTCTCTACGATGTGAGCAATCAAAACGTCGGCATGCTGGTCAAAGGCTCGTCAACGATTCAGTCGGCTAAAGACCTCAGCGGGAAAATTATCGGCGTCAGCGCGCTCAACAATTCATTTGCGCTGGCCTCGATGGCGTGGCTCGACCGCAACGGCGTCGACATCAAGTCGGTCAAGTTTACCGAGATCCCGCCCACCACGACGGGCCCGGCGCTCGAGCAGGGACGCGTTGACGCGATGGTCGCGTACGAGCCGATCATGTCGGGCGCCGTCGCCCAGGGTGCGCGCATCATCGGTTATCCGTTTGAGGCCTTCGGCCGCCGCTCCGAGCCCTCAGCCTACTTCTCGAGCATTGCGTGGGCGAGCGCGCACAAGCGCGAGCTGCAGGCGTTTCGGGACGTGCTTCACGCAGCCGGGCAATACGTGAGCGATCACGAAACCGAGGTCTATCCGCTGACCGCCAAATTCACCGGCCTGCCGGTTGAGGTGGTTGCGAAAAACAAGCCGTCGGTGCGAGCGCTCTCACTCGATCCGCGGTTGATTCAGCCGTACATCGATGCGGCGGCGAAGTATAAGTTCATTCCGCAACAATTCAACGCGCGCGACCTGATCAGCTGAGACGGAGAAACGCCCGTGAAACCAATCGTCATCGTAGCCGCTGTAAACGGCGGATACCAGGTCTCGGACGCGGTCACAAAAGTGCCGATCACGCCGAAGGAGATCGGCGAGGAGGCCGCCCGCTGCCGGGAGGCCGGTGCGGCCGTCGTTCACACGCACGCGCGCGACGAAGATGGTTTGACGACCAGCGACATCGGTGTCTTTCAGGACATCATTCGCAATATCCGCGCGAATAGCGATGTCTTGATTCAGACGACGAACGGGATCGGCGCGCGCAAGGACAAGGCGACGGGTGAATGGGTTCGTCCGACCGACGCGGACCGGCTGGCGCTGCTCAACCTTACGCCGGCGCCCGATCTGTACGGCGCGGCAACCGGTTCGACTGACTTCGTCCACGTTTATGGCGGTCAGCCGGTCGAGAAACCCTTCGTCAACAATCGCGACTGGCTCATTCAATCGATCAAGAACGCGCACGACAAGAGCTCGGCGATCGAATTTGAAGTCGTTCATATTCCGGCGCTGTACCGGTTGAAGAAAATGGCCGATGACGGCGTGTTCGATGCTAACGCCGACTATCTGTGGCTGACGCACGGCGGCGGGATTGCGAACGCGCCGGCGGTGGCGCGCGTGATGATGCAGTCGATTGAAGAGGGGAAGTTGCTTTTCCCGAAAGCTAAGGTCGGCGTGTTCGGCTGCGGACCGCATCAGTTTCCCGTTGCCGGTTTGGGAATGGCTGCGGAATGCGACGTGCTTCGGATCGGGATGGAAGATAATCGGCTGCTGCCGGACGGCCAACCCGCCGAATCTAATCATCAGCTCATTGCCGCCACCGTCGAGCTCGCGAAGTTCTTCAACCGCCGCCCGGCTACGCCTGATGAGGCGCGCGAGATTTTCAAACTGAATCGTAACGCTGCCGGTAAGTCAAGAGAGACTGTTCGCGTATAGTATCGATTTGGGCGGTCCCTCGACGACGCGCCCTCCGGGCGCTTTCTCGGGATGACATTATTAGCGCGTTAGGTGGGCTGCGGTTTGGGCTAGGGTGTTGAGTGCTTGGCGGACGTCGTGGATGAAGCGTACGGCGGCGCTTGGGTGCGTGATGAAGGCGCGGGCGAGGTGGAGCGGGCGGATTTTGCCGCTTGCCGTGAACGCCGACTCGATCGGCGGCAGGTCGAAGCTCGGGTCGTCGCTTGCGATGCGTACGACGAGGCTTGCGCGGCCGCGGGCGGCGAGGGCGCGGGCGAGGTGCGTGGCTTCCATGTCGACGACATCGGCGTTGTAGGCGGCGGCGAGTGCGACACGTTCGGTGGCGCGCGTGACGACGTGATCGATCGTGCAGGCGTGAACGAGCGTCGCTTGCGGTATGCGCGCGTGAAGTTGCGCGACTTGCTCGCCGTCGAACGTGTAACGGCCGGTTTCATCGACGGCGCCGGTGTAGATGACGATGGCGCCGGTGCGAATGCCGCGCAATGCGCCGCATAGTCCCATGACGACGATTGGACCGGCGGGCAACGCATCGGGGAGTTGCGCGGCGCTCGCGCCGGCACGAATTCCAACGATCGTCGCGGCCGGCGCTGCCCGGCGCACTGCATCTTCTTCCGCACCGTGCGGAACGAGCAGTACTGGCGCAGTACCGTTCACCCCGGGGGAATCAGTCTTTCCCCGGCAAAGCCCTGCTGATGGAACCGGCTTCGGCGGTCGTCCGCCGGCGCGAAAACGGTAAACAGGACAAGCGCCGCCGCATCAATGAAGCGGCGCGTTCGGTGTTCACCGAGTTCGGTTATAAGAGTGCCAGCATGCGCGAGATCGCGCGGCGTGCGGGGGTCGCGACGGGCACCCTCTTCCTCTATGCACCCGACAAACGCAACCTCTTACTGTGGATCGTCAACGACGATCTGGCCCGGGTCACGGCGGACACGATCGCCGACGTGAAGGCCGGCCGCGTGCCGGGCGATCTGCTCGATCAGCTGATCTACATCTTCGCCGCACGTTACCGATATGGGAGCACGCATCCCGACCTCTCGCTTCACGCGCTGCAAGAGATCGTCATCAAGCCCAATGTGAACGGCGTTCCCACGTCCGATCCGGAGCACGACCGGCACGTGTTCGCGATGCGCGAGCACATCACGGAGCTGGTGCGCCGCCACCAGCGCGAGGGGCACATCCGCGCGAACGAGGACCCGGGTACGATCGCCCGGCTCATCCTCGCCATCTACCACGCAACGATTCGGAATTGGCTGCGCGACACGACCAACGGCGACGTTGAACAAGGGGTGGCGGAGTTGCGTGAGTTGCTGCGCCTCGCGATCGAGGGTTGTGCCTGCCCCTCGACCAGCTCGGGGTGACGGTTACGGGCGGACGCGGTGTTGGCGGAACGTTAGGTTGATGCGCTGTTCGTGGACGAGCGGGTCTTTCCGGACGCGGTGTTCCCAATAGCGCTGGGTTTCTCCGCGCATCACGACGAGGTCGCCGTGGGTGAGGTCGAGCGCGATCGTACGCTGACGCAGATCGCTCTCGCGTTTGGGGCGCAGGTCGAACTCGCGCGTCGCGCCGAGCGAGAGTGAGGCCACGACTTTGCCGTCGATCTCGTGGTCGCCGTGCCAGGCCACGCTGTCGCGGCCGTCGCGGTACCGGTTGACGAACACGTAGTCGAATTCGGTTGCGAGCAGCGTTTGGAGGCGCTCGCGCACGGCCAGTAGGAGCGGTGACCAGGGCTGCGACATGCGATCGCCACGTCCGGCCGTCTCGCGCGGGACAGCGACGCGCTTGCCGTACATGAGCCGGCTGTCGGCTGAGAACCGCGTGGTCGCGAGCAACTCGGTAACCAGCGCGTCGCCTTCCTCGAACCCGAGGAAGCCGGGATAGAACGTGACGTCGCCACCCTCGTCGATCAGTTGAACCGGCTCTTCGAGGCTCGCGAACAGAGCTGCCTGACGCATATCGAACGTATGTTCGCTGTGAGCGGGCTCACCACTCTTTTTTGCCCGGTTTCGAACATAGACGGTTTGGAATACCTTTGCGTGACAGCTGCTTGACAGCGCTTGCTTGGTATCTCTATTCTGTAGTGGGATGCCTCATCCGCAGTTCAACTCCGGGTAGGGTATAATACGAAAAACAGGATCCATTGAGCGCGTAGGGTGAGGGTGTTGCCCGTGTCGATATGGTTACGGGGTCGGCTGCCGTTTTGCAGCCGTCGTTTTAGGTCAGGATGAGCGCATTGCCGGCGGACGCCGGCCTTGCGCGGGGGCTGCGAGCACCCGCTAGCATTGCTTTGTTTCGGCTCGCGGACCGCGCGTGCGCCGTCGACGCCGCGGTCGTCGTCGAGATCCTGGCAGCCGTCGCCGTCACACCGTTGCCGCGCCAGCCGGCCTACATCGCCGGCGTCGTCGACCTGCGCGGCGCGATCGTGCCGGTGCTGGACCTGCGCGTGCGCTTCGGGCTCCCGGCGCGACCCATGGAACTCTCCGACCGGCTGATCGTCATTCGAGCCACGGGCCGTTTGCTGATGCTCTGGGTCGACGACGTGGAGGCCTTCGCACCGGTCGACCGCGCGACGTGGAGCAGCTCCGGCGGCCTCGTGAGCGGGGACTCGAGCTTGGCCGGGGTCGTCTCGGGCAGCGACGGGGTGACCACGATCTACGACGTCGACGCTTTTGTGGCCCAATGCGAGGCCGACGCCGTGTTCGAAGCGGTGCCGGCGTGAGTTGGAGCGACCCGGAATTCGGCGTCATCGCCGGTCTGCTCACGGCTGAATTCGGAGTTGCGTTTCCGCCCGCGCGCCGAGTCTTCGCCGAGGCGGCCATGCGCCGCGCACTCGGTCTCGCGCACGAACGCAGCCTCGCGAGTTACCGCGAGCGCTTGAGTGAAGACCCGGCGCTGCTGCGCAAGCTGATTGCCGAAGTGACGATCGGCGAAACCTACTTCTTCCGCGACGCCGAGCAGTTCGAAACGATCCGCTCGACCGTGCTGCCGGACATCTTGCAACGGCGCCCGGCCGGCGCGCCGCTGCGCATCTGGTCGGCCGCGTGTTCGACCGGCGAAGAAGCCTACTCGCTGATGATGCTGCTGAACGACTGCGGTCTTTCGCAGCGCACGGTCCTGCTTGCGACCGACGTGTCGAGCACGTCGATCGAGACGGCGCGACGCGGGCAGTACGGCGCGTGGTCGTTCCGGCGCGACGTGGGGGATTGGCGCGAACGCTGTTTCGTGCGCACCGGTAAACGCTGGACGATCTCGGCGGCGCACCGGCGGATCGAGTTCATGGTGCATAATCTCATGCAGCCCGCTCCGACCGGCGTCGTCGCAACCGGCGGATTCGACCTCATCGTGTGCCGCAACGTGCTGTTGTATTTCGACCGCAAGACCGTGGATCGCGCGGCGCATTTGCTGGCGGAGGCGCTCGCGCCGGGCGGGTGGCTGTTGATGGCCCCGACGGATCCGCCGTTGCCGGCGGACATTGGGCTCGAGCATGTCGTTACGCCGGCGGGTGTTGTTTTCCGCAAGCCGATGGTTGCGGCCGCGGAAGCTGTTGTGGTTGCGCCGGTTTTGCGGCCGCGCGCGGAGGTGATCGCTGTCCCTCGGCAAGCTCGGGATGACATAGAGCGCGTCGTTCACGGCAGCAACGATGTCGCGCGTGACTTGACGGCTCGCGTGCATTTGGAGCGGCGGGCGGTTTCGCGGGTGAAGGTGGATGCGGAGGCCTATGTCGAGCGGGCGCTGACGTTTTTGGATGCGTGCCAGCCGCATCAAGCGGCGGCGTCGGCGCGGCGGGCGTTGTTTCTCGACCGTTCGCTCGCGGTTGCGCATCTGACGTTGGCGCGGGCGTTGCGACTGACCGGCAGCCGGTCGGCGGCGCAGCGCGCGTTGCGGCGCGGCGCGGCGTTGCTCGAAGCGCATGCACCCGAAGAGGCGGTGCGCGGTGCGGGCGGCGCGTCGGCCGGCACGTTGACGGCGGTTGCTGCGGCTGAGTTCGAGTTGCTCGTCGGGGCACCGTCTTGACGGCCGTGGCCGATCGCGCTGCGATCGACGCCGTGCTCGCCGAGCGCGCGCGTCTGCTGGCGCGGCGGCCCGACGTCGTCAGCGAAGTGCCGATGGCGCAGTTGCTGGCGTTCGGGACCGGCAACGAACGCTATGCGATCGACGTGACGTACGTCTACCGCCTCGAACGGTGCACGCGCGTGACGCCGCTGCCGGGCGCCTCGCGCCAGTTCACCGGCATCGTCAACGTCCACGGTCAGCTCGTTCCGCTCGTCGACCTCGGGGTGTTGCTCGGAACGCCGGCTTGTCCTGAGCCCGTGTTCGCGATCATTCTCGGCGGGGCGCGGGCGGAGATCGGCATCGTCGCGCAAGTGCTGATCGAGATGCGCGAGATCCCGGCCGGTACGCTCGCGGCTTCGACGCCCGCACCGCGTCCGATCGTACGTCACATCACCGCCGACGGAATCGCCGTCATCGACGGCGCGGCTTTGATTGCCGACCCGCGACTCACCCACGAGGAGAATGTCCGATGATCCAGCGCTGGAGCATTGCCCAGAAGATCACCTTTGGCTTCGCGCTTGGACCGATCGCGCTGATCATCATCGGCTTCATCGCCTACACCAACACGAACCGGATGCTCGCGAGCGAAAGCGTGGTCAGCAACTCGTTTGCCGTGCGCAACGCGCTCCACCGCGTCGAGCAAGCCCTCGTGGACGCCGAGACGGGACAGCGCGGCTATCTCCTCACCGGCAATCCGCAGTACCTGAAGCCCTACGAGCAGGCTGTGCATTCCGTCGGCAGCGCGATGACGGCATTGAACAAAGCCGTGGCCGGAGAGCCGCAACAAGAGAGCCGCGCCGCAGCGATCAGCACGCTGAGTAATGAAAAGCTGGCGGAGTTAGCCGGCACCCTGAACGTTGCGCGCACGCGTGGTTTGCCCGCAGCCATTGCGATGGTGCGCTCCAACCGGGGGCAATCGATCATGGACCGGATTCGCGGCCAGTTCAACGACGCGCTGGCCGAGCAGCGGCGCATCGAGCAGACGCGCTACGCCGAAGATGCGAACGCTGCCTCATGGTCCATCGGCATAACGGTGTGGGGCACCGCGCTCATGGTCGTGATCCTCACGGTCGTCGGCGTTCTGCTGACGCGCAACGTGAATGGCCCGCTCGAAGATGCCGTCTCGGCCCTAACCTCCGCGAGCGCCGAGATCCTTGCCGGCACGACGCAACAAGCGGCCGGCGTTCAGGAACACGCGGCCGCGGTCACCGAAACGGTCGCAACGATCGAACAGATCTCGCAAACCGCCGAGAGCTCGAACGACCGCGCGAAAGCCGTCGCCGAATCGTCGCTGCGCGCGGTCGACAACGGCGTCGCGGGCCGGCGCGCCGTCGAAGACACCGTGACGGTAATGGGTGACGTGAAGACGCGCACCGAGTCGATCGCCAACAGCATCTTGGCGCTGGCCGAACAAGCGCAAGCGATCGGCGAGATCATTGCGGTGGTGAACAACGTCGCAGATCAGACGAACATCCTCGCGTTCAACGCCGCGATCGAAGCGGCGCGCGCGGGCGAACAAGGCAAAGGCTTCGGCGTCGTGGCGAGCGAGATCAAGTCGCTGGCCGAACAATCGAAGAAAGCGACCGTCCAAGTGCGCCAGATTCTTGGCGAGATCCAGCGCGCGACCAACAGCGCAGTCATCGCGACCGAACACGGCGCCAAGACAGTCGACGAAGCGCTCCACACGGTCCATCAAGCCGACGAGGTGATCCGCGCGCTCACCGATATCGTGGCCGATGCGGCGCGGTCGGCAACGCAGATCAGCGCGTCGGCCAATCAGCAGAGTATCGGCATGGCACAGATCCAGCGGGCAATGCGGGATATCAGCGACACCACCGCTCAGAGCCTCGCCTCAACCCGGCAGACAGAACAAGCCGCGCGCGACCTCGATGCGCTGGGCCTGCGGCTTGCGGACTTACTCCGGGGAGCAACCGCGTAGGCACTGTGAGCACGAGCGGCGTCCCAGCGCGGTTGATCCGCGTCTTCCTGAGCGAACTCGACGAGCGTTTGAATGATTTCGACGCCGACTTGAACGCGCTCGCGGATCCGTCGCCCGGCGTCGACCGCACCGAAGTCGTGACGCGGCTCTTTCGCGGCGCACACAGCCTGAAAGGCGCATCGGCGTCGGTGGGTGCGAGCGGGATCGAAGGCGTCTGTCAGCAGCTCGAAGACGTGCTCGCCAAAATGCGCGACGGTGCACTCGAGCTGGACGCCGCGCGCACCGAGATGCTGGCGGCGGCCGCGGCCGAGTTGCGCGATGCGAGCCGCAAACTCGCCGCCGAGGCTGCGCCCGCTTCCGGCTCGCCGCCACCGCCCCCGCCGCCGTCGCCCGTCGCGGCCGCGGTGAACGGCATGCCGCGCACCGTATCGACCCGCGTGCACGTGAACGACAACACGCTGCGCGTGGCGGCAGATACGATCGACACGCTGCTCGAACAGAGCGGCGAGCTGTTGGCATCGCATCATCGCATCAGCGACCTCGTGCGCGAAGTCGACGAAGCCGGGGTCGCGATCCAGCGCATGCAGGATGCGCCGGCCGGCGCCGGCCGCAAACGCCACCGCGAAGAGCTGCGCGGACTGCATGCCGCGCTCGAGAAGATCGCGACGAAGATGCAAACCGAACGCACGCAGTTGCATCGCGCGGCCGCAGAGTTGGACGAAGGCATCCGCTCGATCCGCTTGCTGCCCTTCGGCGAGGCGTGCGCGGGACTCGAACGCGTCGCGCAAGATGTCGCTCAAACGACCGGCAAGCGCGTGCGGTTCGTCATCGGCGGCGGTGAGGTCGGAATCGATCGCGTGATCGCCGACCGGCTGCGCGATCCGCTGGTGCACCTGATCCGCAACGCTGTCGACCACGGGGTCGAATCGCCCGAAGAGCGCGTGCGCAACGGGAAGCCGGCCGAAGGCACCGTGCGGGTCGCACTGCTGCCGAAGCTGCGATCGCTCGAAGTGCGCGTCAGCGACGATGGGCGCGGGCTCAATCGCGAGCAACTGCGGCAGCGCATCCGCGAACGCGGCATCGAACTGAGCGAAGACGAACTTCCGCAGGCGGTGTTCTTGCCCGGCGTTTCGACGGCCGCGAGCGTCACGCAGTTCTCCGGGCGTGGCGTCGGCCTCGACGTGGTGCGCGCCGAAGTCGAAGCGATGAGCGGCAACGTCGAAGTGCAATCCTTGCCGAACGGCACCGCGTTCGTGCTGAACTTGCCGCTGACGATCACGACCTACCGCGTGATGCTCGTGTCGATCGGAGCCCACACGTTCGGCCTCAACCTGACCTCGATCGACCGCGTGATCCGCATCGACCTCGGCACGCTGGCCTCGGTTGAAGGACGGCAGGTGCTGTTGCTGGAGAACGGCGTCATTCCGCTGGTTCCGCTCGCCGCAGTGATCGGGGCGGAGCCCTCCGCGGAAGCGCCGCAGATCGCGCTGATCATGCGCCGCGGAGCGCAGTCGGTTGCGCTCGCCGTCGATAGCCTGATCGACGAGCGCGAGATTTACTTGCACGGCTTGGGACCGCGCCTGCGGGGGCTGCCGCTGTTGGCCGGCGCCGCGATCGGCACCGACGGATCGATCGCGCTGATCCTGCGCACGTCGGCGGTGGTCGACCGCGCGCTCGAGATGCGCTCCGCCCACATTCCCGTGCCGGCCACGAGCGATGCAGCGGTCGTGAAGCGCGTGCTGCTGGTCGACGATTCGATCACGACGCGCACGCTCGAGCGCAGCATTCTCGAAGCCGCCGGTTATCAGGTGCTGACCGCTGCCGACGGCGCGGCGGCGTGGGCGCTGCTTGCCGAACAAACCGTCGATCTCGTCGTCACCGACGTCGACATGCCGCACATGAACGGCTTCGCGCTGGTCGAGGCCGTGCGCGCTTCCGCCACGCTGCGCGAACTGCCGGTCATTCTGGTGACCGCGCGCGATGACGAAAGCGATCGCCAGCGCGGGCTCGAGATCGGTGCGGATGCCTACATCGTGAAGAGCAGTTTCCGCCAGGAAGAACTGCTCGACGCCATCGGTGCGCTGACGTGAGCGCGCTGCGCGTGCTGGTCGTGGAGAATCCCGGCGAGCGGCGGCTGACGGATACGATCGCGAACGAACCCACGACCGAACTGGCGGGCGTCGGCGCGACCGGTCTGCAAGCGATCGCGTTGACCAAACGGCTGCATCCCGAGGCGATTCTCGTTTCGGCGAGCGTGCTCGGGGTCAATGCCTTCGAGGCCACGCGCGAGATCATGACCGTCGCGCCGACGCCGGTCATCGTAGTGTTCGATGCGGATAGCACGGACGCTGAACGCCAGCGCGTGCGCAAGCGCGCCCTCGAAGCCGGCGCCTTGGCAGCCGTGCCGTTTTCCACCAACGCCTTCGAGCTGATCGATTTGGTCCGCGCGATGGCCGGTGTCAAAGTCGTGCGGCGGCGGCCCGAGCGCCAAGCGCACGCGCCGCGCCGGCCGGCACCCGCGCACCCCAATCGGCGCAGCACGACGTGCGTGAGCATCGGTGCGTCGACCGGCGGCCCGGCCGCGCTGCGCGGCATCTTTGCCGCGTTTCCCGCCGATCTCGAAGCGCCGGTACTCGTGACGCAGCATATCTCGACCGGCTTCAGCGAGGGCATGGTCTCGTGGTGGAACGCGGCCGGTCCGCTGCGCGCGAAGATCGCCGAACACGGCGAGCCGCTGCGCAACGGAACGATTTACGTTGCGCCCGACGGCGGTCATCTCACGATCGCGGACGACTACGCGATCGCCATCAGTCACGCGCCGCCGAGCGGCGGTCATCGTCCCTCGGCGAGCGTGATGTTCCAATCGACCGCGGAGCGCTTCGGCGCCCGCACGCTGGCGGTGATCCTCTCCGGGATGGGCCGCGACGGCGTAACCGGCCTCGAGTCCGTTCACGAAGCGGGCGGGACGGTGTACGCGCAAGACGAGGCGAGTTGCGCCGTGTTCGGCATGCCGAAAGCGGCGATCGAAGCCGGGGTCGTCGATTTCATTCTTCCGTTAGACGCAATCTCACGCCACATCGCGGATGCGGTCGCCTCGTCGTAGGACAAACATCATGAATCAATTGCTCATCGTTGAAGACAGCCCGACCCAAGCCGAACTGCTGCGCTCCACCGTCGAGGACGCGGGCTTCTCCGTCCTCGTCGCACGCGACGCCGAGACCGCTCTCGAACTGCTCGATAAGCACACCGTCGACTTGGTCATCTCCGACATCGTGATGCCCGGTATCTCCGGCTACGACTTGTGCCGGCGCATCAAGAGCTCGGGCGAGCATGCGCAGATTCCCGTGATGTTGCTCTCCACGCTCAACGAACCGATGGATATCATCCGCGGGCTCGAATCCGGGGCGGACAATTTCCTCACCAAGCCCTACAAACCCGAACAGGTCGTCGCGCGCACGCGGATGATCTTGCAGAACCGTAGCCTGCGCACCCGTTCGGCCGTGTTCGGAGTGGAGATTTCGTTCCTCGGCCGCACGTTTACGATTACTTCGGAAAAGGAACAGATTCTCGACCTGCTGATCTCGACGTTCGAAGATACGGTTCAAGCGAACCGCGAGCTGCAGCGGCATCGGGCCGAGTTGGCGGCGGCAAAGATCAAGCTCGAAGAGTATGCGCGCGCACTCGAAGGCCGCGTCATCCTCTCCGAGGAGAAGTTCCGCGGCTTCCTCACCGCCAGCCCCGACGCCGTGATCGTCGTCGATGAATCGATGAAGATCGTGCTCGCGAGCGAACGCATCGAGCCGCTGTTCGGATATACGCCCGACGAGCTGGTCGGTCAACCGTTCGCGAAGCTCATCGACATGGCCGCGGCGCCGATTCCGGGCGGTCCCGAGATGTGCGGCACGCGCAAAGACGGCAGCACGTTTCCGATCGAGACGACCCAGAGCGCGCACAAGACGCCCGACGGTACGGTGGTGATCACCGCCGTCCGCGATGTGACCGAGCGCCTGCAGATGGAAGAGCAATTGCGTCACGCGCACCGCATCGATGCGATGGGACAGCTGACCGGCGGCCTCGCGCACGACTTCAACAATTTGCTGGGCGTCATCATCGGCAATCTCGACGTCATCGCGTCGCGCAAGATTCCCGGCGTGCAGACGTTCGTCGAGAACGCGCTCGAAGCCGCCGATCGCGGCGCGATGCTCGTGAAGCAACTACTCGCCTTTGCCCGCAAGCAGCCGTTGCAGCCGGAACGCATCAGCGTGCAAGAGCGCTCGCTCAAGACCGTCAGCTTGCTCGAAAGCGTGCTCGGCGGCAAGATCAAGATCCAGCATTCGGTCGACACGGAAACGAAGGAGATCATCGCCGACCGCTCCCAGCTCGAAGCGGCCCTGCTCAATCTCGCGGTCAACGCGCGCGACGCGATGCCCGGCGGCGGAACGCTCACGATCGAGTGCACGAACGTGACGCTCGACGAGGACTATGCAACCACCCGGGTCGACGTCGAGCCCGGCGAGTACGTCATGATCGCCGTGTCCGACACCGGCATCGGCATGCCGCCCGAAACGCAAGCCAAGGTGTTCGAGCCGTTCTTCACCACCAAAGGCGCGAACGGCACGGGTCTCGGCTTAAGCCAAGTCTTTGGATTTGCTAAGCAATCCGGCGGCCACGTGAGCGTCTACAGCGAGGTCGGAATCGGCACGACCTTCCGGCTCTACTTGCCGCCGGCCGGCGCCGGCGCGTCCATCGCGGCCGACGTGCCGCGTAAGCCGGCCCCGATGAACGGCGATCGCGGCAAGGAAACGATTCTCGTCGTCGACGATAACGACGCGATGCGTGAAGTCGCCGCTTTACAACTCCACACGCTCGGCTACGACGTGATCGTTGCGGACACCCCGAACGACGCGCTCGAGGTGCTGCGCTCGCCGCGCAACGTCGATTTGCTGCTCACCGACATCGTGATGCCGGGTCAACTCGACGGGCGCGAGCTGGCGCTGCGCGCGCGCGAACTACGGCCGCACTTGAACGTTCTCTTCACCTCCGGGTTTACCGAGAGCACGCTCGCAGCGTCGATCTCGGCCGACTTCTCGGGACACATCCTCAGCAAACCCTACCGGCAGATCGATCTTGCGAAACGTCTGCGCGACCTACTCAACCCTGTGGAGCAACATTAATCGTGGGCGACCGACGGCTACTCGCAATCGACGATGAGAAAGGACTGCTCGCCGTCGTGCAAGAGATCGCACAGACTGCGGGCTACGAAGTCGTCACGACGACCGATGCCGACTTCTTCTTACAGCAAACGCGGGACTGGCATCCGACGCTGGTCTTGATGGACTTGCAGATGCCCGACGTCGACGGCGTCGAGCTGTTGCGGACGATGGCGGCCGAAGATCTCAAGGCGCCGATCATCCTGATGAGCGGCGTCGAGGACAAGGTGCTGCGAACCGTCGGCGACTTGGGCACCGATCTCGGCTTGAACATGCGCGGGGTCCTGGCCAAGCCGATCCGCGTCGACACGCTCCGGCGCACGTTCGAAGAAGACTCGATGCCGCCCGGCGGCAACCGCGCGGACGAGTTGCGCGAGGCGATCGCGGGCGGACAACTCGTGCTGCACTATCAGCCGGTGATTCGCCTTTCCTCGCGCGAGCTGATCGGGTTCGAAGCGCTGGTCCGGTGGAACCACCCCACCGAGGGATTGATCCAGCCCGACTTCTTCATTCCGCTCGCGGAAGAACGCGGCATGATCGACGATCTCACCTGGACCGTCGTTCGCCTGGCCGTCGAACAAGCGGCGCGATGGGCGCAGACGATCGCGGTGCCGATCGCGGTCAACCTCTCGGCGACCAACCTCAACGACGATGCGTTTCCGGACAAACTCACGCAGCTCTGCCGCGAGTACGGCGTGCAGCCGCACCAGATCCATCTCGAACTCACCGAGACCGCAACATCGCGCGACTCGATGCGGCTCAAGGCCATTCTCTCGCGCATCCGGCTCAAGGGGTTCAAGCTCGCGATCGACGACTTCGGCATCGGCTACTCCTCGATGATGCAATTGCGTTCGCTGCCGTTCTCCACGCTGAAGATCGACAAGTCGTTCGTCAACGACATGCTGCACTCGGAAGACGCCGGCATCATCGTCGATGCGATCCTGGCGCTCGCCGGCGCGTTTCGTATGGACGTCGTAGCGGAAGGCATCGAGACCGAGGCGCAGCTCGCGGCGCTGGTCGCGCGCGGCGCGATCAGCGGTCAAGGCTACCTGATCGCGCGCCCGGCGCCGGCCGACGACATCAGCCGCCGCTTCTCCCCGCTCAAGGAAGGCACTGCGTGACCCAACACGTCGTCATCGTGGATGACGACGACCTGACGCTGAAGTTGTTCTCGGGAATCGCAGCGGAAATTCCGGACGTCGTCGTTCATCCGTTTCTTTCATCGGCCGAAGCGATCGATTGGTACCACGGCAAAGAAGTCGACTGCTTCGTATTCGACTACAATATGCCGCTGCCCAACGGCATGCAGATGATCGCGCTCGTGCGCGCGCTGCCCGAGTTCGCACACGTGCCGATCGTCATCGTGACCGGCGCGCACGAACGTGAAGTGCGCTATCAGGCGCTCGACACCGGCGCCACGGACTTCTTGCAGAAGCCGGTCGACTACCGCGAGATGGTGGCGCGTTTGACGACGCTGCTGGCGCTCCGTTCGGCGCAGAAGAAACTCGCGCTACAGGTCGACTCGCTCGCGCAGTCGCTGATGGATTCCGAGGAGCGCTCGCGCGAACACGCCGAACGGCTCGAAGCGTTGTGGGGCATCGCCAACAATCCGAACCTGCGGGATGAGGAGCTGATGCTCGCGATGCTGCAGCGGGGTGCTGCGGCGATTCGCCCCGGACAGGCCTATCGCGGCGTGCTCGCGCGCGTTGAGAACGGCAGCCACATGCGGCTCATCTCGGTGGCCGACGCCGTCGGTTACGAGAGCGCCGTCCCCGCCGAGCGGCGCGAAGGCGAGGGCGCGCTCGTTCTGCTGAGCGATACCGTGGCCGGTCAAACGATGTCACTCGGCGGCGGAACGCACGCATTCGACGATATCCGAACGACCGAACACTTCAACGACTTCGTGCAAAAGCGCGGCTGGCGCGCGATGATCGTGACGTCGTTTACCGCCGGCGGCGCAACGTACGTGCTCGCGTTCTCGTCGCGTCAGGCGACGGCCAAGCCGTTCGGACCGCAGGACACGGCCTACATTGACGTGCTGGCGTCGTTCTTTGCGGCGCACTACCAGCAGCGCTGGCAGTCGACGCGGCTGGGCCATCAACTCGAGCACGACTCGCTGACGGGCCTGTGGAACCGCAGCCGCTTTCGCTCGCTCGGACGGGCGGCGTTCGGCGCGGCCAAGTCCGCCGCGATTGCGGTGGTCAACTTAGCCGGCTTCCACAACCTCAACGAGAGGCACGGTCATCTCACGGGCGATGCGCTGCTGGTCGAAGCTGCGGCGGCGCTGGCGACCCGCGCGCAGGAGGGTGAGATCATCGCGCGCACGGGCGGGAATTCGTTCGCGATCTTCTTGCCCGACGTTCCGTCGCGCGCAGCGCTCGACGCGCACCTCGCCCGCTTCGGGGCCGCGTTCGACGACCCGATGGGCATCGGCGACCGCGAGGGCAAGGAGTCGGTGCACGTTTCCGCCCGGATCGCGGTCGCGCACGCACCCGGCGACGGCGCGACCTTCGATGAGTTACTCTTGCTCGCCGAGGGCCGTGCGCGGTCGTCCGGCTCCGATTACCTCATCTTTCCAACTACCACGTAACATTCCGGCAAAGGTGAGTTAACTCGAGTCGAGTAACCGTTGCTACGTGGATACAACCGCCCGCGCTCGCATGTCACTTTGGGAAAAAGCCATGGCATTGCCGTTGGCTTCGGAGAGTGACTTCTATGGCGCGCACCGCCGGCCGCACGGGGTCGACCCGCAGCATCTGCGCGTCATCAAAGATACGGCGCTGCGTTCGCGGTTGATCATGGCCGGCATGGCCGAGGGTCTGCAGTCGCCGAAGGGGCCGCAGAAGATCGCCTCGATCATCCGCCTCTACGCCGACTTCAACGCCCCGCAGCCGCTGCGCGGCGCGCGCGTGCCCGCCCGGCGTCCGGAACCCTCGCGCAGTGCCTACGGCTTGCCGACCGTCGAAGAACTCAACAGCCTGCTCAGCCGCATCACGAGCGTCGAGCGCGCGGTATCGAGCGAGCTACAAGGCCAGATCAACAACGACATCAGCCGGCTCAAGTCGGCGATCGCCACGCTCGAGGGTGATGAGTTCGAACGCACGTTCCGCGAACTCGAAGCGGCCGTACGCGCGCGGCGCGAGGTTGCGGGACAAGTGCGCGAGGAGACGTTCAAGCGCATCGAGGCCGACTCGTCGTTCGAAGGGCGCAAGTATCTGCGACTGATCTCACGCGAGCCGCACACCGAAGACTAGTGGACCGGATGGTAGTGGAAGCCGTCGCGGAATGCGCGCTGCGCGCTGACGAACGTTGCGAGTAGGCTGAACGCGCTCGCGAGACTCAACGCGGCGACGACCGCGGTGTGCAATGCTGCGGGTTCGACGTGCGCGCCGATCGACGGAGCGAACGAGGCGAAGACGATCGCGGCGAGCGACGCGCCGAACGTCTGACCCGCCACGCGCAGCGATGCGAAGATTGCAGCGGTGCTGCCGGATTTCTCCGGCGGTCCGGCGCCCATCAGTTCGCGGTTGTTGGGCGTTTGGAAGATGCCCCAGCTGCCGCCCGCCAAGAGACCGGCGACGAACAGCAGCGCGACGTTCGGATGCATGACCGCATACAAGAACACGAGCAGCGAGAGCGTGAAGCCGACGAGGCCGCCGGTTGCGATCCAGCCGACCGCGTAGCGATCGGACCAATAGCCGGTGATCGGCGCGACCACAGCGTTTGCGATCGGCCACGACGTCATGAGCAAGCCCGACTGCAGCGGCGACATGCCGAGTTCCAACTGCAAGAAGAACGGCAGCGCGATCACGCCGATGCTCCACGCCGACCAGCCGCTGAGGCTCGCCTGCGCGGCCACGGAGAAGCGCGGCAGATGGAAAAGATCGAGCGAGATCATCGGCACCCGCAGCGTGAACTGACGCCGCACGAACCAGCCGAACATCGCGACGCCCACGGCGATTTCCCCGAGCACCAGCGGCAGCGGATCGTGGCGCGCGAAGCCGTCGAGACCGTAGATCAGCGCGCTGAAACCGACGGCGCTCGTCAGCGCGCTGAGCGGATCGATGCGCGCGCCCGTTCCGCCGACGTTCGGCAGCGCGCCGCGCGCGAGCAGCACGATCACGAACGCGATCGGCAAGTTGATCGCGAAGAGCCACTGCCACGGCAAGACCGCCAGCATCATTCCGCCGAGCGTCGGGCCCATCGCGGCGGCGATGCTCGTGTACATCGCGTTCAAGCCGAACGCATGACCGAGCAGCGAACGCGGATAGACGTCGCGCACGAGCGCGGGTGAGAGCGACATGATCGCGGCCGCACCGCAGCCTTGCACGGCGCGCGCGGCGATCAAGACCGGAAACGCGTGGCTGATCGCGCACAGCAGCGAACCGAACGTGAACAGCGCGACGCCGAGTCCCCACACGCGCGTCGGCCCGCGCGATTGTCCGAGCGAGGATACCGCGAAAAGCGACATCGTGATGGCGAGCAAATACGCACTCGCCACCCACACGGTTTGCGCGGGCGGCACGTGCAATTCGCGGCCGATCGTGGGGAGCGCGATGTTCGCGATCGATGAATCGATCGCGGTGAGGATCGTGCCTAAAATGAGGGCGGCGTAGGCACGGCGTCGTCGCGACACCGGCCAAACGCCGCCCTCGAGATTGCTGCTAGACGTTGGAGTCTAGTAGTCGTCGTCGGTCGAGTGAGCGAGCGGACCTTCGTCCTCTTCTTCCTCTTCCGAAATCTCTTCGTCGTCTTCCTCGAGGACGTAACCCTGGTCTTCTTCCTCTTCTTCAACGACGCCGGCGACCGGGATCTCGTCGTCGATGACTTCATCAACCACGATTTCGCCGTCATCGGTCATCGTTGCGCGGAGTCCGCCCAGCGGTGAGGTCGGGATCAGATCTTCGTCACCGCCGCGCTTCGCCGACGGCGACACGAGCGGAGCCGAATCATCGAGCTCTTCCTCTTCCTCTTCGATTTCCTCAACTTCACCGACGGCATCGCCTTCGGCCGGCTCTTCGCCCTCGACCGGTACGCCCGGTACGGGGATGCGTTCGACTTCCGCTTCGCGTTCGGCGAGTGCCGTCTGCGAAAGACGCGGATCTTCGTCGCCCATGAGCAGACCGATCTCTTGCGCGCGCTCCGACATATCGTCGTCCGCGATGCGGATCTCGACTTCTTCGCGCGTTTCGGTGAGCACCTTGACATCGAGCGCCAGCGACTGGAGCTCCTTGATGAGAACCTTGAACGATTCCGGCACGCCGGGCTCGAGCACGTTCTCACCCTTGACGATCGCTTCGTACGTCTTCACGCGGCCGACGACGTCGTCGGACTTGACCGTGAGAAGTTCTTGCAGCGTGTACGCTGCGCCGTACGCTTCGAGCGCCCAGACTTCCATCTCGCCGAACCGCTGGCCGCCGAACTGCGCTTTACCGCCGAGGGGCTGCTGCGTGATCATCGAGTACGGACCGGTGCTGCGCGCGTGGATCTTGTCGTCCACGAGATGCGCGAGCTTGAGCATGTAGATGTAGCCGACGGTGATCGGACGGCCGAAGCGGTCGCCGGTGCGCCCGTCGCGCAGCCAGGTCTTACCGTCAGACGGAAGTCCGGCATCCATCAGCCACTCGGCGATATCTTCCGCATGCGCACCGTCGAAGACCGGCGTTGCGATGTGGAAGCCGAGCATCGATGCGGCCCAGCCGAGATGCGTCTCCATGATCTGACCGAGGTTCATGCGCGAGGGCACGCCCAGCGGATTGAGCACGATGTCGACCGGACGGCCGTCTTCCGTATACGGCATGTCTTCTTCGGGCAGCACTTTGGCGATGACGCCCTTGTTGCCGTGACGGCCGGCCATCTTGTCGCCTTGCAGAATCTTACGCTTCTGCGCGACGTAGACGCGGACGAGATGGTTGACGCCGGGCGAGAGCTCGTCGCCGTTTTCGCGCGAGAAGCGCTTGACGTCGATGATCTTGCCCTTTTCGCCGTGGGGAACTTTCAGCGAGGTGTCGCGCACTTCACGCGACTTCTCACCGAAGATCGCGCGCAGCAGGCGCTCTTCCGCCGTCAGCTCGGTCTCGCCCTTGGGCGTGACTTTGCCGACGAGGATGTCTTCCGGACGAACCTCGGCGCCGATGCGCACGATGCCGTTCTCGTCGAGATCCTTGAGCGAATCTTCGCCGACGTTCGGAATGTCGCGCGTGATTTCTTCGGGCCCGAGTTTCGTGTCGCGGGCTTCGCACTCGTACTCTTCGATGTGAATCGAGGTGAAGCGATCGTCCTTGACCATGCGTTCGCTGATCAGGATGGCGTCTTCGTAGTTGTAGCCTTCCCACGGCATGAACGCGACGAACACGTTCTGACCCAGGGCGAGCTCACCGACATCCGACGACGGACCGTCGGCGAGGATCTGGCCGCGCACGACGCGATCGCCGACCTTGACGATCGGGCGCTGGTTGATGCACGTGCCCGCATTCGAGCGCGTGAATTTCAGCAGGTCGTACTCGTGATCGAGGCCGTCCTCGTCGTGCTTGAGGCCGATGGCCTTCGCATCGACGGAGATGACTTCACCGTTGGCGCGTGCGAGCACGCAACCGCCGGAATCCTTGGCAGCGCGATACTCCATGCCGGTGCCGATGATCGGCGACTGCGGACGAAGCAACGGCACGGCCTGACGCTGCATGTTCGCGCCCATCAAGGCGCGGTTCGCATCGTCGTGTTCGAGGAACGGAATCAGGGCCGTCGCGACCGACACGATCTGCTTCGGCGAAACGTCCATGAGCTGGATCTTGTCCGGCGGCTCCTCGACGTATTCTTCCGCGTACCGGGCGATAACCGTATTCGCGGTGATCTTGCCCTTGGCGTCCATCGTGGTGTTGGCTTGCGCCACGATGTAGTCGTCTTCGCGATCGGCCGTGAAGTAACGGATCTCGTCGGTGACGATACCGTCTTTGACGACGCGATAGGGCGTCTCGATGAAGCCGTAGCGGTTGACGCGCGCGAACGTCGCGAGCGAACCGATCAGACCGATGTTCGGGCCTTCCGGCGTTTCGATCGGGCAGATGCGGCCGTAATGGCTGTGATGGACGTCGCGGACTTCGAAGCCGGCGCGTTCGCGTGACAGACCGCCGGGCCCGAGGGCGGACAGACGCCGCTTGTGCGTGAGCTCGGCGAGCGAGTTCGTTTGGTCCATGAACTGCGAGAGTTGCGAGGAGCCGAAGAACTCTTTGATGGCGGCCACGACAGGGCGGATGTTGATCAGCGCCTGCGGCGTGACGGTTTCGATGTCTTGCACGGTCATGCGCTCGCGCACGACGCGCTCGAGACGCAGCAAACCGACGCGGAACTGATTCTGCAGCAATTCGCCGACCGAGCGGATGCGGCGGTTACCGAGATGATCGATGTCGTCTTTGTGGACTTTGCCCGTGGCGACTTTGATCAAGCGGCGGATGACCGCGATCATGTCGTCGCGCGTCAGCGCCTTCTTGTCGACTTGCGGCACCGAGACGCCCGCGGCGACGTACTCTTTCTCGAGCTTGCCCGAGAGCTTGTAGCGGCCGACGCCGGCGAGATCGTAGCGCTTCTCATCGAAGAACAGCGATTCGAGCAGCTTCTCGGCGTTTTCGGCATTCTCGGGTTCGCCGGGACGCAGCTTCTTGTAGATTTCCTTGAGCGCGTCTTCCTTGGTCTTGATGTCCTTGTCTTTTTCAAGGCAATTCGCGATCAAGGGCGAGCCGTCGAAGAGCGCAAGAATCGCTTCATCGCTCTGCCAGTCGTAGCCCATGTCGGGCCGCGAGAGCGCGCGGATGAACGTGGTCGCGTAGATCTTGCGGTTCTTGTCGATGCGGACGCCGATCGTGCCCTCGGTCTCGTCGTTCTTCGTGCCGTTGTCGGTTTCGAATTCGATCCAAGCGCCGCGGTTGGGGATGATCGTCGCGTTGAACGTCGGGCGGTTGTTGGTGTCGGCGTCCTGCAAGAAGTACACGCCCGGCGAGCGGACGAGCTGGCTCACGATCACGCGCTCCGCGCCGTTGATCATGAACGTGCCCTTGTCGGTCATGAGCGGGAAATCGCCCATGAAGATTTCCTGGTCGGGGATACCCTTGATTTCGCCCGACTCCGCCGTGATAAGACGGACGCGGACGCGCAGCGGCGCGCTGTAGGTCATGTCGCGTTCGCGGCATTCCTCAACCGAGTACTTGGGCTCGCCGAGGCTGTGGTCGCCGAACTCCAGCACGAGGTTGCCCGTGAAGTCCTTGATCGGCGAGATCGAGTTGAACGCGTCCATCAGCCCGTCGGAGATAAACCACTTGAACGAAGCCTTCTGCAGCTCGATCAAATCGGGCAGATTCAGGACATCGGGGATCTTCGCGAAGGTATGACGCTTGCGCGCCGGGCCCGGATCGTCGGGCAGCTCTACTGTGAACGCCTCTTCGGGAACGACGAAAGAGGCGCTTGCGATGTTTTGCGCCTTGATCGCGGTTCCGTTCGCGGCTGGTTCAGCGGCCGGTGCCGCTGCTTTTTTACTCCGGGAAGTCTTGGGTTTTTCCGCCGTCGTCTTGGAAGCCATTACCGTACAATCACCTATTCGAGCGCGCCAACCTCAGAAATGCAAAAAAGGCTAGGTCTCCCCATGACGATGGAGAGGGTCCCCGCTCTTTCTCGCGCTACCCGCCGATTGGCATAGGCGTCTATGTTACACCCGCCCGAAAGCGAGGTCAAGGGCGCCGTTCGACGAGCCGAGGACGCCTTAAGACGAGGGGATTACGCGGTCAGCCGGTTGGGCGAGGCTACGGAATAACCGGCCGGCATCTGGGGCGTCCGGACCACGTTGACCGCGGCATCCAGCGCGGTGGCCCGATCGCGGCGGCAGTGGCACGGACGGAGCCGTTCCCCGAAGCATCCCTCGGTGTCATGGGAAGCGAGCGTATGGCCGCAGGGGCACGTAATCAAGGTATCCATTGTACTCAGCTTTTCCACAAAATTCCGTACGGTAAACCGGGGAGCGGCCCGCCGGGCGTTTCCAGGCTCAGAATTGACCCTTCCGTACCCAGGAGTTTGCCGCTCCTAAGCGCACGTTCAATGACGATGAAATCAAGCTCCGCGCGTCCCTTCGATCCGCGAGGCCTTACCACGGGCATCGGCCTCGGCGTCGTCCACCTGGGCGCACTCTGCGCCTTGATACCGGGCACGTTCAGCTGGAGCGCCGTCGTCGTGATGCTGGTGCTCTACTACATCACCGGCGCCTGGGGCATTACGCTCGGCTTCCATCGCACGCTCACGCACCGCAGCCTGCGCGTGAATCGTTTCCTGGAACCGGTGATCGCGATCATCGGCGTTCTCGCGCTGCAAGGCGGTCCGATCGAATGGATCGCGACGCATCGCGCGCATCACGCCAACACCGATCGCGCCGGCGATCCGCACGACATCCATCGCGGGGCGTGGTGGAGCCACATGGCGTGGCTGTACCGCCGCAACGACGCGCGGCTGAGCAAAGAAGAACAGATGCGCCTCGCGCCCGATCTCGCGAACTCGAAGTTCTATCAGTTCCTCGAGAACACGTACGTGCTGTGGCAAGTCGCGCTCGGCCTCGTGCTGCTCGCGATCGGCGGCTGGTCGTGGCTGATCTGGGGCATCTTCGTCCGCTGCGTCGTGACGTATCACATCACGTGGCTCGTCAACAGCGCCGCCCACATGACCGGCTATCAGAGTTTCCGCACCGGCGATAAGTCGACCAACAACTGGTGGGTCGCGATCCTCGCGTGGGGCGAAGGCTGGCACAACAACCACCACGCGTTCCCGTTCTCGGCGCGTCACGGACTACGCTGGTTCGAAGTCGACTTCACGTATTACACGATCAAGGTGCTCGCGTGGCTGCGCCTGGCCCGCGACATCAAACTGCCGACCCCGGCCATGATCGCGCGCCTAAGCCTGAAGACGCCGGAAAAAGTCTCCGTCTAGATCCCGACTTCGAGGCCGATCTCCACGCGGCGGTCGGCCGGGATCTGCAAGTCGTCCGGTAGCGGGCGCGAGTTGCGCGCGAGCACGCCGAAGAGCCAGCGCAGACTGCGCGGCATGCCGTGCGCGGCCGGCACGAGTTTCGGGTCGGCGTAAAAGAACGAGGTCTCCGGGTCTTGCATGTGCAGGCCGTTCTCGCTGCACGCTTCGAGAACGCTCTTGATGCGCGGCGGTTCCATGTAGCCGAAGTACGCGATCACGCGCACCAGACGGTCCGAGGATTTCTCGATCGTCACGCGGTTGTTCGGATCTGCATACGGCCCTTGCACGCGCGAGAGGTTGAGCAGCACGATGCGTTCGTGATACGCGCGCCGCTTCAGCCAGCGGTGCTTGAGCATGAACGGCACGCCGTTCGGATCGCCGGTGAGAAACACCATCGTGCCGTTGGCCGCCGGTAGCGCGAGGCCGCGCGTTTCCGTCAGGTACTGCTCGACCGGTTCCATCTGATCGTGCAGGCTGATCGCGATGCAGCGCCGTCCTTCGAGCCACGTCAGCGCCATCGTCGTGAGCGCGGCGCTGATGGCAAACGGAACGTAGCCGCCGTCGAGAAACTTCGGCAAGCCCGCGATGATGAAGCTGCCGTCGACGAGCAGGAAGCACGCCAGCGTGAGCACCGCGAGCACCGGGTTCCAGCCACGCACGCGCACGATGACGAGATAGAACGCAACCGACGTCGCCGCCATCGTCACGGCTACCGCAAGACCGTAGGCGGCGGCAAGCGCGTCGCTCGACTTGAACGTCAGGATCAGGATCGCGCACCCGACACCCAGCGTGAGGTTGATCGCGGGCACGAACACCTGGCCCGGATAGCGGTTCGACGTATGAATGACTTCCATGCGCGGACACAACGCCAGGGCGATGGCCTGTTCGGTCAGCGTGAACGCCCCAGAGATCAGCGCCTGCGAAGCGATGATCGTGGCGGCCGTAGCGAGCACGACCATCGGAATCAAGAGCGGCCCCGAGACCAGCGAATAGAACGGGTTCTCGAAGGCGTGCGGGTCGGTGAGCAGGCGCGCGCCCTGACCGAGATACGAGAGCGTCACCGCGGGCCAGACGAGGCCGTACCAGGCCAGCGCGATCGGCTTGCGCCCGAAGTGCGAGAGGTCGGCGTAGAGCGCTTCGACCCCGGTCACGCACAGCACGACGCCGCCCAGCACGAAGAAGCCGCCGGGACCGTTGTGGGTGGCAAAGTGAACGGCATGACGCGGATCGATCGCCCAGAGCACCCCCGGGCGGGCGACGATCGCCACAATACCGGCCGCCGCGATGCTGATGAACCAGACGAACATCGCCGGGCCGAAAAGGGCGCCGACCTTCTCCGTGCCGCGCCGCTGGATCCAGAACAGCACGACGATCAGCGCGAGCGAAATCGGCACGATCCAGGGTTGCGCGTCACTGGTCGCGACGCCGATGCCCTCGACGGCCGAGATGACCGAGATCGCCGGCGTGATCACCCCGTCGCCGAAGAGCATCGCCGCGCCAACCACGACGATCACGAGAAACCAGGTCGCTTTAGGCGGGATGCCGCGTTCGGGCCGCGCCAGCAGCAGCGCCAGCAGGGCCAGGATGCCGCCTTCGCCATCGTGGTCGACGCGCATCACGATGCCCACGTACTTGACGCAGACGACGATGATCAGGGCCCACGCAATGAGCGAAAGGATCCCCAGCACGTTCTCCGGGGTCACGCCGACGTGGGCGGCCGTGAAGCACGTCTTGAGGGTGTAGAGCGGGCTCGTCCCGATGTCGCCGTAGACCACGCCGAGGGCGGCCACCGTCAGGCCGGTCTGGAGCTTGCCGGTCTTTAGTAAAGAATTCTTCACGACGCTCCTTGCCAGAACGAGCAGGCAAGGGGTTGTCGAAGGTACGCAATGAGTGAAATCTCACCGGCCTGTCGGAGGATTGCGGCGTGGCATACGAAGTCATCAAGCGCGTGAGCGGCCGCGCCTATCGCTATCGCGTCGAATCGTACCGCGATCCGGAGACCCGGCGCGTGCGCGGCAAGTGGACGTACTTGGGACGCGTTGAGGGCGAGGGCACGCTCTCGCCGGAGCGCAAAGCGCGGCCGAGCTCGCGCGATCGTCTGCTCGACGCGGTCGAACGGCTGCTGGAGTCCAACGAGCTGGCGTCGATTTCGACCGGCATGGTTGCCAGCGAAGCGGGGCTTGCGTACGGCACGTTCTACCGCCATTTTCGCGACCTGGCTCACGTCGTTCGCGACGCGATGGTGCGCGAAACCGCTAACCTCGAAAAGCTGAACGAACGCTTTGCCGAGGCCGTCGGCGACGCCGGCAGCGAGCGGGCAAAGCTCGTCGCCTGGGTGCGCGAAGCGATCGCCGCCGTGCTGCTGCGCCCGGGGCTCTTCCGCGCCTGGCACGTCACCAGCAACCACGACTGGGCCGTCGTTGCCGAACGTCAACGCCGTTTCGAAGCGAACGTCGAACAGATGGCGAGCTACCTCGAACGGCTTCAAGCCGCGGGCACCGCGAAGAGCACGCCGGCCTTCGCCGCGTATGCGATCATCGCGCTCGTCGGCGCGGCAACGCGCGAAGCCGCAATCGACAAGGCGTTCTCCGAAGCCAAGCACGACGGCATCATCTCCGTCGTCACGGATCTCGCCGGCTTATAGCGCGAGTTCCATCGGCTGGTGGAGGATATCGCATTCCACCAGCGTTTCGCCAAACGGCGTGAACCCGGCCTTCGTATAAAACGCGACGGCGTGGTCTTGCGCGTTGAGCGCCACGCGCGCATAGCCGCGCGCGCGGGCATCGCCGACGAGGGCGTCCAGCACGAGCCGCCCGATACCGCGGCCGCGATACGCCGCCAGCACGGCCATGCGCCCGACCTGCGCCGTGGTGCCGATGCGGAAGTAGCGCCCGGCAGCAACCGGCACGTCGCCGTCGCGCACGAGCGCGTGACGCGCTTCGGTATCGGTGCGGTCGTGTTCGTCGATCTCTTCTTCCGCCGGCACGTGCTGCTCGTCGACGAATACCGGCACGCGCACGGAGAACGCCGCCGCCATCCGTTCGGTATCATGAATATCGAATAACTCCACGTGCATGGCCGCAGCGAGCGATTCTGCGCGCGGCGTCGAACTCCGCGTTCGTGTACCGGCGCATCCATCTCTGCAACGGGCTGCTCGAACGCGACGGCCGCATCCTCGTCGTCGCAAGCGCGTACCCGAACCACGCGGAGCTGTTATGGGGCTTGCCCGGCGGGCGCCAGGAAGGCCGCGAAACCTGCGCGATGGCGGCGGTGCGCGAACTGCGTGAAGAGACCTCGCTCGCGGCGCGCGTGACGGGCTTAGCCTACGTGGCCGAGTCGTTCGATGCTTCGACCGAAACGCAGTTCACCGCGTTCGTGTTCACGATCGAAGCCGAAGGCGAGCCGCACGTTCCGCCCGGCGACGACCACGTGCGCGAATGCCGCTGGGTGCCGCGCGCCGAGCT
Organism: Candidatus Lustribacter sp.; assembly: GCA_965277805.1. Classification (GTDB taxonomy): domain Bacteria; phylum Vulcanimicrobiota; class Vulcanimicrobiia; order Vulcanimicrobiales; family Vulcanimicrobiaceae; genus Lustribacter. The sequence continues at coordinate 990,832 of OZ255842.1, read as the reverse complement.
TGCGAACGTCCTGAACGTGCGCGTCGTGCGGGAACCGCTGGTGGCCCATCTCGCCGACCCGGCGCAGCGGTACTTCGGCTATCTCGACGCCGGAATTACGATTGCATTTGGCGACGAGCCGCCGGCATATTGAGGCGCCGCCATTCAGACCGCGTCATGCGATAGAGCACGACGTCGACGTGACGCCCGCGAATCACGGCACCGCCGCGAATCGTCCGCTCTTCGGAAAAGCCGGCCCGGTTGAGCACCGCGCGTGAGGGCAGATTTTCGGGCACGCAACAGGCTTGCATCTCTTCGAGTTCGCCGGCCGCGAACGCCTCATCGATCGCCGCGCCGAGCGCTTCCGTTGCGTAGCCGCAGCCGCGCGCGTCTTCAACTAAGCTATAACCGATTTCGCCGATGTGCGGCGTGCGGTCGTTCACCCGCAACGAGATCCAGCCGATCGCGCGCACCGGTTCGCCGTTCGTTTGCAAAAGCCACTCGAAGCGGCCGGTCGAACGGCCGTCGAGCGCGCGCGGGCGGCTGCGCACCTGGCGCTCGAAATCCTCAGCCGGAATGCGCGGAATGTCCTGATACTTCCGCAAGTCGGGCGCGTTGAGAATCCGCCACAACTCGCGCGCGTTGCGCGTGTCGACGGGAAGCAGGTCGAGCCGGCGTGTGGAGAGCTGTTTCATTCACCCAGGGTCCGGTCGTGGAACTCCCGTACGAGAGCCGTGCCATCCTGCGGGGCGGTGGCCGTAAACCGGACCGCGTCGCCGCTGCGGGCCAAGAGCGCGCTCGCATCCGACGGGTCGGAGATCGTGAAAATCTGTGCCCGGCCGCGAATGGTGAAGAGAATACGGTTGCCGGTGGCGATGAAGCGATCGATGGTGCCCGAGATCGTCGTCTCGGCGCCCGAATTCTCCGTGCTGCCGCCGAGGAAGGCCCGGTACTGCGCGAACGCGTCCGCCACCGGCGCCGACGACGACGAGTTGCCGACCACGACGTGGCCGCCTGCCGCCTGCACGAGCGCGAGGGTTTGGAACTTTCCGTTGCTCGCGACGGCCGGCACGACCCATGTATTCTGCCCAATATTGTAGAGGATCGGCTGGGTGGGAATCAGGCGGCCTTGCGTGATGATCGGATTGGCGCTGACCGAGCGTTCGGCCGCAACGCTGTTAAACTCGCCGCCGGCCGAGGTGTAGTACGTCATCGCGCCGGTGCGGCTGTCCATGTAGGTGAAGCCGGTCATCGAATCGTCGGTCGCATTGGGCGATGTGTGATCGGCAAACCAGACGAAGCGGTTCGCGTCGAGCAAGAGCCCGAACACCTCATCGCGCACCGGCAAGTGCACGTCGCGTTTCGTCACAATCGAATTCCACCAGCCGTGCACGTAGCGCCCGAGCCAATCGTTGTACTCCAGCGCAAGGTCGGCCGGATACACGCGGCTGATCCATGCCGGCAAGCTCGCGAACTGCTCGCGCGGGATGCGCTGCATCGCGCCGGTTGTGGGGTCGACGATCACGACGGCGGTAACGGTTTCGCCGCTCCAGCCGATCGTCGGACGGCCGAGCGTCACGATGTACTTGGGATCGCCGGCCGCGTCGAGCTGCAGCGTCGTTTCGAGCAGCAGCTCGGTACCGTAACTCATGTAGACGTGGCGCATCAGGTTCGTGTTCAGGAGCGCCGAGGGAATGTAACGCAGCGGCTGGCGCTGGCGCAATTCCGCCGGTGTGTCGGGGTTCTCCGCGCTAACGACGATCACGCCCGGACTCGTGCCGCGCGCGAGCCACTGAATCACGCCCTGGAAATCGAGCGGCGCCACCCACACGAGCTTGCCGTTCTCCGACTGCACGCTGTACTCGCCGACGCGATAGTAGGCGCCGAGCTGTCCGAGCACTTTCGAGCCGGAGAAGATCGCGGACTCTTCGGGCACCACGCGCACGTGTCGCAGATCGGCCGTCGGCGGCTTGTCCGAGGTGATCGTCACGCCGGTGATGTCGCGCAAGCCGCTCGCATCGACGATCGGCAGAATCGTGAGGATGCCGGCAAACACCAGCACCGCGCCGAGCACGATCGCCGGCGGGAGAATCGGCGTGCGGCGAATGCTGACGATGCGCCGCGAAACGACGATCTTGCGCGCGGCTTCGGCGATCGTGAGCCCAACGTTCGGAATGAGCGTGATCAGCAGCAGCGTGATGGCCTGCGGGAACACGAGCGGCGGCATCACCAGGTAGGCGTAGAGCAGACACAGCGGGATCCCGATGACGAGGCGCACCGACTGCCCGCGCCACCACTCCCGCGAAAAATCGAAGTGAAGCAACCCGAGCGCGAGGAACGCCGCCGCCGCGATGACGACCATATCAGCTTACGACGGCGTTAGGCCAAGCTAACCCTTTAGGAGCTTGGCCCGCGCCTGGGCGATCGTCGCCTTGAAACGCGGCGAACCGAACTGTTCGAAGTCGGTCGCGATCTTTTCGTAGCGCGGATCGGCCGTCGAGGTCGATTGCAGGCTCATCAAATCCGGTACCGGCTTATGCGGGTCGAGATGGATATGATATTCGCGGCCGGCTTCGGTCGCGATGTAATGCGCGTCGCTGAACTGGAAGCGGTGCGAACCGTGGTCCTTGCCCGCGGTTTGCGCGATCTCCACGATGTGCAGCGTTTGGGACGAACCGCGGAAGGGGCGGGTCTCCAACTCCCAGATCCCGTCGGCCACGACCCGGTCGAACAGAAAGGTCACGTCGTAGTTGACGATCTGCTCGTCGAAGGTGGCCTTGTTGCCGTGCCGGTCGACGGCCGTATAGGTGGCGGTTGAGTGACCGTTGATGTTCTGAAAGAACCACACTTCGCGCGCAATGGCGCCGCCGGTGTGCGAAAGCGTATACGTGAGACGAATTTCGGAGCGCTGCTCGCCGACTTTTTGGACGGCGACAAACCGGTCGTGCTCGCTCTTGGCGAACAAAAGCCAGCCGCCCACGACCGCAACGACGACCGCGACGAGAACGAGCAGGGTGACGGGGAACCGGCGCATCGGGTCAGCCGGGGCTGCTAACGGTGAGCATCGAGTACCTGGTTAACGAGCGCGTCGGCCGCGGCGTTCTGCTTGCGCGGCACGTGCTTCACCTCGACGTGCGCGAACTTCCGCAGCAGCGCCTTCGCCTTGGCGTGCAGCGGGATCAGCCCCTCGTTCTTGACGCGGTACGCGCCGCTGATCTGCTTCACCACGAGCTCGGAATCGAGCCGCACGGAAAGGTCGTCGACGCCCAGCTCGAGCGCCGCCTCGAGGCCCGTAAGCAGCCCCGTCCATTCCGCGACGTTGTTGGTGGCCACGCCGAGAAACGTACCCACTTCGCGCAAGACGGCGCCGGCTTCGTCGAAGACCACCGCTCCCGACGCGGCCGGGCCCGGATTCCCCCGCGAACCGCCGTCGGCAAACATCGTCGCTTTCACCGGGCCGTCCTTGGCGGGAAAGCGCCGGAGTCATCCCAAACCCCAAGCACCTACTCGTCGGGTAGTGGCGCAGCTTGGTAGCGCACTTGACTGGGGGTCAAGGGGTCGCAGGTTCAAATCCTGTCTACCCGACCATTGAGAGGGCACTCACGCCGCAGCGTAGAGTGCCTTTTCGTTTTTCCTCACGCGTCTGGTTGTAGGTATACGTGTTCATCTTCCCGCCCGAACCTGACATCTGGCACACTCCGGACTTCTATGTTGCGGTCTGCACAGGATTGCTAGCACTCGGCACATTCTGGCTTGCACTCCGAACGTCATCAATGGCAAAGGATGCGAAGCTTGCCCGCGAGGATGCTGCGCGGCAAACCGCCCAAGACGATTTGCACCATCGGCAACAGCTTACCGGCCTCATCGTGCTAACGGACGCCAGGATTTACTTCATCCCGGGCACTCACGAACTCATTGTCGAGGCAACGGCACTAAATCCGACGTCCTCGGCGCCTGCCCTAAGTGGTGTCGTCTTTCTCAGTGTTCCAGGGTTGAACATCAACCGCCAAGGGGAACCTATTGGTACTCTTGTTGCCGGACAATCAGAGCCGGTTCGATTTGTCACGTACATGAAGAGCGCTGCACGAGACGGCAACCTGCTGCAAAACTCGATGCTGACCGTTTCGTTCAAAAATGTCTTCAATGAATATCGCAAGACCGAATACGCTTCTGACGATTCGTTGCCGCTCCAATTACTTGCCGGCCCTCAACGTACGTTTAATGAGCTTCCGATAAACATGAACGACGTGAGGATGGAACCTTTCACTCCAGACGACTGACCCCACAGATCGAGCGCGGTAGCCTTTTCTTTCGAGCGCTTAACGTTTCTCTGTTTCGGAACGCATGCAAGTGGAAAAATGGACCTTGACGTCTCCGCAAATCGCATCGAAGGGAGGGGCGTTAGCGATGAACTTACTCCCGAGAGATAGCAACCACCGTCGCGCGCGTTACATGTTCCCCGGCCAGGTCTACAACGCGCAAGAATCGCGCCGCCGAACCGAGCGAAAGTTCCGGGATTGGGACGGATGGCTCGCCCTTGTTGCCGAGTACCACAAAGAAGAAATCCACAGCAACCGAATCATCAGCACGTATACGGACGAACGATAATCAGATAATCAAAGGAAGGCCTCGGCATCATCGCCGGGGCCTTCTGCTTTGGTAGAAGGGGACGCCGTCGGCAGCCGTCATAAAACCAGATCATGCGCTCTTTCGATCGGCCGCTTCATACGTCTTGCCGTTGCAGCGCCATTGGCGCCGCTCGTGCAGGCTGCACCGGCTCGGGCCCAGGCGTTGCAGACGCTGCGGATCCTCACGGTGCGGACCGACGCGGTCAAAACGCTGCTGTGGGCGCAGCAGCAAAACGTGTTTGCCGCGCACGGACTGGCGATCGACCTGGTCAACACCGGCAGCAGCGCGGCGAGCCTCACGGCGCTGGTCGGCGGTTCGGCAGATATCGCCGCGGGCAGCCTGTTCGCGACGTTCGCTGCGATCGCGCACGACATCCCGGTGAAGTTTATCGCGCCCGAAGCGTTCTATCTCAGCGATCACGCCGATTCGGTGCTGCTCGTGAAGGCCGATTCGCCGATCCGCTCGGCGAGCGACTTGAACGGCAAAGTCATCGGCGTGGACTCGCTCAAGGACCTCTACACGCTCGCTACGCGCGGCTGGGTCGATAACGGCGGCGGCGACGGCGCAAGCCTCAAGCCGGTCGAGATCCCGCCGCCCGAACAACTCGCCGCATTGCTGGGCGGACGCATCGATGCCGGCGTGTTCAAGGCGCCGTTTCTCTCGGTCGCTCTTGCCGGCGGAAAAGCGCGTCTCTTGGGCAAGCCGCTCGACGCCGTTGCTCCACGCTTCCTCATTTCGGCGTGGATCGCGAGCGACGATTTCATCGTGAAGAATCCCCAGGCGGTGAAAGCTTTCCAAACGGTCATGGCTCAAGCGGGGCGTTACACAAACGCGCATCAAGACGCGACGGTCGACCTGGTCGCGAAATTTACCGGTCAAGACCCGTCGCAGGTGCGAAGTTCGGTTCGTGCAACGAGCGCCGTTGCAGTCACGTTGCCTGAACTCCAGCGCCCGCTCGATTTCGCCTACAAGTACAAGCTGATCGAACGTCCGCTCGAGGCAGGCGCAATGCTCGCGCCCGGGTTTCCGGTCGGCGCGCGCGACGTCACTTGATGATGCGCTCGTTTGACTTGAACGCTAAGAAGCGACCGCCTGACGCGAAGTGAATCGCGACAACGCCGAGCATAACGAACACGACCAGCAGTAGCACGATGAGCCAGGCGCCCATGCCGTACTCGACGACCGCATTCCAGCCAACGGCCTTGCCGAAAAACAATGCCCACAAGACGATTGCGGACAGTGCCGCACGCGGCGCGGAGAGCAGCGACGAGCTCGCCGTCGACGCTTGCACGCTCGGGAGTTGTTTGGGCGCCCACACGAACGCCGCGGCGGCGAGCGCAATCCAGAACCAGGCGCGGTCGAGGTGCGTAGCCCGCGCGGCCACGACGTAGGCGGCGACGTTTAGACACGTTGCAGCCACGATGCTCAAGCCGAACATTCGCCGGGCCGGCATGCACCCGGATTCTTGCCGGGATGACTGCGTTCCCGGCGAATTGTGGCTGCCCCTCGACAAGCTCGGGGTGACGGAAAGGGGACGGGCGTGCTTGCTCATGCGACGGTGATTGCGTTCACGGCTACTCGGCAGCCGGAGGCGGCGAAAGTGTTCTATCGCGACCAATTGGGGTTGAAGCTGGTCGACGAATCCCCGTATGCGCTCGTGTTTCGGGCCGGGACAACGATGTTGCGGGTGCAACTCGTAGCGGACTTCCAGCCGCATCCGTTTACCACGCTCGGGTGGGACGTGCCCGACATTCGCGCGACCGTCGCCGAACTCGCTGCGCACGGCATCGCAACGATGCGCGTGCCGGTTATCGAACAGGACGAAGCGGGGATCTGGTGGACCCCAAACGGCGACGGGGTCGCGTGGTTCAACGATCCGGACGGGAACACGCTTTCCCTCACGCAATTCGTCTGAGTGGCGGTCCCTCGACAAGCTCGGGATGACAACGGGGGCGTTTCTACGAACGGCGTTTCATGACGAGCACGCCCTCGTTCGCTGCGCCGATCCTCGCGCACGTGTGGCAGCTTCGTTCGTTTTCGGCGGACACGCTCGATACGCTCGCGGCGAACGCAACGCGCGAAACGGCGGCCAAGGGCGACGTCGTGATTCGCGAGGGCGAGGCCGGCATCGATGCATACGTCGTGATCGACGGGCGGCTCGAAGTGCAAATTGCCGGCAAGAGCGGACCGTTGCCGATCGCGGTGCTCGGGCCCGGCGAACTCTTCGGCGAGGTCGCGATCGTGGCCGGGGCGGAGCGCCGCACGGCGAGCGTCGTCGCACTCACCCCGGTCACGCTGCTACGGCTCGACGGCGCCTCGTTCGCGCAGGCGATCGACGATGACAACGCCCGGCCGGAACTTAAGGCGGCAGCCGAGCGGATGGCTGTCGGCCGCTTCATCAAATCCGCCACGCTACTCGGGGATCTTTCGCCCGGGGCAGTCGCCCGCTTGTCCGAGCGCGTGCAGATTCGGCATGCCTCGCCCGGCGAAATCATCATCCGTCAGGGGGATCCCGGCGATGAGTGCTATCTCATCCGGCACGGCGAACTCGAGGTCGTCGACGCCTCGGGCGACGCGGAGCGGCATTTAGCCAAGCTCCGCACGGGGATGCTCTTCGGCGAAGCCGCGCTGCTGACGGGCGCACCGCGCAACGCGACCGTGCGCGTGATCAGCGACGCCGAATTGCTCGTGCTGCGCCGCGACGACGTGCTCGAAGCGATGGCGAGCGAAGGCGCACTCGCCGAACACCTGGTCGCATTGATGCAAGCGCGCAGCCGGCCGCGTCGCAAGCCCGGCGTGGAACTGCACGATCGCACGACCGCGGACGGCACCACGATCTGGACGCTAAAAGATCCTGCGCGCGGCACGTATTTCCGTCTTTCGCGCGAGGGCGCGTTCGTCTGGAACCATCTCGACGGCGTGCACACGCTGCGCGATATCACGATGGATCTCTTTCTCGAATACAAAACGCTCGCGCCGGACGTCGTGATGGACGTCGTGCGCCACCTCGCGCGCGAGGAGTTCATCGACCTCGAACGGCTCGACACGACGGCGCCCGCGCGCAGCCGCCACCGGCGTTTCGTCGAGGCGGTTTTTCGCGTGATGGAGTACACGTTTTCCCTCAACGGCTGCGACCGTTTCTTCAACGCACTCTATCAGAGCGTCGGGCGCTTTGCATTTACGCGCGCCGGCATCATCGTTACGCTCGTCCTCGCAGCCGGCGGGTTTGCGGCGTTCATCTCGATGGCGCAGCGCTCCGCCGCCACGCTCTTGCACGCCGCAACGGTCGCGCGCGTCGGCTTCTTCATGATCCCGCTCGCCGCCGTTGCGATCATCTTGCACGAACTCGGCCACGGCGTGGCGGCAAAGGCCGCGGGCGCGCGCGTCGATCGCGTCGGCTTCGGCTGGTTCTGGTTTCGCGTCATGCTCTTCGTCGACACCTCGGATGCCTGGCTCGCGACGCGCGAGCAGCGCATGCTGGTGGATGCCGGCGGAATTCTCGTGAATCTCGTGCTCGCCGGCGCGGCCGGGTACCTCGCTTTATTTGCGCCCAGCTTGACGGTCGCGGCAGTGGCGTGGGTGTTCGCGCTCTGGTCGTACATCGCCGTACTGCGCAACCTCAACCCGCTGCTCGAATACGACGGCTACTATCTGCTGATGGACGCGATGGAGCGGCCGAATCTGCGCGGCAAGAGCCTGGGCTGGATCGCTACCGGGTTGTGGCCCGCGCTGCGAAGCGGCGCTAGCTTGCGCGGCCACCGGTTCGAGCTGCTCTACGCGCTCGGGGCGGTCGTGTACATCGGCGCGATCTCGGCCTGGACGCTCTTCATCTATCGCTACACGGCCCAAGGCTGGGTCGCACGCATCGTCCCGCCGGACGCCGTGCCATACTTCGGCCGGGTGTTCGCGGTCGTCGTCGGCGGTCTCGCGCTCTTCCGCCTGTGCAACGACATTTGGACCGAGCGCGCGAGATTAAAAGCACATGCGCGGCACGTTTTAAAGAAAGGCTGATGGCGCGAGCGCGCGAATTCTTACGGCATCCCATGAGCCGCGATGCCGTAGCCGATCTCGTCGAACGCTACCTCAACGATGAAGCGTTCCGGATGGCGTTCGCGCGCGACCCGGAAGCCGCCGTTGTTGCCGAGGGCTTCGAGCTCGACGGCGACGAGATCGCCGCGCTCCGCAAGACCGTCTCGGCGCACGACGACCAACCGCTCAAGCCGCGCGTCTCGAAGTACTCGTTCGGCTCGTAGTGGCTGACAACCAGCCTACTTCTTTCGGCTAGATTTTTTCTTGCCGCCGGCGACGGCGTCTTTGAGGCCCTTACCGGCGGTGAACGCGGGCACGCGGCGCGCGGGGATCTTGATCTTCGCGCCGGTCGCCGGATTGCGGCCCTCGCGCGCTTTGCGATTGCGCACGACGAAGCTGCCGAACGGAATCAGCTGCACCTTGTCGCCGCTCTGCAGCGCCTCTTTGATCTCTTCCAATACCAGGTCGATGATCTCGCCCGATTGGCGCTTTGAAAGTTCGAACTCAGTCGCGATCGATTCAACGAGATCAGCTTTGGTCAAGATACGGCACCTCAAAAAACGTTGTCGGGGAGCCTATACCAGGGCACGGTTGCCTTCCTCCCGCCAAAGCGACAATTGCAACGCCCGCAGCGGATCGGGGTTTCTCCACCTGCGTATGGATCGCGTCGTCACCGCAAGCGCTGCCAGCGGAACCGTCTCGTTCGTCGCCGGAACGACGACCGAATTGGTGCGGGAAACCCAACTCCGGCATGCCCTGGCACCCACCGCCGCCGCCGCCGTCGGCCGCCTCGTCACCGCCGCCACGCTACTCGGCGCAAGCCTCAAGGGCCCCGAACGCCTCACCCTGCAGATCTCGGGCAACGGCCCCATCGGGAGGATCGTTGCCGACGCCTGGAGCGGCGGCGAGGGCGTCATCGCGGCGCGTGGCTACGCTCGCTATCCGCTGGCCGATCTGCCGCTCAACGCGCGCGGCAAATTCGACGTCGCCGGCGTCATCGGCAAGGGCCAGCTTCAGGTCACCAAGAGCTATGAAATCGGCCAACCGTACGTTGGAATCGTGCCGCTCGAAACGGGCGAGATCGGTGAAGACATCGCCAGCTACCTCGCCAACTCGCAGCAGATCCCGAGCGTGGTCGCACTTGGTGTTTTGGCCGATCCCACGGGCATCCGCGCTTCCGGCGGCATCATCGCACAGTTGATGCCGGGCTCCGACGATGCGACGATCGCCAAGCTCGAAGCGAACGCCGCGGCAATGCCGCCGGTCACGACACAGATCGCGGAGGGGACCGACGCGCGCGGGCTGATCGAGCGGCTGGCCGCGGGGCTCGAGTTACGCCCCCACGAGAACACCTACGAGGCGCGCTTCGACTGCCGCTGCACCCGCGAGCGGGTCGAACGGGCGCTCGTGGGCTTAGGCCGCGACGAGTTGCTGAAGATTTCGCGCGAACAGCCGGAGACGGAAGCGACGTGCGACTTCTGCAAACGCCGCTACGTGCTCACCGCCGCCGACGTCGAGGGGCTACTCGCCCGCCTCGATTAGTGCCGTTCGGGCTGCGTGCCTTCCCCGTATTGCGGAGCGTCGGGGTCGGAGCCGCCGATGCGCGGCCGGAACTCTTCGACGATCGTGCCGTGGCCGACATTGGTGTACCACCAGCCGCACTCACAACGGATCGGACGATCGTAGTCAACGGGATAGGGGTAGGTCCGGTGGCAGCGCGGGCAGGTGAACTTCGGCCCGGATTTCCCTTGTTGCGGCGTGTAGGTGATGGCGGCCATCGGGGTCAGCCTTTCTCGGAGAGTACGCGTACGAATTTACGTGAACCGACCTGCAAAACGGCCGGACGGGAGGTATCCCAGGGTGTTTTCGGATCGGTGACGACGCTCCCGTCGATTTTCACCGCGCCTTCGGCGATCAGCCGCTGCGCCGCGCGTTTGCTCTCGGCAAAGCCCGCCGCCACCATGACGTCCACCAGGGTGTGCGCGCCTTCGAATCGGCGTTCGGGAATCTCGGCCGGCATCTCACCGCGCTGGATCGTCCGCTCGAAATGGTCGCGCGCCGCCCGGGCGGCATCTGCCCCATGATACAACGTCACCACCGTCTCGGCGATACGCTTTTTCTCGTCCATCGGGTTGCCCGTGCCGGCGGCAAGGGCCGAAGCGAGACGGTCGGTTTCGTGCTGCGACCAGCCGGCCGCGAGCCGGGCGTAGCGCGGTAGCGCCTCATCGGGAATGCGCATGACCTTGCCGTATTGATCGTTCGGCGTGTCGGTAAGCGCGATGTGGTTACCGGCCGACTTCGACATCTTCGCTTTGCCGTCGAGTCCTTCGAGCAGCGGCACGGTCATGCAGATCTGCGCCGGCTGGCCCGCGTGTAACTGATACGGCCGGCCCATCAACAGGTTGAAGAGCTGATCCGAACCGCCGAGTTCGACGTCGGCTTCGAGCGCGACCGAGTCGTACGCTTGCGCGACCGGATAGAGAAATTCGTGCATCGAAATCGGCGTGCCGGCCGCGTAGCGCTGCGCGAAGTCGTTGCGGTCGAGCATGCGCGCGACCGTCGTTTGCGCGAGCAGTTTGATCAGTTGTGCGAACGAGAGTTTGCCGAGCCACTCGGAGTTGTAGCGCAGCGTGATGCGGTCCATGTCGAGCACCTTGCCGGCCTGCTTCGCATACGTCTGCATGTTCGCTTCGATCGCTTCGTCGGTCAGCGGCGGACGCATCGCGTTGCGGCCAGTCGGATCGCCGATGCGCGCGGTGAAGTCGCCGATCAGCAGCGTCACGTTGTGACCCGCATCGACGAACTGCTGCAGCTTGCGCAGCACGACCGCGTGTCCGATGTGCAGATCGGCGCTGGTCGGATCGAGGCCGAGCTTGACGTTGAGGCGTTTGCCGCCGGCGATGCGCGCGGCTAGTTCGTCGAAGGTCTCGACGTGATCGCAGCCGTCGGCGAACGCTTGCGCCGCTTCGCGCGCCGCTGCGCTCGGAGGTTGGGTCATCGTCACGATAGTTCGAACACCGTCACGCCGCTGCCCCCTTCTTCGGCCGTCCCGAAACGCACGTCTTTGACGTGCGGGTGCGCGCGCAGATATTGCTGCAAGCCGCGTCCCAAAAGGCCCGTGCCCTTGCCGTGGATCAGCCGCAGCGGCGACGCGCCGGCGAGCATCGAGGCATCGATCCACTGCTCGACGACGGGCTCGGCCTCGACGAACCGTTTGCCGCGCACGTCGAGTTCGGTGCGCGCGCCGGTGGCCGCCGCGAGCTTCGCCGAACCGCTCTCACGCTCGTGGCGCTCGACCCGCCGCGGCGCCGCGGAGCCTTGGCGGCTGACATCGCTCTTCGGTACGGTCATGCGCAGCGCACCCATCTGCAGCATCACGTCGTTGCCGAAATCTTCCACCACGACACCCTCGGTATCGAGCGAGTTCACGCGCACGCGGTCGCCGACCCCGATCGGCGCCGGCGCTTGCTGATTCGGCGCTGCAGGGGGCGCGGTGCGTGAAATGCCGAGGCCCGAACGCATCTCGTCGATCGTGCGGCCGAGCAGTTCGCTTTGGCCGCGGGTCACGCGCGGTCCGCGCGTACGCTCGCCGCCCTCGCGCGCGCGCCGTTCCAACTCGGCCGAAAAGCCCCGCAGCGCTTGAGCCAGCTGGGCCTCGGCGCGCTGGGCGAGTTCGCGGCGTTCGCGTTCGAGATTTTCGCCACGCTTGCGGGCCGCGTCTTCGAGCGTGCGCAGTTGCACGCGCTCGTTCGCCAGCACTTCGCGCTCTTTCGTCGTGCGTGTGCGCTCGAGCGCGAGTTCTTCCAGCGCGCGCTCGTAATCGCGTTCTTGCGCGGAGAGGAGCGCTTCGGCGCGTTCGATTACGCGCAGGTCGAGATGCATCGCACGCGCGAGCGGGAACGCCAGCGACTGTCCGGGCGAGCCGACATCGAGCTGGTAGGTCGGTGCGTAGGTATGCGGATCGAAGCGCACGCTGGCGTTGCGGACATGCGCGTGTTCGGCGCCGAAGAGCTTCAGTTCGGTGGCATGCGTGGTGACGAGCGCGCACGCGCCGACTTCGAGAAAACGCTCGAGCAGTGCCACGGCCAGCGCCGCGCCGGCATTGGGCTCCGTGCCCGACCCGATCTCGTCGATCAGGATCAGCGAGCGCGCGTCGGCTTGCGAAACGATCTCGGCGAGCCGCCCGAGGTGCGCGGAAAACGTCGAGGTGTTCTGCGCGATCGATTGATCGTCGCCGATATCGGTGAAAATACGGGTGAAACGGCCGATTTTGGCCGACACGGCCGGCACGTGCATGCCGCAGCCGGCCATCGCGACGAACAGGCCGACCATCTTGAGCGCGACGGTCTTGCCGCCCATATTGGGGCCGCTGATAATCGTGATGCGCACGTCGTCGTCGAGCGTGATCGACTGCGGCACGGCGCGCTCGTCGAGCAGCGGATGCCGCCCGTCGTGCACGTCGATCGTCGCCGCATCGACGATCGTGGGCTCGACCGCGTTCATGCGGTCGGCCACCGCAGCCCGTGCGAGCGCCAGATCGAGCTCGACGTAGATCGCGACGTTCGTGCGGATCTGGTGCGCCTCGGCCCCGGTCAGCGCGCTCAGCTCGGCCAGAATGCGCGCGACCTCGTGCTCCTCTTGCGCGCGCAAGGCGCGGACGCGGTTGTTCGTCTCCAGCGTCTCGAGCGGCTCGACGAAGAGCGTCGCGCCGGTTGCGCTCGTGTCGTGCACGATGCCCGGGAACTCGCCCGCGAACTCGGCCTTGATCGGGATCACGTAGCGGCCGTTACGGACGGTGACGATCGAATCTTGGATCGCGCGCGCGTACTTCGCCGAACGCGTGAGGGCGGCCGTGCGGTCGCGGGCGTCGTCCTGCGCCTGCGCGATCTGGCGGCGCACGCGCGCAAGCGCGGGCGACGCGCGATCGAGCACGCTGCCGTGCTCGTCGATCGCATCGGTGATGCGGCTGACGATCGAGGGCAGGGCTTTGAACGCCGAGGTCACATCGCGCAGCGCGGGCACGCCCTCGGCCTCGCGGATCGCGCGCACCGCCGCTCCGCCCGCCGCCAGCGCATCGGCGATCGCGCGCAGTTCGCCCGCCGGCAGCGACGAGCCGCGCTGCGCGATCTCGAGCGCTTCGTCGACGTCCTCGATGCGCGAGAGCGAGAAACTCTGCGTGCGCACGAGCGTGCGCATCTCGGTCGTCTCGTTGACGAGCCGGCGCACCGTGGTCGAATCCGAGGTGGGTTCCATGGCGATCGCCTGCGCCTGCGCCTGCGCGGCATGCGTCTGCCCGGCGACCCGCTCGCGCACGCGCGCGAAGTCCAGCGCTTCGAGCGACCGTGGATCAGCGAGCATCAGCGCGCCGCGATCTTCTCCCGCAAGAGCGTCTCGACGAGTTCGGGATTGGCTTTACCGCGGCTCGTCTTCATCACCTGACCCACGAGAAACTTCAGCACGTTCTCCTTGCCCGCTTTGAATTGCGTCACGCTCTCGGCGTTCGCGGCGAGCACGTCGTCGACGAACTGCGCAATCGCACCGGGATCGGACACTTGCGCCAGGCCCTCGGCCTCCACGATTGCCTTCGCCGAACCGCCGTCGGCCCAGAGCCGCGCGAGCACGTCCTTCGCGATCTTGGAGTTGATCGTCTTCGCTTCGGTGAGCGCGATCAGCTCGGCCAGCGCTTCGGGCGTCACGTTCCCCTGCGAGACCGGCGTGCCGCTTTCGTTGGCCATGCGCGAAAGATCGCCTAACACGAAGTTCAGGGTTGCCGCGGGTGCGTTGGTCACCGCCACGACCTTATCGAAATACGCCGCCAGCGGCGGGTTGTCGACCAGCTGCGTCGTCTGCTTCACCGATATCCCGAATTTTTCGGTATAGCGCTCGAAGCGTTCGAACGGCACCGGCGGCATCGACGCGCGGATGCGCTCGATCACGCTGCGGTCGATTTCCAACGGCACGAGATCGGGCTCGGGGAAGTAGCGGTAGTCGTGCGCTTGTTCTTTGGAGCGCATCGAATGCGTCACGCCGGCCGCTTCGTCCCAGCCGCGCGTCTCCTGGATCACGCGGCCGCCGCCCTCGATCACCGAGATCTGACGGTCGATCTCGCTCTCGATCGCATCGTGCACGCTGCGAAACGAGTTCATGTTCTTGATCTCGGCCTTCGTGCCGTATTCGGCCGCGCCGCGCAAGCGGACCGACACGTTGGCATCGCAGCGCAGCGATCCTTCTTCCATCTTGACGTCGGAGACGCCGAGCTCGACGAAGGTGCGTTTGAGCGCCTCGAGATAGCCGACGGCTTCTTCGGCCGAACGGATGTCCGGTTCGCCGACGCACTCCATCAACGGCACGCCGGCGCGGTTGAAGTCGACCAGCGAGTACGACGAGCCGGCGATGCGGCCGTCACCCGAACCCGCGTGCGTCGACTTACCGGTATCTTCTTCGAGATGGATGCGCGTGAGGCGGCATGACTTCTTCGTGCCGTCCGGCAGCCAATAGTGCACCACGCCGCCCTGCGTGAGCGGCATGTCGAACTGCGAGATCTGATAGTTCTTGGGCATGTCCGGATAGAAGTAGTTCTTCCGGTCGAACTTCGAAAACGCCGGAATCTCCGCGTCGAACGCGAGCCCCGCCGCGATCATCAGCTCGATCGCCTTCGCATTGGGCACCGGCAACGCACCGGGCAGCGCCAAACACACCGGACACACTTTGGTATTCGGTTCCCCGCCGAACTCGTTCGCGCAGCCGCAGAACATCTTGCTGACGGTCTTCAGTTCAACGTGACACTCGATCCCAATAACCGCTTCGTATTTTTCCCGAAGTGCCGCGCGCCCCGTGTCACCCTGAGCTTGTCGAAGGGCCGCCTCAGTCGTCGCCATTATCGCGATCCCTCGACAAGCTCGGGATGACATACGGTCAACTTCGTCGCGTGTTGCGTCGCGCGTTCGTAGGCGTGGGCGTAGCCGAGGAGGGCGCGTTCGGTGAAGAGCGGGCTCGCGAGTTGCAGGCCGAGCGGCATCGGGCGCGAGCCGCCTTCGGGCAGTGCGGAGCCACATGGGATCGAGAGCGACGGCAGGCCGGCGAGTGAGACGGGGATCGTGTAATAGTCCATCAGGTACATGCTGTAGGGATCGCTCTTGGCGTTGAAGGTGAACGCGGGTGAGGACGCAGCGGGCGATGCGATGACGTCGCACTTTGCGAACGCGCGCCGAAAATCGTCGGCGATGCGCGTGCGTGCTTTCTGCGCCTTGACGTAGTACGCGTCGTAGTAGCCGCTCGAAAGCGCATAGGTGCCGATGAGGATCCGGCGCTTCACCTCGGGGCCGAAGCCCGCGGCGCGCGTCTTCTCATACATCTCGCCGACGTCGGCGCCGTCGACGCGCAGGCCGTAGCGCACGCCGTCGAAGCGCGCGAGGTTCGACGAGCATTCGGCCGGCGCGATGAGATAGTACGTCGAGAGGCCGTACTTGGCCGTCGGCAACTCGACCTCGACCAGTTCGGCGCCGAGCTTTGCGAGATCGGCATAGGCCGCTTCGTACGCTGCGGCAACGTCCGGTGCGAGATCGGAGGTGGCGAATTCCTTGACGATGCCGACGCGCACGCCGCGCAGATCTTCGCGCAGGTGGCCGGCGGTCGTCTCGAACGGCATGTCGACGCTGGTCGCGTCCATCGCGTCGTGACCGCCCATTGCGTCGTACGTCAGCGCCGCATCTTCCACGGTGCGCGCGAACGGCCCGATCTGATCCAGGCTCGAGGCAAACGCGATCAATCCGTAGCGCGAAACGCGCCCGTAGGTCGGCTTGAACCCGACGACGTTGCAGAACGCCGCCGGTTCGCGAATCGAACCGCCGGTATCGCTGCCGGTGGAAATCGTCGCCACGTAGCCGCCCACGGCTGCCGCACTGCCGGCCGACGAGCCGCCGGGAACGCGGTCGAAGTCGTACGGGTTTTTCGTCGTGCCGAGCGCCGAGTTTTCACCCGAGCTGCCCATCGCGAACTCATCCATGTTCGTCTTACCGATCGGCAAGGCACCCGCGTCGAGCAGACGCGCAACGGCCGTGCCGGTGTACGGCGCGATCCACTGCTCGAGAATTTTCGAGGCGCACGTGGTGCGCGTGCCGAGCAGGCACATGTTGTCTTTGATCGCGGCGGGCACCCCGGCCAGCGGCAGCGATTCGCCAGCCGCGATGCGCGCGTCGACCTTGCGTGCGCTTTCGCGCATCAGCTCGGGCGTGAGCGTCAGGTACGCGCCGAGATGCTCGTCGACGGAGGCGACGTGCGGGATCATCGTCTCGGCGATTTCGGCCGCCGAAATTTCACGGGCATTGACCGCGCGCGCGATCTCGCGGGCGGAAGCGCGAACCGGATCCATCAACCGGCCTCGGCGATGATCTTCGGGACGCGAAAAAAGCCGTGCTGCGGCTGCGGCGCGCCGGCCATCACGGCATCGTGATCGAGGCACGGCGCGAGGACATCGGGACGCATGACGTTGCGCGACTCGATAACCTGCGCGGTCGCCGCGACGTCGGAGGTGTCCAGTTGCTTGAGGTCGTCGACGTGCTTGAGCAGGTCCTCGAGCTGCGCGCCGTAGCGCTCGATCTCTTCGTCACTGAGCGCGAGCCGCGCCAAACGCGCGACCCCGCGCACATCGATCCGTTCCGTGGCCATAACCCCAGCTATTTCGATAAAGGGCCGTCACCGTCCCCGTACGGGGGAATCTACGAGTTGTTCGGGACCACGCCGGGCGGGCACGCGGAGCCGGTGAAATTCGGGTAGACGTAGGGGTCGGTGCCGTGCGGCGACACGAATTCCTGGTCGACGTACTGCGCGGAGGGGCCGGCCACGACCGTCGAGACACCGGCCCAAGCGTGCGTCGAATCGATGATGTTCGTGTAGTGGCCGCCGTTCGTCGAAGATTCCGCCATGAACGCGGCTTCGGTGACGGTGTACGAACCAACCGCATCGGTGCCGGAGGTCTTGCCGATGTTCTCGTTGTCTTGCCCGAGGGCCAGCAGCGCAAGATAGCGCGAACCGGGGCCGCGGTTCTGCGTATCGTAGTGGCAGTAGTAGTTGTTCGTCGCTTCGTCGGTGGCGTGCAGGCGCGCTGCTTCCTCCGCGTACTCATCGAAGATCATCGGCAGCGCGAGCGGGTTCGCCGTCGTGCGATCGGTGTTGACGAGCGCGAGGAAGTTCGCTTCATCGGGCGTCGCCGTCGTCACGCGTTGCGTCGCGAGAACGTTGCCGGCACCGAGTCCCGAAAATGCGTGCACCGGCAGCGGCGCGCCGGCAGTTTTGCCGTCGCTGCCCGCTGCGAACACGCTGATGTAATAACCGCTTGCCGGCGGCGTCACGCCCGCGAGATTGTTCAAGGGAAAATCGTACGAGGCTTGCGCGGACAACGAGGGTGCGGGACCGGACGCCAGCGTCGCGCTGTACGTGCCGTTCGCCGACGTCGTTACCTGCACGTCGCCGGCCGGCGGAACCGGCGGCGGCGTTGCACCGGGCACGAGCGCCGGACCGATGACGACCACCGCACCGCCGAGCGGCAACTGGGGTGCGGTGGGGCCAAAGCTGGTGTTCGTAATTTGCGTTATCGTTCCGGTCACCGTGACCGGTCCGGGAATCGGCGTCGCGGTCGGCGCCGGGGCCGGGCCGCCCGATCCGGAGACGGTGAACGTCGTGCCGCCGAACGACGACGTGTTACCGCCGCCGCCGCACGCTGCGAGCGCGGCGCTTGCGCCGAGAACGATCAAGACCCGTTGTATGCGATTCATCGAATTGCCGCCGTGAATTGGACGCTGCCGGAATCGTTCACGCCGACGGCAGCAAGTTGCCCGGCCGTCATCGTCCAGCGCACGCCGGTGACGTTGCGATCGTATCCCGTCGCCGCGCCGCCGCCGCCGCTGACCGGCGCGTACGTGAACGTGGACAATGCCGGATCGGAACTATAGGAGATCACGATCGTCACGCCGCCCGGGAACGTGGCCGACGCCGTGCCGAGTTTGAAGTCCATGTTCGGCGGCATCGGATCGGTGATCACCACTTGCGCCGATGCGTGGCCGCCGGTGTTGGTCGCGGAGATGCCGTAGGTAATGTCGGTTCCCGGCGCTTGGGATGCGGTGATGCAGGTCGGCGGCGCGAGGCACGACTTCACGAGCGTGAGGAATGCCGTCGGCGGCGTCGGCACGATCGTCTCGACCGGCGGCGAATGCACGCCGAGGGTCAAGATGCTCGTTCGGGCGCCGAACGTGTTCCAGTACACATCGGTAAAGACGTTACCGCTCGTGCTCGCCTGCACGGTGATCGTGCGCGTTCCGGACGGTCCCGGCAACGCGCCGCCGCCGATCCGAATCGCCGTCACTTGCGCGAGCGTTGACGGACACGCGCCGCCGCTCAGCGCCGGGCACCAGGTCGCGGCGCTGAAGCTCTGACAGCCACCGGTCGGCGGCGTCACGACGCCGCCGTTGGACGTGCAGCCCGGATCCTCGTTGATTTGCGCTGGCGGCTGCTTCGTGTACTGCAGCGTTTCGCCGTTGGTGCCCGCTGCCGACACGAGCGTGATCGTTCCGTGGAAGCTGCTGCCGCGCGTGTCGCCCGAGTAGGGCAGGATGTCGATGAAGTCGGTCGATGTCGCCGCGGTCGTTCCCGTGTTGGCGTAGTTCAACTGCCACGTGATCGTGCCGCCGGTGTTGATTTGCGGCGTCGTCGTCGTCTTCGAAATATGGAACGCGCCCGGATTGGAGACCAGCACCGACGCGGTGGCCGTGTGATTAGGCCCGCCGGGATTGCCGTCAGCCGTATCGACGATCGTGGCCGAGTTCATCAGCGTTCCGCCGCTCAGTGAAATGTCGGTATTGGTCGAGAACGTGATCGTCGGCAATTGGATGAACACGCCCGGATTGGCGGTCGCGGTGCCGAGCGTCCAGGTCAAGACTTGATTCGGTCCGCTCATCGTGATCACCGGCGTGGCATTATCGCTGCCGCTCTGCCAGGTGGTCGGCGCGGGCGGGTTCGTGAGCACGGTCGAGCTCGGCACGTAGGTGAGGCCGACGGGCAGCGTATCGACGACCGTCACCGTACCCGATTGCGGCGATCCCGGGCCCTGCACGTATCCTTGGATCGTGAACGATGCGGGCGTACCCGCCGTCACCGAGCCGCTCGGGCCGGTCTTCGTTACTGAGACCGTTTCGGGTTCAACCGTTACGCTCTGCGTTGCAGTTTGCAGGTTCACGCCGCCGACGGTCGTGACGGTATTGTTGGTGATCAGCGTGTTCGGAGCCGCGGACGATGCGACTTGGAAGTTCACGAAGATACGTTCGCGCGTTTCGGCCGGCAACGTGTAGGTCACGCGAACGCGGGTGATCGCGCTGCGCGGTGAAGGCTCCGTCGACGTCCAGCCGCCGCCCGCATCGGTACACGAGTCGCCGCCGAAGGTCGGCACCGTGGAATATTCCACGAGTTCCGACGACGGCGCGGTTCCGCTGACCGTCAGGAACGTGACCGGTCCCGTTACCGGCGTCGTGTTCGTGACCAGATCGAAGTCTTTGATCGACATGTTCGGCGGCACGATGTCGCACGTTACGACGTTGCTCGACGGCAGCGTGCCTTGCGATCCGTCATCGTCGAGCGCCGCGACGATCTCCTGATTGGTATCCACCAGACCGGCGGTGCCCGACGAACGGCCGCTCGCGCCCGGTGGTTGCGTGCCGTTCGCATTGAACACCCCGGCGCCCGCAACGTTTTTGAAGAGGTACTTCGTGATGCCGAGGTTCGTCGTGAAGATCTGACCGGTGGTCGACGCCGTGCGCGAGAACGCCGGCCCGCCGGTGCTCGCCGTCCCGGTTGCCGTTACGGTATTGTGTACGATCGTACCGGCAGCCAGACCCGAGTTGACGGTCTGAGACAGCTGCACGCGCAACTCTTGCCCGGGAGCGAGCGACGTCATCGTGAACTTCACGCGCGCGATCGGGTTGAGCGCGGTGAACGATGCATCGCTTGCCGACGCCTTGAACGTTCCGGTCGTGCAATCGGCCGCGGTGCTCGAATCGCCGTAAGAAACGGTGAACCCGGCCGGCGGCGAACCATCGGTGAACGATCCCCCGTTCAGGTTCGAAAGGTGAACCGCGCCGCCCCACAGCGAGTCGGTCGCAAATCCGGCCGCTCCGCTGAACGGCGTGACCAAGATGTGGGCCGTGTCGATCGTGTCGCACGCGGTGAGACTATTGATCGTCACCGAGCCCGTCGACGCGCTCGAGGTGTTGTTGAATTCGAACACCGAGACGAGCGGGCTGCCCGCGGTCAGCGCCGGTCCGTTGGAGTTGTTGAACGGGAACCCGTTCTCGCTCGTCGTTTGGAAGAATGCCTTGCCGCCGTTACCGCTCGCGCCCGCCGGGCCTTCGGCCGTCAGGTTCGTCGTTGCGGTGAGATTGGCCGGAAGCTCGTCCGGTTCGCCCGGGTCGATGCCCGTATACGTGTCGGAGAAACCTTGCACGTTGCCGGTCGCGCCGAGGTTTCCGGTCGTGTCGGGAACCCAGAGGCGCAGGTAGCCCGCGACGACGTAGGTGAGGTTGTCGATGCCCGCGCTGCCGGCCTTGTTCACCGGGAACGATGAGCCGCTGGTGTTGGCACCGGTGATCGTAATCGTCACGGGGGTTCCGGCACCGCCGGCCTGCGTGCACGTGATCGTTCCAGAATTCACGACGCTGTTGGCGGAGGTGGCGCTTCCGGTGACGCCGATCGCGCCGTAGGGCTCGTTCTGGATCGTGATCCCGCTGCCGTTGATGCCGCACGCATTGCTCAGGGCAAGGGTCGAGTTGAGGCCGGGCGAGAGGGTATCGGTGATCGTGATCGGCGAGCCCGCCGGCGCGATGCCGTACTTGCCGCCGGCCGTACCGTCGCCCTCGCGAACGAGGACCGGGAAATCGATGTAGTACCCTTGCACGCCGCCGTCACCGAAGTAGGTGTACGGCTCGATGACGGGCTTCGCGACCGCTGACTGCTTCATCGCATTGTACTTGCCGACCGACGTGATCGTGTCCATCGTCGTCGTCGACGGCGTCGACTGGTTGATCCAATAGCCGGCGTTGGTCACGGGAACCGTGCCAACGTTGCCCGGGTCATCGACCGTGATGCTCGGCGCGATCGTCGCGCCGTTGGGTGCGGTGACGCGGATCTTCGCCGAAGCGATCACGTCTTGCGCGCTGCCCTGTGCAACGGCCCCGATGTCGCACACGAGCGTTTGCCCGTCGCCGCTGATCGATGAACCGGCGCCGCATCCGGCCGGGATGGTCGTCCAGTCAGCGACGTCGGCGCCGAGGTACTGGCCAAGGACGCTGGTCAGCGTGATGTTGAGTCCGGGCGCGCTGTTGACGCTGTACTGAAAATCGTAAGCGATCGTGTCGTTGGTGCGCACGATGTGATCGGTCGCCGAACTATCGGTGCCCGGATTTGTTCCACCGCCCGGGTTGAACGAGGTCGCATCAAACGGAACTGTGCCCGTTTGCCCGCTCGAGCCCGCAGCGAGCGGATCGAGCGTGATCACGTCGAGCAACGGCGGTGCGGCGAGCGCGGGTAGCGGCCGTTGCAGCATCGAGCCGAAAAGGACGAGCACGAGTAAGGCCGTGAAAACGCGGCGGAGTTTCACTTGCGCCCCACAGGTACGGCGGCTGCGGCGGGAACGCCGGTAGCGGTGAGATCGGCGAGCGGCGCCTTCTGCAGGCCGAAGCCCGGCCACAGTTCGTGAATACGCGCGGTGACGTCGAAGTAGATGCCGCCGCGGCCGTTTGAGCCGAAGAACGCCGGATCGTTGGTCTGGCCAAACGACCAGCCGATCGCGCCGCGCAGATCGTCACCGAACGCGTAACCGGCTTCGGCCACTTCACCGATGGCGCTGTAGTAGGTGACGTTCTGCGCGATCCAGCGCAATTCTAACGTCGTATCCCAGCGCCGTCCGACGCGGTACGTAGCGCGCGCCTGCGCAAGCGACGTGTACGTGGCATTGGAGAAATCACCCGACAGATACGCCGTCGTTGCGCGGAAGGCGAACTTGCCGTAGAGTTCGAGCCGTTGCGAGGGGTCGTGCAGCACTTCAAGCGCGAGCGTATTGTCTTTCGTCCAGGTGCCCGCGCCTTGCAGCAATGTGGCCGGCGTGATGCCCGGATTGACGTCGATCTCGTAGCGCAAGAGCGCGTTCGTCGTATCTGTGTATGGATTGCGATAGGCGGCACCAACGCGGAAATCGGAACTGGCCGCGAGCCCGCCCAAGGTTTGATTGGCGCCGCCGGCGGAATCGAAGCCCGCCAAGAGCGACACCGCGTCGGAGAGCTTGCCCGCGCCGCCGAAACTGTACGTCGTATTCGAACCCTGGTCGGAGACGCGGTGCTCGTAGCGTGCCGAGCCCTTGAGGTACTGGCTGCCGGCATAGGTCGTGCTGAGGCTGAGGCTCGTACCGCCGCTGATCCCGAGCGCCGTCGTACCTTGCTGGCCGACCGCGTAGGGCTGTGCGAACTGCATGCCGGACGGCGTGAGATCGAAGACGCTGCCGTTGAGGTATTCGTAGGCCGCGCTCGCGCTCACGCCCTTCGCGATCCTGAACAGATGCTTGAGGCCGAAGGCGCTCGTCGCATCGTACCCGTCGAGGCCGCCGAGAATCGCATAGCGCCCGGTGAACGACGTGTTCGCGTCGAGTTTGTCATCGGCCATGGCTTCGATCGTGTTGAAGGTCTGCGGTCCGCTCTGCAAGTCTTTCATGTATTGATGGGTCGCGGCGACGGCAACGCCCGGAGCCACGCTGTACTCGAGGCCGAGCGCGAAGCGGCTGGGATACAAGGGATCGACCTGCGAGCGCAGATTGATGTCGTCTTCGGCCAAGAAGGTGAAGCGTTTGCCGAACGGCTGCAAGTAGCGCGCGATGAGCTGCGAGGAATTGGTGTCGACCAGCGGCTCGTTGAAGTCGGTCTGCTCGTGCACGTCATATTCGAGCGAAAGCTTGCCCGTGCCGATCAGTTGCCGTACGCCGCCGCCGAGCGTCATGTAGTCGGTGTTGACCGGCGCGCCCGGAACCTGCGCGTTGCCGGGCAGCAGCAGATCTTCCGGATCGGTGAGGACTTCCGGCGCGATGCCGTTCTCGCGTTCGCGATCATAAGTGAGGAACGCGCTCGTGTGATGGGCTACCGGCGTATCGAAGTTCAGGCCTTGCTGCGTTTCGCCGGGCGTGAAGCTCGTGGTCGCGTTGTTCGAGAACCCGGCGGTCGTGGTGCGGTAGTACGCGTTACCGGTCGTCTTCCCGGACTGCAGTGCGGCCTCGAGGCGATAGGCATTGCCGGTGACCGCGCCCGACGCGCTCGCGTCGTTACTCGATTGCGCGTACTCTGCGATCAGCTTTCCGATCTTGCCGAGCGGCGCGCCGGCGTCGACGCCGTTGAGCGTGAACGACGCGTCGCCCATGTTCTCGTGCACGACCGATGCGCCGATCGAGAACGGCGTCTGCGTATCGTTTTGCGGAATGAACGAACGGTAGCGCACGCGCCCACCTACCATGTCGCCCGAACCTTGACCGCCGTCGTATTCGTACGTCGCAACGATCACGTTGACGATCACACGGCCTTGCGGGTCGATGTCGGTGCGCACGATCGGGTTGTGGAACAAGATCTGGCCGTTATCGTAGTCGATGTCGTAGCCGATGCCGCGCACGTAGGGCGTGACCGTTTCGATGACGCCGGGCTGATTGAAGAGATGCGCCTCGACGAACACGGTTTCACTGCCCGGAACGACCAGCTGGTGCGAGAGGTAGTAGTAGCCGCTCGTGCCGTCGGGTGCGATCGAATCGCGCTGGAACGCCTGGATGTTGTTGGCGTAGAAGCTCGCGATTTCGAGTTTGCCGGGCTCGTAGTTGAGCTTGGCGCCGTGCAGGTTCATCTGCGTTGCCGAATAGAGCTGCGTGGCCGACGCCCACTCTTTGGTGTCGTAGTCGCCCCACATCGCGTACGTCCGCTCGCGCTCGAGCCGGAAGAACACGTTGTCGCTAGACTGCGCGAGACGCGTCGACGTCGACTCATCGCCGTAGATCGGGTACTGCGGGGTGCAGGCGGCTTGTTGTTCGTACGTGGTGACGCCGATCCGGCCGTCGCACGGCGGGTTGATCGGATAAAGGTTGTCGCCGGCCACTGTGAGCAGGTAGTTGCCGACCTTCCCGGTGGCAAAGACAGACGTCTGCAGTTCCGGTTTGAAACTCGGATCGCCGTCTAAGAACGTCGAGATGCTTTTGTAGAAGTCCGACTGACGCGCGCCGAAGCGCAGGTCGACTACGCCGGTCGCGATGCTCGGGCGCAGTTCCGTCGTCATCTCGAGGTCGAGCGTCGCCGTGAGGTTCGCCATCGACGCCGTGATGTGGGCCGTGCCCGAATGCAGCGGCGCGCGCAGGACGGCGTTGAATTGCCCGTCATGGGCTCGCACGTAGAAGCCCGGCATTTCGGGTTGCGCGCTATCGCCGACGAAGTCGCCCGCGGTCGCGGCCAGGCGCACCATGCCGTCGCGCGCGGCGAGCAGGTTGTTGCCGTCCATCAGCTGACCGCTGATCGAGATGTTCGTGCGGCCGTCAGCCGGCGCCGACATACGGCTCGCCTTCAGCACCAGCTTCTTCGCACTGCCGCGAACGTTCACGATGCTCTCGACCGGAGCGGACGCGCCCGTGCCGCGATCGACGCGCGCGCTGATGACGTTGCGGCCGGAATCGAGCGACACGCCGATCCACGTTTCAACCTGGCTGCCGTCATCGGCACGTCCGAGGACACCGATCTGATCGTCTTTGACGGCGACGCCGTTGACCATCAACTGCACCTTATCGCCGGGCGCCGATCGCACGACGACGTCGGTCGACGGTTTGTCCAACACGGAACCGGTGGCCGGTTCGACAATCAGCGGTGCGGCCGCAACCAGCGCGACACCGGCCGCCGGCGGGTTGTCCGCGGCGCGCGCGAACGCCACGGGCGCGAGCGAAAGCATGGCAATCAGCGCGAGGCTGCGCCGCGTAAACGGCGTCACTTCGCGGCGCCCTTGGCCGGCACGACGGCGAAGTTGATCTTCACCAAACCGCTCGGCTCGAGATGTGCCCACTGCGATTGGCCGTTGCGCGCCGCGATGTAGATGTTCGGCGCGAGCGTCATCCCCGGCACGCTGGTGAGATCGAGCGCCGCCGTGCGCCAGCCCGGATGCGCGCAGCCCGGATAGTGATAGAGCCCGTTCTTGTCGGTCTTCACCCGCACGCCGTCGTCGAAGAACACGACCGCATCCGGAACGCCGGGCTGTTGACGCCGGTCGATGCCCTGCAGCGGCTTGTCGACGTACACGCGGCCGATGATCGTGCCGCAGTCGCTCAACAAGCCGGGATCGACCTTGAGCGTGAACGTCGCGGGCCCGCCGTGCACGGGTGATGAGCCGAGCGTGCCGTCGGCGACGGCGACGTTCTGCCCCGTGCCCTTGAGAGCGTCGGGTGAGAGCACCGTCGCGTAGACGAACGTCAGCACCGACGCCGCGGGAATCGAGGCCGTGGTCGTCATCACGAGACGGCCGCCAGCGACGGTCGCGGTCGCCGGCACGGCCGAATTCGCAAGGCCGGCGCGGACGGAGCCGTTGACGTAGACGAAACCGAGCGGCAGAATGTCGGTGATCGTCGGCGCCGTGATCGCGCTCAGCGACTGGTTCGTGACCGCAACCGAATAGACGACCGTATCGCCGACCTGCGCCGTCGTGACGTTCGCCGTCTTGGTGATGCCGATGGCGTTGCTCGGGCACTCGCTCACGGCGAGCTGGAAGACCGCGAAGTTTCCGTTCGCGCTCGTGCGCACGATGGGGAACGTGCCGGTGACCGTTTGCGCCGGCGAGAGGGCATTGACGGCCATATTGTCGAGCGCGGTCGCGGTATACGCCACATTTGCGCCGGTGGTCGCGCCGAGCACGATCTTGACGCGGCGCTTCGGCAGCGACGACGTCGCCGGTGCGTTGGTGATCAAGACGAACGTTTGCGGTGCCGTTTCGCCGGTCGCAGTGTCGAGCAGGAACGCGTAGATCCCGACGTTACCGTTCGTCACCGTGAACGGGTCGAGGTTCTGGTTGTTCGGCGCGATGCCGGCCGGCAGCGGAACCGCCGGCAACACCGGCAGCTGTGTGCGCGTCAGCGCGAGCGCCGTGGTGGGATTGCCCAGCGCATCGGCGTTGTAGAGCCCGATGCTCCAGCCGGTGTAATCGGTGAGCGGTCCGCCCTGACACGCGGTGATCGCGGAGGTGACGGTCAGCGAGGGGTTCGCCTGCGTCAGCGTGCTCGGCGACTGCACTTGCACGAGCGTCCCGTTGCCGGGATCGTACGAAGCCGAAGCGGCATTGACCAGCGTCGGCGCGGCCGAGACCACGAACGGTGCGGCCGTTGCGAGCGTGAGAGCGGCGATCAGCGCCAGCGCGCTGCGAACGATGCGCGCCATCAGTTGATCTTCCGCTTGAAGGTGAACGTGCCGGTTGCGCCCGGCGCGAGCGGCGCGGCGAACGTGTCGATGTACTTCGTCACGTCGCCCGTCGCGGTGCCGCTGCCCGCGATGTCGCCGACGTTCTGCCCAACCGCGTTGAAGAACGTAATGACGTTAGCCGCGAGCGTATCCGTCGCAGAACCCTTGACGTGACTGGTCACGACCACGCCGTCGAGCAGCGTCGCGAACGTGTTGGGAGCCGCGGCGCCGTCCTCGGTGATCACCATCCGCAGCGCGCTCGGCGCGGAACTGCCGCTACCGCTCGCCGCCGGGATGATGTTCGAGTACTGGATCGTGTATTGCACGAAATTACCGGCGACGACGCACGCCGGATTCGGTGCGGCCACCGGCGCGACGTCGCACGGCGAGCCGTCGGCGTTGAACACCTGCGCGAGTTTCGTGAGCTTGACGAAGCCGGTGAAGACGGTATCGGTCGTGAGGTTCGAGCTCGCACCAAAGCCGGTGGTCGACGCAGCCAGGATCGGGATCCCGAATCCGCCGGCTGCGACGCCGCCGTTGGTCGATTGCGCGGTGCCCGCCGGCAGCGTGACGACGACGGTGTAGTTCTGTACGCCGCTCGCCGCGATCGTGGGTATCGAGATCGCGGTTCCGCTCGTGAGCACCCAGCCGCCGGATGCCGTGTAGGTGTAGAGCGCCGGAACGGACTGACCGCCCCACGAGATCGCCGCCGTCGTGCCGTTGGGCAGCGCGTTTGCGACGGCCGGTGATTGCGGCACGAGCGTCACGTTTTGGAGCGGCACCGTGCCCTGGTTGCCGACGCTATTGGTGAACGTCGATTGGAGCGGGCTAGGCAGCCCGGATGCCGGCGCCAAACCCTGCGGCACCGTCACCGACTGATACGTGACGTCGGTCGTCGTCGTGCCGTCGGAACCGACCGCGCCCGGCACGCCGTTGGGTCCGTTGACGAGCGAGGTCTGCGGGTTGAGCGGGACGACGTTGTTGTCGCCGCCGGCGCCGCCGGTATTCGCGCCCGGATCGTTGGGTCCGGATGCCGGGGCAACGCCGTTCGACGGCGCCGTGCCGAGCGGCGTGCTCGAACCGGGCGTGCCGTTACCGGCCGTGAATTGGCTCGGTTCCTGATCGCCGGACTGATCGTAGACCAGCAGATTCGTCGCATCGCCCTGCGATTGACCGAACACTTGCGCCAAGTTGAGCAGCGTGCTCGACGCGTTGGACGGAACGCCGCTCGCGAGAACGGTGAAGTTGAATCCCGTGACCGACGCGCCGAGCGGAACCGGTCCGGGCGCGATCCAGCCGATGCGTTTCACCGTACTCAAACTCGGCGGCGCGGTGCTCGTGAACGATGCGACGTTCGCAACGCTGGTGATGTCGGTCGAGTAGATGACGGTCCAGCCCGGCGGCGGCGTCGCGACCGCGCTCAGCACCGTTTGCGCCGGCACGACGTCGGAAACGAGCACGCGCGTAGCGGCGGCACCATTGAGCAAGATCGGCGTTCCGGTCAACGGCGCGGCGATATAGGCCGGCCCGGCGCTCGGGTAGCTCGCGAGCACGTTGAGCGTGAGCGAGTAGGTGACCGTGCTCAGTTGCGGGTTGATATTGGCGGTTGCGATCGCGCCGCTCTTGAGGATCTGGGCGAACGCCTGCGGCCGCGCGGTGACGGTCGTGGACGAGAGCGCGGCCGCTTCGCGCTGACCGTTGAGCGGCGGCCCCGGCGGCGGCGTCCCGGCGTTGTTGGTCGTGAAGACGTTGCCCGCGTCGCCCGCGTTGTAATTCTGATTTTGCGTCGCGGCGCTGTTGTCGTTCGGCCCCGTATTGCCGAGCTGTACGTTGATCGTCGACGACTGCGTCGCACCGGCCGGAACGCTCGTGACGATGCGTACGAGCACCGTGCCGTTGGGCGCGATCGGCGTCGTCTGCAGACGCGCGGTGGTGCCGCTGCCGCTGAACGTTCCGGCGGCGGTCGCGAGCGGCGTCCACGTCACGCCGTTGTCGTAACTGATCTGCGGCGTTCCGACAATTGTCGAACCGGCCGTGCCGCTGACGAGCGCGGTGTTGGGAATCGAGAAGCTATTGGTGTTGTTGCCCGTGTTGGTGACGGTGAAGTCGAAGTTCACCTGTCCGCCCGGCACGATCACGCCGCCGCCGACCGCGCCGATCGCGTGCGCTACGACGGTGATGCCCGCGACTTCCGCAACGCGGATGGTAACGACGTTCGACGTCGTTGAAAGAGTCGTTCCTGGAACGGCGGGGTCGACATAGGTCGCGCTCGCTGAATTGTTGATCGTCGTGCCGGCTGCCGTCGCGGCTCGCGCGACGGTCTCGCCGGCAAAGACGAAGAGCATCGCGATACAAGCGATCGCGAGAACAACATAAACTCGACGACGTAAAAACGCCGTCAACCAGGACTCCTCCGTGAATCGCGCGCCTGAGATGCATCGAGCATTCGGGCACTCGGCTATGCTAGGTGACCAGCACTCGCTTGTCCACCCTATTCAAAGCAAACGAATGCATGGTTTACGTAAAGTCCGGTGGCACGTGCCACGTTGCAAAAGAACGCGAGCGTTAATCGCGGAAACAAGTTGCAGTGAAATCGATAGCGATTGCGTTCGCCGCCTTAATGTTCGGGTTGATTCCCTGCGCGGCACGCGCAGCTGCGCTCGTCGAACTCGTGCAGTCGGCATCGTTGATTGAAGCGCAAAGCGGCAATCTCGTATCAAAGCCGGTGAGCGGTATCACCAAACCCGGCCAGCGCGTGCGCTACACGATCGTAGCACACAACGCCGGCGACCGCCCCGCGGCGAACCTCTCACCGGTCGTCAAGATTCCGGCCGGTGAACGCTACGTCGACGGTACGGCCGGTTCAAACGCCGAGTATTCGGTCGACGGCGGCAAAACGTGGGCCGCCGCGCCGATGGTGCGCGTGACGAATCCCGGGGGCGCCACGACGCTGCGCCGCGCACTGCCGTCGGAATTCGATGCGATTCGCTGGAGCGCGCCGGCACCGCTTGTGCCCGGCGGGCGCATGACGTTCGCTTACGACGTCATTTTCGAGTGAGCGTCACCAGCGTCTCGACGTGCCCCGTTTGCGGGAACATATCGAACGGCTGGACCAAACCGATGCCGTAACCGCGGCCGGCGAGGTAACGCAAGTCGCGCGCCAAGGTCGCCGGATTGCACGAGAGATACCAAATCGCCGGCACCTTCGCATCGGCAAGCGCGGCCAGCGTCGCCTCGTCGCTGCCCTTGCGCGGCGGATCCAAGAACACGATCTCGGCCTCACGCAATGCCTTGCGGCCTTCTTCGTTCGCGAGCGCGCCCTCGACGCGGCCCTGCACGAATCGCACGCGGTCTTCGACTTTGTTGAGGCGAGCGTTGCCGCGCGCTTCGGTTACGGCCGACGCGTTCTCTTCGATCCCGACGACGGAGGCGCCGCGCGAGGCGAAGTAGATCGCGAACGTCCCGGCCCCGCAATAGAGGTCGACGATGCGCGGCGTGCCCGCGATCAGCGGTGCGAGCGCGCGAAAGATCGACGCCACCATAGCACCGTTGATCTGGAAGAAGGACGCCGGCGAGACGCGGAAACGAACGTTTTCGATCGTCTCTTCCATCTCGCGTTTGCCCCAGACGAAGTCCATGCGGCGGCCGATCACCGCGTTCGCATTCGCCGGTTCGTACGAGTTGCTGATCCCGCCGACACCCTCGATGCGCTCGGCGATCTGCGGCGCTGCGGCGGCGATCGCGGCCGACTTCGTATCGGTCGTTAGCGAGAGCACGCTGTTGGGCGACGTCAAGCCGGCGCGCATCACGACGTGCTTGACGTTGCTGAACGCCGCCGACGTTTCCGGCGCGTGCGCAGCCGCGAGCAGACCGCCGATCGCCGCATCGAGCGGTTCGAGCACGATCGGGCAATGATCGATCGGCACCAATTCGTGCGAACGCGCGCGGTAGAAACCGAATACGCCGTCTTCCACGACCAGCGCCATCTTATTGCGGTACGCGCGCGGCACGTCCATGCCGATCGGCTCGTTGACCGCGAGGTCCGAAAACCCACCGATGCGCAGCAGCGCGTCCTTGACGATCCGGTGCTTCCACCCGAGCTGCGCCGGATACGAGAGGTGCTGCACCTGACAGCCGCCACAGGCACCGAAGACGGGACAGAACGGTTCGGCGCGGTCGGGCGAGGTCGTCTCGCGTTCGAGTACTTCGCCGACTGCGTATTTCGCCTTCACCTCGGTCAACCGGATGCGGGCGCGTTCGCCCGGCAACGGTCCGTCGACGAACACGACCATCCCGTCGAATCGCCCGACGGCCTGCCCGTTGGCCAGCAGGTCGGAAAACTCGACCACTCCGACGGCTCCCGGCTTGAGGCCGGTCACCATGGTTACTTCTTCTCTTCGAGCGTGCGGATCAGACGATTGGCTTCATCGATGAGCGACTGGATGCGCTCCGACGTCTCGTCCGGCGCCCGTTTCTGCCACATGGCGCGCACGACGAAAAACGCCACGGTCGCCGTGGCGGCGGCACCCAGTGCGACGCCCGTCCAAATCGCGGTGCGCGCGGCAACGTTGGTCCGGTTAGCGGCCGGCTCCGCACTCGGCGGCGGAGCGCCATTCAATTGGGTCTCGGTCACATTCACGCTATTCGCCACCCTGCGGTTCGAGCCCCGGGGTTAACCGAGGCCGCGGTTGCGTAGGTCGACTTGACGGCGATTGATGAACTCGATGATGGCGCGTTCCGCTTCGGGCCGGAGCGGATGGAAGGCCAGGCCCACGTTGTACTTCGACGTGTTCTCGATCTTGTCGATGCGCCGGGCATCGCCGCGCACGAGGATCGGCGCGCCGCCGTCCGTTGCGAGCGGAATCTTCAACTCGATGATATTGCCGGTCTTGATCTCGCGGTCGCAGGCCAGCGACGAGCCGTTGCGGCTGATATCGCTCAGCACGCCCTTCTGCCATTCGCTTTCGATCTTGCCGGTCGAGCCATACCGCCATTGCACCGAAACGGTCGTATCGATGCGCACGGTCGTGCGCTTGCGCGTGCCGCCGAACTTCTGCACGGTCTCGATCTTGCCGGGCATCTCGTAGGTGGCTTGCTTATCGTCGACCGATTTGATCGCCGCGCTGAAGCGGTATTTGCCGCCCGTGTTTGAGTAATTGAAGCTCACTTGCTGTCCGGGCGACATGCCCGGCAGCACGCTCGTCGTGAACGTCTTGGTGCCCGCGTTTTCAAAGCAGACGGAGCCCTTCGGCCCGTTGCGAACCACGACGTCCACGAAACTATGCAGCGATGGGAGCATCTCGCGGAGTTGCTTGGTCGAGGGCGCCGCCTTCCCAAACAATCCTAGAAAGCCCATCGTTTACACTCCAACCGGCTCGATTGAATCATCAGCGGTCGTCGAAATCTGGCCGATCGACTCGACCCGCAGGCCTGGCGCGATCTCACTGTAGGACAAGACGACGAGTTGCGGGGCCGCGCGTTCGGTCAGGCGCTTGAGCGCGAGACGCGTTTGCGGCGACGTGAGCACGACCGGCTGCAGACCCGCTTGCTGCGCGTGCTGAATTTGTTTGGTGAGCGATCCGTAGATCTTGGCGACGGTATTGGGATCGAGCAAGGCATAGGCGTCTTCTCCGCGCCGCGCAGCTTCCCCCAACAACGTTTCGAGTCGCGGGTCAACTGTGATGACCGACAACAAGCCGTTCTCGGTGTATTCCGCCGAGATGTGGCGCGCCATCGATGCGCGTACGCGTTCGGTCAGGAAGTCGACGTCCTTCGATGCGCGCGCACCGTCGGCAAGGTTCTCGAGGATCAGCAGCAGGTTGCGAATCGGAATGCGCTCGCGCAAGAGATTCTGCAGCACGCGCTGCACTTCGCCGACCGTGAGCAGGCCCGGCACGAGTTCGTCGACGACGACCGGGTAGTGCTGCTTGACGTTGTCGAGCAAGGCCGAGGTTTCTTGACGGCCGAGCAGATCCGGCGCGTGCGTCTTGATCAGCTCGGTGAGGTGCGTGGCGATGACGCTGGTGGGATCGATGACGGTGTAGCCCGCCAGTTCCGCATCGCCGCGTCCGCTTTCAGGAATCCACAGTGCCGGCAGGTTGAACGCCGGCTCGACGGTCGGGATGCCTTCGATGCCGTTGGTCGCCGTGCCGGGATTCATCGCGAGCAGCCGGCTGACCATCACTTCGGCGCGCGCGACCTCGAGGCCGTAAATCTTGACGACGTACGTCGACGGCTTGAGCTGCAAATTGTCGCGCACGCGAATTGGCGGAACCACGATGCCGAGTTCGCGCGCGGCGTGGCGCCGGATCATCGTGATGCGCTCGAGCAAATCGCCGCCCTGGCTGACGTCGACGAGCGGGATCAAGCCGAAGCCGATCTCCAGTTCCATCGGATCGTACGAGAGCAGCGGCACCACGGATTCGGCCGGCTTGACGGCCGGCGTGTTGGTGGCCGCCCCCGGCGCGAGCGCCGGTTTCGCCGCCGCTTTCGCAATGGCGGCGCGCCGCCGGAAGAACAGCGCCGCGAGCACCGCGGCCATGATGAACATCGGGATCGTCGGCAGACCGAACAGCCCGAAGAGGACCAGCAGCCCGGCCGCGATCGCGAGCGCGCGCGGCTCTTGCACGAGCTGGCTCGTCAGCTCTTCGCCGAACGACGACTCGGCAGCCGCACGGGTGACGATGATACCGGTGGCGGTCGAGACCAGCAGCGCCGGAATCTGGGTGACGATCCCTTCACCGATCGTCAGCAGCGTGTAAGTTTGCAGCGACTGCGCGAGCGAGAGCCCTTGCTGCACGATCCCGATGACGAAGCCGCCGAGGATGTTGACGAAGACGATGATCAGCGCTGCGACCGCGTCGCCGCGGACGAACTTCGACGCACCGTCCATCGCGCCGTAGAAGTCGGCCGAGCGCTGGATGTCTTTGCGGCGCTGGCGCGCTTCCGCTTCGGTGATCAGTCCGGCGTTGAGGTCGGCGTCGACGGCCAGCTGCTTACCGGGCATGGCGTCCAAGGTGAAGCGGGCCGCGACTTCAGCGACGCGGCCGGCACCGTTCGTGATGACCACGAACTGGATGACGACCAGGATCGCAAAGATCACGAGGCCGACGGCGTAGTTGCCGCCGACGACGATCGCGCCGAACTGGTTGATGACTTCGCCCGCGTAGCCGTGCAGCAAAATCGAACGGGTCGCGCTGATGTTGAGCGAGAGCCGGAAGAGCGTGACGATCAGGATCAACGTCGGGAAGACGCTGAAGGCGAGCGCGTTCTCCGTGTACAGCGACGTTAGCATGATGACCAGCGCCAACGCGATATTCAGCGACAGCAGAATATCGAGCACCCATGGCGCCACGGGCACGATCATCAAGACGACCAGAATGACCGAAGCCCCGGCTACCCAAATCTGGGCAGTCGAAGCGATCCGTTCCATTACGGTCGGACTCGGGGGCTTGGGAGCAGGGGACGCTACAGCGGCCATTTGGTCACCGGCACTTCCCTAAAAGTATCGGCACAACCGCCTCCGGGCTTCACCCGGCAATTGTGCGATTTTTGAGCTTGTAGATGAACGCGATGACCTGGGCGACGGCCGCGTATAGGTGCGGGGGGACGGGCGAATCCAGCTCGACCTTGTCGTAGAGCGCCCGGGCCAGGGGCGGATTTTCCATGATCGGGATATTGTGTTCCCGGGCCAGCTCGCGGATGCGCCGGGCCATGAGATCGGCGCCCTTGCACGTGAGGACCGGGGCGTCCATCGTGATCTCGTCCCATTCCAGCGCCACCGCGAAGTGGGTCGGGTTGGTGACGACGACCGTGGCCCGCGGGATCGCGGCCATCATGCGCCGGCGCGCGCTCGCCCGCTGGCGCTGCTTGACCGCCTGGCGTACCTCCGGGTTGCCTTCTTGCTGGCGGTGCTCGTCCCGGACCTCGGTCTTGGTCATCTTGAGCGAATCGGTCAGGCGGTGCTTTTCCCAGAAATAGTCCGCCATGCCGAGCACGAAAAACAGCAGACCGAACCGGATGCCGATCCCGTAGGCCGTGCCCTCGACCCACAGCACCATATCGTACGGCGGGGCGTGCGCCAGCTGCAAGAACATCGGGATCTGGTCGTGGAGCTGGGTGAAGAGCACGATGAAGACCAGCAGAATCTTCGCCATCTGCTTGGCCAGCTGCACCAGCGCTTGGGGTGAGAAAAACAGCCGCTTGATGCCCGGGAACGGATTGAGAACGCTGAACCGCGGCTTGAGCTTCGAGGGCGCGAACAGGAAGCCGAACTGCAGCACGTTGGCCAGGATCGCGATCCCGAGGGCGGCCCCGAATGCCACGCCCACCAGGGCGCCGTACGCGAGGAACGCACGCGCGAAGAGACCCCACACGGAGTGGATGTTGACCGGAATGCGGCCGTTGGCGCTCTGAATGGCCACCGCAAACGAGTGCGACGCGAGCAAGAACGCCGGCACGAACGTGAGGTGCAGCGAGATGATGATGGCAAGAAAAATCAGCGAGCCGGCAACGTCGGGCGACTTCGCGACTTGACCACGGCCGCGCGCATCGCCGATGCGCTTGGCGGTAGGTTTCTCTGTTTGCTCCGGTTTGGCCATCGCGCGTCAGCCCGGAGTCCGCATTGCACGGAGTACCGCGTCGAGTTCTCGGGGGGTCTGCTCGAATACCTGCGGGAGCACGTTCTCCAGCAGCGGCAGCGAGAGCACCATCATCGTCAGCCCGACCATGATTTGCAGCGGAAACCCGATTGCGAAGATGTTCATCTGCGGCGCGACGCGCGCCATGAGAGCGAGCCCGACGTTGACGAGAAAGAGTGTGACCCCGATCGGTCCCGCGATCTGGAACACCATGAAGAACGCCTGCCCGAAGAAGCCGGTGAGGTCGGTTTCGAGCCCCGGCGTGATCGTGACGTAGGGCAGCGGAAGCAGGGTGAACGACCCGGCAAGCCCTTGGAACAAAAAGTGATGGGCATTGGAGATCAGATAGATCAAAGACCCGAGCGCCAACTGGAACTCGCCGAGCACGCTGACGGTGCTGCTCGTCAACGGATTGATCACGTTGACGATCGAGAAGCCGACCTCGATGTCCATGACCTCACCGGCGAACTGAATGCCGACGAAGACCAGAAACGCAACGAACCCGAACACGAAGCCGATGAACGCCTGCGAAAAGACCGCCGCGGTCAACGGCCCGATGCCGTCGAGCAGCGGCATCGGCGGCACCGTGCTCCACACGACGATCGTGATGACGAGGCCCAAGCCGAAGCGCACCATCGTATTGACCTGCGCCGCCGAGAAGATCGGCAGCATGATCAAAATCACCGAGACCCGCACCAGTACGAGGATGAACGTCTCGAACTGCGCGTAGGTCAAGCCGAAGAGATTGATCCCGTGCATTACTTCACGTATTGCGGTATCTGGCTAAAGACACGTGACATGAAATCCGTCAGCATCGCCAGCATGAAGGGCCCGAAGAACAGGATCGCAAGCGCCACCACCACGATCTTCGGAATGAAGGTCAGCGTCGGTTCTTGGATCTGCGTGGTCGCCTGAAAGATCGAGATCACCAGACCGGTGACGAGGCCTAGGATGAGCGCGGGCCCGCACACGAGCAGCGCCACCACGATCGCATCGCGGCCCAACGATAACGCTGCCGCATACGTCATTTGTTAAAGCTCGCGAATAGCGCGCTGACGGTGAGGTTCCAGCCGTCGACGAGCAAGAAGATCAAGATCTTGAAGGGCAGCGAGATCAGCACCGGCGGGATCATCATCATGCCCATCGACAGCAGCACCGAGGCCACGACCATGTCGATGACGATGAACGGTATGTAGATCGCGAAGCCGATCTCGAACGCCGTTTTCAGTTCGCTGATCGTGAAGGCCGGAATCAGCAGATAGGTCGGCACGTCGTCTTGCTTGGCGGGCCGCGGCTCCTTCGTCATCGAGTAGAAGACGGCGATGTCTTTCTCGCGCGTTTGCTTGAACATGAAGGCCCGTAAGGGTTTTTGGGCGCGGTCGAAGGCGACTTGCTGCGAGATCTTGTGCCCGAGATACGGCTGCAGCGCGTTCTTGTTGACGTCTTCGATCACCGGCGCCATTACGAAGAACGTCAGGAACATCGCGAGCCCGATCAGCACTTGGTTCGGCGGGTTGGACTGCGTTCCGAGCGCGGTGCGGACGAACGAGAGCACGACGACGATGCGCGTGAACGCGGTCGTCAGCACGAGCAGCGTCGGCGCCAGCGCCAAGACCGTCAGCAGCAAGAGGATCTGCAGCGAGAACGCGACGTCCGAGGGCTTCGTGGCCGGCGTGACGCCGACGTTTATTTGCGGGATCGGAACCGACGGCGCCGTCGGGCCGGGGATCGTTTGCGCGAACGCCGGCACGACGGCCGCGAGCGCGACGAAGAGCACCGCGAGGCCGGCGAAGAGCCAGGGCAGATGGCGGCGCGTCATGATTTCCGGAACCGCTCGAACGGCCGCATCAAACTCGAGCGCTGGGCCTCGAGCGCCAGCCGATGGGACTCGATGTACGGCTCGACCTCGTCCGCCGCCAGCTCGGCGAGCAGCGCGACGCCCGCGGTGCCGCCGCCGACCAGAAAATACTTATCGCCGACGCGCACGACGTGGACGGTGACGTTTTGCGCCAGCGCCGTCGATTCAACGGTGGAGATCAGCCGGCGGCCGACGCTCCCGACGATGCGCCCGCGTTGAATCGCGCGCGCCACGTACATGAACCCGACCAGCAGCAGCGCGACGAGGGCGAACGCCCAAATGACTTGCAGTACGAACGCGATATTCATCGCGATCGTTCAAATTCGATCGACGACGGGGTTGAGTTCGCTGATCTTCACCGCAAACTTGTCGTCGACGACAACGACTTCACCACGGGCGATCAAGATGTTGTTGACATACAGGTCGATCGGTTCGGTCGAGAGCTTGTCCAGCTCGAACACGCTGCCGGGAACCATGGCGACGACTTCGCGCAGCGAGAGTTCGGTCTGGCCGAGGACGGCCGAGATCTCCAGCGGCACGTCGTGAACGAGGTCGAGGTTCGATTGTCCGGGCGCGGCGGGACGGATTCCGGTGGGCTGCATCGGCGCGAACTGCGCGGCCTGGCCTTCGGGCGCGGGGCGCTGACGGCTCGGCGAAACCGACGACGGCGGTCCGGCCATCGCTGCGGCCATGGCGGCCGCGGCATCGGCTGCAGCCGACGCACCGGTCGGAGCGGCGGCCGGCGCACTCGGGGCCGCCGGCTTGATGTCCATTTTCGAGAGCGACAGCCCGTCGAAGTCGATCGTGACCGACGTCTTGAGCGAATCGCCGACCGCGATCGGCGCGGTGAACGAGGTGAACGGCGGCACGGGGAACCCGCCCGCATCGTTGACGACTTCCGACGTCACGCCGTCGCTCGAGGCCCCGGTCTCGCCCGCGAGGGCTTCGCCCATGGCCGTGGCGATCTGGGCGACCGTCTCGGCGACGATCGAGAGCTGCATGGCATCCATCTCGGCGTCATCGCCGGGGGTGCCCAGCATGAGCGCTACAACGGCGCCGATATCGGCCTTGACGAACCGTGTGACGAACGCCACACCCGTCGACGGAATGCGCGTGAGGGTGGCGACGACGTCCGGCTCGACCTTGATCGACCCGTCCGCGCTCTCCATTTCCGGGTCGCCGGCGGTCGCGCCGATACCCGCGAGGGTAGAAAACGCACCCGTCGCCGCAGCGAACATCGCTCCAGCTAGCGGCTGCAACGAGTCTTTCTGTGCCAAAACTACTCCTCGTCCTCGACGACCGACGCGATTTGCACTGCGACCCGGTCCTTGTTCACGCCCGGATACACGCGATACTTCTCACGGTCGTTCACCGTCATCAACAACGGTTCATTGACCGGTTTATCGAACAAAACGACGTCGCCGACCTGCAAGGTCACCAGGTCGCGCAGGGACACGATGGTCCGGCCGAGCTCGACTTCCATGTTCACCCCGGCCCGTTCGACATTGCGGGCGAGTTGGAGGATGTCTTCCTCGGTCATGCCGCGGCCGGCCACGACCGACGGCGACCACTGGTAGTCGGCCAGCTGCGTCCCGATGGACTGCAGAACGGAGTAGGGCAGGGCGAAGTTCATCACGCCCGCGATGTCGCCGATCTTCAGCTCGCACGACACGAAGGCGACGATCTGGTCGAGCGGGATGATACGCGGAATGAACTGCGGGTTCGAGTCGAGCGCTTCGATCTTCAGCGAAAGCGTCAGCAGGTAGTTCCAGGCTTCGCGATAGCTGTTGAGCATGCGGGCCATGAAGCGCTGCATCAGCGTGCGCTCGATGTCCGAGAGGTCGCGCAACTTCGTGGGATACCAGCCCGGGCCGCCGAGCAGGCGGTCGAGGATCGAGAACGCGAGGTTCAGGTCGACTTGGACGATGCCCGAGCCGGCCAGCGGGTCCATCGAGAAGATCGAAAGGATCGACGGGATGCCGATCGAGGCGATGAAGTCGCCGTACGAGATCTGCTCGATCGAGACGATCGTGGCCTCGACGCGGGTGCGCAGGTAGACGGAGAGCGAGTTGTTGAGCAGTCGCGTGAAGTTGTCGTGCAGCGTCCGCAGCGTTTGCAGCTGGTTGGACTGAAACTTCTCGAGCCGCTTGTTGAAGCGGAAGTCGAACGACTTGACCTTACGGCCTTCGAGCGATGCTTGGTCGGCGTCCGGAGAAGAGAGCTGATTGACGAGCGCGTCGATCTCTTCTTGAGAAAGCATGGACATGGGTTATTGTCCCCCGGCGAGCGCTTGCGCTTCGGCTGCGGCTTGCGCGTTCGTTGCCGCATCCGTGTCGAGGATGACCACGTCGACGCGCCGGTTCTGGGCACGGTGGGCATCGGTGTCGTTCGCAACGCGTGGCCGGTACTCGCCGTACCCGAGCGCCGAGATGCGCCGCGGAGCCAGCCCGTCGTCTTCGACGAAGTAGCGGGCGACGCCGGTGGCGCGCGCCGACGAGAGTTCCCAGTTGCTCGGAAAATTTTCGTTGGAAATCGGCACGTTGTCGGTGTTTCCTTCGACGCGCACTTCGTTCGCGCGGCCCTTGAGCTGACGGTAGACTTCGTCGAGGATCTTCTTCGTGAAGGGCTTGATATCGGCCTTACCGCTATCGAAGAGTTGCTTGTCGCTCAGCAGCGTGATGACCAGCTCGCGCTTTTTGCCGTCGCGCGTGATCTTCGTCTGGACCGACTTTTGCAAGCTCTGGCTCTGAATATACGACTGCAGCTGGGCCTGCATTGCTTGCAGATCGTCTTTGGTCGCCGAAGTCGTCATGCCGTTGGGCGGGTTGTTGATCGCGTCTTGGCTGTTGAAACCGCCGCCGAGATCGCGCACCAAACGCTGCAGCTTCACTTTGTTGATCGTCGAGATCGAGAACAAGATGATGAACAGCGCGAGCAAGAGCGTGATCATGTCGGCGTAGGTCAGGAGCCAGCGCATCATGCCGGCCGACTCCATCTCTCCGCCGCCGCCGCCCTTTGCGCCCAGCCCGCGTCGCAGTGCCAAGGTTTAGCTCGCCATCGCGGGTTCGCCGACCGTGCCGCCCTCTTCGACTTCGGTCTCGCGTTCGTTCGGATCCAGGAATGCGTGGAGCTTCTCTTCGAGCAGACGCGGGTTGTCGCCGGCCTGGATCGAGAGGATGCCTTCGATCATGATTTCGCGCAGCAGCAGCAGTTGCCCGTTGCGTTCTTTCACCTTCGCGCCGAGCGGCAGCCACAGCAAGTTCGCAAGCGAGATGCCGAAGAACGTCGCAACGAACGCTTGAGCGGTCGCGATACCGATCTTGCCGGTGACGTTGCCGCCGGCGGTGTCGCCGAGCCCCTTCAACATCGCGATCAGACCGAGTACCGTACCGATGATGCCGAGCGTCGGCGAGAAGCCGCCCATCGTCATCAGGACCGCTTCCGCTTTCGCGTTGCGCTCTTGCACGAAGAGGACTTCGGTTTCCAAAATCTTGCGGATGATGTCGGCGTCGCGGCCGTCGATCACCAGCTGAATGCCCTTGCGCATGAACTCGTCGTCGAGTTCCGCGGCCTCGTTCTCGAGCGCGAGCAAACCTTCGCGGCGGGCCTTTTCGGCGAACGTCACGAGGTTGGCGATGATCTCATGTTCGTGATACTGCGGCTCGGTGAAGGCCATCGCGAACCCGGTCCGCAGACCGCGCACGAACGTCTTCATCGGGAACGAGATCATCGTTGCGGCCAGCGTACCGCCAAAAACCAGAATGAACGCCTCGTACCTCTTGAACAGAATCGAGACGTCGACATCACCGATGTACGCCGAAATCGCGATCGAACAAAGTGCGAGAACGATACCTATGACGGTCGCTAAATCCAACGGACGGTTCCTCTAACGGTAACGCGCTACTCACCGTTATATCGGCGAACTACGCCGCCGATATTACGGTAGACAGTGAAGGGCCCGGTTGACTTGTACGCCGGGCTTCTACTCTACCTCTTTCGGACCGTAGATCCGGCGCTTGAACTCAATGATCTTGGACTGAATTTCTTCCATTGAGTCCCGCACGAGCAACTTGTTGCCGGACGTCAGCGTGACCACGGTGTCCGGGGTCGCCTCCAAGCTCTCGATCAGGTCGGCGTTGACCATGATGGCCTGATTGTTAAGACGCCGTAATGAGATCATTGCTGCCGGAGGCCTTCCACCCCGGCGGCCGCTTCCCCGGCCCGGCGTGCCCGCGAATGCTACACTGTGCGCTGTATGGCAAAACGTCGCGGCGGTGCGGAGGCCCACCACAACGCCGGCCGCGCCCACTTTGCGCAGGGGCGCCTGGACGAGGCGGCGGCGGAGCTGACCAGCGCGGTCAAGCTGCGGCCCGGTTTCGGCGACGCCCTCGACCTGCTCGGCGTGTGCCTCGCCGAACTCGGCCGATCCGCCGAAGCGGTGCCCTACCTCGAGCGTGCGCGCACCGCCCTGCCGCGTTCCGCTCCGATCGCCTTTCATCTGGGAAACGCGCTGCTCGACGTGGG
This sequence comes from Candidatus Lustribacter sp., assembly GCA_965277805.1. Taxonomy (GTDB): domain Bacteria; phylum Vulcanimicrobiota; class Vulcanimicrobiia; order Vulcanimicrobiales; family Vulcanimicrobiaceae; genus Lustribacter. The sequence continues at coordinate 948,680 of OZ255842.1, read as the reverse complement.
CCGGCTCCCCGAGGCGCGAGCGGCCTTCGAGGCCGCGCTGCAGATCGAGCCGCGCAACGCTGCGCCGCAGAACGGTTTGGGAGCGGTACTCGCGCGGCAGAACGACGCTGAAGGCGCCGCGGCCGCGTTCCGGGCGGCCCTCGCCATCGACCCCGCCTTCGGCGACGCGGCGTGCAATCTGGGCCGCGTCTTGCTCGAGGCCGGCGCGGTCGACGAGGCCGTGACGTGGTTCGAACGCGCGATCGCGATCGATCCCGGCAACAGCCACTACCACTTGGAGCTCGTGCGCAGCCGCTCGGGACCGCTGGAACCCGAACGGCTCGGGGCACTCGAGGCCTTGAGCACGCAGGGCCGCGGGCGCAACCGCGCGGCGCAGATCGACCTCCACTTCGGACTCGCCAAAGCGTACGAAGACGGCGGCCGCTACGACGACGCATTCCGCGAACTCACCGCCGGGAACGCGCTCAAGCGCGCCGCGGTGAACTACAACGAGGCGGCCGAGCTGGGCTTCTTCACCTCGCTCGAACGCACGATCGGCGCGCCGCTCGTGGAGTCGCTGCGCGCGTACGGCAATCCGTCGGAACAGCCGGTCTTCGTGTTCAGCATGCCGCGCGCGGGCTCGACGCTCGTGGAACAAATTCTGGCCGCTCACCCGCAGGTGGCCGCGGCCGGCGAGAGCGCGGAGTTCGGCCGCCTGATCGCCGAGGTGCGGCCGGGCGTCGGCACCGCCGCGCCGCCCGAGGCCGTCGGGGCATCGCTGCGTACGCTCGGAGACCGCTATCTCGATGCGACGGCGCAGCTTGCGGCCGGGAAGGCGCGGCTGACCGACAAGACGCTGGCGAACTTCACGCTCGCACCGCTCATTCACATGGCGCTGCCGAACGCGCGGCTGATCCACGTGCGCCGCAACTGGCTCGACACGTGCTTCTCGAGTTACGCAACGCTCTTTCTCGGCTCGTACGTCTCGTTCTCGTACGACCTGGCCGAGCTCGGCCGCTACTACAGCGCCTACGACCGGCTCATGACGCGCTGGCGCGCGATCTTACCGCCCGACCGGTTTCTCGAGGTGACCTACGAGGACGTCATCGCTCACCTCGAGCCGGCAGCGCGCCGCATCGTCGCCTTCTGCGGGTTGCCGTGGGACGACGCGTGCCTCGACTTTCAGGCCGCCCGGCGGCCGGTGCGCACCGCGAGCGCCTTTCAAGTACGCCAGCCGCTCTACGATTCGTCGATCGGACGCGCGCAGCGTTTCGCCGCCCACCTCGAACCGCTGATCACCGCGAGCGGATATAGCCTGACCTGACGGCCCGCTCGACGAGCATCGCGCGCACGGCCGCAATCGCGTTCGCGTGCGCCGCGCGGCGGTAATCCCACAGCGCGTCGTCGGGCGGCGGATAGACCGCCATCGTCGCGTTCGCCTCGAAGACGATGATGCGGCCGTAGCGATCGCGGCCGAAGTCCACCCCGCCGTAATCCAACTGCAGCGTCGCGCCGATCGCGCCGAGCGTCGCCATCCCGCCGGCGCCGAGCACGGCGTCCATGCCGTCGAGAAAGCGCTGCTCTTCGGCCCGATGCGCCGCCGACTCGGCCATCGCTCCGGAAAAGTAGTGGACCTTCCACTGCTGCGCGATCGCGAGGTGCACCGGATACGGGCGGCCGTCGATGAACACGACGCGATACTTGCGCACCCAGCCGTCGTGCGCGCGGGCATCGTAGAATGCAATCGCGTAGAGGTCGTTGCCCGGCAGCTCCGCAAGCGCGGCCGGCAACTGCGCCGCATCCGTCACGAGTTCGAAGTTATCGCCGGCGTGAAATCCGGGCGAGCGCAGCAAGAGCGGAAACGCGAAGCCTTCGGCGGTCAGGCGGTCCGCGTTGATGTCGTCGCGCCGGAACCGCCGGGTGCGTGGCGCGGCCACGCCGGGCAGCGCCGCCAGCCGTTCCATCGTCGTCTGCCGGTCGGTGAGCAGCACGGCCCGCGGATCGTTGATCACCGGCGCGTTCGTTGCGGTGAGGAGCTGTGCCGCGCGTTCGAGCGTGCGGCGGGTCGAGTCGGGATCGCCAATGGCGTTGAACACGACGTGATGTGGCGGAAACGCAAAGTCCGCGCCGGCAGCCTCGGGAACGACCACGCTGCGCTCGACCAGCCGGTCGTCGAAGAACTGGTTGTTGATGACGTTGCCGCCGCGCGGTGATTGGAGCACGACCACGCGCAGGGGCTCCGCCGTTCCGCGATAGGGGAACGTCCAGATGACGGGTTTGGCAAACGCGAGCCGCAGATGCTCGTCGGCACGCTCGTCGTCGCCTTCGCGCTCGTAGACGCGCGAGAGCCCGTTGTGCGCGTGCAGCCGCGCGTGATCGTCATCGGGAAACAGCCGCAGCACGCGCTCGAAGTGTCCGCGCGCGGCCTCGTAGGCGCCGGTGTGCGTGTTGAGCAGCGCAACGTTCAAGTGCCCGAGCGGATCTTCCCAATCGCTATCGAGCGCGGCATGGAACGAGGCGGTCGCGCCTTCGACCATGCCCTGTTCGAGAAACAGCGTGCCGAGATTGGTGAGCGCGCCGAAGTGCTTGGGTTCCGCATCGAGCACCGCTTTGTAGGCGTGCATGGCGTCGACGACGCGCCCGAGGTCGTCGAGCGCGCGCGCGCGTTCGAACAGCACCTCGGCATCATCGGGATCGGCCTCGATGCGCTCGTCGATCTCGCGCAGCTGCTCGACGCTCGAAAATGGGGTCCCGCTGACGCGCACGTTAGCCTACGAGGATCGCGTCGAGTTCGGGCTGGCGATAGTGCTCGGCGAGCGCCTTGATGACGGCCCGTCCGATACCCGGTTCGCCGCCCACGCTGAGGACGCGCTCCAGTAGCGCGGACGCGTCGTCGCGCCGGTTCTCGCGCAACATCCCGGCCGCGGCCGAGGCGAGAAACGCGCGGTGGTAGTCGTCGCCGAGAAACGGCAGCGCCGCCTCGACCGCTTCGAGCACGCCGTCCGCCGAGTCGTGCCGGAACACGAAGTTCACGTACTCGATCGCGGCGTTCTCGTCGCGGAAAGCATCGAGCACGGCGCAAAATACCGCGCGCGCTTCGGCCGCATCGCCGGCGGATTCGCGGCAACGCGCGAGATTGAGCATCAGGGTACGCTCGCCGGGGTGCGCCGCTAAGGCGCGCTCGAGCCACTCCCGCGCTTCGGCGTAGCGGCGCTGTAAAACGAACGTTCCGCCGATCTCGTTGTGCGCTTTCCAGATCGCGATCTCTTCGTCGACGACGAAATGCTCGAACGCGGTACTCAGCCCGCAGCGGATCGACTCCTCGTACGCGCTGCGCGCCTCGTCGTAGCGGCCGAGCCCGGTCAAGGCGCGGCCGCGCGCGAAGTGCCCGTCAGGATAGGTCGGCACGAGCCCGATGCACTCGTCGGCGACGCGCAGCGCATCCCCGGGCCGTCCCTCATCGACGTAAAGGCCGGCGAGCTTCGAGAGCGCCATCGGGCGGTAGCCGCGCGGCGTGCCGGCAGTCAGTTCGGCAACGCGTTCGAGTTGCACGCGCGCGAGCGCCGTCTCGCCTGCCAGCAACGCCGACATCGCGTAGTTGTAGACCAGGATCGGATCGGACGGCGCAGCTTCGTAGGCGGCGCGGCTCACGCGCAGGTTGCGCTCGGCTTTGCCCCGGGACACCATGACGGCGTGCGTATAGCCGAGGTGCACGATCTCGATCGCGGTCCGCTCGGCCGAGATCGGGCGGTCTTCACCCTCGCGCACGACGAATTCGTGCAGCGTGCCGCGATAGCGGATCGCCGGATCGTTCGGAAAGACGCGCACGATCGCGTTGGTCGATGCCACGTTCTCGCGTTCGGCGTCGGTGTAGTTGCGGCAGCGGATCCAGAGGCCCTCGCCGGCCGGCTTCATCCCGCGCACGCCGCGCAGTTGGATGCGCGATTCCGGTGCGAGCCGTTCGTCGGCATCGAGCACGAAGATCCACGCACCGGTTGCCATCTCGAGCGCCTGATTGCGCGCCCAAGCAAAATCATCTCGCCAAGTCACGTGCTTGACGCGGGCACCGAACGATTCGGCGATCGCGACGGTACCGTCGGTCGATCCCGTATCGACGATGCAGATTTCATCAACGACGCCCTGCACCGAGGTGAGGGCGTCGCCGAGAAATCGCTCTTCGTTGCGCACGATCATGCACAGGGAGAGCGGATAGGTCACGCCGGACGCGCCCCGGGCAGGGTCTCCCTTACCCGAGGGCGCGCGACGGCGTTTCACGGAAGTGAACCTACTGCTTGAGCCCGATCACGGTCTGCAGATCTTGATCTGCGGTCGTGATGCTCTTGCCGTTGGCCTCGAATGCGCGCTGAGCCATGATCATTTTCGTGAACTCACTCGCGATCGAGACGTTGGACTGTTCGAGCGAACCCGAATCGATGCTGCCGAAGTCAGCCTGATTCGCAAAGCCGTACTGGGCGAGCCCAGAGTTGGCCGACGTTGCGAATTGGTTGCCCCCGAGTCGCGTCAAGCCGCCTTCGTTGCCGAAAGTTGCCAGCGCGAGCCGACCCAACGTTTGGTTTTGGCCGTTAGTGAACGCACCGGTGATCGTGCCGTCTTGGCCGATCGTCATATTCGAGAGAATACCCGGTCCGTACCCATTCTGCGAAACCGTGTTGGCGGTGGCAGATGAGTTGAGGCTGGTCATGTTCGAGAAGTCGAGGCCGATGTCGGCCGGATTGGCCGTACCGGCACCGACCGGCGATGCGTTGTTCGCGCCGCTCGGCGTGCCCCAACGCGTCACCGTGAAGAGGTCGCCGGTTGCCGTACTCGGAGCCGCTTGCGCCACGTGCGTGGTGCCGGCGCCCGGGATTGGCGTTGACGACGTGTTGATGAACTGTCCGTTTTGATCGAAGAAGATGTACCCGGTACCGAGGTTCGGTTGTGCACCGTTGGTCGAACCGTCCGTCGACGTCACGGTGAACTTGAACTCGGTAGCGGCCGTGACCGCAACGCCGGCGGCGTTGACCACAGTCGTTCCGGGTTCGACGATACCGGTACCACCGTTGGCAACCGGGGGATCCGGCTGGTAGGTGATCTGGACTTCGTGCGGTCCGCCCAGCGAATCGTACACGGTCGTCGTGATCGTCGTCGCGATGATGTTCGCGCTGTTGCTCGAGACGGCCGTGATGTAGTCGGTCTGATCGAGGTTGCCCCCGAGCGAGACGTCGTACACGTTGTCCGTCGTCGGACCGGACTTCGCTCCGAAGCCGGTACCGACCGCGATCGACTTGAGGCCGAACGGGATCTGGATCGGTTGCGGGGGCGCAACTTGCGAGATCGTTCCGCCGGGTCCCACGGGATAGCCCAACACGGCCAGACCGTTGGCGGGGCTATAGAGATAACCGCTCTCGTTGAGCGAGAAGTCGCCGTCACGCGTATAGGTCGTGCTTCCGCTGCCGTTGATGTTGTTCAGGGCGAAGAAGCCGTTGCCGTTGATGGCGAGGTTCGTGTTGACGCCGGTCGTCTGCAAGCCGCCTTGCGTGAAGCTGGTGTCAATCGAACCGATTTTAACGCCGTCACCCTGCTGCTCGGCGTTGATGCCGCCGTGCGTCGAGGTGGGCGCCGATGCAAATCCGAGGTTTTGATACAGGAGGTCTTGGAAGTCGACATCTTGGCCTTTATAGCCAGTCGTGCCGACGTTCGCGATGTTGTTCGAGATGACGTCAATCTGGTTCTGGTATGCCGTTAAACCGCTAACGCCAATGAACAACGAATCGTTGGCCATTAGTTTGCTTTCATTAGGGTCGCGAGACGTCTTTCGATCGGTCCCGCGGGAAGCTCCGAACCTTCGGTCCGCTTCCGGAGTGAATAGTGAGTCACTTGATAATCGCCGCCGAGTCGATGTTGGTGAACACGTTCTCCTTCATCGAATCAGAGTCGACCGCGGTGATCACCACACGGTTTTTGATGCTGACCACCATCGCGGTATCGCCCATCATGAACAGCGACTGCTTGGACCCTTTGGCAGCGGCCTTGTCGGCCATCTGGTTCATGCGGTCCACATCGTCGGTGCTGAGGGTGATGTTGCGCGATTGGAGACGTTGCATCGCGTGTGCTGAGAACTTGAGCGGCTGACTGCTGGGCGCAACCGTCTCGCGCAGTACATCCCGGAACCCCGGCCCGATTGTGGGCGGGATTTGTACGGGCGTGCCTTGCGGTCGTACAGGTGCGACTGACGGCGGGATCTGGACGCCGTCTGTTATGGGATCCACGATTATTGGATACCCGTGATTTGAGACGTGGTGAAGGTAATCGGGGCACCGTTGGTACCCGTTACGACGGTTCCGTTGTTCTCAAGCGTCATCTGCGGCACGCCGTTGACGACCGAAATTCCCGCGACGGTACCCGTGATAGACGACGAGTTGCCCGTGGCATCCGTGGAATTGACGGTAACGGTTTGACCGATGAGCTGTGAGGACTGCAGTACCGCGAAGTTCGACTGGAAGTTGGAAAACGACGTTTCGAGATTGTCGCTTGCCTGCAACGCAGAGAATTGCGCGAGCTGGGAGACGGACTGAGTGTCGTCCATGGGATTGAGCGGATCTTGATTCGACAGCTGCGTTGTGAGCAGTTGCAGAAAAGCACTTGGCCCGAGTTGGCTCGTGATACCGGCATCAGCTGATGTCGACGATGACGAGGTTCCGGTTGTGGTGCCGTTGTTAATCAGCTTGGCAATCGGAAGTCCCGAAGAAACACCCGAAGTTGTTGCCATGAGTTGCTCCTAGGCTAGGTAGTTGAGAGCGCTCCAGCTTACGCCCGCCAAAACCGGCGGACCGAAGTTGGGCGCGGCCACCAGCGAGGCATCGTCCGTCTCGGGCGTATCGACTCCGCCGAGTAGGGGGCGTCCGTTGGACGCGCCTTGTTGAGACGATTGCTGTTGCTGCTGTTGTTGGAAGCTGGCGAATCCGCCGGCGAGGTCGACGTTGAAGCTCGTGAGCTTCAAGCCGGCGTCCTCGAACGCACGGGCGAGCTGTCCTTGTCCGGCGACGAGCGCATCGTGAGCGGCCGGCGTCTGCGCCATAACTTGCGCGGAAACCGAGTTGCCTTCGATGGTGAGCTTGACGCTGACGTCGCCGAGTTCTTCGGGCACGAGCCGCATCCGCACGGTGGACGTTGTGTCGACCGTGTTGAGAGACAAGCCGTGCAGGAGTTGACCGACGACGAGGTTGGGATCCACCGTCGTCTGCGACGGTAGCGGGGCTGGGCTTTGCGAACCATCCGTCGACACCGCATCGTTCTGCACGGCACCTTGGACGGACGCGAATGCGCCGATCGTCGGGGCTTGCGAGGACAAGTCGGTGGTCTGGAGGAGCGAGGCCGGGTCGTTGTCGCCGGCATTGGTCTTGGCTGCGGGCGCCGCACTCGTTGATGCGATTGCGTCGCTGAAGGCCTTGACGAAAGCCAGGACGGCCGGACTGAGGGCCGGCGGCGTTGCGGATGTTGAGGTGGTCGCCGGCGTGGAACCGGAGTTCACGACGGACTGCGCCTCGGCGTTGGCAACGGCGCGCTGAATTGCCGCGACCGACGAGTCGGTAGCGACGGGGGTGTTTGCCGCACTGGTATCGAGCGCTGCCGCCGCTTGGGCGAGAGCCGAAACCGTGAGGCTTAGTGATCCCGGTGCAGAGGCGTCTGCCGCTTGCGACCCGGTCGACGTTTGCGACGACTGAGACGCGCGCGCGAGAATGCGGCCGAGCAGGGTGTCCCCGTTCGAACCGACGACCGGTGCGCCGTTGGTTGCGACGGTTTTGCCGTCGCCTTGAGATGCGGTGAGAGATGCGAGTAACGCCGCAGCGTCATTCGCGATCGAATCGGCCGATGTTGGGTTGTTATCGGATGTTTGTGGGGCCGGTTGCACTCCCGCGGTGGTTGCCGCGTCCGAGTTACTTCCTGCGAATAGTCGATTCGATTGCCCCGTCTCACCGAGCACCCCCGCCGCAACATCGGCTACTTGCCGAAACTGTTGTGCGAGGGCCGATGCAAGATCGGCGTTCGAGAGCGGCGGTCCTGTCGATGTCGGCAGGTTGAGCGCCGTCGTGAATGCCTGTTGCAATTGGCTTTGGATCGCCGCCGGATCGCCGCCGAATTGCTGCGCAAATGTACTTGCGAGCGAGGCTGCGAGCTGTTGGACGATTTCCGAAACCGTTTCCCCCTTTGCGAGCAAGTCAGCGATCTTCTTTTGAAGTGCTTCCTGCAGCATGTCGGCAGCGACGGCAGATTGCACCGTTGAACCGGCGGTCGAAGCTTGCGCTCCGCTCGTGGCGGCGGTGTTTCCTGACGTGGTTGACCCGGAGTTTTCCAACGCCGCGACGGCTTGATCGAACTGCGACTTGAATTGCGCGGCCGATGAGGCATCCGCGGGTGATGGCGGTTGCGCCGGTGTCGACGGTGTCGACGCAGACGTTCCCGAGGTTCCGGTTGAGGGGGTGACTAGGGCTGCGATAATTGGATTCATTCTTCACCTCCTTTCATCTATGGAGAGTCCGGCGGGCAACGGCAAAAGGCCGTGCGAGGCCGGCTATCCTGTTTATCGGCCCGGTTGAGCCGAAATCTGAGGGTTGGTGCCGCTTTCGACGATCAGGGCGGCAACTTTGGGCGGCAGAGCGTCCATGATGGGGCCGACCGAGTCGGGCGACATCTGGGCGAAAACGGTCGAAACGAAGCCGGTCGGCAGCTTCTGGACGAGGGCGGCGGCGGTCTCCGGGTCCATCGCCGACCACTGCTGGGCGTCGCGGCGGACGGCATCCGAGGCCGCCGGCTGGCTCGCACTACCGGCAGCGCCGCCGGCGGCAGCGGGGGCTCCGGCCGGCTGACCGGCGATCGGACCCGCCGGGGCCGTGGTCGGCTCGGGCTCGGCATTGGCGGCGGCGATTTGCTTCTGGAGCTGCGCGATCTGGGTGTCCTTGTCGTCTTGGGCCTTGCGGTCCGCCTCGAGCTTGTCGTTGAGGGCCTTGATCGACTGGTTGCGATCGGTGATCTGCTGCTGCTGGTAGGCGAAGCTCAGCGGCCGGGACACCGTTCCCCAGACCCCGTCGAAGACGGTCGCGACCGGCTTGAGCGGCCCGTTCGTGATGAAGTTGCGCGACGGCGGCCAGGTCAGCGCGATCGCCAGCATAGCGATCGCGGCAATCGGCAGCAGGATCGGCAGGTTGCTCTGCTTCTTCTTTCGCTGGCGCGTGACGATCATGACGGAATCTCCCCGGTGGTGGGTGTGAGGCGGTCGTAGTAGCGGGAGTTGATCTCGTCGTTCTCCCGCTGTTCGCTTGCGGCGGCTTCGGAGTCGAAGCTCTCGCGGCGCCGGTCTTTCAGCACCGAGAGCACTTTCTTGTCCTTGGTCTTGACGACGAGTTTGGCGCGCTCTTGGTCGGCTTTGGCCTTGGCCGCGTCGACGACTTTCTGCTGCGCGACGATCGAGCGATCGAGAAAATCGCAGTGCGCGTAGGTCGCGCGCAGTTCCACGCTCTCCATCTCCCCGTGGTGGAGGAGCAGGCGCGAGCGCATTTCCTGACGGCGCTGGACGTAGTCGTCGCGTTGCGCTTCGGCCGCGCGCAGCGCCGAAACGGCTGCCGCCAGAACGATCTGCTGTTCGTCTTCCAAGCGCTGCCGGAAGTCGAGGACGGGATCGAGCCGAAAATTGAACTTAGCCACGGCGTGCTATCCGAGCGCCGTGACGGCGCGTTGCGCTTCGTCCAACGTCGAGACTTCGTAGATGCCTTGACGGGTGAACGAGCGGATCGTTTCGTTACGCGCGATCGCGAGGTCGACGCGCGGATTCGAGCCGGCCACGTACGCGCCGATGTTGATCAAGTCTTCCGCTTCGCGGTAGGTCGCGAGCATGTCGCGCACTTTCGAAGCCGCGGCGAAGTGCGCGTCGGAGGTGACGTCGGGCATCACGCGGCTTACGCTCGAGAGTACGTCGATGGCGGGGAAGTGGTTGGCCGACGCCATCCGGCGCGAGAGCACGATGTGGCCGTCGAGGATCGCGCGCACGGCGTCGGCGACGGGCTCGTTCATGTCGTCGCCTTCGACGAGCACGCTGTAAAGGGCGGTGATCGTGCCGGTTTCCGAAGTGCCGGCGCGCTCGAGCAGCTTCGGCAACGCGGCGAACACCGAGGGCGTGTAGCCGCGCGTGGTCGTCGGCTCGCCGATCGCGAGGCCGACCTCGCGCTGCGCCATCGCAAAGCGGGTGACGCTGTCCATCATCAACATCACGTCGAGTCCGGCGTCGCGGAAGAACTCGGCGATGCGCGTCGCAACGTAGGCGGCCTTGATGCGCACGAGCGCCGGCTGATCGCTGGTGGCGACGATGACGATCGAACGCTTCAACCCGGCTTCGCCGAGATCGCGTTCGATGAAGTCGCGAACTTCCTTACCGCGTTCGCCGACCAGCGCGATCACGTTCACATCGGCCGTCGTATTGCGCGCGATCATGCCCAGCAGCGTCGATTTGCCGACGCCGCTGCCGGAGAAGATACCGACGCGCTGGCCCTTGCCGCAGGTGAGCAGGCCGTCGATCGCGCGCACGCCCATGCCGAGCGGTTCGGTGACGCGCCGGCGGCGCAGAGCATTGGGCGGCACGCCGGTGATTTCGGCCGGCACCGCATCGTCGATGCGGCCGAGGCCGTCGATCGGGTGGCCCAAACCGTCGAGCACGCGGCCGAGCAGCGCCGAGGTCAAGCCGATCTGCAGCGGATGGCCAAGCGCAACGACGTCGGAACCGGCGGCGATGCCGCCCAGCTCGCCCAGCGGCATCAATAGCACTTTGGAATCGCGGAAGCCGACCGCTTCGGAGAGCACCGGGTCCGATGCGCGGCGGTAGATGATGTTCGCGGTCTCGCCGATCGACATCGGCGGGCCGTTCGATTCGATCACGGTGCCGATGACTTGACGCACCTTGCCGTTCGTGCGCAGCAAATCCGCCGCCCGAAGCGTCGTGAGATAGCGCTCCGCGTCAAACGGCGCCGTGCCCGTGACGTCTTCTTCGGTTTGCACGAGAGCTACGACGCGCGCGCGGCGCGCAAGCTCGATTCGCCGTTGGTTGCCGGCGCGACGACGACTTCGTCCTCGATGTGCAACACGCGCTTGGCCTCGTTCAACTGCGTCGAAATACGCGCATCGATCGTCCCGCCGTCGGTCTCGACCACGACGCCGCCACGGTCGACGCGCTGATCTTCGATCACGCGGAAATTCTTGATTTCGCCGTTGCTGAGCAGCTCATCGCGATGCTCGCGCATCCGTTCGAGATCGCCCGGATTGACGCGCACGGTAACCGACTCTTTTTCCACTAGACGCCCGATCGCCACGCGCGCCATCTCGACGACGACGCCGCGGTCGAGGGCGATCTGCTGATGCAGCACGCGTTCGGCGATGCCGACGGCGAGGCGCACGAGTTCGGGTTCGGCACTCTCCATGAGTTTGTGGCGTTCGACGCGTGCCATGTCGACGAGATTGCGCATCGTCGCCATCATGTCGCTCATCTCGCGCTCGGCCGCGGCCGAGCCTTCGGCATGACCGGCGCTGCGCGCATCGGCCTGAACTTTTTCGACCAGCGCATCGCCGCGTTCGCCCGCTTCAGCCAGCAGTTGCGAGGCGCGTTCGAACGCGTCTTGGAGCAGGGACTTCGCGTGCTGTTCGGCGGTATCGATCAGTTCGCGCGCTTGTTTCGCAATCGCGTCGACGTCGATCGGCGGCGATTGGGGCGAGGGCAGCTCGAGCAGATCGGAGTGGTCGTCGAACTGCGGCGCGAGGTAGGTCTCGTCGTCGGAACCGGCGGGACGTTCGACTTGCGGAACGGCAACTTGATAGCGCTGCGTGTTGACGCGCGCGTTCTTGACGACGCGGCCCATAACTACACAGTGCTCGCGGTCGCCATATTAAACGAGGCGCTCTTCTTTGCCGCCGCGCGAGATGATGATCTGTCCGTTCTCCTCGAGCGTGCGGATTACGTCGACGATATTCTGCTGCGCCTTGCCGACTTCTCGCATGCGAACCGGACCGAGCACTTCGATATCTTCGCGTAAGGTCGATGCGGCGCGCGTCGACATGTTCTTGTAGACGCGCTGCAGCAGCTCATCGTTCGCGGTCTTGAGCGCGAGCGCGAGATCCTTCGCTTCGACTTCCTTGAGGATGCGCTGGATGGCGCGATCGTCGAGGTTGATGATGTCTTCGAAGACGAAGAGCAGGTTCTTGACTTCTTCGGCGATTTCGGGATCGCGTTTGGCGAGACCGTCGAGGATGTTCTTTTCCGTTTCGCGATCGACGAAGCCCATGAGCTGCGCGAGCGATTGGACGCCGCCGGCTTTGGTGAAGTCGGCGCCGGTGACCAGCAGCCGGCGGCCGAGCAACTCGTCGAGCTGTTCGAGCACTTCAGGCGCGGTCTTCTGCAAGATCGCGATGCGCATCGCGACGTCGGCCTGCAACTCGGGCTCGAGCTGCGAGAGCACGATACCCGCTTGCTCCGGCGCCATATAGACGAGGATGAGCGCGATCGTCTGCGGATGTTCTTCGCGGATGAACTCGAGCAGTTGGCCCGGTTCCGTTTTCTTGACGAGTTCGAGCGGGTTGCCGTGCTTGAGGGCAGCGAACAACCGGTTCGTCATGTCGTCGGCTTGGCCGGCGCCGAACGAACGCTCGAGAATTTCCTTGGCGTACTCGATGCCGCCCTCGTTGATGTACTTGAGGGCGATGGCGCGCTGGTAGGCTTCGGTGATGACCGCGTCGCGTTTGTCGATCGGAACCGTCGAGATCTTCGCGATCTCGAGGACGATCGTTTCGACTTCGTCCTGACGCAAGAACTTGAAGATCGTTGACGAGATCTCCAGGCCCAGCGTGATCATGAGGATTGCTGCTTTTTCGGGACCCGTCATCTCGGGAACAGCCGGGTTCTCGAACTGATAGGTCGGTTTCGCGGGGGATGCCCCCGCGCCCACGGCCCCGATAATCGGCTTGTCGGTAATCACAGGTTAGCTTACTCCGCCAGCCACAGTTTGACGAGTTTGGCGAGACTGTCCGGGTTTTCTTGCGCGACGGTCGTCACGTATTCGATCATTTGCTCGCGCGTCAGATCGGCTGCGGAACGGATCGGCGCGGCGACGACCGGCGAACCTTCGAGCATCGGATGCTCTTCGAAGGACGGCAGCTCGTCGGCCAGTGCCGAGTCGAACGATGGGAGGTCGACCGTCGTGGCCAGCACCGCGCGGCGGCGGAGCGAGAGGGCGACGGCGCCGGCACCAGCCAGCAAGAGCACCACGGCGATGGCGATGAGCGCCGAGACCGGGATACCAAGGATCGTGGTCGGGGCGACGACGCCGCTGGCCGGCGGCGGCGCGAACGGAATCGCCTCGACCGAGACGACGTCGCCCCGGGTCGGATCGATGCCGGCGGCGGCTGCGACGACGTTGCGGATCTTCGCGACGTCGGCGGCGGAGACGGTATAGTTGGCCGCGGTAACGGCTGCGGGTCCACCGCCCGGCGGCGGGGCGACGGCGGCGTTCGGAACGTTGACCAGCACCGCGACCGACTCGCGCGTCACCTTACCGGGCGCGTTGATGTGCTTCGCGGTGGTCTTCGTGATCTCGTAGTTGGTCGTCGTCTTCGACTTCGTGTACTTGCTGTTGCCGGTGTTCTGCGCAACGCCCTGATAGGTCGGGACCGCGTTCGTCGTCGTACCGGGAACGCCGATGGGCGGCTGACGCGCAGCGCCGCCGGTGCCCTGGAACGCTTCGCGTTCGGTCTGCGACGAACGCACGGTGCCGTTGGGCGCGTAGGATTCGGTGTCGGTCTGACCGGCATCGAAGTCCATGTCGGTTGCAACGCGCACGGCCGAGCGCTTCGAACCGATGGCCGCATCGAGCAACCCTTGAATATTTTCTTGCAGGTTCGTTTCGTAGCGCTGTTTGGCCACGAGCTGATCCGACGTCATCTTCAGCGCGTCGGCGGTCTGCGTTCCGTCGGGACCGGTTGTCGACGGCGAGGGCACGAGCACCGTGCCGTCCTGATTGACGATCGTAACGTTTTCGGGATGCAGTCCTTCGACCGCACCGGAGACGAGCTGCGTGATGCCGCGGACTTCCTGCGGCGAGAGCGTCTCGCCGGGTTTCGTGCGGACCGCGACCGACGCCGTGGTCGGTTCTTGGGTTGTCGAATAGAGCGTTGCATCGGGAACCGCGAGGTGAACGCGCGCCGATTCAACCGGCGTGAGTCCGCCGATCGTGCGCTGCAGCTCGCCTTCGGTCGCGCGGATCTTCGCGATCTTCTCTTGCGTGTCGGTCATGCCGAGGTTCGTACGATCGAACAACTCGAAGCCGGTACCGCCGCCTTTGACCGTGCCGTCGCCGGCGAGCGAGACGCGTTCGTCGGCAACGACGTCGGACGGAACGTAAACCGTCGTGCCGTCGGCGGAAAGCTTGTGCGGAATCTTTTGCGCGTCGAGCTTCGCTACGACGGCGCTGGCATCGTCGGGCGCAAGGTTCGAAAATAATACCGAGTACGACGTCGGACGAAAGCGCGTAAAGCCGAAAAACACGATGCCGACGATGATCACAACGCCGAGCGCTCCGATGATCATCCGGTTCGCTGGACCTTGCGACGACCATATGTCGCGTACTCGACCGCTAAACGATCCGAACGAAGAACCTATACGATCCAATTGACACCTTCGGGACTCTGCGGAATCTCGTGGTTGCGCCCGCCGTGGCAAGTGAAGTTACCAAGCATCCATGCCCGGCTTCGGAGCCTAGGGATACTATCGGCCTTCACGTCCACTAGCTTTACGTTATCTACTCTACAAGAGAAGCGTGCTCACCCGTCACGCCGCAAATGCCGTTCGCTCAGGTCCTACAGAGACCAGAGCGACCGGTACTCCGGTTACATTTGCCAACCGGTCCAGATATGCCCGCGCAGCACTTGGTAAATTTTTGACTTCCTTGACGTCGCGCACATTTTCCGACCACCCGGGATGGTATTCGATCTCGGTCTGGAGACCGGGCTCGCCCATCGACTCGACCCCGGCGGGGGTGCCGTCGGCGTGCTTGTAGCCGGTGACGAGGCCCACCCGGTCGAGGCCGCTGAGGACGTCGAGCTTGGTGACGATCAGCCGGTCGAGCCCGTTGAGTCGGGCAGCATACCTAGCGGTCACCGCGTCGAACCAACCGCAGCGGCGCGGGCGACCGGTGACGACCCCGAACTCGCGCCCGGCTTCCCGCAGCGCATTAGCCTCGGCGTCGGGCAGCTCCGAGGGGAACGGCCCGCCGCCGACCCGCGTGCAGTACGCCTTCACGACGCCGGTGACCGAGCGTACCGCGCCCGGCCCGATGCCGAGACCGATGCAGGCCCCGCCCGCGATCGTCGATGAGCTCGTGACGTAGGGATACGAACCGTAGGTGACGTCCAGCAACGTGCCCTGCGCGCCCTCGGCCAGGATGTTGTCGCCGCGCTCGAGCGCTTCATTGATATAGTCGACGCCGTCGACGACGTGCGGGAGCAGCCGCTGTGCCGCGGCCAAGGTCTCGGCGATGACGTCATGCTCGCTCGGCGCATCCGGCACGCCGGCCAGCAGCGCCGCCTTAGCCTGCATGGACTGCTGGATCTTGCCGGTGAGCACACCCGGATCGCGCAGGTCGCCGACGGTGATGCCGATGCGCCCCACGCGGTCGACGTAGGCCGGTCCGATGCCGCGCCCGGTCGTGCCGATCGCCGATCCGCCGCGGGCACGTTCCATCGCTTGATCGACGGCGGCATGGAACGGGAACACGACCTGCGCGCGATCGGAGATCGAGATGCGCGAGACGTCGACGCCGATTTTGCCGAGCGCGTCGAGTTCGCCGATCAGCGTCTTCAGCGAGATCACGGTCCCGGCGCCGACGTGCAGCTTGGCACTCGGCACGAGCGCGCCCGAGGGCACGATGCGCAGCGCGAGCTTGCGATCGCCGACCTCAATCGAATGTCCGGCATTGTCGCCGCCGCCGAAGCGCGCGACGATCGCGTAGTCTTTCGCCAGCAAGTCGATGACGCGGCCCTTGCCCTCATCGCCCCATTGGATGCCGAGCACGATGTCGACACCGCCCGCGCGTTTGTGCTCGATCGGCGGGAGCAGCACGTTGTTATTCGCCACGGAAATCCAAGTCCGCGGTCGAGCCCACCGGTAGCGGCGGAACGCCTGAAAAATTCGTCATGACATACTCACTGAACAGCGCGTTGGGCCAACCGAAGTCGACGCGCGAGTAACGGGCCGGATCGTCCGGATCGAACGATTCGTGCAACAGATGGTCGCCGGGATCGGAGTTGAGCAGCTGGTTGAGGACATCGCGCTTTTCGCTTTCCGTCGTTGCAGTGAAGCCTTGCATCAGCATCGCCAGCGGCCACACCCAGCCATCGTTGGTGTGCGGCGACCCGATCCCGCTTGCCAGCTTACCACTATAGTACGTCGGATTGTCTTTTGAGAGCAAAAACCGGCGCGTGTTGGCGTAGATGAAACTCGTTGCCTTCGTGTAGCCGATGTACGGCGCCGACAAGAGGCTCGGGATGTTGGCGTCGTCCATCAGGTTCGCATGGTTGAGTCCGTCGACTTCGTAGGCGTAGACGTAACCGTAGTTGGGCGTGAAGACCACGCCGTAGGTCTGGATGCCGGTCTGCACTTCGTCGCGCAGCGATGAAGCGCGATGCGACTTGAGCAAGTTGTGGTAGACGTCGCGCTCGATCTCGTCGAGTTCGCCCAGCGCCACGACCGCCATCATCTCCGAAGGAATGAGGAAGTTGTAGGTGCACGCATCGTCGGAGGGCCGGAACCCGGTCCAGATCATCCCCGTATACTTGACCGGATTGCCTTTGCCGGCTTGCGGGATTTCCTTGTGCGTGTAGGTGGAGTTCTTGGCGTGATCTTGCTCGCGCTCCATCGTCTCGAGCGCTCTGTCGAAGCCGAGCGAGAGATCGGCGGTGAAGATCGACGTATCGCCGGTTTCTTTCCAGTACGTCCAGGCCAGCGTGATCGGATAGGCGAGCGAGTCGAGCTCGAACTTTTCTTCCCACACGCGATAGTCGAGCGTGAACGCATTGGCGTAGGGATCGATCTGCAGGTACTTGCCCATGCGCGCGATCATCTCGCGCAGCAATTGCGCAACTTGCGGATCGCTCTTGGCGTAGTACAGGTACGGGCGCACTTGTGCGCTTGCATCGCGGAGCCATTCAGCCGGAATGTCGCCCGTCTTCACGTAGGCGGTGCCGTCGCTTGCGATCGTTGCCTGCCGGCTCGTGTTGAGCAGCGCGGCACGGTACATAGCTTGGAGCTTGGCATCGGGGTTGGTGTAATTCGCCGCGGCCTTGGCGATCGAATCGAGTTCCAGCGCCGACGCGTTCTGCGCGATCACGATAACGGCAAAGGCGATTGCCGCAACGAACCGCGCGATTCTAAAACGCATCGGTTAGGGCCCTTTAGCCTCCGGCGAATCGACTCCCCTCGGCGGCCTCGGAGCCGTATCAGCCGGGCTCGCGGACCAGGTCGCCCAGCTCGCCGGCGGCGTGCTTCCGCAGCGTCCGATAGATGAGGCTCGACGGAAATCCAAGCCGCTCGAGTTTCCGCGCGATCGTCGGATAGGCCAGCTGTGGCCCAATCCGCCGAATCTTCAGGTACGCGGCTTCGATCCGCCCTTCTTCATCAACCTCAGCGCCGGCGAGAATGGTCAGCGCCGCCTCACGATCGATCCCGCGCTTGACGAGATCGGCACACAGCCGCGCATCCCCAACCGCTTTGCGCGCACCCTCGACATAGAGCGATGCGTACAAACGGTCGTCGACGTAACCGTTCGCCTTGCACGAAGCCACTGCTTCAGCGATCTCCTCGTGCTCGTACCCGCGAGCCTCGAGTTTTTTCCAGAGTTGGGCTTCGGTGAGCCGGCGCTGCGCGAGAATCGCCAGCGCCGCCACCCGAGCCGTCCTGGTGCTAGTCGTCGTCCGCGTCGTCAACCGCAGCGGCTCCGACCCCAACCGGCTTCGCCGACCCGTTCGGCGACCCGCTCGCCTTCAGGGCCTCCCGGATCTTGAACTCCAGCTCGTCCGCAACATCGCTGTGCTCTTCGAGATAGGCCTTGGCGTTCTCGCGCCCTTGACCGATCCGCGACTCGCCGTAGGTGTACCACGACCCGCTCTTACCGACAAAGTTCCGCTCGAGCGCCACGTCGAGAATGGAACCCATCTTCGAGATCCCGCGCCCGTACGTAATGTCGAACTCGGCCTGCCGGAACGGCGGCGCTACCTTATTTTTAACGACTTTCGCCCGCGTCCGCGACCCGACGACATCCTGCCCGACCTTGATCTGCTCGAGCTTGCGAATGTCGATGCGAATCGAGGCGTAGAACTTCAGCGCGCGGCCGCCCGAGGTCGTTTCGGGGCTGCCGAACATGACGCCGATCTTCTCGCGCAGTTGGTTGATGAAGATCATCACGCACTTCGAACGCGAGATCGCCGAAGTGAGTTTGCGCAGCGCCTGCGACATCAGCCGCGCTTGAAGTCCGACATGCGTATCGCCCATGTCGCCTTCGAGTTCAGCCTTGGTGACGAGCGCCGCGACCGAGTCGAGCACGACGACGTCGACCGCATTCGAACGCACGAGCATCTCAGCGATGTCGAGCGCCTGTTCGCCGGCATCCGGCTGCGACACGAGCAAGTTGTCGAGATCGATGCCCAAATTCTGCGCGTACGCCGGATCGAGCGCATGCTCGACATCGATGAAGGCAGCGGTGCCGCCGTTCTTCTGCGCTTCGGCAATGACGTGCAGTGCCAGCGTCGTCTTACCGCTCGATTCCGGTCCGTAGATTTCGATGATGCGCCCGCGGGGAAATCCGCCGACCCCGAGCGCGAGGTCGAGGGCGATCGATCCGGACGAGATGACGTCGAACGCCATCCGCTCCTGGATCTCGCCCATCTTCATGATGGATCCCTTACCGAATTGCCGCTCGATCTGCGCGAGGGCGTTGGTCAGGGCGGCTGCTTTTTCGTCGGCCATGATGCTCCGTTTCCGATTGCGTGTTTGAGTACGCAACCGACAGTATCGCGCCTGAGTGCCATCTGCGTGGCACACCCTTCGCTCTGCTTTAGCGCAGGCTCCGAAGGACGCGCGTCATTAATTCCCCCGTTCGCCCCGCTCAGCAATCGAACCTGTGTTCGATGCATCATATCCGAAAGACTTTACTTATTTAAGCCACTACCATAATATAGCCGCACCGTCATCCAGAGCTTGTCGAGGGACCGCCACCGTTGGACGCATTCGAAGCCCTAGCCGACCCCACGCGCCGCCGCATCCTCGAAATGCTGTCCGAACGCGAACTCGCGGCCGGCGAAATCGCCCGCCGCTTCGACATGACGCCGCCCGCCGTCTCACAGCACCTGAAGATCTTGCGCAACGCCGACTTGGTGCGCGTGCGCAACGATGCGCAGCGCCGCATGTATGCGCTCGAACCGCACGGTCTCGCCGAGTTCGAGCAATGGCTCACCCGTTGTTACGGGAGCGGTTCGATTCGGAGGATGTCGGCGTAGTGGTTGCTGCCCGTCCAGAGGGTCACCGGGTTCGTGCTGTTGTCGACCCACACGCGGCGGATGTTCGTGCTCGTGGGCAACTGATACTCGATGACGCGGCCGGTGGCGGGATCGAGGCGTGAGACGCGGTCGGTGACCATCGAGCCGGTCCACACGTTGCCGTTCTTGTCGGCAACGGCGTCATAGGGCGCATCCCACGGTGTCGGCATCACGTATTCGGTGATGTGGCCGTCATCGGCTTTGGTGTCGTACGACCCGAGGCGGTTTGCAGCGAACTCGGCAAACCACACGAGCCCCGTCCGGTCGTCGACGCGGCCGCGCCGCGGATGCGAATTCGGCGTCGGCGTCGGGATCAATTTGAACGCGCCGGTCTTCGGGTCGAGATGCGCGATTGCCGACGCACCGAAGTCGAACAGCCAGAGCGAATTGTTGAGGTCCGAGACCAGGCCGTAGGCCCGGAACACCGTCTTCGTATTCGGATAGAGCAGCGGGCCGAACGAGTTCCACTTCCCGGTGGCCGGATCGAGTTGCCAGAACGTGCGCGTGTCCTGATTGTTGGTCCAGACTTTGCCGTCGACGTTGCTGTGGTCCGGCGCGACCATCGAATCTTGCGTGAAGTCCGGATGATCGCCCGGCGGCATCACCCATTGCGCGAACGTGTTCGTCTTGGGATCGTAGCGTTCGATCGCGCCTTGATATTGGTTCGCGAGCCACAGATCGCCGCTCTGATCCGCTTCGATGTCGAGCGAACCGGTAAAGTGACCGGGTTTGCTCTGGGGAACCGGAATCTGCGTGACCGCACCGGTTCGCGGATTCAGCTTGCCGATGTATTGCTGGCCGAAATCCGAAAACCAAATCGTGCCGTCGGGCGTGCCCGTAACGTCATGCGGCTGCGCGAGACGATCGGGAATGTCGTACTGCGTGATGACGACGTGCGTCGACGCGCCGGTGAGCCGCGGGAACGTCTTGACCGGCCATTTGCGCGGCCCCGAACTCTGATTGATACTCGCCAAGAACTCCGGCAGATCGGACCCGAAACTGCTTGACTGATTCGAGCGTCCGGTGGTGTACGCTTGGGGCTTGAGCCAAAAGCTCTGGATGATGTATCCCGCCATTCGCGGCAACACGACGTCACGCCATTCTGCGGCGGTGTGATACGAGTCGACGACCCGCTGCAGCGTGTGGCACTGGGTGCACGCGAGCATTTCGACGCGTTGCGCGTCGGTGGCCGGCATGCTGGTCATCCACTCGCCGTTGGAAACCTGATCTTCGAGATCTTTCGCCGGGACGAGCCGCAGATCGTCGTTCGCCGTTTTCCCGGCATCAACCATAACGGCCGGCGTGGCGGCAAGATCGTAGCCGGCGGCGCGAATGCTCAGTCGGTAGGTCCCCGGCGCCAAGTGCGAAGCGGGGAAGCGGTACGTTCCGCGCGCGTCGGTGACCACCGTGACCGCGATGTTCGATCCCGGCTTGCGCGCGGTGACGAGCACCCCTTCCATCCGGCCTTCGGCCGCCGAACGAACGTGTCCGGCGAGCGCCGCCGGCGGACCCGATTGTGCGTGCAGCGCGGTCGCGAGTTCCAGCGACAGGCCGACGGCCACGACCGGCAGCAACAAGGCGAGCCTGCGACTGAGTATCGTCATGGATTGGGCTTGCCCGCTCGGGCGCGCGGCCCCTTGGTCTAGGCGGCCGGTTCGAACAGCGCTTTCGTGAAATCGTCGGGGTTGAAGGGCTGCAGCGCGTCGGCCGTTTCTCCGAGGCCGATGTATTTTATCGGCACGGTCAGCTGATCGACGATGCCGACGAGCACGCCGCCCTTTGCGGTTGAGTCGAGCTTCGTTACGATGACGCCCGTGAGTTGCGTCGCTTCGTTGAAGAGCTTCGCTTGCGAGAGCGCGTTTTGCCCGGTCGTGCCGTCGAGGACGAGCAGCGTTTCGGCCGGCGGTGCGCCGGTTTCGCGCTCGATCACGCGGCGCATCTTCTTCAACTCTTCCATCAGGTTGGTTTTGGTTTGTAAGCGGCCGGCCGTGTCGACGAGAACGACGTCGGAGCCGCGCGACTTCGCCGCAACCATGCCGTCGAAGACGACCGACGACGGATCCGCGCCCTCGTTCCCGCGCACGATCTCCACGCCCGCGCGCTCCGCCCAAATCGTGAGCTGCTCCGCCGCCGCCGCGCGAAACGTATCCGCCGCCACGAGCAGCACCTTGCGCCGGTTACGTCTCATCGCGGTCGCGAGTTTGCCGATCGTCGTCGTCTTGCCGCTGCCGTTCACGCCGACGATGAGGATCACGGCCGGTTTGCGTTCGAGCTGCAAGCCCATGTCGGGCAGCGTGAGGAAGTTCTTCACGTCGCGTTTGAAGCGCGCGATGACCTGATCGCTCGTCTGGTAACGGTCTTGCTTCGTCACGCCCTGCAGTGCGGACACGATCTTCTCCGTCGTGGCGAAGCCGAAGTCCGCACCGATGAGGATCTCTTCGAATTCATCCCAGAAGGAGGCATCGAGCGGACGCTTTGCGAGCGCCATCGTTTCCAGACCAAGCAGCGCATCGCGCGACCGGGTGACGCTTGCCTTGAGTTTATCGAACCACGACATGACCGTGATGCGGGTTCGCCGTCAGCCTGTTGCTGCCTCGGTATCGACGGAATAGACGAAGGCGAGCACTTCGGCGACCACGGCGTAGAGTTCGCGCGGGATCATCGTGCCGATGTCGAGTTTGGAGAGCGCTTCCACCAGACCCGGATCCTGATGGAGCGGGATGCCGTGCTCGCGCGCCGCGTTGACGATTTCCTCGGCGATCATCCCTTGCCCGGTCGCGATGATTTCGGGCGGCGCGCTGCCGGCCGGATCGTAGTACATCGCCGCCGCGGCCGGACGTTGCGGCGCGTTGCGCCGGGAATTGTAGTAGGCGCTGTTGTTGTTCATGCGCGCACGTTCACGTCGGAGCCGATGCCGTCATCATCCTGGGTTTCCTCGATCGCCGGGGCCGCTGCGGCCGCGGCAGCCGCCGCAGCTTGCGCGCCGCGCGCAGCCACCGTTGCTTCGGCCGAATTCACCCGGTAGCGCAACTTCTGCAGCCGATCGGTCAGCGTCGGCAGCGAATCGGCAAAGCGTTTCGCCGACGGTTCGCTTTCCGTTTTCACCGCCAGCGAAAACGCGCGGCCAACCGTCTGCAAGTCGACCGTGACGGTGCCGAGGTTCTTCGTGTCGAGCACGAAGGCGATATGGAAGTTGTCGCCGTCGAGACTGCGATTGCCGGGTTCGGGCGCATCGCGGTCGATCGCGATATGCGCTTGCGCGTAGCCGTTGCCGAGCCACATCGGCAAGGTGAACGCCATCGTTTGCGGGTTCGCGTTCATCGCTTGTGCCGCGTTCATCTGCACGGCGGTGATCGCGCTCAGCGCGCTCGATGCGGCAGGTACGAGGGCGCCTTCTTCGCTGCCGGCCGGCGGCGCGTTGATCACCGCGAGCAATTGCGTCTTCAAGTCGGCGGTAAGCGCCGCGCCGCGTTCGGCAGCTTGCGCGAGCGCGACCACCGGCAGCGCCGGCTGCTGCACGATCGGCGGCAACGGAGCGGCTTGCGAAGAACCTTGCGTCGCGCCTCCGGCCGGCGCGGCGGGCGGCGGCGCAGCGGGCTCTTGATTCGCGGCGAGCTGCGCGTTCAACAACTGCACGAGCTTCGGCTCGTTGCCGGTAACGACGTTGTCGACATAGGCCGAGATCTGCGCCGCCAGCTGCGGCGACGACGGCTCGATGCGGCTGACGAACGCGGAGAGCGTGCGCAGCGTCGCGACGCGCGGATCGTCGGTTTCCGGTAGCGCGCTCTCGAGCGTGGCGAGCGCCGCCGGCAGCCGTTGGGGCGTGTTGATCGCGAGTTGCGCCGCGGCCACGTTGGTCGGCGTCACCGGCAAATTCAACGCGCGAATCAGCGCGGCCGGATCGCGGAGAGCCGCGAGTCCGGTCGCGGCCTGGGCCGGCGGTGCGGCTGCCGGCGCGTTGGTCGCGGCCGGCGGCGCGGCTTCGGAAAAGCGCGCCGAGGGTGTGATTTGCGGCGGCAGCGTGAAGCGTCCGGACATCACCGGCGGCGGCTGCGGAACGGCATTGGGCGACGCGGTGGCGACCGGCGCGCCCGCCGTCGATGTGGTCGGCGGGGGCGGCAAGTTGACCGGCGCACCGCCGGGTGCGGCCGCGGGCGCGGGCGCCGGTGCAGCCTGCGGAACGTTGATACTCACGGCCCCCGCGCGCGCGGCGGCCAGGCGCGCTTCGATATCGGCAAGCCCGTTGAGCGGCTGCGCGAGCACTTGCGCCGGCGGCGGTAAGGTGACGGGGCCTTGGTCCGGGGCGGGCGCGGCCGGCGCATTCGCTCCGGGAGCCGGCCGCACGGACGCAGCCACGAAGACGGCGGGCGGCGGTGCGATGCTCGGCGAGATGCCGTCGGGCAACATCGGGCGGGTTGCCGCGAGCTCGAGCGCGCTCGGAGCCTGCTCGTCAACGCCCGTTTGTAATGCGGCATTGCCGAGACCAGGCGGCGGCGCGTCGGCCGAGCCGGCGGGCGTCTCGATCGTGTTGAGGACTTGCAGCAAGATCTGCGGCCCGTCGAAACCGGTCACTTGTGCGGTGAACGTTTGTCCCGGCGCCAGGCCCGGCGGCAGCGCGGCCGCGACGCGATTGCCGAGAATCTGGATCAGATCGGTGAGCCCGTTCGGCGGCAGCACTTGCGCGGTAACGACTTGGCCGGTAGTGACTTGGCCTTGCAGCGCCTGCGCTTCGGCGGCAAGCGCGCTGATCTCGGCCGCAATCAATTGCTCGACGGCCGCCGTAGAGGCCGCATTGCTGGCGGCGGCCGCGTTGACGGCGGCCGGGTTGACCGACATTAGCTGGACACGGGAACTCTACGCGCTATAGTCGATCAAGTGCGCGGTTCCGTCGGATAGGCCGGCGGCGTCTTCAACGACTTCATCGAACGGGTCGCCGGGCTTGCGCTCGCGCTTGCGGCCGCGGCCGCCTTGCTGGTCGGGCTGCTCGCGCTCGTTGACGCCGATCTTATTGCCCTGCAGATCGGTGGTTTCGGCCACGCGCTCGTTGCGCTCGTCGGTCTTGCTGACGAACGCGGCTTGCTGCGCAGCCTGACTCAAACCCGGCGCCTGTTCCAGACGCTGCTGCGTGGGCGGGGCCTGGGTGGAAACGATGAGCGCCGTTTGCAGATCGGTTGGCCGGATCGCCATGAACCCTCTCCTTGAGAGCTGGCCGGGTGAGTTAGGCCGGTTGCGGCTTCCGGGTATACTTCTGCTTCACGTTCGGATCGCCCTCACGATATCCCAAATCCGCGGTCAAATTTCGCAATTTGGCGCGCAGATGGATCACGGCTTGGGCGTGAATCTGGGAGACGCGCGACTCCGAGACGTTGAGGACGCCCTTGATCTCCTTGAGGGTCAGGCCCTCGAAGTAGTAGAGCGAGATCACCGTGCGCTCTTGCATCGGCAGCGCGTCGACCGCGGTGACCAGGGCGGCTTTGATCTCGCGGGCCTCGACGGCGCTCGAGACCTCGTTGCCGTCATCCTTGAGCGTGTCGAGCAGCGGGATCTCATAGCCGCGCTCGTTGGGGAGAAACTCTTCCAGCGAGAGGACCGACGTGCCGCGAACTTTTTGCATCAGCACGTCGAGCTCTTTGACCGTCATCCCCATCCGGTTGGCGACTTCTTCTTCGGTCGCGGCCCGGCCGAACTCGATCTCGAGTTCCTGGTAGATGCGTTCCAGTTCGCGGGCACGTTGCCGCACGGCTCGCGGCACCCAGTCGAGCGCTCGCAAGGCGTCTAGGATCGCGCCGCTGATGCGGGTGATCGCGTACGTCTCGAACTTCACGCCGCGGGCATCATCGTACTTTTCGATCGCGTCGATTAAACCCAGAATTCCGTCGTTGATCAGGTCGTTGATCTCGACGTTGGGGGGCAGATTGATCGAGATGCGACCGGCCACATATTTCACTAAGTGAAGATACTTGTGGACGATTTCTTCCCGGCTGAGTTCTGCGCCGGCGATGACATATCGCCGGGTTTCGCGAGTAGCTTTCACACGGGCACTCCGAGACGAAGTTCGGACCTAGCCGCTTGAGTTCGTTTCGCCCGGGCCGTTCCCCCGTTCAAGAGGCTGTGGTTTGTCGTGATACGGTTAACGTTTTTCACAGAATTGGTAAGGAGTTGCCCTCTACCCGGCGTAGCGAATCCTGGGATTGGCCAAAGCGTACAGCAAATCGACGATGGTGTTCACGGTCACGAAGACCGTGGCGAAGAGCAGCACGCAGCCGTTGATAACCGGCATGTCCCGGTTGGAAATCGCGTCGAACGCCAGTCGCCCGACCCCCGGCCAAGCGAACACGCTCTCGGTCAGCACGGCACCGCCGAGCAAGAGACCGGTCTGCAGGCCGAGCACCGTGATAATCGGGATCAGCGCATTGCGCAGCGCGTGCCGCACCACGACGGTGCGCTCGCTCAAACCCTTCGCGCGCGCCGTCCGTACGTAGTCGCTCGCCAAAACCTCGAGCATCGAACCGCGCGTGATTTTCGCGACGATTGCGAGCGGGATCGTTCCCAGCGTCAAGGCCGGCAGCACCAAATGCCAGAGCGCGTCGAGCGCCGCGCGGCCGTTGCCGGCCAGCAGCGCATCGAACACGATGAGGTGCGTGCGCGGCGGAATGTCGTAGAGCAGCGAGATGCGCCCGGAGATCGGAAAGAGATCGAGGCCAAAGCGCGAGGGCAGCACGGCCAGCGCGTAGATGAGCATCCAGCCGAGCCAGAAGACCGGAATCGAAACGCCGACGAGCACCGCGCTCATCGTGAACACATCGAGGAACGAACGCCGGCGCACCGCCGCAAGCACGCCTGCCGGAATCCCAATCACGATCGCGACCAGCATCGCGCCGAACGTCAGCTCGACCGTGGCCGGAAATGCGAGCGCGAGTTTTTGCGCGACCGGTTGCGTGTCGGAAATCGAGATTCCGAGATCGCCGTGCGCGAGCGCGACCAAATACTTGCCGAGCTGCACCCACCACGGCCGGTCGAGGCCGTACTGGTGCGTTAGAAATGCGATTTGCTGCGGGCTCGCATGTTCGCCCAGCCGGATCGCAACCGGATTGCCCGGGATCAGGTGCAAAAAGAGAAAGCTGACCAGCGTAATCGCCAAGAGCACGACCACGAGCCGCACGCAGCGCTCGACCGCAAACGCAAGCACCCTATGCGACGAACGCCGCGCGGGCCCCGAAACGCAGTGCCTGTCCGTATAAATAGAGCCACTGCGCGGGCGTGAAATCGTTGCGATCGTGCTGCAAGAGGTCGGCGAAGCGCGGCGCGCCCTCGAGTTGGCGGAAGAGCACATCGAAGCGCGCGGGCTTGCGTTCGAGGAACGCCATCAGTTTCGCGCGGTGCCGTAAGCGCGAGTAGAACGCGTGTTTTGTGGCTTTATCGTACGCCGGCGCGGGATCCGCTCCGCCGGCTTTGGCGGCGCTGACGGCCGCGGCTGCAAAGCGTCCGCTCATCGCCGCTTCGAGGATGCCTTCACCGGTCGTTGCATCGACGAGGCCGGCCGCCGTGCCGCCGACCATCACGCGATCGTTCGCAATGCCCGGCCGCGGCTTGCCGCCGTAGAGCAAGTTACCTTCTTCGCGAATCGTATACGGGATGCCGGGAAAGAGCCGCGCCTGCACGCGCGGCAAGAACCACGCGAGTTCCGCGCGCAGCGCGGCGCCGTTGACTTTCGGTCCGAGGCCCAGACCGATCGAGAGATGATCGCGTTTGGGAAACATCCACGCGATGATCGTCTCGCCCGAAAGCGGACTGCGGTAGTAGTGCATCTCGAGCGTCTGATACGTTTCGGCGATCGCCGGCGTTTGCGGATAGACACGATACTGGATGCACGTCAGCAAACCGTTGCGCCATTCATCGTAGGCGAACGACGGGTCGACATCGTCGAGTCGCGCACTCGAGCCCTGCGCGAGAAATACCGAACGCGCCCGGATCTTCTTGCGCGTGCCCGCGCGCGTGTCGGCATACTCGACGATCACCCCGTCGCGATCGCGTTCGAGCGAACGGAAGAGCGTGCCGGTGCGGATCTCCGCCCCCTCGTCTTGGGCCAGCGCGGCGATCGTGCCGTCGAGTTCTTCGCGCGTCGTCGTGTGGGCCGGGCCCAGCGTGAAGGCATAGGTTTTCTGGATCGTCGAGAGCGTCAGCCGGGGCGTATCGCAGTGGACGATCGAGCGCGGCAAATCGAAGGTCTCGCAGAAGCCCGGCCGTAGCCCCGCCGCACAGACGCGCTTGGCGCCGACGACCGAATCCCGCTCGAGAACCATGGTCGAGACCCCGGACCGGGCCGCCTCGCGGGCCGCCGTACCGCCAGCCGGGCCGCATCCGATCACCAGCAACTCCGTCGATTCCATCGCGCGCTGGGTTGGCCCGGTTCCCGCCGCCCTCCTATGAGGAAGGCCTTCCTACAAGGACCGTGCCGGAAATGCGGCAAACGCGGCGTGATAAGTGCTCGGCCTGCTCGAGCCTTTCTTTGTGTAATCGACTGCCCGGCCTCCGGCCAGGGCCCGTTGTAAAAAGGACCCGTATGTCAGCAAAGCTCGGGATCGAGCTCGGCCTCGGAGCCGGGATACTCGCGATCCTCTATGGCCTGTACCTCATCTCGTGGATTCTGCGCCAGCCGGCAGGCAACGAGAAAATGCAGGCGATCGCCGCCGCGATCCAAGAGGGCGCCATGGCGTTCCTCAAACGTCAGTACACGACGGTCGCCGGCGTCGCGGTCGTCCTCTTCATCGTGATCTTCTTTTGCCCGCAACCGCTGGGCTGGGAAGCGGCAGTCGGATTTCTGATCGGCGCGATCCTCTCGGGCGCGGCCGGCTTCATCGGCATGATCGTTTCGGTGCGCGCTAACGTACGCACCGCCGAAGCGGCTCGCGGCGGCCTCGGACCGGCGCTCAACGTCGCCTTCAAAGGCGGCGCGATCACCGGTCTGCTCGTCGTCGGCCTCGGACTGTTCGCGGTCAGCGGCTACTACGAGATCATGCTGAAAGTGAACAACGACGACGTCACCACGTCGATCGGCGCGCTGGTCGGACTTGCGTTCGGCTGTTCGCTGATCTCCGTGTTCGCGCGCCTCGGCGGCGGTATCTTCACGAAAGCCGCCGACGTCGGCGCCGACCTCGTCGGCAAAGTTGAAGCGGGCATTCCGGAAGACGATCCGCGCAACCCGGCCGTCATCGCCGACAACGTCGGTGACAACGTCGGCGATTGCGCCGGTATGGCCGCCGACCTCTTCGAAACCTACGTCGTCACGACGACGGCGGCGATGCTGCTCGGTCATTTACTGCTCGGCGCGACGCTCGCCTCGGCGACCACGTTCCCGCTGATCATGGGCGCGCTGTCGGTCGTCACCTCGATCATCGGCACGTTCTTCGTCGGCATCGGCACCGTCAAGAAAGAGGGCATCATGAACGCCCTGTACGGCGGCATGGTCGTCGCGGGCGTGCTCTCGGCCGTCGGCTTCTACTTCCTCGCGCAAAGCGAGTTCGGCGCCGGCGTGACCGTCGGAACACAAACGATCACGGCGATCGATATCTTCATTTGCGCGCTCGTCGGTCTGTTCGTCACCGGCTTGATCACCTACGTCACCGAGTATTACACCGGCACGACGTTCCCGCCGGTGAAGAATATCGCCGCGGCCTCAATCACCGGACACGCGACGAACATCATCGCGGGTCTCGCGGTCTCGATGCAAGCCACGGCGCTGCCCGGCCTCATCATCGTGGTCGGCATCCTCGTCGCGAACGGCTTCGCCGGGCTCTACGGCGTGGGCATCGCGGTCATGTCGATGCTCTCGATGGCCGGTATCGTGGTCGCGATCGACTCGTTCGGTCCGATCACCGACAACGCGGGCGGCATCGCCGAAATGGCCGAGATGCCCGAGGACGTGCGTAACGTAACCGATCCGCTCGACGCGGTCGGCAACACGACGAAGGCCGTCACCAAAGGCTACGCGATCGGCTCGGCCGGTCTCGCCGCCGTGGTGCTGTTCGCTTCGTTCGTCACCGAACTCAGCAACCGGTGCAACGCCGATAAGAGCCTCTCGTGCTCGACCACGGCCATCACGTTCGGATTGCAAGATCCCTACGTGCTCTGCGGCCTGCTCGTCGGCGGTCTGCTCCCCTATCTGTTCGCGTCGCTCTCGATGGAGTCGGTCGGACGCGCAGCGGGCTCGGTCGTCGAAGAAGTGCGCCGCCAGTTCCGCGAGATGCCCGGCATCATGGACGGCACGCAAAAGCCGGACTACGGCACGACGGTCGATATCGTCACCAAGGCCGCGCTCAAGGAGATGGTGCTCCCGGCGCTGATCCCGATCGGCGTGCCGATCATCATCGTGCTGCTCGGCTTCATTCTGCCGAACAACGGCGGCGCGAAGATGATGGGCGGCGTGCTGCTCGGCGCGATCGTCACCGGCCTGTTCCTCGCACTGTCGATGACGGCGGGCGGCGGGGCGTGGGATAACGCCAAGAAGTACATCGAGGACGGCCATCACGGCGGCAAGGGTTCGCCCGCGCACGCGGCGGCCGTTACCGGCGACACCGTCGGCGATCCGTACAAAGACACGGCGGGCCCGGCCATCAACCCGATGATCAAGGTCCTCAATATCGTGGCCTTGCTCTTGGTAGGATATCTGGTCCACTAAATAGCCGCGTGGGAGGCGGCGGCCTTTTCACGTGCCGAAACATCGGCACATGGAGGCCGTCGCCGTTCCTGCGCTGCTCGTCCTCATCGTAGCTGCGGTCATCGTGATCGTGCTGCGAGCGCGTAGCGTCATCGTGACCGAAAGCGAGCCCGAACCCCAGCCCTCCGCGCGGCCGGCCGTTCCGGTTCTGCAAGGCGCACTCTTACCGTCCGATCCGCCGATCGTCGACGGTCTGCGCATCTCCTGGTCCTATGTCGCGGCGACGCAGCCGGGCGCCGGCGGCGGCGACTTCTACGACGCTTTCTTCCTCGACGACGGCACGGTGGCCGTCGCCATCGGCGACGCCGCCGGACAAGGCCTCACCGCGATCGTCACGATGAACACCGTGCGCCAGGCGATTCGCAGCGCGCTGATCGACGGCGCGCGCCCGGCCGATGCGCTCCGGCGCGCCAACCGCGTGCTGCTGCGCAGCGAGAGCCGCGGCATCGTCTCGGCGATCGTCGGCATCATCGATCCCGCGACGCTGCAATTCCGGTACGCCGCAGCCGGCCATCCTGCGCCCCTGCTCGCAACCGACGACGGCACGTGTACGGCGTTGCCGGGCGAAGGCTCGGGTATCTCCCTCGGAGTCGTTCCGCACCACGTGACGAGCGAACACGTCGTGTCGATTCCGGTCGACGCCGTCCTCGCGCTCTATACCGACGGCTGCACGACGCTCGATGCAGCCGACGAGAGCGGCTTCCAAACGCTGTGCGACGCGCTGGTGGAAGTGCGCACGCTCGCGCCGGGCAAGCCCGCGATTACGATCGACCGCGCGATCTTCGGCGGCCGCGAACGCAGCGATGACGCGACGATCATGACGATCACCCCCGAACCCCAGCTCGCGCACCTCGACGTGCGGCTGCCGGCCGAGCTGTCGAGCGCCGCACTCGCGCGCACGGCGCTGCGCCGCTTCTTGCTCGCGACCCCCCTCGGCGAACGGCGCAGCTTCGATGCGATCGTCGCGGCGGGCGAAGCCGTTGCCAACGCGATCGAACACGCTTACGACCGCCGCCCGAACCAGACGTTCACGCTGCGCGGGCGCTTCGAAGATCAGACCTGTTTTATCTTCGTGGAAGACGGCGGCACGTGGAACGACGTGGTCCCGCTTTCAACCCGCGGGCGCGGCATCGCCATGATGCGCGAACTCTGCGACACCCTCGACATCGACCACACGCAGGCGGGCACCACCGTCGCCCTCGCTTTCCAAATTGCCAACAACCTCGCCGACGTCTCGCTCGCCGCGGTGTAGTTTAGCCGGCGCGGTCGCGTAAGAGACGCGAGATTGCCGCAGCGCTCATCGGCCGGAAGAAATGGAAGCCTTGCGCATAGCGGCACTCGAGCGCCTGAAGCGCGGTCGCCTGCGCGGCCGTTTCGACGCCTTCCGCCACCACGTCGAGCGCATACGCGGCACCGAGTTGGATCAGCATGCGCACGATCGGGGCGCTGCCGAGCGAACCATCCGGGCTTTCGACGAACGAACGATCGACCTTGATCGCGTCGACGGAGAAGTCGCGCACGTAGCGCAGCGATGAGTAACCGGTGCCGAAATCGTCGATGCACAGCGGAATCCCGCGCGAACGCAGTTGTTCGACGCGGCCGAAGGCGAGCGTGTTTCCGCGCATGATTGCGGTTTCGGTCATCTCGATCGTCAGCGCGTCGGCCGGGAGATCGTGGCGCCGCAATTGGGCCACGATGTAGGCCTCGATGTCCGGCTCGAGCAGCTCGCCGACCGAAAGGTTCACGTGCATGCGCAAGCTGGGATTCCCGGTTTGTTTCTGCCACCGGCACAGCGAGCGTGCGGCATCGGCTATCACGAACCGGCCGATCGGCGCGACCAACCCCACTTCTTCGGCGAGCGGGATGAACTCCGCCGGCAACACCTCGCCGGCCGGCGTCCGCCAGCGGACCAGCGCCTCGAAGCCCGCGATCGCGCCGTCGGCCAGCTGCACGATCGGCTGATAGTCGACGCTGAATTGGTCGGTGTCGACGGCCGTGCGCAAGCTGCTCGAAAGGGCCAGCCGCCGTTTCGCTTCGTTGAGCATGTATTCTTCGAAGTACGCGTACCGCGCGTGGCCGAGCCCCTTCGCGTAATACATCGCGGCATCGGCGCGGCTGAGGACATCTTCGATGCGCTGATCGTCTTCGACGAGCAGCGTGATGCCGACGCTGGCGGTGATGTACACGATCCGCGTATCGAGCGTCGCCGGCGCGACCAGCGTTTCCTGAATGCGCGCGACCGTCGCATCGACCGCAGCCGCATCGGCCCGATCGTTGAGCAGCACGCCGAACTCATCGCCGCCGATGCGGCCTACCACGTCTGTCGAGCGCACCGCGCGCTGCAGGCGGTCGGCGACGACGCGCAGCATCGCATCGCCCGCCAGATGTCCGAGCGTGTCGTTTATCTGTTTGAAGTCGTCGAGATCGAAGAACAGCACGGCACTCGCGCGATCGGGCGCGTTACGCGCGTGGACGAGCGCAAGCTGCAGCTGTTCTTGGAAGAACGAGCGGTTGGCGAGACCCGTCAACGTGTCGTGCGTGGCTTCATAACGTAGCCGGGTCTGCGCGCGCGCCTTGGCGAGCGCGAGGCCCATCAGGTTGACGAACAGTTCCATCGCGCGCAGTTCGCCCGGATCGGGGATACAGCCGTCGAGCGGCGCATCCGGACTCAGATAACCGATCATCGTCCCGGCCTCATCGCGCAGCACCAGGCAAAGCGAATCGCGCTCGTGCCAGGATTGCGGCGTCGCGCGCGCTGCGTCGCGCGGCAGGGTGCCGGTGTAGATCGACCGCTCCCAATCGGCTTCGGCCTCGGCCGGCAGGTAGAAGCAGTTCTCGGCGCTCTCGAAACGCCGGTCGAGCAGCGCGATCATGGCGGCCCGGGAGATCTCTTCGTTCTTGCGCTCGAGGATCGTTTCGGAAGCAAAGCCGTGCATCACCCGGCGCAGCATCACGTCGCCTTCGTCCTCAGCGATCACGATCGTGACAAACCGGAAACCGAAGACTTCGGCCACGCCGCGGGCGATCGACTCGAGGGCAAAATCCAAATCGGGAGCACGGAGAATGTCGCGGGTGATCGCCAAGACACTTTCGAGCCGGCGCTCGACAACGCGGCGATCCTCAACGCGACGGCTGCGTAAGGCCATTGATCCGCTCTATATGACAGCCCCAGCCAACCGCCTGGCCGCGCTTCCGGGATGCGCCCCGGATGACGTGGGCGGAAATCGCCAAGTAGTGTGCCAGCCAGATGGCACTTTGGCCTGGCATGATGCGGGCATGGACAATACATACCTGTGCCCCGACTGCCGGGCCGAACACGCCGAACCCTACGAAGCCGTGACCGGCCACATCGCCCGCTGCGAGAGCTGCGCCCTGCTTCTCGACATCCTCAACGAACGCACCGAATCCGAGATCCTACAAGTCCGCATCGCCGCCTAATGTCATCCCGGGCTTGTCGAGGGGCCGGCACGATCGGCCGCTATCGTAGAAGCGCGGCGATTTAAACTACGGCGTAAACAATCCGAGTGCGTCTCGTCGTCGTAACGACGACAACAGTGACGACACTATTGGCGGCCGCTATCTTGGTGTTGATGATCTTGGCGCCGGCAATCGCCGCGCCGGCAGCACCATCCTCGCCCGTACCGTGTCCGTCCGCAACGCCGGCAAACCACACCGCGCCCGCCGCAAGTCCGTGTCCGACCGCGGAACCGAAGGTCATCGGCCGCACCATCGCTACGGGCCGCGAATCAAACCTCGTAGGCACGGCGACCGCCGCGTCGGAAGGCACGATCAATCAGACCGAAATCGCCAACCAGCCGATCCTGCGGCCGGGCGAGATTCTCGAGGACGTTCCGGGCCTTATCATCAGCCAGCACAGCGGCGAAGGCAAAGCCAACCAGTACTATCTTCGCGGCTTCCAGCTCGATCACGGCACCGATCTCGCAGGCACGATCGACGGCATCCCCGTCAACATGCCCTCGCACGCGCACGGCCAAGGCTACTCGGACATCAACTGGCTCATGCCGGAACTCGTCGGCAGCGTCACCTACAAGAAGGGCCCCTACTACGCCGACGAGGGCGATTTCTCAACCGCCGGTTCCTACGATCTCTACTTCCGCAACACGGTCGACCCAACGCTCTCGCTCGGCATCGGCGACTACGGCTACGACCGGCTCTTCCTCGCCAACTCACCGAAACTCGGTGCAGGCAACCTGCTTTATGCGCTCGAGCTCTACCACGACAACGGCACGCTGGCGCGGCCCGATGAGTACAAGAAAATCAACGGCGTGCTCCGCTGGAGCCGCACGAGCGAGAACTCCGCCTTTTCGGTAACGTCGATGGGCTATCGCGGCGATTTCAACTCGACCGATCAGATACCGCAGCGC
The DNA here is from genome assembly GCA_965277805.1 of Candidatus Lustribacter sp. Lineage (GTDB taxonomy): Bacteria > Vulcanimicrobiota > Vulcanimicrobiia > Vulcanimicrobiales > Vulcanimicrobiaceae > Lustribacter. The sequence continues at coordinate 913,979 of OZ255842.1, read as the reverse complement.
CTCGTCGATGAGGGGGTCATCCCGCGCGACGGGTACGTCGATCCCACTGACGGCGGACGCACCTACCGCTATACGCTCGCCACCGATTGGGAACACTCCGATGCGCACGGATCGACCCGGCTCTTAGCCTACGGCGAATCCTACGGGCTCGATCTCTTCTCCAATTTTACCTATAGCTTGTTCGATGCCGGCGACTACTACAACGTAACGGCAAATCCAGTCACCTGTAACGTGCTCTATACCACGTGCCTTCCGGGCGAGCGCCACGTGAGCACCTACACGTCGTATTGCCCGGCGAATGTCACACCGACCGGCGGCGCGACCGTGCCCGGCACCGTAGCGCCCAATGCGTTCACGTACGCCTGCGGCGATCAGCGCGAACAAGAGGACAAGCGTTTTGTCTCGGGCCTGCGCCTGACACGAACGCTAACCGGGCGCAATCTCAACACGACCGCCGGCGTCGGGCTTCGCAACGACAACATCTACATGCTGGGCCTGTTCCTCACCGGCGCGCAAGTCCGATTTCCAAACGGCACGTTGAGTAACGATCAGGTCGTCGAACGCGACATCTTCTCCTATATCAGTACCGAATACAAAGCCGGTCCGAAACTCCGCCTCACGGGCGGACTCCGCGAAGACGCCTACTACATGCACGTCAACGATGTTCAAGCTGCCAACTCGGGCATCACGACCGCAGCGATGATCAATCCGAAGTTCACCGCGTCCTACGCCGCATCAAAAAATCAGGAGTTCTACCTTGACTTCGGCGACAGCTTCCACAGCAACGACGCGCGCGGAACGACGCAAACGCTCGATCCGCAAACGCACGCCACGGTCGATCCGACCGGCGCCCCGGTCGCAAACTACACCCCGCTCGTCCGTGCGTGGGGCGAGGAATTCGGCTACCGCTACTCCTCACCAAAACTTACGACGACGCTCTCGTTCTGGAAGCTCAATATCGCTTCGGAACTCGTATTCGACGGCGATCACGGCGTCACGACCCCCAACGGACCGTCGGTCCGCAAAGGCATCGAGTTGACGAACTATTATCGCCCGCTGCCCGGGCTGACGCTCGATGCCGACGTGTCGACGGCGACCGCGCGATTTCTCACCAACCCCGGCAATCTCGGCACCTACATCCCGGAATCGCTCAACGTGGTCAGCGCGGCCGGCGTGACTTGGGATCGTCCGCGGTTTGCGGCCACGCTTCGCTACGAATACTTCGGCCCGCGCGTGCTAGACCAGCTGGGCGATGCCGTGTCGTCGCCAACGGGGATCGTGAACGCGCAGATCTCGCTCAAGCGGCCGAACAAGGCGCGGCTAAATCTCGACGTGTTGAATCTCCTGAACGCACAGTCCGACGACGTGGAGTATTACTACGGATCGTGGGTGCCCCAAGACGCCAAGATTCCGGCATACGCCAGCAATCCGGCGATCAATCCGCTGCTCGGCGGGAGCGGCGTCCAAGACGATCACTTCCACCCAACCGAAGGGCGGATCGTTCGCCTGACCTATTCGTTACCGATCTAGTTAGTGGAGGACTGCCGTGCCGCCGGCGGTGCTGATCGGAATGAAATCCTTGCGGCCGCCATCCCAGCGCAGTACGACCGTGTCCTTCGAACTGAGCCCGCGTCCGGGCGTCGTGATGAAGTCATAGAAGCCGCAGATGCCCGGCACGTTGCGGACGTTCGCGATGTAGTCTTTGAGATTCGCCGGCGTCATCGACGCTCCGTATTTGCGGTACGCCGCGATGATGAACATGCCCGGATCCCAGGGCAGTGAGGCGGGGCCGTAGTCACCGGCGAGACCGGCCTGCGCCATCGCCGCGCGGAACTGCGCAACCTTCTCTTTCACCGGGCCGCCTTGCATGACGGAGTACGCCGCCCAGCGAGCCGAGGTCATCTCGAGATCCGGCGGCACGCTCGTGCCGTAGGATTCCATCTGCTTGACGCTTTGATTCGAGGCCAGCGTCGACGTCGGAACGTTCAAGCCGGCATCGCGCATCTCGCGCAAGATCAGTCCGAACGGTGCACCCGAAGCCAGCGCATACACCGCTTGCACGTTTTCGCTGCGCAGGTGCGCCACTTGCGCGGTGATGCTGATGTCGGCGGGACCGAAACGCTCGCGCACGACCACCGACATCCCGCGATTCTCCGGATAGTTCATGATGTTCGTGAGCACGGAGTCGGAGGCTTGACCCGTTGCGTCGTTCGCGATGATAAAGCCGAGCCGTTTCAAACCGCGCACCCGGAAGAACCGGATTTGCGCTGCGAGCGCGTCTTCGAGGCTCATCGGCGTGGTAAAGCTATACGGATCGCCGGCGGGCTCGTACGCCGTCGAAAGGCAGAAAATTACCGCGCTCGACTTTGCTAAGGAAGACGTGGCCTTGCACGTCGCGGCCGGTCCCGCATCGATCACGACCGGGGCGCCCTTGCTCAAAATCGGCCCGAGCAGTTGCACGGCGATCTGCGGATTCGCCTGATCGTCGAGAATGTTGATGTGTACGTTGCGGCCGCTGATGCCCCCCGATGCGTTGACCGTCTTTTCGAGCGCGCCGAGCGACGTGGCGATCCCGGCGCCGTAGAACGCCAGTGGTCCCGTCACCGGAATCAACGCGTACATCTCCAGCGGGTCTGCGGCGCGGGCGCTGCCGAAAGGCGCCAGCGTTAGAAGAATCGCTAAAGCGGCCGCGGCCGCGCGAAGAACGAGCTGCATGACAAGACCTTGACAGGTACGCATGATCTTGTCAATCCGAAAGCGAGTCCATGGAAAAAACCTTTATCAACCCGCCCGAGCTCCACAAGCACCCCAGCTATTCGCGCGTCATCACGGTCAAGGGGCCGTGCAAATTCGTGTTCATCTCTGGCATGACGCCGAGCGGCGACAACTACGAGCCCGTCGGCCAAGGCGACTACCGCGCCCAGTACGAGCGCGTCATCGAGGGCCTCACGATCCAGTTGAAGGCAGCCGGCGCAACCTGGGACGATGTGGTCGTACGGCGCGTCTTCACGCTCGACGTCGACAAGCTGCGCGAAGCGATGAAGGGCGCGAAGCGGCCGGAGAATGCGGATTTCCCGCCGACCAGCACGATGATCGGCGTAACGCGCCTCTCCCATCCCGACTTCCTCATCGAGATGGATCTGATCGCCGTTACCGATGCGTGAGGATTGCCAACGTTTGATGCGGGGTAGTGTTGAAGAAGCGGGAGGCCGTATGCAGACAGACGTTCCGGAACCCTCGCCGGTAATCACAGGAAACCGGTCATCGCCGTTCCATAACTACGCGCCCTGGGGAAACGTCATTCTGGGACTGATGGTTTTCGCTCTGCGCTACGCCGCGCCGCGCGGCACGTTCGCCGTCCACTGGAATCTCTTTCTGACGGGCATCGTCATCATGTTTGCGGCCCTCGCATCCACGATCGCCCATGAAGGCGACTCATCGAACAACTACTGGTCGACGATCAACCTGGTCGCGGGCGTGTGGCTGCTCATTTCGGCCAAGGTATTTCCGAGCATCCTGCGGGTGACGCTCAGCCAGGTCACCCTCGGTGGGCTGGTGATCGCCGTCGCCGTGATATCGCTCGCGGTCGAGCACATCACGCCCAGGCTCAAGCGCGCGAGTTAGGTCTCGAGCAAACCGAGCACGCTGCCGGCCGTCTCGAGCTGATCGAGCGTGCATTGGCGCGGCGATTTGTCCGTCCGCCAGCGCAGCGGTTTCGTGCCGTGCCGAATGCGTCCGCCGGTGACTTGATCGAACGCCACTTCCAACACGAGTTCGGGTTGAAGCGCAACGTAGGAACGGTCGCGTTCGGCACCGCGATTCCAGCGTGACGGTGCCATATCGGGCGCTCCGCCGGTGAAACCGCTGCCGCCGGCATAGGGCCGCAAGCGATCCAGCAGCGCGATACGTTCCGGCGCTGCAAACGCGCTGCAGAAACCGATGTAGTCGAGCAGGCCGGCATCGTCGTAGAGGCCGAGCAGCAAACTGCCGATCTTGCTCTGATCGCCCGCAGCATAACGAAAGCCGCCGATCACGCAATCGGCGCTGCGCGTCTTCTTGATCTTGACGGCCGCGTCGGTCTTGCCGCTCGTATAGGGCCGATCGCGGCGCTTCGCAATGACGCCGTCGAGCGCACCGCCGACGCGTTCGAACCACGCATCAACGACCGCGCGATCGGTCGTGACCGGACTCAGCCGCAACGTGCCCGTCTTGGGAAATGTTGCGGTGAAGCGTTCGAGCCGCTCGCGACGCTCGCTCAACGGAAGACCGACGAGTTCGTTCTCATCTTCACGCAGCAGGTCGAACACCAGATAGTACGCCGGCGTCGTGCGAGCCAACATGGCGACGCGCGTTGCCGCCGGATGGATGCGCTGCTGGAGCGCGTCAAACGACAGCGCGCCGGCCAGTGGCACGACGAGTTCTCCATCGAGCGAAAAGTGGTCGCCGCGCACCGCCGCAAGCGCTGCGACGATCTCCGGAAAGTACCGGCTCAACGGCTGCCCGTTCTTTGAGATGATGGCAACATCGTCACCATCGCGGTGAACGATCGCCCGAAAGCCGTCCCATTTCGGCTCGTACTGCCACCCCGGCCCAACCGGAATCGCGTCAACCGACCGCATCTCCATCGGTGCAAAGTCACAGGGTGTGGTCACGAGATCATCATACCCACCCTGTGACGGGCAGCGCGTTAGTTGTTCGGGTTGCCGTTGGTGCCGGGAATGGCCGGAAGCATGAGTTCGTCGTTCATCGAGGCGGACGCCATGTGCATCTGCTTCATTTCATCTGCCGTCATGTTCGGCTTCATCATGCTCATGAGTTTCTTTTCAGCGGCCATGACCTTGGCGACATTGACCTTTTTGCAGAGCAGGCTGGCTGTGCCCATTGTGGCGTTCGGCGTTTCGCCCGTTTTCACAGGACGGCAAACGACGGCGCCGGCAGGGACGGCAGGCAGTGTCTGCGCGGCCGCGACGCTGGGAAGACCGATGGATGCAACCATCACACCCGCAAGAATGAGTTTATTCATCAGTTGAAGCTCCTTGGTTCGCGTGCAGATTGGCCGGCGAACAGAGGCTCTCGCCTTGTCAATCGGCTGCCCACGCAAGGTACGTAGAGGTACGGAGGGGACGCATGGGCGCTTCGGCGAGTCCAGTCTTGCCCACCTTCACAAGCGAGCTCGCCCTCAGTGGAGCTTGAGTTGGGAGTCGAGCCAGTCCAGTGTCTTCTGCGAGCGGAGCATCGGTGCGCCGGGCTCGCAGTGGCGATCGGCGCCCTCCGCGACCGTGAAGGCCACAGTCGCTTTTTTCGCCGTCGGCAACGCGTTATAGAGCTGCGTCGGCTGACCGGGGAAGAATTGCTCGTTGTCCGGATTCGTCACTAATAGCGGGGTCGTGATCTTATCGACCACGCCGGCCATCGTGTACTTCTTCACCGCGATAAACGTGTCGTACAACGAAGTGAAGCCGAAGGGACGCGCCCGGAATGTCAAGTCAGCAGCTTGTTTCGGCGGCAGACGCGAGGCCATAACACTGTCGAACTGCGCCTTCATTCCGCCGTTCAGCATCGCAGCCAGCTGCGGTGCGAGACCACCCCACCAAGCCGCTCCGACGTCGTACACGCCGGGATCGGCGATGGCCGCCGCAAATCGCTTCTCGAACGCGATCGCACGCGGAACCCAGTACCCGCCTTGGCTGATCCCTTGCACGGCGATCCGCTTCGGGTCCACGTCGGGCCGCGTGAGCGCCAAATCAACCACCGGGCTCAGCGCCTTCTCGAAGTCGTAGCGGAACGGGACATGCTGCAGCCAGAGCATCGCACCCTGACCCGGTCCATCGTAGATGAGGACGTTGTATCCGCGCTCGATCGCCGCCTTGCCGCCTTGCGCCCACATATCGAGGACGCTGCCGTCGCTTCCATTCACCATCACGAAAAGTGGACGCGGTTTATTACTCGCATCGGGCTTGATGAAATAGCCCGGCATCGTCGTCTGTTCGTACGGGATACGCAGATGTGCAACCGGATAGCCCAGGAGCGGCATGGCGCTGTCGAAAGCCGCACGGCTCGCTTTGAACGTCGGGACGATCTTCTCCGGGGCGCCCATGCCGTCGCAGAAGTACGTTGATTGATAGATGTAATTCGACGCCTGCAGATAGAGATCGCGCGCGGAAACGCGGTGGCCGGCCGCGCGGGCTGCGTCGGCCTGCTTCGCGATCTGGTATCCCATGGCGGTCATGGCATTGAAGGCGCTCGCCGGATTGCCGTCTTCGATCTGATCGAAGATCGCGAGCGTCGTGCCGACGTCGCCGATTCCGTAGGCGCACTGTCCCAGCGTATTCAGGAGGACGAAATTCATCGCGCTATCCGCGAAGAAATTGCTGAACCGCTTCGGTACGGCGGGACTTGCCGTCGGTGCAGCGCTGGAAGCGGTCTGAGCTGCGGCGGGCTGCGTGGCTGTGGCCGCGCCCACGGCTGCGGCACTCGCGAGAAATCCTGGGCGGTTCATGGGTTCGGCGCTTGTTTGCGCACCGAACCCAGCCCTGCATTGGCGCTAGTTGTTCGGGTTGCCGTTGGTGCCGGGAATGGCCGGCAGCATCAGTTCCTGGTTCATCACCGCGGACGCTGCGTGCATGTGCTGCATTTCCATGGCGGACATGTTCGGCTTCATCATGCTCATGAGGGTCTTTTCAGCCGCCATGACTTTCGCCACGTCCACCTTGTGGCAGATGAATCCCGATGTGCCCATCATGTCGTTCGGCGTTTCGCCGGTCTTGGCTGGACGACAGACGATGGAACCGGCGGGAACGGCGGGCATACCGGACATGGCCTGAGCGAAAGCGATGCTGGGAATACCGGCGGCCACGATGAGTGCCGCCGCGAGAATGACTTTGTTCATCAAAAGAGCTCCTTGGTGCGCATGATGCTGAGCCGGCGAGCCGGCCGCTGACCCATCGTACGCACACGGGCCGCCCGAGGCCGTAACCTTGCTTACTTCCCCGCGTTGAGCAGCGGTCGAAGGTCGAATCGTCCGCGCTTGGCCTTCATCGGCGCCCAGAGATCGCCCACGCTCGCGAAGCGCTCGCGCACGTTGTCGAGCCGAAAATCGGATAGCTCAATGCCGGCCTCCACTTCATCCCACGTCACCGGCGTCGATACGGTCGCTAGCGGTTTGGCGCGTACTGAGTACACCGATGCGAGCGTGGCGCCCCAGCGATTCTGATTGTAGTCGATGAGCGTCCGCCCGGGCGGGCGTTTGGCGGTCTTATATTCGGCGGTGATGATGTCGGGGTGCATGCGCTCGAGCGTTTGCGCGAACGCTTTGGCAAACGTCCACACTTCTTTTTGCAGCGGGCCGCGTTCAATCGCGACGTAAACGTGTATGCCGGATGAGCCGGTCGTCTTTGCTACGGACTTCATGCCCAAGCCTTCGAGCCCGTCGCGCACGCGCAACGCCACGTCGCGCACGGTTGCGAACGCGGTGCCCTCGACCGGATCGAGGTCGAAGTGCAGGTAGTCGGGCCGGTCGGTGTCGTCGCAGCGCGAATACCACTCGTTGAGGTCGATGCAGCCGAGGTTGATCACCCACAGAAGTCCCGCGACGTCGTCGACCATCGGGAAGTCGATCACGCTGCCCGAGCCGTGTTCGATCGGGCAGGTGCGGAGCCACGGCGGCCGTCCCGGCGGCGTGCGCTTCATGTAGAAGAAATCGCCCGACTCACCGTTGGGATAGCGTTTGAGCACCATCGCGCGATCGATCAAGTACGGCACGAGCAGCGGCGCGACGTCGGCATAATACTGCAAGAGGTCGCGCTTCGTGAAGCCGGCTTCGGGGAAAAAGACCTTGTCGAGATTGGTCAGCTGCACGCTGCGCCCGGCGACGGGCGTCAACACCGCATCGGACCGGTCGGTCGGGATGACCACGGTCTTCATTGAGCTAAGTCACCTCGCGTGTTTCGCATCATCACGTGCAACCTCAACGGTGTTCGTTCCGCAGCCCGCAAGGGCTTCTTCCGCTGGATGCACGATCAGCAGCCCGACGTCGTGTGCCTGCAAGAAACGAAGGCGCAAGAACACCAGCTGCCGCCCGAAGCGCTCGACACCCCGGACTTCAGCACGGCCTTCGTCGACGCCGAGAAGAAAGGCTACAGCGGCGTTGCGATCTACAGCCGGCGCAAACCCGATCGCGTCGTACGCGGGTTGAACCTGCCGGAGTACGACGTCGAGGGCCGCTTCGTGCGGATGGACTTCGGCGACGACTTCTCGGTGGCGTCGCTCTACGTGCCGTCGGGCACGAGCGGCCCGGCGCGTCAAGCGGTCAAGGAGACGTTCCTCGAGCACTTCATCGCACAGCTCGTGCAAATGAAGAACGAGGGACGGCGCATCGTAATCTGCGGCGACTACAACATCGCGCATCGCGACATCGACGTGTTCGATCCGAAGTCGTGTTCGCGGATCACCGGGTTCTTGCCGCAAGAACGCGCGTGGTTCGACGACGTCACCGACCGCGTGGGCTGGGTCGACGCGTTTCGGGTCGTCAATCCCGAGCCCCGGCAGTTCTCGTGGTGGTCGAACTTTCCGGCCGCCTGGACGCGCAATTTGGGCTGGCGCATCGACTACCAACTCGTCACCCCAAACCTCGCGTCCAGCGTGCGTGCGGCGTCGATCTACAAAGACGAACGGTTCTCCGATCACGCCCCCGTGACGATCGACTACGATCTCTAGCTCTTCTTCTTCGGGACTTTCTTACCGGCGCGGCGTGCTTCCGAAAGGCCGATCGCGATCGCCTGTTTGCGGTTCGTGACTTTCTTGCCCGAGCGGCCCGAACGCAGCTTACCGGCCTTCATCTCGTCCATTTCCTTGCGCACGTTTTCGCCCGCCGCCTTACTGTACTTGCGTTTACTCTTTTTGCGGCCGGTGGTCTTCTTTCGTGCCGTGGTCTTTTTGCGTCCGGTCGTCTTTTTGCGCCCGCTGGTCTTCTTGCGCGTTGTCTTCTTTGCGGTCGTTTTCTTCCGAGTGGTTTTCTTGCGGGTCGTTTTCTTCCGGGTGGTTTTCTTGCGGGTAACCGCCATCGAAAGCTCCTCTTCGGTAGGGGCTGTTTACCGGGCTTTTCCCACCTTCGGCCCGAATTTAGCATCATGACCGACAAGCCCAAACCCGACGACAAGGGCGACGCTCATTCGCATGTTCACACCCACGCCGACGGCATCGAGCACCGCCACACGCATGGCCACGTCGACCACGACCATCGCCACGACCATACCGATGGCGAGCCCCACGTCCACGACCCTTCGACGACCTCAGGGCAGGCTCCAAAACCGCACACACACGCGACCCCGCCGCCCGAAGACAAAGGCCGCTGATGCCGCGTCCCCGCGGAACCACGACCGGACCGACGCGCTCGATGCGCCTTCCGGTGGCGCTCGATGAATGGCTCGAGGCCCGGATGCGTGCGCATCCGCACCGCTCCGCTAGCGACCTGCTGGTCGAGTTGGTGCATGGCGGACTGCGGCTACGGGATGCCTACATGTCGATCCATCGCTATGCGCTCGAAGCGCGCGTCACGACGCCGGCGGCCTACGCCGAGTACCGCGCGTGTCTGAACGACACGTTCGGCCCCGAGTACGTCGAGCATCTCGAACGTTGGCTCGAAGCCGACGGAGTCACGATTACCGTACCGGCGTAAAGACGTCCCATGCTCCCTGTTGCAGTCGCGATCTCGAGGCCGGCGCCCGCGCCGGCTCCGATCGTGTACGCCGCTCTGGGCGATTCGATCACCCTCGGTGGTGAAGCGTCGACACCGGCAAACGAATACGTCTCGCTGGTCGGCTCCGCTCTGAATGCGTCGGTAACGAACCTCGGCATTGGAAGTGAGTTCAGCGGACCGGTCAACACGATGATCGGAACCACGACGGTCGTGAACGGCGGTGTTCTCGCCGACGAGGTCCCACGGATCCCGGCGAACGCAAATCTCGTGAGCCTCTTCATCGGAACGAACGATCTCTGGCTCTGCGGCGAGCAGATCAGAGCGGGCGAAAATCCCGACGCGCTCTTTTCCGCCGCATCCGCAGCGTATGCGAGAAATCTCCGCGCCATTATCGCCGGCATCAAGGCACGCGCTCCGCGGGCGCGTATCGTCGTCCTGACGGTGCCGAACCCGGCCTACCGATATGAGTCCGGAGCGAGCGCGGCGGTACGCGCCGGCATTACCGCGACCGACGACGCAATGCGCCGGGACCTAATCGCCGTGCCCGGTGCGGTCGTTGTCGATCTGCAGTGCGATGCGCAACTCTACACGACCGCCGACTATCCGAACCCCTACGACCTGCATCCAAACGATGCAGGCCACGCAGAGATCGCCAAGGACATCCTCGCGGCACTCGAGGGCGCCAAGGTTTCCAAGGCGTGCCCTTACTTACAGCCGAGTTAGCCGTTACGAGTTAGCCCGCAGCAGTCAAGACCTTCGGCGCCGTTTCGTACTTGTCGAACTGCGGCGTTACGCCGTTCTTTTCCATTTCTTCGAGCCAGAGCGCGTGGATGCGCGGATCCTGATCTTCGTATTCGATCTGGCCGCCGCCGTCCTTCACGCTGCGCGCGACGGCGCCTTGCTCGGTGTCGGTGCCGGAGTTCGTCCGCGCCGCATCCGTTAGCGGGTAGCGCTGGTTGCTCGTGCCCGTGGCCATGTAGCGCGAGGGCTCTTTGCTCGTGACGAAGTGCTGATGAAACTGGTTCTCCACCGGCGGAAACACGACGCCCGGGCGCCAGTCGACGCGCTCCCACTCTTTCTGTCCTTCATACCATAAGAGCGAGTAGCCCTTACCGGTCACGGTGAAAACGTGGCGGCCGGCGCCGTGACGGTGCGCCTTCTTGTACGTTCCGGCTTGAATTTGCGAAACGTGCGCGTGCATGTTGCTATCGGCGAGGATGAACATGAGGTTGGACGATCCCGCGCCGCGCTCGTTCCATGCGTGCAGTTCGATCGAGCCGAGGTCCGGGACGAAGTTCGTCTCCCAGATGTTGCTGCCGGGGCGGATCATCGTCAGATCGCCCTCGCCCGTGTAGTGGTTATCCTTGCCGATGCGATCTTCGAAGAAGTGCGTGTTCTCGAAGATAAAGCTGTCGTTGTGGAAGATCTTCATCATCAGCGGCATCGACGTGACCGTGCCGAGGATCGCGCGGTTCTTGCCGTCGCCGTTGTGCAGGCGATACTTCGCGTTCAACGGGATCGCGAACATGCTGCGCGGCTGCCACTCGAAGCTGTGCGTGCGTCCGTCTTGAAACTCGAGCTGCGTGCTGCCGCGGCCTTCGACGACGTACACGACTTCTTCGTAGAGATGCCGCTGCGGCTCGGTCGACTCACCGGGCGGAATGTCGATCAGGAAGAGGTTGCTGAAATCGCCGCGTCCGCGTAAGTGCACGGCGGCGCCGGGAACGCCCAGTCGCGGCCAAAACTTCGTCTCGGCGGTGAGGAGATCGCACGAGAGGCCTTCATGGACGATGAGGCCTTCGCGAGCAACCCAGTCGTTGTACGGGTTGAGTCTCAGACGCGCGCGATTTTCCTCTGCCATGGTGCTCTCCTCACAAGTGTCGAGCACGTTTTGGCCAGGGTCGCGGAAAGAACCTCGGGTGCCGGCTGTTTCAGCCAGTGACGCCGGCGGCGGGCTCCAACTCGTCGTAGCGGCGCAGGCGGTAGACGGCGGTCGAGACGATCCAGCTCAGCACGAAAATTCCGATGATCGCGACACCGATCAGGCCGAAGTTGTCGCTCATCGTCGCGACCACGTCCCAGAGCGTGCCTTTGTAGCCGAGCTGCGGGCCGATGATGCTGAGCGCTTCGATCGTGCCGACCAGCACCGCGACGAGCACGGAGACGAGCGTGATGGTCAGGTTGTAGTACAGCTTGCGCACCGGTTTGACGAACGCCCAGCCATACGCGCCGAGCATCAGCACGCCGTCGGTCGTATCGAGCAAGCACATTCCGACCGTAAACAACAGCGGAAAGACCATGATCGTGTAGACCGGCAAACCCTTGCCGGCTTCCAGCGCGGCGATGCCCAGAATTCCGACTTCCGTGGCCGTGTCGAAGCCCAGGCCGAACAGCGCGCCGAGCGGATACATGTGCCAGCTCGAGCCGATCATCTTCATGAACGGCGCAAACAACCGGCACCAGAGTCCGCCGCCGTTGATGGTCGCATCGCCGGCGACATCGGCGTACGACTCGCCGTGCCGCACGCGGCGGAACGTGCGGTAGACTTGCACGAGCACGACGATGTTGATCGCGGCGATCGCATAGAGGAAGAGCGCGGAAATCGAGGTGCCGATCACGCCGCCGATGCTCTCGAGCCCCGGCAGCGATGCGTGCACGACCGCCGCGGCAAACGCGATCGCGGCCGAAAGCGCGATGACGATCGTCGAGTGACCGAGCGAGAAAAAGAACCCGACCGACACCGGCTTCTTCCCCGTCTGCATCAGCTTGCGGGTGACGTTGTCGATTGCCGAGATATGGTCGGCGTCGACCGCGTGCCGCAGGCCGAAGGTGTAGGCCAGGAGCGCCGTACCCAGGAGCAGCGGCCGGCCGGCAAACGCGGCGAAGGCGAGCACCCACGCACCGACGTTGGCGAGCACGAGCATGGCGTAGATCGCCGCAATTTTTGAGCGCGTCTCGCCGGGACTGTCGTCGAAGACGCGCCCCAAGGCGCGCGGGCCGAAGCTGACGCTCACGGCTTCTCAGCTACGACGGGCGGGCACGGGGAACTCGTATACACCGTAAGACTTATTCCGGGAGCTTCGCGAGACGGGCCCGGGCGTCGTCCGCGAAGGCGGGGTGAAACTGCGGATTGAGCGCCAGGGCGCGCCGCAAATCGGTCCGGGCGGCAGTTGCATCGCCGAAATGCTGGGCGATGACCCCGGCGTGGTAGTCGAGCAGCGAGTTTTGGGTGCCGTAGCGCAAGGCGAGCGAGATGTGCGTCCGCGCCTCGGTCCAGCGGGCGTCCATCGCCGCGGCCCACGCGAGCGTGTCCTCGGTGAAGATGTCGTCGCGCGATTTCAGCTCGTTCTTCGCGATCGCGTACGCCTCGTCGGGATAGAGGTGGTGATCGGCATAGTAGATCGCCAGCAGGCGGTCCGTGATGTGCTGCTGGTCGCCCAGTTCGCCGACGGTGTGGATCAAGTCGGCCGTTTGATCCGCGCCGGCCGCATCGCCGAGCGCGCGCTGCGCGTCGGCCTTGTAGCCGAGGGTCTCCGGATAGGGCACGATATTCGACGATGCGACCGCGTCGGTGAGGCACTGCTGCCACTCGTGGCGCGCGCACTCGATGCGGGCCAGCGTGCGCAAGGCGTCGGCGTAGTTCGGGAACACCGTCACGGCCTCACGCTCGTCGCCGAGCGCCGTGTCGTTGTCGCCCGCTTCGAACGCCATCTCGCCGGCGCGGAAAAAGTACCACGCGCGCTGCTGCGCCGGCGCATCGAAGTTCGCATTCTGATACGCGGACGTGGTCGCCAAGAGCGTACGCGCGCCGGCGAGATTGCCGGTGAGTTCGAGATAGCGCGACTCGATCACGCGCCAGCCGTCATCGCGCCGCTTCTCCGGCACGGCGGCCAGCAGATGCGCGGCGCGCGCGTAGTTGCCGACTTCCATGTCGAGGCTCGCTTCGCGCGGATACATCGACGGATCCCCGGAGTCGTAGGATTCGATGTGCTTGGTGATCACGATCGCGTCGGCAAAGCGATGCAGCGTGAGGTCGATCGAGGCGAGCTCGAGTTCGCCCGGCATGTTGCCCACGGGTTGCGCGATCAACGATTGTTTGGCCGCGCGTTCGGCACGCAGCACGTCGTCGATATCCATGCGTTCGCGGTAGCGCTGCAAATATTGTGAGGCGAGGTTGTCGGGGCTGATCATATCGCCCGGATGGTGTTCGTTCTCCGCCTTCTCCCAGTACGCGACGAGCTTGTCGCGCTGCTCGTAGTCGGCAACGACCGGCGCCATCGTCGGCAATGCGGCCGCGGCGGCCACGTTGGCGCTGCGCTCGATGTAGTGGGGCCAGAGAGCAGCGGCAACGATCGCGCCCAGCACGATCGTCACCGCTGCAATTCCGGCGGGACCGGATGTCCTCATCGTCCCTAGTGCGCGACGGCGAGGTAGGGGAAGGTTGCCGTTGGAGCTTGCGACGCCCGTTGCGGCGTGTTGTCGTTGCTGATGCAGTTGTTCTCTTCGTTGTCTTCCGGTTGGAGATGCAACGCCGGGAGCGTTCCGCCGAACACGGCACCGAGCGAGATCGCGATCACGTCATCCGTGATTCCGCGTCCGCCGAAGGTGCTGTGCGTTGCCGAGGTGGCACCGCCGGTTTCGTTGCCGAGATACGCCGCACCGCCGGTTTGCGAGAGGTCGGCCGTGATCCAGTTCGGATAGAGCACCGCGGCGAGGACCTTACCGTAGTCGCTGCCGACGGACGGTTTGGGCGGCCGCAGGGCATCGGTGAAGGATTGGATCTCGCCCTGCAGCGTGGGATCGGCGTAGGGTTCCGCCGCGTTCGTGACTTGGTGATCGACGAACTTCTCGAAGAGCTCTTTGACTGCCGGACGCGCGAGCAACTCGATTTGGACGTATTTGGGGCCGGCGGGCGATCCGGGAACCGGAACGCTATTGACGCTGTTGCCGCCGCCGCAGGCTGCGAGCCCGAAGCCGAGCGCGCCGATGGCCAGAACGTATAAGGTGTGTTTCATCGTGGCGCTCCTATGACCCGGTCGACGAGTTGACCGTCGCCCATACGTGAATGGTGGAACTCGAGAAGCCGCTGGTCAGCAGCGTGCGCGGCACTTCGACGACGTAGGAAAGGACGTTGAAGCCGCCGTTGATGTCGGCCAGCGCGTTTTGCGGCGCCGCGGTGCTGCAAGCGTACGCGCCCGCGCCGGTGCCCGACATCGTTCCGGCGGTGAAGCCGTTGAACGTCGGCGTGCCGGTGAGCGTGTTGCCCGTTCCAGGATCGCTTTGCGAGGTGTGGTTTGAGTAGTTGCGATCGCCGAGGAACTTGAAGAACGCGAAGAGGTCGAAGAAAAACGGATCGGCGCGCGGGCCTGCGAACACTTGCACGCCGTTCGGCAGCGTCGCCGAGGCGTTGTAGCCGACCGTGCCGGTGGGCGGGACGAACGTGTTCGACGTACCGACTTCGTTAGGTTTCGCCGGTCCGTACACGGTGACGACTTGGCTCGAGGTCGTGCCGCTGACGCCCATTTGAATGACTTGATCTTCAACACCGCTCGTACCGTGTGAAATCTTGAATTGCCACATCAGCGTCGGGTCGAAGAATTTTGCCGTGCCCATGCCGGCGGGGATCAAGGGCGAGACGTTCATCACGAACACGACGTTCGCGGGGTTGGCCGGTGAGGGGAACACGTACACATCGGTGATGTCGGCCGAAGTGTTCGACCGCGTTGCGAGGTTGTAGGTGTCTTGGTGATCTGAGCCGCGAACGGAGTGGGTGCTATACGCGATGACCGCTATGACGAGCACGGCGATCGCGCAAAGTCCCCCGATCGCTCGTTG
Organism: Candidatus Lustribacter sp.; assembly: GCA_965277805.1. Lineage (GTDB taxonomy): Bacteria > Vulcanimicrobiota > Vulcanimicrobiia > Vulcanimicrobiales > Vulcanimicrobiaceae > Lustribacter. The sequence continues at coordinate 898,447 of OZ255842.1, read as the reverse complement.
GATCGGTTTCATGAGTACTTCTCCTTGAGTGGTGGGTGAGGTTGGGAGCGAACGAGGATGAAGGCGGCGATCGCCGCGATCGTGAGTGCCGCGATGGGCACGGGTGAGGGCACGACGCCCTGCGCGACGAGCCCCTCGCCGATCATCACCGAACCGATGATCGAGATGGCCCCGCCGGTAACGAGCGGCGCGTAGCGCGCAAAGCGATCGAACTGCGGCCGGCGCGTGAGCCACGCCGCACCGCGCACGACCGCGACGCCGAGCAGCGTGAGCGTGAGCGCAAGCCCGATGCTGAACGCGACGATGAGCACGAGTCCCCAGCCGACGCGATGCGTGGCAATCGCCGCGAGCAGCACGACGAGCGCCGCGGGACAGGGCGCAACGTTGCCGGTGCTCGCTGCGATGACGGCGCTACGGAAACTGATCGGCGCGGTACCGGGGATCAGGTGGGAATGCGCGTGCACCGCTTCGCTGAAGCCGCCGTCGTCGTGGTGGTGATGATGATCGTGGCCGTGCGAATGTGAGTGATCGTGCGCGTGATCGCCGTGGTCGTGTCGCGAGCGGCGGCGGTCAATCTCGCGCAAGAGAGCGCGTGCGCCGAGGAACGCGACGAAGACGCCCGAGAGCAGCGCGATCCACGGATACAGCGCTTCCGGCACGATGTACTGTGCGAGCGTGAGGACAATGACGCCGAACGCCAGCACCCCGATCGTGTGGGCGATCGTGAGGGCTGACGCCAGGATCATCGCTTGCGGGACCGTCGCGCGGGCCCCGACGAGCGAGATGGCCAGCAGCGTTTTGCCGTGTCCGGGTTCGAGCGCGTGCAGCGCGCCAAGGCCGACCGCGAGCAGCAGCGCGCCGAGGAGCACGAGCGGATCGGAGAGGTTGCGAGCGAGCACGTCGGAGAGATCGTTCATTCGCGCCGCCGACGCGACACCGAAGAGCGGCGCAGCCGTGGCATCGGCCACGGTCACTGCGCCGTCGGCAGCAACCGTCAGAGCGACGGCCGTGCGATCGCGCGGCGAACCGATCAGGGCATCCGGATACATGCGCAGCTCTTGCGTCGGTTCGCGCTGCGGCAGGACGACGACGTCTTTCCAGCCGATGCGCCCAAGGAGCGTGTTATCGGAATACTCGATGCGTAGTGCGCCCGGCGGCCGCGATGCCGTGTAATCGGCGGTGAAGTAGAGGATAGAGAGACCAGCCGCCCCGGGCCGCAACTGCACGTGCGCTCCGCTGAACGTGAGCGCGGCAGGCCGAGCGCCGGCCGTGAGCACGAGATCGCCGGCGATATCCTTTGCATGCTGTACGGCCCACGCGTTGAGCGCGGTCTGCGACGGCTTGCCGTGCGCATCGAGCGAACGCAGCAGCGAGAACGTGGGAATCTCGGCGTCATCGAGCACGTAGTGCACGTCGATCGCGTTCGGCTGCACCGCAATGCGCGTGAGGTGATTGCTCGTGAAGTTGCCGAGCGGATGCGCTTGCGCCGGTAAGGGTATGGCGAACAAGGCGACGACCAACATCGCCGCGATCCGGAACATCCGCACCGGCTCTCCTTCAGTTCACAAAGATGAAGTTGAGTATTGTCATCCCGAGCAGAGCGCCCAAGGCGCGTCGTCGAGAGACAGCCACATAAGCTTAACGGAGCAAAGGTCGCCTTGGATTGGGTGCCTTTGCCCCGTTCGCTAAATAAGCTAGCTGATGAAGCCGGTATAGGGTTGACCCTGGCCGAGCGCCGACGCCAGGATACCCACATGCATGGTCTCGACGCCGAGAATCGAGGCCGCCGCCTTCGCCAATGCCTTGTCTTGCAGCACCGGAAACACGCCGAGATAGGCGCTCGCCGCTTGCTTCTCAACCGACTGCGCGAATACGAGAATATCTTTTTCGGTCTTGAGCGACGGATAGACGAGCTTCAACGTCTCTTCGCTCGGTACGCCGCCGCCGGCTTTCACGGCCGCGATGAGCGCATCGCGATGCGCCATGTGATCGGCCATAAAACCCTTCGCAACGGCGAGCACGCCGGGCGAGAGAATGCCGAGCGATGCGGCATCGGCGTACGCCTTGATGCCGGCGCGTTCGAGCGGAATCGCAGAATTCAGAACGGCGAGATCGCCGGGCGTTGCGGCCACGGCCGCTTGTTGGAACGCGAGCATCAAGCTGCCGGCGGTAAGGGCGACGACGGGAGCGGCAGCGAGTAGACGGCCGCGCGTGAACGTAGACATTTGCTTATGAACCTTTCAGCTTTACTAGAACAACGGGCCGTTGCTCCGGCCATAGAACGGCGCAGCGTTAAAACTGGATTGGGCTTCGGAACCCTCACACGTCCGGCGCGCGTTCATGGGTGCATGAAGGCACGCGCGATCGCGACGCTGGCGGTCCTAGCTCTCACCGCGGCGTTCGCGCCCCTTACCGCCCTGCCGGCGTCTGCGTCGGCGATGAGCTACGACTTGACGACGCGCCAGTACGATCCGGAGTCGGCCGGCGAGTACGACGGACGCTTACGGCTTTCGATTTCAGACGACGGCATCGTCTCAGGCACGTTCATGAACACCGAAGGGCAAATCGTCCAGGTCACCGGCGGCATGACCGGCACGAAGATCTGGCTCCTCATCGGCAATGGCAACCGGATCCAGAACCACTATTTCAACGGCACGCTCGTCGATGGAAAGCTAACGGCCACCGCGCCGGGGAACGGTCTCCACACCTGGACCCTCGAGGGCAAACCGGCCAAACACTGACGCCGCCCGGCTCGCGGGACTAGTCTCCGTTCGGACCGCGGCTGTCCAAGCCCATATCGCGCAGCAAACCAGCAATCCCGGGCTTCTGCCGGCGGCGGTCGGCGCGGCGCGAATCGCCCTCTACCGTTGTAGACGCGCGCCGGCGGCGCGAACGCCGGCGATTCGGTCCGCTAAACGCGGCCGCCGTCTCTTCGTCGAATGAAGTTTCCACAGCGATATTATCTGCCCGGAACGTACGTGTGTGAACCCCGGACGCCCGCAGGGCAAACCGGCCAAGCACTGACTTGTGCCGGACGTAGCCGCAGGGAAGGGCAGCGAACCCGGCCGGTGAAGAAAACGCGTCGGCCTTCAGGCCACTAAGTCGTGCCGAGATAGCTCAGTCCGGTAGAGCAACGGTCTGAAAAACCGTGGGTCCCCGGTTCGATTCCGGGTCTCGGCACCACTCCGTAAACGCCCGTCCCCCAAGGGATCGGGCGTTTTTTTTGCGCGGGATGCCGTTTTTTTGTACGGTCGCTCCACCTAGGGAAACAGGCGCAATCTACGAAGTTCACGTAATGGCGAAGGAGCTATTACGGTTGGCCGCCGTTGGCGTTCTCATGTTTGGCGGCGGAGTCGCCGCTGCAGAGTTTCTGCCGCAGACTACTCCGGGGCTGCCGCTCACCGGAACGCAGTGCGCCACTGATCACTGCGGGCCGGCAACGTATAACCCGAGACTCGTCGCGGACGCAAAAGGCGTGTTTCAACCGTCCTGTCCGGGCATCGCGGCGTTGGGTCACGTCGGAGCGGAAAAACTGCGAATCGAGGACGCTACATTTACTTCCATGAACGCACCATTGCAGTTGTCCGACACAACGTCCAGCTCCGAAACGGCGCATGTCGATGCTTTCATCGCAGCGGCGGACCGGAATGCCGTAGTGTCGACCGCAGCCGTAGGGGGCCATTCATCCGTCACCTTGGTGCTCTTCAGGTGTTCGATGACGCTCGGGCTCGCGGAACAGTTCGTTCATATCCCGATAGATACGAGCCAAATGATTACGCTCGAAACGATTCGCGTCCGACCGCCCGCGCGCTAATGAATTCTCCCCTGTTTCGCGCGCCTGTTTTTGCCAAGATTGCGGCTACGTGATTCTCGACGGTTCGTTCGCTCAGCACTAATCGCTCCGAGATTGCGCGATTCGTCAAACCTTGCCCAAGGAGCTCGGCGATCTCAGCTTGTCGCTTCGATAGATGGTCGGGTCGATTGAGGCGCCGAAGCTGCGCCAACGCGCCGCATTGGGCATACATTGTCAGCGCATCGCGCCGCTTCCCCGCAAGCTCGAGCCCGTACGCTACAAGGAGGCGCAGTTCGGCATCGTGAGCGAGCCGCGTTGCCCGGCGAACCGCTTCGTGAAAAATGTCGAGATCGCCGACAGCGCGCGCGTACAACGCGTCGGCGAATAGACGGTAGATGCGCTGATCGCCTCTGGCCGGGTCGGCGGCGAAGAGGTCGTGTACGCGGCTGATCTGTGCGAGTGTTCCATAACGTGCAAATGTGAACAGTGACGGAGCCAAGTAGCGGGTCGAGGTGATGCCGTCCAGAGCGCGATCGATAAGGTCCTCCGTACCGCGACCTGCAATAAAATCGCTGGAGACGAACGCCGCCGCAAGGTAGGCGTAGCGCGAGGGTTCGCCGGTCTCGAACGCTGCATCGATAAGCGTCCGATCGGCAATCGTCGGGTACGTCTCGATCGCGTCCAGATCAGCCAGAACGGGAAGCGCTGCACCAGTCAGCGCGATTCGAACCGGGCGTGCCTCAACTCCCAGCACGATCGTTTCGCGAATCATCGTCAGGGCTTCGCTAAGCCGGCCTAGTGAATAGAGAACGTCGATCGCCTCGCAGCGCGCGTAGGCGCCCACAAAGACGAGACCGTTCTCGTCGGCCATCCGGATCGCGGTCGCAAGAGCCGGCCGCGCAAGTTCACCGCGCCCTAGCTCGCGCGCCATCAGCGCGAAGTTCAAGTTTGCTACGCTGCTGAGCGTAGCGGGAACATCGGTGGCCGCCAAGCTAAGGGCTGCCTGCCCGTGTCGACGCCATGCCTCGAGGTCGTCTCGCATCATGGCAACGGTCGCCCGAGTCTCCTCGAGACGGACTTCGTCAATGCGCCGTCGCGCACCCAGTTCGCGAATAGCGCCGTTGATATGCGCGACGGCTTCATCGAGGTCGTTCGAATACGCCGCGTACACCGCGAGTGAGACGCGCGCGCTGAAGCGACTTTCGTCCGTCGCAGCAGCCGCCTGAAAGACACGTTGCGCTGCCGCGACGGCCTCGTCAGTATCGCCACATCCGTAGGCGATCTCGGCGTACCGGCATTCGAGTTCCCAGCGCTTCGCGTCTTCGGACTCAGCGGCATAGTGATCGATGGCCCATCGCATATATTGGCGGGCCGGTGCCGTGTCCCCGAGCCAGACGAGTGCCATCGCCAATTTCTCGGCGATTCGGGCACGAGCGATCCCGGTCGTCGCGTCGATCACGTCGAGATAGCGGTTGCGCGCCGATGCATATGCCCCGATCGCGGCGGCAGCATCGCCGGCGCGTTCGGCGCAGCCGATCGCTCGTTCCACATCACCGGATCGGCGCCAGTGATCTGACAATAGTTCAGGTGCAGCATCCTGCGCTTCGAGCAGCCGCGCGATGGACGCATGTACCGCCCGGCGTTCCGCGGCGAACATTCTTTCGTAGACGGCCAGGCGAACGAGCTCGTGCCGAAAGACGAACTTCTCAGGCTGGTCCGGTACCTCATCGACGAGATCGAGTTCCCGCGCGTCGCGCAACGCGCGCAACGCATCGTCGACGTCAATCCTGGCCACCGCCGTGAGGTCGTGCAACGCAAATGTGCGACCGATCGCGGACGCGACCTCGATGGTCCGTGCCGCCTTCCCGCCTAGGCTGCGCATCCGCCCACGCACGCTGTGCTCGATGTTTCGGGGCGTTGCCGGGCGCCCGCCGGCGGCAAGCGCGGTGGCAACCAGCTGTTCCAGCAAAAGCGGATTTCCGTCTGCTAGTTCGCAGATCTCGTCGATCGCCCGCCCCGACAACGTGCGCTCAGCCGGCGTTCGCATCGCCAGGAGTTCGCGTGCCGTCTGCGCCGGCAATGGCAACAAGTCGACGCTGCGTACGCGTTCGAAGCGGTCAAGCGCATGCGCGACTGCCTCAGCGTCATCGTCATCGCGAGCGGCAACGATGATCAGCGTACGGGCTAGATCGGTCCGCGTTAGCCAGTACGATAGAAATTCGATGGACTCCGGGTCCGCCCATTGCGCATCGTCTATCGCGACGACGAGCGGAGTGCGCTGCGCGGCGCGCATCAATGCGTTCGCGAGCAACACGAATATCCGGCGCCGGTCGATCGCGGCGTCCTGCGTCGCGCTTCCGACGCCGAACGCGCGTTCGAAGAGGGCGCGCTCCGATTCGAGCGGAGGAATGACCGACGGCACCAGCTCCCGGAGCGCAGTCATTACGTCCACAAAGGGACCAAAGGGCCCCCTCACCGTCGAGAAGTTGGTCGCCGTAACGCTTCGCGCGCCCTGAGCCACAGCGCTGGCTCGCGCAGCCTCAAGGAAGCGAGTCTTTCCCATCCCGGGTGCGCCCCGAACGACGAGGACGGAGCCGGCACCGCGGCATGCGGCGGCAATCGCCTCTTGGGCCAGCTTCAGTTCCCGCTCGCGGCCGAGTGTCGCCGAAAAAACTGAGTAGTCCACGCCGCTCCGATTGAGTAGTTTTCCGGATCAACGTTCGCCACTACGGCGCCTACGCTTCTTGCACCTCATCGCATGTAAGGAGCAAGTAGTGACCATCAACCGTACTCATTCCAACGCGAACTACTCTACCGATCCTACCGCCTCGGACGTCGGGCGCTTCCTCAGGCAACGCGCAATGACGACCAGCGAGCAACGCGAGTCCGTGACGACGACTCGCACTCTCCCAATCGAGGAATTGTACCCATCGCTCTTTGAGGAGCCACGTCTTCCCAAGCTAATGAGCAATGCCGCGGCTGCGGCTACCAGTGTCGTGACGGCGGTCTTCACGCTACTGCGCCGTCGCACGGAGAAACAACGATGACGAAGCAACAGAACACGCTTGCCGCGGCGACCCTCCTCCTCATGCTTGGAGGATCCAGCGTCGCGGCGTCCGCGCAAACGACATTGCCCATAAACGAATACTGTCCGATCCGCAACGCACCCCCGCGGCCCTTGACCTTCTACCCCGCCGAACCCCCCGCGCCCGCCCCGAACTACACCCTAAACGGAACCGCGATCGTGCGGTTCGAGATCAGCGCGGCCGGCACGCCGCAGAATGCGACAATTGAAAAGTCCAGCGGTTCCAAGTTGCTCGATCGAGCAGCGATGAAGACCGTCGTCGAACAACGGTTCGCTCCGGAGATTCGGGACTGCGTGCCCATCGCTGGTTCCTACCTCTACGAAGTCGACTACTGATCGATCTTTTCGCGACTCGTACCTCACGCATATCGGGGCTGGCCGAGCCGTCGGTCAGCCCTGATGCCCATTTACTGACCCGACGTTGTCTGACGGCGTTCGTGGACGAGGCGGACGGTGACGCCGGTGTTGGCGGGGATGGTGATGTCGGTACGATCGTCTTTGGCAACGAGATAGCCGCCGAAGGCGCCGACGACTCCGCCGCCGCTCACGCCGAGCAGCGTTTTGCCGAGTACGTTGCCGACGATCATGCCGACGAGCGCGCCGCCCACTTCTTTCGCGGCGTTACTTTTCGTCTTGATCTTCATGGAAACGACCATGCCGTCGATCGGCGCAGTCGAGCCGTCACGCATTTGCAGCGTATCGAAGTGCAGCATGATCTGGGCGTTACGCCCCGGGCCCGGATGCTGGACGTCGACGACGGTACCCAACAGCGACGCGCCGTTAATCGAGCCGTTCGCCGCGACGACATCCGTGAGGTTCACCGGTTGCCCGACCACAGCCGTTTTCGAGTCGAGCGGCGTTGCGAGAATACCGGACAGCTCCATCCCCGACTTCAGCGGGATCGGCGGAGGCTGAACGTAGGCATCATCGCCGCGCTGCTGCGGCGGGCCGTAAGCACCCGAGTTTCGCGGCAGACCTTGCGGTCCGTTGTTATTCTGCGGCGGCGGCCCTGACGGACCGTTCATCGCGACGTCGATGTGATTGGCGGCGAAGACCTGGCCTTGCGCGGCGCCGCCGATGGTGACGACCATTCCCGATTTGAGCTGCACGCCGCCCGGATTGATGATCGTGTTCGGCTGGATCTGCACGCTGTCGATGAAGCCGCGATCGTCGTTCAGCTGCAGGCCCCCGTTGTTATCGATCGACGAGATCGTGCCGCGGATCGTTTCTTGATCGGCGGGCGGTGCCGGCGGCTGCGCGGTCACCGGAACCGCATACGAGGGCACGTTCTGCGCTAGCGCCACGGCCGGCGATAGGCCGAGCGCGAGAATGATGGGCGCTACGATGAGTCGCGGGTTGGGCCAAGCTGCGGTCTTCACGATCGTTCCAATTTCCCGGAATTTGCTCAAGTGCCGCTTAGACTTACCAAACCCTCATCTTCGCCCGCTTGCTTATGAGGCGAATCCCGGATAGATGAGGCCCTGACCGACGGCTCCGTTTGGAACGACGCCGGCTTTGGCCGCGGCAACGATCGGTGCTTCCAGCATCGCCGGTTCGAGTTTCGTGCCGAACGGGCAACGCCCGATGCGCGCGATCACGTCGTGCGGCAGCTTCGATATCCGCTCCAGCACCACAGCCGTATCCTGCGGATGTGAGGCCGAATAGACGGAGACTTGCACGACCGCGCGCGCGAGCTGGTGCGCGAGAGCCAGATTCGCTTTCATCCAAGCTTCGGTTGTAAACCAGGCGCCGATGAAAAAGCGCGGCGCGATCGCACCGCTGTAGTTGGCAAACACGCGGGCGACATCGCGCGAGGCACCCAGCGCCGGTTCCGCAATGGTCGCGGCGTCGATGCGGCCGGCAGCAAGGGCCGCGCCCATCGTGGCAAACGGCAACTCGAGCCATTTCACGCTGCTCGGGTCGACGCCGTTCTTCTGCAGCCACGTCATCATCGCAATCTGCGGCACGCTTTTGAGCAAATCGACGGCGATCGTCTTGCCCGCGAGATCGGCGGGCACTTTCAAGGGACTGTCCTTTGCTACCATCAGTAGCGTTGTGGCCGTAGCATCGACCGCAAAGATCGGTCCGGGCGCGAAGAACGTGAACGGGAATCCGTTCAGCCGCGCCCCCGCGATACCGCTCGGACTTCCGATCCCGACGTCGATCGAGCCGCCGGACATCGCCGCGGCGATCGCGCCCGAGTTCGCTAGCGATACAACTTCCACGTCGATGCCGGCCGCGGTAAAAATGCCCGCGGCGTCGCCGTAATACGGCTGGCCGTAGCTGTCGACCGGCACCGTGCCGATGCGCACGTGCGGCAACGTTGCGGCGCGCGAAGCCTTTGCCGCACCCAGCACCGCGACCGAGGCGGCACCGGCGACGAACGTGCGGCGGTCGAGCGTCTTCATGAACGGCATTTACGCCACGCCGGCTTTGACCGGTTTGCGCAAGCCGATGCGCTCCATGCGCGGGAGGATCTCGTCGCGCAGGCGTTCGGTGTCCGCGATGTAGTCGAACATCCCGACGGCCACGCCGTCGAGGCCGGCTTCGTGGAGCTGCCGATACGTCTCGACGACGTCGTCGTAACTGCCTTTCACGAGAAACGTGCCGACGCCGCTGATGATGCGCTCCTTGAGCGCCGTGATGTCGGCGACTTCCATCGTCCGGCCGCGCAGCCAGTTCGGCAGCAGCGTGTCCATGTCGGCCCAGTCGCCGAGGTCGTACACGACGTGGTGATAATACTCTTCCGCTTCCTTGCGCGTCGGACGTGCGCAGAGATGGCTGCTGCCGTAGATCGGCACGTACTCGCCGCTGGTGCTCGCTGCACGCGCCGCACTGAGTTCAGCCTTCGCGTTGCGCATCTCGGTAATCGCGGTGAAGAGCGCGTCGGCATGCTGCATGCCGAACGCACGTCCGCGGTGCGAGTGGCCGGCGCTGATCAGCATCGGGCGGTTGCCGCCGAACGGCTTCGGCTTCACCAGAACGTTCTTCAAATTGAAGTACTCACCGGAGAAATCGAACGGCGCGTTCTCGGTCCAGATGCGCTTCGCGATCGTCACCCACTCTTCGGTGTAATCGTAGTCCTTATCGTGGTGCCCGACCGGCGCGCCGAACATCGGCCCATCCTTCGGATGCGAACCCGACACCATGTTGAGTCCGAAGCGGCCGCGGCCGATGTGGTGCGCCGTGATGCATTGCTTCGCGCCGAAGACCGGGTTGACGTAGGCCACCGACAACGTACCGAAGATCGCGATGCGCTTCGTCTCGGCGAGCAGACCGCACGCCCAGGTGATCGTTTCGAACGAGCCGCCTTGTTCGTCGGGCTCAGCCGGATAGCCGCGCTGACCCTGCCAGCGGGAGAGCGGGAGCAAGAATTCGAGACCGGCCTCTTCCGCCATCTGCGCGGCCTGCACGTTGTGCTCCCACGTGTTGTCCCACACCTCACCGTCGAGATGCGCCATTCCGTTGTGGACGTTGAACGAAAAGAGCCCAAGCTCGAATGCATTATTTCCAAATCGCCGCATGCGTCTGCATCTAGCGTTACATTTGCTTGATTCCTGCCCGGATCAATGCTTCTTCGAGCGGGGCATGTAACGCGAGATCAAGCTTGCCTCGGCGAGGTTGTGGCCTTTGATGCGCGCCATGAATTGCGCTTGGGTGAGGTTTGCCGGCAGCGTGCCGACCGGTAGATCGAGCGCGTAGACCATCCATAGGAAGTGATGCGTTTTCGCGTCCGGTTCGGCGCACGGGCCGTGGTAGGCGTACGTCGCGCCATTGTCGCCGCCGACGAGGAGGTTCGAGTCGCCGTTGCCGGCGTTGCGCGGCAAATGGGTCACGGAAGCGGGAATGTCGTAGGCGATCCAATGCGTGCCGCCGCGGCCGGACGCGGCATCCGGATCGTCCATGATGACGGCGTAGGTTTGCGTGCCCTTCGGCGCGTGCGACCACGTCAGCGCCGGCGAGACGTCTTGCCCGCCGCAGGCCCACGGTCCACGCGGGCTCTTTCCTCGACCCGCGTTCGCCGCGCTCAGAAAGCCGTCGTCAGCAAAATCCGGTGAGCTCAAAACGAACATGTCCGGATGATCCGCGGCGCGCGCCGCCATCGGCACGAGCAGCAGGGCGAGGAGGATAGCAAACGCTTTCATAGGGCCGCCCTTCGGTCCAAGCGTGGCAGATTCTTACGGTTGCGGGATTTATTTTCGCCGGAATCTTCCAGACGAACGCGAAGGCCCGATGCCCGGAGGGTCTTGCCTTGAACATTCGTTCGCTTCGCCGCGTCCTCGTTGCGGCTGCGGCCGTGGCCGCACTCGTCATTCCGCTCCAAGCCGCCGCGCCGAGTCGCGCGGCCGAACCGTTTGAGATCAACGTCATCGTCTCGCTCACCGGTCCGTTCGCGTTTATCGGCCAAGCCGAAGCCGCCTCGGTGCGCGCCATCGAGTCGATCGTGAACAAGTCGGGCGGCATCAAGGGTCAGCAGATCAAGATGGTGATCCAAGACGACGCGTCCAACCCCGCGACGGCGGCCCAAATCGCCAGCGGCATCATTGCGAAGAAACCCAACGTCCTCTTGGGGCCGACGTATCTGGCCTCGTGTCTCGCGGTGCAGCCGCTCGTCGTGGCAGCCAACGGTCCGGTCACGTACTGCTTCGCGCCGACGTTGCATCCCGCCGCCGGAAGCCTGCTCTTCTCCGGCGGATCCTCGAGCAACGATCAGGCGAAGGCGCAGATGACGTTCCTCGAGGCCAAAGGCTGGAAGAACGCGGTGATCATCTCTTCGACCGACGCGACGGGACAAGACACCGAAGCCCGCTGGGTCGATGAGTACAACTCCGGCAAATATCCGGGCCTGAAGCTGCTCGATCGCGAGCATTTCGCACCCAGCGACATCAGCGTGGCCGCACAAGTCGCGAAGATGAAATCGTTCAATCCCGACGTGATCCTCGACGCCACCGTCGGAACATCAACCGCTACGGTCCTACGCGCGCTGAAAGATGCGGGCCTCGACAATCTGCCGGTGATGTCGAGTCTCGGCAACGTCATCCACGCCCAGATGGACCAGTACACGGCGATCCTGCCGAAAGAGATCTACTTCGTTGCGCCGGGCTTCATCTCGCGCGACATCACGCCGAAGGGTCCCGTGCGCGACGCGCAACAACTCTTCTACAAGGCCTTCAACGCGCAAGGCATAGATCCGGACGTCGGCAACAGCCAATCGTGGGATCCGACGCTCGTGATCATCGACGCGCTCAAACACGTCGGCACGAACGCAACCCCGAAACAAGTGCTCGACTACATCGAAAGCCTCAAGCACTTCCCGGGTTCCGACGGCTACTACGATTTCACCGACGGCAGCCAGCGCGGCATCGGCCTCGATGCGATCGTCGTTTGCCGCTGGGACGCGGCAAAGAAAACCTGGGTCGCCGCGAGCGAACCGGGTGGTAAGCCGCTGAAGTGATACGCTGCATCGTCATTGCCGTACTCGCGGCGCTGCTGCCCGCGAGCGCGCTGGCGCAAAGCACGCTGACGCCGATGCGCATTGCCGTGCTCGGTTCTGCCGACGGCAGCGCCGAGCCGCTGTTCGCGCAAGGCGCCGGTATCTTTAAGAAGTACGGCATCGACGCAACGGTTACGTCGTACAACGGCGGCGGTGCCGTCGTTGCGGCCGTTGCGGGCGGCTCGCTCGAAGCCGGTTTCTCCAACATCACTTCGGCCGTTCAGGCCATTGAAAACGGCATCCCGATCATCGTCGTCGCGCCGGCCGACCTGGCGATGGAAGACCGGGAGAACACCAAACTCGTGAAGGTGCGCGGGAACACGCAACTGCGTACGGCCGCCGATCTCAACGGCAAGATCATCGGCACGACGACCCTCGGCGGCACGCTGCAGCTCGGCGCCGAGACGTGGATCGACAAAAACGGCGGCGACTCGCACTCCACGCACTTCGTCGAACTGCCCGAATCGAGCATGGTCGCCGCGCTCAAACAGGGGCGCATCGCTGCTGCGATGCTCGGCGAGCCGCTCCTGACCCCGGCCAAAGACGACGTCGAGGTGCTCGGAAACGCGTTCGCCGCCGTTGCCCCCGCATGGATCAGCTCGGTCTTCGTGATTTCCAAATCTTGGGCGGCGGCGAATCCGGACGCAACGCGTCGGTTCGTGGCTGCGATGCGCGAAACGGCGCACTACGCCAACACGCATCACGCCGAGACGGCGAAAATCTTCGCGCCCGTAGCCGGCATCGACCCGGCGCTCTTCAAAACGATGGTGCGCGCCACGTACGGCGAGCAGCTCACGCGCGCGCTCCTTCAGCCGGGCATCGACACCGCGGTGAAGTACGGCGCGCTAAAGCAGCCGTTCGATACGCAGCAGATCGTCACCGACTCCGCCCCCTACTGGCATTGATACCGGCGTTACAAGCGAGCAAAGGCATCCCCGGGGGGAAGAGGAGCCCATGCGCATCCTCGTTACCGGAGCCACGGGCTACATCGGCGGCCGGCTCATTCCGGCGTTACTCGACGCGGGCCACACCGTACGGTGCTTTGCGCGCGATCCCGGCAGAATCGCCGGGCGGTTTCCGGGAGCGGAAGTCGCGCAGGGCGATCTTTTCGATGAGGCTTCGCTCGGCGAAGCGCTACGCGATTGCGACGTCACCTACTATCTCGTGCACTCGATGTCCGACGATCGCCGCGATTTCTCCCAACGCGACCGTGAGGGGGCGCGCCTTTTCGGGAAGGTCGCGGCGGCCGCCGGCGTCGGGCGGATCATCTTTCTCGGCGGACTCGGCCAAGATCAGAACGCAAAGCTCTCCAAACACCTGAAGAGCCGGCACGAGGTCGGTGACGAACTGCGCGCGAGCGGCGTTCCCGTCACCGAATTTCGTGCGGCGATCATCGTTGGTTCGGGAAGCATTTCATTTGAAATGCTGCGCGACCTGACGGAACGGCTGCCGGTGATGATCGCGCCAAAATGGGTCGCCACCCGCTGTCAGCCGATCGGCATTCGCGACGTGCTATGCTACCTTGTCGCCGCGCTCGACACGCCGGAGAGCGCCGGCCGAATCATCGAGATCGGAGGTGCGGACGTATTGCCATATCGCGACCTGATGCTGCGCTATGCAAAGATTCGCGGGCTGACGCGGACGATCGTTCCCGTACCGCTGCTCAGCCCGCGCCTCTCGAGCCTTTGGATTCACCTGATCACGCCGATCCCGGCGGCCATTGCACGCCCCCTCGTCGAGGGTCTGTTCAACGAAGTCATCGTCCACGACTCGAGCGCACGCGAACTCTTTCCGGAGATCGTGCCGGTGGGTTTCGACGTTGCGGTAGAACGCGCGCTGGATCGCTATTCAACGCTCGGGCCCGAGACGACGTGGTTTGATGCTTTTGACGTTCAAACGCTGCCTGCCAATTTCACGGGCTCGGAACAGGGTATGCTGATCGACCGCCGCGAGCGCGAGAGCAAAGCCTCGCCGAGCGACGTGTTTCGCATTTTTACAAGCCTCGGCGGAGCGAAAGGCTGGCTCTACGCGGACTGGCTGTGGGACTTGCGCGGCGCCCTCGACCGGATGGTGGGCGGGATCGGTACGCGGCGGGGCCGGCGTTCGGCGACGACGTTGCGTGCCGGCGACGCGGTCGATTTCTGGCGCGTCGAAGCATACAAGCCGAACGAACTTTTGCGGTTACGGGCGGAGATGCGGTTGCCGGGTTTTGCATGGCTGCAGTTCGAGGCCCTACCGCGTGACGACGGCGGGACATGCTTGCGGCAAACGGCGTTCTTCGATCCGCACGGCGCGTTAGGCTTCGCCTACTGGTATGCCGTGGTTGCGTTCCACGAATTCATCTTCAACAACATGGCGAAACGCATCGTACTGGAAGCCGAACAGGCGATGGCTTAATGCTTGACTGCCGATCGACCTCGCCGTCAGCGCCAGTCGTCGATCGAAACGGACTTGCGGTACGTGGCGCCCATCATGCGCCAGTAGCCGTTGGTCTCGCCGCCGACCACGACGACGTTGATGTTCTTTTCTTCCCAAACCTGGATCAGCTCGTCGTCCTTGGCCTTGAGCTTCGTCGCTTCGGGTTCGCGGCCGAACGTCGCCCACGGATAGACGTAGTTCTGCACGAGCTGCAGATCCCAGTAGCGGCCCGCCGGCATCGTCGCGCTTTCCGTGATGTAGCGAATCAAGTCGGCCTTTTTCACGAACCCGCCGCGATCGATGAACTGCTGCGCCGTGATCGGGTCGAGCAGTAAGCACGGCGGCGTATTCGGTTCGATACCGGCCAGCATGTCCTTGACGTGTTCGCGCCAGTATTTTTCGCGCAAGCCCAGACAAAACGTCGTCGAGCGGCACCCGTAGAACACGTTCACCACGCTGTCGGTGGGCTTGAACCCCTTCTGCACGTGCAGCGGTTCCCACGGACTGCGCTCTTCGTTCTCGGCGAACGTGATGTTGTTGTAGGTGTAGTTGTTGCCTTGCGAGCCCATGAAGGTCTCGCCCGGCACCGAGCCGCCTTGCAGGTTCTGCGAAAGAAGGCCGTACGCACGGCCGATCGTGGCGTTGGCGTGGTTATACGGGCCGAGCGCGCCGATCCCCGAGTTCATGTTGATCTCGTGGCGGATCGGGCCGTTCACGACGACCATCGCGGCGCCCGAGCTCGACGTGCTCCCGCGCGCGGTGACTTCCGATGCGGCGAGCGCGAGGATCACCGGGAAGTACTCGGGCTTTGCGCCCGACATCACGGCGTTGACGGCGACTTTCTCGACCGTGTATTCCCACAGGCCGCGGTTGGCCGTCGGCTGCATGCGGCCGACGACTTCTTGCGGTTTGCGGCTCGTGTGCGCCAACATCGCCGCGACGCGCTCTTCGGTGGGAAGAACGATCGGCAGTTTGTCGGTCCAGTTGTTATCGAGAAAAAGCTGCTGGAGTTCGTCTTCGGTTGCGGGCTCGACCAAACGCGGGGTCGTGTCCTTCGTTTCGACCACTTACGCGGCGCTCAATTGCGTGGTCAGCGCTTCCACGATCTCGAGCATCACCGGACGTCCGGTGATCGGGTCGCTGCCGTTGACGTAGGCGCGCAGCTCCGCGGCCGACTTGCCCATGACGGGCTGCGGTACGAATACGGTCGGCGCTTCGGGCAAGCCGCCCATCTTGCGCACCGACTTCACGACGCGGTCGAACTTATCGGTGTGAATCGCGACGGCCGGCACGCCGTACTTCGTATCGATCGTGATCGCGTGCGTCGCAACGGCGGGCGCGCACGTGCTGCAGTGGCCGACACCGACGATCGCCGCGTCGCCGTTCTTCTTGATTTCTTCCCACGTCGTCGGATCGTCATGACCGTAATAGGCGGAGAGCGAGATGATCTTCGTCGTCACGTTCGCCATGTGTTCGGCAAACCACGCTTGCACTTGTTTGAGCAACTCGATCGAATCATCGAAGCGGCAATCGACCAGATAGACGGTCTTGCCCTCGAGGGTCTCGAGCCGGGGGGCGCCCGATTTGCGCGTGATCTCCGGCGGGTACCCCATCGGGTTGAGGACCGTGAGTTTGACATCGCTTTTGAGATCGGGTGCGATCATGGCTGCCACTCCTTCGTGCACGAGGAAAACCTGCAGGCCATAAGTTCAGCACCCGGTGGCCGCGCCCCCCGCTGAATCCGGTCTCCGGACGACGAACCGTGCGGCATGGGTTTACGGCGCTACTTGCTTGCGGCCACGCTCGGCGTGCTTCCCTTGGCGGCCGCCGGCGCGGCCGGTCCGGCCGCGGCCCAGACGCCGCTGACGGTGCGGCTCGGGGTCGGCACCGATTCGATCACGATGACCCCGTTCTACCTGGCCGAGAAACTGGGCTATTTCAAGGCCGAGGGGCTGAACGTCCAATTCGTGCCGCTCCCCTCGGCCGCGTTGATGATCGCGCCGCTCGGCGCGGGCCAGCTCGACGCCGGCGGCGGCGCGATCACGGCCGGCCTCTACAACGCCGTCGGGCGCGGCATCAACCTGCGCATCGTCGCCGACCTCGGCAGCGACCCGCCGGGCTACGGCTTCCAGACGCTGGTGGTGCGCAACTCGCTCTTGGCGAGCGGCGGCTACAAGAGCATCAAGGATCTCAAGGGCAAGCGCATCGCGATTACGGCGAAGGGCATCTCGACCTCCGCGCTCGTCGCGGCGCTGCTCAAAAAGGGCGGGCTCACGATGGACGATGTCACGATGCTCTACATGCCCGTCGCCGATCAGATCGCCGCGATGGGCAACGGTTCGCTCGACGCATCGCTCATGCCCGAGCCCGGTCCGTCGATCGCCGAAAAAGAACACGTCGGCACGAAGATCCTGCGCGATGACGCGTACTATCCCAACCAGCAGATCGTAGCGATGTTCTACGGCGCCACGTTCTTGAAAAACAAAGATGCCGGCGCGCGCTTCATGCGCGCCTACCTGCGCGGCGTGCGCGTCTACAACAACAATCTGCAGAACGGCCGCATCGCCGGCAAACAGGCCGACGTGATTATGTCGATCTTCGCCGACGCGACGCATCAGGATCGCAGCGTGCTCAACCGCGTGACGCCGAGCGGCGATAATCCCGACGGCCGGCTCGACCTGATCACGATGCGCAGCGATCTCGACTTCTTCAAAGCGCAAGGCTTGATCGACACGCCGTCGATGTCGGCCGAAGACGCCGTCGACACGTCGTTCGCCGCCGACGCCGTCAAGCAGCTCGGGCCATATAAGCGCTAATCTTTGACGGCGGTACTCGAGATAAAATCTTCCACCACGATCAGGCGCAGGTTCGAGGCGCCCGCGCGCACTGCTTTGGCGGCGGCATACTCGGGCGACTCGTACCAGCGGCGCGCGGTGTCGGCGTCGGCAAACTCGATGATCAACACGTTGTGGGCTGGGCCGCCTTCGAGCACGTGCGGTTTGGCGCCGCGCGCGAGATAGCGCCCCCCGAACTTCTCGACCGCGCGCGCGATCAGCGGCCCATAGGCCTTCATCGCGTCGGGCTTGGTAATTTCGACTTCACCGATCACATAAGCGGGCACGCCGCTTCACTTGCAGGAAAATACCGGTCCGCCTGCCGAGGGAGAACCATGTTACCGACCGCGCTGAAACTCTCGTTCGACGAAGTGCCGATCGTCGATCTCGCGCCGCTGACGGACGGCTCCGAAGCAAGCCGCGCGGCCGTTGCGGCGGAGCTCGCCGAGGCCTGCGCGCGCGTTGGGTTCGTGTACTTGAAAAACCACGGCGTGCCGCGGGCGGAGATCGACGCGATCTTCAAGACCGCGGAAGACTTTCACAACTTGCCGGTCGAGGCGAAGATGGAAGTCTCGATCACGAAGAACAATCACGCCCAAGGCTATCTGCACGGCATGAGCAAGGGCGTGCACGAAACGATCACGGCGAATCTGCAGGAAGCATTCCAGATTCGCCGTCCGCTGCCGGCCGATCATCCCGGCATTCTCGCCGGTAAACCGCTGCACGGCGTGATTCCGTGGCCGAGCGCGATGCCCGATCTCGAAGCGCGCATGATGCGCTACTACGCGAAGATCGACAACCTCGGCTACAACGTGCTCGACCTCTTCGAAATCGGCTTGGAACTCGCGCCGGGCACGCTGCGCCAATACTTCCGCAAAGACATGAATAGCCTGCGGTTGCTGCACTATCCCGCGCAGAAGCCCGACGACTCCGGCGTGAACCTCGGCGCGTGCGCACACACCGACACGAACGCATTCACGATCCTCGCGCAAGACAACAACGGCGGCTTGGAGATTCGCAACCGCGACCTCAATTGGGTGCAAGTGCCGCCGGTTGCCGATACGTTCGTGCTCAACGTCGGTGAAGTGCTCAAAGTGTGGACCGACGGTATCTTCTCCTCGACCGTGCACCGCGTCGTCAACCGCTCGGGCAACCGGCGTTACTCGATCCCGTTCTTCATGTATCCGAGCTACGACGCGGTCATCCACACGCTGATGACCAACCCCGATCCCACCAACGTGGCCGCCGAGGATCTCCACACCTCGATGCCGCGCGACGTGCCGTTCGTTTACGGCGAGCGCAAAGCGCGCGCCACGGCGAACATCATGCCGGGAAAGATCGCCGTCCCCAGTTAAGTCAGTTCGCATGACCCAACAACAGCAAGCACCCGAAGGCACCCGGCCGCCGCGCAAACGCGGCGTCCCGCGAGCGATCTCGGTCGTCGCGGTGAAGCAACTGAGCCCTCGGATGCGCCGCGTCACCTTCGGCGGCAGCGACCTCGCGTCGTTCACGTGGACGGGCCCGGCCGCGCACATCAAGATGATCTTCCCCGAACCCGGCAGCGGCGCCGATACGGTTCCGGTGCCCGGCCCCGACGATCCGCGCTCGCCCAACACGCGAACCTACACGCCGCGCCGCTTCGACGCCCAGGCCCAAACGCTCGACGTCGATTTCGCGCTGCACGGGCCCGGCCCGGCGGGGACGTGGGCCGAGCAGGCCAAAGTTGGGCAGCAAGTCGTGCAAATGGGCCCGGCGCAGGGCTATGCGGTCGATACCGAAGCGCCGTGGTACGTGATTCTGGGTGATGACGCCGCGCTGCCGGCGATCGAGACGATCCTCGAGGCGCTGCCCGCCACGACCAAGACGACGGTGCTGATCGAGGTCGTGGCCGCCGACGAGGCCCGTCCACTGGCCGGCCCCAGCCAGACCGACATCCGGTGGCTCGTGCGCCGCCCCGGCGATACGCCCGGTACAGCATTGCTCAAGGGGCTCGAGGGCTTCGCCTGGCCGGCCGGCGCCGGCCGCGTGTATGTCGGCTGCGAGGCGACGGCGCTGCGACAGCTGCGCACGACGATCCTTGCGGCTTCCGGGCTCGAGAAAGACCGGGTCGTCGCCCGCGGCTACTGGCGCGTCGGCGCGGTAAACCATCCCGATCACGATTACGCTAAGGATTAGCGATTGGGGCGGTCCCTCGACAAGCTCGGGATGACACAGCTGGTTTCCGGGATGACGAGGGGCCGCGAACTCACCATTTCCTGGTAGGTGGCTAGCCTAAGGTTGCTTGGGCCGTCGGCCGAACGACTACCTACGGTGAGACGACGCATGATGCCCCGCAGCATCGCCAAGGTGAACGCGAAATCGATCGACGGCTATTTCGGCGTCGGGACCTCGTGCTTTTTCATCCGCGGTACCATCCTCTCGGACACGCCGGTCAACGGCGAGTACCCTTCCCTGAGCTTCATGCGGCCGGGCAACGTCGTCGAGATCGCCGCGTTCGACGGCGTGTGGGCGATCGTCACGATCCGCACGCGTTCCGGCAACCGGCCCGGCGACAACGTCACCGCGAGCTTGTACTTGCGTGACGACGACCTCAAGGCGCACGGCGTCGACTGCGGACGCATCGTCAACTTGAACGGCCTCCCGTTTGCGTTCGACGTGGCGTCGCTCACGGCCGAAGGGCTGTTCGACCATCACGATCTCGAGCCGTACGAGCCGGTCGAAGACGATCCGGATCCGCCGCCCGTTCCGGTCCCTCAGCCCGCGTGGATCGAGCCGCCGCGCGCTGCAACGCCGCCGCCAGCGCCGCCGCCACAAGCGCCGCCGAAGGAGCAGCTCTCCTCCTTCGACGTGACGGCAATTCTCGAATTGCTGCGCAGCGGAAATTCGCCGCTCGGCAAAATCGGTGCGTCGGTCGCCGCCGTTGCGGTACCGGTATTGCTCTATATGGCGCTGGCGTTCCTCAAAGGCAGGCCGTCCGGAGACGACGAGCGGGGGCCCCGGCCTTAGGCGATCTTCTGGTGGAAGAGCGTCGCGCACTCATCCGCGGGTAGCGGATGGCTGAACAAGTAGCCTTGCACCGCATCGCAGCGCAGTTCGCGCAACATCTCCATTTGCGCACGGTCTTCCACGCCCTCGGCGATCGTTCGTACGCCCAGGCTGCGCGCGAGCCCCACGACCGCGCGCACGACGGCGCCGTCGAAGTTGCCGGTGGCGACGTCGCGTACGAAGCAGCGATCGATCTTGAGGTTGTTGATCGGCAGATCGCGTAAGAACGCGAGTGACGTAAAGCCGGAACCGAAATCGTCGATCGCGACGCTGAGCCCCATGCTGCGCAATTCGCGCAGCAACAGCGTTGCACCGTAGACGTCGCGTAAGATCGACGTTTCGGTCACTTCGATTTCGAGGCGCGAGGGATCGATGCCGTTGACGCGGATCGCATCGCCGATGAAGCGGTGCAACTGCAGGCGATCGAGCTGGCGCGCCGATACGTTGAGGCTCACGTGCACGTCGTCGAGTCCGGCGTCCACCCACAGCCGGATCTGTTCGCACACGCGCATGATCACCCACTCGCCGATGCTCGCGATGAGACCCGACTCTTCGGCCAGCGGAATGAAGCGGTCGGGAACGATCATGCCGAGCGTCGGATGCCGCCAGCGCACGAGCGCTTCGACACTGGCGATCTTGCCCGTGATCATGTCGTAGATCGGCTGATAGAGCAGCTCGAGTTGTCCGCGCTCGATCGCATGCAGCAGTTCGCGGTGCAGCATATGGCGCTCCGACGGCGTCGCCAGCATCGCGGGAGCGAAGCGGCTGACGTTGTTGCGGCCCAGGCGTTTGGCGTCGAACGATGCCGACTCGGCATTCGCGATCAGCCGTTCGGCTTGATCGGCATCGTCCGGACCCACGCTCACCCCGATGCTCGCGGTGAGGTGGAACTCATGCGCCCCGTACGTGAACGGCAAGGCGAAGGTGCCGAGCAGTGCGGCGCCCAGTGCTTCGGCGCGCTTGGGATCGTCGAGCCCGACCGCCAAGACCACGAACTCATCGGCGCTGAAGCGCGCGATCGCATCCTGTTCGCCGATGGTGCGCCGCAGCCGGTGGGCGATCGCGCGCAAGACCGTATCGCCGGCCGCGTGACCGCCGATGTCGTTGACGGTCTTGAAGCGATCGACGTCGACGAACAACACCGCCGCGCGTTCGCCGGTCACTTCGCACTCGCGCAGCACGGTGCTCACGCGGTGTTCGAAGATCACGCGATTGGGCAGATCGGTCACCGAATCGTGATCGCTGCCGATGGCCGAAATATCGATGTCGCTCGCGGCAATCGCAACCGCCGCACCGGCCGTCCCGGCTACGCTGTCGCCTTCATACACCGGCGAGACGGTGATATACCGCAATCGGCCAAGCCAGTTCACGCGAATCGAGGTCGTTGTGCCGCCCAGTGCGTCGCGGTGCGCGTCTACGAGCCGCGCCCGGTCGGCACTGCTCGCCAGCCGGTCCCAATCGCCGATCTGCACGCCGACGGACGTGCGAGCCGCTTCCGCGCCTTCGACGCTGCGCAGCGTGAGCGTTTCGTCGGTCGACCAGATCAGCGCCGGCGCGTTCGTCAGCAACGATGAGTGCAGGTCGCTGAGCGAGAGCACACCTTGCAGTTCGTCGTGCGCGGCGCGCAGCGCACGGCCCAAACCGGCATCGCGAATCGCGCGCAACATCGTCGCGGCGAGGCGCGGCGTTTCATCGTCGCCGAGCGCTTCGATCGCACCGTAGGCGAGCGCATCGAGCGGCGCCGGCTCGTTCGGACCGCCGACGGCGATCAGCGGAATGTTCGCATGACGCGCACGCAGTTCGTTCAGCAGCTCTTCGCGCGATCCGTCGTCGAGCGAGGGGCCGACGATGATGACGTCCACCGGCTCTTCGGATAAGTGCACGACCGCTTCGCGCGTCGAATCCGCGGTCGCGGCGTTGACCGAAAGTGAGAGGCCGGCGTGCGCGATCCAACGCTCGCGCCGAACGGTGTCATTAGACACGAACAGCGCACGAACGATCGAGATCGGTGAGACCGCGTTAACGGTTACGTCCCTCCATGGTCAATCGAGTGTTCGTTTCTTGACCCACGTAAGGCCTGCGTTACGTTTTGCCGGCTATTGTAAGGAAACGCTTACTTGCGAGCTCTCCGCCACGGAATCGCCCAGCGTTCGGTGAGGTCGAGCCCGTAGGTGAGGATGCAACCAAGCAGCGACACCGCGACGAGCGCCGCGTAGAGACGGTCGACGTCCAGAAGCTGCTGGGCGTTGAAGATCGCAAACCCCAACCCCACGCGGGTGAGCTGGAATTCCGAGGCCACCGCGAGCACGATCGCGATGCCGATGCTCAGCTTGATCCCGGCATATATGTTCGGCAGCGCACCCGGCAAAAGCACCCGGAAGTAGAACGAGGCGGGCCGGATACGGTAGGCGCGAGCAACGTCCAGATAAATGGGGTCGATCTGCCGCACGCCGGCCTCGGTGTTGATCACCATCAGGAAAAACACGCCGACGGCCACCGCCGCCCACTTGGCTTGCTCCCCCGTACCGAAGATGAAGTACAGCAAGGGTAGGATCGCGATCTTCGGGATCGGGTACAGGAGCGCGACCACCGGCTGGAAGTACGCCCGCACCCAGCGATTCATCCCCATCGCGAGGCCGATGAGCGTGCCGGGAATGCCGCCGATCAGACATCCGATGACCAGGCGCCCGAGCGTCCAGGCCGTGTTGGTGGCGAGCTCCCCGCTCGATGCGTAGGCGATAAAATTGGCGGCGATCTCCGAGGGCGGCGGGAAGAGACCGGGGTTGAGAAAGCGCGTCGACACCGCAAGCTGCCAGAGCAGCACGATCGAGATCGGCGCGGCAATCGCGACCGCGCGTTCGCCGCGCGTCATCGAAGCAGTTCCCAGATGCGCACGACGTATTCGCCGAACTTCGGATCGCCGCGCAGCATCACCGCATCGCGCGGCCGCGGAAACTCGATCGGAATCACTGCCTTGACCGTGCCGGGATGTGCGGAGAGCACGATCACGCGATCGGCCAGCGTCACCGCTTCTTCAATCCCGTGCGTGATGAACACGACGGTCTTGCGCATGCGTTCCCACAGCTTCATCAACTCGTTTGCTAATCCGACGCGCGTCTGTTCGTCGAGCGCGCCGAACGGCTCGTCCATATAGAGCACCGGCGGATCCACCGCGAACGCGCGCGCGACCGCGGCGCGCTGCTTCATGCCGCCCGAGAGTTCGTGCGGATAGGCGTTCGCGAAATCGGTGAGACCGACGAGCGCGAGCTCTTTCGCGACCCGCCGGTCGACCTCGCTTTGGGGAAGCCCGAGGCTGTCGAAGGCAAAGGCAACGTTCTGCGACACGCGCATCCACGGGAAGAGCGACTGTTCTTGAAAGACGACGGCGCTCGGCAGGCTCGACGTCGAATCCGAAGCCGCGGCAATCGTTTCGACGCGGCCGTCGGTGGCCGCATCGAGGCCGGCCATGATCCGCATCAGCGTGCTCTTGCCGCAGCCGCTGGGGCCGACGACCGCCACGAACTCGCCCTCGCCCACGTCAAGGTTGACGTCGCTCAAAGCGAGCGTGCCGGACGGGTAACGCTTGGTGAGGTGTTCGACTGAGATAGAAGCCACGAACTAACGACCTTCGCAAAGCAACGCGCCGAGCCTCGTATGAGGCCCGGCGTGTTGAATCTGGCGACGCAGAAGGGGCTCGAACCCTCGACCTCCGCCGTGACAGGGCGGCGCTCTAACCAACTGAGCTACTGCGCCAAACGGACCAGATTTTATGGTGGGCACGGTTGGGATTGAACCAACGACCCCCCGCGTGTGAAGCGGATGCTCTCCCACTGAGCTACGCGCCCGTTTGGCGAACCGTCGAATTATACATACTTGGGGAGACGCCTGTCTATATGAACCGACTCTATACCATGGGCCACGGCACGCTGCAGGCCGACGTCTTTCGAAACACGCTCCGTGCGGAGAGCATCGTGGTCGCGGCCGACGTGCGACGTTTCGCGGGTTCGCGCAAGCATCCGCAGTTCGGCGCGGACGCCATGCGCGGCTGGCTCGGCGAAACGGCGATCGACTATCGCCCGATCCCCGAGCTTGGGGGCCGGCGCACGCCGCTGCCGGATTCGCCCAACACGGGCTTGCGCAACACCGGCTTCCGCGGCTACGCCGACTACATGGCCACGCTCGACTTCCGGATGGGCTTCAACGCTTTGCTTGCCCTCGCACGCGAGCGTACCGTTGCGATCTTCTGTGCCGAGACCCTATGGTGGAAATGCCACCGGCGACTGGTCGCCGACGCGGCGGTACTGCTCGGAGGCTTTGAGGTCGTCCACCTCACTCCGAACACCCGCTCGAGCCATGTCCTGACCCCCGAAGCGCACCGCGAAGGCGATACCCTGGTCTACCGGGCCCTGGACTTGGGTATCAGCGGCGTGTGACGGCAAGCGAACCCCTGGATTCGGCCCGCAAAGCGGGCCTGCGCTACATGACCGACGACGTTCCGGGGATTCGCCGCCTGAAGGCGGGCCGGAGCTTCCGCTACGTGTCCCCGGACGGCAAGCCGCTGACCGACAAGGTCGAGGTCTCCCGGATCAAGTCGCTGGCGATTCCGCCGGCCTACACCGACGTCTGGATTGCGCCGATCCGCAACGCGCACCTGCAGGCGACCGGCCGCGACGCGCGCGGGCGCAAGCAATATCGCTATCACAAGCGGTGGCGCGAAGTGCGCGATGAGAACAAGTTCGACCGCATGCTCGCGTTCGCGAAGGCGCTGCCGAAAATTCGCGCGGCGGTGAAACGCGATCTGGCGAAGCCCGGCCTGCCGCGCGAGAAAGTGCTGGCGACCGTAGTGTCGCTGCTCGAGGCAACGATGATTCGCGTGGGCAACGAAGAGTACGCGCGCGAGAACGACTCCTACGGGCTCACCACGATGGAAGACAAGCACGTCAACGTGCGCGGCGATGCGATCTACTTCAAGTTTCGCGGCAAAAGCGGCATCCAGCACAGCGTGACCGTGCGCGACAAGCGGTTAGCGAAGATCGTGCGGAGCTGTCAGGACATTCCCGGTCACGAACTCTTCAATTACCTCGACGAGTCCGGCGATCCGGTCTCGATCGATTCCTCCGACGTGAACGACTATATCCGCACGATTGCCGACGACGACTTCACCGCCAAAGATTTCCGCACGTGGGAAGCGACGATGAGCTGCGCCTTGGCGCTCGCCAAGGTTCGCGTTGAAACCGACAAAGAAGCGAAGGCCGCCGTCGTCGAGGCCATTGCGTGCGTTGCGAAGCGCCTCGGCAACACGCCGGCCGTCTGCCGCAAAGCCTACATCCTGCCGGCCGTGATCGAGGAGTTTCTCGCCAACCGCGCCCTCGAACACCTCACCGGCGAAGCCAAGATCGTCGCCTTCATCGCGCGCATCAGCACCCGCGACGAACGCAAACACCTCACCACTCTATTGAAAAAGTCGATCCGAGCCAAGAAAGCAGCGTAGTCCCCCTGTCACTCCGAGCTTGTCGAGGGGCCGCCTCTAACGTCGGCTTTACGGTTCCCACAAGATGGCCGGCCGCGTCTTCGAGATCGATCGAACGCACCGGAGTTGCGGGAGTGAGGTAGGCAATCGACGCGGCACCGCGCTGGATGAACTCCGCAGCCGCCTTATCGCGCGTTCCGTCGGGACGAACGAGCACCACATGCCACGCGGGCGTTCCGTCAGCCAAGATCTCGTACCACTTGCCGTGCCGCTCGTAGATCGCTTTCGCCCCAATCTCTTGACCGCCCGGGCCTTGGAACTGCGTGTGATCGAAGTGGCTGTTGACCAGCGTCGCAAGTAGCGCGCCATCGTTGCTCAGCGCGCCGTGCAGCACGAGGTTCTGTCCCAGCAATCCCAGTGTTGAGAGCGCGAATGCGGCGGCCACCGCGACCGGCCACCACGCGCGGCGACGCTGCGGACGGCGCTCCTGGGTCGTGTCGACCAGCGCCGCGACCGCGGCTTCCGCATTACCGACCAGCACCGTGCACGGCTCACAGGTGAGCAGATGCTCGTCGATGCGCGCGCGCTCGTCATCGTCGAGCATGCCTAGGGCGTAGAGTTCGGCCTCGTGATCGATGTGGTTCATGCGAAGTCCCGTTGGTTGAGAGTTCGGGCAAGTTTCCGCAACCCGAGTGCGGCCCGGCTCTTGATCGTTCCCAGCGGAATCCCGAGCCGGGACGCGATTTCCGCTTGGGTGCAGTCGCCCCAATAGGCGAGTTCGAGAACGTCGCGCTGCTCGCGCGGCAAACCCGCGAGCGCACCGCGAATCGCCACGCGTTCGGCGACGTCGACACCGAATGCGGGCGTCGCGACGGCCGCGCGCTGTTCGGTTGCGACGTGACGGACGGCGCTGCGCTTGCGCGAGATCGCCTCATTGCGTACGCACACCACCAAGAATGAGCGCAGCGTGCCCCGTTCGGGACGATAGATCCCCTCCTTCGACCACACACGAATGAGCGCGTCGTGTACGCAATCGCGCGCTTCGCCGGTCGTGCCGAGCACGTGCCGGGCTGCCGCTTGCAGCGCCGGCGCATAGCGGCGGTACGCTTCTTCAAGCGCCCCGTCGGCATGCGCGGCAAATGCGGCGTCGAGTTCCCGGTCGTCGTTCACCCGGTTTGCAACGACCGATCGCTGACCGCCGCGCGCTTGCCCGTAAACGACACGCTGCGATAGCCGAGGTGGCTGAGGAGTTCCGGTGCCGGTACGGTCAGCGGTCCGGGAGCGGGCGCCGTGCCGGGAGCCGGTTGCGGATACGCGGTTGCCGCCGCGGTCGCAAACGAGATGTTGCCTTCGCGCTGCGTGATGATCTGGTGAATGTGGCCGTTCAACACGGTCACGGCCGAGAAGCGCTTGAGCATCGCGATGGCCTTCGCGCCGTCCTCGGTCGTCCACCCCCACGCCGGATAGAGCGCGTAAAGCGGCACGTGTCCGAACACCACGATCGGGGTATCGGCTTTCTGCGCGGCGAGATCTTTGGCCAGCCAGTCGAGCTGTTTCGATCCGAGAACGCCCATCGTTTCGTAGTTGAAGACGTTGACGAGCGCTACGAAGTGGACACCGTTGCGGTCGAACGACCACCAGCCGTCGGGTGCGGCGGCGTTGGGGAACGCGGCGGCGAAGCGCGCCGCGCCTTCGGTGCCGATTGCATCGTGTTCGCCCGGAATGACGAACAGCGGCGCCTTGAGCCGTCCGAGCACGCTTTTCGCGGTGTCGAATTGTTCGGCTTTGGAGAGATGCGTGACGTCGCCGGTGTGCATCACGAACGCGGGCTGTTGCGGCAGCGCGTTGATCTTGTCGACGGTTTCGTTCAACGTCGCGAGAACGTCGGGATTCGCCGGCAGCGAGAAGCCGATGTGGCTGTCGCTGATCTGTACGAACGTGAAGTCGCTGCCGGGCGCGGCCGCGGCGAACGTTCCGGTTGCCGTCATCGCGAACGCGATGCCGCTGCCGGTCCAGCCGACGTGCTCGAGAAATGACGCGCGCTTCATTGCGCCGCCTTCACGATCACCGTGCCGTGCATGTAGGGGTGCACTTCACAAAAGAACAGGTACTTGCCGGCCTTGGCAAAGGTGTGGGTGAATTTTTGGTTGGTGTCGAGACCTTCGGAATCGAACGACTTGTCGTTAGCCGTCACGGTGTGCGGCTCTTGATCGTCGTTGACGAACGTCACCGCCGTCCCGGTCGCCACGGTGATCGTGGCCGGGACGAACATGAAGTTCTTGATATGGACCAGGGTCGTCGGGGCCGGCGTATCGGCCGGCGCGGCCAGCGGCAGCGCTGAGAGCACTGCCGCGGCGAGGAAGGGGACGATGCGCAGTTTCATACCCCCGTACGCCGCCGGGGGGCTCGCTGGATTACCTCGTCAGAGGTTTAGCGATCGGTCGTGCGCGCCCTGATCGGCGGTCGAGACGTCCGGATGCACCGGCTGGCCCGCCACGAGCGTCTGGTCGGTTGAGAGAACAACGCGCCCGGGCAAGATCTGCCGGATGTAGACGCCGTCGAGGATGTCGCCCTCGGTGACGTGATACGTCTTGTTGTTGAATTGAATTGCAGCGAACGGAAATGCTTCGCTCGTATCGGTGCTGACGAGCGTCAGCGACGGTGTCTTATCATCCGGTGCCGCGATGACGGCTACCGAGAACGCGGCACTCATTGCGAGGAGCGCGCAACACGCTTTCGCGGCATTCAGTGCGGTTTTCACAGCATCTGCCCCCTTTCGGGTGTGTGATGAACATGTACCCGGAAATGTGCCGTCCTATTACGTCGCAGGTCACTTTTTCGGGTGCGAGAATTCCGTCGGTCGCTCAGAGGGGGATTAAGCGTGGGTCAAGCCGTTAAATTCGCAGCAAGCGGTGTCGGGTCGTTCTGGTACGAGGGCGGCATGCTGCTGAAAAAAGCGATTGCTCCCTTAGGCTACGATATCGTTCTCGACGAGAAACCGAGCGATTTCAAGAACGTGCTCTCGATTGCCGAGGGCACGAACCTCATCGGTATCACGATGCCGCAATTCGTCGACTGGGCGTTGCGCGGACACAGTGCGTTCAAAGGCAAGCAGATTCCCGACCTGCGCGTGATCGCGGCGCTGAATCTGCCCGTTTGGCTCGCCGCCGCCGTCGATCGCGCCAGTGGGATCACGTCGCTGCGCGAGATCGCCGAGAAAAAGTATCCCTGGAAAGTGGTGCTGCCGGCACCCGCCAACTTGGTCGGCGAATACATCGAATACATCATGGCCGGGCACGGACTCACGCGCGAGAAGATCGTCAGCTGGGGCGGTGCCGATCTGCGCCCGACGTTGCAGAAAACGCCGGAGATGCGCGCGAAGCTGATCGCGGAAACGGGCCGCGACGAGATGATCAGCATCACCAAAGATCTCGCTAAGAGCGGCGAGACCAACGGCTTCTTCCTCTACATCAACGGCTGTTCGCAGTGGGGTCGCGATCTAACGACGATCGGTGACCTGCGCTTCGTCACGTTCGACGAAGACGTCCTCGACAAGATCAACGCCGAGTGGGGCGGGACCAACATCACGCTGCCCGCGCGGCTGTTCAACGGCGTCGATGCGGACATGGTCGCGGTCGGCTGGCGCCACCACTATATCTACGGCCGCGCCGACGTGCCGGACGACTTGGTCAGCGCCGTATTGAAGGCGTTCGAAAACGAGAGCATTCTCGATAACGCGCACGGCTTCTCGTTCTCCGGGTTCATGCCCCGGCTCGTCAGCAACCTCAAGCTGCACCGCGCCGCCGAAGACTACTACAAGAAGCGCGCTTCCGGCACGTGATGCAGGAAGGCCGTCATCAAGGCGAGCCAGCCGCCGCCGAGGAGCAGACCGCCCAGCACGTCGGTCGCGTAGTGCGCGGATAGCGCTAAACGCGACCACGGCAGCCCCACGACGAAGATTGCCGGCAGGGCGACGACCGCGAGCCGGAGCCCCTGTGAGAGCGGCAAACTCAACGCGAGCAGTACGAGGCCGCCGAAAAAGACCACCGCCGTGGTCGCGTGACCGCTCGGAAACGAATAGCCCAGCTCGTGGTGGTAGAGCCAGTCGTCGGGGCGTTTACGCTGCAGCAGCTCTTTCATCACGTTGGCCGCGCCCTGCGAGAGCAGCTGCGTGGCGCTCAAGACGATGCCGAACGCAAGCTGACCGCGCAAGACAAATTCCGCGGCGCACAGCAGCAAGCCGATCGCCGTCAGCGTCGGCCAATAACCGCAGCGCGTGAAGAAAATCGCGAGCGGCGTTGCGTGTCCGCGGAAGGCGAACGTCTCGACGTCGAATTTGCTAAACTCCCGATGCGCGGTGGAGATGCCGAGCGCGGCGCTCGCGACGAAGCAGCACATGGCGAGTGCGATGAGACGAACGTCGTCGTTCACGGCACAGACGGCGGGGTCGTCTGGGGCACCATGACGCGCAGCGCGCCGGGTACGACTTTGAAGCGAGCCGGCGTGTGGCCGCGCACCTCGCCGTCGATCGCGAGCGTCTGCGACGGACGCGTGCGCACGCGCAGCTTTTTCGCATCGATGATGTGGGCATTGGTCAGCAAACCCTGGCGATCGAGCAAGATCGAGGCGTAGGTCTTGGCGGCATCGACGATCGTGGCGTCGGTGGTCGAATAAAACGTCAGATGACCGCTATCGAGCGATGCCTCGGGCGTCAGCGCGGTATGGCCGAAGTAGCGCCCGTTGGCGACGATCACCTGAAAGGTGTGGAATGCGATCTCTTGTTTCTGCGCACGGACCTTGCACAGGAACGGGCGCGAGCGTAAACCCGGAGCCACGCCCGCCAACACGTAGGCGGCCGCGCCGGCGATTTTCTTCAGCCAGTTGGGTGTGACTTCGGCAATCGTCGACGACAAACCGATCGTGGCGAAATTGGCGAAGTACGTTCCGTTGACGCTGCCGAGGTCGACAGCCACCTCGCGCCCGGTCGCGATGGCTTCGACCGCCACCTCGAGATCGGTGATGCCCAAGCTCAGCGCGAAACTGTTCCCGGTGCCGAGCGGCAGCACGCCGAGTACGGCCCGCGATTTCGCGAGTGCGCCGGCCGCAGCGGTCATCGTCCCGTCGCCGCCGCCGACGATGACGAGCCGCGCGCCCTTCTTCACCGAGCGGCGGACGCGGCGGCATAAGTCGCGATGATCGTTGACCAGGTAGGTGCCGTCGAACTCGATGCCCCGGTCGGCAAGCATGGCCCGGGCCTTGGCGAAGGCCTCGGTCGTCTGCCTTGCTCCGCTGTTGCCGATCAGGACAGCTTTCATCAGTACCTAATTCCCATAATTGCTTTGGGGGTAACCGCATTCTATGAAACAGCTACGCAGCGCGGCCGTCCTGGCCGCCTTGATCCTCACCACGCCGGCGTTTGCGGCGGCCGCACCGGTCGTCGTCCACCTTTCGCCGCAGAACCACTCGGGCGAAACGGCCACGGCGACATTGTCCCAGCTCGGATCGAACACCGTCGTCAACGTCGTCACCAAGGGCGGCCCCTCCAACCCCCAGCCGATCCATATTCACAAGGGCACCTGTGCCAAGCTCAATCCGGCGCCGTTTTACCCGCTAACGACGCTTCAGCGCGGCAAGTCGGTGACGACGCTCAAGGGCGTGAGCCTGATGTCGCTGCAGAACGGCGACTTCGCGATCAACATCCACCACTCGACAAGCGACATTCCGACCTACTACGCGTGCGGCAACATCCCCAAGATGGCCGGAATGTAACTGGTCTCAGGCGGGTCGGAACAAGAGTTCCTGAGCCGGGAACGATTTGAACCCGTTATATTTGGCGGCCGAGTCGATCAGGGGCTGCATCAATGCGGGACTGATCTGCTCGGCATAGTGATTGCGCGCCATCGCGGCGATGACGGCCGGCTCGATCTTGTCGTATTTGGCGAGAATGTCGGCGGTCAGTTGCGGGTTCTTATTCGCCCAGACCGCGGTGTCGTGAATCACGCCGGCAAAGCGACTGACGAGATCGGGGTTAGCAGTGGCCCATTGCTTCGTTGCGACCCATGCGCCCACGATGAAGTGTTTGGAAATGCCGTCGAATCCATAGAATAGGACGCGGTTCGTTTTCTTGGCTGCCGTGATGAAGGGTTCGACAACCCATGCGGCATCGACGCGGCCGGCGTCGAGTGCGGCCGAGATCGCCGGAAACGGCACCTCGGTGAATTTCACGCTGGATGAATCGCCGCCGTTTTGATCGACCCATACGCGCGCGCCGAGATCGGCGAGGCTGTGCAGCGTGGAAACCGCGATCGTCTTCCCGTTCAGGTCCTTCGCTTGCAAAATCGGCGAGCTCGCGGGAACGATCAGCGCTTGCGTGCGCAGGGTGTTCGGCGAGAGGTAGTCATGGCTCGGCGCGATGATGACGAGCGGAATACCCTTGAGGTGCTGGGTCGCGAGCACATCCAGCGTGTCGAAGCCGAGATCGAGCGTCCCGCCGACGATGGCCGACACGATGAGACTGCTGCCTTGCATCGACTGCGTATCGACGTCGAGGCCGGCCTTCGCGAAAAACCCCATGTCCTTGGCATAGTAAATCTCCGCCGACGGTTCGATCGGCGAGACCCCGATGCGCAATGTGGCCGGCGTCTGCGCCCCGATCGGCGAGCGTACTCCGGCGAACAGCGCACCGGCGAGGAGCGCCGCCGCGCCTTTCCGCGTCATGGGGAGGCCTCAGACCCCGCCGGGGCAGCACCGATTCGCATAGAGCCTCCTCGCGGTTTGCTTGCCCGCGGGGGGCGAACCTTCGATCCGTCGGGGCGGGCCCCGAAAGGTGAGACTCGACGGCTTTCGAATAGTCGCCAGTCGTCAAATCGACGTCCCATACCGGTTCGGGCGCGTAGCTCAGTGGGAGAGCACCACATTGACACTGTGGGGGTCAGAAGTTCAATCCTTCTCGTGCCCACCATTCCAAGAAACCCTGATGCGATGACACGTCAGGGTTTTTTCTCAGAAAACTTTCACGTTGTGGGAGCTCACGACCGCTTGGTTCGTGGTAAAGTGAGCTATGGATCCGCTGCCGCGGTGGGTTCTTTCCAAGACCTCGCGCAACGCGCACCTTGATTTGGGTGAGCGCACGGGGGATAGCGTGCGCGTGTATTCCGGCCGGGTCGTCATCGTGACCGCGTGCCGCGCGCACATCGACGCCACGGCCGCCGTGGTACCGGAAACCCATCAGCCGAAGTGCTCGAATTGCATGCGCATCATGCGCCAGGGCACGCCACCGAAAGCCGTTCCGAAAAGCCCTTTCAAACACGAACGGTACGTTTAGCGCTGCTCGGCTTCCCCATTGGTCGCAAGGAAGCAAGCTCCTCAGCATACCTACCTCTAGCTTCAATGAACGTCGTGCGGTCTTTGCGCCTAGTCGGGTGCGGCATCGTCGCCTCCCTCGCACTTTGCACTGCGGCCGCGAGCGCTCACGCGTGGCGCTGGAATGTCGTCGTTCACGGCACTAACGGCGCCGCGATCAACGAGGAATCAACCCTCGACCTTTCCTCAGACCGCTTGACGGTCGCCCATTCAGCTCAAATTGACGGCCGATCGGTACCGATGTCTTCGTGCCGTGCAGCGGTCGGCGACATCGCTTACGCCCACACGATCAACAACAGCGACGGAACATTCATCTTCGTCGTGATGAAGCCGCATCGTTCCGTTGCTTGTACGAACGGAAATCAGACGTTCGCGCTCGCGCAAGTGCAGTCCGATCCGGCTGCGGGCGACGCGCTCGCGTCGATCCTGCGCAGTTGCTGCAGTGCGCCCGTCGTCGCCAAGGCCACTCCCGCACCCAAACCTTCATCTCCGGCATCTCCGGTACCGACGGCAACGCCGGCGTTGACCGCGCCGGCCGATTGGATCGAAGACGAGGGCCTCTTCGCGTTTCTTCGCGTTCGCAATCGCGATCCGCGGCCGCTGACGATCGACGGGGGCGCAATCGTGAATTGCCGCAATGTGGCTTACGGCTGCCGGCGCTTCATCGATCATCCTGCGATCATTGCACCGAACGGCGTCGCAACGATTGCGACGCTCATGGCCGCCGACGCGAAAGGCGCCTCGTTCTCATTTCGCTACGACGCGCAAATCGGCGCCCAACACTTCACCGGGACGGGACGATCGAGCAAAACCGCGTCCGCCGGGCCGGCGATGGCGACTGATGAAGTCCGGACCGCGGAGGCGGCAGTCATCGCCGCCATCGCCGGCCGCGCGCCGCCATCAGCCGCGCCCGCCGCGGCGTACGTTGCGCCACGGCTCGTCCGCCGCGGTTCGACTCTGCTCGCGATCGGGAAACGCGGACAAGCCGTCGTACGGGTCAGCGTCGATTCCAACGGCATGCCGGAAAATGCAACGATCGTTTCGATTTCCAACCGCGCTCTGACCGCCGCGGCACTCGAAACGGCCGTTTCGTCAGGCTATGCGCCCGCGAAGCGCGACGGCCGGGCGGTCAGTGCCGATTACATCGCGACGTTCCAATTCGACGGATCGGATCCGACGCTAGGGAACACGCCCGTTTGGCGCAAGGCAGCCGTCGCCCAAAACGGATCGCCGCCGACCGCCCCACCGGCCGCGCCGCCGACAGCACGGCCGACGGCACCGCCGACCGCGCCGCCGGCAGTACGGCCCACCGCACCCCCGACCGCGGCACCAACTGGAAGTCCGCTGCCGCAGTATGCGCGCCTTGCGAATGCGGTCGTGAACGGGGGCTTCGAAAACGGCGGCGCTCCATCACCGGTCTACAGCGCCGGCACGCTGGCCAATCCCTCGCCCGCTCCCGTGGTCGTGCCCGCGGGGTGGTACATCTGTCAGAACCAAAGCGAGCTCCAGCCGACCGGACGCAGCCTTAGCCCGAGCACCTTCGTCCAGCTCGTAACGACGGCCAACGCGGCGGTGATTGCTCCGGGCGTCCACGACGTGGTGCATAGCGGTTCGGGCGCGGCATTTCTCGGAAATACGAACGCCGCTCAGCCGCCCGGCCTGGCCGGGCGCACGAAGGGCGGCTTCGGTATCTGCCAAGACGTCGTCGTCCCGGCAGGCGCGTCACTGACGTTCTTTGTGAACGAGGGTAGCGGCGGCACGTCGTTCACGACCTCCGGCACCGGGCAATTCCTTACGCCGGTACCAGGCCCGACGGCCGGCTCATTCGGTTTAGGCAGCGCGCAAGAGGCCGCGATCCTTGCACCCGCGTCGCACACGCTGCTCAAGCAACTCTTCTACGAACTCGACCTCGCTCAAGCGAATCCGCATTCATACGCAAACGCATCGAATCGCGACGTCGGATACCAGTCAGGCTACGTACGAAAGGGCCCCTACGACCTGAGTTCGCTTGCCGGGCAAACGGTAACGCTCTACTTCGGCATCTACAGTTCCACCGCGGCCACGAGCAGCTTCACGTTCATGGGTGTCGACGACGTCGACCTGAGCGCTGAGGCACCACGTTAGCCCCGGCCCGGCCCGCGTCAGTGCGTGTGCGAGTGTTCGGGGTCGGGGCCGTGATCGTGGGTATGCTCGATCTCAGTGTGCACGTGCGGATGGACGTGTTCGCCGATCACCGGTGAGTCGTGCGTGTGGTCGTGATGCGCATCGTCGTGGCGGTGCGGATGCGTATGCGCTTGCGCGTGATGATGGTGACGGTGGGCGTGCCGTTCGGTCGCGTGCAGAAACGCGCCGAACGCCATCGCCGCGAAGGCTGCGACCCCGGCGAGGTTCAGCGGCGTTCGTCCGATCGCAACCGCACCGGCGGCGCCGATGAAGGGCGCCGTTGCGAAGACCGACGCCGTGCGGGCCACGCCGAAGGTTTGCTGCGCGCGCAGATACAGCACGAGGCTCGCGCCGTAGCCCACGGCCCCGATCACGAGCAGAGCGAGCACCGTGCCGGCACTTCCCATCGCTTCGTGCTGCAGCGCCCCGGCCGTGAGCGACAGCGCCGCGCCGATCGCGCTCTTCCAGAAGACGGTGATGCGCGAATCGAGGCCGCGCAAGCGCGAAGAGAGCGCGTTATCGAGCGCCCATAATGCAGTTGCCAAAATGACGAGCAGCACGCCCGCGTGCAAGCCGCCTCGCGCGCTGCCGCTCGCACTCAGAATCGACGCGCCGGCGACGATCGCCAGCATCGCGACGATCACGCGGCGGCTCACGTATTCGCGAAACACCAGCATCGCGATCGCGACGCTGAACGGCGCTTCCATGTTCAACGTCAGCGCGGCAAAAAACGGGCCGG
Source organism: Candidatus Lustribacter sp. (assembly GCA_965277805.1). GTDB lineage: Bacteria > Vulcanimicrobiota > Vulcanimicrobiia > Vulcanimicrobiales > Vulcanimicrobiaceae > Lustribacter. The sequence goes on along the minus strand of OZ255842.1, from coordinate 862,044 downwards.
CATCGCGCAGCCCGATCACGTACGCCGCCGGCGCGAGCATGCCCCCGATGACGGCGATCGCGATCAACAGCGGTGCGTTACGGCGGAATCCGCGTGCGAGCGCAACCGGCTTCCATTCCACCGTCGCGGCGAACAGCGCGCTGCCGAGGTAGAGCCAGCCGGCCGTCGTCCACGAACCGGCACCGGCACCGAGCAGCGCGATGAGCGGCGTCGTTGCGCCGAACGCGATCGCAGCGAGAAAGGCGTACCAGAACCCTCGCTGCAGCGCGCTCACGATACGGTCAGTGCAAAAGTTCCGTGTGCCGGATCGCGCCGCCGGTGCCGGCGGTAAACACGAACACCGCATCCAGCGCGAGAGCGAGGATCAGGTATGCGATCACCACGCCGCGCTTCGCCGCAACGTTCGTGAGCACGAGCGGGATGCTGGCCAGCAAGCCGACCAGCACCGAAACGATCATCGCGGCGAGGCCGGTGATCTGGTGAAACGTGATTTGGTCGCGCGAGATGCCCGGCACTTGGGCCAGCGCGGGCGGGGCGAAGTTGCCGCTGACAAACGTCAGAATGGCAAGCACGGCCACCAGCACCAGCGCGACGTAGCCATAGACGGCGCCTTCGAGCGTGCGGCGGTAGGCCGCGACGGCCAGCAAGACGGTCGCCGCGAGCGCTGCGTCCACCGGCAGGTGGTTGAGCAGCAGATGGGGGTACGCGGCGCTCAATCGAGGCTTCCCGGGCGCGCGGCGCCAAGACAGAGGTAATGACCCTTGATGAACTCCGCCATACTGCGGCGCACGTTCTTGCCTACGCAGTGCAAGATCTCTTTCCGGAGGCAAAACCCACGATCGGACCCGCGATCGACAACGGGTTCTATTACGATTTCCAGCGCACCGAGCCGTTCACGGCCGACGACCTGACAAAGCTCGAAAAGCGCATGCACGAAATCGTCAAAAAAGATTACGAGATGACCGGCCGGCGCGTCGAACGCAGTGAAGCGCTCGAACGCTACGCCGATAATCCGTTCAAGGTCGAGCTCGCGCGCGATATTCCCGAAGGCGAACCGATCACGCTCTACACGATCGGCGAGTTCACCGATCTCTGTCGCGGCGGCCATGCGAAGACGACCGGAGAAATCGGCGCGGTCAAGTTGATGAGCGTGGCCGGTGCCTATTGGCGCGGCGACGAGCACAACCCGATGTTGCAGCGCATTTACGGCACGGCCTTTCCGACACAGAAAGAACTCGACGACTATCTCGTGTTCCTCGAGGAGGCGGCGAAGCGCGATCATCGCAAGCTCGGCCCCGAGCTCGACCTCTATTCGGTCGAAGAGGAAGCCGGCGGCGGGCTCGTCTTCTGGCATCCCAAGGGCACGCTCGTGCGCGGGATCGTCGAGGCGTTCATTCGCGAGGGCCTTGCGGAACGCGGTTATCAGCCGGTGATCACGCCGCACATCGTGCACGAGAAGCTCTATGAAACCTCGGGCCATCTCGAGAATTTCGCGCACGGTATGTTCGGCCCGATCGAAGTCGAGGGCCAGCGCTTCCGTCTCAAGCCGATGAACTGCCCGGGGCACATCCTCATCTACAAGAGCCAGGCCCACTCGTACCGGGATCTGCCGATCCGCTACTCCGAGTTCGGCACGGTCTATCGCTTCGAGCGCAGCGGTACGCTGCACGGGCTCACGCGCGTGCGCGGCTTCACGCAGGACGACGCGCATCTCTTCTGCACGCCCGAACAACTGCAAGGCGAATTCGAGCAGACGCTCGATGAAGCGCTGCGCATGATGAAGGCGTTCAACTTCGATGACTTCGAATATTTTCTCTCGACGCGCGAACACCGCGGCCCGACCGACGATATCGCCGAAGCCGCGATTCGCAACGCGCTCGAATCGCACAACCTGCCCTACTCCGTCGACGAGGGCGGCGGCGCGTTCTATGGGCCCAAACTCGATATCAACCTGCACGATGCGATCGGCCGCCCCTGGCAACTGGGCACCGTGCAAGTCGACTTCATCTTGCCCGAACGCTTCGAGCTGAAGTATCGCGGATCCGACGGCGCCGATCATCGCCCGGTGATGATCCATCGCGCGCTGGCCGGCTCGATGGAGCGCTTCTTCGGCGTCTTGATCGAGCATTTCGGGGGCAACTTCCCGGCCTGGCTCGCGCCGGTGCAAGCGGTGCTCACGCCGATCAGCGAGCACCAGCTCGACTACGCGCACGAAGCCGCGGGGAAACTTCGCGCGGCCGGATTACGCGTGGACGTCGATTCTTCCAACGAGAAACTGGGCTACAAGATCCGCCATTGGAAAACGCAGAAAGTCCCCTTCATCCTCGTTGTCGGCAAGTCCGAAGCGGCCGATGGGACGGTCAACGTCAACGAGCGCGGTACCGAGGCCAAGCGCACGGTCTCGATCGATGCGTTTGCCGCCGAACTGCGCGAGATCGTCGACGCGCGCCGCTAGATGAATATGGACGAAGAGCACTGGCGGCCGTTCGAGGGGCGGTACCGTGACGGCATGCCGCTCGTCGGTGCCGTGAGCCGCCTCTCCTCGAACGAAAGACAGAGCATCGAGTTTCCGTGGTGCATCCACCTGACCGTGCACTGCGACGCGGTGGACGAACGCGGCTATCCGACGCCGGCCGAAAACGCGTCGGTGGAAGAGTTCACCGGCGCGCTGCTGGCGCTCTTACGGCACGCGGGCGGCGTGATCGAAGCCGCCCGGCTCAACGGGCACGGCGCGCGCGAGTTCTGGTGGTACGTGCGCGAGCCCGAACCGATGGACATGGTGCTCACCGAATTCGCATCGCAACCGGTACTCTTTCGCGCCTTCGACTACGACATCGAACTCGACGCCGACTGGGACGTGCTCGACCGGTTTTCGCCCGGACACGAGTGACGCGTGCTGCTGCTCGGGATCGAGACGTCGTGCGACGATACCGCCACGGCCGTCGTCCGCGATGGGCGCGACGTGCTCGCGAACGTGTCGACGAATCAGGATGAGTTCCACGCCAAGTACGGCGGCATCGTGCCGGAGATCGCGAGCCGCCGGCACGCAAGCCTCCTCTCGGCCGCGATCGATGATGCGCTCGCGCGCGCCGGCACTGCGCTCGGTGCGATCGATGGTATCGCCGTTACCGCCGGCCCGGGCTTGATCGGCAGCCTCGTCGTCGGCGTCGCCACGGCGAAAGCGCTCGCGTTTGCGACCGGCAAGCCGCTCTATGCCGTGAACCATCTGCACGGGCACATCTTCGCGGCGTTTCTCGATACCGGCGCCGCGCCGCCGTACCCATTTCTTGCGCTGCTCGTTTCGGGCGGTCACACACAGCTCGTGGCGGTCGAGAGCGCGCGCGAGATGCGCGTCATCGCGAAGACGCGCGACGATGCCGCCGGCGAGGCGTTCGATAAAACCGCGCGCTTGTTGGGCCTGCCGTTTCCCGGCGGTCCGGCGCTCGAAGAGCTCGCACGCGGCGGCAATTCAAAAGCCGTGGCCTTCCCGCGTTACCGGCCCGAGGCGGGCGCGCTCGACCTCTCGTTCTCCGGTCTCAAGACTTCGGCGCGCTACTTCCTCGCATCGGACGCGGCGACGGTCGTCGCACCCAAGGATATCGCGGCCTCGTTTCAAGCCGCGATCGTCGACGTGCTTATCGATCGCGTGGAACGCGCGCTCGATGCGCGCAACTATCGCGCGATCGTGCTTAGCGGCGGCGTGGCCGCGAACAACGCGCTCTCGACGGCATTCCGCCGCACCGGTGAGAAGCGCAATCTCCCGGTCTTTGTGCCGGAGCGCCGTTTCTGTACCGATAATGCCGCGATGATCGCCGCCGCCGCAGAACGCCGCGGCGACGCCGATCTTCGCGATCCGCTCACGCTTACGGCCGACCCGAGCCTGCCGTTCGCGTGACGCGCGCCGGCGTTACTTGCCGGCCGTCCCCATGTTGCCGCCGTTGCCGGTGGCCGGAGCATTGGTCCCCGCATTTCCGTTCGCCGACGGATTTCCGGTGACGGTCGTGCCCTGACCCGGCGCCTTGCTGCTGTTGCTGGTGCCCATATCGCCGCCGTTGCCGACTGCCGGAGCGTTCGCCGCGCCGTTGCCGTTCGCGGACGGATTTCCCGTCACGAACGTGCCTTGGCCCGGCGCCTTGTTGCTGTTGCCGGTGCCCATATTGCCGCCGTTGCCCGCTGCCGGAGCATTGTTGGTTCCGACGCCGTTCGCAGACGGATTACCATTGCCGCCCATCGTGGCCCCAGGCGCCATACCGGTGTTGTTGGTGCCCATGTTGCCGCCGTTGCCGACTGCCGGAGCGTTCGCCGCACCGTTGCCGTTGGCTGATGGGTTGTGCGTCATGCCCATCGAGCTACCGGCCGTCTTCGACTTGGCCATCATGGCTTTTTTCTTGGCCATTGCGGCCTTTTGCGCTGCCAGTTTCTTCTTCTGCGCGGCAGTCATGTTCGTCGATGACGTGGTCGTTGTCGCCACGATGACCGGCGCCGCGGTGCGCGCGAGGCTTTGCGCGACGGCCGCTTGCGATAAACCGGCCGTGGCGAGCCCCGCCATGATGATTGCCGTAGAAATTTTTCCCATGATGTCTCCTGCTGGGGTAGTGTGACTCAAGTCATTCACAGGAACGGAGCGCTGAAAACCATCTTGCACGGGGCGTAAGGACAGCGACCGATTGTCGCGTTGAGCGTGAAATGCCCTAAAGCGTACACGGCGGCGGATAAAATCCGTCGCCGTGTCTCCGCTTTTTTGGGGTTCGCGGGTTTTTTTTGGGTTCGCGGCTATTGGTTGGGCGCGAAGTCGCCGCCGTTACCGGTCGCCGGAGCGTTGTTTTCGGCGTTTTTGTTGGCTGACGGGTTCGCGGTGATTTCGCCCGCGGTGCTGCCGGAATCCGTCGCACCGAAGTCGCCGCCGTTACCCGCTGCCGGTAGGTTTGCATCCGCATTGTGGTTCGCCGATGGATTGTCGGTGATGCCGTAGCCCATTTCAGCGCCCGGCGCCATATTGGGTTCCGCCGCCGAGAACTCACCGCCGAGGCCTGCTGCCGGACCGTTGAGATCGCCGTCGCGGTTCGCCGACGGATTGTCCGTGATGCCGGTACCGTATGCCGCTCCCGGTGCCATCGACGTCGTGTCTTGCGCGAGTGCGACGCTCGAGAGACTTGCCGTGAGCGCTGCCGCGATGATGGCGGCCGAAAGTTTGTTCATTGTGCGTGTTCCTCCGATGTTCTGCTGGTGTGCTTATTCACCAATCAGGCAACGTAAAAACAGCCTTACGCGTCTCCCAAGAAGAGCGTGCGTTTATCCGGCATACGCGGAAAAAAAGTTCCTGGAATAAGTCTTGGAGAACTCCCAAGCGCTCGCTAGGAGGTGAGACACCAGCGGCGGATCGCTTTCGTCACCGCAGCGTGTTCGATCGGATGAATTCGCGCGCGAAATTGCTCGAGGGTCGTTTCCGGTGCGAGCTGCAGCGGCGTGCGCACGATGATCTCGCCGCGGTCGGTCGCCGCCGTGACGCGGTGCACGCTCGCGCCGCCCCAGCGCACGCCCGCGGCAATCGTCGCTTCGGGCGCGCGCGCGCCGCGAAATGCGGGGATCTCCGCGCCGTCCGGCATCACGACCGTATCGGCGGCGCAGTCGTACGGCAAGAACGCCGGATGAATGTTGATCGTCTCGGGAAAGCGCTCGAGAAACGCGGCCGGCAACAGATGCATCCAGCCCAACAGCAGGATTAACTCCGGCGCGTGATTCCCGATCGCTGCCGTCAACCGCTCGTCGTACGCGGCGCGCGATTCCGTCTCGCGGTTCCACACGATCGCCTGCGCATTGATGCCGGCCTCGCGCGCGCGCTCGAGCACATGCGCCCGTTCGTTGTTGGAAACGACGGCCACGATGTCGAGCGCGCTGTCGCCGGATTGCACGTCGTCGATGACCGTTTGCGCATTCGAGCCCTCGCCCGATGCGAGAATCACCGTGCGAGCCGGGCGCAGCGCGAAGTCGTACGAATCGGCAACGTGCGCGTCGGCGCGCTCTTCGTACGATGTGATGAGCCGCTCGCCGCTCACCGCGGGAATGAGCGCCCAGCGATAGCGCGCGGCGAGGTCGCACAGCGCCGCCACGAGCAAGACCTCGCCGAGGCCGGTCTTGCGGTGCGCTGCCGCCACGCCGTACGGCCCGAAGATTCCGACGTCGGTACGTTTGCGATACGGCTGCAACCAGTGGTACGAGCGGTCGGACGAACCGAAGCCCGCGAATCCGGCAATCGTGCCGTCCGCGGCGAGCGCGTACCACACCGAACCGTCACGCACTTCACTCGACCACCAGCTCGGCGCAAACTCCCAGTCGATCCACGCGCACAACCGCTCGTCGGGCGTGTCGATGCGCCGCAACTGATAGCCGAGGTGTTCGCCCGTTTCGATCGCCGCGGGCAACGCCTCCGGACGATAGCGATCGCCGAGCGGCGCGAGGAGGTTGACCGGCAACGCTACGTTCGCGCGGCGTGCACGGCCACCGCCGGTCCATCCGGTTGCCGCGGCGATACGAAACCGACCACCGTTGCCGACGGAACCGCCGCAATCGCTTTGGCCGCATCCATGAACGGAACGATCAGCGTGTAACCGACGCCCATGTTCAAGGTGCGGTAGCGTTCCTCGTGTTCGAGGTTGCCGCGGCGCACGAGCTCGGCCATGATCGGCGGTACGGTCCAGCGCGATTGCTCGAACACCGCCATGCACGATGCCGGCAGCGTGCGCGGCACGTTGTCGATCAAACCGCCGCCGGTGATGTGCGCCATCGCTTTCACGTCGGCAACCTTTTGGATCGCGCGCACTTCCTTGGCATATGTCGGATGCGGTGCGAGCAGCGCATCGCCGTAGGTCGTGCCGTTGAACGGCTGCGCATACTCTTCGGGCGCGATCAGCGCGCGCGCCAGCGTGTAGCCGTTCGTGTGCAGTCCGACCGACGGCAGGCCGATGATCGCGTCGCCCTCGACGACCCGTTCCTTATTGGGAATGTCCGCGATGTCGACGAGCCCGACGATCGTGCCGGCCAAGTCGAAGTCGCCGGCTTTGTAGAGGCCCGGCATTTCGGCCGTTTCGCCGCCCAGCAGCGCCAGGGCATTGTCCCGGCACGCCCCGGCCACGCCGCGCACGACGTCGGACGCCATCGCCGGCTCGAGCTTGCCCACCGCAAGGTAATCGAGGAAGAATAGCGGCTCGGCTGAGACCACCAGGATGTCGTTGACGCAGTGGTTGACCAGATCGCGCCCGACGCCGTCGTAGCGGCCCATGTGCGCCGCAATGAGGATCTTCGTGCCGACGCCGTCGGCCGAGGCGACCAAGGCCCGCTTGCCGTCGCCGGGGAGCCGAAAGAGGCCGCTAAAGCCCCCGAGCTCGCCAAGCTGATCGGGGTGACGCCAATCGGATGTAACTTCGCGATAGCGTTCGACGGTCTCATTTCCGGCGTCGATGTTGACGCCCGCGCGGGCGTAGGCGTCGGTCATTTGCTGGGCGTACCCCTCACCATACGCATTCGTCCGTTCCACCATCGAAAGGAAGCTCATGCAGGTTCGCATCACGTCCGATGCTCCGGCGTCGTACGCGACCGGCGCGCTCGTCATCCCCGTCTTCGCCGACAAACGTCTCGACGGCATCGCCGCGGAGATCGATACGGCACTGGGCGGCGCGCTCGCGGACGTACTGGAATCGGGCGAGATCGCAGGGAAGCCGAACGAGCTGGCAGTGGTGCACGCGAAAAACGCGCCCTACCGCCGCGTCGCGCTGGTCGGGCTCGGCGACCGCGCGAAGTTCACGCCCCAGAGCCTGGCAAAATTTGGCGGCACCGCGGTGCGGACGCTCGGGAAGCGCAACTACACCGCGCTCGCCTTCGTGCTGCCCGACGAAGCGAAGGCTGACACGCTGCTCGCCGCCTCGGCCCTAACCGAAGGCGCCATCACGGCAACGCTCGACGGTACGACGTATCGCACCGAACCCGACAAGCCGGTGATGGCGCAAACGGTCGCGATCTTCGCAGGCGGGTTCGATCGCGCCGCGCTCGACGCGGGCGTCGCCCGTGGAACGGTGATCGGCGAAGCGGTCAACTTCGCGCGCCTGATGGCGCTCACGCCCGGCAACGACATGACGCCGACGCACATGGCGGCGCGCGCCAAAGAACTCGCCGCCGAAGCCGGCCTCGAATTCGACATGCTCGACGAAGCCCGCATGAAAGAAAAGAAAATGGGCTCGCTGCTCGGCGTCTCGCTCGGCTCGGACGAACCGGCGACGCTCTCGGTGATGACCTACCGCGGCGATCCCTCGAGCAAAGAAGTGCTCGCGCTCGTCGGCAAGGGGCTCACCTTCGATTCGGGCGGCATCTCGATCAAGCCGGCCGAGGCGATGCACGAGATGAAGTACGACATGTGCGGCGGCGCGGGCGTCATCGCGGCGATGTACGCGATCGGTAAGCTGAAACCGAAACTCAACGTCATCGGCGTCGTTCCGTCGAGCGAGAACCTCCTCGGACCGAAGGCGATGAAGCCCGGCGATATCTTGCGCGCGATGAACGGCAAGACGATCGAGGTGATCAACACCGACGCCGAGGGCCGTCTCATTCTCGCCGACGCGCTATGCTACGCGCGCGAATTGGGCGCAACGAAGATCGTCGACGCCGCGACCCTCACCGGCGCGTGTGTCGTCGCCCTCGGTCACGCGGCGAGCGGCGTGATGTCGAACGACGACGCCTTCGCCGACCGGTTTCTCAAGATCGTCGGCGACGTCGGCGAACGCTACTGGCGCCTGCCCCTCTACGATGACTGGGACCGTCAGATCAAGAGCGATATCGCCGACATCAAGAACACCGGCGGACGGCCCGGCGGGGCGGAGACGGCTGCCGCATTCCTCAAGAACTTCGTCGCCGACGTGCCGTGGATTCACCTCGACATCGCCGGTACCGCGTACCTCGATAACGAATCGTCCTTCCAAGCCAAAGGCCCGACCGGAACGCCGGTGCGCGCCTTCGTCGCCCTAGTCGAAGATCTCGCCAAGAACTGAGAGGGGACTGCCATGACGGTTACATCGGCGTCGGTCAAAGAAAATATGGCCGAGATGGAGCGCCTCAACGAAGAGGCGGCCCATCTCCATATTTGGATGCGCACGCGCGCCAACTCGCCGCTGCAACAACCGTGGCACGTCACCGATACCGTTGCGCCGCCGAAGATCGCGGCGAATGCCTTACCGGCCGGCCGCCGCGCGGTGCCGTTTCTCTGGAAGTGGCGCGATATCGAGCACTACCTCACCAAAGTGGCCGAGCTGTGTTCGATCGAGCAAACCGATCGCCAGCAACTGCAACTGCTCAATCCCGGTTTCGGCGGCGAGCTGCGCATCGCGAACTCGATTCGCGTTGCGATCTCGATCTACAAGCCCGGCGACACCGCGCCGATCCATCAGCACTCGCCCAACGCGAGCCGCACGATTCTCTCCGAGTCGGGCGGTTATTCGCTCGTCGAGGGCGAGCGCTGCCCGGCCGAACGCGGCGATCTCATCTTCACGCCCAACGGCACCTGGCACGGTCACGGCAACGACGACAAAGAGCCGGTCATCTGGATGGACGTGCTCGATTGGCCGCTGCTCGATTTCCTCGGCTTGATCTGGATTCGCGAAGACTACGCCGAGGCGGCCAAGGTTCCGGATGTCCCGGCCGGCTTCTCGCGCACGTTCTACGGCGCGGGCGGCATCTCGCCGACGTTCGAACCCTTCGAGCGCGGCTCGGGCATCAATACCTCGCCGTACTTTCAGTATCGCGGCGTCGACATTCTGCACACGCTCGCAGCGATGCGCGACTATCCCGGCGATGCGCACCGCGGCCGCGGCGTCGAGTTCGTCAACCCGCTCACGCACGCCCATCCGTTTCCGGCTTTTGCATACGGCGCGCAACTGCTGCGGGGCGGCGAGAGCACGCAGTCTTTCCGGCACACGGCGAGCACCCTGTTCTGCGTCCTCGGCGGAAGCGGCTATACCGAGGTCAACGGTCAGCGTTTCGAGTGGGGACGCAACGACGTGTTCGTGGTGCCCAATAGCCTCTGGTACCATCACGTCAATACCAGCTTGACCGAGGACGCCGTACTCTACACGGTCAGCGATCGACCGCTCGTCGAAATGATCGGCCAGTACTACGCCCAGGGACGCACTGCCGACAAGACTGTCATCGCTCTTCGTTGAATTACGCGCCATGATAGCACCGCCCGCTTCACGTGCCGAGTACGTTCGCCGGATCCGCGACCAGCATCTGGCCCCGCTGTGGGACGTTCTCGGCGGCCTCGTCACCGCCGAGCCCAAAACGGTCATCGCGCCGTATCGCTGGCGTTATCGTGAGATCCGCCCGACGCTGCTCGAATCCGCCGGCGTTATTACGGCAAAGGAAGCGGAACGCCGCGTCCTCGTGTTCGAGAACCCGAATTTGCCCGGCGAGTCGAAGATCACCAACAGCCTTTTCGGCGGCTTCCAGCTGATCATGCCGGGCGAAGTCGCGCCGCCGCACCGGCACATTCAAGCCGCGCTGCGCTTCATCATCGAAGGCAACGGCGCATACACGCTGGTCGACGGCGAGCGCACGTTCATGAAGCCCGGCGACTTCGTCATCACGCCGTCGTGGACGTATCACGATCACGGCAATCACACGAACGAACCGATGGTCTGGCTCGACGGTCTCGACATGCACATGGTGCGGTTGTTCGAGGCGAGCTTCCGCGAAGGCTGGATCAACGAAGATCCGATCGAGCCGACGAAGCCCGAGTACGATTCAATCCATCGCTACGGCGCGAACCTCGTGCCGGTCGATCACAAGCACACGGCCAAGACCTCGCCGATCTTCAGCTATCCGTACGATCGCACGCGTGAAGCGCTCGACGCGATGACGCGCGCCGAAGATCCGAGCCCGTGGTTCGGCTACAAGATGCGCTACATCAACCCGCTGACCGGCGGCGACGCGATTCCGACGATGAGCACGTTCATGCAGCTGCTGCCCAGAGGCTTCGAGACGAAACCCTACCGCGCCACCGACAGCACGGTGTTCGTGCCGGTCGAAGGCACCGGGACGACGACCGTCGGCAATACGACGTTCGACTGGGAACCGCACGACGTCATCGTGGTGCCGAGCTGGATGAAGTACACGCACAAAGCCTCAGAAGACGCCGTGATCTTCTCCTACTCCGACCGCGGACCGCAAGAACTGCTCGGATTCTGGCGCGAAGAGCGCTGACCGCGCCCGCGGCCTGATGGATTTCGCTTTTACCGACGAGCAAAAGCTGCTCCGCGAAACCGTCAGGCAACTGATGGACACGCACGCGCCGCCGGAGTACATCCGGCGGCTCGATCGCGAACAGGGCTATCCCTACGAGCTCTACGAGAAGTGGGTCGAAGCGGGCTTGCTCAGCATGCCCTTTCCCGAGGAGTACGACGGCCTCGGCGGATCGGTGATCGACTTGACGATCATCGCCGAAGAGCTCGCGCGCAAGAGCCCCGACTTCTTCATGTCCTACGCCGGTAGCGTCTTCACCGGGCTCAATATCATGCGCAAGGGCACGGAGGAGCAAAAGCAGCACTGGCTGCCCAAACTCTTCGCCGGCGAAGTACGGATGGCGATCGCGATCTCGGAGCCTGAAGCAGGTTCCGACATCGGCGCGATGCGCACGTACGCGGTACGCGACGGCGACCACTACGTGGTGAACGGCCAGAAACTCTGGGCGACCGGCGCCGGTGCGAAGAACACCGTGATGAACGTCTACCTCAAGACCGACCGTGACAAGAACTACCGCGAGGGAATGTCGCTGCTGCTCATCGACAACGATACGCCGGGCGTCCAGCTGCGCAAGCTCGACATGCTCGGCCGGCGCTGCACCGGCACCTACGAAGTGTTCTTCAACGACGTGCGCGTGCCGGCCGATCGCGTCGTGGGCGGGGAGAACAAAGGCTGGGACTGCGTGCTCGCCGGCCTGCAGATCGAGCGCGTGTGTTCTGCCGCGGGCAGTTGCGGCGGCGCACTCGCCGCCTTCGACCTTGCGCTCGCCTACGCGAAGGAACGCGTGCAATTCGGGCGGCCGATCGGAACGAACCAGTCGATCGCCCACACCCTGGCCGACCTCCAAACCGAGATCGATGCGGCGCGCACGCTCATGTGGCGTGCCGCTTGGATGGTTTCCAACGGCCAGGACGCGCTGCGCGAGATCACGATGGCCAAGCTGTTCGCCTCGGAAGTCTACGTCAAGGTCGCCAACGCCGGGATGCAGATCTTCGGAGGCTATGGCTACAGCATGGAGTACGATATGCAACGCCACTTCCGCGACTCGCGGAGTTCGACGATCGCCGCCGGCACCTCGGAGATGCAGCGCAACGTGCTGGCCGGCCTGATGGGCCTCAAAGTTCGCTAAGGAGCCACGCCATGGACATGCTCGAGAAGACCGCGCACCAGTGGACCGAAGTCCCGGCCGGTGCCGACGTCGGCGAAGCCGTCGTCACCGCGCTTACGGCGGGCGGCGTCGATCATCTCTTCTTCACCTCGGGCGCCGAGATCGTGTGGTACCAGGAAGCGATCGCGAAGGCGAACGCGCTCGGCCGTCCCGCGCCGCGCCTGATCACGATGACGCACGAGCATGCGAGCTTGAACGCGGCGTTGGGGTATGCGGCGGCGAGCGGCAAGCCGGCCGCAACCGCGGTGCACGTCGACACCGGAACGTATCATTACGGCGGCGCGATCCACACCGCGGCGCACGCGGGCGTGCCGGTGATGATCATGGCCGGCGGGCCGCCGGTCTCGTATCCGGGGTCGATGAAAGGCTCGCGCGATCGCGGCGGTCATCTGTGGATGCAGCAGTCGTACGACCAGAACGGCATCGTGCGCAACTACGTGAAGTGGGACCATCGCCTCGAATATCAGGATAATCCCGGACTGATGGCGAGCCGCGGCCTTCAGATCGCGCAGAGCGATCCGCGCGGGCCGGTCTACATGAGCGTGCCGCGCGAAATCGCGCTTCTGCCCGCACGCGAAACGTCGTTCCCGTCGGCGTCGCAACTCGGCATTCCGCGGCCCGCTGCAGCGGATCCCGACGGCATCCGCGAGATCGCGCAGCGTTTGCTCGCGGCCGAACGCCCATACGTGGTCGTGTCGAGTTCGGGACGCGACACGCGAACCGTCGCGGCGTTGGTGACGTTGTGCGAATTGCTCGCGTTGCCGGTCGCAACGTCGGCGTTCCGGTCGTACCTGTGCTTCCCGTTCAACCATCCGCTGAACCTCGGAGCCGTGCCGCTGGCCGACGCCGACGTCGTCGTCGCACTCGACGCGAACGTGCCGTGGGTACCCGGTGCAGCCGCGCCGCCGCCGTCGGCCTACGTTGCGGTCATCGATGCGGACCCGATCCGCGCGCGCATTCCGACGTTCGAATTCACGGCCGACCTGCGCCTCACGTCCGGCCCGCTCAACGCGATCGAAGCACTGACGTCGGTCGTACGCGAAACGATCACCGCCGCCGACCGCGCGCGCATCGAAACCCGCCGCGCGCGCTTGGAAGCATCCAATGCCGAACGGCGCGCCGAAGCCGAACGCAACGCGCAAAGCCGCTCCACCAAGACGCCGATCGATCCGCTCTGGGTCTCGCACGAAATCGGCGCATTTGCCGGCACCGATTCGATCGTGCTCGACGAAACGCTCCCGCACAACCAGGTCGAGCGCTATCTACAGTGCTCCGAGCCCGGTTCCTACATCGCCAACCCCGCCAGCAGCGGCGGCTACACGCCCGGCGCTGCACTGGGCGTGAAACTCGCGCGCCCCGACAAACACGTCATCGCCGTCACCGGCGACGGCTTCTACATGTTCAGCACCGCCAACGCCGCGCTCTTAGCCGCCAAAACCTACGGCGCGCCATTCACCATCGTGATCTTCCAGAACGGCGCCTACAGCACCGGCACGCTGCAAGTCTCCACGATGTATCCGGACTCGTACGCGAAAAAAGTCGCCTACGAGGGCGGCACCTTCGCCGCCATCGATTTCGCCAAAGAAGCCGAAGCCTGCGGCGCCTACGGCGAAACCGTCACCGACCCGGCCGACGTGAGCCCAGCCCTCAACCGTGCCCGCCGAGCCAACGAACTCGGCCTGCCCGCGGTCATCTCGGTCGTCGTCGCCCCGCTGTTTTAAACGCGATACCGAAAGGTTAACCACAGCACGGCAAGATCGAGGCCGAGCGACACGGCATTCGCCGCGATCAACGGCCCGGAACCAATGTAGAGTCCGTAGATGAGCCACAACGCCACACCGGCTGAAAGTGTCAGCCAGTATGGTACGGATATACCACGCACATCACGCGAACGCAGCGTATGAATAACCTGCGGAAGAGCCGCGCCGCTCGTAAGCACGGCAGCGAGGTAACCCAAAGCAACGATCATTTTTTTTGTGTCATTCCGAGCGAAGCGCGTAGCGCGTAGTCGAGGAACCGAGAAAATCTCTCGTATTTAGAGTGCGAGCGCGAAGGCGCGAGCAGTGGTTACTTCTTCTTTTTTTTTCCACTCCACTGCTCGATAGCGACGATCGTGGCGCGTTCCTCGACGACGCGCCTTCGGCGCTTTGCTCGGATGACAGTGGTTTAATGACAGCGGGGCGGTCTATGGGGATTCGCAGGCGATGATGGCTTCGATGACGCGTTTTGTTTCGTTGGGGTCGCGGACTTGGATGCAGTCGGCGCCGGTGGAGCGAGCGGGGTAGTCGTTGCCGCCTGGGAAGAGCGCGTCGCCGATGTAGAGCATTTGGGCGATCGGAATGTTCAGGATGCTCTCGAGTTTGTGGATACCATAGGCTTTGTCGATGCCGGGCTTGGTGATGTCGATCGACGTCGAGCCGCCGAGGTTGACCGCGAAATCCGGAAGCAGCGGATCGAGGATGCTCTTGATTTTTTTGCGCTTGGAGAAATCGGGGTCCCAGGTCTTCTTCGCATCGAGCGGAGCTTGCTGACCTAAAGCCGAGTAGGTGATCTGGCTATCGCGATCTTCGATCGCCTCACCCCACGTTTTCTCCGCCTTGAAGCCGGATTGATCGACGGCTTGGTTCAGTGCGGCGAGGATCTTCTTCTTTTGATCGGGGCTGAAGTCTTCAGCATAGAGCAACTTCCACGCGCCGCCTTCGTAGGAATAGAAGCGCGTGCCGCAGGTCGGCAAGAGCGAGAGCTTCGAGAGATCACCGTCCTTCGGCAGATTGCCGACGAGCTGCTGTTCGAACTGCGGAAAGGCGCCGCCCGAGATGACGGCCACGCGCTCCACGGCGAGCAGACGGCCCAGCAGGCCGGACATCTCGGAGTCGATCGCCGATTTGCTTTCGGCCAGCGTTCCGTCGAGATCGAACACGATGAGTTTTTTCAAGCATACCCCGCGGTTTTAGCACGTTCGACGAGCATCGTGCGCACGGCGGCGATCACGCGATCGACGGCCCGGCGGCGATAGCCCCACAGCTCACCATCGTCGGGCGGATAGACCGCCATCGTGGCATTCGCTTCGAACACGAGGATGGTACCCGCAGAATCGATTCCGAAATCAACGCCGGCATAATCCAGCCCCATCGTCGCAACGATCGCCTCGAGCGCGCGCATGCCGCGCTCGCCGGCGACCGCCGTCATGTCCTCGAGAAAGGCAGCCTCTTCGGCCCGGTGGTCCGCTCGATCCGTCATCTCCGCGCTGAAGTAGTGGACCTTCCACTGCGACGCGATCGCCAGATGCACCGGGTATAGCTTCCCGTCAACGGCCACGACGCGATATTTGCGCACGTCGCCGTCGGCTCCGCGCGCATCGAGGTACTCGATCGCGAGCAGATCGCGCCCCGGCAGCGCTTCCATCACGCCCGATAGTTGATCCGCCGTCCGCGCGACTGCGAAATGATCGCCGGCATGATGTCCGGGCGAACGCAGGAGCAGAGGAAACGTAAAGCCGCGTTCCGTCAACGCGGCCGCCGTGAGCGCTTCGCGGGCGATTCGCTCCGTGCGCGGCGCGCGCACCCCGGGCAAGCCGCGCAAGCGCTGCATCGTCTCGACCCGTCCCGTGCGCAACACCGCCGCCGGTTCATTGATCACCGCGGCCGGCGATGCGGCGGCGATTGCCACCGCGCGTTCCAAGCTCGGACGGCTGCGGTCGGCATCACCGATCGCGTTGAACAGCACGTGATAGGGTGGGAACTCGAGCGGGCCGCGCACCGAATCTGCGAGTAGCACGCCCTTCTGCACGACCTCGTCGTCGAAAAACAGATTCGTGACCATGTCCCCGCCGAACGCCGATACGAGCAGCAGCACCTGCAACGGCGGCGCGCTGCCGCGATAGGGAAAGGTCCATGCCTTCGGTTCGGTGTACGCGCGATCGAGATGCGCTTGCGCGAGTTCCGGCCGTCCGGTCTGCGTGTAGATCGCCGCGAGTCCGAGATGCGCGTGCAGAAACTCCGGCCGCACCTGCAGGACCGAGGTGTACGTCGCGATCGCGGCGTCGAAATCATCGTCGCCCGCGGCCTGCAGCTGCGCGAAGTTCACCAGCGCCACCGGGTCGCCGGGGTGCAGCTTCACCGCCGCCGAGATATACGGCCGGGCTTGCGCGATATACCCGCGTTCGAACAAGAGCGAGCCGAGGTTCGTCAGCCCGCCGAAGTGCGTCGGCTCGCGCGTGAGCAGGTCGACGTACGCCGTCATCGCCTCATCGATGCGACCCAGGTCCTCGAGACAGCACGCGCGACCGAAGCGATACGCGAGCTCGTCGGGCTTTTGGCGAAGCAGGTCGTCGATCGCGGCGAGCTGACGCGGATCGGAAAACGGCGTCGCGCCGACGCGCACCTAGAGCTTGAGCGCGGGTTGGCGATCGGCGCCCGGCATTGCGACGACGGGCGCGCTTGGATACGCTCCGGTCAGACACCCGAGGCAGAAATCGGACCGTTCGCGTCCGGTCGACTCGACCAGGCGATCCACGCTGAGATAGCCGAGCGAATCGGCTCCGACGCGCGCGCGGATCTGATCGACCGTCAGGTTGGCCGCAATCAGTTCTTTGTAGGTCGCCATGTCGACGCCGAGATAACAGGGATGCACGATCGGCGGCGAGGTGATGCGCAAGTGCACTTCGCGCGCGCCCGCATCGCGCAGCAGCGAGACGATGCGCGGCGTGGTGGTGCCGCGCACGATCGAATCGTCGACCACGACGACGCGCTGGCCGCGCAGGTTCTCAACGATCGGGTTGAATTTCAGCTGCACGCCTTGATTGCGCACGTTCTGATCCGGGCTGATGAACGTACGCCCGATGTAGCGGTTCTTGATCAGCCCTTCGACGTACGGCAAGCCGCTTTCGGCCGCGTAGCCGATGCCACCCGGAATGGCCGAATCGGGCACCGCCATGACGACGTCGGCGTCGACCGGATGCTCGCGAGCGAGAGCACGTCCCATCTCGTAGCGTGCCATGTAGATCGAACGTCCGGAGAGCACCGAATCGGGCCGCGCGAAGTAGATGTACTCGAACATGCAGAGCGCCGGCGGCTCGACCTTCTCGATGTGTTCGCTGCGCATGCCGTTGCGATCGACGACCACGATTTCGCCGGCTTCGATCTCGCGTAAGTACTGCGCGCCGACCGTGGCCATCGCGCACGATTCTGATGCGATCATGTAGCCGCCGTCGCCGTAGGTGCCGATGCACAGTGGCCGCACGCCCCACGGATCGCGAAACGCGATGATGGAATCGGGCGTGGTCATGACGACCGAATACGCGCCCTCGGCGAGAGCCATCGCGCTCTTGATGCGTTCGACCAGCGTCGCACCGGTGCCGAGCGCGATCGTCTTCGCCAGAATTTCGCTATCGGAGGTCGCATCGAGCCGGACCGTCGACGGCAGCGCCGCCAGCATCTCGTCGGCGTTGGTCAGATTGCCGTTGTGGCCGAACGCGAACGGGCCGATGTCGGTATTTTCCATGAACGGCTGTGCGTTGACGATGACCGACGAACCGGTCGTCGAGTACCGCGTGTGCCCCATCGCAACGTAACCGTTGAGGCGGCCGAGAATCTCTTCGGTGAAGACACCAGTGAGCAAGCCCATCTCGCGATGGCTCGACATCGTCGTGCCGTCGCCGACCGCGATGCCGGCGCTCTCTTGGCCGCGGTGCTGCAAAGCGTATAGGCCAAAGTACACGAGCCGCGCAACATCGAGCCCTGGCGCATAGACGGCCGCGATCCCGCACATACCTGGACCCTTCCCGGTTAGGGGCTAATCGTCCCGGCTACGCATCCCGAAGAGTTCGAGCAGTGCGATGAAGATGTTCAGGCCGTCGAGGTAGATCGACACGGCAAGGTCGACGGGCGTCAGGCCGTCGCCGCCGGCGCGGATGCGACTGAAGTCGACCAGCGTGAGCAGCGTGAAGATGCCCAGGGTCGCCCACGCATACACGCCGGGGTTGATGAAGTGAAAGAAGATTGAGGCGATGCCGGCGAGCACGAGCACGAGCAGCGCGCCGAACGCGATACCTTGGAAGCGCCGCCAATCGATCGAGAACGTGAACGCGACGCCGCCCAGCACGAGCATGCCGAAGCCGGTGGTGGCGGCTGCATCGACGACGACTTCGGCGCCGGCGACGGCCGTGTAATGCGAGATCAGCGGCGCGATGCCGATGCCCTCGACGAACGTAAACGCGTAGAACCACAAGAGCGCAACGGCCGGGTTACGGCGTACGCTGCGCATCACGAAGATCATCGCGAAGCCCGCAAAGAACGCGATGGTCGCGACGATTTGCGAGACGCCGCCGAAGAGATACGCGGCGAGCGCGGTGATCAGGAAGCCGACCCCGGTGATCCCGAGGACCTGGCCGAGGAGCGCCGGGGCGCTTTGGACGGCGGAGCCGCCCTGGTAGCCGGAGTAGCGCGGGTTGTTCATGCTGCTCCTCACTACCACGGCGCCGCGCCGGAGGTTTCGAGGGCGGCCCGGTTGCTCTGGTCGCTAGAGGCGGGCGATGTCGGAGCGGTAGACGAGCGGCGTGTTGGGCGGGAATTGCGGCTTGAGCTGGGCGATCGCATCGTAGGCCCGCGTCCGCGCCTCGGCCACGGTCGGCGCCGTCGCGGTGACGGTGAGGACCCGTCCGCCGGGTGAGGACATGCGGTCGCCCTCACGCGTCGACGTGCCCCAAAAAACGGCCACGTGGTCGGGCAGCCGCAACGTGGCCGGCAGGCCGGCGATCTTCGTGTTCTCGTAGGGGTAGCGGTCGGTCGTGAGCGTGACGCCCACGCACGCATCGTCGGAGAAGTGCGCGGCGTCGAGTTCGATCGCGCCTTCCGCGGCGCTGGCCAGATAGCGCGCGAAGTCGCCGCCGACGCGCGGCATCATCACTTGCGTTTCCGGATCGCCGAAGCGGGCGTTGAACTCGACCACCCGCGGACCGCTATCGGTCCACATCAGGCCCACGTAGAGCACGCCGCGGTAGATTTCATCTTCCGCGAGCAAGCCGCGCAGCACCGGCGCGATCACGCGCTCGCGGACGATCTCGAGCACGTTGGCGGGGAAACCGGAGGGCGGCGAATACGCTCCCATGCCGCCCGTATTCGGACCGCGATCGTCATCGCCGGCGCGCTTGTAATCGCACGCCGCCGCGATCGGGATCATCGCGCGGCCGTCGGAAATCGCGAAGACGGAAATCTCGCGACCGCTCATCCGCTCTTCGAGTACGATGTCGGTGCCGCCGCCGGGAACGTTATTCTTCTCATACCACTCGCGCAGCACGTTCGAAGCAGCGGCGGTATCGTCGCACACGACGACGCCTTTGCCGGCCGCGAGCCCATCGGCTTTCACCACCACGCCGTTCGGGAATTGATCGAGCGCTTTGAGCGCGGCCGCCAGCGAATGGACGACGGCGAAACGCGCGGTCGGAATGCCGTGACGTTCCATGAAACGTTTGGCGAACGCCTTGCTCGACTCGAGCCGTGCGCCGGAACGGTTGGGACCGAAGACGTTCAGGCCCGCATCGCGCAGACGATCGGCAACGCCCGCCGCGAGCGCGGTTTCGGGACCGACCACGGTGAGGTCGATGGCGTTGGCTTTGGCGCGGTCGAGGATCGCGCGCGTGTCGGTAGCCGAAACGTCGGCGAAATTCGTTCCGCGCGATGCGGTGCCGGCGTTGCCCGGGGCGTGGAAGATCGCCTCACACGACGGCGATTCCGCGAGCTTCCACGACAGCGCATCTTCACGAGCGCCGCCACCGACCACGAGAATTCTCATTCCCACTCGACGGTTGCGGGCGGTTTGGAGGTGATGTCGTAGGCGACCCGGTTGACGCCGGGGACCTCGTTGACGATGCGCGTGGAGATGCGGGCGAGGAGATCGTGCGGGAGACGGGCCCAGTCGGCCGTCATGCCGTCTTCCGAGGTGATCGCGCGGACGCCGACGAGGTTCGCATAGGTGCGGCCGTCGCCCATCACGCCGACGCTGCGCACGGGCGTGAGCACGGCGAAGTATTGCCACGGACGCGGGTGCAGATCGGTGGCCGCATCGATTTCGCTCGTCACGATCCAGTCGGCGGCGCGCACGGTCGCGAGCGACTCGCGGTTCACTTCGCCGATGATGCGCACGGCCAAGCCGGGCCCGGGGAACGGCTGCCGCTGCACGATCGCGTCGGGCAAACCGAGCACCGAGCCGACCTTGCGCACTTCGTCCTTGAAGAGTTCGCGCAACGGCTCGATCAAACCCAACGCCATCCGTTCCGGTAAACCGCCGACGTTGTGGTGCGACTTGATCTTGTGGCCGGCTTTCGAGCCCGGCGTCTTCGATTCGATCACGTCGGGATAGAGCGTGCCCTGGACGAGGAACTGCACGTCGGGGATCTTCTTCGACTCTTCTTCGAAGATCGCAATGAACTCGTGACCGATCCGCACGCGCTTCTCTTCGGGATCGGTGATGCCGGCGAGACGCCCGAGAAAGCGTTCCTCGGCGTCGATCGCGATGACGTTGAGGTGCAGGATGTCGCGAAACGCAGCGAGCACGCCGGCCGATTCGTCCTTGCGCATCAGGCCCGTGTCGACGTAGATGCAGGTGAGCTGTTTGCCGATGGCGCGCGAGACGAGCGTAGCCGCAACGGCCGAGTCGACGCCGCCGGAGAGCGCGCAAATGACGTTGGCCGTGCCGACTTCGCGGCGGATGCGTTCGATCGCATCGTCGACGAACGACGCCATTTCCCATGCCGGCACGATCGCCGCGACGCGATGCAGAAAATTCTGCAGGATGGCCGTGCCCGCTTCGGTGTGCACGACTTCGGGATGGAACGTCACGCCGTAAATACGGCGCGCCTCATCGCCGATGGCGGCGACCGCCGAGCGTTCCGTGTGCGCGTAGACGCGGAATCCGGGCGGGGGAGCGGTGACCGTGTCGCCGTGCGACATCCACACGCGCGACGTTGCCGGAACGCCGAGAAAGAGCGGGCACTCGGGCGCATCGACCGTGAGCATCGCCGCACCGAACTCGCTGTGCGCCAGCGGAACGAGCGTTCCGCCGAGCTTCTTCGCAACGAGCTGCATGCCGTAGCAGATGCCGAGCAACGGCAGGCCGCTGGTGAACACTTCCGGCGCGCAATCGGGCGCGTCGGGCCCGAGCGTGCTTTCCGGGCCGCCGCTGAGCACGATCGCCGCCGGTTCGCGCTTGGCGATCTCCGCCCACGGCGTATCGAACGGCAGCAACTCCGAATAGACATTCGATTCGCGCGCGCGCCGCGCGATCAGCTGACTCACCTGCGAACCGAAATCGAGGATGACGACGGTTCCGGTGCGCGAGGTCACGGCGGCCATGCTCTCCCGTTCGCTAGAGGGTCAGGTCAAGACCTCGCCGAGGCGATTCTGGTCGCGCGCCATCACGACTTCCATCGCAATGCGCTCGCCGACCGAAACGTCGCGCCCCCAGCGATAGGCGGTGTACGGCGTGTAGCGCGTGCCCGGCGATCCCGGGATCCGCATCGACACGTCGTAGCAGATGAAGCGCTTCGGCGGTCCGGCAACGATCACGCACTGCAGCGCAAACGGCCCGATGATGCCCGGCGGATCGGCGTACTGCGTCGCACGCACGAACCTTTCGCCCATCTCGAACGCCTTCTCCAGCATCGACTCGGTCAAGGTCGTTGCGATGTGGCCCGCTTCTTCCATCCGCACCGGCTCGTCGGCGAGTTGCTGCGCTTGCGAGAACGGCAGACCGCGCAAGCCGTCGAGGTTCGTCTGGCGGCGCGTGTCGGTGCCGAGGAGTTCCAGTTCGTCGAGCAGCGGCGAGTAGAAGAAATTCAGGTTGACCGTCGGTCCGAGCGCGTATTCCTCGATGACCGCGCCGCGCACGCCCTCGCGCGTCACGATCCCGGCGTCGATGAGGTGCTCCGACTTCGCGGCGAATTCTTCCGGTGAGCGCGCGAGAAAGAACGCGCGTTCGAACGAGATCTTCGCATGCGGCGCCTTGACCATGACGAGCCGGTCGATCTCCGCGGCGCGCGCGAACTGCTTGGGAAAGGCGATGCCCGCCGCCTGCATCAGCGTGTACTGGTTGTTTTCCTCATCGCGTTCTTCAGCGCGCAGCAGACGCCGGTTGCCGAAGAACAGGCAGCGCATCCCGCGCTCGATCTCGTCGTAGGAGAACTTCTGGTGCAGGTACACTTCAAACGAACGGTTCGGAACGAAGATCACGTTCTGCTCGATCAAGTTCTCTTGCACGTTCGCATCGAGCAGATCGGTGAAGCGTTCGAGCACGATCGTCGCATCGACGCAGCCGCGTGGAGGATCGGATTGCACCGCGTAGTGCTCGGTGTACGTCCGCTCGCGGCCGCGCTCGGTGATGATCAGGTTCCGCAAGCCGGCAGCTTTCGCACCCGAGGCAACGTCGAGTGCGGAATGACTGCCGATCGACGACAGCGTCAGGTTCGACGCGTCGTACATCGCGAGCGTCTTGGCGAGCCCGGGACCAGGTGAAATCATCCCGGCATCAAGATCGAGCGGGCTTCGGTCGTTCCGTTGTAGTCGACCGTGAGGGTTCGGCGCACGTCGGCTTCGGCTTTCTCGGCTTCGGGAGAGTCCATGCGCCCCAGCGTTTTATATGTCTGCAGCAAGAGGCGCGGGAGCTCGTAATCGCGCGGGTACTGGTGCTGCCAGTCCTCGAGCGAGTCGATCACCCAGAGCGTGTCCTTCGTCATCCGGTTGCCCCAGCCCGCGTCGAGGTACTTGCCGATGCGGGCCAGCTCGTTCCGGACGCCGATCGGCGAGAGTTTCGTCTGGCCGAAGTACTCGTCGGCCGGCGCCGTAATCACGAGGTAGGCGTTGTGCGAGAGCACGCGCCCGATCGTCGGCAACACCTTCGCCGCGGCTTTGTGCGAGTACATCGCAACGGCCGCCTGATGGTCGACGTCGCTGTAGCCGGCCGTGCCGTTACGCGCCGCTTCCGCTGCCGCCCATAGCGGCTTCCCGGTGTCGTCGGGCACGAGCCCGATCGGGAACCCCGGCTGCGCCGCGCGCAAGAGCGCCAGCGAACGGTAATGTGTGTCGTTCGTGATCAGGTAGGCGCGCAAATCGGCGTCCACTTGTTCGAGCAGTGCCTCGACGTCATTCGGCGCGCCCGTCGCGTTGAGCGTGGCATCGGCGTCACCGTCCTGCGCGAGGCGCGCCGGACTAGCATCGTCGAGCTCGAGCTTGAGCAGCAGCGCTTTGGCCGCCGGACCGCGCACCGGATCTTCGGCGTACGCAGCGGCTGCCTCGCGGACGTACCACTCGGCAGCGTCCCGGTTGATCAGCGGGTCGTAATGCAGCTTGGCGGCGATGTCGAGCGTGGTGCCTTCCAGCTTGAGGTTATCGGGGTCGTCGCGGCGGACGAGGTCGTAGGCCCGGCCGGCGTCGAGGACGGTCGAGAAATAATACACGTCGTCGGCAAAGTGCCAGCCGTTCGCAACGCCCCGATCGAAGGCGGCCTTCATCGTGCGGGTGAGCGCGTTGGGGTCCGTCTGCAACGTGGCTTGCGCCGCGATGGGAACCAGAGCCGCCAGCGCGATGGCGGCAGCGACGTTACGAAACTTGCGTGGAATCGTCCAGGACCGCATTAAGTGAATTGGAGAGCAGCGCATTCTTGATCTCGCGGGCGATCCGGCGCCCGGTCGACATCGGCTCGCTGTAGTTCAGGTACGAGTACGGCGACCCGTCAATGAACAGGTTCGTTCCCGCAACGATGCGCGCAGAAACTTCCATGATATAGAACTGCGCGTCGGGCGTGATGATCGTCTCGATGCAGAACGCGCCGAAGAGGCCCTTCGGACCGCAGATCTCTTGGCTGACGCGCACGACGTCTTCGCCCATGCGGTAGGCTTCGGCGAGCATCGATTCGCGCAGGCTGAGCGGCGAGTTGCCGACCACGACGTAGGACGGATCGATGTCCATCCCTTCCTGCGCGCGCGACGGAATGCGGCCGAGTGAATCGACGTTCGTCTCGTAGCGCCTGTCCATCGACATGATCTCGAGCTTCCCGGTCAGCGGCGAGTAGAAGTAGTGGATGTAGAACGGCACGCCGATCACGTACTCTTGCAAAATGTAGTCTTGCCGCGCGAGCAAGCCGGCGCGCTCATCGAAATCTTGCGAGTTGCGCAAGAACATGTAGCCCTTGCCGCCCTGGGCGCCGTAGAGCTTCACGATGACCGGCCGGTCGATCTCGGCACCGGTGCGGAACTGACGCGGTACCTTGAGGCCGGCGCGCGTCAGCCACTGACGCTGCAGTTCGCGGCTCGCTTCCCAATCGAGCACGGCTTTGTTCCCGAAGTAGGGAATCGACATCTTCTTGTGATCGTCGAGCGAGAGATACGCCACGAACGATCCGTGCGGCACGATGATGATCTTGCGCTTCTCGAGTTCCGGCACGAGGTCCATGAACTCGGAGTACTTCTGAATCGTGATGACTTCGTCGATGAAGCCGAACGATTTGTACAACCGCTCCGTATCGGGACTCGCGATAGCGAGCGTCTTGAAGCCCTCATCGCGCGCGCCCTTGAGAATCTGCAGCGCCGAATGCGAGCCCAGCGTGGCGATCGTATAAAATTCCGACGAGTCCCGTTCGCTCGTAGCACCCTGGAGGAACGGCTGAACCATCATCGTCATCGTATTGCCTTTTGAAACGCGGGATTGCAGAGGAAAGATTCGGTCGCGCGATCGAGCACGGCTGCCGGGACGTCGGCCCCGTTTTGATCGAGCAGCCGCCACGACGTGCGGCGCACGATCCCCCGGACACCGTCGACGGTTCGGCCCGCGATGGTAATCGCAGGCGTTTCGTCATGAGCGGTGATCCATACCTCGCCGGAGCGCGGCCGGGCGTCTTCGCGCACCTCGAGGCGATGCTTGTTTGGGTTGTAGACGGTCTCGATCGTGGTGATCGTCCCGTCGAGCGCCAGGGCGTGCTCGGCTTCCACGCTCGCGATCCAGACGTCGGAGCGGACGGCCGTCTCGACGGCGAGGCCGATGCGGGCAAGCGTCGTGAGGGCGGTGAAGGCCTCGTTATCGGGAATCGTCAGCGTCACGACGTACGCGCGCTCGATGATCTCGCTCATCGCATGAGCCGCCGCGCGGCCAGGCCCACAGCGAAGGCTTGGAAAAACGCCGTGCCGCCCGACGGCGCAAGCATCGCCTGTACGTTGCCGCGCGCTGCCAGTTTCTCCGGGTCGTTGTCGCGATGCATGAAGGTCCAGGCGTCGCGCTCGGGATGCGGCATGAGCGCCAGCACGTTGCCCGCAACGTTCGTGAGGCCGGCGACGCCGCGCGCCGAGCCGTTGGGCGCGGGAACCCGCTCGCCGCGCGCGTTGCAGTACACGAACGCGACGTGCCCGTTGTGTTCCATCCGATCCAGTTCGTCATCGGGCGCCGCCAACCGCCCCTCACCGTGCGATGCCCACGCCGGCAGCACCGCTCCGTCGGGCAGGCCCGCCAGCAGCGGAACGCGCGTGTGCGACACCGCAAGTTTGACGAAGACGTGCACCGACATGAATTTGCCGCTCGTATTCGGCGCGAAGGCGGCGGTTGGGCGGCGCAGCGGTCCCGTGCCGGGCACGAGCCCCGCTTCGAGCAGCACTTGCGCGCCGTTGCAGATCCCGATCACGAACTTGCCGGCCTGCGCGCCCTCGACGACCGCGTCCATCACTTCATCGTGCGCGGCGACGGCGCCGGCGCGCACGCGGTCTTCGTAGGCGAAGCCGCCGGGCAAGACGTACGCGTCGAACGCGCGCAGCGCGGCCGAACCGCGGCTCCAGTGCACGATTTCCGCATCGGTGCCGGCCGCGACGAGCGCGCGCTGCGTTTCGGCTTCGCTATTGGTGCCGGGAAAGACGACGACGGCGACGCGCGACACTAAGCCGCACCTGCGACGGACGCCGGTGCGTAGAAGTCGCGCAACGGCGCCGACCATGTTTCGTAAAGAACGTCGAGCGGGCGTTCGATGCCGCCCGCAAACACGAACGTATAGGCCGCCGTCGTTTCGCCGATGCGCAGCGCGTCCGCACCGTGTGTTTGCGCGAGCGCTTCGAACTTCGGCGCGTCGCCGACTTCGACGATGAAGCCGCACGTTTCGGTGAAGGCGGCGGTGCCCGCGCGCCCGTCCAGCGGGGACTCGCTGAGTTTCATGCCGATGCGCGCGCCGCTCTGGGTCGCGAACGCCATCTTGGCGAGCGCGGTGAGCGCGCCGCCGTCGGAAATGTCGTGGGCAGCCAGCACGAGGTCGTCCGCGTACGCCGCCAGCAGCAGCGCGATCTCGCGCTCGACGCGATCGTAGCTGATCGTGGGCAGTATCGCGTTCGCGATCCCGAGCAAATCCGCGTAGACGGAACCGCCGGTGCGTTCTTCCGGCCGGCCGACGAAGTAGAGCGCCGAACCCGCCCGCTTGAACGCCATGCTGGCGGTCTGCGCGATGTTCTCGATCCCGCCCACGCACGCAACGATCGGCGACGGTGCGACGGTGCGGCCCGACTTCGACTGGTTGTAGAGGCTGACGTTACCCGAGACGTAGGGCGTGCCGAAGCGGCGCGCCGCATACGCGAGGCCGTCGATCGCGGCGACCATCGCGCCGAGGTGTTCCGGATCGGTCGGATCGCCGAAGTTCAGACAGTCGGTGAGCCCGAGCGGCCGCGCACCGACTGCAACGACGTTGCGCACGGCCTCGAGCACCGCATGTTCGGCCGCTAATTGCGGATCGATCTTCCCATAGCGGGGGTTGCCGGCGACCGCGAGCGCGACGGCCAGCGGAGCACCCGGAATCGGGGAGATCACGCCCGCGTCGGCGGCGCCGAGCGGGATCGCGGTCGTGCCGCGCACGACGCCGTCGTAACGCTCGAAGATCGAACGCCGCGAGGCGACGTCGCGATGCGCGAGCAGCGCATCGAGCGCGGTCCCCGCGTCACCGAAGCGCGGCAGCGGCGCCGTTTGCGGCACGGGATTCGGCAACGCGATCGTGTAGGGCCGGTTGTACCGGACCCCGCCGGTCAGGAAGTCGAGATCGACGTCCATCACGACCTCGCCGCGGTGGCGCGCGACGTAACGCGATCCATCGACCACCTTGCCGACGATGGCAGCCGCGGCCGAACGCGAAATGCGCGGCAGCGAAAACTCTTCGTTATAAATGGCGAGCAGCAGCGGCGTGAACGACGGCGGCACGATCCAGCACAAGCGCTCTTGCGTCTCGCCGATCGCGATGACCGCGGGCGGCAGATCGCGTTGCGACACCGGCACGCGGTCGAGTTCCACTTCGGCGCCCACCCCGCCGGCCGCACAGAGCTCCGCGCTGCAGCCCGCGAATCCGCCCGCGCCGAGATCCTTGTAGCCGGCCTCGATGCCGAGCCGGCGCAGTTCGGCGAACACCTTATACGAAGCGCGCATGATCACGTTCTTGAGGAACGGATCGGGCACTTGCACCGCGCCTTTATTCGCTTCCGCATCGGCGTCGTCGAGCGTCAGCGAGGAGAACGAGGCGCCGCCGAAGCCGCTGCGGTCGGTGGCCTTGCCGACGAGCACGATGTCGTAGCCGATCGAGTTCGGCGGCGCGAACGAGTGGATGATCTCGCGCTCTTTGACGAGCCCGAGCGCGACCACGTTGACCAGCACGTTGTCGTCGAACGACTCGTCGATGTAGACGTCGCCGCCCAGGTTCGGCACGCCGATCGCGTTGCCGTAGGCCGCAATGCCGTCGACGACGCTCTGCGCCACGTACCGGCAGTGCGGATCCTCGAGCCTGCCGAACCGCAGCGGATCGGCGATGCCGATCACCTCCGCGCCCATGCACAGCACGTCGCGCACGATCCCGCCGACGCCGGTCGCCGCGCCCTCGAACGGCACGACTTGCGAGGGATGATTGTGCGACTCGTGCGCGATGACGACGCCGTAGCGTTCGCCCTCCCACGTTCCCAAGTGCAGGATACCGGCGTCTTCGGCCGGCCCTTGCATCACGGTCGGCCCGTCGGTCGGCAAGCGGCGCAGAAAGTGGCGGCTCGACTTGTACGAGCAATGCTCGCTCCACTGCGCGTCGAACGCGAACAGCTCGGTATCGGTCGGGATGCGGCCGAGGTGCGCGACGATCGCGCGCACTTCGTCCGGCGAAAGCGCGACGCCGATGCGCTTGCGCTCCTCGATCAGGCGTTCGGTATCGCGGTCGAGGGTTTCGTTCACGCGGTCGGGAGCTGGTTCAACGTGGCGTCGGCTTGCAGCACCGTGGAGCGCGTGTTCGCTTGTACGAGCAGCACGCGGCCGTACACGATCGTATCCTCGAGCGAGAACGCTTTCGCGCACTGCAGCGCAACCTGGTTCACGTCGGCCGTCGCGGGCGCACGCACGACCGGCGTGGCCGTTGCATACTCGATCATGTTCGCCAGCGCACCGTCGCCCGAGCCGACCGTCACGATCAGCGCGCGGGCGAACGTGGCGTCGATCTGCGTCACGAGTTGCAGCACGTAGCCCGGCGTGCGCACCGCCGAGGCGACGTGGCGCACGGCGGGCAAGCCGAAGCCGCTCAACGCGCGGGCGATCTCGGAGGCCCGCTCGACGAACTCGGGACCGTCGGCGATTACCGCCACCATGCCGGGCCGCATCAGCGGGAACATGCCGACGATCTCGGCCACCTGTTCGTAGTTGGCTTTGATCGTCGCCAGATCGGCGTCGGTGACGTTGGGCAGGTTGCGGTACATCTGCTTGTCGAGCATCAGCTCTTCGCGGCCCTGCGGCCACACGCGCCAGGCGTCGTTGTCGATCACGTCGGCGACCACGAGCTGGCCCTTGTGCTCGCCGGAGGCGACGCGGCCGAACTCGATCTTCATGTCGACCAGCAGCGTGTCGTGGCGGCGCCAGGCATGCGCGAGGATCTCGTACACGATGCGAGCGATTTCGCTCATCACGCCCAGCTCTTGCGGCGTCGCGATGTTCTGCCCGATGATCGCATCCGGCTCGATCAGCGGATCGTGATTGGCGTCGTCCTTGAGGAAGAACTCGACGATCCGCGGCACGAGGATCGCGCCCCGCGCGACGCCGGCTTTGCGCTTGACGAACGAACCCGCCGCAACGCCGCGCGTCACGACTTCGAGCGGAATCATTTGCGCGCGGCGCACGAGCATCTCGTTGTTGTCGTCGTCTTCGCCGCCGCTGATGTAGTGGGTAGGCACGCCGCACAGGTTCAAGAGCCGGAATACGCGCGCGGTCGTTTTGGCCGCAATGCGTCCCTTGCCTTCGATCTCGTTGCGCCGCGCGCCGTCGCCGGCCGTGATCGCGTCCATCTGCTGAATGACGGCCAAATCGGGCTGACCATCGGCTTCGTAGAGGATCTTGGTCTTGCCGCGCGTGATCTCGCGCCCTTTTTGCATGCTACTTTCCTATCGTGGCGCGAACGCGCTGGGCGAGCCGGCGCGCGCGCGCGGGTGCGTCGCCCACGTGGGTCGAGGGATCGAGTTGCGAGCGGACTTCGGCCGGGTCCATGTAGCGAATGATCCGTTCGTCATCCGAAAGCAATCGGGAAAGCGGGTTCGTCTCACCGCGTTCGAGCGCGGCGTACGCGGTCATCGCGTTCTCGCGAATCGCTTCGTGCAGTTCCTGGCGGTCGCCGCCGGCGCGGGCGGCTTCCATCAGCACATTCTCGCTGCCGGCAAACGGGCCGTAGGTGCGCAGGTTTTCGACGACCTTGCGCTCGTCGATGCGCAGGCCCTCGACGATCTTGCGCGCGGTCGTGAGGATCTGATCCGTGCAGAGGATCGCTTCGGGCAAGATCGTGCGCCGGTTGCCGCTGTCGTCGATCGTCCGTTCGAGAAAGTTGGTTGCCGCGTTCTGCCAAGCGACGTCGGCGAACGCGGGCAATAACCGCGCGAGCGAGCAGATGTTCTCCGACATCACCGGATTGCGCTTGAACGGCATCGCCGAGCTGCCGACTTGCTTCTCACCGAACGGCTCGAACATCTCGCCGAACCCGGGCGAACTCTGGATGCGCACGTCGGAAGCGAACTTGGAGAGCGAGGCGCCGACACCGGCCAGTTGCGAGAGCAGCAAGTAGTCGAGCTTGCGCGGATACGTCTGCGTCGCCACATCGCGCGCCTCCAGGTCGAATGCGCCGAGCACCTCGGCTTCTTGCATCTCGGCCGTGCGCGCGCCGCCGGCAAGCAGCCGCGTGTACGACGCCGACGTGCCGACCGCACCGCGAATGCCCTTCGCCGTGAGTTGCGTGCCGGCGAACACCAGCGCCGCGCGATCGACCAGCAGATCTTGCGCGTAGATCGCGAGACGATGGCCGACGGTCGTCGGTTCGGCCGGCTGCAAGTGCGTGTAGCCCATGCACACGAGATCGGCATAGCGCTCGATCTGCGGCACGAACGCGGCCAGCAATGCATCGAGCGACGCAAGCACCTGGCGCAGGCCCAAGCGCAAGCGGAACGTTTCGACCGTATCTTCGACGTCCATCGACGTCGCGCCGAGGTGGATCTTGCCGCCGCCGACCGTCGCTTGCGAAGCGTATACGCGGATCTCGGCCATCAAGTCGTGCCCGATTTCGCGTTCGATCGCGAGCGCCGCTTCGAGGTCGATGTCTTCACCGTGCGCGCGCAGGTCGGCGACTTCCGCCGCCGTCACGAGGCCGCTCTTGGCCTGCGATTCAGCTAGCGCAATCCAGACCGCGCGCCAGAGTTTGCGGCGCTCGTGTTCGGAGAACAGCGCGCGCAGTTCGGGGCGTCCGTATCGCCAGGAGTACGGCGATGCGTACGTCTTCTCGTTCATGACGCGACCGTTCGCCGTTGCGGCGCCGTGACTTTGCTAGCGATATCGGCGGTGAGCAGCTCGATCATGCCGCGCGGATCGTCGATTTGTCCGGTCACCACCGCCTCGAAGCCGCGCACGGCAGCTGTATAGCCATAGCGTGCGCGCCGCTCGCCGATGCGTTTGGCGAGCGGACGCAACGTGCGTTCGCGCCACTGATGGCGTCCGGGTAGCGGGCTGCCGTTGGGCCGGGCGAGTTCCCAGATGAGACCTAAGTCGGTGGCGAGCGCGCTCACCAGCGGCACGGCCGCGCCGCGCGGATCGTTGGCAAAGAGTTCGAACGCGATAGCGAGCGCATCCGCCGCGCGGCCTTCGACGAGCGCGCTCGCATAGTGCCACGCTTTCGGATCCTCGATCGCGAGGGATTCACGCTCGAGGTCGGCGAGCGTGATCTTCGAGCCGGTCAGCGCGAGCTTCTCGAGGTCGTTGCCGATCGCGCCGAGGTCGGCGTCGCTGTCGGCCATCGCGGCGACCGCGCGCGGTTCGGCCTTCGCGCCGAGCCGGTCGAGCGTTTCGTGAATGTACCGCTCGCGCGTATCGGCCGTGACCGTGGTGTCGATGCGTAGCGCCTTGCGCCCGGCGAGCACGCCGAACGGCTCGGGCTTCGTCTTCTTGTTGGGCGGAAACAGATCTTCGAGCACCAGCGTGTTGCCGGCCGGCACCGCTTCCGCCACCGCCCACAGATCGCGCCGCGGCTGCGCGCGCAACCGCTCGCAGCCGCGCACGGCCACGACGCGCCGCTCGGCGAGAAACGGCATCGCGGCCACCGAATCGGCCACCGTGCGGGCGAGATCGTCGCACGACGGCCCGTCGATGATCTCGAGGTTGAGCGCGCGCATGTCGAGCGGCATCAGCCGGTCGAGCAGCGCATCGAGCGCGCGCTGCGCGAGCACCGAGTCGGTCCCCTCGATCACGACCAGCCCGTCGATCTTCGGTTCTTTATCGAGAAAGTCGTAATATTTCAGTTTGAAGGTGCTCCGCCCCCAGCTCCGCACCGCCCACGCTCTGCGTGGGGCTCCCAACGCGAGCTCGCAAGGAGCATCACTGGTTGGGCAAAATGCGACTGCGCTCGCTCCATCATCATGCCGATAACAGAATACGTGCGCGGGTTTCGAGATCGGCGATGGCATCTTCGTACGGCGCCCGCAGGACGCCGTATTCGGTGATGATGCCGGTGATCAAGCGGCCGGGGGTGACGTCGAAGGCCGGATTGTAGGCCGGATCGTCGGGCGTGATGCGAATTTCGTCGGGCGAACGTTCTTCGATCGGAATTTCCATGCCGGAGGCCATCTCGAAGTCGAACGTCGTGCGCGGAGCGGCGACGTAGAAGGGAATGCCGTGGTGTGCGGCCATGATCGCGACGCCGTAGGTGCCGATCTTGTTGGCCGTATCGCCGTTGCGCGCGATGCGATCGGCGCCGACCACGACCGCGTCGACCTTCTTGCGCTGCATCGTCACGGCTGCCGCGCTGTCGGTGATCAGCGTGCACGGCACGCCCGCTTCGCGCAGCTCGAACATCGTCAACCGCGCGCCTTGCAAGAGCGGCCGCGTCTCATCAACGAACACGTGCAGCGACTTGCCGGCGCGGTGTGCCGCGATGATCGCCGCCAGCGCCGTTCCCTCGCCGCCGGTCGCGATCGGGCCGGCGTTGCAGTGCGTCATCACGTTGCCGTTGCGCGGCAGCACCTCGGCGCCGAAGCGGCCGATGCGCGCATCGACGTCGCGCTGTTCGGCGTGAATCATGATCGCCTCGGCGAGATAGTCGTGATCGGGCCGAGCCAGCACACGATCGACCGCATACGCGAGGTTGACCGCCGTCGGGCGCGCTTCGCGAATGCGCTTCGCGGCAGCCTCGAACGCCGCACCGGAATGCCGCTGCGCCGCTAAGGCGACCCCGTACGCACCGAAGATGCCGATCGCCGGCGCGCCGCGCACGGCCAAGGTGCGAATCGCCTCGACGACCTTGTCGACCGTGCTCGCTCGCTCGCGCACGACCCGTTGGGGCAACGCGCGCTGATCGAGGTACCCGACGGCGTCACCGTCATGCCAAACCGATTCCACTCCCACCGCATTCGCGGCCGGGCATCCGGTTTCTCTTTACGCGCGGACCGCGTTTTGGGCGCTGAAGCAGCTTCGGCAATAAACCGGCCGGTCGCCGCTGGGGCGGAAGGGGACGGTCGTGCTCTCGCCACACTGGGCGCAGACCGCATCGAACATCTCACGGGGGCCGCCGGCACCGGTTCCGGCACCACGCTGCGATTTTCGCGCCGTGCGGCAGTCCCGGCAACGCTGCGGTTCGTTCTCGAAACCCTTTTCCGCGTAGAACATCTGATCGCGGACCGTAAAATCGAACGGAGCTCCGCAGTCTTTGCAAATCAACGTTTTATTTTCGTACAACCGCCTACGACCGGACGTCCCAGCTGGTGCGCCCAGCCCTCCATCGGAACGGGGAAATGTGGCGGTCTCTAAGG
Organism: Candidatus Lustribacter sp.; assembly: GCA_965277805.1. GTDB lineage: Bacteria > Vulcanimicrobiota > Vulcanimicrobiia > Vulcanimicrobiales > Vulcanimicrobiaceae > Lustribacter. The sequence goes on along the minus strand of OZ255842.1, from coordinate 828,286 downwards.
TGTCCGCCGTACGCGGAGTATATGCTAGGCCGGTCCGCTTGACAACGGGTCGGCCGGGATTAGCGGAAGCCCACCCGCGGCCGATCGACCTTGGGCTCGATGACCGCCACGGTGGCGGCTGCGATGGCCGCGTCGTAGCCTTTGTCACCGCGGGCGGGATCGGCCCGCTCCTCGGCTTGTGCGAGCGTTTCCGTGGTCAGGACGCCGAAGCCGATCGGCACGCCGCTCGCGATCTGGACATCCATGATCCCGCGGGCACACTCGCCGGCAACGTAATCGAAATGGGGCGTTTCGCCGCGCACCACGACGCCGAGCGCGATCATCCCGTCGTAGTCGCCGGCCCGGATCAGGCGCCGCGCGGCCACCGGCAATTCGAAGCAGCCCGGAACCCGGAAGACCTCCACCGCATCATCGGCCACGCCGCAATCGCGTAGGCCGCGCCGCGCGCCGTCTTCGAGCCACGCGGCGAGGTCGGCATAAAACGTCGCAACGATGATGGCGAATTTCTTGCCCTTCGCGTCCGGAAAAACGTCCGGAGGCGGCGCCTTCTCGACCTTCATGCTATCGTTTTACCCTTGCTCCGACATCGACGGCGTGAACATATGGCCCATCTTGTCGCGCTTCGTGTTCATGTACGCGAGATTATATTTGGTCGGCTCGGTATGGACGGGAACGCGGTCGACGATCTTTAAACCGAAACCCTCGAGGCCGGCGATCTTCGTCGGGTTGTTGGTGAGCAGCCGCATTTCGCGGACGCCGAGATCGGCGAGGATCTGCGAGCCGATGCCGTAGTCGCGCTTGTCGGCCGGCAGTCCCAACAGCATGTTCGCTTCGACCGTGTCGGCGCCGCGATCTTGCAGCGCGTAGGCGCGCAGCTTGTTGGCGAGGCCGATGCCGCGCCCTTCCTGATGCAGATACAGCAACACGCCGCGGCCTTCTTGGGCGATTGCGGCCAGCGCCGCGTCACGTTGCGCCGCGCAATCGCAACGGATCGAGTGCAGCGCATCGCCGGTCAAGCACTCGCTGTGCACGCGAACGAGGATGTCCTTGCCGTCGCCGACATCGCCCATGATCATCGCCACGTGGCACACTTCGTCGACTTGCGACTGGAACGCCACGCCGTGGAATTCGCCGTACGTCGTCGGCAGCGAAAATTCCGCGATGCGCGAGATCAGCTTCTCGTGCTTGAGGCGGTAGGCGATCAGATCTTTTACGGTGATGAGCTTGAGGCTATGCTTGGCGGCGAATTCGCGCAGCCGCGGCAAGCGCATCATCGAGCCGTCTTCATCCATGATCTCGCAGATCACGCCGGCCGGCGCGAGCCCCGCCAAACGCGCGAGATCGACCGATGCTTCGGTCTGCCCCATGCGCACGAGCACGCCGCCGTCGCGCGCGCGCAGCGGAAACGTGTGGCCGGGACGCAAGAAATCTTTGGCCGTCGCGTCGGGATCGAGCAGCGCGAGGATTGTATTCGAGCGATCCTCGGCTGAAATACCGGTGGTGACGCGGCCGCGCGCTTCGACCGATACGGTGAACGCGGTGCCGAGCGGTGCCGTGTTGTCTTGCACCATGTTCGGGATTTGGAGTTCGTCGAGCCGCGCCGCGGTCAACGGAACGCAGATCAGCCCGCCGGCTTCTTTGCGCATGAAGTTGATCGCTTCGGGCGTGACCTTCTCCGCCGCCATCACGACATCGCCTTCGTTCTCGCGGTCCTCGTCGTCGAGCACGATGACCATCTTGCCGTTGCGGATGTCCTCGATCGCCGATTCGATCGAATCCATCGTGCTGCGGGGGGCCGAAAACTGCTCCGCAAGTTGCGGCAGGGCCGCCGAGAGCGCGCGGATCGACTTAAACGACGGTTCTCGCCGCCCGGCCCGAAGGTAGGAGATCGCGCCTTCGGTCAGCCCGGTCTTCAAAGCAAGCTCAGCCGCCGACAGACCGGCGGCGTCCATCGCGGTGCGGAGTTGTGCGGAAAAATTCTCCATACGGATATAAACACCACACAATAGTTAACAGTTGTCAACCCCAATGCCACGCTCGTAGCGGTGAGGGTGGTTAGATCGCGGGTTTTGGAAGGGGGTCTCGGCCAGCATCTGCGTCGCGGCCGTGTGCGGCTTAGGACGATATGCCGCTCTTTGGTGGCCCGCAGCCTACTCACCCAACAGCGCGCGGGCTTTCTCTAGGGCCGGGTCGCGTTCTTGGGTGACGTATTTCCAGTCGTAGGTGTCGAGATATTGGGTGCCTTTTTGCGGGAAGACCCAGGGCGGCATGTCGGTGTAGTGCAGGTCGGTGCGCAGGCTCGCGGAGAGCACGGATTTCGCGAACGGCTCTTGGCCTTGGCGACCCGCGAGCCAGTTGATGAATAGTTTGGCGGCGTTCGGGTGCGGCGCTTTGTTGATCAGACAGATCAGGCCCCAGCCGCCGCTGAGAATGCTCGGCGCGTCGGTCGGGAAGACGAACTCGAGCGGATAGCCTTGATGGCGGAATTGATCGACGGCGGTTGAGTCGGGTCCGAGCAGAATCGCGTAGCTGCCCTGCGCGAGAAACTGCGCCGCTTGCCGGCCGTCGCGCGAGATCACGGGCTGCTGATCCTTGTAGAGCTTCTTCACGAAGTCGGGACCGAATTGCAAGTACAGCATCGAGATCAGCGACGTGCCGGCGCCGGAGACGCCCGGATCCTTGGCGACGATCTTACCACGCCACTTCGGATCGAGCAGCGCCTTCCACGTGCGAACTTCGCGCGGCGGCGCGAGCTTCGTGTTGATAACGAGTTCGGGCGTGACGAACTGCAGCGTGCGCAAGATGTAGTGGCCGTCGTCCATGAACCACAAATGCCCGTCTTTCCACTTGCGCTTGTCGATCACGTCGGGCGCGACGAGCACCGGTTCGACTTTGTCGAGCCAACCGGACGGGAGAAACGTCAATGGCGGCGTGTCGCCGCCGCTCAGGAACACGTCGAGCAAATACTTGCCGGCGGCGCGTTCGGCGCGCACGCGCGCGCCGCTGGCCGAGCTGCCGCTGCTGATGTAGGTCACCGGAATGCCGTACGCGCTTTGGAAGCCTTGCGTAATCGCGACGCGCACCTCGTCGATCGGCGGTCCGTCGACGGTCACCGACCCTTCGGCCTTGGCCGCTTCGGCGAGCGCTTTCATCGCGTCGTTCTGTGCGCTCACCGGGCTCTGCGCGGCGGCAGCCAGCGCCAACGTTCCGGCGATTGCGGCGCGACGGCTCAGCGTGTGATCTTGCATGCGCGTCTCCTATTCGCCGAGCAGATCGCGCGCTTTGTCCATCGCGGGCTCGCGCTGCTCGTTGACGAACTTCCAGTCGTAGGAATCGAGATACTTGGTGCCCTTTTGCGGAAACACCCACGACGGCAGATTCTCGTAGTGGATATCGTTGCGCAAGCTGACCGACTGCACGGCTTCGGCGAACGCCTTTTGCGGCCCGGGACCCGCCAGCCAATTGATGAACAGCTTCGCGGCGTTGGGATGCGGCGCTTTGTTCACGAGCGAGATCAACCCGTAACCGCCCGAGAGAATGCTCGGCGCGTCGGTCGGGAACACCGCTTGAATCGGATAATTCTGCTTCTGAAACTGATTCATCGCGGTCGCCTCAGGGCCGAGCAGCGCCGCGTATCCGCCTTGCGCGAGGAACCCCATCGCTTGGCGCGCGTTACGCGAAATCACCGGCTTCTGGTCGCGATAGAGCTTCTTCACGAAATCGGGGCCGAAGGTGATGTAGAGCATCGCGATCAGCGAGGTGCCGGCGCCGGACGTGCCCGGATCCTTGGCGATGATCTTTCCTTGCCACTTCGGATCGAGCAGCGCTTTCCACGTCGTGATTTCACCGGGCCTCACGAGTTTGGTGTTGATCGCGAGTTCGGGCGTGACGAACTGCAACGTGCGCAGGATCGAGTGGCTATCTTCTTCCCACCAGATGTGGCCGTCTTTCCATTTGCGTTTGTCGATCACGTCGGGCGCGACCAGGAACGGCTCGAGTTTGTCGAGCCAGCCCGACGGCAAGTACGTTGCGGTCGGCGTATCTCCGCCGGCGACGAGCACGTCGAGTAAATATTTTCCGGCCGAACGCTCGGCGCGCACACGCGCGGCGCTGGTCGAGTTCTCGCTCGGGATGTACGAAACCGAAATGCCGTACTCGCGCTGCATTCCTTGCGTGAACAGTTCGCGCACGAGATCGACCGGCGGCCCGTCGACCACGACCGAACCCTCGGCTTTCGCCGCGGCGATCAGCGCTTTCCACGCATCGGCCTGTGCGCCGGCGGGCCCGATCTGCGTCGCGGCGGCAGCAGCAAAGGCGCCGCCGATAGCGGCGCGGCGAGTCAAAGGCATGGGTGTTTCCTCCGTTTAGATTTCGTAGGCCCAGGCGAGTTCGGCATCGGTCGCGCCGGCATCATCCACGCTGCGGTACGCATCGACCGCGGCAAACGCATAGCGCGCGACCGGATCGATCTCGATGTTCACGCGCGCGCCGACGCCTTTCGTTCCGAGCGTCGTACGGCGTGAGGTTTCCGGAATCAGTGCAATCGTGAAATACTCCGGCGTCACCGAGGCGATCGTGAGGCTGACGCCGTCGATCGCGATGAAGCCCTTCTCCACGATGAAACGTTCGATTGCGGCCGGACGTTCGATCGTGAGCCGATGTCCTTGGCCCTCGACCGGCTTCCCGACGATCGCCGCGTTCGCGTCGACGTGGCCGTAGACGAGATGGCCGCCTAGCCGGTCGCCCAGACGCAGGGAGAGCTCGACATTGACCGGGTCGCCTTCATGCAGCTCGTCGATGCCCGCGCGGATGATGCTCTCCGGCACGATGTCGAACGTCAGCGTGCGCGCGTCGAACTTTACGACGGTCAAGCAAACGCCGTTGACGGCGATCGAGTCTTTCTCCGCGACGCCCTCGGCGATGGCGTCGGGTGCTTCCACCGTGAGAACCATGCCGTTGCGCAGATCGCCGCGCAGCGACGCGACGCGGCCGAGGTGGCTGATGAGCCCGCTAAACATCGGGTAGAGGGTCTACGGCTGAACCTCGACACCCTTCCAAAACGCAACGTATCCCTCGATGTTCTTGGCCGCATCTTTGGCCGCCGGATAGTACCAGGCGGCGTCGGCATTCTGCTTGCCGTTCACATCGACGGTGTAGTACGACGCGGTGCCCTTCCACGGGCAAACGCTCGTGGTCGCGCTGGGCTTGAAATATTCGCGCTTGATCGAGTCGGGCGGGAAGTACTGGTTACCCTCGACGACTTCGGTGCTGTTGCTTTCGGCGAGCACGGCGCCGTTCCAAATGGCTTTCACGCTCCGCCCAACCTTCGGCCGCCGCGCTGGGTTTCGCGGCCCGGCGGCGTCCGCGCCACGACGACCGCCCCGTCGACGCTGCAGCCGGCGGCTGCCAGCGCGGAGGCTGCGTCGTGCAGGGTCGCGCCGGTCGTGACGACGTCGTCGAGCAGCACCGCGCTCGACGGCACCAAGGCGCCGCGTCGCACGGCGAACCGGCCCTCGGCCTGCAGGCGCTCGCCACGGCCCAGCCCGCGCTGTGCGCCACCGCGCTTGACCAGCACGTCCTCGCACGTCGCCGAACGGATCTCCGCGACGCGCCGCGCCAACTCGCGCCCTTGATCGAAGCCGCGCTGGGCAGCCCGCTTGCGCGTCGTGGCGACCGGCACGATGATGCTGCCCGGCTCGATCAGCGGCGCCAGCAGAGCCGCCAAGGGGTCGAGGTAAGCCCGCTCGCCGCGCTTCATGGCAAGGATGGCCTCGCGCACCGCACCCTCATAGTCGCCGGCCGCGCCGACCGCCAGACCGTCGAGGGAGACGGCCACCGGCCGGGCCATGGCGGCGCAGGCGGGGCACAGTCCGACATCCGGCTCGCCGCAGCCGATGCACCAGACGGGAAAGAGCCAGGGCCGGATCGCCGCCCACATGCCGTCCCCTCACGCCGCATTCGGCGTGCGGCTAGGTTGCGATCGGTTCGTTGGCGACGATGCGATCGACGAGCGAGGTGTCGGCCGGAACGTCGTAGCCGATGCCGATGATGGAATCGCGGACGTCGGTGCGATCGCCGAGGGTGACCGCATCCCAGATGATCGAGCGCTCGATGACGGCCTCGTCGCCGATGCGCACGTTGTCACCGATGACCGACGGCCCGACGATCCGCACGCGGCGGCCGACGATCACGTTGCTGCCTAAGCGCACGTCGCCTTCGATGCGCACGTCGTTCCCGAGGCGCACGTCGGCCGGTACTCCAGTCGCGCGCGCACCGCGCAGATGGACGCGTCCGGCCAAAACGTCGGTCGTCGCCTGACGGTACTCCGAGGGCGTGCCGATGTCGCGCCAATACGCTCCGGCCAGCCGCATCCCGTAGAAATCGAGCCCGGCCTCCAAAATCGCCGGAAACACATTGCGACCGAAATCATAAAACGTCGCGGCCGGAATGTAGTCGAAAATCTCCGGTTCGAACACGTAGATGCCGGTGTTCACGAGCTTCGAGCGTTCCGTGCCCTTCGCCGGCTTCTCCTGAAACTCGAGGATGCGGCCGCGGTCGTTCGTGATGACGACGCCGTACTGATCGACTTCTTCGGCCTCGATCAGACCGATCGTCGCGAGCGCGCCGCGCTCTTTGTGGAAGCTAACGAGCGCTTCGAGATTCGCATCGGTGAGATCGTCACAGCCGACGACAACGAACGTGCCGTCGAAGAACGTCTGCAAGAGCTTGACCGCACCCGCGCTGCCCATGAGCTCGGGCTCGAACGAATAGTTCAGTTTCACGCCGTATTGCGACCCGTCGCCGAACGAACTCCGGATCAGTTCGGAGAGGTAGTGGATGTTGATCGCGACATCGGTGTACCCGAACGACGCGAGCCAGCGCATGATGTGCGCGCTGATCGGTTCGCCGGCGACCGGAACCAGCGGCTTCGGAACTTGTTTCGTCAGCGGATAGAGGCGTGTGCTCATCCCCCCGGCGAGTATCATCGCTTTTGCTAAGTTCACTGTTAACGACTTCCTCTCTCGGTCAGAGCTTCGCGCGTCGCCGCGAAAGCAAAACGTGGAAGTGCGAGTTGACGTCGCCACCGTGACGGTTCGCGAATGAGCCGATAGAGCCACTCGAGACCGAGACGCCGCCACAGGAGCGGCGCCCGGGGTACCGTTCCCGCCAAAACGTCGAATGAACCACCGACGCCCATGCCGACGCCGCACTTCGTCGCATCGAGATAATCCTCGAGCCAATATTCTTGCTTCGGACTTCCCAGCCCCACCAGTAAGACGTTAGCCTTACTCGCAACGATCGATGCGACAATCGTCGGGCTCTGTCCGGGCGCGAAGTACCCGTCGCGCGTGCCGGCGATCTGCACGCCCGGAAACCGATGCTGCAGCGCGATCGCTGCGCGCTCCGCGACACCCGACGCGCCGCCGAAAAAGAAGAACCGCAAATCCTCACCCGCGGCCGAACGTTTTGCCAGCGGTTCGATCAAGTCGACGCCGGTCACGCGCTCGCGCAATGGTCCGTGACGCGCGCGCGATGCGAGCAAGATCCCGATCGTGTCGCACAACGACAGCGCCGAATTGTTGACGAGCGAACGAAAGCGCGCGTCGCGCTGCGCGTACATCGTCATCTCGACGCCGAGCGTCACGACCAGCGCGGGGCTCGGTCCATGCGCGAGTTCCGCGATGCGCGCAACCGCTTCGTCGCGGGTCAGCGCATCGACGCGGCAGCCGAGGATGTGGATGGAAGGTTCCGTCGGATCACTCCGGCCGGAACGGCGCGATGAGCGGCCGCATTACGGCCTTGAGGCTCTCCGGCATCTCGCCCATCGGCGGCCGGCACGCACCAGCCGCGAAACCGAATTCGTTCATCGCCCACTTCACCGGGATCGGGCTCGGATGCGCGAACAGCGCGGTGAAGAGCGCCTGCAAGTCGCGGTGCAGGCGGCCGGCCGTTTCGATGTCGCCGTTATCGTACGCATCGGCCATAGCGCGCAGTTCGCGCGCGCAAACGTGCGCGGCAACGCTGATGCAGCCGTAGGCACCGAGCGCGAGCGAAGGCAGATAGAAGTAATCGTCGCCCGAGTAGACGGTGAAGTCTTCGCGCACGCGGTCGCGGACGAGCGAGGTGAACTGCTCGACGTTGCCGCTGGACTCTTTGATCGCGACGATGTTCGGATGGCGCCGCACGAGTTCGTGCACGGTCTCCGGCAGCATGTTGACGTTGGTGCGGCCGGGGATGTTGTAGAGCACGATCGGCAGCGTCGTCGCTTCGGCGATCGCGCCGAAATGTTTGAGCAACCCGTCTTGCGGCGGCTTGCTGTAATACGGAACGACGGCGAGGATCCCGTCGACGCCGGTTTTCGTCGCTTCTTTGGTCAGTTCGACCGAGTGGTGCGTGTTGTTTCCGGTCGTCCCGGCGATGACGGTCGCTTTTTTCCCGAGCGCCGACTTGATCGCGCCGAAGAGCGCCAGCTTCTCATCGGTCTCGAGCGCGGGGGACTCGCCGGTGGTGCCGGCGACGATCAGCCCGTCGTTCCCGCGATCGACGAGGAACTGCGCCAGACGGACGGCTTCGCCGACGTTGACCGCGCCCTTCGCATCGAAGGGCGTGATCATCGCCGTGAAAAGGCGCCCGAGCGCCTTCATGAGACGGCTGCCGTTTGTGGCCCAAGCGCGAAGTAGTCGTGCAGCGCCTGTTCGGCTTTGCCGGCCATCTCGTCGGGGACGAGCAGCGAGATCGTGATATTCGAGTCGGTCGAATGGATGATCTCGACCGCCGCGTCGGTGATCGCTCGCACGACCCCGGCCATGACGCCCGGCGTGCCGCGCATTCCGGCGCCGACGATCGAGAGCTTTGCACAGTGCGTGCGTACCCGCAGCGCGAGGTTGAGGTTGTGCAGTTCGGCGCGTACGTTCTCGACGTTCTCATCATCGCAGACGAAGAACACGCCGGCGTCGTTGACGTTGATCATGTCGATCGAGATATTCTTCGCCGCCAGCCGGTCGAAGAGCTCGCGATCGAGCGTCGCACGGCCGCCTTCATCGCTGAGTCCTTGGATTACGCGGAAGAACGCCACGTTGCGCAATGCCGCGATGCCGGTGACCGGACGGCCCGGATCCACCGGCGCGTCGTCGTCGATCATCGTGCCGACGTTGCTGCGCAGACCCTTCACCGCGTACGGCGTGCTGGTGTTGTGCGCGAGCTCCGCCGCCTTGTGGTGCATCACCTTCGCGCCGTTACCGGCGAGCTCGACCATTTCGGCCGGCGACACGCGGTCGACCGCATGCGCGTCTGCAACGCGGCGCGGATCGGCGGTGAAGACGCCGCTGACGTCGGTGAAGATGTCGACCGACGCGGCCTTGAGCGCATCGCCGAGCGCGACGGCAGTGAGGTCGCTGCCGCCGCGGCCGAGCGTCGAAACGCCGCCGCTGCGCGTGTGCCCTTGGAAGCCGGTGACGACCGGGATCACGCCCGCGTCGAGCGCCTTGCGAATGGTGGTCGTGTCGACGCTGAGAATGCGCGCGTCGCCGTAATTGTCGTCGGTCAGGATGCCGGCTTGGCCACCGGTCATTGCCTGCGCGGGTGCGCCGAGCGAGGTGAGCAGTTCGGCGAACACCGCCGCCGAGATCATCTCACCGACCGCCAACAGCAGATCGCGATTCGGTCCGCCGCGTACGGGGCCGATCAAGCCGAGCAGCGTGTCGGTCGCGTACGGATCGGGCAGACGGCCCATCGCGCTGACGACTACCACGACTTGGTTGCCGCTGCGCGCGCTTTCGAGCACGCGCGACGCCGCGATCTCGCGGAGCTCGGGCGTGGAGACGGATGACCCGCCGAATTTCTGGACGACGATGCTCATCGCGCTGCCGCCGTTGCGAACCGGCCTTGCTCGACCAGCAGTTCGAGGATCTGCACGCCGTTCGTGGCAGCACCCTTACGAAGCTGGTCGCCGACGACCCACATCATGAAGCGCGTGTCATCGTTTTCCGTTTCGGGACGCAGGCGCGCCACGTGCACGACGTCGGTATTCTCGACGTCGAGCGGCGTGACGATGCCGCGGTCGTGGAACACCACGCCCTTGGCCGATGCCAGCGCATCGCCGAGCTCTTCGAGGCTCGTCGGACGTTCGGTTTCGAAGAACACCGTTTCGCTGTGCGCGCGGCGCACCGGAACGCGCACGCACGTGGCGGCGACGTGCAGGTCCGGACGGTTGAGCGTCTTGCGCGTCTCTTGCGCGACCTTGTCCTCTTCGCCGTTGTTCCCGATACCGCTGAACGAACCGACTTGCGGCACGACGTTATGGAGAATCGGCGCGGCGAACGTGCCGTTGGGCGCTTTGCCCGCTTCCTCATCGGCCAGCGTATCGAGTCCGGCGCGGCCCGCGCCGCTGACGGCCTGATACGTCGACACGCGCACGGACTTCAGCCCGACCTTGCGCTCGATCGGAGCGAGCCCGACGCACAGCACGATCGCCGTGCAGTTACCGACCGGAAAGATGCGATGGCTCGCATGGATCGACTCGGGATTGACCTCGGGCACGACCAGCGGGCAGGCCGGATCGAGCCGGAACGTCGACGAGTTGTCGATCACGATGATGCCGGCATCGGCTAGTGCATTCGCCATCTCCGCGCTCGCGTCGTCGCTCGATGCGAAGAACGCCACGTGTGGTTTGTCGGCGATGATGCGCGCCGACGTTGCCACCGCAACGGGCAACGACGCACCGTGAAACATCACGGCGTTGTCGCGTTCGCGCGACGCATAGGCTAAGAGCGTGTCGACCGGAACCTTTCGTTCCTCGAGCACTCGGAGGATCGTTTCCCCCACCACGCCCGTTGCACCGATAACCGCGACCCTCACGAGATAACCTCCGGAAAAAGTAGGGATTCAAGTCCGATCGTCAAGCCCGTCAGCTTGCGAACAGTTTTAGCCGCCAGAACGATCCCCGGCCCGAACGAATCGCGCGAGAGGGAATCGTGACGAATGGTAAGCGTCTCGCCGAGACCGCCGAAGAGCACTTCCTGGTGCGCGACGTATCCGGGCAGCCGGACGCTATGGATCGGCACGTCGGCCGGTCCGCCCGCCTCGGCGATGCGCCGGGCAGTAAGTTTGGCCGTACCGCTGGGCGCATCTTTCTTCGCTTCGTGGTGCAGCTCGATGATTTCGACGTGCGGCATCACCTTCGCCGCTTCGACGGCCAGCTTCATCATCAAGACGGCGCCGACCGAGAAGTTGGGGACGAGCATGCCGGGCACGCCGCGGTCCTCGCAATCCGCCGCGAGCGCGACGATATCGGCGTCGCTTCGGCCGGTCGCCGCGATCACGGGCGAGATGCCCTTGGCGAGCGCGACGTGCGCGACTTCCACCGTGACCGGATAGATCGTGCAGTCGACGACGACGTCCATACCGGTAGCATAGAACGCCTCGAGCTTATCGAAGATGAGCGCATCGCCGCCGACGCCGATGCGCGCGGCTAACCGCTCGCCGGCAAAGTCGCGATCGAACGCCGCAACCAGCTCGAGGCCGTCGGCCGAGCTGACCGCAGAGCATGCCACACTACCGAGCCGGCCGAGCGCGCCGGCAACGCCGACGCGCACCGAATTATACTCGCTCGAGAGGAGCGTACTTGAGCATGACCATCTTCTGTCCGACGTTCGGGAAGTTGATGGTCAGCAGTCCGTCGGCGCCGGCTCCGGCGATGTCGACGACGAGCCCTTCGCCCCATTTCGGATGGCGCACGCGGTCGCCCGCAGCGAGGCCGAGGCCCACGCCCGCGCCGGCGTTTTCGTGGATCGACACTTCGCGCCAGCGGCCGCCGCCCGGACGCGGCCCGATGCCGATACCGCCGATCGCTTCGATCGAGGGCATCTCATCGATGAACCGTGATTTCGGATGCGAGAACGTGTTGCCGAACAGCGTGCGCCGCGCAGCGTACGAGAGATAGAGCCGGTCCATCGCGCGCGTCACGCCGACGTACGCCAGACGGCGCTCTTCTTCGAGCTCCGTGTTGTCGGTCAGCGCCTTCGTGTGCGGGAAGACGCCTTCTTCGAGGCCGGTCAGGAACACGATCGGGAACTCGAGGCCCTTCGCCGCCTGCATCGTCATCAGGGTGACGAACGACGTCTCGGGATCGAGCGTGTCGAGGTCGCTGACGAGCGCGATGTTGGCCAGGAAGTCATCCAGCGTCGTGCCGGTTTCCGTGTTCGCTTCGAACTCTTTGGCAACGCCGATGAGCTCTTGCATGTTCTCGACGCGCGCGCGGCCTTCGTTGGTGTCGTCGCTCTGCAGCTCGCGCAGGTAGCCCGACTCTTCCATCACGGCCGTGAGCAGATCCGAGATCGAAAGCGTCTTCGCTTTTTCGCGCAGATCGTTGATCAGCTCGGCGAAACGTTCGAGTTCGCGCTGCTTCTTCGGAACGGCGCGCTTGAGCAAGGACGAGTCAAAGACCGCCTGGCCCACGGACACACCCGAGGCATTCGCGGCGTCGAGCAGCGACGTCAGCGTCTGCTGGCCGATCGAACGGCGCGGCACGTTGACGATGCGGCGGAAAGCCACGGCGTCGGACGGGTTCACGATGTAGCGCAGGTACGAGAGCATGTCTTTGATCTCGGTCCGCGCGTAGAAGCCGACGCCGCCCACTACGCGGTAGGGGATGCCTTCGGCCAGGAAGCCTTCTTCGAAATACCGCGACTGGGCGTTGGTGCGATAGAGCACGAGGAAGTCGCGATAGGCCGAGCCCTCGCGGACGTGTTCCTTGATCTTCTCCATCACGTAGCGGACTTCGGCGCGTTCCGACTCCGCCTGGAACGCGGTGATCTTCTCGCCTTCGCCGCGCTTGGTGACGAGCGTCTTGGCCGCGCGGTCGGGGTTGTTGAGGATCAGTTCGTTCGCCGCGGCGAGGATCGTTTGCGACGAACGGAAGTTCTCTTCGAACTTGAACGTTTTCGCGCCCTTGAAGTCTTTTTCGAAGTTCAAGATCATGTGGAAGTCGCTGCCGCGCGCGGCATCGATCGACTGATCGTCATCGCCGGCGACCGTGATGTTCTTGTGCTCGTCGGCCAGCAGCGCGACCAGTTTGTATTGCGCGAAGTTGACGTCTTGATACTCGTCGACCAGCACGTAGCGGAACTTCGACTGGTAGCGGACGCGCGTTTCTTCGTCGTTCTGCAGCAGCTCGATCGTGCGCGAGACGAGATCGTCGAAGTCGAGCCCGTTCGATTCTTGCAGGCGGCGTTCGTACTCGCGGTAGACCGCGGCATAGCGTTCGCCGATGAACGACTGGTGCTTTTCTTCGTAGACGTCGGGCGACCAGAGATTGTTCTTTGCCTTCGAAATCTCAGCGAGGGCCGCGCCGGGGATCACCTGGCGTTCGTCCATGTCGAGATCGTGAAGGATGTCGCGGATGATCTGCTTTTGATCCGTGTCGTCCATGATCGCGAAATTGCTCGCGATACCGATCTTTTTGCCGTCGCGGCGCAACATGCGCACGCACATCGCGTGGAAGGTGCCGACCCAGAGGTCGCGCGCCGGGGCGCCGACCATCGCTTCGATCCGGGACTTCATCTCGGCCGCGGCCTTGTTCGTAAACGTGACGGCTAGGATGCGGTCCGGGAAGACCTTCTTCTCGTTGAGGAGATACGCGATGCGGTTGGTCAGCACGCGGGTCTTCCCCGAACCGGCGCCCGCGAAGATTAAACACGGGCCATCGGTGTGTTCGACAGCGGCCTGTTGAACATCGTTAAGGGCTTCCGACTCGACAATCATCTAATCAATGTTCGCCAACGGTGGCATTTTTGCCTAGCCTCCGAAGCTGGTCCGGGGCCCGGGGGGTCTAGACCTTCTCGAGCGGCGCGTATTTCAACATCACCATCTTGCGTCCGACGCTGGGGAAATCAACCGTCAGCAGGCCGTCTCCGCCACCCGTTTCAGCCGCGAAAACGACGCCCTGACCCCAGACTTTGTGCCGGACGGCGTCGCCCCGCTCAAAATGTACCCCGACGCTAGCACCCGCGTTCTCGTGAATGGCAACATCCGACCAGCGCCCCCTTGCCGGGCGGTCCGAGCGAACGGCTTCGTCGACCGGTTTGCCGATGATCTTGACCGATCGCATTTCGCCGATGAAACGCGAGCGCGGGTGGGCCTGGATGTTGCCGAAGAGCATGCGCCGCGACGCGTATGAGAGGTAGATGTGGTCCATCGCGCGCGTCATGCCGACGTACGCGAGGCGCCGCTCCTCTTCGAGTTCGGTCTCGTCGGTCTGCGCGCGCACGTGCGGAAACACGCCCTCTTCGAGACCGGTGAGAAACACGATCGGATACTCGAGGCCCTTGGCGCCGTGCAAGGTCATCAGCGTAACGTACGACGTGCCCTCATCGAGCGTGTCGAGATCGCTCACCAGCGCGATGTTGGCGAGGAAGTCTTCGAGCGTCGACGTGGTGTCGGGATTCGTCTCGAACTCTTTGGCCACGCTGACCAGCTCTTCGAGGTTCTCGACGCGCGCGCGCCCCTCGTTCGTTTCGTCGGCCTGCATCTCGCGCAGGTAGCCGGACTCTTCCATCACCGCGATCAGCAAATCCGAAATCGGGAACACCTGCGCTTTCTCGCGCAGATCCTTGATCAGCGCGGCGAAGCGCTCGAGTTCGCGCTGCTTCTTCGGCGCCACGCGTTTGAGCAAGTCCGCATCGAACACCGTTTCGCCGATCGGGATGCCGGCCTTGGTCGCGGCGGCGTCGAGCTGGTTGACGGTCTGCGTGCCGATCGAGCGGCGCGGCACGTTGATGATGCGCCGGAACGCGACCGCATCCGAAGGGTTGAGGATGTAACGCAGGTAGGCGAGCATGTCCTTGACTTCCGCCCGCGCGTAGAAGCCGACGCCGCCTACGACGCGATAGGGAATGCCCTGCGCCAGCAGCGCCTCTTCGATGACGCGCGATTGCGCGTTGGTGCGGTAGAGGACGAGGATGTCGTTGAACGACGCGTCCTCTTGCGTGTGCTTGCGGATCGTGTCGAGCACATAGCGCGCTTCTTCGCGGTCGGAGTCGGCCTGATACGCGGTGACCGGTTCGCCGGCTTTGCGGTTCGTGAACAGCGTCTTGTTCGAGCGGTTCGCGTTGTTGACCACGAGCTCGTTCGCGGCCGCGAGGATCGTTTGGGTCGAGCGGTAGTTCTCTTCGAGCTTGAAGATCTTTGCGCCCGGAAAGTCTTCCTCGAAGCGCAGGATCATGCGATAGTCGCTGCCGCGCCACGAGTAGATCGACTGATCGTCATCGCCGACGACGGTGAGGTTCTTGTGCAGGCCCGCAAAGAGCGCGACCAGCCGGTACTGCGCGAAGTTGACGTCCTGGTACTCATCGACCAGCACGTAGCGGAACTTATTTTGATAATAGTTGCGGGCGGTTTCGTCACGTTCCAGCAAGTGGATCGTGCGCATGATCAGATCGTCGAAGTCGAGGCCGTTGGACTCGGCGAGGCGGCGCTCGTACTCGCGGTAGATCGACGCATAACGTTCGCCGATATAGGAGGGATGGCGCTCTTCGTACTCATCGGGGGGCCAGAGGTTGTTCTTGGCCTTCGAGATCTCGGCCAGCGCGCCGCCGGGCGAGACCTGACGTTCGTCGATATCCAGATCGTGCAGGATGTCGCGCACGATCGCGCGCTGGTCGGTGGCATCCATGATCGTGAAACCGCGGCCGACGCCGATCGCCGCGCCGTCGCGCCGCAAAATGCGCACGCACATCGCATGGAACGTCCCGACCCACAGGTCGCGCGCGTCGTCGCCGACCATCTCCTGCAGACGCGTCTTCATTTCGCCCGCGGCCTTATTCGTGAAGGTGACGGCCAGAATATTCCACGGCGCGACGCGCTTTTTCTCGAGCAGGTAGGCGATGCGATGCGTGAGCACGCGCGTCTTGCCGGAGCCGGCTCCGGCGAAAATGAGGCACGGGCCGTCCGTATACTCGACGGCAGCTCGTTGAACATCGTTCAGATGCTCGGACGCAACGATCATCCCTACAAATTTCGCCGCGCGAGCTACACTCGCCTAGGCGATCACTCCACTAGCGCGCGATGCGCAGGGGTTGTTGTTGCGAGGCGGCGAGCGCGAGCGCGCTCATGAGATACGCCAGCGTCGACTCGGCGCCCATGTTCGGGCTGACGCCGTTGCGGTCGATGCCGTCGCGGCAGCCGCCGTTGGTGACCATGAGAAACCCGTGCGTGTTGCGGCCGAAGTACCAATCGCCGGCCACCGTGGCGAGATCGCGGTAGCGCGAGTCGCCGGTTGCATCGCACGCCGCGAGCGCCGCTGCGACCAGTGCGGCAGCTTCCAACGGTTGCTGACCGAAGCGCGCGCGTTCGCCGCCGCGCGGATACCAGCCGTCGTTGCCGATCGGCACGAACATGCCGTCTTCGACGACGATGTGCGCGTAGAAGTCGAGCATCGAGAGGCCGGTGCGCAGCAGCGCGTGATCGCCGAGCACCACGGCCGCCCGGATCAGCGCCTCGCAGAGCCGCGCGTTGTCGTAGGTCATCGTCTCTTCGCACCAGCGCCAGTCGGGCGACGCCTGAGCGTGATACGCGTTCGCGATCGGCGTGACCGCCGCGCGCAAGGCCGCGGTGATCTGCGCGTCGCCCGGTTCGGCGCTCGCCACGGCTACGAGGCCGAGTGCGGCGTACGCCCGCGAGCGCAGATGCGGCAGCCCGGCGACGTGCGGCAGCGCGGCGTCGAAGAGCTCGCGCGCGACGCGGCGCCAGGCGTCGCGCGGCGCGCGCGCGATGCAGTGACCGAGGCCCCAAACGGCGCGGCCGAGCGAGTCGTGGGTGCCGCGCTGATCTTGCCAGCGGCGGTCGTAGCCCATGAAATTGTGGAACCAGCCGTCGGGCAGCTGCGCGTCGAGCAGAAACGCGAGGTAGGTGGTGACGAGCTTCGCGCCGATCTGCTCGGTCGCACGGTCGCGCGTCGCTTCGACCGCGACCATCAGCGCGCGGGACACGTCGTCGGTGCAATAGCCGAACGAGCGGTTCGGGACGTCGAAGCGCGCGTGCTGGAACATGCCGACGTCGTCGGTCATCGTGACCAGATGGTCGAGGACCGGCCGGCGAGCGGTGGGCATTCCCGTTAGGCTGACGTGGCCAGCGCCAGACGGCGGCCGGGCAGCAGCGCGGTGAACAAGCGCCCGTATTCTTGCGCGACGTGCGGCCAGGTCATCTGCCGCCCGAAGCGGTAGGCGCGGCGCTCGGTGCTCGCGCGCAGATCGCGGTCCTCGAAGAGCGCGTTCATCGTGCTCGCGATCGAGAGCGCGTCGCGGAACTGTACGAGAAACCCGCGCCCGTGCGCCAGCAGCTCTTCCGCGTACAGATAGGGCGTCGAGACGACGGCCTTGCCGAGGCCGATCGCATACGCGAGCGTGCCGCTGACAATCTGCACCGGGTTCAGGTAGGGCGTGAGGTAGATGTCGGTGGCCTGCAGATACTGCACGAGCTCGTCGAAGCCAAGATAGCGATCGACGAGCCGGACGTTGTCGGCCAGGCCGTATTCCGCGACCAGCTTTTCCAGCGACTCGCGATAGATCTCGCCTTCATGCCGGCGCACGACCGGATGCGTTTGCCCGAGAATCAAGTAGAGCGCTTCGGGATGCGCGGTTGCGACATCGCGCATCGCTTCGATCGCGTACTCGAGACCCTTGCCGCGATTGATCAAACCGAACGTCGACACGACTTGACGGTTCTGTAATCCGAGCGATGCTTTCGCCGCTTCGGTATCGCGGAACGGAACATCGGGCACGCCGTGATGGATCACGCTGACCTTGTTCGGATCGATGCCGTAGCGATCGATGAGGATGTCTTTGCCGGTGGCGGAGAGGACGACGACGCCGCTGGCGGTTGCGCAAATCGTGCGCGTTACGCGCAAATGATTGGGCGTCGGTTCCGGCAGCACGGTGTGCAACGACACGATGACCGGTTTGCGAACGAGTGCGATGAGATCGACGATCCACTCGCCGTCCTCGCCGCCGAAAAGACCGTACTCGTGCTGCACGTTCAGCGCTTCGCACGCATGCGTGTTGACGAATTCCGCGACCGCGCCGTAGGTGCCGCGATCGTCTTGCTGCAGGCTCGCCACGACGGTGGCGGGATATTCGCGCTCCGGCGCGCCGGGTTCTTCGATCGAGATGATCTCACTTCGGAGGCCGTACCGCTGATCGTAACTATCGACGACGTCTTTGGTGAACGTGGCGATTCCGCATTCGCGGGGCGGATACGAACC
The DNA here is from genome assembly GCA_965277805.1 of Candidatus Lustribacter sp. Lineage (GTDB taxonomy): Bacteria > Vulcanimicrobiota > Vulcanimicrobiia > Vulcanimicrobiales > Vulcanimicrobiaceae > Lustribacter. Next base: position 810,030 of record OZ255842.1, on the reverse strand, counting down.
GAGGAAGAGCATCCGAGGAGCGTTCACGCGAGGTTCCCCCTGTGGCGGCCGGTACGACCGGCTAATGTGAAAGAGCGCCCTCGCTACCTGGGTCTTAGAGAGGGCAACCGTGTGGATATCGTCTGGTTATGTGGTACCCCGCCGGATAGTGACGCAAACGACCTTTTTAGGCCGGGGCGGGGATGCGGGCGTTTTCGCCGACCGCTGCGTTTGGAGCGATGTCCGCTCCGTGACCGATGACCGAACCTCGGCCGACAACGGCTCCCGCGCCGATGTGCGCCCGGCTGGCGACGATCGCCCAATCCAGGCTGGCACCGGCTTCGACGACGACGTTATCCCAGAGGAGCGAGTCGGCGACCACGGCACCAGAGCCAACCTCGCAATCGTCACCGAGAACCGTATATGGTCCGATTTTCGCATCCGGGGCAACGCGGACGTTGCGACCGACGAAGACCGGCGGGATGATGGCGGAGGAAGGTACTCCCTTAGCACCCGGCCCGTTCACCCCGGGTTGCAGCCCGAGCGGCATTCTGCCGTCGAAAATGTCGCGGTGAGCGCCGAGATAGGCCTCGGGCTTCCCTAAATCGATCCAGTAATCGGCGGTGGTGTAAGCGTAGAGCCGTTGGCCGGCCGCGATGAGTTCGGGGAACGTTTCGCGCTCGATCGAGACGGGGCGGCCGGCGGGGATCGCGTCGAGGACTGCCTTCTCAAGAAGGTAGGTGCCGGCGTTGACTTCGTTCGTCGGAGCGTCTTCACGCTTGGGCTTCTCGACGAAGGCGCTGATGCGGCCGTCAGCGTCGTGGACGACGCAGCCGAAGGCCGACGGGTCGTCGACCTTAATGAGGTGCAGGCTCGCGACGCCGCCCTTAGCTTGGTGGTTGGCGAGCATGGCGCGCAGGTCGAGGCTCGTGAGGACGTCGCCGTTGAGCACGAAGAACGGGCCGGTGATGTACTGCTCGACGTTCTTGAGTGCGCCGGCCGTCCCGAGGGGCGTCTCCTCGATCACGTAGCGGACCCTCATGCCGAGGCGGCTGCCGTCGCCGAAGGCGCTCGTGATGGCCTCGGGCAGGTAGCCGGCGGGGAGGATGACGTCGTCGATACCGGCCTCTTTGAGGCGCACGAGCGTGCGTTCGAGGAAGGGCACGTTCATGACGGGGATCATGGGTTTGGGGGTCTCGAGCGTTAGCGGGCGCAGACGCGTCCCCTCACCACCGACCAGCACGACTGCCTGCACCGAAAACGACTCCTCTTACGGAAAGACCGCGGCGGGCACACACCCACCGGCTCCCTATCATACCGCCTCGGGCGAACTTTACACTGCGGCAATAAGCTGGTAACAACTTAATGCGAACATATGTTCGATGAGAAGGCACGGGAAATATGGCCGCAAGTTTTTCGACTGGGAGGCGATGCAGGCGTATATCGACGACGGGAATGGCTATCTCAGCTGCCACAGGCGATTCGGGATAGCACACGCTACGTGGAAGAAGGCCATCGCGCTTGGCGACATCGTCGTCGCGACGCCCTCTGCACTCTCCGAAGCGGCAAGGCGGCGATATGACTGGGGCGAGATCCAGTCTTGTTACTACCGGGGCGCGAGCTATCGGGAGTGCCGGAGCCGTTTCGGCTTCTCATCCGCTTCATGGACCAAAGCGGTGAAGGCTGGACGCATCGTTCCCAAGCCGACGAAGGTCTGGACGGCCGAGGAGGCCGTCGCTACTTCAACGAGCCGGCTAACCATCAAACGCCGCTTGCTCAAAGCTGGTATAATCGTAAACCGTTGCGACTGGTGCGGTCTTAGTGAATGGAGGGGCCGCCCGCTGAGCATCCAAATCGACCACGTCAACGGTGTGCGTGACGACCATCGGCTGGAGAATCTTCGGATGCTCTGTCCCAACTGTCACAGTCAAACTGATACCTTCGCCGCCAGAAATCTTCGAAAATCGAATGGTGATCCCGGTTCGTCTAACGGTAGGACTGCAGGTTCTGATTCTGCCTATGGTGGTTCGAGTCCATCACCGGGAGCTTAAAACGGCCCTATCGTCTAGAGGCCTAGGACGTCGCCCTCTCACGGCGGTAACACGGGTTCGAATCCCGTTGGGGCTAAATCTCAAAACCTCGCTACGGCGGGGTTTTTTCTATGTACGGTGTCGAGAATGTGCCTCCATGACACATTCCTGACACAGAACCTTCAGCGTAGGAGGGTAGCGAAGGCCTCCGACGCCGCTTCATCTCGCGAGGTGTAGACGGACAGGTACCTCTCGGCCGTGATCGCGATGTTGGAATGTCCGAGTCGCTTCGAAATCACGTCAAGTGATTGCCCGGCCATCGCCATGAGGGACGCGTGAGTATGACGCAGATCGTGCAACCGGATTTTCGAGAAGTGTTCACGGGCACCTGGCCGGCTCGGATTCGCACAACCCTCGATTCTGCGAAAGTGCTCATGAAGATCACGAAGCCGAAACGCGCCACGGCATATGGCGCTGACCCAACGAAGGCCCGGAGCCTCGTTCGGGCTACACTTCACCAGGACACAGGCAGTGAGAATCACTGCAACAACACGCTCATCGGAAAGAACCCCACGGTTGAGATTGCCCGCGCTTGAGAAGTGATGGAAAGTGAAAAATGCGTCAAATAGCGATGACTTTCCGAAGCCATTTGGGCCAGCAAGAACAACAAGCCTAGCAGACTCCGGCAAGTCAACGATCTCCAAGTCGGCAAACCGTTTAAACTTGCGCGCGATAACGCTTTTTATTTTCAAGTCCCAGTCCTAACTCTTCACCCGTTGTAATTGGACCTGACGCCATTTACTTTCGACGCATAGCCTATACCGCTTTCGTGACCGATTTAAGAGCCGGCGCCCGTAAAGCCAACTTAAAACAATAAAGGATGTCGCGCTAAATGAGTACGGTAGCAGCGCTCCAGAGGCTCTCGTAAGCGGCTCTCGCGGCGCTTAACGTAGGTTCGGATAGTTCAATGAGGTAAGTGGGCTTCTTCTTCCCCGCCTCTTTGATAGATTGTCCAACTGCCCAGCCACGATCATCTATGAATATGTGCCTATCGTGAATATGCTTGGTTTTTCGCAACTGAATTGGCTGTTGACTTGAGAACATCGATGCAACTTTCTCGACATTGTCGTCGAACTTCATCGACAAAACCCGTGTCTTCGCCGTAGCCGGAATCTTGCTAACGTACAAGTTAAACAAATCTTCATCGATGTAGGCATCAATAACGAAGACGTTCGCCTGAGCCTTAGCGATCTCCGAGGCGAGATCGATGTAGAAATCATATTCTCTTCCCGGCCCATAAGCACGATGCGCCAAAGCGCCCACGGAAAGATCGGCACTGCGCTTTGCGAATTCCGGCTTTGCGGCTTCTAAAAGGTCGCGCAACCAAAAATCATTATATGTTCCGATAGCATCGATTAGGCCCAAGAACGTGATGCCATCTTCCATGGCGTGGACGACAAAGGTTGTTCTTAGCGTTTCCGGGCTTGTCTCTTCGTCGAGGCCGACTCGCATCGCGTTGGATTTTACGACGTGCCACAATTGCCGCAAGCCCATAGTCGCGGCATGCCTCGCAGCGGCAGTGAATAAGATCGCCGACCTCTTCGCTTGCCGCGCCTGCAAATGGGCAGCGAGCGCAACGCATGCTGGTTCCGAAAGCGGCACAAATCGATTGCCGACCTTGAGCCTACGTGCTTCGAGGTCTACGTCGCCGATCAAAAGTGCCTGGACTTCATTGCGCTTTAAACCAGAACAGAAGCAATGAATAATGGCTCTGTCGCGCACTGCCAACCGTCCCGTTGGCGCGTTCAAGAGTTTCTGCACGTCCGCGCGAGCCAACGTGACCCGCGAGTCATTCCGGCGCGCGATCCGTGCAAGTCTTATTCCCGTTGTAGGATTATCAGATCTAAGTTGCTCGTGCTGAAGATATTTGAAGAACTCTTTAATCGGTGCAAAAATCCGATGCGTCGTCGTTGGCGCGTTGGTTTGGCGCTTTAGTGCAAGGAATTGGCTGACGTCGTGCTTATCAGCAGCCCAAATCGCTTTTTGCTCTTCTTTTTCGTTCAAAAATTCTTGAAAGCGTTCGAGTTCCGTTTTGTAGGCGGCTGCAGTTAGCGCGGCAATGTGACCGCCATTGATCTTCCAAGCGATAAAGTCATCGATCTTCGGAGTTCTAAATGTCATTTTGCGTCGCCACCTTCAACGACCAGCGCGCATAGCGCGCAGTAATGAGCCACAAACCGATTGTGCCTGTTTTGGATCGCGTCCTTCGTGTGATCCAAAGATGATCGGGGGCAGGTCGCCAAGAGCCACATAGAGGCCCCTTGCGGGCTCTGTGTGAGGCGCTAGGTCCCGTTCGAGTGTTCTCGTCCGTCTCAGGAACATTGACACGTCACAGGGCAACATTTTTGGCGATAACGTGGCCTCAATGAAAACGCCGGAACCCATAAAGCGCACACCGCTTTCGTGGTCACAAGTGGTCCAAAATACAGGACCCGCCTCATAGAACGGCTTCACGCTGGGATCATGCGGGCAGGCTTGGGTGAATCAGCCTGTTTTGTTGGGGTTTCGTGTGGGTCGGTTCAGGCTCAGTTTAGTGCGGAACAGGCCTGCGTTTCAGGGTTTGGTGATTCAATGCTCATTTCAGTGACCCCTGACTTGCATAACGGTCTACCGGTAGACCCGAAAGACTACCCGGTATTTCGAGCGAATTTCTACGTATGGGAAAGCGGCAGTCGACCGAACTCTATCCGCAGCATCTTTTCGTGATCGACAAGAATTTCAACGCCCAAGCCTTTATGTCGGTTCTACCCGGCAATGATGATCGACTCGAAGACGACGATGCCGAAGGCCACCTACAAAGGCTCGCACAGCGAAGACGAGGACTTCGCGCACATTTTGCAATTGGCATTCGAGCGGCAGGCCTGCATCGTCACATCGGACTACGCGATGATCGGGAAGGCGAACGCATTTCACGCCCTTGTGATGGGGTTCAGTGGGAACCGTTGCATGAACGGGGTCATCGTACTGCCCAACAATGAGAGAGCGGCGGTCGGCGCAATCAAGAAGTTGCGGTCTGGGAAGACCCGGATTGAAGTCATCGGGTTCAAAGACAAGCCGTTTCTCGTGGATTTCGAAAGAGTAGATGAGGCTAACCTCGGCGTGAATTTACGCGCTGAGACGCCCACCGCTATTGAACTATGCAGTTGTCCGTTTACACATTGAGGGCGCTACATACGTCGCTGTTCATTTGCTAATTCTTGTGCACGGATTCCGAGGCGATGGGCGGCGTCATTTATTTCATGGACAACCTTGCTCCACGCTTCAAATCGCTTTGTGTGTTCGTCTGACAGTGCGTAGAAGGCCGGATCAAAAACACTCGTTGTCACAAGTTTATCCGACGATTCGTCGAGCAGTCGATTAACCTCTATAAACGCGACTTGCTTCTCAGCGTAGGTTTTACCAAGTGCGTCAAGTTCAGGATGCATACGTTGATCTCGCCTCTTGCAAATTCGGTCCGGTCATCCGCGCACCTCGCGTCCAAAGCGACAAATACTAGCCACAGTGGACTATTTCAGTCGACGGTCCAGAAATTGAACAATAGGGCCCGCAGTCTTCTCGCCAAGACCGAACAGCCACGACCCGACCGCGAAGAAAAGACCGAGTACTAGCATTCCGATGATATAAGTCGACGCGAAGTCCCATACGCCCGTAACAACGGCGACCACGAATTCAAGAGGGTGACGCACCAGCCAAACGAGCGTATTCCCCGTGTCGATGAGGAATTTGCCACCGAAGTAAATGACGCTGAACAAGACGTAGAGGGCGTAAGCACCGATCGCAAGGACTACTGCCAGGCCAACGATCCCCACGACTCCATTCGCTATCATCTTAGAAAGCGCGCCCGCAAGGCGCTCCAGTGCGCTTTTCATTCTGGAGGCATCGCACGCGCTTTGCGAATCGCAAGAAGTCCGCGAGCGAGCCCACAGAAAAAGACAACTGCGAACGGCAAGACGATAAACGGGACTGCGGGTGGCGCACTTTGCGGCAAATTCGTCCATCAGGTGCCGGGCCTAAAAAGGTCGGAAAAAATGTGCCTAGCAATTCGAGGGGACGTTCCGACGCCATAATCAACCAGACGACAAAGATAATGCCGCCCACTACCAATCCGAAGCCCATAGCGACAGGGCCCGCTTCGACCGCCCATTCCCGAACGCGTTCCTTCACGGAAGTGCTCCCCCAAACGGGTGGCGGCTTGGCTTCCGCTTACAACGGTCCAGGACCGCCTCGGCCACCAGGCAACGGTGCGCCAAGTCGTGACACAACGGTGACACAGACTCGACGGTTTTAGGCGAATTTCGAGGGGACTCGAAAGGACGCCCGGACGCTAGAAACCCTCACGTAGCAAGGTTTTCGAGGACCCAACGGGAGCGGCCGGGACCCGTGTTGAGCGGTTCGAATCCCGTTGGGGCGGGGTTTTTTCTATATCGGGAGTCGCGAATGTGCCCATACGACTGCGTTCTTCCGCTATGCGTTACGTCGTGTGTTCGATCAGGACAGCGTAGCGCTCGAACGAATGAAAAGAGCCACACTTACGATCCGGGTTTCTGCGAGCACAGCTGCAACGCCGATAAAGCGTCGATCGACTCGCAGGCTAGCGAAAGCGCATGGGCTTCTCGAGATGGTTTCAAAACGTACGTTGCCTCATAAGATCGCGTCCAGGCCGACGAGGAATTTATGAACGTGGCGCTCGAGCAATACCCCGATGTCGGCTTTCGCCCGAACATGCGGACTTACGCCTCGACATCTACGTCCCCGCTCAACGTGTCGAGCCTGTTCCGCTCGTCGTCTTTATCCACGGCGGCGGCTGGAGACACGGGAACCGCACGCTCTCTCCGGATCTGGCGGCGTTCTGCGAGCGATCGGGATTTGCCGTGGCAAGCATCGATCACCGTCTGAGAAACGAGGCGGTTTTTCCCGCGCAGATCGAGGATGTTAAAATGAGCATCCGCTGGTTGCGCCGCAGCGCCGCGTCGTACGGTTACGATCCTGAGCGGACGGCCTCTGGGGGCTCCTCTGCCGGCGGACACTTGGCCGCGCTTGCAGCGACATCGGGAGCGGGCATGTTCGAGCCGCGCGATGCCGAGGTTTCGCCTCGCATGGTCGAACTGCGGTCCACGTCGGCTACGGTCGCTACCGGCTGGCGCCGGACGACTATTTTCGGTATTGTCGAGGAGTTTTCCGCGACGTCTTCGGGAGGGGAAACCGTCAGCCATGAAGCGCTTCATTGTTTCGTTATTTGCATTGCTGGCCGGAACGATGGTCCAAGCCGGCGCGCAGCAATTGACCGTCGTGCGGGTGGCGGCGGCGCCGCTCGATACGATCGGGAACGTGTATTATGCACAGGACCTCGGCTATTTCAAGGACGTCGGGATAACCGTTGAATTTACCGGCGGCCAGAACGCAGCGAGCGGGGTTGCGGCGCTGGCCGGTGGTTCGGTCGACGTTGCGGGCGGCGCGATCTCATCGCTGGCGACCGCATATCAGCACGGCATCCCGCTCAAACTCATCGCAGCCGGAGGGATGGAAAGCACGGCTTCGCGGGACAATGTCATTCTCGTTAAGAGCGGCGCGCCGTACAAATCGGCGGCGGATCTCAACGGCAAGACGGTCGGGATCGCGGGCATCAAGACGATGCAGCAAGTGGCGGTGATGTCGTGGGTCGATCATCACGGTGGTGATTCGAAGTCGATCAAGTTCGTCGAGGTGCCGTTTCCGCAGATGTGTTCCGCCGTTGAGAGCGGACGCATCGATGCCGGTGCGACGGTCAAACCCTTCATTACGACCTGCAGTTCGGCGGTGCGCTCTCTGGGCAACGTGCTCGACGGCATCGCGCCCAAATTTATTGCCGTCGCCTATGCGGCGAGCAATTCGTGGCTGGCTGCGAATCCCGAGCTCGCGAGAAAGTTCGTCTCCGCCCTGAACAAGGCGAGTGCGTGGGGCAACGCGCATCCGAAGGAATCGGCTGCCATACTCGTGCGTTACTCGAAGCTCGACCCGGCGGTGGCGAACTCAATGGCGCGCGCGGCGTTAGCGACGTCATTGGACCCTGCCCTGCTACAGCCTGGTATCGACGCGTCGGTAAAGTACGGAGCGATGGATGAAAGCGTCCCGGCCGCGCAGATGATTTGGAACGGTCACTAGACTCAAGCTTAGTTGAGCGACGGCGGCTTTTGCGGAGAGATCGTTTTGCAGCGGGCCGCGGTCGATCATGCGCTCGTTCGCACCGATTGCGTCGACGTCTTCCAGCACACCGAGGCGGTTGACCGGGTTGATCGTAAGCGCGCAGTCTGCCCGACGCGTTTCCGCAAATGAAGAGCCGGCCTTGATCGCGCGCGTTGTGCTCGACATCTACCTCAGCGAGAACCGCGCATGGCTCGCCGAGACGTCACCGGTCTTGGATACGGGCATCGCGCTCCTGAGGGTCGCGCTTGAGCTGGCGCTGCGCGCCGTCGTGATCGACCACCCGCGCGAAGCAGGCAATTGACGCGGCAGTTCATGTTCTATATCACGGTGCGAGGGAGCGCACGATAAGCTCTTCCATGAATTGTCCGTAGAGTTCCGCGGATTCATCGCGTCCAGCTTCCGGCGATTCTCCAAGGAGCGCCGAAACCGGTCCCCAGCCGGAGCTGAAATACTCACACATGCCGATGATCGCAATACCGAGATGACCGGGGTCAACCACTCGGAGATCTCCGCGCGCCGCGCCCTCCTGCATCACCTCGAGCAAACCTTTTCGCAGACTGGCACTCATCTCGGCACGGATCCGTTGGACCGTCTCCGGACGCCCGCGAATGATCTGATCTAAGATTAATTGGTGATAATGGGGGTAGCGGCGATGAACGTCGTGGCTTGCACGCACCAATCGCGCAATTCGTTCCTTCGGAGTACCCTCGCTCGTGAGCGCCTCCGTTCCGCCCCGTTCGATTTCGGCTGCGATCAACGCGATAACCTCCGCGAATAGCTTATACTTATCGCCGAAATAGTAGCGAATCAGAGCCGGGTCCACACCGGCAGCGCGGGCGATATCCAAGCGCGTCAAATGCGACGGTGGCGTCGTTTGCAATAGGCGTAGCGTCTCGTTGATCAAGGCCGTACGTTGGACGTCGTCGCGCGGCCGGCCCGGCGGACGCTTGGGCACATTAGACGGGTTCGTAGGCGGGCTCCGTGAGGAACGCCTTCATCCAGTGCCAGAAAAGATGGCGGTTCTTCGCCCACACCACGGAGTGCGCCGTTGCCGGCATAACGATGAATTGCTTTTCTGCCCGCAACTTTGCGTAAAATTCGAGCAGGTCTTCCATCGTCGAGATCCCATCGAACTCCCCGGTGATCATCATGACGGGATTGCGCAGTTGCTCCGGTTCGACCGTCGGCAGATTCGCGACCATATCGAGATACGTGCCGGTCGGCACTTGGTCTCCGAATTGCAGTTCGATCGCCCCGATCGCCTGAGCGATTTGCGGCACGGACGTGCCCGGTTTATCGCGTTCGAAAATGCTATCGATCATCGATTGGTCACGGGTACGACGCGGATTCGCGCGAAATCGTTCGACATCGAGAGCACGCTTCGACAGCGTCGGCGACCCTTTGCCGGTGTAGGTGTAGGCGGAAAGCACGATGCGCTCGACGCGTTCGGGATAACGCGCGGCGAAAAGGGCGACGCGCAGCGCGCCCGATGATTCGCCAAAAAGGTGGACGCGCAGCGCGCCGGTCTCCGCTTTGATCAGTTCGACGGCCGTAAAGATGTCGTCCGCGCCGCTCGAGATATCCGATGTTCCGCTCGTGCGAGCCGAGCGTCCGTAATTCTCACAATCGACCGCCCACACATCGAAGCCATAGCCGGCGAAAACATCCATCACGGAGTATTGGCCGGCATCGGGGACGGTCAGGTCGTAGGTTGGCAGCGCTGAGATCGACGATCCGTGCACGAGCAGCAGCACCGGCAGTGGCGTCTCGTCGCCTGCCGGAGCACCGGCCCGCTTCCGGTACACGGCCAGCTCGACGTCGCCTTTTCGTGTCGTATAGTTCTTGTTCCAAACCGTCGTTGCGGCACTACTCATTGCGATCTTCTCCTTATTCCAGCCGGCCCAGCGTACGGTGCAACTCCAGCAGCTTTGGAACCTCCGCCACCGGGACATAGCGGAACCCGCACTCGGTCGCGATGCCGAAGTTCAAACGCGCCGCCTTTGCCGCGCGCATCCGTCGCCTTCCACCCTCGACACCGTCACCAAGATGTACGAGCCCCAGATACAGTTCCGTCTTGCTATCGAGCATGAGATCCCGTAGCGGCGCAAAGTACGCGAGATCATCTCGATCGATCGGGACGGGCATGTGTACCCAATTCAACTGACGGTGAACGCTCTTCGCAACCGCGTTGGCGAGCGCGACGACATTCGCAAGATCGCGCGGCTCGATAATGTGGTGACCGCCCGGGTTGCCATAGCATAAATGAATGCCGACCTCAACGCCGGATGGGATGAGGTCGACAGCCGTTGCGATCCGGCTCGCGACCTTCTCGAGGGGATAGAGGTCGGCAAACACCGGATCTAGCTGTTCGAGCGAAGAGACGACCTCAACCGCCACATCCCATTGAAGCGCAAGATCGCCGTGCGGCACCCGCGCGAGAAGCCGCTCCACGTCGGCAAAATGCGCCGCTTGAAACGCATCGAGCACGACCGGTATATCCGCGGCCCCGAAGTGCTGACCGACGACGCCGAGCGGCGTCGGCAGGCTCTGCTGAAGCCGGGTACCCGGTGCGATCACTCCGGCGTCGCGCAGCTCGCAAAACACCGCGTACGACGCCGCGACGATCTCCTCGTAACCGGCCGAGTTGAATCGCACGCCGGCTGCCGTCGTGTCTTTGCGCACGCGGTACTTTTGGACGCGCCGGTTCGGCAACTGCGTAAAATCGGTGTCCGGTTCGATTCCATCGCCGTCCGGAATGGTGCGCGCAGCAAAAATCGTCCAACCCTGCGCTTCGCCGTCGCTCAGCCGCTTCGCCACACCCGCGAGCGCCGGGCCGCTTGCCGTCAAGGTTTCGCGCGCATCACGGTACGGAAAACTTCCGACGAGCAAGGTCGCGTGGTGAATATCGGCTTCTATCACTTGCCCTCCTCGGGCCGGGCGTTAGCGTTGTTGAGGATGATTCCTTCCCTGAGAAAGGAAAGATATACGCTATGCCCTCACTCTACGTGGCAACCAACGGCCTTTCGGTCTGGAGTAGCTCGAACATGGGCGAGACGATCGCCCGCATGCCGAGTGGCTGCGATATGTATAGCGGCAGTCAGGTGTGGTCGCTCGCCGTTCATCCGGCGCAACCCGGCGTGCTGCTCGCGGGCACGAACAGCGGCGTGTACCGGCTCGACCCGGACTCGGCTCAGTGGAAGCACCTGGGCAACCTGGTGGACAACGGCCTCGTTACGGCACTCGCGTTCGATCCGTCAAACCCGAAGTCGATCATCGCCGGAACGCAACCGGCGGCGCTCTTCCGCTCCGACGACGACGGTCAAACGTGGCAACCCATTGCGACGGACATGCGGCCTTACGTCACGAGTGGATTCTACGCCGGTGAGAACGCGGCGAAGGCAACTTCGGCCGAAACGAGCGATGTGAAACACTGGGCCCGGGTCACCGACGTCGTCTTTCATCCAGACGAACCCAACATCGTGATCGCCGGCGTTGAAATCGACGGCACGTGGCGAAGCGTCGACGGGGGACAAACGTGGAGCAAGGTCTCTGCCGGCCTCGTCACCGAGGACATCCACGGTTATAGCGTGGTGCGCGATGCCTCCGGGTGCGCCGTCTTCTTTGCGACGACGTGCGATGGAATTCACCGCAGCAGCGACGCCGGATTAACCTGGACGCTCGAGCCGCTCGATTCGAAATGGCAATACGTTCGCACGCTTCGCCAGCGCCCGGACGACTCTGGCGTCGTCTTCGTCACAAACGGCAACGGGCCGCCGGGTTCGAACGGCCGGCTCTTTCGCAGTCGTGACTACGGATCGACCTGGGAAGACGTCGCATTGCCGGTGCAGCCCGAGAGCTCGATGTATTTTCTCGCGACGAACCCGGCCGATCCGATGCTCATCTTTGCCGTCACCAACCTCGGGCAGATTTATCGCAGCGTCGACGGCGGCGAAACCTGGGCAGCAACCCCGCGCAGACTCCCCGAGGTTCGCGCCATCGCTTGGCTCCCGTAAAGAACTGCCGACGCGTTTTGCCCCGGTGAAAAGAGTCGTCATCGTTACCGGCGGCACCGCCGGCTTGGGACGCGTCATGGTGGAAGCGCTGCTCGCTGCCGGCCATAGCGTCGTTGCGGTGGGCCGCTCCGGACCCGGCGAGCTGCGCGAGACCAACGGGCTGCTGATCGCGCGCGGCGACGTTAGGGATGCCGCCGAGTGCGAAGCGATCGTTGCCGCGACGGTCGCGCACTTCGGAACGGTCGACGCCCTCGTGAATAATGCCGGGCTGAATCTGTCGACCACCCGCGACGACGCGGGCGGCGCTCACCCGCAGCGATTCTATGACCTGTCGATCGAGCAATGGCAATCGATCTGGACGACCAATACGGCGGGTCCATTCTTCATGGCGCGCGCCGTCGCACCGCGACTCGTCGCTCAAGGCTGGGGCCGCATCATCAATCACGTCACGAGCTATCGCACGATGACGCGCGGCGGCGAACATCCGTACGGACCATCCAAGGCCGCGCTCGAATCGATGACCACCATATGGGCAAAAGACCTCGCCGATACCGGTGTTACCGTCAACGCCATCTTACCGGGCGGAGGCGCCGACACGCGCATGGTCGCCCAAGACGCCGTCCGCGATCGCAGCAAGCTGATCCAGCCGAGCGTGATGGCCCCGTTGATTCGATACTTGATCTCGGATGAATCGAACGGCGTCAGCGGACGGCGCTTCATCGGCGCGCTGTGGAAAGCGAATGCCGGCATCCAGGAGAACGTCAGCGCGTCGTCGACCGTTTCCGGTTGGCCCGAAAGCGTTGCAACGTCCGACGCGGTACCACGGCCGCCGAGGTAGGAGGACCCGATGCTCGTTACGATCGTTCGCGCCGCACGCGTGGCAGCAATCCTTACGCTGGCTGCGGTAACTGCACTAGCTACGGGAAACAGCAGCGCGTTCGCGCAGAGCAAATTAGCGACGGTAACCGTCATCGCCTCGCCGGACGATGCGATCACGCCGGTGCTCTACGCCAAGGCCTCCGGTATGTTCGAACGCGCCGGGCTCGATGTGCAAATTGCAAAGGGTACCGGCGGTGCTGCCGTGACTGCCGCGGTCGTCGGCGGATCGTACGACATCGGCCACGCCGGGTTGCTCGCGCTGTTCACCGCGCACATCCATCGCGTTCCCGTCGTGGTGATTGCGCCGGGCGCCTATTTCCAGCCGCAGAATCCGTATGCCGGACTCCTCGTGAGTACGGCCGGCGGCATCGCCACCGCGAAGGACCTCAACGGCAAGATCGTCGGGTCGGCAACGCTCGGCGACCTATCGACCGTCGCCATTATGTCGTGGATGGAAGCCAACGGCGGCGACCCCAAGAGTCTGAAATTCGTAGAGATGCCGATGGGCGCGGCCGGAGCGGCCATCGAGCAGAACCGGATTTATGCCGCCAGCGTGACCGAACCGTTTCTCGACGCCGCTCTGCAAACGGGCAAAGTGAAAATGCTCGGCACGGCCTACGCCGCGATCGCATCACACTATCTCTTCTCTGCCTGGTTCACGACGAGCGACTGGGCGACGAAAAATCCGGCGCTCGTTCGCAAGTTCCAAGACGTGGTGCAACGAGCCGCAGCATATACCAACGCGCACCCTGACGAAACCGCCCCGATCATCGGGCAATTCAGCGCGATGCAGCCCGGCGTGTTCGAGCACATGACGCAGCGCGCGTATGCCGGCACCCGCCTCACCGCCGCCGACTTGCAGCCGCTCATCGAAAAGGCGGCGCACTTCGGCGTTATTCCCAATTCGTTTCCGGCGAAAGAGCTGCTACTGCCCTGACGCGGCCGCCCCCAGCTGGAAATCGAGATCGTAGGATGCCGGCATCGGAACCTGACGTTCGAGCATGATTTCGCGCCGGTCGCGCGCCGAAGTGATGATGGCCAGCGCCGCCTCGAGCGTCGCGCGCCCCCACTCACCGCTGTGATAGACCGGCTTGCCGAGCACGATCGCGCCGTGCAGCTCCTCGAGCGCCTGCAGCGTTACGCCGCCCTCGAAATCCGCTTCGGTCCGGCCGAATGGGCGCAAGTCGAGTTCTCGCGGCCCATCGTCGCCGTAGATCGAAAGCCCGTACTTCGAGTGGCGCACGTCGCCGCGATCGCACGAGAGCACCAGCATGCCCATGTCGTACGGCGTCCAGGGCGGCATCTCGGTCGGAGCCTTCTGCAGCGTCTTGTCACGCGTGCCGCCGATGCGGTAAGCGGCCTTCTCGGTTTCTTCGTCACGCGCCCCGGCCCGAATTCCCTTACGAAAGCGAATGCGGTCGTCTTCTTGATAGCGGTGCATCGACGGCGCCCACGGATACAATTCCGCCGTCAAAAAGTAGCCGTACCCGTTGTGCAGTATCGTCGCCGGCGTGCCGTCTTCGAACTCCATGTAAGCTGTGTAGAAGCCGGGGATCGGGCGTTCTTTCTGCCACGATCCGGTCGTGCCGCGCACGCTGCGCAACATGCCCCCGCCCAGGAGGCGCAACGTGTCGATCTGATGCGGTCCCTGCCGGTGAATCAAGCCGCCGCCCTGCTCGAACACGAGTTCGTCCGCCGTGCGCGGCCGAAGCATCCAATCCGTGTAGGACCACACGAAGATCGCGCGCACGTCACCCAGGCCGCCCTCGATCGCCACGCGCCGCATGGCGCGCACGCCGAGTCCGTAGCTCGAAGTGTGCCCCGCCAGCAACTTCACGCCGTATTTTTCGGCCGCCGCGCACATCCGATCGGCTTCCGCAAGATCGATGGCCATCGGCTTCTCAACGGCAACATGCTTCCCGTGACGCATCGCTTCGATCGCGTGCTCGCAATGATACTTATTGGGAGTTGAAACCCAGATCGCTTCGACATCGGGATCTTTTGCGAGTCCCGCAACGGAGTCGTATGTGCGCGTACCCGGGTAGCGCTCTTCGAAGCCTTTGCGCATCTCTGGGTTGAGGTCGGCGCCGGCAATGAGGTCGATTTCCGGCATCGCCGCCATCGACGGCATCACGCCGCCGGCTCCTTGCCCCAAGCCGGCAACGCCCATGCGGAGAGGCCGCACGCTTATACGCCCACGACTTCCTTCGCGCGCGAGAACGCCGCGAGTAATTCCGCGTCGATCCCCGCATAGCGCCAATGGCGACGCTGCAACAGGCTTGCGAAGCCTTCGGAGTAATGCGACTTGTCGGTCTCGAGCGGAAGCTCCAGCGGAACATCGAGCGCCGGATCGCGATTGACGAGCATCGGATCGTCGCCATTCTCGATCTTCTTCAGTTCGCGCCGCAGCATGTTGCGAAACATCGTGACGCCGCGATCGCTCGAGCCGAGGTGTTCCTCGCGCCGATCGCAGACGCCGCCTTGCGTGGTCCACGCGAGGATGTCTTGAAACTCGGCCGTCCCGTGATCGTTGGTGTCGAGCGGCACCTCGAAGCAGTGCGGTTTTGCGAGGAGCTTCGCATCGACGTCGACGCCTGCGGCAGGAACGAATGCCGTGAACCACCAGTGCATGGTATGCGTGTCGTCCTGCGGCACGCGAATCTGGAACTCATACGTCTTCCAGGTCTTATCGCCGCTGCCGACCGCGAGAATGTTTGGGAAGACCATCGGGTGGCCGACGCGCCAGTCGCTGCAGTCTTCGGACTGGCCTTCTTTGAGACGGCGCTTAATGATGCCGTAGGGCTTCTCGTCGAACGCAATCGCTCTATGGTGTTGCGAAAACGCCCACTTCACCTCATTACCGCGCTGCTCTTCGACAAACTCGGCGAAGTGGCCGTGAAGCCACTCGCTGTGAATCGGATCGACCGAGTTCTCTTGAATTTGCAGCCAGTTACACGGAACAACCGCACTCGCGATCAGGCGAATGGCGGGCGTTGCGACGTA
The DNA here is from genome assembly GCA_965277805.1 of Candidatus Lustribacter sp. Lineage (GTDB taxonomy): Bacteria > Vulcanimicrobiota > Vulcanimicrobiia > Vulcanimicrobiales > Vulcanimicrobiaceae > Lustribacter. Next base: position 793,883 of record OZ255842.1, on the reverse strand, counting down.
GCCGTCGAGCTTCGTGATCAGGGGAGCCGGCAGCGGACCGAGGTACGCAAAAATCAAACCGGCCAGGTCTTGCACCGGATAGCCTGCGATCGAAACCTTGTCTTTGAAATTGCTGCCTTCGGGCTCGTTCGGCTGCTCGAGACAGTGGCCGCCACCGTCGAACTTCCAGCCATGGTAAGGGCAACGGATGCCGTCCTGCGTCGGAATGCCGTACGCCAACGACGCGCGCCGGTGCGGGCACGCCTCCTCGATCAACCCGAGCTTTCCCGTACGATCTTTGAAGAGGACGAGGTCCTCACCCATGATGCGGACGCGTTTCGTCCACTTGTCTTCCATTTCGGAAGCCGCCGCAACGGGCTGCCAGTACCGGCGCAGCAGGTCGCCCATCGGCGTTCCGCGACCGGTCTGAGTAAGGAGCGCGTTCTCTTCTTTGGTTAGCATCGTTCCTCCACGGCCTGACCGGTTCTAGTCTTTCTCCGAGGATTGCCATGACCGCCTTCCGTACGGTATTTCTACCGAGGTGTTGCAGTGGAACTTCTCAACCGTTCGCAGTTCCTAGCCGGCAGCGGAGCAGCAGCACTTGCATGCGCTCCCCTGGCATTAAAAGCGCAAACGATTCCGCACATCCGCGTGGCCGGCGTAGCGACCGACGACATGACGCCGATCTACTGGGCCGTCAAGAGCGGTATGTACCGCAAAGCGGGCCTCGACGTCGAGATCGTACCGGTCTCGAGCGGCTCGGCGGCGACAACCGCAGTAATTGCAGGCGCCTACGAAATCGGTAAAGGCAGCCCGATCGCCTCCATGCTTGCGCACTTGCGCGGGTTGCCGCTCACCGTCATCGCCAACGCCTCGATGTGGGATCCGAAAAATCCGTTCAACCTCACCGTCGTGGCGGCCGACTCGCCGATCAAGACCGCGGCCGACCTCAACGGAAAGATCGCCGCGTCACCGGGCCTCAACGATATGAACTCGCTCTCGATCATGGCCTGGGTCGACAAAAACGGCGGTGATTCGAAGACGCTCAAGTATGTCGAGCTGCCCAATTCCGCAACCGCACAAGCGCTCCATGATCACCGCGTCGATGTCGCGGCGATGGTCCAACCGCAAGTGAGCGACGCTATCACCGACGGCACGGTGCGGGTGCTGGCCGAAGGCTTTAGCGCGATCGCCGACCGTTTCGTGATCGCGAATTACTTTTCCAACAGCGATTGGGTAGCGAAGAATCTCGATGTGGTCAAACGTTGGGTGCGCGTCACTCTGGCGGCTGGTGCCTACACGAACACGCACCACGCCGATACCGTCGCGATGATGTCGGGCGTAACGCAAATTCCGATCGACGTCTTTCGCAAAATGGTCCGCGTCGAAGTGGCTACGCCTGATACCGCCGACCCCGCGCTCGTCCAGCCATTGATCGACATCGCAGCAAAATACAAGAACATCCCGCGGGCATTCCCCGCTCATGAGATGTTTCTCGCGTGACCATCATCGACATCCATGCGCACGCCATCTCGAAAGACCCCGTTGCATATCCGTTCAGCCCTTTGGGCGGCACCCAGTCGGTGTGGACGCGCGAACGTCCGGTCGACGGTGAACAGCTGCTCGATTGGATGGACAAAGCCGAGATCGGGCGGGCGGTCGTCGTCCACGCATCGACCGCATACGGGTACGACAACTCGTATGCCGCCGATGTGGCCGCGGCTCATCCCGATCGCCTTTGCTTCGTCGGTGCGATCGACGTCCAAGCGGCCGACGCCGCCGAGCGGCTCGCATATTGGGTGCGGCAGCGCGGGATGGCCGGCTTCCGGATCTTTGCAGCGGGCCTGCTGCTATCCGAAGATTCCGGTGGCTGGCTAGCCGATCCGCACACCTACCCAGCCTGGGTCAGAGCGCAGGAGCTCGGCGTTCCGGTATGCATTCAAACCCGGTTCAACCGCTTGCCCCTGCTACGCACGTTGCTCGAGCGCTTCCCCGACGTCACCGTCATTCTCGATCACTTCGCGCAGCCGCCCTCCGATGACGGCCCGCCTTATGCGGCGGCACGCGAATTCTTCGCCCTCTCCGCGTATCCCAATCTCTACCTGAAGTTGACCGAAAGCAATCTGCGCACGATGCAGCAAAACAAGTCCACGATTCGGACATTTATGGAGGCCACAATAAGCGCGTTCGGGGCCGATCGCATCGCTTGGGGCTCGAATTTTCCGCAATCGCCCGGCACGCTCGTCGAGCTCCGCGACTTCGCGCTGCAGGAGCTAGCGTTTTTACCGGACGCGCAAAAGACGGCGATCTTCTCGCGAACGGCGCTAAGACTCTATCCTCAGCTCAACGACCAGCGTTGAACGACCGCGGGATTGAAGTTGAAGCCCCAGCCCGGCCGATCGGGGACGATCGCACGGCCCTCTGCGTCGAGCTCGATCTGCTCGGTGTAGATCGGCGAGATCCAGTCCATGTACTCGAGGAAGTTCGCGTTCGGCGAAGCAGCCAAGAGCGCGAGGCTCATCTCCGGATAAGTGTGAGAAGAGACCGGAATGCTGAAGGCATCGGCGAGCTGCGCCGCCTTGAGGAACTCCGATGGTCCGCCCATGCGCAGCAGATCCGGCATCAGCACGTCCACCGAACGCAGGCGCATGACTTCCATCACTTCTCTACTGGTGTAGAGCGATTCGCCACACGCGATCGGCGTGTCCAAGGCCGCAACGATCTCCGCTTCTGCGACGTGATCGTGCGCCGCAACCGGCTCCTCGAGCCAGTCGAGATTGAACTCCTCGAGGAGTCGCCCCAACCGCAACGCCTGCGGTAAGACCATCTTTTGGTTCGCATCGGCCATGAGGGCGACGTTCGGTCCGACGACCTCGCGTACGGCACGAACGCGCCCAACGTCCTGCGCGGGATTGCGCGCATCGCAGACGAGCCGCATCTTCATCGCACGAAAACCGGCGTCGAGATGCTGCTGTGCGGTTCGCTGGAGCTCATCGATCGTTGCCGAGACCCAAAGACCCGCACTGTGATAGACGGGCAACGCGGTGTGATACGCGCCGGCCAAGTGGGCGACGTTGAGGCCGAGACTCTTCCCACGCAGGTCCCAGAGCGCAGACTCGACTGCCGCGACGGCTAATACCGAGATGCCGCCGTAGCCGAACGCACGCATGCTGTCCCAAAGCCGCGTCTTGGCCACGCCGCTCGCGCTCAGCTCGAGGCCGACGACGAGCGGCTCAAGACTCCGCACCAGCTCATTGATTAGTGATAACCGATTTGCATTGAACGAGAGAACGAGACCCTCGCCGGCGATGCCTTCGTCCGACTCGAGAAACACCAGCACGAGGCCGGCAGTCCGAAATCCCGCGATGCCTACCGGCGGATCGAACGGCATCTCAATGGGCGTCGTGCGCAAACGTGCAATCTTCATCGGATGCATCCTCCGCTGGTACGTTTTAGGAGGACGGTTTACGGGGCACGTCACAAGCGATCCTTGACCAGCTTCGCTCGGACACGAAAGCAGACATCGTGGATATACTGAGATCAAGTGCGAAAGCGATCATCGCCGGTATTCTGGCCGCAACGTGCTTCGCTAGCGCGATTCCCTCCGCCGCACAGACACTCCCGACGGTGCGTGTCTCGGCCTCCTTGGCCGATGCGTACGCCGAAGCGTATTATGCCCAAGACAACGGTTTCTTTACGGCGAACGGATTGAACGTCGAATTGACGACGGTTGCAAGCGCACCGGCCATCGCTGAGGTCGTCGCATCGGGGTCCGGCGACTTCGGCGTCTCATCGGCGTTGACGATCGCGCAGGGCATCGCGCACGGAATACCGTTTCGAATCGTGGCCGCCGGGGGCGTGACCAGTCCGGCGACGCCGGCCACGACGCTCTGCGTTGCCGGCGATTCAAGTGTGCAGGTCGCGAAGGATCTGGAGGGACACACGATCGGCGTCATCGGTCTCAAGACGATCTCGCAGGTCGGCGCGGAGGCCTGGCTAGACAAGGGCCACGCGGACCTCTCGAAGATTCGCTTCATCGAATTGACGTTTCCGGAGATGGGTGCGGCGCTCGCGCGCGGGACGGTCGCCGCCGCCGTGCTGACGGATCCCTCGCTCAGTCAAGCGAAGGCCACGTATCACGTGCGCGAATTAGCCAGCACCTCCTTAGCGATTGCACCCCGCTATCTGAGCTCTGCGTGGTTTACCAATGCGGCGTTCGCCGAAAAGAACCCGGATCTCGTCCGGCGATTTTCCAACGCCATCTATCAGGCCGGGCGCTGGGCGAATGCAAATCACGACAAGGCGATGGTTATCCTCGCGAAGTATGCCAAAGTCGACGTTCAGACGTTCAACAAGAACGCACTGATTGAATTCGCGACGTCGCTGGATCCCGCCGACCTGACGACGCAGCTAAGCCTTGCGTATAAATACGGCGCCCTTCCACGTGCCGTCACCGCGAAGGAGATGATCGGACTCATGAACACTACCCCTTGAGCACGGGGAAGAATTGCGAGAGCATCGCACCGGCATCGTAGTGCTTGTCGACCACTCCGTGTTTGTAGGCAAAATCCAGCGGTTTTTGAACGTCGGTCGCAGTGATCTCCTCACCGATGATCGTGCGGACGCCGGCAGCCACCGTAGCCGGGTTCTGACCGGAAAACTTGGAAACCATCGCGACCGTTTCGGCTTGATGGGCGTTTGTGTAGTGCCCGGCTTCGGTTAACGAATCAACGAACGCCTTTACCGTTTGCGGGTTCTTCGCGATGTAGTCGGTCGTCGCAATCCAGCACGAGAACAGAAAGCGCGGCGCAACCGCGTCGAGCGGTTTCCCGATCACCCGGAAGCGCTGCGACTGCATTGCCGCGGTGAGATAGGGCGGCCGCAGTCCAGCCGTGTCGATGCGGCCTTGATCGATCGCTGCGAGCTGCTCGCGCGGCGAGAGTTCGGTCATGCGCAAGGAGTTGCCGTCGCCGCCGTGCTGGTCGACCCAGGCGCGCACCGAGACCGTGCCGATATCGTCGGGCGCGTCACCGGCCATGACCTTGCCATTGAGATCGCGCGCCGTTTGGATCGGCGAGTCTTTGCGCACGACGAGCCACATGTCGGCCCGATTCGTATCGTACATCGAGATCGGTGCAACGATGCGGATCGGGAGCCCGCGCGCGTACGCTTGGAAGACCGGAAAGAGACTGCCGGCTGCGAAATCGGCCGAACCGCCTACGACGGCGGAGAACGTCGCGGCCCCATTCGCAAGCATGCCGATATCGACGTTGAAGCCGCGCTTGCGAAACAGCCCCGCTTGCTGCGCGTATAAGACCTGTTTCGCCGCGTCGGTCGGCACCGTGAGCACTTGCAATGCCTGCAGCGCTTGCGCCGATGCCGGCGCATTGACGGCGGACGTTGCGAGCGGCGCAGCCGCTGCGATTTTTAGAAAACTCCCGCGATCGATCACGTGCGGGCCTTCAATCATTCGGTTCAAGCACCTTGCGCTGCCGAGGAATCGCGTGTCGGCAGCGTGTACGACACCGCGATGAGCGAAACGGCCGCGCGCCAAATGCATCTATTTGGGCAGATCCGCCAGGGATCGCACCAGGTTGGATGGCGCCTGCCGGAAGCCGCAGCCCACCGAGACTTCAGCCTCTACAAGCGACTGGCATCGGCGTGCGAAGCGGCAAAGTTCGACGCGGTCTTTTTCGCGGACTCTTTGGGGTTTCGCCCGACGCGCGGGCAGGACGCATTTAGCCGAGCCGGCGCTACGCGCCTCGAGCCGATCACCTTGCTGTCTGCGCTGGCGGCTACGACAGAACGCTTGGGTCTCGTCGCAACGGCCAGCATCCTCAACCAGCCCTACACGCTGGCACGGCAGTTTGCGTCCCTCGACCACATCAGTAACGGCCGAGCGGGTTGGAACATCGTCACCTCATCCTATCCACACGAAGCACATAACTTCGGTATGGACAAGAACTACGCGCACGACGAGCGCTACGTTCGAGTTGAGGAATTTCTCAATCTCGCCATCGGTCTCTGGGACGGCATTGAAGACGCGGCTACCGTGGCGGATAAGGCGACGGGCCGCTACATCGATCCGGAAAGAGTCCACGGGATCGGTTTCAAAGGCGAATACTACAACGCGGCCGGTCCGATCGACATGGCACGGTGCCCGCAAGGGCATCCGATCCTCGTTCAGGCCGGCGCATCGGATGCCGGCAGAAACTTTGCGACCCGCTACGCCGACTGTCTTTTCACGATGACGAAGTCATACGAAGGCGCGCAACTCTTCTACCAGCAGATCAAAGAACAAGTCGCCGGCTGGGGCCGGCGCGCGGACGACATCAAGATCCTAAACTCCGCTCGATTTCTTATCGGCTCGACCGAGGCGGAAGCGCGACGCAAAGCCGATGCGCTCGACGAACTCATCAACCCCGCAGATGCCGTGCGCGCACTCGAGTTTTGGATCGGCGGCTTCGATCTCTCGCCCTACGACCTCGACGGACCGCTGCCCGACCTGCCCGAGACCGATCGCATCAAGACCACTCAGGCACAGCTTCTCGCATTAGCGCGTCGTGACGGTCTAACGATTCGCCAGCTGGCCGTCAAGATCGCGAACGAAAGCTTAGGCATTTCCGTCGTTGGGACGCCCGAGCAGGCTGCGGACACGCTGGAGACCTGGTTCATCAACCGCGCGGTTGACGGCTTCGTGATCTCGGGCGCGTATCTGCCGGGAGGGTTTGAGCTCTTTACCGAGCACGTCGTCCCGATTCTGCAGAAGCGCAACCTATTCCGCACCGAGTATGCCGGCCCGATGCTGCGGGACCACCTCGGGCTCGCGCGCCCTCGAAATTCTTTCGTCCTGCATCCCGAACGCAGCGCCGTTCCCGAGATCTGGAGGTCCTGAGTGATGTTCTCCCGCCGGCACGTACTCGCGGCGATGGCTGCGGCGTCCGCATCCGTGATGATCGCGCAGCCTTCGCGCGCGGCGACGAAACTCAAGCTCACCTTGCCGGCAACGGAGTCGAACGAGGCCGCATACTTCATCGCGCAAGAAAAGGGCTATTTTGCTGCCGAGGGGCTCGACGTCGAGTTCGTGTACGCCGGCGGTGGAACCGCCACGCCCGCGCTGCTTTCCGGAACCGTCGATGCGAGCGCGTCCAGTGCTTCGGCGTTGTCGGCGATTCTGCGCGGCGCCGACCTGCGCATCGTCCTCGTCTTCCAAGACACGCCGAACTACCAGCTGTGGGCGAACCCTGAGATTCGCCGGCTCAGCGACCTCAAGGGCAAGTCGGTCGGGATCGCCACCCGCGGCGACACATTCGAGATCGCCACGCGACTCGCGCTGCAGAACGCCGGCGTTCCGCCGGACTCGGTCGGCTACTCGCCGCTCGGGTTCAGCAATACGATTGCCGCCGCGCTCGTTTCGAACGCGCTGCCCGCAGTGGTCCTCGATTCCACCGACAGCGACCGCATGCGGGATTCGGGCCAGTTCAAGAACGCGCACGTCGTTTTCGACTACTACCGCAAAGTGTACATGCCGTATAACGGGATGGTCGTCACCGGCAAGTTCCTCACCGGCAGCCCGGATGTCCTCAGGAGTTTGTTGCGGGCCCTCGTCAAAGGTGCGCGCTACTTCCGGGCCTTCAAAGCGCAGTCGATCGCCTTTACGGCGAAATACCAAAAGACGCCGCCCGATGCGCACGCGCAGTCCATCGACTACGATAACATGCTGAAATCGTTGTCTCCGGATCTCGCTGTTTCGGACGACTTGATCCGTTCCGACGTCGAGCTCCGCACGTCACTCAACAACGTGCCGAAAGACCAGGTCCCGCCGCTCGACAAGATCTACGACTTCCGGCCATTGCGTGCGGCAAGCGCCCAGCTCGACGCCGAGCGCTGGAAGCCGAGCGCCTAAACTGCCCGCTCCGGCTACGCGATCACGTCGTCGCGCGCGCATACGTGAGCGCGACCGGCGAGATCGTTCGCAGCACGGCCTGGGTGGCCGTTCGCTGCGATGCGCGGCCGGCGGTCTCGACGAGCGCCGCGGCCGTGATAGCGGCATAGCTGTATCCACGAAGACGCAGTGCGATCAGCGCACATTGCAACGCGGGCATGGCGGGATTGAAGGCAACGTTCTCGGCGTGACGGCCCGTGATGATGCTGCCGTCGCGCAGGCGCAGCGCGAAACCGGCGAGCGTCTTGCTATAGGGCGCGTGCGAACGCATCGCGGCCTTTAGCCCAGCGAGCACGAGCGGATCGGCACTTGGCATTGCGAGCCGAAGTGCGCTACGCGTGTGAAACGGATCGACCGTGATGCCCAAAACCGCAGGCAGGAAGGCGTGCGGCATGGCCTCGGCAAGCGTAACGCTGCCGCCTTCGGGAAGCCAGATCGTCAGCTTCTCGGGCTGCACGAATTCGGAGAGATACTGCCGGCAGTAACCGCACGGCACACCTCCGACCGCGAGTGAGACGATGCCGGTTTCGTCGTGCATCCACGCGTTGGCCGTTGCCGCGCCTTCACCGTGTATCGTGAAGGCCAGCGTCTCGCCCGGAAATTCGAGATTCATGCCGGCATATAAGGCACCCGACGCGCCTTCCATGACCGCTCCGACGAAGAAGTGCGAGATCGGCGGGTCGGCAAAGGTCTTCGCCCACGGAATCAGCCGGTTCATCAGTTCCGGCCTCGGTATGCCGCTCGCGCGAACGCGATCGGCAGCGATCATGCCGCCGCGGGGCTGGAGCGTCGCAAGGAGCGCGGTCAGCTCAGGCGCGAGCGGCGCACTCACCACCGCACGCGGCAGCCCCGCCGCGGCAACCGCAGATCCGGCGGCCAGTGCAGAAATCGCCGTAGCGCGCGTCATATCTTCCATCTTGCTGATCCTTTAGGGGGTGGGCTTCAATGAGTTTCTCGTCGTATGAATGCTGATGCGTTTTGCGCGCTGCCTATTCGCGTGGAGCCTCATAGCGAGTATCGTCATGCCGTCTTCTTCACCAGCGGGCGCCGCGGCACCGCACCACACTCGCAGTTCCGCCGCGGCGAAAGTCATCATCGATACCGATATCGGAACCGACATCGATGACGCATTCGCCATCGCTCTGGCGCTGGCGAGTCCCGATATTCAGCTGCTCGGCATCACGACGGCGTCGGGGAACGTGCGCTTGCGCGCCCGGCTCGTCGACCGCCTGCTGTTCGAGGCAGGCAAAACCAGCATCCCCGTTGCGATCGGAACGGCATCGCGCGGGCCATTCGACCCGTCCGGCAAAGCGATCACCTACACGCAAGCGCATTGGGCCGAGGAATCGCCCGTGCCTGCGCGCAGTTGGCCCGCAGCGACGCCGTTCGTTCTCGATCAGATACGCCGCCACCCGGGAGAGATTACGCTCGTCGCCATCGCGCCGCTGACGAACGTCGCGGCCTTGGAAGATCGCGACCCGGCAACGTTTCGGAAACTCAAACGGATCGTGCTGATGGGCGGTTCCATCGGCGTCGGCTATTCCGATTTCGGACGGCCGGCGAAGCCGCCGCCGGTGGCCGAGTACAATATCGTTCAAGACATTCGCGCGGCGCAGAAAGTGTTCCGGTCCGGTGTACCCATCGACCTCATGCCGCTGGACTCGACGCAAATTCCACTCGATCGAAGCCGGCGCGACCGTCTCGTTGCGCAGGGAACCGCGCTGACGGATGCGCTCTCACAGCTCTATCATCTATGGAGCGAGCTCAATCCGTGGGGCAATACGCCGACCCTCTACGACGTCGTTGCGCTCGCCCGCGTCATCGATCCCGCGCTGTGCCCAATCCAAGCCATGCACGTCGTCGTCGATGACCAAGGCTATACGCGCCGGCAAACCGGCGCTGCAAACGCAAACGTTTGCCTGCACGTGAACCACGACGCGCTGCTCCACTTGTTCATGACGCGCTTGCTGGAACAACGGTTGAAGTAATCTTCTCCGCGCGCTCGATCACCAAGGCGGTGATGGCGGCCAGAAGCGTCCCGCTGTAACAGACGAGCGCCATCACAATGCCGGCCTGCGGACCGCGCACGTTGACGAACCACGCGCTGAGCGCGGGTGCGATCGTGCCCCCGATGCTCGCCGACAGCAAAAGAAACGTGACGAGTTGCGGCGGCGCTCCGGCGATCTGCTCCGATCCGAGCGAAATCAGCAGCTTGAACAAGCACGTTGAGGTGAACCCGAACGCGAACGTGGCCATAAAAAACGTGTGGGCATCGGGCGCCAGCATGCACGCGACCAGGCTCGCAACGGAGAACGTCCCGGCACCGATCACGACCCAGCGCGGGGGAACGCGCGTGACGAGCAGCGCTGCCGTGATCAGTCCGAAGATCGACGGTCCCCAAAACTGACCGACGACCGGCGCAGCGAGCAGTTGAGAAAGACCGAACACCGTCTGCAAATATTGCGGCGCCCAAATCAAGAACGCACCTTGACCGCACAGATACAGCCCGAGCGCGAGCGCGAACAGTCCGACGCCGATCCGCGAACGCCGCGAGGCGAGGCCGCGTTCGGCCGCGGGCTGTGCAACCGCCGCGCGGCCGGTCACCGGAAAGCGAACGAAGGCCGCCGCTACGAGCAAGAGCGCCGCGACCGCTGCAACCGTGATGTAACCGGTCTGCCACATCCAGCCGAGCGCGATCGCGTTCGCGGCAAAAGCCGGAAAGACGTAGCCCGACAGGCTGAACGTGCAGTCGGTGCCGAGGAACGCGACGGCGCGCGACCGCAGCGCGTACGATTTCGCGATAATCACGGCGCCCGCCGACAAGCCGACGCCGGCGCCGAATCCGCACAACCCGATTGCAAGCGCGCCGACCGGCAACGAGCGCGTAACGACGAGCAGAGCGACGCCGGCAAAAAGCGTCAGATAGGCGACCCACAAGACGCTGCGGATCGACAGCACGTTGAACGCGAACAAACACACGATCAAGCCGACGAGGTTGCCCCCCGTCAGATACGAGAACAGCGTCGCGGTAGTGGGGATCGGTGCGTGGAAATACGCCGCTGCCGCATCCAAGATCACGCCGCTCTGCGTGAAGAAGCCGCCCATGACGATGTAGGTTGCGATGGCGATCGCCGTTGCCGGAGCTTTGGAGACGCCGGCCTTCATACGAACGCGATCTCGCGCGCATTTCGCATCGCTTGTGCGATCTCGCCGGCGGTCAAACCGGCGGCGGGTGCCGCGACCTCCACCTCGTGCGGCCAGTCGATGCCGCTGATGATCGGGTTGTCGGTGTTCAACGACGCCAAGATGCCCTGCGCGAGAAACGTCTTGAGCGGATGCGCGGCGTAGCTCGCCACGGCACCCGTCTGAACATTGCTCGTAATGCACACTTCGACGCCGATGCGGTGCTCGGCAAGATACTCCATCAGCGCCGGATCGTCGATCGCACGCGTGCAGTGCCCGATGCGATCGGCGCCGAGCACGCGCAAGGCGCTCCAGATACTCGCCGCGGGCGCGGCCTCGCCGGCGTGGACGGTGATCGCCCAGCCCGCTTCGCGCGCGCGTGCGAAGTGCGTGGCGAACGTTACCGCCGGCCACCTTGCTTCATCACCGGCGAGGTCGAGCCCAACGATGTCGTCGCGATGGGTGAGCAGCGCGTCTAGCTCCGCCATGCAGGCGTCGCCGCCGAACGTGCGGCTGAGAATACCGATCAGGTTGACCGGCAACCCGGTCGCCGCGCGGCCCTCCTCGGTACCGGCCACGACGGCGGCCACGACCGCGACCGGGTCGAGACCGTGCGGAAGCGACTGAAAGTACGGGCTGAAACGCAGCTCGACGTAATCGAGTCCGTCGCGCGCCGCGTCCTCGACGTTTTCGCGCGCCACGCGCCGCACCGCGTCGGTATCGGCGATGACCGCCGTCATCCAGTGCAGGCGTTCGAGAAACGGCATGAGGCCAAGCCCGGTGCCGCTCACCACGACGTGCGGGCGCAGCGTTTCGATCGAATCACCCGGCAGCGCGATGCCGTGCTTGCGACCGAGATCGAGGATCGTTTCGAGCCGCACGTTGCCGTCGAGGTGACGGTGCAGATCGATGCGCGGCGGAGCCGGATCGATCACCGTGCGTTCGCCGCCAGCGCGCCGGCAAAGTGCACGGTCCAGCGTGCCGCGGCGCTGGCAGCGATCTGGCCGAGCTTGCGGTAGTCGTTGCCGGGATTCGACTGCGTGCGATTGCTGCCGGCCCGGAACACGATGTGTGGGGTGTCGAGCTGATGCGCAACCTGCGCGATCGCCGCACTCTCCATTTCCATGATGTCGGGATTGAGCTTGGCCTTCATGTCGGCGATCTTGGCGTCGGAAACGCCGAACATGTCGCTCGCCGTCACCACACCGGTCAGCACGCGCGGCGCGTAGCGCACGCCGTCGACGGTTATCTCTTCGGGCTCGTAGCTCCCGATCGCGCGCTTCGCCAACGCGAGCAAGTCCGGGTCGGGCCGATAAAACCACGACGTCATCTGACCCGGCAGCGGACCGCGCACTTTGCGGTACACCATCCCGCCGTCGGTCAAACTTCCGGCGGCGTGATGGATCGTCTTCGTGGAGATGACCGTGTCACCGGTGCGGATGCGTGGGTTGAAGCGCGAACCGGTACCGCTGACGATCAGCTCGCGTGGCGCGAAGCGCTCGATGAACAGCGCCGCCACCATCGCGCCGTTGGTCACGCCGACGCCGGTGACCGCCACGATCACGCGCCGCCCGCGCAAGATGCCGGTATCGTAGGGAAAACACGCCAGCTTGCCGCTACGGCGCTGTTCCAGCTGCGATTGAATGACGCGCACCTCGGAGGGCATCGCACCGAGGATCAGTGTAGGGCGAGCAGCAGCCATCAGGCGTCCCTCGTTGCGGAGCAGAAGGCGTCGTATTCCGCTCGGCTGGCGTACGAGATCTGCGTTCCCTTGCGGGTCACCGAATGGGCGGCGTAACGAATCGCCGCCTCGATGGCCGCGACGACGTCGCCACCGGCGGCGAAATGATGCGCGAAACTGCCGATGAACGCATCGCCGGCACCGGTCGTGTCGACCGGCACCACCGGCACTGCGGCAAACTGCCGTTCCTCGTCCGCGCGCACGAGCAGGGCACCATCGGCGCCCATCGTCACGATGACCGTGTTCACGCCGGCTGCGACGATCGCGCGCGCTGCGATCGCGGCTTCGGCCGCGTTCGAACACGGCTTGCCGCTGAGCAGTGCGAGTTCGCTCTGGTTCGGCACGAGAAACGCGAGCCCGCTCAGGCGATCCAGCTCGAGCTGCGGCGTCGCAGGTGCCGGATTGAGCAGCACCGGGATACCGAGTTCGACGCCGAGCGCCACCGACCGGTACACGGTCTCCAACGGAACCTCCAACTGCAACAAGATCACCTCACATGCGGCGAGATCGCCGCGCGCTCGTTCCACGTCGGCCGGCGATACGTAGTCGTTCGCGCCCTTCACGATCAGGATCCGGTTCTCGCCGCTCGGCTCCACGAAGATCGGCGCAACTCCGCTCGCAACGCCGTCAACGCGGCCGACATGCTCGACACCGATGCCGTAACGACGAAAATTCTCGAGCGTTAGCGAACCGAATGCATCGTCCCCGACCTTGCCGACAAACACGATGCCGCTGCCCAAATTGGCTGCAGCGACGGCTTGATTCGCGCCCTTACCGCCATGCGCCAGGGCGAATTGCGGAGCTTCGAGCGTCTCGCCGCGCTCGGGCATGCGCGTCACGTACGTGACGAGATCCATCATGTTGCTGCCGATGACGGCGATACGCTTCACTGAAATGCGAGTTGCGATTCGCCGAGCGCGGCAAGCTGCTCGTCTTGCGGCGTGGGACCCGGCCTGCGCAGATAGGCCCGGCCCAGATCGCGAACGCCCTTCCACGCGTAGGGATCGCTGCCGCAGACCATCGTGTAGTCGCGGTAGTCATCGTAGGCGCTCACCGGATCGTTGCGCGGGCTCCAGGCCATCAGCGTTTCCGCGCTGGCGTATGTGTAGAGCAGCGCGCGCCGGAAGCCGTTGGCGCGTACGTTCTGGTACGACCCATGCACGAGATAGCCGTTGAAAAACACGGCCGACCCGGGCTTCAGCGGAATGGCAACGGCGCTCTCCAACGGTTCCGGAAAGCCGAATGCTTCTTCTTCGCGGTCGAGCGAGGGGTCGTTGTGACGACGGCGGGGATAGATCACGCCGGCCCGTTGCGAGCCGGGCAGAAAGCGCAGGCAGCCGTTCTCGATCGTCGCTTCATCGAGGGCGACCCACGCCGTGCACAACGAGCGGTCGCGCGTCGGCACGAACGCTTCGTCTTGATGCCACGCGTTGCCCGGCATGCCCGCATGCTTGATGAAAAACTGGCTGTGCAAGCCCTTTACGTTGGGGCCGATCAGCTTCTCGACGATCGGCGCGATGCGCGCGTCGGCAATCAACGTACCGAACAGCGGTGAGATCTTGTGCACGATCGCGCAGGTGATGTATGCGCTGAGCACGTCCTCGTCGGACTGCTCGGCCGAGGACGGCAGCAAACCATCGAGCGGACCGTACTCGCCGCGACAGACGCGCGTTCCCTCGGCGAGACACGCATCGACGGTCGCCCGGTCGAACAAGCCGTCGACAATCAGGTAGCCGTCGTTGTGATAGCGCGCTACGTCGTCGGTGGTGAGCCCCATGCGCAAGCGTTCGGCGTCGATAGGAAAAGGCCCCACGCCGTAGCGTGAGGCCTTTGCTTTTTATGCGCGTGCGCCGCCGGTCAGATGTGAACCATCAGATCGAAGCGGATGTAGCGCGGCGATGCGGGCACGAGCGAGGTCGCGAACGAGCCTTGCTGGATCGTGTTGCCGACGACGTTATTGGTGATCAACGGCACGCCGGCGCCCGGGATCGGCAGATACAGGCCGTAGTTATTGGTGTTGAGGAGGTTCTGCACCGACACTTGCAGCGACACGGCTTTCGTCACCGAACGCCGGCCGACGAAGTCGACCTGCGCGAATGGCGGCGAGAAGAACGCGTTGTTGTTGCCGTAGTACTGCACGCCGAGCGCGAGGAAGGCGACGCTCGGCAGCGTCCACGTGAACTGTCCGTACCCTTGCAGATACGGGATACACGTCGATGCGCCGACCGTCGTGCCCGGGCCGCAGACTTGCGCGTTGTTCGCCGGGAGCGTCGGTGCATTCGCGGCCGTGAAGCCCGAGACGACCGAACTCTCCGCCGACACCGCAAGGTTGAAGCCGAAGCCCTTGTTCGGAGCGTAGGTGTACTTGAGGTTGGCCGACTTCGCGACGAGACGCGCGACGTTCGCCGGATAGTAGATGCCTTCCAGTGCCGGTGTCGCCAAGCACAGATTCGGGTTGGTCGACGGCACCGATGTCGTGAGTTCCTCGAACACGCCGTGCACCACGGTGTTCTGTAAGTCGAGGCTCAGCACGGAACCGTTCGAGAACCGGTGATCCGCACCGACGTTATACGCGATGCTCGTCTCAGGGTTGAGGTTGGGGTTCTTTTGGGTCAGCGTTCCGCCGTCGGCGTACGGCGCGCCGAGCGAACAGGCCGGCGGTTCGAACGTTGCCAAGCCGCTGACCTGTCCGACGAACGGGAACGTCGTCGACGTTCCGGCCGCGATGCGGATCGAATCCGAAGCATCCGGACGGATCACGAAGGCACCGTGCGGATCGAAGTGCGAGATCTGGCGCGTGAAGCCCACCAGCGTCGGGTCGACGTTGCTGACGGGCTTGCTGCCGTTGACGCTCCACTGCGTGTTGTACAAGCCGAAGTTGAACGTCGTATTCGGTGCAATACCGAAGCTGCCGGTGAGCGCGAACGTCGAATAGCGATCGGTCGAGAACGGAACCGAGACGAACGAGGGCTGGTCGATATACGCGAACGTGCTCTGACCGTGAAAGTCGTAGGTCAGTTCGAGGAAGTTGTCGCCGCTCAGCGGTTGCGTGAACGACGTCGTCATCCCGTACAGCTTGTCTTGTTCGTACGTGGTGTACGGGTTGTCGTAACACTCGAACTGGTTGGTGGGGGTTACGGAGTACAGTCCGGCGGGGTTCGTGATGCTGCCGAACGACGCGGTGCAGTCGGCTTCGGTCGTGCCGGCGGGCGGATTGTAGCCGGGCGGCGGCGCCGTCCCGGGCACGAGACCCGGCGCGAAGACGCCCGGGGCACCGTAGAAGCTGACGTTTTCTTCGTTTTTGTTGTTGACGATGATCTCGGGCTCGATCTGCCCGATGTAGGGACGGACGAGCAGCGTGCCGGTACCGATCGCGGTGCGGAGCTCCGCATCGTACATCGTTTGATTGTTGTAGATCGACGAGCCGGTGTACCAGGCGTAGCCGTTGATGGTTTTACCGATGTACTGATTTCCGGGCACGCCGCAGATGGCCGGCAGTCCGACTTCGCAGTTTTCGATCGTCGTCGGCCCAAGGGCGGTTCCCCACGCCGTGCCTTGCGGGTCAAAGCCGCCGAACGCGCCGACGAAGCTCGCCGTGAGCGACGTCGTCGGCGTGAAGTCGTAGCGCAGTTTCCCGACCAGACCGCGCTGATAGAAATTGCCGTCCGCCGATTCGCACGTGCCGACGACCGAGGCCCCGGGCTTGTTGGCGTCGGGCAGCACGATGCACTTTTGCGTGCCCGTGAACGGCGTATTCTGACCTAACGTGCCGATATCGACAACGTAGCCCAAGTGGCCGATCGAACCCGTGCCCAAGAACGTGCTCCACTGTGAACCGTAGTTGTCGCCGCCCTCGGTGAGCGAGACGTGCGTTTGCTTCGTGAATCCGGGGGTGACGAGGTTGGCCGTGCCGCCGACCGCGAGGTTGGCGAACGGCGTCGTGTTGCCGGGACCCGACTGCACTTCCGCGCTGCCGATCAGAAATGAAGGAAAATACGTGCTGACCCACACGCCGTACTGACCTTGCGCCAGCGGATGACCGTCGATGAGCACCTGCGTTTCGTACGGCTGCACGCCGCCGACGACGATGGTGCGGTCTTGCTGACTGCCCATCTGCTGGACGGTCAAACCGGGAATGCGTTGCAGCACGCTGTTGATCTGCGGATCGCCGAGATCTTGAAATGCCTGTCCGGAAACGACGGTGGTCTGCGCCGGACCGGCGTTGATCGAACCGCGGCCACCGCCGGTCGAAGTGACCGTGCCGATCGTTTGCAGTGAGTTGAGCGAGGTTTGAGACATCGTCACGGTGAGCGGCGTCGACGTCCCCGCGGTCGCCACGACGTCCGGCAGCGCGACTTGATTGTAGCCGCCTTTGGCGATCGATACGCGATAAATGCCCGGCGGGAGGCTGACCGAGAAATTGCCGTCCGAATCGGTCGTGGTCGTCTGCGTCGAAGGGCCGCTGACGGTGACCTGCGCGTTCGGAACGCTGGCTCCGGTATCGTCGTGAACCGTGCCGGTGAACGTTGCCTGAGCCGTTGCCTGGGCGGCAATCGGGGGCGTCGCGGCGGCGACGGGCACCACGGTCGAGAGGAGTGCCAGAACGACAGCTACGCTGCCGAACGCACGCGCCCCCTTGAGAGTATGCATAGAACCTCTGTATTAGGAAAATGCCGCCTGCGCTCAAATGCGACCAGGCTAGCTCGATATGCCGCAAGGTTAGCGTGGCCTTAACCCTTATCATTTGCATATTTTTGGACAAATGGTACGTTCTCGCGGCGTGGAGCTTTATTTCATGGCCGCCGGACCGCGCGTCCACGCGGCGGTCGAACCGAGCGGGATATCGCGATACGCTGCCCGTTGACGCGTCATGGCTTCATCGCAGCCGACGAGGTCGGCATGCGGGTTCGTAGCCGCGACGACCCAGGCGCCCTGATCGGCGCACGGAAATGCGACCGGCGCATCGACACCGGCCCACGCGCGCGCGACCGGGTAGAGCGGATCGGGCGCCGAGAGGTGCCGGCCGAAACGCAGCGCGGTCGGATTGAGCGTCAACGCGCATAAGACGCTCAGGCCGAGCGCGACATCGGCCGTGCGCGGCAAACGCGCGACGACTACGGCCGTACCGATACCGAACAGCGTGAGGAGCGGCGTCGTGTAGTAACTGCCGCTGCGCACCAGAAGCCCACCCGCGTAGCTCTGCACGAGAAAGAGCTCGGCCAGGAACGGAAGCACGATCAGCATTCGCCAACCTAGCCGCAGCGGCGCGAACGCCAGCGGCGTCAGCACTTCGAGCAGAAACAGCACGTGTTCGAGCGGATGCGGATCGGTGAAGCCGTAGCCTGGCAGCAGCGAGTGGTAGTGATGCGCGGCGGCATAGAGCTCGTAGCCCCCGAGGTTGACCGCGCCCAGCGCCGCGATCGCCAGGGCCAACGGCCGGTTCGACTGCCAGAGCACGATCGTACACGTCCAGACCGTGAGCAGCACGACGTCTTCCTTTACGCCGAAGAGCAGCTGCGCCAGGATCAGCGCCGCCGCCGGCGCGCGGCGCACGATCGCGAGTGCGAGCGCGAACGCCAGCAGCGGCACGAAATGCTCCGGCGTGAAATCACCGAACGCAAAGCCCTCGAGCGACGGGCTGATGAGCCACGCGATGCTCAGCGCGGTCGCTGCGCCACGCGTTCCGCCAAGGGCACGCACGAGGTACCACAGCACGATCGCGCTCGCCGCGACGCTGACGACTTGCACGATCACGACCGTTTCGACGTGCGGCCAGAGCGCGACGAACGGGCAGAGGGCGATCAGCAACCATTGGTCGTGCACCGCCGTGCTGGAGGTGTGATCGGAGAGATTGTGCGTGTTCAGGTGGTGCAGAAACGATAGCGCGCTCTGCAAATACGTGCCGCTGTTCCCGCCGATGCGCAATCCGAGGAGCTGGCGTATTCCCAAATAGACGAACAAAACGATGAACGCCGCGACGCTGCCGCTTACGGCCATCGGCAGGTTGCGCCGGGCCTCCACTACTTAGGCGTGCTCCGCTGCCCGGCGCAGCACGGCCAAGGTTTCCGCCGCGCACCGGTCCCAGGAAAACGTTGCCGCCTGTGCGATCCCGGCGTCGCGTAACCGGACGCGCAGTTCGCCGTCGCTTGCGAGCTGCAGCATCCCCGCCGACCACGCCTCGACGTCAAGCGGATCGTCGATCCAGGCGCAGCCGTCGCCCCCGACTTCCACGAGCGCGGTCGTACGCGACGCGAGCGCCGGCGTGCCGCACGTCATCGCCTCGAGCAGCGGAAAGCCGAAGCCCTCGTACCAGGAGGGCACGGCTACCAGCCGCGCACCGCGGTACCAGCGCGCGAGCTCGACCGGCTCCAGCGTTCCGAGCGAATGAGCGCGCGCGCCGGGCGGTGGTGCCGCACCGGCGACCACGAGCGCGACCTCGCCCGCGGGAAACGCGCGTGCGTGCGCCTCGAGCAACGTCGCCAGGTTTTTGCGCGGCTCCGAGGCCCCCGCGAAGAACACGTACGGGCGTCCGTCGGGCAGCGCCGCAACGTCGCCTTGCGGCGCGAACACATCGCGCTCGACGGCAAAGCAGGTCACCGTCTGACGCGCCGCGTCGACGCCTAGAAAACGTTCGACCTCGGCCACGGTGAAACGCGAGTTCGCGATGAACGCGCACGCGGTCGCGGCCGAACGCAGCCAGGGCAGCTGGTCGTTGCGGCGCTTGCGCGAATCGGCGGCCGGAAACCGGAACGGCACCGCATCGTGGAACGTCACGACCGACGGAACGCGCGCGCTGAAGAACGTGCCGTTCCACGGATGCCAGACGACGTCGGCCGTGCGCGGCGCGCGCTGGCCGAAGGGGCTGGGCTCGACGAGGGTGACGGTCACGTCGTCGCGCCGAGCGAATCGCGCGAGCAACGCTCGCACGTAGCGCGCGATACCGCGCCAGTCGCGGGCAAGATCGCGCGCGTCGACGGCAACATGCAGCACGCTCATGGGGAGTCCGATAACATTCAGGTTTCCTTATTGCTCCTCTTTGGACAAATGGTACAGACTCCCCACGATAAAAGAGTAAGACGGAAATGAATCGTGAAACGTTCGCCCGCGTCTCAGCGGGCGCAGCCGCGTCGGCGTTCCTGGGAGCGGCGCCGCGCGCCGATCTCGGGCCGCTCGTCTTCCAACTGCCGTGGGTCAAGAACGTCGAGTGGGCCGGCGAGTATCTTGCCGACAAGCGCGGTTACTATCGGGACGCCGGCTTTTCCAGCGTCACGCTGCTGGCCGGCGGCCCGGGCGCGCCACCGGTTGAAGTGATGGTCATGACGGGCAAAGCGCTGGTCTCGATCAGCAGCCTTTCCGTCACGGCCTCCGCCCTGCTGCAGGGTGCCCCGCTCAAGACGATCGGCGTGCAATATCAAACCAGCCCCTACATCATCGCCTCGCCCGCCGCGCGCCCGCTGCGCACGCCGCACGACATGATCGGGAAGCGCATCGGCGTTCCCGGCGGGAACGAATTGACGTGGACGGCGTTTTTGCGCGTCAACGCGATCGATCCGGCAAGCATCACGACGATCACGGTCGGATCGACGCCGGCGCCGCTCGCCAACAATCAAGTCGACGGGTTGCTGGCATTCGTCACCAACGTGCCGCACCAGCTCGCAGCAGCCGGCATTCGGCTGCACACGTTCGGCCTGGGCGAATTCGGCTATCCGCTGGTCAACAACAACTACATCGTCTCCGATGCGACCTTGCGCACGCAGCGCGAAGCCGTGAAAGCACTGCTGCGCTCCGAGATTCGCGGCTGGAAAGCGAGCTTGGCGTCGCCGGCGCTGAGCGCACAGGTGACGGTCGGGGAGTACGGACGCGACCTCGGACTCACGCTGGCCGATCAAATCCAACAGAGCACGATCCAGCGCACCTTGATGGAATCAGCGCAAACGCGCACGCACGGGCTCTTCTCGATGACACCCGCGCAAATCGAACACAACCTCGAACTGTTGCGCGCCGGCGGCGTCACGATCGCTGCGAACCGGCTGTTCGACTTTTCTCCCTTGGACGAGGTCTACGCCGCAGATCCTTCGCTGCGGTGAGCGAGGTTGCGCGGTGCTCCTGATCGACAACGTCACGGCCGTGACCGTCGATGCAACGCGGCGGATCGTCGCCGAAGCGGCGATCGCCGTCGACGGCGAACGCATCGCCGAGGTCGGCAAAGCACGCGATCTGCGCGCGCGCTATCCGGCCGCCGAGCGCTTCGACGGCGGCGGAATGGTCGCGATCCCGGGCCTGATCGATACGCACGGTCACGCCGATCAATCACTGCTGCGCGGCCTCGGCGACGAGCGGCATTGGATGCCCTTTCTCGATGAGATCGTCGAGCCGTATCTGCGCGAGCGGGATCCGGCCGATACCCTCACCGCTTACGCTCTGAGCACCATCGAGATGCTGCTCGCCGGAACGACGTGCTTCGTCAGCCCGAACGTCGATCCGCGCGACGACCTGGCCGCCTTGACCGCCGAGATCGAACGCTTGGGGATCCGGGCCGTGCTCGCACGCTGGACCGAGCCCGGCGACGAGACCGCAGCCGCCGACGTGCGGCGCTGGAACGGTGCGGGCGCCGGGCGCGTGCAGATGTGGTTCGGCTTGATGATTCCGCGCCGGCCCGGCGACGGCTATTTTCCGGAGTTCTACCACCGCGTCGCCGCAGATGCGCGCGAACTCGGCGTCGGGATCACGTATCACTTTTGTTCCGAAATCGAAGACTCGTACTACATGGACAACACCTTCGGCATGCGCCCCGCGCAATGGTCGCACGTCAACGGCGTGCTCGGCCCCAACGTTCTGCTGATCGGCGGCAGCTCCGTGACGCCGGACGAACTACGCTTGCTGGCCGATACCGGTACGCATCTCGCGCACAGTCCGGTCGCCAACATGAAGATGGCAACCGGGATCTTTCCGCTGCCCGACGCCCTCGCCGCCGGCGTCAGCGTCGGGCTCGGAACCGACGGCGGCCTCAACAACAACAGTCACGACATGTTCGCGGAGATGAAGACCGCCACGCTCTTGCACAACGCGATGCGGCGGCGCGCTGCGACCGTGCCGGCGCAAACGGTGCTCGAACTGGCCACGCTCGGCAGCGCGCGCGCCATCGGCCGCGGGCGCGATTTGGGCTCGCTCGAAGCCGGCAAACTGGCCGATATCGTTCTCGTCGACCTCGATCGTGCGCACACGACGCCCATTCACGACGTCGTCTCGAACCTCGTCTTCGCGGCCAACGGCAGCAACGTCGCAACCGTGATGGTCGGCGGCAGCTTCGTGGTGCGCGACGGCCGCGTCACCGGCGCCGATGAAAGCGCCATCCGTGCGCGCGCGCGTACGGCCGCTGCACGCCTGCGACAACAGTTCGGCCTGCCGATCGCGGGAACGTGGCCGGTGTCCTAAGTCAGGTGCGCGCCGCCTCGACGAGCAGCGACGTATCGATCAAGCGGTCCACCGGCGGCAGATTCGTTCGCCCCGTCGCGCGCAACGTCGTATAGACCGGCCCCGCCACGCGCTCTTTGTCGATCCACAGCATGCCGTGCGCGCGCGTCTCGTCGCTCACGAACAGCGGCGCTTGAGCGCGGCTGGTGAGTAATTCCTTGCGCTCGTCCAGTCCGAGCCCCGTGCCGTAGGTCGTTACGGTGAGCCGGGCTGCAAGCTCCGGATCCCGCACGCTCACCGCCCAGCCGCGCTGCAGTGCGCGCAAGTAGCGCACCAGCAGATCGCGGTTCGCGCGGATGTAGTCGCGGCGGCAGAACAGGCAATCCGCATACGTGTAGTAGCCGAGTTGCTCGAAGGTCGCGGTAACGTAGGGAATGCCGCGCGCGGCCAAGACCAGCGGTTCGTTGGTGATGAACGACAAAAATCCGTCGCACGCGCCCTGCAGTAACGGATCCGGCGTCGATCCGACAACGATTTCGGTATACGTCTTCGGCAAGTGGTTCAGCGCCAAGATCGCATCCACATAGACGTTGCCGCCCTGCTGCAAACCGAGCCGTTTGCCGAGCAGATCGCGCGGGCTGCGGATCGGATTCTTGGGCAGCGACAGAATCGCCAGCGGATTGTGCTGATAGAGCGCGCCGATGATCACGAGATCGGTGCCGGCGGCATTGGCGTCGATGACGCGTTCGAGCGTATCGAAGCTGACGTCCGCGCGGCCGGCATCGACGACGGCCTCGAGCTGCGACATGTTCGGGCCGCCGGCCAACACGGTCGAGTCGATGCCGGCGGCACGAAAGTAGCCGTCGGCGTCCGCAACCCACCAGCCGGCGTTTTGCGAATCCTTGATCCACTGCAGCTGGGTCGTCACCGTCGTCGAAGCGCGCGCCGGCAACCCGGTCGCCGTGACGCCGGCAGCCGCCGCACCCGCAGCGAGAAATTCGCTCCGGCGCATCACGCGGCAAACCGCTTTCCGTAACGTTCGAGATAGCGCGCCGCGGCGTAGGCGCCGACGGAGATGACGGTCGCAACGAGACTCGCGGCCCACGAACGCGAGGTGAGAAACTGGCTCTGCGCGTCGGCAAAGAGCCGTCCGAGTCCGGTCTGGCCGATGAGATATTCGGCAACCAGTGCGGCGAGAATGCTATTCGCCGCGGCGATGCGCAGTGCGACGAGCGCGCTCGGCACGGCGGCCGGAAGCGCGAGCAAGAAGAGGCGCGCGCTGCGCGTTGCACCGAGCGCTGCAAACACGCCTTCGGCCCCCGCAGGTGACGTGCGCAAACCGGCGCCGACGATGACGAATGTCGGCAGAAACGTAATCGCAACCGCAGCCGCAACGACCGTCTGTTCGCCGTAGCCCAGCAGGCGCGCGATGACCGGCAAGATCGCGATCAGCGGCGTCGATTGCACGAGCAGCGCCGGCACCGTCATCGCTCCGGCCGCGAACGGCGTCAACCACACCGCTATCGCGAGCGCGATGCCGAGCGCGAGGCCGAGTATGAGTCCTGCGACGGCGACGCCGATCGTCCAAGCCGCAGCGTGAGCGTAGAGCAGCGGGTCGCGCGCCAATTCCGCCACCACGGCCCCCGGCGATGGCGCCACGATCACCGGCACGTTCGCGGCGACGATCCAAATCTGCCACAGGAGCACGAGCAGCACGGCCGGCCACGCCAACGCAGCGAATCGCGAAAGGCGCGGAAGCACGGCGCTCACCGGTTAGGCCAGGCGCGCGCCGGCGACGGCGCGCACTCCGCCGAGCACGCTGTACAAGAGCACCGACAGCAGCGTACCGGCCAACGTGGTTGCCCACAGCTGTTCGATCGCATAGTTTTGCATCGACGCGACGATCAACGGTCCCAGACCGTGCTCCGCGGCGAACCATTCGCCGACGATCGCACCCACCACCGCAACCGGCGCCGCAGTGCGCAGGCCGTCGAGCGTTCCCACGATCGCGCCCGGAACGTCCAGCCGCAGAAACGTCGTCAGGCGCGATGCGCCGAGAACCGTGAACAGATCGCGGTTCGTGATCGACGAACCGGCGAGCGCCGCGCTCGCGGCCACGAAGACGATGAATGCGACGGCCAACGCCGCCACGACGACCGGCGTGACGTCGCGCGGCAACGTCAACACGCACACGCCCGCGATGGAGATGACCGGGATGCCGTTCACGAGGCTGGCCAACGCGCCGAGGCCGGGCGCCGCCGGCGGTACGAGCACGCCGAGGCTCGCCAGCACGATGGCAGCCGTGCTGCCGATGGCGAGTCCGGCCAGTGCTTCACTGCCCGTGCGCAGCGCAGCCGTTGCCAGCAGCGTTTGATGATCCGCAACGGCGAGGTACGCCGCGACGGCGCTCAACGGCGGCCACGTCGTTCCGAACAACTGCAGGCGGCCGATCAGCTCCCACAACGCGGCCAGCGCAACGAGACCCGCGACGACGGAGAAGGCACGCATTAGGGCGTCACGTCGTCGAGCGCGCGCGCGAGATCGTCGGTCAGTGCGTGAAAAGCCGCCTCGCTCAACACCTCGCGCCCGCGCGGGCGCGCGAGCGGAATGGCCGCGTCGCGGCAGATGCGGCCCGGTCGCGGCGTCATCACGACGACCCGGTCGCCGAGAAACACCGCTTCGTCGATCGAGTGCGTGACGAGCACGGTGGTGATGCGCTGCGTCGACCAGATGCGTTGCAGCTCGATGTTGAGCTGACGGCGCGTGACGGCGTCGAGCGCGCCGAACGGCTCGTCGAGCAACAGAATGCGCGGGCGAAGGACGAGCGCCCGCGCGATCGCGACGCGCTGACGCATGCCGCCCGAGAGCTGGCGCGGACGGGCGGTCGCGAATTCCGACATGCCGACCAGCGCGAGCAGCTCGTCGACGCGCGCGGCATCGACCGGCTGTCCGGCAACGCGAAACGGCAACGCGACGTTGTCGAACACCGACAACCACGGTAAGAGCGCGTGATCCTGGAAGGCGATGCCCAAGCGGTGCTCCGCCACCAGCGCGTGCGGCGTCGAGTCGCCGACGCGAATCGTTCCGGCCGTGGGTTCGGTGAGCCCGGCGATCACGCGCAGCAACGTCGACTTACCGCAGCCCGATGGGCCGATGACAACGAGGAAGCTGCCGGCCGCAACGTCGAGATCGACGTTCTCGAGCGCCGTGACCGTGCGGCCGCGCTCGAGCGTGAAATCGACACGCAAACCGCGAACGGCGATCGCCGGCGCGTCGTGGTGAACGGGCACTTCGGCGAGCGCGGCCGGTGGTGCTATTTCACCACCGCGAACCGGCTGTCCGAAAACAACATGCCCTCGGGAACGGCGAGCGCTTCGGTCGTCCAGGCCCAGATGCGCCACAACGTGCGTTCCGTATCGTCGAATCCGGTGCGCCCGTGGAGCATCCGGTAATTGTCGAGACAGATCGTTTCGCCCGGTTGGAGCACGAAGCGCGGGGCTCCGAGCGATGCCTCGAGCGTCAGCTGTCCCCAGCGCGCGAGCCACGCCGCCTGCTGCGCGACTTCGCCGGCCGTCAGCGAAGCATCGGGCCGCTGCACGGGCGTCCAGCGCGACATCCGCCGGCCCGCACCGTTATCGCCGATGGCCGGTGCGAGGGAAGATTGAAAGCCGGGCTCGGTTTGTTCGATCGGCGTTGTCGTCAAGAATTGATGAAATGCCCGATCGTCCGCCGATTCCGACGCCGCCAACGCGTCGAGTATCCGGTACGTATCGATGACGAACGATTCCCCGCCGGCAGCGGCCGCGCGAACGCAGAGCAGAAAGATGAAGTCCGGATACCGATCGCCGTACGCGAAGCCGTCGGTATGCCCGGTTTGGAACGGCACCAGCGTACGGCCGTCCGCGCCCGGCATGTTGGTGTAGGTGCGATCCGCGTTGCCGCCGCCTTCCTTAATCGGCGCGGGATCGGGGATGACCGGCGCCAACGATTCCAGCACGCTGCGCGCCAGCGCGGCGGCGTCCTCGCGCGAATCGCCGCAGCCGGTAAGGATCACCGCACCGTCGCGCCGCAGCGCGGTAAAGGCTTCGGCGGCGCTGCTGACACGGCATGGACAAACGCCCGCCTCGGAAGGTTGCATAGTACGTATGGTACGCCGCAGGCGAACGGCTCTCAAGACTCCAGCGGTGGATCGGTTAGGCGAACCGTTCGACGTTTGTCGAGAGTTTTACACGGGGGCGCGCTCGTTTTGAGCGCGAATCCCAGCAACATGGAGCGCGTTCCGGTCATCGACCTCGGTCCGTTGCGCGACGGAGGGGATGCCGGCATCGTTGCGGTTGCGCACGCGATCGGCGCTGCGGCGCGCGGCATCGGGTTCTTCGCGGTTGCAAACCACGGGATCGCCCGGCCGCTGATCGACGATCTGTTCGCGGCCGCGCAGGCGTTCTTCGCGCTGCCGCTTGCCGTCAAAGCAGAAACGCCGATCGAAGCGTCGCCGCATTATCTCGGCTACGCGCGCATGGCACTCGAGAAACTCGACCCCAGCCGGCCGGCCGATGCCAAGGAATCATTCAACGCCGGACGCGAGCGCGAACCCGACGATCCGGATCTGCGCGCCGGGACGCCCTTCGTCGGCGTCAACCAGTGGCCGCGCCTGCCGGGATTTCGCGACGCGCTGCTCGCGTATTTCGCCGGCATGGAAAACTTGGGCGCCGCACTTCACCGCGCCATCGCCGTCGATCTCGGCCTCGAGCCGGACTTCTTTGCGAGCGACTACGACCGCTCGCTCTCGGCGCTGCGCATCTTACGCTATCCGCCGCATCCGGGCGAATTCGACGGCCGCCTCCACGGCGCCGCGCCGCACACCGACTACGGCGGCCTCACCCTGCTGGTCCAAGATGATGCCGGCGGTCTCGAGGTGCGCCGGCGCGACGGCACGTGGATCGCGCTCGACCCGGTGCCCGATACGTTCGTGTGCAACATCGGTGATGCGCTGATGCGCTGGACCAACGACGTGTACGCATCGACCGCGCACCGCGTCGTCAACCGTTCGGGCCGCGAACGCTATTCTGCGGCCTTCTTCTGCGAACCGAATCCGGACGCGGTGATCGCGTGCATTCCGGGCTGCGCGTCCGATCGACGGCCGCCGCGTTATCCGCCGGTCCCCTTTGCCGAGTACCTGCGCTCGCGCCTGATACCGACCTACGCGAACCACTAAGCTCCCGCATTCAGAAGCGCGACTCGAATTGCGCGAACGCGACCTCCTCCTTCCACTCGAGCGCGGCCCGCAAGTTCGCGGCGAGAAACGCACGGCAGGCTCCTGACGCTTGCTGCGCCGTGAGCGGTTGCCGGTTACACGCCGGCACCATCGCGTCGAACCGTTCGGGTGCGGCCCACAGATCCGCCCCACCCATGAAACCGTGCTCGAGACTGTCGCGCACCAGCTTCTTGAGCCCATAGTAGTCGACGTGGTAGCCCTGCACCGCGCGCAGAAACGTCTGCGTCAGGTTGCTGCGAATTCCGCCTTCGTCATCGGTTGCGAGCGACACGGGCACTCCGGCGTGCATGTAGATCGGCAGGAGGTCGCCGCCGACGACACCGGGTCCGAGCATCTCGTGAATGTAGATCGGATCTTCGACGAGGATGTGACGGCGCGCCATCATCGCAAGCAGTCCGCGCGGATCGCGTTCGTAGAGCACGTCCAGACCGTGGCCGATGCGCACCGCGCCGCCGATCTCGATCGAATCGCGGATGTGCGATGGGTTCTCCATCTCCTCGGGTTTGCCGAGGCCCGGAAACAGCTCGCCCGCGTGCATCGAGATCTGAATCTTCGGATAGCGCTTA
This sequence comes from Candidatus Lustribacter sp., assembly GCA_965277805.1. Classification (GTDB taxonomy): domain Bacteria; phylum Vulcanimicrobiota; class Vulcanimicrobiia; order Vulcanimicrobiales; family Vulcanimicrobiaceae; genus Lustribacter. The sequence continues at coordinate 765,780 of OZ255842.1, read as the reverse complement.
TGGAAGTAGCCGAACATCTGCATGTGCAACTCGAAGTCGCTCATCGGCAGGTAGTCGTCTTGCGGTTGCACCGGATTGATCGAGACGACGCGCGGATCCACCGCGGCGAGTTCGAACGCCGTTTGAATTTGCGCGAACACCTGCTCCTTGGGCTCATCGCGCAGCACTTGGAAAATATAGCGCACGGTCAAGCCGCAACCCACGTCGGGAGTAGCGCCGCCGCAGCCCAAGATGCGGCGCTCGCCGGCTTCCGCTGAATCGAGGTTCCGGCGGCTCTCGGCCACCAGCGCCGGCACGCCGGCGGCATCGAGTTTCGCGCGCAGCCGGTCGAAGTCGGGATCCCAACCGACGCGTTGCCCGAGCGGCAACGATTTGAACTTGTCGGGCGAGAGCATCGTCTCGAGGTAGAGCTCGTGCTGAATCGCCGCGCGGTGAACGACCTCGGCCAGCATCTCCGGCCAGTGCCCGTTGGTCACCAGATCGAACTTGAAGAACGTTTGGAAAAAGTGCACGAGGATGCTCGCGTCGCCCACGACCGGCGAATAGTTGCGCGCCGAGAGCGCGTTGATCGCCAGGTTGCGAAAGAGATAGTCGGTGACGGCGCGCGAGGCGGGCGACTGGCCTTTGGCCGGATCGCACGGCGGCGCGACGATCGTAAAGGTCGCATCCAAGCAGTCGCCATCCTCGGCCGCATATTGAATGTAGCTCTCGGCATAGACCGCACCGGTGAGGTGGTGGTGCAGGTCGCCGCCCTTGGGGATGCGGCTGAGAAACAGCGTCAAATTCGTCGGGTTCACCGGTGCCGATTTGACCGCCGCCGCGAGATAGGCTTCGGTTCGCGCTGCCGGCGTCGCCGGCGGTGCCGCTCCGATTTCGAACGCCAACGCGAGCGCGGCGATGACGATGGTCCGTAACATCAGAAGTTCCTCTCGAAGTGTGCGAAGGCGACCTCTTCCCGCCATTCGACGCGCGCGCGCTCACTCGCGTCGAGATAGCGCCGGCAGCTCGCCGATGCCGGCACGTCGCTCGGCGCATCGTGTGCGCACGCGGCGACGATCGTGAATTGCTCGGGTGCGCGCCACAGGCTCGCCCCGGGCAAGAACGCGTGATCGAGGCTGTCGCGCACCATCGTTTTGATCCGGCGGTAGCCGATGTTGTAGCCCTCAACCGCACGCCGAAACGACGTCGTGAGATCGGCACGCGTCACGGCCTCATCGTCGGTCGCGAGCGCGACCGGAACCCCGGCGGCGAGATAGATCGGCAGCACGTTATCGCGGCCGCGCATCCCGCGCACCAGCTCGTGACTGTAGAGGCAGTCTTCCACCAAGATGTGGCGGCGCCGCATCTCCGCGAGCAGGGCGGGCGGGTCGCGCTCGTACACGATATCCAGCCCGTGTCCGATACGCTCGGCGTGCCCGCGTTCGATCGACTGCCGGATGTGCGATGCGCGCAGCTCTTCGGGCGGTACTTCGCCGGGCGTCAGTTCGCCCGCGTGCAGGGAGATGTGCACGTCCGGGTAGACGCCGTGTAAGTAGTCGAGCATTCGCATCTGGAGTCCGAAGTCGTTGAGCGCGTTATACTCGTCTTGCGACTCGACGAGGTTGATCGCGACGACGCGCGGATCGGCGCGGGCCATTTCGAACCCCGCCAGCATCTGCGCGAAGACCGACGTCTTGGGGAACGCGCGCAGCACCTGGTACTGAAAGCGCAGCGTCAGGGCGCAGCCGGGATCCGCGTGCGCGGTGCCGCAGCCCAGGATCGCGCGCATCTTCTGCTCGCCGGCATCGAGGTTGGCGCTGCCGTCGCGCACCGCTTTCGCCATCCCCGCCGACAGCAACCGCGCGCGCAGCGCCGGCAGATCGTCGCTCCACGGCACGGTTTCCGCCAGCTTCAACACCTCGCCCTGATCGGGCGTGAGCATCGTTTCGAGGTAGATCTCGTTTTGTGCCGCCGCGCGCGCCACGACCTCGGCAAACATCTCACCCCAGTGACCGTTGGTGACGAGATCGAACTTATCGAACGCGGCGAAGAAGTGCAGCCGGATGTCCGAATCGTCATGGCTCGGCGTAAAATCGCGCACCGATAACGCATCGATCGTGTGGTTGCGAAAGACGAAGTCGCTCAAGGCGCGCGTGGCCGGGAACCGGCCGGCCGCCGGATCGCACGGCGGTGCAACGATCGTATAGCTCGCGCCGTCGATGCAGTCACCGTCTTCCACCGCATAGCGGATGTAGCTCTCCGCGTAGACCGCACCCGTGAGATGATGATGCAGGTCGCCGCCCTTCGGCATGCGCTCGAGAAAGTGCATCAACAACGGCCGCTGCGTCCGGATGCGGTCCAAATATGCCGCGGTGCGATCGGTGGCCGAAGCGCGCGGCGCCGCAACGGCTCCGGCGCCCGCGCCAAGCACGAGCACGAGCATCACCGCCAACGCCGCGGCGCGCAGCAAATGTGTCATCGCGCGCGCACCGGCAGCCGCTGCACGCCCCGGATGACGAAACCGGCCCCGTACTCGAGCGGCGCGCCCTCGCCGGCGAGGTGCAGGTTCGGAAAACGGCGCGCCAGCGCCGAAAGCCCGGTTTGCAATTCGAGCCGCGCCAGCGGCGCGCCGAGGCAGAAGTGAATGCCCAAGCCGAAGCTGACGTGCGGGTTCGGATCGCGGGTGAGATCGAGGGTGTCGGGTGCTGCGAACTTGCGCGGGTCGCGGTTGGCGCTCGCGTACAGCAGCGCGAGTTTCGCGCCGCGTTCGAGCGCAACGCCGGCGAACACGGTGTCCTCGAGCACCCACCGCTCGAAGCACGGCAGCGGCGTATCGTAGCGCAGCAGTTCTTCAATCGCGGTTTTAATGAGCGCATCGGCGGCCGGCGAGCGAGCGGCACCGACGAATGCATCCCAGTCCGCGCGATGGCGCATCAGGGTGATGATTGCGTTGCTCGTCCCGTTGACGGTCGCTTCGTGGCCCGCATTCAGCAGCAGAATGCACGTCCCGATCAGCTCGTCCTCGGTCAACGTTTCCCCGCCGTCTTCCACTTCGGCGAGCGCCGTGATCAAGTCGTCGGCCGGCTGCGCCCGCCGCGCGGCAACAACCTCGCGCACGAGGGCGCTGAACGCAACGACCGCGTCGTTGGCGGCGCGCTGCTGTTCCTCCGTGTGCCCCATCTCGTACATCTTCACGATCGCCGCCGACCATGCGCGCAGGTTCGCACGATGCTCCGCGCCGACGCCGAGCAGTTCGCAGATCAGGATGACGGGCAGCGGCTCCGCAAAGTCGTGGACGAGATCAAAGGACTCGCGCAAGGCCAGCTCGTCGAGCGTGCTCTCGACGACGGCGGCGATGCGCTTGCGCAAACCCTCAACCCGCCGCGGTGTGAAGGCCTTACCGACCAAACCTCGCAAGCGCGTGTGCTTCGGCGGCTCGTTCGACAGTAGATGGTTCGTTTCGAAGCGGTCGAAGTCGGCCTGCCGTGGATCCGGCGGCGGCCAACCGAGTTCGTCGCGTGAGAGCACGTGCAGGATCGACGTTCCGAAGTTCCGCGCGCGCAGCGCGGTCGATACGTCCTCGTACCGCGTGACGAAAATCTTGTCCAGCCGCGGTTCGTAGAAGATCGGCGTCGTCTCGCGCAGCTCGGCGAGACGCGGATACGGGTCGCGGATGAACTTCGTATCGCCGACGTCGAGGTGCACGTGGGGAAGTGTGGCGGGCGCGCTCGACATCGGGCCAAATTGCGCGGCCACGTGCGCCGATGCCTTGGGCCACGCGTGACGCCGTTACGCGGTCAGGCCGTGCCCTTCGCTTGCAGCGCGGCGAGGATGTTTTTCGTGGTGAGCGGCGCGGTGCGTACGCGCACGCCGGTGGCGTCGAAGATGGCGTTGGCGATCGCGGCGGCGGTCGGCCGTGATGAGGGTTCGCCGCCCCCGGTCGGCGCGATCGACGGCTGGTTGATGAGCACGACCTTGACCTCGTCGGGAACGTCGCGCATGTACACGACCGGATACGTTCGCCAATCGACCGAGGTCACGTTCCGATCGTCGAACGTTACCTGTTCGTAGATCGAGCGGCTGAGCGACTGGAGGAGGTTGGCCTCGATCGTGCCCTGCAGCGACCTCGGGTTGACGATGAAGCCGCAATCGTGCGCGCAGATCAAGCGCCGCACGCGGAGCGCACCGGTTTTCGGGTTGACGATGACTTCGGCGACCGTTGCAACGATCGTTTCACGCAGCGTGGCGAAGGCGACGCCGCGCCCGATCAGTTCGCCGTTTGCACCCAGCTGCTTCACCGATGCCGACGGACGCGTTTGCCAGCCGGCCGCCTTCGCAACGTGCTGCAGTACTTCGATATGACGGGGATCTTTGAGATGCTTGAGCCGGAACGCGATGGCGTCGGCTCCGGCGTGCGCGGCCAATTCGTCCATGAACGATTCGAAGATGAAGGTGATGCCCGGGCCTTCGGGATCGCGCATGTGCGCCGTGCGGAGCGGTGAGAGCGACGGCGCGAACGGCGCCAGCAGCTCGGCCGTCGAGCGCAGGTTGGGAATTTCGTACTTCGCGGTGTTGTTGCCGTATTGGCCGAACTCGTATTGGACGGTATTGGTAAAACCGGCCATTTGCCCCGCGAGGAACGATCCGGCAGCGCTCGGCTGCGAGAAGATCTCCGCGCCGTTGAATTGTCTCAGCACCCCGTCGAGCGCAACGATCGTTCCGTCCTGAACGTTCGCGCGCATGCGGGAGACGATCGCGGGCGCCTTCGTCGCCCACTGCGTGTTGTCGGCACGCATCGATTGCACGCGCACCGGATGTCCGACGGCGCGCGAAAGCAATGCTGCGGCGGCGGCCGATTCTTCCAAACCGGCCCGGCCGTAGGAACCTGCATCGGCGATCCACTCGACGCGTACTTGCTCGAGCGGACGCGCGAGCACGTTGGCAATGCCTTGGCGCAAGGCAAACGTCTTTTGCGTTCCCGACCACACCGTCACGGAATCCGGCCGCACATCGACGACGTGGCAGCCGGGGCCCATGTTGGCGTGCGATTGAAACGGCCAGAAATACTTCGCTTCGACCGGCGCCGCTCCGATTGCCGTTTCAACGTCGCCGCTTTTCAGCACGTCTTGCTTGAACGGCGTCTGGGCCCACATGTAGTCCGCGAGTTGCTCTTGCGCCGGCAATGTCACGACGGACGGCGTCCAGGTCGTTTTGAGTGCGCGAATGGCGCGAATGGCGTCCCATTCCCGCGTCGCCACCACGCCGGCAAAACCACCTGCCCGGATGAGGCGCGCGTCACCGATGCCCGCGATCGACGCCTCATCGGCGGTCAAGAGCGTCGCGCCGATCGTCGGCGGATAGGCGAATCGGCCGTGCAGCATACCGGGCGGCCGTACATTGACGACGTAGGGATAATGTCCGAACGCTTTGGCCGGGACGTCCTTGCGCGGCAGCGGCGAGCCCGCCACGCGATACTGGCTAAACGCTTTGGGTTGCGCGGTAACGGTGACGTCGATGTCGTAAAGCACGCCGCTGATCGGCAATTGCGGATCGGGCGAGAGCGCGCTCAGAACGTCGGTATAGCGCAGGGTTTTGCCCGGCTCGCCGGCGACGTGGATCACGCCGTTGTTGACGCTGAGCTGGGTCGCCGGAACGCCGAGTTGCTGCGCCGCGGCGGCCAGCAAGATGCTGCGCATCTGGGCCGCCACCTTACGGATCGCCGAGTTGCCGCGCGCGGTGGAATTGCTGCCGCCGACGCCGCCGGCGAACACGGTCCGGTCGGTACTGCCGACGATCGGCAGCACCTTATCGAACGGAACGTCGAGTTCGTCGGCAACGAACTGGGCGAGCCCGGTCGGCGTGCCCATGCCGATCTCGACTTTATCCGTGCACATCTCGACCGTGCCGTCGGGCAGCATGCGCAGCCACGCGCCGAGCGAGGTCATCTTCGCCGGGGCCGGCGCGTCGGCCGCATAGGCCAAACTGCGCACGCCGCCGGCGGTCGCGACGACGACCAAACCGGTTGTTCCGGCGAGGAACGTCGCGCGCGTGCTCATGGCGCGACCGCAATGCTGGCGCGCAACGCTTCGTAGGAGAACGACGTATCGCGCCAGTGCTCCTGGTCACCGAGACCGTGCTCGATGTTCCAGGTCTGAACGTCGAACATCTTGCCGGTAACCAGGCCGTTCGGCTGGGCCGCGAGATGCAGCGCAATCGGTACCATGTGTTCGGGGACGAGCGGCTTGGGTCCGGTCTGCGTCGCGCCGTTTTTCATGCGCGCGATGTTTTGCTCGTCGAAGCCCGTCGTTCGCGTGTGGCCCGGAATGAGGATGTTCACCGCGACGTTGTGCTGCTTGACCTCATCGGCCAGGTAGAAGCTCATCGTGGCGAGCGCGGCCTTGCCCGACTGATACGGCATCTCTTGGCTGTTCGGACGCAGCGCCATATACGCGCCGCCGTGCGAGTGGTGCAGGATACCGCTGCTGACGATGTTGATGATGCTGCCGCGACGCTGTTCGATCATTGGGCGGATGAAGCGGCGCGTTACTTTGAGCGCGCCGAACACGTTGACCGCAAACGACTTCTCCCAGTCGGAATCTTTCGTCTGGAGCGTCGTGACGCGGCCGCTCGGCGGAAAGAGATCGCGCTGGCGCAGGCCGGCGTTGTTGATCAGCACGTCGACCGTGCCGAAGCGCTCGATCGTCTGCGCGTAGACGGCATCGAGCTGCTCTTCGTTCGTAACGTCCATATCGGCCGCCAGCGCGCTGCGGCCGCCGTTGGTCAGCGCATCGTCGAGCGGTTCGACGCCGTTCCACGAGCGATCGGTCGAGACGACCCTCGCACCGGCCTTCAGAAACGCGTGCGTGTAAGCGCGACCCATGCCGCGAGCGCCGCCGGTGATCACAACGACGCGGTCTTTCAGCAGTTCCGTTTCGCGAACGTCCATAACCCGCTACTTTCCCGCACCGGTCCGCGTCCCTGTGTGGCCCGCGCGAGGGACCGCGAATCGACCGCAGAACACCCGACGCGGCATTCAGGGGGGCCATTTGCTTGCTGCAGCGCGGTGATTTCATCAAGCTGGCGACGGTCGCGGCGCTCGGTCAAGCAACCACACCGGCCGGCGCGCAAGAACTGCACGCGGTGCGCGTGCTCGAGCTGCCGACCGACGGCGCGAAGTCGGTGCTCTACGCGCAGAAAGCCGGGCTCTTCCGCAAGCGCGGGATCGACGCGAACATCGTCGCGATGGGGAGCGGCGCCGCGATTTATGCCGCCATCGTCGGCGGCTCGGCGGATATCGGTTCGGGCAGCTTGTGGCCGGTCTATCAAGCCTACGCTCGCGGTCTGCCGCTGCGCATCATCGCGCCGGCGTCGGTATACACGAGTGCGAGGCCGGATGCGTTCCTGCTCGTGCGCAAGGACGCGCCCATTCGAGCGCCGCGCGATCTCAACGGCAAGATCATCGGCGGCGACGCCGTCAACGATATCGGCATCGCGGCAACCCGCGCCTGGCTCGACCAGCGCGGTGGCGACGGGAAATCGCTGCGCACGGTCGAGGTGAAACCCATCGAAGCGCTCGAGGCGCTCGACGCGGGCCGCATCGACATGGCAACGCTCAAGCCGCCGTACTTGGGTCTCGCGCAGAAATCGGGGAAGTTCCGCGTGCTCGGCGCACCCTACGATGCGATCGCACCGCTCTATCTCGTGTCCTGCTGGGTCGCAACGGTCGATTACATCGCAAAGAATCCCGATATCGTCAACGGCTTCGTCGCCGGTCTTACCGAGGCCGCGCACTACACGAACGCGCACCAAGACGAAACGCTCGGCTTGGTGGCGGCCTTTTCGGGCCAGGATCCGGTTGCGCTCGCCGACGGCTTCCGCTCGACCACCGCCGAAACGGTCACGCTCGCGGAACTGCAAGCGCCGTTGGATTTTGCCTACAAGTGGGGCATCATCACGCAGCACATCGACCTGAGCGGGGTCCTCGCACCGAGCATGCCGCTGACGCGCCGGAAATGATGCGCACGCTCGCGAACCGCGCCGCATGAGCAATCGCAAGAGCATCGAGATCGACGGACTCCGCCATGGAGACAATCCCATTCCGCTCGCATCGCGCGTCGGCAACGTCGTGATGACCGGCGGCGTCGGCGGGGGCGATCTCGAAACCGGCAAGGCACCCGACGACGAAGCCGCGCAAGTCGCGAACGCATTCAAAAACCTTGAGCGCATCATGAAAGCGGCGGGCGCATCGATGGACGACGTCGTGAAGATCAGCATCGCCGTGAAATCGCTGGGACTGCGCGATGAGATCAACAAGCAGTGGGTCGCGTATTTTCCCGACGAGCACTCGCGTCCGGCGCGGCACGTGACCGAGTACGATCACTTCCGCCGGAACGTGGTGATCCAGCTCGAAGCCTACGCGGTCGTCGGCTGAGCGAGCAGCTGCTGCCACGGCGCCGTGAGCGGCAGAATGCCCTCGACGCCGAGCACGTCGGCGTAATTCGCGCTTAGCCCGAGCGGCTCTGACCCGGCGGCGAAGCCGCGCACCGAATCGAGCATCCGCCGGCGCATGCGGATGATCGCGGTGTCGCTGACCCCGAGGTGCTCCTTGCTGCGGTCGAAGATCGGGCCCATGCTCTCTTGCACGGCCGTGTCCTGATTGCGTACGACGTCGATGCCGGTGTAGTTCTTGGTCTTCATCGCTTCGCGGTCTTGAAGCCAGTTGTTCTCGCGCCGGCGGGCGGTGCCGAAGTCGCCGTCGGTTTGGTCCTGCGGCTCCAGCCGGCGCCGCTGCTCCGGTGTGAGCGGCGCGGGGCCGAACTTCACGTTGTAGTGATAGGTGTGCTCGTCATCGATCGGACAGAACATCTGCACGTTCTGCAGCTGGCCCAGCGGAATGACGGCCGTGAACGGCGCGATGAAGTGCGTGATGCGCGCATAGGTGTTGAGTTCGGGATCGACGATCGGCTTGCGGAGCGCCGCATAGTAGAAGCCGTACGGCGTATCTTCCGTCTGGATGCGCGGACGACCGTCGCGCGAGGGCCGCTCCGTTTGCCGTCCCTCGGTGTTCGAGTGCGCGACGCTGCTGTTGCCGACGATGTCATCGGAGTGCAGGTAGCTGGAGTGGGCGCTGTCGATCGCGCCCTCGACCGCTTGCGTCCAGTTGCAGTCGACGCGATGCTTCGCTTCGACGCGATGGCTCGCGGGAACGCGGCCGAACGCGAAATCCGGGACCGGCGGACGCGCTTCGGGCGGCCCGACGTAGGCCCACACGAGCCCGGCATGCTCGTGCACTGCGTACGACGGCTGGCGCACCTTGGCGGTGAACGCGGTGCCTTCCGGTTCGGCCGGCATCTCGAGCACCGCACCGTCGCGGTGCACGAGCCAGCCATGGTAGATGCAGCGCAGCGCGCAGCCTTCGGTGCGCGCGAGCACGAGCGAAGCGCCGCGATGCGGACACAGCTCATCGAGAAATCCGACCGTTCCGTCTCCACCGCGGTACGCAACGTAGTTCTCACCCAACAGGAGCACCCGCTTGGGCGCGCCTATCGCGAGCTCGGTGCTCATCGCGATCGGCAGCCAGTAGCGCCGCATCATGCGGCCCATCGGCGTTTCCGGGCCGACCCGGCACAGCAGTTCGTTCTCTTCGCGGCTCAACATCAGCGGCAGTCTTCCTCCGCGCCGTTCGTCATTTACGTGCTCCGACGCCCGACGCGATAAACCAGGCGTTCTTGCCCGGGTCCCATTGCAGCATGCTCAAATCGGGAGCACCATGGCCATCTCCGTTGCGAAAATCATACATCCCCTGCACGCCGGGAAAGTCATGCAGACCCGTCACGTAACTGCGCACCTGCTCGGCGGTCGCCTGCGGGCCGAGCTTGCGCAGCGCGGCCACGATGATCGTTCCCGCATCCCACGCGACCGCTTGGGAGAAATCCGGTTTGATCTTCGTGTTGCTGAAGGCAGCGAGATATGCGAGCTGCGCCGATTTGAAGGGGCCGTCCGGAACCGCCTCACCGGCCGAGGGCAACGGCCCGGATACGAAGAGCAGTTCCCGCGGCAGCACCGCTTTGTACTGCTCGAGGAAAGCGTACGACAAGTTCCCTTGGCTCGTGATGACCGGAACGGTGAGGCCGACGTCGTTCAGACCGTGCAGCACGGTTCCGAATGTCGCGCCGCTCGTGTAAGCGATGATCGCTTGCGCGCCGGCGGCTTTGATCCGCGTAATCTGCGCGTCCACGCTGAGATCGGCCGGATTGAAGTGTTCGCGCGTGACGAGCGTGAGATCGCGGTTCTGCGGCTTCGCGAACACGTCGACGAAGTAGCCGTCCATCGAAATGCCGGTGGCGTCGGTGGCCACGATCAGCGCCACGCGCTTCACGTGTTTGGCGCGCAGATAGCCGAGCACGCCGGCCGCGATCTGCGTCGACGGATGACCGGGCGCGAACGAGAATCCGTTCGGCTTCGTCACGAGCCCGGGCGAAAGGCAGAAATCGACCGGTCCCGCGTCCTGCACCTGAGCTGCAATGGCAGCGCAGGTCGCCAGCGACGAATCGCCGATGAAGACCGGCGTGTCGGGGCCGACGAACTGGTGCAGCAGTTGCACCGCGACCTGCGAATTCGAACCGGAGTCGTGTACGTCGAACACGATACTGCGGCCGCGAATCCCGCCGCCGCGGTTGACGAGTTCCCCAAGCAACGCTAATGCGGTGCGTTGACCGCTGCCCGCAAACGCGTTGCCGCCGGTGACCGGCAGAATCACCGGTACGATCACCGGCGGCTCCGCCGTTGCGGCAAGCGGTGCACCGAGCGCAATCGAAAGGGCGAGCAAGAAAGCCTTCAACGCGCGAACCTTCTTCCAGGGATCGGGCAGTTCCCTGGAAATGCGGAGCTTAGGCGGCGACGTTGCTCAACAGCGCGCGCATAGCCGGCGGATCCAGGTGCACCCGTTCGCCGTGGCCGGGAAGAATCCACGAAAACGAGAGCTCGCGCAGGCGCGCGACCGAACGCAGCTGCGTCGGCCAATCGTACCAGCACACGTTGCGGTGGGCCGTCAGCTCCGCGCGTTGTGCGTCCCACGCCAAGTGGTCGCCGGTAAATAAATAGTCGCCGTAGTGCAGCACGCAATGACCGCGCGTATGACCCGGCGTCGGAACGATGGTGCACGGACCGATGGTCACGGCATCATCGCCGTCGATCACGATCTCGGCATCGGGCATGGCCGAGCGATCGCGCGCGTGAATGATCCGCTGCGCGCCGAAGCGCTTCGCGTACCGCGCCGCGTCGGCGACGTCGTCCTGATGCGTCAGGAAGATCTTCGATACGCCGCCAAGCCGCTCGATCGCCGCCGCGAGACCGGCGTTCCAGCGCGGCGAATCGATCATCCAATTGGCGCCCGGCAGTTCCAGCAGATAACTGCTCGCACCGTAGGACGAGCGCGCGTGGAATCCGAGCTCCGACACCGGCCCGTCAATCCGCAGCGGAAACGATGCCGCTGCAGCGGCGAGCGAGCGGTGACGTTCATCGCCGATCGCGCCGACCGGACAAGCGACGACCGCGCGCAGCGTCGCGGCGAGGTCGTCCGCGCCTTGCGGCTGCCGGCGGACATACGAGCGCCCGCCGCTGCTGTCAAAGACCGCCGGCGCGAGGTGCAGGCACGTATCGCAATCGATGCACGTCCGGTCGACGTACACGTCGCCGGGGGCGTTGGTGGGAAGGCGCAGAGCGGAATCGGCCATGGTGCCCTCCTCATAACACGGTCAGCCGCGCGGCGGAGGCAGACCCGTTTCTAACAGCCGGCCCTACGGTATATGCCGTCCAAGACGCGAGGAAATAGAGATGCCAAGCAAAGGAAAACACGGCGAGTTCGCTTCGCTCCCGTCGACGCTGGAGCGCTCGTCAAAAAAAGCCCAAGACACGTACGAAGCGACGCTCGAACATGCCGAGGAGACCTATCACGGCGACGAGGCACGCGCCCACCGCGCGGCGTGGGCGTCGGTCAAGCACTCATTCGAAAAACGCGGCGACCATTGGGAACCGAAAGATGAACGGGGCCCGTCCGACCCGCGTTCAAAGGAAGGCGGTCCGAACGCGAGCGGTCCGTCCTACGGCGGGGTCGACGTCGAAGGCCGCACCAAACAGGATCTCTTCGACGAAGCGAAGCGGCGCGAGATCGCCGTCACGACGCGCATGACGAAGGCCGAGCTGGCCCAAGCATTGGAACGTGAGAACGATCGCGAGACGCGCGACGCGCGCTGACGATTAACGAATCGTCAGTTGCTGCGGGTCGCCGAGGCCCGTGGCGCCCCCGGAAATCGTTGCGATCGGCGCGACGTTTCCGTTCGCATTCGTCGCGAATTTCAAGAGCTGATTGCCGGACGGATCGGAAACCCAAAATCCGCCGCTCGGATCGACGCCGATACCGCTCAGCGACACAAAAAGCGTATTCGAACCGCTGATCGAAGCTACCGGGGCAACGTTTCCACTCGCGCCGCTGGAATAGATCGTGATGCCGGTAAATTCGTTTGCGACGAGGATGCGCCCGGTTCCGTCGATGGCCACCGCGACGGGGTCTGAAAGCATTGTCGCCGGGCCCGTGATGACGCTTGCCGGCGCCGTGTTACCGGTCGCGCCCGGCGCAAAGACATCGATCGCCTGACCGCTGCGATCCGCAACGTAGAGATTGTTCGAGCTATCGAGGGTCACGCCGATGGGTTGGTTCAACGTCGTCGCCGGCCCGGTGAGGTTGCGTGTCGGCGGGACGGTGCCGGACGAATTTGACGGCAGGAGCAGCACCGACGGAGTGCCGTACGACGATTGGTACAGATTCCCCGATCCGTCGACCGTGAGGCCTTCACTCGAGGCACCAGTCATCGACATGAACGTCCGCGACGCGACGACGTTGCCGGTTTGGCCCGGCGTAAAGACGATGACCGTTGTGCCGCTGTCGTCCTCGGTGTAAATGTTGCCTGCCGCGTCGACGGTCAAACCGACCGGATCGGTGAGCGGGCTATTCGAACCGCCGACCGACCGGGAGGGCGCGACGTTCCCGAACGGCCCATTGAGCGGAAAGACCAAGACGCTGCCGGTGTTGCGATTTGCAATATAGATCGAGGTGGCGGAGTTGAGGTTCATCGACACGCTCGCGGCGCTCGCACCGGCGGCCGTCGCAGAAATCGTCGCAATATAACCCGCTGCGGCGGCTCCGTCGTAAAACACGGTGATCGTGTCCGACGATTTGGTCGCGCTGACGGACGGCGCGTGCGTTCCGCCGTCGAGCGAAAGCAACGTATGCCCCGTGCCGCCGCTTTCGCTGACGTGAAAGACGATCGGATTGGAAAACGTGTCGGTTTCCGTATTGCCCGCACCGTTGGTGACGGTGTTCGCCCCCGCGATGATCACTTCGTTTTGCGCGTCGCGAGCGGTAAAGCTGAGGCTGTAGTTTGACGGCGCCGACATCGCGACCGTCTGCGTCGCCGGCGTTACGGCAACCGAAGCGACGGTGCCGCCGACGACGAGGTTCAACGCATTCGTGGCATTCTGAAGGACCATGACGCCGAAGATCGTGCCTTGACCCAGCACGTGGGCCGTGGTGAACGCGCCCGAGACCGGTGCGGCATCATACGTCGTTGCGACGATATCGACCGAGCCGGCCGGCACGCTGAGCGATAAGGTGCACAGCCGCGGCGGACCGGTCACGCAAAGACTCGAGCCGCTCGAGATGTCGAAGGCGCCGCTTGCGATCGGGTTCGCGTGGGCCGTGTCGGTGTGCGCGTACGCTTGCATGAGCACGCCGCCGGTCGCCGGGGTGATTGCCGCGGTCCGCCGCACGGAACTGCTCGTCGTCGATGCGGCCGGGACAGTCAGCTTGAACGACATCGTCCCTGCGCCTTGCGCGCCCGACCCGGCCCCTTGCGCGGCAGGCGTGGCACCGCCACCGCCGCCGCAGCCGGCGAGAACCCCAACGAGCACCAGGGCCGCCGAACGCAGAATTCGCATGTGCGCCGCCGTTCGACGGCTCGTGCACGTTCTCACGCTATGCCGCTCAAATTGTGCGCTCGGCCATTTCGTAGAGTTCGGTGTCTTCGGCATGGATGCGCCGTTCGAGCGCGACACGGACGGCGGCCCAGTCGGTAAGAAAGGCACCGAACGCGTTTTCAACCGCTTGCGGCGTTGCCCACGCGTCGAAGAACGCAACGCATTGCGCGGCCAAACCGCCCATTTCGCGCTGATAGCGCGTCGCGGTTTCAACGACGACCGGATCGGCGGAACGCTGGAGACGCGGGTAGAGCTGATCGTCCTCGAAACGCAGATGACGCAGCAAGACGGTCTTGAACAAGCGTAGCCGCTCGGTCAACGGCGCCGCATTTTCGGGCTCGAGCGCGGGCAGATTCGCCAGCAAATCCACTAGATGCGCGTGGTGCTCGCGGCACGTTTGAATGTCGCTCTGCTCGTTCAGTCCGCTCACGGTATCGTCTCCTCCCTTCGCTCGAGTGCCAGCCACAGCGTAACCGTGGATCCGCCGAACGTTCGAGTAACGCTGCAGCGTTCGGTAAACTGTTCGACCAAAAACATTCCGCGGCCGTTCTCCTTGAGCGCATCGGCCGGTAGCGAAGCATTGGGTAAACCACCGCGCCCGCAATCACGCACCTGAACGACGGGCGTGTTCCCCTCCCAGCTCAGCTCGACGTGCATCGAACCCGGCGCGTGCACGAGCGCATTCGTCAGCACTTCTCCGAGCGCAAGTTCCGTCCCAAACAAGTCGCTGCCCGGTTGAACGAGCGGTTCGAGAAAACGCATGAAGTGGTTTCGGCAGAGCGCGATCGCGCGTGCGTCGGCAGCCTGAAAATCCCAGGCGATCGTGTCGCGATGCGTCTGCACCGCACTGATTCCGGATTCGCGCGACGCAGCCACCGCGCGGATCGCGAGCACGGCAAGATCGTCGTTCGCCGGACCGTCGAGGACGCGCTCGGCGATGACGGCCGCCCAGTTTTCGGGTTCGCCGCGCCGTGCGAGCAGCCGGCCGATCTCCGCGATCAAGCGATCGAGGCCGGCGATGACGTCCCGGTGCTGTTCGATCAATCCGTCGGTGTAGAGAACGAGCGCGGTATGTTCTTCGAGTTCGACTCGCTCGACCGCGAACTCCGCAACCTCCACGACGCCGAGCGGAAGGCCGCCGTGAGGCAGCGGGCGTGGGCCGCCGGCATCGACGAAGATCGGCGGCGGGTGCCCGGCCGACGAATAGTGCACGGCGCGCTCGGCCGGGTCATAGACGCCGACGATCGCGGTCGTCGGCGAGAGCTGTTGCGAGAGCAGCGCACGGTTTGCGGTGACGAGGATATCTGACGGGCTGCGGGTGGCGATGGCCGCAATGCGAACGGCTTGGCGCACGAAACCCATCGTCACCGCGGCGTCGAGCCCGTGCCCCGCGACGTCGCCGACGGAAAATACGAGCCGCCCGTCGTCGAGTTCGAACGCGTCGTACCAATCGCCGCCCACGCGCGCTTCGTCGCCCGCCGGAAGATACATCGCATCGAAGCGAAGGTGCTGATGGGACGGCAGCGCGCGCGGGATGTAAGCCCGCTGCAACACGTCGGCGGCACGCTCGGTCTTGCGCAACTGCTCGCGTGTTCGCAGCTCGGACGCGCGCAACGCCTCGAGCGCCTCGCGACTGCGCGATTGCGCGCGGAGTTCTCGCGACCGCGCGCCGATTTGCGCCGACAGGATCCCCGCGAATGCGCGTTCGCGCGAAGTAAACGGCACCGGCTCGCGGCGGCCGTAGCAGAGCAGCGCCGCGCATTCGCCTTCCACCATGAGCGGGACGAGCAGCGCCGTCGCGAGGTCCTCGGTGCGCGCGAACGCGCGCAACTCCGCCGGCGCATCGTCCCAGCCGACGAACGCCATCGGTTCGCCGCTGGCCAGCGCTTCGACGGCGTCGACCGGCAGACGCCACACGGCGTGGCCGTCGCGCACCGACCGCAGGCCTCGCTCGGCGAGGAGCGACCATTGCTCCTCTTGCCGTTCGAACACGAACGCGACGTCAACGTGGAGTCTGCGTTTGCCGGCTTCGACGGCGACGTTCGCAATCTCACGGCCCGAGCGCGCGGTGCCGAGGCGGCGCACGATGACCGCGGTGAACTCATACTCCCAGGCGGCATCTCCGTTGATGACGCTAGCGAGATAGCCGCCGACGAAGCGCGCAACGCACATGCGCGCGGTCGCACGCAAACGCGGTTCGAGGGCATCCGGCACGTCGACGATCAGCGACTCGATGCGCGACATACGGGAGTCCCGCGACAAGCGGCCGGCATGGGATCCGAACGTCATGCCGAGCGCGGCGAAGTCGTCCGCCCCCGCCTCGAACCCCGAGATCAACGCGTTGACGATCTCCCGGGCCCGCTCGAAGAGCGGATCGCTGCGGCGGCAGCCGCCGAAGAGATTCGCTGCCAAGGTTTGACCGATTCTCGTATCGCCACGCAAAAAACGGCCGATCTCGGCGCAGTCTTCGGGAAGCGCGTCAGCAACGCTCATCATACCCCGATGGCGGGTACGTACATAAGGGTCATGTTCCCGCTGGGGCCGAGGACCAACCCTGCCCGGGAACGATCTGATGCGGCGCCAATTCCCCGGACAATGACCCCGAACGACGCAGGAGCCGCGCTCTCCTGGCGTGCGCTGCTCGCGACGTATCTGCCCGCCCTCATCCTCTCGACCGGCCTCGGCATCGCGTTGCCGGCAATACCGGCCTTGGCAAGCTCGTTCCACGTCAGCTTCGGCGTCGCAAGCGGCGTCATCACGTTTTTTCTGATCGGCAGCTTGTGCGGCACGATCCCCGCCGGATGGCTCGTCGACCGGTTCGGCCGGCGCCCCGTCCTCATCGCCGGCCCGCTCATCATTGCCGTGTCTGCGATCAGCATCGCCTACACGTCGTCGTTTGCCGTTTTGCTCGCGTTGCGATTTGCGAGCGGCTTCGCGCAGCAAATGTGGCTCGTTTCGCGGCTCGCCGCCATCAGCCACGGCGCGGCGCCGGATCAGCGCGGGCGGCAGATCAGCTGGATGTATTCTATGGACAACCTCGGGCGGCTGGTCGGCCCGATGATCGGCGGCCTCATCGCAGCCAATCTCGGGATTCGATCGCCGTTCATCGCGTACGCGCTGCTGGCTCTGGCCGCACTGGTCCCGACGGTTCTCTTCGCCGGCGACACGCCGCGGCGCATTGCGGCGACGGGGAATGCGAAGCGGATCAACCTGCTCGAGTCGCTGCGCGATCTCGTCGTTCCGCGTCTCGCCTATTTCGGCGTTGCGCTCTTTGCGGGTCTGACGCGCGGGCCGTTCTTCGCGGATCTCTTCCATCTCTATGCGGCATTCCAATACCGTCTCGGACCGGTGCAGATCGGCTATCTCGCGACCGCCGCCGCCGTCACCGCCTTGCCGTTGGGATTCGCTGCGGGCTGGCTGCTCGACAAGTTGGGCCGCATGCGCACGATGATACCGGGATTCTTGGCGGTCGCATGCGCCCTCGCCGCGCTGGCGGTCTCCGCTTTCCTTCAGCTCGACATTTACTGGTACGTGGCGCTGTTTCTCTTAGCCGTGGTCACGCAATCGCTCACGGGCGGCTCCGTGCAAACGATCGGCGCCGACGTCGCACCGCCCGAGGGGCGCGGAACGTTTCTCGGCCTCTGGCAATTCACCGGCCAGGGCGGACAAACGTTGGGACCGATCGCCTTCGCACTTCTCGCCTCCACCGTCAGTTACGGCTCCGCCTTCGTCTTTAGCGCGTGCTGCGCGCTCGGGGTCGTGATTCTGCTCGTGTTCGCAATCCCACGTTCGCGTGCCGGGCTAGCGATGGCGTCGGGGTCTAGCGAAATCGCGCGAACAGCCGGCGCGCGTTCCCGCTCCTGATTGCGTCTTTAAAGGCATCGTCGATACCGGCTTCTTCTTCGATAGCCGCGATCGACGCGTGGGTCAACTGCTCCGGCGCGTATGGCCAATCGCTGCCGAACAGGATGTGGCTATCGTCGCAAACGTTCCGCACGCCGGCAAATGCTTGCGCGGTGGGCGAGAGCGCGGTATCAAACCAGAAACCGCTCAGCTGCTCGAGGATCGATGCCGCAGTGACGCCCCCGAAGCGCTTCGGGTCGATCTGCGGCGAGTTGGCGACGCGCCAAGCGATATACGGAAGCGTGCCGCCGGCGTGAGCTAAAATAAAACGGATGTTCGGAAAGCGCGTCAGGGTTTGGTTGAAGAGCATGTTCGTCGCCGCCCGCGTCGTGTCGAAAACGTACTCGACCACGAATTGCGGCAAATCCAATCCGATCGACGCGTTGGCCGGATGCGGCGCGGGGTGGATGAACACGATGCATCCCCGCCGGTTGAGTTCCTCGAGCAGCGGGTCGAACTGCGCGTCGCCGAGATAGCGTCCTTGGCAATTCGCAAATAACAGCACGCCGTCGAGGTGCAACGTATCGAGCGCGTAGCGGACTTCCTCCAGCGAATACTCGATATGCGGCAGCGGCAGGACGGCGAATCCTCCAAAGCGGCCCGGAAATTCGCGCGCGAGGCCGGCAGCGTACTCGTTACATTGCCGGGCGAGGTTCTTCGCGGCGAGATCATCGCCGAAGTGCACGCCCGGCGCGCTGATGGACGTGATTGCGGTCGCAATCGCCGCCCGGTCCATGAGCCCCACGGCCGATTCGGGCGTCCACGACGGCAGTCCGCTGCTGATCGCCGGCCGGCGGCCTGCGGCTTCCGCCGCTTCGCGAAAGAACTGCGGGATCATATGAAAGTGGACGTCGATGCGTCCCGGCCGGTCGGCAGCGGCAACGCGTTCCACTAGCGTCGCCCGTCCAAATCGTAGCCCGCCAACGCGCGTTCGACCAGCGCCTTCGCGCCGCTGAAATCGTAGTTGCGATACATGTGACCCTTGGTGACGAAGGGTGCACCGGCGTAGAACATTTCGTACTGGGCATGGCGCCCGGCAAACTCCGAGCCGAGCGCGTCCCAGACGAGCTTCATCAGTTTGACGCGCTCCTTCGCAGGCGCACCGGGCGACTGGATGTAGCGCTCGATGTCGGCCGCGATTTCCGGATTCGCAAAGTCCTCGACCGATGACGGCAACTGGATCACGCCGCCGCCGACGAGATCGCGAATCGCATTGAGCATGCGGTTGTGCAGTTCCGGCTGTAACACCATTTGCGAGTACTGTTCCTGCGCACCTGGGCGCATCAGGCCGTCGGCGTCGAGCTTGCAGTGCGCTTCCTGTGCGAGCACGAGGCCTTCGACCAGCGCCGCCAGCGACGCGATATCACCCAGCGCGCCTTGAACCGGCGGCAGCGAGATCGAGCCCGTGGTCTCGGCGACCGTGCGCACGAGCCCGGCCAAGAATTTCATCTTGACTGCGAAGCGGATCTGCGCCTGGTTGTTGCCGAGCAAATGGGCCGACGATTCGAAGAACGACGCGCGCGTCAGCGCGATGTCCTTATAGATGAAGACGTGTTCCCACGGAACGAAGACGTTGTCATAGACCAGCAGCGCGTCGGTCTCATCAAAGCGCGCGGCAAGCGGGTAGTCGAACATGCTGGTCGCGCCTTCCGCGTACGAGCGGCGCGAATAGATCCGCACGCCCGGCGCGCTGCACGGGATCGCTACCGAAATGGCATAGTTGTCGTCGCCGGGCTGCAGCGGGTGAATGCAGCTCAGATGGATGTAGTCGGCGAGCGCGGCGCCCGTGCCGAGCATCTGCGCACCCTTGACGACGATGCCGTCCGGTTTCTCTTCAACCACGCCCGCGTACAGCGTCGGGTCGGTCTGCAGGTGCGCGGGCTTCGAGCGGTCGATCTGCGGCGGCACGATCGTGTAGGCGACGTACAAGCTCTCATCGCGCATCTTCTCGTAGAACTTGACGACGTTTTCGTAGTAGAGCGGCTTCGTCTTCGCCCACACGCTCGGCGCGCCGGCGAACGCGGTGAAGAACGCGGCGACGTGCTCGGGCGTGCGTCCCATATAGCCGAACGACTCTTCGGCCAGCCGCCACAGCGCCTTGCGCCGCTTTGTAAGATCCTCGCTCGAGCGCGGGATCAGGTACGCCAAGCTGACCGGCTCGCCGGTCGCCGGCGAAGGGAAGGTAAGGAGCTCGCGATTCGCCGGATCGGCAATGACATCGAAGAGGGCGGCGATCGAGCGGGTCGCTTCGCGAAAGGCCGGATGCGTCGTGACGTCGCGAACGCAAGCTCCGTCGATGAAGACCTGACGTCCGTCGTCTTTGATGGATGCGAGGTAGTCGGAGCCCGAACGCGTCATATCGCGCATTTCCGTCGGCGCACGATCGCAGACCTTCGGGAGATTCCTCAGGGGGTCGCTATGGAGACCCGCGCTCGCCAGGCTCGTTCGCGCTCTTCCAAATAAACCGCAATGCGATGCGCGAGATCGCGCACGCTCGCATGAGCGATATGTTCGCCGATCAGGCTGTCAAAGACGCGGCCGACGAAACCGAACGGCGCATGATACGATCCGTCGACGAGCACGCGCGTCGCAGACCCGGCGATGCGCAACCGCACGGACCCATGGAATTCCGGAAGCAGCCACGTGCCGCTGCTCCAGCGCACGCGGATCTCGTCGTGCGTGCGGCCCGGCTCGGTCCCGTCGGAATGAATTCCAAAACGCAACTCGACGCGCCGGCGAACGATCGGCGGCAGGAAACGAATCGGCACGCGTATTTCGGCTTCGTCATGACCTGCTTCGGCATGACGAAAATAGTCGGATGCGTACTCTTGCGCGATCGAAAACGGACAAACGGCAAGCACGTCCGCGCTCACCTCCCTCGCCCAGTCACTCACCGGTGAGCACCCGCACACGGGATGCGACATGTCGTTTGGGACCGCGACTGCGAAGGATCGGGAAGAGCGGCGTTCGGACCGTCAAGATGGCCACATCGTCAAAGTTTCCGGCAGCGATCGTCATGGCTTCGATCGTCGCGGCCGTCGGCAACTCCGGAAAATCGCGCGCGAACTTTGCTGCGGCGCAGAGCTGAGCATCGCCCTGCAGCGAGTCGCGCGTACTCCCGGTAACGCCGTCCGTATAGAAAACGATCAATGTTGAAGCCGGTAAGCTGAGCTCATGAATCGCCGGCGTGAAATGGGGCTCGATCCCCAGCGGGACGTCAGGCTCGGCCGACGCGACAAACGACGCTCCGGATGGGCCGGCCACGATCGGCGGCGGATGACCGGCGTTCGCGTAGACGATCGAGCGCCGGCGCGTATCGATGAGCCCGACGATCGCGGTGATGATTTCACCGGGATCGAACTCATTGAGGAACATGTTGACCTGCGAGAGCGTTTGAGCGGGATCGAGCTTGCGAAGCACGGCATCACGGATCGCTTGACGCATGGCGACCATCGCATCGAACTTCTCGACACCGTGTCCGCAGACATCACCGATCGAGAGCGCGAGGACGTCATCGTCGACGGCGAAAACGTCGCACCAATCCCCGCCGCGCGGGGCACCCGCCGCCGGGATGATGCGCGAGCTGATCTCGAGGCCGTTAAAGCGCGTTAGCGACGGCTCTTGAGAAGGGCCCGCCGCGAGCGGATCTAGCATCAAAGGCCCTAGGCTTTTTTCCAGCCGGCGTGTACCGTGGCATTCGATGACGCCGGCGACAGCGATTCGCCCCGTATTTTTTCGATCAATGCCTCAATCGCCTCACCCCGATGGCGCCGGCAACTACAGCGAGTGCAGCCGTCGTAAAAATCGTGCTGTTCGATCGTGTGGCCGCAGGAGCACGAGATCAAGTAATCCATTCGCTTCGACAAGCGTACGCACGTTTCGCCCGCGCGTCTGTATGGAATGCAGCAGAACCCCTCTCTACATGGTACGATGGGAGCACATCGCATTTCGGAGGCGGTCGCTTACCTTGGTTGTAAAACGGGCCGCCCGCGGCAATCCCCCGATCACCCCGGCGTCTTTGGCGCAGAATGCCATCCTTCACGCGCTCGGCTCGTCGAGCATTGCCGTCGTTCTCGAACGCGGCGAACTGTTGCCGGTCGGGTTGCGCCAGCCAATCTACGACGCCGAAGAACCGATCAACGACGTCTACTTTCCGCTCGACTGCGTTCTGTCGGTGGTCGCACGCATGATCGACGGGAGCCAAATTGAGATCGGGACGATCGGACGCGAGGGGATGTCCGCCTTCCCGCTGCTGATGGGCGCCTCATCGACGGCGAACGTCTGTTATTGCCAAGTCCGCGGTACGGCGATACGAATTCCCGCCGACGTGTTTCGCGAATTGGCCGCCAACGATGCAGCGTTCCGGCAGTTGCTCGACCGTTATTTGCAAGCCTATGTCAACATGCTCGGACAGCTTGCCGCATGCAATCGGCTACACAGCATCAACGAGCGTTGCGCGCGTTGGCTCTTGATGACCAGGGACCGGGTCGACTCGGACGTGATACCGCTAACGCAAGAGTTTCTCGCAATGATGCTCGGCACGGGCCGCTCGGGGGTGGCGATCGCCGCATCGACGTTGCAAAAAGCCGGTTTCATCAAGTACGCGCACGGCATCATCAAGGTTCTCGACCGGCCCGGCCTCGAAGAGGCTGCCTGCGAATGCTACGCGGTGGCCCGCACGCAATTCACCGGCCTGTTACGAGCGTCGGCGGTTATCCATGACGTTTAGCCGTTTCAGTCCGATGGTCCGAATTCCGCAATGAGAACGGCGACGTCATCGGTTGCCGGCTGTCCGGCGAGCACGTAGGTCACGAGCGCGTGCGCGCAATTCTCCGCCGCCCACACGTCTTCCGAGCGCATGGCCGAATTGACGCGCAGGACACCGTCGTCGAGGTCGCGCGTTGCTTCGAGCAAGCCGTCCGTCACGAACACCAGCGCCGAGCCGTGCGGAACCCCGATCGTGACTGTGTTGACCTCGTCGCGGTTGCGCATGCCGAGTAGCGTGCCCGGCGACGAGAGTTCTTCGATGCGCCCGTCGGGATGCCGCAGCACCGGACCCGGATGTCCCGCGGATGCAAACGAGAACGACTGCCGGCGCGGATCGTAGATGCCGGCGAGTGCCGTCGCGTAGACGTCCGTCAGCGCAGAGTCGGAACGCACCGTATGATCGGCCGCATCGAGCAGCGCATTCGGATCGGGCAGGAGTCGCGCGACCGCGCGCATCGCTTGCCGAATGTTCCCCATCGTTACGGCCGCCCCGAGCCCTTTGCCGAGCACGTCGCCGATCGTCAAGACGAGGCGTCCGTCTTCGAGCAGAAACGCGTCGTACCAATCACCGCCGATCGTCGCCTCGCTGTGACCCGGACGATAATACGCGCACAAGTACACGTTTGGAATGGCCGGCAACGTCGTCGGCAGCGACGCTTCCTGAAGCATGAACGCGATGCGCTGCTCGTGCTCGAGCGCACGGTGCTGCTCGTCGACATCGATGTTGACGCCGATCCAGCGCATGATCTTGCCGACGGCGTCACGCTGCGGCAG
This sequence comes from Candidatus Lustribacter sp., assembly GCA_965277805.1. GTDB lineage: Bacteria > Vulcanimicrobiota > Vulcanimicrobiia > Vulcanimicrobiales > Vulcanimicrobiaceae > Lustribacter. The sequence goes on along the minus strand of OZ255842.1, from coordinate 742,323 downwards.
CGCGCGCACGAGTTGCCAGCGATAAACGCCGTCGTCGCCGAGCGAACGGAATTGCGCTTCGTAGGACGTGCCCGCCTCAAGCGCCGCCTGCCATAGCACGAGCGTCGCCGCGCGGTCCTCATCATGAACCAGCGCGAGCCAGCCCTCCCCAAGCGAGGATGAGCCGAGCCGGCTCGCGGCCGAGAAGCCGACGATATCGTCGACGAGCCCCTCGGGGTTTGCCGTCCAGGTCACGCCGGGAAGCGCTTCACCCAGAATGCGATAGCGCTCCTCGCTCTTGGCGAGTTCGAGACGCACAGCAGCAAGCGCCCAATGAGGCTCGTCTGAATTACCATGGGAATCGCGGCTGCTTAACACTGAACCAGCTACGTTCGGCAGCGTACGCTAGGCGCCCCACCGTTAGCCTAATACCAATGGCTTGCTTGCGCCGCCGCTAGCTCCACGTGCCGTCGCTGAGGTAGCGGTCGATCGTAATCGCGGCGACGCTGCCGTCGCCGGCCGACGCCGCAGCGCGGCCGGCCGCTCCCGCGCGCACGGTGCCGGCGGCGCAGATGCCCGGGAGGCTCGTGCGCATCGCGCTGTCGGTCGGCACGGCGCCGTCGGTGTCGAGGGTCAAGACGCCGGCGAGAAATTCCGCCTCCGGCGCGAGCCCGATATAGACGAAGACTCCCGCGACCGGCAGATCGGACGTCGCACCGCCACTGGCGATCCGCACGCTCGATACCGAGCCGTTCCCGAGAATTTCCGTAACCGTCGCATCATTGCGTACTTCGATCGTCGCGTTGTCCGCGACGCGTTGACGATAGAGCGCTTGCCCGGTGAGTTGCGGCGCGCGATTGACGATGATCGTCTTCGCGGCAAACTGCGCTAACGTTAACGCTTCCTGCAGCGCGCTGTCACCGCCGCCGACAACCACCGTGTCCTTGCTTTTGAAGAACGGGCCGTCGCAGGTTGCGCAGTGGCTCACGCCCTTGCCGCTGAACGCTTCTTCACCCGGCACGCCGAGATGTTTGAGCGCCGCGCCGGTCGCGACGATAACGGCGCGCGCGGTCAGATCGCCCTCGCCGGTTGCGACCTTCCAACCGTCGCCCTCGCGCGTCAGGCCGTCGATCGTCGTCTGTAAGAATTCCGCGCCCGCGTTCTGCGCCTGCTCCTGAGCGATCGGGCAGAGATCGTAGCCGGGGATACCGTCCGGAAAGCCCGGAAAGCCGTCGACCGTTTCGATGCTCAGCAGTTGGCCGCCGAGCAAATTGCCGGCCAGCACCATCGTCTTGCGCCCCAGCCGCGCCGCGGTCAGGGCCGCGGTCAGTCCCGCAATGCCCGCGCCCGCAACGATGACGTCGAACTCGTTCTCAACTCTCTGCACGCCATCGAACTTCCGCCGCACAAAAGGCCTCGCCTCTGCCCGTCGAAGGACGGGCGATGATCACCGACCTCGTGCGCCTGCGCCGGGCTCGCGATACCATGGACCGCGACTATGCCGAGCCGTTGTCCGTACCGGCGCTCGCGCGGAACGCGCTCATGTCGGCCGGACACTTCTCGCGCAGTTTCCGCGCGGCGTTCGGTGAAACGCCCTATAGCTATCTCATGACCCGCCGGATCGAGCGAGCCAAGGCGCTGCTGCGGCGCGGCGATCTCAGCGTGACGGACGTCTGCTTCGCGGTGGGCTGCACGTCGCTCGGGTCATTCAGCACGCGGTTTACGGAGCTGGTCGGCGAGAGCCCGAGCGCGTATCGCGCACGCTCCCACGACCACTTGGCCGCCATCCCGGCCTGCTTCGCCAAGATCATGACGCGGCCGGTCAGAAAGGAAGAAGCCAAATTCGGTCGGCGGCTGGTAACCTGACGGCATGAATCTCACCGTTTCGACCTGTTTTATCGCCGTGGACGACCACGAGAAGGCACTCGCCTTCTACCGCGACGTGCTCGGTCTCGAAGTCCGCGCCGACGTCAAATTCGAGCAAATGCGCTGGGTGACGCTGGGTTCGCGCGTGCAGCCGGACATGAGCATCGTCCTCGAACCGCCGGCCGCCGATCCGAACGCCTCGCCGGCCGACCGCAAAGCCATCGCCGAACTGCTGGCCAAAGGAATGATGCGCGGCGTCATCTTCACGAGCGACGACGTCGACGCCACGTTCGAGCGCATCCGCGCCGCCGGCGCCGAAGTGATCCAAGAACCGATCGACCAGCCCTACGGCGTCCGCGATTGCGCCTTCCGCGACCCCTCGGGAACGCTGCTGCGCTTCAATCAGAAAAAATGAACCCGTCAAAGCAGATCGATGAGCTCATCGCGGACATTCCCGACTGGCGCGGCAAGACGTTCGCGACCGTTCGCAAGACGATCCTTGCCGCCGATCCGCAGATCGTCGAGGAGTTCAAGTGGATGGGCAGCCCGTTGTGGTCGCGCGACGGCATGATCGCCGTGGCCAACGCGTTCAAAGCGAAAGTGAACGTCACGTTCGCTTACGGCGCGAAGCTGCCGGACCCCGATAAGCTCTTCAACTCCGGCATGGGCGGCAACACGCGGCGCGCGATCGATTTCTTCGAGGGCGATAAGGTGGACGAGCGCGCGTTAAAAGCGCTGGTTCGCGCGGCCATTGAGTACAATCAAACCCATCTCAAGAAGAACGCACCCAAGGCTAAAGCGGCTACTTCTTCCGCAAAGCGCAGTCGCAAATAAATTCGTTGGCGTCGAACCCTTTCGCGATGAACTTATACTTCGCGGCGGCATCGATCTGGGTTTGAATATCGCTCGGTTCGACGAAGAGCGTCCGCAGCGGCGGGCGCACGTTCTGCATCGACGCGACATCGACGCCGGCGAACTTCGCGGCCAGCGGCTTGGTCTCGTTTTCGTGCGCGCCGACGTAGGCCTCGGCATCGCGCAGCGCGATGTTGAAGCGCGTGACCGCATCGCGGTGCGCGTTCACCCACGAGCTCATGCCGAAGATCGTGCCGATCGAAAAGCGCTTGCCGAGCGCGTTGTCGGGGTAGGCAAAGACGCGCAAGTCCGGCAGCGAGATGGCGGCTGAAAGCGCCGGCTCCTGGAACATCATCGCATCGACGCGGCCAGCTTGCAGCGCCGCGGCGCCGGCCGAGTTGCCGATCTCGACGAACTTCTCGGCGGCGATGTCGACGCCGTTCTGCTCGAGCCAAGTGTAGATGCCGAGCGTGATCGAGTCTTGCAACCCGACCATGCCGATGGTCTTTCCGGCCAGATCTTTGGGACCGCGCAACGGGGAGCTCTTCAGCACCAGCATCGCGATGCTGGGCGCATCGGCCGTATAATCGCCGAGATTGGCCGTGACGGTGAACGGAATGCCCTTCGCGTAGGCTTGAACCGGCGTGAGCGCGCTGCCCTTACCGAGATCGAGCGAACCGCCCGCAACGGCCGCCGCAACGGCCGCACCGTTGGCCAGCTTGACGATCTCGACGTCGAGCCCGGCTTTCTTGAACAGGCCCGCGTCGACGGCGTAGAGCAGTGGACGCACGAGATCGTCTGTCGACGCGCCGACCGTAATGTGTTCGGGCGCGGGTTGCGCGGTGATCGCCACCGGCAACGCCGTACTCGTCATGACGGCAAGCCCCGCCACGGCCAGCATTCGGGCGACGATCGATGAGAGTTTCCGCATCGGTGCTCCTTCTTCGGACGGGAAGTTATCATCGAGGATGACCTGCTAACCCTCCCGTAGTGCGGAACTTCATAAGGAGCACGAACATGAACATCGTTCCGAACCGGCGTGAACTTCTCTCCGGTATGGCTGCCGGCAGCCTCGGCCTGCTCGCGAACCACTCGATCGCCGCCGCCGCACCTTCGCCGCAGTTACCGTCGCGCGGCGACTATCTCGTGCGCAACGGTTACCTGCTCACGATGGACCCGAAGCTCGGCGACATCCCGCAAGGCGACGTCCACGTGCGGAACGGCCGGATCGTCGCCGTCGGTCCGAACCTGAGCGCGCCCGGCGCGGAAGTCATCGATGCGCGCACCATGATCGTGCTGCCGGGACTGATCGAAACGCACTGGCACATGTGGGAGACGATCTCGCGCAATATGTCGGGCGACACCGAAGCCACGGGCTACTTCCCCTACAGCCGCGTCATGGGCGTGCTCTTCAGTCCCGAAGACAACGCGCGCGGGGTCCGGCTTGCGCTGGCCGAGGCACTCAATAGCGGCTTGACGACCGTTCACAACTGGTCGCACAACCTGCTCAAGCCCGCGTATGCCGATGCCGAACTCGCCGTGCACCGCGAAGTCGGCGGACGCGCGCTCTTCTCATACGGGTATTCCCGCAACACCGGTCCGAACGAAACGCTGCCGCTCGACGACGTACTGCGCGTGAAGAAACAGTACTTCGACGTTCCCAACGACGGCTTGATCACACTCGGTATCGCATCACGCGGTCCGGAAAACAACACCATCGACATCTGCCGGCGCGAGTTCGCCTTCGCGCGCGCCAACAAGCTTCCGATCACGATTCACATCGGAACGAACGCGAAGAAAACGTTCGGCATCAAAGCGCTCGACGACGCCGGCCTGCTCGGGCCCGACCTGCAGCTCGTCCACGCCACCAATCCGGCACCCGGCGACATCGAACGCGTCGCAAAATCCGGTGCGCACGTAAGCTTCAGCCCGTTCACGGAGATGCGTACGGGTTTCGGCTTCGGTCCGATCGGCGAATACTTGGCGACGGGGAATCCGGTCAGCCTCTCGATCGACACGGTCATCCTCTGCGGCAACGCCGACATGTTCGAGACGATGCGCGGCATCCAGAATGAGGAAAACGGACGCAAGCAGAGCGAATTCGCCTTGCCCGCACGCACCGCGCTGGAAATGGCAACGATGGGCGGTGCCCGCGACCTCGGGATCGCCGACCGAGTCGGTTCGCTTACGCCAGGGAAACAGGCCGATTTGATTTTGGTGCGGACCGACGCGCTCAACATGGCGCCTTTCACGGATCCCGTGCACATGATCGTGCAGTCGGCACACCCGAACAACGTCGACACGGTGCTTGTCGACGGACGAATCCTCAAGCGCCACGGTCGACTCACCGCGATCGACGTAGCGCGGGTGATGCGCGAGGCCAAGGAGTCGATCGACCACGTGCGCGCGCACATCTCGGAAAGCCATCCGACGGGTTGCGCCTTGTGCGGAACGGAGATGCAAAAGCCCTAGGGAGGGGTAGGCTCCGTCGGGGTCCAGAATCGACGCGGCGATGGGCCTGGGAGCGCCGACGCCCGGCATAGGACGATTCTTCTCGATCGCCGACAACTGGCGCGCGCTTCTCGTAGCCGCCGTCTTGCTGGCGGCCACTTGGTTGACGTACAGCTCAGAACTGCGCGCCCTCAACCAGCGCGCCACGGCCGACGCGCTCGCGCGCGCCACGCAGTTGGCCGCGTCGTATGCGGGCGACGTTGCCTCAACCATGAAGCTGGTCGACAACATCATCCGATTAATCGGCGCTTACGATGCCGAACGAGGTCCGGCGGGCACGATCCGGACGGTTGCCCGCGAACGGCTCTACGAAGGGCTGGCGGGCAACGTCGCGGTCGTCGATATCGCCGGTCACGGCGTTGCGATCGGCGCGGGCGGCAGCGCTCCGATTTCGGTCGGCGACCGGGCCTATTTTCAAGCCGCGCTTCACACGCATGCGCTCGTGATCGGGAAGCCGCTGATCGGACGCGTCTCGAAACGTTTCTCCATTCCGTTTGCGCGGTCGGTTCGCAATCACGACGGCCGCCCCATCGGAGCGATCACGGCGGTGCTCGACGTCGGCAGCTTCGCCTTCGGCTACGGCGCGAACGATATCGGTCGCGAAGGTGTCATCGAAATGGTCGGCACCGGCGATCTCGTGATTCGTGCGCGCACGACGGGCGACGGATCGCCCTCGCACGTCGGGCGGATGTTCGCCGCATCGGCCTCGATGTGGAACCGGCTTTCTCATTCACCCGATGGTTCATATTGGTACGCGACCCCGCTCGACCACGTGTTGCGCGTTTTCGCCTACAAGAGCGTGCCGGGATTTCCCATCGTCGTTCTGTCGGGCCTCTCATATAACGATATCGCGGCGCAAACCGCCGGCATCGCGCGCACCATGCTGCTCACCGCCTGGGCTACCACCTTCGTGATCCTGGGCCTCTTGCTCGTCTGGCGTCAGCAGCAACTCGTCCGCCGCGATCTGCGCGCAGCAAACGAGGCCGCCAACGCGGCAACGCGCGCCAAGAGCCTCTTCTTAGCCAACATGAGCCACGAAATACGTACGCCGATGAACGGCGTGATCGGTATGGCCGACCTCGCATTGCGCACGGATCTGACGAACGAACAGCGCGACTACATCAGCAAAATCGACTATTCCGCGAAGTCGCTGCTCAACGTCATCAACGACATCTTGGATTTTTCGAAAATCGAGGCCGGCAAGCTCGAGCTCGAAGAGGTTCGCTTCGAGGTTGCATCGGTGCTGGAAAACATCGGCGGGATCTCAGCCCTCCGCGCGGCGGAAAAAGGCTTGCAGTTCGAGATACGCGCCGGCGCGAGCGTGCCGCCGGTCCTTGTCGGCGACGCAGCGCGTTACGGACAGATCCTCTTGAACCTCATCTCGAACGGCATCAAGTTCACCGCGGCGGGAGCGGTTCTCGTCACGATCGAGGCGACGCAGTTCACCGGCGACCGTGTCGAGTTGACGACGACCGTTCGCGACACGGGCATGGGCATGGACGCCGAAGCGCAATCGCGCGTCTTTCAACCGTTCACGCAAGGTGATAACTCGATCACGCGCCGTTTCGGCGGCACCGGCCTCGGCCTCACGATCAGCAAGGCGCTCGCCGAGCATCTCGGAGGTCGGATCTCGTTCACCAGCAGTCCCGGGGCCGGCAGCGCGTTTACGTTTACGGCCACGTTCACCGCGGCCACCGATGCGCGCGGGGCCAAACGCGAAACCGATGCGGCAAGCGAAGCTGTCGAATATGCCGGCGCACACCTCCTGGTCGCCGAAGACAACCAGATCAACCTCCAGATCATCGAGCGCATCCTGCGCCGGTACGGCGTCACGATCGAGTCGGCATCCAACGGGCGTGAAGCGGTCGACAAGGCACTCGCGCCGGACGCGCATTTTGACGCCGTGCTGATGGACGTGCAGATGCCGGAGATGGACGGCATGGAAGCCACCCGTCTCATCCGGCGCCGGCTCGACGCGACGCAGCTGCCGATCATCGCGATGACGGCACACGCTATGGAAGACGACCGCCGCCAGTGCCTCGATGCCGGTATGAACGATCACATTCCCAAACCGATCGATCCGGCAGCCGTCGGCGGGATGTTGCGGCGCTGGGTGATGCCGCGCGCACCGTACGCGTTATAGCGCGGCCGAACGTCCTGCGAGGCGCCCGAACACGGCCGCCGATACCAGTCCCGAGCCGCCCGGATAATTGAAGTAGAACAAACCGCCGATCATTTCGCCGGCGGCAAAGAGCCCGGGGATCGCCGTGCCCTCGGCGTCGAGCACGCGGCAACGCTCGTCGATGCGCACGCCGCCGAACGTGAACGTAATCCCGAACGATACCGGATGCGCTTCGAACGGCGGGGCGTCGATCGTCGTGGCCCAATTCGACTTGGGAATCGCGAGCCCGCTCGTGCCGCGGCCGTCTTTCCGGCTTGGATCGTGCGGCACGTCGTCGCGCACGGCACGATTATATTCCGCGATCGTCTCGAGCAACGCGCGACCGTTAACCCCGCTCAACGCCGTTGCCAGCTCCTCGAGCGTGTTCGCGCGGATGGGCGCCACGCTCGGTTCGCGGTAATCCTCGCTCAGCAGCGGCACCGTCTTTGCATCGAAGATCTGCCACGCGACCGAACCCGGCTGCTCCATCACCGCGCGGCCGTATTTCGCGTAGGTGAGGGCGCGCAGATCGGCGCCCTCGTCGACGAACCGTCTGCCGTTCGCGTTGACGAAGATCCCGTGCATGAAGTCGTCGCGTTTGAACTTCTCCTCGATCGTCACGTCGCCGGCCACCGGCGCATGCGCGGCCCAACTCGCCGCGTGACACCCCGACCACTGTCCGTAGGGTTGCGCGCCCGCGTCGAGCGCCATGCGCAAGCCGTCGCCGGTGTTGAAGCGCGTGCCCCGCACTTTGGCGAGATCCCAACCCGGACCGAGGTAGCGCGTGCGCCATTCGACGTCTGATTCGAAGCCGCCGCAGGCAACGATCACGGCGCGCGCGGCGAGATCGTGCATGCTGCCGTCCGCAAAGCGCACGCTCGCACCACCCACGCCGGCACCTTCGCGCGCGAGCGTCAGTGCCCGCGCACCATACGTCACGCGGCCGCCGCGCTGCTCTAACGCATCGTAGAGCGCATCGATCAAGCCAGCGCCCAAACCGCGCGCCTCGAACGCGCTGCCGCCGTAGAAACTCACGCGGCCGTTCGCCGGCGGCGCTTGGGCCGACCACAGCGGGTCGTAACGCACGCCGCGTTCCATCATCCAGCACAGCACGTCGAAGCTCTCGCCGGCCAGGATCCCGCCCAGCATCGGATCGCTGCGTCCTTCGGTCACGCGCATCAGATCGGTGAGGTACCGTTCGCGCGTGTACGTGCCGAAGTCGGTGCAGGCGACTTGTTCGTCGCTGAGATCGGGAATGAGACGCCGGACCTCGTCGACGTTCCGGTAAGCCGCGCGCAGCGCACCGTTGGAGAAACGCGTGTTGCCGCCGCGTTCCGCACGTGGCGCCCGTTCGAGCAGCTGCACCGATGCACCGGCGTCGCGAGCAGCCAGTGCCGCCGTAAGCCCCGCGATCCCGCCGCCGATGACGAGGACGTCGCACCGTTGCGCGTTCACCGCTTCCGCCACGGCATCAAGCGATATTCGATCTCTTGCAGAATGGCGGTCGACGCCACCCCGAGCACGCCGATCAGCACGATGCCGACGAACATCCGGTCGACTTGCAAGACCTGCCACGACGACCAGATCAACTGGCCGATCCCCGTATCCGCCGACACGAACTCCGCCGCGACGATCACGAGAAACGATGTGCCGAGCGCGAGCCGCAGCCCGGCGAAGATCTGCGGCAGCGCGCCGAAGAAGATCACCTCGCGGAACATCATGCCCGCGCCGGCGCGAAAGTTCTTCGCCGCATCGAGATAGATCGTCTCGATGTTCGCGGCGCCCGCATACGTACTGATCAGCACCGGGAAAAACGTGCCGATCGCGACCAGCGCGATCTTCGACAACTCACCGATCCCGAACGCCAGCATCAGGAGCGGCATCAGCGCGATCTTCGGAATCGGATAAATCGCGGCGACCAGCGGGTCGAGCACGTAGCGCAACGGCTTGAACATCGCCATCAAGAGACCGATTGCGACGCCGGGAATCACGCCGATCGTGAACCCGCACGCGATCCGGAAGAGCGTGATCGAAACGTCGGTCCACAAGACGCCCGAACCGGCCAAATCGAAGAAGCGTACCACGACCGCGCTCGGCGGCGGCACGAAGCGCGCATCGACCCAGCCCAGCCGGACGACGCTTTCCCACACCAGCAAGAACACGACCGGCGAGGCGATCTCGAGGATCCGCTGCCGCCGCCGCTCCGCCTGCGCGCGAGTCAAATGCCTTCGTGCTCGCGCCGAGCCGCCAGCACTTCCGCCTCGAGCACGTTCCACATCCGCAGCTTCAGTTCGCCGAATTCCGGCGTAGCGCTGACCTCGATCGTGTCGCGCGGGCGCGCGAACGGCACCACGACCACGTCCTTGATGCGCGCGGGCTGCGCCGTCAGCACGACGGTGCGGTCGCCGAGCATCAACGCTTCTTCGAGCGAATGCGTGATGTAGACGACCGTCGTGCCGGCTTGCTCGCAGATGTTCGCCAGTTCCGCTTGGAGGATCGCGCGGTTCTGCGCGTCGAGTGCGGCAAAGGGTTCGTCCATCAACAGCACCGCAGGATTCATCACCAAGGCGCGCGCGATCGCCGCGCGCTGCTTCATGCCGCCCGAGATCTGGCTCGGGTAGTGGTCGCGGAAGCGCGTCAAGCCGACCATGCGCAGCGCGGCGTCGACGCGCGTCGCACACTCCTCGCGGCCGACGCCCAGCGCGCGCAAGCCGAAGGCGATGTTGTCGCCGACGGTCTTCCACGGAAAGATGCTGGCCTCTTGGAACACCATCGCATTCTGGACGGCGGCGTCGCCGGCGTCCATCCGCACCTCGCCCGAATCCGCGGTTTCCAGTCCGGCCAGGATCCGCAGCAGCGTCGACTTGCCGCAGCCCGACGGGCCGACGAAACACACGAATTCGCCGCCGGCGATCGAGATGCTCAGATCGTCGATCGCCACGATCGAGTTCTTGCCGGATTCAAACGTCTTGCGGAGGTGCGATATCTCGATGGCCGCGCCGCGGCGCGCCGCTACCGGCATCCCGGTCGGTGATCGTCGTGCGCCAGCTTGAACGGCGGTAGGGTCGCGCGCGCTTGATCAACCCAGGCGGGCGGCGTCAGATCCGACTCGGGAACGGGCACGTTCACGAGCTTCTCCTGCACGTAGAAGTTCTGGATGTCCATGATGCTCGGCATCGAGATGCGCCCGCCGATGTCCATTGCGGTCCAGTCGATCTTCTCGATCAGCGCGGGATCCTGCACGTTCGAATACTTGGCCAGGATGCGCACGACGTCGGGCCGGTTCGCCCCGTGGTGATACGCTTCGCAATAGTACTGCGTGGCGCGCAACGTGGCGGCGACGAACGCCTTGGCGGCATCGGGATGCGCGGCCGCCCAATCGCGATTCATTTCGAGCACGGATCCCGCCATCGGACGCAGCTTGATGTACGAATCGGTATTGAGAAACTTGAAGGCGATGCCCTTATCGGCGGTCGCGTCTTGCAGCGGCGAGACCATCAGCGCCAGATCGACCGCACCGGTCGCGAGCGCCGCGGGCTGCTCCGAAAACGGCAAAAACTTCACCTGCACGTCGGCCAGCGTCATGCCGGCCGACTGCAAGGTCTTCAGCAACTCATATGACAGATCGGTGCCGTTCTGATCGATCGCGATGATCTTGCCCTTGAGATCGGCCGGCCCTTTGAGCTCGCCTTTGAGCCCCATGCGTGCCATCAGGTAATGGTTGATCGGCGACACGGCGCGCGAGAGCACGAGCGATACCGGCAGCTTCCGGGCGAACGCGTTGAAGAATCCCGCGGTCACCGCGCCGCCCACGAGTTGCAAACGGTTGGTCGACAACATCGCGGCTTGGTCGGCGGGCGAACCGGTACTGGTCAACTGCACGTCGAGTCCGGCCGCCGTGTAGTACCCCTTGTCGATCGCGATGTAAAGCGGCGCGGCCGTAAACGACGGAATGTTGCCGATGACGACCGGCAGCAAATCGGCAGCGCGGACGGCCGGCGGCGTCGCAGCGCCGAGAGCCGCGACCAACGCCAGGACAAGGAGCCGCAACGCAATCCGCATCATCGGCCCATACCTTCACTGCGGCCCACATCCTGCAGCCAAGGCCGCGAGCGGCGCATGCCGGCTTCCCACGCATCGATCGCGGGCGACTGACGCAGCGTCAGGTCGACCAAGTCGGTGCCCTCGAGCAGCACGATCCGCTCCGCCGGAGCGATCGCGAAGTCATAGCGGCGGCCGCCGGGCGCCGCGATGTGCGGATCGCGCAAGTCGACCGTAAACGGCGCCGCACCCTCGACGGCCACGACCTGTGCTTCGAATGCCGCCTGCTCGGAGGGGTCCAGCACGATCGTGAGCACCCCGTTGCGCAAACAGTTCTCGCGATACATCTCGGCAAAGCTGCGCGCCACGATCGCCCGGATGCCGAAGCCCATCAAGGCCCAGATCGCGCTCTCGCGCGCGCTCCCGCAGCCGAACCGCGTTCCGGTAACGAGAATGCTCGCGTTCCGGTAGGCGCCGCGATTGAGCACGAAGGCCGGATCCTCGCTGCCGTCGGCGTGCAGGCGTTTGCGGGCGAAGAACAGCGCGCCGTAATCCGGGTCGAGCCGGCGCGAGTGCACCGACGCCGGTGCGATTTGGTCGGTGTCGATGTCGTCGACGAGCAGCGGCGCGGCGATTCCGGCAAACGCGCGAAACGGCTTCACGTCAGGCCGTCCGCGCGGCGACGAAATGGCCGGCGAGCGCCGATGCCGCGGCGGTACGCGGGCTCACCAAGTGCGTGCGCACGCCGCGTCCTTGGCGGTCTTCGAAGTTACGGTTGCTCGTCGACGCGCAGCGTTCGCCCGGCAAGCCGGAATCGGCGCTGCCGGCCGAACACATCGAGCAGCCCGATTCGTGCCACTCGAAGCCCGCGTCGCGAAAGACCGCATCGAAGCCGAGCGCTTCTGCTTGCCGTTTGACGGCGCTCGAACCCGGCACGACGATCGCGCGCACGCCCGGCGCGACGTGCGCACCGCGCACTTGCTGCGCCGCCGCGCGCAGGTCGTCGAGCCGCGCGTTCGTGCACGAACCGATGAAGACGCGCTCGAGCGGACGTCCGGCGAGCGTATCGCCCGGGACCAGATCCATGTAGGCGAGCGCGCGTTCGAGCGCGATCCGCCGCGCGGGTTCGGCATTCGAGGGGTCGGGCACCACTCCCGAGATCGGAATCACCATGCTCGGATCGGTCCCCCACGTGATCTGCGGTTCGATCCCGTCGCAGTCGACCTCGAGCGTGCGGTCAAAGCGCGCGCCGTCATCGCTCTTGAGCGTTTGCCACTGCGCGTGGGCCGCAGCGCGCGCGCCCTCGTCGAGCCGCCACGGCCGCTCGGCCAGCCACGCAATCGTCGTCGCATCGGGCGCGATCAGTGCGCTGCGCGCGCCCATTTCGATCGCCATGTTGCAAAGCGTGAAGCGCTGCTCGACCGGCATCGCAGCTACGATGGGTCCGGCGTACTCGATCGCGTAGCCGCGCGCGGCGTGGATGCCGAACGCGCCGATCAACGAGAGGGCAACGTCCTTCGCATCGACGCCGGCTTGCAATCTTCCGTTGAGTTGAACGCGCATCGTGCGCGGGCGTTCGAGCGCGATCGTCTGGCTCGCGAGCACGTGCGCAAGGTCCGTCGAGCTGCAGCCGAACGCGAGCGCTCCGAGCGCGCCCACCGTGGCGGCGTGACTGTCGGAACACACGTGCGTGGCACCGGGCAAGACCAGCCCCATCTCCGGCGCGACGACGTGCGAGATGCCTTGTTCCGGCGCGCCGACGTCGAAGAAGCGGAACGCATGCCTAGCCGCGCCGGCACGCACGGCGTCGACCATCGCCGCGACCGCGGGCGAGAGCTGCGCATCGCGTCCGGGATGGGTCCCGATCGTATGATCGATCGCCGCGAACGCAAGGTCGGGCCGGCGCATCGGACGTCCGCTCGCTTCGAGCATGCGGATCGCATCGGGAGCGCGCACGTCGTCCATCATCACGCGATCGACGTAGAGCAGGTCACGGCCGTCCTCACGCCGGCCGACGAGATGATCGTCCCAGATCTTCTCCACCAGCGTCCGCGCGGCGAGGGTCACGCCCGGCGGTTCACTTCGCGAGCAGCTCCGCCGCGTTCATCTGGCGGGTCAAGAAGCCGAACTTGAATCCGGCATCGAGTTGCGGCTGGATGTCGCTCAGCTTCAGCTCTTCGGCGTACCGCGGCCGCACTTCGTTGCGAATGGTTTCGACGTCGACCTTGTTGACTTTCGAGACGATCGCCGCCGATTCGAAGTGATGCGCGTTCGCCCACTTCCCCGCTTCCGTGAGCGCCGCCGCGACTTTGCGCACGACGTCCGGATTCTTCGCCGCGTAGTCTTTCGTCGTAAACCACGCGCCGAGCATGTACGTCGGTGCGATGGCGGAGTACGGATCGCCGATGCAGCGGATGCCGCCGGCACGTTGCGCTTGTGAGAGCGAGGGTTCGGAGATCGCCGCCGCAGCGTACGTGCCGCGTTCGACCGCCGGACCCATTTCGGAGAACGGCGCCTCGATGATGTGGACGCGCGTCGGATCTTCGCCGCCCTGCTGCAGCCACTCACGCACGGCGAGATCGACGGTTTGCTTCAGCGCCGGAATGGCGATCGTTTGTCCGTCGAAGTCCTTGGCCGTCTTGTAGGCCGACGTTTTGGCAACGCAGAGCAAACCGGTCGGCTGCTTGGTGGTTTCCAACGCGGCCGGCGCGATGACGACGAACGGCACGTTACGCGCGATCGCGTTCGCCAGATTGAGCATCGTCGCAACGCCGATCTCGACGCCGCCGCCGGCGACCGCCGAGGACACGGCTGCGCCGGTGCCGAGCGTGTCGACCTCGACGTTCAGCCCCGCTTTTTGGTAGAGGCCGATGTCTTGCGCAAAGAACGCCTGCGCGTACGTTTCAGCAGCCGATGCCGCGATATGGATCAGCGGCGCGGTTGGAGCCTGTTGCGCGTCGATCGCAAGCGGGCAGCCCCACAGAGCAACGAGCACAGCACCCAATGCGGCGGTCGAATACCGGCGAAATGTCATTTTGCGTCCCCCCGCCGGGGGATACGGGCGCAGCAGCCGAACGCCTTTCGCCAGCGCATGCTCGAGCAAATGATTCCGGTGGTGAACCGGTCGGCGATGGGAAGCACCAACAAGCTCAAGCTTGGAATTTTCGGCTGCAACCTCAATTCCGGGAAAAACGCGACGCTGGTTCCCGAACGCTGGAGCGGCTCGTGGGACGATAACGTCCGGCTCGCGCAAATGGCCGATGACTACGGCCTGGAATTCTTTCTGCCCCTCGGCCGCTGGCGCGGGTGGGGCGGCGCCACGCACTATCAGGAATCGAGTTTCGAAACGCTCACGTGGGCGGCTGCGCTTTTGGCCCTGACGAAACGTATCACGATTTTCGGAACGGTGCACACGCCGATCTTTCACCCGGTCGTCGCGGCGAAGCAAATGGTAACGGCGGATCACGCCGGGCACGGACGCTTCGGGCTCAACCTCGTCGTGGGCAACAAAGACGAAGAGTTCGGCATGTTCGGCGTTTCGCTGCTCGAGCACGACGAACGTTACGCCCACGGCCAGGAGTGGCTCGACATCGTCCGGCGCTTGTGGACGGAGCCCGAGAACTTCGACTTCAACGGCACGTACTTCCAACTCACCGACGTGCTCTCCAAGCCGAAGCCGTACGGCGGAACCCAACCGCTCTTGCTCAACGCCGGCCTCTCCGAGATCGGTCAGGATTTCGGCGTGCGCAATTGCGACGCGTTCTTCACGGCCGTGCGCGCATCGGAGTTCGACGAGAAGAGCGGGGTCGTCACGCCCGACGTCGCCGGCGTCAAGAAGATCGTCGACAGCTTGCGCGGACGCGCGGCTGCCGTCGGGCGCACGATGGGCGTGTACACGAACGTCAACGTCATCTGCCGGCCGACGCAAAAGGAAGCGATCGAGTACTACCGTTACGTTCTCGACGAACACGCCGATTGGGATGCGGTCGACGCGCAACTGCTGCAGCAGGGCATCGCGCGCGATCTGACTTCGCCCACCTACCTCGCCCATCGCCAGCGCGCGATCCGGCAATTCCCCTTCATCGGCGACCCCGACACCGTCGCCGGCCTCTTCCAAACCCTGAGCGACGTCGGCCTCGATGGAATCGGGATGACCATCGTGAACTACCTCGATGAACTGCCGTACCTGCGTGCCGAGATCATCCCGCGATTAGAGAAAGCCGGCCTGCGGGCCCCGAAAGGATCCGAACGTGAGAGCTGAGACCCTAGCCAAGATGAGCCCCGAAGAAAAAGAGGCGTTTCACCGCGAGTGCGAGTCGAAGGTCAAGATCGTCAAGTACGAGCGCTCGGAGCTCTCCGGCAAGCCGAAAGACATCATCCCGCTCACGAAAACGCGTCTCGGACGGTTGGCGATGCAAATCGTCCACGAGGGCGGCGAGAACAACCTCCACTATCACAACAACTCGGACACGACGTGGTTCGTGTTGCGCGGGCGGGTCAAGTTCTACGGTCCGGGCGACGTGCTGATCGCGGAACTCGGGCCCGAAGAGATGATCGCCATTCCGGGCGGCGCGCGTTACTGGTTCGAGAAATCGGGACCGGTCGATCTCGAGCTCTTGCAGTGTGTCTCGTTCGACAGTTCGGGCGGCACGCCGGAACGCGTCAACGTCGACGCGCACAAAGAGTGGATGACCGATGCCCAATTACAGGTCTACGAAACGGCGCAGTCCGGGAAAGCCTAACTTGATGCGGAATCTTCGACTCATTGCGGCACTCGCGGTGCTCGCGCTCCTTTCGCTTGCCGTGCCGCCCTCGAGCGCGCAGGCGCCGTTGCTCACGATCCGCCTTGGCGGCGTTCCGACCGACGACCTGACGCCCGTGATCTACGCGGTGAACGCCGCCCTTTATAAGAAGGCCGGACTCGACGTGCAAGTGATTCCGACCTCGAGCGGAACCGCGGCCACGACCGCCGCCGTCACCGGCGCCTACGAGATGGGCAAGGGCAGCGCGGTCGCGTCGTTCGTCGCGCATTTGAAGAACCTGCCGCTCGTGCTGGCCGCGAACGGTGCCATTTGGAACCCGGCCGTTCCGTTCAACGAGCTGCTCGTTCCGTCCGATTCAAACGTCAAGACGGGCGCGGAGCTCAACGGAAAAACGATCGGCGTTCCGGCGCTCAACGATCTCAATACGCTCGTGGTCAGCGCCTGGGTCGACAAAACCGGCGGCGACTCGAAGACGCTCAAGTTCATCGAGATTCCGAACACGCTCGCGGGCCCCGCTCTCATCGCCCACCGAGTCGATGCCGACGCCGTTCAAGCGCCGGAGCTGGAGAACGCGCTTGCCGCCGGCGGCGTGAAGTCGATCACCGAGCCCTACAGCGCGATTTCGACGCACTTCGTCTTCGGCGTGTACTTCGCCAACAAAGATTGGGCCGCGGCGCACCCGCAGGCGATGCGCGACTTTGCCCGGATCACCTATCAGGCCGCACAGTATACGAATACGCATCACGCCGAAACGGCCGTGCTGATGTCGCAGTTCAGCAAAGTGCCGCTCGAGGTCTTTCAAAAGAGCGCGCGCGTCGAAGGTGCCACGAGCTCCGACCCCGCGCTGCTTCAGCCGTTCATCGATGCCGCGGCGAAATACAAGCTGATCTCGAACTCGTTCCCGGCCAAGGAAATGTACTTCTAGCTCTTCACCGCAACCAGTTCGCGCGTCGCCTTGAGCGTCGCGGCGATGGCGGCAGTGTAACTCTGTTTCAAATCTCGCCCCGGTTCCGACGGCACGTTGAGCACGAAGGTGAGGAGCAATCCATCCTCACCCTCGCTCAGCACGTTGGCAATCCAGCCACCGGTAGGCTTGCCGGCCGCATCGGCGCGTTCGAACAGGACTTGCGCTTCGGGCGTCAGCGTGATGCGTTCGGTCAAGTGCCGGCCGTTGATGAGGATGTTGCGAATGAAGCCGCCCTCGAAGCGCTCCACGACCGCGCACTCTTGCATGCCGGGAACGAACGGCACCGCGTTCTCCGCTTTCATGACGAGCCCGGCCCACACCATTCGGCGGGTCAGCGGCTCGGTCGTCCCGGGCGGATTGACGGGGAGCGAAAACGCCAAAGCTTGCATAAGTAACTCGATGCGCCGCACTCGGCTTGTTTGCCTGGAGACCATATCACATGACTGACGGAACCCCACTGCCCAACGGCGCGCCGATGACGGTCGACCTGCGCGGCCGCGTCGCGCTCGTTACCGGCGCCGCCAGCGGCATCGGACGCGCGTGCGCGATCCGGCTCGCACAAAGCGGTGCGGCGGTCGCACTCGCCGACAAGAACCTCACGGGCGCCGAACAGGCGGCCGGCGAGATCGTCGCCGCCGGACACGAAGCCGTCGCGTTGGAGGTCGACGTTGCATCGGCGCCGGCCGCGCAGCAGATGGTCGACCGCACGATCGCGCGCTTCCGCGCGATCGACATCCTGGTGCACTGCGCGGGGGGCGCCGGCGGACGCGCCGACGTCGTCGACCTCGCCGACGATGCCTGGCATGCCGTGATCGGCATGAACCTCAACGGCACGATGTTCGTGACGCGCGCCGTCGCTCGCACGATTATCCCGCGCGCCACCGGCACGATGGTGCTCATCGCCTCCGATCGCGGCTTACTGGGCGACAAGTCACGCGCGGCCTACGCTGCCTCCAAAGGCGGCGTGATCGCTTATACGAAGACCCTGGCGCTCGAACTCGGGTCGCGCGGCATCACGGTCAACGCCCTCAATCCCGGCACGACCGATACGCCCGCCGTGCGCAATTCGATGCCGCCCGCGCTGCGCGAATCGCGGATCAAAAACGACCCGCTCGGCAAGCTGAGCGAATCCGAGGACATCGCCGAAGAAGTCCTCTTCCTCGCCGGTCCCGCAGCGCGCTTCATGACCGGCCAGCTGATCACGACGCGGATGCGCTAGGGCTAGCTCCAGACCATCCGCTTTTTCGGTGCGGCGCTCGCCGTTGCGAGAAACTCCGAACCGTCGGCGATCTCGCCGTTGGGATCGAGGCCCATCGCTTCCAGGAACGCGACGCGCACTGCTTCAGGCTGTCCGTACTGGTTCGGAAAGCCGTTGCGCGGATCGAGCGAAGGATCGTCGAGCATCTCCGCGAGCGACACGCCTTCGGTCAGCAGTTCGCGGCTGACGATCGGCAGCTCGATGCGGTGGTTGATGCTCGGATCGCGGATGATGCCCTTGGGATCCTCACCGCGTTCGATCCGTTTGAGATCATCGAAGAACTGCTTGCGCATCAAGATGACGCCGCGGTCGCTGATGCCGAGCGCCTCTTTCGTGCGGTCGGTGATGCGGCCCTGACCCGCCCATGCGATGAAATCCTGATTCGCGATGTGGCTGCTGATAAAGCGCCCGGTGAACGGATCGGTTACCGGCCCTTCCCACGTCGGAATACTTTCCTGAACGTAGGGCTCGCGTTCGCGCGGCACGCGCGTGAAGTGCCATTGCACGAAGAGCGTGTTCTCGTCATCGATCGGAACGCGCCATTCGAAATGCTGATTCGGTCCGAGACAATTCGGCCAGAGCGCGATTCGCCCGACCGTCCAGCGCTCGTGGTCTTCGGGCATGTCTTCGACCAGGCGGTGATAGGTGAAGCCGTACTCGAACTCTTTGAAATCGATCCGCGTGTGCTTCTTGCCGTACGGTCCGGTCTCGCCCTTGAGCCGCACCGACCAGTTGCGGTGCATCCACTCGAAGTGAACGGGGTCGATCGAGTTCTCTTGGCATTGCAGCCAATTGCACGGAATCACCGAGGTGATGATCTGCACGAAGCCGTTCGGCCATGAGAACGGTTCCCAGTCGGGCAGCAGCGGCGCCGGCTGCGGACCCATGTACGCCCACACGAGACCACCCTTCGTTTCGACCGGATAGGCCGTAACGTGCACCTTAGCTTTAAAGTTCGCATCGGGATTCGCAACGTCTTCGAACGGCTGCTCGAGGCAGTTGCCGGCTTCATCGAAGCGCCAGCCGTGATAGTTGCACCGGATGCCGCAATCTTCGACGAAGCCGTACGATAAGTCGGCGCGCCGGTGCGGACAATGCCGGTCGACGAGGCCGAACGTGCCGCTCATATCGCGATAGAGAACGAGATCCTCGCCGAATAACCGCAGCGGTTTGATCGTCAGCTTCTCAAACTCGCTGACGCCGGCAACCGGCATCCAGTAGCGCCGCAAGAGGTCGCCCATCGGCGTCCCGGGACCGACCCGCGTGAGGAGGACGTTCTGTTCTTCAGTAAGCATGTTGTTTAGATGCCACAATACTCCGGAACGCCGTGACGGTCAAGCCGGAAGCGGCCGGGCCGCGCTCGCAGCGCAAGGCCATCGTGCGCCTGCCGCCCGAGCTGATGGTACGCCAGCAAGAGCGGTTCCCGGATCACTCCGAACCCAATACGGTCGTGGCCTTATTCGCGCTGCGGGCGCTGGCGCAGCGGATCAACGACCGCACCAACGCGGCGCTGGCGCCCCTCGGCCTCAACGCGGCGAAATACAACCATCTCGTCGTGCTCTACATGACGCCTACCCAGATGCTGACCCCCAGCGAAATCAGCGACTTGATCCATACGACGAACGCATCGGTGTCGGCGACGATCGATGGTCTCGAACGCGACGGCTTGGTCAAGCGGACGCCCAACCCCAACGATCGGCGGAGCATGGTCGTGCGGCTCACCGCCCGCGGCCGCAAGCGCGTCGAGGCTGCCGTTCCGCTGCGCTACGACGATACGGAAATCGGCATGGGCGTCTTGAGCCTGGACGAGCGCGCGCAACTTGCATCGTTACTGTTACGCATCAGCGCCGGATTCGATAGCGAATCCTAAGGAGAGGCTATGACCCGATCGCATATTCTCCGCTTTGCCGCAGCGGCATGCGCTGCCGCCGTTCTGCTCGCTGCGAACATGCCGCGCGCGGGTGCGGCCGACCCGTTCGAGATCAACGTCATCCTCTCGCTCACCGGGCCCGGAGCGTTTCTCGGCAAGGCCGAGCAGAGCGCGATCGCGCTGGTCGAAGATCGCGTCAACAAAAGCGGCGGCATCGGCGGCCGCCCGATCAAGTTCGTGGTCGCCGATGATGAGTCGAGCCCGCAAGTCGACGTCCAGCTCGCGAATGCGCTGATCAGCAAGCATGTCTCATCGATCGTCGGGCCGTCATTGGCCGGCGGCTGCAACGCGATCCAGGCGCTGCTCAAAGCCGATGGACCGTTGCTCTATTGTCTGTCGGCCGGCTTCCATCCGCCGAAGGGTTCGTACGGCTATACTTACGGCGTCTCGACCGGCGACCTGATCGCCGTCAACATTCGCTATTTTCAACAGCGCGGCTGGAAGAAAATCGCGCTGATCACGTCGACGGATGCGAGCGGCCAAGACGGCGAAACGGGGTTGGACGCGGCCCTCGCCCGGCCGGAATTCAAAGATATGACGCTCGTCGATCGCGAACATTATGCCGTTTCCGACCCGACCGTAACGGCCCAGTTATCGCACATCAAAGCGTCCGGCGCTCAAGCGATCGTCGCGTGGGGCACCGGCAGCCCGATCGGGACGGTCTTCCACGGCTACGCCGACGTCGGACTGGATCTGCCGATCGGTGTGTCGGCCTCGAATTTGATTTACTCGGAGATGAAGCAGTTCGCCGCCATCATGCCGTCCGGATTTATGTCGGCCGGCCTTCCGTGCGTCGCGCCCGAGTCGATCCCACCCGGCGACTTGGCGACCGCCGTGCGGCAATTCGTCGACGCGTTCAAAGCGGTCGGCGTTCACGCCGACGTTGCGCAAGCCATCGGCTGGGATCCGCCGCTCATTTTGCTCGGCGCGTATAAGAAGCTCGGCCTCTCCGCCACGCCGGCGCAATTGCGCGACTACCTCTCCGACCTGCACGGCTTTTCGGGAGCCAACGGCACATACGACTTCCGCGACGGCAGCCAGCGCGGGCTGACCGAGAAAAACGGCATCATGGTGCGCTGGGATGCCGGACGTGACACCTGGGTGGCGATTTCCAAATTCGGCGGCGCCCCGGTCAAGTAACGACGATCAAGTAACTACGAGTAGGCGCGGATGAAGCTGTTGATCAGCCGTGTCACTTCGAGGGGCTGTTCGGCGAAGACGAAGTGCGAGGCGTGATTGACGATGTGCATTTCGGTGTTGTCGTTAGCTTTCGCGATCGTGTCCATCGCACTCAAGCCGAAGCGCAGCGGGGCGAAGTTGTCATTCCAGCCCCAGATGATCGCGACCGGCATCTTCAAGTGACCGGCCCGGATCAAATCGAGCGTGGCATGTTTCGCATCGGCCAGCCACCAGACCAGCGGTCCGTCGTCGCCGAGCAGTCCCGGCTCGGCCTTCGCACGCTCGGGGTTATTCTGAATCCACTGCGCCTTAGCGGCCGCGAATTGCCGCGCGGCTTCCTGTGTTTTCGCCAAGTGCGCGATGCGGAATTCCGAATCGACCCACGCATCGGTAACGATCGCTTTATTGACCGAAAGAATGCTCGCCATGTCGGCGGCGCGAATCTGCTCGCGCGTCGGAATCTGCGTTTCGAGCGAACGGTCGGGCCGCGCTGTGAGCGTCGCGTCATCGCCGGCGAGCGCGTTGGTGTCGAAGATGATCAAGTGCGAGACGAGTTCCGGATGGTCGGCGGCGATGCGCGCAGCCGGCAACGCACCGCGCGAATGGCCGGCGACGATGGCACGCTTGAGGCCGACGGCTTGAATGAACCCGTAGGCGTGGGCGATGATCGCGTCCATCGAGTAGCCCGCGAGCGTCTTCGGCAGATCGGTATAGCCCATGCCGAGCTTGTCGAAGGCGTACACGTGATAGGTCGTGGCGAGATGATCAAAGATCGCGGCGAAGCCGTCGGCCGACGCGGTCGCGGGCCACTGGCCGCCGTGGATGAGCACGAGCGCCGGACCACGTCCGGCATCATAGTAGCGCGTGCGGATGCCGTCGACATCGATGAACTTCGGCGTGCCCATCAGGCGCGAGTCGTACGAGAGTCCGGGCGCCGTTTCGGCCAGGGCGGGTTTGGCGAGCAGCGGCAGAGCCAACGCACCGGCGGCAGTCAGCGCGAGAAAGTCGCGACGGTGAGTATCCATAGTGCGGTCTCCCTCTGACTAGCGTGAAAGCCCGTATGCGCCGGAGTTGAACAATTCCGTTGCCGGGAAGCGTTGCTTGATCGCGCCGTACCGGACCGCGACGTTGATCAGCGGCTGAATGTCCGCCGGATCGAGCTTATCGGCGAACACCGCTCGCGCCATCGTGCGCACCGTCGCCGGCTCGATGCCGGAAAACGCTGCGACGAGATCGGCGGTTTGATCGTGGTGACCGTTGGCGAAGGCGCCGGCGCGCATCAGGATCTGGCCGACCTTGCGCACGACGGCCGCGTTCTTGGCAGCCCAGTCACCGTTGCTCACCCAGGCCGAGATCATCAAACGCGGCGCGATGCCTTCGATCGGCCGCCCGATCATCCGGTACTTGCCGGTGGCGATCCTGACTGAGCGCCGGAACCGAAACGATCTTTCCGCTCAAGTCGGCGGCCGTATGAATCGGCGATTCTTTACGCACGATCAATCCGCTGTTCATGATGTTGGGCAGCGAGAGACTGCCCGGCGCGATGATCGTCAACGGGACGGCGCGCGCGTGCGCGAGCACGAGGCTGAGCATACTCGCTTTGCCCACGTCGATCGCACCGCCGGCCACGGCCGCCGAGACCGCGGTGCCGCTGTTGAGCCGATCGATATGGACGGCCAAGCCCGCGTCGCGAAACCAGCCGGCTTGATCGGCGTAGAGCACCGGCGTCACGTCGTCGTCGGCGGCCGAAGCAAAATGCACGGCGACGGGCGCGCCGGCGTCGTCGGCATATGCGCTGCGCGGCAGCATGCCGGCCGTCGCGGCGACGGCCATGCCGGCTAGCCACCGGGCCCGGCCGAGAGGGTACATGAGTTTGCCCATACGGGTTCGAATATTGCGGTACCCTCCGGCTCGGTCGTTAGGAGATTCGATGCTCACTGTTGCTCAAAACAAATTGCTCACGGAAACGAGCCCCGGCACCGCCTGCGGCGATTTCATGCGCCGCTACTGGCAGCCGGTGGCGCTCTCGGCGGAACTCGACATCGATACGCCGATGCCCGTGCGCGTGATGAGCGAAAATCTCGTGCTCTTCCGCGACGCCGACGGGAAGCCGGCGTTGATCGAACGCCGTTGCCCGCATCGCGGGATGGACCTGAGCTACGGACGGCTCGAACCCGGCGGCCTGCGCTGCCTCTATCACGGCTGGCTCTTCTCGAAGACCGGTCAGTGCCTCGAACAGCCGAACGAGCCCGCGGCCAGTACGTTCAAGGACCGCATCCGGCACAAAGGCTATCCGTGCGTTGAAGCCGGCGGACTCGTGCTCGCCTACATGGGGACGGGCGAAGCGCCGCCGATTCCGAAGATCCCGTTCTTGCTGGCCGACGCCGCGAACTCGAGCGTAACCAAGCGCTACCACGAGTGCAATTTCGTGCAAGCGAACGACATCGATCCCTCGCATCTCTCGTTCTTGCACCTGCTGTTCGATTCGAAACTCGTCAACGGCCCGAGCAATCAGTACAATTCGCAAGACTCTTCGCCCGAGACGATGTGCGAGGAAACCCCGTTCGGCTTGCGCGCCTATTCGGTGCGCACGCTCAAAGACGGCTCGAAGTACGTGCGGCTCACGAACTTCATCATGCCGAACATGCAAGCGTTCGTCGGCGCTCCGATCTTCAACCCGCGCGAACGTCGCCCCAACGACGATGACGGCTACTCGCTGCACTGGCACGTGCCGATCGACGACGAACATCACTGGAAGTACGTGATCCATTACAGCGCGGTCGGCCCGATCGACCACGAATACCAAGACTCCATTCAAGCATTCGAAGTCGACAATCAACTGCGCCCGGTGCGTACGGCCGAAAACCGTTACTTACAGGACCGCCAAGAAATGAAGACGCGCACGTATTCGGGCGTCGGCAACAGCTTCCAAGATCAGGACCGCATGGCGGTGGAATCGCAAGGACCGATCTACGATCGCAGCCTCGAACACCTCGGCGTTGCGGATAAGCCGATGATCGAACAGCGCAAGATCATCTTCCAAGGCATCCAAGACGTGCAAGAGGGGCGCGATCCGCTGATCCTTCGCAAGGACGGCGCGAACCCGTTCGACGAGCTGATCACGCGCTCGGCGATCATCGCACCCGGCGACCCGGTGCAAGGCTTCTGGCGCGGCGGAGTAGAGCTAGTCACGCCGTAGCCTCGGAAGGACAGCTGCTGTGGGCGACGCTGCCGCAAGCAATGCCCCAGCGCAGGTTACGATGCGGTTAGCATCTCGCTTGCGTTGAACGACTTGGGGATTAGGGCGTAGCGGACGGCGATGTCGATGACGGGCTGGTAGTCGTTCGGGTCGAGGGTGAGGCCGTCGGTCGTGCGTGGGAACGCGGCCAGCGACGCTTCGTCGACGTGCAGAAACGGCGCCAGATAGTGCGCCATCTGCGACTGGTGCGCGTATTCGTAGCGCGTCGCTTCTTGCAGGCCCGTCACGAACCGGCGCACGACGTCGGGATTCTTCGCGGCGTAGTCGGTGGTCGTAAACCACGTGCTCGAACAGAAGTGCTTCGAGATCGTGTCGAACGGGTTGGCCAGCAACTTCACGCTCGGCGTCCGCATCGCCACTTGCAAGATCGGATTGAGCACCGTCGCGCCGTCGATGCGGCCGGCCTCGAGCGCGGGAATCGTGGCCGATGACGTGATCTCGGCGAACTTCATCGTTTTGGAGTCGCCGCCGTTGGCGTCGACCCATGCCATCGCCGCGAGTTGGTTGAGGTCTTGGAGCGACGCGCCGGTGAACGTTTTCCCGTTGCAATCCTTGGCGGTCGTGATGCCGGCCGACTTGCGCACGACGAGCCCGCACATCGGCGCGGCCGCGGTCGAGATCGCCGCGGGCCAAATCGCCGTCAACGGCACGCCGCGCACGTGACCGGTCACGATCGCCATCGTGCCCGACTTCGCGATCTCGAGCGAACCGCCGAGCACGGCTGCGGCGGCTGCCGCCCCGCTGTTCGCGGCTTGGAGCTGAATGTCGAGGCCGAGCCGCGTGAAGATGCCGCTCGAGATTCCGTAGAGCACCGGCGCGATGTCGTCCGAGAGGGCTGAGGCGACGCGCACCGTTTGCAGATCCGCCGCCCGCGCGCGCGGCGCCACCGCAACCGCACCGGCGGCGGCAAGCTGAGCGAGGAGCGTACGGCGCGCAATTAGCTGCATGCAGGTCGCTTACGCCGCCGCGAATACCTTGCCTGCGTCCGGCGGGGGCGTCTCGGCGCGTGACGAAGCGGCCGCCAAGAGGTGACATGATGAAATCATGGCTCGTTTGGATATTCGTTGCCGCCATACTGGCGGGATCGGCGCCGGCGCGCGCGGCCGATCCGTTCGTAATCGAGGCGGTGTTCCCGCTATCCGGTTCGGGCGCATTCCTCGGCAAAGCCGAAGCGCAGACGCTGGGCGTGATGGAGGCGATCGTCAATCGCGGCGGCGGCATCAGCGGGCAACCGGTGCACTTCGACGTGCAAGACGATGCGTCGAGCCCGCAAGTCGGCGTGCAGCTCATGACGGCGTTGACCGCAAAGCACGTGCCGTTCGTGTTCGGCTCGGCGCTCGTCGCGGTCTGCAACGCGATGTTTCCGGTCTCGAAAGATCTGCTGATGTACTGTTTCTCGACCGGCTACCATCCGGCCGAAGGATCGCTCTCGTTTTCCGGTCCGGTTTCGACGGTCGATCAGATCACCGTGGGCTTACGCTATCTGCGTAACCGCGGCTTGAGACGCATCGCGATCCTCACCTCAAACGACGCGACCGGCACCGACGCCGACCGCATCATCGATTCCGTGCTCGCGCAACCCGACTTCCGCGGGGTCACGATCGTCAGCCACCAGCACTTCGGCGTGGCGGACGTGAGCGTCTCGGCGCAGATCTCACAGATCACGGCGTCCGGAGCACAGGCGCTCGTCGGTTGGACGACCGGCAACAGTCTCGGAACGATCCTGCACGGCTACAACGACGCCGGCTTGAAGATGCCGTTCGTCGGCGGCTCGGGTAACCTCAGCTACGGCGAGATGAAAGCCTATGCGACGCTGATGCCCAGCGATTGCTCGTTTCCGGGCGCACCAGCGCTCGATCCGCGTTCGCTCCCTTCCGGTCCGACGCGCCGCGCCGCCGAAGATTTCAAAGCGGCGTTTGTCGCCGCAGGCATGCACCCTGACATCAGCAGCGGGTACGGTTACGATCAGATTATGATGGTTGTCAGTGCGTTCCGCAAGCTCGGTACGAACGCGACCGCCGAGCAGCTGCGCAATTACATCGTGAACAGCCACTTCAACGGGATCAACGGTGTCTACGACTTCGCGGCGCATCCCGGCCAGGGTCTGGGTCCGAACGGTGTCGTGATGCTGCATTTCAACGCGGCCGAGGACGGCTTTGATGCCGTTAGCGGTCTCGGCGGCACGGCGAAACCGTAAGGCGCATGCAGCAACAGCAAATGCGACTCGGCCTGATCGGGCTGGGACAGGCCGGCGCGCTCATTCTCGAGGACATCCGCAAAGCGCAGGATCCGCGTTGGCGCGTGGTTGCGGGCGCCGATCCGCGCGCCCACGCGCGCGACGCGTTTGCCGGCGAATTCGATTGCAACGTCTATGCCGATGCCGCCGAGCTGGTCCGCGACGCGAACGTCGACGTCGTCTACATCGCCACGCCGCCGGCCTTTCACCTCGAACACGCGACGCATGCGGCCCGCAACGGCAAACATGCGATCGTCGAGAAGCCGTTGACGCTCGACCTCGACGAAGCCGCGCGCATGGTCGCCATTGCCGAGGAAACCGGCATCAAATTGCTCGCCGGCCACACCCACAGTTTCGATGCCCCGATTCAAAAGATGCAAGCGCTGGTCGAGTCCGGCGAGTTCGGGGCGCTGCGCGCGATCAATTGCTGGAACTTCAACGAGTTCAACCATCGCCCGCGGCTGCGCTCGGAACTGATCGACACCCACGGTCCGGTACTGAACCAAGGTCCGCACCACGTCGACATCATCCGCCAAATCGCGGGCGGCAAGGTGCGCACGGTGCGCGGCACCACTTTTCCCGACGGCCTCACCGGTGTTGAGGGCGGCTACGTATGTCATTTCGAGTTCGAGACCGGCGTGCCGGCGACGCTCGTCTACGACGGCCGCAGTTTGCTCGACACCGCCGAGTTCTTCGAGTGGCGCAGCGAAGGCGGCGAATACCGCGACCCGTTGACCAATGCCCGCCGCCGGCAGGCGTTCATGGCGCTCACCGGCGCCGCGCCGGACGCGCGCGACACGCTGCTCGAATCGCAAAAAGAACAGGGCCGCTACGGTGCGGCACAGTACGAGCCGCGCCACGGAGGCGAGGCGGCCGGCAAGACGATGCAAAAGTTTTTCGGTCTCGTTGTCGTCAGCTGCGAGAACGCGACCATGCGCCAATCACCGGCCGGCCTCTACGTGTATGGTCCCGAGGGGCGCTACGAGGTTCCGGTCGAGCAAACCGTGGGCGGACGGATCGCCGAGCTGGCCGAAATGCACCGGGCCTTCGTCTCGAACGAGCAACCGCTGCACGACGGCGCGTGGGGGCTCGCGACGCTGGAAGTCTGCTTCGGCATCCTCGAATCGTCCCGCACTGGAGAACAGATCGTCATGAAACGCCAGGTCCCGACCCGCAGACAATTCGCATGATCGCGCGGACTATTGCGGTGCTGCTCATCGCGGCGGCACTCGTTGCTCCGGGCTCCGCGCAGCCCGCGCCGGTGAAGATCGACGTGATCCTCTCGCTCACCGGGAGCACGAGCTTCACCGGCAAGGATCAGGTCGACGCGCTGCACGTGCTCGAAGCTTATACGAATAAGACCGGCGGCATCGGCGGGCGGCCGCTGCAGTTCGTTTTTCACGACGATACCTCGAGCCCGCAGGTTGCCGTGCAGCTGGCCAATCAGATCGCAGCGACGAACGCACCGCTGATGCTGGGACCGGCCGTCACGGGACCCTGCCAGGCCGTTGCCGCAATCGCGCTCGACCACGGACCGGTCGAGTACTGCCTCTCCCCGCCGATCGCACCGCCAGCGAACTCTTACGTGTTCGCCGCGAGCATGCCGGCTGTCGTCGCCGACGGATCGATGCTCAAATACTTGCGCCTGCGCGGCTTCCGGCGCTTTGCGTTCGTCGTCTCGAACGACGCCTCCGGTGCGGTCAACGAGAAGGCTGCCGACGCCGCAATCGCCCAGCCGGAAAACAGCGCAGTCCGGGTGGTGGACCGCGAGCACTTTGCGCCGACCGACGTGAGCATCGCGGCACAGGCGGCGAAGATCAAGAACTCCGATGCGGACGTCGTCGTCGTGTGGTGCGTGGGCACGCCGTTCGGCACCGTGCTGCGTTCGCTCAACGATGCGAACGTGACGCTGCCGGTGATGACGACCGGGGGCAATTACAGCCCCGTGCAGTTGGCACAGTACACGTCGTTCATGCCGCATGACCTGTTCTTACCGGGCTATCCGTTTCTGGTCCCGGACCTGATCGAATCACCGCCGCACAAAGCGGCAATCAAGTTGTTCCTCGACCTCTTCCGGGCGGCCGGTATCACCCCGTCGCCCGGCGCCGCACCTTACGTTTGGGATCCCGGGATGATGGCGATCGCCGCGTTGCGCAAGCTCGGCCCGAACGCATCCGCTAGCCAAGTGCGCGACTACCTGTTGGCCATCCGCAACTTCGTCGGAATCAACGGACGCTACGATTTCAGCTCGGGCGATCAGCATGGATTGACCGCGGAGTCTCAAGTCATCGTGCGATGGGATCCCGCCCACGGCAGCGGCATCCCGGTTAGCCGGCCCGGAGCGATCCCGATTGCAGCGGAGCGCCGCTAGAACCGAATGAATTTCGGCTACTTCACGCTGAGCGACAACCGGTATCCGAACAACGCGCGGACACCTGAAGCGTTCATCCGTGAGATCTACGATCAGGCGCTCCTAGCCGAAGATCTGGGTTACCATTCGGCGTGGATCGGCGAGCATCACTTCAACCTGCTGGGCGTGAATGCGGCGCCGCACATGATCCTCGCGCAATTGGCCGGTGCGACGAAGCGCATTCGCCTTGCTCCGGCAGTCGTATTGCTGCCCGTCCATCATCCGCTCGACGTCGCCGAAGAATGGGCGACGCTCGACCTCCTTTCGGGGGGCCGGGTCGATTTCGCGGCCGGTCGCGGTTACGACCAGAAGGAGTACGTTCCGTTCGGTATATCTTTTGGCGATTCGGCGGACATCTTTGAAGAGGGCATGGACGTGTTGTGGCGGGCCTGGACGGAAACCGGGCCGATTTCGCATCACGGCCGCTACTATAGCTTCGATAACTTGGATGTTCGTCCAAAACCGATGCAGCAGCCGATGCGGCCCTTCATCGCAAGCTTCTCGCCACCATCGATGCAAATGGCGGCGCGTAAGGATTGGAACATCATCTATGCGCCTTTCGCAGCTGCGATGGTCTACGGCAGCTTGGCCGGCGCGATCGAACGCTACCGCGAGGAGTGCGCGAAGTACGATCGAGCGCCGCAGCGCACGAGTTGCAGCTATTTCATTCACATCGCCGACAACGCCGCCGAAGAGGCGTACGGCCGGAAAGCGATGATCGACTATTTTACGGCGGTCTTGCCGTCGCTGCCGAGCGACCCGGCGACCGTACCGCCGAGTTTGCGGTATTTTATCGACATGGTTGACCGCCTAAAGAAAGCGACGCCGGAAGGTTTGAATGCCAAGTCGATTTTGATCGGCTCTGCCGACTCGATTACCGAGGACCTCAAGCGCGTCGAAGCGAGCGGCATCGGCGAAGTGATTCTCTACTTCAACTACGGCTGCAAACCGGACGGGATGGTCAAAGAGCAGATGCACCGGTTCGCAGAGCAGATCGCGCCTGAGTTTTCGTAGAGGGTCTACGGCCCGAACACGCTCGGGTCGATCATCTCGCGCACCGGGAAACCTTTCGGGATCGTATTGTACTTCGCGCACACGTCGATCGTCGGTTGCGTCAAACGCGCATCCACCAGGTCAGACGCTCGTCCGAGCTGCGCCGGTACGACGAGTTTCGGATCGACGCCGCTGAATTTGGCGATGACCGGGATCATCTCGGCCGGGTGGGCGATCGCATAGGCCGCTGACTCATCCAGGGCTTTGCGGATGCGCGCCATCAAGGCGGGGTCCTTTGCGGCAAAGTCAGCCGAACAGAAATATGCCGTTGCCATCGAGACCTTACCGAGCACGTCTTCGGGATGGCCGAGGACGCGGCACTTGCCGCTGCGCACGGCTTCGCTGAGCGCCGGATCGGCGAGCATCGCCGCATCGACGCGGCCGGCGACGATCGCATTGGCCGTCGCCGAACCGGGCAGCTCGACATATTTGACGCTGTGCGAATCGCCGCCGTTGGCATCGATCCAGGCCGAGTTCATGGTCGTGAACAGATCGCCGAGCGATGCCGACGCGAGCAGCTTGCCGTTCAAATCGCGCGCGTTGCGGATCGGCGAGTCGGCCGCTACGACCAGCGCAGCGTCGGGCGACGTCACCCGGTACAACGCCGACGGAGCTTCGAGCGCGATCGGCAGGCCTTTCCCACGCGCCACCACGAGCGAGAACAGGCTCGCCCGGCCAAGGCCCAGCGAGCCGCCGAGCACTGCGGCGACGACGGCCGAGCTGCTGTTGAGGCGCTGGATGTCGGCGTCGAGGCCGTACTTCTGGAAGATCCCGCTCTGCTGGGCCCACAAGGCCACGACGACGTCGCCCGACGCGGTGGACCCGATGCTGAGCTTCGTCAAGGATTGCGCTCGCGCCGGGCGCGGCGCGGCTGCGAACGCCGCGCAACTGCTCAAGAAAAGGGCCCGGCGCAAACGGGGAAACGTCCGCTCGTTCATGCTTCTCCTTCACACGGTCGGATCGATCTACGCCGGGCGTTCTAGGATATCCCAGCCGCGCGCGACAACGTCATCATATCGACTCGAGGACTGCAGGAAATTTACGATGCTGAAAACTTCGGACAACGAGTTGCTTACGCGCACCGGCCCCGGGACGCCGGGCGGTGAAATGATGCGGTCGTATTGGCAACCGGCCGCGCTATCGCGCGAGTTGAACGCCGACGAGCCGCTTCCCGTCGAGATCCTCGGCGAAGAGCTGGTGATGTTTCGCGACCAGGCGGGGAAGCCGCAGCTCATCGACCGGCGGTGTCCTCACCGCTCGGTCGATCTCGCGTACGGGCGCGTCGAAGACGGCGGCCTGCGCTGCATCTATCACGGTTGGCTCGTAGACGGCCGAGGACGTTGTATCCATCAGCCGGGCGAACCGCCGGGATCGGCCTTCAAAGACAAAGTCCGGACGGTGGCCTATCCCTGTCACGAAGCCGGCGGCCTGATTCTTGCGTATATGGGCAGCGGCGAGCCGCCCGAACTGCCCGCATTCCATTTCTTGTCCGCGCCGTCGACGCAGACGTTTACGATGAAGGTGCATCAAGAGTGCAACTACCTGCAGGCGAGTGAAGGGAACATCGACCCGCAGCATCTCTCGTATCTCCACCGCTTCTTTCCCGAGGGCACGCAGCAAATCAGAAACATCTCCGGGGGCCTCAACGAGATCTTCGCCGGCGATCCGCAGCCGGAAATCCAGGTCATCGAGACGCCCTACGGGCTGCGCATCACAACGGCGCGCGAGAACGCGCCCGGCCGGCGCTGGGTGCGAATCAGCAATTTTATCATGCCGAACACGTGCGCGATCCATGGCAGCCCGTTAACGAATCCGCGGACCGACCCGATTTCGGAAAACTGCGGCTATCAGATGAACTGGCACGTGCCGATCGACGACGCGAACCACTGGAAGTACGTCGTCTGCCACCGCTTCGACGGGGACGTCGACGCCGAGTTCATGATGACGAATTTCCGCGAGGTGACGGCGGACTACTTTCTACCCCTCAATCGGGAGAATCGCTTCAAGCAAAACCGGGCCGACATGAAAGCCAAGAGCTTCGCCGGCCTGGGCCCGAGTTTTTACATTCACGACAAGTGTGCGACCGAAGCGCAAGGGGTCATTATGGATCGATCGCGAGAGCACTTAGGCTATACGGATCGCGCCGTGATCATGATGCGCAAGCAGCTGCTGGAAGCAATTGCTGCCAAGGCCGCCGGGCGGGATCCGCGGATGGTGCACCGCCCCTCCGAACCCGATCCGCTGGCGGAGCTGGCCACGCTTTCGGTCGAAGCGCCGGCGGATGCCGATCTTTCGGGCGACTGGTGGAAAGCGTATTTCGACGGCAATAAGCCGAACCTCGCCATGGCCGGACGGCGCTAATGGATCGCCGGACGCTCCTCCTGGCCGGTGCTGCGACCGCGCTTTCACGGCCGTCGCAAGCCTCAGCGCAAACGCTCGCGACGATACGCATCGGAATCGGTCTGAACGATTCGGGCTTGCTCCCCGTGTACGCGCAAGAGCTCGGGCTGCTGCAGCCGGCCGGCATCGCGTTCGACATCCAGACGTTCAACAACAACGGTCTGATCACGCAAGCGATCGTGGGCGGCGCACTCGACGTCGGCGTCATTGACGCACTCCAGGTTGCGAATGCCGTCATTCACGGAATCCCGCTCGCGTTCTTCGCGGGCGGCGCGCTCTTTACGTCCAGTACCGGTACGCTGGTGCTCGTAACGGCGAAATCGAGCCCGTACCGCGGCGCGCGCGACCTGGAAGGCGGCTCGGTCGGCGTTTCGAGCTTGAACTCACTCAGTGCGGCCGGAACCAAAGAATGGCTGCGTGCGAACGGCGCCGACCCGGCCAAAGTCAAGCTCTTCGAACTGGGACTTCCCGAGATGAACGCCGCTCTCCAGCGCGGCACCGTCGCGGCTGCGCTGCAAGGTGAGCCGTTCCTCTCCGAAGCGAGGGCCGACCAGCGCGTGCTCGGTGTTCCGTACACCGCGATCGCGCCGTTGTTCTACATCAACGGCTTCGTCGCTTCGCGCGATTGGCTCACCAAGAACAGAGCGCTCGCCGCCCGGCTGCTGCCCGTGATCTATCAGGTGGCCCGCTGGGCCAACACGCAGCGTGCGGAGAGCGCGGCCATCGAAAGCCGTTACACCAAGATCCCGATCGATATCGTGAACGTGATGGCACGCAATACATTCGCGACGTCGCTCGACGCGAAGCTCATCGACCCGCCGCTGGCGGTTGCGATGCGTCACGGTCTCATCAGCCGCCCCGTGCGAGCCGACGAGGTGATGTTTACGGTCTGATGACTTAGGCGCCGCCGGAGAAGATGAATTCCTTTGCCGGAAACGACCGCGGAATCACGTGGTATTTCGCAGCCGCATCGATCACCGGCTGAATGATCGCGGGATCGAGCCCGTTGGAGGGGACCGGCGAATAGATCCCGCGCTGCAGCACCTCGAGCGGCACATGCGAGAAGCTCGAAACCAACGGCAGCAACTCCTCGTGGTGGAGGTTCGTGTACGCCGCGCCGCGCGCGTACACCGAACCGAACGCGGCGGTCGCCTGCCGGTGCGCGTCGACCCACGGCCGGTACGCGAAGAACGCGGTCACCAAGAAGCTCGGCGCGATCGAGGAGTAGGGGGAACCGATCATGTGTCCGCCCTGCGAAATTGACTGGCTGCGAAACGGATCGTAGACGGCGACCGCGGTGACGCGCTGCGCTTGCAGTGCCGCGGGCATGCTCGCCGGGGGCATCTCGGTGAAGTGCACGGAGGCAGAGTCGACGCCGTTTTTGTCGAGGAATCCTTTGGTCGAGACGGTGAGCAGGTCTTGAAGGCTCGGGACCGCGATGGTACCGCCGACGAGATCCTTGAGCGATTGCACCGCCGGTCCGGCGACGATCCCAACCGACGTCTCGGACGCTGAGGTCCAGCTCGCGCCGGGCGCGATGAGGACGACCGGGATCCCTTTGCTGTGTGCGACGGCCAGCGATAACACGTTCCCATCCGCGGTCTGCATGCTGCCGCCGACGACACCGGCCATCGCGGAAGGCCCCGCCGTGATTGGTTCGACGGTGACGTCGAGTCCGGCCGCCTTGAACCAGCCCTGCTGGAGCGGATAGTAGATCGCCGCGTCCATCGCGCTTGACAACGACCCGACGACGAACGGTGCTTCGGCAGCGGCCAGCGCCGTTGTCACCAGCGCTCCCGGCGCGCCTAGAACGCCCACCGCCGTTCCCAGAAATGCAGAACGTTTCATGCGCGCGCGATGACCTCGTCGGCCATGACCATTTCAGGATCGCTCCCCGTAACCGGACCGGCCGGCGTCTCCAGATAACGTACGATGATCCACATGCCGTCGCGCGGATTGTCGACGACTTCGGCGAGAATGTTGCCTCTGAGGTGGATGCGATCGCCGGGATTGAGCTCGCGAATCGCAAGGTAGTCGTCGCCGCCGCCGGCCAGAATCTTATCCGACATCAGAAGAACACCGTCAGGTTCTTCGCCAGCAGCACGCTCTGGTCGAGCGTGATCTCGCGGCGCGCAAGTTTCCATTCACCCTCAACGCGTCGCAACGAATCGAGCCGCTTGCCGGCAAACAATGCGGTCTCGTGGTCGACGCGGTTTTGATAGATCAGAAAGCGTGACGCAACGAGCGCGCGCTCCGGCGCATCGAGGGACGGCTGGACATCCTTAACCTGCACGTTGGTGACTAAATGCGAAACACGAGACGCCGGTTCCTCAGCCCAGTGCAGTCCCGTCATGAGTTGCTCGACGCGTTTGGAAAGCGTCCACTTGTCCTCGTCGACCCAACTGATGTCGACGCCGGCGCGGGTCTGCCGGCGTTCGTCGTCGCCAAACCTGACGTTGCGTTGGATCGGCATGAAATACGTGAGGTCCTCAGCGAGCAGATCGAGCCATTCCGTAAAGCGGCGTTCGTCGAGCAGTTCCGCTTCGGTATATAAGAAGTTCTCGATGTCCGAACGAAGTTCATAGCGGTTCATGCGCGCGCTCCCTGGAGAATCGGACCGCCCTGATGCG
This sequence comes from Candidatus Lustribacter sp., assembly GCA_965277805.1. Taxonomy (GTDB): domain Bacteria; phylum Vulcanimicrobiota; class Vulcanimicrobiia; order Vulcanimicrobiales; family Vulcanimicrobiaceae; genus Lustribacter. The sequence goes on along the minus strand of OZ255842.1, from coordinate 706,828 downwards.
AAAAGCAGCCGACATCGATGACGGTCCCCGAGATCGTGTCGGCTTCCGGCGAAAGCAGAAAGGCCACGGCGTTTGCGATGTCAACGCCGTCGGCCGGACGTCCCGCCACCGTGCCCGGGCCCGTGAGCTTCGCCGGATCCCCGCCGACACGGCCGAGGCTCATGCCGGTCGGCATCCCGCCGCCACCCGGAACGACCGTGTTGACGCGAATATGCTGGTGAAAGTAATCGTACGCCAGCGCGGCACTGAACGCGAATATTCCACCCTTACTCGCACTATAGGCAAACATGTTGGGCTTGCCCCAGCCCGAACCTGAGCCGATGTTCACGATGCGGCCGCCGCCGCGTTCAATCATGTGCGGCAGCACGGCCCGGCAACAGAGGTACGGACCCTTCAGATTGACCGCCATGATGCGATCCCACAGCTCTTCGCTCGTGTCCAAAATCGTTCCCAGGGGTCCGATCGCGGCATTGTTTACGAGCGCGTCGATGTGTCCGTACCGTTCGAGCGTGTGGGCCACGACGCGTGAGACGGCGCCGGCATCGGTGACATCGGCGTCGAGCGCGTCGACGTGAAGCTCGCGCGCCGCCGCTGCCTCGCGGGTCGCATTCGTGCCATTGCGAGCAATGCTCGAAACTTGCGGCGCGTCGAGGCCGAAGGCGACGACGTCGTGACCTCGCGCGGCGAGCTCGAGCGAGATCGCTTGGCCGATGCCCCACGTGCCTCCGGTAACGATCACGGCCATGTCAGGCGCCCCGAACGACCGGCGCGCCGCCGTTGCCGAGAAGAACCGGCCAATTGCGATTACTCACGTAGTCGGCCCAGCGCGCGTAGAAGTTGCGCGAGTTCTGCTCCGTCATCTGCGTCGACTCCGGCGCGGTTCCGAAGACGCCGGCGTGCGTCGCGTTCATCGACTGCTGGTAATTGTATGCGTACCGGCGCGCGATGGTACCCGAGCTGGCAGCCGTTGCGTAGTTCCAGTTCTCCATGTCGTCCTGTTCGGTCATGCCGGCCGGTCCTGAATAGCGCATGTAGTAGTGGCGCAGGAAATCTTTGACCTCCGCGGGTGCGTCCGCGTCGACCAGATAGAAGCGCCAAATTTCCATCGAGCGCGGCCCATGCGGATGCCACACGAAGAGCGCGCGCGGCTGGCGCGCGTGGAACGATGTGTTGGGGAAGATCGAACCCACGAGCCCAACCCAGCGCGATTTCTCCGGGCCCAATCGTTTCTTGCGTTCTTCGTAACAGTGCCGGAAGTACTCTTCGACGACGGGACTGTCGCGAAACGCTTCGACGTACCAATTCTCCTCGGGCAGAATCATCGAGTGGATCCCATGCCCTTCGGGATACGCAAACCACACGTGCTGCGTTCCGGCGATCTCGTCACTCCGCCGGCCCTTGATGCCCGACCGGGCGTTCGGACTGATGCCGACGAGATCGACGGAACGATGGCTGACGTTGTGATACGTGTCGCCCATGAAGTTCTCGGTGCCGAACTTCCAATTCGACGGCACGACCCACTTCTGAATCCCACCGATCACCTCGGAACCACCGGGCCGGCCGTCACGGCAGTCGAGCAGAATGTCGAGTTGCGTGCGCGCTTCACCGAGGTAGGTCTCAAATGACGGCGCACGCGGATCCCAGGTCGCAAAGATGGCGCCCTTGTAGTTCGCCAGTTGCGCGACCTCGATCAGCCCCCATTGCGAACGGTCGAGTACGCCATCGTAGAGCGGATTCGACATCGGCACGCCGACGAGTTTCCCGTCGAGCGAATAGCTCCACGCATGGTAGGGGCAAGTGAACACCGGCGTGTTGCCCTCGTCGTAGCGGCAAACTTTCATCCCGCGATGACGGCACGTATTGAGGAAGACGTGAATCGCGCCGGCGCGATCGCGGCAGAGCAGCACCGATTCCTCGCCCATACGCGATTGGAAAAAATCGCCCGGCTTCGGAATTTGACACTCGTGACCGACGAAGAGCCAGGCCCGGCTGAACAGATGCTCGAGTTCGTCACGGTGTGCTTCATCGCTGACGAAAACATCGCGGCTCACCGTTCCCTTCACCGGGTCGACCCATTCGTCGTAGCGGCTCATTTGAGATGCCCCGCAGCGTGACTGGCGACGGCGAACGTCTGGTTCGCGTCGTCCCAGCGATAGACGATCATCGCGTTTTGGCCGATTCCGCGCTGTGAATCGTCACGGAAATCGTAAATCCCGTCGATGCCGGCCCAACTGTGCAACTTCTGAATCCAATCGTGCAACTGCGCCGCGGTTGCATCGGGGCCGATCGCGCGCAACGCGCTCACGATGATCATGCCCGGATCCCACACCAGACTCGAGGCGAAATCGGGTCGAATGCCGGCCGCCTTAAACGCCGCGAAGTAGACTTTCTGCGCGTCCTGGATTGGACCCGGGCGCAAGAGAGGGTCCGGCGCCACGCCGCGCGTGGCAGCGAAAAAGAGTTGACGCGGCGTGAAGCCTTTGTAGCCCGCCATCTGCTCGTAGATCATGTTTCCACCCGAAGCCGAGACGGGAATGTCGAGCGCGGCGTCGTGCACGCCATGCAAGAGCGTTCCAAGCGGCGTTCCGGTAGCGAACGTGACGAGCGCTTGCGCCCCTGAGGCCTTGATGCGCGCCATCTGCGCTGCGACGCTGAGGTCCGCCGCGTTGAAGTGTTCGCGATCGAGCAACCGCATCGACTTGTTTTCGGGCAGCGCCATCGCCGCATCGAACTGCTTCTCGAAATCGGATCCGCTCGCATCCGTCGACGTAATCAGCGCGATACGCGTCCAGTCGTGTTCGCGGTAGAACCGCGCGAGCACGGCCGCAATCGAATCGCTGCCGGCGCTCGCCGAGTAGACGTAACTTCCCGGCGCACCACGGATGATGGGCGAAACGCAATACTGCACCGGCCCCGTCTTCTCGACCAGCGAGGCCATCGCAGAACACGTTGCTGCAAGCGAAGATCCCATGATCACCGGAACGCCCTTGGCGATGAGCCCGTTCGTGAGCTGCACGGCGACCACCGGCGTGGTCTGGTCATCCTGGAACGTGAAGTGGACCGGCCGGCCGCTGATCCCGCCGCGCGCGTTGACCACCTTTTCGAGGACGCCGATCGCCGCGGCCTCGTGGGTCCCGAGAAACGCTCCGCTGCCGGTCTGCGAAAGCACCATATTGATGGTATAGGGAGGCTCGGCCGCCATGCTTCGAAGACTCAGCGTCGCCAACAGCACGAGGACAAGCCACGGAGCCGCCCACCGCGGTCGATTCATATCTCCACCTTTTTTAGCGTCCAGCGAAATTTGAAGCTGATGCCGCGCCGTTAGCAGCCTCGTATTACCGGCCCTTTTCTTGGGCGAAAACGGCGGGGCCGGCGCATCAAATGGCAAAAATATGTTTGCCTATGGCGAATATAGTGCCAAAACGGGTGGTCGGGACGGCCGCCAACGTGTGCCGCGTCTTCGACTGTTTCACCGCCCAAACGCCGGCCCTCAACCTCACGGCGATCGCCCGGGCGATCGGCCTGCGGCCCTCGAGCGCGCACCGGCTCTTGCAAACACTCGTCTTGCACGAATACCTCGGGTTCGATCGGACGAAGCGGCTCTACCGGCTCGGTCCCGGCGCCGGCCGGCTCGTCTCCGCCTACGGTGAAACGACGCTCGGCGCCATCGCCCGGCCGGTACTCGAACGGTTGCGGGACGCAACGGGCGAGACCGCGGCAGTGCAAGTACGCCAAGGCAACGTGCGCTATTGCGTCGTGGAGATTCCGAGCCTCCAACCGATCCGGCTGGAGATCACGGAGGCGGCGCGCTACCCGGTGCGCCGTGGCGCGGCCGGGACCGTCTTGCGCGCGTTCGCTGCGGGCTGGCGGGACGAAAACGATGCATCGCTTTTGGAACGCGTCCGTGCGTCGGGCTACGCGGTATCGCGCGGAGCGCTCTTCCCAGGCGCCGTCGCGATCTACGTTCCGCTCTATGTCGCCGCCGGCACGCTGGTGGCGACGCTGGGCGTGCACGGTCTCGCCTTTCGCATGCCCGAGCGGCAAATGCCCGCGATCGTCGCGCAACTGCAAGCTGCCGCCGCGGAGCTCAGCCCGCTGCTCCGGCCCGAAATTCCGCTGCGCTAGCATCCGACAAGGAGCGCATCGAGCTCGTGAAGGACCCCTCCCAAGAATGAGCGCTTTGACGAACGGCACGCCGCGCGAAGAGCGGCGCACCACCTACCAGCATCTCACGCAAACGAGCCGGGGTACGCCGTCGGGCGAGCTGCTACGACGCTACTGGCAGCCGATCGGCTATAGCAGCGATGTGACGCCGAACGGTCCGCCGCGCGCGATACGCATTCTCAGCGAAGACCTCGTTTTGTATCGCGACGATCGCGGCCGCCCCGGTCTGCTCGCGCGCAAATGCACCCACCGCTGCGCCGACCTCAGCTACGGACGCGTCGAAAACGGCGGCCTGCGCTGCATCTATCACGGCTGGCTCTACGACGTCGACGGGCGGTGCTTAGAGCAACCCGGCGAGCCGCCCACGAGCACGTTCAAAGACAAAGTACACCAAGCATCCTACCCGTGCCACGAAGCCGGCGGCGCGATCTGGGCCTACTTCGGTCCGGGCGAACCCCCGCTATTCCCCAACTATCCGGCGATCGCCGCCCCGGAAGCGTATCGTTTCAACGCGCGCTGGCTGGTCAGTTGCAATTGGATGCAAGCCAATGAAGGCAACATCGATCCGATCCACACGTCGTATCTGCATTGGTTCGAACTGGAAGAAGCGGTCGAGAAGGCGCGGCTGAGCGCCTTCCACGTCGACAACGCGCCGCAGCTGAGCATCGAAGACACGCGCTTCGGCCTGCGCGTCTACACCGACCGCCGGATTCCCAACACCAGCGAGCGCATCTTACGCATCACGAACTTCGTCATTCCGAACGCATGCGCGATCGGCGGCAACGAAGTGTCGCTCGGTCCCGGGGGATGCAGTATGTTTTGGCACGTCCCGATCGACGACGAGCATCACTGGCGCTTCGAGTTCATCTTCCACGCCAAAGGACCGCTGCCGAAAGAGGCGATGGCTGCGCAGTACGCGTCGGAGAAACAGGCCGGCGACCGGCCCATCCGCAACCCCGAGAACCGCTACTTGCAAGATCGCGAATCGATGTCGACGAGTTATCTCGGCATGGGGAAATGCTTCCCGGCGCACGACCTCTTCGTGACGGAGTCGCAAGGCTCGATCCACGAACAGGCCGACGAACATTTGGCGAGCTCCGATGTCGCAATTGCCCGCGAGCGCCGCTTACTGGCCGAAGCGATTCGCACGATGGAGGCCGGCGGCGATCCGCGCGGCGTCGTGCGCGATCCGGCCGGCAACGCGTTCGACGACATCGTCGTCGTCACGCAACGGCTACCGGTCGACGCGGACATCCATGCCTATTGCAACGAACTCGCTGCGGCGCACATGTACGAGCTGGTGCCGGGCGTCTAGACGCGTTACTTCTTCGGCACGCCGCCGGGCCCCGATGCGATCTCCCACGTGTTCCGGGCTTGGTCCCACGCGAGGATGCGCGCGTCGGAGACGCCGCGTCCGTACTCGCCGGTGCGGAAATCGGCCATACCCTGGATGGCTGGAAAATCGTGCAAGCCGTTGACGTAGCTGCGCAGTTCGGCGGGCCCGGCGCTTAGACCGCGCGCGCGCAGCGCGGCGATCACGATCGAACCGCTATCCCACCCCGTAGCGTTGCCCCAGTCGGGACGCAGGCCTTGCCGGCGGAACGCATCCAAAAACGCCAAGTCGGTCGCTTTCAGCGGACCGTTTTCGATGTTCGGACCATCCGGCGGCAGCGGGCCCGAAACGAAGAACAATTGCCGCGGCAACGTGTCGCCGTATTGTTTGAGCTCCACGTACGATAGGTTCCCCGGGCTCGTGAACACGGGCAAATCGACACCGGCATCGCGCAGGCCGCGGGTAACGATTCCGAATGGGGCGCCGCTGTTATAGCTCACGATGAACTGTGCACCGGCGGCCCGGATGCGCGATAACTGCGCGGCGATGCTGATGTCGCCGGGGCTGAACCGCTCGGTTGCGACGACGTGAATCGAGGCGTTCTCCGGTTTGGCGATCGCATCGAGCATCGACTTTTGCGAAGAATCGCCGGTTGCATCGTTCTGGTTGAGCATGGCCAAGCGCGTCCAGCCGCGCGCGCGAGCATAGCGCATGATCGCTTCAGCCTGCTTCGGCGGCGACGTTCCGATCGAGTACGACGTGCTGCCGGGCGGCGGCGTGAACCCGGGCGAGAGGCAAAACTGCAGCGGACCGCCGGCCAGCAACGGCGCCATCGCCGCGCACGTCGAGAGGGCCGAATCACCGATCACGAGCGGCGGGTGCTGAGCCAGAATTTGCCCGGTCAGCTGAACCGCGATCTGCGGGTTGGACTGCGAATCGGAGATGACGAAACGGATCGCCCGTCCGTGCACGCCACCGCCGCGGTTCACGTCGGCTGCTAAAATCTCGAACGATTGCCGCTGTTCGTTGCCGACGAACGCATTGGCGCCCGTAAGCGGCAAGACCGCGTAGATATCGTACGGTTCGATCGCCGTCACCGGGCCGTTTGCAAATATCAGCAGCGCCGCCAAGAGCGCCGGAAGGCGCAACATGCGCACCATTACGCTGCCACGCTCCGCTCCGCGCCGAAGATCGGCAAACCGAAGATCACGATCTCGAGACCCGCGCTCGTCGCGACGTTCGCAACGGCGCCCGCCCCGATCTTCACGAACGTATTCACACTCGCTGCCTTTCCGTCAATCGTCCCCGCGCCGTTGAGCACCATACCGGCCTGCGTGCCCGCACGCGGGCCGATCGCCGCAACGCCGCCCGGCTCAACGCGCAGCATCGTGACCGACACGTGCCGTTCGGTGAAATCCCCGAGCGACTTGATCAGCACGCCCGGCGTGCCCGCGACCGGTTGCCACTCCGCGTTCTCGGGCCGCATGATGATCTGATCGCTGTAACGCGGTTTGGGATATTCGATCTTACGGCCGTTGAGGTATTCCCACATCGCTTCGAACGCATCTTGCGGTTTTGGTTTCGGCCCGCCGGTCTTATGCCAGAACAAGCCCTTCTCAAACGTACCGAGCCCTTCGAGCGCGCGGGTCGCCGCCTTCATCTGCGCGGAGCTGATAAAGCCGAGACCGCTCGCGCCGCCGAACTGCAGCGTGAAGCCGCTCGTGCCGACGTCGCGATGATCCTCGGTCGGACCGTAGTGCAGGCCCTCCGGAAAGTATCCGATCTGGCCCGCTTCGATCCAGCGGCGCGGACCGATGCTCACGCGCCCGCTGAGCGGCATCCGGATCTGATCGAAGTTGTGGCGATGGCGCGGCTGGTGTTCGGTGCCGCCGAGGCCGCGATTGAACGTCACGCGGAAGTTGTCGGGCGCGCCTTCCGTTCCGAAGATCGGCGTCTTGATCTCGATGTGATACTCGCGGTGGGTTCCGAGCGAACCCCACGGTACCTCGTCGAACGCAACGACCTCGATCATGCTCGCAGGTTCAAGACGGCCGGGCTGATCATGTCCCGGGCGTCGAAGCTATGATCGATCATCTTGATGCGCGCGAGCGCGTCGATTTCCGTTTGGATCGGCCCCGGATCCATCGAGGTGCCGAAGTGTTCGCGGCGGGCGTGCTTGATCACATTGGGATCGAGCTTTGCGAACTCGACCAGCCACGGCAGCGTTTGATCGGGATGTGCATTGGCGAAGGCGCTGCCTTGCAGCATCGATTGGGCAAACCGGCGGACGAGATCGGGGTTGGCCTTCATCCAGTCGGCATTACCGAAATACGCGGCGACCAAAAAGCTCGGCGCGATCGCCTCGAAGATGTTGCCGAAGATCCGCACGGTACCGGTATCGATCGCCTGCGAGAGAAACGGTTCCGCCAGCGTCGCGCCTTGGACGCGCCCGGCCTCGAGTGCGGTTGCTTGCGCCGCGGGCGGAAATTCCACCAGCTTCACGGTGCTCGCGTCACCGCCGTTCTTGTTGATCCAGGCGATCGTCGACGTCGAGAGCAAATCGCCGATCGCGGTCACCGCGATCGTCTTGCCGTTGAGATCGGCCGCGGTCTTGAAACCGCTGTCAGTGCGCGTGCAGAGCACTTGCGTCGGGCTCGTGCTGATGTACATGCTGCTCGGCGCAACCATCAGGAACGGGATGCCTTGCAAGTGCGCTTTGATCAGCGTGACGATATTCGAGGCGGCGAACTGCATCGTGCCGCCGGCGATGGCGGCCGCACTCGCCGCACCGCTGCCGGTGATGATCTCGACGTCGAGGCCGTTCTTCGTGAAGTACCCGTTGTGCTGGGCGGAGATCAGGGCCGACGCCGCGTCGATCGTCGATGAGCCCACGACGACCTTCGGCAGACCCTGCGCCCGCGCGAGCTGCGAGCTTGCCGCAAACGCGGCGCCGCCGGCCAGAAACGTCCGTCGCGTCGCGCTCATCGGAGCGCCGGATCGATCAGCTCGCGCGCATCGAACGGCGCGGGGATCGCCTTGTACTTCGCGCACGTGTCGATCAGCGGCTGAAGCAGCTTCGCATCGACGCTCAGCGCGCCGAGCACGCGCGGCATCGAGTTGAACACGGCCGCCGGCACGTCGGTGAACTTCGACATCATCTCAGACGTCTGCGGGAAATGCCCGTTGACGTAGCGCGCCGATTCGATCAGCGCCTCCCGGAATTTCGCGACCGTCGATGCATTCGCGCGCACGTAATCGGTAGTTGCCATCCATCCAGTATACATGAAACGCGGTGCGATCGCTCCGTTGGGATCGAGCAGGGCGCGCACTTTGCCGGTATTCAGGGCCTGCTGCAGATCGGGGTCGATCGTGGCGCCGGCATCGATGCGGCCGGTGTCGAGCGCCGCCGCGACGGCCGAGATCGGCAGCTCGACGAACTTGATCGTCGATGAGTCGCCGCCGTGCGAGTCGGCCCAAGCGCGCGTCCCGATCATGTAGAGATCGTTGATTGCGGAACACGCCACGATCTTGCCGTTGAGGTCGGCGCCGGTCCGGATCGGCGAATCGGACTTGACGATGATCGCTTCGTTCGCATCGCTCGCTTGATACAAGCCGCCCGGCGCGACGATCACGACCGGGATGTTGTGCGCGTGCGCGACCAGCATCGAGATCATGCTCGACTTGCCGAACTGGTAGCTGCCGCCGGCAACGCCGGCCGTCACGGCCGATCCGCTGTGCTGCGCTTCGAGCTGCACATCGAGACCGTGCTTGCGGAAGATTCCGTTCTGCGCCGCCCAAACGGCCGGCGTGATCGAATCCTCCGGAACCCCGGCGATGTGCAGCGAGATCAGCGTTTGCGCGCCCGCGAACGACGGGCCGGCGACCGCCGCCGCGGTCAGGCCAAGTGCGGTTCGACGATTCATAATGAATCCAATCGCGGTCGCTGCGAACGCGTCCTGCTCATGCGATCTCGAATTCCATAAGCCCCATGCCCGTGGCCCACGGGACAACCGCCTCGTAGGCGAGCTTCTGTCCGCGCGCGCCCTCGAGCGCGCCTTGCAGCGCGATCCAAGCCAAGAGTTCATACGCGCCCGCGCCGGCCGCCGCGAAATCGGCATTGCTGTAACCGCGCAAACCGGCGGCGTCGCCGCGTGCCATGCGCTGCATGAACAGATCGTCGAACGACGAGTCGATGATACCGTGGCGCAACTCACCCGGATCGTGCGAGAGACCGCCGCTCGCGATCAGCGCGATGCGCTGCGGTTCCCGCCCCAGCGCTTGACCGATCACGCGGCCGAAATCGTAGGAGCGCGCGGCCGACGGCTGCGGCGCTACCAGCGTGTTGAAGAAAATCGGCACGACCGGCACGTCCTTGCCGATCTCGAGCAGGTGCAGCGGCACGATCGAGCCGTGATCGAACTCGAGATCGAACGAGTAGCTTGGTTCGAACCCGTTTTCGTAAGCGGCGGAAACGATGCGTCCGCCGAGTTCGCCCGCACCCGCCTGCACGCGGCGATCGATGCGCAGAAACGGTTCGACCGGCCCGCTATACGCCTCGGCCCGGCCGACGCAAAACGCGCCGACGTGATCGAGGAAAAAGTTCACCCAGTGCTCCGAGGTCAGCAGCACGACCGCATCCGCGCGCGCTGAGCGGAGATCGGCGGCAAGCCGGCCGAAGCCGGCGTAGAGGTTCTCGCGTTGCTCGGCCGGTGCAGCTTCGGGCCACGCGGTGATCCCCGGCGCGTGACTCACGGCGGCGGCAAAGACGATCGGCATCAGGCTTCTCCCCGGATCGCGCGCAGATAATCCGGCTCGCTCATCTTGTGAATGATCGTGAACGGGCGCAAGAGCAGACCGTGCACGCCCAGCGCGTAGAGTTTTTGAACGTCGAACGCCAGCACGGCGCTGCGCTCTTCCGGCGTGAGCGCGTAGTCCGCAACGAACGCGTCTCTCTCCGTGAAATACCGGTCGCGCAGGACCGGATTCCGGTTGACGTCGCGCAATAGTTTTTGCAGCGTGTAGGTGCTCATGCGATACGCGCCTGACGCTTGATCCAAGCGAGCACCGTGGGGAAGGTTTGCGGGCCGTAGCCCATGTGACCGCCCGGGAAAAAGCGCGCGGCCTTGGGCGAGCCGTGTTCGAGCAGCACCAGCATATCGTCAAAGGGCACTTGCTGATCGTCGCGGCCGTTGACGATCAGCATCGGCGCGTGCGGCCGGTCGAGCACGCCCTGCGCGACGAGCGAAAAATCTTTGACGCGTTCGATGTACTCATCGTACGACTTCGCGCCGACGGTGCGCGCGCGCGTGAGGCTCAGATCCATCAGATAGCTCGGCGCCGAAGCCGACTTGAGATTCCAGTCGCGGCTGAAGAAACGATCGATGCCGCCGCCCCAATTGACCACCCCGGCGACGCGATCGGGATAGGTGTGCGCGATCTTGGTCGCCCAGTAGCCGCCGTACGACATCCCGACCACCACGACGCGCTCCGCATCGAGATCGCTCTGCGTCGCGATCCAATCGAAGAGCGGCGCATACTGGCGCTCGGCATCGACGGAACCCATCACCGGCGATTCGCCCACGCCGGGCATGTCGATGTTGATCGACGCGAACCCGGCGTCGAGCATCGCCTCGTTGTAGTCGGTGCGCTCTTCTTTCCATGTGTCGACGCCGCCCCAGCGGATGACGACCGGCTGCTTCGTGCCTGTCCGGCGGCGAATGTAGAACGTGATCTGCTTGCCTTCATCGGCCCGGCCGGCGAAGGGAATCGTGATCACTTCGAGCGGCGGATCGAAGTACGCACCGGCCGCGCGGAAGTTCTGCACCGAACGCTGGTAGTTCGCCCACTTCGCCGGATGCGTCGGCGACGGAAAGCGACCCGCGTGCAGCAGACCGTACGCATTAAGAAATGCCGCGCGCGCGGCGGCGTGGTCACCGGCCTGCTGGCGTTTGCGCGCTTCTTCTTCAAACGGCATCGCCGCACGCAACCATACGTCGGCCCAATGATCGGGCTCGGTATTCGTCAGCGCATCGATCGCCGCCGCCGATGCGGTGACGTCGACGCCGTGAAACGGCGCCTTGTGCGTGCTCAGGCGATCGTGAAGATTGGCCTTCAGCGCGTCCAGCGAACTCATCGAGCGAACTCCTTGGCTTGGATTTTGGCTTCTTCGCGCATCAGTTTACGCAGCTTCGTGATGCCCACGTCGTGCAGATACAGACGTTCGGGCGCCGGCCACGCCGGCATGAAGGCCAGCGCGTTCTTGTCCTGTTCGAGCACCGCGTTCACGAAACCGAGGATGCGGTACTTGAACAGGAAGTGCCACAAGTTGCGCTCCCAGCCCGATACCTTGCGTAAACGCCAGACGTTGACGCGCGTGTGGCCTTCGTCGATCGGAGTGGGGAAAAAGATGATGCCCATGAACCCGCCCGGCCCGGCATTCGGCGGCATCGGGATTTCAACGCGCGAATACATCGCCGTGCCCGCGTCGACGAACTCGATCCAGTCGAGGTTCACGCCGCGCTGGCCTTCGCGATAGATCTGAAAGCCGTGACCGGTTTCTTTTACCGCGACGTCGTCGTTCTTCGGCCCGCGCGATTGCGTGTAGGTTTGGCTGTGCAGATACGGCCCATGCATCGGATCGACGAGGTTGTCCCATACGTAACGGTAGTCGCCGTTCCACACGTCGGTGTGGATCACGCCGGTCCATTCGGGTGAGATCAGTTCGTCGGGAAGTTCGAGCGGCAGCGGCTCGGGATGCCGTTCGTCGCCGAAGTACGCCCAGACGGCTTGATAGTGCTCGATGACCGGATAGCTCTTGATCAATGTCTTGCCTTCGAGCGCACAGCCGGGCAGAGCCGGAACGCGCGCGACCTTACCGTAATCGTCGACCTGCACGCCGTGATACGCGCAGGTGAGCAAACCGTCGCGCAGCTCGCCGATTGACAAGGCGATGCCGCGATGCGGGCAGCGGTCTTCGAGCGCATGCACGCGTCCGGCCGTATCGCGCCACAGCACGAGGTTCTCGCCCAAACGCTTCACGCCGAGCGGCGCCGCCGTCACCTCATCGGACGACGCGACGACGTACCACTTGTTGCGCAACCCGTATTTGAGCAAGAACTCGGCGCGCGCTGCCGGCGACGGCGCTTTCAGTTTTTGCGAAGACGTTGAAGGCTGCGCCCGCTGCGGGTCCCAATCGGCCGTAAAGACCGGTCCGGCGGCGGTCTTTTCCGGTACCGGAGCGAGCGCTGCGAGCGTCGCGGTCAGTTCGCGTTCGTCCCACGCGGCGCCCGACGGCGGCCGAAGACCGCTTGCGTTCAAACGTTGCAAGACATGTTTCAGTGTGTGATCTGTCGCGAGGACTTCCATGAGCGCCGCGCAGAGCTGCGACGCGTAGTCTTGCGACGTTGTAGAACTCATGTTTGCGGGCCCCGGGCGAGCGGTATGCGGGAGGCTCCTTTTAGCGACACTAGAAGAAAGATACTCCCTTTTTGGCGCCCGTGCGGAGAACTTCTTTGTCGTTGGTCATTGCACTCGATATCGGCGGCACATTCACCGATTTGGTCGCGTTCGACCTGATGAACGGCTCGATTCATCACGCCAAGAGCTCCACGACTCCGTACGACCTTGCCGTCGGCATCCGCGAGACGCTTGCGAAGAGCGGCCTGCCGATGCAAGATGCGGAAACGTTCATTCACGGTTCGACCGTAGCAATCAACACCGCGATCGAACGTACCGGGGCGCGCACGGCACTGGTCGTCACCGAAGGCACGCGCGACGTCTACAGCATCGGACGCGGCAACCGCCCCGAAGCCTACAACCTCTTCTTCGAACGCCCGACGCCTTACGTCCCGCGTCGCGACACCCACGAAATCGTCGAACGCCTCAACGCGTCGGGCGACGTCGTTACCGTACTCGAACGCGACGGCGCGCGCGCGCTCGCCAAGCGCTTGAATGCTGAGGACATCGAGTCGGTGGCCGTCTGCTTCCTGCACTCGTGGGCGAACCCCGATCACGAAGTTGCCGTCGGCGAAATCTTCGCCGATCTCGCGCCGGACGTGTACCGCTCGCTCTCGCACGACATCCTGCGCGAATACCGCGAGTACGAACGCACCTCGACGACGGTCCTGAACTCCTACGTCGGGCCGCGCGTCAGCAAGTATCTCTCCGATCTCGAAGGTCTGCTCGAATCGTTTTCGTTCGGCGGACGCCTCTTGATCATGCAGTCGAACGGCGGCACGATGTCGCCGGCAACCGCGAAGCGCATTCCGGTCGCGATGATGGAATCGGGCCCGGTCGGCGGCATCATCGCCGCGGCCGAAGTCGGCAGCCGGCTCGGCTATGCCAACGTGATCGCGTTCGACATGGGCGGCACAACCGCCAAAGTCAGCCTCGTGCAAAACAGCGAACCGGATATCGCGCAAGGGTACTTTATCGGCGGCATCGCGAGCGGGCATCCGGTGATGCTGCCGGTCGTCGACATCATCGAGGTCGGCGCCGGCGGCGGCAGCATCGCCTGGATCGATCAGGTCGGGGCGCTGAAAGTCGGGCCGCGCAGTGCGGGCGGTCATCCGGGTCCCGTCGCCTACGGTCAAGGCGGCACGGAACCGACCGTCACCGATGCCAACGTCGCGCTCGGGCGCGTGATTGCCGAACGCTTTCTCGGCGGCGAGATGCCGCTGAACGTCCAAGCGGCGCGCGAGAGTATTCGCCGGAAGATCGCCGAGCCGCTCGGGATCTCCGTCAACGAAGCCGCGCTCGGCATCATCAAGATCGCGATCGCGGAGATGTCGCTCGCCGTGCGCGGCGTCTCGGTCGCGCGCGGCTACGATCCGCGCGATTTCGCGCTGCTCGGCTTCGGCGGCGCCGGCGGGCTGCACGCGGCCGAGATCGCGCGCGAACTGCACATTCCGACGCTGATCGTGCCGCGCGTCCCGGGACACTTCTCCGCCTTCGGTATGCTGATGGCCGATCTGCGTCACGACTACGTGCGCACGTACTACAAGCCGCTGCTCTCCGCCGATTTCGCCGACATGACGCGCGTCTTCGATGAGATGATCGCCGACGGTAAAGCGCTGCTCGCCGACGAGGGCACCGCTCCCGAAGCGATGGCCGTGCAGCGTTTCCTCGACGTGCGTTACGTGGGCCAGGAGTTCCCGATCCAAACGCCGGTCAGCGATGAGGACCTGCGCAGCGGCGATCCGGAGCGCATCCGGCGGTCGTTCGACGAGCTGCACGATCGCCGTTACGGTCATCAAGCGGTGAACGAACCGGTCGAGGTGGTGAACTTGCGCCTCACCGTCAACGGGCGCCGCGAACGGCTCAGCTTTCCGCGTATCGAGAGCGGCGCGGGCGATGCGCTCTTCGCGCGCAACCCGGTCGTGCTCGACGATCCCGAACATCCGGTGGAGTGTCCGGTTTACGACCGCGACAAACTGCCGCCGGGATCGAAGGTCGCCGGCCCCGCCATCATTTGGGAATACGCATCGACGACCGTGCTATTGGCGGGCGATGCGATGACGGTCGCCGACGGCGGCGAAATGATCGTAACCATTGGAGCAAACGCATGATCGCCGAACAACCCGCGCGCCTCGATCCGGTCACGCTCGAGGTGCTGCGCAACGCGTTTCCGGCGATCGCCGACGAGATGTCGGTCGACCTGCAGCGCACCTCGTACAACATGATGATCTACGAGATCCGCGATTACTGCTGCGCGCTGCTCGACACCGACGGGCGTTTGATCTCGCAGAACATCGGCGGCGTGTCGCACTTCGTAGCCGATCTCGGCGTCGTGATCAAAGACGGCATCGAGCACTACGGGCGCGACGGCTTCGCGCCGGGCGACGTGCTCTTGATGAACCATCAGCGCGTCTCGGGTCAGCACCTCAACAACGTCTGCATCTATACGCCCTTCTTCGTCGACGGCGTCCTGACCGCGTTTGCGATCGTGCGCGCGCACTGGGGCGACGTCGGCGGCATGAGCACGGGCTTCGGCGCGCAGAACGTCGCCGACCCGTGGATGGAAGGCCTGCAGTTCAATCAGATCAAGATCTACGAGCGCGGCGTGCCCGACGAAAAAGTGCTCGCGATCATCCGCGACAACATCCGCTATCCGGATGCCGCGATGGGCGACATGCGCTCGCAGATCGCCGCGTGCAAGCTGGCCGAGCGCCGGCTCGAGGAGCTCTACACGCGCTACGGGCGCGACACGATCTCGCGTTCGATCGAGACGATCTTCGATGAGACCGAGCGTAAGTGCCGGCTCGTCGTCGGCGAGATCCCCGATGGCGTCTACGAAGCCGAGTCCTACATGGACAACGACGGCTTCGATCGCACCTCGACCGTTCCCTTACGCGTCATCGTTACGGTGAGCGGCACCGACATGACGATCGATCTCACGAAGTCCTCGCTCGAACGCAAGGGCGGGATGAATGCGCGCACGCTGGCGGCCCCGTACATCGCCTACAAGGGCATCACCGGGCCGCTCGAGCCGGTCAACGAAGGCTCGTTCCGCGCGCTCAAAGTCGAGATTCAAGAAGGCAACATGCTGATGGCGCGCTTCCCCGCGCCGATGGCCGGCTGGAGCCGCGCGCTGCCGACGATGGTCGACACGATCGTCAAAGCGCTTGCGCCCGCGATGCCCGAACGCACGCCCGCCGCGCATTTGGGCACGCTCGGCGGCGGCGTCGCGTTTTTCGGCCGCGATCCGAAAACCGGCAACGCCTTCGTGCTGCAAACGATCGAGGGCGGCGGCTGGGGTGCGCGTCCCAATGCCGACGGCCCATCGGCGTCGGTGTCGGTCTGCCAAGGCGACGTGCGCAACACGCCGATCGAAACGATCGAGCTGAAGTCGCCCGTGCGCGTCGACCGGCGTTCGCTGCGCGAAGGCTCGGGCGGCGCGGGCAAGTTCCGCGGCGGCCTCGGCATGGCGACACAGTTCACCAATTTGCTCGAAGGCAGCTGGAGCCTCAGCAACAACGGCCGCCGCAAGCTGCCGCCGTGGGGCGTCTTCGGGGGCGGCAGCGGCGAGGCGTCGCTCAACCGCGCACGGCGCACCAAAGACGAGCCGTTCGCAAACGAAGACCCGTACCGCACGAACTTCCCCGCCGGCGCATCGGTCGTCGTCGAAACGGCCGGCGGCGGCGGCTGGGGCAACCCGCTCGACCGCGATCCGGCCAGCGTGCGCAGCGACGTACTCGACGAGCTCATCACCGTCGACGCTGCGCGTGACGACTATGGCGTGGTCTTCAAGGCCGACAAAACGGTCGACGACGCGGCCACCGCGGCGTTGCGCGCGCAACGGCGTCAACCCTAATGCGGCTCGTCGCGGCAGTTCTGAGCGCGTTGCTCGTTCTCGTCTCGGCGATTCCGGCCCGTGCCGCCGCGCCCGACACGATCCGCGTCGGACGCGCGAGCCCGGATTCGTTCCTGTTCGCGCTGCTCGATCTCGGCTCGAGCGCGCACATTTGGGACCGCGTCAACCTGAACCCGGTGATGTCGGCGTTCAAGTCCGACGCGCAGCAGCAACAGGCGTTCGTGGCCGGCGAACTCGACTTCGCCCTGGGATCGGGCCCCGCGATGGGCTATCGCTCCAAAGGCATTCCGGCGATGGCCGTGGCCGAGATGTACGGATCGCCGTCGAACATGTGCGTGATCGTCGCGCAAAACAGCACGATCAAGACGCCGCGCGATCTCAAGGGCAAGACGATCACCGTCTCCTCGGCCGGCTCGCTGACGGATTGGCTCGTGCACGAGACCTCGCGCGAGCAAGGCTGGGGCAATGACGGCATCAATTCGCTCGAGATGGGCGCGATCGAACCGCGCATCATCGCGATGAACGCGGGCCAAACGGCCGGCGCCGTCGCCGACCTGAGCGTCGGCTATCGCGTGGAAGAAACGCACGAAGGCCACGTGCTGATGTCGTTCGGATTGATCAAGCACTTCATCACGCACGCCGTTTTCGCGAGCGACAGCATGATCGCCAACCACCCCGACATCGTCCAGCGTTTTCTGCGCGGCTGGTTCATGACGGTGGCCTACGCGAGGTCGCACAAGCCCGAAACGGTCGCGAGCGCCGTCGCTGCGCTGCACCAATCGCCCGCCGTCGCCGCGCGGCTCTATGATGAGGAACTGCCCGGGCTCTCGAACAACGGCGCCTTCGACACCCAGTCCGTCGCGGCGGTCGCATCGTCGCTCAAGGAGCTCGGCATCATGGATAGCGTGCCCGATCCGAAAACGCTCTATACCACCCGCTTCACGCCGGTGAAAATCTAACTCTTGCGGCGCATCGCGCTCGCACTCGCGGCGGTGTGGATTGCTTGCGCGTCGCCGGCCGCCGCCGGGCAAACGCTGACGTTCACGATGCCCTCGATCCAGATGTTCGAGTCGCCGTATCTCGTCGCGTGGCAGAAAGGCTACTTCGCCGAGGAAGGCCTCGATTTCAAGTACACGCTCGCGAACGGCGGCGTTGCGACGCCGGCCTTGCTTTCGGGCAGCATCGATGCAAGTGCCTCGAGCGCCAGCGCCCTGGCCGCGATCATGCGCGGCGGCGCGATGCGCATCGTCCTCGTGCTGCAGAACCGCGGGCTCTACTCGCTCTGGTCGACGCGCCCCGAAATCCGCACGCTCGCCGACGTGAAAGGCAAACAGATCGGTATCGAAACGCGCGGTGACGCCGGCGAGGTGGCGACGCGCATCGCGCTGCAGCACGCGGGCATTCCTCCCGACTCCGTCGGCTACACGCCGCTCGGCACCGCGAACGGCGCGAGCGCGATGTCGGGCCTCACGCCGGCCTTCGTCCTCGCCTCGACCGACGTGACGCAGCTGCGCATCACGGGCGAACTGAGCAAAGCCCATCTCGTGATGGACTACAAGAACATCCACCTTCCGATCGACGGCCTCGCCGTTTCGGAAAAGACGGTCACCGATCGTCCCGAGCTGCTGCACAAGATGCTGCGCGCAATTCTCAAGGGCATGGCCTACGTGCGGGCCTACAAACAGCAGACGATCGCGATGATGTTGAAGCTGCTGCCTTCATCGAATGCCGCGATCGAGTCAGCCGACTACGATGCGTTCATTGCCGGGCTGAGTCCCGACTTGATGGTATCGAACGATGATATCCGGGGCGATCTCGACGTGCGCGCGGTCATCATGTCGATGCCGCGTGACGCGGTGCCGCCGGCCGGCGCGATTTACGACTTCGACCCGCTCCGCGCAGCCGAGGCCGAGTTGCGCTCGAGCCGCTGGAAAGCATCCCAGTAGCACGCGATAAACCGCCGTCATTCCGAGCGAAGTGCCGAAGGCACGTAGACGAGGAACGAGAGAAACTCCGGGCGATCGAGTGCGACCGCACTCGATAACTTCGGTTGTGGCGCATTCCTCATCTACGCGCTACGCGCTCCGCTCGGAATGAAACCGCAACAACAACACTACTTCTTCCGTTGCTTATCGTTTGATCGGGATGCCTCCGAGTTGGCTGGCGGGGAAGAAGTCTTGTTTGTCACGGTCCCACCCGACGATGACGACCGCGTTGGAATCGAGGCCGTGCTGATCGCCGGATGAGAAATTGTAGTTGCCGTTCAGTGCCGGGAAGTGGCGTAGCCCCAGCGTGTAGGTTTTCAGCTGGTCGGCGGTCATCGACGGGCCGAATTGACGCAGCGCCGCGACCGTGATCAGCAGCGAATCCCACGAGAGCGTGTGCAGCGGCGTCGGCTCGACGCCGATCAGCTTGAAAGCGTCGGCGAACGTCCGGCCTTGTTTGCGAACGTCGGCATCCTTGAGCAAATCGCCGAGCTGGAAGGGCACGCCGTTGAAGTAGAGTTCGTGCGGCAGTAGCGCGGCCATCGGTTTGAGCTGCGCGGCGCTGGCATTGGCGGTGGTCGTGAGCACCGGCACGTCGAGCCCGACGTCGGACATCGCGTGGATCACGGTGCCGAACACGGTGCCGCTGGTCGATGTCCACAGGGCGTCCGGCTTCGCGGCCTTGATTTTCGCCATCTGCGCGGCAGCGGAGACGTCACCCGTGCTGACGCGCTCGTCGGCGACCAGCTGGATGCCACGCAGATCGGGTGATGCGAACAGTTCGGCGTTGACCGCAGCCGATGCGATACCGGTCGCGTCGGTCGAGCCGAGGAACGCGATACGGTGAAAGCCGCGCAGCTTCGCGTACGTCAGAATCGTCTTCGTCAGCGCCAGGATCGTTGCGCCGGTTGCAAACGAATAGGAATCCTTCGGCGGAGAATAGCCGGGCGAAAAGCAGAACTGCACCGGACCCGTTGCCGACACCGCGGCGCCGATCGAGGCGCACGTCGCCACCACGGCCGAGCCGAAGATCACCGGCACGCGCTGCGCGACCAGCGCGTTGGTCAGTTGCAGCGCGACTTGGGGGCTCGTCTGATCGTCTTTGATGTCGAAATGGATCGGGCCGCCGCGCACGCCGCCGTTGGCGTTGACGTACTTCTCGAACGCAGAGAGCGTCTGGCTTTCGGCTTGGCCCGAAAACGCCGCCTGCCCGGTCATCGGGAGAATGACTTCGAACGTGTAGGGCGCCGGTTGCGCGCTCGCCGGCAGCGTCGCGCCGCCGATGAGCGCGGCCACCAGCGTCGCGCACGCAAACTTGAATGCACGGCTCATCGTATGCCTCACTTCAGGACGATCAGTTCTTGCGGGCGCGTGCCGAGGCGCACGCCGCCGTTCTTGCCCACGACCGCCGAATCACCCCAACGGCAATACTCGGCAACGCCGTCGAAATGCACGCTCGGCTTCACGGCAAAGCAGCAGTTCTCAACGAGCGCCAGATCGCGAATCTCCGGCTTCAGCGGCACGCCTGCGATCAAGAGCGGACCGTCATCCCCGGTGCCGCGGCCGTGGAAGCCGAGACCCGCACGCAGCCGGCCGCCGAGCGCCGTCATCACCGCGGTGTCGGCCAGTTCGCCCATCGTCACGCCCGGTTTGAGTAATTCCAACGTGCGGTCGTAGGCTTCATACGCCAGCTTCATCGCATCGTCGAGGCCGTCGATCGGCGCGTTGATCACTGCCGACTGATCGATCTGCGCGATGTAACCGCCCCACCGGCCCTCGATCTCCACGCTGAGCATATCTTTGTCCTGAAATTTGCGGAACGACGGCTGCTCGAGGCGGTGGTATGGCCGGCCCTGCGGTCCCGTGATCCAGCCGAACATCGGTGTGAAGCTGCCGCCGGCCTTCGCATTGACCTTCATCATCTCGGCGAACACATCGCGTTCCGGAACGCCCTCGCGCGCGGTTTCGCGGATCGCATCGAGCGTCAGCTCGGCGATCTCGACGCCTTTGCGCAGGAATTCGATCTCTTCATCGCTCTTGACCCAGCGCGCTTCGCCGAGCACGGTCGACGCGCTCACGAACTCGGCTTGCGGGAAATTGCTCTTGAGGATCTCCACCGACTGCCAATTGATCTCGCCCTCGGCCGCGCGGCAGTGCGTCATCGGCGTGGAGGTGAGCCCGGCGATCGCGATGCGCGCCTTCTTGTACTGCGGAAATTCGTTGATGTAGCTGCTAATCGTCGCACCGCCCGTGCCGCGGCCGGCCGAACGGATATCCGAGAACCAGTTCGAGGACGGCCACACGCCGGGCCGGCTGTGCCAGGCCCGCACGTCGCCTTCGATCGGGAACGCGACCGATTGTTCGTCGCTGTTCTCTCCAAGTTGCGTGAGGTAGCGCGCGTCGGCGGCGCCGCGGTCGTGCGAATTCGTGCACGGCATGCACACGAGCAAATCGATGCCGTCGCGCTTCATCAGCGCCCGTACCTTCGCCCAGCGGCGGTCGCGCTCGGCTAGCGAGAATACCGCGTTGCTCCACGCGGGGTCCCACTTCTCGTCCGGCGAGCCCTGAAGATCTTGAGATGATGCGGTCATGTGCTCCTTACATCTTTGTGTGAACGATAAGCCGACGGCGACGTGCCCGTGAGGCGTCCGAAGACCGCGCTGAAGTGACTGGGATTGCTGAAGCCGAGCTCGGACGAAATTTCGTTGAGCGGGCGGGTGGTGTTGAGCACGAGGCTCTGGGCTGCGGCGATGCGCCGCTCGAGCACGTAGGCGTGCGGTGTCTTCCCGGTTGACTGTTTGAACGCGCGCGCGAAGTGAAACACGCTCATATCGACCGCGCCGGCAATCTCGGCGACGGTCAGATCGCCGCCGAGCCGGTTTTCGATATACTGCCGGCTGCGCGCGAGACGCTGCGGCGAGAGCCCGGCATCGACGACCGCATTGCGCTGTTGCGCCGGCGGACAGCCACGCAGCACGTGTCCGAGCAAGGCGAGTCCGAGCGAGGCGCTATAGATCGGCGCGCGCGCACCGCCCGGCCGCGCTTCCTCGGCCAGCATGTGCACGATCTCGTAGACCGCGGGATCGGTGAGCCGCTGATACGTCAGCGCGTCGAGCACGCCGGTCATGCCGATCTCCGCGGCGATTTGGCCCACGAGCGCGTTTCCGTACGTGATGCGCAAGACTTCGCCGCGTTGGCGAAACGACGCGCGACGGCGCAGCGACGGCGAGAGCAAGTAGATCTCGCCGTGTTCGGTGGTGATGCGCCGGCCGGCTTCGGTCTCGATGACGAATCCCGAACCGAGCGTCGCGATGACCGACAGATCCCGCACGATCGAGGCCGGGAAGACGCAGGGCCGCAACAGCAGCCACTCGATCTCGAAGCCGCGTAAATTCGCGCCTTGCAAGGCCGCCGTAGGCGCAATCGCACGGCGCTCCTCGATGGCCGTGGTCCAATCCGCCGGGCTGTCATTTTTCTGCTGCGCGTGCGTCATGCTGGAACCTGACTACGGAGAATTGAAGTCGTCACCCGTGTCGACCGCAAGAATTTGATAGAATTGGCAAGGCTCCGGCAAGCGCGCCGGCGCTCACCACTGCTCGCGCGCCAACCGTTCTTCCGGCGTATCCTTGGTGGTGTTCCACACGTATGCCAGAGGGTTCACGTGACCGCACTCGGGACACGTGCGGAACTTCACATCGCTGTTGTATTCGCGAATCGCGGCGAGGTTGGCGCGCCAATGGCCGTCCATTCCCAACTGCGCGGTCTTGTAGTAGTGCTCGTGCAGCATCGTCAGGCATTCTTGGCAGTATTGCGCCCAGCTTTCGCCTTCGTTGCTAGACGGCATGGGGTTGCCCATGATGACGAGAAAATACGCCGGTTCGCCGGGCGCGGGCGGCGGCAACGTCAGATAGAGTTCGTCGACGTCGTTGATGTGCCAGAAGCCCATGCTGTGCGGTACGCGATGCGGCGCGCCGCCGACCGTGATGCGCAGCGAGAGGATCTCGTGCGTCTGCGTGATCAGGCCGGAGGGTCCGATCTCGACCGATTCCGGCAACAGCCCCTTGGCCGGATCGAGGACCGTGACGGGATCTTTCGTCACCATCCGCCGCCGCACGCCGACGACGTTCTCGCCGACATCCTTGAACGTGGTGAACTTCTTGATCACGCGATCGTCGAGCAAATCCCAATCGTCGAGCAGCGCGTCGATGCGCTCGGGGACGGTGATCTCAGCGTAGTACATGTTACCAGCCTGCACGGGCACTGCGCTCCTCATCATTGTCGTCGCCGGGTTCGAAGCCGTAGGCAGGCGGGTGCACCGCGGCGCACTTCGCGCACGTACGCAACGCAGTATCGGCGTTGAAGGCGCGTACCGCGGCGAGCGCGCGTTCGTTCAAGCCGGTCAGGTGAATGCGCCGGGTCGGGACGTCGACCGAATGCAGCGCGGCGCCACAGCCGGGGCACGTCCAGTGCAGCGTGTCGGTCGAATACGACTCGGGCGCGGTGCTGATCACCATCATGTACGCGACACCCTCGTCGTAGTCGCTCGCGATGTAGAGCGCGTCCGCGCCGCACGTGCGCCAGAAGCCGAAGCCGTGTTCGATGCGAAACGCGCGACCGGCCGGGATGACGTGGAACATCCGTCCGCGATCGGGCAAACGCACGACGCCTTCTGGCAACAGCTCGACGATGCCGTAGCGCGACGCGCCGCGTGGATGCCGCGCCGACCAGATATAGTTGCGGCTGGCTTCTTGCCATGCGCGGTCCGGCGCTTCCGGTCCGACGAGGGGAATCCGGTGGTTCGTGACCGGTTCCGATTTCGTGGTCATCTCAGTTACCTCGCTTGGGACTCGCGACGCCCGCCGGGCCGCTCACCGGATAAAAGATCATCTTCGCCGGATCCCACTGCAAGATCACCGTGGCATCGTCGCCGAGACCGTGCTGATCCCCGCTGCGGAAATCGTACAGCCCGCCGATGCCGGGGAAGTCGTGCAAGTTTTCGATGTAGTCGTGAATCTGCGCGGCGGTCGCGCCGGTGCCGAGCGCGCGAAAGGCGGCGACGGTGATCTTCGCCGGATCCCAGCCGTAGTCGTCGTTGGGCGTCGGTGCGGTTCCCGCGCGCGCGTAGGCGGCATGATATTCCGCGATCGCGGCCTTCAACCGGCGGTCGGGATCGGTAGCGCCCCAGAACGGCGTCCCGTTGAAGTCCAGTTGCGCCGGCGGCGTCTTCGCCCACGGCGCGAGCAGCTTGTCCGTCATGTTCGAGGCCGAGGTGATGATCGGAACGTTCGCGAGCCCGCCGTCCATGATACCGTGCAGCACGGTTTGAAACGGCGTGCCGGCTGCCGACACATACAGGAACTGCGGATTGTTGGCTTTGATGTGCGCGATCTGCGCCGCGACGCTGATGTCGCTATCGCTGAAGTGTTCGTAGCCGGCGACGACCAGCGATTTGTTCTCCGGCAAGTGCAGCGTGTAGTCGATCATCTTGTCCGAACGCTGGCCGGTCGCGTCGGTCGTGACGAGCAAGCCGACGCGCACGTGACCGCTCGTGCGCACGTAGCGAAATAGCGCCGGCACGAGATGCTGAAGCGAAGCCGACGATGCGAATACGTATCCGCGCGGCTCCGGAATCAGACCCGGCGACATGCAATACATCACTGTGGTGCCGGCCGCCAGCGCCGCGAGCGCGTTGCACGTGGCTTGCACGCTGCCGCCGAGGAAGGCCGCCGGATGCTTCGCGAGGATCTCGTGAGCCAGCTGGACGGCGATTTCGGGCTGCGATTCGTCGTCGTGAAACTCGAAGTGCACGGGCACGCCGCGAATGCCGCCGCTCGCGTTGGCCGCGAGTTCGTAGTTCTTGACCGCGTCGCCCATCTGCTGACCGAAGTACGCACCCGCACCGGTCGACGACGCGATGACGTCGATCGTGAACGGTGTCGTGGACGACGGCGTTGCGGCACCGGCTGCAGCGACCGCGCACAGCAGCGCCGCGACGGCGAATGCCGCGATCCGCCGGATCACCACTGCAGGCGCGCGGCGGCCGTCTCGGGCGTATCGCGGCCCGGATTCCACGTGTAACCCAACGGATTGAGATGGCCGCACTGCGGACACGTACGGAACTTCGGATCGGAATTGTACTCGATGATCGCCTCATCGTTGGCTTTGAAGAAGCCTTCGAAACCCAGCCGGCCGGTGTTGTAGTGCCGCTCGAACATCAGCGTCAGGCACTTCTCGCAGTACTCCGCGAAGCTCTCGCCCTCGGCACCTTCGGGATGCTGCATGATCACGATCATGTAGGCCGGATCGCCCGGCCGCGGCGAGGGCAGCGTGAGGTAGAGCTCGTCCATATCGTTGATATGCCAGAAGCCGAAGTTGTGCGGCACGCGATGCGGCGTGCCGCCGGTGGTCATGCGCAGCGTCAGGATGTCGTGCCCGACGGCGTGGATGCCGTTGGGGCCGAGCTCGAGCGACATCGGCAAAACGCCCTTGACCGGATCGACGACCTGATTGCCCTCGAGCATGCGCCGCCGGATGCCCAGAATGCCGTCGCCGACACGCTTGAACCGCGAGAACTTCTTACTCACCAGATCGTCCAGGATGTCCCAATCGCCGAGCAAGTCGGCAACCGGGCGATCGACCATCAGTTCCGCGTACATAACCGTGGAAAAATCCTAGGGCTGCCGGCCCTTCTCCTGTAATTGCTCATGTTCGCGCGGCCACCGAGCGGCACGCAGCTTCGCAACTAATCGGTTTGCGAGGGAAATGCGTGGAGCCGGTCCGCGGGTAGCCCAACCCAGACCGAACTTCCGGCGCAATACTCGCGATCGGGCGAGAGCTTTGCAGTGATTACAGAATCGGCCGCGCGAATGCGGCAAATCCGGTGGTCGCCAACATAACGATCGTCGACGACCTGGGCTTCGAACATGTTGACCGTTCCATTTCGAACCTTAGCGATCTGGACATCCTCGGGTCGAATTCCCACCATCACGGCCCCGCTCGGGGCGTCGCTCCGCACCGCCAGCGCACCGAGTGCCGTCTCGACCATGCCCCGAGCGCGCACGGTGCCCGCGATCCAGTTGATCGACCCGAAGAACTCGGCGATGCGCGGCGTCAGCGGGCGGCGATAGAGATCCTCGGCCGTACCGCTCTGCACGATGCGTCCGCCGTCCATGACGGCGATGCGATCGGCGAGCGCCATCGCCTCGTCCTGATCGTGGGTGACGTACAACACCGTGATCCCGATCTGCGCGACCGTCGCTTTGATTTCGCTGCGGATCTCCCCGCGCAGCCGCGCATCGAGATTGCTTAAGGGCTCGTCCATCAGCAGCGCACGCGGCTCGATCGCGAGCGCTACGCGCTGCTGCTGACCGCCGCTGAGCAGCGTGGCCGGCCGATCGCCGAGCGCCGCGAGTTGCACGGCAGCGAGCGCGCGCGCGACCCGCGCCATCATGTCGGCGCGCGCGATCCGGTTCACGCCGCGCGTCAGCGGCAGCGCGACGTTTTGCGCCACCGTTAGGTGCGGCCAGACGGCATAGGATTGGAACACCATGCCGAGCCGGCGATCCTCGGGGCGCACGTCGATCTTGCGCGCCGCCGAGAACACCGGCACGCCGGCGAGCTCGATCTCGCCCGCATCCGGACGTTCCAGTCCGGCCACACAGCGCAAGAGCGTCGTTTTCCCCGAGCCGCTCGGGCCGAGCAGAACGAGGAATTCGCCGGTTGCGATCGTCAAATCAACGCCGCCCAGCGCTGCCGCGGCGCGGTCGCCGGTGCGAAAATCGCGGACGATGCCACGCGCCGCGATCATGCCGGTGCCGTGCCACGCCGCGCGACCGCGAAATACGCCACGATCAGCGGCACGATCGCGCATCCAAGCAAAATCGTCAGCGCCGCAGCCTGCCCGATCTGACCTTCGCTGTAGACGCCCCAGATGAAGACCGGAAGCGTGATGTTCTTATCGGTCACGAGCATCATCGCGACGGTCAGCTCGCGATAGGCGAGCAGACCCATCCAAAGCCACGCGGACAGCAGCGCCGGGCCGACCAGCGGCCGCAGCACGTGCCAGATCACGTCCACCGCGCGCAGACCGAACGTGGCACCGGCGTCGTCGAGGTCGCGATGAATTTGCAAGAGGGCGTTGTTGAGCACCCGCGTGCCGAAGCTCAACTGGACGATCACCTGCACCGCGATGAGAATACCGACAGTGCCGTAGAACGGGATCCACGGGGGCAGCCAAAAAATTGCGATGGCCGCGGCGCCGACCGCGAACACGACGCTCGGGATCGCGAGCGGCAGAAACGCCAGGACGTCGAAGACGCGCGCCACACGCAGTCCCGAGCGCACGACGACCCACGATATCGCCAGCGAGAGCGCTATAGTGATCGTTGGAACGCTAATCATGACGATCGCGCTATTGAGCGCGGCGTGCCAGAACGCAGCCCAGGGAATCGTCGCGTAATTCGCAAGCGAGACGCGCGCCAGCGCATCAGCCGAGAACGGCGCGAAGTAGGGCAAGAACGAGGCCCACAGCAGGACGCAGCCCGGCAACCCGAGGCTCAGCGTAAGGTATGCGGCGATGAACGCCCACGCCGCGACGGCGCGGCGCCCGAGCCTGAACGGCGCGGGCCGATAGCCTTTGCCGGTCACCACGGCGTAACGGCGCGAACGGCGCACGACGCGGAAATACCACGTTCCGAGCAGTCCGGCCAGCAAGATGACGATGAGGCTCGATGCCCCCGCAACGCCGTAATTCGGGCGGCCGCCGGCGCTCGGGTTGGTAAGGTCGTATACGAACGTGCTGTACGTGTAGATGCGGTTGCTGAGCCCGATGACGGCCGGCACGTCGAAGACCGCAAGCCCCACCATGAACACGTAGATCCCGGCCGCGAGCAGGCTCGGCCACATCAACGGTAGCGTGATGCGAACGAGCCGGTCGAAGAAACGCAAGCCGTGCACTTGCGCGCTTTCCTCGAGGGTGGCGTCTTGGGCGCGAAACGCCGCCGCACACATCACGAACATTAGCGCGGCCAGACCGAGGCCCTGGACGACGCCCATCCCCGCAACCGACACCACGCTGAGCGGTGCGCTCGCGAGATGTAAGCCTTGCATCAGCCAAACGTTGATCATGCCCATCCGGGGGTGCAAGAGCAAGAGCCAGCCAATCGCATTGAAAAAACCCGGCACGAGCAGTCCGATCGTCATTAGCGGCATGACGATGGCGCGCCCGGGAAGATCGGTGCGTTCGGCGAGCCACGCGATCGGCACGCCAAACGCGAACGCCGTCAGACCCGTGACCGTTGCGAATCCGAGCGTGTTGAGCAACGCATGCGCCACGAACGGATCCGCAAACACCGTTCCGAGGTTGGCCAACGTGAACGAATCCGGGGTAGCGCCCTGAAAGGCTAGGCGGATCGTCATCAAGAGCGCGAGCGCGGTCGCAGCAACGCCGACTACCGCGATCGCGATGATGGTGCCGCGGCCGCGCAAAGCCTCTCCAAACGTCATCCGGCTATGAGAGCCGGATGATTTTGCCAAGCTCGTCGTAGAGCGCCGATGTCGACGGATCGGAAAAGAAAGCGTAGACGCGCCGCGGATCCTGCAACGTAATTCGCTGCGAGCGAATGAATGCGTAGATGCGCGTGCCGGGCACGAGATGCGAACCCTGGCCGCCGAACTTATCGGTGATCGCCTGGGCCTCGGGCGTCGTCCCGAACCCGACGAACAACTGCGCCAAGTGCGGCGCCGGCGAGTTCTTCGGCACGCCCATTTGGAAGTAATCGCACACCACCGGGTTCGATCCGAAGACGACGTTGAAAGGAACGTTTTTCGACTCCCACGCCCACTTGAGCTCGAGGCACGAACCCTCGTTTGCCATGAGCGCGAATTGCCCGTCGATCAGCGGCTGCGCGTCACCGTACCGGAGCGCCCCGCCCGCCACGGCGGCGACTTTAGTGGCGAGCGCCTTCGCGCGCTCGGGGCCCCAGCTGATCGAGAGCATCGCAAGCCAGTCCGGATACGGCGCCAGCGCGAGCTTCTTATTCCACGGCCCGTTGACTTTGGGGTTTACGAGATCCTCGTAACTCTTCGGCGCCTGATTCGGCGGCAGCACGTTCGGATTGTAGAGCATGCCGTTGGGACCCGTACGCATCAGGATCCCGACGCTGTCGGGGTCGACGACCATCGCGCGGGTGACCCAAGGAAAGGTTCCGACCCAATCGACCTTTTGTAATGCGCCTGCGCGACTGAGCGCAACGAACTGCGAGAAGGGCCCGATATAGGCCGCAGTTGAGGCGGTGTGATTACCCTGATACTCGGTCAACAGACGCGAGCCCATCACGGTCATCGCCGGCCCCGGCGTTAGCGTGAGCGTCGCGTTGAGCCCGAATTTGCGGTTGAAGGCATCGTTGAGCGCACTCATGCCCGGTGCGCCACCAAACGTGTCGCTGCCGGCGATGAAGCTGAGTTCCTTTTCGCTCTTGGCAGCCGCAACGAGATCGTTCAGCGCGGCCGCTCGCGCCGGACGCGGGGTCGCCGCGACGGCGGCGACGGCGGCGAGCCCGCTCAGCACCTGGCCGCGTGAAAGCCGCGTCATGGAACCTCGACAAACTGCGGCTCGGCCTTCAGCTCGCGCGGCCACTTCCACGGCTTGATCGGCTCGCCGTTGAGCATCTTGCGAATTTCACGCATGTACATCTTGCGCAGCACGATCACGGCCGCATCGGAACGGCCCAGCCGATCGGGTTCGCGTTCGCTGATCGGCCGTTGCATCTCCATCGTGACCGTGTCCTGGATGCCGACGATGTCGGGGCGCGACTCGTCAACCTCGTCGACGTGCAGCTCGCCGCTGTAGATCTTGTTCATGATCTCGGCGCGACCGGGCATGTCGGTCGAGGCTTGACGCGCGTGAGCCCGCGCCGCGGAGAACCGCTCGGCCGCCTCACCGGTGACGTCGGCGTAGTAAATGTTAAACGAGCGGTGGCTGTGGTCGTCGATCGGCGTCCGCCAGGCCATCTGGTGAATGTACACCAGGCCATCCACGTCGTTGATGCGCGAGCCAGACCCGATGATGTACATGCCGATCGGCATTAGCACGAAATTCACCCCAACGACGCCGTCGTCGTACGTGAGGTAGCCCTTGAGACCGTACTCGGTTTCCTCGGCGCTGACCACCGGAATCGCGCGGTTAATGCCGATCTTGGTGAACTCCGAGCGGTAGTGCACGAAGTTCGCGTGCACCCAGTCGGCCTGGTTGTCGAGCGAGTTGAAGAAGTTCGTCTGGCGGACGTACGATCCAACTTCACGAACGCCGGGACCGTCGAACAGATCGAGATGCTGGAATTCGGGCGGCTCGCCGGCGCCGAAGTACGCAAACACGATTCCGTGGTATTCGCGGACCGGATAAGCCTTGATCTGGACTTTGTGGGCGAAGCTCTCGCGCCCCTCGGCCGGTTGCTCGAGGCACTGACCAGTCGCGTCGTACATCCAGCCGTGATAGAAACAGCGGATGCAGTCTTCCTCAACCCGACCGTGCGGCGCCAGCCGCGTGTGCCGATGCGCGCATTCGTTCGCGACTAAGTGGGGGGCGCCGCTCTCACCGCGATAGTAGGTGAAGAGTTCGCTCAGAATTTTGATCGTCTTGGCGCGACCGGCTTTCACGTCATCGAGCAGCGCCACCGGCATCCAGAACCGGCGCAGGTACTCCCCGGCCGGCGTTCCCGGACCAACTTATCGTAAAAGTGAGTGCCGGTCGCAATGGTGTCGCTGGTGTCGGGTCGTTCGTCGAGCTCCACGGCAGAATATTCTCCCCGGTCAGACGGTAACGAACGGAGACTTTCTCAAATCCGGGCAGCGCGCCTGCCGGTAGCTACGGCCGAGTATACGCACGAAGGACCTTTCGTCCGCGCCACAACATTCGATTGCGGTGCCGCAGTTCACGCGAACGAACTTCATCGCCGCGACGGCCGCCCTAGCGGCCGGAATCCCCGCTTTGGCCAAGGCACAAACCGCCGATAAAATCGACGTTCATCATCATTACGTCCCGCCGGCCTACGTGCGCGAGGTCGGGAGCGCCGAGTTGGCTCCGCCGATCCTCGGGTGGACCCTCGAGAAGTCGATGGACGATATGGATCGCGCCGGCGTACGGCGCGCCTACCTCTCGATAACGACCCCCGGGCTCGATTTCGGCTTCCCGGATAGCACGAAGCGTCTGGCGCGCGAATGCAATACCTACGCCGCCGATGTCGTACGGCGCTATCCCGCACGGTACGGCATGTTCGCGGCATTGCCGCTTCCCGATGTTAAGGCGAGTCTCGATGAGGTTGCGTACGCCCTCGACACGCTAAAGGCTGACGGTGTTGGCCTGTTCTCGAGCTATGGCGGCCGCCTCTGGCTCGGCGACGCGCGGCTAGACCCGCTCTTCGCCGAACTCGATCGGCGCCGCGCGCTCGTGTTCGTTCACCGACGTCAAACGCGTGCTGCACGAATCTCCTCGGCGCTTCGATCGAAGACTCGATGATCGAATATCAGACCGATACGACCCGCGCCATCGCCAATTATCTCTTCAACGGTGCCGCTAAGCGCTTTCCGAACGTACGCATCATCTGGTCGCACGCCGGCGGCAGCATGCCGTATCTGATCGGCCGCTTTTTACGCAAGGCGAGTTCACCCGAGTGGGCTGCCATGCTGCCCGGCACGGTCGCGGACACCGTCGCGCGGTATTATTACGACACCGCCCAATCGGCGAACATCGAGGCCATGACCGCCCTCTCCAAGCTGGTGCCCGCCTCGCACATCCTGTTCGGTACCGACTTCCCGTACAGCGTCGCGGCCAGGGACGTCGCGGGGTTAAGCTCGAGCGGCTTCACCGAAAACCAGCTACGCGCAGTCTTCCATAGCAATGCTGAGGCACTACTCAAAACGTAGCGCCGCTGCCGATAGGATACATGATGAGCACGACCGACACCACCCGCGAAGCCGTTTGCCGGCTGGACGAATTGCCGAAAGGCGCCCTGCGTTTGGAAACCGTACGCCGGCGCAAGATCGCGCTGATGCGCGTCGACGACGACGTGTATGCGTTCTCCAATGCGTGCCCGCACAAAGGCGCGCCGCTCGACGAGGGCTGCCTGCACGAAGGTCGCCGCGAGATCATCTGCCCGTGGCACCGCTTTCGCTTCGACCTCGCCACCGGCAAGAGCGTCACCAACCCCGACCTGGCGGCCGTCACGTTTCCGGTGATGATCGAAGACGGGATGATCTACGTTAGCGTGTAGCCTAGAACGGGTTGTTGCGTAACGCCTGATCCTTCCACATGCCCCAGGTGCGGTCGTGCGCTTGTTCCGAGCCGCGCACCACGTGTGCGGCCATTTCTTCGATCAGCGCTGCTTCCTCGGGCGCGAGATAGGTAATCGGTCCGCCGAGCATCGTCGCTTGCAGCAGCAGCCGCGCGTCCTGCTCCATCTTGATCGCGCGCGAAACAACCGTGATGACGTCGCGCGCCGAAACGACGTTGCCGTGACCGCGCAGCAGCGCGACCGAGTTGTCGCCGAGCGTGCGCGCGAGCGCCGCGCCGAGTTCGGGCGACTTCACGAGCAGGTTCGTCCAGCCGCCGGCCGCCTCGCGGATCTCGAAGTTCGGCACCTCAGGATAGAAGAACGCCGCGCGAATCGGGCGCATCGGCTTCGTCGTGACGCTGAACGGAATCACGGTCGGTGATTGGCTGTGCACGACCGCCGCAACGTCGGGTCGCGCCTTGTACAATTCGGAGTGGATGAAGCGTTCTTGGTAGACGGAAGCGCCCTTGGCGTCGTGCGGCTCGCCGCTGATGTCGAAGGCGAGGATGTCGTCGGGCGTCACCCGCCCCGGTGCCAGCGCACGCGACATGTGGAAGACGTTCGGGTTCTCGGGATCGCGAAAGCTGACGTGTCCGAGTCCGTCGAGGATCTCCTGATCGAAGAGAATGCGGTTGGCGATTGCGAGCTCTTCGTAGCGTTCGCGAAGATCCGAATTCATGACGCGACCATTCCGATTTGACCGACGTGGCGCATGCGGGTGGGGACGTCGTTGAGTTCCTCGACACCGCCTGCCGTGACCAGCACGACGCCGCCGATGTTCACGCGCTTCATCCCGATGCAGGCGTTCGGCTCGAGCTCGAGCGTCATGCCCGGCCGCAGCACGAGATCGCCGCGCCGGATACCGGCCGTGATCCGTCCTTCGGTCTGCTCCTCGCGGGTGCCGGCGATCTGCTCGCGGTTGACCGGCGTAAAGCCGGTCGCGCCGAACGTGAGCGTGTGGACGAGCGGCGTCTTGCTCCAAGCGCCGGCGGCGCGCAGCGGCGCCTCCATCGCATGCACGACCGATGCGAACGTCATACCCGGAGCGACGGCGGCAACGCCGGCCTCGTAAGCGGCCCGCGCGATGTCGGCGCACGCTGCCAGCACTTCGTCGATCGGGTCGAGCGCAACCGACATCTGCACCTGCGATTCCTGACCGCCGTACATCGTGTGGATCTCGGCTTGCACGACGTCGCCTGCCTCCAAAATGCGCGGGGGTTCGGCCCGCAACGCCCAGCGCGGCGCGCCCCAGCCGATGTTGTCGGAACCGGACTGCAAGCTCATGTTTGGATAGCGCGTCTCGCAGCCCCAACGGTAGATCTCGCTCATGATCGCGGCGTACACTGCTGCTTCGTTGACGCCGGGCCGGCACGCATCGAGCATCGCGAGCGACGCCTGTTCGCTGACCTTGGCCGCGAAACGCAGCAGCGCGAGTTCTTCTTCGCTTTTGACCAGCATGAAGTCGGTGAACTGCTGCGTGAAATCGACGATCTCGATCCCGGTCAGCGCATCGGTCAGCTTGCGGTGAAAACCGTAGGGCAAGAGCCCTTCCATCTCGCCCGGCGCAGTGGGGCCGAAGCCGACGATGCCGACGCGTCCGCCGGACGGCACGACCTCCGCCACGACCTCGGCGGTCGATGTTCCGCCGGCGGCGAGGCGATAATCTCGCGCCCACAGCTGGATGCCGCGCCGTTCGCTCTCGTATGCACGCGAGAGCCGCGACGCCGAGAACGTCAGCACGATCGCATCGCGTTCGCGCGGAAGCACGACGATCGAATCGAGGAAGTCGTCGATCAAGTAACACTCGAGCCGTTCGCGGCCGTTGAAACTGCCGGCGACGATCGCATCGATGCCTTGCTCGCGCATGATCGCGCGCAGACCGTTCCAGCGCCGGTCGCGCTCGGCGAGGCTGAGCACCGGGCCGGGCTCCGGCTGCAGCATTCGTGGTGTCACAGACGCCGGTGCAGTTCGCTCAACTGCTCTTCGATCTCGACGAACGGCCGCACGTCGACGATCGGCGCCTCGGTTGCATCGGCAACGACATTGCGGTCGAGTTCGCCTTCTTTCAAGCTCCAGGCGCGCGGGATCAGTTCGGCATCGCGCGTCCAATGCTTCAAGGGCTGGTTGCGATGCAGCGCGATCAGTTCGCGATGCCACGCCTTGCGAATCGCCACCACACCCGCGTCGCCGCGTCCCAGGCGCTCGGCGCGGCGGTCGACAATGTCGCCCTGCCCGATTTGCGCCAAGTCGTCCTGCAGGCGCACGAGGTCGACGCGCTCGACGTCGACGTCGTTAAGCGAAAGTTTGCCGTCGAGAATCGCCGCGCTCACGTCTTGGTGGCGCTGGTCGATCGTACGGCGCCGTTCTTGCCGGCGCGCGTGAATGCGCTCGGAGGCCTCGCCGGTCGCGGGAACGCGGTGCAGACTGAACTGCATGTGGCGTTCGTCGTCGATCGGCACCCACCAGAACACCGATTCTTGCCAGCCGATCTCCGGGTCCGTCGGCAACGCCGTCATGTAAAAGATGTTCGGCATGCCGAACTGCTGCACGCGCTTCGCGCCGTCGGGCCGCTCGTAGGTGTAGGCGACACCCCACGTCGATTCGGTTGCATCGAGCCGCAAGCCCTCGCCGATGTTCGTGAACGACGCACGGTTGTCGGCGTGAACGAACGCAACGTGACTCATGTCGAGTGCGTTCTCGAGATTCTGAAAGTAGTTGCAGCTGCGCGAGTAGGAGTCGAGTTCGACGAAACCGCTGAAGCGCTCGAACTCAGGGATCCGCGGGAACTCCGGCGGCTCGCCGTCGCCGAGATAGGCGAAGATCAGGCCGAGATATTCGCGAACCGGATACGAGCGCACCGCAACCTTATCGGTGAACGCGTTGCCTTCCGCGGGCTGTTCGACACAGGCGCCGTCAGTGCCGAATTTCCAGCCGTGATAGAAGCAGCGGATCGTCTCTCCTTCGACGCGTCCGATCGAGAGCTGCGCCATGCGATGCGGGCAGCGCGGGTCGAGCAGCGACGCGGCGCCGCTTTGGCTGCGAAAGAGCACGAAGGACTGCGACATGATCTGCAG
The DNA here is from genome assembly GCA_965277805.1 of Candidatus Lustribacter sp. Lineage (GTDB taxonomy): Bacteria > Vulcanimicrobiota > Vulcanimicrobiia > Vulcanimicrobiales > Vulcanimicrobiaceae > Lustribacter. The sequence goes on along the minus strand of OZ255842.1, from coordinate 671,633 downwards.
CGGGCGCGCGACGCCGGGCAGCAGGTCGACGCTATGGTAGACCGGCTGCCAAAAGCGGCGCAGATAGCGCCCGGCCAACGTTCCGGGCGCGGTCTGCACGTACACCTGGTCGCGTAGCGTAAATGGCTCTTCGGCCGTCAGCATCATACCCTCGACACCCATGTTAGTTGTTTTCGACAACGATTATGGTTTGCCGCAGGCCGGTGCCAATCCTTGCGGTTAGTCCCGCTTCATGACGACCGCACCGCCGAGATCTTCGATGAGGTCGACGCGGATCAGGATAGCGACGCCCTTGCGTTCGGGATCGCGGTCCTGTTCGGATTTGCCGCTGATGTCCCAGGCACGTTGGCGATCGGTCTCGCTCGTTGCGATGCGGGCCTCGCCATGGAAGCGCAGCGCCGAGCCGCGGTGCGGGATCTCGACCGAGCCGTGCGGGTTACGCATGTAGACGACCGTGTGCGGGTTCTCGGCGATCGCATCGTAGCTCGAACGGAAGCTGCGCTCCCAAAAGCTCAGTGTCTCGGGGTCGAAGACGGCGACGCTGCCCTTGGGACTGATTTGCGGATGCCCGTCTTTGGTCGACGTGCCGACGAGACACGGGACGCCGTCATCGGGCGCGACTTCGAGCCAACGGCGGATCTCGTCGGTCATGTGAATCATTCTGTTCGGCCTTTCTCGTTATGCGCGGAGCGCGACGTTGGGGTTGTTCGGCGGCACGATCGCTTTTGCGAACGCCGGTCGTGCCTTCAGGCGCTCGACCCACGCTTCGATCGCGGGCGATTCCGGCCGCTCGATGTCGAGCAGAAACCAGCGATAGGCGTTGATGCCGACCGGGATGTCGCCGATCGTGAACGTCTCGCCGGCCAGATACGGCCGCTGCGCTAATGCTGTTTCCACCGGTTCCATCGCTTCGGCCAGCTTGGCGGCGTTGCGCGTGACGGCGCGCGAATCCAGATGGTCGCGCAACATCGCGTGCAACGGCGGGCGGATCGTACTGAGCTGATAGTCCATCCAGCGATCGGCTTCCGCGCGCGCCGCGAAGGCTGGCGGATAGAAGCGGCCCGGCGCGTACGTCTCCGCCAGATAACGGATGACGGCATTGCCTTCCCACAGCACGAGTTCGCCGTCTTTGAGAATCGGAGACGCTTCGCCACCGCGCACCTTCAAGTACACTTCGTCGATCGGATCGCTGCCTTCGTAGCCGATGCCGCGCGCCGTATACGGCTTGCCGATCTCTTCGAGGAACCAGGTGACTTTCTGAACGTTCGCGGCGCTCGTCGCACCCCACACTTCGAGCATGTTACTTGCCGCGGTACGGCACTTCGGTGGGGCGCGACTCGGCATCGGTGGCGGCCGCGGTCACGTAGCCGCCGTCGCAGTAGACGACCGAACCGGCGATCCACTTCGCTTCGTCGGTGGCGAGAAAGATCGCCGGACCCACGATGTCGTCTTCGCGGCCGAGCCGGCCGAACGGCAAGCGCCGCAACCGTTCGTTCATCGCTTCGTCCGAATACGGCGTGGTGTCGGTGGCGCCGCGCGCCAGCGCGACGACGTTGATGCCGTACATGCCGAGCGCTTGCGCGAAGGCCGCGGTCATCGCGTCGATTCCGCCGTTGTTCGCGCCCCAGCCGATGGCGCCGCCCGAGCCGAGCCGGCCCACGATCGAACTGATGTTGATGATCTTGCCCGAGCCGCGCCGCGCCATTTCCTTACCGACTTGCTGGCACGTGAAGAAATACGACGTGAGACCGCGATCGATTGCCCGGCGCCAGGCGGCCTCGGTAATCTCGAACACCTTGCCGTGCCCGCCGCCCGACGTGCCGTTGAGCAAGATGTCGATCTGGCCGAACGACTTCAGTGCAGCCGCGGCGAGTTCGGCCGCGCCGGCCTGCGTGCTCACGTCGTGCGTCCCGCACTCGACCTTCGCGCCGGTCGCCGCGATTTCGTCACGCAACTTCGTCAGCGCGGCGGCCGCTTCGGAAAATTCGCAGAGGTAGAGGTTCGCGCCCTCGCGCGCGTACGCACGCGCGATCACGTGACCGAATTGCCCCGTCGCCCCAGTGACGATCGCGGTTTTGTTGCTCAATCGCATGTCGATTCCTTAGTTCGGCTTCACGATGGAAAGGCCGAACGGGCGGCGGCCCAATCGGCGCCCTCCGCTCGGCGTGACGACGACGGTGTCGCCGACTTGCGCCGAGATCGAGTCGCCCGCGTCGCGCACGCGCGGTTTCAGCACGAATACCATGTTCTCGACCAGCTCGGCACCGCCGCTCTGCTCGAGGTCCGCGGCGTCGATGACCTGCGGCACCTCATCGCCGAGACCGCGCGCGTGCATGAGCGGAAACGAACCCTTCATCGTGCCCTTGCCTTCCCGCTCGATCGCATCGTAATAAACCTTCATCACGCTGCCCATCGTCTCGCCCGGCCGCAAATGCTGCAGCACGGTCTCGAACACGGCTTCAGCCGCCTTGGCGACGGCCGCGTAGCGTTCGTCCGGGCGACCGATCCACACCGGCGCCACAGTCTGCGCGCCGTAACCGGCAATGCGCGCCTCCAACTCGTTCACCAGCAGATCGCCGTCTTGCAGTACGCGATCGGTCGGAACGAATTGCCCGTGCCCGATCTCGAGTCCGGGCCCTGACGCAAAGATCAGCAGCGAGGGTAGATCCGCCCCGCCGAGCAGCATCGCGTGCACGATCGCGGCGTATACCGCGCGTTCGGTCACGCCCGGCCGAGCTGCGGCAACCATTGCTGCCACCATCTCGTCGGTTACCAGCGCCGAGCGTTCCAATGTCAGAACTTCCTCGGGACTCTTGATCGAACGCAAATCCTGAATGACGGCGCTCGCATCGACGATCTCGGCCTGCGGGTACTTCGCCTTCAGCGATTCGACGGTGTAATACGGTGCGGTGCCGTCGGGCGTGCGGTTGCTGCCCGCCAGCCCCGAGAGCCCGATGCGGCCGCGCGTGAAGCCGATTTCGCCGAGCCGCTCGATGATGTTCTTGGTCCACCGGTTGCGCCCGTCGCGGACGTCATTGATCCAGTGGTTGGGGTGCGACTTCCACCAGCCGGCCCGGTTGAACACGTACGCCGTCGGCGCCTGACCGCGGGGCACGATCGTGAGTGTCTCGGTCCCGAAGCCGCCGATGCCGGTCACGTAGCGCGAGTCGGCCATCGATTGTTCCCAACGGTTGGCGCTGGCCGGCAGGATCAGCACGTCGAGCCCGTCGGCTTCCATACGCGCCTGGATCGCCGCGTGCCGGCGGTCGCGCTCGGCCAGAGATAAGAAGTGCGGCGCGGTCGCGATGATATCGGTTGTTTGGGTCAACGTTTTCTCCTCGTCACGCCGGCCGGCGCAACTGTTCTTTCAAGAGGTGCCAGATTTCATTGCGGTAAGCGACGAACGCACTCGACGCCTTGATCTCTTCGTCATTTTCGAACCGGCGCGGCGGCAAATCGATGTCGAGGGTTTTCAGAATCGAACCTGGATTCGCTCGCAGCATGATCACCCGGTCCGAGAGGAAGACCGCTTCGTCGACGCTGTGGGTCACGAAGACGATCGTGCGCTTTTCCGCATCGAGCAGCTTCAGCAAATCGATCTGCATGATCTCGCGCACCATGGGATCGAGCGCGCCGAACGGTTCGTCCATCAGCAAATAGCGGGGGTTCGTGCTGAGCGCCCGCGCGAGACCGATGCGCTGCTTCATACCGCCCGAGAGCTGATGCGGGTAGTACGTCGAGAATTTCTCGAGGCCGACGCGCTGCAGTGCCTCGAGGGCGCGGTCGCGGCGCTCGACGCCGGTCACCCCGTGCAATTCGAGCGCGAACTCGATGTTGTTCAGCGCCGTGCGCCATGGCAGCAGGTTGAATTCCTGAAACACCATCGCGCGATCGAGCCCGGGCTTGTGCACCTCGACGCCGTCGATGAAGACCTGGCCGCTGGTCGGCTGCACGAGCCCGTCGATGATGCGCAGCAGCGTCGTCTTCCCGCAACCGCTTGGGCCCAGCAGCGAAACGAAGCTTCCCGGTTCGACCGTCAACGAGACGTTATCGAGCACGGGCAGACCCGCGCGGCTCGTGCTTTGGAAGCGATGCGTGATGTTGCGCGCTTCGATCATCGGCCGGCCTCGGTGTGCATCCACGGTGCAATGCGCCGCTCGAGCGCGCGCAGCGCGGCGTTAGCGATCACGCCGGTGCCGGCCAGGATCACGACGCCCACGAACACGAGCGTCGTGTCGTACTGCGAGCCGGCCTGGAAGATGAGGTAACCGATGCCGACCGTCGCCGCGTAGAACTCCGCCACGACGACCATGATCAGCACGCGCGCGATCGCGAGGCGCACGCCGGCGATCATAAACGGCAGTGCGGCCGGACCGACGATCTTCGTGAGGATGTCGAACTCGGTCGCGGTGAACGAGCGTGCCGTCTCGATCAAGCGATAGTCGATCTGCCGCACGCCGGTCTCGGTGTTGACGATCATCACGAACACGGAGCCGATGAAGACCAGCGCGATCTTCGAGGTCGGTCCGATTCCGAGCCAAATGATCAGCAGCGGGAGAAACGCGACGATCGGCGCCGACGACATCCCCATGATGAACGGTTCGAGCGTGTCGCGCACGATCGTCGAGCGGCCCATCAGCACGCCGACCGGAACGCCGACCACGATCGAGAGAAACGCACCCCACCACGCGACGTTGGCCGTCGCGAGCAGGCTCGGCCAGATCGATCCATCGGCGAACACCTTGATGAGGCGCGCCGCGACCGCCGACGGGCTGCTGAGGAACAGCGGGCTGACCCCGCCGAAGCGCACGGCGCCTTCCCACACGAGCAAGAACAACGCGACCGCAGCGGTGCGCGTGATCGCGGTCCGGTGTTTGTTCCAAAACGCTGCCAGGCCGGCGGGATCCGGCGGCTCGATCGGCCTTACGGCGTGGGTTTCCATCGGCTTGCATCCAGTTCGGCGTTGATCGAACGCACGAGCGAAAAATCGTAAATCTTGTCGAGCGGCGGCAGCTGATCTTTGGGCAGCTTCATCAGTCCCGCGTGCACGTCGAGATCGGCAGCGGCGAATTCCGGCTTCACGGTGAGATCGGGCGTCTTGCCGCGCATGAATTCATCGTAATCGTTGCTGCCCTCGAGCGGCTGCTCGCTGGCGTTGTACTTCGTCACGATCGCGATCGTCTGCGACTTGAACGCCTGCTGGTAGCGGCTGCCCTTTACGATCGCCCGCACGATCCGGCGCGCTAACGCCGGATTCCCGTACAGCAGCTTTTCCGAGACGACGAAGCCGTTCCACGGCATGTGCACCTTGCCCAGAAACGAGGTCACGATGTGAGCGTTCTTCAGGCCGCCCTTGTCCTTGGTTTGGTTGCCCTCGCTGGTCGAGAGAACGACGCCCGCCAGCGCGCCCGATTCGAACGCCGCACCGGAACCGAGGCCACTGCCGATCGGCGTGTAGCCGACGTCGTCGGGCGCGATGCCCGCTTGTTGCAGAGCCAGACGCGTCGCGATCTCGAAGGTATCGCCGCGCGTTGCAACGCCGATGGCCTTGCCCTTGAAATCGGCAAGCGAGTGAATGTCGGAGTGCGCCCAGATGTTGTAGAACGGGCTGTCTTCGAAAACGAGCACGATCCGCAGCGCCGCACCGCGCATGATCGCGCTGAGCGCGGCGGCGCTCGACGCACTGCCTTCGATACCGCCCGCTATCAGGGCCGGCGTGGCCGTGCCGCCGCCGGCGAATTGCAGCGTGACGTCGAGGCCTTCGGCGGCGAAGTAGCCCTTCTGCACCGCGATGAAGTAGGCGCTATCGGCCACTTCATACGATGGTACCGTGATCGTGATCTTCTGCGGGGTGTCGGCGGCCCGGACCGGCGCTGCGGCCGCGAACGCCACCCACGCCAGCAGCAGCGCGCAAAGGCGCGCGAGAATCACCGTGCGGCCGCCACCGGTACCACTAAGCCCGCCTCGATGCGCCACGGCGCCTCATCGTGCACGATCGTCTGCACCTCGAACGTGCTCTTGTATTGATGCGCGGTCAGATCGTTCGGCGTACGCCACGAGAGATTGCTGTAGAAGTTTAGCCGCAGGAACGTCGGCGAATCGGGCGGCTCGGTGATCACCGAGTGCGCGATGCCGCGCGGGATGACGGTCGCGTCACCCGGCGCGACCAGTGTCTTGTCGATCTCGCACGTGTCGAGCGCCTCGCCGCGGAACTGAATGCGGACTTCTTCGCTGCGTAGCGCACGATGAAAGGCAAACTGTTCGCCCGTGATGTTATAGGTCTTGATCTCGAGGTGCGGCGCGCGGAACATCGGCTCGACGCCGCCCTTCTTCCCCGCGACGCCGGTGAAGATATCGAACGCCCGCAGCTTGCGGATGCCGCTGCGTTTCTCCGCGATGTGCGTGCTCGATGCGCCCACGAGATAGTCGTAGTCGCGGTGGATGATCGTGCGGTCGTTCGGTCCGTGGCCCCAGCGGATCATGCGTTCTTCGATGACGCCGGTCTTGACCGGCTTCTCCGCGCCGGCCGGAATTTTCCAATCCGGACCGCCGTGGCGAATCATGCGGAACTCCGTGTGCCCGGTGTGCACGTCGTCGCCGTCCATGAACTCGGTGAACGGTTCGTTCACGAACGCGAACCAGCGCAGGCTGTCGGCCGTTCCGGTCGAGCGATGCGCGATGCCTTCGGGGATGAATAGTATCTCGCCCGGCGACATCTCGACCTCACCGAACTCGGTCTCGAGCGTGGTCTTGCCGGCGAACTGGAAATAGATCGTGTCGAAGTCAATGTGGCGCACGAACGTGCGCTGCGCGCCGCACACGCTCTGCACGCCGATGCGGTGATCGTCGTTCTCGAGCACGACGAGCGCGTCGTTCGGCTGCGCGAGCAGATCGAACGGCCGGAACGGCGGCACGCGGTCGGTGCTCGTCCCCGAGCCGATCAGGTTCGCCTTGTTGCGCGTCGACCACGCTTCGATGCCTTGTCGCGGCGAGCTGTGCCACGTGGTCATGAATTCACGCTGGGTAACGACGTCGGTCATGATGTCCTTCTCCCTCAACCCTGAGCGGCTTGCAGCCGGATTTGGCCCTTCCAGGCGAGGTCGAAATGCCCTACGCTCCGACGACGCGTTACGCTACTTCCCGTCCCAGAAAAGTTGACCGGCCGACACCGGTGGAGCGACCTTGTACCTGACCGCCGTGTTGAGCAGCGGCGAAAGCTCGCCCGCGTTGCGGGTGGTCGCGAACGTCTGCGTGCCGCGCGCCTGCGTGAGCCCGAGCGCATCGTGCAGCACGGCGCCCGCTTTCTCCGGGTTCTGCATCGCCCACGCGCCGGCGGCGAAGATCGCGGCCGAGAAACGCCGCACGGTATCCTTATTCTTCGCAAGCCAGTCGTCGGTCGTGAACCAGCCGGTTGTGGCGAAGCGCGGCCCGATCGCATCCTCGCCGTCACCTAAGCGGCGCACGCGCGTGCCGGCGCCCGATAGCTCGGGCTCCTCCAGCTGGGCGGCAGATACGCGGCCCGCGATCACGGACTCGGCGGCTGCCGGCGGCACCTCGACGTACTTGACCGTCGTCGAGTCGCCGCCGTTCTTGTCGATCAGCGCGTCGGCGATGATTTGGTCGAGGCCGTTGAGCGTGTTGACCGCGATGATCTTTCCATTGAGGTCGGACGGTTTCGCGATTGGGCCGCCCGGGGCGACGACGAGGTTGGCGGTGTGTGCGATCCGGCCGTCGTGCAAGCCACCGGGCACGATGATCACGAACGGGACGCCGGCGCCGCGCGCTTCCGCCAGCTGCAAGATGCTGGAAACGCCGATCTGCAGGTCACCGCCCGACACCGCCGCCGCGATCGCCGCGCCGTTGCGCAGGTTTTGAATATCGACGTCGATTCCGTTTTGCGCGAAGAACCCGTTCGCGCGCGCGTAGTACGCCTCGGCGTGCGACTCGATGTTGCCGCAGCCGACGCGGATCGACGGCCGCGTCTGCGCACGCACGATCTGCGGCGCGCTTGCGGCGAGCGCCGCGGCCCCGCAGGATGAGAGCCAGGCCGCGCGCGTGGTCATTTCGTTATCTCCTCGTGCCAGAGGTGCCAGTCGATCAGGTCGTTGAGCAGCACGCCGCGGCGTTCGCTCTCATCGGTGATGCCGAGGGTCTTGCGTTCCTCCGCCGCCAGCGGGGCGGGTTTCTCGCGCGTGCGCATGCGCGTGTTCCACGCCGCCAGCGTGTCCGCGTCGAGCTTGGTCGCGTGCTCGCGCACCCACTGCTCGTAGATGAGGTACGGCGGCAGCTCGGCGTTCGTATACTTCACCGACGCGGCCAGATCCATACCGATCGTGTCGGCGAGCTGTTCGTCGAGCGGACCGCTGCCGGAATGATAGCCCTCGGGCAGCGCGCCGAGCGTTTTGATCATAGCCTTGCCCCAAAGCCGCGGAAGGTGCAACACCCCGAGCGGGCCTTCGGCGAGCGACGTGATCGCCGGGATCATCGGCGCGACCGTTTGACCTTGGTTGGCGACCACGTAGGCGTGCAGCGCAACCCAATCGTCGATGTTGCTCAGCAGCGCGGTGTTGTTGACGGACGCGTCGGTGATGCCGACTGCCGCGCGCAGTTTGTCACCGGATTCGGGGGTCGACGGCGTACGGTTGAGGATCATTTCGCTCGTGGCCGCAATCTGATCGAGCTTCGTCGCGTTCGCGCGCACCCACGCTTCGGTTTCGAGATAGGTCGGCAGCGTTTGCAGATACGGAATGAACGCCTCGCGATCGATCCCGACGCCGTCCATGATGCGCTGATCGAAGCCGCGATCGGCGAAGACGTAGTCTCCCGGCAACAGGCCGCGCGTATGGAGCAGCCCCTTCTGCCACATCCGCGGCAAATGCACTAAGCCCAAGAGACCGGGTGCCATCGATCCGGTCAGCGGCACGTTGAATGCGTTAGCCATGAGCTATTTGCCCCCGAGCAGCGCGCCGCCCGGTTTGCTCACGGCTACTGCCGTGTTCGCAGCGGAATCCCAGCGCACGATCACGACGTTCGCCTCGCCGACCCCGCGCTGGGGATTCGCGTGAAAATCGTACGGCCCATTGACCCCGACCCAGCCTTTCATATTGAGCATGTACGCGCGCAGTTTCGCGGCCGACGCGTCCGGTCCCAATTTGCGCAAGGCGTCGACCACGATCATCGCAGGATCCCAGCCGCTGATCTCGATCATGTCGGGCTTCGAACCGATCGCGGCCAGCGAACTCGTCATCGTAGCGACGGCGGCTTTGGTGGGGCCGCTGCTCAACGTATCGCCCGAATAGTACGGCACGGCCGCGAAGTACAGATTGGTCGGCAAGATCGCGCCGAACTGCTTGAAGAAGTTCGCGCTGAGGTTGCCGGTCGACGTGACGGTCGGGATGTCGATGCCCGCGTCGCGCTCGTTGCGCAGCAGCGTGCCGGCCGGGCCGCCGGTCGCCCAGGCGATCAGCACGTTGGGAGCGGCCTCTTTGATGCGCGTCATCTGTGCGGCAACGCCGATGTCGCCCGGCGCGAAATGCTCGTGTGCGACGAGCTGCATGTCTTTGTTTTCGGGCAGCGCGAGCGCGGTGGTGAGCGCATGTTCCGCGTCTTGCCCGCCGCCGTCGATCGAGAAGATGCTCGCGACCTTCTTCATGCCGCGTTCGCGGAAGTACCGAATGAGCACCGTAAGTTGCGCGTCGTTGGTGAACTGGGTGAAGAATTCATAGCTGCCGGGGACGGTCGTACCGGCGTTCGCCAAGCAGTAGTGCAACGGGCCGTCGGCCATCACCAGCGGTGCGATGGCCGCGCACGCCTGCGGGCTCGACGAGCCCATGATCAGCGGAACCTTCTTCGCGATCAGGCCTTGCGCGAGCTGCAGTGCGGTCTTCACATCCGATCCGTCGTCTTGCACCACGAACGAGAGCTGGCGTCCGCCGATCCCGCCCGTTTTGTTCACGTACGCTTCGACCGCTTTGAGCGCTTGCAATTGCGTCGTGCCGACGAACGCGATGTTGCCGGTCAACGGCAGGATGACGTTGATCTCGTATGGATCGGCGGCGCGTGCCGCCGGAGCGAGCGTGGCAACCAATGCGGCGGTCAGGACGGCCGCTGCCGTCCGGATCAAACGAATCATGAAACTCCCTTTTCGCGGCGTACGATGACGCCGGTCGCGCGCAGAAACTCGACCGACATACACCAAGACACGCCGGCTGCAAGTGCGTGGTACGAGGACGGAGCAAAAAATCCGTGCTCGGCGCCCGAGAATACGGCCTGGTCGTGCGCCTTCCCCGCCGAGGTCAGCGCGTCTTCGATCGACCGCCGCTCGGCGACCGGAATGTAGTGATCGTCGCCGGCCCAGATCATCAAGATGCGCGCGTGCTGCTCCGCCGCCAGCGGCAGCAGATCGGGCGCGATGCGATTGCCGTACATCGAGATCGCGGCGCCCAGCGGCAAATGCGCGTTGGCGAGGAACGCGCCCTGACCGCCGCGGCACCAGCCGATCACCGCGATCCGCTCGGGCGGAACCGTGCCCTCCGCCAGCAACCAAGCGTAAGCGGCGCGTATGTCGTCGAGCACGTTCTCGGGGTTGAGCGCGCGCATGTGTTCGCGGTTGGCTTCCATGCCACGCGCGTCGTCGTACTCGATGCCCACGCCGCCGCTGTGATGGAAGAGCTCCGGCACGACGGCCGTGAAGCCGAGATCGCTGAAACGCCGCGCCGTGCTCTCCAGGTAGGTGTTGTAGCCGTACGCGTCTTGCAGCACGAGGATGCCCGCCGGCAGATGCTCCGCGGCGGGTTCGGGGCGCGCAATATGCAGCGGCACGCTCGTTCCATCGGCACCGGGGACGAGAACGCGTTCGAGGGGCGACATTGCGCAACGAGTTCGGCCCATTCGCCCGGATCGGCCTGTCGGACCGGCGAACGCGGCCAATCAATGATGCAACGCAAAGCCGCCGTCGTCGGTGGCGGCCGTATGGGCCTCGCCATCGCGCACCTCTTCGCTACGGCCGGCCGGCAGGTGACCGTGGTCGAACCCCACGCCGCGGTGCGCGCCGCCGCGGCCGAGCGCTTGCGCGCGATCACAGATGCGCGCGGGACCGCCGGCGGCGACCTGCCCGTAACGGTCATTGCGGATTTGGACGGCGTGCCGGCCGATGCCGAGATCGTCATCGAAGCGGCGCCCGAATATCTCGAGCTGAAAATGGAGATCTTCGCGCAGCTCGATGCGCACTGTTCGCCGGCGACGATCCTCACCACCAACACCTCGGCGATTCCGATCACGCGCATCGCGGCCGCCGCAACCCGGCGTGAGCGCGTGGCGGGCACGCACTTCTGGAATCCGCCGTACACGGTGCGGTTGGTCGAGGTCGTTCAAGCGGCCGAAACATCGTTGTCCACGATCGAGCGCACGATGCAGCTGCTCGCGGAGATCGGGCAACAGCCCGTGCACGTGAAGCGCGACATCCCGGGCTTCATCGGCAACCGCATGCAGCACGCGCTCAAACGCGAAGCGATCGCGCTCGTGCAAGCCGGCGTGTGCGACGCCGAGACCGTCGACTTCGTCGTCAAACACAGCTTCGGCGCGCGCCTGGGCGTGATGGGCCCGCTCGAACAATCCGACCTGGTCGGCCTCGATCTGACGTTGGCCATACAGTCAGTGTTGCTGTCGGATCTCGACGTCAGCAACGCCCCGCAACAACTCCTCGTCGACCTCGTCGCCGCCGGAAAAACCGGCGTCAAATCCGGCCAAGGCTTCCACACCTGGACGGACGCGAAACGCGAAGCACTCGAAAGCAAACTCGACGCACTCCGAGCAACCCCGAATTGTCATTGAGCAACCCCGAATTGTCGTTGGAATGACAGTTCAGGCGCGGAGTTTGGCTGTGGCGGCTTCGTCGATTATGCCGTCGGGGGTGATGGCTACGCCGTAGAGGTCGCGGGCTGCTTCGATGGAGATGTAGTCCTCGAGGACGTCGTGCTGCACGGCTGCGAGGTCGCGTTCGTGCGGGTTGCCCCAGCCGCCGCCGCCGCCCGTGCGCACGATCACCGAGGAGTCGACCGGGATCGGCTTGCGGCTGCCCGAGGTCGGCTTGAACGCTTCGGTGCCCGACATCCGCAGCAGGTAGCCGGCGTTTTCGCCGGACGTCCCGCCCCACAATCCCCACGGCGGACATTCGAAGCGCTTCGACGTTTCGAAATTCCACAACCCGTCGACAAAGTTCCGCACTTGCATGTCGATGCCGAGGCCGCCGCGGTATTTGCCCGCACCGCCCGAGTTCGGCCGCAGCGCACGCTGCTCGACCAGCACCGGACACTTCAGCTCGATGCCCTCGATCGAACCGTTGCGCACGTCGCCCTGACACACCGAGACCGTGCCCGACTCGCCGTCTTCGTACGGGCGCCCGCCCCAGCCGCCGCCTTCGATGCTCTGCACGACGAAGCGCCGTTTCGTCACCGGATCGACGCCGAAGAACACGACCGCACCGCCGAGCAATCCGTGGTGTGCCGCCGGGATCGTATCCGGCATCGCCTTCGCCAACGCCGCGATGATCGTATCGACGACCGTCGGCACGATCAGGCTCCAGCCCGACATCGGCGCGGGGAAACGCGCCATCATGATGTTCCCTTCGGGAATGATCACGTCGAGCGCGCGAAACGATCCCTCGTTCACCGGATCGTTCGGACCGGTCAGCGCCTTGTACGCCACGCGTGCGGCCGCGAGCGTGCGCGAGTTGACGGCCGCCTTGCGTTCGCCCGAACAGCCGGAAAGATCGATCGTCATGTCGCTGCCGGCGATCGTGACCTTCGCGTGCAGCGGCACCGGCACGCCGAGCAGCACGCCGTCGTCGTCGAACGCCGCCGACGCTTCGTACACACCGTCGGTCAAGCGTGCGATGACGTTGCGGCACTTCTTCTCGGTCTCATCGAAAATGCGCGCGATCGCATCGAGAATCACCGGCTTGCCGTATTTCTGAAACATCTCGTCGAGCCGGCGCGCCGCCAGGCGGCAGGCGGCGATCTGCGACTTCAAGTCGCCGAGCGACGATTCGGGAAAACGGATGTTGTCGCTGATGACGCGATAGAGCGCATCGTTGATTTTGCCGCCTTCGTAGATCTTGAGCTGGTCGAGCTGCAAGCCTTCGAGCCACGGGTCGCCGACTTCCGGGCCTGCCCCGAAGCCCGTGCTCATGCCGCCGACGTCGATCCAGTGCGCCCGCACCATCGAGAACATCAGCAGTTCGCCCTCGAAGAAGTACGGCATGTAGATAACGATGTTGTTGAGGTGCTGCCCGGCCACGGCTTGGTGATTCGTGATCAGCACGTCCCCCGGCGCGAAACCGTCCTTCCCGTAACGCTTCACGCCGTCGGTGATGATCACGCCGAGGTCGGCCACGAAATGCGACACGCCGCCGACGTTCTGACTCACCAGCGCGCCGTCGGGATCGATCAGGGCCGTGCAGAAATCGCGGACCTCGTAGATCATCATGTTATACGAGGTGCGCTGCAGATCGGCGGCCATTTCATTGGCGACCGCCGGCAGCGCGTTGCGGATCACTTCCAGGGTGACCGGGTCGAGGCTGGTGCTCGCGAGATCTGCTACTGCCATTACTCCGCTCCTACGGACACGATGAGTTCGCCGGAATCCGCGACGGTGCCCACGTCGCCTTCGAAGAGCACGGTCGTTGTGCCCAGTTCTTGCACGATCGCCGGACCCGCAACGACCGCCCCGGCGGGCAGTTCGTCGCGCCGGTAGACGGGCGTCGCCACCGCGGCCGTTCCGCCGAGATAGACGTCGCGGTGCGCGCTCGGCGCCGGCTTCGCCGACCGCGCGAGGCGGGGGAATTCCAACTTCGGCTGCCGGCCGTAGGCGGTCAGGCGCAGGTTGATCATCTCCACCGGCTCGTCGGGTGAGTGGTAGGCGTAGCGCTGTTCGTAGAGCTGATCGAACGCGGCGCGAATCGTCGCGCGATCACCGCTCGTCAGTTGCTCTTCGGTGACCGGCACCGGCAGCGCGAACTCTTGCCCGACGTAGCGCATGTCGAGCTGGTATTGTCGCGAGCTTTCGCGCCCGCCGCTCAAGCGTGCGCGTGCTTCGATCAGCATGTCTTCGAAGACCGCCGCGACCGCGGTGAGATCGACCGTGCCCAAATCGGCAAAGTGCGTGCGCACGAAGTCGTGCCGTTCGTCGGCGAGCAACATGCCCAGCGCCGAAAAGTGCGATGGAAAGAGCGGCACGACCACGGTGGGTATGTGCAAATCGCGCGCGATCGCCAACGCGTGCAGCGGGCCCGCGCCTCCGGAGGCGACGAGCACGAAGTCGCGCGGATCGAAGCCTTTGACGACCGATACCTCACGTACCGCGAGCGACATCTTCGAGACGGCGATCTGCACGATCGCCTGCGCGCTCGCAACCGTGCTGAGGCCGAGCGGCGCGCCGATCTGTTCGGCGATGCCGCGCTCCGCGGCAGCGGCATCGAGCTGCATCGCGCCGCCGAGGAAGTCGTTCGGATTCAGGCGTCCGAGCACGACGTTGGCATCGGTAATCGTCGGTTCCAACCCGCCGCCGCCGTAGCACATCGGTCCCGGATCGGCACCCGAACTCTGCGGGCCGACCTTCAGCGCGCCGACCTCATCGATCCACGCGATGCTCCCGCCGCCGGCGCCCACTTCGACGATGTCGACCAGCGGAATCATCACCGGATGCCCGCTGGCGTAACCGCCGACGTAATAGCCCGGCGCGATGCTCGGTTCACCGCCCTGAATCAAACTCGCTTTCGCAGTCGTGCCGCCCATGTCGAACGAGATCACGTTGGGATAGCTGAGCGCGGTGCCGACGCGGGCGGCCGCGATGATACCGCCGACCGGTCCCGACTCCATCATCGCGACGGGGTGAATCGTTGCGAGCTCCGGCGACATCACGCCGCCGTTGGAGCGCATGATCGAAAGGTTGCCGCGAAAGCCGGCCTCGCCGAGACTCGATGCGAGGCTCTTGACGTAGCCGCCGACGCGCGGGCCGACGTACGCGTTCACGACCGTCGTCGACATGCGTTCGAACTCGCGGTACTCGCGCAAGATCTCATGCGAGAGCGAGACGTACGCGTCCGGCATCGCTTGACGGATCACGTCGCCGGCGATGCGCTCGTGCTCCGGGTTCGCATACGAGTGCAGGAAGCACACAGCCACCGCCTCGACGCCGTTCTCGGCGAAGAACCGCGCGGCGTCTTCGAGTTCCGCGCGAACCAGCGGGCGATAGACTTCGCCCGAGGCCAGGGTGCGTTCGGAGATCTCGCGTGTCATCCGGCGCGAGACGAGCGGACGATGGCGATGGAAGAGCAGGTTGTAGGATTCCGGGCGGTTCCCACGGCCGATGATGTACACGTCGCGCGTCCCGGTGGTGACGATCAGCCCGGTCTTCGCACCTTTGCGTTCGATCAAGGTATTGATCGCGGTCGTGGAACCGTGAATGAGCTCGTCGATCGCGCCGCCGTTCAAGCCGCTCTTGCGAATGCAGTCGATGATGCCGTCGCTCAACTGCGCGGGCGTCGTCAGGCTCTTGGCTTGAACGAAGGTCTTGGCGGCATCATCGAAGCCCAAGAGGTCGGTGAAGGTACCGCCGATATCGATCGCTACGACGATCAATGTATTTGCCCGCTCAGATGGCGCATGGGCCGAACTGCGCTGGATGGATGCCGGTTCCCTCGCAGAAGGGGGTCGCGTGGAAACGAATGCTACCGCGACGTTCCGCGAGCTGCTCGCGAACGACGACCTGCTGCTCTGCCCCCTCGTGGGCGATCCGCTCTCGGCGCGCCTCGCCCAGCGCAGCGGCGTCCCGATCGCGCTGCTCGGCGGGTTTGCCATTTCGGCGCACCGCTACGCCCTGCCGGACGCCGGCTTGATCACGTTCACCGACGTGCTGGATCAGATCCGCAACACGTGCGACGCGACGCCGGGCTTTCCGATCATCGCCGACGCGGATACCGGCTACGGCAACGCGATGAACGTGCGCCGCACCGTCACCGAGTTCGCCAAGGCCGGGGCGGCGTCGCTCTTGATCGAGGACCAGGTGTGGCCGAAGAAATGCGGGCACTACGGCGGCGCGCGGGAAGTGATCTCGCGGGCCGAGGCGCGCATGAAGATGCGCGCGGCCGTCGATGCGCGCGGCGCGAAGGATATCGTGATCATCGGCCGCACCGACGCGCGCTCCGGTCACGGGCTCGACGAAGCGCTGGCACGGTGCAACGATTTCGTCGAGGAAGGTGCGGACATCGTCTTCATCGAGGCGCTCGCCGGCATCGAGGAGATGCGCCGCTTCGCGGGCTCGTTCAAGTACACGTGGGCCAGCATGATGCCGAAAACGCCGGTCGTCAGCCGCGCCGATTTGCGCGCGATGGGCTTCAAAGTCGTGACGTACAACGTCGTGCTGCCGGCAGCCGTCTACGCGATGCAAGCGGCGCTCGCAGCACTGGTCGCCGACGATATTCCGGCCGGGCCGCCGATGGTGGCGTTCGACGATCTGACGAGTCTCGTCGGCCTCAACGATTACGTGACGCTGGAAGGACGCTACCGCATCTCATGACACGCGCCCGGCCAAGCGCGGCGCAGCTCGTCGTGCTGCTGCTGATCGCGGTGATCGGCTTTTTCGTCGTCTACCCGCTCGCGCTGATCGTCATCAACAGCTTCAACGTCGCGGGGCCCGGTCAAGCGCCGGCGTATTCGGCGCGGGCGTGGGCGGATGCGTGGCGCGGGCCCGGGCTCGGCCAAGCGCTGTGGAATACCATCGCGGTCGGCCTATGCTATCAAGCGATCTCGTTTCCCGTCGGCATCCTGCTCGCGTGGCTGCTCGGCCGCAGCAAAGTCCCGTTCGGACGGGCGCTCGAGTTCGGCTTCTGGCTCTCGTACTTTTTGCCGCCGCTTTCGGCGACGCTCGGGTGGATGCTGCTCCTCGATCCGCGCGGCGTGTTCAACAATTTTCTGGCCACGACGTTTCACGTCGCGGGACCGTTCAATATTTATTCCTTTGCCGGGATCGTTTGGGTGCACTTGATGGCCCGCGACATCTCCGAGAAAGTCATCCTGCTGACGCCGGCCTTTCGCAACATGGATGCGGCGCTCGAAGAAGCGGGCTACACGTCGGGCGCCGATCGCTGGCGCACGCTGCTGCGCGTGACGTTGCCGATCATGACCCCGGCGCTCGTGATCGTGTTTTTCCTCGGCTTCGTGCGGCTGTTCGAATCCTTCGAGATCGAGCTGCTGCTCGGCGTGCCGTTCGGGTTCTACGTGTTCTCGACGAAGATCGTCGATCTCGCGCAACAGGTGCCGCCGCTGCTCGGTCAGGCGACCGCGCTCGGCAGCGTGACGCTGGTGCTGCTGCTCATCGCGATGCCGGTGCAGCGCTGGCTCACGACGCGCCGCAGCTACACCACTGTGACCGGCCGCATCCAATCCGCGCAAATGGATCTCGGCCGCTGGACGTGGCCCGTATTCGTGCTGATCGCCGGGGTCGTGGGGTTACTCGTGGCCGTTCCGCTGGCGTCGGTGATCGCCGGCAGCTTCATGACGCGCTTCGGCTTCTTCACCCTCGCACACCCGTGGACGCTCGGCAACTGGCAGCGCACGTTGAGCACGCCCGCCTTCGATCAGTCGCTGTTCAACACATTCGAGATCGCGATCGTCTCGGCCGTCGTCGCGCCGATCATCTTCTCGGTCGTGGCATATGTGCTCGTGCGTGCGCGCGTGGCCTGGGGTAAAGGCGTACTCGATTTTCTGTTGTGGCTGCCGAGCGTGATTCCCGGCGCGCTCGCGGGTCTGGGCCTATTGTGGATGTTCGTCGGCACGCCGATCTTCCGGCCGATCTACGGCACGATCTGGGTGCTCGTCATCGCGATCGTCCTCAGCGGCATGACGCTCTCGACGCAAACGCTCAAGGCGGCGTTCCTGCAGCTGCGCGGCGATCTCGAGGAGAGTGCGCGCATGTCGGGGGCCGGCTGGGTCCGCACGTACTTCCAGATCGTGCTGCCCCTGATTGCGCCGACCCTCATCGTGGTGGCGGCGATCAAGTTCATGTACGCCGCCAACGCGACATCGAACATCATCCTGCTGGCGACGTCCGATACGCGCACGCTCTCGCTCCTGGCCTTGGGGTTCGTCGCCGACGGTCAGCGCGAAGCGGCGACGGTGATCACGGTCGTCATTACCGCGATCACCACCGTCATGGCGATCCTCGTGCGCACGCTCGGTTTGAACGTCGGCCTGCGCTCGAGCAGGTAGCCCTGCCGGAGCGGCGGATAGTACAGCTATGGCGACGACGCAATCGCAGAACGAACGGTTGACGCAAATCGGGCCCGGAACCCCGATGGGCAACCTCTTGCGGCGTTATTGGCACCCCATCGGCGCCGCGATCGAGCTCGACGCCGCTCCGGTGAAAGCCGTGCGTTTTTTCGGGGAAGACCTCAGCCTGCGGCGCGAACCGAGCGGCAGCTTCAGCCTGGCCGCCGCGCACGCGGCTTATCCGGTGCAAGAACTCGGCGGCTTGCTGTTCGCCTATTTCGGACCGCAGCCGGCACCGCTCTTGCCGCGCTGGGACATTCTCGTTGCGGACGATCTCGATCGTGCGGTCGAGATCGTGGCGCTGCCGTGCAATTGGCTGCAGTGCATGGACAACTCCGTCGATCCGGTGCACTTCGAATTCTTGCACGCACGGTTCGGCAACTACGAACGCGCGCGGCTCGGCAAGCCGCCGATGATGGAGCCCGCACAGCATTTGAAGATCGCCTTCGACGTCTACCGCTTCGGCATCATGAAGCGGCGCCTGCTCGAAGGCTCGAGCGAAGACTGCGACGACTGGACGACCGGTCATCCGCTTATTTTCCCGAACCTGCTCGCCGTCGGCCAGACCGGCGAGGCGAGTTTTCAGTATCGCATTCCGGTCGACGACACGAACACGATCCAGATCGGTTACCGCACGATCGCGCGCGCGCCGGGCGCGGAGCCGAAGTCACTCACGGTGCGCTATCTGAATCTCTTCGACGGCGACGAAGCGCCGTACGGCGACACGATCCCCAAACAAGACTTCATTGCCTGGGTGGCGCAAGGGCCGATCGCCGATCGCACGCAGGAGCACCTCACGGCCGGCGACACAGGCGTGATCCTCTACCACAAACTGCTGGAAGAAAACATGAAGCGCGTCGAGCGCGGTGAGGATCCGATCGCGCTCGTGCGCGACCCGGCCGAGAACGAACCGATGATCCGCATCCCGCGCGAGCACGCGCGTCTCGAAGCGTTTGCGGTGAAGGATAAAGACTCGTTCAAACGCGCTCGCGAGCTCGCGCAAGTCCGCGGTTAGGCCTTCCCCGCCTTTTTCAAGATCCCGGTGATCACGTCGTTGAGGGCGGCCGCCGCTTCGCCGTATTCTTGGGCGCCGCCGTTGGCGTAGGTGATGCCGGCGTGCATGCGCGGCGCCAAATACAAACCATCCTTGGGCGTGTCGAGACGCAGCGAGCACTGCTTCGTCTCTTCTTGCCACGCGAGTTGACCCTCGCGTGAAAGCAGCCAGTTCAGATAGAGCTTTGCGGCGTTGGGGTGCGGCGCCGGCTTCACCACGGAGATCGAACCGGTATTGGGCCCGACGGCACCGCCTTCGCGGAGTTGCTCGAGCGCGATCTGCTCGATCGGCAATCCTTGCTGCATCGCCGTATAGGCCTCGGTCGCCGACGTGAACGCGATAATCGGATACTGCCCTTGCACGCACCAGTCGACCATTTGGCGCTGGCTGCGGCTCAGCGTGACGTCGAGCGTGCCGAAGAACCGCTCGAACCACGGTTGACCGAGTTTGGGATGCCGGTAGACGAAGCTCGCGGGCACGCTGCCCGGCCCGATCGTGCGGATGTCGGTGACCGCGATCTTGCCGCGCCACTTCGGATCCGCCAGATCCCAGTACGATTTGAACTCGCTGAGCTTCACGATCGAGGTGTTGACAAAGGCCGGCGGCAGCATCAACCCGGCGAAGCTGATGTTGGTAAGCGGCTTCTGCGCGTCGTTCCACCACAATTGATTCTGCAGCCATGCGGAGCGATCGAGAACTTCGGGCAGAATGATGAGCGGATCCAGCGTAGCCAGCGCGCCGACCGGCTTGAGGCGGAGCAGCGCGATCGTGCTGCCTTGAACCCAAATGTCGGGGATGTAACGCCCGGCCGAGCGCTCCACGATGATGCGCGAGATTCCGGCGCCGCTGTTGATCGCGCTCGTCACCTTGATCGCCGGGAACGCACGCTGAAAGCGCGTGACCAGCGCCGCTTCGTACTCATCGCCCTCGGGAATGTAGAGCACGAGCGCGCCTTCTGCAGTGGCGGCACGCACGAGCGCATCCCAAGCCGGCGGTTTCTGATAGCTGATTGCGGCGCTTGCCGGAGCGGCGGCCGACGCCGCCAGTGCCGCGGCCGCGCCCGCACGCAGAAAGTCGCGCCGGCGCGTGACGGTCATAGGATCAGCCGGCACGACGGCGCGGGCAGTTCGAGCCACACGTCGTCGCCGCCGGCGAACTCCGTATCGGAGGGCACGCGCGCGCGCAACGTCGCGCCGTTGAGCTCGACGTGGCACTCCGATTGCTCGCCGAAGAACGAGATCGAGGCGATGCGCGCCGCAAAGGCGTTCGGCAGCGCCGCGCTACTGCGGTGCAGGCGCAGATGCTCGGGACGGATCGTCACGACGCCGGTCGCGCCGCTAGCTGCGCCCGAGCTTGCGAGCTGCACCCGGCCAAAGCTCGTGTCGACGGCACCGGTTTCGGCGACCGTGCACGGAATGCGATTGCTCACGCCCAGGAACTCCGCCACAAAGGCGTTCGCCGGCGAGCGGTAGAGTTCGCGCGGCGTCGCTTCCTGCACGATCTGCCCGTCTTGCATGACCGCGATGCGGCTGCTTATGCTCAACGCCTCGGTCTGATCGTGCGTGACGTAGAGCGTCGTGATCCCGAGACGGCGCTGCAGCGAGCGCAACTCGGTCCGCATCGTATCGCGCAGCCGCGCATCGAGGTTCGAGAGCGGCTCGTCCAAGAGCAAGAGCGCCGGCCGGCGGACGAGCGCACGCGCGAGCGCGAGGCGCTGCTGCTGGCCGCCGGAGAGCTGCGTTGCGAAGCGGTCGCCGTAGTCTTCCATTTCGACCAGCGCCAGCGCTTCCTCGACGCGCTCGCGCATCTCTTTCGAACCGCTGCGGACGCCGGCCACGCTGAGCGGAAAGGCTACGTTTTGGAACACGGTCATGTGCGGCCAGATCGCGTAGCTCTGAAACACCATCCCGATGTCGCGCTTGTTGGGCGGAACGAACACGTTCTTTTCTGGTGAGGACACGAGCTGACCATGGATCGAGATCTCGCCTCGTTCCGTCTGTTCGAGGCCGGCGATACAGCGCATCGTGGTCGTCTTGCCGCAGCCGCTCGGTCCGAGCAGCGTGTAGAACTCACCTTCGCGAATTGTGAAGCTCACGCCGCGCACGGCACCGACCACACGCTTCTGATCGGTGTAGGACTTGTACAATCCGTCGACGGTGACGGTGACGTTCGCTTCACTGACGGCCATGGCCAAGCCGGTATTTTAGCGGAGGGTTGGTCTTTCCATGCTTTGAACGGAGCCGCTCATGCGCATCGTAGCCCTCGAAGAACACGTCTCCATCGCAGCCTTCAGCAAAGAGCTGGCGGAGCGTGCTCCGGCCGAACGCGGCGGCCGCTCCGGTGCGAGCCGGGCCGATGCACTCGAGGATATCGAAAGCGCGCGTCTGCCGTCGATGGACGAGAACGGCATCACGCTGCAGATTCTCTCCGTTCCCGGACCGGGTGCCGTGCTGCTCTCGCCGGAAGCGGGGCCGGATTACGCCAAGCGCTACAACGACGCGCTTGCTGAAGTCGTGCGGAAACACCCAACACGGTTCGCCGCGTTCGCGCACTTGCCGTCGACAGCACCCGCGGCGGCGGCCGACGAACTCGAACGCACGGTACGCGAACACGGCTTCCGCGGCGCGCTGTTGAGCGGCATGGTCAAGGACAAGTTCCTTGACGATCCGTCGTTTGCACCGCTGCTCGCGCGCGCCGAAGCGCTCAACGTGCCGATCTACATTCACCCCGGCGTTCCGCCTGCGGCGGTGCGCAACGCATATTACGACGGCTACAATCCACAGGTCTCATCGATGTTCGCAACCGCCGGCTTCGGCTGGCACGCCGAGACCGCGATCCACGTCCTGCGGATGGTGCTCAGCGGAACGTTCGATCAGCATCCACGTCTGAAGATCATCATCGGGCACATGGGCGAAGGGCTGCCGACGATGCTCGCGCGTTGCGATGACTTTCTCTCGCAACGCATCACCGGTCTACCGCGTTCGGTGAGCCAGACGATCCTCGATCACGTGACGATCACGAGCAGCGGCTTCTTCTCGTTCCCGCCGTTTCTCGCCGCGCTCCTGACGTTCGGCGCCGACCGTATCCTGTTCTCGGTCGACTACCCGTTCAGCCGCAACGACATCGCCCGCAAATTCCTTGACGACCTCCCCGTCAGCCCCGACGACAAAGAAAAGATCGCTCACGGCAACGCCGACCGCCTGTTAAAACTTTAGGCTTTGCCGGACTTCGAGAGAATGTCTGTTACCATCGTGCCGATGCCGGAGAGCAGGGAGCCGTACTGTTCGGCGCCGGCGTTGACGTAGGCTTTGCCCGGACGCGGCGCGAGGAAGAGGTTGCTCTTCGGCACGTCGTTGCGGAGCGAGGCGTACTTCGTCTCTTCTTGAAACGCGATTTGGCCTTCGCGCGATAACAGCCAATTGGTGTAGAGTTTCGCCGCGTTCGGGTGCGGCGCGCGGTCGAGCACCGAGATCGCGCCGCCGCCCGGTCCGACCGCGCAGCCTTCCTTGAGCGAATCGATCGGCACCGGTGCGATCGGCAGGCCGAGGTCCATCGCCGTTGCCGCTTCTTCTGCTGAGACGAAGCCCGCGATCGCGTAGCGGCCCTGCGAGAGCCCATCGATGAGCTGACGCTGATCGCGGCCCATCACGACGTCGAGGTCGCCAAAGAAGCGCTTGAACCACGGCGCGCCGAGCGAGGGCTGTTTGAAGATGTAGCTCGCCGGAACGCCTCCCGCGCCGATGACGCGGATGTCGTTGGAGCAGACCTTACCCTTCCATTTCGGATCGGCGAGATCCCAATACGAGCGGAAGGACGACGCTTTGGCGAGGTTGGTATTGAAGTAGGCGACCGGATAGAGAATCGCCGCGAAGCTGAGATTGGTGTTGGGGGCGTGCCCGTCGTTCCACCACAGCATGTTTTGCTGCCACGCACCGGGATTCGTCACTTCCGGCAGGACGAGCCACGGCGGAAGCGGTTGCATGCCGCCGGCCGGTTTGAGACCCAGCAACGCAACGGTGCTGCCGTTGACGTAGACGTCGGCGAGATAACGTCCGGCCGTGCGCTCGGCTTGCAGACGCGTCACCAATTGTGCGCCGACGCCCATGGTGCTCTGAACCTTGATCTCCGGAAACGCCTTCTGGAAACGCGTCACGAGCGCGGCGTAGAACGAGTCGCCCGAGGGACCGTAGAGCACGACCGTGCCCTCTTGTTTGGCCGCCGCCACGATCTTGTCCCAATCGGCGGGTTTTGCATAGCTGATCGCGGCCGAAGCCGGCTCGCCCCCCGCCAGCACGGCGCCGGCAGCTGCGGCGCCGGCCAAGAAATCGCGTCGTTGAAGCATCAGCGGCATGTTTTCGATTGCCGGGGGCTCGACCTCCGGCGTTGAACTCAGGGCGCATGGCAGAAGCGAAGAAACCGCACGATCATACGCTGGACGAGCGCGTGTTCGTGCGCGGCATCGAGGGGCAGTACAATCTCACGCAAGAACTCAATCGTCTGCGTTCGCTGCCGCGCGTGCGCAAGGGCTCGGAAACGCCGTTCTCCGGCTATCCGCAGATGTACAACCGCGATTACCTGATTCCCGCGCATGGACTCGGCCAGACGCTGCACATTCATCTCGAAGAGTACGCGCCGGGCGGCGTGTCGCAAAAGCACGGGCACGTCAACGAGGCGGTGTTCTACATTCTCGACGGCATCGGCGCCGAAGTGCACGACGGCGTACGCTATGAGTGGGAAGCCGGCGACATCGCGATCGTGCACAACAACTGCGTGCACCAGCACTTCAATCGCAGCACCGAGAAGCCGGCGCGCTGCCTCGTGATGAAGACGAAACCGATGTATCTCTTCATGAACATGCTCTTCCAGCGCACCGTCGTGCCGTTCTCGCACGAGCCCTCACCGACCGGTGTCGGCTTCGTGCCGCGCGAAGATCCCTCACCCTTCGAACACGAACACGATCACGATCACGATCATTACCACGAGGATCACGCGCACGTACACTTCGAGACGGTCGAGGGCGCAAAGAAGTGAGCGAACGAGCACCGTGGGATGAATATTCGGTCTGGCGCCAAGGGAACGTCGGCGGGCGGCACTACGCCTCGCTGCTCAACGATGCGCAAACCAAACCGGAGCGCGACAAAGCGCGCCGCAAGATCATCAAAGCGAGCGATCATCCGTGGGAGAACTCACCGCACGGTCTGCTCAAGCACCTCGTCAACGAAGAGATGAACACGCGCGCCGAAACGGTCGACGCCTACATGCAGATCATTCCGCCCGGCAGCCGTTCGGGACGGCACCGTCAGCTGGCCGAACAAGCCGTATACGTGGTCGAGGGTTACGGCTACGACATCCACGTCGACTGCGACCTCGCGATCGCCGAAGGCGAACGCTACCAGTGGGTACCGCAAGCGGAAGAACGGCGCTTCGAATGGGAAGCCGGCGACACGATCTACATCCCGCCGAACACCATCAGCCAGCACTTCAACGGCGACCCCAAGCACGCCGCGCGCGTCATCGTCATCACCAACCGCATCTACAAACAGAGCGGCCTCAACGACCTCGAACAACTCGAAACCGCCCCGGAGTACGACCCCGGCGAAGAACTCACCGCCGAGTCGATCCTCAAGTATCTCTAAGTTTTCAGTTACAACAGGATGTCGCGGGCGGGGAAGCCTTTGTCGATGAAGCCGTATTTGGCGGCGGCGTCGATGACGGGCTGGTATTCGCCCGGGACGAGCGTCGTGGCGATGACCGAATGGGTCATGTTGCGCAGTTTGGCTTCGTCGATTTTGACGAAGGGCGCGAGGTACTGGGTCATCTCGGTGGGGTGGGCGTTCGCGTAATTGACCGACGTTAAAAGCGCGGCGAGGAAGCGGTGTACGATGTCGGGGTTCTGCGCGAGGTAAGCGCGCGTGGTGTACCACGTGTTGACGATGTAGCGTTTGCCGATCGCTGCGTTCGGCTCGCCGAGTTGCTTGAACAGGCCCGACTGCACCGCATCGCCGAGCTGCGTGTTGCTGACCACCGTGGCATCGATCCGGCCCGCATCGACGGCCGAGAGCACCGACGACGCCGGGATCTCGATGAACTTCATCGTACTCGAGTCGCCGCCGTTCTGGTCGATCCAGGCCTTGATCGAGATCACGCGCGCGTCGACGAGCGACGAGACGCCTAGCGTCTTGCCGTTGAAATCCTTGCCCGGTTTCAAGGTGGAGTCTTTGCGCACGATCAGCGCTGACGTCGGCCGGTCGGCGGTGAACACGACCGACGGCGCGATGATGACGAACGGCAGCCCGTGTGCGTGCGCCGCGACAAGCGCGATCGTGCTCGACTTCGCGATCGGCAACGCTCCGGCAGCGACGGCGCTCGCCCCGGCGGCACCGCTCAGCAGCGGTTCGACGTGGACGTCGAGTCCGTTGCGCGCAAAGATCCCCGCAGAGATACCATAGAGCGTAGCGGAAATATCGTCGTCGAACGTCGCGCCGACCGAGAGGGCGGTGTCGGCCGCCCGCGCAGGCACGGCCGAACTCAACGCAGCCGCGGCGACCGCGGCAAGCACGTGCGAGCGGCGCATCAGAGCGCGATCACCATGTCGGCGGCGCTGATTGGGGTGATGAATTTGAACTTTGCCGCCGCATCGAGCAACAGCTGGTAGTCGGCCAGGTTGAAACGCGGCGCGAAGCGTTGGGTGGCGCGGGTCGTCGTCACCTTGAGATCTTGCTGCAGAATGGCGGCCGCGGGTAGCGGGTTTGCCATCGCCCACGCGCCGGCGGCGATGATCGCGTCGCGGAATTTGCGCGCCGCATCGGTATTCTTCGACACCCAATCGCGGGTGGCGAACCACGTCGTTTCGACGAAGACGTTCCCGACCGCGTCCTCGGCGTCGCCGAGCAGGCGCGTTTGGCTGCGCGCCGCCGTGTACTCGGGATCCTCGAGGTTGACCGCATCGACGCGTCCTTGTTGCAACGCCGCGAGGCCTTCCGTGGGACGCAGCTCGACGAACTTCACGGTGTTGACGTCGCCGCCTTGCTTATCGATGAGCGCCTCGACGACGAGCTGATCGAGCCCCTTGAGCGTCGAGACCGCGACGATTTTTCCCGACAGATCCTTCGCGCTCGCGATCTTCGAATCGGGCAGCACGAGCAGACCGCTGGCCGGAAAGCGTGAATCGTGAATGCCGCCCGGCGCGAAGGTGACGAACGGCAAGCCGCGCCCGACCGCTTGCGCGAGACCGAGTACGCTGGTAACGCCGATCTGCAGCGTCCCGCCCGCTACAGCCGCCGTGGTCGCCGCACCGTTTGCCGACGTCACAACGGTAATATCGAGCCCGCGCTGCTTGAAGAAACCGTTGGCCCGAGCATAATACGCCTGCGCTTGCGGTTCGATCAATCCGGCACCGACTTGCAGCGGTGCAGCGCTCTGCGCCCGCGCACCTGACGGCAGCGCTGCAAACGCAGCGGCCGAAGCACCTGAGGCGAGCCAACTCGCACGCGGAAGGCGATCGTTCATACGACGACGGCGTTAGCGAGCCTCGGCAGTCCAACCTTCCGCCGCCGCGGCATGCAGATGCAGCAGCGGCACGATCGTTTCGGGCGGCCGCCGGCCGAAGCCGCATTCGGTACCGATGCCGAAATCGGGCCGTACGCGGCTCGCTGCCGCGATCCGGCGCCGGATGCCGTCTTCGCCGCCCGTCATGTGCACGAGCCCGAGGTAGAGTTCGGTTTCCGGAGCGAGCGCGAGGCCGGCCAGCGGCGCAAAGTACGCATCGTCGAAGCGGTCGCGCGGTACGGGCATGTGAATATAGTTCAGGTTCCGCTGCAAGCCACGGGTGAGCGCGTTCGCGATCTCGACCATGAGCGCGGTATCGCGCGGTTCGATCGAGTGCCGGTGGTTCATGTCCCCATAGCAGAGATGAAAGCCGAGGTCCGCTTCGGCGGGCACCGCGTTGCCGCAGACCAGCAGCCGCGCGACGAGCGCCTCTCTCGAATCGTCGATGTTGCTTTCACGGCCGCCCTCGAGAATCAGCAACTCGAACACGGTATCCCATTGGATCGCCAAGTCGCGATGCGGAATCGCGGCGGCGATCTCCGCGACCTCGGCCAGGACGCGCCGTTCGTACGCCGCAACGACTCGTGCGCGGTCCGGCGCGTCGATGAAGACTTGCAAAAATGCAAGCGGCGTCGGCAACGCGACCAGAAAACGCGCGGACGATGGGATCACTCCGGCCTCGCGCAGCGCACGGAAGGCGGGATACGACGCGCGCGCGTTCTCCGCGTAACCGATCGGCGCGAACGCCACGCTCGCCGGATCGACACCCGGCACGATGCGGAAATACGGTCGCGTGCTGCCGTGATTGATGACCAGCGGGTCGTTCGAGGTAAGAACGAACTGCGGGTTGTCCACGACCAGATGCCGCTGCCACTGCACCCAGTTGCCGCGATCGCCGGTCTCGCCGTCGGGATAGCGCTTCAAACGCTCGCCGAGGATCTCGCCCGTCGCACGAAACACCGCGTCGCGATCGGCCAACGGCACGCTGCCGACCAGGTGAACGTTGTGTCCGTTCACGCTCAGGTGCCGGAAACGGCGAGATCGTGCGGCCGGCTGCCCAAACGCTTTCCGCCCGCCGGCGCAACGACGACCGTATCGCCCCACGTGCACTCATCTTCACCGCTCTGCGAGCGCACGAACGGCTTGAAGATGAACACCATGTTTGCTTCGAGCGGAACGGCGAGTTGTTCGGGACGCTTTTGCGAGGGCGTCACGAGCGGCCCGTCGTCGCCCGCGCCGCGGCCGTGCAAGTTGAGGATCGCGGTCGCGCCCGCGGCCGGCCCGCTCTTGGGCGCCAGCTTGGTACACGTCGCTTCGGTCAGCGCCACAAGCTCGCCAACGGTGACGCCGGGCCGCAACTGCTCCAACACGGTGTTCCAAATCTCGCGCTGCAGCTTGATCAGTTCGAGATACACGGGATCGGCGCTGCCGACAAACACCGGCTGCATCGCCTGCGCGCGGTAGCCGATCCACGACGCCTCGATCTCCGAGACGATCAGATCGCCGGTTTCGAGTTTGCGCCGCGTCGGGCGCGTGATCGGATGCTTGACGCGTTTCCCTGAGGCCCACTGATTGTGCACCGGCAGCTCCGAGCCGTTCTTGGTGAGCGCATAGATCACTTCGGCCCACACTTCCCAATCGACCGCACCGGGCTTCGCGTGCGCGATCTTCGCCGCGATCGCTTGCTCGATGATCTCCTCGGACCGCCTCAGCGCTTCCACTTCTTCATCGCTCTTCACGTAGCGTACGCGATCGAGAATGCTTGTCGCATCGACGAGTTCGGCATTGGGAAACGCATCGACGATGCCGCGCCAGAATCCGAGCAGGATCGTGCCCATCGGCGTGCGCGTGCCGGCGCCGAGCCCGGTGATGCCGATGCGCCCGCGCTCGATGCCGAGCTCCTTGAGCCGCTCGACCGTGCCCTTCCCCATGTCGCGCCGGGCATTGCGCAGATCGCGCGTCCACGACTGGATGCCGGCGTGAAACGTCAGCTCCGGATGATTCGCAATTGCCGTGACGTCGCCGTCGAGCGGGATCACCGCCGCGATGTCCGCATCGCCGCCGCCGCCCACGTGCGTGAGGTAGCGTGCGTTGGCCTGAAAATCGGTCGAGTGCGCGGTGTTGTTGGGCACCACGATCACGTCGATGTTCTCGGCGCGCATGATGTCGCGCACGGCCTTCCAACGGCGATCGCGTTCGCGCAACGAGAACTGCGGATAAAGCGTCATGAAACCGTGAACTCGAGGAAATTGCCGCCGCGATCTTTCGCGTAGAGCGACGCGCGGTACGGTGATGTGGCAGGGTGATCGTACGGGCCGTCGACCGGCAACTTCGCTTCCGCGAAACGCGCGGCGATCGTGGGAAGCTCGCTCGCGGTCGTGGCGAAGCCGATGCGCGGCGTACCCACGATTTGCTCTTCGAACGGCAACTGATAGTGCTCGTAGGCGAGAAAGACGCCGAGCACGTTGCGGCCCGCGTGCACGAAGAGCTGCATGTTGGGGCGCGCGATCATCGGACCTTGGCCGGGACGCAGCGCGAAGCGTTTGTCCCAGCGGCGCGTTCCCGGCGCCATGGCTTCCTTGCCCTCGCCCCAAAGCACGGCGCGCTTGTAATCCTCGGTTCGCCAGCCGACGACGTGATCCACCGGCAGAGCGAGCGTCCCGACGTAGAGATCTTCTTCCCACTCGATGTCGACGGCTTGGATGCAAGCATGATCGATCGATTGCTCCGGCGCCGAAACGAGCTGGATGCGGTTGCCGCCGGGATCGAGGAAGTAGCAATTCTCGGCGCGTTCCGCCGGCCGGTCTTCCTCATACCGCAGCACCTCGATGCCCGCCGCTTCCAGACGTCGCACGATCGCAGCCTTGGCCTCGGACGTGACGCCGAACGCGGTGTGGCGCCCCATATCGGGCGGTAACGGCACGTCGCCCGCAGCGCACAACGCGATCCGCTGACCCGAAGCGGATCGGACGATCGCGTGCACGCCGGCGCGCGGCAATTCCGCCTTGGGCTCGGCAACGAATCCGAGCACGTCGCGATAAAACGCCGCCGCGCGCTCGACGTCGACGGTCTGCAGCGCGACGAAGGCGATGCCGTCGAGACGAATCGCTTCGCGCGCCGGCGCGAACGGGAACGCCGTGCTACTCGGTGCTGACAAAGCGGCGTTTGCCAAGATTGAGCGCATCTTCGTCGCGCCGCCAGAGCGTCTCGAGGAAATTTCCCGACGGATCCTTGTAGTAGATCGACTGACCAAACGGCCCGTGCTCGGGATGGTCGACCGGCCCGTCGTACGCCACGCCGTGCGCTTCGAGCGATGCGCGAACCTCGTCGAACCGGTTGCGCGTCACGACGAAGCCATGGCGAAGCCCATGCGCGCCGCGGTGCTGATCGGCGGGCGGCATCGGCATGTCGTTGGGCGCGATCGCCAGCGCCAGCATGTAGTCTTCGAGGATGACGGACTGAAAGACCGCCACGCCGCCGAGCACGTCCTCGATCTGAAAGTTGACGCGCGTCGCGCGCTTTCCGCCGAGCACGTTGCAGTAGAAGTTCAAGGCCTCCACCAGATCGTGCACGCACATCGCCGTGTGGTTGAGGCTCTCGACTTCAGCCATGCTGCAGCACCGGCACCGGCGTGAACTGCTCCGGACTGAACCCGCGAGGACGCTTCACCAGCTCGTCCGTGTTCACGAGTACCTCGCCGCCATCGCCGATCGACACCGGATGAACGCGCATGGTGGGGTACTTTTGATGCGCGGTGCACTCGCCGTTGCGGTTGAACGTCGCGCCGTGAAACGGGCAGTAGAACGACCAGTACGATTCGCGATACTCCACCATGCCGTTCATGTGCGGACACCAGTGCGAGATCGCCATAAAGCCCGGTTCCTGACGCACCAGATAGAACTGCTTGTCCTTGAAGTGCGTGACCGAACCGATCGCAAAGTCGTCGACCTTTCCGCACGCGACGTTCCCTTCGTTCGCGAGGAGATTTTCGGCCGACGCCTTACCGACCGACTGCACTTGATAACGGTGTCCGTCGGGATCGAAGACGTCGAAACTGAGCTGCCCTTTCGCGCGGTAGACCGCACGCGTGTCGCCGACGTCGAAGCCGCTCGCTCGCCGCCGCTCCATCACCTGATTGTACTGTTCTTCGCGTAAGTAGAACGCGTGATGCGTGCTCATGCTGTTCGGACGAAACGGCGTGACCTCAGCAACTTGCACCAACAGGATCATGTGTCCGCCGGCGGCGCGCAAGAGCGAATTCGGCCCTTCTTCCGCAACGAGGTCGCGCCCGACGACGTCGAAGCCGAAAACGTCGCGGTAGAACGCCTCCGAGCGGTCGAGATCCGTCACCTGGACGAGCAGATGATTGATGCCGTCAACGAGCGCCAAAGGAATGCTCCCCTTCGTAACTGCGAAGCACGGGAAACTCGTTCAGCGCCGCTTCCCAGAACACGCGAATCTCTTCGGCATCTTTCGCCGGTACCGTGCCGAACGGCGGATACGTCGGGCCGCAATCCAAACCGATCGCGGTCAGCGACGCTTTCGAAACAGCCACGAGGCCGTGCGCGATCCAGCGAGCCGGCATTTCGCTGAGCAGTTGCTGGATGCGCACCGCTTGCGCTAAATCACCCGCGTGAAACGCCTCCACCAGCAGCGCCGCGAGCGCCGAACCAGGCGCCGGCATCGTGCCGCCGGCCGCGCCGAGGATCAGCGTCCCGAGCAGCACTTCGAGCGTGGTGAAGATCCGTCCGAGCTTGCGCGTTTGCGCTTCGCGCAGCAAGTTCGCGAGGAAACGCTGATTGCGCGAGCTCTCCTTCAACCCCACGACGCCGGGGATCGAGAGCACTTCCATCAACGCGGGCACGCCGAGATCGGCGCCCGGACCTTGGTTATGGTAGGCGACGACCGGCAACGCGCTCTCATGCACGATCGCTTCGTAGTACTTGACGATCTCGCCGGTGGTCGCTGCGCCGCCCGACGGACGGTTCGGCAGCAGCACTTGCACGGCCGACGCGCCCAACTGGTGCGCGAGGGACGCCAAGTCGATCGAGCGCCGGTACGATGCGTGCGAGATGCCGACCAGTGCCGGCACCCGGCCGCCGATCGCAGCGATCGTTTCCCGAATCAATTCGCGCCGCGCCGTGTCGGAAAGATACTGATACTCTTGCGCCTCGACACCGGCCACGCAGATCGCGGCCGGACGTGACGATGCGACCACCCAGTCGATCTCGCGCTGCAAACGCGCGTAGTCGACGTTGCCGTCCGCATCGAACGGCGTAACCGGCGGAACCACGTTGCCCGGAAGCTTCCAGCTCTCCAAGCCGCTCACGTGCAGCGGACCTTCATCAAAGCGGGGCGCCGCCGCGGCGCGAGGCGTTGAAGAAGTCGCCCTTCTTCGGATCCCAGCGCACGAAGATCACGGCGTCCGAATCGAGGCCATGCTGGTCGTTGCTGCGGAAATCGTAGAACCCGCTCGAGCCTGCGAAGCCGTGCAGGCCGGCGATGTAATCGCGCAGTTGGGCTGCCGTGGCCTTGGGGCCGAGCTTGCGCAAACCGGAGAGCACGATCAGCGCCGGATCCCACGCCTGACCGCTGTCGGGCGTGTACGGCGCGCCTGAGGCCTTGAAGGCCGAGTAGAACGTGTCGATCTGGTCGCGCAGCGGCCCATTGCCGATCGCGTCGCGCGCGTAATACAACATACCGTTGAAGTACGTCTCGGTGGGCAAGAAGCCGGTGTACTGTTTCAAGAGATCGGGTTGCTCGTTCGCCGCCGACGTCAACACGGGTAAATGAACCCCGGCATCGTTGAGCGCGCGCAAGAGCGTGCCGAAAGCGGCGCCCGACGCCGGCGTGATGATCGCTTGGGCGTTGGTGGTCTTCAGGCGCGAAACGAGCGCGCTGACGCTGATGTCGGCCGGATTGAACGCCTCGTTGAAGACGAGTTCCATGCCGCGGTTCTCGCGCAATCCCATCGCGTACTTGAGATAGAAGTCGGCCGATTGACCAGTCGCCGTCGTGACCGAAACGTTGGCGATGCGCTTCCAATTGCGGCCGCGAGCGAAGCGCACTTGCGCCGGTAGTATCTTCTCGAGTGACGCCGAGGCGGAGAAAACGTAGCCGCCGGGCTTCGGTGAAAAGCCGGGCGTGAAGCAATAGTTCACCGGACCGTTTTCGAACAGCGGCGCCATCGCCGCGCACGTCGCAACCTGTCCCGAACCGAGCACGACAAGCGGCTTCGGATTCGCCGCGAGCACCTGATTGGCGAGTTGAACCGCGACGCGCGGTTCGGTCTGATCGTCGTAGATCGTGAAATGGATCGGCCGTCCGTTGATACCGCCGTGCTTGTTATAATAATCTTCGAAGACGTGCAGCGCCGCCGTTTCGGTTTGCCCGGCGTAGCCGTTCGCTCCGGTGCCGTTGAGGATGACCGGAATCACGAACGGATCGGGCGCGGCCGATGCCGTCGTCAACGCGATCGCCGCGGCGGTCGCTGCCGCCAGAAGTTGCCGGACGACGTTCACGCGGTCGCGCCGGCGAGCTCGCGCGAGGCCGCATGCCACGGCGCTTCTTCCAGCACCGTTTCGCGCACGTCGAAGCGGCTCTCGATCAAGTGCATCGATTCATCCGCCAGCACCTTGAACGGAAAGCGCGAGTAGATCACCATGCGCCGGAAATCAGGCTTGCAATCTTTGACCGAATGCGCGATGCCAAGCGGAATGAGGAACCACGCGCCCGGCGTCATCGGGAACGACTCTTCGAACTCGGACATGTTGGTGTTATCGCCCATGAACTGTAGGCCGAACTCTTCGCTCTCGAGCGCGCGGTGAAACGCGAACTGCTCGCCGACCGTGTTATACACTTCAAACATTGCGTTGTTCGACGACATGAACTTCGGCCCGGGCCCTTTGCGTCCGGTGACGTCTTCGAACAGATCGAAGGGCCGCAGCCGGCGCACGGCGCTGATCTTCTTGTCGCGCTCGGTGCTGCCGACGCCGACCATCTCGCTCGCCTGCCGCTCGACCTCGGTCGCATCGGCCGGATCGTCATCCCAGATAAACATCTTCTCGATTACGGTGCCGCTCGGTGCCGGAACGGCCGCGGCGGCGGAGTAATCCGGACCGCCGATGCGCGTGAGCTCGAACTGCGTGCGGCTCGTGCAGAGCTCTTCGCCCATCACGGCCGTGATTGCGTCGCGAACGTGCACGATCTGGCGCAGCGAATCTTTGTCGCCGATGCTGCGATGCGCGATCCCGCGCGGGATCAGCAGCATCTCGCCCGGTGCGAGCGTCTCGACGCCCATCTCGGTTTCGACGCGGCTCGTTCCGGCGAACTGAAAGATCGTCTCGTCGAAGTTGATGTTGCGGTGAAAGAAGAGCGCGGGACCGGCGGCGGAATCGACGCTGACGCGCATGTCTTCGTTCGCGAGCAGCGGCACCGGCTGATGCGGCGCGCGAATGAGATCGAACGGGCGCAGGTTGGGCGGTTTGCGCTTGCCTTTGGCGGTGCCGCGCAGGCCTTCTTTCGTGCGCTCGGTCCAACCGGTCATCTGAATCTGGGTGTCACCTTCCCAGCCCGTCATGAACTCGCGAATTTTCGTCATGCCGGAGAGAATATGAGAAGGCGGCCGGTAATGCCTATACGTCGGGTGCGGCCGGCGGATCGATCCAGCGCTCGGCCCAGTGACCGACCGCGTCGAGAGCAACCTGCAGCTCGGCGCCTGCGCACGTAAGCGAATAGACGACGCGCACCGGCGAGCCGGGCTGGACGTCGCGGCGGATCAGCTGCTCCGCTTCGAGTTCGCGCAGACGCTCGGTCAATAGCCGGTCGGACATACCGGGCACGGACGCCAGCAGCTCGTTGAAGCGGGGGGGCCGGCGAGCAGCACGCGGATGACGGCGCCGGTCCAGCGCTTGCCGATCAGTTCGATGGCTTTATGGAAGCGCGGGCAGAAGGCCACATCGATCCGGCTATCATCCGTAGCCAGGCTACTTGACGTAGGTTCAGATGCCATGATAAGGCACGTCCGGCTTCTTCGAGCAGCTCGGCTGGAGGCCGGGCAAACTCTTCGTCCTGGGCGCCGCCGGCGCCGAACTCGGCGGCGGTCTCCTCACCGTCCTGGGCCTCGGCGGTCCGATCGGACCGGCCCTCATCGTCATGATCATGGTCGTGGCGATCGTCTCGGTCCACTTCAGCAAGGGCTTCGCCGCGGCGAACGGCGGCTACGAGCTGAACACGCTCTACGTCGCCGCCGCGCTGGCCCCGGCATTCGACCTGGGCGCCATCTCGCTCGACCGCGCGCTGGGCTTGTCGGCCTACGTCACGCCGGCTGTTACCTGGGCTGCCCTCGCTGGCGCCGTCGTGCTGGCCGGACTCAACTTGCTGGTGCGCCGACCCGCACCCGCAGCGCAGGCACTTGCGACGGAATAGAAAGCCATAGCGTCGCCGGCTCATTGGTCATTCATGCCCGCTGTCGGTCACGACATCGTAGCGGCTCACTTCGAGTACGAGTTTGACCGGCCGGCCGATGCGGCGGCCTAAGAACGCCTCCAAATCGCGCACCTGGGACGCGGAAATCGCGCTTCCGGAACTGACGTCCAACCGGGCTTGAAGCGGGTTCGCATACCAATCGAATGTCGCGCCGATGAGCCGCGTTCGCTGAAACGTTACGGTGTCGGAAACGAGTTCGTTGCGGATCTCCGCTTCAATTCGTGACTCGCGCGCGATCTCGAGGAAGCTTGCCGCAAGCGGAAACGTCATCGCGATCCCCACGACCGCCGTCACGATCAGCGTCGAGCGGCTGTGACGTTCGAATCGACCCGCGACGGCGTACACGATCATACACGCGAGCCCGATCCCGAGAAAGTTCGTGCCGAAAAGCAGCGCGGCGCCGATCGCCTCTTGCCACGCTCGCGCACCCAGTAAGAGCCCAACGACGCACAAGGGCGGCATCAACGCAACGGCGATTGCCGTCCCCGCCACCGTACTCGCAATCGATGGACGAATGCGTGCGTACCCGGCGACGCCGCCGGCGGCTAGCGCGATCACCAAATCGAGGACGTTCGGCCGCGTGCGTGCTGCGACTTCCGAACCGTAGGCCGGGAGCGCCACGAGCGCCGCAATGAGCCATGAGATCGCGATCGACATGACCGCACCGATCGCGGCGGCAGTGAGCGATTTGCGCAACAGAATCGCGTCGCCGTCGACACCGGCGAACGCAAATGACTGGATGGGACCGATCAGCGGGGCGATGATCATTGCCCCGATGATCACGGCGACGCTGTTCTCGAGAAGCCCGAGCGTTGCGATGACGCAAGACGCAATGACGAGCACGACGTAGTTCACGGACACGGCGGCGTCGCCGTGAGCTCGCTCGCGCAGTTCGCCCGTCGTCGCCGGGCTCGCCTCGCTTAGCGTTGCTTCGGAATCCGAGTCATGCCGTGGCCCCAGGTATCCGGCGGCGAAAGATCGTGGCGAATCGGCGTTGCTTTCATCGGAAGACGCTTTGTGCGAAACACGTCGTCGCCGGCACAAATCAAGTGGTCGGCGATACGGGCCGCAAGCGCCATGATCGTCAACCCTGGATTCGCCGAGCCTTGCGTCGGCAAGATGCTACCGTCGCAGATGAACAGATTCGCGACGTCATGGGTGCGGCCCAACCCGTCGACGACGGACGTTGCGGGATCGGTTCCCATCCGCGCAGCGCCGACCAGGTGCGCGTAGCGCGCCTCCTGTACGACCTCGCGAGCACCGGCTGCCGACATGATCTCCATCGTCTTGCGCTTGCCGAATTCGATCAGCTTCGTGTCGTTGTCGTGCAAGCTGAACGTTACTTTGGCGACCGGGATCCCGAAACGGTCACGGTCGTCCGCAAGCTGCACGCGGTTCTCCGCATGCGGCAAGATTTCGCCGAGAAAGCCGAATGCCGCCCAGTGGTTGTAATCCATCATGTCGCGGCGCAGGCTCCAACCCCAGTCGCCTTTGGCGTTTGCCAATTGCTTCGCAAACGCAATTGGGAGCGGGCCGACGGTTTGAATTGCGAAGCCGCGCGCGAAGCCGCGGTTGGGATCGGTCTCGTAGAATTCCTCGGTGAGGGCGTGGGCCGGCGGGGCTTTGTACATGCGTATCGGATCGTCGAAACGTCCGGCGATGACGTTTCCGGCCTGGGCCATGAGGTAGCGCCCGACGGTGTCACTCGAATTCGCGAGACCATTCTCGAAGCCGTCGCACGCCGAGTTGAGCAATAAGCGCGGCGTTTCGATGGCATATCCCGCGACGACAACGGCCCGGGCGCGCTGCACGTGTTCCTTGCCGTCGGCATCGAAGTATGCGACTCCGGTCGCGCGCCGTTCTTTTCCCATGAGCACCCGCGACACCATGCTGTTGGGCCGGATTTCCGCGCCATGTGCGATGGCGTCGGGCACGTGAGTGATCAACGTGCTCGCCTTCGCCCCAACCTTACAGCCTTGGATGCAGAAGCCGCGATAGATACAGTGCGGTCGGTCGCCGCGCGATGCGCTAAGTATGGCAACCGGACCGCCCGCGGACACGCCGATGCCGAGCGACGTGCATCCTCGAATAAGCGCGTCGCC
Organism: Candidatus Lustribacter sp.; assembly: GCA_965277805.1. Classification (GTDB taxonomy): domain Bacteria; phylum Vulcanimicrobiota; class Vulcanimicrobiia; order Vulcanimicrobiales; family Vulcanimicrobiaceae; genus Lustribacter. The sequence continues at coordinate 634,116 of OZ255842.1, read as the reverse complement.
GACGCCGCCCATCGGGTGCGGTGCATATGGATAGCCATGCGGATCGCCCCAGGGGTAGTGCGCCGGCCCGGCAACCGGAAGTTCTAACTCCAGCAGTTCGTAGTACGGCTTGAGGTCGTCATACGTCAGCGGCCAATCGGCGCCGACGCCGTCGAGCGTAAAGGTGTGAAAATCCGATGGATGAAAGCGCGGCGTGAACGAGGCCCAGTGCACCGTGCCGCCCCCGACGCCTTTGCCGCTATTGTTCGCGCCGAACGCGAGCGGATGGTCACCGCCGGTAACCCGCAGATCGTTCCAATACAAATTATGCGCGCCTTTTTCATCGCTGACCCAATCGCGTTCGGTATCCCATAACGGACCAGCGTCGAATGCAACGACGCGAAACCCGGCTCGCGCAAGCCGTTGTGCAAGCACGCCGCCTCCGGCTCCGGTGCCGACGATCGCGTAGTCGACCTCGTCGTCAGGCGCAAAATGCCGCATCGGTACGTCGAGTTTCTGCAGCGATCCGAGCATGTGCGGTTTACCCGCAGCGCCCTCGAACGCTCCACCGAGCGGCCCCTTCAATGTGAACCGCCCTGTCCGGCTGCACCGTAATGATCGGCGTCGCCGGACGTCACCGCGTCAGATGATGCCGACCAAAGCGGCGCCGCCCAAAGGTAGCGCACCTCGTCCACTTCCCAGGTCTCGGGCTCGCCGTTCTCCAGCCGAATGTATGCGCGCGGGTACGCCGGTCCGCCGAAGCCGATCTCGTCCCACGCGTATGGATGCGAGTAATACGCTTCGATGCAATCTGAAAGGAGCAGCATCCAGAACCGTTTGACCGGCAGCCGCTGCCACACCGGGTGATCGAAGAGCGGCTTTCCGTCGTGCAGCGACTTCAAGAGGTCGTCCTGTTGTGAAAATGCGGCCAGGATGAAGGCGCGGCCGTACAAGCGTTGGGCCGACTCGTCGATTGCTTGAAGACCGAGGAGATACGCTTCTGAATCGGGGGGCATGTCCTCATAGCGGTACCCATCGCCGTCGCCGTCAGCTAGCCGGCGATCGATTTGCGGGACGATCGGAATGCGATGGGCGTCGTCGCGGTCGTCTTGCGGGACAAGACGCGCGCAGATCGCCTCGAGCAATCGCGTTTGGCCCGCGTCGAAAAACCGCGAAGCCGGGACGTTATGCACGCGATCCAGGATGACCGAACGCGTCTTCGGATCCCAATATTTTTGCTGCGCAAGCGTGCTGAAGTCCGGATAGTAGCCCGGCTGCGTGAGAGCACGAAGCGGTGAGCCCGTGCGTGGATCGATCGGGCGCGGATCCTCGGTATCGTTTTCGTTCACTCGTGCTCTCTCCGCAGCAGGCTCGCCAATAGTCCGAGAAAGCCGCTCGCGGCGAACAGTAACGGCGCGAAGATCGGCGGCCCGTAGATGACGTTGTAGAAGAGTAACGCACGACCGCCGGGCCGCCGGAGCACGCCGCGAACGTGGTAGAAAAAGCCGACGGAGCCGTCGATGAGGGCGACGGCTGAAATGGCCGGTAACCACGTATGCGCCGTGCGAACGCTTGCGATTGCACCGCCTCCGGCGACCATGAGCAACGGAGCAATGACGACCGGTGTCCACTGCGCGCGATTGCGGAAGTTGCTCTTGTAGTGGGAGTACCAGGCCTCAAAGCCGCTAAAGCCCGCCGCGATGACCGTCGCAACTGCGAGGTGCTTTTGGAAACGCCCTTCACGCAGGTCTTGCTCCGCGTCGATCGCTTCATGCTTTGCGCCCAGGCGCGTCGTCCAGTGTCGCGCATGCGCAGCGAGCGGAAGCCCGCCGCCTTCAGTCGTATCGGACCGCTTCATTTGCGAGGCGATTAAGCCCAAATAGGCGCTCGTCGCGAATAGAAGAGGCGCAAAGATCGGCGGGCCCATGACGATGTTCACAACAGGCAAACGCCAGCCACCCGGTTTGCGCGCGATGCCGCGAACATGAAAATAAAAACCGGTCAACGCGTCGAGCGCCGTTACGGCCGAAACGAAGGGCAGCAAGACACGCGCCGAACGCGCACTGCGAAATCCGGCAACTCCGGTTACCGCGAGCGCTGCGCTCAGGATCACGGGCGTCACCATGATCCGACGGCTGTACCCGCCCCGATAGTGTTCGTAGGCCACTTCGAGACCGCTCAAAACGCTCGACACACCCGCAATGAGGGAAAGCCAGCGCTGGAAACGCCCCTCACGTATCTCTTTGGCGATTGCTTGGGCGTCTTGTAGCAGCGGTGGTTCCGGAGATTTTTCGGTCACGGCTTCTTCCGAAGGATCGGTGATTACGCGGTCCTTACCCACTTTCTTGTCGCGGCATCCGTTTGTTACAAAAATTAGTCGGGTATGATGACTATATTCGCCATCGAGGAGTTCGCGCGGCCATGACTGTCAGTGATTTCATCCTACAACGGGTTCACGCTTGGGGGATTCGCCGTATCTACGGTTATCCGGGCGACGGCATCAACGGGATCATGGGCGCCTTCGACCGGCTCGACGGTAAGATCGATTTCGTTCAGGTGCGGCATGAGGAAATGGCCGCTTTTATGGCGACCGCCGACGCGAAGTATACCGGCGAGGTCGCTTGCTGCTTGGCCACGTCCGGTCCCGGCGCGATCCACTTGTTGAACGGCCTCTACGACGCAAAACTGGATCATCGCCCGGTTGTTGCAATCGTCGGCCAAGCGGCGACGACGGCGCTCGGCGGTAACTACCAGCAGGAAGTTGATCTGGTCAATCTTTTCAAGGACGTAGCGTCGGAGTACGTCTACCAGATTTCCAGCCCGACGGCGGCGCGCCACATCGTCGACCGCGCCTTTCGCATCGCTCATGCAACACGGAGCGTCACCTGCATCATCGTGCCCAAAGACATTCAAGAAATGGATGCCGTCGAACATCCGCCGCACGCCGCGAATACACTCCAGTCGGGTATCGGCTACAGCGCGCCGGTCGTTATCCCGGCCGAATACGATCTGGCCGCGGCTGCCGAAATCCTCAACTCCGGTGAACGCGTTGCCATGCTGATCGGTGCCGGCGCCCTCGGGGCGGCCGATGAGGTGATGGCCGTCGCCGATCGGTTAGGGGCCGGCGTCGCAAAGGCGTTGCTTGGTAAAGCCGCGCTTCCCGACGACCTCCCGTATGTAACCGGCACATTGGGTCTTCTTGGTACTGAACCGAGTTCAGACATGATGGCATCGTGCGACACCCTCTTGATGGTCGGTACGACATATCCGTACGCCCAGTTTCTACCGAAGGCGGGCCAAGCGCGCGGCGTCCAGATCGACCTTGACGGCAAGAATCTCTCGATGCGGTTCGCCAACGAAGTCAACCTCATCGGCGATGCGGCGGCGACACTGCGGTCGTTGTTGCCGCTCCTGACGCAAAAAGCCGATCCGACATGGCGCAACCGCATCGCGCAAAAGCGCGCACGGTGGAACGACGTGACTCATGCGCGCGCCCTGGATGCCGCGGAGCCGCTGAACCCGCAACGCGTCTTTACCGAACTCTCAGCACGTCTGCCGGACGACTGTATTCTGAGCGGCGACGCCGGCACATCGGCGAATTGGTCGGCGCGCGATCTTCAAATGCGCCGCGGGATGAAGTATTCGCTCTCGGGCAGCCTCGCGACGATGGGTCCGGCCGTGCCGTACGCCATCGCCGCGAAGTTCTGCTTTCCCGATCGCGTGGCCATCGGAATGACGGGCGATGGTGCGATGCAGATGAACGGCAACGCCGAACTGATCACCATCGCGAAATACTGGAAGCGATGGTCGGACCCGCGCCTGATCATCCTCGTGCTCAACAATCGCGATCTCAACCAGGTTACGTGGGAGATGCGAATCGAGTCCGGCGACCCGAAGTTCGACGCCTCACAACAACTGCCCGATTTCCCGTACGCGAGATATGCAGAATCGATCGGCCTGCGGGGAATCCGCGTCGATCGCCCCGAGGACGTCGGGCCGGCGTGGGACGCCGCTTTGTCGGCCGATCGCCCCGTGGTCTACGAAGCCTACACCGATCCGAACGTGGCCATGATCCCGCCCCATATTTCGTTCGAGCAAGCGAAGAACCTAACGTCCGCGCTGGTCAAAGGCGACCCCAACGAGATGCAGGTCATCGGACAATCGGTCAAGAGCTTGCTCTCCGGCATCTTCCCGCACGAGGCACATCCGTGAAGTCGAGCGTGCAGGGTCCGCGTTCGAGCACCGCGGCGCCCGTCCGGCGCATGGATGTACGGGCCTACCGAGTACCGACTGAGAGCCCGAATGAATCCGACGGGACGCACGTCTGGGACGCGACGACGCTCGTGCTCGTTGAGCTCGAATCCGGCGGATGCACCGGCCTTGGCTACACGTATGCCGACACCGCAACCGCGACGTTGATCCGCGACACCCTGCACGACGTCGTCGTCGGTGCGAACGCGTTCGCCCACGGCGAGATCTGGTCGAGCATGGTTGCAAAGATTCGCAATCTCGGCCGTGAGGGCATCACCGCGATGGCGATATCGGCGGTCGACATCGCACTGTGGGATCTGCGCGGCAAACTCCTGGACATGCCGGTCGCCGCCTTGCTCGGAACGGCTCGCGAGCGCGTTCCGGTCTACGGCAGCGGCGGGTTTACCTCGTACGATATTACCGAACTCACCTCGCAGCTCAGCGGCTGGGTTGCCGCCGGCATTCCGCGCGTCAAGATGAAGATCGGTCGCGATCCCGGTGCCGACGTACGCCGGATTGCCGCCGCTCGGCACGCGATCGGCGAGAGCGCGGAACTGTTCGTTGACGCCAATGGAGCGTACGCCGTAAAGCAAGCGCTCGAACTCGCCTCCCAATTCGAGGCGTCGGGCGTGACCTGGTTCGAGGAGCCCGTGTACCATCAGGATTTTCAGGGCTTGGCAGCGGTGCGTGAACGCGCACCCGCGACCATGGAGGTCGCGGCCGGCGAATATGGCTACGCTCCGTATCACTACGCGCGCATGCTCGAAGCGCGAACCGTCGACGTCCTTCAAGCGGATGCAACGCGTTGCGGAGGCTTTACCGGTTTTCTCGCCGTCGACGGCCTGTGCCAGAGCGCCCTCGTGCCGCTCTCGACACACTGCGCGCCGTACCTTCATGTGCACGCGGCTGCGGCCGCAAAAATGCTGCGCCACATGGAGTTCTTCTTCGATCATGTGCGCATCGAGAAGATGTTCTTCGATGGGCCTTCGGATCCGGTGAACGGCACACTGGCTCCGGACCTCTTCCGACCCGGGATTGGGCTCGAGTTTCGTCGCAGCGATGCGGCGGCGTACGAGGTTTAACGGTTTTCGTGGCAACGAAGATCGTTATCTTGGGCGGAGGTTTTGCCGGTGTAACTGCCGCGCAGGAGCTGGAACGGCGTGCTCCGTCAGACGCCCATATCACACTCGTTAGCCGCGAGAATTTCCAGCTCTTTACGCCGATGCTGCCCGAAGTGGCGACGGGTACGCTCGATATGCGCGCCATCGTGCAACCGCTGCGGGTGGCCCTGAAACGCGCGGAGGTTGTGGTGGGCGAAGTATCGTCGGTCGACGTTGCCTCGCGCGCCGTGACCATCGACCTTCGCGTACTCGGTGCGCAAACGACGCTGCCCTTCGACCATCTCGTGTTTGCACTCGGTTCGGAGTCGAGCACGCACGGTATTCCCGGCATTGCCGAGCACGCGTATCTGCTCAAGACGTTGCCGGACGCAGCAAAACTGCGAGCCCGCGTGGGCAGCGCGTTCGAAGCGGCGGCCGCCTCGCGCGATCGCGTCGAGCGCGACCGGTGGCTGCGTTTCGTTATCGTCGGCGGCGGTTTTACGGGCGTTGAGGCCGGGGGCGAGCTTGCCGCCTATCTCAAGCGGCTGCATCGTTTTTATCCCACCTTACACGACCTGACCCCGGAGATCGTGATCGTCGAGAGCGGAAAACGGCTGCTCGAGCACCTCGCTCCCTGGTTCGGGAAACGCGCCGCGGCCTCTCTGCGCCGCCGCAACGTCCGTATCGAGCTTGGCGAAGACGTCGCGTCGGCCGACGCCGATGGCCTCGCGCTGAAAAGCGGCAAACGCTTCGACTGTCACACGATCGTTTGGACGGCCGGAGAAAAGCCGGCGCCGCTGCTGCGCACGACGGGCTTGCAAACCTCGGAACACGGCGCCCTGGTGGTCGGGAGCGACTTCGCGGTTCCGGGGGTCGCCGGCATCTGGGGGGTCGGCGACTGCGCCCGGATCCCCAAACGCGGCGGCGGCGACGTGTCTCCGCTGGCCCAAAACGCCGTGCGCGAGGGACCGCTGCTCGCTCAAAATATCGTCGCCTCATTAACCGGCAAACCGCTGAAGCCGTTTACCTATCTGCCGCTCGGCATGATGGCTTCGCTCGGCGATCGCGATGCCGTGGCTCAGTTGCCCGGTAACCACATGATCGCCGGCCTTCCGGCGTGGCTGATGTGGCGCGCGTATTACCTCGCGCAGTTGCCCGGCGTAACGCGCAAGCTGCGGGTCGCCGGTGATTGGACCGTGAGCGGTTTGTTCGCTCGAGACGTCGCGCGTCTGCCCTGGATTTCCGACCGTCTGACGGCCGAGGAGGATCATGCACCTGAAGGATAAGGTCGCCATCGTTACCGGCGGCGATACCGGAATCGGCAAAGCTATTTCGCTCGCGTGCGCCCGCGAAGGCGCAGCGGTGGTCATCGACTATCATGGCGACGTCGCACCGGCCAACGCCGTGGTCGAGGAGATCGAAAATCTCGGCGCGCGCGCGATTGCGACCGGCGCAGATGTTGCCGATCCGGAGCAAGTTGAGTCGCTTGTCGCCGCTGCCGTAAATGCGTTCGGCGGCGTCGACATCTTGATCAATAACGCCGGAATCGAACAAAAACATCCGTTCCTGGAGACGCCGTTCGAACTCTTCCGGAAGGTGATCGACGTCAATCTTGCCGGCGTGTGGCTCTGCACCCAAGCCGCCGCCAAGCAAATGGTCAAGCAAAAGCGCGGCGGCCGCATCATCAACATCTCGTCGGTCCATGAAGAGTTGCCGATGCCGACCAACGCTCCGTACTGTGCGGCGAAAGGCGGTGTGCGAATGCTCATGCGTACCGTCGCCCTCGAGCTCGCGAAGGAGCACATTACCGTGAACGACGTCGCGCCGGGGGCCGTCGATACGCCGATGGACGCCGCTCTGAAAGCGAACGCGAAAGAATACGAGGCACTGCTCGCCGAGATTCCGCTCGGGCGTATGGCCAAACCGGAAGAGATCGCGGGCGTCGTGGTGTTTCTGGCGTCGGAGGCGGCCGCCTATATCACCGGCGCCACCTACGTCATCGACGGCGGGATGACGAAGCACGCGGGCAGCCTGTGACCCAAGGGACGCGGCTTAGTGAGGTCGTCGGTGCGGGCCAGCGCGGTTCGTTCTACGACCTTCCCGACACCGAGGTTGCAGCCGGCAGCACGCTCGGCGGACCCAAGTGCGTGTGCATCGTCAAGGCCACCGGTGCCATCGAAAAGATCTATTCGAGCGACTATGGGAAGACGCTGATCGGGACGTTGGTGCCGCATCATTGGGATGAGACGACGGGCATTCCCCTCACGGCTCTGCCGGGCACGTTTCGTATCCACCCCGAGCACCAAGAGCATTTTTTCAGGCTTTCCAACGGAATCGCCGTCCACGAAGACGTTTTCGTCCTCAGTACGAAGCCGCGCGACGACCAGGTCGACCCGCCCGCCGTGTACTTCACCATGACGCTTTCAAATCCGACCGACGTTTCGCGGGCCATCGGAACGTACGCGTTCGCGCAGTTGCGCGGCGAGATGGGTCACGATGTCGACTCGAAATTCGACAAGCGACGTAACGCGATCGTTGCATGGAACGAGTCGGACCCGGACTTCGCTCGCGTCATCACGTGCTCCGAGACGGTGACGAGCTGGGAAACCACGATGGACCACGGCAAGGCGATCGCGCCCGCCTCACCCGGTATGCTGGGCGGCGCGGCCCAAAGTCCGGCGACCGATCCGCTCGGCGTGCTCCATCTCAGCCACACACTCAAGCCCGGCGAGCGCGTCCAATTTGCCTTCATCGTAACGTTCTCACTCGAAGGTCAAAAACGGGCACTTTCCCTCATCAGCCGATTGCCCTCGGCGTCCGATGCGCTCGCTGAAACGCGGGCTCATTACCACGACATTCTGAACCGTTCCGTCGTCCTTACCCCCGATCATGAGGTCAATGCCGGCGTGCTCTGGGCAAAGGCGAACATGCTGCGAATGATGCTGCTCGCGCCGACCGGGTGGTGCTTCGTGAACGACCCCAGCCGATCGAATAACAGCGTCGCCCGCGATACGGCGTGGTTCGCGTTTGGGGCGGATTACATTTGCCCCGAATTTGCGGAAGCCTCGCTTCTCTGGTACGCCGAGCATCTTGAAGCCAAAGGGCTCGTCGTCGAGTACTATGACGTTCGCACCGGAAAGACGTCGGATTACAAACTCAATATCAACGACAACACGCCGCTCTTAATCCTTGCGCTCTGGCATCACTTCAACACGACCGGCGAACGCAGCTTTCTCGAGCGCATCTACCCCCGCGCCGTCAAGGCTGCAAAATACATTCTCTCGCAACGTAACGATCAGGGCCTGGTCTGGTGTACCGCCGATGGCGTCTCGGATTGGGGCATCTGCGGCTGGCGCAACGTGATCAAGGACTACCGCCTGTCCGGCGCGACGACGGAGCTCAATTCCGAGTGCTATGCGGCATTACTCACGGTTTCTCACATGGCACGCTTTCTCGAGAAGCACACGGAGAGCGCCGCCTTCAAGTCGGCAGCCGATACATTGCGAGACGCAATCAATGAACATCTGTTCGACGCGGCAACCGGTCTCTATTATCTGAACATCCAACTCGATGGGACGCCGCGCACCGACATCACCTCCGATCTCGTCTTTCCGGTCATGTTCGGCGTCGCCGACGACGCAGTCGCTGCCGGCATCATCGCGCGCTTGAGCGCGCGCGAGTTCTGGAGCGATGCGGGAATTCGAACCGTGCCCCGCGATGCCGTCAATTACGGGCCGACGCACGGCTACGGTCTGCTGGGCGGCGTGTGGGTCGGCGTTGCCTTTTGGTACGCCTTTGCGGCGGCTCGATTTAACAGCGAGAACATGGCGTGGGCGCTCCGCAACGGCTTCCGGCATTATGCGAAGGACCCGCGTCGCAATAACACGGTCCCCGGTCAGTTCTCCGAATGGCTGCACGGAGAGACGCTCGTGAATCAGGGCATGATGCTCTCGCCCTGGTTTCCGCCGCGCTATTTATGGGCCGCAGTCGAAGGTGCAGCCGGCCTCGAGCTTTCCGGAGGAACCCCGACGATCGTCCCGCGCCTTGCCGCCCAATGGAAATGGACCTGTGTGCGGGACCTGCTACTGGCCGGAGTGAGCGTCACTTGGTTCATCGTGCGCGCTCCCGACGTGCGATTGTACACGAACGCGACCTTTCGGTGCGCAGACGCAGCGACGGCGTTCGAGACGGACATTTCGTCATCGCTGACGATCGAAGGTCAAGACGTTATCGCGCTCGCTTTGCGCGACGGCGACAGCATCATGGTCTTTGTGGGCAATACCTCGAGTCTCACCGTCACCGCTGCCGTAGCGCTAGCTGCGCTCCGGGGGTCATACGCGTCGAAACAGTTCAACAGCCTGCACGGAGCGTGGACGGATTCGGGAGCGTTTACGGCCGCGCAATTATCGCGCGGAATAGCCATCGAATTGGAGAGCCAGGGTTTTTGCTTGATCGAACTCCGGCAGGACGTGTAATGGACCCTTGCAATGCGCTAATCGCCCGACGCGACATCTTCCTCGAGCAGCAGCATCAGCGACGACCGGAGGGCAGAATAACGGCGCGGTCCGAGGCGTGCTTGCACCGCATGTTCGATGCCGGCGATAACGTCGAACGTGGCAGTCATCAGCTTCCGTCCTTTTCGTGTGAAGCGCACGACGACCGAACGGCCGTCTTGGTCGTTTCGCGATCGCTCGAGATATCCGAACTCCTCGAGCTCCAGCACCATTTTGCTGATCGCCTGCTTGGGAAGCAGCGCACGGCTTGCGATTTCGTTGATGGTGCTGCCGCGAAGCTCCAAATTTGCGAGCACCGAGGCATGCGCCGCGCGAGCGTCGGGAAAGCCGCGCGCCCGCAATGCGGCAACGATGCGCTCGTTTACCGCGCGCGTCGAGCGCGTGAGCAGCTGCCGCAGGTTGAGGCTGCGTCGCCTCTCGATTTCGGTAAGCGTTTCGGCCATGGCCTTCGTATGTTCGTGGCCGGCCGATGAATCTGTTGCAAGAACAGGCGGTCGCCGCAAGGTTCGGGATCAGCCAGTTCACGACGACGCCATGGCCGTTTGAGCGCGACCTCATCGAGTACCCGCGTGCCGGCGCGGGATGGATCGAGATCTGCGAGTTCAAGCTCGACCGGGCCGACTATGCTCCCCAGCTGGAAGCAGTCGTCAGCGCGGGCCTGCGTATTTCGTCTGTTCAGCCGACCGTGCACGCCGTCTATCCCGACAGTCTCGCGCCGGCGCCGCTCGATCCGTACGTGCGCGTGCGGCATTTCGAGCGATCGATGGAACGGATCGCGCCGTATGTGCCCGGCGGGACGCCGTTCGTCGTCATCAGCGGCGCCGCGCCCAATGGCGACAACGCCCGGGTGTACGCCACGCTGCTCGAGGTGCTGCCGCAGCTCGCCGATCGTGCGGCGCACCTTGGGGTACGGCTTGCTTTCGAGCCGCTCAACCCGGTGCTCTTTCATACGGATACGGCAATTTGGGGGCTCGATGCTGCGCTCGAGTTGGTGCAACGCATCGATCACAACCAACTCGGCATCTGTCTCGACACCTGGAATATTTTTCAAACGCCCGATCTTTTGGCGACAATCGAACGTGCGCGCGAAAAGATCTTCGTCGTGCAAATCAGCGATTGGCAGCGCCCGCGCTCGAATGCCGACCGGCGCAGCCTCGGAGAGGGCACGATTCCGACGCGCGAACTTCTGGCCGCGGCGGAACGCGCCGGATACGAGGGTCCGTACGTGCTCGAGATCTTTTCCGAAGAATCGCTGCCGGACTCGCTTTGGACCGGCGACATCGGCGCGCATCTGAAACGTAACGGCAATGCCTTTGCGGCGCTCGCTCGTGAGGTGCTCGCGTGAACCCGCCGTCTCGTATTTACGACCTCAGTCAGCCCGTCTTCCCGAACTGTCCGCAGTACCCCGACTCCTCGCCCCGTCCGGTGCAAATTCGCTTGTTCTACATGCTCGCCGTTCAAGGCGTCAACAAAGAAATCGTCGAGATGAGCACGCACACCGGAACGCACTGCGATGCACCCTACCATTTCTTTGACGGGGGCGCGACGATCGACGAGGTACCGCTCGAGACGTACGTCGGCCCCGCCGTCATCTTTGATCTCCGCGCCATGCCGCCGGGGACCGCAATCGCGCCGCGGGATCTCGAATCGCAACTGGACCGCCTGAAGCCGGGGTCGATCGCCCTGCTCAATACCGGCCGCGGCCGGCAACGCGCTAACACCGCGGACTTTTTGACGCAGTACGTCTACTTGGGCGGCGATGCAGCCGAACTTCTCGTTTCGCGCGGTGTCAAGGGCGTCGGGATCGATGCGGTCAGCATGGGCGGCTATGACGATCCGGCGAAAGCCGGGCCGGCACACCGGGCCATTCTCGGCAACGGCGGCTTCATCACCGAGGAACTGTTTTTCCCGGATGAGGTGATGGACGGGCGCGAGCGTTTGTTTGTGGCGACGCCGGTCAAACTTCGAGGCTGCAGCGGGGCGTGGGCGCGAGCGATGCTGTGGGAGGCTTAGCGGGACGCGCTGCCGGCGCGGCGGGCAATCGTCCTAGAGCGCGGCGAGGTACTCGTGGATGAACGCAATGACCATGCTGCCCTCGCCGACGCTCGAGGCGACGCGTTTCACCGACGCGCTGCGCACGTCGCCGGCGGCAAAGATCCCCGGGACGCTCGTCTCGAGCGGATAGGGCGGACGCGCAAGCGGCCAGGTATCGAGATCGCGCCCGGTCTTGAGATAGCCGCGCGAATCGCGGTCGAGCACCTCCGGGATCCACCCCGTTTCGGCATCCGCGCCGATGAATACGAACAAACCGTCGGCGCGACGCGTCTGCGTGTTCCCGTCCGGCTCAACCCGGGTCGTGATCGTCTCGATGTGCGCGGTCCCGCTCACCGCCGCTACAACCGTTCGCGTTTCGACGCTGATGTTGTGCTTGGTCGCGAGTTGCTTGATCAAATACGACGACATGCTCTTCTCGAGCGACGAACCACGCACCAGCAGCGTCGCGCTGCGCGCGTAGTTGGCGAAGAACATCGCAGCCTGCCCGGCCGAATTGCCGCCGCCGATCAGGAACACGTCTTTGCCGCGCATGCCGAGCGCTTCGGTTTGCGCGGCGCCGTAGTAGACGCCGCGCCCGACGAGATCAGCGGCGCCGTCCGCGTCGAGGGTGCGCCACGAAACGCCGGTCGCGATGACGATCGCGCGCGCCTCCATCCGATCGCCGCCGTCGAGCGCGATCGTGTGACAGCCGTCCTTCGACTCGATCCCGGTGACGTTGCGCGTCACGAGAATCTCGGCTTCGAACCGCTTCGCTTGCTGCAGCGCGCGGTTTGCCAAGTCATCGCCGGAGATCCCAGCCGGAAAGCCCAGATAATTTTCGATGCGCGACGACGTTCCGGCCTGACCGCCGGGCGCCTCGCGCTCGATCATGATCGTGCAGAGACCTTCGGACCCGCCGTAGACGGCTGCGGCGAGGCCCGCCGGGCCGCCGCCGATGATCGCGACGTCGTACGCCGCGACGCTCGGCATCGTTTGCAGCTTGAGCCCTTCAGCTAACTCCCGCGGCGTCGGCTGCTCGAGCCGCGTGCCGTTTGCCAGAATGACGACCGGAAAGCGCGAGGCGTCGCGCGCGGCCGGCGGCATGCTGCCCGCATCGCCGGGATCGCTCGGGTCGAGCCATTCGTACGCGATCTGATTGCGCGAGAGGAAGTCGCGAATGTCGTGACAGGCGAGATCATAGCGATCGCCGACGATCGCGGCTTCGGTCATGGATGAGTTGACGTAGAACTCGCGCCGCGCGTCGATGCGGCGAACCACCGTGCGCGCGACGTCGGCACCCGCTTCGGTCGACGCCGTCAGCATGAGGTGAAAGTCGGCCGGATCGGTGCGCATCAAACGCGCCGGGGTCAGCGCGCGCACGGCAGCATATGAGTCCGAGCCCAGCATCAGCGGCGTCTCGCCGAAGTACTCGCCCGGCTCGAAGTAGGTGATCTGACTCCACACGCCGCCGACGCGCTTCACCACCTCGACCTGGCCCTCGAGCACGGTCCAGAAGTACGGTGCGCTGCCTTCGTGCACGAGCCACTCGTCTTTGTCCACGTAGAGGTCGGCTGAACGCGATGCGATGCGCGCGCGCAACTCCGGTGCCATCGCCGCAAAGAGCGGCACGTTCATCAATTCTTCGGGCTGGACCATACGCGCTAGTCGTTCGCTCCGTCGGGCGGCCGCGGCACGTCCCACAGCGCGACCTCACCATCGCCGCTGATTTCAAAGCGCGTCACCCCCGCGATCCGCACGGCATCGCCGTCGCGAAGCACGACCGGCGTTCCGACCGGGGCATCGCTGCTGTCGAACGCGGATGCCGCAATCGTTCCCGACGCAACGAAGAAAAAGCCCAACCGTCCGGGATCGAATGTGTGGCGCAGCGTGTGGTCGGAGAGACGGCTCACCCGGAACGACGCGTCTTGCGTGAGCGCAACCGGCGCGCTGAGGCCGGGCTGGCCGGACGCAACGAGCAGCCAGGTGTCGTGCCGCTCCTCGGAGCCGAATTCCATCTGGCCGTATTGCGGCTTCACGCCCAACGTGCCCGGCAGCACCCACATCTGCAAGAAGTGCAATTCCTCGGTTGGCGAGTGGTTGAATTCCGAGTGCTGGATCCCGGTGCCGGCGCTCATGAACTGCACGCCGCCCGGACCGACGACGCCGTGGCTGCCGATGCTGTCGCGATGCTCGAGCCGGCCCGAGAGCACGTAGGTCACGATTTCCATATCGCGATGCGGATGGGTGCCGAAGCCCTTGCCGCCTTCGACGCGATCGTCGTTGAACACGCGCAGCGCGCCCCAGTTCACGTTGCGCGGATCGTAATAATCGGCAAAGCTGAACGAGTGGCTCGTGCGCAGCCAGCCGAAATCGAACGACGCGCGTTCCGCCGCTCGTTGAACGTCGAACACGGGTTGGGGCAGGACCATGGGTTCGCTCATCTTGACCTCAGAGTTTCGTTACGAGTTCGTCGGGGTCGAGGGTGGGGGTGAGGATCTTCGGATCGTAGCCGGTCACGGCTGCGCGACGCCGAAACATAGGACTAGCCTTCACGGCGCCGCGGTGGTAACCTGGCCCGGAGAGCTTTCAACCAGTTGCGGAGGACGCCGTATGCCGGACCACGTTAGCCGGAAAGACTTTGTCGCACTCGTCGGGACCGTGGTGGCTGCGGAGACCATACCGGCGACAACCGCAACGGAGGCGGCGACGGTTCCGAAGCATCCGGCGCCCGTGCCGTCGCTCGGCAGCGAGCCCGAAGCGTACACGTTTCTCACCTCGCCGGAATCGGCGTTCGTCGAAGCGGCGGTCGAACGATTGATTCCGACGGACGAGCTCGGGCCCGGCGGGCGCGAAGCGGGAGTTGCGTTCTACATCGATCAGCAGCTCAGCGGGCAGTTCGGTTACGCGGCCAAGATGTACCGCTCGGGACCGTGGCAATCCGACGCGCCGGCGGACTTTGGATACCAGCTGCCGCTCACGCCGCAGCAAGTGTATCGCCTCGGCATCGCAGCAACGAACGCGTACTGCGAAAAGACGTACGGCAAAACGTTCGATAAACTTTCCGCCGCGCACCAAGATGACGTCCTAACGGCGCTCGACGGTGCCAAGCTCAGCTTCGATGCCGTGCCGGCCAAAACGTTCTTCGAGATGCTCTACGCGAACACGATCGAGGGCTTCTGGGCCGATCCGCTCTATGGCGGCAATCGCAACAAAGCCGGCTGGAAACTGATCGGCTTCCCCGGCGCCGCAGCCGCGTACTATCCGTTCGTCGAGAAACACAACGTGCCGTACAAAGTGCAACCGCAGAGCATCGCCGACTTGCAGCATTCGGAAGAAACCGCCATGTCCGGCATGAGCGATATGGACACCCACGTTGCGCTGGCGAAAAAAGCGCTGGGGGTGCGCTAGTCATGGCCGTGCTGAAACCCGTCGACGCCGTAACGATCGGATTCGGTTGGACCGGCGGCATCATCGCGAACGAACTCACCAAGGCCGGGCACACGGTCGTCGGCCTCGAACGCGGTGAGTACCGCGATACGGATCCGGATTTCGCGATCCCCGCCGTGCACGACGAACTGGCGTACGCCATCCGCTACAAGCTGCTCCAAGACGCCTCGAAAGAAACGCTGACGTTCCGGCACAACCGCTCGGAGACCGCGCTGCCGGTGCGCCAGTGGGGTTCGTTCTTGCCGGGCGACGGTCTCGGCGGCGCCGGCGTGCACTGGAACGGCGTGACCTGGCGTTTCTTGCCGTGGGATTTCGAGACGCGCAGCCGTTCGATCGCGCGCTACGGTGCGGGGATCATGGGCGAGGATTGCACGTCGGCCGACTGGGGCATCACGTACGACGAGCTCGAGCCGTATTACGATAAGTTCGAGTACCTCGCGGGCATCGCCGGCAAGGCCGGCAACCTGCGCGGCAAGATCATTCCGGGCGGCAACGTGTTCGAAGGCCCGCGTTCGCGCGAGTACCCGAGCCCGCCGCAAAAGCAGAGCTATGCGATGAAGGTCTTCGGCGATGCATGCACGTCGCTCGGCTACCATACCTTCCCGCAGCCGTCGGCGAATTCATCGCAACCCTACACGAACCCCGAGGGCAACCAGCTCGGGCTCTGCGTCTACTGCGGCTACTGCGAGCGTTTCTCGTGCGAGATGGGCGCGAAGGCGAGCATGCAGACCACGCTCTTGCCGAGTCTGCGAAAGTCGCCGAACTTCGAGCTGCGCACGAATTCCAAAGTACTTCGGATCAACCTCGACAGCTCGAAGAAGAAAGCCGTCAGCGTCACCTATCTCGACGCGCAAGGCCGCGAGCAGACGCAGCCCGCCGCGATGATCTTCGTCACCGCCTTCGCGTTCAACAACGTGCACATGCTGCTGCTTTCCGGCATCGGCAAACCGTACGATCCGGTCACGAACACCGGTGTCGTCGGCAAAAACTACGCTTATCAGACCGGCACGAACGGCACGCTCTTCTTCGACGAAGGCAAAGTGTTCAACATGTTCATGGGTTCGGGCGCGCTCGGAACCGTGATCGACGACTTCAACGGCGACAACTTCGACCATAGCCCCTACGGCTTCATCGGCGGCGCCGACATTAGCCAGAACACGAACGGCGGCCGGCCGGTGCTCTTCCACCCGGTGCCGCCCGGTACGCCGCGCTGGGGCGCGAAGTGGAAACAGACCGTTGCGCACTACTACAATCGCGCGTTCGGCATGAACGCCCAGGGCGGCGTGCAGGCCTATCGCGGCAATTACCTCGACCTCGATCCAACCTACAAAGATATCTACGGTCAGCCGCTCTTGCGCATGACCTTCGATTGGGGTCCGCACGAGCATAAGCAGTCGGCCTTCATGGCCGGCATCTTAGCGAAGATCGCGAAGGCTTCCGGCGCGAGCAAGTCGGTGATCAATCAGCTCGCAGCGCACTATAGCGTCGTGCCCTATCAGAGCACGCACAACACCGGCGGCGCGATCATGGGCAGCGATCCCACGCAGAGCGTGCTCAACAAGTACGGTCAGACGTGGGACGTCTCAAACGTGTTCGTGACCGGCGCGAGTTCGTTTCCGCAAAACGCCGGCTACAATCCGACCGGAACGGTCGGCGCGCTCGCCTATCATATGGCGGACGCGGTCGTAAACAAGTACGTCAAGAACCCGGGGCCGCTAGCGTAGCGGCACGCCGCCGAACTTGCTGGCGGCCACGTTGCCGCTGCTCGTGAACTTCACCATGATGACGTTGTTTTGCCCGAGCCCGCGCTGCGGGTTCGCGCGGAAGTCGTAGGTGCCGTTCACTCCAACCCAGCCGCGCAGGTTGATGAGGTAGTCGTGCAGCTTGGCCGCGGAGGCATCGGGGCCGAGCTTACGCAACGCATCGACGAGCAACACGGCCGGGTCCCACGCGCCGATCGCAAGGCCGTCCGGCTTGACGCCGATGGCGGCAAGGGCCGCGGTTTGGTTCGCGATCGCGGTCTTCACCGCGGGGTTGAGCAATGCGTTGTTCGCGTAGTACGGTACCGTCGCGAAGTACAGGTTGCTCGGCAAAAGCGAACCGTACTGTTTGAAGAACGCCGCGTTGAGGTTGCCGGGTGAGGTCGTGATCGGCAGATCGAGGCCGCCGATGTCCTTTGCGCTGCGGAACATCGTGCCGGCCGGCGTCCCGGTCGCCCACGCGATCATGAAGTCGGGATTGGCCGCTTTGATGCGCGCCATCTGCGCGGTCGTGCTCAGGTCGCCTTGGCCGAAGTGCTCGCGCGCCACGATCTGAATGTCTTTGTTCTCGGGCAACGCCGCGGCGGCGAGAATCGCGCGTTCGGCATCCAAACCACCCGCGTCGGTCGCGGTGATGTACGCCAGCTTGTGCAAGCCGAGCATGCGGAAATACCGCAGCGTCACCGCGAACTGCACATCGAATCCGAAGAGCGTCAGGAATTCGTAACCGCCCGTCACCGGATAGCCGGCGTTCGCGATGCAGTACAGCACGGGTCCGTTGGTGAGCAGCGGCGCGATCGCGGCGCACGCTTGCGGGCTCGACGGGCCGAGAATGATCGGCACTTTTTTCGAAATCAAGCCTTGCGCCAGTTGCAGCGATGTCTTCACATCGGACTGATCGTCGGCGATGACGAAGGACAGCGGCCGGCCCGCAATGCCGCCGTTTTTGTTGACGAATCCTTCGAGCGCTTTGAGCGCTTGCTGCTGATCCGCACCCACGAATGCCAGATTACCGGTCAGCGACAGGATCGCGTTGATCTCGTAGGGTTCGGGCGCAGCAGTTGCAGGCGGTGCGAGCGTAGCAAGCCAGGCTGCGCACAGAACGGCAGCCGCGATTCGATGGACGAGATTCATGCCCGCGTATTTTAGCGCAGGGTTGGGCTTTTCATGCTTGAACCGGTCCGCATGCGCGTCGTTGCTCTCGAAGAACATGTTTCGCTGCCGGCGTTTGCCGCGGAGCTCGCGTCGAGTCCGTACGCCTCCCGCGATCATCGCGGCGGCGCGGTTCGCGTCAAGGCCGAACTCGAAGACGTCGACGACATGCGGATCGCATCGATGGACGAAAGCGGCATCAGCGTCCAGGTGCTGTCGGTGCCCGGTCTCGGCGCGGCGCTGTTGCCGCCCGATGCGGCGCCCGCGTTCGCCAAGCGCTACAACGATGCGCTGGCCGGCGTCGTGCGCGCACGCCCCGAACGCTATGCGTCGTTCGCGCATCTATCGCTGACGGCACCCGAGGCGGCGGCCGACGAACTCGAACGTGCCGTGCGCGAGTGCGGCCTGCGCGGCGCGCTCGTTAGCGGCACGACCGACGGGAAGTTCCTCGACGATCCGATGTTCGCGCCGATTCTCGCGCGCGCCGAAACCCTCGACGTCCCGATCTACATCCACCCCGGCCTGCCGCCCGAAAGCGTACGCGCCGCCTACTACGACGGCTTCAGCCCCGCCGTTTCGAACTTCTTCGCAACATCCGGCTGGGGCTGGCATGCCGAAACCGCCGTGCACGTGCTCCGCATGGTGCTCGCGGGTACGTTCGACCGTCATCCCAAGCTGAAGATCATCATCGGACACATGGGCGAAGGCTTACCGGCCGCGCTCGCGCGCTGCGACGACACGCTGCCCGAGAAGATGACCGGGCTATCGCGCTCGGTCAGCCGCACGATCCTCGATCAGGTGTGGATAACGACGAGCGGCTGGTTTACGGTGCCGCCGTTTCTCGGCGCGCTCCTCACGTTCGGCGCCGACCGCATCCTCTTCTCCGTCGACTATCCGTTCGCGAGCAACGCGATCGGCGCGGCGTTCCTCGATTCACTGCCGGTGAGCCCCGACGACAAAATAAAGATCGCCCACGGCAACGCCGACCGGCTGCTCAAACTTTGATGTAGCGGAGTTTGTTAGCTTCGCGTGAAAAAATTCGCGATGCCTACCCGTACCACTGCCCTCTCGCTCATTGCCGGCGCCGCCGTTGCGGCTGCCGCGCGACCCGTGCTCGCGCAAACCGCTCCGCCCGTCGTAAAGATCGGCGCGCAAGCGCTCGACGCGACGGGCGAGGCGTTCTACGGCACCGATTCCGGAATCTTCGCCGCGAACGGCATCACGCCGGCCGTCACGCTGCTGCCGAGCGGTGCGACCATTCTCAACGGGGTTCTGGGCGGTGACCTGGATGTGGGTGAAGCAAATCCGATGACGGTCGCCGCGGCGATCGCGCGCGGTCTCCCGCTGCAGATGATCGCACCGGCCGTGCTCTACTCGCGTCGCGACGCCAACGCAAATCTCGTCATCGCCAAAGACTCGCCGTTCAAGAGGCCCAAGGATTTGACCGGCGCCACGTTCGGCGTCGGTTCGCTCGGTGACTTCAACCACATCAGCCTGTTGGCGTGGCTCGACATCAACGGCGTTTCGCGCGAGAGCGTGAAATTCGTCGAACTGCCGTTCGGACAGGTCGGCGGCGCGCTGCAGCGCGGGCTCGTGCAAGCGAGCTTCATCACCGAACCGTTCAAGTCCGATGCGGTGAAGGCCGGACAGATCCGCGACTTCGGCGACACCTATCTCGCGGTCGGACCGGAGATCGCGGTCGTCGTGTGGTTCACGACCAAAGCATGGCTGCAAAAGAATCCCGATCTCGCGAAAAAACTCGTTGCCGGCATCTATGCCACGGCGAAGTGGGCCAACACACACACCGCCGAGTCGGCGCCGATGCTCGCGAAGGCATCGAAGATGGATCTGGCTGCCATCGCGCAGATGAAGCGGCTCTATTTCGCAACGACGTTCGAGCGGCGCTACGTCGAGCCGATCCTCACCGTTGCGGCGAAGTACGGAGCCCTGCAGCGTCCGGTCACGCTCGAGGAATACAGTGCGTTCCCCGCATCATAAAAGAGCGAAGGCCTCAGTCGACTGAGGCCTTCTTCACGCCGGTATGCAGCTTGGCCGCGCGAGCTACTTCCAGCTATACGCTCCGGCCCGCACCATCGGGCTCACGCTCTGGGCAGTCATAACGTGATCGTACCCCGCCTGGTCGTAGGTCGTTAACTCAGGCGACGCGTACGCGATGAATTGCCCGACCGGCGAATTAGCCGCGACGTGTTGCGCGCGGATCTGCGCAAGCGCGGCCTGATCGCCTTGCCGCTCGAGCTTCACCCATAGACCGATGACTCTCGATCTCGGCGCGCTTTGCAGCTGCGCGAGCATCGCCTGTTGCGCTGCGCTGAGGGCAACGGGAGACGGAGCTCCTACCGCTGCAGCAAGCGTTGCAAGGTGCGAACGGAACGCATACCATTCACTGGCCGTTTCGTCGAAAGAAACCGCCGCGGATGAGTCGTTCATACGCTGCTGAGCAAGCGTCGCCAGCGCGATTTGCCCGCGCGATATTTGCAGCATGTTGGTAACGAATGCCCGCTCGGCAGGCGACATTTGCGTCGTACCGGGGTTCGTTTGTGCTACCGCGGGCACGACGCACGCGGCAATGATGGCTGACACGAGAGATAGCTTGCGAGTTAGTCCCAGGACGTGTCGCGAAACGTGCATGTTCAGTACTCCTTCGTCTACTTGCAAGGTCACATCGCAAGCACGTTCGATCTTGTCCGAGCCGACAAGCATTTCGCCACCTGCAACAGCGCCTTACCCCGCTAGTTCCCAGATTTGAATCCTTGACCTAGGGCGTTTTCAGACGAAATTTTTTTCTAGTAACAAAAGTCAACGTTCGATCGCCGTTCACGTCGCATTTGATAACAAATGTCAACGATCCGGCCACAATGAGCGCGCTGCTGGCGAATCAAAATACCCTCCCATGTCTGCATGCCTCCGCTGGTCGGCCGTCTTCATCGCACTGCTCGTCATGCCGTGGCTTCCGGCGTCCGCCGCCGGGGGAAATCCGAGCGTCCCATTCGTCGTTACCGCCAGCGCCGGTCCGGCGGCCGGATCGCACATCGATGCCACAGTGACGAGGATTGTCGGCAAAACAACCGTTACGTTGCCCGCGGCTCTCGTGCCGGCGCTCAAGCCCGGCGACATCGTCGACCTCGACTTTCCGGACTACCGGCGGCCGCCGAGCAGCGTCAACTACCACGTGAACGTCGCGTTCGTTACCGAAACGGCGCGGCAACACTGGCTGTTCGAACGCAGCAGCCCGGCCGATCGGCTTTTTTCGAACGCGCGCAGAAAGGCGAAAACAGCGCCCGCTTCCGGCCGTATTCACTTCGTTTACGGTGCCGGCGATTATCGCGGCATACCGATTTTCTTTCTCATACCGGAGGACGCCAAAACCCGGGGCGTCGACGGCGTGCGCGATTACGTCGGCGCGCATCCGACCGATTTCGTCGACATGTCCCAAGGCACCAATGCTGCGGTCGACCGCTACAGCTTCCTGAGCGACTTCCTCTCCTCACTGGGAAGCGGATCCATGGATCCCATTTCGGAGCAGTACCGCGTTGAAAGCGTCGCGCAAAGCCTCGGAGTCAGCGCGTCGACGATCGACGCCTGCTACGTCGCCGGCGAGCCGGCAGCAGAGGTCAGTAACTGCGTGCAGCAAGCCGTGGATGCCACCATCTACCAAACGAACTTTGCCGCGCCGACGCAAGCGCAGTTCCTCGGCGGGGTCGCCGGAGCTGCGCTGCCGTTGACATACGCGCCGTATCTCGCATCGTTGCTGACCGTCTGGCACCTCTTCGTGAAGACGGGGCATCTCGAATACGAATATCTGCCGACGACCGTCACGCTCGCCGATCCAACGGCAGCCCGAGGCGACGAACTGCTCATGGGCGTAAAGGTACCCACCGTCCGGCCGCCGGCAGCCTACTCCGACGTGCTCTTTTTCACGATCGGCGATCCCCAAGCGACCGAACACGCGCCGCTGGTCGTCAACGATGCGCCGGGCACCGGAGTATGCGAACGTTCGGACCGCTTCACCATTCCGCTGCACTTCGATCACACGTCACGCTACGTGAACGGCGCTTCGCTGCTCGTCTCGCCGGACGGTCACGCCCCATACCGTCTCGCGCTCGATCCGCGCACGCTCTCGGCGCCGCTCGTCGAGCGGTCGCGATTCGCAGCAAGCGCGGACGGCGGCTACAGCGTCGCCTTGAGCGGCCGATTCGGCTTCGACCCGGTCTCGCCGCCGGAGAATGCGGCGATGCGGCTCGCGTTTCCCGGGGATGGGCCCTGGAGTCTCGCCACCGTTCCGCACCATCCGCCGGTAGCGGGCGAATCGCTGGATGTCATCGCATCATCGGCAACTGCAGCATGCCTCTCGCATGCGGAAATGCAAATCGGCAGCGCTGCGCCGATCGCGCTGACCGCCAAGCAACTCGACGCGGGACGGGTCGAATTGAGCGCTTCTCTCACGGGCATCTCGCCGGGCCCTGCGGAGATCCGCCTTTACGAGGATGGCCCGCGGTCCGGGCGAGCCTTTGAGGCATCGGTAGCGCTGAGCATCCAGGCGCCGCCGGCGCAAGTCGATGCAAAAACGGCCGTCGTTTCGCTGGGAGATGCATTCATCAGTCTGGCCGGCTCAGGGCTGGAAACCGTCCGCGGCATCGTCGCCAACGGCGCGACGTACGTGAAAGAAGCTAATTCGAGCGCCACGTCTGCCTGCTTCGATGGACCTCCGTTTGGGGGCGACGGGCTCGCGATCGGCCAGCGCGTAACCGCCCAGCTTACGAGCAACGCCGGAACGGGCGGCGAGGTCTTTCCGTTGACGGTCGTCGCGCCGAGGCCGAGGCTTGCCGCGGCCGGCTTCGGCAATCCGTCATCCGGTCCTCACCTCTCGACGAGCCCCGTCGTCGTTACGTTGGCGAGCGCGAGCGGCACCCTTCCGCGCCAAGTAAACGTGCGCGTGCGGCAAGCCGGCGCGACCCCGTCGACACCCTGCGAAGCCTCACGCCCTGATCCGACCGCCGTGGCCGTCGCGGATGCAGACGTCCACGCGCGCACGCCCGGCACGCTCACGATCGATCTCCACCCCAACCTCTTGCGCGACCGAGCCTTCGGAACGCTGCAGATGCAGCTCGTCGACGCGGCAACAGGGCTCGGGAGCAACTGGGTACCGTTACCGGGCACCTTCGCTCGCGCACCCGAGGTGACGCAGATCGCGTGCCCCGCAACGCCGAGCGCGATGTGCCGCATGTACGGCACGGGACTCGCGGCCATCGACGCGGTGGAGGACGCGACCGGCGCGTACGTCGCGCCGGGGCTGGACTGTCCGCCGACGGACAAGGGCCTTGCGTGCGTCTACGTCCCGCGCGTCGCCCATTACACGCTGCGCCTGATCGATGCGGCGACCATCGAAACGCTTCCGGATGAGCTCACCGTCGGAGCCTCTTGATCCGTGTCTGGTGCGTTCCAAAAACGTGATCCCAGAACGGGGTGATCACGCCGTAGTTGCATCGATCGAGACGGTGATGCACGCGATGGAAAGCCCATGTGCGTTTCAACCACCGGAACGGAATCCGGTTGATGCGTGTCGTGTGCTCGATGTGATGCAGCGTGTCGAAGGAGACATAGCCGGCGGAAAGGCCCATCAGAACATACGACGCCTCCGGTACGTGCGCCCACCTCAACAGAAACCAAGCCGGCATCAGTAGCGAGAGGCTGGTGGGGAAAAGGAACGCAGACGTCCGTTCGGGATTGGCGTGATGCGCGTCGTGCAGATCTGCAAGGGCGCTTCTCAGATCGTGGAGCAGCCAGCGATGGACCGCGTATTCGATCAGGCTGAAGAGCACCAGGCCGAGCATCGAACTGAGGACGATGACCGGCCACCGTTCCGCGTGCTGCATTCCAAGATACGCGAAGATTGCCGGACAACTGAGATCCACCGCGTACGCTGCCCAATAGTTGAGACGGCTCTCACAGATGGCCCCGACGAGCGAGCGCGGCGGGTCTTCGAACAGTCTCACACCTTGGGCCATGCGCAAATCGGTGCCGACTTCAGGCACCGTGCTCCTCCTCGTTTTGCATATTTAAGCGAGACGTATTGTTTATGAAAAAACGAAACAATTGTTAACGTTTTTCGCGCGGACGGATGCGCTTGTACTCGGCGGCCCGGTGAGCTATGAATGTTCGCATGAACGAAGAACGCCCGGCGCCTGCGAAACCCTTCTTCCGCCGCCGCCGCGCGATTGCCGCGGGGAGTTTTCTTCTGCTCGTCGCAATCGCCGCCGGAATCGTGCTGCTGCTTGCACCGCCGCGGACCCTCGCGCCGAACTTCACGCTGATCGATCAATACGGCCGGCCGTTTCACTTATCCGACCTCCGAGGCCGGACGGTCGCGCTCTTCTTCGGCTACACGCATTGTCCTGACGTCTGTCCTGCGACGCTTGCCGCTTTGGCGCGCGCGAAGCGCAAACTCGGTCCAAATGGAGCCCGGTTCGACGTCGTCTTCATCACCGTCGATCCGCAACGCGACACGGACGCCGTTGTCGGCAGATACGTTCGGCTCTTCGATCCGTCGTTCATCGGGTTGACCGGAACGGAGGCAGAGCTCGCCCCCGTCTATGCCGCCTATCACGTCTATCATCAAGCGCTCCCGGCGCACGGCAGCGCGCTCGGCTACCTCGTGGCGCACAGCTCGACGGTTGTCTTCATCGGGCCGGACGGCCGAATACGCGGTGACGGCGACTGGAGCGACACGCCGGCTGAACTTGCGGCGGAAGTGAAGCAAGCTGCGTCATGAGAATCGCATTCGCCCTGGCCATCAACCTCTTGCTCGTCAGCGCTCTGGCGGCTTCAAATGCGAGCGCAGCGGAAGAACGGGCAATCCCCGTACACGGACGCGTCCTCGCGATTCCGGCCGGGGGTGCCGTCGTGGCGGCCATCGACGGCGTCCCGGCGATGTACCCCTCGCAAACGCGCCGGTATCGAAGCAGCGCTCGTTTGCAGCTCGGCGAGGCCTTCGATGCATATCTCGATCCGCGTGCGGCCACGCTGGACGCCGTGCACGCGGCCGCCGAATTCGTGCCCGGATTGCCGAACCGTCTCATCACGCACGTGTTGGCGCGCGGCGATGAGTTGCCGGATTACCGCTTCGTTGCACAAGACGGCCGCAGCACGCGTTTCCGTGACTTTCGCGGCAAGGTGCTCTTGTTGAGTTTCATCTACACCCGCTGCCCGGATCGATCGATCTGCCCGGCGATCAGCGGGAAGTTCGCGTACTTGCAGCACCGGCTCGATCCGCGCCATTTCCACCTCGTGGAGATGACGCTCGACCCGCTTTCGGACTCTCCGGCCGTACTCGCAGCGTATGGGAGCCAGTTCGGTGCAGATCCGTCGCGCTGGTCGCTCATCACGGGCGAGCCGGCGCAGGTCAAGAACGTGCTTGATTCATTCGCCCTCGATCCGTTGGAAACCGATCCGGGCCGCATCATACACGGTGATACGCTGGTCATCGTGGGAAGCGACGGAAAGATCGCAGACCTGATCCCTACGTCCGGCTGGGCGCCTGAAGATGTTTTGGCAACGGCGAACGATGTCGCGGGGTTCTCGTCAAACCCGTTGAGGCGATTCGAACTTGCCACCGTCGCCGGCGTGATCGCCTTTTGCGGGGGAAGCCTTTCGACCGGAATCGTCGTACTCGACTCACTCGTCTTTTTACTCGGTGTCGGGATCCTCGGCGGGCTCTTGATCTGGATCACCAAACGCGTCATCGTCGACGAACGCTATTGACGTCAACTGCGTTCGATCGAGTTACGATACGTATCCAAGACGTCTCGGCGGGTGATGATGCCGGCCAGTTTTCCGTCGAGCCCGGTCACCGGAAGCAGCGGCGTATCCGGCTCCGCGAGCAGTGCCGCAGCTTGCTCGAGGGTCGCGTCGATAGGCAGCGTTTCGCGAGCCGGCCGCGTGATACTCGTGATGAGATGCGAACCTCTTCCGGTCGCCACCGCGACGGCGAGATCGCTCGCCGTGACGATACCGGCAAGTCGTCCGTCGTCGATGACCGGAACCACGAGTTCATTCGATGCCCCAATCGCATGAGCGACGTCCTCGATGCGCTCAGCTACGTTCGCCGTGGGATCGGGCCTTCGAACCACGCTCGCCAGGCGCACGTGCCGGAGATCGCCGGGACGCCTTGCTCGTGCCCAATCGATCCCACGCCGGATCAGCTTCAGTTCGTACACCGTGCCGCCGACAAGACGGCGTCCGACCAGCGACGCCAGCACCGTGCATACCATCAACGGCAGAATGATCGTATAGTTGTCCGACATCTCGAAGACGATGACGATCGACGTAATCGGCGCCTCGGCCGCCGCCGCAAACACGGCGGCCATTGCGACGAGGCCGTAGGCCGCAGCAGGTCCGGTCCAGCTTGGAAACGCGTCGTGTACGATGCGGCCGAAAGCATCGCCGAGCATGGCGCCGGTGAAGAGAGACGGCGAGAACACGCCCCCGCTGCCGCCGCTGCCGATGGTCAACCACGTCGCCAGCGGCTTGAGCACGGCGAGAGCGATCGCGTGGATCGCCGGCACGTGTTCGTAGAAGACCTCTTGCATGCGATCGTAGCCCACGCCCAGGACTTGCGGAAACGCCGTCCCGATCACGCCGACGAGCCCGAAGCCGGCAGCCGCTTTCAGCGCCGGCGGAATCGACAAGCCATCGAAACGGTCTTCGACCCAATAGAGACCGCGTACGAAAAATGCCGCCCAGAGCGCACACACGATGCCTAACAGCGCGTAGAGCCATAACTCTCGCGGCGAAACGAGCGTGAACGCCCCGGCATCGAACGACGGCCGGTTGCCGAGGTAGGCACGACCGATGACCGCCGCGGCAACGCTCGAAACAACGATAGCGGCAAACGAACGTGGGGCAAACTCACCGAGAATGATCTCGCTTGCAAAGAACACGCCGCCGATCGGGGCGTTGAAGGTCGCGGAGATGCCGGCGGCAGCGCCGCATGCGACGAGCGTGCGCATCACCGCCGCCGGCACGCCCAGCCATTGGCCGATGACGGAGCCGATCGCGGAGCCGATCTGCACGATCGGCCCTTCGCGACCGCAACTGCCTCCGACGCCGATCGATATCGCGGAAGCCAAGGTCTTCACGAAGATCACGCGCGGCCGCATGATGCCCCCACGCAAAGCCACTGCGGCCATCACCTCCGGCACGCCGTGCCCTTTTGCTTCTGACGCAAACCGCGCCACGAACCATGCGACGAACGCACCGCCTGCGACCAGCGGAACGATAACGAACGCCGCTCCGAGGTGCGCCTTCAGCGCTCCGCCGATCATTTGCACCGAGATCCAGTTGACGAAGTCGATCAGCCGCCGGAAGCCGACCGCACCGTATCCACCGCCGGCGCCGATGAGGAGGGAGGCGGCAATGACGATGGCGTTCTGACTGACCTCGAACCGGCCGAGCAGCACGCGCTGACTGCCCGCGCGATCGAGGAAGACGAGCGGCAGCAAGCGGCGGAGCGGGGTCACCTCGGCGACGGAGTGCATCGTCGTAGCCTTCAGCAAACGCGCGCCGTTTCGCCGCCGCTTGGTAACTTTTGTTATCATTCGCGCGAAGGCGGCCGAGCATCGGCAGGCCCTAGCTGTGTCCGGCCGGGAAAAGTTCCGGATGGACAGCGTCCTGGATCTGCGGAGCACGCCGGTGTGGGAGCGCCACGGAGTCGTGTGCGGTGCGTTTACCGATCTGCGCGATGACGAAACGCTTCACCTGATCTACGATTACGAGCCGCGGCCGCTACGCCGGCGTTTCGAGAAGATGTTCTCGCATCGGTTCGTGTGGACGCAGCGCCGGCTCGCGCGCGAGCGGTGGGAAATAGCGCTGCGTAAGCTCGCTCCTCCCGGCGATTTGCGCTCCATCACGCACTTTATGCACCGCTGCCCGATCTTTGCCGGCTCGAGCGAATCGACCAGAAGATCGCTCGCATCGGTCGCCGAGCCGCGGACGGTACGCCGGAAGACGACGATCGCGGAACAGGAGTCCGATTGGCCGTACCTCGGCGTGGTGCGCAGGGGGCGAGTATTTGCGATCGTCGGCTCGCCGTTCGGCCGCGACCAGATTCTGTTCGAAGCTCTCGAGACCGAAGTCTTCGGAAACATCGTGCTGTTTGACGGTGGGGCGACGATCGCTCGTTTCGCGACCCTTGCGGAGTCTGCAGACCTGCTGCTCTTTCCGCGGGCGGAGGTTCTACAGGCGGCTGAGGTCGATCCGCGCTTTGCGCTCGCGCTGGCCGCGGCGGCAGCGCAGCAGGTTCGCACCATTGCCGAGCTGGTGCAGTCGCATGTGTCGAAGAAACTGATCGCGCGCGTCGCAGGTGTGCTTCGGCCATATGCTCCGATTGAAAAGGGGCTCTCGATGGTCGATCCCGCAAACCTTCCCTCGCTCCGGTTGACGCAGATTGCGACGGCAACCGGCACGGTCAAAGAGGTCGTAGCGCGCGCAGTTGCCGAGCTCGAACAAGCCGGTGCTTTGCGCCGCGTCCGCGGACGCATAGCCTTGATCGATCGAGAACGGTTAGCGAGTTTCGATTCGTCGCGGCTACCGCATCAGCCGGAGAAAGAATAACAAAAAGGGGCCCGCCGAAGCGGAGCCCCTTTTTGCAACTCCGGTCCTAAGACTAGAAGTTGAGATTCGCCTGAAGGAACGCCATGTTCTGACCGAAGCCGGTGATGACGCAGCCGGGGCAGGTCACGCCGCCGGCAGGCAGGCTCACATTCGGCAGCAAGCCGGAACGTCCGATGCCGGCGCCGAGGAACATGTTGTCACTGACCCAGTACTTGATGCCCGTTTCGACCCAGTACTCGCCGCCGAAAGCGGTTTGCCAGGTGTTGTCGAGAATCGGTCCGCCGAAGTAGTTGACGTTCTGGGTCATGGCATTGAAGCCGGCGGCAAAGCCTTGCGCTTCATACGTGAGCTTCCCGTGGTTGCCCGGACCGGCGCGCCACGGACCGAGATCGAACACGAAGTCGCCCGTCGTATTGCCGACCCACGCCTTGCCGGTGTAGGGGTCGTTACCGAACCGGTAGGTACCGGCGAGGTAGAGACGTGCGTTGTTATACGTGAAGATCAGGTGTGCACCGATCTGCGAGATGGGGTGCGTCAGCACGAGACCCGGGGTGCTGAGGCTGTAGACGTAGTTGCCCGGCGTCGTGCTCGGGATACACGAACAACCCGTTCCGGAGATCGTGTTGTTGTTGTTGGCGGCGCTCAGATACGCGCCCGTGATCGCCGTGCCGTTGGCATAGGTGAGCGGGGCGAGGGCCTCGGTGACGCCGCCCGACGTCGCGGTTCCGCAGGTCGAGAACGGCACGGCAGCGGTGTTCGCGAAGTAACGCGTTGCGCCGTTCGCACCGGTGCAGATGACGGCCGACGGATCCCACTCGCTCGAGCTGTACCCGGTGTAGTTGTTGTACATGGCACCGATGTTGACCGAGGCACGCCGCGCGAGCGGAATCGTATAGTCGGCTTGGATCGTCATGTTTTGCGCCGTGTAGGGCTCGTTGTCCAAGGCGTTGTTCGTCGAGGCACTGTTGCCGACGCCGGCACCGATGTACCCGTTGAAATTACCCTTGGTGATGCCGAGCATCACGCCCCAGTAGTAGTCGCCGCCGAGCCAGGAGCCGCCGGTCGGGCCTTCGTTGTTTTGAACGTGGCCGGCGCGGAGGTAGATACCCGAGTTCGGGATCGACGTTTGGATCCAGATGTTGTTGTAACCGAATGCACCACCGGGTTCGCCGTTGTTGTATTCAGCACCACTGGCGTTGGTACCCGAACAGTTCGACAGCGTCGTCGGCTCCGCGAGGTTGCCGTTGAGGAAGTTTTGCCCCGACGACGGCGCGCAATACGCATTCGAACTGGCGCTGTTCGACGCGCCGCTCGTTTGAACCGGACGGACCGAGTCGCCGAATTCGATCAGGAACGCGGTGTTCGGGCTGGGCGTACCGGTCAGCGAGACCTTCTGATACATGAAGCTCACGCCGCGGTTGACCTGACCGATGGGAAGGTTGCCCGCGCTGCCGCCCGGAGCGGTACCGACGGCCGGGTTGTAACCGTTCGTGCGCTGGCCCGCCGGAAGCGCGGCGCCGGGACCGTTGGCCGCGCAGAACGCGCTGCCGGACGCGGGCCCGTAGGCGGCTGCGTTACCGCAGTTACCGTTGATGTTACCGCTGTAAACGAAGCCGGTATCGATGCTGGTGAACTTGATGTACGCCTTCTTGTCGAAGTCGCTCAGCGCTTGAATCTGACCGGCTTGACCGGAAACGCGCTTGTCGGTGGCTGCGAGGCCGGTCTTCGTCGCGTCTGCTTCTTGCTGCAGCGCGTCGACATGACGTTCGACCGCTTTGAGCTCGGCGCCATACGTGGCGATGAGCTTGTTGGCCGCATCGATGTCGGCTTTTTCGACGGCTTTACCGGCGGTGATCTGCGCTTCGATCATGTCGACCGCGCGATACGCCAGCACTGCAGCTTCATAGCGCGTCATCGGGCGGTTGCCCTTGAACGTGCCGTCGGGGTAGCCTTTGATGATGCCGTCTTTTGCGAGTTGATCGACGGCGTCATACGCCCAGCTATTTCGCGGGACGTCGGAGAGGGGACCGGCTTGGGCGACATCAGTCGCGCCGGCCGTAGCAGTCGGATCGGCTATTGCAAGGCTCGGGGTAATGAACCCGAGCATAAGCAAAACTCCGATCGCTTTCGTTAGCTTTCGGATCATAACGTGTTAGGAGGCCTCCAATAGATTGGTGGCGACAAACTGGTGAAATTTCTTTCTTCCGCCAATTTATCGCGCCGAGTCGAGGTGAGGTCATTACATGCGTTCCTCTGCTGAATCGGAGTTCGCCCCTCGTGAATAGGTCGCTAACGTCCAGATACAGACCGATTGCGCAGCGATCCCACAATGCGGCGCCTACATGACTCTCAGATGACTGAGGCCCATCGGAAGGAGACCTCCAATGGTAGAGCATAGCGGATTTTTTGCTTGGGATGGGACGATCGAACAATGAAAGACGCTCGCGAAAAGCCGGCGGTATCGCTGCGCGCACGCCTGGTCTTAACGTATATCGGCATGTTCGTTACCGGCCTCGTAATCTTTTCGTTAACGGCATTCGCGGCCGTCGATCGAGCCGTCATGGCAGATCTCGACCATCGCCTATCGACATCGACACGTGCGCTGCTCGCGATCACCGATCGTGGCGGTGCGGCGCTCGACGAACGCGCATCCGCGTGGCTTCGTTCTGTGCTGAGCAACGCCCAAAATGCTGCGATTATCTCGCGTGATGGCTCTATTACATGGACCAGTGGGCCGGTGCCGGCTGCCGTTGCGCAGGTGGCCAACCGTTCGATGCTCCCCTCGAGCTACGTCACGGTCGAGGATGGCCCACGGACCTTACGCGTCATGCTTTCGCGCGCCGCAGTCGGAGGCCGCCGCCCGGCCGTAATTGCGATTTGGCGCCCGCTGGACTTCGTTAACGACTATCTCCACATCACGGCATTGATTCTTACCATCCTTCTGGTGGCCATATCGACCATTGCAATTCTCGTCGCGAATTCGGTCGTTCACCGTGCGCTTGAACCGCTGCGTGGAATGGCAGCAGTCGCGGCCGAGATCGAAGCCTTCGACCTGACTCGCCGGCTCAACCCCGAAGCAGATAGCGAGCTGCGGCAGCTTAGCCTTGCCTTTAATCGTATGCTCGATCGCCTAGACGCGGCATTTCGGGAGCAACGGCGGTTTACCGCAAATGCGTCGCATGACTTGCGCGCGCCGCTTACGGTGATCATGGCGAGCGTCGATATCGCGCTTCGACGCGAACGGTCGGCCGAGAAGTACCGCGATACGCTGGCAACGGTGAGGTCGGAAGTGTCACAAATGGATCGGCTCATCGATGCCCTCCTCATGTTGGGCGAGACGGACTGTCGCACCGAGCCTGAAACGGTCACCGATGTGGGACAGATGCTAAGCACCGTCGTCAGCCGGATGGAAGCGGTCGCTGCTGCCAGCGATATCTCGTTCGACCTGGTCTCGCCCATTAGGGCGTGTGCCGTGACGCAGCCGACGCTGTTCGACCGCGTGCTTTTGGTTCTTCTTCACAACGCGATCAAGTTTAGCCGGGCGGGAGGGCGCGTCAAGGTCGAATCGAGACTCGTCGGAGACTGCGTTCGCGTGATTATTCGGGACGCCGGCAAAGGGTTCAGCAATAGTGCATTGGTGCATGCATTCGATCGCTTATGGCGCGACGGTTCCGCGATGGCGCCGCACGGCGGCGGCTTAGGACTCCCGATCGCACGCGCCGCAGTCGAAAGCTGGGGCGGCACGATCGATATCAGGAATTCGCCGCAAGGGCACGGCGAGGTAACGCTCACTTTACGAAGCGTCCTGGACCGCACATAAGCGAAACGACCGATGAAAGTCCTGATCATTGATGACGACGTCGTGCTTGCCGGCGTCTTGCGCGAAGGATTGTCGGAAGAAGGCCACGTGGTCGCCGTCGAGCATGACGGCATAAGCGGCGAGTTGGCCGCGCAGAGCGGGGACCACGACGCCATCGTGCTCGATGTCATGATTCCGGGAAAGAGCGGCTTTGCGGTGCTCTCTTCGCTGCGCAAGAGCGGTTTTAGGACGCCGGTACTCATGCTGACGGCACGCGATACGGCTACCGATGCAATCACCGGTCTCGACGGTGGCGCCGACGACTACTTGAGAAAGCCGTTCGCTTTCGGAGAACTGCTCGCGCGGCTGCGGTCGATCACGCGGCGCGAGCCCGCTCCTCCGCGCCTCGAGCTGCGCGTCGAGGACGTCGTCTTAGACCTTGCAACGCGGCGCGTAACGCGAGCGGGCACGGAGATTCAAATGACGGCTCGAGAGGTCGCCTACCTCGAGTATTTCATGCGAAACGCAGGTCTGCTGGTGACACGCACGATGATCGAGGCTGCGCTCTGGACCGACGATGCCGAGGTCACCTCGAACGTCATCGATGTGTACGTACGAAGGCTGCGTACAAAGCTCACGAACAACAGTCTTCCCTCGCTGCTGCATACGGTGCGTGGTGCGGGTTACCGCTTTGGGCTCTTGCGATGACCAGTCATCGAGGAGTAATGTGCGGATTGCATTCTTGCGGCAGTGGCAGCGTCAACGTCGCCGAGCATGAACAAAAAAAAGGCCCCGCCGAAGCGGAGCCCTTTTCCAGCTCTGGTCCTAAGACTAGAAGTTGAGGTTCATCTGGGCGAACGCCATGTTCTGACCGAAGCCACTGATGACGCAGCCGGGGCACGTCGGGCCGCCGGCAGGCAGGATAATGTTCGGCAGCAAGCCGGAACGACCGACACCAACCGCAAGGTTGACGTTGTCGCTAACCCAGTACTTGAACGCCGTCTCGACCCAGTACTCGCCGCCGAAAGCGGTTTGCCAGGTGTTGTCGAGAATCGGTCCGCCGAAGTAGTTGACGTTCTGGGTCATGGCATTGAAGCCGGCGGCAAAGCCTTGCGCTTCATACGTGAGCTTCCCGTGGTTGCCCGGACCGGCGCGCCACGGACCGAGATCGAACACGAAGTCGCCCGTCGTATTGCCGACCCACGCCTTGCCGGTGTAGGGGTCGTTACCGAACCGGTAGGTACCGGCGAGGTAGAGACGTGCGTTGTTATACGTGAAGATCAAATGTGCACCGATCTGCGAGATCGGCGCGGTCAGCACGAGACCCGGGGTGCTGAGGCTGTAGACGTAGTTGCCCGGCGTCGTGCCGGGGATACACGAACAACCCGTTCCGGAGATCGTGTTGTTGTTGTTGGCGGCGCTCAGATACGCACCCGTGATCGCCGTACCGTTAGCGTACGTGAGCGGGGTGAGGGTCTGGGTGACGCCGCCCGACGTTGCGGTTCCGCAGGTCGAGAACGGCACGGCAGCGGTGTTCGCGAAGTAACGCGTTGCGCCGTTCGCACCGGTGCAAATGACGGCCGACGGATCCCATTCACTCGAGCTGTACCCGGTGTAGTTGGTGTACATGGCACCAAGGTTGATCGAGGCACGCGGGGCGATCGGGAACGTGTAATCGGCTTGGATCGTCATGTTTTGCGCCGTGTAGGGCTCGTTGTCCAAGGCGTTGTTCGTCGAGGCACTGTTGCCGACGCCGGCACCGATGTACCCGTTGAAGTTACCCTTGGTGATGCCGAGCATCACGCCCCAGTAGTAGTCGCCGCCGAGCCAGGAGCCGCCGGTCGGACCTTCGTTGTTTTGAACGTGGCCGGCGCGGAGGTAGATACCCGAGTTCGGGATCGACGTTTGGATCCAGATGTTGTTGTAACCGAATGCACCACCGGGTTCGCCGTTGTTGTATTCAGCACCACTGGCATTGGTCGCCGAGCAGTTCGACAGCGTCGTCGGCTCCGCGAGGTTGCCGTTGAGGAAGTTCTGCCCCGACGACGGCGTGCAATACGCATTCGAGCTGGCGCTGTTGGACGATCCGGACGTTTGAACCGGACGGACCGAGTCGCCGAATTCGACGAGGAACGCGGTGTTCGGGCTGGGCGTACCAGTCAGCGAGACCTTCTGATACATGAAGCTCACGCCGCGGTTGACCTGACCGATGGGAAGGCTCGAGGCGCTGCCGCCCGGAGCGGTACCGACGGCCGGGTTGTAACCGTTCGTGCGCTGGCCCGCCGGAAGCGCGGCGCCGGGACCGTTGGCCGCGCAGAACGCGCTGCCGGACGCGGGCCCGTAGGCGGCTGCGTTACCGCAGTTACCGTTGATGTTACCGCTGTAAACGAAGCCGGTATCGATGCTGGTGAACTTGATGTACGCCTTCTTGTCGAAGTCGCTCAACGCTTGAATCTGACCGGCTTGACCGGAAACGCGCTTGTCGGTGGCTGCGAGGCCGGTCTTCGTCGCGTCTGCTTCTTGTTGCAGTGCGTCGACATGACGTTCGACCGCTTTGAGCTCGGCGCCATACGCGGCGATGAGCTTGTTGGCCGCATCGATGTCGGCTTTTTCGACGGCTTTACCGGCGGTGATCTGCGCTTCGATCATGTCGACCGCGCGATACGCCAGCACTGCAGCTTCATAGCGCGTCATCGGGCGGTTGCCCTTGAACGTGCCGTCGGGATAGCCTTTGATGATGCCGTCTTTTGCGAGTTGATCGACGGCATCGTACGCCCAGCTGTTCAGCGGGACGTCGGAGAGGGGACCGGCTTGGGCGACATCAGTCGCACCAGCCGTAGCAGTAGCACTTGCGGCGGTGGTATCCGCCGGAGCTACCGCGACCGTTGTCGGATTGGCCATTGCGAGACTCGGGGTAATAAACCCGAGCATCAGCAAGACTCCGACCGCTTTCGTTAGCTTTCGGATCATACGAGTTAAGAGGCCTCCATAGATTGGTGCCGCCGAACCGGCGAATTCTTTGTTCCGCCTAATCCGACGCACCGCGTCGAGGTGGTCTTGCGTGCGTTCCGTCGCCGCGTTGGAGCTTCGCCCCTCATAAATAGGTCGCAACTCTCCAGGTACAGCTTCGGACTGAGCACTGCAAACGAACGCCGCTTGTCCCCGCATGGCAAGGGCAGCGACTTCGCCGAAAACACTTCGCGTCCTGAAACTTTCTTCCTCGCCTAAAGTCGCAGTTTCTGGACCAATTACCAGCAATGAGACGCACACTCCGGGCCGCCGGGACGAAGGAGCCGGCGCTCTAGGGTGAATAGCACCGGTGTGAATCCGATCTGGATCAGCGAAGCCGACGTGGTCAGCTTGGTTGACTTGCCCCTGGCGCTGAGCGCCCTCGAAGAGACCCTCCGCCTCGAGCCCTCGGGCGCGGCGGAAAACATGACGAAAACCGTCGTCACCTTTAACGGTCACGACACGCTCCACGCGATTGGGGCCGCCGTGCCGGGCGCCGGGGTGGTCGGCACCAAGACCTGGACCCACACGACCGGTGGAACCGGCCCGCTCGTCTTGCTCTTCGACGCGCAGAACGGCTCCGTGCTGGCGGTGATCGAGGCCTTCGCCCTCGGCCAGCTCCGGACGGCCGGGATCAGCTCCGTTGCCACCGGGCGGCTCGCCCGGGCCGATGCCCGCGAGATGACGATCGTCGGCTCGGGGAAACAGTCGCTGCCCCAGGTAGCCGCCATGCTCGCGGTCCGCGACATCCGCCGCGTGCGCGTCTGGAGCCCGACCCCGGCCAACCGCGCGGCGCTCGTCGCCAAGCTGAAGGCGACGTTCCCCGACGTCGAGGCGGTCGAGGCGACGTCGGCCGATGACGCCTTCGCCGGCACCGACGTGATCACGCTGGCCACGCGGGCGACCTCGCCGGTGCTAACCGCGGCCGGCGCACCCCGCGGCGTGCACGTCAACGCCGTCGGGGCGATCGTGCCGGAACGCGCCGAGTTCGAGCCGCAGCTGCTCACGCGCTGCGCGATCGTAAGCGCCGACAGCGTGCCGCAAACTCAAACGCTCTCGCGCGAATTCCGCGAGTACTACGGCGCAGCCGGCGGGCCGGCGTGGGATGCGATCGCTCCCTTGAGCCGTCTGGTCGCCGAGAACGCTTCGCGCCCGGACGGCGCCGACGTGACGCTCTTCAAAGCGATGGGCATGGGGATCTCCGACCTCGCGCTCGGGATCAAAATTCACGAACTAGCACGGCAACGCGGCCTGGGTCGCGAAATACCAGCACGGACGAACGTTCCGATCCGCTACAACTCAACCGCCAAAACGTAGGTGCACCATGGATAACTCGAAATTCTTCGTCGACCGCACGGGTGAGGCGTCACCGCCGCTCGCGCTTTGGCCTTCGGTCATCATTCCGAAGGAAGCGATCGATGCGGAGATCGAGCGCCTTAGCGCGCTGCCGCGTCCGGCCGACGGCCGCCGGCGCGCGCTGATCGTGCATCCGAATTCGAAAGAGCCCGGCCTCGGTCTCGCGCCCGGGATTCGCGTTTCGCTCGACGTTCTGTTGCCCGGCGAAGGCACCGCGCCGATCCGCCACAACTCGAGTCAGGTGAACTTCTGCATTCACGGATCGGGGACGGCCAACGTTGCCGGTAAGCGCTTCACGTTCGATCGCCACGACGTGTGGAACACGCCGTCGATGGACGCCTACGTCATCGAGAACAAAACCGGCGATCGCCAAGTGCGTCTGACGTACTCGAACGCGGCGCTGCTCGAAAAAATGAACGTCCACATCGTCGATGAGAATCCGCCGGCCTCAGCGCTCGAGCCCGCACCGGCTGCCGGGCCGTCGGAAGAAAAGCACGATCAGAATCCGTTCGGCACGTTCGAACTCGCCGACGGCGCGTATCTCATGCCGTATGAGAAACTCGTCAACCCGGACGTCGTTCCGTCGACGTCGCTGTTCTGGAAGTGGGCGTCGATCAAGGAGCATCTCGACAAACTCGAGGCGCTCGGACAGAAGTACCGCGGACGCCGTCTGTACCTGCTGTTCAATCCGGCGACCGGCCACACCAACGGCACGACGCACAACTTCTTCGCCACGATGTGCCTGCGGCCGGCGAACATCGTCGACCGTCCGCATCGTCACACCGCCGCCGCGATCAACTACTACTTCGAAGGCAGCGGCTACAGCATCGTCGAGGGCACGCGCTTCGATTGGAAGGCCGGCGACTTGATGCTCTCAGCGCCGGGCTGGGGCATTCACAACCACGCTTCCAACGACAAGCCGGTGTACGAGCTGACGATTCAGGATTCGCCGCTCAACATCGCGATGGGCTCGCTGCTCTGGCAAGAGAACCTCGCGCAGCCGTTCGCGGTGCTGGGTGCCAAAGAAGGCTTCTCGACCAACCGGGAAACGGTCGGCGTCTAGAAGGCGCTGAACTCTTCGAACGTTATGGGACGCGGCAGCATCCCGTAACGGCCGGCGAGGGCGAGCGTGTTGACCGTATATTTGCGGTCGTTGTTCGTCGCGAAATAGAGGCGCTTCATGTTCGCGACGATCGCCGGGTCCATCTTGGCGATGCGCGCGAGCGTTTCACCGGACTCCTTGGTGTGCGTGTTCGCCCACTTCGCGGTTGCGTAGATCGCGTTGACCATGCGCTTCGCGACGTCGGGGTTTTTCTGGATCCAGCCTTTGGTCGTGAACCAATAGATCGGAGCGATCTCCGGCGCGATCGTGAGATACGTGTCGCCGAAGTCGCGGATCTGGCCCGCTCGCACGCCGTCGGTCTTGAACGGTTCGGTGATGATCCCGGCCTGGATCGTGCCGCGCTCGAGTGATGCGCTGATCTGACTGAACGGCAGCTCGATGAAGTGCACGCTGTCTTTCGGAACGCCGTTCAGATCGAGATACGCGAGCAGCGTGAGCTGGTTGAAATCGGCCAGGCTCGAAACGCCGAACGTTGCGCCGACCAGATCCTTGGGCGTTTTGAAGGGCGAGTTCTTGGCGACGACGAGGTTCGCGTTCGCATCGCGCAACGAGTAGAGCGCAGCCGGAGTCAGCATGATGAGCGGGATGCCGCGCGCGATGGCGGTCGCGATCTGCAGCGGGTTGGCAATGCCGACGTCGAGATCGCCGGCCAGCACCGCGGTGATGATCACCGAACCCGTCGTGAGTGTCGTGATCTGCGCCGAAATTCCGTTCGCCGCGAAGATGCCGCTGTCGACGCCGTAGTAGGATTCACCCGACGCGTCGATCGCGATCGAGCCGATGCGCACCGTTGCCGGCGGGGACTGCGCCAGCGCCGGCCGCGCCGCAGCGAGCAAGCCGCCGGCAATCGCCGTCATGGCCGCCGAACGTGGCATCGCGGTCGCGGGGTTCTCAACTCTCATCGGTGAACGGCATCCTTCATGAGCTCCGTAGCGGCGGCTGCAAGCCGCACGACGCACACGGTTGAAGGCGCACAGGTCAGCGTCCTGCGCGGAGGCTCCGGGCCGCCGCTGCTGTTCTTGCACGGCAGTGATGCCTTTACCGAATGGCAACCGTTCATGGCCGAGCTGGCCGGGCGCTTCGACGTGATCGTTCCCGATCATCCGGGCTTCGGCCAATCGTCGACGCCGCTGTGGCTCGACTCGATCGACGACCTCGCCCACTTCTACCGCGCATTCATCGAGACGCTCGGCTTGCACGACGTCGTGATTGCCGGACACGGTATCGGCGGCTGGATCGCGTGTGAGCTCGCCTTGCGCGACACGCGCGACCTGCGCGCGCTCGTGCTCGTCGATGCGGCCGGCTTGCCGCTCGTCGAAGACGGCGTCGATACGTTCATGCTCTCGCCCGATGCGCTGGTGAAGGCATCGTATACCGACGTGCGCCACGCACCCTCGGATGACGCATTTCGCGCGCAACAGCCGAAGAACGCGCTGATGACCGCACGCGTCGCCTGGCGTCCGCGCTTCTACGATCCGCAACTCGCCAAGTGGCTGCACCGGCTGCGTCTTCCGGCGTTGATCGTCTGGGGCGACCAGGACAAGGTTTTTCCGCCGCGCCAAGCCGACTCGTTCGCCGCCGCGATTGCGGGCGCGCGCAAGAGCATCATCGCCGCGGCCGGTCACTTGCCGCACCTCGAACAACCGCAGGCCTTTGCCGCGGCCGTTACCGCCTTCGCCGAGGGAGGATTCAAATGAAATTCATTGCGTTCCATTTGATGCCGTATGCGGATCTCGATCTGTCGTACGCCGACCACTATGAAACAGCGTGGGTGACGCTGCCCAACAGCTACTACGACCCGGTGAAAGGGCACGCGCTCTACAACCGCTACCTCGACGAACTCGAGTACGCCGATCAGCTCGGCTTCGACGGCCTCGGCATCAACGAACACCATCAGAACGCGTACGGGCTCATGCCAACGCCCGGCGTAATCGCGGGTGCCCTCGCGCGGCGCACGCGCGGCACCATTGCGGTGCTCGGGCGCGCGTTGCCGCTGGTCAACAACCCGTGCGTGATCGCCGAAGAGTTCGCGATGATCGACAACATCACGGGCGGCCGCCTGATCGCGGGCTTCGTGCGCGGGATCGGTGCCGAGTACCACTCGTGGAACATGAACCCGGCGTTCTCACACGAGCGCTTCGGTGAAGCGCACGACTTGATCGTACGCGCGTGGACCGAGACGGGGCCCTTTCACTGGCGCGGCAAGCACTACGACTTCCGCTACGTCAACACGTGGCCGCGGCCGTATCAGCAACCGCATCCGCCGATCTGGATCCCTTCGCAGGGCAGCCGCGAAACGATCGTGTGGGCGGCGGCGGCCGAACGCAAGTACACCTACTTGCAAACCTATAGCCCCGTTGCAGCGGTGAAGAAGTTCCTCGACATGTATCGCGACGAAGCGCAGAAAGCCGGCTACACCGCGACACCCGAACAGCTCGGCTGGATGGCGCCCGTGTTCGTGGGCGAGACCGACGCGGCGGCCCGCGAGGAAGCGAAGCCGCACATCGAAGCGTTTGCGAATAAGTTCTTGCGCATGACGCCGGAAATCGTGCGCCCGCCCGGCTACCTCAGCCTCGCCTCGGCCAATGCCGTGCTGGAAGCGAAATCGGGCCAGACCGGCAGCGAGCGCACCATCGACCAGTTGATCGAGAGCGGTCAGCTGATCTGCGGCTCGGCCGCGACCGTGCGTGACCGGCTGGCGGAGTACGAGAAGACGCTCGGCCTCGGCAACTTCCTCGCGCTGCTGCAGTTCGGCACCCTGCCGCATGAAGCGACGATGCGCAACATCGAACGCTTCGCGAAAGACGTCATCCCGCAACTGCGCGCCCGCACCCCCGTCACCGTCTAATTGCCGGTCGCGCGCATACCGTTTGCGGCGAGCGGGATCGGGTCGTTCTGGTGGGAAGGCGCGAAGCTGCTCAAGGCGGCGCTCGCGCATAAGGGCGTGGAGCTCGATATCAACACGCGCTCGAGCAACGTGCGCAACGTGTTCTCCGTGGCGGGCGGGGAATCGCTGCTCGGGATAACCCTGCCGCAGTTTGTCGACTGGGCCCAGCGCGGACTCGACGTGTTTGCGAACGAGACGATTCCGGAGTTGTGCGTCGTTGCGCCCTTGAACATTCCGTACTACTTGGCAGCGGCCGTCGACCGCGCGAGCGGCATCGCGTCGCTCAAGGAACTCGCGGAGCGACGCTATCCCTGGAAAGCCGTGATTCCATCGGACGATAATCTGGTCGGCATTTACATCGAGCGCATCATGCGCGAGCACGGTATCACGCGCGCGAATTTGGCCGAGTGGGGCGGCGCCGATCTGAACCCGATCGCGCAACGCACGGCGGCCGAGCGCGCGAGCGCGACCGGATCGAATCTCATGAAGAGCCGCACGCGCGAGTACGCCGAGAACGGCACGGCCAACGGCTTCTTCCTCTACCTCAATGGCTGTTCCGATTGGGCACGCGACTTAACCACGCTGCTCGACCTGCGCTTCTTACGCTTCGACGAAGCGATCCTCGATTCGATCAACGCCGATTGGGGCGCGACGAAGCTCACCTTACCGCAACGGCTGCTCCCCGGCGTGGACGAAGACATCACCGTCGCCGGCTGGCGGCAACACTACATCTACGGGTTTCCGACCGTGCCCGACGACGTCGTGCGGGCCGTGCTCTCAGCACTCGAAGACGAACGTATCCTCGATAACACGTTCGGTTTCTCGTTCTCCGGCTTGCGTCCGGCGCTGCCCGCGAGCCTCAAACTTCACCCCGCAACGGAGGCATACTACCGCGGGAGAACCGTCGCTTAGTTCCGGTGCGGCATGGAGCGTATGGAGAATTCGCCGAAGCGCTCGAAATTCGCCGCCGCGACCTCCCGTGAGATTTGGATCGCGCAAGAGATCGAGAAGCCCAGGATCACTGCGCCCGCGATGGCGGAGTCCAGGCGCGTTGCGTCAAGTCCCCCGTGCCAGTACGGCGTCGTGATGAGCGCCGCGCCTAATGCCGCATTCAGGCACTCTGCCGCCATGTGCCGTTGGTGAACCAAGATCCAGAGTGACACGGTACCAATGGCGATGGCCAGAATTCGGAGCCGAATGGAACCGTGCGTGGACAAGTCATCGCCGTTATACCACGGTGCGATGAACACCGCGACCGCAATGATCAAGTTCAGCGTATCGCGCAGCCTAGCCTGATATGAAGACGTGTTCATTCAGATCCTCCGGACCTCAGTCCCCGACGACCTTTGCCAGCAGCGCCGGAATGTCCGCGGGCGCCTCATCGCCGGTCCAGCCGACGAACTGATCCGGCCGCACGAGCAGGAGATGCTGCTCGTAGGCTTCGCGTCCGCCCGCGAACGTATCGCGAATCACGGTCAAGGGGATCTTCGCCGCGGCCGCTGCCGCTTCGAATGCCTGCACGCCGGCGTCAGGCGCATCGAACGCGAGCAGCGTGAAGCCGTCGCCGAGTTCTTCGAACACGTTCTTGCCCGATGAGAGCGGTTGCGGCGCGAGATGGTGTCCTGCACGGGCCGACCACGTGTGCGTTCCGTGCGCGCCGCTCTTGCCCCCGGGCGGCCCCGCCACAACCGGCGAGCCTTCGTA
The DNA here is from genome assembly GCA_965277805.1 of Candidatus Lustribacter sp. GTDB lineage: Bacteria > Vulcanimicrobiota > Vulcanimicrobiia > Vulcanimicrobiales > Vulcanimicrobiaceae > Lustribacter. The sequence goes on along the minus strand of OZ255842.1, from coordinate 591,372 downwards.
GTTGGGCTCGTAGCTCGTAATGCTCGAACCGGCCTTCGCTTTGCGCGCGGCCCAGGCGGCTTCGAACTCCGCTTTGTCGCGCTCGGGGTTGTGCAGTTGCAGCCACTTCGCGCTCTCCTCGATGCCGGCCGCGATGAAATCTTCGCCCGTTTCCTTGAAGATCGGGCGCCGCTCTTCGCTATACGAATCGATCAGCCCGGGTCCGCCCCAGCCCTGCAGCGTCGCTGCGAGCTTCCAGCCGAGGTTGCGCGCGTCTTCGAGCCCGCTGTTGAGCCCGTAGCCGCCGTACGGCGGATGACTGTGCGCCGCATCGCCGGCGATGAGCACGCGCCCCACCTGATACGTATCGGCGACCGCGACGCGCAGATCCCAGAACCCCACGTAGTCGAACTCGACCTTCACCGGAAAGCCCGCGACGCGCTGAATGAGCGCGAGAAAGTCGTAGTTGTCTTTCGTCGTGTTGGCCGGCACCGGGGCATGAAAGAAAAACGACTCGCCGACGTCGACACGCCCGAAGAAGTTCCAATAGCCCTTGGCATCGGGATCGAGCACGTTGTAGGTTCCGCGTTCGGGAAACCGTTTCAGCGCTTCGTGCAGCTCTTTCGAGCGGAAGACGGCGAGCACCATGATCTGCTCGAAGTCCACGCCGCCGCGTTCGATCCCGGCCTGGCTGCGCACGAGCGAGTTCGCGCCGTCGCAACCGACGACGTAGTCGCCCTCGAGCTGCTCGCGCTGCGTGCCTTCGCTCTCCCTGATCGTGACGCGCACGCCGCTCGCGTCTTGAGCGATCGTCTCGGCCATCCAGCCGAAGTAGTTAGTGACGCTCGGCAGCTCGGCCATCCGGTTACGCAGCACTTTTTCGGTGAGGTACTGCGGCAGCCGCTCGACGTCTTCGAAGTAGAACTTGCGAACGAGCTCGCGCTGCGGCACGATGTACCAGTACTCGCTCATCAGGTTGCCGTACGCGGTCATGCCCGCGATCGGATAGCCCTTGGGCATGATGCGCTCGGCGCGCAGCTTGTCGGCGATGCCCCAAAAATAGAAATGCTCGAGCGTGCGCGGGGTGAGGTTCTGACCCTTGGGGATGTTCTGCAGCTGCGTGCGCCGCTCGACGAGCGCGCACGAGATGCCGCGCAGCCCCAGATCGACCGCGAGGCCGACACCAACCGGACCGCCGCCCACGATGATTACCTGAAATCGCTTAGCTATGATAAACCCTCGAGATCGCCCGCCTCGATCGTTTTCCAGCGCGATCGCGACGGGTCAAAGAATGGTGCCAGCGCGTCCTTTTCCAGCCACGACAGCGTTTCCAGCTCGAAGGGGTCGAGATAGCCGACGTGTCCTGTACGCAAGTCCGTGATTTTCAGACGCGGGCCGTTAGCGCCCGTGTCCAGTTCGACCTCGACCGATGCGAACTCGTTCTCAAGCCGCATGCGCACCGCGCATTAGAGGATGAACGAAAGGTTATGAAGCGGCTCGTTGTTCCTCACGAGAAGCACGGTCTTCTCGGCCATCCGCAGGCCGTCGGGCGTTAGGCGCAGCCGGTGCTTCTGCTGCGCGAAGTACACCGCTTCACGGCCGCGCCGCAGTTCGCCCAACACGAAGTTCGAAACGGTTAGCCGTTCGTCGTCGCGTTTGGCCGGCGCGATCTCGATATTGGAGACGATGCGGCGCATGCGCGATTGCGGCTCTTGCGACCAGGCCCCGCCCGATTTGAGCCGGGTGATGCGGTCTTGCAAACGCTCGCGATTGTCGAAGATGATCGACACGTGCTCGTCGGGATCGTACTCATCGACGTTCACCGGTACCCAATAGCGGATATCCCCGGTCCAGAGCGCGAGCCACTCGTCGTAGCGATTTTCGTCGGCGAAGCGCGCCTCTTGATACAGAAACGTCTCGACGCTCTCGCGCGTGAACGTGACGTCCGGCTCGATCGTCTGCATCTACTCCCGCTCCAGCTGGGCGGCCCACCAGCGCAGCTGCGCGCGCTGCGTGAGCTCGTCGGAGTAGTGCGCCGCACGGCTGTTCTCGTAGCGATACGCTTCGGGCGTCGCGTCGTCGTTGTCGGTGTGCTCGCGCGCCATGCCGCGTCCGATGAACTTCCACGGGTCGACGAGCTGCTGCATGCCGAGCTGATTGCGTTCGAACATCTCGACGTCGTCGACGTTGACGCTACCCGCCGGACCCATCCGGCTTTCGGTGAGGCGAACGCGTGCGGTGTTGACTTCCTTCGGCACGCCTTTGAGAAACGCACAGTAGAAGGTGATCTCGAATTGGTCGGCGGCGATCGGGCGCAGCACGCGTAAGTCAGGGTTGAGCAGCTGGATGTTCGGCATCAGGATCGTGTGCGGTCCGCCGCTATCCATGATGTACTTCGCGCGCTCGGCGCCGTACGCGTCGACCATCGAGGCGAGGTATTCTTTCGCCCACGGCTTGTCCGGCAGCGGTCCGCGGCCCATCGTGCGGATGTCCAAACAGAAGTGGCCGTTGCCGAGATCGCGCGAGAGCGTCGTATCTTTCTTGATCATGCCGAGCAGCGCGTTCGGCCGGCCTTCGCGCGCCGCGCGGATCGATCCGAAATCGGCTTGATGTGTGAACGGCGGATGGTAACCGTCGCCGCCTTGGAATTTCCAGTTCGCGTAGATAACCGACTTCGTCGCGCCGTGACGCACTTCGATTTCGCCCATCGGCGAGTGATCGCAGAACAGATCGACGGCCCGCTTTGCCGAGACGCCGAGATGATCGTCGAGCGACGGGCCTTCGCTCGCGAGCGAGCCCCATACGAAACCGCGGTAGATTCCCATGCGCGGGGTCGGGATTAGCGCGAAGTTGTCTTTGTCGAGCGGCGGCTCGTACGCGCCCTCGGCGTACGGCACGCCGACCAGCTCGCCGCTATCCTTGTACGTCCAGCCGTGATAGGCGCAGCGGAAGAACGCGGAGTTACCGCGTTCGAATTGACAGACGCTGTTCGCGCGGTGGCGGCACCGGTTCATGAACAGATGCACGTTGCCGTGGCTGTCGCGGTTCATGATGACGGATTGGCGGCCGATCCAGCGGAGCACGTAGTCGCCGTTTTCCGGAATTTCGGAATCGTGGCCGACGAACACCCAGCCGCGATGAAAAATCTGCTCCATCTCGCGCTCGAAGATGGCGGGGCTGGTGTACACGTCTGAATGCACGTACCCTTCGTCGAGCCGCAAAAGCGAGCGGATCTCCGTAGGTTGCGCGGTGGCCGTCATGACTTTACGATACTAGGCCATTCGAGAACAGGTCGTCAACCAACCGGCAGCCGAACGACTTCCAGATGGAACGCAGCACGTTTGTCTTGTCGTTGGCCGCCCTCGCTGCCGCGAGCCGGCCGCTCGCCGCGCTCTCCGCGACGCCCGCCGTCGTTCATGCCGCTTCATCGATCGACGATGATGCAACGCCGTTCATTTGGGCGGTGCAAACGGGCCTCTTCAGCAAGAACGGCATCGATGCGGATTTGCAGCGCGCGACGAGCGGCGCCGCGAGCGTCGCCGGCGTGGTCGGGGGCTCGTTCCAAATTGCAAAGTCGAGCGTCACGTCGCTCTGCACCGCGCATGCACGCGGCCTGCCGCTGATCTGGATCGCGCCGGGCGGCGAATACGACAACGCCTTGCCACCGGTAATCGGCTTGATCGCGCGCGCCGACGGTCCGATCAAAACCGGTGCCGACCTCAACGGCAAGACGGTCGGCGTGTCGGCGCTCAATGACTTCTTCTCACTTGCATCGCGCGCGTGGACGGATGCCCACGGCGGCGATTCATCAACGCTCAAGCTGACGGAGATCCCAATGAGCCAGGCGAGCGCCGCGGTCGCGACCGGCCGCATCGACGCCGCGATCGTGGTGCAGCCGTTCTTCGAGCAGGCGAAGTCGGATCCGAAAATCCGCATCATCGGCGATCCGTCGAGCGCGCTCGGTGCGCACTTCATGCAATCGGCGTGGTTCACGTCGGCCGATTTCGCTGCCAAGAACCCCGCGGTGATCGATGCCTTCATTCGCGTGATGCGCCAGGCTGCGACCTACGTCAATGGCCATCATGCGGAAACGGCCGACATCGTGCCCAAGTTCATGAAGGTCGACGTCGAGCCGCTCAAGGTGCGCATTCCGCTTGGCGTGCGCTTCAATCCGGCGCAGATGCAAGCGCTGGTCGACACGCAGGCCCGCTACAAGATGATCCCGGTCGCATTCGACGTGCACGACGTCATCTATCCGGGCGCCTTGCGCGGGTAAGCCCCGCCTCACCGGGGAAAACGAGACCATGCTTTCACCCGCCGAAAACGAGCGCCTGACCCGAGTCGGCCCGGATACCCCGATGGGCAAGCTGTTCCGCCGCTATTGGCTGCCGGCGCTGCTCACCGAACAACTCGCCGATCCCGACGGCGCGCCGGTGCGCGTACGCTTGCTCGGCGAAGACTTGGTCGCGTTCCGCGACACCGAGGGTGCGGTGGGGCTCGTCAGCGCGTTCTGCCCGCACCGGCGCGCGCCGATGTTCTTCGGCCGCAACGAAGACTGCGGGCTGCGCTGCGTGTACCACGGCTGGAAGTTCGACCGCAACGGCGCGTGCGTCGACATGCCGTCCGAGCCGCCGGATTCGCTGTTTAAAACGAAGGTCACTATCGACGCGTATCCCACGTGGGAAGGCGGCGGAATGATCTGGGCCTACCTCGGCCCTCCGGAGCTCAAACCGGAACCGCCCGGTCACGAACTCGTGCGCACGCCCGCGACGCACCGTCACGTTTCGAAGTCGTTCGAGGATTGCAACTTCTTGCAGGCGCTCGAAGGCGGCATCGACCCGACGCACGCGTCGATCATGCACAACATGAACATCGGCGACCGCTCGTTCCTAAACAACTACGACGAGTTGGTCGCGAACATCCATCTCGACAAGACCGATTACGGCTTCACCTACGCCGGCATTCGCAAACTCACCAACAACACGTGGGTGCGCGGGTATCACTACATCATGCCTTCGTTCCACATGCGCGCGACGGTCGAAGGGCCCTTCGGCCGCCGTTCGGACGGGCCGACGATCGACGGGCACATCTGGGTGCCGATCGACGACGAACACACCTGGGTCTACAGCTTCGGCTACTCGCACGATCCGGCGCGGCCGTTCGAGCACGACAAGGTCCGCGCGCGCGAGACGCGCTTGGGCCGTGGTGACTTCCTCGATGCGAACTACCGCTCGCGCTTGAACAAGGCGAACGATTACGAAATCGATCGCAAAGTTCAAAAAGAAAAAACGATGACCGGCATCCAGGGCATCAATACGCAAGACCTCGCGCTGCAAGAAGGCATGGGGCCGATCGTCGACCGCTCGAAGGAACATCTCGGCACCACGGACCGCGCGATCATCACGCTGCGTCAAGTGCTGACCGAGGCGCTCGACTCGCTCGAACGCGGCGGCACGCTGCGCGCAGTCGATCCGGCGACGTACCGGAACATCCGGTCCTTCGACCGGCTGATCGCTCCCGATGCCGAGTGGCGCGCCGCCACGAAGCCGGACCTCGCCACCAAGTTCTGATGCGCGCGCTGCGCCGCTCGGCGTTTCTGGCCGGCTCCGCCGCCGCGGTCGCGCTGGCGCCGCGGCGCGCTTGCGCTCAGGCGCTGACTCCGCTTCGCGCGACGTCGGCGATCGACGACGCCGCGACGCCATATCTCTACGCGATGGAAAACGGGATCTTCCGTAAGAATGGCTTCGACGCCACGCTCGAGCGCGCCACGAGCGGCGCGGCCGCGGCCTCGGCGGTCGTCGGCGGATCGTTCGACGTCGGGAAGTCGAGCGTCATCTCACTGCTCACGGCGCACGTGCACGGGCTGCCGATCGTTGCGATCTCGGCGGCCGGCGACTACGACGTTTCAAACCCGGCGGCGAACGTCGTCGTACGCCCCGACTCGACGCTGCGTCCCGGGCCCGATTTGAACGGTAAGACGATTGCCGTATCCGCCATCAACGACTCGTTTTCGATTTCGGTTCGCGCGTGGGTCGATAAGTTCGGCGGCGACTCATCCACGGTCAAGCTGCTCGAACTGCCGATGAGTTCGGTAACGGCGGCGATCACGGCCGGACGCATCGATGCAGCCGTGCTCATCCAGCCCTTCCTCGCGCCGGCACTCGCAGCGGGGACGGTGCGCTCGCTCGGCGATCCGGTCAGCGCCACCGGAAATCACCACACCGATTCGGCGTGGTTCACGACGATCGCTTACACGCAGAAGAATCCCGACGCCGTCAACCGCTTCATGCGCATCATTCGCGACGCCTCGATCTACGTGAACGGGCATCATGCCGAGACGGCCGGCCTGTTGACGAAGTTCGCTATGGTGCAGTCGAGCGACGTCGGCAAGATTCGCGTGCTTCAAGGCTGGAAGCTCGACCCGGCCAACCTGCAGCCCTTAATCGACGCGTCGGCGCGCTATAAGTTCATTCCGGATCGGTTTGACGCCAAAGATCTCATCTATCAGAACGCGCTGCGCTAGCCGGCTCGAACGCCGGCGCAATGTCGCGCATGAAGCGCCGCATCTGATCTTTGACCATGTCGTGCGGCTTGAGCCCGTAGTTGAAATACAGGATGACCTCGCTCACGCCCGAGGCTTCGACCTCGCGCAGGTCGGCGATGATCTTTTCCGGCGGTCCGACCAGGACCGACTTCGCTGAAAGATCTTCCGCGCGCATATCGTTGAGGATCTTCACGATGTCGAGGAAATAGCGCAAACTCGGCGGCACCGTTTTCGCATCGGCCGGAAACGCTGCGACCAGCGCGTCCTTGAAGTAGCGCAGCAGCGACTCGCGGCCGTAGGCTTCTTCTTGCGCATCATCGGCGATGTGGATGAAGTAGCTGCAGCTCGACTGGCGCGGCGCGCGGCCATGCTTGGCGCACTCTTCCGCATAGGCGTCGACCGCGTTCTTGAGCGAACCGTAGACCATCGCGGCGGCAAACGGCGCGAAGATGATGTTCCAATCGCGCTTGGCGGCAAGTTCCATCGTCGGCCGCGAGAAACACGCGATGACCGGGCGCAGCGGCTGCTGTACCGGCCGCGGCCGCACTTCGATGTTATCGAAGTTGTAGAACGTGCCGTGGTGCGACCACTTGCCGGGCTCGGTCCACGCGCGCCACACGACATCGAGTCCCTCGGCAAAGTGCTCGGCCGTCGACTCGAACGAGATGCCGAACCCGTCGTACTCGGCGCGGTCGTAGCCGCGGCCGGCCGCGAAGTCGACGCGGCCGCCGGAGAGCTGGTCGAGGGTCGCCCACTCTTCGGCTACGTGCAGCGGATGGTGCACGGGCAGCAGCACGACCGCCGGAGCGAGCCGGATCTTCTTCGTGGCACTGGCCAGCGCCGAAAGCATGATGTTGGGGCACGGGTTGATGCCGAGCAGGTTGAAGTGGTGCTCGCCGATCCAGGCCGAGTTCAACCCGATCTCGTCGGCGTATACGGCCTGCTCGAAGATCTCGTGCAAGAAGCGCTCCGGCGTCCGCGGGTTGTTCGGATAGCGGTTGTCGCTGAGCGTGAAATAGCCAAACTTCAAGCTGATGTGCCCTCCTGGCGGGGTGACTTCCCGGCCGCGGAGCAGAACCCCGTGCCGGTGCCGGAGCTGCCGGATATTTCCGCCTACATCAGCGCGCTCGAACCGCGCATCGTCAGTCAGCCGCTGGAACGCGTGCGTCTCGCGAGCGTGTTCTTACTGCGCACCGCCGACCCGCCGCTGGCAAGCGTCGAGGGCCAGGTGGTGCGCGAACTGCGACGCATCGGCAAACGCATCGCAATCGGCTTCGACGGCGACCTGTGGCTCGTGCTGCATCTCATGATCGCGGGACGCCTGCACTGGCGCCCGCCGCACGCCAAGCTTGGCGGCCGCAACGCGCTCGCGGCGTTCGACTTCCCCCACGGTACGCTCGTGCTGACCGAAGCCGGCACGAAGCGGCGCGCATCGCTGCACGTGCTGCGCGGCGCGGAGGCGCTCGAGGAGATCGATCCCGGCGGCATCGAGGTCTTCACCAGCGACCTCGCCGCGTTTCGCCAGGCCCTCAGCATCGAGAACCGCACCCTCAAGCGCGCGCTGACCGATCCGCGCATCGTGAGCGGCATCGGCAACGCGTATTCGGATGAGATCCTCCACGCCGCGCAGCTCTCGCCGATCACGCGCACGCAGAAACTCACCGATGCCGAATGGCAGCGCCTCTACGACGCAACGCGCGCGACGCTGCAACATTGGATCGATCGTCTGAATGCCGAAGCGAAGGAGGAGTTCCCCGAACACGTCACCGCGTTCCGCAAAGACTTTGCGGTGCACGGCCGCTTCGGCGAACCGTGCCCACGCTGCGGCGAACCCGTCCAGCGCATCCGTTACGCCGACAACGAAACGAACTATTGCGCCCGCTGCCAAACCAACGGCAGCCTCCTCGCCGACCGCAGCCTCTCCCGCCTATTGAAAGCAGATTGGCCTAAAACGCTGGACGAACTCGACACCCTCAAACGCCGCTAATATGGTCACGTATACATCAATGAACCCGGCGTCGTGAGTAGCTCGCCGGTTTCCAGCAGTGTTTTCAAGCCGGAGAGAATCATCGGCCAGCCGCCGTACATTTCGGGCTTCGCGTTTTCGCGCAGCTGATCGTGAATGACGGTGAGCCGGCACGAGTCCGCGACCGGTTCGATCTCCCACGTGACGCGTGTGTTGCCTTCGCTCTTCACCGCATCGCTCCACAGCGCGCGAAACGTCTGCACGAGCTTGCGCGGCGGATCGACCTCGACGTTCTCGCCCTCGACGATCGCCATCGGCGCTTTCGGGCTGCGCGCTTCGTAGCTCGAGCCGGGTTTCCAATCGGAATAGACGCCGAGTCCGAACGAATACTTCGCGCGCAGCTCGGGATCGACGATCGCTTGCCATAGCCGGTCGGGCGTCGTCTTGATATAGATCTCGAATACTTTTTCCACGGTCTTCTCCAAATCGGTCTTGAGGTCGCTCAGCGCAGCGGCAAACGGCGCGGCGTATTTGCTCACCCACCGATCGTGGATGAGGCGGATCGGAACGGCGTTGAGGAAGTGCAGCTTCTCGCGCCCGCGCCGGCGCGATACGACGAGGCCCGCGTCTTCGAGCACGCGCAGGTGCTTCATGACGCCGAAGCGCGACATCGTCAGGCGCGCCTCGAGGGCGCTGAGGGTCTGGCCGTCTTCTTTAAAGAGCTCGTCCAGCAGGCTGCGGCGCGTCGGGTCCGCGAGGGCCCGGAACACTTCGTCCATGAGCCGATTATATGTGACCATTTAGTCACATGTCAAGGCCTTTTCGCCGGCTGCGAGGCAGGGCCGCAGGGGAGGGTTCGTGCATGTTTGCTCCGCTCCGAGAGCTCGACGGAAAACAGTGGCGCGCGTTCATCGCGGCGTTCCTCGGCTGGACGCTCGACGCGTTCGACTTCTTTCTCGTCACCTTCGTCGTCGTGCGCATCGCGACGGATTTCAACCGCGCGATCCCCGAGGTCGCGTTCGCCATCACGATCACGCTGATGCTGCGACCGCTCGGGGCGCTGATCTTCGGCATGTTTGCCGACAAGTATGGCCGGCGCGGTCCGCTGATGGCCTCGGTGCTGATCTACTCGATCATCGAATTTGCCACCGCGTTCTCCCCGAACTTCACGATCTTCATCGTGTTACGCGGCCTCTACGGCATTGCGATGGGCGGCGAGTGGGGCGTGGGCGCGGCGCTCGCCCTGGAAACGCTGCCGGCCAAAGCGCGCGGCGTTGCGTCGGGCATCTTGCAGCAAGGCTATGCGACCGGCTATCTGATCGCGGCGGCGGTGTTCGGCTTGTTCTTTGAAGCGATCGGGTGGCGCGGCATGTTCATCGTCGGCGCGCTGCCGGCGCTGCTGGTGCTCTATATCCGCTCGCAAGTCGAAGAATCGCCGTCGTGGCGCGCCGGACAGGCGAAACCGATCGGCGAGCGGCTGAACCTTTGGACCTCGTTCCTCAAACAGCCGATCCTCTACATCTACGCGATCTTGCTGATGGCGTCGTTCAACTTTCTCTCGCACGGCTCCCAGGATCTCTATCCGACGTTCCTGACCAAGCAGCGCCAATTCGATCCGCACACGGTGGCGCTGGTGACGATCATCGTCAACATCGGCGCGATCTGTGGCGGCACGCTCTTCGGCGGCCTCTCGCAACGGCTCGGCCGCAAACGTACGATACTGCTCGCGTGCATTTTGGGCGCCGCGACGATTCCGCTGTGGCTGAACGCGCCGAGCACGGCGTTGCTCGCCGTCGGCGGCTTCCTCATGCAGTTCTTCGTGCAAGGCGCGTGGGGCGTGATTCCCGCCCACTTGAACGAGCTCTCACCCGGCGACGTGCGCGGAACGTTCCCCGGCTTCACCTACCAGCTCGGCAACCTGATCTCCGCCGGTTCGGCGCAGATCGAAGCCGCGTACGCCGCCACGCTCCAAACGCCGAGCGGCGGCGCGAATTATGCGCAGGCGCTGATGACGATCATGATCGGCGTCTTCGTCGCCGTCTTCGTGCTGACGATCATCGGACCGGAACGCCGCGGCGTCGCATTCGTCGAGGAACCGGTCGCGCACCGGCGTGAAGGATAGGGGATGCTGCGAAACGGTGCCGCCGTCAACGCGCATTGCCGATCCGGTCGTTCACGACGCAGCCGGCCTAAACAAGTATGCGATGGCGTTTGCGACCTCGTCCCTCGTGAGGAACCGCTTGATGAACGCGACGGACGGCCTGTCTCGAAGAAGCGCTTCTCCATCTCCGCCCCGCTGATGCCCTCGTGCTCGACCAATTGCTGCACGAAGGTTCCAAGGCCTTCGGAACGCTTGGGCGCGGGAAGGACGCTATTGACGGTAATACCCCTCCCGGCAACCGATTCGGCCAGACCGCGGGCCAGCGCGATCTGCGCCGTCTTGGTGACACCGTGATGGATCACCTCGAGAGGAATCTGCACCCTCGATTCGCTCGAGGCGAAATGACGCGGCCCCAATTACGTCCCCGCCTACCTGCTAGATAGGCGCGCGTTAGTCTTGCGCCGCTGAGCACGTTCGACCGAAACCGCAACCAATCGAGGTCGGATATTTCTTCGAACGGCTGCGGCGCGAAGATGGCGGGGTTGTTGATCAGGATATCGGCATCGGGCACGCACGAACACTTCGTTCGGACGCGCGCCGAGCGCCGTAAGCGCGCTCGCGGCGGCGAAGCCGATCCCGGCCGCGGATCCCGAGATGACGGCGGTCCTGCCGTTGAGATTTAGATCAAACATGACTTCGCCAACGTTAGCCCCTTCGCCGCTGACAACAATGCGAAGATCTTTGTGAAATCATTGGGTCCGGCGAAAAATCGTCGCTTACTTCTCTCGCCTCCCCGCCCTAGAATGCCGTCATATCCCTGCCGCTTTCCATCTTGGGAGAATCATCATGAAACGCTTCATTCTCATGGCCGCAATCGCGGCCGCCTCGAGCCTTCCCGCGCTAGCGATTGCCCAGACCGCGCCCGTCACCGGGCCCATCGTTTGCCGACCGGCGAAGACGAACGAAACTCCGAATGCCACGCTTCGAAATACACGGGTTCTGTGCCACCCCGTGAATGTTGCCAAAATCCGCAGCGCGATGGCGGCCGCGATGGCAGACATGACCGCCCAGCAAAAGGCAAAGGCGCAGTTTGCAATGACCGTCATTATGGACGAACTTCGCCTCGAGCCCCGTTACCCGGGCTATAACGGGAATCCCAACAACTAACGATCGCCGATTTGGGTTGATACGGAAAGCAGCGGCCTGAAGTCAGCGCCGCTGCTTTTTTCTCAGGAACCGTGCCGCCTAATCGCCGTCGCAAGTGTACGGGGTATGTGTACGAATCGTTCGTGGCCGGCTCCGCGCCCGCCGTCTACTATTGCTCCAAGATGCAAACAACTTTCGACGTTCACACCTGGACCACGGCGCGCGGCGATTCATCGATTAACGAACGGGTCGCGGAATTCATCGAACTTCACTTTTCAGAGGCGATCAGTCTGCGCCACGTGGCGGCAGCCGTCGGCTATTCCGCAAGCCATCTCACGACGACCATCCGCCGATCGACGGGGCTGCCCGTTACGGCGTGGATCATCAGACGCCGCGTCATTGCGGCACAACGTCTTCTCGGCAGCGGCGACGTCACCGTTGCGCGCGCCTGCGAAGTCGCGGGCTTTAGCGACCTCAGCTACTTTACGCGTCAGTTCGTACGCTATGCCGGCATTACTCCGGGGCAATACCGAGCCGCAACGCAACCGCAGTCCGCAAATAACAAAATTGTCGCTTGGGCATCAACCCATTCTGAGCTAGCATCGCGCTAGTTCCCGCACTCATCTGCAATGCTGCCGCAATGGCGTAAGGATTTCACATAAATGAAACTCACCGGCACTCTATCCCGGCTATCGGCGCTCGCCTGCACGGTCGGATTCGCCTCGACGCTCGGTCTCGCTTCAAGCGGTGCGTCAGCACAAACCGTGAAGCCGACGATCGTCCTCGTCCACGGTGCGTGGGCGGACTCTTCTAGCTGGAACGGCGTCGTGGACTTGCTGCTCAAGGACGGCTATGCCGTCACCGCGCTGCCCAATACGCTTCGCAGTTTGGCCTCCGATGCGGCGGTGATCTCGACCTACCTCAAAACCATACCCGGTCGCGTCGTTCTCGTAGGCCACTCGTATGGCGGTTCCGTGATCAGCGTCGCCTCGGCCAACTCACCAAATGTGAAGGCGCTGGTCTACGTCGATGCATTCGCGCCGGCCGGCGGTGAATCGTGTCAATCAGAACTCGCGAGCGCGCCGCCGGCGCCGGCGGATTTCTTGATTACGCTTAAGACGCCTGACGGTGCCGATACCGATACGTACGTCAATTCCAAATACTTCGGGCTCGTGTTCGCGTCGGCGGAACCGGCGAATGTGGCGGCTCGGTTAGCTGCTACCCAGCGGCCGTTCACCCTCCGCGCGTTCACGGACAAAGCGCCGGATGCGGAGGGTTGGAAGACGATTCCCTCTTGGTATGTGATCGGCGATGCCGATAAAGTCATTCCGCCACCCATTCAGCTCAAATTCGCGACACGCGCTAAGTCGAAAATCTACCACGTTCCCGGCGGAGACCATCCGAGTATGATCGCGCATCCGGAAGTCACCGTAGCCGCGATCGAAGACGCAATTAAGACGATTTCGCACTAGCCGGCGAGGGCTTCTTCAAGAGCTCGATCCGCATCGAGCTCTGCCCCTTCGGCCATCAATTCGGCAAGCGTTTCGGGCGGGAGCTGCTCGTTCAGAGACCTCGTAAGGATGTCCACACCAGGAAGCACCGCCTGCGAACGCAGCTCCCAAGGGCCGTTTGCTTTAACGAAACCGAAGAAGCGAGCGGCCTCACTCGGCCGGCCTCGAACGGCCAGAACCATGGCGCGCAAGAGCACCGCACTCATCACGTCAAATGGAGCGTTGCGCGACAACTCCATAACCTCCAGTACACCGCTCTCCGCGGCTTCCATATCGGCGAGCAAGAGGTGGGCAACGCACAGCGCAACGTGCGATTCCGTTAGCGCTTTTGAGGTCTGGAGACCTTGGGCCACGGAGGCTTTGAAGAGCTCCACCGATCGCCGGACATTGCCTTCTGCAAGTTCGACCAGCCCTTCCAACGTCAATTGTATTCGGGCGTCAATTCTCTCCCCGATCGTGATTCGAATTCGCTTTGCGTTGGTCAGATCGGCGCGGGCAGCCCGAAGCCGTCCCAACCGTAGATGCACCCGGCAACGGAATTCGAGCAGAATAACGTAGTCATACGTTCCTTGAAGCTTCTCTTGACGAGCGAGCGCAAAGGCTTTCGAAATGAACTGATCCGCCTCATTGAGCGCTTCGAAGCGACCGAAATCCACTGCCATCGTTGCGTAGAGCAAGGTAAGGCCTCGGCGGTCATCGATCTGTTCGAAAACCGGAATTGCCCGCCGGCCGGCTTCTAACTTGGACTCCCCTCGCGCCGATTGAAATTCAGCGCGCATAACGCGAGCTGCGACGATCGGATGCTGCTCGACGTCCAATCGCTGCAGAATAGCCGTGCACCAGGCGTTACACTCAGCGTGCCAGCTGCGGCGCAGCCACAACGTGCGCAAGCCGCCCAAGATGCGTCCGGCAAGGAGCATGTCCCCCTCAGCATCGCTATTGAGACACCACTCGAGCGCAGCGCGCACGTTGTCTAGCTCGGGCGCGAACTCAGCCCACCATTGCTCCTGCGAGATCTCCAGCCAGAGTTCGTGCGCACGGTCGGCCACCGTTGCCAACCACAGAGCATGCGCCCTTGCCGCCGAATCGAATGCCCCCGCTTCGTGCAGCTTGCCGAGCGCAAATTCCCGAACGGATTCGAGCATGACGAACCTCCCCGGTTCGCCGATCATGGGAAAGAGCAGCGACTTGCCGACGAGGGCGGCAACCAGGTCCGGAACATCTTCAGCGGAGACGATGCGATCGTCGCAAACGGCAGCCGCCGCCGCTAACGTGCTTCCGCCGCGAAATACCGCTAGCCGTTGCAGCAGGTTCTGCTCTTGCGAACTCAACAGATCGTAGCTCCAGGCAATCGTGGCCAGCATGGTTTGTTGACGCTGTGGGAGGTCGCGCGTACCGGATGTAGTCAGGAAGTGTCCCTTGAGGCGATCGTTGAGCGCTTCAAGACCGAGGACCGCGAGTCGCGTTGCCGCAAGCTCGAGCGCTAGCGGAATCCCTTCGAGTCGCCGGCAGATTTCGGCACCGGCCCTCAGGCTCGTCGCGGTCGGCACCCAGTGAGCACCACTCAACGACGCGCGTTCAACGAACAGGCGAAACGACGCGTAAGTGCACGCTTCCTCGATCGTCGCGGGAGTGCCATCCGGTACGGGAAGGGACGGCAGACGATAGACGCGTTCACCCTCGACTGCCAGCCGCTCGCGACTCGTCGCCAAGATCGTCACATTTGGACAAGCGCTCAGAATCGTTACGGCGGCAGCCGCAGCATCGTCGACGATATGCTCGCAGTTATCGAGAATCAACACGAGTCGCCGAGTCTTTAGACCCTGCGCAAGCGCATGCAGCGGTTCGGCTACCTCCGGCAGCGGAACGTCGAGCGCGGCCGCGATCGTCGCGGCAAGGAAAGCGCCCGACTCCACCGGCGCGACATTGACGAACCGCGCTTCCGCAAAGCGCGCGTTAAAAAGATCTCGCGCAGCTTCGACGGCGATACGGGTCTTGCCGACGCCGCCGGAGCCGGTGACCGTTACGAGGCGATGCGCCAACAAAAGCGTTCTGAGCTCCGCCATCTCATCATCACGACCAATAAACGACGTCAGCCGCGCCGGCAAGTTGTGCCCTGCTGCGGGCTCGTCGGAGCGAGATCCGCGACGTCGTGCGCGCTCTGCGGCAACTTCGAATTCCGCTTGTTGTGCGGGGGCGAGGCCGAGCGCACTCGAGAGCGTGGTGACCGTTTGGCGGTAGGGCGCTCGGCGGACACCGCGTTCCAACGCGCTGATCGCTTCCGCGCTCATCCGAGCCCGTTCCGCGAGGCTCTCCTGCGATTCGCCGGACGCGAGCCGATGTCGCTTGAGCAGATCGCCGAACGGCGCGCTTATCATTACCAGAACGCCAGGTCCAAGGGCGAGCTCGTTCCGCGAGCCCGATCGTCGGCATACTCGGTAGGCTCGATCTGCGGGGAGCGTTCCATCAGAAACGGTCGCATCGGCTCTAGCCGCTGAGGGGCATCAATCGCGCGGACCAGCCACAGCCCGACGGATCGGCGATGACGAAGCGTGACGCTCCGTACGTCGTGAGCAAGCTGATGCCCCATTACGAATTCGTCCCTTCGATAACGATTAGGGTCGCAGCGTCGGCGCCGATCGACCGTTGGCGGTGGAGGAGATGACCTTCGAAATAAATACTGTCGCCGGCTTTCAGCCGCACCTTGCGGTCGGCGAACTCCATCTCGATCTCCCCGCGCAGCACATAGAGAAATTCCTCGCCAGCATGTTCGTTGAAGCGCTCCTCGCCTTCCGGGGTGGGGTACATGATGAACGGGGACATGTTCTTCTGCGCCCGCTTACCGGCGATCGGGAGGAGATTCAGGCGCCCGCCGCTCTTTTTCGACGCGCGCGCTCGCTCGATGCAGATGCTCTCGCTTTCGACGGCGTGGCCGAAAACATGAGCGACATCGACATCAAACGCCTGCGCGAGCTTCAGGATGGTTGCGATCGACGGGATGCTGACACCGCGCTCGATCTTCGAGAGGAAGCTTTTGGTCAGGCCGGTGCGCTTGGCCAGATCGTCCAAGCTAAATTTCCTCTGACGGCGCATCGCATGAATGCGGCGGGCGACGCCGTCGAGCTCACTTGGCGCGCTTGCGGCCGGCGTGCTCAATGGGCCTCGGCGAAGGCCAGCCTGCCGGCTAGCTGGTCGATCACAGGTGTTCCCCTTCGGCAGAGCAGACGTGGAGATGATACAATGTATCGTTCAAGGACACAAAGTGTCAAGGCCTCCAGCAGCTACCACGGGATGTCTTCCGATCGGAGGGCGAAGGAGACGCTATGGAACCCATCGTCGTCTGGCGCCGACCCGCGAGGCGCAGCAACTCTACGCCGCTTCTGGTTTTGCTGCACGGGCGTGGCGCGGACGAGAACGATCTGATCGATCTTGCGCCGGAACTTCCGCGCGAGTTTGCCTACGCAAGCGTGCGCGGTCCCATCGCGCTGCCGGAAGGCGGCTACCGCTGGTTCGAAGATCGCGGTATCGGACGCCCGGTCCCCGCGAGCATACAGAGCACGGTCGACATGCTGCGCACGTGGCTCGACAGCCCCGCGACTGCCGAGTACGACCGCAAGCGCACCTTCGTGCTCGGCTTCAGCCAAGGGATGATGACGGCCGCTGCACTGCTGCTCGACGACCCGGCACGGCTTGCCGGCGCCGTTCTCTTGAGCGGCTCGATCGCCGTCGACACCGGAACGGCAACGCCCGATCGTCTTGCGGGCGTGCCTGTCTTCGTGGCCCACGGTTCGTTTGACGGCGTCATCCCGCCCGATCGTATTGCGCAGTCGCTACAGTATCTGCGCGATCGCAGCGGCGCCGACCTCAGCGAGCATACCTACCCGATCGATCATAGCATTTCGCGCCGTGAGATCGCCGATATCGCTGCGTGGCTCGGGGAACGCGGCTGATCTTTCAGTCTTTTCTCAGGTTTTCACAGCAATCGCGTCAACGGCAGTGCTCCGCGCTCGGCCGTAGAATGGAAATTTGTATGTCTCGCATTGCTTCACTTCTCTCAGCCTTGATGCTCACGGTCGCCTTTGGGGCGGCTGCGTTTGCACAAGCTCCCGCACCCGTCCGCGTTCGCGGCACGATTACGTCATTCGCCGGCGGCGTGGTAACCATTCAGGGTGCGGCATCGTCCTACAAGGTCACGCTACCCGACAACGCGCGCATCCAATACGTCGTCAAATCGGACCTATCGAAAATCGGGCCGAACACCTACGTCGGAACGGTTGCAATCGCGCAACCGGACGGTTCGCTGCGCGCAACCGAAGTGCAGATTTTCCTCGAGGCGAGTCGCGGAGCCGGCGAAGGCAGCCAAAAGTGGGATTCGCTTCCCAACAGTTCGATGACCAATGCCACGGTCACGACCATCGCGCCGGAGACCGTAGATAAGGTTTCGGGTCAGACGATGATTGTGAAATACAAGGACACGGAGAAGAAGGTCTTCGTTCCCTCAAATGTACCCGTCGTTACCTTCGAGCCCGCCGATAAGTCCGCGCTCACCGTGGGGGCGCACGTCCTCATCTTCGGCGCAGTTCCCGGCGCCGACGGCAACCTCACGACGAGCTCGATCCAAGTCGGCAAAGACGGGCTTACCCCGCCGTACTAACGAACGATGGACGTGATGCCTGTACGTCCGGCCGTTCGTCCCTTTCACACCGCCGCGGCGGCCTTCGCCGCGGGATCCGACTCGCCGCGCGAGTTACTTGAGCGTTGCATCGCGGTCATCGACGCGATCAACCGCGATGTGCAAGCCTTCGAGTACATCGATCTCGACCGCGCCCGCGCGAGCGCCGATGCAGCGACGCAGCGCTATCGCGACGGTACGCCGAGGTCGTCGATCGACGGCATCCCGTTCGGCGTCAAAGACATCATCGAGACGGCCGACATGCCGACCGGCATGGGCTCGCCGCTCTTCACCGGCTATCGCAGCGGCCGCGATGCCGCGAGCGTTGCGGCACTGCGTGAGGCGGGCGCAGTAATCGTCGGCAAGACGGTCACCACCGAGCTCGCGTCGATCGTGGCCGGCAAAACGCACAACCCGTGGGACCTCACGCGGACGCCCGGCGGTTCGAGCAGCGGTTCGGCGGCGGCGGTCGGTTCGGGGATGTTGTGCGCCGCGCTCGGCACGCAAGTCATCGGATCGATTCTGCGACCGGCGAGCTATTGCGGTTGCGTCGGCTATAAGCCGACGGTCGGCGGCATCAATCGCGGCGGCGCGGTAGACTATCAGAGCCAGAGCACGCACGGCGTGCTTGCGGCCACGCTCGAAGATGCGTGGCTCGTGGTGCACGAGATCGTCGCCCGCGCGGGTGGCGACCCCGGCTTTCCCGGCGTGCGCGGACCGCTGCGGCCGCCGCCGGCGCGCAAGCCCGCAACGCTCGCGTTACTCGAGACGCCGGGCTGGGAGCTCGCGAGCGAAGACGCCAAAGGCAAACTCAACGTCGCCATCGGCATGCTGCGCAACGCCGGCATCACGATCGTCGACCGCCACAACAGCAGCCGCGTCGCGAAACTCGAGGCCGCGCTGCCCGAATCGCGGGCGCTCTCCGCGCGGATCAACAATTGGGAATTCCGCTGGCCGCTCAACACGTTCGCGCACGATATGGATTACGCGAAGCTCAGCCCGGCGATGCAAGAGCGCCTCGCGATCGCGGAATCCACGACGCTCGAGGAGTACCAGGCGAACATCGCGCGGCGCGACGAGATCCGCGCGCTCTACGGCCGCCTCTCGGCCGTCTGCGACGGCGCGATCTCGTTGAGCGCGCCCGGCCCCGCGCCGGTCGGCCTCGAGTGGACCGGCGAGCCGGCGTTCGTCGTGCCGGGCAGCCTGCTCGGCATCCCCGCACTGTCGTTACCGCTGCTGGAAACCGAATCGCTGCCGCTCGGCCTGCAATTGCTGGGCTTTCACGATCGCGATGCCGAGTTGTTCGCGCGCGCCGCCGCCGTGTGGGAGATTCTCAGCTAGCCGGTACGGGCTGCGCGAACAGCGCGCCGTCTTCTTCTTTGATCGCGTACACGGCGATGCGAAAGCCGGGGCAGTTCACGCCGCCGCCGTTGCTCAGCTTGAAGGTGTAGTTGTGGTATGCACAGCGCACCATCTTCGCGTCGCCCACCAGCCGCGCTTCACCCAAGCTGCGCCGTTCGTGCGGGCACATCTCTTGCACGCCGCGGAAGCCGTCGCCCACCGCAAACACCCAAATCGGTTCGCCGGCAACGGTCGCCGGCGCCGGAAACGTGGCCGAGCTCGGATCGATCTCCAGCCGTTCCCACGATCCGGCTGCATTCATGCCGGGCGGTTGAAAAACGCGAGCACCAGCTCGTTGAATTCATCGACGCACTCGACTTGCGCCCAGTGGCCGCACTTATTGAACACGTGCATGCGGGCATTCGGAATCGCGCGGACCATGAAGAGCGCCACGTCGATCGGGCCGGCGCGATCCTCGGCGCCCCAGACGATCAGCGTCGGCGCCTTGATGCGCTTGAACTCCATCGTCAGGTCTTCGTACTCCGGTCGCGGCCCCGTATTCACCTTGATCAACTCGGGATCGAGGCTCGTTTCGTAGCGCTCCTTCAACACGCTCTCGCTGAGATTGCTCGCATCGTAGACGAGCGTTGAGAGTAGATAACGCAGCTTTTCGAGCGACGGGCCTTCGCCGCGATAGTAATTGGCGATGAGGCGCACGCCTTCGGCAGGCATCGGCGAGATCGCGCTGATCGCAACCGGCGTGCTGCCGATGATCACGACGCGATTCACGCGGTCCGGAAAGTCGATCGCCATCTTCAGCGACACCTGACCGCCGAACGAGTTGCCGATAAAATCAGCGCGCTCGATCCCGGCGGAGCGCATGAAGGCCTCGATCATGCCGGTGAACGCGGTCAGGCGCGGTCCGGTGATGACGGGCTTGCTGGACTTGCCGAATTGCGGCATGTCCACGAGATACACGCGATGGTTCGCCGCGAGCGCGGCGAGGTTGCCCTGGAAATTGCTCCATGCCGTCGCGCCGGGGCCCGCACCGTGCAGACAGATCAGCGCCGGGCCATTTCCGACCTCGTGATAGTGAATGCGAAGGCCGTCGCCGATCTCGGCGTACTTGCTCGGCGGAATCGTCGCCGTGGCGGTCATACGGGCACCACCGAGCTCGCACCGATCTCGCGCATGCGTTCGAGCGCGAACGCGCGCTCGATCCGGAGCAGAAAGAGCCCGACCTGGATCGAGAACGGCTGCTCGATGAAAGAGCCGTACACGGTCGCAAGCGTCTCGCGCAAACTCAAGCCCGTACGGTCTTTCGCCGCGTGCACGGCGGCTTGCAGGCGCGTCGCCGTGCGGATGTCTTGCTGTTTCGCAGATTCCAAGTGCCAGTCGATCCCTTCGAGTTCGGGTACCAGTGCGCGCAGAAATGCGCGTTGCCGATCTGAAAACGTGTGTGCGGCCGCGGGCCAGCGCTCGTCGAGCACCTGCATGAACCAATTCGCTTCATCCTGGCAGCGTTCCAGGTCGGCATCCACGCGCACGCCGTTCTTGTACGTCATCACCGGACGAACGACGCGATCGCCCGTGCGCGTCACCGAATGACAATCGGCCAGCGTGACCGCTTCGTCCACCACCCGGAACACCGTGATATCCGCCGGCGCTCCCGCGCGCAAGCTGCCGGCGCGATCGGTCAGCCGCAACGCGCGGGCCGGGTTGGCCGTCACGCACGCGATCACGTCGCGCAGCGGCATGCCGAGCCGCAGGAACACGGCGAGCACGTTAGCTAGCGAAAATACCGGACCCGTGACGTTGAATTGCTGCAGGTCGGAACTGATCAAGTGCGGCACGAGACCCTGGGCGTACGCGCGTTCGGCAACGTCCCACGAGAAGTTGTAACCGCCGAAGCCGATGTCGAAGAGCACGCCGCGCTTGTGCGCCTCCCAGACGACGTCGCGCACGCGGCCGTCGTCATCGAGCACGCCGCCGAGGTTGCGGTTGTAGAGATGCGTGATCATGTCGCCGGCCTCGGCGATGCGGAAGATGTCGTGCGAGCCCACTTCGCCGGTCGTCGCCGCGAATTCGCCGATGTGGCAGTACAGCGGGACGTCGAGCGTCTCGGCCAGCCCCTTGGCGAGCTTCAGCGGGCCCGGTCCGTACTTCGCGAACGCGCCGATCTTGAGATACCGGATGAGATCGCGATGCTGCGCGACCGTATCGATCCAGCGCTCCACCGGTACGTCGAGCCAATTGCGCACGTCGTCTTCGATGAACGTCAGCCCGATGATTCCAAGCGGCCGGATGTACACGCCCGCGTAGAGGCTCGTCAGCGTACGGTCCGCCATCGTCGCGATGAACTCATCGAGCGTGCCGACACCCGGTCCGCCGGCTTCGACGAACGTCGTCACGCCCTGGTAGACCCCGATGCTGTCCGGATCGGCAAAACCGAGCGTTCCGTACGCGTGCACGTGCGCGTCGATCCAGCCGGGCGAGAGATACGCGCCGGCGAGATCGATGATCTCTGCGCCCGCGGGCACCGCAGCGGCACCGACCGACGAGATCGTGCCGTCGTCGATCGCCACGTCCATCACGCCGTTGCGATCGTTGGCCGGGTCGATGACGTGCGCGTTCTTCAGCACCACGGTGTTCATGAACCCACTCCGATCTGCGTTTCACACATGCGCCGCCACTCGATCAAGGAGATGTCGGGCCGGTAGAGCTGCTCGGGCGGCGTCTGCATCAGCTCCACCATCGCCGCATCCTGATCGTTGAACTGACGGTGAAAGATCCACGACAAGTAGCCGCGGTAAAACGCCCGGAACTTTGCCGCCTGCCAGCCGCGCGCGTGGCTCATCGCGATCTGCAGATAGCGGTGTTCGCCGGGAACGGTTGGGACGTAGGTCTCGAAATGAATCCAGTCGCCGTAGTGCACGCGCAGCATTCCCGGCATGCGAATCGACACGCGCACACCGCGTTTCTTACGCTTCCAAAACCGCTTCTTCGGCCACTCGCCGAGCCCCGGATAATTGGCCTCGAAGCCCACGGCCGACACGTTGCGTGTGATCCACGGATCGTTCTCGCTCTCGCCGTGCACGGCCACCGTCGAGTAGCTCGGAATGTGCGTAAACGTTACCAGCCAGGCATCGCGATGAAGAAACTTGACGTGCCCTTCATCGAAGCCGTTCTCGGCTGCATAGCGCCAGTCGCCCTTACGCGTGGTGATGCGTCCCTCGATCACGGCATCCGCGTGCAGCAATTCTTCCGGCACTTGCGCGCGCAGCGGGCGCGGTTCGCCGTTGCCGTTGTACACCCACACGAGACCGGCACATTCCTCGACCGCACACGCCGGCAGCGCGCGGGCGACGCCGTTGACGCGCGCAAACACGAACCGCCGTCCGAACAGCGAGAGCGCAACGGGCTTCGCGCGAAGGTCTTGCGACCACATTACCGGATACCAATACTCTTCGAAGCCCAGCGTTGCCGCATCGTATCTGGGAAAGCGCGTGGTACCGGCCACAAGGCCCGTAATCTGATGCACGACGACGCTCCGTTCGCCAAACCCCGGGGACTCTCTTTATGATTACGTGTAAAACCGCCGCCGGCACGTTGTCCGGCGCGCACGAAGGAGGCGTGTCCGTGTTCCGCGGCGTCCCGTACGCGGCGCCGCCGTTGGGCGTGCGCCGCTTCCGGCCGCCGGCCGCGGTCGAACCGTGGAGCGGCGTGCGCGATGCCACGCAGAACGGCCCCGCGCCGCCGCAACTGCGTTCGCGACTCGCCGACGTCATGGGCGAAACGCCGCTGGAGAGCGATGAGGATTGCCTGACGCTCACGATCTGGACGCCCGCGACCGATGCAAAGCAGCGGCCGGTGCTCGTGTGGCTGCACGGCGGCGCGTTCTCGAGCGGCGCGGGTTCGCTCGATTGCTATTCGGGTGCAAAGCTCGCCGAGCGCGGCGATCTCGTCGTGGTCGGCGTCAACTATCGACTTGGCGTACTCGGCTACTTATATGCGCCCGGAATCAGCGACGGCAATCTCGGCCTGCTCGATCAGCTGGCCGCGCTGCGTTGGGTGCGCGACAACATCGCCGCATTCGGCGGCGACCCGGCGGCCGTGACGCTGTGCGGACAATCCGCCGGCGCGATGTCCGCGCTAATTCTGATGACCATGCCGGAAGCGGACGGTTTGTTCGCGCGCGCGATCTTGCAGAGCCCCGCGATGGCGCGCCTGACACGCACGGCTGCGGATGCGGCGGCAATCGGCGCGCAATTCGCGGAGAGATGCAGCGCGAGCGAACTAGCCGCGATGCAAGCGGTCCCCGTCGCGGACCTGATGCGCGTCCAAGGCGAGCTGAGCGGCGTGCACGCGCGGTTCGCCGACGCGGCACCGCTCTTCGCGCCGGTGATCGACGGCGCCGTCATCCCGCAGGACCCGTTGACCGCGCTGCGCGAGCGGCCGGCGCCGCACGTCGAGATCCTGATGGGCACGACGCGCGAAGAGTCCGGTGCCTTCTGCGCGATCGATCCGCGTATCATCAACGCCACGCCGGAGCAGGTCGCCGGCGTGTTTGCGCGCGAGTTCGGCGACCGCGCCGCGGCGGAAGAGGACGGCTATCGCCGCCGGCGGCCGGGATCCGATGCGCTCGCGCTGCTGACCGATCTGCTCACGGATCAACAGTTCCTGATGCAATTGCTGGACTTGGCGGATTGGCGCAGCGGCGCCGGCCGTCCGGCGTACGTCTATCAGTTCGATTGGGCGCCGCGGCACGCGCCCAAACGCTTCGGTGCATGCCACTGCATCGAGCTTCCGTTCGTCTTTGGTTACGATGCGGCGTGGGCTCACGCACCGATGCTCGGCGACGCGCATGCGAGCGAGATCGAAGCGCTCTCGAACGTGATCCAGCAAACCTGGATCGCGTTCACGACAAGCGGCAAACCCGATAACGCCGCGCTGCCGGTGTGGCCCCACTACGATACGGAACACCGGACGACGATGCGCTTCGACCGCATCGTCGGGGCGGTCGACGATCTCGCCGGCCGGCGCTTTCACCGAGCGCTCCCCGCTTGATCGACTACGTCGAGGCCGCGCGCTTCTGCAACGCTTACGGTGCGCATGCAACGACGATCGATGCCTGCCGCCTCGGGCTCGCAGCCGATCCCGGCAACGCGATGCTCTACGTCTACCGTGCCGCCGCGTACGACGAGTTCGGCCGCTCCGAGGAGGCGGTGGCCGATTGCGAAGCTGCGATCCGTCTCGACCCGCAGGGCAAACCAGCGGTCCTCGCGCTGATCACGCTCGCACTCGTGCGCGAACGGCTCGGCGATCATGCCGCGGCACTCACCGCCGCTAACGGCGCGATCGCGATCGATCCGGCCGATCGCGAAGCGCATGCCGTGCTCGGAACGGTGCGCGCATGGCATGGCGAGTATCCGGCCGCGTGGCCGGAACTCGAGTGCCATTGGCTGCCCGAGCGCATCCACTTCCGCGCGCGCTTTCCCGAACTCACCGAGTGGGACGGCGAGGATCTCGCCGGCCGGCGGTTACTGCTCGTGAACAATCAGGGCCTCGGCGATCTCATGCAGATGCTGCGCTACGTTTCGCGCTTGCGCGCGCGCGGCGCGGGCGAGGTTCTGCTCGAGTGCAATCCGGCGATGATCGAACTGCTGCGCGGCTTTCCCGGCATCAGCGAGATCTTCAGTTCCGGCAGCGCGCCGCGCGAACGCTTCGACGCCTACGCGCGCACGATGGTGCTCGCCCGGCTTTGCAATGAAGACGGCACGCCCGGGCATAGCGGCGTCCCCTACATCGCCGCGCCGGACGCGCGCCTGCATGCGTGGGCGGCACGTTTCGCGCCGCGCAACGGCGAGCGCCGAATCGGCATCGCGTGGGCCGGCAATCCGCAGCACGACAACGATCGCCGCCGTTCGATCCCGCTCGACGCGTTCGCTGCATTCGCCCGCGTGCCGCACGTGCAATGGTTCGCGCTCCAATATGGCCCGCGTGCCGGCGACCCGGCGCCCGAAGGCCTCGCGCTCACGCGCTTCGGCGATGCCGTTCGCGACATGGCCGATACCGCGGCGATCGTCGCCAACCTCGATCTCGTGATCTCCGCCGACACGAGCGTCGCGCACCTCGCCGGCGCCATGGGCGTGCCGGTTTGGCTCGTCTTGCCATGGCGCCCGGACTGGCGCTGGTCACCTGCCTCGGCCGGCACGCCCTGGTATCCCACGATGCGCGTCTTCCACGCGGCCGAACCGTCATGGGCCCGGGTGATCGGCGAGGTCGCGCACGCACTGGAGTAGCCGGGGCGCCCCAGGGCGAATTTTCCAGACGTGCGCATCGAGAAGGCTGGGAAGACGAGTGCTCCCGCTGCGCCGGCGCCGATCAAAGCGCCGGGGCCGGCCGCGCCGTCCTCCGGAGCGGGGTCGTTCAGCAACGCGGCCGACGAGGCTCTCGCCTTGCAGATCGAGGAGGCCGTGATCAACGGCCACGCCGGCCCGAAGAAAGACGCCAAGAAAGCGGCGCTAGAATCGATCGACGACATCGCCGCACGGGCTTCGCTCAACATCGTCGAGCGGAAGAAATACTAGGACCCCCAACATCGAACAACCCGCCACCGACGCCACCGCAGAACTGAAAGCAGAACGCGCACAGCGCCGCAAAACCGCCGACGCACTCGGTTGGAAAATCATCGGCCACACCACGGCCGAAGTCCGCTGCGAACGCACGCTCACGTTCGGCCCGCGCACCGTGATCGTCCGCGGCCGCGTCCCCGTCCCGTTACCCGATGACATGACCGCAGCGTCCGGCGACGCCGCCGCGGCCGAAATCGTCGACCCGTCGGTCGAGCAGTTTCGCCTCGCGATGGAACGCGCGGCGGTGAAGATCTTGGCCGAACCCGACGACGTCGTCCACACGCACGTGTTCGAGCGTTCGTCGTTCTTCACGGCACTCGAAGATGCGCGCCGCGGTCTCGTCGCTTCCTATCAGCTGCTCGAAAACCAGCGCGTCGACCGGCGCGTCGACGCCGCGCTCGGCTTGCGGTTCTACCTCGAAGGCTTCACGACCGAACTGCGCACGTTCGAGTACTTCGTCGGGCCCACGAATTCGGGCAAGACGCACGCGGCGATCGAGATCTTGCGCGCGGCGGAGAGCGGCATCTATCTCGCGCCGCTGCGCTTGCTCGCGCTCGAAGTGTACGAACGCCTCAACGAACTCGGCGCGCCCGCATCGCTCGTCACCGGTGAAGAGCGCGTCCTCAACCCGCTCGCGCGGTTCACGAGTTCCACGGTCGAGATGGTCGAACTGCGGCGCGAACTTGACGTGGCCGTTATCGACGAGGCGCAGATGCTCGAGGATCCGCAACGCGGCTGGGCCTGGACGCTGGCGATCGCCGGCGTGCGCGCGAAACGCGTCGTGATGTGCGGCTCCGCCGAGGGCCTCGCCGCCGCGCGCCGGCTCGCCGACCGGCTCGGCGTACCGATGACCGTGCGTTCGTTCGAACGCAAGAACCCGCTGCGCGTCGTCGGCGCGATCGCGCTGCCGCAACTGCGGCGCGGCGATGCGATCGTCGGCTTCTCGCGCAAAGCCGTCGTCGAAATGCAAGGCGCCGTTTCCAAACTCGGCTTCACGTCGGCCGCGATTTACGGCTCGCTCTCGCCCGCGGTGCGGCGGCGCGAAGCAGAACGTTTCCGCGACGGCAGCGCCGACGTGCTGGTCGCCACCGACGCGATCGGCCTGGGCCTCAACCTGCCGATCCGGCGCCTCATCTTCTCCGCCATCGAAAAGTTCGACGGCGTTGCGGACCGCTTATTGACGCCCTACGAGATCCGCCAGATCGCGGGCCGCGCCGGCCGCTTCGGCATTCACGAAGACGGCGAGGTCAGCGCGCTAAACGCGCGCCACATCCCATTGTTGCGCCGCAGCCTCGAAGGCCACGCGCCCGCCGCCCCCAACGGCCCGATCTGGATCTCGCCGACCGACGATCATCTCGAACGTCTCTCAGCGATCATCGGCACGACGCGCATCAGCCGGCTGCTGCAATTCTTCCAGACGCGCGTGTTGCGCGACGGCGAGGAAGATCTACGCATCGCCGATCTCTCCGACTCGATCGAGGTGTCGGTCGCGCTCGAGCTGGCCGACGGTTTTCTCTCGCTGCCGTTCAAGACGCGCTGCACGTACAGCCGCGCGCCCGTCACGACGCGCGGCAACAGCCTCGTCGTACTGGCCGACTGGGGCGCGCAGCATGCGGCCCACGGCACCGTCGCGGGCCGCGAACTGATGAACGGCGGCCGAGCACGCGACCGGCTGCTGCTCTACGAAGATCGCTCGCGCCTGGCGATGCTCTACCTATGGCTTTCGCAGCGTTTTCCCGAGGTGTACGCGAATCGCGCCGAAGTGGCAATGATCCGAGAGAGCCTCGATGACGACATCCATTCGGCCCTGCTCGAACGCGGCACCGGCCCGACGAAACGGCGCCACGTGCCCAACCCCGTGCGCCGCGCTCCGCGGCCGCGCGACTTCGGACCCCGGCGGAGGCGTCGCTAACGATGATGCAGACGAACCTGAGCAGCGGTAGCCGGATCGATGCTGCCGCGCTGACGCCGCGGATCGGCGGGTTGATTTCCGGGTTTGATCCTGCCTCGATTTCGGATGCGGATCGAGCGGCCTTACGTGCTGCTTGGCATCGGCATCACGTGCTCGTCTTGCGCGACGTTCCGTTGAGCGAAGATGCGCAGGTAGACTTCGCGTCGTCGTTCGGGCCGGTGCTCGTTTCGAAAGCGATGCGGTCGCCGCTCGGGGTGCGGCCGGAGATCATGATCATCTCGAACATTCGCGATGATGACGGCGTCGCGCTCGGCAGCTTGCCGGACGGCGAGATGGATTGGCACTACGACGGCTTGCATCAGCCCACGCCGTATACGGGCGGGATCTTGCACGCGATCGAGGTACCCGCGAGCGGCGGCGAGACGCGGTTTGCGAACATGTGCAGCGTCTTCGCTTCGCTGCCGGAATCGCTGCAGCAAAAGTTGAGGGGGCTCACCGCGCTCAACGTCTACGACTATACGGCGACCGATCGCAGCATGAAGGTTCGCGACGAGAAGGCGCCACGGGCGGTGCAACCGGTCGTGCGCCGGCATGAAGTTACCGGCGAGGATGCCTTGTTCATTTGCCGTTTGATGACCGAACGGATCCTCGAGTTGCCGGAAGCCGAGAGCGACGCGATTCTCGAAGAACTCTTCGGCTTTATCGAACGCTGTGCGGATGTGTACGTGCACGCGTGGCGGCCGGGCGACACGGTCATTTGGGATAACCGTTGCGTAACGCACGCCCGCAACGACTTTAATGCCGGGCAGCGGCGGTTGCTGAAGCGCGTTTCCGTTAGGACGTAGGCGCCGGGGGCAACCCGGCATCCGGCTCGATGAGCCGCTGCGCCTTGAGCTCTGCCCAAAAAGCGGCCGGAATCTTCGCTTGCATGGAATTGTAGTCTTCCGAGATTTGCTGTCCGCTGCGGGCGCCCACGACGAGCGCGACCGCTTCGGATGCGGCGGCGGAGAATTGCAGCGCGGCAGTGCGCAGATCGATACCGAAACCTGCCGCGACGGCGCGGAGCCGGTCGCGCTTCGCGATCGCCTCCGCCGGAATCTCGAAGTTCTTCTGGCCGTAGTTGAAACGCGGGCTACCGGAAATGAAACCGGCGTTGAGCGAGGATCCGATGACCAGCGAGACGTTCCGTGCGCGGACCGCCGGAAAGACGTCGTGCAGCGCACCGGCGTGATCGATCAGCGAATATTGACGCGCGCACAAACACACGTCGGGATCGGCGTCTTCGATCACCTTGAGAATCGCCATCGGCGTGTTGACGCCGACGCCCCAGGCGCCGATCACTCCTTCGTCACGCAGCTTCGAGAGGGCAGGAAACGCGCCCCGGCGCGCGATCTCATACTGTTCTTCCCAGCCGGTCGGGAACCACGCGAAATCGGGCGACAGATCGTGAACGAACACCACGTCGAGATGCGAGATGCCGAGCCGTTGAAGGCTATCCTCGATCGAGCGGCGGACGCCGTCCGCCGAATAGTCGATGACCAGATCGTTCGGCGAATCCGAGAACGGATAGATCTCCGCGTGCCGGTTGTTTTTCGACGCGCGAAATAACTTGCCGACCTTCGATGAGAGCACGTACTCATCGCGCTTTTTTGCGTGGAGAAAATGCCCGAATCGCCGTTCGGCGAGGCCGAAGCCGTACCACGGCGCGACGTCAAAGTAGCGAACGCCGAGTTCCCATGCCGTCTCGAGCGTGGCTTGCGCTTCCGCATCCGTATGCTTGTTGAACTCGTTGCCGAGGGGCACGCCGCCGAGACCGAACCGGAATTCGGGCGTAAAGATCCGTGTTGCGCGATTCTCCATTGTGCCCGTCTCTTTCCCCGCGCCGCCGCGGTGCGAATCATCGCACCAAGCCTAGACGACGTCCGGAATTTGAGCTATGTTGCGGAAATGATAACCGCGGCTGCGCCGGCGTTCCGTGCCGATCACGTCGGCAGCCTCCTGCGTCCGCCCGAGCTGCTGCGCGCACGCGCTGATTTCGACGCCGGCCGCATCGACGCGGCGGCGCTGCGGGCGATCGAGGACGAATCGATTCGCACGATCGTCCGCTTGCAAGAAGACGCCGGCCTCGGCGTCGTTACCGACGGTGAATACCGCCGCAATTCGTACTCCGATTTCCTGATCGGCGACGGCTTCTCCGGCGTTCGGATGGTCATGACCGAAGACGCGGGCTGGACCCCGTCGGCTGACCACGGGCATCGCACGGCGCGCCGCATTCCGGCCGTCGAAGCCCGGATCGAAGCGCACGGGAACGCGAATGCAACCGACTTTGCGTTCACCCGGTCCGTGACGGACCGCACCGTGAAGGTCACGCTGCCCGGTCCGGCGTTCATTCATTACCGCGCCGGTCCCGCGAATATCAGCCGCGAGATCTATCCCAACCTCGACGACTTCTGGTCGGATATCGTCGCGGCGTACCGCCACGAACTGACCACGCTCGCGGCGGCCGGCTGCAGGTACGTCCAGCTGGACGAAACCTCGCTCGTCAAACTCGGCGATCCGCGCGCGCAGGCATTGCTGACCGCGCGCGGCGACGATTGGCAGGACCTCTTGCGCGTCTACATCGACGCGATCAACCGCGTGGTGCGCGATGCCCCGGCCGGCATGCGCATCGCCATGCACGTCTGCCGCAGCCAAGACCCGAGTTGGCAAGCCGACACCAGCTACGAGCCGATCGCAGACGCCCTCTTCAACCACTGCGAGATCGGCGCGTATCTGCTCGAGTGGGACGGACCGCGCGCCGGCTCGTTCGAGCCGCTGCGTCATCTCCCGCCCGGCAAACGCGTCGTGCTCGGCCTCGTCTCCTCGAAATCACCGCACGTGGAAACGGCCGATGAGATCAAGCGGCGCATCGAGGAAGCCGCGCAGTACGCGCCGCTCGAACAACTCGCGCTTTCACCGCAATGCGGCTTCTCGACCGCAGCGCGTGCGTTCGACGAGGCGTCGTACGAGCGTCAGCGACGCAAGCTGACCCTCGTCGCCGACGTGGCGCGCGAGATCTGGGGGACGGCGTAGATGCTGCGTTTGCTCGCGCTCGTATTGGGTCTGATCCTGCTCGGAAGCACGGCACCGCTCGACGGCCAGACGCTCGCCACGGTGCGCGTGATCGGGCCGGCCAACGACGGGTTCACGAGCGTGTTCTACGGCGTCAAATCCGGCATCTTCCGCAAGTACGGGCTCGACGTGCAGACCTCGCTCGTCGCCAACGGAGCTGCTGCCGCCGCCGCGTTGAGCGGGGGCGGAGCGGAGGTTGCATTTACCAACACCGCGATCGTCATTCAGGCGCGCGCGCACAGCATCCCGATCCAATATCTCACGCCGGGCGGCTATACGACCGCGAAGAACTCGCTGTCCAAAGTTCTCGTCTTGAAAGACTCCCCGATCGCGAACGCTCGCGATCTCACCGGCAAGACCTTTGCCTCGCCGGCGCTCCACGACATCAATTCGGCGATCTTCATGTACTGGGTCGATAAGACCGGCGGCGATTCGAAAACGATCCAGCAGATCGAGACGCCGGCGTCGGCCGGGCTCGGCTTACTCGAGCAGCATCGTGCCGATGTCGTGATGCTCACCGATCCGCTCGCGAGTCAGGCGCTCTCATCGGGCCAGGTGCGCGAACTCGCCCATCCCTACAGCGTCCTCGGCACGCCGGTCGACACCGCGGGCTTCGCCGTTCTCGCGCCCACGGTCGATGCCAATCGCGACGTCTACGAACGCTTCGCGCGCGCGATGCACGAGGCGACGGTCTTCACGAATACGCATCCGGACCAGACCGTCGACATCGTTGCCGGCTTCACGGGCGCAACGCCGGATTCGATCCGTCAAAGCCATCGCGCCCTGAGCGCCGCGTACCTCGACCCGCGTGCGCTGCAACCGCTGATCGACATCGCTGCCAAGTACGCGTTGATCGAGCACTCCTTTCCCGCCGCCGACATCATCAGCCCGGCCGCCGTGAAACCCTGACGCTGCACGTGAGCGACGTCGTCTGGCCCGAACTCGATCCGAAGGCGTGGGCGCCGACGAAGAAGAGCCTGCATCTCTACACGCAGATGCTCGGCAAGTTGCGCGTCGCTTTGTCGCCGCCGCAGCCGAACTGGATGTTCACCGCACTGTATCTGACGGCGCACGGCATCACGACCGGCCCGATGCCCTGGCACGGACGATCGCTCGAGGGCTCGCTCGACGTCTTCTCCTCGGAACTCGTTCTCGCGTTGAGCGATGGACGCAGCCGGCGCATCGCACTCGTTCCGGCGCCCACGATCGCCGACGTTTATGCCGATCTCCTCGCGGCGCTGAAGGCCCTCGGCGTCGACGTGACGCTCTCACCGGTCCCGCAAGAAGTCGCCGACGTCACGCCGTTCGACGCCGATCGCCGGCCGGCGGCGTACGATCCGGCGGCGGTAGAACGCTGGTTCCGCGTCGCCACCGCGACCGCCGGCGTCTTCGATGCGTGGCGCGCGCGCTTCTTCGGCCGTAACGGCATCCAGCTCTGGTGGGGCGCACTCGACGTCTCGCTAATGCTCTTCAACGGCAAGCACGCGCAGGCACCGGCCGACCGCGGCTATTTGCTGCGCTACGATCTCGACGCCGAGCTGATGAACGCCGGCTTCTGGCCCGGCGACGAAACGAACGCGCCGTTCTTCTACGGCTATATCTATCCGCAACCGGACGAGGCACCGGAGCTTCCGATAGCTCCTGCAACCGCCGCATGGTCGGACACCATTAAGGAGTGGGTGCTGCCGTACGACGCGGTTCGCACCGCCGCCGATCCGGCTGCCGAGCTCGGCGCGTTCCTCGATGCGATCTATGCGCTATGCGTGTCTGTTGCGGGATGGGATCGCGAAGCACTCTCCTACGTCGCCCCGAAACGACCCGCACACACGTAAGATGACCCCGAGACCCCGCCTCCACTACGCCTACATCGTTGCGGCGCTCGCCTTCGTATTGCTGATCGCCGCCGCCGGCGTGCGTTCCTCGCCGACGATGCTCATCCAACCGCTGCAGAGCGAATTCCATTGGACGACGGCGACGATCTCGGCCGCGATTGCGCTCAACCTGCTCTTGTTCGGATTGATCGGGCCGTTCGCGGCCGGCGTGTTCGAGCGCTTCGGCTTACGCCGCACGATCGCGGGCGCGCTCGCGCTGATGGCCGTGGCCGCGGCCGCGTCGATCTTCATGACGCAATCGTGGGAGTTCTTGCTGCTGTGGGGCGGCATGGTCGGCGTCGGTGCGGGCAGCATCAGCCTCGTCGCCGGGGCAACGATCGTCAACCGCTGGTTCGAAACGAATCGCGGCACCGTGATGGGCATTCTCACGGCGAGCAACGCCACGGGCCAACTCATCTTTCTGCCGTTGTTCGGACTACTGATCACCCGGGCCGGCTGGCGCGCCGAAGTGCTCTTCATCGCAGCGGTCTGCGCGATCTTGGCGCCGCTCGCGCTCTTGATCTTGCGCGAATACCCCTCGGACATGAACCTCGCGATGCTCGGCGCGACCGCGGTCGTGCAGCCGCAGCGTTCGACCGGCAATCCCTTCGTCAACACGATCGTCGCGCTGCGCGACGGATTGCGCACGCGCGATTTTTGGCTGCTCGGCGGCAGCTTCTTCATCTGCGGCGCGAGCACGAACGGCTTGATCGGCACGCATCTGGTGCCGGCCTGCGGCGATCACGGCATTCCCGAAGTGCAAGCGGCCGGATTGCTCGCGGCGATGGGCGTGTTCGATCTGATCGGAACGACCGCATCGGGCTGGCTCTCCGATCGCTACAGCGCGCGCTGGCTGCTCTTCTGGTACTACGGCTTGCGCGGGTTCTCGCTGATCTATTTGCCGCAAGCCTTCGGCATCGCGAGCATCGGCTTGCCGATTTTCGCCGTGTTCTACGGTCTCGATTGGATCGCCACGGTTCCGCCGACACTGAAGCTCACGACGAACCGCTTCGGCCGCTTGCGCGCACCGATGATGTTCGGCTGGATCTTCACCGGCCACCAGCTCGGCGCGAGCAGCATCGCCTTCATCGCGGGCCTGATTCGCACGGGCACCGGCAGCTACGATGCGGCCTTCATCTCGTCGGGCATCCTGTGCATCATCGCAGCGGTGATGGTGCTGTTCATCGGCCGCACGGCACCGGTGCCCGCCGCCGCCGTTCCGGCTTAGGTGAGTTTGAGAATGCGATCGGCGTTCGCGTGCGCGATCTTGATCTTGTCGCTCGGCGTAACCGGAAGCATGTCGAGATAGGCGCGCGCGTCGGCGTTCGACGCGAACGGGTAGTCGACCGAGAACATGATGCGGTCGGCACCGAACGTGAGCAGCCCCGCGATGAACGGCGCCAGTGCGAAGAAACCGCTGGTCGTGATCGTCACCTGATCGAGGATCGTTTCGCTGATGCCGCGCTTGCGGTCTTTGACGAATTGGTTGAGCGTGTCGTCGCAGCGCTGCAGCATCGTCGGTAACCCCTCCCCCATGTGGCCGATGATCAGCCGCAAACCGGGATGACGGTCGAGCGCGCCCGAGAGCACCATGCGCAGCACGTGCACCGCCGTTTCCGCATGCCAGCCCCAGCCGGCCGTCGCAAACACCGACGACATGCGTGGTTCGAAGCCGTCGTAATAGGCTTTGCGCACGCTCTCGGGCGGAATGCCGGGATGAATGTAGAGCGGCACGTCGAGCGCTTCGGCACGCGCGAGCACCGGTTCGAAAATCGGATCGTCGAGAAACTTACCGTCGGTGACGCCGTTGATCAACGCGCCGGCGAATCCGTGCTCGCGGACCGTGCGTTCGAGTTCATCCGCGGCCGCGGAGGGCGCCGTTAAGGGCAAGTGAGCAAACGCTGCGAAGCGATCCGGCCGCGAATGCGAGAGCCGCGCCACCTCATCGTTGTACCGGCGCGCAAAATCAGGCGAAGCATCCGGTGGAACGATATCGGCGCCCGGTCCGACGACCGAGAGCACTTGCACGGTGATGCCGGCTTCGTCCATCGAGCGCAGGCGCTCGCCGTCACCGTCGTCGAGCGCGGCCACACGCGGACCGGCCCAATTGTCGACGTTGCCGAGAAAGCCGCGCGCTCGCATCGCTTGCGGATCGATCTCC
Source organism: Candidatus Lustribacter sp. (assembly GCA_965277805.1). Taxonomy (GTDB): domain Bacteria; phylum Vulcanimicrobiota; class Vulcanimicrobiia; order Vulcanimicrobiales; family Vulcanimicrobiaceae; genus Lustribacter. The sequence goes on along the minus strand of OZ255842.1, from coordinate 556,422 downwards.
GCGTTGAAGCGCTTGAACGAAACGTGCTCTTCGAGCGCGACGATGCGCAATGGTTCCGGTTGCTTGTCCATGCGCCGTGGTTCGCGAGGGATGGCGGAAACCTGGGTAAGCGCTAGGCATGATGGATGACAAGAAACGCGACCCGTCACCAGAGACCGAGCGCACGGCAACCGACGAGATGGCCGAGCGCTACCGCAACGGCGCGCGCATCGCGCCCGCGACCGGCGATCCCAACCGGAGCGAACCGACCGGCCTCCCGCCGGGTATGCACGACAGCGACAAGAGCCCGGTCGCGCCCAAGTAGCCCTTCGTACCACGCGTTTGGTTGGTGAGCTCCCGTCGTGGGTATATTAAGGCTATGAACGTCGGGGCTATTGGTCCTATCGGGAGCGGAGCGGCGCCGGTCTATGCGGCGTTGAGCCCGTACCTCAACGGAGTACGGCGCGCCTCGAACGCCGCCGCGGCCGCCGAAGCGCAGGCCGCGGCCGCCGGCAAGAGCGCCGCTGCAACGGAAGCCGCCATTGCCGCCCGCGGGAACGCCGCGACCGCGATCACGGCCGCCCCGCCCTTCCTGAACCCCGCCATTCCGGCGATCGCCGCCGCCACGGCCGCGACCACCAGCATCACGACCACGGATGCGCGTCCGACGGCGCTCCCGGCGACGGAGAGCGTCAACCCGAACACGGTGGCGCCGCCGCAGCCCTCGGCCACCGACTCCGTTCTGCACGGCGACGGCGGCGAACTCGTCCAAGCCTATGGCGCCGTCGCGCTCATCGGCGGCCCGGTGGCCTTCAGCTCGGTGTACGGGTTGCCGGCCGCCCCCGCCGTGCCGGCCGTTGCGCCCGTGATCGCCACGCCGCGCGTTTCGCGCATCGACGACGCCGCCTAAACCCGAGCTTCGCACGGCAAGACCGCAAGTGCGCGCGTCGAACGGCGCGTTGGCTTGGAGGCTTGCATGAGACAGCGTCTCGTCCGTCTCGCGCTCGTTGTGACCGCGCTCGGATCCCTCGTCACCGCCGGCACCGCGTACGCGCAGCAGGCGCCGCTCAAGATCGGCATCGTGTTCTCGTTCTCGGGCGGCGACAACGTCGAACAAGGCAAGGAATTCGATGCGGCGATCGCCGCGTATCAGAAAGAACACGGCGACACCGCCGGCGGGCGCAAGATCGTGCTCGTCAAACGCGACGACACCGGCATCGCACCCGAGATCGCGCGCCGGCTGACGCAGGAAGAGATCGTGCAAGACAAAGTCGACCTGCTGGTCGGCACCTCGTACACGCCCAACGCGATCGCGATGGCGCAGGTCTCGACGCAAGCGAAGGTCCCGTTCTTCATCGTCAACGCGGCGACGTCGGGGATCATGGCCAAAGCGCCGTACACCGCGCGCCTAGGCTTCACCCAAGCGCAGATCACCGACGCCTTCGGACGCTGGGCCGCAAAGACGCAAGGCAACACGATGTTCGCGCTCTTCCAGGATTACGGTCCCGGCATCGACGCGGGCACGACGTTCGAGAAGGCCTTCACCGCCGGCGGCGGCACCGTACTCGGCGAAGAGCGCATCCCGGTTGACAACAAAGATTTCACCGCCTATGTGCAGCGCGCCAAAGACGCCAAACCGAAGGTGCTCTACGCCTTCATCAACGCCACCGGCGGCGGCATCGAATTCTTGCGCGCGATCAAGGCGAGCGGCATCGAAGCGGCCGGCACCAAAGTGCTCGTGAACGGCGCGCTCGTCAACGAAGCGATCCTTCCGGCCGAGGGCGACGCCGCGGTCGGGATTATCAGCACGTCGGACTACACCTCGACGCACGACTCGGCGCTCAACCGGCAGTTCGTGAAGGACTTCCGCGCCGCATACGGCGGCAATCAATATCCGAGCTTCATCGCCGTCGCCGCCTACGACGCGATGGCCGCCGCCTACAAAGTCATCGAGGCGCAGCACGGGTCGATCGACCCGGACAAGACGATGGAGATCGTCAAGATGTTGAAGTTCGAGAGCCCGCGCGGCCCGATCGCCATCGACCCCGCGACGCGCGACATCATCCTCAACGCCTACTTCATGCGCGCCGAGCGGCGCAATGGGCTGCTCGGGAACTACGAGTTCCAAACGACCCCGATGGTCAAGGATCCCTTAGAATGACCGTGATTGCTCCGGCGCGTTCGCCGTTTGCCACCAACGAGATACGCGTCGAAGGCCGCGCGAAAGTCTCGGGCGCTGCGGCGTACGCGGCCGATGCCGCCCGGCCCGGCATGCTATGGGCTGCGTTCGTCTCGAGCCCGGTCGCGCACGCGCGGATCGTTGCGATCGACACGAAGGCGGCGCGCGAGATGCCCGGCGTGCACGCGGTACTCACCGGCACGGACATCGGCGAACACTACCTCGGCCGCGCGCTCTTCGACTGGCCCGTGCTCGCGACGGACGTCGTACGCTTCATCGGTCAGTACGTGGTCGCGGTGGCGGCCGAAACGCGCGATGCGGCGCAAGCTGCCGCGCAGGCCGTCGACGTGCAGTACGACGAACTGCCGGCGATCTTCGATCCCGAAGAAGCGATCGCCGCGGACGCCCCGGTCATTCACCCCCATCCCGAACGGTATCCGTTCATCATCCCGGGCAAACGGTCGCCCGTGCCGCATCCCAACATGCAAGGCTACCTGAGCGAGACGCACGGCGATCCCGATGCGGCATTCGCCGGCGCGCATCGCGTGTTCGAGCATACCTTCTCGACGCCGCGCTACTTCGGCGCCGCGATCGAACCGCGCGCGACGATGGTCTGGATCGACGAGCGTGACATCGTGCACGTCTACTCGACCAACAAGTCGCCGTTCGCGCTGCGCAAGCAGCTCTCGATCGCGACCGGCCTGCCGGTCGAATCGATCGTCGTCGAACAGGCGTACATCGGCGGCGATTTCGGCGCGAAGGGACTCTCGGTCGATGAGTTCGCCTGCTACTTTCTGGCGCGCGCGACGAAACGCCCGATCAAATCCGTGCGCAGCTACCTCGACGACATGCGCTCGACCAACGTCCGGCACGCCTCCAAGATCACGCTGAAGACCGCGATCACGCCCGACGGCAAAATCGCGGCGATGAACGGACGCATCATCTTCAACGGCGGCGCTTTCGGCGCGGGCAAACCGATTCCGACCGTACTGCCGGCCGTCCACGCGATGCCCGCGCTCCCCTATCACATCCCGAATGCGAATTGGGAAGCGATGAGCGTGTACACCCACACCGTGCCGGGCGGGCATGTCCGCGCGCCTGGTGAAACGCAAATCCTCTTCGCCGTTGAATCCCACCTCGACATCATCATCCGCGAGATCGGCGCCGATCCGATTGCGTTCCGCATCGCCAACACCGCCGAGAAACGCATGACCGACGTGCTCGAACGCTTGCGCGTTGAGACCGATTGGAACCGGCCGCCCGAATCCGGCCGCGGCCGCGGGATCTCCGGTTTCAAGCGTCACGTGGGCGCCGGCAAAACCAGCGTCAAGCTGATCGCGCGTCCCGGCGGCACGATCGAGATCCAGACGGGCATCGTCGATCAAGGCGGCGGCAACCTCACCGCGGTGCAGCGCGTCGTGAGCGCGCAGCTCGGCATCGAGCTCGAACGCATTCACATGGTCCATAAGGGCACCGATGAAGCCGGCGAGGATCCGGGCGCCGGCGGCAGCCGCGGCACGCACATCGTCGGCAACTCCGCGCTCAACGCGGTCGAACAGTTGAGCGAAGCGCTGCGCGCGCGCGGCTGGAACGGCACGGCCGCGACGTGGCCTGATGCCGTCGATGCGTTCGCGCGCGCGTCGGCGACGCCGCCCGAATTCGTCGGCAGCTATGACTCGAGCAAAGTTCCCGGCGCCGGCGATGCCAACAACTACGCCGCCTATGCCGTTGAAGTTGCCGTCGACCGCGAAACGGGCGTTGTCGACATCCAGCAGATCACGTTCGTGGCCGACACCGGCACGATGATCAATCCGGTCGCGTTTCGCGGCCAGGTGGACGGCGGTTTCATGTTCGGCTTCGGCCACGCGATGACCGAAGAACTAATCGTCGAGGACGGCCGCATCGTCAACCTCTCGCTCGCCGACTACAAACTTCCGAGCATGCGCGACATCCCGCCGTTTCGCGCCGTGCTCATGGACGACGAAAAAGGACCGGGCCCGTTCGGCGGCAAGAGCGCGGGCGAACTGAACACCGGCGGCCTGGGTCCTGCCATCTCCAACGCGGTCTTCGATGCGTGCGGCGTGCGCCTCAAGCAACTGCCGATTACGGCCGAGCGCGTGCTGAACCTATTGCACGCCGGGGACGGCAGCTAAGCCCCCGCTGGGGTAACGAACGAGGCCGCGGCCGCCGTCCAGTCTTCTTCCGGGACCAGCGCGAGTCCCAACGCGCGCACGTGATAGGCTTGCGGCTCATCACGCCCCTGCAGTGTGCCGCGTGCCGCGCGCAACAGCAGACGGCGCGCGTTGATGATCGCCGCATCGCTCGTACCGAGATGCTCGCGCGAGCGATCGGAAATCGCGCCCATCCCTTCTTGCAGCGACACGTCTTGCAGCGAAAGGCCGGGGACGCCCGCGAACCGCTGCGTGCGCTGCGCCTCGCGGTCGAGTAGATAGTCGTTCGACTTGTTGCCGATCGGCCGCCACGCGCCGCCCGGCTCCGAGGTCGGCGGCAGCAGATCTTGCGGACGTAAGTGCACGCCTCCGCCAAGCCTTTCCACGGCGGTGCGTTCGTCGATTTCATCCGCCGTGAGCGGTCGTGCCGGATTCCAAGTGAAGCACCACGCCATGGTCGTCGTATCGTCCATCGGCACCCACGCAAAGCCGCCGATCGACGGTTCGGCTGCACCGTTGGGAACGGCAAACGCATTGTAAAACGGCATCATGAAGTGCGTGATGTTCCAGTGCACGCGTTCCGCTCCGATGCGCCGGCACGTGCCGATGCGCAAACCGTACGCGGTCTCGAGCAACTCGAAGCGCGGGCTGCGGTCGAGCTGGAAGATGTTGCCCGGATCGTGCTGGAGCGTTCCGTGCAGAAACGACACGTGACTGGGATCGATACCGCCTTCCATCGCCTGCACGTAATTGCAGTTCTGAACGCGCTTCGTCATGTATCGCTGAGGCTCGGGAACGAGGTTCCATTCCAGGGCCGGCAGTTCGGGCAACTGGGTGCGCGTGCCCATATAGGTCCAAACGACGCCGTTACGTTCCCGGCACGGATATGCGCCGATGCGAACCTTGTCTTTGAACAGTGAGTCCGGCGGCTCGCTCGGCATATCGGTACAGCGTCCGCCGACATCGAATTTCCAGCCGTGATAGACGCAGCGAATGCCGTCTTCTTCGTTGCGTCCGAAGAACATCGGCGCGCGGCGGTGCGGGCAAAACGCCTCCACGAGCCCCACCCGGCCCGTCGAGTCACGGAACGCGATCAGATCTTCGCCGAGCATGCGAACGCGCAGCGGTGCGCCGTCGGCATCGACTTCGTCCGAACGCACGGCCGGCAGCCAGTACTCGCGCATTGCGTTGCCCATCGGCGTGCCCGGCCCCACCGCCGTGATCAGTTCGTTATCGGCTCGACTGAGCATCGCATCGCCTCCAAAGCGGAAACCGCACGAAAGGGCTTAGAATGAACCACCTGAAGTCCTCCACGAGGCGCACGCACCCTTCAGGAAGGACGTTGTTACGTGATCGATCGCAGCCGTCTCGCCGCTCTCGCCGTGTTCTTTGCCGCAGTCGTTTGCAGCACGCGCGGCACTGCGCAAGAGATGCCGGTTCTCAAGGTCGGCGTCATCTACTCGTTTACCGGAACGGGAGCGCCGGCCGACAAACAGCTCGACGCGGGCGTCGCTGCTTGGGTGAAGCAGCACGGCGAAGTCGCCGGCGGACGAAAGATCGTGCTGATCCGGCGCGACGACGGCGGCGCGAATCCCGACGTGGCTAAGCGGCTTGCACAGGAGCTGATCGTCCAAGAGCACGTCGATCTGCTTGCCGGGTTGCTCTTCACGCCGAACGCCATCGCGGTCAGTGCGATATCGACCGCCGCGAAAGTGCCGCTCCTGATCTCAAACGCGTCGACGGCCGGCATCCTCGCCGCGAATCCGTACACCACGCGATTCAGCTTCACGAACGGGCAACTGACGGCGCCGCTCGTAACCTGGGCGCTGAAGCAGAACATCAAAACGGCGATGATCGTCTATGCCGACTTCGGGCCCGGACTCGACGCCGCCGCAACGTTCGAGCATGGATTCACCGCTGGTGGCGGCAAGGTGCTCGGCAAGATCGCGGTGCCGTTCACGGCCCGCGAGTTCTCCGCATACGTCCAGCGCATTCGCGATACGAAGCCGGATGCGGTTTATGTCTTTATGGTCGGCGACTCCGGCCCGGCATTCATCCGCACCGCGTATCAGGGCGGCGTGCAGAAAGCCGGCATCACGATCCTCGCCAACGGCGATATGGTCAGTGACGAGCGTCTCCCCGGCACGGGTGAAGCCGCGCTGGGTGTGATCAGCTCGAACATGTACGATCAGGACCATCCTTCGCGCCTCAACACGGAGTTCGTCAAGGTTTTCAAGGACGTCTACGGCGCGGACGCGCAGCCCCCGAGTCAAGCGGCGGTGGGGATCTATGACGCCATGCATGCCATCTATAACGTCTCGCAAACGACGCCCGCCGGCCCGCTCTCGCTCGACCGCACGATGGCCGTGCTCAAGTCAACGAAATTCGATAGCCCGCGCGGTCCGATCGCAATCGATCCACAGACGCGCGACATCGTCCAAGACGTCTACGTGCTCCGCGTCGAGCGGCACGGGAACGAGTTGCGCAACCGCGAGATCGCAACCTATCCGGCCGTCCACGATCCGGACGAGCACTGACTACTTCTTGGGGACGGGAACGGGCGCGAGCGGCGCGGCGAACGTGTGGTCGATCGACTTGTTGAGATCGGGCCGCTGCGTGACCAGACCCTCCGACACGTAACGTTCCATCTGCCAGCGCAGGGCGTACTTGCTCTCAACGTCGACTTTCGGGTCGTCGGGACCGGTCGCTAGGCCGATGCGCGCATAGAGCGTGGGGTCGGTGAGCGGGATGTACTTCTGATAGATCGCGGCGACGGTGGTGCGTCCGGCCGGCGTCGCCAGTTGTGCGCGGAGCGAGGTGTTGGCTTTGGACAATGCGCGCAGAAAGCGCACCCCGAGCGGCTTATCGGCCTTCCCGATGCGCTGGCCGTACAAGATCACACCCCGGACGTAGCCCGGCATCAGCGTCGAGAGCGCAGCTGCCTTCACCGCCGTGCCTTGCTGCACGAGCAGCGTGGCGTACGGATCGATACTCGAGGCCATGTCGATGGCGTGGTTCACAAACGCCGCGTTCATGTCGGCAAGCGGCATATCGACCAAGTTTACGTTGCTGGTCGGCAGATGCTGCGTCTGCAGATACTCGGTTGCAAACAGCTCGCCCATCTGGCCGTGCCCGGTGACGGCGAGCGTGAGGCTCTTCACGTCCTGCGGCTTGAAGGTGCCGTACGGCGCGAGATCCTTGCGCACCATGATGAAGGCGGAATCGCCCGTCGGCAGATCCTTCGGCGTCGTCCAGTAATCGGCAACGATCGTTGCATTCACGCCCAGCGTCAGTGCATTGAAAAGGTCGGCCGTGGGCGCGGTGCCCGCGACGTCGACCTGCCCGCTCGAGAGCGCCGGCACGATTTCGGCATCGGTGTTGAAGAACACCGGCTTGACGTCGATGTTCTCGGCGCTGAAATATCCCTGATCGATGCCGGTGAGCAAGGCGGTCGGCAGCCGCAGCATCCCGACCTTGACTTCATCGGCCGCCAGCACCGCCTGCGGCGCGAGCGCGGCCCCCGCGAGCGCAAGCGCGCTCTGCCCGATAAAGCGGTTGCGTCTCATTTGGCCGCTCGCACGAAGCTGTTGTCGACGGCGCTCTTGAGATCGGACACCGTCTTCACCAAACCTTGCGTCACGTATTGCTGCATCTGCCAGCGCAGCGCAAACGGACCGTCGATGTCGACCGACAGATCGGCCGGTCCGGCCGGCAGCCCGGTCTCGAGGTAGACCGACGGATCGTCGAGCGGGATGTACTTCTGATAGATACGCGCGAGTTCGGCGCGCCCTACGCGGGTCGCGAGGTTGTGCAGCAAAAACGCGTTGGCGCGTTCGTACGCGCGCATGAAGCGCACGCCGATGTCGCGCCGGCTCTTCCCCAGCCGGCTGCCGTACATCAGCACGGCCTGCACGTAGCCCGGCATCAGCGTGGTGATCCCGGCCGCCTTGACGCTCGCGCCGCTGCGCGCGCCGAGCGTCGGATATGGCTCGATCGACGCGGCGAGATCGATCGCATGATTTTGCATCGCCGCCTCCATGGCCGGAAACGGCAACTCGACCACGTGCACGTCGGCGAGCGAGAGTCCGCCGCTCTGCAGATAGGCGGCCGCAAACAGCTCGGTCATCTGTCCGTGCGCGGTAATCGCGAACGTGAGGCCCTTCGCATCCCGCGGCTTGAATGCGCCGCCGGCGTCGAGATCCTTACGCACATCGATGAAGGCGTAGTCGTTCGTTCCCGCGGTGCGCGGTGCGACCCATGGATCGGCGACGATCTTCGCATCGACCCCGATCGCGAGCGCGTTGAACAGCGACGCACCGGGCGATGCAAACCCGACGTCGATCTTGCCGGTGGCAAGCTCGGGCACGATCTCGGCGCCGTTTTGAGAATACTGCGGCGTGACGTTCAGGCCTTCGGCGGCAAAGAAGCCTTTGTCGATGGCAATGAAGATCGCGGTCGGCAGGCGGACCATTCCGATGCTGACGTCGTCGGCCGCGCGCGCAGCCGGAGCGAGCAGCGCGATCGAGCCGAGCAGCGTGATGAGGCAGACCAGGTTACGCAAATTCCATCCGTTTCTTGTAATCGTCTTCGATCGCATCGCGGAACTGCTCGAGCAACTGGACCAGCGTACCTTGCGCGATCCGGACGCCGATGACGGCGTCAAAAAGCTGGCCGGCCACGCCGCCCGGGGCATCGTACTCCCCGTCGATGCCGAGCACACACTCGGCTTTCCCCGTCGGATCGGCGTGCAGCGTGCCCTTGAAACTCGGGAAGATACTCGCGTCGGGTTCCCACGCGATGTCCAGCGTTGCAGGAACGTCTTGCCCTTGCAGCACGTACTGAACGCGAACGGCGACGTCGCGCTCGAGGGTGAGTCCGGCGAGTTGGGTGATGGTGTACCGTAGCGGCAGGCAGGCATCGCCGTCGACGCCGGCGCGATCGCGCACGTACGTATTCAAAAAGGCGAGCGCGAAACCGCTTGGCGCCTTGACCGGGACGGACGCAGACAACTCGCGCACAGCCCCCATTCGTTGGGCACGAGGCAGGCCGGTCCTACCATGCCCGGCAAAGCGGCGTCGGATGACGAGTACCGCGACCCGCACAAAGCCGTTTTTTCGCGCCGACCACGTCGGCAGTTTGCTCCGGCCGGCCGAGGTCTTCGCGGCCCGCGAGTCGTTCGAGCGCGGCGAGATCGACGCTGCCCGTTTACGCGCGGTCGAGGACGCGGCGATCCACGACGTCGTGGTCGGCCAGGAGCGAGTCGGTCTCGAGATCATCACCGACGGCGAGTTCCGCCGCGAGAACTGGTATGCGGACTTCATCGGCCGGCTCGGCGGCGTCGAGATTCGCGCGGCCGAACAGAACCCGGCTTTCGCGCACGATCCGGCGAGCACCGTCCACTACGTGCCGAAGAACGTCGTGACCGTCGGGCCGTTGCGGCGGCCGGAACCAATCCTCGTACGCGACTTCACCTTTCTCGCGAGCGTCACCGAACGCACGGCGAAGATCACGATCCCCTCGCCCTCGCGGCTGCACTTTCACGGCGGCCGGCGCGTCGTCTCCGACACCGCCTATCCCGACATCGAAGAGTTCTTCGCCGACGTCGTGCGCGCATATCGCGCCGAGATCGCCGACCTCGAGGCGGCCGGCTGCCGCTACATCCAGATCGACGATCCGCTCTTCTCCTACTTCATCTCCGAACGCATGCGGGCCGAGGTGATCGCCAACGGCGACGTGCCCGAAGAGCGCCTAAGCCGATACGTGAAGCTCATCAACGAATGCATCGCCGAACGCGGCGCCGGAACCGCAATCGGCATTCACGTCTGCCGCGGTAACGCGCGCTCGGCGTGGATCGCCGAAGGCGGTTACGAACGCATCGCCGAGGCGCTCTTTGGCGGCCTCCGGTGCGACCACTTCTTGCTCGAATACGACGACGACCGTTCCGGTGATTTCGCGCCGCTCCGTTTCATGCCCAAAGATAAACGCGTCGTGCTCGGCCTCGTTACGTCGAAGCGTGGCGAACTCGAAAAACGCGACACCCTCCTGCGCCGCGTCGAGGAAGCAACGCAATACGTTCCGCTCGACAACCTCGGCATCAGCCCGCAGTGCGGCTTCGCCAGCGTCGTCGAAGGCAACATCATCACCCCCGAAGACCAATGGGCCAAACTAAAACTCGTCGTCGACACCGCCAAAGAAATCTGGCCCTAACACTATTGGTCATTCCGAGCGAAGCACCGGAGGTGCGCAGACGAGGAACGCGCCGCGATCTCTCCTACTGAGTGCGAGCGCGAAGGCGCGAGCAGTGGAGTAACGCGAGTCCACATTTAGTAACCACTGCTCCCACCTTCGCGGTCGCGTCCGGGAGTTAGGGTGACAACTCTTCGAGGGTTTGGCCTTTGGTTTCGGTGGCGAAGGCCCAGGTGAGGGCGGCGCCGGCGAGTGCGAGGATGCCGAAGTACACGAAGACGGAACGCAGGCCGTAGGCGCCGAGTAGGCCGGCGACGACGTTCGGACCGATGCCGGCGGCGACACGCTGCCATGCGCCGCCGATGCTGTTGCCGAGCGCGCGGATGCGCGTCGGATAGAGTTCGGGCGTGTAGAGGTTCAGACCGATCGAGACCGCGGCCATGAAGAACGTGCCGATCGATACGAAGATCAGCATCGACGTCGCGGTCGTGACGCCGGTGAGGAACAGCGCGATCAGCGCCACGCCGCCGCCCAAGAAGCCGAGCGCGAGCAGCGGCTTGCGTCCGACCCGATCGACGAGGATCGCCAACAAGACCGAACCGCAGATGCCCACCAGTTGCGTGATCAAGCCGAAGTTCAGCGACTGCTGCAGGCTCAAGTGGAGCACGGTCTTGTAGAGCGTCGGCAGCCAGGTGGCGAGGCCGTATGTCGTCGAGAAACAGCAGAACCACAACGCCCACACGCAGAACGTGCGGCGCCGGTAGATGCCGCGAAAGAGTTCCGCAACCTGCGCCTTCTCGCGCGCCGGAACGGTCACGTGCAGTTCGGGCGGCGGCAGTTCGCGGCCGGAAGCGGTGACGGCCGTCTCGATCTGCGTGACCACGGCGTCGGCTTCGGCGATCCGCCCGCGCGAGACGAGCCAGCGCGGTGATTCCGGCAGCAGGTGCGTCAAGACGAACGCGAGCAGCAGCGGCAGCGCGCCGATGTAGAACATCACTTGCCAGCCGAAGTGCGGTACGATCGCCGCGCCGCCGACGCCGGCCGCGATCAAACCGATGACGAAGATCAGCTCGTAAAACACGTAGAATTGCCCGCGCGACTGCGCCGGCGCGATCTCGTTGACGTAGGTCGTCGCAATCGGCACTTCCGCACCCAGACCCAGGCCCTGCACGAAGCGGAAAACGGTCAGCGCCAGTGGACTCCACGCCAGCGCGCATCCGATCGCCATCAGCGCGTACGACCCGACCGCAACCGCCACGACCGGCAGGCGGCCGAAGCGTTCAGCCGCCCAGCCGGCGCACAGCGCGCCGATCAGTTGACCGAAGAACGCCGAGGAGATGACGAGACCGATCTGGCCCGGCGTCATATGCCACGATTCCGCGAATGCCGGCAGCGCAAAGCTGATCGTCAGCAAGTCGAAGCCGTCGAAGAACGTCGCGATGCCGAGGATCAGCCGAGCGCGAACGTGCCAGGGAGAACCCGGGATGCGCGCGAGGCGCGCCAACACCGAGGTGGGATCAAGAATTCTTCCGCTATCGACGCTTGCCATGGTAGGAAATCTTGCCAGGCGCGCGCGGAATCTCCCCCGTGGACACCCTCGCGATTCTCGTCGGCGGTGGGCCGGCGCCCGGCATCAACGGCGTGATCGCCTCAGCGACGATCGAGGCGATCAACAACGGCTTGCGCGTGATCGGCCTCTACGACGGCTACCGCCACATCGCGCAAGGCGACATCTCGAAGATCCGCGAGCTGACGATCGAAGACGTCTCGCGCATCCACTTCACCGGCGGCTCGATCTTGCGCACGTCGCGCACGAACCCGGCGAAGGATCAGGCGACGCTCGAGAACTGCCTGCGCTCGTTGCGCCGGCTCGGCGTGCGGTATCTGGTGTGCATCGGCGGCGACGACACGACCTATGGCGCAACGCGCATCGCCGAACTCACGAAAGGGTCGATCGGGGTTGCCACCGTCCCCAAGACGATCGACAACGATCTGCCGCTGCCCGACAACGCCCCGACGTTTGGTTTCGAAACCGCGCGCGCGGTCGGTACCAACATCGTCGAGAGCCTGATGGAAGACGCGCGCACGACCGCACGCTGGTACCTGTGCGTGAGCATGGGCCGTAAGTCGGGCTCGCTCGCGCTCGGGATGTGCAAAGCCGCCGGCGCAACGCTGGCCGTGATCCCCGAAGAATTTTCCGACGATGCGTTCGATCTGCGCATGGTCGCCGACACGATAGTCGGCTCGATCGTCAAGCGGCGCGCGTCGGGCCACGATCATGGCGTCGCCGTCGTCGCCGAAGGCATCGCCGAACGCCTTACCATTGAGGAAATCGAACACTTCGACAACGTCACGCGCGACGCATACGGACACGTGCGTTTGGCTGACGTCCCGCTCGGTGCCGTGCTGCGCGATGCGGTCCGCAAACGCCTCGAAGAAATCGGCGTCGACATGACCGTCGTCAACAAGGACATCGGCTACGAACTGCGCTGCGCGAAGCCGATCCCATTCGACGTCGAGTACACGCGCACGCTCGGCTACGGCGCAGTGCGCTATCTGCTGCGCGGAGGCAGCGGCGCGCTCATCGCATTGACCGGCGGACGCGTGACGCCGGTGACGCTGGCCGATTTGCAGGATCCGCAAACCAATCGCGTGCGCGTGCGCATGGTCGACGTAACCACTGAAGCCTACGAAGTGGCGCGCTCGTACATGATCCGCCTCGAAGCGGCCGACCTCAGCGAACCGCGGCTTTCGCAGCTCGCCGCCCAGACGAACCTCTCACCGGAAGCGTTCAGCGAGGCCTTCGGCGGGGTCGTTCGTCAGGGTTAGCGCGTATGGGCGCAGGCGTGTGCTTGCTGCTCCCGCGTCGTGGCGTCGGCTATGCTGCCGCCGCCTTTGGTGAGCGGGATCGAGACGATCGGCGCGGCCTGCGCCTGACCGTTGATCGGGTTGACCGCCAACTGGGCGCGGTTCGCCATCACCCCGCTCGTGCAGCCGGCGCCGTTCATCGGGAGCACCTTGTTCCGCTGACTGCCCGGATTCGTGAGGGTCGAGACGTGGTGAACCTTGGCATAGTTGGCCGGCGACGTCGGCGTCGGGCGGGCCGTCTGAGCAACGGCTGGGACGGCCGTCGCAGCGGCGATGAGAATCGAGAGGACCAGTGCGCAGCGCTTCATACCGGTGCTTTTACCCATTCTAGCGGAAGACGACGGTCCGCGGGCCGTTCGGCAGCACGCGCTGGGCGACGTGGAACTTCACCGCACGCGCCAGCACGCGGCTCTCGATATCACGCCCGATCGCGACGAAATCGGCCACCGACGAGGCGTGATCGACGCGCTCGACGTCCTGCTCGATGATCGGGCCTTCGTCGAGGTCGCTCGTGACGTAGTGGGCAGTGGCACCGATCAGCTTCACGCCCCGCGCATAGGCCTGCGCGTAGGGGTTCGCACCCTTGAAGCTCGGCAAAAACGAATGGTGGATATTGATCGCGCGTCCGGTCAAACGCCGGCACGTGGCGTCGGAGAGAATACGCATGTAGCGCGCGAGCACGAGCAGATCCACTCGTTCGCGCTCGAGAATTTCGAGTAGCTGCGCTTCAGCAGCCGGCGCGGTTTCCGCCGATACCGGAATGTAGTGGAACGGGATCTCGTAGGACGCGGCGAGGCCGGCGAAATCTTGGTGATTCGAAATGATGGCAGGGATCTCGACCTGCAGATCGCCCGAGCCGTAGCGGAAGAGCAGATCGTTCAGGCAGTGTCCGTACCGCGAGACCATAATCGCGACGCGCGGCTTCACGCTCAAGTCGCGGATCTCGTAGGCCATATCGAAGCGTTGCCCGACCGGCGCGAATGCCGTTTGCAGCTCGCCCACCAGCGCGTCGCCGGACGCGAACGCCACCCGCATGAAGAACCGCTGCGTATCCGGATCGCCGAACTGCGCGCTGTCGACGATGTTGCAGCCGTGTTCGACGAGGAAGCCCGAAACGGCGTGCACGATGCCGACGATGTCGGCGCACGAAAGCGTGAGGACGAAGTCTGCGCCTCGAGACGCGGCTGGCGTGGTCATCCGCCTATCATACACCAGGCCGCAGGAGCAATTCCAGCGCGCGGTCGAGCTGCGGATCCGCTCCCGGGACGCCCGGCTGCGAGCCGGCCGGCTCATCGACGGGAATATCGGGCTGCAATCCGATCTTGTCGATGAACCGTCCGCCGGCGGTATAGTAGCGCGCCGTCGTCAACTTGATGGCCGATCCGTCGGGCAACTGAAACATCGTCTGCGCGAGGCCTTTGCCGAACGTGCGCGTTCCGATCAGCGTGCCGGCGTGCCGATCCTGAATCGCGCCCGCCACGAGCTCCGCTCCCGAGGCCGAATCGTGATCGGCCAGCACCGCGAGCGGCAGCTTGGGCACGGCATTGCCGTCGGCATCCGACACGCGCCGTTTGCCGTCGCGCCCCGCGTTGGCCACGATCGGCCCGTCGGCAATGAACGCCGACGCCACGTGCACGGCCGCGCTCTCATAGCCGCCGCCATTGCCGCGCAAATCGAAGACGTACGCGCGCGCACCTAGCTTCGCGAGCGCCAGCAGCGCGTCGCGCACTTTCGTGCCCGCGTCTTGCGAAAACGAACGCAGTGCCACGTAGCCCACGCCGCCGGGCAAGAGCCGCTGCGTCACGTCGGGCGGCGTGACCGCAGCGCGCACGATCGTCAGCGGCGCAGCCAGCGGGGCACCGTTACGAACGATCGCGAGGTGCACGGTCGACCCGATCGCACCGCGCAAGAGCGCCTCGATGTGCGCGTTGTCGAGACCGCTGAGGCTCGTGCCGTCGACGGAGGCGAGCACGTCGCCCGCCAGCAGGCCCGCCTTGGCCGCCGGACTTCCGTCGAAGACGGTATCCGCGCGCCATTGCTTGGTCGCATCGTCGTATGCCAGCTGCACGCCGATGCCGCCGAATGCCGTGCCGTCGATCGCCGCGCTGAAGCCCTTCACGTCTTTGGCCGTGAAGAACACCGAGTACGGATCGTTCAGCGCCGCGACCTCGCCGCGAATCGCGGCGTAGACGAGCGCGAGCGCGCTGACACGCGTGCCGTAACGTTGGATCGCGAGACCGATCTGCTGCTCGATGGCGGGCACGGCGCCGCGACCATCGGGGTGCGCATGCATGACGCCGACGTTCGGCTGCGCGATCCCGCGCGAACGCAGATAGGCAACGAGGCCTACGCGCGCGCCGTCGAGCAATCGTTGCGGCGCAACCGGCTGTTGATACTGGTCGCTGATCGTCGTATAGCCGAACTCGGTTTCCACCAGATCGAGCAGACTGATATCGGACGTTTGCGCCGCCAGGCGGCCGCCGGAACCCGCGACCATTGCGCAGAGCGCGAAGAGGGCGACGCAGTGGATCGGTTTCATTGTTGTAGAAGTACCCCGGTATGACGCGTTTCCCCGGCACGATCCTCCAACGGTATAGCATCGAAGGCCGGAACGTCGTCGTGCTCGCCGCCGACGACGCGACCGACTCGATCAGCAATTCAATCAGGCAGCGCGATCCATCGGTCTTCCTCGAATTTCGCGACGTGGCGCCGTTCGTTCCGCCGGGGACAAGCGTGCTGGACGTCGGAGCGCACGTCGGCCTCGCGTCGGCGTATTTTCGCAGCCGCGGTCATCGCGTGGTCAGCTTCGAGGCGTCGCCGGCCAATGCGGCGCTGCTGCGCGCGGCACGCGACGCCAACGGCTTCGATCGCTGGACGATCGTCGAGGCCGCCGTCAGCGATCGCGCGGGAACGCTGCAATTCATCTCGGCCGGACCCGAGGGTCACATTGTCGCCGGCGGCGACCCCATCTCAAACGGCACGGTGACGAGCGTTGAAGCGATCGACCTGGATACGTGGCTCCTGCGCACGCCCGAAGCGCAGCCGGTCGGCTTCATCAAGATGGACATCGAGGGTGCCGAACTCCAAGCCATCGCGGGCGCGCAGCGATTGCTCTCCGGGCCCGATGCTCCGGCGCTGTTCATCGAGTCGAACGGCCACTGTCTGCACTGGTTCGGCGAAACACCCACGTCGCTCGCGACTGCGCTCACGCGGCTGGGCTATCATCTCTTCGGCGTGCGCTCGAAGCGGCCGCTGCGGCCGACGAGCTTCTACCCGATCGATCCGCAAGCGCTGCAGGGACGCGTCTGCGTGAACTATTTCTGCGTCAAAGACGTGGCGGCGTTTCGCGCGCAGGGTGCACGCATTTCCGCCGCACCGCCTGACAGCGCGCAACTCGAACGCGACGTCTTGCGCACGATCCAGAGCGACAACCCGCACGAGCGCACGTACATCGCGCGCGCGCTGGGCGACTATCCCGACGTCGTCGCGGCCCATCCGCGCATCAGATTAGCGCTGGAGCGCAGCCGCGGCTAGCACGTTGTACGTCTTTGCCGCACAGCGGTCCCACGAGAACAGCGCGGCGCGTTCGAACGCCAAGCTCGCGAGCTGACGGCGCACCGGTTCGTCTTGGGCTAGCACGCGCAGCGCCTCGGCCCACGCCGCAACGTCGCGCGGATCGTCGACCCACGCGCACGCTTGACCGCCGACTTCCGGCAACGCGGCGACGCGCGATGCAACGACCGCGCACCCGCAGCCCAGCGCCTCGAGCAGCGGCAAGCCGAAACCCTCATCGAGTGAGGGTACCGCGACGACCAACGCGCCGCGGTAAAATTCCGCCAGCCGTTCGTCCGACGGCGCATCCAGCACGACCGCGCCGTGCGGCAGCACGCCGGGCTTACGCGTAAAGGCGAGCGCCACCTCAGCTGCGGGAAATGCCGCTTGCCAGGCAGCGATCAGCGTGGGCACGTTCTTGCGCGGGTCGTGCGCGCCGACGTGCAGCACGTAGGGCCGTCCGTCGGGCAGCCTGCCGCGCGTGCCGCCGGCGGTGAACGGCGCCGTGACGCCCAGCGAAACGACGTTGAGCCGCTCCGCCGTTACTCCCAAAAATGTGCCGACTTCGCGCGAGGTGAACTGCGAGTCGACGATGATCGCCGCAGCGGTTGCGGCCGAGCGCAAGAACGGGCCCTGCTCGTTCGCGCGCTTCTTGTCATCGTCCGCGGCAAAGCGGAACGGGACCGCGTCGTGAATCGTCACGACCGACGGCGCGCGCGAATCGAAGAACGTGCCGTTGGCCGGATGCCACACCACGTCGGCGCTGCGCGGAACGTGGTAACCGAACCAGCGGGGGTTGACCTTGGTCAGGCGCACGTCATCGCGGGCGGACAGGCGCGGGAACACCGCGCGCACGTAGCGCGTGATGCCGCGCCAGTCGCCCTTGAGATTCGTCATGTCGACCGCGACGTGCAGGCGCGCCGTCATGCGGGCAGCCGCTGCAGCGCGGCGAGCGTGAGATCGGCGCAACGCGCCCAGGTGAACTTCGCCGCTTGCGCCGGACCGCGTTCCGCCAGCGTCGCCAAGAGTTCGGGCTGCCGCGTCAGCCCGCGAAACGTGAACGCCCACTTGTCGACATCGTCGGGATCGTCGACCCACGCCGGCGCATCGCCGCCGACTTCCGGCAGCGCGGCAACCTTCGAGGCAACGGCCGGCGCGCCGCACGCCATTGCCTCGAGCAGCGGCAAGCCGAAGCCTTCATCGAGCGACGGCACCGCGACGAACAACGCGCCGCGATAAAACGCCGCCAGCCGCTCGTCCGACGGTGCGTCGACCACCACCGCACCGGGCGGCAGAATCTCGGGCTTGCGCGTGAAGGCGAGCGCAACGTCGGCGGTTGGAAACGCCGCTTGCCACGCCGCCACGAGCGTGCGCACGTTCTTGCGCATGTCGTGCGCGCCGACGTGCAGCACGTACTGCCGGCCGTCGTCGAGCGTGCCGCGTTCACCCGCGGCAACGAACGGTTCGGTCACGCCGAGCGGCGCGACCGCGATGCGTTCGGGCTCGACCTTCATGCGCAGCGCGATCTCGCCCGCGATGTAGCGTGAATCGGCGATGATCGTGCGCGCGCGCTGCGCCGTCCGCCGCAACGGCCCTTGCTCCGCTTCGCGCACCTTGAAGCCTTCGGCCGGAAACATGAACGGAACGACGTCGTGCACGGTCGTCACGCACGGCACGCTGGTGACGAGGTCGGTACCGTTCGACGGGCTCCACAGCACGTCCGCATCCGCCGGCACCGCCGAAACGACGCGGCTGCGTTCAACGCCGAGTATCGCGGCAATCCGCCGCCGCGGCGCGAATAAGCCGGGTGCGACGAACGACAAGCGCACGCCGGGCCGCGCAACGAACTGCGCGATCAGCGCGCGCGTATAACGTCCGATGCCGCGCTGGTCGAGCACGGCAAAGCGGGCATCGACGGCGACGTGCAGCTCGCTCACGCCGGCTCCAACTGCAGACGGCGCATGATCGGTGCGAGCGCCAAACCCTGCACGAGGATCGTTACCGCGACCACGCCGTAGACCGCATCGACGATGTCGTCGCGAAACGGCAGCGCGGCCGGGAGCGAGAGCGCGAGCGCAAGCGAGATGCCGCCGCGAATCCCCGAGAGCGCGATCACGTGCTGCCACGCCCGCTGCGGCACGCCGAGGAACGGCAGGCCGCCGTATACGACGGCCAGTCGCGACACGAGCACCAGCACGAGCGTCCCGAACACGATCGACGGATGCGCGAGCACGCGCCCGATTTCGATGCGCGCACCGACCAGCATGAAGACGATCGTGTTGGCGAAGAACGCCGCGATGGTCCAGAACGTATGGACGTGTTCGACGATCGCGTCGTCGTTGGTCCGGTGTTCGAACCAGCGATACGCGATGCCGCCGCAGAGCGCGGCGAATATACCCGAGACGTGCAGCTCTTCTGCGCCCATGTACGCACCGTACGCCACCAGCAGGCTGCCGATCACGTGCAGATCGCGATCGAGCGTCCAGCGCACGATGAGGTACGCGATGCCGGCGACGGCGACCCCGATCGCCCCGCCGCCGATTGAGACCGCCACGACGTTCCAGGCGAGCGTGAGCGGCGCGACCGGCGTGCCGTGCTCGAGTGCCAGCGCGAACGCCGTGTACATCACCACCGCAACGCCGTCGTTGAAGAGCGATTCGCCCTCGACGGTGACGGCCAGTTCCGCCGGCACCTGCAAACGTTTGAACGTTGCGATCACGGCGATCGGATCGGTTGGGGCAACGATCGCGCCGAGCAGCAGCGCGGGGACGATCGGCAAGATGCCGAGCAGCGCGAGGCCGCCGCCGACCGCGCCGATCGTGATGAGCACGCCCGGCACGGCCATCCACGCGATCGCCCGCCAGGCGATCAGCAACTCAGCGACGTTGAGATTCCAGGCCGCATCGAAGACCAGCGTCGGCAGCAGCACGACCAGAAACGCCTCCGCGAAGTGTTCGTCCGACTGCAACGGCGGTAACGGCAGCGTCACGACGAGCAGCGCAACGATATACGGAATGCGCAGCCGTTCGGCAGCCACGCCGACGAGCAGCGCCACGCCGAGTATTGCGATGGCGGTCAGAACACCGGCATGCACGTCCACCGCGGCCTCTTAGCGCGCGGCGGCGCCGGGAACCTGTCTCAGCGCGCCGCGACCGCCTCGCGCCATGCGATCGGCACGGCGTCTTTCGAACCCGCGATCGCACCGAAACGCGCGGTCGCGGCGTCGCGGTTGACCAACCGATGTTTCGTCCCCGCCGGGATCAGCGCGAGATCGCGCGGACCGATGCGCGCGACCGTCGCGTTACCGGCCGCGTCGAACGTCTCCACGTCGAGCACGCCGTCGAGCATCATGAACGCTTCTTCGACCGCCAGCGAGTACGCCGGGGTCGCCGCGCCGCGCGTGAGCGTGTCGACGGCGTAGGTGAAGTGCGTCGGCGTAACGAGACCGCCCGCCGCCGCCGACATCACGTACGGCGATGCCGTGAACGTGCCGCCTTCCACCGTGGCGATCTGCGGCGTCACCGCCGATGCGCGCGAGAGATAACGTTCCACTTCTTGTAGATACTCGGCGCGTTTCTCCGGCGCGGCCGGACGCAGCGGACTCACCGCGTGTTCGGCCGGATGATCGGTGTACGTCGGGTTCATCGGCGCGGCGGTGGCGACCATGATCTGCATGATGCAGTCCTCGGTGCCGTCATTGCGAAAACCGTGCGGCCGGCTCGTCGGGTTGAGCACCGCATCGCCGGGACCGACAACGAAATCGACGACCTCATCACCGAACTGCCACGACATCGTGAGGTTGCCGCGGTGCACGAAGAACAGCTCTTCGATCTTGTGATGGTGCGTCGACGCTTTGCGGCCCGGCTCTTGGAAGATCAGGCTGCACGTGAACGCGCCGGGCGGCAGCGTGCTGCGGTCGTCGGTCTTCGGCGAGCCGCCGGCCCCGATGTAGCGCATCTGCGCGCGCTCTAGTTCCGGGTAGCCGGAATTGGCCGGAAAGGCGTCCCAATCCCAAGACTTTTCGAGGTAGCGTCCGATGCGGGCGTGGTCGGCGTTGGGCACGGCGGATCTCCCTTGACGTAGCGAACTCGCCCAGAGTATAACAGAGTAGTTCGTATTTGAAAACCTGTTTCGTATAGGAGACACGTCACGCCAACGCTGGAAGCGCTCAACGCGGTGCGGGCCGGCACCGGGCCCACGGTTCTGCTCCTCCACGGGATCGGCTCCTCCGCCACGTCATGGCAGCGCCAAATCGACCGCCTCGCCGGCGACTACGCGCTGATCGCCCCCGACCTGCGCGGTTATGGCGACTCGCCCGACCCGGCCGGGCCGCCCTCGCTCGACGCGGTGGCCGACGATCTCGCGACGCTGCTCGATCGCGAACCGGCCCACGTGGTGGGCGTCTCCTTCGGCGCCCTCGCCGCGCTCGCGCTGGCACGCCGCCATCCGCACCTCGTCCGCTCCCTCGTGCTCTCCGACACCACCCTCGGCCGCAACACGCTGGCGCCGGACGAACGCGCGCGCTGGGTCGAGGGGCGTTATGCGCTGGCGGCCGAGCTGCAAGCGCGCGCCGGCGAACGCGCGGGCGAGATCGCCGGGCCGAATGCAGCCGCCGACGTGCTGGAAGAAATCGCACGCAACATGCGCCGCGCGCGCCCGGCGGGCTACCGTTACGTCACCGATATCATCGCCGCCACCGACGCGCTGCCGTGGCTCGACGCGATCGCCGTACCGGCGCTGATCGTGTGTGGCGAACACGACAGCGTCGTCGGCCTCTCGCTCTCGCAAACGATCGCCGAACGTATCCCCGATGCGCGGCTCGCCACGATCGCGGACGCCGGTCACGCACCGAACATCGAACGTCCTGATGAGTTCGCCGCGGCCGTCCGCACGTTCATCGATGCGGTGGAACTTCCCGCGCGCGTCGTGCGCGTCGCCGTCGCCGGCGCGGGCGCTATTGCAACGGTGCTGATCGACGGCATCGCGCGCGGCAGCGGCGGCATGGCCCGCGTCACCGCGATCGGCCGGCTCGACGCCGAAGCCGAGCGCGTCGACGTGTATGCGCGTCGTCAATCCGCGCTCGCCTTCGCCGATTTGGAACGGTTGCCCGAGCACGCCGCACTCGTGATCGAAGCAGCCGGTCCGGCCGTCGTGCGACGTTACGCCGCCGGCTGGCTCGCGAGCGGTGCCGACGTCATGGTGCTGAGCGCCGGCGCGCTCGTCGATGCGGCGTTCGTGGCCGAGTTGCGCGCCGTTGCACGCGCGCACGGACGGCGCATCCTCGTCCCGTCGGGTGCGATTGCGGGCATCGACGGCATTCGCGCGGGCGCGCTCGGCGGCTTGCGCAGCCTGCGTCTGCGCACGACCAAACCGCCGCGCGGTCTGGCCGGTGCGCCGCACGTCGTCGAGCACGGCATCGACCTCGATGCGTTGACCGCGGCCACCACGATTTTCGAGGGCAGCGTCGCCGATGCAGTGCGCGGTTTCCCGAGCAACGTCAACGTTGCCGCCGTACTCGCACTGGCCGGCGACGGCGTTGCGGTGAGCGTGAGCGTCGTCGCCGATCCGGCGTCGACGACCAACACACACGAGATCGAAGCGAACGGCGACTTCGGCACCTTCACCGTGCGGCTCGACAACTTGCCGAGTCCGGAAAACCCGAAGACGAGCGCGTTGGCGCCGCTCAGCGCCCTCGCGATGCTGCGCCGTCTCACGCAAAGCCTATGGGTGGGCGCGTGATGGTGGCCGGCGACGACCGCTATCTCGTCGGCGGTTTGATGCGCGGGCTCGACGTGCTGCGCTGCTTCGATCGCGAACACCCGACGCTCTCGCTCGGCGACGTGGCGCGGCAACTCGGCTGGCGCCGCACCGAACCGTTCCGCTTTCTGCACACGCTTGAATCGCTCGGCTATCTGCGCCGCGATGCGGTGACCAAGCGGTACGAGCTCACGCCGAAGGTGCTGGAGATCGGCTTCTCGGCGCTCGCCAACCTGCAACTGCCCGAACTTGCGCAGCCGTATTTGGAACGTCTGCGCGATCGCACCAACGGCTCGGCACACGTCGGAATACTCGACGGCAGAGATGTGGTGTACGTCGGCCGGGCCGCGTCGCGGGCGCTGCTGTCGAGCGCGATCCACGTCGGTTCGCGCTTGCCCGCGCACGCGACTGCGATGGGCAAGACGCTGCTCGCCGCCAAGAGCGATGCCTGGATCACCGAATGGCTGATCGCCAACCCGCTCGAAAGCTACACCGACCACACCCTGGCCGACAAGCGCGCGTTCCTCGCCGAGATCGCGCAGATCCGGCATCGCGGTTACGCAACCTCCAATCAAGAATTTGAGTTCGGCATCCGGTCCGTCGCGGCGCCGATTCGCAACAGCGCGGGCGAGACGATCGCCGCCATCAACGTGTCAGCGGCAGCGGAATCGCTCACCACGGCGAACGTCGACGATGTCGTCGTCCCGGCCGTGCGCGAAACGGCGCTCGAACTTTCTCAAGCCTACGGCTGGCGTTCCGATACGGCGCCGGGAGATCAGTCCACATGAACATCACCCACCTGCGTTACGTCGCGATCGCAACGCCGGAGTTCGAACGTTCGAAGGCATTCTTCACCGAAGCCTGGGGTCTGCGCGACACCGGTGCCGATCATCACGGGCGCGCGTATCTGCAGACGCAGCTCGACGAACCCTTCCAGTTGACGCTGGTTCCCGGACCCGAGCGCCGCATCGATCGCATTGCGTTCGGTCTCGCCACCGAACACGACGTCGACGCCGCCGCGCGGGATCTCGATCGCGACGGCATCCCGACGATCGCCTCCCCGCACCATCTTTCCACGCCCGGCGGCGGCTATGGCTTTCAATTCCTCGACCCGGACAACCGCTGCATCGAAGTCTCCGCCGGCGTCGCCACGGGGCCGTCGGCCGCGCGCGGTCCCGTGCCGCAGAAGCTCGCGCACATCGTGGTCAACACCCCGGACATCGACCGCGTGACGGCATTCTACCACGACGTGCTGGGGTTCAAGATCTCCGACTGGAGCGAACATCAGATGTCGTTCCTGCGCTGCAATCCCGAGCATCACTCGATCGCGTTCAACGCCGCACCGCACGCGGCGTACAATCATACGTCGTGGACGATGGGCTCGATCGACGAGCTCTTTCGCGCTCAGGGGCGCGTGCGCACGTTCGGTGCTCCGTTGATGTGGGGAACCGGGCGCCACGGTCCCGGCTCGCAAGTGTTCAACTACTTCGTCGAACCATCGGGCTATGTCGTCGAACTCATTGCCGACGGCATCGAGATCGCCGACGAAGCAACTTGGGAGCCGCAAGTTTGGCAACGCACGCCCGCAGCGATGGACCTGTGGGGTACCGCCGGTCCGCCGAGCGCTGAAATCCGCGCGGCCATGGCCGGCGTGCCGGATGCCGGGCACGAAGCGGCAACGGTGTGATGGATGAACGCCGCATCGCCGTCGTCACCGGTGCCGGACGCGGCCTCGGGCGCGCGATTGCCGAGCGGCTAGCCGCCGGCGGCCGGCACGTCGTGATCGCCGAACTCGACCCCGCCCTCGGTGCCGGAGCCGCAGCCGCGATCGAAGGCAGCGGTTTGTCGGCATCGTTCGTGCAAACCGATATCGCCGATGCCGCGTCGCTGGCCGCATTAGCGAAACACGTCGCCGAGTGCGGCCGCATCGATGCGCTCGTGAACAATGCTGCCATTGCAAACTCGGTCGGCGGAAAAGCGTACGACGAAATTCCGGAAGCAGAGTGGGAGCGGCTCTTTCGCGTGAACGTCAAGGGCACGTGGCTCGCGTGCAAACAATTTGGTCCGCTGCTGGTCGCGGCCGGCGGCGGCGCGATCGTGAACATGGCCTCCGATACGGCGCTCTGGGGAGCCTCGCGCCTGCTGCACTACGTCGCCACGAAGGGCGCGATCATCGCGATGACGCGCTCGATCGCAAACGAACTCGGGCCGGATCGCGTGACGGTGAACGCAATCGCACCGGGACTGATCGAAGTCGAGGCCACCGGCGGCGTGCCCGAAGCGCGCTGGAACGACTACCGTTCGCGCCGCGCCCTCAAGTACGACCAAACCCCGAACGACATCGCCGGCGCCGTCGCCTTTCTCTGCTCGCCCGACGCAACGTACATCACGGGCCAAACGATCGTCGTCGACGGCGGAATGGTGATGCAGTAGGGCGCATCAAGGCCCTATGCCGATCGACCCCGTCCTGTTCGTCACCGGCTTCATCGTCGGAGCCGGGTGCATCATCATGCTGGGCGGCTCGCTGATGGCCGATCATCCCAAACGCATCGTCGTGCCGGCTACGATCGCCGGCGCGCTCGTGAGCGGCGCCGTCCTCGGCTGGTCGTTCAACTACTTCTTCCACTTCGCGCAAATGTCGGGCCCACCGAACTAAGGAGTGCGCATGAAACCCGCTAAGCTGCTGCTCGCAATCGTCCTCGCCGTTCTTCTCGCCGCATCGTGGCTGCCGGAGCGCTCCATCGCCGCCGGCGAGCCGATCGAGCTCAACGCGATCTTATCGTTGACCGGTTCCGGCGCGTTCCTCGGCACCGCGGAACAGAGCGGGATGCTTCAAGCGGCGGATGCGGTCAACAAAACCGGCGGCATCGCGGGCCGGCCCGTGAAGGTCATCATCCAGGACGACGGATCCAACGCGCAAACGGCGCTCACGTTAGCCAACGGCCTCATCGCGAACAAGGTCCAAGTCATTTTTGGACCCACCCTCTCGGCCGGTTGCAGCGCGCTCGCGCCGCTGGTCCGCAACGGACCGCTGGTATACTGCTTCTCGGCCGGCATGCAGCCCGAGCGCGGATCGTACATGTTTACGTATCAAGTCTCGAGCGCCGATTCGATCGGCGTCGACGCGCGTTATTTTCGCGCGCACGGCCTCAGGCGCATCGCGATGCTGACGTCGACCGATTCGAGCGGACAGGTCGGCGAAGCGGCGATCGACGCGACCTTGGCGCAGCCCGACAACAAGGACCTCAGCCTCGTCGCACGCGAGCATTACAACGTCACCGACCTGAGCGTCGCGGCACAGATCGCGCGGATCAAAGCTTCGGGCGCGCAAGTCATGATCGCGTGGGGGACGGGGACGCCGATCGGCACGGTCTTCCGCTCCATTCGCGATGCCGGACTCGACATTCCGGTCGCGGTATCGGCGGGCAACGACATCTATCCCGAGATGAAGCAGTTCGCCGCCATCCTCCCGCGCGAGCTGATCTCGGCCGCGCCGCCCAACATCGTTTTGGATACGTTGCCCAACGGTCAGGTGAAAAATGCCGTGCGGCAATTCGTCGACGCCTTCAAGGCCGCCGGCATTCGCGCCGACATCTCCGAAGCGAACGGCTGGGATCCCGCCCAGATCATCATCAACGGCTTGAAGAAACTCGGGCCCAACGCAACCGCCGGGCAGCTCAAAGACTACATGAGCAACCTGCACGGCTATGCCGGCGCCTGCGGCATGTACGATTTCCGCAGCGGCGATCAGCGCGGCCTTACCGCCTCGCAAAACCTCGTCATGGTCCGCTGGGACGTCCCCAAAGACACCTGGGTAGCGATCAGCAAATTCGGCGGCTCGCCGCTATAACGGCCTGCGGAGACCGGCGCGTTCGAGGCGGGGGAGTATTTCGTCGCAGATATAGGGGAGTTCGTCGAGGTAGTTGACCATCGTTAAGCCGAGGCCGTCGAAACCGATCTCGTTGAGCGTGGCGAGCAACTGAGCAACGCGGTCGGGATCGCCGATCACCGGAAATTGCCGGATCTGGCGCCGGCGCCGGTCGAGATATTCCGGCGACGATGGATCGGCGGTGATTCCGGTTCGCCCGTGTATCTCGTTGTCGATCGCCGGCCAATCGCCGTTCTCTTCCAGCGCGTAGCGATAGTAGTCGATTGCTTCTTTGTGCGTCGGCCGGCAAATAACGTTAACGTTCGTATACACGCCGATGTCGCGGCCGATCGCCGCCGCGCGCGCCCGCACGCTGCGAACGATGCCGGCGACAACCGGAATATCGGGCGTCACGATCCCGGTGGCTTCGTCGAACGAAGAGTTCTTCACCGAGGTGAAAAACGCATCCGAATTCCGCACCGCGAAGTCTTGGCCCACGCCCGACGCGCCGGCGTTGAGAAACAGCGGTTCGGCCGAACCGTACGGCCCGGGCGACGCGTGCAGTTCCTTGAGTTGAAAGTAGGTACCGTCGAAGTCGAAGTCGTCGGGATTGCGCCATAAGCCGCGGACGATATCGAGCCACTCCTGGGCGAGCACGTAGCGGTCGTCGTGTTCCGGTACGGCGATACCGAACATCGGCATCTGCGCTTTGCCCGGGCCGACGACGAGGTTGACGCCGAAGCGCCCGTGCCCGACATGGTCGGCCGTGATCATCATCTTCGCGGCGACGACCGGATGAAACAGCATCACGTGCACCGTGCCGAAGACGTGGACCCGTTTCGTGCACGCGAGCAGCGCCGACGCCCAGGTCAACGTTTCGAAGCCCCAGTCCTGGTAGTTCGTCGCGCCGCCGAGACCGCGCCACCGTGCCAGCGGGATGATGAATTCCAAGCCGCGTTCGTCCGCGAGTTGCGCGAGACGCCGGTTCTCATCCCACGTTGCCTGCCACCGCTCCGGAACGAGCGTGGCGTTCATTCCGGAGGACAGATTTGCCGAGAAGATGCCCAGCTTGAGCCGATTCTGCGTGCCGAGCGCCAGTCGCGTCATCTACGACTTCGGCGACCCCAGCAATCGGGCGGCGTTGTCGTGGAAGACTGCCTGCAAGCCTTGGGCATCGAAGGCGTTGCCGGCCGTAAGCAGGTCGGCGGTCCAGCCGCAGGTGCGGTACGGGTAGTCGGAACCGAAGAGGATGTTTGAATCGGGGATGACGGTTTGCAACGCCAGCATCGTGCCGCGACTCGCCACTTGGGCGGTATCGTAGTACATCTTTTCCGCCTCGGCGAGAAAGCCGTGGGGCGTGATCTCTTTGAACTTGCCGTTGCCGCCGTTGATGAAGCGCTGCACGAGGTAGGGCATCGTCCCGCCGGCGTGCGAGAAAATCATGCGCACGTTTGGAAAACGTTGAGAAGCGCCCTTGAAGACGTACTCGGCGATCGCGCGCGTCGTATCGGTCGCGTAGTCGATCGGCGCCGGGCCCAGCCAATCCTGACGGTGCGTGCACGCCGCGTTGCTGACCGGATGCGTGAAGACCACGGCCTTGCGGCGATTCAGTTCGTCGAACACCGGATCGAAGCGCGGGTCACCGAGCCACCCGTCGCCGTAACTCGTCAGCAAGCCGATCCCGTCGGCGTTGAGCTCATCGTAGGCGTAGGCGATCTCGGCCAGCGTTCCTTCGATGTCCGGCATCGGCAGCAGCGCGAACATCCCGAAGCGCCCCGGATGCTCGCGGCGCAGCTGCGCCATGTACTCGTTGCAGCGGCGCGTCAGCTTGCGCGCGGCCGCGCGATCGTCGAAGCGGCTCCCCGAAAGGGGCAACGATGCGTATACGGTGGCGACGCCGTCGCGGTCCATCTCCTCGATCGCGCGCGCAACGGTCCAGTCGCGAAACACGCGCGCCTCGTCCGGCGTTCCGCCGGGGAGCGCGAGCCAGAAATCCGGGGCCACGTGGTGGTGAACGTCAATTTTCATTTCAGGTGTGCGATGATCTCGTCGAGCGGTACGACGTCGGCGTACTTTTGGTTCATATCGAACAAGTTGACGGCGTGCGAGGCCTGCGTGCGGTCGAAGGTGCACTCTTCGGCGACGATCATGTTGAAGCGCTGCGTGCAGCCGTCGACCACGGTCGCGCGAACGCAACCGCTGGTGCTCTCGCCGCAAACGACGAGCGTGTCGACCCGGCGCGCAACCAGCTGCCCCAACAGCGGCGTGCCCGAAAACACGCTCGGCGCAGCCTTCGCGATGACGAGCTCGCCCGGCAGCGGCGCGACCTCATCGATGATCTCGTTCATCCGCAAGCGGCGGGCGGCCATCTCCGGGCCCTCCGGCGCAACCGCACCGCGCAGCCGCGAGCGTGACCACGGCGCGAGCGGCGTGTCGTGCATGTTCATGTCGGTGGAATAGAACACCGGAATCTTGGCACCGCGCGCCGCCGCGAGGAGGCGCTGAATATGCGGGATGGCTTCCCACGCAGCGAGCCCACACGAACTCGGCCACTCGCGCATCGCGTCGGGCAAGGCCACCGGCGCATCGCCGAAGACCGCGCGATAGAGATCGACGAGCAGCAGCGCCGGGCGTTCGCCGAAACCGAACCGTCCGCGCGAGCGTCCTACATCGACGAGCCGATCTTGCGGTGTGAGAAACGCATCCCAAACGCGCGGCATCAGGAACGCTCCCCGCCGGCTTGCCGGTAGGCATCGAGTATCTCGCTGCCGGTCGCCCACCAGATGCTCTCGTGGCCGTCGATGTAACCCAACGCTTCGGCGAGATAGCGGATGCGGTGCGGAACGCCGATCTTCCCGGGATGCAACGAAATCGCCATCACCTTGGCCGTCTCGGCCGCCTCGCCGTAGAGGGTGTCGAACTGATCTTTGATCATGCGTAAAAACTCCACCGGCGAATGCACGGGAAACGCCGCCATATCGTTGATTGCCGTCGAGTACGGCACGGAATGCAGTTCGCCGTGCGTGGTCTGCAGCGCGTACGGCTGATCGTCGTTGACCCAATCGGCGACGTAGTCGATACCCGCCTCCTTGAGGAGATCGGGCGTTCGTGCGTTCTCGGCGAGCGCCGGTCCGAGCCAGCCGCGCGGACGGATCCCGGTCGCCGCTTCGATCTTCGCCAGCGTCTGCGCGATCAGCGAACGTTCCTCGGAATCAGCGAGGCCGCTCAGTCCCCGGCTGATGGTAGCACCGTGTCCCATCCATTCCCACCAGCGGCGGCTGCCTTCGCGGATGATGGCCGGATACACGTCGCATACGTCGCCGTTGAGCGCGACCGTGGCCTGAATGTTGAACTGGTCGAGCAGCGCCATGATGCGCCAGATGCCGGCCCGGTTGCCGTAGTCGTACGACGCATACGTGATCATGTCCGGCGCAACGGCACGCGGCGACGATGACCGCAAGAGTTGATCGAAGCGGAGGTACTCGATGTTCGGTATCACCCAGAGCGCCAGCCGCGCACCGTTTGGCCAGCGCCGGCGCGGACGATCGGCGATCGCGCTGTACGCGAAACGCCCGTGTTCCATTACGGGAACGTGCCTTAGCGCCTCATCGCGATGGGCGAGATGAAGTCTTTGGCGTCGAAGCCGTGATCGATCACCTTATACTTCACTTCGAGATCGATGATCGCCTGAAAATCGGGCGGATCGGCGCGATCGGTAAACGGCGCGCGCGCCGCCGCTTCGAGCACCGACGTATCGACGCCCGCAAACTGCGCCATGACGGGCATGATCTGCGGGCCGTGGCTGTTGGCGTAGCGTGATGACTCGCCGACGGCTTGCGCGAAGGCTCGCGCCGTTTGCGGATTATCCGTCGACCACTTGCTCAGCGCATACCAGGCGGCAATGCTGAATTGGCGTCCGACCGCGTCGTACGGCCGGCCGAACGTGCGGAGTTTTCCGCTCGAGAGCGCGATTGCGGTGCCGGGGCTCTGGATCGTGAACGCATCGATCCGGCCGGCGTCGATCGCCGCAACCATCGTATCCTGCGGCAGCTCGAGCACCTTGACGGTCGACCAATCACCGCCGTGCTGCTCGACCCACGCTTGCGACGTCACCGAGTTAAGATCGCCTTTCGCAACGGAGAGGCCGAACGTCTTGCCGTTCAAATCCGCCGCGGTCTTCAGCGGCGAATTCTTGCCTACCAAGATCATGCCGTACGGCACCGTTGCCGACGGCTGGTACACGGGACCGCCCGCAACGATTTGCATCGGGATGCCGTGCGCGTACGCCGTGACCACCGAAAACGTGCTGCCGTTGCCGACGTCGACCGAACCGCCGGCGAGCGCCGCGATGATTGCCGCGCCGCTGTTCATCTTCACGATCTCGACGTCCAAGCCGTATTTCTTGAAAATCCCCGAGTTCTGCGCGTAAACGATGATCGCGGAAGCCGTACCCGGCGGTTGAGCACACCGGATCTTCGTCAGGCTCTGAGCGCGGGCCCGATGGGGAAGTGCGACGGCGCCGCCCAGCGCCAAGAGTGCGGCCGAACGTTTCATGACTATCCGTTACGCGCGGTGCTCAGCGCGGGCCTGCGAGCGCGCGCCAGAAGAATGCGGCGCTCGCGATAAACCCGAGCACGACGATCGCGCGCCGCATCACCTGGGGCGGCAGCGTGCGCGTCAAGCGAGCGCCGTAATAGCCGCCGGCGATCGCGCCCAGGCACATCGCGGCCGCCACGTCCCACGCGATCGCCCGGGCGAACACGAAGGGAATCACGGGCACGCCGTTGTTGATAAACGCGAGCACGGACTTCAAGCCGTTCATTTTCGGCAAGTCGGTCATGCCGATCAGAGCGAAGTACGCCAGCAGCACGATGCCCTGGCCGCCGCCGAAGAAGCCGCCGTACAACGCGACGATGAACAGCGGCACCGTGCTTGCCCACGAGACGTCGGTCACGCCGCCCGGGTGATTGGCGAGCTTGAGCACCCACGGGCTGATCGCGAACATGATGGTCGCGAAGAGCAGCAGCCACGGAATGATGATATCGAACGCGCGCTGCGGCGTGTGCAGCAAGATCACCGCGCCGAGAATTCCGCCGATCACCGACACGGCCATGGCCGCGATGAAACGCGGCGTCGGCCGTAGCATGTTCTCGCGGAAGCCGTGAATGCTGCCGGCTTGCCCGATCCACATCGCGGTCGTGTTCGTCGCATTGGCCGTGATCGGCGGCACGCCGAGGAACACCAGCGTCGGAAACGAGATGAAGCTGCCGCCGCCGGCGGCCGAATTGATCGCCGCTGCAATGCCGCCGGCGGCAGCGACGGCCACGAGCCCCACCGCGTTCATGGATGCAGCAATTCGTTCGCTTTCATCGGCTTGATGATGCCGTACTTCGCGGCGATATCGAGCGGCGGCTGAATCGTTTCGGCAGTCAACGTTATGGCGTATTTCGTCCGTGACATCGCTTCAGTAACCGCCGGCGTAAGTTTGAGGCGCGCGGCAAGAAGCCGGCCCGTTTGAGTGCGATGCGCGTTCGCCCAACGCGCCGTCTCCTTCATCGCCGCAACGAAGCCACGCGCGGCAGCGGGATTCGCCGCCACCCAGGCCTTCGAAGCGACGAAGCCTGCGAGCAGATAATTGTCGCCTTCGGCGTCGAACGGGGCAGCGAGCACACGCACGTCGCCGCGCTGACGCAAGAGCGTCAGTTGCGGATCGCCGACCTCACCGGCCGCCACGGTGCCGGCGTTGAGCGCCGCCGGCAAATCCATCGGTGCGATACCTGTGACGAAATGCACCGACGTCGAATCGCCGCCGTTTAGATCGATCCACGCGGCCGGCGCGAGCGCGCCGGCGCTGCCCGCGCCCGAGGGACTCGAGATGTTCTTCCCGTTGAGGTCTTTGGCCGAGCGGATCGATGAGTTGGGCGAAACCACGATCGCGTTCACCGGATCTTTCCGCCGGTAGAGACCGGCCGGCGCGATCAGGACGATCGCCGCTCCGGATTGGACCGCACGCGCGATCGAGATCAAGTTGGAAAATCCGATGTCCGCTTTGTTTCCCGCGACATCGCGAATCATGTTCGCCCCGCCCTCGACGGCCGGAAGAAACCGCAGGGTGATGCCGTGCCGGGCGAAAATTCCGGCAGCGACGCCGTAGTATGGCTCCGCCGAGAGATCGTAGTCGGAGGTTTCGATGCGGATGACGGCCGGAGTGTCTGCGGCCGTCATCCGTGGTGTCATCGAGAACGGCACGGCGAGCAACGCGCTTGCCGCAAACAGCGTGTGAAACAAATCATTAACCACGGGCGCCACTCAACGGGATCTGATCCCAGAACGAACACGCGTTGTGCATGTGGTGGGGCAGGTTATTCTGCGATCCGTAACCGGTCATCATCTGCGGCTTCGGCTGACGCAGCGAGAGCACGTTGTCCGCTGCCGCCGAATACGGCTGCCAGACCGGGTCCATCGGGTTGTTGGGATTGCCGGTACGCGCAAATGTCGACCAGTACGCGACCATTTGGTCGGAGAGATGCGTTTGCGCCGCGTTCAGCGGATGCGGCGTGCCCTGGCCGCCGTGGAAGAGCACGAACAGATACTCCAGCTCCGAGGTGTGGAACGCGCGCGTCGGATAACTGACGGGCGGAAAGTACGACGGCGCCGTTTCGTCGTCGAAGCGGTACGCATACACGGGCACGTACTGCGACCACTCGCGATCGAACGTGCGCGCGATGCAGGCCTTCGAGCCTTCGGCAATCGCGATGTCGGCTTCGCTCGGACTCGGGTACGACTCCAGCGGATAGACCTTGTTGATCCCAGCCGCGTTGTCCACACCGAACGAATTGACGAAGTCGCTCAAGTCGGACACCGTCAGCGGAACCGGCGGCCCGCCCGAGATCTCGGGCAAGAAGAACGCCTGTTCGTCTGCAACGAGACCGGTGATGATCGGCACGTGGTTGAACTTGCCGGTCTTGTACTGCTCGTAGGGGTCGCCGGTGATGATGTGGCCGTCGAGCACGAAGAAGTTCGGCGTCGGCAATCCGAGCGAGAGGATTTGCAACGGCGTCAGCGCGCGCATGCACTGCATCACGTCCGGCGCCTGCGCGCAGCCCGCTTTGGTGACGAGTGCCGCGCCGCGCGCTTCGGCCGCCGGGAGCGGCGTGGCGGTGATGTGCGTTCCGCTTTCGTTGATCAGCCGTTGGAAGAGCCCGGCCGCGGTCGGAGAAACGAGATCGGTCATGACCGCCGTCGCGCCGCCGGATTGACCGAAGATCGTCACGCGTTTGGGATCGCCGCCGAACTTCGCGATGTTGCGCTGGATCCAGCGCAGCGCGAACTGCTGATCCATCGTTCCGTAGTTGCCGAAGTCGTGACCTTCAGCATCCAGCGCCGGCTGCGCAAAAAACCCTAAGAAGCCGACGCGAAAGTTGACCGTGACGACGACGGTGTTGCCCATCTTGGCGAGTTTGGTGCCGTCGTAGTCGTTGCTCTCGCCGGCCGTCATCGCGCCGCCGTAGAACCACACGAGCACGCCGCGGTGATCGGGCTTCGTCGCGTAGTTCGCGGGCGTATAGATGTTGAGGAAGAGGCAGTTCTCGGTGAGGCTCGGCTTCGCGAAGAGCCCGGGCTGATTCTGCACGCACGTATCACCGAATGAAACGGCATCCAAGGTCTCGGTCCACTTCGCATGCGGCTGCGGCGGACGCCAGCGCAGATTGCCCACCGGCGGCGCGGCATACGGGATGCCGCGAAACTGGACCACGCCGTCACGGTGAAAGCCCGCGATGGGACCGTCGGTCGTCACCACGGTCGGCTGACTCGGCGCCACTCCCAGCACCGGCAGCGCAAAGAGCGCGGCGGCGAACACGACTTTGGCGGCAGAACGGAATGACCGCATGGATGTCACCTCGCGAAGCATCTGCTAGCTGGGTAGCGCCTTACTCGGTTTTCGCAGACCGGCCTGCTCGAGGCGAGGCAAAACGTCGCGGCCGAACCGTTCGAGCATGAACTCCGGTTCGATCGACTTGAGCAAGATGCCGTCGAGCCCGGCGCGCGAGAGCGCCTGCAATTTTTCCGTGATACTTTCGGGTGTTCCGACGAGGTCGACCCCGCCCCCGGCGGCCCAATTGCGCGCGACTTTCCACTTTTCGGCCGCGGATTGTGATTGCGCGTTCTCGCCGAGCGTCTTCACCCAGCGCGCGACCCGTTCGGTATCCGCGTGGTCGACCGCGTAGTACTGCAGAAAGGCATCGGCCTCGGCTTGCGTGTCGCGAACCACCACGTAGCCGTGCGTCCAGACTTGCACCTCGCGGCCGTATTCGCGGCGCGCGAGTCCCTTGATCGCCGCGAGTTGGACGCGCGCATCGTCCATGTCCGTTTCGACGTGCGTAAACACCAAGTCGGCATATTTCGCGGCGAAGTGCTGCCCGCGATCGGATGTGCCGGCATTCATGATCGGCGGCAAGCCAAAGCTCGGCCGGGGCAACGATACCGCCTTGGGGATCTGGTAGAAACGGCCGCTAAAATCGAACGGTGCCTCTTCCGTCCAAAGACGTTTCAGCAAATCCATGAACTCCGCGGCGTGCGCGTAGCGCGTTTCGTGATCTTCCATCGCCGCGCCGAACGCCCGAAACGTATCCGGATTTGTGCCGGCGACGATGTTGAGCGCGAAGCGGCCGTGCGTCACGGCCTGCACGGTCGCCGACGCTTTCGCTACGAACGTCGGATGGTTCAGCTGCACGTGCATCGTCGAAACGAACGCCGGGCCGGGGTGCAGCGCGCCGAGGCCGGTCGCCCACGCGAACGGTTCGAGTTCGGGTTTTGCACCCCAGCTGACCAGCGAGACCATCGCTTCCAGACCGAGCCCACCGGCGATTCCGACGATCTCGGAACAGCGATCCCAATCGGCAACGTACTGGCCGGGCGCGACAGTCATCGCCTGGGTGCCCGCGTTCAGTCCGAACAATCCCAATTTGAGTGCGTTCTCGTTGAAGAGCGGATGCGTTGCTTGACGCGGGTCGTCACGCCAACTCGAAATCATTGCAATGTACGGTTCAACGGTGCGGCGAACGGCGACCTCCACGATGAATCGCCTCCTAGCAGCAACCGCACTATCCATCGGCGTATTTGCCGCACTCAACGTACCGCACGGTGCCGGAGCCGACCAGCCACCGCTGCGCGTCGGGTTCGTCTCGACGTTCTCGCGCCCGTTCACGGAGCAAGGCGAAGCCGCAAAAGCGGCCATCGCGGCCTTCATCAAAGCACACGGCGACTCGGTAGCCGGCCGGAAGCTCGACGTCATCATTCGCGATGACGGCGGCCTCTCGCCCGAGAACGCACAACGTCTCGCCCAAGAGCTGATCGTCAGCGACCACGTCGACTTCCTCATGGGCTCGATTTATGCACCGAACGAAAAGGCGCTGGGTGCGGTGTCGACGGCGGCTAAGAAACCGACGTTCTTCGTCAACGGCGGCTACGGCATTCTCGAAGGCAACCCATACACGTCGCGTTACGCCTTCGCTCAAGGACAGCTGATTTATCCGCTCGCCGACTGGGCGCTCAAGAACAACCTCAAGAACGTCTACATGCTCTACCTCAACTTCGGCCCGGGCATCGACTCGGCGACGAGTTTCAAAACGGCGTTCACGGCCGGCGGCGGCAAGATCGCCGGCGATGAAGGCGTACCGGTCGACACGACGGATTTCTCGGCGTCGATCCAGCATATCCGCGAAGCGAAACCGCAGGCCGTCTTCATCTTCCTCATCTCGCAGGGCACCCCGTTCATCAAACAATGGCATGCTTCGGGGGGCGCTCAGACCGGCATAAAGCTGCTCGCCGGCATCGAGACCAACGAGTTGGCGTTACCGGCGCTGGGCGATGATGCGCTCGGCATCTACAGCGCGGCCAACTACACGGTCGTGCATAACTCGAAGCTTAACTCCGATTTCAAACGCGGCATGCACGACGCCGATCCGGCCATCCCGGCGCCCGATTTTTACGACGTTGCCACCTACGATGCACTGCAGGCCATCTACAAAGTCACCGCCGCCCAAAACGGAATCCTCGATCCCGATAAGACGATGGCGCTCGTGAAGGCATTGAAATTCGAAAGTCCGCGGGGTCCGATTGAGATCGACCCGCAAACGCGGGATCTCATCCAAAACATCGACATCCGGCGCGTCGAGAAGGTCAACGGCACGCTCCAGAATACGCCCATCGCCACCTATCCGCACGTGAGGGATCCGCTGGAAAAATAGCTTGGCGCACACCTGGCCGGACTTCGAGGGAAGCGGCGCCGAAGTTGCCTAATTTGCCGCCTATGAGAGCCTCTTGTGCGGCGCTGTTCTTGGCTTGTGCGCTCTGCGCTTGCGGCGGCTCAGGCTCCCACGCCCCGTTGCCCGCGCCGAGTTCCCAGACGACGGCAATCGCGCCGCAGGCAACGGCAACGTTGAAGTTCACGATCCCGGCGCGCAAGGCGTCGGCGATCAAACGCAAACCGGCGTTCATCTCGCCGGCCGCAACGCAGCTCAGCGTCATGGCGGTCAACACGATGTCGCAAAGCGTCACGAGCAACCCGCAGCTCGCAGCGGACTGCGTCACCGAACCGGACAACAGCCGTGCATGCACGGTTCCGGTAGGCTCGCCTGCCGGCAGCGTCACGTTCACGATTACGCTCGAGGACGCGAACGCCGATACGCTCGCCATCGGCTCGAACCCCACACCCGCGACGATCACCGAAGGCCAGACGAATGCGGTACCGTTGATCGTCCTCGACCCGGTGCCGGCATCGATGAGCTTTACGGTCCCACTCATTCCCGCGGGCTCGACCACTGCCGTGCAACTGACGCAGAGCTACAGTGATAACGGCGGGGCCGCGATTACCGGCAGCGAGCCGCTCGTCGATCAAAGCGGCAACCCGATCACCCTTACCCTGACCGCGGTCGGCACGGTCAACGGCGCGTTCTCCAGCTCACCCTCGTGCTCGCCGACGGCGACATCGTTCCCGAACTGGACCGCAGCGTCACCCCTGTACTTCTGCCCGAACGGGGCCGCGACCATCGGCACGTCAACGTACGCGAGGCTTTCAAATGCCACGGACGCGCCGATCTATGCGCAGCGTTCGTACGCACCGTCCGTGTTCTCAACATGGCACTCGAACGGCTCGCTCTCCGCGAGCAGCGTCACCAGCATCTCCGGCAACGATTTCGACACCGTTTACGCGGTCGGCTATTGCTGTAGCATCTCCTTCGGTCAAGATAACATCGCCGAGGCATCGTACAACAACGCGACGGCTTGGCCTGAGGTGGGCTACTCGAGTTTCAATCTCTATCCGGCGTACCAGACCCCGGGTTCGGGCTACATTATGGCATCGTGGATCGACCAAGGCAACGGTCCCGGGCAATGGGCCTTCAGCCCGACCGCCTATCTGAACAGCGAGTACAACACCGGCAGCCCGATTACGCACAACGTCGTTGCGTTCACCTCCACCGATCAGACGGTCATTCCAGGCCAGGTGTACGCCGCAGAAACCGATGATTCAACGACCGGGAACGTCGACCAAATAATTTGGCTCACGGGTCAGCCGTCGGTGAGGACCCAGGTCCTGACGCTGCCGTACTTCCCGCATAGCGTCGCCGTCGGAATCTCACCCTACGTGTATGCCGGATATTCCAATTCGGGCGGCATCGGCGTGATGAACTCCAACGTCGTAAGCAATCATATCCTCTCCGGGCCCATTGCGCAGGCATCGGTCGATCCCGGCTACACCGGCTCGGTCGTCGCCGGCAACGCCGCCGGCGCGTACGCGGTTGCGTATGGTGCCGGTAAAGCACTCGAGATCTACTCGTTATACGCGGTCACGGCGACCAAGGTCGCGACGCTCGCGTCGTTGTCCGATCAGCTCGCGTTCGGCACCATCGGCGCAGGCGGAGCGCAAACCGATGCCTACGATGTTGCCGTCGGCACCGACGGACGCTGCTACATCGTGGTCAAGAACGGACCGACGTCGCGCGTCATCGCCTACGATCCGGTCTCGAACTCGGTGATCGATCCGGCGATCGACGTCAGCTCGCTCGATGCGACGCGACCGATCTTCCTCTCGCCCGGATATTCCGGCTCCATCCTTGTCGCCGGCACGCTCAGCGGCGACAGCGACATCGGCGTCGAGCAGTACCCCTAAGACGCGACCGCGACCTCGCTGGTCTCGCTGCTGCTATGGCCGATGGCGTCGCCGTCGCCCTTGCGTAAGCGCCGGAACACGACCGTCGATAGCACGGTGAAGGCGCCGAGCACGAGGAACGCCTTGTGCACGCCGTTGATGAACAGGAGCGGGTTCGAACGCACGTCGGCCGGGATGAAAAATGCCGTGGTCAGGCCGGCCGCCGCAACGCCGAAGCTGATCGAGAGCTGCTGCAGCGTGCTCGCGATCGAACTGGCGTTGCTGGCTTTGGCCGAGGGGATGTCGGCGTAGACCAGCGTGTTCATGCTCGTCAGTTGCAGCGACTGGAAAGCGCCGTAACAAAGGGCGATCCCCACGATCATCCATACGGGCGTACCGGGAACGATCGTTGCGAACAGCATGATCATGCCGCCCGTGATCACCGTGTTGGAGATCAGCACCGCGCGGTAGCCGACCGTATTCAAAATGCGCGGCAGAACGAACTTCGTCGCGAGCGACGCAATGGATTGCGGCATGATCATCAGGCCCGATTGCACCGGCGTGAACCCGAGGCCAACCTGATACAACAGCGGCAATAAGAACGGCACGCCGCCCATACCCAGCCGCGTGAAAAAGCCGCCGCTCACGGCCGCGGTGAACGTGCGGATGCGAAAGAGCGTCAAATCGAGCAACGGGTATGCCGCGCGGGCGGAATACAGACCGTAGCCGACGATCAACAGGATCGACAGCGCCGAGAGCCACAGAATATCGCCCATCGCCAGCGTGTGATCGTCAAAGACTTCCAGCACGTACGAGAGCAGCGAAATCCCGGAGCCGAACAGAATCAGCCCCACAAAATCGAGCGGATGCGTCTTCTTCTCACGATAGTCGGGCAGATACATGAAGACGAAAATCAACCCGATGATGCCGATCGGCAGATTCAAAAAAAAGATAAACCGCCAACTGAGATAGGCCACGATCAGACCGCCGGCCACCGGTCCGAGCATCGGCCCGATCAGCGAAGGAATCGCAACGAAACTCATTGCCCCGACGAGTTCGGATTTTGCGAACGTCCGCACGAGCGTGAGTCGCCCAACGGGAACCATCATCGCGCCGCCGCAGCCTTGCAGCACGCGGCAAGCAACGAGCAGATGGATATTGCTGCAGAAACCGCACAGCACCGACGCCAGCGTGAACAAGCCGATCGCCCACGCGAAAACCGCTCGCGTTCCGAAACGATCGGCCATCCAGCCGCTGATCGGAATGAAGACGGCCAAACTCAACGCGTAGCTGGCTAATACGGCGCGCATCGCCAACGGGGATACGTCCAGCGCCTTCGACACGACCGGCACCGCGGTATTCAGAATTGTCGTGTCGAGCGCTTGCATGAAAAAGGCAACCGCAACGAGCCATGGGAGAAACGTCTTCGTGCGAAGGGAGGCCGCGGGCATTCCGCTGGATTTCCGGACGCGGCTGCGAAACCCGCCCGCGAGCGGATTTCCCGCGCTTGTTTCGAACCTTGTAGAGAGCGAACGGCAGCGAAAGGGTGCGCTGATGCCGCGATTGGTTCACAACGTAGTCGTAGTTGACGATAGCGCCACATCGCTGTTCGTGCTGCGCGACGCAATCGAAGGGCTGCCCGGCGCGATCGTGCACCCATTCAGCTCGTCGCTGGAATGTCTCGCGTGGTGCGCGGACCACGATGCCGACTGCTTCGTGCTCGACCTTCACATGATTGCTCCCAACGGCCTCGAGATGACGCGCCTGTTGCGCGCCGATCCGCGCCATCACGACGTCCCGATCATCATCGTAACGGGCGATTCCGACGCGGGTATGCGCACCGAGGTGCTGATCGCGGGAGCGAACGACTTCGTTGGCAAGCCGATCTTCCGGGACGAGCTCAAAGCGCGCCTCACGACGATGCTGGCATTGCGCGACGCACACAAACTGCTGGCCCTGCACGTCGAAGAACTCGAGCAGTCGCTGGTCGAATCGGAGGAACGTGCACGCCGGCAAGCGCGCCGGCTCGAGACGTTGTGGACGATCGCGAACAATCCGTCCTTGAACGCCGAGGAAGTGATCGCCGCGATGCTGCAGCAGTCCGCCGAAGCGATTCGTCCGGGCGAACCGTTCTGCGCGCTGCTGGGCCGGATCGAATCCAACGAGGTCGTTGCGGTTGCGGTCGCAAGCACGAGCACGGCGACGCTCACACCCGAGGTCGGCAGTCGCCGGCCGGTGGCGGCGGCGGGCACGGTCAACCAGTTGCAGGCCGGCCGCACGCGCGCCTGGAGCGACCTCCTCCTCGAGGACCCCGGCGCGCAGCGTTCCCACAGGTTGGGGTGGCGGAGCGTGCTGGCCACACAATTTTTTGTCGGCGATAAAACGTACTCGCTCACGTTCGCGTCATCCAAGGTTACCGCCGAGCCGTTCGCGAGCGAAGATTTCGCCTACGTCGAGTTGATCGGCGCGTTCTTCGCGCATCAGCTCCAAGTCGACGCGCTCGAAGCGGTGCTGCGCGATGCCGAGGAACGTTCGCGCGAGCACGCCGAGCGGCTCGAAGCGCTTTCAGGTATCGTGAACAACCCGCGCTTGAAAGAGCAGGAGCTGCTCCTCGCGATGCTGCGCCAAGGCTCGGCTTCGATCCGGCGCGGCCAAGAATACTTCGGTGCGCTTCTGCGGATCGACGGTGACGAGCTGGTGGTCGAAGCGATCATCAACGCGCCGTTCGTCGACGCGGCTTCGCGCGATCGATGGAGTCTCGGGAGCACGATTCCGCTCGCCGACACGATCGTCGGCCGATTGATCGGCAACGAAGGCTCCGCGCGGTGCTGGGACGAGCGCGAACTCGACGCTCTCGCCGGGGC
The DNA here is from genome assembly GCA_965277805.1 of Candidatus Lustribacter sp. Classification (GTDB taxonomy): domain Bacteria; phylum Vulcanimicrobiota; class Vulcanimicrobiia; order Vulcanimicrobiales; family Vulcanimicrobiaceae; genus Lustribacter. The sequence continues at coordinate 514,847 of OZ255842.1, read as the reverse complement.
GCTCGGGAAATCCGCGCGCTGGCGCTCCTACATCGCCACCACATTCGCCGCCGGCGGGACGACGCACGCGCTGGCCTTTGCATCGAATCATCCACCTTCGAAGCCCTTCGGCAACCAAGACCTGGCGTATGTCGACGTCCTGGCGTCGTTTTTCGCCAATCACTTGCAGCAAAATTGGCAGTTCGACCGCATCCAGTATCAGCAAAGCCACGACGTGCTCACCGGGCTGCTCAACCGTTCGCAGTTTCGCTCGCAGGCGCGGATGACCAACCTGGAGACGAAGAGCGATCGCTACGCTCTCGTGCTCGTCGACATCAACGGTTTCCGCACGATCAATGCGACGTACGGTCACATGATCGGCGATGCGCTGCTGGTCGAGGTCGCCGCCTCGCTGCGGGCGCGAACGCGCGGCAAAGAGTTCGCCGGACGCATCGGCGGCGACGTCTTCGCGATCTTCGTGCCCAACCCGAAGACCCGCGCGGCCGCCGAGCTGCGCGCGCACGAATTTCTCACGGCGTTCTCGCAACCGTTCTCGACCGGCGACCGCCACGGCAAGGAGTTCATCGGGCTCACCACCAGCATCGGCATGGCGGTTGCGCCCGACGATGCGCCCGATCTGGACGCGATCTTCTCGCTGGCGCACGACGCGCTGGTGACCGCCAAGAAGCGCGGGCCCGGCAGCGTCGTCGACTACGCGGGGTTAGGCTCTACGGGTAGCCGATAGCAGTTCGAGCACGCCGCCCTTGGGTTCTTCGCGTTCGAAGCCCATCGCGTCTTCCCACGCGTGCCGCACCTCGTCGGGTTGACCGACCTGGAAGATGTAGCTGCGCGCGACGACGCTGTTGACCTTGTTCGCGTACTGGCTCGCCGGCAGCCCGTTGATGAAGACGTCTTTGTTGACGATCGGAAGATCGATGCGGCGATTGACCGCGGGATCGCGCACGATCGCTTTCGGATCCTCGCCGCGCGCGATGGCCTCGATGTCGTCCAGGTAGCGCTTGCGGATCATGATCACGCCGCGGTCGCTCGTTCCGAGATGCTCTTTGGTGCGGTCGGCGAGCGCGCCCTGACCCAGCCAGGCAACGAAGTCCTGGTTCATGACGTGGCTCGTGATCCACTTACCGGTGAGGGCATCCTTGACCGGGCCGTGCCACGTCGGAATCGTGCCTTGCACGTACGGTTCGCGTTCGTTCGGCACGCGGCTGAAATGCCACGTCACGCTGAGCATGTTCTCGTCGTCGATCGGCACGCGCCACTCGAAGTGGCTGCCGGTGAAGAGCGCGTTCGGCCACAGGCACACGCGGCCGACGGTCCACAACGGATCGTCTTCGCCGGCGTCTTCGGTGACGCGCCGGTAGGTGTGGCCCCACTCGAACTCATCGAACGCGATCTTGAGATGGCGCGGCGCGTACGGCCCGGTCTCGCCGCGCAGCCGGATGCTCCAGTTGCGGTGCATCCACTCGAAGTGCACCGGATCGATCGAGTTCTCTTGACCTTGGAACCAGTTACACGGAACTTCGGAGATGACGATCTGCGCGAACCCGTTCTCCCACAAGAACGGCTCGTAGTTCGGCACGAGCGGTGCGGGGAGCGGCCCGAGATAGGCCCACAACAGACCGGCCTTCGCTTCGACCGGATACGCTTTGACGCGCACCTTGTCGCGATAGTGCGCATCGGGATTCGCGACGTCTTCGAACGGCTGCTCGAGCGTGCGTCCGTCGTTGTCGAAGAGCCAGCCGTGGTAATTGCAGCGCAGCCCGCACTCCTCGACGAAGCCGTACGAGAGGTCGGCGCGGCGGTGCGGACAGTGGCGGTCGACCAAGCCGAATTTCCCGCCGAGATCGCGATAGAGCACGAGGTCTTCGCCCATCAAGCGCACTTGCTTGATCGGATTCTTCTCGAGCTCGCTCACGCCGGCGATCGGCATCCAGTACCGGCGCAGCAGGTCGCCCATCGGCGTCCCCGCGCTGGTCTGGCCCAAGAGCCGGTTGCGTTCCTCGGTGAGCATTAGTTCCAGCTAGCGAAGATCATGCCCTGACCCGTACCGGCTTCGGAACGGTAGCATGGCACGTAATCGATGATGTCCATCTTCCGGCCGTAGTCGTTCATCGCCGCCACCATCGGGTACCAGCTCTTCGTCTCGCACGTGTTGCCCCAGAACCACGACTCGGGGAACTTGAGCAGCGCGTCCTCGTCGCCTTGCTTCATCGCGGCCATCACGGCGTGATCGAACTCTTCGTCGATCGTGAAGTGCGTGAACCCGCCCGATGAGAAGATCGCGATGTTGAGATCGTCTGGCAATGCGTCGATCGCTTCTTTGATCGCGTGGCCGAACTTGATCATGCGCGGCAAGCGCGGCTGATTGCGGGCCTCGCCCACGTTCATGAAGATCGGCACGGTCGGCGGCGGGTTGTCGTTCATGATGCGCCGGAAAATAAACCCGAAGGCGTGCGGAATTCCGTGCGCATGCCCTTTGTACTCCGGCAGCTCATAGGAAACCGAGACATCGAACTCACGGTCCATCAGCGCATCGACGATCGCTTCGGCAATCTTCGGCGCACCCGGATAGACGGCGCCGCCCGGCGGAACGTGACCCGGCAGCGCGACGGCGAGACCCATCGTGCCGAGGCGCTCGGTCTCTTCTTCATCCGGATGAATGTTCTGGATTTCTTTGCCCGCGTACACGAGGAACGCCGGGGTGAAGTCGTCCTTGAACACCTCGCGCTGATCGTTGCCGAGGATGATCGCCGCGTTGGCGCCGCAGGCGGCGTAGCGCTTTGCCACTTCGGCGACCGCCGCTTGACAGGCGTTGTAGCGCTTGGTCTTCAGATCGAGGTCCAGCTGATCGCTGAAATCCTTACCGCGAGCCTGGAGCAGCGCGGGGAAATCGTAGTAGGCGCCACGGTAGGCATGGCGTGGATTCCGCCGGTCGTAGGCGGCGCGCTGATGCCACTCTTGCGGCGGCGTCGTCAACAACGGACCATGCGAGACACCGAATGCACCAACCACGCGAGCCATCTGATACTCCCCTCAACGCTGCCGTCGTCGACGGCAGTACCTGTTCTTTCTCTGAAATGTTGGACCGGCCCCCGAGCGCTCCTTGCTATCGCGCGCGGGATTCCATCCTATGGAACATTTGCCCACGGGTTGGGAGTTTCGTCGAGGCCCCAGTAGACGCTTTGTTCCTGCTGGTAGCTCCGGATGCCGGTGCGGCCTTTCTCGACGCCGAGCCCGCTCGCTTTCGCGCCCGCGAACGGGGTCGAGATGCTGAACTGCTTGTAGGTGTTGACCCACAGCGTGCCCGCGGCGATCGCCGTGCCGACGCGCCACGCTCGCTTGTAGTCGCCCGTCCAGATGCCGCAGGCGAGCCCGTAGACCGTATCGTTGGCTTGCGCGATGACGTCGGCTTCCGACTCGAAGGGCAGCACCGCGAGGACCGGACCGAAGATCTCTTCCCGACACACGCGCGAGCGATTGGAGAGCCCGTCGATGATCGTCGGCTCGTAAAACGTCCCGCGCGCGAACGCCTCGCCCTCGGGACGCCGGCCGCCGCAGAGGACGCGGCCGCCTTCGCTGCGCGCGAGCTCGACGTACGCCTCGACCTTCGCGCGCTGCGCCTCCGAGATCAGCGGGCCGAGATGCGTGCGCGGATCGAGCGGATCGCCGACCTGCAGCTGCTTCGCCCGCGCGACCAGCCGTTCGACGAAGCTCGCGTAGATCGAGCGCTCGACGAAGAGGCGCGAGCCGGCGATGCAGCTCTGACCTTGCGAGCTGAAGATACCGAAGAGCACGCCGTTGATCGCAACGTCGAGATCGGCATCGGCAAACACGATCGTCGGCGACTTGCCGCCGAGTTCGAGCGTGACCGGCATCAGTTTCTCCGCCGCCACGCGTGCGATCGCGCGGCCCGTCTCGGTGCCGCCGGTGAACGAGATCTTCCGCACGTCCGGATGCGCGACCAGCGCGGCGCCGGCGACGCTGCCCGTCCCCGGCACGACGCTGAGCAATCCGTCGGGCAAGCCGGCAGCTTGTGCGATGCGGCCGAATTCGAGCGCGAGCAGCGGCGTGAGCTCGGAGGGCTTGAGCACGACGGCGCAGCCGGCCGCGAGTGCCGGCGCGACCTTCTGCGCCTCGCTCGCAATCGGCGAGTTCCACGGCGTGATCGCACCGATCACGCCCAGCGGCTGATAGGTCGTCATCGTGAGGAACGTGCCGCGTGCGGGTGTGACTTCCGATTCGAGCGTCTCGAGCGCCGCGGCGAAAAACTGAAACGTGTTCGCAGCGCTGATGACGAGGCCGCGCGTTTCGTAGAGCGGTTTGCCGTTATCGCGCAACTGCAAGAGCGCGAGCGACTCCGTTTCGGCGGCGAGACCGTCGCCGATGCGGCGCAAGATACGCGCGCGTTCGTGCGGCAGCAGCTTGCGCCACGCCGGATCGGCCATCGCGGCCACGCCGCGTTCGACGGCTTCGGCTACGTCGGTTGCATCGGCACCGGCAAAGGTCGCGTTCACCGAACCGTCGACCGGATTCACCGAGACCACCGGCGCGCCGCGACCCAAACGCCACGCGCCGCCGATGAAGATCGGTTGCAGCGCGGCCGCGGCCGTCGTCACGCCGGCGCGCTCTCGCGTACGGGCGGCCCGGCGAACGCCGACGCATACGTGCCGAACGCGAGCATGTCGATTTCGAGCAACGCCGGACCTTTGCGGTTGCCCAACGTTTCCAGCGCCGCGTGAAACGACGGCAGGTCGCCGGCCTTCGCGCTCGTGAGGCCGATCGATTTCGCGAACGCCTGGAAATCCGGCGTGTGCAAGTCGGCCAGCACCTTGCGGCCGCCGAAGGAAACGTCTTGGATGTTGCGGATCACGCCGTAACCACGGTCGTTCATCACGATCGTCAGCACGTCGGCGTTCTCTTGCACGAGCGTGACGAACTCGCCGAACGAAAGCTGCAATCCGCCGTCGCCCGCGAGCAGCACCGTCTTGCGATCGCCGGCCGCCAAGGCGGCACCGATCGCCATCGGCAAGCCTTGACCGATCCCGCCGCCCATCGCGTGCACGCCGTCGCGCGGTCCGCGCAGCGGCAGGTACCGGTTGCCCCACGAGCTGTTTGAAACGGTCACGTCGCGCACCCACAGCGCGTTGGCGGGCATCCAGTCGCCGAGCGTATGCACGACGTCTTCGTACGGCCCGAGCGTCCGCCGTAACTCCTCGTTCGCTTCGGTACGAGCGGAGCGCACGTCGGCGCGGAACGTGAGGTCGATCTTCATGTCGCTGCCGACCAGCTCGACGAGTTCCGTCAGCGCAACCGCGGCATCGCCCGTGACAAAACGCTTCACCGGATACGAGCGGTCGCGCATCGTCGGATCGGCGTCGATCTGGTAGAGCCGCTCGGGCAGGCGCAGATTCCAGCGCAGCGTCTCGTTGCCGCGCAAGCGCGAGCCGACCACGATCATCGCATCGCAGGTTTGATACAGCGCTTCAACTGCGGGCGCCGACGTGTATGAACCGAGCGACGCCGGATGATCTTCGGGCAGCACGCCGCGGCCGGCGGCGCTGCTCACCACGCCCCAGCCCATTTCGGCCAGCGCGCGCACCGGCACGGACGCGCCGCGAGCGCCGCCGCCCAGCCACAGCAACGGGCGTTTCGCGCCGCGCAATTCGTGCGCCAGCGCCTCGAGCGAGCGGATATCGAGCGTCAGCTCGGCCGGCGGCAGCGGCAACAGCTCGTCGAACGGCGGCATCTCCATCGCGGCGCCTTGCACGTCGATCGGGATCTCGATGCTGACCGGTCCCATGGGAGGCGTCAGCGCCACCGCCGCCGCTTCCCGCAGCGTGCCGAGCAACGTTTCCGCCGACCACACGCGAAACGCGCGCTTCGACACCGCGCGCAGCATCGCGAGCTGGTCTTTCGCTTCGTGGATGTAACTGCGTTCGCGATCGAGGAACGGCACGTCGATTTGCCCGGTAATGTGCAGTAATGGTGTGCCCGCCGTCAGCGCTTCGACCATCGCGCCGCAGGCATTGCCGGCGGCGGTTCCGGTGCTCGTGAACGCGACGCCGATTCCGCCGCGCACGCGTGCGTACGCATCGGCCATGTTGACGGCGCCGGCCTCACCGCGCGCGGGAACGCAGCGAATGACGCCGCGCCGCATGATCGCGTCGAGAATCGGCATGTTGTGGATGCTGATCACGCCGAAGGCGGCCCGCACGCCGGCGGCCTCGAGAAATGCGGCGATGACGTCGCCGGCGATCACGCGTTCAGACATAGTGGCTGAAACCACCCGAAATTTCTATGACCGACCCGGTCATGAAGCCGCACAGCGGGGAGGCAAGAAAGGCGATGGCCGCCGCGACCTCTTCGGGGCGGCCGATCCGGCCGAGGGGAATGCCGCGCTCGTGCGCGAGCTCGGCAATGTAGGCATCGCGCTCGATCGTATCGCCGGCGGCGCGGCGCGCGGCGAGGCGCTTTTCCCACTGGCCGGTGTCGATCACTCCGAGCAAGATCGAGTTGACGCGAATCGCGGGCGCGAACTCAAACGACATCGATTTGGCGAGGTTGAGCGCGCCGCCGCGCGCGGCGCTGGTGGCGATGAGGGTCGGCTCGGGCTGCTTCGCGAGCAGCGACGACACGTACACCATGCTGGCGGCATCCGACTTGCGCAACAGCGGCAAGAACGCGCGCGTCGGGCGCAACAAGCCGAAGAATTTCAGCTCGAGTTCTTCCGTCCAGTCGGCGTCGCCGACGGCGTCGAATCCGGCGAGGCGCGAGCGCCCGGCATTGTGCACGAGCACGTCGAGCCGGCCGAAACGCGCTTCCACCGCGGCGCGAAATGCATCGAGGGCCGTGACGTCGAGCACGTCGGCAACGACACCCAGCACGCGATCGCCGGCGCCGCGGGCGAGTTCCGCGCTTATCGCTTCGACGCGTGCCGCATCGCGCGCGCAAAACGCCACCGACATGCCCTCATCGAGCAAACGGCGCACGGCGCTCAGGCCGATGCCGGACGTTCCGCCGGTGACGACCGCCGCGCGGCCCGACAGTTCGAGATTCACGAAACGGCCGCCGCCTCGCGATAGCCCGAGAGTTCCGAGATGCGGCGCGCGGCCGCCCGCAGCGCGTCGCAAACGGCCGTGTCGAACGCGCCGCGGTCGATCGCGTTCTCCGGCGTCGACACGTTGATCGCGCCCACGACCTCGCCCTTGGCATCGAAAATCGGCGCCGCGATGCTGGCGATGCCGGCTTCGAAGTTCGAGTGGCTGATCACGTAGCCGCGCTTGCGATCCTCGGCCAGCATTGCGATGAGCGCGTCGGACGTCAACGGCGTGCTCTCGCTGAATTTCGCCAGCGGCCGCCCGCTGAAGTGTTCCTGCACGTACGCGACCGGTTTGTAGGCGAGCATGATGCGGCCCATCGTCGTCGCGTGCGCCGGCACGCGTGCTCCAACTGCGATCATCGCGCTGACCGGCTTGTGCGCGGCGAAGCGCGCGATGTAGATCACCTCGGCGCCGTCGAGGATGCCCAGATGCGTGGAGCAATGCGTCTCCGAGCGCAAGCGCTGCAGGTTGGGACGCGCCAATTCGGCGATGTCCTTCGAGGCCAGGAACGAATAGCCGAGCGACATCACCCGCGCGCCCAGCCGGTAGTTTTTCGTTTCGTCTTCGCGCTCGAGATAACCCAAACGCTGCAGCGTGTGCACGAGCCGGAACGCGGACGAACGCGACACGCCGATGCGCCGCGCCATTTCGCTCAAGCTCATCTCGTCGACGGCATCGCGATCGAAGCTCTCCAAGATGCGCAGGCCCAGTTCGAGCGAGTGGACGCTGTAGCGCGCGTCGGGTGTGTTATCCGCGGGTTCGGCGTTCACGCTTCGACCGCGACGCGATCCGTGACCGCTTGGATCTGTTCGCGCGCGATCGCTTTGAAACGGCGGCGCAGGCGCGTGATGCCGACGTCGTGCTGATAGAGGATCTCGTGCTCGCGCGCGTCGTCGGCCATGCCTTCGAGCACGAGGCGGTCTTGTTCGAGCACCGCGTAATGGCGCGCTTCGAGCCGTTCGCGGTACAGGAAGCGCCAGAGATCGCGCTCCCAGCCGCTCACCTTACGCAGCCGCCAGAAAAAGATTTGCGCGTGACGTTCGTCGATCGGCGTCGCGAAGCCGATCACGCGAAACGGGCCGCCCGGTCCGTTCTTCACCGGATAGGGGATGTCGAGCCGCATCCAGAGGCCGCCGGTTTCGCCGAACTCGGTCCAGTCGAAGGCTACGTCCTTCTGAAGTTTGCGCGAGACGCGGAAGCCGTGGTCGGTGTCGGTGATCACCATGACGTCGTCCTTCGCGCCGACCGTCATCGTGTGCGAATCGCCGTGCAGATACGGCCCGTGCATCGGGTCGATGACGTTCTCGATCGCGTAACGGTAGTTGGTGTTCCAGGACGTTTCGCACACGAAGTGCGACCAGGCCGGATCGGTGAACTCCGCCGGCGGGTCGAACGGCCGCGGCGCTTCACCGGCGGGCGTTGGGAAGTAGGCGAAGATCGCGCCCGCGATTTCTTCCACCGCATAGGTGCGCAGCGCGAGGCGGCCTTCGATCGGACAGCCGGGCAACGCCGGAACGCTCACGATGCGGCCGTCGCCGTCGAGCGAGATACCGTGATACGGACACACGATCGTGCTGCCGTTGACCCGGCCTTGCGAGAGCCGCGCGCCGCGATGCGGACAGCGGTCTTCTTGCGCGTGTATGCTACCCGCGGCGTCGCGCCACAGCGCGATGCGTTCGCCCATCCGGTCGACCGCAAGCGGGTCCGTGCCGACGTTGCGCGAGGCGGTGAGCGGATACCAATAGCCGCGGAAGCCCTCATTGGCTATCTGGTCTTCCCAACGATCCTTCATCAACATCGCGAGCGGCCGCTTAGCGGCGATATCGAAAATCGTGTGCATTGCGGAGCGCTCCTTACCGCGCGTTCGCCAGCTCGGCGAAATAGGCGCTGAGGGTCTCGGGCGTCCAGTCCGACCGGCCGCCGGCGGCGACGTGGCGCGCGTTGAGCCCGGCCGCGATCCCGGCCAGATCGTGGGTGCCGTCGGCCATTACGGCCTCGAGCGCGTCGCCGAAAGCGGTCACTTCGGGTGCGTAGGCCTGCCCGGGGCGAGTCTGATTGAACAAGTCGGACACGAAATTGCCCTCTGTTTAGCCAACAAAATGTTGTTTCAGTGTTCCTGGTGCGATTTACGTCGTCGAGGGACGCTGTGCCTTCCGACGAAACCGAGCCTCAATGGGCCCCGTCTTCCGGGGGATTGCCGCGCTTCTGGCGTCGGTTGTCCTCTTAGCAGAGGGACCACCCGACGAGGCTGCCCGCGTCTTTGCGATGACCGGCGCCCGCACGTCCGCGGTGCGTTCCTATACCTTTGATCTTCACGTCGACTTCAAGTTACGGACCTTTCCGTACATCGGCGTCCACCTGGAAGGCACCGGCAAATACGAACGGCCGAATCTCTACTCGGTCCATTTTCGCAACGTGCCGTGGTTCGGTAAGGGCTTCGAAAATATCAAGATGGATCCGTTGGAACCGGTCACGTGGCCGGCGACCTACGATGTCGTCAGCTTGATGCAGAACGGCACGCGTTCGATCCTCGAAATGAAGGACCGGACCGACGGCCACGTGCGCGGCGTGCACGCCGAAATCGATCAGGACGGATTACGTCAGGTCAAATGGTCGTACGTGAACGGCGGCGCGATTCAAGTCGACGTCAACCCGATCGAGATCAACGGCTACCCGGTCCCGCAAAGCGAAGACGCCGACATTCAAGTGCCCGGCTATCACGTCACCGCCCACGCCACATTCAACGACTACAAACTAACCACCGACCCGTAGGTCTGTCATCCCGAGCTGAGCTAGGCGACTTCGGCGGCGCGTTGGACGGCGGCGATCATTGAGGAGTTGATGAGGAAGCGGCGCGCGAGTTCGGGGGTTTCGGCCGTGTGGACGAGTTCTTCGAAGTGGGCCTTGCGTAAGGCGGGGTCGCGCTCTTCCATCGTGCGTTTGTTGGCGATCGAGTTCGCCTGGACGTGCTCGACCGTGGCGGTGTGCCGCTGGCGATCGTAGACGTCGAGCAGCGTATCCGGCGCCGTGCCGTGCCAGACGGCGGCGAGTTTCGGGATCAGGTTGGCTGCGTCTTGGATGCCGCTGTTGAGCCCGAACGCGCCGAGCGGGTTGTTCAGATGCGCGGCATCGCCGGCTAAGAGCACGCGACCGCTACGGAAGTTCTGCGCCACGCGCTGGTGCACGCGATAAAAGCTGTTGTAAAGCACCTCGTAGGGCTCATCGCGCGGTTCGAAGTTTTGCAGCCACGCCTCGACCGCGTCTGGTGCCGCGATGACGTCCTCGGGGGTGTTGATGTCGGTCGGGATCACGATGCGCCAATACGGCGTGACGTCGCCGGGCATTTGGAAGAGCGTTGCCCACTGATCGGGGTCGGCAAGGTAGACGTTCTTGGCGTAGCCGCGCGTTTGAAAATCGAACGAGGTGCTGATCACCATGAAGCGCTCGTCCCAAGTGAAACCCTCGAAGGGCATCGCGATCGCCTTGCGCACGTTGCTGCGGCCGCCGTCGGCGCCGATCAGATACGCACCCTCGGCAACCGCCGGTTCGCCGTTGTGTTCGTAGCTCACGCGCACGCCGTCAGCCGTTTGCTCGACGTCGACGAAGCGCGCGTTGAACTGCACTTCCGCCAACGGCTCGCGGCGCAAGAAATCGAGAATGATCGGCGTAAGCCGGTGCTGCTCGAGGTGCAGGCGGTACGGATAGGGCGTAAGATCGGCGATCAGGCCGAGATCCCAGTTGGCTACCCAGGCCGGATTCTTGCGATCGCGGATCTGCCAGTGACGCACCTTGATGCCGCGCTCGAGCATGCGATCGGTGATGCCGTAGGGCGCCATCGCTTCGAGCGTCGGCGGATGGTACGAGCCGGCGCGCAAATCGACGGTGAGCGCCGGCTCTTGCTCGACGAGCAGCACCGGCACGCCGGCATGCGCGAGCCCGAGCGCCGTCATCAGCCCGACGGGGCCGCCGCCGGCGACGATGACGCGGTCGGCGGTCATCCCACCAGCACTTCCGATGCGTGGCTGTCGCTCGTGTACACCGCCGCGGCGCGCACGTCCACGCGCATCTTGCCGATATACTGCATCTCGCAATCCATCACGTCGCCCGGAGCGACCGGGCTGACGCCTTCGGGCGTTCCCGTCATGATGATGTCGCCCGGATAGAGTGTGTACCAGTTCGACGCCCACGCGATCAGCTTGCGCGTCTTGAAGATCAGGTGGCGCGTGTTGGACTGTTGACGCACTTCGCCGTTGACCTTGAGCGAAAAGTCGACGCTGTCGGGTTCGGGCAGTTCGTCCGGCGTCACGAGCCACGGACCGAGGACGGCGTACGAATCGATCGACTTGCGGAAGCTGCGGTCTTCCGTGCCGCGCACGGTCATGTCGAGCGCGATCGCGTAGCCGGCCACGACGTCGAGCGCGTCTTTCTCCGAAACGTTGCGGCACTCGCGGCCGATGACCACGCCGAGTTCGATCTCGTGATCGGTTCGGCGGTCGGAGAAGCGCACGGCCACGCCCTCGCTCGGACCGATGAGCGCGCTCGATGCCTTGAGAAACAGGCCGGCTTTATCGATGCGCGCGACCGCGTGGTTGAACGTAATGCCGGGATCGGCTTCCGATTCGGCAATGTGCGCTTCGTAGTTCACCGGCGCGCAGACGATCTTCGTCGGATTGATCACCGGCGCTAAGAATTTCGTGTTGTCGGCGGCGCCCACGGGCTCGCCGAGCTTCGCGCCCTCAACGAGGCGCACGATCGCCTCGAGGTTCACGATCGCGGCGTCGCCGCGCTGCAGCGGTGCGGCAACGACCGCCTTCGCAACGCGTTCGGTGACGTCGTAGACCTGGCCGTCGCGGACGACCCCGTAGCGGTTTTCTCCAAAGCGGCAAAGTTTCATGAGCGGCGGGTCGCTTTCAGCATGGTCGTCGAGTCGACGACCTCGGGGAACGTGTTGCCCGCCGGGCCGGCAAAGCCGGTCAAGCGGTGGAATTGCAGGGCTTTCTCGTAGCTGTTGGCCGCAATATCGGCTTGATGCGGCAGCGCCGGAACATAGGCCGCCAGCAACGCCTCGATCGCGGGATCGCTTAGCGCGCCGTCGTACTGCTTGAGCAAGCCGCGCGCCTGGTTCGTGTTTTGGTGGATATAGGTTTCGGCGCGCGCGATCGCGTGCACGTATGCGACGACGGCATCCTGCCGTTTCGCGATGACGTCGGGCTTCGCGTAGATCACGCCTTGCACTTGATCGCGCATCGAGGGCACGTCGCCGGCCGCCGGCACGATGAACCCTTTGCCGATGTTGTTCGCCTCGGCGATCATCGTCATCGGCCAGGCGAAGGACACCGCATCGATGCGTCCCGTTTTCATCGTTTGCAGCACGGCACTTTGATCGGCGCCGACGTTTACGAGTTCGACGTCGCGCGTCGAGTCGAGCCCTTGCAGGCGGAAGATATAATCGACCAGCGCTTGCGTTCCCGAACCCGGTCCGGTGATGCCCACGCGCTTGCCCTTGAGCCCGTTGATTTTGTCGGCAAGGCTGCTCGCGCGCGTCAGCTTGGTGGCAGCGAGGAACTGATTCGAAGCGACGATGTCGATGTAGTATGCGTCGCAGAGCGAGCCGATCAGCTTCACCGGCCGGTTTGCCTTGAGCAGCGCGAAGACGTCGGTGATCACCGAGTTGCCGATATCGATGCTGTTGGAGGTGACCGCCGTGCCGACGAGCGTCCCGGTGGAGAACGAAGTCGCCGTGACGTCGAGGCCGGCATCCTTGTAATAGCCCAGCTTGTCGGCCGCGAAGACCGGGAAGAAGGCGACCGAATTGCCGATTTGCCCGACCTGCAGCGACTGCGTTGCCGAGCGCACGATCGCCGGGAACGCGACCGCCGTAGCGGCGCCGCCCAGCGCGGTAAGGGCGTGTTTGCGCGTGACTTGCATGGGTTACGTTCCTCGTATGCTCACGGAAGCGTCGACTTTCCACTTGGAAAGGCGGCGGTCGATCTCGTCGACGACGGCGTTGAGTAGCATCGCCAGCACCGTTAATACGATGAGCGCGGCGAAGACGCCCGCCGTATCGTAAGCCGAAGCGGCCGATGAGATCAGGTAGCCGATCCCGCGGTTCGAGGCGATCAGCTCGCCGATGATCGCACCGATCAGCGCGTAGGGAATCGAGATGCGCACGCCCGTGAGGGCCCAGCTCATCGCCGAGGGCACCAGCACTTTGAAGAGTACGTCGCGCGGTTTGGCGCCCATGAGCCAGACGGCGTCAACCAGGTCGCGATCGACGTTGCGCACGCCGGCCAGGGTGTTGAAGAACACGATGAACAGCACCGTCACCGCCGCCAGCACGATCTTCATGAAGATGCCGATGCCGAACCAGACGACGAACAGGGGCGCGAGCGCGACCTTGGGCACGCTGTAGATCGCCAGGATGAACGGGTCGAGCACTTCGGCGAGCGCGGGATAACGCCCGATCGCGAAGCCCAGGACGATGCCGCCGATCGCGCCGATCAAGAAGCCCGCGATCGTTTCCTGGATCGTGATCCACGAGTGAAAGACGAGCTGACCGTTGAGGGTAATCTTCCACAGGCTCGCGCCGATGGCGAGCGGGCTCGGCACGACGGTGGCATCGATCAGGTTGAGATTCGAGCCGAGCTGCCACAATCCGACGACGGCGATGAAAAGTGCGGTGCGCGCGAGAAGGATGCGCAGGTTGTGGCGCGCGCGCACGTTGCGGCGCGATTCGACCGCCGAGAGCGTCGCGTTCATACGGCGGCGGCGCTGCGCGCGCCGGGGTCGGTGGTGAGCGCGTCGAGCAATCGCTCGTGCAGCGCGATGAACTCGGGGCCGAAGCGGACTTCGCGCTGACTGCGCGGCCGCGCCGGCGGCAGCTCGACGTCGACCGCGATGCGGCCGCCGGACTGCAGCGCGATCACGCGATCGGCCAGCAGCAGCGCTTCGTCGATGTCGTGCGTCACGAACACGATCGTCTTGCCGCTGCCCTGCCAGAGCTGCAGCAGCTCGGCTTGCAGGTCGCCGCGCAGCTGCGCGTCGAGCGCACCGAAGGGCTCGTCCAGCAAGAGCGTGGCCGGGTCGCTTGCCAGCATGCGCGCGAGCGAGGCGCGTCGCGACATGCCGCCCGAGAGCTCGCGCGGATAGCGTTTTTCCGCGTCGGTGAGTCCGACGCGGCGAATGAGCTCGCGGGCGCGCGCTTCGCGTTGCGCTTTATCGACGCCGCGCACTTCGAGCGGCATCGCGACGTTGTGCAGCAGGTCGCGCCATGGCAGCAGCGTTTCCTTCTGCGTCAGATAGCCGATGTCGAGGCGCGGCCGTTTGGTGACGCCGTCGGCGAAGGCGATCGTTCCGCTCGTGGGTTCGAGCAATCCGGCGATCATGTTGAGGATCGTCGATTTGCCGCTGCCGCTGCGGCCGACGAGGCACACGAAACTGCCGGCGGCGATTTCGAAGCTGACGTGCTCGAGCACCGCGACGGCCGTGCCGTCGTCGCGCACGAAAACCTTGCCGACGTCCCGCAGGACGATCGCCGGTGCACCCATCACCGGTGCGCGGGGACCTTCTTCTCGCCGGCGATCCGTTCGAGCGACTCGGCCGTTGCCGTCACCATGGTCAGCGGCGTGCCCAGCTCGCGCAGCATCGCCTCGGCGTCGCGCATCTCGTGCGCGCGGCGGACCGCGTGCTTCTCCGTGCCGTCGACGATGCGATCGAGCGTCGATGCATCCGCTTCAACCAGCGTACGGATGATGTCCGAACGAAGCCAGTCCTCAACGCCGACAGCGCGCGCCGCTTCGAGCGCTTCGTAGATCGACGACGACATGCCCTTGAAGAACACCGAACGGCACAACTTGCGCGCGTTCGCTTCGCCGGGCTTCGTGCCGATGAATCCGACCGGCGTGCCGAAGTGCCGGTAGAACGCGGCCAGTTCTTCCGCGCCGTCGCCGGCCATGAACATCCCCACGCGCATCCCGAGCGGCGGCACCGGCGCCATCATCGCAACGTCGATGAACGCTGCGCCGCTCGGCGCAACGATCGCCGCGAGTTCTTGCTTGAGTTTCGGACTCGAGGTGTTGTGATCGGCGTAGATCATCCCGCGATGCAGGTGCGGTACCGCGTCGCGCGCCACATCGGCGGCGACGGTTGCCCAGTTCACCGAGATGACGACGTCGGCGCCGCTGACGGCGGCAGCGGCGCTTGCAGCGCGCGGAATCTCGCTCAGGTCGCCGTGAAAATCGGGATCCCAGCCGCGCACGATGGCGCCGCCGCGGACCAGGTCGCGCGCCAGCAGCGAGCCGGCTTCGCCGAGCCCCAGGACGGCGACCGTCTTGGCGCCGGAACCGTTGCCGTTCATGGCCCGATCCTTCCCCCCGGAGGTTCGGCGTCCATGCCCCGGAAACGGTGCGGTAATGCGCAGAATCATCGTCGGTGTGTCGGGTGCCAGCGGCAGCATCTATGCGATCCAAACGTTGAAGGCACTGCGCGCGATCGGCGGCATCGAGGTCCACCTCGTGATCTCACCGCAGGCCAAACAAACGGTCGAACTCGAGACCGACGTCAAGCCGCCCGAATTGGAAGCCTACGCCGACGTGCTGCACGACAGCGGCAACTTAGCTGCGTCGATTTCGTCGGGATCGTTCAAGACCGACGGCATGATCGTGGTGCCGTGCTCGATGCGCTCGGCCTCGGCGATCGCCTACTCGCTCAACGACAACCTGCTCGTACGCGCCGCCGACGTTTGCCTCAAGGAACGCCGCACGCTGGTGCTGGTGGTGCGTGAGACGCCGCTGCACGTCAACCACCTGCGCAACCTCACGCGTGCGGCCGAAGCCGGCGCGATCATCTTGCCGCCGGTTCCGGGCACGTACTCCCGGCCGAAGACGATCGAAGACGTCGTGAACCACACGGTCGGCAAGGTGCTCGATCAATTCAACATCGACAACGACCTCTTCCGGCGGTGGCAGGGCGCGAAGTGAATGTGCGCCCGTTTCACACTGCGCAAACCGCCCTGGCCGCTCGCAAAGACGCTCGGCAGCAAGAGCGTCGCGCGCTCGCTGCGTAGCCGCTTCAACATCGCGCCGACGCAGCCGATCGTCGCCGTCCTCAACGATGCTGACCGCAGCGTCGAAGAGGTGCGCTGGGGACTCGTGCCGCCGCACGCCGAGCACCCGTCGGCGGTAAAGCTCTCGACCTTCAACGCGCGCATCGAGACGATCGCCAAAGCGCCGACCTATCGCGACGCGTTTCACACACGCCGCTGTGCGATCTTCGCCGACGGCTTCTATGAATGGCGTACCGACCCCGACGGCGGCAAGACGCCGCTGTGGATTCACCGCGCGGACGACGAGCCGTTCGTGTTTGCCGGCCTGTGGGACGTGTGGACCTCGCCGGCGGGCGATGAAACGCTCACCAGCGCGACGATCGTCACGCAACCGGCCAACGCGTTCATGGCGACGATCCATTCGCGCATGCCGGCCGTTCTCGACGTCGAGCGCGCGCGTGAATGGCTCGCAGAAGGCGAGCGCGACTCGGAGTCGCTCTTTGCGTTGCTGACGCCGAGCCCGCCGGAATGGTGGACCGCAAACCCGGTCGCACCGCGCGTCGGCAACGCGCGCTTCGACGACGAAGCCCTGATCAAGCCGGTTGCGGATACCGCGATAGCAACACCATCGCTCTTCGACTAAGCCCCGGCGCCCGGATCCTGCGCTGGCTCTTGCGCATCGGCGCGCCGGCAGCGCTGTTCCTGACCTCGGGCACCGCGCACATCACACATTCGGAAATCTTCACCTCGATCATCCCACCCCAACTCGGCCATGCGGATCTGCTCGTTGCAATCAGCGGCGTCGCCGAACTCGCCGGCGGCATCGGCCTCCTCATCCCCGCCACTCGCAAGGCCGCCGCCATCGGTCTCATCGCGCTCCTCATCGCCGTGTGGCCGGCCAACATCTACATGGCCATCGAAGCCGCCCACTTCGCATCCGTCGCACCAGCGTGGGTGATCTGGCTACGCGTGCCTCTCCAGTTGCTTCTCATTTGGTGGATTGCGTGTGCCATGTCATTCCGAGCAAGTGCCGAACGGACGCTGACGAGGAATCCGAGATAGTCTCAGCATTTAGCGTGCGACCGCGAGAATCGTGGCTCGTTCCTCGTCTACGTGCCTTCGGCACTTCGCTCGGAATGACACCATTTTTTTTCTTCGTTCATTTCACCGCGTGCGCGATCTCGCACTGGTGCTCGAGAAGTATTTCTTTTCGTTGCTCGCCTGAGGCTAGGATGGCCATGCCTACTTCGAGGGTGGCTAGGGCCCAGCGGCCGTCGTGGGTGATGGGGACGTTGTTGTGGAGGCACTCGTACATTTCGCGCATCTCGAGCATGCCGGTGCCGCGGCCGCCGGTGACGGGGATTTCGCGGCGGCCGTTCGCGTCGTAGACGTAGAGGCCGTTGGGTGATTGGCGCACGTCACCGCGCTCGCAACTCGCAACCGTGATGCCGAACCAGCCGATGTGCGCGCGCGTTCCCGCAACCGTCGGCGTACCCCCGGTGTTGGCCGCGACGGTGCGGGCGGCGCCGAAGCGCATCTCTTCTTTCGCACCGTCGTTGTCGAACGTGCCTGCCCTGAGCGCGCGGCGTACGCCGATGCGCTCGTCGTCGGTATAGAGCCGATTACCGATGCCCCACGTGAGTTCGGAGGTGTCGAAGTAGCCGTATCCGTTGTAGGCGATCGTCCCCGGTGTGCCGTCTTCGAACTCCAGGTAGGCGGAGAAATTTCCGGGACACGGGCGTTCGGGCATCCAGCGGCCGACCGAACCGCGCACGCTGCGCAGGCGCCCGCCACCGAGCAAACGCACCGTGTCGATCAGGTGCGGTGCGTGGCGGTAGACGACGCCGCCGCCAAGCGCTTCATCGAGTTCTTCGGGCATGCGCGGCTTGAGCAGCCAGTCGGTGGAGAGCCACGTGTTGATCGCGATCAAGCCGCCGAGTTCGCCCGACGTCACGACGCGCCACATCGCTTGCACGTCGGGGCTCATGCTCCACGTCTGACCGCACAGCAGCTGCACGCCGTTGCGCTCCGCCGCTTCGCACATGCGCCGCGCTTCATCGACGCCCAGCGCCATCGGCTTCGTGCACACGACGTGCTTCTTGTGTTCCGCCGCGAGGATCGTGTGTTCGCAGTGGAACTGGTTCGGCGTCGCGATCCAGACGACGTCGACGTCCGGATCGCTGCACAGCGCCTCAACCGAATCGTAGGTGTTGGCGCGATAGCGTTCCGCAAACGCGGCGAGCGCCGCCGGACGGCGGTCGGCGGCGGCCACGATGCGCGCGTTCGGATACGATTCGACGCCGGGCAAAAACAGTGTGCTCGCCACGCCAAGCCCGGCTACGCCCAGGCGCAGCGGTTGATCCGCGCTAGGCGGAGACACGCGCGATCAGGTCGGTTGCGCTCGTGGCACGATCGATCAGCTTGTTGGAGGCGGCCGCATCGAGCACGGCCTGAATCGCCGGCACGTCGAGCGACGTTGCGAATTGCGTGCGGTGCATGCGCTGCACGATGCTGAGGTCTTGCTGCGCATCTTTGGCCAGCAGCACGGCCGTCTGCGCGCGGCTCGCATTCGCCCAGCGCGCGGTCTCGTACGTGGCGGCAACGAAGCGGCGCGCGAGCGCATCGTTCTGCGCGAGCCACGCCCGCGTCGTGACGACGAGGCTGATCGGAAACACCGGTTTGATCGCCGCGTACGGCGTCGCGACGAGCTTCACCGTGCCCACGTTCTGCGTGATCATCGGTTCGATCATGTAGGCGCTGGCCACCGTCCCGCGCTGCAGTGCGGCCGCCATCTCCCCGAACTTCATCTCGACGAACTGCACCTTCGCCGGATCGACGCCGCCCTGGGAAAGCCACATGCGCAGCGAGATGCTCGTCAGCGATGCGAGCGTGCCGACCGCAATCGTCTGCCCTTCGAATTGCTTCGGATTGCGCAGCGGCGACGAGGTGAGCACGCACAAGCCGCTCGACGGCTCGGTCGCGCGGAACAGCCCGCTGCCGGCAATCGCGACGAGCGGGATGCCGCGGTTCACCGCGTTGGCGAGCAAGATGCCGTCGACCGTGCCGACGTCGAGCGCGCCGCCCGCGAGCGCTGCCGCGATCGGTCCGGCCGACGAGAACGACGTCGTCTCGACGTTCAGCCCGGCGCGCGCAAACACGCCCGACTCGACGCCGTACTGCAGTTCGCAGAACGCCTCGACTCCCGACTCGACGCCAGCGCGCAGCACGGGCGAGGTTTGGGCCATGCCGCGCACGGGCAGCGCGGCGGCCGCCGCGGCGATGAGACCGAGCGTCGTCTTACGGGTTATCGGGATCAACAGGTCACCCTTTGATGTCGGCGAGTTTGCGAATGTGCTCGAAATAGTTGTCGTAGCGCACTTCGAAGGTGCGCATGCCGTCGTTCTCGCGGCGAATGTCGACCATCGGTTCGTTCTCGGCGCGATCGCGGATAATGCCCATGGGGTCCTCACCGCGCTCGACGCGATCCATGTTCTCGACCAGCAGCTTGTGGTACAAGATCACGCCTTTGTCGCTGGCGGTGAGGTGTTCGCGCGTGCGATCGGAAATCGGACCTTGACCGACCCAGCCGGTCATGTCTTGCTTGGGAATCGTGTCGGCGACCAGCTTGCCCTCGCCGTCGAAGAGTTCCGAATACTTGACCGTGATCGCTTTCGGCTCGGCGCCGGGTTCGCGCTTGGTGGTGCGGTACGCGATCTGCAGCGTGTGCGTATCGTCGACCGGAATGCGGTACTGCAAGGTCGACGTGCCTTCGTTCCCGACTGCGAGCAGGTTCGGAAAAATCAGCGGATGGCCGACGCGCCACTCATCGGAATCTTCCGGCGCGCCCTCGAGCAGCCGGCGCTTCATGATGCCGTAACGGAAGAGGTCGAACTCGATCTTCAAATGCCGCGCTTGCGTCATCCCGGCCGGCTTGCCGAGCTTCTTCAGCGTGTAATTCCCGAATGCAGCGTGCAGAAACTCGAAGTGCACGGGATCGGCCGCGTTGTCCATGCACTGCAGCCAATTGCACGGCAGCGGATGCTTTTCGACCGCCACGTCGAGATCGGTGCGCACGAGCAGGTCCCAGCGCGGCAGCAGCGGCGCCGGTTCGGGGCCGAAGTACGCGAAGAGCAGGCCGCCCAATTCTTGCACCGGATAGGCTGTGATCTTGATGCGATCGCGATAGCGGGCCTCGGGGAACGCGCGATCTTCAAACGGCTGCTCGACGCATTTGCCGGCGCTGTCGTAGACCCAGCCGTGATAGGCGCAGCGCAACCCCTTGGCATCGGGAATGCCGAATTCGAGCGACATGCAGCGGTGCGCGCAGCGGTCCTCGACGAGACCGTATTCGCCGGCCTCGGAGCGATAGAGGGTCAAGTCCTCGCCGAAGAAACGGACCTTGCGCACGGGATCCACGTCGAGCTCGATCGCGGCGGCGATCGGATGCCAATAGCGCCGCATGAGATTGCCCATCGGCGTTCCCGGCCCAACTTGCGTCAGGCGGTCGTTTTGCTCTTGCGTGGTTGCCATGGCGAGGTTCTCCTAGTGAGCTTCGGTCGCGATGAGTTGGCGGGCATCGAACGGTGCGGCGATCACGCCGTACTTCGCCGCCGTATCGATCAGCGGCTGGATGTCGCGTACGTCGAGCGTCATACCGACGGTCGAACGGTTCATGCCGTTGAGCACCGCCGGGTCCATGCCGTAGAACGCAGCGGTCATCGGGGCCGTCTCCGCATGGTGAGCGTTGGTATACGTCGCCGCTGCGCGCAGCACTTGCTGGAATTTGGCGATGGCCGGCGCATTCTTCGCCGCATAATCCGTCGTGGCAAAGAACGCCGTTACGAGAAAGTGCTTGGCGATCGCATCCGACGGATGGCCGATGACGCGCACCTGGCCTGAGGCGACGATCTGGGCGAACATCGGATTGCTTACGTTGGCCCCGTCGATGCGGCCGTCGTTGAGGGCGGCCAGCACGGTAGCGCTGGGCAGCTCCAAGTAGTGAATCGACTTCGAGTCGCCGCCGTTCTTATCGATCCACGCACGGGCGCCCGTGTGGGTGAGATCGCCGAGCGCGACGACCGCCACGGTTTTGCCGTTGAGGTCGCGCGCCGAGGTGACCGGCCCATCTTTCTTGACGACCATCCCGGAAATCGGCGCATCGGTCAGCCAGAGTTCGCCCGGCGCCACGATCGCGAGCGGCACGCCGTGAACGTGCGCGTTGATCAGCGGAATGAGGCTCGACTTGCCGATGTCGATCGAGCCGCCCACGACGGCAGCCGTCACCGCGGCGCCGCTGTTCATCTTCTCGAGCTGAACGTCGAGCCCGGCTTTGGCAAACATCCCCGTCTTCTGGGCATAGAGGATCGGCGTCACGTCGTCGGCCGCATTGGACGCAACGCGAATCGTCACGAGCGGCGGCGCGCTCTGCGCACCGGCCGGCACCGCGAGCGAGAGAGCGAGGACGAGCAACGCACAAGAACGGCGCAACGTCATAAGCGGCCCTTGGACCCGAGCGGCTGGGGCGCCTCTATTGGGCGTCGTGAAGGATGATGCCGAGCGTGACGCGCGTGCCGCTGAGCACTTCGGCAACCCCGTGCCGGAATGTCGAACGCGCGCCCTCGGCATTGGGACGCAGGCGGTTCGGAAACACGATGCAGTCGCCGAGCCCGAGCGGCACCACGTGCGCGACGCTCTGCTTGCGCGGCTTGGCCTCGACCAGCACGAATTCGCCGCCGCTGAAGGTCGCCGGATCGCTGAGCAGGATCGTCGCCTGCAGCGGAAACGCGACCTCACCGTAGATGTCCTGGTGCAGCGCGTTATAGTCGCCCGCGTGATAGCGGAGCAGCAGCGCGGTCGGGCGCACTTGGCCGGCATCGTGGCACAGGTCGAGCATCAGCGAAAGTTCGGCCGGAAACCGCACCTTCGACCCGAGCCGGTCCGACCACGCATTGGCCGCCGGTACGAGCGCCGCGTAGAGCGATTCGCGCAAGCTCTGCACGCGCGGCGGCAGCGGATAGCCGAAGTAGCGGTACTCGCCGCGTCCGTATCCGTGCCGCTGCATGACGACCGTGTTGCGGAAGAGCGCGCCGTCGTCGTATTCCGCGACGAGCTCGGCACAGGTCGCAGCATCCAACAGCGCGGGCACGACCGCGTACCCACGTTCGTCGAGACGCGCGGTCATCTCATCCGGATCGATCACGAAGCGCTGCGTTCGATGTCGAGCAGACGGCTCTTGCGCTCGAGGCCCCAACGATAGCCGCGCAACTCGCCGTTCTTCGCGACCACGCGATGACAGGGAATCAAGAGCGCGACCGGATTGCTGGAACACGCGCGCGCCACGGCGCGCGTTGCGTGCGGATCGCCCAGCGCTGCGGCAAGTTCGCCATACGTTGTGGTGGCGCCGGGCGCGAGGCGCGTCAACGCTTCCCACACGCGCGCTTGGAACGCGGTCGCGCGCACGTCGAGCGGAAGCTGCGGCCATGGCCCTTCGTTCGCGAGATAACGCACCAAGGCCGACGCCGCGGATTCGACGCGGTCGTCGGCCCGCTCCAAATTCGCTTTAGGAAACGACGCGCGCAGCTCGCGTTCGAGCGCAGCTGCGTCGTCGCCAAGGGCAACGTGACAGATGCCGCGCTCCGTTGCGGCGACCAGCACCGGTCCGAGCACCGAGGCGACGATGCCGTAGGCAACGGTCTGGCCCGATGCACCGCGACGGTAGCTCGCCGGCGTCATGCCGATCCGCACCGTCGCTGGGTCGTACACGCGCGAACCCGAACCGAAGCCGCTTGCGTACGTCGCCTCGCTCACGGTGGCACCGCTGCGCAGTGACGTACGCAGACGTTCTTCGCGCAGCGTTGCGGCGTAACGTTTCGGCGAAACGCCGACGGCACGCGTGAAACTGCGCTGCAGGTGCGCGCGGCTGACGCCGACGTGCGCGGCGAGTTCGTCGAGCGTCGGCGCAACTTCGGCGTCTTCCAAGAAGCGGCACGCCTGCGCGAGCCATTCGGGCTGCGCATCGGAGGTGGCCTCGTCGGGACGGCAGCGCTTGCAGGCCCGGAAACCGGCTGCCCGCGCGGCCGCGGGATCCGCAAAGAAGCGGACGTTGCGTTCGAGCGGGCGGCGGCTCTTACAGGTGGGGCGGCAAAAGACGCCCGTGGTGGTGACGGCGTACAAGAAAACGCCGTCGAAGGCCGGGTCGCGCTGACTGAGGGCGTCGTAGTAACTGCTGTTCATGAACCCATGATGCTCGCAGCAGCTACTTCGACGCCACCCGAATCGTGCGCTTCAATTATCGGCGCTAGCGAATCCTACCGGCCGATGCCGAGGATAAAGAGGATGATGAGGAGTCCGAGCGGCGCTCCGAGCAGCCACAGAATGATCAACGGCATGTCTTAGTTTCCTTTCAGTGACGCAAGGTGTGCGTTGCGTTTGGCGTGGTGTGTGAAGGTCATGGGCTCACCCGAGGCCATCCAGCCGCCGATGACGCTGCCGACCAATCCGACGAGTAGCGCGGTGAGCGCGGAAAGCGCGGTGGCACGCACCGCATCGGGTGTCGACACCGGGGCAGCGACGGCAGCGCCGAACGGCGAGACGACGAGGCCGCCGTACCAGCCGCCGAACGCGTTGCCCGCGCCCGCGGCGAGCATCGCTACGAGCATGGGCGTGGCGACGAGCCACGCGATCGCGCCGTGCAAGATTGTGCGTTCCGAATGCCGGGCACCGGTGATTTTACCGGCCGCCCAGCCGCCGATCACGAAGGCGAAGAACGCCGAACAGATGACCATCGCAACTTCGATGCGCGAGACCGTCGTGAATGATGAGAATTTCTGGACCGACGTCGCGCCGATGGCGGTGCCGATCAATCCGAAGATCAGCGCGAAGGTGAGTGCTGCCAGCGCACCGACCCAAACCGCGCTCCAATTAACCCCCCACGCAACCCACGTTTCGGGCCGCGAGTAGAGCTCGTGTTCCGTTTTCATAGCTCCCCCCAACAATAGGATTTTCTACGTGTTGCCCGCCGATTAAGCGAGCGAAACGTCGGCCCAAGGGAGCGTACGTTGGGCTAGATTTGTTGCGTCAGCCCGCCAAGGTCGAGATCATCTCGGAGACCGGGAACGACGTCTTGAGGACGCCGTACTTCACCGCGACGTCGATGTTCGGTTGAATGAGTTCGGGCGTGAGATGCTCGCCGTAGGTGGTGCGCTGGAACCCGTTGATCTGTTCGGGCGTAACGTGCGTGTATTTCGAGAGAATGACGGCCGATTCGCGATGGTGCGTGGCGGCCCAGGCCGCCGATTCCCGCATGCCCTCGATGAACGCTTTGGCTTGCGCGGGGTGTTTGCTGACCCAGTCCGTCGTCGAAAACCATACCGACGGTGCGAAGTGCGGCGATACCGCATCGAACGTGCTCGCGATCAAGCGCAGCGTGTCGCCCGGTTTGCCGAGCGCCGCATCGCTCGTCGTGTCGCACACGGCCGCATCGATGCGGCCCGCCTCAACCGCTGCCTTCATTTCGGAAAACGGCAGTTCCACCGATTTCACGGCCTTCGAATCGCCGCCGTTCTTATCGATCCACAGACGCGGCGCGAGATCGGCGATGTTGTTGATGCCGCTGACCGCCATGACTTTCCCGGCAAAATCCTTAGCGCTCGTGACCGGGGATGACTTCAGCACCGACAGCAGTCCGGCCGTCGGCGCTTCGTGCACGTGCAGGTTCGCCGGGAACAAGATCGTGATCGGCAGGCCCTTCGAATGCGCGGCCGCGAGCGAGATCACGTTCGAATAGCCGATGTCGGCCGAACCGCCGAGCACCGCCGCCGTGATCGCGGCGCCGTTCGCGATACCGAGAAACTGCGCATCCAAGCCGGCCTTCTTGAAGAAGCCGTTGTCGGCGGCGTAGTAGGCGCTGCCCGCGATGTCGCTCGGGATCGCCGCGATGTTCAGCGTGAGCGAGGATTGTGCCGAAACCGCCCGCGGTCCGAAGGCCGCGGCTGCCGCGCCTGCGGCGGCGGACCGGGCCAGGAATGCGCGACGAGACGAGATCGGCATAAGATCCTCCTTAGGTGTGACGAGCGCGAAGTTCGGGAAAGTCGTACTCTTGCCAGCCCGGAACGTCGGCGACCTTTTGAAATTCTTGGCCGAATGGCCGAGTCGCATCGATGCCGATGGCCGATCCGGTGCGGGCTTCGAGCGGCACCGAGTCGTCGACCGACGGATCGAGCGGTCCGGCGGGCAGATCGTCGACGATGATCACGTCGCGCCGCGGCTGCACGCGAAAGGCCACCGCCCACTCGACTTCGGCCGAACTCTGGACGTTGATGTCGGGGTCGACGACGGTCACGATCTTCGGCCGCAGATTGGTCGACATCGCGGCCAAGATCGCATGACGCGCTTCGCCGGCATAGCGCTGCGCGAGCGACATCACGATCGAGAACGAGACGCCGCCCGACGGCGGGATCGACACGCTGTGCAGCGTCGGGAACGACTTCTTCATCATCTGGAAAAACGACGCTTCGAACGGCAGCTGCTTGAGGATGTGGTTCTCGGTCGGCGGAATGCCGGTCAGCAGGGCCTGGCAGTACGCGCCGGTGCGATGCGTGATCGCCGTGACGCGCGCGAGCGGCTTCATCGACGAGGGCGTGTAGTAGCCGGTGTATTCGCCGAGCGGGCCCTCCAGCACGTCTTTGGCGAGGTCGACCTCGAACTCGATGACGATCTCGCTGTGCGCCGGCACGTCGAGGTCGACCGTGCGTCCGTGCACGAGCTCGACCGGCGCGCCGCGCAAGCCGCCGGCGATCTCGTAGTCGTTCGTGCCGTCGGGTACTTGAATCGTGCACGTGTACGCAAGGATCGGATCGACGCCGAACACGACGGCCGCCGGATAGCGCGTCATGCCCATCTTGCGCGCCTTGACGATGTGCTTACCGAAACGATGGAACGGCTGCGCGAGAAACGACATCTCTCCCGCGTTCATGATCTGAAAGCGATAGTGCCCGAGATCGGGAACGCCGGTTTCGGGATCGCGGCTCACCACGATGCCGGGGGTAATGAACGGGCCGCCGTCGTCGGGGCTGTAGGTCGGAATCGGCAGCTTCGTGAGATCGGCGCCGGCACCGGTGAGCACGACGTCGTGCGCCGGGGCTTTGCCGCTCGTCATCACCGGGGCGATCGGGTTCGCCAGACCGCTGAGAATTTTCTCGAACACCGCCGCCTCAGTCGACTCGAACGCGAGCAGCGCTTTGGAGCGCGTGTTGTACAAACCGCCGACGAGCGGAAAGGCCGTGCCGTTGTTTTTGAAGTTGAGCGCCGGTCCGCCGATCGCCGCCGTTTGCCGCAGCGCCTTGCCGATTTCGAGATACAGCTCCACCGGCCGTTCGATGTCGATCAGCTCGCCCTCGGCTCGCAGGGCGTCGAGGAATGCGCGGAAGTCGGCGTACGGCACAGTCAGGCTTTCGTGGCGGCGCGCGCGCGCGCGGCGGCGCGCACGGCATTGAGGATCTCGGGATAGGCAGCACAGCGGCATAAATTCCCGGACAGATAGTGCCGGATCTCGTCGTCGCTGGGGTCGGGAATGCGATCGAGCAGCTCGCGCGTCATCATGATGAAGCCCGGCGTGCAAAAACCGCACTGAAACGCCGCGTTCTCGATGAACGCGGTCTGGATCGGGTTGAGCGTCTCGCCGTTCGCGAGGCTCTCGACCGTTTCGATCGTGGTTCCATCGGCGAACGGCGCGAGGAACAAACAGCCCGAGGTCGCGACGCCGTCGATCGCCACGGTGCAGCAGCCGCATAAGCCCTGACCGCAACTGACGCGAGCGCCGTGCAAACCGAACTCATCGCGTTGCAGCACTTCGATCAGGTTCTCATGCGGGGCGACGTCGGCTTCGGCCGGCCGCCCGTTGAGCGTGAAATGGATCGTCTTGCGGCCGTCCACTATTCGCTCCCCAACGGCGTGCCCGCCGCTTCGTGAATCGCGCGCAGCACGCGCTCAGGCAACAGCGGCATCTCGCGGATGCGCACGCCGGTCGCGTCGGCGAGGGCGTTGGCGATCGCCGGCGTCGGTCCGAACGAACCGGATTCGCCGACGCCTTTCGCGCCGTACGGTGCGCTAGGATGCGGATCTTGGATCAAGTCGGCTTCGACGTGCACCGGAATATCGAGAAAGCTCGGGATCTTGTAGTCGGCGAGGCTCGCGTTCACGACCTGACCGTTTTCGAAGATCATCACCTCGGCGATCGACGAACCGATCGCCATGATCGCCGCGCTATTGAGCTGACGCTCGACGATCGCGGGATTGATCGCGCGTCCGACGTCACCGGCAGTTACGCACTTGTCGACCGTGATGCGGCCGGTTTCGGTATCGACCGTGATCTCGACCGCCGTCGCGCCGATCATCCAGAACGGCGTGACGTTGCTCGACTGGCCGGTCGTCATGTCGGGCTTAGCGTATGGCGGTTCGAACGAACCGGTGCCGACGACGTTGCCCGCCTGCATGCCGAAGCGCGCGACGAAGAGCTCCTTGAACGTCATCGATTTGCCGGTGCTGGTCGAGATCACGCCGTCTTCGCAGACGCACGTCTCGGGCGGCACGTCGAGGTAGGTCGCCGCGAGCGCGAGCAGCTGGTTGCGCGCATCGTCGGCGGCGAGCCGCACCGCGTGGCCCATGTGATAGGTGGAACGCGAACCGAGCGTCGCCATATCGTACGGCGTGGTGTCGGTGTCGGAATGCACGACCGTGACCGACTCGGTGCGAATGCCGAGCGTTTCGGCGGCGACCTGCGCCATCGCCGTGTCGGAGCCTTGCCCCATGTCGACGGTCGAAATCGCTAGCGTACAGCTGCCGTCGGCGGCAACAGTCACGAGCGCGACCGACGTGGTCGGCGAGATCGACGCCTTGATGCCGACCGCAATGCCGCGGCCGCGGCGAATCGCACCGCTGCCGCGATCGAACGGCTGATTCCAGCCGATCATGCGCGCCGCGCTCTCGACGCACTCCGCCACGCCGGCGTTGGACATCACCGTACCGGTGGCGTGTTCGTCGCCGTCGCGCAGCACGTTTTTCAGCCGGAACTCCACCGGATCCATGCCGAGCTTGCTCGCGATGATGTCGGCCTGACTCTCATACGCCCACACGAGCTGCGGGATCCCGAAGCCGCGAAACGCGCCGGCCGGCGGCAAGTTCGTATACACGGCATACGAATCGAGCGAGACGTGTTCGATGTCGTAGGGGCCGGCAGCGGTGAAACCGGACTTCTGCGTCACGCGCGGACCGATGTCGGCGAACGCGCCGCCGTTCCACCACGTCTCCACCTCGCGCGCGACGATCGTGCCGTCGTTCATGACGCCGGTTTTCATGTGCACGGTCGTGCCGTGTTTGGTGATCGTGTAGAACTGCTCTTCCATCGTGAGCGCGATGCGTACCGGACGGCGCACGATCAGGGCCAGCACCGCCACCAGCGCTTCGAGCTTGATGTAGAGCTTGGCCCCGAAGCCGCCGCCGAGGAACGCCGCGCGCACGCGCACTTTGTTCTCGGGCCAGCCGAGCAGACGCGCGACTTCCATGCGCACGAACGACGGGCTCTGTGAGGCGGTGTGGATCGTCAGCTCTTTGCCGCTGCGCGTTTCGGCGACCGAGACGAACGGTTCGAGCGGCGTGTGCATCACCTGGCCCGACTTGAACGTGTCCTCGAAGATGT
The DNA here is from genome assembly GCA_965277805.1 of Candidatus Lustribacter sp. Lineage (GTDB taxonomy): Bacteria > Vulcanimicrobiota > Vulcanimicrobiia > Vulcanimicrobiales > Vulcanimicrobiaceae > Lustribacter. The sequence continues at coordinate 486,013 of OZ255842.1, read as the reverse complement.
GATCCGCCAGCGCGAAGCCGCGCGCGACGTCACCGTGACGCACCTGGGCGTCGAGCGCGATGTTGGTGTCCTTCTTCCCCTTGAGGTGCTTGAGGTCGGCAAAGGTGCCGGCCGGCTGCAGCTCGTCATGCACGATCGGCGCGCCGGGCTGCGCAGCTTTCACTTCGTCGAACACGGGCTCGAGTTCGTCGTACTCGACGACCACCAGATCGGCGCCGTCTTCGGCGACGTGCGGGTCGGTCGCGAGCACGACCGCAACCGGTTCGCCGACGTGGTGCACTTTGCCGATGGCGAGCACCGGCTGATCGTGGAACGCCGGCCCGTAGTACGGCGACGGCACGATTTTCAGCACGTCTTCGCCGGTGATCACGGCATGGACGCCGGGCAGCGCGCGCGCCTCGGCCGCGTCGATCGCAACGATCTTCGCGTGCGCAACCGTGCTGCGCACGATCTTGCCATAGAGCATGCCGGGCAGCCGCAGATGATGGATGTATTCAATCGCGCCGGTGACCTTCTGCACGCCTTCGAGCCGCGGCACCGAGCGCGACACCTCGCGCAGTTTGGGCAGGGCCGGCCGGACGGTTTCTCTCACGTGCGATCCTCGGACGGCAGAGCGGCGCGCTCGAGTGCGCGGCGAACGTGGACGCGCACCATCTCGCGTTTATAGGGACCGGAACCGCGCAGATCGCCCAGCGGTTGGACCTCGCCGGCCGCTGCATCGCCGGCCGCCGCAAACGCTTTCGCATCGGCGGCGTTGCCGGTCAGCGCCGCTTCGGCCGCCGTCATCCGCGTCGGATGATCGGTCGCGCCGCCGACGACGACCCGCGCTTCGACGATCTTCTCGCCGTCGCGCCGCAGCCACACCGCAACGCCGACGGCCGGCCAATCGTCGGCCGAGAGCGCGGTGAACTTCGCGTACGCCGCGCGCGCGCCGGGCGGCTGCGCCGGCACGAGGACCTCGACGATCAATTCGTCACCCGCAAGCGAGGTCTCATAGTAGCCGGTGATCAGTTCGTCCGCGTCGATCCAGCGCTCGCCGCGCGGCGAAACCGCACGCACGCGCGCGCCGAGCGTCACCAGGATCGGCGGCAAGTCCATGTGCGGATCGCCGTGCGCGAGATGTCCGCCGATCGTCGCGATGTTTCGCACGCGAACGTTTGAGAGCGTGTGCAGCGCGCGCGAAAGCACCGGCTCCGAAACGGCGAGCACCGGCGAGCGTTCGAGTTCGGTCAGCGTCGTCATCGCGCCGATGCGCAGGCTGCCGTCGCCCTCGACGTGCACGCCGCGCAGCTCGCCGTTCAGACGCCGCAGGCTGATCAGCCGCGTCGGCTTGAAGATGTGTGACTGCACCATCAGCGAGAGCGCGGTGCCGCCGGCGACGGCGCGCACCGCAAAGTCGTCGGGGTCGAGCAGTGCCAGCGCTTCATCGAGCGTGGCTGGTTCCAGCAACTCGAAACTCACGTGCGAGCCGCCTCGCCAGATTCGAGCGCCGCGCGCACGTTGGCGCCGAATTTCTTGCTGAGCTCGTCGCTCTTGGCGCGAAACACCGGTTGCCCGATGCCGCCGAGCTTGCCGGTTAAGCCCAAGTCGACGGTGTAGGTGACCTTCGTTTGTGCTGCATCGACCGCAGCGAGCCGCACCGTGGCCGTCGCCGTGAGGCGGCCGCCCAAACCCGACGCGTTGCCGCTGACGACGGCGTCGATCGCCGCCGGCGGCTCCACTTTCGTCAGCTCGACCGACACGTCGAACGAAATCGAAATCGGTCCAACGCGGTTCGACAGCTTCGCCGCGTATTTGCCGGGCGCAACCTCGCGCAGATCGCTGCAGCCCGGGATGCACGCCGCGATCTTGAATGGATCGCTGATGAATGCGAAGGCCCGTTCTTGCGGAACGGCGACCGTGAACTCACCGCCCGTCTGCAACGGATCCGCCTTTACGCACGATGACCGTTTGCAGCATCGCCGCAACGCGTTCGGGAATTTCAATCGGCGTCAAATGCCGCGCCTTCGGAACGATCTGCATTTTTGAGCCGGCGATGCCCGCTGCAAGCGCGCGCGCCATCTCGGGCGGCGTCGCGTAATCTTCTTCGCCGACCAGAATCTCCACCGGCGCGGTGATCGTGCCGAGCTGCGCGGTCAGGTTGAACGAGCCGAGCATCTCGCACGTGGCCGCGTACGCCGCCAGATCGTTGGCGAGAAAAACTTTCGCGAAACGTTCGCCCACATCAGGACGATCGGCGCGGAACGCGTCGCTGAACCAGCGCGTCTGCTGAAACGCGATGAGGCTCGCGAGTCCGTCTTCGATCGCTTTGCTGCCGCGCTCGTGCCAGCTCTTCGGCGCGTCGGGGCCGTACCACGCGGTCGTGTCGATCAGGCCGAGACCGTCCAGCAATTCAGGATAGGACACGGCGAACTGCAAGGCAACGCTGCCGCCCATCGACGCGCCCGCGACGAAGGCATGCTCCCATCCGGCGGCCGCGAGCAAGTCGCGCAGATCGGCGGCAAACAGGCCCGTCGTGTACGGTCCGGGGGGTTTGCTCGAAGCACCGTGTCCGCGGCAATCGTATGTCAGGACATCGACTGCCCCGCCCAGGGCCGTGATCACACCGTCCCAGATGCTGCGGTCGAGCGCCAGCGAGTGAACCAGCGCCAGGCGCGGAGCCCCCGGCCGTCCTGATTCGTGAAGCGTATAGCACAGCCGAGCGCCGTCGCGGGCGGTGATTTCTTCAGATTCGGCTTCAGATTTTGATGGTATATTAGAGCTATGAATCGGCTTCTGGGCTCCCTGATCGTCTCGCTTGCGCTAACTGCCCCGGTTGCGGCTGCCGCACAAACGGCGCCGGCCGGTCCGCCGGATTCGCTCAGCGCGCAAACGACGGCCTACTTCGATGCGATCTCCCACGGTGATGGGGCAAAGCTCTCCAGTATTACGACCAACACGTTCCACGTCATTCAGCCCAACGGCAAGCAGCTCAACTACGCCGGGTTCATCGCGGGGGTGAGCAAGATCTATTTCACCGCCTCCTCGCCGAGCGGCAACAGCCAGCGGATCAAATCGACGGTCCTCACCGATACCGGTGCGCGCGAAACGGTCGATGCTGAGCGCTGGTTTTACGGCGCCAACAACCCGGATCCGATGGGCGCGCCGGGCGTCGAACGCGACTACTCGACGCACGAACTCACGTGGGTCAAAGCGGCGAACGGGACGTGGCTCCTCGACGAGGACCACGTTACTGCCGCCCAGAGCACCTAGCTTAGGCGGCGACCCGGCTGATCCGCGCGACGATCGCGTCGGCAACGGCGTTGGTTGACGCGTCGTTCGCGACGTCGAGATCGCGCGTGCGCGGTCCCTCGGCGAGCGTTTCCGACACCGCGCGTTCGATCGCTGCAGCGCCGGCTTCGTCGCCGAGCGAATAGCGCGCCAGCATCGCGGCCGAGAGAATCGCGCCGATCGGGTTGGCGAGCCCTTTGCCGGCGATGTCGGGTGCCGTTCCGCTGATCGGTTCGTAGAGTCCGAAGCCGTTCGCATCCGGCGCGCTGTTGAGCGCGGCGCTCGAGGCGGTGCCGATCGTGCCCGTGATCATTGCGGCCTCGTCGGAGAGGATGTCGCCGAACATGTTCTCGGTAACGATCACGTCAAACGTGCGCGGATCGCGCACCAGCTGCATCGCCGCATTGTCGACCAGCATGTGCTCGAGTTTGACGTCGGGGAAATCTTTGGCGACGTCGATGACGATGCGCCGCCAGAGCTGCGAGCTGAGCAGCACGTTGTTCTTGTCGACCGAGGTGAGGCGCTTGCTGCGCATCCGCGCCAGCGCGAACGCGAAGCGGGCGACGCGCTCGATCTCGTAATCGCGGTAGATCAGCACGTCGCGCACGGTTTCGTGACCGTCTTCCGTCGTGAGCGTCTTCTCACCGAAGTACAAGCCGCCGGTCAGCTCGCGAATAAACACGAGGTCCATTCCGTCGACGAGTTCGCTGCGTAGCGGCGAGCGCGTCTCCATGCCCGGAAACACGCGCGCCGGGCGAACGTTCGCGTAGAGATTGAAGTGCTTGCGCAAGCCGAGGATCGCCGCTTCGGGGCGTTTGTCGGGCGGCAGATGATCGTGGCCGGGACCGCCGACGGCACCGAAGAGAATCGCGGCGCTTTCGCTGCAGATGCGGACCGTTTCGCCCGGCATCGGCTCGCCCACGCTCGCGATCGCGTTCGCGCCGATCGGCGCTTCGACGAACGTCAGTCCGGGGTGCGCGGCGTCGAGCACGCGCACGGCGGCCGCGGTGACTTCGGGACCGATCCCGTCACCGGGAAGAACCGCGATCTGCGTCATGACGCGCGCTTGGCCTCCCACGCGCGAATTTCCGGGATTTTGGAGTTGAGGTACTTGAGGAAACCGCCGCCGAGCACGAAGGGTTTACGCGCCGGATCGAGTTCGAATTTGATCGGCGCGTCGTCGTCGGCTTGCACGGTTTCGTTCTCGACATCGATCGTGATCGTCTTGGCCGCGGCGAAGCGCGGGATCAGCGACGCGTCGACGATCACCGGCACGAGCCCGTTCATGTAACAGTTCTCGTGGAAGATGCGCGCGAAGCTCGGCGAGATCACGGCCTTGATGCCGGCGCCGAGCAGCGCCCACGCGGCGTGTTCGCGCGACGAACCGCAGCCGACGTTCTCCCCCGCGACCCACACGACCGCGCCGGGGTGCTCGTCGAGCATCTTGCGGCCGTTGGTCATGCCGGTGAAGCAGAATTCACCCATGCCGGATTCATCGATCGTGGTGAGGTGCTTGGCCGGAATGATCTGGTCGGTATCGACGTTGGCGTGCGGGATCGGCAGCACGGGGCCCTTGACGATCATGCCGGCACCGCTTCGCGCGCGGCCGGCACGTCGCTCGGCGAGGCGATCCGTCCGAGGATCGCCGATGCCGCCACGACTTGCGGAGAGGCCAGATGCACGCGGCCGCCGTCGCCCATGCGACCGGGGAAATTGCGATTGGTCGATGAGATCACGCGCGTTTGCGGAGCGATCACGCCGACCGACATCCCAAGACACGGGCCGCACGACGAGTGCGTCCACAAGCAGCCGGCATCTTGGAAGATGTCGTGCAAGCCTTCGCGTTCGGCCTGGCGCTTCACACCGACCGAACCCGGGGTGATGATCGTCGGTACCGTGACCTTGCGGCCGCGCAGCACGTCGGCCGCGGCGCGCAGGTCGGTGATGCGCGAGTTCGTGCACGAACCGATGAAAGCTTGATCGATCTCGATGCTCTTCATCGGCGTGCCGGGCGTAAGGCCCATGTATTCGAGCGAGTCCGGGTGCGCGTCGGCCGGCACGGTGCCGTCGATCGACGAGTTCTCGCCGGGGTTCGTTCCCCACGTCACGACCGGTCGCACCGATGCGCCGTCGATCGTCACGACGCGATCGTATTCCGCATCGGGATCGGGCTGCAGCGAGGTCCAGTTGGTCGGCTTGAGCGTCGTCTCGGCGAGATACGCCGCGGTCTTCTCATCGGGCGCGATCACGCCCGCGGTGGCGCCGGCTTCGATCGCCATATTGCAGACGGTCATGCGGCCGTCCATCGAGAGCTTGCTGATCGCCGAACCGCAGTACTCGAGCGCGTAGCCCGTGCCGCCCTTGAAGCCGATCGTCTTGATGATCGTGAGGATCAGGTCTTTCGCGGTGACGTCGGGCGCGAGCTCGCCCGTGATCTCGATCTTCATCACCTTGGGCCGCTGCAGCACGAGCACTTGCGCGAGCATCGCGCCGGCTTGCGCGGTCGAACCGACGCCCAGCGCGAACGTGCCGAACGCGCCGAGCGTGCCGGTGTGGCTGTCGCCGCAGGCGATCACCATGCCCGGCGTCACGTAGCCCTTCTCGGGGATGATGACGTGGCAGATGCCGTTGTCGCCGATGTCGTGGAAGCGGATGTTCTGCCGCTTGGCCCACTTGCGCAGCGTTTGCGCTTGGATCGCGGTCGCCGTATCTTTGGCCGGCGCGACGTGGTCGATCAGCGAGACGATCTTGTTCGGATCGTAGAGCTTGTCGCCGAAGTCTTTCTCGATCGCGATGATGCCCTGGGGCGACGTGATCTCGTGCGCGACCACCAGGTCGACGAAGATCAGCGCGTTGCCGCCGGCGAGTTCCTCGACGACGTGGGATTCCCAAATTTTATCGAACAGTGACTTTTTCACGATACAAATATTTTCTCGAATTGGACGATGCGATCGATTTGCGCGCGCAACCGGTCGAGCTGTTTCGCATCGCCGGCGAATTCGAAGTGCGCCGTCGTCACGGTGTCGCTCGAGGTCGAGTCGACGCGCGACGCGCGGCATTGGAAACGGTGAGCCATGTTGATGACCCGCGCTACGGTGCGCGGATCACCAACCACGAGGTCGTAGGTCACGTCAGGTCCGCGATTCCATCAGATCTTCGACGACGCCGCCGGCCGGAATCATCGGCCAGACGAGTTCGTCGGGGTAGCACGAAACGTGGAGCAATGCCGGGCCGCTGTAGGCGAGGAACGCCGCGAGCACCGACGGCGCATCCTCGGGTCCGCTGATGCGGAACGCTTCGATGTCGTAGGCGCTGGCGATCGTGCCGAAGTCCGGGTTGTCGGAGAGGTTCGTCGCCGAGTAGCGCTCGTCGTAGAACAGCTCTTGCCATTGACGCACCATGCCGAGATTGCGGTTGTCGATCAGCACGATCTTCACCGGCACCTGGTAGCGTTTCACGGTCGCGAGTTCGGGCATCGTCATCTGGAAGCCGCCGTCGCCGCAGATCGCAAACACGGGCCGGCCGGGATTGGCGAAACACGCGCCGATTGCGGCCGGAAAGCCGAAGCCCATCGAGCCGAGCCCCGCCGAGGTGCAGAAGTCGCGCGGCGTGTTCGGTTTGAAACGCTGCGCGCTCCACATCTGATGCTGGCCGACGTCGGTCGAGACGATCGACTTGGGCGGCATCGAGGCGAAGAGCTGATCGAGGAAGTCGGTCGCCGACAGATGACCGTCTTTGGACTCATCGCTCGGCAGCGGACCGCCCAGCGCTTTGGCCTGCACGGCCCAATCGTCGAAGCGCGGCACGTGCCCGGTTTTCAGCTCGGCGATCAGCGCCTTGATCGTGTCGGCCGAATCGCCGTGCAGCATCACGTCGGTCGGGATGATCTTGTTGAATTCGGAAACGTCGATGTCGTTGTGCACGACCGTCGCGCCCTTGGCGAAGCGATCGGGACGGCCGGTGACGCGATCGTCGAACCGCATGCCGAACGCCAGCACGACGTCGGCCGTGTGCACGGTGAGGTTCGAGGCTTTCGTGCCGTGCATGCCGAGCATGCCGAGCCCGTGCACGTCGTTCGGATCCGATGCGCCGAGACCGCAGATCGTCGTCGTGTGCGGCAGGCCCAATAGCGCGCAGAGTTCGCGGAACGCTTTGACCGCGCGCGGTTCGCGCGCGCCGCCGCCGGCAATCGCCACCGGACGGTGCGAATTGCGAATCGCGTCGGCTGCGGCCTTGATTGATTCCGGCGTTGCGACCGGTTTCACGTCGTTGACCTTGCGCGGCGGATGCTGTTCGGGCACGTACGGTGCTTTCAGCACGTCGGTCGGGATGTCGACCAGCACGGGGCCCGGCCGGCCGCTGCGCGCGAGCGCAAACGCTTCACGCACTTTGGTGTAGAGCTGACCGGGATCCGTGATCAGGATCGAGGCTTTGGTCGCGCACTGCGTGATCGCGCAGACGTCGGCTTCTTGGAAACCATCGGTGCCCATCAGCGCCATGCGCACGTTAGCCGTGATCGCCACGACCGGGATCGAATCCATCATCGCATCGACGAGGCCGGTGACGAGGTTCGTCGCCCCCGGACCCGAGGTTGCGCAGCAGACGCCGACGCGTCCGCTGGTTCGCGCATACCCACCCGCTGCAAACGCCGCGCCCGCTTCGTGCCGGACGAGGATGTGACGCATGGGGTGTCCGTAGAGCGCATCGTAGAACGGCATGATCGTGCCGCCGGGGTAGCCGAAAATGACATCGACCCCTTCACGTTCGAGCGCTTCGAGCACCGCGTCACCGCCGGTACGCGGCCGCGGCGTAATTGCGGGAATCATTTCGCTATTGCCGGAGCCTTGTTGGTTTGGAACCACGGCATGAGCTGGCGGAGTTTGACGCCGACCGCTTCGATCGGGTGTTTTTCCGCAGCTGCCTTGTAGTTCTTGAAGTTCGGCTTGCCGGCGGCGTGTTCCGCGACCCACTGCTTCGCGAAATCGCCGGACTGGATTTCTTTGAGCATTGTCTTCATCGTCGCTTTGGTCTCGTCGTTCACGATGCGCGGACCGCGCGTGTAGTCGCCGTACTTGGCGGTGTTGCTGATGCTCTCGCGCATGCCCTCGATGCCTTTTTCGTACATCAAGTCGACGATGAGCTTGAGCTCGTGCAGGCATTCGAAGTACGCCATCTCGGGCGCGTAGCCGGCGTCCACCAGCGTTTCGAATCCGGCCGTGACGAGCGCCGTCGTGCCGCCGCAGAGCACGGCTTGTTCGCCGAACAGATCGGTTTCGGTTTCTTCGCGGAAGTTCGTCTCGAGAATGCCCGCGCGTCCGCCGCCGATGCCGCTCGCGTATGCGGCCGCGATCGCTTTGGCCTTGCCGGAGTAGTCTTGGTGGATCGCGATCAGGCACGGCACGCCGCGGCCCATTTCGTATTCGTGGCGGACCATGCGGCCCGGCCCCTTCGGTGCGCACATCCACACGTCGACGTTGGCCGGCGGGACGATCGTACCGAAGTGAATGCCGAAGCCGTGCGCAAACGCCAGCGCCGATCCCGGCTTGAGATTGTCCTTGATGTCGCGCATGTACGTTGCCGGCTGCTCTTCATCGGGGATCAGGATCATCGTGACGTCGGCGCGTTTGACGGCGTCGGCGACTTCCGCTACCTCGAGCCCTTCGCGCTGAGCCTCGGGCCGCGACTTCGAATCGCCGCGCAGACCGACGACAACGTTGCAGCCCGAGTCGCGCAGGTTCAGCGCGTGCGCGCGGCCCTGGCTCCCGTAGCCGATGATGGCGATCGTCTTTCCTTCGATTGCGCCGCGGTCGATATCGCGGTCATAGATGGCTTCCATGGATCCTCCGGAACGGTTGGCAACAAAAAACCCCTCGTCGACTCCGGCGAGGGGCTTGCAGCGTTCGTTGATTCGTTCTACGCAGCAATGCCTCGCCGACCCGTAAGGGCGACAAGAACGATAACGACGAGACCGAGGCGAACGGGATTTAACACGTTGCACCGAGACTAACACGGCCTCGCCGAAGCGTCAACCGCGGTCATTCGATTTTTGTTCACAAGCACCCGTACGGAGGACCCCGTTGAGCGATCCTAAGGAAGCGGCCAAGCGACTCGTCGGCTATGCCGCCGTGGACCGGTACGTCGGGGCCGGCATGTGCGTGGGACTCGGGACCGGGACCACCGCCTACTGGGCCGTCAAACGGACCGGCGAGCGGATCGCGGGGGGTGACAAACTCGAAGCCGTCGTGACCTCGGCGGCGACCGAGCAGCTCTGCCGCGAGTTCGGGGTGCCGGTGATCCCGTTCATGAGCCGGGACATCGACGTGGCAATCGACGGCGCCGACGAGGTCGCTCCCGATTGGGCCCTCACCAAAGGCGGCGGGGGCGCGCTTTTTCGCGAGAAGGCGATCGCCATCGCCGCCCGGCGCTTCGTCGTGATCGTCGACGACTCCAAGGTGGTCGAGCACCTGGGCCGCTTCCCGACCCCGGTCGAGGTGGTGCCGTTCACGCTCGCGTGGGTCGAGCGCGAAATCGCGGCCCGCTTCCCGACCGCCAAAGCAACCGAGCGTGTCCGGGACGGGGAGCCGTACCGGACCGACAACGGCAACGCCATCCTCGACTGCGCCTTCGGCACGATCGCCGATCCGCGCGCGCTCGCCGCAGCGGTGCAAGCGATCCATGGCGTGCTCGACGTGGGCATCTTCCTCGACCTAGCCGACGCGGTGCTCTGCACGGCCGACGAGGGCGTACGCGAATTGACCAAAGCCTAGTGCCCAAACTGTCGGCGAACCTGAGCTGGCTCTTCACGGAGCGGCCGCTGCGCGAACGCTTTGCCGCGGCGGCGGCCTGCGGGTTCCGGGCCGTCGAAATTCTGTGGCCGTACGAACTCACGGCGGACGAGATCGCCTCGGAGCTGCGGGCGCACGATCTCGCACTCGTGCTCATCAACCTTCCGGCCGGTGATATGTCGAAGGGCGAACGCGGATTCGCTGCGCGCCCGGGTGACGAAACGCGCTTCGCGGCCGGTCTCGAACTCGCGCTAACCTACGCGAAAACCACGGGTTGTCCGCGGCTGCATGCGATGTCGGGCCTGCGCGTCAACGGCGTTGCGCTCTGCGCACACGAAGACACGCTGGTTGCGAACCTCACCGCTACCGCACCGCGCTGCGCGGCCGAGGGCATCACGCTGACGATCGAGCCGCTGAACGCAAAAGAAAATCCGACCTACGTCTTGCAGTCGACCACGCAAGCGATCGGGATTCTCGACCGCGTCGCGCAGCCCAACGTCGCGCTGCAATTCGACTTCTACCACGTCTTCCACACCGAAGGCCGCGCAATCGAGCGCGCGCACGAACTGCGCGGCCGCTTCGCGCACGTGCAAATCGCCGGCTGCCCCGACCGCCACGAACCCAACACCGGCGACCTCAACATCACCGCCGCCCTAGCCCAACTCGACGCCGACAACTACCCCAACTACGTCGGCCTCGAATACAAACCCGCCGCAACAACAGAAGCCGGCCTCAGCTGGACGGCGCCGTATCTCAAATAGCCATCATGCTCCCAAAAAGGGAGAGCCCGCGTGATACGCGGGCTTTTTTTAAGCTGACGTTCCCCTAACTTGTCATCCCGAGCAAAGCGCCGTCAGGCGCGTCGTCGAGGGACCGAGACAATCTCTACACTTGGAGTGCGACCGCGAAGGCGGGAGCAGTGGTTACTTCTCCGCTTTTTTTACACCACTGCTCGCGCCTTCGCGCTCGCACTCGATCGCCAAGGTCGTGGCGCGTCCCTCGATTACGCGCCTATCGGCGCTCCACTCGGGATGACATTAAAAAAGCCCGCGCTAGCGGGCTCTCCTTTAGAAGCCTTTGGCGATCATTGCGGTGGCTTGGGTGGCGGTTGCGAGGGCTTTGTATTTGAAGGCCGTGTCCAGCACGGGTTGCACCAGGGACGCCTTGAGGTCGGTGGCATAGCCGGAGCGGTTCATGCGTTTGATGCGGTCGACGTCGATCTTCGTGTATTTCGAGAGAATGGCGGCGGAATCGTCGTGGTGGGCGTTGGCCCAGCGCGCGGCGTCGTAGATCGCGCCGACGAAGCGTTTTGCAACGTCGAGGTTCTTCGCGAGCCAATCGCGTGTGGTGAACCAGTCGCTGATGTAGAACTGTTTCGCGATCGCGTCGTACGGCTTGGCGAAGATTTTGGCGTCGGCGGCGAGCGCGTCGCTCATGATCGGCTCGCTCAACGTCGCCGCTTGCAGCGCACCGCGCGACAGCGCGCCCGGCATTTGCGGGAACGGCATCTCGACGAACTTGATCTTTGTGATGTCGGCGCCGTTTTGCGTGAGCCAGCTCTTCACGGCCGCGCTCATCAGCGACACGAGCGAAACCACTGCCACGGTCTGCCCCTCGAGGTCCGACGCTTTCGCGATGGTCGACGTTTTGCTGATGCACAGCGTCGTGGTCGGGGCTGCGGTCGCGTAGACGCCGCCGCCGGCGAGCAGCACGAACGGAATGCCGCGGCTGATGCCGTTCGCGAGTTCGGTGGCGTCGCCGATGCCGACGTCGATGCTGCCGCCGGCCGCCGCGGCGGCCATCGCCGCACCGTTGGCAAACGGCGTGATCTCGACGCCGAGGCCGGCTTTCTCGAAGAGCCCCAGATCGAGCGCGTAGTAACCGCCGGCGTACGTGTCCGCCGCGACGCTGCCGACGCGCAACGGCACGAGCGCGCTCTGCGCCGTCGCCATGCGAGGAAGCAGTGCCGCGCCCGCTGCGATGACGCCGAGTGCCCGTGAACGCGAAAGATGTTGCATCGCGCCCCCTTCTCAGCGGGCGAGCGAGCGGCCTTGCTTAGGGTATGATCGTTTGGCGGACGGCGGGCTTCCACTCATCGCCGTCGACGCCGTTCGCAACGGCTTGGAATTCACGGTAGAGCTGCAGCGCGTCGCGCATGTCGCGAAACCGGTCGGGCGTGCCGTCGGCCAACGGCAAGTCGATCGAACCGTAGCCGAACATCCGGCCGAAGAAGCCTTGCGATAGCGTGGAGCCCGCAAGCGCGGTGTTGCCGAGCGGGGTGATGCGGCGAATGATGACGCCTCGGATCGCGAAGATGCGCCGGTTCGTCGCCACGATGCGCAAGCTGAGAAAGCGGAACGCGCGTTTTACCAGCAGTCCGAGCGACGCGGCCAAGAGCGCAAGTTCGATACCGGTCTCGACCTTCGGCCACACGCCTTCCGCAAACCACAGGTGCGCGTGCATGTGCCCGTACCATTGCAACGCGGAAAACGCCACCGGCAACGCGATCAGATAAAAGAGCGGCAGCAGCAGTACGACCGGATGCACTGCGGTCCCGAACGTGATGCGTTCGCCCGGCAGCAGCATCTTCGCCAATTTCGGCGGCGCCTTCTCGGTGAGCTTGATGCTCGCGGCGCGCGCGGTAGGACGGTCGAGCGACCCTTCGACCGTCTGAAACGGGACCGTGTCGCCGTCGTTCAACCGGACGGCGCGCCGGATCTCTGGTGGTTGCATACCCTCTCCCGCAACGTTGCCCACGAGCCGGGACGTTCCCTCGGCCCGTCCACCGTCAAGCGACGGTAACGTTTTGCCCGGCTTTACCAAATTTTGAGGCGATCGGTTCCGTCGCTTAACGCTTGCACCTATCGCCCATTATTCGTGCGTGCGACCATGATGGATGTGTTAGCCCAACTGCTCGTCGATCCGATCCAAAGCTCAATGACAATGATCCTCTGCGCGTTTTCGGTCGTTGTCGTTCTCGCCGTCTCGGTCGCATCGCACCAACGTCCTTGAATCCCGCGGGAGTAACGCTCCCCGTCGCGCACGTCCTCGGCATCGCGACCATCGTCATCGCTGCGGTCTACGTACTGCTCGGTTTCGACGATCTATGCGGTGACCTCGCGTTCTGGATGCGCGCCGCCTGGCGCTGGGCGATCAGCCTGCTGCGCAAATATCCGCGGCTTACGATCGAAGCGCTGCGCGAACAACCCGAGAAGCGCATTGCGCTCATGGTGCCGTGCTGGCACGAAGCCGGCATCCTCGGACCGATGCTCGAGTTCGCCTGCACGTCGCTCGATTACAGCAACTACGATATCTTTGTCGGCGTCTATCCGAACGACGAAGAGACCGTGCGCGAAGTGAAGGCCGCCGCCAAACGTTCGCCGCGCGTGCATCCGGTCATCAACGAGCTGCCCGGTCCCACCACCAAAGCGCAGAACCTCAACCAGATGTTCGCGGCCGTGCAACGCGAGGAAGCCGGCAACCCGTACGCGATCGTCGTGCTGCACGACGTCGAAGACGTGATCCACCCGCTCTCGCTGCGCGTGTACAACCACCTGATGCCGCGCTTCGACATGGTCCAGTTGCCCGTGCTGCCGCTCGAACGCCCGTGGAATGAGTGGACCTCGTGGACGTACGTCGACGAATTCGCCGAGAACCATCTCAAAGACATGGTGATGCGCGAAGCGATGGGCAGCTTCGTGCCGTGCGCTGGCGTCGGCTGCGCGTTTGGACGCGAAGCACTCGCGGCCGTCGGTGAGAGCGAACTCGAAGTTTTCCCCAGCCGCACGATCACCGAGGACTACCAAACCGCGCTGCGCTTGAGCCTGCGCGGCTATTCGACGATCCTCGTGCATCAGCGGCTCGGTCAGCGCGGCCACAAGTACAGCACCGCCGCATCGTATGTCGCCACGCGCGCACTTTCCCGACCATCTTTCGACCGCCGTTCGCCAGAAATCGCGCTGGGTCGCCGGCATCTGCCTGCAAGCGTGGCAAACGTTGGGCTGGCGCGGCAACGCGGCGACCCGCTATTCGCTCTATCGCGACCGCAAGGGTCTGTTCACGAATCTCTTCGCGCTGTGCGGTTACGTCGTGATCGCGCCGGTATTGCTGCTGGAACTGTGGCACGGCTTCGACCGGCGCGTCGCCGTGCCCAGCGTCGGCAACAACCACTACTTGTGGCTGCTGCTCGATCTGGTGCTGTTCCTCACGCTGTGGCGCTTACTGCAGAAGGCGATCTTCGTCTCGGCCGTCTACGGCTCGTTGCAAGGGATCCTCGCGATCTTCCGCCAGCCGTGGGGCGCGATCATCAACGGCCTCGCGACCTTGCGCGCGCTTACGCTCTTCTTCCACGCGCTCCACGACCGGCGCGACATGTCCTGGAACAAAACCGCCCACGTCTTCCCGTCGGCGAGCGTGCTGCGCGAATTCCGCCGCCAGCTCGGCGACGTGCTCGTCGATCAGCAGAAGATCGACAAGACGCAGCTTGCGCACGCGCTCGGCAACCAGCTCGAGGGCGAACGGATCGGCGATACCCTGCTGCGCCTCGAGATGGTGCAGCCGCGCGACCTCGTCGAAGCGCTGGCCGAACAGCACGGCGTCGCGCACGGCACCGGCGACGACCTGATCATCGATCCCGCCGCCGCCGCACTCGTGCCCGAAGCGCTGGCGCGCGAGCTGGGCATCGTCCCGTTGCGCATCTGCGACGGCAGCCTCGAAGCCGGCGTGGCCGATGTCGTCCCGCGCCAAATCCTCGATGCCGTGCGCACTGCCGCCGGCCTGCCGGTGACGACGCTCTTGGTGGAGCCCGAACGCCTCAAAGCCGCCCTCGAGCGCGCCTATAGCCATTCGGGCGAACGGCGGATGCCGATCGGCGCCTGGCTCGTCGGGCGCGGCTTCATCGCGCGCGAGGCGCTGGACCGGCGTCTCGCCGAGCCGGCCGCGGGGCGGCGTCTGTTCGAGCGGCTGATCGATAGCGGTGACCTCGACGCGGCCGCCATCGCAGCGACCCGGCGCGACTATTTCGGCGCCGAGGCCCTCGTACTCGCCTGAGCCCGGCGCCAAAGTGTGACTGCCCTCCCTCACCCGATCTTGGGAGTGGCCGGGCGGAATCACGTCGTGGTACATTAGTGCTGCCAAGCGGGCGGGTGCTTCCCGCCTGATCAGTCTTGAGGGCAAACGATGGCTGCCAAGAACGCGAAGACTCCGCCGGCCAACACGAATCCGCAGGTTCCCCATAACGGGAAGTTCGTCAGCGTCAGCACCAAAGAGAATTTCCGGCGCCCGATTCCCAAGACGTACAGCTACCGCTACGAGGTCATCGACGACTCCGGCCCGGCGGGCGAACCGCTCGTGCGCGCGGGCGCCGCGATCATCGAGAGCCGCTACCGCGGCCGCGGCGCCACCTGGAATGTGGCCCGCTCGGTCACCGAACCGCAGACATACCTGGTCCGCGGCGGCTACGTGCACCCGCTCGAAGACAACCCGATGGCCTATCCGCCGCGCGCGACCACCTCGCCGGAAGCCGTCGCGCCCAAGATGCGCACGCCCGGCTTCGCCCCGCCGTCGGCGGCCAACAAGGTGGTCCGGCCCCGCGCCGTTCCCGAACCCGCCCCCGTGCCCGTGCCGACCGCCACGACCCGCTTCGAGTCGCCCGCCCCCTCACAGGTTCCGGCCGCCGCCCCGATCCGCCGCGCCGCGCGTCCGACGCCCGCGAATGAGTCGGCCTACAAGAAGACCGGCTAAGGACCTGAGCCCCCGCTAGCGGAAGCTTCGCGGGATGATTCAGGAAGGCGTTCGCGAGCGTAATAAAGCGGAGCGGCGCCGGCGTGTCCTCGAAGCCGCGCGCGCCGTGTTTCTCGAACACGGTTATGAGAACGCGACCACGCGTGAGATCGCCGCGCGCGCCGGCGTCGCCGTCGGCACGGTCTTCGTCTACGCGCGCGATAAACGCGACCTGCTGATGACGATCGTCAACGACGATCTCGAGGCGGTCACCGAGGCCTCGCTCGCCAACCTGCGCCGCGAAGGACCGTTTCTCGACAAGCTGATCGCGCTCTTCGAACCGCGCTACCGTTATTGGGTGCGCGACCCCGAACTCTCGACGTTCGCACTGCACGAGACCGCCTCGGCCCGCGTGAAAGACGTTCCGAGCGAAACGGAGCGCTTCTATCGCCGGCGCTATCGCATGCTCGACCGCATCGCCGAGCTCGTCGATGAAGAGCAGCGCGCGGGACGGCTCGGCAAGCCCGACGATCCGGAAACGATCGCGCTCTTCCTCATGGGCACCTACCTCGCGCACGCGCGCTTCTGGCTCAGCGAACGCGATCCGCAAGTGCCTGACGGCATCGCCCGTTTGCGCCGGCAGCTGGAACTGGCGATGAACGGGCTAAAGCCCTAGCCTGCGCCGGCGCAAGCGCTGCCGGCGATCGATCGCGATCACGGCGGCGATCACGAACAGCACCACGCCGCCGGCCAGCTCGAGCCCGCGCTGCGTGATGAAGCTGAAGCCGCCGGCTTGGGTGCAATTGCGAAACGGCGTCGTCGCGAGGGCGGTGGCGGCGCACCAGTAGATCGGCCAGTTCCGCTCGTTGATCTCCGACGGCGCACCGGCGTTATAGAGCCGCTCGAACTCGGGCCGCAACGACGGATTCGCCGCGAGGCGCGCCTGCAAATCGACGAGCGCCTTGCCGGTGAACGCATCGACGCCGAGCGACGGCATCCCGCCGATAGCACTCCAGCGGCCGTGCGCGTACGAGGTGGCCTCGACGTGGCGCAACGTGCCGTCATCGCTGACGTCGGCCGTGAGAAAGGCCGGATAATTGCCGAAGATCGGCGAGATCGCCGGAACGAGCAGCATCGGCACCGGATCGGGACCGCCGGCATCGACGATGCGGTAGGCGAACTTGTGCGTGTGTCCCGCCACCGCGAGCGCGACGTGTTTCGCGGCCAGATCGGCCGTGAAGCGGTCGCGCAGATCCGGCCGCATGAACGGCACGATGACGGTGCGTTTGGAAATCAGCGCGGTCGAGAACGTATCGACGCCCGGCGGAATGTGAAAGAGCACCCACACCGGGCCCCGCAGCGCGTGCAGCGCCGACTCGAGTTCGGTGAACGATCCGTTGACCACGTTTCCGGCCTTGCCGCAGCCGGCGCGATAGCGCGGCGACCAGAAGACGTCGTCGACCACGATCACGTGCAGCCCGGCAATCGGCAGCGTTGCGGTGTAGAAGCCATCATGCACGAACGTGCGCATGAAGTCCGGCGCTGCGCCGCGGCGGTTGACGAGCGGTCCCCATGCCGCGGCCACCGTACGCAAGAACGCCGCGTCGGGCGCGACCGCGTAGTCGCCGCACGCCGAATCTTCGTTACCCAGCGCTAAGACGAACTGCGCGTGCGGAAACGCGCGGCCGAGGCGCTGCGCGATCGCGACGGCGGTCGGCGCCGAGTCGCGCCGCGTGATGTGGTGTGCGAGCAAGTCGCCGGTCACGACCACAACCGGCGGGTCGGGATCGGCGCGCTGCATCGCGTGCACCGCCGACTCCCATAACGCCGCATCGGTGTCCTGACCGATGCGTGAGGGCCGTTTCTGGCCGCTCGAGCGCGCTATGAGATGGATGTCGGTGACGAAGAGCCACGGTGTCGCCGATGCCGCCTTCGCCTGCGGGAGCACGCACCCGCAGACAAAGGCGAGAACGAGCGCGAGCCTAGTAGGTTTCAGTCGGATCCTTCACCATCGGCACGGTTTCGAACTCGATGTTTTCGAGTTGGCCCTTTACCATCGTCAGCTTGCGCAAGTAGACGTTTTGCACCGAATCGCGCGTGGCCGGATCGATCGCGAACTGCCCGCGCGGGCTTTCGAACTTGAGCGTCTTGACGACGCTCATCACCTTGTCGGGGTCGGAGAGATCGCCGTGCAGCGCATCCGCAACCATGTACACCGCATGCAGCGCGTCGAATTCTTGCACGGCGGTGAAGTCGGGCCCGCCGTCGTTGCCTTGCGCGGCGTGATAGGCGGCCACGAATTTCGCGTTGGTCGGCGAATTGTGCATGCGCGAGTAGTTGAACGCGGTGACGAGGCCGAGCGGGGGAACCGCGATCGTCGGGTTGATGTATTCATCGACGATGTCGCCGGTCGCGACGACATGAATGCCGCTCTTCATCAGCCCGGCTTGCTCGATATTTTTGAGCAGCTCGGCGCCGCCGCCCTGGGCGTTGAGAAACACGAACAAGATCGCGGGCTTGGCATCGCGCACGCGCTGGATGTAGGCCGAGAATTCTTTGTTGGTCACCGGAATCGGATCCGAACCGACCATCGTCCCGCCCGCATCGGTGAAGCTCTTCTCGAACGACTTGCCGGCATCGATGCCCGGGCCGTAGTTCTGAAAGATCGAGTAGGCGGTTTTGCCGTAATTCTTCTCGGCATAGACGGCCAGCGGCGGCACGATCGTCTGGGTGTCGAAACCGAAGCGCGCGCTGTAAGGCTGATCCTTCATCACGTTCGACGTCGCCGAGTTGACGATGAAGAACGGCTTCTTGGCTTGCGTCGACACCTGCGCGACCGCGATCGCGTTCGGGGTGAGGTTCGTGCCGACCAGAATGTCGACGTGGTCTTGTACGATCAGCTCTTGCGCTTGACGCCGCGCCACTTCGGGCGCGATCCCGGTGTCGTCGCGCACGATGATCTGGACCTTCCGCCCGCCCGCCGTGTCGCCGTAGAGCTTCGTGATGGCGCCGACCGCTGCCGCCGACTGTTGCGGCGCCCACGGCACCCCGCCGGTCATCGACATGATCAGGCCGATCTTCAACGGCGGTTGCGCGGTCTGCGCGGTCGACGGCGGCGGCGCGAGCGCGACGCCGAGCGAGACGGCGGCCGCGAGGGCTACAAAGCGAGAGAACGACGCCATAATTCCTCCTTAACGAGGGTCGGGCATCACGGAGCCGCAGGCCGTGCACGTGCGGTTCGGTTCACTATCGAAAAACGTCGCGTAGGCTTTCGAGACCGGATCGAGTGCGTAGTCGCTGACCTCAAAGCGTTCTTCGTGCAGCAACCCATCGCACGACGGACAGTACCATTGGAACGTGTCGATCTCCCCGCCCGCGCGCTTGCGCTCGATGATCAGGGCGAACGCGTCAGGCGGGAAGCGCGGCGAATGCGGAATTCCGCTCGGGGTGTAGATGATCGAACCCTCGGTCAGCACGGCGACGTCCTCCTTGCCTTCCGAAGTGCGGTAGTGCAGGCGCATCTCGCCGCGCAGCATGTACATCACTTCGTCGGCCGGGTTGATATGGAACTCGCTGCGGTACTCGCGGCCGCGAGCCACGAACGCCAGCGTCTCGTCCTCTTGCCAGAGCACGTGCACGCGGCGGCCGGTGCGCGCGAGCTCGGCCGCGACTTCTTTGAGATCGATCAACGGCATCTTGAACGCCGGCGGCATCTTCATCATAGCAACACTCCTAATCCAGAACTGCGATGCAGTCGATCTCGACGTTGACGCCGGTGCGATGCGGCGTTCCGCCGATGCACGTGCGCGTGACCTTCTCGCCCGCCATCACTTCGCCGAAGGCTTCGTTGAACTTCGGAAAGTCCGCGACGTCGCGCAAACAGACGCGCATGTTGACGACGTTGGCGAAGCTTGCCCCCGCGTGGGCCAAGATCGCGCGCAGATTTTCGAGGGTCTGACGCGTCTGCGCGCCGATCTCGGCCGAGACCACCTCGCGCTGCGCGTTGAGGGGGCCTTGCCCCGAAACGAAGAGCAAGTTGCCGGCGCGAATCGCCTGCGCGATCGGGGCCGGCTTCGAGGCATCGGTGAAAACCGGTGACCGGCGCGTTCGGGGAGGTGATGATCTCCTTCATCGGCAGGCTCTTCCGAGTCCGGGCCAGGCGTTCATGCCGCGGCACGACAAAGAACAGTCCATGATGATAGATCAGCCGTTCTTCGATCGCTGGCGCGCGAAGCTGATCGCGAATCTGGAACCCGGCATCGTCGGCGAACTCGATACGATCCGCTTCGCCCAGGTCGCGCCGACCGTCGCGGTCGTGTGCCCGTTTCTGCGCTTCGACGGCGAGCCGTGCGAGCAACTGATCACCTATTATCTGCAGGTCGGCAGCGGCGTCGAAGACGACCTTTCCTACGCGCTCGGGGCGTGTCACCGTCATCTCGGTCATGCCTTCGACGTGCTGTTCACCGCCGACCGTTTCGGCCTCGCCGACCCGTGCGATGACGATGCGGTCGACGCATCGGCGCCCGCCCCGCCCGCCCATCCGCCGGCGCTGGCCGACGACGCCGACCTTGCTGAGCGCTTGCTGCTCAGCGGGACCGTAACGGCCGTCGACTTCGGCACTACCGCACTGGACGAAGGCTATCCGACCGTCACCGGCGCGCGCGTGGCGCTTACGGCGGCGACGGCCGACCGATTGCGCGAAAGCGGCGTGCTCGAATTGGCCGCCGATCTCGGGATCGCGGTCAACGCGGGCGACGGCGGCGCGGTCACCCTAGCGACGCCGGAACCCGACAGCGCGGAAGAATGGATCTCGCAGAATTGCGCGCTGCGCGAGCTGATGAGCGACGTTCTCGAAAACGCCGTCGATCCGATCGGCTATCGCTACCGCACGATCGCCGACGCGTTGCCGGAACTCGTGGCGTTCGAACCGCGCATCTACACCAACGTGCGCAGCGGTTCGCTGGAAGTGCGCGCACGCATCGCCGCAACGCCCGCCGAACGAACGTGGGAGAGCGACATCGAAGCCGACCGGCGTCCGACGCTGCAGCTGTTCGTCGATCGCTTGCCGCGTCCGGGCGACTACCTCGACGTCAACTTCGGGCTTTACCGTTTCGTGCGGGTGTGGCCCGACGGTGCCGTGCACGGCGCCGAAACCGTGTTGGAACGGGTCAAGCAACCGTCCCGCAATTGACGTAAGGATTTCCGCCCGGCTCGCGAACCTCCGGAGATGCTCGTTTCCCTCCGCCTGACGACGCGTTCGCTCGTTGCCGTTTTCTGCGCGGCATTGGCCGTCGCGCTCTTGGGCGCAGGTACGGTGAACTTCTTCCCAACGCCGACGCTCGTCATCTTTCCGTACCGTCCGTCGCAGGGCATGGACCCGGCCGCCGGCATCGGATATGCGAACCAGCTCGGTGCGGCGCTCAAGAATCTCGGCGGCGTGAACGTCGTGATGGCCGATCCCGCCACCGTCCCCGCGGATTACTTGCGCACGGCGAAAGCCGCAGGCGCCGATTATTATTTCATGGGCTCGTTCTCGCCGCCGACGCAGAGTACGGTCCCGCTGATCGAACAAATCGTCAGTGCGCGCAGCGGCACCGTCGTATGGTCGACGACCGCGTATCTGGCGGCGTCCGACGATGTCATCCTGCAGGCGCCGGCGGTGAAGACCGCGGTCACGCAATACCTCACGCGCGGATACGAAACCGTGCTCAATCCGCCGCCCCCGAGACCCGTGGCGAAGCCGACCGAAGCTCCCAAGAAGGTCACGAGTTCGGCATCGCGCGGCGGGAGTGCCCAACCGGGCGCCGACGGGCCGCCCCAGAGACTGCCCAACGAAGCCTACGGCTTCTCATCGAAACCAACCGCACCGCCGAAAGTGTACGCCGCGGCCAGCCGGCCGAGCCGCTTCGTGGTGCTGAACTTCGTCGCCAAAGACGTGCCGCCGGCCGTGCGTGACTACACCGTCACCGCAATCGAGGCCTCACTGAAACGGCGGGGCCAAACCGTTGCGGAGGGCGATCCGCTTTCGACCGCGCACCGGCTTCCGAGTCCCGAACTCTGCGCCGACACCGGGGCGTCTTATCTCGTGTTCGGTTCCGTGTCGGCCGTCGCGCAGAAGGGCCAGGAATATAACAACTACATCAATAGCGTGAACGCGCTGCTCAACGTCTCGCTCTATAGCTGCAGCGCGCAGAAGTTCTTGGCACCCGGAAACGGCCTTCGCGGCTACGGCAGCACCTGGCAAGCTGCCGTCTCAAAATCGGCCGACGCCGCCGTCGACCACTATCTGCTCAAGGCGGCTACGGTCGCGAGTTCGTCGTAGCGTGCTGCTGGAGCGCGTCGAACACGCGCTCCGCGGTCACCGGAAACTCATCGATTCGCACGCCGGCGTTGTTGAAGATCGCATTGACGATCGCGGGCGCGACGCCACTGTTGGTCATCTCGCCGGCCATCTTCGATCCGTACGGGCCGCCGGCCGTCGGAGACTCGACTAACACCGTCCGCAGCGGCGGGATGTCGCGCATCGAGGGCAGCTTGTAATCGCCGAGACTAAGCGAGGTGAGCTTGCCGCTCTCGTCGACCGGCATCTCTTCCATCGTCGCGCTGCCGATGCCGTAGATGAAGCCGCCGTCGATCTGGCCTTGATGCGCGACCGGGTTGATGATCTTGCCGACGTCGCACACCAACAGCACGTCGCGGATATCGAGTGCGCCGGTGTCGCGATCGACGCGCAGATCGAAGCCGAACCCGGTGAAGCTATAGTCGGCCGGATGTGCTTCATCGTGCTGGGTTCCGTCGAACTCGCCGACGACGTGGATCGGCGCATCGACCGGCGCGCCGTCGCGGCGCTTGAGCTCGGTGAGCAATGCTTCGGCGGCAATGCGCGTCGCGTTGCCGACGATGTAGGTGACGCGGCTTCCACCCGATCCGGGATCGCGTTTCGCTTTGAGCGTCGAGCCTTGGCGCACCGTCACCCGGTCGAGCTCGCACCCGAACGTCGCCGCGAACACGCGCTGCGCCACCGTGAACGCGCCGGAACCCTGATCGGGAACGCCGATCATGATCTCGATGTGTCCATCGGGAAAGAGCGTCGCATCGACGGCGGTTTTTCCGCCGCCGGTGTGCCGGCAAATCAGTGCAATGCCCCACGCACTGCCGTCCTTGGCCGGGTGCGCCTCGAGTTCGCGCTTGAGCACCTCCAGCACGGCATAGCCCTGCGGGTTGTGCAGGTGCTCACCGGTCACGGCGGACTCGCCCTCCCGCACGACGTTGAGCATGCGCAGCTCGAGCGGGTCGATGCCGAGTTCATGCGCGATGATATCGACGTGCTGCTCCCAGGCGAAGAAACACTGGACGTCGGCGGGCGAGCGGACGTGCGCGCCGACGATCGTGTTGGTGTACACGCAACTCACGTCGAGCCGCACATTCGGAATCTGATACCCGACCGTCGCGTAGCCGCCGCCGGGCACGAGGAACGGCGTCGGCTTACCCGCCGCGTACGCGCCGCCGTCGTAGATCACTTCCGAAGCGTGCGCGAGGAACTTGCCGTGTTCGTCGACCGCGGTCTTGAGCATGATGTATGCTTTATGGCGCGTCGAACTCGCCTGCAGTTCCTCGACATAGGTGTAGACGTGCTTCACCGGGCGGCCCGTCGCGCGCGCGAGATAGTAGCACGCGTACTCGTCGGTCGTGAGGCCCTTGCCGCCGAAATCGCCGCCGATGCCGATCGGCTCGACCGCGATCTTCTCGAGCGGCAGGCCGAGCGTGTTCGCCATCCACTGCTGCACCGAGAACGGCTGCTTGTTGACGGTATAGACGTGAACGACGTCCTGATCGTCGATCCACACCATCCCGGCGTGCGGCTCGATGTACCCGGCATGCTGGCGCGGCGTCTCGAACTTATGCTCGAAGACGCGGTGCGCGCGTGCGAAGATCGGCTCGAGGTCGGTTTCACCCTTGGTGATCAGTTGGCAGCCTTGCACGTTCGGGTGCTTGCGTTTGGGCTGCGCCTTGCCGGCGAAGAAGTAGCTGTCGACGTCGGGGTGCAGCACCGGCGCGTCGGGCGCAAGCGCCGCAAACGGATCGAGCAGCACCGGCAGTTCTTCGTACTCGACCTGCACCAGCCGCGCCGCTTCCTCGGCGGCTTCGCGTGTTTCGGCGGCGACGGCCGCGACGCGATCGCCGATCATGCGCACGGTGTCGTAGGCCAGGACCGGCAAATCGTAGAGCATGCGGCCCGAACGCTTGTTGGGACCGATATCGGCCGACGTCAAGACCGCATGCACGCCCGGCACGCGCTTCGCTTCGCTCGTGTCGATGCTGATGATGCGCGCGTGCGCCAGCGGGCTGGTCGTAAATGCCGCCCACAGCATGTTGGGCAGCTGCACGTCGGCCGTGTACTTCTGCTTGCCGCTGACTTTGTCGCGCCCTTCAACCCGGATCTCGTCGGAACCGAGGACCGCGCCGGCTTGACGCGGTGCAACGATCGTCGTCATACCGGCGTTGCGAGTGCCTTTCGCAGGTTCTCGGCGACCTCTTGGAGCGTTTGATCTGCTTTCTTGCGAATGATCGGCTGACCGAAATCGCCGATACGGCCCATCACGTTGGCATCGGTGGTCACTTCGAGCTTCGAGCCGTCGCCCGCGGGGGTGAGCTTCATCGCCATCGTGGCCTTGACCGCGCCGCCGACCCGTTTGTCGGCCGCTTCCACGAGCAGCGACGCGGTGCGATCGGCTTCGTTTTTCTCGACGATCGAAATTTCGCTCGCCAACGAGAGCCCGATCGGGCCCACCTTAATCTTCACGGTTGCTTTGTAGTGATTGTTGCCGAGGTCTTCGACCCCGCTGCAGCCGGGAATGCACTTTGCCATCGACGGCACGTCCATGACAAAGTCCCAGACGCGATCGGGGCTCGCCCCCGGGAGGTCAATGGTCTGCTCAAACTTCATGCAACGGGCTTCGCCAACAGGGCGATCGTTCTCTCCGTCCAGACACGCGCCATCTCGCGCTTGTATTTGGCCGAACCGCGCACGTCGTCGAGGGGGTCGACTTCATCGCGCACGAGAGCGGCAGCTTCCTTAATCGACTTTTCCGTCAGCTTCTGGCCGAGCAGCGCCTGCTCGACGGCCTTTGCGCGCAGCGGCGTCACCGCGAGCGCGCCGAGACCGATGCGGATATCCTTACACGTTCCATCCGGATCGACGCCGAGGCGTACGGCAACCGAAACGGTCGCGTAGTCGTCCTCGGTGCGCGGCAAGAACTTCTTGTAGGCCAGGCGCGAGCCGGCCGGCATCGGCGGAATCTTCACCGAGCGGACCAGTTCGTTTTCCCCAAGCTGCGTCTCGAAGAAATCGGTGAAGAACTCTTCCATCGCAATCGCACGCGCGCCGCCGCCGGCACTCACGACGTCGACGATCGAGTCGAGCGCGATCAACACGGGCGGCGGATCCTGCGCGGGATCCGCGTGGACGAGGTTGCCGCCGAGCGTGGCTTGATTGCGCACGCGAATCGTCGCGATGACGCCGAGCGACTGCGGCAAGGCCGCCGCGTAGGCGAATGCTTCGGGTGAGGTCTCGAGCTGGCGGTGCGTCGTCATCGCGCCCACTTCGAGTCCGCCGTTGGCCGTGCGCTTGATGCCGCGCAGTTCTTTGATCTGGCCGAGGCCGACGACTTTGGAGGGCTGCACGAGGCCCTGCTGCATCATCAGCACGAGCGAGGTGCCGCCGGCGATGAACTCGACGTCGTCGCCGTGTTCTTGGAGTGCTGCGAGCGCTTCGTCGATCGAAGCGGCCGCGCTGTAATCAAACGTTTTCATGAACGATCCCGGCGGCGTCTTCGATCGAATCGATGATCTTGTAGTAACCGGTGCAGCGGCAGAGGTTACCCATCATCCACTCCTTGATTTCTTCGCGATTCGGTTTCGCGTTCTGCGCGAGCAGCGCGGTCGCGGCGATGATCTGCCCCGACGTGCAGATGCCGCACTGGAAGCCGCCCTTGCGGATGAACGCATCCTGCAGCGGCGAGAGCTCGGTTTCCGACGGCGCGATGCCCTCGATCGTCGTCACCGATTTGCCGTCGACCATGATGGCCAGCAGCAAGCAACCCGACATCAACGTGTTGTCGACGAGGATGCTACAGGCGCCGCACACGCCGATGCTGCAGCCGATCTTGGTACCGGTCAGGCCGATGTCGTCGCGCAGCATGTCGGCCACGAGGGTCTCGGGAGTGACGGACCGCTCGACGGTCTTACCGTTGAGTTCGAATGATATCTGGTGAACGCTCACCCAGCCAAAATGCCACGCCCTTTAGCACGCACCCTCCCTGCCTCACGCCACCTCGAAGAGCCCCGCGGCGCCCATGCCGCCCCCGATGCACATCGTGACGACGACGTATTTGACGTTGCGCCGCTTGCCCTCGAGCAGCGCGTGCATCGTCATGCGGGTGCCGCTGAGCCCATACGGGTGTCCGACGGAAATCGCACCCCCGTCAACGTTAAAGCGCTCGTTTGGCAGGCCCAGCGCGTCGCGGCAGTACACGGTTTGCACCGCGAAGGCCTCGTTCAGCTCCCAGAGACCGATGTCGTCGACGCTCAGGCCGTGGCGTTGTAGCAACTTGGGAATAGCGAAGACAGGTCCGATGCCCATCTCGCCCGGCTCGCAGCCCGAGACCACGAGGCCGCGGTAGATCCCCAGCGGCTGCAGGTTACGGCGGGCGGCTTCGCGCGCGTCCATGACCACGACGGCTCCGGCCCCGTCGGAGAGCTGCGATGAGTTGCCCGCCGTGACCGTCGACTTCGCATCGAGCACGCCTTTGAGCGCGGCGAGACCGGCCGCCGTCGTGTCGGCGCGATTGCCTTCATCGTTCCGGAGCGTGACGAGCTCTTCGCTGAACGATCCATCCGCTTTGTGCTCGACGTACTTCCACGTCGTAAGCGGAACGATCTCGGCATCGAATCGCCCGGCCGCTTGCGCAGCCGCGGTGCGCTGCTGACTCTGCAACGCGTACTCGTCCTGCGCCTCACGTGAGATCTTGTAGTGCTTCGCGACCGCGTCGGCCGTTTGCAGCATCGGCATGTAGAGATCGGGCTCGTGCCGCAGCGTCCACTCCTCGGTGAAGTGGTGCACGTTCATGACGTTCTGCACCATCGAGATCGACTCGCAGCCGCCCGCAACGACGATCTTCGCGCCGTCGGCAAGAATGCGTCCGGCCGCCGTTGCGATCGACTGCAGTCCGGAGGCGCAGTAACGGTTGATCGTCACGCCGGGAACACTCACCGGCAAACCGGCGCGCAGCGCCGCAACGCGTCCGAGATTGTTGCCGGTCGCGCCTTCCGGTAAGCCGACGCCGAGAATCACGTCGTCGACCTCCGCCGGTTCGACGCCCGCGCGTTCGACCGCGTGTGCGATGGCATGTCCGGCCAGCGTTGCACCGTGCGTCTGATTGAACGCCCCGCGAAACGCGCGCCCGATCGGCGTCCGTGCCGTCGAAACGATCACGGCCTCAGTCACCCCTTGTCACCCGAGCTTGTCGAGGGGCAGCGGAAGAGTACCACATTGGGCCCCCGCGGTGGGGCGGGAAGCCGTAACCGTAGACGTAGACGATGTCGATGTCACCCGGCCGCAGCGCAACGCCGGTGCGCACGAGCTCTTCGCCCACCGCGATCAGCGCGCCGGTGAGACGCTGCACGATCTCGGCATCGCTCACGTCGGGCTGGGGCGCGATGCCCGCCTTTGCCGCTTCCTCGCGAAAGAGCTCTAGCGTCACCGGATCGGGGATCGGTTCGCGGCTGCCCTTCTCGTAACGGTAGATGCCGGCGCCCGTCTTCTGACCGAGGCGGTTCTCGCGATAGAGGCGGTCGACGATCGCCGAGCGGCTTCGCACCTCCGGATTCCCTTGCTCGATGTGCCAGAACACGTCGAGGCCGGAGAGATCGAACATCGCAAACGGACCCATCGCCATGCCGAACTCTTTCATCACGCGATCTATGCGCTCGGGCGCAACGCCCTCTTCGGCCAAACCGATCGCCGCGCGCGCATAATCGAAGAGCATCCGGTTCCCGATGAAGCCGAACGCGTTCGCCGACACGACGCCCAGTTTGCGCAGCGTCTTCCCAAGCGCGATCGCGGTGGCCAGCGTTTCGGGCGAGGTGCCTTTGCCGCGCACGATCTCCAGCAGCTTCATGATGTTGGCCGGCACGAAGAAGTGCAGCCCGAGCACGCGTTCCGGACGCGTGGTCATCGCGGCCAGCGCATCGATGTCGAGCGTCGAGGTGTTGCTCGCGAGGATCGCACCCGGCTTCGCGATCGCGTCGAGCTGCGCGAAGACGGCCTTCTTCGCCTCCATGTTTTCGAACACGGCCTCGACCACGATGTCGGCCTGCGCCAGCTCGGCCATGTCGTTCTCGAAGCGAATCGATTGACCGCGCTCCCACGCTTCTTCTTGCGTCATGCGGCCGCGCTGCACTTGGTGCGCGAACATTCCGAAGACCATCTGCTTCGCGCGTTCGATCTGCTCGTCGTTGGGCTCGATCACCACGGTTGGAATGCCGGCGTTCGCGAACGTGATTGCAATGCCGGTGCCCATCGTTCCGGCACCGACGATGCCGGCACTGGCAATCGTCAGCGGCGCGGCCGGCGGCATGCCCGGGATCTTGCCGAGTTCGCGCTCGGCGAAGAACACGTGGCGCAGCGCGGCCGAGGGCGCGGACCGGACGAGTTCGTCGAAGAGCCGGTATTCGCGCGCCAGGCCGCGCGGAAATTCGAGTTCGATCGATGCCGCGACCGCATCGACGAGCTTGTGCGCGGCGAAACCGCCGCGGTCTTCCGGCGGCACCATCTTGTGTGCTTGCGCGACCACGAAGGGCGTAGCAAATAACGCCAGGCCCGCGATGCCCAACTCCGTCCGCCGCGCCGACGTGCGGCGTTTCGGCGCCGTCACGCGCACGCGTGCAATCAGCGCCTGCGCCGCGGCGACCGCATCGCTCGCGACGACCGCATCGAGCAGGCCTTTCTTGCGCGCCTCGTCGGCATCGATGTTATCGCCCCTGAGCATCATCTGCAGCGCATCTTGCGCGCCGATCAGCCGCGGCAGCCGTTGCGTTCCGCCTGCGCCAGGAATCAGCCCGAGCTTGATTTCGGGAAAGCCGAGTTTCGTGCCGGCGACCGCGACGCGGTAATCGCACGCGAGAGCGAGCTCGATGCCGCCGCCGAGCGCGGTTTTCTCGAGCGCCGCGACGTACGTCTTCGCGCTCTTCTCGACGCCGGCGATCACGTCGCGAATCGTCTTCGTCTCGGCCGTGGGTTCGGTTGCGAAATCGTTGATGTCGGCGCCGCCGCTGAAGAGCCCGTTGGCACCGGTCAACACGATCGCGTGCACGCCGGGATCCAGTTCCGCCGCCTCGAGCGCCGTTACGAGCGCGGCGGAGTACGCAAACGAGATCGCGTTGATCGGCGGGTTGTCGAGCGTGATGACCCGCACCCCATCGCGGTCGGCGGTGGGAACATTCATCGTTGCGCGAGCGCGCGGCGATCCAGATCGTAGCCTTCGTCGGTGAGGCGCATGACGGATGCCGCGCCGTAGACGACCTGATGTTGCAGCCAGCCGGCTTGACTCAGCACGTGATCCGCGTAGAAACGCGCGGTCGTCAGCTTGGCGCGATAGAACTCCGCTTCGGAATCGCCCGCGGCGAGGTGCGCGGCCGCGATCTGTGCGGCGCGTGCCATCTGCCAGCCGCCCGCGACGATGCCCCAGAGTTTCAAGTACGGCACCGACGCGGCGAACGCGAGGTTGAGGTCGCTCATCGCGTTCATGCCGAGCCGGCTCGACGCATCGCCGAGGGCTTTGACCGCTTTCTCGAGTTCGGCCTTGATCGCGATGATGTCGGGGTCATCGCCCTCGAGCGTTTGCGTGAACGCAGCGATCTCTTTGACGATCTTGGTCGCGGTCGTGCCCATGTCGCGGATCAGCTTACGGCCGACGAGGTCGAGGGCTTGAATGCCGGTCGTGCCCTCGTAGATCGAGGCGATCTTGATGTCGCGGTACTGCTGCGCGATGCCGGTCTCTTCGATGTAGCCCATACCGCCGAAGACCTGCACGGCCGTCGAGCACAGTTCGGTCGCCGTTTCGCTGCACCAGCCCTTGACGATCGGAATCATGAACTCGGCAAACGCCTTGCACCGTTTGCGCGTCGCCTCGTCGGGTGACTTGTGCGCCGTATCGAGCGCGCCGGCGGTGACATATGCCAGCGCGCGCATCGCTTCGATCTGCGCCTTCATCGACATCAGCATGCGCCGCACGTCGGGATGACGGATGATCGCGACGGGCTCCGGCGTGCGCGCCGCTGCGTCGCGGCTTTGGATGCGTTCCTTGGCGTATGTCAACGCGCTCTGATACGCGCGGTCGGCGATCCCGATCGCCTGCACCCCGACCGCGAAGCGCGCCACGTTCATCATGATGAACATGTACTCGAGGCCGCGATTGGGTTCGCCGAGCAGATATCCGGTTGCGCCGCCGGTCTTCTCACCATAGTTCAGCGTGCACGTAGGGTTCGCGTTGAGGCCGAGCTTGTGCTCGATGCCCGCGCAGTGGACGTCGTTGCGTTCGCCGAGCGTGCCGCCGGCGTCGATCAGCATCTTCGGCACGATGAACATCGAGATGCCCTTCGTGCCCTCGGGCGCGTCGGGCAAACGCGCGAGCACGAGGTGCATGATGTTCGGTGTGAGGTCGTGCTCGCCGAACGTGATGAAAATCTTCTGCCCGCTAATCGCGTAGTGGTCGCCGTTGGGCACGGCTTTCGTGCGCACCGCGGCCAAATCGGAACCGGCTTGCGCTTCGGTGAGGCACATCGTGCCCATCCACTCGCCCGAGACGAGCCGCGGGATGTAGGTCTGTTTCTGCTCCGCGCTCCCGACGAGTTCGATCGCCTCGATCGCGCCTTGATTGAGCAGCGGACCGTTGGCGAAGCCGACGTTCGCGCCGTTCCACATCTCGAGCACCGCGCCGAGCAGCACCTGCGGTAAGCCTTGTCCGCCGTGCTCGGCAGCAACCGGCAATCCGATCCAGCCGGCCTGTGCGAACTGCTGGTAGGCGGCTTTGAATCCGGGCGGCGTCGTGACCGCGCCATCGTTCCACGTGCAGCCGGCGCGATCGCCCGATGCGTTGAGCGGATCCAGCACTTCCGCTGCAAAGGTGGCGGCCTCGGCGAGCACCGGATCGAGCACGCCGGCGGCTTCTTCAAAACCCGGAAACGTCGCAATTTCGTCGATGCCGGCGAGTTCGCGCAAGACGAACGCCATGTCGCGCAGCGGAGCACGATAGGTTGCCATGAGGAATACTCTTCGCAACCGGTGGCGAAAGACTAGCAACGTGCCCACCCGGAGAAAATCGCGACGTCGCAAACGGTCGCCGGCCTTCTTACTGCTCTTTCTGCTCGGGTTCGGGTGCGTCGCGATCGCCGCAGCGATCTGGTTGTGGGCTCCCGACGGGACGCCGCAAACCGCGCGAGCAACCCCGCCGCCGGCCGCTCCGGCTGCTCCGGCCATTCCGGCCGCAACTGCGCCGCCGCCCGTCGCGACAACGACCGAAGCGGCGAGCGAGGAGCCGAAGTACGCCGGCACGCCGGTGCCGGGCACGCCGTCGCCGGTCGCTCTACTTGCAACGGCCGCTCCCATCGCGACCCACGCGGCGGGCAAGAGCGGCGCGCGGCTCGCGATCATCATCGATGACTGCGGTCAGTGGCCGGACACCGAGCGAGCCTTCGTCGCACTCCCGTTTCCCGTGACGCTCTCGGTGTTGCCGCACGTCCGCTTCGGCAGCGCGATCGCGCGCGATGCGAGCGCCGCCGGTCAGGGCGTGATGCTGCATCTTCCGATGCAAACGATCTCCGGCCGCTATCCGGGCCCGGGAACGATCACCACCACGATGTCGGACGCGGCGATCCGCAGCGAGGTCGCCGGCGATCTAGCCGAATTACCGCAAGCGCGCGGCGTGAACAATCATGAGGGCAGCCTTGCAACGCAGGATGCGCGCGTGATGGGCGACATCGCCGACGTGTTGGCGCAAGACGGGCGCTACTTCATCGATTCACGCACCAGCAGCGCCAGCGTCGGCCAATCGGTGGCGCACGAACGCGGCGTGTTGACTGCGAGCCGCAGCGTCTTTCTCGACAACGTCGACAGCGAGCCGGCGGTAGAAGCGCGTTTGCTCGAAGCGATCTCCGACGCGCGCAACACCGGCAGCGCGATCGCGATTGGGCATCCGCGCGCCGCGACGCTGGCCGCCGTACGCAGCGTCGCACCGCGGGCTGCGGCCGACGGCGTGGAACTGACGCTCGCGAGCGCGCTCGTCCACTGAGCCGCCGCGCGGGGCAACGTTTTGATGCCGAGCACGGGATCACGACCGAGGCGCTGATTTTCCTCGGCGAACTCGACCCCGAGGCGATCGGGCCGAGCCTCGCGTTCGCCACCCACTACGAACCGACGCCGATCGCCGACCTCGACCGTCTGCTCGATGCCGTGCCGCTGGCGCCCGAACGCGCCACGCTGGTCGACGTGGGCGCGGGCCTCGGGCGTGTCGTGCTCCATGCGGCGCGGCGGCCCTACCGCCAGATCGTCGGCCTCGAGATCTCGCCGGCGCTGGTCGAGATCGCGAAGGACAACCGCGCGGCCTACCGCGGCGAGCTGCTGTGCAAAGACATTCGCCTCGTGCGCGCCGACGCGGCCACGTTCCGGTTTCCGCGCGGCAACCTGGTCGTCTACCTCTACAACCCATTCAGCGCAGCGGTGCTGGCGCCGATGCTGGACCGGCTCGGGGCCGACGGGCGCCGCGAGGTCGTCATCCTCTACCATACGCCGCTCGAGCGGGCCACGATCGACGCCCACCCGCGATTCGAGCTGATCGGCGACGTTGGATTCGGTCTCATCTACCAAGCTCGCAGAGAACTCCATGACCCGCGGCGTATCATCGGGCGAGCATGAGAAAAACCGTCGTCCTGCCTTTAATTGCCATTGCGCTCGCTTCCGTGATCGCCGCGGGCTGTTCGGGGACCAACGCCTACAACCCCAACACCAACAGCACTCCGACCCCGTTGCCGAGCGCGACCGGCCAGTGCGTGCTGCCCAGCGGCGAGACGGTGCAGATGGTTTTCCCAATCCCGTCGCAGTCGCAGGCGCCGAACACGCAAGGCGTCGTGTTCGCGGTCTCGCCGAACCCGCTGCCGACGAATTGGTATATGTACGCGACGTCTTCGTTCGGATCGACGCAGAACACGAATTCGATCGCGTTCCTAGCGACCCCGGGACCCGCACCGGGTTCGACCGCCGGCTCGACCCCGACGCCGCTTCCCACGCCGTCAGCGCCGCCGATCGTGACCAACCCGATCTACGAAACCGCATCGATCGGAAACTTCTCGGCGACGGCGA
The DNA here is from genome assembly GCA_965277805.1 of Candidatus Lustribacter sp. GTDB lineage: Bacteria > Vulcanimicrobiota > Vulcanimicrobiia > Vulcanimicrobiales > Vulcanimicrobiaceae > Lustribacter. The sequence goes on along the minus strand of OZ255842.1, from coordinate 452,821 downwards.
CGACATTCACCATCTACCTCGCAAACACGAGCTGCGGGACGGGAATCGCGGAGGGCGCCTTCACGACCGGCACGACGGACATTCCGAGCCCGAGCCCCACGCCGACCTCGACCTAATCCGATTCGCAGCAGACGATGAAGAAATGGATCGCGGGAGCACGCCTGCCGACGTTGCCCGCGTCGATCGTACCGGTGTTGATCGGCACGGCTGCGGCAGGCATGCCGTATCATTTCGGCCGCGCTGCGCTCGCAGCGATCGTCGCGCTCGCGATACAGATCGGCTGCAATTTCGCCAACGACTACAGCGACGGGATTCGCGGAACCGATAAGAACCGCACCGGACCGCAACGTCTCGTCGCCTCCGGGCTTGCAACGCCGGCCACGGTGCTGCGCGCCGCGTGGATCTCGTTCGGCGTCGCAACCATCGCCGGCATCGTGCTCTCGCTGCAAGTCGATCCCTGGCTGATCGCCGTCGGCTTCGCGGCAATCGCCGCGGCGTGGTTCTACACCGGCGGCGCGAAGCCGTACGGCTACAACGGCATGGGCGAAGTCGTCTGTTTCATCTTCTTCGGCTTCGTCGGCACGCTCGGGTCGACGTACGTGCAGCATGGCTCGTTCACGGTCGTGTCCGTGCTCGCATCGCTTGCGGTCGGTTCGCTCACGACGGCGCTGCTCGTCGTCAACAACCTGCGCGACATTCCCGGCGATGCGGCCAACGGCAAACGCACGCTTGCCGTCAAGATGGGTGACGGCCCCACGCGTCAGCTCTATCTCGCGCTGCTCGCCGCCGCCGCGCTGGCGACGTTAGCGGTGGTCGTCTTGCGCCCATGGGCATTGCTCGCGTTCGTGGCCGCGGCGATCGCCATCCGGCCCGTGCAGGCCGTTCGCAGTGGTGCCACCGGCCGCGCACTCGTGCCGGCACTGATCGACACGGGCCGGCTCGAACTCGTTTTCGGAATTCTGTTCGCCGCCAGCGTCGGCGCCGGACACTAGGATTCGACCTCGTCGAATCCGTTGCGTTTGGGCTGCGCCCAAGCCGCCTATGTTTAAGGTTCCGGAGCGGGCGCTCCGTGGCTGCGCGCCTTCGCTTCGTAGCAAGCCTTGTCGGCTTCGGCCATCACCGCGGCCGCGCTGACGGACCGGTGATCGAGCGCCGCTAGCCCAATGCTCGCGCTGAGAACGATCGTCTTGCCGTTGTAGACTACCGGCAGCGATTCCACCGATTGGCGAATCTTCTCGACGACGCGTTCGGCCTGAGCGGGCGTGCATTCGTGCAGCAACATCGCGAACTCATCGCCGCCGAGGCGCGCGAGAATATCGTTGCCGCGCACGTTGAGCGACATGCGGTGTGCGACGTCGCGCAGCAATCGATCGCCGGTCTCGTGGCCGAACGAGTCGTTGACTTGTTTGAAACGATCGAGGTCGATGAACGCAACCGTGTGCACGGCGGTGCTGTGCCGTGCACTGACCAGCGCGCCCTCGATCATCTCTTCGAAGCGGCGGCGGTTGGGCAGCCGCGTGAGCGAATCGTGACTCGCCTCGTAGGCGAGACGCCGCGTCAGGCGCACTTGCGCGGTGACGTCGCGCAGCACGATCACGTAGCCGAACGGCACGCGCGGATTGAGCACGCCGCACATGGGCGAGCTGACGAACGCGATCTGCGTGTTGCGTTCGGGCCCGTAGAGCAAGCCTTCGCCCCGCACCTCGCCGGACGGATCGAGATGGATCTCGCACGGCGCGTCCTGCTCGTCACGCAAGTCGACGATCGAGCGCAACGGCATGCCGTAGGCCTCGGAGAAGGCAACGTTGAGCAGCCGCTGCGCCGCGGCGTTGATGAAATCGATGCGGCCGTCCGGTAAGGCCGTGATCACGGCGTCGCCGATCGCCTTGAGCGTGACGCTCAGCCGCAGCTTCTCCGCCGCAACGGCAGCCTCAAACTCTTTGCGCGCCGAGATGTCGCGCAGCGTCGACACATAGTACGTGGGATGCTCGGTCGAATCGTAAGCGACGCGCGAGGTCATCTCGATCCAGAGCGGCAGGCTCTCGCGCGTTTGCAACTCGAGGATCCCGCGCACCGGATCGCCGGCGGCCAGCCGGTCGCGCATGTGCATCACGTTTTCCATGGAGGTCGACTCCATGTAGAGCAGATCTTCCGTCAGCCCGGCGAGATCGCGCGACGCGTAGCCGAAGAGCCGCTCGAAGGCGCCGTTGACGCACGCGAAGCGCGCGACTTCTTCCCCCGGTACCGGCGGATGGAAGACGGCCACCGGATCGGCAAGCGTTTCGATGCTCGCCGAGAGAGCAGCCAAGTCACCGTCGAACACGGATTGGCTTTCGAGCACCGCGTGCCCGAGTTCGTTCGCCAGCGCCATTAACGCGGCATCGCCGGCGGTTGTGCGCGCGGGTTCGAGCAGCACGAGCGTCATCGGGGTGACCGGCGTACGGCAGTCGATGTACGCGCCGCTACCGTCGCGCAATGCTAGCGCAGCGGCGCCCTGACTGCACCCAGTGAAGGCAACGGGCCGGTGATCGTCGTCGTAAGCGACGATCGCGGCAGAGGCACCCGCGATGCGAATCGCGGCCCGAAGAAGAGCCGATACGGCATCCATGCGACGAAGATAATATGCTCGCCGATCTGGCGGAACGCCTTTCCGTTCCGCTTCACAGATTGGCGCTAGTGTTGAAATGGGCGGTCTTCGATTCCGGTCGCAGGCAATTGCGCGAAGCCGTAGAGCGAGAAGAGGCCGCAGGCGCTCGAGGCGTCGCCGCGGTCGCACTCGGTACACACGTCGCCGGCCTCGTGATCCCACACGGGATGGCCGCAATGTTGGCACGTGACGCGGTCGACGCGGCCGCGGTCGGGAGGCGGAAGATACATGATAGATACAGCATCGGCCGCCGGAACAGCCAAAAACGCGACTTTAGTCGTAGGTATGCGGAAGCTTCGCTAAGGCTTCGCGGAGCCGTTACAATGACTCGTCGGCCAGCCGGTCGCTGCGGCGCAATGCCGGGAACAGTCCGGCCCAGATAGCGACGATCGCTAGCGTCGCTGCCCCGCCGACCGCGACCGACGCGACCGGCCCGATGAACTGCGCGAGCGTCCCAGATTCGAAGGCGCCGAGTTGATACGAGCCGCCGATGAAGACGCCCTCGACCGAATAGACGCGGCCCCGCATCGCATCGGGTGTGTTCAAGCCGATCAGTCCCCGGCGAATGACGACGCTGACCATGTCGAACGCGCCCCCAATGGCCAGCGCCGCGATCGAGAGCCAGAGGTCGCGCGAGTACGCGAAGACGAGCATCGCGAGGCCGTAGGCGGCGACGTTGAGCAGCAGCGTGCGGCCGACGTGCCGGCTGGGCGAACGATGCGAGAGTAACACCGCCATCGCGAACGCGCCGATGCCGCCCGCAGCGCGCAGCATGCCGAAGCCGAAGGCGCCGACGTGCAGCACCTGATCGGCGAAAATCGGCAACAGCGCGCTCGCGCCGCCGAAGAGCACGGCGAACAGATCGAGCGAGATCGCGCCGAGCACGATCGGCCGCGAAGCGATGAAGCGCAGCCCGTCGAGCGCCTTGCCCGGATCGAGTTCCTTGCCCGGCTCGCGCACGACTGCGCGAACGTGAACGAACGCAAACGCGGCAACCGAGATCAGCATGAGCACGGCCGCGCCGACGAACGCGGTGATGTCGGAGAACGCCACTAGCGCGCCGCCGATGACGGGGCCCGCCATCCCGACCACCTCGCGAAACGAGTTGTAGCGCGCCTGAACGCTGAGATATTCCTCGGTCGGCACCATACTGATCAGCACGGTCGACTCTGCCGGCGAGCCGAACGCACGCCCGATACCGAGCACGAACAGCACGCCCAGCATGATCGCGAGATCGCGGACGCCAGCGAACACGAGGCCCGCGAGGACGAGCGAGGTGAGCGCCTCGACCACGGCCGCCGCGATGATGATCCCCTTGCGGTCGTAGCGATCGGCGGCCTGACCCGCGACGAACACCAGCAGCAACGACGGCAGAAACGACACGATGCCGACAAGACCGAGATCGAACGCACGATGGTGGACGCTGTAAACCGTCCAGGCGACCGCAACTTGCTGAATCTGCGCCGCCCCATCGCCCGTGAGAAAAGCAATGAAGAACAACAGCAGATTCCGTGGCTTCTCTCTCATGTCACCCTGAGCTTGTCGAAGGGCCGCCCCAATCGCCGCTATCAGCGATTGACTCACCGTTCTTCTTCAGAGCAGCGACCGCCCGCATCTAAACCGAGAGCCGACGCGTTTTCACGCCGTCCACGAGAATCTGAACGATATCCGCTACGATTGGTTCCGTCGGCGATTTCGGCGACTGATGGCGCCAATTCATTGCGGCGGCGGCGAACGCCGACGCGATCATCATCGCCGTGCGTTGCCCGAAGGCGGGTGACAAGAAGCCGGTTAGCGCCGTGTCCATAGTTCGTTGAACCTGCGACTCAAAATCGCGGTCGATTCGACATTTCTTCTTCGACGCGACGTAGGCGAAGACGTTGCTGCCCACCGCCAGCAACATCGGCTGAACGCTTCGAATCTTCAGCGGATCACCCTCGGCTAGACGGGCCGTGAAGTCTTCCCGAACCAAAGCATCAAGCAGAGCGAACTTATCCGTATAGTGGGCATAGAACGTCGCGCGATTGATCGTAGCGCGTTCTGCGATGTCCTGCACGGTGATTGCTTCGAAACTCTTTTCACCGATAAGCGCCGTCAGCGCGTCCCGGATGAGCTTGCGCGTCCGGGTTACCCGCGGATCGACGCGAGACGAGCGTGGTGCACCGCTAAGCATCAATCTCTCAGTTTCGCCAGATAAGCAACATTCGTGCCAGTTTGTTGGTTGACCGGCGGTTCGGACGGCCGTATCATATGCGACATAGCTCGATTATACGACGCGTGTCGTGAATCTACAATCGTCTAGGTGGACGCATCTTCGTAGGAATATCCCATGGCAAATAAACTTGATCTCTCGAAAGAACTCATCGGTCGCCGCGCACTCGTCACCGGCGGCACCAAAGGCATCGGCGCCGCCATCACGCAGCGCCTGCTTGATGCCGGCGCAAAAGTCGTCGTCGCCGCGCGTTCGCGTAACGACGAAACACCCGCGGGGGCGACGTTCGTTTCCGGCGATGTCACGACGATCGAGGGCGTGGACGCAATCGCGAAGCAGGCGCTTGCGGCGGTTGGCGGTCTCGACATTCTCGTGAACAATGCGGGCGGTGGAGGCGCGTTCCTCGGTGGATCGTGGACGATACCCGAGACGGCCTGGAATGAGAGCTTCGCGCTCAACCTTTTCGCCGCAATCCGCCTTACGAACGCCCTTCTCCCGGCGCTTCGTGCGTCGAAGGCTGCAGCCGTCGTAAACATCTCTTCGGCGGCAGCGACGATCCCGTTTGCGCCCTCTGTGCACTATGGCGCCGCAAAGGCTGCGCTCGAGTACTACTCCCGCACACTCGCGACGGAACTTGCGCCGAGCGGGATCCGTGTGAACGTCGTGTCGCCCGGCGTCATCGCGACGCCGGGGTCCGCCGAGTTTGCCAAGACGACTCCAGGATTTTCTTCCGATGACTGGGTTCGCAATATTCCGCTGGCCCGTCTCGGCGGCACCGAGGACGTCGCTGAAGTCGTTGCGTTACTCGCGTCGGATCGCGGCAAGTTCATAACCGGCGCAAACTATCGTGTCGATGGCGGAATGACGGTACGCTGACAACGTGCGCCTCCGCCGCGGACCTAGTACGTCGATCATCGCGCACGCGGGAGCGCAATACGCTCGCAACTGACGGGTGACTAGGCAATAGTTCGGACATCGTAGCGTAATGGCAGGCGCGTATCGTAGGCCGGATGATCGAAGCCGCGCCCCCGCATGCCGCCGCCGTCGAGGCAGTACTCCAGCGGTTCGGCCCGGGCGCGATCGCCGTTGCCGAACGCGCCGGCATCCGCATTACCGTACTCGGTGAAGGCGAACGCTTCGGCGATCGCTCTCCGGTCTTACGACGCATCGTTGCGGGCGTTGACGGCTGGCCGATCCCACCGGCGGGCTTGTTCGTGGTCGAGGAACGGACGATCTACCTGCGCAGCTTGAGCCCAATGACGATTGCGCACGAGTTCGCACACGCGCTCGACTGCGCGTTGGGCGGCGGCGTGTATCTCAGCGGGGTCGACCCGCGCATCCGCCGCGCCTTCGCGGGAGCCACCGCATTCGTTACGCCCTATGCTGCCAGCGCGTGCGATGAATACTTCGCCGAGTGCGTCCGCGCGTTCGTCGAGGTCAACGATCCGCACTCGCTTTGGCCGCGCGCCACGCGCTCTCGCCTGTGGTCGGTCGACCCGCGAATGGCCGCCATCATCGCATCATTGTTCGAATTCGACTTGGTCGGGTGACCGGGTCGCCGCGCCTCGAAGCGCCGCGTTGCCGGATCATATCATTCGCGGTATTTCGGAGCTCGCAGGCCTCGGCATCGCTCGGGTCGCTTTTAAGGACGGACCGCACGAATCCGAGCGCTTCATCAGGTGCACCGCGACGCAAAGCGTCCCGGCAGAGCGTGAGCGCATAGGCGTTGTAACGTGTCAGAATGTCGGAGGCGTAGCGGGAAAACCAGCTGCCTGCCGCAGCACGAAGATCTTCCGTTGCTTGGAGCGTTTCGAATACGGCAGCCATGCGGGATCGCTGGCTCGGTGTTAGGGGGAAGGTGATGGAACGCTGTACTTTCGGCATCTCATGAAGATCGACGGACGCGTCGGTGCGCAACGCGTATCCGTTATCCCTGCGCAAAACACATTCTTCCGGCCCGAGGGCACGCCGTAGGCGGTGCATGCACACGCGCAGTGCATTTTTCGCTACGTCGCCGTCCCGGTCCGGCCAAAGCTCATCGGCGAGTGCGTCGCTCGAAACCGGCCCGGGCCGGTACGCGATCGCGAACAGCAGAGCGCGCTCCGCTTCGCGTAACGCGACTGGTACGTCCGAGACGCGAACCTCCGCGCGAGAAAATGCTACTTCGAGCACAGGCGGCGCGTGGACCGATGGTTTGAACCTGCGGACGAACGGTTCCAGCATGCCGAGGTTGTCCGATCCATCGAAGTACGCTCGGACGAGGTTTCGGAATGGTTCGGATGCCAACTCGCGCGCGAGTTCTTCTGCGCGTTCGCGCATCTTTTCGACGCTCGCCGAGGGATTTAGTTCGGCGTTGGCGATGAGTGCGAGAGCCGTCAAGAAATGCTGACCGCTTTGTTCTGCAGCATGCTTCGCTTCGCGTGCCAGCAGCAAGGACTCGGCGGCGTCCTTCGCTTTGGCACTTGCGATGAGGTAACCGCGGGCAATCCATTCCGCCAGATCTGAATCGGATGGTTCGATCTCATCCAGTTGGTTGCGTGCCGCAGCCAAGTAGAAGCGCAATCCGCGGGAGCGAGTCTCGCCGATTGCCGCTTCAAGCGCCTGCAGATGGGTATCGCGCCGGTTCTCGTCGCCGTCGAGCCAAGCGCTGAAGGCCATGCGAGCATGCACTTCCGCGACGAGAGTTGCCTTGCGAGTGAGTTCGGCCGCGGCTAATCCTTTGGTGAGAAGCTGCTGCTCGGCGGTGAGGTCACCGCTTAAACGTGCCGCGGTCGCTTCCGATGTTGCCAGCGCGAACGTACGCGACAAGTCCCCCAAGCCGCTCAACCGGTAACCGAGCCACACGGCAAAAATGAGCTGCAGCGGGATCAAGAACGAATAGTCGGCGAGGTGCCGAGCAAATGTCCAGTTCGCCGCGACAATGACTGCGATGACCGCGTAGCTGAGAAATGCAAACGCTGCGGTTCGCGAAATCGTGAGCTTGATGTCGATCGTTCGGGAACGGACGATAATGAATATTCCCGCTAGTGAGAGTGGGAAGTACAACGATGCCTCGAATACCGGCAGCATCGTATTGAGCAGCGCACTATCGAAGTTGAGAAAAAGTCCCGTGAAGAGGTGCAGGAGTAGCGTCAGGCCCGCGCCGGCGAAGCAGAGCGATGCTGCTACGGGCACGCCTGTGCCGGTGCGTGCGGTGCGAAACGCCGCCACGATAAAGACTGCTGTGGCACCGGCCAGCAGCGCAATTACAAACGCAAATGAAACGGTATAGTAGAATTCGCCGACCGGCTTCGTAAAGACCAGCACCGTTTCGATCGCTGGAAAGATCAGGTATGCGAGCCCGGCCACGACGACGATACGCTCTGCCAGGAGGCGCACGGCCGGCTTGAGGATATCTGTCAGGCGCAGTGCGAAGAGGGCGAACATGATCGGCGCAAGGGACGCGTAGATGATGGCGACCCAGCTGACGATCATGTACGGAATCGCCGGCAGAAACGTCCAGAACATCGGCCCGTCCCAGACGGCTAGGCCGGCGGTGTAGAAGAAAAACGTCCACGAAACGGGTGACGGGCACAACAGCAGGAGTGCGGCGCCCACCAATGCCAGCAACAGAATGGACGTTTTCTCGATCAGGTCGATCGTAACGTCAAGGGGCGCATCGCCAAGGAGCCGCGGTTCATAGACGAAGTTTTCAAGAACGGTTACCGGCCTGCCGTTTCTCAACACCGGTATGCGTACCGTCTTCGCGATTGGACCCAGGCGCGAGAACTGGCCCATTTCATAGCGATCGCCGATCGGCACCTGGTCCAGCAGGACGACGTCCCCGACCCTGAATTGGTTCGGCGCTCCGCCGCGCTTCAAGAGGCCGACGACCCGATTACCGCTCAGAACTATTCCGTTGATTCCATAGACGTGCCGTGCGTGCATGACGAAGCCCGGAACGTTGATGGCGATCGCAACGACCGTCAACGCGATCACGAGCGTAACGAACCTGACTCGAGCGCGCGGCCAGACATGCATGCTAAATAGTTCTCGCGAGCGTCGGCTTATGTTTTAACAACGACGGGCATCCCATTGATTGCTCGGTATACTGTCGAGCGCTCATTGGGTCGACGGAAAGTCTACGATGATTATGTACTTGCCGCTGACGGGAACGCAATCGTCGACTTCCGGCCTAAAGGTGCTCTTCAAGACCGCATCGATCGCTGCCCGGTCGAGTACTCCCGCGCCGGACGTTCGCGCAACCTCTGGTTGCGAGGGTGAGCCGGTTGGGTCGATCTGCACGCGCACGTACGTCGTACCGGTAAGATTCATTAACTGAGCGACTGCCGGCCATTCGGGTGTTTCGAGATACGTCGGTTGGGCGTTCCTGTTTTGCGCGGAGCAGGCCACGCCGGATGGGACCCCAGGAGTCTGAGCGTCGGCCGGCGCGCTCGTTGCTAGCAGGGCGGAGCCGGCGATGAGGGCGGCTGCGGCGAGGTGGGTGGACGTTGTGATGTTTTTCATGCTACGACCGTAGCGAATTGCGCCTTACAGCCGCGGCTCAGCAAAATTACATTCGCGTTACACGCGCATCCGGCGACCTCACGCAATCCTTCGCGGCCGCGTTCGGCATCCGCTAGGCAAGCTAAAGCCGACCGGAGAAGCGCTCGCTCCCACGTTTTTTTTCGATGGAGGTCTTGTATGGCGCGTTTACTTACGTCGGTGCTCGGGTTTCTTTTCGCGGTAACCCTGTGCTCGGGGATCGCTTCGGCCAAGACGTGCCGCGATGCGAAGGGCAAATTCATCAAGTGCCCGACCGCCGTCGTCACGCCGGCGCCGAAGCGCTGCCGCGATGCCAAGGGCAAATTCACCAAGTGCAAAACGATGGTGCCGGCGACCAAGGGCTAGAGCGAGGCCCCCGGCAGAAAATCAGCCGCCTCCGGCAGCGGTCTCATCGAATTTTTATGAAGTGCCTGAGGCGGCATGATATTATCCTGGCCATGCACAGTGCTCGCTTGGCTTCCGCGCTGGTCATCGCATTCGCCCTGATCGCAGCTCCCGCTACGGCTACGGTGCCGCAGGCAGACGATGTGGTGGTCACGACCGCTCGAATGGTGATCGGCGCGAATTCCCCGGGCTATACGCTCAGGTTCACCCGTGACGGGGGCGCCGCGTACGACGGCCGGCTGCGGGGATACGACGGCCACTACGTGGCAAAGGCCGACTTCGTCGCGGTCGAGGCTGAAGTCGAGCACGCGAAGCTATGCGAACGCAGCGGTATTCCGCTCATCATACCGGCTGCATCGAGCCTCCACATGACCGCTCCGAGGGTCCTTGTGCGTGTGCGCTGCGGCGATCAGGTGAAAACGTTCAACGACGTCGGGCTAGCAGATCTCCCGGGCTTCGCCCAAGCGCTGATTGCGATCGGCAAAGATCTCCCATGGCTGCGTACCGGCCCGGCGCGGCGCGACACGATCGTCCGCTTTATACACTAATGACTCCAGCAATTGTGGCCTCCGCGTCACTATTCGAAATCGACCTCATCAGTTAAGTCGCTAAGGACCTCCGCGAGACCGCGATCGGGATTTTCGAGAAAGCGGCGCGTTATGATATACGCATCCGTGTCGCGATACGAAACTTCTTTAATGCCGGCGCTTGAGAATTCGCAAATCTGAGCACCGGGATATGCCAAGATAATCGGGGAGTGGGTGGCGACGATGAACTGCGTGTCGCGACCCGCGTGCAGCAAATCGTGCATTCGGCGCAGGAGCGCGAGCTGCCGGGCCGGCGACACCGCCGCTTCCGGCTCGTCGAGCAAGAACAAGCCGTTTGGCGAGAACCGCTCGAGCATGAGGGTCAGGAATGATTCACCGTGCGAGCGAGCGTGAAGCGACTTCCAACCGTAATTTCTCAGATTGGCCGGATCTCGATTGAGGTAGGATACGACGTTATAAAAACTCTCAGCTCGCAAAAAGAACCCATCGCGTTGGCGTTTTCGCCACGATAAGGCTAGCGCGTCTGCCAGCCGATCGATCGCGGCCTCGTCGGGGTTGACGTCCGTCGATTGCTCGTTTTGGGTCGAGAAGCTGAAGTTCTTCGTTCCGCCTTCCCGGCCGAACCCGCAAGACAGCGCGATGGCTTCGAGCAACGTCGACTTGCCGCTCCCATTTTCTCCCACGAAGCATAATACCGGGCTGCGGACGTCGATTGGCGTAAACGCCGAAATCGCCGGAACCGCGAACGGATATTCGTTCCAATTCTCAACGGAACGCCGGTCGAGGTCGATGCGACGAAGTGGCAACAATGTGCTGCCGATGACTAGAGCGGGGCGCCGCCCGGTTTGGAGACGGGGGCGTACTTGGTTGGGGTGTCGGGTTGGTATTTGACCCACACGATGTCGGCGTCGCTGAGGCCGTGGTGGTCGCCGGTGCGGAAATCGTAGAGGCCGCTCGAGCCGGCGAAGTCGTGCAGGTTCGCGATGTACGCGGCGACTTGTTCGCCGGTCGTATTTGGTCCGAGCGCTTTTAGCGCGGCGACGACGATTTTGGCGGGGTCCCATGAGGTTGCTTCGGGTGATGGGTTGATGCCGGCGGTTTTATACGCGCTGTAGAACTCATCAACGGCGGCACGGACGGAGCCTTTGCGGTCCTGCGGGCGCGCGTAGAAGAGCGTGCTATTGAAGACGATCTCTTTGGGCAAGAACGGCTGGTACTGCTTGAGCTCGTCCTCGTTCATGTTGACCGCGCTCGTGATCACGGGGATGTCGAGGCCCGCATCGTGCATGCTGCGCAGCACGGTGGCGAACGCGTTCCCGGTGGCCACGACGACGACACCCTGCGGATTCGCGCTCTTCATGCGCGCGATCTGGGCGCTAACGCTCAGATCGGCCGGCGAGAAATGCTCGTAGTCGACGATGCTCATGTTCTTGAAGTCGGGGCGGTCCATCGTGACTTGGCTGAGCACGTCGTGGCTCTGGCCGGTGGCGTCGATCGAGGTGATGACCGCGATCTTCTTGTAGCCGCGATCGCGCATGAATTTGTAGATTGCCGGCACGATGTAATTCGTCGAGACGGCTGCCGAGAACATGTTCGGCTGTTTCGGGTTGAGGCCGGGCGAGAGACAATAGGCGACCGTGCTCGTTCCGAGGATCGGCAACTCCGCGAGACACCCCGCCTGATACGATGAGCCCAGCATCACGGGCGTCTTGTTTGCGACGATCGCGTTCGTCAGTTGGACGTCGACGAGCGGACTCGACTTGTCGTCGTGAATGTCGAAGTGTACCGGGCGGCCGTTGATCCCGCCGTTCGCGTTGACGTAGCGTTCGTACACGCCGATCGTCTGCGCGTGGATCGCGCCCGAGAACGCCTGTCCGCCGGTCAGCGGCAGGATCACGTCGATGGTGATCGGCGTTCCGCTAGCCGGGGAAGCGCCCAGCAGCGAAACGGCGGCGAGCAGCGTCAGGGCGCGAATCGATCTCATATTCCGGCGGTGTATTCCGCAACCGTGACCGGACGCGGCAACATGCCGTAGCGCGATCCGAGCGCGAGCGTGCCTTCGATATATTTCGGATCGTTGGCGGTCGCGAAGTACAAGCGGCGCATGCCCGCAACGACGGCCGGGTCCATCTTCGCGGCTTTCGCCAGCATCGGCGCCGATAGATCGGTGTGGGCGTTCGCCCAGCGCGCTGTCGCGTAAATCCCGGCAACGAGCTTTTTCGCCGTGTCGGGGTTCTTCTGCAGCCAGCCCTTCGTCGTGAACCACACGATCGTCGCGAACTCCGGCGCGACCGCGATGTACGTGTCGGCGAAGTCGCGCACTTGGCCGGCCAGGATCGCATCGGTCTTGGCGGGTTCGGTGATGATCGCGGCTTGCACCGTCCCACGCGCTACCGCGGCTCCCATCTCGCCGAACTTCATCTCGACGAAGTGCACGCTATCGCGCGGCACTTTGTTCGTATCTAGCCATGCCAAGAGGCTCAACTGGTTGAAGTCGCCGAGTGCCGAGACGGCGATCGTTGCGCCGGTCAGATCCTTCGGCGACTTGATCGGCGACGTCTTCGCGATCATCAGGTTCGGATTCGCGTCCTTTTTCGAATACAGCGAAGCGGGCGCGATCATCTGGACGGGAATGCCGCGCGCGATCGCGCCGGCGACGTTGACCGTGTTGGCCATGCCGACGTCGAGATCGCCGCCGATCACGGCCGACATGATCGCGGCGCCGTTGGTGAGCGTCGTGATCTGCGGCGCGATGCCGTTGCTGACGAAAATTCCGGCATCGTTGCCGAAGTACGCTTCACCAAACGCGTCGATCGCCATCGCGCCGATTCGCACCGGCGCCGGCGCCGTCTGCGCGCTCGCCGGACGAATGCCGGCGAGAATGCCGCCGGCGATGAGCGTTAACGCAGAAGAACGTCGTATCATGCGGAGCGCTTCTGTCCGCTGGAGGCGCAACCTTCCGGTCCCGTCGAAGGCTGACCGAGATGGAACAAATCGTCGACTTCCACACGCACTACATTCCGGATAGCGCCGCAACGTATCGCGCGGCCGGCACGACCAAACTCGAAATCGAAACGCCGACCTGCGGGCAGCTCTACGAAAACGGCAAGCACTACCGGACGATCGACGAACGCTGCTGGGACGCGCAACGCCGCATCAACGATATGGACGAGCGCAACATCGCGCGCCAAGTCATCTCGCCGATTCCGGTCACGAACTCGTACGCGTCCTCATCTGAAGACGGACGCGCATGGGCACGTCTGCACAATGACGGTATCGCCGAAGTCGTGCGCAAACGCCCCGACCGCTTTTCGGGCCTCGGCGCCATTCCGTTGCAAGACGTCGACGCGGCGTGCGCCGAGCTGAGCTACTTACGCAACGACCTCGGCTTGCTCGGCGTCGAGATCGGCACGACCGCGGCCGGCCGCGAACTCGACGATCCCGCGCTGGTCCCGTTCTGGGAGCAGTGCAACGCGTTGCGCGCACTGATCTTCATCCATCCGGAAACGGCGCCGGGCTTCGAGCGCCACCGCAACATCCTCGGCTTCAGCGCCGCCGGCGCCTACCCGACCGAAACCGGCGTGATCTCGGCGAAGCTGCTGCTCGGCGGTTACCTCACGCGCTTTCCCGACATGAAGATCGTGCTGGCCCACGGCGGAGGCACGCTGATGTGGATGCTGCCACGGCTCGACCGCTTCTGGAGCACGCAGAAAGCGTGGCAAGCGATGTTGCCGACGCGGCCGTCGGTCGAAGCGCAGAAGTTCTACGCCGACACGCTGACGTTCGATGCGACGAACCTCGAGCTGATCGCCAAGCGCATCGGGCTCGATCATCTGATGGTCGGCAGCGATTATCCCTTCGGCGTGATGGAAGATCCGCCGGGCGAAGTGCTCAAGGACGTCTCGTTCGACGGGCCGGCGCTCGATGCAATTCGCGCGGGCACGTTCCGCAAACTCGCCGCGCACGTCGCCGGCACGGCGTAGCGCACAGCGCCATGGCCCCGCCGCTCGACGGAATTCGGGTGCTCGATCTGTCGCGCGTTCTCGCGGGCCCCTGGTCCACGATGGCGCTCGGCGATTTGGGTGCCGAGATTTGGAAGATCGAAAATCCCGCCGGCGGCGATGAAACGCGCAGCTGGACGCCGCCGGCCTTCCACGGCACCGCGACGTATTATCTCGCCGTCAACCGCAACAAGTCGAGCCTCGCCGTCGACTTCCGCACCCGAGACGGACAAACGATCGTGCGCGAACTCGCGCAACGCGCCGACATCCTGGTCGAGAACTATCTCACCGGAACCCTGGCGCGTTACGGCCTCGACTACCTCTCGCTCGCCGCGTTGAACCCGCGGCTGATCTACTGTTCGCTCTCGGGCTACGGACGTACGGGCGCCTTAGCCGAACGCGCCGGTTACGACTTCGTGATCCAGGCCGAGAGCGGCTTGATGTCGATCAACGGCGAGGTCGACGGAACGCCGCACAAGTTCGGCGTTGCGATTTCCGATCTGCTGGCCGGCAACGCGGCGACGCAAGCGATCCTCGCGGCGCTCTATGCCCGCGAACGCACCGGCACGGGGCAGCTGCTCGATATCGCGCTGCACGATGCGTCGGTCGCGGCACTGATCAACGTGGCGAGCGCGTCGCTCAACGGCGGCGTAAACGCGAAGCGCTACGGCAACGCGCACGCAAGCATCGTTCCCTACCAGACGTTCGAGGCGGCCGATGCGCCGTTCGTGCTGGCCTGCGCGAACAACCGGCAGTTCCGCGACCTGTGCGAATCCGTCGTCGAACGTCCCGACCTCGCCGGCGACGAGCGGTTCGCGACCAACGCGCAGCGCGTCGCGAACCGGGAGACGCTGATCGCGATCCTCGGCGAAGACTTCGCGCAACGGACCTGCGACGACGTGCTCGCCGCGTGTGCCGCGGTGAATATTCCCGCCGGTCGCGTGCGCACGGTTGAGGAAGTGCTGGCAGCGCCGGAAGTCGCCGAACGCGGGATGATCTACGAGACCGGCGGCGTCCGCACGACTGGTTCGCCGATGCACTTCTCCGCGACGCCGGTGCGGACGCCAAGTGCACCGCCGGCTCTCGGCGAGCATAGCGATGCTATTTTGCGAGACGTCCTCGGTTACAGCGAGGCGCGTTTACGCGAGTTGCGAGACGCGAAGGTTATCGACTAGCACCTGCGGCGAGACGAGGAAGCCGGTGAGCGCAAAGTGGCGGCAAGCGCCGTTGCTCTCGTGAGCGTCGTATTCGGCGCCCTCGCTCACACAGTGGTCCCACGCGGGGTGACCGCAGTTACCGCAGATGACCCGGTCGATGGCTTCGGGCTGGACTCGGAAAGGATGCATGATGTCTATAGGTTCGGCCACCCATTTACGGGCGCTAGGCCGAATACAGAGTCTTCTCAGACCCTTCACGATCCGTTTACATAAGTCGCGGTTTAGCACAAAAGGCCGGGGTGTAGAGGCCGGAGGCCGCGAGCCCCGCACAGTACGCTCGCGCACCGAGGGGAGGGGTGTGCGTTTCTCTTCCCGTTGATGGGGTATTGACGAGCGTGTGTGCTGGACGCGCGAGAGAATGGGTCATCAAGACGCAGGGCCGCTGCGGCGGGAAATCTGTCATCTCATCCGCCAGTATGCGCAACCGGACGACGACATTGCCGGCGCAGAACTGATCGTCGGCGAAGTGCTCTCCAACGTTGCTCGCCATGCGCCCGGGCCGATGTGCGTCGAGCTTGATTGGCGCGCAAGCGAACCGACACTCGTCGTCCATGACAGTGGGCCAGGATTTGACCGGAGCTTCGAGGACCAGCCGGCGGACGGCGACGAGACCGGGCGAGGTTTGAATTTGGTGCTGGCCCTTTCGCGCAGCGTCTCAGCCGAGCGAGGGGAATTTGGTGGAATGAGAGTGTCGGCGACGTTACCCGTGTCTCGCTCGGCTGCTGGGCCGGTCGGGCATTGTCCAAACAATTCGCCTTACCGCTCCGGACGCAGTTGCCCGTTTCCTACGTCAATTCCGCGATCGTCACGGGGCGGCTGAGCACGCCGACTTTCACGGCGGCGGCGAGGCTCACGGCGATCGGCTGAAGGTCGCGTGAGGTGACGAACGACGCGCGCTTCATCGAGCGTGCGCGCTCGACATCAACGTGCGTTGCGCCGGCCAGCACGGCGGCCGTATCGGCCTGATGCTCGTTCGACCAGCGCGCCACGTCGTAGATGGCCGTCGTGAGCTGGCGCGCGAGCGCGGGATTCTTATCGAGCCACGTTTTGGTGGTGAACCAGGCACTCGTGGCATAGTGACCGCCGATCGCATCGTTCGGGTTCGCGAGGATGCGCACCGTCGGCGGCAGCTGCGAGATGAACGGCTCGGCGATCGATGCGCCGGCGATCGTGCCGCGTTCGATCGCAGCAGCCATCGAAGCGTACGGCATCTCCACGAACTTGACCGTCGAAAGATCCGCGCCGCCGGCGGCAAGCCACGACTTCGTTGCAACGAAGGCGACCGACGACGCCAGCGTGACCGAACCCATCGTCGCGCCGTTCAAATCTTTTGCGCTCGTGATCGGCGATGATTTGGCAACGCAGATGTACGACGTCGTCACGCCGGTGTATACCGAACCCGGCGCAAGAATGCGAAATGGAATGCCCTGTACGACGCCGTTGGCGATCGCGATCGGATCGGCGACGCCGACGTCGAGCGCGCCCGATGCGCAACCCGCCGCCGTTACGGTGCTGCTCGAGTAGAGGCTAACGTCGAGCGTGATGCCTGACTTGGCGGCCATCCCGGCCGGCGCGAAATACAGCGGCTCGGCGTAGGCATCGGTCGGCGACGTGCCGGCCTTCAGCGTCACCGCATCGGCTGCGGCGGCCGGGCGCGGCGCGCCTAACGCAAACGGCGCGGCCGCCGTTAGCGTAAGCGCGAGCCGGCGCGAGAGCACTAAACGCTCACGGCAGCGCGGTCGAAGGTGACGAAACGGCTGGCGCGGTTGAGGCCGCTGACGATCGCGCGCAGCGACGCCGTCACGATGTTGGCGTCGCGCGCGATGCCGTACACCGATTGACCCGCGACTTCGAGTTCGACGTAGGCAACGGCGGCCGAGTTGGCGCCGGCCGTCGTCGCGTGCTCGTGGTAGTCGCGCACTTTGATCTCGACCCCGAGGCCGGTGCGCAAGCCGCCGATGAACGCGTCGATCGGACCGTTGCCTTCGCCGCTGATGCTGCGCACGGCATCGCCGTCGGCAACGCGCGCACGGATCGCGGAACCGCCGCCGGCGGTCTCGGCGATGTGGTGTTCGATCAGGCTGAACGGACCGGCCGGCGTGAGGTACTCGCGCTCGAAAGCATCCCACAGTTCGGGCGCGGTCAGTTCGGCACCGGTTTCATCGGTGTGCGCCTGCACGACTTTGCTGAACTCGATCTGCACGTTGCGCGGCAGCTGGAAGCCGTAGTCGGTCGCCATGAGGTAGGCGATCCCGCCCTTGCCCGACTGGCTGTTGATGCGGATGATCGCTTCGTAGCTGCGCCCAAGATCTTTCGGATCGACGGCGAGGTAGGGAACTTCCCACGGCGCGCCCTCGCTCTTGGCCAGCGCATCGAGGCCCTTCTTGATCGCGTCCTGATGCGAACCCGAGAACGCCGTGAACACGAGGTCGCCGGCATACGGATGCCGCGGATGCACCGGGATCTGATTGCAGTATTCGACGGTGCGCACCATCTGCGGGATGTCGGAAAGATCGAGCTCCGGGTCGATGCCTTGCGTGAACAAGTTCGCCGCCAGCGTGACGACGCAGACATTGCCGGTGCGCTCGCCGTTGCCGAAGAGCGTGCCCTCGACGCGATCGGCGCCCGCCATCAGCGCGAGCTCCGCGGCCGCAACCCCGGTACCGCGGTCGTTGTGCGGATGCAGCGAGATCAGCACGCTGTCGCGGTCCTTGACGTTGCGGCAGAACCATTCGATCTGATCGGCGTAGATGTTCGGGGTCGACATCTCGACCGTCGCGGGCAGGTTGAGGATCATCGGGTTTTCCGGCGTCGGTTTCCAGATCGCCATCACCGCTTCGCACGCGCGCTTCGCGAACGGCAGTTCGGTGCCGGTGAAGCTTTCGGGCGAATACTCAAAGCGGATTTCGGTATCGGTGACCTTATCGGCCAGCGCGCGGATCTGCCGGGTGCCGCGCTCGGCGATCCCCACGATCCCCTCTTCATCCATCCCGAACACGACGCGCCGCTGCAGCGTCGAGGTCGAGTTGTAGAGATGCACGATCGCTTTCTTCGCGCCGCGCAGCGATTCGAACGTACGCTCGATCAGCTCTTCGCGCGACTGCGTGAGGACCTGGAGCCAGACGTCGTCGGGCACCGCGCCGCTCTCGATCAGATCGCGCAAGAAATCGTAGTCGGTCTGCGAGGCCGACGGAAAGCCGACCTCGATCTCCTTGAAGCCCATCTTCACGAGCAGATCGAACATGCGGCGCTTGCGCTGCGCTCCCATCGGTTCGATCAGCGCCTGGTTTCCGTCCCGAAGGTCGACACTGCACCAGCGCGGCGCACGGTCGATCGTCTTCGACGGCCAGGTGCGGTCGGGCAGCGCGATCGGTGCGAAGGGGCGGTAGCGGTTGTGCGGCATGGTCGACATGAGATGCTCTCTCTCGAATGATGGCGGAAAATAAAATTGGCCCGTCGCTTTCGCGGCGGGCCATTTCAGGCAAGCGCAGCTAAGCGGCTACGGAGTCGTATCGCTAAGAAGGAGGAGGAACAGCGCGGCCAAGGTGGTCATCAAGGGCACCTTTACGACGCTCCCCTCCCAAAGTCCCTCGTGAGGAGTTCGGAAACGGTGTCCCAGACGATCGCGCCGGCCTTGGTCGACGGGTCGAACGGCGCGAAGTGGTCAATGCCGTCGAGCACGATCAGTTTGGCGCGATCGCCGGCGGCTTGCGCGCGCTGCACGTAGCGGCGCGAGATCTCGATCGGGACGACGTCGTCCTCCGTGCCGTGCACGGCGATCACCGGAATGCCGGTCGGCAGCCACGCGGTCGGCGATGCCATCGCGTAGTATTCGGGCACGTCACCCGGCGTGCCGCCGAGAAAATCGTGCACGGGAATGCCGGCGGAATCGCTCACCCGCATCGCGGAGCAGTGCACCAGGTCGAGCGCGCCGGCAACCGGCACCGCGCCGATCAGCGGCAGCGGCTCGCCGAAGACGTCGAGTTCGCGATGCGCCTGCTTTGAGGCAAGCCACGCCGCGATGTGTCCGCCGGCCGAGTGTCCAGTCACGACGATGCGCGCGAGATCGAGCGGGTACTCGCCCGCGATCTCACGCAACGCGCCGAGCGCCGCCGTCACGTCGAAGAGCGTGTTCGGATAGCCGCCGCCCGGATTTCCGACGCGCCGGTACTCGATGTTCCAGGTGGCAAAACCGTCCGACGTCAGCGCTTCGGCCAGATGCCCGGCATAGGTGAGACCGTAGGTCGAGCGCCACCAGCCGCCGTGCACGACCACGGCAACGGGAAACGGGCCATCGCCGGCGGGAACGCGCAGATCGCCGAACTGTTCCGGCGCTTCGCTCGCGTACGCGATGCGGATACCGGCGGCGGGGGTGCGCGTCAGGTAATCGCGCGTCGTCAATGAGTGAGGTCGGTCAACGCGACGATATCGGCGCCATCACGGCTCGCCCGATCGGCGAAACGCGTAATCGCATCGAAGCTCTGCGCACGCGCGTGGACCGCGACGATCGCCGTGCCGGTGCGCTGGGCGATCGCCAGAGCATTGCGCAGCATAAAATCGACGTACGCACCGTCGTCGCGCGCATCGGCGATCACGTCGCGCGTGTAGAGCGGACGGTGCAACGCGCGTGCGGCCGACGCGATGGCGTCGTCTTCCGACAGCGCCGCGTCCACGACCAGAGCGTTGCGATCGATGCCGCGCAGCAGTGCGCCCGCACGCTGTTCGTCGAGCGAGGCGATCACGCCGCGTGCGCCGTCGTGAATCAAGGCCGCGATCCGCGCCGGCGAGCCCTGAGTGCCGTCGACGACGGCGGTCTTGCCGGCGGCCTCGATCGATTGCACGGCCGAACCCGCGTTGTCGTCGGCCGGCGCCACCGCCAAGGTGAGCGGCAACGGCGAACGGGTGAACATATCAAGGCCGGGTCCGGCACTGCCCGCGTCGATCACGATCACGGCGATCTTCGCCCGGTCGGTGCGCGGATCGTAGCCGGCAGCTGCGCGCGAGCGGTCGGTCACGCCGAGCTCGGGGTCACCGTAGGGGTCGTACGACTCGGCCGCGTCGAGCGAATGGGCGCCGA
Source organism: Candidatus Lustribacter sp. (assembly GCA_965277805.1). Lineage (GTDB taxonomy): Bacteria > Vulcanimicrobiota > Vulcanimicrobiia > Vulcanimicrobiales > Vulcanimicrobiaceae > Lustribacter. Next base: position 432,190 of record OZ255842.1, on the reverse strand, counting down.
AGAGGGAGCGCCGCATGAGGCGCTGGCGGATCGGCGCGGGGAGCTCGTCGTCAGTCTTCTTGGCGTTCGCGACTGGTAGGCTGCCCGCCGACCCAATCGAACGGCCGCCGACGAAACCGGCTCCGATCGAAATGATCGAACCAGCAAGTACGACCGACCAAATAGCCGTCGATACACCCCTCACTCAGGCACTCTTCGACGTTCGCCCGAAATTGCCCATACGAGTGCGACGAGCAAAAAGTTCGTCACGAGCGAACTCCCGCCGTACGAAACGAACGGCAGCGTTATCCCGGTGAGGGGGAAGAGCCGCAACACGCCGCCGACGATGATCACAACCTGAAACCCGAGCGTCGCCGCCAGACCGGTGGCGAGCAGCTTCGAATACAGATCGGGCTGACGCTGCGCGACGACGAGCATGCGCAGGATCAGCGCAAGAAACGCCGCGCACAACACGATCGCGCCGACGGCGCCCCACTCTTCGGTATAGGCGGCGTAGACGTAGTCGGTCGCAACGTCGGGAATGAAGTCCGGCCGTCCGGCGTGATAGCCGGTGCCGAACAGGCCGCCGGCCGCGAGCGAGAACAGCGACTGCATCGCTTGATAGCCGGCACCGTAGGGATCGCGGAACGGATCGTGCCACACCGCGATGCGCGCTTGCACGTAGTGAAAGTGCGTCGCCGCAAACCAGATCGCCGCGGCGAAGATCGCGGTGCAGCCGACGATCAGATCGACGCGCCGGGTCGCAACGTACAGCATCGCCGCAAACGTGGAGAGCAGCAGCACCGCCATCCCCAAGTCGCGTTCAAGCACGAGAATCGCCATCGATGCGCCCCAGCCGATGAAGAGCGGCCCGAGATATTTCGCGTTGGCGCGCAACGACCAGGGCTTCGTGCGCTCGATCACATCGGCCGTTGCGGCCAGATAGGAGGCCATAAAAAGCACGACGAGCAGTTTGATGACTTCCACCGGTTCGAACTGCACGCCGCCGATGCGAATCCACAGCTTCGCGCCGTTGACTTCTTGCCCGAATAGCGCGAGAGCAACAAAGAGCACGATCGCGACAACGATCCACACGTACGTGTACGCCGAAAGCACGCGAAAGCGCGTGAACGCCGGACCCGCGATCAGCACGAGCACGAGCGAAAACGCAAGCCAGAGCATTTGCTTGGCCGCGAGATCGGGCGACAGACGCGCAACCAGGATCACGCCGAGCGCGGCGATCACGATTGCGAGCGCCGGCAGCGTATCGTCGCGCGTCGTCGAGGACGGTTGCACTGCAACCCACACGATCGCGAGCACGGCCAACAAGCCGGCGATCCACGGCGGACCGAGCGAATGCGGCGCGGCCAGCGTGAACATGGCCGCGGCAAACACGAGAGCCGTCGCCATCGGCCAAAGTTCGCGCACGCGCTCGAGTATCACGATGCGCTGCGTTCGACCGGCGGAATCGGCAGCGCTGCCGCGTGTTTGACGACGTCGAGCGAGATGTTCGAGCGAACGCCCTTGACGCCGGGGAGTTTGTTGAGCACGCCGAGCACGAACTGCGAAAACGTCTCGAGGTTTGCGGTTGCGACCTCGAGCAGAAAATCGGAATCGCCGGTGACGATGTGCGCGGCGACGACTTCGGGCAAGGCTTGGATCTGCGCGCGCAAGAGATCGGTCTCGGCCTTGCGATTGCGCTCGATGTCGACGCTGACGAACGCGGTCAGCCCGATCCCGACCCCCGCGCGGTTCAGCAGCGCGCTGTAACCGGTGATCACGCCCAGCTTCTCCAGCCGCCGCACGCGCCGCAGGCACGGCGAGGGCGAGAGGCCGACGGCGGCCGCCAGATCGTTGTTGGGCAGGCGGGCATTGGCCTGAAGCGCGATCAGGATTTCACGGTCGATTGCGTCTAACGCGATTTGCGCCATCTTTTGCCCCGGCGGCCCTATTCTTTAGCGGATTATTGCGGCTCGGCCGCCCCGTTCGCGCCTGCTGCGCGGTATCTTGGTAGTATGACGATGACTGCTCCGCTCCCCGTCGGCCGCTATGACGGCGGCGCCCTGCGCTTCGACCACCTCGAGCTGTGGGTCGGCAATGCGAAGCAGGCCGCAGAGTACTACATCACCGCCCTCGGCTTCCGGCCCCTGGCCTACGCCGGCCCCGAAACCGGGCTCGCCGACCGCGCCTCCTACGTGGTCGCGCAGGGCGACATCCGCCTCGTGCTGACGTCGGCATTGCGGCCGGGCGGTCCGATCAACGATCACGTTGCGCGGCACGGCGACGGCGTACGCGGCGTCGCGTTCTCGACGCCCGACGCAACTGCGGCGTTTCGGCATCTCGTCGCGCACGGCGCAAAGCCCGTGTTCGGGCCGGCCGTCGTCGAAGAAACCGGCGCGCGCGCGGTGCTGGCGGCGGTCGGAACCTACGGTGATACGATTCACACGCTGGTCGAGCGCTCGGGTGCGAGCGCGATCTGGCTGCCCGGTTTCATCGCTTGGCAGAGTACCGCGCATGCGGGCACGCCGGTGGGTTTGCGCGCGATCGACCACTGCGTCGGCAACGTCGGCTGGAACGAGATGGAAACCTGGTGCCGGTTCTACGCCGACGCGTTCGACTTTCAGGAACTGATCAGCTTCGACGATCGCGACATCTCGACCGAATACACCGCACTGCGTTCGAAAGTGATGCGCAACGCCACCGGCACCGTGAAGCTGCCGATCAACGAACCTGCGCACGGCCGTAAACGCTCGCAGATCGAGGAATACCTCGAGTCCTACGGCGGCGCGGGCGTGCAGCACGTTGCGATCGCCACCGACGACATCGTCGCAACGGTGCGCGCGCTACAAGCCAACGGCGTCGAGCTGCTCACCACGCCGGCGTCCTATTACGACGACCTCTCGGCGCGCGTCGGCGCGATCGACGAAGACGTTGCAACGCTGCGCGAACTGAACATTCTCGTCGACCGCGACGATCAGGGCTACATGCTGCAGATCTTCACCAAACCGCTGCAAGACCGTCCGACGCTGTTCTTCGAAATCATCCAGCGCCACGGCGCCGAGTCGTTCGGCAAAGGCAACTTCAAAGCGCTCTTCGTCTCGATCGAAAAGGAACAAGCGAAGCGCGGAAATCTCTAAGGCTGTAGGAAGATGTGGAAGACGGCGGCGGCGATGAGCGATGCGATGATGAGCATCGTCAGCGCGAGCGCCGCCGTACGGATGTGAAACGACGGGCCGGCGTCGATCGGCGGGGCGGCGTCGGTGAGCGCTCGGCCGACGATGACGGTGCCGCCGAACGCGCTGCCGCGCATGCTGCCGGTTTCAAGCAACCGCTGCGTGACCGACTCCGATGAGTCGGTCGTGCGCAGCGCGTACGAGATCTCATCGTCGCTAATCGCTTTGTGGAAGCCGCCGGTCGCGAGCACGAGCGCGTCGCCGTGCATCAAACGCACGTTGGTCACCGTCGCATCGAGCGTCGCCTGCGTGCCGAGCGTGCGCGTGAGCACGGGCCCCGTCAGCGCTTCGGTCGGCACGCTCGTCCACGCCGACAGCCAATCTTCACCGCCGAGCTCGTCGTCGGTGGTGAGCGCCATCAGCGAACCGTCACGGCTGAGGTAGGCGCGCGTGCCGCCGACGTGGGCGATGTGCGCGCGATCGCCGACGATCAGCGCGGCGGAAATTGACGAACCGGACGCGACGAAGTCGTCGTGGCTGCCCGAGTGCGCGAAGACGCGCGCGTTGGCGCTGGCAAAGGCGGAGAGCAGGGCGGCGCGCGCATCGCGGCCGTCCGGACGGACGCGGTGGCGCAAGGCATCGCGAACGGCGAGCGCCGCGACCAGCGGCGCGGCCTGACCGCGGACGGAGCCGAAGCCCTCGGCGACGGCGAGCAGCACGACACCCGGAGCGATCACTTCCGCCACGTGGGCGTCGACGTTCCCGCGCGAGCGGGCTCCAGGCTTCGAACCGACCGCTATTTCCATGAGCCGACCCCTCGGAAAATGATGGACGCGGTTCCGATCGTGAGTTCGGCTCCATGAGCAAGCTGGCGACTGCTCACCACCGGTACCCCGTCGACAAGGGTGCCGTTCCGACTCCCGAGATCTTCCACGTACACACCATCATCCCGCATTTCAATGCGCGCGTGCAAGCGGCTCACCCTGGGATCGTCGATTCGTACGTCGGCGCTGGGTGCGCGGCCGACCAGAATGCGGCGTCCCAGGCGCCGGGTCGTGATCGTGGCGCCGTCGTCGACGACCAGCTCGATGCCGGCCGGGATCGTCGCCTCGAGCGCGGGCCGGGGCGGGGCACCGCGCCGGTCGCGAACCAGCACCACGAAAAGCGCGAGGCCGGCGGTGACCGCCAGGGTGGCGTATCGCGGGTCAGCCACGGATCTCGAGCACCGTCTCGCCGACCACGATCGACGCGCCGGGATGCAATCGCGCGCGCTGCACTTGCGCGCCGTCGACGAACGTGCCGTTCGATGATTGCAGGTCTTCGATCGCGAACCCGTCGCCGTCGGCAACAATGCGCGCGTGATGACGCGACACACGGCCGTCGGGGATCGTGACGTCGTTGTCCTCGTGACGGCCGATGCGCAAGCCGTCGAAGAGCGCGATCGTCTCGCCCGGACGCACCAGTGTGAGCACGACGGGCCGATCATCGACCAGTGCTTCCACCGTCACCGAACCGGCCACGATTTCCGGATCTTCGTGTAAGATCGCTTGCGGCGAATCGCGCTCGGCCGCGCCTTCGCGCAACATCGCGCTCCAGCGCGCTTCGAGAAACGCGCGATCGCTCGCGAAGCGCGCGTAGTCGACCGGGTGCACGCGCACGAGATAGGTGTCGGTCGGGGTCGCGGCCTGCGCCGCGATGAGCTTGCGCCCGACTTGCGCCGGCTCGAGCGCACTGGGAAAGATGCGGGCAAACGTGCCTTCGACGACGCGCGCACAGAGCGCCTCGAAACGCGCGATCGCGTTCACCGCCGGCGCATCACCCCGATGTAGAAGCCGTCCCGGCCTTCGATGCCCGGCGCGACGAGCACGTCGCCGGCCGGCGTCGCAAGCGCTGCGTAGCGCTCCGGCAGCGCGGCGCGTTCGAGTTCGGGATGCGCGGCGAGAAACGGGTCGATCACGCCTTCGCCTTCGCGTGCATCGGTCGAACAGACCGCGTACACGAGCCGGCCGCCGGGTGCGAGCGCTCGCGCGGCGGCATCGATGAGCGCGCGCTGTTGCGGCGCGAGGCGCGCGCCGTCCTCGGGCGACTTGCGCCAGCGCGCTTCCGGCTGGCGTCCGATGATGCCCAAGCCGGAACAGGGCGCATCGACGAGGATCGCGTCGAACGTTTCGCTGCCGTCGAGCGCGCCCGCATCGCCGGTGCGCAGCGTGACCGACGTAACGCCGGCCTCGGCCAAACGCGCTTGCGCGCGCGCGATCTTGCGCGCATCGGTATCGATCGCGACGATCGTGCCCCGATCGCCGATCGCGCTCGCGAGTTGCAGCGTCTTGTTCCCACGCCCGCTGCACGCTTCGAGGATGCGTTCGCCCGGCTGCGGATCGAGCAAGTCGACCGGAAAGCACGCGACTTCGGAGTGCAGTTCGGCGCGGTCGCCGAGCGCCTCGCGCAGTGCCGGCGTCGGCACCGCGGCAGCAAGCACGATCGCATCCGCCGCGAACGCGGACGGCCGCGCGACGATGCCGTATTCGGCTAGGCGCGCGATCGTTTCATCGCGCGTGGTTTTGCGGCGGTCGATCGATAGGCCGGTCGCAGCCGGACCGTTTACGCCGTCGAGGATCGCTTGCAGCTGTGCCTCGCCGAAACGTTCGCGCCACATCCGCACGATCCAGGTCGGCAGCGAGACGCGCGTGCCGAGCAAATCGTCGTGTGAGGCTACGTCCGCTTCGGTGACTTCGCGCTCGGGATCGGTCGACACGCGGCGCAGCACCGCATTCACCAGGCCGGCCGTGCCGGGATGGCCGAAGCGCCGCGCAAGCTGCACGCTCTCCGACACCGCGGCGTATTCGTGTACGCGCATCGCGCGCAGCTGGTAGGTGCCCAGCCGCAAGATCTCGGCGATCATCTGCGGCAGCTTCGCCGCGCGTGCGCCGAGGTAGGGTTCGAGTTGCCAATCGAGCCAGCGCCGGCGCTCGATCGTGCCATAGGCGAGTTCGGTCACGAACGCGCGATCGCGCGGATCGAGCGACGACTTGCGCAGATGCCGGTCGAGCGATTCGGCCGCACCACGCGCGTCGGGCCCGAAGACGTCGCGAATGACGGCGAAGGCAACGTTGCGCGCGCTCGGCGCCGGACGTAACGCGGTCGTCATCGCGCGAGCAGCTCGCCGGTACGTTCGCGGAAGCGCAACGCACCGAGACCGTCGACCACGTCGTCTTCGGGCACGTACACGTTATCGATACGCCGTCCGTTGGCGAACGCTTCGATCGGCATCGCGCTCTTGCCGGCCGGCAGGACTTCGTCGACGACGATCCACGCGTCGTTGGCGCGCACGTAGAGAAACCCGCGATGCGCAACGACCGTCCCGGCCGGCACGTCGCGGCCATCGGCGAGCGGCGATTTCGTGCTCTTGTGCGCGCGCAAAATCTTGAAAGCCGGCAGCGGCGTTTCGCCGATCGACGGACGCAGGCCGCCGATCAGTTGCGCGCCCGGACTCGGTGCCAGCGAGCGGATGCGATCGATCGCCTCACGCGCCGTCGCATACGGCGGCAGCACGCGATCTTCTTTGCCGAACGGCCGCGTCGCCGTGCTCGCGATTTCCTCATCGCTGAGGCCGAGGTCGCCCGCCCGCTGCGACTGGCGGTTTGGATAGAGTTCGCCGCGCGCATCGGCCGCGAGCACGTCGGCGAGCAGTTCGGCGCCGATATCGGCCAGCCGGTCGTGCAGTTCGCCGTACGTTTCGTCGGCGCCGATCGCGAGCGGCTCCGTCTGCGCGAGCAAGTCGCCCGTATCCATACCGGCATCCATCGCGATGATCGATACCGCGGTCACGCTCCGTCCGTCGCGAATTGCCGATTGAATCGGCGTTGCGCCGCGGTAGAGCGGAAGCATCGAGGGATGAATGTTCAGCCACAACGGCACGACGTCAAGCAAGGCCTGCGGCACGATGCGCCCGTACGACGCGACGACGCAGCGGTCGGGCGCGAGCCGGGCGAGTTCGGTCGCGAACGGGCGCAGCTTTTCGGGCGTCAGCACGGTGAGGCCGAGCGCTTGCGCCGCGACCTTCACCGGCGTGGGCGTGAGTTGCTGACCGCGCCCGGCCGGACGATCGGGCTGCGTGACGACCGCGACCACATCGGCGAGCGCGGCCAGTCGCTGGAGTGCCGGAACCGCAAACGTGCTGGTTCCGAAAAATACAGCCTTCAGCGCGTTAACGCCGCTTCGGCTTCCGCTTGCTCCTCGTCCGTCACGGCGGGACGAAGGTTCTGCGCCTTGTCGATGTAGAGCACACCGTCGAGATGGTCCATCTCGTGCTGCAGGCAACGCGCAAACCAGCCCACGGCGTCGAGTTCGATCTTCTTCCCGTGCCGGTCGAGCGCGTGACAGACGACGTGCTCGAAGCGGGTCATCTCGCCGACCATTCCGGGCACGGAGAGGCAGCCTTCGGTCGCCTCGATCTCGCCTTCGGTCAGCGTGAACTTCGGATTGATAAGCACCAGCGGCCCGTGTTCCGGGTCGTCGTCCTGAAGGTCGACGGTGAAAATACGCTTGCTTACATTAACTTGCGGCGCAGCCAAGCCGATCCCCGGGGCAGCATACATCGTCTCGAACATGTCGTCGATGAGCTGTTGGAAGATCGGGTCGGCAATCTCACCCACGTTCACCCGCTTTGCAACCTTGCGCAAGGTCGGGTGACCCTCGGTGACGATCTCGCGGAGATAGGCCATGGTCACCTAGTATAACGCATTTCCGCGCCTGGGATTTGCGGCCTCAGCTGACGCTTGCGACGACGTGCAGGGGCAGGCGCACGGCGAAGACCGTTTCGCCGGGTTCCGAGCGTTCGAGCGTCAGGTCGCCGCCGGCTCGCTTGGCCGCGCGCGCCGCGATCGCGAGGCCCAGACCCGAGCCGGAGATGTCCGCGTGGCCCGCGGCGCGATAGAAGCGCTCGAAGATCTTCTCGCGATCGGGCGGCTCGATGCCGGGGCCGCAGTCGCTCACGCGCACGACGACCGTGTCGCGCTCGTGCTCGACCATCACGCGCACGAGCGACCCGACGCCGTATTTGAGCGCGTTGTCGACGAGGTTGGCGATCGCTTCGTGCAAGTCGGCCGGATCGGCGCGCACGTACGTGCCGGACTCCACCTCGCACGAAACGTCGCCGCCACGCGCGGCCACGATCGCCTCGACCGCATCGCGGGCGAGCGCACCAAGGTCGAGCACTACCGGCTGCGTCGTCTCCGGCTGTTCGAGCCGCGCGAGCGCGACAAGCCGGTCGACGAGCCGGCGCATGCGCAGCGTCTCGCTCGCGAGCGTGCTGAACGCTTGCGCGCGCATGTCCGGATCGTCGGCGCCGCCTTTACGCAAGATGTCGATATACGCGGTCACGACCGACAGCGGCGTGCGCAATTCGTGTCCGGCATCCGCGAGAAAGCGCCGCATACTCGCTTCACCGCGCTCTGCTGCGGCGAACGCCGCGGCAACTTGTGCACCCGCGCCGTTGTACGCGGTGATCAGTTCGCCGACGTCGGAGAAACGCCCGAACGGAACGGCGTTCGGCGTGAAATCGCCCGAGGCGAAGCGGCGCAGCTCCGCCGTGACCGCGACGAGCGGCGCGACGGCTTGGCCCGCGATCCAGCGCGCGATGAGCCAGGCGAGCACGAAGGCCGCCACGAGCACGAGCGCGAGCAGGCCGAAGATTTCGCGGACCCGCGCGTCGAGCAGCGGGCCGTTGGGACGGATCGCGAGTTGCGCGCCGCCCGCCGGCACGAATTCCGGCCGCACGTTTGACGGCCACCATGGCGAGCGATAGGGAAGGCCGCCGAAGCCGGGCGGCGCCCCGTTTCCCGGCGGCGGGCCTGCGCCGAAGCCGGGACCAGGACCGGGACCGCCGATGCCGCCGGGCGGGCCGCCGTCGAAACGCGCTCCGCGGCTGCGCGGTCGCAGAACGAAGACCTCGATGTCGCTGCGATTGACGAGTGCTCGCACGCGTGAGGCCAATGCCGCCGGCGCGATCGACGGCTCGTTGGCGACGATCTCGCGCGCTTCACTCGCCGCAGCCATGATGGCATCGCCGGCCGAGCGCGTGACGCGATCGGCGGCGAAGACGGCCAGCGCGATCGCGACGATTGCGATGATGCCCCCGACGAGCACGGTGTACGAGAACGTCAGGCGCCGCCGCAGCGCGGTCAATGCGTTTCGCTACGAATCGAATACCCCACGCCGCGAATCGTATGCAGAAGCCGGGGTTCGTTCTCGGTGTCGACTTTCGCGCGCACGTACGAGATATAGGTTTCGACCGTGTTGCGCGTGACGTCGCGGTCGATGCCCCAGACGAGATCGAGCAGTTCCTCGCGCGTGAACACGCGCTGCGGGTAGCGCAGCAGCGTCGCGACCAGATCGAACTCGCGCGTCGAGAACGAGATCCAGCGTTCGCCGCGCTTGGCGCTGCGCGCGTCGAGATCGAGTTCGAGATCCGCATACCGCAGGTTGTTGACGCGCTTGAGCATCGGCCGGCGCAGCGCGCTCTTCAGCCGCGCCGCAAGTTCGCCGAGGTCGAACGGCTTGCTCACGTAGTCATCGGCGCCGGCCTGCAAGCCGTCGATGCGATCGCGCACGTCGCCGCGCGCGGTCAGCATGATGATCGGCACTTGCGTCAGCCGCCGGATCATCGGGATCACCGCAAGGCCGTCGATCTTCGGCATCATGACGTCGAGCACGATGCACTCCGGCTCCCAGTCGCGGACGAGCGTCAAGCCCGCCGCACCGTCGGGAGCCGACCGAACCTCGAAGCCCTCTTGCGCGAGACCGATCTCGAGCACTTCGCGCAAATGCGCTTCGTCGTCGACCACCGCAACGCGAGGCCGCTGCTGCTCTGCCACGACCCCTATTTTCGCTTTCCCGCCTGAGAGACCGCTTCGAGAAACTCTCAATCGCCTCCAAGATTCCCCGCCCCTGTCATCCCGAGACGGATGTTTCCCAAGCGCATCTCAATCGCGCTCCAGATTTCGTTCAGCTAGAAGACGCAAGCTGACTTCATGATCAGCCGCAAGACGATGTTGAAGTATTTGAGCGTTGCCGGTGGCGGCGTTCTGGCCGCCCGTTGCGGCGGCGGCGGGAGTGCCGCCACGCCATCCACGGCAACGGCAGCGGCAACCGCGGCCGCGACATCGACGACCACGACCACGAGCACAACCTGCGCGGTGACGCCGGAAGGTGAGATCGGTCCCTACTTCACCGACGATTCCGCGACGGGCTACAACCGCAGCAACATCCTGGCGAACCTCGACGGGTCGCAAGCCCAATCGGGCATCCCGCTCACGCTCACCGTAATCGTGCGGGACGGCGAAAACGGTTGTGCGGCGCTGGCCGGGGCACAGCTCGACATCTGGCACTGCAACGCCGCGGGCGTCTACTCCAACGAATCGGTCGAAGCAACGACCGGTCAGCAATGGCTACGCGGGTATCAGATCACGAACGCCGCAGGCAGCGTTACGTTCACGACGATCCTTCCGGGCTGGTACTCCGGACGTACGACCCACATCCACCTCCGCGTGCGCTCGTCATACAGCGAGGCGTCGTCCACATCGGACGACACGAACACGACGCAGCTCTTCTTCTCGCAAACCGTGATCGACACGCTGAGCACGTCGGTGAGCCCCTACGATGACGAGGGCATAAACTCGACGACCAACGCCCTCGATCGCGTCTACAGCCGGCAAACCAAAGGCGCGACCCTCCTCACGCTAACGGGCTCCATGAGCGGCTATGCCGCCACGTTCACGGTCGATCTTCCCATCACGTCGTAGCTGGCGCTCGGCGGGAACGCGCAGGCGCTCGGATAAGACGTCGAGGCGGGAGGTTCGCGATGAGCCTGATTGACGACTATCTCAAGAACGTCGAACCGTCAAAGCGAAAAGAGCTGGAGCGCATTCGCGCGCTTGCCAAAGAGATCGTGCCCGAAGCCGAAGAGACGATCTCGTACAAGATGCCGACGCTCACATACGAGGGCAAAGCGTTTCTCGGCTTCGACGCGCACGCGAATCACATCGGCCTGTATCCCTACAGCGGCAAGGTTATACCGCAGTTGAAAGACGAGCTCAGCGATTATACCGTCTCGAAAGGAGCGATCCAAGTGCCCCTCGATCGCCCGATCTCGAAGGAGCTGCTCGAGCTCGTGATTACGACGCGTCTCAAATTATAAACGCGATAGTAGTAGGTCGATGGCATTTAGGTAGGATTGGGGGCCGAGGCCGCTGATTTTGGCGATGCAGACGTCGGCGATGGTGGAGATTTTGCGGAACGGTTCGCGGGCTTCGACGTCGCTGAGGTGGACTTCGACCGTAGGGGTGTTGATGCCGGCGATGCAGTCGCGCAACGCGTACGACGTGTGGCCGTATGCGCCGGGGTTGATGACGATGCCGCTCGCCCAGCGGCGCGCGCGCTGGAGTGCGTCGAGCAGGCGTCCTTCGTGGTTGGACTGGTACGTGCGGATCTCGCAGCCTTTGGCGCGGCCGTGTTCGCGAATCTTCGCGTTCAGTTCGTCGAGCGTGAGCGTGCCGTAGACGCCGGGTTCGCGTTCGCCGAGCAAGTTGAGGTTCGGCCCGTGAACGACGAGGATCGTCATGCGATCGCGGTCAACGCCGCGCGCACCGACTCCTCGGTCACGTCGTCGACGATGTAGGGATCGGCGACGTCGCGGATCAGGATGAAGCGAACCTTGCCCGCCTTGCGTTTCTTGTCCGACGCGGTCGCCTTGATGATCGCATCCGGCGCGGCATCCGGATGCGGCGCCGGGATTGCGTTGACCAGGGCCGTGATGCGTTCGGCTTGCGCCGGTGCGAGACCGCGTTCGCGCGAGAGCGCGAGTGCGGCGCGCATGCCGAGCACGATCGCTTCGCCGTGACGTAGCGCGCCGTAGCCGCACGTCTTCTCGAGCGCGTGCCCGACCGTGTGGCCGAAGTTCAGGATCGCCCGGCCGCCGGCGCCGCTATCGTCGGTCTCGCGCTCGTCACCGGCAACGACGCGCGCCTTCGCCGCGACGCAGTGCGCGACCGTCGTTGCGAGCACGGCGGGATCTGCGGCCAGCGCGCGCGGCATCTCGCGTTCGAGGAACTCAAACAGTTCGGGATCGGCGACGAGCGCGGTCTTCAGCGCTTCGCCCATGCCGGCCGCGATATCGCGCGGATCGAGCGTGGTGAACGCCTCCGGTTCGATCGCGACGAGCGAGGGATGATGGAACACGCCGACGAGGTTCTTCCCCGCGCCGAGGTTGATCGCGGTCTTGCCGCCCACGGCCGCATCGACCGCGGCCAATAGCGTGGTCGGTACGGCGCACCAGCGCAGGCCGCGTAAGTACGTCGCGGCGATGAATCCGCCGAGATCGGTGACGGTACCGCCGCCGATGGCGATCAGCACGGTCTCACGATCGACGTGAACTTCAGCGAGCCAGTCGTAGAGTTCGCCCGCCATTTCCAGTGTTTTCACGTCTTCGCCGCCGACCAAACCGCGCGTCAGCAGCACGCGCGAGCCGAAGGCCGTGAGCACTTGTTGCGCCAGCGGTTCCACCGCGATGTCGTAGAGCACGACCACGGTGCGGGCGTCAATCGCGGTGATTTCGTCGATCGCGCCTGCGCCGATGACGACGTCGTACGAACGCTCGTCGCCGAGCTCGACGCGGATGCGCTGCACTTCGTTTGAGATCACGCGCGGTCACCGACGAGTTCGTTCGCGCGCAGCGCTTCCAGTACCGAGGCCGCAACGCCCTTGGGCGCGAGCGACGCATCGACGATCACGTGCGCTTGACGATAGCGCGGCTCGCGCGCGGCCGCAAGTTCGTGCAGCTTCGCCAGCGGATCGCCGGCCAAGAGCGGACGCTCGCCGTTGCCCGAGAGGCGCGAGGCGAGCGTCGTAACCGTCGCCTTGAGCCAGACCAGCGTGTGGCGCCGCGCGTCGGCGAACGTTTCATCGTTTTCGAGCGCGCCGCCGCCGAGAGAGATCACACCCGGTTTGGCGGCTCCGAGCGCGCGGACGACCGCCGCCCGCTCGTGCGCGCGGAACGCCGCTTCACCCTCTTTGGCGAAGATCGCTTGCACGCTGCGGCCGGTCGCGCGCTCGACCATCCGATCGATGTCGACGAACTCACGCCCGAGCGCGCGCGCGACGAGCGCGCCGACCGTCGTCTTCCCCGAACCGGCGGTGCCGCAGAATAGGATGTGCTGGTTGGGATCAACGGGCATGAATGCGCTCCCGCCACGCGCCGACATAGTCACGCAGCAAATTCATTGTGTCGCCGGGAAAGGTCTCGAGCAGGGCGTCGGCCAGTACGAGCGCGAGCAGCGATTCGCCGATCACTGCCGCGGCCGGCACGGCGCACACGTCGCTACGCTCGATGTAGGCATTGGTCGCTTCGCCCGTGCGCAGATCGACCGACGGCAACGGTTTCATCAGCGTCGAGATCGGCTTCATTGCGACGCGCACGACGATCGGCTGACCGGTGCTGATGCCGCCCTCGATCCCGCCTGCGCGGTTGCTGCCGTAACGCGTGAGCGTCCCGTTCTCGCCGGGAAAATACGAATCGTGCACGGCCGAACCGGGCAGCGCGGAACCGCGGAAACCGAGGCCCAATTCGACGCCCTTCATCGCGTTGAGCGCGAGGAACGCTTCGCCGACGCGGCCGTCGAGACGGCGATCCCATTGAGCGTGCGACCCAAGGCCGATCGGCACGCCGCCGGCCACGACTTCGAACACGCCGCCGAGCGTGTCGCCGGCTTCCTTCGATGCATCGATGTTTTTCATGATACGTTCCGCCGCGCCGCTATCGAGCACGCGCACGGGTGATTGGTCGACGCGGGCGTTGAGCGTCGCGATGTCGGCGTCGAGCGGCGTTTCGTCGACCACCTCGCCGATGCGCACGACGCGGCTCGCGATCGAGACGCCGAGTTCGCTCAGCAACTTGCGCGCCAGCGCGCCGAGCGCCACGCGCATCGCCGTTTCGCGCGCGCTGGCGCGCTCGAGGATGTCGCGCATGTCGGCGCGGTCGTACTTCAAACCGCCGACGCGGTCGGTATGACCCGGCCGCGGAATGTAGACCGCGCGCGCCGCCTCGCCCTCGCGCGGTTCCGCGGTCATGATCTCGAGCCACTTCTGGTGATCGCGGTTCTCGATGTAGAGCGAGACCGGGCTGCCCAGCGTTTCGCCGCGGCGCACGCCGGCGAGAATCTTCACCTCGTCGGTCTCGATCTTCATGCGGTTGCCGCGGCCGTAGCCCATCATGCGCCGCCGGCCGTCGGTATGGATCTCTTCGACCGTGATCGGCAAACCGGCGGGCAACCCTTCCATGATCCCGGTCAGCGCGGGACCGTGGGATTCACCGGCGGTGAGATATCGCAACCGCGACATGATCTAGGGAGCCTCCACGAGAGCAGTGAGTTCGGCCTCGGCGGCGCGTCCGAAACGCACGTCGTCGCCGTACCAGAGATAGAACGTCGCGATCGCTTGCGCGACCAGCATGTGCGCGCCGCTGACAGCGTTGCGGCCGGCAGCGCGCGCGGCCAGCACGAACGGCGTATCGGCGGGACGGTACTGCAGATCCACGCACCAGCCGCCGGGCACGCACGCACTTACGGCATCGGCGACGGCCGCGCCGTTGCTGGTCGCGTTGATCACGAGCTGCGATGCTACCGGGTCGCCGATCGCGAGTTCGGTCGTTCCGGCAGCGACGCGCAAATCGTCGACCAGCGCCCGGACGCGTTCGAGCGTGCGATTCGAGACCACGATCCGTTTCGCGCCCATCTGCACGAGCGCAACGATCGTCGCGCGCGCTGCGCCGCCGGCGCCGAGCAGCGTCACGACGCTACCGGCCGGATCGATGTTGCTCTTGCGCAAGAGCGAGATGACGCCGCCGACGTCGGTGTTCGCCGCGTAGGCCTCGCCATCGCGAAAGGTGACCACGTTCGCTGCACCAACCAAGCGCGCGTCATCGCTCACAACGTCGGCCTTGGCCAGCACGCGTTCTTTGTGCGGCGCCGTAACGTTCCAGCCGTCGAAGTTTTCGCGCGCTTCCGAAAACGCGAAGGCGAAATCGTCCGGCGTCAGTTCGAGGCGCTCGTACGAGAGCGGGATACCCGACTGGCGCGAGAGCGCGGCGAAAATTTCGGGCGAGCGCGAGTGTGCGATCGGCTGACCGACTACGGCGAAGCGTTTCGTCCACGGACCCGCGGAAACGGCCGGCACTAGCCCCGACATACTGCCGCCAAATCTGCGAAGAACGACGGATGCGAGATCGCGACGCAGCCGGAATCCTCAATCGTTACCGGCGCGTTCGCGCCTAGGGCCGCGATCGCGAAGGCCATCGCCAAACGATGATCGCCACCGCTCTCGACCGTCGCGCCGTGCAGCGGCGCCCCACCGGTCACATCGAAGCCGTCGTCGAGTTCGGCGATCGAACCGCCGAGCGCACGCAGGCCCTTGACGAGCACTGCGATGCGATCGCTCTCCTTCACGCGCAGCTCGCGCGCGCCGCGCACGGTCGTCGTGCCGGTCGCGTAGGCGGCCACGATGCCGAGCAGCGGCAACTCGTCGAGAATCGCCGGAACTTCGGGCTCCTCGATCGCGATCGCGCGCAGCGGGCGCGCGCTCACCTCGATATGGCCCATCGGTTCGGGTTCTTCCGCGGTCACGGTGATCGTGACGCCGGCGCCCATCCGTTCGAGCGCGTCGACGAAGCCCAGGCGCGTCGGATTGAGGTTGACGTTCTCCACGACGATGCGCGCGCCGGGCACGATGGCTGCCGCCGCGAGCCAAAACGCGGCTGCCGACGGATCGCCGGGCACGTGGAAATCCGCCGCGCGGAAGCGCTGCGGGCCCTCGACGACGATGTCGTCACCGTCGCGCTGTACCGCAACGCCGAAGTGCGGCAGCATCTTCGCTGTGTGATCGCGCGCCGTGCCCGCGCCGGAAATCGTCACGCGCCCGTGCGCGCCGGTGGCCGCCAGCATCAGCGAACTCGCGAGCTGTGCGCTCGCAACCTTCATCGCGATATGCCCGCCGTGCAGCGGATGACCGCCGCGCGCGTGCACTGGCGCGGTGCCGCCCGCGGCAGTATCGACGACCGCGCCGAGTTCGCGCATCGGTTCGGCCACCCGCAGCATCGGCCGGCGGCTGAGCGATTCATCGCCGATCAGGGTCGCGGCAATCCCGCGGCCCGCGAGCGCACCGATCAGGAAGCGCATCGTCGTCCCGGAATTGCCGCAGTCGAGCGGCTCTGCCGGATCGCGCCACGCGCCACCGCGAATGCGCACGTTGAGGCCGTCGCGCTGCACGCTCGCACCGAGCGCGGCGACGCAGCGCATCGACGATGCGACATCTTCGCCCGGAGCGACGTTGGTGATGTGCGATTCGCCCTCGGCCATCGCGGCGAAAATCACCGCCCGGTGCGAGATCGATTTGTCGCCCGGAATGTGCGGCGCTTGGTGCCCGAGTACGCGCGCCGGAGCGACCGTCTCGCTCCGGGCTTGCGTGTTCATCATCGCGGAAGCGCTAGTCCTGAATGAACGGGATCTGCGCCAGATCGTTGACGATGTCTTCGTAATCCTGGAACGTGAGCGCCTGTTCCGCGTCGCTCTTCGCGACGGCCGGATTCGGATGCACTTCGATCAGGATGCCGTTCGCGCCGACGGCCTTGGCCGCGCGGCACAGCGGGCGGATCCAGCGCCGCACGCCGACGCCGTGCGACGGATCGACCATGATCGGCAGATGCGTCTTCTCGCGCAGCACCGCGACCGCCGAGAGATCGAGCGTGTTGCGCGTCGCCGTTTCGAACGTGCGGATGCCGCGCTCGCAGAGCACGACGTCCGGGTTGCCTTCGGAGAGGATGTATTCGGCTGCGCTGAGCAGCTCGTCGAGGCTCGCCGACATCCCGCGTTTGAGCAGCACCGGAATCTGCGTCTTGCCGACGGCCTTGAGCAAATCGAAGTTCTGCATGTTGCGCGCGCCGATCTGATACATATCGACCGACTGGCCCATGCGCTCGACTTGGTCGATGCTCATCACTTCGCTGACGATCGGCATGCCGGTTTCGCGGCCGGCTTCGGCCAGCAGTGCCAAGCCTTCCCAGCCCATGCCTTGGAAGGCGTATGGCGAGGTGCGAGGCTTGAACGCGCCGCCGCGCATCATGACCGCGCCGTGATCTTTGATCTCGTGCGCGACCGCGAAGAGCTGCTCGCGCGATTCGACGCTGCACGGTCCGGCGGCGATGATGAACGTCCCGTCTTCGAGCACGACGTTGCCGACGCGCACTTTGGAGCGCGGCTGGCCCGGTTCGCGGGTGACCTTCGGGAAGTTCTGCTTCTGCTTGCTCACGCTCGGCACGACGGCCGGCGCGTTGTCGATCACCACGTCGATGGGCCGGCGCACGCGTGCCGGCGCCGTGCCGGCATCGTAGGAACCGATGATGTGCAGCGACGAGGTGTATTCCTTGAGATCGTGGAGCGCGTCGGCGAAACGCTCTTCGCGCACGTCGCCGTCGATGTCGGCATAGAACGCGAACTCGCTCGTGCCCAGCCGCGACTTCGAGTCGAGCTTCGAGACGTTGAGGCCGTGCTTGCCGAACGCATCGAGCGAACGCGCGAGCGCGCCGGGTTTGTCGGCGACGGAGAAGACGAGCGAGGTCTTGCGGTCGGTACCCGCCGCAGCCGGTTCGAACTCGGCGGCCACCCCGGCCGCAACCGGGGCGCGGAAGAGCAAGAAGCGTGTGGTGTTATCGGGATGATCGGCGATCGAACCGGCCAGTTCGACGAGGCCGTAGCGCTCCGCGGCTTCTTTGGAGCAGATCGCCGCGTGCGTCGGATCCTTGGCCGCGGCCACATTGCGGGCCGCGATCGCGGTATCGCCGACAGGAACGCGTTTCACGTCGGGCAGCGAGGCGAGAAAACGGCCGCACTCGGCCAGGACGATCGCGTGCGACTCGATCTCGCGCACGCCCTCGAGCGTGGCACCCGGCAGGCCGACGAGGCGATGCTCGAGCCGCAGCGTGATTTCCGCCAGCGGGTCGAGCTCGTATTCGGCCAGGATGTCGTAGCCTTCGCGGATCGTACCGGCGATCGCGTTGTCGATCGGCAGCAAACCGACGTCGGCCCGGCCGCCGAGCACGGCGTGGGCGACCGCGCGGAACGTCGGGCAGCCCAACGGCTGGAACGTCACGCCGCGCCGGCCCGCATAGGCTTCGAGCACCACGTGTGAGTACGCGCCCTCGATTCCCTCGAAGGCAGCGGTCATGGTCAGGGCAGGGGTAGCGGGAGTCGGGGCTTGCGTCTGGGCGGTCGTCATCGCGTCTCCATCACATCGGTCAAGCGTGACCGGAATAAGAAAAGCCCCTCGCGCCGGCGAGGGGCTCTTGCAGTTGTCGTCCTGGTCGTGGACGTTACGGCAAAGAGTCGGCTCGCCGGCGCGAAATCGCCCAGCTAAAAAAGCCAAAATACCCAAAACCGTTCACGAGCATCAGGTTGGGTTGTATCACGCCGCCCCTAGGGCTGTCAATTGGACCGTGAATCCTAGTGCGCTTTGGGGGCGTAGGCGATGCAGTAGCCTTTGGGGCTGATCTTGCCCTTGACGAGTTGGCACGCTGCGGGAGCCTTGAAGAGGGCGCAGCCGCCACAGACCTGACCCTTGGGTCCGGGCTTGCTCTGGTACTTGTACTGAGCCTTGGTGCCGCTCGAATCGTCGGCGGCGGAAGCGATGGTCGTGGTTACGGCTACGGCGGCGGGAATGCCGGCGAGCAGCGAGATGATCTCGCCGCGCGAGATGCGGTCAGCCATGATGAATCCTCCAGATGGACGTAGTGCCTGGCTATTCCCCGCATGATGCACTTGCGAACTCGATGAGGCAACACGAACCCCGCGCTTAGGGACGCCTTACGATGACCGCTACAGGATGAAGTTCGAGAGATCGGCGCTGGCGGCGATTTCGCCCAGACGATCGGACACGTACGCAGCATCGATGACGACGGTTTCCGCGACTTCCGGTGCGGCATAACCGATCTCTTCGAAGACGCGTTCGAGCACCGTGTGCAAACGGCGCGCGCCGATGTTTTCGTCGCGTTCGTTCACTTCGGTCGCGATGCGCGCGATTGCCGCGATGCCCTCGGGACGAATGTCGAGCTTCACGCCGTCGGCCGCGAGCAGCGCAGTGTACTGCGTCATCAACGCGTTCTTCGGTTGGGTGAGGATCGTTTCGAAATCGGCCGCGGTCAGGCTGTCGAGCTCGACGCGAATCGGGAAGCGTCCCTGAAGTTCCGGAATCAGATCGGACGGCTTGCTCATGTGGAACGCGCCGGCCGCGACGAATAGCACGTGGTCGGTCGCCAGCGGCCCGTACTTCGTGTTGACGGTGCTGCCTTCGACGATCGGGAGGATGTCGCGCTGCACGCCTTCGCGTGAGACGTCGACGCCGCGGCCTTCGCGCGTGGCGATCTTGTCGATCTCGTCGATGAAGATGATCCCGCGTTCACCGGCCCGCCGCAGCGCCTCGCGCTTGACGGCGTCCATGTCGATCAGCTTCGCTTCTTCTTCTTGCGCGAAGACGCGGCGCGCATCGGCCACCGTGACGCGCTTCTGCGCTTTCTTCTTCGGTAAGAGGCCGGAGAGCATCTCGCTCATGTCGCCGGCGCCGCCCATGCCCGCGCCGTCGCCGCCGCCCATCATGCCCATCGGCAGATTCGGCGTCTCTTCGACCTCGATCTCGATCAAGCGCACGTCGTAGAAGCCGCGCTCGATGTCGGCCCGCGCTTCGGTGCGGATGCGTTCCGATTCGTGTGGCGGCGCCGGCTGCGCCGCCGGCTGCGGCGTTTGCTGCGGCTGGTTCGCCTGTTGGCCGAACGAGTTGCCGAAGATGGATCCGAGCGTCGCGGCAAACGGGTTGTTCTGCGATGCTTGCGGCGCGCGCGTCTCCGGATGCAGCACGTCGATGATCCGTTCGATCGCGGCATGTTCGGCCGCTTCCTTGACGTCGCCGCGGCGTTCTTCTTTCACCATCCGGATCGCGGCTTCGGCCAGGTCGCGCACCATCGACTCGACGTCGCGGCCGACGTAGCCGACCTCGGTGTACTTCGTCGCCTCGACCTTGACGAACGGCGCGCCGGCGAGCGATGCCAGCCGGCGGGCGATCTCGGTCTTGCCGACGCCGGTCGGCCCGATCATCAGGATGTTCTTCGGAATCACTTCGCGGCGCAGTTCTTCGGGCAGTTGTTCGCGCCGGAAGCGGTTGCGCAGCGCGATCGCTACGGCGCGCTTGGCCTTCGCCTGTCCGACGATGTACTTATCGAGTTCCGCGACGATCTGGCGCGGGGTGAGATCTTGCAGTTCGGGCATCAGGCGGTCTCGACGGTAATGTCGTCGTTGGTGTAAATGCAGATTTTCGAAGCGATGCGCAACGCCTCGCGCGCGATCGCCTCGGCATCGAGCGTGGAGTTCGAAAGCAGCGCCATCGCTGCCGCTTGCGCATACGGTCCGCCGCTGCCGATCGCCGCGATGCCCTCGTCGGGTTCGATCACGTCGCCCGTGCCGCTGAGCACCAGCAGATGTTCCGGGTTGCCGACCAGCAGCAGCGCTTCGAGCCGGCGCAGCGCGCGATCTTGGCGCCAGTCCTTGGCAAGCTCGACGGCGGCGCGCATCAGGTTGCTGCCCGACGCGTTGAGCTTGCCCTCGAATTTCTCGAGCAGCGTGATGCCGTCGGCAGCGCTGCCGGCGAAGCCCGCAATCACGGCACCCCCGGCGATCCGGCGCACCTTGCGGGCGCCGTGTTTCATGACGGTCTTGTCGAGGGTGACTTGTCCGTCGCCGGCCATCGCGATCTTACCGTCGCGAAGGACCGCGACGATCGTGGTCGATCGAATGCGCATCCGAACCCTTTACTCCGGGAGAGCACCCGCAGTTGCAAGCGCGCTTTCTCTGCCGGGCGTTACGGCCACGGCCCTGGCAAATGCGTCGATGCGTTCGAGCGCGCGGGCTGCGAGGGCCGCGCGGCGCAGTCGCTTTTCCCGGATCGGCTTGCCCGGCAACGGCGAGAACCACGTCCACGTCACGTTGGCCGGCTGAAAATCCGGCGACGCGGCATTCTGCAAGTGCGCGACTACGGCGCCGAGCGCGGTGTCGGACGGAATGGCCGGCGCGACGTTGCCGATCGCGGCATAGGCGGCAGCGATGCCCGCCATCGCTCCGCACGCGGCCGCTTCCACGTAGCCTTCGGCGCCGGTGATTTGGCCTGCGAAGAAGAGTCCCGGGCGCGCGCGCAGCTGGAGTTGCGCGTCGAGCAAGCGCGGCGAATCGATGAACGTATTGCGGTGCATCACGCCCAGGCGCAGCCACTCCGCGTTCGCGAGGCCCGGCAATTTGCCGAACGCTTCTTTTTGCGCCGGCCACGTCAACCGCGTTTGGAAGCCGACCAGGTTGAGCGATTTGCCGTCCGCATCTTCGTTGCGCAGCTGCACGACCGCGTACGGCGTCTTGCCGGTACGCGGATCGCGCAGCCCGACCGGTTTGAGCGGACCATAGCGCAGCGTATCCTCGCCGCGTGCTGCCATCTCTTCGATCGGCAGACAGCCCTCGAAGTACGGCACCTTGCCGGCGGCGGCATCGAGTTCGAAATCTTTCGGATCGTGCCGCGGCAGATCGCGCAGGTCGGCGATGAATTGCTGGTACTGCTCTTTCTCCAGCGGAATATTGAGATAGTCATCGCCGTCGCCCTTATCGTAGCGCGACTTGCGGTACGTGGCCGCCATATCGATCGAATCGGTCGCGACGATCGGCGCCGCGGCGTCGTAGTAGTGCAGGCGTCCGCCGCCGACGAGCGCGTCGATTTGCGCGGCCAGCGCCGGCGAAGGCAGCGGGCCGCAGGCGACGATCACGATCCCCGTGGCGGGGATTGCCGGCACTTCTTCGCGCTCGATCTCGAGATTCGGCAGCCCGAGCAGCCGCGACTCGACGATCGCGCTGAAGTGCTCGCGGTCGACGGCGAGCGCCCCTCCGGCCGGCACCGCCGCTTCACGCGCCGACGTGACGATCAGCGAATCGAGCCGCGCCAGTTCTTCCTTGAGCAAGCCGACGCAGTTCTCGAGCGCAACGCCGCGCAGCGAATTGCTGCAAACGAGTTCGGCCAGCATGTCGGTGTGGTGCGCCGGACCGCTGGAATGCGGCCGGCGTTCGTACAATCGCACGCGCACGCCGCGCCGTGCGAGCTGCCACGCAGCCTCGCAACCGGCGAGACCACCGCCAATAACCGTTACCGTCGCGTCAGACTGGCTCAAGCTCCTCTTCTTCGGCCTGCGGCGCCCCGCCCATTTTGGAGGTATCGTGCGTCTTGTCGGTGTGGCACTCGAACGAGGACACGCCGCCGCGTTTCGTCTTTACGACCACGTAGTCGCCGCAGACGGGGCACGGTTCGGGCACGACGCGGTCCCACGAGACGAAG
The DNA here is from genome assembly GCA_965277805.1 of Candidatus Lustribacter sp. Taxonomy (GTDB): domain Bacteria; phylum Vulcanimicrobiota; class Vulcanimicrobiia; order Vulcanimicrobiales; family Vulcanimicrobiaceae; genus Lustribacter. The sequence continues at coordinate 409,580 of OZ255842.1, read as the reverse complement.
TCGCACTTCGGGTAGTTGGCGCAGCCGAAGAACGTGCGGCCCTTGCGCGATTTGCGCTCGACGACCATGCCGCCGTCTTTGGGACAGATGGCGCCGGTGTCTTTGAGGATCGGGCGCGTCGTCTTGCACTCCGGATAGCCGGTGCACGAGATGAACTTTCCGAAGCGGCCGGTCTTGATGACCATCGGCTTGCCGCAGGTCGGGCAGATGTCGTCGGTCGGCTCGTCGCGCTGTTCGAACTTCGGCAGCTTCTCTTCGGCCGCGGTGAGCTCGAGCGAAAACTTGTCGTAGAACGTGCGCAGCACGCCAACCCAGTCGCCGCCCGAATCGGCAACGCCGTCGAGATCGCGCTCCATCTGCGCGGTGAAGCCCGGATCGACCACGTCCTTGAAGTGCTCGGCCAGCAGGTCGTTGACCTGAATCCCGATGTCGGTCGGATGGAAGCGGCGTTCGATTTGCTCGACGTACCCGCGCGCCTGAATCGTCTCGACGATCGAGCTGTAGGTCGAGGGCCGGCCGATCCCGTTCTCTTCGAGCACGCGCACGAGCGAGGCTTCGGTGAAGCGCGGCGGCGGCTCGGTGAAGTGCTGCTTGGGATCGATGCCCTTGAGGTCGAGCGGCTCATCGACGATCAGCTTCGGCAGCAGAGGTTTCTTGCCGTCGGTAAGTTCCTCGGCGGGCGCCGCCTGCGCGTCGTCGCGACCTTCTTCATACACCCGGGTGAAGCCGGCGAATTTCAGCACCGAGCCGGTGGAACGGAACGTGTAGCGGCCGATGACGAAGTCGACCGTCGTCTGATCGAAGATCGCCGGCGCCATCTGCGAAGCGACGAAGCGCTCCCAGATCAGGCGATAGAGCCGCAGCTCGTCGCGCTTGAGCACGCCGGCCACGGAATCCGGGGTGCGGAACACCGACGTCGGCCGGATCGCTTCGTGCGCATCTTGCGCGCCCTCGCGCATCTTGAACTGCCGCCCGCTGCCGGCAAACTCTTTGCCGTAGGTCGTCTCGATGAACTCGCGCGCTGCCTCGCGCGCCGAGTCGGCGACGCGGGTCGAGTCGGTGCGCATGTAGGTGATCAGACCTTGGGTGCCCTCGGCGCCAAGATCGACGCCCTCGTAGAGCGCCTGCGCCAGTTGCATCGTCTTGCGAACGCGGAACTTCAGCTTGCGCGAAGCTTCTTGCTGAATCGTCGAGGTTGTGAACGGGGCGGCCGCATTGCGCCGCGTCTCGCGTTCTTTGACCGAAGACACGCGCCACGGCGCATCCTTGACGGCATCAACCACTTCGGCCGCGGTCTTGCCGTCGGCCACTTCGGCCTTGGCGCCATCGATTTGGTAGAGCTCCGCCGGGAAGATCACCGGCGGCGTGCCGTTGACGTGCTGCTTTGCGAGCCGTGCCGTGATCGACCAGTATTCGCGCGGAACGAACGCGTTGATCTCGCGTTCGCGGTCGACGATCATCCGGACTGCGACCGATTGCACACGGCCGGCCGAGAGGCCGCCGCGGACCTTCGCCCATAGCAGCGGGGAGATCTTATAGCCCACCAGGCGGTCGAGAATGCGCCGCGCTTGCTGGGCGTTGACGCGCGGCATATCGATCGCGTGCGGATCGGCGATTGCCGCCAGCGCTGCGTCTTTGGTGATTTCGTGCAGCTCGATCCGCTTCGGATTTTCCAGCTTCAGGATCTCGGCCAAATGCCAGGCGATCGCTTCGCCTTCGCGATCAGGGTCGGTCGCGAGGTAGACTTCGCTGGCCGATTTCGCCGCTGCCTTGAGCTCCTTGATGATGTCGCCCTTGCCCTTGATCGTCAGATATTTGGGCGTGAAATCGTGATCGACGTCCACTCCGAGCGTCGATTTGGGCAGGTCGCGGACGTGCCCGACCGACGCCTTAACAACGTAGCGCGGCGGCAAGAATTTCTTGATGGTTTTGGCTTTCGTCGGCGATTCGACGATGATGAGCGGTTTGTTAGCCACGCTGGTCCTTCGGAGAGTAAACGCCTTCAGTATAGTACGGCTCGTCAAGCCCTAGGCCAAAGTTGGGTCTCGCGGGCCTGCGATTTAACCGCTCGGCCGGTCAGCCGAGTTGCGCAAAATGCGAATTCCTTGTACGATGCTCTCAACGATGCGTCGCCATCCGCGCGACGCACATCCGCAACAATCGTCCGCGCGGACGAGGAGGTTGAATGGACCCGGAAACCATGGGCATCATGCCCGCAGCACCGGCGCCGAAGAAGGCCCGCAAAAAGGCCCGTAAAAAGAAGGCCGGCGCGAAAAAGTCTGCCGCCAAAAAGTCGGTAGCGAAGAAGAAAACCGCCAAGAAGACGGCCAAAAAGACCACCCGTAAGAAGGCAGCGAAAAAGTCGACTGCTAAGAAATCTGCCAAAAAGACCGCCAAAAAGAAAACGGCGAAGAAGACCAGTCGCAAGAAAACCGCGAAGAAGTCTTCTAAGAAGAAAGCCAAGAAGAGCGGAGCCAAAAAGTCCAAGAAAACCGCTAAAAAGACCGCCAAAAAGAAATCCAGCCGCAAGAAAAAGAAGTAACTCCAGCGCCTGGACTTCGAAAAGAGCGACCCTCGGGCCGCTCTTTTTTTATGCTATGACGGCCGGGCCGTTGGCGAGATCGGGGGCTTGGCCGTTGTGCTCTTCGACCCAATGGCATGCCGCGCGATGGCCGTCTTCGTAGAGGTTGAAGGCCGGCACCTCGACCTTGCAGCGCTCGAACGCGATCGGGCAGCGGGTGTGAAAGCGGCAGCCTGCCGGCGGATTCACCGGCGAGGGAATGTCGCCGGTGAGGACGATGCGTTTGCGGCGGCGCTCGACATCGGGATCGGGGATCGGGATCGCCGAGAGCAGCGCCTGGGTGTAGGGGTGGAGCGGATTTGCGTAGAGCCGGTCGCGATCGGCGATCTCGATGATCTTGCCGACGTACATCACCGCCACGCGGTTGGAAATGTGGCGCACGACCGACAGATCGTGCGCGATGAATAGGAAGGTGAGCCCGAGCTGCTTCTGCAGATCCTGGAGCAGGTTGATGACCTGAGCCTGAATCGAGACGTCGAGTGCGGAGACCGGCTCGTCCGCGACGATGAACTTCGGATTGACCGCCAAGGCGCGCGCGATGCCGACGCGCTGGCGCTGCCCACCGGAGAATTCATGCGGGTAGCGGTTCGCGTGGTAGGGCTGTAAACCGACCATCGAGAGGAGCTCTTGCACCCGCTTCTCGGCCGCTTTACCGGACGCCAGGTTGTGGATCTGCAGCGGCTCGCGGATGATGTCGCCGACCGTCATGCGCGGATTGAGCGAGGCGTAGGGATCCTGAAAGATGATCTGCATCTCTTTGCGCAGCGGGCGCAATTCGGACCGGCTGAGATTCGTGATATCGCGGCCGTCGAACGTGATGCTCCCGGCGGTGGCGTCGGTCAAGCGCAAAATCACGCGGCCTGCCGTCGTCTTGCCGGAACCGGATTCGCCGACGAGCCCCAGCGTCTCGCCGCGGCGGATGTCGAAGTCGATGCCGTCGACGGCTTTGACGTCGCCGACCTTGTTCTGCAAGAGGCCTGCCGTGATCGGGAAGTACTTCTTGAGGTCGCGGACGACGACCAGGTCTTCCGCCATCAGGTCATCGCTCCCAGGCTCGTGCGTGGGGCGGTTTCGCACTCGAGCGTGCGCTGGCCCTCGGCGCGTTCGTCGTAGAGGAAACAGCGCGCGACGTGCCCGCCGCCGAAGTCATAGAGCGGCACCGGCTGATCGCAGATCGGCATCTTGTAGCGGCAGCGCGGCGCGAACGCGCAGCCCGGCGGCATGCGCAAGAGATTCGGCGGCTGACCCTCGATCGGTATCAGGCGGTCGCCGCTCTGATCGAGGCGCGGCAGCGACTCCAAGAGCCCCATCGTGTACGGCATTTTCGGCCGGTTGAAGATGTCGTCGGCGCTGCCGTATTCCACCATGTTGCCGCCATACATGACCAACACGTTCTTGCACGTTTCGGCCACGACGCCGAGGTCGTGCGTGATCAAGACGATCGCCGAGCCCAGCCGCTGCTGCATCTCGTTCATCAGCTCGATGATCTGCGCTTGGATCGTGACGTCGAGGGCGGTCGTCGGCTCGTCGGCGATCAGCACGGCCGGGTCGCACGAGAGCGCCATCGCGATCATCACGCGCTGGCGCATGCCGCCGGAAAACTGGTGCGGGTAGTCTTTGATCCGCTTTTCGGGCGCCGGAATCTTTACCAGGCGAAGCATGTCGACGGCCTTATCCATCGCTTCTTTTTTGGAATAGCCGAGGTGGAGACGCGTCGCTTCGGCGATTTGCTCGCCGACGGTCAGCACGGGGTTGAGCGAGGTCATCGGGTCCTGAAAGATCATCGCGATCTCGTGACCGCGGATCTTCCGCATCTCGGCCTCGCTCAGCTTGAGCAAGTCGCGCCCTTTGAAGAACACTTCGCCGCGCTCGATCTTGCCCGGCGGCTGCGGGATAAGGCGCATGATCGAGAGCGAGGTGACCGATTTTCCGGAACCCGATTCGCCGACGATGCCCAACGTCGTGCCGGCTTCAACCGAAAAAGAGAGCCCGTTCACTGCGCGAACGAGCCCGTCTTCCGTTTTGAATGTCGTCGCCAGATCCCGGACTTCGAGAACAGGCTGCGGCAAGTCTAGATTCCCGAGAGCGAGACGAGCGTCGCGACGACGACGAACGTGACCGCGACGACTCCGGTGACCCGCGCGATCTGGCCCTCGAAGCCGAGCCGCCCGCGGTAGGCCGAATCGACGCGGCCTCCGATCGTGCCCGAGAGGCCCTCTTGCTTCGTGGTCTGCACAGCGAGCAAACCGATCAACGAGATCGCCGCGACGACGAAGAAACCGGCCAGCGTATGGGTGAGCCAGCCCGCGTGCTGCTGCAGTGCTGTCTGGTGCTGGTAGTTGAGGGCGGGCTGATTTTGCAGCATCTGCTGGAGTTGCTGGGGGGTCAGCTTGATGGCCGCGGCGGTCGCCTTGGCGACCGGCGTCGTCGCCGCAAGCAGAACGGTTAACACGTGAATTCAGACTCCTCGGAAAGCGGCAAAATCAACCCGTCGACTACGCCCCGGGGACCGAACGAACCTTGTCGCGCAGGGCGTTTACCCGGGCCGCAACGTGTTCGCCGGTCAGGCCGAACTGAGCGCGCTGGGCCTCGGGCTTGGCATGGTGGACGAGGACGTTGGGCACGCCGATGCGCTCGACCCGAACCGACAGTCCCCGGTCGTTGATGAATTCCACCACCGCCGAGCCGAAGCCGCCGGCCAGCGAATGCTCTTCCAGCGTGATGAAACGGGTGTGCGTTTCGGCCAATTCGAGGATCAGGTTTTCATCGAGCGGCTTGACGAAGCGCATGTTGACGACGGTCGGTTTAGCGTCGTCATCGAGCAGCGCATAGGCGTCGAGCGCGGCGTCGACCGTGATGCCGAGCGCCAGAATCGCGATGCCGTGACCGCGGCGTAAGACCTCCGCGCGACCGACGACGACGGGCGCCAGCGGTTCGTCCCATTTGCCGCTCGAGCTGCCGCGCGGATAGCGCATCGCGGCCGGCCCGTCGATGGCCAAGGCCACGTCGAGCATCGGCGTGATCTCGGCTTCGTTGCGCGGCGCCATCAGCACCATGTTCGGAAGCGTGCGCAGGTAGGCGATATCGTAAAGGCCCATGTGCGTCGGGCCGTCGTCACCGACGAATCCGGCGCGATCGAGCGCGAACACGACCGGCAAGTTCTGCACCGCCACGTCGTGGACGATCTGATCGTAGGCGCGTTGCAAGAACGTCGAGTAGATCGCGCACACCGGTTTGATGTTGCTGGTCGATGCGCCGGCGGCGAAACACACCGCGTGCGCTTCGGCGATCCCGACGTCGAAATAGCGCGCCGGGAAGGCCTTGGCGAATTTCGCCAGACCCGTGCCGTCGGGCATCGCCGCGGTGATGCCGATGACGCGCTCGTCGCGCGCGGCAACCGCGATCAGCGCATCGGCGAACGCCTGCGCGAACGTCGGCCGGCCACTCTTCTTCTCGAGCTTTCCTTCATCGGGTGAATAGACGTTCGGGCCCACGCCGTGGAACGTGCGCGCGTCGGTCTCGGCTGGCTCGAAGCCCTTGCCCTTGACCGTGCGCACGTGCAGCAGCACGGGGCCCGGAATGCGGCGCGCGTTCGAGAGGATGTCGCATAGCGCATCGTAGTCGTGGCCGTCGATCGGGCCGATGTAGCGGAAGCCCATCTCCTCGAAGATCACGGCCGTCTTGCCCTCGGGCGAAACGAACTTCATCGCCGCGGTTTCCGCCGTCGACAGCGCGCGGCGCGCGGTCGTTCCGAACGGCACGTGACCGAGGACGTCCTTGGTCAGCGTGCGCGCGCTGTTCGACCACGGCTTCGAACGCAGCACCGAGAGATACGACGCGATCGAGCCGACGTTGGGCGCGATCGACATCTCGTTGTCGTTGAGGATCACGATGAAGTTGGTCTTCATCGGTCCGGCGTTGTTGATCGCTTCGTATGCGAGGCCACCGGTCAGCGCGCCGTCGCCGATGACCGCCACGACCGTTTCTTTGCCGCCCTGCAGATCGCGCGCCGTCGCCATGCCGAGTGCGGCCGAGATCGACGTCGAGGCATGGCCGGCACCGAACGGATCGTATTCCGATTCGCTGCGCATCGCGAAGCCCGACACGCCGCCGCCTTGGCGCAGCGTTTCGATCTGCTGGGCGCGGCCGGTGAGCAGCTTGTGGACGTAGGACTGATGGCTGACGTCCCACACGACCTTGTCGCTGCGCATGTCGAGCACGCGGTGCAGGGCCAGCGTCAGTTCCACGACGCCGAGATTCGGCGCGAGGTGGCCGCCGTTGACGGCACAGACCTGGATGAGGACGTTGCGGATTTCTTTGGCGAGGCTGTCGATCTCGGTGCGGCTCAGGCCGCTCAGATCGGCCGGCGTCCCCAGTCGTTCGAGCATGTCCCGCTTTTCGACGCCGCGAACGCGAAGCCCGTGCAAGCTCCGCAGGGCCTCCCGCCGCCGATCCCGCTGCGCGTCCGGCCCCGGGTCTGGACCGACGTCGCTCGGATCTTCTCGACGGTCTGCAACCCGTTCCTGACGGCCTTGCTCCTGTTCGTGATTTTGGCGGGCGCCCGGTCGCGGACCAACGCCGAGTTCTGGGTGCTGCTGGGTAACAGCGCGTTCTTCACCTCGATCGGGCCGATGCTCTACGTCTTCTGGCTCTACGCCACCGACCGCATCTCCGACCTCGATATGTCCAAGCGCGAAGAACGCGAGCACGTATTCGTGGTGTTCGTGATCTTCTTCGTGCTCGGCACGATCGATCTGTGGCTCATCGGCGCGCCGGCGATCGTCACCGCCTCAATGGCCGGCTATGCCGTCTCATCGATGGTCGTGCAGTGGATCACGCGTTATTGGAAGATTTCCACCCACGCGCTCGGCATCACCGCACCGCTCATCGCCCTGTGCGTGATCTACGGACCGCGCCCGCTGCCGTTCTTGATTCTGATCCCGATCGTATGCTGGGCCCGTGTCTACTTGCGCGCGCACACCGTGCTGCAAGTCATTGCCGGCGTCGGACTCGCAACCGTCTCAACGCTTACCGTTTTCCGGCTCTTTCACGTGATCTGAAGCCCTGCGTCAGCTCACAGTCGCTGCGTCCGCTAGCGAGCCGCCAAGCCCATCACGCGGCCGGCGTGGTCGTTCGTCCAATGGCGCACGTTGCGTTCGAACTTCGCCACGTCACCGTTGGTGACGTACGTTGTCGATCCCGATGCAGCAGGCAGCTTCAGTGCAAGCACGGCGCGCGCTTGTTCGGCCGCCGGATCGATGCGGGCCACGTTCGGCGCGAGCGCGGCGAAGTGCGCGTCGAGCAGCGGATAATGCGTGCAGCCGTACACGAGCGCATCGACGCCGGCCGGAAACTCGGCCACGACTTCCCGCACGGCGGCAAGCCCTTCGGCGCTTTCGCTCGCACCGGCTTCGACCAGCGGCACGAGCGCGGGCGCGGCGATCTCGACCACCTCGATGTGCGGAGCTTGCGCCGCGATCGCGTGGGCGTACGCGTGACTGCGCACCGTGGCCGGCGTAGCGACGACTGCCACGCGGCGATACGGCGCACTCGCGAAGGCGCGCGCGCCGTTGACGATCAGGTCTTGGATCGGCAGCACGAAACGCTGCGCGGGCCAGCCGAGTTTCGCCGCGACCGCGCACGACGTGTTGCAGCCCATCACGACCAGATCGACGCCGTGTTCCGCGAGCCACGCGAGGTTCGCGGTGAGCAAGCCGTGCAGATCGGCATCGGTGCGTTCGCCGTACGGCACGTGGGCTTGATCGGCGAAGTAGACGACGTCGTCACCGATGCCGGCCGCGCGCAGCGCAGCGAGCACGGTCAGGCCGCCGAGTCCCGAGTCGTAAACGCCGATCACTGATCGGCTTTCGACGCTTGCGCGGGCGGAATGCCGGCGTAGGCTTTCACGCCGTTGGCGATTCCCTGGGCCATGTTCTGCAAGAACTCCGGCGTGCGCAGCAAGGCTGCGTCGTGCGGGTTTGAGATGAACGCCGTTTCGATCAGCACCGACGGCATCGTGGTGTGGCGAATCACGTAGAAGTTTTCGTGCCGCGGACCGACGTCGCTCGTGCCGGCGACCGGAATCACGGCCTTTTCCAGCGCCGCGGCGAATTGTTCGGAGTCGGGCTTGTACCAGTAGAACGTCGTGCCGTTGATGCTCGGGCTGTCGGAATAGTTCACGTGAATGCTGATGAACAACTTCGCGTTGATCGAGTTGGCGACGTCGCAGCGCGTCTGCAGGTAGGCGCGATCGTCGGGATTCGGCTTGCCGTCGGCGCGCATCGCCGCGAGGTTCGCTTGCGAGACCGGATCGATATCGCTATCGCGCGTCATCCGCACGTTCCAGCCGGCCGCGGTGAGCAAGATCCGCAGCCGGCGTGCGATGTCGATCGTCAGATTTTTTTCGATGAGCCCGTTGTGCGCGGTGCCGAAGTCATCACCACCGTGGCCCGGATCGAGCACGATCGTGCGACCTCCGCCGAACTTCCACGGCGCGGCCGGAATGCTCGGCGTTGCGAGACCGAACGGCATTGCGGCCGGGAGCGGAGCCGCGGCGAGCGCGCCGGCATCGCCGATCGCCGCCGAACCGAAGCGGCCGCTGCCGGTTTTCACCGCCGCGATCGCATCGACGTTGGTCGCGGCGATCGAAAGCCCGTCGGCCACCGGCGTGATGTCGACTTCCTTTTCACCGCGCAACGTCAGCGCGATGCGCACCACCGGCGCATCGGGCGTCCCGATTTGGCGCACGCGCACGCTGTCGACCGCGGCCACGCCCGGCCGCTCGTCGCGCCCGGCGTCGGTCAACGTTGCGTTGTGCAGATCGACGTACCAGCGCTGATCGGCCAAGCGGTGCCAATCGTACGCCGACGCGCCGGTGATCGCGACGTGGATCGTGAGCCCGTCGTTGAGCGGCTGCATCGTGATCGCACCGATCACCGCGGGCGTGGTCGACTGGGCCAGCGGCGCGCTCTGTTCGGGCGTTTGCGACGCGCCGGCGGGCGGTGCTGCCCCCAGCGCCGGCGGCGAGGGCATCGCGTAGGCCCCGGGTGTCGACTGGGCAACCGGCGGCAGCGGAGCCGGCGGCGTGGCGGGCGGATTCGGCAACGCCGCCGCGGGCGGATTGGCCGCCACCGGGGATCCGGCCGGCGCCTCGGTCACCGTCAGCCCGAGTTCGAACGGCGACGCGGCCGGAGTGAGGTCGTACGTAAAGCCGCGCGGACCGTCGAGGGCCACGATCGTCGAGGGATTGCGCGGCACGCCGCCGCTCGAAATCGTCGCCGTCACGTTTGCTCCGACCTTGCGCGTGCCGCTCAACGGCGAGGCGACGCCGGCGAACGCGAACTCGACGTGGGTCGGCGTATCGACGCGCTTGACGTACGCGAGCGCGGTCGCTCCGCGGATGACGACCGTCGTTTTCGTGCCCTGCGTGCGGATGTCGAGCGCGCCGATCTGCGGCTGCAAGATCGTTTCGCCGGCGCCCGCGACCGGCTCGACATAGAGCGCGTGCGCGAGTGCGAACAGCGGCAAAATCGGTTCCGAGCCGTCGATGAACGGGGCGAAGGTTGCACGCGCGGCGACGCCGCCGGCCAGATACTGCGCCGACCCGATCGTGAAGGTGATCGTGCGGTGATCGGCCGCCGTAATCACGATGTAGCGTTGCTGCGGCTGGAACGCGACCGTTGCGCCGAGTTTGGCGAGAAAGCGCTGCAGGCCGGTATCTTTGATCGACACCGCGACGTCGCCGTCGAGCGGCACTGCCCGCTCGAAGATCAGCCGGGTGCCGGCAAACCAGAAGTTCGACGTATCGGTCGACTGAGCGCCGGCCGGGACCAGAACGGCAAGCGCGACGGCGAGCGTCGCGAGCGCGCTAAAAACTCTGACGCGAAAGCGGTTCATCGAGTTCGAGGTGACCTCCGGGAAGCGTCGCGAGCGTCTGGCCCGCAACGCTCACGCGCACGGACGAGATGCCGGGGAGGGCGGTCAGCGTGTACACCAGCGCCTTAAACTCTGCCGCCTCGTTGAAGCTGCCCTCAACGGCAACGCCCACGTCTTTGGACAGATCGACGTCGGCCGTCGACCCGTCAACGTGGGCTGAAAGGACGGTAGTTCCGGGCGGAAAGCGTACCGCGTCGACCCCGGCCGGTGGCCCGGCGACCGCTTGTACGGCCGCATAGAAGGCTACCGAACCCCGGTCGCGCGCGGGACCGAGCGAAACCGTCCATGGCACGAGCGTGGTGCCGTCCGACTTGGTATAGTAGACGGCAATGGAAGACGGCTCGTTTGTGTGCCGGCCGAAGAACCACCATGAGGCGGCGGCGACGGCGACCAACAACAGGACCAAGGCGACGGCGCGCGTGGCTCGCATGTTGGGAATACCGTATTCGACGTACCACTGAGTCTCTACTCCGCCGTAAAGAAAGGCGTCAAGCGTGCTCTTAAGGAACGAGTTTCCTGCCGTGGTAAGCTGGGTGCGCCGATCCGACGGCCGCGCCGAGGCGTTTCGGTAGCGGCTTGTCCCGTCTCTTTGAAAGCTTCGGCGATGGCGCCGACGAGGCGGAATCCCCCATTGGGTCGCCACTCACCGGCGAACCCGAAACCGACGCAGGCGATGCGTTCGGTGAACCCGACGTCGCCTCGGAGCTCTACGCGGCACTCGGCGTTGAGGAAGAGCAACGCGAAGAACCGCCGGCGCTAGCGCCGCTCGAACGCCCGCGCGCGCTGAGCTTGCACGACGACGAGGACACGAATCTCCCGCCGGGCGGCATCGAGGCCTCGCCCTACAATATTCCGGACTTCGCGCAAGACGCGAGAGACCTCGAGACCTACGAGGACGCGAAGCGCCGCTACCAGCGGCAGCAGATGGCGTCGGCCGAGACCGCAATCCAGACCTCGTTCGCGCAGAAACGTGAGGGGCTGTTGCGCGAGATCAAGAACGGCCGCACGTTCGAGGACGAACGCCGGGCAACCGCCATGGTCACGACGCGCCAATACGCGTCGGCCTATCCGATGCACGTCGACAAGAAGGGCGTCAACCCGCCGACGTTCTGGGAGAACGTCTTCTCTTTCGGTCGGGCCGGCAAACTCTACCGCGCGGCCTACGTCGCGGCCGAATCGCTGAGCGAATTACGCGCGGCGATGCGCAAGCGTGAGGAACAACTCGGCGCGCTGGACGAGCAGATGAAGCGCGCGATCTACCTCAAAGAAGAGTCGATCAAGAAGGCGATGGAGAGCGACGCCGGCCTTAACGAGTTCCACGAGCGGCCCGAGATCAAGCCCGTCTTCAAGCGCATCGAAAAGATCAAGAAAGAACGCGCCGACTACGCCAAACGTTTGGAACGCGGCGTCGTCTCCGACGAAGAACAGCGCGATCGCGCGATGGGCGAACAAAACCTCTCGCCGACCGAACTGCCGATCATGGGCGCGATCATCGGGAAGGTCGCGCGCTTCGGCAAGCTCTCGTACTTCCAGCTGCGCGATCTGGAAAAGAAAGAATCGCTGCTCAGCTACGACCCGCGGCTCGATCCACTGCGCAACTGCGTCTTCGATGTTTATTCGGTGGCCGGCGCGGTCGCGGCGAAACTCAAACGCAACGACAACGGCACCGCCTTCCGCGTGGCGGATCACTTCAAAGCCTGCTGGCGCAATCAAGACAAGGCCGAAGAACTCTACGGCCAGCACCGCGCAGCGCTGCGCGAAGACCGCGGCCTGCAGCCGATGGAACCGCGCAACGAAAACGAGGCCGAGATCATCGAGCGCCTCGCCAACCTCTCGCTGCTCGTCGACGGCGGCGGCAACCAGCCCGGCCAAGGCCACACCCTCTCCACCAAAGAGAGCGCGTCCGCCTCGCAATAATTCCCATCACAGGGATGGCTTGGTAATCATGAGCCAGACAATGGAGAGCCAAAGGCGTTGCGGACGAGTGGTAGATTCTGCGGGTCCGCAGAGGCGAGGCGTCGCGCCCATGGTTCGTCGACCCTCGAATCGATGAGCTCCCTCGTGGAGTGGACGGAGCGCAGCCACCCCGCGGTGCTGCAGGCGCGCGCTCAGTTCGACACGCTCGAGGAAGCCGCCGGCTGAGGAAATCCTAAACGAGCAGCGGGATCGCGGCGAGCACGCCGGGTTGCGCCGCGAGGGTTGCGAGATCGTCGAGCGCGTGCGGTTCGCTGATGCGCACGCTGTCCGCCGAGCGCAACACGACCGGCAAACGCAGCGCACCGGCGCGTTGCGGATCGCCGACCACGCCGCGGTGAGCGGTGATGCCGCGCGCGCGCAGGTCGATCGCGCTGAGGATGTCGCCGACGACGCTAGACGCCGATGCCGCGCCGCCTGCGCCGAGGCCGAAGAATTCGAGCGCGCCCGAATCTACACCGACCACGCGCACGACGTTCTCGGCATCGTTGGGCCGGGCGAAGGCATGGCTGCGGGCGACGAACGCCGGCGTGACGCCCGCTTCGATGCCGTCGTTCGCGCGCCGCGCCAACGCGACGAGCTTGAGGCGCCAGCCGCGTTCGGCCGCAAGCGCAACGTCCTCGGGCAGGATCGCAGTGATGCCGCAACGCGAGAGTTCGGCCGAGGCGACCGGGCGATGAAACGCCAGCGTCGCGAGGATCGCGAGTTTGTGCGCGGCATCGATGCCGTCGACATCGTTGCGCGGATCCGCTTCGGCGAAGCCGCGCTGCTGCGCTTGTGCCAGTGCCGCCGCGTAACTCGCGCCGTTCTCCATCTGCGAGAGCACGAAGTTCGTCGTGCCGTTGACCACGCCGCCGACTTCGAGAATCGGCTCGTCGGCGAGCGAGGTTTCCAACGCGCGTAAGATCGGGATCGCGCCGCCCACCGACGCCTCGTAGTGCAGCGTCGCGCCGGTGCGAGCGGCGAACGCGCGCAGCCACGGACCGTCTTGCGCGATGAGCTCCTTGTTGGCGGTGACGACGTCCTTGCCGTGTGCGATCGCGCGCAGCACGAGTTCGCGCGCCAGCCGCACGCCGCCGATGCACTCCACGACGACGCTCACGTTCGGATCGTCGACCACCGCAAACGGATCGCCGTCCCACGCTTCCCAATCGACGTCGCGCGCCTTGTGCGGATCGCGCACGGCCACGGCCCGCAAGAGGCCGGGGTGGGCCAGCAGCAGGCGGCGCGCCACCGCGGCGCCCACGACCCCGCAGCCGAGCAGGCCGACGCCGGGACGCGCGGGAGCCGGCACGCTCGAGCGTTCTTGGAGTTCGTGGAGAGAGAGGGCAGCCATGGGATCCTCCAATAAAAACGGCCCCCGCCTACTGGCGAGGGCCGTGTCATCTGGTGCCGTGGTTCGCGTCTAGACCAGCACCGACCGACACTCGCCCTCGCCGAGGGGAATGGTCATAATCGTCGTGGTCATAATCGCGCGAACTGCGGACATGGGCCGACAATATCATGCCACCCCGAGCTTGTCGAGGGGCCGCCGCTCAGAGAAGTCGATTGAGGCGGTCCCTCGACAAGCTCGGGATGACAGTTAGCGGTCTTGCCTGGCGGGGATGAGCAAGCGCTCGACTTCGTTGAGGATTGCCGTGAGGGCGAAGCCGACCAGTGCGATCATGATCAGGCCGACGTACATCGTGTTGACCGAGAGAATCTGCCACGCGTTCCAGATCATGTAGCCCAGGCCGCTCTGCGCGCCGATCATCTCGGCGATCGCGATCAGGATCAGTCCGAGACCGGCTCCCAGCTTGATCCCGGTCATGATGAACGGCAGCGCGCCGGGCAGCGCGATCGTGGTGAACATGTTCCAGCGGTTGGCGCCGAAGTTGTGGCCGACGTCGAGATAGATCTTGGGGATCTGCATCACGCCCGAGACCGTGTTGATGACGACCGGATAGAAGACGCCGATCGCGACCATTACGATCTTCGATGGTTCGCCGAGGCCGAAAATCAGCAAAATCAACGGCAAAATCGCGCTTTTCGGGATCGGATACGTGCCTTGAATCAGCGGCTCGACGAGCGCGCGGATGGGCCGGTAGAGTCCCATCGTGAGGCCGATGATCAGCGCCGGAATCGCGCCCAGCAAGAAGCCGAAGAACAGCCGCTCGAGGCTGATCGTCGTGTTGGCGAGCAGTTGACCGTTCTTGATCAGCACGCCGAACGTGCCCGCGATACTCGATGGCGCGGGGAAAAAACGCGTATCGATCACGTGGATGTCGGCCAGGAGTTCCCACAACACGAACAGCCCGACCGGCGCGATCAGCCCCATCAGGCGATCGGAGGTGTCGCGCGAGAACCCGCGCTTCGCCGACGAACTTCCGCGAATGACGATTGCGTTCGGTTCGTTCGCCGGTGCCGGATCCGTCGACGTTGCAATCATCGCAGCGCTCCCGCAACTTCGGCCGCTTCACCGGCTTTGGCCGCGAGCACCTCGTCGCGCAGCTGGCCCCAAATGTGGTAGACCAGCTCGCCGTAGGCCGGCTCCGCACGCAATTCCAGCACTTTGCGCGGGCGCGGAAACGGCACGTCGATGATCGCCTTTGCACGGCCGGGCTGCGCGGTCATCACCATGATCTGATCGCCAAGCGTCACGGCTTCATCGACGCTGTGCGTGATGAAGAGCACGGTCTTCTTCGTCTCTTCCCAAATGCGCAAGAGTTCTTCTTGCAGCAGCGTTTTGTTCTGTTCGTCGAGCGCCGAGAACGGTTCGTCCATCAGCAACACTTCGGGATCGTTAGCGAACGCGCGCGCGATCGAAACGCGCTGCTTCATGCCGCCCGAGAGCTGGTGCGGATAGGCCTTGGCGAACTTCGTCAGTCCGGTGCGGTCGAGGTAGTGACCGACCACATCGCCGATCTCGCGCTTCGGCGCGTTGCGCATGCGCAAACCGTAGGCGGCGTTGTCGAACACGGTCATCCACGGAAAGATCGACTCGCCCTGAAAGATCATCGAGTTGGCGGGCCGGTCGACGCGTTCGCGGCCGATCGTGATCGTGCCCGACGTCGGCGTCTCGAGGCCGGCGGCCATACGCAGTAACGTCGTCTTACCGCAACCGCTCGGACCCACGATCACGAAGAACGAACCGGCCGGGATATCGAGATTGATCTGCTCGAGCGCAACGAGCGGGCCCGTGCGGATCTCGAACGTCTTGCCGACGTCCTCGAAGCGGATTTTGGCCGGTGCCGCTTGCGCAGCGATCATCGATGTCTCCCGCGATCAGTCCAGAGCGAGGAATGCCTCCGCGGCGCTGACGCGCTTGGCGGTCAGGGCCTGTTCCAGCGAATACGTCATGAACGCGTCGATCGCCGCGGAATTGGCACGTACGCCGTACGGGTAGGGTTCCCCCAGGCGTTCGCGCGCTTCTTCGAACGAGAGCCCGGCGATCGGCGACTCGATCTCGACCTTGCCCGGATGCTCGTATGCGTACTCTTTGGAGCGGGTGAAGAGCTCGTAGAGCGCCGGCGCGAGATCCTTGTGCTCGGCCTTGAGCACGATCGTGTGCAGCAACGGGTAGATTCCTGTCCGCGCGCGATACTCGAGCGCCGTGCCTACCGGATCGTCGAAGAGAAAACCGAGCGAGCCGTCCCGCTCCAGCGGCCGCGGCGCGAACAGCACGTCGACGATGCCGTCGCCGAGCAATTTCGGCAGTGCCGAGAGCGGCTGATCGCCGACGTTGGTCACTTGCGCGCCGGGGGTGAATCCCGCGTCGAGCCGTTCGGGCTGGTTGGTGACCCATGCAACTTGCGTGGCCGGCACGCCGTACTCGTGTTCGAGCAAACCGCGATGCCACATGCTCGACGTCATCCAGAACTGCGGCAATCCGATACGTTTCCCGCGCAGATCACTGGGCGATGCGATGGTCGAACCCTTGGCGAACGCGACGCACGGTTGCAGAAAGCGCCGGCCCATGAACACGGGGATGGCGAGCCATTGTTTCCCGTGCGCGAGACCTTGAACGAAGGTCGCCATCGACATCTCGGCGATGTCGAGTTTGCCAGCGATCATGGCCCGGCTGTTCTCGTCGACGGTCGCGGTGGAGATGGCCAGATCGAGGCCTTTGACCGGAACGGCGCCGTCGAGGATTGGCCGCGTCAATGCAGAGTCGATCAAACTACAAGATAATGCCATAGGCCAGGAGTTTTCTTGCCGGGCAGTGAGCATCACTGCAAAGCAACGACGATCCCGCTGGAGGACTCATGACCGCGCCCATCGACCTCGAATCACCCGACATCCGCGCGCTGCGCGAACTGATCGCCCTCGGCTGCCGCATTTTGGCGAAGCTCGAGCTCGTCGATTATCTCGGCCACGTGAGCGCGCGCGTGCCCGGCACCGACAACGTGCTGATCCGTGCCCGCGGATCCGAACAGGGCAACCAGCTGCACATGACCTACAAACAGGTCTCGCTCGTGAACATCGATGCGGTCAAGATCGGCGGCGACTATCCGGTGCCCGACGAAACGAAACTGCACACCGAAATCTATCGTGCGCGGCCCGACGTGCAAGCGGTCGTGCACACGCATCAGCCGCTGGCGACGATCTTCGGCGATCTCGAACGGCCGATCTTACCGATGCAAGGCGTGATGGCGCAAGTCGTCAAGCAAGGCGCGATTCCGATCTACCGCTCGGCGCGCAAGGTCACGACGACCGAACAAGGCGCCGAAGTCGCGAAAGTGCTCGGCGAGAAAGAGATCGTTCACTTGCAGAACCACGGCGTCACCATCGCCGGGCAAACCGTGCAAGAAGTCGTGGTCAACGCGATCTGGCTCGAACATCAGGCGAAGCTCACCTGGCAAGCATCGATGATCGGCACGCCGCGCGGGATGAGCAACGACGATCTGCAGGCCCAGGCCGCCGACGGTTTCGGCATGGAAGGCCGCTGGCGCTATTACGTCAGCCTGCTGGACGAGTGAGGATCCGGCCGGCCGAACCGGCTGACGCGGAGTTGCTCGCAACTCATCGCGCCGCCGTCTGGCATGAAGTCGGGGACTGGAGCCTCGAAGACGTCGGCCCGCAGATTCCCGTTTGGACGGAATTCTTTCGGGCCGCCGTCGCAGCCGGTACGTACGTTGCATTCATCGCCGAACGGGAGGCCCGTATCGCCGGCAGCGGCGCGGTGCTCGTGCACCTGAGCATCCCGCGGCCCGGCTTGCGTTCCGACCGGGCCGGGCGGGTGCAGTCGGTCTACGTCGAGCCGGCGGAGCGCCACAGCGGCGTGGCCCGCGCGATCATGGAACGGATCCTCGCCTTTGCGCGCGAGTCGAACTTGATCTCGCTTTCGCTGCATCCGTCGGATCCGGCGCGCCCGCTCTATGCCGCCCTTGGATTCGAAGCCGCCGACGAGATGACGCTCAAGCTAACGGATTAAAGCCAAAGCTAAACCTTCCAGAGCGTCATGATCGAGCCGCCGATCACGATGAACGCGCCGCCGACGATGATCGGCATGCTCGGGACGATCCCGAATGCGAGGCGATTCACGATCTGGGCAACGATGAAGAACAGGACGACGTAGATGCCGAGCAGCCGCCCGAAATCAAGCCGGTGCGGTGTTGACGAAAATGCCGTAGGCGAAGAGCACGACCGCCCCGCCTACAAACAGCAGAACCTTGCTGCCGAGGCCCGGCGCGCGAAGGCCGAACCGTACGATCGCGTCGCCGCCAACCTCGAGAATCGCGGCGGCAAGTAGGAGCAGAGCGGTCATTCCCGGGTTCACGTAAGCTCCTTACGTAACGATCGTGAGAGCGATCTCTTCCGCCAGCGCTTTCGCCTTGGCCTTGACCTCGTCGCGAATTTCACGAACTCGCTCCGGCGGCTGACCCTTTGGATCGGGCAGTCCCCAATCGGCGTCAATGCGCTGCAAGCCCTCGACATCGCATCCCATCGTAATGATTCGATCCGCCCGCTGCGCGCGTATCGGATCGAGTAATTTCGGGCGAGCCGCGCTGATGTCGATCCCGTCTTCCGCCATGACGGCAACGACGCCGGGATCGGGCACATCCGCCGCGATCGTGCCCGCTGAGGCGACGTCGACGGTGTCGGCGGCGAAATACCGCAAGTAGGCTTCGGCCATTTGCGAGCGGCCGGTGTTATGCCGGCAAACGAACAGGACTGATGCCTTCACTGCTTCCTTCATGCCGCTTCGGAGGCAACGGCGAGGTTCTCCGCGGCGGAACGTTCGAACCACGCGAAGAGCAGCGTCGCGGCGAGGCCTGCCAGGATTTGCACTACGACAAACGCCGGCACGTCGAGCGGACGGATTCCGGAGAACGTGTCGGTGAGGGAGCGCGCGGCCGTGACGGCCGGATTCGCAAATGATGTCGAGGGCGTGAACCAATAGGCGCCCACGATGTACGCCGCGACCGCGTACGGCGCAGCAGCGGGTCGCGAACGAGCGCATCCCCAAATGACGGCGAGCAGCCCGAAAGTCGCGACGAATTCGGAAGCGATCATCGCAGCGCCGCTGCGCTCGTGATGCGACGGGGTGAACACGGGCAGGCCGAACATCACGTTTGCCAGCGCGACGCCGGCGAACCCACCGAGCAGCTGGGCGCAGATGTACGGCCCCACTCTGCCCCACGTCTTTTCGCGGACGGCCGATGCGAGCGTGACGACCGGGTTGAAGTGGGCACCGGAAACGGATCCGAATGCGAGGATGAGCGCGATAAGTGCGCCGCCCGTCGCGAGCGCATTCGCGAGCAGTGCAAGACCGGTATTTCCGCCGCAGATTCGCTGTGCCATGATGCCCGAACCGGCAACCGCGAGCAACAGAAAGGCCGTGCCGACGAATTCCGCAACGGCCGCGCTCCGCATCACTTCGGATGCAGGTTCATGCGAGCGCCGGTTCCGGAATCAACGAGGTCAACGCCGCCGCGAGGCGATCTTGTGTACGGGGCGCGAGCCGGTAGTAGACCCAGGTCCCGCGACGCTCCCACGTCACAAGCTCCGCATCTCGGAGAATCTTTAAATGGTGCGAAACGGTCGGCTGATTGAGCGGCAACGCCGACGTGAAGTCGCAAACGCAAACCTCATCGTCGGCGCGCGCGAGGGTGGCGAGCATCGTGAGCCGGTGCGGATCGCCCAAGGCCTTGAAGAGCACGGCTTGCTCGCTGCGATCCGTCGTCTCTATTTGAGCCGGAGGGCAACATCTCTGCATCGACATTTTTCGATATTAGCGGCTGTATCGTTCGATGTCAATACAACCTGCCGGCGCGGAGGAGCCGGCGCAGTCGCCACGTTATATCTAATTAAACATAACGATCTGCCGAACTGCGAGGCCCACCCACCGGATGCGCAACCCTGCTCGACGTCATGACCGCCTCCCGGCGGTGACAGTGGTACTTGCCTTTGTGATCGGTGCGATGGCACCGGCGGCGGCGCAGACTCCGCAGCACGTCTCGCTCTATGCGGCCGGCAGTTTGCACGAGGCGATGGCCGACATCGCGAAAGCGTTCACCGCGTCAACGGGGATCGTGGTTGATCAAACGTACGGCTCGTCGGGCTTGCTGCGGCAACGCATCGAGAACGGCGAAGTCGCCGATGTGTTTGCATCCGCCGACACATCGAGTCCGGAACGGTTGGCGCGTGAAGGCAAAGGCGGTCCGGTGACGGTGTTCACGCGCAACCGGATGTGTCTGGCCGTGAAAACGGCTGTGGCCGGAACACGCGCCCCGGCCGCGATCATGCTCGATCCGGCGGTGCGGCTCATCACCTCGACGCCGAAAGCCGATCCGGCCGGCGACTACGCCGAAACGATCTTCGGCAAGGTCGACGCGCAACGGCCGGGCAGTTTGGCCGTGCTCGATGCGAAAGCGCTACGCTTGATCGGCGGCACCGACGCGGTAAGGATTCCGGCCGGCGCAGACATCGGCGTCTATCTGCTGCTGACGGTAAACCGCGGCGATGCGTTTCTCGCGTACTGTTCGGGATTCGTCGCCACGATCGCCCAGAGCGCGGGCGCGTTGCGTTCGCTCGACATGCCCGCCGATCTCGCGGTCAGCGCGAATTACGGGCTCACCGTGCGCACCGGCGCTCCGCCGGCGGCCGCAACGTTGCGCGCGTTCATTCTCTCACCGGCCGGGCAGTCGATTCTGCAGCGGTACGGTTTCAGTTCCCTTTAGCGTCCGGCTTGACGCGCGGTTTCGTCGTGATCAGCTGCTCGAGCGCGGCGATGTTCGCGTTCGAGTCGCTCTCGATGTTCGACTCGATCGCGCGGTAGCGCCGCACGACATCGGTGCCGATTTCGGTCAGGCGTGCACCGCCCCCGCGGGCACCGCCCGGTCGCGCCTCCACCAGCACCTCGCGGAACATGTGGTTGAGCTCGTCCACCAGCATCCAGGCCCGGCGGTACGACATCTTCATTGCGCGGCCGGCCGCCGAAATTGAACCGGTCTCACCGATGAGTTCCAGAAGCCGGATCTTGCCGGGCCCGAGCGCGTGATCGCCGGCAAAACCCAGACGCAACGATATGCGTGCCATCGCCCGCCTAGATACGCCAGGAGGCCCGACCGGCCCCCGGCGTTGTGTCCCCTTGAACCGTTCGGTTTAGTAGGATATAGCGCAATGCCTCCCGGAATGGCTGGGCATGATACGTTCGCTATTTTGCCTCGCGCTCGCCGCGATTTTGTCGGGCGCAGCCCTCTCATCATCTGCACAGGCGCAGAGCCAAGAGAAAATCATCGTGTTCGCCGCGGCATCGTTGACCGAAGCCTACAACGCCGCGGGCTCCGCCTTCACCAAGAAAACCGGTATCGCGGTGACGTTCAACTTCGGCGGTTCGGACACGCTGGCGACGCAGATCAAACAAGGCGCACCGGCCGACTTATTCGCGTCCGCGAACCTCGCGCAAATGAAAGTCGTCAGCGACGCGGGCCTCCTCGGCGGCGCGCAAAAGACGTTCGCCAAGAACCGCCTCGTGCTGATTTCGCCCAAAAGCGGTTCGATGAAGTTTACGAGCCCGGCCGATTTAGCGAAACCGGGCACCAAGGTCGTGCTGGCTGCGGCAACCGTTCCGGTCGGCGGCTACGCGCGCGCGACGTTCGGCAAGATGAGCAACACGCCGGGATATCCGGCCGACTTCCCGGCCTCGGTTGAGAAGAACGTCGTCTCGAACGAACTCGACGTGAAAGCGGTCGTCACGAAGATCGCGCTCGGCGAGGGCGATGCCGGCGTCGTGTACAGCACCGACGTGACGTCATCCGTCGCGCCGAAGCTCAACGTGCTGCCGTTCCCGTCGTCGTTTGCACCCGACATCGAGTACCCGATCGCGACGCTGAAAAACGCACCGGATGCTAAGGGCGCGCAAGCGTTCGTCGACTACATCCTCTCGCCCGACGGGCAAGCATTTCTCAAAGCGCAGGGCTTCATCTCACCCTCGTGACACGCAAGGCCGCGGTCCTCGCCCTCGCACTCGCGTTCGCGAGTTGGTCCGCCGCCGCGGCGCAGACATCTGCGCCGCCAAAGCGGACTCCGGCCCCGTCCCCCGCGCCGTTCCACGTGCTCATCAACGCGACGACGTTGGCCGGTTTACCGCGCATCACGATTCCCGCCACCGACGAAGCCGGCCACACGAACAAGTACACGGGCGTCTCGCTTCACGATCTGTTGGTTAAGCAAGGCGCGCCGACCGGCGAGAACGTGCGCGCGCTCGCGATGCTCAGCTACATCCTGATCAGCGCATCCGACGGCTACCACGTGCTCTTCACGCTGGCCGAACTCGATCCGTCGTACACCGATCACGTGGCGGTGATCGCGGATCAAGTCGATGGCGCACCGTTCAAGGACGCCGGTCCCTATCGCCTGATCGTTCCCTTTGAGAAGCGCCAAGCACGCTGGATCCGCAACGTGAGCGCGGTGGACTTACAGAATCTCTCCCCGCCGTGAACTCTACTCTTCGATCGCGTCGGTTTCGATGTTGATCGTGACCGGGTAGCCGACGATCAGCGAGCCGTCGAGCAGCGGGCCGAAGGTCATGCCGAAATCGCGGCGGTCGATCGTCGTCGTGCCGGTGTAGCCGATCTGCTTCTTCCCCTTGATTACGGCACTGCCGACCATCGAAGATTTCAGCGTGACCGGCTTCGTGACGCCGTGGATCGTCAAATTGCCGGTCAGCGTGAAAGCCGCCGGCGTTCCTTTGGCTTGCGTTTCGACGAATGTGATCGTCGGATACTTCGTCGCTTCGAAGTAGCTGTCGCGCAGCGATTTGTCGCGGTTAGCATCGTTCGTTGCGACCGCCGTGACGTCGAACGTCGCGTTGAGGGCTGTCGGCAGATCGTTCGGACCGATCGTCGCCGTGCCCGATACCAGCGGAATTTGACCGTGAACCTGGCTTACCGCCAAGTGAACGGCGACGAATTCTGCCTGCGTATGCGGCTTGTCGAGCACGAAATCAGCTGCCGACACTGGCACGCTTAGCGACAGAAGCAAGGCCGCGACAGTGAGCGTCAAACGAATCATGCGTCGAGGTTTCTCGGATTTTTGGCCGGCCCTTCTCTGAGAAAACCCTGAGCGTTTTACTCGTAACGTTTTAACGGAGCGTGATGAGACCATGAACAACATCTCTCGCCGCGCCGGCATCAAGGCAACCGTTGGGATGCTCGCGCTAGGTGCGATGACGCGGCCGGCCACCGCGCAGACGCCGGCGCCGACCGTGCGAATCGCAACGATTTCGAGCGATATCTTCGGCGAGCCGTTCTACGGGCAAGAGGCGGGACTGTTCAGACGAGCCGGCTTGAACGTCGAACTGTCGGTCTTTACGAACTCCGGCGCCGTGGGCACAGCCGTTGCCGCCCACGCAGTAGACGTGGGCATCTACGACGTCGTCGGAACCGGCGCGGCGGTCGAAGAGGGTGTCCCGATCACGATGTTCGCTGCCGGTTCGCTCTTCGCCACCGCAACGCCCACGGCAATGCTCTGCGTGGCAAAGGCGTCGCCGCTGCGCGCGCCGCGCGACTTTGCCGGGAAGACGATCGCCGTCTCGACGCTGCATGGCCTCAGTGACGCGGCGACGCGCGCCTGGCTCACGCGTTCGGGCGTGAGCATCGCCAACATCAAGATCGTCGAGATCCCGTTCGCCCAAATGGCGATCTCACTCGAACGCGGGACGATCGACGGCGCAGTAATCGCGGAGCCCTTCTTTACCGCGGCAAAACTCGCGGGCGAGCTTGCCGTCGGGAACGTGTTCGATGCGATCGCGCCGGCGTTCTACCAGACCGGCTGGATCGCATCGCCCGATTTTCTCAGCGCTAATCCCGATACCGCCCGGCGGCTCGTCGACGTCGCGTACACCATTGCCCGCTGGGCGAACACCCACCACAACGAATCCGGACCGATCATCGCAAAATACGCGAAACTCGATGACGCGACCGCGCGGGCGATGACCCGAACCGCTTACGCGACATCGCTCGACCTGCGCGACATCCAGCCCTTGCTCGACGTTGCAGCAACCTACGGTCTAATCAAGCGGCCGATCAAAGCCGCCGAGATCGTCACCGTGATTCGCTGAATGCGTGCTTGCGCATATTCGCTGCGCTAAGGTCGTAGCCGACGTGCCGTTCGATCGGCATCCGAACGTACGGCGTGTTTTTGGCCGGATCGCGAATGACGCCCAGCGGATCCTCGCCGCGTTCGACGCACGCCACCTGCTCGAGGAGTGTTTTCCGATACAGCGCAACGCCACGGTCGTTCTCGCCCAGATGTTCGCGGGAATGATCGGTGATGGGGCCTTGCGTGATCCACACCATCATGTCTTGCGCGTTGATGTTCCCGCGCAGAAACTCGCCGTCGGGTGACGCGAACGGATTGTCCCAGACGGGCACAGTGCCGGTCGGCGCTTCGCCGGCAGGCGGGCGCTTCGCGTGATACCAGTAGACGATCGTGTTCTCATTATCGACCGGCACGCGAAACTGGTATTGCACGTAGTCGGCGTTGTATGGAAAGAGCAGCGTGCCCGGAAAGATCAGCGGGTGGCCGACCTGCCACTCGTCGGAGTCTTTAGGATCGCCCTCCCAGAGCCGCTTCTTGAGAATCCCGTACTCGAAGAGCTGGTAGTCGACTTTCGCATGATGCCGCACCTTGACCGGCGCTTCTCCCGCGCGCGCTCGCACCCAATTCGTGTACTTCATGTGCAGCTGTTCGACGTGCAACGGGTCGAGCGTATTCTCGGCGATCTGCAGCCAGTTGCACGGGATCGACGTGAAGCCGGTACTGCGGTTCCAGCCGTCGGCAACCAGATGTTCGAAGCGCGGTAAGAGCGGCGCCGGTTGCGGGCCGAGATATGCCCACACGAGTCCGCCCATCTCTTCAACCGGATAACCGTCGACCTTGACACGATTCTTGAGCCGGCTCGTCGCGGGTTCGGTCGGCATGTCTACGCAGGCGCCGGTCGTGTCATAGAGCCAGCCGTGATAAGCGCAGCGGATACCGTCGCCGTCGGTCATCGCGCACGAAAGCGATGCGCCGCGGTGCGGGCACCGATCGCCGACGAGCCCAAGCGTGCCGTTCTCCGTCCGGAACAATGCCAGGTCTTCGCCCAGCAGACGGACTTTCTTGACGGGCCATTTCTCGAACTCGATCGTTGCCGCGACCGGCTGCCAAAAGCGGCGCTGGTACTCGCCCATCGGCGTCCCGCGGTCGACATAGGTCAAGCGCGCTTGGCGCACGGTTCGGCTGTCAACTTTCGTCACGGGGCACCTCCGATACACAAACCTTCGCTGGCCCGACGGGCGATACCCGGACCATGCTAAATAGCAAGCACGTCTTTTGCGCGGGCAACGACGCGAGCGAGGGCGCCCGGTTCGAACGGGCTCGTCAGGCCTGCGCCACTGACGAGGTTGCGGAATGCTGCTTCGCCACCGCGCGCGCAGAGCGCGACGTAGCGTTCGAGCGTGCCGGCCGGATCGTCGTAGGATGACGCCCACATCTGCAGCGCGCAGCAAAGCGCGAGCGTGTAGTCGATGTAGTAGAACGGCGAGCGGTAGATGTGCTGCTGCGTTTGCCAGAACGCGCCAGACGCGGGTCGTTCGAGATCGCCGTAGGTGCGCCACGGTAAGTAGCGGCGTTCCATCAATTGCCACATCGCGTGGCGTTCGGCCGGCGTCGCGTTCGGGTTTTCATACACGAGATGCTGGAAGTGATCCACCGCGACGCCATACGGCAAGAACAGCAGTCCCTCCGAGAGATGTCCCTCGCGATACGTTTGCGCCCCGTCACCGAAGAAGCGCTCCATGAACGGCCAGCTCAAATATTCGAGGCTCATCGAATGGATCTCGGCCGACTCCATCGTCGGAACGAGGTAGTCGACGACGGACTTGTCGCGGCTACTGTAATTCTGGAACGCGTGGCCCAGCTCGTGCATCAGCACGACGATGTCGCTCTTAGTGCCGTTGAAGTTGCTGAAAACGAACGGGACGCCATTGCCGACGTTCGTGCAGTAGCCGCCGCCGGCTTTGCCGGTGCGCGCGACGAGATCGGTGAGTTCGTTCTCATCCATCATGCGCGCGAAGTCACCGAGGCGCGGGTCGAGATCGGTGAACGTTTCGATCGTGCGTGCCATGGTCCACGACGCATCGCCGAGCGGACGCGGGGCCGGCGCGGCCGCAAGCAAGTGCTCGTCCCAGAGCGCGAGCTGCGCGACGCCGTGCCGTTTCGCCGCCCGCTGCGCGATCGCGTTCGCCAGCGGCACCACCTCGGCCGCGACCGCATCGCGATACCGCTCGACGGCTGCCCGGTCGTAGTCGACGCGCTGCATGCGCGCGTAGCCGAGTTCGACGAAGCTGCGGAAGCCGAGTTTGCGCGCAATGCCGTCGCGCAAGTGCACGAGTTCGTCGTAGATGCGGTCGAGCTCCGCGCCGTTTTCATTCATCGCGTTCCAGCGCGCCGCAGCCGCTCCGTGACGGCGCGAACGATCGGGATCGCTGGCGTAACGCGCCAGTGCTGAGAGGTTGAGCGTCTCGCCGTCGAACTCGACCGAAATTCCGGAGAGCAGCTGCGTATATTCCGTCCTGAGCTTCGACTCCGCGATGAGATCCGGCTCGACCACCGGGTCGAACGTCGAGAGATCGGTTTCCCACAGACGGAACGCGTGCTCGCCCAGCTCCGGAGCGAGTTGCCTGCGCTCGATGACGAAACGGCGTTTCATTTCCACTTCGAGTGCGGTCAGCGCGGGTAGCAACTCATCACGATGCTTGAGCGCCGCGCGCGCCTGCTCGTCGCGCGTGTCCTGCGTGAAGCGTACGTGCGTGAGCGCCGCCCACGCATCGAGTTCGCGGCGCAAATCGTCCCATTCGCGAAACGTCGGGAGCCACGTCGCCGGCGATGCAGATTGCAGTGCCTGCTCGAAGGCGCGGTAGCGGCCGGCGACCGCATCCATGTCGGGAGCCGCGGGAATTCCGGCGTCGATCAAATGAGGCATGCCTACTTCGTTCGGCGTACAGGAACGCGTACCGGCCCGGGCAACCTAGCGTCGTGACCGATTTTCAGACGGCACCGTCACGCACCGGCATGCGCCGGCCGGCTCGCCGGACGCACAACGAGCATCACTTCGATGCGAGCGACGACGTGCGCGACGTTATCATCGGGATGTCCGACGGACTTACCGTGCCGTTCGCATTAGCGGCCGGAATCAGCGGCGCGATCGCGGCTTCGCACATCGTCGTCACCGCGGGCATTGCGGAGCTAGCGGCCGGCGGCATCTCGATGGGACTCGGGGGCTACCTCGCCGCCCGCTCCGACGTCGACCACTACGAGAGCGAACGGCGCCGCGAATACGCGGAGACCAACGATGTTCCCGACGAGGAACGGCGCGAGATCGAGGCGATCTTCGCCGGCTACGGCATCGAGGGCGATGCGCTCAGACAACTCGTCGATACGGTGACGGCCGACAAGCGGCACTGGGTTGACTTCATGATGCGCTTCGAATTGGGCTTGGAGAAACCGGACCCGCGGCGCGCACCGCTGAGCGCCGCGCGCATCGGCGGCTCGTACGTCATCGGGGGCTTGCTGCCGCTTCTGCCCTACATGCTCGTTCCGCAATCGCAAATGGCGCTGTGGGGATCGATCATCGTGACGTTCTTCGCGCTGGTCGTCTTCGGCGCGCTGAAAGGCAAATTCACCGGGGCACCGATCGTGCGCTCCGCAATCGAGACGGCCGCGATCGGCGGCGTTGCCGCTGCCGTCGCATTCGCGCTCGCGCGTCTGGTTTCGGGTAGTCCCAGTTAAAAAAACCATGACGACGCGCAGCCGTCCAGCGCATAAATACCGACGCACTTCGTATTTGGTCAAGCGGCTGGACACCGCGGTGCGCGAGTTTCTTGAAGAAGCGCTGGTGCTCCGCGGGGTAACTCTCGCCCAATACACCATCCTCAGCATGGTTTCGGACGTCGACGGGATGTCTTCGGCTGACGTAGCCCGGAGATCCAGCGTCACGAAACAGGCGACCAATGAGATCATCAACGCACTCGAGCGCAAGAAGCTCATTTCCCGCGCGGCCGACGGTGAGAACCGGCGGATCCTGCGCATCAAGCTTACGCGCGCAGGCCGCGCCGTCTTACGCGGGTGCGATCTCGCCGTCGACCGGAGCGAGCGCCGATTCTATGAAAAAATCAGCGCGACGCGCCTGGTCGCACTGCGGCGCACGATCGAAATTTTGATCGAATGACGGGGGAGTCAAGGGCCCTGACATGCAACTAACTTCCAGCCTTTGAGGCCCCCTCGGGAGACACTTTTCGAGCTTTCTATAGGGAGACTCGCTCTGATGACTACAGCGACGCGGGCGGTCGTGACCGCCGTCTTGGTTGCCATCCTCAGCTTCTCGGGATTGGGTACGGCCGGGGCGGTCGACCCGATCCAAATCGGGGCGATCCTGTCCTACTCCGGTCCGTCGGCGCCGCTCGGCGAACCGCAGGTCAATGCCCTCAAGCTGGCAGAGACGGAGATCAATTCGCACGGGGGCGTCAACGGCCGGCCGATTCATTTCGTCATCGTCGATGATGAAGCAAAGGCGGATGTCGCCTCGCAACTTGCGACTCAGCAAATCGCGAGCGGCGTCGCTGCCATCATCTGCGGAACGCGCGTCGACACCACCAACGCCGTCGCTCGCATCACGGCGCAAGCCGGCGTCTTGCAAGTGATCCTCACCCCAACCGTGTCGACGTGGAAAAGCAAGAACGGCGCGGTCGTGAAGACGATCTTCGAGGCGCAGGCCAGCGACGAACTCGAAGGCCGCGCTCTGCTCACGTACGGCAAACGAAAACTCGGCGTGAAGAAAATCGCGTTCATTCACGACGCGAACTTCTTCGGCACGAACGGCGCCGAGATCGTTACCGGTGTGGCCGGGACGCTCGGCATAGGCGTCCTCGGCAACGAGGCGTACGCAAGTGACGCGACCGACTTCACGCCGCAGATCCAGAAACTGATGGCGCTCAATCCCGATGCCATCGTGTTATGGGGCGCAACGACCACGCCGGCCCTCGTGACTAAAGCGATTCGCACTCTTGGCTACACCAAGCCGATCCTCGCATCGGGCGGGGTCGACTCAGAGGCCTTCCTAAAAATTGCCGGTCCGGCATCCGCCGGCGTTTATGCAGCCGGTTCCGTATCGAAGTCGCAACAGAACCCCAACCAAAAAGCCTTTGTCAGCCTCTACGATGCAACCTACAAAGTGCCGGCGGTAACGTTTGCGCTTCAGGCCTGGGACGCAACGCAGATCATCGTCGCCGCGTTGAAGGGAACCGGCCTAAAGACCGACGGCAAGAGCCTTTCCGACTGGCTGGAGAAAGGCGTGCCGATCCCGGCAACTCAATCGACGTTCAAGTTTTCGCCGGCGGATCATAACGGCCAATCGCTCGACGCGGTCCACATGATCGTGCCCCAAAACGGCGTATGGACGGACGCGGCGCCCTAAGACGCAACGATCAGCGCGTCGAGGGCGAGCACCCCGTCCGGGTAGATCCGGATCGGATTCAATTCGATCTCGATGATGCCCGGTGTTGCGTCCATGAGCGCGCCCAGCGTCGCGAGCACGCGCGCCGCACCGCGGACATCCAGCGGCGGCGCGCCGCGCATACCGGCAAGCACGGGTGCCGCGCGTAGACGCAACAACGCGCTGACGATCGCGTCTTCGCCCGCATCGCTCGGAATGACGACCGTGTCTTGAAGCGCCTCGGCCCAAATGCCGCCGAGTCCCGCTACCAGCGTCGTCCCCCAATGCGGATCGCGCCGCGCCCCGGCAATGAGCTCGACTCCGGGGCGTGCCATTTCTTCGATCAACGCGCCGTCGATAGCGGCGCCGAGTCTTCCGGCCGCGACGTTCGCGTGCAATCGGGCCCAGGCTTCGTCGAGTTCCCGCGCGCTTTCAAGCCCGAGCGCAAGGGCGCCGGCGTCCGTCTTGTGCGCGAGCCCGGCCGACTGCAGCTTGAGCGCTACGGGGAACCCGATCTCGGCGGCCGCGCGTTGCGCGCTGCTGAGGTCGACCACAAATTTGCTGCGTGGAAATGCGATGCCGGTCGCCGCGAGCAACGCCTTCGCGCGATATTCCGGAACGATTCCCGGCGCGTCGAGTACGAGCCCGGGGGGCAGCGTTCGAACCGCAGGCGGCGCTTGCGCGCAGCGAACTCCGTAACGCGTAACGTGTCCGAGAGCGCGCAAGGCACGCTCGGGTGAACGGAAAAATGCCACGCCGGCGTCGGCCGCTTCGCGCTCGATCTCATCCGGAATGAGAACGTCGTACGCCAACAGCGCGAGAACCGCCGGCCGGCGATCGCGCCCCGCGGCGAGCGCCGGCAAGACCGAACGAATTTTTTGGATACCCATCTTCGCCTGCCCGAAAATCGGCGAGACCACCGTACTGCCGGTCGCCGTGTCATTCGCCAACGCAGCTATTGCCTTTGCGTAGAGCTCCGTATCCACCAGAGCGTGTGCCGTCACGTCGAGCGGGTTCTCGACTGCCACGAAGTCCGGCACCACCTCACGAATCGCGTCGACGGCGGCGGCGCTGAAAATCGGTACCGGCAATCCAACGTGTTCGCAAAAGTCGAGCTCGACGCCCTTGAGCGCCCCGGAGTCAGTGATCAGCGCCGGACCGCGCGCAGGAATTTGAGAAAATGTCGCCAGCATGCTGATCACGTCGACCAGCTCTTCCATCGTATCGACGGCAATCACGCCGGCGTTCTCCGCGAGCATACGGACGAGCGCGTGGTCTCCAACGAGCGCGCCGGTGTGCGAAAGCGCCGATGCCCGCGCGCCTTCGCTCGCACCAGGCTGCAACATAACGATCGGTTTACCCTTAGCACGCGCCCGTTCGGCACCCGCCAAGAAACGGCGCGGGTTACGAATCTGCTCGCAAAACAAGGCGATGACGACGTTCCGTTCGTCGTCGACCATTGGGTCGATAAAGTCCTCGATGCCCAGCACGGCCTCGTTGCCGGTCGAGATCTGATAACTGATACCGATGCGTTTTGTGGCCAGCGAGTAGCGCGCGACCGTCGGCGTGCCGCCGCTCTGGCTGATAAAAGCGACCTTGGGCGGCGGCGGATCGCTTTCCACTTCGAACCGGGAAAACGGGACCGCAAGTCCGTCGAGGTAGTTCACGAAGCCGAGGCAGTTCGGTCCGAGGAGCGCAATGCCGGCCGCGCGCGCAGTTGCGGCGATCTCTTCTTGCGCGATGCGGCCCGCCTCGTCGAGTTCGGTGAACCCGGATGCAAATACGACTACCGCGCCGGCTTTCCGCCGTGCACACGCCGCCACGGCATCGGCCACCGCGGCTCGCGGCAGCAAGAGTAAGACCAAGTCGAGATCCGACGGCAAGTCGTCGATGCTGGGAACACATGGCCGGCCGATGACCTCGGTGCGGCCGCGGCTCACCAAGTGCACGGTGGCGGGATAGCCCAGCCGCTCGATGTTACCCAGAATCGTGACGGCCGGCGACGAGGGCTGCGGCGAGACGCCTACGATGGCGATCGATTGCGGTCGCAGCAAACGCCAGATGCCGTCGTCCGAACTTCTCATCACGCGCGCCTTCCGGCGCTTCTTCGACGAGCCCTTGTTTCGATGACAACGGCGCAGGAAACATTCGGCGCCAAACTGGAGATACCGCCGATGAACCGGGCGAGTCAAGGTCCTTGATACAGCTCCTGGTTGCCGGCCTTACTGTCGG
This sequence comes from Candidatus Lustribacter sp., assembly GCA_965277805.1. Taxonomy (GTDB): domain Bacteria; phylum Vulcanimicrobiota; class Vulcanimicrobiia; order Vulcanimicrobiales; family Vulcanimicrobiaceae; genus Lustribacter. The sequence goes on along the minus strand of OZ255842.1, from coordinate 377,898 downwards.
GAGCACCTATGCTCTCGTTGCGCTGGGCATTCACATCATTTTGCGTGCCACCCGGGCAATCAATTTTGCCCAGGGCGATTTTGTCGTTCTGGGCGGCCTCTTTGCCCTCTCGTTCGTCACGCAGCTTCACGTCAACGTTTGGGTAGCGCTCCTGGGATCGACCGTGCTCGGGTTCGCTCTCGGCGGGCTCTACGAGCGCTTCATCCTGCGTGCCGCGGCACGCGTGAGTGAGGGCGCCGTAATGATCGCGTCCATCGGAACGGTCTACGTTTTGTTGTACGGACACGCGTTGATCTGGGGTAACGAGCCGCAGCCCTTACCGACGTTCAGCACCGCGCAACAAGTGCAGCTCGGCGGCGCGACGATCGCCGTACAAAGCATCTGGGTCATCGCATTGCTGGCAATCATGCTGGCGCTGCTCTACGTCTTCTTCGAACGCACCGTCTATGGGAAGGCGATCCGCGCCGCGGCCAACGACCCCGTGGGCGCGCGACTCGCCGGAATCAACGTCGACCGGGCCCGCAGCGTGAGCGCCGCGATTTCGATCGCGCTGGCAACCTTCGCGGGCACCATCGTCGGTCCGATCACCCTCGTCGGGGGATCGAACGGCATAACGATAACGGTGAAGGGCTTTGTCGGCGCAATTCTCGGCGGACTGGCATCGCCGATCGGCTGCACGGCAGGTGGGCTACTAGTGGGCTTGTTCGAAACGCTGCTCGGCTCGCGATTCGCGCACGACCTCGTCGACCCGCTGGTCTACGCGATACTGCTCGTGGTGCTTCTGCTGCGGCCGCAGGGTCTCTTCGGCGGACGCCGGATCGTCCGCGATTGAAAGCGCGTCTGCGCGTCGACCTGCGGCTCCAGTGCGTCTTCGCTGCGCTGGTCGTCGTCTTCGGAATCGCCGGCGCTCACGACACGCCCCTCATTCAAGCCGCAACCTATGGAGCACTTTATGCGGTGGTTGCCATCGGGCTCTCGCTGCTCCTCGGCAACGCGAACCTGATCTCGATCGGACAAGCGGGCTTCTTCGCAATCGGCGCCTATGCGGTTGCGTATCTGACGGCGTCGGTCACGTGGCCGGCCGGTATCTCGCCGGGCACGCAATTTCTCTGCGCGAGCGTGCTCGGCACCGTCATTGCGGGCGTACTCGGTCTCGCGCTCGGCATCATCGCGCTTCGGTTCTCGGGACCCTATTTGGCGATGGCGACGCTGGCATTCGATGCGATCGTCATCGGGCTCTTGCGGTACGTACCGGCATTCGGTGGCGTAAGCGGTATTACGAACGTCCCCTACCCGGTGTTCGGATCGATTACCTTGAACGGTCCGAACGCCTACTGGTACGCGTGGTCGCTGGTCGCGGTTGCCGCCATCGTTACCACGGCGATACTACGCGGGCGCATCGGGCGCGCGTTGGAAGCGATTCGAAACGACCCGCTCGCTGCGGAAGTCGCCGGCATTCCCGTGCGCCGGTATACCGTCGGCGTATTCGCATATGCCGGAGCTCTCGCCGGCCTCGCAGGCACGTTCTATGCATCATTTCTCGGGCTCGTCGTTCCCGATGCCGTGGGCGTGACCGTGTCCATCGACATTCTCTTGATGGTCATCCTCGGCGGAGCCGGTACCGTCTCGGGTGCAATCCTCGGCGCGACCGTCATCGCGTTCACGAATCTCTATGGGCACTCGTACGAGAATCTTCGCCCGATCACGTACGGCGTCGCCGTCATTTGCGTCGCGATTTTTCTTCCACATGGTCTCGTCGGGCTGCTCTGGCACCGGCGCGGCGCCAAGCCCGCCGCGGCCGCAGCCGGTGCGCCCGCAGCAACGGAAGTGGCCACACCGGTTAAAGCGCCGGCTTCGACTCCCTGGCTCGAGGTGCGCGGAGTCTCCAAACGCTTCGGAGGCCTGGTCGCGGTTGACAATGTTTCGCTCACGCTGCAGAACGGAACGGTAACAGCGCTGATCGGCCCGAACGGCGCGGGAAAGACGACCCTGTTCAACGCGATCGACGGCGTTATCCACGCCGACGCGGGCACGATCCTCATTGCCGGGCACGACGTCACCGCGTGGGAACCGCACCGCATCGCACGGCTGGGCGTAGCCCGCTCGTTTCAGGGCGCGCGGCTGTTCGGCGACATGACCGTAGCCGAAAACGTTGCAACGAGCGCCTTCGCGACGCGTGACCGGACCGTCGATCCAAGAATGGCGCTGACGCGCTTCGGTATTGCACCGCTCGGCGAGACCGCGGCTCGCGATCTTGCTTTTGGCGATCGCCGGCGCGTTGAGTTGGCGCGGGCCGCAGCGGGGCGGCCCGATTTGCTGTTGCTCGATGAGCCGGCCGCCGGGTTGAACGCGCAGGAACGCCGACGCCTGCGTGAAGACATCGGCTCACTGCGACGCGACGGGATCACCGTGCTGCTCATCGAGCACGACATGCAGCTCGTGATGGAGGTCAGCGACCGCGTCGTCGTCCTGGAGTTCGGCTCGGTGATCGCCGATGGGTCGCCGCGCGACGTGCAAGCCGATCCGCTCGTCATCGCAGCGTACCTCGGTGCGAGCGCGTGACCGAACGCCTCATCGTCCGCGAACTCGACGCGGGCTATGGCCGGCTGCAGATCCTGCGGGGGGTTTCACTCGAAGTGGCTGCGGGCGAGTTCGTGGCCGTCCTCGGCGCAAACGGTGCCGGCAAAACGACGCTACTGCGCGCGATCTCGCGCAGCGAAGCTCGCACGCTGAATGGCAGCGTCGTTTTCGACGGACGGGATATTACTGCGCTCTCGACCGAAGCGATCGTCAAACTCGGACTGTTGCACGTGCCGGAAGGACGGCGGCTGTTCACCGAACTAACCGTCGACGACAACCTGCGGCTGGGTGGATTCTTACGAACGAAGGCGGAGGTCGATCTCGCGGTGACCGAGGTTTACGAACGTTTTCCCGCGCTCACGGCCCGCCGGCGCTCGATCGCATTTGCACTTTCGGGCGGCGAACAGCAGATGCTGGCAATCGGCCGCGCACTCGTCGCCAAACCGTCGCTGCTGATGCTCGACGAACCGTCGACCGGCCTCGCCCCGCGAGTGGTTGAAAGCATTTTTGCGATCATCGCATCGCTGCGCGCCGAAGGCACCTCGATCTTGCTGGTCGAGCAGAATGCCCATCTCACGCTGCGCTTCGCCGACCGCGCGTACATCCTCGAGCACGGGGAGGTCTCGCTCACGGGCCGGGCCGCAGAGCTCGCCGCCGACCCGCGCGTGCAAGCAATCTATCTCGGCGGACACGATGCTCGCCATTAAACCCTTGACGCAGAGCCCGGGCTATCGATAGCCGCCGGGCTTACCGGCGGCGACGAACGCTTTCTTTTGCGCGTCCCACGTCGTGATGATGTCGGCGTTCTGACCGAGGCCGCGCTGCGGGTTGGCGCGGAAGTCGTACGTGCCGTTGACGCCGCCGAAGTTGCGCATTTGTTCGAGGTAATCGCGGACGTTCGCGGCAGTCGGCGTGCCGTTGTAGTGCTTGTAGGCCTCGAGGTACACGAGGGCGAGGTCCCACATGCCGGCGTAGCTTCCGTCTGCGGTGAGGCCGGCGGCGGTAAATGCCTTCGCATAGGTTGCTTGCGCGGCAGCGACGGCGCGTGGAACGTCTGCGCCAAGCGCCGTCCCGAGTCCGCCGCTGAAGTAGACGTGCTTGGGCAAGAACGCAGCGTATTGCGTCATTTGGCCGATCGTTTCGTTGCCGGCGCCGGTGACGACCGGAATGTCCAGGCCCGTGTCGTTCATACCGTGGAGGACCGTGCCGTAGGGCGAACCGACGGCCCACGAAATCAGGGCGTCGGGGTGCAGCGCTTTGAGTTTAGCGAGCTGTGCCGTGACGCTGACGTCGGCGGGCGCATAGTATTCGCGCCCGACCATCGTCATGGATTTGTTTTCGGGCAACGCGAACGCGACGTCGAGCGATTTGTCGATGGCTTGGCCCGTTGCATCGGGGGTTTGGAGAACGGCGATGCGCGTCATTCCGCGCAAGCGGAAAAACCGCAAGACGACGGCCATCATGTCATCGCCCGTCGAGCTCGCTCCGAAGACGTAGCTGCCGGGTGCGGGCGCGATGAGCGGCGAACCGCAATAGCTTACCGGCCCATTGCGCTCCACGAGCGGCGCCATCGCTTGGCACGTCACCGTCAGGATCGGTCCGAGCACCGCCGGGCGCTTGCGTGCGATCAGGTCGTTCGTGAGCTGTACGGCAGTTTGCGGATTCGAGGCGTCGTCGAGAATGTTGAAGTGCACGCGGCGCCCCGCGATGCCGCCGCTCGCGTTCGTCGTTTCTTCGAGCACGCTGAGTGACTTCGCGTAGGTCGTGCCAAAAAACGCGGCCGGTCCGGTCATCGAAATCATCGCGTCGATCTCGATCGGCGGCGCGTCGGCGCCGGGCGACGATAGCGGCGCGAGTGCGAGTACGAGAACGAGCGCGGCGATACGCGCGATGTGTTTAGCCGGCATGGGTTGGAACCCGCACTTCCGTTTGATGCTGCAACAGTATCTCACGCCGCTCACGCGACGATTGCAAGATCGCCATGCACACCTCCGAAGTTGCCATTCCCCAACGCACGTCGAGCATCGTCGGGCGATCGTGCACGACCGCCTCATATAGATCGGTCAGCTCGGCAGTCCGGCCTTTGTTCGGCAGCACCGGAATCTCGCGCCGCCCGTTTCGATCGTAGACGTAGATCCCATCGACCGACTGCCGAACCACGCCGTGTTCGCAACTCACCACGGTCAATCCAAAGAACGGATTGCGCGGCGGTGCGTCTCCGCGCCAGCCGCTGCCCTCGCCATATCCGTAGGGATTACCGCCCCGAACCAGCGCGAACTTCTCATCCGCCGTCACCGGCCCGTCGGGCCGATGCCGCGGTAAGGCCGAGCCGGTGTTTTTCGCCACCAGGCCGGCCTCGCCGGTTTCCCACGTCAGTTCGCACACATCCCAATAGCCGTTCCCGTCGAAGACCATCGTCGCGGCGGCACCGTTCTCGAAATCAAGCAGCGCGGTGTAGGTGCTTTCACAATCGGGGAAATTCGGCTCGAACCGCCCGGCAATGGCACGCACGCTGCGCACTTTGCCGCCACCGATGTAGCGGACGATGTCCGTCTGATGCGGCCCCTGCCGGAAGATCACGCCCGTACCGTGCTGGTCCGTATCGACTTCCCACGGCATGACGGCACGAATCATCCAGTCGTTATAGTTCCACGTTTGAATTGACGTCAGCCGCCCAAGCTGGCCGCTGCGCACGATGGCCGCCATCGCCTGAACCGGTGCATCGTACACCTTCGAGTGGCCCTGAACGTACTTCACGCCGTTGCGCTCGACGGCTTCGACCATCGCCCGGCACTGCTCGAGCGTCACCGCCATCGGTTTCTCGCAGATCATGTGGACGTGGTTCTCGGCGGCCGCGATCGCGTGCTCGGCATGCAGAACGTTCGGCGTTGCGATCCAGATGGCGTCAACCGTACCGCTGGCGCACATCTCGCCGACGTCTTCGAAAATGGTCAAATCACGCTTGACCGCTGCGGCAAAATACTCCGCATTGTCGCGACGGATGTCCGCCACGGCCGTGATGACGATTTTGCCCGCGAGCTCGTTGAGATTGCCGACGATTTGCAGCGCGGCGATACCGGCCCCGGCAATGCCTAGGCGAATGGAATGCTCCACGATCGAACCTAAAGCGGCTCGCCGCCGAAGCGGCTGACTGCAGCAGCTTCGCCGCGCCCCGTATCCCAGCGCACCACGAGCGCGGAGTTTTCACCGAGCCCGCGTTGCGGGAAACGGTTGAAATCATAAGGCCCGTTGACCCCCGCGTAACCGTTCAAGCCCGACAGATACGCGTGCAGCTGCGCCGCCGTCGCATCCGGGCCGAGTTTGCGCAACGCATCGACGACGATCATTGCCGGATCCCACGCGCTGATTTCGATCTGATCGGGCTTCGCACCGGATTTCGCGAGCTCGCGCGTCAGCGTTGCGAGTGCATTTTTTGTCGGTGCGTTCGTCACGATCTTACCGCCATAATACGGCACCGCGTTGAAGTACAGGTCCCGCGGTGCGAACTGACCGTACTGCTTGAAGAAGAGCGGGTTGAGGTTCGCGGCCGACGTCACCGTCGGGAGGTCGATGCCGCTATCGTGCAGGCTGCGGAAGAGCGTTCCCGCCGGCGTTCCCGCGGACCACGCGATCAGCGCATCGGGACTTGCCGCTTTGAGCGCAGCCATTTGCGCCGCGATGCTGAGATCGGCCGGTGCGAAGTGCTGCCGGGTGACGACCTGCACCGTCGCGTTCTCCGGGCGCGCAAGCACGGCGTTCAGCGCGCGCTCCGCATCTTGCCCGGTCGCATCGGTGGAGGCCACGAACGCGATCTTACGCAAGCCCCGTTCGCGCAGGTAGCGCACGTTGACGGCCATTCCCGACTCGCCGGAAAGCTGCGTGAGGAACACGTAGCCGCCGGCCTGTGCCTGCGCCGTGGGTGAAAGGCAATAGAGCACCGGTCCGTTCTGTACGACCAGCGGCGAAATCGCCGCGCACGCATCCGGTCCCGACGGGCCGAGAATCAACGGCACGTGTTTGGCAATGAGACCTTGCGCGAGTTGCACGGAGACCTTCGGATTGCTTTGGTCATCGGCAACGACGAACGACAAGGGCCGGCCGCGAATGCCGCCGGTCGCGTTGACGTAGCTTTGCAGCGCCTTGAGCGCCTGCAACTGCTCCTGGCCGACGAATGCGGTATATCCGGTGGTGCCGACGAGCACGTTGATCTCGACCGGGTCCGCGGCGCGCGCAAACGGCGACGCGGCCGTGAGCAGCACCGCCAGGAAAACCGCAACCGCAGCGCGGCGAATTGTCATTTCGTACCTCCCGTCAAACCGAGTGCATTCAGGCCCGCCGGTGCGGTCCAATTCTGTAGTGGGCGGCCATCGGCCAGCGCTTGCAGCTCGCGCCGCCACAACTTCCGGATGAGAATGATGCCCATGTCGGTGCGGCCCAAGTGCTCTTCGCGATCGTCGGAGATCGGTAGCTGTCCGACCTGCACCATATAATCTTCGATCCAGAACATCTGCTGGGTGGTGAACGTGGGGTCGGCGTCTTCGACCGTCGTTTCGTTGCGCAAGATGGCTTCGCTATGCGCGCGCAGCTCCGGCAGGCGCTGATCCTGACGGTCCGGCCGCGTGGCGAGATAGGCCGACGCATCGTCGGGTTCGAGCGGAAAATACTCGACCGTATAACTCACCGAATGTTCGTCATCGACCGGCACGCGAAAAAACAGACGCTCGCCGGTAACGAACTTCATCTCGCCGCTCGCGCTCTTGAACTGCGCCCGCGCACCGACTTGGTTGATGTTCGGCATGTGGAAGTGCGACGGGTAGATCGTCGTGCCGTCGGGGAGTTTTTCAAACGCTCGCGTACCGTACTCCGTCTCTTCGACCGAGCAGTTGGGCGGCGAAAGTTTGAAGCCGGTGTTCCGGCGCAGCGACTCTTTGTGCGTGTATGCGATGTGGCCCGGATCGCCGGCGTTGTCGATCCGGTTGAAGAGATTGCACGGCCAGTACTCGATCAACGCCGGTACTTCGACCACGCCCGGCGCCTCGAAATCCGAGAAGCGACGAATCGGCGGCGCCTCGCCTTCACCCAAATACACAAACACGAGGCCGAGGTAGTCTTGCGCGGGATACGTGCGCAGGCAGATCTTCGCGGCAAAGCCCGCGTCCTCGCCCGGCTGCTCGACGCACTGTCCGGTCTCGTCATACTTCCAGCCGTGATAGTGGCAGCGCAGTGCGTCACCTTCGACCCAGCCGGTCGAGAGCAGCGTCGCACGATGCGGGCAGTGCGATTGCACGACGTGTACGCGTCCGTTCTCACCGCGATAGACGGTGAGGAGTTCGGACATGATCTTCATCGTATACGCTCGGCCAACGTGCACGTCTTGCGAACGGCCCAGAGGCTGCCAAAAACGCCGCAAATACCGGCCCGCCAGCGTTCCGGGCTTGGTGGAATAAAGATCCCCGTTAGTGACTTGCGTTCGGCCGTCGACGACGTCCATGCGGTGCCTCCGTGCGGAAGGGGTAAAACATTCTTCCGTGCTAAGGCTGAAGCCTATGGCGGGCACGATCTACTGGATCGATCATTACACCATTCCGACAAATGATCTCGCGCGTTCGATCGATTTTCACGAACGGGTGCTCGGCGCCGAAACGATCCCCGACTCCGGCTTGCCACGCGAACGCGGCGTGTTTCAAGCGTTTTCGCATCCGGAGCTGAAGCTGCGCGGCGGACACTGCCATCATGGCTTGTTCGTGATGCGCGAGCCGCTGCCGCCGGCGCAGCCGCCCGGCCAAGGCTATCCGCGGCATGCGCTCTTCATCCGTCCCGAGGACATCGGCTCGCATCTGCAGCGTCTCGATGCGAACGGCGTGACCCGCTCGGAACCCGTGCGAACCGCGGCCGACGGCGAGAACGGCACGGCGATCTACTGGCTCGATCCCGACGGCAATCAGTTCGAATTCTGGGCGCCGCAAAGCATTCCGGACGGCGCGATGGACCATGCGTCCAAACACCGCGTCGGACGCATCAGCCACATCACTTACGCGAGCCGCGACCTGCAGCGGACGGCGGACTTCTTCGCCCGCTACTGCGGCCTAACGCCGCTGCGTTCGGCGGAGATCGCCGGCGACACGCTCGTGCTTCCGCTCGCAACGGCCGGACGGCTGGTCTTCAAATCAGCGGCCGAACCGGGCCTGCGCGCGAGCGGCCGCGGCGTTTTCTCCGATTGCCATACCGCGCTGCTCGTATCAGAAGCGGATTTCTGGCCGAACCACGAGCGCATGTGGGCCGAGCTGCCGGAGTGGCCGTTCGACATGGAAACGCGCAAGTTCGCCGGCGACGGCACGCAGCTTCGAGCGCGCACGCTCATGCACGGCAGCCCGAACGGCATTCGCTTTCACAAAGCGTTCGGCCGTGGCGACGACTGGGTCGATGAAGATGCCAACCTGTTTCATTTCGTCGGCGGCATTCCGCAGGGCCAATCGATGACGTCCTACGACCGCTTCTTCCTCGACGACTTGATGGACGACTACCTGGCCTCGCACTCCGAATAGGCGGATTCGCGAAACGACGTGCCGAGCAGACGGCCGAAACCCTGACGGAAACCGCCGTTGGTCCGGCGCCACTGAATCGCGCCGTGCTGCTCGCGCTGCGGTGAGGTAAACGTACCGCTCCACGTCCACACGCCGTTCTGCGGCCCGGGCGTCGTGTTAGACGAAAAGCTGCCGTCGCTGTGGAAATCTTCATAAATCCACTGCGATTCGGGTACGATGTAACCAACGAATGCCGTGCCGTGCTCGCCGCGCGTCGACCAGCGCACGACGACCCACGAACTCTTCGGCTCGGCTGCGATCGTCCACGTCGACACCGGTGCGGAGACGGCGCCCGGCAAATGCGGCGTGCACGCCCACGTGCCGCCGAACGCGCTCAGAAACGCGTTGACAGCGACCGCTGCCAGCACGAGCATCGCCTAGCTCACCCGTTCCGATGGTCCGTCGGCGGGATCGCGTCCGGCCGCGACGTCGTCCGCGTAGTGGCGCATCACGCCGGTCACGACGTCGAAGAGATTCACGTACGGTTTCGCAAACGGCGGAATGAACGCCGAGAACCCGAGCAAATCGTAGAGCACGAGAATCTGTGCGTCGCAGCCGCCGCCGCTCCCGATGCCGATCGTCGGAATCGAGATGCGCTGCGTAATCTCGCGCGCGATGTCGCCATCGACCATCTCGAGCACGACGGCAAACGCGCCGGCAGCGGCCACCGCATCCGCGTCGGCGATCAAACGGTCGCGATCCTTGCGCCGCCGGAAGCCGCGGTCGAGCGCTGCCGTTTGCGGCACGACGCCGATGTGCGCGATCACCGGAATTCCGGCGCCGGCGACGGCCGCTAGCCGTTCGGCCCGCTCGACGCCGCCTTCGAGCTTCACCGACTGCGCGCCGCAGCGGATCAGCCGGCCGGCGTTGCGGATCGCGTCTTCATTCGACGCTTCGTACGACATGAACGGCATGTCGATACATACGTGCGAGCGCTCCGTACCGCGCACGACGGCGGCGCCGTGGCGCTCCATGTCCTCGATCGTCACCGACACGGTCGATGGAAAACCGAGCACGACGTTGCCGAGCGAATCGCCGACCAGGATCAGATCGATGCCGGCGGCTTCGGCAGCGCGCCCGAACGCCGCATCGTAGGCGGTGATCGTCGCGAACGGCCGACCTTTCCGGTCACGGATTTCGGCCGCGCGCGTGCGATGGATCATCGCGAGCAGCCTTGGTGCAGCCCTTCGGGGGCACCTGCGCTCTAAAAATTCTCTAAGCAGGTTGGAGGAGTGCCTAATTAGGACGGCCTAAGTTGGATCACCTAATCAGTCGCTTAGGAAGACCTATGTTTCGCGCTTTCTTCCCGTTCTGCGCAGCCGTCGTCGCGTTCGCCGCGCTCACCATGAGCCGCGCCGAGGCGATTCCCGTGTTCGCCCATCGCTTCAACCTGACGTGCCAGGCGTGCCACACCGAGGTCCCCCACCTCACCCAGTTCGGAAAGACATTCATGGCCAACGGTTACCGGATCCCGGGGATCACGCCGAAGCCGGCCTTCCCGGTGGCGATCCGGGTGGAGGTCGACTACGCCAGCGCCGGCGCCGCCGACCCCGACGAGATCAAAGGGCCGCTGCCCAAAACGATCGTCAACGAGGTCGAGTTCCTGATGGGCGGCTCGGTCGGTTCGCGCGCTTCGTACTGGCTCGAGCCGTATGCGGTCGACGGCGGCTATCCGGGCGTCGTGCGCGATGCGTGGTTCGCCGATCGCCTCACCCCCGACGGCGCGAACTTCCCGCTGCTCCTGCGCGCCGGTCAATTCACGCTGCCGTTGCCGCTCGATCCGGAAACGTTCCGTGAGACGACGCAGCCGTACGGCGTCTGGAGCCAGACCGCGGGCGGCAACCCGTTCAACTTCTTCGATACGAAGCAAGGCCTCGAATTGGAAGCCGGCAATCCATCGCGTCAGATCGGTGCGACGCTCTCGGCCCTCAAGGGCGCCGACACGCAATCGGGCTTGCCGTCCAACGGCGTCGACACGATGGTGACGCTCGAGCGCGACCTCGGAAAGTTCAGGCTCACGAGCTATCGCTACGATGGAAGCCGCCCGCTCGAAGGCCCGGCGTTCAATAACTCGGCGTTTTTCAGCAACATTCCCGATCGCTTTTGGCGCAACGGTTTCGGCCTCGGCTGGGCGCACAACCGCACCGAGATCGACGGCGTCTATCAGATCGGCAACGACAGTTCGGCCGACGTGTACGGCGATGCACTCGTCACGAGCGGCGGCTTCTTCCAAGTGCGGCAGGCGCTAGGCAGTCGCGCGTTCGCGATCGCGCGCTGGGACGCGACCAACGGCGCGACGTTCGCGCGCTCGATCACCGGCGGCGCCGGCTATCGTCTTTCCGCCAACTCGCGCCTAACGCTGTTCGAAACCGCCGAGCGCGACTACAACGGTAACTTGCTCCACATCATCTCGTCATCGCTACTGTTCGCGTACTGAGGATCCGATGCGTTACGTTGCTCTCTCCGCTGCAGCGGCAATCATCATCGCTCTCGGCCTCATCGCGTGCGGCGGGGGCGGGTCGTCCGCCGTGCCGGCGCCGGTTCCAACCGGCGTGTCCGTGCCCGGCGGCCCGGCCGCATTGAACACGTTGCCCGAAGTCGACAGCGTCAACGGCGTCGCATCGCTGACGCTGCAAGCGAAGTTCGATGCCAACAGCCGCCCCGAGTTCTACTGGCAAGGCCAACAGGTCGCACCGACGATTCGCGTGCATCCCGGCGACACGATCCAACTCACGTTCCAGAACCAGCTGCCCGAATTTTGCGACGTCGGCGTCGTCTCGAACGCCAACCTCCACTTCCACGGCCTCTCCTCATCGCCGAACGCGCCGGGCGACGACACGATCGATACCAATGCCTCGCCCGGTGCCGCGGTCAGCTACACCGTCGTGATCAACCCCGATCAGCCGCCCGGCATGTATTGGTACCACCCGCACGCGCACGGTCTCGCGTCGTACGAAGTCGGCAACGGTATGGCCGGCGCGATCATCGTCGAAGGCATCGCCAACGTCGTGCCGCAGACGGCGGGCCTGCGCGAGCGCGTGATCATTCTCGGCGACGTACCGAACGATTCATCGTTCGCTGCCGGCGAGAGCTCGATTCTGCGCCGCTCGGGCGGCGCGTCGGTCGTGCGCCGCACGAGCGCCGCACGCCGCGGTGCGCAGGATGCCGACTCGCCGAACGGGGGCAACGCGTGTTCGCCCGAAACCGACGCCACGCCGATGATCAACGGCGCAACGCTCGCGTCGATCGGGATCAAGCCCGGCGAAACCGAACTCTTCCGCGTCGTCAACGCGTCCGCCCACCGTCACTTCGACCTCGCTATCGACGGCAAGCAATTGCAGCTCGTCGCGCAAGACGGCGTGCCGATCAACACCTATCCCGGTGCGCCGGCGACGATCGCAATGAGCGACATCGTGATTCCGCCCGCCGGGCGCGCCGAGTTTCTCGTCACCGGTTCGGCGTCGCCGGCCGCCCTGATCTCGAAGTGCGTGCAGACGGGCCCGGACGGCGACACGAGCCCGGAGATCGCGCTCGGCGTGCTGACCGACGACACGAACTGGCCCAATGCCGCGACCTCCGTCACGCAATCCCATCGCGTGCAGCGGCTCGCCTCGGTGCGCTACTCGCAGTACTATCACTCGTCGATGCCCGCGCCCGCGCAAGAGCGGCTCGTGCACTTCACCGAGGACGACAACGGGTTCTACATCAACGGCCTGCAGTACAGCGCGTCGTCGCCGCCGATGTTCACCGCGGCCTCCGGCACAACCGAGGAGTGGACGCTCGAAAACGATACGCAGGAGATCCACGACTTCCACATCCATCAGACGCACTTCATCGTCGAGAGCATCAACGGCGTGACGCAGCCCAACCAGCACTGGCTCGACACGGTGGTCATGCCGCCGGTCGGTATCGGCGTGACGGGACAAATCATCCCCTCGCAGATGAAGGTGCTGATCGACTTCCGCGATCCCACGATCCGCGGCACGTTCCTGTTCCACTGCCACATCCTCGATCATGAAGACGGCGGAATGATGGCGAAGATCGCGGTGCTCTAAGTGCATCATCTTCTGCACCTGGCGGGCATCGTGCTGATGACGCTGACCCCGACGACGCTCGTCGTGCATCACGAAGCCTTCGACGGCATGCCCGCGATGACGATGACGTTCAGCGTGCCCGCCGGCACGGCCGTCCATCCCGGCGATCACATCGCGGCCGACGTCAACACAAAAACCGAACCGTGGAGTTTGTCCGCGCTCCACGTTACGAGCGTCGCGACCGTACAGAAAAACACGCTGCCGAAGTTCGTCAACGCCGGCGATACCGTTCCCGACATCCCGTTCGTCGACGAACGCGGCCGCCCCGCACGCCTGAGCGCCTTACACGGCCACCCCTACGCCTTGACCTTCATCTACACGCGCTGCCGCGATCCGAAGATGTGTCCGTTCGTGTCGGCCAAACTCGAACAAGTGCAATCGCGCACGAAGGGCACGCCGGCCGACCTGGTCGAGGTATCGCTCGATCCGGCCTACGACCGTCCGCCGGTGCTTGCGCGCTATGGAAAGCTCTTCAACGCCGATCCAGCGCGCTGGCATCTCCTAACGGGCGACCCGCGCACGGTCCTCGACTTCGCCGCCCGCTTCCGCATCCTCGAACGCTCCGCCGGCGCCGACACGATCGTCCACAGCGAACGCCTCGCCGTCGTCAACGCCGACGGCCGGATAACCCAACTCTTCGACAACGCTGATTGGAAGCCGGCAGCCGTAGTTGCCGCACTGACGTCTGTCATCCCGAGCAAAGCACCGTAGGTGCGTCGTCGAGGGACCGCCACAATTCGTGCGGTCCCTCGACAAGCTCGGGATGACAGGGTTACACGAGGGCGGGCTTCGCGGCGGGGATTTTGTAGAGGCGGCGGGCGTTGTTTTCGAGGATGTTTTGACGCTGCGTGTCGTCGAGCGTGTCCATGCGTTGGATGAAGGGCACGATGTCGTCGAAGGTGTGGTTCGTGTCGGGATTGACGGATGAACCGACACCCGGGCATTCCGCGCCGAAGACGAGGTTGTCGGGACCCATTACTTCGACCAGCAGCTTCATCGCCGATTCGGTGTAGAGCACCGTATCGAAGTAGAGCTTCTTCAGCCCGTCGCTGAAGCGCTGACCGGGCGGGTTGCGCATCGAGCCCGACTGGAAGCGCCCGAACTGATACGGGATCGCGCCGCCGCCGTGCGAGACTACGATCTTCAGTGTCGGGAAATCCTTGAATACGTTCGAGTTGATCAGGCCGTAGACCGCGATCGTCTCTTCGTTGATGAAGTGCAGCGTGTAGGGCGTGCGCTCGGAATGCGAGGTCGTGCCGTGGATGTGCGCCGGCACGTCGAGTTCGCACAGCTTCTCATAGAGCGGGTACCAGTACTTGTCGCCGAGCGGCGGCGCTTCGGTGCCGGTGTTCTCGTAGGGATCGGGGTTGAGCAGCGTGCCCACGAAACCGAGTTCCTTGATGCAGCGCTCGAGTTCGGGCAGCGACTTTTCGATCGGCTCGCCGGCGGCTTGCGGCATCGAGCAAACGCCGTAGAACTGGCCCGGGAAGAGCTGCGTGTCGCGGTAGATGATGTTGTTGATTTCTTCGGTGAACCACTGCACGAGCTTGAACTTCTCGCTGTGCATCATCTGGAAGGGCCGCGGCGAAATCAGCTGGACGTCGATCTGGTTGAGCTTCATCGACTCGAGATGTCCGACCGGCGCCATCTCCTTCTTGTGGTAGGCCTCGATCAGTTCGTCGTCGCTCAGTTTCGGGCCGCGATTGCCGTGCGCGCCGCGGTGCGAGAGCAGGCCGGCTTTATACGCCCAGACTTCCGAGGGAACGCTCACGTGCGCGTGGGCATCGATGATTGGCATGACTACTCCTTACGAACCGATCACGTTGATCAGCACTTGTTTGCGTTCCGTTTGCACGATCTTCAGCGCGCGCCGGATAGTGGATTCGAGTTCCGCGCGTTCCGTGACGCGGAAGCCGACGCCGTTCGAGGCCTCGGCGTAACGTTCGAAGTCAGGGATCGGGTCGAGCGACGAAAGCGGCGCGAGCTTGTGTTTGCCGAGCGCCGACTCCGCTTTGTACATGCCGCGCGCCGAGCTCTGAACGGCTTCCCAGCGCGCGTTGTTGTAGATGATCGTGAGCAGCGGCAGGTCGTGCATCGCGATCGCGTGATGACACGCCGCCGGGTTGGCGAAAATGTACGCACCGTCGCCCAGCACCGCGATGACGTTGCGGTCGGGCGATGCGAGCTTCACGCCGATCGCGGCCGGCATCCCCCAGCCGAGGCCGGCCGCCGGCGGGTTGAGAAACCACGTCGCGGGTTGGTTGAACTCCATGTAGTCGGGCATCGCGGAGTATTCGTTCACCACGATGTCGCGTTTGTCGCGCGCGTTATCGAGCGCACGCGAGAGAAAGATCTTGGTGATCGGTCCGCCGCGCTTGGCATCGGCCGCGACGCGTTCTTCGATCGCGGCGATACCGCTAGCGCGCTTCGTTGCGATGCGCTCGCGGCGCGCGGCCGCGCCTTGCTCGGCGCCGGCTGTCTCCAGCGCCCGCTCGAGTTCGGGAAGCAGCGCCGCGACCGTGGTCGTGAGCGACACGTCGGCCGGAAAGCTGCGGATCGGAATGAGCCCGAAGAGCGGATCGGTGCCGGCGTCGGCGATGAACGTTTCCGGACGCGGGTTGCCGCGACTGGGAATCCACGGCACGTCGGTTTCGAGGAACAGCAGCGCGTCGATCTCATCGAACAGATCCTCGAGCCCTTGCGAGAGATGGATCGGGCTGCCGGTCGGCACGTTCACGAAACGCGCTTTGCGGTCGACGTGCGCGATGCCGAAGCGTTCGCAAAGCGCGGTAAGCGGCGCGACGGTCGACGCGTCGGCGCCGCTGGCCGAAGTCACGATCACGGGGAACTCGGCCGTGGCCAGCTTGCGCGCGATCGTGGTGACGTGGTCGGGACTCGGGAACGGCGGGGCCGGCACGGCCGGAACTTCGGCGCGTACGTCGGCGCCGTCGAGTTTGCCGGCGAGCACTTCACGCGGCAGCATCAAATAGATCGGACCGCTGGGCGCCGCTTGCGCGATCCCATAGGCGCGATCGACGACTTGTTCGACGTTGAGGCCGTCGCGCAGTTCGTAGTCCCACTTGACGACTTCACGCATCATGCCGCCCTGGTCGAACATCTCTTGCGGCCAATGGATGTCGCCGTTGCGGCTGCCGAACTTGCCCGATTCGAACAGCGGCGTGCGGCCCGACATGAAGATGATCGGGATCTGGTCGCGCGAGGCGTTCATGATCGCACAGATCGCGTTGGCGGAGCCGACGCTGACGTGACACATCACCGCTTGCGGCGTACGCGCGATCAGGTAATACCCGTGGGCCATGCCGACGGCGAGGTTTTCGTGCGTCGCGACGATCGGCGTGGGGAAGTCGAGGCCCGATTCATCGAGCCGCGCATACGCTTCGACGACCGAGGCGAAATCAGTCCCGGCGTTCACGAAGAAATACTCGGTGCCGTTGCGTTTGATGTGCGCGAGCAGGGCCTCGGCCGTCGTCTGAACGTTCAGATGCCGTTTGGCGCCGGCCCGCTCCGGCGCGATCATTTGTCCCACCCGTAAAGATCGATCGACGAATTTCCGGCGACGAGCTGGCGCATCGTTTCCGCTTCCTTTTCTTCGCGTTCGCGCGATTTCTGCAGCACGGTCTCGACCTTGGCGCGCGGGATCGCCACGACGCCGTCGGTATCGCCGACGATCAGATCGCCCGGTTCGACCGTGACGTCGCCGAGCAGCAGCGGCGCGTTGATCCAGCCGCGGGCGGCGAAGTCCTTGCCGGTGCCGCGGATGCAGAGCCCGCGCGCGAACACCGGAAAACCGACCTTGCCGAGCAGCGCGCCGTCGCGCACGCACGCATCGATCACGAGTCCGCCGAGCTTCGCGGCGTTGCCGGCGGTCGACATGATCTCGCCCCAGTAGCCGTGCTCGTAGACGCCCTCGGTGTAGACCACCAGGATGTCGCCGGGCTTCGCCACCGCGATCGCGCGGTGCAGCCAGAGATTATCGCCCGGCGGCGAGTGCACGGTGAAGGCCGGCCCCGAGATGATGAACTTCGGATCCATCGGCTTGATCGCCGAGGGCAACGCGCCGATCTTACCGCCCGCTTCGTGCAGCGTCGCGGTACCGAACGTCTTGGCGCGTTTCACCAGTTCTGCATCCGGGCGTTCGATCTCGAGCTTGACGGTGGGGAGATCGAAGAACTTGTACGATTTGGCCGTGGTCGTCATGCTTTTTTATCTCGCGTTTGCAGCGTGTGGTAGCCGAATTGTTTGCGCGCTTCGACCAAGCGCATTCCGCCGCGGGCGGCTTCGCGAATGCGATCTTCGACCAGCGTCACTTGCTCGGCCCAGTCGAGCACCTGGTCTTCGAACTCTTTCTGGATCACGCATACGCCGTCGGCATCGCCGCGCACGATGTCGCCGGGCGAGACGCGCACGCCGCCGATGCTGACCGGCACTTGCACTTGATCGAGTTGCACGCGGTCTTTGCCGGTGCGCATCCAGTGATCTTTGCTATACACCGGATAGCCGAGCTGGCGGCAAAGCGCGACGTCGCGGCAAAGGCCGTCGATCACCGTGCCGGCAACGCCGCGCCGGTGCGCGACCTCGGTGAGGATGTCGCCCCAGACCGTGCCGCTTTCGCGACCGGCATTGTCGAGCACCAGCACCGTGCCGGGTTCGATGTCGTCGATGTAGTCGCCGACCGTTCCTGGCGGGTTCCCGCACACTTCGTAGAGCAGCGTGTACGCGCGCCCGGCCATCCGGAACGAGCCGTCGCGCGGCGCGATCTTGTAGCACGCGCCGTTGAGCCCGAATTTGTCGAGCGCATCGCTGATGGTCGCGTTGTCGAGCTTCGCGGCCCGTTCGACGTTCTTGTCGCTCACGCGTGCACCGCCAGCATGTTCTCGTAGTTGGCGCCCATCACGGTGCCGACCGGCTGACCGGCGAGCAATGCTTTCGCCATCGCGGCTTCGCGCGCGGCGATGTCTTCCGCAGCGGCGAGCACTGCTTCGATGTTGGCCTTGCCGATGAAGATCACGGCGCTGTTGTCGGCCAGCACGTAGTCGCCGGGCGAGACCGTGATCTCGTCGATGCGCACGTCGACGTTGGTGGCGGCTTCGGCCACGCGGCCGCGGGCCGTGCGCGCGGTGAGGCCGCGCGAGTAGATCGGCAGATCGTACGCGCGCGCTTCGTCGATATCGCGCACCGGACCGTCGGCGATCACGCCTTCGATGCCGCGCACCTTGGCCGCGCACGAGAGGATACCGCCCCACGAACCCGCCTCGATGCCGCTGCGCTGTTCGACGACGATGATGTCGCCGGGACCGCCGGACTCGATCGCCGTCGTGCCCAAATGGCGTGGCGGACCGGTGGTCACCGGCGCTTGCTCTTTGGCGACGAGTTTCACCGTGATCGCGCGGCCGGCGATGCGGCGCGACGACGAGCGCTGCGGCAGCACGGTCACCACACCGGTGAGGTTGAGTTTATCGAGGGCGTCCGAAACGGCGCAGCAATCGAGCCGCGCCAAACGTTGCGTATAGGGGTCAGTCATAGATGGAATGTAGCGTCGCATCCGGCGGAATTCCCGCAGGCGCGCTGCATGGGTGGCCGTCCGCCGTGCATGGAAACGCCCGGGGATGCCGGTGAAAGCTTCCGGAACGCCGGGCCAGACCGAATCGGTCGGCAAGGCGGTCCGCCTGCTCGCGTTGTTCCGCGGCGCCCAAACCCCCGTCCGCATCGCCGAGGCGAGCGCGGCGACCGGGCTTGCCCGCTCCACCACGCACCGACTGCTGGCGACGCTCCAGGCCCAGGATTTCGTGCGCCAGGACCGCGCCTCGAGGGCCTACTATGCCGGACCGGCCTTGCTCGAACTCGCCCGCTCGCTCTCGCGCGACATCGAGCTGCGCGAGATCGCGCGCGCCGAAATGGCGGCGATGGTCAAGCGCACGGGCGAAACGGCCAACCTGATCGTTCTGCAAGAAGGCAAGGCGCTGTTCGTCGAGGGGCTCGAGGGGCCGCACGTGCTGCGCGTCGCGGCGCGCGTCGGTTCGGCCGGCGCACCGCACGCGACCGCCGGCGGCAAGGCGATTTTGGCCGAGATGTCCGACGCACAGATCGCGCGATTGCACCCCGGGGAAAAGCTGCCGCGTTTGACCAGCCACACGATCCCCTCGCAGCGCAAACTGCTTCGCGCGCTGGCCGAAGTGCGCGCGGCCGGCTTTGCGACGAGTTCGGGCGAGAGCAATCTCGGCGTGTATGCCGTCGCCGCCGCCATCAAGGGCGCCAGCGGCACCGTCTACGGCGCGTTGAGCCTCGCTGCGCCGCTCGCGCGCGCCACCCCGCCCGTCACGCTCGCGCTCGCCAGCGAAGTGCGTCGCGCGGCGACGCGCATCGCGGGGTACTTTCCATAGACAACGTGATGGCCCACCTTCCGCTGGTCAATCTCCGCCACGTCAACGTTACCCTCGATGGTCATCGCGCACTCGACGACGTGACGTGGAGCCTCAATCCCGGCGAACACTGGGCCTTCGTCGGCGCGAACGGTTCGGGCAAGAGCACGCTCTTGCGCGTCATCCGCGGTCAGCAGTGGATCGATCCCGACGGCGGCCAACGCGCCTACGGTTTTGACGGCGTCGTGCGCGGCGCGATGTCGGCGGGCACGCACATCGGCTTCGTTGCGCCCGAACAGCAGGAACGCTACGCGCGGCTGGAACTGCCGATCGACGGACGCAGTTTGATCGCCAGCGGTTTCGACGACACGCTCTACATGCACGGCGCGCTCTCGCCCGAACGCAGCGCGGCGGTGGAAGCGATCATCGACCGGCTCGATATCGGCGCGTTCGCGCACCGCCGCGTGCGGTCGCTCTCGTTCGGACAGCTGCGCCGGCTCCTGATCGCGCGCGCGCTCGTGCGCAAGCCCGCGGTGCTGGTGCTCGATGAATTCACCAACGGGCTCGACGGCGCGGCACGCCGCGACATCCTCGCGCTCTTGGAGACGCTCGCGCCCGAGGTGCAGTTGATCCTCGCCTCGCACCGCTACGACGATTTCGTTCCGGCGATCACGCACCACGCGACGCTGCGCGGCGGCCGCATCGTCGAGCGCAACGCGGGCCGTCCGCAGCCGCCCGTTCGCGTGCTGCGCGCGTCGCGCACCGCTCGCCCACGCGCGCCGGCCTCCGTTCCGATCGTCGAGCTGCGTCATGCCGACGTCTTTCGCGGCGCAACGCACGTGCTGCACAACATCGATTGGTCGATTCGCGCGGGCGAACATACCGCGATCACCGGCGCGAACGGTTCGGGCAAGAGCACGCTCGCGATGGTGATCGCCGGAACGCTCGCGCCGGTGTATGGCGCCGACGTGCTGCGCTCGGGCGTCAGCGGCCCCTTCGACGTCTGGCAGATCAAGGAACGGATCGCGCACGTGTCCGAGGAGTGGCAAGTCGCGTTCGACGTCAACCACACGGCCGAGGAGGTCGTCCTCTCCGGCTTCGCATCGAGCGTCGGCCTGTTCCACGAACCGGACGTTGCGCAACGCGAGCGTGCCGCCGCGCTGATCGGCGATTTGGGAATCGCGGCCTTGCGCGGGCGGCCGTTCATGCAACTCTCGTTCGGCGAGCGGCGCAAGGTGCTGATCGCGCGCAGCTTGGTCCGCCCGCCCGCGCTGTTCATCCTCGACGAGGTCTGGAACGGTCTGGACGCGAGCTTCCGTACCCTGCTCGAGGCGCAGCTGCAGCAACTCGCCGGCAGCGGAACGACGCTGCTTCTCATCGCCCATCACGAAGACGATCTGCCGTCACTTATC
Source organism: Candidatus Lustribacter sp. (assembly GCA_965277805.1). GTDB lineage: Bacteria > Vulcanimicrobiota > Vulcanimicrobiia > Vulcanimicrobiales > Vulcanimicrobiaceae > Lustribacter. The sequence continues at coordinate 356,848 of OZ255842.1, read as the reverse complement.
GAACGGCGCTTCGCCCTCGACGCAGGGCGGCTGCATCGGACGCGCTGAAGGCACATGAAGATGAAACCCGTCAAGGTCGGTCTGCTCGGCATCGGAACGGTTGGGAGCGGAACCTTTCACGTTCTCGAACGTAACCGCGAGGAGATCACCCGCCGCGCGGGGCGTCAGATCGAGATCGCGATGGTTGCCGCGCGCAACGTCGAGCGCGCGCGCGCGATCGTCGGTCCGGGCATCGCGGTCGTCGACGACGTCCGCGCCGTCGTCACCAACCCCGACATCGACATCGTGGTCGAGGTCATCGGCGGAACGACGATCGCGAAAGAAGCGATCTTAGCGGCGATCGTGCGCGGCAAGCACGTCGTCACCGCCAACAAAGCGCTGCTCGCACTGCACGGAAACGAGATCTTCGCCGCCGCGCGCCAGCACAACGTCATCGTCGCGTTCGAAGCCGCCGTCGCCGGCTGCATCCCCACGATCAAGGCCTTGCGCGAAGGTCTCGCCGCCAACCGCATCGAGTGGATCGCCGGCATCATCAACGGTACGTGCAACTTCATCCTTTCCGAAATGCGCAACAAGGGTCTCGCGTTCGACGTGGTGCTGGCCGAAGCGCAGCGCCTCGGCTACGCGGAATCCGATCCGACCTTCGACATCGAGGGCATCGACGCGGGACACAAGGTCACGCTGCTCTCGGCGATCGCGTTCGGCATTCCGGTACAGTTCGAGCGCGCCTACATCGAAGGCATCACCAAACTCGAAGCCAAGGACATCACCTACGCCGAGGAACTCGGCTACCGCATCAAACTGCTCGGCCTCACACGGCGCACGCCCGAAGGCGTCGAGCTGCGCGTGCACCCCACGCTCATTCCCGCCGAGCGCATCATCGCGAGCGTCGACGGCGCGATGAACGCGCTCTTGATCAAGGGCGACGCCGCCGGCGTGACGATGTACTACGGCGCCGGTGCCGGTTCCGAACCGACCGCGTCGGCCGTGCTGGCAGACGTTATCGAGGTCACGCGGTTGATACGTGCCGAGCCCGAAGAGCGCGTGCCCTACTTGGCCTTTCAGCCCGATGCGATCAGCGACGTGGGCGTGCTGCCGATGGCCGACGTCGAAACGTCGTATTACCTGCGCGTGCGCGTCTCCGACGAGGTCGGCGTCTTGGCCGATATCGCGCGCACGCTGGCCGACTCGGGCATCTCGATCGATGCAATGCTGCAAAAGGGCGCCGGCGGCGCGGACAACGAGACCGACATCGTGATCCTCACCCACCGCACGCGCGAGCGCAACTTCGATGCCGCAATCGCCGCGCTGGTGAAATTGCCGGCGGTCAAGCCGCACTACGCCCGCATTCGCCGCGAAGACCTCGTCTAACGTTTCCCCGTCTCACATTCGACGAAGCGCGCGCCGAGATCGAAGCCCGGATCGCGCGCGACGCCGCCGACCCGGAGATCGATCCGCGCGCCTATCCGCGCCTCTATCATCACGGCGCGCGCGCCGAGCGCAGCACCGTGCTCTTCCACGGCCTCACGAACTGCCCGCAGCAGTTCGATGAATTCGCGCGGCTGCTCCATGCGCGCGGCGAGAACGTTTACGTGCCGCGGCTGCCGTATCACGGACACAAGAACCGTCTGACGCGCGCCATCGGCAGCATCACGGTCGCCGACATCGAAACTGCCGCGTCCGATGCGGCCCATTTGGGCGCGAGTCTCGGTGCGAACGTGAACGCCCTGGGCATTTCGCTCGGCGCAACGATGGCGCTGCAGCTCGCGCAAACGGGCTCGGTCAACAACGCGGTGGGCGTCGCGCCGTTTCTGATGGTGCCGCTGATTCCGCGCGCTCCGGGAATGCTGCTGATGCACGCGCTCGACAAGCTTCCCAATCGCTTCTTGTGGTGGGACCCGCGCCGCAAGGCACAAATGACGCCCGTGTACGCCTATCCCGGCTTTTGGACGCACTGCCTCGCGCGTTGCGTCTTCGCCGGCGCAGCGCTGATCGCGGCGGCGGGCCGCGCAGCGCCGGTCGCACCGCACTGCACGCTGATCATCAACGCGCAGGATCCTGCGGTCAACAACGCCGCAGCCCGCGAACTCGCCGCGCGCTGGCAAGCACGCGGCGCAACGTACGCGCTGACCGTGTGGAGCGATCTCGGCAAGGTACATGACGTGATCGATCCCACGACGTATACCGCGGCGCCGGCGCACGTCTATCCACGCTTAGCCGCACTCCTGGATAGCTAGCCCTCGCTCCAAATCACCATTTTTAAAAATCCTAAAGTTTCATAACCAACGAGCCGATAAGCAGCGCAGGAGGACTCCGTACATGGATGTACCGGCGGCCACCATTGGCCCCACCTTATCCCCCGCACCCCAGCCCGCGCCCGATCCGGCCCCCGCCGCGCCCGCTGTTGCCGTCTCCGCGCCGCCGAGTCCGACCGTCGGGCCGATTCCCGTTCATTCGACTGCGGACAGCGCTCCGGCCGCCGGCTCGAATCAGCCGCAGGACAACACGCTTTCGCCTGTCGTCGCCAAGCTTTTCAACGCCGCCGAGCAAAACGTCGCCGTTTCATTCCAGGTAACGACGGATCCCGACGAAGTCGTGACCGTTTTTACCGATAAGTCGACCGGCAAAGAAATCGTGCAGTTCCCCAGCCAGGCGCTGATCGCGCTGGCGCAGATGTACGACAAAGACGCCGGGAAGGTACTCGACAAAAGCGTCTGACAAATGAGTCCTCCGTGACTCGTCCTCAGACGACGGGCGAGCTCGAATCGCTCCGCGCACTTGCCTACAACGTGCTGCGGCGCGATCCGACCGCCCGCGACGCGCATCTGCGCCTCTACGAAGTCGAGCAGATGCTCGGGCAGCCCGCCGCCGGAATCGCGCACCTGCGCCTCGCGCTGCAGACCTCGCGCGTCGTCACGCTGCCGGCACTGGAAGTTCCCGCAAAGCTCACGGTACTCGCGCTCTCGCGCGTCGCCCAGTGGGAAGCGAACACGCCGCTCGAGCTGATCGTCGACACGCGGTACACAACGCTGCACCGCTATTACATCGATGACGGCGACGCGCATCTGCCGCCCGGCGCCGTTCCCGCTTACGACGTCCTCTTCAACTCGATCGGTGAATCCGAAAAGGCCGCATCGGCGCTGAAGCTGGCAGCACTCTTCGCCGAACGCGCGGCGCAGGAGCCGATCAACCGGCCGGAGATCGTCGCCACCATCGGCCGGCCGGGCGTCGCGCAACGTTTTGCGGGCTCGGCGAACGTCATCGCGCCGGCGGTGGAGCGCGTCGAAGCCGCTGCGTTGCGTGCGCGCGCGGTCGACACACCGCTCGTCGTGCGGCCGGTCGGCTCGCAAGCCGGCATCGGCCTCGCGCGCGTCGAGAACCGCGACGAACTGCATGCGTATCTGGCCGAACAGGTGTATCCCGCATACTTTGTGATGCCGTTCGCCGATTACCGCAACGGCGACGGCTTCTTCCGCAAGTACCGCGTGATGTTCGTCGATGGAAAACCGTACGCGTGCCATCTCGCGATCTCGCCGCGCTGGATGATTCACTACTACAACGCCGCGATGGCCGAGCACCAATGGATGCGCGACGAAGAGGCGCGCTTCATCGCGGATCTCGACGCCGTCTTCACCGGCCGCCTACGCGCAGCGCTCGATGAAATCAGCGCTGCCATCCCGCTCGAATATTTCGGCATCGATTGCGCGATCGCAAACGACGGCCGCCTCCTCTTATTCGAAGCCGACGCCGCCATGCTCGTCCACGGCACCGACCCCCCCGACCTCTACCCCTACAAACGAGCCGGCTTCGAACGAATCCAATCCGCCCTAATGACCCTGCTCCTCAACCAATCCAGTCATTAGCCGATCCAGTCATTCCGAGCGAAGTGCCGAAGGCACGTAGGCGAGGAATCCGAGAGCATCTTCGCATTTAGAGTGCGACCGCGAAGGCGGGAGCAGTGGATGATCTTTTGCTTTTTTTTAGTCACTGCTCCCGCCTTCGCGGTCGCACTCGATAGCCAAGAATCGTGGCTCGTTCCTCGTCTACGTGCCTGCAGCACTTCGCTCGGAATGACAACACACACACAAGCGAGTTAGTCGCCGCTGATTTTATTTTTTAGGGTGCCGGCGGCGCGGCCTAGGAGGCGGGCGGCGGTTTTGCCGGCGGTGCCGGCGGCGCGTTCGAGGTCGGCGCGCTTTTCGGGGTCGTTGAGATGCTGGTGCACGGTGGCAATGCCGGCTCCGATCTTGGCTTGCGTTTCCGGCTTTTTCAGCTCCGTCATCGCAGCGTTGACCGCGACCGCGCCGACGCTGCGGACGGCGAGCACGATCGCGCGACCGAGGAAGCTCATGGTAGCGTCAGCGGACGGTACCGCAGGCGGTGCGGACGGGCGGCTTCTTCGCCCAGGCGCTGCTTCTTGTTCTCTTCGTACTCATGGTAGTTGCCTTCGAAGAAATAGACGCTGGAGTCGCCTTCGAACGCGATGATGTGGGTCGCGATGCGGTCGAGGAACCAGCGATCGTGGCTGATGCACATGATCGTTCCAGCAAACTCGCCCAACGCATCCTCGAGCGAGCGCAGCGTCTCGACGTCGAGATCGTTCGAGGGCTCGTCGAGCAGCAGCACGTTGGCGCCGACGAGGAGCGTCTTAGCCAGGTGGAGGCGTCCGCGTTCGCCGCCCGAGAGCGTGCCGACCAGCTTCTGCTGATCGCCGCCCTTGAAGTTGAAGCGGCCGAGGTACGCACGCGCCGGCATCTCGAAGCGGCCGACTTTGAGCAGGTCGAGTCCGCCGCTGATGTCGTCGAAGACGGTCTTGTCATTGGCCAGCGATTCGCGGCTCTGATCGACGACCGCGAGCTTCACGGTCGGCCCGATTTTGATCGTGCCGGCATCGGGCTGCTCGGTGCCGGCGATCATGCGGAAGAGCGTCGACTTACCGGCGCCGTTGGGACCGATGATGCCGACAATGGCCCCGGCCGGGATACGGAAGTTTACGTCGTCCATCAAGAGACGGTCACCGTACGCTTTGCGCACGCCGCTGAACTCGATCACTTGATCGCCGAGCCGATCGGCGACCGGGATGAAGATCTCTTGCGTTTCGTTGCGCTTCTGGTACTCGTAGCTCGAGAGCTCCTCGAAGCGCGCGATGCGGCTCTTGCTCTTCGATTGACGGCCCTTCGTGCCCGAGCGCACCCACTCGAGTTCTTTTTTGAGCGCTTTCTGGCGCGCGGTCTCGGTCGCTTCTTCTTGCGCCAGCCGCTCCTGTTTCTGATCGAGCCAGGAACTGTAGTTGCCCTTCCACGGAATCCCGCGGCCGCGGTCGAGTTCGAGAATCCATTCCGCGGCATTGTCGAGGAAGTAGCGATCGTGCGTGACCGCGACGACGGTGCCGGGGAACCGCTGCAAGAATTGCTCGAGCCACTCCACGCTCTCGGCGTCGAGATGGTTCGTCGGTTCGTCCAGCAGCAGCATGTCGGGCTTCTCGAGCAGCAGACGGCAGAGCGCAACGCGGCGTTTCTCACCGCCCGAGAGCGGGCCGATCAGCGCATCCCACGGCGGCAAGCGCAGCGCGTCGGCCGCAATCTCCAACTGCCGGTCGAGGTCTTCGCCGTCCGAGGCGAACACGATCGCTTCGAGCTTCGCTTGCTCAGCGGCCAGCGCATCGAAGTCGGCATCGGCCTCGCCGTACGCAGCGTACACTTCGTCGAGCCGCTTGCGGACCGCCAGCAACTCCGCATGCGCTTCCTCGACGACCTCGCGCACGGTCTTGGCGGGATCGAGCTTCGGCTCTTGTTCGAGGTAGCCGATCGTCAAGTTCGGCATCGGGATCGCGTCGCCGTCGATGTCGGTGTCGACGCCGGCCATAATGCGCAAGATCGTCGTCTTTCCCGACCCGTTGAGCCCCAGAATGCCGATCTTCGCGCCGGGGAAAAAGCTCAGGGAGATATCTTTGAGAATCTGCTTCTTCGGGGGCACGATTTTGCCGACCCGATGCATGGTATAGACATATTGGGACACCTCCCGACTCTATCGCGCGCCCCGGGCCCCCTCCTTGCAAGGGAGGCGACGGTTTAGGACACTAACGAGGCAAATATGGCCGAACAACGCTACGACCGTGCCGCCGACGATGTAGGCAACCTCGTCGAGATCGGGCATGTCAACGTCAACGTCACCGATCAGCTTGCGGCGACGGAATTCTACGTGACCGGCCTCGGGCTCACGCGCGACCCCTATCTCATGACCGCGACCAACAACATGTGGATCAACGTCGGCCGCCATCAATTCCACTTGCCGACGGCCAAACGCGGACAGCGCCTGCATGGCGTCACCGGGCTCGTCGTGCCCGACCTCGACGAGCTGCGCGCGCGGCTGGCCAAAGCGAAGATTCCGCTCACGGAAGTTGCGGGCGGTATCGAGGTCGTCTCGCCATGGGGCAATCGCATTCGCGCGCATGCCCCCGCGCCGCAGTTCGGTCCGGTGACGTTGGGCCTAGCGTACGTCGAGCACGACGTCGCCGGCGGCGCCGCGGAGCCGATCGCCGCGTTCTACCGCGAGATCATCGGCGCACCCGCGACGGTGACCGATGGTGCCGCGCACGTGCGCGCCGGTTGGCAAGAACTGATCTTCCGCGAAACCGATGCGCCGCTCCAACCCTACGACGGTCACCACATCCAAATCTATCTGGCCGACTTTTCCACGCCGCACCGCAAGCTGCTCGAACGCAATCTGATCTCAATGGAAAACAACGCGCACGAGTACCGGTTCCTCGACATCGCCGGCGACGACGGCCGCGTGTACTACCGGCTCGAACACGAAGTGCGCAGCCTGCGCCATCCCCTGTTCGGCCGCGCGCTCGTCAATCGCAACCCGGCGATCGATCCGCTCACCTACGTCGAGGGTCGCGAGGCTTTCGCCTGGGCGAGCGCGGGCGCATAGTCTGAGCGTCGAGTACGGCGAGGGTCTGCCCCTCGGCCGGCAACGGATCGTCGTCTTCACGGTCGGCATCACGACGGTGTTGAGCGTGCTGGACGGCACGATCATGAACGTCGCGTTGCCGACGATCGCCGGCAACCTCAAGGTGAGTTCGAGCGCCGTGGTGTGGGTCGTCAATGCGTTTGCGCTCGCGCAAACGATGCTGATCGTGCCGCTCTCGACCTACGGCGACATCGGCGGCTTCGCGCGCATCTATCGCACCGGCATCGTGATCTTCATCGCCGGTTCGATCGCCTGCGCGCTTTCACAAAGCCTCACCATGCTCGTTGCGGCGCGCTGTTTTCAAGGCATCGGCGCGGCGGCGATCCTCGCGACCTCGCAGCCGATCACGCGCTTTGCCTTTCCGCGCTCGCAGCTCGGCGTCGCGATCGGCATCCAGAGCTTGATCGTCTCGGTGTCGACCGCCGCCGGCCCCGCGATCGGCGGACTGGTCCTAACGTTCGGCACGTGGCCGCTGCTCTTTTGGATCAACGTGCCGTTCGCCCTGGTCTCGCTCGCGCTCAGCGGGCGGCTGCCGGACATGCCGCGCGCGACGCACCGCTTCGACTGGTTCAGCGCGGCGTTCAGCGGTGCCGCGCTCGCGCTCTTCATCACCGGACTCGATCAGCTGCGCGCGCCCGCGAATACGATCTTCTTCGGCATCGAGGTGGCCGGTGCGTTCATCGTCGGCGCGATCGTCGTGCGCCGGCAGAGCGCGCTCGAAGTGCCCTTCATCGCGATCGATCTGTTGCAGATCCGCATCATCCGGCTCTCGCTGATGGCATCGTTCACCGCGTTCATCGCCCTGAACGCATCGCTGATCGCGCTGCCGTTCTACTTCCACTCGCTGGGGTATACCGCCGCCGAGACCGGCTTCCTGATGACGCCCTTCCCCATCGGCTCGGCACTCGTCGCGATCATCGCCGGACGTCTCGCCGATCGCTATCATGCGGGCATCCTCGGTTCGATCGGCCTCGGCACCTTCGCGCTCTCGATGGCACTCCTGGCGCTCGTGCCCGAACATCCGGCGACCTGGGACATCGTCTGGCGCACCGCGCTCGGTGGCGCGGGCTTTGCGGTGTTCGTCACGCCCAACTTGCGCGCGATGGTCGGCGCGGCGCCGCGCCACCGCAGCGGCGCGATCACCGGATTGACCACTACCGCGCGCATGACCGGCATGACGACCGGCGTGGCGCTCGCCGCGCTGATCTTCAGCGCCGGCGGCGCCGGGAGCACGGAGGTCCGCGTTGCCCTCTGGGTATCGGTCGGACTCTCCCTCGTAGCGGTGGCGATCAGCACGCTGCGCATCGAGTCGGTTCGCGAACTGCGCCGCGACCGCGCAGGACCGTGGACGTAGCTGCTTAGGTCGTGCGCCTTCGGCCCGCCCCTCTCGCAATGAGGAATTCACCGAGCGCAACGTCGCTCGGATATGTGCTGAAGAGCAGTGTGACGGCATATTCGACGATCGCGCTTCGACTCACGCGATGCTTGTATGCGATGCGTTCCAAGCGCCGTAAAAGCGATTTAGCGATCGTATGCGATACGGCGCTGCGTTCTGAATCTGCCAATCTAGCTGCCTTCCTTAAGTGAATGTGAGCGACGACCGAGGTCGTTATACCCATAACGCGGCGGCTCCGCGAATCGATTGCGCTATGCCGTACACCTCGCTAATTTTTATTATTTATTATTTCACATTTGGGATTAGCTCAAATGGAGACCGGGTAAACAGAGAGTCGTGCGGTGCCTTTACCGCGCATCGCTCTCATCGAGGCATACACATATGAGCATCATCGGTTGGTTGATCGTCGGCATCATCGCCGGATTTCTCGCGAAGTACGTCGTTCCCGGCGAAGGTCCGGGCGGCGTTTTAGGTGATCTTATCATCGGAATTATCGGCGCCTTCATCGGCGGTTGGGTCTTCAACATGCTCGGCCATTCCGCGGTCGACGGACTCAATCTCTACAGCATTTTCGTCGCCTTCGTCGGCGCGGTCATTCTGCTGTTCATCGGTCGTGCGTTAACCCGCGCCCGCGCTTAGCATCCAACGTGCCGTCGTCTTCGCTGCGCAACGAGCGTGGCGAAGACGTACGGCCTCATTGTCGCAAAGGTACGGACGCCGGCTTCGGGCAATCCACCCCGCGAGGTGACATCCGAATGAGTGCTGCAACCGAAACCAAACCGCTCGAGCTGAGCATGGCGCTAATGCACAACCAGCGCACGGCGCCGATGCTCTCCGGCGAGATCCAAGCCGACGGCTTGCGCCTGCTGCCGAGCACCGTTCACGCCTCGGAACTGTTCTGGCGCCAGCTCAAGTTCTCCGAGTTCGACGTCTCGGAGATGTCGGTGTCGTCGCTCTGCATCGCGACCTCGATCGCGCCGACGGAGTGGGTCGCGATTCCGGTTTTCACGGCGCGCCACTTCTTCCACACCTCGGTACTCGTGCGCAAGAGCCTGAACATCACGAAGCCGAGCGACTTACGCGGCATACGCATCGGCGTTCCGGAGTACCAACAAACCTGGGCCGTGTGGAGCCGCGGAATCTTCGCCGATGAGTTCGGCGTGCAGCCGAAAGACAACGTGTGGTACATGGAGCGCACGCCGGAGAAGAGCCACGGCGGTTCGACCGGTTTCTCCGCACCGCCCGGCGTCGAGTTCCACTACATTCCGCCCACGACCAACATGGGCGAGATGATGATCAAGGGCGAGCTCGACGCCACCGTCCTCTACATCACGGACGGCAATCTCGTCGACCGCAGCTCGGTCGAGCTCGAAGGCCGCAACGACATCGTGCCGCTCTTTCCCGACCCGGTCAGCGAAGCCAAGCGCTACTACGCGAAAACCGGCATGTTCCCGATCAATCATACGGTCGTGATGCGCCGCTCGCTCTACGAGCGCGAACCGTGGGTCGCGAAGAGCCTCTACGATGCGTTCGTCAAAGCGAAGGCTTCGATCTACGCCGAGCGCGACGGCAACGTCGAACCTTTTCTGGCCGCCGGTTTGCTCGATAGCGCCGCGCTCGCGAAGGACCCGATGCCGTACGGTGTGATCTCATCACGCGCCGAATTGGAAACGATCGCGCGCTACGACTACGAACAGGGCCTCGCCAAACGCATCGTCAGCCTCGACGAACTGTTCGTGCCGGAAGCGCTAGGCTGGTAGCTGTCCCTCGACAAGCTCGGGATGACAGCGGTGCGCAGCTAGCGTTCCTTCGCGTATTGGGGGCCGGGCGGGATTTTCTCGCCCCATGGGTCGATTCCGCGATCGTCAAAGGCTTGATCGATTTGCGCCGACCACTCTTGCGGCGGCTGATCGATGACGACGACCGAACCCTTGGCGAGTTTCTCGAGCGCGCGCCAGATGTGACGGACGACGATCGAACGCGTGAACTCGTTGAGCTGCATCCAGGGGTCGCCGGTAAACAGCTCCATGCGCGTCTCTTGATCGCGCTTCCAGATCATGTAGCTGGTGAAGACCTCGCCGTACTGGGCCTGCGGTTCGTCGAGCGCGCCGCGCATACGGTCCTCGAGCAGCGGCTGACGGCGCGCGTGCCGGTGCGCGTAACGCCGCTGCGGACGCTTGCGGCTGCGCATGATCGCAAGCTCGATACCGATCATCAGCAGCAACGCGGCGAGCGCGATGGTGGCGATGAGGGGAGTCACTACACTTTTGCCGACAGCAGCGGATCGAGCGGCGACTGCAACATCAGCCGCAATCCTTCGACGACTTCGGGATCGAACGCCGTGCCGGATTGCCGATCGATATACGCCATCGCCTGAACTTCGGAGAGCGGCGTCGTGCGGCTCGATCCCGGCGGCCCGGTCGTCACCGCGTCGTTGAACGTTTCCGCGACGAGCACCAGTTGGGCGTAGATCGAAATCGCGTGCTTTTCGAGGCCGTCGGGATAACCGCGGCCGTCGAAGCGCTCGTGATGCTGGCGCGCGATGATCGCGGCGAGCTCGACGATGCCGGTCTTCTCTTTGGCAAACACTTCACCCGAACGTTCGACGTGCGGGGCGAGAAGCCGCGCGGCATCCGCCGGCGCGAGTTCGGTGCGGCGCTCGCGCACGGGACCCGGCAGCGCGAGCATGCCGATGTCGTAGATCCGCGCCGCGATGCCGAAGCGGCGGGCCTCGTCGTGCCCGATGGCGCTCGCGCGGTGGGCGATCTTCGCGGCGATGCCGGCGACCTTTACCATCCGGCGCGAAAGCGCGGGATCGACCATGTTGGCCGTGTGCAGCAGGCCGTAGATCAGCTGGATCTCGCGCTCTTCGACCTGCGCGACGACCGTCTTCATCTGCTCGACCACGGCGGTCGTGTTGTTGGCATCGTTGCGGCGCATGACTTGCATGGAGAGCGCGTTGCGGGCGATGCAGAGGTACGAAGCCGGATCGATCGGTTTTTCGATCACGTTGTACACGCCGTACTCGTAGGCCGCGCGCCGCACGTCTTTGTCGCCGTTGGCGGCCAGCAAGATCACCGGCACGTCGCGGCGGCCCGAAAGCAGATGCACCTGTTTTAGGAAGGCGAGGCCGCCCTCCGCGATCCCGTCGTCGACGACCAGCACGTCGATTTTCTGGTCGATATAAATTTTCTGGGCGGCTGCCGGGTCGGCGAAGAGTCCCAACCGGACGCCGGGGATCGTCTCGAGAATCCGCTGATGGTGGCCCAAATCCGCCTCGGTCTCTTCGAGAACGAGGATGGTCATTACGTCCACGGCGGCACCATGTAAGCAACCATTAACGCCGTCGCATTAGTCGCGTGGTTTGCCGCTCCTCCGGCCTTCATGCGGCTTGAATGTAACGAATCGGGTCCGGGCCGGAAACTCGCGAGATACGCCCGTTTACAAACAGGTGCTGCAGGTGCGCGATCGTCTCGGAGACCGCAAATTGCTGGTGCCACGGGCCGAGGCTCTCGAACGTGCGATTGCGGCGCGTCCACGGCAACCGCCGGGCGATGTCGCCCGCGCTGGCCGGGGCGGCTGCCAGCACCTCAAGGACCTGCGCTTCGCGCGCGAGCGTGTGCGCGATCAGCTCCCCGACGCGCCGGTCGAGGTCCGCAAACGGCTCGCCGTGCGCCGGCAGAGCGCCGGCCGGACCGCGTCCGCGCACCTTTTCCAGCGAGGCGAGGTAGTCGCCCATCGGATCGGCGTCGCGTCCGCGCCAGAGACCGACGTGCGGGGTGATCGGATCGAGCACGTGATCGCCGGTCAACAGCCGGCCGCTGCGCGTATCGGCCAGGCACAGATGGCCGGGCGAATGTCCCGGCGTCCAAACCGCCTCGAGCCGGCCCACCCGGTCGCCGTCGGCGACGAGCTGCGTCGGCTCCATGATCTCCCAGCGGCCCGCGAACCCCTGGTCGCCGAAGTCGCCGGGCACGAAGCCGTTGCGCTCGAGCCACTCGTTGCTGGCCCGATCGTCCTCGTGGTGCGTTGCCTCGAAATACTTCGCGATCTCCCAATCGCGCTCGTGCATCAGCAGTTCGGGCACGCCGGCGCGGCGCAGCGTTGCCGCGAGTCCGTAGTGATCGAAGTGATGGTGCGTGATCACGATCCGGCGCACGCCCGCGAGTTCGTAGCCCAATTCGTTCAAGCCCGCGTGCAGCGCAGCGAGGACGTCGTCCGCTTTCCAACCGCAATCGACGAGGGTCAGGCCGCCCTCATCCTCGAGCACGTACCCGTTGATGTAACGCAACGGATTGCCCGCCATCGGCAAGCGTATCTGCGCAATACCGTCGCCGAGACCGCTCGCGCCGGCCACCGTCGCCTCGCTTCCGCTCACACCGATGAGGTCCGCTGCCGCGTCGCTTCGTACCTTTCGGCGCGCGTACTGGGTCAGCGCATGCCTCGCGTGGAACACAAGCGGCAATGGAAGCGACGAACGTTGCTCGTCCGCGTCATTTGCGCGAAGCCCTCGGCCTCGCGTTCGTGCATCGCGGACGCATCCGGTGGCGCGCCGGCAAGAGCGGTTTTCTCGGCCTCGAGTATCCCGGCGAAGGCGACGGCTTCATCGTCGACGTCGCCGACGTGCCCGATTTTCGCGAGATCCAAAGCGACCGTCACGGGCTGCAGATCGGCGCATTCGCGGATATCGAACGCGTCGCGCAAGAGCCCCTCATTCGCAGCGCGCTCGGCGATACGCCGTTCGGACCCGATGCCGCGCGCTTCCGGCTCGGCGCACTCGGCGCGCAGGTCATCATCGCCGGCATGGGCGCGACGCGCGTCGCCGGGCTCGATACGCTCACCACGCGCGAGCTGCCGCCCAACGAGATCCCGCTCGCGGTCACGCTGAAGGCCGAACTGCCGAAGGTCGCGTTTGCCGACCGGCGCATTCGCCGCCGCGACGGCGTGGCCACGTTCGAACTGCGCGTGTTCGTCGCGCTCGTGCTCTCGGGCGTGCACCGCATCGGCACGGCGACGGTCGCCTACGTGCTCGACGGCGCACCGCCGGTGGCGCTTTCCGCGGTCGCCGATCCGCTCGCGGGCGTGATGATCGCCAAAGGAACGTTCGCAGGCGCGGCGCGGCATGCCGCCGACGCCTTTCGCGGCGACGACGAGAAGACGAACGTCCTGCGCCGCACGATCATCCCGCTCGTGCTCTCAGCGTTAAAAGAGGCCTATGACGCCTCGCGACCGGCGAATCCGGTTAGGCCGAAAACTCGGCGTTGATCCCGCTGCCGTGTTGCGTGAGCGCGCCCGACTCGAGTTGCGCGCGCAGCTGCGCGACCTGCGCGGCATCGGTGCCCGGCGTCGGCACGACCTTCGTTTGATCGAAGTTCTGCCGGATCTGGTCGGACTTGGCGCTGAAGTTGAAGTCCGAATTGTTGAGGACGAGGTTTTGGACCATCGCTAGGTGCTCGCGTCCAGTGCGATGCCGAGGCCGAAGCCGGCGCCGACGCCACCCGGGTTGCCCTTCACGAGCTGGCTCGTGACGTCGCCGCCCTGATGCCCTTCGCTGCCCGGAGGTGCCTTGGGCGCGGGCTGATTGTTCTCGGCGCTGAACGGCAGCGGCGGCGGATTCAGGAACGGCGGCTGGGAGCTCAGAGCGCTCACTGGCATACCCGAAGGTTCGACCCGCCGCGCAGGGTTCCGTTTTTTGCCACCGCAACGGAGCTGCCATGGAAGTGTTCCTCGGCCACCTGATCCACTTCGCGCTGTGGGTGTTTTTCGTGATCTTCGCGTTCGCCGTGATCGGGGTGATCGCCACGGTGCGCTGGATCATGAACCTCGTCAACCGCACGGAGACCGCCGTCGGCTCAGGCGTCGCCCGGGCCGAAGACGTTTTCCACAAGCATTAAATCGAGTAGCTGAGGAGTACCTCGGGAGCGGTGGCGGCGCGGATCAGGTACTCGACCACGGAGGACACGCTGGCTTCGATCGTTGAGGCGTTAGTGTCCACCAGCAAGTCGGGGTGCTCGGGCTCTTCGTAGGGCGCTGAAACGCCGGTGAAGTCGGGCAGCTCGCCGGCGCGCGCTTTCGCGTAGTGACCCTTCACGTCGCGGGTCGCGCACGTATCGACGCTCGCGCGCACGTAGATCTCGTGAAACGAGCCGGGCGCCGCCGCGCGCGCGGCGGCACGATCGGCTGCGTGCGGCGAGATCGTGCCGGTGATGACGATCGCGCCGGCGTCGGCGAACAGCGCCGCCACCTCGCCGATGCGCCGGATGTTTTCCTGACGTCCTTCGCGCGTGAAACCGAGATCGCGATTGAGCCCGGTCCGCACGTTGTCGCCGTCAAGCACGTAGACGAAATAGCCGCGCGCAAACAGCTCGCGTTCGACCGCCATCGCAATCGTCGACTTGCCGCTGCCCGGCAAACCGGTGAGCCAGGCGACCAAACCGCGATAGCCGTTGCGATGCGCGCGCGTTTCGCGCGAGATCAGATGGCCTTGCGGTACGAGGTTATCCGATCGCTGCGAGCTGACCGGCTCGACGGTGGAAAGCTTGCCCCCGCCGACGACTTCGCCCGTGCGCAGCAGCACACAGCGCGCGCCCGGTTCGGCCGCAACCGTGCGCGCCGCGCGCAGGCGCAGGGCGAACGCCGAATGCTTGGATGATTCATCGGGCTGAACTTTGTCGAGAATGCCTAGATCGATCGTCTCGTCGATGCCGATGATCGTCACCGCAACTTCAGCGCGGCCGATCTTGATCGACAGCGTCTCGCCGACCCGCGGCGGCGCCTCCGAAAGCCAGAAGAAGACGCCGTCGAACGACGTGGTCGCGACGAGCGGCGGACGGTCGGCGTGAGTGACGATGTCGCCGCGATCGATGAACACGGGATCATCGAAGGTGAGGCCGACGGCTTGGCCCGCGAGCGCGGGCGAGGGATCGTCGGGCCAACGCTTGATGCCGCGCACGCGCGTGGTTGCGCCGCTGGGCGCGATGCGCACGCGATCGCCGGGCGCGATCGTGCCGGCTACCACGTTGCCGACCGAGATGCGCTCTTCGTCGCTAAACCGGTAGACGTCGGCCACTTCGAAGCGCAGCGGGCGGTCGGCCAGCGGCGCGACCGGATGCAGCGAGACGAGAACGTCGATGAGGGTCGGGCCGGTGTACCATGCGGTACGCTCCGAACGATTGACGACGTTGTCGCCGTCGCGGGCCGAGAGCGGCACGATCGCGCGCAACGGTTTGCCCGCGGTCTCGAGCACCGAGCGGATGTCGCGGCTGATCTGCGCGAAACGCTCGGCCGGATTTTCGACCGCGTCGATCTTGTTGACCGCGACGATGATCTCCGGTACGTCGAGCAAACGCAGCAGGTAAGCATGACGATAGGTTTGATCGGCGATCCCTTCCAGCGCATCGATCACGAGGATGCCGGCGTCGGCGTCGGCCGCGCCGCTCATCATGTTACGGATGAACTCGCGATGGCCGGGCGTATCGATGATCACGATGCGCCGCCCGCCGTAGTGCATCCAAACGCGGGTCGTTTCGATCGTGATCGCTTGATCGCGCTCTTCTTGCGCCGCATCGACCGCGAACGACCACTCGACCGCGAGGCCGCGGCGTTCGCTCGAAGCGATGATTTCTTCGGCCTTGCCGTCGGCCAAGCTGCCGGTATCGTAGAGCAGACGCCCGATGAGCGTGGACTTGCCATGGTCGACGTGACCGGTAATCGCTACGCGCAGGTCCATTACATGTACCCTCCCGCGCGCAGGCGTTCGAACGAGGCTTCGCTCTCGTTATCCATCGTGCGGCCGGCCCGTTCGGGCACGCGCGTCGCTCGCAGCTCGGCGATGATCTCTTCGATCGTCGATGCGTTGCTGTCGATCGGCACGGTGATGTTCTTCTCGCCCAGCGAGCGATAGCGTTTGCCGTCGCGCGCGAGGTAGAGCGGGACGTACGGGATGTTCTCGCGCAGCGTATACTCCCAAATGTCGAGTTCGGTCCACGACAGGAGCGGATGCACGCGCAGGTGCGCGCCGTCCGGCACGCTGGTCGTGTAGTAGCCCCAGAACTCCGGGGGCTGCTCTTTCACGTCCCACGTGCCGTCGATGCGGCGCGGGCTAAACACGCGTTCCTTCGCGCGCATCGCCTGCTCGTCACGCCGGATGCCGACCATCACGGCGTCGAACTTCTGCTCGCGCAGCATCGTGCGCAGGCCTTCGGTCTTGCGTGCGGCGGCGCGCGTTGCCGGCGGCAGCGTCTGATCGACTTCGCTCTCCGGCGGACAGATCTGCGCGAAGTACTCGAGTTGCCACTCGTCGATCAGACGATCGCGGAATTCGTACACCTCGGGCAATTCCATGAACGTTTCGAGCAAGACCATCGGAAACGGAACGCGGCCCAGGAAGGCTTTGCGCGCCATCCACAAGAGCGCGGTCGAATCTTTGCCGATCGACCACAGCATGCAGGGCTTACTGCTGGCCCGGTAGGCCTCGCGCAAGATCGTGATGGTTTCGGCTTCCAGCCGATCGAGGGAATCCACGGTCAGTTTCTCGTTTCTATGTTGGTCCGCTGATGCATGCGGGCGTCGATGGTGGTACGGATGAAGGTGAGGGTGATCGTCACGAGCGCCAGCGCGCCGGCCAATGTGAACGCGCCGACGAGGTTGTAGCTATTGTAGAGCACGTCGATGTGCAACGGGACGGTATTGGTCAAGCCGCGGATGTTGCCCGAGATGACCGAGACGGCGCCGAACTCACCGAGCGCCCGCGCGTTGCAGAGCAGCACGCCGTTGAGGATGGCCCAACGCGCCCGCGGGAACGTGACGCGCGCGAACGTTTGCCAGAGCGTTGCGCCGAGGCCAAGGGCCGCCTCCTCGAGTTCGCGGCCCGTCTCGCTCATCAGCGCGATCGTTTCGCGCGCGACGTACGGGAACGTGACGAAGATCGTCGCGAGGATAATCCCGGGCGGCGCGAAGGCGATCTGCATACCGTGCGCCTCGAACCACGCACCGACCGGCCAGCGCGTCCCGAACACCAGCAGCAGCGCGAGCCCGGCGACGACCGGCGAGATCGTCAACGGCAAGTCGATGATCGCGAGCAGCAGCGCTTTGCCGGGAAACGAGTACTTGGTGAGCGTCCAGCCCGCGAGGATGCCGAACGCACCGTTGCACGCGATCGTGACCACCGCGGTAATCGCCGAGAGCCAGATCGCCGACTGCGCGTACGGGTCCGCGAAGGTCGCCGCCGCCATCGGCAAACCGGCGCGCAGTGCTTCGTACACGATCGAGCACAGCGGTATGAACACGAAGAAGCCGAGCAACAGCGCCACGGCACCGATCGCCGCGCGCTCCCACAGATGCAAGCGGGCCGCGTGCCCGCGCGTGCGCACCGGCGTCACCAGCGGTTCGAGGTTGATCGCGGTCATGCCGCGCTCCGCACGTCGACGATTCGGCGCTGCAGCGCGTTGATTGCATACAGCATGACGAACGAGACGAACAGCGACACCAGCGCCACCGCCGCCGCGCCGGCGAAATCGTATTGCTCGAGCCGCGTGATCACGATCAGCGGAATGACCTCGGTCTTGCCCGGCATGTTGCCGGCGATGAAGATGACCGAGCCGTATTCGCCCAGCGTGCGCGCGAGCGACAGCGCGAAGCCGGTGAGAAACGACGGCGCGACCAGCGGCAGCGTAATGCGGCGGAAGATCGTGAACGGCCGCGCGCCGAGCGAGGCTGCCGCTTGCGAGTACTCGCGCGGCAAGGTGGCGATCACCGGCTGCACGGTGCGCACGACGAACGGCAGCCCGACGAACGTGAGCGCGAGCAGCACGCCGGCCGGCGTATAAGCGATTTGGATGCCGTGCGCGCCGAGCCACGAGCCGATCCAGCCGTGCTGCCCGTACAACTCGGCCAAGGTGATCCCGGTAACGGCCGGCGGCAACGCGAACGGCACGTCGACGAGCGCGTCGAACGGGCGCATCCAGGCCGAGGGATAGCGCACGAGCACGAACGCGATCGCACCGCCGGCGACGACGTCGATCGCCGACGCGAGGATCGCCGCGCCGAAGCTGAGCCGGTACGCGGCGAGCGCTCCCGGCGAAAACGCGGTCGCGATGAAGCCTGCCGGCGTGATCCCGTGCAGCGAGAGCACGAGCGCGGAAAGCGGAACGACGACGACGATCGCTACGATCGTCATCGTCGTCGCTAGAGCAACACCGCGTCCGGGAATCATGGAGAGGTCATTTCGGAGCGGTGAAGACCTGGTCGAACAGGGCGCCGTCAGCGAAGAACACCTTGTTGGCGTTCGGCCAGCCGCCGAAGCTCGCAACCGTCGTCAGGTCGGTGCGCGGGAACGATGTGCCGCAGTGCCCGAGCACCGAGGTATCGCGCGGGCGATAGCCCCACTTGCACTCCAGGCGCTGCGCCTGCGGCGTGTAGAGAAACTCGAGATAGGCTTTCGCGACGGCCTCGGTATGGTGTTTGGCGACGTTGACGTCGATCCACGCCACCGGCGGTTCGGCCAGCACGCTCACCGAAGGCACGACGAGTTCGTAATCTTTGGGATGATCGCGCTGTGCCAGGATCGCTTCGTTTTCCCACGAGACGAGCACGTCGCCGAGGCCGCGCTCGGTGAACGTCAGCGTCGAGGCGCGCGAGGCGGAATCGAGGACGAGCGCGTTCTTGTAGATCGCGCCGATCAGCGCGCGCGTCTTGGCCTGGCTGTTCTGGTTCTTCTTCATGCCGTACGAATACGCGGCCAGAACGATCCAGCGCGCCGCGCCGCTGGTCTTCGGGTTGGGGGTGATGACGCCGACGCCGGGCTTCGTCAGATCGTTCCAGTCATGGATGTGCTTCGGGTTGCCCTTGCGCACGAGGAACACGATCGTCGACGTGTACGGCGTCGAATTTTGCGGCAGCCGCTTGGCCCAATCGGGCGGCAGCAACTTCGCGTTCTGCGAGATCGCATCGATGTCGCCCGCGAGCGCCAGAGTCACGACATCGGCTTCGAGGCCGCTGATGACCGCACGCGCCTGCGCGCCGGAACTGTTGTGCGACTGCTGGATCGTCACGTCCTCGCCCGTCTTCTGCTTCCAGTACTTCGCGAAGAGCGTGTTGTACTCGGCATACAGCTCGCGCGTCGGATCGTACGATACGTTGAGCAGCGTTGCGGCCGATGCGGCGTGCAGCGTTACGCCCGCCACGAAGACGGCGGCGGCGATGGAGCGGAGGAAACGCAACGCTAGGGCCTTTCAGGTGAGGTCGGTGAGAACGACCGCTGATGAACGAGCGCAAAGTGCACGGTATCGCCGTCGCGCACCGCGCTCAAACCGTTGTACGGCGCGCGGATTTCGGCGCTTACCGGATCTCCGCCGGGTAGGACGAGGTCGATCCGCCGCCGCGACCCGAGATCGACGATGCGCGACACGCGGGCCGGCTGCGAGCCGTCGAACGCATGCGAATCGACCTGCAGCTCGTGCGGCCGCACGTACTGCGGGTTGCCGCCGGAGGCGATGATGTTCGCCGGGCCGAGAAAGTGCAATGCGAACGGCGACACCGGACGATCGTAGAGGTCGAGCGGGCTGCCGGCTTGTTCCACGCGGCCGGCGTTCATCAGCACGAGCGCATCCGCGATCTCCATCGCTTCGTCGGCGTCGTGCGTCACGAGCAGCGTGGTCACGTGCACGTCGTCGTGCAGCCGGCGCAGCCACGCACGCAGATCGCGCCGCACGTGCACGTCGAGCGCCGCAAACGGTTCGTCGAGCAAGAGGATGGCAGGTTGCGCCGCCAGCGCCCGCGCGAGCGCGACGCGTTGGCGCTGACCGCCGGAGAGTTCGTGCGGACGGCGCTTCTCATAACCCGGCAATTGCACCAGATCCAGCAGCTCGGCAACGCGGGCGCGCGTCTTGGCGCGGTCAGCCTTGCGCACGTCGAGCGGAAACGCGATGTTCTCCGCCACCGTCAAGTGCGGAAAGAGCGCGTAACCTTGGAAGACGAACCCGATGTTGCGTTCGCGCAGGGGCACGTCCGTCACGTCGCGGCCGCCGAGCGTGACGTGACCCGCATCGACGTGTTCGAAGCCGGCCAGCAAACGCAAGAGCGTCGACTTGCCACAGCCGGACGGCCCGAGAATCGCGGTGAGCGAGCCCGGAGCAACGTCGAACGTAACGCCGTCGACCGCGCGCACGGTGCCGAAGTGTTTGCTCACGCTCTCGAGCGCGATACCCGTAGGGGCCGCGTACTCAGGCGACATGGATGCCGCACTCCGTTTTGTCGAACTCGGCCCAACGGCCGGCACGCGCGTGTTCGCCCGGGGCGACGCGGCGCGTGCAGTGCATGCAGCCGATGCTCGGATAGCCTTCGAAGTGCAGCGTGTTCACCGGAACGTCGTGCTCTTGCACGTACCCCCACACGTCGGCTTCGGTCCACTCCGCAAGCGGCGCCACTTTCACGATCTGGGCGTTCTCATCCCACGCCTGAATGGGAAGGTCGGTGCGCGTATCGCTCTGATCGCGCCGAACGGCCGTGAGCCAGGCGTCGAAGTGTTGCAAATACGCGCGCAGCGGCTCGACCTTGCGCAGATCGCAGCACGCGTCGGGATCGCGCTTCCAGAGCGCGTCACCGTGCGTTGCGTTTTGTTCCTCAACGGTCTGCTCGGGGTGCACGCGCTCGACCTTGATGCCGTAACGCCGTTCGACGCGCTCGATCAGCGCGTAGGTCTCCGGGAACAACAGTTCGGTGTCGACCACGAACACGTTGAGCTGCGGTTCGATCCGCAACGCCAGGTCGAGCAGCACCATCCCCGACGGACCGCCGAAGGAGCACGACAGCGTGGTGCGGCCGGGATAGGCTTCGATCGTGCGGCGGATGATTTCGTTCGCTTGGCCGGCGGCGGCGGCGATATCGGTGGAAATGGGTCGGACTCCTGGCCCCGTACGTTCGGGTGCCGAGCTGGCTGGAAATGAAAGCGACCCCCGCTCAGGCGAGGGTCGCACGCTGGTCTCGGGGGTTCACCCTCAGCCCAGTGCAGCACCCCGCCCGATTGCCGGAAGGCAACAGGTGGGCTCGAAAACGGGACAACAACAAGGACAGCGCATCGCTTGGGAGCATACCACGTTGGAAGTGGACCGGTCAACTCGCCTTCCCGTCGCCTTCATCGGGCACGGCAGCCCCCAGAACGCCCTCGGCGGCAATCGCTTCACCGATGCCTGGCGCGCCTTCGGGGTCCGGGTCCGGCCACGGGCCGTACTCCTGATATCGGCGCATTGGTACACCTCGGGTACCCGGGTAACCGCCGGTACCCGCCCGCGGACGAACCACGACTTCATCAGCTTCAAGGGCGCGGTCTCGTCCTTTGAGTACCCGGCGCCCGGCGATCCGGCACTGGCCCGGCGGGTACGCGACCTGCTCGCCCCCGTGCCCGTCACCCTGGACGAGCATTGGGGCTATGATCACGGCGCCTGGAACGTCCTCGCCAACTTCTATCCCGCGGCCGACGTGCCGGTTGTGGAACTGAGTCTCGACCGAACCCAGCCGCCGTCCTTCCATTATGAACTCGCCGCACGCTTGGCGCCCTTGCGCGATGAAGGCGTCCTCATCGTGGGCAGCGGCAACGTGATCCACAATCAGGAGATCGGGCGCAATCCGTGGCCGGCCGAACCGGACGGCTGGGAGCAGCGCTTCAGCGACGATCTCATGCGACGTCTCGACGCGGGCGATCATGCCGCCCTCATCGCCTACGAGAAGCTCGGGCCCGACGCGCAGCTGGCGATCCCGACCCCCGACCACTACCTGCCGTTTCTCTCGGTCCTCGGGCTGCAGCGCAGCGACGAGCAGCCGGCGATCCTCGTCGGCGGCAACGGCTCGGGCATCAATGGGCTGGGCATGCTCTCCATCACGCTGGGATGACGCAGCTCGACGCCATCGAGCGCGGGACAGCCGAGCTGGAACATGCCTTCGATGCCGCGCTCAACGCGGCGCTGCCCAATCCGGTGGCGCTGATCTTCAGCGATTTGCCGCTCGCGTATCAAGGGAAGCGCGATCTCGTGTTCGCCCTGGATCTCTTCAACGAAGGCGAGAACGAGTGCGCGCTGATCTGCGGATTCGCGCGCGACCGCCTGCGCGACGATGCGAACGCCGACATCGCGCATCTCGAGCGCGAGGGCTGGTATTACTTGCGCACCTCGATCGACCCGACGTGGCAATTCGACGACGGCGCACCGTCGCTGCCTGCGGCGCTCGCCTACCTCACGCAGGTGCTCGACGAGCGAACCCGCGCCGTGCGCGCGGCACCGCGGCCATCGAACCCCGACACCACGACGAGCGCGCAACGCTCCGCACTCTTGCGGCAGTTACGAGCGGATACACGGACATGACGACACACCAAGATCAACTCCAACTTCACCGCGCCCGCTCGCCGCTCTCGTTCCCGGAAAGCCCGCTCGCCCAAGCGGTGAAACAGCCGATGATGCTCGGGCTGTTCTTGCCCACGCAAACCGGTGGCTTTTCGCAATCGACGCTGCCGCGCAGCACGCGCTGGGAATTCGACTACAACCGCGATCTGACTCTGACGGCCGAACGTTACGATTTCGACTTCGTCTTCGGCTTACAGCAATGGCTCGGCAAGGGCGGCTTCGGCGGCGAGATGCGGTATCGCGAGAACTTTCTCGACCCGTTCATCTCGACCGTCGCAATCGGCGCGCTTACGACGAAGATCATCACGATCTCGACCGTGCACATCCTCTACGGGCATTGGCATCCGCTGCACCTCGCGCGCTTTGGAGCGACGGCCGATCACATCTCGCACGGGCGCTTCGGCCTCAACATCGTCACCGGCTACGATCAGCGCGAACCGCTGATGTTCGGCATGACGCGGATCCAGCACGACGAGCGTTACGAGCGCGCCGACGAGTTCTCATCGATCATGGAAGATCTCTGGGCGGGCGAAGAAAACCTCACCTACAACGGACGCTTCTATCAGCTCGACGGCGCGTACGTGTCGCCGCGTCCGGCGTACGGCCGGCCGATCCTCGTTTCGGCGAGCGCGTCCCCGGCCGGCTTCGCTTACGCCGCCGACCATTCGGATATCGTGTTCACGTCGAGTCCGGCCGGTGCGGACTTCGACGGCGCGATCGACGCGCTGCCCGCGCACACCGCGCAGATTCGCGCGGCCTACGCGAAGACCGGACGCGCGCCGAAGATCATCATCTTCCCGCTGATCGTGTGCAAGAAGACGCGCGCCGAAGCGCTGGCCTATCGCGAGGCGATCGTAAGCCACCCCGACAGCGATTCGATCAGCGCCTATTACGCGCGGCATACGAACGGCGATGCGCACGGCTGGAAGCAGCACGATGCATCGGACCGCATTCTCGGCGGCCACTTGCAGATCACCGGCAGCCCGCAGGACGTGGCCGATGCGATCGAGCGCCTGAAGCTGGCCGGCTTCGACGGGATCCAGATCGGCTTCTACGATTACGGTCCCGACCTCGACTTCTTCGCAGAGCACGTCCAGCCGCTCTTGGCCGAGCGCGGCCTGCGCATCTAGCCGCGCAGCGCCGCGCGGTTCGCAGCGAGCACCGTCGCATAGCGCGTCAAGCGCACGCCTTGGTAGTGCGCCGCCGCGAGCACTTCGGCCGGCAGCTCGCCGCCGCGCGGATCGGTGTAGCTCGTGCCGTAAGGATTCCCACCGCCCTTACCGATCACCGGATCGGTGTAACTCGGCGGTACGATGATCGCGCCCCAGTGATACATCATGTTGTAGATCGTCATCAAGGTCGTCTCTTGGCCGCCGTGCGGATACGAGGCGCCCACGAATGCGGTGGCCGCTTTGTCTTGCAGCAGGCCCTTCATCCAGAGGCCGCCGCTGGTGTCGAGAAACTGCTTGAGCTGCGCCGACATCGCGCCGAAGCGCGTCGGCGTGCCGAATGCGAAGCCGTCTGCCCATTCCAGATCGTCCAGTGCCGCTTCGGTCACGTGCTGCGTCGCGACGCGATGTTGTTCCCAGCCCTTGTTCGAGGCGATCGCCTCATCCGGCGCGAGCTCGCGCACCTTGCGCAAGCGCACCTCCGCGCCGGCCGACTGCGCGCCCGCTTCGATGCTTTGCGCGACCTTGTACGCGTTGCCGGTCGAGCTGTAGTAGATCACCGCTATCTTCGTCATGTCCTCATCCTAAGAATTTGCGCAAACCGCGCGGGGTGTCGCTGTCGATGCCCGCACGCCGCGCGAGCGTGAGAGCCAAGACTTGCCCGCCCACAATCCACGCGAGCGGGGCGAAGATCCCGCTCGCCGGCGGACCGAAGGCAGGGACATCCGGCAATGCCTCGCCCAGCGCGACCGTGATCGCCTGCGCATCTCGCGCGACGGTAAGCACCGCGCCGACGGCCGAGCGCGACTCGGCGTCGACGATGCCGATCAGGCCGCGCGTCGCATCGAGAATCGCCGTGCTGCCGTGACGAAATTCGCCGGCACCGAAACATTCCGCGTGACGGTATGACGCTTCTTTGATCTTCAGCGCGACTTCGGCCGCAACCGGCACGCCGTAACCTGCGCCGATGACGATGATGCTCTGCGCCGGTTCGAGGCGCAGCGCGATGCCGTCGACTTGCGCGAAGCCCGCACCCTCGAGCCACGTGCCGATGCCGGCCGCGGCGCGCGCGAGTTCGTCCGCTGCCGCCGTATCGCCGCCGCGGCCGTGCGCCGCCGCCCACAGCAGTAGCGCGGCCATTGCGGTCACGCTCTTGCTGGCGGGCACCGCGCGTTCGGGCCCGGCCTGAACGTCGATCGTCAGATCGGCGCGCGCCGCGAGCGGCGAGGTTGGATCGTTGGTCAGCGCGATGATGCGCGACGGCGCGAGCGCGTCGAGCGCGTCGAGCACGTCGGCGCTGCGGCCGCTCTGCGAGAGCGCGACGACGCAACGTTCGCGATGCGCCGCCGCTTGAAAGTGCGCCTCGGTTGCGGCCAGCGCGCCGGCGCGGCGACCGATGCGCCGCCAGGCGACCGCCGCGAGTTGGGCCACGAACAAGCTGCTGCCGCTGCCGACGAAGAGCGGATCGCGGTTGCCGATCGCGGCATCGAGCTGCACCGCCGCCTGCGTTGCGGCAAGCCGGGCCAACACGACGGGCTGTTCCCGGATCTCCGCTTCGAACTGCCGCCCGCGTACCATCGGCGTTGCCTTCGCCGCAACTCGACCGAACACTCGGACTGTCGCAAGCGAAGCATGAAAGCCATCCGCGTCTCCGCCTTCGGCGGCCCCAACGTTCTCACGCTCACCGACATCGAGCAGCCCACGCCGAAAGCCGGCGAAGCGCTCGTGCGCGTCGCTGCATCCGGTGTGAACTTCATGGACATCGGGCAGCGCGCGGGGCGCCGCGCGGGTACGACGCTACCCTTCACGCCGGGCGGCGAAGCCTCCGGAACCGTCGAGAGCGTCGGCGAAGGCGTCACCGGCGTGAAGCCCGGCGATCGCGTGATGTATGCGATGGGCCCGAACGGCACGTATGCCGAGTTCGTTGCGGTGCCCGCGACGTTGCTCGTGACCGTGCCGCCCGAGATCGATCTCGTGCAAGCTGCCGCAATCCCGCTGCAAGGCTTCACCGCGCACTATTTGCTGCACGATTTTCGTGCGGTCGGACCGGGCACGATCGTCCTCGTGCACGCGGTGGCCGGCGGCGTCGGCCTGCTGTTGACCCAGATCGCAACGCATCTCGGCGCGCACGTGATCGGCACGACGTCATCGCCGGAAAAGGCCGCGAAGGCGAAGGCCATGGGCGCACGCGACGTGATCCTCTATACCGAGACGAACTTTGCCGCCGCCGTCAAAACGATCACCGGCGGTACGGGCGCCGATCTCATCCTCGACGCCGTCGGGAAGACGACGTTTCCGGGCGACCTCGAAGCCGTCCGCACGCGCGGTCAGATCGTGGTGTACGGCGCGGCGAGCGGGCCGGTCGACCCGTTTAGCCCCAACGCCGCGCTCAGCGGCCGCGCGCTGACGGTGAGCGGCGCAAGCCTCGGTAACTTCATCGCCACACGCGCGGACATCGAGCGGCGGGCGGAATTCCTGATCGCCGGCTTGCGCGAGGGCTGGCTCAAACTCAGCATCGAAGCGGTGCTGCCGCTCGCGAAGGCGGCCGAAGCCCACACGCTGCTCGAATCGCGCAAAACGTCCGGGAAGCTGTTGCTCACGCCGTAGACGGCGCTACTGCTCGAAAGTATCGGGAATTTCGTCGAGGCGCGCATCGAGGGCGGTCCGCACTTCGTCGCGGATCGCATCGGTCGGAAAGCGCGCGATGGCCGGTTCGAAGAACGCGAGCGACATCATTCGCTCGGCAATCGGGCGCGTGATGCCGCGCGTTTGCACGTAGAACAGTTCTTCTTCATCCAGCGATCCGACGTTCGACGCGTGCGACGCCCAGACATGATGGGCCGGAACCGCCAGCACAGGCGCGGCGTCGAGGTACGCGTCGCGCGAGAGGATCAAGCCGTCGTCGCGCATCGCTGCGATGCAGCGCGTCGCATTCGGGGCGAAGCGCAACGCGCCGGAAAAGCGTCCGCGGCTGCGATCGGCCGCCGCACTGCGCACGGTCGTGCGCGACTCCGTCCGTGATGCGTCGTGATCGGCGTTGACGACGGCGTCGACGTGCGTGAAACCGCGGGCGAAGAAAAACGCGTTCGTTTCGGCCGTCGCGCGCGCACCGGCGAGTTGCGCGCCGCAGACGCTGCGCACGAGCGCGCCGCCCAGCTCGGCGACGTGCCAAGCGATGGTTGCGCCGGCCGCACAGCGCGCGCGGCGGTGCATGAAGATGCGCGCGCCCTCGTCGGTCTGCTGAATCGCAACGTAATCGAGCCGTGCCCCGGGCCCGAGATCGGCTTCCGCGATTCCGGCGATCAGCGCTTCAGTGCTGCCGATGTGACGCTCGACGATCGTCACGCGCGCGCCCGCGCCGACGCGAATGACGGTATGCGGAAACACCGCGTCCGGCGCGCCCGGCCGCGACGTCCACACCAGCTGCAGCGGCGCTTCCACGATCACGCCGTCGGGCACGTCGACGTACGCGCCGCAGTTCTGAAATGCCGTGGAGAGCGCGGTGAAGCGATCGGCAACCGGCGACACGATGCGGAGGTGAACCGCGTCCACTTGCTCGCGTCGCGTGCGCCGCGCATCCGCAAGCGCGAGCAGCGTGACGCGCGGATCGCCCGCCGTCTCATCCGGTTCGAGATACGCGCTGCCGAGATGCACGAGGCCGCCGGCATTCTCGAGGGCGAGCGCCGGCACGTCACCGGCGTCATCGCCGGCGGCCCCGGTGAAGCGCGGCAACACCGGCACGCGCGCGCGGCCGCTCGACCATTCGAGTCCCGCAAAGTCCAGCGCGGAGTAATCATGGCGCCACTGTTTGGGCATCGCTCTGCGCCGCGCGTTGAGGAACGCGTGCAGCGCTTTTTCGCGCACACGTGCATCGACGGCTCCACCGCCGCGAGCACCGAGCTCTTCGAGCTCGCCGATCGCCGCCGCGAGCGCTGCGCCGGTCGGCGCAAAATCAAGCGGTTCGGAAATCGTACCGGGCATCACGCCCCACATACGTTAGATGCGGACGTCGGCCTCCATTTTGCGCTCGATCGCCGGTCGCCGCGGTTATGCGCGCTGCGTCACACTCGCGATTTGGTTACGGCGCCGGCGGCGCGGGCGATGCGTACCGGTCGGCATCGGCCACGGACGCTGCGTATAACCGAAAAACGCCATCACGACCGCGGCTACGCCGCCGGCGATGAACGCTAGCGGCGCGCCTCGTTCGGCCAACCAACCGGCTAGTAGCGAGCCGAGCGGGCCCGAGGCGAGAAAGACGTAGTTGTAGAGGCCGGCGATGCGGCCTTGCAAGTGCATCGGGACCGCGAGCTGCACGATCGAATTCGAACTCGACGTGTAGATCGAATAGCAGATGCCGGTGACGAACAGCGCGATCGAAACGCCGACCACCGTGTTCTGCGTCGCGACGACGAGTTGCGCGAGGCCGAAGCCGGCGGCGGCCCAGAGCAGCAGCCGGCGCGACACGCGTTTGCGCGAAGCGGCGGAGACGGCGCCGATGAACGCGCCGAGGCCGAACATCGACCAGATGAAGCCGTACGTTTGCGCGGTTCCGTGCAGCGTGTTTTTGGCCATGACCGGCAGAATGACTTGGAAGTTGATGCTGACGGTCGAGATGACGAACAGCATCGTCAACACGACCGCAACGGTCTTCGTGCGGCGCGCGTAGACGAGGCCGTCCTTGATCGACTTGATCAGCGGCGTGCGCGTGTTGCTGCCGGTCGGGAAGAACTCATCGCGCCGCATGATCATGAGCGCGAAGATGACCGCGACGAAGCTGACCGCGTTGAGCGCGAAGCAGAGGCCCACGCCGACCGAGGAGATCAGGACGCCCGCGATCGCCGGGCCGATGATGCGCGTCGCGTTGTTCAAGCTCGAGTTGAGCGCGATCGCATTGGGCAGCTCGGAACGGCCGACGAGTTGGATCATGATCGCTTGGCGGGTCGGGTTGTTGAATGCCATTACCGTGCCGCGCACGAACGCGATCGTATCGATGACCGCGATGCTGTCGACGTGCAAGTAGGCGACGACGGCCAGGGCCGCGGCGCACAGCGCCATCAGCGTCTGCGTGATGATGATCATGCGCTGGCGATCCCAGCGGTCGGCCAGCGCGCCGCCGATCAGGCCCAAGATCGCGTACGGCAGATATAGGAAGAAGCTCAGCACGCCGACCGCTTCGGGCGAATTCGTGATACCGAGGACGAGCCAGGCCTGCGCTGCGTTCTGCAGCCACGTCCCGATCTGCGAAACGAGCTGCCCGGAGAAATAGAGCCGGTAGTTGCGGTGGCGTCGTAAGCTGGCGAAGATTTGGGCGTCGAAAATGGAAAGCGCAGGCACTATCTGGGCAGTTCCCGTGAATTGCTAGATTAGCCCGCTAGCGGAGCGCCCCGGCGGCGATGACGTCGGCGTAGAGGCCGTCCGGGAGGCGGCCGCCGGCGACGTTATCGATCTCCGTCACGCCGTAGACAAGGCCGAGAAGGTGCCCGTTCGCGTCGAACACGCCGCTACCCGAGTCGCCGGGACCGCAGCGGCCGCAATAGACTTCGTACTCCAGCGCACCGCTTTGCTGGTCGGGTTCGGTCTCGCCCATGCGCCCGTAGGTGACGGTCCAGCGTCCCTGGTTCGGTCCGCGTAAGGCCGACACCGGATGGCCGATGATCGTGACAGTAGTGCCGAGCGGCGGAATCGAGCGCGCGCGTACGGCGGGTTGGGCAGCCCTCACGCGCGCCGCATCGAGGTTCAGGAACAGCTGCGCCGCATCAACGTTCTCGCTGTGCGCGAGGACGCGAACGCTCGAGCCGTACATCGTATAGCCGTTGAAAAAGCGGACGATCGAAAACGGGTGATCGGCGCAGTGTCCGGCCGTCCACACCTCGAGCCCCCGCGGACGGCGCGCCGTGATGACGGCAGCGCAGCGTTCGTATCCGGCCGGCGTATTCCACTCCACTTCGACGACGGACGGGCGCAGGTCAACCTGCGCCCGTGCCGTGGTGGCCAGCAGCATCGCGAGCATGCCGGCCGCACCCACTCGTAGTCCGTGTCTTAGAAGTAGATCCACACGCCTCCGTTCCAGCGACGGTGATGATACCAGCCACCGTTCCAGTAGTAGCCCTGGAAACCGCCCGGAGCCCAGCCGAAGTAGCCGTTGACGTAGGCCGGCTGATATCCCGACCGGTACTCCGGTCGCCCGTAGCCGCCGCGGTTATCGCGATGATCATAATTGCCGCGCTGGTCCGAACTGCCGCGCTGGTAGGTAGCGCCGCGCTGGTCGCGGCCCTGGTCGTGATAGCCCTGGGCGCTAGCGGCCAACGGAGCGGCTGCGAGCACGAGCCCGGTGGCGCCGATGACGATGTTCTTGATCAATGTGTTCATGGTTGCTCCTCATCCGGCCCGAGTGGCCGGTCCCGCGTTTCCGCGTCTTTGAAGAACAACGACGACCCGATTTGATCGGTGCCGCTCGGTCCACTCTCTAACGAAGTTGCAATGCGCGGGCCTGCGCTCGCCCGCTGGGTTGCACGCGCATTATTCTTCGCGTGCGACAACGAGTTGATTCTGTTCGCCCAATCCATCGACGCTGACGGTCATGCGGTCGCCGGCTTTCAAAAACACTTGCGGCTTGCGGCCTAAACCAACACCCGACGGCGTTCCGGTCGCGACGATATCGCCGGGATACAAGCTCATGAATCGGCTCAGGTGACTGACGATCTTCGCGACCCCGAACACCATTTGCGCGGTCGAACTCGACTGCATCACCGCACCGTTGACCGACAGTTTCAGATTGAGCTTTTGCGGATCGGGAACTTCGTCGCGCGTCACGAGCCACGGACCGATCGGTCCGAACGTATCGCAGCTCTTGCCCTTCGTCCACTGTCCGCCGTGGTTCATTTGGAAGTCGCGCTCGGACACATCGTTTGCGACGAAGTATCCGGCCACGTAGTCGAGTGCCTCTGCTTCGTCGACGTACGACGCCTTGCGCCCGATCACGAACCCAAGCTCGACTTCCCAATCACCCTGCGTCGCGCCCTTCGGCAAAACGACGTTGTCGTTCGGCCCGATGATCGACGACGTTGCCTTCATGAAAATGGTCGGCTCTTTGGGCAGGGTCATGCCCGCTTCGGCCGCGTGGTCCGCGTAGTTCAAGCCGATGCACACGTACTTGCCGACGTTGCCGACGCACGGTCCGATGCGCGTGCCGGCAGGAATGACCGGCAGCAATTGCAGGTCGATCTTGCGCAGGGCCGCGAGCCCGACATCGCCGAGCGCCGCTCCGTTGATGTCGGGAACGTGACCGGCGAGGTCGCGTATCGCACCGCCGGCATCGAGGATCGCAGGCCGCTCTTTGCCGGGGTCGCCGCAGCGTAGAAGTTTCATATGGTCCAGTTCATATACTACCTGGGCCGTCCCGTCAAGGACGGACTTGCGCCGTTTTGGCGAACGAACGCGCATGGCCAAAACTGCGAGCGGTGCAACCGCGACCCGGCACCGATCCGTCAGTGCGCGTTCGGTCGACACCAAACGCGTGCTGCGGATCAGCAGCGGCGTCGATCCGGAACGTTTCGAAGGCCTCGATCCCGATGCGATGCTCGCGTGGCGCCACTATAATCTCGGCCGTTTGCTGTTGTTCGTTTTCCACGCGTTCGAGGCGCGGATGCTCGACGGGCACCACGCCGCCGGCTTCGAGGACGTACGGCAAGTGCACCTCAACGTGATGCGCCATATCGACGTGCCGAAGGGCACGCGCATCATCGATCTCGCGGCGCGCGCCGGGGTCACGAAAGGCGCGATGGGCCAACTGGTCGAGGATTGCGTTCGCCTCGGCCTGGTCGAGCTGACGCGCGATCCCGCCGACGGCCGCGCGAAGATCGTTAGCTACTCCAAACGCGGACGCGAATTCATGGCCGTCACCCGGCGCGCCGCCAAACGCATCGAAGCCGACTTCGCCGATCTGCTCGGGGCCAAACGCTACGAGAGCATGCGCGCCGATCTCATCGCGTTGCGCGAAAAGATCACCGCGCGCGCGTTGACGCGCTAGTCAGACCAGGCGCGTGCCTTGACGGGAAGCGCATGGAAATAGTATGAGTACCATACTATTTCATCACACTGCAGCACGAGCCCCTGCGAGGCTTGCGACCGCGCGGCCATTCGCGACCTGGTAGAAAACTGGGTGATTTGGCGCGACTCGGGCGACTGGGAACGTTTTCGCACGCTCTGGCACGACGACGGCCGGATGAGCGCAACCTGGACGCAGGCACCGGTTGATCAGTTCATCGCGGCGTCGCGCGCCGCGCAGGCGAAGGGGCTCAACGTCATCCACTTCCTCGGCGGCCAGAGCATCGATCTGGCCGGCGACCGGGCGATCTCGCAGACCAAAATGACGATCGCGCAGCGCGGCCTGCTCGAGGGCGTTCTCTGCGACGTCGTTTGCACCGGCCGCTTCTACGATTTCCTCGAACGGCGCTCCGGACGCTGGGGCCTCGTGTTCCGCCAGCCCATCTACGAAAAGGATCGCGCCGACGCGGTCGATGCGGGCCGGCTCCCGGCCATCGATCGCACGAAGCTAGCCGCTTTTCCTGAGGGCTATCGCCACCTCGCCTACCTCCAGACACAGGCCGGGATGACCGTGAGCATGGATATGCCCGGCAGACTGGGAGCGGCCGTGGAACGGCTCTACGCACGCGGCAGCGCGTGGCTTGCCGGCAGCGACATGAGCGAGGGGTTTTCCTAACATGAATCGTCGTCGTGCTTTGGTCCTCGGCACCGGCGCTGCCGGCAGCCTGATCGCCGCCGGTAGCCGCGCCGGTGCGCAGACCGCTGCGAAACAGCGGCTGATCCTCAACGGCGTCACGATCGTCGATACGCACGACGGCACGCTGAGCCCGAACATGGCGCTGCTCGTCGACGGCGGAAAGATCGTGAAGATCGGACCCGCCGGGAGCATCTCCGCCGCGAACTCGCGTACCGTGAACGCGCGCGGCAAGTTCGTCGTGCCGGGCTTCAACGACTACCACGCGCATCCGTTGAGTTCGAGCGATCCCCAGGGCAGCCTCACGCTGATGCTCGCCAACGGCATTACGGGCTGGCGTGAGATGGCCTCGCAGCCCGCGACCCTCGTCGCGCGCGCGAACGGCACGCTGATGACGTGGACCGACGTACCGGAACTGCTGCAGCTTGCAAGTACCACGCTCGCCGGACCGAACGCGCGCACGCCCGAAATCGCCGTCGCCGAAGTGCAGAAACAAAAAGCGCTCGGGGCCGATTTCATCAAAGTCATCGATACCCGCCCCGACGTGTTCTTCGCCGCGCTCAAAGAGAGCACGCGGCTGAACCTGCGTTTCCTGGGCCATCTCTCGCCGAGCGTCAACGTGCGCGACGCGGTGACGGCGGGCATGGCTTCGATCGAGCACATGGGCCCGCGCGACAGCATCTTGCTCGGCTGCTCGTCCGATGAAGCCGCACTGCGCGCGATCATGGCGCAAGCGCCGCCCAAGCCGCCGCCGGCTGCGCCACCTACCGAAGCCGACATCAAGCGCGGGCTTGCGAACCCGGTCGTCGGCACGGATCCGGCCGATTTCGTTCGCTTCCAGCGCGTGATCGACACGTTCAGCACGGCGCGGCGCGACGATCTCGCGGCGCACTTCGTCGCCGCCGGAACGTGGCAAGTGCCGACCCTGATTCGCGTTCGAACGATGGAGATCGGCGACGATCCGCTCTACCGCAACGATCCGAACCTGCGCTACGTGCCGCAAGCGACGGTCGCCATGTGGGAGGACGTCTCGCGCCAGTTCGCGGCCACGATTCCGCCCAGCGCACGGACTACGCTCCGGAACCTCTACGCATTGCAGGCGACGCTCGTGAAACCGTTCCACGATGCGGGCGCGCAGATGATGGCCGGGTCGGACTCGGGCGGCGGATTCGTCACTCCCGGCTTCGCCCTGCATCACGAGTTCGATCTGCTCGCGCAAGCCGGGCTTTCACCGCTCGCCGTGCTGCAGATGACGACGCTCAACGGCGCCAAATTCCTCGGTCGCGAAGCCACGATGGGCAGCGTCGCAGAGGGCAAGAACGCCGATCTCGTGCTGCTCGATGCGAACCCGGTCGCGAGCGTCGCGGCACTGCACCGCATTTCCGCCGTCGTGCGCGCCGGCACGTTCTATTCGAGCGACACGCTCGCCGCGATGAAAGAACAAACTGCCACCCGCGTCGCCGCCGGACTCGCTTCGGCACCCAACGCACTGCCGCTATGCGCTTGCTGCATGGCGTGAAAAAAGAGGCCCCATGATCCGTCCGCCGGCACTCGCGCGCGCAGCGCTGCTCACCCTCGCCGCTTGCGCGTCTTTCACGTTCGCGGTGTCGCGCACGGCCACGGCCGATCTGCCGCCGCTGAAGATCGGCTTTCTCGGTACGTTCTCGGGTCCGTACGCCGACGAAGCCGCACCGGCCGAAGCGGCGATCAGCGCGTTCTTCAAAGAACACGGCGACACGGTCGGCGGACGCAAAGTCGAGCTCGTGCGCAAGGACGATGGCGGTCTCTCGCCCGAGAATTCGCGGCGCTTGGCGCAAGAACTGATTATCAACGACAAGGTCGAGCTGTTGCTCGGCCTCACGCTCTCGCCGAACGCCGCTGCGGTCGGACCGGTCTCGACGCAATCGAAGAAACCGACGCTGCTGATCAACGCCGGCGGCTACGGCATTCTCGAGCCGAACCCGTACTTCGCGCGCTTCAGCTTCACGACAGGCCAAGTCACGTATCCCCTGGCTGACTGGGCGTCGAAGCAAAAGATCAAGAACGCGTACATCGTGGTCTTGGACTTCGGCCCGGGCCTTGATGCGGCGAAGACCTTTCGCGACGCGTTCACCGCCAAAGGCGGAACGATCGACGGCGAGGTGCACGTACCGCTGGGCGTGACCGACATGTCCGCCTACGTGCAGCGCGTGCGCGACGCTAAGCCGCAAGCGGTATTTCTCTTTCTCACCGTGACCGGACGGCAATTCCTCAAGTCGTGGCAGAGCGCAGGCGGCGCGAAGAGCGGCATCAAGCTGCTCGCGACCGGCGATCTCACGCTCGAGAAGTTCTTCCCCGACGAAGGTGACAGCGCGCTCGGGGTCTACACCGCGATGAATTATTCACCGACCCTCGACGTGCCGATGAACAAGAAGCTCACCCACGACATGCACGCGGCCGACGCCGCGGTCGAGTATCCGGACTTCTATACGGTCGCGATCTACGACACGCTGCAGGCTGCGTATAAAGTCGCGGCGGCGCAACCCGCCGGCATCGATCCGGACAAAACGATGACCTTGCTGCGCGGCATGA
Organism: Candidatus Lustribacter sp.; assembly: GCA_965277805.1. Taxonomy (GTDB): domain Bacteria; phylum Vulcanimicrobiota; class Vulcanimicrobiia; order Vulcanimicrobiales; family Vulcanimicrobiaceae; genus Lustribacter. Next base: position 321,604 of record OZ255842.1, on the reverse strand, counting down.
AACTGGACAGCGCGCGCGGCCCGATCCAGATCGATCCGCAAACGCGCGACCTCATCCAGCCGATCTACATCCGGCGCGTCGACAAGGTGAACGGCCAACTCCAGAACACCACGATCGCCACCTACCCGGCAGTGGAGGACCCGACCGAAAAATGAGCACCGATCTCGTCCTGCGGGACGTCACGATCGTCGACACCAGCGACGGCAGCTGTTCCCCCGGCATGGCGATCGTCATCGAGAAGGGTTCGATCGCCAAGATCACCCCGGCCGCGAATGTCGGCGACGGTGACGGCGTGATCGACGGGCTCGGCGCGTTTGCAGTGCCCGGCTACAACGACGCGCATGCGCACCCGCTGAACGCGCCCGACGCGCAAGACGGGCTCGCTGTGATGCTCGCCAACGGCATCACCGGCTTCCGGCAGATGTCCGGTACGCCGGAACTGCTCGCAGCGCGCCGCGAAGGCCGCCTGATGCCGTCCACCGACGCGCCGGAGCTGCTCGAGATGTGCGGCGAGATCCTCACCGGCGCCAATGCGCGCAGTGCGGAGATGGCCATCGCCGAAGTACGCGCGCAGCACGCGCAGGGCGTCGACTTCATCAAGGTGATCGACGTAACGCCCGAGGTCTTCTTCGCCGCGCTCGAAGAGAGCGCGCGGCTGAACCTGCCGTACCTCGGGCATCTTCCACCGACCGTCGACGTGCGTAAAGCAGCGCAAGCCGGTCTGCGTTCGATCGAACATCTCGGGCCGAAAGACAGCGTGCTGCTCGGCTGCTCGACCGAGGAAAGCGCACTCCGCCATGAAGTATTGAACAAGCCGGCACCCGGACCGCGCATTTCAGGACCGATTCCGGTCAACGTGATCATGCGCGCGATCGCCAGCCCGCTCTTGGCCACCGATCCAAGCGAGTTCACGCGCTATGCGCGCGTGATCGACACCTACAGCGACGAGCGCATGCACGATTTGGCCGCCCACTTTGTTGCCACGAGCACCTGGCATTGTCCGACGCTCACGCGCGTGCGCACGATGGCGCTCGCCGACGACCAAGCCTATCGCAGCGACGTCAACCTGCGTTACGTTCCGCTACCGTTGCGGCAGATGTGGGAAGACATCGCGCAACAGTTTTCGGAGCGCTTGCCGGCGGCGGCGCGCGAAACGCTGGCGCGCTTGTTCGCCGCGCTCGCGAACCTGGTTCGGCCGTTCAAAACGGCCGGCGTAAAAATGCTGGCCGGATCGGATTCCGGCGGCGCCGCGGCGTGGTGCATTCCGGGTCCCGGCCTGCACCAGGAGTTCGATCAACTCGAAGCCGCCGGACTCACCCCGCTCGAAGTCTTACAGATGACGACGTCCAACGTGGCCGCATTCCTCGGCCGCGAATCGACGATGGGCAGCATCGCCGCCGGCAAAGACGCCGACCTCGTCCTGCTCTCCGCCAACCCAATAACCAGCATCCAAAACCTGCACAAAATCTCAGCCGTCATCCGCGCCGGCAAACACTACTCCGCCAGCGACCTCGAAAACCTAAAAGCCCGCACCGAACACCGCATCGCCTCCGCCCTGCCCTCATCAACAGCCATCGGGCCCCCATGCTGCTAGACATTAGAACCTGTCATTCCGAGCGAAGCGCCGTAGGGCGCGCAGACGAGGAACGCGCCACAACCTCGATTATTCTGCCAGGGCAACGCCTGTAACGTGGAGTGCGCCGCACCGCGGATTCGCGATCTTGCACATTTGTAGCATTGCCCTGCCATTCAGTGCACCATCGTGGCGCGTCCTTCGTCTGCGCGCCCTACGGCGCTCCGCTCAGGATGACACCGGTGACGGGCGATGACCGCGACGTTAACGTTGGCGTGCGAAGCCGATGGCCGTAGGGCCGAGGCGTATGTTCTTCAATAATCCCTAACTCAATGAAACTCGTTAGCTGAAGTCCGCGGCGGTGTAGCTTGACCAACGTCCGCGGTGGTGGTTGGTGCATTGGCCGGCGAGTGTGCCGTGGGAGAGGCGGGCGTTGCGGGTGCGCGCGGCGCGAAGTGTGGTGAACGTTACGGCGGCAGCCGCGAGGGAGACGAGAAAGAGGGCGCGCTTCATGCGAATGACGTTTGGGCGGCGAGGTGGTAGTTGGCGATCTTCGCCGCCGGCAGCACCGAGGACGTGTTCGTGTCGGAGTCGGGTTCGGTCAATTCCTGGGTGTCGGAGAACTCCACGTCTTTGAGCACGTCGACCATCGAGACAAAGTAACGGAAATTTTTCAGCGTTTTGGTCAGCTTGCCGTTCTCGATCAGATAGACGCCGTCGCGCGTGATGCCGGTGATCGACGCCCGGCGCGGATCGACGACTCGCTCGTACCACGTGCGCGTGATCAGGATGCCGCGCTCGATCGACGCGATAAGCGCTTCGCGCGAACGGGGGCCGGGCTCGACGATACAACTATTGGGAAAGTTCGCGTGACCGGTGCCCGGAACGTGGTATTTGTTCGCGCTATAGGTGCTCGTGACGTAGTGTTCGGCGACACCGCGATCGATCAGCGTGACCTTCTTCGTCGCCGCGCCGTCGTTGACGTTGAAGGGCGGATTCGCGAACAGCGGATGACTCCAATCGTCGCGCAGCGTGAAGTGCGGTGAAAACACGCGCTTGCCGATCCGACCGACCATCCATGAGTCCTTGTCCTCGAGTACGTTGTCGGCACCCATACCTTCGGTGAGCGCTTTGAGCGCCGCTGCGAAGGCGCTCGGCTCGAGCAGCACGGTGTAGTTGCCCGGCGCGAACGTGGCCGGTTCGAGCGAGAAGGACGCCTTGGCCGCCGCGCGCTCGCTCACGCCGGCGGCATCCATGCGCGCGAAGTCGGGCGAGTAGAACGTCGCGAAGCCGCTCGTTTTGGGCGCGATGGCCTTCAGTTGCAATCCGCTCATCGTGCCGGTGTACGCGGCGCGCACGCCGAGCGAGTTGGCGACGGCGGACGTGTTCGTCTGCGTCGTCATGAAGCCGGACGACGAGAGCTGCGCGGATTTCAGCCGCGCGAACACCGGCAGCAGTTGCTCGACCCGGTCGTCCGGCGTCGCGCCGGCCGTCGCATCGAAGTAGCCGTGGCCCGGGTGCGCGACCGGCGCGGCTTTCGGCAGCGAGACGAAGCCGCTGTCCGGCGGCACGCGATGCGCGATGTCGCGCGCTTCGGCGACGACGCGCCGGATCGAGGCCGGGCTCGCGTCGTCGGTCGAAATCGACGCCGACTTCTTTCCGACGTAATACGTCAGCGTGATCTGGGTCGATACCGCATCGAGGTTTTGGATCACGTAGTTGCGCGCGAATCGCGCATAGGACGCATCGCTGATGGCCACGGTCACCTGCGCCTGGTCGGCTGCGGCGGCCGCTTTGAGCACCGTTTCGGCGAGCGAGAGCGCGCGATCCTGATCACGCATCGCTCTTCACCCCGACCGTGACGCCGCGAAAGCGCCCTGCGCTGCAGGCCTGTGTCGTGCGCGCGATCTGCTCGGGCTCACCCTTGCCGCAATTCGGCGTTCCCCATACGACGAAATCCTCGGGACCGCTCACGCGGTCCAGCGAGTTCCAGAAATGCGGTGTGACCCCGGTGTAAGTGGGTTGCTTGAAGATTTTGCCGCGTTTGCCGTTCTTGATCTCGTAGCCGATCTGAGGCCCGAACTGAAAGTTCAACCGGTGATCGTCGATCGACCACGAGCGCATACCGGCGACATACACGCCGTCCTTGGTGTCGGCGATGATCGAGGCCAGCGTACCCTCGTGCGGGGCGAGCACGATGTTGGTGATGCGCACCATCGGCACGCACGACCAATCTTGCGCTCGCGTCGACGCCGTTTGCACGAGGCCGGTTTGCGCCGCCGTGTCGCGCGAGGTGAGAAAGGCCCGCAAGATGCCGCGCTCGATCAAGGGCACACGCGCCGGCTTCACCGCTTCGTCGTCGTAGCCGACCGTCGCCATGCCGAGCGGCAGCGCGTTGTCCGCGTAGACGTTCATCAAGTCGCTGCCGTAGCGCAGTTTGCCGATTTGATCCGGCGTGGCCCACGATACGCCCGAAAAATTCGCTTCCCACCCGAGCGAACGATCGAGCTCGAGCGGATGACCCACCGACTCGTGCAGCTGCAAATTCAGCACGCCGCTATCCAGCACCAGATCGCGCACGCCCGACGGCAACGGCGGTGCATTTGCGAGCAGCACCGCTTCGCGACCGTACTCCGGCATGAGCGCGTGTAAGCCCGCGCGCTCGACGACCTCGTAGCCCCCGCCCTGAAAAAGTGCGAAGTCGCCCGGACCGCCGCGCGTTTGGACATCTTTATCGCGGCCCAGCGCCGAAACGCCGCAGCCCGCGCCCGCTTGCCGCAAGACTTGCGTGATCGCGCTGCCGGTCGTCGAGTAGAACTCTTTCGCGGTCGTCCAGATCGTCATGAACGCGAAACCCGCGATCACGCTCTTCGCCACGTGCCCGGCATGCTCGGCCGCGAGCAGCATGTCGGCTCGCGCGCTAAGGCCGACGCTCGCCGGATCCTTCGTCATCGGCGTCTCGTAATGAGCCACGATCTTCTCTTGCGGCGCAATACCGAAGATGCGATCGGCAACCTTCGTGCCGGATTTCGCGAGTGCGGTCGCACGCGCAGCCGCGACGTCAAAGGCAGCGCCGTCGAAACGGTCGCTGCCGAAGAATCCCCAACTGCCGTCGACCAGCGCGCGCACGGCGTAGCCGGCCGACGAAACGTCGGAGGCGTCGCGCACGTCGCCGTTGCGGACCGCGACGTCTTCCTGGCGGACCGTCCAGAACTGGACGTCCGCGTACTGAGCGCCGGCGCTACTCGCGGTATCGAGAATGCGCGCGGCGCTCGCCGCGTATTGAGCCGTTAGGACAGGACGAGTTCGGGAGTACGGGCCGGGATGCCCAAGATCCGTTCCGCGTTACCGGCAAAGATCTTCGCCTGCACTTCTTCCGAGAAACCGCACTCCGCGAAGAAGCGCAGCGCGTCGGCCGGGCTCCAGCAGGGGTAGTCGGTGCCGTACATCACGTGATCGGCGCCGAAGAACTCGACGGCGTAGCGCATGCCGAGCGAGTGCGGCGTGACGGTGTCGGTGTAGAAGCGCTTGATGTACTCGCTGGGCTGGTGCGGCAGATTGGCCTTCTTGCCGTTTTTGTCCATGCGCCCGGCCTGATACGGCAGCGCGCCGCCGGTATGCGACATCACGAGCTTGAGGTTCGGATGACGTTCCATCACGCCCGAGAACACGAGGCGCATTGCCGCGACGCTGACTTCGACCACGCGGCCGAGGCTCAGGTGCAGCGCGCCGCCGTAACCGTCGGAGAGCATGTCGGCGAACACCGCGTCGGTCGGGTGCAAAAACAGCGGCAGGCCGAGTTGTTCGACGCGATCGTAAAACGGTTCGAGCCGTTCGGCATCGATACGCGGATCGGCGCCGACGCTACCGGGCAAGTTCACGCCCATCAAACCGAGACGCCCGACGGCATCTTCGAGCACTTCGAGCGCGGTCGCGGTGTCGACGAACGGCACCGCGGCGCTGGCCCAGAAGCGGCCCGGATGCGACTTCATCGCGCCGGCCATCTCTTCGTTCCAATGAATTGCGGCTTCTTTACCTTCCGTTTTCGGCAGGTACGAGAAGTGCACCGAGAACGGTCCGATCGAGCCGAACGCTTCGATGTAGTGGCCAAGGTTGTCCATGTGTTCGAACTGCTCGTCGAGATCGAACCACGCGGGCCACGGGCCGAGCGATGAATTCTCTTTGCCCGGCGTCGGAAAATAGCGGTAACCGCCTTTGCCGTCGGCCTCCGCGCGCGGGTAGCCCTTGCGCTTGCACAACGCGTCCCAAACGGAACGCGGCCACCAGTGAAAATGAGAGTCGATGATGCGCATGCGGGGCCTCCTTACGATGACAGGAGCGGGCAGAAAGTCGTCGGAAACCATCTTCCCCACGCCGCACTGATAAACCTCATTTACTAATAGTAAATCGATGTTGTAAGGAGCCGAGTTTCAATGACTGATGTCTTCTCGCGCCGCGAGGTATTGGCCGGAAGCGCAGCGCTGGTGCTGGCGGCCGCTCGCCCGGCATTCGCCCAGGGTGCGCCCGATAAGTTGAACGTGGGTAAGGCGGTGTTCTCGTCGTTCCCGTTCGCCGCGCTCGAAGTCGGTATGGACGCCGGGATCTGGAAGTCGCTCAACCTCGACATCAACAGCATCGCCTTCAAGGGCGACGCCCAAGTGCAGCAAGGCATGACCGCCGGCACCATCGACATCGGGCTCGGCTCGGGGCCGTCGATGGCGTACCGCTCGAAGGGCGTTCCCTCGATCGCCGTGGCGGTGATGGCCGGGCGCCCGCTCGATATGGCGCTCGTCGTCGCCAAGGGCAGCCCGATCAAAACGATCGCGGCGCTCAAAGGCAAGAGCGTCGGCGTCACGACGGCCGGCTCGCTGACCGACTGGCTCGCGCGCCAGATCTCGGCCGGTCAAGGCTGGGGACCCGAGGGCGTCACGATCTTGCCGCTCGGCGCGATGGAGACGCGCATCAGCGCGCTCGGCACGGGCCAGATCGCGGCGTCCGTGCACGACCTCACCGAAGCCTACGAAATCGAACGCGTCGGTAAGGGCACGATCCTCACGCTGTTCGGCGATATCGTCAAGAACTTCGACACGCACGTGATCTTCGCGCACGACAACGTCGTCGCGCAGCGGCCGCAAGTGCTGCAACGCTTCCTTAAAGGCTGGTTCACCACCGTCGCCTACATGCGCAAGAACAAAGAAGCCGCGATCAAGACGGTGGCGCGCGTGCTGGAAGTCGACCCGGCCGTCGTCGACAAGTCGTACGCGGCCGATATGACCATGATGTCGAGCGACGGCGCGTTCACGCAAGCCGCGCTCGACGAAGTGCGCAAGTCGGTCGCGGATCTCGGCATGTACGATCAACCGCTCGACCCGAAAAATATGTATACCACCCGCTTTGTGCCGGTAAAGGTCTGATTTGAAAACGACAACGCTCGGCAAAGAACGCCGCACCAAACTCGCCGCGGCGATGACCGCCAACAGCATCGAGGTGCTGGTCGCCTACGGCAACGCCTGGCAGGGCGACTACCTGATGTACGTCAGCGATTTCCCGATCCTCGAAGGCCACGGCATGGCCGTGCTCACGCAAGACGGCACGTGCCGCCTCTATCTCGACAGCGCGAGTGAAATCGATCGCGCGACGGCCGAGACCAGCGGCATCGAAGTTCGCTTCAGCCAGCAGATCGGCCGCGACGTCGCCGCCGACCTCAAGGCACGCGGCAAGGTGCGCATGGCCGCAGCGCCGCTCGGATTCGTGCCGTTCTCGCTCATCGAAAACGCGCCCGGCACGATCGAAGACGGCACGCCGATGGTCGATCTGTGCCTGATGCACAAGACGCCGGCCGAAGTCGACCGCGTGCGCAAAGCGGCGCAAACCGCCGATGAAGCCTACGTCATCTTTCGCCAGGCGGCGCAAGAGGGCCGCAAGCAGTTCGAAGTCGTGGCCGAAACCGAGTCGTGGCTGCGCAGCCGCGGCGTCGCCGACAACTTCATGCTGATCGGCTCCGGCGGCACCGACATTTACAGCGTCACGCCGCCGTCGAACCGCAAGCTCGCGAAGGGCGACAACGTCATCACCGAATTGACGCCGTCGATCGAAGGCTATTACGCGCAGATCTGCCGCACGCTGGTCGTGGGCAAGGCCTCCGACGCGCAAAAGCGCGCCTACGACATCTATATCGAAGCGCTCGAGGCCGGCATCGCCGCGGTAAAGCCCGGCGCGCGCGCCTCCGACGTGGCGAAAGCCGAGAACGACGTGTTCCGCAAATACGATATGGGCGAATACGTCACGAGCGCCTACACGCGCGTGCGCGGACACGGGCTCGGGCTCTTTGCCGATTCGAAACCGCACATTCTCGAGGACGTGCAGATCGAGCTGCGGCCCGGCATGACGTTCGTCGTGCATCCCAACACCTACAACCCGAACGTCGGCTACATGATGCTGGGCGATTCGGTCACGGTCACCGAAACGGGCTGCGAGGTCTTCACGACCACGCCGCGCGTGCTCTTCGACGGAGCTGCCTGATGCGCCGCGGATTGATCGAGTGGTCGAAGACCGAACTTCCCGAAAGCGTTTTTGATTCGCGCATCGCCGCGATGCGCACGGCCATGGCCGCCTCCAACATCGATACGCTCGTCGCCTACACGAACTTTACCCGGCCCTCGGCCGTCTCGTGGCTTTGCTCGTTCATTCCGTACTGGTCCGAGTGCGCGCTGGTCGTGCCGAAGGAGGGCCCGCTCTCGATGGTTTCCGCCGTATCGCCGCGCGGCAAACCGTGGATTCAATCGACGACCTACAGCGAGAACTTGCTGTTCTCGCCCAAGATCGGCACCGAAACCGCGCGCGTACTCAAGGACGCGCTGCCGTCGGGCGCCACGATCGGCGTGGTCGAACTCGATCAAGTTCCGGCCGCCGTCGGTATCGCGCTGAAGACGGTCGGGGCGAAGCTCGTCGACGCGACCGACGCGTTCGTTACGGCGCGCGCCGCCGGTGATGCGGCGAGTGGCGCCCTCGCGCGGATCGCCGCCGGCTTCGCCCACGACGCGCTGGCCGCGTTCGATGCCGAGGCCACCGACGCCACGGCGGTCGTCGCGGCAGTCGATCTCGAAGCGCGCCGGCTTGGCGCCGAAGAGTCGTACGTTGCCATCGCCGTCAACGCGCGCAAGGATCGCCGTCTAATGCGGCTCGAGGGCGGCGCCGACCTCGCGGATGAGTTCGCGGTGCGCGCGACGGTCGCATATAAGGGAACGTGGGTACGCATGGTTCGCACCGTCGTGCGCAACGACACCTCGGGCCTCGTCGTCAAAGCGACGGAGCAGTTCGCCGCCGCCGTCGCCGATTTGCCGATCCTCAACAAGTTCGTCGCAATGGATTCGTATCTGATCGAAGGCGCGCGCGCGGCCCAGCCGCTCGAGGCGATGGCCGGCTCCGCCGTGCCGCACGCGCTCGCCATCCCGGCCGGCGGCATCGTCACCGTGCAAGCGGTCACGGTCGTCGACGGCACCCCGATCCTGCTCGGCGCGCCCGCCGTCGCTTCCGGCGCCGGCAAACCCGGCGCGTTCATCGTCGCCCCGACGTTCTAGGAGATTCTTTGTCACTCGTTCTCGCGCTCGATATCGGCGGCACGTTCACCGACTTGGTTGCGTTCGATCTCGCCACCGGTGAGGTCCATCAAGCCAAAAGCTCCACGACCCCGTACGACCTCGCCGTCGGCATTCGTGAGACGCTGGCGAAGAGCGGTTTGCCCCTAGCAACGGCTGAAACGTTCATTCACGGTTCGACCGTCGCGATCAATACCGCGATCGAACGCACCGGCGCGAAAACCGCGCTGGTCGTAACCGAAGGCATGCGTGACGTCTACAAGATCGGCCGCGGCAGCCGCCCAGAAGCCTACAACATCTTCTTCAAACGGCCGGTGCCCTACGTCCCGCGCCACCACACGCTCGAGATCGTCGAACGCCTCAACGCCGACGGCGAAGTGATCACGGTGCTCGACCGCGAGAACGCAACCGGCGTCGCAAAGCAGCTCAACACCGACGACATCGAGTCGGTCGCGGTCGTGTTTTTGCACTCGTGGGCCAACCCCGATCACGAAGCGGAAGTCGGTGCGATCATCGCGCGCGAAGCGCCGGGGCTCTACCGCTCGCTCTCGCACGAGATCCTGCGCGAATACCGCGAGTACGAGCGCACCTCGACGACCGTGCTCAACGCCTACGTCGGGCCGCGCGTGAAGCGCTACCTCGGCGATCTGGAAAACTTGCTCGGCGAGTTCGGCTTCAACGGCCGGCTCTTGATCATGCAGTCCAACGGCGGCACGATGACGCCGGAAACGGCCAAACGCGTGCCGGTCAACATGATGGAGTCGGGACCGGTCGGCGGCATCATCGCGGCGGCGGAAGTCAGCGGCAACCTCGGCTACAAGAACGTGCTTGCCTTCGACATGGGCGGCACCACCGCCAAAGTCAGCCTCGTGCAGAACAGCGAACCGTCGATCGCGCAAGGCTACTACATCGGCGGCCTCGCGAGCGGTCATCCGGTCATGCTGCCGGTCGTCGACATCATCGAAGTCGGAACGGGCGGCGGCAGCATCGCGTGGATCGACGAAGTCGGCGCGCTCAAGGTCGGCCCGCGCAGCGCAGGCGGTCATCCCGGACCCGTGTGCTACGGACAGGGCGGCACCGCGCCGACCGTCACCGATGCCAACGTCATTCTCGGACGCCTCAGTCCGAGCCGGTTTCTCGGCGGCGAGATGCCGCTAGACGTCGAGGGCGCGCGCGAAGCGATCCGCACTACGATCGCGGAACCGCTCGATCTTTCGATCGAAGCCGCGGCCCTCGGGATCATCAAGATCGCGGTCGCCGAGATGTCGCTGGCCGTGCGCGGCGTATCGGTCGAGCGCGGGTACGATCCGCGCGATTTCGCCATGGTCGGCTTCGGCGGCGCGGGTCCGCTGCACTCAGCACAAATCGCGCGCGAGCTGCACGTACCTACGCTGATCATCCCGCGCGTGCCGGGGCACTTCTCCGCGCTCGGCATGCTGATGTCGGATCTGCGCCACGACTACGTGCGCACGTACTACAAGTCGCTGGCCGATACCGACTTCGATGAGCTGCGCAAGATCTTCACGTTCATGATCGACGAAGCGCGCGAACTGCTGCTCAACGAAGGCACCGCACCGGAAGCGATCGCATTCCAGCGCTTTCTCGACATCCGCTACGTGGGTCAGGAATTCCCGATTCAGACGCCGATCCCCGAAGCGGCGATCGCGAGCGGCGACATGACCGCCATTCGGGGCGCGTTCGATGAGATCCACGATCGCCGCTTCGGTCACCACGCGCCGACCGAGGCAGTGGAGCTCGTCAACGTGCGCCTGACCGCAACCGGCAAACGCGAACGCTCGCGTTTCCCCGAATTGCCGGCGGCTACGACGGACGCGCTGATCGCGCACCGCAAGGTGATCTTCGACGATTCGCTCGAGGGCATCGACTGCGCGATCTACGACCGCGAGCGGCTCGGACCGGGCGCGAAGGTGAGCGGCCCGGCCGTCATCCAGGAATACGCGTCGACGACCGTTCTCTTCCCGGGCGATGAGATGCGCGTCGCTCCCAGCGGCGAAATGATCGTCACGATCGGAGCAGCACAATGACCGTCACCGAAAAGACCCGGCTCGACCCGGTCACCCTCGAAGTCCTGCGCAGCGCGCTGCCGGCGATCGCCGACGAGATGTCGGTCGACCTCCAGCGCACCTCGTACAACATGATGATCTACGAAGTCCGCGACTACTGCTGCGCCGTGCTCGACGTCGAAGGGCGCTTGCTCGCGCAGAACATCGGCGGGGTATCGCACTTCGTCGCCGATCTCGGCGTCGTGATCAAGGATTGCGTGAAACGCTACGGCGTCGATGGTTTCGCGCCGGGCGATGTAATCATCACGAACCACCAGCGCGTCGCCGGGCAGCATCTCAACAACGTCTGCATCCTCACGCCGTTCTTCTTCGAGAACAAGCTGACGGCGTTCACGATCGTGCGCGCGCACTGGGTCGACGTCGGGGGCAACAGCACCGGCTTCGGGGCCGGCACCTCGATCATCGATCCCTGGCAAGAAGGCCTGCAGTTCGATCAGATCAAGATCTACGAAGCCGGCAAGCCCGACGAGAAAATGCTGCGGATGATCTCCGACAACATCCGCTTTCCGGAATCGTCGATGGGCGACTTGCGCTCGCAGATGGCCGCGTGCACGCTGGCCGAACGCCGGCTCGAGGAACTCTACAGCCGCTACGGCGCCGAGACGATCGGCATCGCGATCGAACGCATCTTCGACGATGCCGAACGCAAGTGCCGCTTGATCGTCGAGCAGATCCCCGACGGCACCTACCATGCCGAATCGTTCCTCGACGACGACGGCGTGGAGACCGGCAAGCGCGTGCCGATCGTCGTCGACGTCGTCGTGAAGGGCAGCGATCTCACGATCGACTTCACCAAAGGCTCGATGCAGACGCGCGGCGCCATCAACGGGCGCACGCTGGCCGGCGCCTACATCGCCTACAAGGGCCTCACCGGCGCGCTCGAACCGGTGAACGAAGGCTCGTTCCGCGCGCTGAAGGTTGAGATTCAAGAAGGCAACCTAATGATGGCAGTGTTCCCGGCGCCGATGTCGTCGTGGAGCCGCATGCTGCCGACGGTTGTCGACACGATCCTCACGTCGCTCGCCGACGCGATGCCCGATCGCATTCCGGCCGCAACGATGGGCACGCTCGGCGGCGCGCTCGCGTTCTTCGGCCGCGATGCGGCGAAGAACCGTAACTTCGTGCTGCAGACGATCGAAGGCGGCGGCTGGGGCGCGCGGCCGTGGGAAGACGGCGAATCGGCATCGGTCTCGGTGTGTCAAGGCGACGTGCGCAACGCGCCGGTCGAAACGATCGAGCTGAAGACGCCGGTGATCGTGCGCGAACGTTCGCTGCGCGAGGGCTCAGGCGGCGCCGGTGCGTTCCGCGGCGGGCTCGGCATCACGACCACGATCGAGAGTTTAGCCGAAGGCCGCTGGTCGTCGAGCCAACAGGGCCGCACGCAATTTCCGCCGTGGGGCATTCACGGCGGCGGCTCCGGTAAGGTCGGCGAGGCCTACATCAAAGCGGCCGGCGACGCCGATTTCCACCGCGAAGATCCGTTCCGCAAACTGCTCGCGCCCGGCAGCAGCGTGACGATCATGACCGCCGGCGGCGGCGGCTGGGGCAACGCGCTCGACCGCGATCCCGCGCTCGTGCGCATGGACGTCATCGAGGAGTACATCTCGCGCGACGATGCCCTCACCGTCTACGGCGTAGTGTTGGATGCGAAGACGAACGACGTCGACGACGCTGCCACGGCGAAGCTGCGCGCCGAGCGCCGCGGAGGAGGCAACTGAAGCCTCTGTCATCCCGAGCGAAGCGCTGGAGGCGCGTCGTCGAGGGACCGCGATAATCGTTGTCGCCGAGTACGGACGCCGAAGGGCGGACGAGCGGTGTAAAGCAACGCTGAGTGGAGTTGCCCTGACCATCAAGCATGATGGTGGCGCGTACCTCGTCTACGCGCCCTACGGCGCTCCGCTCGGCATGACATTAGGCAGCCTTCGCAACGGCTTCGGACGCATCGTGGATACCGTTGAAGTAGTTTTCCCACACGATCAGGTTGATGCGGCACGCTTCGACGACCGCGTCGGCCATGTTTAGCTCTTCGGCGTACTTCGCGACGGTTTGCCAACCCAAGTTCGAGTGATCGATGTCGGCCTCGCTATGCACGCTCCAAAACGCAAGCTGCGTGTCGTTCAAACCGAACAGCTTGCGCCACTCGTCGCGCTGCGCGCCCGACCAGCCCACCTCGCGCTGACGCCCGTTGCCGTAACCCGGCACGTTGATGCGTTCGGAGCAGGTGTTCGCCACCAAACCCTCGAGCCAGTGACGGTTCTTGGTGAGCGTCTCCCACGCCAGCCAGCAGAGCTGCGTGCTCGGCAGCGGCGGCGTGGCGCGAATCGCGTCGCGGTCCATCCCGATCGCGACGCCAAGATCTTCGATGATCTCCCAGTGCGGTTTGCCCTCGCCGAACTCGTTGTCGGCGATCAGCTCCTGCGCCGAAGCGCCGATGATCCGCATGCGGATCTCCCAATGCGGACAGTTCGTCGCGACCGCGAGCTTGTGCACGCTGTTGCGCTGGCGCGTATTGAGACGGTGCTGACGCACGAACATTTGCGCGCGCTCGGGCGTCACCGGCGTGTTGAGAAACCGGCAGCGCCGGGCGAAATCGTCGACCTCGGCATCGAGGCGGGCAGTGACTTCCATATTACGCTCCTTACTTCTGGGCTAGCGGCGTGCCGCCCGCGTCGCTCACGACCGTCGTGTCGCCGCCGCCTGCCGCGTTCGCGTCGTAGCGGACGATGTAGAGCGACTTGTCGTCGAGGCCGTGCTGGTCGCCGAGGCGGAAGTTGTACATCCCGAGCGCGCCCGGGAAATCGTGCAGCGCCTCGATCCAATCGCGGATCGCTTGCGCCGGCGCGTTCGGCGGTAACGCGCGCAACGCAGCGACGACGATCTTCGCTTCGTCCCAGCCGAACGCGTGCGCCGCGCCGGGATGCAGCCCGGCCGCTTCGAGCGAGGTGTAGAACTCGTCGATCGTTGCGCGCAGCGGATCCTTGGGCCCGCGGTCGCGCTTGGCGTAACTCGGGAACACGATCCAGAGGCCCGACTTCGGCACGTACTGTTTGAAGCGCGCGATGAAGTCGGGCGCGATGTTGGTGGCGCCGGTAAACAGCGGAAGATCGACGCCGGCGTCGGCGAGGCTACGGAGCACCGTGCCGAACGGTGCGCCGGTCGCCGACACGAACAACGCCTGGGCGCCGCTATACTTGATCGCGCTGACTTGCGCCGCGATGTTGATGTCCTGCCCGTTGAAGAGCTGCTGCGTCGTCAGGTTGATCGCGCGGTTCTCCGGCTCGGCCAGCGCACCGTCGATCGCCTTCGCGTTGTCTTGGCCCGACGCATCGTTCGTGCGCAGGATCGCGACCTTCGTCCAGCCGCGGGCGCGCATGTAGTGAAACATCACCGACTCGACGTGCACGACCAGCGGCAGCGTCGCGAACACGTAGCTGCCCTTCTCCGGAAAGATCAGCGGGGTCAGCGCGTAGAGCACCGGACCGTCTTTGAAGAACGGCATCATCGCGGCGGTCGACGGTGCGAGCGTCGAACCGAGCATCACGGCCGGCTTCTGCGGCAGGATCGTGTTCGTCAATTGCACCGCTGTTTGCGGGCTCGAGGCATCGTCGTAAATCTGGAAGTGCACCTGCATGCCGTGAATGCCGCCGGTACGATTGGCGAGCCTTTCGTACGCCTGAATCGCGGCCATTTCATCGCCGCCGGGCGAGGCCCCGGGGCCGGTCTGCGAGAGCACGACCGGAATCGTATACGTTCCCGACTGCGCCCCGCCCGGAACGCTCGAACCCGCGAGCACGAGAGCGAGGAGCAATGCTGCCGCCGATGCTTTCATGCGCTCCCCATTTCGCACCGCCCGGCGCGCTCCTATTTCCGAGGGAACGCGCCCGACCCGTCGCATGCGCGACAATCGTGCTCGCGTTTTCGAGCGGCACCACGCGCGCCGCCGATTGCCCGCCGCTGCCGCCGCCGTACGACGGCCCGATCTTCGATGCGAACGTGCAGTCATGGAATCCCAACGTCGGCCACGTGATCGACGCGATGCAAGCGGCCGGGGTAAAACGCATCGCGATCTTCGCCAACAGCCGCGAAGGCAGTGCAACGCCGACCGCCAAAGCCGTCGCCGCGCTCGCGCAAGCCCATCCCGAAACGATCGTCCTCGGCGCGCCGAAGATCGGTTTCATCACCGAGGGCGATCTCCCGCGCGGCTACGTCGCAGAGACCGTCAACGGCGTCAAAAACGGGACCTACAAATTCATCGGCGAGATCCTCTACACGCACGGCGATAAGCCCGATCACAAACCGACCAAGACCGGCGACATCTTCGTCAACCGGCAGGGCACCGGAGCGAAGGCGCTGCTCACGCAAATAGCAAGCGCCGACGTACCGCTCATGACGCACTTCGAAGCGTGGGCGTGGGATCGCGATCGCGCGAACTTCGACAAGCTCTACGCCGCATGGCCGCAGCAGCGCTTCGTCTTGCCGAGCTTAGCCTACGGGTCGCCCGATAAAGCGGAAGCGATTCTCTCCGCGCACCCCAGCACAGCGACAGGCTCATGTACGGTTCCGACTTCTACACGACCCTCGGCTCGAATTGGTCAGGCTACCCCGTCGTGATACGCAGTTACCGCCGGATCGCGGCGCAATTGCCGCCGGGCGTGGCGGCCCGGATTTCCTGGGACAACGCGGCCGCGCTCTACGGCTCTCCGTAGCAGGGTAAGCGCCGCTTGCGGCGCACTTTTCCGGCGATGGACGCTGACGCAAAAAAGACCGCTCTGCGGATGATTCCCTACGGTCTCTACGTGATGACGACGGACGACGGCAAAGGCAACCTGTCGGCTGCCACCGTCAACTGGGTGACGCAGGCGTCGTTCGGGCCGCCGCTGGTCGCGATCGGCGTGAAGGCCGATTCGCATGGCCGCAAGGCGCTCTCCAAAGGCGCGCACTTCGGTTTGTGTATGCTCGGCAAGGATCAGAAAGACGTGGCGTTCGCGTTTTTCAAACCAACCGTCGTCGAGGGCATGAAGCTCAGCGGGCAGCCCTATCACAAGGGCACGACCGGCGTGCCGATTCTCGATTCGGCCATCGCCGCCGTCGAACTGAAGGTCACCTCGATCGTTGAAGACGGCGACCATCACGTCGTCGTCGCCGAAGTGGTCGAAGCGCACGTGATGAAGCCGCCGGCGGGACGGCCCGACAACGCGATCCTCGAAATGAAAGACCTCGGCGACACGATCTTCTACGGCGGCTAGCCGGATGATCGACGCAGCGTGCATCCGGCGGGTTCCGCTGTTTCGCGATTTCGCCGACGATGAGGTCGCCGGCATCGTGGCGACGGCGACCGATCGCACCTACACCAAACACGATTTCGTCGTGCGCGAGGGCGATCCGGGCAGCACGTTCTTCTTCCTCGTGACGGGCTCGGTGTCGGTGTGCCGCATCATGCCCGACGGGCGTGAGATGATCCTCGCGATCCTCAAAGAGGGCGACTTCTTCGGCGAGATGGCGATGTTCGACTCATCGCTGCGCAGCGCATCGATCAAGACGCTGACCGACGTCGAGGTCGGCGCGATCCGCTACACCGATTTCCTCGTGCTGCTCGATGACAACCCGCGCATCGGACGCTCGCTCGCAATCGCGCTCTCCGAACGCCTGCGCGCCGCCAACGCGCTGATCGCGGCGACGACCTCACAGGACATCCGCGCGCGCCTGGCCTCGCTGCTGCTGAATCTCAGCTCGCAGTTCGGCGAACCGGTCGATAGCGGCACGCGCATCTCGCTGCGCCTGACCAATCAAGAGATGGCGAACATGATCGCGACCACGCGCGAAACGGTCAACCGCACGCTGAATCGCTTCTGGGATGAGAAACTGGTCGACATGCGCACCGCGCACGTCATCATCGCCGATCCCGACCGCCTCCGCGCACTCGTCCCCTAAGGTTTCCAGATCAGGGACGCGGCCGAGGTTTTCTCGAGGCCGATGTATTTGGTTGAGAAGTCGAGGACGGGCTGCAGCCAATCCGCACTGATCGGCATCTCGCCGTAGAGGGCGCGCGGGCTCGCGCGGATGACTTCGAGCGGAACAGGGCTGTAGTGCGCGAGGATCGCGGCTGACTGGTCATGATTCTTATTGGCCCAGACCGCCGTTTGCAGCATCACGGCAACGAAGCGCCGAGCCGCGTCGCGGTTGGCGTTGAGCCAGGCGGCTCTGGCGTACCAGCCGGTGACCATGAAGTGTTTGCCGACCGGCGCGAGCGCGTCGCCGATCACGCGTACCTGATCCTTGGCCATCGTCGTGAAGGGTTCGACGAGCAGGGCGGCATCGATGCGGCCCTGCGCGAGCGCGGCCGCGACGCCGGCGAACGGCAACTCCAGCAGCTTCACGCTCTTGGCATCGCCGCCGGTCGAATCGATCCATGCCTCGATCGTCACTTGCGAGAAATCGCCGAGACCGTTTACCGAGACGACTTTGCCGTTCAGATCGGCGCCGCTGCGAATCGTCGAATTTTGTCCGGTGACGACCACGCCTTGCGGCGGCGGGCCTGTGTAGATGTTGCCGAGGGCGATCGCGCGGAGATCGTTACCGTGCTTGTCGGCTTGCGCGATCGGCACGAGGCTGCCGGCGATCACGTCGAGCGAACCGCCGATGGCGCCGGCCGTCATTTCGGTAACGTTGCGCAGCGTGGTGATCTCGGGGTTGATCCCGGCCGCGGCGAAAAAGCCGTTGTCGCGCGCATAGAAGTGCTGCGCCGTCGCATCGGTCGCTGCGGTACCGATGCGGATCGTCGCCGGTTCCGCCGCCCGCACGCACGCCGGCGCCGCCACGGCCGCGCTCAGGACGGCCAATAGTGCAGTGCGAGAGTATACAGCCATCGCGTTTCTCCCTTAGTTGACTTTTAGCAAGCGGAGAGGCTAGACTCCTCGTTAGAATTCTATCCTTCTCGTTCTATCCGCCCCGGGAGTATGAGTAGATGGACAAATTACGCTATTACCTCGGGTACAACCGCGGCCTGCAGATCCTCGAGAGCAATGGTGCCGCGCCGCACGTCGTCGATTCGGCGTTCGAAAACAGCACGCTCGAAGACCTCAAGCATATCCCGGGTAAACCGGAGATCATCTTCGCGGGCGTCGCGTTCGAGGGTGGTTACCGTTCGCGCGATGCCGGCAAGTCGTGGGAGAAAGTCCTGTCGGGCGACGTCCGCACCTTCACGGTCGACCCCCACGACGAGCGCGTCATCTGGGCCGGGATCGGGCCGGTGCGGCTGTTTCGCAGCGACGATGAAGGCACGACCTGGGAACCGCTCGACGGCATGCTCGACGTGCCGGACGAAGCCAAGAAAAAGTGGGACGTTCCGTTTCCCTATCGCGGCAAAGAAGAGCCGCATCTGCGCCACATCCACATTCATCCGGACGATCCGCAGCAGATCTTCGTGCTGCTCGAACACGGCGGTTGTCTGTTGAGCCGCGACGGCGGCGCGACGTGGGCCGACCGCAGCGACGGCATCGACTACGTCGACATGCACATGATCGCGAACTATCCCGGCAGCCGCGACCGCTACTACGTTTCCTCGGCGCAGGGGTTCTACCGCACCGACGACATGGGCGCGCACTGGTACCGCGTCGAGCACGGCATGCCGTGGGCCGAAAAGCCCGCCTGGTGCTATTCGCACGAGTGGCAGTTCCTCGATGTGAACGGCCGGCCTCGCATGGTCGTGTGCGGCTCGCGCGGCTCGCCGGGCGTCTGGGCGCTCGACCACACGAACCCCGACGGTCACATCCTCGTGAGCGATAACGGCGGCGACGACTGGCGCGTCGTCACGCACGGCATCGAAAAGTGGGTGCCGTGGGTGCTCGCGCCGCATCCCGGCGATCCGAACACGCTTTACTGCGGCATGGGTAACGGCGCGCGCGGCTACTTCGTCAACACCAAAACCTCCGGCGAGGGAGCACTCTACGTCTCGCGCGATGCCGGCGAAACGTGGGAACCCGTGATCCCCGCATCGCCGACCGTCCTGACCGCGCTGGTCACGTACGCGTGACCACGTGACCAAATAGCGCTCGCAATCGCGCAGGTCGAGCTGATCGAGCTCAACCTGCCGTATCAGTCGAAGGTCCAATTTCGCTCGTCGCAAGGTGCGAGCAGTGGGTACGCGCTGCTCCGCTTGACGACGCGCGACGGCACCGTGGGCATCGCCGAAGTGACCGGCATCCCAAACATCCCCGACAGCGATCCGGCGGTGCTCGCAGCGCAGTTCGACCGCTTCTTCCGCCCGCTGCTCGAAGGCGCCGACCCGCTCGATCACGAGCGGCTGCTCGTCGCGCTCGAACGCGTGCGCGGCGCGACGATTGCGAAAGCGCTGATCGACACCGCGCTGTGGGATCTCAAAGGCCGGATCGCGGGGCAACCGGTCTGGCAACTGCTCGGCGGAACGCGGCCGCGGCCCGTTCCGGTAACGGCGATCCTGTTCGGCGATACGCCGGCCGCGATGCTCGAGGACGCGCAGCGGTCGGTCGCGCGCGGCATTCGCGCGCTCAAGGTCAAGCTGTGGCGCCATTCGATGGACGACGTCCACCTGGTTCGCGACATACGCGCTGCGGTAGGCGAAGACGTGCTCATTTACGCCGATGCCAACCACTCGTACTCGGAAAACGAAGCGCTCGCGCTGCTGCCGCTCCTCGCAGAATACGGCGTGGCTCTGATCGAGGATCCATGCAACCTGCCGCTCGAACGCATGAGCGCGCTGCGCGCCGCATTGCCGATCTCGCTGCTCGGCGAGATACCGATCGATTCGCTCGACACGGCGGAACGCTACATCGCGGCGCAAGCGGTCGGCGCGATCAGCCTGCACCCGCGGCGCACGGGTATCACGGAGACGTTGAAGATCATCGCGCTCTGCGAAGCCGCCGGCCTGCCCGCGATCGTCGGCACCGACCTCGAATCGAACGTCGGTGCGCTGGCACGCGCGCACCTGCGCGCCGCGATCCCGGCCCTCGATCCGTGGCCGAGCGAGATTCAGTTTTTCGAACGCCTCGCGGGCGACGTGATGTCCGAACCGCTCGCCGTTGTGGACGGCGCGATCGCCGTGCCCGAGCGGCCCGGCTTCGGCGCAACGATCGATCCGGAAAAATTGCGGCGCTACCGCGTGAAGGGTTGACGAGGATGGAAACGCCACGCGTCGCCGTGGTCACCGGCGGTGCCAACAACATCGGGCTCGAGATCGTGCGCACGCTCGCCGCCGGCGGAATGGCGGTCGTCTCCGTCGACTGGGATGCCGCCGCCAACGCGCGCGCTACAGCCTCGCTAGCCGCGGGTCAGAACGTCCGCTTCCTCACCGGCGATACCGGTACGCCGGATGGCGCGCAGCTCGGCATCACCGCTGCGATCGCGGAGTTCGACCGCTTGGACGTGCTGTGCAACAACGCCGCACTGCACCCCACCGAAGGGATCGAAGAGCATGCGCTCGAGTCGTGGCGCGAAACGTTCCGCGTCAACGTCGACGGCACGATGCTGTGCACGAAATACGCGCTGCCGCACATGCGCCGGCTCGGCGGCGGCTCGATCGTGAACATGGGATCGATCAGCGGTCTTCTGCCCTACGCTCTCGGCAGCGCCTATGCCGCGTCCAAAGCCGCGATCGCCACGTTCACGAAGGTCTCCGCATTGGAAGCCGGCCCGTACGGCGTGCGCGTGAACTGCATCTGCGCCGGGTCCATCCTGCCGGACGAACGCGTCGACGACGATACGCTCCCAGCGCACATCCCGATCGGCCGCTTCGGCCGGCCCGCCGACGTCGCGCAACTCGTCGCCTACCTCGCATCGGATGCCGCGAGCTATGTCACCGGCAGCGTGATCGTGGTCGACGGCGGCGCGACGGCGGGACGGGTGAGCACACGATGAGAAAGGACGGCGATGATCCGCGACGGTGACGCTTATAAAGAACAAATTCGTTCTATGGTGGGCGAGATCTACTGGGAATCGCCGCCGGCGATGTATCAATTTCAACGCGAGTATATGTCCCGCGAAGGCGCCTTGCTCTTCGCGCTCGAGCACTGTCAATTCACCGATAAATTCCCGCGCTGGTTCGGCAACATCATCGCGAACTGTCCGCACATCGACGCCCGCGCGTACATGATCGAAAACATGTACGTGGAAGAGGTCAAGGACCCGACGATCGACGTCGGCCACAACGAGAGCATGTGGATGTTCGCAAAGGCGCTGGGCGCGAGCGAGCAGCAGATTCGCGAGTACGTGCCGATGATCGTCACCACGATGGCGCTGCAGTACTTCGACAACGTCTCACGCACTAAACCGTGGCTCGAGGCCTTCGCGGCCATCGCGTGCCTGGAAATGCTGACCAACGCGCCGCTCGCGGCACGCTACGGTCAGATCCCGGGCAACTCATCGAAGCCGTGGGCGAAGCTCGGCTTGCAGCGCGAAGCGATGTCGCACTGGTCGGCCGCCGAACATGCCGACCACGGCGTGGGCGACGACGGTCCGGGGCATGGCGAAGACGCGCTCGCGCTCTTGGCCCAATATGCGGTAACCGAAGCGGATCAAGACCGCGCGGCCGCCGCGTTGCGCGAGTCGATCCTCGTGCACAAATACCAGTACCACCAGATTGGGCTCGCCGCGATCGACCTCTATAAACTGAACGCTTGATGCCGCCGGTCTTTCCCCCGACGACGCGCTCGGTGCTGGTGCTGGAAATGGCCACCGAACTCGCGCTCGCTGCCGCACCCACGCCCGCGCGTCAAGCGAAGGCCATCGTCGACCTCGGCGGCGGACGCGAGATCGCGCTGTTCGGCTCGAGCACCATCGCCGGCATACACGCGGTCGCCGCGCGCGAGGTCGCGCTAGCGATCGTGAACCCGTCGGCAACTCTCACGCTCGCGTATCGCGGCACCGGGCCGTTTACGGCGCCCGTGCCGGTGCGCACGATCGCCGTGCTGCCCTCGCGCGATCAGTACGTGTTCGCCGTGCATCCGCAAACGGGGCTGCGCTCGTTTGCGGAGATCGCGGCGAAACGGCCCGCCTTGCGCATCGGCGTGCGCGGCGACCGCGCGCACTCGCTGCACTTCATGCTCGACGACATCATGCGCGCGAGCGGCTTCACGCGTGACGACATCATCGCGTGGGGCGGCGAGTTTCGCTTTGAAGGCGTGTCACCGGATGCGCGCGCGCCGAAGTTTCGGGCGTTTCTCGACGGATCGCTCGATGCGATCTTCGACGAAGGTGCCGATTCCTGGATCAGCACCGCGCTCGACGCCGGCATGACGGTGCTGACGCTCGCCGAACCCGCGGTCGCGCAACTCGAAGCGCTCGGCTACCGGCGCGCCGTGATTCCGCAGACGCGCTATCCGAAACTCCCGGCCGACGTTCTCACCATCGATTTCAGCGGCTGGCCGCTGTTCGTGCACGCCGACCTTCCCGACGCCGACGTGACGCAAATCTGCGCGGCCCTCGCAGCGTGCGTCGCGCGAATCCCATGGCAAGAAGACGCGCCGCTCTCGCTCGCGCGCATGTGCGGCAATGCCGGCGACGCGCCGTACGACGTTCCGCTCCACCCCGCTGCAGAGCGCAGTTGGAAGTCGCTCGGCGTTCTCGACTAGCGCGTATTCACTTTTTCGTCGTGCAAGGCGGAGCGAAGCGCGCTTATGAGTTCGGGACCGGCCGTATGCCCGTGACTCGAGACGGCGTGTTCGGAGGCCGCTTTGAGGACTTCGGATTCCGTGCCGGCAATCGTCAGGGAGCAGTTCGTTTCACTCGGAAATTCCCGGCAGTCGATTATCTTTCTATCACCGTTCTGTAGCATCTGTAATCTCCCAAGAGGGATGCAAATAACCCGGCGGTACGAGTATTTTACCTACTGGAAGGTAGAAGTCAAGGTGCGTCAAAAAATTCCGCATGCCGCCCGGAACGGGACCTCGAAAACTGACCGCGGATAGACTGCTCGACGTCGCCGAGCGACTCGCGCAAACCCGCGGATTCAATGGTTTCAGCTACGCCGACATCGCAACAGAACTGTCTCTTACGAAGGCGAGCCTTCATTACCACTTCCCTTCGAAGGCCGACCTCGGCAGCGCTTTGATCAGGCGCTATCGGACCGCGTTCGAGTGCGCGCTCGACGATATCGCGCGAGGGCCGGGGGACAGCCGCGATAAGCTGAAGCGCTATGTCGATCTCTACGTGAACGTCATGCTCGACGATCGCATGTGTCTCTGCGGGATGCTGGCAGCCGAGTACACCACACTCCCGCCGTCGATGCAGGCCGAACTGCGCGGCTTCTTCGATTCGAATGAACGCTGGCTTGCCGGCGTGCTGCAAGACGGCCGGCGCGCCGGCGAGTTGGCCTTCGCGGAGCCGGCCAAGGAGCGGGCGCGGCTCCTCGCGAGTGCTCTCGAAGGCGCTATGCTGGTCGCGCGAATCTACAGCGATGTCGCCCGGTTCCGTTCCGCGGCAAAACAGCTGCTCGGCGATCTGAGCCTTCAGCGGCACGCCCTTAGGCGAGGCGCGTGAATTCGACGTTCAGTACCTCGCTCAAATAGACTTCGAGAAACTGCGGCAAGTAGACGTTTTCGGAGCGGGTGAAGTGATCGATTAGCCGCTGATCGGGGCCGTCCGTCAGATGCACCAAGCGCCACTCGTTGATCGGTTGCGTTTCCGTGCCCGTTGCGACGTGCTCGACGTGAAAGATGGGCTGCTGCGTTCCGGCGCGCAGCATCGTGCCGCCCTCACCCGGCAGCTCGCTCGCGCCGATGAACGTCACCTTGCCGTTGGCGGGGTTCACGCGAACTTGTTCGAGCACGAGATCGTAGCCGGGAACGAGCCGCTGGCGCTGATTCGTGCGGCGATAGAACGACTGCACGCCCTCGCCGAGATCCCGCACGTTCCACGTGCCGGCGCTGCCTTCTTGTACGGCTGCCGGGATGTAGATATCGGGCCGGAACGCCTTGCGCACTTCCATGTCCCACAGCTGCGTGCGCGTGAACGCAACCGGGCGGCTCAGGCGATAGTGTTTTGCGAGCACGGCATTGACGTCAACCGGCGGCCGCTCGAGGCGCGTGTAGCGCGGGTTGGCCCACGCATCCGCAAACGTCTTCTCGTGGTCGAGCTCGGTGGTCGTACTCATGGGGCGGGCGCTTTCGCAGGTGCCCGATGTAGTCCTCGCGTGACAACGGGAGCCGTTGGGAGTAGGGTGGTGGCCATGAATACCGCCATCTCTCGCGCGACGTGGCTCGGCGGCAGCGCCGCCGCCATCTTAACGTCAACCGCACCGCGCTCCGCGGCAGCAGCGGATCCGATTCCGCTGCGCGTCGGCGTACCGCCGACCGACGCGACCGGCGAGGGCTTCTACGGCGTCGACAAAGGCTTCTACAAAGACGCGGGGCTCGACGTCACGCTCTCGACGATGTTCAACGGGGCGGCGATGAACGCAGCGCTCGCAGCGGGATCGCTCGACATCATCACCGGTACGGTCGTGCCGGTCGCACAAGCCTACACGCACGGGATCGACTTGCGCGTGGTGGCGCCGGGATTGATCTACGACCGCGGTCAAGGTCAGTCGGTCGTCGTCGTGACCGCCGCGGGATCGGCAGTGAAAACGGCCGCCGATCTCAACGGCAAAACGGTTGCGGTGAACGGCCTCGGCGACCTCACGCATCTCGCCCTACTGCAATGGCTCGGCTCGAACGGCGCCGACGTGAAATCCGTGAAGCTGATTGAAGTTTCGTTTCCGGCCGTCGGTCCGGCGCTCGATCAAGGGCGCATCGACGCGGCCTTACTCGTCGAACCGTTCACGACCGCGCTAAAGGGCAAAGTCCGGATCATCGGCGACACGATGCCCGGCATCGGCCCGCGCTTCATCGGCACCGTGTGGGTCGGCAAGCTCTCGTGGCTCGCGCAAAACCGCGACGCGGCGCAACGCTTCGCCGCCGCCACGCTGAAGATCGCCGCGTGGGCCAACGCGAACAACGCCGAGTCGGCAACGATCCTCTCGCACTACACGAACATGAGCGTCGCCACGATCAATTCGCTCACCCGCGCGGTCTACGACACCAGCCCTGCAACCGGCGCCCTGCTCCAACCCGTCATCGACGCGCAGATCCGATATTTCGGCATCCCTAAAATCTCCGGATCCGCCCTAATCTGGCAGTGATTCTGCTTACGTGCGGAGTTCGGTGGTGACGGTGTTGATGAGGCGGCTTGCGATGCTGAGGCCGGCGGGCGGGAGTTGGGGCAACGCGTCGACGTCGAAGAAACGGGCTTCCTCGATTTCGATGCCGTCGGGCGTCACCTCGCCGCTCACGTAGTCAGCCGTGAATGCGATCATCAGCGAGTGCGGGAACGGCCACGACTGGCTTCCGAAGTAGCGGATGTTATCGACGCTCACGCCGACTTCTTCGCGGACTTCGCGCACGACCGTTTCCTCGAGCGTTTCGCCCGCCTCGACGAAACCGGCCAGCGCCGAAAACATCCCGGTCGTGTTGCGTTTGTTGCGCGCGAGCAAGACTTCGCGGCCGCGCGTGATCAGCACCATGATCGCGGGCGAGATGCGCGGGTAGGCGTGCAGGTCGCAGGCCGGACAAATGCGCGCTGGTTCACCGGCGGCGCGTTCGGTCGGCGTGCCGCAGTTGCCGCAGAAGCGATGCTCCCGATCCCACGTCAGCAGCTGCGCGGCGCGGCTAGCCATCGCGAACGCTTCGGGACCGAGTTCGCCGAACACGGCACGCAACCCGATGCTGCGCGTTCCGGGCGGCGGTTCGGGATCGCGCAGTGCGAGCGCATAGCACGTGCTTCGCCCGCGCTCGCCGATGCAGATCGCGCCGTCGAGCGACGCTCCGGCGCCGAGTGCCTCGAGCGACGGCAACGCATCGTCCGTAACGACCAAGTCCTTACCGGCGAAGGCGAAAATCAACGGAGCGCCGCCGCCGGCGCGCGGTTCGATGGAAACGGCGAACTGCTCGCCGGCGGTCTCGTTCATGATGGTGTCGTTGCAATCACGGCGTAGAGAGGATCGCTTCGGCGGGGCGGCGAGGCAACAGATGCGATGCTCGTCCAGCCGGCGGTCTCGAAGTACTTCGTGACCAGCTCGACGTGTCCGCCGTCGTCGAGCACTTGCCAGACCGCGACGGCTTTCGTTGGAAAGCAGCGATTGGAAAACGTCACAATCGCGCACCCGCCCGGACGCACGACACGCCTGAGGTCGGCGAGCACGGCGACCGGATCGACCAAATACTGAATCGAGACGCAGATCGTCGCCGCATCGAAGCTCCCGCCCGCGAACGGCAATGCGGGCGACGCGTTGAGATCGTGCACGACGAACGCATCGAGCCGCGGATTTCCGGCGAGTTCTTCCGCGTTCATGCCCAGGCCGGTGACGCGCGCGTACGCGACGTCGTCCGGAAGGTGACTCACCCAGCTGCTCATGAGATCGAGGATCTCGCCGCCGGCCGGAAGATGCTCGCGATGCAGCCGAACGACGTCCGCAACCGCAACCTCATCGATGTGCTCGACGAAGCGCGGCTGCACGTAGAACACCGCGTCCGGCGATTCGTCCGACCGCGCGAACGCTTGCGGCTGGAGCACCTAGCGCAGGAGTTGGCTGATCGAGAACGTGGCTCCGGCGGGATCGGCGAGAACGGCTTCGATGAACATTGGGGTGTCGTACGGCGGAACGACGACGCGACCTCCGAGCGCTTGCGCCCGCGCCGCCGCGGCACGCGCGTCAGATATCCAGAAGTCAACGCCCCAGTACGGCCGCAAGCCTGCATCGGCGGCGAGCGGGAGGAGCATTGCGACCACGTCGCGGGGAACCGGTTGTTGCGGTTCGCCGCCGACGTATCCGGCCAAACGCCACATCGTGAGCGTCGCCGGCCCGGCATCGAACGCTTCGGGTTCCCAGCCGAAGACGTCGCGGTAGAACGCGATCGCACCGGGCACGTCGTTCGTGTGCAGCGCACTCATCGCCCAGGCGTTGGGCTCATTCACCCGCTGCGCACCTTCGCGCGAGCGCGCTTCCCACACACAAAACGCGGCACCCGACGGATCGTTCAAAACGGCCATGCGCCCTGCGGGCAACGCATCGAACGGCGCAACGAGCACGCTTCCGCCGGCGCGTTCCGCGCGTTGTGCGGTTGCCGCAGCATCATCCACGCGCACGTGCGTATTCCACGCAGGCGCCGGCGCGTTCGGCGGCAGCGCGCCGATCCCGGCGACATCGCGGTCGCCGGTCCGCGCGACGTAGTACGCCTGGCTGTCCTGCATCGGGCCCGGTCCGGCGATTTCCCAGCCGAAGAGATCGGAATAGAAGTCGAGCGCCGCGCGCGGGTCGGGCTGCAGCGTGTCGACCCAACACGGCACGCCCGCCGGGTAGCTGCTGCGCTCGCTCATACCGGGACCGCGGCGGGAACGTGCACCATCCACCCGATGCCGAAGCGGTCTTTCAGCATGCCGAACTTCTTCGCGAAGAACGTCGACTCAAATGGCATCGTCACGTTGCCGCCGCCGGAAAGCGCCGAAAAAATCGCAGCAGCTTGCGCTTCATCTTCGAGTTGAACGCTTATCGAGAAGTTGTCGCCGGGCGTTCCGGCACGCCCCGGTGGCGCGTCCATCGCGCTGATGACGCCGAATGGCGAACGCAGCGAGCCATAAAGAATCTTGTCGAGCCATTCGACGGGCGCCATCGACTCGGCCGGCGTTCCACGAAAGCGAGCCAGTTCGAGGTCCCCGCCGAGAGCGCTTTTATAAAATGTGAGCACCTCTTCAGCGTTGCCGGAAAAGCCCAGACTCGGAATCAGTTGCGACATGTGTTTACCTTTCAGCGCGCCGTGGGGCGCGGGAGGGGAAGTTGATCTTCGATGTAGCGGCGCAGGTGCGTAAGGCTCTCGGCCGCGATCTTCGGCCCGTTCTGCGCTTTGGCGAGAACGAACGCGCCCTGCAACACGGTTTGCGTGAACAACGCGAGGCTCTCGGCCGTCCACGCGGCGTCCGGCGCGTACTGCTGCTTGGCCAGCACGATGTCGCCAGCGACGGTTGAAGCGTGGCTGCTGATGTAGGTATTGCACGCGTCGCGAATCGCCGGGTGCGTCGTATATGTATCTTGCACCATCGTGCCCAGCAGACACGTGAAATCCGGCAGCTCACCGCGCAGCAGTGCCGAGCGAAAGTCGATGTAGCCGAGGAGCCGCTCGCGCGGATCGCTCAGGCGATGATAGGGTGCGGCGGCGAACGCCGCGTCGGTCGTGGCGGAAAAATACGCGGCGGCGGCGAGCGCGAGGTCTTCCTTACTGCTGAAGTGGTGGAAGAAGCTGCCCTTCGTCACCCCGGCCGCCAGGCAGATGTCATCGACGGTCGCGGCGGCGTAGCCCTTGGTGCGTATCACCCGCAAAGCGGCATTCAGCAGCTTGGTCTTCGAATCGGTTGCCACGCGCTGACCATACCAACTAGTTGGTATGGTGTCAAGGGCTACGTTTTCTTGGCGTTTCTCCGGAGCTGCTGAATGAAGTCGAGGGTGCTCGGTTTCTTCTCGGCTTTTGGGACGAGGCTCTCGCTGCGTACGAGCGGCGGCGGGAGTCCAAGTTGCGGGTGCTTTTCCGCGATCGTCAGCATGTAGGCGTTCTTCGTCTGGACGTTCTCAATCAGCGATTCTTCCGAATCGACCAGGATCGATAGCCGCGCCGCGGGATTGTCGAGCACGCCGAGCCGTTCGGCGAACGTGCGGGTCTTGCGCGCGACGCGCAGCGCTTGCGCCGTTTGGATGCTCGCGGACTGATAGGTCGACCATTCGAGTATCGCGCGCAGATCGGCGATGCACGCAGCGACGCCGTTATCGCCGTCTTGCGGCGCTACGGATTGCAGACGCTGTGCGACGGCATCGATGCAGCCGAGGACGGCGGCGAGATCGTTCGCCCCGCCCGGCCACTGTGCCCAGCGCCGGCCCGAAGCGCTGATACTTTTCCGCAGGCCGTTCGCGAACGCGACCGCTTTTGCAGCCGCGGCGCTCGAGTCTTGCTCCATCCTTGTCGCTTACCTCAACGGACCGCTTCGCTCGCCGAGCGCATCCGCCCCGCGGGGGCTTCACCACCTGAGGCGAAGCAAGCCGCCGGAGGAGAACAACGATGTATCGGATGCAACGGATCATGCCCTTGATCGGGGCGACGGTGACCGGTCCCCTGGGCGTCATGCACTTGCCGCGGATGTGGCTGAAAGGCGTCTATTCTGCAGCCGGGATGCTGTGGGAGGGCTACTTCGACAACTATTTTGGGTTCAATAAGCAAGTCTGCGACGGCCTCGGACTCGAGCCCGAAGCGTGGTTTGCGTTTCTCGCCACGATGCCGACGTATCCGCAAGCGGAAGACTACGTCCGCGCACACGCGACCAAACTCGACGCTGCCTCGATCGCCGCCCTGAACGCCAAGGTCTCATCTTTCGATCGGGCGCCGGAAGGCGCGGCCGCGACGCGCGCCCGCACCGGTATCACCGATGCGAACGTCACCAATAGCGCCTTGCTGCTCAGCTACGACGACTGGCTGACGGCGCACGAAGAACTGCTCGCGCACGAAGCCGACGGTATCGAACCGCTCGTGCCGATGGTCAGTTCAGCGCAAGTCGGTCTCGCCGGCATTCCCCATCTGCCGCGCATGTGGATGAAGGCGTTGCTCGCATCCGTGCACGCACTGCCGGCCGAGTGGAAAACCGGCGTCGTCTGCGGCTTCGACAAACGCTGTGCCGACACGATCGGTCTCGATCTCGTCGCGACGAGCGCGTACATCAACAACGAAAAGCCGACCTACCTGCAGTTCGAAGCCTGGGTGCTCGACCACATCGCCGCGCCCAGCGCCGAACAAAAAGCCGAGTGGGTTGCGCAGTTCAACGCGATGAAAAAAGCCGAAGAGCAAGCCGCCGCGGAAGTCATCGAAAGCGGCGCCACCGATCCGACGTTGCGCGGAACGATCTTGCTCAACGACTTGGTCGACTGGAAACACATGCACGACCACGTGGTCGCGGCGCGGTCTACGCGCGCATAGACGCGGCTAGATCGAAGGCCTTGGCGGAGAACGGTTTGAGGCGCGTGAGCTCCGGCAAACGCTCCGCCGAGGCGCGCAGGCCGTCGTCGCGATAGATCATGCGCGCGAGCGCGAGATCTTGCAGCGCGGTGCCGACCGATTTGAAAATCGCAACGTCGCCGCCGGCGTGGACGGGGATTCCGTTGCGGCGGGCGTGCGCCAGGGCGACGATCCGCGCCGGATCGAGCACCCCGGCCGCGATCGTTTCGGCGATATCGGCCGACTCGAGCTTCACCATCTGCGGATCGTCGGCCACGACGATCGTCGCGCGCCCGACCGAGGCGTGATCGAGTTCGCGTAAATCGAGCCGCGTCGATCCGATCGAGAGCACGACGCAGCCCGGCGCAAGATCCTTGCCGTCGATGACGGGCGTTTTCGCTTTGGTTGCCAGAACGACGACGGGCCGATCGCGCAACGCTTCGCCCGAACTCGCGGCGGCGGTGACCGTGATGCCGAGTTCGCGCGACATCGCATCGGCAAACCGCGCGCGGCGCTCGGGATGCGGGCTGAAAACCGTGACGTCCTTCAACGGCCAGAGGCCGGCGAGCATGCGCAGATGCCCGACCGCCTCGAAGCCGGTACCGATGAGCCCGAGGGACGACGGCGGCGTCTTCACCATGACGGTACCGGCGAGCGCGGTGACCGCGGCCGTGCGCACGCGGGTGAGTTCGTCTGCATCGAAGAGCGCGAGCAGCTCGCTCGTCTTCACATCGTAGAGCAGCACCAAGTAACGATTGCCGAGGCCTTCGACCAGCGTCATGACCTTCAGCCCCATCACGTCATCGAGCACGGCGGGCATCACGCGGATGAAACCGCTGCCGGTCGGGGTGTCGATGCGCGGCGGCAATTGCGTTTTGCCGTCGGCCTCGGCATCAAATCCGGCCGCTACCGCGCGAATCGCGATCTCCGGCGAAATGCTCTTCTCGAAGAACGCCCCGTCGTAGAACAGCGTCACGCAGAACGTCCGGCGGTGACGAGTTCGGCCGTTTCGAGCGGGAAGCGGCCTGCGAAAAACGCGTCATCCGTTTCGGGCAGCTTGAATCCCGAGCGCTGCAGACCGGTGCGCAGCGCCCCCATCTGGTTGGGCAGCAAACGCATCTGCGGCATCCGCAGCAAACCGCCGCTGTAGCCGTGCAGCCAGCTCAAGTACTTCCAGCCGACGCGGTGGATCAAGTTCGCACCGCCGAATGTGGCGTGGAAGGCGCCCTTCGCTTCGCGCGCCGGCTGATAGCTCCAGTACAGCTCCATGCCTTCATCCCACTTGCCGTCGGTCAGCAGTTTGAACCAGCGCGGCACGCGATCGCCGAACGAGTCGTAGGCGCTCGTGCCCATCCACTGCATGCCGTACCAATCGATGAGGCCCGGCGCGTACTGCTCGAGCGGCACCTCGACGATCACGTCGTTCTTGCAGCGGCGCAACAGATCGGCGATGCCGGTCGTCGTCGCGGGCGCGTTCGCTTCGTACTTGACCGCAGCGGCCGTTTCGAACTTCGCCATCGCCGCGATCGCCTCGGGCGGGAACTTGCTCGGATGCAGCGGCCCGAAGCCCCACGTCGGCACGGCGAAGAGGATCAGCGCCAGATCGGTGTTATCCGAAATATGTTTCGTGAACTCGACGATGTCGGCCGCCGTTTTCGGCCGGAACGACGTCGGATACGAAACGAGCGCCGCTTCGAAGCCCAGGGCTTCGGCCGCTTTGGCCGTCGCGATCATCTGCTCGACCGTATCGTTGCTGAGATGCGTGACGAGGTTGAAGCCCTTGGGCGCCGCGGCGGCCGAGAGCTCCATGAAGTTCACGTACTCATCGAACGTCGTCCCGCACTCGGCCGCAACCAGCGTGCCCCAGAACCCGTTTGCCGCGCCGTGCTTGATGTCGTGCTCGATCGCGCGCGGGTTGAGACCATCGAACGTCGACGTGAACGACGGCAGCGTGACGTTGCACGCGCCGTGCCAGTGCGCGCGCGAGCGTTCTTTGACTTCGTGGCGTTTGTAGGGTAGGGGCATTAGGGTTTCTCCTCTTCGCTGATTGCGTCGACGACGCGTCCCCGGGTATGTTCGATGTGCGTGCAGATGAGCTGCCGGGCAGCGTCGACGTCGCGCGCGGCGACGGCGTCGACGATGTCGCGATGTTCGCGTCCGGCTTCGTTCTCGCGAATCACGGTTTCGCCCGAGAGGCGCAGGTAGCGTTCGACTTGCGAACTCAACTGGTTGACGAGTTCGAGCGCCATCGGCGAGCCGGCCGATTCGAGCAGTTCGTGGTGAAACTCGGCGTTCGCAACAACCCACTTCTGGTGGTCCGCAATCTGATCCATTCGGTCGCAGGCCTGCTTCAGCTTCGCGATCTGCTCGTCGCTGATGCGCGCGACGACGCGCTCGATCAGATGCGTCTCGAGCAGCGCGCGAATCTCGAACGTCTCCTGGATCCGCTCGGGGCTGACGGCCTGCACGACGGCCCGCCGGTGCGGCGTCGCGGTGATCCAGCCCTCGCCTTCGAGCGCGCGCAGCGCTTCACGAACCGGCACCCGCGAGATCCCGAAGTGTTCGGCCAGGGCCACTTGATTGAGTTCCATGCCGTCGCTCAGCGCGCCGGTTTGAATCGCCGCGCGCAGCGAGTCGGCAACATACCCGGCCGCCGTTTGACGCTCGAGCAAGCCGCGCTCGATCTTGAGCGCGTCGAGCGGATTAGCGGTCTGCATGCAAGTCGTTTCCCCTCTGCAAGAAGTCCCCGACCGCAAGGGCCAGGCCCGGAATCGCGGTCGAACGGACGAGATCGTCGCGGCCGAACGACGCTGCCGGCCAAGGATAGTCCAGCGCGTCCGTCAGGCGCAATGCGGTCAGCGTTTCCTTCGTCGCATCGACGAACCACACTTCTGCAACGCGGGCGCGCGCATACGCCAGGCGTTTCGGGCCGTAAAACAGCCGGTCGGTGGATTCGGCGCGATACTCGATGACGAGATCGGGACCCGACCACGTCGCGCCGCGAAAGACGGCCAGATCCGGAATGACGACGGCCTGCGCGGTGAGCAGCAGGTCGGGCTCACGCATGACACGAGCGTCCGGATCGGCGGCGTGCAAGGCGCCCGCGAGCGCCGACGCGGCACGATCGATCATCGCGCGCTGCAAAGGCGTGCGCTCGGACCACGCAAATTGCTGACCGGCTAGCAGCTCGGCGCGCGCGAGCGTTTTCGTCACAATTCGCCTTCCAGCGAGTTCAGCTCGACGCCCATGAACCGCCGCCAGGCCGTCCACCACTGGCGCAAGCGGTTGTCGTCGCCGCGCGTGCCGGTCGTGGCGTCGGCGCCGCGCGCGATCACGCTGTAGCGAACGCCTTGCGCAGCCACGCCTTCTTGCTGACCGACGAAGATCGGCCCGTCCTCGAGTTCGACCGGGTTGAGGAACCACGTTGCGTGACCGAGCGCGCGCACTTCGCGAACCGCCTCGGAATCGCCGCGCAGACCGAGCACGCGGCTCTCCATGCGCACCTTTTTCGGCCCAAGCGCACGCTGCGAATCGATCGAGATCACGTTCGAACGCAGTGTGATCGTCGCATCGGGAAACAGCGTGACGATGTAGCCGTCGCCAGTCTCGACGCCGGGCAACGTGTGCTCTTGCAAACGCACCCACAGCTCGGGTTCGATGCCGGTGGGGTCCATGCCGAGCGTTTGCACGGCGTGGCCGCCCTCGAAGAGATAATACGGCCCGGGCGGGCTCGCTTTGCGGAAGAACGGGTGCACGAACGGCACGTGATAACCGTCGCGCGCATTCTCGGCAAACACTTTCCAGTTGATCGGCATCTCGTAGCCGTAGTACTTCACGACTTCGAAATCCGCGTTGGCGAGCGGCGTCGAGAGCGTCTCGATCACCTTCGGTCCGAGATAGTCGCGCAACGGCGGCGCCTGCTGGTTGAAGCACACGAACACGAGGCCGAGCGCCACTTCGCAGCGCACGCCGACGAGCGGGTTCTCTTCTTTGACGAAGCCGCTGCCGTCGTACGCTTCTTCACCGGGCACGCCGATGAGGTTGCCGCTGAGGTCGTAGGACCAGAAGTGATAGGGACACCGGAAGGCAGCGGCATGACCGCAATCATCGAGCAGCACGCGCGAACCGCGATGGCGGCACGTATTGTAGAACGCGCGCAC
The DNA here is from genome assembly GCA_965277805.1 of Candidatus Lustribacter sp. Lineage (GTDB taxonomy): Bacteria > Vulcanimicrobiota > Vulcanimicrobiia > Vulcanimicrobiales > Vulcanimicrobiaceae > Lustribacter. Next base: position 287,152 of record OZ255842.1, on the reverse strand, counting down.
CACGTTGTCGCTGCCGCGCACGAGGATCAACGGCTGCTCGAGCAAGCTCAGCGTCACGTAGTCGCCGGCGTTGCGCACTTCGCTTTCGTGGCCCGCAAACAGCCACGTTTGCATGAAGATGCGCTCGGTCTCGCGCTCGTAGACGTGCGGATCGGTGTAGACACGGTTGTCGACCCAGCGTGACGGATCGATCTTCGGTGCCCAAGCCGGCACCTGCGTTGCGCGAGTACTCATTGCATGATCAAGCCCCCGTTGACCCCGATGGTTTGTCCCGTAATGTACGCGCCCTCATCGCCGATTAGGAACCGGACGATCCCGACGACGTCGGCCGGCGTGCCCACGCGGCCGAGCGGAATGCGCGGGCCGATGAACGCCGCGCGTTCGGGCGTGAGCATCGGCGTGTCGATCGGGCCGGGCGCGACGCTGTTCGCGCGGATGCCGTACTGCGCGTTTTCGAGCGCGACGGATTTGATCAGCGCCTCGACGCCCGCTTTGGCTGCGGCATAGTTCGCGCCGTTGCGGTAACCGGTCGTTGCGTAGCCCGAAGAAAAGGCGACGATGCTGCCGCGGGCGGCAGCGATCATCGCCGGCAGTACCGCGCGCGTGGCGACGAAGGTGCCGGTCAGCGATGCATCGATCACGCTGCGCCACGCCGCGAGCGGCATCTCGGCAACCGGATGTTCCGCCACCGTGCCGGCCGCGCACACGAGACCGTCGATGCCGCCGTAGCGTTCGGCAACTTCGTTTGCGCGCGCGCCGACCGCGGCTTCATCGGCCACGTCGAGTTGAAACGACGCGGAAGCACTTGATGCAGCCTGGCGGTCGAAGGAGACCACCGTGCGGCCGTTCGCCCGCAGGTCGGCGACGATCGCCGTTCCGAGTCCGCCTGCTCCGCCCGTTACAATCACCGCCCCCATACCTAAAAGAGGCCGGCCGGTGGCCGGTGGCGACTCGTACGCTGTTGGGGAGGGGTGCAAATAGCGATACGGTAAGTGTATACACTATGCATCGGTCCCGTCAACAGAGGATGATGCGCAAGCCGGAGACCGCGTGCTGACTTTCACCGACGAACAACAGCGACAGATTCGATGCGAGCCCGAGGTTTTCATCATCGCGGGGTACACCGGCCGCGATCGCGCTATGGTGCAGAAACACATCGACGAGCTCGCGCACGAGGGCATTCCGGCCCCGCCCGAGGTGCCGATGTGGTACGAGATGCCGGTGGGCATTCTCACCCAAGCGTCGAGCATCAGCGTGCCGACCAAAGAGACGTGCGGCGAAGTCGAGCCGATCTTGATCGGCATCGGCAACGATCTCTATCTCGGCCTCGGCAGCGATCACACCGCGCGCGACGTCGAACGCGAGAGCATCTCGAAGAGCAAGAGCATTTGCCCCAAGCCCGTCGGCAAGAACGTCGTCCGCATCGGCGCGCCCGATGCCGCGCTCGATGCGATCGCGCTCGAGAGCACGATCGACGGCGAACCCTATCAGCGCGGCACGTTCGCGCAGATCGTGCCGCTCGCGACGCTGCTGGCCGGTTTGCGCGAGCGCAAGGGCAACGCAAACTTCGTGCTGTTCTGCGGCACCGTGCCGCTGCTCACGCACGGCTTTCGCTTCGGCAAGACCTTCGCGGCCCGCATCAGCGGCGGTCCGCTCGCCCATCCCCTTACGTTCGAATACTCAGTGGAGTGACATGGCCAAACCCGAACACGAATTTTTCCCCGTGACGACGATCCCGTGGACGAAGGTCGCGGGCGCCGACGTCGGCATGACGGAGCGCATCCTCGCAAAGGACCCCGACGCCAACGTCGCCACCCGCATCCTCACGTTTCCGCCCGGCTGCGACACGACGCCGAACGGCGTGCAAGTGCACGACTTCTGGGAAGAGGTCTACATCCTCGAAGGCGCGTTCGAAGATCTCGAGCTGAAGCAGACGTTCCGCGCGGGCGAATATGCGTGCCGCCCGCCGGGCATGCGTCACGGACCCTGGCGCAGCCCGGAAGGCTGCGTTACGTTCGAAGTGCGCTACTACAGCAAGAAATGAACGCGCTTCCCAGCCTGAGCCTTGCCGGTCGCGTGAGCGTCGTTACCGGCGCCGCGCGCGGCATCGGCTTCGCCTGCGCGACGGCGCTCGCGGCCGCCGGATCCGACGTCGCGATCTGCGATCTCGATGAAGCGACGGCGTCCGCCTCGGCCGCGAAACTTGCTGCCGAGTATGGTGTTCGCGCACGCGGGTACGCGATCAACGTGACGAAGCCGGATGACGTGCGCGCCGGCGTTGCGCGCATCGCGGCCGACTTCGGCGCGATCGATCACGTGGTCAACAACGCGGGCGTGCAGTACGTCGCACCGATCGCCGAGTTCGGCGATGCCGATTGGGAACGCGTGCGTTCGGTCGATCTCGACTCGGTCTTTCATCTCACGAAGGCTGCCTGGCCGCATCTCGTCGCCTGCGGGCACGGGCGCGTAGTCAACATCTCGAGCATCCACGGTCTAATCGCCTCGCCGTTCAAATCCGCCTACATCGCATCGAAGCACGGTGTCGTCGGGTTCACCAAAGCGACCGCGCTCGAAGGCGCCGAAGCGGGGATGACCGCGAACGCGATTTGTCCGGGCGCCGTCTACACCGATCTGATCGCCGGACAAGCCAAGGATCTGGCGACGTCGTACGGCGGCGGCATCTCCGAGGAAGAGGCGCTCAAGCGCGCGTTCTTGAGTAAGATGCCGACGGGAAAGTTCATCGATCCGCTCGAGGTCGGCGCCCTCTGCGCCTACCTGTGCAGCGATGCCGCGCGCTCGATCACCGGCACCGCGATTCCGATCGACGGCGGCTGGAGCGCCGAGTAGCGCGTTACCAGCTCGCCCGCGCGGCCCGCTCTTCGCTCGTATCGTCCGCCGCGTCGAAGCCGTAAGCTAACGGATGCACGGCCCCGCACGCGGGACACGTCCGCTGCGCAGCGTCCGCATTGAAGGCGCGCACGGGTTCGAGTAGCTTCTCCCAGAACGACAGCGCGCCGAAGCGCTCGACGTTGTAGGTCCACGGCGCGAGTTTCGTACCGCATTTATTGCAGTACCAGCAGATCCGATCGTAGTGATGCGATGGTCCCGACGAAACGTACAGCGCGATGTACAACGCTTCCGGCAGCACGGCGCGCAGCACGATCAAGTCGGCGTCGGACTCACGCCAGAACCCGGCCAAGTGCGTCAACCGGTGCGGCGTACCGGCCGGCACCATGCTGAGTTGCCGGTGACGCGCCGGCACCGTCTCGCTACCCGAGCCGAGCCATTCTTGCAGGGCGATCGGCGGCGCATCGAGCGCGAAGTGTCCGGCGTAGAGCAGATACCGGTTCGCTTCATGCCAACCATTGGGCGCGTCGAGCGGGAAGTCGAACCCGAGGACCGGCAGTTGCGGCGACGTGCTCACCAGTGGTGACGGGCAGCCGTGAGCTCCGGCGTATCTTTCACCGTATTCCAGGTGTAGGCGAGAGGATTCGCGTGCCCGCATTCGGGACACGTCCGGTCCTTGGCGTTGTGCTGAGCGACGGCTTGCATTTCCGCGCGCCAAAATTCGGTGAGACCGAGCTCGCCGTGATTGAAACGGTACTCATCGAACAGCGTCAAGCACTCTTCGCAGTACCAGGCGAAGCTCTCGCCTTCTTTGCCGGCCGGCTTCTGCATGACGACGACGAAGTGGCCGCGCTCTTCACCTTCCGGCGCCGGGATCGCGAGATATACTTCGTCGAGATCGTTGATGTGCCAGTAACCGAAACTGTGCGGGACGCGATGCGGCGTGCCGGCGTGCGTCACATGGAAGTTCATCGGCTTGAAGCTGATGGTCTCGATGCCGGTGGGCGAGAGCTCGAAGGTGTGCGGGTGCGGGCCCTTCTTCTCGTCGTACACCGAATCGCGATCGATGATGCGGCGCCGAATGCCGAGAATATTGCCCGACGCAGCTTTGAACCCCGAGAACTTGCCGACAACCTTCTCCGCGAAGAAATCCCAGTCGTCGAGCTTGTCCAGCGAGTCCTCGATTTCGATCGTCGTGATCTTGGGCTTTGCGTTCATGCTGGTATCCTATCGTTTTTAACGGCGCAGCGGCAAGCCGCCGGGCCCGCTGACGAGGGAGAAGTTCCGCGTGTTCGGATCCCACGAAACGAACACCAGCGAGTCGGCCCCGAGCCCGTGCTGGTCGCCGATCGAGAAGTCGTAGGAGCCGTTCACGCCGGGATATTTGCGCAGGCCGAGCAGGTAGTCGCGCAGTTGCTGCGGTGTCGCCGACGGCCCGAGCTTGCGCAGGCCCGAAACGACCAGCGCTGCCGGATCCCAGGCGAAGCCGCTTTGCGGGCTCAGCTCCGCGCCGGCCGCTTTGTATGCGGAATACAGGGCGTTCACGGCATCACGCAGCCCGCGGTCGCCGACTTGATCCGCCATCTCGAAGATCGGTCCGTTGAAGATCAGCTGGGGCGGGAGAAAGCTCTTGTACTGATCGAGCTGGACGCGGTTGATGTTCGCCGACGACGTGAGGACCGGCAGGTGCACGCCGCCGTCGTTGAGGCTGCGCAGCACGGTTCCGAAGGGCGTTCCGCCCGCAAAGCACAGCACGATGTCGGCCTTCGCAGCCGCCACTTGCGTGATTTGGGCGGCGATGCTGAGATCGGCCGGATTGAAGTGCTGGTTCGTGGTCAGCATCAGATCGTGGTTGGCCGGAAGGTCGAGCAACTCGGTCAGCACTTGTTCCGACGCCTTGCCGGTGGCGTCGATCGCCGAAATCAGCGCCAGCCGTTTCAATCCATGGCTGCGGCAGTACGCGAGGATCGCCGACACGATCGATTTCAACGACGGCGACGTCGCGAACGCGTAGCTTCCCTTGTCCGGCGAGAATCCGGGCGAGATGCAATAGTCGACCGGTCCGTCTTTCACCATCGGCGCGATCGCCGCGCACGACCCGGTGTTGCCGCCGCCGAAGAACACCACCGGATGCTTCGCGAGCGTATCGGACGCGAGTTGCACGGCCGTCTGCGGATTGGTCGCGTCGTCGCGCAGGTTGAAATGCACGGGCCGGCCGTTGATGCCGCCGTGCGCGTTGACGTACGTCTCGTAGATCTTCAGCGACGTCGCATAGATTTCGCCCGTAAACGCGTTCGAGCCGGAGAGCTCGAGGATCGCATCGATCGTATACGGCGCGCCGGTTGCCGTCTGCGCGCCGCCCGGACCATCGGCAGAAACGGCGAGCACCAGCGTAAGCATCGCGCTGATCAGAACTTTCACGAAGGGCAGCCTCCTGATGGAACGTTTCATAGACGCATGATTTCCGGTTTGCGCGAGCCGAGACGGCGCGCACCGGTCTCCGTTGCAACGACGGTGTCGCCCCAGTAGAGCCGGCGGAACCCTTCGCGGGCAAAGATCACCGGCTTGACGATGAAGGTCGCGCCCACCTCGATCGGCCACGTGCGCATCATCTCGTCGCGGAATTCGCCGATGCAGATCGGCGAGTCGTCACCGAGGCCGCGGCAGTGCATGATCAGGCGAACGGTGTAGTCCGCATTTTCGAAGTCTTTCATCGCTTCGACGAAGTCGCCCATGATCGAACCAGGATGCAGCAGTTCGTAACAGCGGGCGACCGCGCGCTGCTGCAGCTCGAACATCTCCTGATACTCGCGCGGCGGCTCCCCGATGAAGGCGACCTGCGTGACCTGGCCATTGTAGCCGGCAACGCGCGCTTCCAGCTCGATCGAGATCATGTCGCCCTGCGCGAGCGGGCGCTGCGTCGGCATGTAGTAGTTCGACGGCGACTGCGGCCACGCGGCGGACCAGAGAATCATGCTGGGCAGCTCGGCACCGCGTTCGACCATGCTCGCGAGCAGACGCATGTAGACGACGCACTCCGGCACGCCCGGCTTCGCCTCGGCGCGCAGGACGTCGAGCGCGCCTTCTGTCAGCGCGATTCCCTGCTCCATGATGGCGATTTCTTCCGCGCTCTTGACGAAGCGCGCGCGTTCGAGAACGAAGTTGCCGTTGACGAATTGCGCGCCGGGTAAGGCGGCGCGCAGTTTTTCGTACATGCCGTGCGAGAAGACGCCCTCGGGGTAGCGCGTATTGCCTTCGAGGCCGACGATGCCGATGCGTCCCCGTTCGAGGCCGAGTTCTTTAATGCGCGCGATGACGTGGTCGGTGTAACCCCAGCCGCCGCCGCTGCCCGCCGAGCGGATGTCCTGGAGCCAGTCCTGACGCGCGTGCCAAATCGCCGGCGCGATGTCGGGGCTCGAGATCGCCGTGACGTCACCGGTGTGCGGGAAGATCGTCGCGACTTGCGCGTTGTTACCGCCGAGCGTGGTTAAGTATCGTCCGCTGGCTTGAAACGTGTCCCAGTGCCCGGTGTTCGGCGGCACGAAAATGCAATCGATGTTATCGGCTGCCATCAGTTCGCGCACGCGTTTCCAGCGCCGGTCGCGTTCGGCGAGCGAGAAACGCGGTACGTAACCGCCTTGCACCGGCACCATCGTTGACGTCTGCGTCATTTGCCGCCGCCCGGTTTGCTGATCGCGATGAATGCGTTGGTCGCGGGATCGTAACGCGCCATGATGTTCCCGTCGCGTCCGCTGCCGCGCTGCGGGTAAGTTCGGAAGTTGTAGATCGCGTTGGTACCGGCAAAGCCTTGCAGCTTGTTGATGTAGGCCCGCAGATCGTCGGCCGTCGCGTTGGCGGGCAGGTGGCGCATCGCATCGACCATGATCAGCGCGAGATCCCAGGCGCCCATCGCGTTGCCTTCTTGTTTGACGTGCGCGGCTTCGAAGGCTTTCGTTTGCGCGGCTTGAGCGGCGGCGATGCCTTTGCTCGCGGCGCTCGCGAGCGAAGCGGGATAGGACGCGAAGTCGACCTCCTTCGGCAAGAACGACGCGACTTGCGTCATGAAGGCCGCCGATCCGTTGGCGCCGTTGGTCACGATCGGGACGTCGAGTCCGCCGTCGTGCGCGCCGCGCAAAACCGTCGCGAACGGCGCGCCGATCATCCAGCTGATCAAGACTTGGGGGTTGGCCGCCTTGATGTCCGCGATTTGGGCCGACGTGCTCGTTGCGCTCGGCGCGAAGTGCTGGTGCGCGACGAGCGTGATCCCTTTGTTTTCCGGCAACGCGAAGGCCTCGACGAAGGCGTTATCCAGCGCCTGGCCGCTGGCATCGGTCGAGTTGAGCATCGCGAAGCGCGTCATGCCGCGTTCGCGGAAGTAGCGCAGCACGACGGCCGCGCCGTCGATGTCGGCCGGTCCGCCGGCGTACACGTAGCCGCCGATCGCCGGCTTGATGAACGGGCTGACGCAGTACATCAGCGGGCCGCTCTTTTCCACCAGCGTCGCGACCGCGCCGCACGAGGCGGTCGACAACGGGCCGAGGATCGCCGGTACCTTCTTTGCGATGAGGTCGTTGGCGAGTTGCACGGCGATCTGCGGACTCGACTGATCGTCGAGGATGTTGAACTTCACCGGGCGCCCGTTGACGCCGCCGGCGGCATTCACCATCTGCTCGAGAACCCGCACGCCTTGGCTGACGGGAACGCCGGCGACCGCGGCGGCGCCGGTTGTCGAGAGGATCATGTTGAACTCGACCGGCACCACGTCGGCCGCGCCGAGCCTCGTAGCGTGCCCGAGCACGCCGAGCGCAAGCGCCGCTGCGGCGACGATGCGCACGTTCATGACCGGCGGTACATCAGGTCGGCGGCGGCAAAGGACGGGAATTTCGCGTACTTCGCGGTGACGTCGATCCACGGCTGAACCTGCGCGGCGATCAGACGATCCGTGTAGAGCGTGCGTGGAACCGCGGCCGTCACCGCCGGATCGGTCTTGAGGTGCGCCGCGATGATCGGTACGACTTTATCCGGATTCGCGTTGGCCCAGTGCCCCGCCTGACCAACCGCGCTTGCGAACGCCGCCACGGCGTCGGGATGCGCCTTCGCCCATGCGGCGAGCGCAAACCAGCCGCTGGCGAGGAAGGTCGTTCCGATCGCGTCGTCGCCGCTGGCGATGGTGCGCACGACGCCGCGTTTGCTCGCCACGGTGAGAAAGGGCTCGACCAAATAGCCGGCGTCGACGCGGCCGGCCGCGATCGCGTCGGCGATCTGCGGAAACGGCATCTCGATGAACTTGCACGTCGTCGAATCGCCGCCATGCTTGTCGATCCACGCGCGCGGCGAGTACTCCGCTTGCGTGTTGAGACCCGAAGCCGCGAACGTCTTGCCGTTGAGGTCCGTAGCCGTACGGATCGGCGATTGCGGCGCGACCGTTATCCCACCCGAGACCGTACCGGGCGCGATGATGCCCGACGGCGCGATGAGGACGAACGGCAGCCCGCGCGCATGCGCCGCTGCCAGCGTCGAAATGCCGCTGAATGCGATATCGTACGTACCGGCAACGACGGCCGACGCAATCGCCGGCGTCGATGGGTTGAGCTCGATCTCGACGTTCACGCCGGCGTTTTGAAAGAACCCGTTTTCCTTCGCATAAAAGGCGCCGCAGGCCGACTCGATGGGAATCATGCCGACGCGAATCGCCGGCCCATCGGCCGCAGCCGGCCGCCCCAAATACGGCACGCTGCCGGCAGCAGCGAGGGCCGCCAGCGCGTGACGCCGCGAAACGTGCATCAAGCCTGTTCGCGCTCGAGCGTCGCGAAAAAGTCGGCGCGAACTTCCGCGACGCGGCGATCGCGTTCTTGAATGCGCGCCGCAGGAATCGCCTCGCCGGTCGGCAGATGCGTCGGCGGCGTCCACGTGAGCGTATCGAAGAAATCGAGCGCCTTGTCCAACTCCGCCTTCATGCGGTCGGCCGGGAATCCAATGCTGTAGTTGTGGCCGGAGCACACGTAATCGAAGCGGAAGGCTTGCAGCCGCCGCAGCGCGCGGGCCTGCATCGGCCAGTCATCCCAGCAAAAAATCGGATTCGTCCACAGCTGGCTTTGCGCGAGTTCCCAGCCGAGCGAATCGCCGGGAAACAGTTTCTCATCGATGAGAAACGCCACGCTGCCGATCGTGTGGCCGGGAATCGGAATGACGGTGCAGCCCGGTACCGGTTCGGTGATCTCGTAGCCGGTCAGGATGTCGGTGGCTTCGGGCGCCGCCGCACGGTCATTCTCGTGGATCCACAATCGCGCGCCGAAATGTTCGGCATATTTCGCGGCCGAGCCGACGTCGTCGCGGTGCGTCAACAGCACGTGATCGAGCCCGCCCTGCTCTTCGATGAACTTCACCAGCTTCGGCACGAAGCGCGGACCGTCGACCATGAAGTTCAGGCCGCTCTTCGCGCGAATGAAAAACGGATGCGCGCCGGCACTGCTGTTGTCGTTGTATCCGAGGCGCCAAAGATTCTCGGCCAGCAGTTGCGGAAACACGTCGTTCGGCAGCGGCAGCCCGTGCGGCGCTTTGATCGAACCGGTCGGACACGCCACCAAGGCGCGCCACGCTTCGCTGAGTTCCTCTTCCGTCTCGGGCTGCCGCCGGAAAAACGCCTTGCCGTCCTTGGCGGTCCCGATGACGCTGGGCGCGAGATTCCACGCCGCCCGGCACCGCCGGCACGTCGAGGTGATCGTCCACTCCGACCGGTCGACTGCAGTTTCCGCCAGGCTCTCAGCTACGTTGGCCATCGGTGCCCTCCAAAACGTCGTCGCCAAAGCATTCCGCCAGACGGATATAAGCCCTACTGCTTCAGCTTGAGCAACTCCACCAGCAACGCGTCGCGTTCGCGCGCCAGATCGGGCACGCTGCGGCCGGCGGTTGCGCCGGCGACCCCGTCGATGATCTTCTGCCGGCGCTCGGGCGTAAGATCGGGGCTGCCCAGCGCGTCGAACCAGGTTTGCATCGGCCCGCCGAGATGCGTCATGAAGTGCTCCATCCCGCCTTCGCCGCCGCCGAGATGAAACGTCAGCGATGGCCCCATCAGCGCCCAGCGCAATCCCGGGCCGTACGATACCGCAGCATCCACGTCGGCGACGCTGGCCACGCCCGTGTCGACGAGATGGATCGCTTCGCGCCACAGCGCGGCCTGCAGCCGGTTCGCAATATGCCCGGTCACTTCGGCGCGAATGTGAATCGGGTACTTGCCGATCGCGCGATAGAACGCCATCGTGCGCGCAATCGTCGCGGGCGACGTCTTCGCACCGCCGACGACTTCCACCAGCGGCATGAGGTGCGGCGGATTGAAGGGATGCCCGATCACGGTGCGTTCCGGATGCGCGCAACCCGACTGTATGCGGCTGATCAGCAGTCCCGATGAACTCGACGCGATGATCGTTTCGACCGGCAGCGCCGCATCGAGCCGCGCGAACAGCGCGATCTTCACGTCTTCTTTCTCCGGCCCGTTTTCCTGAACGAACTCGGCACCCTCGACGGCCGCCACCGGATCGCTCTCGAAGCGCACGCGATCGGGTGATGCGCCCGGCGCGAGGCCGAGCTGCACGAGACTCGGCCAAACCGTCTCGATCGTGCGCTTGAGCAGGTCCGGCGCCGCTGCCGCGGGGTCGCTCACGGTCACATCGAGGCCGTGCGCGAGAAAGTACGCGGCCCAGCTCGCGCCGATCGTGCCGGCGCCCACCACTGCGACGCGGCGAATTGAAGATTGCGTCATTACCGGCCTATTCCGCCGCCTCGGTCAGGTGTCCGTGCCGGATCGTCGCCACCCGATGGCCGGGGCGCACGAGATGCATGATGTCGCCGAGCGGATCGGCATTGAGTAACAGCGCGTCGGCGACCTGACCGGGCGCGATCGTGCCGGCGCTTGCCGACTTGCGAATCTTCTCGGCATTGTAGCGCGTTGCGGCGACGATCGTGTCGCCGGCCGGTAAACCGGCGTCGGTGAGAAGCTGCAGTTCGCGCAGCAGCGCGGCCGGGCGCGACATGAACAGGGCGATATCGCTGCCGGCCACGATCTTCACGCCGGCGTTGCGCATGATCGGCAGCGCCCGGATGGCGTACTGAAAGCGCGTCAACGTTTCGGCTGCCGGATGATGCGGAAACGGCGCGCCGAAGGCGGGACGGCTCGCGATCTCGTCAACCTCACTCGCCGAGATGATCGAATCGCGCGCGAGTTCGTTCAGGTACGTTTTGTCGCCGCTGCGGCCGAGCTGCTCGAATACCGCGAGCGTGGGCGAGAAGTAGGTGCCCGTGCTTGCTAGCAGATCGGCGATGTCTTCGGCTTCGGTGAGGTCGTCGGGATCCTCGGGGATGAACGCATGCTCGATGCAATCGGCACCGGCGTCGACCGCTTCTTCGATGTCGCGTTTGGTCGCGATGTGCACGAGCACGCTCTTGCCGCGCTCGTGCGCCGCCTTCACGATCGCCTGCAGCGCCGCGCGCGGCAGCTTGTCGGGCGCGCCGGGTTCGCCGTCGTAAATGCACTTGACGAAATCCGTCTCGCCTTCGAGTTCGAGCACCATGCGGCGCGCGGTCTCCGCATCGCCGGCCTCGCGCACGAGCGCGTGATTGTGGTGCAGCTCGAGCGGCCAGCCGTTGATTCCGGTGAACGACGGGCCGGCGAAGAACAGGTCCGCCGCGCCGGTCGGCGGCGTCGTGCGATGGCGTTCGCGCAGACGCCCGTCGATGTCGAGCGGGCCGCCCAGCTCCAGCACCGCGGTGATACCGGCCGCAAGATAGCTTGCGAGAATCGTTTCGAGCCGCGCAACCTGATCGGCGTCGCCTTCGCCCGGCCGCGCGCGCAAATGCGTGTGACCTTCCCATAAACCCGGCAGCAAAAAACCGCCCTTGCCGTCGTACACCGTTATACCGGGGCCGGCGGACGTGCCGATCGGGCGGATCGCGGTAAAGCGTCCGCCGGCGATCGCGACTTCCGCATCGGCGACCGGCGGACCGCCGGAGCCGTCGATCACGGTCACGTTGCGGACGATCAACACTGCACTCATCGTTCAGCGGGAATATGCCGACGAGGATGCAGCACCTCGCTGACCAACGTGTCCGGCGCTATGGATACGCCGAATTCGTCAAGAGAGCTGGCCGGCCGCGTGGTGGTCATCACCGGCGGCGCACGTGGAATCGGACGCGCGTACACGCTCGCGTTTCTTAAAGCGGGCGCGAAGGTCGTGTCGACCGACCGTTCGTGGGACGGCGCCGAGCCGATCGACGCGGCGCTCACCGCGGGCGGCGCGAACCTGATGACCGCGGATATGGACGTCACCGACGACGCCGCGATCGACGGCGTGTTCGCGCGCACGATCGAGCGCTTCGGCACCGTCGATGCGCTGCTCAACAACGCCGCCCTGCGGCAGCGCGAACTCTTTCCGCCCACCGGCCGCACGACCACGCTGGCCACAACCGATGCCGATTGGCAGAAGTCGTTCGCGGTGAACATTTTCGGCGCGCTCAAGGTCACGCGCCGCTTCATCCGCCCGATGATCGAACAAAAGCGCGGCAGCATCATCAACACGGTGAGCAGCGGCATCGTCAACAGCTCGGCCGGCGGTGCGTATACGGCCCTGCGTCCCAACAGTCAGGAGATGCCCTACCAGTCCTCCAAGGCGGCGCTGGCCACGATGAGCTTCTACTTGGCCGACGAAGTGCGCAAAGACAACGTGGCCGTGAACATCATGATCCCCGGCCACACGCGCACCACCGGCTTCGACGAACAGAACATCGCGCGCATGAAGGCCGGCGCCACCCAAGCGGGGCCCCTTCCGCTCGTTCCGGAGCACATGGTGCCGCTCGCGCTGCACCTTGCGGCCCAAGACGCGAAAGCCCTCACCGGCAAGATGTTCGACGTCGTCGTTTGGAACGAGGAACACGGTCTCGGCAACATCGACGCCTGGCGCGACACGTCGTTCTCCTACGAAGCACTGCGCGCGTCGATCAACTAGCTCAAGGGATCTGCGTCTCGTAGCGCGGCCAGCCGGCGAGGAGCGCGTGCACGGCGCGGCTGCCGACGCGATAGGCGGCCTCGATCGCCGGCATGTACGCGGAGTACGCACCGTACTTTTCGCTGTTGAGGCTGTGCTCGGCCGTCTCGCCCGGACGCTGCATGTCGTAATCGCTGGCGGTGCGCAGGAGCAGCACCCGGTTGACGTCGACGCGGCCGGCGCGCGCTAGCGCGGTGAGTGAGTGCATGGTGCCCGCATCTTCCATGGCGGTCGTGACGTAGGTCGAACGGCCGTGCGTGTAATAGCGCGTCCAATCGTTCGCCCATTGGTCGGAGAGCGCGCCGGCCCAGAAGCGGCTCGACGCAACGGTCGCGCCGATGAGCACCGACGGCGGCGCTTGCGCACGCGGATAGCCGGTGTAGAGCATGCGCCGCGCCCGCGCTTTGCTGTTGTCGGCCAGCTTCGTATCGCGCGTGACCGCGTACGCCCAATGCAAGAGCGAGGGGTTGAGACGGTACACCATCTCGTCGACCTGCGGCACCGGCTGCTCGTAGGGCAGCGTGCGATCGAGCGGCACGTAGCCGGTGCGCCAATCGCGGGGCATTTCCCGCGCATCGATCTCATGCGAGAGATCGCCGTCGATAACCGCGTCGGTCCAGACCGCCGACCCGATCGAGCCTTTCTTCGGATCGATGCCGGCGATGCCGGCGATCACCCAGTAACTCTTGCGCAGATCGAAGCGCGGATCGAGCCCAAGCGCCATGATGCTCGACGCTGCGCTCGTATTGCCGCGCCCGGTGACGATGCCGATCACCGATGCATCGGCATTCGTCCGCACGCCGTGAAATGCGCCCGGCACCGGAATCAGGCGCGTGAGATGTTCGCGCTCGACCCACAGTTGAAACTCCCCCGGCCGATCGCCGGAGTCTTTCCCGATCTCGAACATCGCGACCACCACGACCTTGGGCGCGATCACCGTCGAAGCGTCGACGGTTTCCGATACACCCAGTAACCCGAGAAAAGCGACGGCCGCGAAGAGCCGCGATACGACACGAAACAAATTACGTCACCGGAAGGATGAGGACCGACGGGTGTTGCGCATCGTGATAGATCGTGTCGGTACCGATCTTATCGGGGCGGTAGTAGTGCGTCCAGAGCATTTCCGTGATGGCCGAATCGCCGTTGACGATCTCTAGGCGAATGCGATGACCGGCCGCGAACCGGTAGGCCATCGGCTCGATGCTGATGTCGAAGCGATACACCGTGCCGGGTTCGAGCCGCTCGGGTGCGGCATGCGTGTGGTAGGGTTCCATCTCGGTGCTGCGCGCCGGATCGAGTGCGCGGTGCGATGCGCGCAGCCAGCCCCGCGACACGATCTCCGCGAGGGGATTACGGCCTTGCGCGCGTTCGGATTCCGCCTGCGGCGCTTGGTCCGACAGCTTGATGAAGAAATCCGTGTCGGTCGCGGTCGACGATGCAAACAGTTCGAGCTTGATCGGTCCTGCAATTTCGAGATCGGCGTCGAGCGGCGCCGATGTGAACGTTAGGACCCGGCGCACCGAATCCGGCCCGGCCGGGCCGAAACCGACCACACCGTTCACCCAGCCAGGATTCGGATAGGTGTAGGTGGTCGAACCGACGGCAGCATCGGCTGCAACCGCGAGCCCGCCGTCGTTGAGCGACGTGACGCTGCCCGATGCCGTCGCATTCAGATACCAGCGTTGATAGCGCACGCCCGGCGGCGGCCAGTCCGGAGCGGTGCGCGTGATCGACGTGCCGCGCACGGCGTACTCGACGGCGGGCAAATCCGCGTAGCCGTTCGCCGTGCCCTTGAGATAATGGTCGTAGAACGGCAAGAGCGTGCGCTCGTGGAACTCGCGCGAGTTGAACTCCGCGTTCGCGGCCCACGCGTTCGGCACGCCCGACATGCGCAGCTTCTTCGGGCCGCGCGCTTTCCTGTAGCCCTCGATGTTGCCGCGCGTGTGCAGCATGTGTTTCGACCACACGCCGCCGGAGTACAGCGGCACGTCGATTTGATCGAGCACTTCCCAGGCCGTGCGCTCGCGCCAGAACTCGTCGTACGTCGGATGCGCGGCGAGCAGCAGGTTGAGATCGACGTCTTGCTCGCGCGGCGGCCCGCCGTTTGCCGGCGTGCGATTGATGATGCGGTTTTGCTGCCACCAGTAACCGGGGAAGAAATCGCCCGGAATGCCACCGTTGTACACGCTCGCGCGATAGGGATCGTTCAGCCCGTCGTGCGCGCCGATGCACGCCAGCGCCGGCGGACGCTGCGCGGCCATGAACCACTGCGACATGCAAAAGTACGATTGCCCGAGGCCGCCGACCTTACCCGTACACCACGGCTGTGCGGCGATCCACTGCACGATGTCATAGAGATCGTGCTGCTCGTTCTTGCCGAGGAACTCGAAGCTGCCGCCCGAGCGCCCGCACCCGCGCACGTCCATATTCACGTACGCATATCCGTGCTCGACGTAGAGGTCGATCGGCCCGGTCTCGCGCCACAGAAACTGCGCGGTCGGCGGCAAGACGTTGTTGTCGAAACGATAGGGCGAGGCCGCGAGCAGCGCCGGAAAAGGCCCGCCCGATGCGGGCAGATAGAGCGCGACCGCGATGGAAACGCCGTCGCGTACCGTTACGCTCTCGACTTTCATCGCCGGGTCTTCTCCGGTCCGGCCGGGGTTTCCCAATCACGTGTACAAGGGGGGCACATGAACCACGTCCGTATCGGCATGCTGTTTGTGGCCTTGGCCCTGGTCGCGTCCGCGGCCGGAAGCCGCGCGGCGGAACCGCCGTATGAAATCGACGCGATCATGTCGCGCTCCGGCGCGTACGCATTTCAAGGCGCCGAGGGCATTCAAGCGCTGAGCGTCATCGAAAACATGACGAACAAAGCGGGCGGCATCAACGGCCGTCCGATCAAGTTCGTGATCTGGGACGACCAGTCGAATCCGGCGACCGCCGTTCAAGCCGCCAACGCGATCATCGCTAAACACGCGGCGGTCGCGATCGGGCTCGCCGCAACATCGCTTTGCAGCGCAGTCGCACCGCTCATGGCAAACGGTCCCACGCTCTACTGCTTCACGCCCGGCGTGCACCCGAAACCGGGCAGCTTCCTCTTCTCGAGCGGCATCTCGACACTCGACACGCTCGCGGCCGCCAAGAAGTACTTCGCCATGCGCGGCTGGACGAAGATCGGGTTCATCACCTCGACCGATGCCACCGGGCAAGACGCCGATCTGAACATCGATCAGGTGTTCGGCGGCGACACGAGCGGCACGATGACGGTCGCCGCACACGAACACTTCAATCCGAACGATCTCAGCGTGAGCGCGCAGATGGCGAAGATCAAAGCGTCGGGCGCGCAAGTTCTCGTCGCGTGGACGACCGGCACGCCGTTCGGTACGGTCTTGCGCAACGCGTCGGAAGCGGGTCTCGGCTTGCCGGTGCTCACCACCGCCGCGAACTTGAGCGATGCCGAGATGCACGCCTACGCGGCCTTCGCACCGAAAGAACTCTACTTTCCGGGCACGCCGGCGTTTGCACCGGAAGCCGTGCCGCCCGGTCCGACGAAACGCGCGCTCGAAAGCTACTTCGCGGCGCTGAAAGCAGCCGGCGCGAAACCCGAGAACGCGATTTCGCTGGCCTGGGACGGAACGCTGCTGGTCCTCGATGCCTTGCGGAAAATCGGCCTTTCCGCCACCGCGGCACAGATCCGCGAACACATCGCGTCGGTGCAAGGAAACGTCGGCATTTACGGGCCGCACGACTTCGTTGCGATTCCGCAGCGCGGTTTAGGCATCGGCTCGGTCGTGATGATCCGCTGGGATCCCGCCCGCGGCTGGGTCGCGGCGAGCGGGCTCGGAGCGACGCCGCTCCGCTAAACGGGTTCGGGAACCTGAATCGGCAAGTGCGCCGGTTCGTCGAGTCGCGCCCACGCCTTGGTCGCACGGCCTTCGCGAATCGCTTCGAGTTCGCGCAGAAAAATTCGGCGCAGCAACGCGACGCCGGCGTCGGATTGTCCCAAGCGCTCTTGCGAGCGATCGACGATCCGGCCCTGACCGCGCAGCGCGACGTAGTCCTGGGTCGCGATCACTTGTCCGGTGCCGATGCCCTCGGGAATGCGATGCTCGTCGAAGAGTTCGTGATAGTGGTCGGCCGGATTGTAACCGTCTTGCCGATCGGCCAAAAAGCGCGCATCGGTTTCGGGATCCGTCGACGCCATGGTCTGCACGGCGAAGCGCATCGTATGCTCGTCATCGATCGCCACGTGCCAGGTCACGCTATCGGTCCACGGATCGCCTTTGCGCGGTCCCGGCGAAACGATGTGGTTGTTGTTCGGAAAAGTCCAATCGCTGATGCGAATGTTGTTCGCCGAACGATACGCCGTTTGACGAATGCCCGCACTCGTTTCTTCGTACGACAACTCCGGCACCGCGGTGGTGATCTCATCGCCGAAACGGCTGACTTTGCCCCACACGTGCACGTAGCTCACGTGCGTCGCGTCGAGCGAGTTTTCCGTGCCTTGAAAGAAGTTGTAGTCCCACTCCTGATAGCGCACCGTGCGCAACCGTCCCTGTTCTTCGAGCCCGGGCTTGCGCGGCAGATCGAACTCCGGCGCCGGGCCCTCGCCCAAATAGGCGAACAGCAGACCGCCGTATTCGTGCACCGGGTAGCCGGCGATTTTCACCAGCTCGGGACTAACGTTCTTCTCAGCCGGCATCTCCGTGCATTGACCGGTTCCGCCGTAGCGCCAGCCGTGGTACATGCAGCGCACTTGATCGTCTTGCACCCAACCGGTGTGGAGCACCGTGCATCGGTGCGCGCAGCGCGCACCGATCAAGTACGGCGTTCCGGTCTCACCGCGATAAAGGGTGAGATCCTCGCTCAGCACGCGCAGTGCGCGCGCTTTTCCGGGGGCAACGCTATCAGCCGTCGCGACCGGCTGCCAGAACGAGCGCAACAGGGTGCCCATCGGCGTGCCCGCTGCGGTTTGGGTGAGCTGCGCCAAGAGTTCTTGGCGGGTGAGATGTCCGTTTTCCATGCGTCCTCCGGCGTCGCGAGCCTTCATTTCAGCAAAGGGAACTCCTGGGGCGTAGCCGCAAGGTCGCAAAGAAATTACCAAGCCGGGAGGATGCGAAATCAAAGTAGCTGACGCGATCGCACGAGTGCTCAAAGACGAAGGCGTCGAGCATCTGATCTGCTATCCCAGGAACCTGCTGATCGACCGCTGCGTGGAAGCCGGGCTGCGCCCGATCATCTGCCGTCAAGAGCGGGTTGGAGCGGGGATCGCCGACGGCATCAGCCGCTCGACGAACGGCAAACAGATCGGCGTCTTCGCGCCGCAGGGCGGACCCGGGATCGAGAATTCGTTCTCCGGTGTCTCGCAGTCATTTAGCGACGGCATTCCGCTGCTCGTGCTGCCCGGTCCGGCACCGATGGGGCGCAGTCACACGCCGCCGACGTTTAGCGCCGTCGACAACTTCGCGCACATCACGAAGTGGGGTTGCGAACTCGACGATCCGGCGCGCGTGTGGGAGCTGATGCGCCGCGCGTTTCACAACCTGCACAGCGGTGCGACGGGCCCGGTGCTCATTGAGGCGATCGGCGACATCACCGAAGCCGAATGCGGTGAGTACGCCTATCGCACGACGCGCTCGCTGCGCTCGGCGCCCGATCCCGAGGCAATCCGGTTGGCAGCCGACGCGCTGCTCGCGGCGAAGCGTCCGGTGATCCAGGCCGGCCAAGGCATTCTCTTTGCCGGCGCCACGGCCGAACTCGTGCGCGTCGCGGAACTGCTGCAAGCGCCGGTGCTGACGACGAATCCGGGCAAGAGCAGCTTTCCCGAAGATCATCCGCTCGCGCTCGGCGCGATGGTGAACTCGGCGCCCAAAATGGCCTTCGCGTTTCTGAAAGACGCCGACTGCGTCTTCGGCGCGGGCACGAGCCTCTCGCGCGTCAACTGGGCGCCGAAGATCCCGGCCGGAAAAACGATCGTGCACCTGACGAACGATCCGCTCGACATCAACAAGGATTGGTTCACCGACGCCGCGATTCTCGCCGATGCGAAACTCGCGCTGCAAGCCCTCGCCGATGAGATCGTGGCTCGCAAACACGCCGCCGGCCGCGACGCGGCTGCCGAAGTAGGCGCAGTTCGAAAGGCTTGGGAAGCGGAATGGGCTCCCGAGCTCACGTCGGGCGAAAAGCCGATCAACCAGTACCGCGTGATTCGCGATCTCTACGCGCTGCTCCAAGACCGGCGCACGATCGTGACGCACGAAGCCGGCAGCCCGCGCGAGCAGATGATTCCGTTCTGGCAGAGCCGCGCGCCGCGCGATTATCTCGGCTGGGGCAAATCGACCTCACTCGGCGCGGGGCTCGGCATGATCATGGGCGCCAAGCTGGCCAATCCGGATGCCGTGTGCGTCAACGTCATGGGCGACGCTTCGATCGGAATGGTGGGAATGGACATTGAGACGGCGGTGCGCAATCGCATCGGGATCATCACGATCGTGTTCAACAACGGCATCATGGCGGGCGAGCGGCTCGGCATGGAACGCGCGATCGAACAGTATCACGCGATCGACCTCGGCGGCGACTACCGGATGGTTGCGGCCGGACTCGGCGCTTGGTCGAAGCGAATCGAGGACGTTGAAGATTTCACCCCGGCAGCGCGCGAAGCGCTCGACGTAACCGCTGCCGGCCGCCCCGCGCTCATTGAGGTAATGGCCAAAGAATGCACGCATTTCTCACGGTATTGATCCGGTGCTGAAGCGCCACGAACTCTTGCGCGCAGCAGCGCTCGCTCCGCTGGCGCTGTGGAGCGCGAGCCGGCCGGCAAGCGCGGCGGAGGCGCTGCAAATTGCCGGCGTGCCGAGCGAAGACATGACCGACTGTTATTACGCGGTCAAGACGGGAATGTTCGCGCGCAGCGGGCTCGACGTCTCGCTGATCGCCACCAGCAGCGGTGCGGCCGCGACGGCAGCCGTCGTTTCCGGCACGTATCCGATCGGCAAGTCGAGCCTGCTCGCGTTGATGAACGCGCATCTCAAGGGCATTCCGCTCGTCGCCGTCGCGCCGGCGATCCTCAACGAACCGCAGAACGCGCGCTCGCTGCTGCAGATCGCACCCGATTCGCCCTACAAGACCGGAGCCGACCTGAACGGCAAGACGATCGGCGTGCCGGCGCTCGGCGACGCGACGAGCGTCGCCATTCGTGCGTGGGTCGACAAGACCGGCGGCGATTGGCGCAGCCTGAAATTCGTCGAGTTTCCGAACGCCGCGCTCGAGGCCGCGATCGTCGCGCACCGCGTCGACGCGGCGATCCTGCAGACGCCGCAGCTCGACATTTCGCTCGAAGCCGGCACCACGAAAACCCTGTCGTACGCCAACGAGGCGATCGCTCCGCGGTTCATCTTGGCGGGCTACGTGGCGCTTGCGGATTGGGCGCAGCACCACGCCGACGTAGTGCGCACGTTCGCATCCACGCTGGCATCCGCAACGACCTACGTTAACACGCATCGCCCGGAAACCGCACCGGTCGTTGCGGAATTCACCAAAGCGACGCTTGCGAACGTCGCGAAGATGCACCGCACCACCAATCCGACGACGCTCGACCCCGCGCTGATCCAGCCGCTGATCGATGCCGCCGCCAAATACGGCATACTCGAACGCGCGTTTCCCGCCCGCGAAATCATCTGGAGCGGTGCAAAATGAGCGGTCTGCGGCGAACGTGCACGCTCGCACTGCTGTTCGCGCTTCTTCCGCTGCACGCAAGCGCCCAGACGCTTCCCGCCATCCGCGTGCTCAACCTCGGCGGCGACGGCGGCTCGCTCGGTGCCTTTGCGGTCGACGGCGGCTTCTTCAAGAAATACGGACTCGATGCCACGGCGGCGGCTACCAGCAGCGGCGGCGCGGTCGTGGCCGCCGTGGTGGGCGGTTCGGCCGAAATCGGCTTCTCGAACCTGATGTCGGTTGCGGCGGCGCTCGGTCGCGGCATTCCGATCACGATCATTGCCCCCGCGACCGTGTTCACGAGCAAAGCTCCGGATATCGTGCTCGCCAAAGTGCGGCATTCACCGCTGCGGACCGGCGCGGATCTGAACGGCAAAATCATCGCCGTCACCACGCTCGACGGCGAACAGCAGCTCGGTGCGGAGGTGTGGGTCGACAAGAACGGCGGCAACTCCAAGAGCGTTCACTTCGTCGAGCTTCCGGAAAGCTCGATGGCCGCGTCGCTCGTGGCGGGCCGCGTCGACGCCGCCATGATGACCGGCTCGTACTTCGGCCAAGCGCGCAACGACGTCGAGCTGCTCGGGAATGCCGACGCTGCGATTTCGCCGCTCTACATTTCAGGTGTGTATTTCGGCGCCTCGTCGTGGGTTGACGCGCACCCCGACCTCGCTCGGCGAGCGGCGCAAGCATTGCGTGAAACCGCGCACTATGTCAACACGCATCATGCCGAAACGGTGCCGGTCCTCGAGCGCATCACCGGTCTCGATGCAGCGTCGGTGGCGGCGATGGTTCGATCGACCTTTGCGGAATCGATGTCCGCCGCTGAGATCCAGCCCGTACTCGACGCCGGCCTGGCCTACGGCCGCCTAAAAGTCCCGCTCGACACGAAAGCCATCGTCGCCAAGGCGCTCATTTACTGGGGGAAATAGCGCGCACGGCGTTGTCGCGATAGACGGCCTGCAGCTCGCGCGGATTGAACACCGCGTCGGCCGTCAGCATGTCTTCCGTCCACTGGAAGCCGCGATACGGGTAATCCGTGCCGTACACGATCTGCGTTGGAGCGATGATCGTGCGCAACGCGAGCATCGCGCCTTTGCTCGGCACTTGCGCGGTATCGTAATAGCACTTGTTCGCTTCGGCCAGAAAACCGTTGGGCGTAATGTTCTTGTACGTTCCCTCACCGCTGTTGATGAAGCGCTCCGCCAAGAACGGCATCGTGCCGCCCGCGTGGGACCAGATCATCTTGACATTGGGATACTTCTGCGTGCCGCCTTTGAAGATGTACTCGGCGATCGCACGCGTCGTATCGGTGCCGTATTCGATCTGCGCCGTCGTGAGCCACGGCTGCACGCTGCCGCAGCACGGTCCCACGGTGGGGTGCACGAAGACGACCGCATTGCGGCGGTTGAGTTCGGCAAATACCGGATCGAAGTCGGCGTTGCCGATGTACTTATCGCCGTAACTCGTGTAGAGCCCGATGCCGTCGGTCTTGAGCGTGTCGTAGGCATAGGCGATTTCGGCAAGCGTGTCCGCGATGTTCGGCATCGGCACGAGCGCGAACATTCCGAAACGGCCCGGGTTCTGCACGCGCAGACCGGCCATGTATTCGTTGCAGTCACGCGACACGCGGCGCGCGTTGGCCGGATCGTCGAAGCGCTTGCCGGGCACCGTGATCGACGCATATGCGGTCGCAACGCCCGCGTGGTCCATCTCGTCGATGGTCTTCGGAATGCTCCAGCCTTTAAAGACGCGCGCCTCGTCCGGCGTACCGCCCTGCGCGAGGAAATTGGTCGGTGCAACGTGGTGATGCACGTCGATCACTTTTTTGGCCGGCATTTGCGCCGCTAGCCCGGCCGGCAGTGCGGCCGCCGCGACGATCGCGCTGCCCCCGGCGGCGGTGAGCTGCAAGAGGCGTCGCCGCGTCAGGGCGCCGGCGTGGTTCGAGTCGTGTTCGCAATGCATCGTGAAGACCGCATTATTGCAGTACGTCAGCACCGACCTCTCGAAGGGCCACCCATGAAGATCGCCTACGTCGATCCGAACAACGCAGTCGGCGAAGACTTCCGGGGCAACCCGAAGGACGGCCAGATCCTGCTGTCCGGCGAGGACGATGCGATCGACAACTACCGGCTGAACTTCAGCCGCCAGGTGGGCCCGTTCTACAGCCCGCGCCACGCGCACAACTTCGATCAGATTCGGATCATCCTCGGCGGCGGCCCGATGAACTACGGTCCCGACCAGTGGATCCAGCCCGGCGAGATCGCCTATTTCCCGGAAGGCACGCCGTACGGTCCGCAAGAGTACGACACCGCGCGTTACGGTATGACGTTTCAATTCGGCGGCGCGAGCGGCTGCGGCTACATCAGCCTGCGCCGCATGTTCGAGGGCATGGAAGAGATGAAAGCCTTCGGTACGTTCGAAAAGGGCGTCTTCACGCGCACCGGCGACGTTCCGCCCGGCATGCGCCGCACGCGTGACAGCTACGAAGCGGTGTGGGAACACATCAACGGCCGTCCGATGGAATATCCGAAGCCGCGCTACGATGAACCGATCTTGATGAAGCCGGCGCATTTCGATTGGGTGGCCGATCCGGATCAACCCGGCGTCGCGATCAAACGGCTCGGCACGTTTTCCGAACGCCGGTTCGAAATCGCGATGGTACGCGTCGCCGCCGGGGCAAGCGCGCGCATCACGCCGCGGCGCAGCACGCAAATCGGCGTGATCATCGCGGGTACCGGGATGGCAGGCGAGCACGAACTCCGCCCGCAAGCCGCATTCTCCGTCGAACGCGATGAAGGTGCGCTGTTGACGTCGGTCACAGAACTCGAACTCTTACTCGTCGGCCTGCCGATTTTTGCGCATACGCGCGAACGTGGATGGAAAGAGAAATCAGGGTCCATCCGAATTGGAAGCGCCAACTAGAGCCGATCCGTAGAGGGGACCCACCGTGTCAAATGCCGCCATGAGCAAGCAGCTCTCCGAGAAGCCCGGCTTTCTCGCCGCCCTCGACCAGAGCGGCGGCTCGACACCCGGCGCCCTCCGCGCCTACGGCATCCCGGATACCGCCTACAGCGGCGACGACGAGATGTTCAAGTTGATGCACGAGATGCGCGTGCGCATCATGAGCGCGCCGGCGTTTACCGGCGACAAAGTTATCGGCGCGATCCTCTTCGAGCGCACGATGGATGGGCAAGCCGGCGGCAAACCCGTGCCGTCGTATCTGTGGGAAGACCGCGGCGTCGTGCCGTTGCTCAAAGTCGATCAAGGCATGGAGCCGGAAGCCGACGGCGTCACGCTGATGAAGCCGATCAAGGGGCTCGATGCATTGCTCGAGCGCGCCGTGAAACTCGGCGTGTACGGCACGAAGATGCGCTCGACGATCAACCTCGCGAACCCCAAAGGCGTCGCTGCGATCGCCAAACAGCAATACGAGGTCGGCGCGCAGATTTACGCGCACGGCTTGGTGCCGATCCTCGAACCCGAAGTGCTGATCAAGAGCCCCGAGAAAGCGAAAGCCGAACAACTGCTGCTCGAAGAACTGCTCAAGGGCGCAGATGCGCTGCCGGCCGGTCAGCAAGTCATGGTCAAGGTGACGATCCCCGAGGTGCCGGATCTCTATGCGCCGCTGATCGCGCACAAAGGGATTCAGCGCGTCGTTGCGCTCTCGGGCGGCTACCCGCGCCACGAAGCCTGCGCGCGCCTCGCCAAGAACCACAAGATGATCGCGAGCTTTTCGCGCGCGCTGGTCGACGGGCTCAACGTGAACATGAGCGACGCCGAGTTCAACACCGCACTCGGGGAAGCGATCGACGAGATATACAAAGCCTCAACCGTCAAGACCTAGGAGACTCGCTTTGGCGCTGAAGGTTACAAGTACGCTTTTCGCCGACGGCGGCACGCTTCCCAATTCGGCCGTCTTCAACGGCTTCGGATTGACCGGCGGAAACGTTTCGCCGGATCTCGCCTGGAGCACCGGCCCGGCCGGAACGAAGAGCTACGTCGTCATCTGCTACGATCCCGATGCGCCGACGACGGTCGGGTTCTGGCATTGGCTCGTGATGGACATCCCGGGCGATAAAACGGCGCTGCCCGCCGGCGCCGGTTCGCCCGAAAAGGCCGTTCCGGGCACCATTCTCGGTTATACGGATTTCGGCGCGATCGGCTATGGCGGCGCGGCGCCGCCGCCCGGGCCCGCGCACCATTACCAGTTCAACGTCTATGCACTCGATGTCGATACGCTCGGCCTCGGATCGGGAACGACGGGCGCGATGCTGATGTTCTGCATGAACGGACACATCCTCGATCAGGGCCGAATCACTGCCGTGTTCGCGCGATGAAGCGCAGCGAGTTGATCGCCGTCACGCTCGGCGTCGCCGTTGCGGGCATGCCGCGGACGCTGTTCGCGCAGAGCCCGCAACAGTTCCGGGCCGCGGCGACGCCGATTGAAGGCGACGCATTGATGCCGCTCGCGCAATCGCAAGGCTATTTTGCGAAGGCCGGCGTTGCGCTCGACATTCAGACGCTCGGCTCCGGTGACGCCATCGCCGCCGCGATCGTCGGCGGCGACATCGTCATCGGCAGCATGAACACGATGTCGCTGGCGCTCGCGCACCAGAACGGCGTCGACCTGAAGATGATCTCCGGCGGCCCGATGTACGTTAGCGGTCACGGCGGCTCGCAAATGATGGTCCGCAAAGATTCGCCGATCAACAGCGGCAGCGCGCTCAACGGCAAGACGGTGGCCGTCAACGTGCTGCGCGGCGCGGCTCAAATCTCGTCCGAAGCATGGATCGACAAACACGGCGGCGATTCCAAGAGCATCCAGTGGATCGAGATGCCGTTCTCCTCGATGCAGGCCGCGCTGGAAGCCGGCCGTATCGACTCCGCCGAGATCACGCAGCCCTACGCAACGACCGCCCTAGCGACATGCCGTTCGATCGGCTCGCCGAACGACGGCATCGCGACACGATTCCTCAACGGCGCCTACGTCGCATCGGGGGCATGGATCGCCGCACATCCCGATGCCGCGCGCAGAATCAAGTCCGCGCTCATCTCGTGCGCACATTGGTACAACACCGATCCCGGCGCATCGGTCCAAGCCGTCGCGACGTTGACGAAGCAAGACCCCGCCGTAGTCGCAAGGTCGGTGCGCACGCTGTTCGGCGAAGAAGTCACCCCGCCGCTCGTTCAGCCCGTCATCGACGCCGGCGCCAAATACGGTCTCCTAAAGCGCAACTTCCCCGCCGCCGAAATCATCGCCCAAATTTAACCCGCGAGCTTTAGCGTCCGCGCGTCGCGTTTGCCGCTGCAATAGCGCTGCAGGGCTTGCTCGAAGACCGGCTCTCCTGCTGCGCTTGCGAGCGCGAAGAGAGTCATCGACGAACAGAACTTCAGATCGTCCGGCGTGCCGAAAATTTGTGTCAGGGAGACGTTCTTTACCGCGAGCACGAGATTCGTGCAGGCAGTGAGGCGTGGGCCGAGTACGGGATGTGCGAGGTAGGCTTTCGCTTCGTCAAGCGACGCGATGCCGTAATATCGTGCCAGTTCGGAATGTCCGAGCCCGCGCAGTTGCGGGAACACGAACCAGATCCAGTGGGTGCGCTTGCGGCCTGCCCGGAGTTCGGCTTCCACGCTTGCAAAGACCGGATCTTGCGCCTGCACGAAGCGCTGGAGATCGAATACGTCCGCCTGGGACATGCCGGCCATCAGCGTTTCCGGGCGAGGTGGAAGCCGTCTCCGATCGTGACGAGGACCGCATCGACGCGCTGATCGTCACGGATCTTCAGATTCAGCGCGCGCAGCGCTGCGGTGTCCTCGTCCTTGTAACGCTTGTCGGCGACCGTACCGCCCCAGAGGACATTGTCGAACGCGACAAGTCCGCCCACGCGCAACAGCGTGAGACATTGCTCGTAATACACCGGGTACTTCGATTTGTCGGCGTCGACAAACGCGAAGTCGAAGCTGCCGGGACCCTCGCTTGCGATCAGGGCTTCGAGCGTCTGCGTCGCCGGCGCGATCCGCAGATCGATCTTTCCCTCGATCCCGGCTTCTTTCCAATAGGCACGCGCCGCGCGCGTGAACTCTTCGCTCACATCGCACGCGATGAGCTTGCCGTCGGGCGGGAGCGCGCTCGCGATCGCGAGCGAACCGAAGCCGCGAAACACGCCGACCTCGATCGCCCGTTTCGCGCCGATCAGCTTCACCAAAAAGGACAAGAATGCGGATTGATCGGGTCCGGTCTGCATCCGGCCGTGCGGCACCGCCATCGTTTCGCGATACATGCGGCGCTGCAGGTCGGATTGGCGCGTGATGATGTCGTCGACGTACTTATCGATGTCCGGCATGGTCGAGCTCCTTTACCCGAAGATCGTGAAGCGGCCGCCGTCGGCGCAGAGGATCACGATCAGCATCGACGCGCAGATCAGGTCGTAGTTCCAACCGAGACCGTCTTTACCCCAGAAGCCGGTCTTCCAGACGAACAGCTTTTTCTGCAACGCCCCGGCCATGATGAGCAGCAAGCCGATGCATGCAAGTTGCACGAGGAAGCCGATGATCACCGCGATCCCGCCGAGCAGTTCGGCGCAGCCGAGGAACAGCGTGACGTTCTTCGGCAGACCGATGTCCTTGCTGCGCGTCTCGGGATCTTTCACGTGCTTGAGGCCGCTGGACGCAAAGACTAGGCCCACCATGATCCGGAGAAAGACGAGGGCGTAGTCGAGGAACCCATCGAGGTGAAACATGCCGCAAGAATAGCATATTGCGGGCAGGCGGGGCCAGGCGAGGTCCGATATACTCGCCAGCATGACCGCGCGCATCGACGTTCATCATCACTTCTATGCTCCGGACGTCAACGCGATGCTCGATGCGCGCGGCGAGTTACCCGCCGTTTCGAAAGCCTGGTCGGTCGAGAACTCGCTCGCAGACATGGATCGCAGCAACGTCGACAAAGCGCTGCTCTCCGCTACCCCTGACGCAGATCTCACCGCCGCGACGGCACGCGCCACGAACGAGTACGCCGCCACGCTCGTGCGTCAGCATCCCGGGCGCTTCGGCTTTTTCGCTGCGTTGCCGATCCCCGATATCGACGCTTGCCTGAGCGAAATCGCGCATGCGCACGACGTTTTGGGGGCGCACGGCATCGGGCTCTTCACGAGCTACGGCACGGCCTATCTCGGCGATCCCGTACTCGATCCGATCTACGCGGAACTCGATCGCCGCCGGGCCATCGTCTACACGCATCCGACGTTGAACGCGTGTTGTGCCGATATCGTGCCCGGCATACCCCCGACGGCGATCGAGTTCGGAACGGATACGACGCGCGCCATCGCAAGTCTCGTCTTCAGCGGCACGACGGTGAAGTATCCGCACATCCGCTTCATCTTCTCGCACGGCGGCGGAACGCTGCCGTTCTTGATCGGACGGTTCGTGAATCTCGCGAAGCAGCAGCGCATGGCCGCGCGGCTCCCGAATGGGCTCATGCCGGAATTGCAGCGCTTCTACTACGAAACGGCGCAAGTCGCGAATCGCGGGGCCATGGCATCGCTGCGCGAGCTGGTGCCGGTATCGCAAGTGCTCTTCGGCACGGACTTCCCCTATCGCGGCGCGGAAGAGCAACTCGCCGGCCTGCGGCAAAGCGGCTTCAGCAGCGATGAATTGCAGGCGATCGAAGGCCCCAACCTCATGCGACTCTTGGAGAATGCGCTATGACACGTGATCTGACGCGACGCACGCTGCTGGCGGGAGGCGCCGCATTCGCCGTTCTGCGCGGCAACGCGCAGGCGCTTACCGCGAGCCCCGTGGTGGAAACCGCGCACGGCAAGGTGCGCGGCACGGCGCACGACGGCATCTACGCGTTCAAGGGAATGCGCTACGGCGCGACGACAGCCGGTGCAAACCGCTTCCTGCCTCCCCGGCCGGTGACACCCTGGACCGGCGTTCGCGACGCGCTCGAACTCGGACCCTCCGCCCCCCAACTGCCGGGCTCGCTCTCGCCGATCAACCGCTGGTACAACCTCATCACGCCGATGAGCGAAGACTGCCTCGTGCTCAACGTCTTTACGCCCGGGCTCGGAGACGGTGCGCGCCGGCCGATCATGGTGTGGCTGCACGGCGGCCTGTGGGAGAATGCATCGGGCGGCGGTCCCGGCTTCGACGGCACGAACCTCGCGCGCCTCGGAGACGTCGTGGCCGTCACGCTCAATCATCGCATCAACCTGTTCGGCTATCTCCGCCTCGACGACGGCGACGAGCGGTTCGCAGATTCCGGCAACGCCGGTGTCTTGGACATGGTCGCCGCCCTGCGCTGGATTCGCGAACATGCCGCCGCTTTCGGCGGCGATCCCGGCAACGTGACGATCTTCGGACAGTCGGGCGGCGCTGCGAAGGTAACGGCGCTGATGGGTATGCCGGCGGCGAAGGGGCTCTTTCATAAAGCGATTGCGGAGAGCTGTTCGGGCGGTCTGCGTCTCGATACGATTCCGGGCGCAGCAAGGAAGTCGCAGACGCTCGCCGAGCGCGTCGGCCTCGACCGCGCGACCGGAGCCCGACTGCAAGCGGTCGCCGTGGATGATCTGCTGGCCGCGTTCAACTCCATGGGTCCGCCGGGACAGCCGAGTCACGCATACGGGGCGGAGAAATACCGCCGCTTAGCCGCGTTCCCGAAGGTTGACGATCCGCAATTCCGCCCGGTGCTGGACAATCGCAATTTTCACCGCGATCCGTTCGATCCGAACGCGCCGCCGCTCTCGGCGCACGTGCCGTTCATGATGGG
The DNA here is from genome assembly GCA_965277805.1 of Candidatus Lustribacter sp. Classification (GTDB taxonomy): domain Bacteria; phylum Vulcanimicrobiota; class Vulcanimicrobiia; order Vulcanimicrobiales; family Vulcanimicrobiaceae; genus Lustribacter. Next base: position 257,785 of record OZ255842.1, on the reverse strand, counting down.
AAATGCCGCCTCGGAAATCGCCCTCTGGCAGGCCGAAGACGTCAAGAACTTCAGCTTGACCGAAGCCGACATCAAAGGCCGGCTCAAAGATTTCTGGCACATCGGCGACGACGCAGCCGCCTACATTTACGATGCCTACCATGCCATCGAGCCCGACGCGACCCCCAACGACCTGCTCATCGACATTACGACCGATTACGTTTACCGCCGCAATGCAACGCGGGCTGAAGACCTCAAGTCCGTGCAGCCGGCACCGGTCTACGCCTACGTGTTCGATTGGAAGACGCCGGTGCTCGGCGGCCGCTTACGGTCGCCGCACACGCTCGAGGTACCCTTCATCTTCGGAACGACCGATGAGGCCGCTGCGCTCGTGGGCACCGGTCCCGAACTTGCGACGATGACGCGCGCGACGATGGGAGCGTGGGTCGCCTTCGCACGTACCGGTAATCCCAACAACGCGGCGCTGCCGCACTGGCCGCGCTATACGACCGCGCACCGTTCCACGATGATGCTCGACACGGAGAGTCACGTGCTCGACAATCCCGGCGGCGCGCGACGTAAGATCTTCGACTCGTTTCCCTACTACGATTTCGCAATGCCGCGCAATTTCATCCGCGGGTAACACCTTCAAGAAAGGCCGGCCCATGAAATACCCCTTGACGTTCCTAACTGTTCTTGCGTTCCTGCTCGCGTTCGCTCCGCCGGCGGCGAAGGCGCAAAGCGCGCCAACCTATATCCCGATGGGACCGGCGCAGGGCGCGCTCTATCATCCCGATACCGGGCCTGCACCGCACGTCGGCGTGCTGGTGATGCACCGCACGGCGAATTATCTCAGCCATCCGGCGTGCACCGAGCTCTCCAAGCGCGGCTTTCTCGTGCTGTGCATGAACTCACGCTACATCGGCAACGAGGAGACCGTGCGCTTCGAAACGATGGCGCTCGACGTGAAAACCGGCGTGCAATTCTTGCGCGCGCAACCCGGCATCACGAAGGTGATCCTATTCGGGCACAGCGGCGGCGGGCCAACGATGAGCTTCTACCAGGCGGTCGCGGAGAACGGCCCGGGCTACTGCAACAAACCCACCAAGCTCGTGCGCTGCACGGATGAGCTGGCGGGCATGCCGCGCGCCGACGGCATCATCTTTGCGGATTCGCATCCCGGCAATCCCGTGAACGTCCTGCGCGGACTCAATCCGTCGGTGCTCAGCGAAGCCGATCCGCCGTCGAAAGACGTCAACCCCGACCTCGATCCGTTCAACCCCAAGAACGGGTTCAACCCCAATGGTCCTTCGCACTACTCGGCGGATTTCCAGAAGCGCTATTACGCCGCGCAAGCGGTGCGCATGAACAACCTTATCAAGACCGCCCAAGCAAAGATCGCCCTGATGAATACGGGCGACTACGGCTATCCGGATGACGACCTGCTGCCGATTCCGCGCGGCGGCAATCCGGGCGCCGGCCCCGGCGCGTCGGCAGCCTTGTTCAATTTCGATCCGAGCATCGCCGGGATCTTCGATACGGTGCGGCCGGAGAAGTTGATCCGCAATGACGGAACGGTCGTGAAGCAGCCGATCCACAGCGTCTACGCGGCGGATCCCGGACTCGCGAAGACTCACCTGACGTTCGGCGGCGGCTCGAAACTGCTCAGCCTGCGCTCGTTCCTCAGCGCGAATGCTACCCGCGCCACCAACTCGCTCGACGCGATCGACGACTGCTCGAGCAACAACTCGACCGTCTGTGCCGTGCAGTCGATCTCGGTCCCGGAGCTGTTCCTGGCGATGGGTGCGTTCGAATTCGTCCGCGACGTCGAGCACGAATACGATCTCGCGATCACCAAGGATAAGGACTACGCCGTGGTGGAGGGCGCGCTCCATGGGTTCACACCATGCACCGCGTGCGAGAAGACGCCCGGACAATACAGCAACACGATGAAAAACCTCTTCGACTACGCCGCCGCCTGGCTCAACGCCCGTTACTAAACGCGTTTGCGCTGGGTAGTGGCCACGTCATAGAGCTGCGAGAGCGTCTCGACGATCTCTTTGAAATGGCCACGCGGATCGGACGCAACGGCGCTCATGTCGCCGACGACGATCGGCAAGCAGGCTTCTTCGATGCGCTCGATCATCTTCGACGCTTGTCCGGCAAGTTCGACGTTGGCCAGATTCTCAGCCAGGAGCTTGGTCACGCGCGCGACTTCGGCTTGCGCGGCTTGCAGACGAACCTGACGCTTATCGTACGCAGCCCGTAATTCCGGAATGCCTTTTTCGCGAAAGTGCAGCGATTCGATGCGATATTGCTCGGCGAGCTTCGCCTTCCGGCGCGAAAAAAACGCGTTCGCCTGATCCTGCGTTCGCAGCTTGGATTTCTCGCGCTCTTCTTCCGGCGTTAGCGGCGCCTGGGAAATGCGTGCGCGCATCTCTTCGTCCAGCTTCATGATCTGGTCTTTGAACGGCGGCTCGTCTTCGACCGGCGGCAACGCCATGCGCTCGAGATTGAGCTTCTTGGTCACTTCGTTTTCGGCCGACCGCGCTTGGCCGAGCGCGTTGCGCAGCGTATCCGCCCAAGCGTTGTCGCCGATCCGTTTGTTAGCGACATCCGCGGTGAAGTCGATCGAGAGCCCGCAACCGACGCTCGCCAGCGCCTTGACGATCCACTTCTCTTTTTCGCCCATGAAGATCGCGGTCAAGCGCACCTTCGAACCGACGCCGGGTAGCGCTTCAGCGAATTCTTCGGCCACGGTGAGCATGCGCTCTCCGGTATCGACAGCGATGACGTGGCGGCCGGACGACAACCGGTATGCGAGGGTCAGGGTACCTTCGTAGCGCGTATCCGAACCGTGGACCGGCACGAGCACGTCCTGATACCCGCGGGCCCAAGCGGCCTTCCAAAGCACATCCTTGGTCTTGGCGGGATCCTCACGATGCCTGGCGATGTCGTCCAGGATCAGTTGAACCCCTCGATCCAGGAACTTCACCTCATGCATTGCAGGCGTTTTCGCCGCGTGCTGCCTGCGCTCTTCGCCTGGACCGGCAGGCTCTGTTAATTCACTGCGAAGCCCGGGCCGGCGCGCCGAGGACCTGCGGAGCGATGACGTCCTTGGCCGGGAACGAGGCTTTCAACAGGCCGTATTTTGCCGACACGTCGATCAGGGGCTGAAGCAGGGCCGGATCGATCCGTTCCGGATAAAACGCGCGCTTCTGGTTCGGGTTCATCGTTTGCTTGGAGTAGGCTTCGAGGATCTTGGCTGAGGCGTCGTGGTTCTTGTTGGCCCAAGCGCCGGCTTCGGCCATCGCGTCGGCGAAACGGCGCACCACGGCGGCGTGCGTGACGGCATAGTCTTGCATGCAAAACCACCCGCCGCCGACCCACTCGTCGCCGATGGCATCGTTGACGGTGGCCACGATACGGCCGCCGTTGGCGAGAATCAGCGATTGCGCCGGCTCCTCCGCAACGACCGCGTCGACGCGGCCGGCGGCCAGCGCACCGCCCATATCCGAGTACGGAATCTCGATGAACTTTACGGCGTCGGCGGGCACGCCGTTCTTGTCGAGCCACGCCCACATGGCCATTTCGCTCACGCCCTTCAGGCTCGTTACCGCAACCGTCTTCCCGGCCATATCCTTAGCCGTGCGGAGCGGCGCTGCCGCAAGCGCGATGAGCGAGCCCGTCGCCTGCTTGGATGAGTATGCCGCGCCGGGAGCGACCATCACAAACGGAATGCCGCGCTCGCGCGCATTGGCGATCGTGATGACGGCGGCCGTGCCGAACTCGAGCGAGCCGCCGATCACGGCTGCCGCGGTTGCCGGGCCGTTCGTCATCACCACCAGCTCGACGTCAAGATTGTGCTTGCGAAAGAAGCCCTGCGCGAGCGCGTACAGCGCGGCGCCGTCGAGGTCGATCGGTACGGATGCAACGCGTATCTTCGCGGGCGTTTGTGCGCCCACACCACGCACCACCGCGCACTCGGCGCCGGCTGCGGCGACAGCGAGGATGAGCGCGCGTCGAGAGAGCTTCAGCACGCCCCGGTCTTGCTGCTGCTAGGAGTAATTCCTGCGCTGGGCGGACTACCGTTCATGATGCATCCCATCTCGCGCAAATCCAGCCTGCTCGCCCTTGGAGCCGCCCTCGGCGGCGCGCTGATCGAGCCCGCGCGTGCAGATACGATTCCGCTGCGCGTCGGCATCATCCCGATCGCGACGAACGCGCCGTTTTACGCCGCGGATAAGTTCGGCTATTTCGCCGCCGAGAATCTCGCGGTCACCGGACAAGTCATCCGCGGCGGTGCGGCTGCGATTCCGGCGATGCTCAGCGGCTCGACCGATATCGTTTTCACGAACTCGACGAGCGTGGTCGAAGCGATCTCGCGCGGCATCGACCTGCGCCTGATTCTCGAGGGCACGATCGCCTCAAACAAGCCGCCGGATTCCGGCGCCATCCTCAAGCGCAAAGGCGATGCGTTGCGCACCGGCAAGGACCTCGAAGGCAAAGTCGTGGCCGTGAACACGCTGCGCGACGTGATCTGGATGGTCGTGACGGCGTGGATCAGTGCCACCGGCGGCGATCCCTCGAAGGTGCAGATCATCGAGCTGGCGCTGCCCACGATGCCCGATGCGATCAAGAGCAAACGCGTCGATGCGGCGCTGATCATCGACCCGGCGTTAACCGTCGCGCTGGACGATCCGGCGCTCGAATTGCTCGCTTGGCCGATGAGCACGGCCTACGCCGGCGGCCCGATGGCGTTCTTCGCCGTGACCGGTACGATGGCGCAGACGCGGCCGGGCGACATCCGCGCGTTCGTGCGGGCCTACAAACGCGGCGCAGCCTGGGTCACGGCGAATCAGGGCAAACAGCCGTACTTCGATCTCGTGGCGGAGTTCTCGGGATTGCAGCCCGATCTCGTGCGGCGCATGAAGCCCGTCGCGGTGCAGGCGGACATCGTGCCGGCCTCGCTGCCGCGCCTAACGTCGATGATGCGGCAAACCGGCCTGCTCAACGCGGACGTCGATCTGCGCACGAAGGTCTTCACCTAGCGCTGGGGCGGCTCGGGAGCGTCATCGGTCACGAACAGTTCGGAGACCGAGCGGTTATCCGTGATGCGCTTGATCGCATCGGCAAGGATCTGCGCGATCGAGAGCTGTTCGATGCGCGTTCCGGGCCCTTGCGGATAGGCTGAGACCGGGATCGTGTTGGTGACGAACACCTTGCGGATACCCGACGCCTCGAATTGTTTGACCGCATCGCCGGCAAAGATGCCGTGCGTGACCACGCAGTAGACGTCGCTGGCGCCGCTCTTGAGCAGCGCTTCGGCAGCCTTGACAAGCGTGCCGCCGGTCGAGATCATATCGTCCACGACGACCGCGATCTTGCCTTTGACTTCGCCGACGATGTGCGTCACTTCGGAAACGTCGGGCTCGGGGCGGCGCTTTATGATTACGGCCAGCGTCGACTTCAGCCGTTTGGCGAAGAACTCAGCACGCGGCACGCCGCTGGCGTCCGGCGATACGACGACGATCTTGTCGCCGAAGAGCTTCTCGTTGCGCAAATGGTTGGACAGGTGCGGCGCGGCCATCAAGTTGTCGACCGGAACGTCAAAGAAGCCCTGAATCTGCGCGGAGTGCAAATCCAGCGTGACGATGCGCTCGGCACCGGCCGCCTGCAGCATGTTCGCCACCAGCTTGGCCGAGATCGGCTCGCGGCCTTTGGTCTTCTGGTCTTGCGTCGCGTAACCGTAGTACGGGATCACCGCGGTAATGCGATTGGCCGACGCGCGGCGCAGCGCGTCGATCATGATCAGTAACTCCATCGTCGCGTCGTTGACCGTTCCGCCCCACGGCGTCCGACACAGCGACTGAAGGACGAAGACTTCCGCTCCCCGGACGTTCTCGCGAATTTCGACGCGGCATTCGTCGTTCTTGAAGCGATCGACGAGCGCGTTGCCGACCCGGGTCTGCATCTTCTTCGCGATCTCGTCGGCCAGTCCGCGATTGGAGGTTCCGCCGAACAGAAGTGGCGCCATTACCCGAGCGGGCCGAGGAGCGTTTCGCCGCCGTAGACGTCGGGCTCACCGGCCAACGCATCGGGCCACCCATCCGGTTGCGGGTTCGGGCGCATCGACGCCGGGCGCGTGCGCCCGTCCCAACCGACCTGTTCCATCGAGAAGTAGACCTGCACGGCTTGACCGTCCGGATCGAGGACGTGAAAGGCGTAGTCGATGCCGGGATGCAGTTCGGCCGGCAGATTGACGAACGCCGCGCCGCGTTCGGCCAGGAACGCGCGCGCGTCTCGCAACTGACGGTACGAGCCGACTTGTACGCCGACCGCAAGCGTCGTCGAATCGGCCCGCATGCCGAGCGTTTCGCGTAGCTCGATCGGGTAGAGAGCGATCGAGTGATGTTCGGTATTTGCGCGCAAGAACGCGCAACGGTGTCCGTTCCACACGATTTCTTCGGAGAGCCGCAGCCCCAGATCGTCCGTGTAGAAGCGAATACCGGCGGCAACATCGGCCGAGAACAAGCTGAGCGGCCCGCCGTTGATGACCTTGAACGGCCGCGGCAGCATGATGCCGTCGACGTCGAACGCTGCGCCGGCCAACGCGTCGCGCCGCGCGGAGCCGGACAGCAGATCGTCGCCGCGCTCCCCGGCAACGCGAACTTCATCTTCTTCCGACATTTGCGGAAGATCGGGACGCTGTTCGAACCCGCGATCCCACATCGTTTGCGGCTTGCTGCGGGCGTCCCAGCCGATCTGGTCCATGCCGTAGTAGAGTTCGTTCGTGTGACGGTCGGGGTCGGGGAAGTATGTGTGCCAGTTCGCACCGGGCATATCGCGGCCGCTGCGGATGATCCGCGTGCCCTTTCCGGCGAGCCACGCGCTGCCGTTCACCACTTCGGCGAGGCTGCCGACCTGCCAGGAAATCTGATTCACGACGACGCCGGGCGGAAAAACGCGTCCGGGCGACATCGCCTCACGCACGCGTTTGTTGAAGATCACGAAGCTATGATGGTCCGTCCCGTGGCGCATGAAATAACCGTTCGAATCGCCGAGTCCGGCGATCGCTTCGGGGTGCTCGGCATGCGCGCCGAAGTCGAGCGCATCGGAGATGCGATAGCCCAGCTCTTCGGTGTAAAAGCGCAAGCACTCGTCCATTCGGGTCGCGTTCAACCCGAAGTGACCCAAGCGGCGAATCTTGAACGGGCGCTCGAGCAGAACGCCGCCGACGTCGAACATGCTCATCTCGTCATTGCATGAGGTCCGGCGGCATCGTTTCGCCGAACAGATGCGCGCCCCAGTGCCGGCCGTGCATTTCGTACTGATTCGTGATGTGCTGGCGCGCCGACGTCAGATCGGCGAACGTCCGCCCGAAGCGATGTTGCGTCGCGATGCCGGAAGCGCCGGCAGCTTGCAGAATCCGCGCGCCGAGTGCGCGGCAGCGCTCGGATACGTTCGCCATTTGAAACTTGTACTTCATGCGTTCGTGATCCGGCGGGACCATGCCGCGCTCCGCATACGCGGTGAGGTTGGCGACGTTGCGATGGACGATCGCGGTGAGCTCGTCGATCGCATTGTCCGCTTCGCCCGCGACGAGCTGCGCGTCGGGATCCATGACCGTCGCGCGCCCGCCGGAGCGCACCCGCGCTTGCGCGTAGGCAAGAAACTCATCCAGCATCCCGCGCAATCCGCCGATCGGCCCATAGGCGACGCCGCCGCCGAAGACCTGACCGAAGGGCAGCCGGTAGAGCGGCGCGCTGTTGACGGCTTGGCCCGGACCGGTGCAGGTGAGGTTCTGCTCCATCCGTCGCATGCGATGGTGCGGAACGAACGCGTCGGCCACGACGATGTCGTTGCTGCCCGTTCCCTTGAGTCCGAACGTGTACCACACGTCGTCGATCCGGTAGTCGGATTTCGGCACCAGCAGAATCGTCCAACCGGCGCGCGGCGCGTTTGCCGGCGCGCCCTCGGGCCGCACGACCGTGCCGAGAAAGGCCCAATCGCAGTGCGCCGAGCCGCTCGCGAAGCGCCAGCGGCCGCTGATGCGCACACCGCCGTCGACCGGCGTGGCCTCGCCGGCCGGCGCTAACGAGAGGCCGACCAGCGTCGATGGATCGTCCGACCACACGTCGGCTGCCGCGCGATCGTCGAGCAATGCGACGACCCACGGCGCAACGCCGAGCACGCCGTACACCCACGCGGTCGACATGTCGCCCTCCGCGAGCGTGATCAGCGCATCGTAGAACGTCTGCAACCCCGTCTCGTGACCGCCCCAGCGCTTGGGCTGCAGCGCGCGGAAGAGTCCCGCGTCCTTCATCTCGGCGATCGTGTCATCCGGGATGCGGCGCTCGCCGTCGCCGGCCGGGCCGCGCTCGATGAGCCGCGGCACGAGAAGCCGGGCGCTTTCCAGAAGCGTCATGGGGACTGTTTCGTCCGCACGTACTCCGGCGCATCCTCCAGCTGTTCGAACCCGCTGCCGCGATCGACGCTCGCGCAGGCGAGAAAGTTCGGCTCGACCGCGATGAACTTCGCCGTCGTCTCAGTATCCGTGTTGAAGTGCTGAACGATGATGCCCGGCTTTCGCAACGGCAAATTGAGCACGTCGCCGGCCTTCCACGGATGCTTCACGCCGTCGAGCAGCGTATAGCCGCTGCCCTCCACGATAAACATCACCTGTTCGCCTTGGAACTTCAGCCGGCCCGAGCGGCTACCGGGCGGGATCTCCTGAGAAAAGAACAGATGCGTCGTGAGCAGCGTGTCTTTGATGTCCGGATGCAGATACCAGCGCATCAAGCCCTGACGGTTGACTTCGAGCGGGAGCTCCGATTCTTCGATCACCTGGATGCCGCTCTTGCGGTTCTCGCGCTGTTCGTCGCGCAGGGCCAGGATGTTATCCCAGAAGTTCGACTGCGCCAGGCGTTCCTTGCGATCGCTCACCGGCCGGCCTCCTGCGCGGCGTAGTCGGCGGAGACTTCCAACTGCGTGAGTTCTGAAGCTACGTAGTCGCGCAGCGGGAAGTGCACGAACGCCATCCACGTCGACGGCTTGTCCGGATCGTCGTTGAAGTGCTGGTGCTCGACCCCGTTCGGCCGCAACGGCAACAGCACGAGGTCGCCCTTCTTCCAGTTGATCCGCTCGCCGTCGACCACTGAATGGCCCTTGCCCGCAACGACGTAGATGATGATCCCGCCTTGATGGCGGTGCTTGCCCGATTTCGTGCGGATCTCGTGGGTGAACACGGACCAATCCTGCAGCGGCGTGTCGTGCACGACGAACGGGCTCAGGTAAAAGCGCAGCAGACCTTGGCGCGTCATCTGCTGCGGACAATCTTCTTCGCGAATCACGACCCGCCCAAGGTTCTGGCGCTCGGCGAACTCTTTGTCGTGCGCGATCGCCAGCTCGTAGGAACTGAGCGGCGGACGTTCGCGTTCGCGTTCGCGGGTTCTTTCGGATTCGTGCACTCTTCTCGTACTCCAGACAAACGGTAACGTGTCGATTATCGTCGAAACGCGCGGTCATGGACAACGCCGAACCTTCACCGGTCATCGACTTCCACGCGCACTACATGGTCGGGGACGTTCTCGACCAGTGCCATCAACACTCGCCGGCGACCGGCTTCGGCGCGCATCCGGCTTCGCCTGGAATCGTGCGCAATTTCGCCAACATGCAAGACCCCGAACGCATCATCGAAGACATGGACCGCATGGGCATCACAAAGATGGTGCTTTCGTCGACGACCGTTCTCTCGCCGACGTCGTGGGCGGAGCCCGCCGTCGAGAACGGCTTCACCCGCCGCCTCAACGACGTCGCTGCCGACTGGGCGACACGCTATCCGAACCGCATCATCGGCAGCTTCGTGCTGCCGCTGCAAGATCTCGATCTGGCGCTCAAAGAGTTTACGCGGGCCGTCGACGATCTCGGACTGGGCGTGGTGAACCTTTCTTCGAACGTGCGCGGCAGCTATATGGGCGATCCGGCATGGGCGCCGTTCTGGGAAGCGGTCCAAGATCGCGACGTCGCCGTTTTCATGCATCCGGAAGGCCCGAAATGCGACTGGTTCCAGCGCTACGGTTTCTGGAACTCGCTCGGCGTCTCGTTCGAAGAGGCAAAGTTCCTCGCATCGATGATCTTCGACGGCATGCTCGATCGTTTTCCGCGCTTGAAGATCGTCGTGACGCATGCTGGCGGTTATTTCCCGCACTACGTGGGCCGGCTCGACAAGAATGCGAAGAACATGCCCGGCAACATGAAGAACATGTCGCGCTTGCCGAGCGAATATCTCAAGAGCTTCTTCTACGACACCTGCGTGTACGACCCGGGCGTCCTCACGTCAGTACTGAAGATCCTCGGGCCGGAACGCCTAACCCTCGGCTCGGATTACGCGGTCGGCGAAACCGATCCGGTCGGCTTCATCAACCGCTGCGCCGACCTCACCGAAGCGCAAAAACGCATGATCCTCGGCGAGACGGCGCAAAAAATTCTCGCTTAGATCAGTTCGCGTTCGATGGGTTCGCGGTCGTTGGTTTCGGGGGCGATGGCGCGTTCGAAGCCGCTCTTGATCGCTTCGCGTAATGCATCGAACTCGGGGCGCTCCGCGGTCGTACTTTGGCTAAGCATTTCGATTGCGGTTAGCAGACGCCGCGCCAATGGTCGCGCGAGCTGCACGGTGATCGTATCGAGGTCGTTCGTCGCAGGTTGCATGGTCGCTACCTCATACCGCAGCGGCCGGGGCTGCCAAACGCGCCTGCTAGCTTGCGAAACCGTCGTAGATCAGCGACGAGCCGGGAACGGTCGTTTTGGTGACGCCGGCCCGTTGGCTCACCATCAAGATCGGGTCGAGGAGATTCGCCCGGAGGTTGGTCCCGAAGTAGGCCCGGTTCATCGTTGCCGCGACCTCGGGCGATATCTTGGTCATCGCGACGAGGGTCGGCGCCGATTGGGCGTGATGCGCATTCGCCCAGACCGCACTTTGGCCGATGGCGGCGGCGAAGCGGTGCGCGAGCGCGGTGTTTTGAGCGATCCACGGCTTCGTCGAAAACCAGACGCTGATGAAGAACGACGGCGCGATCGCCTCGAGCGTGTTGGCGAGCAGGCGCGTTGAGTTGCGGGCTGCCGTCAATGCCGGTTCAGCGATCACGGCCGCATCGACGCGGCCGGCTTGCAGGGCCGCGGCCATCGCCGGAAACGGGACTTCGAGGTATTTCAGGCTCGATGCATCGCCGCCGTTCTTCTGCACCCACGTGTCGACTGAGATCTGCGGCAACCCGCGCAAATTATCGATGCCGACGTTTTTTCCGTTGAGGTCGCGCGCGGTCTTCAGCGTCGACGACGTTGCGACGCGCAACTCGGCCGGCGGTGCCTTCGCGTTGAACAGCGCCCCCGGCGCGATCAAATAAAACGGCACACCGTTCTCGCGCGCGGCAGCGATCTGGCCGACCGACCCGCAACCGATATCGAGCGCACCGCTCGCAACCGCAGCGCCGACGGTGCCGGCATTCGCCAACACCGTAACCTCGAGCGCGAGGCCGTTCTGCTGAAAGATCCCCGCTTGGACGCCGAAGTTCGCCTGCGCGTAAGTGTCGGTGGGCACGACGCCGACGCGCAGCGGCGCGCTCTGGGCACGAGCCGGCAACGCGGCAACCGCCAGTGGGAAGAGCGCCGCAGCAGCGATGAGATCGCGACGTGTGGTCACGCTTTAACTCGCGAATCCGGGATAGATCAGCGTGCGCCCCGGAATCACGGCGGAAATCATGTTGTTCTTGGCGGCCACCTGGATCAGCGGGTCGACCAGCGCGGCGTCGAGCTTCGTGCCGAAACGCGCACGCTGCATGCCGAGAATGATCTCGTGCGGCATTTTCGTTGCCCGCTCGAGCGTCGCCGCCGTTTCGGCGTGGTGCGCGTTCGCCCAAATCGAGGTTTGCACGACGGCACGAGCGAGCCGATGCGCGAGCGCCAGATTTGCCGTCATCCACGACTCGGTCGTGAACCAGACGGAGATGAACCACTGCGGCGCGATCGCGGCGTTCGTGTCGGCGACGACGCGGGCCGTCGCGCGGGCCGCGCTCTTGGCCGGTTCCGAGATCAGCGCGGCATCGAGGCGCCCGGCATCGAGCGCGCTCGGCATCGATGAGAACGGCATCTCGACGAATTTGACGGTACTGGGATCGACGTTGTTCTTTTTGAGCCACTCGAGCGTCGCGAATTGCGTGAAGCTCGTGAGGTTATCGACGCCGACCGTCTTGCCGATCAGGTCGCGCGCCGTCTGAATGGGCGAGGTTTTCAGTACCATCAACAGCGACGACGGCGCGTCGGCCGTATAGACGGCGCCGGGCGCGAAAAACGTAAACGGCAGGCCCTTCTCTTTCGCACCCGCGATCTGGCTCGGGCTGCCGAGGCCGATGTCGAGTGAACCGCCCGTGATCGCTGCTGCGATGGCACCGGAGTTGGCGAGATCGACGACCTGCAGATCGATCCCGGCGTCGCGGAAGATCCCTGCCGCGTAGCCGTAGTACGGCTGCCCGTAGCCGTCAACGGGCACCGAACCGCAGCGGACCGTCGTGAGGGCCTGGGCACGGGAACGCGCGGGTGCCAGCAGAGCAGTACTAGCGGCCGCACCGCCGAGAAATGTACGCCGAGAGGTCATTGCTCCGTAGTGCCCGATGGAATAACCTATTCCTTGCTATTCATCGAGGAGATCCAGCATGCTGTCACAGGCCGAGAACGAACTGCTCACCCGGGTCGAGGGCAACGCTCCAATGGGGCAGATGTTCCGCCGTTATTGGCTACCGATGGTGCTGAGCGAAGAGCTCGAACCTGACGGCGCGCCGGCCGCGGTGCGCGTTACCGGGCTCGAGCTCGTGGCCTTCCGCGACACCAACGGACGCGTGGGCGTGCTGAACGCGGGCTGTCCGCATCGCCTCTCGTCGTTCGTGCTCGGACGGAACGAAGAGTGCGGCATCCGGTGCGTCTATCACGGCTGGAAGTTCGACGTGGACGGCAACTGCATGGACATGCCGACGGAGCCCGACGACCGCGGCTACAAAGAGCGCCTCAAAGCGGTCGCCTATCCAACGCGTGAAGTTGCCGGCATGGTGTGGGCCTATCTCGGGCCGCGCGAGCACGAGCCGCCGTTCCCGTCTTTTCCGTGGACCGCTTATCCGGCCAACCAAGTCGGCGTCGCGAAATCCGGCTACCGCTCCAATTACTTGCAAGCCGTCGAAGGCGCGATCGACTCGGCGCATTCGTGGTATCTGCACAGCGGCAGCTCGCGCGATTGGGACAAGCGCTTCGAAGTATCGAGCGATGCCTCGCCGCGTCTCGAGGCCGAAGACACGCCGTACGGCTTCCGTTATGCCGCAATCCGCGTCCCGAACGTCGATCCCGAAACGACCAAGTACGCGCGCGTGACGATCTTCAACGTGCCGTCGAGTTCGTCGATCCCGCCCCCGCTCGACCCGAATCTGCCGGCACACACCTCGATCTTCGTGCCGATGGACGACGAGAACACGATGCTCTTCGACATCTATCACAGTCAGAACGGTACGCCGGTCGATCCGGTCGCGCTGCGCAAGCGGCTCAAAGTGGAACCGGGGGTCGACCTCGATGAGGATTGGTTCTTCCGCGGCGGCCGCAAGCAGCGCTGGAACCAAGATCGCGCGGCGATGAAGAACGGCAGCTACACCGGAATCGCCGGCTTCCAGAATCAGGACACGGCAGCGGTGGAGTCGATGGGCGCGATTTCCGATCGCACGCAAGAGCATCTCGGGCAGTCCGACATCGCGATCATCCGGATGCGGCGCCGCATGTCGGAAGCGGTGAAGACGTTCCAGACCGGCGGTACGCCGCCCGGGCTCGATAGCTCGACCGACTACACGTCAATCCGTAGCGCGCAAGGCGTGATCCCCAAAGACATGCCGTGGCAGCAGATGCTCGAGCGCGTTAACGCATGAAGCTGCTGAGCCGCCGCCGGCTGATCGAACTTGCCGGTGCCGCAGGCGCCGGCGCGCTCGTCGGCGGTGCAGCATCGGCCCAAACGCAATCGGCAGCCAAGTTGCCCGCGGTCGGACCGCTTCCGCCGCGCACCGATTTCGTCATTCGCGGAGCGTACGTGCTCTCGATGGATCCGGTGATCGGCGACGTGCCCGCCGGCGACGTCCACGTCCGCAACGGCCAGATCGTCGCGGTCGGCCGCGCGCTTTCCGCACCCGGCGCAACAGTGATCGACGGGCACGGGATGATCGTCATGCCGGGGCTGGTCGAGACGCACTTCCACATGTGGAATTCACTCGCGCGCAGCCTGTCCGGAAACTCCGCCCCGGTCGGCTACTTTCCGATGATCGTGAAGTGGGGCAAGGTCATGACGCCGGGCGACATGTATCAAGGCGCGCGGCTTTCGGCGGTCGAGGCGCTCTACTCGGGGATCACGCACGTGCACGACTGGTGCCACAACGTGAAAGTGCCGGCCGATGCGCGCGCCGACATTCGCGCTCTCCATGAGGTCGGGATTCGCGGACGCTTCTCGTACGGCTACTACCAAGGGCAGCCGCCCACCGAATCGATGAACCTGACCGACCTCGCGGCACTGAACAGCGATTGGAAAACCTACTCCGCCGAAGGATTGCTTTCGCTCGGCGTTGCCTGGCGCGGGATCGCGGCATCGAACAACACGATGGACACGTCCATCACGACGAACGAATTCCAAACCGCGCGCCGGCTGGGCCTTCCGCTTACAATTCACTCTACGCCGCGCAATAAAGATCAGATCTCGAAACTCGCAGCCGGCAACATGCTCGGCAAAGACGTGCAGGTCGTGCACGCGACCGATGCGCCCGCGAGCGACATCGCGCTCTTGGCAGCGAGCGGCTCGCCGGTGAGCGTCTCGCCGTTCACCGAACTGCGCGTCGGCTTCGGCGTCTCGAACGTCGGGGCGTTCATCGCCGGCAGCCTCACGGTCGGATTCTCGGTCGATACGACGGCGCTGTCGGGGAACGCCGACATGTTCGGAATCATGAAGGTCGTCGAGAATCTCGAGGACGGGCGCACGCAGAACGAGTTCCAGATCACGCCGCGCAAGATCATCGAGATCGCGACGATCGAAGGCGCGCGCTCGATGCAGATCGACGATAAGATCGGCTCTCTCAAGCCCGGCAAGCGGGCCGACCTCATCATGATCGATACGCGCGCGATCAACGATGCGCCGACGCTCGACGTCGAACACACGATCGTGGAAGCGGTCGAACCGGCGAACGTCGACACCGTGATCGTCGACGGACGCATCCTCAAACGTCACGGAAAGCTGACGGCCATCAACGCCGCCCAGGTCGCCGCCGAAGCGACGGCGGCCGCCCTCGCTATTCAGAAGCGCGCGTAAGGTCCTCGCTCAAAGCGCCTCACCGGCGGCGCCGCTCATCGCTTGCCACCAATCGCGCTGCGCATCCCAGCGCACCACGAACACCGACTGCTCGGTGAGCCCGCGTTGCGGCACGGCCGTAAAATCGTAGCGCCCCATCACGCCCGGAAAGCCTTTTAGGCCGGTAAGGTAGGTACGTAATTGCGATGCGGTCATGCCGGTGCCGTACTTCTTCAGCGCCGAGACGACCAGCATCGCTGCGTCCCACGTGTTCGCCGGAACTGCATCGGGTTTGACGTTCACCGCCGTCAGCGTCTTGGTGAAGAGCAGCGCGGCATCGCGCACGCCGCGGTCGCGCACCGCCTCGGGAACGATCTCCGGCTGATCGGGAAAGAGCAAGTTGCTCGGCACGAACGCCGCATACTGCTTCATCTGCGCGTACGTCGAGCTCCCGTTTGAGGTGAAGATCGGCATATCGAGTCCGGAATCACCGAACGCGCGCAGTGCGGTCGCCAGCGGCGTTCCGACGGTGAGAATCAAGAGCGCTTGCGGATTGGCGGCCTTGATGCGCGCCATCTGGGCGCTGACGCTGACATCGGGCGGCGCGTAGTGCTCGCGCGCGACGATCGTCATGTCGTGATACTCGGGACGCGCGAGCGTGTCGTCGACACCGTGTTCTTGGTCCTGCCCGCTCGCATCGGTCGAGGCGAGAATCGCCAGCCGGCGCAAACCCTTGCGGTGGAAGTAGCGGATCCCGACCGCCATCGTCACGTCGGAGGCGACGTTTGCCGAAAACACGTAGCTGCCCGGCGCCGGATGCACGCCCGGCGTGAGGCAGTACAGCACCGGGCCGTCTTTCACGAGCGGAATGATCGCGCCGCAGTCTTGCACCGACGAGGCGAAGAACACCGGCACGCCCTTCGTCATCAGCGCGTTGGCGATTTGCACGCTGTTTTGCGGGCTCGAGGCGTCGTCGGTCACGATGAACTTGATCGGCCGTCCGTTCACGCCGCCGCCCGCGTTCACGACTTGTTCGACGCCCGCGAGTCCGGCCTGCGATCCCTTACCGACGAACGCATACGTGCCGGTCAGCGGCAAGATCACGTTGATCTCGTAGGGATCGACGGCGCTCGCGGCGCGCGGCAGCAGCGTCGCGAGCGCGAACAGCGCGCACACGGCGATGCGCAAACGAGCTGAGGTCATCACGTTATCTCCTCTGATGGATGGTTCACCAGCCGGCGAGCCGGGCGGGGTTTCGTACGAGCACCGTTTCCCGCGCCGCTTCGTCGGGCAGATAACGGTACAGCAAGCGAATGAGGTCCGCATCGTCGGGCACCGGCCGGCGCGGATTGCCGGAGTACGAGTAGAGCACGTGCGGAAAGTCGCTGCCCCACACGATGCGATCGGGTGCCGCCGCAACGTACGCCTGGCCGAACGGCACGGCGGCCTGCCAAGGCGGCGCCGTCGGCCCATCGGGACCGGTATCGCCGTTCGAGAGCTGCAGCCAGACGTGATCGTGTTCGAGTAGTTCCAACACGAGCTTGTGCCCGGGCTGATCGAGGCCGAGCGAAAAGTCGATCTTGCACATATGATCGAGCAGAACCGGCAGCGGCGCGCGGATGACTTCCGGCGCAACTTCGGCCAGCTCGTTGCCGGTCGCGAAGACTTTCGCAAACCAGCCGAGGGCAGCGATCCGCTCGAGCGTGCGGCGAAAGCTTGCGAAATCCGGCACGAGGCCGATCTTCGGCATGAAGTGGAAGCGCGCGCCGCGCACGCCCGCAGCGTGCAGCCGCTCGAGTTCGGCGTCGCTCGTCGTTTCGTCGACCAGCGCGATACCGCGATAGTTCGCGTTTCCGATCGCGGCGAGGCTGTCGACGAGTAAGCTGTTGTCGGTCGTATAGATCGTGGGGTGCACGAGCAGGCCGCGATCGACGCCGACGCGCGCGTGCATCGCGAGCGCCTCGTTCAAACCCGACGTGGGCAAGGCGTAGAGCGGATTCTCGTGCCGCACCGGGTACGCATCCGGCGCTCCGAAAACGTGGAAGTGACAGTCGCAGCTTCCCGGCGGCGCGACCCGCCGTTCAGTTACGGCTGCCAATCGCCGTACGGGCGCTTCTGCATGTCGTCGTAGCCGGGCGTGCCCGCCGCGCGAGCAACCGCTTGCGAGAGCAACCGGTCGATGTCGCGCCCGGCGGAAGTGTCCGCTAAGAGGACGTAGTTGTGCGTCTCTTTGTAGAGGTCGCGGCGGATGTTCGTGAATCCGAGCGCGCGCAGCGCCGGATCGGTCGCGCCCTCGGCGTTGATGTACCCGTCGATCGTGCCGTCGTGCACCTTGGTAAGGCTCGCTTCGGGGCCGGCACTCTGCTGCAGCGACAACCCTAGCACGCTCTCGTTGCGGCGATGGCCCTCGATGGTATAGCGCCCGATTTGCGCGAGATCGAGCGGCCGCGCCGTGTTGGTGTAGAGCACGTAGTACGCTTTGGTGACCGGCGCCGCGGACAGGAGGTATGGCATGCCGTCCAGCGGCGACTTCGGATACGGCACGATCATGTCGGCGGCACCCGAGGCGAGCTGCGGCAGCGCGGCCGCTTCCGCTATCGCCTCAAACGTGAAGACCGTCCCCGGCACCTGCGCTCCGATCGCGTTCATCAAGTTCACGAACCGCTCAAATGCCGGCTCGCTCGTCGAGATCACGAGGACACGCACGAACGGTCCAAAATGGGGAGACCCATCAAGCGCGCCGGATTATCGCGCGAAACGAGCCATAGCTCATCGGGCGTCAAGCCGAATGCTTCCATGTATGCGCAGATCTGGCGCATCGCCTCAACGGTGCTGGGAAAGAGCGGCTCGCCGACGTCGCTCGAAAGCGTGCAGTGCTCGGCCCCGACCGCTTTGATCGCAGCGCACATCTGCGCCGGATCGATGCCGAGCAGCGGCGAGAGCTCGTCGTAGGTGAAGTTCAGCGTCACGCCGCAGGCGGCGACTTGCCGCATCTCGTCGATCGAGAGATCGATGAACGGGCTGTAGGGATGATCGATCACCGCGCGCGTGAAGCCGATGCGTCCCACCTCCTCGGCCAAGGCAAACAGCTCGGCGTGCGTCGCATGACCGAAGGACAGCGGCGCGTCGCGGTCCGCGCACAAGCGCACGATCTCGCGGACTTCGTCGAGCAGCTTGCCGTTTTCGTCGAGCAGGAAGTGGCCGCGCTCCCGCGACTCTTCCCACGTCAGCGGCGCGGTGTGGAGATCGGGATCCGCACCCGCGTCCCACCACATGGGCTTGCCGCCGACGGTATTGAGCGTGTTAGCATGGTTGAACACGGGCAGCCAAATCGCCGTGATGCCGCTATCGAGCGCGCGGCGCGTTTCGGCGACCGTGACTTCGGCGCCGCGCGCGCCGAGGATATGACCCGACCAGCAGACGATCGGCGTAACGCCCTCCGTCTCGGCCCAGCGATTGAGGCGTTCCTGTACGTCGCGCACCGCGCCCACCGCATCCGGTTTGCCGACGATCGTCTTGAACAGGATGCCGCGCATCCCCGAACGCGACGCAAACGTCGCGGTCGCGAACGCATCCTGCTGTCCCGGATGCGCGTGCGCGTGAATATCGACGACGCCTGCAAGCCGCGAGACATCCGGCGGATATAGGGGTCCCGGGTGATAGCCGCGCCGCACCGGATACGAGGTGACGCAGCGTTCCCGGGCCGGTGTGCTCGCCGCATCGGCGGCCGAGTTGCTGGCGCGTGCCATTCTAGCGCAGCGCCGCGCCGCCGGGACGGCTCACGCCGACGAACTGTTCCTTCGCCGGGTCCCAGTACTGAATGATCACCGCATCGACGCCGACGCCGCGCTGCGGAATGTCCTTGAAGTCGAACGTGCCGTAAATGCCGGTCCAGCCGTGCACGTTGTTCACGTAATCCCGCAGTTGCGTGGCCGTCACATCGAAGCCGTACTTCTTGATTCCCTCGAGCAAAATCTGGACCGGATCCCAGACCTGGTTCTCGCCGTTCTGCGGCGTCAGGCCGGCGGCTTTAAAGGCGCCAAGGAAACGCCCGACGGCGTCCTTCAACGCCCCCTTCGGCAACTGGTCGGGCGAAAACGACGGCAAGCCCGGGAAGAGCAGCTGCTTGGGCATGATGCCGCTGTACTGGTGCAGCTGATCGTAGGACATGTTGCCGTTGGTCGACATGATCGGAACGTTGAGTCCGGCGTCACGCGCACCGCGCAGGACCGTTGCAAACGGCGTTCCGGTGCTCCACGCGATCAGCACGTCGGCACCGGACGAAGCGATGTGCGCCATTTGTCCCGCGATGCTCACGTCGGCACCGTTGTAGTGTTCGCGGTCGACGATCGTGAGCGACTTGTTCTCCGGCAACGCGAATTCGAGATCGATCGATTTATCGGCGTCTTGCCCGGTCGCATCGGTGGTGGAGATCACCGCGACCTTCTTGTAGCCCTTATCGCGAAAGTAACGCGTGATCGCTGCGACGAGATCGTTGGTGCCGACGCCGGCGGAATAGACGTAGCCGCCTGCGGGCGGACGAATGCTCGGCGAGAAGCAGTATTCGACCGGGCCGTCTTTGATCAAGGGCATCATCGCGCTGCAGGTTGCGCCCAGGGTCGAACCGAGGACCAGCGGTACTTTCTTGGCGAGCACGCCGTTGAGCAGCTGTACCGCAAGCGCCGGAGTCGATTCATCATCGGCGACGACGAACTTGATCGGCCGGCCGCGAATGCCGCCGCTCTTGTTGACGGTCGTCTCGATGACGTTGAGCGCGTTCGTGTCTGCCTTACCGAGAAACGCCGCGGCGCCGGTCATCGGCAGAATCACGTTGATTTCGTATGGATCCGCGGCCACGGCAAACGACGGGATAGCCGCCAACGCGGCGATACAGAGATTCGCGATCAGCCTTTTCATGCAAACGTCCCCTTTGAATTGACGGCAGAATCAATATATCCGGGCCGCAAGTCCTGATACTTCCACAGACCGGTGGTGGTCCACGCCGTTAGCGGCTGCTTCTCGGCCAACGCGCGCATCTCGCGCCGCCAAATCTTGCGAAACAGGATGATCAGCGCGTCGTTGCGGCCGAGATGCTCCGGCGCGCGATCGATCAAGCGGCCTTGACCCACTTGCGTCACGTAGTCCTCGATCATGAACTGCTTCTCGCGCGCCAAGGTCGCCGGAACCTCGCGGATCGAGCGTTTGCCGGCCAGAATTTCGCGCGCGATATCGAGCGTCGCGTCCATGTCGCCGTCGTTGAGGCGCGGGCGGCGCCACTGCCGGAAGGCTTCGGCTTCGTCACCGGTCAGACCGGGAGCGAAGGTGACGTCGAACGCAATGCTGTTGTCGTCGTCGATCGGTACGACGAAGATCAAGCGCTGGAGAAAGAGCCCCTTCCAGCGATCGTTTCCGCGCAGCGGCACTCGCAAGATATTAATGTTCGGCATGACGTGCGGGTTGCCGATGCCGTTCGGATCGGCGATCCCGAACGCCGTTTCCTCGTAGGTTTGCGCGTAGGTGTTGTGCTCGACGCGCTGACCGACGCGCTTGAGCGATTCGCGGTGCGTCCACGACACGTGCGCCATGTCGTTGTCGAGCCGGTTGAGGAAATTGCACGGCCAGATTTCGGCCGGATCGGTTTCCAGCACGCCGGGAACCTCGAGGTCCGGAAACCGGCGCATTGGCGGCGCCGGATCTTCCTCGCCGAGATAGGCGAAGACGAGCCCGAGATATTCTTGCACCGGATAGGTGCGAATGCGCACTTTACCCGCGAACGCGGGATCTTCGCCCGGCTGCTCGACGCACTGACCGCTCGCGTCGTAACGCCAGCCGTGATAAAGACAGCGGATGCAGTCGCCCTCAACGAAGCCGGTCGACAATTGCGTGCCGCGATGAGCGCAGGCATAGTCGACCAGATGGACGGTGCCGCCGTCGCCGCGATAGAGCGTGAACTTTTCGCCGAGGATCCGGATCGGGATCGCGTTGCCGGGGGTGACGTCGGCACCGCGCGCAACCGGCTGCCAGTACGCGCGCATGTAGCGGCCGCCCGGCGTTCCGGGCCCGATCATGAACTCTTCGAACACTACGAATATCTCCCGGCGCGGTGCCGATCGCTGACGAACTTCGCGCGCGGACGCAAGGGCGTCTCGCTTGTGTACTGTTCGAGAATGTGCGCGACCCAGCCGGCGGTTCGCGCCAACAGAAACACCCCCGGCACCGCACCGCGCGGCAGGTTCAGCGCGCGCGCAAACACTTCGAGCCCGAGCATCGCCTTCGCGTGCAATCCGGCGCGTTCGGCCTCGCGGCCGAGAAAGGCCTGCACGCTCTCCGTGATGCGCGCACCGCCGGCGCGCAGCGCGAGCGCGAGCAACGGCGCCGTGCGCGGATCGTGCGAGGCGTAGAGATTCGGCTGAAATCCGGGCGGCAAGTCGCCGCTGTCGCGAAACGGTTCGAGCCGCGCTTTCAGCTCGGCTTCGGAGGTCACGCCGTCCAGGAGCCGCTCGACGCGCCGGTGTTCGACGACCCAGCCGGAGCTCGATTCGATCGCGGCCACGATGCAGGCGTTGACGTCCGCTGCCGACGACGCCGCGACGCGGGCGACGAACGTGGCCGACGCGAGTTCGTAGTCGGCGAGTAACACGAGCACGCCGTTGAGCGCGCGCACCTGCGCTTCGTCGCAATCGAGACCGCACGAACGCAGCACCGCTTGCGCGATCGACTCACCGGGTTCGGGACTGCGGTACCGCTTGCGCGGGCTCAAAAAGCCGAAAAATCCGCTGAGACCGTACATCATACGCAGCGCCGCGAGCTGATGGCCGGTATCGGGCTCATCCATGCCGCACGCGAACACGTACGTTGCAAAGAGCCGCAAGATCGAGTTGTCGCCGTAGCGCGCGTAGATGTCGCGGCACAAGACGTCGATGGTCGCCGGCACCGCGAGCGGCTGCGGCGCCGGCACGACCGCGACGTCGAGCGTGCCGGTCCACAACAGACGCGCGACGTTTTCGAACGGAACGCTCGCAGCCAGATCGGTCGCGAGATAGCCGCGGTACTTCGGTCCGGCGGCCGTCAGCTCGGTGATCTCCGACGTGATGACCGGCTGGCCATAGTGCATGGCATCCGCAGCCACGGCGCCGTGGCCCGAACGCGCTTCCGCGCGCAGTCGCAGCTTCTCAATGTCGGCGCGCAGATAGAGCCGCTCTTTGCTACCGTCGTTTACCGGCGCGCTGTGGATCAGCCCGCGGCTCACGTACGCGTACAGCGTTTGCAGTTTGACGTCGAGCAGCGCGATCGCCTCGCGACTCGTTACGTAGTCCACGTGTCAGTGCGCGGCGGCGGCGTAGAACTTCTTGTAGTGGCCGACTTTCGAGACGGGCGAGAGATCCTTTGCGATGCGCGCCCACGGCGCATCCCGATCGGCCCGCTCGTACACTTCGCCGACCGCCGTGCCGGCGTAGAGCGCCATGCGATTGCCGAAGCGATGCAAGCTCATCGCCTCGAAATTGCCGCGGATCGGTTCGGTGAAGCCGTCGTGCAACTCCGTCCACGTGGCGCCGCCGTCGGCGCTGCGCAACACCGCTGCCCGCGCCGAGGTATCGGCCCCGGCCGTCCACGCGTCGGGCGAGAGACCGCTGCCGGCCATGTAGATCGTGCGCTCATCTTCGGGATCGAGAAAGAAGGCGTCCGGATAACCGACGCGATCGTGGCGCGTCGTAAGATGCGTCCACGTCGCGCCCGCATCGGTGCTGCGATAGAGCCCCTCACCGCTGGTGAGATACAGACGCGCCGGATCCGACGGGCTGATCGTGATGCGGTGCATGTCGTGATACCAGCGGTCTTCGGCCGAAACGTACGACGTGATTTCGCGCCAGGTCGCGCCCGCATCGGTCGATTTGAGCAACGCGCCCTGCTCGACGCACGCGTAGATGACCGACGGCTCCGCCGGATGAATCGCGACGTTCTTGACGTGCGCCACGAACGGCGGTGCCGGGAAATTCCACTCGCCGGTACCAGGAACGTTGCGCACGCCCGGCACTTCGGTCCACGTTCGACCGAGGTCGGTGCTGCGGTAAAGCGCGGCCGGCTGCGTGCCGGCCCATAGTTCGATTCCGTTTCCGTGCGCGAAGGCGGCCAGCGTGAAGACGTGTTCGTGGTCGGGGCTGATGCCGTTCATCGCGCGGTCCCACGTTTTCCCCGCGTCCCGGCTAACGAATAAGCCGCCGCTGTGCGCGCCGGCGAAGAGCGCGCCTGCTTCCGCCACGTCGACCAGCGATCCGATGTGATGCTCTTCGAGCGTGTGCCCGGCAACCGCCCACGGCGCGTTCGCTCCGGCCCGCTCGTAGGTGAAGACGCCCGTGGTCGTCGCGACGTGGATCCGGCGAGCGGCGTCCTCAGCCGCGGAAACCGCGCGGCCGCCCGGGGAAATGCACACGCTCATGAAGCGACGCCGTTCCCCGAGAAGATCGCGATTAGCTCGTCGGCGATCGGCGCGTAGCGAATCTGATGGCGGCGCAGCAGATCCTCGAAACCCTCCGCCCGGTGCGCCTTCTTGCGTTCGAGCGGGATATCGATGACGTGATTTTGGGCCGGATCGCGCTGGACGCTCTTCGGATCGGCGCCGTCTTCCATGCGCCGCAGTTCGCGCAACAGCATCCGGCGGTAGAGCGTGATCCCGCGATCGGTGGAGTTGAGCGATTCACGCGTGCGATCGGCGATCGGGCCCTGCGTTTCCCAAGTCATGATGTCTTGGGCGTGGATCGAATCGAGAATGTACTCGCCGTCCGCGTCCTTGATCGGCACGTCGTAGACGTGGACGCGATCGAAGAAGTGTTCGGGTACCTTGACGTTCTTCGGCACCACGAACGAGCTGTACCAGTAGTGCTGCGTATGCGTGTCGTCGATCGGTACGCGGAATTGGAAGCGGTATTCGTGCCAATCTTCGCCCGCGTTGCCGATTGCGAGCGTATTCGGAAACAGCAACGGATGGCCGATCTTCCAGTCGTCGTCTTCTTCGGTATGTCCCTCGAGCACGCGGCGTTTGATGATGCCGTGCTGGAACTCATCGAACCCGATTTTGACGTGATGTTTGGAGATCGAGACTTTGACGTCATCGCTCTCCTTGATGAACTCGTAGAACTTGCCGTGCAGCCATTCGGTGTGCACCGAGTCGACGGAATTCTCCATGATCTGCAGCCAGTTGCAGTTGACCACGGCGCGGCCCAGGCTGCGGATCGTGCCTTCGGCGACGAGCCCATCGAGCCGCGGGATCAGCGGCGCGGGCAACTCTCCGAGATAGCCCCACAAGAGGCCGCCGAGTTCCGCGACCGGATACGCGGCGGTTTTGACTTTGTTCTTGTAGGTGCTCTCGTCGGGCTCGTTGGGCTGCTCGAGACAACGGCCGGCCGCATCGAACATCCAGCCGTGATAGGGGCAGCGGATGCCTTCGGCCGTCGGGATCGCGTATGCCAGCGACGCGTTGCGATGCGGACACTGCTCGGCGATCAGTCCGAACGCGCCGGTGCGATCCTTGTAGAGCACGAGGTTCTCACCGAAGATGCGCACGCGCTTCGTCCAGCGATCGTTCATCTCCGACGTGGCGCCGAGCGGCTGCCAATAGCGGCGCAGAAGCGCCCCCATCCGCGTTCCCGGCTCGATCTCGGTGAGCAGCTTGTTCTCGGCAGACGTCAGCATTTCGATCTCCCCCGGCTCTACTTAGACGTTCGCCCTCCGAACGCATGGATTGAAGCCACAATCAACGTTGAGGACCGCGCTCAAGGCCGCCAGATGAGCTGGGCAGCATCGATCGGCTTGGGCAGGAAGCCGTACTTGACCATATATTCGACTGCGGGCTCGATCATCGAGGGTTCGAGCGATGTCGCGTACGTTGCGCGCCCCATCGTGTCGGCGACGGCGGGCGCAAGATCTGTGAATTTCGTGAGCAGCAGCGCCGAGGCTTTCCGATTCGCGTTGGCCCAGACCGCAGCTTGTTTGATCGCCGCGGCAAATTTCAGCGCGGTGTCTTTGTTCGCGGTGAGCCACGCGTCGGTTGCGAAGAAGCCGAACAGCAGCATTTGCGTCGTCAGCGCTTCGTAACAGTTCCCGATCACGCGATTTCCGGCACGTCCCTGACTCGTGAACGGCTCCGAGGGAATCGCGACGTCGACGCGGCCGCTATCGAGCGCGCCGACCATTTCGGGAAACGGAATTTCGATCATCTTGACGGTTTTCGAATCGCCGCCGTGTTTGTCGACCCACGCCAGGAACAGCGCGTGCTGCACGGTTTTCATCGCGACGATGGCAACGGTCTTGCCGTTCACGTCGGCCGCCGTCTTGATCGGCGAATCATCTTTGACCATAATGACGTCGGTCGACGTGTTCGGTCCGACTTGCGATGATGGGGCGAAGATGCGCAACGGAAGTCCGCGCTCGACCGCGCCGGCTAGCGAGCCCGTGTTTGCAGCGCCCACGTCGAGCGAACCGCCGACGACCGCCGGCGCGATGACCGGGCCGCTTTGAAAGATCTGAATTTGGACGTCCAGGCCGGCCGCTTTGAAGTAGCCGCGGTCGCGGGCAAACTCCACGACGGCGGCGACGTCGGCGGGGATCGTTCCGGCCCGGATAACGACCGGAGCGCCGGGGGCGGCTTGAGCGATTGTGGGAAATGCTGCGAGTGCGCCCGCGCCTGCGAGAAACGTTCCACGTGTCGATGTAGTCATGGCGGTTGCATACCCGGCGCCTGAGGGGTTGGCCTGCGCCGTGGCAAAGGGGGACAAATGGCTTCGTTTTTGCGGAATTGCTGGTACGTTGCCGCGTTCGCCCACGAGCTCGATGCGGATTTTCTGGCGCGACGCTTCCTCGATCAGCCGGTCGTGTTGCTACGCACCGCCGGCGGTGCTGTCGCCGCTCTGGACGATCGTTGTCCGCATCGGCTGGTGCCGCTCTCGATCGGCAAGCGCAACGGCGATGCGATCCAGTGCGGCTACCACGGAACCGTCGTCGCAGCCGACGGGCGCTGTCTACGGATTCCCGGACAAGCGCACATCCCGAACAACTCCGCCACGCGCACGTTTCCGGTGGTGGAGCGCTTCGGCCTAATTTGGATTTGGATGGGCGATCCGGCGCTCGCCGATGCGTCGCTCGTGCCGAATTTATTTTGGCTCGACGACCCGCGTTGGACGGCGGCTAAGGGCTACATCCATATGGGCGCCGACTACCGCCTCGTCACCGACAACCTGCTCGATCTCTCGCACGAAACCTACATCCATCAGACATCGCTCGGGAATCGCGAAGAAGAGAGCATCGCGGATTTTCCGGCGGTCGTCACGATCGAGGATGGACGGGCGGTGCACGCACGCCGCGACATGGCCGGCATCGAGGCGCCGCCGGCCTGGGTTGCCGCGCGCGCAACGTCCGGCAAGATCGACCGCCTGCAAATCGCTAGCTATCAGCCGCCGGGCGTCAACATGACGGAAGCCGGCCATCGTCCGCACGGAGCGGGCGGCGATTACCACACCTTCGGACGCGTGCTGCATCTGCTCACGCCGGAAACGGCGACGTCGACGCACTACTTCTTCGCGTTGGCCCGCAACTACGAAATCGACGATGCCGCGCTGACGCAAGCGATCGTCGACAGCACGATATCGACGTTCAGTGAAGACCGGTTCGTGCTCGAACTGCAGCAGCAAGCGCTGATCGAGCGCGGCGACGATCGCGTGCCGAGCATGGCGATCGCGCTCGACGGCGCTGCGATTCAGGGCCGGCGGTTGCTGGAAGCGGCCTTGAAACGCGAAGTCGAGGACCCGCAGGCGGTCCTCATTCCACGCCCGATCGTGCCGAAGCTCGACATGCGTGACGCCGAGCCGGCACTTCGGTAATCGCGGGGCTCTAGCTCTTTACCGTCGCCTGGAGCGCGCCCTGAACGAAGATCGGTGCGAGGCTCGGGATCGGCGTCTGCCACTGGACGAAGCAGAGGTAGTTAGAGACATTTTTTCCCGCACCGGCACCGGCACCGGCATTGACAGCACCGTTAGGACCGGAGTTCAACCCGTCGTCGTAGGTGATGATGACGGTGGCTTGCGGGTTGGCGACGGGCTTGCCGTCCGGACCTTGCACGGTCTTCGAACCTGACGTAGCGGTGCTGCCCTGGCCAACCACATTGCCCTGCACGCTGCTGGCGCCGGTGGAATAGCCGAGACCGCTTCCGATTGCGCAATTCACGTCGAACGGTTTGAGCTGACCGTTGGGCCCCAACGCGGGACTCCCCGGCCCGCCCGGCAGCGTGATTTTCAACGGAACGGTGAGCGTGAGTTCCTGCGTGTTGGCGGAGGCCACCGTGGCCGCACCGATGAGAAAAGCTACGGCGATGGCCGCGATTCGAAGAACGTGGGTCATACGATGGTCTCCATTAGTGCGGTAGTCATTTTAGGGTGAAAACCAGGGGCTGAGTCGTTGCGGCTCGCTTCGTCGTTCCCGCTTGCGGCGTAGACTGCGAACTAAGGTTGAACGCGAGGATTGCGGTCGTGAACGCCAGCCGCTTCACGCCGGCTGCGGCCGCGGGGGCTGCGCCGGCAACCAGGTTGATCGGAAGCGCGGCGGTCGTGAACGCTTGCCGCTTCACGCCGGCTGCGGCCGCGGCGGGTGCGCCGGCAACCAGGTTCACCGTAAGCGCGGCGGTCGTGAACGCTAGCCGCTTCACGCCCGCTGCGGCCGAGGCGGGTGCGCCGGCAACGAGGTTCACCGTAAGCGCGGCGGTCGTAAAGGCTAGCCGCTTCACGCCCGCTGCGGCCGGCGTCGTGCCGGTGGTGAGATTGATCGTTAGCGGCGAGGTCGTCGCCGTCCTGACGGTCGCCTTGGTCTGCGCTTGAGCGTTGCCCGCAACGAGCACGGACAACACTGCAAACGCAGCCGTTTGCAAAACAAACTTGCGGAAAAGCACGCAGCCCCTTTTCAGGGCTTCCTGGGAATTTCCCTAGACAGGCGTCAGCGAGTAACGCCCGTCACTTTGTGCTACCGCGCGGCGGGTTCTTTCGTGTAGTCGAAGGTGCGATCTTCGAACTCGCGGGCGATCTTGAACGCAGCGAGAGCGTGATCTTCGCGCGGGATCTCAATCCACGGTTCGTTTTTCGCAGCGTCGCGAATCGTGCCCATCGGATCCTCGCCCTTCTCTACCTTCGCTGCATTTTCGAGCAGCAGCTTGTGATAGAGGATGACGCCGGTGTCGATCGCCGTCAAATGTTCCATCGGACGATCGGAGATCGGGCCTTGCGAGACCCACGCGATGAAATCTTGGTTGGGAATCTTATCGCCCGGCACGACGGCATCGTTGTCGAAGAGACGCTCGTACGTCATCATGAACGGCTTGGGCGCTTCGCCCGGCGCGCGCTTCTTCGTGCGGTAGAACGTCTGGACCGTGTGCGTATCGTCGACCGGCAGACGGAATTGGAACGACGCCTGGCCTTTGCCGCCCTGCGCGAGCGTGAGCGGGAAGATCAACGGATGGCCGGTGGTCCAGTCATCGGACGTTTCCGGTTCGCCTTCGAGCAGACGGCGCTTCATGATGCCGTACTCGTAGACGTCGAACGCGATTTTGATGTGCTTGGCCGGGAACATCGCGGGCGGCTTGCCCTGTTTCGCGAGTTCGTAGTTGCCGAAGATGCCGTGCAAGAATTCGAAGTGCACCGGATCGACGGAGTTGTCCATGCACTGCAGCCAGTTACACGGAATCGGGAAGACGTTGGCTTCGCGGTCGAGATCGGGTTCGACCAGCAGATCCCAGCGCGGCAAGAGCGGCGCCGGAAGCGGCCCGAGGTAGGCAAAGATCATGCCGCCCAATTCTTGCACGGGATAACCCGCAAGTTTGATGCGGTCTTTGTAGCGCGCTTCCGGGTTGACGCGATCTTCGAACGGCTGCTCGATGCACTGACCGGTGGCATCGTAGAGCCAGCCGTGATACGGGCAACGCAGCCCGCAGTCTTCCGGAATTCCGCGCACGAGCGCGACGCCGCGGTGCAAGCAACGCTGGCCGACGAGGCCGTAGCTGCCGCTCTTATCGCGGTAGAGCGTCAGGTCTTCGCCGAGAACGCGCACGGCTTTCACCGGGTTCTCGTCGAGTTCGAGCGTGACGCCCACCGGGTGCCAGTAGCGTCGCAGTAGGTTCCCCATGAAGGTTCCGGGGCCGATCTGGGTCAGCCGTTCATTTTGCTCTTGCGTCGTGGCCATATGGAAGTATTCTCGACGCTCCGGAGGGTCCCTCGACGGGCGGGCGCCGAGGAGACGGCGACCGGCCCCTTAGTGGACCTGCGCCGGCTCCTCGGCCTCATCGAGGGCGCCGTACCAGCCCTTCTCGGAGACGTCGAACAGGATGCCCTCGGGGTCGCGCCACTTGCGCTCGTAGTTCATGCCGTTGGGATCGCCGAGGTCGTAGGCGTAGGTCGCGCCGGCTTCGGTAAGGGCTGCTTCGGTCGACGCAAAGTCTGCAATGCGAAAGCCGAAGTGGCTGATGCCGTGCGCGTTCGGTTCCTTGGCGCCGGGTGACGGCTTGTTCGCGCTGCTCAAGAGCGCCAAGTTCACGAGCCCATCGGTGAGGTAGATCGCGCGCCCCTTCGCTTCGTAGGCCCGCGTCATCTCGAAGATCTTCTCATAGAAGCACGCCGATTGTTCGAGATCGTCCACGACGATCGCCAGATGCCGCAATTTTGCCATGACTCGACTCCTTCGGTGAACCGATGTTAGCGGAGGACGTACCAGCCGAGACCGGTGTCGGGGCTGTAGTTGCTGTTCCAGTTCAGGCCTTTGCGCAGGCCGATGATCCCGGGCTCCTGGTAGAGGAAGACTTGCACCGCATCATCGTGGGCGATCTGCTGCGCCTTGCTGAACACGGCGGTGAGCTTCGGCACGTCGATTTCGGCGTTGACGGTGTCGATCAGTGCATCGAGCTGCTTGTTGCAGTACGCGCTATAGGACGCGCCGCACCGGATGTGCCGGTCGAACGCGCTGAACGGATCGCTTACCGGCAAGTCGTTCTTGGAGAAGTCCGCTAAGCCCGGATAGGTCTTCTCGTGCACGGATTCCAGCCATTCGCTATAGTCGGTGGCTTTGAGCGCCACGGTGATGCCGACTCGCTTCCAATACGAGGCCAGCGTCGGCAACAGTTCTTCATCGCCGGTGTATCGGCCCGGTGGATAGATCAACTCGGTCGAAAAGCCGTTGGCGTATCCGGCCTCGGCCAAGAGCGCCTTCGCTCGCTTCGGGTCGTACGGATAGTTGAGCTTGCCGGCCCCGCCGATTTGCTGCGGCGCGAGCGGTCCCTCGAGTTGCGCCACGCTGCGGCCGAAGACCGCGGACAAGATCGCGTTGCGGTCGAGCGCGACGTTCAATGCCATGCGCACTCGTTTGTCGGCCAGCGGCCCGCCTTTGAGCGTGTTGATCACGATGAAACGCTGCACCGGCCCAGTGAGGTAGTCGACGTGCGCGCCGCTTTTGCGCACCGAGTCCACCAGGCTTGACGGGACATCGGTGATGAGGTCGGCGCCGCCGCTCGTGAGCAGCGAAACGCGGCTGTTCGGATCCGGCACCGATCGCCAGAGCACTTTGGAAATCGCAGGCTTGCCGGCCCAGTACTGATCGAAGGCCGCGAACGTGATCGAGTCGCCGATCTTCCGGTCGACGAACATGAACGGTCCCGTGCCGACCGGATGCGCCGCGAAGCCGTCGTCGCCGACCTGCTCGACGTACGCTTTCGGCAAGATCTGACCGCCCGCCGCGAGCCCGTCCAGCGTTCCGATCCACGGTTCCGAGAGGTGCAGACGCACGCTCAACGGCGAGAGAATCTCGACGCTGACGAGATTGCGCATGTACGTCGCGAACGGATCCTTGGTCTTCGGGTTGATTGCACGTTCAAGTGAAAACTTGACGTCGTCGGCCGTCAGCGTCTTGCCGTTATGGAACAACACGTGCGGGCGGAGTTGGAAATCGATCGATTTGCCGTCGGCGGCGACGGTCCACGAGGTTGCCAGATCGGGCACCAAGCGCGGGCCGCGGCCGGCTTGCGAATTGAGCTGGATGAGCGTATCGAACAGATTCGCGTTGAGACGCGTGCTCACCGAACCCGCGAGCTTGTGGGGATCCATGCTGTCGGGCACCGCCGGCGTCGCGTAAACGATCGACGGTCGCGTATCCGGCGCATTAGCCGCCGATGCGGCGAGGCCGCCGAGCGTGCAGAGAACGATGGTGAGGGCCGCGGTGATACGATGGAACAAAGTCGAATCTCCTTTTCGATCGCGGTCGACTGAACGGATTCTATTGTGCGGCGCTCGGCGAGTCGACCTGCACGCGATGCGCGCTCCAGGAAGTGCAGAATGGCGCGCCATAGTACCCGGACGTGCGGTTCAGCCTTTGACATCGTATCTTGCCAAACGCGTGATGCTCGCGTTCCTCACCGTTTTCGTTTTGCTCACGTTCACGTTCGTCGTGTCGCGCAGCACAGGCGATCCGACCGCGTCGCTCCTTCCGCCGATCGCGACCGACGACGACCGCACGGCGTTGCGTCAACTCTTGCACCTCGACCGCCCACTCTGGCAGCAATACGTCGAATACATCGGCGACGTTGCCCACGGCAACCTCGGCATGTCGTACAAGTGGCACGAACCGGTCGCGAACCTGATCTTGGATCGCATGCCGGTGACGCTGACCTTGGCGCTGCTGGCCGGTGCGATCACGCTCGGACTCGGATTGCCGCTCGGCATTTCTTCGGCCCGTCACCGCGGCACCGCGATCGATCGCGCGATTCTTTTCTTTGCGCTGCTCGGGCAGTCGGTGCCGATCTTCGTGACCGCGCTCGCCGGCATCTTGCTGTTTTCCGTGCGCCTGCGCTGGTTGCCGGCCGCCGGCATCGACTTGCCGCAAGGCTACGTCTTACCGGCGGTTACGCTGGGCTGGTTCGGCCTCGCGTCGATGATTCGCGTCACGCGCGTCAGCATGATCAAGGCGCTGGGCTCGGATTACGTCACGACCGCGCGCGCGAAAGGGCTGCGCGCCGATCAGATCGTCTACGAGCACGCGCTGCGCAACGCGCTCGTTCCGGTGGTGACGATCTTCAGCTTGATTCTCGCGACGTTGCTGACCGGTACCGTCGTGACCGAAACGATGTTCGCGCTGCCGGGACTCGGACGCACGGCGGTCGAGGCGATCACCGGCCGCGATTTCCCCGTCGTCGAGGGCATCGTGCTGGTGACGACCTGCGCGTTTGTGTCGATCAATTTGATCGTCGACGTGATCTACGGCTTCATCGATCCGCGCACGAGAATTGCATCAGCATGAACGTCGCGTTTTCGCGTGCTCTGCCGATTGCGTTCGTCCTGCTCGTCGTCGTCGGACTGGCCGGCAAGTTCATCGCACCGCAGGACCCGAGCGAAGTCGATCTGACGCTGCGCTTCATTCCGCCCTTTCATGACCTCCATCATCTGCTGGGAACCGATCAGCTCGGCCGCGATATTCTCAGCCGCACGCTCACCGGCGCCAGCTTATCGCTCGCGATCACGACGCTCGTCATCGCCACCGCGGGCGTCATCGGAACCGGCATCGGAATGGCGGCCGGGTTCCTCGGCGGCCGGTGGGATGAGGTGCTGATGCGCATCACCGATGCGATGCTCTCGCTGCCTGCCGTGATGATCGCGCTGTTTCTCGTGGCGGTGATCGGGCCCGGCTTTTGGAGCGTGGTCGTGTCGCTGATGCTGGTGACGTGGGCACGGTACGCACGCTTCGTGCGCGGCGAGGTGCTCTCGTTGCGTTCGATGGAATTCGTCGATGCCGCGATCGTCTGCGGCACGCGGACGGCGACGATCCTGGTACGCCATTTTCTGCCCAACGTGATCAACGCCGTGGTCGTGTTGCTCACGCTCGATATCGGGCGCGTGATTCTGCTCGAAAGTTCGCTCGCGTTTCTCGGCCTCGGACTCTCGCCCGAAGGGGGCGCGTGGGGCTCGACGATTGCGGAAGGGAAACTCTACCTTGAAACTGCCCCTTGGGTCCCGCTCACGCCGGCCCTTGCGATGATGCTCACCATCATGCTCGCGAATGCGTTCGGCAACTGGCTCTCCGACGCGCTCGATCCGAAGCTGCGGGCGGCGGCATGATCGAACGTCTCTTCGGCGCGACGTCGATCGCCTTCGTCGGCGCGAGTCCACGCTCGGCGCTGCTGAGCGGAATGGCGACGCGCCTCAAGGTCGACGGTTTTCCGGGACCGATCTGGATGATCAACCCGAACCGCAGTGAAGTCTTCGGCTATCCCGCGTACCCGTCGCTCGCGGCGCTGCCCGCCGTTCCCGATCTGATCGTCGTTGCCGTGCGCGCGACGATGGTCGCGCAGGTGCTCGTTGAGGCGGCGGGCGCGGGCGTCCGCGCCGCGGTCGTCGTCAGTACCGGTTTTGCCGACGCCGGCGCGGCCGGCATGGCCTTACTCGCCGATGTGCAGCGAACCGCACGCGAACACGGCATCGCCCTCAACGGGCCGGGCGCGTTCGGGTTTGCCGTGCCGCACCTGCACCTCACGCCGTTTTGCGGCGGCAACGATCTGCCGATTCCGGCCGGCAACATCGCCGTCGTCGCGCAGAGCGGCGGCTTCGCAAACATCTTGGCCCTCGCCGCACTCGAGCGCGGCTTCGGCTTCAGCTATCTCATCGCCACCGGCAGCGAGGGCATCCTCAACGCGTCCGACTTCCTGCGCTACGTGGTCGAAGACGGACGCACGAGCGTCGTCATCGCCGTGCTCGAAGAGATTCGCGACGTCCCGCTGCTGCGTGAAACGCTCATCCGCGCAGCCGAACTGCGCAAGCCGGTGCTGGTGCTGCCGCTCGGCCGCAGCGAAGCCGGCCAGCGCGCAACGTCGGCGCACAGCGGCGCGTTGGCCACGCGCACCGACATCCAGGACGCGTTTCTGCGCGAACTCGGCGCCGTGGTCGTGACGACCGTCGACGATTGCATCGAAACGGCGCTGCTGGCGGCGGCACTGCGCGAGCCGCTGCCGGATCCCGTCCGCCCGCTCATCGTCACGATCTCGGGCGGCGATTGCTCGCTGGTGCTGGATCTAGCCAGCGACGTGGGCATCGAAACGCCGTCGCTGCCGGCGAGCATGCAGGAACAGCTGCACGCGGTGCTGCCCGATTCGACGATGCTCTTCAACCCGCTCGATCTCGGCACGCGACCGTTGACGGAACCGGAAATCGCGGGCACCGTGCTCGAAACCGCCGCCGCCGATCCCGGCGTGAACCTCATCATGACGCGGCTGTTCGGCCGCCCGTCGGATTTTCGCGCCGTTGCCGAAGCCGCGAACCGCAGCGGCAAACCGCACGTCGCCTTCACGCGCGCTGCGCTCGCGATCGATCCGGAGATGATCGACGTTGCACGCGCGACCGGAACGCCGATTCTGCAAGGCGTCGATCGCGCGCTCGGCGCGGTCGAACGGTTGATGCTCGCATCGGCGGCGCGCGAAACCAGCCTCCGCCGTAAGTCCGCCCGGGCCGATGGTGCCTTCGCGGATCCGCGCGCGCGCTTCGGTGACCGGCTCTCCGAAGCCGATAGCCTGCTTCTCCTTAAGGAAGCGGGGGTGCCGGTCGTCGATCTGCGGCGCGCGGCAACGAACGAGGAAGCGCTCGCAGCAGCGCACGAACTCGGCTATCCGCTGGCCGTCAAAGTCGACTCGGTCGACATCGAGCACAAGAGCGATATCGGCGGTGTGAAGCTCAATATCGCCGGCGATGATGCGTTGCTCGCGGCGATGGCGGCGATCGCCGAGAGCGTGCGGCGAGCGCGGCCCGACGCGCGCGTGCGCGGCGTGCTGCTTCAAAAGATGATGCGGGCGCCGGTAGAGCTGATCCTCGGCTGCGTTCCCGACGACCGCTTCGGCACCGCGGTGTTCGCCGGCTTCGGCGGTTTGCTCGCCGAGTCGCTCGGCAAGCCGCAGTTTTGCATGGCGCCCGTCGACGAAGCCGGTGCTCGCGCGGCGCTCGATCGATTGCTCTCACCCAAGCGCGGCGGAGCGATGCCGTCGCTGCGCAAGCTCGACGTTGAAGCCGCCGCGCACGCGCTGGCGCGTTTCTCGGAGTTCGCCGCGCAAGCCGCGCCGTATCTCGAAGCGATCGAAGTGAACCCGCTGGGCGTCTTCACCGATGGCGGCGGCGCGGTTGCACTCGACGCCTTGCTCTTGCTCCGGCCGCCGAATGAGTAGCGACGCGACGCTGGAGTCGCTGACGATCGTTTTCGACGCCGCGCTCATTCGCACGTACGGCGGCTGCGGCGAAAACGTCCACGCCGACGAGGCGGTCGCGCGCGAATGGGGCTTCCCGGGAATCATCTCCTGGGGCACGCTCACCGCGCATCCGTTCGCGTACCTGATGGAGCGGGCGTTCGGCCCGCAGTGGCTCACCGGCGGTTCGCTCGACGTGCGACTGCGGCGCGCCGTCTGCGCCGGCGACTCAATCGAATTCACTGGTCACGAAGGCCCGGCGGCGGATGACGAACCGCGGGTCTTCGAACTGCAAGCGTCTTCACAGAACGGTGTTGTTGCAACGGCCCGAGCAACAGTTCGCCGCGATCGGGCCACCTCGCAAACCGCATAGGGAGCACACGACGACCATGGCGTACCCCACCCACGAATTTCTCCAAACGCACCAAGAAGACAAGACGTTCTACATCACGCTGAACCGTCCGGATAAGATGAACGCCATGCGCGACGACATGCTCGTGGTCTTCTGCCAGATCGTCGATGAGATCGAACACGACGATTCGATAAGCGTCGTCGTCGTGCGCGGCAACGGAAAGTGCTTTTCCAGCGGGTACGATATCGGCCCCGAGGTCGAGGGTGCACGTCCGAAATATGCGGAAGGCAGCCGCCGCTTCTTCAGCCGCCGCTACGCCTTTCTCGATCGGGTGTGGAATTGCCCGAAGCCCTTCATCGCGTCGGTGCACGGCTATTGCTTGGCCTCGGGCAGCGATCTCGCCAACGTCTGCGACATCACGATGGCCGCCGACGACGCCCAGTTCGGCTACCCCGCCGTGCGCTGGGGCGGTCACACGCACCGCTTGACCTATCCGTGGCACATGCCGATCAAGAAAGCGAAGGAGCTGATGTTCACCGGCGATCGCATTTCGGCGGTGGAAGCCGAACGGATCGGTATGGTGAACCACGTGGTTCCGCGCGCCGATCTCGAAAAAGAAACGAAGGCGCTAGCCGAGCGCATCGCGATGATCCCGCTCTCGGGGCTGATCGTCAACAAAATCAGCATGAACTTCAGCTACCAAGTGCGCGGCTATCGCGAGGCGATGCAGTACTCGTTCCAGATCGCCGAAACGAACCTCTGGCGCGAAAACCCGTTCTTCGACAAGGTGCACACGCAAGGTCTCGGTGCCGCCCTCGAATATCGCGACAAGAAGTTCGAAGACACCACCGACAAGCCGTGACGGCCGAACCGGTTCTCCGCGTCGAAGACTTGCACGTCGATTTTCGCACCCGGCGTGGTTTGGTGCGCGCCGTGCAAGGCGTCTCGTTCGCGATCGAGCCGGGCAAGACGCTCTGCATCGTCGGCGAGAGCGGTTCGGGCAAGTCGACGATGGCACTGGGGCTCGTCGGGTTACTGCCCGGCAACGCGCAAAGCGCGGGCCGCGTGCGGCTCGAAGGCGACGACATCCTCGGCCAGCCGGAACTGCTGCTCGAGGACGTGCGCGGGCGCCGCGTCGGGGTGGTCTTTCAGGACGCGGCGCGCGCGCTCAATCCCGTGCTCACGATCGGCCGTCAGATCGCCGAGGTACTTCGGCGACACCGCAACATGCCGGCCGAGGCGGCGCTCGCGCGCGCCGTCGAGCTGCTGACCGAGGTCGGGGTGAACGACCCGGCGGCGCGCATCAAGCAGTATCCACACCAGCTTTCCGGCGGACTCAAACAGCGCGTAATGATCGCGATCGCGATCGCCTGCGAGCCGGCACTCGTCATCGCCGACGAACCGACGACGGCGCTCGACGTCAGCGTGCAAGGGCAAGTGCTGCGGCTGCTGCGGCGTCTGTGTACGGAGCGCCGGCTTGCGCTCTTGCTCGTGACGCACGACTTCGGCGTGGTGGCCGCCGTTGCCGACGACGTCGCGGTCATGTATGCCGGACGCGTCGTCGAGTACGCGGACGCCGTGCGGATGTTTGAAGCCCCGGAGCATCCCTACACACGCGCGCTGCTCGCCGCCACACCGCGCATCGCGTTGAACGCGGCCGGCGAGCGCGCCAGGATCGAACCGATTCCAGGCACGCCGCCCGATCCGCTACTGCAGCCCGCCGGCTGCAGTTTCGCGCCGCGCTGCGTGAGCCGCTTCGAGCGCTGCGTCGAGCGGCCGCCGTTGCGTGACGGGCCGGCGGGCGACCGCGCGGCGTGCTGGCTCGTTGGTGCGCACGATGGTTGAAGCCCGCGAGTTGCGCGTCCACATTCCGCTCTCGGGAAGCACGGTCGTCCGCGCAGTCGACGGCGTGACGCTGCGCATCGGTCACCGGCAGATCGTCGGGCTGGTCGGCGAGAGCGGCAGTGGGAAATCGACGACCGGCCGCGCGCTGTTGCGTTTGGTGCGCCCGACGTCGGGCACGATTTTGTTCGAGGCGGCCGACATCACGTTCGCCTCGCGCGGCAAGCTGCGCACGATCCGGCCGCGCATGCAGATGATCTTTCAGCATCCGGGTCCGGCGCTCAACCCGCGCGTGCGCGTCGGCGGCTCGATCGCTGAGCCGCTCGATGCCGTGGGCGTTCCGCGCGCCGACGCGCTCGCACGCGCCGGCGAGATGCTCGAACGCGTCGGCTTACCGGCCGCGACCGCGCTGCGTTACCCGCACGAGCTGAGCGGCGGCCAGCTGCAGCGCGTCGCGATCGCGCGTGCGCTGGTCGGGCGTCCGCAGTTCGTCGTTGCCGACGAGCCGCTCTCGTCGCTCGATTTGTCGATGCAAGCGCAGATCGTCGCGCTGCTCGAAGACATCCAAAGCGAGATGGGGCTCAGCCTGCTGTTCATCACGCACGATCTAGCGATCGCCGAATATCTTTCCGATCACATCGTCGTGATGTATCTCGGGAAGGTGATGGAAAGCGCGCCCGGCCGCGGCTTTGCAGCGAACGCGCGCCATCCGTACACGAAGGCGCTGCTCGATTCCGTGCCGCGGCTCGATCCGGTCCTCGAACGTGCGCGGCCGGCGCCGCTGCTGCCCGGCGACGCGCCGAGCGCAATCGATCCGCCGTCGGGCTGCCGCTTTCACACGCGCTGTCCGCTGGCAGAAGAACGTTGCCGCGTGCAAGAACCACCGCTCCGGAGCATCGCTGATGACCATGAAGCCGCCTGCTGGCTCATCTGACGCTGCGTTCGCCGCGATCGACGCGCATCGCGATGAAGAGCGCACGCTCGTCGTCATCGGGCGGCCCGTTCCGCTACTGAAGGGCGTGCTGCGTCCGCCGGTCACGTGGGACGCGGTCGCGCCCGGCCTCACGTTTCCGGTGCTCGAGTACGTCGCCACGCCGGCTGCGGTCGCGTGGTATTCGCGCTCGATCGTCGCTCCGCTCGCCGGCACGGCACCGCCGAGCGGGGACGAGGTTCCGCCGCTATTCTTCGCCGACGAACCGATGCAGTGCATCAACACGCTCTTCGCGCGCTCGGGACGCCTGCACGCGAACAACTTCATCGAGTCGCTGCTGCCGGTGCCGGTAGGCGCGACGGTCCGTTCGGCCGCGCGCGTCACGGAACGGTACGAGAGGTCGAACCGGCAGTACTATGAAGTGGAGTGCGTGATCTCGATCCACGATTCGGACGGCGACCGTCCCGCGGTCCGCGTGCGCGCGACGCTCGTCATATGAGCGCGGAGATCACGACCGCCGACGGCATCGTCGCCGCGCTGTACGACCACGGCATTCGCACGGTGTTCGGCCTGCCGGGCGTGCAACTCGATGAATTCACCGATGCGGTTGCGCGTCACGGGCGCATGCGCTTTCTGCACACGCGCCACGAACAGGGCGCTGCCTACATGGCGTTGGGCGCCGCACTCGCGTCGGGCGAACCATCCGCGTACGCGGTCGTTCCCGGTCCCGGCATTCTCAACTCGACCGGCGCCCTGTGCACGGCGTATGCGTGCGGCGCGCCGGTGGTGGCCTTCACCGGCCAGATACCGCAAGCGCTGATCGGCCGCGGCCTCGGTATTCTGCACGAGCTGCCCGATCAGTTGGCAGTGCTGCAATTGCTGACCAAATGGGCCGGCCGGATTCGCGCACCGTTCGAAGCTTACGCGAAAGTGAACGAAGCGTTCGCTCAGATGACGTCGGGGCGCCGGCGTCCGGTCGCGCTCGAGTGCGCGATCGATGTACTCCCGCAGCGCGGACAGATTCCGATGCAAGCAGCGTTAGCGCCGGCGCCGATTCCGATCGACGACGACGCGATCGAACGTGCCGCAAAGCTCCTGGGCGCGGCGAAGCGGCCGATGATCGTCGTCGGCGGCGGCGCGCTCGACGCGGGCACTGAGGTGCTCGCGATCGCGGAAATGCTGCAAGCGCCGGTGATCAGCCACCGCATGGGACGCGGTGTGGTCAGCGAGCGCAATCCGCTCAGCGCGTCGATCGACGTCGGGTACGAACTCTGGCAAGACGTGGACGCCGTTCTGGCGGTCGGCACGCGCTTGCAGATCCAGTTGAACGATTGGCGTGCGGATGCGGGCATCAAGATCGTCCGCATCGACATCGATCCCGAGGAGATCGGACGCTTTTCCGCACCGGCCGTCGGGATTCTCGGCGATGCCGCCGCTGCGCTGACGCGGCTCGCCGAGCGCCTTGGAACGTACAACAGCGTGCGCCCCTCGCGCATCGAG
Source organism: Candidatus Lustribacter sp. (assembly GCA_965277805.1). Taxonomy (GTDB): domain Bacteria; phylum Vulcanimicrobiota; class Vulcanimicrobiia; order Vulcanimicrobiales; family Vulcanimicrobiaceae; genus Lustribacter. The sequence continues at coordinate 217,584 of OZ255842.1, read as the reverse complement.
GAGTTGAACGGCCGACGCGCACGTTCGCTGCAGAAACTGCGCGCCGCCCTGCTACCGCAGTTCGAGTACCTCGATGCGATTCGCGCCGAGCTTCCGGACGACGGGATCTTCGTGGATGACGTCACGCAACTCGGACACGTCGCGCGGCTGCACTTTCCGACGTATCAGCCGCGTACGTATTTGTCGCCGGCCTATCAGGGAACGCTCGGCTGGGGACCCGCTACCGCGCTCGGCGCAAAGGCCGCGTTCCCGGACCGCGCCGTCGTCTCGATTTCGGGCGACGGCGGCTTTCTCTTTACCGTCCAAGAACTCGCTACGGCCGTGCAGCACGACATTCGCGTGGTGTTCGTCGTGTTCAACGACAACGCGTACGGAAACGTGCGCCGCACGCAAACCGACAAGTACGGCGATCGCTTCATCGCGACCGAGCTCGTCAATCCGGACTTCGTCAAACTCGCCGAGAGCTTCGGCATGCAAGGCCGGCGCGCGCATTCTCCCGCCGAACTGCGCGGGCAATTGCGCGAAGGATTCCGCGCCGCCGGTCCGGTGCTGATCGAGGTTCCGGTCGGCATACTGCCCGATCCGCTGCCGTACTTGCGGCCGCCGCCGGTAACGCGCCGCTGACAGGGGCCGCCTCGTGCGCGGCGATAAGGCACTAGCCGGAGGTGTTGATGCGTCGACTTGCTTGGATCACGATCGCCCTAGGATTGCTTTACTGGACGCCGGTGCCGGTCACCGCGCAGACGAAGCCGCCGCCGTTTCAGATCCTGATCGGCAGCGTGGGTCCGGGCGTCCCAGAATGGCCGATGTACATCGCCGAGGAGCTCGGGATGTTCGAGCGCGCCGGTCTGTCGATCAGCGAACTCACCGCCGGCAACACGCAGAACTGCATCTCGGAACTGGTCACAGGCGACGCGCCGATCGCCATCCTCGCATCCGACGTCGTCATCACCGCCGCCGCGCAGAAATTACCGGTCACCTACGTCGCGCCGGTGATCACCATACCGACGTACTCGCTCGTCGTCGCGCCCGCGATCAAGAACTGGAACGATCTGCGCGGCAAGGTCGTGCTCGTCACGAACAAGGAAGACATCACGGCTATCACCCTGCGAAAGATGGCGGCGACGCAGAAGCTCGACTGGCTCAAAGATTTCGACATTCTCAACAGCGGCACGTCGCAACTGCGCACGGTAGCGCTCGTGAGCGGGAACGCGCAAGGCGCCATGCTCACGCAGCCGTTCGACATCTACGCGACGCGGCAGGGCATGCACATCTTGGCGCGCGGTTCGGACGTCCTTCACGATTGGATCTCCAACGGCATCGCCGTGAACCCAACCTGGGCCGCCGCCCATCGCCCGCAGCTGATCGCCTTTCTGCGCGTCTTCCGGGACGCGATCACGTACGGCTACGCGCACCCGGCCGAAGCTCAGGCCATCATGGCGAAGAAACTGAAGATCGAACCGGCCGACGCGCAGATCGCCTACAACGCCACGTTCGGCAACAACGGCATCAGCCGCGACTTGGTGCTCAACCAGAAGTCGCTGCAGAACGTCGCCGACGGCGTCGTCGAGATCGGCACGCTGCCGTCCGCTCCGGCGCTATCGTCAGTGATGGACCTTTCGTTCGTCCGCGATATGCGCAGTGCGAAATGATGCCCGCGGACCCTCGGCGCGCTGATACTGTTTCGGCCACGGTGCCTTAGCACCAAGCAGGCGCGCCGCGAACAGCGGCCAGTACGGATCGCGCAGCAGTTCGCGCGCCATGATCACGAGATCGGCTTTTTCGTCTGCCACGATCGCCTCGGCGTCGGCGGGCTCCGTGATCATGCCGACGGCGCCGGTCGCGATGCCGGCTTCGCGCCGGATGCGTTCCGCAAACGGCAGCTGATAGAGCGGACCGACCGGAATCGTGCCCGGCGGCAGCGGGATGGCGCCGCCCGAACTCGCATCGATCAGATCGACGCCCTCACCGCGCAGGATGCGTGAGAGCTCGACCGTTTGCTCGATGTCCCAGCCGCCGGCAGCGTAATCGGTCGACGAGAAACGCACCAAGAGCGGGAGCCGCTCGGGCCACACCGCGCGAATCGCGCGCACGGTCTCGAGCGCGAGGCGCGTGCGGTTTTCGAACGATCCGCCCCAGCGATCGGTTCGCGTGTTGACGAGCGGCGAAAGAAACTGGTGGATCAGATAGCCGTGCGCCGCGTGCACTTCGATGACTTCGCCGCCCGCAGCGAGCGTACGTCGCGCCGCATCGGCAAACGCGCGAATGATTGCGAGGATCTCGCCTTCTTCCAGCGCCCTCGGCCGCGGATAGGTGTCGTTGAACGGCGCGGTCGTCGGTGCGACCGGAATCCAGCCCCCGTCAGCGGGCGAGACGGCGCCGTCGCCCTCCCACGTGACCTTGGTTGAGGCCTTGCGCCCGGCATGCGCGAGCTGCGTTCCCCAGACCGCGCCCTGACTGTTGCAAAACGCGGCGATGCGTGCGAGCTGCTCGATATGCTCGTCTTTCCAAATGCCGAGATCGCTCGGCGAAATGCGGCCCTCGGCGGTGACGGCAATCGCCTCGGTGAGCACGAGCGCCGCGCCGCCCACGGCGCGACTACCCAAGTGCACGACGTGCCAATCATTCGCGAAGCCGTCGATCGATGAATATTCGCACATCGGCGAGACGACGATTCGATTGCGCAGCGTCACATCGCGCATTTGGTAAGAAGAGAAAAGACGAGACACGGTCACTGAGACCGCGCGATCGCTAGCGCGGTTTCAAGAATCGCGATCGGCCTCGTCGAGAATGCGGCGGAGAGCTTTGCCGAGGTCCACGACGTGGTCGGTGAGCATCGTCGTGTGATCGCCGCGCACGTCATGCCGCCGCACGCGCGCGACGTGACGCCACCCCATCGATGGATCGCCGGTGATCGGAGGCGGATCGTCATCGGCCCAAATCAGATCGACCGTGCGGTCGTAGCGTTTGGGGAAGTACCGGATGAGACGATCGCTATAGATGCGGAAATCGAGGGTCGGCTGATAGGGCGGTAGACCGCGGACCCTCGATTCCAACCATGATCGAAGTTTCAGAAACTCGCTCGGAACCGTGCGCGTCCGAAGAGCGTTCACGATGCTCCGGAAGCAACGGTAGACGAAAGCAGCACCCCGATCCGAGATGAACGGAGCTGCCCGCGACGTCAGCTCCCACAATGTCTCGAGGCGAGCGTTGGGGGCGGAGCTTCCCACGAGCGCAACGACCTCGACCTTCGCACCAGCCGCCTCTAAGCGTCGCGCGACCTCGAGCGCGACGATACCGCCGCTACAGAAACCGCCTAATCGATACGCCGGCGAAGGCCGTTCCGCTGCAATCATCGCGGCGTCGGCATCCGCCATCAGTTCGATGCTATCGAGAATAGCGTCGCCCAACGCACCGTTCGGACGAACGAGATAAATGGGTTGCTCGATGTCCAGAACGGTGGGCAGAATGCGGGTGTACAGGCCGCCGCCGTTCGTGTCGCCGTCGTAAAAATAGAGCGGGGGGCGCGAACCCGTCGTACGCAACGGGACGATCCGCCCATTTGGGCGCTTGCTGTTGGCTTGCGCGAGCACCGCTTGCGAGAGCGTGCGAATCGTCGGGGCCACGAGCAGCGTATCCATCGACAGCGCGACGCCCAGATCGGCTTCGATGCGCGTCATCACCCTGATCGCGCGCAGCGAATCGCCGCCGGCGGCAAAGAAGTTCTCGTCGAGCGCAACGGGCGAATACTCGAGCACGTCCTCCCAAATACGCGAAAGCGCATGCAGAATCGAACTATCTTTGGACCGCTCGGCATCCAAATGCGCGGCGTACGGGTTGCGAGCGAACGTTGCCGTCAGTTCGTGCCGGCGAACTTTGCCGCTAGCGTCGCGCGCGATCGACGGCACGAAATGGATCACGTTCGGGACACCGTGGCGCGGCAAGAGCGCCGCCGCGTGTGCCATCAATTCCGTCTCCGTCACGGTCCCACCGGCGCGCCGGACGGCCGCCGCCGCAACGTGCTGTCCGAGGGTTGGATGCGGTAACGGAAATGCAACCGCATCCGCGACATCCGGATGAGTGAGGAGCGCCGATTCGACTTCGGCCGGTGCGATCTTTACGCCGCCGACATTGATGCGCTCGTTGATCCGGCCCGTAATATAGAGAAAGCCGTCTTCATCTAGGTACCCGGCATCGCCGGTCCGATACCAGCCGGAAACCGGGTCGATGATCGCTTCTCGCGCGCCGTTCGCGTATGCCGGCGCCACGTTGGGCCCCCGCACGGCGACTTCGCCATCGAGGATCGCGATCTCGCAACCCATCGCGCGGCCGACCGAGCCGGGCCTATTCGCCCACGGCACATTGTACGAGCAAGACGGTGCTTCGGTCGAACCATAGCCATCTAGTACGGGCGCACCTAACGCGGCTTGAAGATCGATAACGAGTTGCCGATCGATCGGAGCCGCCGTCGTCCGAATGAAGCGCAGGCTGAGATCGAGAGGGGTTTCGCGCCGTGCGTATGCCAGCACGTCACGATGCATCGGCGGCGCTGCCGTATACCAGGTGGCCTTGTAGGTGCGCAGCTCATCGATGAGCGAGGCGGCATCAACGTGTACCGGGCAAACCACCGAGGCCCCGGCAACGAGCGACGCGCCGATCACCCACGTAACGGCATGAACATGCTGCATCGGCATGGTCGTCAGGCATCGATCCGCCGGCTGCAAGCCCACTGATTCGGCAATCGAGTTGAACATGTGCACGAGCCGAGCCTCGGTATGGGGCACGAGCTTCGACGATGAAGTCGTGCCCGACGTGCGTATGACTAGTGCTACGTCCGGGTCGTACGCGCGGGCGGGATCCGTCGCCTCGCGTTGCTGTGGCGTGATTCCGAAAACATCAAAGACGCCGGCCGGCGCGCCGGGGACGGCTGTCATTTGGACGATGCCGGCACCGTGCCGCCTAAACAACATCGCGTGACGGTCGACGGCGGCGTTGTCGGCGAGCACCAGCGACGGTCTGACGTCAGAGAGAAACGCGTCGATTTCCGCCGGCGGCTGAGTCGCATCGAAAGGCGCGCAGATGCCGGTTGATATCGCAGCAACGATGCCGGAAAACATTTCCGGCCGGCCCGCCGCAGCTACCGCAATGACCGGATTCTCTCCCGACACCCACTTCGAAAGTTCCGCGCAGACACGATCGAGATGCGTTGTCAGGTGCTGGTATGAACAGTCGGGACCATCCGTTCCGGCCAACGCCGGGCTGGAGGGACGCAAAACCGCGTGGTGACGCACGATAGCATCGAGCGATCCGTGCACGATCATGCCTATTAGTTGTACGCCCAGTCTCGATTGCCCGCGCGAGACCAGGTTTTTTTCACGCCCGCTGGCGATGCACCGGTTGCGGACGTTTCGGCTGTCCGCGTCACCGGATTCGCCAAAACGGTGGCGGCCGAGTTTAGCCCGTCGCCGCCTCGCGGGCGATCAACTCTTCGGCGCGCATCGGCTTTGTGATCGCGCCGTATTTCAGACCGGCATCGATCACAGGCTGGATCATCGCCGGCGTGAGCTGCTCGGCGAAGATCGCGCGATGCATCTTCTGCACGACAGGCGTGTCGATCTTGAGCAGCTTCGCGACCATGTCGGCGGTCTTCTCGTGATTGCGGTTCGACCAAATTGCGGCGATGTGGAGCGCGGCGGAGAAGCGGTGCACGTCGTCGGAATGCGCCGCGATGTAGGTTTCCGTTGCGACCAAACAGTCGGTGAGCCAGTAGGGTGCGATTGCGCCGTACGCGTCACCCAAGAGCCGGGCGCCGTTGCTGAGCGCATCGGTCAACGACGGCTCGTTCAGAATCCCCGCGTCGATCCGCTTCGACGCCAGTGCCGGCCCCATCGCGGAAAACGTCATCTCGATATACTTCACCGTCGATGAATCGCCGCCGTTCTTGTCGATCCACGCCTCGACGGCGACGTGCGGCGAGCCGCCGAGAGCGTTGACCGCGACCGTCTTCCCATTGAGATCGCGGCCACTACGAGCGGACGAGTCCGCCGGACACAGGAGCAGCGTCGACGCCTGGCCGCGACGGTAGATCGCCTGCGGCGCAATGATCTTGATCGGGATGCCCTTCTGGCGCGCTTGCACGACCGAGAGCATGTTACTGCCGGTAACGTCGATCTCACCGCCGAGCAGCGCGGCGATCGAGGCCGAACCGTTCGAGAGGTACTGAATGTCCACGGCCACGCCGGCCTGCTTGAGATAGCCTTGCGCATCGGCTTCGAACACGAGCGCACCCGAGTCGCTGGGACTCGTGGCGAATCTCATCGCGGTAGCCGCGCTCGCGCGCAGCGGAAACGACGCGCTCAACGCGGCGCCGGTAAGCAGAGCAGTACGGCGATTCATCGCGCTCCCTTCGCTCCGGGACGCGCAAAGCCCACTGCGCTACGTGGCGGGGTAATGTGCGATGATCTGATCGGCAACGTCGCGCAAATCGGTGCCGGTGATTTCCGGCTGCGGACCAACGCCGAGCACCTCGTTCGGCGGGCGCTTGATGAGCGCCGCATGCCAACCCGCGCCCAGCGCGCCGATCGTGTCCCAGGTGTGAGCGGCGATCAGCATGAGATCCGGCGGATGTACAGCGAGTTGCCGTTCGACATAGGCGTAGGCTTCGGGCGCCGGCTTATGCCGGCGAACTTCCTGATCGACGCTGAAACGGCGTTCAAAGAGCCCGATGATGCCGCCGTGCTCGAGTTGCCGGCCTTGGATTTCGAGCAGGTTGTCGGTCAACGTGAAGAGTCGAAAGCCGGCCGCACGTAAACGCGCGAGCGCATCCGGAACCTCCGGGTGCGGCGGCATCGACGCGAAGTTGTCGGTCAGCTCACGTTTGTCCGCGTCACTGATGGTCTTCCCTTGTGCCTTGGCGAGCATTTGAAGCACCGCGCCGCCGATCTCGGTGAACGGAACGTACGAATTCGCGAGCGTGAGCGCTTCTGAATACATGATCAGATTATCGAACCACCATCGCATCCCGTTCTCGTCACCGAAGAGCCGCTGGAAGATCGGCTTCATCGTATCGAGATCGAGCAAGGTTTCGTTAACGTCAAAAACGATGAGTGGTTTATTGGGACCGTTCGTACTCGTCATGTGCGAGCAGGTTACTTCCGGCATGCGCGTGCGTCAAGCCGAAAACCGGCAGCTTGCTACGGCAAAAAAGCACCGGCGACGTTAATCGAAGTCGAACACGCGCACCGGGTTGTCGACGAGAATCTTTTTCCGCACCGCCTCGTCGGGCGCAAAGTCCGAGAGCATGCTCAGCAGATCGCCGTCGTTCGGAACGCGATTGGCCTCGTAGAGGTAGGAGTGCGGCCAGTCGGACCCCCACATGACGCGATCCGGCGCCCGGGCGATAATCGCTTGCGCGAGCCCGACGATATTCTCGTAGCGTTCGCCGGCATCGAGTTCGCGATCCGCGCACATCAGCTTCACGTAGATGTTGGGGCGGGCGAGCAGATCGAAGAGCGCGCGCACGGCAGGCTGATCGAGCCCGCGTCCCGCCGTGATCCCGGCAAAGCTGTCGAGCACGACCGGCAACGGCAAGCCGGCGACCACATCGGCGTGCCGCTCGATCGCGTCCCCATCGATGAGAAATTGCATGACCCATCCGCAAGGCTCGATGCGCGCGAGGGCCGTCTGCAAGAGCTGCACGTCGAATTTCTGCCCGAGATGTTCGGCAAACGTGAAGCGCACGCCGCGCACGCCGCGCTTGTGCAGTGCGGCGATGTCTTGCGCCGTGAGCGCGGCGTTCGCGCGGATCACGCCGCGCACGCGGCCTTCAGAACGTTCGACCGCGTCGAGCGTCACGTCGTTGTTGTAGCCGTGAATGCCCGGCGTGACGGCGACCCCGCGCGCGATCCCGATCGCGGCCGAGATGCGCTGCCAGTGTTCGAACGGCGCCGCGGGCGGCGTGAACAGGCGCGTGTCGGCATACGGAAAATGGTTCGGCGGTCCGTAGAGATGGAAGTGCGTATCCCAGCTTCCGCCCGGAACGCTGAAATTGGGGGCGTTCGGGTTTGAGTCGGGCGGAAACGGGACGTCGTCGCGGTGACTAATGTGGGACAACGCCCGCGCCCTTCTGCGCTTGCATGATGAGGCTCGTATCGACGAGCGTATCGATGCTCTGCTCGGTCGGGACCAGACCCATCGTATGCCAAAAGCGCTGAATCTGTTCGAGATCGGCCGTGTTGATTCGTCCGAACGCGCCGGTATACGGCGGCGTCGGAATCGCCGCGACGACGTCCGGCGTCAGCCCCGACCACTTGGAAAAAATGCGCACGAGTTCGGGCGTCCACTTGCCATTGCTGCTCAGCACGTACTTGCAGGCGTTGATGTAGCCGATCAAAAAACGCCGGATGACGTCGGGCCGCGCTTTGAGCGTCGCGGCCGAGACGCCCAAGAAGCTCTCCGTGTACTGCGGATCGAGGTCGGCAATCGAGATCCAGCGGTGGCCGAGATGCAGCTGCTCGAGTTGCGTGACGGTCGGCTCGAATGCCGCCTGCACGTCGTTGACGTTGCGCAGCGACATCACCCAATCGGCCGCGGTCGAGAAGCGCGACGTGAACGTCATGTCCGAAGGCTGCAGCGCGGCGTTCGTCATCACGTGCCGCGCCAGATACCAGCCTTCGCTGCCGGCCGACATGCCGTCGATGTGCTTGCCGCGCAGATCGCGCGGGTTGCGAATCGTCCGGTTATCCCAATCGGTTTGCTTCACGACGAGCCACATCGTCGGATTCCAGCCCTTATGACTGGCAATCGTCGATGCAACGAGCTTCGCGTCGAAGCCCTCCGAGAACTGGTTGAAAAAGGCCGGGCTCGGCGAGATCGCGGCGACGTCGACATCGCCGCGAGCTAGCGACGGGATGATCGATTGGCTCGAGCCGCTGTGGATCACCGGTACGACGGTGATGCCCTGCTGCGCAAACACGCCGCGCTCGATGCCGGCCTCGAGCGGCAACAGAAAGATGAGACCCGGACTGATGAGGACCTTCAGCGTCGTCGACGGCGCCGGCGTTCCGGTCTGCGCAGCGCTCGACATCGGCAAGAGCAGCAACGCGAGGAGAAACGCGATGGCCTTCATGCCCGGGAAGTACGCGCCGCGAGAAACGGGGTCCTATACCAATGCCCGCTCCCAACGCGGCGAGAGCGCGACGTACGCGATGATGAGGGCGCCGTAGATCAGCGAGCCGGCGGCGATGGCGGCGAAGAGCGTGTTGATGCCGGCGGTGTAGTGCATGACCGCGAGCCAGCCCAATCCGGCGCTCACCAAAAGCCGAACGGTTCCCGCCAGGAACGGCCACACGATGCGGCCCGCGCCTTGACATGCGAAGTACAGGATAAAACCGGCGCCGTAGAGCGCGTAGAACGGCGCCACGATCCGCAAGTACAGCGTGCCCGTGGCGACGACGGCGGCGTCGTGCGTGAAGAGCCCGAGCCACGCATGCGGAAAGAGCGCGACAGTGGCGCCGATCGCCCCGGTCAAGAGAAAGCCGCCGGCTGCGCCGACCCACGCGATACGGCGCGCGCGCTCGGCCTTTCCGGCGCCGACGTTCGTGCCCACCATCGTCAGCACGGCCGCGCCAATCCCAAACATCAGCGGGATGAGGAGATAGTCCAAGCGCGACGCGATCCCGTAGCCGGCCAGCGCCGCCGTTCCGAACGAGCCGGCCGCACCGGTTAACAGAACAACGGTAATGTTCGTCTGCAGCGTTCCGACCGCGGCCAGCAACCCGACGCCGAGGATCAAGCCGAAGAGCCGCCACTGCAGCGGCGCGATGCGCAAGATCAGCGTCGCGCGGCCGGAGGCGAGGTAAGCCACCAAGACGATGCTCGCAACGACGTAATAGGTGCAGACCGCGATGCCCGCGCCCGCCACGCCCATGCGCGGCAGCGGCCCGAAGCCGAAGATGAACGCCGGCGACAACGGAATCAGGATCATCGCGCCCGCAAGCGTGACCAGCGCCGGCACCTTCACGTCGCCCGCACCGCGCAATGCAGAGGCGATGAGGTTGACGAGCCAAATCGGAACCGCACCGACGAACAGAAAGCCCGAGTAGGTGAGCGCCGCCGTGAGAATGGGACCGTGACCGCCGAGGCTGCGGTAGAGATCCGGCCCGAGCACGAGCGCTCCGGCCGTGAACAATAACCCCAAGACCACGGCCAGAACGATCGCGTGCAGCAGCAGCGCGTCGGCGGCCTTCTGCCGCCCGGCGCCGATTTCACGCGCGACCGCAGACGACACGCCGGCGCCGATGCCGCCGTTGGACATCATCGTCATCAGCATGACGACCGGGAACACGAGCGAGACGCCCGCGATCGCCGTCGTGCCGAGAAAGCTGACGTAAAACGTCTCGGCGACGGAGACGAGCGTTTGGATAACGAGCACGGAGACCGTCGGCAACGCGAGCCGGAACATCGTCGCAACGATCGGCCCGTGCTCCATCGCATGGCGCATGCGGGTCTTGGCGTCGCCGGCGTGGGCGAGTTGCCGGACGTTAGGGGCGTCGGGCGGGGTATTTGGCGCGGTCGCCTGCATAACACGTCTTTCGGCGGTTGATTTAGCTGTATATGCATGCTATCATGGGTGTCAACCATGCCGAAAACCGCTACCGACGTTGAAAAACCGTCGACTCGTGAACTCCGTAATTGCACGTGTTCACGCATCCGGCGAGCCGGCCGGCACGTCACGCAGCTCTACGACCAGGCGCTCGAACCGGCGGGCCTCACGATCGGCCAGTTCGGCCTGCTCGCCTATCTGGCGACGGCCGGGCCGGGCGAAAGCGGCGGAATCGCGATCGGCACGCTCGCCCACGCGCGCGGCATGGACCCGACGACCCTCACGCGCAACCTCAAACCGCTCGTCGCCGAAGGCTGGGTCAAAGACGCCCGCGATCCGCGCGACCGGCGCGTGCGGGCCGTGGCGATCACCCCGAGCGGTCGCAAGAAATATCTCGCTGCCGCCCCGCTCTGGCAAAGCGCCGAGACGCAGATGGCCACGTTGCTCGGCCATGAAACGCTCGCCGCGCTCAACGCACTCCTCGAAGTGTCGATCAGCAAGGTTGCGGCGTAAACCGCTCGGGCGACAGAAAGGCGATGTCGCGACCCGTCACTCCGTCAGCGAGCAAATCGGCGATCACGTCACCGATCGCAGAGGCGAATTTGAAGCCGTGACCGGAGAAACCGCCGGCGAGCACAACGCCGGTATAATGCGGATGTCGTCCGAGCACGAAGTGTTCGTCCGGTGTGAGGCTGTACATGCACACCTTTCCGCCGGCGTACCGTGCCGTCGACCCCGGGAGCCACGCCTCGAGCGCCACGCGCAGGGGTTCGATATCGGACTCGTGCACGATGCGATCCAAGTCGTCTGCGTGCGTCGCCTCGCCGATGGCATGAAACGCTGCTTTGACTCCGTCGCCAACATTGGGGAACCCGTACATGCGCGACGGCTGCTCGACGCGGTCGACGAGAAACGTGGGCACCTGGGCCGGTCCGAGCGCGCCATCTGCTTGGGCGAACCAGTGCTGAACGCGCCGCTCAATAACGATCGGAATACCGATCTCTGCTGCAACCGATTCGAACCATGCTCCCATGCATAGAGCGAGCCGCCGCGTTTCGTACATCGATTCGTCGCCGGCCTCGACGATAAACGTGCCGCTTGACGTCGCACGCCATTTCTTGAGCGGCGTATCGAACCGCATCTCAGCTCCCGCTTGATGTGCGACGCGCAGATAGCCCTCGATGGCCGTTTCGGGAATGACGAACCCGGCGTTGGCCTCGAAAATCCCGATTTCGTCGCTGCGGGGGGCAAAGGAGGGATAACGGCGCGCAATCTCCCCGGCGTCCAACTCTTCGAACGGCAAGCCGTGCGTGATGGCGCTTGCGCGCGCATTGACGACCGAATCGTGTTGCGGCGTGCCGACGAGCAGCACGCCGGTGAGGTTGAGTATCGGTAGACCGGTCGCGCGTTCCAATTCTCGCCAGCGATCGTATGCGTGCTGCACGAGCGGTACGTATGCTGCGTCTTCAAAATACGCTTGGCGAATGATTCGCGAGCGGCCCGCCGACGAGCCGAGATCGTGAACGCGGCCGAATCGCTCGAGACCGAGAACGCGCATTCCGCGGCCGGCGGCATGCGCGAGCGCGCTGCTGCCCATTCCGCCGAGTCCGACGACGATCGCGTCGTAAATCATCGGCGCGTCAGCAATCGAGAGTGGTCCGGCACTCCCACTCGGTGAGATGCTGGTGGAAGCCACGCCATTCAGCGTGCTTGTGGCGAGCATATGCCGTAATGAACTCGTCTCCGAGCATCGACCTGAGCACGCCAGATGTCTCAAAAGCGCGCGTCGCATCGAGCAAGTTCTGCGGCAGCGTGCGGACGTCGCCGGCTTGGTGCCCGTCGACGTACATGTTGATGTCGAGGCGCTTGCCGGGATCGCGCGCATTTTCGATGCCATCTAGTCCGGCCGAGAGGATGCCGGCCTGCAAAAGATACGGGTTGGCAGCGCCGTCGGGAAGGCGAAACTCGAACCGGCCGGGCTCCGGAATCCGAATCATGTGCGTGCGATTGTTGCCGGAATAGGATATGGTGTTCGGCGACCAGGTGGCGCCCGAAAGGGTGATGGAAGCATTGATGCGCTTATAGGAGTTGATCGTCCCATTCGTAATGGCGCACAACGCGTCGGCCGAATGCATGACGCCGCCGATGAAGCGATAGGCGAGTTCGGAGAGCCCAAGTTCGCCCGCCGGATCCTCGAAGAGGTTCGCCGCCGAATCCATGTCCCACACTGAAACGTGCGTGTGGCAACCGTTTCCCGTCAGATGGGTAAACGGTTTCGGCATGAAGGTCGCACGCATGGCATGCTTCTCGGCGATCGACTTCGTCATGTATTTGAAGAACAAATGACGATCGGCCGTCTTGAGGGCATCGTCGTAGAGCCAGTTCATCTCGAACTGGCCGTTTGCGTCTTCGTGATCGTTCTGATACGGCTTCCAGCCGAGCGTGCGCATTGCGTCGCAAATTTCGGTAATCACATCGTAACGGCGCATGAGCGCTTGCTGATCGTAGCACGGCTTGGCTTGCACGTCGGCGAGGTCGGAGATGGCTTCGCCCGAGGGCGCGATGAGAAAGTACTCGCATTCGACGCCGGTCTTCATTTGAAGCCGGGCGGCGGCGGCGCGCGCAATCACCCGCTTGAGAAGATTTCGCGGCGCATGCTCGATCGGCGCACCGTTCATCCACGGGTCGGCCGCAAGCCACCCGACCTCTTTCTTCCACGGGAGCTGAATGAGGCTTTCCGGATCGGGGATGGCGAAGAGATCGGGGTCCGCCGGCGTCATGTCGAGCCACGTTGCAAACCCGGCAAAGCCTGCGCCGGTCTTTGCCATGCCATTGATCGCCTCGCGCGGGACGAGTTTCGAGCGTGGTGTCCCGGCCAGGTCCGCGAAGCAAATCAGAAAGTAGTCGATGCCGAGCTCGACGGCCTTGGCTTCAAGATCCATTCTTAGATTCGACCCGGAATCCAATCAGTGCCGGCCAACGGAACGCGCGCCATCGCCGCCGCCTCGATCGTTAGCGCGACAAGATCTTCCGGTTCCAGATTGTGAACGTGCGACTTTCCGCAGGCACGGGCGATCGCTTGCGTTTCAAGGGTAAGGACGCCCAGATAATTCGCGAGGCGCCGGCCTGCGAGGACGGGATCGAGCCGTTGCGCGAGCTCGGGCCGTTGCGTCGTAATGCCGGCCGGGTCGAGACCCTCATGCCAGTCGTCGTAGGCCGCTGCCGTCGTGCCGAGCGCACGGTATTCTTCTTCATATGCCGGATCGTTTTCACCGAGCGCAACGAGCGCTGCGGTACCGATCGAAACCGCATCGGCACCAAGTGCAAGCGCTTTCGCAACATCTGCGCCCGTTCGGATACCGCCGGATACGATCAACTGCACCTTCCGATGAAGCCCGAGTTCTTGTAGCGCTTGGACCGCCGGCCGAATCGCGGCTAAGGTCGGAATACCGACGTTTTCGATAAACGCGTTTTGCGTTGCTGCCGTGCCGCCTTGCATACCATCGATCACGATCACGTCGGCACCGGACTTTACCGCAAGCGAGGTATCGTAGTACGGACGGCTCGCTCCGATCTTGACGAAGATCGGCTTTTCCCAATCCGTGATCTCGCGCAGTTCGATGATTTTGATTTCCAAATCATCGGGACCGGTCCAGTCGGGGTGTCTCGATGCCGATCGCTGATCGATTCCGGCCGGCAGCGTCCGCATCGCGGCGACACGCTCGGTCACTTTCTGGCCCAAAAGCATCCCGCCGCCGCCCGGCTTCGCGCCTTGGCCAATGACGACTTCGATCGCATCGGCTCTGCGCAGGTCGTCCGGGTTCAGGCCGTACCGCGACGGCAGCACCTGATAAACGAGCGTCTGCGAATGCTCGCGTTCTTCTGCCGTCATTCCGCCGTCGCCCGTCGTCGTGCTGGTTCCCGCCGCCGTGGCGCCGCGGCCGAGTGCCTCTTTCGCCTGCAATGAGAGCGCGCCAAAACTCATGCCGGCGATCGTAATCGGAATCTTGAGATGAATCGGGTTCTTTGCGAAGCGGGCGCCGAGCGTCACATCGGTGCCGCAACGCTCACGATAGCCTTCCAACGGATATCGCGAAACGCTCGCCCCTAGGAAGAGCAGATCGTCGAAGTGCGGCACCGGACGCTTGGCGCCCCCGCCACGGATGTCGTAAATGCCGGTTGCCGCTGCGCGGCGGATCTCCGCCAGCGCGGCGGCGCTAAAGGTGGCCGACTCGATGGGTTCGGTGTGAATCCAGCGCGACCGCTCGATCATCAGTATGCCCCCACATTCTCGACATGGAAGTTATAGAGCCGGCGCGCGGAACCGAAGCGGCGAAATGCCGCGGGCTCGATGTTGCCGTAACCGCTGCGTTCGAGCAATTCGCCCAAGGCCATGAGGTGCTGCGCGGTCATCGGTTTCTCGATGCAATCAGCCCCCAAACTCTTCACCGCTCCGCGCACGAAGATGCGGGCTTCGTAGATCGAGTCGCCGAGCGCCTCGCCCGCGTCACCGAGAACCACGAGATTTCCGGCTTGGGCCATGAAGGCACTCATGTGGCCGACGTTACCTCCAACGACGATGTCGATGCCCTTCATCGAAATTCCGCATCGCGCGCTGGCGTTTCCGCCGACGATTAGAAGACCGCCATGTCCGCTTGCACCGGCCGACTGGCTTGCATCTCCGCGAACGGTGACCTGACCCGACATCATGTTCTCGGCCAGACCCACGCCGGCGTTTCCGTTGATACGAACGGTCGCGCGCTTGTTCATCCCGGCGCAGTAATAGCCGACGTGCCCCTCAATTTCGACGTCGATGTCGGCATCGAGACCGCAAGCAATCGCATGTCTTCCCATCGGCTTCACGATACGCCAGCGCTCGATCGCCGGCAGCACGCTCTGCTGATGCAGCGCGGCGTTGAGGAGGCGCACCGGAATCGCCTCCAAGTCGGCGACGTGCGCCTGCGGCAGCGGATGCACGCGCACCTAAGCGGCGCGCTCCCAAAAATAGACGGTGGCGGGATCGGGTTCCCAAACGCGTGCTCGTTCGATGCCGGGCAGGGCGGCGAGCGCGCGATATTCGGAGCCGAAGGCAACGTATGCATCCGTCTCCGCCATAACGGCCGGTTTACATGCGACCGGATCGCGTAAGACGCCGAAGCCCGTCTCCGTCCCAACGACGAAGGTGTAGAAACCATCGAGGTCAGCGAGCGCAGCCTCGAGCGCTCCGCCGAGGTTCAACCCCTGTCGCATGCGCCACGAGAGATATGCCGCCGCAACCTCGCTATCGTTTTCCGTGCGAAACTGCAGGCCGTCGTGCATGAGGCTGCGGCGGAGCGAGTTGTGATTGGAGAGCGAGCCGTTGTGGACCAGACACTGATCGGGCCCGGTCGAAAACGGGTGCGCGCCGTCGGTCGTGACCGCCGACTCGGTCGCCATCCGGGTGTGGCCGATGGCATGGGTGCCGTGCATCGCGCGTAGCCCGAAGCGATCGCAGACCTCGCCCGGCAAGCCGGTATCTTTATAAATCTCTATGCTCCGGCCGATCGAGGTGATGTTCAACTCGGGTCGCATCTCGCGAAGCCAGACGACCGTGCGGTCGACATCGGCTTCAGCAACCGCAAGAACGCAGTGATTTCCGCGAACGGTCGCAGTAACGGCGCAGCCGCCGCCGAGCGCGATGTCGGCGGCAATATTTTCGAGCGAGGCATCCCCACTGCTGTGTAGCGTCATTTTTCGTATCCCGTCCGCGCCCGTACCATAAACGGCAAAGCCGGCGCTGTCCGGTCCGCGCTCCGACATCGAGAGCAGCATCGGCGCCAAGAGCTCGCCGAGGTCAGCATTCAGGCGCTCTTCTTTCAAGAAAATTCCAACGATCCCACACATAAAATAACATTAGCTCCAAATCCGGCGCGTCTCCGGGTACTGTAGCGCGGCATCGCGTCATAGTCAATGCGCGGAAACTAAGTTTCCTGACGAGAAAGTCGGCCAAACGGCGTATATATAAGTAGATACGTTCCGCATTTGCAAGTTTGATGAAGCGCACACGCAGCGTAAACTTAGCGCCAATCACCTGAATTCCCGGAGTGACGCCATGGCCACGATCAACGTTGTGCGATCCGATGCTATCTCGAATACGGATGGTGATCACCATTCAGGCAACTACGGATTACGAAAACGTTGCCTGTCTCAATTTGAAGTATTGTCCCAATCGGTCGCCGTCATCGCACCGTCAGCATCGATGGCTGCCATCATCCCGCTGGTCTTTGTGTCGGCCGGGAACGCGACGTGGCTCGCCTACCTGCTTACCGGCGTCGGACTCATCCTCGTCGGCATGAACGTCAATCAGTTCGCGCGGCGATCAGCATCCCCGGGTTCACTGTATTCGTACACGACGATGGGACTGGGCCCGACGTGGGGCGTCATGGTCGGGTGGGGATGGCTGGTTGCCTACGTCGGCTGCGGCATTGCGCTCGCCGGCGCAGCCGCCAATTTCATGCTGCTTTTAGCCGGATCGCCGAAGGGGGCGATCTGGCCATACGTCACGTACGCCATCGCGATTCTCGTGCCGTGGTATATCGCCTATCGCGACATCCGCCTGTCGACGAAATTGATGCTCATTCTTGAATTCAGCGGCATGGCGCTGATTGCAATTCTCTTAGCCGTGGTTTTGGTGAAGGTCCCGTTCCACTTCTACATTCCCCAATTGACGCTTCAAGGCTTTTCGTTCGGCGGGCTCTCGCTGGGACTCGTCTTAGCGATTTTCGCCGACATCGGCTTCGAAAGCTCGAGTACACTCGGCGAGGAAGCCAAAAATCCGCTCAAGACGATTCCACGGGCCGTCATCGGCGCCGTCGTCATCGCGTGCCTGTTTTACACCGTGAGCAGCTTTGGAATGTTGGGCGCCTTCGCCGCGACACACACAACGCTGGATGGTAACGCCGACACCCTGGGCGTCATGGCTAAATTTGCCGGCGTCGGCTGGGCTGCCCCGGTCCTGCTGGTCATGGTTCTCGTAAGCGCGTTCGGTTGCACGCTAGCGAGCTTCACCGCCGGCTGCCGCGTCTTGTTCTCCATGAGCCGGCACGGTCTGCTCCATTCGTCCGTCGGCGAAACCCACAAGGTGAACGCGACACCGCACGTATCGGTCTCGTGGTGCGCCGGGATCGCACTCGCCATCGGTTTCATCTGCATGAAAGTCTGGGGCCTCGGGCCCGTCGATCTGCTCAATGACGGCGGAACGCTGTCGTCCTACGGGTTCATCATCGGATACGTCCTGATTGCGATCGCCGCGCCCGTGTACCTTAGGAAGAACGGCATATTGACGCCCAGCGCACTGGTGCTTTCCGCTCTCGCGCTGTTGTTTCTGCTCATTCCGATCGTCGGCAGCTTTTATCCGATGCCGGATCCGCCGGTACGCTACTTCCCGTATGCATTCGCAATCTATTTGGCGATCGGTGTGGGGTGGCTCTTCATTCGCAAGAACGGCTCGGGCGACGTGATGCGCAAGATCGAGGCGGACCTCGAGGATATCGGAAGCCGCTACGGCACCTCGCCTAAGTCGATCGTGATCCACGCCGAGGAGCCCGAGGAGATCGCGTCCTAAGCCGGTAAATCGCAGCCTCCGTCCAACATCCTAGCGGATGCTGGAACGGAGGCGCTGATGCGATCGAACAAAGCCGGACCGAAGCCGGGCGCGCGGATAGGGACCGAAAGCGGGGCGCGCCCCTCGGAGAGCCAATCGCTCGAAGCTGCCATCGGTAGTCAAGTTCGCGCCCTGCGTAAGAAAAACGACATGACGGTTTTGGACTTGGCGACGCAGGCCGAGTTGTCGATCGGTATGTTGTCCAAAATTGAAAATGGCGGGACCTCGGCTTCACTTGCAACCTTGCAGGCACTCGCGCGTGCGCTCAACGTTCCCATCGGAACGTTTTTTGCCAAGTTCGACGAGAAGCATGACGCCACATACGTTCGAGCTGGGAAGGGTCTTCCAATTGAACGGCGCGGGACGAGTTCAGGCCACCTCTATCAGCTCCTCGGCCATTCGGTCAAAAGCGAAATTGCCGTAGAACCCTATCTCATCACCCTGAGCGACGACGCCGATCCGTATCCCATTTTTCAACACCAGGGCGTCGAGTTTATCTACATGCTCACCGGTGAGGTCGGATACCGGCATGCCGACAAAACGTACGTGCTAAAAAGGGGCGATTCGCTCTTTTTCGATGCATCGGCGCCGCACGGACCCGAGGACTTGCGCAAGCTTCCGATGACCTATCTCTCAATCATCATATACGCGCGCGAGTAAGTCTCCGTAAGTACGCCTTCTCAATGGCGCAATGCGAGAACGCCGATCACAGCCTCAATGGCGATGAGCACGATGATGACGATCTCGAGAAATTCGCTGCGCGCATACTGCGCCTGATCCTGATAGACGCGGTAGATCTCGGATACGCTGCGCAGCTTGGCATCGATTTGACCTT
This sequence comes from Candidatus Lustribacter sp., assembly GCA_965277805.1. GTDB lineage: Bacteria > Vulcanimicrobiota > Vulcanimicrobiia > Vulcanimicrobiales > Vulcanimicrobiaceae > Lustribacter. The sequence continues at coordinate 198,504 of OZ255842.1, read as the reverse complement.
GCCAGTCGGCGAGGCCGAGACGTCCCGCCGCCGCGCGATAGAGGCGGGCGTAGTACGCATCGCCGATCACTTTGAGGGCGTTGGCCGTGCGATCGGTGAGTTCGAGGATGTCCACCAGCAGGAAGCGCACGCGGTCGGCCCGCTCCGCCGGCTCTCTGCCACGCAGATGCCGCCGCTCGCGGCGACCGGGCTGCAGCGCGTAGATCGCGTCGAGCTCGTCGTCGAGCCGCGCATCGTAGGTCCGAAACTCCACTAGCTGCGCGTTCGCGTACTCGAGGATATCGATGATGGCTTCGGCGCCATCGGGCCGGTCGTAGACGAACGCGGCGTCCCACTGGACGACGACGAGGTCGTCGGGAAAATACGAGAGCGCGACGCGCAGCGCTTCGTCTTGCTGACGCGACTCGAGCGGCTCGACTTCAAACAGCAACAGCTTCGCGAGATCGCCTGCGAAGGTGCCGGAGAGCTGGCCCGCGTCGATCTGCGGTTCGAAGCGCGCGACATCGAAGACGAAGTAATCTTCGACGAGCACGGTGTGCGGTTCGACCAAGGCCGGACGAATTTCCGTCAGCACGTCTTCGAGCGTCGCCCGCGCCAGGGTCTCGAAACGGTCGTCACGCCGCAGTTTTCGCCCGAGCTCCGCAAATCCGGCCCACTCGCCGTCGTATCGCACGCTGATGCGGATCGACACCACGCCGAAGTCGAAGATTTTCGCCCGGACGCTGGCGCCGTATTCTTCCAAGTCGGGCAGGCGGACGATCAGCGGGGCGACGGGATATTGTATAAATTCAGAGCTGGCCTCACGCCGCAGTTGCAGCGGCGCGCGCGTCACCCCGGCTCCGCGAACGGTTTGCAGCAAACCAAGATCGATCGTATCCGCGACATCGTACACGAAGAACGCGCGAAATGCTGCTTGGCCGATTGCCGGTAGTGTGGCGTCCATGATTGCTCACGCACGGGCTTGAGGAAGCAAGCGCGGTTTCCTGCCCCGCGAGCGTGCGCTAGTCGCGGCGGGGACGGCGCAGTATGAACGTCTCGAAGGGCGCGATCGCGCCGTTGCTGCCGACGACGTCGTAATAGGTCACCGTAATCGTCGTGTTGCCGCCGGGGCGCGATCCCGGATCGAGCCGGAATGCCGCGAAACCGTACGAATGCGCGGCATTGCGAACGGCCGACCACGGCGCGTCTTCTTTTACATAGACCGGCGCCCGTTTGCCGGTGGCCGGATCGCGCGTCGCCGCAACCGCGGTGATCACGCGGCAGCCCGGCGGATCGAAGAACAGCTGATTTGACGGTGACGAGGTCCCGCCGCCGCCGATCACCATGTGCACGGTGCCTTCGGTCGTATCGATCACATCGGTTGCGGTCGCCACCGGAATCGGCGTGAGGGTGGCGTTGGATTGCCGGCCACGAATCGGATGCGAGCGCTCGTAGTGATGCTCGTGTCCGCACACGACCAAATCGACGCCGTAGCGGTCGAACAGCGGCAGCCATTCCTCACGGATCCCGAGGTCGGCGCCGTTGAACTGATCGACGCTCGAGATCGCGACCTGATGCATGCAGACGACGATCCAGTCGATGTTCCGGTCATGCCGAGCCGCCGCCAATTCGCGTTCCAGCCACGCTTTCTGCGCACCGCCGGAATAGCCGCGTACGTACGTGTTGCCGCCGTCCTGGTAGACAATGTCGTCGTTGGCGATGCTGATCACGCGCATCGAGCCGGCCGTGAACGAGTACCACAACCCGCGCGTCACCGGCGTCTGCCCTGCGGCCGGGGGTAACGAGAAATACGTCTGGTAGGCGCGATAGCCGATCGGGCCGTTGCCGAGTTCGTTCTCGTGATTGCCCGGAGAAGGCATCCACGGTCGGTTACGTGCGCTGCGGCTGTTGTTCGTCCAGAAGTCCCACCACGTGCGCACGCGGTCGTCGGCGAGGTTGGCGTAACAGAGATCGCCGTTGAAAAGATGAAACGCCGGCCGCAGGCGCTCGACGCCGAGGGTAGTGTCGCTGCCGGCCGGGCCGCCCAGATTGTCATTCACGTATGGCGGATTCGGCATCACCACGCCCGGCGGCGGGACGTAGCGTTTGCCGAGCGTCGGCGTCCCTTGATCGCCGAAGCTCGTGAACGTCAGCGGCACGCGTCCGCGTGCCACGGTGCGGAACGTCCCGAATTCCGGCTCCGCCCCGTCGTGCAGCGCCGCATAGAGATAGGCGGAGCCGGGCTGCAAGCCCGTCAGCTTCGCGTGATACGTGTGGACGATCTGCCCGCTCTTGGCGTCGGTGTAGGTCGATTCTTCGGCAACCGTTGTTCGCACGAGCGCACCGTTGCGCCGTCCCAGCAAAACGCGCGGATGGCGGACGGCTTGCAGCGCGTGCCAGGACACGACCATCTCCGAGGCCGCATGCGCTCCGAACTGCAAGTGCAGCCCGTGCACGGGCGGAACGAGCGGATCGTTCGCGGGTCGAACAGCAACCGCAGCCTCCGCTTCTTCCGCAACGCCGAGCGACGCGGCAACCGCGACGATGCCGGCGGAGGCGAGCAGTTTACGCCGGCTGAGATCCAAGTCTCAGCCGATTTTACGGATCTGCGCGTCGCTCAGCGCGCGCACCGCTTCCGGCAACGTTGCGAAATGCAACGGGTCGAGCAATTTCTGATCGTTGCCGTGACCGTCGTCGATCGTCCACAACAGAAAGTTGCGCAGTGCCGCGGCTGTTGCCGGATCGGGTTGTTTGGCCGCCACGATCGCATATTCGTAGTTGACCAGCGGATAGGAGTCGGCGCCCGGAGCGAAGACGAGGCTCAGCCGTTCGTCCTTCGGCGTGCGCGTATCGAGTGCGGCCGCAGCCACCCGCACGTTGCGGGGCTTGGGCGAGACGAAGTTGCCGGCTTGATTTCGCAGCATCGCCGTACCGAGATGCGCTCCCGCAACTTGGCCGAAGAAACTGCCGCCTACGTAGGCGATCCCGTACGGCGTGGCCGCGAGCGTCTTCACCATGCCGTCGTTGCCGGTTGCGCCCTTCGCGTTGGAAATGGCCGGCCACGCAACGTCGGTTCCGAAGCTCGGGCCGTCTTCCCACGAGTCGGTCGAGAACGTCAGATACTGGCTGAAGATGAACGAATCGCCGGAGCTGTCGTTGCGGTGGATCGCGATGATGTCTTGATGCGGCAGCTTCACGCCGGGATTCATCGCGACGATCGACGGCGCGTCCCATGTCCGCACCGAGCCGGTGTAAATGCCGGCCAGCGTCGGACCGTCGAGCTTCAATGAAGTGAGGTTGAGGCCCGGCACGTTGTAAGCGATCAGCTGCGAGGAGATCGCAAGCGGAATGTTCAGCATGCCGGGGTTCGCAGCCATTTGATCGTCGGTCATATACGCATCCGATGCGCCGAACTGCACCGCTCCGGTAATCGCCGCTTTGATGCCGGCGCCCGAACCCGTTGCCGCGACCGTAACGCGCACGCCGGGTGACGTTCCGCGATACTGCTGCGTCCAGGTATTGAGCAGGGGATACATCAAGGTCGAGCCGCTGCCTTTTATCGTTAAAGCTGCCGCCGTTGCCGGTGCGACGGCCGCCGAACTTGCGGCCAGGCTCGCGATGATAACGACCGCTTCGAGCCGCTTCACGACGGCACCGCCACGGCTTTCACCGGTACGTTCGCGGCCGGCGGTTCGGTCCCGATCGTATCGAGGTTGACGCCGGTCGTCTCGATCCGGTAGGCCCACGTTACCCACGCGCCGAGGAGCGAGGTCGCAACCAGAATCAGCAACAGCGCTTGTTGACCGATACCCTTGAGCAAGACCGGGAACATGAACGCCGTGAGCACCGCGCCGACCTTGGCGAAGGCGGCGGCGAAGCCCGCCCCCGAACCGCGAATCGCGGTCGGGAAGACTTCGCCGGCGAGCAAGTACGTTTGCGCGTTCGGTCCGAGGTCGGTCATGAAATTGAACAGCATGACACCCGCGAAGATCAGGAAGATCTTGCCGAAGCCGTCGGCATACACCGAGCACGACGCAACGAGCAGCCCGAGTGCGCAGCCGGCGAAACCGAACACTTGCAGCTTGATGCGCCCAACTTTATCCGCCAGGATTACGGCGAACGTGATGCCGACGAGCAGCATCGAAGTGATGAGCGCGCTGCCCTTCGCCGCGAGGATATCTTTCGTGATGATGTCGCTCGTGCTGCGAACGTGGTCGGGAGCGCCGCCGAACGCGGCTGCCAGCAGCGTCGGCGTGAAGATGCCGATGCCGTAGGTGCTCAGATCTTGCAAGAACCACGGCACCGACGCCAAGATCGTCGCGCGCAAATTGCGCGGGTTGAATAGCGCGCCGTAGTTCGGCTTCTCCGCGTGCGTTTCGACGCGCTCCAGTTTGATTTCTTTCGGGAACTGCGGGTTGCGGCGCAGCAGCCGCCTCGCCATCGCTTCGGCCTTTTCGTGTTGACCGCGCACGAACAGCCACGAGGCGCTCTCGGTGATGTAGAAGCGCCAGACCGTGACGATCAGCCCCGGCAGCAGCGCGGTGGCGAACATCCAGTGCCAGGCATCGAGCTGCGGATCGGCCTGCAGCACGAGCCAGCCGACGCCGGTACCGACCAGCGCGCCGACCGCTTGAAACGCAAAGGCGGCGATCACGAGTTGCCCGCGCTTTGCGCTGGGCGTGCTCTCGGAAATGATCATGTGCGCCGTCGGATAGTCACAACCAAGCGCGACGCCGGTGAAGAACAGGCAAATCACGAGCGGCCAGTACCCCGGTACCACCGTCAGGATCGCCAAGAACACCATGAAGATCAGCATCTCGACCACGAACATGCGTTTGCGGCCGAACACGTCCGAAAGGCCGCCGAGCGAGATCGCCCCGATCAAGATCCCGAAGAGCGTCGCCGCGCCGACGATGCCGCCTTGGCCCGCGTCGAGGTGAAACTGGCGCGAGATCAGCGGCAGCGCAATGCCCGTCATAAAAACGACGAGTCCCTCGAAGAATTTTCCGGCGGCGGCGAGCGACCAGATCAGCCACTGCATCCCGGTCATCGGCGTCGACCCGATCGGCGTGCCGTCCGGCCACGCGGGCCGCATATCGATGTAATCTTGAACCGTGCGCGCTCGCGGCGTGTCGGTCGCCTGCCCATTCGTCATTAGCAGTATGGTGCCATACGCCGCCGGTCGGCGTCGTTTAACAGCACATTAATAGGTAGCGGCGCTCTCTGGTTCCCAGGCATTTCCGCGGGGTAACCTGACGGCAGATCGCGAGGAATGAAGCAATGAGCAAGAATGTCGCCGACGCGATGTGGGAACTTTTATCCGCTGCCGGCGTGCGTCGCTGCTATGGCATCGTCGGCGACGCGCTCAATCCGACGATCGATGCGCTGCGGCGCAACGGCAAGGTGGAGTTCATCCACGTCCGCCACGAAGAGTACGGCGGTTTCGCGGCCGTGGCCGATGCGTATTTGACGGACCAGCCGGTTGCCATCTGCGGAACGGCCGGTCCCGGCGTGACGCACCTGATCAACGCCATGATCGATGCACGCAAGGAAGGCGCGCCGCTGATCGTCGTCGCGGGCGACGTCGAGTCATCGATCATCGACACCGAAGCGCTCGAAGAACTCAACCCCTATCAGTTCTTTCAGACGGCATCGCTCTACACGGGCCGGATCATCAACCCGCATCAAGTGCGCGCGGTGGTGCAAACGGCGCTCCGCACGGCGATCGCCGACCGCGGGCCGGCCGTGATCTCGTTACCCGGTGACATCGCGGTGCAGGCAGCCTCGGGGACGCTCGATCCGATCGTCCGCGCCAACGCACCGGTCGTGCGGCCGGCGGATGCCGATCTGCGCCGCTTGGCGGAAATGATCGACACGGCAACGCACGTGACGATCTTCGGCGGCGACGGCTGCCGCGACGCTCATGACCAGGTGGTTTCCCTCGCGCGCAAACTCAAGGCGCCGGTCGGATACACGTTTCGCGGCAAGCAGTACCTCGAGCACGACAATCCGCAAGCGGTCGGTATGAGCGGGCTCATCGGCTTCGGCGGAGCGAGCCACGCAATGCACGAGGCCGAGCTCTTGCTGCTGCTCGGAACGGACTTCCCGTTCTCCGAGTTTTTACCGGACCAGCGCGTCACGAAAGTCCAGATCGACCGCAATCCCACACACCTCGGCCGGCGCACGCCGATCGATCTCGGATTACTCGGTAACGTGAAAGATACGATCTCAGCGCTGCTGCCGCTGGTCGCCGAGAAAGAGGCCACCACCCACCTCGACCGCGCGCTCGCGCTCAGCGGCGAGTGGAACGACTCGCTGGCCGAATACGTGAAACGCGGTCCCTCGCTCAAGCCGATTCGCCCGGAGTATTTGGTTGCGACGCTGGACCGTCTCGCCGATGACGATGCCTTCTTCGGCGTCGATACGGGTACGCCGTGCATTTGGGCCGCGCGCTATCTCCGCGCGAGTGCAAAGCGAAGCATCTTTGGTTCGTTCACGTGGGCGTCGATGGCGAGCGGCGCACCGAACGCGATGGGCGCCCAACTGGCAACACCCGGACGCCAAACGATCGCGCTCAGCGGCGACGGCGGCTTCACGATGCTCGGTATGGGCGACATGCTGACCCTGGTCGAACGCAAACTTCCGGTCGTCGTCATCGTGTTCAACAACGGATCGTTGGACTTCGTGCGCATCGAACAACAGGAAGCCGGCGTCGTGCCGTTCGGGACGGACTTTCATAATCCGAACTTCGCGCTGGTGGCGCAGGCGATGGGCGCGAAGGGGATCCGGCTCGAAGACCCGGCCGACGTTGAAGACGCGCTTCGCGAAGCGCTCGCGCACAAGGATGGGCCGGTGGTCGTCGATGCGGTCGTCAATCCCTACGCGCTCTCCATTCCGGCGCAGATCCCGAAACACACGGTCGCCGGGTTCACGCTCAGCGCGTGGAAGCAGATCGTCTCGGGAAACGCAGGGCTCGTCGCCGAGGAAGTGCGCCACAACCTAGGCCTCGTGCGAGCCCCGAGCCTTCGCCCGTAGTTATCGGGCGCGGCGCCCGGCCCCCAGCAATATTCCGAAAGATCGTCCGGTTATGGCTGAATTTGCCGGTGCTATTGTTTGTCCATGAGCGCAGTAATCATCATGCGCAACAGCGCATCGAGCCACTCCCGTTCCCCGCATCAGCCACCGATCAGCTGGCTCGGAGAGCTCGTCAAATGCAGTTGCGGGCACGGGATCGGGAAGCATTCCGGCTACAGCTGCGCGGGCGATCTCCGGGGCAGTTGCAATTGCCGCCTCAACCCCACGGCCGTTCTGGATGCGGCCACGATCGCGCAGCGGGAGTAGGCGCCAGCGGACCAGACGTTTCTCAGGTTGAATTCTTTTCTCATGGCATTTAGCGAAGGCTCCCACGGCGGCGAACGGCCGAAGCTCGGAGATCCCGTTCCCGATGAGGAAACGGGTCAATTTGGCGACGCTGACGATCCGGGCCTCGAATCAGACGAAGATCTGGACGGCGAACAAGACGCCGATGGTGGGCAGCCGCTTCATCGCTGACTGACGACCCTCGTCCTCACGGGTTAAGCTTTGTGCGCCAGTCGCGCGGCACGCGTCCGCGCGGGCCGGGTACCGGGTGACTCGCCGGATGCGCCAACGGCGGCACAAGTTCGGGACCGTCGATGAACTCCTGCGTCCGGTAATCGTAGAACCAGTCTTCTCCCGGTTCGAAGCTGCGGATGACCGGGTGGCCCGTCTTATGATAGTGCGCGGTCGCGTGCCGTTGGGGCGAATTGTCGCAGCAACCGATGTGCCCGCACTGCGCGCATCGCCGAAGATGCAGCCACCAGCCGCCGTCTTGCAGGCATTCGACGCAACCGGTTCCGCTCGGAGGGACGGTCGGATCAATACCGGATGAGGTAGCTCTCTTCAAGGTCATAGCTGTCTCCTGAAGACTCGTTCGTTCTTATGATGATGAGCTTTCCCGAATAACATGCTCTCGGAAGCGGACAGCGAAACTGAGCCGCAAGATGACGCTCAACCGAACGGAATTTCTCGGCGTCGGCAGCGCCGCGCCCGCCATCCTCCTGGGGCGGCCGGTGAAACCGATCGTCCTTACGACATCTAACGGCAACCAGTTCAAGAACGGGGGGCCGCAGACGTGCATTGAGCGAGCCTTCGACGGAATAACCCACGGTGAGGACGTGCTCGATGCGCTGATCGCGGGCGTGAACATCAACGAACTCGACCCGCTCGATGACAGCGTCGGCTACGGCGGACTGCCGAACGCCGAGGGTGTCGTCCAGCTCGACTCGTGCTGCATGCACGGCCCCAAGCGCTGGGCCGGCGGCGTCGGAGCGTTGGAAGGCGTGAAGACGGCGTCGCTCATCTCGAAAGCCGTGATGGAGCGAACCGACAACCATTTGCTCACCGGCACGGGAGCGCGCGAGTTTGCGCGCACGATGGGCTTCCCGATCGAAGCCGACATCAACACCGCACACTCGCGCGCGCTGTGGCTCGAGTGGAAGCGCCGCACTGACCCCGATCATTACCTCGACCCGACGAAACGCGACCGCATCAGCTCTGCCGCCGAGTCAATGATCCACGACGGCTTGGTCGACATCCAGCACTATTGGGGAACGATCGTCGCCGCGGGGATCAACGCGGCTGGGGATATCTGCGCCGTGAACTCATCGAGCGGGCTGGCATGGAAGATTCCCGGCCGCACCGGCGACGCCGCAATCTTGGGCGCCGGGCTCTACGTCGACAACGAGATCGGCGCCGTCGGCTCAACCGGCCGCGGCGAATCTAACCTCTACACAAGTTCGTCGCTGTATATCATCGAACGCATGCGCGCGGGTCGCTCGCCCAAAGACGCGGCAATCGACGCTTTGCGCCGCGTCCGAGCAGTTACGACCGACAAGCGACTCATCAATGCTCGTGGAACGCCGCGTTTTGGACTCACGTTTTACGTCCTGAGCAAGACGGGCGAGGTGTCGGGTGCCTCGTTCTACTCCGGCGGAAAGTTCGTTGTACGCGACGAGGACGGAACGCGAACGATTACCGTCGACAACATCTTTCCGGGTCAGCCGTTCGACTAAGGATACCGGCGTCCGCAATCGCCGAAAGAGGTTTAAGACGCGACGGAGCAGCAGGGCAAGCGACCCATTGCCTGCAATAATACCGCCTCTACTTTAGGCGTTTCAGTGGAGGGTGAACTATGGGTGTTAGGTTCTATCGGAAGCCGACGTTTTCGTATAACTGCTCTCAAGTTGGGCATTCCCGAATTCGCAAGCGGCAATCACGCGATCCGCGGTGCGTAAAGGCTGATGTTTTGGCGCGGCTTAGGCCAGCATTTATGTGCTTCTCGGTATTTCTATTTTCGCTAAGTAATTATGGCGCTGCTTACGCACAATCTGCGCCGACGCCAAATCGGGCACTGCCTACTGCTGCTCCATCGCCGCAGGCAACACACGCCCCAGAAGTAGTGCATGACCTGTTGCTTTCCACTTTGCTTCTGGGGGCGCTTCCATCCGCCACCGGTCATAAAATCGTTTACGTTATCGGGCAACCTGCCTCTGACACCACGACTCGAGTACTCACTGTAGCCGCTGCGGCATTGCAAAATGCGTCTAAGGAGGTTTGGGTAATTCCACGAGCGGAGTGGAGCGTAAACGATCTGCAAACCCAATGCACCAAAGCAAATTTCGATAACGGCTTTATTGGAGCTGTCGTCTTTGAGGCAGTCCTCGGTGTAAGTGGTACCGAGAATTACTTCGTGTTGCAGCGTGGTTGGTCCAAAGTTCACGCCTCAGCAGAAGTCTGGTCGTGCACACCCATCGCGAATCCAATGGACAAGGGTCCCACCGCCGTCGCGACGATCATCGCAAAGCCCATCGATGTCAATGGTTTCGGCAATCTAAATGGTGCCACGCTATATCCGGAAGCGGGGCTCGCTACCTATTGGACCGTCAACCCGAGCAACGTGCCAAAATCCATCGCTCTCGGAACAGCAGTACTGGGCGGCGCCGCGGCCGCAACGATTCCGAACGTAAATACTGGAATTACACTAGATAAAGCTGCCTCCAGTTTCGGCTTAGGTCTGACCGCTTCGCTGCATGAGTCGTTTTGCAAATTAATCAACCCGCTGCCGTGCCAAGCATTGCCCTAATTATTTAACGGTACGGGACGATTAGCATAAGGTATGCCCCTGGCTTTTACTGTCGAGTCGCTGGATGACGTCGTGCGGGTCACGTTCAGTGACGACCTCGATTTGAGCCGCGCCCACGAGGTGGGCAAGGCTCTTCAGTACGCGCCTCGTGCGTCGCAGATTCGAACATTACCGGCTGCTTACGATCACCGACCTCGTCGACCGCTTGAACGCAACGATGCGTGAAGAGTACGCTCTCAGCCTACTGCGCGCCTAGCTGACCGCGTAGAGAACGAGCCGCTGCACGCGGCCGCCGGTACCTTGGACGAATGCAATCCCGCCCGAGAAGCGCACCTCGAAGGCATGCGAATAAGTTCGCGCATCGGGGCCCTCGGCGACCGCAACAAAGCGTTCATCCAACGCTAGCATGTCGCTCCCGATCATGATCTGTCCAGGCACGAAGCGAAACTCACCGAAGTTACGCACGCGCAATTCCGGGACACGATTTGCCGGCGCAACATAGTAGTCTGCGCCCACCAACACGTCGTTGCTGTATAACGCGCTTAGGAGGCAGCGCGTGCTGCCCTCGTGCATCGCGTACGTCTCCCAACCTTTCGTCGGGAAGGCGTAGCCGGGACCCAGTTCCGCGACCACTGCTGAGCGCTGCGTCTTTCCAATCACGAACATCAGGTGTTCGTTGAACAGAATGATCGGGACATCGATCGGCGGCGGCAGCACGTGCGCTGATTTCAGCTGCTTTTCTGCGATCTGGGCCAGGATCTCGACGGCGCGGACCATCGCGAAATCCGGCGGCGGCTTCCCCTGGTTGCTCAACGCATCTCCATGCGTACAGAGTATCACGTTCGGAAGCATCCCCGGCATGCGCGTACTCCGTTCACGGCGAACTAGGGTACTGGAATGCAGTTCTCCGCCATGACCATGAACATGTTCTTCCCGGACTACGACGATCCGGAAGAGGATCACCGAGTCATCGAGATGACGGTCGAGCAGTCCATTTGGCTCGCCGAGCTTGGCTACAACGTCTGGTTTACGGATCATCATTTCCGTGGTCCGTGGCATAGTAACACGTTGCAATTCGCGGCCTATGTCGCGCCGCAGCTCCCGCCCGATCGCTACATCGGCTTCGGCGTGCTGTCGATCCCGTTCTATCACCCGCTGCGGCTAGTCGAAAGCATGAACTTGCTCGACCACCTTACGCAGGGCCGTGTGCTCTTTGGAGTTGGTAGCGGTTGGCCAGGCGTCGAGCCAACGAGCCTCGGCGTCGATGCCGCGTATCATGGTTCAGGGCGGGCAGCCGAAGAAACGCTCGACGTCATGCAGCGGCTTTGGACGTATCGGGACGGCGATCCGGAGTACGCATTTTCCGTCGGATCGAATAGCGGCCGGATCACGCGGCGCGTCATGCCCGCGCCGTTCACCAAGCCACACCCGATCATCATTCGGACCGCCAGCCGCGAGTCGGGACTCATTCGCGCTGCGCAAATGGGCTGGCCGGCGTTCTTCGGAATCTTCGGCAGCGATGCGCGCGAACAGATGCGGATCTACCGCCAAGCCCTCGACGAAGCAAAACATCCGCCTGACGTCGTAGAAAAATGCCTGCGCTGGTGCTCTTTCGACTGGTTGAGCACCGTCGTTGCACGGACCGACGAGGAAGCGAAGGAGCGCGAAGCGATCGCGAAAGCGGAGCAGATGGCGATACGGCGGCGCTACATCGAACGCTACGGGCTACTTGAGGGTCCGGTGGCAAAGGCGACACCCGGTAAATCGTCTGCCGGTGCGTATGCGGCAGGCGGTGACATGACCGACACCGTCGCCGGTAGCCCTGAAACAGTGGCCGCAAAGGTGCAACAGCTCGCGGAGATTGGGATCAATCATCTCCACGTGCGCTTCCTCGGCGAATGGAAGGGCGAAACCCGTCAGATCGCTGCAGATTCAGCCGAACTGTTTGCCAACGAAGTTATGCCGCGCTTCAGCGACCTCAAGCTCACTCTGAGCTAGCGCGGTTTAAGGGCGTAGGGACTGATCAGTTCTTGGGCGGGGAAGCCTTTGTCGATGATCTTGTACTTTGCGGCGCCGTCGATTGCCGGCTGGATGTCGCGGGGGTCGAGGTACTCGCCGCAGGTGTCGCGCTTCATCGCTAGCACTTGTGCCGTTTCGATTCCGGTAAACGCGGCGAGGAGCGGTGCCGTCTCGGCGTGGTGGGTATTTGCATAGACAGTAGCCGTGTGCATCACTGTGGCGAACCGGTCGATCGCATCGCGGTTCTTGGTGACGAAGTCCGTCGTCGAGCACCAGGCCGCAATCATCCAGCGCTTTCCGACTGCGTCGAACGGCTGGCCGATTGAACGAAAATGCCCGGTCGCGAGCGCTTGGTCCAGGGTCGGGTTGACGATGCTGCCCGCGTCAATGCGTTTCTGCTCGAGCGCTGCCGGAACGGCGCTCATCGGCAGCTCGACGAACTTGATCGTCTCCGAGTCAACGCCGTTCTGATCGGCCCATGCGCGGGTTGCAATCCAGCTGACATCGCGAATTGACGAGCACGAGACGATCTTGCCCGCCAAGTCGCGCGCGCTTTTGATCGGCGAGTCCTTCGGCACCAGCAGTAATTGCGCCGGATCCGAGGAGAGATACATCAACGATGGCGCGATCATGATGAACGGCAAACCGCGGACGTGCCCGGTAATCGTCGCCATCATGCTGATGAGGCCGACGTCGTAGGACCCGCTGACGACGGCCGCGGCAATCGCCGCACCGGACGTCGCCTGCACGATCGAAACATCCAAACCGGCCCGCTTGAAGAGACCGCTCTGCTGCGCGTAGAGAAACGGGGACACGTCATCGTTCGGTACCGCCGTTACGCGCAGCGGAGTCAACGTCTGCGTGAACCCGCGGCGCGGCGCCAGCGCAACCGCGGCAGCTCCCGCCGCCGCAGCGAGCAGACGTCCTCGGCGGATCAAGGGCCGAAGAACTTGCCGGGAATCGTAACCGTCTTCCCGTGCTTGTTCTCAAGCGAGTGCCCTGGGATTGGATGCCCATCGGGTCCGATGCGGCCGTCCTCCGGCCATTCCTCGGCGGCACCCGCGCGCAGCATCACGAGATTTTCCGGTGCGCTGCTTTGGAACCAATATGGAGTACCGCGCGGCAGCATCACGCCCTCGTATTTCGTGAGCACCTTGATCGTGTCTTCGGTGCCGATGTGGAACGTGGCCTCACCCTGCAAGATGACGAACGAGTGGTCTTCTTTCGGATGCAGATGAAGGACGTTCTCGCCGCCGGATGCGTAGACTTTGAGCCGCAACCGTAGCAGGTCGGTTCGCGCAACGGTCGTGTCGGAACGCCCTTCCGCCAGCAGCGGCGCCTCGAGTGAAAAGAACTGCGCTTCAGGTTTTACTTGGGTCTCGGTGGTCATATTAATTCTCCTCGAGCCGGGAGGCCAAGCCATAAAGACGGATGGCATTGCCGCGAATGAGTTTGGTTTGAACGTCCTTCGGCAACGCGCCGATGTGATGGTAGACGTTTTCGCGTGAATAGGGGAACGTCATATTGAAGTGCGGGTAGTCATTCGACCACATCAGATTGTCTTGTCCCCACCACGAGAACTGCCGCGTGCCGGACCGGTCTTCGAGCCACGTGCAGTACACGTGTTCGTTGAAGATTTCGCTAGGTAAGCGCTCGATGCCGAGAGACTCTTTTTGGCGGAAGCGCTCGTAATAGTAATCCCATTGCTGCAACACGAACGGCAGCCAGCCGCACTCGCTTTCCGCCAAGACGATACGCAGTTTCGGATAGCGTTCAAAAACGCCCGAGAAGATCACGTCGAAAAGCGCGTTGATCGTGTCGTTTTGCTTCTTGTTAACGGACCCGCGGATTTTCTCGTAGCCGACCACCTTCTTCTGCGTCAGCGCGTAGGAGTGACCGGTGAGAATGTGCATGTGGATCGGCACGCCGGCTTCGGCCGCCGCCGCCCACAGGGGATCGTAGTGGCTCGATGTAAACGGCAACTTCGGATCCGGCACTTGCCACACCATCGCACCGATCAAACCTAGCTCGATGCCCCGGTACATCTCCTTAACGGCGGCATCGGTGTCGTAAACGGAAAGCGCAGCGACGCCGAACAGATTGTGCGGAGCAGTGGCGCAAAACCCGGCCAGCCAATCGTTGTAGGCAACAAACGCCGCGTGCTGCGCCTGTCCATCGGGCAGCCCGAAAATCGTCATCCCGTCGTTCGGAAACAGCACCTCGGCAATCACGCCGTCGCGTTTCTGATCGAGCAGCCGGGCATGCGGATCGCTCGCTCCGGCGGGCAGGATGTGCGCACGGAACCCGACGCCGTCAAGCCACTCGTGAACGGTGTCGCGGTACCGGGCGGCGACTTGCTCCCAGAGCGAGTGCGGCTCCATTACGTGCGAGTCGGCCGAGATCAAGCCCGGCAGGGCATCCAATGCGGCACGGGTCGCGGCATCAGGATCTTTGAGGGCGGCGAGGGTCCGGGCTTCGGGAACCTGGACCTCGGGATGCATCATGTTCATGGACTGCCTCCGCTGAGAGGACGCTTCGCGCCAAAGCGGCCGGCACCCCACCTCAGGAACTCAATGCGGGGATCACGCTTCGGATGCATAATCTGCGCGGCATGGAACCGCTTGATCTTTCCAAACAACCGCCGCGCGCGCCCCGCGCCGAGCTCGACGGCATTATCTTTTTGCCGCGCTCGATCGATAAAGCCCGGGCGTACCTTGAGGGCGGCAACCGTAACGGTTACAACGTCCCGGGCGTCACCGGCGGGATGCTCGAGCGCTTCGGCATCCCGGACGATGACTTCATTGCCGCAGTCGGTGCGGCTTCGAGCGAGGCCGACGTCGTCGCATTCGTGCGGCAGCGCGTTAGCCAAACGACGATCGACGAGTGGAACGCCTGGGTCAAGGACCGCGAGCCGCGCGGCGATCGCAATCTTCCGCAAGTGCACGAAATCTATCCGTGGCTGAAAGATCACCCGGACCTCAGACTCGTTTTAGATATCCTAGCCGAAGACGATCGCCGGGCGTACGCTCGATAGAGCCGTGCCGATTAAGCTCGCATATGTGGCGTATGCAGTCGGCGACATGCCGCGGGCACGGGCCTTTTATACCGACGTTCTCGGTCTAACGCCGGGCGAATCATTTGGCGAGGGCTTCGTTGAGTTCGACCTTGGCAACGCGACGTTCGCAATTGACGCAGAGCCGCCCGGCACCGTGCCGGGCACCTGCTCGGGCGTCTCGTTTGAATTCGAGGATGTCGTTGCCGCGCGCGCCCGGCTCGCCGAACGTGACGTCGAGATCACCGATGTGATGGAGTCGCCGGTTTGCTGGTTTGCGTTCGCCACGGATCCCGACGGGAATAGCTTCCAAATTCATCAGCGCAAAGTCAGAGAGTAACGGTGAACCGCGCCGGCGATGCGGTTACAGTGGGGTGCCGGTGGGACCGCTGATCGGTTTCCACGAGCCGCTGGGCTGATCCCAACGGACCATGATGGCACTCGACGCGTCGAGCCCGCGCTGATTACCGATCCGAAAATCAAACGTCCCGGTCGGCCCGTAATAGTCGTGCAAGCCGTCCATGTACGCGCGAACTTGGTCCGGCGTCGCATCCGTGCCGAGGGTGCGGATCGCGCCGATCAGGATCAACGCGCTGTCCCAGGTTTCGGCTGCCGACGAGTCCCACAGCGAGCCGCCCGTCGCGGTCATGGTTTTTACGTATGCGTCGATCGCGCTCTTGAGGGGACCGTTCTTCATCCCCGGCGCTGCCGGGAACATCAAGGAATACATCATGAGCATTCGCGGCATCGTCGATTTGTATTGTTGCATCTGGCGCGCATTCTCGTTCGCTTGGCTGGCAACGAACGGTACCGTCATGCCCAAGTCGGTGTAGGCACGTAGCAACGTACCGGTCGGGGTGCCCGTTGCCCAGCCGAGGACGACATCCGGCTTCGCATCTTTGATTTTGGCCATCTGCGCGGATGCGCTGATGTCCGTCACGGCAAAATGCTCCCAATCGACGACGTGCAGATCGGCGTTGACCGGTTCACTCAGCAATGACTTCAGCGCGTTATCCGCTTCTTGGCCCGCGATATCGGTCAGGGTGATGATCCCAATGCGCTTCAAACCGCGCATGCGCAGGTAGCGTACGACGACACCCATCCCCGCGCGGGACTCGATGCCCGCGCCATAGATATAGCCGCCTCGCTCCGGAAAGAAGCCCGGCGAGAGGCAGTACATGACGGGCCCGTTGCTATAGAGCTTTGCGACCGCGTTGCACTCCGGCGCCGGGCCTCCGTCGATGACGAATTGCGGATGTTTCGCGAGCAGCTCGCTCGTGAGCTGCACATCGACCTGCGGTTTCGACTGCGAATCCGAAATAACGAAGTGTACGGGACGTCCCTTGATACCGCCCGTGCTGTTGACGTACGTCTCGACGGCGTGCAACGCTGCCGACTGTCCTTCGCCGATAAACGCGCCGCTGCCGGTGACCGGCATGATAACGTTGATCTCGTAGGGCCGCGGCGCGGTGTCCTGCGCCTGCGCGTCAGACGCGACGAACGTCAGAGCAGCAAGCACGAAGGCCGAAAAGCGTAAGCGCATACGACTCTCCCTTTAAAGAAAGAGCCGGCCGTTAGGCTAGCTTCTTCGATGGGTTAGAAATGTCGGAAATGGTGGAGCTGCCGGGGAGCCGCCCCCCGGGTCCGAAAAGCCGGACTGCCGCTTTCTCCAGGCTCAGCTTCGAATTTGTCTTAAGCGCACGAGCTTCTCGAAACCGGAATTTCGTGCGCAGCAGATGCAGTTGTTTTCGGGCGCCTCTCGCATCAGCCTCAGCGTCCTAGCCGTACTTTATGACCGTGGGAAAGATGGCAACGGCAACCTCTCTCCGACGGTGGTTACTTAGTTAAACTAAGCAGCCAGTGCGTATTCGTTGTTCGCGTGTAAAACGCTTGCGATCGTTTTAGGAGGGCTCGCAACTCCGCCTGCTTACGACAACCACGGATCTTCCCGTCGAGCCTACTCAGCCCCATGAGCGTTTCCGTTGTTGTGCCCGCCTCTGTCACCAGCGAGCACGCTATTATACCACATCCGGGTTTCGCCCGTCGAGGGCGCGAAAGGCGCTCGGATGCGGCAACCGGAGGCACCGCCCTCGCTCGCCCCCCTGCGGCGCGGAATCGTCGTGGCGATCGTGCTCGCGGCGGGCATCACGATCGCGGCCGCCGTCAAGGATCACGCGATCGTGAGCCGCTGGACGAATGCCATCGGGGTGCTGCTGGGCGGTTTGGCCGGCAGCTTCATCGGCGAACATCTGGAACGGTTCGGCGAGCGGATGGCGGCGACGCAGATCGCGTGGCTGCAAATGGCGCTGATCGCGCTGCTGTTCGTCGCGGTGGTAAGCTGGCAATCTCTGCCGGCCTACTGTCAATTGCCGGTCAGTTTTGCCGTCGGCATCGTCGTCGTCGCCGCCACCGTTTACATTCAGCGCTTGCGCTTGCGCTTGCCGTAAGCGGCCTACATCGAAGAACCGTTGCCCGCGCCCACCGGCAAACCCACGCTGACGCGATTCGCTTCACCGATGCGCTGCACGGAAAGCTTCGTCGTGTAGTTCGACATCAGCCAAAAACCGCGACCGCTTTCGGCCATGTCGTCCGTTGGAGCTTTGCTGAGCAGCTGAAAAGGCGGTCCATGATCGTCGACGTGCAGCACCGGCTCATCGCCTTGCCACTCCAGCGTCACGGTCGCCAACCCCGGCGTATGGCGCGCTACGTTCGCGATCAACTCGCCATAAATCAGTTCGACAGCATCCATCTCGGGCGTCTTGTCGGCGAGACCCGCCAAGTGCCAAAGAACCGCGCGCTTCACGCGCTGCGCGGAAAACGAATCGCGTGCGTCGAGCTGCCAGACGTGCCGCGTTTCGTTGGCCGTCGCGCTGAGGCTGCTGATGCCGAGAAAGAGGACGGCCGAATCGTCCCGCGACGTCGCGCGCGCGAAAATGCGCTTCTGAATATTGTCGGCGATATTCTCCGATGACTCGCCGTACTCGGCCAGCACGGCTTCCGCGAGCGCGGTTATTCCGCTGAAGTAGTCGCGCTCGACCTCGACCAGGCCATCCGTGTAGAGCACGAGCGCGCAGCCCACATCGAGCTCAGCGCTCAGGTCATCAAATGCCGTCTGCGCGTCGACTCCGAGAATCAGGCCCTGGCCTTCGAGGAACGTTATGCTGCGATCGGGACGCACGAGGATCGGCGCGGGATGACCGGCCGCCGACCAGCGCAAGAGCCCGGTCGTGCAGTCGAGCGTGGCGAAAATCGCGGTCGCCAGCGCGCCCGGTTCGTCGGCGCACAGCGAGCGGTTGACTTGACGCAACACGCGTGAGGGCTGCTGTTCCATCCGAGCCGCCACGCGCATCGTTTGCCGCAACATTGCCATCGTCGAGGCCGCGTTTAGGCCATGGCCGGCGACGTCGCCGATGCTGATGCCGAGCAAGTTCGCCTCAATGGGAAAGACGTCGAACCAATCGCCGCCGACTTTCCCGTGCGTCGCGGCCGGCACGTAGGCCGAGTCGAGCCGGATGCCGGGAACTTGCGGCAGCCGCTGCGGCAGCAACGCGTGCTGGAGCACCGTCGTTTCTTCCAGCTCGCGCGACATCACGTGGTACACGCGGTCGACTTCGGCGATTTCGTCATCGCCTTCTATGGGCAGCGTCGCCTTGTGGCGCGCGAGCAACATTGCGTTCTCTACCAGACGCCGCAACCGGCGGCCCATGCGCAGACCAAATCCGACCGACAACGCCAGCGTCACGACGATGCCGAGGACCGTGAGCAGCACGAGCGCGGTGCTGAGCAGTTGAAGCTGCGCGCGCGTAGCGGTGTTCAGCGTGAGCGAATCGCTGCGCTCGCCGCTGTCGAAGGCCGACTTCGCGGCTAAATATTCGGGGCCTAAACGTTGCACGGCGGGGCGGGCCGAGATGGCAGTAGCTTCCTGGCTTTTGCCCTCGCGCATCAACGTAAAGACCTGGTCGAGCAGTGCGACCACTTGCGCGGCGTCGTTGGTATATCGCGCAGCACGCGCTTGTGCGACGGAGTTCGGCGACACCGCGGCGCGAACGGCGTCAATTTCGGCGGGGATCGCAGCGGTCGACACTCGATAACGCTGCAGCGCGCCGGTGTGGTCCTTCGCGTAGTTCTTGATCTCGGCGAAGACATCGTTGATCGTCTCATAGAGGCGATCGGCTCGCGCAAGCGAGTCGGTAACGTGCTGTGAGAGCGCCGCTGATTGTATGGACAAACTACGCAGTTGGAATGCGATCGCCAACAACGCGATGAGAAACACCAGTGGGACGCATGAGATTAAAACGATCTGCCCGCGGACACCCAGTCGCACTGCAACGTAAGATACTGAGCCCCTACAGGCTTCCCTGGGATGCTCTTTCGCCGCCGTCTAGTACGATATCGTACGGAACGCCCTCAGGCGGGGGCGGCAGCGTAGGGCGCGGGTTCGACATCGAGGTCGTCGGCCGTCGTGTCTTGGCCGATCGAGGTGTCGAGTGCCACGCGAATTCCGTCGGCGATCACGCTGAAGGCGAGGACGGTGATGACGATCGCAAGGCCGGGCGCGAGCACCATCCAAGGTGCTCCTTCCGCCTGCGGCGTGAGCGCGTCTTGGAGCATGTTCCCCCACGACGGCGCCGGCGGCTGGACGCCGAGGCCGAAGAACGATAGCGATGACTCCGCTAGGATGTTGTCGCCGATCGCGAACGCGGCCGCCACGACGACCGGCGCAAGAGCGTTCGGGATCAGGTGGCGCAGGATGAGCCGTACCGGAGACGCTCCGAGCGCACGTGCCGCTTCGACGAAGTCCCGCTCGCGCAGCGAAAGCACCTCGGCGCGAACGAGGCGCGCCAGACCAGGCCATGACGTTAGACCGATTATCAGTATGATGATCGTCAGCGAGAACTTGTTGGTCAGCGCCGAGATGATCAGCAGCAAAAAGAACGTGGGGAACGAGAGCATCGCGTCGACGAAGCGCATCATGAGGTTGTCGACGATCCCGCCGCTTGCGCCCGCAATGGCGCCGTAGAGGATCCCGATCGAGAACGACACCACCATGGCGGCCGCGCCGACCAGCAGCGAGACGCGCGCGCCGTACAAAACGCGGACGAAGATATCACGGCCGATCAAGTCGGTGCCGAACCAGTGCGCCGCCGACGGCGCCTGCGGGAAGCCAACGAGGCTATGGACGACGACGTTCGGGTCGGTCGTATCGAGGATGGGGCCGAAGACGGCGAGCAGAACGAGCAGCAGCACGAATGACGAGCCGATGACGGCCGGCCGTTCGCGAAGAAAGCGGCGAAGCGTGCGCATTTACGCGTACCGGATCCGCGGGTCGACGACGGCGTAGCAGATATCGGCGAGCAGGTTGCCCGCAACGATCAGCACCGCGGTCAGCATCGTAATCGCCATTAGCGTCGGGTAATCGCGCGAGAAGATCGATGAAAACGTCAGGTAGCCGATGCCTGGTATCGAGAAGACGTACTCAACGAAGTAGGCGCCGCCGACGAGTTGCGGCAGGCTCAGGCCCAGCAGCGTGACGATCGGCAACAGCGCGTTGCGGAAGGCGTGGCGCACGAGCACGTCGCGCTCGGAGAGACCCTTGCTGCGTGCGGTACGAATGTAGCCGGAACTCATTGCTTCGATGATCGAACTTCGCTGATAGCGCATCCAACTCACGAAACTCGCGAGCGCGATCGCCACGACCGGCAGCGTCAAATGCCACAATCGATCGAGCACGTCGTTCTCGCGGCCGAGCGACGAGACGCCCGACGATGGAAACCAGCGAAATTGGACGGCGAACAGCTCGATCAAGATGATGGCGAGCCAGAACACCGGCATGCCGTAAAAGACGAAGCCGATCGTCGACGATGCGTTATCGAAGAACGAGTCGCGATGAGCGCCGGCGTAGATGCCGATCGGGATCGCAATGATCAGCGTGAGGATGAGCGCGAGCCCGACCATTTCGATCGTCACCGGGAGTTTTTCGAAGACCTTTTCGATCACCGGCCGGTTGTCGACGTACGACGTTCCGAGCGACCCATGGAACAAGAGCTGCTTGAGCCAGAAGAAATATTGGATGTACCACGGCTTGTCTAAACCGTAGGCCTGATTGATCCGAGCGACGACTTCCGGCGAGAGTCCTTGACCTCGCGGGCCGAGCACCGCCGCCGGACCACCCGGGGCTAATGCCATCATCGCGTACGTCACGATGCTGATGAACAGGAGCAACGGAATCGCGCCGAGGACGCGCCGGACGATAAAGTTGATCACTGGGCGAACTTCCAATCCTCGACGTTGTAGTAACCCAGCGGGGATTGCAGCGTGACCTTCGGATCGAAGTAGAGCCGCGGTGAGTAGCCGGTGGCGGCAAAGCGCCCGACCTGCGGCATGATCGGCACGGTCTTCATCAGTTCGACCTGCAAGTCGTCGTAGATTGCCTGGCGCTTTTTGTCGTCGAGCGTCGTCAGCCCGAGACGCAGATCACGATCGACGCGCGCATCCTTGTAGTACGTGGTGTTCGCACCGTTCGGCGGCATTTGATCCGACGAGAGAATCGAGGTGAGGTCGGGGTCCACGACGCCGCCGCGCGCGTCGGCGATGATATCATATTTGCCGGTGTACGTCCGCGCGCTCAACGACGCGAAGTCCGTGAGACGCAGGTTGATATCGATGCCGACGTCCTTCATGTCGGCGATGAACGTGAGCATCTCATCGGTGAGCAGTGCCGAACCCTGATTGAGCAAGAGCTCGAACTCCAGCCGCGTCCCGTTCTTGCTGCGGACCCCGTCCGGACCAAGCTTCCAGCCGGCCGCGTCGAGCAACGCGCGCGCCTTGTCGGGGTCGTACGGATACTTTTGCACGTTCGGATTGTACCAGTGCTTCAACGACGCGACGATCAGACTGTCGGGCACCGGCACCTTGTCATCGAAAAGGCCGTGCGCGATCGCCTCGCGGTCGTAGCCGTACATCATCGCTTGCCGTACAGCGACGTCGTCCAGCCCGGCGTGACGGAGGTTGAGCTCGATGACGTCGACGTAGAGCGGTGCAAACGTCATCAGCTTGATCTTCGGCGCGATCCGTTGCAACTGCACGTATTGAATGTGCGAGAGGTCGTCGATCAGATCCGCCGAGCCGTTAGCAAGCGCTTCCAGTTCCGCTTGATCGTTGAAGATGATACGCATGTCGATGCGGTCGATCTTGGGCGGACGGTAGGCATACGGATTACGCTCGAATACGACTTCGCTGTCGTGCTGCCAGCTTTTCAGCACGTAAGGCCCGGTACCGATCGGATGTTCCCCGAACGACGAAAACCGCTGCCGGTCGGGCGGGATCTTGCCCAAGACGTGCTCCGGAAGGAGGTCCTCGCCGAGCACGCCGAGCGTGAAGATCGCATTCGGAAACGCGATGTCGAAGTGCACGCGATAGGGACCATCGGCATAGACGCGCTTCACGTTTTTGATGGTGCCGATGTCGAGAAAGCCGGTCTTCGGATTGAGGAAGAGATTGTAGCTGAAGACGACGTCTTTCGAGGTGAACGGAACGCCGTCCGACCACTTCACGTCGCGCCGCAAATCGACCGTCCAGTGCTTCCCGTCGGGCGAGTGCGACCACGACGTGGCCAACCTTGGATGCGGTAAGTAATCGGGGCCGACGTACGAGAGGCTGTCGAACAGCAGCGCCGCATAGATGAGCCCGTCCTGGACCGTCGTCGCATACATCGGGTTCATCGTCGCGCCGTCGGCGCGCGTTAGCGCGACCAGCGTGTTGGGATCGCGCTGGGTCTCGGCGCTGGCCGCACAGCCGCCCAGCGCGAGCACGAGCACGAGCGCCAGCGCCCTAAGCCGTTCCAAAGATTCCCCGAAGCCGGTCCCCATCGTTAGAGGAACGATTCCCGTCCCGGCTTTGGTTTCCGTCCTAGCCCGGAATATCGACGATCACGTTCCCGAAGCTGCCGGCCTCCACGTCTTCGTGGGCGGCGACAATTTGGGCAAGGGGGTAGTGCTTACCGATCGCGTGTTTCAGCTTTCCGGCGCTCAGCAGGGCGTTGAGGGCCGCGACATGGTTCGTGCGCTCGGCGTCCGTCAGCGTATAAACCAAGATGAACTGCAGCGTGGTGCTGGTGGGGATGAACGACGGGATCTGGATCGGGCCGGCTCCGGAGCCATAGATGACGGCTTTGCCATGATCGACGAGGATGTCCGGGTAGGTCATCGCGTTGGATTTCAAGTCGACCTCAATGATGCGGTCGGCGCCTTTGCCGCTCGTGATGTCCGCGATGCGTTCTTTCAGGTTTTCGGTGCGGTAGTTCACGACGTGATCGGCGCCGGCGCTGCGGGCGCGTTCGGCCTTCTCCTCCGAGCTGACGGTCGTGATCACGGTCGCGCCGTCGAGCTTCGCGAACTGAATCGCGTAGAACGCGACCGCGCCGGCTCCGCCTTGGATCAGCAGCGTCTTGCCGCGCACGGAACCGTCGAGCATGATCGCGTGATAGGCCGTGAGCGCGGGGACGCCGAGGCATGCGCCGACCGCGAAGTCGGTGTTGTCCGGCAGCTGCGGTGCGAACGCGCTCGGGACGACGCAGTATTCCGCAGCCGTGCCGAATGGGCGGCGGTATTGCGCGTTGATCGTCCAGACGCGCTCGCCGATGCGGCTTTGCGGAACGCCCGCGCCGACGGCATCGATCGTTCCGGCGCCGTCGCTGTGCGGGATCACCACGGGAAACTCGGCGGGTTTCCCCGGCGGCGGCGCGCCGCGGCGTTTCACGTCGGATGGATTGACGCCCGATGTGGCGAGCTTGACGCGCACTTCGCCCGGGCCCGGTTGCGGCGTCGGCATTTCGCCGACGTGGAGCACCTCGCGGGCAGGGCCGGTTTTGGTGAAGCTAGCGGCAATCATTGTGGCGGTCCTTCGACAAGCTCAGGATGACATCGTCGGTGCGGTCGATTTTTAGCGGGGTGATGCTGGCGTAGCCGGCTTCGACGGCGACGGTGTCGGTATCGTCGCCGCCGCCGAGGTGCGACATGTCCCACACCCAGTAGTACGACGCTTCGGGATTTTGTGCGTCGCCTTCGACGCGCGCGAGACGTTCGGCGTATTGTTTGCGGCCGAGCCGCGTGTAGCGCGTGCCGCGCAATTCGGCGATGTTCGGCACGTTGACGTTCCAGTACGTTCCCGGCGGCAACGGATCGCGTAAGACGTCGGCGGCGAGATCGCGCGCGACGTTGGCTGCGGCCTGCCAATAGTGGACCGGATCGTGCTTCGGCCAAGAGGAGACGAGCGATACGGCGATCGCCGGGATGCCGACGATCGTCGCTTCCACCGCTGCGGCAACGGTGCCGGAATAGTTCACGTCATCGGCGAGGTTCGCGCCGCGGTTGATGCCGCTCACGACGATGTTGGGACGCGCGCCGCACAGTTCGTTCACGCCCAGCAGCACGCAGTCGGCAGGCGTGCCGGAACACGCATAGCGGCGCAGCCCGTCGTCGGCGTGCACGGCCTGCGCGCGCACGGCGCTGTGAACCGAGATCGAGTGGCTCGTTCCGCTGCGGTCGCCGTCGGGCGCAACGACGGTGACTTCGCCCAGCGCTTGCAGCGCGCGCGCGAGTACCGTGATGCCTTCGGAGTCGATACCGTCGTCATTGACAACCAGGATGCGGAGCATCGGGTCAGGTGCCGGATTCGACCCCGCGCAGCAGCCATGAGAGCAGGAACGATACGATGCCGAGCACGATCGCAGCCACGAACGCCGTCCCGAAGCCGCGCACGATCAGGCCCAGACCCCAGTGGCCGACCCACCAGAACAGTAGGCCGTTGATCACGAACGTGAAGAGGCCGAGCGTCACGATCTGGATCGGCAACGTGAGAATTATCAGGATCGGGCGCAAGATTGCGTTGACGATGCCCAAGACGAACGCGGCAACGATCGCTCCGGTAAACGACGTCACGATCACGCCGTGTCCTTGGAACAAATATGCCACGATGATCAAGGCGATGGCATTGACGATCAAACGGATGATGAAGTGGATCATGGGCTCACTTTCCGTACGGAGCGTGCCGTCCCAACGGCCTCGCTTAGAGTGCCATATCCGTCGCGCATGAGCAAGACTGCAAGCTCCCGTTTGATCCGCGTGACGAGGGCCGTACCGCCGTAAATGAGGCCCGTATACAGTTGTACCGCGGTTGCGCCGGCCTGAATCTTTGCGTACGCCTGCGGACCGCCGGCGATCCCGCCGAGGCCGATCAGCGGCACCGAGCCCCCCGCGATCGATGCGACCTGCGCGAGCATCGCGGTCGACCGCGCGAAGAGCGGGCTGCCCGAGAGCCCTCCCTTCATCGACGCGTCACCGCGCAATGTTGCCGGGCGTTCGACCGTCGTGTTGGAAACGATGATGCCGTCGATCTTCGCTTCCAGAAGCACCGTGATGAGTTGCTCGAGCAGCGCATCGTCGACGTCGGGTGACACCTTCGCGACGAGCTTCGGCGGCAACGGCCCGCGTTCGACAGCGTTGAGCCGTGCCATCAAATCGCGCAAACGCGCCGGGTCGAGGAAGACCTTGCCGTTGATGCTGTTGGGACACGAGATGTCCAGCGTGAGGTAGTCGGCATACGATGCGAAGCGCCGCACGAGACCGACGAAGTCTTCGGCCGGATCGGTGCTGTCGCCGTTGCTCGCGAGGTTGATGCCGAGCATGCCGGCGGGGCGCTCGCCGCCCAGCCGGCGCACGACCGCCTCCGCGCCGTCGTTCGGAAAGCCCATGTTATTGACGACGGCATTATCTTGCGGGATGCGGAACACGCGCGGGCGCGGGTTGCCGCGTTGCGGACGCGGCGTGACGCCGCCGACCTCGACGAAACTGAAGCCCTGCGCGTACATGCGCCGGAAGACGCGCGCGTTCTTATCGAAGCCGGCGGCGAGGCCCACCGGGTTGTCGAGGCGGCGGCCGAACAAATCGATCGCGATGCTGGGCTCGTCGACGACGGGCTGCGCCGGCACGAGATTCACTTCGAGCGCGCGCAGCGTGAGTTCGTGCGCGCGCTCCGGATCCATCAGGTGCAGCAGCGGCTTCGCGAACTGGAACGGATCAGCCACTGAGCGCCGCTTTCACATGCGATGCGAGCGCGGGGTTCATGCCCTTGACGGCAGCGATCTCATCGACGCTGGCGCGTTTGATCGCGTTGACCGAGCCGAACACCGTGAGCAGACGCTTGCGGCGCACCGGCCCGACGCCGGCGAGCGTGTCGAGCGCCGACTTCGTCATCGCTTTGTCGCGGCGATTGCGGTGATAGGTGATCGCGAAGCGGTGCGCTTCGTCGCGGATGCGCATGACGAGGTGCAGGCCCGCCGAGTTCGGCGGCAGCGCGATCGGGTCGGGGTTGCCCGGCACGTACAGCCACTCATTTTCTTTGGCGAGGCCGGCGACCGGGATGCCGATCATGTCCATCTCCCGGATCACATCGACCACCGCGTTGAGTTGCCCTTTGCCGCCGTCGATCAGCAGCAGGTCGGGCTTCTCGTGAAAACGATCGCGTTTGCGCGCTTGCGCTTCCATCGCAGCACCGGCGACGTCGCCTTCGGCCACCGGCGGACGGTCGGCGTCGGCACGCAAATACCGCAGTCTCCGGCGCAGCGTCTCCTGCATCATCGCGAAGTCGTTCGGACCCTTGTCGTACTGGATCTTGAAATGGCGATAGTCGCTCTTCTTCGCGCGGCCTTCGACGAAGACGACCATCGAGCTGACCGCGTTCGTGCCTTGAATATTCGAGATGTCGTAACACTCGACGCGATGCGGCGGACCCGGCAGATCCAGCGCGGCGGCAAGTTCGTTCAGCGCCGATGCGGACGCGCTCTCCTGCGCCTCTTGGTGCGCGAGGAACGACTTCAAATTTTGCTCGGCGTTCTTCTGCACCATACGCAAGTACTCGGCGCGTTCGCCGCGCTCGGGCTTGAGGATGCGCACGCGCTGGCCCTTGGCTTCGGTGAGCCAGAGCTCGATCACCGAACCGTCGTCGGGCGCCGATTGTACGAGGATCTCTTTGGGGATCGCCGCAGCGCCGCTGTTGCGGCGGCGCGAGCGTTCTTTTTCGGCGACGGGCGATTGCTGGTCGCGCGCCGCGCGCAGCGCGAGCGGGCTGCCCGCGATGTCGCTCGCCATGGTGGCGTCGAGCCCGAGTTGGCCGCTGCGCGCGGTGTAGAACTGCTTGAGAAATTCCGAGAACAGTTCGGGTTCGGTGGCATCGACCGTGCCGTCGAGGATGAAGTGCTCTTGCCCTAAGAGCTTGCCGTTGCGCACCATGAAGACTTGCATGCAGGCTTGACCGCGATCGCGCGCGACCGCGATGAGGTCCATGTCGACGCGCGAGCGCCACACGACTTTCTGGGCTTCGATCGTCCGGCGTACGGCGATGATGCGATCGCGCAGCCGCGCGGCGGCCTCGAAGTTGAAATGTTCGGCCGAGTCGACCATCTCTTGCTGCAGGCGCTGGATCAGCGCATCGTGGTGGCCTTCGAGAAACAGCACCACTTCGTCGACGAGCTTGTCGTAGTCGTCCTCGGACTGATAGCCGACGCACGGCGCGAGGCAGCGCTTGATGTGGTACTGCAGGCACGGCCGTTTGCGCTTGCCGTCGATCGGCTCGCGGCAGGTGCGCAGCGGGAACACGATGCGCACGAGATCGATAAGCTCGCGGAGTCCCGAGGCGTTCGTGTAGGGGCCGAAGTACCGCGCGCCGTCGTCGCGCACGACACGCGTAAAGACGACGCGCGGAAAGTGCTCGTTGGTCACCTTCAAGTACGGAAAGCGCTTGTCGTCGCGCAGCCGCACGTTGAACGGCGGCTGGTGGCGTTTGATCAGGTTCGCTTCGAGGATCAGCGACTCGATCTCGTTCGAAACGACGATCGTGCGCACGTCGACGACGCGCTCGACCATCTTCACCGTGCGATAGGCGTGCGCGGCGCTATCCTGAAAGTACGAGCGGACGCGGTTGCGCAGCGACACGGCCTTGCCGATGTACAAAATCTGCCCGTCGTTCCCGATCATCATGTAGACACCGGGTGCGTCGGGTAGTTGCGCAAGCGTCCGCTCGAGCGTCGACTCCATCAAATGGAGATTCGTCTAGCCTGCGACCGCGCCTTGGTGCGTCAGCACGATCTCGCTTCGTTCGCTGCTGGAATCGAGCAGCGCGGTGCAGACCTCCAGGGTCGCGAGGCCCCAGCGGCCGTCGTGGACGATCGGCTTGCCGTCGAACAGACACGCGGCCATTTCATCCATCTCGAGGACGCCCATCAGTCCTTCGCCCGCCGCGACGACCTCGCGCCGGCCGTCGCCGTCGTACACATAGACGCCGTCGGGTGACTGGCGCACATCACCGCGCTCGCAACTCGCGACGGTGATCCCAAACCAGCTGAGGCCGCGCGCCGGCAATTCGCGAACGCCGAAGCGGATCTTCGCCTTGTCTTGTTCGCCGGATGCGCCGGCGCCGAGAGAACGCCGCACCTCCACGCGTTCCGCGTCGGAATACATGCGCGTGCCGCGACCCCACGTCAGCTCAGAGGTGTCGAAATAACCGTAGCCGTTGTAGCTCACCGTCGCCGGCGTTCCGTCTTGGAACTCGAGATAGGCCGAGAAATTCCCGGCGCACGGCCGGTCCGGCATCCAGCGTCCGACGCTGCCGCGCACGCTGCGCACGAGCCCACCGGCGATCAGCCGCACCGTGTCGATCAAATGCGGACCGTGGCGATAGACCACGCCGCCCCCGCGCGCTTCGTCGAGTTCTTCGGGCAGCCGCGGTTTGAGCAGCCAATCGGTGTAGAGCCACGTGTTCACCGCGATCAGGCGGCCGATCTCGCCCGAGGCCACGATCTCTCGCATCGCGTGAATGCTCGGATGCATGCTGAACGTTTGACCGCACAGCAGCTGCACGCCGTTCGCGTCCGCCGCCTCGCACATCGCAACGCATTCGTCGACGGAGAGCGCCATCGGCTTCGTGCAGATGACGTGTTTGCCGCTCTCGGCCGCGAGGATGCAGTGGCGCGCGTGAAATTCGTTCGGCGTTGCAACCCAGATGACGTCGATCTCCGGATCGGCACAGAGCGCCTCGATGCTTTCGTAGGCACGGCCGCCGTAGCGCTCGCGAAACGCTGCGAGCCCGCTCGTACGCGTATCCGCCGCGGCAACGATCTCGGTCTGCGGATGCCGTTCGACGCCGGGCAAAAACAACGTGCTCGCGACGCCGAGGCCGGCGACGCCGAGGCGCAGTTTAGCCAGCGGCTCCGGCCTCCGCACCCTGCCACAGCGCCGGCTCCATGTCGTCGCGAATCTTGAACGCCTTGTCGTGCTCCCGGCTGCGTTTGATCTCGATCATCGGCTCGTTCTTGGCCGGGTCTCGAATCGTGCCCATCGGATCTTCGCCGCGCGCCACGCGATCGATGTTTTCGTTGAGCATTTTATGGTAGAGGATGATGCCCTTATCGCCCGGCGAGAGGTGCTCTTGGGTGCGATCGGAGATGGCGCCCTGTGCGACCCACGCGACCATATCTTGCTTGATCGTCCGATCGATGGAATTGATCAGCTCGCCGTTGTCGTCGAAGAGGATGTCGACGTTGACGGTCATCGGTTTGGGACTCTCACCCGCCTTGCGCCGCCGGGTGGAATACAGGAACTGTGTCGTATGCGTGTCATCGATCGGCACGCGCCAATGCAGTCCCCCCCGTTCGCCATCGCCGATCGAAAGCAGCACCGGGAAGATCACCGGATGCCCGATCGTCCAATCGGTGGAGTCCAGCGCCTGACCTTCCAAGAGCCGGCGCTTGTAGACGCCGTACTCGAACACGTCGAAGGCGATATCGAGATGCTTCGCGGGCACCATCGCCGGCGGCAAACCCAAACGCTTGAAGTGATAATTGCCGAAGCCGGCGTGCAGAAACTCGAAGTGCAGCGGATCGAACGAGTTATCCATGCACTGCAGGAAGTTGCACGGAATCGGCTGGATGTCGAGCCCGCGGTCCACGTCATCGAGCACGAGCAGATCCCAGCGCGGAAGCAACGGCGCCGGTTGCGGCCCGAGGTAGGCGAAGATCAGACCGCCGAGTTCTTGTACCGGATAGGCTTTGATCTTGATCTTGTCGCGGAAACGCGCTTCGGGTTGAATGCGGTCTTCCCAGGGCTGTTCGAGACAATTACCCTGCGCGTCGAATAACCAGGCGTGATAACCGCAGCGCAGCCCGCGCTCGTCCGGAACGCCGTACGACATCGCCATGCAACGGTGCGGACAACGGTCGCCGACGAGACCGAACTCGCCCGACTCGGAGCGGAACAGCGTGAGATCCTCGCCGAGCAAACGCACTTTGCGCACCGGGTTCTCATCGAGTTCGACCGTCGTACCGATCGGGTGCCAGTAACGCCGCAGCAGTTCGCCCATCGGCGTGCCGGGTCCGACCCGGGTGAGACGATCGTTCTGTGCAGCGGTCTTAGCCAATCGATTTCTCCTCGGAAACCGTGCGCAGCAAACCGGCCCTCTCGAGCACCGGTTCGTCGCTCACGCAAAACAGCACGGCGTCGCTGTCGGATTCGTGATACTGCGACTTCCGCGCCGGTGCGGCGACGACATCGCCGCGCTCCCATTCGAACGTCCGGCCGTCGATCACCGAACGCCCGCGGCCCTCGACCGCAGTGTAGAGATAGTTCGCCGTCGTGGAGAACGCGACCGTGCGCGTTCCGGCATCGAGCGCGTGCATGCTCAAGCGCATCGTATCGAGCGGCGTGCGGTCGAGGAGGACGCGACGTCCGTAACGTCCCGACGGTTCGAGCGGCGCGGCGGCGAGCGCGGCTTTCGTTTCGCTCCACGGGTAGACGTACGGTGACGTTCCGGCAGTCTCGGTGATCGCTTCGTATCCGCCCGGAAACGGCTCGAATACGTACTGATCGATCGAACGGCAGAATGGCGAATCGAGATAGTCGAGCCAGTACGCCGGCTGGTCGCCGTCGTTGCGGTGTCCGTGCCAGCACCAGCTCGGCGTCAGCACGACGTCGTTCGGGCGCATGTCGAGCCGCACGCCGTCGACGATCGTATAGATGTCCGGACCCACATCGAGTGCTAGCCGCAATGCGCCCGCCGTATGGCGGTGCGAACGGGCTCGCTCGCCCGGAAGAACGAGTTGGTAGGCACAGACCAGCGTCGCGAGCGTGCTGTTGGGGCCGCCGGGATTCATCATCAAGATGTTACGGCGCTCGGAGAGTTCCGGGCTGATGAGACGGCCGGCGGCTTCGAGCGCGCCGTGACCGTCGCGATAGCGCCAGCCACCGGCCGTGAACGTACCCGACGCGAGCGCGCCCGGCGTGCGGCGCCAGCCCGCATCCATCGAAAGCGGCTCGACCGCGGC
Organism: Candidatus Lustribacter sp.; assembly: GCA_965277805.1. Taxonomy (GTDB): domain Bacteria; phylum Vulcanimicrobiota; class Vulcanimicrobiia; order Vulcanimicrobiales; family Vulcanimicrobiaceae; genus Lustribacter. Next base: position 166,920 of record OZ255842.1, on the reverse strand, counting down.
GTAGAGTTCGTCCAGCGTTTCGACCATCGCGGTACCAGCGGGTGAACTAAGCATCGGGTCTTAAAAGGTTCGTCCATGCGAGGTAAGTGCCTGTTCGTTGCCTTTGCGATCGCGGTTGTTTTCGCGTTCGCCGCTGGAGCCGTGTGGGCGGCGCCCGACGCGCCATTCACGATTCCGGCCATTCTTTCGCTCACCGGATCGGCCACCGCGACGGGATCGGAGGAGGCCACGGCATTGCGCTTGCTGGCCGATTCGGTCAACAACAGCGGCGGGATCCGCGGACGCCAGATCGCCTTCGACATCCACGACGATCAATCGAACGCCCAGGTCGCGGTTCAGCTGATGAGCGCGGCCATAGCGAAGAATCCGCCGATCGTACTCGGTCCGACGCTCACCGGCGGATGCAATGCGGTGCTTGCACTCGTGCAAGCACACGGGCCGCTGACCTACTGCTTGTCATCGGGCGTGTATCCGCCCAAGGGTTCGTTCATGTTCACCCAAGGCGTGCCCACCAAAGAAGCGGTGCGCCTGCAGGTCAAGTACTACCGCGACCGCGGCTGGACGCGGCTCGCCGTGATCTTCACAACCGACGCGAGCGGGCAAGATTTCGAGCACAACCTCGACGCGGCGCTCGCGTTGCCGGAAAATCGCAATGTCACGATCGTCGCGCGCGAACGCTTCGGCGTTGCCGACGTCAGCGTGAGCGCGCAAGTTGCGGTGATCAAGGCGGCCGATCCGCAAGCCGTCATTGCGTGGGCGGTCGGTACGCCGTTCGGAACCGTGCTGCACGCGATGGTCGATACCGGTCTCGACATCCCGACCGGCAGCAGCGGCGCGAACCTCAACTACGACACGATGAAACGCTTCAGCACGATGCTGCCGACCAATCTGTATTTCATCAACGTGCCGGGCATTGCGCCCGACGCATTTCCACCGGGACCCTTGAAGACGGCGGCATCAGCGTACTTCAATACCCTCAAGGCCGCCGGCCTCGCCGCCGACGCGGGCTATCTGCTCGCGTGGGATCCCGCCTATGTCGTCATCGGCATGCTCAAAAGCGTCGGCTTGGATGCGACGCCCGACGCGTACCGGCAATATCTCGAGAACCTGCACGGCTTCTATGGTGCCTCGGGTCTCTACGATTTCCGCGACGGCAGCCAGCGCGGGCTCGACGGCCGCAGCGACATCGTCCTGCGCTACGACAAGACCAAGGCGCAGTTCGTCGCCGTGGGCCGCATCTAGCCGCACTCCCGTGATCGCGAATCGTGGACGCTTCATCGCCGCTACCGCCGCCGCGCTAGCCGGATCGACGCGGCCCGCGTTCGCGCAGCAACCGCCTGCGCTCGTAACGCTGCGCGGGATCGTGGTCCCCAACGATGATCTGGCGCCGATCCTCTACGCGCAGCAGAGCGGGATGTTCCGCAAGATCGGACTCGACGTGCAACTCGAGCGCAGCAGTTCCGGCGCGGCGGTGGCAGCCGCGGTCGCCGGTGGCAGCTTCGACTTCGGCGTCGCGAGCTTGACCGCGCTGATCAGCGGCCACGCGCGCGGGCTGCCGTTCGCGATGATCGCGCCCTCGCACGTCATCGTCGCCGGCGACGGCACGCAGGAGATGATCGTCCTCAAAGACTCGCCACTGCACCGCTATCGCGACGTCGTCGGAAAAGTGCTCGCCGTGCCGTCGATCGCCGATGCAAACTGGATCTCTTCGCGTGCGGCCGTCGATGCCGACGGCGGCGATTCCGGAACGATTAAGTTTGTCGAGCTGCCGCAGACCGCGATCCCGCCGGCACTCGAACAGAAGCGCGTCGACGCCGCCATCGTCCAGGAACCGGTGCTCGACAAAGCGCTGGCGACCGGGCTCTTCCGCTCGCTGGGCGATCCGACGCTCACGATCGCCAAACGCTGGATGGTAACGGCCACGTTTACGCTGATCGATTTCGCGACCAAGAATCGCGATCTCGTCGCGCGCTTCGGCGAGGCGATGCGCGCGGCGATCGTTTTCGCCAACACACATCACGCCGACACCGCACCGCTCGTTGCTGCCTACACCGGGGTCGACCCCGCCGCCGCGCTGCAGATGCACCGCGACGTCTTCGCCGAATTCCTCGATCCGCGCGAGATCCAGCCGGCCATCGACGCCGCCGCGCGCTACAAGATCATCGACCACGCCTACCCGGCGCAGGAGCTCATCAGCCCCTACGCGCTCAAGCCGCCCGCTTCGCCGTCATGAAGAGAAGAAACCGATGATAGAAACCAGCACCAACCCGCGCTTCGGCATCAATTCCTACCTCGAGTGGGTGCAACGCGAGGGCATCCGCGTCGCGCACGGCCTCTCGCTCGATCTGTTCGAAGTGGAAACCGCCGACTGGCCGCGCTTGGGCGCCAAGGCCTCAGCCGCGCACTTCGACGGCAGCGGCGACTATTGCAACATGTTCGTCATCGACATCCCGGCCGGCGGTTCGACCTTGCCGCAGCAGCATCTCTACGAAGAGGCGTACTACATTCTCGAAGGCCGCGGCAGCACTCAACTCGAGTTCGCGGACGGGAGCAAGCGCAGTTTCGAATGGGGGCCGCGCAGCTTCTTCGGCATCCCGCTCAACGCGAAGTACCGGCACTTCAACGGCAGCGGAACGCAGCGCGCGCTGATGGTCGAGACGACCACGCTGCCGATGGTCATGAACATCTTTCACAACGACGAGTTCATCTTCAACACGCCGGGCGCGTTTCAAGATCGCATCGGGGCGGACAAGTACTACGTCGGCGAGGGCGATCTCTATCGCGGGCGTCCCGGGAACGACGTGTGGGAAACGAACTTCGTCCCCGATCTCGGCAGTCTGGAACTCGTCGCGTGGGAAGACCGCGGCAAAGGCTCGTCCAACATCAAGATTCTGCTGGCCGACGGCATCATGCACGTGCACATCTCGGAGATCGCGCCGGCAACGTACAAGAAAGGCCACCGGCACGAAGCGGGCACGCACGTGCTCACCCTCACCGGCGGCGGCTACTCGCTCTTGTGGGATGCAGGCTCGACCGACTTCACGCGCGTGGAGTGGAAACACGGCGTCGTGTTCCCGCCGTGCGAGGGCCAGTTTCATCAGCACTTCGTCACGAGCGAAAACGCATCGCGCTACGTGGCGACCGGGCTCGGGAACCTGCGCTATCCGCTCACCGCGAAGAAGCGCCGGCAATCGTTCGCGACCGCCGAACGCAAACAGGAAACCTCACGCAGCATCAAAGACGGCGGGAACCAGATCGAATACGAAGATCAGGATCCGCGCATCCATCAGATCTGGCTCGAAGAGATGCGCAAGCACGGGATCACGCCGCAGCTGACGCTCTAGCTTAGCCGTCGCCGGCCGAAGATTCGCCGGTGATCGAGAGCGGGATTTCGGCGCTCGTCGTCAGCAGACCCGAGGCGGCGTAGCCCAACAGCTTCGCGCGCGTGTCGGTGATGTCGAGGTTGCGCATCGCCAGCTGACCGATGCGGTCGCGCGGCGAGAACGCCGTTTCGCCCTTCTCCATCGTCAGCCGTTCGGGCATGAACGTCAGATTCGGCGAGACCGTGTCGAGGATCGAATAATCGTTGCCGCGCCGCAGTTCGAGCGTCACTTCGCCGCTGACCGCCGACGCGACCCAGCGCTGCGCGCTCTCGCGCAGCATGATCGCCTGCGGGTCGAACCAGCGCCCCTGATACAGCAAACGTCCGAGTTTGCGGCCGTTTTCACGGTACGACTCAATCGTGTCTTCGTTGTGGATGCCGGTGATCAGCCGTTCGTAGGCGACGAACAGCAGCGCGAGCCCGGGGGCTTCGTAGACGCCGCGGCTCTTCGCCTCGATGATCCGGTTCTCGATCTGGTCGCTCATGCCCAGGCCATGGCGTCCGCCGATGCGGTTGGCCTCGAGCATCAGCTCGACCACATCCGTGAATTCAACGCCGTTCAGCGCGACCGGCCAGCCCTCGCGGAAGGTGACCGTCACTTCTTCGCGTTTGATCGCGACGTCGTCGCGCCAAAAGGCCGTGCCCATGATCGGCTCGACGATCTTCATGCTGGTGTTCAACTGCTCGAGATCTTTGGCTTCATGCGTCGCGCCGAGCATGTTCGAATCGGTCGAATAGGCTTTCTCCGCCGACATTTTATAATCGAAGCCGGACTTGCGCATGAACTCAGACATTTCGGCGCGCCCGCCGAGTTCGTCGATGAACGTCGCGTCGAGCCACGGCTTGTAGACCTTCAAATCCGGGTTGACCAGTAGCCCGTAGCGGTAGAAGCGCTCGATGTCGTTGCCCTTGAACGTGCTGCCGTCGCCCCAAATGCCGACGCCGTCTTCCTTCATCGCGTGCACCAGCATCGTACCGGTAACGGCGCGCCCGATCGGCGTCGTGTTGAAGTACGTCACGCCGGCGGTCGTGATGTGGAACGCGCCGCTTTGCAGCGCGGCAAGCCCTTCGCGCACGAGTTGCGCGCGGCAGTCGATCAGCCGCGCTTTTTCAGCGCCGTAGGACATGGCCGCACGCGGAATCTGCTCGTAGTCCGTCTCGTCGGGCTGGCCGAGATTGGCGGTGTAGGCGTAAGGGAGCGCACCCTTTTGCTTCATCCAGTGAAGCGCGGCGCTCGTGTCGAGGCCGCCGGAAAACGCAATTCCAACTTTCTGGCCGACCGGAAGATGTTCGAGGATGGTAGACATTAGCGTTCTAGTTGTTCGTGCGCCCAGGCAGCCCATTCGGCAAGTGCCGTCTCGGCGCGGATTCCGGCCTCGAGCGCAATCCGGTCCCATCGGGTAGCATCGTTGTCGAGCGGACACTCGGCCGCGAAGGCAAGATAACGCGCGAGCTTGGCCCGGTGACGCTGCTCTTCCTCAGCCAAATAGGCGGCGGCGCGTGCTTTCGGGAGCAGGCCCAGAAAGAACACCCGCGCCAAGCGCTCCGAGCGCGGCGAATCGCCCGGCTGGGTATCGGCCAGCCACGCCGTCACAGTCGACCGGCCGGCTTCGGTGATCGCGTAGCGTTGGCTGCCGCGCGGGCCGGTGTCGGTCTTGCGGATCAGGCCGCCGGCCTCGAGTTTCGCCAGCTCCGGATAGATCTGGCTGTGGCTGGCCGCCCAGACGTTAGCGAGGCTGGTATCGAATTCGCTGGTCAGTTCCCAGCCCGTCTTCTCGCCGCTTGCCAACAGCCCGAGCAGCAGATGCCCCAGAACGCCGATCTTCATGCTGTAAGGCTTGACATGTAAGAATTTACATGTAATATCTGACACATCAGTCAAGTATAGCACGAATGCGCCTGTTGGAAAGGGCTTCCATGACCGTCGCGACCGCTACCGCCACCTACCGCACCCCGGTGTCCGAGGAGATCGAGGCTTTCGATCTACCGGTCGAGGGGGCGCTGCCGCCCGAGTTGAGCGGCGACTACATTCGCAATGGGCCGAACCCGCGGCCCGGCGAGAAGCCGCAACACCTGTTCTTCGGCGACGGGATGCTGCACGGGATCCGCATCGCCGGCGGCAAGGCCGTGGCCTACCGCAACCGCTGGGTGCGGACGCGCGCGTTCGTCGAGCACGCGCCGCTCGTGCGCCGCGGCAAGGTCGATCTCACCGTCGGCGTCGCCAATACGAACATCGTCGCGCACGGCAACAAGCTGCTCGCGCTGGTCGAATCGTCGTTTCCGACGACCGTGCACCGCGATCTCACCACCGGCGGTCCCTACGATTTCGGCGGCGCGTTGAAGACGCCGTTCACCGCGCACCCGAAAGTTTGCCCGCAAACGGGCGAAATGCACGCGTTCGGCATCGCGTTCATGCCCGGCGCGCTCACCTACCATCGCATCGATGCGGCCGGCACGCTCATCGAGAGCCGCCCGATTCCGGTGAAGGGGGCGACGATGATGCACGACTTCGCGCTGACGCGCTCGCACGCGGTCTTCATGGATCTGCCGATCGTGTTCGACACCGTGCGCGCGTTGCTCGGTAAAACGCCGTACGTCTGGAAACCGAAATACGGCGCGCGGCTCGGCATCGTCAAGCGCAACGATCCGTCCGTGCCCGTGAAGTGGATCGAGATCGATCCGTGCTATGTGTTTCACGTCGCCAACGCCTACGACGACGGCGATACGATCGTGATGGACGTCGTGCACTATAAGGAACTGTGGGCGAAAGACAACGGCAGCTTCGATCCGACGACCTTGCGCCGCTGGACGATCGACACGGTCGCCGGCACGGTGCGCGACACGCTGCTCGACGCCCGCTCGACCGAGTTCCCGCGCATCGACGAACGGCTTAGCGGCAACCCGCATCGCTACATCTATGCGGTTGGCGTCGGCGCGACCGGCGAGGGGCGCTCCGCCATCTACAAATTCGACACGATCGACGGCACCTCGACGCTGCATGACTTCGGCACCGGCAATACGCCCGGCGAGGCAGCGTTCGTACCCGGCGCCGGTGCCGAGGACGCCGGCTACCTGATGTGCTACGTTTACGATGCGGCGCGCGGGGCCAGCGATTTCGTCGTCCTCGATGCGGCCGACCTCACTGCCGGGGCCGTCGCCCGCGTGCCGTTACCGGTTCGCGTTCCGCTCGGCTTCCACGGAAATTGGATTGCGGACGATGCACACGTCTCCTAAGTTCGGCGGCCTCTACCGCACGCTCGGCCTGTCGGTGGTCATGCCGTTGATCGCGATCCAGGTACTGCTGCGTCTCGGCGTGACGCCACTGATCACGCTTGCGGTGGCGGCCCTGTTTCCGCTGGCCGAGACGATCTACGAAGCGGTGACCGTCAAACGCATCGGGCTGATCGCGATCGTTTCGCTGGTCGGCCTCGTGGTGGGCTTCGGGCTGTCGTTCGCCACCGGGAACGCGATCTTCGCGCTGCTCAAGGATTCGCTGCTCACCGGCGTCTTCGGCCTGCTCTTTCTCGGCTCGCTGCTCACGTCGCGGCCCTTGATCTACCGGTTGAACCTCGACCTGGCGGGCAACAACCCGGCCGCCCGCGCGGCCGCGGAAGCCCTGTGGCAGCAACCGGCGGCGCAGCGCGCGTTCCGCCTCATCACGATCGTCTGGGGCCTGGGGCTGCTGCTGGACGCCGGCGCGCGCGTCGTCGCGGCACTGGCGCTGCCGATCGCCCGGGCGACCTCGATTTCGCCCATGATCTCAGTTGTCTGCATCGGGGGCATTCTCGTCTGGACGGTGCGCTACGTGCGTGCGCAGCGCGCCGCCGCCGCTGGGGCCGCCATTCCGGGATAGAACGGCGCTGCGGGGGTATGAGAGCCCCTGGTGGAGTCTCCGCAACCGTCCCTCTGGTACAAAGATGCCGTCATCTATCAATTGCACGTCAAGGCGTACGCCGACGGCGACGGCGACGGCATCGGCGATTTCGCCGGACTGATCGACAAGCTCCCGTACATCAAGTCGCTCGGGGCCACGGCGATCTGGCTCTTGCCCTTCTACCCCTCGCCGCTGCGCGACGACGGCTACGATATCTCCGAGTACAAGGGCGTCAACCCATCGTACGGCACGATGCGGGACGTGCGGACGTTTATCAAAGCGGCGCACAAGCTCGGGTTGAAGATCATCACGGAGCTGGTCGTCAACCATACCTCCGATCAGCATCCGTGGTTCCAGCGCGCCCGTTCGGCGCCCCGCGATTCCGCTTACCGGAAATTCTACGTTTGGAATGACTCGCCGGAAACGTATGCCGGGACGCGGATCATCTTCACCGATACGGAGACGTCCAACTGGCAGTGGGATCAAGTCGCCGGCCAATATTATTGGCACCGCTTCTTCAGCCACCAGCCCGATCTGAACTTCGATCATCCCCCGGTGTTCGATGCGATCGCCGACGTGATGCGATTCTGGTTTGCGATCGGCGTCGACGGCATGCGCCTCGACGCGGTGCCGTACTTGTGCGAGCGCGAAGGCACGACGAGTGAAAACCTGCCCGAGACGCACGCGGTGCTCAAGCGCCTGCGCGCGATCGTCGACGCCGAGTTTCCCGAACGGCTGCTGCTGGCCGAAGCGAACCAGTGGCCCGAGGACGTCAGCGCGTATTTCGGCGACGGCGATGAGTGCCAGATGGCGTTTCACTTCCCGCTGATGCCGCGCATGTTCATGTCGATCGCGGAAGAGGATCGCTACCCGCTCTACGACATCATGCGCCAAACGCCGCAGATTCCGGCCAACTGCCAGTGGGCGATCTTCTTGCGCAACCACGACGAGTTGACGCTCGAGATGGTGACCGATCGCGAACGTGCCTTCATGTACAGCGTGTACGCGCAGGAGACGCGCGCGCGCGTGAACGTCGGAATCAGGCGGCGGCTCGCGCCGTTGATGGAGAACGACCGCAGCAAGATCGAGCTGATGACGAGCCTGCTGCTCTCGATGCCCGGCACGCCGATCGTGTACTACGGCGACGAGATCGGCATGGGCGACAACATCTATCTCGGCGACCGCGACGGCGTGCGCACGCCGATGCAGTGGTCGGCCGATCGTAACGGCGGCTTTTCGCGCGCCGACACGCAGCGGCTGTTCTTGCCGCCGATCATGGATCCGGTGTACGGCTACGCGTCGGTGAACGCGGAGGCGCAGGAGCGCAGCAGCTCGTCGCTCTTGCAGTGGATGCGGCGCATCATCGGAGTGCGGCAGGCGCACCGCGTGTTCGGACGCGGCGGCATCACGTTCTTGCATCCGGATAACCGGCACATCGCCGCGTACGTGCGCGAGTTCGAGGGCGAAGTCGTGCTGTGCGTGGCGAATCTCGCGCGCACCTCGCAAGCGGTCTCACTCGACCTCTCACGCTACAACGGACGCACGCCGGTGGAGATGATCGGCTGGAGCGCGTTTCCGCCGATCGCCGACGACCGCTACGTGATCACGCTGCACGGATACGGGTTCTTCTGGTTCGTGCTGGCCGCGGCCAACGACGCGCCGGTGGCGATCGAACCGGCGACTCCGCAGCCGCCGGAGTTCATCACGATCGTGTTGCCGCGCGGACGCGCGAGCCTGCTCTCCGGCGCCGCGCGCACCACGCTCGAACGCGATGTGCTGCCGACCGTGGTGAGTGTGCGGCAACTGCTCGCGCCCGGCACGCAGCCCGACGCGATTACGGTAACGGACATCGTGCCGCTGGGCGCGAGCGACGACGCGCCGGCGCTCGCGATCCTCGGCGTTTCGGCCGCCGACGAGGCGCTGATTCTGCCGATCGAGGTCGCGCACGCCGTCGACCGCGAGTGGCCGTTGCCGACGTTGCGAGCGGCGTTCGCGAAAATTCGCACCGGGCCGCGCGAGGGGCTGCTGCTCGACGCGGCGATCGACGATCGCCTTTGGTGCAGCCTGTTCGATGCAATGCGCACGAACGCGACGCTAGCGGGCAGCACCGGGGCGCTGCACTGCGAGTCGACGTGGAGTCTCGAGTCGCTCGCGATCACGGATGAGAACAACTTGCGGCGGCCGCAATCCGGCGACCGGCGGCTTTCGGCCGTCATCGGCGAGACCGTGCTGATCACGCTCTATCGGCGCAGCGTGCGCGGCGTGAACCCGGCGATCGAACTGGCGCGCTTTTTCCACGAGGCGAATTTCACGCATACGGCGCCGCTGCTGGGCACCTTCACCTACCGTGACGGTGACGGCAGCGAAGTCGGGGTCGGGCTCGCGCGGCGGTATATCTTGGCCCAAGGCAGCGGCTGGGACGTGCTCCACACGCTCTTTATGCGCTCGCTCGAGGCCAATGCCGACGACGGCGCGCCGATCGAGCGCATCGTTGCGCTGGCCGGCCGGCGGCTGGCTGCCATGCATGGCGTGCTGGCGCGTTCGAATGCACCCGACTTCGTACCCGGAGTGTTTTCCGCCGCAGACGCCGCGACACTGCAAGCCGAGCTGCGCGAGCTGGCCGCGCGCGCCTTCACCCAAATCGCGCGCGATCGCAGTCCCGAAGCCGAAGCGGCCCTCGCCTTGCGCGAGCAGATCGAACGCATCGTCGCCGGCGCGCCGCTCGAAGGCGCCCTTGCAATGCGCGTGCACGGCGACTTCCATCTCGAACGCGTGCTGGTCACCGAGAGCGACGTGCTGATCATCGATCCGGGCGTCGGCGAAGCATCGCGTCCCGAAGTGCAGCGGCGCCGGCGCACGTCGCCGTTCGCCGATGTCGCCACCATGATCCGTTCGCTCGATGAGGTGACGGCGGCGGCCGCGTTCGACGTTTCCACCGACCCCACCGTCTCGACCGAAGAGGTCGTGCCGAAGCTGCGGGCGCTGGTGCGCGCGGCCGCGACGGCGTTCGCGCGCAGCTACCTCGAGCATGCGCGCGAACTGGGCGCGCTCGGCACATTGGAGGAAGGCGGCGATCTGCGCGCGCTGATCGACGTGTTCCTGGTGCGCGCGACGCTCGAGGCGATCGTGTATCAAGCGCACGCGCGTCCCGAACGCATGCGCGATCTCTACGCGGAATTCACTCGTATCTTCGAACGCTCCGAGGTTGCCTCCCCATCATGAACGCGATGAGCGTGCCGCCGGTCCCGAACTCCACCTATCGCCTGCAGTTCGGTCCGCAGTTCCGGTTCACCGACGCCGAGCGGATCGTGCCGTACCTCGATGCGCTCGGCGTGGGCTACCTGTACGCGTCGCCGTATTTCCGCGCGCGCCCGGGCAGCGAGCATGGGTACGACGTCGTCGACCACACGCGGCTGAATCCGGAGATCGGAGACGACCGCGAACATCGCGCCATGATCGCCGCGCTGCACGCGCGGGGTATGGGGCATCTTGTCGACTTCGTGCCCAACCACATGGGGATCGGCAGCGACAACCCGTGGTGGTACGACATCCTCACCTGGGGATCGCTCTCGCCCTACAGCCACTTCTTCGACATCGAGTGGCATAAAAATTCGGCCGGCGGCGGTAAGCTGGTGCTGCCGGTGCTCGGCGATCACTACGGCAGCGTCGTCGAGCGCGGCGAGTTGCGCGTCACGTTCGAAGCCGATGCCGACGCGCTGCGGCTCAACTACTTCGAGCATCATTTTCCGCTGACTCCGCCGTCGTACGGCGCCGTGCTCGCCTTTGCCGCGCAGGACGCGCCGCCCGAAACGGCCGCACAGCTGCGCGAATTGGCGACCGCGTTTACCGCGCTGCGCGGGCGGCCGCGAGAAACGACGAAGCGTGTGGCGCTGCGCGACCGCGCCGGCGCGTTGCAGCGCGATCTCGCCGCTCGGGTGGCCACGGATCCCTCGTTCGCGCGAGCACTTGCCGACGGCTGCGCGGCGTTCGTCAGCGATCCGAACCGGCTCGATGCGCTGGTTGCCGCGCAGCATTACCGGCCCGCGTTCTGGCGCGTGTCGTCGGATGAGATCAACTACCGGCGCTTCTTCGACATCAACGATTTGGCCGGCTTGCGCGTGGAGGATGCGGAAGTGCTCGCGCGCACGCACGAGCTCGTGTTCGCCATGATCGCCGACGGCCGCATCCAAGGGCTGCGCATCGATCACATCGACGGCCTCTACAATCCAGGCGGCTATGCGAACTTGCTCGTCGACCGTTCGGCCGCGCTCGGGCAGCCGCTCTATCTCGTGGTCGAGAAGATCTTGCTCGGCGACGAACGCTTGCGCGACGACTGGCACATCGCCGGCACGACCGGCTATGAGTTCATGAACCTCGTTGCCGGACTGTTCGTCGATCAGGAGGCCGAGCGCGGCTTCGACCGCATCTACCGCCGCGTGCTCGGCCGCGCAACCACCTTCGCCGACGAAGCGTACGAAGCCAAACGCCGCGTCATGCGCGTCGACCTCGCGAGTGAGCTCGGCGTGTTGATCGACGGGCTGACGCGCATCGCGCGCTCCGATCGCCGCTCGCGCGATTTCACGAGCCTCGGGTTGCGCCGCGCGCTGATCGAGGTCGTCGCGATGTTCCCCGTCTACCGCACGTACGTGGCCGACAACGCCGTCAAAAACGAAGACGTGCAGGTCATCGATGCAGCCGTTGCGGCCGCGCGCGTACGCAGCGAGTTCCCCGACGACGCCGTGTTCGATTTCATCCGCGATGCGCTGAGCGCGCAACTCGTCGATCAGACCGGCACGAACTACGATCGCAGGGAAGTGCTGCGCTTTGCGATGCGTTTCCAGCAATATACGGGACCGGTCACCGCGAAATCGCTCGAGGATACGGCGTTCTACCGTTACGTGCGGCTGGCGGCGCTCAACGAGGTCGGTGGCGAACCGGCGCGCTTCGGGCGCTCGCCGGCCTCATTTCACGCAGCGAACGCCGAACGCTCGAAGACGCACCCGCACGCGATGCTCGCAACCGCCACCCACGATCACAAGCGCGGTGAGGACACGCGCCTGCGCATCGCGGCGTTGACGGAGTTCGCGCCGGAGTGGAGCCGCGCCGTCGGCCGCTGGGCACGTATGAACGCCGTCCTGCACGCGGACGGCGCGCCGAGCCCGGTCGATGAATACCTCTTCTACCAGACCGTCGTCGGCACGCTGCCGGCTCAGTGGCTGCGCGACGGCATCGACGATGCCGATGCGCTGTCGGCCTATGCCGATCGCCACGTCGCGTACGCGCTCAAAGCGGCGCGCGAGGCGAAGCTGCATACCAGTTGGACCGACCGCCGCGCAAGTTACGAGGACGCGCTAGAAGCGTTCGTGCGCGCCGCGCTGACGCTCGATACGCCGTTCTTCCGCGATGTCTGCGCGTTCACAGCGCAACTCGCGCCGGTCGCCGCCGTGCACGGCTTGGCCCAAGTCGCGCTGAAGCTCGGTTCGCCGGGCGTGCCCGACATCTATCAGGGCTGCGAGATGTGGGATCTCTCGCTGGTCGATCCCGACAACCGCCGCGCGGTCGACTACGACGCCCGGCGGAACAGCTTGGAAGAATTCGTGCGCCGCGACCTCGAGCCGGAAGCGGTAATCGGCGAGCTGCTCGCGGCGTGGCCCGACGGCCGCATCAAGCTCTACGTGACGTGGCGCTTACTGCAACTGCGGCGTTCGCACCCGGCGACGTTCCTCGACGGGCCGTATCGTGAAGTCGGCGTGTCGGGCCCCGGCGCGGCGTCGGTGGTGGCATTCGCTCGCGACGATATCGTGTTCGCGGTTCCGCGGCTGGTTCGCGCGCGCACGCACGGTGCGCTAGGCGTCGCGTTCGACGACGAACGGTTGCAACTCGGCCGGCCCGGCGCGACCTATCGCAGCGTGTTAGACGGACGTACGATCACGGCCGATGCCGCGGGCGAGGTTATGGTGCGGGAGGCGTTTGCTGTTGCGCCACTGGCGGTACTGGTGCTCGGTTAGCGCGCATGCGCATGCGCCACACGATCGCCGCCGCGCCGAGCACGACGACGACGCCGGCGACGATCGCCACCGCGAAGTCGTGAATGTACGCGGTGATCGCGTCGACGTTGTGCCCGGCTTCGTCGCCCAGAAACGCGAGGCCGAAACAGAAGATCGCCGAGCCGAGCGCGGTGTAGCCGAGGAAATAGCGCTTCTGCATGCGTGAGATGCCCGGCGGCAGGGCGGCCACGCCGCGCACGAACGGGAGGAAGCGGCACCAGAACACCATCGCGCGGCCGTGTTTTTCGTAGAACGCGTGGACGCGTTCGAGTTCGTGTTCGCGAAAGTGAATGTACTTGCCGTAGCGGTGCACGAACGGCATGCCGCCGTACCAGCCGATGTAGTAGAGCAGGAGGCCGCCGCAGATCTCGGCCAGCGTGCCGACCACGGCGACGATGATCCAGCCCGGCACAGGCCCGATGCCCGACAGATGCCCGGTCGCCGCGAGGGCGCCGGCACTCGGCATGACGATTTCGACGCCGGTCGGCATGCCGACGTTGCCGAGGAATACCACCACGAACAGGCCCGCGTATCCGAAATGGATGACGAGTTGGTGGAAGTAAGCGCTGATATGTTCCATCGGCTCCGCTTTACCGGTCCGCTGCCGGCGAGTTGCGCGACTGTAGGATGGCAGCCGCCGTGCCGCCGCCTTCGTTGCGAATCGCTTCGAACAGATCGATGGGCTCAATCTCCCGGTCGCCGGCCTGCTCGCCGGCCAGCGCGATGATCTTCCGGACGCGCGGGGTCAGCAAGATACCCTCCCAGATACGGCCTTCACCCGTACCAAGCGCCCGCTTAACCTCGGCATGGATACCGGCGAGCGATGCGTTGGCCGCCCGGAGCGCTTCTTCAATCGCCGGATCGTGCTCGTCGAGGAGCGCGAAGAGCATGTGTTCCACGCCCACGTAATAATGATCGTGGTTGCGGCACTCTTGTTCGGCTGCCCGTAAGACGCGTCGCGCCGCCGGGCTAAATTGGGAAAACAATCGGCGAACGCTTGCAAAGGGAGAGTGGTCGGGATGGCAGGATTTGAACCTGTGGCCTCTGCGTCCCGAACGCAGCGCTCTACCAAGCTGAGCTACATCCCGTCGATTTGTTGGGTCGGGGCAAAGGCTTGTGGATTCCCAACTCGGCCCTTCGCTCCTGCCGCGGGAACTGTGGGCGCGCCGTCTAATCCCCCGGACGGTTCATTATGCGATACTTAATCGTGGGATGCGGGCGTGTCGGCTCCACCCTCGCCAAGCTGCTGGTCACCGAGCACGACGTCGTCGTCGTGGATGAGAATCCGGCGGCATTTAAACGTTTGGGCGCGCGCTTCGGCGGCGGCGTCGAGGTTGGGACCGGAATCGACTACGACGTGCTCAAGCGCGCCGGCGCCGAACGGGCCGACGGCTTCGTGGCCGTGACCGACGGCGACAACCGCAACGTCATGGCCGCGCTGATCGCGCAGCGGATGTTCCGCATACCGAAGATCGTCGCGCGCATCTACGATCCGCCGCGCGGCCAGCTCTACCGCGATCTCGGAATCGAGACGTTCTCGCCGACCACGCTCGGCGCGCAGATCATCCGCGACCTGCTGCTCGACTCGCCGTACACCTCGATGCCGTCGTTCGACTTCGGCAACTTGACCTCGCTCGTCGCCACGGTCAGCCCGGCGCAGAACGGCAAACGCGTGGCCGACGTCGAGCAAGACGGAAAGATTCGCATCGCCGCGATCCGCCAGCTCGGCAGCGTCCGCGTCGCCGCACCCAGTGACATTCTCAAGGAGGGCGACGAGATCAGTGCGATCGTCGCGCCTGACGCCCTCGCGGCATTTGCCGCGACGTTCAGCAAAGCGAGACCCGCAGCGCGCTTGTCCGCGTAGACCATGTTCATCTTAATCGTCGGTGGCGGCAAAGTCGGTACGTATCTCGCCCGCGGCTTGCTCAAACAACAGCATGAAGTCGTGGTCATCGAAAAAGACGCGCGTAAGGCGCAGATGATGACCAACTTGCTCGAATCGGACATCGCCGTGGTCGGTGACGGCTGCGATCCGAATGTCTTGCTGCAGGCCGGCGTCGCGCGCGCCGATGTGGTCGTGGCCGATACCGGGGACGACGAAGACAACCTCGTGGTCGTGCTGATCTCGAAGAAGCACTCGAAAGCGCGCTGCATCGCGCGTGTGAACAACCCGAAAAACAAGCTGATCTTCGAATCGCTCGACAGCGAACAGCCGGTGACGGTGATCTCCTCGACCGAGATCATCCTCGATATCATCGACGACCGCGTCAACGCGACCACGCTCGAAACGCTCGCACGTCTGGGCAAGGGCGATCTTGAGCTCGTGCAGCTCTCGATCTCGGCCGACTCCCCGGCTAGCGGACACCGCATCGCCGATCTCTCGCTGCCGACCGGCAGCGTGATCGTGGCCGTCGACCGCGGCGCAGGCGAGGTCGTGATCCCCAACGGGGAGACCGTTTTCACGCCGGGCGACGCGGTGATCGCGATGATCAAGCACACCGCCCGCGCCGACGTCTGCTCCGCCCTGGTCGGAAAAGCTCCTTAACCCTTGCCGTTATAGCCCTGCGCGTGAATGGAGTGCACACAGTTCTCCGTCCACGAGCGAGGTCGAGCGGCAATGTCATGGATCAACGGTAACGGGTTCATCCCCAACGACGGGTTAAACGGCAGCGCAGCGCCGTGGGCGGCGCTCAACGCCGGCGTCTCGGGTCCGTTTCCGGCGGGCAGTCCGGGCTATTCCGGCTACGGTACGTCGAGTACCGACGGATTCCGGCCGGCGTGGTTCGGCGGAGCGAACGATACGCTTCCCGGCGGTTCACCGAACCCGCTCGCTAGCAGCGGAATCGGCGGCATCCTGGCGCAGCTTGCAAACCAAGTGCAGCAGTCGATCGCGAAGCTCAGCAACGCGCTGAGCGGAACGTCGAGCACCACGGCTGCGAACACCACCGCAAACGCGACCGGAAATACCGCAGCGTTCCAAAACGTATCGCTCGCATCGACGGGCGATCCGCATCTGAGCGTCAGCGGCACCGAGCAAAACGCCGACGGCAGCACGTCGAACGTGAACTCGAAGTTCGACAGCATGACGGGCCACCAGGATCTCTTCTCCACGCGCGATTTCGGCGACGGCTTCCACGTCTCAACCGCCGTCACCACACCGTCAGCCAACGGCATCACGCAGAACGCGAGCGCTACGGCAACGATGGACGGCGGCCGCGAGATCGTCTCGATGACGAACACCGGCGCGATCTCGGTGACCGATCACGGGCAGTCCGTCGGGCTCACCCCGGGTCAGTCGATCAGGCTCTCCGGCGGCCAGCAAGTCTCCGAAGGCGCGAACGGCTCAGTGAGCGTCACCGAATCGCGTTTCGGCGAAAACCTCACCACCACGTTCACCAACAACAACGGCGGGGGCGTCGACGTCACCGCCACCGGCCAAAACGTCACCCTCGCCGGCGACCTCATCACCGGCGGCACCACCCCCGTCGCCCAAACACCCGCCCCCCAACGCACCCCCTACGCCTACATCTAACGAACGCGCCGCCTGTCATCCCGAGCGGAGTGCCGAAGGGCACGAAGACAAGGGACCGGAGATAATCCTCAATGTTTGGCAGTGCAACTCCACGATCGTTCCGCTCGGGATGACAGGGCGGGATGCTGCACACTTCTCGCGGGGCAGGTTACATTTTTGAGACCATCCATTCGTTGCCGAAGCGGTCGATGAGCATGCCGAATTTGCCGACCCAGGGCGCGTCGCTGAACGGCATCTTTGGGTTGCCGCCGTCGGCGAGCGCTTTGTACAGGCGTTCGCCCTCGGCATCTTCGGTGACGTTGATGCATAGGGAGATGTTGCCGGCGTCCGGGTCGATCGTTTTTTGGCCCATGCCGTCGGCGGCCATGAACGTGATCCCCGGCGCCGTGAAGGTTGCGTGCATCACCGAACCGTGCGCTTCGGGCGGCATGTGATCTTTCATCGGCGATTCGCCGACCGTCATCACGTCGTAGCTTCCGCCGAGCGCGGTCTTGTAGAAAGCAAGCGCTTCGGCACAGCGCCCGTAGAAGAACACGTACGGAACCAAGTTTGTACTCATGCCGACGCGTTAATGCGTGTGGGTGAAGTTTCCTAGGCTGATGCCGAGGGCACGGATGCGGGCTAGCGCTTCGCGCATGCCGAGGGGGTCAGTTGGGCGACCGACGCGGGCAAAGTAGACGTCGGGATCGATATTGAGCGTGCGCGTTTGGACCAGCGACACCGGGTGCGCGTGCAGAAACGCCTCCATCGCCTCGATCTCCGCGCGATCGTCGGTCACGCCCGGATGCGTGAGCAGGTTCAGCGACACGCGCAGACCGGCATCGACCGCGAGCGCCACACTCTCGAGCACGTTGTCCAGCGTATAGCCGGTCGGCCGGTAATACGCCGCGTAAACCTCTGGACGGAACGAATTCAAGCTCACGCGCACCGCTTGGAGCCCGGCGTCGATCACGCGCTGCAGCGACTTCGTCAACGAGCCGTTGGTGTTGAGGTTGAGCGTGCCGTTTGTACGGTCCGCGCGGATGCGCTCGATCGCAGCGGCGATGGCAGTCGAGCGCAGCAGCGGTTCGCCCTCGCAGCCCTGGCCGAACGAGACGATGCCGTCCTCGACCCGCTCGAGGTGATGCACGCCGATGCGCACCAGATCGTCAACGTCCGGTTCAAAGGCGATGCGCGTCTGCGGCGCGGGGATCGCGCTATCGGCATCGAGTTCGGAGATACAGCCCACGCAGGCCGCATTGCACTTCGGCGCGACAGGAATCGCGGCTTCGCCGCGCTCGAGAAACACGTTTTGTGCAGTGAAGCAGCCGTACTCGCGCGCGCAGATGCTCAGTTGCGCGAGCGTACGATTGCGCGGATCGATCGCGATGCGCTGCCGGACGATCGTGTCGAGCTCGCCTTCGGCAAAACGGCGCGGCTGCCAATCCTCGCCTTCATCGGTTCGCATCGCGGCCACCGCCAACTCATCGTCGACGACGCACGCGAACGTGTAGCCGAAGAGGGGCAATTGCGGCGCATCGGGTTTGCGAACGAACGCCGGCAAGAGCGTGCGCGTGTAACCGGCGGGCAGCAGCACGCCGAGCGCCGTGCGGCGCGGCACGGTCTTGCCCCCACCGAGCAGCGGCGAGCGCCCGGGCAACATCGAGACGATCGCACCGTCGGGCAGCGGGATCAGCTCGGCCGGCTGCACGTCGCGCACGTTGCCGCCGTCGGCGAGCGGGCTCTTCGTGGCGTCGAAAAAGACGCGTCCGCGCGCGTCACTATAGGCCAACCCGGCGCGCATCAGCCGAAGGTGGACGAAAACTCGACGACGGCGTCGCCGATCAGGGTCGCGCGCTCGCCCGGCGTCCACTCGACGCGCAACACGCCGCCCGGCACGTCGAGCGTGACCGGCGAGGTAAAGCCGTAGCCCGTCATCGCCACCGCGGCGCACGCGACGGCACCGGTGCCGCACGCGGCAGTTGGCCCAGCGCCGCGCTCCCAGTGCAGCACGCGCAGCCGGTCGCCGGCGATCTGGACGAAGTGCACGTTGACGCCGTCGGGGAAAAGCTCGGTGTCTTCGCTGATGAGCGGACCGAGCACCGGCAAATCGATCTGCGCGAGATCGGCGACGACAAACACGACGTGCGGATTGCCCACATCGACCGGCACGCCCGTGAACCCGGCAACCTCGATGGTGGAGCCGATCAACGGCACGGCCATCACTTCCGAGACGGTGTAGGGCTCGCGTGAAAGCACGCGCGTCGCGATCGGGCCCGATAACGTTTCGACGATCGCTTCGGCGCGGCCGTCGTGCTCGTCGAGGTAGCGCGCCAGGCAGCGGATGCCGTTGCCGCACATCTCGGCTTCGCTGCCGTCGGCGTTGATGACGCGCATCCGCACGTCGGCGCTCGCGGAGTCGAGCACCAGCAGCATGCCGTCGGCGCCCGGACCGAGCTGCGGATCGCACATCAGCACGCCGAGCGCGACGGGATCGTCGACCGGGGTCTCCCGGCCGTCGACGACGACGAACTCGTTGTGCGTTCCGTTCATCTTCACGAACGGAACCGTGGCGGTCATGACTGTGCGACGGCCTCCTCGGGAACGAGCGGCGCGACCAGCGGGCCTTGCGGCGAGATCGTCGAGACGGCGTGTTTGTAAATCAGATGCGACTTGTGCTCGAACTCCAGCACGATCGTGAACGGATCGAAGCCCTTCACGACGCCGCGCAACTGAAAGCCGTTGACGAGATAGACGACGACCGGCACGCCTTGGCGTTTTACTTCGGCGAGGTAGACGTCTTGGATCGGCGGTTGCCGCATGTTCATCTCCGGCTGTTACGCCCAGCCCAAGCGTTCTCTTGCCGCCGCCTCACACTGCGCCGCCGAGACACGCACGATGCCGGGCTCCGAACGAAACCACGTCGCCTGGCGTTTAGCGTAACGCCGCGTAAACCGGATCAGTTGCGTCCGCAGTTCCGCCGCCGTCGAGAAACCGGCCAGGAAACCAAGCGCTTCACGATAGCCGACCGCATCGGCCGCGACGGCGTCACCGCCCACGCGTTCGGCTTCTTCGAGGAAGCCCGCGGCGAGCATCCCGTCGACGCGGCGCTCGATGCGCTCCAGCAGCACACCGGGTTCGACGTCCAGCACGAGCTTTGCAACGGGGATCGTCCCGGCGCGCAGCGTGGGAAGCGGCTCGCGCCGAACTTCGCCCTTCGATATGGCCACTTCCAGGGCGCGCGTGATGCGGTAGGGATCGTTGGGGGCGATCGCTGCGGCGCGCTCGGGCGCGAGAACGGCCAGCCATTCGGCGAGAAATTCGGGCGGGTGGATGCGCGCTTCCGCGGCGAGCCGCGTGCGTACGCCCGGATCGTGGGCCGCATCGAGCGCGACGTCGCCGGCGAGCGCGCGCAGGTAAAATCCGGTACCGCCCGCGACGATGACGCGGCGCCCGCGCGCGCGGATCGCGTCGATCGCCGCGCGCGCGTCGACGACGTAGCGCGCGGCCGAATAGCGTTCGTGCGGATCGAGGAACGCGACTAGATGGTGCGGCACACGCGCGCGCTGTTCGTCCGTCGGCGCGGCCGTGCCGATCGGCATGCCGCGATAGATCTGCCGTGAATCGGCGCCCACGATCTCCGCGTCGAAACGTTCGGCGAGGGCGATCGCGAGTTCGGTCTTGCCGCTCGCCGTCGGACCGGCCAGCATCAAGACGCCCTCGTCGCGCGCCGCCATCAGATGCGCTTGAAGAGTCGCGCGATCGCTTCCGGTTCGAGGCGCACGATCGTCGGCCGCCCGTGCGGACAGTGCATTGGATTCGCACAGCGTTGCAGCCGTTCGAGCAGCGTCACCATCTCCGCATGTCCGAGCGGATCGCCGGCGCGCGCCACCGAGTGGCACGCGAGCGATGCCCACACCGCATGCCGCGCATCGAGCGCCGGACCGTCGTCGTCGAGGCACTCGAGAAAATCCGCAACGTCGAACGCGCGCGTGCGTCCGGCGTGCGTCGTATGCGCGGGCGTCGCCACGATCCGGTACGCGCGTTCGCCGAACGGCTCGACCACGAGACCGCTCGCCACCAGCGCCTCGCGGCTCGATTCCAGCGCGCGCTGCTGATCGGGCCGCACTTCAAACGTATACGGAACGAGCAGCGGTTCGCCGGGTGCGGCGTGTTCGACGTTGGTCATCAGCTCTTCGTACACCACGCGTTCGTGCGCGGCGTGCTGGTCGATCAGCACGACCGCTTCGCCGTCGGTCGCGAGAATGAACGTTCGATCCACTTGCGCCAGCACGCGCAGGCCCGGCGCCGATTCGGCGGCGGTCACGAGCGAACCGCTCCACTCGGGCACGGCCGTCAGCACCGGCGCACTCAACGCAGGCACCTTCTCAAGCGGCGCATACGAAATCGCGCGTTCGAGGCGGGCGGTGGCCGCGCTGCGCAGCGCCGTGCCCATCGCTTCGCGCACGACCGCGTTGACGCGTTCGCCGAAACGCAAGCGCACGTCGCTCTTCGTTGGGTGCACGTTCGGGTCGACCTCATCGGGCGCCACGTCGACGAACAGCACGCCGTACGGATAGCGTCCGGTCATCGCGAACGTGCGGTACGCGCCGCTCCACGCACCGGACAGCAACGTCGAGCGCAATAAACGTCCGTTGACGAACAGGATCTGCGCGCGCCGGTCGGGCCGGTCGTCGCCCGGCGCGCTGATCCAGCCGTCGACCGAAATCCGGTCACTCCCGCCGCGCACGCGCAGCATCCCGGCCGACGCCGTTCCGAACGTATGGCGCAGGCGCGGGGCCGGATCGCCGTCGGGCGCAAATGCGAAGATGCGGCGGCCGTCGTGTTCGAGCGTGAAGCCCACGTCGGGATAGGCCAGGGCCATCGTCGCGAGCCACTGCGCGATGCGGGTGAATTCCGCGCCCGGCGTACGCAAATACTCGCGCCGGGCCGGCACGTTGGCAAAGAGGTCGCGCACGACCACGCGCGTCCCGGGCGGCCCCGCCAGCGGATACGGCGCACCGATCTCCTCGCCGAAAGCATCGACCGCGGTCGCAATCTCGGCACCGGCCGTACGCGAGCCGATGGTGGTTCGCGCGACCGCCGCGATCGAGGCCAAGCCCTCGCCCCGAAAACCCAGGGTTGCGACCGTGGTGAGGCCGCCCGCGTCGGGAAGCTTGCTGGTCGCATGCCGCAAGAGGGCCGTCGCGACTTCTTCCGCCGGAATGCCGGCGCCGTCATCGGCCACTTCGACCTCTTCGAGGCCGCCGCCGCGCACGCGCACCGCGATCCGGCGAGCGCCCGCGTCGAGCGCGTTTTCCACCAGCTCTTTGACTACGGACGCGGGCCGTTCGATCACTTCGCCCGCCGCGATCTGCCCGATCGTCGCCGGGTCGAGGAGCCGAATCGCCATTGTAGCAGGCGTTTCGCCGCGCCCCCGCGGTTCCATGGCAGTAAGGCTAGCGCTGCATGCGGAACCAAGATCGACTCCTCCCTACTTCCTAGAGGACGATCCGAGAGCTTGACGACATCGGCCGAGGGTACCGGACCGGTTATCCCGGACTTCGAAAAAGACGCCCAGTCGATCGCTGCGTATGAAGATGCGCGGGTCAAGTACGAACGTCGCGAAGCCGGGGACGCCGAGTCCCGCACGCGCAATAGCTTTAACAAAAAGCGCGATGCCATCCGGGCTGAGATCGCGGTAGCCGCCTCGATTCTCGACGAGCGCAAGCTCAAGGCCGAGAAGGCCTTCAAGGCCTACGCAAATCGCTATCCGCATCGCGTCGACCGCAATAAGCCGATGAAGCCCTCCTTCTGGGAGTCGCTGATGAGCTTCGGCATGGCCGGGCGGATGTTCAACCGCGCCATAACGACCGCCGCCGAGGCCATCGCCGCGCAGTCGCTGCGCCGCCGCAAGGAGCACGACGAAGAAGAGCTCGAGCAACAGCTCAAGCGCGCGCTCTACCTTCAAGAAGACGCAATCAAGAAAAAGCTCGAGGGGCCCGAAGGCATCGCGGCGTTTCACGCGCGCCCGGGCGTCGCGGTGCTGCACAAACGCGTCGAAGAGATCAAACTCGAACGCGCGCGCTACGCGCAACGCTTGGAAAAGGGCGAGGTCCCGCCGACCGAGCAGCGCGACCGCGAGTTCGCCGAACGCAAGATCGCGCAGCTCGAGGCGCCCTTCGCCGGGGTGACGATCGTGCGCGTTGCGCGCTACGGCAACCTGTCGTACTTTATTCTGCGCGATCTTGAGCGCAAGCTCTACCACCTCGCCTACGATCCGCGGCTCGAACCGCTGATCGAAAACGTCATCGACGTCTATCGCCTGGCCGACTCGTTCGAGACCAAGCTCACGCGCGGCAACGACGGCCGCCCGATGTCCGTCGCCGATCACTACGCGACCAACTACAAAGATGAGGAAGTCGCACGTTCGGAATACCGCCGCGCGCGCACGGCCTTGCGCACCCCGCGCACCGACCTGCAGCCGATGGTTTTCGTCGAGCCGGCCGAGCAGCAGCTGGTCGACTTGCTCGCGCAATTCGCGCGCACGATCGGCCCGGGCGCAATGGCCGCCGTGTTGACGAACATCCCGCCCGAACTCGACGCCGTCGGCAAACCGGCGGAAACGCCGCCGCCCGCCGGAACCTAACTCTTGTCGCTGGTCGTGCCGGCCGGCGAACCCATCGCCATCTGACGCGTCGTCGGCAGCGCGGTCGGGTGATTCTGGTGCAGAAAAGCGACCAGCCGTTCGCGCACGTTGCAGCGCAAGTCGAACAGATCGGCTGAATTGCGCGCGCTGACGAGCACCCGCAGCTCCACCGTCGCCTCTTTGGCATCGGTGACTTGGATGAGGCTGACGGCGCCGTCCCACTTGGGCTCGGTTTCCAAGATCTTCGGTAAGAAGTCGCGTAGCGGCTGAAGCGGCACGCTGTAGTCGACGTAGAGGAACACGGTGCCGAGCAGCGCCGAGCCGGTGCGGGTCCAGTTCTGGAACGGCTTTTCGATGAAATAGGTCAGCGGCAGCACCATCCGGCGCTGATCCCAGATGCGCACGACCACGAACGTCGAAGCGATCTGCTCGATGTGGCCGTATTCGCCCTCGACGATCACCACGTCGTCGATGCGGATCGGCTGCGCCAGCGCGAGTTGCACGCCGGCGATCAGGTTTTCGAACAGCGGCCGGGCCGCGATGCCGAGGACGATACCGGCAACGCCGGCCGAGGCGAGCAGCGTGGTCCCGAGCACCCGCACCGCGGGGAACTCCATCGCAGCGAGTGCGACCGCGATCAGCACGACGACGGTCACGGCCGTGCGGCCGAGGATGTCGATGCGCGTTTCAACCTGGCGCGCGCGCAAGTTGTCCTCGACGTCCATCTTGTACTTGTGCTTCACCAAATCGGCATAGAGGCCGATCGAGGCGATGATGGCCCACGCCACCGCGATCACGGTGCCGACCGCCGTCAGCTTGACCAGCACGGCCTCGACGTCGGGCGGGAAGGTGAGCTCGGGAATCGCAATCAGCGCAGCGAGCAGCGGAAAGGCGAAGCCGGACGGCGGCTCAGCGCGCCGCAGCAGCGCCGCGACGATGCCGTCGTTGTTCTTACTGAACGTGCGTTCGAGAAACGCGAACAGCGCGCGCTGGATCAGGTAAGCGACCGCAACCGTTCCGATGAGGATCGCAACCGCGATGATCCCATCGTGATAAACCGGGTCGTAAAAGCGAGCGAGAGCGTCGTTCATCCTTCTCCCGCTACCCGGTTTCGACCGAGATCGAACAGCAGCGGCTGCTCGATGATTTCCGGTTTCGCCAGTTTCCCGCGCAGGGGAATCTGATTTTCAAGACTCGGCCGGCCGCTCAATGCATCGCTTATTTCTTTGGCGCGCGCGATCACCGTGGGCGGCAGGCCCGCCATCCGCGCAACCTCGATACCGAACGAGCGCGAGCTCGATCCCGGCAGTACGCGATGCGAGAAGACGGGGGCGCCGCCGCGGGCCGTGTTCTCCACGGCAGTGATGTGAAAATTTGCGACCAGCCGCCAGCGATCGGCCAGCGCGATCAATTCGTGGAAGTGCGTTGCGAACAGGGTCAGCGGCCCGCGCGATTCGCGCTCGAGCAAGAACTCACAGATCGCTTGCGCGATCGCGAGCCCGTCGATCGTCCCGGTCCCGCGCCCGACTTCATCGACCAGCAGCAAGCTCCGATTGGTCGCGCGCCGCAGGATCGCCGCGGTCTCGGCCATCTCGACGAAGAACGTCGACTGTCCGGAAGCCAGATCGTCGCCCGCGCCGATGCGGGTGAAGATGCGGTCGACGATGCCGAGCTGCGCGCTGCGCGCCGGCACGAACGATCCGATCTGCGCGAGGATGACGAGCAGCGCGGCTTGCCGCAGATACGTCGACTTGCCGCCCATGTTGGGGCCGGTCAGCACGATGAAGCGCGTGTCGTCCTCGTGCATGCGCAAGTCGTTGGGAACGAACGACGATCCGAGCAACGCCTCGACCACCGGATGACGGCCGTCGATGATGTCGATCGCCGAGCCCTCGACGAACACCGGCCGCACGTACGAGCGTTCCGACGCAACCTGCGCGAGCGAAACGAACGCGTCGATGTGCGCGAGCGCATCGGCCGCGCCGAGCAACGCGTCGACGCGCTCGGCCAGCCGCTCGAGCAGCGCCGCGTAGAGGTCGCCCTCCAGGCGGAGTTGCCGCGCTTGCGCACCGGCGATCGCCGCATCGAGTTCGCGCAGCTCGGGCGTGACGTAGCGTTCGGCGTTGGCCAGTGTTTGACGGCGCACGTAATCGGCCGGCACGTTGGCCGTTTGCGCTTTGCCGATCTCGATCGCGTAGCCGAACGCCGACGCGTACTTGATCTTCAGCCCCTTGATGCCGCTGCGCTCGCGCTCGCGCTCTTCGAGCGCGTTCAGGTTGGCGCGCACGTCGCCGCGCAGCGCCACACATTCGGTCAGATCGGGTGACGCGCCGGGACGGATGACGCCGCCGTCGGCGAGCGTGGCGGGCGGCTCGTCCACCAGCGTGGCCGCAAGATCCGCGCGCATCTCATCGAAGCCGCGCAGGCCGCCGCGCAGTTCGGCCAGCAGCGCGGGCAGGGCCGGGTCCGCCAGCGCGTCGATCAGCGGATCGAGCAGTGCCAAGGTGCGGCGCAAGGAGCCGAGATCGCGCGGCAGCGCGCGCCGGAAACGAATCTTCTGCGCGATGCGTTCGAGGTCGAAACAGGCGTGCAGCACGTCGGCGATCGCGGCGCGGCGTCCGCCGTCGTTTACAAACGCTGCGACGCAGTCGGCGCGCGCGGCAATCCCCGCCGCTCCGATCAGCGGCGCCGAGAGCCAGCGCGCGAGCAGCCGCGAGCCCATCGCGGTGCGCGTGCGATCGATCGTCGCGAGCAGCGTCGCCTTGGCGTTACTGCCGAGCGCGCGGTGCAGCTCGAGGTGCTTGCGCGTGTTGGCATCGAGCGCGAGAAACGCGTTCTGCGAATAGTACTGCGGCGGCCGGAACGCCTCGCCCGTGCTCTGCGGCACGCCCACCCGGCGTACGAACGCGCCGAGCGCGTCGAGCGTGCGCCGCATCGCCAGCGACTCGTCGTGCGAGAAGCCGTCGATCAGCGCGGCCGAGCCCGGGACCGACGCCAGCGGCGGCGTGACCACGCGCGTTTGCGCGGTCTCGAGCGCGCGTTCGAGTGCCGCACGCGCATCGGCCGGAACGTCGGCGACGAGTTCGGCCGGATCGAGCCGCGCGATCTCCGCGAGCGCATCGTCGAACGCGGTCTCGCCGGAAAAGGCCGTCGCCATTACGTGTCCGGTCGATACATCGGCGTGCGCGAGCGCGACGACGTCGCCGATTGCCGCGACGGCAGCGAGATAGGTATGTGTGCCCGGGTCGAGCATCGTCTCTTCGATGACGGTGCCCGGCGTCACCACGCGCACGACGTCGCGGCGCACGAGCTTGTTCGGAATCGGCGCCTCGAGCTGCTCGGCCAGCGCAACGACGCGCCGTTGCAACACGAGCTTAGCCAGATAGCCGTCGAGCGCGTGATGCGGCACGCCGGCCATCGCGATCTTCTTGCCGCCGCCGGCGTCCTTCGAGGTCAGCGCGATCTGCAGCGCCCGCGCGATCGTCTCGGCATCGTCGCCGTACGCTTCATAGAAGTCGCCGACGCGCGAGAGGAGGATCGCATCCGGGTGCTTCGCTTTCATCCAGAAGTATTGCTCGAGCATCGGCGACCATTGGATGACGTCGGTCAAGGGCGAACTACCGCAGCCCGACGAGATCGATGACCGGTGCGGCGACCGGCTGCGCGGGCGCATCCCAACGGCGCGCGCGGCCGACCGCAATTCCCGACACGCCCCACACCGCAGCGCGGTCGACCGTGACGTCAATCCACGGCTGGTCGAGGTCCGGAGCCGACTCGATCATCGGGAAGTGCACGGTCACGTTGTCGGTCGTCTTGGCCGCCAGGCGCGTGGGGTCTTTGCGCGAGACGCCGTGGATCAGCGCGCGCACCGTCGTGCCGATCTTGCGGTCGTGGTAGCCGCGCACGTGCGCGTCGGTGACGGCGACGAGCCGCGCAAAGCGTTCGCGCGCGACGTCGGGCGCCACCGGGTCCCAGTGCGCCGCCGGCGTGCCGCGGCGCGGCGAGTAGACGAACATGTAGGCTTGCGCGAACATGCCGGTCGCACACAGCTCGAGCGTCGCTTGAAAATCCGCTTCGGTTTCGCCCGGAAAGCCGACGATGATATCGGTCGTGATCGCCCAGTCCGGATTGTAGCTGAGGAACATCGCGATGCGGTCGCGGAATTCTTCGATCGAATACTTGCGGTTCATCCGGCGCAGCATCGGGTTCGAGCCCGACTGCACGGCTAGGTGGAAGCGCGGGTTCATCTTCGGCAGCGTCGCGGCCACGCGCGCGAGCTTCTCGTTGAGATCCTTCGGATGCGAGGACACGAACGCGATGCGCTCGACGCCCGCGATCGCCGACACTTCTTCGAGCAGATCGGCGAAGTCGGCGCCGGTCGCCGGCTCCTTGTACGCGTTGACGGTCTGGCCGACCAGCATGATCTCGCGCGCGCCGGCCGCGACCTTGCGGTTCACCTCATCGAGGATCTCGCTCATCGGGCGGTGGTCGAAACGGCCCCGCACGTGCGGGACGATGCAGAACGTGCAGAAGTACGAACAGCCGCGCTGCACGTTGACGAACGCGCGCAGCGTATCGTAGGGTCCTGTGATGCCGTCGCTGGTACCGCCGATGATGGTGTCGAGTTCGCGCTCGGTCGTGTCGCCGTCGTCGGCGAATTCCGGGCGCCAGGCCTCGAGTTGATCGCCGAGCGCGCGCAAATCGCGCGTGCCGAAGATGCCGTCGACGTGCGGCACGAGCTCGCCCATCCGGTCGCGATCTTGTTCCGCCAGACAACCGGCCACGACGACGCGCACGGACGGATCGGCATCCTTGATCGCCTTCCAGTGATGGATGCGGCCGTAGGCGCGCTTCTCGGCGTTATCGCGTACCGTGCACGTGTTGAGTACCAGCACCGATGCGTCTTCGGCCCGTTCGGCCAACGTATAGCCGGCGGCGCCCGCGCGGCGCACGATATACTGCGAGTCCGCCTCGTTCATCTGACAGCCGTGCGTCTCGATGTAGATCGTTGCCATTATTTCTTGTCGCGGAGCGTAAGCATCGTGAGGAGTTCCAAAGGCAGGTACACGCGGTTGCGGATCAGCGTCGGCGGCGCGTCGTACGCCGTGGTGTGTCCATCGATCGTGTAGGTAGTGGTGCCGAGGTGCGCGACGACGTCATGTCCGCCGTAGTGCACGCCCAGACGCGTGCCGTCGAGGTGAAAAGCGCTCGCCGGAAGATAATCGTCGGCCGGCGCGATCACGATCGCACGGGGCGCGGCGTCCGTACCCAGCACGACGTCGGTTCGCGTCTGCGGATACACGGTTACGGTTCGCGTCTGCTTGCCCTGCGCCGCGGCGATCGTGACGTCGTGTGTGCCGGCGCTCACCGGGATCGCCCCGTCCTTGGCGGCGGGCGCCGGCTGGCCGTCGATCGTCACGCTGCCAAGCTTGTCGGGCGAGTGAATGGCGATCGAGCCGCTGCCCTCGCTCGTACTCGTTCCGTCGCGAACCAAGACGACCGAGGTCGTCTGCGTCTGCGCCGGCGCGATCGCCACCGCCAGCTCTTCGGGGGTCCAGCCGGTGCGCGTGAGCGTCACATGGTGCGCGCCGACGGCCAACGCGTCCACCACGACCGGCGAACGGCCCATATACGTGCCGTCCAGCCAGACGTCGGCGCCGCTTGGTAGGGTTGTGACGAAAATTGCTCCGGTCGGCGCGGCGCCCAGGAGAGCGACCGCGGCGAACGCCGAAACGGCAAGATTCGCCGCCAGCGCGCGAAACGACCAACTGCCCATGACCGAACTCCCATTCGACGGCGCCGAGATCGCGCATGCCGACATACCCCATCTGCGCTTCCGTCCCGCCACCGTCGCAATCGTCGGTCGCCCCAACGTGGGCAAGAGCGCGCTCTTCAACCGCCTGATCGGGCAACGGCTCGCCATCGTCGAGGACACGCCCGGCGTCACGCGTGATCGGCTCTACGCGCTGGCCGACTGGCGCGGCCGCACCTTTACCTGCGTCGACACGGGCGGCATCGAGTTCGACGTGGATCCCAACGACGCGATCGCGTTCGGCACGCGCGAGCAAGCCGAGAACGCGGCCCGCGATGCCGACGTGATCGTCTTCGTCGTCGATGCGATGGAGGGCCTCAACCCGGTCGACATCGACGTTGCCGGCATTCTGCGCCGCACGCATCACCCGGTGCTGCTGGTCGCCAACAAAACCGAATCGCCGAACGCGCTGGCCAGCGTGCACGGCGAGTTTTCGCGGCTCGGTTTCGGCGAGCCGTTTCCGGTGTCGGCAATTCACGGTGAAGGCACGGGCGACTTGCTCGATGCGATCGTCGAACGTCTGCCGCCCGAGAGCGACGCCGAAGAGCCGGGGTCGGAACTCGCGCTCGCGCTGATCGGCCAGCCGAACGTGGGCAAGTCATCGCTGCTCAACGCGATCCTCGGCGAAGAGCGCACGATCGTTTCCGACATCCCTGGCACCACGCGCGACTCGATCGACACGCTCTTGCCGTACGGCAATCGCACGCTACGCTTGATCGATACCGCCGGCGTAGCCAAACGCGCGAACAAACACGGCGCGATCGAGTACTACAGTTCGCTGCGTTCGCTGCGCGCGATCTCACGCTGCGACATCGTGATCTTGCTCGTCGATGCGATGAAGGGCCCGCAGAACGCCGACCGGCGTTTGGCCGGCATCGCGCTCGAGGAGAAGAAAGGCCTCGTGATCGTCGGCAACAAGTACGATCTCGTGCGCGAGCTGGGCGAATTCAGCCAAAACGAGCTCACCGAAGGCATTCACGAGCAACTGCCGTTCGCATCGTTCGCGCCGGTCACGTTTCTCTCGGCACTCACCAAACGCCGGCTCGGCAGTTTGATGCCGGTCGTGAACCAAGTCGCCGAGAACCTCGACCGCCGGATTCCGACGTCGAAACTCAACGCGGTCGTGCAAGATGCGGTCATCGCGCATCCGCCGCCGATCTCGGGCGACAAGTTCCTCAAAATCTACTACTGCGCGCAGGTCTCGACGCATCCGCCGCTGTTCATCTTCTCCTGTAACGATCCGAAGCTGATTCAGCCGTCGTACAAACGTTTCATCGAAAACGTGATCCGCTCGAACTTCGATTTCCAAGGCGTGCCGCTGACGCTCGACTTTCGCGAACGTCCGCGCGACGAAGCGCGCAGGTGACGATCGCCCTCGATGCGGCGCTCGTCGTCGCATCGTTCTTCCTCGGCGCGATCCCGTTCGGGCTCGTCGTCTCGCGGTTGTTCTTCCGGCGCGATCTGCGCGCCGAAGGCAGCGGCAACATCGGCGCCGCGAACGCGTTGCGTTCGCTCGGCAAAGGCGGTGCGATCGCGGTACTGGTGCTGGATGCGCTCAAGGGCGCGCTGCCGGTGATCGCGGGCCGCGCGCTCGGCAGCGAGACGCTCGCGCTGACGGCGGCGTTCGCAGCGATCCTCGGCCATTGTTTCTCGCCCTTCCTCAACTTCCGCGGCGGCAAAGGCGTGGCCACGAACCTCGGCGCGGTGCTCGCGATTGCCTGGCCGGCCGGCGGCATCTTCGCCGTCATTTGGCTCGCCGTCGTCCTGGCCACCGGGTTCTCGTCGGCCGGCTCGCTCCTGGCCAGCATCGCGATGGCGCCCGCCCTGTGGTGGTTGGCCGGTCCCGCGGCCGGGATCTACGGCCTGGCCTCGGCCCTACTGATCGTGTTCATGCACCGCGCCAACATCGCCCGGCTGCGCGCCGGGACCGAAAGCGTGCTCCCCCTCTTCCGCCCGAAGAAGTCCGCCTAGGCGTCAAGGGCAGGCCACCCGGGTGAGCTAACTCGGCCCGGACATGATTTCCTCGAACGATTTTCGGAACGGCGTCACGATCGTGATCGACGGTCACTTATGGACCGTGATCGAGTTCCTCCACGTGAAGCCCGGCAAGGGGTCTGCCTTCGTGCGGACGCGCCTCAAGAACGTGAAGACCGGCGCCACGGTCGAGCGCACGTTCCGCGCCGGTGAAAAGCTGGAGCGCGCGACCGTCGACAACCGCGACATGCAGATGCTCTATAACGATGCCGACGGCTACCATTTCATGGATACCGAGAGCTACGAGAACTTCACCCTGCAGCGCGAGCTGATCGGCGACCCGGCCGACTTCCTCAAAGACGGGATGCGGGTGGCCGTCCAGTTTCACGACGGCGTGCCGATCGGCGTCGATCTCGCCGCGCACGTCGAGCTCAAGGTCGAGGAAACCGACCCGGGCTTCAAGGGTGATACTGCGACCGGGACGACGAAACCGGCGAAGCTGGAGACCGGGGCTACCGTACAGGTGCCCCTCTTCGTCAATCCGGGTGACATGATCCGGATCGACACGCGCGACCGCAGGTATATCGGCCGCGTGCAGAGCTAGCGCCGCGCACGGGGGGTAGAGATGAAGTTCCCGGTCATCAAGGTTCGCCGCCTCAAGATCATCGGCACCGCGATGCTGTTGTCGGCGATCGCGGCCGCGGTCGGCGTCGGTCTCTACTTCGCCCCACCTACGCTGGCATCGGTCAGCACTGTCGGCGACTTCGTCGCCGTCAACGACGCGCTCTTCGGCGTTCGGGGTCAGGCCTGGCTCGTCAAGCTGTTGCACCTGCCCGACACCGACCCGCCCAACGACAACATTCGTCTCGTCGCGATCGATGAGGCCTCGCTTCAAGATCCGCCCAAAGGCCTCGGCTACCCGGTTGCGCGCACGGCGATCGGCGATCTGCTGCGCAAGCTCGCCAAGGGCGGCGCCAAGATCGTCGCCTTCGATATCGAGTTCTTCGAGCACTCGCACGACCCGAGCGTCGACGCGTCGTTCGAAGACGGTTTGCGCAAACAGGCAACGGTGCTCGGCATGACGGTCGACGTCACGCAAGGCGGCATCATGTCGTTCGAACAGCCGCCGCCGGACATCGAGAAGCTGGTGCACGTCGGTTCGACGACGGTCGACAATCCCGGCGGCTGGCTGGTCGGTCAACCATACCTGATCACGTCGACCAACCAGCAGACCGGGAAGGTAACGGTGTATCCGACGCTCGCGCTCGAAACCGCGAGCTATTGGATGGGCGTGACCTATGGATCGATCGACGATTGGCACGGTCGGCTCGGCAACACCGTCGTTCCGCTCGACGGCAACGGCAAACTGCTGATGCTGCCGTTCAACGTTTCCGAACACGTCGATCAGGGCGAGACGAACGGCCTCGCCAGCCGTGCCGGTACCGCCGATCTCTCGATGCCGGCCATCCAAGAAGTGTCGATGGTCGACGCACTCAAGTTCGATCCGGACACGATGAAGGCGTTCGCGCAAAACGAAGTGATCGTCGTCGGATACACCGCGCAGGCCGCTGGCGACTTCATCCTCACGCCCAACGGCCGTTATCCCGGGGTATTTTCGAACGTTCGCTTGATGGACCAGTTGATGAGCCACCGCTTCATCCACCGCGTGCAGCCGTGGATCGACGTCACGCTAATCATCGTGCTGGCCTTCGTGATCGGCTTCCTCGTCACGCAGCTGAAAGCGACGCTCGGCGTTGCGCTCGCCGTCGGCGTGGCGTTCGTGTACACCGTCTTTGCGGTCGGCTTCTACGCCTACACGCTGCACTGGATCGACCTCGTCCACGTCGACGGCGCGATCATTCTCTCCGCGCTCTTCGTCGCACTCTACCGGACGATCACGGAAGGCGCCGACAAGCGCGTCATCACCGAGATGTTCGGCAAGCACGTCAGTCCGGCGCTGGTAACGCGCATGCTCTCCCACGACGATCCGCTCAAAGCGCTCGATCTTTCAGGCAAGCGCGCCAAGGTGACGATCTTCTACTCCGATATTCGCGGCTTCACCGCGATGTCGGAAAAGATGACGCCGGAACAAATCTACGGTCAGCTCAACGAATACTTCGAAGAGATGTGCCGCATCGTCTTCGAGCACGGCGGCTATGTCGACAAATTCATCGGCGACTGCTTGATGGCCGTGTTCTCCGCGCCCGATCCGCGGCCGGGCACGATCGACGCGGTCGAAGCCGTCGAAGCCGCGTTCCGCCAGCAAGAACGCATCCTCGAGATGATGACCGAATGGCAAGCGCAAGGGCGCCAGCTGTTCACGGTCGGGATGGGGCTCAACACCGGTGAGGTCGTCATGGGCAACCTCGGTTCGAGCGACCGCTTGAACTACACCGTGATCGGCGACAACGTCAACACCGCCGCGCGTCTTTACAACGTCGCCAAAGGCGGCCAGACGATCATCAGCGAGGCAACGTACAACGAAGTGAAAGACCACTTCATCGTCAACGAGCTCACGCCGGTGTTCGTCAAAGGCAAAGTGCTGCCGCTGCGCAACTTCGAACTCGTCGCCCGCCTGAAACCCGGCGAACCCAACACCTCCGTTTTGCTCGATCCGGAAAACCTCCCCGAAGCCTACACCGCCGACGCGCACTAGGTTCGCTGCGGCGAATCACGTCCCCCAATGTCATCCCGAGCTTGTCGAGGGACGCGCTTCGAAGCCGAGTGACCGCCGGGCTCGAGACTCCTCGCGCCTGCGCGCTCGGGTGACATCAGCAAATTACCATCAGTGGCTCATGAGTAACCGTATACCGACGAATGCAAGCGCTGTCGCTAGAATGCGGAGGATGACGGCGCCTTTTACGTAGACGGAGAGGCGCGCGCCGATGGGGGCACCGGCGATTGCGCCGCCGGACGCGGCGAGGACGAGCGGCCAGGTGGTGCGGTAGTCACCGTGGATGATGTGCACGATCGTCGCGAGACCGGCGGTTACGGCGAGGACGGCGTGCGAGGTCGCGGTGGCGACGTGGGCCGGGAAGCCGAGTACGGTCGAGAGCAGCGGCACGTGAATGATGCCGCCGCCGATGCCGAGCACGCTCGAAGCGAAGCCGACCAGCACGCTGCCCGCGAAGCCGATGCGCGGATCGAACGACCAGTCGTAGCGGTGTCCGCTGCGATCGATCAGCACGCGTGCGAAGTAGCCCGTTTGTGCGCCGGCGTCGCTGCTGCCGGGCTTCAAGAAAAGCCACACGCCGATCCCGATCAGCACCACGCCGAAGATCGGATCGAACAGCGCACGCGGGATGTACGCGGTAACGAGCGCGCCGGCGATCGATCCCGGTACCGCCGCCAGCGTGTAGAGCGGAAACGTGAACGGATCGACGCGGCCCTGCCACCAGTAACTCAACGCGCCCATCGTCGCATTCGCCGTCACGACGGCGAGCGAAAACGCGGTGACTTCCTCGGTGCTCCACGACGGCTCGAGCAGCACGAGCAACGGCACGATCAGAAAGCCGCCGCCGGCGCCGATCAGCGTGCCGAGAATTCCGATGGCCAAGCCGGCGACGGCGGCGATCGCTTCGGTCACGACGGCATGGTCCATCGACAATCACCATCGCGACCGGCGAAGCGTGTTCCTTGGGCCGCGGCCGAATGGGGAAGGCCGAGCAGGCGTCGAAGCGCCCGCGCATGGCTATGACCGCACCGCCCCCGGTACGCATTCCGCCCACCCAGCTGCTGATCGGCGGCCAGTGGGTCGAGGCCGCATCCGGCCAGACGTTCGAGACCCGTAACCCGGCCACCGAAGAGGTCATCGCCAACGTTGCCAAGGCCGACAAGGCCGACGCCGACCGGGCCGTCGTCGCGGCCCGCAAGGCGCTCGCCGAGGGACCCTGGGGGACGATGCGCGCGTCCGAACGCTCGCGGCTGATGTTCGCCTTCGCGGCGCTGGTGCGCAAGAACGAAGACGCGATCAGCGCGCTCGAGTCGCTCGACGGCGGCAAACCGATCAGCTCGGTGCGCCGGCAAGACTATCCGGCGATGGTCGACTGCCTCGAATACTATGCCGGCTGGCCCGACAAGATCATGGGCGACGTCGTGCCGGTACGGCCCGACGCGTTGACGTACATCGAACGTGTCCCCGTCGGCGTCGTCGCGGCGATCGTGCCGTGGAATTTTCCGCTGATGAATTCGATGTGGAAGATCGCGCCGGCGCTCGCGTGCGGCTGCACGGTGGTGCTGAAGCCGGCGTCGGAAACGCCGCTCACCGCGCTGCTCCTGGGGGAGCTCGCGCTCGAAGCGGGCATCCCGCCGGGCGTGCTCAACATTCTGCCCGGTCCGGGCACCGGCGCCGGCATGTCGCTCGTGACGAATCCCGACGTCGACAAGATCTCTTTCACCGGCTCGCCCGGCGTGGGCAAGACGATCATGCAAGGCGCCGCGCCGTACATCACGCGGCTTACGCTCGAGCTCGGCGGCAAATCGCCGAACATCATTTTCGACGATGCCGACATCGACGCGGCGGTGAAGGGTGCCGCGGCCGGCATCTTCTTCAACAGCGGCCAGGTGTGTTCGGCCGGTTCGCGCGTGCTCGTTCAGGAAGCGGTCTACGACAAATTCTGCGAAGCGATCGTCGCGCGTTCGAAGACGTTGAAAGTCGGCGATCCGCTCGATGAGAAAACCTATATGGGACCGATCATCTCGCAGAAACAGCTCAGCTCGATCATGGGCTACATCGATTCGGGCAAAAGTGAGGGGGCAACGCTGCTCTCGGGCGGCGATCGCGTCGGCACGAAGGGCTACTTCATGGAACCGACGGTGTTCACCAACGTCGACAACTCGATGAAGATCGCGCGCGAAGAGATCTTCGGGCCCGTCGCCGCCGTCATCAAGTTCAAAGACGAAGACGATGCGGTGCGCATCTCCAACGACTCGCCGTTCTCACTTGCCGCGGGCGTGTGGACGAAAGACGTCGGCCTCGCGCACGCGATGGC
Source organism: Candidatus Lustribacter sp. (assembly GCA_965277805.1). Taxonomy (GTDB): domain Bacteria; phylum Vulcanimicrobiota; class Vulcanimicrobiia; order Vulcanimicrobiales; family Vulcanimicrobiaceae; genus Lustribacter. The sequence continues at coordinate 130,680 of OZ255842.1, read as the reverse complement.
TCGCAAGCTGCGCGCGGGCACGGTGTGGATCAACACCTACGGCCAGAGCGACACGCGCCTGCCATGGGGCGGCCTCGGCGGCGACTCCGGCATGGGCCGCGATCTCGGACCGGCCGCGATCGACAATTACACCGACAAGAAGACCATCTGGGTCAACCTGCGGCGCTAGTCATGGAACCGTTGCCTCGCGGCGCTAACTTCAAGCGTGCCAAAATTCTCTGGGAACTCGGCTTACACGTTGCGTCGCGGCCCGATATTCCTTACGGCGGAAACCGCGACATGTGCATAGCGGTCGGCAGCGGTTCAGGCGAACACTTCACGCCGTCGTTGCGGCTCGCGACCGGCTCGGCGATTCTCGCGCACGCGGTCGTCCGGGGCGAGGTCGAGATGGCGTTCGTGAATCCGTCGGCGATGCTCACGCAAGCGTATCGCGGCACGGGTCTCTTCCACGAACCATTGCCGGTGCGGATCATCGGAGCGTATCCAAGCTTGGATCGTTTCGTCATCACCGTGCGCGCGACGCTCGGCTTCCGCACGCTCGCCGACGTCAAGGCGGCGAAACATCCGCTGCGCATCTCGATTCGCGAAGATCCCACCCACTCGACGCTCGTGCTGATCGAACAGTTGCTGGCATGCTACGGCATGACGCTGGCCGATATCGAAGCGTGGGGCGGATCGATTCAGCGCGTCGGGGGACCCGGCGACAAACGGCGCCTCGAAGAACTGCGCGCCGGCACGATCGACCTCGTGCTCGACGAAGGGATCCGCACGTGGCTGCCCACCTCGCTGGAAGCCGGGCTCGTTCCGATCGAAATCGAACCCGACGTCTTCGCGAAGATCGGCGCGCTCGGCTGGCGCAAGGCCGACTTGACGCAGCAGCGCTTTCCGAAATTGCAACGTGACTACGACTGCATCGACTTCAGCGGCTGGCCGCTCTACGCGAGCGCGGCGCTGCCCGATCAGGTGGCCTACGACGTGTGCGAGGCGTTCGCTGCGCGCGGCGATGAGATGCCGTGGGAGGACGGAACGGCCGGCCTGAGCCAGGTCTTTGTCGAGACCGATCCGACGCCGATGGACGTGCCGTTACATCCCGGCGTCGAACGGTGGCTGCTAGATCACCCCGGCGGTGCGTAGCTCCTCGACCTTCGCCGCGTCGTAGTTCATCACTTCGGCAAGCACTTCGGCGCAGTGTTCGCCCAACAGCGGGGCGCTCTTGTACTCGACCGGTGAGTCGGAGAGGTTGAGCGGGCTGCCGATCGTGTAGTACGTGCCGCGCTTGGGATGTTCGACCTTCGCAACCATGTTGCGCGCGCGCAGCGATTCATCGGCCAGTAATTCGGCCATGTCGAGCACCGGACCGCACGGAACGTCGATGGCGTTGCAGCGATCGAGCACTTCGTATTTGGTCTGCGTTCTCGTCCACTCTTCGATGATCCCGAACACCTCCGCGATGATCGGCAGGCGCGCTTGCGCGGTGGCGAACGACGGGTCGGTCACGAGTTCCGGCCGGCCCATTGCCTCGCACAACGGCTTCCAGATTTGGGGCTGCAAGATCAAATACACGTAGTCGTTCGGGCCGCCCGGCGCGCACTTGAGCGCCGCGCCGGGATGTCCGCCGCCGGATGCGTTTCCGGAGCGCGGCACGACGCCGTTGAACGTCTTATTCGGATATTCCGCGAGCGGGCCGTGCGCGAGTCGCTGCTGATCGCGCATCTTCACGCGGCACAGGTTGAGCACCGAGTCTTGCATCGTGCACACGATGCGCTGGCCCTTACCGGTCTGCTGATCGCGCTGGTAGAGCGCGGCCAGCACGGCGGCACAGGTGTGGATGCCCGTGCCCGAATCGCCGGTCTGCACGCCGGTGACGGTCGGCGGCCCATCTTCCCAGCCGTTCGTGCTCATCGAACCGCCCATCGCTTGCGCGATCGGTTCGTAGGCTTTCGCGTCTTCGAATTTTCCCGGACCGAAGCCCTTGATCGACGCATAGATCATGCGCGGGTTCAGTTCCTGGATCTTCTCCCACGTGAACCCTTGCCGGTCGAGCACGCCGGGGCCGAAGTTCTCCACCAGCACGTCGCAATGCTTGATCAGCGCTTCGAAGATGATCTTGCCCTGCGGCGTTTTCGTGTTGAGCGTCAGGCTGCGCTTGTTGCCGTTGAGCATCGTGAAGTACAAGCTGTCGACGCCGGGGATGTCTTGCAGCTGTTCGCGCGTGATGTCACCGCGGCCGGGCAGTTCGACCTTGATCACGTCGGCGCCGAGCCATGCGAGCAGTTGCGTGCTCGACGGGCCGGACTGGACGTGGGTCATGTCAAGGATGCGGATGCCGTCGAGGGCCTTACCCGCTGTGGTCGTCGTCATATTGTAAGGGTTCTTTCTACTTGTACATCGTTTGATTTTCGGTCCCCGGCGCGTACGCATTGGGATCGAGCCAGACGTTCACGATCGCGCAGGTCCCCGCAGCGCGTGCGCGCCGCAAGGCGGGCCCGATCTCTTTGGGATCGCGTACCGCTTCGCCGTGAATGTCCAGCATGTCGGCGAACTTCTCGAAATTGATGTCGCCGAGATAATTGCCGACGTTGCCGCGTTCGGGGCCGTACTTCTGAATCTGTCCGTAGCGGATCTGATTCATATACGAGTTGTTGCCGATGATCGCGATGTAGGGCAGTTTGAACCGGATCGCGGTCTGCATGTCGAAGCCGGTCATCGCGAACGACCCGTCGCCGAAGAGCGCGACGACTTCCTTATTCGGATTAGCGAGTTTAGCCGCCATCGCGAAGCCCGTGCCGACGCCGAGCGTGCCGAGCGGTCCCGGATCCATCCACAGACCCGGGCCCTTCGGGCGCACCACGTTGCCCGCGAACGTCACGACGTCGCCGCCGTCGCCGACGAAGATCGAATCGTTGGTGAGAAACTGATCGATCTCGTACGCCAAGCGGTACGGGTGAATGGGGTTCGCATCGTTGAGCAGCTTCGGCATGCGCGCGGCATACGCGGCATCTTCTTTGGCCCGCAACGAGGCGACCCACTCTTTGCGCGCGGCCGCGCCGTTGTCTTTACTGCCGGTCGTGGCTTGCAGCACGGCGGCGAGAATCGCACCGACGTCGCCGACCATGCCGAGCGAGATGTCGCGGTTCTTGCCGACCGTCGCGTACGACATGTCGATCTGCACGACCGTCTTCGAGCGTACGCTCTTGCCATAACCAAGGCGGAAGTCGAACGGCGTGCCGACGATGATCGTCAGGTCGGCTTCACCGAACGCATCGCGGCGCGTGAGTTGGAAGTTCAGCGGATGATCGGGCCCGAGCGTGCCGCGGCCGGCGCCGTTCATGTAGGTCGGAATGTTGAGCTTCTCGACGAAGTCGCGCGCGATCTCGCTGCCGCGGCACGTCCACACTTGCTGTCCGAGCAAGATCGCCGGCTTCTTCGCGTTGACGATCATATCGGCCAGTTCTTGGATCGCGGCCGGATCGCCGATGCTCTTGGTCGAGGCACGATACTTACCGGGCTTCGGAATCACGGCTTTCGTGAGATCGACTTTGAAATCGAGGATATCGCGCGGAATCTCGAGGTATGACGGTCCGAACGAACCGTTGAACGCCTCGCGCGCGGCCATCGCGACGAAGTCGGCCACGCGCTCGGTGCTCGGCACCGACGTCGCGAACTTGGTGATCGGCCGCATCATGTCGACGTGCGCGAGATCTTGCAAGCCGCCCATCTTATGCTGGCTCAGCGCGGCTTGGCCGCCGATCAACAGCATCGGGCTCTCGGCACGGAACGCGTTCGCGATACCGGTCGTGGTATTCGTTGTACCCGGTCCCGCCGTCACGACCGCGCAGCCCATCCCGCCGGTCATGCGCGCATAGCCGTCGGCGGCATGCGCAGCGACTTGCTCGTGGCGAACGTCGATGATCTTGATGCCCTCATCGATGCAACCGTCGTAGATGTCGATGATGTGTCCACCGCACAGGGTGAAAATCGTATCGACGCCTTCGTTCTTCAGCGCCTTCGCGACGAGATGGCCACCCGAGATTTTCTCGGGCGCTGGTGCCGGAGCGGCTGGAAGATCCGTGGACGGGAGCGTTTGAGCCATAGCGACCTTTCTCTAAGGAGAGGTCGGCCGGTTTCTATGCCCCGATTGAGGGCTCCTAGACCTGCGCTACTTGGCATCCCGAGCTTGCCAATGGGACATGCTACTTCTTAAAGAGCAGTTCGGTGGCGGTCAGCGGTCGTGGAAGTAGTTTGTATTTCGCGGCTCCGTCCAAGATGGGTTGAACCATCGACGCATCAAAGCTGACCGCGTACGGATTCACACTTGACGAGGCACCGTACTTCGACTGCAACGCCGCGACTTGGGTCTTGTTCTTCGGATCGTTCACCCACCGCGCTGCATCGCTCATGACGGATGCAAATGTCGCGGCCGCTTCTCGATTTTGTGCGATCCAGTCGGTCGTCGCAAACCAGCCGGTGACCATCAGCTTCGGACCCAGTGCACCGAACGGATTGCCGAGGGCGCGCACTTGCGGAAGAGCGGGCGCCAGGTTTGGTTCGATCAGCGTTGCCGCAGCGATCGTGCCGCGTTCCAGCGCCGGCAGTATCGCGGGGGGCGGAAGTTCAATATAAGTTACGGTTGATGAGTCGCCGCCGTTCTTGTCGATCCAGGCTTCTTCGACGAGGCGGATGAGACCGGACGTCGTTTGCGCACCGAGGACTTTGCCGTTAAGGTCCTTTGCCGAACGGATGCTGCTCCGCGGCCACGCGACCAGCTGCGTGGTGGGAGTGCTGCTGCTGAACTCCATCGACGCCGGGGCGATGAATTGAAACGGAAGCCCGCGTTCGACGGCTTGCGCGATCGTGACGATGTTCGAGATGCCGATTGCGACGTCGTGGCTAGTGACGGCGGCCGCGACCGCGGAACCCTTACTCAGATTTTGAATGTCGACATCGAGGCCGGCACGCTGGAACAATCCGGTATCGCGCGCAACGTACGCTTGGAATCCGTCGTTGTCGACGATCGCCACCGTCAGTTTCGTTGCCGCCGGCGCACGGCCGCTCGACAGCGGTACAACAAGAGCGACACCCGTTACGACGGCAGCGACGCTGCGAAGATAGGATCGGCGTGATGACTTAATAACGCGCATCGAGCCACTCCAGGATCACGGTGGAAGCGGACTTCGGTCCACGCGGCTTGCGTCCAAAGCTCGAGGTCAGCCCGAAATGATCGCCCTCGAATTGGACGCGCGTTTTGTCGCTTGCCGGCGAGGCTGCAAAAATCGTGTCGGATGCCTCAGGATAGATGGCGTTGTCGGCATCGTAATTCGCGACGAGGGTCGGAGCCGTGATTTTTGGTAAGTTGTCCAGAACGGCCGCGCGGGATGAAAGACCCGACCATGAACTCAGCCACGCGCGTGCGGCGATCACCTTGGTGCCGGGTTCGGCACGGTTGCTGAGATCGGGCCGAACCGACATCAGGGAACCGTACGTACGCCGCGACGGCGGCACCGGCCGGCTCGTGCTGCCGGGGTTCGCATCGAGCCGGAAAATTTGCATGTATCGGAACGGCTGCGGGTTGCGAATGTACTCGCGAGCGATGGCGTCGATGCGCTCGACGCGTTTCGTCTGCGCGCTGCGATAGCGGGCGAGAAAGTCGTCTGAGTAGGTACTGTATTCCGGCGGCTCGCGAAAACCATTCGCCGGCGCGTACATGTCGAGTTGCGGATCGCACGACAGCGGATCGTTCTCGTCGATCATCGATGGATCGATTTCGGTTTGCAAAATCTTGCCGGCCCCCAAGTGCGCGCCGAGAAAGATCATGCCGTCTGCGGGCGGCATGGTGAACGCGTTGAGATCGTACGGATCGCCGCCGGCGGTGTCGGTCAAGCGACCCGCCGGCGCCGTCACGGCCTGGGCCTGATACAAACAATAGAGGGATCCGGCGCCGCTATTTCCGAGCAGCACGATCGACTTGAAGTTGCGCGAGCGCAAACGCGTCATTGCCGCCGCGACGTCGGCGAGGAGCACTTCGTGAATCGTCGCGATGTCGGTGCCCGGCCAACGGCTCTCTTGGGCGAAGAACGCGATTCCGTTCTCGACCAAATAGGGAATCAGGTAATGGCGCGTCATGTCGGCGCGCGGATGCATGAGGCATACCACCGTCCGCTCTTTGCCGGTGGAATAAAGCACGCCACGCGAGATACCGCCGTCTTCGGCCTTCAGAACCACGATCTCCGGTGTTACGCCGGCCGGCGGTTGCTCGAAGCTGACGAAGTCGAGTCCGCGCGGATAACGCGGCCAGCGTGGAACGCTCATGTGATCTCTCCGAGCCGGCCGCTGCTCATCGTGCAGACTTCCTCGGCCAGTGCGTGCAGGAACGATTTGTTTTGCTCGACGATGAGCATGGAGAAGCGGCCCTTCAACTGTTGCAGCGCGCTTAGAACTTGGCCGAGTACGATCGGCGCGAGCCCTTGCGTCGGCTCGTCGAGCATCAGCACGAGCGGATCGAGCAGCAGCGCCCGCGCGATCGCGAGCATCTGCTGCTCGCCGCCGCTCAATGCGCCGCCCGGTTGTTTGAGGCGCTCGCCCAGCCGCGGGAAGAGTGCAAGAACCTCATCCAGCCGCGAACGGAAGTCGCTGGGCGCTAAGCGCCCCGCCGACTGCGTCAGCTCGAGGTTCTCCAGCACGCTGAGCTTCACGAGCACTTGACGGCCTTCGGGAACGAGCACGAGGCCGGCCCGCGTTCGCTGATACGCCGATTTGCGGCTGAGCGAAACGCCCTCGAGCAACACGTCCCCGGCGAATGCGGGAAGCAAGCCCGCGACCGTCTTCAGCAGCGTCGTTTTACCGGAGCCGTTCGGCCCGAGCACCCCGAACGTACGGCGCTCGGTGAGATTGAGATCGAGGCCGCGGAAGATCGCTAGCCGGCCATAGCCGCCGCTGAGGTCGCGAATGGCGAGCGGCGCGGTCACGTGAGCGCACCGAAGTAGGCGCTCTGCACGCGCTCGTCGGCGAGGATCTCGTTCATCGGACCACTCGTCACGGCGCGGCCGCTGTCGAGCACCAGTCCGCGCGAGGCCACCGACGACGCGAAATCGATGTTATGCTCGACGATCAATACCGACGTGCCGCGTTCGCGCAGCTTGACGATCACGTCGCGCAGATGCAGCAGCTCCGCGTCGGTCAACCCGACCGCGGGCTCGTCGAGCAACACGAGGGGCGGGTCGCCGGCCGCGGCCCGCGCGACGTCGATCAGTTTGTGCTGTCCGATACTGAGCGTGCTGACGGCGCTGTCCGCAAGGGGCAGCAAGCCGAAGGCTTCCAGCTGCGCCAGCGCAACGCCGCGCCGCTCTTCTTCCCCGAGCTTCGCGGCGATGTTGTCGATGCGGACCATCACGTTTTCCGCGGCCGTCAATTCCGGAATCAGCCGCGCCACCTGAAACGCGCGTCCGATCAAGGGCGCGCGGGAGTGAATCGGCATCGCGGTGACGTCTTTGCCGAGCAAATGCACGCTGCCGGCAGTCGGCTCGATGAGCCCGCAGATGATGTTGAAGAGCGTCGATTTGCCGGCCCCATTCGGACCGACGAGAGCGAAGACTTCGCCGGTGCGAACTTCGAAGCTCACCGCATCCAGCGCGGTCAACCCTTGGAACGCTTTGCCGACCGAATCCACGCGGAGACAGATACCGTTGCTTTGCGCGTCGCGCTGCCTTGCGATCGGAAGCACCGGCGCAGCCGATGAGTAATGCTTCTTCGAAGAAGAACCGCGCACGGAAGGCGGGATGAATCCGAGCAGCCCGTTCTTCGCGTACAACACCGCGATCAAGAACACGATGCCGTACACGAGCGACTCGAAGCGGCCGCCGACGCCCGCCACGAAGAACAGCCACGCCACCAAGAACGCGCCGACGACCGGCCCGAACGTGAGCGCCGGCCCGCCCATCATGACCATGCCGATCTGCGAGAGCGACCGCTGCGCGCCGGCATCGTCCGGCACGACCACGCCGACGTAGTAGCACAGCAGCGTTCCCGCGACCGACGCGAACAGGCAGCCCAGCGTGAACGTGCGCACCTTCTCGCGCGTCACGTCGACGCCGAGCGCCGCCGCGACCAGTTCGTCGTGCCGGATCGTGCGCAATCGCCGCCAGCGGCCGCCGCGCAGAGCGAGGATATAGACGATGAGGCCCACGGCGAGCGCCGCAACGGAAATCGCGTACCACGCGTTTTGACCGATCGCGCGCCCGCTCGCAAAAACGAGACCCGACGCGCCGCCCGTCCAGGCCGGAAACGCTCGCGCGAGGCCTTCCACGACGTAGCCGAAGCCGAGCGTACCGAACGCGAGGTAGATGCCGGGCAAGCGCACGAAAAATTCGGCCAGCACGCGCGCCAGCACCACCGCGGCAACGAATCCGATCGCGATCGCCAAGAATGGCGCGATCCCGGCGCGCTCCAGGACGCCGCTAAAGTAGGCCGGGATCACCATGAATGCGGCCTGTCCGAACGCGAGCATTCCGGCGACACCGAAGATGAGGTTGAGGCCGACGAGCGCGAGAGCGGTAAACGAAACGTTCGTTGCGAGTGCGGGCGACCAGCCGGGGATGAATCCGGCGTAGGGGCTCGCCACGGCGACGAGCAGCACGATTGCTACCACGAGCGTCTTGCGTGTCATGCGCGAATGCTGCCGCCGAACAAGATTTTGCGGCTCTGCCACAACGCGACGCCGATCAGCACGAGAAAGATCACCGGATCCTGCGCGAGCGCTCCAAAGTAGGTCGTGACGAGCGCTTCCGCGAGTCCCAGTCCGAGCCCACCGAAGATGCCGCTCAGCGGCGACATGCCTCCGAGCGAAGCGGCGATAAAACCGCGCAGCGTCATCCCGAGACCCACCTGGTAGTCGACGGAAATCAGCGGTACCAGCAGCGCGGCACTGAGCCCGCCGAGGCAGCCCGCGATGGCGAACGCGATCGTCCGCGCGGCGCCGACGTTGATCCCGAGCAACTGCGCCGCATCGGGGTTTTCCGCCGTTGCGCGCAACTGGCGGCCGATCCGGGTGCGCGTCAGAAATTGCGTGGTCGCAAAAACCGCGACCAAGCCGATGAGAATCAGCCATAGTCCCTGCTGCGAGAGCGCACCGTCGCCGATCCGCAGCGGCGCGCCGACGAAAAGGCGCTTGAACGATTCCGGGTCGGGTCCAAAGCCGACTTGCAGCACACCGCGGCTGAGAAACGCTGCGGCCAAACTCACCAAGATGAGGCTCGACAGCGGCCACGATGCGCGCGGCCGCAACAGCAGCCGTTCGACGCCGATCGAGAACAGCGTCGCCGTCATAATGCCGCCGGCGAGCGCCGCGACGATCGGTGCGCCGGCGTGGGCGAGACCAGCCGTGACGAGCCCCGAGATCGCATAGGTCTCGCCGTGCGCGAGGTTCACGATGCGCGTCGTTTGGAACGCGATGATCAACCCCATCGCAAGCAGCGCATAAACGGTGCCGGATATGAGGCCGCTCATCACTGCTTGCGGAAGCAAGCTCATTTCAGCGGGCCGGCCTTTTCCCAGCGATTGCCTTTGTATTCGAGCGCGGTGACGTCGGCAGCCGAGAATCCGACGTGCGTCGTATGCGAGAAGCGCAGCGTTCCGACGCTCGGGATCGGATGCTCTTCGAGATACTTACGCACGTCGGCAGCCTTCGTGGGATCGTTGACGTGCGCGAGGACGGCGCCGGCGACGTCGGCCATGGTCAGGCCGAGCAAGCTCAAGTGGTCGATCGGTTCGTGCTTCCACGCCGTGTACGATTTCGAGAAATACTCGACGTGTGCGCGCACGGCGGCATCGGTGATCAAGTCGGGAGCCGCAGCCTTCAGACCGACCGCGAGCAGCCGCTGCGGCATGTCGTCCTTGATCAAGGCGAGGAACGAGTCGGAGATGTTGGCGTAGCTAATCAACAGCGGCTGCTGAAGGCCGAGGTTTGCGTAGCTCTTGACGACCGTCACCGCGCCGCCGCCCGAATAGTTGGAATAGATGAATTGCGCGCCGCTCGCGATCGCGCCGAGCTGGATCGATGCATCGCTGGCGTTGAGATCGATGCGCGCGAGTTTATAGTTGACGCCCTGTTGCTTGAAAACGTTGGAAGCGTTGGTCACGCCGACTTCACCCGAAGCATCGGTCGCCGCAATCATCGCGATCTGCTTGACGGCGTTCCCCTTCGCGTACGCGGCGATCGCTTTGGTCAATTCCAAATCGGACGGGCTCGTTTGAAACACGTAACTTTCGGCTGGCGGCAGAACGTTCGGCGAGGGCGTCACCATGACGGGGCCGTTACTGACGAGCGGTATGTCGGCGAAGATCGGACCCGACACGGAACCGTTCAAGATGAGAACCGCGCCTTTGCTCAAGAGGTCGCGCATGCACGTGACACTCTTTTCCGGGCTGCCCTCGTCATTGCAGTGGACGAGGTTGATTTGGCGGCCGCGTATCCCGCCGTGGGCATTCGCGTCCTGCGCCCACCATTGGACGGCAGAGAGCTGTCGCACGCCGACCGTTGCGATGGGACCGGTGGTCGGGGCGATGATGCCGACCGTCCATGGATCCGCGGCCTGCACGGGCCCGGCCAATAGAAGCATGCCGAGTAGAACGGCTAGTGTTTTCATGACGGGTCTCCTCAAGAAGCTAGTGGGGCGGCCACGATGCCGCCGGCAACGCCGAAACCGATGGATGCGAATCCGGGCCGCTCGCAATGCGCGCGCATCATGATCTCATCACCGTCGGCGATGAACGTGCGCGTCTCTCCCGACGGAAGCGTCAGCGCGTCGCGGCCGTTGTGCGATAACTCAACCAAGCTGCCCCACATCGAGGGGTTGTCGCCCGGGCCCGACATCGTGCCGCTGCCCATCAAGTCACCGCTGCGCAGCACGCAGCCGTTGCTCGCGTGGTGCACGAGCATTTGTGAAAACGTCCAATAAGAATCGGCGAACGACGAGCGGCTCAACCTGAACGGCGGCAGGCTTTCGTTTCGCATGCGTTTCGAGCGAATCGATACCTCGATCGCGATGTCGACACCACCGTGCTCCGTATCCTGAGCCGAGGAGAGATGCGGCAACGCGGCCGGGTCGCCGTCGGGCCGGATCAGCGCGTGCGTGCGGAACGGCCGGAGGGCATCCATCGTGACGACCCACGGCGAGACGGTCGTGGCGAAATTCTTGCCGAGGAACGGCCCGAGCGGCTGATACTCCCAGGTCTGGATGTCGCGCGCCGACCAATCGTTGAGCACCGTAAAGCCGAAAACGTGCTCCGGCGCCGCATCGACTCCGACTTCCCCTTGCGTCGGGCGGCCGATGTAGAAACCGACTTCCGCTTCGTAGTCAAGCTTGCGGCAGACATCGAACACCGGTGATGCATCTTCGCTCAGCTTCAGCTGACCGCGCGGCCGTCGCACCGGCGTGCCGTCAACCACGACCGTTGAGCTGCGCCCATGATAGGCGACCGGGACGTACTTGTAGTTCGGCATGAGCGGATTGGTCGGGCGGTACATCGTGCCGACGCGCGTTGCGTGAAAGATAGAGGCGTAGAAGTCCGTGAAGTCGCCGATTGCAAAGGGGACGGCGTAGTGAACGCCCGTCATCGGCACGAGCGCGCTCTCGATTTCGGCGCGCCGTGATTCGGTGCTGAGCAGATCGAAGAGTTCACGGCGCAGCGACGTCAACGCTTCGGGATCGAGTGCCGCCAACGCGTTCAGACTCGATTCCGAAGCCGCTTTGAGCAGCGCCGGCGAGACGCGGCGCAGAACCGCCTGCGCGGCGGGGGCGCTGAGGTCGACGATGCGATCGCCGATCGCGATGCCGGCCCGAAACGTTTCCGCCGCAGAACGCCGAAAGACGCCAAACGGCAGGTTCTGCACCGGAAAGTCGGTGCCGGGTTCGTTGGCCGATGCGACCCACGAGCGCGCGGCGGCGTCGTGCGTACGGTCGAGATCTAACCGGTCTGCGGTCACGGAAGCGTTCCTTTGGGGAAGCCCGACCAGCAATCGTCGTACGACGGCTGTAAGGCCGGAGATGTTTGGGCATACGTGGTCGGGACGAAGACGTAGCGCGACTCGAACATGAAAGCGAGGCTGTTCTCGATCTTGTGCGGCGCAAGTACGGCGCTGCTCGCGCGCTCGTACGTGGTAAAATCGGGCCCGTGTCCGGCCATGCAGTTGTGCAGGCTGCTGCCGCCGGGAACGAAGCCCTCGGCCTTGGCATCGTAGCTGCCCGAGATCAAGCCCATGTACTCGTTCATGATGTTGCGGTGGAACCACGGCGGACGGAACGTGTGCTCGGCCACGAGCCAGCGCGGCGCAAACACGACGAAATCCACATTGGCCGTGCCCGGCACATCGGAGGTCGAGGTCAGCACGGTATAGATCGACGGATCGGGATGATCGTAGCTGACGGTTCCCAGGACATTAAATCGCGCCAGATCGTATCCATAAGGAACGTTGTTGCCGTGCCAGGCGACGATGTCGAATGGCGAGCGGTCTAGTTCGGTAGTCCACAGCCGTCCGCCGAACTTCATGACGATCTGCGTCGGCGTCGCATCGTCTTCGAAGGCGGCGACGGGCGAGCCGAAGTCGCGCGCGTTCGCGAGACCGTTTGAACCGATCGGGCCCAACTCCGGAAGTTTCAGCGGCTGGCCGTGGTTTTCGCAGATGTAGCCCTGCGCGACGCCGTCCTTGAGTTCGACGCGAAACTTCATCCCGCGCGGAATGACGGCGATGTGCCCGGGAACGAGCGAAAGAATTCCGAGTTCGGTGATGAGATCGATCGCGCCCCGCCACGGCACGATCAGCAGCTCGCCGTCCGCATTCGCAAACGCGCGCGCCGTCATCGAGCGGTTGCACGAATACAGATGCACCGCCACACCGGCCTGCAGCGCCGGATCGCCGTTGACGAGCAGCGTCGTGAGGCCGTCGACGAAGTCTGCCGGCGCATCCGGTTCGGGCAGCGGATCCCAGCGCATGCGATTGGGGGTCGGCACGGCATCGCGCAATGGTGCGTTGCAGATTCGTCCGGCATCGATTTGGCGGAACGGCGACGATGCGGCCGACGGACGCAAGCGATACGTCCACGTGCGCCGGTTCTCCGCGCGGGGGGCCGTGAACGCGGTCCCCGACAGCAACTCCGCGTACAGCCCGAAGGGCGCGCGCTGCGGCGAGTTTTGGCCGACGGGCAGCGCGCCCGGCACGGCTTCCGATGAAAACTCGTTGCCGAACCCGAACTGCAACGGCGCAATCCGCGTCTCGATCATGTCAGGCTCCCTGCAAGCATCGTGGTCAACGCGAGGTCGGCGATGAAATCGGCACGCTCGACATGGACGTTGTGACCCGCGCCGGCGATGACGGCAACGTTGCCCGCGCATTTGCGCAGGTCGTCGACGGTCGCGATGTGGTCGCGGTCGCCCGTCGCGAGCACGACCGGTGCCGCGGCCGCGCTCAGCATCGGCGCGAGCGGCGGTCCGGCCACGAGCGTCGTCCGCGGATCCGCCGCTAACTCGTAACCAGCCGCATTCTGCCGAACGCCTTGCACGGCGACCGCATCGCTGAGCTTCACAATACCGGTCAGGCCGCTCACGAGCAGAAAGCGTTCGGTTGCCGCGTCGCGCGTCGCAAAGGTCCGGCGCGGCTTTTCGGCCAGTGCGCGCGCCCGGTCGAGTTCGGGCGGCGTGAACACCGGTTTGATGCTTAACCCGAGCACGTGCTGCACGTTCACGGCATACATGCCGCTCGCGAGCGCGACGCCGATCGCCCCACCCATAGAATGACCGACGATCGAAACGGGCTCGTCATGGGCGAGAAACTCCGCGACGTCCGCCGCGTGCCGCCCTAACGCGTACTCGGTGCCCGGCTCCGAGCGGCCGTGCCCGCGCAAGTCGGGGACGAGAATGCGTCCTTTCCAGCGGCCGGCCAACGCTGCGAGCATGTTGTCCCACACCGCGCCGTTGGAGCCGAGCCCGTGCAGAAGCAGCAGCGTTGATTCGCCGCGCAGGCCGGGCTGATCGCGAACGTAGAGCGCCATCTACCGGTTGGTGAAGACCGGACGCCGCTTTTCGCGGAACGCCGTCATGCCCTCGTGGTTATCGGCGGTGCCGATCAGCACCGATTGGCCGAGCCGCTCGAGGATGCGGCCCGTCTCCGTGTCGACGTTTTGACAGGTGTTGATGATGTGTTTGGCCATCCCCATCGCGAGCGGCGCGCGTTCCAGCAAGATGTTGCAGAACTCGAGCACGCCTTCCATGAAGGCGTCGTCGGAAACGACGCGCGTCGCGAGGCCGATGTCGAATGCCCGCTGCGCGCTCATCGGCATCGCCGCGAGCACCATCTCTTTGAGGCGGCCGATTCCGATCATCTGGATGAGCCGCGAGCACGCGCCGGACGCGGGGATGACGCCGAGCTGATTTTCCGGCAACAGAAACGTTGCCGACGCAGATACGATCCGGAAGTCGCAGGCGATCGCGATTTCCATCCCGCCGCCGGCGGCGATGCCGTTCACGGCGGCAATGACGGGCTTTTCGATCGCCTCGAAGTCGTCCATCATCTCGTGGCTGGCGCGGACGTAGGCGCGATACATGCGCGTCGGTAAGTTGTTCTCGTAATCGAGCCCGTTGATATCCCGGCCCGAACAGAATGCGCGGCCCGAGCCGGTGATCACGATGATCTTGACGCGATCGTCGAAGTTCGCCGACCACATGATCGTACGGACCTCGTGGATCATGCGCTCGTCGAACGCGTTGAGCTTCTCCGGCCGGTCGAGCGTAATGATGGCGACGCCGTCGGGGCGTACTTCCAACTTAGTGGTGCGCCGTTCCGTGATCGGCTGCATGATCCCGAGCGGCAGACCGTCCGCATCGAGCTGAACGTAGCCTTTGGCGTACGCATTTGACTGGGACATCTAGGTTGTTCCCTTCGCGTTGTTGGGGGCATCGACGAGGATATAGCGGCCGTCGTCCGCGCGGCCGAGACGTTGCTGCTCGTAGAGCGCGTCGAACGCGCGTACCACGTCGCGGCCATCGCGCGTGCCGGTCGCTTCCATCAAGTCGAGGAAGGTGCACGGCCCAGCGGTTAGCGCCTCGAGTACGGTCCGCTGCGGCACCGCTGCAAACGCGGGCGCATCGGGAATCGCGTATTCCATCGCGTCCGCCTTGCCGAACGGCTTGGTCATGTCGAAACCGGCCTTGGCGCCCACGCGCGATCCGGCGAGCGACGGATCCAACGGCACGGCGCGAAAACCCGACTCGACGACGAGATCCCGATCCGCCTGAAAACGCGTCGCCAGCGCCCAGTCGACCTGCTGATCGTCGAACACATCGACGTCCTCATCGACGACGAACACGTGCTTCACGTCGGCCACCGAAGCGAACACGGCGGCGATAGCGTTGCGAGCTTCGCCTGGATAGCGTTGACGCAACGAGACGCGCACGTTATACATCCCGCCCGATGAGGCCGTGCAGTAGATCGAGCGCGGCTCGCGAACCGCGTGCCGCAAGATCGTGCCGATCGTCGCCTCGGTCTTGACCGAGCCGAGCTGCGCGGTATCGGTGTAACCGATCCAGCGGCCGCCGATCGTCGCGGTCTGGAAGAGCGGTTTACGGCGCGACGTAATCGCGGTCACATGGAAAACCGGATTGCGTTTCATCGTGCCGTAGTAGCCGATGTACTCGCCGTACGGGCCCTCAGGCTCGACCAGCCCGCGCTCGTCGAGGTAGCCTTCGACGATCACTTCGGCGTCGGCGGGAACGTAGGCATCGAGCGTCTTGCACTTCACGACCGGCACCGGGGCGCCGCGCATCGCGCCGAGCACGTCGAGCTCGTCACACGGCTCGGTGGCCGCCATCGCACCGAGAAAGTCCAGCGGGTGCGAGCCGATCGCGTACGCCAACGGCAGTCGCTCGCCGCGTGCGGTCGCAGCGGCGTACATCGCGCGCAGATCGCTCGGTGCGTTGAGATCGATGCCGGCGCTCGACGGCGTGCGCACCATGATGCGCCGGCAACCGACGTTCGTCCAGCCCGTCGCGGCATCGCGCGCGAAGTCGAGGGAGGCCGAGATATAGGGCGCACCGTCCAGCGCATGCTGCAGGTGCACCGGCAGCGACGTGAGATCCGCATCGGCGCCGATGTATGCCAGCTCGTGCACCGGCGCGTCCGCCGACGGCACCTCAACGGGGGCATGGCGCTTGAGCAAACGCTCGCGCATCTCATCGCCAATCGAGTTCTCGCCCGCATCTAAGGCGATCGCGAGCCGGTGCCGCGAACCCATGACGTTGCCCACGACTTCACCGCCGCCGGCATTGCGGAACCAGACCGCCTTCGGGCATCCGTCGAGATTCGATGCGACGTCGACGAGATCGATCGGCTCCTCGTGCACGATACAGTCGTCCAGCTCGACGAGCTGTTCGACAAATGTGCGCAACCTGAAGCGCTCCATATCGAGCGTCATTTCGTTGCGTACTCCTGGCGCAGCAGATGTTTTGCAACTTTGCCGGGTCCGGTCGTCGGCAGTGGATCGGTGGAGAAATGAATCGACTTCGGCACTTTGTAGCCGCCGATGCGTTCGCGGCAGAAATCGATGAGATCGCGTTCGCTCGCAACCTGTCCGTCGCGCAACACGACGGCCGCGCGCACTTCCTCACCCCAGCGTTCGCTCGGCACGCCGAACACGGCCACTTCGCCCACCGCGGGGTGCGCGGCAAGCACGTTTTCAACCTCGATCGGATACACGTTCTCGCCGCCGGTAATGACCATGTCTTTCTTCCGTCCGACGATGGAGAAGTGACCGTCCGCATCGCGGCTCCCGAGATCGCCGGTAGAATACCAGCCATCCACGAGCACCGCATCCGTTGCTGCCGGACGGCGCCAGTAGCCGGCCATCACGCGCGGGCCCGCAACCTGGATCTCGCCGACGCCGTCGCCCTCGATAATTCTGCCGTCTCCATCGGTGAGGCGCATCCGTACGCTCGTCACCGGTTGACCGACGGACGCCGGATTGATGCGGTCGCCGGGAAGTTGATGCGCCACGATTCCCGATGACTCGGTGATCCCGTAAGCTTGCAGTAAATCGACGCCGAGCACGGTGGTCGCCGCAACGTGAACGGTCTCGGTCATCGGCGAGCCGCCGTAGCTCACTCGTTTGAGCGATGCCACGCGGGCGTCGTTGGGCGCGATGTGCGCGATCGCCATTGCGATCAGGGTCGGCGGCAAGCTCGTCTTGGTTACGCGATGCCGGGCGACGACATCGGCGAAATCTTCCGGCCGGAAATGTGCGATCGCATGAACGCCGCCGACCATCGTCATGCCCCAGATCGCGAACGCATCGACGAGATGAAACATCGGCGCGGCATGCAGCCAGACGTCATCGCGATCGAGCGCGAGCGCGACGATGGCATCGTAGGCGCTTGCGGCCAGGTTGGCATGCGTCAAACACACGCCCTTCGGCTGGCCGGTCGTACCGCTCGTATAGAAGATTTGCGCGATGTCGTTCGGCGAGCGGCGGCTCACGGCCAGGGGGCCGGCCGTTCGGAGAAGAGCTTCATAGCGATTTTGCGCCAACGCGGTGTCGGTTTCCGGCCAAACAATCGCCTCGACATTCGGCGGCAAGAGCTGTGCGAACGCGTCGCTCGCCATACACAGCGCGGGCTCCGTTTTGGCCGCAATGGCCGCAATTTCGCGTGCGGCGAGCCGCGTGTTCAACGGAACGAGAATCGCTCCCAGTGCCGCGCAGGCGAAATTCAGTTCGAGCGCGCGGGCACTATTGCGATCGACGAGCAGTACCCGATCGCCGGCGGCGACGCGATCGACGAGTCCAACGACGAGAGCTCCGACGCGTTCCCCGAGTTGCCGGTAGGTAAGAGCCGAATGCTCGTCGGAAACGGCGAGACGATCTCCATACAACTGGGTTGCCCGGTTGAGGACGCTCGAGAGATGAAACATCTTCGCGGAGTTTAGCAGCGTGCCCGTCAAGCGACCGTCAACGGTTCGCGTAGACGGCGGAGGAACGCCATGGCCCTACAAGTGACCGCTTTCGGCGAGTTCACCATCGCGAGCGGTAATCGTCAACGCTATGCCGTCAGCGGCGTGCGGCAACGCGCCCTGCTCGCCTACCTGGCGCTTTCCTCGCGCAACGAGTTCTCGCGCGGCCACCTCGCGGGACTGCTGTGGCCCGAAGTCTCCGAAGATGAAGCGCGCCACAGCCTGCGGCAATGTCTGTCCACCATCCGGCGCGCGCTCGGCGTCGATGCCGACGCGTTGACGCTCGAAGGCGACCGCGTCGGTTTAGACCGCACGCAGTTCCAAACCGATGTCGACCGGCTGCGGCAACTCGGAGCGAGCACCAACCCCTCGGACTGGCAAGGCGCGGGCGAGCTCTGCCGCGGTGAGTTACTGGCCGGACTCGATCTTGGCGGGACGCCGTTTGATGAATGGCTTGCCCACCAGCGCCGCGTCAGCAGTGACGAAACGATCGCCGTGCTGCTCAAAGTTGCCGATGCTCAGTCCGATGCGGGCGACGTGGTCAGCGCGATCGCTACGCTGCGCCGAACCTTCGTGCTCGATCCGTTCGACGAAACCGGCCGCCGGAAGCTGATGCGCCTCTTGCTGCGCGACGGGCGCTCCGCCGCGGCCATCCGGGAATATCGCGAATTTTCCGCGCTGCTGCACGAGCAATTGGACATTGCACCCAGTGTCGAGACCGAGCAACTGTATCGTGAAGCGCTCGCGAGTCATGGTAACGATTCGGGCGACGAATCCGAGCTGCTCAAATCGTACGCCGGCGCGCTCGAGCAATTCCCGGACTGCGTGATCGTGACGGATCTGGACACGCGTATCGTCGGCTTCAGCCCCGTCGCCGAGCATTCGTTCGGCTTGCGCAAAGAAGACGTTGTCGGCAAGACGCCGGCGATTCTCCACGCCGACAACCACGAGACGGCCGTGCCGCTGCAACTGACCCACCTTGCGCTCACGCACGGGCGGTGGACCGAAACGGTCGAACTCACCACCCACGACGGCGGCATCCGATCGATGCGGCGGAGCGTCGTCACGCTGCGCGCGCCGTCGGGCCGGCCGATCGGCGCCTTCGGGGTGAGTAGCGGCTCGCGACTCTAAACGTTACGACAAGTGACGGTCGAGAAACCCGCGCAACGGCGCGTTGACGACCTCCGGCGACTCCATGTTCGAGGCGTGTCCGGCGCCCGGCACCAGAACAATATCCTCGCAGGTCGGTAAGCCGTCGTGGAGCGCAAGGCCATGTTCGAGCGCGATTGCTCGATCGGCGTCGCCGTGAATCACGAGGCAGGGCGCGACGATCTCGGTTAAGCGGCCGGTGATATCGTCGCGATCCTTGAGCGCACCGATCGGATGGTGCAGGTCTTCGCTGCCGAGCGCGTCCCACTTTGGAAACCAGCGCTCCGCAGCAAAGGCCACACCGAGCAGGCCGGCCAGATCGTTCTTGACGTTTTGCGCGCCGTTCTTGCGCCACTCGGCATCGAGCCCCGCAAACGCCTCGATGACTTCCGGCGCATCGATGCCCGATCGCGTATCGATCAGCACGAGCGCACTTACGCGTTGCGGCGCCAGCAATGCCGCTCGCATCGAGATGAACCCGCCCTGCGACATACCGACGAGCCCAGCGCGTTCGATGCCGAGATAATCGAGAAGTCCCAAGAGGTCGCGCGCGCTATCCCAGTACGTAAACGGCGCAGCGACGGGTCCTGTGCGGCCGAATCCCCGCTGGTCCCACGACACGCAGCGGTAGTCCGGCGCAAGCGCCGCGATGTTGTCCGCGAACATCTCGCGATCCATGAGGAACCCGTGCGAGAAGACCACCGGCGGACCGTCACCCCCGGTGTCCTCGAACCACAACGAGCGCCCGTTGACGCGTGCTTGCGGCACGCCTACAAGAGCCGCAATTGCGGCAGCGCGTATTGCCGGAATGAATCATCCACGAGTCCCTTGAGATCCGGCGGCTTCTGAATCGTCCCCGTCAGCTGCAGCCAACCCGCGAAATCCGAAACGCCGGCGAACGACGGCGCGCCGTCATCGGGAACGCCCATCGACGGTGTTTCCGGCGTGACGACCACGTTGTACTTTTTCAGCAGCGCGACGACGTCGGCCGTGCTCTTCTTCTCCGGTCCGAAGGCCAGCTTGTAGTCGCGCAGCCCGCGGAGATAGGCGACCAGGTAGCGACGCCCCGCTTCGCGGTTTATCTTCGTCAGCGACGTGCCGTAGAGCAGATACCCGGCGGGAAAGCGCGGCTTGAATTTGTCCATCGAGGCGACGCGCACGCCACCGGCCTGCTCGATCAGCAGCGTCGCAAACGGCTCGTTGACGGACCCGCCGTCGACGGCCTTGTTGGACATCGCGGCGATGGTGTTGGCAAACCCGAGGCTGACGAAGTCTACGTCCTTCGGGCCTAATCCCGCGTTGGCGGCCATCGCCGCGCCGAGCCACTGACTCGGCTGAGCGATGCCGGTAGCGAGTTTCATGCCCTTGAGATCGGCGGCCGTTTTGTAGCGCCCGGAATCGAGCAGGTCTTTTCGCAGAACGAGGCTGATGATGCCGTGCCCGGGCGAATTCTCGCCGGCGCCGGCAACCACGCGGATGTCGATTCCTTGCGATCGCGCGTTGAACAAGCCGGCGTTCGGGGCACCGGAAAACACGTCGATCTGACCGATGCCGACGGCCTGACTCGCCTCGGCCGAACTTGGAAAACTCACGATCTCGACATCGAGGCCTTCGTCCTGGAAGTAGCCTTTACTCGATGCGGCCAGTGATCCGGAATCGAACAGCGCGCCGATGATCCCGACGCGCAATTTCACCGGCGGATTCAGCGGCGCCATGCCCGCACCGGCAGTGCCGGCAACGGTGGCGGCCCCGGCTAGAGCACCCACAAATGTTCGACGATCCATGTCACCGTTCTAACACCGCGCCGTCAAGCGACCGTCAATCGCTGCTGACGATCCATCGACGGCGGGCTGCTACGCTCGGCCGATGAAAGATACGTTCCACCGCGCCGCCACGGGCTCCGGACTCGCGGGCGCCCAATACGACCACATCTTGTCGGTCGCCGCAATGAACACCGGCGACGAAACGATCAGCGGGCCGATCTTAGACTTCATCCGCGCGCACTGAACCCGAAGAGCCGCGCCGGGTTATCGGCCAGCACGTGTTTGCGTGTCGCCGGATCCTGAATCCACTCGAGCACCAGGTTGAGCAACTCGCCGGTATCGCGGCTGCCGTCGGGCAAGTGCGGCCAATCGCTGCCCCATAGCGCGCGATCCGGGCACGCCTCGACGATCCCGCGTGCGAGGTGCGCAACCGCACCGTAGCCTTTGCCCTTGGCAAGGCGATACGGTCCCGAGAGTTTGAGCCAGGCATGACCGCGTTTCATCACCTCGAGCAATCGGGCGAAATCGGCCGGACCGAGACCGTCCGATTCGAGCATGTAGCCCATGTGATCGATCACGAAATCGCTCTCGATGGTCGCCAAAAACGGCAGCAAATCGCGTAGGACGTAGCCCGGAGTGTAAAACTGCAGATGCCAGCCGCGCCGGCCCACGCGTTCGAACATCCGCGTGATGTACGCCCGCAGATCGGCACGCGGCCAATCCGCGCGTGCGAAGAGATCGAGCCGGATCGCGCGCACCCCGTGCGCATGAAAGGTGTCGAGCTGCGCGTCGGACACGTCCTCCTCTACCATCACGACGCCGCGGGCCGCATCCCCAAGCTGTTGCAGGGCGCCGAGCAGCACGCGGTTGTCGGTGCCGTAGAAGCTCGGCTGCACGACCACCACGCGATCGATGCCGAGGAAGTCCGTCATCGCGCGCAGCTGCCGCAGCGATGCATCCGGAAATTCGTAGTGCGGATGCGGCACGTGCGGATAGCCGGGTTCGAAGACGTGGACGTGGACGTCGCAGGCACCCGGCGGCACGGCGAAGCGGGGCGCCGCGTTCGTGTTGGCCGCCCGCATCGGAACGATCGGCAGGATGTCGCTCACGCGTGCGCCAGCCACTCGGAAGCGCGCGAGCGCAGCCCGGCGGCCAGCACGTCAGAATCGATCGCCGCGAAGATCAGCGGAATCGCGCCGAGCGCGAGGATGTCGCGGTAGTGATCGGGGTCGGCCACTCCGCCCACGGCGGCTAATTTGCCGTGCCGCTTGGCCGCAGCGATCACGGTCGCGCAGGCATCCGCGACGGCGGGATGACGCAACTCGCCGATGTGACCGAGATCGACGGAGAGGTCGTTCAAGCCAAGGTGCAAGACGTCGACGCCGTCCACGGCCGCAATCGCATCGGCATTCGCAACGCCGGCGGCGGACTCGATCAGGCAATGCGCGCTCGTTGCGCGTTCGATGCGCTGCATGAAATCGGCCGGCGACGGACGGGCCGAGCCGAAATGCGGCAGCATACCGATTTGCGAGCGTTGGCCGAGCGGCGGAAAACGGACGGCGGTGACGAGCTTCCGTGCTTCTTCAGCACTCTCGACGCGCGGCATGACGATGCCCGTCACACCGCCGTCGAGCAGGCGACCGATCACGCCGTAGTCGCGCTCGCACACGCGTACCCACGCTTCCATGCCGAGATCGTGCGCGGTCGAGGCGATCGCCGACGCAACGTCGATCGGCATACTGCTGTGTTCGAGATCAACCCAGAGCGCGGCATACCCGGCGGCGTGCGCGATCCGCGCGACATCGGCGGTGCGCGCCGCGCGGATGCCGACGGTCAGCGCTGGTTCGCCGGCGGCCAGGCGGTCGAGAAGGCGGCGGTCGTCCGTTCCCATGCGTTCGACGCTACCACGAAGGGCCGTCGCGGCACTGCCGATTGGCCGGATCGCGATACTAGTTGGCGCGAGCTCGAATTAGTTGAGCGTTGAGGCGACGAAACGCGACGGCGGCATGCCGTGCAGCCGTTTGAACATTGCGATAAACGCGCTCACCGACTCGTAGCCGAGCATGGCGGCCACGTTTGCCACGCTCTCGCCCGAGGCGAGCAATTCGACCGCACGACGTGCCACCACGCGCCGTTTCCACTCCGAGAACGGCATGCCGGTTTCCGCTTCGAAGTGGCGCGTGAACGAGCGCGTGGACATCAGTGCCGCGCGCGCCCAGTCGTCGATGCCACGCGGGTCGGACGGTGTCTCGATGACCATTTGCGCAACCGCACGCAACGTCGTGCCCTGGGGCAACGGCACGCCCAGCTCTTCGACCGCCGTTTGACCGAGCTCGAACAGAATTACGGGCGCGAGCAACGCGGCCAGGTGCGACGTCGCAGCGCGTTCGGTCAAGCGCTCGAGCGCCGTGGTCAACAATTGCGAGGTGCGCAGCACGCACACGCGCGCCGGCAGATGCTCGGCAAAATACGCCGGCGCGAGGACGAGCCACCCTTCGACGACGCCGCGCGACTGCGCGCCGTGGTGCACGCCGGGCGGCATCCAAATCAGGCGTTGGCGCGGCGCGACCCACATCCCGGACTCGGTCACCTGCGTGAGCACGCCGGCCGTGATCCAAGTGAGTTGCCCGTGCTCATGCACGTGCGGCTCCATCACGTGGTTGCCTTCGTAGCGAAAGCGACGCGTTTCGAATCCGTCCGACTCGGTGATGGCAAGCATTTCCGTCATCATTGGCCGAGCCGCGACATTTTTTGGACGGATGTGGGATACCTGCTCCGCGACCGGCGGTGATACGGTGAGAGCGTACCATGCCTGATCAAAGCGTGCTCACCGTGCATCAGCGGCTCGCCACGTCCGGCGCCCGGGCCGTCGAGGTCTTTCGTACCGGCGGGGCGCTCCGTTTGGTCATCCCGCAACTGGCGGAAGACGTCCCCGGCACGCCGGCGCACATGAACGGCGGCAACAGCGACGTCGACACGCGGCTGTACGTTTGGCGCACCGGCAAGTTCGAAGACGACGGCGCGTTACCCGTGCCCGGCGGCGAAGACGCCGAATTTTTCACGATCGGCGACGACGCGTTTCTCGCACTGGCCAGCCTGCGCAGCGGCCGCGGCCCGTACGACCTCAACTGCACATCGGCGATCTATCGCTGGAGTGAGAACGGTCCGGTGTTGTTTCAAACGATCCCCACCTTCGGCGCGAAGCAGTGGCGTTTTTTCGAATTCGACGGCCGGCGCTTCTTGGCACTCGCGCAAGGCGTAACGATGGAGGGCGTTGAGGCACGTCAGCCGGCGACGTCGCGCATCTACGAGTGGGACGGCACGCAATTTGCCGAGTTCCAAGTGCTCGACGGCCGCTGGGGGTATAACTGGACGTTCTTCGAGCTGGATGGGATGCAGCTGCTCGCGTATGCCGATCACGTCGGGGCGTCGCGCATCTTGCGCTGGGACGGCAAGTACTTCGTTCCGTTCCAGGACATCGGCGAAAAAGCGGGCCGGGCATTCGCGTATTTTGCGGACAACGGAAGCTCATGGCTCATCTACGCGCCGATCTTCGGCGAGACGACGCTGCAACGCTGGGACGGCGAGCGCTTCGCCGTGCAGCAATCGTTGGGCGGTGACGGCGGACGCGAGCTGAAAATCATCGAGACGCCGCGCGGACGCTTTCTCGTGCGCGTGTGTTTCATTCAAGGCACGCCGCACGATCCGAAACCGCAATTGCGGTCGCAAATTTACGGTTGGGAAAACGGCACCTTCGACGTGGTCGAGGAATTCGCAACCACCGGCGGCACGGATGCAGCGTACTTCGAAGCGGATGGCGAGCACTTTCTCGCCGTTTCCAACAGCCTGAGCCCCGAGGTGCGCTACCGCGCCGACACGATCGTCTACCGGTGCACGCTGTGAAGCAGCCGTACGCGCCGCATCCGGCGTTTCGCGGGCTGTTCGCGGCCTACACCTCGGACCCGGAGAGCATCGGCGCGCATCTCGGACGGCGGATGACGCTCGCCAGCGCCGGCGATCCGCTGCTCGTCGCCACCGGAAACGACGTTGCGTACTTTCCCGGCGACGGACGGCCGCCGCAGATCGAGAGTTTCCGGCACGCCACGCGCGGCTTCATTGAGATCACCGCGGTCTCGCATCTCGGTACGGCCGTTCCCTGGCTCGCGCGCCTACGTGAACTCGGTGATCCGGGCTGGCGCGACGACGCGGCTCGCCTCCTGGAGCATGTGGACGCGGTGCTCGCGATCAACGATGCCGCCTACTGGCGCGCGCTCGAGGTAAACGCCTGGCGCAACCTCGAGAGCGAAATCGCGGAGCTGACCGATTATACGTGCATCGTCACGCGCGATTACTTGCGCGCCGCCCTCGACAACGAATCGCTACTCGACTTCAGCGCGGTACGCGAGCGCTTTTTAGATCCGCTCGATTCGCCGGACGTACCGGTGGCGATGAACGACATGATGGCGGGAACGTTCGGTCTCGCCTTCATCGACATCGTGCAGCGCATCATCGCCTGGCTGCGCGGGCACGACGTCGCGTGGGAGCGCGCGATGGTGCTGCTGGCCGGACGCACGGGACGCGCGACCGCGGGCGTCACCTGGGCCACCAACAACATGTGCCATATTCTGTGGCGCGCTTCGAGCGAGCGGCTGGCCGCAGAGCGCGTGCTGATCGCACCCTTCGCGCCTTCCTTCGTCGCCGATGACGTCACCGATACCGCCCACGCCGCGAAGCTCAATGCAGAGTACCGCGAGATGTGGAACCGCACGCGCGCGAGCACGGACCTGGCGCGCGAAATGTTCGCCGGATATCCCGGCTACCGCGCGACCGTGCCCGCGGCACCGGTGATCGACGCTACGACCGAGCGCGTCGACGCAATGCCCGCCTTGGCGTCACTGCACGATCGGCGCGGGCTGATCACGCGCCTGCGCGTCGTGATGGAAGACCCGGCGCAACTCGTCTCCAACGCGGCCGCGCACTATATCATCGATCAGCTCGTCGCCGCCGGAAACGACCCGGCCGGCGTCTTCATTCCTGGTTTCACCGGCGTCGTCTACCGAAGGAGTGCCGTTACTTGAAAAACGCTTACCGTCCGCTTGGGCCGATATTCGCCGCGTTCGTCCTCGCCGTTGCACCACTGGCCGCAATGGCGCAGACGCCGCTAACTGTGGTCAAAGTCGGCGCGCTGCCGACCGACAACAGCGGCAACGTCTTCTTCGCTCTCGATTTGGGCTATTTCAAGGATGCCGGCCTCGACGTGCAGATCACGCCATTGCCCAACGGTTCGGCCTCGGCCGCGGCGTTGACGTCCGGCGCGATCGACGTCGCGCAATCGGTCGTCACGGCGACCGCGCAGGGGCACCTGAACGGCTTCGACTTCAAGCTGTTCGCACCGTCAGTCAGTACCTCGTCGAAGGTCGAAGCGACCGCCGTCATGGTGCCGAAAGATTCAACGGTGAAGGCGGCCGCGGACCTCAACGGCAAGACGATCGGCATTCTCGCCGTCAAGTCGATCCAGCAAGTGCTCGCGATGAGCTGGGTCGATAAGCACGGCGGGGATTCCAAAACGCTGAAGTTCGTCGAATTGCCGTTTCCGCAAATGGGCGCCGCGCTCGCCGCGCATACCGTCGATGCGGTGATCACGACCGAGCCGTTCCTCACCGCGGCGAAAGCCTCGGGCCGCATCATCGCCGATCCGGAGGAGGCCATCGCGCCGAGTTTCGTCACCGTGGCCTGGGGCGCGATGTCGTCGTGGCTGCAAACGCACGTCGACGTCGCGAAGCGCTTTACCGCGGCGGTCGTCAAAGCGAGCGTGTGGGCGAACGCGCACCAGAGCGAGTCCGGCGACATCCTGATCAAGTACTCGAAGATCGACCCGGCGCTGATGCACTCGATGGCTCGGGCAGTGAATTCGAGCTCTCTCGATCCGGCTCAAATTCAGCCGGTGATCGATGCCTCGGTCAAGTACGGCGTCCTCGCAAAGAGCTTTCCGGCAAGCGAGATCCTCTGGTCGCCGCCGAAGTAACGTCGGGACTCGATCTCCTCTGCCGTTCATTATCATGCGCCACAGCAGCAACATCGACATTACGCATCGCGGTGAGTAGAGCACACAATACCGTCATGAAGAGTCCCGAGACCACCACGATGAGCCACGTTACCATGGCTCTTTAGGCGACGCTGCGGCTTGCCGGCCGGGGGAAGCGCGAAAAGACGCTGACGACGTGATCGGCCTCGCGCTCGTCGATGAGCACCGTCATCTTCGATGCCGTAAGGTGCTCCTTGACGGAGTGCTCGTAACGGCGCCGGTTTGAGCCATCGAGTTCGCCCTCGATGACGTGAGCAAGGGACATGTGGCGGCGAATCCGGGAAACGCTAGGCATGTCTCAAGCCTAGCGGGTGCGGTCGGCGCTGGTAAGCCGCCGTTCGGCGGTCGTCCGAACGGTTGAAAAGCAGCGCAGCCATTCGGCTCATCCGTTCGGAGGCTTACGTCCGGCCCCAGCCGGGTCTATGCTTGACCCGTGATTTTACTCGAAATTGGGTTGATCGTGGCGATCGTCGTGTTCTTCGCCCTCATCGACCTCTACGTACGGGGTGCCGAAAAGATATGACGCCCGAACTTTGGATGGGGCTGTTGCTTTCGGTCGCCTCACTCGTGTATTTGCTTGTCGCGATGCTGCGGCCGGAGCGATTCTAAATGACGACAGCCGGCTGGCTTCAAGACCTGCTCTATTTTCTGCTCGTGCTCGTGTGCGTGAAACCATTTGGCGGTTTCATGGCGCGCGTTTTCATGGGCGAACGCACCTTCCTCTCGCCGGTGATGGTTCCGATCGAATCGGCAATCTACAAAGTCTGCCGGATCAATCCCGAAAGCGAGATGGGCTGGAAATCCTACCTGTTTGCGGTGATGGGTTTTAGCCTCGTCGGCTTCGTGTATCTGTACACGTTGCTGCGCACGCAAGCATGGCTGCCGTTCAACCCGCAGGGGTTCGGCAACGTCGCGCCCGACCTCGCCTTCAACACGGCGATCAGCTTCCTGACGAACACCAACTGGCAGTTCTACTCGGGTGAGTCGACGCTGAGCTACTTTACGCAAATGGCCGGACTGGCATGGCACATGTTCGTGTCGGCCGGCGCCGGTATCGCGATCGCAATTGCGGTCGTTCGCGGTTTCGTGCGCACCGACGGGAAGTCGCTCGGAAATTTTTGGGTCGACCTCACGCGTTCGATGCTCTACATCCTCGTCCCGATTTCGGTCGTGGCCGGCCTCGTGCTGATCTTCCAGGGCGTGCCGCAAAACTTCGCGGCGTACGCGCCGGTGAAGAGTCTCGAGGGCTTCTCGCAGTCGATTACCGGCGGCCCGATGGCTTCGATGGAAGCCATCAAGGAACTCGGCACCAACGGGGGCGGCTTCGTCGGCGCCAATTCGATCTCACCGAACGAGAACCCCAACCCGTTCACCAACATGCTCGAGATGTGGCTGTTCCTGTTGATCCCGGCCGCTCTCACGTATACGTACGGGCGCTACGCGAAAGATCAGCGGCAAGGGTGGGCGCTGTTCGTCGCGATGTCGCTCATTTGGGCCTGCGGTTTGGTGATCGCATCGGGCGCGGAAGGCGCGGGCAACCCGCTCGTTCACGCGATGGGCGTCAGCGGCGGCAACATGGAAGGCAAGGACGTCCGCTTCGGCGTCGGTGCGTCCGCGCTGTTCGCGGTCAGCACGACCGCCACGAGCTGCGGCTGCGTTAACGCGCAACACGATTCGTTCATGCCGCTGGGCGGCTTGATTCCGATGCTGAACATCCAGCTCGGCGAGAACATCTTCGGCGGCGTCGGCGCGGGCCTGTACGGCATCCTCGAATTCGTCGTGCTCACGGTATTCATCGCGGGGCTCATGGTCGGGCGAACACCGGAGTATCTTGGCAAGAAGATCGAACGGCGCGAAGTGCAGTTCGCGATGCTCGCCCTGCTCGTCGTTCCGGTGTTCACGCTCGTTCCGACCGGCATCGCGTCGGTCGCGAAAGACGGACTCGCCACGCTCAGCAACAACGGGGCGCACGGGTTCTCCGAGATCCTCTATGCGTTCTCGTCGGCAACGGGCAACAACGGCTCGGCATTCGGGGGCCTGAGCGGCAACACGTTCTACGACTTCTGGACCGGCATCTCGATGTTCTTCGGCCGCTTCGCCGAGATCGTCGCGATCGTTGCACTCGCCGGCTCGCTGGCCGGCAAGAAGGCCATCGCTACGACGGCCGGCACGTTCACGACGACCTCACCGGTCTTCGTCGTGCTGTTGATCGGCGTGCTCCTCATCGTCGGTGCGCTGACGTTCTTCCCGGCCGATGCGCTGGGACCGATCGTCGAACACCTGCAGCTTTATCAAGGGAAGACGTTCTAACATGGTATCGCGTTCACGGTCGCTGTTCGACGGCGAGATTTTGGGGCCGGCGATTGTCGCTTCGTTCCAGAAACTCGACCCCCGCGTGCAGCTCAAGAACCCCGTTATGTTCATCTGCGAAGTCGGCGCGCTCGTCACGCTGATCTACGCGATCCATGATGCCATGGCCGGCAACGGCAAACTCGGCTTCGACATCGCAATTTCCATCTGGCTCTGGTTCACGGTCGTGTTCGCCAACTTCGCCGAGGCTGTGGCCGAAGGCCGCGGTAAAGCGCAAGCCGAGTTCTTGCGGCGCACGAAAACGGAGACGATCGCTCAGCGCGTCGTCAACGGAACGGTCACGCCGGTAAGCGCGACCGAGTTGCGCAAAGGCGATCGCGTCCGCGTCATCGCGGGCGAGTTGATCCCCGCCGACGGCGAAATCGTCGAAGGCGCGGCCACGGTCGACGAGTCCGCCATCACCGGCGAATCGGCGCCCGTCATTCGCGAAGCCGGCGGCGACCGCAGCTCGGTCACCGGCGGCACCCGCGTGCTCTCGGATGAAATCGTGTTCGTCGTCGGCGCGAATCCCGGCGAGTCGTTCCTCGATCGCATGATCTCGCTCGTCGAAGGCGCGCAGCGTCAGAAGACGCCCAACGAGATCGCGCTCTCGATCTTGCTCGCCGGCTTGACGATCGTCTTCCTCATCGCGGTCGCCACGTTGGCACCGTTCACCATCTATGCCGGCGCCAAGCCAAGCATCGTCGTGCTCATCGCCTTGCTCGTCTGTCTCATCCCGACCACCATCGGCGGACTGCTCTCGGCCATCGGCATCGCCGGCATGGACCGTGTGCTGCAGCGGAACGTCCTGGCGATGAGCGGCCGCGCGGTCGAAGCCGCCGGCGACGTCGATACCCTGCTGCTCGACAAGACCGGTACGATCACGCTCGGCAACCGTCAAGCCAGCGAGGTCATCATCGCCGACGGCGTGGACGCTCCGCGGGCCTACAAAGCGGCGTACTACTCCTCACTGGCCGACGAAACGCCGGAAGGCCGTTCGATCGTCGTGTTTGCGGCGCCCCACGCCGGCCTCTCGGCCGACACGCAGCTCTACGGCGATGCACGGCCCGAACTTCCCGCCGGTGCGTCGTTCGTACCGTTCAGCGCCTACACGCGCATGAGCGGACTCGACTTCGCCGACGGGCGCAAGATCCGCAAGGGCGCGCCGGATGCGGTGCGCGCATGGGTCACCGAGCAAAGCGCCAGCGCAATCGCACCTCAGCTGGATGCGCAAATCGAGCGCATCGCGCGCGCCGGCGGAACCCCGCTGCTGCTGGCCGACGAACACGGTTTGCTCGCGGTGATCGCACTCAAAGACATTCTCAAACCGAACATGAAGGTACGGTTCGATCGCCTGCGCGCGATGGGCATCCGCACGATCATGATCACCGGCGACAACCCGCTGACCGCGAGTGCCATCGCGGGCGAAGCGGGGGTGGACGATTTCCTCGCTGAGGCCACGCCCGAAACGAAGATGGCGCTGATCAAGCGCGAGCAAGCGTCCGGGCGACTCGTCGCGATGACCGGCGACGGCACCAACGACGCACCGGCGCTCGCGCAAGCCGACGTCGGCGTGGCGATGAATTCCGGCACGCAAGCTGCGAAAGAGGCGGGCAACATGGTCGACCTCGACTCCGATCCCACGAAGTTGATCGAAGTCGTCGAAGTCGGCAAGCAATTGTTGATGACGCGCGGCGCCCTGACGACGTTCTCGATCGCGAACGACGTTGCCAAGTACTTCGCCATCCTCCCCGCGATGTTCGTGGCGACGTATCCCGAGATGAGCGCGTTGAACATCATGCATCTCGCAACGCCGCAGAGCGCGATCCTCTCGGCGGTGATCTTCAATGCGCTCATCATCATCGCGCTTATTCCGCTCGCCCTGCGCGGCGTGGCGTACCGCCCGCGTGGCGCGAACGCCGTCCTGCGCGAGAACGTCCTCATCTACGGCTTGGGCGGCATCATCGTTCCCTTCATCGGGATCAAAGCGATCGATCTCATCCTCCAAGCCCTTCATCTCACCGGAGCCGCATAATGCAACCCGCCACTGCCCCCACGAGCGAGAACACGCTCTCGCATCTCCTCACCTCGATCCTCTACACGATCGTGACCGTCATCGCGCTCGGCATCATCTATCCCCTCGCGATGACCGGAATCGGCATGTTGATCTTCCCGCACCAGGCGAACGGATCGTTCGTCGAGAGCAACGGCAAAGTCGTCGGCTCGTTGCTGATCGGCCAGCTGTGGACGAAACCGCAGTACTTCCAGGGCCGGCCGTCGGCCGCCGGCAAGGGTTACGATCCGACCTCCACGGGCGGTACGAACCTGGCGCCGACATCGAAGAAACTCATGGACGCCACCAAAGCCACGATCGCGGCGCTCAAGAAAGCGAACCCGCAAGCGATTGGTGAACCGCCGATCGATCTCGTTACCAGCAGCGGCAGCGGCATCGATCCGGACATCTCGCCCGAAGCGGCCGTCTGGCAGATCCCGCGCGTTGCGGCTGCACGGCACATGACGACCGACGCCATCAAAGCGATCGTCGACGCGCACGTCCTCGGACGCACGCTGGGCATCCTCGGCGAACCTCGCGTGAACGTCCTCAGCCTCAATCTCGCGCTGGACGCTGCAAAGTGAAATGCTTAGTGCGGGGCGAGGGCGATCAATTCGCGCGCACCCGCTCGCAGTAACAGATTCGCAAATGACGGCGCCGTGAACAGGCGCCGTTTACCGCGCGGGGACTCGACCACGATCGTGTCGAGTTCTTTCGCTGCGGCGACGAGCGCCGCCGCCGGATCCGCGCCCTCCAAAGGCAGCCACAGTGCCCGCGCCAGGCGCGTCGCCTTCTGCAGCGCCTCAATCGCCCCGGCGTCGGGCGTCTCGCGCGGCGTGCTGACGTGCACGACGGCCAGCTCGACCGAAAGCCGCGTCGCCAGCCGAGCCATCCGTTCGATCAGCGCGACGTCGCGCTCGCGCGCGCGCACGCCGAGCACGATGCGCGCGAACGGCGGCGCATGCCGGCGTTGACGGCGGGCGCGCATCAGCTCGCGCACGGTCAGTTCGCGCAGTGCGGCGAGGTTTTCGATCCGGAAGAAATTCGCGAGCGCCGCGTCGATCCGTTCCTTCGGATAGATCTTGCCCTCGCGCAACCGCTCGCGCAGCACCTCGGGCGTCACGTCGACGAAGATGACGTCGTCGGCCAGTTCGAGGATCGTATCCGGCAGCGTTTCACGCACGTGCGTCCCGGTCAGCCGTTCGACCGCATCGCCCAAGCCTTCGAGATGCTGGATGTTGAGCGTCGTGATCACCGAGATGCCTTGGCGCAAGATCGCGATCACGTCGTCGAAGCGCTTCGGAAAGGGACTGCCGGGTTCGTTCGTGTGCGCGAGTTCGTCGATCAGCACGACTTGCGGCCGGCGTTTGACGATCGCTTCGCGATCCAGCTCACCGTTGGGCAAACGCGGCAAGACGTCGAGCCCGGCCAGTTTTGCCTCAGTATCCACCCGCCCGTGCGTCTCGACCAACCCGACCACGACGTCCACGCCCTCGCTGATGAGATCGTGCGCGCGATCGAGCATCGCGTACGTTTTGCCGCTGCCGGCAACCGAACCGAGATAGATCGTGAGTTTGCCGTAGCCGATGCGCATCCGGTCGCCGACGGTTTGACCGTACGGATGCCGTGCACCGTCGGCCACGCTCGGTGCCGGCGGCCGGGCCGGATCCATGATATAGAGATCGCGGTCGATCGGCCGTCCGAGAATCTTGCGCGCCAACTCGCCGTTGGGAATCGCGACGAACGCGGCACGCGCGTTATCCAGACGCCCCTCGGCGAGCCGCTCCGGCGGCGCGATGACGGCGGCTTCGGCAGTGGACAGGGCGAGCGAAGCGAGGTCGGGGCGCTCGGCACCTTCGACGACCGTCACCTCAACGGCAAGGTCGAGCACTTCGGCGAGCGCACCCACCCGGCGCAGATAGGTTCCCGGATCGTCGTCTCCGCACACGATCACGAGCGCCGTCGACGTCTTCGCGGGACTCACGACCGGAATCGTGAGCGCGTCGACGGTTTGCAGCAGCAGCTCGCGCATCATCTGCAGATTGCTTTGCCGGAAAACGCCCATTGCGGCGCGTTCCACATCGTCGTCGTGGACGATCCGCCCGCTGCGCAAACGCGACTCGAGTACGGCCGGCGAGACGTCGAGCGCGATCACACCGTCGGCACTCTTGAGCAGCGAGATCGGCACGATCTCGCGAATCGGATGGCCGGTGATCCGTTCGGCCGTCAGCGCGACGGTTTCGAGATGTTGAATGTTGAACGCGCCGAGCACCGACTTCCCGGCGGCGCGCAGCGCGAGCGCGTCCTGCCAGCGTTTGGCGTGCGTCGCGCCCGGCGGGTTGGAGTGCGCGAGTTCGTCGAGCACGATCGTCTCGTAGTTGCTTGCGATTGCGGCGTCGACGTCGAAATCCTCAAACGTGCTGCCGCCCACGTCGTAACGCTTGAGCGGAATGCGCGGCAGATCGCGGGCCAGTTCATCCAAGCCGGGACGGTCTTTCGTTTCGATCCAGCCGATTGCCACGCGCCGGCCGGCGCGGCGCTGAAAGTTGGCGTCGGTGAGCAGGCGGTACGTCTTTCCCGCGCCCGGCGCACCGGCAAGATAGATCGTCAGCCGCGGCTGAAAACCGAGTTCGGCCAGCAAGGCTTGCGCAGTCGGCCGCGCGGAACGCTCCATAGCGCGTCTTCTTCGGCGGAGGGTCCCGGTGAGCATTGAGGAAGCGCAAGCCGTGCCGTACCGCTTCGTGCCGGTCGTGTGCGTGCTCGCGCTCCTCGCCGCGTTCGTCGTCGATTTGCTGACGCCGCAGCTTTTTGTCGCAGCGATCCTGCTCGACGTACCGATCGTACTGAGCAGCCTCGGCGGCAGCAGCCGTTTCCGTTTGATGCTCGTGATCGCGGCACTGGCTTGCGACGTCATCGCGGGCTACGTGAACGGCGTCCTGGCCGGCCATCATTGGGACGCGATCGGCATCGGCGACCGGATGCTCGCGGGTCTTTCGATCGTGCTCGTCGGCTACTTGAGTTCGGCGGTCATCGATAACGCGCAGCGCGCCGGCGAAGCGGCCGCACAAGAATTGCGCGCGCGGCGCGAAGCCCAAATCTCGACGGCGATCGAACGGGTTCGTGCCTCGCTGTCGACCGAGCTCGTGCTGCGGGGAATCGCACGCGAATCGCTGGATCTGTTCGACGCCGGCATCGCGCGCTTCTCGATCGCCGGGACCCGCGCGACGACGCTAGTCGCCAAACGCGGGCAGGCGCAAGTCGACGTCGATGAGGAGCGCCTACCGCCGGCGGCGATCTCGCTCGTACAGCGCGCCGCCGACGACGGCGACACGATCGCCGTCGCCCGCACCGATCCGCTTGGGCGCATGATCCTCGACACCTTCGGGGCTGCAGCGATGCTGGCAATACCGATCGCAGATCGCGAACGCCGCTTCGGCGTACTGCTCGTGACGAGCGACCACGAGGAACTCGAGCAGTTGCGCGGCGTCGCCCGCGCGTACGCGCAGCAATCGGCCGGTGCGCTCGCACAAGCGCGGCTCTTCGAACAGCTCGCCGAACGCAACGCCGCGCTCGAAGAGCGCAGCGGCATCATTCGAGATTTGGTGTACGCGCTCTCGCACGATCTGCGCACGCCGCTCGCCGCGCTCGGGATGACGCTGCGGCAAGCACAGGCCGGCGCATACGGCGAGCTTCCCGAACGCTACCGCGAGATCGTCGAGCGCAGTGTGATCGCCACCGACGACGTGCAGCGCTTAGCCGAAACGCTGTTGCTGGTCGCACGCTTCGAGAGCGGCGACCGGCGCCCCGAGCGCGACACCATCGACCTCGGCGAGATCGCGCGTCAGATCGCGGGCGAACTGGAAGCGTTGGCCGCCACCCGTCATGTTGCACTGTCGATCGCCGTCGAACCAGGCGCGGCGGTGCAAACCGTCGGCGATCGGGGCGATATCCGGCGCGCGATCACGAATCTCGTGGCCAACGCGCTCGAATACACACCGGCCGACGGCCACGTGGCGGTCGCGGTCGAACGTTCCGGCAACACCGCGATCGTGCGCATCACCGACGACGGCTTCGGCGTGTCGGAAAAAGTGCGCTCGCACCTCTTCACGCGCTTCGCGCGCGGGGACGACCGGCGCGGCGGCGGGTCCGGTCTGGGGCTCTACATCGTGCGCCGCGTCGCGGAAGAATCGGGCGGGAGTGTCGGCTACGAGCCGAACGTGCCGCAAGGCAGCATCTTCACGCTGCGCCTCCCGGCGGTGGCATCTGCATGAACGAACCGATTTCCGTTGTCCTGGTCGAAGACCACGCCCTCACCCGCACCGGACTGCGCACGGCGCTCGAGGCGAGCGGCGACGTTCGCGTCGTGGCCGAAGCGAGCGACGGCATCAGCGCGGAAGCCGTGATCCTGCGCGAGCGTCCGGCCGTGGCGATCGTCGACATCGGCTTACCCGGCCGCGACGGCGTCGCGCTGACGCGCGCAATCAAGACCGAGATGCCGGACCTGCACGTCGTCATCCTAACGATGCACGAACTCGACGACGAAGTGCTGGCGGCGCTCTCGGCCGGCGCGGACGCCTATTGCGTTAAGTCGTCGGACGCCTCGACCGTGATCGATGCCGTGCGCATCGTCGCCGGCGGCGGCGCGTACTTCGATCCGCGCATCGCGCACGTCGTGCTGCGCCGCCTCGGAGCGCCCCCGCAGCAGCGCAGCAGCGATTCCCCGCTTACCCCGCGCGAGCTCGACGTGCTGCGGCTGATCGCCGACGGTATCGGCAACACCGAGATCGCCGAACGCCTGCACATCGGGCTCGGCACGGTCAAAGGGCACATCCGCGACATCCTCGAGAAGCTCTCCGCCGCCGACCGCACGCAGGCCGCGGTCAACGCGATGCGGCGCGGTTATTTGTAAACAACCCGATCGTGGCGGTCCCTCGACAAGCTCGGGATGACCGAGGTTTAGCGGCTCCGGTTTGCCGCCTTGGCGGGTTCGACTTCGCGCATCTCGACGATCTCGAAGACTTTGAGTTCCTTGCGGTCGCGCGCGCAGAGCAGATTGGCCGGCGGTTTGCGGCGGCGCAAGAGTTCCATCCCGCACTTCTCGCAGCGCAGCACGTAGCGTTTGACCGAGGGGTTCAACGGCGCGGCAGTGCCGAGATCGTGGTAGATCGACGTCAAGCCGAGCTCGCGCATCTTGCGCTTGAACTTGGGCGTGTGGTTCGAGTTCTCGCCGCGCGCGTGCAGCCAGGCGTGGATCATTTCATGCAGGAGCGTTTGACGTAATTCCTCGGGCTTGTTCCGCAGGTGCTTGGGCGAGAGCTCGATCAGCGGCGGCTTGTAGCTAATGCGTCCGGCGACGTTCGAGAAACGCGCGTTGTAGGCAATCCGGAAGGCTGGGATTTCGCCGTCAAAGTGCATGAAATTGAACTGTGCAAAGAGGAGCTGCAATTCGGCGACGTCGGGTAGTTCGGGTCCCACGGCATGAGGATTCGAGGCACAAATGCAACTCTCCGGCGAGATGGGTCTTCCTCTGCGCATCGCGCTCCCGATTCTCACCGTCGTCGCCGTCGTGTTCATCGCCATCATGGGATATCTGGTGAAGGTGGGATTCGGCGAGGGCGGCACGGCGCTCGGCTACGGTGCGCCCGCCGAACAAGGCGATGCGCGCATCCAGGCTACGGCCGCTCCGGCCAGCATGGTGACCGATGCCCCCGGCACGTTTACGGTTCCGCAGACCGGTACCGGGCCGATCGCGCAGACCTCAGCCCTGCCCGGCAACACCGTCGGAGGCGGGGGCCCGCCGGCGCCGGTGATGCAAGAGCTGACGACGATGCGCGCACGCTTGAAAGCCAATCCCAACGACCTTGCGGCGCTCGTCGCGCTGGCCGACATGTATTTCGATGCGAGCAAGTTCGATCAGGCGATCGCGTACGACAAGCGCGCGCTCGCACTCGATCCGGGTAACCCCGACGTGCGCACCGACTACGCGACCGCGCTGCACCAAACCGGTCACGATCTCGAGGCGCTCGCGCAGCTCGAGACCGTGCTGGCGAAGCGGCCCGCGTTCGTGCCGGCGCTCTACAACCGCGCGGTCGTGCTGGTCGCGATCGGCAGGCGCACCGATGCGGCCGCCGCCTTTCAGAAGTTCATCAACGCCGCGCCGAACGATCCGCGCGTGCCCGACGCACGCAGCGAGATCGGCGATCTCACGAAATGATCATCGGCTTTCAGGGTGAGGCCGGCGCGTTCAGCGACGCGGCGGCGCGGCGCTTGCGCCCCGGCGCGCAGACGCGCGGCTATCTTTCCTTCGATCTGCTCGTGGCGGCGGTCGACGGTGGTGAGATCGACGCCGCACTGCTGCCGGTGGAGAACTCGATCGCCGGCTCGATTCCGCGGTCGTACGACCTGTTGTGGGAGTACGGCAAGCTGCACGCGATCGCGGAAACGGCGTTTCCGGTCGAGATGAACCTGATCGGCACGCGCGACGCCGTCGAAGCGAACATCCGCGAGATCCGCTCGCACCCGGTTGCGCTCGAACAGATCCACCGTTTCGCCGGCCAACATCCGGCCTGGAAGCGCGTTGCGGTGGCTGATACGGCCGGCGCGGTGGCCGAGATCGTGGCGCTCGGTGACCCAGCGATCGCGGCGATCGGTCCGGCGCTCGCGGCGGAACTGTACGGCGCGAAGGTGCTGCGCACGGCGATCCAAGACGATCCGCGCAACTTCACGCGCTTCTACTTGCTTACGCGCGAACCGCAGTCGCACGGCACGCTCGGTTGCGTCGCCATCGAAGTCGTGAACCGGCCCGGCACGCTGCGCGATGCGCTTTCCGCGTTCGCCGATCGCGGACTCGATTTGCGTTCGCTCGTGGCGCGGCCGAATCACGTCGATCCGTTCCACTATCGCTTCTTCTTCGAGATCGGCGACGTCGATCGCGCGCGCCTCGACGCGGCGCTCGGCGCAATCGCGGGCACCGCGCGGATCATCGGGATCTTTTCGCGCGAACCTTAAGACGC
Source organism: Candidatus Lustribacter sp. (assembly GCA_965277805.1). Classification (GTDB taxonomy): domain Bacteria; phylum Vulcanimicrobiota; class Vulcanimicrobiia; order Vulcanimicrobiales; family Vulcanimicrobiaceae; genus Lustribacter. The sequence goes on along the minus strand of OZ255842.1, from coordinate 92,279 downwards.
GGTCATCATTATGGTGCGCAAAATATTTTTCGCGCCGCCCAGATTCTGTGAACGCGTGCGCATAAGCGCTGGTTAAGCGCATCTCAAAACGCCGTTAATCTTCCGGCGCTACTCTAGCAACCGGAGCATGCCGGATCCGCCGGCGCGCGTTATAAGAGAGAAAGGACTACTCCGATGCCGTTCCGGCGTCTGGGAGCGCTTTTTGTTGCGCTCACCATTACAGGATTTCCGCTCGTCGCACAATCGGCCGATGCCCCGCCTCCCGTTCCGGGAATGACGGGCGACGTGATCGACGCGCAAGCGCAAATCGATGCGTTAAAAGATCTTCCGACCGATGGCTGGGCCTATCAGTCGATCCTCGACCTCGTCAACGACGGAATCATCGTCGGATATCCCGATGGCACGTTCAAAGGCAACCGGCCGATGACGCGTTACGAAGCGGCGGTCATAGTCGAACGAGCCGTGCAATATCTAACGAAGAAGCTCGCTAGTCCGCAAACGGCGCCCGAGGTCACGCAAAAGGACATCGACGCGCTGCGCGCGCTGCTCGATGAGTTCCGCGGCGATATCGACGCGCTGAAGCTTCGCGTCAGCGACATCGACACGCGTCTGAAGTCGGTCGAATCGAAACAAGCCGCCGATGAAACCACGATGGCCCGCGCCAAGGTCGGTCTCGTCGAGCAAATTCGCGCCGGAAACTTCAACGACCAAGTGGCGGCGTTCAACGGCGACGGCCGCGCTTTGCCGGCCAACGTCGGTCTGGCCTCCGTCGGGGGGCAAACGCGCGTCGGTGCAGGCGGCAACGCCAGCGCGGACCGCTGGCTCACCGGCCAAAACAGCGAAGGCTACGGCTATCAGCTGTTGCGCCTGCTGCTCGACGGCAACCTCGACAAAAAGACCTCGTATCACGTCCGTGTGGAGAACGTCTACAACTGGGATGCTTCGGATGCGTTCCAAGCCGGCTCACTGAACGGTAACTCGACGGCCGGCGGCGTTGCGCTCAGCTCGCCGAACTTCGTCGGCGGCACCTATCCGCGCAACACCGGCGTGCGTTTCAACTACGGCTACATGCAGTACCAGGATCCCGACTCCGGCTTCCTCGCCGAAGCCGGCCGCATCAACGAAACCGACGGCTCGCTCGGCCTGGCGTGGGCCGATCAGTTCAACGGCGCGGAGATCGGTTACGTGAAAGGACCGCTCAATATCCGCGGCGGTTACTTCTTCGATTTCCCGGCGGAAAACCAGGCCGTGCTGAGTGTCAGCGGCAACACCACCACCGCGCCCGCCGCGGGCTTTATCGCCAACACGTGCACGCCGGTCAACACGGCGCCCGTTGTGGGCGGAACACCGGCGCCGCCGAAGGGCGCGCTCCCGTGCGGCGTCACCTCGCAAACGTTCCTCGGAACGATCCAGTACCAATTCACCAAGCAGCTGATGGCCGGCGTCGCGTTCGTCGATGACAACGACGCCGTGCTCGCTTCGTGGAACCCGTCGGTGTGCTACACCGGCACGGCAACGTGCACGCCCGCGGCCGTTGCCGCCGCCTGCGCGCCCGGGGTTCCGTGCAACCCGAACGGTCTCTACCAGAACGTCGTCACCAACGTGCCGGTCGGTTCGGTGTTCGCACGCTACGCCGATCCCAACATGTTCGGCAAGAACCTCGGACTCTCGCTGGAAGTGGAGGGCTCGACGCGCTTCGGCAACGATCCGTTCACTCACACCGCGTGGACGCAAGCCCAAGCGCTGTGGGTGCAGGGAAAGTTCGGCGCCTACAACGCCCATCCGGGCGGCGCGTATCTGGAAGGCGGCTTTATCCAAGCCGGCTTCAACTCAACCGGCATGCATACCGCAATCGTCAACGGCACGAACTATGAGAACCAGTTCCTCGGCGACCCCAACGGTTATCGCATCGGCTACGTCGGCGCGCAATACTGGTTCAGCCAGTTCGGACGCATCGGCCTGATCTACAACGCCTACGACCTGATACCGGGAACGACGTTACCGGTGGGAACCGCCAGCTGCCCCGGATGTTATCTCACGCACGACATCGGGCAAGGCGTCTTCCTCCAAACCTCGCTCTCGTTCTAACTCGACTCCGGATCTAATCCCGCGTCTCGCGCAGCGCGCTCCCGGGCGCGTTGCGTGTAGACGCGCAGCTCCGCAATATCGCGCCGGAACAACAAGCCCAGCGTCCAGTCGAGCGCAACGCGTACCTTCCGATCGAGTCCCGGCAAACGCGATAGGTAGTACGTGCGCCACAAGAACCACGCCGGGAATCCTGTGATGACGAGGCCGCCTGCGAGGCTCGCGACGCCGCGGCGCGCGCCGAGCGACGCCATCGTGCCGAGCGCGGTGAAGTCGAACGGTTTCGTCGCGCCGCCGCGCACGACGGCAGCGATATTTTTGGCGAGCGCCGGCCCCTCGCGAATCGCGTGCTGCGCCGTCATCGGGTAGTACTCGCCGGCATTTTTCATCGGGATCCACGCGCAATCGCCGAGCGCCCACACGCCGGGGCGATCCGGCACCGAGAAGTCGCGATTCACCATGATCGCGCCGTTACGCGCATGCGTCAACGGCAAGTCGCGCACGACCGGTGAGGGACGCACGCCCGCGCTCCACAGCACGGTCGCCGTCGGAATCTCCGTGCCGCTTGCCAAGTGGATGCCGCGCTCGTCGAGTGAGGTCACGGCGTCGCCCAAGTGCACCTCGACGCCGCGCGCGGTGAGGTTCTTCATCGTGTAACGGCCCATCGCGGGCGGCAGACCGGCCAGCAGCACGGGCCCCGCCTCGATCAGCACGATGCGCACCTCGCGCGGCGCGATCGAGCGGTAGTACGGCGTGATCGAGTGGAACAGATCGATCCATTCGCCCGCGCCTTCGGCGCCGGTGTAGCCGCCGCCGACGATCACGAACGTCAGCAGACGCGCGCGTTCGGCCGGATCGCTCGTTACGTCGGCCAGCTCGAGGCTCGCGATCGCGCGATTGCGCAGGCGCTCTGCATCTTCGAGGGTCTTGAGCGGCAACGCATGTTCCGCCACGCCCGGAATGCCGAACGTCGAGGTCACGCTGCCCAACGCGAATACGAGCTGATCGTAGGCCAACGTTTGTTTGGCGCCGTCGATGTTGTGCTGCACCTCTACCGTACGCGCATCCAGATCGATCGCGACGACGTCGCCGAGGACGAACTGCGCGCGGTGCAACTCGGCGCGCACCGGCGTGACGACGTGGCGCGTCTCGAGTCCGCCCGCGCTCACTTCCGGCAGCATCGGCGTGAATAGCGAGAAGTTGTCGCGCCCCACGATCGTGATTTCCGCTTCGTCTGCGCGCAAACAGCGCTCGAGCGCCCGGGCGGTGGCGACGCCCGCAAAACCGGCGCCGAGGATTAGGATCCGCATCGGCCGGTCCACGTGCACGTCCACGGATGCCAGGTCATGATCGCGATCAGCGCGACACCTGCGGCGAGCGCCAGCCACAACAGCGCGGCGGCCACTTTCGGCGGCACGCTAGCGTACGGCGGCGATGCGTGCGCGCAACTGATCGCCGGTCGCCGTCGCCTCGAACTCGGCGAGCGGCTCGGGGCGCGGCTGGAGGCGCGCGATGTCCCAGCGCAAGTCGTCGTCATCCGCACCGAAGTACCCATCTTCGAGCGCCGCTTCGGCGTGGGTGCGAATCGCGGCGAGCGGAATGTTGTATGCATCGGCGAGCGTGCGGGCGACGACGCACAACGCGTCGATTTGCATGGCGGCGAGCGGGTAGCGGCCGAAGTCTGAGGGCCGCGCATCGGCCATGCCGCACACGGCGAGGCCGATCGACCACGAGTTTCGCCCGAGCGTGTGCGCGGCGTAGGGGCTCGCCGGGTCGCGGCGCAGGTCGCGCATGTTCGCGCGCAGATCGTGCGTCTGCACCACGACGACGTCGGAAACTCCGCGCAGGCAGAAGTGGTAGACGGGGAAAACCGCCTCGTAGTCATGGGCGGTCCAGTGGAGGGAGATCGAGCGCAACTCTCCCGCCGGACAGACCGGGCGCCAATCGCGGAGCCTCACGGGCTCAGGGAGAACCACCGGTTGATGCACGAGCAACGCCCTTCCGACGTCGAGGGCGAATATCTTCCACCCGCCGCACCTCAACCGAAGCCCAAGGCTGCCTGGCGCACCGGCGCCGGCGTCGCCGGTGCGATCGCGGTCTTCCTGGCCAAGTTCAAAGGCGCGCTGCTCTTGCTTGGCAACTTCAAGCTGCTCTTGCTGCTGCCGAAGTTCTTTGCGCTCTTCCTCTCGATCTGGTTCTACGCGCTCTTCTTCGGCTGGAAGTTCGGCGTCGCGTTCGTCTTGCTGATCCTCGTGCACGAACTCGGGCACTTCTTCACCTTCCGCAACTTCGGCATCAAAGCCGACCTGCCGTTCTTCATTCCCGGCCTCGGCGCGTTCGTCGCTGCGCGCGGCCCGGCGCCGAGCCTTACGGTCGAAGCGATCGCCGCACTGGCCGGCCCGGTCTACGGATTACTGGCCTCCGGCTTGTGCTACGCGCTTGCGACCAACTTGCACTCGCCGTTCTGGTTTGCCGTGGCCTACACGGGCTTCTTCCTCAACGCGCTCAACTTGCTGCCGGTCCCGCCGCTCGACGGCGGCGGCATTGCGGCCGCGATCGATCCGCGGCTGTGGATTCTCGGCGCGTTCGCGTTTCTCGCGTTCATCGTGATCTTCCACATCTGGGCCGGCTTGCTGTTCGTCGCGATCGTAGCGTTTGCGGCCGTACCGCGCATTCGCGCGCTGCTGTCGGGCTACGTCGACCCGCGCTTTTTCGCCGTCCCGACCGCATCGCGCTGGGCAATTGCCGCCGCGTATTTCATCACTGCCGCAGTCGCGGTCGCGGGCGCAGTTTTGACGTACTTCGATCCGCGCGTGATGCGCGCATGAGCAGCGAGGGTTCGGGCGGCAAGCCGCCGCCGGACTTCGCGATGGTGCGGGCGGTCGAAATTCTCGCGCAAATTGCCGAGAAACGGCTCAAACAGCCGAACGTTCCGCCGCCGCCGATCGACGTGCCGGTGATCCTCTTCAACGAGAACATTCGCTTCCAGACTGGCGTGACCAAACGCAAGGACGTCATCCGCGAGCTCGGTACCGGCTTCGCGTATCCGGCCAAGGGTTGGGACACGTACGGCTTGCGCGAAAACAACGAGCGCAGGTTGCTCAGCGCGTTCTACAAGGACGATCTGCTGGTCGGCGTCGAGTACTACGTGCCGCAAACGGACGCGGCGCCGAAGCTCGCGCCGCGCGATCTCGGAGAATTTCGACTCGTGCCGGGCGAGGTGCGGATCGGCATGGGCATCATCAGCTTGGACGGGCGCTTCGTCGAAGCGGTCGGTGGTCCGGGAACCGCCGTGTACAAACACGCCTTCGAAATCCGCTATCCCAACGGTGTCGCCTACGCCATGGGCAACGATGGGACGGTCAGCCGGCTGGTGCTCTACGCCGAGACGCCGTAGCGCGTTCGCGCTTCTCGCGCTCGTGCTCGCGGCGCTGGCCGCAACGGTCTTCCGCCCCGCGCCCACCTCGGGTCCGTTTGCGCGCGATTTCGAGGCCTACTACGCCGCGGGCGCAACGTGGAATGCCGGCGGCGATCCATGGTCGCGCGACGTGTGGCAAACGGAGCGCACGATCCCGGGCGTCGATGCAACGCGCGATGAGCTGTTGCCGTTCGTCGGACCGGCGGCCTCGCTGACGTTGTGGTCGCTCTTGGCTCGCCTGCCGTTCGACGCCGCGCGCATCGTCTGGATGGGCGTGCTCGCGCTTGCGCTGCTCGTGCTCGGCATCGCCGCCGCCGCGCTCGCGCACGTGCGCCTCACCGCATCGCGCGCGGCGAGCGCCGTGATCTTCGCCGCCGTCGCCGGACCAGCGATCAGCGATCTCGCGCTCGGACAAGTCGCGCTCGTCTCCGCGGCCGCCGTGGCGTGTACGCTGCTCGCGCTCGAGCGCCGCTCCGCTTGGACGATCGTCACGGCATTCTGCGCGGCGATTCAGCCGAATCTCGCGCTGCCGCTCGCGGTCCGCCTAACCGACCGGCGCAGCGCGCTGCTGCTCGGGGCCGCAGCCGCCGTCTTCTTTGCCGTTACGTTCGTTGCCGGCGGCGGCGGCGCCGCGCTGCCGACGTACTTGCAGCGCTTGGGCGAACACACCGCGAGCGAACGCTTTATCCTCATCCAGTACAGCGTGCCCGCGATCGCCGTCTCGTTCGGTGCCGGCCGGCGACTGGCCGAGCTGGCGGGCAATTCCCTGGCCTTCGTGACCGTCGCGTGCGTCGCGGCGATCGCTATTCGCCTGCGTGCGCAGCCGCGCTTGGCCGCCGCGTTCGCGATCGCCCTGTTGCCGTGGGCCGTGCCGTTCTTTCACGAACACGACTTCGTCATCGAGCTGATTCCCGCGATCGTCTTAGCCGCATCGGCGAACGCGCGCGTGCGCGCGCTGGCCGGAATCGCGGCCGCGTGCACGCTCGTCGACTGGCTCGGCATCGCGCAGCGGCCGTCGTTCGCGGCCCAAACCGTCGTGCTGGCGTTCGCGGTCGCGTGCGCATTCGCGGCGCTGCCGAACCGCTCGCTGCGCGCGAGCACGCCGCTGCCACCGCTGATCGCGTCCGCGGTGGTCGCCGCGATCGCCGTGCCGGTCGCGCTGGCCTTCCGGGCGCCGGCGTGGCCCGACGCGCTGGGCGCCTTCCACGCCGCAGCAAATCTCGATGCCAGCGCCGTCTGGGCGGCCGAACAGCAACGCGCGGGCCTCAACGGCGTTGCCGTCGCGTGGGGCGTTTTGCGCGCGATCCCGCTGCTCGGCTGCGCGTTACTCGCCGCCGGTGCTTACTTCGCCGCCGATCCGGTCGCGATCACGATGCGCCCCGCGCGCACGGCCAGCGGCACCGCGGTCAGCGAATCGCCCTGACACGGTCCGGCGATGCAGTAGCCGTCTTCGAAGCGATACGTCGCGTAGTGATACTGGCAGAGGATCGTGCCGGCGTTGGTCTCGCACGCGTGGTCATCGAGCAAGTTCAGCCCCACTTGCAAATGTTTGCACTCGTTGACGTAGCCGAACACCGCCTCGGCCGTGCGCACGACGATCAGTTCGAACCCGTCGGCAAACGTGATGACGCGCGACGCGCCGTCGGCCACCTCGTCCAGTGCGCAGACGACGCTGCCGCCCGGGGGTGCTGCGCCTTTCACAATGCGTACTGCCAAGTGTTCCAGAACGGCGTCGTGAGCACGGGCGTCGCGGTCATGTTTTTCAAATCGCTGTTGTAGACTTGCGGTTCGTGACGGAACCAGAGGACGATCGTCGGCACCTCGCGGGTGATTCGCTGCTGCACGACGTGATAGTCGGCGATCCGCCGCCGCATGTCAACGGTCTGCAGCGCATCGCTCATCGCGGCCGTCGCCGCCCGATCGTTCCAGAATAAATTATTCGATCCGCGCGGCGGGAACTCGTCGCCCGAATAGATCTGGTTGTCGTCGGGATCGGCCGTGCCCGCCCAGGTAAACACCGCAGTATCGTAGTGGCCGCCTTGCAGTACGCCCGCGGAGGTGTTGTCGAAAAACGCACTCGTCGGGGCGTTCTTGATGGTCAGCTCGGCGCCGACGGCCCGCCAATATGCCTGTACGAGCGTTTCGATCTGCGCGTTCTCGGCCACCTCGGACGCCGTCGTCATCGTGAACGCCAGCGGCACGCCGTTGCGAATACGGATGCCGTCGCGTCCGGTATGCCAGCCGGCCGCATCGAGCTCGGCTCGCGCACGTGCCGGATCGTAGGGATGCTTGGGCACGGTCGGATCGTACGCGGTGCCGATGACCGGCGACTGATCCGCTTCGGCGAGATCGCCGAGCCCGTGCTGCGCTTTCTGCAAGATCGCCGGCCGGTCGAGCGCATATTCGAGCGCTTCGCGCACGCGCCGGTCGGCAAAGACCGGTCGCCGCAAATTGAAGTCGATGTGGGTGTAAGAAAAGATCGGCGGCGCGATGGCGATCGTACCGCGAATCTTGCGCAGCCGGTTCCAGGTGTTCCCCTGGCCGTGAAAGAGCAGATCGATCTCGTGCGTTTCCATTTCGGTGGCGAGCGTGTTGTCGTCGGGAACGATCTTGTAGACCACTTCGCGGATCGGCGGCTTGCCGAGGTAGAAGTCGTCGAACCGCTCCATGCGAATCTCCGAACCGCGAATCCACTTCACGAACCGGTACGGACCGCTGCCGATCGGCGCCGACTGGTAGGGCGCGTTGTTGAACGAACCGTTGTCGTCGTTGTAGCGCGCGAGCAAATGCGCGGGCAAGATCGGGCCGCCGTTCACGCCCCACAGCTGCTGGAGAAACGGCGCATAGAGCCGCCGCATGTGCACGACCGCGACCAGCGGGTTGCGGCAATCGATGCTGCGGATGTCCTTGAACCCGTCGCTTGTGATAACGTTGTTGTGCGGGTTGATCATCACGCGCCAGGTAAACGCGAGATCCGCGCACGTCACGGGCACGCCGTCGTGCCAGAGCATGTGCGACCGCAGCTTGTAGCGCAAGGTCAATCCGTCGCGCGAGACGTCGCCGTTCGCGATCGTCGGAACTTCCGTCACCGCATCGGGCACCGGCCGCGCGTGCTCGTCGTACCGCACCGTGTACGAGAACATGAACATCGAGAGCTCGCCGGTCGGATCGCCCGTCGCGAGGGCGGGATTGAGATTGCGCGGATCCGCCTGCGTTGCGATCGTCAACACATCCGGATTCGTCCAGGGATTGCGCCCGTCGGGCGTTTTCCCGTTCACCCCCACGCGCGTGCACCCGCCGAGCACGAGCGCGGCGAGTGCGAACGTGAGGAGTCCTAGTTGCCGGGGATCACGCCGGAGCGTTGGCACCCTCGGCGAACAGAAACGCCGCTTCGGCTTGGCGCAGGGTATACACCGCGTTGACTTGGTCGACGAGCGCTTGCGTCAGCCCGACTTCGGCGTTGAGCAGCAGCGGCAGCGTGGTGACGCCGGCCGCGTACTGCGCCTGCGTCGCCTGCAGCACTTCGCGCGCGTTCTCGAGTTCGGCTTGCGTCTGCTGGAAGGTCGCATTGGCCGACACCAGGTTCACCAACGTCTGTTTGACGTTGAGCTGGATGTTCTCGCGCGCCGACTCGACCGTGGCATTTGCTGCAGCGAGTTGCCCGCGCGCCTGCTCGACCTGCGCGTGCGTGATGCCTTGATCGAAAATCGGGATCGTCAGCGTGAGGCCGAGCGAACCGGAATTGCGGAACGTGCCGCCGTTGACGTCGGTCGACGAGGTGCCGTAACTACCGCTGCCGTTGAGGTTCGGAACCAGTCCGAGGCCGGCCGCTTTGAGCGAGGCCTGCGCGCTCGAGACCGCGAGTTGCGTTGCGGTAAAGTCCGGCCGCAGCATGTAGGCGCGCGTGATCGCAACCTGATAGGTCGGCACGGCGACCTGCGGCGCGCCGCTGGCACCGGCCAGCACGTTGCCGTCGTCTTGCGGCAGCACGTAGGTGTTCGCATCGAGACCCATCGCGTTCACGAACGCGGCCTGCGCGGAGAGTTCCGCGCCCTGATCCTTGACCAGCGTGACGCGGGCTTGCGCGACCGGCAGCTCGGCCGTCAAGAGATCCGAACGCGCGGTCGTACCGGCCTGAATCTGCGCCGAGACGAGATCGGCATTGACTTGGTTGAGCTTGACGGTTTCGTTTGCAATCTGCGTCGCGCGCTGGGCGGAGAGCGCCGCGTAATACGCGTTGGCAATGTTGTACGCCACGGTTTGCAGTTGCCGTTTATAGGTCGCGATTGCGCCGTTCTCGGTCGCCTTCGCGGCCCGCAGCTGCGCGGCAACTTTCCCGCCGTCGTAAATCAGTTGCCTGAGCGCGATCGAAAGGCTATTGGCCGCAACCTGCGCGCCGCTGGAGCGGCCGGTCGGACCGTCGGAGGCGTTTTGCGAGAAGTCGTGCGCGGTCGAAGCGGTGCCGGAGATGTTCGGCAGAACTGCAGTCCTCGAGAGATCGACCGGCGCTTGGTCGATCTGGATCGTGGCGCGCGCCGACGCGAGCAGCGGCGAGCGCGCGAAACCGATCGCCACGGCCTGATCGAGCGAGACGACCTGCGGAATGCCGGCGGCGGGAACGCCGCGATTCACGCCGGGCACGGGCGTTCCGTAGGCGGGATAGGGCAGCGTCACCGGCTGGCTCGCCGGCGGCAGGCTCGAGATCGGCGACGGCAAGGCGGCCGGACCGGACGGCCCCGCGGGAAGCGGGGAACCGTACGGGGCGGGTGTCGGCGTGGGCGTGGCCATCTTGGCCTGCGCCCCGGCCGGCATAGCTCCCCACGGAGAAGCGGTCAGCGCGAACAGCGCCAGGGCCGCCAGCGTGCGTGATGCCATCGATTCGTTCAGCTCCTATGAAATCGGTCGAGTCATTATGGTGAATCGGCCTATGGGCCCTGAGTGCCTTTCGGGGCCCCGCTGGGCGAGTACGCGACCATACTCTTGTCTTGAAGCGAGTCCGGCCGCGTCGTGATGATCGTCGTTCCCGCCATAATCTGCGGGCTCGTGACTTGTGCCTGCGTGTCGGTCTGCAGTCCAACGGTGACCGGAACGAGCTTGGCCTGCGCAAACGTCGGCGCCCCGGCGGGGGCAGCGGGCTTTGCGCCGGCGGGCGGACCGCCCGGCGGAACAGGCATCGGCGCAACCGTGTACACGGCCGCACCACTCGGACCCTGCACGACGGCCGTCAGCGGCACGACGATCGCGTCGTGCGCATACCGGGTGCGCACCGAAACCGACACCAGCATCCCGCCGCGCAGCGCGTCGTCCGGATTGGGCATCACGATGCGCGCGCGGTACGAAAGCGTGCCGGTCGTCGGCGTCGCGTTGACGTCGTAGACCGCACCGGCAAACGTGCGGCCCGGCACGCTCGAGGAGGTGAATGTTATCGGCGTGCCTTTGTGCACGTAGCCGAGATCGCTGTCGGGCACGTTGAGGTTGACGTACACGTGCGCGATTTGCGAGATCTGCATGATCGGTTGATTCGGACTGGCGAAGCCGCCCGGATCGAGCAGCCGTTGCGTGATCACGCCGTCGAACGGCGCATACAAGGATGACTGCGAGATCTGCGTCTGCAGCAGCCGCACTTGCGCCTGCGCCGACTTTAGCGTGGCGCGCGCGCCCAGAATAACTTGATTTTGAATCGGTACCGCGTTCGTGCCCGTTGCGTTCGCGTTCGCGAGCGCAACCGTGGCTTGCTCCACGGCCGCTTGCGAACTGGCGACGGTTTCTTGCGCTTGCACGTACGCAGCGCGCGACGCGGTCAGCGTGGTCTGCGCGACGTAGCCTTGTTTATAGAGCGTCTCGTTGCCTTCGTTGACGAGCTTCGCGTTGACCAGCGCTTCTTTCGCCGTGGCGAGGTTGCTCTTCGCGGTCGCGAGTTGCTGCGTTGCCGTCGCCACGGTCGATTGCGCTTGCGAGGGCGTGACGTTGCCCTGCAGCGTCTGACCACTGAGCTGCGCCTGCGCTTGCGACGCCAGAGCTTCTTGCTGCGCGAGTTGCGCGCGTAGCGTCGAGTCGTCGAGCTTAGCGAGCAGCTCGCCCGCGGTCACGCGCTGGCCCTCGTTCGCATAGACCGCCGTGACCGTGCCGGACTGCGGCGTCGAGAGCGTCGACTGCTGCAGCGGCGTGATCTGACCGTCGAGCGAGAGATAGGTCCCGATGTCCTGACGCTGCGCCTTGGTTACATCCACCGCGAGCGGCGTCTGCGCGGGGGCGCTCGCCCCGTGGCCGCACGCCGTAAAGGCCACGGCGCTTAGCACCGCGGCCACAAGCGCGCGCTGACTGCGTAGCATGATACTCCTTTTACCTCAATCACCTGGGATTGCACCGGCACGTTGCGACGCACCACTAACTCACCTACCGGAGGGATGTGCAAAATGATTCATCAGGTTGCAACGCGTAGAGGGGGGAGAGGATGCGCGACAAGATCGACGTGGGTCGTACCTACCAGAGTCAGACGCGGGTTGAGGAATGGATGACGGCCGAGAAGGCTGGTAACCGCGGGGTCGACGTCCTCTCCACGCCACAGCTGCTCCAGCTGGTCGAGGATGCCTCGATGCAGTGCCTGGCCCCGCTAATGGACGCGAACGAAATCAGCCTGGGGACCCACGTGGACATCGCCCACCTCTCGGCGACCCCGGTCGGCCTGATCGTGCGAACCGAGGTCGAGATCATCAAGGTCGACGGCAAGCGGGTCGAATTCGCGTTCTCCACCTTCGACGAGCGCGAAAAGGTCGCCGACGGCACCCACGAGCGCTACGTGACCACCCGTGAGAAATTCAAAGAGCGTCTCGAGGAAAAGCTCGGCAGCTAGCCGGCCCCCGGTACCCCCCGCAGTCGATGGAACCTTACCGGGCTCGGTGGCGTTGTAGCCCTTAGGAGCATGCCCAGGGCTGAGCCCTGGTGCGATTGATCTGCCCTATTCTTGGGTACCGGCTGCACGGCAGGGAGGCGTTAACACCGTCGATCCTCGTGACTGACCGCCTGTCCGGGACGGGCAAGTCCTATATTCATTTCCCCACGTCACTATCAGGAGAGAAATTTGAAACGACTGAGCACCGGGGTGCTTGCGGCGATCGTCGCCGTAGGCTTCGGGCTATCGTCGGTCTCCGCCGCACAAACGACGGCTGCGAATGGAAACATTGGAACGCTCGCAACCCCGAAAACTGTGGCGCAGGCAATGTCGATGCCGCCCGCTGACTTCGGTACGCCGCCGTCCGGCGAAGTGCCGATCCTCTTCAACGATCAACACGTTTATTCGAAACCCGATCGTCTGAAGCAAAACCGCGTTCTCGCTGCGCTCGTGCGCGGCAACGAAATCCTCGTCCCGCTGCGCTCGATGTTCGAACAGATGGGTGCAACGGTTTCGTACGATCCCGCTTCGAAGACGGCCGACGTCTCGAAGCCCGGCTCCGACGTCAAAGTGACTGTCGGCAAACCCGAAGTCGTCATCAATGGCGAATCGCGTCCGCTCGACGTTCCGCCCGAGATCTACAAGGGTGCGATCGTGGTTCCGGTCCGCGTCATTTCCGAAGGCATGGGCGCCTACGTCCAGTGGGTTCCCGAGAAGAAGGTCGTCGTCGTCCGCTACGTAGCGGCTCCGGTCCCGACCCCGCCGCCCACGGCACCGCCGACGGCACCGCCGACGCCGAAGCCGACCCCGAAGCCCACTCCTCCTCCGCCGCCGCCGCCGCCGACCCCGTCGCCGACTCCGACGCCGAAGCCGGTCAACTACGAACACTTCGTGGTGGGCGACTATATCTTCAAGCCCGCCGTGTACAACGAGTTCTCGAGCAACATCCAAGGCGCAACGAATTCGTTCGACGCGCGTGGTGCGATCGAGTTCCCGGCGTTCGGTCTTCCCTGGATGGTCGAAGGCGACTACCGCAGCTACCAGTACCAGCACAACGGATGCCCGGTCGCCGCGTACAACGCGGGAACGTGCGCCGACCCGGCTGGTCAGGGCTTCGTCACCCAGATCGGTAGCGCGGGAGCTACCTACGTCCCAGGCTTCCGGGCCACGGACACCGACATCGACGGACGCTTCGGCCTCAAGGTCGTCGATCCGCGCATCTATGTCGGCATCGGCTACCTCTCGCGTTCGGAAAACTACGGCTACCCGCGTCAGGGCGGCGTCGGCTTCGGGATTGAAAAACTCCCGGATCTCGATCAACCGTTCTCGATCTACGGCAGCGTCTGGTACTATCCCAACGTCTCGGCATCGTTGCCGGCTTCTGTCTCGCCGGGCTTCGCCGGACAACAGTTCGCCTATCGCGACCTGAAGTATCAGGTCGGCGCAACGTACACCATCGGCTCGTTCACCGGATTCGGCATCTTCCTTGATGGCGGATATGAAGGCGACTCGCTGCGTGCAGGCAACCTGGCACCGTCGGCCGCCACCCACGGTGGTGCGTACCTCGGTCTCGGACTCAAGTTCTAATCGACTAGAGTCGCGCGAACTGCGCAAACGAAAAGGCCTCCGTAAAAACGGAGGCCTTTTTTTTCGCTTGCGCTAGCTATTTTGCCGGGATCGGCAGCGTGCCGTCGGGATTGGCGACCACCGTTGACGCGCTCTGCAGCGGCGCGGGTTTGGCGCCGACGAGATTTTGCGCGAGCTCTTTCTTGCCGATCTTCGCCGGCGGGCTGGCCGGATAGTCGTGCACGAGCCACGCCATCGTGATCTTCGCGTGCGCGCGCGCATCGTCGCTATCGACTTTCGCGTACAGGCGCTCGAGCGAAAAAATCGTCGCCGGGATCCAACTGTCTTGCGGGTACTTCTTCTCCCAGTCGTGGATCGCGTCTTCGGTCAACCCGACTGAACCCATCACGACGTTCGCGGCGCGCGAAGAATCGGCATCGGCCTTGAGGCCCATGTCCTTGATCGTGTTGCGAATGCCGAGGATGCTCAGTTTGAGCCGGCCGAAATATTCATCGGCGGGCGCAACGCGATACTTCAAAAACACCACGTGCGGGATGACGGGTTTAGCGTGAGGATTCGGCGAGGGCGTGGCGGCGGCACTCGCGGCAGAAGCCGAAAGTGCGACCAGCGAGACGGTGGCCAGAAAATGCTTCACAGAACGATCCTACTGGACGGACGCGAGCAAGCGGTATGCGCTTTCCATGAGAATTATCGGCAACCGTGCATTGCTCCCGCAGTTGCCTGCCCTGGCGGGGAGCCGTGGCCGGGCGCCGTACCTCGCCGGAATGGATTTTTCGGCCCGAGCTGAGCGCGCTCTCGATACCGCCCTGGCGCGCGGGGCGGCCTATGCGGACGTCCGGTTCGAACGCACCCGCAGCGAGCACATCGAGGTCCGCAACGGCGACGTCGCGGACTTCAGCGACAACCACAGCGAGGGCTACGGGCTCCGCGCGCTCGTCGACGGGGCCTGGGGCTTCGCCGCCAGCGCGCGGTTCGACGACGCTTCCATCGACGCAGCAGCCGCGCGCGCGGTGGCTATGGCCCGGGCCGGTGCCGCGGCTAGCCGCCGGCGCATCGGGACGATGCCGGTCGATGCTTACGTCGACCGCTACGTCACCCCGTGCGAGCGCGATCCGGCCGCGGTGCCGCTGGGCGAACGCGTCGCGCTTCTGCTCGACGCCGAGCGCGCGTTGCACAGCGCCCCGAGCGTCGCCGTCGGACGCGCGTGGCTCGACCTGTGGCGCACCGATAAGGAATTCTACTCCTCGATCGGCTCGCGCATCGCGCAAACGATCTACCAGAGCGGCGGTGCGATCTCGGCGATGGCAGTCGGCGACGGCGACGCGCAAGTGCGCATGTGGCCCGGCGATCGCGGGATGTACTTCGGCGGCGGCTGGGAGGTGCTCGAACTCGCCGAGCTGCGCGAGAACGCCCCGCGCATCGGGGAAGAGGCGCATCAACTGCTCGCCGCGCCGCAATGTCCGAGCGGCACGATGGACGTCATCCTCGGCGGCTCGCAGGTGTCGCTGCAAATTCACGAGTCGTGCGGTCATGCGGCCGAGCTCGACCGCATCATGGGCTGGGAAGCGAACTTCAGCGGCACGAGTTTTCTCGATCCGGCCGAACGCGGGAAACTGCACTACGGTTCGCCGATCGTCACGATCGAAATCGACAACACGATGCCGCGCGGTTTCGCAACGGTGGGCTACGACGACGAGGGCACGAAGAGCGTGCGCGCCGACGTCATTCGCGACGGCATTCTGGTCGGCTTCGAGAGCTCGCGCGACACCGCCGAACAGATCGGCAGCACGTCGACGTCGTGCGTGCGCGCCGAGAGCTGGGAACACGTGCCCATGATCCGCATGTGCAACTTGAACTTGCTGCCCGGCACCATGCCGTTCGAGAACCTGTTCGACGACGTGCGCGACGGCGTATACATGGAAGCGAACCGCTCGTGGTCGATCGACGACCGCCGCCTGAACTTCCAGTTCGGCACGCAGATCGGCTGGGAGATCAAGAACGGCAAACGCGGCCGGATGCTGAAAAATCCCACCTATGGCGGCGTGACGCCCGTGTTCTGGAATTCGTGCGATGCGATCGCCGACGCCGCATCGTGGTTCGAGTGGGGCACGCCGAATTGCGGTAAGGGCGAACCGATGCAGACCGGACGCACGACGCAAGCCGCGGCGCCCGCGCGCTTCCGCAACGTCGCGGTCGGAGTCGGCTATGGACGCTGATGCACGCCGGGCCCTCGCGGCGCGCGTGCTCGAGCGCTCGCGGGCCGATGCCACCGAAGCGATCGTCACCAGCGACCACCGCGCGCTGACGCGCTTCACCCACGAGTTCATTCACCAGAACGTCGACATCGAGAACCTCTCGATTCGCGTGCGCACGATCGTCGACGGACGCACCGGCGTCGCCACGACCAACGCCGGCGATGACGCCGCGATCGATGCGGTCGTGCAGCGCGCGATGGATATCGCCGGCTTCGCGCCGCGTCCGGCGGAAGCGCCGGTGCTGGTCGCGCGCGCCGAAGCGAGCGCGCCGCCCGCAGCCTACATCGACGCAACCGCCAATGCGACGGCTGATGAGCGTGCGAACGTCGCCGCCGCGATCTTCACCGAAGCAGCAAACAACGGCTGCTGGTGCTCGGGCTACGTCACGACGTCCGCCGGGGGCCTGACGATCGCGAACAGCGCGGGCGCCCATGCGTCGTTCGACGGCACCGAAAGCGGCGCCAACGTGAAGATGACGGCCGGCGACTCGACCGGCTTCGCCGAGCGCTACGCGCCGGATGCACGCGTGCTCGACGGCACCGCGCTCGGCGCACGTGCCGCCGCAAAAGCGCGCGCCAGCGCCGATCCGGTCTCGGTCGACCCCGGCGAGTGGACGGTGATCCTCGAACCGCCGGCATTCGGCGAACTGGTGATGTTTTTGGGCAGCCACTTCTCCGCGCAATCGTACGACGAGGGCTCGTCGTTTCTCAGCGGCCGCCTCGGCGAGCGCGTGATGGGCACCGGCGTGACGATCCGCGACGATTACGCGCACCCGTTGCACCCCGATGCGCCGTTCGACTGGGAAGGTGCGCCGAAAGAACGCGTGGCGCTGATCGAAAACGGCATCGCGCGCACGGTCGTAACAGACAGTACATGGGCGCGCAAACTCGATCGGCCGAACACCGGGCACGGCTTGCCGGCACCGAACGCGCACGGACCGTATCCCACCGACCTCGTCGTCGACCCCGGCACGTCATCGCTCGACGAGCTGATCGCCGGCACGAAACGCGGCCTGCTCGTCACGCGTCTGTGGTACACGCGCATCGTCGACCAGCGCAAAACGATCCTCACCGGCATGACCCGCGACGGCACGTTCCTGATCGAAGACGGCAAACTCACCCGCGGCGTGCGCAACCTGCGCTTCAACCAATCACTCGTCGACGCGCTCGACTCATGCGCGTTCTCCAACGACCAGCACCGCACCGGCGGCTACTCCTACGCCCTCGTCACCCCCGCCGTAAAATTCAACCGCTTCACCTTCGCCAGCACCACCGACTACTAACCCGCGCGTCGCCTCCACCGTACGGCGCCGGCTCTCGGCAACGAACGATTGTGGCGGATTCCTCGTCTACGCGCCTTGCGGCGCTTCGCTCGGAACGACAGTGGTCGCGAGCAGCGTCCAGGCGCCGGCGAGCAAGAATAGGGCTAGGCCGGCGATGACCACAACGGGTTGGGGGGCGGAGGCGAGTTGGAGGACGGGATAGGTGCCGAGGGTGATCGTGATGTGGAGGCCGCCGATGACGGTTTCGCGGCCCGATAGCGCGAGGGTGATGCCGTGTTGCGCGCCCGCGTCGTCGCTGACGGAGAGGATCGCGCCGGGTTCGTTCGGCGGCGATGCGGACGGATCGTGCGGGAACGCGGCGAGGTCGGCCGGGGTGAAGTAGAGGACGTGCACGACGCGCTGGAGCGCCGGTACGGCGAAGGTGTCGAGCGGGAACGTCTGCGAGTGGATCTGTTGCGACTGGCGAAACAGAATCACCGGCGAGAGGAACGACGGGTTGTTGGGCTGCGTGATCGTCAGGCGATTGCCGCGATCGTCGCGCACGACGACATACGCGGCCGGCCGCAGTTGCGTGAACGCGATCCATAGTCCGATCGGCACGGGTTTCGCACCGACGTCGACCGGGCTTGCATTCCGGCGGCGCAGCGTCACCGTCGCGTCGCCGCGCGGCAGCGTTTGCGGATCGGCCGGCGCAAAGAACGCCGCGACGCCGAGATCCGGCACCGGCGTGACCGTCCCGGGCGTGCCGAACACCGTGACATTGTCGGGACCCAGCAAACCCGAGAGCAGACCCGCAACGGCGACCGCGATCGCGCCGGCGAGTGCGAGGGCGATGCGTTTGCCGCGCGGACCGTCGCCGCCGCGCCACGCGCGCAGCACGTGCATGACCATGACGCCGATCGCGATCGCGAGGATCGTCGTATACTGCCAGCCGTGGTACCAGTCGCGCGCAGGGTAGACGTCTTGCGCGACCGTCAAGACGATCGCCAACAGCGCAAACGCGATCGCGGTCGCGCGCGCGTTCACTTCGCGGCCAACAACGGTCCGACGAGCGCGTGGAATTGCTGCAGCGTTTGGGCGCCGTCGATGCCGCGCACGACGTGCCCGTCGCGTCCGACGATCACCGTCGTCGGCAAGCCGACCGACACGTAACTCGACGCGTACTGCTGATCCGCATCGACGAGAATCGGAAACGTCACGCCATGCGCCTTCGCGAACGCGCCGGCGGTGGCAGCCGATTCGCCTTGATCGATCCCGAGCACGACCAGGCCATGGCCACGTTCGCTGCGGTAGAGCGATTCGAGCGCCGGCATCTCTTCTTTGCACGGCGGGCACCACGTGGCCCAGAAATTCATCACCACGATCGAACCCCGGTGTGCGGCCAGCGAATCCGAACCGCCGCCGACGCGCGGGATCGCGTAGCTCACGGCCGGCGCGCCGGCCAGCATCGCCGGACCGCCGCCGCCGTCCACGCTGTGGGCCGGTCCGCCGCCGGAATAGCATCCCGACACAAGCATTCCGGCGAGCACGGCCGCAGCAACGGATAATATTCGGAGCACCCGGCGAACTTCGGAAAGATTGCCCCCCTATCCGCCCGAACGCGCTCCGCGATGCCGGCGACGATCTTGGATGGACGCTCCCACGCAGCGGAGCTGCGGCTTGCTGTCGCCTCACGCAGCGCGGCCTTGCGCGCACGGGGTGTGGAACCGCACCTCGTCGTCGCGATTGCGGGCGAAGACGCATCGAGCATGGCCTACGTGCAGAGCCTCGTGCGCGAAGGTGCGCGGACCGGCATCGCGGTGACGGTCGACGCCATCCCCGCCGACAGCGCGGCGCGCGAGGTGCGTGCGCTGCTCGAACGCCTCGGTGCCGATCCCGCCGTGCACGGCATCATCTTGCAGCAGCCGTTGCCGAAGCATCTGGACATTCGCGCGATCGCGGATGCGATGCCGCCGCACAAGGACGTCGACGGCGCAAACCCCATCAATCAGGGGCGCTTAGCCTTCGGCAGCGGCACGGAGTTCGTGCCGGCGACGCCGGCCGCGGTGATGTCGCTGCTCGAGCACAGTTCGCGCTGGCCGCTAACCGGCGCGCGCGCGTGCATGGTCGGGCGTTCGTCCGTGATCGGGCTACCGGTGGCGCTGCTGATGATGCGCGCGAACGCAACCGTGACGATCACGCACGGAAAAACCGCCGACCTGCAGCATCATACGCGCGATGCGGATGTGCTCGTCGTCGCAACGGGCATTCCGAACATGATCAAAGCCGATATGGTGATGCCGGGCGCGACGGTGATCGACGTCGGCACGACGTTCGTCGACGGAAAACTGACCGGCGACGTCGCGTTCGCAGAGGTGGCCGAAATAGCCGGCGAGATTACGCCGGTTCCGGGCGGGGTCGGTCCCGTCACCAACGTTGCGCTGATGCGCAACGTCGTGACGGCGGCCGAACGCCTGTCCTGATCTAGAAGTGGTGTGAGTACCCGGTGGCCATGAAGAACAGCATCGGGATCGAGAGCATCGTGTTGGTGCGCGATGCGAGGAACGCAACGCGGCGCGCGACGTTCTTCTCTTCGTCGGTCGCCGGCGTGAGGCCGATGACCTTCTTCTGGTTCATCCAGATGAACGTCCAGACGTTGATCAGCATGATCGTACCGAGCCACGCGCCGATGCCGATTCCGGTGAACGGTGCCTGGAAGGTGAACGCCTTCACGAACCCGGTGCCGTCACCCAGCGTTCCGAGCAAGATCGCGCCCATGATCCACGTGATGACGGCCGCCCAGCGGAAGTAGAACAGCGCGCGGGGCAAAACGTATTTCACGATCGGTGCGGCGGTACCGGGAGCGGCGGCATTCGCTTCCGCGACCGCTTGCGCTTGGACGAAATTGAAGTAATACAGCAACCCGATCCACATCACGCCGAAAAAGAAATGCATCCAGCGGGCAAGCCCGCCGACAACGGTCATAGTGGTCATGGCTTAGGCCCCCGTCATTTTCACGATGACGTATAAGACGACCGTGATGATCAGGCCACATGTAATGGTCCCGGTCAACGAATCCAGTGGGTTTTTCACTCATTTCCTCCCGCTCGCTGCACACTGCAAGCGAGCCTCTTGGAAAAAAGTTTCGCGCCCTTTCGGGAATTCCCCCGGTGGGCAACCCGACCGTGCGCTTCCAGCCCTAATTGTTGCTAAAGTGCTTCCCGAAGAACTTCTCTTGGTGGGTCCGGAAGCCGCCGCCCGGCGCGGCGCTGCTCTCGGGCGCTTCGCGCTCCTTCTTGCGCTCGAGTAACGAGCGCAGCTGCGGCAGCAGCCGCCGCAGGAAGCCGAGTTCCGCGTCGAGCCGCTCTTCGGCGCTGCCCAGTTCGAGCAGTTGCTGTTTGAGCGCGTCCGCGACTTGCAGCGCCTCGCCGATCGCGTACGACGCGCGGACCGGGTCGGCGGGGATCGCAACGTCGGCCGGGTTGCCCGAGAACTCGACGATCAGGCTCTGATATTCGCGGAATTCTTCGGTGATCTCCGTGGTGAGGCGCTCGATCGCACCGGGATCGCCCGGCGCCTCGTCGAGAAACTCGACCTCGCACAACAGATACGGCTCGCGGCTTACGATCTCGTTGATGCGGAACCGCCGGCCGCCGGTGCTGCTCAAGTAATAGCGTCCCGACGGCAGCGGCGTCACGTCGGCGATCTCGGCCGTCGTTCCGACCACGTGCGGTTGCACGTCCGGATCGCCCGCCTCATCGCCTTCGCGAATCAACACGACGCCGAACGCTTCTTTCGTGTCGAGACATTCCGCGACCAGTTGCCGGTAGCGCGGTTCGAAGATATGCAAATTCAGCGCCGCTCCCGGAAAGAGGACGGTATTGAGCGGAAACATTCGCAGACGCGTCGAGCCCGTAGCAACCTCCTGGATGCGGTGCGCGGTTTGCCTGCATTCGACGAGAGGGGCACCTCCCCCGTGATGCCCTGGCAGGTTCCCGGTTTGTGCGCACGGCAAACATTGGGCGTGCGCGATCTCGCTTATCTGACACGGCTGCATCGCGAACCGCCGCCACTGCTCCTCGAATGCGAACAGCAAGGGACCTACGACGGGATCCCGATCGTCGATCGGCCGGTCGGACAGATGCTCTCCGTGCTGGTCCACTGCATGCAGGCCAACCGGATCCTCGAGCTCGGCACGGCCTACGGCTACTCAACCCTCTGGATGGCGCTGGCCCTGCCGCCGGCCGGCCATATCTGGACCATCGACCCGGATACCGAGCGGACGCAAATCGCCGCCGGCTACCTCGAGCGCGCCGGCAAGCTCGACGCGGTCGAGATCATCAACCAGCCCGCACTCGAAGTATTGCCGTCGTTCTACCAGCGTAACCTCGACATCGTGTTCATCGACGCGATCAAGACCGAATACGAAGACTATCTCGAACTGTGCGTTCCGATGCTCAAACGCTCGGGCCTGATCGTGGTCGACAACCTGCTCTGGGGCGGGCACGCCGCGGAGGAGCCTTCCGCCGGGGATTCAGCCGACTTGAAGGCGTTACGCGCCTTCAGCAAGACATTTATCAACCACCCGCAACTTGACGCGACGATCGTTCCGATCGGAGATGGATTGGGAATCGGTGCCCGTATCGATTGAGGCCTTCAAGGCCGCTAACCGCCGGTTCGCAACCGGCGTCACCATTGTTACCACCCGCAACGGCGATGCCATTCACGGCTTCACCGTCAACGCGTTCGCGAGCGTCACGGCCGAACCGCCGACCGTGCTGATCTGCGTGAACCGCACCGCGCGCGCGCATCCGATCATCACCGACTCGGGCGGCTTCTGCGTGAACATCTTGGCGCTCGAGCAAAAGGCGCTGGCCGAAAAGTTCCAGGGCGGCGAACCGCACGAGCGCTTCAAGGACGTCGTGCACCGCTCGGGTCCCAGCGGATCGCCGATCCTCGACGGCGTGCTCGCCTACTTCGACTGCAAGGTCGATGAAGAGCTGAACTCCGGCACGCACACGATCTTCATCGGCAACGTGCTCGAAGCCGGCGAACGCGAAGGCGCGCCGCTCGGCTACTTCGACCGCGCGTATCGGGATTTCAAGATCGACTTGTGATCGTCGAGACCTTCCCGGTCGGCATGCTGGCGTGCAATTGCACGATTCTGGGCGACCCGGAAAGCGGCGAAGCGATCGTCATCGACGGCGGTGACGATGTCGACACGATCGCCGCGCGGCTCGCGCGGCACGGTCTGCGTCCGCGCTATCTGCTGCACACGCACGCGCACTTCGATCACATCGGCGCGCTCGGGCCGCTGCGCGAACGCGTCGGCGGCGCCGGCCTCTTGCACCACGCCGAGCGGCCGCTCTATGCATCGCTCGCGCAGCAATTTCGCATGATCGGCCTGCCCGGTTCGATCGAGCCGGTCGCGCTCGACGGCGACATCACCGACGGCGACGAGCTGCGCGCGGGCGCGGTGACGTTGCGCGCGATACACACGCCGGGCCACACGCCCGGCAGCACGTCGTTCGCCTTCGACCACAGCGGCGCGACGACGCTCTTCACCGGCGACACCCTCTTTCGCGGCGGCGTCGGCCGCTGGGACCTCGGCGGAACGTCACTCGAAGACATCGTCGACTCAATCCGCACCAAACTCTTCATCTACCCCGACGAAGCAAACGTCATCTGCGGCCACGGCCCATCAACCACAATCGGCACGGAACGCACCACAAACCCGTTCCTGGCCTAAGCTGTCATTCCGAGCAGCGCCGAAGGCGCGTCGACGAGGAATGACATGACAAAACGACGTCACCTTGACCAGCCTGCGATTACGTCCAGATGCGGCGGCTGGCTTGGGCGGCTTCGGCGGTGAGGAGCGCGGCGCCGGGTTTGAGCTCGGCGTCGTCGGGATCGAGGCCCATCGCTTCGAGGTAGGCGCGGCGCACGGCCGCGGGCTGGCCGATTTGGAAACGGTAGTCGCGGCGCGGATCAATTGCCGGATCAGCTAGCATTTCCGCGAGCGGCAAGCCGTCGGTGTAGAGTTCGCGCTCGATGATGGGCATCATGATGCACTCGTTCGCGGCCGGGTCGCGCACGATGCCTTTGGGATCCTCGCCACGTTCGATGCGTTCCATGTCGTCGACGAAGCGTTTGCGCATCGCGATGATGCCGCGATCGCTCGTGCCGAGATGTTCTTGCGTGCGATCGGCGATCGTGCCCTGACCGACCCACGCGATGAAGTCTTGGTTCATGATGTGGCTCGTGACCCAGCGGCCGCTGCGCGGATCGAGGATCGGCCCTTCCCACGAAGGGATCGTCGTCTGCACGTAGGGCTCGCGTTCTTTCGGCACGCGCGTGAAGTGCCAGGTCACGCTCAGCGTGTTTTCATCATCGATCGGCACGCGATATTCGGTATGACTCAGCGGCCCGAGGCCGTTGGGCCACAGACAGATGCGGCCCGTCTGCCAGCGCTCGTGCGACTCATCCATCCCCTCGACCAATCGCTTGTACACGAAGCCGTGATCGAATTCATCGAACCCGACGCGCACGTGTTTCTTACCATACGGACCGAGTTCGCCGCCCAAGCGTACGGTCCAGTTACGGTGCATCCACTCGAAGTGGACGGGATCGATCGAGTTCTCCTGACACTGTAGCCA
This sequence comes from Candidatus Lustribacter sp., assembly GCA_965277805.1. GTDB lineage: Bacteria > Vulcanimicrobiota > Vulcanimicrobiia > Vulcanimicrobiales > Vulcanimicrobiaceae > Lustribacter. Next base: position 68,125 of record OZ255842.1, on the reverse strand, counting down.
GTTGCACGGGATCGTCGCGAACACGATCTGCACGAAGCCGTTCTTCCACATGAACGGCTCGTAGTTGGGAACGAGCGGCGCCGGCTGCGGGCCGAGGTACGCCCACACCATGCCGCCCTTCGTTTCGACCGGATACGCCGTGATACGAACCTTGTCGCGGAAATGCGCGTCGGGATTCGCGATGTCTTCGAACGGCTGCTCGATGCAGCGGCCCGTTTCATCGAAGTTCCAGCCGTGGTAGTTGCATCGGATGCCGCAGTTCTCGACGAAGCCGTACGACAGATCGGCGCGGCGGTGCGGACAGTGCCGGTCGACGAGGCCGTACGTGCCCGCCATGTCGCGGTAGAGCACGAGGTCTTCGCCCATCAAGCGGACCGCTTTGATCGGGTTGCGGTCGAACTCGTCCTCGGCAGCGATCGGCATCCAGTAACGGCGCAGCAGCTCGCCCATCGGGGTGCCGCGGCCGACTTGGGTCAAACGGCGATTTTGCTCCTCGGTTAGCACGCGGATCGTTTCTACAAGGAAGGCCCGAGGTGCTGCAGATATCCTCCAGCATGAAGCGATCGCGAATGCTGGCTTTGACGGCCTCTGCGGTAAGCGCACCAAGCGTGGTATCCGCCCAAAGCGATGCCCCGGTGATCCGTTGCGCGGCCGTCGGCGTCGAGGAAGGCATGCTGCCGACGTACGCGGCGCAGAAAGGCTTCTTCAAGGCCGCCGGACTCAACGTCGAATTTCAATCGTTCTCGGGCGGCGGCGCCGTCACGCAAGCGGTGCTCGGCGGCGCAATCGATGTCGGCGCGACGAACAGCGGCTCGCTCGCTTCCGCGCACGCGCACGGCGCCGATGTCTATCTCCTCGCCTGCGGCGCGCTCTATACGCCTGGCGAACCAATCGCGCACCTCGCCGTTAACAAAACGCTCGGCATCAAGAACGCCAAGGACCTCGCCGGAAAGACGCTCGCCGTGACCACGCTGCACGACATGGTGCAAGCGTCGGTGCTCGCATGGATCGATCGCAACGGCGGCGATTCGAAGGCCGTGAACTTCACCGAACTGACCGCCGCCCAAATGCCGGCCGCGATTCTCGCGCGGCGTATCGACGGAGCCGCGATCGTCGAACCGATCTTCGCCGGCGCGCGCAACGACGTGCAGGACCTCGGGCAGCCGTACAGCGCGGTTGCCGGCGGCAAACCGTTCCAAACGCTCGGCGTCATCTGCAACAAGAACTTCGGCGATAAGAACCCGGCGCTGGTCAAACGCTTCGCGGCCGTCATCCACGACACGGCGAAGTGGGCGAACAATCCCAAGAACCACGCCGAAGTCGCCGACATCCTCGCCGCCGTCACGAAGATGGAACCGGCCGTCGTCGCCGGCATTCCGCGCATCGTGTTTGCCGAATCGAACAGCGCGGCATACGTGCAACCCGTCATCGATCTGATGGTACGCTATCAGATCTTGCCGCAACGCTTTATCGCCACCGAACTCTTCGCCCCAGGAGCACTCTAAAATATGAAACGTTCCGCCATGATCGCCGTCTCCGGCGCCGCGCTCGCCGCCTCGACTTTGCCCGCTCGCGCGCAGAGCGCCACGACCGTTCGCATGGGCGTCGTCGGCGTCGAGGAAGCCGCGCTGCCGTACTACGCGCAAGAGAAGGGCATCTTCAAGGCGGCCGGCCTCGACGTGCAGTTGACCGTGCTGCCCAACGGCGGCTCGGTCACGCAAGGCATCCTCGGCAACGCGCTCGATGTGGGCGTCACGAACAGCGGCTCGATGTCGGCGGCCTACATCCAAGGCCTGCCGCTGCAGATGCTGGCCTGCGGCGCCACGTACGCGCCACGCTCTCCGATCTCGCACCTCGCCGTCGGCAAAGAGAGCGGTCTGACGACGGCCAAGGATCTCAACGGCAAGACGTTCGCGGTCTCGACGCTACACGACATGATCCAAGGCACGGTGCTCGCGTGGATCGATCAGAACGGCGGCGATTGGAAGACGATTAAGTTCATCGAAATGCCGCCGCCGCAGATGGCCGGCGCGATCGTGGCCAAACGCATCGACGGCGGCGCAATCGTCGAGCCGTTCTTCACCGCTTCAAAGAACGACCTGAGCAATCTCGGCTACAATTACTCGGCGGTCAACGGCAACAAGCCGTTCCAGACGCTCGGCATCGCTGCATCCAAGGAGTGGCTCGCGAAGAATGCGGCCACCGGTAAGAAGCTCGCGGCCGCGATCCACGAAGCCGCGAAGTGGGCCAACAACCCGAAGAACTTCGGCGAAGCCGCGACGATGCTCGCTACGTTCACGAAGGTCGACCCGGCGATCATTGCCGGCTATCCGCGCCTTGCGTTCGCCGAGTCGAACAGCCCCGGTCTGATCCAGCCGGTCGTCGACATGCTCGCGAAATACACGTTCCTCGCACACGGTTTCTCGGCCGCCGATCTCTTCGGACCCGGCTTGGTCTAGAGACATGTCATCCCGAGCTTGTCGAGGGACCGCCCTTTAACGTGCTCGGGCTTCTTCTCGCGGCGGCCGTTGCGGCTTCGCCGTTGGAACTCTACGATCGCGCGTACGCGGCGGCGCAGGCCGAGCGCGTACCGCCGTACGTCGAATACGACATGCATTTGGTGTTCGTGCATCGCGGCGTGACGGAGCGCGAGAACGACCACATCGTGCTGCGCACGGGCGACGGAGCGGCCATCGTGCGTTCGCTCGACGACGCGGGCACGAAGACGCCGCCGCACGTTGCAAACCGGCCGCCGTACGGCGTCGCGCCGATTGCGCTCGTCGGGCTCTATCACTACCGCACGACGGCCGCGCCCTCGATGCTCGATGCGCCCGAGCCGACCGACACCGGCGGTCCGGCCGAGATCGGACGCGTGACGTCGGTGGCGCATCCGTACGATGTGACCGTGGCCGACGATGCCGTATTTGGCGGCCGTGCGGATCATCTGCTCCTCGTGCCCCGGTTCGATCCGGAGCGCCATACGCTGCGCGAACTCTATCTGGATCGCGAGACGTCATTGCCGCTACGCACGGTCCTGCAAGCGCGCCTGGCCGTGTCGGGATTGGTGACGCGGCCCATGTTTACGATCGATTATTCCGTCGTGGATGGAATCGACGTGATCTCGCACGCGTGGACATCGTTTACGTTCCGCGTTGCGTTTATCACGTACTCCGGATCGTTCGACTATCGAACCAGCAACGTTACCTTTCCGGCGAGCGCGCCGGCCGGTCTAGCGAGCGATAGATAAATGGACAACAGCATCATCGACAAGGCTGCCATATCCGACACGGTCTATCGCGAGCGGCACCTGCGAGACCGCGGTGACTGGGAAGAAATGAAGCAGCTCTATCATTCCCAATCCTTGGGTCGTCGAGGCTTCAAAAGGCATCCACCGCGATGGGCTCTCGCAACACCGCTTGTCGCCGGCAATCGTAAGCGTCAACGGATCTCGCGCGCTGGCGGCGAAAGATCAATAGCGACTTACCGGGCGACGATCGTAAGGACCTCACGACCATGCTCTATTCTGAAGCGAGAGAATGGCTTAGCAGCCTGAATATCTAGCGGACAGCGATAAGGTAGTTGCGGCCTTCCCAACGGTTGGCGTCGATCCAGAAGAACGTGAACTCGACGATCATCCCGGACGTCGTCGCGAGCTCGGCCAAATCGACGTAGTTGATTCCTAGCCCGTTCGTTTGCGCCGCCGAATCGCGCGCCGACGACCAGTCATCCGAAGTCCAGCGCAACCGGAAGCGTCCCTCGCAGATGACGCGCAGCATTTCGCCCGGGCGCATGAAGCGCACGCGCCGATTGAACTTCCAGACTTCCATCTTCTTCTTAGGACCGGCGCCGGACAAATAGCGCTGGGCAACCTCGGGAATCTGGTCGAATACCTTTCCATCCGCGGCCGAGCGCAGAAGTTTCACGTACTCGGCGTGCGCCCACATGAGGGGCATAGCTGAACCAGTCGGTTCGCCAAGCCGCATGTATTTCTGCGGTATGTCGGCTTCGTCCCAAACCTGCTCGCAGAGAAGGCACGTCGTCGATGCGAGCCCTTCCATCGCCCGTAGGTAGGCCTCCGGGCTGCGGCCCGCCGCGACTTCGTAATGGCCGCGCTCGCCGGTGAGCAACGGCCACGCGCGGCCGACGCCATACGAGGTGAACGACTCGCCGTCGCGTTGCTGGCCGTAGCCGTCGTGATTGTAGCGATGCCATGACGGTCCGGCAGGCGTTTCGACCTTCAGCACCGCGTCGATGATCTTCAACGTATTGAGAACGACGGGATCGTCCGGTGCGCGGATACCGTGTCGGACAAGCTCGAGAAAACCGCCGTCGACCACCTCGCGCGCCGGAAACGAATCCGCCTCATCCGGAGCGCGATTGGCAATGCGCAAGATCCGCGTTTCCTTGTCCTCGGCGGGATTCTCCTGACCGACGAGCTCGGGCAGGATGCGCATGTAATATGGCCCCTTGCCGAGCGTGCCGGTGCTCGTGACGGTCCACTCCTCGATGTGGTCTTCCAAGTAATCGGCTTGGTCCTGGATGAACTCGGCCGTGGCCGCATCCCCGCGAGCTCGGCAAATGAACGCCGCACACGTCAGCGCGACGATGTTCGCCGCGAGCGTGGACGGTGAATAGCCCGACGCTTCTTCCCAGCGCTCCTGTTGCGTGACCGGGCCGTTGCGGATAAGAAAGCCGACGCTCCGGCGAACCATCTCGTACGGATCGAAGCCGGCGAGCCCGCCCATGTGATAAAGTCGCCAGGCCAGCATGACCGGGAACGCGACCTCGTCGAGTTGCGTCCCGTTCCAGTACGCGTCGCCGTCCACCCAGAAGTTCTGCGCGTATCCGCCGTCGTCGTGCTGCGAGACGGCGAGAAAGATAAGCGCACGCAGTGCCGTGCGCACATCGCCGGCTGCGAGGAGCGCCAAAACGCTGCTGACTAAGTCGCGCGTCCACACGAGGTGGTTTCCGCCCGTGTCGTCGTCGCTCTTGATTTCGCCCCACGGAACGGTAAGCGATGCAATCAGCGCCCCCGGGTAGGTCTTGTCCTCATGGGCCAACAGCATACTGTAGCTGCCGCGGTAGAGGTTGCCCTCGTCATGCGAATGCGGTGCCAGGTCGGCCATGCGGGCAGATGGCTGTTGCCACTGCGCCTTGAACGTCGCGAGCTGATCGTCGAACGAAAGAGACAACGACTGCACAAGTGTCGCGATCGCATTATGCTCGGTGTCGCCAAAAGCGATTCCGAGCGTGAACTCTTTCGTTGTGCCGAGGTCGAGCTCGGCGGTCAGCGCCACGTTGCCGTCGGTTGCGGTGTCGAACTCCCAATCCATCGTGAAATTGCGGTGAAGGTCGGTCCAGCCATCGCTCGCACCGACGAAACCGCATGATGTTCGGGCAAACGGAACGGTGGCTGCCATAGCCATCCAGGTCAGTCCCTTTTTTGCCATCAGCACGCGTCCGCCGTTGACGGCCTTCACGTATCCGGAGTTGCCGTAGCCGCCGACCTCCAAATGCGGCGCACATAGCACATACACGTGCAGCGTATCGAGGAACGCAGGATCGTGTGCGGTGATGCGAGTGCGCTGCAGCAGGCACGCGAGGTGCGGATCCGCGATGACGTCCTTGACTACGGTATACCGGCCGGCGGGGTCGCTGTTTGTGCAGCGGTATCCAAGCGTCTCCTCCGAGATCCGCTCGATCTCGAACGTAAGGTCTCGTTTCTCTTCGTGAAAGTAGCTCTTGCCGTCGCTCATCAGGTACTGCACGTCGCGCAGCTGTGGCCGGTCGATGGTCGGGTAGGACACCTCGGTGACGATACCTTTCCAGGTCGTGAACCACAGCCGGCTGGACGTCGAATATGCCGTCCCCACGCCCGATTTGTTGCTGTGTGTCCATCCTGGCCGCATGCCCGGGTAACCGAACGCCTCACCTCCCACGGGCTACGTCGATGCCGACGGACATTCCGCGCCGGAGTTGATCCAGTGCTGAACGAGCTTACCGAACGTCGCTTGCGTCATCGGCGCCGGCTTGCGGCCGAGCCCGGGATGCCATGCCCAACCAACCAGCGGATCGTAGGCAACGTGATCGTGGATCTTCTCCAAACTCCGGCCGCCGTTGCGCTGCGGATTTTTAATCTGCTCGCAAATCTCGTGGAGCGTCCGGTGCTGCCATGCGAATGCCGCGGGCGCCAAGGACCACGCAGGGTTGCCGGGTACGACTTTGATGTTCGGCATATTGATGGGTTCGTTTGACGGACTGTGGCAAGCGCTGCAGTGCAAGCCCGGGATACCATGACCGGACGCGTCCGAAACGATCGGCGGCGTATGCAGGTGCATGTCGTCGCCTTGGGTCGGACTACGACCGGCAGGATGACAATTGAGACAGCGCGGGCTTTCAATGACTACCGCCATCTGGAGAAAGAGCTTGGCCGATGCGTCCTTCTTGGCTCGTATCGTCGCCGCGCTCGCCGGTGCCGCCGCCGGCTCGGGGCTGCCAAAACCCGAGCTGAAAATGGATCCGATCAGCAGCGCAGTAGTCAAGCCGACTGCAGCAGCGTTTGCCGTCCGAAACTTCAACATCGTCAGCCGTCCAGCTCGCGGGCCGCGAGATGAATGGCGCTGCGAATCCGATCGTACGTGCCGCAGCGGCAGATATTGGTCATGGCGTGATCGATCTGCACGTCGCTCGGGTGTTTCGCTTCGCGCAGCAGCGCCACGGCGGCCATGATCTGCCCCGATTGACAATATCCGCACTGCGGCACTTGCTGAGCGATCCATGCCCGCTGGACCGGATGCGAGTTGTCGCTGGAAAGTGACTCGATCGTTTGCACGCGCTTCCCGACGGCGGCGGACACGGGAAAAACGCACGAACGCGTTGCTTGGCCGTCGAGATGGACGGTGCACGCACCGCATTGGGCCACGCCGCATCCGAACTTCGTGCCCGTCAATCCGATCTCGTCGCGAATAACCCACAGTAACGGCGTGTCGGGTGGAACATCAATCTCGTGCTCGCTATCGTTGACGTTTATTGAAAGCATGTCGCTCTAGTCCAATGCGTCGTTGAAGGGCAGCGTACGAAGTCGCTTGCCGGTGAGTTGAAAGATCGCGTTCCCCACGGCCGGCGCGATCGGCGGCGCGCAGAGCTCGCCGATGCCGCTCGGCGCGGCTTTACTCGGTACCACGTGGACCTCGATGCGGGGAGCATCCGCAATGCGCAGCACCGTGTAGTCGTAAAAGTTGTTCTGCTCGACGCGGCCGTTCGCGATTGTGATTTTTCCAGTTAGCGCCGCCGAGAGGGCGAAGTTGGTGGCGCCTTGCGCCTGTTGCACGACGATGTCGGGATTGACGGCGGTTCCGCAATCCGCCGCGATGACGACGCGATGTACGTTCGGCAGTTTTCCCTTGAGCGAAACCTCGGCGATCATAGCGGCGACACTGCCGGCCCAGAAGATCATGGCGACGCCTTGGCCCACGCCTGCCCGTCGCCGGCCCCAGCCTCCACGGCCGGCAACGAGATGGAGGACGGCGGCGGCACGAGGGTTCTTCTTCAACAACGCAAGGCGAAATGCAACGGGATCTGCTTCGGCAGCATGGGCTAGTTCGTCGATGAAGCTTTCCGTCACGAACGTGTTCCAATTCGCCTGTGGCGCTCGCCACGACCCGACGGGGATTCCGTGCTGATGATCGATGAACGACGCACGCAGGTTCGGGATCGCGTAGGGTGTGTCCGCGATCCCCTCGAGCCCGAGCGGATCGAAGCCACCCTTGAACCACGCCGGCTTCCAGCGTTCAAGCCAGGAGCGCTGGACGACCAGATGTTCCAGCGCGAGGAGCTCGCGATCAGCGATAACGCCGCGCAAGACGTTTAGGCTCATCGGACGGTAAAAGTCGTGCTGGATGTCGTCCTCGCGACTCCACGTGACCTTCACCGGAGCGCGAACGGCCCGCGCAACTTCAGCGGCTTCCTCGACGTAATCGGCCTCGAGCCGGCGGCCAAAGCCACCGCCCAACAGCGTGGTGTGAATCGTACACTGTTCGAGCGCCAACCCGCTGCCTTTCGATGCGGCGAGTTGCGCGCGCTGCGGCACCTGGTTCGGCGACCACACTTCGCACGTTCCGTCGTGAACGTACGCGGTCGTGTTCATCGGCTCCATCGCGGCGTGCGCGAGGAACGGCCCGCGATAGGTCGCTTCAAGCACAGTTCCGCGCGCCGCCACAGGCTTGCCACGTGCGAGACCGACGTGCTCGCCTTTGCGCGTGCGCGCAAGTTCCGCCGCCTCGGCGAATAACTCTGCACTCGACGCCTTAGCGTTCGGACCTTCGCTCCAAGCAATTGCTAACACGTTTCGGCCCTGAAATGCCGCCCACGTGTTCTTCGCGATGACGGCAATCCCGTTCGATATCCGAATCACGTCGAGCACGCCGGTAACCGCACGCGCCTTGCGATCGTCGACATCCTTGACGCGTCCGCCGAACACCGGCGAGCGTGCGATCGCAGCGTATACCATCCCCGGGAGCCGAACGTCGATCCCGTATTGGGCTGAGCCGTTGACCTTCGACGGAGTGTCGGGTCGAGGCCGCGGCCGGCCGATCAGTGTGAACCGGTTTACCGGCTTCAGCGGAACGTTCGCCGGAACCGTAAGCGCGGCCGCCGCAAGCGCGAGGTTACCGTACGTCGCGGAACGGTTGGAGCCGGCATGGTATACGACGTTCTCGCGAGTCGTGCAGCTTGCAGGTTCGACGTCCCACTGTTTGGCGGCTGCCGCGACGAGCATCGCGCGTGCTGTGGCACCGGCGTGGCGCAACGGCAACCACGTACTGTTGATCGAGGTACTCCCGCCCGTGGCTTGCTCCCCGAGTTCGGGATCGACGTAAGCCGCGTTCGGCGGTGCGAACAGCGTGCGAATGCGCTGCGGATCCGCGTCGAGCTCATCGGCCAAAATTGTCGGTAGGCCGTGGATCACGCCTTGTCCCATCTCCGACTTGCTGAGGAGAATCGTGACGGAATCGTCAGGAGCGATGCGCACCCAAGCGTTTGGTGCAAACACGTCGTTTTGCGCACCGGCCGGCAAGCGGAGGCCCAGGCTCAATCCCGCCCCAAACGCTATGCCGGCACGGATGAATCGCGAGCGACTCGTCTTCATACCGCGAGCGTAGCGGCTCGCGCCCCTTGGAGGGAGTAGCTCGCGCTTACTGTTTCTTGTGCGCACTGAGTGTTACGGTTTTCTCGTAACTCATTGGCCAGGAGTCGATCAGAGAGGATCTTGATTCCGATGTCAGCCCTAGACGTGGACTACCTTCAAATCCAGGAAGACGGTCATCGGCGGCGACAGTTGCGCGAGTTTCTCATGGTTCGCCGTTCGAACGTCGACCCGATCGAGCTCGGTTTGCCGCAAACGGCGCGCCGGAGAGTGGCCGGTCTACGGCGCGGTGAAGTTGCCGAACTCGTCGGTGTGACCGTCGACTGGTATCGGTCATTCGAAAGCGGGCGCCCGGTACGGGTTTCGCCACAATTCGTCGCCCGTCTCTCAAACGCATTACGTCTGAGTGTAGCCGAAAAATTCTTGCTCTTCCGGTTGGCATTGCCGGAAATCTATCACCTTGAGATCAGCGCGAAATCGATCGTCGCCTAAACCCGATCGTCGGTGGCACGAATCATCTCATTTGAGATGGCGTCGAACGCGGCGCCCCATGCCCTGCGCAATTCCGCGTGAAAGGCTGGCCCGAAGTGATCACTCAGTGCCGAGAGCAATGCTTCGCGTGCCGTCGCATAGTGCGTGGGCTCTACGCCGTATTCGGCGTGCCCGCGTCCGAGTTTTTGAACGAGGGGCGCGATCGAATCGAGATCTTCTAGGCCCATCACGGCGACAGCGAGCTTCTCGATGAACTTTTCCCGTTGGATTTTCATCTCCGTCTTGAAAAGTGGGGCCAAATCCGGGCTCAGTTCAAAGAGCCGCGCATAAAACGTGGCGGCGATATCGTCTGCGGCGGGCTCGAGTTGTGCGAAACTTGCCTGGACCAGTACACAGTCGTCGTGCGTTATCAAGCCCTGCACGTCGTCCTAGCGGACGCGCAGCCGCGCCGCGACTTGCCGGCAGATCGCTGAGGCTAGGGCGCGGCCGCCGGCAGCTCGCACCTGGCGCACTGACTCATCGGAGATGAGACGCAGACAAATGCTCCGAGCGAGTGCGCGGCCGGCGATCGCTCGCGCTTCCCGCAGCAAGGTTTCGGCGGAGGCCAACATGTTCTCGAAGTGGGATGCAGCTGCTGCGACTTCGGGTAACGCAAGCCGCAATAGTTGGACGCGCTCGCTCTCCTCGAGACGCAGTGCCTCGGCGACGCGCCCAACAAACGCCGGCGAGAAGTTGCGGTCGCTAGTGCCCTTTTCGAAAGCGGTGTACCAGTTCGGCGTAACTCCGACCAGCTCGGCGACCTCTTCGCGTCGCAGCCCTGGCACGCGTCTGTTGCCAGTTGCCGGAAGACCGACGTCCTGCGGCCGCAGACGCGCGCGCGCGGCCGACAAGAAACTCCGCAGTTGCACGCGGTACACGTGAGACATATGGACGCATAGTATACCTCTGCGGGGCGTTGCTTCCAAGAACAGATTAGCTAACCGGACGCTTGCCTTGGTCTCCTACGGATAACTCACAGTGCCCCCCATCGGCATTTTCTGTTTTGCGCTCGGCCCTTCGTGTAGTTTGGCGTGACAGCATCGCTTAAAAAATGGAGTTGACCGTGCTACAAGCAGATACGCAATCGAGCCGGTATTCTGAATTGAGGGATGACATCGACCGGCGTCGCGAACTTCGCGCATTCCTTATACAGTGCCGAGATCGGCTCGAACCAAGGGAATTCGGCTTACCACGCGGGTCACGGCGCCGTGTTCGGGGCTTACGGCGCGGCGAAGTGGCCGAGCTCGCCGGGGTTAGCGACTACTGGTATCGCGCCTTCGAGAGTGGACGGGCGGCCCGCGTGTCGCCGCAATTCATCGCTCGCTTGGCCGAAGTGCTTCGCCTCACGCTGGCACAGCGAATCTTCCTCATCCGGCTGTCGCTGCCCGAGATGTACCTGCTCCTGAGCGACTTCGACGCCTGCGCGATGCCGGAGCGCTAGCGCGACGGCCATCGGTCTCGCGCCGGCACTTGCGGCGTCGTCACGATCGCGAGGGTCGCGTCGTCGTGATATACGCGGCCGGTAACTTGACCGATTTCTTTCCAGAGCGCGCGAATGCTCAATTCTCCGGCCTGTTGGACCCGTCGCATCGATCGCAGGAGGCCGGACGAGCCGAGATGGCCGTCGGCTGTTGCGGCCGGCGCTTCGGTGACGCCGTCCGTGTACGTGACCAGTGTGTCGCCGGGCAAGAAGCGCATCGATCGTTCTTCATAGGCCGGATGCCGTTCGATTCCGAGCAATGGTCCAGTCGGCCCGAGGTGCACGTGCGGCGCCGGTTCCCCGAACACGAGCCCACCTTCGACCCCCGCAGCGGCATAGCTCAGCACGCCCCACTCGAGATCGATCGTAGCGACGAGCACAGCGGCGAACGACGGCGATGGTGGGACAAGTCCCGCCTCTTCCATCAGCGTATCGGACATCGCGCCGAGAATTCGGCTTGGACTCGTCATCCATAACGAAGTCCGGAAGCTTCGCCGAAGAATTCGGGCAATCCGCAGTCCTTGTGTCTGCTTTGCCGACGCGTCACCGATCGTCAGAGTGAGACGGCCGGCGCCGAAATCATAGGTGATGAAGTCGCCGCCGCGCTTGCGGTAATCGGTGGAGCGCCGGCCCGCATAAGCGAGCCGGACAAACTCAAGCGCCGCTGAAGGCGCATTCGAAAGGTGCTCGATTTCTTCGCGAGTGTGGCAAAGCGTTTCCATATCCGAACGGTAGCAGCCTGATGACCACCGATACGAGTAAGAGTCACTTCCCTTTTTTCGACTTTAGGGATACTGTGACTTACTCTTAGCGCTCGGCGCAGCGCCCTATGATCCGTACTATGAGCACCATTGATGAGTCCACTGCAAACACCTATCCTCGCGGTCTCTTTTTGGGAACGGCTGCCACCACATTGGCCGCTGCCCATCTCGCCACGATCGGTTCTGCGGATGCGCAATCTGTGGCGACGCATAGCTCATTCGGGCCGCTAAAGCAGATCGATGCCGGCACCCTGCGCGTCGGATATGCCGAAGCGGGGCCGTCGGATGGGCCGGCAGTCATTCTCCTTCACGGCTGGCCATACGACATCCACAGCTTCGCCGACGTGGCTCCGATATTGGCGGCAGCCCGCTATCGCGTCATCGTCCCATTCATACGTGGGTACGGCACCACGCGCTTTCTTTCGAGTACGACCCCACGCAACGGCCAGCAAGCCGTGGTCGCACTCGACGTCATCGCGTTGATGGATGCGCTCAAAATACAGAAGGCCGTGATCGGCGGCTTTGATTGGGGCGCCCGCAGCGCCGGCATCGTGGCGGCGTTGTGGCCGGAGCGCTGTAAGGCACTGGTTGCGGTGAGCGGGTATCTTATCGGGAATCAGGAGGCCGGCAAGGTACCACTGCCGCCCAAGGCTGAACTTCAGTGGTGGTACCAGTTCTACTTCGCCACACCGCGCGGCCGCGTCGGATATGCGGAAAATCGACATGATTTCGCGCAACTCATCTGGCGCCTGGCTTCACCGAAGTGGCAATTCGATGCGGCAACGTTCGAGCGCAGCGCAGCGTCGTTCAACAATCCCGATCATGTCGACATCGTCATTCATAACTACCGTTGGCGCATGGGCCTGGCCGAGGGTGAGTCCAAATATGACGATCTGGAAAAGCGGCTGGCCGCCGGTCCCGTGATCACCGTGCCGGCCATTACGCTCGAGGGTGATGCCAATGGTGCTCCGCATTCGGATCCGAGCGCCTATGCCGCCAAATTCTCCGGCAAGTATGAGAGCCGGATCATCAAGGGCGGCATCGGGCACAATCTCCCGCAAGAGGCTCCGCGGGCATTTGCCCAGGCAATACTCGACGTAGACCATTTTTCCTGAACGATCCGGTAACGAAAAAAAGCAGCGGTCACTTTAGTACCGCTGCTTGTTTTCGTTAGCCGGAGTCGAGAAGTTTAGTTGTTGGGGTTGCCGTTGAAGCCCGGGTAGTGGCTTTCGATCTGCAGCTCGTACTGAAGCACGGACATTGCCTGCTGCAATTTTGCCTGTTGATCCGGAGACAGGCCCGTCATCGCATCCGTCATCGCCTTGTGAACGCGATCCATGTTGACGGGTTTGCACAGAAATTGCGAATTTTGAATGGTGCCGTTCGCGGTTTCGCCGGTCGCGACCGGCCGGCAGATGATCGATCCCGCGGTCGAGGTGGTTTGCGCCGTCGCGATCGACGGTAAGCCGATCGCCGCTGCGATGGCCGTAACAAGAATCAGCTTGTGCATTCGATGCGCTCCTCTGAAAAGGCAAATAGAGATACTAGTCTCGTGAACAGATCGTAGTCATCGATAAAGGCGCCAGGGAGTAACCGCTACTTCCTCCGCAGGCTTGTTTTAATCGAAGAGGTTTTCTCAGTTACTCCCTGGGCCGATCGAAGTTCGGCACGATGTCAATAACGATGAAGAACTCTTACGCGGCCCCAACGAGGCGAGACATGCTCCTTGCGGGTGCGTCCGTGTTACTTGTGAGCGCCGTCCCTTCTTTAGCTCAAGCTGCACACGAGGACACCATCATGACCCAAACCGAGATGGCGCAAAATACAGCCTCCAGCTCCGCGACGATCGCAGTTCACCCGTTCCGAATCAATTTTCCGGATGAAGCTCTCAGCGACTTGCGTGCACGCTTACATGCGACGCGGTGGCCCGATCGCGAAACCGTTCCGGATCAAACACAAGGCGTACAGCTGGCAACCGCGCAAGCGGTCGTGCAACATTGGAAGACCTACGACTGGCGTAACGTCGAGGCACGGCTGAACGCACTACCCCAATTCAAGACCGAGATCGACGGCTTGAGCATCCACTTCATCCACGTGCGTTCGAAGCATAAGAACGCGTTGCCGATCATCGTTACACACGGATGGCCGGGTTCGATCATCGAGCAGTTGAAGATCATCGATCCGCTGACGAATCCGACCGCGCACGGCGGGACGGCAGCGGATGCGTTCGATGTCGTCATTCCGTCCTTGCCCGGTTACGGCTTCTCGGCGAAACCTGCGAAAGGCGGCTGGGACCCGCCGCGCATCGCGCGCGCATGGGTCGAGCTGATGAAGCGCCTCGGATACACGCGCTATGTAGCGCAAGGCGGCGACTGGGGCAACGCGGTCACCGAGGACATGGCACGACTCACTCCGCCGGGGTTGCTCGGCATTCACACGAACATGCCGGCTGCTCTCCAGCCCGACATTTCGAAGGGCGTTCAAGCCGGCACGCCACCGCCGGCCGGCCTCTCGGCCGACGAGCTCCATGCGTATCGCCAGCTCGTGGACTTCTTTGCCAACCACACGGCCTACGCAGTTGAAATGACGAAACGTCCGCAAACGCTGTACGGGATTGCGGATTCGCCGGCCGGTCTGGCGGCGTGGATGCTGGATCACGATAAGGACAGCTACGAGCTCATCGCCGGTGCCTTTGCGGGGCATCCGAGCGGCCTCTCGCGCGAAGACGTTCTCGAAAACTGCTCGCTCTATTGGCTGACGAACACCGGCGTTTCTTCGGGGCGTCTGTATTGGGAAAACAAGGGTGCATTTTTCGATGCCAGAGGCATCACGATCCCGGTTGCCGTAAGCGCGTTTCCTCATGAGCTCTACCAGTGCCCACGGAGTTGGGCGGAGAGCGCATACGGCAAGCTCATCTTCTACAAGAAGCACGACGTCGGCGGACACTTTGCGGCCTGGGAACAGCCGCAGCTCCTCGCAGCCGATCTGCGCGCCGCTTTCAAGCCGCTGCGCTGAACATATCGTGAAAGCATCGGTGGTGACCGCGTACGGCGGCCCGGAAGTCATGAAATATCAGGACATGCCGGATCCCGTGCCGGGCGCGGGCGACGTGCTGATCCGGGTGGCCGGCATCGGTATCAATCCTGAAGACATCCAGGAGCGCAACGATCAAGTCGAGGGTTGGCAGTTGCGGTTTCCGGCGATCATCGGCCTCGACGTGTCGGGAACGGTGATCGCGACCGGCGACGGCGTTACCGACCTCATGGCGGGCGATCGCGTCTGCGGGTGGTCGTATCATACGTATGCGGAGCTCGTTGCCGACAAAGCGACTTTTTTCGCCAAGGTGCCGGAGACGATGGACCTGGTCGACGCGGCCGCACTTCCCATCGTGGGCCTTACGGGCAGCCAATTGATTTCCGTCGCCAGCGGTTTGCAACGCGGCCAGACGGTGCTGGTCTCCGGTGCGGCGGGCGCCGTCGGACGATGTGCGGTCTTCATGGCGAAGTCGTTCGGCGCCCACGTGATCGCCGGCGTCCGGCGTTTTCAACTCGATCAAGCGGCGAGTATCGGCGCTGACGAAACGATTGCGCTCGACGACGCGGCCGCCTTCGCCGCCATTCCGCAAGTCGACGTGGTCGCCAACACACTGCGCGGTACATCGGCGACGGATCTTCTCGCGAAAGTCAAGGACGGGGGAACGTTTGCCTCCGTGACGGGCGCGCCCGACGGCAGCAGGGATTATCCGAACGTCCGCGTCGTCTCGTTCCGCTCGAAGCAAGACCGAGCGGGAATTGCCTTCATCGCCGATGCCGTCGACGCGGGCAAGATGAGCATCCCGATCGGTCGCCGAGACGCGCTGGAGAACGCGGGCGCCGCGCAGGCCGCGTTTACCAAAGGCGGCATCGGAAAGGTCCTGCTCGTCCCGTGAATTTCGCAACAATTGCTCTCTATCTGAATTGGAGTGGTCAAGTGAACAACGTACAAGTCGAACATAAAACCTACGAGATGCCGCCGCCCGAGGGCATCACCGTCGCGCACTTTTTAACGGTCGCCGACATCGAGCGGTCGTTGCGATGGTATGAAAAAATCTTTGGCGGGCGCATTCTGAGCACAGGTGACCCTGGATACATCCAGATCGCGAACACGTGGCTCATCGTCAACGTCGGGGGTGGCCCAACTCCCGATAAACCGACCGTAACGCTGAGCGTACCGCCCGATCCCGACAAAGTCAGCAGCTTTATGAATATCCGCGTTGCGGATATTGCAGCGTGTTATGAACTCTGGCGGAGCCGAGGAGCCGAGTTCATCACCGAGCCCAAGCCCAAGGTGGGCGAGACACGTTGCTATATCCGCGATCCTGACGGTTACATCATCGAGGTCGGACAAAGCTATCCGGGGGTAACGTACGGTTAGTGAAGTATGAGATACCGCCGCGCGACGGCTTTACCGTCGCGCATTTTCTCACGGTGGCAGACGTCGATCGGTCGGTTCGATTCTACGAAACCGTCTTCGATGGCCGCATTGTCGCCAGGGGGAACAACAGCGGCTTGCCCGCGTTCGTTCAAATCGCGAATACGTGGCTCATTCTCTATTTCGGCGGCGGCCCGACCCCGGACAAACCAACGGTCACCCTCAGCGTTCCGGCTGATCTGAATACGGTCAGCAGCTTTTTGAACATCCGAGTTGCTGATATTCAAGCGTGTTATAAGCTCTGGCGAGACCGCGGAGCCGAATTCATCACGGAGCCGAAGGACAAGGCCGGCGAGACGTGTTGCTACCTCCGCGATCCTGACGGCTACCTCATCGAAGTCGGGGAAAGCAAAGCGAGCTTCGCGTAGGCGTATAGGGTGGCCCTCAACCGCGTCGTCCGGCTCGATCGGGCCGAGCTTCCGGTCGACACCGCGGAGCTCGCGCGTTTTCTCATCGGTAAAATGCTCGTGCACAAACTGTCCGAGGGTTTGTTAGCCGGCCGGATCGTCGAAACCGAGGCCTATCCGCCCGGCGACGCTGCCGGTCACGCCTACCGCGGCAAAACCCTGCACAACCAATCGCTGTTTCTCGAGCGTGGGCACGCGTATGTTTACGTTGCCTACGGCACCTCGTTCATGATGAACGTATCGAGCGAGAAGCCGGGCGTCGGTGCGGGCGTCTTGATTCGAGCGATCGAACCCACGCGCGGCATTAGCATCATGGAGCGAAAGCGCGGCACCGAACGGTTGCAAGACCTGGCGCGAGGACCGGGACGGCTATGCGAAGCTTTGGACATCGATCGGGAGCTGGACGGGCTCGATCTGTGCCGTGCAGGCTCGCTCTGGCTCGGATCCGACGGTCAGGCGGTCGGCGACGTCGGACAGAGCCGGCGGATCGGCATTACCCGCGCAGCGGATCGCCGGCTGCGCTTCTACGTGCGCGGCAGCGCGTTCGTCAGCGGCCCCCGGTTGCTCAACAGACCTTTAAGCGCATCGACGTAAATCTCCGAGAAGGTCGGGAACGGCTGAATGACATCGCGCAAGATGTCGAGCGGCACGCGGGCGCGGATCGCTAACGTGGCCTGTTGCAGCCACTCACCCGCATCGGGCCCGAGCGCGTAGGCGCCGGTTAACCGTTCGCCGTCCGACAGCAGCGTCAGGAAACCGTTCGATGCGGCGTATGCACGCGTGTACGTGCCCATCTTCGCCACGTCTTTGAGCGCCGCCGTGCCGCTGAAGCGGGCATCGGTCGCTCCGACTGAGGCGGCTTGCGGATCGGTGTACACCGCATCCGGCATGGCCTCGTAATTGGCTTCGCGCGGATTGCCCAGGATGTTATCTGCCACAACTTCGCCCTGATACTTGCCGATGTGGGTGAGCATCCGAACTCCCGTGACGTCGCCGACGCCCCACAATCGATCCCCGGCCTGTAGGCGCGCGTTCACGTGAAGTCCCTGATGGTCGAACGTAGCGCCGGCCGTTTCCAATCCCAGTCCCGTGACGCGCGGGCGCCGGCCGGTAGCGATGAGGAGCCGGTCACCGCGCAGCTCGCGGCCGTCGTCAATCACCAGAACGAAGTCATCGCCATCGCGCCGCGCGGCCTTCACGTGCATCCCGAGGTACAGCTCGATGCCGTCGCGCCGCAACACCTCACCGAGCGCCACGCCGAGCGATTCGGGTTCGCGTGCCAGCACGTGCGTCGCGCCTTCGACGAGCGCGACGTGTCCGCCGAGGCGGCACACCGCCTGGGCCATTTCGGCACCGACCGGTCCGCCGCCGAGAATCAACAGGCGCTGCGGAACGGTCTTCATGCTGGTAACATCGCGGCTGCCCCACACATCGTGCAGTTCGTTCAACCCCGGGACGGGTGGAGTAACCGGATCGGAGCCCGTCGCGATCACGACGTGCCGCGCGGAGTGGCGCACCCCACCGACGTCGACCTCGCCGGGCCCGACGAGCTTGCCGGTGCCGCGGATCAGATCGATGCCCTTGCCCGCCAGCCATGCCTGCTCATCGGCGTCAGAATAGTTTGACACCATGAAGTCGCGCCACGCTAGAGCGGCCGTCACGTCGACCTGCGCGGTGGCTGCGGCTTCACGCGCCTGATGCACCGCCTCGCCGGGACGCAGCAGCGTCTTCGACGGAATGCACGCCCAATACGAACATTCGCCACCGACGAGGTCGCGCTCGACAAGCGCGACGCGTAAGCCGCCGTCAGCCAGCGCTCCCGCGCAGTGCTCGCCGGGCGAACCGCCACCGATGACGATAACGTCGTAATCGCTCACGGGAACGAGCTTAGCGCAAGCGGCAAGCCGGAGAGAGGCACTCCGAATTACTCTTTAGCCTGCGCGAACAAGCAATAGAATGACGGCGGGAGAGAATGCACGTGATGGAGATCGATCCGACAACCGGAAGCTGTTTGCCAAATGCTTAGCCGTCACCTCATCGTGCGAAACAGCGCGACGAGTAGCTCGCGTGAGCCCTTTCATCCCCCGGTAAGCTGGTTGGGTGAGATGGTTCGGTGCTGCTGCGGACATGGGATTGGGAAGCACTCAACATTAGGTTTCCGATGTCAGGGCGATATCAGGGGACGCTGTCTTTGCCGCTTCAGCCCGGCTTCTGTACTGGATGCTGCCGTAATCGCAGAACGCGAACCTTTTCCCTAACCGCGTCTCAGCCGCCGGCCATCGCGCCGACGACCAGCAGCGGCTCGGCGCTATCGTGCCGACGCGGCGGTCTCGACACTTCGCAATTTAGCGGCGATATGCTCTCCGGCACGGATCGGAACGTACTTTGCAGGATGCTCGGCATCGACGCAGGTTGAGATACACTCAATGAGCGCATCGTCGTTTACTTCGTAGAAGAAAACGATCGAGAGCCGGCGCGAGGAGTCATGGGCTTCCGGCGGGGGATTGACGACGCGATGGAGCGTCGAGCGCCAGCGATCGTTTGTCCACAGCGCCATCAAGTCGCCGATGTTGATAATGAACGTGCCGGGTAACGGCTTCACCGGATGCCAAAGGCCGTCGAGCCCCATGATCTCGAGTCCACCGGGTTTATCTTCGGTCAGCAGCATCGTCAGATTTCCGAAGTCGGTGTGCGCGCCGCTTCGCAACTGGCCGGGAACGGGCACCGCGTCCAACGCCGGGTAATGCTGCGCAGCCAAGACGGAAGCCGGCCGATCCATCTTGTCATCGAACCATCCATCCGGTAGACCCAGCGCTCGCGCCGCGACGTGCATCAGATCGACACCCAGCCCATTGAGCGCTGCGAAGTACGCCGACCAAATCTCACCCATATCGCCGGGCATCTCCGGCCAGACGTTCGGTGCGCTCGCGTCCCCCATTCGAAATGACTCACGCAGGTCGCCCGGTGCCGTCACGTCGCCGCGGGTGCGCGCGTGCGATTTTTCCTTGAGTGCGTAATATCCGCGACCGCCTTGCCGGCCGGTGGTATTGACCGCCAGCTTCGCCTCCGGCGAAAGGTCGAAGTACGCCTTGCTGACGCGATTGATCTCCGACATCAGCTCGGGCGGAACGCCGTGGCCGGCGACCACGGCAAAGCCCCACTCGCGGCAGGCGTGATCGAACTCGCGCGCGATCCGTTCCCGGTCATTCTCATCGCCGCTTTGCCATCGCGAAAGATCGACGATCGGAATGCTCTGGCTCATGTAGGTTCCCCCCTCAATTCGATACGGCGGATTCATGCCAGTGCGAAAGCAAACGGTCCCCGACGATCGTCACGACCGAAAAGAACGCGAAGCCGAGCAACGTAGCACAGATGATTTCGGCAAATAGTAACGCCGTGTACATCCGCCCTTGAGCAAAGATGATCTGCACACCCAGACCGCCGCGCGAGTTCCCGGAACCGATGATGAACTCACCGATGATCGCACCGATCACCGAGAGACCCGCAGAAATGCGTAATCCCGCAAGCACATGGGGAAAGGCACTCGGGAACCGGAGCTGGGTAAACGTGACGATCGGTCCGCTGTGGTGCATAGCAAACAAATCGACCAGATTGCGCGACGTAGAACGAAGACCGAGCAACGTGTTATTGATGATCGGAAACAGCGCCATGATCAGGCTGATGATGATGACCGAAAGGTCGTTATAGCCGAACCATACGACGATGAGGGGAGCGACGGCTACGATCGGAACCGTTTGCAGCAAGACCGCGTACGGGTAGAGGCCGCGTTCCAGTGGCCGCCAGGTGCTCAGGAGCGCCGCGATCGACACGCCGAGAACGATGGCGGCGAGGTAGCCGGCCAGCGCCTCACGCAGCGTAATCAGCGTCGCTGCAAAGATGGCAGATCCGTTAGCTATGAACGCATCGGCAACGTCGAGCGGGCCGGGTACCAAGTAGGCGCGTCCGGCGTAGACCGTGGCCGTGAGAATAAACCAGAGTGCGACCATCACGATAGCGACGATGGCGGGCGCCGAATAGCGAGTGGCCGCGCGAATCGCGTTAACGGCCATCGGCGCGACCCTCTCGCAGCGCCGCCGACACTGTCCCAGTCAAATGCGCAAACTCCCCCGTTGAGCGGAGCTCAGGAGAGCGAGGGAAAGCGAACGGCACGTCGATCATGCGCAAAATGCGTCCCGGCCGCTTCGACATGACGACAACGCGGTTCGAAAGGAAGACCGCTTCGTGCACATTGTGCGTGACGAGCAGTGCCGTAAATCCTTGCGCCTGCCAAAGTTGGGACAACTCTTCCTGAAGCACGTCGCGCGTCAGCTCGTCGACAGCCGCGAGCGGCTCATCGAGCAAGAGCAAACTGGGTTGGAGGGCGATACTGCGCGCCAGCGACAAACGCATCCGCATCCCACCCGAAAGATTGTGCGGATACGACCGCTCGAACCCCTCGAGTCCGACGAGTTTGAGTGTGCGTGCAGCCTTCTCGGTCCGTTCGCCGGGCGGAACGCCTTCGAGTTCCATCAGCAGTTCGGCGTTCTTCTGCACGTTGCGCCACGGCAACAGCGCGGCTTCCTGAAAGACGAACGCCGCCGTCCCATCGCTCGACCGCTCGCATGCGCCCTCCGACGCCGGCAAAAGGCCGGCAATGATACGCAGGAGGGTCGATTTACCGCAGCCCGACGGACCGACGATCGAAACGAATTCGCCACGCCGGATCTCGGCGTCGACCGGCTCGAGCGCGCGCAAACCCGAATCGTACGTCTTCGAGACTCCACTGAGCGAGACGGACGCACCGGTGGTCATGACCTACTTGCAGCCCGGCTCCATCGAGAGCGTGTAGGCTTGCTTGGAATCGAAGTTGCCCGGAACCATATTCACCAATTGCAATTGTTTCGTCAGCTCGCTCCAGCGGGCGTCGGTCATACATCCGATCTTCGCATGGTCGTGCGGGACTAACGTTCCTTCGAGTTCCGCGACAGCACGATCGTTCACGGCGGCACTGATCTGACCGTTCATGCCGAGCGCCAACGCTTTGAATTTCGACGGATCAGCAAGGAAGTTTTCCCAGCCTTTTTTGGCCGCAGCGACCATGTTTCGGACGAGGTCGGGATGATCTTTGATCATCTCATCGGTCGTGAACAGCGTTGCGTACGGTCGATAGCCGAGGTCCGAGACCCGGAATTGGGCATTCGGCACATGCAACTCGTCAAATCGGGCCGGTAAGAAGATCGTATAGCCTTGTTGCACCATGTCGGGGTTAAGCTTGAAGAGCGTCAGGTCGCCGGTGACCGGAATCTCATGCACGTTCCCGAGGTGATAGTGCTGTTTCAGCCACTCCCAATAACCGAAGCCGATGTTGACCGCAAAGGTCTTATCCTTCAGGTCGCTCAGCGTCCGCACCTTAAGATCGGGATGGTAGACCAGGTCGTATGGAACGAAATTCATAAATGCGAACACGGCGCGCACCGGAACGCCGTGAACGCGCGCCAATATGATGTCGTCGGCATTGCCGATCCCAAACTCCGCCTGACCCGAAGCGACTTGGGGAATCGTTTGGATCTTGGGACCGCCCTGCAACACCGCAACCTTCACGCCGTACGGTTTGCCGAGGTCGTCGATCTGTTCTTGCCAGAACCCGGCCTGATCGGCTTGAATGAACCAGTCCATCAAGATTCGCACGGTCGGCACGTCGGCGCGTGCGGGAACCGCGACCGACGCTAGGGCAAGCGCAAAGCAAAACGCAAGAAGCGGAAGTCGCCGGAGCAAGTGTTTCATGGGTCCTTTCACAAGCCGACCTAGAGCCAGGGAAGCTGTTGGTGCGAATAGCGGAACGTTTTGAACACGCTGTTGGAAGCACCGGCAGAGTAATCACGCGCGGCGCCGGACGGATACTCACCAAACTGCGGAATGATATACTCCCAAACGGTTTCTCCGCCGGGCGTTACTTCAAAGAGGCGCCCGAACGCGGATTCTGTTATGAATGTATTGCCGTTACCGAGCCGCTGCGCACTACCCATATATGGCGAAAAGAAATAGGGTCGCATCGGATCGGTATACTCCCATGCGACGGTTTGCGCGTGCGGCTCGAACTCGACCGCACGCGAATGTGGCGACGTCACGCCGGGGCGCACGTTGCCGTTATCAAAGATCAACACGTTCCCGTTCTCAAGCTCGACCGGCGCATGCTGCTGTGCCAGCAGCGGATGTTTGATCGACCACAGCACGCTGCCGGATTGTGGATCGACCGCAATAACGCCCGATGTCGTCCGAAGGCTGAGCAGCACGTGCCCTGCACGCGTCAGATGCACGCCATTGATCATCGGCCAGTGGTAACGATCGAAGATTGGATGGATCGGATAGTCGGCCGGGTCAAGATGCTCCCAGGCCTTCCACTCCCACGTCACGCTGCCGGCACGATTCACGCGCCGGACGACGTCACCGTATTGAACGCCCTCCGGAAGATCGTGCGCGTGACTCCCGCCGGCGATCTTTCGCGCACACTCCGGCGGCATCACCTGCGCGGTCGTGTAGAGCAGATCTCCGTCGGGCAGCCATTCCGCGTCGTGGTGATGACGCTTGTCCTCGAACCGCCAAACGATCTCACCGGCCGGCGTCACTTCGTAGAAGTCGCCACCGTGCCACATCTCCCAGGCCGGATAAAGGTTCGGTGTATCAGGGTGGTTGCCGTTATAACCGAGATTTCCGTTCGGCAGAATCACAGCATGCCGGCCCGGGCGAACGGGAAGCTTCCAATGATGGGCCACGGTTCCGTCGATCGCCACAAGGTAGACGTTGCCGTCGTCGGTCTGGGGAGCGATCAGCGTGAAGCCGCCCGCGCTGCGCGCCGGATCGTGGGCGATCAGTCCGGTCGTTCGCCGCCGGTCGGTCACTTGATCGACTCGAAAGGCCGTGGAGCCGCTCATAGTAAAACGTTTTACCTCATGCTGGAGTGCGGCACTACCGCAATTCGGCTAAGCGAGCCTGGGGAGTAAAGGACAAGTGGCTAATCGTCCCGTTCGCGGCCGCCCGACCATCGTGGACGTCGCAAGAAAGGCCGGCGTCTCTCCCGCCACCGTCTCGAACGCCTTCAACGATCGCCGGTCTGTGGGCCCGACGACGAAGCGCCGCATTAGCGAAGTTGCCGCTCAACTCGGCTACACGCCGAACGTGCACGCCCGGCGGATGCGGACGACCGGCATCGGGACCATCGCCATCTTCTCATCGATGCCGTTTGCCATTTCGAGCGATGTCTCGCGCCTGGGCTTCTTGATGGAAATTGCCGCGACGGCGGCCGTCACGGCGTTGGAACACGGCTTCGCACTCTTGCTTGTCCCCTCGATCTCGAACGAGCCGCTGCGACTCGACAAACTCGCGATCGACGCGGCCGTCGTGCTCGAACCAAGCGCACACGACCCGTACATCACGCAATTGCGCGCTCGCGCCGTCCCCATGGTGACGATTGGGAAAGCACCCGCAATGACCGACGTCGCCTCGATCGATATCCGTTCGCGGGAGACGGCGCGCATGCTCTTAGACCATCTGCGTGAGCGTGGTGCCAAGCACATCGCCCTTATGACCGGCGAGACGCGGCGAAACTCGTACCTCGAGACCGAGTCAGCCTATTCGAAGTTCGCGCGCACCTACGACATCGAACCAGTCGCCGTACGGATCGATGAGCGCGGCGGCGAAGACGCCGCCTACGCTGCAACGCGAGGAATGCTGCGCGCGCATCCGAGCGTGGACGGCATCTTAGCTCTCGTCGACACCTTCGCGACCGGAGCGGTGCGCGCGTTGGACGAGCTTGCGAAACCGGTTCCCCAAGCGGTCCTCGTTGCGACGCGATATGACGGCATCCGGGCTCGCGAAAGCCTGCCAAATCTCACCGCGGTCAATCTGCATCTCGCGGACGTCGCCAAGTTGGCGATCGAATTACTCCTCGATCAAATCGAGACCGGACCGCACGCGCAAAAAGTTACGGCCCGGCTTCCGACACTTATTGCCAGAGAATCGTCTGCTCGTACATAGCGGCCCGGCTAGCCTCCGGCCATCGCGCCGACGACCAGCAGCGGCTCGGCGCCCGTCGTGACGGCTTCCGGCAGCGGTGCGTCGGGCAACTCGTGCGAGAGGTCGCGCTCGCAGGCGAAAAACCGAACAAACGGCCGCCGCCGTTTCGTTGCCTGGTCGCGAATCGTTCCGCGCAGCGCCGGAAACCCGGCTTCCAGCGCGTCGAGAACGGAACGCTGAGTCGCAGCACCGTCGACTTCGAGCTGCACCTCGCCGCTGACGCGCGCCAGCACCTTCAAGTGCGCTGGGAGCACAACGCGGATCACGGCAGCGTCTGGACTTCGACCGAAAGCACCGCCGGCAAATCGCGAACGATCGGCGACCAGTGGTCGCCCGCATCGCTCGACGCGTAGACCTGCCCACCGGTCGTCCCGAAGTACACGCCGCACGGATCGCATGAGTCGACGGCCATCGCATCGCGCAAAACGTTGACGTAGCAATCACGTTGCGGCAAGCCGTTCGTGAGCGCTTCCCATTCGTCGCCTCCGCTTCGGCTACGGTACACGCGCAGCTGACCGTCGAGCGGGAAGTGCTCCGAGTCGCTCTTGATCGGGACGACGTAGATCGTCTCCGGCTCGTGCGCGTGCACGTCGATTGCGAAGCCGAAGTCGGTCGGCAAGTTGCCGCTGACCTCGCGCCAATTCTCACCGGCATCGTCGGTGCGCATGACGTCCCAGTGCTTTTGCATGAACAGTACCGACGGTCTGCTGGGGTGCATCGCCAGGCGATGCACGCAGTGGCCGATCTCCGCTTGCGGATCGGGGATCTGTTCCGAAATCAGCCCACGGTTGATCGGCCGCCATGTCGTACCGCCGTCGTCGCTGCGGAACGCCCCAGCGGCCGATATGGCGACGAAGATGCGCTGCGAATCGTGCGGATCCAGGATGATGGTGTGCAGGCACATTCCGCCGGCGCCGGGCTGCCACGCCGGGCCCGTGCCGTGGCCGCGCAAACCGGAGAGTTCGTGCCAGCTCCCGCCCCCGTCGGTCGAACGAAAGAGTGCGGCATCTTCGACGCCGGCGTACACAGTATCGGGGTCGGTGAGCGACGGTTCGAGATGCCACACACGCGCAAACTCCCACGGGTGCGGCGTGCCGTCGTACCACTGGTGCGTTCCGGCGACACCATCGTACGCAAACGTATTTCCGACTGGTGCCCAGGTCGTGCCGCCGTCGTCGGAGCGCTGCATCACCTGCCCGAACCAGCTGCTGGACTGCGAGGCGTAAAGCCGGTTCGGATCGGCCGGGGAGCCCGTAACGTGATAGATCTCCCAGCCGGCGAAGTACGGACCGCCGACGTCCCAGCGTCTGCGCCTTTCGTCCGATGTGAGAACGAACGCTCCCTTTCGCGTTCCGACCAAGACGCGTACACCGCTCATAGGAGCGTGTTTTTCGAGCGAAATCGCGCGCACCCCGCCCGGCAAGCGCCCTGGGAAGGTATTGACACGCTGTATCCATCGCGGTAGGTTAGTCATCTGACTAAGACACGTGCCTGATTGAGGAGAGCACGGCTATGGATACCGAGACAGACCGGCCACCAGCCAAGTCACCCGATCCTGATAAGCTCAATGCGTTCGTCGGCAAAATGCTCGGCGACCTCGGCGCGGCCATGAGTGCCGTCCTGACGATCATCGGCGATAAAGTCGGGCTCTACCGCGAGCTAGCCAAAGGCGAGGCGCTGACCTCGAACGAACTCGCGGCGCGCACCGGCACGAACGAGCGTTACGTGCGTGAATGGCTCTCGAACCAGGCCGCGAGCGGCTACGTTGAGTACGATGCGGCGACGCAGCGCTTCGCGCTGCCGCCCGAACAGGCGTTCATGCTGGCTGACGACACGAGTCCCTTGTTCATGCACGGCGCATTCCAAATCGTCGAAGCCATGATGGCGGCCGAGCCGCAGATCACCGAGCGCTTCCGCACCGGCAAAGGATTCGGCTGGCACGAGCACAGCCCCGTGCTCTTCGAAGGCACGGAGCGCTTCTTTCGACCCGGCTACAACGCGCATCTCGTCGCCGAGTGGATCCCCGCACTCGCCGGCGTCGAAGGCAAGCTGCGTACGGGCGCCAAGGTGGCTGACATCGGCTGCGGGCTCGGCGCCTCGACGATCATTATGGCCCAAGCCTATCCCAACTCGATCTTTCAGGGCTTCGACTATCACAGCGGGTCGATCGAATTGGCGCGGGAGCGGGCGAAGGCAGCCGGCGTGTCGGACCGGGTCAAATTTGATGTCGCAAGCGCCAAGGATTTTCCCGGCGAGGACTACGACCTGATTACGTACTTCGACTGCTTGCACGACATGGGCGATCCCGTTGGCGCGGCCAAGCACGTGCGTGAAGCGCTGGCGTCCGACGGTACCTGGATGCTGGTCGAACCGTTCGCCGGCGATCGGCTCGAGGATAACCTCAACCCGGTCGGGCGCATCTTCTACGCTGCGTCGACTCTCCTGTGCACGCCCGCCTCGCTCTCGCAAGAAGTAGGCTTGGCGCTTGGCGCACAGGCCGGAGAAGCGCGCATGCATCAGGTCGTCGACGACGCCGGTCTGAAGCATTTCCGCCGGGCCACCCAGACACCGTTCAACATCGTCTACGAGGTCAAGCACTGAGCCGAAACCCGGCCGGCATTTCGGTTTCCCGCCGCGAAACGGAGCAGGCGTTCCTCGATGCCGCGGAACGCCTGCTCGTACGTGAAGGCTACGCGATGATCACGACGCGAAAACTCGCGCTTGAAGCCGGAGCCAACCACGGCTTGGTGCATTATTACTTCGGCTCGATGGAAGAGCTGTTGATACGCGTGTTCGAGCGCTTCACCGACCGCGTCCTCGTTCGACAACGCGCAATGTACGCCGCTCGCGGCGTCCCATTCATCGAAAAGTGGCGCAAAGCGATGAACTTCATCGACGAAGATCTTGCCTCAGGCTATCCCAAGATCTGGTTCGAGCTCGAGGCTATGGCCTGGAACCGGCCTGAGTTCCGCGAGCGGCTGCAGCACGTCCATGAGCAGTGGAACGCAGTACTCGGCGAGGCGATTGCGAACGCGCTTAAAGCCTACGGCGTCGACCGGCGGAAGTTCCCGGCCGATGCGGTGACGACGCTCGTGCGTACGTTCAACCTCGGTCTGCTGCTCGAACGGTTGATCGATTACGATGCGGGCCACGACTCGATGCTGAAAATGATCGACAACTTGTTGCAGCGCTGGGAAAAGCAGCGCGCCGAGTGAGGGCGCTCGAGCCGGTCGAGTCGGGCTACGCTCTGCGGAACGGAGTTCGAATCGCTTACGACGTGTACGGTAGCGGCGAGCGAACGATCTTGTTCTTACCGGCCTGGTCGATCGTCCACTCGCGCATTTGGAAAGCGCAGATTCCTTACTTCGCGCGCCACGCGCGGGTCGTTACCTTCGACGGACGTGGCAACGGGCGTTCCGACAAAACGCCCGAACTCGATTATTCCGACGAAGACTTCGCGGCTGACGCTCTCGCGGTGCTGGACGCGACCAACACCGCGCGCGCGGCGCTGGTCGCACTGTCGGCCGGCGCGCGGTGGGCGCTGATGGTGGCGGGCCGCCATCCCGAGCGCGTCGAGCACCTTATCTGCATTGCGCCGGCCGTGCCGCTCGCCGCCGGCGACCCGGACCGCGCCGCCGCGGTCGCTTCGTTTGACGAAGAATACCAACGCCACGACGGCTGGACGAAATTCAATCGAAACTACTGGCGTACCAACTACCTGGACTTCGTCGAATTCTTCTTCAGCAAAGCGTTGCCGGAGCCGCATTCGACCAAACCGTTCGAAGACGCCGTCGGATGGGCGCTGGATACGACACCTGAGACGCTCGCAGCGACCGTCCTCGCGCCGCAGCTCAGTGATGCGGAAGCGCACGAGCTCGCCGCGAAGGTGCAGTGCCCGGTGCTCGTGCTGCACGGCAACGCCGACCGCATCGTACCCAAGGAACGCGGACTGGCGCTCGCTGAGGCGACCAACGGCCGCTTCGTCCTGCTCGAAGGCAGCGGTCATCTCCCACAGGCGCGTAACCCGCTGAGGGTCAATGCAGAGATTCGCGACGCGCTGCTGCCTCGCCCCGCGTCCAAACCGCGACGCAGCCGGCGCAAACGCGCGTTGTTCATTTCATCGCCGATCGGCCTCGGCCACGCTCAGCGCGACGCAGCAATAGCGGCCGAACTGCGCCGGCTGCGTCCGGATCTCGATATCGAATGGCTCGCGCAACACCCGGTCACCGAAGTGTTGCGCCGGCGGGGCGAGACGATCCATTCGGCGAGCGCCGCCCTCGTCAACGAATCCGCGCACTGCGAAAGCGAGTGCGGCGACCACGATCTCCATGCATTCCAGTCGATCCGCCGGATGGATGAGATCCTCGTCAACAACTTCATGGTGTTCTACGATCTGCTGCGGGAAGAGCAATTCGATCTCGTCGTCGGCGACGAGGCCTGGGACGTCGATTACTACCTGCATGAGAATCCTAACGAGAAGCGGACCGCGTTCGTGTGGATGACCGATTTCGTCGGCTGGCTTCCGATGCCTGACGGCGGCGATTACGAACGGCGCATCACCGCCGACTACAACGCCGAGATGATCGAGCACATCGAGCGCCATCCGAACCTGCGCGATCGTTCCATCTTCGTCGGCGAGCCCGATGACATCGTGCCGGCCAGTTTCGGCCCCGGCCTGCCGCAAATTCGTTCATGGACCGAGTCCCACTACGATTTCCCCGGCTACGTCAGCGGATTTGTGCCGCCCACGCCTGCCGAGCACGAAGAATGGCGCGACCGCTTCGGCTATCGCGCGGATGAGGCCGTCTGTATTGTGACGGTCGGCGGTTCCGGTGTCGGCGTCGCGCTCCTCCGCCGGATTATCGCGGCGTACCCCAAGGCGAAACGTCGCGTGCCGCAACTGCGGATGATCGTCGTCGCCGGACCACGAATCGACCCGGCGTGTTTACCGGTGCATACCGGTCTCGAACTGCACGCCTACGTACCGGATCTCTACCGTCACCTCGCGGTCTGCGATCTCGCGCTCGTGCAGGGCGGTCTCACGACCACCATGGAGCTGACGGCTGCGGGACGTCCATTCATCTACTTCCCTCTCAGGCACCACTTCGAGCAAAACTACCACGTCCGCCATCGTTTGGAGCGTTACGGCGCCGGCCGTTGTATGGACTATGGCCAGGCGGATACCGATGACATCGCTGACGCGATTGCGGCGGAGCTGTGCCGCTCCCCCGTGTATCGACCAGTCGGCAACGGTGCCGGCAAAGCCGCCGAGCTCATTGCAGAAGTGATCTGACATCTCGCCTTCGCCAATGGTAGTAGCAATCGTAGGAGCACACCTTACTTGATCGGGAACGAACGCCGCGCTACACCGGGTGTATGGCAACACGAAAGCACGTCCTCGGTCGCGCAGCGGCCGCCGCATTAAGTACCGCACTCGTCCCAATCACGGCACTCGCACAAACTCCGTCGTATGGGCACCCGCCGCCCCCCAACAGTAGCGACGTCATCAACGGAACGATCGCCTCGATCAACGGCAAATACACGATCACCGTCCATGACGACCGCGGCTTCATCGACGACGTGCATCTCCACCAGGGCACGATCATCAATCCGACCGGGTTGACGCTTGCGCCTGGAATGCGCGTGACGATCTTCGGCTACAATGCGGGCTCGTGGTTCGAAGCTAATGAGATCGATACGCCGTACCATTACGTTCAGAGACCGGTCCCGGTGTATATCGGCCCAGGTTGGTGGTATCCGGGCTTCCCGTACGGCTACGGGCCGTCGTATGCCTTAGTGGTGCGCGGCGGAGGCGTCGTGCGCCGGCCGTTCCACCCGGTGCGCGTTGCCCCGCCTCCCATCCCGGCGGTCGTCGCTCGCCCGTATCACGGCCGCTAGCACTTCGTCGTTGCGAAAGGGCCGCCTGAGCTTACCGCCTCCGGCGTTGATGAACCTCGCTCGCTTCGAGGCGTTCAGCGACAGCATTTTTGCGATCGCCGCGACGCTACTCGTCGTCAATCTGCGGGTTCCGGACCTCGTGGGTATGACGACGCGGCAATCGACCTTGCAACTCGCTTGGCTTTGGCCGCAACTGCTCGGCTACGCGACGAGCTTCGCCATCATCGGCGTGCTCTGGCTCAACCATCATGCGCTCTTTCACTTTCTGAAAAAGGTCGACCGCGTTTCGCTCATCATCAATCTGGGTTTGCTGATGTGCGTCGCCTTCATCCCGTATCCAACCGCGCTCATGGCACAATACGGCCAGAACCGCCCGGTCGTGATACTTTTCGGAAGTACGATGGCCACCGCGGGCTTCGTCTTCAGCGCGTTATGGTTCTATGCCGTCAAACAATACATCCGTTCCGAACCGAACATCGATCGGCGATTCATCCGCGACGCGAGCCTCTGGACCCTCGGCTACCCGGTGTCGTATGTCCTGGCGACCGTTCTGGTTGCCGTCGATCCGCGTTTGAGCATTGCTCTCTACGCAATCATTCCGGTCGTCTACCTCCTCCCCGGCGTCATCGACCGCCAACTACATTTGGAAATGACCAGCCGTCCTTATCATCGCGACGCCGATGCGGACCTACGCTAGGACTCGCGCACCTATGAACGTCCCTCGGTTGACACTCCGCGAGCAACGTCGGACCATGGCGAGACCCCATCGCCCACGTCACGCTTCGCTTAAACGAGGATCGTTCAATGGCTTCAATTACCAAACACAACGGCAACGCACCGGTGGCAACGGCGCGACGCGCACGTTACGCGCCGGCCGCACTCGACTTCTTCCCCGATCTGGTCGGCGTCGGTCGCCTGCTCGACGCGATGTCGTCGTCGGCACCCGGCTCCGACATCATCGCATCGACCTTTCCGGCCGTCGACATCTCGGAGGAAAACGGAAACTACGTCATCGAGGCGGCGGTTCCGGGATTCCGCAAGGAAGACATTTCGATCGAGGTCACGGCCAATCAGGTGACGATTTCAGGTCAGCACGACGAGGAACAGGATGATCGCAAACACCGCTACGCGGAGATTCGCCGCGCCGCGTTCACGCGCACGCTCGTGCTTCCACGCGACGTCAATCCCGAGAGCGCAAAGGCGACGATCGAGAACGGCGTACTGAGGATCGTGCTCCAGCCAACGACTCCGATCGGCACGAAAAAGATCGAGATCGAAGCGCACTGATGTCGTGAAGGAGCGCGACATGGCAGCGAAAATCGTCGGGATCGACCTCGGCACGACAAACTCCGTCATCGCGGTGATGGAAGGGTCGCAGCCCATCATTATCCCCAACGCCGAAGGCGGCCGCACGACGCCTTCGGTCGTAGCGTTCACGAAGACCGGTGAACGCCTGGTCGGACAGCTGGCGAAGCGCCAGGCGGTCACCAACCCCGACCGCACGATCACCTCGATCAAGCGCTACATGGGGACCGACCACACCGTGAAGATCGACGGCAAGGAGTACACGCCGCAAGAGATCTCGGCGATGATCCTGCAAAAACTGGTCAACGACGCATCCACCAATCTCGGCGAGCGCGTGACCAAAGCGGTCATCACGGTCCCGGCGTATTTCAACGATGCGCAACGCCAGGCGACGAAGGACGCCGGTCGCATCGCAGGGCTTGAGGTTCCGCGCATCGTGAACGAGCCGACCGCGGCCGCATTAGCCTACGGGCTCGAAAGCAAGGGTCACGAAACGATCCTGGTGTGGGATCTCGGCGGCGGAACGTTCGACATTTCGGTCCTCGAGGTGAGCGAAGGCCTCTTCGAGGTGAGGGCCACCAAGGGCGACACCCATCTCGGCGGTGACGACTACGACAAGCGCGTCGTCGACTGGCTGGTGGCGGAGTTCCGCAAGACCCAAGGGATCGATCTAACTCCCGACCGGCAAGCAATGCAACGGCTCACCGAGGCCGCCGAGAAGGCCAAGATCGAGCTCTCGAGCCGGGTGGAAACCACGATCAACTTGCCGTTCATCACGGCCGATCAACAGGGGCCCAAGCACCTCGACATCACGTTGACACGCGCGAAGTTCGAAGAACTCACCAGCGACCTCACCGATCGCTGCGTGAAACCGTTTCTCGACGCGGTCGAAGACGCGAAGATCAAAGTCGAGGACGTTGACGAGGTTATCCTGGTCGGCGGCGCGACGCGGATGCCGGCGATTTTGGAATTGGTCAAGAAGCTGAGTAAGAAAGAGCCGCACCAGGGAGTGAACGCGGACGAGGTTGTCGCGATCGGCGCTGCGATCCAGGCCGGCGTGCTTGCAGGGGACGTGAAAAACGTCGTGCTGCTCGACGTCACGCCGCTCTCGCTCGGGCTCGAAACGCTCGGCGGCGTCGCCACGAAGCTGATCGAGCGGAACACCACGATTCCGACCCGCAAATCGGAGATTTTTTCGACCGCCGATGACAACCAGAGCGCCGTTGATATTCATGTCGTGCAGGGCGAGCGGGAAATGGCCGACGACAATCGGACGCTCGCGCGCTTCCGGCTCGAAGGGATTCCGCCGGCGCCGCGCGGCACGCCGCAGATCGAAGTCACGTTCGAGATCGATGCGAACGGCATCGTGAGCGCAACGGCCAAAGATCTCGGTACCGGCAAGGAGCAGCGGATCACCGTTACGGCGTCGACCAACCTGAGCAAAGAGGAAGTCGAACGCATGGTTGCCGAGGCCGCCGCTAACGCGGCCGCCGATCGCCGCAAGAAGGAAGAGGCGGAGATCCGCAACCATGCCGACAGCCTCATCTACACGACGGAGAAGATGGAGAAGACGCTTCAAAACAATAACGACATCGATCCCGCAGCACGCGCCGAGGTCGAGCAGGCACTGAGCGAACTCAAGCGCATTGCGGAAAACGGAACGCCGGCCGAGGTGCAAGCCGCGACGGAACGCCTGGAGCGCGCCTCAGCGCGGCAGGAAGAGGCGTCGTATCAGACGGCGGGCGTCGGCGCCCGTCAGGATAGCTCCGGCAATGGGAACCCGAGCGGGTCGGATGTCATCGATGCCGAGTTCAAAGAGTCGCGATAGGCGGGAGCGTTTTCCGGTGCGTCGAGGAGCGCCATAAAGAGCACAAACTCACTCGAAGCGACGGAATCGCACAGCAGCACCGCCCGATAAGTGACACGCCCCCGCCCCGGGCGGTCAAACTCGACGTCGATCAGCGGCGATGAATCGACGATGTGTCCGTCCCACAACAGCGCAAAATCGTGGCTTTCCGCGTGCAGCCGTCCGATGATCTCACTAAAGCGGCCAGCATCGCTTTCCCGCGCGCGATTTCGCCGCAGGAGCGCGACCAGCGCGATGGAGATGTCGTCGCCATTACATGGCTTGATGCGTGCGTTCTTTTCGCAGAAGAACCACCACGCTAGGTTCGTGCCAGGCTCGAACTCGAAGAGCTCTTGCGCGTGAGCGTTAACGGCGAGCACGTCGAGCCAGGGCGTGAGAGCGACCGCCGGACCGCAGTCGAACCGGCTGACGACGTGTTTGATTCCCTCGCTCCATGGCGGTGCCGTGAGTGTCTTGGCGTGCAGTTCTGCTTTGCCGGCAAGCATATGCACATGACGCGTTTCCACGTCGCTGAGCTTCAGCGCCCCGGCGATGGCGTTTAGCACCTCGGGAGAGATGTCGAACGGCCGCCCCTGCTCGATCCAGGCGTAATACGCCGTTGAGATCCCGGCGATCGAGCTGACGTCTTCGCGACGCAGACCCGGCGTTCGCCGGCGCGAGCGCAGCGCCGGTAGCCCGCATGATTCGGCACTGAGCCGCATCCTGCGGCTCTTCAGGAATTTTCCAAGTTCATCATGGCGGGCCGGACGGGCATCGAGGAGCATCGTCGCCTCCCTTCGCAGCAGTGAGTGGGGACCGAAGGATATCACCCGATTCTAATTTTCGCACCTAACCGTGAGTTGGGTGACCACTCGGTTCGCCATGCCGCTTTCGGGTGTTCGGTAGCGTACGGTGTAGCCGAGCTGCCCCTTTGTTGGGCTCGCATGCTACGATAAGCAATACCCTTTCCCCGATGTGAATCGCGTTGCAAATGCTCGAGCGACAAAAACAACTACGCGCACTACTTCGACTCTGGCGCGGCCGGCTACGCCCTACCGACGTCAGCTTGCCGTCGCACGGATTTCGCCGGGTACCAGGACTTCGTGCGATGGAAGTGGCCGAACTGGCCCAGGTCTCGGCCGGCTGGTACGAACAGTTCGAGAGCGGCACTTCGCGGCGCAGTTTCTCGCATGCCTTCGTGCAACGGGTCGCGTCGGCTTTGCGGCTCACCGATCAGGAGCGGGCCACGCTTTTCCGGCTCGTATTTGCGGACGTTGCCCGTGCGGCTCCGATGCCCGAAGCGAACGTTCGCGACGGCGCCGCACGCTACGTGGCCCAGGTGCGCGACTTCGTGCTGCGGATGGCCGCGGCCACGTCATTCGAAGAGGTCGCCCGAACCGCCGTCGAGGCTGCCCAGACGCTCCTCGGGCCCACCTGTGCCACCGTAGCGAGCATCGAGAACGGCCACGCGCCGCCGCGCACGTTTGCTGCCGGACCGCGAGCCGGCTTCGTCGGGCCGGCGTTGGCGCAGTGCATGCTCGAAATGAATGACGCCGTGCGCAACGGTTGCGTCGTCCTGTGCGACGACTCGCCGCATCCGGATGCGATAACCAATGCGGCAGCGCATCCGGTGCGCATACGGGCATCGGACGGAACCGAAACGCACGGGGTCCACGACGTGTCGATGGCGGCCTACCAGGGGTACAACCGGCACCTGGTGCAGCGCAGCGAGCTGGTCGCCGGGCTGTTCGAGAACGGCACGTGCCGCGGGGTCATCAGCTGCTCGTGGACAGAACCGCGGACTCACAGGGCGATTGAGATCGCGATGATCGAGATGTTGGTCACGATCGTCGCTCTCGTCTCAGCTTCGCCGCTGACCGGCTAGTGGGAGTATATGAATGGCGGCATCTGCGTCAGCGCTTCCTTGGTGGCGCCGGCCAGCAAGAAATGTCCGTCCTCAATCTTTAGTTGACGCGTCGGTATGGCGACGAGACGCTCGGCAATCCCGAGAAAGCCGCCGACACCGATGATTGCGAAGGCCGCTTCGTCTTTCTGCGTGATGATGATGTCTTGGATCGTTCCGAGATCTTCCTTGCGATCGTTTTGAACGTGTTTTCCGAGAATGTCTTTCTTGGCACTCCAGCCCGCAACGACCGCCCGCATCTCGATAACCGTAACACCCAGAGGAATCACGCCGGCGGCCGGCGTTGCAGTTGCTTGCGCCAGTTGCTGACCTTGCACAGCCGGCGGTGCCACCATCGTCATACAGATGAGGAGCAGCGGCGTCAGGGAGGCGATGAGAGATTTTTTTATCATGGCTTGAGTGTCCGGCACCCCTGGTCCGTCGTCAATCGCTTTGAGGACCTAGGAACGCCGCTTGAATAATTGCATGCCTACGACTGCCACTTGATTGACGTTCACATTTCGAAGCGGCAGACTCGACGCCTAACGTTTAGTTTGTCTTTCAGAAGTGAGGCCAGAAATGAAGTCCGACGCGCAACTGCATGCCGATGTTGCAGAAGAGATCAGTACGGATCCAAGTCTCGATGCGAGGCACATCGCCGTTGCCGTGCACGATGGAGCGGTGACGCTGACCGGTACCGTCCCCAGCTACTGGCAAAAGGTCGAAGCGGAAAACACCGTCAAACGCGTTACCGGGGTCAGGGCGATCGCCAACGAACTGAAGGTCGAGCTGCCGGATTTTCACAAGCGTGACGACACCGATATCGCCGAGGCCGCGACTAGGGCCCTCGCTTGGCATAGCGATTTACCCGAGGGCGTCAAGGTCACCGTCAGCAACGGCTGGCTAACGCTCTCGGGAGAGGTCGATTGGCAATTTCAAAAAGACGAAGCCGAGCGGGCCGTCAAGTACCTCAACGGGGTCATCGGCGTTACGAACAACATCACGGTGAAGGCAAGCCCGAAAGTGGCTGATGTTCGCGATCGGATTCTCCGCGAGCTGAAACGGACCGTCGAGCAAGAGACAAGCCAAATCGACATCGAGACGCACAATGGCAGCGTCGTCTTGCGCGGCCGCGTGCATTCTTGGGCCGAGCTTGACGCAGCGCGTAGAGCGGCCTGGTCCGTCCCCGGCGTATCAGCCGTCGAAGATCACTTAGTGGTAGCCTAATCGGGCTTCCAAAGCATATCGCCGACGCCGGCGGCGTTTGCCCAGTATTCCCACGCACGCCAGACGTCACTCCGATAGGGATCGTTGCTGCCGCCGTGCTTCGCGATCTCGCCGTCGGTCAGTGTCCGCATGTCTCCGCCAAGCGCCTTTGCCTTCAGGATGACCCGAGCGTTCTTCGGGACCGTGAGTGCGATGCGCGTGCAGTCGCTAACCGTGCGTGCACAGGCAACGAAGCCGTGAGCGCTCATCAGCACGACGCTTGCCGAGCCGAGCTCCTGCGCAAGGCTCTTCCCCTGCTCGGCATTCGCGACCAGAAGATTGGTGTCGCCGAAGTGGTCGTGGATGTCCCAGATCGGCGTCACGCGGCCTAGAATGGCTCCGGAGTGGATAACGGGCTCGAACCGGACGCCGCCGTTTTTCACGATGCCGAACGGTAAGACGTCTTCCGCATGCGCGTGCACGACCGACATGATCTCCGGTCGCGCGGCGTAGATTTCGCCATGAATGAACCGTTCGAGATACGGTGACCGCTCGTCACCGTTGAGAACGTTCGATTCGAGATCGAACTCCATGAGGTCGTCGCGGGTAACGAGGTTCGGCGAAAGCGAGCGCGAGAGAAAGTACCGCTGCGGATTCTCCGGATGCCGAATGCTAATGTGCCCGTACGCGTCCACGACCCCTTCCGAATGGAGAATACGGTTGGCGATGACGAGGTCGTCGAGGGCGTGGCCGAGGGCTTCCGTCATCATGGCTTGACGGCTGCCGGACTGATGATCTCCGCCGCTGGGAAGCTTTTGTCGATCAGCCCGTAACGCGCGCAGACGTCGATGAGCGGTTGGAGGAGCTTCGCGTTCAGCGCCGGCGGATAGAAGTTCCGTCTTGTCTTTAGAATCTGGTCTAATGTCATGCCGCTGAATGATGCCTGAATTTCAGCCGTCTCGCGAGGGTGCGCATTCGTGTACGCTTCCGCCTCACGCATGGCGCGCGCGAAGCGCGTGTAGGTGTCTGGGTTCGCCGCAGCCGTCGACGCGGCCACGGTATATCCGCTGACCAACGCGCTGCCGCCGATGACTTTCAATGTGTCGCCGATCTCGCGGACCAAACCGGTCGCGGCCGCTTGGCTCGATGCTGGTTCGGTCAAGACGACGACGTCGGCCCGGTGTGCTTCGAGAAACGGGACTGCGGCCGACGACGGCACTTCAACCTCGTGCATCGTTTTTGAGTCGCCGCCGTCTTCATCCACCCAGGCTAGGGTCATGGCCGAGTCGAGATCGTGCAGTGCCGGTGACGCGAGCGTCTTACCGTTGAGATCGACCGCCTTGTGAATCGGTGATTCTTTGAGGACGAATGCATGTACGAGACCGGTCTGCGCGTTCGCTATGCCGCCTGGAACGATATACTGGAGGGGCACACCGTGCGCGTGCGCTTGAATAACGCTGACCACGTTGCCGTACGCAACATCGGCCGCGCCGCCGATCAATGCTGCTGAGGCGGCCGCTCCGCTCGATGCAATCGTCAGTTGGGCGTCGATTCCGTATTTCTTAAAGATACCGAGCTTCTGCGCTGCCCACGCTGGTGTAAAGCCATCGACGCTCGGGCCGATTACGCGAACCGCCGTCAACCCTTGGCCGGCTACGGGCCGCGTCGGGCCCACGGCACACACCGTGAGCAGCAAGGCAACGATAAAACTTTTAACTTTCACATTGTCACCGCAATTTGCGCACAGATATCCATGGCGCCATCCTAGGATCCGGGGCACCCGGGCGCAAGGCGACTCTCCCGCTATGCGAGCCGCCCCGGTTGCTCTGGAACGGCCGGGACCATACAATCGCCTAGCCATGACGATTTCTACGAACGATAGCCAAGTCAACGACGCGAATGACGTTGCCGAGCTTGCGCAGACCGGCCCCGACACGATCGCCGGGCGGTACTTTCGGCGCTTCTGGTTGCCGGTCGCGGAAGTCCGAGATGTCGCACCGGGGCGCGCAAAGGCCATTCAGGTCTTGGGGCAAGAGTTCACGCTCTACCGCGGCGTCACCGGCGATCCGCATCTGGTCGATTATTTTTGTGCCCATCGAAGTTCGCCGCTGTTCACAGGGCACGTCGAGGGCGATTGCATCCGCTGCTTCTATCATGGGTGGATGTATGACGCGGCCGGCCAGTGCGTCGAACAACCCGCCGAAGATGCAGCGTTTGCCGCTAAGGTCCGCGTCGCGGGATATCCCGTACGCGTGCATCAAGGCTTGGTGTTCGCGTACCTTGGAACGGGCGAGCCGCCGGCTTTTCAGATGCTCGCGCGATTTTCGGCTCCGGGGTTCAATGGCACTGCGAGCTACGTTCGCAAGACGAATTACCTGAATTCGCTCGAAAACAGCGTCGACTACACGCACCCGTTTTTCGTGCACAGGAATTCGGAGTTCACGGGCGTCGGTGTGAACCGCGAGATCCCGCGGGTCGCGGCGGCCGAGACCGAGTACGGCATTGCCGGCAAAAAGCTCTACAGCGACGGCAAGGCGCAGATCAATCACCTTCTCTTCCCGCTGAGCGCCCTGATCGTCAACGTCGAGGGAACGACCACCTTCGACCATCTCGCTTGGCGCATTCCGATCGACGATTATTCACACCGGACGTTTATGCTCAACCATGCCGACCTCGCCGGCGCGGAGCTCGAGCGCTTTAGGGCGGCGCACGCAAAACGCAACGAAACGTTGAAGACGCTAAAACCGCAGGCGGATGTCGTTGCCGCGATCTTCCGGGGCGAGGTCTACGTCGACGACGTTGATATCACGCGGCCCGACATCATCTCGATTCAGGACGACGTCGCAATGGAGCTGCAGCCGCCGATCGGTCAGCGCCGTCCCGATCGACTCGGCCGGGGCGACCTCGCCATCATTCTCTTGCGGCGCGTCCTTCGACGCGAAGTACGTGCGCTCGAAGCCGGCGCGCCACTCAAAGAGTGGAAATGGCCCGCCGATCTGGCCGCGCAGCTGAACGTGCCGCAAGCGGAGTACGCGTGAGCGCGCTCAAGCGCTGATTGCCGAGAGATCGCGGGCACTGCGCATCACGAGGACCGAGTCGTGCGCGACGACCTTATCGGTTAGATGATCGCTCAAGTCGACAATCGTGAGGGCCGCGACGGCCACGCCGGTCTTGTCCAAAATCGGAGCCGAAATGCCTCCGACGCCTTGCTGGTACTCGCTCTTCGAAACGGCATACCCACGTTCCCGAACGGTACGCAGGACGCGCCGGAGTTGCGCGGCATCGGTAATCGTCGTCGGAGTAAAGGAACGAAGCCCGGCCGAAACCGCGCGTTCAACCAGTTCCTCTTTAGCGAAGGCGAGGATGGCCTTGCCCGTGCTCGTTGCGTGAGCCGGTGGTCTTGTCCGCAACTCACCCGGCACGCGTGCCATGTCGCTCGATGTCAGACGATGGACCTGCACGACGTCCAACCCATCGAGAATCGCAAAGTGGACGCTCTTCCCCGTCGCCGCATGCAATTGGATCAGCGCCTCTGAAGCCGCATCGAAGAGTTGATGGCTTCGGACGGCCAACAAACCCATGTCGTAGAGCCGCGTCCCCAGGCGGTAGTGGCCGCTGGGAGCGAGGGTCAGGATCCCTTGCGAACACAACGTCGTCACCAAACGAGAGACGGCGCTTTTCGAAATCTTTAGACGCCGCGAAAGCTCCATGACCCCGAGAATCGGCTCGCGCTCGGAGAACGCGTCGAGGATACGAAGCGCATTGCGGACAGTCGAGAGGCTGGGGGTTGATCCCTTGCTGGGCACGGCCGCCCCATTCGGCGTTCACCCCGTTTCGGCCGCTCGTTTGAAGCTTATAGTGAGTCGCCGAAGAGTGCTCGCGCGTTCTCTGAACGCACACCGGCAAGCTCGTCCGGAGTCAAGCCGGCCCGTTCCAAATACTGCCAGGTCACGTCGTAATCGCGGTCCCAATAGGGAAAATCCGAACCAAAGAGCAGCTTGTCGGCGCCGTAGCATGCAGCTGCAATTCGCAGCGCTTCGGGTTCGCCGCTCGCCGTGTCGTACCAGAACTTGCGCATCTGCTCCGCCGGCGCGTCTTCCCCCGGAAGGTTCAAGTGCGCGTGACGCGTCGTCCGGTAACGAAGGAACGCGAGAAAGCCGCCCAGATGCGGCAGGATGACTTTGAGCTGCGGATAGCGGCGAGGAAAGCCGGCTCGCATCAGTTGCATCGCGCAGACAGCGTCTTCGATCGGCGCGCCAAGCGTCCATTGGTGCTCCGCAATCATCGGCGAGTAGCACGAGAAGCCCGGCGGGTGCAGAAACACAACCGTTCCGCGGCGGTCGAGCTCGGCAAAAAGCTCCTTGAACGCCGGCTCCGCCAGCGAACGTCCGCGGATGTGCGTCGTAAACGTCACGCCGGCGGCTCCGAGATCGCGCATCGCCCGCTCGAGCTCCGCCAGCGATGCGTCGACGTGCGGCATCGGCAACGTCGCGAAGAACGAGAAGCGGTCCGGGTACCGGCGGCAAAGCTCCGCGTGCTCGTCGTTGATGAAGCGCGCTGCGCGAATCGAGGAATCCACATCGTCGAAGTAGGGCGTCGCTGCCGACATCGACAGAATCTGACGTTCGACGTGGCTGCGGTCCATCACGTCGAGGCGGTGCGCCAGTCCTGCTTCGTCCGCATGCGCGACCATGTCGCGCGCCCAGCGCGTGACTTCAGGTTCCGCACCCAACGCTAAGAGCAAGTCCACGTATTGCTTGCTGGCCGCGTGGACGTGGACGTCGATGTGGCTGTGGTGGTGGGCGTTCATGACTGCGCCATGATGTCGGTTGCCGGGAACGTGGCTTTGAGGACGCCGTATTTCGCGCAGGCGTCGAGGATCGGCTGAACACCGGCGGGCGTTAGCCTCTCACTGAAAATCGAGCGCACGGAGCGAGCGACCACGGCGGGCTCCTGTTTCGTCAGTTCGGCAATCGCTCCGACCGATGCCGCCGGCTGCGTATCGATCCAATGCGCGCACCCGGAGAGCGCTGTCTGGAAGCGGCGCACGGCATCTTTGTGCGCCGCGGCCCAGGCGCCGGTCGCGACGTATGCGCTTAGCAAGAAACGGTTCGCGATCGCGTCGTTTGGCGGACCTAATGAGCGGCACGTGGCCAGCGCGCTGGTCGCCCAAGGCTGGCCGATCTGCGCTGCCGCGACACGGCCCGCTTCGAGTGCCGCCTGCATCGTTCCGAACGGCATCTCGACGAACTGGACCTTCGTTGAATCGCCACCGTGTTTGTCGATCCATGCCGAGGTGACCATTTGCGAGAGGCCGCGAAGCACGTTGATCCCCACGGTCTTGCCGTTGAGCGCGGCGCCCCCGTTGATCGGCGAATCCTGTTTCACCATGAGCTGCGAGCCGCCGTGGCCGCTTTCCCATTGCGAACCGCCGGCGATGATCTTGATGTCGATCCCGTTTTGGTGGCTCAGCGCGAGGGAGACGATATTCATGCTGCCGATCGCGATCTCTCCGCCGATCATCGCGGCTGCGATCGCGTCACCCGATCCCAACGCTTGAATGTCGAGCGACAATCCGGCGCGCTGCAAGTAGCCCTGCGACTGTGCCAGCCAGATGAGGGAGTCGGTCTCAGTCGGCGTCGCAGCCGCCTTGAACGTCTCCTGCGCTTGCGAGCGGCGCGGAACCGCCGCCACGGCCGTGGCGAACATGACGCCGACGGCCTGACCGCGGCTCAAATACAGTGTCATAATCGCTCCTCGAATAAGACGGGTGAACGCTACTTACAAAACGAACGTTCGGTATCTTTATGGCGATACGTAAGTTTCCTTCCAGCAGCCGTCGGACGCAGTCAGAGCGCAGCCAAAAAACACGCGATAGGCTTCTCAAAGCCGCTCTGGAGGTGCTTGCCGAGCGCGGGTATGCGGGATTCACGGTAGCAGAGGTAGCCGCCCGAGCCGGAGTATCAGGTGGTGCCCGAGTGCATCATTACCGATCGAAGGCAGACCTGACACTTGCTGCGCGAGAGTACGCGTATCGACAGGCCCTGGAAACAGGCTTAGCCGTGACGCGTAGCCCCGCAGCGCTGAGAGATCCTCTGGGCACGTTTATCAAGACGAGCGAAGCCCTCTATTTCGGCCGGCACTTCATGGTCTCGACGGAACTGATCATCGGCGTTCAAGGCGAACCTAAGCACTTGGCAACCATCGCCGCAATTATGAATAGCTATCGTTCAACGATCAATAAGGCGTGGTTAGATGTCTTCGTAAGAGCCGGAATACCGAGCGTGACTGCAAGGGAAATCATCGACCTTACATTGTTTCTTTTGCGCGGTATGGGCGTCAATGCGCTTTTGTTAGGTGATAGGACCCATCATAAGGCGAGCTTAAAGACGTGGCGCATGGTCGCCGAAAAGCTCATTGCCGACGCAGTACATTAGTCTGCCGTTACGGCGCCGCGATGACGGTTGACGCGCACGACGCTATAGGCTTCGATGAGAGCCTCGGTCGCAAGCGCGCGAGCGTGCGCAAGAGGTTCTGTAGCGACGCTCATTGCCGAGCGCCGGTAGGCAGCAATGTTGGTCCACACTTCATAGGCGGCAGCAAATTCGGGCTTCTGACCCTGCAGAACGGACATCGCTTTAAAGCCGTCCGCCGACTTCACGATGTCTGCATATTTTCGCAGCGCGTCTATCAGCTCAGACTGTTTGCCGGGTTCGACCACATACACGCCGATGACCGAGACGGTGTCTTTGCCGGCAACGACCGCAAACTCGGTGCTTCCGGCGGCCGTCACGACATCCACCGCGTCGTAGTACCGCATCTCGTGGCTCGTGGAAAGTTCGTGCGTCCGGTCGACGAGCGGACGTGCCACGGCGGCTAGCTCGCGGCCGCCGGTCGGATCGGCGTATTGCACGTAGTTCACCACGATCGGCGCCTCGATCGCCGGGTGGAACGAAGAATACATGTTCTTCGGAAGCGCGTGGCTGTCGGCCAGATCGGCAATCGCCGCCAACGTCTCGAGCATCTCGCCATGCCGCTCGCGCGGCGTCGCAAACACGTTGATGCCGATTGACGTCGCGCCCCTCCGCTGGGGAAATACCGTTTCTTCTGCCAATGCCGTCCTCCGTTCAGATATCGAGTTGTAGCGGGTCGCCCCAGGCGCTGAAGAGGCTGGGGTGATAGCCGCGTAGGCGGTTGTCGAACGCTGAGACGAAGAGGCGCTGGTAGAACACGATGCCGGGGACGCCGTCGTCGATGGCGCGCTGCAGCGCTGCGGCAATGCGTTTGCGTTCGGCGGGGTCGAAGCTTTGCTCGTACTTGGCGTTGAGCGCGTCGACGCGCGGGTCGCAAAAGCGGTCGGTGTTGAAGCCGTTGGGCGGGAAGGCGGCGCAGGTGTAAAAGTTCGTGACGTTCGCGTAGAGGCCGCCGCCATTGGAAAAGAGCGCGCCGTCGAAACGGCCGGTTTGCAGCACGCCGCCGGCCGCCGCCGGCGCAAAGAACGACGAGTCCGACCATACGTGAATCGAGAGCTCGACCCCGATTTGACCCCAATCATCGTGCACGAGCCCGGCGGCATTTTCGCTCGGCGCGTAACCGCCCGGAATCGCGAGCTCGACCGTCAGCGGAATGCCGTTCTTGCGGCGTTTGCCGTCGGCGCCGAGCTTCC
This sequence comes from Candidatus Lustribacter sp., assembly GCA_965277805.1. Lineage (GTDB taxonomy): Bacteria > Vulcanimicrobiota > Vulcanimicrobiia > Vulcanimicrobiales > Vulcanimicrobiaceae > Lustribacter. The sequence continues at coordinate 23,437 of OZ255842.1, read as the reverse complement.
AGCCGGCCGCATCGAGCAGCGCGCCGGCTCGTTTGAGATCGTAGGGGACCAGCGGCAGCGCGAGATAATCCGGCGTGCCCGAACCGATCACCGAACGTTGCGGCAAACCATTGCCGAGCGCGACCTTCGCGACGATCGATTTCTGATCGGTGGCGTAACGGAGGGCTTGCCGCACGCGCGGGTCGCGAACGGACGGCCGCGTTACGTTGAAATACAGGCCGCTGGTGAGGCTCCCGAGCGTGCTCGTCACGGCCTTATCGGGCAGCGTGCGCACGCGCTGCGCGAGCGCGCCGTTGATCAGCGCCCAGAGATCGAGCTCACCGGTTTGCAGTTGCGTGAAATCGGTATTCTCATCGGTGATCATCTTGTAGATGATGCGCTGTAGTTTCGGGTGTCCGCGCCAGTAGTACGGGTTCGCTTCGAGTTCGATGTCGTTGCCGCGGTTGAAAGCGGTGTAACGGAAGGGCCCGATACCGACCGGCAAGCCGTTGTACGGCGCTTGATTGATCGCGGTGCCCGGACCGAGCACGTGTTGCGGCAGCACGGCCGTTTGGCTCGCGGTCGAGAAATAATCCCCCAGAAAGAGCGCGTATGGCTTCTTGAAGCGAAAGACTACGGTGTAGCGGTCGGGTGCCGTTACCGCTGCGAGCCGCGTCCATGGCGTGCGATTGGTGATGTTGTTATCAGGGTTCATCGCGACGCGATACGTGTAGGTGACGTCGGCCGCGCTGAACGGCGTGCCGTCGCTCCATTTCACGCCACGACGCAGGTGCCAGGTGATCGTGCGGCCATCCGCGCTGATGCCGCCGTTTGCTTTGGTCGGAATCGTGGTGACGAGTTCCGGAATCGGCGCACCGGATGAACTGAAGCGCACGAATTCGCCGCCCGTCAACTCCGTGAGCGGGGCGATGGGGGCTCCGGTTGCCAAGAACGGGTTGAGCGTCGTGAGGTCGTCTTCGTCGTAGTTGAAGCGCAAGACGTGCGGGGTATACGCGCTCGCCGGCAATGCCCCGGCAGCCAGGGTCAGCAGCGCGGCCAATGCCGCGAGCACACGAGCGATCATGCCGGCTCCTGATGCAACGCGAGGTAGACGTGTTCGGCCAGCAACGGCAACGAGTTCAAGCGCACGCGCACGGCGTTGTAGACGGCGTTCGCGATCGCGGGCGCCACGCCGGCGTTGCTGAGCTCGCCGATCATCTTCGCACCGAACGGTCCGCTGCCGGGTCGCGCCGGGATGTAGAGCGTGCGCAGCGTCGGCACGTCGCGGATGGTCGGAACCTTGTAGTCGCCGAGACTCAGCAAGACCGGCTTGCCGCTCTCATCGAGCGGCCGTTCTTCCATCAACGCGACGCCGAGACCGCAGACGAATCCGCCGTCGACCTGCCCGCGATGTGCGATGGGGTTGAGAATCGTGCCGACATCTGCCACCAAGAGTGCGTCCGACACCGACAGTTTCCCCGTCTCGGAATCCACCGCGACTTCGATCGCGTAGGCGCCGAACGTATAGTCCGGCACGCGCTGCGAGCCGGCCGGATCGCTCTCGTAGGTCGCCGTCACCTCGAACGGCGCCGCTTCGCCCGCAACGATGCGCTCCCGAAGCTGCAGCGCGGCCATCTGCACGGCGCGGCCGGCGATGTGGGTGATGCGGCTGGCACCGGCACCCGGGTCGTACAGCGTCTCGGCGGTACTCGCTTGGCGCACCGCGATCCGCTCGCGCGGCACGCCCAGCGTCGCGGCCGCAACACGCTGCACGAGCGTAAACGTGCCGGCGCCCTGATCGGCGACGCCGAGGATCACCGCGATCGTGCCGTCTTCTTCCAACCGCATGCGCACCGACGTGGTGCCACCGCCCGTGTGCGAGCAGACGATCGAGATACCGCGCCCGCGTCCGGCGGCGGGCACCGGCAACCGCGCAAGCTCGCTGCGCAACGCTTCGAGCACCTCGCGTCCCGCCGGATGCTCGACGATATCGCCGTTGACCGACGTGTCGCCGTGGCGCATCATATTGCGCAGCCGCAGTTCCAGCGGATCGATGCCGAGCTCGGCAGCGATCTCATCGACGTGCCGCTCCCACGCAAAGAACGTTTGCGTTTCGCCCGGACCGCGCACGTGCGCTGCCGGTAATGTGTTCGTATACACGGCCGACATCTCGAGACGCACGTGCTCGATTTGGTAGGGAATCGTGCCGTACCCGAACCCCGGCAGCAGATGCGGCACCGGCTTCCCCCCGGCGTACGCTCCGCCGTCGTAGAGAATGACCGAATGATGCGCGAGGAACGTGCCCTCGGCGTCGACGGCCGTGCGCAGCGTCATCGTCGCTTGGTGGCGCGTGGTGCCCGAACGCAGTTCGTCCGCATAGCGCTGCACATGACGCACCGGACGTCCGGACGCTTTGGCCAGAAAGTAGCACGCGTACTCATCGAGCGTGAGGCCCTTACCGCCGAAGTCGCCGCCGATCGAGGTGCACTCGACCGTGATCTGCTCGAGCGGCAGGCCCAGCGTGCGCGCCATCTGCTTGCGCAGGTCGAACGGCGACTTGTTCGGCGAGTGCACGTGCACGATGCCGGCGCGATCGATCCACACCAGCGTTGCACGCGGCTCGATGTAACCGGCGTGCGTGCGCGGCGTCACGAAGCGGTGTTCGAACACGCGATGCGCGCGCGCAAAGATGGGTTCGAGATCCGCCTCACCCTTCACGCGCAGCAGCGTGCCCTGAATGTTCGGGTGCGCGCGCGCCGGTCGCGGCCGCGTGGCAAACACGGGATACGAATAGCCATCCCAATCCGGATGGAGCACCGGCGCATCGGGTTCCAACGCGGCGGCGGTATCGAGTACGGCCGGCAACGCGTCGTAGTGCACGACGATCTCGCGCGCCGCGGCTTCGGCCGCTTCGCGCGTTTCGGCTGCAACCGCGGCCACCCGGTCGCCGATGAAACGCACGGTGTCGACGGCGAGCACCGGCCAGTCGAGGATCTGGCGGCCCAAACGCGTGAGGCCGATGTCGGCGCCGGTGAGCACCGCGCGCACGCCCGGCACGCGCCGCGCCGCTTCGACGTCAACCGAACGGATGCGCGCGTGCGCGTGCGGGCTTTCGGCGTACGCAGCCCAGAGCGTGTCCTCGCGCGCGATGTCGGCGGTATACTTCGCTCGGCCGGAAACTTTCATGCGCCCTTCGATGCGACGTTCGTCGTCGGCGAGCGCACCGGCGTGCGGCGGCCCCGCTGGTTCGACAAGTGATTGCGCCACGGGCGTGTAAGAACGCATCAATGGGAGCTTCCGCCACGGCAATTCACGCGGGACTCGTTGCCGCGGGCATCGAGTTCTGCGTGTATCTTCCCGACAGCGGAACCGGCGCGCTGACCGCGCTGATCGCAGCGGACGCGCGCTTCACCACCATCGTCTGCGCGCGTGAAGACGAAGGCATCGCGATCGCGGCCGGGCTGTTCGTGGCCGGCAAGCGCGCCGTCGTCATTATGGAAAGCTCGGGCCTCGGCTACGCGGGCTTGATCCTCGCGCGCTCCCGCCTGCAACGCACGCCGGTGTTCGTGCTGGTGAGCCATGGCGGCGTGATCGGCGAGCCGTTCGATTACCACCAGACGCCGGTGGCCGCAGCGCGCGCCGTCGTCGACGGGCTGCACCTCGACAACATCGTACTGCGGCCGGGCGAAGCGTACGCGGAGACGATCCGGCTCGCGTTTCAAACCGTCGAGAACCATCGAACGAGCATGGTCGTCTTCATGCCGCTCTACCTCGACGCCGTGGATGAGACCGTCCGTGCAGCGCGCTGAAATCATCGACGCCATCGCGGCCGAACGCGACGATGCCGCGATCGTCGTTTCGCCCGGCGCGTCCTCCGGGCTGATGTACTATGCGAGCGATCCGCCGCATCCGGCCACGATCTACAACATGGAACTCGGCTATGCCGCGGCCGTCGCGTACGGCATCGCGCTCGGACGTCCCGGCGAACGCGTCATCGCGATCGAAGGCGACGGATCGATGTTCGCCGGCGTGCAAGTGCTGGGAACGCTGGCGCGTCACCCCGTGAGCAACCTCACCATCGTCGTGTTGGCCAACGGCATTTGGGGCACCGGCGAGGCCGACATCGCAACGACGCCCGGGAGCGCCGAGCAGCTTACCGCACTCGCCCGCGCATGCGGACTTTCGGCCGAACGCGTGCACACCGTCGAGGACGTGACGATGCTGCGCACGCTGTTCGTGCAAACGAAGACCGTGCCCGGACCGTGGTTTCTGTGCGCCGTGACCGAACGTTCGAGCGGCGATCGCTCCGGTACGCGCGCGCGCGGACGCGTGCTGCTCGATACGGTGGAAGCCGTCGATCTGACCCGCCGTTACCTGCGCGACCGGCGCTAGCATCTCGGCGTCGATCAACGGAGCGCGAACGCGCCGATCGCTCCCGCGACGAGGACCATCAACGCCTGATTGAGGCTCGTGCGCAGCATCAGCACGGTCGCGACGAGCGCAAACGCGATCGTGACCCAGCCGTCGAGCGCACCGCGCGCCAGCGTCACGACGCCGGCCCAGATCAAGCCGAGCACGACCGGCTTGATCGCCGCCGCGAACCGCTCGCGCCACGGATTGCCGCGCAGCTTTTCCCACACGTGCCCGACGGCGTAGCACAGCACGCCGGCCGGAACGAACACTGCAATCGTGGCGACGATCGCTCCGGCGAAGCCGGCGACCGCGTAGCCGACCAGCGCCGCCATCGTGGTCGTCGGCCCCGGCGCGAGTTTGGCCAACCCAAAGAAGCGGGTGAAGTCGGCCGACGTAATCCAGTGGTAGGAGTCGACGACATCCGCGTGCATCTGCGGAATGATCGCGTTGCCGCCGCCGAAGCCGAGCAGCGAGAGAATGGTGAAAACGATCGCGAGCCGGCCGAGGATCATCCTTCGGCCTTCTTCACCCTGGGCTTGATGAAGAATAGCGCGATCGGCGTGAAGATCACGAGCGTCAGGAAGAGCGAGATGTGCAGAAACAGCACCGACGCCGCCACGCCGGCCATGATCAGCACGTCGGCGATCTTCAGGCGCTTGATGGTGAGCTCGACGGCGTTCGCCAGCGTCAAGCCGACCGCGACCGCCGCGCACGCGCGCAACGCGCCGGTGGTCCACGAACTGTGCGAGTCGAGCGCCAGTACGCCGATCAGCATGAGAATCGCGAACCCCGGCAGCACGGCGGCGAGCAACGCCACCGTCGCGCCGGGAATGCCGCGCACTTGTGCGCCGACGAGCACCGCGACGCTGGTCGGATTAGATCCCGGCAGCAGTTGCGCCACCGACAACATCTCGAGATACTGATCGTCGTCGAGCCAACCGGCCCGCTTCACTACCTCGCGGCGAATGGCCGGCATCTGACCGCCCCCGAACGCCGTTGCCGAAACCCGCCCGAAGGCGATCGCGATGCTCGCGAGCGAAACGCGCGAGCGCTCTTCCGGGGTCAGGCCGGCACCGCGGCCGACGCCGGGCGCAACGCATTGAGGTGGGCGACGACCTCGTCGATGCCGAGCACGTCGGCATACTTCTCGTGCATGTCAAACAAGTTGATCGCGTGCGTCGCCTGATGCCTGTCGAAGACGGCCTCTTCGACGACCGTCATCTTGAAACGGTTGCTGCGCCCGTCAACGACCGTCGCGCGCACGCAGCCGCTGGTGGATTCACCGCAGATGATCAGCGAGTCCACGTCGAGCGCGTTGAGTTGCGCCATCAGCAGCGTGCCGAAGAATGCGCTGGGCGCGGCTTTATAGATGACCGTTTCGCCGGGCAGCGGCGCCGCTTCGTCGATGATATCCCACTTGTTGCCGTCGGGTTTCGCCGGAGGGCGAGTCGCACTCGGCTTTTCAGACCAGGCCGCGATGCCCGACGTGTACGGCGACATCTTGGTTGCATGCACGACCGGAATTCGCGCAGCGCGCGCGGCACCGAGCAATCGCTGCACGTGCGGGATCGCATCCCAAGCCGGCTCGCCGCACGAGCCGGGCCAGGTCTTCATCGCCTCGAGCAATGGTTGACGGCGATCGCCGAACACCCAGCGGTAGAGATCGACGCACAGCAGCGCCGGCCGCTCGCCGTAACCCCACACTTGATGCGGGCGGTCGCCGAGCGACGCTTTGTCCTGGGCGGTGATGAACGAATCCCAAACGCGGGGCATGACGATCTCCTTATTTCGGCGGAATGATCTCTTGGGCGGAAAACGATTTCGGAATCAGATTGAACTTCGCCGCGATGTCGATCACGGGCTGGATCTCTTGCGCGCGCACGTCCGTCCCGTTCACCATCCGCGCAACGAGCGCGGCCCGCTGCGGCTCGAGTCCGGTGAACGACACCAGCAGATCGACGGTGTCGGCGGGATGCGTGTTTGTGTACGCCGACGCTTGCGCGACCACGCGCTGGAACTTGGCGATCACGTCCCGGTGGCTCGCAATATAGTCGGCGTTCGCATACCAGACCGATTCGAGAAAGCGGGGCGAAACCGCGCTGTACACAAGGCCAAGCACGCTGGCTTGTTTCTGATTGACCGCATCGTTGATGAACGGCTTGAGCAGGATGACCGCCTGAACGCGGCCCGCTTGGAGCTGCGGCAAGAGCGAGGGGTACGGCACCTCGATGAACTGGGTGCTCTTCGCGTCGCCGCCGTTCTGATCGAGCCAGGTCTCCGTCGCGACGGCGCTGAGGTCGTTGAGCGCGGTCACGCCGACGACTTTGCCGATCAGGTCGTGCGCGTTATGAATGGGCGAGCCGGCCGCGACGACCAGCGCGGCGTCGGGCGTCTTTGGATCGTAGATTGCGGCGGGCGCGACGATGACCAGCGGCACGTTGTGCGCGTGCGCGGTGATTACCGACATGATGTTGCCCTTGCCGATCTCGACCGCGCCGCCCATGACGGCGGCTGAGGCGGCGGCGCCGCTGTTCGCGCGATCGACTTGCACGTCGAGTCCGGCCTGACGAAAGAGCCCCGCGCGCTGCGCGTAGAGCACCGGCATCACGTCGTCGACCGGCGACGCCAGCACGCGCACCGTGGTCAGCGCCGGCGTGGTCTGCGCCGAAGCGGCGCCGATGCCTGCAGCCAGCAGGACGATCGACGCGATTGCGGCGATCCTCATGAAAATGCGACGAGGCCGGTGCCGGTGAGCCATTCGCTCACCGCTTCGTAGGCAAGCACGCGCGCCGTGCGATCGTTGGTCACTCCCGCGAGGGTAATCCAATTCCGTATCTCCGCGGCGCCGTTGCCGGCATCGGTGTATAGACGTTCGTCGCCCCACTCGCGGAGAAACGCCATCGTCTTGCCGGCGCAGATCGCGGCAATGAAGTCGCGATCGAAGGCCTCATTGATCGGCCCGGTCGGATCGATCGTCATGCCGGGCGAACGCGCCCCGAGACGCGTGCCGGCCGGCCGGCGCCGGAACTGCTGCTGCTCGGCGTTGCCGACCCAATGCGAGAGGCCGCCCGTGCCGACGACCACGACCCGTCCGCTCGGACCGGCCTCAATCGCGGCGCGCAGTTTCACGCCGACATCGTAACTGCGCTTCAGCGGCGGCAGCGGCGGCATGTTGCAGTTCTGCGCGATCGGCACGATGCTTGGGAAGTCATCGCCGAACGCGAGCATCAAGGGCGTCACGAACGAGTGGTCGATGCGCGACTGCTCTGAGTAACTCAGGTCGACGCCTTCCTCGATCATCCCGTTGAGAATCGCCTGCGCGAACGCTTGGTGGATCGGCACCGTGCATTTCGGCAAGTCGGCATCACCGATGCCTTCGGCCGTTTCGCTGACGCCGATGGCAAACTGCGCGACGTGCGTGTACGGGTAGATCTTGCCGTGATCGGTGCCGATCAGCACCACCGCGTCGGGCTTCGCGGCACGAATTTCGCGCCCCATCTCCGCGAACGCCGCGTAGATCGCGTCGCGTTGAGCCGCCGGCGCCTCGTTGCTGCGCGAGATCAGCAGGCCTGCGTGCGAGCAGGCGTACGCTCCAACGATATCCATTCGATCCCCCTTACGTCGTCGTGCTGAAGAATCCGAGTACGAGCTGACTGAATTCCGCCGCGTGCTCGACCTGTGCCCAGTGTCCGCAGTTGTTGAAGATGTGCATCTGCGCGTTCGGGATCAAGCGCGTCATGATCAGGCCGATGTCGAGCGCGCCGGCGCGGTCGTCCATGCCCCACACGACGAGCGTCGGCGATTTGACCAGCGGGAGTTCGGCCGTGAGATCTTGTTTCTTCGGCGCCGGCAACGAGTGCACGCGCACGGCTTCCGGATCGATGCTCGCTTCGTAACGCGCCTGCACGACGTCATCGGTGATCCGGCTGCCGTCGAACACGAGCGTCTTCAGCACGGTGCGCATCTTCTCGAGCGACGGACCCTCGCCCTTATAATAGCTGCCGATCAGTTTGACGCCCTCGACCGGCTGCGGGCTGAACAGGCTAAAACCGACGGGCGCGCTGCCGATCATCACGAGATGACCGACGCGGTCGGGATAATCGATCGCCGTCTTAAGTGCCGCTTGTCCGCCGAACGAGTTGCCGACGAAGTGGGCTTTATCCAAGTTGATCGCGTCCATGAAGTCGCGGATGATGCGCGCGAGATTCGTCAACTTCGGGAACTCGATCGGGATCTTGGCCGACTTGCCGTACTGCGGCATATCGACCAGCAGCACCCGATGATTTTGCGAAAACGCCTCGACGTTGTGCTGGAAGTTACTCCAACTGCTCGCACCGGGCCCGGCACCGTTCAGGCAAATGATCGCGGGGCCCGTACCGATCTCGTTGTAATGGATCTGCACGTCGCCTGCCATGGCGTACTTGCTGGTCGAGGCTTCCGTGATCACGGTCATGATGGACTGTATTCCTTTCGAGGCGCGAGACCGACGTCGTCGCGGCTACGCGTGCAGGTGTCGATAGCGATGGCGATGAGCGCTTTGGTGAGGGTGAGCATTGCGGCGGCGCTGACGACGCCCATGGAGAAGCGGCCGGCGAACGGCGCAGCAGCACCGAGCACGGGCATCCCCACACGCGCGGTCGGGATGCCGTGGCCGCGCAAAATGTTGGCGTCGGTCGCACCGCTCGTGCCGGTGCGCAGCACGTGCTCGCGCCCGTATGCCGCTTCCCACGCGCGCACGCTCGAGCGGATGATCCAATTCTCCGGCGGCGTCGACGTTCCGGGAATCGCCGCGATCATTTCGCAGTCGAGCGTGATGCCGGGCTCGGCCGCGCGAATCGCATCGAGTGCATCGCCGAACTGCCGCGCTGCATCTGCCGTCGTCGTGCGCGGGCTGATGCGCAAGTCGACGTAGATGTCGCAGCGATCGGGCAAGAACGCCGGCTTTTCGGGCCAGCCGCCGGCGATCGCGCTCACCGTTCCCAGCGGCGCGACGAGCCCCGACGTGTTGCGCACCGTGTATTCCGGAAACCACGCGTTCAAGCGCGTCACGACGGTCGCCGCGTCGACGACCGCGTTGCGGTGCGGCTCGCGGTGCGGAATGCCGGCGTAGCTGAAGCTGCCGTGCACGCTGATCTTGAACCAGCACAACCCGACTTCTTCATACGCGACGGCGCCGCCGGGTTTGGCGATGACGGCAAAGTCCGGTTTCACGCCGTGCTCGAGCATGTACGCGGCGCCGGCACCGTGCCCCGCGTCGGGATTTTGCGCGGTCGCATTTTGCGGCATGCCGCCACCGCCGAGTCCGGCGATCACGTCGCCGCGCATCGGCACCTTCGCGCGCGCCAGGGCGGCGGCAGCCAGCGCTACGCACACCGCGTGACCTTTCGGGTTCTCCGCCCCGAGACCGATGATGTAGTCACCGTCAACGAACGCTTCCGGATGTAAATCGGGACGGCCGTCGAGGCGCAGCCAAGGCCCGTCCTTTGCGGTGCGTCCGGCGATGTGCATGTCGATCGGCGCGTAGAGCAACAGCTCGGCACCCGTGCCGTTGCCGCGGTGCCGCGCGACCGCATTGCCGCGCGCCGGCCCGAACTTTTGAAACGACGACTCGAGCCCTTCGGCGGCCAGGAAATCGACGAAGTAGCTGGCGAGCAGCGCCTCCTCGCCGACCGCGCTCGAGATGCCGACAACATCGGCTGTGCGATCGCGCAGTTCTTCTATATGGAGGTGCTCGCACGCGCGCGCGAAGCTCCGCTCCTGTTCGTTGCTGAAGTCCATCACGTTTCTTGCAACGCGTTCTCGCACAGCGCGCGCCACGCGATGAGGGAATGATCCGGCCCGAAGAGCTGTTCGGGCGGCGTTTGCATCAGCTCGACCATACTGGCGTCCTGATCGTTGAACTGCACGTGAAACACCCAGCGCAGCAAAAGCCAATAACGCAACCGGAAGAGCAGCGCGCCGATGCCGGCGGTATGCTTGACGACGAACTGCACGTAGCGATGCTCACCGTCTTCGGTCGGCAAGTACCATTCGAAGTGGATCCATTTGCCGTAGTGCACGCGCAGCACGCCGGGCAGCGCGATCGACACGCGCACGATCGAGCGCGCGATCTTCCAGAACCGCCGCTTGGGCCACGAACCGAGCGCCGGGTAGTCGGAGAACGGCACGGCTTGCGTCGTCTTGCGCGTGATCCAATGCCAGTCGTCGGGAGCGATCTCCGTGCGCACGTAGCCCGGCGGATGGCTGAAGAACATCATCAGCGAGTCGCGGTGCAGATACTTGCCGTGGCTCTCATCGAATCCGTTTTCGGCCGCGTAACGCCAGTCACCCGGACGCGTCGTGATGCGCGCTTCGATGACGGCATCGGATGCCAATAGTTCGGGCGGGATGTGCGCTTCGACGGGCGGCGGCGTGCCGGTGCCGTGAAAGAGCCAGATGATGCCGGCACGTTCCGCCACCGTATACGTCGGCACGCGCGCCTTGCCGACGATCGCCGAATCCGGGCCGTCGGTGAGCGCGGCGACGAGCGCGCCGCTCTTCAAGTCGAACGTCCAGCCGTGATAGCGGCAGCTGAACGTGCCGCAAAACTCCTGACGGCCAAGCGAGATCGGCACGCCGCGATGCGGACAGCGATCGCCGAGCGCGTACACGGTGCCGCTCTCGCGGAAGAACATGATCGGATCGCCGAAGAGCTTCAGCCCTTTGGGCCGCTTCTCGCGCAGATCCCGGCTCATCATCACCGGGTACCAGTAGTTCGCGATCCCGCGAACGGCATGGTCGTAGAGCGGGAAACGCGTTGCGCCCGCTCGGGCACCGGTAACCTGGCGCTCGAACTCCACTGCCACCGAGTATGCCTTACCGGCGGCCGATTCGTCCAATACTATTTTCTCACGTTTTTCATAGCCTCAGGCTATCAGTCGCTCGTGCGGATTCGAGCATGCGCGTCACCAGGGGCACCTGGGCGCCGGCCCGCCAGTAGGCGGCGATGCCGAACGTCCACTCGCTCGAGGCCGCGATCGGCCGCATCACGGCATCGGTCGCCTGCAGCGTTCCGGTGTGCGGAAGAATCGAGACGCCGAGCCCGCAGGCGACGAGCCCAACGACGGAATTGACGTCGTCGACCTCGATGACGGACTTCGGGACGAAGTCCTGGGCGTGACAGAATGCGATCATCTCGTCGTACGATTCGCCGATCAGCGTGCGCGGATAAGTGATCAGTGCTTCGCCGCTCAGGCGCTCGAGCCGGACGGCGCGGCGCCGCGCTTCGCGATGATCGAGCGGCAGCACGGCATAGTATGGAAATTCCCACAGCCTCAGCGAGGTGATGCCGTCGGCCTCCATGCCGGCGCGGCCGAAGCCGATGTGAATGCGGCGCAGTTTGAGCTCTTCGAGCACATCGCTGCTGTGCATGATCCGCACGGTGAGCGCGATCTCCGGATTCGCGGCACGAAACGCGCGCACCACGCGCGGCAGATTGCTGTTCATCGGCGGACCTGACGTGCCGATCTCCAGCACGCCGCGGCGGCCGGATTCCGCTTCGCGCACGTGATCGGCGGCGGTGTCGACCTGCTCGAGAATGCCGCGCACTTCGCCGAGAAACACGTTGCCCGCATCGCTCAGCCGCACGCTGCGTTTGGTACGCTCGAAGAGGCGCACGCCGAGTTCGTCTTCCAGCGCCGCGATCTGCTGGCTCAGCGTCGGCTGAGCGATCGCCAGCACTTCGGCTGCGCGCCGGAAATGCAGTTCATCCGCCAGCGTCGCGAAGTAGCGTAGTTGGCGCAACTCCACGGCGCGCTGCCGTTAGCGCAGCGAGATGGTCAGTTTGCCGCCGTCGTTGCCGATGATGCGCGGGCCGGCGGTTTCGTTTTCGTCTTGCGACGTTTTGCCGTTGCCGTTTTGCGTCGCGAGCGAGGCCACTGCGGCCGAGGCGCGTGCTTGATCGAGCATCGCGTCGGTGATCACGCCGGCGGCGCGCTTCTTGCGGTAGTCTTCAATCGCGGTCTGCAGCGCGATGCGCGAACGTTCGGGGTAGTCTTTCTTCTTCTCGGGATATCCGCCGAGGGCGGCCTCGATGTCGGCGTCGGTGATCGCCAACGCTTCATCGATCGTCTTGCCGCGCGCGAGTTCGACCAAGAGCGAACACGTCGCCGTGCCGAAACCGCAGCCGGTCGTGAAATACGAGATGTCCTCGATCACGTCGCCGGGGCCGACCTTCAGATAATACGTGTACATGTCGCCGCACGAGTCGCTGAAATACTCGCCGGAAGCCATCGCATCTTCCATCGTGCGGAAACCCGTCCGATGTTCGACCAATTGCTGAAACTTCTGAAAATCCACGATATCCTAACGTTGGCTCTGAGCGGGGGCCGCTGCGACTTCGAACCGGCATTCCGCGCCGCCGGTTGCGAGCGACTCGGTTTGCTTGACCTCGGGCGAGATGACCTCGTCGAGCATCGTATGGATCACGGTGCAGCATTCGGGGTGTTCGGAGACCACATTGGCATAGGGGCAGTTGTGCTCGCGCAGCACGATCGTGCCGTCGTGTTCCTCGACCTCGACCGCCACGCCCGACCCGCGAATACCCTCGGCAATTGCCTCGAAGCGTTCGAGCGTCGACTTGCCTTCGAGGGCCGGGGTCATCTTGTCGACCGCCCTCTTGGCAATGCCGTCGAAGATCCGGGCCACGCCGGCGTCGCCGCCCGAGAGGCGCACTTCGCGCAGCACGGCGCCCAGCATCCGGTCGTAGGCCTGCGGGAAGTAGCGGTCGGCTTGCGGGGTAAGCGAGTACTCGTGCGTCGGCTTGGTCTTGCCGCGCCGGACACTCTTGCCGGCAACCAGACCGTCGCGCTCGAGGATGACCAGTTGCTGGCGGATCGCGTTGGGCGAGAGCGCGAACTCGGCCGCGAGATCAAACGCCGAGGCCGCGCCACGGCTCCGCAGCGCGCCGACGATCTTCCCCCGGGTAGAGTCGAAAAACCGGTCGTGCATCGACCTAAAGGTATCATAGGACGCGAAGATAGTCCAGAGTTTCCTTGACTTTCTTCCGCCCAAACCGTACTATCGGGGGCGTGAGTAAACGCGGACTTGTCATTTCCGGCCTGCGCGCCAGCGTCGATAGCAAAGAGATTCTGAAGGGGATCGACCTCACGGTCGAGCCCGGCAAGGTTCATGCCCTGATGGGCCCCAACGGCAGCGGCAAGTCCACCCTTGCTTTCGCGATGAGCGGCCACCCGAATTACGAAGTCCAGAGCGGCAGCGTCATGCTCGACGGCACGAGCTTGCTCGAGCTCTCGCCCGACAAGCGCGCGAAGGCCGGCCTGTTCCTCTCCTTTCAGTATCCGGCGGCGATCCCGGGCGTGTCGGTCGCGAACTTCATCCGCACTGCACGCATGGCCGTCAAGCCCGACGATCTGCCGCCGGCCAAGTTTCGCGCGATGATCTATGAAAAGCTCGGCGTCCTCGACATGGACCCGGCCTTTCTCTCGCGCTACGTCAACGACGGTTTCTCGGGCGGCGAAAAAAAGCGCCTCGAGATGCTCCAGCTCGCGATCCTCGCACCGAAGTACGCGGTGCTCGATGAGACCGACTCCGGCCTCGACGTCGACGCATTGCAATCGGTCGGCAAGTCGATCGAAGCGATGCGCGCCACCGACGACGGCAAAGACACGGGCTTTCTGATCATCACGCACTACCCGCGCATCCTGCGCCACGTGCCGGCCGACGTCGTCCACATCATGATGGACGGCCGCATCGTGAAGACCGGCGGACCGGATTTGGCCGAGCGCGTGGAACGCGAGGGCTACGACAGCATTCGCGAAGAGGTCGCCGGTGGCGTCGCTTAGCGCCATCGCGCCCGCGATTTCCGTTACCCGCGACGCGCGCGGAACGCACATCGAGATTCCGGCCGGCGTCAACAGCGACGAGCCGGTCATCGTCGATTACGACGTGGCCGATGCTGCCTTGGTCGCCCACACGTTCGTGAACGCCGGCGAAGGCGCGCGCGCGACGATCGTGGAGCGGTTAACCGGCAACGCCGAGCGCGAGATCACCGTTTCGGCGACGATCACCGCCGCGGCGCGCGCCGACATCACCTACACCGTGCTGCAGAACGTCGGTTCGGGCGTGCACGTCGAGGCCAAGCGCCGCTCGCATGCCGGCGCCGAAGCGCGCATCGGCTGGAACGTCGCGCTGCTCGGCGGCAGCTCGGTTACCGACTCCGTGATCAGCGATCACACCGGCGAAGGCGCCAACACCGAGATTGCCGCGCTGTTCTTCCCGGTCGCGCGCGAAGTCGTGCAGCTCACGACCGAAGTGCAGCACAATGTGCCGCACACGAGCTCGCAGACCGTCGTGCGCAGCATCGCCGCCGGCCGCGGGCGCGGACGCTACTTCGGCAACATCCGGATCGTGCCGCACGCGCACGGTTCTGAAGCCTCGTTGCGCGACGACACGCTCTTGATCGGCAAGGATGCCAAGATCGACGCGATCCCGGCACTCGAGATCGCGGCCAACGATGTCAAAGCCTTTCACGGCGCCACCGTCGGCGCGATCGACGAAGAGCACATCTTCTACATCATGAGCCGCGGCATCGAACGTGACGCCGCCGAAAAACTGATCGCGCTCGGCTTCTTCGAACCGGCCGTCGCGCGCTTCCCCGGCGAGACGCTGCGCGCGGAACTCCGTACGCTGCTCGAAGAAAAGTTGGCGGGAGCCCGGCGATGATCGCATCGGTCGACGCGAAAGCCGCCGCGATTGCCGCTGACTTTCCGATCCTCGCGAAGCCGACGTCGCGCGGCAAACGCCTCGTGTACCTCGATTCGGCCGCCTCGTCGCAAAAACCGCAAGCCGTAATCGACAGCCTGGTCGACTACTACTCGTCGTACAACGCCAACATCCATCGCGGCGTGTACGAAATCGCCGCGCGCGCCACCGATGCGTTCGAGGAAGCGCGGGCGAAGGTCGCGCGTTTCGTCAACGCCGCGCATTCGGCCGAAATCATCTGGACACGCAACACGACCGAAGCGATCAACCTGGTCAGCTACACCTGGGGCCTGCAAAATCTCATGCCGGGTGACGCGATCCTGACGACGCAGGTCGAGCACCACTCCGACATCGTGCCCTGGCAGATGCTCGCCGCCAAAACCGGTTGTGAACTGCGCTATATCAAGGCCGCCGACGACGGCACGCTGCTGCTCGACGACCTCGACGAATTGCTGCGCGGTACGAAGCTCGTCGCGCTCTCGCACGTCAGCAACGTGCTCGGCTCCATCGCCCCGCTCGAGACGATCATCCCGCGCGCGCACGCCGCCGGCGCCCTGGTGCTCGTGGACGCAGCGCAGTCGGTGCCGCACATGCCGGTCGACGTGCAAGCGCTCGATGTCGACTTCATGGCCGTCAGCGGCCACAAGATGTGCGCGCCCACCGGCATCGGCTTCCTCTACGGCAAGCGCGCGCTGCTCGAATCGATGCCCCCGTTCCTCACCGGCGGCGACATGATCCGTACGGTCGCATACGACACGACGACCTTCGCCGAACTGCCGTGGAAGTTCGAAGCCGGCACGAGCAACATCGCCGACGCGATCGCGTACGGCGCGGCCTGCGATTACCTGACCAACGTCGGCATGGCGTGGATTCGCGAACACGAGATCCGCATCACCGCTTACGCGCTCGAACGCCTGGCCCCGTTTGCGGCCCGCGGCCTGCAGTGCTACGGTCCGGCGCGCGCGGAAGATCGCGGCGGCGTGATCTCGTTCAACTTCGCCGACATCCACGCGCACGATTTGGCCTCGATCCTCGATCTCGAAGGCGTGTGCATTCGCGCCGGACACCACTGCGCGATGCCCCTGATGGACAAGATGAACTGGCCGGCCACCGCGCGCGCCTCGTTCTACCTCTACACGACCGAAGCCGACATCGACGTGCTCGTTGCAGCCTTAGAGAAGGCTGCTGAGGTCTTTAAGATCAGCTGATGGACGACTTCTACAAAGAATACATTCTCGACCACTACCGCAACCCGCGCAACTTCGGGCATCTCGATCATCCCACGGCCAAAGCCGAGGACTTGAACCCGCTGTGCGGCGACAAGATCGCGATGGAGTTGTCGGTCGGCGCAGACGGCAAGATCGACGACGTGCGGTTTTCGGGCAAAGGCTGCGCGATCTCGCAAGCGTCGGCATCGATGCTGACCGAATCGCTCAAGGGCAAGACGCTCGAAGAAGTGGCCCAGCTCTCGCACGACGTTGTGCTCGAGAACGTGGGCATCGGCATCAGCCCGACGCGCATGAAGTGCGCCATGCTGGGGCTGAAGGTTGCCAAGAGCGCCGCGCTCGGCGAGATCGCTACCTGGCCCGACGAAGCGGCGACCTGAGCTCAGACGTCCTGCGCGTGGCCGCGGCGATCGTCGTCGATGCCGCCGCCTTCTCGCTCTGGAACCTCGCCTCGCGCTCACCATTCCGTTTGGTGCGCGACGTGGCCGCCGGCACGACCCAGCCGCTGGTGGCATTACGCAGCGTGGCCCGCTTTATCGCGGGCCTCATTTTGCTCGTCGCCGGCGCCGTGCTGTTGCTCCCGCTCGCCATCCAAACCCGGACGTTCACGATCCTCGAAACCTGGACCGCCGTCACCGGCCTCCTCGTCGAGCAACTCCTCGGCTGGGATAAGAAAGTTCGATAACGTCGCTGAGTGGCTGTCCCTCCACAAGCTCGGGATGACACCGGAATTATTCTAGGCGTTCGCCTTCGACGCAGACGTTTTGCGTGTCGAAGGCGCGCAGGACGATGTTCTTCGGTCCCTGAGGCGTCGTGACCGTGACGTAGATGAGCCGCGACTGCTGGCCCGAGAGCTGGTTGTCGATCACGACGTCGGTGACGTCGATGTAGTTGCCCGAGACGCCGAGCGCTTGCGCCGTCGAGGGCATGTAGAGCGGTTGCGATTTCCAATGGCCGATCACGCCGCTGTTCTGCTTCACGTCGGTCCGGAGCACGGCGTCGCCGGGGTAGGCCACGCTGGTCTCGATCCGGTCGGAAACGCTGCCGAGGACGCTCGCGATCGCCGTGCCGCGGGGCTCCTTTTCGCTGCAGAACGATTCGACACGATCGGGGGGCTGGAGCAGCGGAGCTTGTGAGGAGCAGCCGGCCAGCAAACACGCGGCGACGGCCCAGGTACGGTTCATTACCGGGCTGCTACCGCGCACCCGGCCGCCCCGCCTCCACGCATCGGAGAATACTTCCGCGACCTCCGACTGATGTCGCAGGGTTGTTCTTTTCTCAGGGGAATCGCAGAATTCACTTTACGTCTCGCTACCTACAGGAGCGCGCCAATGACGCACGTATCGCCCACCACCCGCGGCCGGTTCATCGGCGGCGCCGCCGCTGCGTCGGCGGCCTTCGGATTCCCCGGAATCATCTCCGCACAGAGCAAGCAAATCGTCATCGGGGTCAACGTTCCGCTGTCGGGACCCTATGCCGATCAAGGCAAGGATCAACAGCGCGCGTACGATCTGGCGATCGATCAGGTCAACAAGTCCGGCGGCATCATGGGGATGCAAGTCAAAGCGTCGGTCGGCGACGATCAAACGACGGCCGGCACCGCGACCGACAACGCGCAGCGCATGATCGATCGCGACGGTGCGGTGATGATCACGGGCGGTTCCTCGACCGGTACGGCCGTGGCCGTGTCCGCGCTCTGTCAACGCAAGGGCTCGCTGTTCATGGCGACGCTGACGCACGGCGACGAGACGACGAACCAAAACTGTCACAAGCACACCTTTCGGCGTTACAACGACGCGTATATGAGCGCGCAGTCGATGGCCCGCACGCTGGTCTCGAAGTACGGCACCGGATCCTGGTTTTACATCGCCGCCGACTACTCGTGGGGCTGGTCGAACCACGACAACATCGCGGCCGTCGTAAACGCTAAAGGCGCCAAAGAAATGGCGTACGTGAAGCTCAAGCTCGGCACGACCGACTTCTCGTCGGCGCTCTCGCAAGCACAGGCGGCAAAACCCGACGTGCTGGTGCTCATCGAGTTCGGTGCCGACATGGTGAACAGCCTCAACCAAGCCGCCACGTTCGGCTTGACGAAGAACTGTAAGATCCTCGTGCCGCTGGTCGATGAATACATGGCGAAGGGCACCAAGGACAACTTCGCGGGCGTCGTCTCGACGGCGCCGTTCTACTGGCAGTACCACCAGCAGCACTACACCTACGCGAAGAAATTCGTCGACGCGTTCCACGACCGCTACAAGACCTACCCGTCGAACGGCGCCGAGTGCGCGTACGTCAACATCATGGTCTACAAAGCCGCCGTCGAACAAGCGCACTCGACCGATCCGGCCAAGTTGATCCCGATCTTGGAAAACATGCAGTGGAACATGACCAAGGGGCCGGAGCACTTCCGCAAAGAGGATCATCAGGGCGTCAACTCGTGCCTCGTGGTCGAAGGTCTGCCGTCGGCCGACCGCAGCCACGACGGCTTCGGGTTTGCCAAAGTCCTCGAAGAGCACAACGGACCCGGCATCATGGCCCCGCTTGACAGCCTGCAGTGCAAAATGGAAACCGCGTAGTTTCTCGCTCACAGTAACGAAACGGGCCGGCGCACTCTGGCGGCGCCGGCCCGTTTCCGTTCTTCCTACACACGGGGTCACGTGGTCGCTCTTACGCAAGCCCTGCTGAACGGGCTGGTCCTCGGTCTCATCTACGTCGCGATCGCCGTCGGGCTGACCATCGTTTTCGGCACGCTGCGCCTGGTGAATTTCGCGCACGGCGCTTTCTACGCGATCGGCGCCTACATCGGGCTCGTCGTCGCACAGCAGTGGGGACTCGGGCCCGCGCTCCTCGCGGCGCCGGTTGCGGTCGCACTTTTCGCCGTCGTGCTCGACCGCGTGCTGTTGCGCTCATTCTACAATAAAGACGCGACGTCGCAGATTCTCGTGACGTTCGGCGTCGCGCTGATCGTCGAGGAAACGCTGCGGCTGACCTTCGGATCGACGACGCTGCAATATCCGCCGCTGCCGGCACTCGCCACATCGTTCGCAATGGGCCCGATCGTCTACCCGGCGTACCGGTTGCTGTTCGCACTGGGCGTGGTCGTGATGCTTGTGATCGTCTGGCTGTTCCTGGAAAAGACCGACTACGGCTTGATCGTGCGCGCCGGCGTGCGCGATCGCACGATGGTGCAGCTGCTCGGCGGCAACATCAAGGCCGCCTCGACGATCGTATTCGCGCTCGGTGCGGCGATCGCGGGACTCGTGGGCGCCGCGGCATCGCCGATCTACAGCATCGCGCCCGGAACCGGCTTCGCGTTCCTCGTGCCGTCGTTCGTCGTGGTCGTGGTCGGCGGTCTCGGCAGTTTTTGGGGCGCCGTGCTCGGCGGTCTGCTGATCGGCGAACTGCAGAGCGTGACGACGCTCGCGTTCCCGCCCGCGGCCAACGTCGTGATCTACCTCTGCATGGCCGTCGTGCTGCTGCTGCGGCCGCAAGGTCTGCTCGGTGAAAGTGAAGTGATCCGGCAATGACCGCCGGCCTGCGCTTCGCGCTCTTCACCGCAATCGGGCTCGTGCTCTTTCCGTTCGCCTTTCACGCGATCAACGGCTACGAAGGCCTCGCGATTCAGATCCTGATCATGAGCATCGCCTCGATCGGCTTCAACCTGCTGCTGGGCTATACCGGATTGCTCTCGTACGGCCACGCGATGTTTTATGGCGGCGGCGGCTACGTCGCAGCGCTGCTGCTCATTCGCGTCATGCCGCAAAGCCCGAACCTGTGGCTCGCCGTGCTCGGCGCAACGCTGGCGGCAACCATACTCGCGCTGCTCGTCGGCGCGCTGGCCGTGCGCTTGTACGGGATCTACTTCGCGCTCTTGACGCTGGCGTTCGCGCAGATGATCTTCTTCGTCATCGAACAGTCGCAGGATTGGACCAACGGCGACGACGGGTTGCAGAACTTTCCGGCCGTGGTGCTGCCCATCGGCTCCTACCCGATCGACCTCGGCGGATCGTTGCCGGCGCTCGCGCTCGGGCCGTTCGGAAATCTCAGCGACATCAAGCTGTGGTACGTGTTCGTCGCGCTCGTGTTCTTCGGCGTGATGGTCGGCGTGCGCGCGCTCACCCGCTCGCAGTTCGGCGAAGTGCTGACCGCGATCCGGGAAAACGAAGAGCGCAGCGTGCTCATCGGCTTCAACGCGCCGGCGTACCGCTTGGCCGCGTTCGCGATCTCCGGCGCGCTGACGGGCTTGGCGGGAGCCCTGCGCGCGCTCTACGACGGCAGCGTCCCGATCGATTCCCTCGGCATCGATCGCAGCGGCTCGTTCGTCATCTACACGATCGTCGGCGGCGTGGGAACGCTGCTCGGGCCGGTGATCGGGACCGGTCTCGTCATGTATCTCGAGAGCGTGCTCTCCGCCCACATCGACTACTGGCGGCTGGTCGAAGGCGCGATCTTCGTCGCGGTCGTCGTGTTCTTGCCCGCCGGCATCGTCGGTACGATAAGCAACAAAGCCAAAGCGCGCCGCGCGCTGCTGGCTGCATCGGTGCGCTCGAAATGAGCATTTTGGAAACGAAGGGCCTCGGCAAGTCGTTCGGACGTTTTGCAGCCAATGCCGACATCGATTTCAGCGTCGAAGCAGGCGAACTGCGCGCGGTGATCGGGCCGAACGGCGCGGGGAAGACGACGTTCTTCAACCTGCTCTCCGGCACCACCGAAGCGACGAGCGGCACGATCACGTTTAAGGGCAGCGACATCACGCGGCTGGACGGAACCAAACGCGTGCACCTCGGGATCGCCAAAGCGTTTCAGACCGCGAACATCTATCCCGAACAGACCGTGCTGCAGAACTGCCGGCTCGCGGCGCTCGCGCACACGCAAGGCGCGTTTGCCCTCGAACTGCTGCGCCGCTCCGGCCGTCTGCCGGACGTTGACGCGCAGGCCGAACGTGCGATCGAGCAACTCGAACTCGGCAGTGTCGCCGGCGTGCGCTCGGGCGATCTCGCGCACGGCGACAAGAAGCGGCTCGACATCGCGATCGCGCTCGCTACGGCACCCGAGATCTTGCTGCTCGACGAACCGGTCGCCGGAATGTCGCGGGACGAAGCGCGCAAGACCGAAGCCCTGGTGCGCAAGCTCGCAAGCTCGATGACCGTGCTGATCATCGAACACGACATGGACCTGATCATGGGAATCTCCGACTCGATCACCGTGCTCGAATCGGGGCGCGTGCTCGCCAACGGCACGCCGGCGGAAATCCGCGCCAATCAGCGCGTGCAAGACGCCTACCTCGGCGGTCATAGCGAAACGGAGATCGAGGCATGAGCGCAATCGCGACCGCGCCGCTGCTCGCGCTCGACGCGCTCGAGAGCTACTACGGCGAGAGCCACATCCTCAAGTCGGTGTCGCTGACGGTCGGCGCGGGTGAAACCGTTGCGCTCTTGGGACGCAACGGCGCCGGTAAGACGACCACGCTCAAGTCGATCGTCGGCTGGGTGCAGCCGCGCAGCGGCAGCGTGAAACTCGCCGGCGAGGAGCTCGCGGGCCGCGACATGATGTCGATCGCGCGCAAGGGGATCGCGCTCGTGCCCGAAGAGCGCCGCATCTTCACCAACCTCACCGTCGCCGAGAACTTGCGCATCGCGCAGATCACCGCACGCAAACCGGGCTGGTCGCTCGACCGCGTGTACGAACGTTTCCCGCGGTTACGCGAGCGCCTCGCGAACAAGGGCGACGAGATCTCGGGCGGAGAGAAACAGATGCTCGCGATCGCCCGCGCACTCGTGCAAGACACGCGCGTGCTGCTGCTCGATGAGCCGACCGAAGGCCTCGCACCGCTGATCGTCCGCGAAGTCGAAGCCGTGATCCGCGAGATCAAGGAAGCCGGGATGACGATCCTCCTCGTCGAGCAAAATCTCTACTCCGCCCTCAGCGTGGCCGACCGCTGCTACATCCTCGATCAAGGCGAAATCGTCTACGAAGGCACCCCCGAAAACCTACGCACCAACGAAGAAATACTAAAACGCTACCTGCACGTATAACGTTCTTGTCATCCCGAGCTTGTCGATGGACCGCCTCCATCGCTAGTATTTGAGTGCGACCGCGAAGGCGGGAGCAGTGGCTATTTTTTTGCTCTTTTTTCATGCCACTGCTCCCGCCTTCGCGTTCGCACTCTATCGCTGATGATTTTCTCTCGTCCCTCGATTCCGCGTCTAACGGCGCTCCACTCGGGATGACAGAAGGGGACGCGACTCTACTACGAAGTTAGTCGGGTTTGGCGAAGGCTATGGTTTGGTGGACTTCGCGGTCGTTCGTCCAGAAGCGTTCGCCGTCGAAGGCGAGGCCGCGCGCGTTGAACGGGATCGTGGCGAGATCGATCGACGTCGGTGACGAACCGCGCGCGTCGACGCGCGTGAGCCAGTACGGTCCGGTCGTTTCGTCGTCGACCGTGATGCAGTAGAAGCAGCCGTTGACGATCGTGTGACCGCAGATCTGATGCGGAACCTCAACGATCGTGCCGGCCTGGCCGCTGTCGTCGAGCGCGATGATGCGCTGGTTGTACCACTGGCTGACGAAGAGCCGGTCGCCGTCGTAGGAGAGATGCGAGCCGGTATCGTCGGGACACGGCACGGCACTGCTGCTTTTCACGCCGTGACCCGGCACGACGCGGAAGATCGAGCGATGATCGTCGGCGGTTTGACCGAGGAGCACGCGCAGTTCGTCGCCGGCGACGGTCATGCCCCAGGGCTTACCGGGAACGCTCATTTCGTCGGTGACGGTCCAAGTATTGGTCGCGATGGCGTACAGCCGTTCCGTTTCGATCGATCCGAGCCAGAGACTTGAACCGTCGAACGCAATCGCTTGCGGCCGTAATGTCGGAGCGTCGATGCGGCGCAGCTCAACGATGTCTTTCAGTGCCGTCTGTGTCATTGTCGGGGGGACCCTTTCATGCGCACCTCAGATCTTGATGTAGTCGTGTTGAGAGATGATGCTTCCATTCGGTCCGTATGTGACGTGGAATGTCGCGGCGTAGGATCCATGCGCTGACGTGATCGCGGCGTCGA